>CAWIMH010000001.1:0-26136 GCA_963837035.1 uncultured Pseudomonadota bacterium
GGAAACCAGAATAGATAGTCAGTCGTTGTGATCCTATGGGCCGTACCCATAACCCTGGTGAAGCTTTCGCTCGAGCGAGAGGCGGAAAAGCTGAACGCCAAAGTTCGACGCGTGGCCGGTCTCAGAGAACAGTTTCCGTCCCTGTGTTTTATAGCTGGCAAATTCTTTCTGACCAAGTGCGAGAGTGTTCCTCAGTCCTTCAAAAAAGTAAGAGGCGTTGAGCTTTATGATCTTAACCGAATCCGGCGGTGCGCCGTGAAAAGGCGTTGGTCCACAGCGGGTGGAAGTCCCGCCCGTTGCGAAGGCGGAGCAGTTGTCGTAATTCCTGCCGAAACGCTGGTTGCAGCACTGGTGGACAAGTTCTGACCGGCTCTCTGATGGCGGATGCAATCGACGACCGCCGCTGCATTTTTCTCGCCCATCTCTGGCGCGCCGAGCGAACCATCGCGCAGCACCTGCGAGCGCTCCGCCAGGAATCACCGCCCTGGTCGGCTATCGACGTTGAGCGTGCCATCCCATGGGTCGAAAAGAAGCTCGGGGTAACTTTCGCTCCGAGCCAGCGCGCCGCGCTCGGGCTTGCGCTGGTCAACAAGGTGCTGGTCATTACTGGCGGACCCTGGGGTCGGCAAGACCACTTTGGTCAATTCGATCCTGAAGATTGTGGCAGCCAAATCAGTATCCGTGGCGTTGTGCGCCCCAACCTGGATGAGCCGCCAAGCGACTTACCGAGAGCACCGGATTGGCCGCCAAGGCCATTCATCGGCTCCTCGAGGCGGATCCCCGGCGCGGTGGCTTCAGGCGGAACGAGACTAACCCGCTGGAATGCGAGCTATTGGTCGTTGACGAGGCCTCGATGGTTGATGTTCCTTCTATGGCCTCGCGGCTGAGCCGCGACCCGGCTGTCGTCGACGCGTATGTGGCGGATCCACGATGCGGTTTCAACATGAGCGAGCGTTCAAGAGAGTCTTTCAAAAACGCCGGAACGCGCGGGAGTGATCCCGGTGAACTCGTGCGGATTCGCAAAGACCTGCCTATCTATATCCTTGCTGGAGACGCCGACCCGGTAAACCAGGCTCTCGACGCCCTGAGACCGGTCGCCTATCGCTACCGTGCCGCAGGGATCCGCGATGTAAGCGAAAGATATTACTCCGGGGGCCGTCATGAGATGTTTAACGAGACCAACCGCGATGAAGTGCTGCGTGATCTCTTGCTGTGGCTGGAACGGGTAATTCCAGCCTGATCTTCGCTTCCAAGTTGGGAAGGAAACGATAGTCGATCGTTGACTTCGTCAAAAAGTGGATTACGCCTTTCAGACAAGGAATGGATCAGGAAAACCAAATCGCCGGCAGCGCCCCAACCGTCGTAGTTCTTCTCTTTCAACCGTGTCGAGTATTCGTCGATTTTTCCTGTCAGGCAGTTTCCGCTTTAGCATCGCGTCGGAAAAAGGGCGGCAGACGGTAGCCGCATGGATTCGGCCCCATGATCAAAGTCGCCATCCTTAGACTACCCCAAGGTTGCTTTCCGATGCGCCGATTGGTCGGTGCTTGACGGCAGGGCGGAGATCACCGTCTTTGACCGCCACCTCGCTCAAGAAGAGGCCGCCGTCGCGCTTCATCCATGCAACGTGCTCTGCACCACTCGCGAACGGATGAGTATGCCGCGCAGCCTGTTTTAGTCGACCCGGTCACGCGGCACCATGCCGGGACCGATGCTGCTGCAAGCGGCGACCCATAACGAAAGAAGCAAACTGCCGCTCTCCTCCACATATTTCAGCGCTCCCCTTGAGCGTCGGTCACAAGTGCCTCTCCTATCCACTGATGGTGGTGGTGGCATGGGGCGAAACCAACTCACGGGTGACCAAGGCGAACAAGTTCGAGCGGGCGATAGCATCCGCCACTGCCACCGAGTCCGTCAGACTTTTCACAACCGAAACGACGTTATTGGATGCCGAGGGCGGCTTTCTTCATGCCCTCTTCCAGCTTCTTGATGTCCTCGGGCGACAACTGCGGACGGTCGATCTTGATCGTCAGCTTGTTGAACTTCGCGGTCAGCGGGAACGGCGGCAGATAGTCGGCGTCGTTGACGCCGGTGATCGTGTCCTAGCCGATATCGAAGCTCTCGTCCCACTGCAGGATGATGGGGATCGTTTTCTCCATCCGTTTGCGTGTCGACCACCTTGCCGTCCACCTTCAGCGTGCCGGTGCCGCCCTTGCCGATGCCGGAGAAGTTGTTGAACGCGAACGTGCCGATGCCGAGGCCGTCATATTTGAAGTCGAACTCGATGGTGTGCTGGCCAGGCGCCAGCGCCTCCGGGGCTGCCCACCTGATCCACTCGAGATCGAGCATGTTCCAGCAGAACACCGGCTTGCCCTTGAGCAGGTAGAAACCCCAGCCCGCGAAACGTCCGCCGGAGGTCGCGATCATGCCCTCGGCGCCGCCTTCCGGCACGGTGATGTCCGCCGTGAGGCTGTAGGAGGTGTCGAGCAGGTACGGCGCATCGCCCTGCGGAACGCCGGTCATCGGCCGCGTGTAAACCAACTCGGTGAGGCCGGCAGTGAGGCTCGGCTTCGGAGACGCGATTCTCGCTCCCACCGACGCGTCCAGCGGGAAGACCTGATACTTCTTCGCTTCCTCGACGAACATCTTCCGCATCTCCTTGACCTTGTCCGGATGCTGCGCGGCGATGTCCTCGTACTGGTTCCAGCTCTTGCTCAGGTCGTAGAGCTGGAACACCTGGTTGTTGAGCGGGTCCGGGTTGGCGGGAACGAACGCGTCCCACGGCGCGCGGTTGGGCTTGGTGCTCAACAGCCAGCCGTCGTGATAGAGCGCCCATTGGCCCATCATCTCGAAGTATTGCGTCTTGTGCCGGGACGGCGCCTTGGCGTTGGCGGCGTCGAAGGTGTAGGCGAAGCTGGTGCCCTCGATGGGCTTCTGCTTGATGCCGTCCACGTATTCGGGCGCGGGGATGCCGGTGACTTCGAGCAGCGTGGGCACGACGTCAATGTCGTGGATGAACTGCTCGCGCAGGCCGCCCTTGTCCTTGATGCGCGCCGGCCACGAAATGACCATGTTCTGGTTGGTGCCGCCGAACCGGTTGGCGTTCTGCTTGAACCAGTCGAACGGGGTGTCAAACGCCCACGACCAGCCCGCCGACATGTGGGGGTAGGTGAATTCGGTGCCCCAGCCGTCGTAGAACTTCATCTGCACGTCCACCGGCGGGCGGAAGCCGTTGAAGAACGCGACTTCGCTATACGTGCCTTCCGGTCCGCCTTCGGCGCTGGTGCCGTTGTCGCCGTTCTGGTAGATGATCAGCGTGTTGTCGAGCTTGCCCAGGTCCTCGAACGCCTGAATCACCCGGCCGATCTCGTGGTCGTTGTAAGCCACATAGGCGGCGAACACCTCAACCTGCCGGATGAAGAGCTTCTTCGCCTCGGGCGTGAGCTTGTCCCACGGCGTGAGCATGTCGCTCGGGCCAGGGCGTCAGCTTCATGCCCTTGGGGATCACGCCGAGCTTCTGCTGGTTCGCGAAGATGCGCTCGCGCAACTTCTCGTAGCCGTCGTCGAACAAGTGCATCGCGTGGATCTTGTCCACCCACTCCTTCATCGGGTGGTGCGGCGCGTGCGAGGAGCCAGGCACGTAATAGAGAAAGATCGGCTGGTCGGGGTCGGTCTGGTGAATCCGATACATCCAGTCAATGGCGTCGTCGGCCATCGCGGTGATCAGGTTCCAGGAGGGCTCCTTGCCGGTGACGGGCCAGATCTCCGCCTTTGGATCCGACCGATCCATCTTCAAGGTGCCCTCGTGACCAATCCACGGGTAGATCTGCGTCGTGTTGCGGAAGAGGTTCGGCCCCCACTGGTTCGCGTCGCCGCCGACGAAGCCGTAGAAGTAGTCGAAGCCCATGCCGGTCGGCCACTGGGTGAACGGCCCGACCTGGCTGGCCTGGAACGCCGGCGTGTTGTGGTCCTTGCCGAACCAGCTCGTCGCGTAGCCGTTGTCGCGCAGAATGCGGCCGATCGTCGCGTTGTCCGCGCCGATGATGCTGTCGTAGCCGGGGAAGCCGGTGGCCTGCTCGGCAATCACGCCAAAGCCGACCGAGTGATGGTTGCGCCCGGTGATGATCGCGGCGCGCGTCGGCGAGCACAGCGCGGTGGAGAATATCCGGTTGTAGCGCAGTCCGTTTTTCGCGATGCGGTCCATGGTCGGCGTCGGGATGACGCCGCCGAACGTGCTCGGTACGCCAAAGCCGGCGTCGTCGGTCATGATCAGCAGGACGTTGGGCGCGCCTTTGGGCGGCACCACACGCGGCGGCCACCATGGCTTGGACTGCGAGCGCGATTGTCCTTGATCACGCCGCCGAATTTTGGCGCCGGCGGCGGCAGTTGTTTGCCGCTGATGGTCGTGGTGGCGTCGGGAGAACCCGGCACGCCGGTGATTTGTTGCGCCTGGGCCGGAATCGAAAGCAGCAGTCCGAGCACGAGTAGACTTTGAAACATGCAAATGATTGATGCCCGACCGCCCTGGATTCTCTGCATCCTCATGTCCTCCTCGAAGCGTATTTCGCTGCGACAAAACGCCCGAACTTTAGCATTTTCGCGTTATGGTTTCAGCAAAACCGGTTGATCACAATTCGACTCTAGTCCGATGCGATTCGTTCACCTGCTTTAAGCCGCCGAAACGAAAGGTTTTCGGGTCGAGCGGCGTTTAGCTCTGGATCTGCAACACAAATGGCCTTCGATTGGTTGCAACGCTCCAAACTGCCGCGAGCAGCTTTCGCATCGCCGCGACGAGTGCCACTTTGCGGGGTTTTCCCCTCGAAACCAAACGGTCATAGTAAGCTCGCAACCACGGATTGAATCGTACGGCTGTCAGAACTGGCATCCAGAGCGCCTTCCGCAGTCGCGCGTTCCCGAGACGGATCACGGCGGTTCCAGAGAATCGCCGTTTGCCGGATTGTCGCAGCCGCGGAGCGACGCCAACGTAACTCGCCAATGCCGCAGCGCTATGAAACCGCGCAGGATCGCCAATTCCGCAATGAGATAGGCCACCGTTTGCGCACCAACACCCGCATCGCCTCGCTCCTTCATTTTGACCGATCGGCGCGAAGCGGAAGTTGCACCCAGGCCCATCAGGACGCGTTGGCGGAGAGGGAGGGACACAAACCCTCGGTACCGGTTCACCTTTGTTTCGCTAATGATGATCCCGATAGTGGCTGGGTTTTCCGTCTGGATTTACCATCAACTGCGCAGAGAAGATGTTCGCCTCGGGTTCGATTGCGGATGACGTACTCACCAATCGCTGCCCAGAGTCCGGCGCGGCTGGGCGTGCTGCGACTGGGGCGAGGGAGCGGATATTCAATTAGATTCAATCGCTGCTTCTGCGTCGAGGTGAGCCGTCTGATGGGACGTTCCGCGCGACCGGTACCGCTCTCGCGTGCCATATAACTCGGCCATGAATGGTAAACCCTTCCTGGCCGATGCGCACCAGCTCCTTGCGGTGTTTCGTTCCGGAAGCTACCAGCTCCACGGAATCGTCCGCGACGCTCGACACCTCACGGAGGCTAAGCTTCGCTTGTCGCGAAACCAGGTAGATGCCGGCCGGGAATTTCAGCGCCGAAGCGACAAAGGTGGTCTTCCAACTCTCATCGATGACCAAGAGTTCGCCGTCGTGAATCTCGGGCACTAGGGAAGTTGTAGCTTCTACCATGAACAGCTTCGAGGGCTTGAGATCCGGATAGTGCAACCAGTCAAGCTTCAAGTAGCAGAACTCGGCGTTCTCGGCTGAAAACAGCGGATATACGTAGCCTCCTGCCTTGCGCACATCGAAGAACGGAATTGCAGCGTAGCCATCGGGCACCGATGGATGAGGCTGTTTGTAACCGCGCCCGTCCGCGAACCACTCCAAGGACACGTTTGCGGCTCGAGCCAGCGCTAACAATGCGGGGCGGGTGGGTTCGGCGCCTTCCACGTAGCTCTGCAAGGCACTGGGGGTGAGGCCGGCTTTTTTGGCGAGAGCGGCCCGGCTGGGGAACTCGGCCACGATTTCAATCAGACGGCTCGCGAAGGAAGACTTCTCGCTCATCAATTATAACCCTTATTAATCAATGATATAATATTGACTACTGCATGATATAGGTGGTATCAGAGATAAAGACAATATGCACGTTTCCTTTTGCCGGGAGGAACTTTATTTCTCTTTTTCGGAGTCCCACCGAGGCTAGCAACGGCGGGGCCGCATGCCAACTAATCGACGGATCGATTGCAAACCGCCGAACTCTCGGAATGGTGCCAGTTGATGGGAAGCCACCAGATTTGTCGAAAGGACCCCGCGAATGAATAACGAGGATACGATCGCCCCGGTCAAGACCGACCTCGACGAGCGGGACTGCGGTGGCGAGGGGCGGAAGACAGCCGGCGGACCCGGTGCCGCGGAACTTGAACGCGCGCTGGACCTATTAGTCGAGCTCAATAAGCAACTCGTGACAGATGTCAACATCGCATTTTCGGCGGACTTCCTCGAGGCAGCGGCGGTACTCTACGAACAGAGCGACGCGCAACCCTACAATGGGCTATATCGCCGCCTGAAGGAAAAATGTATCCGCGTCTCGGATTGGGAGAGGCGAGTCAAAGAAGCCGCCCGCAGGCGCAAGCTTGCTCGCGACCAGAGTGCGGAGGCTAACGCGGGCCAAAAGAGAGCGACCCTGGAGCTAGGGGACAGAAATTCGTGGAACCAGCCTGTCGTACTCGAAGACTTGCTTGACCAACTAGTTGTCATGCTGAAACGCTCCCTCGTGCTGACCGCCCTGGCCACGGAAACGTTGGCGCTGTGGATCGTGCATACCTACGTGCTCGATGCCGCCGAGGCGACCCCGCGCTTGGCGCTGCTCTCGCCGCAAAAGCGTTGCGGCAAGAGCAAAGTTCTGGACCTCCTGTTTCAACTCGTACAACGGCCGCTAGCAACGTCGAACGTGACCGCAGCCGCGCTGTTTCGGACCATCGATGCCTGCCGCTACCTTCATCGATGAAGTGGACACCTTCGGCAAGGACAACCCGGAACTTCACGGCGTGCTCAATTCCGGGCACGCACGTGCCAATGCATGGGTGATCCGAAGCGGTGGCGATCGTCGCGATCCGCACCGCTCCTCCACGTGGTGCCCAGTCGCTTATGCGGCGATCGGAAAGTTGCCCGACACGTGGATGAATCGGTCGATCGTTATCCACATGCGCCGCAAAAAGTCGTCCGGGAGATCGATCGCTTCACCCGCCAAGCCAAGGCGGCGCCGATTTAGACGAACTCGCGCGAAAGGCAGCGCGGTGGGGTCAGGACAACGTCGACCGCCTTAAGGGGGCGCGAGCCCGAGCTACCGACAATGTTGGACGACCGCGCGCAGGATTCCTGGGAGCCTTTGCTGGCCATCGCAGATCTCGCCGGCACGCGCTGGTCTCTGCTTGCCCGTGACGCGGCCCGAGTCCTTTCGGGAGCGCAAGCGCGGGACGAGCTCGATAATTTCGGTGTGATGCTGCTACGCGACCTGTTCTCGCTATTCGAGCAGGTACGGAAACCGGAACTTTCGTCGGCTGAGATAGTTGCCGCCCTGGCAGCGCTCGAGGATCGGCCCTGGGCGGAGTACGGTCGCGCGAGGAAGCCGCTCAGCAAGAACCAGCTTGCTAGTCTGCTACGACCGTTCGAGATCCATTCTGTCGACATCGGCCCTGTCACTGCCCGAGTCAAAGGCTATCGGCAGAAAGACTGTCAGGACGCGTTTGAGCGATACTTGGGCGGGCCGGTCTTTGCGCCCGCAAGCTAAATTCTGCGGGTAACAACGCGCAACCGCGCAATCGCAACGGCGCCAAGGGTTGGGGCTCTGTCGGAAACCCGCCGGCGGGGCGGCTGCGCGGACCGGAGAACAGCATGAAGTCTATGCCAGACGCAGGGTTGCGCGGTTGCGCGGATCAAAATAGCGATTTTGGGCGCTGTGAAACCTGCATCCCGCTATTGTGGGCCACGAGATTGGCAATCGCGCCGGAGTCGTTCGACTTGGTCGGAAATGCCGCCATATGGGTGGCAAGGTCCAAATCCGATCTGGAATTCGGTCGGAGCACCACCGCGGATAGTGACCTTTCGCCGCGGCGATTGGGAGCAGATCTTTGTGCCGCCCCGCCCGCGGAGTTGGAGCCCGAGCATCTTCGGCAGCTTCTTCACTAGCCCGGTTTTGCGCCGGCGACCAAACTCAGAAAATTAGCAGGAGCACGACTCAACCAGGCTAGGAAGCTTTCCGTTTCTTCTCCGCCCAGCGTTTCTTCATGGCTTCCGAGAGCTTCTTCCTACCTGCCGCCGTGAGGCCACCACGCTTCTTGGGTTTGGTCGCAGTTCCGGTAGATACCTTCGCCGGTCCGCCAGTGCTGGTCGCGCCTCTTCTTCTCTGCGCCCAGCGTCGCTTCATCGCTTCCGATAGTCGCCGGCGACCGGCAGGGGTGAGACCACCTCCGCGCTGCGGTCGTCTATTTGCCTGCAGCGGAAGCCGGGGGCCGGCCTACTGCGGGTCTTTGGAGGAGTATTTCCCTCCAGTAGGCCGATAACTTGGCTGATCCGATCACGTTCACTCTTTAGCTGTGCCACGATGTTCTCAAGACCCATGAATCTCTCCTGTCCCTTTACCCCAAGGCGTCACACTTATCGTTCCAGTGATAAGTTGGGTTTGCAATATGCCGTGCCTTCGAGACGGTAGATACAACCCCTGGACTAGCCGCGAACGACTCAGTCAATGTTGAGTAAGCGCTTCTGATCGTCCCAATCGAGAGGCAGGCGAATACGCTTGGTCAGAAGTTCGGTCGAGAGCTCCGGTGGCTGTCTCCCTTCGGCGATGGCCTCCACGATCTCGGGCGCCAGAAAAGCCAGCCTGATGATCTTACCGACGAAGCGGTAGTTGAGGCCTTCGCGGGTGGCGATGGCGGTTAACGATTTAACTTCGCCGGAAACCAGCTGTTCGAACCAGCGGTGGGCGCGGGCAATGGTCTTCATCAGCACCACATCCACTTTCGCTTTCGAGGGCGGTTCATTCTGGAGAACCAATCTCAACTCGACCCCGCGCTTCTTCATGGTGAGCGGAACCAGTTGTTCCAACCTGATCGCCTCGGATGAGTCCTTTGGAGAGGTTGGCAATCTTAGCGTGAGCTTGAAGCCGCTCTCGCGTGAGATCCACTCGTTTGACCAACGCCGCCAGCGCCGGTTCGCCTGCGTCGGATGCTAGCTTGGAAGCCCACTCAGTCGCCTGCTCAAGAATCGACACGATCCGATCTGCCTCGATTCCATGCTCTTGAATGGCGGTCACCAAAGCAGATTTATCCTGCAGGAGGGTTGCGGCTGCCGCCGCGACGCTATGCTCAATCTCCCGGGCCGGAAGCCGCCAGCCGCGTTCTGCAGTGGCGCTGGGGCCGTCGGTTAGCAGCAAGCGCGAAACGTAGTAACGGTGGCGGTGCCCATTCTTTACCGCGTGCGTCGGGGTCAAACCCTGGCCATGCTCGTCGAATATTCTGCCGGCAAGGGGACTGGGATTTTGTTTGTCCGCCCCATTTGCCCGGCGTCCCGCATGCTACGGCGAGCAGTTCTCGGGTTTTCTCCCACAGTGCGCTATCGACGATTGGTTGGTGTTGACCAGGGTGGCAGGTCTTCAGGTGGCGAATTTCGCCCCGATAGATCGGATTCGATAGCAGTTTGTATAGCTTGCCGCGGGAGTATGCTTTTCCCCCCATCTTAAGGCCGTTCTTTCCAGTTCGGAGCTTGGAGACCAGACCGCGTCGATCCAGATCCTGCTTAAGCAGCCGCACCGACTTGAGTTCGTGGTAACGACGGAAGATCAGCCGAACCGTCTCCGCTTCCCGCTCATCGATAACCAAACGGCGATCGCGTTTCAGGTAGCCGACCGGCACGAAGCCGCCCATCCACATGCCCTTCTTCTTCGACGCGGCGATCTTGTCACGGATCCGCTCCCCGGTGACTTCACGTTCGAATTGGGCGAAGGACAGCAGCACGTTGAGGGTGAGGCGGCCCATCGAGGTGGTGGTGTTGAATTGCTGCGTCACCGCGACGAACGAGACGCCGTGCGCATCGAAGACCTCGACCATCTTCGCGAAGTCGGCGAGCGAGCGGGTGAGCCGGTCGACTTTGTACACCACGATGACGTCGACTCGACCTTCCTCAACGTCGGTAAGCAAACGGCGCAGCGCCGCGCGCTCCATCGTGCCGCCTGAGAGCCCGCCGTCATCGTAGGAGGTGGAGATCAGGCGCCAGCCTTCTCCGCTCTGGCTGGCGATGAACGCTTCGCACGCCTCTCTTTGCGCGTGCAGTGAATTGAAGTCCTGCTCGAGGCCTTCCTCGGAACTTTTGCGCGTGTAGATCGCGCAACGCCGGATGGCGCCGCTATTTTGTTCCACGTCTTGACTCTCCCGGTGGTGTTCGAAGGCCGAAGAACAGGGGACCTGACCAGCGCGTGCCGGTGATCTCGCGTGCGACTTCCGAAAGTGAGCGGAAAAGTTTTCCCCGGTAAAGCACGCCCTTCTCCGTCGCCGTCACCTGATGAGTGGCGCCGTGCCACTCTCGTACCAGCACGGTACCGTCCGTTACGCTGGTGTTCCGGGAGTGGGGCCTAAGATCGAGTCGCGCCGGATTCCTCGAGCAGACGCTTCAAAGCTCGGCGGGTCGAGAAGTTGAGGCCGCCGAGATGCTTCACCTGGAGCCGGTGGGCGATGGCTTGCCGCATCAGCAGATCGCTGATTTTCTCCGGCGGATCCGACCCATACGAGTCGCGCCAAAGCTCGCGCAACTTGGTCCGATTGAGGTTCGGCAAGCCCGCAAGCTGTAGTTCTATCGTCTTCGACCGATGACGCTCAGTCGCATTTCTCAAGGTCCGCCCACCTCTCGAGGCAGACCCAGCATTGCTCGACTCCCCGATAGAAGCGAGTCGGCGCCGACCCGGAAGCCCGAGTCGGGAGAACGATTTACCATCACCTGGGATGGAAAGTTCAACCTCAGAGCCTCCGTCCTGCCTAGCGGGCGCGGAAATCCAGGACTGGCCATCGGCGGCTAAACGAGCGATGTGTGTCGGCCACCGAGGAGGAAGTCTTATGGAGGCCAGCAATACCGCCGAGCGCGGTTCAGCATTGGAAGGCTCGTTACGCGCGGAACAACCGCAGTGGTAATCGCCGCCTGCGCGAGCTCGATTGGAAGTCATTGCCGTGCGTAGAGCTGCCGCGGCCATCGTTTCGCTCGGATGAATGGCGGCGCAAGCAGAAGTTACCCGCGGCCAAGGATGTCTTCGAAGTTCAGGCGGGCGGCTGGCGACTCAAATCGGTCGAAAAGTTGCCGGCCGCGCTGCGGCCGGACCCCGCCTTCCGCCGCTTTCATCCCATCGCGTCCGGTCTTCTCATGCTGGATGACCTGGGTAACGCGCAGGGCTTCGGTGACAGTGAGGCCGCCGTCTTGCGCTATGACCGTGCCGGGCGACTCGCCGCTAAAGCGGGCTTCGCCCATCAGCTTTACCGGCTCGGCTTGCATCCGCTGGGCCGCGAATTCATCGCCATGTCGGCCGACTGTGTAGTCTGCGCGTACGACGACGACCTGCGACTGGTGTGGCGCACCACGCTCGCCGACGCGCCGCAGATTCAGGCACTACGCCGCCGCTTCGCAATCTGTGACGAATGGCTCAAAAATCATATTCGCTGCGTCGCGTTCGCGCGCGACCGCAGCCGCTATCTGTTTTCCGCAGTCGACGAGGTCTGGTGCATGGACCCGCAGGGAGAGGCGATCTGGGGGCTCGACTGCCCGCTGCGGGACGGCTGCGACCGGTTTCGAAGTGCAGGCAGGCGCCAGCGCGGAAGTCAGATGCGCGCTGGCGCTGCTGGAACTGGCGCCGCCGGTGACGCCGTTGCAAATCAAAACGCGCTATCGCGAACTCGCGATGCGCTGGCACCCCGACCGCAATGACGGCGCGCAGGCGCATGAGCAAATGACTGCGCTCAACGCGGCGGTCAGTTACTGAGCGGCATCAATACGCGGATCCTGTCAGGCGAGGGCGGGGCATCGTGCAGCGGCGATCAAGATCCGGAGTTCAACTACGGCGGCGCTGAGTTCACGATGACGTTCGGGTCTTCTGAACAGATCTACGCTGACTGGATCTACGCCGCCGATTTTGAGGCCTATTCCAACGCGGTTTATCTCGGCAGCTACAGCGGACGAGTGGTGAGGATCGACGCGGAGGGGGACGCACGACAGGTTTATGATGTAGGTGTGCCTGTCGATCGCATTATCGAGGTGGGAGAATTTCTCTACATCCTGACCCAGAACGCTCTGTATGTGCTGCGCGACGGTTCGCTGGAGAAAGTGATCGAGCTGCGCGACGGCGGCGAGCTGGTGATGGCGCAAAACGGCTTCGGCGTACTCAAGAACAAGCGGCTGCGCTGGTTTAGGCCAGGATGGCGATCTGCTCGGCACCGTTGTGTCCGCTGATCCCATCCGGCGCATCTATCAGCCCGGCGAAGAGCTTGTAGTGGAAAGCCGACTGCGGCGCGCCACTATCGGCGGACTGCCGCCGTGGTGGCAGTAAAAACAACATTACTCCGGAGTACTGCTGACCTGCACGAGGGATCGTAGACTGAGCAATCCGGCCACGGCAGTACCTGGCATCCGCTGCGCCGTCGAACATCATCGAGTTAAGTTCGATGGCGAGATCGTCGTATCTCGTCATCTCGAAGGTCGTCTACTTGTTGCCCGGATCCGATCGCATGCGCCTACGAGCGGGTTCGTTTTTCGGTGAAGCCCAGCTTTTCAGCCATCGTGCCGCCGCCGGGTCGGTCGCCCGAAGGCGTGACAGATACCGGTCGGCGGCGGCCGGGTCCTTTCGCCGTAGACGTTGGTAGTAGTCGCGCTGGCGCACGCGTTGCTTTTTCGGGCTCCAGGTTGCTGATGAAACGCGCCGCGCGGGCATTCTGGGCGCACCGCAGGCTGCAGACTTCGCGCCCTTTCGTACCATGAAGAAGTTTTCGCATCGCTCGCAGCGCCCGATGTTGTCGATGTGGTCGCCCAGGAGCATTCGGCCCCGCCACAGCGCGCTCTTGATGAAGGGTCCGCTGAAGAAGGACTGAGCGGGACCTCCCGTGACCGGGTCCCAGATCATGATGTGTCGGAGCTTCGCCGGCATCATCAGGCCCGATTCACGGAGACCCGGCTTGCCGGGGAGTATCAGCTGTTCGATCATCCCACAAAGGTCCACCGCGAAGTCCGCCAGCGCCGGACCGTCAACCTTGGGGTGCTGGTCCAACCGAATTGGACTCCCACCACCCAAAGAGATGATGGCAACGTCGGCGGTTGCGTCCTCCAGAGCCTGCCCCTCCAGGGTTCCAGAGGTCGGGGCGCTGAACGAACGTCAGCAATGCACTCGCGCGTTGCGCCGGGGTTGGAGCATGAGTCCCGGCGTGGGGAACACCCGGCGGCCTGCGCGGGCTACGCTCGCCCGCCAGCTCGTCTCTTTTGACCCTTCTTTCGACATAAGGCTCAACCGTCCAGTCCTGCAAGCGTAGCATATAACGTGATCCATGGAACATAGACGCTCAGCGTAATCACGCTCACGGTTGTAATATATTTGACCGTGATGGTAATCTACTGGTGAAAGAGAAGAGCAACGAGGTCGATTGAAATGCCAGCGCTCCCCTACATCATTGAAGCAAGGCTCCTGATCAAAGAAATGATCTACCGCGTCGGAATCGCGATCGAGGACTCCTCGCCGGCGGTTCAGAGGCTGGTCGCGTGGAAGGTCGGCGATATAGAAGGCGCCCTCCATAACATCGTTCAGTGCCTGACATTCCGCGGCTCAAACTAATCCTCTGGGACATCAACTCGACTCGCAACCTTCAGCGACGATCAGCACGATGACGTCGGCGACGTTCGTGGTTCTTGCTCGATGGGGGGCATCGCTTTCAGCGCGCAGGTGCAATTGGTTCACCTCGAACCCTGCGCGCTCCATTTTGGATGGCTGCCCGAACAACTCCGCAATCTTGGCCTCGACCTTCAGCGTGACGAGGAAATCATCTGGCCCACCACGGACCGCGTCGAATCAGGAATTCGAGCGGCCGTGTCCGCCGCTGGTATCGCCTGCACTAAGGGAAAGGAGCCAGGGAACGAGGTGATTCGGCGCCTCATGTGAGATGAGCAGGAAATCCAACCGCGACCGACTCGCTATCAACCATCCTGTGGTCGAACGCGCCGAAACAAGAAGCGCCGCTGACGCTTCCGCCGAAACGATACTGCCCTCATGTGCCAACGCCGAAGCAATTGGCATTTATGTTATGTCCGCGCCCCGAGGTTTTTTTCGGCGGCGCCGCTGGTCCCGGCAAGACCGAAGGTCTTCTGATGGGTGCCCTGCAGCTGGTCGAGCAGCCGCACTACAACGCGCTGCTGCTGCGGCGCACTTTTCGCCAACTCAACCAGTCGAACTCAATCATGAACCGGGCGCGTCAATGGCTGGCGAACACCGACGCGGTTTGGAACGAAACCGACAAGCGCTTCACCTTTCCCTCCGGCGCGACCATCACCTTTGGCAATCTCGATTCCGAGGACGATGTTTATCAGTACGACTCGTCGGAGTTTCAGTACATCGGCTTCGATGAGCTGACCAGCTTCAGCGAACGCAATACACGTATCTGTTCTCGCGCTTGCGCGACGACCAAAGACAACCCGGTGCCGCTCCGCATGCGCTCGGCATCGAATCCGGGGAACCGAGGACATGACTGGGTCAAGGCGCGCTTCATGATCGGGCAACCGCCGGAGGCGCTGCAGCGCGACTATCCCTCGCGCTTCTTTCTTGCCCGCGCGGATCGCCGACAATCCCCATATCCGCGGCGATGAGTATCTGGCGTCTTTGGCTAATCTCGACGCGGTGCGCAGGCGCCAGCTGCTCGACGGTGATTGGGAGGTCATCGCCGCGCGGCAACCTGTTCCGGCGCGAATGGTTTGCGATCGAGGACGACTGGCCGCGCGAGGTAACTGGCATCGTGCGGGCGTGGGACGACGCCGCCACCCGCGACGGCGGCGACTGGAGCGTGGGCGTGCTGATGGCGATGGCGCGCAGCGGGATCGTTTACATCATCGACGTCGTCCGCATTCAGGGCAGCCCGCTCGAGGTGGAACGGCTCAAGGTCGGTAACCGCCCACGCCGATGCGCAGCTCACCAACCGGCGCGCGGTCATTCTGCTGCAGCAGGAGCCCGGCGCCTCCGGCAAATCTTACGTTGACTCGCAGATGCGCGGGCCGTTGTTGGGCTTCGCGGTCGAGGTCGAGCACCCGACCGGCGACAAGTACACCCGCGCGTTGCCGATGAGCTCGGCCGCACAGGCCGGCAACATCAAGCTGGTGCGCGGCAACTGGAACAAGGACTTTCATCGACGAACTCGAGCAGGCGGGCCCGGATCCGAAGCTTTACGATCACGACGATCAGTGGGATGCGGGCTCCAGCGCGTTTAACTATCTGGCCTCCCATCGCCAGGACGGCGGCATGATGTTGGTCAGGAACGGCAAGGTGATCTGGGATTCTCGCATCTCGGCTGCAGGCGACCTCGAGGAGCTCAGGAAAAAACCCCAGCTGGGAACGCTCATCAAAAGTCGCCGTTGGGGGCGCGGCCTGGATGCTGGGGATGACCCCGAATCGCGACTGCTGCGCTGGAGTCTCGGAGTCTTGCATTAGAGAGATCGAAGGAAGCGATTTATGGAGATTCGCGATCGAGTGGTGGAGCTGAGACGGGTGCGGGCCAGAGACCTGGTGCCCAATCCTAAAAATTGGCGGCGCCATCCGAAGGTTCAGGCCAACGCTCTGCGCGGCTTGTTGGGCGAGATCGGAATCGCAGATGCTCTGTTGGCCCGAGAGCTTCCAGATGGACGCCTGCAGCTGATTGATGGGCATCTTCGTGCCGGACCTGATGCCGAACGAGTTAGGTACCGGTACTCATACTCGATCTCAATGAAGCCGAGGCCGACAAACTGTTGCTCACGCTCGATCCCTTGGCGGCCATGGCGTCGGCGGATGGCGAACGTTTGGGTGCGCTGTTGGACTCGGTGCGCACCGACGATCCCGCGATCCAGGAGCTGCTCGATGAGCTTCGCGCTCAAGAGGGGCTGCTGCTGGAGAACCTTAACGATCTTGCCGATCCCGATCCTCAAATCGACAAGGCCGAGGAGCTGCGCCGCAAGTGGGGCACCGCAATCCGGGCAGCTCTGGCAAGTCGGCCCGCACCGGCTGGTCTGCGGGGATTGCCGGGACCCTGACACTATTCGGCGTCTGTGGGAGCGGTGGTCAGAAGTTTCGCATGCTCTGGTGCGATCCGTCCTACGGTGTCGATTACTCCCGGCAAGAATGAGCTTCTCAATCGCACCGATCGCGGCAATCGGATTCAGAAGCCGATCGCAAATGATGAGCTCGGGCCGCGAGGCGGTCAGCAGCGATTTTTCGCGATGCACTCAAGCAGGCGCTCGCGTTTGCCGCCAAAGGCGCAGCCTGTTACGCGACCGTGCCGTCTGGGACTTTGCTGCCATACTTCATCGCAGCGTTTAACGATTCGGGGTTCTCGTTCAAGCATCTTCTGGTATGGGTAAAGAACCACTTCGTCATCGGAATGAGCTGACTACCAGCAGCGTCACGAGCCGGTGCTTTACGGTTGGCGCGAAGATGGTCCGCACTTTTTCATACCCGATCGTTGCCAGAGTTCCGTCTTCGAGATTGACAAGCCGCATGCGAGCGATCTGCATCCGACCACCAAGCCGGTCGCCTTGATGGCGCGCATGATCGCGAACAGCAGCCGTCCAGGTGAGATAGTTTACGATCCCTTCTGCGGGAGTGGTTCCACGATTGTGGCGGCTGCTCAACTAAAGCGAGTCGGCTTCGGCTGCGAGCTCGATCCGGGCTATTTCGCGGTTGAGCTCGAGCGACTGGCGTTCGCTCGGATTGAAGCCGGAGCTGAGGAGGTAGCCATGAGCGCTCGAAATCCTGACGGCCGTTTTCGTAATCACAACAAGCCGGTCGCGCTGTCGGCGGAGATGCTGCGCTCACGGTGGCTCGAGGGTGAAGTGCTGCGCTTGAAGCGTCTGGGTTTCAGCTACGAGGCGATCGCGCAGCAGATCACCGAGGTCGGCCGCGGGCAGAAGGCGCCGCTCACTCCGCTCCCGGAAGACGTTACCTTCCCACCGGATTACAAGATCACCGCCATGGGTTGTCATAAGGCTCTCAAACGGGCGCTCAAGCGCGCGCCAACGCTCGAGGCCGACGAGATGCGTCGCTTGGACACCGACCGTTGCGAGGACATGTTTCTTTCCCTTACGCCCTCGATACGGCAGGGAGATCCGCAGGCCGTGCGGGCGGCCGTTCAGGTGCTTGCGCTGAAGGCCGGGATCAACGGGTACAAATCGTCGGAAATGGAGGTCAGGGTTTCGCCGGGACCGAGCTGGTCCTCCATCCTCAGCAAGGACCAGACCGTGAGCCTGTTCAAAGAGGCGATGACTCTTCTCATTGAAGGTGGTATCAAGATTGAGGAGATGACGCGCGTCGCGGGCCTGGAAGCCCCGGCTATCGAGGTTAAGGCGACCAAGACAGAGGAGGACAGCAAATGATCGGCCTGAAGAGTTGCGCCGAAGGTTTCGGCTCCTCCTCCGATTCTCGGCTGAGCGCTTTTAAGATCCCCTTTGTCACCGGGTTTGCAGCGGCCATAAACTGCGGCGGCAGTTTATAAACCGCCGCGCCACCGAAGCTCTCTTCTTATAAACCACCGCATGGCATAAACTGCCGACTACCCTGCCCGCCTGGAGGCGAGTTCGCTCTGGACTGCGTCCACCGCCAACCAGTCGTTCTCTGTTTACGATCGGCCCGCAGATGGTCGAAATACGCGCCTGTGCGGCTAATTTCGCGCCGCTAGTGGGAGCGGAGAATGCTACGAATCTTCGATTCCACCAATTCGCCGCTGGTTTCTCCACCGCCTTCTGATTCGGTGCCACGACGAAAATACGGCTCGCCTGGGGAGTTCGGCCCACGGGAATTGAACATTCGCTAGATTCCTGGAAGTCCCGCGGCCTATAAAGCGAGACATACGAAATGGTGGACCTGGCCGCTTAGAGGCGAGCCCTCGACTCCGTCGGAGAAACGCTCGAATTCTTGTGATATCGGTCGAAATTGCACTATGGATATAGTGGGTTGAAAGGTCATCGGCGAAATCCCGCTTTAATTCGGAAGCGAAGCATCGTAAGCGCGTGACCGAACATGGCGCAAAAAAAGTGCTGCTGGTGAATCAGCAGTGCAAAACGCGATCATAACTCGCGCCGTCGCCGTCGTGCTTGCGCTCTCCGTCGTGGTCGGCGGCTGCGCGCAGGGTCCCGGCTTCGGCGATACCAAGTATGTTGGAAGTGTAGTGATGGGCGGCGCCACAGTCGGCTGCCCGAGTGTGGTCGCGGCGACGATACCCGTCAATGCCAAGAGCGCTTCTCGCATCAGTGCGTACGGCTCTGGGGTTTATCACCAGAATGGCACCGATCTTAATGTCATCGCCCTCTACCTCGAACTCAGCGACGCGAGTTCTAACGTGGTCGCCGTCAGCAACAGAGTTCCAATCTCTGCGCCTTTTTCGGGAACCATCGACCCGAACAACGGTAACGTCTTTGGTGCGGTGAGCGGCGTGCTCCAGCAGGGCAGCGATCCGGGCATAGTGACTAGTGGGGGAACTCCGTTCGTTGCTCAACCCGGCAACTACACCCTCAAGCTCGTGCTTTATCCGAGAAGTAGTCCTTGCCCCGGGCAATCTAATTTTGGTTGGGTCACTCTCTCCTACGTCTTCCTCGGGACCTCGCCATAGTCAGGGTACCAACCCTCGCCGGCCTGACTCTTTGACGAATGCCTCGCACGCCTGGCGCTGCGCCTGCAGCGAGTTGAAATTCTGCTCAAGCCTTTCCTCAGAGGACTTGCGGGTATAGATTGCACAGCGTTTTGATGCGTTGTCACTTTGAACCACGGCTCGCCTCTTTCTTACACGATGCAGCGGCTCGTGAGCATATCGAGTGACGTGTTTGATGCGGAACAGCATACGATCAGGTCCCTCGATCGCTCGTCCTCAGCGTCGATGTTATCGAACACTGTCACACGTCTTTTCGACATTTGTCGGGCCTCCGGTTGGCCGAGTATTATCCGATCCGGCATGCCGCTCCTGTGAGCACGTCTCAGAACACAAGCGCTACCCCGCCTCTGGTGAGTATCCTCACCCCAAGTCTGAACATGGCGGCGTATATAGAGGAAACGATCGCGAGTGTGCTGGCTCGCAGGATTATCCCAACCTCGAGTTATCGTGATGGATGCTGGCTCGACCGACGAGACCGTGAGCATCTTGCGGAATACGGGTGCCGGCTCCAATACACCTCGCAGCCCGACCGCGGAACGGCCGAGCGCAAATTTCCAGGTGGGCCTGAAAAACTCAACGCGATCAACCCCGCGATGATCGCCGATTTGCGCGAGCTCTGTCCACGCAAAACTGTCCGCTAAAGCTTGCGCGCGAGGATGCCGGTGTTCATCAGCGAGGTCAGCGTCATGGTGACACCAACGATCGTGATCATCGCCGACGAAGTCATCGGCAGCCATCGCGAGACCATCGGGCTGTCGCTGCGAAATCGCGACATCAGTCGGCGCGCAAAGAGCGTTGCGATGCCGAAAAAGATAAGCACCGCCGCGAGTCCCACGCTGAACGCGACGATCAGGAACAGCCCGAGTACGATTCGCCCGATCGCCAGCGCGCTCAGCAGGACCACCAGCGCGGCAGGACAGGGCACGATGCCGCCGGTGATTCCCAATGCGAGCAACTCGCGAATCGATACTCCTGAATCATCGTGCGCATGGCCTCGGTGCGAATGCTGGTGATGATCCGCAACTCCTCCGTGCGAGTGAGAATGTCTGTCGTGCGAGTGCGTATGCTCATGATCAGCGTGCACATGCTCTCCTAGAAAATTGTGCCGATGCGGTAGCAGCGTGTCCGCGTCATCGCCGTGATGATGATCGTGCGCGTCACCGCTGCCCCGGTATCGCCGGGCGAACAGAATCATTCCCAGCGACGCAACCAGCAAGCCCGACGCAACGCCGAGCCACGGATACAAACGATCGGGTACCACCCATCGGGAGGCGTACAGCGTCATGATTCCAAGCAGATAAACCGATGCGGTATGCGACGCGGTAACCACAGTTCCGAGCAGCACCACGTGGCGGATGCTGCTGCGCGAGCCGACCAGGTACGCGGCGACGAGGGTCTTGCCGTGCCCGGGTTCCATCGCATGAAGCCCACCGAGACCCGCCGCGATCAGCGCCGCCATTAGCAGGAACGACGCACTCAGATTCCGGTTGTTCATAAGCTCGGTGAACGCGTTGCGCGGCGTGCCAATCACATTCGCGCGTAACGACAATGGCGCGGCCGCCGCGACATCCGTTTGCACCGGCACGCCGAGCGAGAAAGTGACGCGCGCCTCGAGTGTTTGCGGCGGGCTGTTGAGCAGGTCGGTCGGATAATTGGTTAGTTCGTGGCTGCGATCCTGCGCGGGCACCGAACTGTCGGCGATTGCGCGCGATCCGCTCGCGACCGCGATAACTTCCTTCCATCCGGCGCGACCCGGGAAATTGTCGTCCAGATATTCGACCTCCAGCGGATCCGATTGAACCCCCGCCGCAAGCGAGACGCGATAGACAAATCCGAGTTTCATCGTTGGAAGGCCTCCGGCCCCGGGCGGAAAGATCGCGTCGTGCGATGTTTGTTCCAGTTTCAGCGTCCTTCCGTTGGCCTTTACCACCAGATGCTGTTTCAGCGTTTCGCCGGTCATCCTCAGATAGTCTTCGATCCCCTGGCCTCCGCCTTTGGGATTGATTCCAGTGCGTTGGATTTCCTGGAAGGTCGGTATTTCGGCCATGTCGAGCAGGTAGCGGATTTCGATCGCGTTCTTGTCCGCGCTGATTCGCGTGTAATGGTTGATGCTGAAATTGCCCATTGGGTGCGCATTCGCAGTGTGCGGCACACCTAACACCATCGCGCCCAACACCCCGGCGATAATCGCGGCTGCAAGCTTCAACCTAGCGCGCATCGCGAATCCCCTTATTCGCCCTGGCCTGCGCAGTCGCCTCTGACTTGTCATCGATTTCACGAAGATCGCGCCGCGCCACATCGGCATACAAGACGTGGAAATCCGGATTGAGCGCCAAAGCGTGGCGCAAATACTGGCGCTCCTTCCCATGCTCGCCGAGCGCCCGCGCAATCATGCCGGCGTGGAAGTAAAGGAGCGGGTCGGGAGTACGGAGGCTCAGCGCGTGCGCGTCCGCCTCGGCCGCTTCGCGCGCGCGTCCGGTTTTGTACAGCGCGAATGCGAACACATCCCAGGTGTAAACATCTTTCCTTACTTGCAGCTCCTTGCGCGCAAGCTCGGCGCTGTCCGGTAAACGCAGGTCGTGGTCGGCGTAGAACAACGCCAACTCGCGGTTGTAGACGATCTTGTTCATCGCGTTGAGCCGCGCGATGTACTCGACCAGCTCGTATTGCTTGCGGGCGTCGTCCGCGCGCTCCATCTTGCGATAAACGTCGCCCAGCGCCGCCGCGTAAATCGGCAGCGGTATCACGCCGATCGCCTGCACATAGAATTGCGCGGCTTGCTCGTATTTGTGTTCAGCTGCTGAGACCCTGGCAAGGCCGCTGAACGCGCGGTGAAATCCCGGATAGGACTTAAGCGAGGCCCGATAAGAGTTTTCCGCGTCGGCGATTTTTCCGGTCAGAAACAGTTCCTCGCCAAGCATGAATTGCGTCCATGCGATATTTTCGGCGGGCGCCTGCGCGGCGACAGCGTTATCGATCGCCTTCTGCAGCTCGGCCTCTGAGCGCGCGGCGCGGCCCTCGATAAAATCAAGCGCGGCGCAGCGGCTTTCGGCCAGATATTGGATTCGCGAGCTCGTATGTTCCGGCGATCCCGCCGCGTCGCGCAGTTTGGCGAATGAATCGGCGGCCTTCCCGTATTCACCCATCTCGAGTTGCGCGTCGCCGATAATCGCGTATTGCGACACATCGCCGGTCTTGAGCGCCGCCGCGCGCTGCGCATAGTCAATCGCGTCGGGAAATCGATGCTCCCCAAAGTACACGGTCGCCATATGAGCGTATGCGCTTACCGCCTCCCGATCTTTCGATTCGAGCGCGAGCGATCTGCCGAGCGACTGTTCGGCCAGGCTGTAATAAGTGATGTCGCCGGTTTCGCGCGCCTTCTGGATATAGGCGGCGCCGAGATGATCGTAATTAAAGTAATCGTCAGGGTCGCGCGAGACCTTCCATTGCCAGAACCGGATGGTGCCGTCGGTTTGGTTGTAACGGTGCGAGGATGCGGGAGCAGGGCTTTGCCCGGACGCGGGAGTATCGGCGCAATTCGCGATCGTGGGGAGCATCGCGACAGCCGCAATCGCAGCAACCGCGCCGTACCAAAGCCATCCGATTGGAGACTTCAAAGTATTCTGCCTGGCGTACGCCCGTCTGCCGCAAAGGCCCCTAAGTTACGCACTGCTTTCTTGAACGGAAGGGTAATGACTCAGGCGAGCATCGTCGTCGCGATGCTCGCCGCAACCCATGAGACTACATCTGCGGCGGATAGTTGGTCGTCCCGGTTTCGCCTGGGAGCGGATGCGCCGCGCCGAGGAATGGGAAGCTGGAGCTGAGCGGCACGTCGTTTCCGCTGGTGCTGAAATTATTGGTGTCGGTGTCAGGCTCGATATAATCGGTTCCCTGCAGCACTGTCAGCACGCGTCGATCGGGACATTGTGGAAGGGTAGTGCAATTCAGCGCGTCGCGAGGGCTTGTTCCGCTGCCGGGCAGACCGGAAGCTGGGGGGAACTGCACGTCCAATAACTGGCGCGCGAGCAGCAGCAGGATATCGCCCACCGGGTCCGCAGGCCGCCTTCCATCCTGGAAACCCAAGGTCGCTTTCGCGCTCGGGTTGACAAACGCTCCAATCGTGGAAGGGGTCGGAATGTCGTTGGGCGGCAGGATGCTGGTGTCTAATCGCAGGTAGTCCGGCAGCACCACATTGCGCACCAAATCCGGGCTGGTGTTTGCATAGATCGGACTTCCGCCGACTCCCGAGGGTAGCAGCGGCGCACCATCGGGAAGCGAGGTCACGCCGATCGTTGTGAGCAGGCTGGCTCGGTTCGCGATCGTGTTACCAGTGCCATCGTTGTCCGTGGTGGTAAGCGCGTTAGGAACCAGGCTGCTGTAGTTCTTCACATCATCGGCGGGAACCGTCTCATTGATCTGATCCTTCATCGACGCGGGTCCGAACACGGTATTGAAGAGCTGCTGGCCCATCCGATCGACCTGAAAGAACCTCTTTGCGGTATGCTCCTCGCCCTTGGCGTTGAACGAGCTTGAGGTGGTCCGGCTCACGGTCCCCCAGATATTCAGCAGCGGCGCGGCGCTGCCGAGCAGCATCTTGGTCGGCACAGAAATCGCGATTGTTGAGACATTAAATCCAGCGAACGCATCGACCCCGCTGGTATTGTCGGATCGAACCGCGCGTCCACGCAAAGCGCCGAGCGCGGGGCTGGTGAATCCGCGGAATACGTCCTGATCGGCCTTGGAGTTGATCCTGAAGAACTGGCCAACGTCGAACACGAACGGATCGTCGAATTGCGCGGCCTCGATTTTCACCGCCGAGGCGGGGGAGGCGGTGCAGTTGGCCGCAGGAAAGCAGGCGCCCACAGTACCTGTGAAGTCCGGTTTGCCCTTGGGCTGCGGCACGATCGCCTTCACGCTTTCAGGCTTGCGGGGACCCCATACCATGACCGTCTGCGCACCGTTAGCGAAGGGTCCAAACTCAATCTGGAGAACTAGTTCGTCGACCGCATCGTTATCGTTGTCGATGTGAAATTGGTAGAGGAGGTCGGAACCGAAATGATAGGACGGCATTTCGCCGCCCAGCGAGAACGGATTAACGTCCATAAGGAAGACGACCGCGCCGCCGCTGGTATCGGTTGGATCGAGAAAGGCGAAGATGTCGGTGATATCGCCTTCCGGGATTCCGTCGATAGTGGGAGCGTCGCGATGGTCCGCGGCGCGGGTGACGCTCGCGCCGAGGCATAACGCGGTAAAGATGGCAGCGGCGATCGAGAGTATCGATACCAGCTTACGTATCATGATGAGCACCCTCCCAGCTTCTTCAGCATGCGCGGATCGCGGCCGCATTGCTTGCCGGTAATACTCAAGCCCCCGAATTTGGTGCAATGGATCTCAGCAGATACCGGCCCCGAAGCGAAACCATCTTTCGGTAGGGCCTGTTGTCCGCACTTATGTAAAAACTGACCCATTACCCTCAAATATTCCTGCTTGCGATCCTGGCCTATTTGCTTGACTATCCCGCACAATTATTCTTCCTGGACTTCCTTTCATGCCGGACAAGAAAATCTCGTACGCGGAGACTGGTTCGTGCGCCAGTCCATTCGAACGGCACCAACGCGGCACCCATCTTGACATAGCGTCAATTTTGGCCCGCGACCAAACACGCGATGCCAAACGGGACCGGAGATAGAATTTTCGAGCCGAACTTGAGGCGAAAAATCTCTCTGTCAGCACAGATGCTAACTCGTAGCCCGGATACTCAGCCAAATCTGGGCATCTTTTGGCCTCACGGATGCTCAAAGGTTTCGGGGGTTCGAATCCCCCCCTCTCCGCCAACCAGTCTGTACTGTTTACCTACAATATGGAGATGGCGGAAAAGAGGCGCGCACCGCGGCGCTTTTGCGCTTCGAAGCGAACCAGAGAAAGCTCGTCCGTGCCGATCAGCCGAATTTCGCGCGGGTTTTCTCCGCGCGCAGAAAAGCCGGTTCGCTTCAGGGATTCCTGCCGGCATTCGCCCATCCATCGCCAGTTGTTGGAGTCTGGTCGGAGCCTTTAACCGATCCCAAGCGCCGTCAGCTGCGCCGGCCATTGGATCGGCAGATCGATCCGATTCAGCAAGGTCTCGGTGCTTAGTTCGGCAGGTTGTCGTCCCGCCGAGATTGCCTCAACGATGGTGGGTGCCACGAACGCCAGACGCGACAGGCGCTCGACATAACGCGTCGCGATGCCCTCACGCCGCCCAATGTCAGCGAGCGAGCGCACCCGCCCGGAGGCAAGTTCCTCAAACCACGCTCTCGAACGTGCCACCGCCTTGAGCAGTGCGGGGTCTACCTTGCGCGATAGATGGTCACCTGCTGCCATGATGATGCGCGTTTCCACGCCGCGCCGTTTCATTTTAAGTGGCACGAAGCGCGATAGGTTTAGGATGCTGCTGGTGCGCACGCCTGCACGCGAGCAGGGAATCTCGATTCCGAGTGTCAGCGAGATGCCGTCGCCGCGCAGTTCAACCCTGCCGATGAGCCCGACCAGACAGGCAGCGGCATCCGATTCATGCTGCAAGCCGGTCATGGAGACGCGATGCCGATTCGAGGGCTGCTCTCACATCGGGCGAATCGATCTCGGACTTCTCCAGCGCCAGCAGCAAGCCTGCGCGGTCGCTGAGCATGTGCCGTGCTACAATCGCAACCGCGCGCTCGAGCTCCGGTGCCGAAAGACGCCAGCCCTTTCCGTTATCACTGGCGGCTCCGTTCACCAGGCATTTAGAGACGTAATAGCGGTAGCGCCGCCCGCTCTTGGTCGCCCCTTGCACATAGAGTGGTTGACCATCTGCGTCGAAGACTTTCCCAGCCAGCGGACTCGAGATAGACCGGTTGGAGGTTCCACGGCCGCGCGCTGCATTGTGGTTCAGTCGCTGCTGCACTCGCTCCCAGAGTTCTCTCGACAGAATCGCTTCATGTTGCCCCGGATGGCGCTCCTGCTTGTGGCGGATCTCACCGATATAGATCGGGTTGCCCAGCAGTTCGTATAGTGCTCCGCGCGAGAACCGGCATCCTCCAGACCTGATGCCCTCGTGCGAGACGCGTACTTTCGAAACGATTCCTCGCCGCTCCAGCTCTTTGCTGAGCTGCCTGACGCAGCCCAGTTTCAGGTAGTGTTCGTAGATCAGCTTGACCACATCGGCTTCAACCGGATTGATCACCAGCTGGCGCTCTTTTA
>CAWIMH010000002.1:0-137804 GCA_963837035.1 uncultured Pseudomonadota bacterium
CGCGGCCGACCCGGCGGCGTTTGTCGGCAGAAGGAGCAGATCCGCAGGTTGGTTTACCGGATTTACACCGAGCTCGAGAATCGAATCAAAATTTTCACCAGCCTGCCCCTCGCATTGCTGGACTGCTTTGCGATCAGCGGCGGGTCAGGGAAATGGGCAGGATCGAGCTGCCTGAATTGGATTAGGCCGGCGCGGGGCGGTTTCGCAGGAGCCCGACATGAGTGCCACCGCCACGATGGCGCAGGTGCCAACGCTGCGCCGACTCTCCTTCCTCGACCGCTATTTGACCCCTGTGGATATTTCTCGCGATGGGTGCGGGTGTCGCGCTCGGGTCGGTTTTTCCCGGTATCAAGATGGGATTCGACCGGCTGAGTATCGGACTACTTCGATACCGATTGCGGTCGGGCTGATACTGATGATGTATCTGCCGCTGGCGAAGGTTAACTACGACGAACTGGGCGACGTGTTCCGCAACTGGCGGATACTCGGGTCTCGCGGGCGCAGAACTGGATTATCGGGCCGATACTGATGTTCGCGCTGGCGATCGCGTTCCTGCGGAACAGGCCCGAATACATGGTGGGGCTGATACTGATCGGGCTGGCGCGATGTATCGCGATGGTAATCGTGTGGAACGACCTGGCGGAGGGCGACGCGGATTATTGCGCGGGGCTGGTCGCGTTCAATTCGATCTTCCAGGTGCTGTTCTTTTCGGTCTATGCGTTCGTATTCGTGACGGTCCTGCCGAGATGGCTCGGTCTGAGCAGCATGACCGTACACGTGACGATGGGCGATATCGCGGAGAGCGTCGGGATTTATCTCGGCGCGCCGTTCGTTGCGGGTCTGGCGACGTGGACGATTCTGACACGGGTTAAGGGGAAGAACTGGTACCGGAGGGAGTTCGTACCGAAGATAAGCCCGCTCACGCTGATTTTTCTGCTGTTCACGATCGTGGTGATGTTCTCGATCAAGGGCGGGGCGATCGTGAGGCTGCCGCTGGATGTGGTTCGGATAGCGATTCCGCTGCTGCTCTACTTCCTAATCATGTTCGCGGTGTCGTTCGCGCTGAGTCCGCGGGCGGGGGCGAATTATCCGCAATGCGCGACGCTTTCGTTCACCGCAGCGTCGAATAATTTCGAGCTGGCTATCGCGGTTGCGGTCGCTACCTTTGGGATCGACAGCGGAGAGGCGTTTGCGGCGGTAATCGGCCCGCTGATCGAGGTTCCGGTGATGATCGGGCTGGTGGACGTGGCGCGCGGTTTGCGGAGCAGATATTTCCCGGCGCCGTGAGCGCGGAATCAGGAGGCGGGGCAGAATTTGGCGATGGACCGTGCTTTATCCCACGAGGGGGAATTCTGGCGCTGCCGAGGACATGACCCTGCACGAGAGGATCAGGGGCATGTTAGTCGAGGTTCGTAACGGCGGAATCCAGTGGCGCACGCTTCAACAGAAAGGCCCAAGGTGCGAGAAGTAGCAGCAGCACTGCGGTGACGCGATACACATTACACTGATAGCTGCCAAGTAGCTTGTCACCACCCAGCTGATCTGGTCGACGGCGACACCAAAGCTGCGCTGCATGTATGGCAGCGCGACATTGACGATCGAGCCGTCCAGAAGCTCATGATTCCGGCTAGCAGCACCCCAGCCGGGACCAGCCACTTGTGCGGACGGGGCTGCTCATCCACCGCCCCGGTCGAAGAGGCAACCTGGCCAACAAAGATCGGTTCCGAGCCCATATCTGGGTTGATGTGAACCTGAATCGTACGCCTTCAGGCAGTATCGTCTCCACCCCCGAGCTTAGCGGTTAGCTGGGAACTTTATTGTTCTTTGCTTCTCGACGGTGATAGACAGTTCGTCGTTGCTAGTACTACCTATCACGAGACAAAGCCCCGTCCCTACGGCCGTGCGGCGGACGCAGAAGCGCTTGCTGCCGAGGTACGGCGACGAAAATCTCCTAAAAAGGTTGAAGTTTTCTCCACGTGGAGAATGACGGTGGAGAATGGAGGTGATGCCAATCCCAACGCCGTTGCCAGGGAACATAATGGGCGAGCCGTCGAGGTAGAGGCCGAGGAAGTGATTTACCCGACCGTCGGGCAAACTGAAGCCTCGGCGGTCCGGCCAACGCTCCAAGACGCTATCCGCGATGGCTTTGACGGCGGCGGAAAGGTCAGAAAATTCGGTAGTGGGCGGTTTTGTGGTTGCAGATCAGCCTAAAAGGTTGAATACTTGGACTCCTGCTGGTGGTTCAAATTCGCCGATCTCCGTTGCGATACCGAAGTCCACCGCTTCTTCGCCAGAGAGGTAAATGTCATGGAATTTCAACTCCTCCCACAGTTCAGGGGGCAATTTTGTATGCGCGCGTACGATACTTTCAGTTCTTGCATCGTCGAGAACCAGAGTCTTGGCGACCTGTTTGAGTCTGTGGCGGTTGCAAACTGGGTACTATTGGTGCTGCGGTGATTATGAAGGTGGCGTGAGCGCTGGTCTTGCGGCGTTTTGCTCCCAAATAAGCAACAACCGCAGCGGAGGAAAGCTGACCGACATTGTACAGAGTCAATTCAATTGGCATGGAGCGGAACAAATTATAGAGAAAGACTCCCTCCCCGACATAGCCACCAGCCGATTGGAACAAGATATGAACATGCTTAACTTGATTGACGCTTGCCGCAGTTAAGCAGCGAACAATCTTCTGGGCAGTGGCTTGTTCGATTCCAGCGCAGAACATTGTGTAGATTTCGGAGGGCAGTTTTTGTGGCGTTGGAGTTCCGGCCATGCGATCTCCTCAGTTTGGTTTGCTGAATGCCTACCCAAGCAAGCAGAGGCGGTAAACGTGCCGATGTGGCGCAGAATGCGCTCCGAGTAGTTGAGGAAGCCATTGGCGAGGTTTAAAGCCAGCCGAGCGTAAAAATCCTCACGCGCAGGCACTATCCGCGCTTGGCGCGTCAAAAGGCGGAAAAGCCAGAGCCGCCAAGCTGACGGTTAAGGAACGCAACGCTATTGCTCGGAAAGCTGCTGCTGCTCGTTGGAAAAAGCTTTAAGTTGTGTCCCTAGATCAAATGGATCGGGAATTTGCGTGGATTTGTCTTTGACAGACAACCGTATTTGTTGAAGCGGAACGGAGCCTTTATAATATCGGCCACGTCGCTCTCCTACTGGGATTAAATATCCAGCATCAACGAGCACCTTTAGATCTCGCCCCGCAACCACCTCTGAAATCTCCGCTTGTTTTCTATAAATCGGATTTCGGACGTGCATTCCGAAGCTCGCATCGCTCAGAGGGATAATCGTGCGTTCGGGAAAATCGCGCGCGCGAATGATAATCTCTAACTCCTCCCACAACCGTTCAAATTGACGGACGCGTTTGAGCAATGTGACCGCTTGTCGATAATGCGCGGTTAGACAGAAGCGTATCCAATTGCGTGTATTCCGGTGCGGTTGCCAGTGTCCAGCCGCGATTTCTTGAAGAGCGTTATAATAATCGCTTCTGTTGCGTCCGATATATTCTTCGATGCTAGAAAACTCCGGTGCAAGAATACCGTCGCGGGCCAAAATTAAAGTCTGAATGCATCTGGCCATGCGTCCATTGCCGTCGGCGAACGGATGGACGAGCGTGAAATTCAAATGACCCATCGCAGCCCTGATAATTTTTTGGACAGCGGGTTCGGCATTTAGGACGTTTACAAGCTCTTCCATTAATATTGGGACTAGATCGACATCTGGCGGCTCATAAACGATCTCTTCTTTTTCGTTTCGTACGTATACAATTCCCGGTCTCCACCTTCCTGGCCGTTTGCTTAAGTCGTAGTCCAGCATCATGAAATGGAGCCCACGCAGCAGCTCTACATCATATGAAAAGAATTCATCGTCTGACCGTTGGAGAACGTACGTCATAGCCTTTCGATAGCCAGTTACCGCTGCCCATGTTTCTTGGTCTGCATCTAGCGGTTCTTCGCCCTCAATGGCCGCAATCGCGTCATCCACGGTCACGTTGTAGCCTTCTATACTGTTTGACCCTCTAATATTTCGAGCAAACGTCACCCGGGCTAAAAGTCCGGTCCAGCGTCTGGACTGGCTCACACGATGCCGCAATCGTTCTCGGAGAGCATCGATCCCGGCGATCACATCCCATCCTGGTGGTCTAAATCCGGGACCGCGTATAACTTTGCTCTCGGTGGTTGTTTAACAGCCTTCACTAAGTTAGATATTATCCAACTCCAAGTGGGTTCGCAACTAACTTTGCCACTTCATAATGCACGCCCGAGCAAGCATACTTAGCGTTGTGAACAAGCTGAGCCTTGAAAGGCGTGCTCAGATTCTTTCGTGTCTCTGCGAGGGCAATTCGATTCGTGCAACTTGCAGGATGCTCGACTGCTCGAAGGATGCGGTGCTTAAGCTTGTTGTGGATGCCGGAATCGTTTGTGCCGCGCATCATAACGCATCCGTGCAGGGCGTCACCTCGAAACCAGTTCAGGTGGATGAGGTCTGGTCTTTCGTTCACGCCAAGCAGAAGAATGTTCCGCAAGATAAGCGGGGCGAGTTTGGCTATGGGGAAGTGTGGACGTGGACAGCCATCGATGCAGACTCAAGGTTGATGATTGCTTGGCACGTAGGACGGCGCGACGCGGGCGCTGCTCATATTTTCATCAACGACGTTGCTGACCGTCTAGCCACTCGCGTTCAGCTAACTAGCGATGGCAATCATACCTATCTGTCCGCAGTTGACGAAGCATTCGGCAGGCAGATCGACTACGCGATGTTAATCAAGCAATACGGCGAATCGCCCGAAGCTGAGAAGCGCTATAGCCCTGCGGTCTGCGTTGGTGCGGAAAAGTCTCCGGTTCGTGGCCGACCAGATCCGGCGCACATTTCGACCAGTTATATTGAACACTCGAACTTGACAATTCGAATGTCAAATCGTCGATTTACGCGGCTAACCAACGCATTCTCAAAGAAGCTAACCAATCACCAACACATGCTGGCGATTTTCTTCCTGGTATTACAACTTCGGTCGAGTCCATCAGACTTTGCATATGACGCCTGCAATGGCGGCTGGCATTAGTGATCATGTATGGACGATGGAAGAGATCGCTGGTCTTATCCCTTAAAGTCAAAACCGCCCACGACCGAAAATTCCACAACCATACCAAGCAATTCTCAAGACTGAGCGCCAAGCCCTAGAAGTCGTGACAGATATTCGATCTGGTCTCAAACGCCGCTACCAAGCCGTGTCAGAAACCAACGGGCATCGCCAAAAGTGCGGCAATCGACGGCAGGGGTAGGCCTTTCGATCCTTGGATTCGCTAGGTGATGCCGGGCACAAGATAATTAGTTACGTGATCAAATTAGTCTGGAGAGTCATTGCGCCGTGAATATGCTAGCGCAAGGTGGTAGTACACAATTAGGCACAAATTGATTGGAAACCGAAAAGTCCTTAATTTATAATGTAAATCAAGCGAAGAAATTGGGCGCAACCTGATTATGTATAGTAAGAGCATATCCAATCGAGGTCGATTGCTTGGTTCTAGATACCCGAAGACCGTATTATCCCTTACATCATGCCGTTCGATTCGCAGTCGGGTAGGCGCGCGCGTGCAAGGCGGAATGGCCTCCGGCGCGCGGCATTCTGGCGGGCTCTCGGGTTCCCTAACCTGGCACTAGCTCGAGCAAAGCGACTCGATAACCTAGCCAAGAAGCGCCAGGAACGAGAGCAAGCCGCGCTGCTGGGCGTTCCCGATCCGTATCCACCGAAGCGCAAGCGCTAACTGCGGTTCGCGTAATTATTAATTATGTAAACTTCCTGCGAAATTCTTCAATCAAATCAATAGGTTAGCGCATAGGCGATCAGCGCGATCTCGGCTTGGAATCGAAGCCGTGCGCGCCCGTTCGCCTAAGAATATCAGCCAAGGGAAGGCGAAGCCGCGGTGTGCGAGTAGTTAACTTATCAATTCGAGCTGGCTACCAGATGGCCGATTCGGAGGGTATGTGTTTGCAACGCTTTAAAAGTGAGCCACCCTGGGTTGGTTCTTTCCTCAGTCCCTTTTTGAGATTTTAACCGTCTGGTCCTTTCCTCCGTGCGCGTTAGGTGTGGCGCGCCAGCGCGTACCTTGCGCGCAAGCGATACTAATGCGCTTCACTATCGTCGGCATGTGTATCCTTCTTGGCGCCGCCGGCGGCTCTGATTGCTCGCTGGCTGCGAAAGGAATCGCCGCGAGTTGTCAGGATATGGGCGTGATGGCTGAGGCGATCGAGCAACGCCGTTGTGAGCTTTTCATCGCCGAACACCTTGACCCACTCCGAGAACGCCAGATTGGTGGTGATGATGGTCGAGCGGCGTTCGTAGCGCTGGGCAAGCAGATTGAAGAGCAGCTCGCCGCCGGTGCGCTCGAAAGGCACGAACCCCAGTTCATCCACGATTAACAGCGCGACTTTCTGATACCGCTGTTGCAAGGCGGTCAGCCGCCGCTCGTCGCGCGCCTCAACCAGACTCTGCACCAGATCCGCTGCGCGGGCGAAGTGAACTCGCAGCCGCCGGCGCGTGGCTTCCACTCCGAGCGCGATCGCGAGATGAGTCTTGCCGGTGCCGATCGGACCGGCCAGGATTGCGTCCTCGGCGCGTCCGATGAACTCGCCGCTCGCCAGCTCCATGAGCTTTGGCCGTGACACGCCCTTGAGCACCGCCCAGTCGAGCTGGTCGAAGGTCTTGATATCGGGAAAGCGCGCTTCGCGCAGCAGGCGGCGCGCGGTGCTTTGATGCCGATTGGTGATCTCGGCTTCTAGCAGCTCGCGCAGCAGGTCTTCGTAAGCCCAGCCACCGTCGCGGGCGCGCCGGCAGAGCCCCGGATAATCCCGCACCACCGCCGCGAGCTTGAGTTCGTGGCAGTACTCCTGGATGACCGCCTCGCAGGCCGCGTTACTCATGGACGGCTCCTTCGGCGAGCAGCAGATGATCGTAATCAGACGCGCGTCCGGCTTCGACCACGTAGGCGGCGAGCGCATCGGGAACCGCGACGTTCTCGAGCTTCGGTCCGGGAACGGGGAGATCGAGCACGTCGATACGGTGCTGGTTGATCGCCGCTTCCAGCGCCAGGCGCACCCGATCTTCGCCGTGTTCGCAGACCACGCCGAGCAGCCGCGCCACCACTCGCGCTGCTTCCAATTCGCCGTGCGTGCCGCACAACAGTCTCCACAGTCCGCTCCACGGTGCGCCCAACTCCGCGATCAACTCCGGCGCCACTTGGCGCACCGCGTGCGGCTTGCGCGCCAGCTCGGGAAGATAATGACGATAGCGGACCTGGCGCGTTCCAAACCGCGCTCGCGGATGCGTCACGCTCTCGCCCATGCAGGTGATGCGGACGTCGTCCACGCCGAGGTACGCGGTCGCATCAAGCCGCGCCCAGCGCGACGGCACCGAGTACCAGGCCCGTTCGATCCTGACCATCGCGCGCGAGCTGATCTCGACCGGGATTGGCTTGCGCACCTCGAAGCTCGTAGCGGGTGCCGGCAGCAGTTGCACACGTTCCTCCGCCCACAGCTCACTGGCGGACCTTCCAGCACGGTGCCGCGCGGGGAACGCGGCGTCGAGTTCGGCGAGCAGCTGGCGCGAGATTGCTTCCAGGCTGTCGCCGCGCGGAATCGGAGTGAGATGCTCTAGCCGGATCGCCTTACCGCGGCTTTCCACTCCGCCCTTGTCGTGCCCTTCGCCGATGCGGGCGAAGTCCGGCTCGAACAGATAGTGGCTGACCAGCGCCAGGAACCGGCCCGTGAGTTCGCGCCGCGCACCGACAATCTTGCGCACTGCGGCCGCGAGATTATCGTATACGCAGCGCCGCGCGACTCCGCCCAGGTGGGCAAACGCCCGCACGTGGCCGTCGAGAAAGGCGAGCTGATCGCAGCGATCGTAGAGCCAGGCGAACTCGCGGCCCGAGTACATCAGCCGCAACAGGAACTCCCAGGCTTTGCGCCGTTCGCCGCCGACTTCCACCACCACCTCGAAGAAATCGATCTGCGCTTCGCCCGGGCGATTAACCAGTGGCACGTAGACCTCGGCTCGTTGCCGCCGCCGCTCGCGCCAATAGTCACCCACCAATGTCCTGCCGACCTGATAGCCTTCCGCCTTGAGCTGACGATAAAGCCGCATCGCGGTAATCCGTTGCTTGCCGGTGGTCCGCGGCTCCCACTCCGCCACCAGCTCCTCCAGCCGCGGCTGCACCGCCTCCCATACCGGCCGCTCCCGCTGTCGCCGCGAACTTCTGACCGGCTCGGGCTGATCGAGGTACTTGGCTACCGTGTTGCGGCTTAAGCCGAGTTCACGCGCCACGCGCCGGATGCTCCGTCCCTCGTTCAGCACCTTGTGTCGCAGTACATGCACTTGATCCATCTTCAGCATCCCCATCCTCCGGCTTCCAGCCGGAGTCTACGGCTCGGGGTGGCTCACTTTTACAGCGGTAAATGGATCAGTTCTTTAGCGGCATATCCAGGGTATGCCCCTGGCGCCGGTCGCCGGCCTGCGGGAGACCCTTCACCCTTCCGCCAAGAGTCCGAGCCCACCCCTGGGGTCGCCGTGGGGGCGTGTGCGCGCGACTACCAGCCACAACCGAAAAATTTCTCTAGATTCATAACTTATGAACCTAGACACAACGGAATTGTTTTCAGTTAATAAGTTAGTAATTGGCCCGGCAGACAGGAGATACATACGTATATAACTTATGAATTAGGATCCCCAGAGGGAGCGATCCCAACGAGGAGATATCCCTCGTACCAGGTGAACCCTACTACCGGTGAATTTGCGCCTCCGGTTGTGCTGCAAAGCTTTACACCCCTGGGGTGAAAAAAAGGCCGGATTCGCTCCCGCCAAGTCGGCTACACTTTGCCAACCGTGGCGAGCGCAGGCAACTGTTCTGACCTGCAGGGTATCGGCGAGTGCGACTTCATTCCCCTCACCAGGTGAGCAGTCTGTATTTCCTTCCGACGCGCAGGCCGAGGGGTGAGCTCCATACCCGGTTGGGTGTCGCCCAACGGTGTTATCACGTCGGCTAGTCGCCCTGCGACGGCCAGTGGGAGAGGTCTTCGACGAGCGTCTCGCCCTGAACGAGCAGTTGATCGTACGTCATAAGCGTTACTAGGAAGAGACGAAGGGAACGAACCCAGCGAAGGGCGTAGCAGTGAGCAACCGCAACGCGGACCCTCTAGACCCACTCAACGAGTTGCCGTCGTCGATGCACGTGCGCTGGAGCACAAGCGACATTTACGCGCAGACGATCACCACATCGTTATGCGCTCAGTTCGTCGAGCAGCACCTTGGCATCCTTCAAATCGGCGGTGTCGAAGCCCTCGGTGAACCAGTTGTAGATGTCGGCGAGCATCGTGCGCGCTTCGTCGCGCTTGCCTTGCTTATCGAGCAGCCGGGCGAGGCTATTCGTCGCGCGCAGCTCCCATAGCTTCGCCAGCTGCATGCGCGAAATCTCGATCGCTCTGCTGAAGCAGTGCTGCGCCTCCGCAGCATTCGATGGATTCTGTGCCACGAGCAATTCACCCTTCAGTCGATGAATTTCGGCCTCATAAAACCTAGCGCCGGTTCGCTCGATCATAGGGAATGCGTTGTCTATGGTGCGAAGCGCTTCATCAAACTGGCCTGATCGGCCCAGGGCAGTAGCGATGAGAGCCAGATAGTAATCGCTTCCGATGCCGGCGCCAGCGGCTGTAAATTGCGACAAATGCTTTTGCATCTGCGCGATGCCGTCCCCGAGGTCGTCCTCCATGGCTTGCACCCACCCCAGGTAGATCTGGCTTAGCTCCTGGCGAAAAGGATTTCCCAGTTCAGTAGCTAAGGCGAAGGTTACCTCCGCCCTTTTCCGCAGGTGCTCGGGTTCGCGGCGAAGCTGATAAACCTGCATCGCAAAGTTGTGCACTGCTTCAAGTATAGCTTTCGAGCCTGATTGTACAGCCAGGGCGGTCGCTGTTTTGGCTTTCTGCAGTGCGCGATCCAGATGGCCCAGGAAACGCAAATTCCATGCCGCGAGGATGTTATTTCGCGCCGGAAACTCGCCCGGGATCAGTCCAGTGAGAGCTAGCCGATCACCCTCCCTTGCCGACGTAGGGACAGATTCCCATACCGTCATCCCCCGCTCGAACCCTTCGGCAGCCGGTTCGAACTCGCCGGATTCCATCCTGGCGAAGGCCAACGAGGTGACTGCGTTCGCAAGGTGCCGACGACTGCCATGCTTCTCGGCCCGCTCAATCAGTTCGGCAGCTATTTCGCGGGCTTTGTGGGTGTCAGGGCGTACGAGCTGAATCGCGTAGAATCCGTAGAGCACCGACCAGGTTTTTTCCCAGTTGAGACCGGGGCGCTGACAAAGAGCAATCGCGCGCGTGGAAGACTGCTCGACTTCGCGGGAGGCGTAGCCCATGGTTGTCCACTGCGCGAGCCGGACGGCGATTCTGAGATCCAACTCGATCTCGGCACGTCGGTCATCATCGGCGAGTTCCTGCAGCAGTTTGAGACCCGCCTCGAAATGCGCGACCGCTTCGACAAAGGATCCGCGATCGGTGCACTGCCGGCAAGCATGTGCGTAGTATTCAACCGCTTTTTGCGGATTGCCGCTCCGCCCAAAATGATGTGCCAGCTCAGCCACATGGTCGTCCAGGTTGGCGGCATATAATGCCTCGAGCGCGGCGCCGGTCCGCTCGTGCAGTTGCTGGCGCCGCTCCATCAGGAGCGAGTTGTTAGCCACCTCCTGCGTCAGCGCGTGCTTGAAGATGTACTCGGTGTCGCCGACCGCCGGCTGCTCGTAGATGAACTCGCCCAGTTGCAGGTCATTGAGCAGGCGGTTGAGGTCGTCATCCGATTTCGCGACCACTAGGCGAATTAGTGAAAGCGGAAATTCGCGTCCGATGACGGCAGCGTTTGCAGCAGCTCCTTTGTATCGGTGGGCAGGCGATCGATACGCGCTGCCAGAATTGCCTGCACCGTCGGCGGAATCTTCAGCGCATTGAGTGGCTTGGTGAGCTTGACCGCCGCGCCGTCGCGCTCCAACGCACCCTCGTCAAGCAGCACTTGGACGGTCTCTTCCATGAAAAAAGGGTTGCCTTCGGTTTTCTCGATGATCACTTGCTTGAGCGGCGCCATTTCGGCACCCGAGCCGATCAGAGCGGACAGCATTTCGTCGGCGCTCTCCCGGCCGAGCGGATCGAGACGCAGTTGCGTGTAGTAAGTCTTGCTATTCCATTGGTGCGAGTATTCCGGGCGATAATTCACCAACAGCAGGATCTTCGCCGTCCCGATCGAGTCCGCTAACAGGTTCAGCAGCTCCTGGGTCTGCTCATCGATCCAGTGGAGGTCCTCGAAGATCACCATCAGCGGCTGATTGAGTGATTCGCGTAGCAGAATGCGTTTGATCGCCTCCAGCGTCCGCCGTTTTCTGATCTGTCCGTCCATCTGCCCTAGCGGATCGTCACCCTCGACGATGCCGAGCAGGCTGAACAGATACGGCAGGGTATCTTCCAGACTTCGATCGAGCGCAAGGACTCGTCCGGTAACCTTCTCGCGGCGCTTGCGTTCGTCATCCGCAGCCGAAATGTCGAAATAGTTGCGCAGCAAGTCGATCACCGGCAGATAGGCGGACGCCTTGCCGTGTGAAACCGAGAAGGTCTCCAGCACCATCCAGCCGGACTGATGCTTGGCCTTGAACTCGAAGTACAGTCGCGACTTGCCCACCCCCGCCTCAGCCATCGCAGCGACGATTTGACCATGTCCAGCCCGCGCCTGATCGCCGGCATGCTGGAGCGCCTCCATCTCGCGCTCACGCCCGACGAACTTGGTCAGTCCACGACCCGCGGAACGTTGTAATCGCGTCCGCAACGGCCCGAGGCCGGTGACCTCGTAAACATTCACCGGCTCGCCAACGCCTTTGACCTTGGTTGCGCCCAGCGGCTTGAGGATGAAGTAGCCTTCGCACAGCTTACGGGTCGCCTCGCTCGACACGATCGACCCGGTTCGCGCGATAGTCTGCAGGCGCGAGGCGAGATTGGTGGTATGTCCGATTGGCGTGTACTCAACCTGGGCCGCGCCGGTAGCGATCGAGCGGACCACGACTTCGCCAGTGTTCACACCCACACGGATCTCTACAGGTGCGCGGCCTTCGGCTTGCAGCTTGCCACCATAGCGCGTAGCTCCTCCTGCATCCGCAACGCCGCGTAGAGCGCGCGCTGGGGATGGTCCTCATGGGCGAGTGGCGCGCCGAACAGAGCAAATATCCCGTCGCCAGTGGATTGCACTACGTAACCGTCGTAGCGATGCGCCGCGTCGATCATCAGCTTGAGCGCCGGGTCGACAATGGCGCGCGCCTCCTCGGGGTCGAGTTCCTCCATCAACTCGGTCGAGCCCTTGATGTCGGCGAACAACGCCGTGACCGTCTTGCGCTCGCCGTCGAGATTTTCAGGGGCAGACGCGTTGGATATCCGAATCTGAGAATCGTCGGATCTTCTTGGTGCGCTAGCCGTCGCAGACGCCCCCAGCCGCCGCACCGCAGTCCTCGCAAAACTTCGCCGCGGGAGAGTTGTCAGCGCCACATTTGGGGCAACGGTTCGACAGCGCACTCCCGCATTCCGCGCAGAACTTTCTGCCGCGAGATACTTTCGGTGCCGCATTTGGAACAGCGCATCTTCAGTTGCTCAGCTCGTCGAGCAGCGCCTTGGCGTCTTTGAGATCGAGGGTGTCGAAGCCCTCGGTGAACCAGCCGTAGATTTCAGCGAGCATCGCGCGAGCTTCATCGCGTTTGCCCTGCTGTTGCGAGCAGCCGCGCTAGGCTGGTCGTCGCGCGCAACTCCCAAGACTCTCGCGCTCTGCCCTTGAGCAACTTCGATCGCGTCGCGAAAGCATCGAGCCGCTCCCGACGTTGCGTCGTTGTCGCCGATCAATAGCAACTCGCCTTTGAGCCTCCGGGTTTCGGCTTCGATTACCCGCGTCCCTGTACGCTCCGCCAGTTCGAGTCCCTCGCCGACTGCCTCAAGTCCCTCAGGCAGACGATTTGCCGCTCATGAGATTTCTGCGAGCCCCATGTACAGCCAGCATGAGGATTATCGATTGGCCGCTCTGTATCGAGCTCAGTACGACACTGCACCATTTCGTGGAGCCCCTCGGCGATCTGCACCTTTTTGCGCGAGCGCCCAGCCGCGTAACAGAGCCGTTAGAGCGAAGAAGGAGACGATGCCATGTTCAGCGGCCAACTTGATGGCACTCTTCGGCCTGCGCACCGGCGCTCTTCCAATTCTTGAGCTGCAAATTAAGTAACGCCGACCACCACAGTGCGGAGCCCAAGTCAGGGGAGCCTTTTAACTCGCGAGCGACAATCAAGGATTCTTTGCTTTTATCCGCTGCGCGTTGCGGATAACCCAAGACCCAGGAGGTAAACGAGGCCACCACTCGCGTATTGAACCTGCCAATTGAAGGGCCACGCTCCGCGCTTCGAAGAGCGGAGAGGGAGTTGTGGAGAATTCGTCGCATCTGTTCGAACTCATTCATCGCTGCGATGAGGTTTCCCGCATAAGAGCTAGTATGAAGCCAAGCCTGGCATGGCCGACCATATCGGGATTGCGCTGAAGCAGCGCGATTCCTAAAGCCTGTTCATAGAGAACTCGCGCGCCCCTGTGATCGACTCGTACGCAGGATAGGAATGCCAGAAACGCAATAGCGCCTCCAACCAGCTGGCAGTCGTCGCCAATCTGCTCAGACAACGTCTCGCGCCCGCATCGAGGACTCGTCTCGCGCTCGGGGTCGCCCAGGATTAACTCACGTGCAGATGACTAGACTAAAGCCAGTAAGGCCAATTCCTCGGTTCGATCATGCTCCGTGTTATCGGGCAGGTGCTAAGCAGGTCGAGGCCCTGTGCCAACTGGCCGACTCGCCTCGGGATAGGCCGATCGGCTCATCGCCTGCTGCGCTGCCCGACTCAGGTAATTCTACCGCTTTGCGGCGCATTGCCGCTGCGGCTCGTAATGATGGGCCAGCTCTGCCAGATGGTCCTCCAACCGATCGGCAAATAGCGTTTCCATCGCGGAACCGGCGTGCTCGTGCAAGAGCCTGCGGCGCTCGAGCAGCACCGAGTTGTAGGCGACCTCCTGGGTCAGCGCATGCTTGAAGATGTATTCGACATCGCCCATCGCCGGCTGCTCGTAGATGAACTCAGCCAGTTGCAAGCGCCAAGCATCCGGTCCAGTTCGTCGTCTGATTTCGCGTCACGCGCCGATCAGGCTACAGCGGAAATTCCCGTCCAGCACCGCCAGCGTCTGCAGCAACTCCTTCTCCGTCGCCGGCAGCCGGTCGATGCGCGAGGCCAGAATCGCCTGCACCGTCGGCGGAACCTTCATCGCGTTCAGCGGCTTGACCAGCTTCACCGCCCCGTTGCGCTACCAGCACGCCCTCCTCGAAGAGCGCCTGCACAATCTCCTCCATGAAGAAAGGATTGCCCTCGGTTCGCTCGATGATCAGACGCTTGAGCGGCAGCAGATCCTCGCCATCGCCCAACAGCGCCGTCAGCATCTCCTCGGCGCTCTCCTTGCCCAGCGGGTCGAGCCGCAGTTGGGTGTAGTAGGTCTTGCTACCCCATTGATGTGAGTATTCGGGACGATAGTTCACCAGCAGCAGGAGCTTGCAGTGCCGATCGAATCGGCCAGCAAATTGAGCAATTCCTGGGTCTCGCTCGTCGATCCAGTGGAGGTCCTCGAAGATCACCATCAGCGGCTGATTGAGGCTTCGCGCAGCAAGATGCGTTTGATCGCCTCCAGGGTGCGGCGCTTCTTGATCTGCGCGTCCATCTGCGCCAGCGGGTCGTCGCCCTCGACGATGCCCAGCAGCCTGAACAGATAAGGCAATGTGTCTTCCAGACTGCGGTCGAGCATCGACGACCTTGCCGGTGACCTTCTCGCGCCGAGTGCGTTCATCGTCCTCGCCGTCGATTTTGAAATAGCCGTGCAGCAGATCGATCACCGGCAGATAGGCCGACGCCTTGCCGTGCGAAACCGAAAAGGTCTCCAGCACCATCCAGCCGCGACTGCGAGATTGCCTTGAACTCGAAGAACAGCCGCGACTTGCCGACGCCCGGCTCGGCCATCGCCGCGACGACCTGGCCGTGGCCCGACTTGCGCCTGGTCGGCGGCGTGCTTGCATCGCCTCCATCTCGCGCTCGCGCCCGACGAACTTGGTCAGTCCGCGTCCCGCCGCACGTTGCAAGCCGCGTGCGCAGCGGCCCGAGGCCGATGACTTCGTAGACATTGACCGGCTCGCTGACGCCCTTTGATCCGGTCGGTCCCAGCGCCTTGAGCGTGAAATAGCCCTCGCACCAGCTTGCGCGTGCCTTCGCTGATCGCGATCGAGCCGGATTGGCGCGAGCGCCTGCATCCGCGACGCCAGGCTGGTCGAATGGCCGATCGGGGTGTATTCCGCATGACCTTCGCCGGTCTGGATCGAGCGCACCACCACTTCGCCGGTGTTCACGCCGACCCGCGCCTGCAGATCGGCAGCCCTTCCTCCGCGCGCAGCCGCTCGGCCGAGTAGCGTCGCAACTCCTCCTGCATCCGCAGCGCCGCATAGAGCGCCCGCTGCGGATGGTCCTCATGCGCGACCGGTGCGCCGAACAGCGCGAAGATCCCATCGCCGGTGGACTGCACGATATAGCCGTCGTAGCGATGGACCGCGTCGATCATCAGCTTGAGCGCCGGATCGACGATCGCGCGCGCCTCCTCGGGGTCGAGGTCCTCCATCAGCTCCATCGAGCCCTTGATATCGGCGAACAGCGCGGTGACGGTCTTGCGCTCGCCTTCGGCCATCGTCGAAGCCTCTGGCTGCTCCAACGTTACGCGAATCTCGGGGGCCGTCGATGTTGCTTTGTGCGGTTGGTCGATGCTGGGTTGGGCATGAACGACAAGGGCGGCGCCGCAGTCACCGCAGAACCTCTCTCCCGGCTCGTTTCCCGCCCCGCAGGCTGGGCAAACCAGCTTCAGCGGCTGGCCGCACTGGCCACAGAATCTTCGCCCTTCACGACTATCGGTCCCGCACTTGGTGCAATGCATCGCACTATCCTGAGCGCTCAACCGTTCCCCCTTTTGTACATCCGGGTGGCGTAGGGAACCAGCGGGGCGTGAATGGATGACCGCTATACGTAGGTCTACTGCGGATCAATCGAGACCCATCCGTGGTCGTCCTTTTCGACCGGAATCGGAAGTTCGGTTTAAGCACGGATTTCCGTTTTCTCAGATGTCGCCGATATTGGAAGGGAGGCAAACCATGCGCAGGTGTCCCTGAGCGGCGCAAAAAGGGAAAATATATGTGAGAAGGTTCGTCTAGCTTACATTTCAAACGCGATTGAACTTGGGAAAAGCACGAAGATGCTATCCCGACAGGAAGGTTTCCGTGCCGAAAAAAACGCCGAGACACGACAAATGCAAACCGTTCTCCAAAATCCTGGTTAAGGCCTTTGCGCCGGGTACATTGCCGGAAACCGTCAACTGTACCTGTGACGCAGACTTCATCGTATACGGAACGACGAATGCCGGTGTGCTCTCGAATACACCAGGCTGGGGATATTCCAATATCCGTAAAAAGTACTGGAGCTGGAATTGCGATCGATCTCGCCGACATTCGCGATTGGCGCCAGTGCCGGCGACACGATCACCTTTGTATTTAACCCTGGTGTGACCGGTTTCCTTACGCTACAGACTGAATGTGACGCAAACGCAAGTATGCAGGGTTAATGTTTTTAAGTATTTAGAGGCCCTAAAGGGTTTGAGCAAGAAAGTATCACCGATCGTGCTGATGCCAGCGCCTTCAGGTGAGCGTCGCAGAGCTCAATCTGCTTGAGTGGCCGCCCCTGCGAATCGAGCGCGCGGGCGATGGTCTTGGCCGCACGTGAACATCCGCGCCCGCGGCAACGAAGGGATACCCGCAGGGCAGAGACACTACTTCGGGCGCCTGGTGGAGCCATCCTTCCGCGACGATCACCCATTCAGCTTTGATCTCCGGTTCAGTTCGTTCAATGATTGATTGAGTCGCATGCCAGCAAAAGCACAGTTCTTTGAACCGATGCTCTGCGAAACTGCGGAGCGGCCGCCCGAGGGTCCCGACTGGCGCTACGAACTAAAGCTCGACGGTTACCGGGCGATTGGTTTTAAGACCGGTGGCCAGGCCCACCTTTGGTCGCGCAATGGAAAGGACTTCGTCAGGCGATTTCCGGAAGTCGCGAAGTCTATCGCGAGCCTGCCCGAAGACACGGCTATCGACGGAGAGATCGTCGCGCTCGACACCGATGGCAAACCTTCATTCGCCCTGCTTCAGAATTCCGGTAAGGCCGCGATCACATTTTACGCCTTCGACCTTTTGATGATGCGTGGAAGAGATTTGCGAGGGTCCGCTTTGGAGGACCGACGCAAACGGTTGCGCAAATTGGTGAGCGGACTGCCGGGGATTATCCGGTACTCTTATACGTTCGCCGTACCCGCACCGGCGCTCGTACAAGCGGTCAAGGAGAAGGGGCTGGAAGGCATCGCTGCAAAGCGCGCCAGCAGCGCCTACCGCAGCAGAAGTTTTAAGGCTTAACCCTGAGTTTTCGGTGGAAATCATTTTTCCGACCGCCAGTTTGCCAGGTAACGCTCTTGGAATAGCTCGCTTACGTGCCGACCTCCGCAAGGCGGGCCTGACGTAACAGTCAAACGCTACACCAAACGGTTCCCGTTCGTCCTCCGACGGTCTGCTTGTCTCACAAACGCGGAGCCAATCCTCGGGCTGATGCGCCCCTGTGTTCGAGCAGGAGAGATAGGTCAGGTTTGTTTCATCACTTCGGCTTCCGTTTGCGCCACTTCTTAGACGGCTTGATGACAGCTGCTGCTATACCGACGGCGATCAAACTCTCGAAATCAATTTCCATCTTTGGCGTTTGCAGCGTGCCTCGCTTCTGTGACGACAGCGATTCGGCGCCCGTCTTCTCGTTTCGTTTAGCCATCGGTGTCATCCATTCAGTTGGTCGAGCAGCGTCTTCGCATCTTTCAGATCGCGCGTGTCGAAGCCTTCGGTGAACCAGTTGTAGATCTCGGCGAGCATCGTGCGCGCCTCGTCACTATGGCCCTGCGATGCGAGCAGGCGGGCGAGGCGAGTCGCTGCACGCAGCTCCAGTGATTTGGCGCTCTGCCCGCGCGCAATCTCAATGGCTTGCTGAAAGCAGCTTCGGGCCTCTTCGGCCTTCAAATCGCCCTGCTTTAGCAACAGGTCGCCTTTGAGCCGACATATACCACTCTTCAACAAGCGGTATTCGTGCTGATCTGCCGAGGCCTCTGCCTCTATCAGAGCGCTTAGTCCATCATCGATGCGACCGGCCTCCATGAAGACCTCGGCTAGGAGGCAAAGATTATATGGCCGCCCCAATTCCATCCCCGAAGCACGAAAGGCAGCTAGACTTTGCCCTACCTGGGAAATCCCCTCTTCGGTCCTACCTTCTTGGGCCAGTCCCCAGCCGCGCAAACCAGCGGCCGCAGGCAAAAAGTCGGTAAACCCATGCTCGGCCGAGATTGCAACAATACTGTCCGCGGCGGCTTGAGCTGCATGCGCTTCCCGCCGAAGTACATGCAGGTCGCCTGCATACCCTTGAGCAAAGGCCAAACTATGGGGATGGGACAGCCCTTGGGCCAACGCCAACGCCTCATTGCTTCTCCTTAAAGCCTGGTCCGGATAGCCGAGGTCCCACAGTGTCAAGAGCCTCGTAGCGACAGGCCGATACCCCGGCATCAACGAACCGAGCGAGCCCCCGATGGAGGTCAGGATCGTATAGGGAGATGGCCTCTTCAAACTGCTCCCGAGCGTGGACCAGCTCCCCCATTGAGAACAGAGTGTCTCCCAAAGCGATCCGCGCCATCAGCAAAAGCAACGGATTGCGTGCGTCCGCGCCCGGTGCATAAGCTGTTCGGCGAGGTCTACGCCGCCCGTAATTCAGCTCGTAAGTAGTAAACGGCCCATAGCCCGAACAAGGCCTGGAAAAGCGCCGAGGGTTCGTCTAGCTGCTCGCAAAGCTCCCGCGCCCGAATTGAAGCGCGCTCCACTTCCGCCGCGGCCCAGCCTTTAACCGGGATTAGCGCTGGGCCAAGCGTCAGTTGAAGCCGCAATTCTCGGCGAATGCGATCGGGGCTGTCCGGCAGTTTCTGGAGCAAGTCTATAGCTGATTTTAGACTAACAATTGCGTCGGCGTGCGCAGAGCGCCGCAGCGCCTGCTCGCCTGCTCGCGCGAGGTATTCGACCGCTTTGTCGATGTTGTCGCTGCGGCTGTAGTGATGCGCCAGCTCGCTCAGATGATCATCCAACTGAGCAGCGAACATCGACTCCAAGGCGTGTCCGGCGCGTTCGTGGAGAAGTTGCCGGCGGTCGATCAGTAGCGAATTGTACGACACTTCCTGCGTGAGTGCATGTTTGAAGACGTATTCGACATCGGAGAGCATGGGCTGCTCGTAGATGAACTCGTCCGCCTGTAAATCCGCCAGCATCTGTTCCAGTTGAACCTCCGCCCTTGGAGGCCACTTGCTTGATCAGGCCAAGCTGCGACTCCCGGCCCATCACCGCGAGCGTCTGCAGCAGCTCCTTATGCTCTGCCGGCAGCCGGTCGATGCGCGCGGCAAGTATGCCTTGTACTGTCGGCGGCAGACGCAGTTGCGAGAGCGAGCGCGTCACCTTCACTGCGCCGTTGCGCACCAGCGCGCCCTCGTCGAACAGGGCCTGCACCATCTCCTCGATGAAGAACGGATTGCCCCCGGTACGCTCGATCACCAGACGCTTGAGTGGCACGAGTTCGACCCCGTCACCCAGAAGCGCGAAGAGCATCTCGCCGGCGCTTTCCCGGCCAACGCATCCAGCCGAAACTGCGAGTAGTAGGATTTGTTGGTCCATTCATGGTGATATTCCGGGCGATAGTTGACCAGCAGCAGCACGCGGGAGTTGGCGATGCTGTCGGCAAGAGGTCGAGCAAGCGCCTGGGTCTCGCTCGTCGATCCAGTGCAGGTCTTCGAAGATCACGACGATCGGTTGATTCAGGCTCTCCCGAACGATGATGCGCTTGATGGCGTCGAGCGTCGCGCCGGCGCTTGATCTGCGGGTCCATCTGCGCGAACGGATCAGGGCCATCTTGAATCCCGAGTAGCACGAACAAGTATGGCAGCGCGTCGTTGAGCGCAGGGTCGAGCGCGGCCAGCGCCGGTACTGACTTTCTCGCGCCGCGTCGCCGCATCATCCCCATCCTGAATACCGAAATAGCCGCGCAGCAATTCGAGCACCGGCAGCCAAGCCGACGCCTTGCCGTGCGACACCGAATAGGCTTCGAGCAGTTTGCATTCGGCCGGCAGCGCTGCCTTGAACTCATAGAACAGCCGCGACTTGCCAGTGCCCGCCTCGGCCACGACCGCAATAAGCTGCCCGTGCCCGCTCCGCGCCAGTTCGAGCGCACGCTTCATCTCGCGCAAGTTCGCGCTCCCGCCCGACGAACTTCGTCAGCCCGCGCCATGCCGATAGCTGGAAATGGCTCCGCAGCGGCCCCAGTCCAGTAACCTCGTAAACATTGATGGGTTCGCTGACGCCTTTGACTTCGGTCGGCCCCAGCGCGCGCAGCTCGAAGTAGCCTTCGACCAGATTGCGCGTGTGTCTCGCTGACCGCGATCGAGCCGGCCGGCGCGACCGTCTGCAGCCGCGACGCGAGGTTCGCGGTGTGCCCGATAGGCGTGTATTCGACCTTGCCGCCGGTCTCGACCGTGCGCACCACCACTTCGCCGGTATTGACCCCGATACGCGCCTCAAGAGCCTGGTCCGCCCCTGCGCGGCGCGCTGAGCTTGTTGCGCGCAGCTCCTGCTGAATCTGTAGCGCGGCGTAAAGCGCCCGCTGGGGATGGTCCTCATGGGCTACCGGCGCGCCGAACAGCGCGAAGATGCCGTCGCCGGTCGACTGCACCACATAGCCCTCGTAGCGCCGAACGGCCTCGACCATGATTTTGAGCGCCGGGTCGATGATCACGCGCGCTTCTTCCGGGTCGAGGTCCTCCATCAATTCAGTTGAGCCCTTGATGTCGGCGAACAGCGCGGTCACGGTCTTGCGCTCGCCTTCCGGTGCCTCAGGCGCGGCGCTTTCAGGGCTAACTCGAACGTTGACCGCGCTCGCAGCCGGTGGCGAAGGGGAGTGAGACGGAGACTGCGAAAGAGCTGCGCCGCACGCGTCGCAGAACCTCGCTCCCACCCGAATCAGCGCACCGCACGAGGGACATTGAGGCTGCAGTTGCGCGCCGCAACCGTCGCAGAACCTTGCAGTCTCTCGATTGTCCACGCCGCATTTAGAACAGCGCATATACGACCCCTCTGCTTAGATGGGCAGATCGTCGAGAAGCGTCCTAGCGTCTTTCAGGTCGGCGGTATCGAAGCCTTCGGTGAACCAATTGTAGATGTCGGCGAGCATCGCGCGCGCTTCGTCGCCGCGTCCGGTATCGCGTAACATCCGTGCGAGACTCGTGGTTGCCTGCAACTGAGCGGTCTTGTCACTGCTCCTGCGCGCAATTTCGATTGCGTGGAGAATGCATTGTTCTGCTGCGACTTTGTTTGAATCCCGAATCGATAGCAGTTCGCCTTTTAGGCGATAGAAATCGGGTATTATGTTGTAGGGTTTGCGCTCTTCGTCAGCGAGCGAGTTTTCGACAACTGAAAGTGCTTCTTCCATCCGACCCATATGCCGATATGCAGCCGCCAAATAGTACATCCCCAAAAAACGACCTTGGATTGTGGTTGAGCTTATCGCTAGACCTTGTCTAATCCGCGCAATACCCTCTTCTCCCCGCCCCTCCCGAACCAACGCCCATCCACACCAGACATGCCCCTCGGCCGACGAAGATAAGAACCCATGTTCAGTACAGAGCGCGATCTTCTCGATTGCCAAATCTTGCGCTTCCAAATGTTCTCCGCGTCTGACGCGCAATCCGGCCATGGAGCCAATAGCCCATGCAAGAGTGTAAGGTTCGCCGAGGTCTCTAGCGGCGGAGAGCGCCTTTTGGTTCTTCTCGATAGCTTGGTCTGGGTAACCAAGCGAATGTAAAAGGTGGGACAATGCTGCCGAACCCGTAACATAGGGGTCTTGTACAAAACGATAGGATTTACGATGCCGCAAATCATAGAGGTCGAGACTGTGCTCCAGACAAGTTCTCGCGGTTTGCAAATTCCCCAGGGCTGTCGCGTTAAGGCCTAACGAATAGTAGGACCACATGAGTAAACGAGGATCCTGTGTGATTTCCGCCAAGCGCAGCATTTTATCTGCCAACTCGGAAGCCGCCCGAAATTCTGCGCGGTTCTGATAAACGGTGAAGAGACCTCCGAAGACGGTAAAGAGTTGGGGAGGATCGCCAATTTCATGGCATAACTCTCTCGCGCGGCTGCAAGCTTTTTCTACCTCAGTCGCTGTATATCCCTTCGTTGCTATCAGCGGGTTAATGAGGCTGCTCTGCAACCTAATTTCTTCACTCATAATGTCAGGAGTTAGCGGGAGCTTGCCAAGCAACTCCAGTCCTCTGGTGAGATGCACAATGGCCTCAGCGTTCGCGAAACGCTCGATGGCTTGCTGTCCTGCCTTTCGCCAGTAGCGAGCGGCCTGCGCGATAAGGCCAGCCTCATTGCAATGACGAGCTATATTCTCTGGGTGTGATGCCGCCTGCTCGGAAACGTCTTCTCGAGCGTCCGGACGATACAAGCGTGCAGTTCGCGCCGCCGGCTCTTCAGCAAAACCTCATAAGCGACTTCGCGGATCAGCGCATGTTTGAACTGGTAGCTGGCGTCGGGCGGTAGGCCGCGCACGTAGAGCAGCCCGGCGTCCGCAAGAGCGCGCAGTGAGCGCTGCAGATCGGCTTCGGCGATCGGATGCACCGCGTGTAAGAGTTCGTAGGAAAATTTGCCGCCGATCACGGAGGCGATCTGCACAATCTCTTTGGCCGATCCCAGCCGATCCAGCCGCGCCATCAACGAATCGTGCAACGTCGCAGGAATCGTGCGCCAGGCCAGATTCGTACCGTCCTCTAGGACCGCGCGCGTCAACTCCTCGACGTACAACGGTACACCGCCAGTGCGCTCGACCACTATGGCAACCGTTTCTTCAGATAATGGCCTCTGCGCGGCGACCTCATCGACCATCGCGCGTGCGTCACGCGTGGTTAATCGATTGAGCGTGATCTGCCCATGATGCATCCGCAACGGCCATTGCGGGTAAAACTCGGGGCGAGCCGTATACAACAATAGCAGCCGCGATGTCGCGCCCTGCTCGACGAGCATTGCGATCAGCTCCAGCGTCGAGGGATCGGCCCAATGCAAATCCTCGGTCGTGAGTACCAGCGGCTGCACGCGCGCTGCTCCCAGAACCAACTGGACCAACATCGCCAGCAAGCGCCGGCGCTGTTGTTCGAGTGGCATCGATGACGGCGGGTAGCGATCAGGGACGGGCAGGTTGAGCAATGGAGCGATCAGCGGAATCGCTTCGGCAGGATCGAGTCCCGCGGCAGCCATACGCGGTTCGAGTTGCGCCAACTGTTCCGCGTCGAGCCGGCCCGAGCGCATATCGAGCAGCTCGGGCAGCATTGCAGCGACAGGGTAGAAGGGCGTGTTTTGGTAAAATGGCGCCGCCGCACATTCGACCCAGCTATGCGGCGTTCCTTGGATCCGTTCGTGGAAGCGATGAACCAAGCGCGATTTGCCGATTCCCGCCTCGCCGATAATTGTAATGACCTGACCCTCGCCGTCGCGCGCCTGCTCCCAGCGATCCTCCAGCGTTGCCAGCTCGGCTTCGCGGCCGATGAACGGCGTGAACCGCCCCGCCGCGATGTCGAGCCGGCTGCGCACCCCGCTAGGCCGCACAACACGGTAGAGCGTGACCGGCTCCATCTTGCCCTTGAGCGCCTGACGGCCGAGGTCTTCGACCACAAACATCCCGGCAACCAACTGTTGCGTCGCTGCCGTGATGACGACCGTGTCGGGCTCGGCCGCGGATTGCACCGCGCAGCGATATTGGGGGCATCGCCAAAAACGTTGGCTCCCTTGGCGGCGCTAGCGCCCACCACTACCGCACCCGAATCGATACCGACCCGCGCCGACAACCTCGCCCGTCCAGGCTCCTCGTTGACCTTCGCGATAGTCTCTAGGATCGCAAGACCCGCGCGAGCGGCACGTTCCGCATCGTTATCGTGCGCCTCGGGCCAACCGAAATAGGCCATCACTCCGTCACCGAGATACTGCGCGACGTAGCCGCCGAAGCGCTCGACCGCATCCGCCGCCGCGCGATGATAATCCGCGACGATCGCTCGCCATTCCTCTGGGTCAAGCCGAGCGGCAATCTCTGTCGAACCGACCAGATCGCAGAACAGCACTGTCAGATGACGTCGCTCCCCGTCACCCGAACGTCGGGATGCCGCAAGCTCACGGTCCGTTGGAATCGGGAGTGCCGAGGTGGTGGCTGGTGGCTCAGCCGAAGCGGGGGAAGTACATGGCGGCGAGCAGCTTAGTTCCGCGCCGCAATCGCCACAGAATCGCGCGCCTGGAGGATTTTCTGCGCCGCATTGCGGACAGCGCCCCTCCAGCCGAAGGCCGCATTGAAGGCAAAACCTTTTGTCGCGCGGATTTTCGCTGTGGCAGCTCGGGCAGCGCATTCGTCTCCCCCAAAAGTAGCGACCCGCCCAGAGCTTTATCTATCACAAGTACAAACGGCTGCGTTACGCGACCGGTGACGATAGGCTCCTCCTTCGAGTCGAAAGACCATACTTGAAGCAAACCATCCGGGAGGAGATTCTGAAATATCCCCGCGGCCGGTTCCAGGGACAGTACCCCTTGCTCGATGTATCGGCTGGAGCAGATCTTCGAGCGCCACGGCGTGCAAGTCACCCGGCGCACGCTCTCGGAGTGGAACGGGGCAGTGGCGGACTTACTCGAATCGATCGTGCGCGTCTTGCACCGGGAGCAGGTGCGCCACTCGCCCTGGATTCAATGCGACGATACGACCCTGGATGTGCAGGACCGAGTCGCACCCCCGAAATTCGGACCGGGCATCTGTGGGTCTATCGGGGCGAGCTGGGCGAGGTGGTTTACGACTTCACCTGGTCACGTGATTGGGATGGGCCACTGAAGATGCTGGCCGGTTGGCATGGTTATCTGCAGGTGGATGCGGCACCCGCCTATGACGACGCTTTCGCGCAATCTCCCGGGATCATCGAAGTCGGCTGCATCGCCCACGCCCGACGGTACTTCAAGGAGGCGCTGACGACGGCGGCGATCCCATGCGCGCAGGCGTTGGCGCTCATCAGGAGCTGTACGGGATCGAGCGGGCGGCCAAGCGACCGGCAACTCGATGCGCCCGCACGGCAGCGGCTGCGGCAGGAACAGGCACGGCCGATCTTGGAGAAACTGCAAGGCTACCTCCAAGCGCGGCAGGCGGCGGCGTTACCGAGGAGCCCGCTCGCTGCGGCCATCGGTTACGCGTTGCGCAACTGGGTCGCCCTGACGCGTTACACCGAGGACGGCCTGCTCAAGATCGACAACAACGGGATGGAGCAGGCGCTACGGCCGATCGTGCTCGGCCGCGAAAACTGGCTGTTCGCTGGCGCGGCTGGTCCTGGAACTGACGCCACGCGAGTGGCAGCGCCTGCGGTTGGGATTCCGGCGCGCACGCCGCCGCCTGAACCGCGGGTTTCCTATCTTATATGCAGACTCCCGAGCGTCGCGAACGCGCCCACATCCAGTGGAGCTGGTTGCCAAGTCTGCGATTGGTCGAAAAACGCGATCGCCGAAGCCATCCCCATAGACCGCGCCGCAGTGGTTCGCGCGTAAGTCGCCTGATGGTAATTGAATCAAACCTGATTTTCCGCCGTATAGTCCTTCTCGACTCCTGATAAGTTCTTACAAAGGTTTCCTATAGTTTTTTCCAGAAACGATATTGTCAGCATACTCGAAGCGGAAGAAGAATCTTTGATCGTAAAATATATCGCCGTCACATTCCAACCAGGGCTTAAAGCTCATTGTTACATCCTGCTCAATGTTCTTTCGCCGAATCCTAACGGTTACTTTTTGATCTGGTTTCCCGATTAAATGCGGGACGATCTCAGAGCGCGCCTTTGTCATCACTCCATTGACGGCGATAATTGCGTCTCCTGGTTTAAGTCCACTACCCTTTCGGTGGGAATGAATGGTTCTGAGGCGGGACGTCGGGACTCAGCCCGGTGAGTTCTTCGGTGTTTAAGACACGACCGTCATCCGTCAAATAGATGCCCCCGCCGCCGGCCAAGGCTACATTCTCAGCTTTAGTAAATCCGAGTGCTTCTAGCGCGTTTAGCAGGCTCATCCGGTACATTCCTCCAGCGCTGCGCATGGTCGAGAGGGGAGCAATATGTCAGGACCCCGTCCGCCGGCCTGATCATAAGTTGATTATTTCGTTGCATCCGCAAAGAGCGAAAGCGCAAAATCCCGCGAGAAGGATGTTCGTATGTCCGCCCCAGCATCATCATTTTCCCTGAGTTGATGCTCGCGCGACGTCCCCACGTGCTGAGCCACGTATAACGAATCGGCGTTCAATCTTGATTCACATTCGCACTACACCGGGCGGCTTACAAACGGGGAAGCTTCATGCCCAGCTCAGGGTCCAACGAGCTCCTCACGCGCCCTGATTGGAAGTCGACCCCATTCTCCCCACGGATTCCTACCTCCGATCCCTTCTGCGCTATCGGCGGATCCCCACCGGGGGGAGATGTACTTGGTCATCCAGTTACCAGTATTGTACGTCGACGGTCCCTAACTGCCCGAGCTTGACGCGTCGACTCGGCTTGCTGCAGGCAAACTAGTTGATGGGAATGCTGGGGAAAGAAATACCATATGCACTTGTTTTGGTCAGAACAATTGATCTTCTAATCCTTCCAAAAATCCTTGAGCCCGCCGAAGTCCGAGTCCCTCGAGCGCAAAGTGTGCCGATATTCCTGTGGCCCAAGTGTCGGCTTCGCATTCTTCGAGAATCCATATCGCTCCGTGTTGGGCGCTAGGGTTTGACTACCCGGACCCGCCTGCGCGATACAGAAACGACTCGACACAATATTTTTCCCCGGAGCGAAGCCGATGGAAAAGAGCCTGGAAGAAAAGGTCCAGGAACTGTGGGATCGCGAGCAGATAAAGTCGCTGACCTACGCCTACGGTCACTGCCTCGAAAAGATGGACGCTGAGGCGCTGTCTAGGCTGTTTACCGAAGACGGCGCGATGGACTTCAGTGAGGTGGGTTGGGGGATTAAGAAGGGGCGTCAGGCGATCAACGACTTCTATCCGACCACCTGGGAACAGCGGGTCAAGCCGTTCTTCACCAATCACTACATCGAGTTCGACGATGCCAACCACGCGCACGGATGGTGTTGGCTCGACAACCGGGCTAAGAGGGGCGATCAGAGCCTGATCGGATGCGGCCGGCTTCACGACAATTACGAGCAGGTCGAGGGCAAGTGGCTCTTCAAGTCGCGCCGACTCGAATTGTTCTTCATGGTGGCGATCAGCGAGGGCTGGGCGAAGACCATGAAATAGAACCGCGTAGCCAGCCGACGACCGTTGAGCGCCTGGCATTTGCATCGGCCAAACATAGAATACAGTTCGCTTCGACTGCATCGCGACCAAAGCCTGGAGGTTGAAAATGGCAAAGCCAGTTCGCCGGATCGTAACCGGCCACAATAAAGCAGGGAAATCAGTCATTTTGATGGATGGTCCGGCACCGAACGCCGCCAGCCCGCCGGCGGCTCCGCAACTAGTCAATACGGTGCTGTGGATCACGGACGGTTCCCCGGCGTCAAACCGAGGCAACGAAGACACATCGCCCAAGGGCCGTCAGTTGGGCATAGAGCCGCCAAGCGGAGGCTCGGTTTTCCGCATAGTCGACTTTCCGCCCGACAAGGTGTTCGAGGGGGTCGATGCACGCAAGATGATGGAAGAAGTTGGCGGCGGTCATGCTCTGGATAAAGGAGAAACGCGCCACGCGATGTTCCATAAGACTCACACAGTCGACTACGCGATAGTTTTGGAAGGCGAGATCTGGGCGATGCTCGATGAGGGCGAGACATTAATGCGGCCTGGCGATGTCCTGATTCAGCGCGGCACCAATCACTCATGGTCGAATCGTAGTGATCAGAACTGCCGCATCGCTTTTATCCTTATCGATGCAGAGCCGGTTTGAGAATGGTCGAAGTCAGTACTCACGCTCCGGATTCCAAGGTTGATTGAAGTCTAGCCGGCGCAGGCATTTTGCGCTTACGAACGGGAGCGTCTCGGCGGGGCTAGCCAAAGCTCGCAGATTCTCTCCAGCACTATGGGATCGGACTTCAGCAGCGGTGGCGGGAGCCGCAGCGCAAGGGTGATCCAATTACGATCATGTGCGGCAACCTCGCTCAACATCGCGATGCCATTGTCGACATCGCCGGTGCCGAGCAGGCCGACCGCGTGCCAGAACCGCATCTCGGGATTATCACCTATGAGCCGGGAAGCGGTCTCGAATTCGCGATTCATTGCGGCATGGTCGCCCTGTTCGAGGGCGGCCTCTGCACGCCGGTGATGGATATATGCTCGCGCCACCGAAACCAACCGCCGAATTTCCCTCAGTGGCTCGGGCGCGTCGTCGACCCGGAGGTCATACAGCTTGTCCGCCCATGGCCGCCCGTATTCTCGCCGGCGACGACGAGGATTGCCGCCGACTGGCGTCCGCGAATATCACCGCCCTCGGCCTCGGCTGCCTCAAGCGCGCTGAGCAGCCGATCGACTAGTTCGCCTCGAGTCGACTTGTACGCCTCGGCCATGGCCGGCCACACAGTCGGCCGCAACATCATGTTGGCCTGCACCGTGAAGCCGTCTCCCGTGATGTGGCCCGCCTCCGCGATTGCGAGTCGCCCGTATACGCCGCGACGCGCCCCGCGGCGTCGACCATTCCGACTTGCCTTACCGCGCTCATCGGATCGCTTGCGACCAGACCGGCCAGAGTATCCGGGGCACCCCTGCCGGCGCGCATCAGATCGAGGCCGAGCTTCCCGTAGGCCGGGTCCGTCATCGATTGTGTCGCGACAGCCCCGACTCCAGCCTCGGCCCACGGCACGACCGATCCGACTGAGAAGTAGTGCGACTGCACCGCCACGCCGAGCTGACCGGTCTCAGCATCGCGCGCGACAATCGAGTAAGTGTGAATCAGCGGCGAGCGAACCGCCGGATTGTGCGAGTCCACCGTGAACGCATTCCTTATCTGTGTGTCGGCTTGCCATTTCCTGGCCGAATCGGCGCCGAAAGACCAGCAATATGAGATGCGGTAACGCGGTACAACCGGTCCGATGCGAGACTCTCCCCTATTCCCAGCGAATCGCGCTCCTCGGCGACTTAATCCTTCGAGAAATCCTGAGCCGGAAGCCAGTCCGGTATATCGGAACTGTGTGCTGAATATACTCTTTTCTCCCAGGTAAAGCTGGATCGTGCGTGCGCGTGCCTTGACCAGCGTTAGTCAAATAATAACCGGTGGCATGGCGCAGCATGTGCGGATGGACCGGAAACTCGATGCCGGCCGCCTTGGCGGCCTCCGCGACTACCGATGGTTGGGGAAGGGAAATAACTGACGCCATTTGCTTTGTTCCATCTGTGCTCGGGTCATGCTGCATTGCCCAAATGAGTTCTTTTGGGCAGCGCCCGGGCCGATTGAAATCGTTAGGCGGCCAGAGCGCACGCACTTTGTGCGGTCTCGGCCCGCCGGCTCAGGATGTAATCGACGGCCTTCTGTGCGGCCGCGGCGGCCAGGATCACCAGCCTGGCATCGCCCTTGAGTGCCATGATCCAGTTATCCAGGTATGCCGCGCTGCTAGGCAGGGTGACTTGCTCGATGCCGGTATGGCCGGCCAGGAACGACGCGCCCATCTCGGCGACGAATTCCTCTTTCGAATAGTTGGTGTCGCCGAACTTGACGGTTTTGATTCAGGGTCGGCCGGTTGAACCGATGGACGGCGCCGGTGCTATGTGTCTTATGCCGATATCGGCATAAGACGCATTATGCCGAGCGCCGGATCGTGCCGCGTCGGCTATGCGACCATATCAGGCTTGCACCCGCGACCGTGGCGTATCGGCGGGGTCCGCGGCAAGCGGACCTGCCGCGAGCATTGGTGTCATTTTGGATAAATCCAGAGAGGGAACACGCTGGGCGGGATGGATCGTTAGATCTCCAAGCCGCGCTCCGGCGCATGCCTAGAGAAAGCGCACCGAACCGCCGAGGCCGTTTGGCAATTCGATCGTGCCACCCGTATTTTGTTGGAGGTCCAAAAATCGAGGTGACGCCGATGCCCAAAGCCAAAACACTTCCTTCCCCGATGCCTATCGCGCAACACCTTTTGTGGGGCGGCTGGGGCACACTGGCGGCTGGCGCGGCGGTGGAGCTCGACCTCTTCACGATAATCCATCGCGGCAAAACGACCGCAGCGGAGATCGCCGCCGAAGCCAAAACCCACGAATCGTCTACCCGCCGGCTGCTCGACGCGATGGTCGCACTCAAGTATCTGACGCGCAAGAAAGACCGCTACGCACTGGCGCCCGCCAGCGCGACGTACCTGGCGAGGAGCAGCGACCTCTACATGGAAGGCGGAGGAAAGTTCGCGAGCGGCCATCTCATGGGATGGACCGAATTGGCCCAAGCGGTGAAGACTGGCGCACCCGTTATCACGGACGAGCCTGGGGCCCGCGGGCAATTTTTCTCGATGCTCGTGCGATGTATCTTCCCACCCGGTTACGTCGCGGCAACTGCTGCCGTGAATTCGCTCGATCGTACCGCGCGCGAGCGAATCCGCAAGATCCTGGATGTCGCGGGAGGCGCGGCCGCATGGTCGATTCCGTTCGTGCAGGCGATCGCAGGGGCGCGCGCCACGCTGTTGGATTTGCCGCAGGTCACCCCGGTCGCGCGCGAATACGCTGCAAAATTCGGCGTTGCGGACCGATTCGAGTTTATGGAAGGCGACCTTCATCAGGTTCATCTCGACGACAGCGGCTACGATCTGATCACGCTCGGGCACGTGATTCATAGTGAAGGCCGCGAGGACGGCGTGAAATTGATTGAGCGATGTTTTCGGGCACTTGCAGACCGCGGGATGCTGTTGATTGGGGAATTCGTTCCGAATGACAATCGCACCGGTCCGCCAATCGCTATGTTATTCGGCCTCAACATGCTGTTGCATACGCCGGTGGGCGATGTGTTCACGATGAAGGAATATCGCGAATGGCTGAAAGGCGCCGGCTTCCGCTCGATCAAAACAATTCGCACACCATCGGCTGTGTCGCCACTAATCCTCGCACGGAAGTAGGGCCGACTTCGCGTTCAGCGTTCGAATCGGCTTCGAACCTTGTCCTATAGCGTTGGTCCGCTGCGAGCGCCGAGGCGGGGAGTTGCTTGGAAACCGATAAGCAGAGGTCGGAAGCCGCGCGCGCGATGGGAAAGAAAAGATGGGTGGGAATGACCGTGGCCAACCATTCAACCGACTCAAGCAAACGCCTCGGGCGAAAAGCGAAGAGGAAGTAACAAGGCCCCAGAAACTCCGAGCACCCCCTGGTCCTTCTGATGGGCCAACGGTGTCGGGGTAGTACGCTCAGGCTTCGCGATTAAATTTTTTTCCGAAGCACCCCTTTGCGACCATCGAACTCGGCCACGAGCCCGGCTTACGATCACCGCCGCCGGAATCAGCGTCTATGTGGGGCAGTTCCGCTTAACCCGGATTCGGGCTGCTAAAGAACATCTATGCAGTAGGATCTGGGTGGCAGCCATACTAAAAGTCAAACCTGGTCGAACGGTCATTGCCCAGGCCTGTATCGTTGTGAGCTGGACGGTAACCATTTGTCACGTTTTGGATCGATGTGCTCAAAATCCAACACGTCAAATGCCTGGAACGCGCAAAAGCAGACCATGGTTGACCAGATTTTCAAACTGGTCCGCCAAGCCTTTGGAGAAGCTCGGAATACGGATCAGAACGCCCACCTCGATATTTCGTTCCTGAGCTGCCTCAGTGAAATTGGCCGATGTTACGAATGCTTCGGTACCATCCACTACAACACACTTCGCGTGGAGCGAGGCTCGGCTCGTCGAATACGTCGACAGTCCCCGTGGATCGCAGAATACCTCCGGTCTGCGAAACCCTGGCCAATCGTTTTCTATGAACGATCGTCCGAATGATTCGAGCAGCTCGGCATCCGACCGTTCGTCATGATAAGGCCGTGTGATATTCAGGAACATACGCACTCGCAGGTTGGGAAGTGCGTCCATTCGCTGGCAAAGTTCCTTGAAGATGCGTCTCCCCTGATAGATCGCATATCCCGCAACCAGAACGCTGCTCTTTGCCCGTGCGAACATGCCACGAACTACGACCCCCGTGTCGCGGGTTGCAGCCTGTGGACTTTCCGGTCCGCTCCAGACCAATTCGATCCGCCGGTCTGTCGGTTCGTTAAGTGCGCGCTCCCCTGTGATTGCCTCAAGTAAGTACGCGATATGCGCGGCGGTCATTCCCCACTCCACCAGTCGCTGGAGCTCCGCCGCAATTTCAACATTGTCTGGCTCGGTTGCGTATTCACGCAGAGCGATCCCACTGAAGGGCGCTGTGACGCGACCATTGCGAATCGCTCCCGCAAGAGAAGCAATTGCTGGCGTGGACAGCTTCAGCAGCGGCAGCGTCATTTGCGTTTCTTAGCGGAAGAACTCAGCGCCCAGTCCTTCGACGGTTGGCACCACCAGCGCTCGATCGAGAAATTCGTTGCGGCGCTCGCACGACGTTTCCGCGATAAGCAGACAGCCATGGCACGCGGCACCATGAAGGAAACGCTCTTCCTGCCGGTCGTCAGGCCGATGTTGCGCGCATACCGGGTCGTTCGAGCATAATTTGCCGAGCTCGAGCGCCGTCCGCAGATGATCCGTTATTCGCCGACCGACGGCGGCGAGTCCACCCAATGTTCCCTCCGCGTCGGGACTTCCTGTGTACAGTAAGATTCCGCAGCCTGCGCTCCCAACATATACTCTCTCTCGGATGGAACTTGCTGCATAGCCGCATTCCAGCGAAACTGCAGTAATTAGCAGGTGTGACAATGAGTGAAGTAACACATATGGCGCATCGAGGAACACAGCCTCACTCCCCGAATGCACCTTCTTCCACGCCTCAAATCCCTGCTTCAGTTGCGTCTCACGTTTTTGCACCTCCGGCAAAGTTCTCCATCGAAAGATTTCGTCCTGTTTGAGCACAACGAACACGCCTTCGCCGCGATTCTCGAAGGCCGGCAACCAGGTTACATCGGTCGCCAGCTCAGCGCGCCTTACGCCAATATCGAGCTCACCATTGATGTCGGTCATAGCCGGTTCGAAGCGAGTAAAGCCCACTTGCGCGACCACTTCACGCATCCGATGTACCAAGACAATGCGATCGACTTTCGCCACCGCGCCGCCGAGTGGATCTTCCAACTTCACTCTACGTGCGTAAAACTCGCCGTCGGGAACGTCGCTCCCTATTTCTTCCCGCGCTGAGAGGAGCATTTCCAACTCAAGCTGGCGAATGCTCTTCGAGGGTCCTGAGCCCCCACTCTTGCGACGTTGAATTTCCCTGAGAACCGCGTCGTCACTGATTCCTTCGAGCACCGCCGCGACTCTTGTCTTCCTCCGTTCACGCGACAGATCCGAAGCGTTCTCCACGTACAGCAGGAAGTCTTCCCAAATCGGATCGACCGCCTTACGGACATTCTCGTCTTGGTCCGGAATCGAGATGACGCTGAGCAATTGTGGGAAGTAGGAGTTGCTCGCCGATCGAATCAGGAGGCGATTTGGGAGCGCCGACGCGTTATCGCCGCTGCATTTCTCGCGCGAAGCGGGACCAAGCCAGGGCCGATCTCCCTTGCAAAAACCAAGAGGATTGTCGGCACGCTGCGCTGCTTGAGCGAGCGGCCTGCTCTGACCGCACTCGCATCGCATATAAATGTCCGCAAACTCTCCGCTGGTACCCGACTCGTCGATCCAGAGCTGGCGGCGGCAATCGCCGCTAGACCGGTGAACAAAAGCATACCAGTCCACATCACTGATGTGTCCATTTGGGCACGCCTGCACAAATCTGATCGGAATTACCCGATACTTCCGCCGATCGCTCCCGATATATTTGCCACGGACGAGTGCCTGACTATGTACCAGCGGACGCGACCTGATGTTGCCGCGCCGCTCTTCGTCTCCCTGGGCAATAAACCATTGCGGAAATTGCCACGCCGTAATCCCAACGCTTGGTCCTTCCTGATCGCCTGTAGTTATCGGGGGCGCGTAAAGTTTCACTGATGGCAGATTCAGGAGCTTCTGAATTTTGACTTCAAGACGCTCCTCGCTAACCAGTTTTCCCTCGCCGCGCCAGTGTTCCAGCCCGCCGATAAGCGCAGCGTGATCCGTAAGATCAATCATCGCGCCAGGCCCGAACGTCGTTACAATTTGGCTCTGGCGAACTTGGCCCTGAGGGCGTTGCTTTGCCTTCATTCGTCGCCCTCGACATCAAGACCATTCATTTTCTTGACCCAGAGATTCACATTCGCTTCTACGTCGCGCATCGACCGCTGGACCTTGAATTTGCGCACGCCGGGCGGCTGACGATCCAGCTCAGGATCGAGAGGAGCAAACAGCAGGGGAGGCGCACCTCCCACTTCACTGGCGTACTGAAGACCCGATCCCACATCCTGCTTGGACTTCGCGATTTTGTCCCATTCGTCCAGTATGTCGTTGACGCGGCCGCGGAGTGAGTCCCGTAGCCGCGCGATTTCCTCCTCAGCCCGACCGGGATCTTGTTTCTCGCCTCGCTCGACGAGAGCGTCGGGCACGAATTCGACTCGCTCTCGTTCCTTGAGAATCGACAACGCGCCGCGCGGTGCTGTCATGGACGTGAGGCCATGTCGCGCCAGCGCTACGGTGACAGCCGCGAGCCCGCGGTCGATCGCGCGCGGCGAGAACGGAGTGACACTGGTCGCCTCTACGCCGCGATAGAAAGAGGCGTGATACGCCTCAAAACGCTCATAATGCGAACGGTCCCGTGGCCGATGAATATTCAGCAACGTTACGACCAACCCTGGCCGCGAATCGTCGCGCCCGACGCGGCTGGTCGCTTGTATGTATTCGGCGGTGCTTTTAGGCTGCCCGAGCACGACCATCAATCCGAGACGCGTGATATCCAGGCCCACCGAAATCATGTTGGTCGCGATTGCGACATCAACGTGCTGTTTTTCACGGAAGGGCAGACCCAGCCTTCGCTTGGCGTCCGCAACTTTGTCGGTGCTCTCGCGCGAAGTAAGTTCCACTACGTCTTCCGAGATCTTTCGGTCAGCGAATAGTTCCTCTTGCTCGTTCACACGTTTGCGGGATCCGTAGCCCTGAAGCCGCGAGTTCACTTCGTCTTCTATGATCCGCCTGCTACCGCCCAGTTCTCGCAGACTTCCGAAATATCCGACCAGGGTCATATATGGGTCCGCAGGGTTCTTCTCGTTGCGGTCTCCGCCCTCTGCCGCGTACATCTTCTGTGCGGCAGCCAGCACTGCCAAGTACGCTCGCAACAAGACCACCTTGAGACTGCGACCCTGCGCGGCGATCCCGGCATAAAGGCGAGGATTTCGCTCCGATGACGCAACAGTCCGAGCGAAGAAAGTATCGCGCCGATCAATGGCCGGCGGGGGAAAAATTTCGACGCCTCCTGAACGCGCAAACAAAGCTCGCACTTGCGCCTCGGCACGCCGGACAGTTGCGGTCGATCGACGATCTTCGGCGCCACGCGTTTCCCCGAGATTTCGCGGGTGCAGAGCGCGTCAACCGCTGTCTCGTACAAACCCGCCATCGTACCGAGTGGTCCAGAAATAAGATGAAGTTCGTCTTGGATAATTAAATCGGGCGGGTGCAGTGGCTTTTCGAGCGCAGTCCCCATACTAGGATCGCACGGGCCATAGAAGCCATCCCTATCGTAACGCTGCACCTTGCCAAACAAGCCCCCGACGTGTCCGAACCACGGAAGTCCGGCGAATTTGTCGACCGTGGCAACCACAAAGCAAGGGAGCCTTCGATAGATTGGCTCGTCGACTGCAACGATCGGCAGCGGGCGATCGCCTTTGAATTGGCAGTCGCGATTTACGCAATGGATTCTTAAATCCAGTGGCTGATCCTCGCGCGGCCTCAGCAAGAACGAATTGGGATTGAACTTCGATCCACACCACGGACAGTTTTCAATCGGGATCGGGATCGGACCATTCCCGTTCTTGTACGCAATCGTCTTCGCGCGAGCGGTGTGCTGATCTAGGTCGCCCTTGCTGCCCATCCGGTTCGGTGTGGCCGCCATGCCAACCCAAAGCCCGATTTCGAACGGCCAGTGGCCGAGTCTGTCGACGTCTTTTTCCCGTTCGAGTTCAAGGGCACAGATCATCGTGGCAGCGCGAGACAGCTGCTCGAACGTGAGCAACCGCAGCGTGTAGCGCATCAGGACGGTGACTCCCGCCGAGGAGAGTCCTGGGTTCCGCAGTCTCCGCAGTACTATCGTGAATGCAGCCAAGCCGAGATACGCCTCCGTCTTGCCGCCGCCGGTCGGAAAGAAGAGCAGGTCGACCAGTTGGCGATCGCTATGCAGAGGGTCGGCAATACCGGGCAGGTTCATTAGGATAAACGCGAGCTGGAAAGGTCGCCAGGCCGGAGCTTCGCCGTATGCGCCGCTCTCCTGAAGCATGCGGCGACGCATGACCTGTGCCATTGCGCGATTCGCGATTCGAAACGCCTCCAACACGCTAGCCTCATCGAGCGCGGCGATCCCAGCCTCGATCCGGTGCTTGGCGAACTCGGCCCGATTGATAAGGTATTCGGCAACGGGTTTGCGGCGTCGGTCGGAGGGAATGAGTTTCCGCTGGTCGGCAATCCAAGCCGCGTATCCAGTCACAAGCCTGCCGAGCTTCGCGCGCGCCGATACGCCATCGGCAATTGAGCCAAGCGCTTCCATCGATAGCTCGACCCCTGGCGCTTTCTCGGGCTCGACCTTTTCGACCTCGGCGTTCGGTATCCATTCGGTCCGAACCTCGCTGCAATGGCCCTTGGAGCTCTCAGACGCCGACGTAGCAACACCATGCCCAACTGCGTACTCGAAGCAGTCCCGATACTGCAAATCCGCTATCTACTCATCGGTATCCGTCTCGGAAGCAACCAAGCCGCGCAAATTTGGCCGAGGTACGAACGGTATCTCCATGCTGAGAATAAGCCGCACCTGAAACACAAACGCTTCCTCGCGCTTAGCGTCAGGCGCCGGACGCCGATAGTTCACCAAAAAAACAGAGACAGAACGCGTGCCCGGTGGTACCAGCTCGGGTGGGAAACCGCCGTCATCGGAGGGCGGCACCTTTCGCACCGACGTAAAGAGCTTGAGACCCTCGCTCTCGGGCACATCGACGGATTTCGGCTTATCGGAAGGACTGCCTACGCTGACTTTCATTTTCTGGCGGCACTGTGTGCGCTTCCACTGCTCCCGCGACCCGCTCGCTTTCCCATCATCGTCTTTGCCATTTGATTCGACGCGCTTGTAGTCGCCCCACTCGACTGTCGCGGCGATTGAGGACGCGCCCTCGGGAACTAACACGCTGATTCCCATTGACGACGGAAAGAATGCGCGACGTCCCGAGCCGGTTTCGGGCGTATTGTCATCGTCGGTCGCCGGTTTATTGCTGAACAGGTCGATTTGTTCCTGTTCAGTTTCGTCGGAACCAACATCCTGTTTGATCCGACCTGTAGGCGGTTCGAACGGAATCAGAAAGCCGGCCAAATATTCGCGCGACGGCGCACGATCGAGGACTTCGTTTTCGCGTGCGTCCCCCAGCTCGGGGCCGATGAGATCGAGCTTAAGAGTTCTGACGAGTTCGTCGCGAATCTGCGCTGAATTCATGTCTTCCACCCAGTCGATGCGCTTGCGAGCTCTCGCTCAATCCGCCCACTCCGTAGCAGCCCAGCGCACCAGACTGTTTTCACGCCTCTCGACCGTCTTCCGGTCCCACTTACCATTGTTCTTTCTCAGAGGCTTGGCTACCTCGGTAGCGGCCAAGAGCCCGCAGTGCTCGTAATCCTTCGCCTTCTCCTTCGGGTCGCGATCGCTCAGTTTTGAATTGACCCCCGGAGGGAGCAGCAAAAGATTTCCAAGTCGATGCACGAACACTCCCGACGTCGAGGACACCCAAGGACCCCTACTCTGCGGTCGAACATGCTCGATAGACCGCGAGGGTTCGCCCTCCCAGATTCGGTTCCACTCCGACTCATTCAGTTTTTGACCGTGTTTCTTCGCAACGTATTCTTCATAGCGAAAGAAAAAGTAACGGAGCTCCTCCGTCCAGCCGTTGTAACAGTCGCTGTTGAGCAACTCTTTCGCTGTCGCCCGCACCGCGTACTCCTTGCCGATCTCCGAAATGCGATCGAGGATTTCGTTCGCGGTTAGCTTATCGCTCGCTATGTTCCAGGCCAGCCGGACGTAATCCCCGACATGCGCTCGCGCGTCCTTCCCGGCCATTCCGTAGATTCTGAACGTGACATTCTCCCAGCGCTGGAGGATGGCTTCTCTATCCGCCTCGCCAAAAGGTCGAAGCAACACGGCTATCGCAACGAGCCGCGCCTGAACGATTCTGGTGACAGCGCCAACGGTGGTTGGACAGAATGTTGTCTTCTGCTACGGTCACTAAATGAATCCATTTGCTGAGATCGAGCACTTTTTCGGATTCCCTTTGCATGATGCGATCGGCTCGTTCACGGCACTAGACTCATCCAGAGGACGATTTGGCTGATCCTTACTCTTCAAAGTGCCAGCAAATCTGACGGTTTCATGATTAAGAACCTGTCGGAGGCCGATGGTCCGATAGATTTCCCGCCACACATTGTGCAGCTCATCAATAGTGGCTGCTTTATTGCCCCCTCCGGTTTCGTAGACAATCGCCATCAGCAAGCTCTTCAGCTTATCGAACCAGGTCACATCGAGTCCGCGGCCGTTTAACACCTCAAAGACCGTGTATACCAAGCCTTCATCATCAATTTCGTGAAAGATCAGAGAAAGCCGGTTCCTGATTATGTCGAGCAGGTCAATCAAATTCTTTTGTGCCTTCCACTCTCCGACGAACGCTTCAGACTCCTCGATTGCTTCCAGCAGGTTCCGATCTGCAGCCGTAGTCGCCTGGCTTACTCGCGGATGCCCACCACCTCGCATGTAGTCAGCGAAGAAGTTGCTAAGATCTTGATTGGTTTGTATTAGCAGTGGACTTGTAGCATCACGCTTAACCAAGAGTTCCTCGAGGTCGGCTTGTAGTTTTGCTTCTGCCGAGTCGTCTTTGTTCAGTTCCTTTGATATCGCCTTGAGCAGGATTGCGATTGTGGTTAGGCGTTGCTGGCCGTCCACAATTTCGACCACGACGAACTGATCAGCTTGGATTCTGACTTTCTGGCGCCGTAGACCGACCCACAGCGGCCATGAAATGCTCACCGTTAGGGCCTAGGCTCGCCACTTTTCTTAGATCTTCGAACAAATCCTTCCGCTGCTTTGTTGCCAGCTATAAGCGCGCTGGTATTCCGGTATCTTGAACAAGCGCCCGGACAACAAAGTCTTCATGTCTACGTAGTTTGGCTGAATCTGCATGTCCGACAGCTACCCTCTCCGGCGTCTAGGTTAGCGCTATAGCGTTAATTCCTGAAGGTTGTTGAGATTTGAGTGGCGGCATTCCTCACCCGATCAGAAGATCGGGCTGGGTAGAGGAGGAGGCCGCCATGAGCAAGGGTGCCAAGAGCGAGGATGGAAAGAAAGCTGGGAATGAAGGGCAGTTGTGGCTGCGATTGCCGGGTTTGGTCCGAGAGGCGCTGTACGACACCGTGATCGGTGCAGGCTTGGCGTGGTAAATGAAGTGCTGGAAGCGGAGCGTGCGGCGCTGTGCGGACCGCGCTACGCGCATACCGTGCACGTCAGGCAATCCGTGGAGGACATGTCGCTAGTTCGCTGGTGCTGGGCGGGCGGCGGGTCGCGGTGAGCCGGCCGCGGGCTCGCGGTGTCGATGGTCACGAACTCGGGTTGCCGAGCTGGCGCGAATGGAGTGCGCGGGATCCGCTTGAGGAACGGGCCTTGGAACAAATGGTTTTGGGGGTATCGACGCGGCGCTATGCGCGCTCGTTGGAGCCATTGCCTGAGCGGGTCGAAGTACGAGGCGTCAGCAAGAGCGTGGTGAGCGAGCGGTTCGTGTATGGCACCGAGCGCAAGCTGGCGGAGTTGATGAGCCGGGAACTGAGCGATTTGGCCTGGTGGCGCTGATGATCGACGGGGTGCACTTCGCCGAGCACGTCGTGCTGGCGGTAGTGGGTGTCGATGAGCATGGCGACAAACACGTGCTCGGACTGCGCGAGGGTGCGACTGAGAATGTCGCGGTGGTGCGGGCCTTGCTCGCCGATTTGGTCGAGCGTGGACTTGCTACCGGCCATTCGCTGCTAATCGTAATCGATGGGGCAAAAGCGTTACACAAGGCGGTGGTTGAGGTGTTCGGCGCGCAAGCGCTGATTCAGCGTTGCCGCGAGCATAAGAAGCGCAATGTCACAGATGCGCTGCCCGAACGGCTGCGCGCCTCGGTCCGCGGCGCGATGGATCAAGCCTATGCGACGCGTGACGCTAAGCGCGCTCGGCGCCTGCTGGATAATCTCGCACGCCGGCTTGAACATCAGCATCCTGGCGCCGCCGCCTCATTGCGCGAGGGCCTGGACGAAACTCTGACCGTGATGGGTTTGGGGCTGCCCGAGGCTCTCGAACGGGTGTTGTCCTCCACCAACTTGATTGAGAACCTGTTTAGTCGGGTGCGCGAGATCGGGCGCCGCGTCAGGCGCTGGCAGAGTGGCACGATGGTGCTGCGCTGGACCGCAGCCGGCGTGCTCGAGGCCGAGCGCGGCTTCCGCAAGTTGGCTGGCTATCGCGCGATGCCTGCCCTGGTTTCCGCGCTACGCGCACATAACGTCAAAATCGATCGGGCAAGAAGGATTGACGATGCGGAGAAAGCCGCCTAACTGACCATATTACCGCTACTCAATCTCAACATCGAAGCGATGACATCGTCCTTCGTTAAACGAGCCCGCGCTTTCAACGCGCAAGGTTACCGCCACGCTCACTCTCTGCCCTTCATAAGTGTCTGGATTCGTCTTCCCCTTGCTTGCAGCTTGTTTTGGATGGAGTGCGAGACAAGTACCTGCTCGACGAGCTCTGTGAATTTCTTTTCTGAGCCGCAGGTAGCCGCGATTCCGATCGCCACGGCAATGGCTCGCCGACTCACGTCGCGAAGTCGCGGTAGATCGGCCTCGCCTCCGCTTGCGCCATGGGCCAGCCTGCTACGGTCCGAATAGGCTGCCTTTACGACTTTTCGCATTTCAAGCCTCTCTTCGTCATCCCGACCAGTTAGCAACGCTGCTCTCACAGCAATTTTCTCGCTGATTGCTTCCCTGTCACCCGTATTCACCAAGGCCTCGAGCGCGAAAACATATTGCAGCAACACATCGTCGGCGTCGTCGCCAGCCCAAGCCTCTCCATCGTAGTGACTGAGGAAGGTTGCTCGCAGGAATCGTCGTGCAGCAATTCTGATGCGCGGCCACACGTGGCAAGTCGCCAGACCGGACTCCATTAGCCCGCAGAATTTTTGAAAGACGGACCACTCGCCATCTGTCACTTTGTAGAGATAATAGGGTACCTCATCTTGATCCTCGCCAACAATGTCGACTTGCGGGTGGGAGAACTTGCGAACGGCTAGCTCCCAGTTTTTGTGGTTGTCGGCGATAACCGGAATTTGTAGACACACAGGCGAGTACAGGCCGAGGATCAGCAGCGGTTGCCAGTGATCATCTAGGGCAATGTCTCTTGGCCACTCCGCGGTCAGCCATCCAGGCTTCTCAACCCTCGTACGACTTTTCTCCAGGAACCACTGCTGTGAAAACCACTCCGGATCGAGCAGGTCTCTCTTGTAAAATGCCTCTGTCACGACATATCCGGGTCCGAGGTGTCTTATCTGATCGCGCGAATGCCTTTTAGCGTCGTATCCCGCGATCCGGAACTGCCTTTGCGGGAACCAGCAAAGATCAAGCAGCAACATCGTTGTGATCTTCACCTTGTGGGGAATGATGCGCCGCGAAATAACGTTCCACGACGGAGTTCCGCCCGCTCCATCTAGGATTGCATTGTAGAATCCGCTGCGCCGAAGAATCTCAGACGCGTGATAATTCGGAGAGTTCTTTCCCGGAAAAAGGGCTGCTGCTGCGGCTGCGAATTGAGGGGTCGCCTCTGCATCTTCCGCTATTCTCCGAATCGTCGGCGGAATTACAGCAATGTTTCGCGAAGGTTGGGCTTGCCGATTGAACGCAATTTGCCTAATCAAAGAGGCATAGTTTGCGAGAGCCTGTGGCGCTCGAGACATTTCGCATTAAAAGCTATAGAAGCGTCCGAGAGGCGTCTGATGAACGCACTCGGCGGCTTTTCTTCTTAACTCCGTCGGCACTGCCCATTATTTTCTCTTGGGTGGCGCGTTCCTGGTTCAGGGCCAGGAGGCGGGCGAGAACTTCATCGCGGAATTCATCAGGCCATCGGTAGCGCCACGGCTTCTTGCGTTTGCGTGGGCGTCCGTCCGCGTCCTCATCTTCTTCAGAGTAATCAAGAATGAACTCGCAGGTCGGCTTAAGATCGCTCCATCCGTAGGCATCAAGGACTGCGCGATCCATCGCGTTGTGCAGTTCGCGCAATTTGAGGATGCCCGGGTCGCCCTCGTCGGGATTATGAAAGCGATTATAGGTCTCGGTCAGACCCTCGCTGTTGCGGGCCATCATGTTCGCGCGAAACTCATAGTATTCCTTGCCGATCTGCTCGAGACTTTCCCGGACTTCCCACCTGTGTGGAAAGGCAAAAGTGTCGAAGCAATCGGACGGATTGTACCGAAGTCTATCCTCAAAGGTGGAAGTGAAAAACCTGGCCCACACCTCATGGACTCGACATTGCAACACACAAAATGTCGAAAACTGCGAGAACGCAAATACGTTTAGAGTGTGAGCGTAGACCATGCCAACGGGGAGGAAGGCAAACGCCAAATGCTGAGTAACGCACGCGATGACAAGTACGCGGGGTAAAATTCTAATCGAGTTGTATAGTTCTGGCGTGCGTCTGGCCCAACGCCACCAATATTGCTTCCGGCGTAAGACATCCTTGCTGTCCGAAGATGCACTTTCGCGCTCTGGACGTACCTTCTGTTCGACAATTCGAAGAAGCTCGGGCCACTGTTCCGCCGTCTCGCGAAGTTCGAACTCCCCGAGGTCGATTACGTACCGGTGGTACGCTTGGACGGGGCTGCTGTTAACCTCATCTCCTCCGATGTAAGGGAATATATGGTGCTCCGATTGTGGTGATCTGGCGAGGATTTGTTCCATATCCTTTATGGGTGTTGCGTTCGAGTTAGTGTCATCGAAGGTGAATCCCATACCAACTACCACCGATCCGACGTGCCCCTTCCCTTTGTTCGCACTGAGTCGAACGGGGTCGTCGCTACTGCCGCGATGAAACAAGAACGCGGTTATCAGATCGACTGCCCTCCCGTCGAGAAACGTTTGGCCGATGAAATGTCCTCGGTAGATTTGCACGACGCTGACGGTTACAGCAGCGCCGCCAAGCCATTTGTACCGTTTTTGCGCGGCGAAGATCGTTCCGCCATTTGAGAGAATCCAACGAAGCCCGGTGGCGCGTGTGTCGCCTTAGGCTATCGTGTTGGTTGCGATCAATCCGAGCGTGCCCTGTTTGCGCACTAGCTCAAATGTGCGGCGAAAAAAGTGCGCCACCAAGTCGGAATTCCCATGGCTTCTTTCATGAATGTGCTGCAAGAAATCCATGTAGCCGTCGCGGTTGGTCGTTGCTACGGATACCCTGCCGGCAAAGGGCGGATTGCCTACGAACGCATCAAACCCGGGATTCTTTCGCGAGAAGACTTCGGGGAACTCGATTTCCCAATGGAACGGGTAAATCGGTTTAGCACCGATAAGTCCCTCCGCGAGAGCGCGCAGTTCATGCTTGAGCTTGGCGCCCTCCGGCTCGTAGCACCACCCACTCTGGATACCATCCTGGCCGTGCTTGTTCTCCTGTTCCTTGCGTTCTTTCACCAGTGCGACGAAGTTACGGACTTTCCTTTCATACTCCTCCCGAAGTTCTTCCCGTTCCTTCTTTTTCTGGCCTCCGAAAAAGGCCGCGATTGCCAGGTCACCTATTAACCGAATGTTGTCGAGCGCGTCTTCCGCTCCCTTCAGCAGCCGGCTCTTCTCATCTGTATCATCAGACGCGGAGAGCACGTGAATCTGATGGCGCAGCTCCTCGGCCTGTTTCACCGCCTCATCGATAACCGGCCGTACGGTCGGAATCTGGACGCCGACTTCCCAGTTGAAGCATGCGATCTGTTCGCGCGTCAGGCCGACCAGCGAATCGCCGCATCGGAGCGCGTGATCGAGGAAGGTAAACGGATGGTCGCGCGCCAGGGTCGCGAGCCATAGCGAGAGCTTGGCCAGATCGACCGCGAACAGGTTCTTGTCCACGCCGTAGAGGCATCGCTGCGCCACGATCCGGCGCGCATAAAGTTGCGGGTCCTCATCGCGCGGAATCTTCGGGATGCCGCCGTGCGCATTCCACGCCTGCACCAGCTTATCGCCGAGCAGCCGGCATGCCTCGACCAGAAACGCGCCGGAGCCCATCGCCGGATCGCAAATTTTGAGGTCCAGAATCTGTTCGGGCGTCGGCCGCTCGCCCATCGCCTCGAAAATCGGCCGGAGCGTGGTCTTGACGATCGGCTCGGTCAGCGAGCGAGGCGTATAATGAGATCCGGAGCGGCGGCGCTCTTCGGTCGGCTGCAGATAGATACGCGCCGGCAGGAATCACATTGGGGGTCCGCTTTGAAATTCGCTTTGAAAGCGCCGCGACGATCTCATCGACGCTGGTCGCCGCCTTCAGCGATTCCAGAGCCGCGCCGGTGACCTCGCATCCGGCGCTCATCCTTCAGAATCCGCGCGCGGTCCGCGGCCTTCGTGCTCAGAATCTCCTCGAGATTGACGACGATGTGATCGGGACGAAGGCCGATCGAGGGCCCGCGCGCGACTTTGAGCTCGAAACCCATCATAGCTTCGTAAACCGACCCGATCTGCTCGACATCGAGCGCGCTATAGGAAAGCCGTTCGCCATCGAGGATGAGCAGCTTGTCGAGCACGCGATAGACGACGCCGTCGGCGAGTTTGGGCGGCACGATACGCTCGCCGATCACGCGGCGGGTGCCGAACGGGCGGCCTTCGAGGAACGGATATTCGTCGGGATCGAACAGGCGTCCGTGGCGCGCCGGAAGCATCAGCTTGCCGTGCGCACCGCCATCGTAAGATCAGCCGGAACAGCGTGAGAAGCTGCGGCCAGGCGCTGAAGCGATGGTCCATCGTGTCGTGGAAGCGCGCATCGTCTTCGCGCAACCGCTCGAAAAGGCCGATAACCGAATAGTTGCGCTGATAGATCTCGTGCGGCCGGCAGCATCCCGCGCTCCTCGGCATACAGGATGAACACCAGACGGAGCAGCACGGACGAGCATGCCGCCGTAAACATGGTCGGGCGCGGAACGGATCGCGTCGCCGAGCAGTCTGCCGTCGCTCAGCGCGGTCGGCGGCGCCGAAGCCGCTTAGCAGCTCGTTCTGAGCTTCGAGCACCTGCTCGGCGAGTTTGATCGAGACCTCGGTCTGATACTTTCGGCTCTCGCTGAGGAGGCGCGGCAGGCGCTGCGCGGCGGGAAGCCGAGAACAGGCGCTCGGAGGAGAGCAGCATGTGGCACGCGGCGAGTATCGGGCGGCCGGCGACTTCGCACATCGCATCGATGCGGAAGCTGATGTGACCTGGTGACTCGCCGCTGGGGCATAGACAAGGCGGATTTCGAGGCCGTTGCAGAGAGTGCCGATCGGCACGCCGGTTTCGCGTAGGAGACGATTGAAATCGCTCCTGCGGTGTCGCGTGCCATACGTTGTCGCCGCCGGTGCGCGCGCGGTCGAGATTCTCGCCGGCCTCGAGTGACTTCGATCAGCATCAGCCATTCGAATCGGGGCGATCCGAGATCGGGAACCGCATAGGTCGGCGAAATCGCTCGTTATACTCGGGAATCGAGACCGTGAAGGTTTCCGGGAGCGCATCGATCGGCTGGCGAGATCGCTCGTGCGCCATCCGAGGACCTCGATGCAGAACGCCGGAAAATCCTTCAGCTTGCGGTTCGGTTTCGTCATCGGAATCAGGGACGCAGGCAGCGCAGCGCTTTCTGCGATCGATTATCGGATGAGTTGGATAGACTTGCGCGCGGACTAAGCGCGGACGGGAGATACAACCAGGCCTACCGGCTGGACCATGCCCGAGCCAGTCTTTGTGCGTTCGCAATTCACGATCAGAGGGCATCGAGAATCGTCCAGGTGACCATCGTCACGCCCACACCCATCTAGCCGCTTCGCGGCCAGAGATAGACGACGCCCACGGGCTCGATACGCCTGGTCCGAACATCGTAGCTGGCGCGGATCCGCGTCCGGCTCCGTCTGGAGTTCCTCGGAAATGGAGTTCAGGCGACGTTCCCAATGGCGGTGGTCGGCTTCTCGTTGGCGGCGCTCGGTCTCGGAAAATTGGAGTTCGAGCTGGGTTTGCCCGTATTTCTTGAGCTCGTTCTCGATACGAGCGTGCGCTGTTTTCGAGAATCTTCACCATTTCGACGCGATTCGCGATCTCCGCGCGTTCCGAGCAATTCGATTGCGCGCTCGCGGGCCGCATTTGCGCGTTCGTTAAGATGCGGGAGCAGGTCACTTACGTCATGCTCAATACCGGATATGAGATTGCGGAGTGCGGAGTCAGGCAGCGAAGTGTCGTGCCGACCTTCAAGCGCTTCATCTAGCAGACGAAGCGTCGATTGCTCGAGCGTCCTGGGCATAGGGTCGGAGCGGCGTTGCGGCGGGTATCGGCTTCGTACCATCGCGCCGTGACAGCAATCAGCTCATCGTGAAGGCGGGCAGCATCGCCACCAAAAGCGATAGACGGCCGAAGAACACAACGCGCGGAATCGCATCGTCCGCGCGCAATCGCGCATGCGCGCGCCAAGGTCGTGCTGGAATCCCTGCGCGATAAACCGGCCCAAAAGCCGGCGAACGACACGATGCTCAAGGTGAAGATGAACGACTTCCTCATCGATATTGCCCGAATCCTCGAAAACGACCGGACGGAGCTGCGGCCTCCTTTCGCCATTCCCAAAGCGATCTGATCGGTTTGCGAGCGTTCGCGCAACGAATCGAGCGTGTCGGCCCAGGTGGGATCGGCGCCGGGAACGCGATTGAGCGAGGGAAAGCTCCAGCGTTGGGGCCTTTGACCGTCCGGGGACGTCACGGGCTTGAGCGGGTCGGCGCCCAGCATTTCCAGCGCGCAGCATAAGTGCGTCGCGGAACTGGTCCTGCCGGAGCCCGATGGCTTGTCGCGAAGTTTCCGTTAAAGCCCGAAGCTGTGCCAATTGCTGGTTGAGCGCCAGCTTTATGCTCTCGCAATTGCTCCAGCTCTTGTTCGACGGTAGCGCGGACTTCCTTGGGTCGGCTGCTCATTTTCGATTGCGGATTCCGCAAGCTGGCCGGCACTTCCGCGATCGATCCCATTTTCGATTCGCTTTGCGAGGCTTGCTTCCAGGACGGGAGACAGGCTGCCGAGTTCCTTACGAATGATCTCGGTCTTTGCGGACCAGCGCCGCAGACACTCGATCCTCAGGCCGCTGCGGGAAAAACGAAATAGTAACAGCGCACCTCGTTCTCGCGCTGGAGCTTGCGATCGATTCGGCCATTTCGCTGTTCCATCCGGCTGGGATTCCAAGGAAGATCGAAATGGAACAAGTCGGCGCAGTAGTTTTGAAGGTTCACGCCCTCACGGGCGGCGTCGGTAGCAATAAGAATACGCAGCGGGTTCTTATCGGGTCGCGGTTGAAGGCGAGTTTGATCTCCTCGCGATTGCTCATCCACGCCGCCGATGAAGGAGGCGATTCGCAAATCCGCTGATCTGTATCGGCGATGGCCGCGCGCAACTGCTGCTCGATGTAGCGTTTGGAATCGATATATTCGGTAAAAATGAGCACGCGGCGGCGGTTCCATTTCCCGTTGGGACAGAGATTTGCGCGCATCCAACCACCAATATGAGTGATTCGGCCATCGGGCCGGCCTCGAGCCTCGATCGGCGATCGGCGATCATTTCCTCGATCGTATTTCAGTCTCGCCGAGGATCCGCTCACGTTCGGACGGTCTCGGCGGCGGCGGTCGCGTCAGTTGCGGCCTCCATCGCTGAATCTTCATCGGCGCTGACTTCCTGCTTCAGTCGAGGTCGGCACGATCGTCATCGGAGCCAGGCGGATGGCGAAGAAGCGAAAGCTCAGCCTCCGGCGGCGCGGCGGTTGCGGAAGCCTTTTTCAAGGGCCCGCTCGACGGCGGCGCGATGGACCTTCAGCGTGCGCCAGAAGGCATCAATCGACGAAAGTAGCCGCTTCTGCAAGCATGAGACAATAAGCGAAGAGGCCACCTGCGCGCGCCGAGTTGGCGGATTTCATCCGTAGTTCTCGCGAGCGCGTGCCGTAGCGATCGAGCAAGTCAGATAGCCGGAGCTCGGGCGCGTCTGCCGGGAAGGCCATCGATCGGAATCTCGATAACTTTGCGCTTCGGAAAATCGATTCCGGCTTCCCGCAAGTCGCTCTTGAGACGGCGAACCATGACAGGATCAGAGCCGTCGCGAGGTCCCGACGGGTGACCCCGCGGCAGAATCGTTGCGGGTCGAGCAATTCGAGCAGCGCTGCAAAACTATTCGGATGCCCGTTGTGAGGCGTCGCCGACAGGAACAGCCGATGCTCAAAGCGCGGCGCAAGCTCGCGTACCGCTCGTGTGAGCATCGAATCGATCGCATAGCGCGAGGCGCTGGCCGGCGCGGCATTGTGCGCTTCATCGATGATAAAGAGCGAGCCGGGCGCAAAATGATCCAGCCAGTCGAGCAGTAGTTCCTTGTAGGCTTCGTCCCGGAGGAGGGCATGAGAAATCAGAAACTGTGAGTGGGATCGCCATGGGTTTGACGGAATAGCCGCGCTCGCGGCGGATCGCGCTACGTAATCGCGATCGAAAATCGACAAACGAGAGCCCGAAACGAGCTTTCCAGTTCGTCGCGCCATTGAAGAAGCATCGAGGGCGGAGCGGCTACTAACTACGCGTCTGACTTTCTGGCGAATGAGAAGTTCGCGGAGAATCAGGCCGGCCTCGATGGTTTTGCCGAGTCCTACGTCATCAGCAATGAACAGATTGACGCGGGGCAAGTAAGCAGCGCCTTGCGCAGCGGCTCCAGCTGGTAGGCCATCACCTCGATTCCCGCGCGGAACGGCGATTGGAAAAGTCGTGGATTTGTTGAGATTACGCAGTTCCAGCGGAGCGCGTGAAGATAAGCTGAGAAAAGCCGCGGCTGGTCGAAACCCTTCTTTCCGACGAGATTCCAGGAAGTCTCGTTAACGGATTCGGCATCAACCTCCCGTTCCCAAAGAATTTCGAGCGGCTCGCCTTGCGCGTCGTCATCTAGACACGACAGCCGTACGAGCGTTTGATGCGACGGCTCGGGTGGCAGCACCACGTCTTCGACCACGAATTGACGGGAACGGACCCGGACGATTTCACCCGCTTCGGGAATCGAGCTGCCGTCGGCTGTGAGAACTCCCATGCCCTTACGTGCTCCTGCCCTGGCGGCCAAGCGCTGCATTCAGCTAGCGGCACTCGACAATGCTTTACGACAGGTCCCCTTCGCGCACAGAGCGATTTTCAAGGATAGCAGCTTGCGTCAGTCACAAGTAGGTCCTCAAGCTCGGGCGTTTGTCCGGTTAGGACATTCAGGGCGGGAAATTAGGCACTGTGCAGCGAAGCAGAGGCTCGGTATCGGCTGCCACCTGAGGACCGGCAGGGGCGCCCACGCCCGCGTACGGAAGGTGTATACCGTTCTTTTGCTCTTTTTGCCGCCAGTTCCCTAGGGGCACCCGAGCAGCGACAGGTCTGCGATCTCGCGGTTACGGTCGGCTCTCGGGGTGGCCGGCATGTGCGGATGGCGAGTCGGGGTAACGGAGCAGGTCCAGGTTGATCGGCGTCAGCGAGGACTACTGCGGCTCCTTGCGCCGTACCTCGACCAGCCGCGTGCCGGGAAATGCGCCCTCGACCATTGCGACCGCTGCGGCCAACTCGGGTTCGGGCGCACCGCCGAGGGTGGTCAGTTCGCGTTCGAAGTTCTGCAAGGCCGTGAGGATTTCAACGGGATCGGTCAAACCGCGCATGCGAAAAGCTAAGTCTCGGGCGACGGGCATACGGCCGGAGGCGAGTCTGTAGCCCTTGAGGCGGGTCAGGAGCTCAAGTGCCTTCTCCGCCGTTTCGACTAGGTTGTCCTGCTTGACGCCGAGCGCCGGTTGGCGGTTGTCGACTGCATCCGGAGCCGGTTCGCTAGTTAGCCCGTAGAGCTTCTTGAACCGCTCGAAGAGATCGATTTTGAGTGTCGCGGCCATTTTCCCGCCTGATAAACCGTCACAAGCGTTACAACACTTGGGAGAGAAGGACTTCGTGCATTTTCTGTTACGTTACGGAATCAGTCCGTAACGAAGCCCAAAAATTGAGAAAACCCTTGGGAGGGAAGAACTGTAACGCACGTAACGGTTTTCATTCTGGTGAAGCACCATCTGCGGGAGCTTCGGCGGCGGCATCATAACGGCCGAGAACATCGTCGAGCCGGGCGCGTTCAATCCGGTAGCCGCGCAGTACCTCAGCATCATCGCCAGAGGGCTTGAAGATGAACAGCTCCTTTCGATGCGTGCCGCTACGGAAACCAAGACGCCGGAGCAGACCCTTGGCGCCTGCTTCGGAATCAAGCCACCGCAGATCGTCGGTCTTCTTGAACAGGTCGAGCGCTTGGCTGCCGGTGATCGCAAAGTCGTCCCGTCCGCGGGCGTGAAGGGCTTTAGCCGCTGCGACTAGATTTACCTCATCACCCTCCGTATCGGCCCGGATGCCAGCAATCGCCTTGGCCGCCGCGAGCATCGCAGCATAGTAACTCTGGCGCTCGCTTTCAGCGTCGGCCAGCGCCGCGATGGCGAACAGTGGTTCGAGGATACTTTGCGCGCGATCATCAAGTTCGCGAGGCACCCCCAGCTCGTCGATTCGCGCGTAGAATTGGACGATGTGATCAACCATGCGCAGCGCTGTGATATGACAATCGTCACGCAGCCGTGCGGCCTCGGCCACCGCGGCCTTGTTGCCAACGCGCTTGGTCTTTTCGCTCCGCCGCTTGCGCTCAAGCTCGATTCGGATGGTCCGATCGGCCGTCGTATCGGGCAGGTGGCGAATGCTCGCCAGCGCCTTCGGCGAGTAGACATGGAAGTCGCGCATCGTGTCGGCCTTGGGATCGAGCACGCGGGAAACCACCGCGCCCCGCCTGAAGCCGACGTTCAGGACTGCGATCACCGCGCTCCACTTCTCTTTGTCAGCCTGCAGCTTTTCCATCTCATCGAAGATCTGTGTGCTGCTGTTACGATTGCACTCGCGGTATATCAACGCCGCGGTAGGATCGGCGCTGAGGCTTGAGCCATTGAAACCCAACAGCCCTAGCAGTTCGAGCAGTAGACTCTTGCCACAGCGCTTGGTCGGGCTAGTGATGTGCAGATATCCGTAATACTCGAAAACTTGGTGGAGATAAGTTCCTAACACCCAGAGGGCGATAAGGCGGGGCTGCCATGAATACTTGAAGACGACGCGCTCCTCGAGGAATGCGCGCAGGTGGTCCAGAAGGTCTGCGACGACTACCGTGTCACCGCTCATATAGCGCTTCAAGGCAGCCGCCGTGAAAGTCGAGCGAGTTGGAAGGGAACTCGTTATGTTAGGCTCTTCGATCAGCTCAACGGTTCCATCGCTCTTGGCAAGCGCCAGCTTGTCAGCGAGAGGAACCGCGTGGACCAGCGCTCGTAAGCGTCAAGGTACTGCGCCCGCGACGGTGCGACGGCCACGGCCTCGGCTGCGCGAATCGCCGCCTCGACTGCGCGCTTGTCGCTCGTGCGCTTCGGCTGGTCGGGCGCTTTGCGCAGTTCGTCGGTTGCCAATCCGAGAAGTCGGATACGAATCTCTTGATCGCTGATCGATTCGCTCTTACTCGCCGCGATCCAGTCATCGAGTCCCACTTTTTGGCCGTGTGGGCCAGGCAACAAATAAATCAGCCGAATGGTAGCGCCGCGAGATTCAAGAAGCGCCTTCAGCCGGGCCAATGCAGAGTAGACTTCGCGCTTTTCCATTACGTCGCTGTCGAAGGCGATGTAGACGTTTCGATCATTCAGCGCGACCGATTCCCAATCGGCCAGAGCCGTCCTTCCTCCCGATTCGTTGGTACCGCGGAAATTGAACACGCCGAGCAACGCGATGCAGGAAAGTCCAATCGAGACCGCCGCATCAGCTTTTGGGATGCCTTCCGTGATGAATAAGGGCACGCCCGGATCGGCGATTAGCGGAACTCTGCCGTTCTGGCGCCGCCGGGTCAGTCGCGGGTGGACATCGAGCAGCATCCGGGTACCACCCTTCAGCTCGTACTTAGACGGCTTGCCCTTTTCGTTCAGACGGGGAGTGTCGGGGCGAAGCTGGTACGATTCGACCTCGCCACCCACCGACCAGATCGGAATGACCAACGCGGGAACAAGCTGTTGTGCGCGTCCGAAGCCGAGCTTCTGGAGGTCCGCTTTGCAGATCGCGCTTAGGTAGCCGCGTTCGCTCGCCACCTCATCCGCGACGGCGCGATCGCGAAGATACTCGCGATGCTGCGGCGTCAGGCCGGGCTCGCTCATCGCGCTCTCTCGCCGCCGGTGGAGCGCTCTTCAATTAGCTTGCGCAGGGCGTCGGCCGGGACCCGCAAGAGCGCGCGCCCGCCTCGGCCAGCAAGGCGTATCGAGGGAATCTCGTTTCGATTCACCAGATCATAGGCGGTCGCCTTCGACACCCCGATCATCCCGGCGACCTCATCAACCCGCAGCAACAACCGCTCGCTTTGAATCTGCTTCATGTTTTTAAAGCCTCGCGTGTCCTCGACGGTTCAACTTTCCCGCGCTTGTCTTCTGTTGTCAATTCAGCTATGAGTTGGATATGACGGAATCGAATATGACATCGATGACAGCGGCCCCTCTCGACCTTTGGCCGCTGCTCGATCGTCAAGACGAAACTTTCCGTCTTGCTCACCGCTGGCCCATTCCGTCAGGAATCCGTCTCGACGGAGACAAGCTTCGCTATGACGAAGGAACCATCGCGCGGTGGGCCATAGACCCGCGACCGAAGCTGCTAACAGACTTCTTGACGCTAGCGGATGCTGCCCCCGAAACTATTGCGCGATATGCGAAGCGCTGGGGAGTACTGGGCCTCTGCGAGCACGGGCTTATAGCGGGCCACGACAACCATCCCAAGCTAAAGAACGAGTCCTGTAGCCTTTTAGATGCCGAGCGACTCGACTCCTGGCGATGGTGCGCGAACCAGTTCCGGGATTTGCTCGAAAAGGCCGTCGTTCTTCGTGAACGAGGAGATCTCCGGCCGCCTAGCAAACGCGCCCACGATGAGGTCTTTGAGTTTCTTCGGAACTGCGATTGGATTGTGCGTTACTTCGGCGGTCTCCGTCCGGTCCTCGTCGTCGAGAACGGCCGGTTTGATATCAAACTCGGGAACCCTCACATGGGCGCGGGTCTGCCTGCCGCCCTAGCGACGCAGCTTTTGTTTACGATCGCTGGAGCAGTAGGAATCACAACCTGTGCAAGTTGCGGCAGGACCTTTATGCCCAGACGACGACCGCGCGCAGGCGAAAACAGCTATTGCGAGAATTGCGGGATTCGCGCTGCTTGGCGGGAGGCTCAGCGGCGCAGAAGGGAAAAGGCAGAGCGGGCTGATAGGGAGAGGTAAACAAAAAGATGACACGCAAACGCAACGCAGGTGAGGGTTCAATTTTTCAGCGTGCGGATGGCCGATGGTGTGCACAACTTGATCTCGGTTGGGAAGGTGGAAGGCGCCGTCGCAAGTACGTCTACGGTGGGACGGCCGCGGAAGTTCAGGATGCGCTGCTCAAGGCGCGCTCCGATCATGCGCAAGGGCTTCCGGTAGACCCCGTCCGCCAGACAGTTGGGCAGTTCCTCTGCGATTGGCTTGAAAACAGCGTCCGCCCTTCCGTGCGCCCGTCGACTCATCGGTCCTGATGAGACAGATACCGCCCGAAACCACCTTGTACCCAAAATTGGCCGCCTGCCATTGCGCAAGCTTGCACCGCAACACGTTCGCGCGATGCTCAATCGCAAACTGGCGGGCAGACTGCCGCTCGTTCGGTTGCCTACATTCGCGTCGTACTTCGAGCCGCGCTCAATCAGGCGCGGAAATGGAATCTCGTCGCGCGAAACGTCGCCGAGTTGGTTGAAGCGCCTAAGTGCAAGCGATTCAGATTCAGCCGCTTTCGCCGCAACAGGCGCGCGCCCTGCTCGAAGCGGCAAAAGGCGACAGGCTCGAGGCACTCTACGCCGTGGCGCTAGCGTGCGGCCTTCGCATGGGCGAGGTTTTGGGCCTGCGCTGGCAGGATATCGATTTCGAACAGAGCCGCGTCGCCGTGTCCCAAGCACTGCAACGCCAGAAGGGCCGCGGACTGGTGCTCACAGAAACCAAGACCGACCGCTCTCGCCGCACTATCGCACTGCCGGCGCCGTTGCTGACGGCCGTTCGGACGCATCGCGTTCACCAACTCGAAGAGCGCCTGGCAGCCGGTTCGCGTTGGCACGACAGTGGACTTGTGTTCACTTCGGCAATCGGAACGGCGTTGGAACCGCGAAATCTTTTCCGCGCGTTCAAAACCATGCTCAAAAAGGCCGCGTTGCCGGATATCCGGTCCACGACCTAAGGCATTCGGCCGCCTCATTGATGCTTGCCCAGGGCGTTCCACTGCGCGTCGTGATGGAGGTGCTCGGACATAGCTCGATCAGCCTGACAGCCAACACTTACACGCATGTCATGCCCTCGTTGGTACAGGAAGCTGCCGAGAAGATTTCCGGCGTATTATTCGGCTTGCCCAGACCGGGATTATCCGGCGTGTGACGTCGTCAGATAAAACGCTTTTCCTTCGAGCAATCCTTCGACTGAGGCACTGAATAAAGCTTTGGTATTGAAGCCGAGAGTACTGTAGGCGCGTCATCTTGCAGACGACTAATTTTAATTTTTTCGTCGAGAATGCGAACTGAGGCGCCAGTTTTTTGGGTTTTGCTTTCGCCGTATGAAAGTTCGTTGCGTAACTAGGTTACGTTAATAACCTAGCCTTTTTCGCCATTTGACCGGCCCACCCGCCGCTTATGCGATTTGAAGGATCGTCTTTGCGATAAATGCCGACATGCCCATTTGGCGGTACTTCGTTTTGAATAATACATCCAGCATCGCGAATATCTTGAACAGTCAAATAGGCGATTTGAGAGGCTTGCGGATATTCAGCGAAAACGTCGGCCTTAGATGCGACATCTGAGCGAAAGGCGGGAGACCACCTTTGCTTCTAAATGCACCGTCGGGAAAGACCGGGTTGCCGAAAGTGTCTACTGTCAATTGCGAAGCTTGGATGCCGCGAAAGATGATAACTGCTGCCAGCAATCGACAAGTCGTCCGCCGGAAACATCGGACGGTGATCAACGAATCCAATTTAGGATTATGCGCAGATCCGTTTCGGTTGCTTCTGCCTCGCTCTCTCTTACGAAATTACCGTCTTCAAACGTAACATATCCAAGTTTTGGATCATCTCGGTCTAACTTCGACATCTAGCTCGCGCCAGCCGCCATGCCATTCAAACCTGAATACCGCCGATGTCCGTTGGAAAAACAAAAGGCGAAGGCGCCTCTAAGCCAGCCAAAATCTTAAGAACTTTCTTGGCTAAGGCCACTGCTTCGGGAGCTATAGATTCATCGGATTGCTCCAGATTTGATAAAGCTTGACCGGGTGAACTGCGGGAATGCGTAGATGTTCCATCGCAACCCCTTTACTAGCGGCTAATAGTAGCGCGAATCAACAACAATTGCCTACAAACGCACTTAAAGCTGGCGCTGGCTTGAGGGCTTACGGTAGCTGAGGCCGTCGCTCACTTGGCGTGCTTAGGCCTCCCGCTGTGGTGCGGTTGAGTTTGTGCGAGCCGAACGGACCTGCACTATGGCAGCGCTGCCAGTAATGGTGGTTCTTATCCTTATCGCCCAAGTCTCATCGGCCCTTTACCCATCAGCCCTGCCAAATTCTGGCCAGCGCCACACGAAGGCTTTCAAGCTCGTGGCTGTCAAAATGGCTGTCAAGCCTCGTGAGCGATGTTCGGTCAGGCTCCGTGAACAACGAAAACCGTCCAGATTCGTTGAAGTTTATTTGGTGGGCCGTTCCGGGCTCGAACCGGAGACCCGCTGATTAAGAGTCAGCTGCTCTACCAACTGAGCTAACGGCCCACCGCAAACGGTGAAACAATCCAACAATTTGTGGGGTGAGTGAAGGGATTTGAACCCTCGACCACCGAGGCCACAACCCGGTGCTCTAGCCATGCTGAGCTACACTCACCACCGTCTACAACCAATCGCCGCGCCCAGGGTAATCGCGGCGATGCCAGCTCGTGGCGCGCCAGAAGGGACTCGAACCCCTGACCCGCGGCTTAGAAGGCCGCTGCTCTGTCCACCTGAGCTACTGGCGCGAAATCGGGGCGAGCCGATTTGAACGGCCGACCCCCTGCTCCCAAGGCAGGTGCGCTACCAGGCTGCGCCACGCCCCGAGCGTTCTATCGGATTAACATACGAAAGCGATCCTCTCAACTCGCAGTCCGAATTCAGGCGGTATTGCCATCGCGAACACCGAGTCTTCCTTGGTGCTGCGGTGCATATATTTTTTTGCAGCTTTTCGGAAATTGAACAGTAAACGTAAGATGTCGAGACAGCGTCCAATTGATCCCGCTGATTCTGACCAAGTGTGGCCACCGCGTCAAGGTTTCGACACCAGTCCATGGCGAAATGCGAAAACCTTTTAGAATTAAATAGTTACGAGCATTAAGAGGTCACCATAGGCGGCCGATTTGCATTTGGCGAAGATTTCTCGGCCATAGAGTTATTGATTTGTATAGGGTTCCTAGACGGCACGTAGTTTGCTGGTTATGTGCTCGGCGCTGTTAATCTCCCCCCGAGAACGTCAGCGCTTTGTCCCCAAGTCAGGCCGGGCTGCTAGTACCGTAGGTCCCCCCAACGTGCGGTTCAGAGGCAGCCCGGCCATTTTTTTGCTCGCAACAAATGACGGATCGCACTCCATGGAGCACGCGATTAGGACATATAGCGGAGTTCGGGGAAAAAGAAGGCGGGCAACGGGATTTCTCCCGCGCCCGCCTGGTCAAAACATATTAGCTGACGATCAACGAGCCAACGGGCCGCGCAGCAATTGACCCGGCAGCGCGCCGGTATGCTCGTTATTGCGCAGCAGCACCTGCCCGTTGACGACGGTGTGCTCAGGCCGGTCGCCTTCTGCTTCAGGCGGCGCGCGCCCGCGGGCAGATCGTGATCGAGCGTCGGCAGCATCGGCGCGATCTTCTCGGGATCGAAAACGATCACGTCCGCGGCCTATCCTTCGCGCAGCAGGCCGCGTCCGTGCAGGCCCCAATGCGAGGCCGGCACGAAGGTCAGCATCCGGATCGCTTCTTCCAGCGTGAGCTGCCTGCTTCTCGCGCACCCAGTGGCTGAGCACGTGGGTCTGCAGCGACGAATCCATGATCTGCGAGACGTGCGCGCCGGAATCCGAGAAGGTCACGACCGAGCGCGGATGGCGCATCATCTCGAGCACGTGATCCTGATTCTCGTTGGCGAGCGGCTGCAGGAAGAATTGCTTCAGATGTTTCTCCAGCGCCAGATCGATGATCACCTCGACCGGATCCTTGTTCGCTCGCTCCGCGATTTCTGCATCGAGCGATACGGCGGAGTCGGCTTGTCCATCAGGAACAGACACTTGAAGTTGGCGCCGCGCGGCTCGGCGCCGACCGCGCTCCTGTTGCGCGGTCGTTCTCGCGTGCCGCCTCGACCAGCGTGCGCCGCGTCTCGGGATTGCGCAGCGCGGCTTCCTGCTCGGCCAGCGGGAGTTTGCGGATGTCGCGCCACACCGGCATCCGATCGAACGGCGTCTGGTCTCGAACGAGAGCACCACGTTGAGCGAGCGGCTGTGGACCTGGATGAACATCCGGCCGCCGGCCGCGAGCGGTCTCGTCGGCGAGCGTGAAGAATGGGCGCCAGTAGTCCGGCGCGCGCCGCGTGCTGAACATGCCGAAGGTCACCGGCACGCCGGTATCGACCGCCAGCGCCTTCAGCCGGCTCGAGGTAATCCTTGATGCGCTCGGGCTTCGAAGCCGGTATCTTCGCCCGCGATCTCGAACACGCCGCGCCTTCCTCGCCCATCACGCCGACCAATTCGCCGCACTTCGTCCCAGTTCGCGAGGCGGCTCGCCACCGGATGTCCGTCGGGCGTCTGATGGTTGCGCGTGCGCGAGGTGGTGAAGCCGATCGCGCCGGCGCGGATCGCAGCGCGCACTTCGCGCTTCATCGCTGCGAGGTCATCTTCGGAGTCGCTTCGCTGTCGAATGCGCGCTCGCCCATCACATAGGTGCGCAGCGCCGAATGCCCCATGTAGGCGGCGTAGTTGATGCCCTTGGGCGTGCGCTCGACCGCATCGAGGTACTGCGGGAAGGTTTCCCAGCTCCACTTGATGCCGGCTTCCATCGCCTCGGGCGCGATGTCCTCGGCGCGCTCGAGGTTGCGCATCACCAGCAGCTTGTCCTTCTCGGCGCAGGGCGCGAGCGAGAAGCCGCAGTTGCCCATCACCACCGAGGTGATGCCGTGCCAGCAGGAGCAGGTGCCGATGGGATCCCAGAAGACCTGCGCATCCATGTGCGTATGCGCGTCGATGATGCCGGGCGACACGACGTGGCCTTCGGCGTCGATGGTTTCCCGCGCGCTCTCGTGCAGCCTGCCGATCGCCGCGATTTTGCCGCCGGCGATTCCGACATCGGCGCGAAAACGCGGCATCCCCGAGCCATCGACGATGGTGCCGTTGCGAATGATGAGGTCGTAACTCATGCTTCCTCCTTGGTCTTGGCGGGGCGTCGAGGAGGGTGAAGCGGCCCGTGATGTCGCCTCCCAGCCGTTCCGCTGCCTGCGAGAGTACAACTCCGGTCATATCCGTTATTTCAAAAGCGCCCCCAATCAGCAAGGGCTCCATCATTGCTGAGCTAATACGTTAAGCCAAAAAAACAGGCGCGAGGTGGCTCGCGCCCGTCTGACTAACGTTTCAAGCCGTTTTCTAGTGCGCCAGGGAACCGCGGATCAACTGCCCGGCGAGCGCGCCCGTAGGCTCGTTGTTGCGCAGGAAGACCTGACCGTTGACGATGGTCGACAGGACTCCGGTTGCTTTCTGCTTCAGACGCCGTGCTCCGCCCGGCAAATCGTATTCGAGTGTGGGCATCTGCGGCGCAACCGTGTTCGGATCGAAGATAGTGACATCAGCGTGGTTGCCCTCGCGCAGCAGGCCACGCCCGGTCAGCCCCCAGAACGAAGCGAGATCGAAGGTAATCTTGCGCACCGCCTGCTCGAGGGTCAGCGCCTGGCGGTCACGTACCCAATACCCCAACAGGTGGGTCTGGATGGACGAGTCCATGATTTGGGAAACATGCGCCCCCGAATCCGAGAAAGTGACGACCGACCGCGGATGCCGCATCATCGCGAGCACGATGTCCTGGTCTTCGTTGACGATCGGCTGGATGAAGAACTGCTTCAGATGTTTTTCCAGCGCCAGATCGATAATGACGTCCAATGGATCCTTATTGGTTTCCTTCGCGATCTGAGCAATCGAGCGATACGGCGGAAGGGGCCGGTCCAGAACAAAGAAATAGTCGTAGTCGGGCCTGCGGGCCTCGGCACCGACAGCATGCGACGGCTGATTCATATGCTCGCGGGCAGCCGCCATCAGCTTGGCGCGCATTTCAGGGTTTCTAAGGGCCGCCTCCTGGTCCGCCAGCGGCAGTTTGCGGATATCGCGCCATACCGGTGCCTTGTCGAAGGGAGTCGTGCTCTCGAAAGAAAGCAGCGTGCTGATCCAGCGGCTGGTTCCCTGCACCAGCATCTTGCCGCCCGCGGCGACTGTGTCATCAGCCAGCTCGAAGAGCGGGCGCCAGAAATGCGGTGCCCGACGGGAGTAGACGCCCCCAAAGGTGGTCGGCACGCCGGTCTCGAGCGCGAGCGCTTTGAGGCGGCCGAGGAAATCACGCATCGTTTCGGGATCACGGTCCATGTCTTCCTGCGCGATCTCGAAGACTCCAGAACGCAGATCGCCCATTACGCCGACCAATTGCCGGACCTCGTCCCATTTCGCGAGTCGGCTGGCAACCGGACCATTGTCTGGCGTCTGATGGTTCTTGGTGCGGGAGGTGCTGAAGCCGGCTGCGCCGGCACTGATCGCCTCGCGCAATTCACGCTTCATCGCCTGCAGATCTTCGGGACTGGCTTCCTCGGTGAACGCCCGTTCGCCCATCACGAACGTGCGCAGGGCGGAGTGGCCGACGTAGGCCGTATAGTTGATGCCCTTGGGGAGCTTATCGACCGCGTCGAGGTATTGCGGGAAGCTTTTCCACGACCACTTGATACCGGCCTCCATCGCCGCCGGGGAGATATCCTCGGCACGTTCGAGGTTGCGGATCACCAGTAGTTTGTCTTTCTCTGCGCAAGGCGCGAGCGAAAAGCCACAGTTGCCCATTACCACGGAGGTAACGCCATGCCAGCAGGAACAGCTGCCGAGGGCGTCCCAGAAGACCTGCGCATCCATGTGGGTGTGTCCGTCGATGAACCCAGGAGCAACGACGTGGCCCTCCGCCTGGATCGTTTCCTCGGCCGAGCCGCTAACCTTGCCAATCGAGGCGATGCGGCCATCCACAATGCCCACATCTGCGCGATAGCGAGGCAACCCAGAACCGTCAACGACGGTACCGTCACGAATGATTATGTCGTAGTGCATCTTTTGCTCCTCAAGTCTGGGGGCAATTCAAGGACGGGACCCAGGATCCGCGCTGTTGCCTCCCTGCTATTAGCCGACCTATCAGCCACGATCACTTTTGCTTTCGGAATCATCCAATATATCTACCTAGTAGTCCCCTTGGGTCCGGGGATCAACGCGGGCCATTTGCCACTAATCAGCGCAGGGCGCCGAGCGCGTTTCCGTTCGCCGCCCTCGATAGCGGGATGCTAAGCCATAGTGGGGCCAATCACCCCGGAGGAGGCTGCCACCATGCGACGCGCAAAACCGATCCGTTCAGCTCTATTCGTTCCCGGCAATCGTGAAGACCGCATGCTGAAGGCCCCGCGCTTCGGCGCAGACGCCATCATTCTGGACCTCGAAGACGCGGTAGCGCAGCCCGACAAGGCCAAGGCACGCCCGATTGTCCGCAAGGTCGTCGATGAATTGGGGAACGCCGGTCAGACCGTAATGGTCCGCGTTAACGACTTCGAAACCCAGATGACCTGGGCGGACCTCGACGCCGTCGTAAGTTCACAGCTCTACGCCGTTATGCTGCCCAAGGTGACCGGCCCGGAGGACGTCAGGCGGGCCGACACCATCATTGAATTCCTTGAACGCAAGCATGGCATCGAAGTCGGCACTGTGTTGATTTACCCTGTCCTCGAAACCGCGCAGGGACTGCGCCAGGCCTACGAGGTCGCGATCGCGTCACCACGCGTGGTTCATCTGGGTGGCCTCACCGGCAAAGACGGTGACATCGCGCGCGCGATCGGTTTTCAGTGGACGCCCGAGGGACTCGAAGCCTTCTTCTATATTTCAAAGGTCCTGCTCGACGCGCGCGCGGCCAACATCCCATATCCCATGGGCGGCCGCGGATGGTGGGACATCCAGGACCGCGACGGGCTGCGGATCGAGGCCGTGCGCACGCGCAATTTCGGGTACACGGGAATGGTCCTCATCCATCCGTCGCATGTGCCGATCGTCAACGAAGTGTTCACGCCAACTGCCGACCAAATCTCGCATTGGCGAGAACTGATCGCGGCCGTCGAGCAGTGCGAGCGCGAGGGACGCTCGGTGGTCACGTTCAACGGAATGATGGTGGACACCGCTCACGTGAAGGTCGCGCGCGACATGCTCAGATGGGCCGCGGAACTGGGTGTCGGCTAACCTGCGTACCGCAAAAAGCTAGGCCGGCTTCCGCAGCATCATCCCGGTTCGGCGCGCCTTGACCACGACCTCGGCGCGCTGATTCACGCCACGATGCTCGAACATAACTACGCCCCATTGCGGACGCGACTTCGATTCGCGCACCTCGATAATTTCGGTTTCCGCGGTGATCGTATCGCCGATAAAAACCGGCCGCGGAAACTCGGTCTTCTCGAAGCCCAAGTTCCCGACCGTGGTGCCGAGCGTCAGCTCCCCGACGGAGAGTCCAACGACCAGGCCCAGGGTAAAGATGCTGTTGACGAGGCGCTGGCCGAACTCTGTGTTCTTCGAGAACTCGGCGTCGAGATGAAGCGGTTGTGGGTTCATCGTCAACGCGGTGAAGAGCAGATTGTCGGTTTCGGTGACAGTTCGGCTCGGCTGGTGGCGAAAAACGTCACCGACGCGAAATTCTTCAAAATATTTGCCTGCCATAATCTCCTCGAGTGATGAGAATTTGTGTAACTGATAACAGAATAATCACGCACTGAGCGAGGTCAGGCGTCGCGATCTACGCCCTGGTCGGGGATACAGCTTCGGGCGACAGCTGCTCGAGGGTCTTCCCTTTCGTCTCGGGAACGAGGGCCAGAACGATTAGAGCCCCGGCAACCGGCCCTGCCGCGAAAAGCGCTGCTGCGTTGCCCAGTCCGCCCATTGGGTTCTTCAGCAATCCCACTGCGAGCGGCGCCAGCGTCCAGCCAAGCTGTCCGACGCCTTGGACGGTCAGACAGAAGCCGGTTGCCCGCGCCCCGGTGGGAAACAGCTCCGCGGAGAGAGCGGCGTTGGCGGTGCGCGCTCCCTGATAGGCGAACATCGTCGCCATGAATCCAGCCAGGATGGCCTCATGCTCCGCACTCTGAAACATGCAGTACATGGCGACGCCTGCGCCTAAAAAGAATACGACCATCGTCACGCGGCGTCCGACCCGGTCGAGCAGCCAGCCACTGATCAGGGTTCCCGCCGCACCCATCAGGTAAGCCAGTACGATTGCCACACCGATTTGGCTCGAGGTCCAATGATGATCGCGCTTGGCGTAGAGACTGAAGAAAGAGATCGTCGGACCGCCCACCAACCCGACGCAATTGCATAGTGCGGCGACCAGAATCATACGTCCCGCCCAGGGTCCGGCTTTCGGTTCGATGCAGCGGCGCAGGGGCGCAAAAAACCTAGCGCCCGATTTGTCTTGATCGTCTCGGACCGCCTCGAGTGCTGCAAACCGCGCCGTCTCACGCATGCCGCGCCGCAGCCATGCCACAATCAGGAGCGGCGCGATGCCGAGCAGATACATCCCGCGCCAACCGAAACGCGACTCGGCCATATAGCCATACAAAACGCCCGCCGATGCGACACCTACGAATGCCACCATGTGCAAAATTGAGATGGCGCGGCCACGCAGGTTGTCGGGAAACTCTTCGCTGATTATCGTCACGGCGACGCCGAATTCGGCCGCCAGGAAAAGTTGCGCCGAACTCTGGAACAACACAAAGGTCGCAACCCCCGAGGAGAGCGCGGTGAGCAGTGTGAAGAAAGCGTAGGCCAGAACCGTGTTCGTGATTACCTTCTTGCGTCCGATGCGGTCCGCGAGGGTCACGACGAAAAAAGATAGAATTCCGCCGAAACGCACCATCGTCGCCATCGTGCCAACCGCGGCATCGCTCATGCTGAAAGTGCGCGCGATATCCGGTGTGCACAGGTGGAAGATGGTTATGTCGTAGCCCTCAAAGACCGTCGCCGAGAGCAGCATCGCGAGGAGGGCCCAAAGGTAGCGCGGCGACGGCGGTGCCCATGCCACTGGGTTCTCGGTGCGAGGTTCTGTAGCCGCGGCATCCATTGAGACGGCTCCCGCCGGCGGGGCGAGAAGCGCGTTAAAAGTTTCAGATTGCCACTTCCGCGGCAAGCGGCGTTCGCGGAGTCATAATAAAGTAACAGGCCGGTAAATCGACCTTCTGCGTCGTAGCGCGGCAGACCCGCTCGAGCACAGGTGGAGCGGCTTGAACTTCGACAAAATTCTCGGCCGCGTTCTAGAACTGCGATGGCAGGAGGGCCGCCCCTCCTATCTGTGCGCCCAAGCGAGGTTACGGGCTAACCGCGCGTCTCGCATTCTCCTCAATCCCCGGCCAGCGCGGCTATTCCTCTTCCTCAGGCGCGAACGCGGTGTCCAGCAATTGAATCTGTTCCTTTGACAGGCGCCACCCCGAGGCTCCGCAATTCTCGGTCACGCGAGCCTCGCTGTTCGACTTCGGTATCACGATCACATTCGGCCGAGCGGTACACCAGTTGAGGGCTACCTGGGCCAGTGTCTTATGCGTTTGCGCCGCGACGGTGTCCAGAGCCAGCGCTCCGTCACGATTCGGCGGGTATTCCGCTCGTCTTGCGAGCCGGCCACTATCCAACGGCGTGTACGCGATAATCGTTATCTGGTTGGCCAGACAATAAGGCAGAAGGTCCTTTTCTATGTGCCGGCGATTCAAATTGTAGAGGACCTGATTCGAAACGATGGGATGGTTAGTCAAGGCGGCCTGCGCCTCGCGGAGGTCGGGAAGGGTGAAATTACTCACCCCCACATATTTGACTACTCCTCGATCCACCAACGTCCCCATCGCACGCATCGTCTCGCGGATCGGGACGGCGGAGTTCGGCCAGTGGATTTGATACAGGTCGATCTTATCGACCATCAACCGCCGCAAGCTGTCTTCGGCTGCCCGCAGCACGTCGTCGTGGCGGAGATGGCCACCCGATACCTTAGTCGCAACAAACACCCGATCGCGGATGCCCTTGATCGCCTTTCCTACCGCCTCTTCAGTGCCGTATACCTCTGCGGTGTCAACCAGTGACGCTCCCAGTTCAATCCCCCGGCGCAAGGGCTTCTCGCCGCCGCTGTAGCGCCACGCCCCGATTCCCACTTCCGGAATCGTCACGCCGGTTCCGCCAAGTTGCTTGAACTCCATTTTGTGGCCTTTTGAGGCGTCTGGAAGCGGCCTCAGACGATCGAATATCCCACCAACGGACGGAAGGCGCCATCGCACAAGGTCACGCCAGCTTTGGCAGTACCTTGTCGGTAAACGCGAGGAACGTTTCGTGGCTTAGTGGAGCTCCGATCAGGTAGTCGAGATGGATCTCTTCACGCAGCCTTGCAAGCTCGTCGACTACCCGGGCTGCCGTACCGTGAACCACTACCGAATCGACGTAACGTTGGACCGGGTCTCGATCGTCTCCGAACCTCCTCGGGTCCACGTATGTTTTGAGTAACCATTTCGCGCCTTCGCGCGCAATATTCGCCGCCTCTGTGTCGGTCGGTGCGATTGCCAGCAGCCGCGCGACCGGGATGTCCCGCCCCTCGATCGTAAATCCCTTCGCCTTGAGCTGATCCCGATAGAACTCCCACTGCTGGCCGGCCTCTCGATGGCTCGTGTGGGGCCCCAATAGGACCGAGTGCCCTGCCGACGCAGCCCATTGCAGGGCCTCCCACGATCCGGCCGCCATCCACACCGGGGGATGGGGCTTTTGGAGCGGTTTGGGCAATAGCTCGACGTCGTCGAAGGAGAAGAATTTACCGCGGTAGGTTAAACGCTCGCTGGTCCACGCCTTGATCACGATTTCTACGGCCTCGTGGAAGCGATCCTGGCTCTCCTCCATCGGTACGGCAAACGTGCGGAATTCGCGCGCATCGAAGCCGCGCCCAGCGCCCCAATTGAATCGGCCGCCGCAGAGAATATCGAGCAATGCGAGTTCTTCCGCCAGACGCAGCGGATGGTACAAGGCGGCTAGAGTGACCCCGGCGCCGATACGGATATTTTTGGTGCGCGCGGCCGCGTACGCGCCCATCACCGGAATCGACGGACACACACTATAGTCGCTGAAATGATGCTCGGTGAGCCACACGGCGTCGTAACCGGTACGGTCCATGATCTCGATACGCTGCAGCGCTCGCGCGTACACCGTGGCCAACAATTGCCGGCGCTCCGGCCAGCTGAAAAATTGTAGAATCCCGAACTTCACCTGATCTTCCTGAGATTAAACGGGCGCCATCGCCCCTCATTGCGAGGAAACTGATACATCCATCACCCCGGCGTCAGCAGGAAGCTGCCGTCCAGATCGGCCAGATTCGGGCATCCGATCTGACCCATTACCAGATCGATCTCGCTCCGCAGGATCTTGATCGCCTTCCGCACCCCGCGAGGTCCGGCGGCCGCCGCACCATAGAGCGTCGCACGACCCACGAAGACGAAGCGAGCGCCCAGCGCCCACGCCACGAGGATATCGGCCCCGCGCCGAATGCCGCTATCCAACATCAGCACCATCTTATCGCCGACCGCGGAATGAATCGCCGGTAAGACTTCGAGCGGTGCAGGCGCCTGATCGAGCTGCCTGCCACCGTGATTCGAGATGATCAGCCCGTCAACGCCAATCGCCGCGGCGCGAGTCGCGTCGTCTGGATGCATAATCCCCTTTACCACCAGATGACGTGGCCATAGGCGCCGAAACGTCTCCAGATCGCGCCAGGTCATGATCGAAGGGGTCTGTGATGACATGAAGGTGGCGACACCGGTGGAATCCGCGCCAGCGGGAGCGTAGGCCGCCCAGTTTTCGAAAACCGGCTTGCCGCGCTTCAAGTAGCTGGCAATCCAGCCCGGATGGGTGAGCGCCTCGGCGATCGTTGACAATTTAAACGTGACAGAGAGGCCGAAACCGTTGCGGATGTTACGCTCCCGCTTCGACGGCACCGGGACATCCACTGTCACCACCAGAGTGCCGAACCCGGCGTCTTGCGCCCGTCGAACAAGATCCTCAGTGATCTTGGGCTCACGGGCCGTATAGAGCTGATACCACGTATGATCCGGAGCAACCCGAGCAGCCGCCTCTATCGATGCGGTTGCGCTGCCGGACATGATGAAAGGGATATTCGCAGCGGCGGCCGCCTCTGCGAGCATAAGGTCCGCCCCAGGACGAAACAGGGCGGCTAAACCCGTCGGTGAAATGCCAAATGGGCTTGCGTACGTGCGATCGAACAGCGTCGTAGTTTGGTCGCGTTTCGAGATATCGACCAGGTAGTGGGGGAGCAGGCGGTGCCTCGCGAAGCTGCCCTCGTTACGGGCAAGGCAGCGCTCATCCTCGACTCCGCCCTCGATAAAGTCGAAGGCGATCCGCGGCAGCCGGCGCTTGGCCATCCGGCGCAAGTCCTCGATGTTCACAGCATTGGCGATGTTCATCCCGGTTCGCTCCCCTCCTCGTGGCGTAGCGTCTCCTTCATTGCCACTTTTGGCGCCGCTTTCACAACCAGGACCGCGGGCGTCGCCGACCGTTCGGCGTCATGCGGTGCGTGGCTGAGCCCCATCATCTGATGCGCCAGCTTGAGTCCGGCGTCGTTGGGACACGGATAGACCAGCCGCCACGCGCCATCCTGCTCGACGATAAAATGGACGAGACTGACTATTGAATACTCCCCTCGTTGCCAGTCGATCTGGAGTTGAAAGCTCGGATGGACCGGAAACGCGAACTTGTCCGGCGGCAGAAAAGGCGCCTTGAAATCTCCCGGCAGCGCGGTGAAGGTCACCTTGTAGCCCGGACCAGGCTGACTCTGGAACTCCTGCCACTGACTCAGGTCGAAAAATGCGGCGAAGTTCCTGCACGCCAGGACCCGCGGATCGATCAGGGCTTTCACCCGCGCGGGATCTTTCGAATCCAAGGCGGCGATCAGGATTTGCGCGAACTGTTCGCGGGCCGGGTCGGCCGGAGCGTTCTCGCCGAAGCAGGGACCGCTTGCGCCAACGGTCGCGACGAAGGCGAAAGCCGCAAACATTATGCTGGCAATCAGTCGGTTGAACATCTGAATTTAATCCTCGTGTCTCGCGCCCCTACTCCCGCCGATCTCCCGGCGATGACAACATTACCAAGTGAGCATTGGAGAGCGCGGGATCGGCTTTGATCTCGGAGGCAAGTTCGAGCCCACTCATCCGCGGCATCTGCAGATCGAGCACAACAACGGCGTACGGCTTCGCTAAACCTCCAAGCGGCTCGCCGCGCTGCTCGCGGAAGGCGTTACCGCGCTGTCCAACACGAATGTCCCTTTAGCTCAAATGAGACGATATGGATGACGCAAAAAAGTCCGGGCGGCGCCTATGCGCCGCTCGGACAATGATGCAAATCTGGGAAAAGGAAAGTAGACTTGGCTAACTACCGACTCTTTGTGTCAGTTTGACGCCGAACTGTTGCGCGGCGTTGCCACCGAGCATCCGCGCAATGAGCGTTTCGTCGACACGTGCCGCCCCCAGCATCTCGATCGCGTCCCATGCGCTCGTCGTATCATGATGTGGATAGCGCGAGCCCCACACAACTTTTTCGACAAAATCCTGCGGGAGTCTTTGAATCAGCCGCTCCTCGGCGTCGAAGCCCAACATCACATTCCCTTCCTCCCACATCTCCTCCACGTCGGTACGCACCGGATAGTAGTGGAGCAGCGGGATCGTCCGCGTCGACGCCTCCATCTTCTCGAGCACTTCCTCCATCCAGGAAGCCTTACCGTGCGACACCACCACCTTCATCTTCGGGTAACGCTGCATGACGGTGAACCCGATGAGGGTCGACGCGACGAACATGTGATTATCCAGCCAATGCGACAGGATTCCGGCGATTGGATGCCCCAACGGTGGCGACGCAACAAACGTGAAACCCATACCGCCGCCGCCTCCTGCGGAAGGTCCCCCACCAAGGTCCGCAATAGCCGATCGTTGGTTCAGGCGGCCCTTTACCTTTTCGATGAAAGGCCCGTGCGACGTCCATTCAGGGTTCCATAGTCCGGCGCTGGAATGAACGGCGGCGGTCATCCCGAGGGTCTCCAGCTCCGCCCAGAGTGGATTGTAGTAGGGATGCGTGAAGTAGTGACCTTCGACGAACATCGGGCGTATAAAGGCACCGCGAAAGCACCCGATCTTTGCGATCCGCCGAAGTTCCTCGACCGTGTAGTCCATGTTCTGCAACGGGACCATCGCCGCGGCGAAAAGCCGCTCCGGCGCGGCCTTACAGAAATCGGCGATCCAGTTGTTGTAGGCTCGCGCCAATGCGTAGCCAACATCCGGGTCTTCCACCAGGTGGAAACCTTCGGCGAACCACGTCGGGTACAGGAAGGCCTGATCCACCCCCATCGCGTCCATATCGCGCAGCCGCGCTTGTGGGTCAGAGGCGCCCGCGGTCATCGGATGTCGATGCGCGGGGTCGAGTTGCCCGATTTTGTCCCAGGTCATCCCCGGTTGCCAGATAGCGTGGCGCGGGATGTTGGAATTCATCGTGTCGCGGAAGATCTTGCCGTTGACTTTCAGGTACGAGCCAAACTTGCCTTCCTCACGCCAGAGCGCATGTTTCCCCAGCGTACGGTATTCAGGCTCCAGATACTTCGTCCACAACTCAGGCGACTCCACTACGTGGGAATCGCCGTCGAATACCGCGAAGCGTTTGGTTGGCATCGCCGTCTCCTGTCAGTTCAGCGGCCGCCGCCGCCCACTCCTGGCGAGAAATCGCCATGCTGCGGGATTACCGACGACTCCGGTTCGAGGGCGCGCTTAACTTCCTGCTCGGTTGGCCACCAATCCGGCCGCTCGATCTCGGTCACGCGGTCGCGGATGAACGTCTTCGGAGTTTCGATTTTGTACAGGCGGCGCGCGTTGCCGCCGAGGAACTTCGACTGATAACTGTCAGGCAGTTCGCATTTGCGCATCGTCTCGATCGCCCGCCAGGCATCGTCGCCGTCGTGATGGTAGACGTCCGATGACCACGCCAGAATATTCTCGTAAAAGTCGGGGAGCCTCGAAGGTGGAGCCTCGTCGCCTTCGAACCCGGTCACGCAATGTTCGAAAAAGGTCTCGCGGGGTAAACGCTTCAGCGCCGGCAGATTCCGCTCGTTGCGATACAGCCGATAGGCCTTGTCGCATTCGTCGAGAATGAAGCTTAACCAGGTCGACGACGCTTCAAAAACCGCAGCCCGGAGCTTCGGATGGCGCTCGAAAAAGCCCGACATCAAGACCATCGTGACCCACAACGAGGCCTCCGCCTGAAAGTCCTGGACGTTTACCAGAAACGAGTGCGGCAACCCCGATGTCGATGCGCTCAGACCAATCAGCTCCGCACCCGAATGCTGCTCGCTGTAGCCAGGCGGCTTGAGCGATCCGAAGGCCGGGAACGGATGCATCCCGTAAACCAGCCCCGTATCTTCCATCGCGTGCCACAGGCGTTCGTATTTCGGCTGGGTCGGATAGTTGCCCATCGCATCAATTGGACGGACCAGGGCAACGCGACAGCCCTTGTCTGCCACTCGATACAACTCCTGCTCGGCAAACTTCGGATCCTGCATCGGCAAGAGCGCCGCGAAGAACAGCCGCTCGGGATTCTCCTGGCAGTATTCGTACGCCCAGTCGTTGTAGGCCTTGCACATCGCCTTCGCGCCGACCGCGTTTTGCAGCCACGGATAGGTATCGATATCGGTGGGAATGATCATCACCTGATCGATACCCTGCATGTCCATATCGCGTAGGCGAGGTTTGGGCTCGTATGACCCCTTATGATCGATGTAGTCTGCCTGCTCTTCGGTCAACGCCGTTTCGCGCCGTAGATTGCGCACGTTGAGCGCTCGCTGGATATCGTGTTTAAGCCCAGGGCCGGACAGCGACAGCACGTTGACCGCGCCGGCATTGCCATGAATCCGCTGCGAGCCGATTCCGGCCGCGGCCTTGCCGTTAACGATCAGTTGCCGGCTTTCCGGGTCGAACCAGATCGTGGTCTTGAGCGCCTCGAACTCGTCCTTGGTGAGCCAGTCCTTGGCGCGCTCCCACAGCCACGGCGGTTCGGTCACATGGGCGTCGCAATCGAAGGTCGGAAATTCCTTGCTCATCGGAGCGAATTTTTGAGTAGGCATACTCGAACCTCACTTAGCGTGCTCGCTGAAATTTACCTCTAGGCGACACGTGGGCCTAAGGGACGGCCTAGATAGTCTCCAACCACGCGTCGGGCATCGTAACCGCTCCATGGCGCGCGAAGATTGCGTCGATTTCCTTCATATCGGCCTCAGAGATCGACCATCCCAGAGCGCCGACATTGTCGTCGACTTCCCCGGGATTCCGGCATCCCACGAGTGCCGTGCTGACCACGGGATTGGACGTCGTCCACCGCAGCGCAAACTGCGGCAGACTCTTACCATACTGCTTGGCCATCGCCTTGAGTTCTTCGACGGCGCGGAGATTCTTGAGATAGTGATCGGGTCCGAACAGATGCTGAAAGAGGTTCAGGTTCATCAATTGACCGCGCTTGGACCGCCAGTCGCCCTTGTCGAAGGTCATCTCTTCGCTAAACGTACCAGTTAGCATCCCATACGCCAACGAGCCATATGCCATCACTCCGATGCCGTTCCGTTGGCAGTACGGGAAGATCTCCTTCTGCATGCGCCGGTCGAACATGTTCCAACAATATTGGACGACATCGACGCGCCGGACGCTCATGCAGGTCTCGATTTCATTCGGGAGGAAGTTCGAGAGTCCGACCGCCCGGACCTTGCCCTGCTTCACGAGGTCGTCCAGGCCACGCATGGTTTCCTCGAACGGCGTCGTCCGGTCCGGCCAGTGGACCAGGTAGACATCGACATAGTCGGTATTGAGGCTCGCGAGGCTCTTCTCGATACATTCCATCATTCGTTTGCGGCTGCCGTCACGCAGGTTAGGCGTGCCCGGATAGCCGACGCCGAACTTCGTGGTGATCACGGCTTCCTTGCGACGCGATCCCAGCGCCTTGGCCAGGGACTTCTCGGAAGCTCCGAACCCATACGCCTCGGCGGTGTCGAATGAGTTGATCCCAATATCCAGCGCGCGGTTGATCGCCTTGATGAACTCGTTCTCTTCGATACTGCCGTACCCGCCGCCGATCTCCCAGCAACCGAATCCGATCGCGGAGATTTTAATCCCGGTCTGCCCGAATTGACGGTACTCCATCGGCTTAACCTCCAGGCGCGCCGCGCCATCGCAACCTGTCACAGATACACCGGATTAGTTGCCGTCGCCTCGCTGGCGCGCGGCCGTAACGCGGCACAAGCCAAACCTAGCAGCACCTCCCCGGAAACGACAAGTCCGCGGCGACGCCGGCGGTGACGGTAAAAGGCTTCGGGCGCGCGCCGCTAGCTGATGGATCGTCCGATCGTCTCGAGCAGGGTTCCGCGCTTCACTGGCTTGCTCAGATGGAGGTCACATCCGGCTTCGAAACACCGGCGAACTTCCTCTTCCAGGGCAGACGCGGTCAGCGCAATGATCGGAGTGCGCGCCAGATGGTTGGTGTGCTCCCAGTCACGGATAGCGCGAGTCGCCGCGTAGCCGTCCATCACCGGCATTCGAATATCCATCAGGACGAGATCGAACTTCCCGGCTTTGAACTTGTCGTGGGCCACCTGTCCGTTCTCCGCCTCCTCGAGCTTCACCGGCGTTCCATTGAAATAAGCCTTGATCAGAAGCCGATTGACCGGCGAGTCATCGGCAAGCAAAAGGTGCAGCGGCGGCAAGGTGTTCTCTGCCATATCCACCGGCTGGTCAACGCCACCACCTTTCTCCGTCATTCCCATTGCTCTCCTGACTGCCCTCATCAGGTCGGCGTGCCGCACCGGCTTCACCAGATACGCATCGATCCCCATCACTTCCAGACGGGCAAGCCTGGCCGTCAGATCTTCCGAGGTCAGCATGGCCACGACCCGCGTCTTGGCTTGCGCTTGCGTGCTCTGCTGATGCGGATTGCTGGCCGCCGCCACGATCTCGTCTGCGTCCGCCATCAGGAAATCCAGCAGCACGAGGTGGTAGGGTTGCCCGGCTTCGCGCGCGCGCTTGAGTTCAGCGAGCGTATCCTCCGAAGTTGCGGCTTCGCTCACTACCGCGCCGGTCTGCTCGAGGTTCTTTCTTATGACCTTACGGTTGAGCGCAGTGTCGTCTGCCACCAGTACCCTGATGTCGTTTAGGCTGACCACCTCGACGGCCTTGCGCGCATCCGGTGCGCCCACTCCGAACATCGCCGTGAAGCTGAAGCAGCTTCCTTGACCGGGCTCGCTGCGTACCGAGATTTTTCCGCCATGAAGTTCGACCAGCCGCTTGACGATCGCGAGCCCCAGCCCGGTGCCCCCGTACTTACGTGTGGTCGAGGAATCGGCCTGCTCAAAACTCGAGAAGATCGACTCGAGTTTCTCTGGCGGTATACCAACGCCGGTGTCGGTCACGGAAAAGCGCAGGCACACCGCGGGATCGTGGCCATTGACGGCTCGCGTGGAGTACCGCTCGACCGTCAACATTACCTCGCCATGGTCGGTGAACTTGATTGCGTTGCCCAGCAGGTTGAAGAGGATCTGGCGCAACCGCAGCGGATCGCCGATCAGATTCGGCGGCACGTCCGGTGCGGCATACATCGCTATTTCGAGCCCTTTTTCATGCGCCCGAACCCCCATCGACTCGCCTACTTTCTCGATTAACTCCTCGAGATCCAGATCGGCCGACTCCATGTCGAGCCGCCCGCTCTCGATCTTCGCGAGATCCAGAACGTCGTTGATCAAGTCGAGCAGGGCGTCGCCGTTCACCCTCATGAGGTCGACGTAGCGCCGTTGCTCCTCGGACAGTTGCGTGCGCGCCAGAACTTCCGCCATCCCGAGAATCGCGTTCATCGGCGTGCGGATTTCGTGCGACATATTCGAGAGAAACTCCGACTTGGCCTTGGCCCCGTCCAGCGCGGCCTCGCGCGCCGCTACCAGCGCCTTCTCCGCCTTCCGGATGTCCGTGACGTCCTGGCCAATCGCGACTACGCACTGTTTTTCGCCAATATCCGCCAACACCGCCGAAAACAGGTACGGACTGCGGAGCCCACTCCGATGCTTGATATCGATCGGTTGGCTGCGGATTACTCCGCAGGTCTTGAGGGTGGTCAACGACTCTTTTAGGCTTTCGTCGCTCTTCCAGATACCCAGCTCGCGGACGGTCGCCTTCAGCAAATCCTCCTTGCTGAGGCCCGTAGCCGCCTGAAGGGCGTCATTGGCTTCGACCACTCGCCCACTCGCGAATTCGATGATCGCGATCGCATCGGGGCTCGATTCGATTATTTTCCTGAAGCTCGACTCGCTCTCGCTTCGCTTTCGTTCCGCCTCCTTAAGCTTCGAGATGTCGCGTGTAAACGAGATTACGCACGGCGTTTCATCGATTGCCACCACCACCGCCGAGGTCAAAGTACTGAGCACTGTCTGCGCCTTGCCCCGAAAATCCGCCTCCATGTCTTTGACGACGCCATCGGCCTCGAGCCGGCGCATGAATTCATCGAATTGCGCCTTGTGTTGCCAGATCCCCAGCTCGTCCGGGGTCTTGGACAGGGCATCCTCCACGTTCAGACCGGCGGCTTCGATGAAAACACTGTTGACCGCGACGTAGTGGCCGTCCGAAAGGCGGTTAATGCTGATCGCGTCCGGGCAGGCTTCCAGGATGTTGAGCAGAGTCGCCTCGCTCATCCGGAGCTCGGTATCGCTCCGTGCGGCGTCGTTGTGTCTGCGGTTGCGCGTCGTCACCCCGCGACGCCGCCGCGGGTGAGCTTTGCTCACTATCTGTTCTCCGGATTAAGCGCTTGGATCAGAGGCTCCAACTTTCTGACCAATCCGTCGAACTTTTCAAACGGTTTCGCGATGAATTCGATCGCGCCCTCTCGCAGGAACTCCTCACGCGCAGCGAGCTTGGAACTGATCACCACGACGTCGGTCGCACTTCCGGACTTGCGGATCTCGCGCAAAAGATCGATCGCCGTAAAGCCGTTGACCGTCGGCATCAGGATGTCTAGGGTGACTATGTGCGGGGCAAACTCATGGAAAATCGTGTGGGCCTCGTAAGCGTTGCCCGCTTCCCTCACCTCGCATCCGAGCCGCGCTAGTCGCAGCCGGATGTTTCCACGAATCACCGCCTGATCATCTACTATCAATGCTCTGACTGACATTAGCGTTCCCTGTCCCGCCCCGGTTGCGTTTCGAGGCCGCCTTGAAATTCCCGGTACGTTATGACGCCCTCGCCGCGACGCCCGAAAAGAGCCGCGAGAAGAGGTGTTCGCGTTTCTCCCCGTGTTCCTGGCCAATCATCTTTAGCACCAGTTCTTCGGTGGCACGGGTCAGCGCCGATGACGCGGCAACCTGCCGCAAACCCTGGCCGCGCAACTCGACCCGATCGAGCGCGGCTTTGTCGGCTGGAAGTCTGCTATAAATCGGTGCGCCCAGTGTCTGCGTGATTTGGTCCTCGCCGATTGGATGCGCCGCCGCATATTTGTTCAGAATAAAGCGCGGCTCGATCTGACTGATGCCAAGCCGGTTGAACAAATCCTGAAAGCGCGTGGCACCGCGCGCCGCCTTGACCGTCTGGTCCAGTACATAGAAGAGGTAGTCAGAACGCTCCCACACCGCTACCGTCTTTTCATCCACGTAGCTGCCGCAGTCGACCACCACATAATCAAACAACTCGCGCATCAGCCCCAACACCGCCACCACCGTCTCTTCCGACAGCACCTCGCTCTCTTCGATTCCCGTCGGCGCCGCCAGCACGTAGATGCCTGAGCTATGCTTGGTCAGCACACTCTCCAGCTTGGAGGAGTCGATCTGCCGGTCGAATTGGGCCAGCGTCATGATCGAAGACTGAACCGGGAGATTCAGATAGACTGGCAGATCGCCCGCCTGCAGATGCAGATCGACCAACGCCACCCGCTTTTCGAGTTTTTCCCGCAGCGCCAGACCCAGGTTGCAAGCCATGCTGGTCACGCCGACTCCGCCGCTGTTGCTCATAACCGAGCAAATCGTTCCCCCGGTCCGGCGATGGGCCGACCGTCGCGTCTCGTTGATGATCAGCAACGCGCGCATAAGCGCGCCGGTCTCCAGAGGCAAAAAAAGCAATTCGTCAGCGCCGGCCTGCAGCGCGCGGCGCATCGCTAGCACGCCGCGCTCGCTCAATGCCGCGAAAATGGTTGGCCGCGGCAATTGCCCGGCATACGTGCGCAGATGGCCGAGGGTCGTCGGATCGACCACCACGATCACCATGTCCGCGGGCGTCGCAGCAGTACTGACGTCGGCGTGATCGACCGTGACAATGTCCACGGGCGGATCGCCAATCTCCTTCAACAACGACGCGATTTGAGCGCAAGTCTCTTTTTCACCGACGAGTTCGACCCGAATGGCGTCGACCGGACCCGCGTTTTCTATGGGAATCAGGTTATGGCCTGGGTTCGCCATTATTTTACTTCCCTTTCCCACAGCCGGCGCACTACGTTCACTTCGCTTTCGATTTGCTTGAGCTGCGCCTTGGCCGCGTCGCGATTGCCGGCAGCCGCCTCGAGACCAACGCAAAGCGTGGCTAGATTCATCGCGCCCATGCTCGCGGAAGTACCCTTGAAGCCATGCGCCAGGACCTTCAGTTCACCCGTATCCCCCGCCGCCAGCGCTTCGCGCATTGTGACCAGCCCAGGCTCAAGACCCTCCAAAAACATCGTTACCAGTTCTCGAAATTGTTCTGGATGACCGGAACCCTCGGTCAATTCTCGCAGTTCCTGCACTGCGGCGATGTCGAGACTCTCAGGATTTTTCGCAGTATCTTCCACGTGCAAGCTCCACCCGGATTGGACCCTGGGGCCACTACTTTTCGGCCGTACTCGCCGGGCATTTGGCGAACAACCGCGTCAGCTAGCACCGCAAGAGACGTGCCCGCGACAAACCTCAATACGACGCCTTGGACGAATGCCGGTGTTGCAGGGATGCAACCCGCAGTCGCTCAAAATGGCGAAGTGTTACCCGCTTGCGACTCCCGATTCCCGACCGGTCACGCGCTTCAGACTGGCGCGATCGAGCAGAGCATCGCGTCCCCATCCAGGTTGAAGCTCGGTCTTATTTGCCGTCCGACTTTGACACTACTGTCCGTTCCCGAACGGAACCCGGCGCGCGAGCCCAGCCTCGCCAGATGCGGGCATTCGCGACCCCCGAGACCCATTCGCTGAAAGCATCTTGACCGAACTCGGCCGCCGGTGTCGGAGACTGGCCGGGCTTGCGGTGGCAAGAAGCGTGCAGAAGGAAGTACCAAAAGTAACCGGAATTGCGATCCATCCAACTCGCCTCGCGTTGCCTTTGCTGGGATCGCTTACTTGTCCCGCGGTGCTTGCGCAAAACGATGCGAACTGAGGTTGCCGAGAGAAAACGAAAGCGGCGACCCCACAGTCGGGTCGCCGCTCCTCTTGCTTATAAACGCCGGACGCTGCCGCCGCGTTCGATGCGGAAATTACGCGCCGTAGCGCAGCAACCTGCCCGACATCGCCCCCGTCGGCTTGCCCTCGTCCAAGGTGACTTCGCCGTTGACCAGGATCTTCCGATAGCCCTCGGCGCGCTTGACGCGACGCCATTCACCGCCTGGAAAATCGTGTGCGATCTCCATCGGCCGGACCGCCAGCTTTTCGAGGTCGTAAATAATAATGTCGGCCGGGGTCCCTTCTCGGAGCGTTCCCCGGTTTTTGAAGCCCGCGCACAATGCCGGCTGTGTGCTCAACCGCCAGTGCGCAGCTTCCAGGCTCATCATCCTGCTGTCGCGCACCTTCATCAGGAATTCTGTCGGATACACGCCGCCCATGAAGAACTTGGTGTGCGCACCGCCGTCCGAGACTCCCGGGATCGTCAATTCGCAATCGACGATTTCCTTGAAACCCTGCAGACCGGTGTTGATCGGAGCTGAGTAAAACTCCGTCGCCAGGCCGTCCGCCACCGCGATATCCAGCATCGCGTCGACCGGATGCTTGCCCATCCGCTTACCGGCTTCGACGATGTTCATGTTCTCGTACTGCTTAAATTCCGGATTCTTGATCGAGATGATAAAAACATCCTTCCAATCATTGGTCAGCACCGGGCTGCAATCACGCAGGGCCGGGCGCCGATCCGGGTCCGAAAGTTTCTGCAGGCGCGCTTCGAAGTTCCCGATCGTGGCGTCCTTCCAGGCCTGAACGTCTTCCCACAGGTTCCAGTCGGCAAAGGTGAATGCGAAACCTGCTTCGACGGTGCCCGCCTGTCCATAAATCTTCAACCCGCGATCGCGGCAGCGCTCGAGCCATTCGAGTTGCCGGCGATGGCGGCCCGGAAACTTGTCGTTGGCGGCAATCGCATTGTACAAAATCGGCCGATCGCTCGCCTCCGCCAGCTGCTCATGGAACGTTTCGATATGCGTCTGCTGATCGCCTTCGATATCGCCCGGGTTGTCCGGCACATACGTCATCTGGATGAAGCCTTCATTGCGCTCGGCCAGCAACCGGCCGAAAAACATGATATTCTCTTCATCCATGATGTCGGTGACCATCGGACTACCATCGTAGTCCGGCTGGATGCTGGTCTTGCCGAGGTGTTGCAGCGACCATCCACATGCCCCGGCGTCCATCGCTTCGTTGACGATCTTGCGCGCGAGACCTTGCTCCGCCTCGGTGAAGCGGCGGCCGGTCTTCGCTTCGTCGAGCCCCATAACCCACACCAGCAGCGGCGACAGCGGCACGAACGGGAGAATATTGATCGCCTTCTGCCGGCGATCGACGCTGTCGAGAAACTCGGGATAGGTGACCCAATCCCAGGGCATCCCCGCTTTCATCGAGGCGAACGGTATCGCTTCGTTGCGGGTCATCGAGAGCATCGCGCGCTCGCGAAATTCGGGTTTCACCGGCGCAAACCCAAACCCGCAATTGCCGATCACGATCGAGGTGACTCCGTGCCAGCTCGAAATGCTGCAGTAAGGGTCCCAGAACAATTGCGCATCATAGTGCGTATGAAGGTCGACAAAGCCCGGCGCCACCATCAGACCGCCGGCGTCGATCACCTTGGCACCCTGATGCGCCTTCAGGCGTCCGATTTTCGCAATTTTTCCGTCCTTGATCCCTATATCACCGCGGAAACGCGGCAGGCGGGTTCCATCGATCACCATCCCGTCTTTGATTACGGTATCGAATTCGGCCATGTAATCGCTCCCAAGATCATCACAGAGATAGCAGTTCCGAGTCCCCGGGCACCCCGACGCCGCAGTCAATACGGCGGCGACCTAGTCGACCTCAACGCAATACTGGTTGAATCCGCGGACTCCGCCCGACGCGGAAGAACAGAGCAATAACTACTATGCGACCGGGCGAATAATGACGCTGGGCGCAAGCCCGTGTAGGGCCCGCGCGGGACATACTCTCTGAGGATAGCGGCTGTCTTCCGTTCCACCCTCGCCCCCGGTTGAACGGCTGATAATCACGCTTCAGGTGCCGATTGTCAAAGGCCTACCGTCCCAACACGCTCTGCTGGCGCCGCGGCCTCTCCCGCCCTTGAACCTTGCCCGCGAATGGAACACCGTGGTTTCAAAGAACGTTCGTGCTCAACGCCAGGACCCATCCGTGAGGAGACTCCTATGAGTAACCAGCCCGCTAATGGTGGCGCTCGCCGCAAACCTGACTCGATCCCGCTACGCCTGCATCACTCCGCCTACGTTTGCCGGGACCTCGAACAAACGCGAGAGTTCTACGAGGACGTCCTCGGCTGGCCGATGGTCGCGACTTGGCGCGAATGCGACAAGGTCTTCGGCGAGGACGAGCTTTACTATTGCCACCTGTTCTTTCAGATCGCCGACGGCGGCGCGCTCGCCTTCTTTCACTTTGCCGATCCCAAACAGCACGAAAGATTTGCTCACTACGGCCCGCATTCGCCGTTCGTCCATCTCGCGCTTAAGGCTGCCGACGCCGACGGTCAACGCGAGATTCAGCGGAGACTCGAAGCCGCCGGCCACCAGACCATGGTGCTCGATCACGGCTATTGTGTCTCCCTTTATGTCACCGATCCCAACGGCCTGAACCTCGAATTTACCGTCGACCATCCCGAGGCCGACAAAATCGCGGCGCAACGATCCGCTTCGGCGCACGAGGACCTGAGGGGCTGGCTCCGGGGCGATCGCACCCTCAACAACCAATGGCGGGTTGCCGCCCGCCCGCCTGGACGCAACTGAATCTTCATGGCTCGCCGGCTTCTACCAGGCCCTGCCCCCTGAACCGTCGCACGAAACGCGGCAGCAGGGCCGCCGCCGCGACCACGGCGATCGCGATCAACACGTCGCGGACCATATCCCTGCCCCCGCTAAGCGCCTGGCGCCCCGCATAGCCGAGCCAGGTATACGCGATCGTCGCGGGCAGCATGCAGACCGCCGACGCGGACACGTATGTGCCCAGGCCGATACGGGTGAGTCCCAGCGCATAGTTCAGGAGATTGAACGGGAAGAGCGGGACAAGGCGGACGAACGCGATGAAACGCCAACCCTCGGCCTCGACTCCGCGCACGATTCGCTGCAAACGTTCGCCACTCACCCTTTCGATCCAGTCGGCCGCCACGTAGCGCGCGGTGAGGAACGCCAGCGTCGCCCCCGCCGTCGCCCCCGTCAGGTTCCACACCGTCCCCCACAATGGACCGAAAATCGCACCCCCCGTCAGCGTGAACACCAACCCCGGGACGAACAACACCGTCGCCGCCGCGTAGCCCAGGATGAACAACACCGGTGCCCAGCGCCCGAACCGATTCAGTTCATGCTCGAGCGCCGCTCCTTGGAAAACGTCCCGATGCAACTCGACGAAAATGATCGCCGCCACAATCGCCGCCACGATCAGCGCCCGATAAACCAGGCTCCGTTTCACGCGTCGCCCCGCGCGCTAATTGCGTAACGCCCTGTGGGACCGCGAAACGGTTGCGTCAACATCCGATCGATCCACAACTCGCGCCCGTCGCGGAACTGCTCGATCCCGATCGTCATACCCTCCTGCCCTGCCGCCGGCCGCTCGCGATAGGTTCCGAGGAACCGGTCCCACCACGGCAGGTTGAAGCCGAAATTGCTGTTGGTCTCCGCCACCACGATCGAATGATGTACGCGATGCATATCCGGCGTAACCAACACTTTGCGCAAATGCCGATCGACTCGCTCCGATAGCCGCAGATTGCCGTGATTGAACATCGATGTCGTGTTCAGCAGGACCTCGAAGACCAGGACCCCGACGGCGGGCGCCCCCAGCGCGCCGACCACCACGATTTTGTACGCCAGCGAGATCAGTATCTCGACCGGATGGAACCGCGCACCCGTGGTCACGTCGAAATCAAGGTCCGCGTGATGCATCCGATGGACGCGCCACAGCGCCGGCACCGCGTGAAACATAACGTGCTGCAGGTAGATCGCGAGGTCCAGCAAAATGATCGACCCCACGAGTGCGATCGAAGGCGCGATCGCGAAGCGGTTGAACAGTCCCCATCCGCGATTCGCCGCCATACTCGCCATACCCGTCGCCGTGACCGGCGTTACTATCGCGACCAGCGCCGCGTTCAGTCCCGCGATACCGATGTTGCTCGGCCACCGCTCTCTCCGCCGGTGTCCGCTCAATCGGCGTGGCGCCACGTACTCCCACAACGCCACCGCAAGAAAGACCGCCGCGAAGGCCCCCAGGCGGATTGCATCCTCACCAGCCGGCATGTTCGCGTCGCTTCGATGACTGATCGATGTTTTCGACTCTCGTCCCGACCCCGCGCCGCATCAACGTCTCGGCAAGCGCGCAAAGTCTCCCCGTATGCGCTCTGCGATCACGCGCGGCTTGGCCACCCAAGTCAAGGCTCGCCGCTCGATGCCGCCCGCCCTTTCCCTTGACGCGCGCGCCGGTGCGCGACATATGACGGTGGCGGCGTTCTCTGCCGAACGCCCGCGGAGGCAGTTGCGTATGGCACCATCCCAATCCCCCCGGCGGCGGCCGCTCGCAGGCGTCCGGGTGATCGATTTGACCAAGATCGTTGCCGGTCCCAACGCGACCCGGATGCTCGCGACCATGGGCGCCGAGGTAATCCGCGTCGAATGGAACGATCAGCGCGCCCTCGATATGTTGCGCGGCGTTCGTCCCGTGGTGGCCGGCGACGACGACGACAATCTCAACCGCAGCGGCCTCTTCAACAATATCAATCCCGGCAAATACGGCATCACCCTCAACATGAGCCTCCCGCAGGGCCGCGATCTGTTCAAGCAGCTGATCGCCAAATCCACCGTGCTCTGCGAAAACTATAGCCCCGCCCAGATGGATCGCTGGGAACTCGGTTACGCGGAACTTCGCAAGATCAATTCCCGCCTGATCTATATGCAGATCACCGGAATGGGAAAATCCGGCACCTACAACAACTACCTGAGCGTTGGTCCGACCGCGCAGGCACTCTCCGGCCTAACCCATATGTCCGGGCTGCCCGATCCGATGCCGCCCGCGGGCTGGGGCTACTCGTACCTCGATCACTCCACCGGCTACTACGGCGCAATCATGGTGCTCGCCGCCCTATTCCGGCTGAAGCGCACCGGCCAGGGATGCTACCTCGATATCTCGCAGACCGAAGCCGGGATCATGCTCTCCGGCACCGCCGCGCTCGAAGCCCAACTCACTGGCAAACCGACCACCCGGTATGGCAACCGCATGCAGAACGCGGACTGGGCTCCGCACGGCGCATACCCCTGCCGCGGTGCCGACGAATGGCTCGCGATCGCGATCCAGAACGACGACCAGTGGCACGCCCTCGTCGGCGTGCTCGGCGCGCCCGACTCGATGCGCGACCCGCGCTTCCTCGAAGCCGCCGGCCGCAAGGCCAACGAAGACGAGCTCGACCGCCGCCTCGCCCACCTCACGCGCAAAGAGGATCGCTATGACCTGATGGCGCGCCTCCAGCAGCAAAGGGTCCCAGCGGGGGTCGTCCAGAAATCCTCCGACCGCGCCGAACGCGACCCCCAACTCCGCCATCGCGACTACTTCGTCCCGCTGCCCCATAGCGAAATCGGTACCTGGCCGGTCGAGGGCTTTCCCGCAAAGTTTACCAACATGCCCGTCGACGTCGGCGGAATCCCCGGCCGCGCCGCCCCGATGATGGGCGAGGACAACGACTACGTCTATCGGGACATCCTCGGACTCAGCGCCGATGAGCTCACCGAACTAAGGGAGATCATGGTAATTTGAGTACCACCGCCTTTATGAGCTCCGCCCTCGCGGGCATCGTTGTAATCGAGACCGGCGATGAGCACGGCGAATTTGCCGCCCTCCTGCTCGGCTCGCTCGGCGCCACCGTAATCAAGCTCGAAGGCCGCGCCGGTTCGAACTCGCGCCGCCTCGGCCCCTTCACCACGCCGGAACCCGACCCCGAACACAGCCTCTTCTTCAGCCGCTACAACCTCGGCAAGAAAAGCGCGACCCTCGAGCTGACTCATCCGGCCGCGCGCACTGCCTTTGCGCGGATCGCCAAAAACGCGGACGTCATCATCGACTCGGGCGAGGCCCTCGAGGTCCTGTCACGGCTCCCGCTCTACCGGACGTTGCAGGCGGCGAACCCGCGCCTCATCGTATGCACCATCACGCCCTTCGGTCTCGACGGACCCTATCGCGACCTCAAGATGACAGACCTCACGCATCTCGCGATGGGTGGCGTGATGGCTTCCTGCGGCTACGACCAGGCGCCCGGCGGCGTGTACGACACTCCGCCCATCGCCCCCGGGATGTGGCAGGCGTACCACATCGCCTGCGAGAACGCGGTCATCGCGATCACCGCGGCGCTCAACTTCCGCGAACTGACCGGCGAAGGCGACACGATCGACCTCTCGATCCACGAGGCCGTCAGCCTATGCACCGAGGTCGCAATCCCGACCTACATCTACAACGGCGCCGTCGTGAAACGGCAGACCGGCCGCCACGCTGCCGAAAGCCGCACCTGGCCCTGGCTCCGGCGCACCCGCGACGGCCGTTACGTCAAGGCTTTCCTGTTCTGGGGCGGACACGAGCGCCGCATCATCATCAAGATGCTCGACGAGGCAGGCATCGCCCACGACCTCGATTCCGACGCCTATCGCGACCTCGTCAAGAGTGCGCCATCCAAGGCCCAGGGTCATTTCAACGAGACTATCAACCGGCTCGCCGCCTCGATGGACGCCGAGGATCTGTATCATCGCGCGCAGGCCAACGGACTGCTTTGGGCCAGCGTCCGTTACCCCGAGGAAAATCTCGCCGACCCGCACTTCAAGGAGCGCGGCACCTTCCAGCCCTTTAGTCATCCCGAACTCGGCCGCGACCTCTACTATCCGGTCTCGGTCGCCACCGACAGCAGTAATCGCGTCACCGCCTTCGAGCGTGGCGCGCCCCGGCTCGGCGAACACAACGACGAAATCCTGTCCCAGGCCGGCTTTTCTACGGCCGAGGTCAGGGCCTTGAAGACCGCCGGTGTGATCTAGCCGCATTGGTCCGGCCGACTGTCCGGGGCATGCGGAGGAAAATATGTCTCTCGCCAATCAAACCGTGGTCGTGCTCGGGGGCAGCTCCGGCATCGGACTCGCGACCGCGAAAGCGGCCACCGCCGAAGGGGCGCGCGTCATCATCACCGGACGGTCCCGCGATCGGCTGCAATCCGCGCAGAAGCAAATCGGCGGCGATCTCAAGGCCGTGTCACTCGACGTCTGCGATGAAGAGGGAACGCAGGCGCTGTTCGCCGAACTGGTCCACGTCGATCACGTCTTCATCACCGCGGGCTCGGTGTTGTTCGACCCCAAGCTGGCGCCCTACTCCGCAACAATCCATCCGGCTCTCGATACGCGCTTCTGGGGCGCCTTCAACGCCGCCAAATTCGCCGCGCCGAAAATGTCTGCCGGCGGCTCCATCACTTTCATGTCCGGCACCACAGCTACGCGTCCTCTGGGCGGTGCCGCCGTCGCCACCGCTTCCTGCGGCGCGGTCGAGGCGTTTGCGCGCGCGCTCGCGGTCGATCTCGCCCCAATCCGCGTCAATACGGTCCAGCCGGGACTCGTCGATACGCCTTTTCTCGACCTACTCGGCGATCGCCGCAACAAAATCATCGCCGACTACTCGAAGCGGCTCCCGGTCGGGCGCGCCGGACGTCCCGAGGAAATTGCCGACGCCGTCCTCTTCCTGATGAAAAACGGCTTCGTCACCGGAATCACTTTGACCGTGGACGGCGGCGGCGTTCTCACCTAGCCGGCGTACCAGTGCCGCAAGCGCATCGACGCCGTGAACCGTTAACCCAGCACGCCGTTAGCCGAGGGGTCGTCAACATGTCTGCAACTATCACCGACTATGTTCCCGGAGCCCCGCGCATCGCCGTGGACCATTGCGGCGCGCGACCGTTGTTGATCTTTCTCCACGGCATCGGCGGCAATCGCACCAACTGGCGCGATCAGCTTCCATCGTTCAGCGCACACTTCCATGCGGTTGCGTGGGACGCGCGCGGGTACGGCCTGAGCGAAGATTATCCGGGTCCGCTCGATTTCGGCGATTTCGCCCACGACCTCGCTCGCGTGCTGCAATTTTTCAACACGCAATGCGCCCATCTGATCGGCCTCTCGATGGGTGGTCTGATCGCGATGGACTTTTACGGACGCTATCCCGCCCAGGTCGCAACGCTCACCATCTGCGATTCGTTGACCGGTTTCGGCCATCTCGGGGAGAACGATCGGCGGGAATTCATCCGCCTGCGCCAGCAGCCGCTGCTCGAAGGAAAGGAGCCGAAGGATATCGCTCCGATCGTGGCCCGCACGCTCATCGGCCCCTCGGCCCGTCCCGGTTCCTTCGACCGCCTCGTCGCGAGCATGTCTGCACTGCACAAGGAGTCCTACCTGAAGACCATCGCCGCGACTGCGAACTACTCGCGCGACCTCGAACTCGAAAAAATCGCGGCCCCCACCCATGTCGTCGTCGGCGACGAGGACCGGCTAACGCCCCCCGCGATGTCGCACGAAATCGCGCGCCGCATTCCCCACGCCCAACTCACCCTAATCCATGGTGCGGGTCACCTGAGCAATATCGAACAGCCCGAGGAGTTCAACCGCGAAGTGCTCGCGTTTGTGCTGAAGCACCGCCCCCTCGCGCTGTAACCGAGGCGTCCACCGCCGAAACGCACATCCACGATCCAACGAGCCCGCCGCTTGCCCTCGTCGCGCCGTTTGTCGGACAATACTCCCGCCGTCGAAGTAGCTCCGGCGAACCCCGACCCCAAGCAGGATATCCCATGCCAATCGTCAACAACGCATCCGTACCGAACTTCAAACTCCCTGGCCTCGATCATCGCACTCTCGCCGGCCCCGAACACGGCATGAAAAACCTCGAGGTCTGGAGTCAGACCATAGAGCCCGGCGCCGGTACCCCCGTCCATCGCCACGCTTGCGAGGAAGCCATCGTTATCCTCGAAGGCTCCGGCACGTTGACAATCGAGGGCAAACCCACCGACTTCGGCCCCAACTCCACCCTCCTGATTCCGGCCGACGCCGTTCACCAAATCGTCAACAGCGGTAACTCGCGGATGGTCCTGATCGCCGCGTTGAGCATGGCTCCGGTAAAGGTCCGGCACGCAGACAGTCAGCCAATGCCGCTGCCCTGGCAATCCTGATTCCGTCGGGAGAAGAAGCGGGCCCATGGATGAGGCCGACGCCAAGCAACGCGCTCTGCAAATCTGCCGGGCGGCCTACCGCTACCACATGCAGGAGGATTTCCAGAAAGCAATCGAATTCTATACCAAGTCGATCGCTATTTGCCCCACCGCCGAGGCCTACACTTTTCGCGGATGGGCCTACAAATCGCTGGGCCGCATCGATGACGCCATCGCCGAATGCCGCAAGGCGATCGAAGTCGACGCGACTTTCGGCAATCCCTACAACGATATCGGCGCGTATTTAATCGAAAAAGGTGAACTGGACGAGGCGGTCCTCTGGCTTGAAAAGGCCAAGCTGGCGCCGCGCTACGACCCGCGCCATTTCCCTTACATGAATCTCGGCAAACTCTTCGCGGCCAAAGGCATGATGAGACGCGCGATCCAGGAATTGGAAACGGCGTTGAAAATCGCCCCAGAGGACCCGGCTTGCCTCGCGATGCTCGCTCATCTGCGCGCCACGCTCAACTGACCGCATCGCTGCCGGACCCCCGTTTTCTGGGCGGGTCCCCTATCGTGGTACCAGGCATCCGGCGCAAGGTCGCGCGCCACGCCGATCGTAACCCGTCGCCCAACAGCCCACCTCAACGGGCCTCGCTTGCCGCTGCATCACCGGCCCGCGTTACCAACCGCTCGGAACCATCCAACCTTTCTCGCAACCGGCCGTCGTAACCGGCCAACCCGCGCGAGCGTCTCACAAGCAGGGGGTTGCCGCCGCCGAGGGTTTGTCCGCGCGACCAAGCGTACTGCCGAATGGACTGATCCTGTTTGAATTGAAACAATATTTCTTCGGTAGCTTCATCCGCGAAATTTACCGAGTGGCGTTATTTTATGGTCAAGCTGGTCAACTTCGCCTAATCGACGCTATTTTGAGCATTGTCGGGTAATTCGACCGTCTGATGGCCGACGAGCTCCGACCGCTATGGCGGAAATGGACGAAATGAGCGATATGCGCACCCCAGTCTGTTCTGTGCACTATGGATTCCAACTCTTCGACGACTGACCCATCCCTGGGGTCCACCCCAATCGGATTCCGCCCTCGAGGCCTGGCTCGTTTGGGGCGTCCCCTCACGCTTTGGCTGACCTTCCTGATCGTCTTCGGAGTCGGCGGTTACCTCGCCTTCGGCAGATCGGTCGGGCGACGCGCCGGGGTGCCCGACGCCGCATCCCTGCGCTCCGCCCCGGTGATACCGGTAACCGTCGCAGCGGCCCGGCGAGGCGATCTGGATCGCTATTTGTCGGCGATCGGCTCCGTGGTCGCCTTCAATACCGTGACGGTCAAGCCCCGCGTCAATGGACAGATCGTGAATGTTGCTTTCAAGGAAGGGCAATTGCTGCAGGCGGGCGACTTGCTTGTACAGATCGACCCACGTCCCTACCAGGCGGCATTGCTTCAGGCTGAAGGGCAACTGAAAAAAGACCTCGCCGCACTCAAGGACGCGAACGTCACGCTCGAACGGAATCGCATGCTCTTCGCGAGCGACGTCATCGCCAAGCAGACCCTCGATGATCAGACCGCGGTGCTGGGGCAGGACCGGGGCGCGATCGTCATGGACCGGGCAAACATCGACACCGCGAAACTCAACCTCGCCTATGCGAGAATCGTCGCACCGATCACCGGACGCATCGGCTTGCGCCTCGTCGACGTCGGCAACTTCGTGCAGACCAGCGATACCACCGGGCTCGCGGTGATCACGCAGTTACAACCCATCGCCGTGGATTTCAGTATCCCCGAAGACGATCTGCAACCGGTGATCAAGGCGATGCGTACAAGTCAGGAGCTACCGGTAGATGTTTATAATCGCGACCTCAAAACGAAGCTCGGGACCGGATCGCTCGAGACCTTCGACAGCCAGATCGATCAGACCACCGGGACGATCAAGCTCAAGGCGATTTTCCCCAATACCGACTACACCCTGTTTCCCAATCAATTCGTCAACGTAAAGATGCTCGTGGACAAAACCGTCGATGCGGTGCTGATCCCAACCGCCGCGCTGCAGCGCAATCCGCAAGGTACGTTCGTCTACGTGGTGGACCGGGACAAACAGGTCCAGGTGCGTACAGTGCGCGCAAGCCAGACGCAGGGCGATACCGTGGCGCTGACCGCGGGCGTCAATCCGGGTGAGATGGTGGTCACCGACGGTGTCGACCGCCTGCAGCCGGGATCGAAAGTGATTTTTCAGTTGGCCGCGAGCGGCGCGAACCAGGACCGCCCGCAGTGAATCTGTCGCGGCCGTTCATTGTCCGGCCGATTGCCACCTCGCTGCTGATGGTCGCGCTGTTGCTGGCCGGTGCGTTGGCGTACCAACAGCTCCCGGTCTCAGCCCTGCCGCAAGTCGACTATCCCACTATCCAGGTTCTGACTTTCTATCCCGGGGCGAGTCCGGACGTAATGGCGTCGGCGGTAACGGCACCGCTAGAACGGCAGTTCGGCGAGGTGCCCGGCCTCAACCAGATGACTTCGAACAGCTCGTTCGGCAGCTCGATAATAACGCTTCAGTTTATCCTCAGTCTCAATATCGACGTCGCCGAACAAGAGGTACAGGCCGCGATTAATGCGGCTTCGACCTATCTGCCCGCCAACCTGCCGAATCCCCCGGTCTACAGCAAAACGAATCCAGCCGACGCGCCAATCCTGACCCTGGCACTGACTTCGACGGAACTCCCGCTGACCCAGGTCGAGGACCTGGCGGACACTCGCCTGGCGCAGAAGATAAGCCAGGTGCCCGGCGTGGGATTGGTCAGTATCAGCGGCGGGCAGAAGCCCGCTGTACGCGTCCGGGTGAATCCGACGACGTTGGCCTCATACGGGCTCAGCATGGAAAGCCTGCGCAGCGCGATCGCGGCGGCCAACGTCAACGAGGCCAAGGGCAACTTCGACGGTCCGCATCAGGCTTACACGATCAACGCGAACGACCAGTTATTGACCAGCGCTGCGTACCGGCCTTTGATCGTCGCCTTTCACAACGGCGCTCCCATACGGCTCGCGGACGTCGCCACGGTCACCGACGACGCCGAGAACGTCAAGGAAGCGGCGTGGATGAACCAAGTGCCGGCGGTGATTCTCAACGTTCAGCGCCAGCCGGGCGCCAATATCATCACGGTGGTCGATCGGATCAAGGCGCTGCTGCCGCAGCTCCACGCCGCGCTGCCGCCTTCCGTACAGGTGGCCCTGCTCACCGACCGCACCGTGACGATTCGCGCCTCGGTGAAAGACGTCCAGTTCGAGCTGATGCTCACGATCGGACTGGTGGTGATGGTGATTTTCCTGTTCCTGCGGACGTTGTCGGCAACGGTCATTCCCAGTATCGCGGTTCCGCTGTCGCTCATCGGGACTTTCGGTGTGATGTACCTGCTGGGCTACAGCCTCAACAATCTGACGCTGATGGCGCTGACGATCTCGACCGGCTTCGTGGTCGACGATGCGATCGTGATGATCGAAAATATCGCGCGGTTCATCGAGGCGGGCGACACACCGCTGGAGGCAGCGCTCAAGGGTTCCCGGCAAATCGGCTTCACGATTCTCTCGTTGACGGTTTCGCTGATCGCTGTGCTGATCCCGTTGCTCTTCATGGGCGACATTGTGGGGCGCCTGTTTCGCGAGTTCGCGGTGACTCTCGCGGTCACTATCCTGGTCTCGGCGGCGGTCTCGCTGACGCTGACGCCGATGATGTGCGCGCGACTGCTCAGCCACACGCCGCCCGAGCGGCAAGGCCGCTTCTACAAGACCACCGAGCGGCTCTTCGCCCGCACGATCGAAGGCTACGGCAGCACCCTGCGCTGGGTGCTGAACCATCAAGATATGACGCTGCTGGTCGCGATCGGCACGCTGATCCTCACCATCCTGCTCTATATCGTCGTGCCGAAGGGGTTTTTCCCGGTACAGGATACCGGTGTGATCCAGGGCGTATCGCAGGCGCCACAAACCATCTCGTTCCCGGCCATGGCCGCGCGACAGCAGGCACTGGCGGCGGTGATCCTGCGGGATCCGGCGGTGGAGAGTCTGTCGTCGTTTATCGGCATCGACGGCACCAACACCACGCTAGACAGCGGAAGATTTCTGATCAATTTGAAACCGCTGGACGAACGCGACGCGGGAGTAACGGAAATAATTCGCCGCCTGCAGCCGCAACTGGCCCGGGTAGCTGGCATTCAGCTGTTTCTCCAGCCGGTTCAGGATTTGACCGTAGAAGACCGCGTTAGCCGGACCCAGTATCAGTACAGTCTTGAAGATCCCAATGCCAACGAATTGTCACTGTGGACGACCAAGCTGGTGGACCGGCTCCGGACTCTGCCCGCGATCGAGAACGTCGCCACCGACCAGCAGAACGAGGGATTGCAGGAACAGGTTGTAATCGATCGCTCGACCAGCTCGCGCCTGGGCATCACGCCGCAGATGATCGACGACACCCTCTACGACGCATTCGGCCAGCGCCAGATCTCGATCATGTTCACGCAGTTGAACCAGTACCACGTGATTCTCGAGGTGGACCCACGCTTTCAGCAGAGGCCCGGCGATTTGCACGATCTCTATGTGCCGTCAAACACCGGCGGTGAAGTGCCGCTGAGCGCGTTCACGCAAATGGAGCCGCGTAGTCAGCCGCTGATTATCAACCACCAGGGACAATTCCCCGCGGTGACCATCTCCTTCGACGTCGCGCCAGGCTACTCGCTGGGGCAAGCCGTCGATGCGATTCAGCAGACCGCGCGCGACAGCGGCATGCCCGCCAGCATCGCGGCGGGTTTCCAGGGCACGGCGGAGTCGTTTCGAGCCTCGCTGAGCAACGAACCGCTGCTGATACTGGCGGCGCTGGTTACGGTCTACATCGTGTTAGGCGTTCTCTACGAAAGCTACATCCATCCGATCACGATCCTGTCGACCCTGCCTTCGGCCGGGGTGGGGGCAATTCTGGCTCTGCTGATATGCCGCAACGATCTCAATGTAATCGCGCTCATCGGCATCATCCTGTTGATCGGAATCGTCAAGAAAAACGGCATTATGATGGTCGATTTTGCCCTGGATGCGCAGCGCAACGAGGGCAAGCCGGCGCGCGAAGCAATCTACCAAGCCTCGCTGCTGCGCTTTCGGCCGATCATGATGACCACCATGGCGGCGCTACTGGCTGGCCTGCCGCTGGCCCTGGGCACCGGCACCGGATCGGAATTACGCCGTCCGCTTGGTATTGCGATGGTTGGCGGATTGCTGCTCAGCCAGGCCCTCACGCTCTATACAACTCCGGTGATCTTCTTGTCATTTGACCGGCTGGCGACGCGCATCGCCAAACGGTCCGGGAAAACAGCCCCGATCTATCCAGAATCCGATCCGGTGCCGGGGTCTGATCCGGTGGGCGCCTCGTGAGCATCTCCGAGACCTTCATCCGCAATTCAGTCGGGACCACGTTGCTGACGATTGCGATCACGCTGGCGGGAGCGATCGCGTTCCGCTCGTTGCCGGTCGCACCCTTGCCCGAGGTCGATTTCCCGACGATACAGGTCAACGCGAGCTTACCGGGCGCGAGCCCAGAGACGATGGCGTCGTCAGTGGCCACCCCGCTCGAGCGGCAGTTCGGCCACATCGCGTCGCTTACCGAGCTCACCTCGAGCAGTTCATTGGGCACCACCAATGTCGTCTTGCAATTTGACATGAGCCGCAATATCGATGCGGCCGCGCGCGACGTTCAAGCCGCGATCAACGCGGCGCGCAGCCAGTTGCCGAGCAACCTGCCGGCCAATCCGACCTACCGCAAGGTCAATCCCGCCGACGCCCCGATTCTCATTATCGCCCTGACTTCCGCGACCAAGACGCGGGGGCAGATGTATGACGCGGCGGATTCGATCCTGGCCCAGAAGCTTTCGCAGATTCAGGGCGTGGGCCAGGTCACGGTCGGTGGCGGCGCGCTGCCTGCCGTAAGAGTGGAACTCAATCCGAGCCAGCTCAACAACGACGGGATAGCGCTCGAGGACGTTCGCGCCAGTCTGAGCAAGGCCAACGAAAATCTGCCCAAGGGCGAAGTCGCGGACCAGGCGCGTTCATGGAGTCTCGGCACGACCGATCAACTGCTCCAAGCCGAGCAGTACCGCACGCAAATCATCCAGTATTCCAACGGTGCCGCCGTCCAGCTTGCCGACGTTGCCGAGGTGCGGGACTCGGTCGAGGACGTGCGCAACGCCGGTCTCGTCGACGGCCAGCAGGCCGTCCCCATAATCATCTTCCGCCAGCCCGGGGCGAACATCATCGACACCGTGGACCGTGTCATGGCGGCGCTGCCGCAACTGCGCGCCGCGATCTCTCCGGCGATCAGAACCACGGTGGTGCTCGATCGCACCACCACCATCAGATCGTCGGTCCATGATGTCGAAATCACCCTGGTGATCTCGATTCTGCTGGTCATCCTGGTGGTGTTTGCGTTCCTGCGGAACGTACGCGCGACCATCATCCCGGGCGTGGTGGTGCCGGTCTCACTGATCGGCACCTTCGGCGTGATGTACCTGTGCGGCTACAGCATCGACAATCTGTCGCTGATGGCCCTGACGATTTCGACCGGCTTCGTGGTCGACGACGCGATCGTGGTGATCGAGAACATCTCGCGCTATCTCGAACAGGGCCTCTCGCCGTATGCCGCGGCGGTGCGCGGCGCGCGTGAGATCGGCTTCACCGTGATGTCGATTAGCGTCTCGCTGGTGGCCGTATTCATCCCGATTCTGCTGATGGGCGGGATCGTCGGCCGCCTGTTCCGGGAGTTCGCTGTGGTGCTGTCGACCGCGATCGCCGTGTCGCTGGTGGTTTCACTGACCACGACCCCGATGATGTGCGCGAAGCTTTTGCGCGCCGGAGCAGAGCAGCCGCGCGGGCGTTTCTACCGGGCCAGCGCGGGGGCCTTCGACTCCGCGCTCGACGGCTATACCCGTAGCCTAAGATGGGTCTTGCGGCATTCGCGGCTTACGGTATTAGTCGCGCTGGCGACCCTCGGACTCAGCGTCTTCCTTTACGCTTTCGTGCCCAAGGGATTCTTCCCGCAGCAGGACACCGGCCGCCTGATGGGCGCGATCCAGGCGGACCAGGATAGCTCGTTCCAATCGATGAACGAGCGGCTCGCGCAATTCGTCAAGACCATCATGAGCGATCCGGCGGTGGATCATGTGATCGCCTTTGCTGGCAGTAGCGCGGGCGCGGTGAATAGCGCGCGTATGTTTATCGCGCTGAAGCCGCTGCGCCAGCGCAAGCTCAGCGCCGACCGTGTAATCGCCCGGATGCGCAAGAAGACGGCCTCCATCCCGGGAGCCACCCTTTATCTCCAGGCGGTCCAGGACGTGCGCGTCGGCGGGCGCTCGAGCAACGCGCTGTACCAATACACGCTACAGGGGTCGGACCTGAACGAACTCAACCACTGGGCCCCTCTGCTGGTCGCCAGGATGCGCACGCTGCCGCATCTCACCGACGTCAACAGCGATCAGCAGAACAGCGGCCTCGAGACCGCCCTCGTGGTCGATCGCGACACCGGCGCGCGCCTGGGTCTTTCCCAGCAGGTGATCGATGACACCCTCTACGACGCCTTCGGCCAACGCCAGGTCTCGACCATGTACACTCCGCTCAACCAATACCATGTCGTGATGGAGGTGGCGCCGCAGTTCTGGCAGAACCCCGACTCCCTGCGACAGATCGATATTCGCGCGCCCGGCGGCCAGATGGTCAAGTTGAGCACGTTTACTCACTTCGCACCGTCGACAACGCCGCTGGCGGTAAACCATCAGGGACAGTTTCCGGCCGTTACGATCTCGTTCAACCTCGCACCGGGAGTCGCGTTGGGCGCGGCCGTGGATGAGATCGCAGCCGCGGAAAAATCGATGGGGTTTCCCAGCGGCATCCAGGGCAGTTTTCAGGGCACCGCGCAGGCGTTCCAGGATTCGGTGGCGAATGAGCCGCTCCTGATACTGGCGGCGCTGTGTGCGGTTTATATTGTGCTCGGTATACTTTACGAGAGCCTCGTCCATCCCGTGACGATCCTGTCGACACTACCATCGGCGGGAGTCGGGGCGCTGCTCGCCCTCGTAATCTGCCGGACCGAACTGAGTATTATCGCGCTAATCGGGATTATCCTGCTGATCGGTATTGTCAAGAAGAACGCGATCATGATGGTCGATTTCGCGATGGACGCCAGACGCAACCAGGGCCTCACTTCGCTCGAAGCGATCCAGAAAGCCTGTTATTTGCGCTTCAGACCAATCATGATGACGACGACGGCAGCGATGTTCGGCGCGCTCCCGCTTGCCCTAGGCACTGGGATCGGATCCGAGCTGCGCCGTCCGCTTGGTATCGCGATCGTCGGTGGCCTGCTAGTCAGTCAACTACTCACTCTGTACACGACCCCGGTTATTTATCTGTACCTGGATCGCTTCAGTGCATGGTGCGCAAGCCTGGGGCGGGCCGCCCGCCGGCTGGGACCGGATCCGCTCGAGGCTCCGTCGAGCTAGTAGCCGGCCATCTGCCGGCGCATGTCGTCAAGCTGATCCTTCAACTGACCGATGTAGTTCTGCTGTTCCTGGATCTGTTTTTCGAGCTCGAAAGTCGATCCGCTCCAGGTGGTAGCGCCGTTTTTGACCGGCTGCGCCGCAGGTTCCGCGGGCGCACAGTCCGCCAGCGTGACTTCTTGCTGCTGGCATTCCTGCAGACGCGATCGCTCGGCCAGGAGTTGATCGATCTGGCGCCGCTGTTCGTCGAGTTGGTTCCTGATAGCGGCCTCTTGGGCCGCGGCCTCGCGCTGCTGATCGCTGAGTTGATATTTGCCGACACCGGCGGCGCCGATCGCCGCGCCGGTCTCCGCGCCCTGGGTCGAACCGGAGAGGGAGCCCTCGAGCGCCGCACCACTGATTCCGCCAGCGGCGAGCGCGGCCGACTTGTCGATAACGCCGGGCATCTTGCGCGCGGCGCATGCTATGGTTTCATGGTTCTGCAACGCGACCGCTTCACCGACGACTGTAACGAGAGTGCCCGCGTCGTTCTGCTCCCGATGCACATTGATGACGGCGTCGGCGTCGCCGGGATAGGTCTTTAGCGCCTCGGCGCGCAGTCGCTGAGAAGAGACCGCTTCGTCGGGATCGATTGCCGCGTCCGTAAAGGGTTCTTCATAATGTACCGTGCCGAGATCCCGATAGCATTCGCCAGGGATATCCTGGGCGGTCACGTAGATGAAGCGGTTGGGCGCGCGTCCTTCGGCGGCGGGCGTCCCGGGCTTGGCATAAGAGGCACAGGCCGCCGCGACAGCGGTGAAAATGAGCAGGAGAGGCGTTCGGATCAGAGGAATTTCCAAGCGATTGCTGCTCCGAGAAAAAATAGGGCGCACGCTATAGTAACAGAAGCCATTGTTAACTCTCGTTGGATATATTCAGGTTTATATAAGCCATCTGGCCGTTGAGCTCGGAATCGCGACCGCGTTCGTCGTTCGGAGAACCGACCTCACCCTCATCGTTCCTATCATGACGAACCAGTGACTTATTTGTTACAAGGCGCATGTGTAAGTGTTACCGAGTGATGGCGATTGATCAACGGCGAGCCTACTATAATAGTCACACACAGGATCGGCTGATGACACCGGGGGCTAGGCACGGAATAGGGAATGGGTGGTTGTAGGTGAAGGAGGTGAGCGGCGGCGCGCAGAGCCTGAGATTGCGAGGGCCCGTGCAAGAACCAGAGACCGTCATCAAGGTTGGCTCTGACTTCTACATCCGCGCGTCGTCCCTGACGTCGCGGCGCGCGACTCGTGAGCTGGTGAACGGCGAGAGCTTCGCCGTGTTCGAAGCAGGCGGCGATATGCTGGAAACGCCTGAGGAGCCGCTGGGGTTTTTCCATCGCGATACGCGGCACGTCAGCCGTTTCGAATTGAAGATCGCCGGCGAGCCGCCGTACTTCCTGAACTCCTACTCGAGCCGCGAGAATGCTCAGCTGCGGATCAATCTCTGCAATCCGGATCTCGGCCGCGATGGCGACACTGTCGAGCTCCCGCGCACTTCGATCCAGATCGAGCGCAACTGGGTGATCGCGGACGCGGCCTTGTATCACAAGGTGATCGTGCGCAATTTCTCGCACTTGCGCGTTGAAATACCCCTGGATTTCCTCTTCGGTGCCGATTTTGCCGACCTCTTCGAGGTGCGGGGCTTTAAACGCGAAGGCTATGGTGAGCACTTCGACCCCGTCATCGGCGTCGCCGATGCAAAGTATTCCTATCAGGGTCTCGACGGCGTCCGCCGCTTCACCAAATTCGATTTTTTGCCGCGGCCGTCAACATTGGAAAAGGGCCGCGCCTCGTATCTTTTAATCCTCAAGCCCGACGAACAGCAGGAACTCGAAGTCCGCATCGTTGGCGGTTCCGAGGATATCACTGCCGGCGACGAGCCGCCCACGCGGTTCGACAATGCGTTGGTGCAGCGGCGCGCGGAGATTTCCCGGTTCGACGGAGGATGGAGCACGATCTCGGCAAGCAACGAATTACTCGAGTCGCTGCTCCGGCGCTCCTCGGCTGATTTGACCTCGATGATCCGGTTCGCGCCCAGGGGCACCTTCATCATGGCCGGTATCCCCTGGTTCGCCACCCTGTTCGGACGCGACAGTATTCTTACGGCGTTCTTCGCGCTCCCCTTCAATCCCGCACTCGCGGTGGGAACCCTCAAAACACTCGCCGCTCTGCAGGGTTCCGCGGTCAATCAGCGCCGCGACGAACAACCCGGAAAGATCGTCCATGAAATCCGCGGCGGCGAATTGGCATCCACCGGCGAGGTACCGTTCGGCCGCTACTATGGAAGCGTCGACTCGACTCCGCTGTTCCTCTGGCTGCTCGGACGTTACGTCGCAATTACCGGTGACCTGGGACTCGCCGACGAGCTGTGGAAGAACGTCGAGCGCGCCCTACAATGGATCGAGCAGTATGGCGACCCCGACGGCGACTCTTACGTCGAATATATGCGTGAGGCGCCGCGCGGTCTCGCCAACCAAGGATGGAAGGATTCCTTCGACGCGATTTCATACGCCGACGGGAGGCTCGCCCGCCCTCCGATCGCGTTGTGCGAGGTCCAGGCTTACGTCTATGCCGCCTATGTCTCGATCGCCGAAGTCGCCTGGCGCCTCGGCCACGGCGCTCTGGCGGACCAGCTGAGTGAACGCGCGGCCGCCCTCAGAACGCGCTTTTCCGGCGACTTCTGGCTCGATCGCGAAGGCACCGTCGCTCTCGCGCTCGACGCTGATAAGAAACCGTGCCGGGTGATGGCCTCTAACGCTGCGCATTGTCTCGCGGCCGGGCTGCTCGATCGGCCACAAGGTGAAGCGCTGGCCGATCGCCTCATGCGCGACGACATGTTCACCGGATGGGGTGTCCGGACCCTCAGCGCCACGGAACGCCGCTATAATCCAATGAGCTATCACAATGGCTCGGTGTGGCCGCACGACAACGCGCTCGCGGCTGTCGGCCTCGGACGTATCCGCGGACGCCGGGGTGTTCTGCGCATCCTCGATGGACTGGTGCAGGCTGCGAGTCAGCTCCACACCGGAAGTCTCCCTGAACTGTTCTGCGGATTCCCGCGCGACGAGCGGCTGGGACCGGTACCCTATCCGATTGCGTGCCATCCGCAGGCGTGGGCGGCCGCCAGCGTATTTCCGATCGTGCAGGCAATGCTGGGAATCGAAGTTCTTGGCTTCGACCGCAAACTGGTGATCCGGTCGCCGGTGATGCCGGATTGGCTCGACTGGGTGAAAATCGAAAATCTCAGGGTGGCCGACGCCGCGGTCTCGATCATCGTGCGCCGCGACCGGTCCGAGACTGCGATCGAAGTTGTCGACAAGCGCGGCGACGTCACCATCGAGGTTCTAAAATAGGTCGGAGATGTCCTCCTTAAGTCATTCGTCATTAGTTAGTTAGAATATCCAAAAATAGCTGACCATCCCTTTTGATAGATATCTTATGTGTAAAGATAATAAAACCACTAAATGCCTAATTATTAGTCCCCAGATTTGATACCAGCGGTTTCCTTAGTGGTTTTTCCGAAAATTCTTCGGCGTGATTCTGCCGCCGTTGTCGCCGCTTCCTCTGGTCGCCGCAGCCCGTACTGCGGTTTGTGCAGCGGGTTCCTTCTGCGCTAAACAAAGGGATTCGCGTCAATGCCGAAGAGGAGGATGCCTAGATGAAGTTGCACGGAACTTCGAAATCGCGCTCGGCGCGCTCATTGTGGGCGCTCGAGGAGCTCGGACTCAAATACGAACACAATCCCGTCGAAGTACCCAAGGCCAAGGGTGCGGAAAACCTCAAGCTCAATCCCAATGGGCATATCCCCGTCCTCGAAGACAACGGCCACGTCTTATGGGAATCAATGGCGATTAACCTTTACCTGGCGGACAAGTACGGTAAGCCGCCGATATGGCCGTCCACGCCCGAGGGCCGTTCCGACTGCATCAAGTGGAGTTTCTTCGCCATCACCGAGATCGAGGGGCGTCTGATGACGATCCTGATCAATCGGCTGTTCCTGCCCGCCGATCAGCGGGACGAAAAGGCCGTCCAGAAAGCCACCGACGAGTTGAAGGCGCCCCTCAAGGTCCTCGACGATCAGCTCAAGGGTCGCGAATACCTACTGGGCAAGGACTTCTCCATCGCCGACCTCAACGTAGCGGCGGTCTTGAGCTTCGCGCCACTGGTCAAGCTCGACATGTCGGCGACGCCCGCCGCACAAGCGTGGCTACAGAAATGCCTCGGCCGTGACGCCAACATGCGCGTGCGCAAACTCAGCTAGCTCATACCCGCGGTCCATCGGGCACGCCGCGTGGCGCGCCCGGTGGACGTGCCTTTCGCAGCCCCACAAGCTCGCCTGGCGCCGGTTTACAGACGCCGCCAAACCAGCCACGATCTCTGCGATGCCTCGGCCTCGGCCGTCCGCACCGCAACGATGGATCACCTTCGCGTCAACGTGATTGGCGCCGGTCTCGCCGGCAGCGAAGCCGCGTGGCAACTCGCACGCCGCGGTATCTCGGCGCGGCTCTTCGAGATGCGCCCGGCGCGGCTGACCGAAGCGCATCAGACCGGCCTCTTCGGTGAACTGGTATGTTCGAACTCGCTACGCAACGCCTCGCTCGAAACCGCAGTGGGCTTGCTCAAAGAGGAGATGCGTCGGCTGGGGTCGCTCGTGCTCGACGCCGCCGGCCGCTCGCAGGTTCCCGCTGGCGCGGCGCTGGCCGTCGACCGTTATCGGTTCGCGAGCATTCTTACCTCGACGCTGCAAAGCCATCCGCTGATCGAAGTGATACGCACCGAAGCCACCGCATTGCCCGCGGGACCTAGCATCGTCGCGACCGGCCCGCTTACCAGCGCCGCCCTGGGCGACGAGTTGAATCGTCTGTTCGGCCCACGCCACCTTTATTTCTACGACGCCATCGCTCCGATCGTCACCGCGGAATCGATCGACATGGAAGTCGCCTTCAAGGCTTCGCGTTAGGGTAAAGGCGGCGACGATTATATCAATTGCCCGATGGACCAGGCGCAGTATGACGCCTTTGTCAGCGCCGTACTGGCCGCCGACAAGCTCGCGCTCCATCCTTTCGAACGCCCGATCTACTTCGAAGGCTGCATGCCTATCGAGGAACTGGCACGCCGTGGCCATCACACGCTTGCCTTCGGTCCGATGAAGCCGGTGGGACTCGCCGACCCGCGCACCGCGCAGCGTCCGTTCGCCGTCGTCCAGTTGCGCCAGGACGATAGCGAGGCACGTCTCTACAATATGGTCGGATTCCAGACCAAGATGACCTATCCCGAACAGCGCCGCGTATTGCGCATGATTCCCGGCTTGGAGCAGCGAGTTCGTGCGCCTCGGCTCGCTCCATCGCAACACCTTTATCGATTCGCCGCGCCTGTTGCTGCCGACCCTGCAGCTTCGCGCCCGCAACGACCTCTTCCTTGCCGGCCAGATGATCGGCGTCGAAGGCTACGTCGAATCCGCCGCGCTGGGTCTGCTCGCCGCGATCAACGCCGCTCGCATCGTCACTGGTGGCGAACCGGTCGTGCCGCCGCCGCGAGACCGCGATCGGTTCACTGATCGCCTATATCACGGACGCGCGCCGGCGCGACTTTCAGCCGATGAACGCCAACTACGGGCTGATGCCCGATCTTAGCAGCACGCGTCCCCCGCCGCCAGAAGAAGACCACGATGGGCCTGCGCGCACTGGCCGCAATCGACGAATGGATTTCACGCAACCATGTCGAACCCCCCGCGGCGACAGTCTCGCCGTCCCGTTCCACCCTTCCCACGTCCTCTTTCGAAGGGGATCGATAAAGTGCACCAGTAATGAAACTCGCCGCGCTCGACGTCGGAACCAATACCGTCCTGATGCTGGTGGCCGAGTCTAGCGCTGATGGCGCGGTAACTGCGCTCGCTGATTTCGCGCGTATCACCCGGCTCGGCCGCGGCGTGGACGCCAACCACCGGCTCGACCCCGACGCCGCCGCGCGGACGGTTGACACCATCGCCGAATTCGCCGACCGGGCACGTGCGCTCGGCGCGGTAAAAATCCTGAGCGCCGCTACCGCCGCGGTGCGCGACGCGGCCGACGGTGCCGCCTTCCTCGCACAGGTCAAGGACCGCGCCGGCGTCGTTCTCGAGGTGATTTCCGGCGAAACCGAAGCGCAACTCTCATGGCTCGCCGTGCGCAAGGGCCTGCGTCTCGACCCCGCGGACCGCGTCCTCGTGGTCGATATCGGCGGCGGCTCGACCGAACTGATTCGCGCCCAACCCGGCCGCAAGCTCGAAGTCACCAGCCTCCAGCTCGGTTCGGTCCGTCTCACCGAACGCCTGGTGCATCACGACCCCCCGATCGCGCGCGAAGCCGCCGATGTCCGCATCGCCGTCGACGAAGCGCTGCGAGCACTGGGATGGGATTTCCGGCCCAATACGCTGGTCGGGATCGCCGGTACCGTCACCACCGTATGCGGGCTCGAACTGGGCCTCGAAAAGTACGACCCGGCGATCGTCCATGGCCATCGGCTATCCCATAGCGAAGTCCTCGAGGCGGTCACGCGGCTCGCTGCCGTGCCGCTCGAGGAGCGCAAGAAACTTCCGGGCATCGAACCTGCCCGCGCTGACGTGATCTTCGCGGGCGCCGCCATCCTCGAGCGGGTAATGGCGCACTTCGAACTCGAACACGTAATCGTGAGCGACCAGGGCGTGCGCTGGGGCCTGGTCTGGCGCGAACTGCAGAAGGGCGATTTGTCAGCCTGAGCGCCGGCGCGGTTACTACCGCCGCAACACTCCGTCACGCCTTTCTGAGCGCCGCCCAGCAATAGCTTGCGCAAACACTGCCGTGAGAACCGCCTCGATGGCCGGGCCGGTGGGCAGATCCATACTGTACGACAAGGCGATCCCGACAACCGTCGCCGCAAGACCAATTCCGGTGGCGATCGCAACAAAGTCACTCGTAATTAGGGACCAACGCTAACCTGACGCGGCATCCGGTCTGGCCTCGGGGGTGCCTTGCGCACTCGGGGTCGCGTCAGGAGTTGGCGACGACGACGGAATTGGCGTGGCAGTAACGAGCGGTGATGGAACTTCGGTTTGTGCCGGCTTGGCGGTCTCACTCGGCATCTCGGTCTGCATCGGTGTCGCGCTCTCAGCTCGAAGTGTCGACAACTCCGACGGCGTTGCCGCCTCGGTCGGCATCACCACCGAAGCGCCGATCGGCGGTGCTGGGGTCCTTCGATGAACCGGCGTTGCGCCCGTCGTGCCGTGATTCGGCTGCGACCGCGAGACAGCTGCATGGACTGGTCCCGCGGCGGGCGATCGCCTTGCCGCCGGAGACGCTGTCGCGGTTGGATGGGTCGCGGTTGACGTCGCGCTCGGCGTCCCCGCGGGCGTCGCGGTCGGCGTAGGCGTAGCCGTCGGAGTGGGCGTGGGAGTCGGCCGTATCCATCCGATCGGCAGACGCACCCAAATAAGTGTTGCCGAATGCCCTTCGCGCGCTTCGGTCATCGCGCCAGTCGCGACAAATCTGGACGTCTTCGGGTCGTACAGTTCCGCGCTCGCCAGCGGGCGATAGTTCTGGTCCCATCCTCCTGCTATCAACACCCTGCCGTCGGGCAGCAAAGTCGCGCTATGTCCATAGCGGCTCGCGTTCATCGGCCCGGTCGCGACGAAGCGGTTTTTGGCAGGATCGTAGATCTCGGCCGACGCCGCGGGATTTCCCCCGGCGATCAGCACGCGGCCGTCCTGGAGCAAAGTCGCGGTATGTCCGGCGCGCGGCACCTTCATCCGCGGTCCCGCCCGAAAAAAGCCGGTGTGCGGATCGTAGATCTCCGTGCTATCCATCGCCGCACTGCGCGAGTATTGACTCCCGCCCGCCACCAGCAAGCGTCCGTCTCCGAGCAGAGTTGCTGTATGATAAATACGATTCCGTGCCATTCGGCCGGTCACGCTGAATTTGCCCGTCGCGGGATCGTAGAATTCGGCCTCATGATCTCCGCCCCCCGCTATGACGACCTTGCCGCCGCGCAGCCGGGTCGCGGTCTGGTCGTAACGGGCACCTAGAACCAGCGCGCCGGTCGCGAAAAATTTGTGGTCTCGCGGACGATAGAGCTCAGCGCTGGCGTCGCCGCCGCCTACTACCAGCACGCTCCCATCGTCGAGCAACGTCGCGGTCGGCTCATCGCGCGCGACCGCCATACTTGCCGCCGGAGTGAACTTGCCCGTCGCAGGATCGAAAATCTCTGTCGACCGCAGGATCCACGGCATCACCGGACCCGGGAACGACGCGAGCGGCGTGATGACGGTATCGACACCCCCAACCACGAGCACCCGTCCGTCGCGCAGGACCGTCGCCACGTGGCGATCGCGACGCGTGGTCATCGGCGCGATCGGCAGGAATTTCTCCTCGCGCGGATCGTAGATTTCCGCCGTATCCAGGACCGCGGGGCTATCACCGCCCGGTGCGACGCTGACGATTCCAGTGCCCCCGGCGATTAGCACCACCGGAGCCAGCGTCGGCGTCGGCCGCGGCGTCGGCGTAGGCGTAGCGCGACGCCTATGCCTGCGATGGTGCGCCGCATGACGATGACTTGAGGTCGCATTGGCGCTCAGTCCCGCCAGCGGTCCCGCGAGACTGAGCCCGAGCAGTATCGCCACGCGCACCAGCGCAATCAGCCTGCTTCGCGTTCCCATCGGCTAGTCCGACACTCTGCTTTCCGGACTGACGTCGTGGTTCGGCGAACCGCGCTCGAGGCCTGCCCATTCAGCCTCTTTGGCCGAGACGTCGAGCGGCATTCCACGCGTTTCGTCGATAAATGCCCCGAAGATCGCCGCGCTGACAAAGCCGAGCACCGCGAAGTATCCGACTACCCGCATCAGCCCGCCCAGCGGCACGATCAACGCCGCGATCAGCACTTGCGCTAACATCGAGAACACCGCAGCCGTTATTCCCTGCCAGCCGATCATCGTGGTGCGCAACATCGCCGGGAAAAGCTCCGTCGCTGCTGAATTCGCGCCCACCGTCATCACCCCCGAGGCGAGCTTGAACCAGCAGTACGCCGCGAGCAGCCACGCAAACGGCCACAAGATCGTCGCGGGCGGCCCGAAATAGAAGGCCAACGCCCCGATCCACGCGGCGCCCCCCACCCACATGACCGTCGGGACGCGCCCGAAACGGTCTGACGTCCACGCGCCCACCGGAAACCCCAGCATCCCTACCACCATCCCGCTGACCACCAGCGTGCTCGCCCGCTGCGGGGACAGCCCGATCACCGAGACCGCCTCGAAATACAACCACCCGTTGACCGCAGTGCCCGCCATCGTGTCGAGCGCCGCGCACGCCAAAAGCCCCAATGCACGTCGACGATAAAGATGGCTGAATACATCGTAGAAGTGACTGGTCGATTTATGAGGAGCCGCCGCGATTCGTGACCAACGATTGTTGGCGGGCAGCATCCGCGCCACCGGAAACACCAGCGCGATCCCCGCAACGCACGGCGCCAGCAGCCAGCGCCATGAGTAACCCCACTCCAGTAAAAACGGGATCACGATATAGCTGAGCACCCCGCCGATCGCGCTGGCGAGCGCGGCGGACGCCTGCCCTGCCGCGCGACGCTCCGCCGGTAGCTCTTCCGCGAGAATCACGATCGCCGACGACACCGATCCGCCGAGCAGTGCCGAAATCAGTATCTCGAACGACGCGAATAAGTACGGCTTTTTCACTAGCGCCGCCCCGATCGCGCATAGCGGCGCCACGCTCAGACTGGTCAGGATAATTAGCCGCCGCCCCACCCGGTCGGCCAGTCGCGCCAGGATCAACGATCCAAACGCCGAAACCGACATCCAGGCGAACAGTTCGGCCAGTTGCGCTTCGTTGAGCGCGAAACTCTTTGCGATCCACGGCGACGCGACGCCCACAATCGACAGGCTGTAGCCCTGGTAGATAAGCAGCAGGACGATGGCGGTCACCGTCGCCGCCGCGCCCGGCGTACGACCGCCGCCCTCGCCGCGCGCATCGCTATCGTTATTCAAACCTGCCGCGGTCGACTTCATCCCGCTTCGATTCGCCCCACTCCGGATTGCCTTACCCGTTCGACGCTTACCTTGACTTGAAATGCTGCCGCCGACCGGGTCAAGCCCCCATCCCGGCGGCATCTCCGAAGGGCACGCCGTATCAGTTGGAAGATCGATTTCCGAAATCGGTTAGCCCCTTGACGTTCTCGTGCATGCGATCGGCCTGTTTAGACGAAAAACTGAGTCAGTGCATGGCTTAAATGCTCATGACGACAAGGCACGCCGCTTGCGACGTCCCATTTTGTAGTTGCTGACTCTTCATTTTCAGTTTTTGCGCTTGCTCGACGGACACTCGGCTTCCAATGGATCCAAACAGAGAATCTGACGCGAAGCCTTCGCCGGCGATTCGTTTCCTCGGCTTCGTAAGGCCGCATCTGCGGCTGGTGTTCGGTGCGGCCTTGATGGGGATCGGGAAATTCACCCTGCCTCTGGCCTTCCCGCTCGCCTTCAAGTACGTGATCGACGTCCTGCTGACCGCCCAGCCTCACCTCGACGGCATCAACCTTACGATCGACCGCTGGTGCGCGGCAGTCGCCGGATTTGCGCGATTTGGTGCGACACCTCAGGGCAAGCTCGCTGCACTCAGTGTTGTGCTAATACTGCTCTACGCGCTCCAATCCATCGCTAGCTACTACCGCAACTACTGGGCCGGACTCGCCGGCAATCGGCTGATTTTCGAATTGCAGCACAAGCTGTTCGCCCATCTGCAGCGGCTCCCTCATTCGTTCTTCGACCGCAATCCCTCCGGCTCGATCGTCTCGCGCGTCCTCAACGACGTCTCGCAGGCCCACGAACTAGTCAACTCGGCTCTGATCGACGTCTGGATGGACGGCATCTCGCTGAGCCTAGTAGTGGTCGCGCTGCTCGCGCTCAACTGGCGGCTCGGGCTCGTCGCGCTCTGCATCGCGCCCATTTGGGTCACGTTCATGCGTTACTTCTCGCCGCGGATTAAAGCGGTCAGCCATCGAATGCAACAGGCAACCGAGATCATTTCCGGCGAGGTCCATGAGCGCGTGGTCGGCGCCGCCACCATCAAGGCGTTCGCGCGCGAGGAGTACGAGGTCGGTCAATTCAGGGAGCGGAACCAGGAGCTGTTCGAACGCACGATCGACAAGATCCGGCTGGCCGCGCGCCAGGAAATGCTGATTCAGCTCCTCACCCGCTGCGCCCCGATGGTCGTTATCTGGGTGGGCGCCGTGATGGTTATGCGCGGGTCGGTGACCCTTGGAACCCTCATTGCGTTCTTCTCTTATTTAGGCTTCCTCTATCTCCCGCTGGAACGTTTTGCGCAGCTCTCAGTCGTGGTCTCGGCCTCCTTCGCCGCCATCGAACGGATCTTCAGCTTCCTCGACCTCGAACCCGGTATTGTCGATCATCCGCTGAGCCGCGCGTTCCCAGTGCGCCGGGGGTCGGTCCAGTTCGAGAACGTTTCGTTCGGCTACGCCGCGCGCAACGATGAGCCTTCGCGCGAAGTCCTGAAGGGCATCGACCTGAGCGTTCCGGGCGGATTCAAGGTCGCGCTGGTCGGGCGGTCGGGTGCCGGCAAGACCACCCTGGCCAATCTGATTCCGCGCTTTTACGACGCCTGCGCGGGGCGCATCCTCGTCGACGGTCGGGACGTCCGTCATTACACCGTGAAGTCCCTGCGTGAGGCCGTCAGCGTGGTCGCACAGGACGCGCTCCTCTTCAGCGCGAGCGTTCGCGACAACCTGCTCTATGCGCGCTCCGACGCAACCGACGCAATGCTCTGGCAGGCCCTCGAATCGGCTAACTTGCGCGATTTCGTCACAGCGCTGCCCCTCGGCCTCGATACCACCATCGGCGAACGCGGGGTTAAGGTCTCCGGCGGACAGCGCCAACGGCTCGCCCTCGCCCGCGCCTTTCTGAAGGATTCCAGGATCGTAATCCTCGACGAGCCGACCTCCGCGGTGGATTCGGAATCCGAGAATTTGATCCACGAGGGCATGGAACGCCTGATGGAAGGGCGCACGGTCTTCCTCATCGCCCATCGGCTGCGCAGCGCTATCAGCGCCGATTTGATCGTAGTGATTGACGGCGGCAAAGTAGTCGAGACCGGATCACATCACGAGTTGCTACGTCGGAGCGGAGTCTACTCTCGGCTCTTTCATGAACAGGTCCGCGGTCTCACCCTGGTGCCGCCCGTGGCAGCAGAAGGCAGCTTTTCTTGAAGGCGCGCCGGGCTCCCCGGTTAGCCGGGGTCGCAGGCGCATGGTGGAGACTGATCCAGATGCTCCTCGCTTACTGCGTAACCCTGGCGCAAGCCTTCTGCTCGAAGATGCTTGAAGCGCGCCGCCGGAGCGACGACGCGTTTGGCACGGTAATCGCTCCGAGTTTTACCAATTAGTTCGCGCGCAGAAAAAACCCGGCTGAAAGCACAGCCGGCTCCGTTCTGCGTGCACTCGGTCGGGAGTAAGAAAATTGCCAATTCACGCTGATCGTCGCAACCATCACGGCCGTCGTTTGCGCATCGCGCAGATCGCACCCCTCTACGAGCCTGTTCCGCCGAAACTCTACGGCGGTACGGAACGCGTCGTCTCCTACATCACCGAGGAGCTTGTCCGGCGTGGTCATGACGTCACCTTGTTCGCCTCCGGTGACTCGGAGACCCGCGCCCGGCTCGCGCCCGGATGCGCTCGGGCGCTCCGCCTGCTGGGCAAGCCCGAAATGGGCTCGGCCCTACAGCTCGCGATGCTCTCCGATATCTTCACCGACGCGCGCGAGCGTTTCGACATCGTCCATTCGCACATCGACTACTGGTCCTTCCCCTTCGCGCGCCTCACGCAGACCCCGACCATCTCCACGATGCATGGCCGGCTCGATATCGAGGACCTGCACCCGGTCTATCGCAGTTTCCCCGAGGCCGCGCTGGTCTCCATCAGCGACGCCCAGCGCGGTCCCCTGCCGGACATGAACTGGGCCGCCACCATCCATCACGGGCTGCCGCCTGAACTTCTGCGTTACAACCCGCGCCGCGGCAAATATCTCGCCTTTATCGGACGGATCTCGCCCGAAAAGCGGCCGGACCTCGCGATCGAAGTCGCCCTGAAATCGGGCGTGCCGCTCAAAATCGCCGCCAAGGTCGATGCGGTCGACCGCGAATACTTCGCCGACGTCATCAAGCCCCTGCTCAAATCCCCGCTCATCGAATACATCGGTGAAATTGGCGACGTCCAGAAAAGCGAATTCCTCGGCGGCGCACTTGCCCTCATGTTCACCATCGATTGGCCCGAGCCTTTCGGCCTCGCCATGATCGAAGCGCTCGCCTGCGGCACGCCGGTAATCGCACGCCCCTGCGGGTCGGTTCCCGAAGTGATGCAGGACGGCGTCACCGGTTTCATCGCCCGAGAGGTCGACGAGTTGGTCGCCGCCGTGGGCAAGGTTGGCTCGATCTCGCGCGAACGCTGCCGCCGCGAATTCGAAGCTCGGTTCAGCGTCCAGGTTATGATCGATAAATACGAAGCGGTCTATCAGCGGCTGCTCGAAGGCACCCTCGAGCAGGAACTTCTCTCCGAGCAGGCCGCAGCCAGCTGACTTCCCTCGTCTTTCGTCGGCGCGGGCGTCCTTTTCTGGACGTCCGCGCCGGCGAAATCCCGCTTCTGACGTGCCGGGATGATCCGCCGCGCGGCTTTCTTACCTGATCGGCAATAGGTGGCCGGCGTCAAGCCTTTGCGCTAGCCCGGCTCGAGACCGCCTCGTGCCAGCGCTTCAGATGTCGGGCACCGGCCGGTAGCGTGAAGCCTCCGAGCGCGGCGCCGATATCGATCCCGACCTGCGCGGTGATGTCGGCGATGGTGTAGCGATCGCCCGCAACGAACTGGCGCTGCGCCAGGATCGAATCGAGCCACTCCAGCCGTTGTAATCCATGACTACGCCGCGCCGCGGCGAACTCCGGGAGCTGCTTGATTCGATCCTTGAACAGCGGATGCGTGTGCTGGAGGAAGTTTGCGATCGGATGAAAGACCTCGAGCTCCATCCGGCGGTTCCACATCTCAACGAAGGCGGCGTCCCGCGGGTCGGTGCCCATCAGCGGCGGCTCGGGGTAGAGCCCCTCGAAGTAGCGGCAAATCGCGACCGATTCCGTCAGATAGGTGCCGTCGTCGAATTCGAGCACCGGCAGCCCTCCCAACGGATTTTTCTCGAGGAACGCGACCGTTCGGTTCTCACCCTTGGTTATGTCCACGTGGACATAGACCATGTCGACCTTCTTTTCCGCCAGGAAAATTCGTACCCGACGCGGATTCGGGGCCATCGGAAAATCATAAATTTTCATGTCACGACATTAGGAGCCTCCTTCGCACGGTTCAAGCTCTGCGGCGGGATAAATTGGAAACCGGATACATCTAAGGGTGAGAGGATAATCATTCAAGCGAAATCCGCCGGCGACTGCGACTGTTGGAGTCCACAGCGCCGGTTTGACGTGTCGATTCGCGCCGTGCCAATCTTCTCAAATCCTTTCGTTGCAGCTGACCTCCGCTGATCGAGTTCACTGATGCCGAAAGTATTCCACAGAATTCTCTGTCCCATCAGCTTCGATCGGAGTTCCGTTGAAGCTCTCAAGTTCGCGCATGAGCTTGCCGACGCCGGTAAGAGCACTCTTTATCTCCTGCACGTCGTTGCGGTCCCAGGGATGGAGCCGATCATGCTCGAGCCGAATCCCGTTCTCTCAGAAGGAATCGCCCAACGGGAGCTTGAAAAACTCGTACAGCAGCACCTGGCCTCCAGTGCCTCCTGCCAGATCGTAACCCGGAGGGGTGATCCCGCCTCGGTAATTGTCACCGTTGCCGAGGAGTTGAAGGTCGACCTGATCGTCATGCCGACACACGGGCACAAGGGCATTGCGCGCATGATTCTGGGAAGCGTTGCCGAGCGCGTCGTTCGCGAATCAAGATGGCCTGTGCTCACTATTGGACCCCACTCGCGCGGATGACCGTAGCTGAAGGCAAGCCCCCCGATTTAGTCGCGTTTGCAGAAGGTTGCCGCGGAATTAAGGAGAAGGGAAAATTCCCCGGCAGGATCGCGAAGCCTCTGTGACGCTTCTATTCTGAGCGTGCTACCCGTTGCCATGATCGACAAAAACCGCTGCCGCCACCACGCTCGTCCATAAGCCATCTCGGTCGCCGATCGCCGACTGTGTGATATTGCGCGTAGTCACGATCTTGTCGGACATCCGCCAAATATCCTTGCGCTCGTCGTAACTGACGTTGGGATCGAATTCCACGCCTAGAATCGTCGCCAGCATCGTTGCCGCCAGATCCTCCGCGTAGTCACCGGCTTTCTCATCGGTCTCACCAAAGCTCTTATGCTCTGACAGGTAACCGTATAGGTTTCGGTCCGCCGGAATCGCCAGGCCCACCGAGGCTGCCACCAACCGATGGGGTTCGTTAGTCGCATTGTCGTACATCACTGCATAGACGATTTGTCCTGGATGCAGGTTCGCAAGTCCGTCCTGAATCGAAATCAGCTTGCAGCCCGGAGGAAAGATCGAGCTGACGCGCACCAGATTGAACTCGGCGATACGCGCGTCACGCAGCGCTAACTCGAACGATGTCAGCTTCTCGCGATGCCTTCCCACGCCCTTGGTCAGAAAGATTGCTTTGCCGATCGGTCCCATAGATTTCTCCGCTGGCTGGTCGCCATCAATTGCGTTGATGCTGATAGCATCGCGCACGCAAAGTCTCTACCGTCGATGGTAACAAATCGCGGGACGTCCGCGGCTTGCAACAAACGATCCGCCACCGCGCCGACCACGCCGCTCCCGCCCAGCAACGGCTCATTCGGCAAACCCTCACAGGGCAAAGCCTCTCACAGTAGCGGCTTCCTGAGAGCGAGCGCCCTTCACAACAATGGCTGGACTATACCGGCGAACTCCTCGTCGAGACGCTCGCGCCATCCGCGCGCCTTCCATTGATCGGGCGTGATTTCACTGGCGTTCTTCAGGTCATTGTCGAACATCGCGTTCATCTGGTCCGCGAACGGATGGCTCAGGATGATCACGTTGACCTCGTTGTCGCGCGCGATGCTCCACCAGTCGAGATTCGACGTGCCCACCGTGGACCAGACCCCGTCGATCGTCGCCGTCTTCGCGTGCAGCATCTTGCCGCGCCACTCGTAGATCTTGACCCCGGATTTGAGCAATCCCGCGTAGTGCGAACGCTCAGCCGATAACAGCGGCGCCTCGTCAGTCTGACTTGGCAGTAGCAACCGCACGTCCACCCCGCGCCGTGCCGCCTGTTCCAGTTGGCGGAGCATCTGGCGGTCCGGAGCGAAGTAGGCATCGGTGATATAGATGTTCGTCTGCGAGTTGGCGATCGCCGAGATCGTGTTCACGTAGATCGAGCTGAACCGCTCTGGAACGCTCGAGATTACGCGAACGATTTCGCCACCCTTTCGCTCCAGCTTCGGATAGTAGATGCGCGGGCTCAGCTGAGGCCCCTGCTGGTAGTACCACTCATTGAGGAAAATCCGCTGGAGCTGGGCCACCGCCGGACCCTCGACTTTGATATCCGTGTCGCGCCAGGATTCCAGCAGGGTGCGAGCGTCCTGGGCGGGTTGCGCGCCTTGAGCGGTCTGCGCGCCTTGAGCGGGTTGCGTGCTGCGGGCACCCTGCTGGTTGTCCTCGTCGGCTCCGCCGCTCCCACTGGGACCGCTGGCGTAGTCCTCCGAGATATTGATGCCGCCGGTGAAGGCGACGCGACCATCGACAATCAACATCTTGCGATGGTTGCGGTGACTGAGTTCCCAATGCAGCGTCGCGGCGAACGGATCCAGAGGGCGATACTGCAATACCGCGATCCCTGTCTGCCGCATCTTTTCGAAGAAGCTTGCCGAGGTGTGGAACGAGCCCAGACTGTCGTACATCACGTTCACTTGCACGCCGTGACGCTGCCGTTCCATCAACGCGTCAGCAAACATCTGGCCGATCTGGCCGTCGGAAAATATGTACATCCCCATGTTGATGTTGTCGCGAGCTCCGTGAATCGCGTCGATCATCGCCTTGTAGGTCGTGGGGCCGTTTTGCAGCAAGGTCACCTGATTACCGAGCACCAGCGGGGTATCGCTAAGCGCCTGTTCGAACGCAAGATGCCGTTCGAGCAGATCGCTGGGCGTTTGCTGATTCTCCTTGAGCCGCGCGATAACGTGCTCCGCCTGCTCCGCCGTCAAGGGTCCATGGGGACCGACGAATCTCGGCGCCACCAGGTAGAGTGGATTCGCATGCAGGACGGCATTTGTGTCCGGGATCGTGCCGCACCCGACGAGCAGCAACGCGATGGCGAGCACGAGGAGCGGCGCGTACCTGATTTTTTTCAAGAAGGATACGTTGGACAAGAAGGGCACCTACACCGGAAAGACGAGGCACGAAGGGACGCCCTTACGAGATCCGTCGCCAGCCGCCAAGCACCGATAACCAAACCATCACACACATTTTGGCAGCAAATTTGGTACCGGGCAAAAGCCGACAGCAGGGGCAGCGACGGGCCCAATTGCCGCGTAGGATGCCTACGACAACTGCGGAAACTGACACCGGCGTGACACGTCTCGCGCGATTCCCCTGCCCCCACGAGCCGAACGCATCTTTGGTATAATCGAAGTTCGAGCTATCCGGGATGCATCAGACCCAACCATTCGATCTGCCAGGTGCTGTGTTGCTTAGATCGAAGTTCCATAATTCCACTCGAATTCCCGCCTGGATGGCCGTGTTGGGGCTGGTTTCCTGCCTGATCCTACCGCGTCCGACGACGGCGGCGGAGGTAAAGATCCCCCTCGAGATCGACTACGTCACCCTTGGTGAAGCGCTCAAGCATCAGATGTACAACGCGCCGGGAGGGAGGGCGGTTCTGTGGACCGGCTCCGACAGGTGCCAATACCTGTACGCCACCGATCCGCATTTCGTGGCGAAGGCCGGAGCACTCAGCCTGGAGACCAAGGCCGAGCTCAGTCTCGGTTTGGCCATGGGCGACCAGTGTGTGACTCCAATCGCATGGAGTGGAATAGTTGCGATCGAGAGTCCGCCGTATATTTCCCAACTCGCGATCAAGTTTCGCGTCACCAACATCGATCTTTACAATCCCGAACATCGAAAGACCGCGGTGGTCGGCCGTGGCTTCGATCTGATCAAGGGCAATCTGACCCCGAGGATCGAAACCTTCTCCTACGACCTCAACACGCCGCTGCGGGACCTCGAAGCTCTGGTGCGCGCGGCGGCCTCGCCGGAGGTTGCCGATCGCGTCAAGGCGGCGCTCGCGACATTGCGACCGGAGTCCGCTGTCGTGGCAAGAGACAATGGGCTGAGGCTGGGACTTGTGCTGACCGTTCCCGATGCGGTCCCGGCGGGGCCGTCTCCATTACCAGCGAACGTTCCACTGAGTCCGGCGGAAGTTGCCGCGTGGCAAGCGACGCTGAACCATTGGGACGCCTTCATCGTCTTTGCCATCAAGCAACTTGGCGATACCACTGTCGACAAGCAGATGCGCGGGCAGCTTTTCGACCTATTAGTCGATAGCCGCTATCGATTGGTCGACGCGCTCGCGCGACCCCAGGGCAATGGGCCCGACCCAGTGCGGCTGATTTTCATCGACGTATGGTCGCGGCTTCACGTCATCATACAATCGGCGGCGCAGCGCGGGGTGTTGGGCGATCGGGCGCTCGAATTTTTATCGTTCGTCACGGCGGGTGATGCTCTATTCGCACTCGATCAAGCAGCGCCGGCGCTGGGGATGCGTGTATCGACTGACGATTTGCGCCGGCTCGCACACATGATCGCGCCGCAATACGCGGCTGACCCGCTGGCTTTCAGCTACGACACGGATCCCGCGTTGCAGCAGATGTTCGGCGTCAACGCGCCGCTCGAATCTCTCGGCCCCCTCGAAGCGCCACCCGTGGAAGAGCCTGTTACACCCGCCTCCACGCTCTCAAGCGGAGCCTCGGGCGAACCACCGGGAACGACATCCGCAGCGATGCCTACCGCATCGGCGGCAGCCGCTTCATCGATGACGCCGTTGCCGCTCGTCACGCCATTGTCCACGCCCGCGGCAGCGCCAAGCCCCGCATCGGCGCTTCACCTGCCGTTGCGGTGGTTAGGACCTGCCAGTGCGGAGGCGGCCGAGGATCCGCTGGTGACTCAGATTCATAGTCTGGGAGCCGCCCTCATGCGCGTTGTCGTAGACGAAGAGAATGCGCGCGCGTATGTGCGGTCGGTGCGGGACCTACTCACGCTAACGGCGCAGTATCAGAGCGCCGACGGCGCTCTCGAACCGCCGCGTCAGCAGGATTACGTGGTCCTGATCAAGGCGACCGCGTGGCAGGAGAGTTGTTGGCGCCAATATGTCCGCGTCAACCACCGCGTCCGGTTTCTCGAGTCGGATACGGGGGACGTGGGCATGATGCAGGTCAACAAGCATGTCTGGCGCGGTTTCTACAGCATCCCACGCCTGGAATGGGACATCGTGTACAATGCCGGGGCCGGATCGCAAATCCTGATGCGGCTGATGCGTGGTGCGGCGGCGAATGCGCGCGGTGAAGCTCGAGACTCCGCCACGGATATCGCCCGGGCCACTTACGCCGCCTACAACGGCGGACCCGGCAGCTACAATCGGTGGCGCCGCGCGAGCGAACCCGCTGAAATGCGCCAGATCGACGATGCGTTTTGGGCCAAATATCGCGTGATGGCGGCGGGGCAATCGTTTGACATCATGAGTTGCGCGCGCTGCGACCAGCCAACTTGCAAATGATGGCGGACGGTGTTGGACTTTCGCAGTGGCGCGCCGGTCGCAAGGGCCGGTGCGCCACTGCCAGAAGAGTCGGGTCAGGCCGGGCCCACGCGATCGTGCGAGTTCCCGTTGGTCTCCATCGCTGGCGTGCGCTCTTCCTTGCGCGGGATGACCAATTTGCGATCCTGCACCACCTTGGGTTGCATCGTACAACTACCCTCGAACAGGGCGCCTTCCTGGATAACCAGCTTGGGTGCGGTTATCGTGCCCGTCACTTTGGCGGTCGGATGAAGCTCGATCCGCTGGCTGGCATTGAGGTCGCCGCTGACCAAGCCGGCCACGATGATCGATACGGCCTTGATTTTGGCCGTCACCACCGCGCTTTTGCCAATCATGACGCTGTCCTGGCCATTGATCTCACCTTCGATCTGCCCGTCGATCCGCACCGGGCCGTCGAAGCTAAGTTTACCGTTGATTTCGCAGCCCTGATCCAGGTAGGCACGGTTGCCGCTGGGATTGAGAGCGGCCTGACTCGCGGGCTGTTGCGCGGCCGGAAGTGGGGTCTGGACGGGAGCAGGTTGCGGCTTCGCGGCAGCGGCCAACCGCTGTTCCAGAAGAGACTTGTCGGATTCGTCGTTGAAAAGCGCCATTTCCACGCCTCCTGTAGCTGTGGCGAAGCTCTGCGGCAGGTCGCATATTGCATCTTCGCTGATGGAACGATTGAGCACGTTGCGTGCCGCGAGCATTGTTGGGCTAATTGGAGAAAATTCACCTTTTTTGGAACAGCGACCACGAATGGGACAAAAAGTCGTTGCAGCTACGCTACAAACAGGAGCACGTAGCACACGCTTACCCGGGGCAACTATCCAGACACGCTTTGCGCCCCGCAAGTCGTTCCCGTTCGATCGGTCGCGCATCTGCTCCCACATGGTGGGTGCGAATGGATGCAACCGGGAATCGCCATGGGCCTGAGAATTGAAGATTACGCACTGATCGGTAACACGCGCACCGCCGCACTGGTGGGCAACAACGGGTCGATCGACTGGCTCTGCATGCCACGATTCGATTCAGGCGCCTGCTTCGCCGCACTCCTGGGGAGTCAAGAAAACGGACACTGGCTGATTGCCCCGAGCAGTCCGGCGCGGAGAGTCCATCGCCGTTATCGCGGACCGACGCTGGTGCTCGAGACTGAGTTTGTAACCGACTCTGGTGCGGTGGAAGTGATCGATTTCATGCCGATTGCGGAGCGCCATCAGCAGGTGGATGTCATCCGGATTGTTCGCGGGCTTCGCGGCAGCGTGCCGATGCGGATGCAGGCGGTGTTTCGCTTCGACTACGGGCATATCGCGCCCTGGGTAACGAGGAGTGGCGATCACGGACTACGCGCGATTGCGGGCCCCGACGCGCTCAAATTGACCACGGCGGTCCCGATGCGCGGCGAGAATATGACTACCGTCAGCGAATTCACCGTCACGGAGGGCCGCACCATCCCGTTCACGCTGACGTGGTATCCCTCGCACGAAAAAGAGCCGGGACAAAACCATCCGCAGCACGCACTGGCGGAGACCGAAAAGTGGTGGCGGGAGTGGTCGTCGCGATGCACGATTACAGGGGAGTGGAGCGATTTGGCGCTGCGTTCGGTGATTACGTTGAAGGCGCTAACCTTCGGACCAACCGGTGGTATCGTCGCCGCCCCAACGACGGCGCTGCCTGAATGGATCGGCGGTCAGCGCAACTGGGACTACCGTTTCTGCTGGCTCCGTGACGCCACCTTCACCCTCTACGCGCTGCTGACTTCGGGCTACACGGAGGAGGCGCTCGCCTGGCGTGAGTGGCTGTTGCGCGCGGTTGCCGGCAGTCCCGACGATCTGCAGATCATGTACGGCATCGGGGGTGAACGCCGGCTGACGGAAATGGAGCTTCCGTGGCTGCCCGGTTATGAAGCGAGCCGTCCCGTTCGCGTCGGCAACGCGGCGCACGAGCAATTTCAACTCGACGTATACGGCGAAATCATGGACGCGGACCAGCTTGCGATCACGAGCTGCGCCGGCTCGTCAGCCGAATCGTGGCATCTGCGCACGGCGTTGATCGAGCATCTGCATCAGGTCTGGGATCAGCCCGACGAGGGAATTTGGGAGGTCCGCGGACCGCGGCGCCATTTCACTCACTCCAAGGTGATGGCTTGGGTAGCGCTGGATCGCGCGGTTAAAGCGATCGAGACCCATCACGAGCGCGGACCGCTGGATCGGTGGCGCAAACTGCGCGACCGCATCCATCGCGACGTCTGTAAACAGGGCTTCAATCGCGAACGCAACGCCTTCGTCCAATACTATGGGACCGATACGCTGGACGCCGCGCTACTGATGATTCCCCTGGTGGGCTTTCTGCCCGTGGACGATCCACGGGTGTTGGGAACCCTCGGAGCGATCCAGAGCGAACTGATCTCCCACGGACTCGTTATGCGCTACCGCACGGAGTCGGACGTTGACGGACTGCCGGTGGGCGAGGGAGTTTTTCTTCCGTGCTCGTTCTGGCTGGTGGACAATCTCGTGCTGGCTGGACGCGAGCAGGAAGCCCGTCAGCTCTTCGAGCGGCTCGTCGCGCTATGCAACGACGTAGGACTGATCTCCGAGGAATACGACCCCGTATCGCGCCGGATGCTCGGTAATTTTCCGCAGGCGTTCACCCATGTGTCACTGTTGAATTCAGTGCACAACCTGGCGCTCGCCGATGGCCCGGCCCGCAAGCGTTCGAGCGTATGAGGCCTGGGGCCGGCCGACTTCGAGATCGGTAAGTCCACGGGTAACGCGGGCCTCGTTGCCGTAGCGCCGGCGGCTAAGCACATCCGTCGAGTGGGGCCTCAGACCGTCTTCTATACGACCTTTCTAACAATCCAGATTCATCAGGAATTAATTCGCCGCGAGAGGTGAAGCAGCGCCCAAGTTCACACCTTGGGAGCACTTTGGAAACGAGTCGTGAACATGGATTTTTGCCGCGTTTGGAGCAACATTAGACGTACGTATGACAGGCTCCGCCACACCACGGCTGAAACTGCTCTACGATCTCGGTTGCGCCTTCGCGGCCCGCATCGAGCTCAACGCACTGATCCCCTTCATCGTGGCGAAATGTCGCGAGGCGCTACAGGCTGAGGGCGTGTCGGTTCTCCTGCTCGATCGGGACCGCAATGAGTTCTATTTCCCATACGTTTCAGGGCAGGATCCGGCAGTCGTGAAACAGCTGCCACGGCTGCGCTTTCCCGCCGACCTGGGAATCGCCGGTGCAGTGCTAAAGGGCAATCGCCCAATTCGCGTCGACGATGCGCAGCGGGACGACCGTCTTTACCATGGAGTCGACCAGGTCACCGGTTTGATCACGCGAAATCTCCTTGCTGCTCCCCTGAACTCTCATCAGGGAATAATCGGGGTGATCGAGGTAGTGAATATCGGGGGAGACGCGTCCATAGTTGACGATGATCTGCTTTTTCTGGAAGCGCTCTCCGGCAGCATCGCGATAGCTATAGAGAACGCGCGTCTCTACGAACAGCTGAAGGACTCCGAGGCGAAACTCCGCACCCAAGTCGGTGTACTTCGTCGCGACTTGGCGCGTCACGACCTGTTCACCGAGATTATCGGGAATGGACCGGCGATGGTCGAAGTCTTCCGCCTCATGGAAACCGCCGCCGCCTCGTCTATCTCGGTGTTGATCGAAGGGGAAACCGGTACGGGCAAAGAGCTGGTCGCTCGCGCGATTCATCGCGCCAGTGCCCGAAGTGACGGACCGCTGTTGGCTGTAAATTGTGCCGCCCTGCCGGAGACGCTCCTTGAGAGCGAATTGTTTGGTCACCGCCGGGGCGCGTTCACTGGGGCGATTCGTGACAACCCGGGTCTGTTCAGGTCCGCGTCAGGCGGCACCGTCTTCCTCGACGAGATCGGGGATATGCCGCTATCGATGCAGGCCCGGTTGCTGCGCGTCTTGGAGCAGCAGGAAGTCGTACCTCTGGGCGACAGCTTCCCGCTCAAGGTTGACGTGAGAGTCCTGTCCGCCACCAACAGTGATCTGAAAGCGGAAGTTTCACAGGGCGATTTCCGCGAGGACCTTTATTATCGCCTGGCGGTATTTCCGATCGGGCTGCCGCCCGTACGATCGCGGCCGGAGGACATTCCGATTCTTGCGAGCCGGTTTCTCAGTTCGGCCGCGGAGCGGCAGCGCAAGAAAATTGGCGGCTTCGGTCCCGACGTGATTGAGTTTCTTGAACGGTTCCATTGGCCCGGCAACGTTCGGGAACTCAAGAACGAAATCGAACGAGCGGTTGCACTTGCCACCGATGGCGGGCTTATCGAAGCTCACCATCTCTCTGCGACTATCAGAAACCCAGACGGCCGAACAGCGGCAGGACGAGGCGAAACCTCGGCACAGCGTTGGAGCCAAGTTCCCGCCGGGACCGTAGACAAGTCCGATGGAGAGCCACGTTCTCTACGGCAGGTCAGGGCGACAGTCGAGGCGAGCTATATCGGACAGATCCTTCGGGAGCATCAGGGTAACGTTTCAAGGTCCGCGCGCGCGCTCGGCCTCTCGCGTCCGGCTCTGCAAAAGAAGATAAAGGAATACCGCCTCCGTTGAATCCCTGGGCGTGGCAACAATCGCGGCACCCTGGTGGCAACAGGATGTGCCTCGGTTAGTTGCCAGGCCAAATCAGTGACGTGGGTTTCTCACGGAAATCCAGACAGTTTTCGCTACCTTCGTACTCCGATCCAGATGGTATCGACCTTGCTCCGTCTGAGTGGTCACGTCGCGCCCTATAGGCGACGCGATCGGACGATAGGCGGAGTCACGGGGGGAACTTTGGCAGCGATACGCACGGCCCATACCTGGGCCATCACCAAAAATCGGCGCACAACTTCCCATCTCTGACTCGGGCGAGATCATCGCGGGACTCTAATTCGCCAAGCACCGGCGCCGCGTCCCTGGGGAGAGGTGTGAGCTTGGCCAAATTGGGGGTTAAGGCATGACTCTACAGGAGATGGCCAACCAATGTACTATGCGCTCTTCACCCATGAGACGTTAATGGTTCCTAAGCGGCAGTCGGTGCGCCGTTCGCATTGGCGGCGATGTATCGATTGCGGGGTGTACTTTGAACGAGCATTAATGCACCCGGATCCGTTGCGGCGTAGTCAATTCGGCAAACCAGCGCTGTTGTGCGCGGAATGCAACTCCAGAACTGATCAGGAGCGCGAGCGCGCGTCGACGCGCAAAGACCGAATGGTCTAGCACAGACTAGCCGTGACAGATTCCTTGCTGATCACGACTTGGGAGCGTCATCCGTTTGCCGCTTCGCGGCGGAGACTCGTGGAAATGTGGCGGCCAGCCGACCAACCATGCCACAGTGTCTAATCCGGTTTGGTGCAGGCCACGCAATCGGGCCTAACTGCCCTTGGAACGCGAGAGAGTCGGAACTACCACGATGAAAGTCAGAAGAGGAATCGCGAGCGCCTCGATCCTATTGTCGCTAATTGCGGCTCAAGTAGCCGCCACGGAGTCTCCCCGACCCGCTTCGAGCCCTGCCGCGCCTGTTACCACCTCCGCAGCGACGCCCGCCGCTGCCGCCGCAGATACGACCAAAGTCAAAGCGGTCAAAAAGCGGTACCTGTTATCCCACAGCTCCTCGGTATACAGTCATCCGGATAAGACCAGTACCGTAATCGCTCACGTGCACAGCAAGAGTCACGTCAACGTCACGGGCGTTACAGGCGATTGGCTGCGAATCCATCTATCCAGCGGCAAAGACGGCTTCATACCTTCGAGCGCCGCCGAGTAGGCGAGTCAGGCTGGGGCGCGCGATGCTCAGGCCGGCTGCCCGAGGGAAAGACGATATACGCGAGCGGCGGTACCGCTGAACAGCTCCGCCTTCTCTTCGGCTGATGCTCCCGACGCAAGGCGCTTGCAGGAATTCCATAGGACCGGGTAGCTGCACCAGCGCTTTTGCACGGGAAAATTGCTCTCGAACATGCATCGGCGAGCGCCAAATTGTTCGATGCAAACTTCGAAAAAAGGCCTCCACGCCGCGGCGATCTCATCCGAAGACAGAGGTGGCGCGCTCGTCCCGCGCAGTGTGCCGGACCGTCGAACCGGGAGCGCTCCAAGTTTCACGTAGACATTGTCGCGAGAAGCGAGCGCTCTCATACCGGAACGCCATTCGGCAAAGACCTCTTCGGCGCGTCCCGCGTTGGGCCCGCCAAGAATCGGGCTGCCGAAATGGTTCAGGACGATCGGAGTGTGCGGAAAAGCAGTAGCCAGCGCCGCGACCTCGGCCAACTGCGGATGGTACACCCAGGCGTCGAAAGCAAGGTCGAAGCGGTCCAGGTATTGAAATCCTGCGCGGAACTGGCGGTCCGAGAGCATCTCCGGACGCGGCACGGTTTTGTGTACGCGCTCATCTGGATCCCAGGCGGTCGAAAATCGGATGGCGTGAAAGCGTCCGCCGCTAGCAGCCAGATGGGCCTCGAAAATCGGCTGGACGCGTGCTCCAAGCATCAGGTTGACGTTTCCAACCATCGCGGCGCATGCCCGTGCGGGTCCGAAGCGGCCACTCGCGCTCATCGCGGCCACGCCCGTAACGAATTCGGTCTCACCCAGCGAACGCAACTCTGGCGGTCCCTCCGCCCGGTACATCGAGCCGCACTCTTCGAATACCGTGGCCACGATTTTGTGGCCGCTATACAGATCGGCCATTAGTTCGGGAAAGAGGTAGACGTTGCCATCGTGATGCCACAAGTGGTGGTGTGGATCCACGATCGGCAGTTCGGGCTCTATAATTTCCTCGCGATGCTGGGCCAGCCACTCATCGTTAACCCTGCCGGAGAAATCAGGTCCAGACGCCATACCGCGAACTCCAGTGTCATAAACGTCGATCAATCCGCGCCACGCGATGCCGGGAATTTTCAGAGCCTTTTAATACAGACCCTTTTTGCGGACCCCTACCGACTAGTAAAAGCGAGCGGATTGCGCAAGGCCGACGACCCGCGACAGCGGAACCGCCGGCCGTATAGATGCGCTGCTCTTGTATCTGTAAGTCTCAGAGCTACTTTCAGCTATGAGTACCCTTGTGGTTGAGGCACGTTAGCAGGAACCTCGGACGCCTTGAATGCTCAAGGGAGGTGCAAATGCCGACGGTCAAATTGACGCCCGCATTGCGTTCTGAGTATCAGCAGCTTTTTGACAGCTGCGAGATCCGGCCCGAGCGAGCGCCCGCGGTAGAACCCCTGGTAAGCCAAATTGCGACGAATCAAGCGCGGTACTCCGCGCTGGGTACGCCGTTGGGGATCCCCTGGTACCTGATCGGCGTGATTCACTGCATGGAGGCATCGTTGAGTTTCACCGCGCATCTTCACAACGGCGACCCCCTGACCGCTCGGACTATTCACGTCCCAGTGGGACGGCCGCCTGCCGGCAGTCCCCCCTTCCGGTGGGAGGAGAGCGCCGCAGACGCGTTGACTTTTGACCGCGTGAACCAATGGCGCGACTGGAGCATCCCGGGGATTCTGTTTCGACTGGAAGCATACAACGGCTTCGGGTATCGGACCCGTCACCCCGAGGTTCTGACGCCTTACTTGTGGAGTTATTCGAATCACTACACCGGTGGCAAGTACGTGGCAGATGGGACCTTCTCCGCAACCGCTATTTCCAATCAATGCGGGGCTGCGGTGCTCCTTCGACGTATGGCCGAGTCCGGCCATATACGCTTCGATACTGCCGGGCTGCCGTTATCAGTTCCGGCACCCGCGGACTCGTCTCCCGTCGATGCAGTGGAACGCCTCCAACCGATGATCCAGTTTTCCGCGACTATGAAATCGCCAGAGGTGGAAGCCCTGCAGCGGACTCTCAACAGTTTTCCGGGGATATTTGTCAAAGTGGACGGAATCCCAGGGAAGCGGACGTCTGACGCATTCAAAAAGGTAACGGGACATTACCTGATCGGCGATCCGCGCTTATCAAGGACAGGGGCTCAGGTAGTTCGCTGATTCAGGACCTCCAATCTGTCCCGAGGCTTCCGCGTCCGACTCGAACTAGTCATCAATTTCGGCAGATTTAGATAGCACGTTGGTGACATAAGGACTTGGCTATGGCGCGTTTCGCCGCTAGCATCTTCGTGCGGCGATCATCTGCACCAAATGTGCGGTTGGCCGGGGGCATCAGGCAGTAGGTCTGGGAAGAGGTCGCTACCCAGCTACGACATCGTGGGTGCGTTGCTATGTTTTCGAAACGCCCGACGGATTGCTTGTTCGCACGCTTTCCAAGGGGCGCTGCTTGGACGAAGACTACTTGCTCGAGAGAGCGCACGGGAGGAGCGATCTACATTGCAAGGACGAACGATACTTTCGGTAACACTCCTCGCCACGCTTGCGCTCGCGGGCGTGCTCCACGCTCAGGAGCGAGCCCAGTTCTTGTGGGGTCCTGGTGAAGCCAAATTCGCGGTCGGGCCGGGCGTTGACCGCGACACGGCGGCGGCGATAAGCCGGCGGGCGCTCATCAGTCCTGTGATGCCGATGTGGAATGGGAGTTTCACGTCTAGTTCTACAGCCTTTCCCTTCACGATGATCGGAACGGATCCGGCGCTCGGCTCCAAATCGACCACGATCAAGACCACCGTTGTTCCGCTCATTTTCAGTTTCTCCGATGGAGTGACGCTTAACCCAACGAAACGAGTCTTTTGTGGAAGTAACAGCTCCGCGTTGCAGCTGACGCGGCAGTCTCCCATCTTCCAAAGCTTCGATTTCCCGACGGGTGCTACGGACGTTGGAAAGAGTCAATACACTGACGCATTTCAGCGTGCCAATTTCTGGACCACCGTCGCGGCGACGTCCCCGAAGTACCATGTACTGTTAAGTAAGTCCGGACAGACCGCAGCGTTTAAAGTCGTCGTCCCGCCGGCTGATGGATTCGACACGCCGGGACCGTGCGGGCCAATCGGCGAGGTTGACATAGGTTGGTTCGATGGCACCGAGGTTCCAGCGCTACTAAGCCACTTTGCTCGAATCAAGCCTAATATCTTTCCGATTTTTTTCGCCTACAACACCTTTTTGACGCAGTCGGGAACCTGCTGCATCCTCGGCTACCATAACGCGGCCGTCACTGCGAACGGCGTTCAAACATACGCCGAGGCCGGCTTCAGCGATCCTGGTATCTTTGTCGGGACCGTTGAAGATGTAATGGCTTTGGGCCACGAGGTCGCCGAATGGTTGGATGACCCCCTGACCACCAATCCCACTCCTGCGTGGGGTAATGTCGGACAGGTGGCGTCTGGTTTTTGCCAAAGCAATCTGGAGGTCGGCGATCCGCTGACTGGCACAGTGTTTACCGAAACGGGACTACACAATCACTTCACGTACCATCTGCAGGATCTGGCGTTTGTGCCCTGGTTTGCCGAGGCGTCTTCCCCCTCGACCTCAGTCAACGGGTGGTTTAGCTTCATCGGAACTTTCACCATTGGCGCGGCTGCCTGTCCTCCCGGAGGTCCTTAGCCACCATGGAGCCAACGGCGACGTAGCCGGCAGTAATATCTCGCTCAGCGTGACACAGGAATGGTATGGGCTCACCGTTGAGAAACGCTGTGGCGGAGAGGGGGGGATTTGAACCCCCGAGACCCTTTCGAGTCTACACGCTCTCCAGGCGTGCGCCTTAAACCGGGCTCGGCCACCTCTCCGCGGAAGAATCCCAGTATGCCATCAGCTCGCGCTTACCCGCCAGACTCTGTCACCTCATCGATCCTGAGCTCGCCTTTTCATCCGCTTTCACAGTTTCGAACTCACGGGAGCTTCACTTGGCGGCACGATTGCGGCGATCGAACAGAGGAAAATCAGCACCGCGGCTGATCGATCTCGTTCCGATCCTTCTCTCAAGGATTTCAACCCGGGAAATAACTGCGTTCGTGGTCGACTCCGCGCAATTGAACAGTTGCAAACTTAGCAGCCGGCGAGCGGGAGCGGGCGAATAGCGCGGCACTGCGGTCCTGGTAAATGAGTTTCCAGTGAGGATCGATCTCGAGCAAACGGAATGCGGGCGCCTTTGGCGGGATCAGCACGAAATCGTGAGGATACTTGTCTAGGATTCTACTTGCACCCGGACGATCGAAATAGAATACAAAGTAGTCATCCAGCACCTCCTGCGGGAACACCGTGTCGAAGCGTCCGTCGATGAAATCCTTAGATTCAGGTCCAATTTGCCACAATAGATATCCGCCCCAGTCGTAGTCATTGAGTACATTCCCACGGAGGCCGTGTTCTTTCATGAATGCCACCGCGCCTGACGGAAAGCCCCTGCCAATCGGCAGACGCGACGAAAACGCCCCGATATAAATCGCCAAAAACGCCGCAACCGCGATCACTATCCATGACTTGACGTCCGAAATAGCCTCCACGGGCGTAGGTTGCGCGTCTCGCTGGAGCTGAGCAGCAGATCGCCCCACTGCGATTGAGGTAAGGCGCGCAATCGGAATCACACAAGCGATCACCGCGAGCGGTATGTTCCGCGCAGAGACCAGCGCAGCGACACTCATCGTCGCTCCGACTGCGGCTAGCGGTAGATCCGCACCGCGGCGTGTCAGGGCAAAAGTCACTACTAGCGCTGCCATCAGGCCGATCATCAGCACATAGTTGAATTCTCCTAGAGGGGAATCGCGCCATTGACGAGCCATGACGGTCCACAGCGGCTGCCATTCGGTAACTGCTACGCGTGTCCAGCGATTACCTACTGTACTTATTGCCGTCGACCAGTTGCCGCTGCCATATGGACTTACTAGTGTCGCAAGCACGGCGCCGCTGGCGATCAAACCTGGACCGGCCGCGCGGCGAAAGCCCTCGCCCGCTGCGATACTGCGTAGACCGTCCACTCCAGCGTAACCCAGCAGTACGGCCAATCCTGCGATAAACCCACCGTGCATATTGCTCCATAAGGCGAGCATCGGAATCACGATCCATAACGCGGCGGTGCCGCGATACGCATGCCGCGCGAGCAGGGCGAGCAGCGCGGAGAGCAGCACGTAGGTAAAGAGCTGTGGCCGAAACTGCATTTGCGGCATCATCGCCAGCGCCGCAGCAATCAGCAGATCCAACTGTATCGAGGGCGATGCCCCGGTTTCAGCCATGCCGACCGTCATAAATGCCAGCGTTGCCGCGACGCACACGAATTTCCAGATTTTGAGGCCGACCACGCCGAGGAGGTTGTACGCCACCGCCATCACGATCTCGCCCAACCATTCGAGATTGCCCCACGGATGGCCCAATGCCGAGTAGGAGTACGGATCGCGCCACACCAGATGGTGGGTCGCCAGAACGGATTGCCCGAAGCGTAGATGCCACCACAAGTCCGGATCGCCGGTCTGTGCGGCATCAGCGATGAGGATCACCAGCAAGAACAACGGCGGCGAGTAACTGAGTAATGAGCGCGGCGCTGATCCGACGTTACGCGATTGAGCCACCGCACTCTGCGCGGCCTGCGACGGCTGCGGGCTGATCACGGAAAATACCGCCGCGGAGCCGCTCCGGTGCTGTGGGAGAGCCGGGCCGGCGCCGAATCACCCTGCGCGAAGATCACCAGGTTCGATTGAATCGCCGCGCCCCGCCCATCATTGCCGCCCCCCTTAGCTCTCCTTCCGCACAACAAGGATAACAGCTATGCCGATTGCTCGCAGCACCCGTTTTTTCGAGGCCGTAAGCCAGGCTGTCCGGGCTGCCGCCGGAACCTGCGAGGCCTAGCGACGCGCGGCGAAAAGGATCGTTTCGTTAGTGGTCCGCACCTTGCCGTCGGCGCCGGCGTAAGTACCCGCTGCTTCGATGACCGCGTCCAGAATGCGCCGCCGCATTTCGGGTGTCTGTCGTGCCAGGAGCGCGCGGAACGGAGCCGAAACGTCTTCCCGAAATTGGACGAACGCCATCGCCGAATCGAACTCGAAAGTCACGCCGCGCCGCTCGACCGAGAGGTCTCTGTAACCTGCCTGCTCGAAAGCGCCGGTCAGAATCGAGGGGTCCGCGAAACGCATCGGGTCGAGGGCACCTGCCGGGGGCGGCGGCAGTCCGGCCAGCCTGCGCACTACATCGGCGCCGATCGTGATCATGGGAACCTTGTCTCCGCTGGACCAGACCGCGGTCGCGAGCCGGCCGCCGGGCGACAGCCGGTCGTACAAGCCGCGTAACGCCTTTCCGACGTCGGGCATGAACATCAAGCCCCAACGGCAGACCACGGCGTCAAAGCCGCGCTCCTCGATCGCCAACGACTCGGCGTCGCTTTCGCGGAACTCGATATTCGTAACGCCCAGCGCCGAGGCTCGTTCACGTGCGATTGCCAGCATCCCGCCGGATTGATCGGTAGCAACTACCTTTCCTCGCGGTCCCACCCGTCGCGCCGCGGTAACCGCCGGCTCACCATTGCCGGTGGCAACGTCGAGTACGCGCGCCCCAGGTCCGACTGCGGCGAGTTCGACCAGACGGTCGCTCACATGCTGCGCGGATCGCTCGAACACCGCCCACCATTTACGCCATCCGGCCGCCGCTGCGTCCCAATCGCGCCGTTGATCGTCCTTTAGGCGTTGCGGGTCGGGTGCCTGTTCGCTCATTGCGTGTACCTCGCATTGAAGGGCTGAGTGCAATATCCCACGGGTTCCCTGGGAGTTGAAGAATCTCGCACCGAAATGTTTCACGTGAAACATTAGGGTAGTATTAGCTATCTTTGGCGAATCACGACACCACGCAGAGACATTACTTGATGCGCGTAATCGTGTCTTAGCTGAGCGGCGCGCACGCTCGCGACGCCCTCCTCGGCGACTATGGCAACGCTCGCGCCATCCGGCTGCTCTACCGGAAGCGCACTGACCGCGGGTGCGCGGCGCAAGTAGTAGCGCACGACATTGACGGCGTAGCCAGGCGCCACGACCACCGCTCCATCCATCGAAACATTGGCCGTCGCGATGATCGCCGCTTCGCGCCATTGCACATCGTGGGGCTTGCGGTCATACGAAATCACGTGGCCGAGCGCCAACGCCAGTAGCAGAGCAAGTGCACCGATTCGCACCCAATCGCGGCCCAACTCCCACACCCCAACTGCGTCGAGGACGAAGAACGGAACGAAGCTCGAGATGAAGTAACGTTCGAGGAAGGCCGGTTGGATCGCGTACGAAAAGACCAGCGCCGCCGCCGGCGGCACGAACATCCACAGCGTCGCGAGCAGCACCCCGCCGCGCGCCCACTGCCATCCGCGGATCGCACCGAATAGCGCCAACGCCGCCATCGCCGGAAAGGCGAAGGATCCCGTCGCCTTGTTGAACAGCGAGAGCGGCGCGTATAGCGGCGGTAGCGGAATCCAGCCATACGCCTGCGGATTGGTCGGACCCGATCGAACGCGCATGTAGCCGATTGCCAACGGCATGATCAGCACAAGCCCGCAAGCAAGTGATCCAGCGAGTCTCAGCCCGCGGGCGCGCGGAGGTCCGCCGTGTGACCCCCACGCCGTCGCGAGCAGCCAGATTCCTTCCGGTAACAGAAGCAGGATGCCAGTGAGATTGGTCGCGACGCAGAGCCCGGTGAAGACCGCGGTACCGATATAGTCGACGGCGGCGCCGCGACGCGCGGCACGCAGAAAAAGCCACACCTGCAGGATTGCGAAAAGCAGTGCGAGCGGATACATCCGCGCTTCGCGCGAATATTTTATCGTCACAAGATTTACGGCGAAAAGCAGCGCGGCGATCGCCGCAACGAGATCGCGGGCGGGCGCGGAGACCGCAGCGGGCGGCTCCTCGACGCCTTCAACGCCGGGACCGGCCCGCAACAATTCGCCCGTGAGCAGGTAGACGATGATGATCGCGAGCGTACCGGCGGTGGCGGATAGGGTGCGCATCGTGCCCGCGCTATCGCCGAATGTGCGCATCCAGAGATGCAACGCGAGATCGTGTACACCGAGTTTGCCGGGATTGAGCCGGGCCTGAAGGCGCAGGACCTCGGCGGCAGAGGGCGCCGCCGCCGCGGCCCAGGAGGCGCCCTCGTCCGCCGACATTTCCTGCATCCCGAGACCAGTGAACCGCAAGTAGCCGCCGACCGCGAGGGCGACCGCTAAAATTGCAAGGGTGGGGATGCGCACGACCGAGCGGCTCGCCCTAAACTCTTTTTTTGAGCTCCGGCGCCGGACGGAAGCCAACGGTACGACTGGCCGGAATCGTCATGGCTACGTTGGTGCGCGGATTGAAACCGGCGCGCGCGCGGCGGCGGCGCACCGAGAAGGTGCCGAAGCCGGGAAGCCAGAAACGCTTGTCGCGACGGATCGCGCGAGAAATATTCTCGAAGGTCAACTCGATCGTTCGAGCGACCCTGGCTTTGGGCTGGCGGGTCGCCCGCGCGACCGCCTCGATCAGTTCGGACTTGGTCATGATGGACCTATTGCCCAGCAGAGCGTCACGTGTGGGTCATGTTCCCAGTTCGCGCGCTCTCGCCATCTGCCGCGATTGGCCTTTGGCGACGGCCGCCAGCGGCCAAGTCGCACTTCGGTCTTTCGCTGTTCGAGCAACGCCCGAGCCCCGCTTTTATTCCCGCCTTTCTCCGCGTGTTCACCGCCTTCGGCATCCCAGTAGCGGATCCACCATACTCCGGAAGCCTTCGGGCGCTCGAACAGTCCACGGTCGCGTCCACCTTTGCGAGCCATGGTTACCCTCCCGCAAATTGCTTATTCACCGCCAGAATTGCTCGGGGACTTGGCACTTCCGACCGGAGGAATCTCAGTCGCCAGCCAGACCCGTTTCGCGCTCCTGGTCTAGAGTCAAGGCGTTGGAGCTTCGCCAGGATATTCGTACACCACTTTGAGAAGCATTTGTGTGAAATCGATCGCCTTCTCCGCCTCAGATGGAGTCTTGAGTTTGATCTCGTGATTGGCCTCGTTGCCCCAATCTCGAATCTTGTCAACCCAACTCACCGCACCCGGCGGTATGTAGTGGCTGCTGTCTAGGTAGTTAACGTATGCGACAAACTTATCGCCTGGAGTCGCCCCTTTGTCCACGGCAACATGCATCAAGATTTTGCGGCAACACATAATGGTAGCCGTGGGTGCGCCAGCCGCCAGCGAATCCCGCGCCTCGTTGTAGAGTTTCTCGATCTCTGGTGGAAGGTGCTTGACAACACTACCATAGGAAACACTAGGAGTTTGCTGCCCTGCATACAGAAACGTAGGACCTTGGCATTCAGGGCAGAGTCGGAGATACCCTAACGCACCGCCTTCGCCTATGCCCCGCACATGCCAACCTTTCTCGGAGGCTACCTTGTTACTGCAATAGCCGCACGTATAGGAGCCCGAGCCAATATTCGTGTCGCCCTGCCAATGCAGACCCTTCGGTGGTTCCATCAATTTCTCCCGTGGCGATTCGCGAGGATCGTCCTAGCGTGAGCTCATCATCGATTGGCCCTTCAGAGCCACCTTGATTTCATTTTCTATGTCGTCAACAGGGACTACGTCGGCGAGTCCCGAGTTCTCTTCGTCGGCAAATTCGCTTCGCGCTGGCTTGAGAACGAGCGCCACAACTGACCCGAGCAGTGGCTTACGACTACGGCTCGCTGCTGCGGACCCACCTGCCCGGCAGCGTCGGCGCACGGTACGGGAGATCCCTCACGTGCGTTAAGCTGGGTGAGCATGCAATTATGGAGCATGCGAAAGAGCGCACGCAAACCCAGGGGTACTCGGACCACTCAAGACGGCGGCGGCATCGCTGCCGCCATCGCGCAGGATCTCGAGTTGACGGCCGAGCAGATCCGGGACGCCGCGTACAATGCGCTGGTCGCGGTCGAGAAAATCACCGGATTGAAGCCCTCGTCCAAGCGCAAACCGGTCGCGCGAAAAGCTCCTCCGAAGAAAGTCGCACGCGCGCGACCGCATCCGACGACTGCCCCGGTTAAACTCGCGAAGCCGCGTACTCGTAAAGCCGAGGCCGAGAAAAAGCCTTAGAGCCGCAACTTTTTCCCATCCACTCGCGGAGAAGCCGAAATGAAAAACCCCATCTGCGAAATGCTCGGGATCGAGTTTCCGCTAATCGCGTTCAGCCACTGCCGCGACGTGGTCGCAGCCGTCAGCCGCGCGGGAGGTTTTGGCGTCCTCGGCGCGGTCGGCTTTTCACCGAGCTCACTCGAAGAGGAACTGAACTGGGTTGACGATCACATCGGCGGCCGGCCCTACGGGGTTGATGTGCTCATTCCCGAGAATCTGTCGATCAAGGGCGAGAGCGGGGTAACGATCAAGACGCTCGCAGAACGGATCCCACAGGCGCACCGCGATTTCGTCCGCGAGTTGCTGGCGAAACACGGGATCGAGATCGATCAGGCGCCGCAGGTTGCGCGTTTTCGGGAGTCCAACGCCCAATCCTCTTTGCAGGAGGACCAGGCTCTCAAACTGCTCGAAGTGTCGTTCCGCCATCCGATCAAGCTCATTGCGAACGCGCTGGGAGTGCCGCCGCCGTCGATGATGGAGATGGGACGTAAGCATGGCGTGCCGGTCGCCGCTCTGGTCGGCGCGCCTGAGCATGCGGTGCGCCAGGCCAAGGCGGGCGTGGACATCATCGTCGCGGAAGGCGCCGAGGCGGGAGGCCACTGCGGAGAAATTTCGACGCTGGTGCTGGTTCCCGAGGTGCTGCGCGCGATCAGGTCGATCAAAAATATCCCGGTGCTGGCGGCCGGGGGAATCATGACTGGCCGGCAGATGGCGGGGTGCATGGCGATGGGCGCGGCGGGCGTGTGGACCGGGTCGGTCTGGCTCGCAACGACCGAGTCCGAAACCACCGAGATTTTTCGTGAAAAGATGATCGCGGCAAGATCGCGCGATACGGTGCGTTCCAAGTGCAGGACAGGAAAATATTCGCGGCAGCTCAGGTCGGCCTGGACCGATGCCTGGGAAGCCGCGGGCAATCCGGGTCCGCTGCCGATGCCTTTTCAGACCTTGATCAGTGAACCCGCACTGGCCGCAGCGCAGCGAGCGGCCGAACGCGGCAATCCCAAGGCGCGCGAATTGGTAACGTATTTCGTAGGCCAGGGGGTTGGCCTGGTCGATAGTGTGAAATCGAGCCGGGTGGTGGTCAGCGAATTCATGGAGGAATTCGCGGAGGCACTGGCCGAGATGGCGTCGCTGATGGAGGGTTAGGCCCGCGGCCGCCAATACTTACTGCGCAATCCTTTTTCGTCCGGGATGGCGTGATACGTCCTTTTCGCGGAAGAGAGAGCCACGCATCGACCTGCGCCGAGCTCGTCTTCATCAGCACAAAGGATTGCGCTCCCGTCCCTCCGATCGATGATCGAAAAAAGAAGAGGCCGCGGGAGCCTTTACGGCGCCCGCGGCCTCTCGACATCAGATGGAACCGGTCTGGTTCTCAGGCGTGGCCGTTGCGCAGCAGCTTGCCCGGGGTCGCGCCCGTGCAATTTCCCTCCTTGAAGGTCTCCACGCCGTTGACGATGATCGAGCGATAGCCCTTCGCGCGCTGTACCCGCCGCCATTCGCCACCCGGCAAATCGTGCACGATTTCGCCGACCCAGTCGGGCTCGATGCCGAGGCCGTTGAGGTCATACACCACGACGTCGGCCGCCAGCGCCTTCGCGCAGCACGCCGCGATCGCGGAATCCGGCCGCATGCGCGGGCAGCGCCGACATGCGGTAGTGCGCCTCTTCGAGCGTAATCCGCTGCTCGTCGCGCACCATCCAGCGCAGGAAGTCGGTGGTGAAAGCGCCGCCAGTGAAGAACTTGGTGTGCGCGCCGCCATCGGAGACGCCGGGGAAAGTGAACTGCGACTTGTTGATGATCTCGGCCATGAATTCGGCGTTGAAGCCGCGATTGGGGCCGAGGAACTCCGCCTTCAGATCGGTCGCGATCGCGAGGTCGAGCATCACCGTCGATCGGATGCTTGCTCTCTTCCATGCCGATTTGGCCGAGCGACTTGCCGACGTATTTCTCGAGCGGCTCGATATTCTCGACCCACTGCACGATCAGATGCTTCGGATGGCCGCCGACGCCGGCCTGGATCGCCTTGAAGTTGGCGTCCGCATTGTCGTTGGCGTGGATGACCGCCGCGCGCAGCTCGGGATCCTTCATCTTCGCGAGCTTCTCTTCCTTGGTGCCGGTGGTCAGCACCCGCCATTCGGGCAGCGTGTCGTAGAGATTCCAGTTCTCGAGCGAGAACGCGAAACCGCTGCGCACGGTCGCGCCTTGGCCGAAAATCGAGCGGCCCTTGGCGCGGTTGCGCTCGATCCAGCGCAGGCTGCGGCGATGGATTTCGGGATTATTGCGCGTCGGCACGACCGCCTGCCACAGGATCGGGCGGCGCGCTTCATCGGCCAGCTGCTCGACGAAATCCAGGTCGTGGCGGGCATCGCCGGTGCCCTGGGTGATTTCCATGAAGCCTTCGTCACGCTTACGCAGCACCCGCGCGAGGTTGAAGATATCCTCGTCGCACATCGTGTCGGTGACCATCGGCGAACCGTCGAAGTCGGCCTGCACCGAATTGGGGCCGAGCCGCTGAATCGAAAATCCGCAAAGACCGGCGTCCATGCCCTCGTCGAGCAGGCGCGCCATCTCGGCGCGTTCCTGCCTCCGTCGCCGGACGGGTCTTGGCGGCTTCGAGGCCCATCACGTAGGTCATCAGCGAAGCGGTCGGCATGTACTGGATGCAGTTGATGCCCTTAGGGGCGCGATCGAGCGAATCCATGTACTGCGGGAATCGTCTCCCAATCCCAGTTCATGCCCGCCTTCATCGAGGCGTACGGGATCGCCTCGGTGCGCGTCATCGTGAGCATCGAGCGATCGCGGAAATCCGGCTTGCATGGCGCAAAGCCGAAACCGCAATTGCCGAGCACCAGCGAGGTGACGCCGTGCCATCCGGAGATGGTGCAGTACGGATCCCAGCGAATCTGGGCGTCGTAATGGGTGTGCAGATCGACGAAGCCGGGCGCGACGATCAGCCCGTCGGCATCGATCACTTTCTTGGCGAAGCCCGGTGCGCGGCCGCCGAGTTGTGCGACTTTGCCGTCTTTGATCCACACGTCGCCGCGATAGCGCGGTACCCGCGTTCCATCGACGATCGTGCCGCCTTTGATTTGAATATCGAAATCAGCCATTTTTCAGTTCCCTCCGAATTCGAGTGGTAAGGACTTCTGAATTTACGCGACCAATCTCTACGAAGATGCCGGGGGTGAGTGGTGTCTTCAGCCGCCCGCCTCTGGGCATCGGGGCACAGTTCTCTCGTCATTACCGTTTTGGCACTGCTCCGAGCGGTTTGCAAGAGTTTCAGGACCCCCTCGAACCGCCGGAACCGAGGGCCCGACCATCGGACGAGGCGACTACGCGGGCGCTAGTTCCGCTGCCCGAGCCGAATGGTGAGCACGGGCGTAGTCGAACCGCGGACAATCTGCTCGGCGACGCTTCCCAGGACGATTCGCCCGAGACCGGTGCGGCCGTGCGTCGCCATGACCACGAGGTCCGATTGCAGCTTCTGCTCGGTTGCCAGGATAACCCCTGCCGGGTCACCGATTTCGACAACGATTTCGGGCTTCAGAGTCGATGGCAGACGTGCCGCCATCTGTACGACTTGGTTGCGGGCGAGATCGACTTGAGCGTCGTAGATCTCGCCACCAGAGGGACCCTCCGCCGCTGCCATGGACACAAGCGGGTTAATTTGCACCACGTGCAAGAGAACGAGAGCACCGCCACCCTGAACAGCGAGCGCCGCGGCCTCCTCGACAGCATGCGCCGAGGTTTCGTCGAAATTAACCGGGCATAGGATTTTCTTATAGGGAAAGGGCATCGCGTCCTCTCTTCGATCCGATTCGTGAGAGCTTTGCCGGCGCCCTCGACCTGAAAATATCGCAGGTGACTGGCGCTCGTGTCCAATCGCGCGGATCAACCGCCGGCCCAGCATTCGACCAGAGCGGGCACTGAAGCTGAGCGTTGCTATACAACAATGAGCGACTGATGCCTTTAGGGGGTCGGGCGTTGAAAGGCTATATTCGCCGCGCGTTGAAAGGCTATAATCGCGCCACGCTCAACACGGGTTCCGGACAATGTATTACACCGCCGGTTGGCAAATCAGGTGACCCACTGGCAAATCAGGTCACCCGCTGAAAATCAGGTCACCCGCTGAATTGATCTGTAGTCTCGGGTCGCGCTGAGCATGACGTCGCCAAGATGGAAACCGCTGATCAAAGACAGCTCAGCACCGCTCGGCTGACGACGCTGGCCGACGGCGTATTCGCGATCGTGTTGACGCTCCTGGTTTTCGATCTGCACGCCCCATCATCCGGGACGCAAGCGCAATTGCTGTCGCGGCTGCGCGACTTGACGCCTCAGCTCGTTTCATTTCTCGTAAGCTACATCGTGCTCGGAATCCTGTGGTACGGGCATCACATGGAGATGCATTGGATCGTCCGATCCGATCGGGTACATCTGGGCATCACGCTCGCATTTCTGCTGACCGTAAGCTTCGTCCCGTTTTCGGCTTCCTTGATGGGCAAGAACCAGGAACTGCCGATTGCTTCGATGATTTATGCCGGCAATCTCTGCCTCGCCGGCATCGTTCGTTATGTACATTGGGAATACGCAACGAAAGGATCCAGGCTCACGCAGCCCGACCTGGCGCCGGACTTCGTTCGTCACGTCCGACGGGTCTTTATACTGGTGCCGCTGCTCTATATAGCGGCTGCTGGTGTCGCCTGGATCAGTCCACCGGCCGCGATTGCATGCTTTGCGCTGATCCCGGTGCTCTACGTCATACCGTCGCGGCAGACGCGACATCTAACTTCTTTGAAGCCTGCTTAGACCTGGTATCGGTTGGCAGGGACGCGCCGTCGCCGGGATCGGCGGTTATCGGCCGGATGTCCCTTTCCATTTCGGCGCCTAGCACCGATCGCGCAAGGTCGAATTGGTGTCGCCATCCCGGCCCGTGATCGAGGTCTTCATCGATCGTACGCAAATGAGCCAGTTCGTGAACCAGCGTCTGAAAGCTGTAACGGTCAGCGTTTCGAGCGACGAGGATGGTCCGGCTACGGCTGTTGATGACACCGCATACCCTTCTGCCATGGGTCTGCTGGATCACGGTTTTGCGGACGAGGTAGACCTTCCAGCCGGCAGGCATCGGCGCGGTCCAAATCCTCGACCAGGTCTGGCGCGCCAGATGCGGCTATCGGGCCGACGCTTGAGGCGCTCCGCGCCTACAAGAGCCTTCTTATGAGGCATCCGTCGATCGTCGCTGGAGATCTGAACAATAACGTAGGGTGGGACAGACCTGGCAAGGCCAATAACCACGCCAATGCAGTGACTACAATGGATGCGCTCGGCCTGGTAAGTGCCTATCACACCTTCTACAGACTCGAGCAAGGCGCGGAGAAACATCCCACACTCTATTGGCGCGATCGGACCCGGACCGGTCCGACCTTCCATATCGATTATGCCTTCGTGCCACAGCAGGACGTGGGCCTGGTGCAGAGCGTCGCGGTTGGCTCTTATAGTAAGTGGGTCGGCCGGGGTCTGAGCGATCATGTGCCCGTGATCGTGGAGTTTGCCCCGCAATTCGCGGCCTCGGCGCCGGATCCAAGCCGCCTTTGAGAGTTGAACCTTGCTCTCAGGGCTCCGTTAGTGCGCATCACCCGTTTGGGGATACGCCGGATGCGTGCTCAGTCGGCCGCCGCCGAAACAGTGGGATCTCCGTAGTCGAATATATAGGGTTCGAGCGCCGCCTGCGCCGCGATGCGGTGCTTATGCCATCTGCCGCCGCCGTAATAAGCGAGGCTGCCCGGAGCCGCGTTGCCTTCACCGTTATAGTAGGAGATGCAGTCGCGAAGCGGAGCAGTCTCGACATCGACCACGCGGCAATGCTCCGCGTAAGCCTCTTCCATCTCTTTGCGGACGTCGACGGTTCGCGCGCCGCGCTCGCGCATGGTTCGCAGCAGCCATACGACATAGTCGCCGTGCGCGTCGATCGCATCGGTGAAGTTGAAGCTGCCGCCGCCGCCCTGCGGACCGGTGACAATGAACAGGTTGGGGAAGCCGTTGCTATGTAGACCGAGGAAGGTCTTCCGTCCCCTCGGTCTCCCACTTCTCCTTCAAGGTGCGGCCGCCGCGGCCGGTCACCATGTTGAAGGTCGAGGTGCCCATCCACTGAAATCCGGTTGCGTAGATCAACACGTCGAGTGGATATTCGACCCCCTCGTGGACGACACCGCGCTCGTTGATCTCGGCTACGCCGCGCGGGGCGGTGTCGACCAGATGGACGTGCGGCAGGTTGAACGCGGGCAGGTATTCATCGTGGAAGGTCGGCCGCTTGCAGCCGTAGGGGTAGTACGGCTTAAGCGCCGCGGCCGTCTTCGGGTCTTTGACAATCGCGTCCACGCGGGCCCGAATCTGCTCCATGATGCGGAAGTTGGCGTCGAGCTGCTTCTGGTAAGTTCCGCCGGGGTCAGCTGACGGTCGTATTTTCTGGGCTTTTTGATCTCTGAAATCTTGCCAGCCAGATAGTCGTCGTTAGCCTGGATCGCAGAGCGGCCGGCCGAGATCTTCGCGAAGCGGGCGCGCCTTGCCCGGGCCCATCCGGGCTCGCTCGCCCACGTCGCCCGCTCCTCGTCCGTCGTT
>CAWIMH010000003.1:0-6964 GCA_963837035.1 uncultured Pseudomonadota bacterium
ACAGGCGCTCCCCGTCTTTCCGATGCGCGTACGCTTGGTCGGCCACGCGCTGCAGCGCCTTGAAAAATTGCATTCGTGACAAGCGCGCTCCGGTCCGCGTGGGAAAGATCGGATCTGCGGGTGCCCCGGCGCGCGCGGCGAGCCATTCCTCCAACACTTTGCGCGCGTCGCTTTTCACCTGAACGAAATCGCGAATCCGGCCGCCCTTGGCGAGCACCTTGCGAAAGCCGCGGCCGTGTACTGATCGCAGTCGAGGCTCAATAGCTCCGAGACCCGTAGCCCGCATCCCAGGAGCACCGCGATCGCGGCGTGGTCGCGGAGGGCTTGGTTTGTGCCGCGGCCAGGTCGCACGCGAAGCGTCTGCGCGGCGGCAAGCAGCCGGGAGCTCGTCAGCGCGCGAGAGTCCTTTCCATTGGGGCTCGGGCTCGCGCGGAGGTCTCACGCCGTCAGTCGGGCAGCCAAGCGGGAAGGGATGCACCTTGAAATGAATCCATCTGGCGAAGTGGCGCACGCTCGCATAAGTGCGGGCGAGCGTCGCTCCTCCCGGTCGAGCAGCCGCCGCCTCGACGCCTCTTCGCCTGCCGCGTTATTTGCGAGGCGTTGGGGCTCAACCCGGACGCCGTGCAGCAGGTGATCGGCGGCTGGGCGCACAACGGGCTGAGCGTCACGCGAGATCCGAGACCTCAGCGGAGTCGAGTGCAGCGCATAAACAATGGTGGTCTGGCGCCAAGCTCTGCTCTGTGAAGACCAGGGGCGTTTACATAATTCGCAACGCCGCCAACAGCAAAAGTATATGTTTTCATTTAGACGCTCGCTTGGTTCCGGTGCATGGTCATGACTAAACTCGTGATCGATTTTTATATCTTCTGCCTTTGGTTGCTTTGCTTCGCAGCGCTTGACTCGTTGTTTCGATCATGGTGGCCATGGCAGCGCGCATTTTGGGCATCAACATGGACTGGCGGACTGGTGATAGCGATGCTTGCTGCCGTCATTGTTGCGCCAGCAGCAGCAGCCCTCGAAGCCAAATGGGGAAGATCTTCGAATTCAAACTGAACCAGCGCCGGTATTTCGCTGGCCTTGATTCTCCCTCGCAACGAGTCTCGGTAAGCCGGGGCGGCTGAAAAGGCGCGCGCACAAGGCAAACTGGCGCGGAGTCGCCGCCAGGCGCCAGGGCATTGTGCGGGCGGAGGCGCTTCACTTGAGGCGGCGTCCTTCGTTGTGGGGCCGGCGAGCACGATCGCGAACACCAGCACGGTAGAGGAAAGGTATGACATCGGGGATGGTAGCCGCGGGCGGGGTACGTCCCCTTTGGCCAGCAGGTAGGCTTGCTCGTGCTGGTAGCGCATGAAGCTGGCCGACTAGGCGTAGCTCTTGCTGAACACGATGTGCCCGGCTAGATGGAAGCCCGCGGCGCGCCACGCGGCGATGAACCGGTCCGCCTGGTTCCAGCCGTCCATTCGCTGCGCCCCACTCCGGAAATTACCCTACCCCAACTGTCTCACCCTCATTGGCAGAGAGAGAGCTACAGGTGATACCTTGAGACAATTGATAGACTCTGAAGGAGGACACGTTATGTTTGCAGTCGTTCGCCACTACCATTTCAAACCGGAGGACAGTGCAGAGATCGACAAAATGGTGCGCGAGAACTTTGTGCCCCTCATAAAGAAGGCCAAGGGGTTCGTGCGCTACTACTGGCTGGATACCGGCAAAGGTGAGGGGGCGTCGGTCAGCGTCTTCAACGATAAAGCTGGTGCTGATGAGTCGATCCATCTGGCCGCGGACTACGTCAAAAATCATATGTCCAAACTCATTAATATGAAGCCCGAAGTTATAGAAGGGCCGGTCAAAGCCCACGACTGATTGCTGGATCAGGGTATCGGGGCGGGCAGTGAGTTTGGCTGTGCTCCTGGCGTAACTGATTGGGTGCGGCAAGGTAGCGCCGCAGTCTCAAGGTCAGGTTCGGCTGGCGCTTCCGCGACCTGGGTGTCGCTTTTGTCGAGGTCGAGGACCGCGTTTAGCTGGGCCTGATAGTCGGTGAGAGTTTTGTCGAGCCTTTGCAGCTGCTGTTGTTCGTCCGCCGCGGTGCGATCGAGGGCGCGCAGCGTGTGCTCGATGCTTTGCATGGTTGTGCCTCCTGTGTGTGGCGAATTACCGATTTTGCCAAAATCAACAATTCGCCACGCACGGGATGCCGGCGCCAGTTGCGCGGATTGGGAATCAGCTCACGTGCGGGAACACGCCGCAATTCGACGATTCGATCGCGGAAGGTTTTGCTCGAAACTTGCACTCATCCCCCTTTTTGCTCGAAACCGGCACCCCCCCCTGCCCTAACCTGCGGACGCGCGCGCGTGGCTGCGCCGCGGTCAACGCTCGAGCGACCGTGGAGATTTTGACGCCCCCCCCACACTTAACCCGGCCGCTTTCGGTTCCGCATATGCTTTTGGGCGCTTCTCGTGTGTGGGCAAATTGTTGAGCCTGGCAACAAGTAGCAATTCGCCACACACACGGCCGCCCGGCCAACCGCTTGTTGGTACCTGCGGGCTTGTAACCAGATTGTCCACACGGCGCTCAACAGTTACGGCGCCCCGGGGCGGACGTTCTTCAGGTCGCGCTCAATCTTTTCGATCGACTGACGAAACGCTGAATCATTGCCTACCCGCCGCGCGACCAGGTTGTAGGCATGGATTACCGTTGAATGGTCGCGCCCGAATTGCTCGCCGATATTCGGGAAGGAGCTATCAGTGAGCTTGCGGCAGAGATACATCGCGACCTGGCGACAAAACGCGATGTGCTGGGTGCGCTTTTTCGATTTCAGGTCGGCCAAGCGCACGTGCAAGCAGCCCGAGACTACCTTCTGAATGGTCTCAATGTCGAGTTTTACCTCCTCGTGGTGTATCAGATCGCGCAGGGCCTGGCGTGCGAAATCGACGGTGATTGAGCACTTGTTGAGCGAAGCGACGGCAGCCAGCCGGGTCAGACAGCCTTCGAGCTCGCGAACATTGGAAGAAACGTTCTGGGCGACATACAGCGCGACGTCCGCGGACAGATGGAGGTTCTCAAGCGCGGCCTTCTTCTGAACAATCGCAACCCGGGTCTCGAGATCGGGCGGAGCTATGTCGGCGATCAGTCCCGACTCGAAGCGGTTGCGCAGACGCTCTTCAAGCCCCGGGATGTCGCGAGGAACTTTGTCCGAAGTCAGAACTATTTGATGGCGGTCGGCGTGCAAAGAGTTAAAGGTGTGGAAGAACTCCTCCTGAGTCCTCTCGCGGTTAGCCAAGAACTGAATGTCATCGAGGATCAGCGCGTCGACCCGGCGGAATTTTTCCTTGAAATCGCCCATCCGGTCGCGCCTGAGCGAGCTTATGAGCTCATTCATGAAGATCTCCGCTGGCATGAAAAGAATTTTGCGCGGCCGCTCAGCGCTTGCCAGAAGATGATGGGCGATCGCCGTGACTAGATGCGTCTTGCCTAGGCCGACACCGCCATAGATGAACAGTGGATTGTACTTTTCGCCGGGCTGATTGGCGACCGCCACGGCCGCCGCATGCGCGAACTGATTGCCGGAGCCCACCACGAATTCGGCCAGGGTATAGCGCGGATTGAGTTGCGGCCGCCGCTCTCTGGTTTGTGATTCATTGACCGGCGGGCGGGCGATCGCAGCCGGTCGCGATGGTGCGGCAACTTCCTTGGCTTGGCCATTGCCATTGCGATGGCCGAAGGTGAGGTTGACGTCGAGTGTGTCACCGGCTTCCGCTGAAAGCGACTGGCGCAACACCTCGATGTAACGCTCGTTGACCCAATCGCGGAAGAATTTATTGGGGGCCTCCAAAACTGCGGTCTTCCCTTGTAGTCCAGACGAAATTGAGCGGACCAATCCACGTTTCGTAACCGACTTGTCCCAGCGTCTCACGCAATCTGCCGCTGGCCTTTTGCCATAATGCTTCCATCAAAATCCTCCTGAGAGACCCTCCCCCCTTTGCAGGTCCTCGGAATTAAAGCCCGAGATTTTTCCGATGAATTACACACAAGCTTATCCACAGCTGTGGATAAGGCCAATTTCCTTCGCTCTGAATGAGCCGATTCACCAACAGAGATGGCTGATATCAACTCGCTCAAACAGTGGATGGAACCGCGACCCCCTTTGATCGCAAACGCAACGGTCGGAAAGCGCTCAATTGCCACCGCAGTCCACGATGCCGCAGCAGCCTGCTGCGCGAGGCAGCGCGGCTCAACGGCAAGAAAGTGATAAGCTCTTTTCATTTGTGCGACAAGTTTGTTATCGCGATTTTTTTACAAGCCAGCGATTTCATTGAAAAAGATCCGCGGTGAAGAAATTTGGTTGCCTGAATCCGAAAATTCTGCCATCGCGCGATGCGCTTCAGTGGATCACAAAATCCATTCTGCCCCAACGACTTTCGCAACTCTCAGCGATTGAGCGTCGGGGTGTCCTCGTCAGCACAAGTTGAACAGATTGGAGTGATTAAGGAAGAGAGGGTGTTTGGCTCATCTTAACCGCGAAAGGAGCGGAGATGAGATCCTCGAGCGAAGGTATTTTCAAGCTTCCGTACATTGCCTGGCCACGCATAATGCTCCGCAAATTTCCTTGCGCTTAGGGAAAGAGTTTTGCGCTCGGCCGTGGGGGTGTCGCGAGCCCGCTCATTCGTTCGCGCCGTGCTCCGGAGAATGCCCCAACAATGGCGATTCGGTGGAGCGAGATGATTCCGATAACAGCCCTCCGTCAAGCAGTCCTACTGTCGGCATTGGCGTTTGCCTTCCGTCCCACGGCGACGTTCGATTGGAGGTCATAAACATTCGATCGCAGCAGGCAGTCCGCCAGCCGAATGGCATTTCCCATTTCTTGACGGAAAATGCAGGAACCGCTTCGCCTCGTAATTGTCGTCCGCAAAAATTGTCGCGCTGGCTTGAAATGCACGAAATTAAGACCAATTTGAAGGGAGAACATCGACGATAAAAGGACCGCGGTCCATCATGAAATCTTGCCTGTGTTGGCTCAACATTTTCGGCGATCTGCTCCGCCTGTTTACCCTCGGCTTACGATCTAAAAGCTCGCTTGCGGCCGAGAATCTCTTCCTACGCAAACAGCTCGCCTTCTACCAGGAACGCAGAATCAAGCCCCGACGGACCGACAATCCAACACGCTTGACTCTGGTATGGCTCAGTCGCTGGTTCGACTGGCGAAACGCATTGACGGTGGTGACGCCCAAGACCTTTATCCCGTTAACGGAAAGGCATCTTCGGAAAACTCTGATGTCGTGGTTGCCGCATTACAACCGAGGCAGACCACACTCCTCTTTGGGACCAGGCATTCCCGATCCGCCTCCGGCTCTGCCAGTGCAGCCGCAACGCCATAGGCATCGTTTCGACCAATCAACCCAAATTGTGGCTCACTCCGTCTTGAACGGGCTTCACCACGAGTACAGCTTTATGGCGCGCGCTGCATGACTGTCGCAGAATTTTTGCGGACGACAGTGATGAAATCCGGCGCGACTATGCACTAACGATACGTCTTGAGTCGCGCGCGGCCGCCGCGGTGGCGACGCCCGAGCTGCGTATGGTGGACTTCGCATCGGAACGGCGGGCTGACGACGGTTGCCGCGCGTTTTCCATGCGCGGCGAGGCACCGCGGCCAGCCGACGCGCGAGGTGCGTCACGCCTCGATCGCGCTGAGCAGACCGCAAACTAATTCTTCGGTTGCCGTCCCGGAGAACGGCGTCAGACCGGTTCGCCTTCGAGGCGAAACCCGATCCTGAGCGTAACCTGGAACACCGGCGAATTGTTGTGTACCACGCCTCGAATTTCGTCCACCTCAAACCACTGGATGTTGCGGATGGTTTGGCCGGCCTTTTTGAGCGCGTTGCGCACAGCTTGATGGATACTTTCGTCGGACTCCCCCACCACGTCGATAACCTTGAAGGTATTGTTAGGCATAACCTTACCTCCCTAAACGGTATGAACCGAGATTTCCATTTTGAAATCCTGATTCAGACTTGTACCAACATCAGCTGGTTTGCAAACGCAAGGTTCGAGCCCAGTTTTGAGTCCAAGGCGCTTGCCACGGCGCCTGTCCGTGTCGAATTCCAATTCAGGCGGCAGTTGGGGTCTGAAATAAGCCGTTGCAATGTTGCCGTAGGTATATGACTCACGTTTTGCGATTGGAACCTGTGGAGGAAGCGATGAACGATCGGAGCGAGTAACCGCCCAGCGACGCTGATAATCGCAAGGCCGCTGTACAAAGCATAGAATGACGCGAACAGTTTGCCGGCCGTGGTCCGAATCGGGTCGACCGGACCCATACCGCCGAGGATCATCGATGCATCGAGCGCGCGTCGACCCATGGCAGCCCTTCGAGGAAGTGGTAGCCGCAGATGCCCAATGCGAGAGAGCCCAGAAGGACTGCGCCCGCTACAGCGCTCCATCGTGCGAGACGCCGCACAAACAGTGCACGAGGCAGTAAGGACTCGTGGCGCCGTTCAAAGGTCATCATGCCAAGCTTATACGAAGGGGACTCTTCGCCTCCAAATAGGATGATGAACAGTTTGCGGAGTCTCGCAAGCATCTCGATGGCGTCGCTGCTCTTCATCTTTTGCGCGGCTGCGGCCCACGCCGAGCAAGGACCCTTGATGCGCGTGGTGATACTACCCGACTTGATTCCCAGCGTCGCGCGGCAACTCGTCCCCATGACCATCGAACTCCCTGCCAACCACGCAGACTCGCATTCCTCCCGGATCAGGGTCGTTGGCCTCATCTACTGCGGTGGCGATCGCCACGGTGGCGCCAATGCGCTGGCCGAAGTCTATCCCTACAACGCGGCGATCCCGTCGAGCGCGCTGTCGCAGGCCGATTGCAAAGCAGCGCTCAGCGAGATGGCGCAACGACTCGCCGGTTCTCCGGGCGCGCCGGACTGGGTCGAAGTGATCAGGACGCACATCACGTGGGCGCCGTG
>CAWIMH010000004.1:0-81499 GCA_963837035.1 uncultured Pseudomonadota bacterium
GGACCTTCCAGCACGGTGCCGCGCGGGGAACGCGGCGTCGAGTTCGGCGAGCAGCTGGCGCGAGATTGCTTCCAGGCTGTCGCCGCGCGGAATCGGAGTGAGATGCTCTAGCCGGATCGCCTTACCGCGGCTTTCCACTCCGCCCTTGTCGTGCCCTTCGCCGATGCGGGCGAAGTCCGGCTCGAACAGATAGTGGCTGACCAGCGCCAGGAACCGGCCCGTGAGTTCGCGCCGCACCGACAATCTTGCGCACTGCGGCCGCGAGATTATCGTATACGCAGCGCCGCGCGACTCCGCCCAGGTGGGCAAACACCCGCGCGTGGCCGTCGAGAAAGGCGAGCTGATCGCAGCGATCGTAAAGCCAAGCGAACTCGCGGCCCGAGTACATCAGCCGCAACAGGAACTCCCAGGCTTTGCGCCGTTCGCCGCCGACTTCCACCACCACCTCGAAGAAATCGATCTGCGCTTCGCCCGGGCGATTAACCAGTGGCACGTAGACCTCGGCTCGTTGCCGCCGCCGCTCGCGCCAATAGTCACCCACCAATGTCCTGCCGACCTGATAGCCTTCCGCCTTGAGCTGACGATAAAGCCGCATCGCGGTAATCCGTTGCTTGCCGGTGGTCCGCGGCTCCCACTCCGCCACCAGCTCCTCCAGCCGCGGCTGCACCGCCTCCCATACCGGCCGCTCCCGCTGTCGCCGCGAACTTCTGACCGGCTCGGGCTGATCGAGGTACTTGGCTACCGTGTTGCGGCTTAAGCCGAGTTCACGCGCCACGCGCCGGATGCTCCGTCCCTCGTTCAGCACCTTGTGTCGCAGTACATGCACTTGATCCATCTTCAGCATCCCCATCCTCCGGCTTCCAGCCGGAGTCTACGGCTCGGGGTGGCTCACTTTTACAGCGGTAAATGGATCAGTTCTTTAGCGGCATATCCAATTATAACCATCACCGTCCGCATTCGAGCCTTGGCGCTCTGGACGCCGATCGAGTTCGCACAGCTAAAAATGGAGAAATTGATTACGCCCCCTGCGGGGGAAAACAACCAAAACTCTACCGTATGATCTGACGGGCATTGGGGGGCAGACCAATATAACCAACTCGGCGGTTTCCTATGTTGATGATGGTGCGGAAGCAGATGTCCATCCAGGTGCCGAACCGTGTATGGTTGACGGGACGAGGGCAGCGGTGGCTTAACCTCAAGACCAATTGTTCCAAAGCGAGATAATTGCCCCTAGAAACTTATCATAATTGGCTGTCGGCCAACTCGTGAGCCGTCCATCTCTTACAAGCCAGTGCCGTTCACTCGCACATTTCAAATCCTCTCGTTTGCACTGACGAATCCAATTGATGGCGGCCACGAACGTGTCCCCGTAGTTCTTGCCGAACTTATCCTTTGGGACATTATAGAGCAGTCCTTCAATGTAATAAGAAGGGGCGCAGCCATCTTCAATGGCACCGGCGGCGACTAGCCAGCTGCGCATGTTTTTGAAAATCCGGACCATAGGCTTGAACCACGAGTCCGTGTCTTGGTGTTTCGTCGTGCAATTTGCCGAATGGGTCTTGGGGTAGTTATCTATCCGATTGAAGCTGCTATCGAAGAAACAAATTCCATCTGGTGGAGACCAAAGACCGGATTGATTTGAGTAATACTTGCGAAACTGGGTTGTGACCACTACATCGGCACTTCGTCGATTTCCCCGCGCCTTGATTTTGACCGCCTTTGTACCCGGCTCCACGTCATTACCGAAGCTATCTAATAGCGCGGCAACAACATCGGCTTTGTAGCTCGCGTATGGATAAGTCCCCGGAACAAGATTCGCCGTAAAGCGGTTTTGCTCCTCGGGGGTCAACGACGTGATATCATAATGAAAAATGTCATCCAGCCTAATAGCGATATCAACATCACTTTCAGCATATATGTTCGTATCGTTACCGTAATATCCTTGCAAAAATACTTCGAAGCCCCTACCAGCGTATTTCGTATCCGATGCTTGAAGAGCGCGTTTCACCGTCGCGTAAGTATCACGCGATCCGGGACCTGCTCCTTGATGAGACCACGTGTCGAGCTGAGCTTCAGGTATGGCCATATTTAATTCCTAACAAAGGAAGTTGTGTAATTCCTTTTCCCGGCTTTCAAATGACTTACGGCCACGCTGATGCAGAATGTTCAGCTTTTTCAAATTATGCTCAAAAAAATCTGTTGCCATCTCAGGCTCGGCAAAGGTGTCGCTGATTCGCACGGTCGCTATATTCTTGAATAGGACAGCCCGTAATTGGTCCATCGATTGTGTATTAATCTCTAATGTTTTCTGAAGAAGCTTCGAACTGGGCCACCACCTCAGAAATGTCATTTTACTCAGCAGAGATCGTTTAGGTTCCGGGTAGCCTCCAACGCCAACATTTACAACCCGCACATTCTCTGGCTTCACATTCATCGCAGCAACGGCATCAGCAATTGCATAGAGCGTCGGGTTGTTGGCGCAGTACCCTCCATCGATCAACTCCACATGGTCGCCAGCACCCGTCGTCACGGTCTTGCGTTCGAAAAATGGATAAGCTGAACACGAAGCCTGCACCGCGTCAGCGATGGTACAACCGAAGCCAGGCGAAAACGTCCCCTTCCGACCATGAGCCTGCTCGACGCTAGCTTTGAAAATCATGGGCTGCTCGATGACCCATCTCGTGGCGACAATTCCGACGCCTGTCTTTACCGCGTCGAACTTCTTCTCACCGAAGACTTCGTTTGCAGCATCAGCGAGCGCCCGTGTTTTAGTGCACCGAAGCCACCTCTTCATGATTTCAGGAACATGTGCCTTGTAGAGATCGTGAATTTCGTCGACGGAATGCCCTAGCGCTATCAGCGCCGCGATTATCGCTCCCGTGCTCGTCCCAAACACCAGGTCGAAGCGCTCATGCAAACGACATCCGACTAGACCTTCGATCTCTTTTTAGAAACGCCGAGGGTGTAGAAACCCTTGGCTCCCCCACCATCGAGCGAAAGCACTCGGAATAAATCAGACGACGCGACCGGAGAATCCGTCACGACCTCAATACCTCACGAGCGGTTCTGAACAGCCAGCAACAATATCCTTACGCGATAAAGCGCCGGTTGCTTCCTTGATGGAAGCAGCAATCGACGGCTCTACGGAGACCCTAAAAAAGTGGTGAAAGTGAAAATAGGCCATGAGTGGGAGTCAACTTGGGGAGTCAGCTCCTCGACGCGGTGGAGGAAAGGCCAAATCCTGCCGATCGAGACCTCGACGGGTACATGCTCGGAAACGCCTATGACGAGATGGGAAGATACGCGGAGGCTGCCTCCCAACTAAAGCGGACGATCGCAGCGTATCCAAACATTTTGGTCGCTCACCTTGCAATCATTGTTGCATACGTCGAACTAGGTCGGGACCAGAACGCGCGCATCGAGGCCGCCGAGGTCATGCGGATCAGCCCGCATTTCGCGGTCGCCTCGCTTCGCAGACTCAAGAACGTAAACGTGCACAAGAACTTTGAGACAGACTGGCGCAAGGCTGGCCTGAAGTAGACCCTGTCAGGGACGAAACTCTGTGGGGAAGACGTCAACGGGTCTACGAGTCGATGCGAGAGAAGAGGACGCGGCCAGTAGGTAGGCCGCGCCCCGTCGTTCATTCTCATGTGAATTCGCCTCACAGGCGTTCAGTCGCCAGTTGCAGGCGGTCCTTACCTCATAATCTGCATCAGACCGGATGGAGTACCATACTTGACTCCATTGTAATATTCCTTCGGCACCTGAGAATCGATGTACGGCTTTCGTTTCAAAGGGTTAGCGTACCCGCACCAGACCGTCATGTGGGTGTTCTGCAAGTCGTACGCGACTGACGCCACACCATTACCGCTGTGACCGAGTCCGGGGATATCAGCAAAAAAGCCGAAGTAGTAGATCGCCTTCCAAAGCTTTCGGTTAGAGTCGTATAAATCAACCCAACCTCCACCCCAGAGCTCCTTGTCGATGTACATTATCCGGCTGGAATAGCAATATCCAGCAGCCTCGCTGGGAATCCGATGAACATCGATTACCGATGCGGGGCGTAGCGACCATGTACCCCACGACGGCTTGGGCCAGGCGATCGGCATGTCGTAATCGCCAGGGAAATTCGTTCCCTCCGAGGTGTCACTAAAGTTAGCCATGCCCAGACCCTTGCGGTCGCCGAGAAAGTCGGCAGTGTACACTGACGTGCTGCCGTTAAAACCATTGCCATTAGCGTCGTCGTAAGACCAGTCGAAACCGAAGACCGGAGAGCAACGCGAGTTGGTCGACAAGCGCAGTGAGCGACGCAGAGCGGGCACGAAGACAAAGGTATCCGGATAGGGGTTCTTTTCCTGATCCTGGTAAAACATTCCAAGAGCGGCGGTGTAGCGCGCCTGTTCCGGCGTCTCTTGCATACCCCATTGCGTCTGCCAGGTACCAGGCGCGTAGGTTTCCTCATTAGGGAACCCCGGGTCACTTAAATATGCAGTCTGGCGATAGACCACGTCGAAGCTTGACGGCGCTATATTGCCGAACCGATCCACCGCCCAGACCGTGCCGTAATTTTCCGGGGTGTTAACGTACAGCGCTGGGCGCACGAACCAGAAGTTATTGGCCAGAATCTTCCAGCCCTTGTTCGGTTCCTGCGGATTCGGGAAGGGCGTTCCCGCGTGGTAGTTCTTGATCCGGTAGTGCCCGTTGGGCAGAACTTCAACTTGTGTTTGTGAGCCGTATTTTTCGGTCGCTTCGATCCAGCTCTTGGGAATAAGGTCGAACCTGGCCGGGCCAACGTTCATTTCGACGTCTGCGGGCATCTTCCAGCCGTAGATACCCTGAAACAGCTTGATCATCCCCAGCGGCATGAACTGTTTGTACTGCTGCCAGTTCTGCATAGTGATCTTGGTGCCAACCGGGATATCGCCTTGATTCTCCGTCATCTTCAGCCAAGTCGTCCATCTCGCTGCGATCGGTTTGCTGGGCACGTAGGACGACCGAGGATACTGTCACCAGGAAACCAGTGATCATGAGAACTCGAACCAACATTTTCATAGGATCCCCCTGCTTTTTTCAGCTCGTTGTTCTATGACCCAGCTTGCGAAGGGCACGAATAAAGCGATTTAGGACATCTTCCGTCCAGTCCTCAGGCATAAGTATGTGAAGCTGAGCTTTTTGCTTATTCGCTCATACAGTTGTGTTGTCAATAGACAATTGAGCAGAAGTGTGTCGCGGTGTAGGAATTTTAACAAACCAATGATCGGAGGCGGTAGCAAGATTTCCAAAGCGCGCGGCACATCCATTGCAATTCCCGGGAGCAGAAACCCAGCCTAAACCCACGGTTTTGTCCATCCTCGTGCGTTACGCGGCGTCATCGTCTTGAGAGATTCGGGGCCGCCAGCCCTCTAGTGTTACGAGGCAGGAAATGGACCGCCAGGATGCGATTGACAACCCTCTGCACTGAGCAGGACGATGCCACTCGGGGGTGAGCTTTGGAGCGCAAGCTGACCGCCATACTCTGCGCCGACGTGTACGGCTACAGCCGCCTCATGGGGGAGGATGAAGAGGCGACGCTGCGCACCCTGTCACGTCCCACCGCAAGACTGATCGACTCGCCAAATCGAGCAGCATCACGGCCGCTTCGTCAACTCCGCCGGCGACAGCGTTCTGGCCGAGTTCGCCAGCGTGGTCGAAGGCGGTGAACTGCGCGGTCGAGATCCAGACCGCACTTAAGGCGGAGAACGAGAGTCTGCCGCCTGAGCGGCGGATGGAGTTTCGCATCGGCGTCAACCTCGGCGACGTAATGGTCGAGGGCGAGCAGATCTATGGCGACGGGGTTAATGTCGCGGCGCGGCTGGAGAGTCTCGCGGAGCCGGGCGGCATCTGCATCTCGCGGACCGTCCACGAAAACATAAGCAATAAGCTCCCGCTCAGCTTCGAGGACCTCGGCGAGCAAACGGTCAAGAACATCGCCGAACCGGTTCGGGTCTTTCGCGTGCTGCTGAACGGGGCGGCGACGACGGCGCAGCGAACGCGACGGATTGCGCGCAGGTATTGGCGCGGCGGCGTGCTGTCGTTGACCGGGCTGGCGATAATCGTCGGGACGATCGTGCTGGTGCAGCATCTGTCGCTCAAGCCGCAGCACGACTCACGCGTCGATTCCGCCGCAGGAGAAGCCGGCGCTGCCCCTGCCCGAGTATGCCCTCGATCGCAGTGTTGCCATTCACCAACCTGAGCGGCGACCCGCAACAGGAGTATTTCAGCGACGGTATCACCGACCAGCTGATCAATGAACTGTCGCGGCTTCCCGGTCTCTTTGTCATCGCGCGCAATTCGAGCTTCGCCTACAAGGGCAAACCGACTAAGGAGCAGAGAGATCGGGAAGGAGCTGGGCGTCAAGTACCTGTTGGAGGGCAGCGTTCACAAGGCTGCCGACCAAGTTCGAATCGGAGTCGAGCTGGTCGATGCGAGTACCGGCACCGAAGAGTGGACGGCGCGGTACGACCGGCCGCTCAAGGACATCTTTGCGGTGCAGGACGAGATCGTCGGTAAGGTGGTGACGACATTGGGCCTGCTGTTTAAGCTCGACGAGATGAAACTGCCTCACGGTTGAATGCGGGCGGCCAACCGACAACCTCGAGGCGTTCGACGATTACCTCCGTGGCGTTGAAATCTTGTGGCGTTTGACGAAAGACGACAACGCCAAAGCGCGGCAGTGGATCGAGAAGGCCATCGAGCTGGACCCGAAATATGCGGAGGCTTACGCTTTTCTGGGGGCGTGCTATTGGTTCGGTGCGCTGGAACCAATGGAGCGAGAATCCTGCAGGCGGATCTGGAACGCGCCACCGAATTGGCTCAGAAGGCTTTGGCCCTGGATGACTCTAATGGCATCTGCCCTCGCACTACTTAGCGAGATCGATTGGATGCAAAGACAGTTCGATCAGGCGGTCGCCGACGGCGAGCGGGCCGTTGCCATCAATCCCAACTACGCCAGGGCTATCAGGCTCTGACGGATGCGCTGACTGAATTCCGGAAGGCCCGAAGAGGCAATTCGCGCCGTCGAGAAGGCGATGCGCCTCGATCCTGCTAGGCAAGATTTCTACGGATTTTATTCGTAGGTGCTGCGTACGTTCAAATGGGGCGCTACGAGGAAGCGATTCCGATTCTTAAGAGGACATGTCGCAGCATATCCCAACAGCCCATGGGTCACATTGGTCTGATAGTGGCATATACGGAGCTTGGCCGTGACGAGGACGCGCGCGCGGAGGCTGCCGAGATCATGCGGATCAGCCCGGGGTTCAGTCTCGTGCCGCCCGAAAGGGATCTGAGCAAGGACGTAGCTTGAACAAGCGACTGCAATAACGACTTGCGCAAAGCGGGATTGAAGTGAGTATCGCTTCCCCCTAAGCCAGGATGGAACGCAAGCTCACCGCCATACTCTGCGCCGACGTGTACGGCTACAGCCGCCTCATGGGGGAGGATGAGGAGGCGACGCTGCGCACGCTTACGTCCCATCGCAAGATAATCGATCAGCCTATCGAGCAACATCACGGGCGGTTCGTCAATTCCGCCGGCGACAGCGTGCTCGCCGAGTTCGCCAGCGTGGTCGAGGCGGTCAAGTGCGCCGTCGAGATTCAGACCGCGCTCAAGGCCGAGAACGCGAATCTGCCGCCCGAGCGCCGGATGGAGTTTCGCATCGGCGTCAACCTCGGCGACGTGATGGTCGAGGGCGAGCAGATTTATGGTGACGGGGTCAACGTCGCGGCGCGGCTGGAGAGTCTGGCCGAGCCGGGCGGCATCTGCATCTCAGGCGACAGTCCATGACCAGATCAGAACAAGTTGACGCTCAGTTACGCGGACCTCGGCGAACAGCACGTAAAGAACATCGCCGAGCCGGTGCGTGTCTTTCGGGTGCTGCTGGACGGGACGGCAGCGCCACCACAGACGACGCGACGGATCGCGCGCAGGTATTGGCGAGGTGGCGTGTTGTCGTTGACGGGCTGGCGATCATCGTCGCGACGTTCGTGCTCGTGCAACACGTGTCGCTCAAGCCGCCGCATACTCATGCCTCGATTCCGCCGCAGGAGAAACCTGCACTGCCGCTGCCCGAGCATGCCGTCGATCGCGGTGCTGCCGTTCACCAACCTGAGTGGCGATCCGCAAGCAGGAATATTTCAGCGACGGCATCACCAACCAGCTGATCAATGACCTCTCGCGGCTTCCCGGTCTTTTTGTCATCGCGCGCAACTCCAGCTTCGCCTACAAGGGCAAGGCGATTAAGGAGCATGAGATCGGCAACGAGTTGGGAGTGAAGTATGTGCTGGAGGGCAGCGTACAGAAGGCCGCCGATCGCGTCCGAATCGGGGTCGAGTTGGTCGATGCGAGTTCCGGGGCAGAAGAGTGGACGCAGCGCTATGACCGACCGCTCAACGACATCTTTGCGATGCAGGACGAGATCGTCGGAAAGGTGGTAACGACGCTTGGCCTGATTTTTAAGCTGGACGAGATGAAAACTCCCCACGGAGCGTCCTTTCGGTCCGACCGACAATCTCGACGCCTACGACGATTTCCTCCGCGGGGTCGAGTACGGGTGGCGAGTCACGAAGGATGACAATGCAAAGGCGCGGCAGTCGTACGAGGAAGCTATCAAACTGGATCCCAAGTTCGGCGAGGCATACGCTCTCCTTGCATGGAGTTACTGGAGTGACGTTTGGAATCACTGGACTCATAATTCGCGGGCGGACTTGAGACATTCTTACGAATGTGCTCAGAAAGCCCTCACCTTTGATGATTCCAATAGCGATGCTCTGGCGCTCTTGAGTCCCCTCAATTGGTTTCAGGGCCGATACGATCAAGCGGTGACCGACGCCAAGCGGGCGGTTGCTATCAATCCTAACTCGGCGTCGGCGTATCAGGCCTTGGCGGATGCGTTAGTCAATTCGGCGGAACCCGACGAGGCGCTCGACGCAGCGAAGAAAGCGATGCGCCTGGATCCAGCTAGACAGGATTTCTATGCGTATAGCGCCGGGCTTGCCTATTATCTGATGGGACGCAACGACGACGCCGTCAACGTTCTAAAGAGGCACCTGGCGGCCTACCCCAACAATCTGGCAGCCCGTCTGACCATTGCTGTGAGCTATGTCGAGCTTGGCCGCGAGCAAGACGCACGGACTGAGGCAAATGAAATAACGCGGATCAGTCCACACTACTCTGTTGCATCATGGCCGGGAATTAAGGATAAGGCCAGGAGCGAGAAGTTTCGGAACGACCTCCGCAGGGCGGGCTTGAAGTGAGTACTTCGCCGGTGTGAGCCGTGTATGGAACGGAAGCTCACCGCGATACTCTGCGCCGACGTGTTCGGCTTCAGCCGCCTCATGGGGGAAGATGAAGAGGCGACTCTCCGCACCCTGTCTTCTCATCGCAAGATCATCGACAGCCTGATCGAGCAGCATCGCGGACGGTTCGTAAACTCGGCTGGGGACAGCGTTTTGGCCGAGTTTGCCAGTGTGGTGAATGCGGTCCAGTGCGCTGTGGAGATCCAGACCGCACTCAAGGCTGAAAACGGAGGTTTGCCGAACGCGCGGCGCATGGAGTTTCGTATCGGCGTGAATCTCGGCGACGTGATGGTCGAGAACGAGCAAATCTATGGCGACGGGGTGAACGTCGCTGCGCGGTTGGAGAGCTTGGCGGAGCCCGGCGGCATCTGCATTTCCGGCATCGTCCACGACCAAGTTAAGAACAAGCTGACGCTAGGCTACGGAGACCTCGGCGAACAGCACGTAAAGAACATCGCCGAGGGCGTGCGGGTCTTCCGGGTACTGCCGGAGGGTACGATAGCGCCACGGACACGACAGATTCCAAGGAGGTATTGGCGAGGTGGTGTGCTGTCACTGACGGGGCTTGTGATCATTGTCGGGACATTCGTGCTGGTGCAGCATCTATCGCTCAAGTCCCCGCATACTCACGCATCGATTCCGCCGCAGGAGAAACCGTCGCTGCCGCTGCCGAGTATTCCCTCCATAGCGGTATTGCCGTTTTCCAATCAGAGCGGTGACCCGCAGCAGGAATACTTCAACGACGGCATTGCCGACCAGCTAATCAATGAACTGTCGCGCCTTCCCGGTCTCTTTGTCATAGCCCGCACTTCGAGCTTTACCTACAAGAACACGGTGGCCCGGGTTCAGGACATCGGTCGCGAACTCGGAGTGAAGTACCTGCTGGAGGGCAGCGTGCAGAAGGCCGCCGACCGGGTCCGCATCGGGGTCGAGTTGGTCGATGCGACATCCGGGACCGAAGCGTGGACCGCCCGATACGACCGGCCGCTCAAAGACATCTTTGCGGTGCAGGACGAGATTGTCGGCAAGGTGGTGACGACGCTTGGTCTGATTTTGAAGCTGGACGAGATGAAAACTCCGCACGGGTCATCATTTCGACCGTCCGACAATCTCGAGGCCTTCGACGATCACCTCCGTGCCCTCGAATACTTCTTTCGCTTAACGAAGGACGACAATGCAAAGGCGCGGCACTGGTCCCAAGAAGCCATCGCGCTGGACCCCAAGTTTGGCGAGGCATACTCCCTTATGGGGTGGAGTTACTGGCAGAATGCTTGGAACCAGTGGAGCAAGAATCCTCAAGCAGACTTACAGCGTTCCGCCGAACTGGCGCGGAAGGCGCTGGCCCTAGATGACTCCAATAGCGATGCCCTCGCGCTCTTGAGCTACAGCGATTGGGCGCAAAGGCGATTTGACCAAGCCGTGGCCGACGCGGAGCGGGCGGTTGCCATCAATCCCAACTCGGCTGCGGACTATCAGGCTCTTTCGGATGCACTGATCAATTCGGTGAGGCCCGAAGAGGCACTTATCGCAGCGCAGAAGACGATGCGCCTAGACCCGGTTAGACCAGACTTCTATGCGTATGGCGCAGGAATTGCCTACTATCAGATGGGACGCTACCCGGAGGCGATAACCGCTCTCAAACGGACTCTGACGGCCTACCCCAACAATCTAGTTGCTCACCTTGTCATGGCAGCATCCTACGTCGAGCTAGGCCGCGACCAGGACGCCCGAGCCGAAGCGGCCGAGATCGAGCGAATCAGCCCAGAGTATATTGTGGCTTCGTGGCCTCCAGTTAAGGACCAGGCCGCCAGCAAACGGTTTGAGAGCGCCTTGCGCAAGGCTGGATTGAAGTGAGTTCCGCGCCGCCGCGAACCGCATATGGAACGTAAGCTCACGGCCATCCTCTGCGCCGATGTTTTCGGCTACAGCCGCCTCATGGGGGAAGACGAAGAGGCGACTCATCGCACCCTTATCTCTCACCGCAGACTAATCGACTCCCTCATCGAACAGCACCATGGGCGGTTCGTGAACTCTGCTGGTGACAGCGTGCTGGCCGAGTTCGCCAGCGTCGTCAATGCGGTCCAATGTGCGGTCGAGACCCAGTCTGCGCTCAAAGCTGAAAACGCGAATTTGCCACCCGCACGCCGGATGCAGTTTCGCATCGGCGTGAATCTCGGCGACGTGATCGTCGACGACGAGCAGATTTACGGCGACGGCGTGAACGTCGCCGCGCGCCTGGAGAGTCTGGCCGAGCCGGGAGGTATCTGCATCTCTCGGACCGTCCACGAAAACATAAGGAATAAGCTGCCACTCAGCTTCGAAGACCTCGGTGATCAAGCTGTCAAGAACATCGCCGAGCCGGTTCGAGTCTTTCGGGTGCTGCCGAACGGGACGGCAGCGGCACCACATACGACACGACGGATTCCGCGAAGGTATTGGCGGGGCGGCGTCTTGTCATTGACCGGGATCGCGATCATCGTCGGGACAATCGTGCTGGTGCAGAATCTTTCGCTCAAGCCGCCGCACACACGCGCCTCGATTCCGCCGCAGGGGAAACCGGCGCTGCCATTGCCGAGTATACCGTCGATAGCTGTGTTGCCGTTCACGAACCTGAGTGGCGACCCGCAGCAAGAGTATTTCAGCGACGGTATAACTGGGCAGCTTATCAATGCTCTCTCGCGCCTTCCCGATCTCTTTGTGATCGCGCGCAACTCCAGCTTCGCCTACAAGGGCAAGGCTACTAAGGAGGAAGCGATAGGTAAGGAGTTGGGTGTGAAGTATGTGCTGGAGGGCACCGTGCGCAAGGCCGCCGACCGAGTACGAATCGGGGTCGAGTTGGTCGACGCGAGTACCGGAACGGAAATGTGGACGCAACGTTACGACAGACCGCTCAAGGACATTTTTGCGGTACAGGACGAGATTGTCGACAAGGTTGTGACCACGCTCGGCCTGATCTTGAAGCTGGATCGGATGAATCACTGGGTGGGGTTGGGTGCGCCTACAACGGACAACCTGGAGGCATTCGACGACTTTCTCCGGGCAGTTGAATACAGCTTGCGCTGGACCAAGGAAGATGACGCGAAGGCGCGGCTGTGGGCCGAGAGAGCCGTCAAGCTGGACCCGAAGTTTGCTGAGGCTTATGCAATCCAGGGAAAAACGCTGTGGTTCGATGTGTGGAACCAATGGAGCGTGAACCCACAAGCTGACTTACTGCGTTCCTCCGAACTGGAACAGAAGGCGCTGACATTGGATGACTCCAATAGCAGTGCCCTGGCGGTGATGACCTATGTCTATATGATGCAAGGGCGATATGATCGTACGCTGGCATTGGCGGAGCGCGCAGTTGCAGTAGACCCTAACAACGCTGGGGGCTACGCGGATCTGTCAGATGCGCTCAACAATTCTGCACGGCCCGAAGAGGCACTTCGCGCCGCTGAGAAAGCAATGCGGCTCGATCCTTTGCATAATGACTTTTATGCCTACATGGTTGGAATTTCATACGTTGATATGGGACGCTACCAGGAAGCGATTCCGGTTCTAAAACGGCACCTTGCCGCATTCCCAAACAATCTAGTCGCACACCTCTTCATAATTATTGCCTATACCGAGCTTGGCCGCGACCACGACGCGCGAGCGCAGGCAAGCGAGATCATGCGGAACAGCCCACGGTTCACTCTGGCATCGCTGCCGGGAGTCAAGAACGAAGCTCTGAACAAACGCAACGCCCGCGACTTCCGCAGGGCGGGCCTCAAGTGACTTTTCCACCGACTTGAACCGCGTATGGAACGTAAGCTCACCGCCATACTCTGCGCCGACGTGTTCGGCTACAGCCGCCTGATGGGGGAAGACGAAGAGGCGACTCATCGCACCCTTATCTCTCACCGCAGACTAATCGACTCCCTCATCGAACAGCATCACGGTCGCTTCGTCAATTCCGCCGGCGACAGCGTCCTCGCTGAATTTGCCAGCGTCGTCAATGCGGTCCAGTGTGCGGTCGAGACCCAGTCTGCGCTCAAAGCTGAAAACGCGAATTTGCCACCCGCACGCCGGATGCAGTTTCGCATCGGCGTGAATCTCGGCGACGTGATCGTCGACGGCCTGCAGATCTACGGCGACGGCGTCAACGTTGCCGCGCGGCTGGAGAGTCTCGCCGAACCAGGCGGCATCTGCAGCTCAGATACTGTACACGCGCAGGTAGGGGACAAGCTTGGCCAGGGGTGACGGTTCAGACATCTGGTGTGAAGACGTATTCGAGCTTGATCCCGTCAGGGTCGAGAAAGAACACGGCGTAGTAGCCTGGTTCGTACTTCGGATAGTCTCGCGGAGCGTCCAAGACCTCCGCACCTATCTCCTGCAACAAACGATATAGTGTGTCGACATCGTCGCGGCTACTAGCTGCAAACGCGATGTGATGCACGCCAAGCGAATAACGCTCATGAGCGCGCTTGGGATGCTTGGCACGGTAGAGCCCGATAGAGAACCTTCCGACGCTGTCAGGTGCCAGCCAATCGAACCCCTCCGGTTCACCGGCTGCGGAATAGTCGACCGGCCGATAGCCCAGATGAGTCAGTATCCGCACATAGAATCGACGCGAGCGATCCAGTATCCGACATGTTCAGATCAAGATGATGAAGTGGTGCGCGCGCGCTCATCCATATCACCTAATAGATCGTCGGTCCGAGCCGACGAGTGCTCAGCCGCTTACTCGTTTACTTCGAGCAGCAATACGTCGTGCCGCTGAAGTCGCCGATAGTTGAGCCTTCTCGATCGCTGAGAGAATGTCCTAGTACCGGGAACCTCCTGGTCGCTGCTCTGTTATAGCCGCTGTCCTAAAACATTTGGTCAGCTGGCTCGAGGCCAAGAATCACCTGGCCAGCTTTTTCGTCAAAGGCGACCGAGGTGAAATGATGTTGGTTCACCGTATGGATATCGCGAAAGCAGCGATCGAGTGGGCATCGAGCGTAAACGGATGACCCACCATTCGACTTGTAAAGCAGGTCGACGGCTTCCGTGCAGCTTCGGTGCGTGTTGGTCATCGCGAACGCGAAACTAGCGCGTAGCTCGTTGGTCAGCGGTTCACCCCTTAGCGAGGGTTTCCCAAATGTCAGTCACGACCTCATATACGAGACTGCGGGCCGACCGAACCAGGCCTTCCGCTCGCGAAACCGCAACTTGCACGTGAGGAGACATCCGCAACAGCACCTTCTGACCGCCGAGCGCAGCGAGTGTGATCTCGCGATGGTTGGCGATATCGATGAAGGCGTCGATCGCGTGACGAGCTATTCCGAGCGCCGTCGCAGGGGCGACATAGGCGAAGGTAAAGGGATGCCGGTAGAGGGGTCCGCGACGACGGAAATCAGGAATGTCGGAAAGCTTGCGGTGTGCGCCTCGGGTACGAAGACATCTTTCAGTTCAACGTCGTGGCTGCCACTGCCACGTAAACCAGTGCTGTACCAAGTGTCGAGGACCCGCGCCTGTGATGTAGGCAACCAGCAGATTCGCGTCTCGGGAAAACCCTCGGAGCGTACGCTCGGTCTGCTGTCCTTATCGATGATGTGGATGCTGAAAGCGAGAACCGTGGAGTGCTGGCAGCCGCTGTTGAACGGCCAGCGCCCACTCACGCGATAGCCCCATCGACTCGTATCGCCTTGCCCGCGAAAAGCACACTCCCCGCTTCGACAGCGTTTGCGTCATGGAACAATTCTCTCGCAGCCTCATCGGGAAGCCAGGAGGACACAAAGCCACCGGCACTAGCAATCGTCGCGCACCAACCGACGGAGCCGTCAAAACGCGAGAGCGTCTCCAGCACCCGCAACTGCTCGGGCAGATCGAGTTCCGACCCACCCCACGCCCGCGGCATCGCGATGCCGAAGATGCCCGCGTGCTTCATCGCCTCGACGATTCGGGGTGGCAAGCGCCGTTCCTGCTCGATTTCGTCGGCCGCTTCGCGAATTTGCGGCCCAAGGGCCATCGCCGCCTTGCGAGCATCGCTCATGGCCTCGTCAGTTCCCCGGCGCTTCATCTTTTTCCTCCATATGCACTTCCGTGCCGTATTTGGCGCGAGAAATATTTGCCGGGCTCACCATCTCTAATTCGCCAATTCATCGAGCAAGGCCTTGGCGTCCTTCAGGTCGGCGGTGTCGAAGCCCTCGGTGAACCAGTTGTAGATTCCGGCGAGCATAGTGCGCGGTTCGTTGCGGCGGCCCTGCTTTACAGGCGTTGTGCGCAGATGCGCGTAACTAATGAGTTTTTCAATGTGCGTGTCAGCGTTTTTCAAAAGATGGTCCGACGTACACGTTCGAGGCGTAGGGATCACCACCCCATTCCGGGCTCTCGAAGATGGTGCTTCCTGCAGTCAATCCTCCATCCACAACCATCGCGGTGCCGGTGATCCACTCGGACTCATCACTCGCCAAAAATAGGGCCATCGCGGCGATATCCTCCCCACGCCCCGCACGCTTGAGTGGATGGAATTTTGCGAGCAGTTGTTCCATTAGCGCACGGTCGGTCGAGAAAGCGTTGAAGATCGGCGTGTTGATCCCTCCGGGGCAAATACAGTTGACTCTAATTTTGTGCCTGGCAACCTCGAGCGCTACTGAGCGGGTAAGATTGACGACCGCCGCCTTCGCAGCGCTATACGCATGCGGACCGTAGCCGCCCGCAAGGCCAGCTACTGATGCGGTCGATATAATCGAGCCACCGCCTATCTTGCGCATCTCGGGGACCGCGTGTTTCATCCCAAGGAACACACCGCGAGTGAGGACGGCGTACGTCCTGTCGAAGTCGTCAACCGAGGTATGCTCTATCGATCCTTGGGCCCCGACCAGGCCGGCATTGTTGTAGATGATATCGAGGCGGCCAAACTCGCTTACGGCCCGCTCAACCGCGGCTTTGACATGCGCCTCACTGGCGACATCGGTTCGCTGAAAGACCGCACGGCCACCGTTCTCTCGACAGTCTCGTACGGCCGCTTCGCCGCCCTCCTGGTTAAGGTCAGCGATGACGATGGCGGCGCCCTCTCCGGCGAAGCGAACCGCAGTCGCGCGGCCCATGCCACTGGCTGCCCCACTAATTACTGCAACTTTGTTATCGAGCCTCCCCATGTGAAATCGCCTCCAATTTTAACATAAGGCCAGTAGATGCTGACGTGCGGAAGAACCCAGACATCACTTCAGTGCGTCCAGCAGTGATTTCGCGTCCTTCAAGTCCGCGGTGTCGAAGCCCTCGGTGAACCAGCCGTAGATTTCGGCGAGCATCGTCCGCGCTTCGTCGCGGCGGCCCTGCTTTGCGAGCAATCGCGCGAGACTGATCGTCGCGCGCAATTCCCACGCTTTGGCGCCCATCTTGCTGCGCGAGCGCGATCGCCTCGCGAAATTCCGCCTCGGCTGATTCCGCCTGCCCCTGCTTAAGCCGCAGTTCGCCGCGAACCCTGATAGTCTCGGGCCGGTAGCCGAGTTCTTCGGGATTAGACTGGAGCGCCTCTTCGACCGTTTCCATCGCGTCGGCGACGGCGCCTGCGCGATGCTGCGCGGCGGCCAGCAACGCTGGATAATAGGCGATGGCTAGCGGCCCCGAACTCGACGATGCCGCTATTCCCTCGCGAATCAGCCCGATCCCCTCGTTCGCCCGGCCAAGCTGCGCTCGCGCCAGCCCAGAAAACCTGGGAATGCGCGCCACAGCGGAAATTGATGTTGCTCCGAGTTCCAGCGCCCGCGCCGCTAGAGCCTCGGCTTGCTCATATTCTCCCATCCAAAGCCGGAGATCGCCGCATGATACCCCGGGAACGCGACGTCGTACGGATTGTTCTCATTCGCCGACCGCCATCATCTGGGCCATAGCGCTCGCGGGCAGCGTCGGCTGCGACCGAGCATCCACGCATTCCAGGCTCGCAATTAGCAAAGGTCCGACGGCGCCGCCGGAGAAGCTGCCTGAAGCCCGGGTCGTCGAAAAACTTGAGTCCCGTGGTGAAATGATGCTCGGCGCCGGCGAGATCGCCAGGCTGCAAAGCGCGTCTCCAGTTGGAGACGTATGCGCGCTCGCAAGAGTGGCTGGACTGCCTTCGCGAAGGGCAAGCTCCAGCGACTGGTCGGCAAGCGCGCCGGCGGCGGACAAATCGCCCGTGACGCAGGCGGTGAAACATCTCGATCACCAGCGAATTGACCAGCTGCGTGAGGTTGCCGCTTTTTTCGGCGAGCGCCGCCACACACTCGCTGGCATCGACCGTTTCCGGAGCGGCATACCCGTCGTCACCTGAAGCATCCAACGACTGATTGCCGGAGTTCGAGTTCGCGAAGGTCGCGCGCGGGCGATTCGGGCAGCGAGTTGAGCAGCGCCATGGCTTGCTGATAACTTTCCTGCGCTTCTCTGAAAGCGTTGCGCGCCTGCGCGGTCTTGCCCGCCCGCGACCATTCGCGCGATCGCCAGTTCGATGTCGCCCGCTTCGGTCCAGTGGCGCGCGAGAACTTCGGGATGGGTCTCCTTGAAGCGCGGGGAACTGTCTCATCGATGGTGCGCGCGACCGGCCGATGCAGTTCCTTGCGGCGGCTCTTGAGCAGCGCCTCGTAGGCGGCGTCGCGGATCAGCGCGTGCTTGAACTGGTAGGTCGCGTCGGGCGCGATGCCGCGCACGTACAGCAGTTCCGCGTCGGTCAGACTGCGCAGCGCGCGTTGCAGATCCGTCTTCGGCGATCGGATGGACCGCGTGCAGCAATTCGTAGGAAAATTCGCCGCCGATCACCGCGCCGACCTGGGTGACTTCCTTGGCCGGCCCCAGCCGGTCCAGCCGCGCCATCAGCGAGTCGTGCAGCGTCGCCGGAATCTCGCGTCCGGTGAGCTTCGCATCGCCGCTCTCGAGCACCGCCCGGGTCAGCTCCTCGACGAACAGCGGCACGCCGCCGGTGCGCTCGACCACCGCCGCGATGGTCTCGTCCGACAACGCCTTGGCGCCGCTACCTGCGCCACCATCGTGCGGACGTTGCGCGCGCTCAGCCGGTTGAGCGTGATCTGCGTATGATGCGCGCGCATCGGCCATGGCGGCACGGAACTCGGGCCGCGCCGTGTAGAGGAGCAGCAGCCGCGCCGTCGCGCCCTGCTCGACCAGCAGCTGGATCAGCTCCAGCGTCGAGGGGTCGGCCCAATGCAAATCTTCGGTCGCGATCACCAGCGGCTGCGCGCGGGCAGAGCCCAGCACCCATTCGACCAGCGTCGCCAGCAGCCGGCGGCGTTGTTGCTCGGGTGACAGCGTTGATGGCGGATACTCGGCTGGCAGCGGCAGATTCAGCAGCGGAGCGATCAGCGGGATCGCTTCGGCGGGCTTGAGTCCCGTCAGCGTCAGCCGCGGACTCGAGTTGCGCGAGTTGGTCCTCGCGGCCGGCGCGTCGCCGAGGAATTGCCGCAGCATCTCGGTGACCGGATAGAAGGGCGTGTTCTGGAAAAATGCCCCGGCGCCCGCTTCGACCCAGGTATGCGGCGTACCCGCGATTTGTTCGTGGAAGCGCTGCACCAGACGCGATTTGCCGATTCCCGCCTCGCCGATGATCAGCGCCACCTGGCCTTCGCCATCGAGCGCGCGCTCCCAACGATTCAGCAGCGAGCGCAGTTCGTCCTCGCGCCCGACGAATGGGGTCAGTCCACGCAGCCGCCGCAGCCGCTTCGAGCCGCCCGCGCACTCCGCTGGGCTGGATTACCCGGTAAAGCTGGACCGGCCGTTCGATACCCTTGAGCGCCTGCGCCCCGCGATCTTCGACCACGAAGAGTCCCGAGATCAGCCGATGCGTGGCGTCGGTGATCAGCACCGTGCCGGGTTCGGCGGCCGCTTCTGCACCCGCGCGGCGATATTGGGCGCGTCGCCGAAGACGTCGGCGTCCTTGCCGGCGCCCGCGCCCACCACCACCGCGCCCGAATCGATGCCGACCCGCGCGGACAGTTTCGGACGCCCGGGCTGCTCGTTGAGCTTCGCGATGGCGTCGAGGATCGCCAGGCCTGCGCGCGCGGCACGCTCTGCGTCGTTGTCGTGCGCTTCGGGATAGCCGAAGAACGCCATCACGCCGTCGCCCAGGTACTTGGCGACGTGACCGCCGAAGCGCGTGATCGCTTCGGCGGCCGCGCGATGGTAGCCGGCCACCGTCTCGCGCCATTCCTCGGGGTCGAGCTGCGCGGCGATCGCGGTCGAGCCGACCAGGTCGCAGAACAGCACCGTCAGATGCCGCCGCTCGGCCTCGCGGTCTGTCGAAGCTGACGGCGGAGGCTCCGCCGGGGCGACTGTTGGAGCGTTGCTCAGCGCGGTGCCGCACTGGCCGCAAAACCGGAATTGTGGTGGATTTTCAGCGCCGCACTTAGCGCACTGATTCTTTAGCGGCTTGCCGCAGTTGCCACAGAACTTGGTGGCCCCTGGATTATCGGAATTGCAGCTTGGGCAGCGCATCCCCATAGCCCCGTCAACTGATTCGAACCTTTACTTAACATGGTTTATGCCGCGGCGTTACCCGAGGTAGTGGCGGAGAGCACTCAGTCCCCGAATTTCGAGGGTCTCTCGCCGCTAGTCCTTCCAGAAATCCTTGAACCGGCCAGAGGCCAGTTCCGTGTACCGGACGGTGTGCTGGATGTTCTTGTGGCCCAGATAGAGTTGGATCGCGCGAGTGTCCTGCCCAGCGTTCGCCAGATAGTAGCCGGTCGCGTGGCGCAGCATGTGCGGGTGAACTGGAACCCCGATGGCGGCAGCCTGCGAGGCTTTGGCGACCACGTAATGGACCGTCCGCCGAGTCATGGGTGCGGCGCAGCGAAGTAAAGACGTGGGGCCTGGCTTCCCCTAGCTCACGCTTCCATGCCCGCAGCGCTCTGAGCTCGGAACCACGTAGCGGATGGGTTGAAGCCGAGCCACGCTTCAGCCTGGCGCCGCGGGATGGACGTGCGATGGCGCGATTGAGCAACTGGGCCGGACCGTCAAAGGGGGCAAGTATCGCACCGAGATTCGGCCTCACACCGGACAAGAATCTGGCGCGGCGCAGTCGTAGTCGGCCACGACAATCAACCGGGGTATGGCAAGGTGCTCGGGCCGAGCGAGAAAAGAGATCGAGGAATTAAAGGTCGGTCCGCGTGATTTTCAAATGGCGGCGCTTTGCACATGCGTGACCAGAAGCCCGGCGATACGCTCGGGAGATTGATCGACAATGAAGTGCCCTCCGCCCTCGATCTCGACGAACCGGTAGGGCCCGCGGACAAATTCCGCGGTCAACTCCGCAGCGCGGCGGCCGACGCTTCCGTCGGCGGTGCCCCAAATGTACAGAGTGGGGACTGAAACCGGCACAATTGCCGCGGATGCAATTGTGGACGCGCGGTACCAGTTAATGGCGGTTTGCAGGGCACCGTCTTCACTGAGCGGCCTGAGGTAAACATCTGCGTCCGCGGCCGCGATACCTTCGCGCTCCAGAGCGCTTCTGAGGAGCTTTAAATTATCCTGTGCAAGCCGCTCGATCGAGTCGGGCTGACGAAAGCTCCGGTGATGCCGCGAGCGCCCTGCTTGTTCCGGATCTTTCACCAGCGCGCGGGCGAACGCCGCCGGATGGGGCCGTGAGAACATCGTCAGAGTCGCGACGCGCTGCGGGTGGGCTGCTGCGATGAGCCATGCCAGCTGGCCGCCCCAATCATGCCCAACAAGATGAAAACGTTCCGCGCCGTGGGCGTCCATCAAGGCCAGGGCGTCACCCGTCAACAGGTCGCTCGTGTACGCCTCTACCTCACGCGGACGCGCGCCTGATGAATAGCCGCGCTGATCGGGAGCGACTGCGTAAAATCCCGCGGCTGCCAAAGCGCTCAGTTGATAGCGCCACATACGGCGGTTTTGCGGAAATCCGTGTAGCAGCAAAACCGGGGGACATGAGGGAGCCCCGGCGGTATCAACCGTGAAATTAAACCCGCCAATCGGCCAAGTCTGGGTTTGAGCTTCCATCAATGCGCCTCTTTGGTCCGGTCCAGTTCTGCTGCCCTCTTGAGAGAAACAGGTTCTTATGACGGCTCCCGCAACTGTACACGCTAACTGAGTCGCGCCCATAAAATCGCCGAGCGGCGGCAGGATCAAGACGCGGAAATGGTCCCATGAGGTCAAGCACTTGGAGCGCGCGACCCCGAAGCCTAGCTCACTTCTTGCTCGCCCCGCGCCGTCGTCCCGTAACCGGTCGTGAAGCGGGCGCGTGCGCGCCGGTCCGCCCCTCGCCGCCGCGAGCAGCGATTTTTTCCGTGCCCTCTGGAGCGATCTGGTCTGCAGCGCCGCGTTGCTCGCCGGCCTCGGCCTGGGCCAGCACTCCACGTTTCTCGAGCGAGGCCTTGAGCGCTTCCATCAGGTCGATCACCTGACCACGGCGCGGCACCACCACCGCCTCGCTCACCTCCTGACCGGCAACCTTCTGTTGCGCCGCCTCAATCACGCGGTGGCGGTAGCTGTCGCGATACTTGGCGCCGTCGAACTTCTTCTGGGTGAGCTCATCGATCAGCCGAGTGGCGAGCATAAGTTCGGCTTCCTTAACCGGTTCGGCCGTGGCGCGATCCACTTCGTCGGCTGAGCGCACCTCGTCGGCATAGTAAACGGTGTGCAGCATCAGACCCTTCGCGTACGGCCGGATCATCACCAGATGCTCTTTGCCGCGCATCGTGAAACGGCCCAGCGCCACGCGGCCGCTTTGCTCCATCGCGTCGGCCAGCAACCGGTAGGCTTTCGTCGCTCCAGCCTCGGATCCAAGATAGTACGACTCTTCGAAATAGACGGGGTCGACCTCGGCCAGCGGAATAAATTCGGTGATATCGATGGTATGGTCGTCGTGCGCCTCGAGCTGCTTTAGTTCATCGTCGGTGAAGGTGACGTAGCGTCCCTTCTCGACCTCGTACCCGCGCACCAGTTCGCTGCGGTCGATGATCGCGTCGTCAACCGGACAGTAGATTTTCTGCTGGATGCGGCTTAGGTCCTTCGCGTGGAGCAGGTTGAAGCTGACCGATTTGGAACGGGTCGCAGAGAACAATTTCACGGGAATCGAAACCAGTCCGAACGAGATGTTGCCGTTGGCGATCGGTCGCGATGCCATAGGGGACGTGCCTCCGTGTCGGACAATCGTGCGCGCAGTAACGGGTCAGAGGCAAGTCAAAAGTAACGAGTTCGCCCTTGATTTGACTGCGGGAGGTATGACCGGCCGAATTTCCAAAAGTCCGCGCCCGGCCTAGCCCCGAACGGTGCATTCGGCTCCTGGGCACCGCACCTCGAGCAGCGCACCCGGACCCCCTCCCGGAGACGAATTTCGAACTAAGGCAGAGCCTGGCCCCCGAGACACGACGCCTCAGAAAATCAGAGCTGAGGCCCACTCTTAGATCGCCTGGGCGGTCTTGCCCATAGCACGCGGCCGGCCTCAATCAAGGGAGTGCAGTCCTCAGCTGATGTGATTGCTCGGATTGAAAATAGGAGCGCTGGGGCTACGAGCGTGAACTCGCTCACGCCGTCTGGCGAGCAGCCGTACTGTGACTTTGTTGTATTCTGGCGGTCCTGTCTTCTTCTCTTTGTAAAATTCCAAATCAAAAGCTTTTTCGAGCGCAGTCCTCAATTCCCCTTCCTTGGGGAGTTCCAAATAGTTCTGTCCGTGAGCTGGAACGGTTTCGATAAGAAGATACCCGCCAGGCGACAAAGAACTTTTAAAATGGCGAAGCATCTCGGGTAGTAAGAAATGAACATTGACGATTCCGCCGAGCTGACCCCGATCGAACGGCCATCGATCTACCTCCAAGTCCATTTGCAACGGAAGTATTCGTGGATTGTTCGGCAGGCGGCACAGCAGCTCCTGGTCCCGATCCAAACAGATGATAGAGCATCCCAGTTTAGCAAAGACGATGGTGTTTCTGCCCGAACCGCAAGCGACGTCAAGTATCGGCGCGCTTCCGGCTGCGGCGCCAATCCTAGTCGCGAATCTCCGCACCAAAGGAGAAGCTCTCAAACGCGCGGTCGAGTTGTAAACATTTTGCCGTCTATCTGCCTTTGACTTTTTATACTTCATTGTTGTTTTCAGTCATTTTAGAGCGGCACAGTACTGAATGCAGTGGATTCTTGACGACAGCCGCGTTGACCTGCTGTTTGCGATGAGCGTAAGCCTACAATTAGTCGAATTCGGAAAGGGGACCAATATGCCCGAGCCCAAGCTCCCGAAACCTGCTGATAGCCAAGAAAAAACGACGAGAAGGCCAAAGGCACTCCGCACCTTGGTCGCTGCGGTTGGCGCGACGGCGCTTGGCCTTCTCGGCCTACCATTTGCGGCCGCGAATGCCAGCACTCCTCCGACAGCAGCTAGTCAAGTAAACGCTCAATCGAATTCAGGCAAACCGAAGTTGCTGCTCAACCAAGTGGGGAGCCAAGTTCAATTGGCCCAGGGCCATGAGTCGCACGCGTCGCATGCCTTACACGAATCCCATGCTTCTCACGCTTCTGGTGGTTATCGCTAGAATTGGGCGTCGGCGAAAAGAGCCAGGCAGTGGAGGCGATTAGTCGGAACGGGAGAGAAATAACCCTTCTCGTCGACGAAGCCATATACGGTCGCACCGCGGTCCTGAAAACTTGTTACTGGTTCACGGATCGATGCTTTATCTTCATCTATAGGTACGACGAACAGCACCTCGCGATCCGTCTCGCCGCCAAGTCGAACAGTCAGGACCTCGAAACCGTTACCGGCGAGTTCGAGAACGCTCTTCTCGACCACCAACTCAGGTTCGAGATCGCCCGCGAGACCGCGACCTTGCGGGACCTTATAGTGGCGAAAGCGTTTGCAGAGGGCGATGTTCTTGAGGACGCACCTGTTGGAGACGATAGAGACCCTGTGGAACAGCTCGCTGACCTGAACCCTGCGGAGAAGAAGGCGCGTGAATAACAGGGGGCGAATGCGGTGGAGCTGGTACTGATTGCCGAAATCTATGATCGTTCCTCCCTCTCCATCGCCGTTGACGAATATCGTTCGTCTCTGTCTGTGAGCGTCTTAGAGTATGGTGAACGCGAAACGATCGTAAGGCTTTCAGACGTCTTAGGTGGAACTCTGAACGATGCCACGATTCGCGCATTCCTTAACCGACTACTCGATTTGTCGGCGCATACGGCCCTACGGGGCTTGCTGGAATAAAGCTCTACTATGCCGCGGCGATTTCAAGAAGCGGTGGCATTTGGCGAAGGCGAGTTTTCAGGGTATCGACTGCTTCCATTCCGTTTTTTAGCGCTCGACTCGAACCGCGAGGTCCTCGTCAATGAGGCCGGAGAGTACCTGATTGGTGCCGACCGGCACTGCTCAACAAGTGGTAAGGCGCAAAATCGATCCTCGTTCGGATCTGTATCTCCGGCTCCGTGCCCGCCAATTTCTGTTCGATGATCGATCTTCTCCGCTCCTCGATCTGCTGGCGACGAAGTATCGAACCAAAAAGAGCTTCCTCGATGGCTTTACCAAGCTTCATATCTTCGTGACTACGCTGCGCTGCGAACATTCGTGCCTCTATTGTCAGGTCTCCCGGCAGAGTACAGACCGGCGAAAATACGATATGTCCGAGGAAACGGCCGAAAAGGCGTTGGACTTGATGTTTAGGAGTCCGGCATCTCATTTGACCCTGGAGTTTCAAGGAGGTGAGCCGCTTCTAAATTTTGATCTTATTCGGTTCATCGTTCCTCGGGCGAAGATGAGGGCTGCGCAATCGGGGAAGGGTTTGGACATCGTTGTTGCGACTAATCTCGCCGTCGTTACCGATGAGATCCTGCGGTATTTTAGGGACGAAGAAATCGACATCTCTACATCCCTCGATGGACCCGCGTTCATCCATAATGCTAATCGACCTCGTCCGGGAGGTAACAGCTACGAACTCGCGATAGAAGGCATCGAGCGGGCACGCGACATTGTAGGACCAGTACATGTGGCTGCACTGATGACGACGACCCGCCTTTCCTTGGATTACCCAATCGAAATTATCGACGAATACGTTCGACGTGGCTTTCGTTCCATATTTCTACGACCGATAAGTCCCTACGGATTCGCAGTGCGCACACGATCAAAGACGGGATACGAGACTGCACGGTTTCTGGATTTCTATAGGAAAGGGCTCTCATACATACTTGAGCTTAACCGACGAGGAATCGATCTCGCAGAGATCTACGCGAGGATCATTTTGACGAAGATTCTTACCCCTCTCTCAACCTCCTACGTCGATCTGCAGTCTCCTGCGGGCGCTGGCATTTCGGTCGCCGTGTACAACTACGACGGTGATGTATACGCCTCTGACGAATCGCGAATGTTAGCTGAAATGGGAGACACGCGATTCCGCCTCGGCAACGTGCATCAGGATGACTACGAGAAAATTTTTCGCAGCACACAGCTCGTCACCCTAACCGAGTCCTCAGTTGTGGAATCCCTTCCAGGCTGCTCTGACTGTGCGTTTCAATCGTATTGTGGCGCAGATCCCGTGTTTCACTACGCGGCCAGCCGCGACATGGTCGGCCACCGACCGACGAGTGCATTCTGCCATCGCAACATGGAGGTGATTCGACACTTATTCTCGCTACTCGGCGAAGAGAATCCTAAGGACTCGGCGATTTTCTTTGCTTGGATTCGAAGCAAAAGCGTCCGGGAAGTGTGGCCTGAGGTTCTAATGTGATTTCACTTGCGACTTACGGGCGGCCGGTTGGCTTCACCCGGCCTTTGGTCGCGCGGGTTGCCCGTAATCCTGAGCCAGATGCGAACCGTCAGGGCGTCGCCGGGTTAGTTACCGATCTAAACCCGCTCGAATGGGAGGGAATCGAAAACTATCGTGCGATCGTCACGAGCTTGTCATTATCGAGTCTCTCGTCCGATGGAGCTCTGCCCAAAGTACCAATTATCCATTCTGCAAAAAGCGTCGAGCATCTAAGATCCGGGGACATAATTGTATTGACGCCGCAGTCCGGCAGAGTCCGAACGATTTTTCGACCCGATTCGTCGCATAATTTTCTGTTCGCCACTGAGAGGTGCAACAGCTTCTGTCTGATGTGCTCTCAGCCGCCTGTAGATCGTGACGATTCCGAGCAAGTGCAGGTCAATCTTGAGGCCATTCGCCTCATGGAACCATCCCCTGCCCAGTTGGGGATCACGGGGGGTGAACCAACACTGCTAGGCGATGGTCTGTTTGAGCTGATGGCTGCGCTGAAGGCACGACTACCGCAGACCAACATTCATATGCTCACAAACGGGAGGCGTTTTGCCTGGCCGGACTTCACCCAAGCCTTCATGGCCGTCGCTCATCCTCGTCTCACAGTGGGTATACCGGTCTATTCGGACAATGCGCCCGAGCACGATTACGTTGTGCAAGCACGGGGTGCCTTCGACCAGACTATTCAAGGCCTTCATCGTCTCGCCCGGTACGAACAGCCGATCGAGATCCGGGTGGTTTTACATAAGCTGACGATTCCTCGACTCTATGATCTCGCCGAGTTCATCTATCGGAATCTCCCGTTTGCCACTCACGTCGCTCTGATGGGCCTCGAAATAACAGGGTTCACGAGGCCGAATTTGAGCAACCTCTGGATCGATCCCTATGACTACCGGCACGAGCTGCACAGCGCGGTCGAGTATCTTGCGATTCGTGGAATGAACGTCTCCATCTACAATCACCCACTTTGCGTGTTGTCCGAAGATTTTTGGAGGTTTGCGAGGCGATCCATTTCCGATTGGAAGAATCTCTATCTCGAAGTTTGCGGAGGCTGCAGTGTACGAGAACGGTGCGGCGGTTTCTTTGTGTCCGCAGAGCGTAAGCACAGTGGGTACCTGCGCGCGGTTGTGTCGGCAGACCATCCTAAATGATTTCGAGGTCGTAGGATCGACAAACACGGCAGCCCGTACAACCCACAACTAGCCGTGCGGGATCCGTCGCATATGCCTCCGTCCAGTTAAGCAGCCGACTCCAGGCAGAGTACCCGCGTGGAGAGTAGGACTCACGGCGTGGTGTTCATGAGCGCAAAAGGGCCTAAAGCCGTCGCAAGACAAAAGCCGTGGCGGGGTCTCCCGCACCATTCCGCGCCGTGAGAACAGATATGGCTACTCAACCGCCTCGTAAGTCTTGCCGGTCCACGAGCGGTTGGGGCGGTCGACCACGCCTTCAGCGTAGATAGCCGTCCCGTCCGGGAGGCGGACGACACCCTGGGTGGACCAGCGCTGGGCGCCGAGGGCTTCCCATTCGATGGTGCTAGAACCGTAGATTTCCTCGCCGGCGGCGGTGACGCCGGCCCAGTCGTAGTTGGCCTTGCCGCTCTTGTCGTTGGAGGTCTGGACGGTCACGGTCCCGACGATCGCCGGGAAGCCGGTCGCGGAGCCCTCGATGTTGACTTCCGTCTTGCCCCCCGGCAGGACGCGGGTAGTGATGGCCTTGAACGCGAAGTCACCGAATGGTTTACCTTTTTTCATAGATCTCCCCTCACGTACAGTTAGGGCGCGGTCTGCTCCACGCTTGGCCGTTGTCGTCCCTTCCCCTTCTACCACGGTCGGCCAGTCGAGCGGGAATGTGCAGGGAGCGGTGGAAACGGGCGCGTTTTTCGTACTCGAGAGCTGCGAAACCTCAAGGTGGTCGCGACGCCAAAACTCGTGTGGTGACGATGGGGACGATGGCGAATCCGCACACGGGCTAGGTGATCGGGTGGAAGAGCGAAACTAGCTACCTCATTTCGGCGCGGAGGAATTCTTTGACCTCTGGACCGCCGGTGAGCGCTAGCGCCATTTTGCCTGTCGGTTCGATATCGAGGCGAAAGTGCAGAAATGGACAGCACCGCCGCTCCAGAGCGATCCACTCGCCGAGCGCGGCAAGATCGAGTCTGGCTGCGTCAATGCTCAGCTCGAATCCGTTGGCGAGTTCGACACGCTCGACTATCGCTCGCGCGACGGCGCCCAGCACCATCTGTCGCCGGTCACGCTCTTCGAGCGTGAGAGCATTTAAATCGCATGCGATTGTAAGGTCGGCTTTGCTCATTCTCAGTGCACACGTCGATGTTGATTCAGTTCCTCGTTCAATAGCCCCATTTTATCAGCCGGCCGAACCCGCAGGGAGCCAGATACCGCCGGTCTCGCCAAATTGCTATTTTTTGTGCGGTATGAGCCTTTTGCGCGAAGCAATCCGGAATCTATCCCCCTCAGAGCGACGCGCGCTCGCCGGATGGCCCAAATTGCGGCTTGTCGTTGCTCTGGTCGTTGCGGTGGTCGCCGGGATTCTTACGGCCTTCCTCTTATTTCACTTTTTAACAAGACACTTGCGTCCCTGAACTTAGGACACTGCCGGACGGATTAGGTCAGTACCTATTCGAGACGCGAAGAGCCGAGCAGGTGGCGTAAACCACTGCGCAGTTGCTCCGCACACCAGCACTCAAGGTCGGGATCGCTCAGGGCCCGCACCACTGGACAGAGAAGTTGTTCGTAGTCTTTAATCGTGCGCCCAAAGACCACTTGGTTGCCCGCTTAGACGCTGGCGGCGTGTCCAGCCGCATCGTCTGCAAAGGTCCCAGGAACCACGTAACCAAAGTTGAAAGGACTATGGAGATTACGATGGTGATGAGTTGGGCTTCCACGATTTTTCAGACGACCATCCTAAAACCGAGCGTCGTCATCCATCGTGAGCGACTCTCCGCTCTCGGCTGGCGGAGGCGTGGCCTCGGCCTCGGGCGGTTCATCTGGCACTTCCAATCGGCTACCGCCAGATAATCAGGTCGCCGCGCTCGACTTGCGGCTGCTAGCACGGGTCGAAGCTCCGCGCGGAAGCATGTACCGAATCGTGAGCTTCGCGCCACCGAGAGCGTCGCAAGCGGACCTCCGCCGGGATGGGTTGCGCCGTTTGACAGTGAGCTCCGCGCCCTCCGCGGGTTGACGACGGTGCCCCTCGGACGGAGAATGCGGTCGTTCGGAGCCACGATGGCAGGCGCGGGTCGGATCTTGATCATGGGCGGTGGGATTGGCGGTCTCAGCGGGGCGATCGCGTTACGACGTGTCGGCTTCGAGGTCGAGCTGTTCGAGCAGTCGACGGAGCTGCGTGAAGTAGGCGCGGGCGTCGGGCTCTGGTCGAACGCGATGTCCAGCCTGGACGAGCTCGGCGTCGGCGAAGATGTACGGAGCGGCTCGACACCGTTGCGCATCATGACCGGGGCCAATTGGCGCGGGGAGACGCTCTCACGGTGCGACCTCGATACGCTTGGTCCGGAGTTCGCGTCCGCCGCTTGTTTCGTCGTCTTGCGTCCGCGTCTGCTCGCAGCGCTGGCCGCACGCGTGCCCGCCCCCAGCATCCACCTCGGGCGCCGCGCTCTCAGCGTGAAGTCCACGATGACCGCGCCCGCGTCTGCTTCGAAGGCGACCGTGTCGAATCGGCCGACCTCGTGATCGGAGCCGACGGCCTGCACTCCGTCGCCCGGGCGAGCGTCGTCGGGGACGACGCCATCCGCTACTCGGGACAAACCTGTTTTCGCGGCGTCGCCCGCTTGCGTGTCGAGGAGCGCGCTCTGGGCGAAATCCAGGGCCGCGGTCAGCGTGGAGCCGTGTGCCCGATCGACGCGGAGACCGTGTATTGGTGGGTGGCGTACAACGCGCCGATGGGGCAGGTCGTCGAACAGCAAGCGCGCCGCGAGCACCTGCTCGGGCGCTACCGCGACTGGCCGTCCACGCTCGAACAGGCCATCGCGGCGACGCCAAGCGACACGATCCTGCAGAATGACCTGGTCGACCGCGAGCCCGCGCAGAGGTATGCGCGTGGCCGCGTCGTCTTGCTCGGGGACGCTGCGCACCCGACCACGCCCAACCTCGGGCAGGGCGCCAACATGGCGATTGACGACTCGATCACGTTGGCACGCGCGCTACGCGATGAAGCGGACGTGCCGCGCGCGCTCGCCCGCTACGAACGCGAGCGACTGCCGCGTACCCGTCGCATCGTCCAGCAGAGCTGGGACTTCGGGCGCCTCTGCACCTGGGAGTCCGCGCCCGCGGTTTGGCTCAGAGAGAGAATGCTCCCTCTGACGCCGCAATCCGCCCTGCGGCGGGTGTTGCGGTCGCAAATCATTGAGAACGTCGGCAGGCTCTCGTAGGCGGCTCTCCCGCCCGCCCAAGCTCGCCCTCACGCCGACCGGAAGTGTTCTAGTCTCGCCCATACCTTGCGTCGGCGTGTCGCCGCCGCGATTGTCTTGGCGATGCTCGCGTGGCTGCCGGCATGCCGCCGAGACGCAACGACGCGTCTGTTGGCCCTGTTTCACCGGGTGCTGGCGCGACGCCTGGTCGAGAAACCCTGCCGCGGTTCCAAGCCGACATGTTGCGGCCGTACGCGGAGCGCGAGCTCGAAGCCCAGGACTTCTGGATAGCCGTCGAAGCCGCCGGGGTCGACGCCATGCACGAATCCACGCTCGGAGATGGGACCAGGCACGGTCCGCGCGAGCACCAGGCCGAGTGAGTTGCCAGCGCTAGCACGCGGCCTGCTCTCACATTGCTCACATCGAAAAACGGATTTGCTCTATGATGCGTACGCGGGTGGGCAGCTCTATGCTCTGTGATGCGTACGTTAGGCAATACTACACGTTCCACGCATTTTCGGATGGTGCAAAGAATAATCAGAAACGTCTGGAGATTGCTCACATTGCTCACCTGACACTTTTCGATAATCCGTCATGTGAGCAGCAAAATGGTGCCTTTTTATTGGGGTTTAAGCTCAATTGCTCACATTGCTCACTAAATACACACAGCTCCCGGTAGCCACGGGTGAAAATATCGTACTTGGGCGTATATTGTGGGAGTAAAGACCTCGCTCGTTACGCCCTACGCTCGAAAAGTCCTTATATTCATTGACGCCCCCTGCGGGATTCGAACCCACGGCCCCAGGATTCAGGAATCCTGTGCTCTATCCATCTGAGCTAAGGGGGCGTCCGATAAAAAAGTAGCTTTTGCGGTTTCGCGCGACGCTGCTATGGGTTCCTGACAGCCAAGATCCGCGCTTCATTGCTAACCACCCAAAACAGCGTCGATTTCGTTTGCGGCATCGACGACAAGGTAGCTGCAAAACCGGCTGCAGATGTTTCGTCAACATTGATGTCGCTACGGCCCAGAATCTCCATTACAGCCTGCACCCGGGCCGCTTAGGCGGCGAAGGGGCGCGAATCATGCAGCTGATTGTTTCCGGTAACTTGGCAACTTTCAATATTCGTTGAACTCGATGGTTCGCCTTTTCGGCTCGATCGCCGCTCGTGGTGCTGCGGATGGCGCCCACCGGGTTCTGCCGCACCATGCGCGCGATTGTTGTCGGTTTGAAGTGCAGTGCAGGGCACGCTACACGTTGCACGGGTCTTTGAAGTTGGTGATGTTATGGTCAGCGAGCCAAGTATCCCTTATGGGACGCAAATTCTCGGTCGGAAGGGTCGATCGAGATTTCAGCAACTCCACAACGTTCCTCGAGCCTTTGGCCGGTAAGGCTGTCAAATTCGATGCCTCCTAGCCTCGCGACTTTACACGTATGATGGAGACGCAGTCAGCCGTGTGCAAACGGCCGCAAAATCTTTCGGGCCAGCTCCCAGCTTCGATTGGACAATCGAATCGACAATAACGGAGGAGCCAATGGGCATTATCTCATGGATCGTGGTCGGGCTAATCGCAGGGTTCATCGGTAGTAAAATTGTTAACAAGAGCGGTGAGGGTTTCGTTCGCGACACGATTCTGGGGATTGTTGGAGCGATCGTTGGTGGAGCGATCTTCCAGGCTTTAGGGCACTCCAGTGTCACCGGACTTAACCTCTACAGCATTTTCGTCGCGGTGATCGGCGCGATTATCGTTCTAATCGTTTACCATGCGATTTTTACGCGGCGGTCGGCAGCTTGACTGCATCTGAAGGAGGCCCATCGCCATTAAAGGATTAGCTTGGCTCGGGCACGGAGCGTGTACTTCGGGCACGGCGCAAATCCAGGAGCTAATAGTGGAATTTTGCATCGAATCGAGCCGAAGCCCCCTATTAAGAACAGCCCCGCATCGCGCCACTTCGTAAGCTTCGTTTCGCGATGCGTTACGAGGGCGCGAGCGCCTCAATCGCGCGAAGGTCAGGAAGAGGCTGGTTGTCCGCACGAAGCGCTTGAATGCAAACTTGCGTAGCTCCCGCTCGGAGATGCGCCTCGATGCGATCGCGAATCTTGTCCGCGCTGCCCCATGCCACTATCGCGTCGACTAACCGATCGCTGCATCCGTTCCCAAAGTCCTCATCTCGCCACCCCAGCGCTCTCAGATTGTTTCGGTAATTCGGCAGCTGCGTTACATAAAAGCTCATATGTTGACGCGCCGCCGCGCGAGCCTTCGTTGCATCTGCTTCCAGGATTACGGCCTGTTCGACACAGATCCAGGGTCTCGGGCCGATTTGAGCGCGTACCTTGGCCGTATGTTCGGGTGGCACGAAATAGGGGTGGGTGCCGTCGGTCTGCGTTGCGGCTAGCTCGAGCATTCTTGGGTGGAGCGCTGCAATCAGCAGCGGGATCTCTCTCGCCGGCCCGCTCGATTTCTTCAGAGCCTCCTTTAACTGCGGTAGGTACTGTTTCATGTAGCTATACGGTTTGTCGTACGTGTGACCGCGATTCGCGACCACTGGCTTGTGACTTACGCCGATTCCGAGTATGAAACGTCCCTCGGAGATCTCGGCAACGGTTCTCGCCGCCGAAGCCATCGCTATCGCGTCGCGTGCCCAGATATTGGCAATGCCTGTACCAATCGCCAGGCTTTCGGTGTGGCTGAGCAAATATGCCGAATGCGCGAAGGGGTCGCGACCCGGACCCTCCGGTATCCAGAGAGTCTTGAAGCCCTGCCTTTCGATCGTTTTTGCGAACTCGAGCGATTCACGTGCGGTCATCGCTTCCAGCATTGCCCAAATTCCGATTTTTCCTAAGTCCATCCTACGATCTCCCTTTCGGTTACTGGAGATTTACATCAGCGCGATTTCACCGACTGCGCTTTGCGAAAAGCCCGAACCCGGAGTTGAAGTCTACTGACTACTTGGATTCCTGGAGCAGCACTAGCGCCTCCGTGTTGTGTCAAAGCCTTCGGTAAACCGGCCGCAGATGTTTTCCAGTGATTTGCCGTGCTTCAACCGCATTGATCAACTGTCATCGCAGACATCGAAGCTGAAGGCAGCACACAACTCAAGCACTGGAATCTACTCTGCGCTCTGACCTGCGAAGGTCATAATGCGTTAGCGACTCTGCCCTTGACCTGCCGCAAACGCGACTGCGGCGGAGGCGGTCGGGTAGAATGGGCGCGACGGCTGTCGTGACGATCCGTGAACCTCGCTGATCGGCGTCGTAGCAGCCCGGCTGGAACGCCTTTGAATCCGGGCAGCCGCAAAGGCTAGTTTGGATGGCATACTGAGCACGGGGCGTGCTTTCGTGAAAGCCGTCCTGTCCGGGAGAGATCGAATGATTCCGTTTTCCGGCAGTCCGCTCAATCGCGCGAGCGAAAAACGCACCGATAAAACCTGGGTCGAGTCGAAGCGGCGCGATCCGACTTCGCTGGTACTCCCGATGTGGCGTCTCGAGCCCTTTCTGCTCGAACCCAATGGATCTGACGTCACGCCGCTCGGCCTGTTGAAGCCGGAAATAGTTGATGCGCTCGCCGATGAGAACGCGTCATGTATTTTTCTGGGTCTCGAGGGCGACCGGGCTGTGTTCGCGCTCGACGTTTCGGCGGCACGCGATCCAGCCAACGCCGGACCACTCGCCCGCCTCGGTTATTTCCGCGAGGCGCGGATGGCGGCGCAGATGGTCTCGATCGAGCATGCCGCGATCATCGCGCAGGCCAAGGCAATGATCGATTGGCATCAGCGTCACGGCTTTTGCCCGCGCTGCGGAACCCCCACGGAGATGGTGGATGCGGGATATCGGCGGCTGTGCGGCAAATGCAATGCCGAACATTTTCCGCGGGTCGATCCGGTGGTGATCATGCTTGCGACCCACGGTGAGTCTTGTCTGGTCGGGCGCGGAAAGCAGTTCCCGTCGGGGATGTTCTCGGCACTGGCGGGTTTTGTCGAGCCCGGCGAAACGATCGAGGAGGCGGTGCGCCGCGAACTGATGGAGGAAGCGACGCTGAAAGTCGGCGAGGTAACCTATTATGCGACGCAGCCCTGGCCGTTTCCGTCGTCATTGATGATCGGCTGCTTTGCGCGGGCGGAAAGCCGCGACGCGAAGGCGGACGAGAATGAGCTTGCCGAAGTGCGCTGGGTCGAGCGCAGCGTTGCGCGTCAGCTAATCGAGGGCAAGGCGATCGACGGCGTGCGCGTGCCCCCGCCGATCGCGATCGCGCATCATCTGATAAAGACGTTTGCGCTTGGGGCAGACTGATTAGCGGGGCCAGCGTAAATGGGCAATAAGCGCGGAACCCGCTATAGTCAAGGAATAAATGTCGAGAGGCGTTCGCGACCATGAGTGAAAAAATCGAAAAGACCGACGAAGAGTGGCGCAAGCTACTGACGCCTGAGCAGTACGCGGTGGCACGGCAGAAAGGAACCGAACGGGCCTTTACCGGCAAATACTGGGACCTGCACGACCAAGGCATGTACTTGTGCGTGTGCTGCGGCAACGAGCTCTTCAGCTCCGGCACCAAGTACGAATCGGGGTGCGGCTGGCCAAGCTTTTATGCCCCGCTCAAAGAGGAAGGAGTCCACAACGAGCCTGACCGCACCCACGGCATGCTGCGGACGGAAGTGACATGCAGCCGGTGCGGCGCTCATCTCGGGCATGTCTTCGACGATGGTCCGCAGCCGACCGGGCTGCGTTATTGCATGAACTCGGCCTCGCTCAACTTTGTCAAGAAACTGTAGACAGCCCTGAGGGTTGTGCAGGAGTTGGCCGCGGCATTGGCGGTTTGCGCCCGCGGCGACGCGCTCGGATAATCGAGCTGATCCAATCTCTCTCCGTTGCCGGATGACTGCTTCATCGCCAACTTCGCCGTCCACCGTCCCTGGAGTGGGAACTGTCGCAGCGATTGCCGCAGTCGAGGCGGCGCGTGTCAGCTTCAAATATGGTGAGCGGCCTGCGCTGCATGAGGTGAATTTCTCGATCGCGCGCGGCGAAATCTTCGGTCTGCTCGGCCCTAACGGCGGGGGCAAAACGACGCTGTTCAAGCTGCTCTCGACGCTCGTGCCGCTTCAATCGGGCGAGGTCAGCATTCTCGGGTATGACCTCGCGGTGGACAGTGCCGCGCTGCGCCGGCGAATCGGCGTCGTCTTTCAGCATCCGAGCGTAGATGGGATGTTGACCGTCGCCGAGAACCTGGCCCATCACGGGCGGCTCTACGGTATGAAGCGGTGCGCGTCTGCGCGATCGGATCGCGGCGATGCTCGCGGGGCTCGGGCTGGATCGACGTGCGCCGGACCTCGTACAGACACTTTCCGGCGGGCTCAAGCGCCGAGTTGAGTTGGCCAAGGCGCTGCTGCATCAGCCGGAATTGTTGATTCTGGACGAACCGAGCACGGGGCTCGACCCGACCGCGCGGCGCGAGTTTCTCGGCTATCTGGAAAATTTGCGCGAACGGGACCAAGTAACGATCGTTCTCACCACGCATCATATGGAAGAAGCCGAGCGCTGCGACCGCATTGGGGTCCTGCACCAGGGGCGGCTGGTGGCGATCGCGCCGCCGGGAGAGCTGAAGGCGAGAGTCGGTGGCGACGTCGTCACTATCAGCGCAGCGAGCCCGTGGCGTTGCGCGACAAAATTCTGCAGCGGATGCACGTGTCGGCGGCGATCGTCGACGGCATCGCTCCGAGTCGAGCGGCCGCGCGGCCATGAGTTCGTGCGCGACGTGGTCGAGGCCTTCGGCGACGAGATCGAGTCGGTGACTTTCGGCAAACCGACTCTCGAAGATGTTTTCGTCCATCTGACCGGCCATCGGTTCGACACCCGAGCGCAGGAGGAGCAGGCGCGATGAGCGAGGCGGCGATGCAGGCGGGAACACTTTGGCTGCGCGAGATCACGCGCTTTCGCCGCCAGCGCAGCCGCGTCATCGGGTCGTTTCTGCAGCCGCTGGTCTTTTGGGTGCTGCTGGGCGCGGGACTCAAAGCTTCGTTTCGGCCGGCCGGGATGCCCCCCGAGATCAATTATTTTCAATACCTTTACCCCGGTTTCATCGTGCTGGTGCTGCTCTTTACCGCGATCTTCGCGACCATCTCGACGGTCGAGGATCGCCGCGAAGGATTCCTGCAGAGCGTACTGGTCGCACCGATCTCGCGATCGACGATCGTGATGGGTCAGGCGCTCGGCGGCACGACGCTGGCGTGGGTGCCGAGTTGCATTTTCCTCGTGCTGGCTCCGCTAGCCGGGAATCATCCTGAGCTCGAGCGCGGTGATCGTCGCGGCGCTGATGATGGCGGTGATCGCCTTTGCGCTCACCTGTATCGGTCTGGTGATCGCCTGGCGAATCGAATCGACGCAGGGTTTCCACGCGATCATGAACCTGATCCTGATTCCGATCTGGCTGTTGTCGGGAGCGTTCTGGCCGGTGAGCGGCACGCCCGCGGCGTTGCAATGGGCGATGCGGATAAATCCGCTCACCTACGGGGTCGCCGCGCTGCGCGAGGGGCTCTACCGCGGACAACGAGAGTATGACGGCGATGCCGGGGTTCGCCTTCTCATGCGCGGTCGCGATCATCTTCGCCATCGCGATGTACGCGCTCGCGGTGCGGGTCGCACGGCGCGCCACCGTCATCTAAGCGGATCGAGACGCGGTCGCGTCTGTGGACCCGCGCGTGGGGCTAGTGCACAGAGGCCGCCGTTAAGCGGGTGTGGCGGGGCAGGGCGGAGTCACAGCCGTAATTTCCCACCAAAGGTTCGTATGCCCGATGTACCCGGATTCGGCGTGCCTTCGCCCCGAATTTACGCTGGCGGCGTAGTCTCTTCCGCGCGCGGCCGAATCAGCTCTGGAGAGCTTTCTTCAGAAATCCGTAGGCGCGATGGGCACGCACCTTAATCGTTCCAACACTGGCGCCGGTTCGCTGTGCAGCTTCAAGCAGTGAAAGTCCCTCGATTTTGGTCATCAAGAACGCCTCGCGCTGGAACGGCGGAAGCTGCCCCAATGCCTGCCGAAACGTGACCAGGCAGGCAGACTCACTCCCGACGGTTTGCGGGAGATGCTCGGGAATTTTATCGAACAATTCCTGCAACGCCCTGCTCGATATTTGGCGTCGGTAGTGACTGGCGGCGACATGGCGGGCGATCGCGAAGATCCACGGTTCCACTGGCCGCGACGCCTCGTACGTGTGGCGCGACTCGTAGATCGCCATCAGTGTTTCCTGGCAGACGTCTTCGAGTTCGTGCCGGTCCGCGATACGCCGGCGCAAAAAGCCGGTCAGCTGCGGTCCGAGATCGCGCATCAGGGTTAGAAAGGCGTCGCGATCCCCGTTTTGCGCAGACTCCATCAAGCGCCTGCGTTCGCCGCGCTTGTCCTGTTCGAACATCGGTGAGGGATTCCCCGCCTAAGAAAATTGGCGTGGATTGCAACAGGCCAAATTCACCTTGTCAACGCACAATTCGAGAGCCATTCGTCGCATCCGAATGACCGCGACGAAATATACAGGGTCTTTCCGTAACCTTCGCCGCCTTAGGACCCAATTCATCATGGAGCATTCATTAGGCTCCTGCGTCCCGATATTCGACGCCTGTCAGGGAATCGAGCACCGACCGCCGGCGTGTCAAAGACATGGAACGCAACCTGCTTATGAAATTCAACGCGGGTGACCGTCAGAAGTGCAGAGAGGGAGATGCGAGTGACGAAAAAAAGAGTGCCAATACTCGCGGTTCTGTGGTGCGCGATGGTTGTTGCGAACACAGCCAACGCGATGATGATGAAAACCGCGATGGCGAAGAGCCACTATCTGCAGACGAACTTGGTGTCGGACGGAACGATTGCGGCCGTTACTGCCGACGCGAACCTGGTAAACTCCTGGGGACTCGCGAACCTTCCCGGTTCTCCGTTTTGGATCGGCGACAACGGAAGGGGGGTTGCGACGCTCTATGACGGCGCGGGAGTTCCGCAGCCGCTCACGCCCGGCCCGCTCATCGTCACGCTGCCGTTGCCGCCTGGTTCGGCGGCGGCCAAGTCGGCGCCCACCGGGCTGGTGGCAAATACTTCGACCGGATTCACGGTAACCGGCACCAGCGCCCCGGCGCTGTTTATCTTCGATACTGAAGACGGCACGATCTCCGCATGGAATCTCAGTAACTCACCGTTGGCACTCGCTACGATGATGGTCAACAAATCCGCATCAGGCGCGGTCTACAAGGGCCTCGCGATCGGAACCAACGCCAGCGGGACATTTCTCTACGCGACCAATTTCAACGCGGGAACAGTCGATGTGTTCGACCAGGCCTTTGCGGTAGCTACCCTAAGCGGCACCTTCTCCGATTCCACCCTGCCGGCTGGATACGCCCCGTTCGGTATCGCGAATATCAACGGATCTCTGTTCGTCACCTACGCTCTGCAGAACAGTCAGAAACATGACGATGTGGCCGGCAAAGGACATGGGTTCGTCGACATCTTCGATACCAACGGCAATATGATTCGCCGGTTTGCGTCGAAGGGCGTGCTTGACTCGCCCTGGGGTGTCGCGCAAGCCACCTTCAATTTCGGTGGATTCAGCGGGGCGATTCTCATCGGTAACTTTGGCGACGGCCGGATAAACGCGTTCGACCCGATCACCGGCAAATCTATCGGTTCGATACGTGACGCCAAGAACAAACCAATCGTTATCGACGACCTCTGGGCCCTGAGCTTCGGCAACGGGGCGCTGAACGCGCTGCCCGACACGTTGTATTTCACCGCGGGACCCAAAGGGGAGACCGAAGGATTGTTCGGATCGATCACTGTTACTCCGTAGTCGATTTTAACGCGGGGTCTCCGGGCCTTGCGTGAGCCGGCCTTCCGGGCCTCGCCACCCCCGCCAGCTCGGGGGCCGGCTCGAATAATTGTTGAAGATTCCGCGGTGCGAGGTGAGACGAATCGTCGCCGGCACTTGCCCGAACGATCCGACCTTGTATAGCCTGCGAGTGTTTTGAAACCGCGGAGATTCATCGCTGTGATCGTGCTGACGATTGGCGTGGTCTTTCTTCCGGTGCGGACGACCGCCGGGAACGACAGCAGCAAGATCAACGTCAACGTCGATTGTCACTGTCCGGACGCGGTCGGCGGCAAGTTCTGCAGCGGCTTCAAGAATGCGGTTGCGGCCTCGCCGGGGTACGCCCTGGTCGACAACACCAAGGGCTACGGCATGGGCGTTCATTTTTCGTGCGTGGATCTATGGCAGGGGATCAACGGCCAGCTTGCGGGCCACATGTCGCTGGTCTCGGTAGCGTTTACGATCTACTCGGACGCTTTACCGGGCGAGGTCTACGAGGATTCCTCGGTGTTTCGCGTCGGTGAGCAGGCGATCGGAGAAATGTCGCGGCAGATTCTCGGAGCGCTTGGCCAACTGGTAAACGTCAATTCGAGCTTCTTCAATCGGATGCGCGCGGGAAAGAGCGCGCCCGCACCCGCCCCGGCGGCGGGACATCCGGGCGCACCCGCCACGCCTTAGCGCCCGGTCCGCGCCACTCCAAATTATTCGCGATGCGTGATACTTCGCAGTCAGGGGAGCCTGCGCCGTATTCGCGCCGCGGGCGCCGGAGACAAATGAAATTTGGCCTTCACTATCAATTGCCGTGCAGCCCTGAGCAATCGTCGGTTCAGCGCTACCGTGACACGATCGAACAGGCGATTTACGCCGAGGCTCTGGGATTCGAGTCTGTATGGCCGGTCGAACAGCACTTCAATCCCGATCTGTCGATCCTGCCGGCGCCGCTGCTGCTGCTCGCCGCGATCGCGGAACGGACCCGCTCGCTGCGCCTGGGTGTCGCAATCGTGCTGTTGCCGCTGTCGCATCCGCTGCGCGTCGCGGAGGAGATTGCAACGCTGGACGTGATAAGCAACGGGCGCGTCGAGTTCGGGGTCGGTCGCGGGGCGATCCCCAGCCATTTCAGCGGCTTCGGAGTCGCACAGTCCGAGAGCCGTGATCGCATGTTCGAGGGGATCGAGATCATCCGGCGCGCGTGGAGCGGCGAGCCGCTCTCATACCAGGGCCGTTTCTTCAAACTGGAGAACTTGTCCGTCGTGCCGCGCCCCGTGCAGCGGCCGCATCCGCCGATTCGAATCGCCGCCAACAGCATGGATACGTTCGAGCTGATGGGGCGCATGGGCTATCCGATTTTCGCTGCCGCGCAGGTCAATCCGATCCCGCGGATCAGAGAGTTCCTGCCGCTCTACCGCAACGCGCGCAAGGCCGCGGGGTACCCCGAAGACGATCCGGAAGACGTTACAATCCTGCTGCCGCTGTACGTCGGCGAGAGCCAGGCGCAGATTCGCCGGGAGCTACAGCCGAGTGTGCAGCATTTCATCCAAACCGCCACGATGCTGTTCCAGAACAGCGCTTCGCGCGAGGGCGGCGCGGCCCATATACAGAAGGTTATCGAACGCGCCCGCCGCCTCACCTACGACAAGGTGAGCGAGGTGATGGGTATCTTCGAAACGCCCGAGCGATGCGTCGAAAGGCTCAGCCAATTGCGGCAGGAATTCAAGATGGGCCGGGTGATCTGCTGGTTCAATCCGGGCGGGATGGTCGCGAACGAAGACGTGATGCGCAGCATGGAGCTGTTCGCCGCCAAGGTCATGCCGCACATCTAGAGCGTCGTCGCGCTTATCCAGATGAAAGTGGATGCGCGCCGAGTTGCGCGAGCCAGTGGCTCTCGCGCTCCTTCAGGACGTCACGGGTGCGGAGTTCCGAGACCTCATCGGCCAGCTTCTCGAGAATCTCGTACCCGAAGGCTGGCTCGCCGTGTGCAGTCCAACTGGCCTGCAGTGCCGTATTCTTGTCGAGTCCGGTACGCAGCGAGAACCAGATCCGGTTGCGCGCGCCGTCCAGATTCCTCGACGATCCGACCCATACTTCGGCGCTCGCGGTGCAGCGGACGGCGAAAATACCGCGCGGGGACTGCCGCGCCTTGTATTCGCGAGTGATTGCCTTGCGATCGATCTTCGACCCCATTTTCGAGTTCGACGCCGCCGCGGACTAGGGTGCGTCGGGTTGACGCTCCGGCCGCGCACGGTCGATCGCGTCCAAATTCAGGCACGCGTCGTAAATTCGGCGGATCGTGGGGAAGGGCGTCATCTCGACGTGCGCAAGCAGCGCGTTGTACACCTGCGGCACGAGGAACGCATCGGCTAGGGTGGGAGCGTCGCCGTGGCAAAAGCGACCGGTCTCCGGCGCTTGCGCGATCATCCTCTCGATCGCCTGAAAGCCCTCGACCATCCAATGGCGGCTCCATTCCGCACGCTGTTCCTCGTTCGCTTTGAGCACTTTCCCCAGGTAACTCTGCGCACGCCCGCCGCCCACCGGATGAATCTCACAGGCGACCGCAAGTGCGATCGATCGCACACGCGCGCGCCCGGCCGGATCGCGCGGCAACAGCGGCGGGTATGGATGCGTTTCCTCCAGATACTCGCAAATCGCCAATGATTGCGTCAGCACCACGCCATTGTCTTCGAGTGACGGAACTTTACCGAGCGGATTGATCGTTTCATATGCCGGCGTGCGTGATTCGCCTTTCGTCAGGTTGATCGATACGTACTCGTAGCTCAGTCCCTTCAGATTGGCCGCGATACGCACGCGAAAACTGGCCGAGGATCGACTGTAATTGTAGAGCTTCATCGCTGGACCTCTGCGAGGCTTTTACCAGCGATTGTTACCACTAATGGCTGATCCCCCGCGAGCGCGCTGGCGCCGAAAGATTCAGCCTGCTGCGATCGAATCGAGGAGTTGCGCGCCGTAGCTTCCGGCTCGAAGCTACGCGCAGCCTATGCCGCTCGGCGGTGCAGCGGCTCGCGTTGCTGGAGTGCGATTAGCGCTCTGCGTAGCCCGTCCGCGTCCATTTCGAGGAAATCGCAAATGCTCTCAAAGGAATAGATACCGCGGGTATGGTCGCTTCGTTTGCGAAACCAGCTCATCGTTTCCCGGAGGATCTTGCGTTGCGCCGGGGATTGCCCGCCAAGATTTGCCAGGTAGCGCCTGACCGCGTCCTCCAACACTGCGAACATTAGGCGGTATTCACCCTCGAGGGCATGCCGCCGTTTGTTGAGGTCCACGAATTGGGAGGGCAGGATGCCCCCGCTAAACTCCGCATTGTCAAGCCGCTGCTGATCCTCATCCATACTTCTGGCCTCCGGCCCGCTTTTGCCCGCGTCGCCGATGAAACGATGGCACTCGGGGTGCTGCTGATAGTGCGAGCAAAATGCTTGCCGGGACAAAAAACACTTGAATTCATTGGATGCTGTAGCGTTTTCAGGCAGATGCTCCGTTTAGCGCCACTTTTATTGACATCGACGCCGGCGCGGACGTCCCCTCACGAGCAGAGCCGATAACCCTTCGAGCCGTGGCTCAAAGCAACACGAAGAGTGCACCCGGACCCTGTTCACATAGGGGTTCTTTTCGTGGTCGCGAGCGATATAAAGTATTTGTAAACATGTGGAATAGTGTTAGAGTGATGGTAGATTGCTATTGATTCTACGAGACACTAGAAAGATATGGAAAAGCTCTTTGAGCTGGCGATCGCGATAGGCATGGGTGCATTCGCGTTCCGTGTCGGCTCCGAAGGTATGCGTCGCCTGAACCTTGGAGAGCGGCCGCAGGCGCTTACTATCCTCTCGTTGAGCGCCGCGATCCTCGCGGTACAAGTCGCGGTGGTCCTCTCCGCCTTTCAGTCGTCCTCAATCAGGGGTTTCGCCGGTGAAGTCCGGGATGCGGCAGTATCCATGGCGCCGCCCGACGCGCAGGTACCCGTAGTTGATACCACCGCGAAGGTTGTCCGGTCACATTCGCACCACAAGGCCCATCCCGTTGCGGCAGCGGGCCATACCGCGGAATCGGTGACCGACTAGAACTGTTCTTTGAAAGGGCGCACGTCGATCTCCTGCGTCCAGGCACTGCGCTCCTGATGGGCCAAGTGCCAGTAGGTTTCCGCGATCGCCGCCGGCTTCAATAGATCTTCTTCCTTCGCGTCGGGCCGCAATTGCCGGATGAACGGCATGTCGATCGGCCCGTCGATATTCACATACGCGACGTGAATTCCCTGGGGACCCAGGTCCCGCGCCATCACCTGCGCCAGCCCGCGCAGAGCGAATTTCGCGGGTCCGAACGCCGCCGACGTGGCGAACGGTTTGACCCCCGCGGTCGCGCCGGTAAACAGGATCACCCCATGTGCCGCCTTGAGCATCGCCGGCACTACCTGTTGCGCGCATAGAAAGGCGCCCATCGCGTTCACCCGCCAGGTGTTCTCGAAGGTGCTCGCCTTGGTCTCCATCAAGCGCCCGAACGGACGCATTGCCGCGTTGTAGAGCAGCGCCTGCGGCTCGCCCATCTTATCGCGAATCGCGGCGAAGGCCGCTTCGACGCCGGCGGTTTCGGCGATGTTGGCCGGCACCGGCAGCGCCTGGCCGCCCGCCGCATTGACCTCGTCGGCGACTCGCGAAATCTGTTCAAGTTTGCGCGCGACCAGCGCGACTGCGTATTCGCCGGCGAAGCGTCGCGCGAGCGCGGTCCCCAATCCGGCTCCGACACCGATTACCACCGCGACCGGTTTGCCTGCTGTATCTGCCATGGTGCTGCTCCTGCAATCTAGGCGGAAAGTTTGGCGACCGCCTCTTCGACCCAATCCAGGCGGTCGTTGCCCCAGTACATCTGGTCGCCGACGAAGAAGGCGGGCGCGCCGAACATCCCACGCGCAACCGCGTCGTCAGTGTTGCGGCGCAGCCGATCCTTGACCTGGCTGGTTTCGCTGGCTCGCGCGATCTCGGCCGCGGGTAGCCCGCCCGCTTCGATCACGCGCGTGACTTCTTCGTCGTCGCCGAGGTTGAGCCCTTCGCGCCAGAACGCCGGGAAGATCACCGCGTGATAGCGCTCGAACAAACCAAGTTGCTGGCTCGCGATCGCCCCGCGCATCAGCTTCATCGTGTTGATCGGAAAGAACTTGTTGACTAGCTCCGCGATACCGTAGCGATGCGCCCACCGCTTGAGTTCGACGCTCATGTAGCGACCCTTGGCCGGCACCGCGATCGGCGAGGAATTGCCGGTCGCCTTGAGTACGCCGCCCAGCAGGATCGGCGTGTACACCACCCGCGCGCCCGTGCGTGCGGCCAGTGCCGGCAGTTGCGTATCGGCGAGATAGCTGAAGGGACTGCCATAGTCGAAGAGAAACTCGATCTGTTTCATGCTGAGCCTCCTGCCGCGCCGGGCGGCGTCCCGGCCTGCCTAGCGGCCCTTGAACACCGGCGTGCGCTTTTCGTTGAAGGCGCGAATCGCCTCTTTCGTGTCCTCGGTTGCCGCCATCTCGTAGATGCTGCGGATTTCGTTCTCGATCTGAGTCTCGAGCGTCTCGACACAGCCGCTATGCATCAACCGCTTGGCTGCGGCGTAGGCGCGGGTTGGACCTTGTGCCAGCTCGGCCCCCATCGCATGGGCGGCGTTCGCCAATTCCGCGTCGGCGACGACTCGATTGACGATGCCCCATTCCAGCGCCTCGCGCGCGCTCAACGTGCGGTTCATATAGGCGAGCTCGAGCGCCCGGCCGACGCCGATTCGCCGCGGCAGGAAGTAGGTGGTAGTGCCGTCGGGCGAGAGGCCGCGGCGCGTATACGCCATGATGAACTTGGCCGACTCGGCCGCGATCAGCAGGTCGCATCCGCACGCGAGACCCATCCCACCGCCCGCGGCGGTGCCGTTGATCGCTCCGATTACCGGCAGCGGCGCGCGGACGATTCGCGAGAGCGCGACGTGCAGTAGCGAGACGCGGTTCTTGAGCTCGCCACTAGTCGCATAGAAGCTGCGCAGGTCGGCGCCGGCGCAGAAAAAACGTCCGGTTGCCGTCAGCACGATCGCCCGTACGGCCGGGTCTTCCTCCGCGCGGATGATCGCGTCGAGCATCTCGCTCGACAGTTCATGGTTGAGCGAATTGGCGGCATCGGGACGGTTGAGGGTGATCGTCGCGACGCCGTCGCTGACCTCGTAGATTATGACAGTGTATTGCGCCATTGCTGGTCCTTGCGGGCGTTGGCGGCGCTCATGCGATGCGTCGCGCTAGCCGTGCCGTCCTGAGTTTCATCATGCAACTGATTTCTTACGCCTCCGAGCCGGTTGATGCAAACTCGATCGCTGCGAAAGATCGCCCGCGCCGGCCCGCGCCATCAAAGTTGCGTGATGCAACCCTCTTACCGTAGGCTGGGACCATGAAGCGCAAGACGTTCGGGCGGATGAACTGCTCGATCGCGCGGGCCCTCGAACTGGTCGGCGAATGGTGGACTATGTTGATCCTGCGCGAGGCCTTTCTTGGCACCCGCCGCTTCCAGGATTTTCAGCGCCACCTTGGCATCGCCCGCAATATCCTTTCCGCCAGGCTGAAAAAACTGGTCACGCGCGGCGTCCTCGAGCGCGCCGCAACGCCGGGCGGCGGCCGGCGCCTCGAATATCATCTCACCGAAAAAGGCCGTGCCTTTTTCGCCGTCCTGATGGCGCTGATGCAATGGGGTGACCGTTTCGCCGCTTGTGCGGGAGGCCCGCCGGTCAAGGTCGTCGAACGCGTGTCGGGCACGCCGATCGCCGATATTCGCGTGTTCTCCCGCGAGGGACGGCCGCTTACCGGTGCCGACGTACGAATCGTGCCCGGTCCCGGTGCGGGCGCACTGACCAGGGCCCGCTTTAAGCGGACCCAACCGGCACGGCAATCCGAGGCCGTCAGCGCGCCCGTCGATCCCGGCTTCCGAGACGAATCGGAACCGCTGTAGATGCGCTCATCAGGGTTCCAATGACCTTTTGGGCTGTCTTAAACTATGAGTTTTGACTGCTTAGGCTTTTGGCGGGGATTGCCGGAGGCTGAGACCGCCGCATCAACGCCAATCCATTTTTGACGCGATCGAAGGGAGTAAAACGATGCCGGTTGATGAAGGTAAATTGCAGAAATTCATGGAGAAGATGTTAGGCGACATGGGCGCCGCAATGGGCGCCGCACTCGTGCTCGTCGGCGACAAGCTCGGCCTCTACAAGGCGATGGCCGGTGCGGGGCCCATATCCTCCACGGAACTCGCCAAAAAAACCGGTACCGATGAGCGCTACGTACGCGAATGGCTCGCCGCGCAGGCTGCCGCCGGCTACGTCGAGTACGATTCCGCTGCCGAGCGGTTCACCCTGCCGCCCGAGCAGGAGTTGGCCTTCGCGGTCGAGGGTAGCCCGGTCTTCGTACCCGGCGCGTTTGAGATCATCGCCTCGGTCCTGCGGGACGAGCCCAAAATCGTCGAGGCCTTCAAGAGCGGGCGCGGAGTCGGATGGCACGAACATGATCCCTCACTCTTCAGCGATACCGAACGGTTTTTCCGTCCGGGTTACGCCGCCCATCTCGTCAGCGAGTGGCTGCCGGCGCTTGAGGGGATGCGCGATCGCCTCGAAAGCGGCATCGAGGTGGCCGACGTCGGATGCGGCCGCGGATCCTCGATCATCCTGATGGCGAAAGCGTTCCCGAAATCGACCTTTGTCGGCTTCGACTACCATCAGCCGTCACTCGACCACGCTGCCGCCTCGGCCAACGCGGCCGGAGTAACTAACGTCCGTTTTGAACGCGCGCTGGCCAAGGAATACCCGGGCAAGAGCTATGGACTTGTCGCCTTTTTCGATTGTCTGCACGACATGGGCGATCCGGTGGGCGCCGCCGCGCACGTGCGCCGGACCCTCGCCCCCGACGGCGTCTGGATGATCGTGGAGCCTTATGCCGGCGACTCGCTCCAGGAAAATCTCAACCCAGTGGGGCGTATCTGTTACTCGGCGTCAACCATGGTCTGCACGCCGGTCTCGAGATCGCAGGAAGTTGGACTCGCCCTAGGGACCCAGGCGGGCGAAAAGCGCCTGCGCGAAGTAGTCACAGCGGGCGGCTTCACGCGCTTCCGTCGCGTTGCGCAAACCCCGTTCAACCTGGTGCTGGAAGCCCGTCCTTAGCGGACGGCGTCGCGACCGCGACCCATCGCCGAACGCTGGTCGGAGCAGGCCGCTAGTCTGGCCCCGAAGCAGTCCGCGTGATCGCGCGGACTTGCGAAATTCCATCGTTTCCGGCGACGACTCACAAGCTGATGCGTAAAAGCTGGCCTTAGACTCGCGCCGCACCGGCGAGTGTGAATCGCCCGCTCCGCGCGCTAGGCTCGGACCCGAGGATGCGGCGGCGAAATGGCGCTCAGAACGGTGATCCTGTGGATACATGTCCTGTGCGGCGTGATCTGGGTCGGAGCATCGGCGAGCGTCGCGCTGGCGGGGGCAGTACTCAGCGGAGAACCGCAGGAATGGCGGCGGTTCGCGAAGGTATCCGCGCCGCGAATCAACCGGCTCTGCGTCGTCGCGGCGAGCCTGATCCCGCTCACAGGAATCGCCAACCTGGCTTTCGTCGCGCGGGCATATCGCGGCAGGCTGCCGGCGGCGTTTGTTGCGATACTCTGCGTCAAGGTTGCGCTCTATTCCGCGATGGCGCTCGTGTTGTGGGCAGTAGGGCGCGTCACCGTGCCCAGCGGAGCGGTGGATGTTGACGACTATACCGGCCCACCGGGCGTCCGGAAGTTAACGGCGTTCTATGTCACCATCGTAGTTTTGGGAGCGATCGCGCTCGCGCTGGGGCTGTGGCTGTCCGGGACCTGAACTGTTACCGCACGCTGTACGGCGGTAGCCGTTCGTCGGGCGAATCAAAGCCCGCTTGCCCTCTCCTTGCGCGAGAAGGAATAACAGGTGCATGGAGACCCCTCGGAAAATTGAGGTTGGTGAATTCACTGTCGCGTTCCTGACCGACGGAATCTGGCGGAACGACGGCGGCTGCATGTTTGGAGTCGTGCCGCGCGAATTGTGGCAGCGCGAACATCCCGCCGATGGTCAAAACCGTATCCGGCTCAACCTGACCTGTCCGTTGATCATAAAGGGCACTAACGCGATCGTGGTCGACACCGGTATTGGCAACCGGTTGGGATCGGTCGAGCGCAGGATCTTCGACCATGGCGAGGGCTGGCTGCTTGACGGTTTGAAGCTGCTCGGAATGGAACCGGGCGATATTACACACATTCTGCTGTCGCACCTGCATTTCGACCATTGTGGTGGAATCGTGCGAGGCTCACGCGCAGGTGGGTTGGAGCCAGCCTTCCCGCGTGCCCGGATTTTCGTGCGGCGAGGCGAACTCGAAGTCGCGCGTAATTCTCGCAACGAGCGCATACGCGCTGCGTATCGCCATATAAATGAGTGTCTCGAGCCGGTTACCGGGCTGATCGAGGCGATCGAGTCCGATAACGATCTGATACCCGGGGTGACCGCCGTGGTCACGGGCGGCCATACCGCGGACCATCAGGTAGCAGTGGTGAATGATCGGGGTGAAGGATTCGTCCATTTGGCAGATATTGTGCCTACGCGATCGCATATGCGCGGCCCCTGGAACCAGGCGTATGACCTGGACGCGCTCCGGACGATGGATCAAAAGGCCTACTACTTGCGGCAGGCGATTCGCGAGCGATGGTGGGTTTCATTCGCGCATGATGAACGGGTGTTTGCCGCGCGGGTCGCGGAAGACCGCGGAAAGTTGGTCCTGGGAGAATCTATACCCGTGCCGGACGGGCTTGACGGAGTTTGATGAGAGGAGTTGCGGGAGGACATATCGCGCATCGCGTGAACGCTACGAGACGTAGCGAGGGCAACTATGTCCTGTTGATAAAGCTGACAGTCGCTAAATGATCTACTTGCTTCGTTTGATAAACGGTCGTTATACTTCTTAGTGGGAGGGGCTATAAAAATAGCACACCCAGTTCTGAAGTATGTTCTAAATCGCCTTCTCGCCTCTACATCTACCATTCGGCGAGACTTACCACGTCGCCAAAAAAACCGGGCTAGTCTAACCAAGGAGTTAGCAGATGGCCGAATCCAGCAAGTTTGAACAGGTAATCAAGCGCGACCGCGCCGCTCGCGAATCGAAAGCGTGGCGTGGCGCTCTGCTCGATTACCTGGAACTCGTCAAGTCCGATCCGATGATCACCAAGATGTCCCATGCCCGCATCTACGACATGGTCATCTCGATGGGAACACGGACGATTACGGACACCGATGACCAGCGGACCAAACGCCTTTATAAGGATGAGCCGGTCAAGGTCTACAACTTCTTTATCGATGAGTTTTTCGGCATCGAGCGGACGATGGCCCAGATCGTGCGCTATTTCCACTCCGCCTCCCTCAAAGGCGAGGAGAGCCGGCAGGTGCTGTACCTCATGGGCCCGGTCGGTTCCGGTAAGAGTTCGCTCGTCGAGCGTATCCAGCGGGGACTCGAGGAGGCCAACCCGGTCTACGCGATCGAGGGCTGCCCGATGCATGAGGAGCCGCTCCATCTCATCCCGCGCCATTTGCGCCGCGAGTTCGAGAAGATGCTCGGCGTGCACATCGAGGGCGACCTTTGCCCCGTTTGCCGCTACCGGCTGAAAGAAGAGTTCAACCTGCGCTACGAAGACTTCCCTATTGAGACGCGCAACTTCTCCAAGCGCAACCGCGTGGGCGTCGGCGTGGTACCGCCGGTCGACCCCAACAATCAGGATACCTCGGTGCTGATCGGCTCCGAGGACATCTCGAAGCTTGACCAGTATTCTGAAGGCGATCCACGCGTGCTCGAACTCAACGGCGCACTCAACGTCGGCAATCGCGGCCTGGTCGAGTTCATCGAAGTTTTCAAGAACGAGACCGAGTATCTGCACGCGATGATCACGGCGACCCAGGAAAAGGTTATCCCGGCCCCGGGCCGTCACGGGATGGTCTACGTCGATACCTGCATCATCGCGCACTCGAATGAGGCCGAGTGGCAGAAATTCAAGGCCGACCATACCAACGAAGCGATCCTGGACCGCATCGTGGTGGTCAAGGTGCCCTACAACTTGCGCCTGTCGGAAGAGGTAAAGATCTACCAGAAGATCATCCGCAACTCCGATTTCCGCGCCCACGTCGCGCCGCACACGCTCGAACTCGCCTCAATGTTTGCGATCCTGTCGCGACTGGAGCCGACGTCCAAATGCGACCTGATGACCAAGCTACGCCTCTACAACGGCGAGGAAGTGGTCGAAAAGGGGCGGACCAAGAAGATCGACGTCCAGGAGTTGAAGGAAGACGCGAAACGCGAGGGGATGAGCGGTATCTCCACCCGCTTCATCATGAAGGCGCTCGACAACGCGCTGTCGGACAACGTGTCGGGTAACTGCATCAATCCGATCAACGTGCGCGAGGCGTTGATCTCGATGTCCAAGGAAGCCGACCTGCCCGACGACATGCGCAAGCAATACCTGGAGTTCCTCCAGGATACCCTGCACAAGGAATATCTCGACCTCCTCGAAAAAGAGATCACGCAAGCCTTCGTCTACTCCTATCAGGAGCAGGCCGAGGCCCTCTTCCAGAACTATCTTGACCATGCTGAGGCCTACGTCAACAAGACCAAGGTGCGCGACCGCAATACCAAGGAAGAGCTGTCGCCGGACGAAGGCTTCCTGAAGTCGATCGAGGAGCAGATCGCAATAATCGGCTCGGCGGCGGAAGGCTTCCGCCAGGAAGTAATCGCCTATTTGTGGGCGAGCTCGCGCCGTGGCGAGAAGGTCAGCTATCGCAGTTACGAGCCCCTTAAGGAGGCGATCGAGAAAAAGCTGATGACTTCCGTGCGCGACATGTCGCGCATCATCACCAAGGCACGCACCCGCGACGAGGAGCAGAGCGAGAAGTACGGCTCGATGGTCCAGAACCTGCTCGAAAACGGCTACTGCGAATCGTGCGTCGACGTGGTGCTCAAGTACGCCGCCAACAATCTCTGGAAGGATTGAGGGAACGCCCGGCTAATGCGCGACCCCCGCAGGCGCGGCTTCTCGGCTCGTGAGAACCCGCGCCGCGGGGGGTTCGCTTATGCGGACCCGCCTGTCAATGCATCGCGTGCCGCCCTGCTCCGGGAGTATAATCAGGCCACGGATCCTGGGGAGGCGGGGGTTTAACCATGAGCGACACGATCTTCCGCGAATACCGCCCGTCAGATGCCGAACGCTCCGACCGTTCAGCCGGCGACCGCCTGCGCCACCGCGAGAAGGTGCGCGAATCGATCCGCGAGAATATCGCCGACATCATCGCCGAAGAATCGATCATCGGCAAAAACAAGGACAAGGTAATCAAGGTCCCGCTTGCGCGGGATTAAGGAATACCGCTTCGTCTTCGGCGATAACGCGCCGGGCGTCGGGCAGGGCGACGGCGAGGCCACGCCCGGCCAGGTGGTCGGCAAGACCGGCAAGGAGGGGCAGGGCAAAGACGGCCAGGCGGGCGATCGTCCGGGCGTCGACTATTACGAGACCGACGTCACCCTCGAGGAACTGATCGAGATCATGTTCGAGGATCTCGAACTGCCGAACCTCGAGCGGCGCGCACTGCGCGAGATTCCCTCGGACCATTCGAGCAAGCGCAAGGGCTATCGCCATGTCGGGATTCGCGTGCGCCTCGACAAACGGCGCACGGCGCGCCAGCGCGTGATGCGGATGCTGGCGACGCGGAAGAACCGCCGCGCCGAGGCGGCGCTGCTGCAGGGTGGTAAGCCCGCCGCTCCCCGGTGGTTTCCGAGCAGGACCCGCGCTTCCCCTTCCATCAGGACGACCTGCGCTACAAACACCTCGAACTCGATACGCGCGAGGATTCCAACGCGGTGGTGATCTGCATCATGGATACCTCCGGCTCGATGGACACGATGAAGAAGTATCTGGCGCGGAGCTTCTTCTTCCTGCTCTACCAGTTTATTTCGACCCGCTACCGCAACGTCGAGATCGTCTTTGTCGCGCATCATACGGAAGCTAGCGAAGTGACCGAGGAGGAGTTTTTCCACAAGGGCGAATCGGGCGGCACCTTTATCTCGTCGGGGTACCAGAAGGCGCTGGATATCATCGCCGAGCGCTACCATCCGTCGCTGTGGAATATCTACGCCTTCCATTGCTCCGACGGCGACAATTTCGATTCCGACAATCCAGCGGCGCTGCGCACCGCCAAGGAATTGGCCGAGATCTGCAATCTGTTCGGCTACGGCGAGATCAAGCCGCTCGGCTCGCGCTACTACGAATCCTCGATGCTCAACGTGTTCCGCCGGCTCGACGCGCCCAACTTCCAGGCCGTGCTGATCGAGCGCAAGGAGGATATCTGGCCGTCGTTCAAGGCCTTCCTCTCGAAGGATCGGGTCAAGGAGTAGGGCGCGGCGCCAGCCCGCGCCCGCACGGAGTTCAGAATGGCGAACTACGAAATCAGGAACTGGTCGAATGGGACAACCGGATCCGCGACAAGGCCGGCGAATTCGGCCTGACCTGGTTTCCCCAGGAATTCGAGATTTGCGATCACAACGGGATGCTCGGCTACATGGCCTACTCCGGAATGCCGTCGCATTATCCGCATTGGTCGTACGGCAAATCCTACGAAAAGCTCAAGACACTCTACGACTACGGCGTCAGCGGTCTGCCCTACGAGATGGTGATCAATTCGAACCCGGCGATCGCCTACCTGATGCGCGACAACACCCTGCTGCTGCAGATCCTGACGATTGCGCACGTCTATGGGCATAACGATTTTTTCAAGAACAACTTCACCTTCAAGTCGACGCGCGCGGAATTGACGATCGAGACCTTCAAGGCGCACGCGATGCGCGTGCGGCGCTACATGGAGGATCCGTCGATCGGGATCGAGAAGGTCGAGCGCATGCTCGACGCGCGCGCACGCCCTCTCCTGGCAATGCCGGCGCAATCTCGCGATTCGAAGCTCGACGCCGCGAGGAGCAGATCGAACGCGCGATCGAAGCGGCGCAGCCGCGCCAGGATCCGTTCCAGCGCCTCCACGCGCGGCCCGAATTCAAGGAGCCGGAGACCAGCAAGGTGCCGCTCGAGCCGGACGAGGACGTGCTGCTCTTCATCCGCGACCACAATCCGTTCCTGCCGGAATGGGAAAAGGATCTGCTCACCATCGTGGACGAGGAAACCAAGTATTTCATCCCCATGATGGAAACCAAGATCATGAACGAGGGCTGGGCGAGCTACTGGCACAAGAAGATCGTCGAGTCGCTCGACCTCGAACAAGGGCTCCATCTGGAGTTCATCGTGCGGCACAACCAGGTGCTGCGGCCGATCCCGGGCCAGATCAACCCGTACCATCTCGGCTTCAAGATCTGGGAAGACCTCTACCGCCGCCATACCGAGCCCACGCCGCGAAGAGATCAAGAAGTACGGCGCGCCGGCCAAGAACGGCACCGAGAAAATCTTCGAGGCGCGCGAGGTCGAACGCGACACGTTCCTTCCTGCGGCGCTACCTGACCGAAGAACTGATGCGCGAGATGGACATGTTCCAGTACGAATCGCGCGGCGACGAACTGGTGATCGACAAGGTCTCGGACGAAGAAGGATGGAAGCAGGTCAAGGAGACGCTGATCAAGAATGTCGGCGCCGGATCGATTCCGGTGATCAAGGTCGAAGACGCCGACTTCGGCCACAACCGCACGCTCTACCTGAAGCATTATCACGACGGGCGCGACCTGCAACTCGAATACGCGGAGAAGACGATGGCGTTCGTGCACCGGCTGTGGGGGCGCGAAGTCGTGCTCGAGACCACGCTGCAGGGCAAGCGCTCGCTGCTTTGCTTCAACGATCGCGGCTTCTCGATGCGCGCGCTGAAGTAACGTCGCTACGGCGCTCGCTTCGTCGCAGCATCCGAGCTGCCATGGATTTTGGTCCGAAGTTCGAGCAGGGGCTGCGACTGATGCTCGAAGCGATCGCCGAGCCGCAGAATTCCGGCCGCCACCCCTCACGTCCGCCGAGATGGAGGCCGAGCTCGCTGAGTCTGGCGGCTCTCGCGCGGACGCCCGGCGTTCTATCCCTACCTGGGCTCGGGCGTAGGACGAGGCGCGCGCGCGATGCTCGCCGACGGCCGCTGGGTACTCGATCTCGCGCTCGGTATCGGCGTGCATCTATTCGGCCACGGCAATCTCGATCTGATCGAGACGGCGCTGCGCGCGGCGGCGTCCGACCTCGTGATGCAGGGCAATCTGGTCTTCAATCGCGAATACCATGCGCTGATGAAGACCCTGCTCGCGCACGCGCCGCGCGGGATGGATCACTGCTGGCTTTCGCTGTCGGGGGCCGACGCCAACGAGAACGCGCTCAAGCTGGTGCGGCAGAAGCGCGACGGGCGTCCGGGCGTAATCGCGTTTCGCGGATGCTTTCACGGGCGCACCAGCCGCGATGGCCGAGATCACCGATCGGCCCGATTATCGGCGTCGGCCAGCCACGCACTTTCCCGGTCGAATACATGCCGTTCTACGACCGACCACGATCCCGATTCGCCGCGAAAATCGCTTGCAGCGCTGCGCGCGATTATCGCGCGCGAGGGCGACCGGATGGCCGCGTTCATGGTCGAACTGGTGCAGGGCGAGGCGGGCTTCGTTACCGCGCCGCGCGATTTCTTTGTTCCGCTGTTCGAGGAATGCCGCCGCGCGGGAATCGCGATCTGGGTCGACGAAGTACAGACCTTCGCGCGCGACTCGCGAGCTGTTCGCGACCGACCTGCTCGATCTCGCCGAGTACGTCGACGTGATCACGATCGGCAAGGTGTTCCAGGGCAGCGCGGTGCTTTATCGCAAGAGCTTCGCGCCCGATCCCGCTGCTGATCTCGGGCACCTACTCGGGTGCGACCGTCCCGATGGCGGTGGCGTGCGCATTATCGAAAAGCTACGACCGGCGAGGCTTCTTCGGGCCCGAAGGCCGCGAGAAGCAGCTCGAGCGACTGACCCGCGCGCATCTCGAACGGCTCGCGTCGCAAATCCCGGGGCTGATCACGGAGATCGATGGCGTCGGCGCGATGCTCGCGTTCCGGCTCGGCGACGGCTCGCTCAAGAGCACGCGCGAGTTAATCCGGCGATGCTTCTACTGCCGGCCTGGTACTCTACTACGGCGGCCACGATCCGGCTTGCGTTCGGCTGTTCCTGCCCGCCGGTGTGCTCACTGACGACGAACTCGCCGAAGCATTCGCGATAATCGAGCGCTGCCTGGGATAGCCGGATTCGGGCTGCTCTTGGTGACGGGTTGGCGTACCTGACCCTTGATGTTCGGGATCCGGCCGCCGCACCGTTTCCGGTAACCGTCCGTCTGTCGCGAACTACGCCTCTGGACGGTCGCCGCTATTGCAGGTGGCCTTTGAAGAAGGTCACCATCTTCGGCCACAATTCGAACGCGGCCTTTTCGCGATAGCTCGGCCGATAGTCGGCGAAAAAGGCGTGGCCCGCTTCCTTGAACAGATCGTACTGCACCGTCTTGCCGGCTTGCGTGACCCGCTTGCGTAATTCCTCGGCGTCCGCCGGCGACGGATTTTGGTCTTCCTCGCCGCACACGATATAGAGCGGACAATGAAGCTGCGGCGCCAGATCGATCACCGGCCGCGGCCGCTCCGTCGTGCTCGTTGCGTCCGGCGTCGCGCGCGTGATGAACCCGCCCCAACAATCGATTGCGGCGTTCACTTTGTCGCTGCTGCACGCGAAGAGCAGCGTCCAGCGCCCGCCGACGCAGAAGCCGACACATCCGACCTTGCCGTTGGATCCTGCCTGTGCACGGAGGAAAGCGGCGGCCGCTTCGAAGTCACGCACGAGCTGCGCGTCGGCCAGGCCGAACATCTTCGCGCGAACCTCGGTCATGTCGCTCGCGTTTTTGATCGGACCGACGCGCGAGTAAACGTCCGCTGCCAGCGCCATGAAGCCGGCGTTGGCGAAACGGCGCGCGACGTCGCGTTCGTGCTCGACCAATCCGAACGCCTCGTGCAAGATCAAAACACCGGGATAGGTTCCGGCCGCCCTGGGCCGCGCCAGATAACCTTTCATCTGAAAGCCGTCGCTCGCGAACGTTATCTCCTTCGTGTCCAGAGTGTCGGGATTTTTTACTTCGCCTGCCAGGGCCATGATCATTGCCTCCGTAGTCGTTGTGCCGATTGCGTGAAGTCGCGACGCCTCCACGCTGCGGGAGGAGAGGTGTTTCTACTGCACGAACGGCTTCTTGGCCCAGCCCTCGTCGTACGGCGTCAGGAAACGCGCCGTGACGCGCAGATGCTGGAATCGCCACTTACCTCCGGCGCGCACGTAATCGTCGTGATAAGTCGCCGCCAGCCACACCGCCTGGTTGCCCTTGGCCATCGTCGCGGGCTGTAGCAAATACCACTGTGCGTGCGCATGGTCGCCGTCTACCTCGATCATCGGGTTCATCACATGATGAATCGCGAACGGGAAAAATGCCGGCGCGTGACGGAAAAACGCGCGAATCTTCTCGCGGCCATGCGCCTTGCCCAGGGTGCCCCCGTCCCACACCGCGTCTTCTGTGAAAAGCTCCGCGATCGCGTCCGCATTGTAGTTGTCGTCGCACGCCGCGGCATAACGCGCTTTGAGCTGCTTGATTGCCTCGATATCCTCGAGTACGCGCAACCGGTCCATCGGTGTCTTCATAGCGATTTGTACCCTTCGCGCCGTGATCCGCCGTATATCGACGTCGGCGCCTCCGCGGGACCGCGAATAGCGCAGTTAACCCCTCAATAGCGCATTTGCCGAAAAATCACGAAACCCTGCTAGCCGCTGCTCTTACCTTTGGCATCTCGATCCGGCAAGCTTAGGGGGCTTCGTGCCAGCGGGATGGCGTGAACGTCCGGCCGAAGCAGGTTCCCGATGCATCATATAATGACCCCCTCGGCGATGACCGAGCAGTTAGCCGTATGGGGCTACTGGGGCCTCTTCCTCTTTGTCTTTATCGGCAATCTCGGGGTGCCGATGCCGGAGGAAACGGTGCTGCTGGTGGCTGGGTTTCTTGCCGGCCGCGGCGATCTGGATTTGAGCACGGTCTACCTGGTGGGAATCTCAAGCGCGATCGTGGGCGACTCGTGCGGCTTCATGATCGGTCGAACCGGCGGACAGCGCTTGCTCGAGCGCCTGGCCGGACGCTTCAAGTTTGTCCGTAGCCGCTTTGATCGCCTGCAGGAATTCTTTCATTCCCACGGGAGTAAGGCGGTGTTCATGGCCCGATTTGTCACCGGCGCGCGTTTCCTGGCCGGCCCGATGGCCGGCGCGGCCGGGATGCCCTTTTGGCGCTTCCTCGGCTGGAACATGCTCGGCGCCTTGATCTGGTGTTCCCTGGTAATCACCGTCGGTTATCTATTGGGCAATGAGCTGGACTGGGTCGCGCACGTCCTCCATCGCGCGAGTCATTGGATGGCGCTCGTGATGTGTGTCGTGCTGGCCGCCCTTTGGATCTTCTGGTTTCGCTACCGCAGCCAGCCGCGCCCCGAACCCTAAGGCCATCGGCTCGGCCAAGGCTCTCATCGTTCCGTTGCCCAATCGGGGGATTTGGGTTTCTTTGGGCCGTCCTGCTACGCTTCCATGCCGGTTCCGCGACCAGGAGGTGGATCGATGGCCCTGCTACCGTTTGTCGATGAGAGCAAAGCATCGGACAAAACCCGTGAAATCCTTGGCAATACACCGCGCAAGCTCAACGTCGCGCGGATGATCGCGAATGCCTCCGACGCCGTATTCCAGAATTTCTCGCGGCTCGGCAATGCCCTGATGACCCGCGGCAAGCTCGACAAGAAACTCCGCGAAATCGCAATTCTGCGCAACGCCCGCGTGTGCGGCTCGCTCTACGAGTACACGCAGCACGTCCCGATCGCAAAATCCACGGGACTCAGCGACGAACAAATTACCGCGATCGACCACTGGGAGACCGCGAAATGTTTCAGCGAACTCGAACGGCTTGTCCTGCGCTTCACCGATGAGGTCGCGCGCAGTATCAAAGGCACTCATGCGACGCTCGAGGCGTTGCAGAAGAGTCTCGGCCCCGGAGAGATTGTCGAATTGATCATGGCGATCGGATTTTGGGGGATGGTCGCGCGTATCCTCGAAACCACCGAAGTCGAACTCGAAGATTTCGCCGGCAAGGTTAACCTCCTCGATCGCACGGCGCGCTGACCGCGTAACGCGAGGCCGACCTGCCTTTAGTCGCGATTCCTCAATGATCGGCGGCGGCGACGTTGCGCAAATCGCGCCGGAGGAAAAGGAACGTCGGAACCAACAGCATCATCAGGACGCACAGCATCCGATAGATGTCGTTGAACGACAGCATCATCGCCTGCCGCTGCACGAGCCCGTAAAGCATCATGACGCCCTCTTTCTGACCCGCGGCTAACTGGCTCGCAAGGTTTGCGTGCGTGCCGGGCGGCGCAATTCGCGCGAGATCGAAAACCGAGACATGCTCGACCAGGTAGCTCTGCTGCACCTGCTGCCGATGGATCAGCAGCGTCGTGAGATATGACGTCCCGATCGCAGCGCCCAGATTTCGCGTTACCGCGTAAAGGCTCGCGGCGTATCCCATCCGCTGCCGTGGCATCGAGCTGAGCGCCGCCGCCGACAATCCCGGAAACACCAGCCCCGTCCCGATTCCCTGCAGCACCGTGGGCCACACGATGCGGAACGTATCCGAATCCAGGTTCAGTCCCGCCATTGACCACATCGCGAACGCAACCAAACCGAAGCCGATTCCCACCAGTATTCGCGTATCGAATCCACGCCGCGCGAGCGTTCCCAGGATCAACATGGCGAACATCGTGCCGAAGCCACGTGGCGCCATCACCAGCCCCGCCATCGACGCGGTGTAGCCCAGCAACTCCTGCAGGAATACCGGGTTCAGGATCGCCGTCCCGTAGAGCGTAAACGTGAGCAGAATCACCAGCGATACCGGCAGCGTGAATTTACTGTCGTTCAACATCCGCAAATCCACTACCGGCTCGGCCGTACGCAGTTCGTGGACGACCAGCACCACCAGCGCGATCAGTGCGAGCGCCGAACAGTACGCCACCCACGAACTCGCAAACCAATCGGCCCGTTCGCCGCGATCCAGCACCACCTCGCCGACGCCCAAACCGACGAACAGGCACGCGATCCCCAGCCAATCGACCGGCGCGTCCTTGCGCAATTGCCGCAGGTAGGACGGATCCTCGACGAAGCGCGCGACCATGAACGCGCCGAGCGTCCCGATCGGCAAGTTGATGTAGAAATTCCACCGCCAGCTCAGCGTGTCAGTGATCCATCCCCCGATCGTCGGTCCCAGGATCGGCGCGACCATCATCCCCATACCCCAGATCGCCATCGCCATCGCCTGTTCCTGCGGCGGGAAAGTTTCCATCAGGATGGCCTGCGACAGCGGCATCATCGCCGCACCCGCTGCGCCCTGCAGCACCCTGAACAGAACAATCTGATTGAGCGACCCGGCCAAACCGCACATCGCCGACGCCACGATGAATGTCACGATCGACACCATGAAATAGCGCTTGCGCCCGAAGCGCGCAGCGATCCATCCGGTCATCGGAATCGTAATTCCCGCCGCGACCAGGTAGCTCGTCACCACCCACGCGATCTCATCGACGCTGGCCGAAAAACTCCCCTGCATATGCGGCAGGGACACATTGACGATCGAGCTGTCCAGGACCTCAAGAATCGTGCCGAGCATAACCGAAAGCGCTATGACCCACTTCGTCGCGCGCGCGACTGCATGGGTCTCGTGCCCTGACTCAGGCGCTGCTTTTGGACTCGCACTCATCGAGGGATACGGGAAATAACTATTTGCTTGACGGCCCCACGTAAAGCTCGAAAGGAGCGGTTCGCCCCAATATGGCGGGGTACCGTGGCCGAAAAGGAGGGAAAGTCGAGAATTTGGGTCTTTTCCTTGCCTGAGGCTCTTAAACGAACTTAAGAGCTGTTAAGATATACATAACACCGTCAACTATGCTACGGTTCCCTTATAGACCGATAATGGTTAATAGCTCAGCCGGTCGAAGCGTTAAACCTCATGACTGACGCCACGTCTACAGAGCCTCGATCAGCGACGGACTCGGGGTCTGCCCGGGCTGTCGTGCTCGTCGCGTTTTGCCTGGTCATGCTTGTCGGTTTCGCTGCACTTGCCGTGGACGTCGGCTACCTATACGCGACCTGGCGCACGACTCTGCCCACCGTCGACGCCAGTGCGGCGTACGTGCACGACGTTTACGACCACGGCGCAATTCGCCACGATTGCGCGGACTTTCCCGACCATCTCGACGGCTAATCGATCTTGCGCTTGCCGTAGTAGGGCAGCATCGTCTCGTCTGTTTTCGCCTCGGGCTGGGGCGCACTTTTCGGCGCTTTACCGCCACTGAGCGCGCTGTACATTGCCAACGTTCCCGGCTCGATCACGTCGGGATCGGTCATGATATTGACGCAGGCTGCCCGCCCACTGTTGAGCGCCCGTTTAAGCGCTGGCGCTATCTCCTCGGCGCGCTCGACGAACTCGCCATGCGCCCCCAGACCCTGTGCCGCGCGCTCATAATGAACCACCCCCAACTCCGTCGCGATCGTATTTCCGGCACCCCATGCCAGCACCTGTCCGTGCTTGGACATGCCCCATTGCATATCGTTGTTGATCACGACCGTGACCGGCAGGTTCTGCCGCACCGCGGTATCGAATTCCGCGAAGTTGAGCCCCACCGAACCGTCGCCGATCACGCAGACGACCTGCCGCTGCGGATGCGCCGCCTTGGCCGCCAACGCAAAGGGAATCCCGATCCCAAGACATCCCAGGTAGCCATGGCTAAGGAAGGCCCCGGGCTGACGTGCCTTGAACGCGTTTGCGATCCATGCGGCGGTCTCGCCGCCGTCCGCCGCCACGATCGCGTCGGATTCGATCGCCTGCACCACTTCGCGCGCCATCCGCGCCGGATGGATCGGGCGCTCGGCTTTCATCGCCTCGTCCCACTTGCCGCGCTGGTTGGCGCGCATCGCCGTCAGCCGTTCGATCCACTCTTCATGTCCGGCGAACCTAATCCCGCGCGCCGCCCGGATCGCCTGTCGCAAAAATTCCCCGCAATCCGCGACGATACCCAGCTCGATACTGCGCCCGCGCCCAATCTCTTCGGCCTCGATATCCACCTGGACCACACGAGCATCGGCTGGAATCAAGCTATTGCGCCCTCCGGTGGCGAGACCAATCCGCGTACCGAGCATGATTACGAGGTCGGCGCTCTTGCCGCCACGCCGCAGATGCGCCGCCGGATGGATCGCGCCGAAAGCGCCGAAGCACAGCGGATGTTCTTCTGAAATCGCGCCGCGCGCCTTGGCATTCGCCATCACCGGCGTATGCGTCAATTCGGCGAATTCGGTAAGTTCTTTCGCTGCACCCGCGAACCATACGCCGCCGCCCGCCAGGATCGCCGGACGCTCTGCTTCGCTGAGCCATTGCAGCGCCTGCGCCAGCGCTTCCTGGCTCGGACCAGCGGGGGATTTCGGCCGGTAATGCTCTGGAAAGACGACCTTTTCCTCCTCAGCCCGCGCAAACAACACATCGATCGGAAGCTCGAGAAAGACCGGGCCTGGCCGCCCCGAAACCGCCTGCCGAAAGGCCATCGCCACGTATTCAGGAATCCGCTCCGTATGCGTCACCGACCGCGCCCATTTCGTGATCGGCCGCATCAGCGCGACCTGGTCGATCCCGCCCTGCAGCGGCAAAAGCTCGTCATCCAACAGCGGACTGCGCCCCCCGAACAGAACCATCGGAATCGCGTCTAGGTAGGCGTTGGCGACCCCCGTCACGGCATCGGTCACCCCCGGCCCCGCGGTCACCATGGCGACCCCGGGACGGCCGGTCGTCCGTGCCCATCCATCCGCCATGTGCGCCGCCGCCTGCTCGTGGCGCGTATCGATCACTCTTAGATTATGCTCGAGGCACGCCTTGAAGACGGCATCGAGATGTCCGCCATGCAGCGCGAAGACCAGGCGCACATCCTCGTGTTCGAGCGCGCGAACCAGCATCTCACCGCCGTTTATGCGTGGCATAGCAATTTCTCCAGCCTCGGCAGAGGCGACGCCCCGAGACGTTAGCGCTTGGGGGAAAGTTTGCAACCGCTATGTGCGCGTCCGTCCGGTTGTTTCAGTCATTCGGAGCGGAGTCTGCGGAGCGAAGAATCTCGCACACCCGCCGCGTTCCGAACCAACTCCTCTAGACGCCGACCGACGATCCCACCCGCGGCGCTTGCACCGGACCCGCAGCCTGCCCTATTCAACCCCATAAGTGCGCAACGTAAAGGAGACGGCCATGTTCAAAATCGGCAAGCTGTTCCATCTCACCCACGTCGTCGACGACCTCGGCGCGGTCGACAAATGGTACGACGAGATCTTTGGGGTCACCCGCTTCTACCGCGGCTACGAACCGCAGGCTGGGCGTGACGCTTCCCTCATCAGTATCGGCGACGTGGTCATGGAACCGATGTCGCCGGCCAAGGTCGCCAACCTGCGCAATCCGTCGGTCAAAAAATTCCACGACCGCTTCGGCCAGCATTTTCATTCGATCGCGTGGTACGTTGACGACGTCGAGGCGATTTCCGTGCAACTCGATAAAGCCGGCCTGCGCTTGTTCAACATTCTCGGCACGACCGTCAAGCCACCGCACAAAATGTTCGCCATCTGGACTCATCCGAAGGAGACCCACGGTCAGATCGAGTTCGCTTGCGTCCAACCCTACACGATCGATCCGCGCTTTCAGCCGGCCTGGTCCAACGCCTATTGGAGCGCGCAGCATCCGCTCGGAATCGAACGCGCTTCGCATCTGACCGTCGTGGTCAGGGATCTCCCACAGGCCAAGCGCCTCTACTGCGACGTTCTCCAGGGCAAGCTGATGGGCGAGGAGGAAGTGGCGGGGCGCAAACGCAGCGCCTTCGTCGCCGTCAGCGAGGACAGCGTGGTTGAACTCGCGCAACCACTGTCGAGTTCGAGCGTCGAGGCCCGCGACCTCGAGCAAAACGGCGAGGGCCTCCATTGCGTGACGTTCAAAACCCGTAACCTGGCAAAGGCCCGCGACTTCCTGCGATCGAAAAACCAGCGGCCTGAGCCGGACGGTTCCGAATCCATGATCCTGGGCAAAGACCAGGCCTTCGGGATGGTCGTTGGCTTCACCGAGCGCCGGCTACCCAACGATCCGCGTTAGTCGACGCGAGGCGGGCGGTGCTCGCGCCGCCCGCCTTCAGCGCAGCAAGTCATTCTGAACGGAGTCCGCGCAGCGAAGAAGCTCGCGAATCCGCAGATCCTTCGCTTCGAGGACTCCACTTATGATGACTTGACGCGCAGGGCCTTCGTTTTTCCGGGACGCGATGGGAGTTCCGTCGCACCGCCCCCGCGGTTGCAGTTCACCCCCCAACCGCCCTAGTCTGAAAAAATACCCCGTTCGAGGAGAACCATCATGGCAGCAGCAGTACCGTCAGTGGAAAAGGCCGCACCCGGCGTTACCTCGAGTGCGGTTCTCGATTTTCTCAGGCGCCCCAAACAGTTGCTCATCGGCGGCAAATGGGTCCCCGCCAAATCCGGCAAAACCTTCGAAACCGTCAACCCCGCCAACGAGGAAGTACTCGCGCTCGTCGCCGAAGGCGACAAGGCCGATATCGACGACGCGGTCAAAGCCGCGCGCAAAGCCTACGAAGAAGGCCCCTGGTCCACCATGGGACCCCATCAGCGCGCGCGCGTGATGTTCAAGATCGCTGACCTCATCGAGCAGCACGCCGACGAACTCGCCGCGCTCGAAACTCTCGACAACGGCAAACCGCTTACCTTCTCGCGGGCCTTCGACGTTCCCGCCGCCGCCGAGACCTTCCGCTACTACGCGGGCTGGGTCACCAAGCTCTACGGCGAGACCAATCCCTCCGACCCGGCCTTCTTCAACTACACCTTGCGCGAGCCGGTCGGCGTCTGCGGCCAGATCATCCCGTGGAATTTCCCGCTCCTGATGGCCGCGTGGAAGCTCGGACCCGCGCTCGCCTGCGCCAATACGGTAATCCTGAAGCCGGCCGAACAGACGCCCTTGAGCGCCTTGCTCCTGGGCGAGATCCTCGGCGAAGCCGGTCTGCCCGAAGGCGTCGTCAATATCGTCACCGGTTTCGGCCCCGGCGCCGGCAGTTCCATCGCCGAACATCCGGGCATCGACAAGGTCGCCTTCACCGGCTCCACCGAAGTGGGCAAGATCATCATGCAGGCCGCGGCGGGCAACCTGAAAAAGGTGTCGCTCGAACTCGGCGGCAAAGCCCCCAACATCATCTTCCCCGATGCCGATCTCGACCAGGCCGTGCCGCAGGCGATGATGGGCGTTTACTTCAATTCGGGCCAGGTCTGCTGCGCCGGCACCCGCATCTTCGTCCAGCGTGATCGCTACGACGAAGTCGTCGAAAAGTTCAGCAGCTTCAGCAAGAACGTCAGCGTAGGCGATCCTTTCGATCGCAAGAATACGCTCGGACCGCTGGTGTCACGCGAACAGTTCGATCGCGTCAAAAGCTACCTCGATGTCGGCAAAAAGGAAGGTGCCACGGTCTCCGCGGGCGGCAGCGCCGTCGGCGGCAAGGGCTACTTCGTTCAACCCACGCTCTTCTCGGACGTCAAAAACGAGATGCGGATCGCACGTGAGGAAATCTTCGGCCCGGTCGGCGCCGCCATCCCGTTCACGGATGAGACCGACGCGGTCTTCCAGGGGAACAATACTACCTACGGGCTGTCCGCCGGTGTCTGGACCAAGGACATCAGCCGCGCCCACAAGGTCGCCCGGGCGCTTAAGGCGGGCACCGTCTGGATTAACTGCTTCAACCAGCTCGATCCGATTTCCCCGTTCGGCGGCTATAAGCAGTCGGGCATCGGCCGTGAACTCGGCAAATACGCGATCGACCTTTACACCCAAATCAAGTCGGTCTACGTCAAATACTAAGACCAAGTAAGCCGCGGGCGGCTGGCTAATTCGCTGCCAGCCGCCCGCCCTCGTCTTTGGCCAATTCCGCCCAGGTTCGTTCCGATCGCCGCGGGCAGAATTCCCCGGACGCCTCCGAGCCTAGTTCGCGACGTCGCTCAGGTCAGCCTGCAGTTGGACGAAGTCGAAGCCGGTTGCGAAACCCGGCTTGCGCGCCTCCGGCGGTAAAATCACGTACGCCTCGTCGACGCATTCGTCCCACCAGCCCCATGTGCCCTGCTGCGTGTTCCCCCACGTCAGCACAGTCACTTGGCTTTGATCGTAACCCACCGCGAAGACCGCGTGCCCCTCGTTGGTCAGGGTGCCTGGCGTCCACGGCTGATGGGCGTCGAACTCCTGCACGCAGTTCTGCTGAACCTGAAAACCCAGGTAGACGCCGCCGAAAATATGGATTGCCTGCTGGATATGCGTATGGTTCTTCGGGTCGATACTGACATACGTGATGATCTTGTCGCCGGCCACGGGATTGTTGCGCCAGTAGTTCAAAACGTCCAGTTCGTTCAATCCGCTGTCCACTCCGCCCGTCAGATGGTAATAGAGCTTCACGACCGACTGCTTCGGCATGATCGCTTCCTTGCCCATTAGCCCGTGGAAAGTAGTCTCAGCATGCGCAAGCGCGGCGATTGTGCAATCGCCGATGCTGTCATTCCCGTCCATCGGGAAGAGCACGGCCGGATCGTTGACGCCGAGCTTGGCGTATACGCGCGTGAGCACGTTATCCGACGGCGGCGGCGGCGCGAGCTTGGGCGTCGCGTAATTCTTGAAGCGCAGCGTCCGATAATCGTTCTTTGCCGGATGCTTGCCGAATCGATAGTTCGCCATGGCCTGTTCTCCTTTTACTGACTCCAGGAGGGCCGTGACCCTCCCCCTTTTTGGACAATGCCGAAATAGCCTCAACCTCCCAATAGCCACACGGAGCAACGGCTATGCCACGCACAATTCGTTGTAGATAGTTACTTTGAGCGTTTACACCGCTGCGCCGCCTTTGCACCTCATGTGGCGTCTTAGCACTTTGTGTAAAAATCCGTGTTGACCGCGCATCCGCACGAGGCGAACCTGCTACGAATTGAGGTCCCCACCCCCAACGGCAACATTCTTCTGCTTTCTGCGACCATCGCTTCGCTCCACTCCATCGACTCGGCGCCGCGGCTCGTTATTCTCCGGCGCGCCCTCCACCCGCTGGATCTTTGCGCCGGCGCAGCGAATGCGTAAGGGTGAAATTCTTCACCACCCGAAAACGAGCGAAATGCACGAATAACCCGCAGTCCTGCTGAACTGTCTAGTATGAATTTGCGCTGCTACCGGGAGGCAGCCGTCATCTCGACGTTAGCGCCGGTAACCACGACCGTGCGATTACTAACTTGACAGATTCAATCAAGTAGTAGTCGCAATGAAGACATCCACAGGATATAGCTCAAGAGGAATTGTCCAGCTGGGCGCCGCCGATGAGTACAACTCAATTAAAAAAAATGAAATCTTCACGCCGCGCTGAATCGAATGAAAACGCCGGGAGCAGGGGATTCCTCTCTTACATCAACCCTTTCCCTTACTGACGAGTGACCCGTATTCCTCGAAGGTGATCGTACCGCCAAGCTTCTCCGCGAGACCGCGTTCGCGCTCCGGCAACGCGTCCTGAATCATATCGATCCGTTTCCATTGCGGCGCGGGCGGAGCATCGCATCCAGCTTGAGGAGCGTATTTCGAGGTTTGCAGCCGTTGGTATTGGTGAATGTAACGCGGACAGTTGATGAACGTTTCGGTGACCGCGACACGAACCACCAACTCGGCACCGCTGAATTCTGTGAGCAAAGGATCATTCTGATCAATGCTGGCGACGCCGTGTACTCGCACGCGATGGGGCGTCTCGAAATCCATGAACAACAGGCCAATCTTGTTGTTCCCGTTGATGTTGCCCATCGACAGGAACATGCCGTTGCCGTTGTAACTCGGGAAAGCGATAGTCGCCGAATCCACTACCCTGACGAAGCCGGGAGCGCCGCCTTTGTAGGAGCAGGTGGGATAACCACGATGATCGATGGTCGTCAGAAAAAACATGTCGCGGCTTTCGATGAAGGCCTTCGTCTCGGCGGGAAGCTCAGGTCGTACCACGGCGTCCACCACTCGATCGGCCAGGCGAATGGTGTCGAACTGTTCCTGCAACGCGCGATGCGACTCGCTGTAAATTGCGCTCATTGTTTCCTCGAATGCCTTTGCCCAGAATGTTTCAACTTGCACCTTCCGGTCATGCGGTTATTGCCTTTCCGCTATGAAAAAGGAAGAACAAACGCCCAGAAGCTCTACGATCAATGGAAGGCACGAATGTGAGGTGGCCCACTCTGGCGAGGACGCCCTGGTGAGCCTCAGCTCTCAGCAGTTCGATTTGGTGATTTCTGACATAGTTTTGCCACATCTCCGCGGGACTGATCTCGTCCGCGAACTCAGTAAGCAAATCGCGAGAATTCCGGTGGTTCTGATGACCGCGTACACCAGTATTCCGTCGGCAGTAGACGCGATTAGCGACGTTCAATCGGGCAAGATAGCGCAGAGTTTTGCCGCGGAGGGGGTGTTAGCCTATGTGAACAAACCGTTCAACAATTATGCACTTGAAAGCTTGAGACTAAATCTCCGTCCGATTTTTCCAGAACTTGGAGAGGTCAGGGGTGAACGGACCGCAGGTTCCACAACGACGATCACCAATGCTTAGGAGCAATCGAGCGGCGGTTCATTCAAAGCGGCGTGTTGTCTAGAGCAAATGAAGTCGGATGTGAGATGGTGGAGGCGGGGGGAATTGAATCACAAGGAAAACGCGCGTAAATCCTTATGGTTATCGACGTTACTCCGTTAGATACCCCCAAAGATTACCCCATGATTTGGCACTGCTGTTTGAAGGATTCGCGGCAGTCAGGGGCTCACGCCTTTAGCAGTTCTGCACCCTCTTGATTGTCGGGCAGCACCATAACCAGTCGCGCTACGCCTCCCGCGCCAGCGAGGATTGCCGCCACTCAAAAATCAAGAAGGACTTAGGACATTCTCCGAGATCTGAAGCCTGACGGCTTGATCCGAAGGTGTGCTCCGGTTCGCCGTAGGCGAGAGGGCCGCTTCATCTCTCAATAAACCACTGAAGGAGAAGCCCATCGCGCCTCTTTTGCAAATGAAAGGTCAAAACGTCAATCGCCCAACTCTGCATGGGCTAGAGCGTCGTCGTTGCACTCATCGGCGCCGATCCACACAATCCTCAAACGGGCGAAAGCTGTCTCTAAGGCCCTCGTAACCCGAACCCATACAAAGGTACCTATCCCGGATCGAAAACCACTGCTGGGCACATATGAGGCCTTAAGGCACGATTGCACGGATGACGACATGCTCCAATATCGATTTGCGGGGTTAAGGCGACATCTGGGTGTAGCGTTAAGCATAACCTCCGGTGTTTAGCGAAAACGCCTGATGCCTAAGAGTGGTGAAAAGGACGACTCCAGATGGCTGTTTGACAAATCTCTTAAGTTAACTAATTACTAATTACTAACCCACGAGACTGTCATCTTATTAACAATTGACGAGCAATGGTTAATTGACACACTGCGTCAGTTGACAAACACTTATGCCAGCAATTTGTGGCTCCACCACTGCGAAAAGGGGTGTGCTACCAGGTTCGAATTGAAGTAGCGCGGGTCACTTGTAACTTCTTCTCGGATCCAAGCGGGGAGTGAAAGCGATTGATTCTCATCAGTTAGCTCGACTTCGGCGGTAATCAGGCCACGGTTCTCGCCTTCGAACTCGTCGACTTCCCACGTCAGGTCCCCTACCGGGATGCGGTAGCGCATTTTCTCGATCAGCGGGTGTTCGCACAGGTGGTCTAGGATCTCGTTCGCGTCGGCTAAGGGGATCTCATATTCGTACTCGGATCTTGTCGCGCCGACATTGATCCCTTTGACTGTGATGTAGCCTTTGTCGCCAGCAGTACGAACGCGAACGGTACGTTCCTTGACTGCTGAGGTAACCTTGACGGTAGCGTTTGCCTTTGGCCAGACTGCGCCAGGATTCGACAGTTCGCTTCGATTTCGTAGAAATCTGGCGAGGCTTTCGTTAGGTAAAATGTAAAAATAGGGCTTGTGGGCTCAATTCATTCGCTGTAGCTAAGATTTGGTCCTTGAACGAGCAACGACAGCTGAGGTCCTGAGGACGCGCTAGTATTTGATGACGGGGATCACGCCATTGACCGGAAAGACGACAGACAAAAGAGGTGCAAGAGGCGCGTCGAGCGGTGCCAAGGAAAAGCCTGCGAAGCTCAAGAAGGAGAACTTTAATAGCCAACTGGCGAAGCTCCAGGTCGAGCTCGTCAAAGTGCAATTGTGGGTTAAGCATAAAGGAGTGAAGGTCGTTGTGATCTTCGAAGGACGTGATGCCGCTGGGAAGGGCGGAGTCATCAAGCGCATTACAGAAAGGGTTAGTCCCAGAGTGTTCCGAGTCATCGCACTGCCAGCGCCAACCGAGCGAGAAAAGTCGCAGATTTATTTACAGCGCTACGTTCCGCATCTTCCCGCGGCTGGGGAAGTCGTCATCTTCGATCGCAGTTGGTACAACCGTGCCGGTGTCGAGCGAGTGATGGGCTTTTGCACGGAGCACGAAGTCACGCGGTTTCTCGAAATGTGCCCGACCTGGGAGAGAGCCGTGGTCGAGTCTGGAATTATCTTGGTCAAATATTGGTTTGAAGTCAGTCAGCAAGAACAGACGAGGCGTTTTCTGGCGCGACTCAATGACGGTCGGAAAATTTGGAGGCTGAGCCCAATGGATCTCGAGTCGCATCGACGATGGTACGACTATTCCCGTGCCAGGGATGAGATGCTGCTGGCGACTGACACTTCTTATGCACCATGGTACATCGTCAACGCTGACGACAAGCAGCGGGCCCGGCTCAACTGCATCTCACATCTTCTCAGCCTGATCCCTTATCAAGAGATCGAGCACGAGAAAGTAAAGCTTCCGGAACGGCAGAAGTCCCATGGATACGCGGAACCGAAGAACTGCCGCTACAACTTCGCGCCTGAAGCGTTTTGATGAAAGGGCATATACGCTCCCCAACGTGGCTTTAACGAATGCTGTTACGGCTCCGGTCCAATCATTCCACTTAGAAATTCATCTATCTCGTATAGTGCTTGAGAAAGATGTGTTGGCCGGATGTCCAGTCTCGGAAAGATCTGGCTGGCGATGACCGTTCGATCGAGGGGCAAGGCCGTTTCCAAAACCGGCTTCCATTGTTCGAGTTCTCGGTGCTCGGCCAGCAAGGATCTTGATTTCGATTAGACCACCATGGATTTTGGCGTTGCATCTGTCGGTCGCTCGGGGAATGAGGTAGGTCTCGCTGATCACGGCTTTGACCGGCGTAGCTCGGCGCTCAAAACTTCTCTTTGAGCTCCACCAGGGTTTTCGCCCCAAACCCGAAATTCGTATCTTGGCTCGATATCAGCCATTGTTAATCACTGAGAAGCCGTCTAGGCCGGTTTGAACGTATGTGCAAGAGAAAAGTGCATCGCGCTTTAAGTAGGCGTAAGTGCTCTGAGACAGCTTTTAAAAGGTGACCTATATTGAGATGCCTGTTCCAGCGTACAAACCACTGCGGAGCTCTCATACGCGCTTAAGACACGGTTTCGCCGGTGCTCTCGTCTCTGAATTGTCCGCAATACGAGCTAAAGGCTCGTCAGGAGATAATCGGCATGGGCAGAACCCGCGCGCGGTGGCAAGACTGGTCAGGCAAAGGCATCGAGCATCTTGTCCCCAAAGAAGGTCCCGATCAGATCGTCGCGGATTCCGCTGTTCTCGGAACTATCGACGACAATCTCTTCGCCGCTCGGTACAAAATCCTCTGTGATACCGATTGGCGAGTGAGGAAGGTCGAGATTAGCGAGATCGGGTGTGACCTGACAGCTGAACTTGTGAGTGACGGTGTCGGCAATTGGGTCGATGGAGCCGGCGCACCGCAACTGCAGCTCAGAAACGCGATAGATGTCGACATCTCGATAACACCGTTTACTAATACGTTACCTATTCGCCGGCTGAACCTACAGACAGGCCAATCGCAGGAAATCCTTGCGGTGTATATCCAACTGCCAGGCATTACCATTACGACCGACAGGCAACGCTATACATGTCTCGAGGCGGGACGACGCTATCAATATGAATCCGTGGATAGCGATTTCACACGAGAGATCGAGGTTGACAGTCAAGGACTCGTGGTCACTTACCCTGGTTTGTTTCGAAGACTGTTGTAGAAGCGAACTATCCGGCCTTGTGCTTTGAACAGTCAGCGCTCTGAAAGGGAGCCGTGGCAGGTGCAGGGCTTGTAAGGGTAACGTTTGTCTCTCGGTAGATTCTTCCCAGCTGGAATTAGCAGCGAGTCTCGATATCACGCATTAGAAAATGAGTTCGCGTTTTGAGTGGGCGTAAGCGCCCCAAGACAGCTTTCAAAAGGGAACCTATATTGAGATGCCTACTCCAACTTACAAACGCATGCTGGGCGTTTTAGCGCGCTTAAGACACGGTTTTGCCGGTGCCGTAGTTCCTAAATTGCTTCTACAGCACGAGCTAGGGGCGAGAGTGATCACTGACGGCGTTGCTTGCAGATGATTATAGTTCCGTAGGTCAAGGCAATTATGTTCACCATCCGGTGCACCCAAAAGCTTCTCAAACATCTCCATGCCAAGGGCGTTACGTCTGATGATAGTCCGACGACAGTCTTGGGTGACTGGTATGGAAATCTTCTCTATACGAAACATCAGCGACTCGTGATCTGTGTAAGCGAACGCTCGTTGTTGCCGGTATTCGTCGAGGCAAAGGAGGTCGCAACTTTTACGGACAGACTTCGGCAAGCAGTGCAATCAGTCATAGAACGCATCGGCGTGGAGAGGGCGTTTATCGATAGGGAGCTGCAGGAGATGTCACAGGTAACGCTCGGTGTCACCGCTAGCCGTCCAGTGTTGGGTTCGTTGAACGACCTAGCCGTTCTCTCGCGTGAATCAATCAAGGAGCGAGCCCAAATCAGCCTAGTTGATCTCGCCATGGAGATTGCCCAAACACCCTGCTCGCTGATCAGATATGAGACTCCGAAATCAATGACGTTGGCGCTATTAAGGAGTCGAGCAGGAGACCACTGACGCGAGAACATCGGCTACGACAGTCCGTAATGTTGAGGGAAGATCAGATGAGAATGATCAAGTCCTGAGGATTCCAGGCAAAGTCCCTGACAGAGAATCGAGGGATGTGCTCGAACACACTTTGTTAAAGGCAGCAACAGACACCTGGTTCTAATAGTGAAGAGCACGGGTGAAATGGGATGTTCTCAAAGTCTACGGAGAGCTGTCTATGCCGAAAAAGTAACCTTCCTACAGTTACACTTTTATTTGTGTTTGAGGCCGCAACTTGTGCTTCAGCCTTACCACCTTCCTACTCAACTAGACCCTACTATCAGCCTTAAGTGTGACAACTAGTGATTCAGATTAAGTTTCGTGTGTAGTCCTGCCCTTAGCTGACAAACAGTCATAAGTTTATAAACTAGCAATCAAGTAGTTATCTAGTAAATATTTGCTTGTTAAAATTAGCGATTTATCCGAGCTGCAACTAGTGGTAGGGAACGTGTCTATAAACCAAAACGATTTCAGTGGAAAGTGAAAAGTTAATATATAAAAATATATAAATAAATGGGGTCCTATCACTGTCAGTCACTTTACCGCCCAAGGCAACCATCCGCGCTGGCGTTTTCTCGAGCCTTTGCTAGATGGTAGTTTGTATCTTCTGGTGCGTGCTGGCCAAGCACCTTCAACGTCTGTGACGATGCAGGCTAGGCCCTTTGTCATGTAACCTGTGACTTGAGCCTGCTGTCCGGATGTACCAGGCGTGTGCAGAGACTCAATTCGAACACCGGCTCCGAATCCAGCGTCGAGCGCCAGCATTTGTAACTCCTGGTGCGGAACCCACGGAATGGTCCACACCATATGCATGTGGAGCCTGCCGCTCTCAGAGATCTCGCGGATCCAAGCGTAGTTGAAGTGGGGTCGACCTTTTCGCAGACTCGCCAGGAGCTGTTTTAGACTCTCCGACTGTCGCTTGATGTTCGCCGGAGTTGGCGCACCGTGTTCAGAGGGCATAGTCAGGGTGACAGAGGCGTTCCAGGCAACAATGTTCAACCGGGTGTATGCCTTCCTTTGAAGACGTTCGGCGCAACGCCTGCAAAACCGGAACCTGTTGCAGTAGGCGTATCTCAATTCACCCGTGTAAGGGTTGAAAAGTTGGAGGGTGTTGAATCGACACTGGTCGTCACCAGGGCCAGGCTGTGGCTGCTGTCTAGCCCTAGTGAGCCATTCTGGCTCTGTCAAGACGGGGACTCTGATTAGTTTTTTCACATAGAAATAAAACTAGCGCCGCGAGAATCGCGGCTCCTAGCCAATCAATAATTTCATTCGGTCCAGAGGCCGTTGGCTATAGTGCGGTAGACACGAAAGATAATCGCGAAGAAGGACTATTGTTCCGGACATGGAGTCGTCTGTCCTCTTCGGCAAAGAGTGGTTGACCGAGGAGACGGGTGAGCAACAAACCGCTAGATTGAGGAGAGTCGCGGCTGGGTAAGGTCGCGATTTCCCGAGAAACTCCGTGCCACATCCACGACAGGCGACAAGAGCCATGGCGGCGCGCTGCCAGTCTTCGTTACCCTGCTCGGTTGTTGATTCTGTGTTCCGGGGTGCGATCCTTTTGTTGCTGTCACCCCTCGAAATAGATCCCGTATGTAACGTGGGCGTGCGACGATCGGACAAGACTAGGTTTGACAATTGTTAGAGGTCCGGCGCATTGTCGTGATCTACAGCCGCTGATTTCCGAACGCTTCCACGACGCGGTTGTCCCGAATAATGTCAGAACCTGATTAGCGTTGTTCCAAAAGGCAAATAGGTCCCTATGCCTCATGGCGTAGGTCTCCATCAAGACTCCGCTGTAAAGGAGGCTTCAATGGCAATATTGAGATTTTCGTCCGATCTCGATCCGGTTAGTAATATGCTGGCCTTACAGACCGAGCTGCAGCGGTTTCTGCGCAATCCCGCAGTCGGGCTCGGCGTTTCGGGCCCCGGCGACTTCCCGCCGGTGAACATATTCGATGACGGAGACGGAATCGTAGTGATGGCCGAGATACCGGGGATGGATCCAGCAAGCCTCAGCATCTCCGGACAGCGTCACACCCTGACAATCAAGGGTGAGCGCAAGCGCGAGGCGGTCGGTGACGCCGCAGGGTATCACCGAAGGGAACGACCGTTCGGTGAGTTCTCTCGTTCAGTGCAACTTCCTGACGAGCTCGATCTCGACAAGGCGACCGCGAAATACGAGGCCGGGATGTTGACGGTTCGGGTACCCAAAGCAGAGTCGGCGAAGCCGCGTCAGATACCTGTAAACCCAGTCTAGCACACAACGAGAAAGCATCCGACGACGCATCGAAGGAGGAGCCGCCAATGGCCGAACAGGAGATTACGGCGAAGGAGAAGCAGCAGGTAGAAGGTCAGGAGAAGACTCGCGCGGGCCGTTTCTTTCTCCCTGGAGTCGACATCTATGAGTTCGGCGATTCGATCAAGCTTTGGGTCGACATGCCGGGAGTAAAAGAGAGCGATGTCGAGGTAACACACAAGGAGGGGGTGCTTACAATTTCTGGTACCGTTTCGACAGAGGCCTATGAAAAGCTATCGCCCGTCTATACCGAATACAATGTCGGAAACTACTTTAGGCAGTTCGAATTGAAGGAGAATATCGACGACAAGCGAATTAGCGCCTTGATGAAGAACGGAGTGCTCGAACTTACGCTCCCCAAAGGCGAACGTGCGCAGCTCCGCCGAATCGAGATCAAGCCGGGCTGATTTCGAGTAGGAAATCGCGATTGATGGCTTGGAAAGACCCATATGACGTGCTCGGTGTCAGGCGTGACACGCCTCCTATAGAGATCAAGCGAGCTTAAAGACAGCGGAGAGCGGAGCGAAACGCGCGCACGCCTTTGCCCGACATTCCGGGAGGGTCAGGCCATGAAGATCGAAGGTGGCTGCCATTGAGCAACCTAAAAGTCTCAAGACGGTGCTGCCAAAATACCAACATAACCAAGCGACGACTCCGCAAATAAGCTTTCGCTGACTGGGGGCTCTCTAACGCAGCACGGCCGATTTTTGATTTTGCCGCTCGTGCCGAGACAATTGTTCTACGCGCGCAAGCAACGGGTAGTGGCGAATGGTGACCGTACTAGCACGGGGCAGCCTCTCGGCCCGCTAAGTGCGGGTTCGACTTTGCGGCCGCGTCCCGACACTCGGCGTACCAGGAGCTTTCGGGCTATATCGTGTTGTGCTCGTTCTTCCGGTTCAAAGCCTTTTGGCCAGATGCGACAAGGACATGGTTAGGCGGCGCCGAGTCGCGTTTGCTGCCATGATTTCTTGGTCGAAATCGGTCAACTCGGTTCTGTCAAGACTATTCCACGCATTGGCGTAGTCGTCTAAATCGTTCCACAATTGCCGGAGTGCCGTGAGGTCAATAACGTCATCGTCGCTAAGCTGATCGTGAAGCCTGTTGGTTTCCCTGTGTAGTTCCCGCTGATTTTGTGCCATGTGCTGCGCACCCTTCCGCCTACCTTGGCGCTAGAGTTCATCCGACTAAGTTCCCTGAAGAATTGCGTTCGTGTCGCATTTCAGTTGACAAGAGCGATCGACGGTGGGGCGCGACCCGGAATGCCCCAAACCGAGCCAAAGGCCGCAGGTAGCTCGGGGACAAGAACCAAAAATTTGACCATGCCCGCCAAACGTATCGACGTTTTGACAAAAAAGCGGGCCATTTGTTATTCATCTGCAGGCTACCGCGCCATACAGCCACTGAGCGGTGGACCTATCCACCGAGACGCGTCGATCATTCGGGCGTGTGGAGATTCTAAGCTCGGCCCAGAATTATTGTTCTTCAGGCAATACTCCTTAGAAATAAACTCGCAAACGGCCTGCGTCGGGCAGCCGCAAACCTGCGAGATCGCTTCTAACTTTCGAATGCCGGTGATGAGCGCAAATCCTGGCAGGGCCGCCTACTGCTCCAATAATCTATATCCGGAAGCCTGACGATGCCTCCAGAATTGCGATGGCTGTCGTGTATGAGCGGGCGGCTCGATGGAGTCACCTTTGAACCAGCCCACCGCAGTAAGCGGCGTGAGTCCAACTTCAAGCGATCATTTGATAACAAACGCGGTCACTTACAGGCCGACTAATAGGCCACCCCGACACGCAGCATTCGTGTAATGGGGCATATCAGAACGCGGTGATGGGGTGGCGGGCATGTTGTCACGCTGGCGAACGGCCAGCACTTGGGGGGCAGGCAGCAGCTAACCGACCTTGACAGTGAATGACCCAATTGCCGCTCAGTACGGGCCAGTTCGCATTCACCCCAGTCTGCAGTTAGCGTTAAAGAATTCAAAATAGGAGAGGTTCGATGCCATCAATGGTTCCGTTCCACTCCGTTCGCGAGGTTCACAAACCACCGCAGAATCGCGTCTATCATAACAACAGCGAGTGCCTGTTGGGCCGGAGCATACGGCAAGATGAGCGGCGTTCAGGTTCGGGCCATTACCGACTGTGCACTGAGTGCAACCGCTTGACTCGACAGGGACGTTAGATGGGCGATTTGGGGACCAATTGGGCCGGGTGGCGCTGAGGCCAAAAAGCTTTCGAGTCGGTGTCGCGCCTATTCGGTTTCGAGTTAACACCCCTCCCACCCTCGTTATGAGTTCGCAATATGCGAGGATTCAGTCCTTCAATAAGGAAATAATACAGCCCCGACCACTCTATATGGTATGTCCCGGCGAGTATCTTGCCCAGATTATGTAGGGGCGTATAATTGGCGAATCGAGGTTCGCGCTGAACCGTGGAGATTCGCGAGGTTCTTCAAGAGAGTTTGGTGAGAGCAAACAAGCGGCAGGTTGCTTGTCAGGCTATGCTCGAAATCAGCGCCCTACGAGTCGCTAACGCAAAGATGAGCTTGCAGCTTGCTCAGATGAGGGAGGCGACGGCGGACGCCGCTAATCAAGCGGCAACCGAGAAGCATCGTAAGCTGATCGAACTCTGCACCGCGTTGCCAGATGAACGAGTTGATTTCGATACTGTGAAACGGCCCACTTCGATGCTGTAAATTGGCCCACCCTCCTTTAACCGGGGCATCCTGCTGATTGAGGCAGGAGGCCGGGATGGAGAGGAGAGCTAAGGTGGAGTTGTTCGAGCGGATCCGCAGGGAATACGAGTTCGGAGTCGGAAGCATCAAAGGTGTTGCGGCCAGGCTTGGGGTGCATCGGCGGATGGTGCGGCAGGCGCTCGCGAGCGCTGAACCGCCTGAGCGCAGGCCGGTGGAGCGAGCGCGACCGGTGATAGGACCGCTGGTTCCGTTCATCGAGGCCATCCTCGAAGCCGATCGCAGAGCGCCACGTAAGCAGCGTCACACCGCGCATCGTATCTGGCAGCGGATCCTGGCTGAGCGGCCAGAGCACAAAGTCGCCGAGGTTACGGTCCGGCAATACGTACGCGAGCGGAAAGCGGAGTTGGGATGGGCGCTGCGTGCGACCTGTGTGCCGCAGAGCTATCAACTCGGACAGGAAGCCCAGGTTGATTGGTACGAGGCTTGGGCGGAACTGAGCGGCGAGCAGGTGCTGCTGCAAGTGTTTTCGATGCGCAGCATGGCGAGCGGCGCGGCCTTCCACCGCGCGTATCATCGCGCGACCCAGCAGGCATTCCTCGACGCTCACGAACACGCGTTCAATTATTTTCAGGGCGTATTTGCCGTTCTGCGGTACGACAACTTGAAGGCCGCGGTGAGGAAGATTGTGCGCGGCTATCGGCGCGAGGAGACCGCGCGCTTCATAGCTTTCCGCTCGCACTGGCGTTTCAGCAGTGAGTTCTGCTCGCCGTATGAGGCGCACGAAAAGGGCGGCATCGAGAGCGAGGCCGGCTACTTCCGGCGCAACCACTGGGTGCCGGTGCCGAAAGCGCGCGATCTCGAGGATCTCAACGCACAGTTGCTGGCCTCTTGCCGCGCCGACGAACGACGTCAGATCGCTGGGCAGAGCCGGCCGGTGGGCGCGCTGATAATCGAAGAACGCGCGCATCTGCTGCCGCTCGCCGAGCACGGCGTCGACCTAGCCGATATCTCTTTCCCACGGGTCGACGGGCTCGGCTGCGTTAAGGTGCGAACCAACTTGTATTCGGCTCCGGTCGATGTCGGCAGGACGGTCGAGGTCCGACTCTATCCGAGTCACGTAGAACTCTGGAATGAGGGTCACTGCCTCGCTCGTCACGAGCGCTGTTACACACGCGATCAACAGGTACTCGATCTCGAACACTATCTCGACGTGCTGGAGCGTAAGCCGGGAGCGCTTATCGGATCGAAGCCGCTGGCGGCGTGGCGGCAACGCGGGCTGTGGCCGGAGAGTTATGATCGCCTGCTGGCCGAACTCATCGGTCGGCACGGCAAGCAGAGCGGCACCCGCCAGATGATCCAAGTGCTGAGTCTGATCAGGCAGCATGGGCATGGGCGGGTGCGCGCAGCGATCGAAGAAGCGCTCGCGCTTGGATGTTCGGATGTGGCAGCGATCCGGCATCTGGCCGAAGCCGCCGATCTGGTCCGCGCGCGCAGCACCATCATGGAGTTGGGCGCGCTTGGATATGCCGCTAAAGAACTGATCCATTTACCGCTGTAAAAGTGAGCCACCCCGAGCCGTAGACTCCGGCTGGAAGCCGGAGGATGGGGATGCTGAAGATGGATCAAGTGCATGTACTGCGACACAAGGTGCTGAACGAGGGACGGAGCATCCGGCGCGTGGCGCGTGAACTCGGCTTAAGCCGCAACACGGTAGCCAAGTACCTCGATCAGCCCGAGCCGGTCAGAAGTTCGCGGCGACAGCGGGAGCGGCCGGTATGGGAGGCGGTGCAGCCGCGGCTGGAGGAGCTGGTGGCGGAGTGGGAGCCGCGGACCACCGGCAAGCAACGGATTACCGCGATGCGGCTTTATCGTCAGCTCAAGGCGGAAGGCTATCAGGTCGGCAGGACATTGGTGGGTGACTATTGGCGCGAGCGGCGGCGGCAACGAGCCGAGGTCTACGTGCCACTGGTTAATCGCCCGGGCGAAGCGCAGATCGATTTCTTCGAGGTGGTGGTGGAAGTCGGCGGCGAACGGCGCAAAGCCTGGGAGTTCCTGTTGCGGCTGATGTACTCGGGCCGCGAGTTCGCCTGGCTCTACGATCGCTGCGATCAGCTCGCCTTTCTCGACGGCCACGTGCGGGCGTTTGCCCACCTGGGCGGAGTCGCGCGGCGCTGCGTATACGATAATCTCGCGGCCGCAGTGCGCAAGATTGTCGGTGCGCGGCGCGAACTCACGGGCCGGTTCCTGGCGCTGGTCAGCCACTATCTGTTCGAGCCGGACTTCGCCCGCATCGGCGAAGGGCACGACAAGGGCGGAGTGGAAAGCCGCGGTAAGGCGATCCGGCTAGAGCATCTCACTCCGATTCCGCGCGGCGACAGCCTGGAAGCAATCTCGCGCCAGCTGCTCGCCGAACTCGACGCCGCGTTCCCCGCGCGGCACCGTGCTGGAAGGTCCGCCAGTGAGCTGTGGGCGGAGGAACGTGTGCAACTGCTGCCGGCACCCGCTACGAGCTTCGAGGTGCGCAAGCCAATCCCGGTCGAGATCAGCTCGCGCGCGATGGTCAGGATCGAACGGGCCTGGTACTCGGTGCCGTCGCGCTGGGCGCGGCTTGATGCGACCGCGTACCTCGGCGTGGACGACGTCCGCATCACCTGCATGGGCGAGAGCGTGACGCATCCGCGAGCGCGGTTTGGAACGCGCCAGGTCCGCTATCGTCATTATCTTCCCGAGCTGGCGCGCAAGCCGCACGCGGTGCGCCAAGTGGCGCCGGAGTTGATCGCGGAGTTGGGCGCACCGTGGAGCGGACTGTGGAGACTGTTGTGCGGCACGCACGGCGAATTGGAAGCAGCGCGAGTGGTGGCGCGGCTGCTCGGCGTGGTCTGCGAACACGGCGAAGATCGGGTGCGCCTGGCGCTGGAAGCGGCGATCAACCAGCACCGTATCGACGTGCTCGATTTCCCCGTTCCCGGACCGAAGCTCGAGAACGTCGCGGTTCCCGATGCGCTCGCCGCCTACGTGGTCGAAGCCGGACGCGCGTCTGATTACGATCATCTGCTGCTCGCCGAAGGAGCCGTCCATGAGTAACGCGGCCTGCGAGGCGGTCATCCAGGAGTACTGCCACGAACTCAAGCTCGCGGCGGTGGTGCGGGATTATCCGGGGCTCTGCCGGCGCGCCCGCGACGGTGGCTGGGCTTACGAAGACCTGCTGCGCGAGCTGCTAGAAGCCGAGATCACCAATCGGCATCAAAGCACCGCGCGCCGCCTGCTGCGCGAAGCGCGCTTTCCCGATATCAAGACCTTCGACCAGCTCGACTGGGCGGTGCTCAAGGGCGTGTCACGGCCAAAGCTCATGGAGCTGGCGAGCGGCGAGTTCATCGGACGCGCCGAGGACGCAATCCTGGCCGGTCCGATCGGCACCGGCAAGACTCATCTCGCGATCGCGCTCGGAGTGGAAGCCACGCGCCGGCGGCTGCGAGTTCACTTCGCCCGCGCAGCGGATCTGGTGCAGAGTCTGGTTGAGGCGCGCGACGAGCGGCGGCTGACCGCCTTGCAACAGCGGTATCAGAAAGTCGCGCTGTTAATCGTGGATGAACTGGGGTTCGTGCCTTTCGAGCGCACCGGCGGCGAGCTGCTCTTCAATCTGCTTGCCCAGCGCTACGAACGCCGCTCGACCATCATCACCACCAATCTGGCGTTCTCGGAGTGGGTCAAGGTGTTCGGCGATGAAAAGCTCACAACGGCGTTGCTCGATCGCCTCAGCCATCACGCCCATATCCTGACAACTCGCGGCGATTCCTTTCGCAGCCAGCGAGCAATCAGAGCCGCCGGCGGCGCCAAGAAGGATACACATGCCGACGATAGTGAAGCGCATTAGTATCGCTTGCGCGCAAGGTACGCGCTGGCGCGCCACACCTAACGCGCACGGAGGAAAGGACCAGACGGTTAAAATCTCAAAAAGGGACTGAGGAAAGAACCAACCCAGGGTGGCTCACTTTTACGCCGGTAAAGTGGCTCAGTTTTAAAGCGTTGCAAACAA
>CAWIMH010000005.1:0-53911 GCA_963837035.1 uncultured Pseudomonadota bacterium
CGGAGAACGAGCAGGGAATAGTCACGCGCGTTCGCGGGTCAGTCGTCGACGTCGAGTTTGCCGGCGGACGGCTGCCGGCAATCAATGACGCAATGGATGATCGAGCTGGACGGACGGGTCCTGCTGGTCGCCGAAATCCAGGAGCATCTCGATCTGAATACCGTCCGCGCGGTCGCGAACGCGGCGGCGGGTCGCTGACCGCGCTGCAGATCGCCGCGACCGAGGAAGGCAATCTGTCCGGTTACATACCAACCAACCTGATTTCGATCTCCGACGGGCAGATCGTTCTCGAGCCGCGGCTGTTCCACGAGGGACAGAAGCCTGCCGTCAATGTCGGCAAGAGCGTGTCGCGGGTCGGCGGCAAGACGCAGTCGCATGCGACGCGCAAGCTGGCCGAAAATCTCCGCCTCGAATACGCGCAATTCCTCGAACTGGAAATCTTCACACGCTTCGGCGGGATAGTGGATGAGCGCACGCGCGAGATAATGGAGCACGGGCGTCGAATCCGCGCGGTCCTCACCCAACCGCAATTCGCGCCGCTGTCAGTCGCGCATCAGGTGGCGTTGCTGGTGGCGATCAACGAACGGCTGCTCGAGCGGCTGCCGCTGGACAAAGTGAGCGAGTTTCCGGTTGAAACTCGGCCCCTGGCTGAACGAGCACGCCGCGGAACCCGTGCGGCGAATCAACACAGCTGGAGAGTTGGAGCCGCCGGAACCCGCGCAGCGCTCGTCACGGTCGTCAAAGAGCTGGTGGAACGCTTGAATCACGGGGACACCGCACCGGCGAAGCGATGACTCTTCGATCGGCACCTTTTTGGCCAAAAAACGCGGCTCCGATCAGCAGCGCTTGTGGTTTACCCCGAATCGGACACGCGGTGGTACAATGCGTACAGAAAACGTGTCGTGCTCTACCGTATTGCAACAGCACTGGTTCGCAAGCTCGGTGCGCCCGGGGAGCGGAGTTCGGAACCATCCGCGGAGGCGCGGCACTAAGCGATTGCGCCCGCGTTCGACGCATGCAGAACGATGAAATTGCGAAAGTTCTCGACGAGATCGCCGACATGCTCGAGCTCTCGGGCGAGAACTTCTTTCGCGTGCGCGCCTATCGCAACGCGGCTCGCGCGATCCATGACCAGCCGGTTCAGGTCGCCGAGCTTACGCTTGAGCAAATCGACGAGATTCCCGGGATCGGCGCCGACCTCGCCGGCAAGATCACCACACTGATCAAAACCGGCGACCTGCCACTGCATCGCGAGCTGGCGCATAAGTTTCCGCGCGAACTGCTGGAGCTCCGGGAAATTCCGGGCTTGGGTCCCAAGCGCATCAAGCTGTTGATGGACCGGCTGCACATTCACGGCAAGGAAGACCTCGAACGTCACGCCAGGTCCGGCAAGCTGCACAGCATCAAAGGCTTCGGCCCGAAGATAGAGGAGAAGATCCTCGAAACCATCGCGCGCAAGGAGCCGGGTTCAGGCAAACGGATTCTGTACTCGGAGGCTGCGATCGTCGCCGCGGCGCTGGTTGCGCATCTGCGCAAATGTCGCGCGATCGAGGAACTGGAGGTGGCCGGCAGTTTTCGCCGCAGGCGCGAGACGATCGGCGACCTCGACGTGGTCGCGGCGGCCTCGCATCCCGAACCGGTGATGCAGCAGCTCGTGAGTTTTCCCGCGGTGGCGCGCGTGGCCGGCAGCGGCGAGACGAAGACCACCGTGGTGCTCAAGGATGGGCTGCAGGTCGACCTGCGCGTGGTGCCGCGCGCGAGCTTCGGCGCCGCGCTCGCATATTTCACCGGCTCCAAAGCTCACAACATTCATTTGCGGCGCATCGCGCAAGAGCGCGGGCTTCTGCTCAACGAGTACGGGCTGTTCCGCGGCGAATCGATCGTCGCCGGCAAGACCGAGGAGCAGGTTTATCGCGCGCTCAAGCTGCCATGGATCGCGCCCGAGATGCGGGAAGATCGCGGCGAGATCGAAGCGGCGTCTTCCGGCACGCTGCCGACGTTGATCGACAGAGCCGACTTGCGCGGCGATCTGCATACCCATTCGACATACACCGACGGGCGCAGTTCGATCGAGGACATGGCGCGCAAGGTGCGCGAGAGCGGCCTCAATTATTTCGCGGTCACCGACCATTCGCGGCGTATCGCGATGGCGCACGGCCTCGATCCGAAAAGACTCCGCGAGCAGGCGCGCGAGATTGAAAATCTCAGAAAACAGCTCAAAGGCGTCACGATACTGCGCGGCATCGAGGTCGATATCCTCGACGACGGCAGTCTCGACCTGCCCGATGACGCGCTCGCCGAACTCGACTGGGTGGTCGCATCGGTGCACTACAAGCTTGACCAGAATCCGCGCGACATGACGCGCCGTCTGATCAAGGCGATTCGCAATCGCAACGTCGATGCGATCGGGCATCCGACCGGGCGCCTGATCGGCCATCGCGAGCCGAGCAGCTTCGACTTCGGCGAGATCCTGCGCGTCGCGCGCGACGAAGGGTGCGCGATGGAGATCGACTCGCAGCCCGATCGCCTCGATCTCACGGACACCATGTGCATGGCCGCCAAAAGGGCCGGCGTCAAACTCGTCATCTCGAGCGACGCACACTCGCCACGCGAGATAGACCTGCTGGAGTACGGCGTAAATCAGGCGCGCCGCGGATGGATCGAAGCGGGTGACGTGCTCAACACGCGTCCAGCCAAATCTTTCCGGCAGCGCCGCGCGCTGGTTTCCGTGTAGCCGACGCTGGCTGAAAACAAGCATCTCCGGAATCGCGACAAACACCCCGTCGGTCATGCGATGGGGCTCGATGCGAAAGCGCGCTTCCAGCGACCGCTGGTGGCGACGTGAGTGATGCGCTTGGAGACAATTCCGCCGGAGCATTCGGACTCATCGCCATCCTCTGCGTCACACAAGAAGTGCAATAACCGGCCCAATCCACTCAGTCCCGATGGCAAGGGATTTGCTCTCCCTCTCTGTTAGCGCTGCATTGCGGGTTGGATCCAAGAGAAGAGGCAAATTATAGACGTGCAGGGCAGCCGGAACGGGTTGGCGCTGTAAATTCGGGAGGGAGCAAATGTTGGCGAATCAATTCACAGAAGTCTTCCGCGAGGAGCACCGCCAGATGCGCGACATGCTGCTCGGCCTGATGGACGCCATCGCGGCCAATGACGTCGAGGCGGTTCGACAGGGAATTGGCGAGATGGCGGCGCATGCCGGTCCGCACTTTCATTACGAAGAGCAGGTTCTCTACCCAGCTCTCGCCGAGATCTATGGAGAGGACTACGTCGAGAGGCTTGGCGCCGAGCACGACGCTGCGCTCGAGGCCGTTGGGGAGCTGGCCGAATTGGCCGAGGCTGAAGAAATCACTCCAGAGCAGGCGGAGTACGGCCTTGAACTCATCCGTCGACTCCTCCCACATGTCAGTGATCGCGACGGGCTTGCGGTGATTGTAGAGGTGCTGCCTGAAAAGACTGTTCAAGAGATCGTGCGTGCGCGTGAGAAATCGAGGCGTTCGGGTAAGACTCTGCTCGAGCTGGCACAGGGCAAAAAGAAGCGCCGGCGGGTTGCACGCCAGGCTCGCGGCAAGGCGCGCAAGGCCGTTGCGGCGGCGAAATCCAAAGTGGTCGCTCGCAAGGTCAAGCCGAAAGCGAGGCCGGCGCGAAGGAAGCCGTGATCCATACGAGCTGGATTCAGCCGCTCGACGTCGATGCTGCCGATGCCGTTTCACTCTAAGCAGCCCGGGTGTAGGCGAAGCGCCCGTGGTTAATCGACAAGCGCACTTCCAGCACCAGGTTTCTCAGTTCGGCTTAATTTCCCTCGCACTCCCTGGCGACAAAGGAAGTTCGGAGATTCCCGCGTGGGTGCGGCTCCCCTGATTGCGCGAACAAACGCAAGGCGGGTTTTCCACGCATCGCGCTGATTTGTGATTCGCCGCCAAGCCGACTAAACAGGAATCCGGCCGCAATCGATTCGCTCCGGACTCGGACGGAGGATGCACCATGGCGCAGAATCGCGGGGCGGAGCCCAGGTACAAGGTCGCCATCGAAAAGAATCTGGCGATGCGCACGCGCGACGGCATCACGCTCTACGCCGACGTCTACCGCCCCGAGGCGCCCGGAAAATTCCCGGTCCTCGTATGCGCACGCCATACGACAAGAGCCAGGAACTCGCGCTAACCGAAAAGGATTATTTTCCGCCTCGCGGTTATGTGCTGGTGGTGCAGGACACGCGCGGACGCTTCAGCTCCGAGGGCGAGTTCTATCCGTTCATCCACGAGGCCACGACGGCTACGACACCATCGAATGGGCCGCGGCGCTGCCATGGTCCAATGGCATGGTTGGCACCGTCGGCCAATCGTATCTCGGGCTGGTGCAGTACTATGCCGCGACCGACGCGCCCGCCGCATCTGAAAGCGATGTGCCCGGTCTCGGGGCCGGTGACCTATTTCGAGAACTGCGTCTATCGGCGCGGCGTCTTCGAGCTCGGATGGATGCTGACCTACTTCACCTTCATGGCGCGCAACACGCTGGCGCGCAAGGGAATTTACAGATCGCAGAAGGGACAGCCTCGACAGCTATCTCGCGCGTCCCGACATTCCGCTCTCGCCGCTCAAGGCCGAGGAATTTCGTCATCTGCCGATTTCCGATTGGGCCGAGCGGCTCGGCAAGGGCGCGCCCTACTTCGCCGACTATCTCAAGCATTGGAAAGACGGACAGTACTGGGCGGAGACCGACTTGCGACGATCGTGCGAACGTCGACCGCGCCGGTGATCCATGTCGGCTCGTGGTACGACGCGTTCCAGTACGACACGCTCGCGATGTACACCGCGATGCGCCGACATGCGCGCAGCGACAAGGCGCGGCGCGGGCAGAGACTGCTCATGGGGCCGTGGGCGCATCTGCTGCCGTACGCGATCCCGACCTCGCGCGGCACCGGCGACATCGAATTCGGCCCGAGGCGAAAATCGAACTGCACGCGATCCAACTGCGATGGTTCGATCACTGGCTGAAGGGACTGAAGACGGAATCCTCGAGGAACCGCCGGTGCAGGATTTTCGTGATGGGCGACAATCGATGGCGCGACGAGCGCGAATGGCCGCTCAAGCGCACCAATTACACCAAGGTGTATCTGCATAGCCGCGGTGGCGCCAAATTCTCCGCGGTGACGGCTCGCTCTCGCTTCGCGCGCCCGCGCGACGAGCCCGCCGACAACTACATCTATGATCCCGCCGATCCGGTGCCCACTCGCGGTGGCACCACTCTCGGACTGCGCTCCGGCGTCTACGATCAGACGCGAAATCGAAGAGCGCAAGGATGTGCTCGTCTACACCGGCGAACCGCTCGCCGAGCCGACTGGAAATCACCGGGCCGATTTCGATGAAGCTGTATCGCGGCGTCATCGGCGCCGCGACACCGATTTCATGGCGAAGCTGGTCGACGTGCGTCCCGACGGCTACGCGCACAACCTCGCCGAGGGCGTGGTTCGCGCGCGCTTCCGCGAATCGCGTCCGAAGCCGACGCCGATCACGCCGGGCAAGGTCTACGAGTACGCGATCGATATGTGGGCGACGAGCCACGTCTTCAAGCGGGCCATCGGGTGCGGCTGGAAATCACCTCGAGCAATTTCCCGCGCTACGATCGCAATCCAAACACAGGAAATGATCTGTTCGTCGATCGCGAGCTCAAAACCGCTCGCCAGACGGTTCACCATTCGGGTCCCCGCGCATCGTACATTGTACTGCCGGTGATTCCACGAGATGCTGGAGAATGATGATACCGGCATCCTGAACTATCGATGCAGGTTGAACATCCGGCTGCACGGCGCAGGGTATGATTCGCGAATTTACAGCGCTCGCCGACTTGACCAGGCTGCTCGCCGATCCGGTTTTCCGCGGACGCGATGTACCGCGCGGCGACGGCAGGCTCGTGTTCGTAATACCGGGACTCTTCGGTAACGATCTTTACCTTCAACCGCTGCGGTACTGGTTGGGCCACATCGGATATTCCCCCGTCTCCTCATCTCTCTGGCTAAATGCCGGATGCTTGCGGCGGCTGCAGGACCAGGTTCTGGCTCAAATCGTCAGCCGCGCGAACGGCAACCCCGATCCGATTGCGCTTATCGGCCACAGCCGTGGAGGAGTGTTGGCGCGGGCGATCGCCGGCCATTTGCGCGGTCGGGTCTCGCACGTAGTTACGTTGGGATCGCCGATCGGCGCGTTCCGGCAGACGGTCGAAAGCGGACAGATCTACAGTTCCTCGCGCGGGAGGGCTGAGGACGAGAATCATGCAAGCGAGCAGGCTTGCGCTTCGAGTGCTTGATCCCGGCTGCCGTTTTCCCGCCTGCGGATGCGAGTTTCTGCAGAACGTCGCGCGCCCGCTTGACGCCTCCACCTCATTCTTTCCATCTACAGCCGCGACGACGAGGTGGCCCCGCCGGACACAGTCGAGGCATCGGAGGGCGAGCGTCGAGAGGTGGGTGGAGGCCATGCGTCGCTGGTGTACAATGCCGCGGTCTATGGGCTGCTCGGCGACTTCCTGGCGCGCAAAGGTGAGAGGCGCCCATAGCGTCCCCGGAAGCGATTAGAAAACCTTCAAGGTCTGAACTAGATCGCGTCGCGGGCAGTGGAGCGTACCCGGGAATTACGCCAGCGAGCCGGGGGACGCTTCCCGTGCTTGCGGGCACTGTTTTCTACCGTCTGCATTCGCGCTGCACAGGCAATGCTCGTCGCTCAGTTGAAGCAATTGTACGAGAGCCGGCCGCCTGCGCTAGATTGCACCGAGGAGGCAAACCGATGCGGCTTCAGGACAAAGTTGCGATTGTGACCGGCGCAGCCAGCGGTATCGGCCAGTCGACCGCCATTCTCTTTGCTCGCGAAGGGGCGCGGCTCGTGCTGAATGATATCGACGCGCAAGGGTTGGAAGCCCTGATGCTGCAAATTGCAGGAGAAGGCGCCCGCACGGTGGCAGGAAACGTGGCGGATGAGGGCATTGCGCGCCGGCTCGCGCAGGAGTCGATCTCAGCATTCGGCCACATTGACATTCTGGTGAACAACGCGGGGGTTCATTTCGTTAAGGACATCACCGAGATGACCGTCGAAGAGTGGGACCGGCTGATGGACATCAATCTGAAGAGTATGTTTCTGTGCTGCAAGCACGTCATTCCGCACATGCTGAAACAGCACAAGGGAGCGATTGTGAATCTGGCATCGATTTCTTCGTTCGTCGGGCAGGAGATGAACGGCGTCAGCACCTTTGCCTACAACGTCACAAAGGCCGGCGCGCTGCAGCTCACGAAGTCGCTCGCGACGCGCTATGCGTCCGAGGGTATCCGTGTCAACTGCGTATGTCCGGGCAACGTCGAGACCAATATTCTCAAACGAGAGACGCCGGCTGAAGTGGCTGAGTTTTGGCGCCAGGCATCTCGTTCCGAGCCCGTAGGCCGCAACGCTCAGCCCGAGGAGATCGCTAACGCAATCCTCTTTCTCGCTTCGGACGAATCATCGTTTGTAACCGGTTCTCCGCTCATCGTTGATGGAGGATACTTGGCGCGTTAAAGTCTCGTTCCGTCGGCGCCGCCGGCTAGCGCCGCCCAGCTTCGCGTACAGCTCAGCCTCGGCCCTTGCGACCGGCGATTCGAGCACTTCGCCGAGCAGCCGCTGAAACATCGGCGATCCCGCCGCCTGCTCCGCGGCCCATCGCCTGGCGAAGGTGCCATCACGAATCTCCGTGATCGCCTTGCGCATCAGCGCCTCCGCGTCGGCTCCGATGAACTGCGTGCCGTGCGTAAGCTGTCCAAACTGGCTGGTATGGGAATGCAACTTGAGCTGGTTCCACATTCCCAGCGAGGCCATTGCGTGGCCGATCTCGCCCAGCTCGCCCGAAGCATACAGCTCGAGCAGCGCGACCTCAGGACTGACCCCGGCCTCGACCAGCAGCTTGAAGGCGCGGTCGAGCAGGAAGAGCATTGCACCCGCCCAGGTATGCTCGGAGAAAAAGATCGACCAGCGTCTCTTCTTCGAAGCTCGACTCGACGACTGCGCCGCGCGGCATGAAGGCGCCGATGCCGTGGGCGATCGCCAACGTGGTGGCAAGCGCGCGGCCCGAGGCGTCCTGTTTGACGCCGGCCAGGACCGGAAATCCCTCGCCGCGCGCCGGCAGGTCGAGCACGCCCTGGCCAATCATCCGCGGCGCGACCAAGATCACGTCGACCTCGCGCGGCGGCACAATGAACTTGTAGGTGATGTTGTAGCCACTGGCGAAGACCAGCGTCTTGCCGCGCCCAAGATGCGGTTCGATCATCCGCCGATAGATGTCCGGCGCAATCTCGTCCGGCAGCAACAGTAGCACGATGTCCGCGCATGCAGCCGCTGCGTCCATCGCCAGCGGCTCGAAGCCGTCGGCGCGCGCCTGGCGCCAACTGTCGTCCTCCTGGTTGCCGACGATCACACGATGGCGGGCGCGGCGCAGATTGATCGCCTGCGCGCGTCCCTGGTTTCCGTAGCCGATGACCGCGACGGTCTTGCCGCTGAGGACCGTGGGATCGGCATCGGCTGCCGCAAAGAATTTCGCCATTGCTGCCGTCCTCCTATGCGCCGACGGGGTCCCAAGAACCCTTTCGGCCGGCATTTCCAATATGGATCCCCAAGCAGAGTTGCGCCGACACCACGCCATTTGCAAATGGCAGGTACGAGGCCCTACGATCCCCTCGCTCCCGCACTGTGTCGCACAGCGATGGAGCAGTAACAGCGAGTCTACGAACGATGCATCGCCGACGATGCACCGACGAGCGCACGCTTCATCACCGATTCGATCGCGTCAGCGATCCTGGAATAAAGCGGCGCAGGAATATCATGGCCCATGCCTGGAATCTCGATCAGCTCGGCTCCCGCGATATTCGCCGCGGTGTCGCGGCCGCCCTCCACCGGCACCAGCGGATCATCGGCGCCGTGAATGACAATAGTAGGCGCCTTGATCCGTTTGAGCGCCGCGCGGCGATCGCCGGTGACCATCACGGCAGCCATCTGCCGGGAAAATCCCGCCGGATAATTCGAGCGCTTGAAATCCTCGGTCACGCGCCGGCGGATTTCCTTTTCGTCAGTAGGATAACCGGGGCTGCCAATCGTCTTGTACGCCTTCACGCCATGCTCGATGATAGCCTCGGCATCACCGGCCGGCGGGCGGATCAGCAGCACGGCCATCGCTTCGGGCTTCGGGGGCGGAAGCGCGCTGTTGCCGGTCGTGGACATGATCGAGGTGAACGAGAGCGTTTTCTCCGGATGGTTGGCGGCGACCAGTTGCCCGATCATCCCGCCCATCGAAGCGCCGACGATATGCGCCTTATCGATCCGAAGCGCGTCGAGCAGTCCCGCCGCATCGTTGGCCATATCGTCCAGCGTGTACGCGGCGCTGGCCTTCTTCCCCAGCGCCATCTCGGCCATCATCCTGGCGATATCGGCCGGTCCCGCGCTGTCGAACTTTTGCGACAAGCCCACGTCGCGATTATCGTAGCGGATAACCCGATATCCTCGCGAGGTAAGCAGCTCGATAAATTCCAGTGGCCAGCGGGTCAACTGCCCGCCCAATCCCATAATCAGCAGGATGGGCTTGCCCGCCTTCGGGCCGAATTCTTCGTACTCGATATCAATCCCGTTTGCCCCGTTCGTATGGATACGAGCCATGTCGCTCTCCCCTGCTTGTCGTGCGGTTCCTTGATGTGTCTCGACCAGACCGGAATTTCCATCTTTCACCCCAGCCGGTAAAAGCGCAGCGCGTTTTGCGTCAGGATATTGTCGCGGGCGCGCTGCGACAGCACGCCCAGCGCGCGGCGCACTTCCTTGAGCACGCCCGGATAGGTGCAATCGAAATGCGGATAGTCCGAACCCCATAGCACGTTGCGCTCGACGCCCAGCCCAACCATCGCGCCGAGCGTGCTCTCATCGGGATCCATCGTGAGGTAGCACTGCTCGATGAAATATTCGCGCGGACGCTTTTTCAGCCACGGCACGTAGGTGCCCATTTTCTCGAAGTGACCATCCATCCGATCGAGCCAGTACCCGAGCCATCCGATTCCCGATTCCAGGAACGCAACCTTGAGGCGCGGAAACTTCGCCAGCACGCCTCCGCAGATGACATCCATGCACGCGGCTTGCTGTTCGAACGGATGGCACACCATGTGGAAGAAAAACGGATCGCGATAGCGATCGGCGCCCATCGTCGGCATTCGCGTGCCGAAACTTCCGTGCACCGCGACCGGAATATCCAGTTCCTGCGCCTCGCGCCAGAACGGATCGTAGGCGGGATCGTTGAGGCGTCTGCCATTGAACGGATTGGGCCGGATGAAGACCGCCTTGAAATTCAGTTCCTTCACCACGCGGCGCATCTCGCGAATCGCTTCATCGACGCTCTGCAGCGGCATCGGCGCGACGCCATATAGCCGCTTGGGCGAGGCCTTGCAGAAGTCCGCCAGCCAGTTGCTGTAGGCGCGGCACGCCGCGGCCGCGAGGCGCGGATCGTCGATGTCGCCGTAGAGCAACAGCAGCGACGGATACATCACCGCGACGTCGATGCCCTCCTCGTCCATCACCTTGAGCCGCTGATGCGGATCGTAACTGCCGGGCAGGACGTCGTCCCAGGTGAGTTTGCGCGCGCGTTCGAGATCCTCGAGGCCTCCCGGCACCATCGAAGCCGTGATCGGCAGCGACGGGCGGCTGCGATTTTCGCCCGCGATGAAGAGTTCGTCCATCCCGTCGCGATTGCGCCGGACCTGGATCATCTGTTCGCGAAATGCGGGCTCGGTGTACTCCTCCCACACGCTGCGAGGTTCGACGATATGGCCATCGGAATCGATTATCCGGGTCATGCGCGGGCCCTCCCTCAAGCCGGTCCTCTGGTGCTCACCGAATTGAATCAACGCCCCGCTGGGCGAAGTTGTCAAGCACTGGGCAGTTCGCACGCGAACCGGGTTTAGTATGCGGCTTGGGGAGTGGGCGCAGCGGAAGACAAAGATCGGCCGCGCGCTTGCGCCTGGGCGGCCTCGTTCGGACGTTCAAGATTCGCTGCGTACTCGGATGTCTTTTGCCTGAACCGCTCACGCGAACGAGATTCGCGCAGCGCCGGCCGCAGGCTTTCTGGTCGTCGCGCCAGGCAACGAAGAATCTGCTGCACCCCAGGCGGAACGAAGGCGGCGCAGGTCCGGCTCGGCTCAGTTCGGCGAGGAAATCCTCAAAGGATTTCCTAACCGTGATATGGAACCATCGCCATTAACCGATACCTTGCAATGCCAGGGGATCTGCCGTGACAGACTTACTAAATAGCACCATCAAATATACCCACTAACCAATTAGTGTAGCTCATTTGACAGCCGTCATGAAAAGGGACTAAACTCCGAATTCGGTCGGAATCCAATACCAAAAATCGAGCCCTGCTTTGATCGGGCCCGACCAGTGGCCTTTCTGCTCGCCTTTGACCACGCTCCGCTAGACGAAGACCAATCGTAAGACAGCAAGGCTTGAGGGAGGTGCCCCATGGGATGACCTCGTTTCCGTCCAATCCGGAACACTCCGGGCGGCGATCGCCGTAGTCGGAGCGATGCCCCTCAGATAGCGCGTCCCCCGCCGTGGCTACGCCGTGGAGAGAGCGGGGGTGACTACGACAGTCAGCAGCAATGGCACGACGCCAGTTGTGGCTAGAACCGGCATGACCGGGCTATCTTTTATCACCCGGAATGGACTGAAAACTACGCCGGGACGCGCGGCCGGATCGCCGAGCTAACCGATTCACGTATGGCATTACGGCGACGGAGGACTTGATTGTCGTGCAAATGCGGCAACGATTGAGGGCCGCGAAGAACGAGGCACGAAAGGCACGTGAGAAGGATACAAGGAAGACTGAGGTGGCAGTTAAAAGTCTCACCAATCTTCTTGAGGCAATATGTGAAAGCGATTAAATTTTGAAAATCAGTGATAACTAGGTTGGGGGCGGAATTCTGATTGCGACTCTGGATACAGGATGTTTCGGCGGCAACCCAGGCTACTCCAGCAGCCCTTACGGCTACCCATAGCAGCTATAGCAGCTACGGAGGGTCCTATCCTTACAGTGGCTACTGTGGTGGGGATTCGTATCCGCAAAGCTATTGAAATCGTACAATGCCGGTTATCAAAACGTTGGGAACGAGCTGACGTAAATCGCGATCGTAGCGGGCGGGCGTCGAGACGCAGCATTCGAGCGTCGACCACGAAAAGTATTCAAGCAAGGAGTGAGGACGGCGCATCGCACCGAGAAAAACTGCAACCTCATCTAGCGGCTATGAGGTCCGCGACGAGTGCGATGGCCGTGCGTATGTTGTCGGCTTCGGGTGCGGCCGCTGGCGTTGTTCGTGACCCTGAATGCTCACCAGACGCCTCGGGCGCTACGAAGAATCACTAAGCCATACAGCAGCTGGAAAGAGATAGTACTTAAGCGCACGAACAGCATCGACGGAATGCAATCCAGCGGCGTGATTGTGGAGGAATGTCTTCCAATCCTGACAGGGAGAAATCCGGCCCTCTTCCTGGCCCGGTTCCTCGCCACGGTTGATTCGGCGACCTCGAACCCGAGCATCAGAAGCTCGCCGTGATATCCGGCGCTCCCCCAGAGCGGGTTGTCGCGGTTCATCTGCCGAATCAGTCCTCGGAGCTCGGGATTGACCCTTCGGCGGGAGCCGCGGCGGCGCTATTTCCAACGCCAGTGCGCACGAAATCCCGTCGGGGCCACCAGATTACGGTCTCGGGCTTGACCCCGCGATCGCATTCAGAACCGAGGGGGAAGAATCAGTAAAACCATACGAAGATCAGCCGATCTCCATTAGGACAGCTATCGTACTCCGTCACCCCGGACGAGGTTTCTTGGGAGCGACAGGCGCTGAACAGCCTACAATAGAGGTTCCGCGACGCGTAAAATGTTGTGCCTGAGCGAGTGAAAGTCCGGTGCGCAAAACCGTAGTGCAAAACCTCGTAGCCTATGCGATAGCGGCGGCAATCGTATGCTACGCTGCACGCGGCGTCTCCTGGAGGCAGGTGGCCGGCGCCGGAAGTCACGCCACGCTCTGGATTTTTGTTATTGCCAGCCTGGGCGGCTTTCTATGCTGGTTTATCGGCGAGACAGTCTTGTATTCCCGCTTGTTCAGTTACTTTCATGCTCCGACCGGAGAGGTCGAACTGCTTCCGACCATGGCCGCGGTCTATTTTCTTCAGATTGTGAACTCCTATGTCGCCAGCGGCGCGTTCGTGCTTTTTCTGCATGCACGCAAGCGCGTGCCCTGGATAATGGGCGGATGCACCTTGTTGTTCCAAGGCTATCTCGACGCCATGCTGCTGGCCACATTGTCGCTCTTGGCGATCGCTCTCGTGCCGACGTCACCGATTCGGCTGGGTCTCAACTACGCCGCAGGCGTGCTGGGCGCGGGCTGTCTCATCGCTTCGTTTTGGCTCGTTTGGGGAGCGCGGCTCCGGACCGGCAATTGGCTCCGATGGATCTACGAACGGCCCTCGATGGCGAGTTTCCGCATGGCGCGGCCGTCGCATTACATCAAGCTCCTCGCCATCAGGTTCCTAATCGTCCTGGGAGCGGGCTTTGCGCTCTATGGACAGTTCGTCAGCTTTCATATCGGGGTCCCGCTGATGCAGACGTTGGCACTGACGCCATTCATTGTGGCGATCGGAAATTCGCCATTCTCACCAGGTGGAATCGGAACGACTCAGTTGGTCTTCACCCTGGCTTTTGCCCGGTTTGCCAGCAAGGACGATCTGTTCGCGCTGTCCCTGGCCGTAACCGCCTTTAACCTCCTGGTCCGGATACCGATGGGACTAGCGATGGGAGCACCGCTCGTGGAAGAAGCGGTCGAGGTCGAAAGCGAATTAGTGACCAAGCGCAAGGTCGGGCAGCTATGACTTTCATGCGTTGGCAGAAGAGAAGCGTCGCCATGTTTCTAGGGCTGGCATTGTTGAGCTTGGCTCCGATGTCTCATGCTGCGGACGATCAACAGATGCAGGAGACCGTGGAACGGGTAGCGCGTCTCTTTAGCAGCAAGTCCAGCATCGCTACGGTGAAAATGCAGATCACCAATGAAGATGGACAACGCGATATCTCGATGAAGATCTGGTCGCTCGGAGAAAAGATTCTTGTCCGTATCACCAGCCCTCCAGACGAAGCAGGCACCGCCATCCTGAAAGAAGGCAGCGACATCTGGTACTATCTGCCTAAGTCGAATCGCACGGTTAAAATTCCGCCTTCGATGGCAATGAACTCGTGGATGGGAAGCGACTTCACTATTGATGATCTGGTGAAGGAAACTTTCCTGACGCGCGATTACTCCATCAGCACCTTTTTCCAGGGAAAGCGCGGCGGGATTGCGGTCGATGAATATACTTTGACACCGAAGCCGGATGCCGCGGTGGTGTGGGGAAAGATTATTTTGCAGATTCGCAAAGCCGACGCCGTGCCCACATGGCAGGGTTTCTATGACGAGGACGGGCAGTTGGTCCGAGAGCTTACCTTTTCTGATTACAAGCCAATGAGCGGCAGGCTCATTCCGACGCGCCTCGTCATGCGACCGGCAGACAAGGCTGGTGCGCAGACGACGATCGAGTACGAAGATATCGCGTTCGATGTGCCGATCAGCGACGGAGACGTTTTCACTGCCCAACCTGAAGTGATGAGCGGACGGCTTCTACAGCTCGCGTGGCGCAATCTTTGGCGCAATCCTCGGCGCACTTTCATCACGATGGCCGCCATCGCGTTTGGCTATGTCATGCTGCTGTTCGTTGCGTGCCTGATGGCCGGCCTGAGATGGCAGATGATCGAGAACGGTACTTGTCTCGTCATGTCCCAGATCCAGGTGCATGCGCCCGGTTACTATCCCAGCCGTTCCATTCAAAAGACCCTGGGTGGGAGGCAAGGGACAGATGTCAGCGCGATGCTGGCGGCCGTCACCGCTGATCGCCGGGTTTATGCTGCGGCGCCCAGGGTTTACGGATACGGCTTGCTAAGTGCGGCCCATCGCTCCGCTGGCGTGGAGCTAATGGGAGTCGTCCCTGATCAGGAACCGAAGGATTACTATTCTGAATAGTCAGATAATCAAAAGGTAGTTACCTGACTGCGCGGATGCCAAAGGGAGTAGTGATAGGAGACAAACTCGCCAGCACGATTGGCATCGGCGTGGGTTCAGAAATCGTTCTGCTGACGCAGGCGGCCGATGGTTCGATGGGCAATGACGTGTACACAGTCGTGGGGATTTTTCACACTGGTCTTGATGCTGTGGACCGGGGTTTGGTTCTCATGTCTCTCGCTTCTCTACAGGACCTTCTGCACCTGGCGCCTGCGAGGATCCATGAAGTTGGTATCAAGCTGAATGACATAACGGCAGCTACTACTGTGGCTGCCGCACTCGATCTCCAACTGGGTAAGACTCTTCCCGTACGGGTAATGGCATGGCCTGAGCTGGCGCCGGAATTGGCCAATTACGTGCAGTTCAATCACGGCATCACCTTTGTTCTCTTTTTCATTTTCTTCCTGTTGGCGGTGATCGGTGTCATGAACACCATGCTGATGGCGGTGTTTGAGCGCACGCGTGAACTGGGCATGCTGATGGCCCTGGGAATGCGCCCGGTTCAGGTGATTGTTCTGATCATGGCAGAGGCGGCCGGGTTGGCGGTGGCGAGCCTGGTTGTGGGAGGCGCGCTTGGCGTCCCGGTCCTCTGGTATCTGCAGGAGCACGGTCTGGACTTGGGTGGCGCTACCGGCGGGGTAATCTCTCTGGCAGGAGTAGTGGTGGGGCACCTCTGGTACGGCCGGCAGGATTTTCCCGCCTATGGTCAGGCTGCTCTCGGGCTGGCCGCCACAGCTCTAGTGTCTGCGCTCTATCCTGCCTGGCGAGCCGCTCATTTTCGGCCGACGGAAGCGATTCGTAAGGTCTAGACAGTGAGAAGTGTTCTCCTTCTGGTGAAGATCAGCTGGCGCAATCTCTGGCGCAATCCCCGAGGTACCGCGCTTACCGCACTGGCGCTGGGTTTGGGTCTCGCGTTGCTGCTGATCTCTCTGGGTCTGCTCGATGGCGGGCACGAGCAAACGATTGCCGCCGGGGTGCGGTTTGGTCCGGGGCATGTAGTGATCCAGGCAAAGGGGTATCAAGATTCCAGCTCTGATGAGCTGCTGCTTCCGGCCAAAGTGGTGTCCGAGAGTCGAAGGGTTTTTGCAAACCGCGGAAATGAAGAAGCTTGTGCGAGGAGTTAGTCCCAGGCTTCTAGCCACCGGGCTTCTGAGTTCCTCAGCCAATTCTGCCGGCGTGAGAATCACGGGGGTGATTCCGCAAGACGAACCCGCGGTATCGCTGATCCCGGAGCGGATAGTTGAAGGGACATATCTAAGTAATGACAAGCCTTCTGGCGTTGTCATTGGCGCCGAGCTGGCTCGCAAGCTCGAGGTAAAGATAGGTTCCCGAGTGGTTCTCATGACTCAGGCGCTGCGACAGCCCGGCAATGAAACCAAGAATGGCGCCGGGGAAGAGATGCAAAGCACTCTTTTGCGGGTGAGTGGCATCTTCCGCACGGGGCTGCAAGCGGTCGACGCTAACATCATTCAGCTGCCCTTGCCCGCGGCTCAGACCCTGCTCGGAGTGCCGGACGGCCAGGTGACTCAGGTAGCTATCCTGCTTCAACAGGAAGGTGATTCGCCGATGGTAGCAAGAGCTTTGCGGAAGCAGTTGACGGGAGAGCCGGTGGAAGTCCTGACCTGGCGCGAATCAATCCCGATGCTTGCCCAGATTCTCGGGCTGGACCACGCCTTTAACTACATCATGAACGGTGTGGTACTGGCGATGGTAGGATTGGGAATACTCAACACGATTCTCATGAGAGTACTGGAGCGCCGGTATGAATTCGGCGTTTGTAAAGCTCTCGGTCTTAAGCCTACGGCAGCTTGCAGTGATGGTCGTCGGCGAATCTCTGGCCCTCACGGCGATAAGTCTGGCTTTGGGACTGGCGTTGGGTTTGAGCGTCGAACATTATTTCGCTACCTCGGGATTGGATCTGCGCTGGATATTCAAGGCGGGTCTTCCACCCGCGCTTGTTTTCGATCCTATTCTCTACTCGCGCTTAAGCTCGAATCGAATCGTTTGGTCCGTTAGTATCGTATTCGCGATGGCGACCATCATTTCCTTTTATCCGGCGCTTAAGGCGGCGCAAACAGAGCTACCAGACGCATTGAAGACGCTTTAGAGAGGAGGGCGATGGTAGTGGCAGAGTGGGCGGTGGAACTGAAGGACGTGAGGAAGACCTACCGCACCGGATCTATCGAGGTTCCGGCATTGCGTGGGGTTTCTCTACAGATTGCTGCCGGGGAATTCGCCGCTACTGCCGGTCCGTCAGGTTCTGGCAAAACCACCCTGCTCAACATCATCGGCGGACTCGACCGGGCAGACGCGGGCGAGATATGGGTGGCAGGGCAAAACCTTCAGCTCTTATCTTCGAGTGAGCTGGCGCATCTGCGTTTGCAGCGCATCGGCTTTGTGTTCCAAACGTACAACCTGCTGCCTGTCCTTACCGCTTTGGAAAACGCCGAGTTTACGTTGCTCCTCCAGGGGATGCCTGCGCACAAGCGCAGGGAAAAGGTGGAAAAGCTGTTTTCTGAAATCGGCCTCGCCGGCCTTGAAGATCGTCGCCCGGCGGAGTTGTCCGGCGGGCAGCAACAACGGGTTGCCGTGGCTCGCGCCATGGTTACAGAACCTGCGCTCATTCTGGCGGATGAACCCACGGCGAATCTGGACTCTGCCACTGCTATCGCCCTCCTCGATGTGATGGAACATCTCAATCGTGCGACCGGTACGACTTTCATCTTTTCCACCCATGATCCCCAGGTCATGGAGCGGGCTCACCGTTTGATCCGTTTGCGGGACGGTCAGATAGCAAGCGACGAGACGCGTGATAGGCAAGAGGCTGGCAGTGACGGCAAGAGGAAGACGCCGTCTGACTACAGAAAAGTGTCATCTGGGAATCGATGCGCCCCCGAGCACGGCGGCGATCGGCGGCGTGGGCGGCGGCCACGGTCGCTGCAGCTACGACCGGCTGCTGCGCCTGCGATGTAGAAGCGAATGAGTTCCGTGGTGACCTCAGGGCCGCCGACAAAGGTGGTGCCTTCCTGCTTGAGCAGCCTGTAGGGCGGCGTCGCCTCGAAATAGAGCGTGTTTTTGGGAACTACCGGCTTGATGACGTGCAGGACGAAGCGCGGCCAGTTCGGCATTATCGTCGCGATGTCGACTTGTGCGGTTACCTTGAGCGCGGAGAAGCTGCCGGCCGGCACGCTGATCTGTTCGGTGCCCTTGGCCCAAACCTCCTGACCTACATAGCTGTACGGCGTGATCTGCTGATCAAGCATACCTTCGGCGCCGTCGCGCGGCGCGTCGAGGACGCGTAGAAACGCCACCCACGGAACCGAGTCCGGATACAAGTCATGTGGCAGGTCCGCGGCCCCGGCCAGCCGCAGCACCGTCGCATCGTTACGCCAGAACGCGCTCTGCAGCGCGCGACCATGATCGTACAGCGTCCATTGATACATGGTGCAACCCTTACGATGATTGGGAAACAGCCAGAAGGCGACTTCGAACTGATAGGTCGATAGGGTGGTCACCTCGATATGGATCGTGTCGTCGGCGACCATTTCGTTCCACGACTTGACCCGGTTCAGGACTTCACCCGTGACGATTCTCTGTTTGCCGGGTTTCGTCTACCTCGGTGCCGGGCGGCGGCGTCATTATGTCACTGCCGGATTGTTCGCCGATCATCCCGTGACCGATCAGACCGCGCGTCACAAGCCAGGCATCCGTTACGCCACCTGCACTCGACTCTGTGCTCGGTGCCAGAACGACATCCGTGCGGCCTACAGCAGGCCATAGGGTTAAAACTGCTGCGAACACGGTCAGCGAAGAAACCAGAATCCAGACTCGGAACGATGAAGTGCTCATTCTGAAATTTACGCCTCCTAAAACAGAGACGGTCATAACAACGCGCCGGTGCACGTTTTCATGCATTTGGGGCCTTGCTTAGCTGCAAATACCCCGCCGCGCCATAACGCGTGCCAACGGCAACTCTTCCTCGAGCAGAGTGTGGAGATGGTAAGCAAACTCTCGGGCGAGGTAACCTGATCGTATGCCCTTAGAGCCAGCGATGCAAAGGTGGCTGGTTAGCGAAGCGAAGCACGATTAGCGCTCGACCCAGGACCGCGGCACGGGTCGACCAGCGCCGCCGTGTTGCGCCCAGGTACCGACGGTCGCGGCTGGCATTTCCAGGTGGGAAAATGACAAATATACTGCCCGGCGCTCACGCGGTACTTCGGGGCGGCCGCGGCCATTGCCAGCAGGACAGAGACCAGCCGCGTCCTTCGACCGCAAGAGCAGCCACGTAGCCGGAGGCGAGGGTCAGCTCCTGTAGAGACCAACGAAGGGCTTCGTCTGAATCTGGCTGGGTACTTAACAACGCTGCCGGCTCCCCGGGAATCAGCGACACGTCGAACTGGTCCAAGGGCAGTGAAAGTCCTTCGCCTCTGGCCTTGATGTAGGCTTCCTTGCGGGTCCAACAGAGAAAGAACGCGTATTCTCGCAAGGCTGTCGGAAGCGCACGGAGTGTCGCGGTCTCCCGGCGCGAGAAAAATCGCTCGGCGATCTGCTCTACTTCCAAATCGCGGCGGATGAATTCAAGGTCGATGCCGACCTCGCGATCCCGAGTAACTGCATAAAGGGCCACTCCGTGAGAGTGGGACATGTTAAAGCGGATCGCATCCCCGCCAGATTCCCAGGCCAAGGCGGGCTTTCCATGAGAACTGTAGCAGAAGGATAGACATTTCGGTGCTCATATTCAAGTAGAGGCCGAGGATAGCCCTGAGTACTCCGTGAGCGGTGATAAAGCGCTCGCGGTCTCTCTGAAAGTAAAACCGCTCGGCCCTCGTTTGTTCATCGGCCGCAAGGGTATGCAGGAAAATATCTATCTGCGGCGGGGACTCGTCCAGAGAGGCTCGCCAGACATGTACCTCGTTACTACCTAATATTATCTTCTCCGGCGGCAAGCCCCAGGGCGGAGTAGTTGAGGCGATGGGTACTACCTTCACCTGTGCCGTCCTCACCGGCTTTGTTCCAGTTCCTGGGAGAGCACTCGAAGGAGAAGAGGCTGTTTCAAGAAGAAATGGTCGCCGGGAAACATCCGCAGCGAGAAGGAAGCATTCGTCTGAGCGCGCCAGGCTTCAAGATCGCTATCTGTTCACTCTGTGATCCTGAATGCCGCCAAACGCGGAGATGGGGCAGTTCAGGGGCGGCTCGTTCGAGTACACGTAGGTTTCGTACATCGCAAAGTCTGCCCGCAAGAGCGGAAGCATGATCTCCATTAATTCTTCGTGGTCCAGGAGCTCGCTGGGCGTGCCGTTGAGCCGCCGCAGTTCCGCTAAAAATTCTTTTTCTGGCAAGGTATGGATCGGCGGGCCTCGATGAGGGATTTGAGGCGCTCGACCAGCAGATACAAATAGCCGAACAGGATGCACGCCATATTGTCTGCGGATCCGGCGAGCGAGTTCAAAGCTGACTAATGCTCCGAGGCTGTGGCCGAAGAAGGCAAAAGGCTTGTCCAGCAGTGGAGCCAAGGCTTGGGCGAGGGCTTCAACAAGAGGCGAGAGTTGAGTGAAAGGACGCTCCATCAGCCGAGTTCCCCGTCCCGGGAGTTGAACTGGGCAGACCTCGACATCCGCTGGCAAGCCGTCCGACCATGCGCGAAAAATCAAAGCGCTGGCTCCCGCGTATGGGAAACAAAACAGACGAAGACGGGCCTTCGGGCTCGGGCTTGCGGAATGAAATCCAGGAATCAACAGCAGCAGCGGTCGTCGACCGGTTCATTCAGAATCCGTCCGCACGAGGTAGAACATACAAGTTCAACTCTTTGATGAACGAACCTCGCCGTTCCGCTGATCCATTTCCTTTCTCAGGGTGAGTGGCCTCATGTCGGTCCACACTGTTTTAATGTAAGCCAGGCATTCAGTCTTAGGACCGACCTTGCCTGTATCCGTCCAACCAAGAGGGTTTTTCTTTTCGGCAGGCCAGATAGAGTACTGCTCTTCATGATTTACAACGACTTTGTAAGTCGTCGTATCTTCCTTGTCGTCCCTAGTCATTTAATCGTCCTTCATCAAGCATCGATGGATTGACTCCATCGGCAAAACATTCTTCAGTGGCTCGACGCGATTGAGGCAAGCCCGTAGCTTCTCAGCCAAGACTTCGACGTGAGGCTTGTAAACCATCGTTGCGTGATTGCCCGGGACGACATGTACGTCGACTCCTCCGGCAGCCCACTCACTCCAGCCCAAGGTCGGGTCAGATGAGGGTTCCGCAAGCTCCTGACCAGCCTTGAAGAGCGTGATTTGACCTGGGTAGCGATGCAGTACGTAGTTTCGCGTCGCTCGAAAATCGGCCTTGCAGAGTTCGATGAATGGCTCAGCATGGGAAACTTCAATATCCAAGGGCATCAAGCCTGCTCTTTTCGCGTGCTCGAGCACGCGCTCCAGCAGCTCGTGCTTTGGAAGGCGCGCGAGGGCATCTCGCGGGTCCAGTGAAAGACCGAAATAGCGAACAAAATCGACCAGCAACCGCGCCTCGAAGTCCTCGTCGTCGATCTCCTCATCGGCGGTTGGAATCCGAGTATCCAGTAAGGCTAGCAGAGCGACCTTCTGTCTTTGAGCGTGAAATTGCTGAGCCATCTCGAGAGCTACAACACCTCCCATGGACCATCCTCCCAAAAGGTAGGGACCCCTGAGCTGCACCGTCCGTAGTGCTTCGATGTAGTAAGCCGCCATATCTTCGATGCGCGAGTGCGGTTCCTGTCCCTCTTCCAGCCCTCTTGCTTGCAGGCCATAACAAGGTTGATCGGAGCCCAAATGGCGCGCCAAATGAGCGTACGGAAAGACGTGTCCACCGGCAGGATGTATCAAGAAGAGAGGTCGTCTCTTGCCGTCCGGTTGAATAGCTACCAAAGATGAACGTGGCGCCGCTTTGGCATGCCGCAGGAGAATATTCGCGAGGTGCTCAACCGTTGCACCCTGGAAGACAGTGGCTAATGGAACCTTCTTGCCCAATCGCTTTTCTATCAAAGCGAACAATCGAACGGCCGCTAGGGAGTGTCCTCCCAACTCAAAAAAATTGTCCGTTACGCCCACAGGCCGAACACCCAAAACCTCTTCCCATAGATTAGCTGAGCTGGACTTCCAGAGCATTTCGCGGCGCTACGAACCCTCTTCCCGGTTCAGATCGTGTTCGCTCGGGCTCCGGCAGAGCGCCGTGGTCAACCTTTCCATTAGGCATCAACGGCAAAGCATCGAGCGGCACGAAGACCGCAGGCACCATATAGTCGGGCAGCTTTTTCTTCAGAAAGTCCCGCAGCTCACTAGGCGTTGGCAGGGCTTCCCGCTGGGCGACGACATATGCCACCAACTGCTTCTCTCCAGCGGCGTCTTCCCGAGCCATGACGATAGTCTCCCGCACCGACGGGTGTTGACGAAGAACTGCCTCGATTTCGCCCGGCTCGATACGGAATCCACGGATCTTGACCTGGTGATCAACACGACCCAGAAATTCGATGTTCCCATCGGGCAGGTAGCAGACGCGATCGCCGGTCTTGTACAGTCGTGCTCCGGTCTCGGCGTTGAAGGGGTTTGGAATAAATGTCTCCGCGGTCAAATCGGCGCGGTTGAGATAACCTCGGGCCGGGCAGGCTCCGCCAATATACAGTTCGCCCGGAATCCCCACCGGAACAGGGTTCCCATACTTGTTCAGAATGTAGGTCTCTCTGTTGGGGAGAGGACGGCCGATAGGAATTCTCTGAAGGGTCGAGTGCTCGCGAAGCCAAGGAGTAACATCAAAGGCAGTTGCCGTGATGGTCGTCTCTGTCGGCCCGTAAGCATTAATTAGACGGATTGAACTCGTCGGTGTTCGCTGCCAGAGTTCAACGAACTCGGGTAACATCGTATCTCCGCCCACGATGAACACTCTGGGCTGAATGTTCGGGACCAGCTCCGCAAGGTCTGCCCACTCTCGCGCCAGCTCCTGCCAGTAGCCGGTTGGAAGATTGAGTACGGTGAGTCTAAATGCCGAGATCTTTTTGTGAAACTCCGTTGTATGCCATACGTCGGTACTCATCATAACCAGCCTCGCCCCGACGATAAGAGTAGGCAGGATTTGCTCCAATGATAAATCGAAACTCAGTGAAGCAAACTGTAACACACCATCACTTGGATCCAGCTCGTAGTACCTCTGAACGGTACGGCAGTGATCCGCGATCGAAGCATGCGAAACGAGAACTCCCTTTGGCTGACCGGTCGAGCCCGAGGTATAGATTACATAAGCCAGGTTCGCAGAAATGGTTGAGCAGACTGGGTTCTCAGTACTCTCTTGGGCGATGGCCTCCCAGTCTGAATCCAGACACACCACCTTCGCATTGTGTTCAGGTAATCTCGCGAGCAGCCGTTCCTGTGTCAATAGTACGGGCACCTCAGCGTCTTCCAGCATGAAGGCGATCCGTTCCTTCGGGTAAGCTGGATCCAGGGGCACATACACCCCGCCCGCCTTCAGAGTGCCTAGCAATCCGACGACGATCTCCAGCGAGTCCTTCAGACAGATTCCGACCGGTACTTCCGGTCCAACTCCCAACGCTCGCAAGTGGTGCGCAAGTTGATTGGCCCGGCGGTTCAGTTGCTCGTAGGTAAGCTGCTCATCTTGAAATACTACGGCTATCGCGTCGGGTGTTCGCTCGACCTGCGCTTCGAAGAGCTGATGAATGCACAGTTCGTTCTGTTGATCGCTCCTTGTATCGTTCCACTCCACCAGGACTTGTTGTCGCTCTGCTTCAGTCAACAGCGACAGCTCCGACAGACGCCGACCGGGAGATGCGCAGACGGTCTCCAGCAACATCTGGAAGTGTCGGAGCATACGGGCAATACTTCCGGTTTCGAACAGATCCGTGTTGTAGGCCAACGAGGCGATCAGCTCATCCCCAGTATCAGCAATATGCAGTGTCAGATCGAAGTGAGTGGTTCCGCTGTCCACCTCCAGCGGGCTCAGGGTCAAGCCTGGCAGTTCCAACGTCCCTAGCCGGGCATTCTGCAGTACGAACATCACCTGGAAGAGCGGATTGCGGCTCAAATCGCGCGCCAGGTGGAGTTCCTCCACCAGCCTTTCGAAGGGCAGGTCCTGATGGGCATACGCGGCCAAACAAACTTCTCGCACGCGACGCAAGAGCTCCCGAAAATCGGGATCGCCTGAGAGGTCGGTGCGCAGGACCAGCGTGTTGACGAAAAATCCGATCAGACCCTCGGTCTCAAGCCGGTTACGGTTAGCGATTGGCGTTCCTATGATGATGTCGTCCTGACTTGTGTAGCAATGAAGCAAAATCTTGAACGCCGCGAGCAAGGTCATGAACAGGGTTACGCCCTCTTGCCGGCTTAGCGCTTTCAATCCAGCGCTGATGTTCTTCGGTAACCGCAAGGATTGGTGCGCGCCTCGAAACGTCTGCACAATCGGCCTGGTATGATCGGTTGGCAAATCCAGAAAGGGAGGCGCACCAGCTAATTGCCGTTTCCAATAGGTAAGCTGGGTTTCCAGAACGCCACCGTCCAGCCACTGCCGCTGCCAATGGGCAAAATCTGCATATTGGATGGGCAACTCAGGCAGAGATGTGGGCCTTCCGGAACAAAAGGCTTCGTAGAGTATGGCCATCTCTCGGATCAGGATTCCGGTTGACCAACCATCGGAAACAATATGGTGCATCGTCAGGAGGCCGACGTGCTCGTTCTCGCCCAGCCGTAGCACGGTTGCCCGCACGAGGGGACCTTGGGCCAAATCGAAGGGCCGCTGCGCCTCGTTCGTCGCCAGCCGCTGGACTTCGGCCTCCCGCTCGGTCTCAGGCAGCTCTCGCAAATCCACTATCGGCAGCGTCAACGTCAGGGCCGGTGCGATAATCTGAACTGGTCGACCATCCACGATGGCAAAGGTCGTCCGCAAGGTTTCATGGCGTCGCACGATTTCGTTGAGGCTCTGCTTCAGCGCCACCACGTTGAGCGGTCCCTTGAGACGGACGGCGGCGGGAAAATTATAGACGGAGTTGCCCGGGTCGAGCTGATCGATGAACCACAGTCGCTGTTGAGCAAAGGAGAGCGGCAGTTCTCCGTCCCGAGGAACCGGCACAATGGGCGGCGCCTGTAGTCCCGCCCCGCGGCTTAAGTCAATTGTTTCAGCCAGGCCGGCAACGGTGGGCGCCTCAAACATACAGCGCAGCGGCATTTCCACCTGGAAGGCTTCGCGGATTCGGGAAACGACCTGAGTAGCCAACAGCGAGTGCCCACCGAGATGAAAAAAGTTATCGTAGATACCCACTCGTTCGACGCCGAGGACTTGGCCCCAGATCTCGGCGAGTAGCTCTTCGGTAGCCGTGCGGCATGCCACGAATGCTTCATCCAGTTCGGGTCGCTGCCCGTCGGGCGTCGGCAGTGCCCGGCGGTCTATCTTGCCGTTCGCGGTCAACGGGAGGGCGTCCAGCAGCACGAAGACCGCAGGCACCATGTGCTCGGGCAGCTTGTCCTTGAGAAACCCGCGCAGTTCGTTGGCGGTGGGCGTGCCTCGCCGTCGGCGGCCAGATAGGCCACTAACCGCTTCTCTCCATGCCCGTCTTCCTGCGCCAGGACAACAGCCTCGCGCACGGCCGGATGTTGTCCGCAGCGCTGCCGCGATTTCCCCAAGTTCGATCCGGAACCCGCGGATCTTGACTTGGTCATCAATGCGGCCGAGAAACTCGAGGTTCCCGTCGGGCAGGTAGCGCGCGAGGTCTCCGGTTTTGTACAGCCGCGCTCCGGGAGCTCCGCTGAAGGGGTCTGGAATAAACTTCTCAGCGGTCAGGTCGGGTCGCCCGACGTAGCCTCGCGCCAGGCCCACACCGCCGATGTACAAGTTACCGGCGACGCCGATCGGGAGAAGCCGAAGGCGGTCGTCCAAAATATACACTTTTGCGTTCGGTATAGGCCGGCCGATAGGAATTGCAGATAGAGCATCGCGCTCTTCGCATGGCCAATAGGTAGAGTCGATGATTGTCTCAGTCGGTCCATACACGTTGTACAGCTTGGCCTTGGAGCGGCTTTGAAACCGCGTGACAATCTGGGGCGCCAAGGCCTCGCCGCCGCACATGACGGCCCGCAAGGCGAGGCTTTCATCAAAAGCGGGCTCTTCAACCAGAAGCCGGAGAAGCGATGGTACGCAGTGGAGAATCGAGACTCGCTCGCCGCGGATAGTGTCTGCCAGGTATCGGCTATCACGATGACCACCGGGTTCCGCAATTATCAGGGTTCCTCCCGCCAACAGCGTCGGAAACAATTCGCGTCCAGCGGCATCGAAGGTGATGGGAGTCTTCAACATACAGCGATCGCTGGATGAGAGCTCAAGCGTCTCAATTATCCAGTTAATAGCATTAGTCAGTCCGCCGTGTTCGACCATTACTCCCTTCGGATGTCCGGTCGAACCCGAAGTATAAATCACGTACGCGAGGTTCCTGGCGGTTGTGTTAATTGATGGGGCGTTTTCGGCGTGCCTCGCGATGGTTTCCCAGTCCGAGTCGACGCACACCATCTCGCTTCCAAGCTCCGGCATCCTGTCCCGCAGACTTTTCTGCGTCAGTAACACCGGCGCATGAACATCTTCTATTACGTAGGCTAGGCGCTCGCTGGGGTACTCCGGATCCAGCGGCACGTAAGCTCCGCCAGCCTTAAGAATGCCAAGGATCCCCACGACCATCTCCAGCGAACGGTCCATACAGATTGCGACCGGAACTTCCGGTCCGACGCCGAGACCTTGCAGGTGGTGCGCGAGTTGATTGGCGCGAGTTTCGAGCTGAGCGTAGGTCAAATGGCGGTTCTCAAAGACGACCGCGACATTGTCCGGCGCATGCTGGGCCGTTCCGCGAAAAGTTCGTGAATACACTTGCCTTCAGGGTAGTCGGCCCGCGTATCGTTGAACTCGATCAGCAACTGGCGGCGCTCATTGGGGCTCACGATATCCAGATCTGCAATCGGCGATTCCGGATTTGCGCAGACGCTCTCGAGCAGAGTCCGAAACTCTTGCGCTATGCGATCGACATCTTCAGCGCAGCAACAGGCTGGAGTCGTAGTGGAGCTCCGCGACAAGCAGTTCCCCTCGCTGTACGCAGGAGAGTTTCAACCTGAAACGGTCAAAACAGCTGTATTGCTTCTGAATGGAAAACTTCGTATCGCCCTGGGCATAGTTCGCCTCAGCATCCTGGAATTCAAAAGCAACCGGAAAGAAACGGCCCGGCTCGATTTCCGCATTCAATCGAGGAAGTTGTTCAAAGCTGAAATACTCCTGCCATTCAACGGCTTCACGCGCCGATCCATCAGTCCGTTCCAGAACTTCACGGAACCGAAGCTGCTCCTCGAGCCGGCAGTGAACAGGCAAAGTCTTCGCGAACAGGCCCAGCGCTTCCTGCAACTCTTCGTAAGTACGCCCATCGCACGCCAAGCCGACCACAAATTCTGATTCGCCAGCTGAGACGCCAGAGCAAGATTTGCCAACAAGCCAGGAAGAACGCAGAGGCTGAAGTGTCATATTTGGCCGCGAGCTTTCTAATCTTCGCGGTCAACTCAGGATCGACCGGCGATGCCACGAAGCCGGGGTTCGAATGCCGCCCTTGCGGAAGGTCGCTTTTCGAAGGGAAGTTTCGGAGCGCGGAAAGCTGAGGCTTCCGCCTCGTGCCAAGGTGTTTTTCCTTCCTGCGTTTCTTCCGATTCCAACAAGTCATTTTCCCATTCGGCGAGATCGGCATATTGAGGCAGATCGCCTGACGGTTCCTGGCGGCATCCGAAAGCTGAATAGCGGCGACTAATCTCGCGCACCAGAATCCTGAGTGATTCCGCATCCGCACATAGCGACGGCGCGTTGACGAGCAGCATGTGTCGATCGGCCGACGAGGGTTAACAAGCAGATGCGCAGGAGCGGCCCGTTCGCAAGGTCGAACGGGAACCCGGCCAACTTCGCTGAAACAGCGCCTCGATTTCCGCCTCCTGGCGTGAAGCACTCCACGTGCTCCAGTCGAATTCCTCTATCGAGGGCGCACTTTCCTCGATCGTCGCCTGAAGAGGAATTGTCATTCCTTGCGGGCGGCGAAAGGTGGTTCGCAGGATCTCGTATCGATCGGAGACGTCTCGCAGGGCGGCCCTTAGAACCTGCAGGTTGAGGCTTCCCTCGATGAGGACGGCGCATTGCGCACGATACGGTAGTTCGTCGCCGGCCTGCTGCAATAACCACAGATGGCGTTGTTGAGGTGAGAGTCGGGACCCTTCAATAACGTCGATATGCATTCGTATCTGCTTTCCCCAGCCTTCACTACTCAAGTTGCGACGCTACGATGGTCTTGCGTTTGACGTGTTTCAGCTTTTGAATATTAACTTCCTTTTGCTCTCTTCGGACGCTCAGCCGTTCTTGCCGATCAGCGTTGGCGAGTATGCACTTTAGTGCATCCAAACTGTAAGGTTGGCTCTTGAACTACGCGACGTAGAAGAATTTCGAAATGCTGCGACATGCGAGCGATCGTCGCTGCATCAAACAGGTCGGTGTTGTACCGCATCGAAGCGGCGAGCGATTCATCCGTCTCGATTATCAACAACACCAGGTCGAGAGTGGCGGCCCGCCGTTCCAGCGGCACCGACTCCAGAACAAGCCCTCCAGGATTCATGCGGAGCCCTGTTTCGGCCGCCACAAACGCCGGACCGCCTTGCTGCGCGATCCGATGGGGTTTGTCCAGCACGAACATCACCTGACACAGCGGCGGGTGGCTGAGATCGCGTGGCGGCCGCAAGCGCTCAACCAATAGAACGGTGGGGTAATCCTGATGCTCCAGACGCAGACAGTACGGTGTGGCGAACCTGTTCAAGAAATGCTCGGAACGTCGGGTTCCCGGAGAGATTCGCCCTTAAGACGACGGGGTTGGTAAAGAGGCCGACGATGCCTTCGAACTCGGCCCGGCTTCTGCCGACCATAGGGGATCCCACCAGCAGGTCTTCCTGGCCGGTATGATAAGAAAGGAGTACCTGAAAAGCAGCCAGAAGCACCATGTACAGCGTCGCTCCGTGAGCCTTGGCCAGCGCCTTGAGCCCGGAGCTTAGTTCCGCGTCCATGGTGAAGTCGTGCGATGCCCCTCGATAAGTCGGAATCGCTGGGCCGTGGCCGATCGGTCCTAAGCTGAAGTACCGGCAACTGTCCCGGCAAGTTGCTCCTGCCAGTACGCCCACAGCCGCTCTCCTTCCGGGCTTGCCAACATTTCGGCCTGCCAACGGACATAGTCACGTGTATTGTAAATTAAGCGGAGGCAGAGGCGCTTTCACGCCGGCGCTTTCCGCTGGGTATAGTGCGCCGAGTTCGTCGAGAAGTATCGCGAGCGACCAAAAATCGATGACGATGTGATGCACTACCAGCAGAAGAATGTGCTCCCGTGCCGATCGAGTGAACAGGGTTACTCGCAGCAGAGGCCCTCGCTCCAGATCGAACGGACAATACGCCTCCTCCAGCAATCGGGTCTGTAGTTCCTCGAGGCTCCAGGTGGAACTTTCCACTTCCTGGAAGTGAACCTTCTGCGCTTGGTGTACGCGTTGAATCGGTTTGCCGAAATGCACGGGGAAAGTCGTGCGCAGGGCAGGATGCCGATCGACTAGCGTCTGAAACGCGCGCCTCATTGCCGGAACGTCTATCTCGGCGGCTATACGCGCCGCAAAATTGACATTGTAGACCGAACTCTCTGGTGCGAGTTGATAAAGAAACCATATCCCTTGCTGATTGTAGGAGAGCGGATGAGACGACGCGGACTGGCCCACTTTTTTCCGAAGAAGGTCGGCAAGCAGAGCACGCTTTTCTACCTGTGAAAGATCGGCGATTCGCTGGGAAGTGCTGCTCATTCACTAACTTCCTCTTTAGCCAATAGATCAGTCAGCAACGAATTCACTTCCTCATCCGAAAGCTGGTCAAGATTTTCCAGCAGATGCGCATCGATGCCGCCGTTGTTCTGCTCATCCAGGCGGTGCGTAATTGCCGAGGCGAGAGGTACTGACTAAGCTAGAAGTCTCAGATGTAAGTAGCTGAAGCAGTTGCGCGGCAGCCTGTTCGACGCTGGGTCCCGAGAGAAATGTCACCATCGGCACATTCACGCCCAAGGTCAACCGCGATGCGGTTCTTCAACTCGACCGCCATCAAGGAGTCCAGTCCCAGATTGCTCAGTGGTTGATGTACGTCCAGCTTGGATGCGGACAGTCCGAGCACACGAGCCACCAGCTCAGTCAGGTATGACTGCAGTAACCGGCAACGCTCCGCTGGTTCTGCGGCAAGGAGAGCGCTTCTCTTCTCGCCCGGAAGAGCCGCTTGCGGTGAGTTGTCGGCTTCCGCGTGCAAGTTCCGAGAGCAGTGGCGATTCAGTGCCCGCCGGATAAAACTGGCGATAGCGCGCCCAGTCAACCGGCACCACCGCGACCTGGGTCGAGCCTTGCCGGAGCAGTCGTTCCAGCACTTCCAGCGCCGGTCCAGGTGCGATGCTCTTGATTCCCAAGAGCGCGAGCCGCGCGGCAAGGCGCTGTCCTCCAGGCGTATCGGCGAAGCCCAATCCGCTCCACGCTCCCCAATTGATGCTGAGGGCCGGCCGTCCCTGCGCTCGTCGGTGATGAGCCAGAGCATCCAGAAAGGCGTTCGCGGCAGCATAGTTTCCCTGGCCGGGCTGGCCTAGCAGGGAACCTGCCGAAGAGAAAAGTACAAAGAAATCGAGGGGGGCGTCTTCAAGCAGGCGATGCAGCAGCCAGCCACCCATCATCTTTGGCCGCAAAACCGAATTCAGTGCCGCGGTATCGAGTTGCACCAGCAGTCCGTCCTGCAGCACTCCCGCCGCGTGCACTACACCTCGGATCGGCGGCCATCCTTCGGCGCGAAACTCATCTAGAAACGCGCTTAACTGTCTTTCATCCGCCACATCGACCGAGGCCAGATGCACGGACGCTCCCAAGGCTTCCATCTCCCGAATCGCGGCAATTTGATGGCGCCAGCCGGCTTCCTGGCTTCCGCTGAGTTCCATTGCGCGCGTGGAGGGAGCTGCGAGCGTCCCAAAAGGATCAACCGACGGGCCCCTTGCTCTACCATCCAGCGGGCGACCGAAAGGCCGAGGTCTCCGAGTCCACCGGTGATCAGGTAGCTGCCGTCCGTGCGCCATTTGAGCGGAGCTTCCAAAGAATCGGATCGACGTTTGCGCACCAAACGGCCGACGTAGCGCCGCCCTTGTCGGAACGCAATCTGATCCTCTCCGTCTGGAACAGAGATTTCTTTCCACAACTGACGAGCGGCATCCTCGAGAAGCGAAGCCATGGGTTCCAGGTCCATCAGTCCGCCCCAGAACATCGGGTGTTCCTGCGCGATCACCCGACCCAATCCCCAAAGAGGCGCCTGCGCTGTATTCAGGGGCAAGGTCTCTTCTCCGGCAGGCTGGGCTCCCCGAGTGATCATCCACAGGCGAGGGGAGTGATGCCGTTCGACCCGAGCGAGCTCCTGGACCAACTGTAGGACACTGCCGCAGCCAAGGGTCTGAGCCGTCTCCAGCGAAGTCACGGTGGTCTCCTCTGGAGGAGCAGCATCAAGACTCCAGAGATGGACAACTGCCCGGCAAGTCGGCTGATCGGGTGCTATCACCGCGTCGAGGAGCTGTCGGATGTCCTCTGGTCGTTCGGGACGGATGCGAAAATGCTCACCGTCCGTGCGCTCGTATGATTCGCCGCGAGTGACAAGGATGCTTCTGGTCTCCTTGTGCTTTGATCAGTGCTCCCAGCTCTTCTCCGACGCCGCTGCTGTCGGCAAAGATCAGCCAGCTGCTCCGAACTGTCGGTAAGCAGATGCATTCCGGATCTGGCTGTTCATCCGGACGGTTCTTGGGCTGCCACTGGAACTCGTAGAGCCAGTCCTCCGGATTTTCCCGAGCCGTGCCTGCCAAAGATTGGAAGCGTAGTCCCAGAATCTCGATGCTTATCTGCCCGGTCTCGTCCAGGAGCCGCACGTCTCCCTTGACGGCATCAGCATCCGCCGCTTGCAGTTGGGCGTGACTCCATAGATGCGATCCGGGTCGATCGTGGATCCGGATCTCATCTATATGAGTCGGCATATAGATGCTCTGTTGGTCGGTTTCTGTCGCTTGAGCAGCTATCGCCGCGCCAAGGGTCTGGAAGCAGGCGTCCAGAATGGCCGGGTGGAATTGATGGTGGTTAAACTCCGCGTCCGGCCCATCAGGAACTTTCACTTCAGCCAGAATTTCACCGTCGCATCGCCAAACTGAGTAATGCTCTGGAAAGAGGGGCCATAGTTGATACCCCTGTCGTTAAGCCTCAGGTAGTAGTCTTCTCCGGAGATTTGCTCTGAGCATCGAGCCTGGATCTCTGCGAGCGCTTCCTGTTCGATAACCGGGGAAATGCCATGGTTCGGCTGAGGACAAATCTTTCCTGTCGCATGTAATGTCCACGAACTATTGGGTTTGTTCTGCGCCGCGCGGGCAACTGTAGATATGAACGGATGCTGTTCCGTCCGCATCGGGAGAGAGGATCACCTGAATCGTCCGGGTTCCGCCGTCGGGCAGGAAGAGCGCGCTGCGAAATTCTATATCTTTCAACACAAAGGATTGTGACGGGAACGCCTCAGCCGCGGCAGCCAAAGCCAACTCCACATAGACCGAGGCCGGCAGCACCGCAGCCCCTTCGATGCGATGGTCATCGAGATAAGGCAGCGCGACTCTTCGTCCAAAGTGACTTCCCAGAAGTGGGTTTCCGCAGGATGCGCCGATTTGAAATGCCGGCCCAGAAGAGAATGCTTCGCCGCTTTATCGCGCGAGTTGTGCTGCGATTGATCGCCGATATCGCCCGCTGGCTCGTCCAGCCAACAACGCTCCCGCTGCCATGGGTAGAACGGAAGTGAACGCACCGCCCACCGGCCGGATAGATGCGGCTCCAATCCACCCCGATGTCCCAAGGTATAAAGCCCGCCGAGCGACCCGAGCATCACCGTGTGTTCTTCTTCCTCACGCCTCAGCGACGGGAGCATCGCGCCCTCTTTCCCGGCATGACGAAATTCCTGCTGAATACTACTGAGAAGAATGGGATGCGGACTGATTTCCAGGAAGATGTCATGTCCATCTTCCAGCAACCGCTGAACCGCAGTCGAAAAGAGCACAGGCTCTCTGAGGTTCCTGAGTCCAATAGACGGGGTCGAAGCTCAAGCCGTCGCTAACCTGGCCGGTTACAGTCGAGTAAATCGGCACGGATGCCGGTCGGGGCTGTAGTCCTTCCAATGCGCGCTCCAAATCTGCGCGCAGCGGTTCCATCTGTGGACTGTGAGCGGCAAAATCAACTTTGATCAGTCGGCAGAAGATGTCTTGACGCTGCAATCGAGTCACGATTGCTTCCAGCGCTCCGAGGATCTCCTGACAAAACCGTCGAGGTGGGACCGTTGCTGACGGCGATCGATACCCGATCCTCGCAGCCAACCAGGGCGCGCCGAGCGTCAGCTGATGGAAAGTTCCACAGCCGCCATCGCTCCGTGCCCAATCGTCGGCTTCACAATGCGGCTGCGGCTGCAAATCACCCGAGCCGCGTCTTCGAGGCTCAACGCGCCGGCGACATGAGCCGCAGCGACCTCACCCATGCTGTGGCCCACCACCGCGTCCGGCTCAATACCCCAGGAACGCCACAGGGCCGTAAGGGCCACCTGAATCGCAAACAGGGCCGGCTGCAGGACGTCGACTTCGTTCAACCGGGAGTGGGCCGCATCGGTGGCGGTGAGTTCCGCAAGCAAGGACCAGTCTCCGTGGGGGCGCATCGCGCGGTCACAGCGTTCCACGGCTTCGCGAAAGACCGCTTCCTGCTTCAAAAGCGTTCGCCCCATCCCAAACCATTGTGAACCTTGTCCGGGAAACACGAAGACCAGTTTTCTCCGGCGATCGGAAAGCTTGTGGCCGGAAGACCAGCCCAGGACGAACCTCTCCGCGCAGAAAAGCTTCGAGTCCCTCAGCTAATTGCGCCGCTGAATTGCCTGTCACGGCCAGACGGTGCTCGTGGTGGCTGCGCCGCACACTGGCGCTATAACAGATGTCGTGCAGGGCCGCCGTGGACTCCGTGCGTGTCAGGAGATCCTGGTAATCTCGAGCGAGCGATCGGAGAGCCTCCGGGCTACGTGCCGACAGTGGTAGCAAGTACGTGGGATTGGTATTGCGGATTTCGGATGGAGGATTTTCCCTTATCACATACGGCATTTAGTGTTCCCGGAGTCCGGACTGGGGAGCCTCCTGCAAAACCACATGGGCATTGGTCCCACCAAAACCGAACGAACTCACGCCCGCCAATGCCGGAGCCGAGCTCCGCAGGCCACGGCTCCAGAGTCGTCTGCACTCGCAGCTGGAGCTGCTCAAAAGGGATGTGCGGGTTGGGCTCCTCGAAGTTCAGGCTCGGCGGGATCTCGCGATGCTTAAGCGCCAGTGCCACCTTTATCAATCCGGCGATACCGGCTGCGGCCTCAAGATGTCCTATGTTGGTTTTGACGGAGCCGAGGAGACGCAAGGTCGCCCGGGAGGACGGTCTGACGCGAAGCACTGCGCCCAAGGCTTTCGCCTCGATCGGATCGCCCAAGAATGTACCCGTGCCATGGGCCTCGACGTATTGAACATCGCCGGGCGAGACCTGGGCTCGCCGATAGGCTTCTCGCAGGACGGCTTCCTGGGCACGAGGATTGGGCGCCATCAGTCCGTTGCTGCGTCCGTCTTGATTAACCGCACTGCCGCGAATGACAGCATAAATCGGATCGCCGTCGGCCAAGGCCTTCGTCAGCGGTTTAAGGACGACGATTCCGGCGCCTTCGCTGCGAACGTAACCATTGGCTCGTGCATCGAAGGTTTTGCAGCGTCCGTCTGGAGCCATCGCGCCAGCCTTACTGAAGTTGATCGTAATCGCCGGCGACAGGATTAGGTTCACGCCCCCGGCCAATGCCAGAGTGGACTCTCCGCTTCTCAGGCTGCAGCAGGCCTGGTGGACCGCTACGAGCGATGATGAACAGGCGGTGTCGAGCGCAATACTCGGTCCCCGGAAGTCAAATACGTAGGAGATGCGGTTTGCCGCGATACTCAGCGCATTGCCCGTGCCAGCGTAAGCGTCAATACGCTCCAGATCCGCAAATTGAATCCGGCCGTAGTCGTTGTTCGAGATGCCGATAAACACCCCGGTGGCGTGCCCGCCAGTGTCTCGCGCACCTGGCCGGCATCTTCCAGCGCTTCCCAAGCCACCTCCAGCAACAGGCGTTGCTGCGGGATCCATGCGCGCGGCTTCTCGCGGCGAGATCCCAAAGAAATGCGCATCGAACTGATCCACCTGCTCGATAAAACCGCCCCAGCGCGTGACCATTTTGCCCGGAGCCGCCGGATCGGGATCGAGGAAATCGTGCAGGTTGAAGCGCTCCGCGGGAACCTCCCGGATTGCATCGACCCCGTTGCGAAGTAGATTCCAGAAGGCTCGCGCGTCGTTTGCGCCAGGAAAGCGGCACCCGATCCCGATGATGGCGATAGCTTCGGAATTTGCGTCCCGAACCTCGCTCGCCGCGATGGCCGACTGCGGCGGGTTTGATGTGTCTGCCAGACGCCGCGCGAACAGCATCGACCGTCGGACACTCATATGCCAGCTCAGCCGGAAGCTGTCGTCCGAGCCAGTCTGCGAGTTCACCGGAGAGGCTGACCAGCTCCGTCGATCCCAGTCCGTAGCTGGCGAACGGTTCCCCAACGTCTATCTCAGATCGCCTCGATGTCCAGGAGCTCGGAGAGCCTGGATACCAGCCATGCCTGGATCGCTTCCGCGCCGGGCTCGGAATTCCCCTTCTCGCGCTGTCCGTTCGGCTCCGCGTCATGCCGCAAATCGGCATTATTTGGATTTCCGGCCATTACTCACTTTCGCGCCGTGTTCCAGCGTCCCATTCGCGAAATCTGGTCTCGCAAATACGGCGTTGAACCTTGCCGCTGGGAGTCTTCGGAATGCTTCCCGCCCTGAGGAGGACGACGGTATGCACCCGCACGTCATGCTCTTCTGCAACCGCTCGGCGAATGGCCCGGCTCACTGCCTCGGTATCCAGCGGCGCACGTCCGTTCGGCTTCGGAGTGGAACCCGCTTCAGCGCCCTGCTGGCATCGATCCGCCGTTCGGTAGCGGGGCTCCACCTCGGCTGCGATGATCAGACGTTCCTCGTCGGCGACATCGACCGAGAACGCCACACAACAACCCTGCCGTAATGCCGCATGGCTTTGTTCCACGGTCAATTCAATGTCATGGGGGTAAAGATTGCGGCCACCGATGATGATCAGATCCTTCAGCCGGCCGGTGACAAATAGCTCGCCGTCTCTCAAGAATCCCAAATCCCCCGTACGGAGAAACGGCCCCTCACCAGTATCTGCGAGGTAGGCGTGGAAGGTGAGCTCTGTTTCCTCAGGCCGGTTCCAATAGCCCTGGGTCACGCTCGGGCCGGACACCCAGATTTCGCCGATCTCATCATGTGCACAAGCGGTGGACGATTCAGGATGGACGATAACGATTTTTGTGCCCGGCATCGCGTGACCACATCCGACCAATTTGCGGGCGTTCAACTGCCGGTTCGGAGGTCTCCACGACGGCATTTTGTTCAAGTGCTGCCACCTCGGTCGTGCACACAATCGGCTCATCTTTCACGAGTCCACCGGTGACAATCAGGGTGGCTTCGGCGAGTCCATAACAGGGATAGAAGGACGTTCGGGCGGAAACCACAGGATGCGAAAGTCGCGGCAAACCGTTCCATGGTGTCCGCTCGGACCGGCTCGGCACCGTTGTACGCCACATTCCAATTGCTCAGGTCGAGCGCGTCGCGCTGCTCCGGAGTAATCTTGCGAGCGCACATTTCATAAGCGAAATTGGGGCCCCCACTGATGGTGGCCTTGTAGTGCGAAATAGCCTGAAGCCACCGAACCGGCCGCTGAAGAAAGGACTGCGGCGGCATGAGAACGCACTGACGTCCTCCATAGCAGAGGTTGGATAATTCCATTCGTAAGTCCCATGTCATGGAAAACCGGTAGCCATGTCACGGATACAGTGTCCGGCGTAATCTCGAAGGCTTGGCTGATGTGGGCCGAGTTCTCGAGAAGGTTCCCGTGACTGACCATTACGCCTCTCGGCGCAGCAGTGGAGCCCGAAGTGTACTGGAGCAAAGCCAGGGTGTTGCTGGTTGCCCCAGGGTTTCGCCAGTCCTGCGCCGCATTGCCGATAACTTTGTCGGTTGCCAACCAACGCATTGTCTGTAGTTCTGGAGCTTGCGCGAACAAACCGCTCAAGCTTGGAAAGGATAGATGACGTGGTGAGCGCCAGCATCGGTTGAGCGTCGTCGGCAATGGCACGAAGCCTCGGAAGAGTCCGATGCGGTTGGGCCGTATTCGGCGGGGGCAGAGGGACGGCGATAACCCCAGCATATAAGCATCCAAAAAAAGCGGGGATAAACTCGAGGCCCGCCGGATAGAGCAATAGGGCACGCTCCCCGCTTGCTCTGTAGCTTTGGAGCAAGGCACCAATAGCCCGTGCTTGCCAGTCCAGGGCCGCGAAGGTCAGATTCGCTCCTTCTATTTCCCCGTCGACCAGATAAGTGAAGATTCGCTGCTCTGGATGCTGGAGCGCCCGCCCGCGAAGAAGTTCGACTAGAGTAGAAACTTCGCCAATTCGACTGACAGTTGTTCGATTCATCTTTAGCTGCGCGGCGACTTCGCTACGCCATCCGCATGTTCGTGATTTATTTTGTTGATCCACACGTCCAACGGGGCAGCCGCCCTTGGCGAACAGCCGGATGTTCGCGCTCAAGCTGGGCCAAGTGCGCCGACGACTCTCGGTCGGGAAACGGCTAAGGCGAGTCCGCGCAAAAACCGTTGGAAACCCGCCGGAATGCTTTTACAGGAAATCAACAGCTCACAGACCGGCTCGCGGTAGTGTCCCCTTTCGATGCTCAAGGCCGCTTCTCTTCTGTGACGCATTATTTATCGCAATAGCGGCCTACAAGGGGAAATGAAATGTTGCCAAAAAACCCCGAGGTCTGTTCTTTAGAGAACCAATTGACGATCAGATGGCGAATCAAACGGCGCATCTTCGAGAAAACACTCATGTCGATTGAGTCCCGCGAATCTGCGAATTTGCCCCAGTCTTACACATGATTGAGCTCGACGCCGAGGTTCGGAGTCGCTGGTGAGTTCTGGCGCAAAACTCCGCCGAAAACGAATTACTTACAGGGAGAGAATACAATGGCTCCAAAAGTTTGGATGATTAGGCGCATCGCGCGGTCTGGGAGCGGAAGTAGCAAAAGCTGCCTTGACCGCCTTCCCCGTCAACCCACGGCCGAAATCGCCGGATGATTCGAAATAGCTTCACGGGCATCCGTGCTCACCCGCTGCTGGAAGGGGAGCCTGAGTCACAACCCGTGAGCCCATCGTCGGACGCTGCTAACACATTACCTCGCTTTATTCTCAACGGTAACCAGCAGCCCAGGCATCACTCGCAGGATTGCGAATAGCGACGGCAATCCTCGATTGATTAGATGAACACCATGCGCTGCTGCCAGACCATTTTCCTGGGAGCTTCGCTCAATCAGCGCAAAAGGTACAAAGAATGACGCTGGAGCCGTTTCAAGCTTCTCCGCCCGATGGGCTTCCGCCTGAGCCGGCAAGTTGCCTAGTCGGATGCGCTTGATCTCATTCTCCAGTTCCTGACCGATTGTCTCCGCTTCGATCTTTTTGGCATCGGCCCTTGCCCTCTCGGCATCGGCTCTTCCTCTCTCGGCATCGGCTTTTGCCCTGTCGGCGTCGCTCCTTCCCTTTTCGGAACTTCGCTTCTGCCAATTCAGCGTCAGATCGATAGCAGCCGTGAGGGCAGCCGTTCCTGCCATGACTGGAGCAGAAATCACACCGCCCCCGCACGTAGCGAGTAAACCCAACCCACCGCCGATCAAACCAGGACCCGTTGTGACAAAGTCCACCGAGCCTGCGGCAACCCGTACCGTCGGCATCACGGCATCCGCGCCAAAGGAGCGATTTGCCGCCAAAAGCGATGTAATGAGTTCAGTCAGCGCTAGTGAGGTGGCTGCGACCTCGGAAAGTGGCGCCCCTCCATCGAGGGCCCCGCGCATCGCCGGGTGGTTAAATCGAACAACAAATTCGCGCGGCTCCAGCAGACTACGGTCAAAAGGCAACATTCCGCTTTGAACGAGCTGGACCATCTCATCGTCTGAAGGATCGATTCTTCGTAAGAGGTGCGGGAGTATCCCGGCGCCATTTTGAGTTACCCAGGAATCGGCCTCTTCCACAAGTCCTTCCTCTGCGTCTCCGCGTAAGAGCGACGGCCTGTCGTCACCTATCCCTGCCTCGCGGATGATCTCAAGCCGATCGGGTTCGGTAAGTTCAAGAATGAGCTCTCGCAATACTTCACCTGGCATGGCGGCACCTCCGGGGCATCTTGCCCCTGACCGGCTTCGCATCGAGCGTACATTCGCCCATAATTTATCCGGAAAAGCAAAAAACCAATTCTCGTCCTCCCCTTCGCGAACCGAACCTGCAAATTTCCCGCCCGGTGCAGGCTCGCGACGCAATTTTATATGTCCGTCCCGCTTGCAGGCGGTGTCACGGCAGGGCTTTCAAAAAGCGAAGACCGCTGCGGAAGGCTACGGCGCGAGGGAATCTCCAAAGTCGCCGCGGTTTGAGGACGAAGCCCTCTCCTCAAGAAAGCTCTCCAGCCGGTCGCGTCTGACAATCAACTGACGTCCGTCGCGTACAATCAGGTGCTTGCGTTCAAAGCTGGTGAGATACTCGGTTACCCGTGGACGTGAGGCGCCGACCAGTTCAGCAAGATCCTGGTGCCGCGCCGGCACCGTTAGCCGCACCCCTCGCCGCTCGCGCATGCCGAAATTCTCGCTTAGCTCCAGCAGTATCAACGCGACTCGTTCTTCAAGCGTGTAGCCCATGAAATTCGAGCAGCGCAACTGCAACAGATCCCATCGTCGCGAATAGCTCGCGGCCATGCGCTTGAAGTCTGCAGAGGCGATTCCGAGAGCGATCTCGATGAATGTCGCCAGAGTGACGGTTCCAATCTGGCAGTCGGTGACCGCTTCGCAGCGGAAGTTATATCTGATCCCCGCAATCGCGGCGGGAACGCCCGGAATCATGCCCGGCGCGACCATAATCACCAGCGTGCGATCGCCCTTGCGATTGCTGCATGTGATGCGCGCGACTCCCGAGAGCAAGACGTATGCGGATTCGGCAGAGTGTTCTCATCGAAAATGATGCCGCGCTTTCTAACCCGGCTTATCGTCAGCGCATCGGCAAGTTTGCTCAGCTGGCGCGACGTCAGCCAGGAAATGTTCTTAAGTTCGCGTAATCTTCGGACTCCTGACACTCGGGCGGCACGCATCGCATCAATCTACCAGAATCCTCGAACGGCACTGTCTTGGCATTCGACTCGCTTGGTTCTCTATATAACCAATCTGCATGCCGGCACAATCGCGTTAGATATAGCGTGAGAACTCCTACGGACATCATCGGGTTAGTCACGATGGAACCGTGTCCTCAGTAATGAATCAAAAACTGTCGCTGGCGGCGTGTCACGCGGGCAGCAGCGCAGTGAAATAGCGATGGGGGTCCAGCTTAATACAACTCCCAGGCGATGAGGTAATAGCGATGGCATTTGAAGATGTTGCAAATTCTACGGTGCGGCAGGCAATGGATCAGGGGCGTCAAGCCGCCGAGATCGCCAGCCAGGCTGTTAAGGACGGCTATCAAGCGGCACAGGAATACGTTCAGGAAAAAGGACTCGACTTCGACCTTCGTGACTTCGTTCGCCGTGAACCGTGGATAGCCGTCGCTGCCGCGTTTGCGATCGGTTACGTCGCTGCGCAGATCGTAAGGCGCGTATCCTGACCGGGTGTAGTGTTCATGGATACTTCAGCCGATAGCGCGGCGCGGCACCGGGATGTGCGCGAGTACGTCAGGGACGAGCCCCTCACCGCTCTGGCGATTGCCGCGGTGGCGGGATTCGTCCTCGGTGGAGGAGTTAACCGACGGATCGGCCTCGCGATGCTGACAACGGTTGGCCGGATTGCGCTTCGCAGCGTTGCAACCAGCCTGATCCTCGGAGCGGTGACCGGTGGTCGTGACAACAGGGGACAGGACGCGCCAGCACATGGCAGTGGAAGTCATGACAACGGAAGAACAGATTTCCAAAAACCAGGATGAACGAGACGAGGCGCGTCAGGACCTTCGCGACACTTTGGCCGAGGTCAATGCGAAAGTCGAGCGCGCGGGAGGTGACCTTCGTCCCATCCATCTTGTCGAGAGCCACCCCATTGCCGCTTGCTGTGTGGCGGGTGCTCTGGGCTTTCTCCTCGGTGCAAACGTCAAAAGTCGCGGGACCGGGCCAATCCTGATTGCGACGCTGCTGGGCTTCACGCTCTCGATACGCTCCTCACGCGAAGGGAGTGGACGCGATGGCAGAGAAACATCCTCTACCGATTGAGGGGGCGCCCACGACCTACGCGGATTGGCCGACCCTGATTGAAAGGGCGGTGGACGATGTATCGCGCATTCTTCGATCCGAGGCCCATATGCTTCAAACCAGCGTCGAGGCGACTCTGGAGGCGCAAATATCCAACACGGTAGCGCAGCTGACGATAGTCGCTGTGATGATCAGCGGCGCGATATGCATTCTGTGCGCGGCGATCTTGCTGCTCCATCAATGGTTACCTTGGTGGCAGGCTTTTGGAATCGCAGGCTTGGCCACGTTGGTTGTCGGGGTCGTGATTAACGCTGCGAGGAGACCTCCAACTGAGGTCAAGACTTAATAATCATAACTTTCGTCGCTCGCGGGCTCACTGAACGCTGCTCACCTGGTACCGGCGAGACATTCCTGAATCTGTAGACCGCCTCGGTGCCCGAGGGGCGCGCGGCAGACCATCCGTGGTCGGCGATAACTTTGAGGCCAAGGTCGACACAAACAAGGCAGAGAATGGCGAGCGCAAGAGTAGAATAGGCCAATGGACGCGGTCGAGAAGCATCTGGTGTTCTGATGCGCGACGAGAATTTGGAAGGCGCTACCCGGGTCGATCCAGGCGTCCGCGAGGCCCACTGAGCCGCGGAACCCGGCAAGCGATTCGCACGTCACCGTAGGGAATGATTTCAACAAGGAATCGAACTTGCCGGATGACGATCGCGATGATGGCCTGGATGGCGGCGGCGTTGCGCGGCCTATTCTCGCCGTAATCGTTGCGACGGTCGTTCTCTATTTTGGCAAGGATATCTTGTTGCCGCTGGCGATGGCCTCGATTCTGGCGGTGGCCTTCAGTCCGATTACCAGCCGTCTGGAAACGTTGGTGGGACGTTTCGTTAGTGCGGCCCTGGTGGTCGTGTTGGTGATAAGCGCTATCGGCGCAATCGGTTTCTTTTTGACGGTCGAGATTACCTCGGTCGCAGTTGAGGTTGCCGGATATTCCGACAATATCGCGGCCAAACTCGCGCGCCTCCAGGGGAGCACGCCGGCGTGGCTGCAGACCATCGAAGATGGCGTCAAGGACGTCGAACACCAGCTGCAAAAAACCGGGCCGGGACCAACGGAAGCGCTCATCCCAGATGGTGCAAGCTCAGGCGGCGCCGCCCGCCGTTGATGAAGTTCTCAAACCGGCTTGGCCAATACTTTCTGGCTTTGGCAAGGGCTTGCTGATCATCGTCCTGTTGTTTTTCCTGCTCTACGCTCGAAGAGACTTACGCGATCGCCTGATAAGACTTGCAGCCAGAGCCCGGATACCGGTGGCCGCACATGCCATCGAAACCGCCACCGGCGCTGTCGGCCGCTACTTCTTGCTGCTGTCGTTAACTAACCTTGGTTTCGGGATCGCCATTGGAATTGCCGCCTGGCTGCTTGGATTGCCCCACTCCGCGTTCTGGGGCGCACTTGCCTTCGTGCTTCGTTTCATTCCCTATGTCGGAGCCTTAAGCTCAGCGGTGTTGCCGACCTTGGTGGCGTTCGCGGTATTTCCTGGATGGAGCAGATCCTTCGAGATGCTCGGATGCTTCGTCATCCTGGATCAGGTGGCAAATAGTTAGTCGAGCCCTTTCTTATCGGGCGCGGAATTGGTGTGTCGCCGGTGGCCTTGTTGGTCTCGGCCATGTACTGGTCGTGGCTTTGGGGAGTACCGGGGCTGCTGCTTACCACGCCGCTGGCGGCCTGTTTGAAGGTCGCGGGGGATTACATTCCTGAACTCGGTTTCTTCGCGATTTTACTTGGCGCTGACAGCGGCAGCGACGACTATCACGACTACTACCGCATGTTGCTCGAGCTGGATGAGTCAGGCGCCCGCAATCTTGCGATTCGCTATTGCGATACCCACGGCCTCGAGGCGACCTTCGACGATGTTCTTATTCCGGCCTTGCGACTGGCCGGTCAGGAACGAATGGAGGGTCACATCAGTCAAGAGAACCAACACTTCATCGTCGAGATCACGCGGGGCTTGGTCAAGGACCTCGGCAACAGGTTCATAAAGCCGCGCACGACACCGAGGCTCCGGATATTGGGCATATGCGCGCCGGGTGAGGTCCACGACTTGGGCCTGATGATGCTCCTTGAGCTTCTGCGCCACTCCGGCGCGGCAGCTAACCTGATTGACCAAACAACGCCAGGTGGAGTTCGTGATTTCCTCAAACGTTACGCGCCTGACATGGTTTGTCTCTCGTGCACGATGACAGAGTGTTTGCCGGCGGCGGCGGAACTGGTCCGCGGTATCAAGCTGGATTCGCCCGGTCTCACAATCATCGGCGGCGGCCCAGCGGCGGTGTCGTCGCCCGCTGAACTCCTTAAAGCCGGATGTTCGCAGATTTGTGCCAGTCGAGGTGACGCCCGCCGCGTGATGCGGCGCTTTGCTCTGTGGCGGGCAGAGTCCCGAACAGTCGGAGCTGTTCTAGGCTTGAATCCGCCGCCAAACGCGCCCGATGCGATCGCGAGCTCATCTAGCAACGCGAACCGACAATCCTAGCCGGGCCCGCCTCATCACCTACAAGACTCGCACGGTCGACAAAATCGAAATGTAACCACCTTCAGTCTACAAGACCCAGTGATTGGCATATCCGAACTTATGGATATGAGTAAAGCTATGAATATGGCTGAACAGCGGCTCGCAATCGAGCCAACGCGCGGCCTTTCGAATACTATTCAAGATTAAGTCTGTTGACGGCCGTGGTCCTTGTCTTCAGCACTTCGCAATGAAGACGAATCGGCTCGGGGTAATTTTCTCGATACTTGAGAGTGGTCGGGCCCCCAGGATCGCAGCCTCCGTCCTCGGTGATCCGGCAACCAGCCAGAGTACAGTGGCTCGTTCGGCTTCACGCATATGTCTCGAAGGGAACCAGACACTGGTTCCCTTCGAGACATTGTTATGAGGCGCGGCGAGGCGCTTAGCCTATATCAGCTGCAATTTGACGCCTAAACTTCGCGAAAACACGCAGTCGCAGACGACGGAATGTTCCTTGCTGCGCTCTCGATAACAGACGTAATCAGCCGTTGGTAGAAAAAGTCAAAGAAAGTGGACAGACACGGAAACGCGAGTCGCACCGATCTCGATTTGTTGAATCGGTTGAAACCCTTGTCGTTTCTTTCCGCGGTCGAATTGCGCGAGCTTGCGAGCGCCCTCCATTCGGCAAACTTCCGAAAGGGCGAGGTTATCTTTCCCGAAGAGGCGCTGGCGGCGGGTGTCCATATCCTGCTGGCGGGCGTGGCGAAGATCACTTGCCTGAACCGGTGTGGTGAGCGTGTAACCGTAGCTTTACTTGCGCCGGGTCCGATCCCCGAATTTCTTTCTTCCCCGGTCAGCCGGTGGCATTTTCGCTGCGAAGCTTATAGCGATTGCAGAGTCGGCCGTCTCGGCTGGGACCAATTCAACGTCATTACCAAGGTCGGCATCCCCATCCGCTTTAAGAACATTTCACGACAACAATCTGACGCAATGGTATCGGTGGAGTCTCAGCTTTCTGGGCCTCGACCTTCGCGAGCGTCTCGAGTTTACGCTTCGTCAATTGTGTTCGAACTTCGGAGTCATGGAGTCGCGGGGTATTCTTTTGCGAGTTGCCGTCAGCCACAAGGACCTGGCCGATCTGGTGGGTGCCTCGCGACCTAGAGTCACCGAACATTTAGCTGAGTTAGAGCGCGAGCATCTGCTTATTCGTCAGGGTCGGCAGTTGATCGTGTGCCTGGATAAGATCGGGAATTCAACCAGTGCGCCGCCGCCTGACACGAATGACTCATTCGCAAGAGCCAGCGGACAACCACACTTTCCGAAAGAAGGCCAACTCTATGGTCCGCATTCGCTCGCAGCGGTGGCCTCCGTGAAGCCGGTGATACGTGAACCATCCGCCAGGCCAGTGTCGCGTCCCCTGAATAATTCTCATCACTATGGCCTGAACTAATTTTTCATTTTGAAACAGAACAGGACTATCTATTCATGAAAATAACTGGCGTGGGAGGTGTCTTATGTTGCTTTTGATTATCCTGCTGATCCTGCTGTTCGGTGGCGGCGGTGGCTATTACGGATATCGCAGCGGCTACTATGGCGGAGGTGGAATGAGCCTGCTGACCGTCGTGCTAATCGTCCTGGTGGTCTGGATCGTGATGGGTGGCGGCTTCATACGGTGAGGGAAGCCAAACCCATCTGATATCAACGCGCTCAAGCTATCGAGGCGAGTGATAGATTAACTGTATCAACTTAACTGTATCAACTGGAGGAATCGTATGAGCGGAACAACTGACAAGATCAAAGGTCGCGTGAAAGAAGCCGTCGGGTCTCTGACTAATAACCAGCGGCTGAAGAACGAGGGAGAGGCGGACCAGGCCAGCGGAGCTGTCAAGAAGGCCATCGAGAAAGTGGTTGACAAAGTAAAGGCTGTCACGTCACCAATAAAGTAGAACGATGCCGGAGGAGTTTTGACGATGGTTCCTTTGTCGCTTTGACGGATAGTTGAAAGAGACATGGGGCTGCAAGATCGAAATCGTGATTAGCCGGGTAACGGCGAAGAGCGTTTCCTGACCCCGTGCTGTGGCAGATCGTCGCGCGCGCTCACCGCTTGTTGCTTCGCGCGCGCCACGACCTGCCTTGAGGGCGTCGGCCTCAGCGCCGAGTTCAGGGAACGTCGGCTTGGAGGTGAGGAACGGCGTCGTGCATTTAACGGGCACAGCTTGCTGCAAACTCTACAGCCACGCCTGCGAGAAACTTTTCAATGCCTTCATGCTCGGCAGCGCCTACCGTGAAACCGTAGCATTCGAGAGGACGACGGGGATTTCCCAGCCGCCGAATTTAAGTTGCACGAGAGGAAGCGGAGCATGTTCCACCTCGTGCGTCGCGAATTCGTGATTTGCCAATGATTGTGTCGCCAGAAAGTGGTTCATCTGGTCTCCGTACAAAAGGAATCCAGACGCTGACCTCTCGTGAAGTAGGCTATAAGCTTTTGGTTCTGCGTGGTGGGGCGAGCTCTGAAGAGTCTCACCCCGGATCGTACGTTCCGCGTGAAAATCCCTGCGACTGCCGATGCCTGAGGCTGGCTCAAAAAGTCTCGACAATACTATCGGACCGGACTCTTCTTTTTCGATGCGATCCACGGAAGAGAATTGACCAACCGGTCGCGCTATCGGATTGCTCGCAGAAGGACAGGCCAATGCCGCGAGAGCTGCTTCTTGCGCGAGAGTGTTGGCGGACGCCCACCAGATACTGATAGCCACGATGATGATCGCCAGCATGCGCTGGCGAAGCGAAAATCTGTGCAGGATTTCACTTTTCAACGACATTTCGGACTCCTCCTGATAATTCCGCGACCTGTGGTTTTAGCCGCGAGAAGGAAGGAATATCTCGCTTTAACCGAAGGTTCGGCTTGCCGGTTCACGACGAAAAGCCTGACAGTTCACGACGAAAGGATTGACAATTCAGGACAGTTGGTTTGACAATTCGCGACAGGGAGGCTGAGGCTCCGCTCGGTCGTGGCAGCGAATCGTTTCAGAGACGTCGCAAATCCGGCGCGATATTGCCGCTCGAAGAGTTGGGCGCGTCCGAAAACGAGGAAGCGAGCCAGCGCGTTGGGCCGTTCGCCGAAATTCCTGGTCTTCTGCGCGAGCTTCGGCGCCGACCCGCCGAAGTCTTGGCCAGCGTCGGCCTTGATGCGGATGCGCTCGACAGTGTTGAGAACCATATCCCGTATGTTGCGGTTGGCCGGTTATTGCACGAGTGCGTGATGAAGACCGGATGCCGGCATTTTGCGCTGCTGGCGGGTCAGCGGGCGCGCCTTTCGCATCTGGGCTTGCCGGGCCAGCTGGTCCGGCACTCGCCGACCTTGGGCGCGGCGATCAGAACCTTCGCCGTTTACCAACATCTCAACAGTCAGGGCATGGCCACGTTTCTGCTGGAGAAAGACGGCGTGGCAACCGTAGGCCCCGTTGTCTATCAGAAGGGTGCAGAGCACGTCGACCAGATCTACGATGTCGATGTGGCGGCAGCACTTAGCATCATGCGGGAGCTTTGCGGCACCCACTGGAGGCCGGAACGGGTGCTTTTCGCGCACACGAAGCCGACCGATGTCGGCCCCTACCGCCGCTTCTTCCAAGCCCCCTGTCGATTCGATTGCGAGTGGACCGCTTTAGTTTTTCCGGCCACCATACTCGATCGGCGATTGGCGAGTGCCGACCCCAAACAGTTTCGAATCCTCGAAGTGCAGGCCCAGGCGAGAGCAGACTTTGGACGTGGCTTTCTGGTTGCGCCGTACCTTGCGCATCTTGCTCCTCGCCGAAGCCGCGTCTGCTGATGAGGTCGCCAAGCTGTTGTCGATGCATCGCCGCACGTTGAACCGGCGACTGAAGGCGGAGGGCACGACGTTCCAGCAACTGCTCGATGAAGTCCGCTTCGAGGCTGCGTGCCAGTTGCTCGATACATCACGCACTCCAATTACTGAGATCGCTGTCTCGCTCGGCTACGCGGAGACAAGCGCGTTCAGCCGCGCATTCCGACGCTGGTCGGGAACGACGCCGGTCCAGAGGCGGCGGAGATCCCAGATGCCGCCGAGCCCCAAGGGGCAGCGCCAATCCGGCGGACGGCACCAATCGTAGACGGCGAGATTCGAAGCATTTTCGAAAACTTTCCTGTGCAAAAACGCCCGCAAAACGCCCTTTCTGGGAATGTCGGATCGAAAGAGAAGCCAGAACCCAGCGACTCGTTGGCGGATGGTGCAGTCTGCGGTGACCCAGCCTCTGGGTCGAATTCCCTGATCTACGCGGAAAATACAGGGAATTTCATCACTTTCGGGCCTGATTTGCGGTGTCCGAACTCAGAAACCGCGGTAACCACCAATGCTTTTTTTGGGAAATTCCTAAAATTCGTAACGGGGCGCCATCCTCGGCAACGGCTCGGGCACTGGCAGCTGCACCGGCCCCGAATCCGCGGTAGTCTTCACCCAGTAGCCGCGTTGTCGGTTCTAAGGGATACTTCTTGAGAATACCCTCGTGCGGGTGAAGACTCGATTCGTCGAGCCGATGCTCGCGATGGCCGTCAATGAGATCCCCTGCCGGGCCGGAATGGACGTTTGAGATTAAGCTCTCTGAAGATGGCGGCGTTGTTATTGATAGCGTGCCTTGAACGATCGACTCAAAGGGCTGGCCCTGCGCGACTTCATCGAGTCCGCAATCGGTCATCTCGCGACCGTGAGCGGCGCCGGAGAGTCGCACAATATTCCGCTGTGCTTCTGGTTCGACGGCTCGCGGTTTTGTTTTGTGATAGATGAAAAGCCCAAGCGGAAAAGCGGAACCGAGATCAAGCGCATGAAGAACATTGCCGAGAACCCCCCGGTCGCGCTCGTGCTCGATCACTGCGATAAAGACTGGAACCGCCTCGCCTATGTTCTCAGTCGCTTCGATGCACGAATCGTCGAAGACGGCGCCGAGTATACGCTCGCCATCCAGCATCTGCGTCGCAAATATGCCCAGTATCACTCGATGCTACTGACGCAAGAAATAAATCCCGCGATCAGAATCGAGCCTGAGCATGTGTACGCATGGGGCGCGCGATTCAATGCCGGTGATTCGCGATGAACCGGATTGGCGAGATTCAAGCGGCGCTCGCCGAGGCGGCGCTCGACGGATGGCTCTTCTATGATTTCCGGCTCAGCGATCCGATCGCGTACCGCGTCCTGGAGGTACATCCCAAGCTCGGGATGGCGACGCGGCGATGGTTCTGCTTCATTCCACGCTCCGGGGAACCGCGCAAACTGGTCTCCGCAGTGGAACCACATCGGCTCGATGCGGTCGCGGGCCCGGCCATCGTGTTTCGATCCGCCTTTGAGATGCGCAGCGGCCTCGCACGCATCCTGAGCGGCGCCAAGCGCGTCGCGATGGCCTACTCGCCGAATTGCGCGATCCCTTACGTTTCGCGCGTCGACGCCGGCACTATCGAGCTGATCCGCTCGCTCGGCGTCGAGGTGATTTCCGCCGCGGATCTGATTCAGCGCTTCGAGGCGACGCTGACGCCGGAGCAACTGCAGAGCCACCATCGCGTGGCGCTCAAGCTGCGCAACATCGTGGATGAAGCCTTCGCCGAGATTGCGCGCCGCGTCCGCGATCGAAGCGAAGCGTGCGAGCACGAGATCCAGCGATTCGTCATGGAGCGATTCGCCGCGAACGGTTTGATGACGGCGTCGCCACCGATTGTGGCAACCAACGTCCGTAGCGCTGATCCACGTTACGGGCCGTCGCAGCAGCACCCGACGCCGATAAGCCGCGGCGATTTTGTCCTGCTCGATCTATGGGCGAAGGAACTCGGCGGGCAATCGATATACGCCGACTTCACCTGGGTCGCGTTCGTGGGAGATGAGGTGCCGGAAGAGCACGCGAGGATTTTTTCGATCGTCGCGAATGCGCGCGATGCGGCCGTCGAGCTGATCCGCAACCGCGTGGCGAACAAGGAGGCGGTGGGCGGACGCGACGCCGATCGCGCCGCGCGTGAGGTCATCGAGGCCGCCGGATTTGGTGAACGATTTATCCATCGCACCGGTCATTCGATCGGCCGCGAAGTCCACGGCACCGGCGCCAATCTCGATTCGCTGGAAACCGACGATCATCGGCTGCTGATCGAGAACACCTGCTTCTCGGTCGAGCCGGGGATCTATCTGAAAGGCCGCTTCGGTGTCCGCAGCGAACTCAACATGACCATCGAAAACGGGCACGCCAAAATCAGCGCCGACGCAATTCAACGCGAGATCATCCCGATCCTCGCGCGCTTCAGCGCCGGAGCGTAAAACCCGCAGCGCCGCTATGGTATGCGCTCGTTTCACTCTCCGCATATACGGGGTGCAGATTGGAATATACGCCTACCTTGCGGATGCGCTCTTTCAGATCAGACCGGAGCCAACTCAACCAGCTGAATGGTACGGCTGGTCCTTCTCTGGTAGTCCGCGTACACGGGATACATGGCAACCAGCCCGGGCCACAGCTGTTGTCTTTCCTCAGGAGCGAGGGTGCGGGCGTGGTAGGCGCCGCGCGCCCGCCGCCGCTCTACCGTCACTTCGGGGTTTGCCACCAAGTTCAAGTACCAATCGGGGGCCCTGTCGCTGCCGCCGAATGACGCCACCACATAGAGCTTGCCGTCGCGTTCTAGATATTGCAGTGGCTTGGAGATCTCGCGCCCGGTCTTGCGCCCGCGCACCGTGAGCACCAGGATATTCCAGTTCAGGGGCGACCATCCGCCAACTAATCGATAAAACGCCACATGCATGTCGCCGAACCATCGCGAGAACACGCGTGTCATCGGATATGTCTTCATGGTCACCTCTCCACGACTAGAATCCGCAGGGAACTTATTCACCGACTCAAGGCTAAATCCATGCCCCGCTTGCGCCAATAGCGCCAAACAATGTGCTCCAAGGAATCGGTCTTGCGGCGCGATCCGGATGGCGGACATGTTGAGAGCGGAGTAATCGGCAATTGTTGTGGATTGGCCGGTCATCGATCAGGCGGTTTCAGGCCCTTCGCACGCAGCTTGCGCTGGGGTGTACCAATGTCGTGGGTTCAATTCAATTGTGAAACGGCGTACCTTGGTTTACCAGCTCTCTCCGGCCAATCTTCTGGATGATCGGACTTAGGATATGTTTTCGCGGGCGGCGACTACAGCCGCGTAGAGCCGGCCTTGATCCGTGATCGAGAGCGCCCGCACGCCGGGAAACAACTGCGCGACGAGCTGAGTGGAGACATGGCCCGGAGCCATCTCGAGGAAGAGTGTCGCTCCGAGCTCGCGCAGGACTTCGAGCGTGTCGTACCATCGGACCGGATGCGCGATGTTATTCGCGAGATCCTCGCGGATCGCTTCGGCGTCATAGAGGGGGCGACCGCCGCGATTGCTCACATATGGCATCGCCGGCGGCCGCAGCAGGAGTGTGGCCATTGCCTGCGCCAAGCGATCCGCGACCGGCTGCAGCAGCGGGCAATGCGACGGAACGCTGATCGCCAGTCGCCCAGCACGACGCGCGCCGTGTTGACGCGCCTGGGCGATCACCGCAGCGAGCGCAGCTGCGCTCCCGGCGATGACGATCTGCTGGGGCGCATTGATGTTGGAAATGTGAACGGGACACTCTGCGGTCCGGATCCGCTCCACGAGGCCTTCCACGTGGCCTTCGTCGAGGCCCTCGATGGCGGCGAGGCCATAGCCGCTGGGGAAGGCCGTCTGCATTAGCTCTCCACGCAGATGGACGAGCGGCAAGGCATCGGCAAAGGACAGCGTGCCGCAGGCGACCGCAGCGCCAAAGGTGCCGACCGACATGCCGGCGACGGCGGCAGGGAGGACGTGTTCGGCCATCAGCGCGCGTGCCGTGGCTACGCCGGCGATCAACAGCGCGGGCTGTACTGCGACGGTCGAGTGCAGCGCTTGGGCATTGTCGAGGGCTCCGATATCGAGGCCGAGGATGTCGCTCGCCTCCGCGATTGTCCGTGTGACCTCGGCATGTTGCGGAAGATGATGCAGCAGGCCCGCGCTCTGGGACCCCTGTCCCGGGAACAGGAAAGCGATCGTCATGACACCCTCTCCATCAACGCATGCGTCGCCATAGGGATCGGTCAGAAGACGAGCACCATCTGGCGTGCGCACGAGAACGTGCGTCGGCCTCGCCGCCAGATCGGTGGGTGACACACCGCCACGCGGCGTCTCGAGCAGCACGTCGATCGGCGCCGGGGCTGCCGTTCAGTCAAAGCGGCTCGCAGAGCGGGTGCCTCGTGCGGCTCCAGCCGGCGAGCCTGGCAATCAGTCACTTCGCGATCGCTCGACGCTGTGGCTGTCGCTACGCGCGTCCCGAGTTCGAAGCCGACACTGCCGCCGGGTCCCCAGCGGTAACCGCGGCGCGCCAAGCGGGCCGCGACCCCGGCCAGCGCAGCCAAAGCCGCCACTGCGTCCTTGCGTGTCTGATCAAGGACTTAAGGCAAACCGGTCAGCTCTTCGGGCGATAGCCGCTCGGCAATCTGGACGACGGTCAGCGAGGCGGTAAACCGCTGCCTCGCGCCATGCCGCGCACGCCGACCGCTATCATACCGTCATAGATATAGCCACGGCGGACGACCACCCAGGGAGCCCCTCTCAACATCGGCTCGACTTACGATGATGCCGGACCGTTCACCGTCAGCGTTATCGTCTCCCGCGTTAACCCGGTGATGAGTCTCGTGCAGCAAGCCGAGCTTCGCGAATTGGCGGATGTCGTACGCCATCGGCGTTCGTGCGTGCGGGTGACCACGGCGAAAATCGGATCCTCATCGACTGCCAGTTCCCGCATCACGCAACGCATCGATCAGGCAGAGTGGGGCCAGGCCTCCCCGACCTCGGGCGATTAGCGCTCAAGATTTGGGGAAATTGGAAGGGCTAGCGGGACTTCCGCTACGCAAATTGGAAGCCTTGCGCGCCAGGATGACGGTTCGTAGATTTTCCAAACGCTCGACTATCTATGAGGAGGGTCAATCAGGACGCGCCGTATACGTCGTGCTCTCGGGCATCGCCCGGCTTATCTGTCTCAACCGCAACCGGAAACGCAATCTGCTCGAGGTGCTGGGACCCGGCGACGTGATCGAGATTCCGTCATTGCTGCCCGATATTCATCATAAACTCTCCTGCGAGGCGTTCACCGATTGTCAAATCGGGTTGATAAGCCCGAGCGAGATGGTGGAGGGTATCGTCGGCATTCCACTCCGTGAGTTTAACGAGGCGCTCAATTTGACGATCGGCCGATGGTGGAAGCTGCTGGAGCGCCATTCAAACTTTCTTAGCCAAACCGTTCGAGAAAGAATCGCGATCGCCTTGCTCGACCTTGGTCGCAAGTTCGGTGTGCGAGACGACCGCGGGACGATCATAGATCTGCGCTTAAGTGGTCAGGACATCGCGGACATGGTGGTGTGCTCGCGGCCGAAAGCAAGCGAATGCCTCAAGAAGCTCGTTGCCGAAGGCATTGTCATGCGCGATCACCGCCGTTTCATCATCGACCCCGCGAAAATGTAGGCGCGGAGAGAAAATCCCTCAGTGAAGCAGCCGGATAGACAGGCTGCACCGAAGGAAAAATCCGGCGGCAATTGCCCCGTTTGCCGTGGAGCGGCAGAGCGACGGTGTTCGGAGTCATCCTGTGTCTTGAGAGGATTCTAAGCTGGGATCTTCAAGAGGATCGGCGGAACGGGTGCCGGGGCGGCGACCAGAGTCCGCAAGAGATTACCTGTATAAT
>CAWIMH010000006.1:0-29909 GCA_963837035.1 uncultured Pseudomonadota bacterium
TTGATATGACTTCGTCATTCCGGCCGAGCCGCGCAAGCGGCGAGAGCCGGAATCCATAATCACAGGTCAGCGAATATGGATTTCGGGTTCGCGGGCAAAACGGGGTTCCCGCGACGCGGAGCGTCGTTGGCGCCCGTCCCGCGCCCCGGAATGACGCGTCACTTCGGCGCCAAGCCGGCCGCTTTGGCGACCTTGGCCCATTTGTCGATCTCGCTGCGCAGATGCGCGCCGAGCTGTTCGGGCGATCCGCCGACCAGGCGGAAACCGAGTTTTGTCGCGCGCGCCTTCATGTCGGCGTCGGCGAGAATCTTGTTGGTATCGGCGTTGATCTTGGCGCGAGCTCACCTACGCTTCGCTCGGCATCGGCTCGAGCGGTCAGCTTGCCTCGACGCTGTTCAGCGAGGTCACCGGCATAACGCTGCAGCACGTGCCGTATAATTCCTTCAGCCAGGCCGTCACCGACGTCTCGGCGGGGCGAATTTCACTGTGGCTCACGACGCTCGGCGGCTCGATCGGTCATATTCAGGCCGGCAAGCTGCTCGCGCTCGCGGTGTCCGGGTCGACGCGCGCCGCGCAGCTGCCTGACGTGCCGACTTTCGACGAGCTTGGTGTCGTCTATGGCAACGACACCAGCTGTTATGCGCTGTTCGCGCCGGCCGGCTCGCCGCCCGCTATCGTCCAGGATGCGGCCGAGTGTGTCGATGCTGCGCCCGGAGCAAAGGGAATGATCAGGCGGAGGGGATGATCCGGGAAAGTTTCGGCGCGGGCCGGCGCTGCGAGCAAAGCGACAAGCGTCAACGCGGCAATGAGCCTGCTCGACCTCACGACACCCTCCCGGTTTCGCCCGTCATTGCCGCGCATTCTTCACCGTCGACGCCAAGACGACAATGACGATGGCGCACAGCGCAACCGGCGCGAAGCTCGCGACCGGCATGCCGGTGAGATCCCACAGCCAGCCACCGACGATCGACAGCAACATGGCGCAACTGTAGCTGATGGTGAACATGCCGGCCGAGGTGCGGTGCACGTCGTCGGGCGCGCTCAGCATCGACGGCAGCGCCAGCGCCAAGGTCAGTGTGAGCGCATTGGTGAAGCCGAGCACGCCTGCGAAGACCACGATCCCCACGCCGTGCGACGCCACCATGCCGATCAGCGCGGCGAGCGACGCCAGGCCGGTGGCCGCATAGGCCCATGGCCGCGTCACCAGCGGTCCCGCCAAACCCAGCAGCAAGAAGGCCGCCGGCAACTGGCCGACATTAAGCGCGGTGAGCGCGGCGCCGACCAGGTCGGGGCGGCCCTGGGCGATCACATAATCGGGCAGGAACGCGTTGCTGACGAAGTAGATCGTGTTGACGCTGCCGAAGATCAGGCCGAGCTGCCAGATCAGCGGCCGCCGCCAATCGGGCCACCACTGGGTATTAGCCACGGGTGCGGCGTCGTCGGCGCCATTAAGTCGTTTCGCGCAAATTGCGACGACGACCGCTGTCAGCAAAACCGGAATCGCCCAGACCACGAAACTCAGCCGCCAACTGCCATCGACCACGGGCAGCACCAATGGAATGGTCAGCGCCGCGGGCAAAATTTCGCCGATGAGAAGCCCGGTCGTGTAGACCGCCGTCGCGAATCCGATGCGCGCGGGGAACCAAGCCCGCACCAGCGGCGGCAGCGTCGGCTGCATGATCGCGACGCCGGCCGCCATGACGACGGTCGAGGCAAACAGAGACGTCACGTCCGCCATGGCGCCGCGCGCCGCGCCGCCGATCGCGTTGAGCAGCAAGCCGACCAGCAAAGCCGGGATGAGGCCGAAGCGCGCGATCAACAGCGAGCCCGGCACCGCCGCGATCGCAAACAGCATGGGGGGCAGGCTCGAAAGCCAACCGATCTGCGTCTCCGACAGATGCAGGTCGGCGTGCAACAGCGGAATGACCGGCGGCGTCGCCAGCACGGTAAGCCGCAGACACGCGCCCGACAGCCAGAGCAGGAGGAGGGGGATCAGGCGCGAGTTGATGATCAGATTCTCGGAATGCGGCCACAGGCTTTTGGAAAGCCGGAAATCTGGAGCGGGCGAAGGGATTCGAATCCTCGACCCCAACCTTGGCAAGGTTACTCCACGTTAGCCAACGTTGGAAACATTTTCTCACACGGGCCCCCATGCACCTCCCATTTTATAGGGGCTTCTCGTACATTGTTCGAAGACGTTAGGAACAGCGGCCAACCGGTCCAAACAGTGAACTCTGTTACCCCTGTGTTACCCCAGCTCACCCCAACCCTATGGGCACCCCGGCCGTCGAACTCGTTACCCCGGCCAGTTGGTTACAACAAATGCCAGTCACTCTGACCGACCGAGTGGTGCAGCAGGCCAAGGCCAAAGACGCGCGCGTCGAGATTCCGGATGCCGTCGTGCCAGGGCTCTATTTGATCGTGCAGCCAACTGGTGTGAAGTCGTGGGCGGTGCGCTACCGAGTTGGTGAACGCACCCGCAAGCTCACGTTGCCCGGCCGATATCCGGTCCTCTCGCTGGGGAAAGCTCGCGACGCGGCGAGGACAGCACTAGGGGGCGTCGCAGATGGTGAGGACCCGGCAGCCGCCAAGAGCGCCGGCATCCCAGCAGATGACACTCTGGCCGCGTACATAGCGCTCTATCGCGAGAAGCATGTCTGCACCGTCCGGCCCGGCACGGCGCTCAATATCAACCGCGATGCAGGACGCGTGGCCGGGGCGTTCGCTTCAGTCGATTTCAAAGAAAGACGTGATCGCAGTCATCGATAAGGCAATGAAGCGAGGGCCGTCAGCTGGCGTTACAGCCTGGAAGGTTGCAAAGGCATTTTTCGCCTGGTGCGAGGCGAGAGAAGATGACTTTGCAAGCCCGGCACGATCTATTCGAAAACCGACTAAGGAGAAGTCCCGCGATCGCGTGCTTGAAGATGCAGAACTCAAACTCACATGGGAAGCCGCAGACGCGGCAGGTGGCGCGGCTGGTGCTCTGGTCAAGCTGCTGATTCTATCCGGTGCGCGCCGCAACGAAATGACCGAACTGAGGCGCGATGAAATCGCCACTGACGCGATCGAATTGCCGGGGGAGCGCACCAAAAATGGTCTGTCTCACACAATCCCGATTACGCCGATGATCCGCCGCGTACTCAATACATTGCCCAGTACTGGCAAGTTTGTACTCAACGGCACCGATCGCGCGTTTGGCGACCATAGTGGCGCGAAGGAAAAAGTTATCCCGGCGATCCGACCATGGACGCTACATGATCTTCGCCGAAGCTTCGCTAGCGGACTACAGCGGCTTGGGGTGGCTCCGCACATTGTCGAGCTCGCATTGAACCATCGCAGCGGGACTTTTAGCGGGGTCGCTGGGATTTATCAGCGGCACCGCTATGCGAAGGAAGTGGCAGAAGCCTTCGCAGTCTGGTCACGACACGTCGAGACGTTGACAACTGAGAAGGTCGCTGCGGCGTAAGTCGTACATCGCAACCGCGAATTATTGGCCCAATTTGTCCACGCGGCCTTAGCTATAGCAAGGAGAGGTTGTTAGCGCGGATGAGTTGCAGCGATTCAGCTTGTCAAAGCCTTTAGGCTTTCTCACAATTGCCGAACGGGTCGTGACATACGATCTCAACGCCGCGGAGGAAACCGTGCGTGGCTCGAAAGCTTTCTTCGTCCTACTGGCCGTTGGCATAGCGGTGGCGAGCGTCGCTCGCGCTGAGCCACTCTTGATCCGCAATTCCTATGTAGTTCCGGTCTCCAACTGGGCGCCATTCATCGTCGCCAAGAAGGACCTCGCAAAGCACTGGGGCAGTACCTACAATATGGAGGCGGTCCGCTATCAGGGCACGCCGCCTATGATCACGGCCTTGGCGAACGACGAGCTGGAAATCGCCAATCTTGCTTTTTCGACACTTGGGATCGCAATCGCAAACGCTGGTATCAGCGACCTGCGCGTTATCTCCGACGAGTTCCGCGACGGTGTTCCCGGCTACTTTAGCAACCAGTTCTTCGTCCGCAAGGACTCGGGGATCAAGAAGATCGAGGACCTAAAGGGCAAGGTGCTCGCCACCAATGCAATCGGCGCCGGTGTGGACATCGCCATGAAGGCCGGCCTGAAGAAGCACGGGTTGCTCGATAACCGCGACTACACCGTGATCGAGACGCCGTTCCCGGCCATGCCGGCGATGCTCAACGAGAAGAAGGCTGACCTGGTCACAACTGTGATGCCATTTTCGCTCGACCCGATGCTAAACCAGATTGGTTTCCCGTTGTACGACCAGACCGAGGGCCTCGGACCCTCTCAGTTCCTGGTCTGGACGGCGCGGCAAGCTTTCATCGACATGCATCGCGCCGTCCTGATCGATTACATGGAGGACATGATGCGGATCGAGCGTTGGTATCTCGACCCGCAGAACCACTCCGAGGTGATGAAGATCGCCTCGAATTTACTCAAGGTCCCGCCCGAGCGGTTCAACTGGGTATTCACCAAGAGCGACTACTATCGCGATCCCGACATGAAGCCTGACCTCGCTGCGCTGCAGCGCAACGTCGAAACTACCGCGGAGATGGGCTTCATCAGATCGAGCTTCGATGTCAAACAATATTCCGATCTCAGCTTGATTGAAGAAGCGGCGAAAAGGTTGAAATGATGCGCCCGCCATCCATTCTTCGGGCAGGTACTACATTAAAATAGTTCTCTATTTCCACGATGACTTTCTGCTTTTGTGCCTTCCAAAGCAACAGCGTCCGCAATATGGAGTACTTTGCAATCTGTCATGCGACCGACGATACCGTTTTTCTAATCGGCCGTTTGATCATTGTTGCAATCGTATCTCACGTGTCACTGATCGCCGACACGATAGGGTTAGGCTGCCCTCGCCCTGCGGTGGCGTTGTAATAGCCGATTCCATGTCCAACCTGGGCAAAGTTGAGCTCAGAGAAGTTGCCGAAGGGACGGTAAAGGCGCAGCAGTGGGTAGACATCGCGCTCCCACTGGTCCTGGTCCACGCACTTCGAGAGCGCGAGACCGGGTAACGTCCGTCCGGCTTCTATGAATTCTTCCATGGAGGCTAAGAGCCCCCGGGCCAGAGGATTGTTGCGGGCGCGTTCGATGCCGTGCCGAGCGTATTGCCAGAACGGAGTGCCCCAGCGAGAGCCGCAAGCATAGTGCCACGCGACGAAGAGCGAATCGCAACACACGTATGACAGCATTGCGCCGTTGAACGCCTCGACTTCATCGGGGTTCGCGCATCTGCCCCGTCCCTCCTCCGCAATCCAACGCGTCGCTGAGCGGACCTGCACGATGGCGTGTCCGATCGTGGTCGCCTCAAGGGGCTCGATGAAAGACGCCGCGTTGCCGGTCCAGAAGACCCGGCCGTCGAACATTCTGCGGCGCATGAAGTTCGGGAAGTTGGGTGCGCCACGCTGCTCCCAAGTGACAACTCCTTCCTCATGCAGGAACGCCGTCAAATCGGCTGCAACCTCGAGGTCGCTGTTGATGCGCGGATTAAAGACATATCCGCACGAGGTCCAATCGCGAAGTGGGATCTGAAAGATCCACCCGTGCGGTCGAGCAACGATGCGGCTCACCTCCGACATTCCTTGCGGACGTAGCCGCCTGATCATCGCTCGACCAGTAGGAATCCAGTCGAGTTGGATGAAGTCTTCCGAGCTACCGGTGTCATCCCTGGGAAAACCGCGTGCATCGAATATGTAGTCGCAGAGATTTGTTGTACCGTCGTCGAGCCGCAGCCGGACGCCATCGGCGGAGGTTTGCAACTCCTCGACTCGCGCGTTGACCCGGGTTGCGCGAACGTGCTCCTCCAGCACATGCACCACTGCGGCCGCATCGAAATGATAGGCGATCAACGACGCCGGCTGAAAGCGGTGAACGAAGTCGGTTCCGTCACTTCCCCATCCCTCATAACGACTGCCCTTCTTTAGGGTCGCGCCGCAACGCTCGGCCAAGTGAGGAAACCCGAGTCCCGTGACCTCTTCGAACCACATCGCGAACCGCGGAGTTCGTACCTTCCCCGACGCCAATGGTTGGGATGCGTGAGTCGAACACATGCAACAACTCCGCCTGCGGCAAATACCGCGTGAGGTGCGCAGCGGCGATAAACCCGGCGGTACCTCCGCCGAGCACCGCGATTCTCATACGGCAATCTCCTGCAGCGTTTCAGCTGGGCGGAGCAGATGCTGCACGGCCAGAAGGGCATGTGCAACTTTCGGACACGATGGAGCCATATCGTGGATGCGGCCAAGATGCGTCCTGTCGCGGACAAGCGGCCGCCCGTCAGGGTCGCGGCCGGTAGCCAGTTGCCAAGGCTGAGCGTTCAGAAGCGCCAGTTCTTTCTGGAACTCCAAACCGGATATTGCACCGCCGCGTTGTCGGTCCAGGTACGAACCAAGGAGTATAGAGCCGCGCGCCGCCGCCGTCATACCTAGTCCAAAGTACGGATCAAGCGAGCATACCGAGTCTCCGATGGACACCAATCCTACCGGCCAAGCTGTTAAGCGATCGTAGTGCATCATGCGACTGGAGGTGGCACCATAATGATGGATCGGGGAAACCGGCCGGGCACGGGCGAGCGCCTGTCGCAGCTCGCTGTCCCCGAGATCGGCGATGAAGTCCAGGAACGCCATGCCGTCGGCTGGCAGAGGTTCGCCGGCAGGAGCCAACAGGACTACGCCCCAGCGATCTTCCTCCGCGCGCAACATCATGGCGGAGCGAAATGCGGTGCCCAACATCGGCGCGATGGAAAGGCTGCGCCAGTGAGGTGCGTCCGCCGGTTTGATCTGGAACCAGCGCGACACATACTGCATCCCGGATTCGACCACGGTCTTTTGAAACTGCGAGTCCACACCGTTCGATCGGCGGGCAATCCAACGGGGCAGCGCCGAACCCGTGCCGCTGGCATCCACGACCAGGTCGGCCGAGATGGCAGTCTCGCCGGTGCCATGATGTTGGGTCGTAAGAACGCCGGTCACGCTCTCGCCCCGTGGACTGCCGAGCAACCCGACAACTCTCTGGCCCTCGCGCACGTACACTCTCGGCTTACCGGCGAGACCACGGCGCAGCACATTCTCGAGAAGTGCCCGGGAGCAGGCGTAAGCGGTAATTCCCGACGGAACTCGCGGCAGCGAGCCCGCGGGCAATCGAAATACAGCGTCGGCACAAGCATCGAAGGGACCGGCGCCGTGCGAGACCAGCGCTTCGCTCCAGCCGGGTATCAATTCGTCGAATGCGGAGACTCCCGCCGCCATCAGGAGGTGAATACAGCGGCTCTGGGGCACGCCCCGGCGTGACGGTGGGGCGGGCGAGGTTGATTTCAGGAGGATAACGGTAAGACTCGAGAACCGTCACGCGCTCAAACCTACCGGCGAGGGCATGTGCGGCCAGCAAGCCGCCGATTCCCCCACCAATGATCAGACCATGACCATATATGTCGGGACGCAAATTCTGGACTATCAGGAATTGGGCGATAGCGGCACAATGGTCTGTTTTGGCACCTTATAGGAAATGCGCCTGAAGAATTGCGTGACAGCCAGTCCTACCTCTCCGCCCACATCACCAATCCGACCCACAATCGGACCTATGATGTGCCAATCGTCCGGGCTGGGCAGGTGATGACTATTATAGACATGGTGGTGATGGCCGTCGCTTTCTAATTTCTTGACGTGGAATTGGTAAACATCTGGACGAGTCTGACGACCGGTGAGGTATACGGTATTTGGATTCCCGCCAGAGCAGTATGGGCCTTTAACGGTGAGATCGTACTGCAGGATGCGCAAAGCGCTATTGGACGAGAGAGCGATCCCTTGCGGTTTCGCTCCGTTCTTCCGCGTATCGACGTAGTCCGACTGGACTCCCGTAAATGCGTAGTCGTCCTCCGCGGACTCCCGGAAACTGAGTTTCGTATAGGGCTTCTCCCAGTATACGGAGACGTAGCTCTTCGTCGACATCAAATAAACGCCATGTGGGCTATAGATACTTGCGGAACCGACCCAGTATCCCACCATGATGTCAAACGGGATGTCGTAGTCGAAAGCAGAGTTCGCGCTCATCGGGTTTTCTCCAGTGGCATTGCCTACATTTGAACGACGAATGGATTTAGCTCTTGTTCGTCGAACCATCGTGAAAGCCAACCTTCCCGCAAGGGCACATCGTACAGGCGGCCCGGCCCGAAGCGAGCCCAGAAGTGTCGAAGCCCCGGCGCCACCACGCGCACCACGGGGAACCCTACGTCAGGACGCGTCTGATCGAGGACAAGGACCTCAATACCGTGAGTCGCCGCGAGCGCCCTGCACGTGAGAATGTCCTGGTGGAGGTCGTCCGTCGCGAGGTTCTTGAAGTCCTGGAGACGGCGCGATCCCGCTTCGAGGTCGGGCGTCAAATAGCGGGAGTCGGCGGTTCTCACCGTGCGCCACCAGCGTACGGCATCCTGGCTTCCTCGGTAAGTTTGGGTTGATTCCGGGCCAGTCGCGGTCGGGACTGCCTCCAAAGACTGGTTCAGCTCTGTCAGTGCCCGCCCCAGAGCGACGCCGGGGTCGAGATGGGCGCCGAAGCCGTAGATGATATCCTCTTCAGCTTTGTCCACCCGTCTCGAAATCGCGGCAAAGGTGGGTACTCCGAAGTCGCTCGTGATGTCGAGCGCCCAAAGCTCTCGCCGAAGCTCGCCGTAGTGCCGGATGATTTCCGAGACGTATGCATCGTCGACGCTGTCGAGATCCACGGCGCGCCGTCGCAGACGATTGTACCACCACAGGGCAACAGCGTCCCGCTCGATCAGCTCAAGCAGCCCCTGAAGCACAGCCTCTTCGAGCACCGAACCGGCGGCACATCCGTTGGAGTCCGCTCGGGCGAACAGGGGGTCTGGGCTGCGGTATCCGTAGTAGCAGAATGACGTCGGCAGATATCGCGGCTCTTCGGCCGACAACGACCAGAGCGGGGTCCATTCGATCTCAACGTCCTCCCGAAACGGTTCGGGTACCCATCGGGCCTTCCGGTCGCTACCGTTGTGCGACTGCCGATGCCCATATTGTTGCGCGCTGTAACCCATGCAGGCGTTCGGGTGAATTGCCGCATTTCCGAGGTCCGCAAACGAGGCGCGGATCCGGGGTTCTGTTCCGTCGAAGACGCCGCAATAGCGCTCCAGCGATTCAGCCAGCGCGCTCATCCGCGCCTGCTCGATGCTCTTTCCCTTACCACCCGAACGCCGCCGCATTCCTTCCTTGAGGAACCGGTCGTCGTACATGTCAGAGAAATTGTGATCAGCTGAGAACGTGGGAGTGATGCTTCTGCTGCGGAAGTGAGCCCCACCGGATCGCTCTCCCAGTACGAGCGTACTCACGATGCCCGTGATCGGGCTCAGGTGCCGTTCAAGTTGCGCGAGCACCTCCCGCTGGTCGAGGGCGCGATGCCCACCGTCCGATGCATGTGCTTTTGGGCGCCGATGAAGGCGCACCGGACTGGTGGGAACGTTCGGCTGATGAGAGCCGCATGAGGGGCACTGGGGACGGCGCGTTAGGGTATGGTGAGTTCGTTCCAGCGTGAGCACGCTCGTTGACACAACCCGGTTCATAAGGATCGACTGCCCAGCGGTTCCGATCCAGCGTGTGATCTCCGTTGCTGCTTCTGCAAGAGCAGCGTGCTGCGTCGAAGCGAGGCAGGCGGGGACCGGACCTACCGCACCTGCGCCATTACGCCGTGCGATGTATCCTTCGAGCTTGCGGTGCCCCCGGAGCCGTTGCGCGAGACACTCCCAACACGCGGTCTGACCCGGTACGAAGACCGGTCCAATCCAGGTCTCTATCCCCGCGGGCTTCGCCAAAAGCCAAGCCTTTCCGGAGATCAGTGATCGGGAATTCCACGCCGCGAGTTCGGGTCGCAGATAGTCATCGGTAACGACGACGGTAACGTCGCTCTCGTCTACAACCCTAACCCCGTGGCGCCCGAGCAAATCTGTCAGTGGTGCAATATCAATGTCGCCGAATGCAATCGTCGACACGAGTGCGACGTCGAGACGCGATCGCGCCAGCGAGGGGGGCACGCCGACATGCTCCCAGAACGCCATGGTAGGCGGCGCTTCGACGGCGGTATCCTCACCGAGGTACCCGCTCGTCCTCAGGCGGTCCAGCGCCGCGAAGACCCGCTCTATCGGATAGGTGTCAGAGAGTGCCTCGAAGATCAATTCGACCTCGTGGGCGCCGTCCAGCATGGGCGCGACTGCCGCGTAGATGGGGTCGGGAATCCACGCCTGCCGACCTTCCAATAGCAAAATGAGCCCGATGTCCGAACTCACGATAGGTTTTACGCAAGCCTTGAAGCGTGGACGTGGCGCCGCGCCCCGGTTCATGTAAAAGATCCCGATCAGCAGCAGGAGGGCGGAAACGGATTAACGTCTTCCCAAAACTCACAAGGTACATCATTGGGGTCGGGCGGGGGGCGCAACTTCACTATTTTTATTGTTGCGGATCTCAGACGGGGTCCCAGATAATGTCTTATGGCGGCGGTCGGATCGGTCTCCAGTGCCTCCCGGAAGCGTTTCGGAATCGGATCGCCACCCTGAATAGGGTTCGTGGTAGAGACCAAATCCTTCGGGTCGTTAATCCACGCTCTCGCATGGATCTTGCCCCAGTCGATATTGGTTAGTTCATATTCTTCTTCAGCTCTTTCGGTTTTTTTAGCCACTGATTTGCTCCTTGTGGAGGGTTGGTGGCGACCTGACACTTTTCGGCGGCACGCCGCGATCGCCCGCAAGCAACGACCAAAATTCTACCTCCGTTTCCTTAACTCCATTGGGAAAAAGTATAGTCTTTGGCATGCGCCTATTGTTCCCCGAATTTTCTTGGAGCGCTTGGGGATGATTACAACATTTTGTTATTCGTGTTATTTATATCGCAAAATTACGCTTAGCGGCCGCACCCTGTCAACAACCGTCCCGGGCCCGGCCTCGCAGACGAAAATCCTCAGACCCGTTGCGGGTTGGAAGCAACTGAAACCGGCGAGCCGTGAGGAGGCCGATGAGTGTAATTTGGTGGAGTGCTAACTGGTTGGCGATGCAAGAGCGCCGACCGGCACCGAATGGGAAGTAAGGCGGCGATCCGGGCGTGACCGTGCAGCTTTCCTTTATGAAGCGTTCGGGAAGAAAGCGACCCGGTTCTGGAAAATAGCGTGCGTCATTATGAAGCAGTTGCGGGCTTACCCAAACAGCGACATCGCGGGCGAACATAAACCCACTGAGCTCGAAAGCGCTCTCTACCTCTCGATAGAGAATGGGAGCCGGTGGATGCAGACGCATGCTCTCTTTCAGCGCGGCGAAGCAGTAAGACCCAACGAGTGCCGCCGACTGCGGCGCTTCCGTCGCGCAAAGACGATCGGCCTCGGCCGCAACTCTCGCAGCGATGTCAGTGGCAGCGATGTCGTGCCAGAAATTCATCAGGCTAAAGGGGATAGTGAGATGCCCGGCGTAAAGCATCTGGATGACTTCCGCCAGGATTTCGTCGCGGGTGAGCCTTTCGCCGTCAGGAAGGCGTGCGTGAATTAGGTCCGAGAGGAAGTCTCCCCTTAGTTCACCGCTTGCGATGCGCTCGTTGATGATGCGAACAGTTGCGTCCATCCGGCGCGGGGCACGGGGCCGCCTCATGACCAAAGGGGCGGTCGGATCCCCACCGGGTGCGCTGACATACTCCTCTCCGTACGCTTCTGCGAATGGCAGCACTCCGGAGCGACCTTCGCTAGGTCCGTACCCTTCCAGTTCTGCGTCCAGGATCACCCGTGAGGCGATCCGGGCGGTGAGGATGCGCAATTCCCTGACCAGGTCGACCTCACCGTCGGGTGCCCAAGCGTCCAGCATGTCCTCTGTGCACTGGACCACCACGGACAAGACTGGCGAGACCGGCCGTGCCCTAAAGCAGGACTGCAGCACCCGGCGGCGCGCCTGCCAGGCCGACCCCTCGAGCGTCGTGAGGCCGTCCCCCCAAAATCCCCGATTGGAATCTTTGACGAACTCCGGTTTGCAAAGGTACGCTTCCCGCTCGAAAAAAAGCTCGCGAACCTCGAGCGCACCGTTGACCAGGATGCAAGGCGAGCGCCCGAGATCGAAGCTGACAACGTTTCCATAGCGCTCGGAGAGAGCCTTCAGGAACCCGAACATGTCAGTCCGCCAGAACTCGTAATTGAGTGTGCCCAAGTGTTCACCCTTGGGGCCGGGTGGTGGTGTCGCCATTAGACCCTCGCCATCGCCATCAGACCCTCGCCCCCGCCGACTTGGCAGTCCGCCCATGACCTCGGAGCCGGTAATCTGGACCTACGCGCTCGCGCCTGACGTTGAGCTCTACCCATCCCATAGGGGAGCGTTGCTTCGAACCGCCACCAGCCAGACCTGGATTGACGCCGCCGTTGAACTCAAGGTGCTCCAACTCCTTACAGGGAGCGGCAGCAGCGAGGCCGAGATTCAAAACCACCTTCGGCTGATTGAGTCCGATCTTGGGGCCGAGACACGCTGCGCGGCACTGCTCTTTCGCCTCGATCGTCTGGGGCTCCTTGCGCGGGGCCTCAACAGTTCGGGACACCGGCTCGCGTCGTGCATCCCCTTGCGTGCGCCTCCCGATGGCTCCCCGGAGCGCCCGCCCGAGGGGCTGCTCCGGCTTTCGCCCCACGCACTCGCGCGCGTCGAGGCCAACGTGATGTCCCTCGAGGTTCCGGGCTCGTGGGCCAGAATGACGATCCACGACCGCGACCTGCTTCCGTTCCTGCACGATTTGGCGGTTGGGCGGCAGGCGGTTGAAGTGGCAACTGCGGCAGTCCGCCATTCCGAGAAAGCGATTCTGGCGTTTGTTACGCTGATGAGTTGGTGCGGGCTCCTCGACCGCGCCCACCACGAAGGGTGGTCTACTCACGACCTCCTCTTCCACGCGCGTACCCGCAAGGGGTATACACGGACTGTGCTCGGCAAGACCTATCCCGGAGGAGTTACAGCTGCCGAACCTGCGCCAAGTGCGACAATGGATGGCATGCGCCGCCTCGCCCTTGAGCCGCCCGACATGCGTCGGCTGATCGCCGAGGATCCATCGTTTGCGTGGGTTGCAGAGCGGCGGAAATCGGCCAGGCGACAGGGCACCGTCCCGCTCAAATCGGGCCAGCTCTCGGAATTCCTGTTTCGCACACTCCACGAGCGAGAAGGGCGGCGCCCCTACCCGAGCGGGGGTGCCTGCTATCCGTTGAAGGCCTACCTCGCGGTGCACCGCTGCCTCGGTGTTGCGCCGGGCCTCTATGCCTACGACCCGACTCTCCATGAGCTTATCACCGTCGGCGAATCGGGGCCTGGCCTCGATAGATTGCTTGGCGACGCCGCGGATGCTGCCAACGTTGATCAGCCGCCGCAGGTTCTCCTCGTACTGGCCTCCCGCTTTGGGCGCACCCAACGAGTCTACGGCGATCTCAGCTACAGCCTGATCCTGAAAGAAGTAGGCGCGGTATTTCAAGCGGCAATGATGACGGCGGCGGTCATGGGGCTGAGTACGTGTCCATTAGGTTGCGGAAACGCCCTCCTTTTTGCCGAGCTTTTAGGCGTGAACCCGAACACTGAGAGCTCGGTAGGTGAATTGATGTTGGGTTCGCTGGAGGACCCCGTGTGAGTGGTGTCCAAACCGGGCGTCGGACGCGATATCAGTCCCGATCTGGGTTGATCTCAAGGGTCTGCTCGTCGCGATCTTCCGACCCGTCGGCCAGCGCGGGGCTGGGTCGGAATGAGCCAGCAAATAGACCATCCGTGCCATCGCCCTCTAAGGCTAGCGCATCCAGCAAAGCTCTGGCTTGCCTTAGGTCGCGCGTGTCAAAGCCTTCGGTGAAAAAGCCATAGACCGGAGCGAGACAATCACGGGCCTGCTGCCGCTTGCCCTGATCGCGCCACAGCGTTGCCATGCTCATCGCCGCGCGCAACTCCCAGGACTTTGCCTGTTGAGTCCGCGCAATCGTAAGCGCTTGTTCGAAACAAGTTTCCGCTTTCTCTGCATCCGGCTGTGGCGACAGCAGAGCGATTTCGCCGGCCATGCGATAGATCTCAGCTTCGAACCACCTCTCCTTGGTTGTTTCCGCCGTCGTCATTGCTTCGTCAATGTAGAGCCAAGCGTTTTCGAGTTCGCCAAGTTCAGCATAGGAACTCGCCAAATAGGCCATATACAGCGGCGTCCAAAACGTTGATCCCGTTGACCGCCATGCAGCGATTCCGGAGACGATTGTTTGAACTGCGTCTGCGGCATCGCCGGTCAGGGCCAATGTGCATCCTTGCACTGACATTCCTTGCGCCTTCCAGAAGGAAGTGCCTTTTTCGTCCGCCAAAGCAACAAGCTCATCGGCTTCCGCGATTGCTGCCGCGTAATTTCCGCGTTGGATATGGATCAGCCACGCGTGAGCCAGCGCATACATCAGAGAGGCGGCTTGGCCGATTTCGCGCGCGTCCTTGAGCGCATGACTTGTATCTGCAAGGGCGGCATCTGGACACCCAAGCATCCACAGCGCCCACGATCGATAGGATAATGCTGCCACCCGGACGTCTTGGCCAAAAACGGTGGCGAGTGGACGATGCTCGGCAGGATCATAAAGTTCGATCGCGCGATCGAGATGTGCTCGCCCTTCAACAAATGCGCCCGTATGCAGCACGGAACCCATGATACGATGCCCGATCATGAGCGGGATTGTGGCTCCTCGCATCTGTGCGAGCGTCAAGAATTGGCTTGCTAGCTCGCGCAGAGCGTCGCCGTCGAACGCGACGAAGCTCGCGGTCCAGAAACCGTGTAGAACCGAATACAAAAGCAGTGGATCTTCGGGGGGTTCTCCAAGCGCCTCGGCCTGCTCAATAAGCTGTCGTGCTCGCTCCGAAGCCGCCTTGGTTTCCGGTGCAGCGTATCCTTTAACATGCATGAGCGGAGTTATAAGCGCGACCTGAAGCTGGATCTGCTCGCGCCGCAGCGCGGGAGTGGTAGGCAAGACGGCAATCTGGGCAAGCGCACGCGTAAGCTGCTCAGCGGCTTCGCCCAGCGTCGAGCGCTCCAACGACCGCAATCCCGCTTTGCCCCAGAGGGCGGCGGCCTTCTCGATCAGACCGGCCTCGGTGTAGTGACGCGCCAGCAGCTCCGGCTGACGCTCGGCGATGTCCGCGAATTCGGCTTTCGACGGTTTCAGCGATACGGGCGTGAAGGGCGCATCGCGGCTTGCGCAGTAGCGTGCTGTACGCCGCATCCTGCACCAGTGCATGTTTAAACAGGTAGGTCGCATGCGGCGGCATGCCTTGACGGAACAGCAACCCGGCCGCGATGAGACGCCCGAGCGCCAATTCTAGCTCGGCCTCCGGCCGACGAACCACCGCAGCCAGCAAGTCATGGGAAAACGTTCGCCCAATTCCGGCGCCGATCTGCGCCAACTCCTTGGCGGCGCCGAGCCGGTCGAGCCGCGCCATCAGTGACGCACGTAAGCTTGCGGGGACCGGTGGGGTCGGGAACGGAACCGCTGGGGCCGCGTCATCGGCAGCGCATTCGCCGCCCGCCTCTAGCAAGGCTTTCGTCATCTCCTCAACGAACAGAGGAATGCCGTCCGTGCGCTTAATGATATCCTGCCGGATTCTCGCTGGCAGTACCTCGTTGCCTACGAGGTGGTCGATCATGGTCTCGACTTCGCGCTGCGCCAGTCGATTGATGGTGAGGGCAGTCACGTGAGGCCGCCCGATCCAGGGCGGATCGAATTCCGGCCGGAACGTTACGATAAGAAGCACGCGATGGGTCGCGATCTGGTCTACCGCCCGACTGAGCGCTTCCAGGCTCGTGGGGTCGCTCCAATGCGCATCCTCGAAGATCATTAGCGCCGGACCGGAGCGCGTCACGGCTTGCATTTGCGAAATGAAAGCGTCCAGCGTTCTTTGCCGGCGCTGCTCCGGAGTCAGTTCGAGCGCAGGATAGCGTCCATCGTTTGCCAGCGACAACATTTGGGAAAAGAGCGTCGCATTCTCAACCGAGGTCGAGGTCCGCGCCAGCAGCGCATCGAGTTTGTCGAGCTTGGCTTGCGGGGTGTCGTTGGGCACCATTTCGGCCGCGCTTTCCATCTGGCTTATGATGGGATAGAGCGCGCTGTCCGTGCGCTGCGGCGAGCAGAAGAAGGCCAAGCGCGCATGCGGCTCTTTGGCAAGGCTTTCCTGCAGAGCAGCTATAAGCCGCGATTTCCCGATGCCGGCCTCGCCGGAGAGCAACACTACCTGGCCTTCACCCGACTTTGCCTTTGACCAGCGCCGAATAAGCAATTCGGATTCTTCGTCCCGCCCCACAAGGGCGGTCAGCCCGGTCGGGTGCAGCGCCTCGAAGCGGCTTGCCACGGAACTCACCCGCAGCGCCGACCAGGCCCGTGTCGGCGTGGCGATGCCCTTGAGGTCCTTGAGCCCGAGGCCATTCAGATCGAAAAGATTGCCGAGAAGCATGCGCGTGTTGTCGCAAATGACGACCGTGTTCGGCTCGGCGATCGCCTGTAGGCGCGCTGCGAGGTTCGGCGTCTTGCCAACGATGCTGCGCTCCTGCGCGTCTCCCGAACCGATGAGTTCACCCACGACGACTAGCCCGGTCGCAATTCCGACACGAGTTTGCAGGGAAGCGCGCGATTTGAGCGCGGACACCGCCTTGATCAGTTCGAGTCCCGTACGTACCGCTCGCTCGGCGTCGTCTTCGTGGGCATGGGGATAACCAAAATGCGCCAGGACACCGTCCCCCATGTATCTCGCCACGAACCCGTCGAAGCGGTGCACGGTTTCGGTGACGCATTTCTGATAGGCAGATATGATCTCGCGTAGATCCTCCGGGTCCATGCTAGCGGAGAGTGCAGTCGAACCGACTAGGTCGGAGAACATCACCGTGACCTGGCGGCGCTCTGCGGTGTCCTGAGTATCTGGCTCCGATCGGGCTTCAGTATTGAATGTCGCCGACTCGGCGGTTAGCTCACCGATGGCCGCCAGTATTTTTCGCCGATGCCCGAGTGGGATGCCGATGTCCTTGAGGTCTTGATCGGACAGATGGCATAGTACCGAAACATCGATTTTGTTCTCGGCAAAGCGCTGACCGTACTCGGACATGCCGAGCTTTTCGAGCCAGTCCGCAATCTGCTGCACGCGGTACCTCTTGGCCTGACAGAAAATCTGCACCCGGGCGACAGAGTTTATCCGACCAATTCGTAATGTAGTACACCGTCAGTCCAAACAGACTAAACTATTTTTCTGGGCGCAAAAAAAGACCTGTCTTTACCGAAAACCACATTCGACCAGTCGCTTGCCGCGGGTGACGCCGGTATAGAGCAGATTACGTTGCAACGTGGCGTAGTGCTGCATCATGACCGGGATCACCACCGCTGGATATTCCGACCCTTGGCTCTTGTGGATGGTTGCGGCATATACGGCAACAGGGTGTCGAGTTCGCCGAAGCTATAGGTGACCGTGCGCTCGTCGAAGCTGGCGGTGAGTTCGCCTTCATCAGGCTCAACCCCGGTCACAAAGCCGATGTCGCCGACCATTTGCGGCAAGTTTGAACGCCGCTCGCGCTGGTTGAGTGCGTGGTTTTGGCGGGATTAACCATTCGTTTGCCGCAGAAGTCCCCGTGCCGCAGCAACTCTTTGTTGGTAAACGCCAATTCGCATAAATATCTCTTATGGAATCTGATCTGCGCTTTACGCGGGGCGATCTGCGCGGCGCGCAGCACGGCATGTCACTTCGATAATCCGTCAGGTGCTCGACATTGTCGAGTTGGCATTGAACATCGTTCCGAGACGTTTTTCGGTGTGCCGGAATCTATCAGTGACGGGCGCATCCTAACTAATTAAACCTGCCTTTGGCTGCTCGCTAACGTTCGTTATGCGGCGCGTTCCGGATTCAAGTCGGTCATCGGTTCATCCGTCGCCCTGCTGATGAAGTCTTCCAGAAGTTTCTTATCGGCATCGGTGAGCTGTTGCGTCTCGTAAAAATAGGTCGTTTAGACGGCGGCGGATATGGCACTCTCATAGGCGGACTGAAACTTCGTGAACTCCCGGCGCTGGCTAACGAACCGCGCCAGGGCCTCGGTTTGGTCGGCGGGAGGGATCGCGACGTTGAAATGAAGATCGAGGAAGCCGGTGAGTGCGAGCCGGTAGAGGCACACCGCGAAATCGATCACGGGCTTGCCGTTAAGGAGCAGGGCTTTCCCATCGACGTCGTTGCCGTGCAAGAAATCGTTGCGGAGGTCATAGACCTTCCGGCACACCCAGGTCGCGAGCTGCTTCTGCTGCGGCGTGCGCCTCGGTATCGTATGGGCTGCGGCGGCCAGCTTTTGATCCTGCCATTTTACGCTTTCCAGAAGCGCGGAGACGGTGCCGAAATTGGATTGGCCCGTGCCGCCTGGATGCGCCAGGATTTCATAGGCGCTGACCCAAAGGGCCAGCGAACGTCCAGTGTCATAAAAGACGGACGCGGCGAGTGCCGGGATACGTCCGGCCTCGTTCGCCATGTTGAGGGAACGGAACAGAGCCTTGTCCTTCCAGACCACGGGCTTCCCGGAAAACCGCTCGATCCACCGGTTGAGCAGTTCGCGCGCCAGGGGAACGTCGATGTCGTTCCACATGATCGACGCCTGCGATTGCTCCGGGAAGGACTGCCCTTTGAACTCTTCAAGCAGATGCGCATGGATCTGCGCCGGATTGATCAGGATCATGTCCTCGAACTGCTTGTCGAGCATCCACGGATAGAATTGGAAGGTGTTGGTGAAGGCGAGCCCGTTCGCGCGATCAAAGCGCAAGCGCGTGGTGCGGGCATAGGGCACGACCGACAGCGAGAGGATGTCGCGGAAGGCCGACACGGCCTCTGCGGTGTAGTAGGATGGCGGCGCATCGGCGCGCAGGAGCAGCAGCGACGGCCACACCTGTTCACGGAACTGACTCGAAAATTTCGACAAAAAGGTCGTCAGCTTGGGATGCGCGGCGCGCAGCTTCTCGACGCGCGCATCCGTCGGCGCCACTATCGCCGCATAGGGGCACTCCAGTGTGCCTCTCATGTCCAGGTTCGGTAGCGCCAGCACCGGCGTCCATTCATCCATGAGACGTCCCGCGCTCCAAGGTCAGGCCGTAGGTGCGCGCCGCGTGCGCACCTCTTCCGGGTCCAGGTTTGGCGAGTCAGGAAACAGCTCGCGATGCGCAAGCCGAATCAAGCGTTCGGAATCCTTCATGAGCTGTGCGCTCGGCTTCAGCTTGTCCGCATAGCGCGGGTCGCACGCCATGAAATTGTGGAGCGAGACGATGCCATCGGGGTGCGCGGCGGCGTAATCCGTCAGCAATTGCCGCATGCTGAACTGATCGACAGAGGATTCGAGATTTTCAAGATCGGCGATCGTCATCAGCGTCAGCGGCATTACGCGCTTGCCAGGTGGTACGCTGCCTAGCAAGGCCCGGAAGTCTGCGTCGAGAAAGGTGCCGTAGGCGGGTGCGTTCAGCCGCGTGTCATGCACAAACAAGACGGGATGAATAACCTCGACGGCGGCAAAGTCGGGTTGGGCGGCGCCGCAATTCCGGTCGAGAATACGGCGCACGTGTTGCGCGAGCTGGGCGACTCCTTTGGGCCGCTCCTTCTTGCCATTCGCCAAAGCCGCGGCCACGCCGTAGCGCGAGCAAATCTGCGCAATCCACGCGTCGATGTCGCCGAGCACCACCTCGTCCCTGAGCCAGGCGGCCTTCTCTTCGAACACGACAACTTGCAGCACGTCGTTCACGACCGCGTCGATCTCAAAGTCGCGGCCATCGCGGTCGTGCCCGGTGACCGGGCAATGCAGGCGTGAGGCGAGCCCTGGACGGTCCGGATACATGCGTCGCAGAATGCCGTTGGAATAATCCTCGAAGGCCCGACCGAAAGCGCTGAAGAGCGCAAGCGATTTGGTGCGGTCACCGCGCGCCGTCGCGGTGAGATGAAAGAGCGGGCCAACGGATATCTTCTCACTGAAGAAAACGGGATCGAGGATGACGGCGCGGCCGTCGGCCAGGACCAGGATCGGCCGTTCGCGCAGGTCACGATAGCCGCGCGCGGCGAAACCGTCCCAGAGCACGTCGGCCAGTTCCTCCGGCGTCAGGGACTCACGCGCGAGATACGCCGGGAAAAGGTCGCGGTACGCGGTCGCGTTCGCGACGGTGCGCGCGTGGAACACTGGCCCATCGGCGCGGTCAAAGGGCAGATAGGTCGTGAGCCCCGTAACGCAGGTGAAGTATTGCTCCACGCTGAGGCCGGTTGCCTCGAGAAACTCCTTGGCGAACGCCGGATAGTGGCGGGGGAAATGTTCCGAGAAGAACGCCCAGCCCCGTCCAAGCGTCGTGCCGATGTGCTGCGCGATTACCAATTCTTCGAGCCCGCGGCGGAAGGCGCCAAGCGCGCGCTGGCGGCCTTCATCGACCGAAAACGTGTCGGAGAGGCGGTCGGCGAAGACGCGCTTGCTCCACAGCGTGCTCGCGATGAGCGCGGCCTGGAGCAGCCGGGCGCGCGCGGCCGGATCGTTGAAGGCCGTGCCGTCATCGGGGATAGCGGGACAGCAGCGCACGGCCCAGCGCATCAATTCGAGGATCTGGCCGCGAAAGAACACCGTGGGAAGGTCGCCGCCCGGCCGTGCCTTGGCGAACGCATTGATGCGGCGCAGGTCCTCCTCATTGGAGATGAGGCCAATCGCGCGCTCCTGTCGCGGTTTATGTTCGGGATGGCCGGTGCCGCTCACTACTGTATTGAGCCGGGCGCAGGCCAATAGAACAGCGTCGCGGCCGAGCGTACCCAACAGCGCCGCCATGGTCGTTTCGGACGCTTCGAGGTCCGGGAACATCGCCTCGGGTGGCACGTACACGCCGATCTCGCGGGAGTTCACCCGCGGCGGTGGCCGTTGCACCCTTGCGGGCAGGATCAGGGTTGGCGCTTTCACGCGGAACTCCATGTGCCAGCGCTACGGCGCGCGAGGAATCCGCCGCGCGCCAACGGCACTCTCGGAACTTATATAGGGCTCCCAATGAGCAGATAGGAACAGTCGTTTCAAATGCGATTGCGGATGCCCAGACCAGTTCTGCTCCGGGTCAACCGCTTCACCAACTCTCATTCAAAGGAGCTTAAGCGGGAACGAATAATCTCAAACATCTGCTCGGCCATTTGCTTGCCGTTGGGCCCATATTCGGCAAGGGTGGGCAGGGAAATCCGGTCGACCGCCTGTCCGATCTGTCCAATCATGTCCTCGATAGCAACATCGGCAGCGGCCGCATTCAGGCGCGCCGTTCGGGCGAAGGTCTTAAAGTCCTTTGCACGCAGTTGATCGTCCTTCCCATTGAGCTTGAGAGCCATATGATCGTGTTTCAGACCGGGGAATATTCGGGTCGTGACCGCATCGTACAGCGGCGCCATGCGAACCGAACGGAAGGCGTCGTCGCCGGGTTCGGCGATTTTGAGAAGCGCCAAATTCTTGAGATGCATGTCGCCGTCAGCAATGAACCAAGCGAACACAGCACGTTGAAGAATGATGATGACATCTTCTTCGGGCGCGGTTGAAATCGGGCGCACCGCACGGACGATCCGCTCCATCGTGCTGTCGTATTTCGCCGAAGTCGGCAAATCGAGAACCGAGCACAAGTCTTCAAGCGCCAGCATGCGCGTATCGTTCGCGCCGCGACGGATATCGAAGCGTTCGACCAGGAGCGCCGGCGGCATTCCGTCGGGCATTGCGACGAGTGCGGTCGGCGGTGCGTCGAGACCAGCAGCCGAGCCGAGCGCCAGCGCCATCCATTCGATCAGCGGCAGCGCCTCGTACCCGGCGCCCCCTGCCGGCTTGAGAATATGCGTGAAGGCCGTGTGCGTGGCCGGTATCAGCACGCCCTTCTCGTCCAGGTTCATCGGAGCTTTGATTTGCACGCCAGAAAGACGTGGTGTCTCGTTGCTTTCGAACAACCGTGCGAGATTGCGCTCGAAGCCTTCCTTGATTTCGCCGCGGCCCGGACCTGCGTACGTGCCGGTGAATACACCGTCCTTTGAGAAGCGTTCCAGTGGCGTGAGCAGAACATCACGCGGCAGCGTGGCGAGTTCGCTTTCGCGCTCGACGATGGTGATGTTCGACATATAACGCTTGCCGGTACGGAGGGCGGTGCGCTCGTCCTTGTCCTTGAGCACCGACTCCAACCAGCCTTCGGGCAAAAGCGAGAGGATGAAAGGCGGCAATTTACCGGGAGTACTCTGCCGGACCAGGGTTGGGCCCTTTCTCGTAACCGGCGTCCAACGCCATTCGAACCCGTCATGCAGAAGATGCCCGATGGGCTCGCCGTGCCAGGCGACGATGAGATCGAGTGCAGCTTCGTTGCGCGGTGCCATTGGAGCGGGGCGGTGTAAGAGAAATCGCTCAGCGCGCTCGCCTTCGCGATGCCATTCGTTTTGCCGCGCCAGCGTCCAAACGGCATCGACGGCGTCTCGCGGGCTGCCATATTCCTCGATCAGGCGCGTTGCAAGAGCGTCGCGCATGGCGTCGTCGATCGAGGCGGCATGTTCGCTGCGCAGACGGAAGGCTTCGAGAAAGCGCTGACGGAGCGACGACACGTCGACCCGGAATTCGCCAAGGCTGTCTTTGACAATGGCTGAAGCCAGAGATGGATGCTTGGGTGCTGCGTTCTGAATGATCTCCAGAACGCTGATACGGGTGCGTTGCTTCCGGCGTCCGCTCAAGAACAGGCGGCCATCACGCGTGGGCGCCAGCGTGACGGCGCTGGCGGCCGAAAGATAGGCCTTGGGGTAGAGGTATTCGGCGATTCGCACGGCATGCTTTAGGACGGTCGCGCCGATATCGTCGCCGGCATCGACGTATATGCCGCGGTAGAGCTGAACCAGCATCCCGGTGCCAGCCCGGTAGTGGCCGCGCGCCTTGTCCAGGGTTTCGCCGACGAGGTGTAGGGCCATTTTAACTTTCGCGTGCCTGAAGTACGCTAAAGTAATACCAAAGGGGCTTCAATTCAACGTAGAATCGAACTTTCGCGTGCCTAAAGATCGTCAAAGTTAAAAATGCTTGCGCCTTCTGCTGACACGGAGCGGGTCCTTTTCACGGGATAAACGGCGGTGCGTCCAGCAACTCCTGGGCCTGCACCAGCACCAGGCAGCTCCGCCGGGCTCGTGTGATAGCGTTATAGAGCAGCCTGCGCTTCTGTTCGTTGTCATTGGGGATCGTGTAGGGCCAGGTCACGACTACGTGCTCGAATTCCCGGTTCTTCGCCTGCTGGATGGTCATGGCGACGAATTCGTCGCGCTCGGAAGCACCATACCGGCGGCGCATTGCGAACGTGCGGTCCATCTGACGGCGAATCTCGCCGGCAGTGATTTCGTTGACGCCGAGGACTTTTTCTGCCGCGTGATCCATTTCGTTGTGGCCTTGACGGCGTGCGCGTCTGCGTGCGCTTCGAGCGCGGCGAGCGCGTCGGGAATCGAGCACCGATCGGGTAGCGCGAGGTTCTGCCAAAGGTCCCTTCGCTCCCTTTCGTCACCGCTCTCCCGTGCGATAGGATACGGTCCGTTCTGCTGCTTTCCCAGCGAGCGGGTGCAGACGAGATCGACGATGCTGTCAACGAATCCGCCGCGGCGGGATGGCGTAAGCACGGCAACTCGTCCGCCGCGACGCCACGCAATAAAATTGGCGAGGCAGGTAGCCGCAAAATTTGGCCGTCCCGGTGTCACCATCACTTTGAAGTTGCGTCCGTTCTGATTAACGGCCCGGCCGTCCCGCACGGCGCGCGCTGCTGCCAGCAATTCGGCATCGTCCGTGCGGCGGCATTCCGTAAGACTGACTGGCCTGCACACGCCTGGCAGCCAAGCTAAGATCGGCATCGGACGGAGCGCCGGGTTCAGGCACTGGAATTCGTCGTAAGCCACCGCGACGTGCGTCGATGCTGCAGCTTGCTCGATCATGGCCGAGCGCTCAGCGCTCAGGTCCTGTGCCTCGTCGACCACCATCAACGGATACGAAACTGCCACCCATGATCTGACAGAAGGCCTGGTCAGAAGCATGCCGGCGAGGGCACATGTTTCATCGAATTGTTCTTCCGGCGGAACCGCGTATCCAAGGCTGGCAGCCAACCTTCGCCACCTCTGGACCAGTCGCCAGCCGAAGCTGTCCACTGTCATTGCGTGATACCGACCTCCGAGCCCGTCGATTCCACGAAGACGCGAGTCCAGACGCCGCCGAGCGCCGTGCATAAAGGTCAGTGCCAGGACGCGCTCATGCACCGCGAGCGGCTGTTCGCGCATCCGGGTGTCCAAGTGACCCATCAGGCTGTGCGTCTTGCCGGTACCCGCAGGTCCTTCAAACGCAGTTACGGTCATGGCCTGAATACCAGCAGAGGGACCCCATCTGCCTCGGCGACCCCGAAATACGGCGTCGCAACCCCTGCACAGGCTTGTGCAATTGCGTGGAGCAAGGTGCGAGCTCGCGCGAGACACAGGGGACGGTCCGCAAGCGCGTTCGCAATGATTTCGTAGGCGACGAGATCACCTTTAAGGCCATTCTGGGCGCGGTCTTCGAAACGTAGAGATATGCGTCTTCGCCGCCATCATCACCGGCTTCGCGGCGATCCTCGCGTGGTACTAGAACCGATCCATGTTCTGTTTTTGTAACCGCAACGCGATAGTACGAGGTTCCGCAGTGGCGACAAAAGACAATTGGAAATAATCGCTTATCGGGTTCTCCAGGTTTGGCCACCTTCTTCGCTAGGTCCAGATAACGATTTGCCTCAGGCTCGATAGTGGCCCAGACTGTGTCGCCTCTCGTCAAAAACTGATGTAGGCGGAAGGCGAAGACTGGGAAGCGACTGGAAGCACTTCGGCGAAGGGTTGCACCTTTTAACAAAAATCTGCGCAAAACGTTTGCGCACACGTGAGCTGGTGTTCCGGTGAGCTCGGCAAGTTCGGCAGCAGCGCTTTTTTGATTTTCAATTGGCTCACCCTGTAGCCGCCGAGGTGCTTGCCTGATTAATCTGCCGGTTGCCGGCTCTTCCCGAACTCCAAAGGTCGACTCAATCCATGAAGCCAGTTTGTGGCCGCAAAAGCCCTCGTACTCTGTCGGAGCGGGCTCCTCTGAGGTGATTGTATTGCGGATCGCGTCGACTGCGGCCGTATCGTTTGTAAAGATCTGTGGCGTCGCGCGCTCGAGGGTTTCGCTGATCACCTGATTGGCCGTAAAGGGAACACCGAATAAAGATTCGGCGACCCGCGCGACTTCGCGTTTCTGATCATCTGAAGTCCCAGCGCTGGTCATGGTGGCCGAAGTGCCGATGCAAATGCTATCGGGACTGCTGAACGCCTGGCGACACCGGCGAATGAGCAATGCCACGTCCGCGCCTTGGCGACCGCGATAAGTATGCAATTCATCGAAAACTAAGTATCGCAGCCCTTGTGCTGCACGCACGAGCTCGCGATCCTCCGAGCGCGTCAGCAATAACTCGAGCATCATGTAGTTTGTGAGCAGGATGTCCGGTGGCTCGCGCCTCAGCGCTTCGCGGACATCACCCTTTTCCTGGCCTGTGTAGCGGGCGAAGCGAACCGGCGATTGTCCTTCGGGGTAGCCCTTCTTAAGGAACTTCCCAAGTTCTTCGTCCTGACTATTCGCGAGCGCGTTCATGGGGTAGACCACGATCGCCTGGATACCGCGGCCCGAACCGTTACGAAGCACGTGGTCAACAATGGGTACGATATAGGCGAGGCTCTTGCCGGAGCCCGTACCGCTCGTCAGGACGTAGGACTTTCCTTCCTTTGCCTTGAGGATTGCCTCGCGCTGGTGTTCATGCAGCAGCAACTGCGTGCCGACGTGATCAGAATCAGATTTCTCAATCCGAAAAATCCGGGCGCATTCGCTGTGAAGGACCTTGTTGGAAACCAGGTCATCAATCGTACCGCCGGGTAAGAAAGTTGGGTTGAGCTGAAGGAGAGGCTCCGGCCAGAAGGCACCTTTCGTCAGGGCTTCGTCGACAAATTTTTCAATGCGTTCATCGCGTATCTTGATGAAGCTACGTGTGTAGCTTTGGTAGTCCGCAACGAGACGCGCCCTAAGGTCAAAAACATCCATCGCGCGCCTTCCCCAGATAGGATGCCGACAGGTTTCTCGTTCCGCCACGCCGCGACGAGCACCAGAGCATAGCTCGTGGGATGGGTCCGCGCTCGCACAATGCGGGGCGCTCGCGCCCCTTTGCCGAGGCGACGACCACAAACCGCCCGGGGGGCAATAGCGCGATGCGGTCGCCCACAATGCCCGCCGGCGACGACGTCGGTATCGGTGTCGGACGTTCGAGTGCGACTGACCTTACGCAAGTCTACCGTCATAGAGCCCGCGGCAACGTCTCGCGCGCATCGATCGCGAGCCGGCCTGATCGGCAACCCTGGAGTCGTTGTTACCCCTGTGTTACCCCGACCCAAAAGTGCCATTTTCGAGGGTCGGCTAAGTGTCTGAATTTGTTGGAGCGGGCGAAGGGATTCGAACCCTCGACCCCAACCTTGGCAAGGTTGTGCTCTACCCCTGAGCTACACCCGCATCCGAGAAGGGTAAGACGGCAACCCGGGCCAAAGACCCGCGCCGCCACATTGCTATGCCAAAGAGCGACCGGCTTGGCAACCTTGGCCGGGGCGGCCTATGAAACCCTTAATGCCTGCCTCGCCGGACGACCTTTTCGCCTACCTGGATACGCTGGGCATCGCCCACAAGACCGTGACCCACCCGGCGGTCTTCACCGTCGATGAGGGGCGCGAATTGCGTGGCGCGATCCCCGGCGGGCACACCAAGAACCTGTTCCTGCGCGACAAAAAGGGTACGGCGTTCCTGGTGGTGGCGCTCGAAAACGCGGCGATCGAATTGAAATCGCTGCATCGGCTCCTGGGCGCGTCTGGACGGTTCTCGTTCGGCTCGGCCGAGCTGATGGGCGAACTGCTCGGCGTCGAGCCGGGCTCGGTGACCCCGTTCGCCGCCATCAACGACACCGCCGGCCGCGTCACGGTGGTGCTCGACGCCGCCATGATGGCGCACGACGTGCTCAACTTTCATCCCCTGGTGAATACTGGGACGACGACGATTTCGCGGGCCGGGCTGCTCGAATTCCTCGAAGCAACCGGCCATTCGCCGCGTATCGAGGCGGTTTCGGGCATGGCGGGCGGGGAACCCTGATTGCATTCGCCCGCAATCTCACCATTTAATCGGGTGAACAGGGCTCTAGGGCAAGGAAACATGCTGCAGGAAGCTGGAACCATCACGGCCGAGGCCGTCGTCAAGGACACGACGACGCAAGCCTTCGTCAAAGACGTCATCGAGGAATCCAAGCGCCAGCCGGTGCTGGTGGATTTCTGGGCGCCCTGGTGCGGGCCGTGCAAGCAGCTCACCCCGATCCTGGAAAAGGCCGTGAAGGCGGCCAAGGGCAAGGTCAAGCTCGTCAAGATGAACATCGACGACCATCCAGCGATCCCCGGCCAGATGGGCATCCAGTCGATTCCGGCGGTGATCGCCTTCGTGGGCGGCCAGCCAGCCGACGGCTTCATGGGGGCGCTGCCGGAGAGCCAGGTCACAGCCTTCCTGGAGCGGCTGACCAAGGATCGTATCGGCGGCGAGGCCCAGGATTTGCTGAAAGCAGCCGACGCGGCGCTCGCCGAAGGCGATGCCGCCGGCGCGACGGAGATGTATGCACACCTCCTTGCCGAGGATAATGCCAACGTGCCGGCGCTCGGCGGTCTGGCGCGCGCCTATGTCGAGACCGGCGCGCTCGAGCAGGCGCGGCAGACGCTCGCCATGGTGCCGGAGGCCAAGCAGAACGACGCCGCGGTTGCCGCGGCCCGCGCCGCGCTGGAGATTGCCGAGCAGGCCAAGACGCTCGGGCCGATCAGCGAACTCGAGCAGAAGGTCGCCGCCAATCCGCTCGACCATCAGGCGCGCTTCGATCTGGCGCTGGCGCTCAACGGCAAGGGCCAACGCGCCGACGCGCTCGAGCACCTGATCACGATCGTCAAGCGCGACCGCAAATGGAACGACGACGGCGCGCGCAAGCAGCTCGTCCAGTTTTTCGATGCATGGGGTCCGACCGACGAAGCCACCATCGATGGGCGCAAGCGGCTGTCCTCGATCTTGTTTGCCTAGCGCAACTCATTGCGCTTCGGTGCCGTCGCGGAGTGGAGTGCGGCATGCCGATGAACATGGCTTACAGGGGGCCTGAGGCCGTTCCCATCGTCATCCCGGTATTTCCTTTGCCGGGCGCTTTGCTGTTGCCGCGCGGGCAGATGCCGCTCAATATTTTCGAGCCGCGCTATCTGGCGATGATCGACGACGCGTTACGCTCGGGGGATCGCCTGATCGGCATGATCCAGCCCGATCCCGCCCATCCCGGAGCGGATCCGAACAAGCCGCATCTGTTTCAGGTCGGCTGCGTCGGGCGCATGACGCAGTTCGCGGAAAGCGGCGACGGCCGCTACCTGATCCAGCTCACCGGCGTCGCGCGCTTCCGCATCGCGGAGGAACTCTCCGTCACCACGCCGTACCGGCAGTGCCGGGTGACCTATCAGCCCTTCGTCGACGATTTCACCCCGCGCATGGGCGAAGACGAGGTCGACCGCAAGGCGCTGCTGCGCGCGCTGACGTCTTTCCTCAAGGCCAACAATCTCAAGGCTGATTGGGAAGGCATCGAGAATGCGCCCAATGAGGCGCTGGTCAATGCGCTGGCGATGATGTCGCCCTATGATGCCGCCGAGAAGCAGGCCATGCTGGAAGCGCCGGACCTCAAAACCCGCGCCGAGATTTTGGTCGCGGTCACCGAGATCGAGCTCGCCAAGAGTAAGACCCCCGGCGAGACGCCGCTGCAGTGAAACGCCGAACCGGAGCAAACATTCGATGTCCACGCCACCCGCCGATTCCGTCGATCCAAAGCTCCTGGAAATCCTGGTCTGCCCGCTGACCAAGTGTCCGCTGGAATACGACGCCGAGAAGCAGGAGCTGATCTCGCGCGCGGCCAAGCTCGCTTATCCGATCCGCGACGGCATCCCGATCATGCTGCCCGAGGAAGCGCGCCGACTGGATTGACAATCCGTACGTGACACTTCTCCATCGTCACCCCCGGGCTTGACCCGGGGGTCCATGTTGATGTGCCGCGTGCGTCGGCTTGGCCGCATGGATTGCCGGGGCATAGGCGAGCGAAGCGATGCCGTTCTTCGAACGGCTATGCCCGGCAATGAAGAATTGAAAATTGCAGGAGGAAAAACGTGATCAAAATCTGGGGCCGGAATACCTCGTCGAACGTGCAGAAGGTAATGTGGGCGGTCGGCGAAATCGGCTTGCCGCACGAGCGCATCGATATCGGCGGGCCGTTCGGCAAGAACCGCGAGACGGCCTATCTGGCGATGAACCCGAATGGGCTGGTGCCGACGCTCGAAGAGGAAGACGGCTTTCTGCTGTGGGAATCGAACTCGATCGTGCGCTATCTCGCCGCCAAGCATAAAGCGGCTGTGCTCGAACCGGCCGATCTGCGCACCCGCGCGCTGGCCAGCAAATGGATGGACTGGCAATTGTCCGTGGCCGGGCCGGCGATAACGCCGGTCTTTTGGGGCCTGATCCGCACGCCGCCGGAAAAGCGCGATCACGCGGCGATCGAGGCCGGAAAAAAGAATACCACGGCCGCCATTGTCATGATGGACGAGCAGCTCGCGAAAACCGCCTATCTCGCCGGCGACGCGTTTTCCTACGGCGACATTCCGGTCGGCATCATGGCCTATCGCTACCGGCAGCTGGTGCCGGAACGTCCGCCGCTGAAAAATTTCGAGCGCTGGTACGCCGCGATCTCGTCGCGGCAGGCGTTCAAGGATCAGGTCGGCGCGGTGCCGCTAACGTGATGTCATTCCGGGTTC
>CAWIMH010000007.1:0-12739 GCA_963837035.1 uncultured Pseudomonadota bacterium
GGCTGGGCGGCCTACTACCGGACAGTGGTGTCGACCAGGACGTTCACCGCCCTGGACGACTACCTGTGGAAACTCACCTACAAGTGGGCCACATGGCGCCACGCGGACAAGCCGAAACGCTGGATCGTCGGCCGGTACTTCGGCAAGTTCAACAAGTTCAAGGAACGACCGCTGGGTATTCGGCGACCGCGACAGCGGCGCCTGCCTGGTCAAGTTCTCCTGGATGGCATTGTCCGGCACGTGCCGGTGAAGGGCCGGGCATCTCCGGATGACCCCGCCCTGGCCGCGTACTGGGCCGAACGGCGGCAGCCGGTCAAGCCCCCGCTGGAGCACGTAGACCCTGCGCCTGCTCGCCAGGCAGGACGGGCGCTGTCCGCTGTGCGGGCACGACCTGCTCACCGCCGACCAGCCACCCCAGTCCCCCGGAGCAGTGGGAACGGTGGTGGTTGCAGGTCACCCGCCAGGCGATAGCGGCCAGCTACCTCGCCCACCACGGGGAGCCCCGGTTCACCGGACGGTGACCAGACCCGCCTCGTCCATGCTTCCTGCCAGCGCGGGCTCCACGCCCGCCAGCGCAGGAAACCAGCGCTTCAGCCAGCGACGCCCTCGAGGCTTGCTTGAGCCGTGTGCGGGGACCGACCCGCACGCACGGTTCTTAGGGGGAGCGGCGGCGCAGCAATGCGCCGCCTCTTACCCGGCGGTGTCCCCGCCTGCGGAGGATGCGGCCGCTCAGTCTTTTCAGGCGCTTCTGCGTGGCCCTGCGCGGCAGGGCGGGGAGCAGCTGACAGCCGCCTGGGCGGGAGCTGGCCGCGGTTGTGCCCCATCTGATGACTGCGGCTGTCGGCTTGCCTGCCCGGCCGCGCGGTCACGGGAACGGTCACCCGGGCTGGTACGGGTCCGGCTCAGGCGGCGGTGAGCGCGTCGTCGCCGAGCTCGGCCAGGATGTGGCAGGCCTGGCGGATGAGCTTGCGTGCCTGCGCCAGGGCGGCGATCTTAGGATGATTTTCGTGAATTCCATGAGCGATCTTTTCCACAAGGAGATTCGAAAGAGCCATATCTCCAAAGTCTTCGATACGATGGAGAAGGCCGATTGGCACATATACCAGGTGCTCACCAAGCGCAGCTCGCTCTTGCGAAAGTTCCTCAACGAGCGCTATCAGACCCGAAAAGCTCCTCCCCATATGTGGTTCGGGGTTTCGGTTGAAAACGACAAAGTCGTATCGCGCATTGCCCACTTGCAAGACGCAAATGTTAGTATTCGCTTCTTGTCCATCGAGCCTCTCATCGGCCCAGTGGGAAGACTGAACCTTGAAGGCATCGACTGGGTAATCGTAGGTGGAGAAAGTGGCCCCGGAGCGCGGCCTATCGACCCGAGGTGGGCAATCAATATTCGTAATCAATGCGTCAAGTCGAAGGTGGCGTTCTTTTTCAAGCAATGGGGCGGCCGGACGCCCAAAGCAGGCGGCAGATTACTTGAAGGCAGGGAATGGAACCAGTTTCCGATGGAGCTTCCGAGGTCATCCCAACGATATGATCAGATGATGGCGCGTGACGGATCTTTTCGAATTTGACGAGATTGGCGTCTGGTCCGAGCTGAAGCTGGAGATCGTGGAAAAATACGGCTCTGCGTATACCAGCGCGTTCAAAAAACCAGCCTCAAAAAGTACTACATTGATGGCTTCAGTGGACCAGGCGCTCACTTCTCGAAAACAGACAGGCGAGATAGTTGAAGGCAGTCCCGCGCGCGCCCTGAAGGTTTCTCCTCCTTTTGACGGCTACCATTTCATCGATCTCGGCGGGGAGAAGACCGATTTTCTTAGGTCAATGTGCGGAAACCGAAGACGACGTTCATATCTACACCGGCTGACTGCAACGAAAATCTGACAAAAGAATTATTGCCGAGATTCAGTACAAAAACTACAATCGCGCTCTTGTGTCTGCTTGGACCCGTATGGCTTGCATCTGGATTGGGAAGTAATGCTGCACGCCGGACAATCTAAGGCTGTCGATATGTTCTTAAATTTTCCGGTCATGGACATGAACAGGAATGCTATTTGGAAAAACCCGGAGAAGGTTCCTGCAAGCGGCGTTGAGCGAATGACCAAATTTTGGGGAGACGAATCCTGGAAGAAGGCTGCGTACGCGGAAAGCCCGCAGGGCGGTTTCTTCGGGCCCGAAATGGTGAAGCAGGGCAATGAGGAAATCGTTGCCGCCTTTCGAAAAAGGCTGAAAGAGGTTGCAGGCTTCGCCTTTGTTGCAGAGCCCCTGCCAATGAGAAACAGCACAAACGCAGTAGTGTACTATTTGTTTCTCGCGTCTCAAAAGTCTGTAGCAGAAAAAATCATCGGCGACATTTTCAATAAGTATAGATAGCAGCGAACAGGGCCGCCTGCTCCTGTCTCTTCCGCTCTTCGAGAGTTGCGCAGGTCTTCGGGGAAATCCTCTCCAAACAGGCGGAAATCGTGCTCAAACGGGCGGAAAAAACTCGGAAAACAGCCGACTAGTCGATAACCTTCGCATCAATCAGCCCATCACAGCGTCCCTGTGCTTACGTCGGGAAGGCTCATGTGACAAAAAATTCGAATTTCGCGGATGCGCGCGCGCGACTAGCGCCGCGGTCCTACGCTCGGCCGAACGTGGAGATTTTGACGCCCCCCCCGTCCGGCCGCTTTCGGTTCCGCATATGCTTTTGGGCGCTTCTTGTGTGTGGGCGAATTGTTGAGCCTGGCAATAAGTAGCAATTCGCCACACATACCCTCGACAATCACCTCCACGACCTTCGCACTCCGCACCCAGGCCTTCTTGACGCTAGTCCGGAGCGCGGAGTGCTAGGCGATTCGATAACCATGCGCTAGTCGGTCTGGAAAGGAGCGCGCCGCGCTTAACCTTCAGATCCTTGGCGATACTCAGATCTTGCCGATAATTCACAACTCAAAACCATCGGGCGTGAAGCGTCATGGGTGATCAACAGTGCAGGACGCGGATCGCAACCGGGCTTCCTTGCCACGCAGGTTGAGCGTGCGGGATTCCGCATTCGGAAACTGCTCGGCCACGGCGGCGTAGACCGGCTCGCTCAGCAGTGTCTCGCCCGCCGTCGCATTCGACTGCATCCGCGACGCGGTATTTACCACGTCGCCGAGCGCGGTGAAATCGACCGTACCCTCGCCACCGACGTTGCCCACGTACGCAACTCCGGAATTGACGGCGCATCCAAGCGGCAACCACGGCTCGGCGGACTGCCCATAGCCCATGGCCTTGAGGAGCGCAACCGAGGCCTCGGCGGCCCGGCGTCGATACTCGGGGCCGCAGATCCCTGGGACGAACAGGGCCATCACCTCGTCGCCGATTAGCTTGTCGATGATCGCATCGTGGCGGATCAGCGCCTCGGTGGCGGCGTGGTAAAAGCGATTCAGCAGGGCGGCGAAAGCGGCGGGGGCGAGCTGCTCGCCGAGCGCGGTCGAGCCGCGCACGTCGGCGAACAGCACCGCGATATCCACTTCGAGTCCGCCCGGCGGAAGTGCATCGCAGCATCGCGCGCAGAGATTGGGATTCTTGCGCGACGGCGTGAATCCCATCAGCGCAAACAACTTGCCGCCGACTCCGCCGAACGGGTTATGACAAAGCTTGCAGCGCGGAGGGCTCGGCAAGTGGCGAAACAACCGTTGAGATTTGAGGAGCGGCTGATGTCCTTCGACCAGAACTTTCCGCCACGTCTCCTCGTTGGTTGGGCGATTTTGAGCTGGCATCTGCGCTCCGCGCTATTGCGCGACGAATCTTATCGCGGCCTTCTAACTAACACGTCCGCCGCCGCGCTGCCACTGCATCCATGCCGGCGCGGCCGGATGACGCCGCCAATTTTTCGGATTGGGCACTTGACGGCGCATCCAAGCTGCAACCACGGACGTGCCGGAGTTCGGCGACTCGATCGCGAAAGGTCTTGCTCGAAACTTTCATCATCCCAACCGCCCCCCTACCCCCCTAACCTGCGGCTACACGCGCATAGCCAGCGCCGCGGTCTACGGTCGCCCGGTCGTAGAGATTTGACCGCCCTCCCCGCCTTAGTCCGGCCGCTTTCGGTTTCGCGGGTGCTTTCGAGCGCTTCTTGTGCGTGGGCGAATTGTTGAGCCTGGCAATAAGTAGCAATTCGCCACACACAAGCGCGTCGGCGTAGCCGACCTCTTCGAGCACGCCGCGGAGCGCGGCGGCTTGGCGCGCCGGATGCCGGCCCAGTTGCGCGGATTCGCAATCAGCTCGCGCGCAGGAACGCGACGGAGACTCGACGATTCGATCGCGGAAGGTTTTGCTCGAAACTTGCACTTATCCCCCCTTTTGCTTGAAACCTGCACCTCCCCCCCACCTCTAACCTGCGGACGCGCGCGCGTGGCTGCGCCGCGGTCTTCGCTCGGCGGACCGTGGAAATTTGACCGCCCCCCCACTTAACAATCCGGCCGCTTTCGATTTCGCAGATGCTCTTGAGCGCTTCTTGTGTGTGGGCAAATTGTTGAGCCTGGCGATAAGTAGCAATTCGCCACGCACAGGCCTCGTTAGCGGCTATGCATCACTGCCTGAGGCAGTCGGCCGAGTTGCCGAACTGGCCGTCGCCGATCGATCGCGCGGGACTGATCAATCATCACCTCGCAGGCGCGAGCGTTGTCGGCGATTCTTGCTGACAGCTCGACCCGCAGAATGCACACGATATCGCTCATACTTGTTCGAGTCGTCGCCTGAACTCCCCGGGGGCGAGGATCTGGCCAGCATTAGGAAGTTTCCGAAAAGTTGCGCCGCGTCGGCGATCTTTGATTCGGTTCAGGGGGAAACACCTAAACCGACTCTGTGTGCTGAAGGATCTGCAGACACGATGGCCGAGCGGCATCGGCGCCGACTTCGAGCTGCCGGAGTGAGACCGTCGGTTGACGCGGTCGAATGATCGTTTGCGGCGCGATGATCGGATCGCTAGAGATCTCATTGCATGAGCGTCGACGTTCTCGAACCGAGTACCGAGCGTCTGAATGCGAGGACTAGTGTATGGCCGACGAAACCAAAAGCAACCTGACCCCGGAGCAAATGGCCGCGCGCATCGCGGAGTTGGAGGGCCGCCTGGCCAGGGGTGGCAGCATCAGTTTCAAAGTGTCAGAAAAAGGCGCCGTTTCGGTATATGGTCTCGGTCGATTTCCGGTGACGCTATACGTGGAACAGTGGACCAAGCTTCTTTCGAATGCCGATGGCCTAAAAGCGTTCATCGAAGCTAACAGGTCCAAGCTGAAGACTAAGACGTAGCTTGAGTCAGACCTGCTGCGCTTGACGCGGCGCATACGCCCGCGCTACGGCCGCAGCTTCAGGAAGGAGTCGCTTTGATGCGGTTGAAATACTTTCGAGCGCTGACTCGCATGGTGACTTTCGTGTTAGTGCTCGGGGGGCTGGCGGGATGCGGCGTCAACAAAATCCCGACCCTCGACGAGCAGGTAAAGGCCGCCTGGAGCGAAGTGCTGAACCAGTATCAGCGGCGCGCCGACCTTATCCCGAACCTCGTCGAGACCGTCAAGGGCTATGCGCACCAGGAGCAGCAGGTGCTAACCCAGGTGACCGAAGCGCGTGCGAAAGCGACTCAGATGCAGCTTCCAGCGGACATCCTCTCGAACCCGCAGGCGTTTCACCAGTTCGAGCAGAACCAGGCCGCCATCGGCGGCGCGCTCGGCCGCCTGCTGGCGGTAGCCGAGGCCTACCCCGACCTCAAGTCGAATCAGAATTTCCTCGCGCTTCAATCGCAGCTCGAGGGCACCGAGAATCGAATCGCCGTGGCACGCCGCGATTACATTCTCGCGGTGCAGAACTACAACACCATACTCAGGACCATTCCAGGACGATGGGTAGCAGCGATCGTCTACCCTGATCTCAAAGTCCGCGAGACTTTCACGATCTCCGAGCAAACCCAACAGGTACCCCAGGTCAAATTCTGATGCGCCTGCGCTGCGCATGGGCGGACAGTGGCGCGAGGACGGGATGTGCGTTGCTAATCCTTCTGCTTATCCTCGCGTTACCGGCGCTCGCCTCCGAACCGAAATTTCCGCCGCTCACGGGTCGAGTCGTGGATGATGCGGGCGTCCTGAACGCTTCGACCCGCGGCGAACTCACCGACATGCTGGCCGAGCACGAGCGTGCAACCGGCGAACAAGTCGTGGTGGTCACGCTCGAGTCGCTCCAAGGATATCCGATCGAGGACTACGGTTATCAGCTTGGCCGCCATTGGGGCATCGGGCAGAAAGGCACGAACACCGGCGCGCTGCTTATCGTGGTGCCCAAGGAGCGCAAAGTTCGCATCGAGGTCGGCTACGGCCTCGAAGGCATGCTTACCGACACAGCCGCTTTCGGTTTCGCAGATGCTATTGGGCGCTTCTCGTGTGTGGGCGAATTGTTGAGCCTGGCAATCAGTAGCAATTCGCCACACACACGTTTCGGCGCGCAGATGGCCGTCGATAAGCATCAGTCCGCCCGGCGTCTCGCGCGCCAGCAATGCGTCGGCGTAGCCGACCTCCTGCAGAAGCCCGCGGAGCACGGCGGCCTGGCGCGCCGGATGGCCGCGCCAGTTGCGCGAGTTCGGAATCAGCTCGCGTGCGGGAACGCGCCGGAGAACTCGACGATTCGATCACGGAAGGTCTTGCTCTAAATTTCCACTTATCCCCCTTTGCTCCAAACCCCACCTACCCTGCACCCCCCCTACCCTAACCTGCGGACGCGCGCGCGTGGCCGCGCCGCGGTCCTCGCTCGGCCGAACGTGGAGATTTTGACCCCCCTACCCAGCCGCTTTCGGTTCCGCATTATGCTTTTGGGCGCTTCTTTTGTGTGTGGACAAATTTTTGAGCCTGGCAATAAGTAGCAATTCGCCACACACAGGTCGTGTGACTGTGATGATATACGTGTCGTCTGAAGCGCGCTTGTTAAAGCGCCAATCAGTCAAATCGATTTCATCCCACTCTTGGGTAACGGCCAAGAGCACGCGTGCGAGCTGGAGCGCTTGGGCTTTGTTGAGTTTGAATCCGACCGTTTTAAGCTCAGAGATTTGGCGGGCTGTGTTTTCGGTCCGATAGATTCGATCGCAACGAAGATTCGCATCGATGACAAAGCGTTTGGCAGACTCTCTTTTCATGGGTTTGCCTTCAGCCACCGGACGGCTTCTTCGCAACGAGGATAAATCCCTTTCAGCAAGACCCAGAATCTGTGGCTGTGGTTCAAAACCTTTGTGTGCATCAGCTCATGCAGGATGACGTAGTCACACACATGCTTGGGAGCAAAAACCAGCCGCCAGTTTAGGGAGATGTTCCTCTTGGTGGAACAAGTGCCCCACTTCGTCCGCTGGGAGCGGATGAAGAGGCGGTTGAATGGCAGGCGGTGCGCCGCGCTGAGTTCGGTAATGCGGGCGCTTAAAAAGGCATGAGCATGGGTGCGGTGCCAGCGGTGGAGGTCTGCTTTGCGAGTCAAGTCGCATCCAGAGCGGATTTCGTGGACCGTCTCGTCAACGACAACTTTGCGGCCAAGTTCCGGGGCTGGCACATAGCGAAACACTTCGTCAAAGAGGAGTATTTCGCCCGGCGCAAGCGTTCGACGGTCAGAAATCCGGTCGCGGAAGAACTGCTGATGACGGGCTATCCACTTCGCTTTTTTTCGGAGCAGGCTGTCAATCAGGGATTGGTCGAAGCAATTGGGGATGATTAACTGGACGGAAGTATCGACTCGCACGCACAAGCGCGCATGCTTCACCGGTCGGCGGATGATGGTGAGGGAGGTTTCCATGGGGTGCGGTTCAATCTATGCCATAATGCTGCACTGAGCGCTTTAGCAACGTGTGTGTGGCGAATTGTTGATTTTGCCAGAATCAGCAATTCACCACACACAGGACGCGCCGCAGCGCCTCCACCAGATCCGAACGGCCGGCGCCCGGTTAGCCGACGAGAAAGACGTGACCCCGAGGGCACACCTCTTGGCTTTCGAAGCCGCGGAAGTTCGTGATGCGTAGACGACGAATCTTCATAGCCGGTCTGTGGCGAGGATCGGCAGCCCTCGGCTTCAAACGCCTTTGGGCGGGATGCCTCTTACGTCGCGCCCAAAACCGCGTCCTTAAGTCCCTTGGCCGCTGTGAAACGCAGGCGGGTACGCGCCGGAATCTTGATTTGCTCGCCGGTGGCCGGGTTCCGGCCTATGCGCGCCTTGCTCTTGCGCTTACGAAAGACCCCCAGGCCGCTCAGTCGTAGTACCCCTTCCTTCTTGAGCTGTTTGACTATCAGGGCGGTGAGCTCGTCGAGCAGCCCCTTGGACTGCTTTTTATCGATGCCCACCTTCTCCGCCAGGTATGTGGTCAACTGTGCTTGTGTCATCCCTTCGTCTCCTCCTCCACGTCTCTCTCAGTTGAGTAAAATCTTCTCCGGCTACAAAGCATCCGAGATTTCAGAATTACAGGAGTATCAGGCGTTTTAAAGATGCCGATACGTGCGTATCCACAGTCGCCACGACACGCCTGACCTCAACCGGAATCGGTGGTTGGGGGGATGGAGATGGCGCTCTGGCTGCCGCGTTTGCCATCAGAAAACCAACCCGTCGAATGGACATCAAGCTCATCAAGAGGATCGCCCGAAGGTGCCGGATATTGCCTTACATCATTAAAGCAAGGCGGCGGACCGAAGTTGACGTTACCTGTATGAACTGATGCGGCGGCGCCTACGTCGTCTTCGCCTTCTTCTTCTGCTCCGACCACCTCGCTTTAGCCAACTTGGAAAGCTTTCTCTTCGTTGCCGCGCTCATCGGTCGGCGAGGACTAAGTATAGTGGCCTTTTTCCGCTCCGCCCACATTTTCTTCGCAGCCTCGGAGATACGCTTGCGCCCGGCGGCACTCATACGACGACGCGCATGTGGTTGCTTCGTGGCAGGTTGGGCGGCTGTGGCTGTGGGGCGTGCTCGACGTTCCGTGGTGGTGGTGCGAGTGCCTGTGCCATCCAATGCTTCAAGTGCGGTGATGGCTCGGTCTATGCGATTACGTTCGGCTCGAAGGTCGGCGAGAATCCGGTTGGTATCCATCAGTAGCCCCGTCTCCTTATATTCACTTCTAACTAAGGTTAACAGAAGGGAAACGCGCGTGAATAGCGTGTTTCCGCAAATACCCCAAGTTCACCCTTTCCGTTGGGAGCGATTGTGTTCTGAGACACGGAATATAGGTTCGACCCCGCACACAACTTCTGGAAACCAATCGCGTAAGCACGACATTAAGACTTTGAACAGTCTCGAGAGGACGTGAAGAAATGCTAACCGGCTGAAGGCTCTTTGGACTGCATTTGCCGACATCGATTGTTACGAAGTCGCTGGAGAGTTAGAATTCCACTCTCCGCCACCGAGTCGCTAGGTTCTGGCTTCTACTCGACCGACATTGCACCGTAGCGCGGACATCTTTCAGCCGGTAACCTCGATGCATTTTTGTTCGTGGTTGATCTCAAGGCAAAAAAGAGAGTTAGTTTTCAGTTAGGCGTCCGACCATTCCTAGCACGAGGAGATATCATGGCAGCAAAGAAATCCGCTCGGTCGTCGGGTTCGCGCCCACGTGGCGCAGCCTCCGCACCGGCAAGCCAACTAAAGCAATTACGCGCGACGGTGCAGGAGCTTCGCGCGAAACTGGTGCAAGCGGCGGAAAAGCGCCGCCTCGACTCGCGCCTGCTGAACGAAGCCAAACGGGCGCGTGACGAGGTCTCGCGGCAGGTGAAAGCGCTGCGCGAGCAGGGACGGAAGCTCGCCGGCGAGCTAAGAAAAGCGTTGACCGAGAGCGACCGCCGGCGCAAGGCGCGCGAGCAGGCGCTGGCCAAGGTCGCCGGGCTCAAAGCCGAGCTGGCGCGCAAGACCGAGGTCCTTAAGCACAAATCGCACGAACTCGGACAGTTCGCGCGGGAATCGGCTCAGCGAGCCCGCGCCATTGTTAGGGCTGAGCAGGCTGAAACCGTGCCCGAGCAGGCCACCCCGGCGGCCGAGACGCCTGCCGTCGCAGAGGTCAAGCCGACTGCAATCGCTGAGGCCGAGCTGCCAACCGAGACACCGTCCAAAAACCAAGGCGTCTAGTCAAGGATGTTCAAGCTGACAGCGTTTGCTGCCTTGACTTGCGCCGTAATCGATATGATAGCGCAGGCGCGGGCGAACACCGCGGTGGGCTGGGCGGCTAGGTCACCTTCGAGGCGCTGCGGGACATGACCGCGACGGCCCGCTTCTGCCGCGCTCGGACGGGGGCACCGGGCGTTCCCGCGGAGGCCTTGTTGCGCTTCGCACTGATGTATTTTTACTCCGGCCGAATGATGTTTCGCCCGGCGCTTCCGCCAGATTGATGACCAGTCGGCGGTCATGCAGCGTGGAGGGGTTTAATGACGCCTAGAGTCTGCGCGTTTAAGCCATCGCCCTCGCGCCACCCGACAAATCATCATCGCCGGATTTCCATTCGTAGCCGGTTGTTGGGGGTCAAAATCTCCACGGTCGGCCGAGCGTAGACCGCGCGCTAGCCACGCGTGCGCGACCGCGAAATTCGGGTTTTGGTTTTTTTCAAAGGGAAACGATGGGCTGGCGGAAGCCCAACTGCTTGATGCTGGACGCGACCTTCTCGATCGCGGCCGAGGAGATCACACGCGGGTTCTTGGCCTACGCCACCACGCGCTCGAGCGGCCAGACCTCGACGCACAATTCAGATCGATCCAAACAAATCCCACCTTTTGACAAAAAAATCGAATTTCGCGTTCGCGCGCGCGTGGCTAGCGCTTACAGCGGCGGATGGCGAAGGCCCCTTTTTTCAGACTGAAATAAAACAAACAGTCATATATTGTTAACAACTAGACTCACGCGCGCCGCAATGCTATGGAGAATTTGCCGCGCCTGAATCGCCCGACCTCGCCGCGCGCCACATGACTTGATCGGGCCGTGCTGCCCGTCATTGCTATCGCTATGTTGCGGTCTATGGTCATGGTTATTTGGCTATTCTTGCCGTTGCTTTTGGACCTACTGGGAGCGGGAATGCTTGTGGGCCTCTATCTGCTGCAACCTCTTGACCATCAGACCAACATAATTGGCGTAGTGGCGGGGATGACCATTTTCGCGATAGGTAGCGCCGTAAGTTTTCATCGAGAGAAGTGACTCAGCTTTTAATTCTCAAGGTCAATTCGCAATCTCCCAAACTAAGCCACTCGCGATCTGAAATTCAGCCACTCAGCCCGCCCTCAGCCATTCGATTCGCGAGTTTCAGGCGCGGGGAAAATCTGATCTCCTACCTAACAGCCCGTTGAGAAAGCCGCTCCACGGCGAAGAATCGCTGGCGGCGGTATGGGCGATGACCATGCGCCAGAGATCGCGCCTAACGCCGAGCGGGCACCTCGCAGTGAGCAGCGGTACCACACAAGCGACAGAAGCACGACAACGAGCACTCCCATCCCTCCCTGCAGCGTCCGTGGCGTCCCAACTCCGAAGAGTGCGAGCATGATGATCCCGAGGTTGCACGCCGCCGCCCGCATCACGTGAGACTTCGAAACGTTCGCCACTCCGCGTAACCACGCCCGCCGACCGCCGCCCGTTTCGCAGGTGTGCGCGAAGCTCCGTTCGGCTTGCTCGCTGCGCTGGCGGCCCAGTCGGCGTCCGCGTCTCCCCTGGATGCGTTGTCGATTGGCATACACCGCCTGCTGCTGCCCCTCCGGCTTGTCCTGCCACCTCCGCCGGCCGCGTCGCTTCGGTTCCGCGATATACGTCCGTACCTGCTTCGACCTCTTCAAGCGTCTGGATCGTTTCCGCCTTGTGGTAACCTTTGTCGCCCAACCACCTCGTCCACTTGGTGCGGGCTGCCCGCCTCTTGCAACTGCTCGCGCGCCACCTCCACGGTGACCGCTAAGGTCTCGGCGTCGGCGTCGTCCCCGCGATAGACCACCGGCGCTACGATGAGACCGCTGCCCAGCTCCACCGCGTGCTCGGCCTTGTAGGCCAGGTGCGTCCGCCCGTCCTTCATCTTCGTCACCCGGCTGTCCGGGTCCGTCGATGACTTCCACTCCTTGTTCGAGGTCTTCTTCTTGCGCTTGCGGTCGAACCGCCGCACCTCTTCATCGCTCGGATCGTCGATCCCTTCGGCCTTCATCAGCCGTTTCACGTACGTCTTCCAATCTTCGTTGGTGGCGCGCCGCACCAGCGACTTCATCGCCGCGTTCGCTTCCAGCGTCGTCGAGTCCACCGCGATGGTCTTCCCCTTGAGCAGCTTGTGCTCCACCGCCACCTTCAGCACGAACGCAAACACCTGCCAGAACACTCTTCCGGCAAGCGCTTGCGCGTGTTGGTCATACTCGAATGATCCGGGGTGCCTTTGCTCAGATCGACCCGCAGGAAGCTGCGCAGCGATAGGCTGTCGGCGCAGCGCCACGCAATCGCTCGTTGCGAATCGAGGCCTTCGAAGTACCCGACGAACAGCATCCGGAAGTACACGCCCGGAGGGAATCGACGGACGTCCCAGGTCCTCGGCGTAATGCGCCGCGCACAGCTCTTCCACGAACCGATCGAAGCCGCCCGCTTCGAGCACCCCATTGAGCTTCTCGTAGAACACGTGCCCAGGTGACCGGGGCAACGCCTGTGCTGCTACCCACATGCTCTCTTGCTGCGATTCCCGCCGTCCCATCGCCATCCGCATCCACCTCCACCGCGCAGCTCATATATCATATGGCGCTGCGGCGGTGCGTGCTTTTTCAACGGG
>CAWIMH010000008.1:0-18722 GCA_963837035.1 uncultured Pseudomonadota bacterium
CACCCCAATGTCCGAACCACATGCTCGAGTTCGTCGATCGCCTCTTCTGGCGTATGCAGCGGGATTACCGTTCGAATATTGCATTACGGTGTCGCGACATTGGCCGGAGACCGCGGAAATCACCGGATACCCGACCGATCGGCAACCCGAGCCGAACCGTTCAAGCATCGTGACCGGCCTCGGGGGTGAGTCCCGGTACTATTTGTTCGAGCAATTGCTGGACCAACGCGGCACCCGGAACGGGGATACCAAGCTCATGGGCAAACTTCAGACAGATCTGGAGATCTTTGAAAAAGACCGGCGTCGCGGATCGCAGCGACAGCTGCGACCAATGATCAGCGATACGGCTCTGAGCGCCGCCTTCATGCACCACCTGTTCGAGGATCACACTGGATAAGCCCGCGGCGCGGCCAAGACGCATCCCCTCGGAAGCGGCCAGTATATTGAGACAAACGATCAGTTGATGGGCGAGCTTGGCGCGGATGCCGCTGCCTGACGGCCCGGTGCGCGTGATGGCGCGCCCGGAGGTTTGAAACAACGGCAAGCATCGCTCGACTGCTCGATCAGTGCCACCGACCATGTAGGACATGGTCTTGCCCTTTGCGCCCGGCTCGCCGCCACTGACCGGAGCGTCAACCACTTCAATGTTCAAAGGGGCGGCGGCCGCGGCGATCTTCGCGATCGAAGAGGGTTCAACGGTGCTGTGAATGACGACGACGGAGTCGGGCGCGGCAGCCGTCAGCACTCCGTTGGGCCCGAAGACGACGGCCTCAAGCTGCGCGTCATCCAAGACGCAAATAGCAGTCACTTCGGCATGGCGGCCGACCGCGCGCGGCGAGTCGGCGACGCTCGCGCCGGCACGGACGAGCTCTTCGAGCGGCTCGCGCCGGACGTCGTAGACCATCAAATCGTGACCCGCCGCGACCAAATTAATCGCGAGATACTTGCCTTGCTGGCCAAGCCCGATGAAGCCGGTTTTCATCGCGTCTCCCACTTAGTCGATCGCAGGCCAGCTCTCAGAGGTCATGTATTCAAGCCAGCGGCGGTAAAACTGGCGTTGCGCAAATTCACACGTGATGTTGGGAACGACGGTGCCCGGGTAGACCGGGTCCGCACCCTCCGTGCCCATGCCCATCTGATAGTTAAGCTTTAGGCTCTGCGCCATTGGGCCGCCGAGTCCGGCCTGAATGCCACCCCAGTTTTCGCCGTCGTCCGCGTCGCCGACTCCGATAGGCCATACGTGGAGGCATCGGACCATCGCTTCCTTGACCGCTTTGGGAGCAGCCTTGTCCATGATGCCCCAGCGCCAATGATCAAAGAGGTGCGGCCCTTTGGGCTGGAAGACGGCGATGGTGGAGCTACCCAGGACGCCGAACAGGAAAGCGAAATTTGGAAAAACGAGGCCAGCGCCATCGGCGGGTCCGTCGGCGCGTTCGGCGCCGAGGCGATTGGCTACTTCATTGCGGGTGGACTTGTAGTAATCCGCGACAATGCCCTGGTCCTCACTGATGGACGGATCGCCAGAGAAGCTGGGCACGCCGGAATTCTTCAGAAGAAAGCCTGCCATCCCGTGGCCCTGCCGAGAACTGAACTGGCGCCCCGGCAGTGTCATGACCTTGGAGAACCCAGCAGGCGCCTTGTGCGCTTGCGGATCGGCCCAGGCGTCGCGGACTGAGACGTGCGTCATGATGGCGTGGTAGTTGTCGCCGGCAAACTGCTCGGCGGCCAGTTTCCAGTTGCCCCGAGTGCGCATTTTGTGGACGCCACCAATGATCTCCGTGCCGCCTTCGCGACGATCAAGCAAGCAGTCGAGATACCAGGCCATCTCACCGAGATAGTCGAGCAGCGATGGCGCGTCGGGAGCAAAGCTTCCGAAGATGAGACCCTTGTAGGTCTCGACGCGCGGGACGGCGACCAAGCCCCACTGGGACTTGTCGAGTTGGCCATGATAGGCACTGTCGAGATGGGGCGCGGAGATCAGATTGCCAGCGGAGTCATAAGTCCAGCCGTGGAAGGAACACATAAAGGATTTTGCGTTCCCGAGGTCCGCACGACAGACGGTCATCCCGCGGTGCCGGCAGGCGTTGAGGAGGCCCTTGATCGAGCCATCGCGTTGCCGAACGATGAGGATGCGATCGGCGCCGATGTAGGTGGTGAGGAAATCGCCGTAATTTTTCAGTTGGTCTTCGTGAGCGAGATAGATCCAAGCGCGGGGGAAAAGCTTTTCAGCCTCCTGCTTATAGATCTCGTCGTCGGTAAAGATGCGGCCCGTGATCAGGCCGTGCTCCCAATCGACCATTTGCTCGAGGGATTCGGCTGGATTTACGCGAAAGCTCATGTGCTTGATCCTCGGACTAGAAAAAGACGCTCAAGTTTTTCGACAGGACCACGTTTTGATCGAGCAGGATCTTACGGAAGGCAATGCGCCATTCCTGCTCATCACGGCGTAGCAAGTCAGTTCGCTCACCGACCCAGATATCAACCTCGTCCGAGAGGCGGTTGCGATAGCAGATGAAATTAGACTTCGTCTCGTATTCGCCGACGGACTTAGCCGGCGCGATGCGCACGTTGCTGACCAGGTGGCGGGTGCGGCTGCGAGGATTTTCGGCCCAGTGCGTTAGCGACTCCATCTGTTTGACACGCCAGCCCAGAGTTTTTTTATTATCGTCGAAGAGCGCGAACTCCCCGTGCGTAGTCGCCTCCTGGTCATCTTCGCGCACCAGGCGGTTGGCGCGCGTGGGCATCCAATAGCGGGCGTCGCCGGCGAAAAGATCGAGCCATTCACTGTAGAGATGATCGTCGAGCAACTCGGCTTCGTGGTAGTAGAACTGCTCGATTTCATGCTGAAGTTCGGGAGATATCTGCGTCGCTTTAGGGCTGATCGCGTGCCCTTGATCGCTGCTGTTGGTTCGCGTGCCAGAGTGGGTCTGACCGTTACGCTCTGGTTGATCGGTACGGAAGATAATGTCGTCGGCCGGCTCACCGGCATCGAAGCGGGCTACTAATTCGTCGGGGTTGAATCGTTCACCGACTGGATTGGCGGAAAACGCCGATCCGGCCATGAACGCATTCGCCGATTCTGGATCCATTAAATCGATCTGGAACTCGAGCATGTTTCTGTCCGGATCGTGATAGTACATCGAGAGCGTAAGACCGTGACGAATCGGCTGCGCTGGTGCAATCCCCAGTGCCTTGAGGCGCTTGTAGGTCTCCACTAGCTCACCGAGGTTCTTCCAGGTGTAGGCGACATGATGAACGCCGGCGTCGTCCTCGCGTCGTGGATGCTCCTCGATGGCTGGGCCGAGATTGATGAAAGCAAAACGATGGTGTTCTTTGTCGTAGGTCAGGAACGCGAGCCGGTCATCGCGATGCTGAATTCGGGCATTGAACACTTTGAGATACCAATCGACCATCTGCTCAAACTTGTGAGTCTTGTAGACGACGTGAGCGAACTTGCTCGGAGCAATAGCAGTGAATTGCTGTTTCTCGGTTTGCATCTGCGTTCCTCGATTACAGTCACATCTTTGTGTCCAGGCTTGTGGCGAGTGTCTCCAACGCGATCGCCAGATCGACGAACAGTTTCTCCGTCGCGACGCCGTCAGGATCTATGTATGAATCGACGAACGCGCCATCGGCCAAGGCCAGTATGAAGCGCGCCATCCGCTCGGCAATTGCGTGTCCGCGCGCATCGGAGCCGAGCCGAAAATGCTCGGCCAGGATATGCTGAATTCTTGTCAGAACATCGAGCCAGACGTTGCTCATGGTCCGCCGCACGCGTGGAGAGGTCGAGCTCTGATCGAGGATCAGCATCATTAAGATCCGAAGAAAAGGCGGCTGAGCCTCTGTCGCCTTTTGGATGGCTCGTAGGAACGCAGCGAAGTCACCTTTGAAGGAATGCCACCGAGGTTGAGAATCGAGCCATCTGCGCGCACCGCGCTCCACCACCGCGGCGAGCAGGTTCTCTTTCGAGTCGAAGTGCCAATAGATGGAGCTGGCTGGAAGGCCGGACGTTTTGGCGATCAACGCGATGCTTGCGGCGGCGTAGCCTCGTTCGGCCAGCAGCTTTTCTGCCCCGTCGAGGATACGCTCGCGGGAGCTTATTTGCCGCACCGAGTTTGTTTCAATTATAGAAGCGATTCGTGCCACCGGTTGCCTCAACGCCCATTCGTCTGCATTCGCGCTACGCTTGCGAGCGCCGTCTCCAAAAGTCTTGATTCGCCTCGCGCCTTGAAATTGCGGGAGCCCTTTGTCCGCAAAACGATCGCCTCGACGAGGTTAGGTCCGGTCCACGCCGCGCAACGATTCACGCAGACGGCTGATGGTTCCATCCGCATTTCTGTAGCGCCTGATACGGTACTCTATAGCCATCACTACAGGAAAGCTGGGCTCTATGTCAATCTGTCGTTTCCTTCGGCGATGGTGCGCGGCAGCCTCCGACTCTGCTCGAAGGGGGAACGAAATGGTCAGCGGCAGTGCAGTCTCAAAACGCTTCGTTCCAGGTTTACATCGAGTCGTCAAGCGCCTCTGCTTGCGCGCGGCGCGGCAGTTGCGACGGCGGCTCGCCCACCTAACAACCGTCTCGACGATCGCCTCTCGATCAGTCGTGGCGAGAGGCTCGCAGCCCATGTTCAGAGCGGTCTCGATATGGCGGAGTGAAGCATAATTCACTGACCGAGACGCCGCCCGACTCAAAAATCCAGCACTGAGCGTCTGCCAAATTCTCAGAGACATGGACCTTAATCGTATCGCTGTTCCGTAAGAAGCGCTCTTAGCTGATGAACTCCTCGAATTCGTATGTGGGCGAGCTAAATGGCGCCGCCTCAGCGATCGACTTCCGGTTGAGGCACTTGGCGGGCAAAGCTCAAAGCCCTGCTCCATCTAACCGGGCAATCCGTGCAGGCTTGTCAGGCGCTCTGGCTTAGCAGTGTCCGTGTCATCTCGATATGGCGGGGCATTCCGATTTGAGTGTAACTTTCTAGGGCTTCACTGAGGAGGATGAGCGCTTTGTCGCGATCGCCTGACCCGGCGCGATCGATTAGCATCATCGCGTGGAAGCGCCGTATCTCCGCCTGTTCGAGGCGGTCGGGATAGGACACTGCTTGCTGGAGCGCGATCTGAAAACGATCTTCAGCGGTTTCCCACTCACGTGCCGCAGCCGCGGCGACGCCCGCGATAGTATGGGTGAGGCGGAAGATCGGCCAAAGAGCCACGGCTCCAGTGTCTAACAACTCATCAACCAGCGGACAAAGCTCTCAAGCTAACGATCGCTCGCCGAGCATGACGAGACCCTCGATCACAAGGGCGAGCATCAGCCATGAACCTCTGGTATTCGATTGGCCGCGAACAGGCAGCGAACTGCGCTTTTCATCCAAGACTGCGCGCGCAGCATTTCGATCGCCCGCGTAAGCCATCTGTCGAAAAAGCGTTCCGGTGCCGAATCCCTCGACAGAACTGCCCCCTTCTTGGCGATGGGCAGCTGTAGCATGAGACAGCGCAGCGGCCCAGTTTCCGTGAAAGAATTCAGTAAGGCTTGTTTGTACCTCGACTAGAACCTTCCAGAATGTAAAGCCTGCGGTCTCTTCCGGTTTGGGTGTCTGACGCAGATCGGTCTCGAGTTTGGCGAGGTCTGCAGCGCGGCTAAACTCTGCCCGGACCCGGGAGCTGAGATAAATCGCGATCGAGTAGTATCGGCCGATCCGCTTCGCCAGCGGTTCCAGAATGCCCCCGATGCTCGCCGCTTCGTCCAAGCGTCCGAGGATTTTCGGCCCAGTGCGTTCGCGACTCCATCTGTTTGACGCGCGAGCCCAGAGTTTTTTTATTATCGTCGAAGAGCGCGAACTCCCCGCGCGCAGTGGCCTCTTGGTCATCTTCGCGCAGCAGACGGTTAGCGCGTGTGGGCATCCAATAGCGGGCGTCGCCGGCGAAGAGGTCAAGCCATTCGCCATAGCGATGATCGTCGAGCAACTGGGCTTCATGGTAGTAGAACTGCTCGATTTCGAACTGAAGCTCGGGAGCCCCTTTCGTCACCTTAATGCCCATTGATTGTGCCCTTGATTGAAGGATTAAGTTGGCTCGCCCGTGAATCTGGCACTTCCGTCATCGGCCGCCGTTTGTTGTTCTAGCGCGGCACAAATGTTTTGAATTGCGCTTTCTGTTTTCCCTCCGCTTTCCCCTTGACTTGTAGACCGAGAGGGTCGCCCTCCGCAAGGTTTGGCGTACCGTTTCGTTTTGACTGCCGAGCAGGATGAGGAGGTTCGACGTTGTCACGGCTATTCCTTCTTGCGCGGTCAATTAGCTCCCTTTACTTCGATCGGCGATTTTGGAAATCAAAGGGTTTGATCTTCCTGGAATGTCCGCTGTGGTGTCCGCGCTACCACGTGTCGGGACCCCTGTGTTTCATCTTCCTTCGGGATTGGCTTCGCGGTAAAGACCTTATCTTCAAGGAGTCCGCGCCCGCTAAAGATACCCGTCTCAATAAGATCTTGCTCGTCGCTCTTAATGGCACTTATCGAGGCAAGAATCTGCGAGGCAAGGGTAGTGGGTCAGTTTGAAATCTCACCCTTGGATTTGAGATTGATCGGCTCAGTTTCAAACAGTCGCAGCGCCTTGACCATACCCGCCGCGTGGGTCTTGTACTTGAGAAAATGCGGGGTCATCAGATGGGCTTCGTAAGCCGCGTTATCTGCATAGACCTCGATCACGCGTACTTTGTCGAGACTGCCTTTAATCGACACCGCATAGAGAGCAAGGACTCCCGGCTCGATCTGCACCGAGGTTTCGACTTCTTCCGAGAGCAGCGCATTGTACGCATCAATTTGGGTCGGATCGATTTCTATCTCGGCAATTCGGACGATAGGTCCGATCCTATTTGGTGGCATTTGTCGTGGCTCCCGCGTCGTTTGTAGAGGCTTCCATTCGTCCACAATTCGTACGATATCGTCCAGCGACCATAGTCGATCTGTTACCCTTGCTTCCATCGCTGGAGACAGCGGCCTTTCAAGAGCGCCGGATTTCAAACTGACCCACTACCGAGGCAAGCGCCGATCGTGAAATCCGAGCGCAGACCTGCTATAGCGGGACCACAATGCTCCGTGCGGCAAAACCCGCGCGGTAGCCATAAATCGGTAAGGACAAATTGAGGGCGACCCAAACATGTCGATCACAATCGAAAAAATCGGTGAGGTCAAAAACAAGCTCGGCGAAGGCCCGCTATGGGATGTCGCTGAGAAAGCACTTTACTGGATCGATATCGGCGTGCCAGCCATCTATCGTCTCGATCCAAAAACCAACGACATCAAATCGTGGAAGACGCCGAAGCCAATTGGCTCGTTCGCTCTGCGTGAAAAGGGCGGCGCCGTCCTAGCGCTCTCTGATGGTTTCTACCTGTTCGATTTTGAATCGGGTGAGGCCAAGCAGGTCGGCGACCCCATAGCCAAGCCGGGAACGACCTTCAATGACGGCAAGACCGATGCGCGCGGCAGATTCATCGCGGGCACTCGAGACTCCAATTTCACCCAGAAAATTGGATCGATCTTTAGTCTCGACGCGTCGCTGAAGTGCACCACGCTCGAACCCACCATCGGATGCACCAACGGTCCATGTTTCAGCCCCAACAATCGAACGTTTTACTGCGCCGATAGTGTGAGCGGGATGATCTCCGCGTATGACTACGATCTCGCTACCGGAACGGTTTCCAATAAGCGCCTCTTTGCAAAGACCAAGGGCCTCGGCGGAGCTCCCGATGGTGCCACGGTCGATGCCGAAGGAAATCTATGGTCTGCAATCGCCGGCGGCGGGAAGATCGTTTGCTTCAAGCCTGATGGCTCGATCGCCCGGACCGTCGAGGTGCCAGTGCCCATCATCACCAGCGTAATGTTCGGCGGTGACAATCTCGACGTGATGTATGCGACCTCGATCGGCGAGAAGATCCTGGGCATGGAACCTGGCGCCGAAGGCGGCAGCCTTTTCACTATCAAAGGACTGGACGTAAAGGGGAAACCCGAACCGCGCTTCGCCGGCTAATAGGTTCGATAGCAACCGAGGCGATCACTATCGCGTGGTGGTTCGTATAGTGGGGCGACGCCCACTCTGTAGGGAGAATTCGGTCAAGGCTTGATCGGTAAAGAATGCGAGGAAGGAAATGCGGACAAAACGCGTGATCGTGGCCAATGACCAGACCGGGCAGTTCGATATGGGACGAAATGCCAACCAAATCATGCACTTTTCTTAGTTCAGCCTACCTAGACGGTACGACCCGGACCGTTTAAAGCAGGGCATTTAGGTAACCGGGGATCTGAGCAAAAACGGTCGCGCGACAAGACGCTCAACGCCCCTTGAGGCCAACCTGCGCGTTCGGAAGAAGGACCAGCGGCCGTCCCGCCTGCCCAGTGCCTAGGTGAAGGCGCCGATCACGGCTTCAGTCAGCCGCGGCCTGACTCTCCGCTGTGACAGGCTTGGCGAGGATCGCTTCGAGTAATCGCGGCGGCGACATCGGCAACTCCGGACTGCGTACCTCGAGCGCATCATAAATCGCGTTAGCTACGGCCGCCAGCGCTGGCACGATCGCAATCTCGCCTGCGCCGCGCGTTCCCAGCGGATGGGCCCGGTTCGGAACTTCGACCAGGATTGTCTCGATTTGCGGCAGGTCGAGACACGTGGGCATCCGGTAATCGAGCAGGCTGGCGATCAAAAAGCGGCTCAGCTATCGTGAGCGCGAGATTCTGGGACGCGCGCTCACGATGGATGAAGCCCGCGCCGTTACGGATATTGCGCGGCGCGTCACCGCCATCCTGCTCATGGAACCCAAGCTAGACGCGAATTACGACATCGTGAAAAAAAGGGTCTATTTCTGGCCGGCTTCGGCAACGCGAGACGAAGTTACAGTTCTAGGTCTGTAGAGCAAAAAAGTCCGGCGACCTCGTGATCTTCAGGCCGATTGCGATAAAGAACGTTCGCAATATCTTCGAACTCGCCTAAGTACAGTTCCGTCCACGGGAACTCGTCCGAAATCTTTGCAAAAAAATTCGAGCTTCTTGCCAGTGTGCTTGTCCGACACTGGCTGTTCCGATCTGACAGCTAATCTGCTATATAGCTAGGAATGAAAACCTTTGGCCAATTCATAGTTGACCGGCGCAAAGAGCTTGGGCTAAGCGGTAGAGAGGTAGTCGCGGGCATCCGTAACGCCGACGGGAAACCGATCTCCATCCCGTACCTGGTCGATCTCGAGCACGACCGCCGCAAACCCTCGGACGAAGTGCTGGTGCAAATGGCGAAGGTCCTGCAAGTGCGATTCCGACATTCTCTACTTTCTGGCCGGCCGGATGCCGCCAGACCTCAACGCTAAGGGCTTGAAACCCGACGAACTGGCAGCAGCCTTTAAGGCTTTTCGCCGGGAAGTTAAGCGGGAGAGAAAGCCGTGAAGATGGTGCCGGACCGCACGGGCCGGTTCAAGAAGCGGCCCTATTGGGAAATCTCGGAACTTGAACAGCAAGTGCGAGGAAACGATCATCGGCTTCCTGCGCGAGCGCTACGGGTTTGAGCGGATTCCGGTACCGACCGAAGCGCTGACCGTGCTCATCGAACGTGACGCCGCCGAGCTCGACCTCGCGATGAATCTCTCTGACGAGCGCTACGAGGTCTTCGGATACACGAAGTTTGAGCGTGGCAAGAAGCCGCTGGTAACGATCGCCCGCGAACTCTGGGAGCAGCAGCATCGCAACAACCGCTTGCGGACGACGCTCACTCACGAGTATGGCCACGTCCTGCTGCACACATGGCTTTACGACAAATACGCCACTTCGAGCGGTCCGCAGCTCTGCTACTGGCACAGCATGCTTCCGACCAGCGCGGTAGTGGACTGGTTCGAGTGGCAGGCGGGCTACGCCTCGGGCTGCCTGCTGATGCCGGAGAGCTTCATGCGGCGTGCGGTGGAGGCGTATTTTCGTAACCGCAAAGAACAGCCGCCGGTTGCAAGGACCTCACCTGACGCCCCCGGACTAAGCGACCGAATATCCCTCGCCTTCGATGTGTCCGTGGACGCCGCCACCGTGCGGCTCTCCCAGCTCGGCTATCTGACCGAGTAATCTCCCCTACCTCGCCGGTTTCGCCGCCGCGGCAGTTCTTCCCCGCTTGACACATCCCGCGCCGTGATAGCTAGCTATGTAGCGAGCTAGGCCAGTAGCTATGAAATGCGAAGATGAATGTGGCATGAAAAGACACGCCAACAGCCGGAACGCGATCGAGTCGTGGCTGAGTCCGCAGGCAAAGAAACGACATCGAGGGCGCGCAATGAAGATGGCGTCCGCGCAAATCGATAGGTTCGTCGTTGCCGCTGCCACGGCAGCAGCGGTGGTGCTTCAACCCGCGTCGTCCTGGGCAGCGACCGCCGCAGAATTGCCCTGGGATCAGCCGCTCGACACTCTGCAACAAACGCTCGTTGGTCCGGTGGCTCACGCGCTCATTACGATGTCGTTCATCGGAGCGGTTTTCGTTTACGCGATAGCCGGCGACAGTGACATTGCCCGGCGCTTTGCGCAGGACAGCGCTCGGCGTCAGCGTGGCACTGGGCGTGCTCCGGCTGATGAACTATCTGGTTCCCTAAGTCCAGCCTCGTTGTGACGCAACGTCAGCAGACAACAGGGTAACATTTCGGCAATTTCTGGAGGCACGATATGAAACTCACCCGCATCGAAAAGGCGCTTCGTTCGGTACAGGTGCGCGTCACGCTCGGCGGCGATCTCAACGTCGCGCTGGAGAGTTACGCGCGCTACTACGAGCACGTCCACGGCGAATCGGTGGAGCCAAAGGCGCTCATCCCGGAGATCCTCCATGCCTTCATTGACGCGGACCGTGAGTTTCAGACGTGGCAGCGCTCTGGCGACAACAGGAGTCACGTCCATAACACCGATATGTCTTCCCCCAACGGCAGCACGAAGGCGCAAGGGTGACTGGGAGAAGTGTGGCGCCCGCTGACGTGCTCGGCCAGAGCCTCGCACGTGGGATTTGTTGACACGTCACTCATTCCCGAATGAAGGATGCTTGCAGCAGAGGATCGGCGGAAAGCGCAAAAGCCCGCGTTTTTATTGTGCAAGCAGGAGAATTCGTAACGCGCTTACAGAATTCAGAGCGGAAGACAGCGGGCGCCCAAGTCCTTGATTTTGCGATGCAAACAGGCGGTTCACCGCTGCTTGCAGGCGAGGAGGTTCAGTTACATGACCGAACAAGCGAAACAAACATTCACGATCAGGCTTCCCGAGCAGGTTGCCGCACGCATCGAAGCGCAGGCGACGGGCGTCGGCATCGCTCCGACCACGCTCATCCAGTCGCTCATCAGCGGTCAATTCGAGAACGGCGCGACCCAGCGGGGCGGTCTTGATCCCGCGGCGCTGGCGAAGCTTGGCGAAAAACTCGACGCGCTCAGAAAGACCTGCGAGCTGCTCGGACAGACGGAATCCGAGCATTACGGTCAACTGCTGTTCGAAGTGGTCAAGACCCGCTCGGCCCTCTTCCACTCGCTTGACCAGAATCTGAGCGCTCCCGTGGTGGACGAGATCATCGAGGCGTCGGAGAAGAGCGCTCAGCAGTACATCACCCGGCTTGCCGGAGCGGAGGAGGCCAAGCAATGAGGCCCCACATCCGTCGAGCGGTCGGATGGCGAACCGAAACCGCATCGCTTTCGGTTTGGACGCAACTTGCCGCACGGGCAGTTGCCGTCACGGTTACGCTGTGGGCGGTCCTGACTCTTGCCTTGGTCTGGTGCTGGACCGGCTACTACGGCGGTCCCGCGGCTCACAACTATTTTGGCACGTGGATGCTGACATGGTTCTTTACCGAAGAGATACCACTGCCGTTCGGCTCCGTGCCCTATCGCGGCGGACGCTACACCATCCCGAGCATGTATCGATTCCTCTGCTACAAGTATTACCTCGGCGGCTCGTTCACCGGCTGGTTCTGGCACTACGCGTGGTGGGGATTGTTCCTAACTCTGCTCATCATGGGGGTGATCATCATCGTCTTCTTCGGGCCGGAACGAGATCCGACCGAGGATCGCTATGTGCGCGGTGCCAACGTCACTTCAACCCGCCGCCTGGGCCGCGCCCTTTCGGGCGACGGCATCGAGGTCGGAGGCATCCGCATTCCGCGTATGCTTGAATCACAGCATTTCCTATTCGTAGGCGCGCCCGGCTCGGGCAAGTCCACCGCCATCAGGCACATGCTGCGGCAGATCGCCGCGCGCGGAGAAACAGCCGTGGTCCTCGACCCGGAGTGCGAGTACGTGCCGGAGTTCTACCGCTCCGGTCGCGGCGACTTGATCCTGAATCCGGTCGATGCGCGCTGCCCGGCTTGGTCGCCGTGGTGGGAGCTCAGACCGGGGAGCGAGGCGATGGAGGCCGAGGCGCTGGCGGCGGCGCTCATCCCCGACCCGCCCAATATGTTTGGCCAGAGCGGTGGTGACTTCTTCTTCCGCCAATCGGCGCGCACGTTGATCGTCGGGCTGCTCGACGGCATCGGGTCGCGCGAGCCGGGCGACATCCCGAAGTTGCTCGCGCTGCCGAGGCAGAAACTCAAGGAGTCGCTTCGGGGCACGACCGCCGAGGCGCTTATCGATCCCGGCGCGCACGAGCAGGGCGCCGGCATCGTCGCCACGGCCTACAACGCGACCAATTCCTTCCGCCATCTGCCCGCGCCAAGCGAGCGGACGTGGAGTGCGCTTGAATGGGCGCAAGCCCGCCAGGGATGGCTGTTCCTGACCTCGACCGAAGATTCGCGCGACGCAGCGCTGCCGCTGCAAAGCGTCTGGCTCGATTGCATCATCCGCCGCCTGATGGCGGCGCAGGATCGGCGCGAACAGGTGTGGATCATCGCCGATGAGATTCCGGTGCTGAAACGCCAAAGCCAGCTTGAGGCGTTGGTCGTGCGCGGGCGTAAACGCGGACTCTGCGCGGTGCTCGGCTTTCAGGCGATTACCCAGCTTCGAGCGATTTATGGCCACGAGCAAACCGCAACGCTCGCCGCGGCGCCGGCGACCAAACTGATTCTGCGCACCGGTGAGTCTGAGACGGCGCGCTGGTCGAGCGCCCAAATCGGCGAGCGCGAAGTAAGCCGAGCGGAAATCGGCGCCAACACCGCGCTGAGAGACTCGCGCGACAGCTTCAGCATTCACCCGCATCGAGTGACGGAGAGCGCCGTGCTTGGCAGCGAGATTCTGCTCCTGCCGCCGTTCGAGGGCTACCTCTGCATCACTGGCCATCATCGCGCGCGAGTGACCATCCCCTATTTTGCTCCAGTAAGACGCCGGCCCGGCTTTGTTCCCAGAGTCGCGACTCTCATGAGGACTGAGTCGCCTGCGATCGTAAATAGTAGCGGCAAGGTTCCGGTCCAGAGCGATCGTGACAACGGACCAGCTTCACACCAAGTCGCGCCTGCGGCGAACCGCCTTCGAGCTTGAACTATGCTGGTAATGTCAAAAGGGGCGTTGAGCGCCGCCCAGGCCGAGACCTACTACGAGGAAAAATACTCGCAGGACGACTACTACACCGAAAAACGAGGTGTCGTCGGGCAGTGGTTCGGCGAAGGCGCCACCGCGCTCGGGCTCGGGGGCGAGATCGCGTCGGAGGACTTTCGCGCCGTGCTGCACGGTCTGCGGCCTTCAACCGGCGAGGTTATCGTCCGCAACGCCAACGGCCGCAGCGAGCGGCGCGCCGGATGGGACGCGACCTTCAACGCGCCCAAGTCGGTCAGCATCCAAGCCTTGGTTGGCGGCGACGCGAGACTTGCCGAGGCGCATCGCGCCGCCGTCACTCGCGCGCTTGCCGAGCTTGAGCGCTACGCGCTTTCGCGCCAGCGGGGCGGCAGCGAATGGGTCGTAACCGAAAACATCGTCGCGGCCCGCTTCGACCATATCGCCGCGCGGCCGGCCAAAGGCGCCGACGACGGCTATGGTCCCGACCCGCATCTCCACACCCACGTCGTCATCGCCAACATGACCCGGCGTCCCGACGGCCAATGGCGCGGCCTCGATCCGGTCGAAATTTATCGCTCGCAGGCGTTCGCGACGCGCCGTTTACCGATCCGAACTTGCCCGCGAGGTGCGGAATCTCGGCTACCGCATCGACGTCACCGGAGCCGACGGCCGCTGGGAGCTTGAGGGTTACACCCGCGAGCAGGTGATGGCGTTCTCGCGCCGGCGCCAGGACATCGAGGAGGAGATGGAACGCCGAGGCGTAAACGGCGCCGCCGCAGCGCAGAACATCGCCCATCAGAGCAGACTTGCGAAGGACGTCCGCAGCGAAGATGAACTTCGCGCCGAATGGCAGGCGCGCGCGCGCCATTACGGGATCGCAATCGAACGCGTTGCTGACGAGGCGCACACGCGGGGTCCGCTCGCATTCGACAAGCAGGAATCCGTCACGGATTCGCTCCGTTACAGCGTTGCTCACAACATCGAGCGTGAAGCGGTCATCGATCGCCGCGCACTAGAGACCGTCGCGCTTCAGCACGCGATGGGCAAAGCCGATCTCTCCCGCGTACGCGATGAGAGCGAGCGCGCCGAACGAAGCGGCCGACTCATCCGCGCGAGCGCTTCGGTCTTTTCGTCTCAAGGCGCATACACCACGCCCGAGATGATCGCGCTGGAGCGCGACAACCTCGACCTCATGCTCGCGGGGCAACGCCGAACCCAGCCCATCGCGAACACCGACCAGGTTCAGGCGTGGGCGACCAGAAAAGGACTGCTCGCCGACCAGGCGGAGGTGGCGAAGCTTACCCTGACAGCGACCGACTGGCTCACGGCGATCGAAGGGCGCGCCGGCAGTACCAAGACCACGACAGTCGCCGCGATTCGAGAATTTGCCGAAGGGCACGGCTATTCGGTGTACGGCTTTGCGCCGACCACTCGCGCCGTCAAGGCGCTGTCCGAAGCCGGTCTCCCCGCCCGCACGGTGGCGAGCCTGCTGGAAAATAGACTTCCCGAGCCAAGCCAGCGGCAACTTTGGATCATCGATGAGTCGAGCCTGCTCGCAACCCGCCAGGTCAACCGCCTGCTACGCAAAGCGCGCGAGGCCGGAGTCGAGCGCATTGTCTTCGTCGGCGACCAGCATCAGCATCACGCCATCGAGGCCGGAAGGCCTGTCTATCAGATGCAGCAGGCTGGAATGACTGTTGCCCGGCTGGAAACCATCCGCCGCCAGCGCGACCCACAACTGCGCGAGGCGGTCGGGTTTGCGGCGGCGGGCAAGATCGCCGATGCGCTCACGCTGCTCGACCGGCAGCGTCGCATCCGCGAGATAGCGGATATCGGCGAGCGCCACCACGCGATCGCTGTGGAGTACTCCGTCGCGCACGAGGCGGGAGAGCGCGTGCTGGTCGTAAGCCCCGCCAACATCGAACGTCGGCAACTGAACGCGGCGATCCGTGAAGCTCTCACCAGCGCGCGGCCAGGTCGCTTCGCAGGGCGTCGACCAAACCATCCTTGTGAGCCGCGATCTTACGCGTCCGCAACGGAGTCAAGCGCACAGCTACGAGATCGGCGACGTCATCCGTTTCACTCGCGGGAGCAAGAAGATGGCGCTTGAGAAGGGCAGCTATGCCAGCATCGAGGCGGTTGATCGCGAGACGAACCGGCTTATGGTCCAGACCACCGATGGCCAACGCATCGCCTACAATCCGCGCCGGCTCTCTGGCGTCGAAGTGTTCCGCCGTGAGCAACGCGTTTTCGCCAAGGGCGATCGGATTCAGTTCCGCGCTCCTGACCGGGCGCTTGAGATCGCCAACGGCGAGTTCGCAACTGTCGCAGCAATCGACCACCGCAAAGCCCTGCTCCGCTTCGACGGCGGACGCGAGGTCAGCTGCGGCAGTCCAAAGACTCCGGCACATCGACTACGGCTACGCCTCGACCTCACACTCAAGCCAAGGGACCACCGTCGATCGCGTCATCGTACACGTGGACACCAACCGCTCGCCCGAACTGGTGAACCGCAAGCAGTTCTACGTCTCCATCAGCCGGGCACGACATGCGGTGAGCCTGTACACGGACGACCGTGCCAGACTCGACTTGGCGGTGGGGCGCAATCGCGAGAAATCACTCGCGCTGGAGCGCGTTCGCCCCAATCTCCAGCACGGGATCAAAGTTATTCCCGAACGCGCCCTCCATAACCTCCACCAAGCCCATGGAATGCGAAGATGAGAACCGGTTGGAACAGGTCTATTCGCTACATGGAATCCAAGCCGCGATCGACAGGCCCATTTGTGGCTTGTCGCGGCGCGCAGCCCTTGGCCAGCGAAGAACCGCTGGCCGGCGTGCCGCCAAGCGCCGCGACTGCGCATCCCGAAATTCTACCCTTGCCCGCCCCCGCCACCAGCACTTTTTCCCGTCGCCCTCAATCCGCAGTTGAAGGGCGACGGGGAAAAGTGCTCACGCAAAGCCATCTGATCGTCTCCGAGGATTGCGCGAAAGCATTTGCAAGAGGCTCAACCGACTCTCAATGGCACTCCGCATGCTTTCTTGACGTTCGATCGCAGAACTTGACCCATGTATTGAAACTAGCTATATAGCTACAAATGTACGGCCATTCCACAGACGACGCTTCAAGCAATTCTCACCGCGGCTCTGAGCACAAGCATGAAACGCGACTTTCGGCACTACACCTCAGCGCTACAGCTTCGGCGGACGATGCACGGCGCCACGGCTGGCGACGCGAATGCTTGTGGCGAGTCTGAAATGGCTGGCATGACCTGACGGGAGTGACGGTGTTATGGATCGTGAGAAGAAATTCAGCAACGAGAAACTCGGTTGGACGTTTGAGGAGTTGGCACGCAGTCTGAGCGTGTCGGTGCCGTTTCTACGCCTTGAGGTGAAGCGCGGTCGGCTCAAGGCTGCGCATCTCGGGCGGCGAGTTGTCCTGCTCGATAGTGACGTGCGCCGCTATCTGGCGGAGGCGAGTGACCGGGCGGCGTAAGCCCGCATGTTCGTGAGTTGAGGTAGAAGCGACGATGAGCGTCTACAAACGAGGCCAAACGTATTGGTATAAATTTCTGTTTCAGGGACAGTTGATCCGTGACTCCGCGAAAACCAACTCGAAGACTGTCGCCCGAGAAGCCGAACGAGCGCGCAGGCGGGAGTTGGAACTGGCAGTCAACCGCATCCCGAAGCGCGACCGAACGCCATTGTTCGGAATCGCGGCGCGCGAATGGTTGGCGTCAAAGAGTACCTTGGCGCCGAAGAGCCTTGAGCGATTCCACCACCATGTCGCCACCCTGTCTGCCGAGTTTGGGCACCGCCTGGTCTGTGACATCACGGCAGATGACGTCTTGAGGCTGCGAAGTCAGCGAGTATCGGTGGGTCTTGCCCCACGCACGGTCAACTACGAGGTCGCCGCGCTCAGGGGCATCCTGAAGTCCAAGGGCTTTTGGGGCGGCGTTCTGGACGAGCTTGAACGGCGAGGCATCAAGAAATTGCCAGAGCGGCACGATGTCGGGCGCGCGATCAGTTTTGCGGACGAAGAAAAACTCTTGGACGCGATCGCGGCCAGCCGCTCACCGGCACTGCTGCCCCTGTTTATACTTGCCATAGACACAGGCCTTCGGGCCTCCGAATTGAGGTCTCTCACCAGGCGCGATCTTTCTCTGGTCTGGGAAAATGGAACGATCCAGCAAGGCGCGCTTACCGTCCAAAAGTCCAAGACCGACGCGGGGACCGGTCGTTTGGTTCCTCTCACTTCCCGCGCGTGCGCTGTTCTGAGTCTTTGGTTCTCGCGATTTCCGAACGCGGAGGAGGGCAGCTACGTTTTTCCGCGCCACCGGGTTGGTCTTGGAGGCGACGCCCGCAAGCCCTACATCTGGGACATTAGCCTGGACCAACCGATCGGCGAATGGAAAAAGGCTTGGCGGCTTGCGTTCGAGGAGGCCGGAGTCCGGTACCGCTGGCACGATTGTCGGCACTCCTTCATTTCGCGCCTTGCCGAGAATCCTCACGTCAGCGAGGAGACCATCAAGTCACTAGCCGGCCATGTCAGCAAGCGGATGCTGGAGCGCTACAGTCACATCAGGACCCAGGCCAAGCGCGATGCTATCGCAGTCCTGGACGGACGAAATTCTGACCTTGCGTGGGCACACGATTGGGCGCAATCGAAGGCCTCGCAGAAGACGCGATCCTGACCGCCTCAATTGCCCTCCGAAAAACAGCAGCCATCCCTCGATTTTCGACAAGCATCCCTGATTTCGGGCGTCGCACCCCTGATTTGCTGCGTTCCGCCCGAAAGCTTTCAAAAGGGGAGGGCACAAAATTGGGCACAGTCCACAGCCCAAGGCCGCCAGAATTGCAAAAAGTCCTTGATTTTATTGGTGGGCGGTGCAGGTTTCGAACCTGCGACCCTCGGCTTGTAAGGCCGATGCTCTACCGCTGAGCTAACCGCCCGCTTAAATGGGGATGAAAAAAATGACGGCGCCGGCGTGTGACCTCCGGCGCCTGTCGAAAGGGACCGTGGGGCGCCTCAGCCGCGCGGTTACGGCTCCGCCGGCGCGAGGCCGCATCGTTGAGTGAATCCTTGAGCTGCTTGCCGGCTTTGAACTTGGCCGAGCGGCTGGCGGAAATCTCAATGGTCTCGCCGGTCTTGGGATTCCGGCCGGTGCGCGCTTCGCGGTTCGAAACGGAAAAAGTACCAAAGCCCGAGATATTCACCCGCTCGCCTTGCTTCAGCGCATGGACGATATCGTCGAGTACGATA
>CAWIMH010000009.1:0-11237 GCA_963837035.1 uncultured Pseudomonadota bacterium
ACCAGGTTTTACCTGTAATTGCAAGCACATACGTACCGCTCGTGTTCTGGCACGATGATTTCACTGTGGCCACTTTTGTACCCCTAATTCATCGAGACCTCGCTTCCGATACAGGCCGGCAGACGTTGCCGCGTCCGACGTGCCGTGATCCATGCGATTTGCCGTTCCTGCAATTGACGGCGCACGCCAGGGCCGACTTTTTGGTTACCGGGGATAGAGGCCTGCTGGTGTTTTGCCCGCCGATATGATCTCAAAACTGATCAATCAAGGCTGCCGGATCGCAGACTAATCCTTTGCCGATTCCGGCATTGATGGCTCACTCACGAGACCGCAATTCCAGCTATTGAGGGTCTTCATGCGCACCACTTGTTGGCGGATGCCGGAGCCCGTAGCCCAGGCCTCCGGGGTAGTCCGATCCACTTGCCAGGCCACCGCGCTGATGTGCGGTTCCAAACTCAACCGCCCCACAATCTGCTCCACTGCCGCGTCATTGCGTCTCGCTGCGACCAATTGCGTGGTGACCACCACATTGGGCGTGTCTGGAATATCGGACCTATCGACGCGTCGCAGGCTGAGCCCTCCTTGAGAAAGTGCATGCAGCAAGAGCGATCGCAGGTGCGCTTCTTCCATGCTTTTGCACGTCAGTGTGACGGAATAGCAGGTCTCTGCATCCGCCGTCGAGAGGCTTTGGGTGTTGATCAGCCGTACCAGAGGACGCAGCAAGAGGTTCGTTCCGACTACAAACCCGGTAGCCACCAGGCTGGGCGCCCAAAAACCGGCGCCGGCGAAAGTGCCCACCATCGCGGAACACCACAAAGTAGCTGCCGTGTTGAGTCCGTGCACGTTGATTCCCTCCCGCAAAATAATGCCGGCACCCAGAAAGCCGATTCCGGTGACTACTTGCGCCGCGACTCGCGTGGGGTCTCCCTCCCCCACCATCGCGGAGAAAACCACGAAACCACACGAACCGAGCGCAACCAAGGCGTTGGTACGCAGGCCTGCCATCTTTTGACGCCACTGGCGTTCGAAACCGATCACTGAGCCCAGTGCCAGGGCGACGCTTAAGCGGCCGATCGATTCCAAGATTTCTACGTGCGTGCTCAACATCGATGGCCTCTCCGTTCATGCATTTCTCAACTCACCGCCCCGAAAATTGCGAAGACACGTTACGTCATCCGGCGTTACACATTTTGCGCAACATCGGCATATTGATATCCCGGCGACGGGTCTCGCTTGTTACGCTCCTCCTGCCAGGACGCGCTGATTTCGATCGCCTGCCCGAGAGAGCTCACGGTCGGTTCCGGATTGCCGGTGCCGTTGCCCGGTTCGGATAGAGCTGTGACTCCGGGACAAAAGACTCTGATGAGGTTCGCTTGCGGCAACAGCTTTTTAAGCTGCTGGCTGATCGAGTCGGCGCGCTCGCGTTCCGGGCTGGGGAAAGCGCTCACCAGAAAAACGATGGCTACGCCGTCTGGGTCCGCGCCAGGCGGCAGCCCGGCGTCGATGTCTGCGGTGGAGAAATGCCGGGCGTCTATTCTCTCGCTGTGCAACAACCGCACGAGCAGCTCGCTCGCAAGATCATCGGCTGCTGAACCCAACGCCATGCAGATGACGATAGACCCCCGGGGCACGCCGAGCGGACCCTGCCATTTGCCGGTCAGCTGCTCGCGCTGTTGACGCAACCAGCGTCCGGCATTCACGTCCTCGAGCACCGCGCCCCGATGACGGCGCAGCAGGAACTTGAGGCTGTTGCCGCTGAGCGCGGCAGCGACATCGACGATGACGGGGCGAATCTTCAGGTGCTGGTCCTGAGTGGTCGCGCCCGCCTCTACGTCGAGCCGTGCCAAATGCAACGCCGGAATCATCACGCGATCGCAGTACGCTGCGAGTGAAGCATGTCTCAGAAACGCTCGCGCATTGGCAATGATCTCGTGGGGATCTCCCGACAGCGCCCGTTGGTAAAATCTCTGCGGCAACGTCAGCGGCTGCGCATTGCCCAACAGCAGCTCGAGGACACCGAGCCCCTTCGTGTGCCGCCCCGCAACCAGCAGACACAAGGTGAGGGGCGTGGACAGGATCAGCCCGGTCGGTCCCCAGAGCCAGCTCCAGAATATCGCTCCCACGACTACCGAGAGGGGCGATAACCCCGTGGCGTGACCATAAAGGTGTGGCTCGACCAATTGTCCCACGACGATGTCGAGCAGGATGAATACACCCAAGGTGCTCACCGCCAGTGTCCATCCTGGATCGACGGCCAGGGCAAGGACGGCGGCAAAGAGCGCGGCGATTGCCACACCCACGTAGGGTACGAAGCGCATCACCCCTGCCAGAATTCCGCACAGCAGGGCCTGCGGGAGGCGCAGCATGCCCAAGCTCATCCAGATGGCAAGCCCGAAAGCGACGTTGATCATGAACTGTGAAACAAAATACCTGGAGAGTCGGTCGCCGGCGTCGTTAAGCGCGAGAGTTGCCGAACGTATGTCGGTCGCGCCTGCGATGCGGATGAAGCGGTCGCGCAGTGATTCGTGCTCGAGTAACACAAAGATCAGGACAAGAAGCACGATGCCCGCAAATTGGACCGGCCGCCAAACGGTTGTCAGAAGCTTCCACATGAGCTGCAGCGGGTGGGACCCCAATTCGCGGTCGCTGGAGCATGGCCACCCCGTCCACCGCCGCTGACCGGGAGCGCTCGCCATCACGGGCGTGGGCGGGTAGCGCCTTTGCGGAATCGTGGATCTCGGTCAGGCGACTCGTTTCGTCAGTGAACCGCAGTAGCGAACCGATGGTGACTTCCTCGAGGGTCTTGAGCTTGCGTTGTACATTCGATTCGTATTGAGGAAGGCTCTCGGCGATGCGCAGGACTTGCGTGCCAAGCGCGGCCGCAACACCGATGCACGACACGCCCAATGCCACAACCGCAACGAGCACTGAAGAGGTTCTGCCGACTCGTAGTCGCCTCAGCGCCCGAACCAGCGGTGTCACCAACAAGCTCAGCATGATCGCGAGCGCGAGCGGTATCAGCACGGACCGCCCAAGATACAAGAGCGCCAGCATGATTCCTGCGGTCATGATGCGGCTGCTGTGATCGCGCAGCCATCCGGGCGCTTCCTTGATGCTCATACCAGGTCACCTCTCGTCGAGTTGTGTAACGCCACAATCGAGATTCCGGCAACCCAATCTGGCTCCAGCCGCGCTTCGAAGAGGGCCTGATTCAACCCCGCCTGGTAAGCGCCCAAGGCACCGCCACCTTGCAAGAGCAATGCGATGCACTCGAACGTTGAACACTCGGGTAGCTTGTGAAGCGTTTGTCGCGCGTTTGTCATCACAGACTCAATGTCCGACTGACGCAGCGTCGACCGCACGAGCCGCTCTGGGGGCGAGCACGATCGAAACAGATGCGATGATGAAGACCGCGCCGATCACCAGCATCAGGCCGTTGGTGGCGAGCATGAGGCTCTGGCTCGTCACGAGGTTGTTGAGCATCTCGCGCACGATCTGTCCGCTTAAGCCGGGGGAAACATCGATGCGACCTGACCGGTCGGGTCCACGATATCGGTGAGTTTCGCGTGGGCGATGATGCTGCGGTTCTGCCAGGAGGTGGTGACAAGGGAGGTCGCGATGGCACCGGAGAGCGTGCGCACGAAGTTCATGAGTCCGGCGGCGGACGCCGTCTCCTCTTCCTTGACCGATCCCATGGCGAGTCCCGTCAGGGGGACGTAGTACATCGGCATGCCGACCCCCATAAAGAAGAGCGGGATGCAGATCACCCAATAGCTCATGTCGGAGGTGGCGTAGGCGCGCCAGAACGTATCCAGGCCGAGCCACAAGCAGCCGATGAAGATGAGCATGCGAGGATCGACTCGGTTGGCGAGCTTGGCCGCGATCGGGGAGAAGACGACCGACAGGAGCCCTCCCCACGCGACCACGAGTCCCGCCCAGGTAGTGGTGTAGCCCATGTTGTACTGCAGCCATTGCGGCGTCAGCACGTTGAGACCGAAGAATGCGCCGAACGCAAGCGCGAGCACCAACATGCAGGAACTGAATCCACGATGGCGGAAGACGCGCAGATCGACGATCGGATTCCTCTCGGTCAATTCCCAGATCAGGAAGCTGATAAAGCCGATCGCCGCTGTGATGGCGAGCACGCGGATCTCCATCGAGGAGAACCAGTCCTTGTCCTTGCCCTCATCCAGCATGATCTGCAGTGCCGCCACCCAGATGACGAGCAGGAGCATGCCGATCTTGTCGACGGGTTTGATGATCGCAGGATCCTGGTAGCGCTTGAGCAGGACCCACGCGATCAGACCGAAGAGCAATGCCATGGGCACGTTGATCAAGAAAACCCAGGGCCAGGCGTAGTTGTCGCACAGCCATCCACCGAGCACCGGCCCGACCACGGGCGCGAGCAGTGTCGTCATCGCCCAAAGTCCCATGGCCTGCATGGACTGCTCCTTGGGGAAGATGCGCAGCAGCAGCGTCTGGGAGAGCGCCAGCAGCGGCCCCCCCGCCATACCCTGCAACACGCGCATGCCGAGCAGCATTCCGAGGGATGTGGACATGCCGCAGAGGAGCGAGAAGACCCCGAAGAGCACCACCGAGATGCAAAAAAGCCGCACAGCGCCAAAGCGCCCGGACAACCATCCAGTCAGCGGAACCGTGATGGCCTCCGCCACCGCGTAGGAGGTAATCACCCAGGTGCCCTGGCTCGAGCCGGCGCCAAGTGCGCCCGCGATATTCGGCACCGTGACGTTGGCAATTGTCATGTTGAGCACCGCGACGAAGTTCGCGAGTGCGAGCACGATGCCGCCCACCCACAGCATGCCGCCCTGGAGTGGGGACCGGAGCTTGGATTCTATTGGAAGTTTGGACATGACCGGTCCCTTCAGTAGTTGCTGCAAAGATCGCTTACGAGTTGCCGCCAGTCGCCGCGGAGGTCGATGCGAGTTGCCGCGAGTTGCTGCGCAGGTCGACCTTGGCATCCATTGACAGTCCGACTCGAAGCGGATGGGTTGCCAGTTCATCGGGATTCAGGCGGATGCGAACGGGGAGCCGCTGCACGACCTTGATCCAGTTGCCGGTGGCGTTCTGGGCGGGGATTAGGGCGAAGGCCGCACCCGTACCACCGGAGAATCCCTCCACGACGCCGTGGAAGGCGACCTTGTGGCCATAGAGGTCGGACACGAGCTCGACCTTCTGACCGGGGCGCACCATTTTCAGCTGCACTTCCTTGAAGTTGGCGTCCACGTACATCTCAGCTACCGGAACCACTGACAGGAGCGGCGTGGAGGGCTGGACGCGCTGTCCGAGCTGGACCTGCCGTCGGGCGATGACGCCATCAATCGGTGAGCGAATGACCGTGCGTCCGAGGTCAACTTTCGCCTTATCCACGCGCGCCTGCGCGAGCGCCACCGCGGCGCGCGCGGCATCCAGGGCTGCCCGAGCATCGCTTGCGCCATACTTGACGCGGGTCAGCTCATCCCCCGAGACGGATCCCGACTCGATCAAGGCCTCGCGCCGTTTCAGGTCGATGCCGGAGCGCTCGACATCGGCCGTGGCCGCCGTGACCTGCGCCCTGGCGCGTGCGAGATCCGCTTCGGCCTGCCGCAGTGCCAGTCGGGTATCGGTATCATCGATCACGACCAGCACATCGCCGCGCGTGACCTGCTGGCTGTCGACGACATTCACCTGCGCCACCGGTCCGTCGATCTCTGCGGTCACCAAGGCGACTTCGGCGGCGGTATAGGCGTTGTCCGTCTTTACATAGCGGGATCCGACCTCCTTCCAGTAAACCCAATAGCCGGCTCCCGCAGCCGTTACGGTGAGTGCGAGCAGAGAGAACAGAATCGCTCGCTTGCGGCCGCTCTTGGCCTCCGAGTTCTTTGGCGTCGAAGCCGCCGAAATGGTTGAAGTGAAACCTTCGATTGGCTGGTCCATCGCAAACTCCTCATGAAAGATCAAATTTTGGGGGATCCGGGCTGGGCACCCGGGCCATCAGAAGAAAAGCCGCCTCCCAGGGCACGCACCAGGGCTACGTCAAGAATCAGGGCGCGCGTTTCCAATTCGGCTTCGGCGCGCTGGGCTGAGATCAAGTCATCTTCGGCAACCAGCACATCGAGGTACGTCGCAAGCGAACCTTGGTAGCGCTTGCTGACCATCTGATGTGCTTCAGCGGCCGCAACGACCGCTGCCCGCGAGTCGGCGAGCTTCCCCGTCCAGGGACTTCCGGCTGGTCGCCGCGTCTGCCACTTCGCGCAAGGCGTTTGACAGTGTGGCGTTGTAAGTGGCGACGGCAGCGTCGTACTCGGCGCGAGCTTCCCGCAATTGGCCCTGCAGCCGCTCGGTGTTGAAAATGGGAAGCGAGACCGCCGGACCCACGCTACCGATTCCGGAACCCGACTTGGTCAAGTTCGCGATGCCGAGCGACTGGACGCCGACGAACGCCATAAGGTTCACACTCGGGTAGAAACCCGCTTTCTGCTGATCGATACGCCGGGCGGCGGCTTCGATGCGGGAGCGAGCCGCGACGATGTCGGGTCGGCGCCCGAGAAGTTCCAAGGACAGGTTCGTCGGCAAGCCTTGGGACCCGGCGAACCGGGCCGTCGGACGGGCGATTGCCAAGCCTCGATCCGGACCTGCGCCCAAGAGCGCCGCGATACCATTCCGTTGCAGGCCAATACGCTCATCGAAACTAAGCAGGTTCCCGTCCGCGCTTGCCTGTCGCGCCTCGACTTGGCGGACGCTCGCCAAGGTCTCGAGACCGAAATCGTGACGCTGGCGGAACAAGGCCACTGTCTTCGTGCGCAGAGTCAGCGTCTCCGCTGCGTTGTCCCGCAGCGTGTACAGATGGACGAGGCCGGCGTACTCCGAAGCCACGGCAGTCGACAGGATCAGACGGGTCTGTGCTACCTCGACCTCAGCAGCCCGTTGCTCCGAGAGAGCGGCTGCCAGGGCCGCTCGGTTCTTGCCCCAGAAGTCGAGTTCCCAGGACAGATCCAGGGTCGCGAGACCGTAGTCGTTCCAGCCCTGCGGCAGGGCCTGACGCGGAATGAGGTAGTTATAGCTCTGCTTTCCTTCGTTGAGCAGGGCATTGCCGGTCACCTCGGGGAACCGCGTGGCGCCCGCGCCCTGAAATGCGGCTGCCGCAGCGTGCAGCCGTGCCTTGGCCATTTCGAGGTCAGGGGAATCGCGCAGCGCTTCTTCGATGAGCGCTCCGAGCTGAGGGTCCTCGTAGGCGCGCCACCACCCATCGGCCGGCCACGCCGCGGAGGGCGCAGAGAACGAGTTCGCGCTGCCAAGCCGGTCCATGCTTTTCATGGCTGGGGGCGGATCCAGGCGGGGAAGCTGCGCGCAGCCGGCGGATGCGAGGAGGCTGACGGCGAGTAATACGCTGACGAGGCGCTGACGGGCAGTGGGATTTGAGCTTTTCATGGCTTCCATTGACCTCTTCTGGTACGGTACAGTTCAGTTCAGTTATAGTATTGCTTGACTGGATTCACCTGTCAAGCAAAACTGTACTGAACGGACCAGTTTGTTAAAGAATCGACGCACACTTGAACAGAAGCGACATCAAGCGACAAGCCATCTTGGATACCGCCTACCGGCTGTTCCGCACGCAGGGGTTTGCCGAGACCTCAATTGCGGAAATTACCGCTCAGGTCGGCGGGTCGAAGGCAACGATCTACAGTCACTTCCCCTCAAAAGAAGAACTATTCGTCGAATGCATGATGGCGGCCCTTGAGAACTACATGTCGGGCACTCTGAAGTACCTCGACGCATCCCGGGGCGATCCGCAGGCCGCGCTTCGCAACTTCGGCACGGGGGTCCTCAACTTCATTTGCTCTCCCGAACAGGTGGAAGTGCGTCGCCTCATGATCGCGGAGGCGGCGCGCTCCGGCACCGGGAAGCTGCTCTTTGATAAGATCACTGCATTGCGGGCGCGGGTTTCGGCATTCCTGTCCGCATGCATGGAATCTGGAACGCTCCGCCGCGATGATCCCGATCTTGCCGCGGATCATCTCAGTGCGCTGCTTGAGGCTGAAATCCTCGAGCCGTTACTTCTGCACGTGCGAGAAGCAGCGCCGGAGGAGAAGGAGACTGCGCTGGCGGCCCGACGCGCGGTAGCCGCCTTTCTCAGGGCCTACGCGCCAGCTGTCTCACAAAGCAAAGCATTGCGGGGGAAGATGCCGCAACGGGCGGAGAGCTCCGCCGCGACTGAGTGTGAGACTGTCGGCTCGTCAGGCGAGGCATGAACGTGTGTAGTTTGCGTGCTAGTCTTCACGCCAAAATGTACCCATCATCTGTTGATCCGTCTCCATGAAGACCAAAACTGAATCAAAGCGCCTCGCCATCGTCCAAGCCGCTGCCGAAGCTTTTCGAGAACTCGGGTTCGAGCGCGCTTCCATGTCTGACATCCGTGCGCGGTTCGGCGGCTCCCGAGCGACGTAGTACAACTACTTCCCCTCAAAGGAGAAGCTGTTTTTCGAGGTCATGCACCAGGCCAAGGAAGATGAGCTAGAAGCGATCACAGGTGAACTGGACGCAGATGCAGATGATTTGAAGCGGGAGCTGGTGCATTTCGGGCAGAAATTCATGACCGTGCTGTATTCAGCCGACGCGATTGCCGTGAGACGCCTGGCGATTGCCGAATCGCGGCACTCCGACATTGGGAAACTGTCATTCGAGCAGGCGACCGTTCCCATCGAGAAGCGGGTCGCTGAATTCATGAGAAAGGCAATGAAGCGCGGGACCCTCCGAACTGCCGATCCGAAGATCGCCGCCATTCACCTCCTGAGCTTGCTGGAATCAGAACTGCTGCAACGTGTCCTTCTAGGCGTGATTGATACTGTGAAGCCCGAGATTCTGAGCGGTGCCGTACGACGCGCGATCGATGTATTTCTCTCCGGGTACGAGCGACGCTAGTCGAGGTTTGCGTCTCAGTCCGAGGCCGGCTGCACATGCCAGAGTGGCCTCGATTGGTGCGTGCTTTGGCGATCGTGGACCAGTGCTTGACATGCAAGTGGATACTTGCTTATTATTTAGGCAAGTGATTACTTGCGGATAAAACATGGCAGAGCGCCACGACACCGACGTGCTTTTCAAGGCCCTGGCCGATCCCAGCCGGCGCAAGTTGCTGGACTTGCTGCATGCGAACGACGGTCGCACCCTCAACGAGCTGTGCGAACACCTGGACATGACGCGGCAGGGCGTGACGCAGCACCTGGACCTCCTGGAGGCGGCGAACCTAGTCGCCACCGTGCGGCGCGGCCGCGAAAAGCTGCACTTCCTCAATCCGGTACCCCTACAGGAGATCTACGAACGCTGGATAGCCAAGTTCGAAAAACCGCGCCTCAAGGCTCTCTCAGATCTGAAACGACGACTGGAAAAACCCAATGGCTAGATCGACCTTTGCCTACGTGACCTCCTTCGTCCATCGAGAGCGTGCGGAGGCCCGATGAGCAATAAACCCGAAGGCGCAGCTGACTTCAGGCTGCCCACCGGCTCGATGTGGCGCGCGCCGCGCGCTGTCGTTGACGGCGCTGCCGGCCTGATCGTCGCCACAGCTGAGATTGCAGCGCCGCCAGAGCGCATCTTCCTGACACTGACCACCGACGAAGTCGAGCGTTGGTGGGGCCACCCGGACTACTACCGCTGGGCCGACTGGATAGCGGACTTGCGGGTCTGTGGCCAATGGAGCGTCAGAGTGCTTTTCAACGACGGCACCACGAACAAGGGCTGGGGTGAGTTCGCCGAGATCGATCCGCCACGCAAGCTAGTTATGACGCAATCTGAAGGCATATCTTGAGAAAGGGACCGGCACACCTTCGCCCACCCGTTCGGCGGCGGCGGATCTGGTCTGAACGACCCGGACAGGACTCGGTGTCGGAGTATGTCCGATTGCCGCGCCTGCATGCGCTTGATGATCTGAAACGACAACTGGAGAAAGCCAATGGCTAGATCAACCTTTGTCTATGTGAGCTACATCCGCACGACGCCGGAGAAGCTGTGGTTGGCGCTGACCGACGAGGAGTTTATGAAGCAGTACTGGTTCGGCATGCACTGCGAAAGCCGGTGGACGGTGGGATCCTCGTGGAAGATGGTCTCCGGCGACGGCAGCATCACCGACGCGGGCGAGATCGTCGAAGCTGAGCCGCCACGGCGGCTGATGATCCGCTGGCAGCATCAGAAAAATCCCGAACTCAAGGCCGAAGGCGAGTCGCTATGCACGATGGAACTGGAGCGCAGTGGAGCGGCGGTCAAGCTGGCCATCACCCACACCATTGAGTGCGATCCCTCGAAATTAATCGCGGCGGTGTCAGGCGGCTGGCCCCAGATCGTCTCCAATCTGAAATCCCTGGTGGAGACGGGCTCCATTGTTCTGCAGACCTCATCGAAGAAACCTTGACAGCGGTGCCTCAGGAGAGGAGCAGGTAAGCGCCCGCACCGGCAATGGTGCGGATGGCTGAGCCCGTGCATCCATGCAGTACCGTGTTGGCGTCAACACGTCGCCCCAAGCGCGTTTGCGTAAGGGCGGGCGCAAAGGCTTCCGCAGTTCTCTGATGCCGATGGCCACAGGCAATGATCGCCGCTCGACGCCTTTCGCGCTGAGTCGGTGGCGACCCAAATTCCGATCGCGGCCGGGAACCGCGCCGGGTCCTGACCCGTTCATAACATCTGACCACCGGGTGAGGAACCACAGATTGGCCGCCGGGACGTAACAGACGGGCGCTTCGCGTCTTAGGCGCGCGTAAATAGCGTTCAAGGGCTTCAACCGTAATATCGCGACAGACTGGAGCCTCGATCATGGAGCGGTCCACTTGCTTTATTCAGCGTCGCCGTCGAAGGTGTGCCGCCGCAGTGAATGCCGAAGTGCACCGGTTCGCGCGAATACGTATGCCGCTCCGAACAGCAACCAGATTAGCCCGATGATGAGCGCGACTCTGTGCAAGCTCACAATCAGCCAGACTGCGGCTACCGCGCCCGCAGCTGCTTCGAGAAGTTTGAGCAGGCCACCTGGCAACTGGCGGCGTCCGCTAACGTGGTCGTATATCACGCTCAGATTCACAGCGGTGAACGCCGAAAATGCGCCGAAATTCACGCACGCCGCCGCAGCCTCAACGTCCAGGAATTCCCCGGCGAGCATCACAATCCCGATCAACCCAATGTTGAGTGCCGGGGTTCTGAAGCGGGGGTGGAGATAGGTAAGGACAAGCCGTGGCAACGTACCATCCCGGCCCATC
>CAWIMH010000010.1:0-66267 GCA_963837035.1 uncultured Pseudomonadota bacterium
TCCACCAACCAGTCTCTCGATTATCGGACATTTCAGAGAATTGAGCGAAATCCGCGCGTGTGCGCGCGATTTGCCTTCGCATGCGGACCCAGAGAGAGACTTCGTGGGCGCGAATCGGCCAAATTTCGCGAATCCTCTCTGCGCGCGATTTCCCCATGTCCGACTCCATGCGATGGGAGGCGTGCCGATTCGTGGGTCGGAGGGTTCAGGGGCAGGACATTCGCTTTTCTTTCGAGCCACAAAGAGTGCCGAATCCACTTCCCATCTGGCTGCGTCAGAGCAATGTGTGCTGAGGACGGCCGAAACGCCAAAGTTGCGGCCAGAGAAGGAGAATCGAGATGAGCATCGAAACTGAACCGAGGGCGGGAGAATCGATCGCCAACGAGGCGTCAGCTTCCGCCAAGAAAAAGACCGCGGCAGCCAAGCCGAAGGGCGCACCTGCCTCGAAGACCAGGAAGGCCGCAGCCCGCCACCGCAGTCATCGCGAGCAAAGCCGAATAGCCAGAAGTTGATCTGCCGGTATTGTGGCAGCGACGATCTCGCTCCGTCGTTCAGGACGAGGCGGGACGCGCGCTGCCGCGCCTGCTTTAAGAAGCGCTACGGTTCGGCCGCACGCAAGCAGAAGGCCGTGCGCACGCGCAAGGTGAAGGCTGCGAAGTAGTCCGCGCGGTAGAATAATCGAGGCCGGGCTCCGCGATGGGCCCGGCCTTTCGCGTGTGTTCAGACAATGAACGGACTTCGAGTTTATCAGAGATGAATCAGCGGAGGCCGAGTGCTGCTCCTGCGCATTCCAGAGCAGCGGCAGGTCGACCCGACGCATGAGACTGAAGACCATGAGCTCGGGCGGCTGGCGGCCTTCGGCGATCGCCTCGATGATCCGCGGGGAAATGAGGCCCAGCCGCAGCAACCTCCGCACCGAGCGCTTATCCATGTGCTCCCGTCGCGCGATCTCATCAACCGAATTGACCTGTTCCGAGATCAGCTCGAGCGCCCATCGGCGTGCGCGGGCGACCGCCTTGAGCAGCGGTAGCTCGACCCGGCTCGGTGTGGTCTCGCCCGCCAGCACCATTCGCGTCTCGACTCCGCGCCGTTTCAGCTGCAGCGGAATCAGCCTGGCGAGAGTGATGTGGCGCGTTGTGCCGCTGCGGTCTTCCGCTCCGATCGGCAGCTTAAGTAGGATCCGGATGCCTTCGCGCACAAGATCGACTCGTTCAATGATCTCGCCCAGCGTTGATGACACGGTTTCGCCGTCGGCCTGGAATCGTTCGATCAGCGTCCGAGTGGACCTGAGCACCGGCACCAGGTGGCTCGAATCGATGCCGGATTCTTCCAGTACGAGCGCGATCGCCGCCCGATCACCGAGCATCGTCCGGGCGCCGGCTGAGACTGCTCGCTCGATCCCGTTGCGGACAGCCGCCACCACTGTTCCGGTTCCTGTGACTCGCCTCTTACCAGCCGTCTGGAAACGTAATAGCGATAACGTCGTTGACCCTTGACCGCGCCCTGGACGTACAGCGGCTCGCCGTTCGCATCGAACAGCTTGCCCGCCAGCGGACTTCGCATTGCCGTGGTCTTGCGCCCCTCGCCGTCGCGCACCGCATGACCGCACAGCTTCGCCTGCACCCGCTCCCACAACTCGCGACTCATGATCGGCTCGTGCTGTCCCGGGTGAGACTGCTGCTTGTGGCGGATCTCGCCGCGGTAGATGCGATTAGAGAGCAGACAGTAGAGCGCTCCGCGTGAGAACGGTTTGCCGGTGCTCCGCAAAAATTCGGGTGTTGACCAGGAATAATTCCCTGTGAAAGGCGCACGCTTGCGTAAGGTCTGGACCAGGATTTCCACGGGGCAATCGCGCCGTGACTACTCTACTCGTCGAGGCGGCGGTGGGAAGTCGCATCAATGTCAACCCAATCCTCCTCGGTGTAAGTCATTCCACGACGGCCGGGAACCTTGCGTGCCGGTCCGGGTTCGTAGAGAGGACAGGAACGAGGACCGTAACAGAAGGTCTCGGTTCGGTAGCGGCGCTTACTCGGATCCCACTGATCAACAATCATCTCGACCGGCATCTGGCATCCCCAAATGCAGCGCGCGCACTTTTTCTGGTAGGTTCGTGCTGCAAGTCGCCGATGACCGCGTTCCCGGTAGACCGCGAGCGGCGGAGGGATACCGCACCAGGGAGGCGGCAGCCTCTCTTCCTCAGACTGGCGTCCCCTGACTTTCAGATTGCCGATCTTATAAAATTCGACCGTCTCGAGCCGCGGATCAACCACCGGCGGCGCATCAGCGGATACGGTGTCTCCGGCGCGGAATTGGTGTCTGGCGTGCGCGCCTTGCCCGACGCCGACGAGAAATTCCCGGGCCTCAGTTCCGACGTCGCCGCGTACCGTCAGAGAGTAGCCCAGATACGTATGACTGCGCTGATCGAACGACCGGCTCAATCGGATCCGCGGCTGAACAGAAATCAACACACCGTGCCATGGGATCTTCTCCTTCATCGTTCCTTGCGCGAGTCACGCCGCATCGTCGTCCGCCAAAGCCCTACGACAGTCATGCAGCTCGGCCAGTAGGCGGTACTCGTGATGAAGTCCGTTCAGTACGGAGTGCGCCACAATTCGGCTTGGACGATCGAAATGATGCCGCCGGCGTTGCACCTGCGCCGGGCAATGCCGACCTGGAACGGGAAGACCGGGTCCTAAAGAGGAGTGTGGCCGGCCGCGATTGTAGTGCGGCAGCCACGACCACAGAGTTCGTCGCAGATGGTCCTCGGTCAACGGTATCATCCAATCCAGGCACTCGCGCCGCAGTGTCCCGATTAACCTTTCGCACAGCGAATTGGCCTGCGGGCTGTGAACCGGTGTCTTTACGACTTCAAGGCCGAGACCGGTTACAGACGCATCGAATCCAAGGGAGAAGATGGCGTCGTGGTCATGGAGTATAAACCGGTAGGTATGGTCCGAAGGTATGGCTTCGCGCAGCTGTTGGAGGGTCCAGGCTGCACTGGGATGGGCCGTCGCGTTGACGTGAATCATTCGGCGAGTGGCATGTTCCATCACCACAAACACATAAAGAATTCGAAAAGTGGCGGTCGCTGCGACGCAGAAATCACAGGCGACAATGGAGGGAGCGTGATTCTTGAGAAACGTCGCCCAACGCTGATCGCGGCGAGGCCTTCCGCCTGTTGCCGACGACTTTGGCAGATACTTCCGGACCGTGCGCGGCGACACGCGCAGGCCGAGCTTCAGCATTAACTCGTTCGCGATCCGTTCCTCGCCCCAAGATGGGTTCTCGCCCGCCATCCTGCGGATCAGCTGTCGGAGGTCCAGCGGAATCCGTGGTCGACCAGATTGGCTTTTCCAACGCCAGAAAAGCTGGAAACCCTTGCGGTGCCAACCAATGAAAGTTTTGGGCGTTACGATGGCCAAGGCGCTTCGCCAATCAAACCAGCGACTGAGCCACACCAACGTCAAGCGCGTTGGAGCGTCGAGCCGTCGTGATCTGATGTTGCGTTCTTGGTAGAATGCGAGCTGCTTGCGCAGGAAGAGATTTTCGGCGGAAAGCGAAGTTTTGGATCGCGAGCCGAGGGCCAGCAAGCGCAGCAGATCGGCAAGGGGGTTCAGCCAACACAGGTAGCATGCCATCACGCACCGACACCTTTGATTTTCCATCCTTCAATTTGGCCGTTATTTTGCCCGTTTCAAGCCGCCGCTAGTTTTTGCGGAGCACAGCGATCAAGATGAACAGTTCTCGCATGAAAGCGAACGTTAACGGTAAGTGAAGGATTCACAAGACTGCGCAACAAAAGTGTTTTGTGCCAGAATCAACAATTCGCCACAGACACGCTGATTCTAGCCGCCGTCGCGATCGTGGTGTTCGTGACCTACGAGGTTCTGGGCCAAGACATCAATTCGTTGGTTACCATAGTCGAGTAGCAGCTCACCGCGAGCTGACCGCGCGGTACGGTCGATTGCGTAGGGATGGAGCTGTCCGTCTGCTCCATCAAAGTGCGATCCTTTCTCGGGGCGCTCCTTCGCACTGCAGAGTCGATCTGTCAGCCCTCTGGCGCTATTCCAGGCCGGCGGGTGGCAGAAGCCCGCCGCCGTTCCCTGCGGTCAGCTTGGCGCACGCAACTTGAGCAACGTGATCTCTGGTGGGACTCCCAGCCTCACCGGCATCGCGAACGTGCCAAGACCTCGATTGACGTACAGGAATGCCGCCTTCTGGGTAAGCTGGGCGGCTTTCTCGCCTATCGCGGCGGCGCCACCGCCTAGCGGAAGGGAATACAGCCCTGCCACAAACTTCGTAAAGAAACGCGCCGGATTCCATCCGCGATGGACAATCTCAACGCGAATCTGACCGCCATGAGTATGGCCGCCAGGCTCAACTCGATTCCCAAAGCCGCCGCCCGCGGAAACGTATTCGGATTATGGGAGAGCAGAATGTTGGGAATGTCGCTCCGGACGAGAGACTCGATGTCTTCAAGCATTGAGGATCGTTCGCCGGATGGCGCGCTCTCTCTCTGATAGTCGACACCGATCAAGTTGAGCTTTCCACCACGCCACTGCAATTCCTTGTTCCGTTGACGCAGCAACTCCATGCCGTAACGCTCGAACAAATCTTGCGACGCACCTTCCACTTCGGCATAGAGCTCATGGTTTCCGTTGCAGCCCCAGATTCCCAGTGGCGCCCGCAGCCGGCTGAGTTCTGCGATGCAAACTTCCAGTGGGTCACCATCGAAGCTGATCAGATCGCCGGTCACTACAGCGAGGTCAGGATTCAATCCGTTGGCCATTTCGACCGCGCGCCGAATCTCCGTTTGAGGCATGAAGGCGCCGATATGAATATCGCTTAGCTGGACGATCCTCAGACCATCCAGACTCTTCGGCAAACCGGCCAGCGGAACCGTGACGTATTCTATGTGATATCGCAGACGTTCGCCGCCCAAGCCCCAGGCGGCGGCCAGAAATGGGATGCTGCCCGCAAGGTAGGCGGCATACCCGAAGAAAGCTCGACGAGCCGGATCGAAACCCGGGCGTGACGGCATAACAAACCTGGCGGATCGCGAGAGCCACTCGATGAGCTCAACCGAGATCACGGCCAGAAAGGCAAGGAAGGACGCAACCAACCAGAGTCGTGCTAATGAAGTCATCCCATTGGCGAAATAGCGGTGGGGAAACCAATGACCAGAGATTTGGACAATGACTGTGCTCAACAAGAGCAAGATGGCGGCGATCCAAAAACTCTGAAGTAGGTAGCGTCCAGCCGGCCACTCTACCGTACGGATCAGTCGCCGCGCCCGGCGGAACCAGAAGCATTGAGCCACGAACATCGACGACGGCAACACAACCAGGAAGATAAATCTGAAATGAATAAATCCTCTCATGAAATGACCAATTAATTCGTCCGCAGTAAGACTTGCGCCCGCGTCCTTTTGTTAACTAATGTGAACGCGCAATCGTTCGTCCGTGGTACCCAATGATAGCGCGGTTTGACCTATCGATACCAAACATAGTCGTCTCGCAGGATGGATTGTCGTCGGGCACTTCCTCATCGACAACCATGTCGCGACCAGGCCCGTCAGCCGTGAACATAATCGTCGCATGCCGATTCTCGAAGTCTGAAATTCCCATCCATCTTGAGCCAGATCTGCTCGACAGATTCGGCCAAGCGTAGGCTGGCGCTTGGGCGCGTCACGCACTCCGCACGGAAATCGGCCGTAAGGCCTCGCGCAGTTTAAAAATTCGAGGGTACCGTCTCAGAGACTTCAGGCTCTCAGACTTATTCGTGGTGCCATATCGCAAGTTCACTCGTCGAAACGGAAGGGTTGGGTTGTTGGGTGCAGAAAGAACAATTGCAGCGGGCCCCCGAGTGAAGACTCACCGTCCGTGGCGAGACAGGTTTGGTCGCGAGTAAACTGTCTTTTGTGGGGAAAGAGGAAACCACAGAGGTGCTTTCGATCGAGGGGCGCGAGATCCGCGTGACGCATCCGGACAAGCCGTATTTCTCGAAGGCAGCGAGGCTCTCCAAACTCGATATCCTTCACTATTATCTCTCGGTGGCGCCGGGTGCTCTCACCGGCATCAAGGATCGTCCACTGGTTCTCAAGCGATACGTCAACGGCGCCGAAGGCGAGGCGTTCTATCAGAAGCGCGCGCCCGCTCGGCACCCCTCGTGGCTGCGAACGACCGTGTTGGCTTTCCCTTCGGGACGTACCGCAGAGGAAGTAGTGATCGATAATGCGGCGGGTCTTGCCTGGATCGTAAACCTGGGCTGCATAGAGCTACATCCGCATCCGGTGCGCGCGGACGATCTCGAGCATCCGGATGAGCTCAGAGTCGACCTCGATCCTGGCCCGGGAGTCAGTTGGTCGGATGTGCGGGCCGTGGCCCTCGAGGTGAAGGCACTTTTAGAGGAGATGGGGCTCCGCGGCTGGCCCAAAACCAGCGGTTCACGGGGAATGCACATCAATGTGCGGATTCATCCACGTTGGACTTTCGGCGAGGTGCGCCGCGCGGCGCTCGCCCTGTCGCGTGCGATCGAGCGCCGCGCGCCCACGCTGGCCAGCTCGAAATGGTGGAAAGAGGAGCGTCATGGCGTGTTCCTCGACTACAACCAGAACGCGAAGGATCGGACGACGTGCTCTGCTTATTCAGTGCGCCCAGTTCATGACGCGCGGGTCTCGGCGCCACTTCACTGGCGGGAAGTACCCGACTGCGAGCCAGCTGACTTTACGGTAATGACGATGCCTAAGCGTTTCGCTGACGTTGGCGATCCGCACGCAGAGATAGACGCCGCGCCAGGTTCACTCGAAGGATTGATCGAGCTTGCGGTAAAGGACGAGGCCGCGGGCCTCGGCGACGCCCCATGGCCGCCGCACTTTCAAAAGATGGAGGGCGAACCGCGGCGGGTTGCGCCTTCGCGCGCAAAATCTGCGTTGAAATCCGCCGTCAGGGCGCGGCAAACAAAGATGCCGTTGGTGGTCGTGGCGAACTCTCCGAACAGAGACGCCGCGCTCGCGGGGCTGGAAAGATGGAGGCGCAAACACGCCGAGGTGGCTGAGCTTCTTGCCGTCGATGACGTGCTGGTCGATTCCATGCGAGGGCGGTCATCCAGCTGGACGCGTGTCCGCATAAACCTGCGCCATGTGCCCGAGGCACTACGGCCTCCGCAAGAGCCGCCCGACCCTGACGACGATCCGACGCGTCAATGGCGGGAAGCGCGCGCGCGAAAGCAAGAAGATACTTGAGCACGTTACGTGAGCACGTTTTGCAAGACTCAGTGGCGGCGGTAAAAAATCGCTGTCAGCTCCTGCGGAGGGACCGATTCGAGTTGGGCATAGGTACAGTCACTCGGGCTTTTGTCGGTGCGCCACCTGCGAAATTGCGCCAGGTGACGGAAGCGGGCACCCTGCATGTGCTCGTACGCGACTTCGACCACGAGCTCGGGCCGCAACGGCTCCCACGATAGATCCTTGCCTTGGCTCCAGCGGCTCTGACCGCCAGGCATGCGATGCCCGGCCTCACCAGGCGCGACGGCATTCCCGGCCCATAGCCTCCAGGGGTGATTGTCGAGCGCGTTGCGACGGTACGGCGCCAGGTATTGGACGAGTTGCCGACGATCCTCTTGCGTAAAACTTGCGCAGACGCCGACGTGTTGCAGGCCGCCGGCATCGTCGAAAAGCCCTAGGAGCAGTGAACCGATCGCTGTGCGATCGGCCCCCTTGTGCCACCGAAAGCCGGCAACCACGCAGTCGCAATCGCGCTCATGCTTGACCTTGAATATGGCGCGCTTGTTGGCCTGGTAGGCGGCGGAAATCGGCTTGGCCATGACTCCGTCGAGACCCGCGCCTTCGAAGCGGCTAAACCAATCCGACGCAACCTCCAAATCGGAGGTTGCCGGGGTCAGATGGAGCGGCGGCGCGGCGGATGCAAGGAGGGTCTCAAGATCTTGGCGCCGTCGTTGAAAGGGTTCGCGCCGCATATCCCGGTCGCCCGCGCAAAGCAGGTCGAAAAAAACGATGGAGGCAGGATTCTCGTTAGACATGAGCTTCACACGCGAGGCGGCAGGGTGAATCCGTAGCTGCAGCGCCTCGAAATCGAGTGCTCCATTTTTGGCGACGACCACTTCGCCATCGAGCACGCAGCGAGCGGGCAATTGCGCCCGGATGGGATCGAGCAGCTCGGGAAAATAGCGGTTCAAGGATTTTCCGTCGCGACTCTGGATAAAGATTTCGTCGCCGTCGCGGAAGACCAACGCGCGAAACCCATCCCACTTCGGTTCGAAGATCCACGCTCGGCCCGCCGGTAACTCGGCAATTCGCCTGGAGAGCATTGGCAGTACCGGCGGGTTCACAGGAAGTTCCATCCCCTGATGCTAGTCGTGCGAGCGAACGTCCGCGAGAGTTTTTCACATCCGCGCGCAGAGCTAGCAAGCGGTTCCTCAAGGGAAGCAAAAGCTGCCGCAGCTACACCAAGGATTGCCCGCCGCGTTGCGAATAGCGGTTATATTGGCCCACGTTCCCCCGATAAAACCGAACCCGCAGGTAGGTTCAACGTTGACCGGACCTTGAACCTGGATATTTTGTACGGTTTGACCGCTATTGCAGACGCCGGACACCGGGCAGGCGCCCCAACCGCCGGTGGAAAACACCACACCCCACGCGCCGTTGTGCCTCCCCGTCGACGAACAAGTGCTGTTGAGAAAACTGTTGCCGTAGTCATTGTTCGCTTCGCTCGCGTTATTCGGCTCGTTGTCATAGCAGCCGTCGATCATCGAATTGTTCGAAAGAACGTTTTTGATCCCGGTGACGATCGCCGGGCCGTAAGCCGAACCGATGTAAAACGTATTATTACTAATCACATTGTTGCTCGGTGCTCGAGCGCTGTCCGAGAAGGTTGAGACTAATGGCGACGAATCCGGCCACTGCCCGATAATTACATTGCCAGTGATGCTGATATTGCTGGCATTCGCGATAAACAGCATGTGGTTGTCATCGGGTAACTGCGCCAAAATATGGCCGTAGGTGTTGGTTCCCAGGAATGTGCAACCCGAGACGGTGTCATTGTTGGTCTCGAACCAGTACCAGCCAAGATTGTTCGAGAGGGCCAAGCCACCATATTTGTCATTACGCGCGTCGACGATTTGTGCTCCGGCAGCGCAAGTGATCGTGGTGTTCGACGGAATACTGACTGGAGAATTAAATAGATAACTTCCGGTCGGAATATAGATATTCGTCAGTCCCGCATGGAGAGCACTCTGCAGCGCCGGACTGTTGTCAGTTCCGAGATCGCATTCGGCATTCGTTACGGTTCTCGCCGCAGCAGCAGAGCTGGAACCACTCAAAGAAGTAGGCCCGCCCTGGCTAATCGTGCGACCAGTAACCATCTGACCGCTAACCGATGCGACCTCTATGACCAACGGCTGGCCTTGATACGCGCCACCGCCCGCTCCAACGGCGCTGGTGCTCCCATTGATGCCGTAGGGCATCCCGATGATGAGGACCTTGCCGACGTCGTTGCTAGTCGGAGTGTAGCCAGTGATCTTGTATTGATTGCTGCCGGCGCTGGTCGAGCAGGTCACCGGCTGTGAGATCGTACACTGCGCAGACAGACCGGTGCCCGAACAGCTCCCGCCAATACCGTGATGGTCGGCTATTCCACCCTGTTGCAAAAAGTTGACCGCGTTCGCCGCCAAGCTCGGCGCAGCTTTGCCAGCTACTACCGTGGCCAATGCAATTACACTCAGCTCGAGCCGAAAAAAAACAGACCTGTACCATCGTCCGCGTCGCGTCACGATCATTTCCCCCTGCAAAATTATGTTGTGACAGCGTCGCCTACGACACCATGATTAGGCACTCCGGCACAGAACCACCGTTCGCCATGGTCACGAGTCGAGAGCAGAATTCAGTTCTAATATGCAGACAGTCCGCGGGCAGGAGAAATGACCCAGCCTCATCCGCTCCACCACCCACAAATTTCGCTGTCGCGGGATCTTTAGCCGATGGCTGGAAGGAGTTCAACTGGAAGCGCGGAAAAAATCTCCGAAAAACCAAAAAAAGATTTGTACGCGAGGTTATTGGCTGCTACTCGCTCCGCGCTATGAGGTGAAGCCTTTGTCTAGCTATGCATGATGAACGTTTATTTGTATTCTTAGGCTGCAGCGTGATCGCACTTGGCTGTGTATGGAGATGTCTTCACCTATGAGATCGGACCTTGTCGCTGCGCGCACTATTTGAGCGGCTGGGTTTTCGAATACAGGCATTCCTTCCCGATTGGGTCGAAGTCATCGCAGCCCTGGTTCCGCTGGGCTTGGACGGCCCTCCGCCGCCGGTCGCCGTGGGATCAGATTCCCCGATGAAGGCGAAACTAGAGTATCTGGCGGCCACTGAAGCTGGGATGGTCGCCCCGCAGTAACAACGCCGATGCATGATAGTGCCTAAAGGAATGAATCTAACGTGAGCTGCAGTATCGGCGGCAAGTACTGTGCCCTCGATTCGCGTGGACTTCATTGGGCGAGGGGGTCGTTACCGAACACGGGCGCAGAAGGCTGTCGATACATGTTGAACCAAAAGCCTTGTTCTTAAATTACACTTCTGAGTTTTTGGCAGCTACAACGGCGTCGTTGGTATTGCGCAGACCGCGGCAATCGAGCACGCGCAGAAGAACATCCTATCAATGCGATTTACCCAGGGTTGATTGGCACGGCACCTATGCTCAAGTGGATGAAAGACGAGCAGGTCAGGAAGTCGCTGCTTTCGGCCGAGCCGATTGGCCACGCCGGCAGGCCTGACGAGATCGGCAACGCAGTCGCCTGGCTCTTCTCTGACGCGGCGTCATTCGTGACCGGCGCGTCAATCCCGGTCGACGGCGGCCTGACCGCGCAATAGCCAGGTTCTCTTTCACGTGAACGCGGACGCCTTCGGCACACCGCCGCTTTGGTTGCGGGCGTCGCGAGCCACGGCGGAGAGGCCGCCGAGCGCAAACTGAAGGAGATGCCGCGACAGCGCTTTCACGTCATTGCTGGCAAGCGAAAGAGTCGGGAACATGCGCTTGAGGACGGAGCGGTCGGCGATGAACAGGAGAAGCATCGGCGCCATCACGCTGATACATCCGCGCGCCACCGCCGGATGGTCCTCGGGAAGTCCCATCAGCTCCCCGATGATCGACTTGGCGATCCTCGCCTTCGGCAGGCCTTGGGTCTCGAACAGATGCTCGAGCGCCGAGGACGGCAAGAGTATCTCGCGGCTAATAACACCAAACACCCATGACGATGAGATTGGACCGAGCAATCGTTCGACGACCAGCTCGATGATCGCCTGGAGCTTGGCGCGCGCGCCGGTCTTACGCGCAATCGTTGCGGTGACAGTTTCAAGGGGCACGAGACGGCGATTCGCCTCCTCGAGCACCGCGGCATACAGTCCGTCCATGCCGCCAAAGTAGTAGTTAATCGCGGCGGTATTGGCGCGCGCACGCTCGCATATCTCCTTGCCAGTGGCTCGATCGAAGCCCTTTTCGGCAAAGAGATGTCCTGCAGCCTCGAGCAGTTCTGCGCGAGTGCCCTCGCGGTACGATTTCCGCACAGGTCTGGGAATTGCGGTTACAGTGGCGCGCTTGGGCATTCTCCGAAACTATCACCACCTTGGTTGAAAAGCAATTCAAAATTAAAATTTGAATTTGACATGAGTGTCCTCCATCGCTATTTTGAGATCGGTAAACGATCCATGTCCCGCAGGCCCCTGATAATCGGTGCATTCGCGCTAATCGTGGTCACCGCGATCGCCGGATGGTGGAGCGTGCAGCACGACGAAAACCCGAGCGCGCTCACGCTCTACGGCGACGTCGACTTGCGCCAGGTCGAACTGCCGTTTAATGGCAGTGAGCGGATCGCCGCGGTTCTTGTCCAGGAAGGCGACCAGGTGCAGCGCGGACAGGTGTTGGCCCGTCTCGATACGAGCCGGCTCATCCCCGAGGTCGCGCAGGCCGAGGACCAGGTCGCATCGCAGAGCGCCGTCGTCGATAAAATGCATCACGGAAACCGCCCAGAAGAGATCGGGGAGGCACGAGCGAATCTCGCCGACGCCGACGCAGATGCCACCCAGGCCCGAGGCGACTACGAACGGATGAAAATTCTTCTCGCAAAAGACATCATCAGCCGGCAGGGCTTCGATAGTGCAAAGGCAGCCTCCGAGGAGGCGGACGCCAAGGCCGAGCAAAGCCGCAAGGCGTTCGAACTCGAGGTCGAAGGGCCTCGCCAGGAAGACATCGATCAAGCTGAAGCGCAGCTACGAGCCAACCAGGCGCAGTTGGCGTTGCTGCGGCAGCAACTCGCCGATGGTCAATTAGTTGCGCCGCTCGATGCGGTGGTCCGTTCGCGCCTGATGGAGCCGGGCGAGATGGCATCCCCGGCGAAGCCGGTCTTTTCGCTCGCCATCACAGATCCGAAATGGGTCCGAACCTATGTATCCGAAACCGAGCTGGGTGTGCTCTATCTGCTGGTCACGCTGGGGATTGGGCTCCTGGTCTCTTCCGTGACGCGAAGCCAATTCGTCGCAAGCCAGCTCGCCCTAGTCATCTCGTTCCTGCCGGCGATGATGCTCTCCGGATTTCTATTTGATTTGCGGAGCGCGCCTCTCGCGGTTCGACTAATCAGCTACCTGATGCCAGCGCGCTACTACGTCTCCCTGCTGCAAACGATATTTCTAGCCGGAAATATCTGGAGCGTCGTCATTCCCAACGCCACCGTGCTGGCAGTGATCGCAGCCGCTCCGCTGATTTTCTCGCGTATGGCAACCCACAAGCGGCTCGCGTGAGGACGGCGACATGTTCGATAGCATCCGTCGCATGCTCGCTTTGGTCCGCAAGGAGTTACTAGCGATCTTGAAGGATCCGCGGAGCCGCCCGAGCCTCTTCGTCCCGCCGATTCTTCAATGCCTCATCTACGGGTATGCGGCGACCTATGATCTGAATAGCGTGCCGTACGCGGTCCTCGACCAGGATCACAGTGCCGCGTCGCACAAGCTGCTGGCGCATCTGGACGGCTCAGGAGTGTTCGAGCGCGTGGCCGACCTTCAACGCGAGAGTGACATCGGCAGCTATATCAACGGTCTAAAAGCACTGCTCGTCGTCCAGATCCCTCAGGACTTCGAGCGCAGTCTCGATTCCGGACAGGCAGCCGACGTACAGGTTATCGCCGACGGACGCAACTCAAATACGGCCGGCACCGCAACCGGCTATGTAGGTGCGGTCGTCGATTCGTTTAATGCAGAATGGCGAGCGGACCACGGGATGGCCGGTCCGGCGGTCAAGGTAACCACGCGCGCCTGGTTCAACCCCAACCTCGAAACGCGCTGGCAGATGATTCCGGCGCTGATAGGAACACTCACGATGCTGCAGACGCTGATGCTGACGGCGCTTTCGGTCGCCCGCGAGCGCGAGGAGGGCACCTTCGATCAATTGTTGGTCACGCCCTATCGCCCCGGCGAAATCATGGTAGGTAAAGCGCTGCCTTGTATGCTGGTTGGGGTGCTCCAGGCGACCTCTGTCCTGCTGGTCGCGCAGTTGTGGTTTCGGATTCCGTTCGCGGGTTCGTTTCTGACGCTCTATGCGGGTTTGAGTCTGTTTCTTCTCGCTGCCGTCGGAATTGGTCTGATGGTGTCGTCGGTGGTTGCAACGATGCAGCAGGCGATGCTCTTCGCGTTCGTCCTGGTAATGCCATTCGCGCTGCTGTCAGGTCTAACCACACCGGTGTCGAATATGCCAGCGGCCCTTCAGTACTTCACGCTGATCAATCCGCTCAGGTACGCGATCGACATAGCGCATCGCGTATACCTGGAAGGGGCAAGCCTCCGAGCTCGTCCCAGAACTGTGGCCGCTTGCGATAATCGGCATCGTGACGCTCAGTGCCGCGTCCTGGATGTTTCGTAATCGGCTTGCATAAGCTTTCGCTCGTGAAATCGTTCATGCCCTTACTCGCCGCGGTCATAATGACACAGGAGACTTTCCCATTAGACATCGCCGTGTAAGGCCGCGACGACTTCGCTCCCCGTCAGCAGCTCGGGTTACGACATAACGCGTTAGTGACGGATTGAGAATCTTCGCGCAAGTGGGGGTCCGCAAGGGCGCTCTAGGGATCGCGCGATAGGCGGCGGACGGAGCGGACGATGTTTTTCTTGTATATCGGATCGGACACCTTATCGCGATCGCGCGGAGGTCGATGATGCTCGCGTAGCATCTCACCATCACGTTCCTGCGAGTGGGAGCTATGCGATCTCCCGCCGGACGTAGCAGCGCCGATTACCCTCGGAGGAAGGAGATCGGATGCCAATCTTCAAGAAGCTGATTCAAAGGCTGCTGATCGCTAAGAGGCTATTGGAGATCAGCTCTCGGCGAGGGGTCAAATGGAGAGCGGTTACCGGTTGAGTTGCATCGCCGCGACTATCTACTATCAGCACCGGCAGGTCGCCACTATGGGCCGGTCGTGATGAACGTCCAGAGATGTCCCTTGGTGTGACCGGGGTCGTAATGGCCGCCAGCGGCAAAGCCTGCGGCTACTTTGTCCTGATTCATTCCTGGACCACAGTCGCCCTTCTCATAAATGTGAAACCCGTGCTGACCCGGCGGCAAATCGGAGAGCTTTGAGGTGATCAGCAGCCCTCCAGGGATGTCGGTGAAGGTGACTGTGCCCAAACCCACGCCGATGCCGGCGACGCTAATGCAAATCATACCTCAAGCTTGCGGATCCGTGAGCGACATCAAGGAATCCAGAGACCATGAGCCGCCCCCGACGGCGAGCAGAAAAATCAGGCTCATTGTCATCGCGAAATCGGTTCTTGCGTCGCTTACCATGAACCAAAAGCCCTGATCTGGCCGCCACAATTCGGGAATCTTCGTGGTCGCGATCGCCGTGAGGATCACGATGAGCAGCGGTACGCTCGCTAGCCGCGTGAGCAGCCCGATCAGGACGAGAAGGCCGCACGCAATCTCGAAGGTACCTACAAAGTGGGCGGTGAAGTTAGGGGATGGGAATCCGATTCTGGCGAATCTTAGACCGCCCATGTGGGGGTCGATGTACTTCAATATACCTTGAGTGAAAAAGATCAGCCCCACCGCCAGCCGAATAAAGATCACGCTCGTGATCTCTGATGCTGGTCCGATGAGCTTGTTCATCACAATTCCTATGGCAGGCGGCGGCTAGAATGTGCTCACCCTGCTTCACCCGAATCGGCTCTCCATGGCCGAGCGCCTGATGCGATAGCGTTTGCCCGTCTCGACAGGAAGCGAGCCTTCCGCCCTCTCGTCTCTTTCACGTTCTCGAAGAGTTCCGCAAATAGCTCAGACACCTTACGCTTCGCGCTTTCCAAGGCCTTCTGTCCAAGCCTGGTGGATCTGTACACGCGGCGAGAGAGCTTACCGGAGCGCTCCTCAATCGAGCGTAGATACCCTTTTTTTTCCATGTTGTGCAGCATCGGATACAGCGTGCCTGAGCTCAGCTTGTAACCATGCTTGGCCAGCTCCTCGATCAACAAGAGGCCGTATACTGGCCTTTCTGATGCGTGATGAAGCACGTGCAAACGGATGAGCCCCGAGTAGAGCTGCTGATCCTCGCCTACTTGCTCTTCCGGCTTTTTCGATCCTCGCACTTTTGACTTTTGTTGCGGCTCTAGCTGAAGAGAAGCGGCCGATCCTCTTGACAGCCTGCCGCTCATAGTCGAGATTCGATGTCGATGTCCGATAATTTACTCAGTCAGCTCACTGGGATCAAGCGCATTGTTCCGCCAGGCGCTCTTAGCGATCTCGCGGTTCCGTTCCTGCGCCTCGGCCTCACTGCATTTGGTGGTCCGGCCGCGCACATCGCGTTGATGGAGGAGGAATTCGTCCGGCGCCGCGCCTGGGTGTCCCGCGCGGATTTCCTCGACATGCTGGGCGCGTCCAATCTCGTTCCTGGACCGAGCTCGACAGAGATGGCGATTCATATCGGCCATCAGCGAGCTGGTTGGCGAGGGCTCGTTGTGGCGGGGGTGTGCTTCATTCTTCCCGCGATGCTGATCGTGATGGTCTGTGCGTGGGCGTACGCCACATTTGGATCACTTCCTCAGGTACAGAGCGTCATGTACGGCGTGAAGCCCGTGATCATCGCCGTCGTGCTCCAGGCCCTATGGGGCCTCGGGCGAGGTGCGGTAAAAAGCGTTTTTTTGGCAGCAACTGGGCTGCTCGCAACTGGAGCCGCCCTCCTTGGCGGAAATGTGTTGGCGATCTTGCTCGCCGCCGGTCTGATCGCGGTCATGAGAGCGTGGCTCCAAGGACGGTCCAAGACGATCAATCTCGCGGTGCTCCCAGTGATCGCAACATCGCTGGCCTCGGCTGCGCCGCTGGCCGCTACGATACCCATCAGCCTGTCGGCGCTTTTTCTGATGTTCCTCAAATTCGGCGCGGTAATTTTCGGAAGCGGCTACGTGTTGCTGGCGTTTCTTCAAGCCGATCTCGTCAGCCGGCTGCACTGGCTGACACAAGCTCAACTGCTCGATGCGGTAGCCGTTGGTCAGGTCACTCCTGGCCCGGTCTTTACGACTGCAACATTCATCGGATACTTGCTCGGCGGCGTTCGTGGTGCCGTTGTTGCAACTGTGGGAATATTTCTCCCGGGCTTTCTCTTTGTCGCCGCCAGTCGACCCCTGATAACACGTATCCGCAGTTTGCGGATCACAGGCGCGTTTCTTGATGGTGTAAATGTTGGCGCAGTTGCGCTGATGACCGCGGTTACTTGGCAGCTTGGCCGTGCCGCCGTGATCGATTTTCTTAGCGCGGGAATCGCGATATGCAGTGCTGTCGTGCTGATCTATTTTCGGATCAACTCGGCCTGGTTGATCTTTGCCGGCGCGCTGCTCGGATTCGCGCGAATGAGTTGGTTCGGAAGCTGAGGAGGGGCTTGAACCGGAGAATTCTTTGGTTTGGCTTCGAGCTTCGGCTTTCGAGTCTCCAGCGGCCGTGAGCGCAGGACAGCCGTCACCTATGACCCGGAGCCAAGTGGAATATCGGCATTGAGAAGTCTACGTGACCTCGATTTTCACCAAAAAGAGCCGTTCCGTAACAACGGAAAAGTCGCCTGCGGTAAAGCGGTGGCGTAAAAAGAGTCAGTGAACCAGGTCGAGTGGATGGTCAGAGGATAATCGGAAAGCCTCCCGGACGGTAACCGGACTCGTCAGTCAGCAGCGCTGGCGGGCGTTAAGAGCTGCGTTTTGGTGTGCACGTAGCGCGTCACGCCGGTGCGCGTGGCGAGGCCAACCAGCTTGCCTTGATCGACGACCAGCAGCCGTCCAATATTCGCAGCCGCCATCTGCCGGATCGCATCTATGACGCCGGCGCCGGGGGCAATCTCGATTGTCGGGTCAGCAGCCCGCATAACCTCGCTGATGTGCCTGCTGGTGCGCTCGGATGGGGGACAGTCGCGTACCTGGGCAAGCGTCACGACACCCAACACTTTTCCATCCGTCGCGACCGGAAAGCCGCCGAAACCGTAACGCAGAAAATAGTGCGCCGCGTCAATCATTTCTGTTTGCGCATTGACTCAGGACTTTTGTTACCGAGTCGCCGGTTGTTGCCTCAAGTAAACTGCTACCGCGCAGCGAAGGCGCTGCGGGGTGGTGGTGGAGATGGCGAGGCAGCTGAGTATGGCGACACGGCGAGAACTTAAGGATGCGATCAGGCAGCGATATCAAGCGAGCAGCGATCGTCGCGAGCGGCGACAGATCCTGGCCGAGTTCGTCCGGGTAACCGGATATCACCGCAAGCACGCGCTGCGCGTGTTGAATCATCCGCCGACCGCACCAACCGCCCGCCAGCGGGAGCGAGTTTACGACGAGGCGGTGCATCAGGCGCTGGCGGTGTTGTGGGAGGCGGCCGATCGAATCTGCGGCAAGCGGTTGCGGGTTCTGCTCCCGGTGCTGATCGAGGCGATGGAACGCCACGGCCATCTCCAGCTCGCCCCGGTGGTAAAAAGCCGGTTGCTCGATATCAGTGCTTCCACTATCGATCGCCTGTTGCGCCCGCAACGCGAAGCAACCGGACGTGTGCGCCGGCGGCGGTGGGGCGCGGGCTCGGCAGTGAGGCAGAGCGTACCGGTGAGGACCTTCGCCGACTGGGGCGATCCGCCGCCGGGTTTTGTCGAATGCGATCTGGTCGAGCACTGCGGCGGAGTGAAGAACGGCGGCAACTTCGTCCATACCCTGACCTTGACCGACATCCACAGCGGCTGGACCGAATGCGCGGCGCTGGCGGTGCGCGAACAGAGTCTGGTGGTGGAAGGAATCAGCGCCGTCGCCCAGTGCCTTCCCTTCGCGCTGCGGGGGCTCGACACTGACAACGACAGTGCATTCATGAACGAGACCCTGCACGGCTATTGTCAGCAGCACCGCATCGAGTGGACGCGTTCACGCGCGTATCTCAAAAACGATCAGGCCTGGGTCGAGCAAAAGAATGGCGCGGTGGTGCGGCGTCTAGCCGGATACGGGCGACTGAGTGGGCTAACTGCGGCCGCTGCGCTGCAGCGCTTGTACGTGAGCGCCCGGCTCTACGTCAACTTCTTCCAGCCGTCGTTCAAGCTGGCGAGCAAACAGCGCGATGGTGCACTGGTCCGTAAACGCTATCATCCGCCGCTGACTCCGTATCAACGGCTGCTCGCCTCCGATCGGATCGACCAGACAGTCAAAGGGCATCTTCGGGAGCAATTTGCGCTGCTCGACCCGGTGGAGCTGCTGACGAGCATTCGCGCGGCGCAACGAGAGTTGTCGATCCTTTCCAATCGTGAAACCGGCGCCGCAGGCTTCCCCGACCAGCCGGAGTATCTGGCCGCGTTCGCGACCGCATGGCACAGCGATTACCGGGGGCCCAAGGGCCGGAGAAAGAAAGCCGCCGAACATTGGTGGCGAACCCGCACCGATCCGTTCGCGGATAGTTGGCCGCTGGTGGAAGACTGGCTGGTGGCTGAACCGAATCTCGCTGCCCGAGAATTGCTGACGCGGCTGCGCCAGCGATTGCCCGATCTGTATCCTACCGGAGCGCAGCTCCGGACCTTGCAGCGGCGTGTGAAAGTCTGGCGTGCAGACCGGGCCAGGCAGCTGGTGTTTGCCGCGACTTCTGCTCAACCCGGAACGCTCGGCTCACAGACAACGCCATGAACGAACTCGTGGATACTTGATGCCGAAAGTCATTCACAAAACACCGAAGAAGCAGAAGTGAAGACGACGTCATTGCGAAATCACCACACACGCACCGGCGCCGTCATGCCCGTCCAAAAGTCGCTGGCGTTTTACAGGGACCGGCGAGGAGGGCAGCCCTCCTCGCGCTCCACCCCAGCTCACACAACGACGACTATCGGGAGTAACATTCTTGGTTGAGGCAACACGATCGGCAAAAATAGTTGACGTCGAACAGCCCTGGACCGCTGCCTCAGCGATGCCGTGGATATGCGGGTGGTACCAGTAGAGCCCTGGTGGCTCGTCTGCCGGAAATGCGACGTTGTACGCGAAGCTCTCGCCTGAATTGATCACGGTGTGGATCACCTCGTCCTGGTGACATGTCGGATAAGTGTTCGTGCCGTGATAATGGATATTGACCGAAGACGCGTCCATCGTCGCCGCCCCGCATAGGTCCGATGCTGACGTTGCCATCTGCATTTCGCTCGGGGAGGTGGGCGCGGGAAGATTGTTCTTTACGTGAACAATCAGGGGTCGCCCGGATGCACATGGAGGGTCGGGGACTCTTTGCCATCCGGGGTAGCGAAACAAAATAGAGTCCTACCCTCCGAGTCGACGCTGGTGTTGTACGTCAAATTCACAGTTAGCGCCCCGTTTCGGCTGAAAAGATTCGTAGGGTTCTGTACGGTGCTGCCCTCGGCAAAGCGCACGCAGGGGTTGGTACCAATAGCAGCGGTCCGACCGGATACCGCTGTCGGCGCTAAAACGAAGACTATTACCACGAAGAGGAGCTGCGTCCTCAGACGTCCTCTTCAGCCTAGAAGAACCAGCCTGAGTCCGATGACGGCCCGAAGATTGCCCCAACGAAATGCTCCAGCTCCACGTTGAACTTCATGATCACATGGTCGGAACCACGCGTCAGGCCGAAACCGGGGCCGATGCTATATTCGAACCCATGAGGCAGTTCGCCCCAGATCACGGGGAAAATATAGTGCTGCTGTGCGGATAGAGGATCGTTATCGTCGATGTAGCCAACTGCGCCGTAAAACTCGACCCCCGGCGAGAAGTAACGCATCCATCGATAGTAGATGCCATTCGCGTAACCGAACTTGAAGCCCTTGTTCTTGTTTGGCCCCGTGAATATGGGCTTTTCAAATTTTGGATCAACCACGATCGAGAAGCGTCCAATGTCCTTCTCGATTATCGGGCGCAGTTCGAGTTCGAGTGGATCATCATCGAACTGGGGCGTCTGGTGCCATTCGAGTTCGAGGTACCAGCCAAAATCGACGGGCAGAGTCCCCTCGTCGAAGAGCCTGCCGCGCAGACGATACTTGGAACCGGCGTACCAGTAACCGTGGCCGCTGACCTGGGCCATGTTGAGGTAGGCGGCTGCTTCGATTCGGTCGCTGAGCCCGTAGGTGAGTTCGTACTGGTTGTACCAGGTTCCCTGGCTCGGAAAGGTGCCCGAAGCGGTTCCATTAGCGCCCTGATTGTGCCCATTGGCCACGACGGCGTTGTCCACCTCGAGCTCGGCCACTCCCCGTTGTTCCGTCGCATACGGGTAGACTTCGAACTCCCACGGGTCGACCTGCGCAGCAGCGAGATGCGGACACAGAAGCGTGCCGACCGCCAAAAATGAACCCGCCAAAGCTGAACGCAAATATTTTCTCACTCTAAATTCCTCATTTATTCCGCGAGCCCTGTGATGGATGCGTGATTTCCCAATCGATCCATCGTTCCAGTGCCGCGCGGTCTTTCTCGGTCAACCGGGCGTCTGGATGGACAATGCGGTATGACCACGGCGGCATTGTCCCCTGGCGCAGCGCCCTGTCTGTCCATTGAAGCTTTCGTTTTCGGGTGGCTGGGTAGTATGCGCCCCACTCGGAGAAGTTCATCTCCTTGCGTCCCAGTTCCACGTCGTGCGCGGCCAGCCACGAGATTGGAGCCACACGGCTGTACCACGGCCATCGCGTTTCGTTGGAGTGGCAGTCGTAGCAAGCGCGTCTCAACGTCGCCTCGATTCCCGGCGGAGCGGAAACATCACCCTTCGCTGGCGGGTTGGTGCGCTGCACCGGACGGAATTGGGCGAGCAGGAAACATCCCGTGATTCCAAGCAAACCGACGGTTCCGATATTCCTGAGGGTCATCTGCGCCTAGGTACTTCCGGTCTTTCTCACTTGGCGACAATGCTTCCCTGCGGAACGTCCTGGTGGAAATCGTCGTAGAAGTCGTAGCTTCCTGGACTAAGCGCGGGCAGATGGACGGTAACCGTATCGCCGGGCTCGATCGCCTTTTCGCGGTTGAGCTTGAAGCTCTCGAACTCAATCGTCTCTTTGCTTGAATTCACGACCTTGATCATGAGTGGCTGCCCGGCGGGTACGGTCAGCGTCTGAGGTGCGAAATGTTGGTTGTCAAACCGGATCTCGGTGACGCTGTCTTGGGCCCCCGCGGCCGCCCCAAGACTGATAGTGGCGGTCGCGAAAAGCGCAGCGGTCACTGACTTGAATCGTTTGGACAAGGTTCCGCCTCCAATGAGATTGAGAATGAGTTTCAATTCCAATACGGCAATCAGTTGCCTGCGTCAAGCGCAGGGTCGGCCTACTGGCGCGACGACCCATGGAGAAGATCGAGTCAGAGATGCTTTGTCTGGCGCGAACCCAAGTGGCCCGACAACGAGCCAATTTAGTCAGTCAAACGGTCTCAGCGACGTGCAGACCGCACCTTCTGCGGCGGCAAGTTGACCCCGCACCACTGGGGTTCGATGTTGAACGAATGGAAGAGAGTCTTGACGCCCCCAGCAGCAGGAAATCGAAACCGCCGGGGGCGTCGCACGACAAAAGGGTGAGAGCAAGATGGCTACCGTGACCGCGCGCGCACGCAGAAGATGGATAGGTGGGCGGTAGCGGTGCGTAAAGGTTCAAGAGGATTTTGCCCGAGCGCGGGGCGAGCGCGCCGGGGGCGGGAGACCGGAACCAGAATACGATAAGATCGTCGAAGCCATCCTGGCAGGCGACGCCGTCGCGCGCCGAGAGTGCGATGCGGTTCCGTTTGCGGAACTCGCGCAAAATGCTCGAAGCGCTCGCGGACCGGGCCTGTACTGATCGAAAGTGAGGAGGATCGCAATATGGAAACGCATGAAATCTCCCGACGGCTGGCCGCTCCCCGCGCCGTTGGTCAGCGCGACGAGCTTCGTCTCGAAGGCCGCGACAAAGGCGGTTGGCATCAGAACTGGTTCGTGCTCGCGCGCTCTGACGAAGTCGGACCGGAACAGGTGATTGGGCGCGACGTACTCGGTGGCCGGCTTATCGCATGGCGGACGAAGACTGGAAAGCTGACGGTGTCGTCCCCCTGGTGCCAGCATCTTGGCGCCGATCTGAGTGTCGGAAAAGTTGCCGGCGATAGGATACTCTGCGCCTTCCATCACTGGGAATACGGGTCCGACGGTTGCGGCATCCGCAACTATTTCGGAGAGCAGCTGCCGAAGACTGCACGACTCCGCGTCTTTCCCTCGGTCGAACGCTTCGGCCTCATCTGGTTCTTCAACGGCGACAAGGCGCTTTTCGATCCTCCCGCGTTCAGTTCATTCCGCGAGGAGAACCTCTTGTTCGAGGTAAGCGAGGCGCCATCGTTTCCGCAGCCGGCGTGGGTCCTCCTTACCAACTCTCATGACTACCAACATCTCAGGATTCTTCACCAGATGAAGTTAGTTGCCGGTCCTTCCAACTTCGTGCTTGGCGACTACGTGGCGGAGCACGATGCAGTCTTCGAATTTTCGGGCGCCCCGATGAACCTGCACGTTGGGGTCTCGGGAACGAATACGATCGCGCTGTCGGCCCGCCTCGGAGCTGAAGGCCGGTGGATGCTCAACATGTACACCGGGACGCCGCGCCCGAACGGCATAACGACGGGCTACTCGATCTCCGGTTCGCCACTGCCGGCGAACGCGGACGATGAGGCGCGAGTCCGGGCGAAAGATATCGTCGAGATGGGAAAGCACTGGATCAACAGCCTCTTCGAGGACGACTCACCGGTCATGGCCACTCTCAGCTTCAGGGACGCGCATCTTCTTGAGGCGGACAGGGAGTTGAGGACTTTTCTCGATTGGGTGCGTCGCTTCCCGAAAGCGGACTTGGTTTGAGCGCTAAAGAGGCTGTTCCTGCGTTCAGGTTGTGGTTCTAATAAGGATTTTGCTGACTTGGGAAAACGTTATTTTCAGGTGTTATGGTGCCAACACAGGGAAGAACTGCCAGTTGCAGCACCGTGGGAAGCGCCTGGATTCAAAACCGGGATTGGGCTCGCGTTTGAAAACCGGTCCGTGCTGGTGCGAGGCTGAATCAAGATTGAAAAATGGGAATCCCAGCTTAATTCGATGCGCCCACGAATCTTTCTGCTGAGCCTCGCGGCGGGCATAATCGTCTCCCTCGTTGTCCTAGGCCTCGCCGACAGCCTGTTGGTCGACCTGCTTTGGTTCAGCACGCTCGGCTACCGCCAGGTCTTCATCATCACGCTCGGCGCCCAAGTCGCAATCTTCGCGATCGTTTGCGCGGTCGCCTTCCTCGCGATCTGCATCAGCGCGATGATCGCGCTTCGATTCAGCCGAGAACGCGAAAGGCTCCACGTCGTGAGCCGGTCCGATGAGATCGAGGTCAATGTGCCCGAGCTGATTCGCGTGCTCGGCGACCGCGTGCCATGGAAATTACCGGTGCTGGGCGGCGCCGCTATTCTTGCGCTGTTTGTGGCGCAGGGCGAAGCCTCGAACTGGGACGTTTACCTGAAGGCGCTGTACAGCGTGCCGTTTGGTTTGAAAGAGCCGGCCTTCGGACTCGACATCGGCTTCTACATTTTCGCGCTGCCGTTCCTGGAAGAACTGCGCGACCTTTTCCTGAAGATTCTCGTGCTGACAGCGGGGTTGACCGCGGCGGTCTATAGGGCGCGCGGTTCGCTTGATTTTCGCAAATCGCCGCCGCAAGTCACGCCCACCTGTGCCGCCCATCTCTCCGTCCTCTTTGGCATATTCTTCGTCCAGCGCGCTACGAGCTACTGGCTTGCCCGTTACGCGCTTACGTTGCATACGAACGGTGTGGTCTTCGGCTTGCGTTACGTAGACCACATCCTGTGGAAACCCGGGCTGTGGTTGATGGTTGCGCTTGCGATCATCGCCGCTGCGATTTGCTTTGCCAATCTGCGCGAACCTGGACTCCGACTTCCGGTCGCCGCCGCCATCGTCGTCTTCGGTCCGTCGATCATTCTGAATCTGCTCCAACCCGCGATTGAACGGCTGTGGGTCAAGCCCGACGAGTTACGCGTCGAACAATCCTACCTCGCGCGCAACATCGAGCTGACGCGGCGCGCCTACCGACTCGACACTGTCGACGTCAAACCGTTCGAGGGCGTAGGCGAGCTGACGTCGGCCTCGCTCGAACAGGACTCCACTACCATCAAGAATATCCGGCTGTGGGATCCGCGCCCGCTCATCGCCACCTATCGCCAGTTGCAGGAAATCCGGCTCTACTACGACTTCAGGGACGTCGATATCGACCGCTACTGGATCGACAACAGCGAAACCCAGGTGATGCTCTCGCCGCGCGAACTCAACATCGACCTGCTGGCACCCAACGCCCAGACCTGGGTCAACCAACACCTCAAGTTCACGCACGGCTATGGGATCGTTATGAGTCCGGTCCACACCAAAGACCGGGAAGGCATGCCGGTCCTGTATATCAAGAACATCCCGCCTCAATCCTCGGTCGACGTCAAAATCACCCAGCCGGGCATCTACTTCGGCCAGGAGCCGGACATTTACGCAATCGTCAAAGCGCTCACACCCGAATTCGACTACGCGCGCGGCAACGGCAATGTCTTTGACTTCTACAAAGGCAACAGTGGCATACCCATCAGCGGATTCTGGCGCCGCCTGCTCTTCAGTTTCTACTACCGTGACATCAACCTGCTCGTCACCAAGAACATCGTGCCGGGCAGCCGCATCCTGCTGCGGCGCAACATCAACGAGCGTACTGCGACGGTCGCACCGTTTCTCAACCAGGACCGCGACCCCTATATGGTCGTTCTCGACGGCGGGCTCTACTGGATCGTCGACTGCTATACTGTGAGCGACCACTATCCCTACTCGCAGAAGAACGGTAACCAGATAAACTAGATCCGCAACTCCGTCAAAGTTGTGGTTGATGCATATACCGGCGAGACTGATTTCTATATCGCCGATCCTGAGGATCCAGTGATCCGCACGTGGGAGCGGGTTTATCCCGGGATGTTCAAACCGACAAGCGAGATGCCGCAGGAACTGCTCGCGCACATCCGCTACCCAGAAGACTTCTTCCTCATCCAGGCCGATATCTACCGCAACTACCACATGACCGACCCGGCGGTGTTCTACAATCGCGAGGACCTGTGGAACTTCCCGCGCGAGAACTACGCCGACGAGACCACACAGATGCAGCCCTACTACGTAATCATGCGACTGCCGGGTGAGATCAACGCTGAGTATATCCTGATGTTACCGATGGTGCCGCAGGGGCGCGACAACATGATCTCGTGGCTAGCTGCACGCTGTGATGGTGCTGACTACGGTCAACTGTTCGAGTTCGCGTTCTCCAAGGATAGGTTGTTTTACGGGCCGTATCAGATCCAGGCGCGGATCAACCAAAACCCTGACATCTCGCGCCAGATCTCGCTCTGGAATCAGCTGGGCTCAAAGGTAATCCTCGGCAATCTGCTCGTCATACCGCTCGAGGATTCGCTGCTCTACGTCGAGCCGCTGTATATCCGCGCGCAGAATGGCCAGTTGCCTGAACTCCAGCGTGTGCTGGCGGCCTATGGCGACCGCACCGTGATGGGCGACGACCTCGAATCGACACTGGGAGCGCTGTTCACGGGTGGCAAGAGCCCTGCACCGGTCGTCGCGAAAAACCTGCCGGCACCGCCGATAGGCACCGCTCCTGGCAACGTGACGCCTGACCTGCAGGGCGTAACGGCGCACTATGACCGCGCCTTGCAGGCGCTTCGGCAGGGCGATTGGGCACAGTTTGGCGCCGAGATCCAGAAGCTGGGACAGGATCTGGGGCGGCCGGGTGAATCGATGCACCATTAGCGGGCGCTTTTATCAATTCTCACATTCAGAAGCTCGCGGCTGAAGCGTTCTTTCGAGTAGGCATTGACTGAACAAGTACAATAACCGGCGAGACCGAAGTTCGCCGCCGGCACGGATCGATAAATCAAGGGAGATTGATTAGAATGGCAAACATGAAAATGAATATGCCCGCAGAGCTTTCCACAGAAAATGAGCGGTTGTTAGCGGGGGCCGGATATCTTTGGGACAACTGGGTTCATGGCTTCCGCCGTGTGCGAGAGATTGGGAGCCAGTCCGTAGCGAATTATCTTGCTGCCGAGCCGGACATAATTTCAGTCGAAGAATTGACGGCTCATGGTTGCTTTGATCCAGACGCTTCCCTAGGTGAACGTAACAAATCAGAGGTGTGGCTTCACACGCGCGTAAAAGCGGGCAAACCGTTAACGTGAACTAGCACCCGAATTAAGACACACCGGATTTCAAGTGAAGAACTGCGCACCAAATCAAGCCAGTACCGGGTGCAGACCGGGCCGGAGGTACCCGGCGGAAGTCCGAAGCCACGAGGCTCCTCAGCCCCCACCGGGGTAGTTCTTGAACTTGGGGTGATGTGTCATTCGACTGCGGTAGTCCCTACCGGGCAGCGTCTAACGGTCGCGGGCATGGGGCAGCGTCGCCGCCCTGCAGCGCGCGAGATACTGGCAATGTCAGAGTTCGACTTCTTCCTTCAACCGTACACTTCCTTGAACTGCGGCCAGTGCGGATCGCCTTTGGCGACAAGTTCGGCGATCACGCATAGGGCTATTCGCGGACCAAGGTAAAAATAGTGTCGTCTCGATTCGAAAAATCCAACCTGATTTGATCAGGTTGCCAACAGAGTCGCTTTTCCGGCAACGTGAGGCTTCGTGTCAGGATGCCTCGGGGACTCCAAGGTTCCGTTCGGCGGACAGGAGGAGGGCAATGAAAGCCAGGCTGTTCCCATCCGCGATTCTCTGCGCCGTCGCGATTGCGCTGATGACGACCGTCGGCGCCGTCGAATCGGTTCCGCTCGCTGCACCCAAGTCGCACAATCAGATCGGGTTTCCCGCCAGCTCTATTCCTGGGTCATACCGGCAGACGATCCGCAGACACCCGAGAAGGTCGAGCTTGGCCGCCAACTCTTCTTCGACGATCGGCTCTCGGCTGACGGCACGGTGTCGTGCGATCAATGCCACTCGCCCGCCAAGGGCTTCACCGATCAGCTACCGGCCTCGATGGGTATCCATCACGCTTTCGGACAGCGCAACGCCCCGACCGTTCTGAACGCGCTCTTCAACACGCTCCAGTTCTGGGACGGCCGTGCCCCGACGCTGGAGAAACAAATCGAAGGCCCGATTCTCAACCCGGTCGAGATGGGCAACAAGAACTTGGACGACGTAGTCGCCAAGGTGAAGGGGATTCCGGAATATCAGCAGTCCTTCCAGGCCGTCTTCAACGGCGCGACCACGATGGACAATATCGAGAAGGCGATAGCGGCCTACGAGCGGACACAGATTGCGTTCGATACGCCCTTCGACCGTTTTATGGCGGGCGACCAGAACGCGATCAATGTAAGCGCCAAACGCGGTTGGTCATTGTTCAACGGCAAGGGCCGCTGCATGACCTGCCACGGATGGAATCCGACGCAGCCGCTGTTAACCGATAATCGTTTTCACAATATCGGCGTATCGGCACACAAGTCGGACTTCGTTCCGCTCGCGCGCAAGGCGCTCGTATTGATCGAGCAAGGTGGTGGAGGCTTGCAGCAACTCGACCAACTCGCAATCCAGACTGACATGAGCGGGCTCGGGCGTTTTCTCGTCACCAAACAGCCGCACGATATCGGCGGCTTCCGCACGATGGGCTTGCGCAACCTGCTGGTGACTCAACCCTACTTCCACGACGGTTCGCAGCAGACGCTGTGGGACGTTCTGGATCATTACAACAAGGGCGGCGTACCGAATCCTTATCTCGACGGCGGATTGCTGCCGCTCGGCCTTAACGAATCCGAAGAAGATGACCTCGTCGCTTTCCTCGCCACCTTGACCAGTCCCGAATACGCGAGCGCGGCGAACGAAGAGCTTCAAAAGCAGCGCGCACGCGCCAAGACCGACCGTCCCCAGCGCGACGAGGCGGCTGCGATGGGCAAAAGCGGCCTTGGCCTCGGCTTCAAGGGTCCGTTCGGCGATATGACTCCGGCACAGAGCGAAGAGAATCCCGCGCTGCTCGGCGGCGACTGACAACTTCTTATCCACGAGGAAGCAAAGGCCATGGCCGCACGGCACAAGAGCGTCGAAACCAGGTACATGGAAGATCGCGATAAGGTGCTGCGCGGGATGCGACGGCTCGACCGCCGCACCTTCATGAAGGTCCTGGCCGCGAGCGCCGGCGCAGTGATGGCCAAGGGTCTGATGCCGCCGGACACCTTTCAGCTCGTCAACGTGGCCGAGGCGGCGCTGGACAAGAGCGCGAGCGCGACGGGTGCGCCGGGAACGCCGCCGTTCAGCTTTGCCTATATCTCCGACACGCACATGTATGTGCGCACGCTCAATCAGCGCTTCGTCAAAGGGGCGGTCAGGGCTGTGGAGGATGTCAACGCGCTCGATCCGCAGCCCGACTTTGTGTTGTTCGGCGGCGACCTGGCGCAGTTGGGCCGGCCCGAGGAATTGCAGCAGGGCAAGGAAATCCTCTCGATGCTCAAGGCGCCGGTCAAGATAATGGTCGGCGAGCACGACTGGTTCTTCGACCTGGGCGACAAGTGGCAAGAGCTGTTCGGTCCGCCCACTCATTCGTTCGACTGGAAGGGCGTACACGTGATGGTCCTGATGAGCGTGTACGAGAAGGATTTCTGGACCGCCCGCAAGCTGACGCCGGCAGAGCGGATGCAAATCGTTGCGGGATTGGACAACGGGATTCAGTCGCGCTTCGAAGTTGGAACGGCACAGCGTGCATGGATTAAAGAAGATCTCGCCAAGGTGCCGGCCACCACGCCGCTGCTCGTGTTCTCGCACTCGCCGCTCTACAAGTACTACCGCAACTGGAATTTCTGGACCGAGGACGCCGAACAGGTGCAGGCTCTGCTCAGGCCCTACCATAACGTCACCGTAATCCATGGCCATACGCACCAGATGCTCTTCAACCAGATCGGCAACATCAGCTTTTACGGGATGCTCTCGACGGCGTGGCCGTGGCCGTACGCGCCGCAGGGGTTGCCGCCGCTCACCGTGCAGATGAATCGTGCCGATCCGTACGATCAGCTCGACGGCCTCGGTGACGGCCAGGTCAATGTCGGCAAGGAAGGGCTGGCTGACATGATGTACAACCTGTGGGACCGCAACCCGGTCACGGTGCGCGCGCAGTATCTGCGATCGCATGGTAAGGTCTATCGCCCGCCCGCGCCGCAGTTCGCGAGCTATTGATCGCCAACCGATACTCGACGGTTCTCATTCGACGAGGCGACAATGATCTCCAGACGAATAGTTCTCCTGATGTTTGGAACCGCGATCGCGGGCGCACCCTTGGCGATCCGCGGCGCGCGTTCGTATGCGCAGCAGGCGGCGACTCACGACGTTCCCGCGGCGCGAAGCGACGGCACGGTCGTGATGCTCTGCGACGGCAAGACCAGTATCGAGGTCAAGAACTTAAAGCCCGGAGAGATGATGTCGCGCGGTCGAGCGCAGAAGGTGAGCGACGAGTTGATGGACCAGTGGAGACTGGCGCATCCGGGCGAGCGATGGGAGGTGGCGCAAGCATCGCAGACGGGCGGCGAGCACTTGAACCCGGCGGGCTCCGCCAAGCAGGCTCCCGCCGCGGCGCCCTCTGTAGCGGTCCAGCAGGGCGACACCTACGCGAGCTTTCAGCCGCGCGACTACAAAGTCTGGAAAGCCGAGACCGACAAGTTCGTCGCCGAGGGCGAGCGCGTTTTTCACGACGCCAAGGCACTCGGCAGCACGATCGGAATAAGCTGCGACATGTGCCATCCCGACGCCGCCAATACGCATCCCGAGACCTATCCCAAGTATCAAGTCCAGCTTCAGCGGGTCGCGCTGCTGCGCGACATGATCGACTGGTGTATCGAGAACCCAATCAAGGGCAAGGCGCTCGACCCCAACGATCCGAAGCTGCGCGCGCTAGAGGCCTATATCTACGCGCAGCGCAAGGGCGTGGCGCTCGATTACGGCAAGCACTGACTACGGCGAGCGCTGATTACGTCAAGCGTTGATCCGGATTAAGAAGCTCTTCAGTCAAGAAATTACCTCGGTCGAGGGAACCGAGATCAGTCCCGCAAGAGGTGATACGGCACAAGGGTCACGATTATTGGCTACAACAACAATCGCCGATAGGTACATATGCCCTGGACAATTCGACAGTTGTCCAGATCGGCGCAGGAAGACTTCGAGCGTACGGTGCCGAGATGTGCGGAACCTAGCGGACTGAATGGTGGATGACGCAGTCTCATGGGAACTGCTCTCCGTCAACTTGGAGAAGTTGGTTGACACCCTAACGGTGGTTGACGAACGGCAGTTGACGCTAACAAAGTTTTTTCAAGATGCCGCGGTTGACGAGCTTTCTTTGCCGGTGGTTGACAAGCTTCCCGGGCGGTAGTTGGCGGATGAGAATCAAACCGTGTTCTAGTTAGGACTATGATTCCATTAGTCGGCTGAGCGTCAAAGCTTGACGGTCAACCTGCAGCGATGTGTGATTTGCCGACTCGCTAGCAGTCCTGGTTACCGTTATCGAATGGGCCCGATGCGCTATTCGCCTGGCCAGTGGACGTTACCCTGTGCATCGATAACGCGTTGCGGGTTCGAGTGCGGTTGACTCGGGAGACCGCGCTTGCGGCCTCGATGTTTACGCATGCGGCTGGCCACACTGCATCGAGCCGTGCAGTAGTCCTGGCGCGGGTCGTCGCGGACGAAAACGGTTGCGCACCCCGGACACCTGGCCAGGAATTCGTGAGCACGAGCCACCAGCTCCTGAGCAGCCAGCTGAAAAGTAAGGGCGAACGTACGTGCAGACCGGCGGCTGCGCCAGCTGGCAACGACGATAGTCTTGCCCTTGTCCCGTCCCAGCTCGATCGTCCTCCGCCGGACGCTGCGCGAGAAAACGGGAATGCCCGGCTCGTCGGTCTTTATCGGGATGGTCCAGTCCTGACCATCGAGAAAGCGGCCGACGCCGGCCTCGATATCGGTTGATAGTTTCTGGAGTACCTCAGTGGGGAGCCGTGGCATCTTACCGAGCGCGATGGTCCCCGGCTCATTTTGATAGAGGAGAAAGACCGCCACTTCGCGCACGACCACCTCGGGCGCCCGTTCTGGATCCAAGTAGTTGCGCCGGCGGGCGAAATCTTCCACCAGCCAGCGCAGCCGATTCCTGGTGTTTCCGAGCCGTTGCAGCAGCTCTGGCTCAGTAGTTGAGAGCCAAGCTCGCTCGTACGTTACAGGTTCTGAGGGCTGCTCTGCGCTGTCACGCTGTCTTGTCATATACCGTTACAGCGTAACAAACGTTCCTTTCGTGGGCAAACCAAATTTCCTATACTGATGTGCGAATCGACGCGGGTTCAACGCAAAGGAAAACCATTTGGCGACAGAATACTCAGATTCGGCGCCGGAGGAACGGGACCGTCCGGGGGTCCCAGCGACCGACAGTACCCACGCTACAGGAGCGGTCCAGATTCGCGACCGGATCAAAGAATTGCGCCGCGTCGCGGCAAAAGAGTTGTTGCCCAACCCGAAGAACTGGCGGCGCCATCCCAAGTCCCAGGCAGAAGCTTTGCGCGGATTGCTGACCGAGGTCGGCTACGCCGACGCGCTCCTCGTCAGGGAATTGCCCGATGGACGGCTCATGATTATCGATGGTCACCTTCGAGCGGAGACGACGCCCGATTCCATGGTCCCGGTCCTGGTGCTCGACGTTACAGATGAAGAAGCCGACAAGATTCTGCTCACCCTCGATCCGCTGGCCGCGATGGCGGAGTCGGACGCCGAACGGATCAAGGCGCTGTTGACGACGGTCCGTACGGAGAGCGAAGCGGTTCAAGATCTGTTAAGGCGAATCGCCGGACCTAAAATTTGGCGAGTCCTGCATCCCGACGAAGTCGACGAGGCCGCGGTCTCACCCGACCGCGCCGCAGAGCTTCGGGCGAAATGGGGTACCAGGCTGGGCCAGCTCTGGCAGATTGGCCCGCATCGCATCATCTGCGGCGACTGCACAAAGATCGATGTCGTCGCGTGCCTGATGGGAGCCGATCAGACGTTCGTAAGAATGATCTGGACGGACCCGCCGTATGGCGTCGATTACGGCACCAAAACGGACTGGATGAGTCGGCACGGCGGCGGTCCGCGGCGGAGCGCAATCGAAAATGATGCGCTGGCGCCGGTAGAATTGCAGAAATTATTCGCCGCCGCTCTTGATTCAGCGCGGCCATATGCGGCGCCAGGCGCCGTCCTCTATGCGACGGTGCCCAGCGTCTACCTCAAATACTTCATCCAGGGTCTCGAGGACGGCGGATTTAGTTATCGCCATTGCCTGATTTGGCTGAAACAGACCTTCGTGCTGGGCCGCAGTGATTACCATTATCGGCACGAACCTATCCTCTACGGTTGGCTCGAAAACGGCGCCCATTATTTCACCGAGGATCGGACCCAGGACTCAATCTTCGAGGTCGATCGGCCGCAGGTCAGTGACCTGCATCCGACCACAAAACCAGTTGAATTGATCGCTCGGATGGTGGCCAACAGCAGCCGGCCCGGCGAACTCATCTACGACCCCTTCGCCGGTAGCGGTTCGACCATCCTGGCTGCGCATCAGCTTGGGCGCGTGGGTTATGGTTGCGAAATCGATCCGGGGTACCTCGCGGTGGCGCTCGAGCGCCTTTCCTTGCTGGGCCTCAAGCCGGAGGTGGCCGGCCAATGATGAAGCGGCAACCAGATGGAACCTGGCGCGGTACGCGGCAGGCTGTCGTGGTATCGGACTCGGTTCGCCGGGCTCGCTGGATCGAGGCGGAGACCATCAGGCTCAAGCGCATGGGCCTCTCCTTTGACGCCATCGCCGGACAAATCAGCCGAGTCGGCCGCGGTCAGGCCCAATCGCTGGTGGAAATTCCCGCCGGTTTGACCTTCGCGCCGGATTACACTATTAGCCGCCAGGCCTGCCACAAGGCTTTCAAGAAGGCGATCGCCAGAGAGCCGTCACTCGAACTCGAAGAGTTCAGAAAACTCGATACCGAACGCACCGAGGAGATGTTCATGAATCTTCAGCCGGGGATTCGCAAGGGCAATCCGCGGGCGATCGAGGTCGGTCTCAAGCTGCTCGAGCACACGGCGAAAATTCAAGGTTACAATGCGCCGCAGAAACACGAACTGACCGGCAAGGACGGCCAGCCTCTGACCCTACTCCAGGTGTTAGAAACGATTGGACCGATTCCCGATGAAGACTAAAGCAAGCGCCAGCCAAATCGAGTATCTGCAGAATGTGTTCAGGGATCCCGTGCCGTTCGCGACGCAGATCCTCGAGGCGAATCTGTGGGAACGCGAAGTCGATATCCTGCGTTCGATTCAGCGCAATAGGCGTACCGCGATCAAGGCCAGCCACGGTGTAGGGAAGACCTTTACCCTGGCGCACGCGGCGCTGTGGTGGTTGGTACGCTACGAGGACGGCATCGTACTGACCACCGCACCTACCTTCCGCCAGGTCCAAACCCAGCTATGGGCAGAAATCCATAAGGTCGCCGCGCGCTCGAAGTTTTCTTTTCCCGAGGTAAATGCAACCAAGCTCACTTTCCGTGGCGAGGATAACTTCGCTCTGGGTCTGTCGACCAATCGGTCCGATAATTTCCAGGGTTATCATGGCAAACATCTGCTGATTATCGCCGACGAGGCGCCGGGCCTCGAATCCGGCCTCTGGGATGCCATCGCCGGCACCATGGCCGGCGGCAAAGTCCATGTCGTTATGGCCGGCAACCCGATCCTTCCGGCGGGAGCGTTCTTCGATGCCTTTGGCCGCCAGCGCGAGCTCTGGAACTGCATCAGTATTGATGCCTTCGATTCCCCCAACCTCGCCGACATCACGCTCGAACAATTGCTCGAGATGGATCCCAGTGAAGGCGGTCCCTTGGACCAGAATCCTGTCCCATACCTGGTCACCCGGCGATGGGTCTATGATCAGTACAAAGTCTGGTGGCATGGCGATGAGCGCACCTCACCCAATTGGATGTCGCGGGTGCGCGGTCAATTCCCCGATCAGGCGCAAAATGCCTTGATCAAACTCGCCTGGCTCGAACGCGCCCTCGAACGATCCTTGCCAGAGCCGGTCGACGAAGCTATCCCCAGCCTGATTGCCGGCGTCGACGTTGGCGGCGGTGAAGCCGAGACGGTGGTCTATCTCTGCGGGTTCAAGGCCGGTCGATACAAGATTATCGACATGGGTGCCTGGCGCGGCCAAGACACCCGCGGCGAGGTCGTTAGATTCCTTGCGCCCTATCGGAGCCGCCTTTCCTCAGTACGGGTCGACGAGATAGGCATCGGCTACAATTTCGGCCTGCACCTGCGCGACCAGCGATTTGTGGTGGAAATGGTTAACGTCAGTCTTCCTTGCCAGAGCCATCCGGAGTGGGGCGAGAAAGATCCGGCCAAGCGTTTTGCCAACAAGAAGGCGGAATACTATCAAACCCTGGGCGACGGCTTCGAGCGCGACCAGATCGACGGCCTCACCGATGACGAGACTATCGGGCAGCTGGCGGAAATCCTGTACGAAATCGATTCACACGGTCGCATGAAGATTGAACCCAAGGAGAAGGCGCGCCAGCGCGGGGTGCTCTCGCCCGATCGCGCCGAGGCGCTAATGCTCGCACTGGGCAAGCCCCGTTCGATCGGTGGAATAATCCTGGCTCCGACCAGGAGGCAGAATGCACAGCGCCGCTCCACTAAGCTCGACGAGCGTGCGCCCTATGAAACCGGCTTCCGCGAAGTTCCCAACACTGATGAAGACTACCGGGACGACCACGTGAACAAATACGTGCGCCGCATCCGCAGGGGCGGCTCATTCGGAGGAAACTGGTGACCAAACAGAATGCGATTAACTATTCGTTGGGGGATAGAAAGCGCTCAGCGCTCGGCCGAACTAGGGACCACTATCCTGGCCGAGCACAGGTCAGGAAATACATACTGAAGAGGTAGTTTGGTGCGCTCCATTATATTCAAGAATATCCCGGCCGAGATCTTCGACGCCTACCGTGTCAGTGAGGAGCCAGTCGTTCGGCGAGCCTTGCGCCGGCGGGCTTATGCCCTATACCGCCTACTCAACGTGCGATATTTCGGTAACGAGCTTCCTGCGCATCCGCATATAAAGGTCTGCGGTTCATCAGATGAGTCGGTCCTCGCGTCAGCCAGGGCGTGGTACACGAAGCGTCGCAGGACGTATGCGCGAATTTGTCTCGATCCCATCCTGGACAACCCAGCACTTGAAGTCCCGCCCGATCTGCGCCTGCGGGCAGTTTTAGTTCATGAAATGGCCCATCTCCGCGTGCGGCTTAATGGAGACCATGACCCTGCGAATCGTCACGGGCCGCCATGGCAGCGCGAGTTGACCCGGATCGCTAGCCTTTACGGGGAATGTCCGCTGCGGTGTTGGAATTGAGTAGCGGCTTTATAGTCACTTAAGCGGCTCGTTTCCCGATTTCAACCTGGCGTGCGCGATCGATTGCGGCATCATGCGCGCGCAACGCCGCAACCAGCTTGGGTAGCGCTCGAAAGCCTGCAATTTTACGGAAGTGGCGCTCGGCTTCCAGCACGCCCGCCGCGGTCCATCTCAGAATCATCGTGCCGCCCTGCCAGCGTTTCACTCGGCGCGCGGTGTCGCGCACCCGGCTGAACAGATTCTCGATCAGGTTGGTCGACGACAGCACCCGTTCCAGGTTCTCGGGCAGATCCAGGCGCATCACGGTTAGGGTTTCCTCCAGCCCCTCGCGCAAGGAGCCCGCCGCGCCGGGGTGCGCGGACTCCAGGCGACATGCAAGATTTTCGAGCAGACGCCGGGCGCGCTTGGGATCGCGCGTCGCGTAGGCCTGGTTCATCGTACTGTGCACGGAGGCGCGCATTCGCTCCGGTAGCGCGTCAGCGACGTTGCGCTTCTGTAGAGTGGAGCAGTGGCGCGGTACCGCATGCGGCCCTGCGACCACTGACCGTTTCTCCCCTTTCGGGCGAGTGTCCCGGTCGAGCAGGCCTGCGGCCCGTCTCCACCGCCCCCTCATCAAACCGTACGTGAAGTTCTCCCTCATACGGCTTACCGACAGTCGGCGCGAATGCAGTATTCGAGTCGCATGCAGAGCGCTCACCAGACGCGGACGTTTCTTCCCGGGCAGCGGACGAGCCCTTGCTCCCACCACCACTGGTCGGGCGGCCTGCGGAAGGCGCGCCGGGTCCGCTGCTGTTTGCGCCGCAGCCAACGCTGGAGTTTGAAGACGACGTAGCTATCGACCTTGCGGAAGTGCTGCGCGCTGTTGAGCCAGCGATAATACTCACTCCAGCCACGCAGTATCGGATTGAGGTACTTAATCACCTCGCCGAGCGGTCTGCGCACATCGCTGCCGAGTTCCTCGCGAACCCGCTGCCGCACATGGCTCATCGCCTTGGCGGTGGGGAACCCGTAACAAAACGCCGTGGTTCCCCGGCGTCGGGTCGGCTTGCGCACAAAGTGCACGCCGAGAAAGTCGAACCCCGATTCGGCCTCCACTATCCGGGTCTTTTCGGCCGACAACTGAAGCTTGAGCCGCGCGACCATCCGCTCGAAGCTCGGCATGTATGCTTCGGCGGGACGCCAGCGGCTCAAGACCACCACATCATCGGCGTAGCGCACGAGTTTGGTGTCCGGGTGCTGTTGTTCCCAATACTTGTCCAGCGGGTGCAGCGCGACGTTGGCCAGAAGCGGCGAAAGCACCCCGCCCTGGGGCGTCCCGCGCACCGGCGTTCGCACTTGGTCCGCTTCCATGATGCCGGCCTTAAGCCACCAACGGATAAGACGCAGCACCCACTTGTCACGAACCCGCCGCTGAACCAGTTCGAGTAGCAACTTGTGGTCAATCGAGTCGAAACACGCAGCTACATCGGCGTCGATTACATGGCTGTAGCCGTAGGTAATCCACTTCCGAATCGCCGCGATAGCATCTCGACAACCACGCCCCGGCCGAAACCCGTACGACCCTTCGCAGAAGCTCGTTTCGAACATCGGCTCGAGTACCAGACGGACCGCTCCTTGAACGACCCTGTCCTGAACAACCGGGATTCCGAGCGCGCGGAATCGGCCTCGCCCCTTCGGTATGAACACCCGGCGCACCGCCCGTGGCCGGTACTGCTTGGCCACCAGCTGCGCCTGTATCTCCTTGATGAACGCGACCTCTCCTTGCGCCTTGATGGCCTCGATGGTTCGGCCATCCACTCCCGGCGCGCCGCGATTACGGCGCACCCGATACCAGGCTTCCCATAGCACCTCCCAGCGACAGACCTTGTCGTACAACACTCCAAACGTCCGCCGCGGATTCTCCTTGGCGGCCCGATACAAGGTCTCCTGAAGTACCCGGACCTTTTTGATGGTGCGTTGAGCCAGCAGGCTCGTGCCCGTGGCAGTCACCGGTCCCTCCTTACCTGAAGACCTCCCGACTGAAGCAGGGCTCCTTCCCTCCGCCGAGGTTATGCTGTCCGTCGGCATCATCAGTATCTATGAGCCCCTCCGACTTCCCGTGTGCTCAGGACCACTTCGGCTAAACGCCTTATAGGTCCTGTCTTGTGCGGCTCCGCAAAAGCCGCGCACTCCGGGATCTCCCTGGTTACCTCACATTCCTTCCCGACATACCGCCGCCTACACACCGGGGAGCGCCCGGAAGGCGTCGCCTTCATTTCCTTCCGGACTACGGCCTTCGCCGGAACACAAGCGGCTCGGCACTCCCGTTCATCCGCTCTCCCATCAACAACCGCGGAGGATGTCATGACGGTGCTGCAACTGCGTTCCCTCTCGGTGCGGTCTGCCGGTTCGCCGCTGGCCCACGATGGGTTCTGGCCATGCGTTGTCGGGCATGCTTCGCCGTGGCCGCTCACGCCGCCACGACCTGCCCCAGGCTAACTGGCTTGAAGGTTTTACCAGTAAGAGGACTTCTCACCTCCTTGGAATGTGCCCTACCAGGCACGCTGTGCGCGTGACAGCGGTGAATCAGAACCCGCGCACCGAAGGTCTCGCTGACCGCTTTGTGCAACGCCTTCGCGCCATCGATCACCACCAAGATGGCACGATTGGGATCAAGACCGCGCTCGATTAGGTCAGCCAGCAGCGCCTTGCAGGCCGCGGCGTTCTCGGTGGCTCCTTCCCGCAACCCCAGTACGTGCTTTGTGCCGTTGCTCTCGATGCCGACCGCCGCCAGCACCACATGCTCGGCGAAGTGCACCCCATCGATCATCAAGGCGACCAGCGCAAGCCCGCTTAAATCGCGCCGCATCAGTTCCGAGAGCCGGCGCTGGGTGCCCACTACGAAGCGTTCGCTCACCGCGCTCTTGCCCACGCCGCGGACTTCGAACTCGTTCGGCAGTGCTTCCAACGAGCGCGCATAACGGCGCGTCGAGACACCCAGCACCATCTGCTCGAAGGCCCGTTCATCGAGCGGGTCACGCGCACTCCACGCCTGCCAGCTCGGCAGGCTCAGTTCATGCCCGTCGACACTGCGCGCCCGTGGCCGCTCAATTTTCACTCGCCGGCCGCCCATCACCAGCGAGCTCGGCACGTGCCCGGAGCGCTGCGCCTGGCGCTCCGCCAGATGGGCGTAGCGCGGCCCGCACAACGCGGCGCGCTCCGCTTCCATTTCTTCCTCGACGAACGCCAGTCCTGAGATCACCACGGTGTCCCACAATGCTGCGCGTGCCAGCCCGCGCAGCGGCAGCATCAGTTGCTTCTGCGCGCTTTGCTCTCGACCTCGGCTCTTGCCATTCTTGTTCACGGCGGCTTCCTCCTCTTTCTCCAACCCGATCTTTCGATCGGGCGAGGATTGCCGCCACTTCAATTTCAACAGCTATTCGGGCATTGCCGCCTTTACGACGAGCCTGGTTTACTTGAGCAAATTGAGCAGTCTCAGAATCCTACCGCCAACAGAGGGTTCGATCGCGACCGCGAGCTGCCGAATTGGGACAGTTACTGGGATACGGGACTGGTCGATGCAAATGGGCGACCTATCTTGCGCAGACCCAGCGCAGAACAGCTGACAGCTCCTCTCATGTCCTAAGCTCGGGACGAAGAGAGCCACTCTTTAGAGTTCACGCTGTCGAAAGGTTAGCGCCTAAATACATTCCCGAACATCGAAGAACCAAGAGGCAAGGCCAACCAGGCCGAACGCCGGACAGAGACGCGGAAGCGCCCCTGAGACCTTGCTCAATCGAGGCTGTGTGCCCAAGTTACCGGGGATTTTGGAATAGCGGGGGACACTCCACTCTATAGAAACGCATAGAAGCAATTCTCGACTTACAAGATTATTCTCGGCAGGAAGTGCTGCTGCCGCCTTCGACAAATTTCTATCGTCTTTTTCCTCAGCAGTTATCCTGAATAGCGAATCCTCAGAGAAGCTAGACGTACCTCTCTGAGCCATTCATGAATGAAAACGAAGAGGGACACGGGCGGGTGCCAATGAGCACCGAAACCGATCAGCGGAAACCTCGGCTTTATCGCCCGAGGTTGTTTTTAGAGAGCATATAGTTATTTGATCGTTAGACGAGTCCTTCCGAGTCTGCGGGCTGGGCCAATGCGCAGTCTTCACACAGCCCATCCTGATGGTCGCTATTGTTCGGACATTTCCTATTGTCTTCGAGTGTGACAACCGCTCCGCATTGGGAACACAGATGCCGATGCATTTTGGTCTCCTTATTTTTGGTGTTTTATTTTATGTTTATCCAGGGGGCGTCAGACGTTAACGAAAATCCGCTGCCCTCGTTCGTTCTGATTTTGCAGTGGCATTGATCGGGCCGTGTTAAGTTGCTGTGTCAGAGCCCCGATGTGCAGGTGGTGTTATAGCGGACGCATGGGAGCGATTTCGCCCAGTTCGCTCTATCGAAAACCGCAAGGTTGTGATGTTCCTTACGAAGTTGAACTGCCCGAGCATAAGTCGCCGCCTGGTCCGTAAAGCATCCGATGCTTTGAATCAACTCCAACGGCTCGTCGAATCGATTGCGGTGCCGCACAGCAACACTGATGTTTGGTTGTAAAAATATGCGCTTTCAGTTCCTCATCTCGCCAATTACCTGAGACGAACCTGTTTAACCCACGACCTGCGTGACGCGGTCCTCTAGCCTTCCCGGCGATGTCTCGCGCGACAGTGCTGTTCGGCTAGCACGTCGCACACGTACCGCTGCGTGGACCCGACTCGGCGCGCGATGGCAGCGGGACTCTTACCCTCGCGCCGGAGACGAGCGATCTCACCACGTCGGAACTGGCTGCCCGTCGGAACATCAAACACGATGCCACCAAAGCGCTCGCTGAGAATCCGGGCCGCGTTTCGGCCAAGCGCATTTGTCAGCCCACCAGTCTCGTCGGGACGATTCGGGATACGGACGCGTTGGCCGCCGCAATAATCGGCAATCTGGTGCGCCGTCTTCTCACCCAATTCGGCCCTGATTATTTCGAGTGTCAATTGCAATTCGTCCATCTTCCACTCTCCAAGGTCGTCTAAGCCCCTGACTCGTTTGGAGTCACCGGCTAAGGCTCCCTGTTAGGTCTGCAGCTTCCCGGCGTTAGAAGCTTGTCTTTGTCGTCGACCTGGAAAATTGCGCCGACCTATGATTTTGAATCGAGCCAGAACACGATTCGATGACTTTCGCGAATCGCGTGATAAGAATCATGATCCGCGTGGAATCAGCGTGCGCAAGCGGATGCGCTAGTGTTCACGATAACGTCAAGATCCGATGTTTGTGGACGACCATTCCTGAGAAGGTAGGCGAGAAGTTGGCAGACAGCGAACTCAATTGCCGAGATTTGTGACGCAGAGCTCAACAGGGACACACGCCGCAAGCGCAAACGTATCAAACCTCAGAGTAGGCACCGCGAGTAGCAGAAGCGTCGCCAGCGCTCGTCGACTTAATCTCCACTTGATACCCTCGCACGCGCGGCTTGGACGAACCTCATAAAACCCCCAACGGGAATTTTCGCGCAGTCTTACCGTTCCACGCCATCGGGCCCTATTCGTTTGTCCTACGATCCATCATCTGCGAGAAGGGAGCCGCCATTGCCGTCGCTTTAGAATTGAGGCAGACTCAACGCCGCAATCGTGGTTTCAAACGATGGCCTCTGTTTGCAACGCTTTAAAACTGAGCCACTTTACCGGCGTAAAAGTGAGCCACCCTGGGTTGGTTCTTTCCTCAGTCCCTTTTTGAGATTTTAACCGTCTGGTCCTTTCCTCCGTGCGCGTTAGGTGTGGCGCGCCAGCGCGTACCTTGCGCGCAAGCGATACTAATGCGCTTCACTATCGTCGGCATGTGTATCCTTCTTGGCGCCGCCGGCGGCTCTGATTGCTCGCTGGCTGCGAAAGGAATCGCCGCGAGTTGTCAGGATATGGGCGTGATGGCTGAGGCGATCGAGCAACGCCGTTGTGAGCTTTTCATCGCCGAACACCTTGACCCACTCCGAGAACGCCAGATTGGTGGTGATGATGGTCGAGCGGCGTTCGTAGCGCTGGGCAAGCAGATTGAAGAGCAGCTCGCCGCCGGTGCGCTCGAAAGGCACGAACCCCAGTTCATCCACGATTAACAGCGCGACTTTCTGATACCGCTGTTGCAAGGCGGTCAGCCGCCGCTCGTCGCGCGCCTCAACCAGACTCTGCACCAGATCCGCTGCGCGGGCGAAGTGAACTCGCAGCCGCCGGCGCGTGGCTTCCACTCCGAGCGCGATCGCGAGATGAGTCTTGCCGGTGCCGATCGGACCGGCCAGGATTGCGTCCTCGGCGCGTCCGATGAACTCGCCGCTCGCCAGCTCCATGAGCTTTGGCCGTGACACGCCCTTGAGCACCGCCCAGTCGAGCTGGTCGAAGGTCTTGATATCGGGAAAGCGCGCTTCGCGCAGCAGGCGGCGCGCGGTGCTTTGATGCCGATTGGTGATCTCGGCTTCTAGCAGCTCGCGCAGCAGGTCTTCGTAAGCCCAGCCACCGTCGCGGGCGCGCCGGCAGAGCCCCGGATAATCCCGCACCACCGCCGCGAGCTTGAGTTCGTGGCAGTACTCCTGGATGACCGCCTCGCAGGCCGCGTTACTCATGGACGGCTCCTTCGGCGAGCAGCAGATGATCGTAATCAGACGCGCGTCCGGCTTCGACCACGTAGGCGGCGAGCGCATCGGGAACCGCGACGTTCTCGAGCTTCGGTCCGGGAACGGGGAGATCGAGCACGTCGATACGGTGCTGGTTGATCGCCGCTTCCAGCGCCAGGCGCACCCGATCTTCGCCGTGTTCGCAGACCACGCCGAGCAGCCGCGCCACCACTCGCGCTGCTTCCAATTCGCCGTGCGTGCCGCACAACAGTCTCCACAGTCCGCTCCACGGTGCGCCCAACTCCGCGATCAACTCCGGCGCCACTTGGCGCACCGCGTGCGGCTTGCGCGCCAGCTCGGGAAGATAATGACGATAGCGGACCTGGCGCGTTCCAAACCGCGCTCGCGGATGCGTCACGCTCTCGCCCATGCAGGTGATGCGGACGTCGTCCACGCCGAGGTACGCGGTCGCATCAAGCCGCGCCCAGCGCGACGGCACCGAGTACCAGGCCCGTTCGATCCTGACCATCGCGCGCGAGCTGATCTCGACCGGGATTGGCTTGCGCACCTCGAAGCTCGTAGCGGGTGCCGGCAGCAGTTGCACACGTTCCTCCGCCCACAGCTCACTGGCGGACCTTCCAGCACGGTGCCGCGCGGGGAACGCGGCGTCGAGTTCGGCGAGCAGCTGGCGCGAGATTGCTTCCAGGCTGTCGCCGCGCGGAATCGGAGTGAGATGCTCTAGCCGGATCGCCTTACCGCGGCTTTCCACTCCGCCCTTGTCGTGCCCTTCGCCGATGCGGGCGAAGTCCGGCTCGAACAGATAGTGGCTGACCAGCGCCAGGAACCGGCCCGTGAGTTCGCGCCGCGCACCGACAATCTTGCGCACTGCGGCCGCGAGATTATCGTATACGCAGCGCCGCGCGACTCCGCCCAGGTGGGCAAACGCCCGCACGTGGCCGTCGAGAAAGGCGAGCTGATCGCAGCGATCGTAGAGCCAGGCGAACTCGCGGCCCGAGTACATCAGCCGCAACAGGAACTCCCAGGCTTTGCGCCGTTCGCCGCCGACTTCCACCACCACCTCGAAGAAATCGATCTGCGCTTCGCCCGGGCGATTAACCAGTGGCACGTAGACCTCGGCTCGTTGCCGCCGCCGCTCGCGCCAATAGTCACCCACCAATGTCCTGCCGACCTGATAGCCTTCCGCCTTGAGCTGACGATAAAGCCGCATCGCGGTAATCCGTTGCTTGCCGGTGGTCCGCGGCTCCCACTCCGCCACCAGCTCCTCCAGCCGCGGCTGCACCGCCTCCCATACCGGCCGCTCCCGCTGTCGCCGCGAACTTCTGACCGGCTCGGGCTGATCGAGGTACTTGGCTACCGTGTTGCGGCTTAAGCCGAGTTCACGCGCCACGCGCCGGATGCTCCGTCCCTCGTTCAGCACCTTGTGTCGCAGTACATGCACTTGATCCATCTTCAGCATCCCCATCCTCCGGCTTCCAGCCGGAGTCTACGGCTCGGGGTGGCTCACTTTTACAGCGGTAAATGGATCAGTTCTTTAGCGGCATATCCAGCCTCCTCGAACGCTAGATTTCGCGGGCCCTCGGCCCTCTTGATTGGCGCTGCCGTTTTGCTGGTAGTCGCGATCTCGTTGGCGCCGATGGTGCGGGGACCTCAATTTACGTCGGTCAGCGCGAACCCGTCCGTAAGTATTGAGACAAACGATTTGCGGCCGGGTGATGTGCGGGTTTTCAAGTACCGAGATCGGGCCGGCGACCAGATTCGGTTTCTTCTAGCCCGAGACTCCACAGGACGGATAAAAGCCGCCTTCGACGCCTGCCAGCGCTGCTACATCTATCATCAGGGTTACGCCAGTTCCGGCGGAGGTCTCCTCTGCAGATTTTGTGGCAACCGCTATAAGTTAGAAACAATGGAATCCGGGCTTGCATCGTGCGTCCCTATCAAACTACCGTTCAAGGTGACTGGCCAGACCGTGAACATAAAGCCAGCGGATCTTGAACGCCAGCGAGGGCTGTTTTAGAAGGGGTCGCTGCAGCATGAGACCCTTGTTTTCAAAAGCGGGCTTGCGGCACCTGAGTTTCATCGTGGCCATCATCCTGTTGTTCGCCAGCGTTCCCTCAACGGCCGGGTTCGTCGTCTCAGGACCAAGCCAACCGGAATTAACCATCAACATTTGCCAACCGCTTCAAATGTTCGACCGCGTTTCGAACACGTTGCTTGCACGTCCTGCGACGGTCTTGCAGGAGTTCGTTCTCTGCGATCAGGGCTCGACCGCGGCAAGGGAGAGGGTGCGATTAGTCGACTGTAGAGTCGCCCCCGATACTCCGCCCCCCAAGCGCCTCGTCTAAGAAACTTCGTTCGACAACATTTCCTTGACTTGCCTTGTGACGCCGCAAATTTCGCGGCGCCAGCCTTTCCTCGTGGGGCGGTTCACTCAAGGTGTTCCGCCGGGAGAGAATTTTATGCGAAGGATCTCTTGGGTCGTCCTTTCGGCTAGGGCAGTCATTTCTCTGTCTGACCTTGGCAAGACGTGCAGACGCCTGTTGGTAGCGGCTGTATTCTTCATCGTGTTAATGCCCAGCCTGAGCTGGGCATGTGCTTGTGGATGTGGAGTTTTCGAGGTCGGAACCGCCGCACTGTTCCCCCAGGGTGGGGGAGGCACCGTGTGGTTCGAGTACGACTACCAGAATCAGTACTTGAATTGGCACGCAACGCATATAGCTTCCGCAGGCGCTAATGGCGATAGGGTACTGCGGACTCACTTCTTAACGCTCGGCGCGCAGTACATGTTCAATCGGAAGTGGGGAGTGATGTTGGAGCTTCCCTACACGTATCGCTACTTCAAAAGCGTTCAGGACAGCGGCCAAATCCGAGGGTTCAACTTCAATACGATAGGGGACATCCGTATCCAGGGAATGTACACCGGTCTATCCGAAGACATGTCGACGGGGCTCCTCGCGGGTGTAAAGGTTCCGACCGGATGGTGGACCTACCCGCATGCGGATCGAGACACGCAAATTGGCTCGGGGAGCACTGATCTCCTTCTTGGTGCCTACCATCTCGGAACGTTCCCATCTCACTTAGGAGAATTACCATTGACCTTCAGAGAGCCTCCTTTCAACTGGTTCGGGCAGCTGTATTACGATCTGCCGCTCTTTACCCAGGGCCATTACAAGCCGGGAAGGGAATTCGATGGCGCGCTGGGAGCCTATTACAATTTCGGCTCAGTCGGCCCCCTCAAAGAAATCGCTCCGATGCTGACCCTCCTCGCCTCGGACCGCGTGCGGGATAGCCTCTCGCGCGCGAACCCCCAGAATAGCGGCTACACACGATTCATGGTCGCCCCCGGCGCCGAGATCAAACTTGGAATCGTGCGACTCTATGGGGACGTCGAAGTCCCCTTGTTCCAAAATTTCAACGGCAACCAAGTAACCGCGCCTGTCCTGTTCAAGACGATCTTGAGTTATGACTTTTAGGGAAGGAGCTGATCGGATGCGGAGAGGCATCTCGTATATCACGTTCGTAGCCGCCCTTCTTGCGCTGGGCGGCTTCGGTCATAACGCGCGGGCAGCTACGGAGATCGGTCAACGGGCCCCATCGCTGGTCGTCCAGGAACTGGATGGACAAACGTTCGATCTGGGCGCGGCACGCGGCAAGGTCGTAGTCGTAAACTTCTGGGCAACCTGGTGTCCACCTTGCCGTGAGGAAATGCCGGCTCTGGACGCGTTCTACCGGCGCTATCATGGTCAGGGGCTTGAAGTGATCGGTCTCAGCGCCGACCGCACACACGATCGGTCCGACGTGCGCAAGGCCATGCAATCGTTCAGCTATCCGGCGGCGATGCTGGAGGATGCCAAGGTCAACGATTTTGGGACGCCTAGCGAGCTGCCAATGACATTTGTCATCGACGGAAACGGAACGGTTCGCGCCAAGCTGACCCCCGACGAAAAGTCGGTGACGGAGAAAAGCCTCGGGGACGCGGTACTTCCCTTGCTGCCCCGCAAACCAGCACGAACATCACCGGTTCAAGGTTCAACCCAGAGCCCCTAACCCTCCGCAACGACGTTGACGATCCAGATGTCTGAGTACTGAGCATCACATGCGTCGGCGAGTTCAAACGACGCTTTGGCCGCCGTCCACGTCGACCGCCTGACCATTCACGTACGAGGCGAGATCCGACAGAAGGAACATAGCGACTCGAGCTATCTCTTCCGGCTCGGCCAGACGTCCCAGCGGTATGTTTGCGGCAAGAGGGTGTGTGTCCTTACCGTCCTGGCCTTTCGTGATGCGCGCCTGTGTCATTGGTGTCCGCGTGATCGATGGGTTGAGATAGTATTCACCCGGATGCCGAATGGCCCAAGCTCCACCGCCGCGGCGCGCGCGAGCGATACGACGCCGCCCTTGCTGGCGCTGTAGACCGAGGTTCCCGGCTGTGCGATCTCCGCGAGGATCGAGCCGTTGAACAAGATCGCGCCGCTTCCTTGTGCCTTCATTTGGGCGGCCTCGGCTTTGAGGCAGAAGAACGAAGCTTTCAGGTTGGTCGCGATCACCCTATCCCAAGCCGCTTCGTCAATCGCGTCCAACAACAGTCCGCCGCCGCTGATTCCTGCGTTATTGAACGCGCAGTCGAGGAGTCCCCAAGTCGAGACGACCTGTGCGATTGCGGCTGATGGGGCTCCGGCCAAAGTCAGGTCGCTCTGTATAAAGATTGCTTCGCCGCCACCAGCGACGATCTCCGCAACTGCTGACTCGCCCTCCGCAGCATTGCGGCCGGTGATCGCGACTTTGGCGCCTTCCCGCGCGAAAAGGACGGCGCTAGCCCGACCAATCCCGGAATTTCCGCCCGTAACGAGCGCGATCTTGGTGTCGAGCATTCTCTTCATCGTTACTTCCCGTGCCGGCGATCGGGGCCATCACTCTCAAGGAGCCATATGCTACTATCTGTCGCTCGTTGGGTACGCCGAGCCGCGCGGTCGACTGCGCCACGTCGCCCCGAGCATGAGCAGATCGCCGTGAATGCGGGCACAGCACAGCGCATGAGACGGCCCCATCGCCTTCTTTCTAGAAACTGATTCGACGGCAAGTCAATTTTAACGGGCTGCTCCCAGACTAGTTTCTGTGAGCAGCCCGTTAACCTCTTTTTGTCCTTTCAAATATGGGTAAGTGAATCTAGTAATGATGTTCGCGCCTGATCACTGTGCCCCCCGAAGTGATCTGAACCCGGAACGGAGCTCGGCGACAAAGAGTTCGGGTTGCTCCCACGCAGCGAAGTGGCCGCCTTTTGGGAGCCGGTTGTAATGAATGAGTTTAGGGTACGCCTGTTCTGCCCAACTCCGCGGAGCTGGATAGAGTTCGTCAGGGAAGACGCTCACGGCAACCGGGATGGAGACGCCTTTGGCATTGAAAAATCCGAGTTTGCCCCAATTCTCCCAATAAAGACGGGCGCCAGAAAGCGCCGTGTTCGTCAGCCAGGCGATCGTGATGTTGTCGAGGACATCGTCGCGCGTGAGGCCTTCGGATTTTCCCTCAAAGACGCGTGAGATCAGCTCGTAGCTGCGCGCGTCGTGATCAAGGAAGTAAGCCGCCAGGCCGACGGGTGAATCCACGATTCCGTATAATGTCTGCGGTCGCAGCCCCATCTGGTACCCGTAGGCGATTCCCTTTTGATATTCGAACTGCAAAGCCTCGTAAGCGACCTTCTCATCGGCTGAGAGACCCGATGGCGCCGGCGCGCCGGAAAAAGCCGCTTGGTCAATGTCGACTGGAAAGATGCCAGGCATGTTGGTGTGAATGCCCAGCAGTTCCGGAGCCGCCTGCACGCCCATTGAATCTGTGACAATCGCACCCCAATCGCCGCCTTGCGCCACGAATTTTGTGTATCCGAGGCGCTTCATCAGCACTACCCACGCACGCGCGATGTGGGAAGCATCCCAGCCGGTCGTCGCCGGCTTGCCTGAAAACCCGTATCCCGGCATCGACGGAATCACTAGATGGAACGCATCGGATGCGCTGCCGCCATGCGCTGTGGGATTGGTCAGCGGATCGATGATCTTCATCTGTTCGATGATCGAGCCGGGCCATCCGTGCGTAACGATCAGCGGCAACGCATTTTCGTGTTTTGAACGGACGTGAATGAAATGAATATCTAGCCCGTCGATCTCGGTGATGAACTGCGGCAGGGCGTTCATTTTTGCTTCGATCTTGCGCCAGTCATACTCTGTCGCCCAATAGCCTGCGAGCGCCTGGATCGTCGCGAGCTGTACGCCTTGGGATGCATCTGTAACCGTTTCCCGTTCAGGCCACTTTGTTGCGTTTATGCGCCTGCGCAATTCGGTAAGTTCCGCCTCCGGAATATTCACATGAAATGGACGAATCGCATTCTTGTCAGCTGCTCGCTCGCCGGTTGCTTGCCTAACACTGGTTGGGGCCATGTGTTCTCCTTTTTGAGAAGTTCGAGGCTTTTGGTTTTCACGTGAGCGAATCGAGCCCATGCGTAATTTGGCACCAAGATGTCAACTTACTAAGAGCCATTTTCCTAGTGCTTATAATCAGGCCGCAAAGTCTCTCTTATCGTTACGGGTTGCCGCGATCATCCGAGATCCGACGTATTGCAAGGCAATTCGCTGGAATACCTCCGCCTGCGTCGGGTAGCAGTGGACCGTGTTGGCCAGCCCCTCGAGCGGCACCTTATTGGTGATTGCCAGCGTCAGCTCGCTGATCATTTCACCGGCATGCGCCGCCATGAGCGTCGCGCCCACTATCTCGCCACTGCCGCGGCGCGTGTAAATCGTCGCAAACCCCTCTTCTTCGCCGTCGATGAAAGCGCGTTCTACCTTGGCCAGATCGAGCCGATAGGTATCGATCGGGACACCTTCTTCACGGGCTCGGCGCGGCGTCAGGCCGACTTGGGCCACTTCGGGATCGGTGTAGGTGCAATGCGGAATGACCAGTCCCCGAGCTGGGCGATTCGCTCCATCCAGCGCGTTGGCGACGCATAGCCGCGCCGTTGCGATGGCGGCGTGGGTGAACTTTTCAGGGAATGCCACGTCACCCGCAGCATAGATATTCGGGTTGCTCGTACACAGGTACTCATTTACTTCCACGCGATCCTTTCCGAGTCGCACGCCTGCCGCTTCGAGGTTGAGATCGTCGACCTTCGCTTTGCGGCCGGTGCCGAGCAGAAGTGCGTCGTACCGCAGTTCGCGTGTGCCGGCTGGTCCTCGCACCGTCAACGCCCCGCTGCCCGCCCGCATGGCGGTATATTCGAGATGTAGCCTCAGCCCCTCTCGCTCGAACCGGCGGCGGATCAACTCGCCGATCTCCGGCTCATCATTGGGGAGCAGATTCGCCGTCGAGCTGACCAGATCAACCTCGCTACCGAGACGGTGGAAGGCCTGGGCCAGCTCGCACGCCAGCGGGCCGCCTCCGATGACCACCAATCTGGCCGGCAGCTCGGTCAACGAGAAGACGGTTTCGTTATTGAGATATTCCCCGGGGCGCAATCCGTCGATCGGGGGTAGCAGAGGGTCCGATCCGGTAGCGATCACCGCCTTCCGGAAACGCAACTGTCGACCGTCGACCTCCACGCCGTTGGGTGCAGTGAAGCGGGTGTGCCCTAGGTAGACTTGCGCGCCCGCTTGTTCAATCAGCGAAACTGCATCGCCGGCGATGCTTAATGAACGCATCCGACGGACCCGCTCCATGACTGCGGCGAAATCTATCCGCGGCGGGCTGTCGAGTCGAAAGCCGAACTCGGTGCCGCGGCCCGCATCGTGAATGGCGCGAGCGCAGCGAATTAGTGCCTTGCTCGGAGTGCAGCCGAAATTGACGCAGGTTCCCCCGGTCAATCGCTGCTCCGTCATGGCGACCCGGTGTCCTGCGGCGGCTGCGGTCATGGCAGAGATCACCCCGGCAGGCCCGCCGCCTAGAACCACGAGGTCATAGTCACCGCCATCGCGGTTGATCCAATCCGGCGGGTGACCCTGTTGAATCGTCTTCTGGTTGTAAATGTCAGCAGGGAATAGTTCCACGGTGGTCATCGTGTGCCCTCCTTAGTGTAAATGTGTGAGTGACAAACCGCCCTTATATTCTTCATCGGCGCTTCTCCTACCGGGCAATTGGGCCATCACGAAGTGATCTGAAGCGCGCGAAGCTCTTCTGAATACATTTCGGGTTGTTCCCAGGCCGCGTAGTGTCCGCCCGTGCCAACCCTGTTGTAGTAAATCAGTTTGTGATGTGCCCGCTCTGTCCAACTCTGCAGAGCTTGATAGTTCTCACGAGGAGACACTCACCGCAGCCGGGGTGGCGACGTCCGCTGCGGTATACAGGCGGCGAGAAGCAACAGCCCACTGAATCGTGAAACAGGGTCCGCCGCTATGCTGTCACATCACGACGCCAGCGCTTGTATTCCAGCCTGCTTTAGCGCGGCGAGCGCACCTGGCGCGTCGGTTTCAAGTGCGAGAATAATTGCTGATGAGCTGTCCGCAAATCTGCCTCCGCCGCGCGTTTGAATAAGGGCGTCGTGCAGAACATGAAAGGCTCGGTGAAGTTCTCGGTCGGTTTCCACCTGCGTGGCAGCAGTGCCCCACTGGATCGTGATTCTCATGCCCCACCTCCGGTTGTACGGTCCGGCAGAGCAAAGAGAGGCGGGAAGCGACCTGATGCGCTCTCCCGAATCGTATGCTGACAGTGCGCGCTATTGCGGGCGAACACAAACGGTTTCAGTAGGACCGGCCGCGTCAAACGGAAATTCCGGCCGATTCGTTCTCTGGATAACGGACATTTATGAATGAAACAATCCAATTCGGTTAATCTCTTGCTACGTTGACAAGGATGCGCGCTAGAGGAACTTTAGAAGTCCAACTCCTGAGTGGACTCGAAAACATCTCGTGGCTTTCGCCTCGGCGCATGGACAGACTCGCCCGCGCGTTGATCATGAGCACGGTAGAAAAACGTGAGATCATTTTCGATGAGAAGGACGTTCCCGAGTCGGTCTATATCCTGCTGTCGGGCGTTGCGCACATCACCTACCGTAACCGCAAGGGGCAGCGCAGAACGTTGATCATGGTGGCGCCGGGTATGATCTCAAGGTTCCCGCTGCCGGTGGAAGGAATCAGCTATGATTTTCGCTGCGAGGCGTTCACAAGCTGCCAGATCGGAGCCATCGATTTGGCGTCGTTCGTCAAAATCTCCCTCGGCATCGAATCGATCGACTTCAAGCGGATGGCGCTCAACTATCTTGGACAATGGAACTTGGCCCAATGGCGTAGCTCGAGCTTTACCGTGCAAGAGCGCCTGGCGCTGACCTTGCTCGAATTAAGCGAGGATTTCGGAATCCGCGATAAGGATGGGTTGCGGCTCACGTTTTTGGCGAGGCATAGGGTTCTGGCGGAATTAGTGGGAGCCTCGCGACCACGGATCACGGAGCATATGAATCAATTCGAGCGAGATCGCTTGATTGCGCGAAAAGATCGCCACCTGGTCGTGCAACGTAAGCTAATTGAGAATTTTCTATCTCAAGTAATGCCCTGAGCAGTGGTGGCTCAATGTCGGTGACGGGGAATGATCCGGGGACGAGAACGGAGGCGGGGCATGTTCCACCCAAGATGGCGTGATTTTTCTCTCTCGTGTGTTATTTTTCGGTGTCACGACGATAAATTGATTGGTTGATGTAGACTGGCCTCCTTCGGCGAGTGTTTCAAATGCAATCGTAGGCGCTCGAAAGGCGACCACCAAATTCTTTGTAACCATCCAATCCATATCTACGTAATGAGGCTAGGTTGTGACCGGGGTTAGTGCTGCGCGGTGCCAGAAGACCGAGTAGACTTCAGGGATGGAGGATCACAATTGGAGCTAGACAGAATCGTCGCCGAACTGGAAGAAGAACGCGACCGACTCGATCAAGCCATCACCCTGCTCAGGGAACTCGACCACGGCGCCACCGCAAGGAGGGCCATCGCCACCAATGGCAAGGTCTCGACGCGCTCGCGTGCTGTAGGCTAACACCGGCCGGGAGAAAGCGCCTATCGGAGCTGATGAAGAAGCGCTGGGCCGAGAGAAAAAGAAAGGCCAAAGCTTCCTAACCTTATCGATTAGAGGTTCAATCGACATGATCCGGCGTCCAGCCGAGTGCACTGACCTTGCCCTTGGTCTTGGCCCGATACGGTCGGCACAGCCGCGGCAGGAAGCCGTGATGATGCGCGAAGTCGAGGAACGTTCGGTTATATCAATGAAGCCCCGGCCCGTAGCGATCTCGATCAATCACCACCGTGCGCATGTTTTCGTACAACACCTCGCGCGGAACCCGCCGAAGAAGTAAAACGCGCGCTCATGGAAGCCGAGCAGCGTCTCCAGCCGCTCATCGATGACGAACTCGACAGAGGCGGCCCGGCTCCATCCGAGCGTGGCAATGAACACCGCGCGCCGATCACGCCCGCGCCGGATGGTCGCGAAGTCCGCCTGCATCTGGCGGCCTGGTTCGGTCTCGAACCGAATCAGCGGCTCCGGCTTGGCCACCGGGCGCAGAGTCGCGAGGTAATCCTTCAGAATGCTATAGCCGCCCGCATAGCCGAGCGCCCTCATCTCGCGCAGCAACACCGTCGCCGGTATCCAGTCCGGCGCGGCGGCTTTCACTCTCTCGTCGATGTAGTGCTTGTAGGGGTCGAGTTTGCTCGGCCGCGCTTCACGCTCGTACCGCGACAGCCCTTCGCCGCGCAGATAGCGCCGTACTCTGTTGCGCGACACGTCGAGCATCCGCGCGATCTCGCGAATGCTCTTGCCCTGCCGCCTCAAGACCCGGATCTCCACCGCTTCCTCCGCCGTCCACCTCCGGTCGACCGAACTCCAGGATCTTCATCTCGGTGTTTTCTTGTGGTTGTCTGTGGATTGCAGGAGTAGCCTCCGGCTTTTCGCTGGCCGCCCAAAAGAACGTCAGCGCAAACGCCGCCGCGTCGAAAGTGGCCATCCGCACGTCCTCGCTCATCCACGGTTTGCGGTCGGGTGGAAGATAGCGACCAAGTTCCGGAAATCTCGCGGCGACAAACCGCACCATCTGGTTCTTGTTCCGGATGCCTGAGTACAGGAGAGTTTTCTTGACAGCGGTCTGAGGTATTCTTCGCACCGTGAGGCCGCGCTCACGGCCGTACTGCTCCAGACCATCAAGCAGCACCCGTACTCGCCGGCGCCGGCGGCAGCCTTTTTCCGCGACGTCTTCTAGGACCAGTATTCGAGGATGGTAGCGGGCGATGAGTTCCGCCACGGCCGCAATTGAGCCTTTGTTCTTCGGACCTTCGACCTGCCGGACACCCCAATCGATCAGAAAATCCGGTCCCTCGAAAATCACGTAGCCAAAACCGCGATGCGTGGGGTCGATGACTAGCACACGCGCTTCTGTTGCTTTCGGGCGCGTCATTTTGCGGCAAGATCGTTCTTCGACCCTTGACCCTCAACTATTTCCGCAAGCAACTTGAGCTGCCGGTCCGAACACGGCCCGCGCGTACCGAGTCGCTTCCTCATAAGTCTCGCTCGACGCGTGGCGGCGCGTTTCGCTTTTTCGTAAACCCCGGCGAAGAGTTCGCTCACCGGCGCTCGAAAGATACCCTCGCGGGCGAGTGCTGTCTCGAGACTCGGGATGCGAGCAAAGCGCTCGTAGCGCGAAGTCCTGGTTCCATCACGCGTGCCGAGCAAATACGCCATCTTGTCCTGCGACAGCCCTGCTCGTTTCCGATAGGTTCTCAGGTAGTTATCGAGTTTGTGGGTAGCCATGAAAGGGATGTTGAGGAAATGAGCGCGGCCGTGACTCCGGCCGAATCTCTCCATCAGGCTACGGCAGCAACTGAACCGTCCAAAGACGGCAAAACTTGCCGCAAGCGGCAAGTTTCATAATGAAAAAAACCGAACTCTTAGAGGCTCGGCCCATTACTAATTGGAACACCAAATATCTATTTCGTCAATAGTAGCTTAGTAGCTAGCTCTCGTCGCCGCCGTGTCGGATCGGATTGCTCGTGGCCCAATGGTTTAGTGCTCTCCTGCAAGCTTTGTCGATCTCGACAGCCTGCACGGACCCAAGGCCTGGCTCAATTTTCACAGCTTTTGAGCGGCGTCGAGACCCTGAAGACGAATGATCAATTCGTAGATGTTTCTGCAATAATGAGGCTCCGAGGAAAGTCTTCAAATCAGCCGCTCCATTGCCCAGGTCCGGCCTACGCTTATCGCCGCCTCGCAACAGATCAGCGTATCTCTAAAGTCTACTTTATCTACACCGAGGCCACATGTCAGACTGAAAGAGACGATGGTATCGGTTCGCCAGGGTGTGATGGCGGAGGCTTAACAAGCGACCGCGCCCGACGAACCTCAACTGACCCGGTCGAAAAGCCGTGGGGGTTGAATGTTTGAGGGAAAAGGATTGGACGGCAAACTGAGGTTGTGGACCACTCTATGCATCTTCGCTGCACTGGTTCCAACAACCGCCCATGCGCAGGGGCTTCAGGATGTTCAGCACGTGGTCTTCATCATCAAAGAGAACCACACCTACGACAACTATTTCGGCCAGTTCCCCGGCGGCAATGGCGCAACCACGGGGTATTACCGCAGCAAGACCATCCCGCTCGCCCACGCGGCGGATTCGGTCCCCGACATCTGTCATTCGCGCGCCTGCGCCTGGCGCGCGTTCGACAACGGTGCGATGGACAATTTCTATTTCGGATCGCGCCGCTTGGCCCCCTACTCGCAATATACGCAAAGCGATATCCCGCTCTACTGGGGGCTCGCGAGTCAGTTCGTCCTGGCGGACAACTTCTTTACAACTGTGATGGGCCCGTCATTTCCCAACCACCTGATCAGCGTCGGCGCTTACACCGGCGCCGCACACAATCCGAATAATCTAGCCCTTAGTGGCGACGGATGGGGCTGCGACACCAAAGGTCAGCAAGTGCTGACGATCAAATGGGGTTGGCACACTTTCGCGCCGCCCTGCTTCGATGTCACCACGCTGCCCGACGAATTGAGCGCGGCAAGCGTCTCCTGGAACTACTACTCTCCACCGGTGGGCGATATCGGCTACCAATGGTCGGCGCTCGACGCGATCAATCATATCCGATACGGCAAGTTGTGGGCGCAGGTGGTTTCTTCGACCCGTTTCGCGACCGACGCTACCAATGGCAACCTGCCCGCCGTGAGCTGGCTGATTGCCCCGCTGGCGTACAGCGAGCATCCGCCCTCCAGCGTGCGCGCCGGGATGCAATGGACCTACGACCAGGTTCAGGCGGTGATGAACGGGCCGGACTGGGCGAGCACGGTAATTTTTATCACGTGGGACGACTTTGGGGGATGGTACGATCACGTTGCGCCGCCGCCGGCGGACGCTGCCGGACTGGGCTTCAGGGTACCACTGATCATCGTGAGCCCGTTCGCCAAGCCGGGGTTCATCCTGCACGACCAGGCGGATTTCGTCTCGGTCGTCAGATTCATCGAGGAGCGCTTCGGACTGGCTCCGCTCGGCCCGCGCGATAGCAGCGCATCGGATTTGATGAATGCATTCAATTTCGTGCCATAGAATTGTTTACTAGCCCTCAGTCAGTGGATCTGGGTGGCTGCGACGAAAAATGGGCGACAGACCTGCGCACCCTGTCCTCCTGTTCATCGTCCAACAAGAAGAGAATTTTGATCTTGTCGGGTGCGCTCCACAAGCGGCCGATTTGCTTGACGATTTCCGTTATCAATTCGCGGGACGGTTCAAACGTGCCACGGAGGGCAAGGATAACGCAGTGAAAGGGAAACTTAGGCTGGTATACGGCTCGGACGAGGTAAGCGCAACGAATGGCCAGAGATTGCCTGAATACTGTGATAATGCATGTTTTAGCGGTTCTTGTCCGTGATTCTCGCCAACGAATTCGGGTTGTACCTGCCGCGCGCGCGATTCCTGTTTGTTTTGTGAAGTGATCCCCCAATGCACATCTCGAGCTTGGCCTCGGCTTCGGAAGGATAAAGCTGTGCCGAGGTAAGTAGCTCAAAGTCATGGTCCTCGACGCGGAGTTGTCTATCAACGTCCCCGCACAGTGACCGCATAATGTAAACGGCAATGGGGCAATCTGGAAAAGTATTCACCGGAAATAGCGATGGGCCTTCCTATCGAGGCGCTACCAAGACGAGGTCCAATTCTCCGGAGAAGCCGAATAGAGCGCCCTCTACAGGAGGTGTAACTCTGATAAGCAGGAAATCATCTCGATTCGGAGTGGCGAATCGCCTAATGCGCCAGCAGCGCCGCACCTCATTCAGATCGGGTGTGTCGTAGGAACTCATATAAAAGTCGCGAGCGGTCATATGGTTGTCAACGTTCAGAAACACTGCGTTTCAATGGTGTCGACGCTTTCTTACGTTTTCCATCCCATCCGAACCCAGACCAGAAACGCGGCCATCATGACAGCCACCATGAGAAAGGTTCTCAACAGAGTCCGTCTGAAATTCTGTTGAATGGCCTGTAAAGATTTTTTGTGGTAGGTGAGCTGGCTGAGACATTCACCGGCCACAGCCAGAAGGTAGATCGACGCGAACACGACGACGTATTTCATCACAGCCCGTCACCTCCGGCGGTTCCGTCTGCAAAAACGCGTGATGTCAGTGTAGGTTCCATTTTGTGCCGATGTAAACATTCGTGCCGTAGGGTAACGGGGCGTTTAGTTGGGGTCCAAGTATGTTCGCGTTCGCGCCGCTCGTACCCAAGCCACCGCCAGCGCCACCGAGGGGGCCGCGAACTTGAGCTTGGCCGCTAACTTCTCCAGCCCCAGGCCCGGTTTGCGGGAAAAGCTTCAAATTGTAATCACCAGGAAGAGGCAAGTTGTAACTTGGTCCTCGTCTGACGGTCGTTGGCGCACCGCCGGATCCAAAAGGGAGAGTTGTCTGAACGCCCCCGATCGGCGAGTCTACGCCCATGGTGACGTCTGGAATCGGAGGCTCGGGCTGCAATCCAAGCTCGCCCACTGGCTTGCCCTCGTCATTGTATCCGACACCGTTGGACCAATGGGTCGCGCGACCGTTCTGTGCCAGCACTATATGGCCCTGCACCCCGGCAATACTGAGGCTGTCGGTTCCCGAGGCGATCCCGAGTCCATGGCCAATGCCCGACGCGGCGCTGGCGCCACCGAGAATACCACCGATGGGGGTTAGTCCCGCGTAATCTGCAGCCGTACCGACCGGAATCCCAAACGCGAAAGTTCCCCCGAGGTCAGGAACCCCGTTGGGGCCGTTCACATCTCCTCCGGGAATATCGTAGAGACCCAGGGGATCGGCGGCGTCGATCGGGTCGTTCCCCGCGTAGCCGAACAGATTGATATCGCCGCCCCCGAGGCCGATCGGATCTTCGGAGAGGAAGCGCTGGAAGGTCGGGCTGTAGTAGCGGGCCAGCGTATGGTAGAGCCCGGTGGTCGAATCGTATTCCATCGCGGCGAACAGATACGGATAGAGGCTAGATTGGCCGCTCATGCTCGGCTTGCCGAACGGTTCGTAGGTGTAAGTCGTCGCCAGGCTGCCGCTCGAATTCACCAGCCCGATGGCCGAGCCGAGAATGTCCGCCAGCGGCACTGCGGTCGTGGTGGTTGAGCCGGTGGTGGTGGCGGCCGCGAGAACCTCCCCGTCTGGCGTCGTAAGGAAGTTCTGCGTCGAGTTGGACGCCGCCTGGACCGCCATCGCGGAATCGTAGGCATAGGACGAGATTACGCCTAGCTGGTCGAAGGTCTCGCGGCGCCCGAGCGCGTCGTAGAACGTCTGGTAGTTCGGATACGACACATGCGACATCGCGTTGCGCTCGTTCCAGTCGTACGTGTTGCTGTTGACCGGATCGGTCTTGAGATTGTTGGCAGCGTCGATGGTCGCGTTAGTGCCGTTCCAGCTGAGAACCTGATTTGCGTTGTTGAACGTGTTCCCCGTAACTGCCGAGGGCAGGTTCACGGCGGCAAGACTCCCGCCCTTGCCGATGATGCGGCCGTCGGCGTCGTAGGTGTAGGTGAGGTTGCCAAGATTGCTGGGCGGGCTCGCACAACTCCCCCCAGTGCCGTAAGTGATCGAGCTGATCCGCGAATCGGCGTCGTAACCGTAGCTAACGATTACCCCGTTCGGCAGCGTCGTACAACTGCGCCGGCCGGCGCCGTCGTACTGGATGGGAGAAGCCGAAAGCGTGCCGTTGGATACGGCGGTTAGATAGTCGGCCGAATCGAGCGTGTAGCTTACGGTTGGCTGGTTGGTACCCTGGTTTGCGAGCTGCAAGGTGGACGGAAGCCCCGCAAGGTCGAACTGGCGGTTGATGGTGTTGTTCTCGGGTGAAACGTCGGCCTCCTGAGTGACGTTGTCCCATCCATCGTACGCGAAGGTCCGGGTGTTTCCTGCCGAATTGGGAGTGCCCCCGCCGGTATCGACCATCTGCGTCGCGCGATCGGCGGTGTCATAGGTGTAGTTAATCGTGGTCTTGTAGAAGTTCGGGATCGAGTTGGTGTTGAAAGTTGTGGTGATTACGCGCTGGTGCGGATCATACGTGAAAGTAGTGGTCAGGCCGCGCTTGTCGGTGACATGCTGGGGTAGTCCCGAAGCCCAGTCCAGGAGAGCCTCGATGCAGCTGCTGCGCGCGTCGCATTCCTGTACATCCCAGGTCGAACCGCTCGGCGGGGTCCAGGTCCAGGTGGTCGCGTGGTTGAGCGGATCGGTCAACTTGGTCAGGTGCCCGACATAGTCGTAGGTGTACGACCCCGACTTGCCATTAGGATCGGTCGCCTGGGTGACATGGTTCATGGCGTCATAGGCGTAGGACGCGGTCTCTCGTAGCGGAGTGGTCGTGGCTATCACCCTTCCGACGGTATCAGTCGTAAAGCTGCTCGAATTGTTAAGCGGATCGGTCACGGACGCAAGGTCGCCTGTGGGCGCGGCGTAACCGAAGTGCGTCGTATTGTTGAGCGGGTCTGACACCGAGTTGACTTGCCCGGCGCCATTGTAGCCGGCCGTCCACGTCCGGTTATCTGGGTCAGCGAAAGCGGTAGCATTCCCGCCGATCGATAGTGATATTGGACGTATGGTTGAGCGGATCGGTTATGCTGTTTACCTCATGGTAGTTACCGTAGCCATACGAGGTCGTGGCGGTCTGCTGGGATCCGGCGAGGAGCGCGGTAAAGGCGACGTTCGTGACGTCGCCGTAAGTAATGTTGCTGTTATTTCCGTCATAGGTGAAGGAAGTCGTGCGGGCGGTCGGCGTCAGCGAGTCGGTAATCTGCGTCACCAGTTCGGTCGCAGCCCCGTACCGATTCGTGCCGCCACGAGTGTAGGTAGTGGTTTCGCTGGTCGAGCCGCTTTTGATTCCTCGCGTATCGCTGGTCAGGTAGCCGGCTGCGTCAAAGTTGAGTGTCCGTTTCGACAAGGCTCCCGGCTGGAGCGAGCCACCGGGCAGAGTGACGGTAACCTGCGAGATGTGTGCCGGGCTGCCGGTCGTGGTGTACGTGTAACTCAGCGCCGGAGTAAAATTGTAGACGTTAGATAGCTGGTTAAGACGGTTGCTAGTGTCATACGAGACGAAGACTGTATCGGTCGAGGTACTCGACACCTGCGTCGTGATTTGATTCACGTCGCCCAGGTGCGCTCCAGTGCCGAAATAGTAGGACGTCGACGCATTGGCGTTATAGCTCGTATAGGTAACTTTGGTAAGACGCTTACTGGTATCGTAGGTATAGTTAACCGCTGGACCCGAGTTGTCGACCGCCTTGCTTATGCCGGCCGTATTGTGAGTATCGTCATAGCAAAGATCGACATAGCGGCCGGTCGAGGTGCCGTTGATGTACGACGCGATGAGTGTTCCCGGGTTCGAACAGGTGGGTGAGAGATTGGCATTGCGGACTATGGTTACCTGGTTGTGGTACCGATCGGTGATGGACTGGAGAGGAACACCTCGGCCGAATGCGTAGACAGTTCCGTTTTTAACTAAGGTCCCACTGCGAGCTGGCAGCATTCCAAGTGATACTAGATCCGAAAAACGCGCCGATGGGCTGAGTGTCGCAAACAAAGTCCGCCTGAGTGTAGTCGGTCCGGTTGCCCTCATTCGGGCACCATCTGACCTCCGTCGGGCATGACCACGTAGGCGTTATTGTAATCCCCACTGGCAACTTCATCGGGCAAATAGAGAAAAATGCCGTAGTTGAGCATCGCCCCGAGGCCGAAGTCTCCACCGATGAACGAGCCGCCGCTGTTGAGCGAACGCGAACGGTAGGTGCGCGTGATCGCGATGGGCATCGGCGCGGGCAGCGCGAGGTCGGTCTTCGAATAGGTGAAGAGACCGCTCGACATTGCGGTGTATGCGCCACCTGGAGCGGGACCGAACGTAGGAGGAGTTCCCCCGCTGAGCACGCAGGTCGAGCCGGGGACGCATGATGCGTGCGCTGAGACGGCGCGAATGAAAACCGACGATAGATTTCGAGACGGATCGCCACCCTGTGAGCGATGCGCATCTTCATAGTCGTCCCCTTTACTGGACCGTGAACGGAGTCGGGCTGTTGGCGGAGCCGTTTGGAGAAGTAACGGACCCGGTGCCGGTAGTGGCGCCACTGGGAACCGTGGTCACTATGGTCGTCTGAGTGGACGAGGTGACGCTCGCTGCGGTCCCGTTGAACTTGACGGTATTCTGACTCGGCGTGGTGCTAAACCCGTCGCCGTAGATGGTGACGCTTGTTCCGACTGGACCATTGTTCGGACTCAGCGAAAAGATAGACACGTGAGAGGAATTGGTGGTCGAATCGCAAGCAGATTGCCGACGGCGTCGTATTGATACGTCGCTGCGTTGCTGAGTGCGTCAATCACTGCGACGAGGCGCCCATCCGCATCGTAGACGTATTGCGAACTGCCGCTCGTCGCGTAGCTTGGCGAAGCAGCAGCCAGCAGCACCGCAGAGAAAACAAGGCATCCAGCGACGAAGCCTAGGGCTCCGAGCCTAGTCAGAAATCGAGTTAGTCGTTGAGCTGATTTCGATACTGTGAAACGGCCCACTTCGATGCTGTAAATTGGCCCACCCTCCTTTAACCGGGGCATCCTGCTGATTAGAGGCGGGAGAGAGCGAGATGGAGAGGAGAGCTAAGGTGGAGTTGTTGGAGCAGAATACGCAGGGAATACGAGTTCGGAGTCGGAAGCATCAAAGGTGTTGCGGCCAGGCTTGGGGTGCATCGGCGGATGGTGCGGCAGGCGCTCGCGAGCGCTGAACCGCCTGAGCGCAGGCCGGTGGAGCGAGCGCGACCGGTGATAGGACCGCTGGTTCCGTTCATCGAGGCCATCCTCGAAGCCGATCGCAGAGCGCCACGTAAGCAGCGTCACACCGCGCATCGTATCTGGCAGCGGATCCTGGCTGAGCGGCCAGAGCACAAAGTCGCCGAGGTTACGGTCCGGCAATACGTACGCGAGCGGAAAGCGGAGTTGGGATGGGCGCTGCGTGCGACCTGTGTGCCGCAGAGCTATCAACTCGGACAGGAAGCCCAGGTTGATTGGTACGAGGCTTGGGCGGAACTGAGCGGCGAGCAGGTGCTGCTGCAAGTGTTTTCGATGCGCAGCATGGCGAGCGGCGCGGCCTTCCACCGCGCGTATCATCGCGCGACCCAGCAGGCATTCCTCGACGCTCACGAACACGCGTTCAATTATTTTCAGGGCGTATTTGCCGTTCTGCGGTACGACAACTTGAAGGCCGCGGTGAGGAAGATTGTGCGCGGCTATCGGCGCGAGGAGACCGCGCGCTTCATAGCTTTCCGCTCGCACTGGCGTTTCAGCAGTGAGTTCTGCTCGCCGTATGAGGCGCACGAAAAGGGCGGCATCGAGAGCGAGGCCGGCTACTTCCGGCGCAACCACTGGGTGCCGGTGCCGAAAGCGCGCGATCTCGAGGATCTCAACGCACAGTTGCTGGCCTCTTGCCGCGCCGACGAACGACGTCAGATCGCTGGGCAGAGCCGGCCGGTGGGCGCGCTGATAATCGAAGAACGCGCGCATCTGCTGCCGCTCGCCGAGCACGGCGTCGACCTAGCCGATATCTCTTTCCCACGGGTCGACGGGCTCGGCTGCGTTAAGGTGCGAACCAACTTGTATTCGGCTCCGGTCGATGTCGGCAGGACGGTCGAGGTCCGACTCTATCCGAGTCACGTAGAACTCTGGAATCGAGGGTCACTGCCTCGCTCGTCACGAGCGCTGTTACACACGCGATCAACAGGTACTCGATCTCGAACACTATCTCGACGTGCTGGAGCGTAAGCCGGGAGCGCTTATCGGATCGAAGCCGCTGGCGGCGTGGCGGCAACGCGGGCTGTGGCCGGAGAGCTATGATCGCCTGCTGGCCGAACTCATCGGTCGGCACGGCAAGCCAGAGCGGCACCCGCCAGATGATCCAAGTGCTGAGTCTGATCAGGCAGCATGGGCATGGGCGGGTGCGCGCAGCGATCGAAGAAGCGCTCGCGCTTGGATGTTCGGATGTGGCAGCGATCCGGCATCTGGCCGAAGCCGCCGATCTGGTCCGCGCGCGCAGCACCATCATGGAGTTGGGCGCGCTCGCTCACTACAACGTCCGAAGCCTTCGCTGACCGATTACGACGGACTGCTCGGCCAGGAGGCAGCATCATGAACGCGGAGAGCGCCGCGCTGGAAGCCGCCACCATTCGCCAACAGTGCAAGGTCTTGCGTCTGCCGAGTATAGCCGCGCAGTGCGCGCAACTCGCGGAGCAGGCGCTGCGCGAACGGCGCACCCACCTCGGCTATCTCGAAGCGCTGCTGCAGACGGAACTCGAGGATCGCGAACAGCGACTGATCGAGCGACGCATCCGCGAAGCTCGTTTGCCGCGGATGAAAACCCTCGAGGAGTTCGACTTCGCGCGCACCCCCGGATCTCGGCTCAGCAGATCCATGAACTGGCCAGGGGCGACTACCTCGCCAAAGCCGAGCCGATCATCTTGATCGGCGACAGTGGCACCGGCAAAACCCATCTGCTTACCGGACTCGTGGTCGCGGCCTGCCGGCAGAAGCGGCGGGTGCGCTTCGCCACCGCCGCGGCACTGATCGACGAACTGGTCGAGGCCAAGCATCAGCTGCAACTCGGGCGCGTGCTGGCGCGCTGGGCCCGTTACGATCTGATTGCGCTCGATGAAGTTGGGTACGTCCCACTCGCAGAGGTCGGCGCGGAGTTCTTGTTCCAGGTGATCGCGGAACGGGCGGAGAAGGCAGCGGTCATCGTCACCACTGATCTGCCGTTCTCGGAATGGACCCAGGTGATTCCCAACGCCAGGCTGTGCAAGGCGCTGCTCGATCGGATCACCGATCGGGCGCACATCATCGAGACCGGTAGTGAGTCTTATCGCTTCCGCAGGACCGCGGAGCGACGCAAGAACCGAGCATCGCTAACCACTGGATCAGCTTAGACGCAGCGGCGAGGGGGAATGCTTCCCCCTCGCACACCCCCTAACCAGCAACTAGGTACCGAACGCGGTGGCGAGAACGAAAACATGAAAATCCGGAGGGTCGGCCAGATCTGAATATCAAAGTGGGCCAGACCGCATTGTCAAAAGCATGAGCGGCACGCGCAGAGATATTCGACCCTTGCCGCGCCTTAAGCGAGTCTGTTGAGACCGGACTGCCGAGCCTGCTGCCCCCACGACGATTGTGGTGAAGCATTCTCTCCCCCTTTTACAGTGCGATCGCTATGTTTACGTACTACTGTTTGTAACGATCTCCCTGAACGGCAATGCGGCAGCGTTGATACGTATGAACTATGGGCTATCCCGAAATGAGTCAAGTATGATTCTCATACGTCTGGTATATGTACACATTCGTAATCCGCTAGTGTAAATGTCGTTCGTAGGGTCCGGGATTACCGGTCGTACGCTCGGAACCTAAACAGACTAGATGCAAGTGAGTGTCGTTCGAGCTATCGCTCGCATGGGGGATTGTGTGCACGCGACCGACTGGAAGGCAAAATAGATGGCCTTTTGCTGGCCAAGGGCACGCAACACGGTGGCCAGAAAAGCGACCATCACCAGCTTCCTCACGAGGCCGTTCCATCCGTAGAAAATTCGTCGAAAAACCGGGCCGGCAAACAGAGCGATACACCGCGGAGATCCGCGGCACCTTTTAGACTTCCTCGATGGTCCGAAGATTTGTGACCTCGGGCACGCACACCGCAGCTGCGAATCAGCTGGTCGCGACCGGGGGCTCTTGTGCGTTGTTCGTTACCTTCACCCAGACAGGTCACGACCAAGCAAATCCTCGAGCTCTTCGATCTCTGGGATGAACCGTTCACGCAGACGAGCCTCCATCTCTGAATAGAGGCGCGGATAACGCGGACCGCCTGCGAAGAGAAATCGCCAAAGCGGCTTCCCCGATTCGAAGTGGCGCGCGAGACGCAATGAGTGATGCCGAGTGAGATACGTCCTGAGCCGGCCCCCCACACGCGCCAGCGTCAGATTGCGCGGCAACTCCAAAGCCTCTGCGGTTTTCTCCTGCCTCCATCGCGTATTCTGAATATCGATTGAAGGAATGTCGATAAATTCGCAGAGACAATCCAAGTATGCTTGCCTGTCGGAGACGAGATCGTCGTAGAGAAGCACCAGTACTTTGTCGGCGCCAAAGCACTTTTGCCAGGCGGAGACGTTCGTCGCATAACTGCCGTTGGCGCCAAGCCGGCGATGCTGCTTATGAAAGTCGAACGCTCCCGATACTAACCCTGACCGATGCCAGGTCTTGTACTGAGAATAAACCCGCGCGACCGGGTCACGCAGCGTGCAGATAATCTTGCATTCCGGTATGACCGCTGCGATTCGCTTGCGTGCATTTGGCTGGTCGAAATAGGTAGGAGCAATCTCGCCCATTGCGACCTCGGAATAGCCACAAGAAAAAATTGTTGATACCAATCAATGCCGAGATTGTAGTTCCACAGAAAGAACTGGGTCTCTTTTACTTCTCCCGGCAAACCCACGTGGCCGCGCAAAACGCGATCAAGCCATGTCGTGCCAGTTCTTGGCGGCCCGACCGCAATAAAGTCGGGCAGACGAAGACCCTGAGTGTTACGGCTGGGCCTCCCCTTAATCCTTGGGTACGCCGCTCTGTGTCTCCGGAAAATGGCTTCTCCACCGCTTCCTGCTCTGCTCCTTCCGTCGGTCTCTCGGAATCGTCCTTCCAACATCCGGGCAGCTATCCGATACGATTCTCGCGCATCATGCTCTTATCTGGAAAGAGTGCATCCGTCATCCATTGGGCAAAGCTATTTCATCAGCTGCTGTGGACGTTGACTAAGCACCGGAACTCACGGACTCACGGGCCCATCAGGAGGGCGTAGGGCCATCAGCGTGGCGGCCGGATTTGGCTCTGCTGCTTAAGGTGGCGCAGATAGGCCTCCGTCCGCGCGACGCGTGCCACGCAGTTGTCGCAAAGCTCTAAGTCGTCATGGTCGCTGTCGCGTCCGCAATCGAACTCGCCCTCGGCAACCACGGCGTTGCAATTCAAGCAAAAATGCCTGTGCATCGGAGACCCCTCCGAGTCCGTTGAGCGTTAGAACAAGTGCAATTGCTGGGAATGCGCCAGACAATGGAAGTCAAGAATATTGCATATGGGGGCAGAGGAGGGGATGGGCTGCTCTTCAAGAGGCCGGGCTCTCTCTTTTTTCACCGACCCAGCGTGCTTCCAAGCGGGAGCGGATGTCGATCACTCGATGAGT
>CAWIMH010000011.1:0-86418 GCA_963837035.1 uncultured Pseudomonadota bacterium
GCCGATACCGCTTTTCATCGGGGTTTGCCGGACTATGCGCGCAACTACGCGCTCCCGCGGGAACTCGTGCTCCGTCTCGGGCTTTATCGCTTCGGGTTCCACGGCATCGGCCACGCATGGATGATGGACCGCTACGCGGAGCTAGCCGCCTCTGATGTGGGGAAGTTGAATCTCATCACACTGCAACTCGGCAATGGGTGCTCGGCCACCGCGATCAGGAACGGCAGGTCGGTCGATACCTCTATGGGACTGACGCCGCTGGAAGGGCTGATGATGGGAACGCGAAGCGGCGATCTGGATCCCGCGATCGTGAGTTTCATATGCCGGCACGACGGTCTCGCTCCCGATAAGGTCGAAGCTCTCTTAAATCGCGAATCCGGGCTGCTTGGAGTTTCGGGAGTTTCCGCTGATCTGAGAAGCGTGATAGCAGCCGCCGACCATGGAAATCCGGACGCCGCGCTGGCGGTCGCGATGTTCTCTTATCGCGTGAGAAAGTATGTCGGACAATACCTGGCTGTGCCTGGAAAGACTCGCGCAATCATTTTTGGAGGTGGTATCGGCGAACATGCCGATCGGATACGTGCGGAAATTTGCGCTGGCCTCGAGCATCTCGGGATCGTTCTCGACCCGGATCGCAATCGCGCGGCAAACGGCCACGAATTCCGCTTCAGCTCGGAGAGTTCTGCGGTCGAACTGTACGTAATTCCACTCGATGAAGAACTCTACATCGCGCGTGCCGTCGCCGGGCTGTTAACTCACTCGAAATAGCGTCCCTCCGAATTCGCCGCCATTCACCCAAAAAACTTCAAGCAACACTTAAAGAAATCCGTAAGCCCTCGGCAGCGTGCCCACAGGCGCTTCCTCGAACGCTGGGTAAGTACCCGATGAACCACAGCGACTATCCGGAAAGGGTTGTACCTTAGCGGGACTATGCCTTCTCGCGCATCGTAACGAACTCTTCCGCTGCAGTCGGATGGATTCCGATGGTCGCGTCAAATTGCGCTTTCGTCGCTCCACACTTGAGTGCGATCGCAATTCCTTGAATTGTCTCGCCCGCATCCGGTCCAAGCATATGAGCGCCGACCACGCGACCGCTTCTTTGATCAACGACCAATTTCAGCAGTGCGCGTTCGTCACGTCCGGTCAGCGTATGTTTCAAGGGCTTGAATGCCGACTTGTATATGTCGACAGCGCCAAAGCGCTCCCGTGCCTCTGTCTCAGTCAGGCCAACCGTACCGATCGGTGGCTGGCTGAATACGGCAGATGGAATATTCGTGTAGTCGACGACTCGTGGCTTCCCGCCAAAAAGAGTATCAGCAAGAGCATGACCTTCCGCAATCGCCACCGGGGTGAGATTCCTGCGGTTCGTTAAGTCGCCGATTGCATAGATGTTGGGGATCGAGGACTGCGAATATTCGTTGACAATCACCGCACCCGATTGGTCCATAGAAACACCGGCGCGCTCGAGGCCGAGTCCTCGCGAGTTCGGCTTTCTGCCGATAGCCCACATCACGAGATCGGCTTCCAACACGGAATCGTCGCCAAGCGTCACCCGGATGGCCTCGCCTGGTGTTCCCTGCATTTTCGCGACGACAGAATCAAAACGCAGATCGATCTCGCGCTTGCGCATCTCCTCGGCGAGAGCCCGGCGCAAATCATCGTCGAATCCGCGCAGAAAAAGCGACCCGCGATGGACCAGAGTAACTCGTGCGCCTAGCCCGCGGAAGATTCCGGCGAACTCGACGCCTATATAACCGCCGCCGACAATCACAGCATGGCGTGGCATTTGGTCAAGGTGAAACGCTTCGTTGGAAGTAATCCCAAGGTCTGCGCCCGGGATTTGTGGAACTGTTGGCCAGCCTCCGGTCGCTACCAAGATGTGCTGCGCGGTTAGCCGCTTGCCATCGATCGCGATCGTATGCGCATCCTGGACCTCGGCCCTCCCGCGCATTACCTGCACACCCGCTCCTATGAGCAGCCGCTCATAGATTCCGTTGAGCCGTTCGATCTCGCGGTTCTTGTTGGCAATCAGCTTTTGCCAATCGAAGGAGGCATCTCCCGGCGCCCACCCGAAGCCGGAAGAGTCCGCGAATGCCTCGGCAAATTCCGATGCATAAACAAGCAGCTTCTTCGGGATACAACCGACGTTTACGCACGTGCCGCCGAGGTACCGCTCTTCAGCCACGGCCACCTTGGCTCCATGAACGGCCGCGATCCGGCTGGCTCGCACCCCGCCAGAGCCGGCGCCAATTGTGAAGAGGTCAAAGTCGTAGCTTCCAGCCATATGATATCGCGAAGTCAGCGACCTGGTCGGGCAGCAGTCGAGTACCCGTAGCGTCCCGCCGAGACGGGGACGCCGCGGGTCCTTGCGTCTACCTTAGAAAGCCAAAGTGGTTGATAACTGCACGGTCTAGGAGAATCGCCTGGGCTCCCCGCAACGCGCCACACTACTTGGTCTTCGTAGCGGTCGTCGATGCTGCCGGAGCGGTGCTCATGCCGGTCTTCTTTTCCTTAGATGCGAGCTTTTCCTTCTTTTTGCATCGGGAGACACTAGAGACCGATATTTTCATATCGGCCGCGACCTCCTTCTGTTTCTTGCCGGTGTTTAGCTCCGACATCACTTGATCGCAATCGATCTTGCTGTGTCGGGCAGATGTAGCCGTCTTGGTCCCAGCCGGGACAGGCACACCGGTTGCCGTTTGCGCGAAAGAGACGCCAGGCAAAACAAGGCCTGCGACCAAGGTCAACGCGGCGATCGATTTTGAAATCGAATACTTCATTGCTCCTCCATGAGGCAGTTTGAGGGACGGCATCGGCCATCCTACCGAATCCTACGGATTTATGCCGATCGTCCTGGGTTGGGGTATTCGTCTAACACGGATGCGTCAATTGGACTTGGCCTCGTGCTCTTTGGTTGCTCCATTTTGCTGGGCCAGCTCTTCGTCGATAATTTGCTCGAACTGCTCCGCCGGCTGCGCACCAAGGATTTGTCGACCGTTTACAAAGAAAGTCGGCGTAGCCGTAACTCCGAGGGCTTGTCCCTGGCTCATATTCTTGTGAATCGAAGCGTCGTACTTGTTGGCGTCGAAGCAGGTATCGAAAGCCTTGGTGTCGAGCCCAAGCCTCTTCGCATCGGCTTTCAAATCTGCAGGCGCAAGTTTAGATTGGTCGGCGAACATCGCGTCATGAAGTTCCCAGAACTTGCCTTGCTCACCTGCGCAGCGACCAGCGCGCGCGGCATCCATCGCATGGGCATGCATGCCGAGCGGGAAATCCAGATAGACTAAGCGGATCTTGTCGCCGTACTTGTCCTTGACCGTTTTGACTGCAGTTTCTGCGGCCCGGCAGAACGGGCACTGAAAATCCGAAAATTCGACTATAGTGACTGGCGCGTCTTTTCCTCCAGCTGAGGGATTGCCAGAGCTTTCGACCTTGACACGTGGTTGCACGAGCAAAATCTTGACCGGTTCCTGGGCCTTCAATTTTGCCATCAACTGTTCGCGCCGCTCGACGTCCTGTTGCTTCTGAAGAGCGGCTATAAGTTGCCCCTTAATCTGGTCGAATGGGCGTGACGTCTCAGCTTGAATCTGCGTCTTGTGTTTATCGTAGTATTTGCGCGCGTCAGCCTCGGTCACTTTGCCGCTGCCGCTGGCATCGATTTCATGTTGCACAAATTGATCAGGTGTCATGCCGGCTTTTTTTGCCGCATCTCCGATCAAGTAGTCATTGACCATGTCGTTGACCGCGTCTTTGCGCCATTCGTAAAGCTTGGAAGTGTCAACGCTGCGTAAAATTCTTTGTAGTATCTCCTGATCGACTTGCCGCTCCGTTATTTGACGATCTCCCACCGTGGCGAGCACCGCTTCAGGATTGGCAACGGCTCCCTGTGCGATAAGCGTGTGCCACGAAAGGCTGCCTATGCTCGCGCCGCCTAGAACCATCAGCACCACCCCCACAGCCCATAACGCGCGCCGCCCCCACCTGATTCGCTCGACAGCCTGTCCTTGCAAATCCATCGACTCTCCTTGCGGAAACACAGATTTGCTCCGCTGAACACAGAATATCACAGTGAAGGCTGGGTTGTCGCGATGGGCGTCGGATCCTGGGGTGGGACCAGCAATCCTTCGTGCGGCAGATTCTATTTTGTTATCCAGAACGTGCGGCTGTCGCCGCTACGGCGATGTATCGGGCGCTGTTGGGTATCAATTTGCAGAACTTGAGCCCTTGTCGAGACAACCAAATCGAGCAGATCCCTTTGCGACGCGGCTATTAGATGAAGCCGAGACCGTTGAAGGCGGCGGTACACGGTACGGGGAATCTCTTTCCACAACCGCCGCAGCCGCGCAATCGGTCTATTCGATTCTGAAGCACTTCTGAACGAGAGGCGGTCAGTCACGCGCAACATCAGGAGACCGCCAGGCCGCAGCACCCGGAGGAACTCCCGAACCAGTTCGAGCAGCAACGACGAATCAGATTCTCTCCTCAATTCGAGGACCGTATAGATCAAATCGAAGCGGCCGTCCTCGAACGGTTCCAACTCGGGTTGATCGAAAACGAGGAATCGGCAATTGGGATAGTCAGAATTCAGCGCGCGAGCGCGCGCCACGGTTTCCGCCGAGATGTCCATACCCACGACCTCGGCAAAATAATCGGCCAGGGCTCGTGTCACTCGCCCCAATCCGCACCCGAAATCAAGCGCCTCACCCCGTTGTCGCGGATAGCCGAGCACGGCCGCTCGACGCATGTTCTCAACAGTCTCGCGGGTTCCTGCGTTAAAATAATCATCAGCAAGCCATTCGCGCGAGGCTGCCGATAACGGCGTCCGGCTCGAGTCCCGAGAGCCACGCTCGGATCCGTCCCGAGACCGCCGCGATCTATGGCTAACCACAAATCCCATCCGTCACCCGCAAGGCCATCTCACTTTTTTGCGCGGATTCATCACCATAGTTGATACTCAAGTTACGGAGTGAGGGAAAGTAGCGTGTTCAGGTCGAAGAAGAGCTCTCCAACCGTCGCAGGCTCAACCATCTCAGACCGTGTTGGAATTATTGCCGATATGTACGGAATCGTGACAAACCGCTCAACTCCATGGATCATTCTGCGCCGAGTAGCAGGAGACCTGGATTCCCCAATCGTCGACTATCTGCCCATCGACCATGCGATAGATTGCGACAGCTCCCATGGAAAAGCGCTCGCCGGGTGCCGGGAACCCAGGCTTGGGCTCCCAGGTTCCTCGAATCGAAAACCGGACGACCACCTTGTCCTCGGCCGCGAAAACATCCTCGACGGTTGATTGGCTATGTGAGAAAAGACTTGATCCGGCCGTCACGAGGGCTCGCGCACCTTCCAAGCCGCGCGGCCAGTCGGGGAAATTGGGAGAATGAAATGCGAAATCTGGCGAGCAGACTTCATTGATTACTTTCAGATTGCCTCAGCCAAGTTCCGAGAGAAGCCGTAGAACGATCGTCTTGTTATCTGGTAGCGACATAGTGATCTGCGTCGAGGACAAAGCTAAATGACGTATTGCACACTTCCCGTTCCCTTGTACTCGCTAGTGATCATGGTCGTGCGGCTTCGCTAAATATTCGTCGAAAAGATGTGCCTGATTGCGGCACCACAATTTTGGGTTGAAATAAACACGCCCCGCTCGCATGATGGCTGAGAGCGTTGCGAACTTAGCAGTGTCCGGCTTCTGATCAGAGGCTGGCTAGCGATTGCAAGTGAAGCAAACATTCCATCAGGCTTGCTCGCCTCCTTCACCCCTTTCAGAGCTCAAGCCCTCCCGCCGAGCGTTTCTCCGAGGCAGTCTCGCCCTCGTCGCCGCCGGGGCGGCGGTAGTGTTTGGAGGATGCGGCAATGCGGGGTACGTCGCTTCGTCGCATTACACTCGGCAACAATACAGGTCTTCGACGCCACCCGGACTGGATTCGAGCGCTGGAGGAAGGGTGGTCAATGCATCATGGTATGGCTCCGAGTTCGCAGGGCGGCGCACCGCGAATGGCGAACGCTTCGATCCAAACCAGATGACTGCGGCGTCCAAGACGCTGCCACTGGGCTCGGTTGTGCGAGTGACCAATCCGCACAACGGCAAATCGGTAGACGTTCGGATCAATGATCGGGGACCGTATGTAAGTGGGCGAAGTATCGATCTCTCGCGAGGCGCTGCACGGAAAATAGGAATGACGCGCAGCGGAGTTGCACGTGTCAAGATCAAAAAACTTCGCACACGCGCGGCAGCAGGCAACTCAGACGCATCACTCTAGCGCACATCTCATGTGCGGATACTGACTTCGTAGCTGAGACTTGGGCCTTAACGACGCGGGTGGTTGCGGCGTCAGGAGTGTGTATAAGCTCCCGTGTCAACCACGTGGTGCGCGCACTGGCAGAGTTTCAAATACGGTGGTAGCGTCCATGGCTTCACCAACCCCTCAAGCGGAGACAGCGCGGCAATCCGGCACACAGAGTAACAAATTGTTCGGATGAGAGGTCGGTGGGCGGCGATAACGGACCTTTTTATTGAAATTGTCGGCTGAGCGAGAATGAGGCCTCGATTGGCCGATCCACCGCAGGAGGAAGATCCATGGCAGAATTCGATGTGGTGATTCGCGGAGGAATCGTCATTGATGGCACGTTTGCCGCGCTACCGCGCTGACGTGGGTATCAAGGATGGCAAGATCGCAAAGATTGGTTATCTGAAGTCCCATCAAGCGAAAAAGTTGATCGACGCCGACGGACAGTACGTCGTGCCTGGATTCGTCGATCTACATACGCACTACGACGCCCAACTCTTTTGGGATCCGTACTGCACGATTTCGAGTTGGCATGGGGTGACTTCTGTGGTTATCGGCAATTGCGGTTTCGGCTTTGCCCCGGTCAAGCCGGAACTGCGCGAGCGGTCAATGATGACGATGACTCGCACCGAGGCAATCCCCTACGCCTCGATGAAGGCCGGACTACCGTGGGACTGGGTCACCTATCCGGAATTTCTCGACAGCGTCGAGCGACGTGCCAAAGGCGTCAATATGTTGCCGTTTGTGCCGATGGCGCCGGTCATGGTGTGGGCGATGGGGCTCGAAGAAGCGAAGTCCGGCCGGAAACCGACCGACACCGAAACCAAGGCGATGCAGGCGATCGTTCACGAAGCGATGGATCATGGCGCCTGCGGATGGTCGGCGCAGCGCCTCGGCCGCAACAGTGTACAGGCCGATTACGATGGCACGCCGATGGTCACCGACCTGATGCACGATGAGACCGCGCTGGCCCTCGCGAGTGTGCTTGGCCAGCGTAACGAGGGTTTCGTTCAAATGACCTACGTACCCGACTCCGCCGGGGATTACGTCGCCGCGATGAATCACTCGGAGCGCCATTTCGAAGAACTCGCGATCGCCGCCGGGCGCCCGATTCTGTACAACGTCGTGTTGATCAACGACGCCCATCCCGAGCGCTTCAGGGAGCAATTACGTTGGCTTGAGAGCTGCAACCAACGCGGCATTCGCGTTTACGGCCAAGGGCTGATGCTGGAGCAGAGCTTCACCTTCACGTTCAAGGACTGGAATTTGTGGGACGATTCGCCCGTGTGGCGCGATTGCACAGTCGGTTCGATTGAGGATCGGCTGATGAAGCTTTCCGACCCTGCGCGGAGGCCTGAACTGCGTGCCGCCGTCCAGTCCGGCGTAATCACCAACAACATAGCGGACATTTTCTTGCTGGAATGCCGTGAGCCTGCCCTGAAGAAGTACGAGAATCTCAAAGTCGGCGAAATTGCCGAGATGGAGCATAAACATCCTGTGGACGCGATGCTCGATATCGCATGCGCGGACGGCCTGAACACCGAATTCTATACGCCGCCGCTCAATGTTCGAGTCGATCACATGTCGGAAGTCATCCACTCCGAGGCCATGGCCATTTTTGGGGTTTCGGACGGCGGGGCGCACACCAAGTTCTTTACGGGCGGGCGCTATCCGACGGAGATGCTGATCAAGTTCGTGCGCGACAATCCGGTAATTTCGCTGGAAGAGGCGCATTTCCGCATGAGCGCTCATCCTGCGATGTGCGCCGGTTTTCGGAATCGCGGGACGCTGGTCGAGGGCGCCGCGGCCGATGTGGTGGTTTACGATTTGGCTCGGCTCAAGGTGCTGCCGATGGAAGTCGCGCATGATTTTCCCGGTGGTGAATGGCGGCGCGTACAGCGCGCCGAGGGCTACCATGCCGTAATGGTCAACGGTGATATCGCCTTTGAAGACGGGCGCTGCACCGGGAGCAACCTCGGGCCGACTCTTGCGTCACGGCGGCTGACAGTTAACCGCACCTGCTTGGGGGAGAATACAAGGAGCACCGTTCGCGCGAGTTAATCGCGCGAACGGTCAGTTCCAGGGTGCCCTGAACTTAGCCTGTTCCTATGGAAGGCGCTTCCTCGACCCATTGCTAAATCCGACAGCGAGGCCAGTACAGTGTGCCGGCTGTTGCTTTAGGACGCCGGCGTAGCCCATCATCTCGTTAAATTCGTTGCGTAAAACCGCTCTTTCGCAGCTTCACCGATTCCGGCCATCGATTCCTCGAAACGCTTTAGCGGATTACGACCACCCTCGATGTGCGGATAGTCGGATGAGAACAGGAACAGTTCCGCACCGCCATGCTCGATTATCCAACCCACCGGCTCGCTCGGATGTGGCGTAAATTTCAGCTGCCTGCGTACATAATCCGAAGCCTTCAGCGGCAAGGCGAGTCCGGGTTCTGTGCGCGCGAATGCCTCCTGGGCGACATCGAGCCGCCGGAGCCAGGGCGGAACCCACAGGGCGCCGAGTTCGATGGCGGCTCCGCGCAAGCGCGGGAATTGCTCGAGCGTGCCGTCGAGCACCATCGCGCTGAGAAATGCCTCGGCGGATGCGTGCAGCATCATGAAAGCCTTGGAGTCCAGGGTTTCACCGTCACCGCCTCCGACGAAGCCAATTATCGGCCCGCGGCCATTGTTGCGATATTCGTCGGGCATCGGCGTGGGGCCTACGCCGACATGCAACACGAAGGGCGTATTAGCCTCTTGCAGACGTGCCCAAACGCCGTCGAAATCGTGATGGGTCGGTGACTTGCCACCTGCCGGGGTTGCGGGAATCCAGAAAGTGCCGCAACCCAGCTTTAGCCCCAGGTCAAGTGTACGCTCGGCGCGCGGGGCGTCGTCTAAAGGTAGGAAACCGACCGCGATAAGGCGCTGGTCGTCCTTGCAGAAGTCAGTGATCGCCCGATTGACCGCTGCTGCGCCGCCGTACAGCAGGTCAAGATTGTGCTCGCGTTGGTCGTAAACGCCCCAGAACTGGCCCATCGCAAGAGAGATAAAAACCATCTGGCGGTTGAATCCCAGCAGGTCGAGCGCACGCGTACGTTCCGCCGGATCGAAGGCACCCAGTGCCTCCCATCCCTTGATGAACATCAGGTTCTTTTCAATCTCGACCTCGTCCCAATGGCTCGCGTCGAATTTACCTTTGTGGAGGTGTTCGGCCATTTTGCCCGCCACAGACAAATCGAGTGGCTTGAGCAGCGCGCGGGTCTTGGCGTCGGCGTAATGCGCGAGCCAGTTGGACGGCTCCATGATATGCGCATCGGCGTCGTTGTAGGTGCGTCCCGCAGCGTACGGCATCGCGTTCTCCCAATCGCCTCGATCCGACAATAACGTAACAGATTAAAACGACAATCGCGTTCGAATGCCAATTGCGCGTGCCGTCGAGCGAATCGGCACATCAGAAAAGTTTATGCTCAGCGTCCATTCGCGATCGAGATCAAAAGGGTGATTTGCTCCGCGAGGCCCTCGCTACCTGCGAGCAGGTCTTATAATCGTGGGAGGAGCGAGGGATGGAAGTGAAGATCGTGTCTTTCAACGTGAACGGCATCACGGCCCGTTTGCCGAACCTCTTGCGCTGGCTCGCCGAAACCAGGCCCGACGTCGCATGTCTACAGGAATTAAAGATCCCGCATGAAAAGTTTCCCGCGGACGCGATTCGCGAAGCGGGCTACGGCACGATCTGGCACGGCCAGAAGAGCTTCAACGGAGTCGCGATCCTCGCACGCGGCGCCGATCCGGTCGAGGTTCGCCGCGTCTTGCCAGGCGATTCCGAGGATCTCCATAGCCGCTATATCGAGGGGTGGGCGGGCGGCGTCCTCATTGGATGCCTGTATCTTCCGAATGGCAATCCCGCGCCAGGTCCCAAGTTCAATTACAAACTTCAATGGCTCGAGCGGCTGGAGAAACATGCCGAGACTCTGCTCGCTCTCAACTCGCCCGTCGTTCTGGCCGGCGACTACAACGTGATTCCCACCGAGTTCGACGTATTCGCGCCTGAGCGTTGGGTCGATGATGCGCTGTTCCGGCCCGAGTCGCGCGACGCGTTCGCCCGACTACTCGCGCGCGGCTGGACCGACGCGCTCCGCAGGATGCATCCCGAGGAGCGCATCTACACCTTCTGGGATTACTTTCGAGATCATTTTGGGCGCGATCGAGGCCTGCGCATCGATCACCTGTTGCTCAGTCCGTCGCTTGCCCCGCGACTCGTCGCCGCCGGCGTCGATCGTGAGGTTCGCGGCTGGGAAAAGGCGAGCGATCACGCTCCGACTTGGGCGCAAATCGCCGACTGATTTTGCGGCCGATCAGCGTTCAAATCGTTACAAGGGTTGGGCAGCCTCGGGGAGCTAGCGAGCACGGAGCGGACCGTCGAAACCCCTCGTATTAGCTGGTATTTTCCGCGGTTTCATTTTCTACATTTCCCGCTCGCCGTTGTAAGTGGTCGTCTTTTGCCAGCGGGAAAACTCGTCGTCAGGTGGTGTCTGGCAGGTGTATCATGTGGGGATGAATCGCCTCTCGTCTCCAACTATCCAGCTGAGGAGAATCGCGCGACGTGCGATGCTTGACAGGGGTCTGCTGCCGGACTTCTCAGCCCGGGTTTGCGCGGAAATCGACGCCATCACCGGAGCGGCAAGCGACACTACTCCCTCCGTGAAAGACACCCGGAGCTTGCTATGGGCATCGATCGACAACGATGATTCGCTCGACCTCGACCAACTCTCGGTGGCGGTGCCAATGGCGGGCGGTGCGGCGAGGATCCTTGTCGCTGTGGCCGACGTCGACGCCATCGTCAAAGAAGGCTTCGCGATCGATGGCCACGCCCGGTCCAACACGACGTCCGTTTACACAGCGGCTGAGATCTTCCCGATGCTTCCAGAGAAGCTTTCGACCGACCTCACATCTTTAGCGGAAGGCAAGGAGAGGCTAGCGATCGTGGTCGATATGACGGTAAATGCCGAGGGCTTAGTAGGCGAATCTGATATTTACCGCGCAGTGGTCGCGAATCGCGCGAAGCTCGCCTACAACAGTGTCGCCGCTTGGCTCGACGGAACCGCACCTGCACCGCCGCGAGTATCAGCTGTACCGGGGCTTGACCGGCAGATCCGCATCCAAGACCGGATCGCGCAGGCAATGAAGAGATTCCGGCATCAAAACGGTGCGCTAAGTCTCGAAACGGTGGAGGCCCGACCGGTGTTCGATGGCGACGCCCTGGTGGACCTGCGAGCAGACAGGAAGAATCGGGCGACGGAGCTAATCGAGGACTTCATGATCGGGGCCAACGGCGTGACCGCAAGGTACCTCGAGCGCAAGGGGTTCCCCTCCCTGCGGCGAGTACTGCGATCGCCTGAGCGCTGGGAGCGTATCGTGGAGCTCGCCAAGGCCCTGGGAGAGCGCTTGCCGTCATTAGCAGATGCCAGGGCGCTCGAGGAGTTTCTCGAAAAACGCCGGTTGGCAGATCCCGCGAGCTTCCCCGACCTCTCGCTGTCCGTGGTGAAACTGTTGGGCCGGGGCGAGTACATGCTCGAAGTTCCTGGCCAAAAAGCGAAGGGGCACTTTGGGCTCGCGGTTAAGGACTATACTCATTCTACCGCTCCGAACCGGCGGTTCCCGGATCTCGTCACGCAGCGACTATTGAAGGCGGCACTTGCGGAACGGCCGGTGCCCTACAGCAACGACGACCTCGCGGAGTTGGCTCGGCACTGCACAGAGCAGGAGGACAATGCCACTAAGGTGGAGCGGCAGGTGCGAAAGTCGGCCGCCGCGCTTCTCCTTCAATCGCGAATCGGGGAACGGTTCGACGCGATAGTCACCGGTGCTTCACCGAAGGGGACATGGGTCCGAATCGTAGACCCGGCGGCAGAGGGCAAAGTCGTGGAAGGATACCGTGGTCTCGATGTAGGAGAACGCGTCAGGGTCAAGCTGGTCGACACTGACGTGGAGCGCGGTTTCGTTGATTTCGCACGAATCGAGGGACGATGAAACCTAGCGATATGACCCACCGCCCACTTGCGTACAGAAATGAGCAGTTTCTCGACAGCGACGATGCTCGGCCACTGCGCATCCTTGCGGAGTATCTCGAACCACTCCAGGCTTTCCGGCGCGAACGAGTGTGTGAAACGATTGTTTTCTTTGGTTCCGCGCGGCTTTCCTCTGATGGTCCGCTCGGACGGTACTATGAGGAGGCTCGGGAACTCGCGCGACTCGTCACCACGTGGTCGAAGAGCCTTCAGTCGCAAACGCACCGATATATCATTTGCTCCGGTGGTGGCGGTGGTATCATGGAGGCGGCCAATCGTGGCGCCTCCGAGGCCGGTGGAAAGACGATCGGTCTCAACATCGGCCTGCCCCACGAGCAGCAGGCCAACCCGTACATCACCCGCGAGCTGTCCTTCGAGTTTCACTACTTCTTCATGCGCAAGCTGTGGTTCGCGCATCTGGCGCGTGCGCTCGTCGTCTTTCCAGGGGGGTTTGGAACCTTGGACGAGCTGGCGGAGGTCCTAACCCTCCGGCAGACGGGAAAGTTGGATCGGTCCATCACGGTCCTCCTTTACGGCTCGGCCTACTGGAAGGAGATCATCAACTTCGATGCGCTTGTGCGTCACGGTATGATCAGCCGCGAAGATCTCGAACTCTTCGAGTATGCCGACGATCCAGCCACGGCACTTGGCTTATTGCAGGCCGGGCTGGCAGCCGGACCTGAAGAAGCTACACCGGCCTTCGCGCATACGCGGTCATCCCGGACTTCGTCTGCGCTTGGGTCAAGGTGATGAACCTTGATAAAGCCGAATTGTTGGTCTCCTCCTAAAGTATGTTATCGTCCTTAAAAACCGCCGGGGAGTTCTAACTATGGGAAATGCTATGGACCGGCTCAATGCCATCGAGAAGCCTGTTGCGGGGGTTACGAAGGGAGTTTCGTCGGCCTACGTGCCGCCCCTTCAACTCACAAAAGGACAGCCGCCACCGATCGCTGCGCACGGCGGTCTATCCTATATGTCCTTCGATCGGCATGGCGATGCGGGCACTGCGGCGGCAACGGAGGCGGCGCTCCTTCAGATCACGCAGGGGGAGGGGCAGGCGGTTATCGACATGCTCGACAATGCGCCGCCCGGCCCGATCGCGACCAAGTGGGGCATCGGGTTTCGCGGCTACTCGGAGTGCCTGGAATATATTCGGGCGAACAACATCAAAGCACCCGAAGGCGGCGTAGCGCTTCCACTGCGCTACACCGTCTACGAGCAGCCGTCCTACTCGATTGTCCCATCCAACGCACTTTGGCGGGATCCGGCGCACGAGGCGGAAGCAAAAGCATTGCGGAAGGAAGAGCAGGACATCGGGCGGCGATGCCTCTATTTCCCGCAAGTATTGCGCGACGCGCGAAGAATGGAGCAGTACCACCCGGGTCTCTCGGCCAACAGCCCCCAGTGCATGGACAGGCTTGGCGTGTCGCTGGCCCACTGCGAGTCCAAGTGCACGAACTTCTACGACGCGGCCGAGGTGGAGCGCGTGTTCTACCCGGAAATGGAAAAGCTCCTCCTGGAGTTTTTCCCTGGAGCGAAAGATGCGCTCGTCTACAACCACGACGTGTTTGACAAGGACTACAAGGGCGACCGTACAGAGGACCAGGACAACAAGAACCCGGGTGTGAACGCCAACTACGCCAACATCGTACACAACGACCTGAACGACAACAGCGGCCGCGTGCGCTGCCGCGAGCTGCTCACGAAGAACCTGCGGAACTTCGGGCGCCAGCAGCATTACACGGAGGAGCAGGCCGACGCGAAAATGTCGCGGAGGTTCGTGTCGATCAACCTCGCCAAGCCGATGGAGACAGTACGCCAGAACCCCTTCGTGCTCTGCGCCTGGCCCTCGTTCGCCGACCAACCGTACATCACTAACTACCGAGTCTACGACGACCGTGTCGGCGAGACCACGCGCTTCACCTACCGGCCCGATCACGAGTGGTACTGGTTTCCCCAGCAGAAACCCACCGAGGTCTCGATGCTCAAGTGCTACGACTCGGTCACCGACGGGTCCGTCTCACGCTGGTCTTTCCACACAGCGTGCATCGACCCAAGCGCGCCCAACGACGCTCCCTGCCGCAAGAACGTCGTGGTACGAGCCTTTGTCTTCTTCTAAAGAGACCGTAGGACGCAAACTGGGAGAGGGAGAGAGTGTTTTTCGCTGCTGGTAGAGTCGGTATTTATTGGCCTGAGATTTCTCTTTCGCGACTTTGAGTCAAAACCCGGCGCGGCCAACCTTGGGAGGGCGCGCCGGGTAAGTAGCTCTTCTCAAGTAGGGCTTTCTTCACCTGAGCATCAACCATCCTGGGGCGAGCTGGCTGACGCGATAGACAAGCGCTTGCGGCAATTCCATAATCGGTCGCGCTGAAGCTTCCGGCTACGCTGCTTCGAAATCCATAGGAGGGAATCCAAAATGGCTACTGCAACCGGTCGATGCGCCTGCGGCGCGGTTCGTTACGAGTGTTCCGGTGATCCCGCTTTCATGGGCAATTGTCATTGTCGCGACTGTCAAAGGGCTAGCGGAAGCGCGTATTCGGCCAATATCGGAGTACCGGAGAACACCGTCAAAGTTACCGGCAACGTCAAGTATCACGAAATCATCGGTGGCAGTGGCAAGCCCATCAGTCGTGGCTTCTGCGTCAACTGCGGATCGCCGCTTTTCGCCAAGCCCAGTGTCATGCCCGGCATGATAGTCATCAATGTCGCGAGCCTGGACGATCCCAGTATCTACAAACCAGCGATGGACATCTTTGCTTCCAGCGCGCAGCCATGGGATCACATGAGTCCGCAGCTCGCGAAGTTTCCAAAAATGCCTCAATAGTTGAAGGCGGGGCTCTCGGGCTGTCCGCCGTACGATCTGGGACATCGCTTCGACCCTCCTGTGAACACCCCAATTTCCCGCTGGGAAAGCGCGGTGCCGCGAGGGCGGAGCGGTTGGCAGTTTGTCGGCGCTCCTAGGACCAAGTTCCCAGTCCGACCAACGCCACGACTTGAGAAAGGCTTGATTCGTTAATAGTTTGGAAGCTCTCGCGAGAGTGGCGGAATGGCAGACGCGCCGGACTTAGGATCCGGTGCCGCAAGGCGTGGGGGTTCAAGTCCCCCCTCTCGCAGATACTTCGGTACTGATGACTCACACAGTGGTGATGTTGAGCCTGGCGCGGTTCCTTGCGAGAGTAGGAATCGGCTCCGACGTGGTGAGGCGCAAATCGCCCTGAGGAGCGATTTTGCTGCTTCCTCCTCTTGCTCTAGTGAGTCTTGCGGTCCTCGCGCACTCGGCTAAAGCTTAAGCCGTATAGAGTCCGCCATCCGGTGGAAGAAGCCACCCTCGCCGACCGCAGCCCGCGTCACTATCGGCATCGACGACCCCGGTTTCCCGTCGATCATCACCGTGAGCTGTCCAATATTTGCTCCGTTGGCCAATGGCGCTATTAAAGGTCTTTTCGGCAGATCGGCAACAAGTGTTACCTTGCTCTCCTTGCCTTTATCGACGGTAAAGTAAGAAACGCCACCAGCCGGAGCGATTGCAACCGAGTCAGTATTGCCCTTGTATACCGGCAGTTGCGACGGCATAGCCTTGTGCCAGTCGACGTTGACAGTCGCGAATGTTCGAAAAGCCCAGTCGAGCAGCTTGTCGGTCTCAACCCGGCGCTTCTCCATGCTCGGAGTACCCATCACTGCCGAGATCAGGTCAAGGTCGGCGGAGTGTGCGGAGGCCACCAGGTGGAACCCGGCCTCTTCAACATGGCCCGTCTTTATCCCGTTCACCCGTGAGTCATAGAAAAGCAGAGTGTTGAAATTCCGCTGAACGATCTTGTCGAAGGTGAACTCTTTGGCGCGAGTATATTGGGTCGCCTCGGGAAAGGACTCGAGAACCGCTCGGCCGAGCTTCACCATGTCCGCCGCCGTTGTGTACTCATCAGGGGTGGGCAAACCGTCAGGATTGGTGAAGTGGGTTTCAGTAAGTTCGAGTTGCTTCGCCTTCTTATTCATCGACTCGGCGAATGCTTCCTGGCTCCCGGCCAGGTACTCCGACAGAACCACCGCTGCGTCGTTGCCCGACGATACCATCAGCCCATAAAGCAGGTCGCGCACCGCGACACGCTGGCCCACCTGCAGGAACATCCGCGACACTGAGTCGTTCATTGAGAGTCGCCACGCGGCCTCACTCACCGGCATCTGAGTATCGAGCGTGATGCGTTTTTGCCGGAGCGCTTCGAGCGTCAGGTAAAACGTCATCATTTTGGCGAGACTCGCCGGCTGCATTCTCTCGTGCTCGTTGTAGGCATAGAGCACGGCGCCGCTGTGTATCGCGACCAGTTCGGCTGCACGGGCGTCGAGCGCAAACGGCGCAGGACGATTTCCAATCACATGGATCTGGTCGAGCGGAACGCCGGGCGGCTGACGTTCGCTATTCGGCGAACGCCCCTTCCTCGCGTGGCGTGGTACTGCCAATGCAGGGGCCGCGATAAGTATCGCAGCGGCCGCAACTAATGCAGCAGTTCGACGCAACCCAACAGTTCTGGAGACATGCATTGGCAGGCACCCCACCCCGCAAATATCCCTGTGTAGAGTATGGTGCCGACGGAGTACGAGCAAGCGCCGCACCCGCCTCTGCGCGTCTGTGTTCCCTCAGCAATGTTTTCCAATTAGAAAGATGGGTCAGAGGCCCCATGGACCTTTCCGTCATCCTGCCGGTCGTCAACGAATACGACAATCTGCGCGTGCTGATTCCGCGGCTCGGCGCTTTGCTCGAACGCGCGCATCTGCAATTCGAGATACTCGTCGTCGATGGCGGTTCAACCGATGGCACGCAGGAAAATGCCGTTTCACTCGGCGCTCGCGTCCTGAAAGAACGGCGCCCCGGATATGCCGGCGCGCTCGAGACAGGCTTTTCCGAGGCTCGTGGGGACTATCTGCTTACGCTCGACGCCGACCTCTCCCACGAACCGGACTTCGTCGCCAAACTGTGGCGTGCGCGCACCCTGGCTGATGTGATTATCGCATCGCGCTATACCCGCGGCGGCGTGGCTTACACTTCGCTTCTGCGCAGCGTTCTCAGCCGAGCGCTCAACTTCAGCTTGCGGCGCCTGTTGGCGATGCCCGTGCGTGACCTTTCAAGCGGGTTCCGCCTTTACCGTCGCCAAGCCGTGATGGGACTTACCTTCGAGGCCCGAAACTTCGAGGTCCTCGAGGAAATCCTGGTGAAGGCCTACGCGCAAGGGTACAGCATTTCCGAGGTTCCGTTTACTTATTTCCCACGCGAAAGCGGGCGTTCCCATGCGCGCCTGCTCCGCTTCGGCGCCGACCTCGCGCGCGCGGCGCTCAGTTTGTGGGCCTTGCGCAATTCAGTCGCCTCGGCCGACTATGACGACCGCGCCTTCTACAGTGTCATTCCCATTCAGCGCTACTGGCAGCGCCGGCGCCATCGTATCACCACATTCTGGGTGCGCGGATCGAGCCGGGTCCTCGATATCGGCTGCGGCTCGAGCATGATCATACAGAGTCTCAATAACGCAGTGGGGATGGACGTCAGCATGGGCAAGATGCGGTTCCTGCGCCGCTTAGGTATCCCGCTGCTGCGCGGCTCGGCCTTCGCGCTGCCATTCAAAGATGAGAGCTTCGACTGCGTGATTAGTTCGCAGGTGATCGAACACATCCCATACGATGAGGCGCTCTTCTCCGAGATCAGCCGCGTGCTGCGGCCTGGCGGCAAGCTGGTTATCGGCACCCCTGACTATGCGACAATCGGATGGAACATTATCGAGCCGATCTACGGCCTTTTGATGCCGGGAGGCTACCGCGACGAGCACATAACTCACTACACGCGCCGAAGCCTGACCGACATTCTGGTCCGCAATGGTTTTGTTCACGAGGAGACTGCTTACATCGTACGCAGCGAGCTCATCATGCGCTTTCACAAGCCCGACTCTGTCGCGGCACTGACGCCCGCTGAACCTGGACGCGAGTTAGGCGCGGCCTAGGAGAATCGGCGGGACCGCTCATTCCTCCTCCTGCGATCGAATATCGCTGTGCTATAACGAATCGCACCAATCGCTAGACACAGGAGCCAACGATGCCAGAAGTACGATCCGGCGATATCAATTTGCACTACGAGGTCCATGGCGGGAGCGGCGATCCGCTCCTGATGGTGATGGGACTCGGCGGAAGTTCAGCCGGATGGGATCCGGCGCTAGTCGCCGACTTGGCCCGTTCGTTTCGCACTATTGTCTACGATAACCGTGGCACTGGCCTGAGCGACAAGCCGGATATTCCGTACTCCCTGGAGATGTTCGCCGCTGACGCGATCGCGTTGATCGATTCGCTCCGGCTGGACCGCATCCATGTCTTCGGCGTCTCGATGGGCGGCATGATCGCGCAGGAAATCGCGCTGCGTTATGGGCAGCGCCTGCAGACCCTGACGCTCGGATGTACAACTTGTGGCGGCAAGCACGCAGTTCCGCCGCCGCCCGAATCACTGAAAATCCTTACCGCACCGCGTGACGGCGCCTCGGATGAAGAACTGGTGCGGCGGGCATGGCCGCTGGGCTACACAGCATCTTATATACGCGAGCATCGCGCGGAACTCGAAGCAACAATCCCACGCCTGCTGGCCCATCCGACCCCAGCCTTTGCCTACAAACGTCATCTCGAAGCGACTTATCTGCTCAAGACCTACGAGCGGCTGCCCGAGATCAGGACGCCAACGTTGGTGGTAACCGGTGCGCAAGACGCGCTCATTCCAGCGCGCAATTCAGAGATCATCGCCGAGCGCATCCCCAACGCGAAATACCATGTAATCCCGGACGCCGGACACGCTTTCTTCAACGAGGCGCGCAAAGAGTTCCTCGAGGTCTTCGTGCCGTTCGTCCGCGCTCATCCGCTTAACCCTTAGCGTTCGGCTTACATCGAAGCCGCGCACCCGTTCTGCGGAGTGATTCTTGGCCACGGCGATCGCCGCGTCGCTATGCTGAAAGAGTTGATATCGCGATGAGGTTGCCTCGACTAAAACAAATCGAAGAGGCGGCGCGACTCGTCGGCGACGCGATGCAGCCTACGCCGGAGATCAGCTGGCCGCTATTGTCCGCACGATGCGGCATGGAGGTATGGGTCAAGCACGAGAACCATTCGCCGATCGGCGCCTTCAAGCTGCGGGGCGGCCTCGTCTATATGGACAGTCTCGCCCGCGCGCCGAAGCGCCCCGCCGGAGGTCATCGCCGCGACGCGCGGCAACCACGGCCAGAGCATCGCAGCCGCCGCACGGCGGCACGGCTTGCTCGCAACGATCGTCGTCCCCCACGGCAACAGCCGCGAAAAAAACGCGGCTATGCGTGCGCTTGGCGCCGAATTGATGGAGCAGGGACACGAATTTCAATCGGCGCTCGAATTCGCCCGCGCGCAGGCGGCGGAGCGTCATCTCGCGATGGTACCATCGTTTCATGAGCTGCTGGTTGTGGGCGTCGCGACCTATAGCCTCGAGTTTTTACGCAGAATTGCGGGTTTGCATACCGTGTATGTTCCAATCGGACTCGGCTCGGGCATCTGCGGCATGATCGCAGCGCGCGAGGCGCTCGGACTCACGACCAAGGTGGTCGGGGTCGTCGCGGCCAACGCACCCGCCTATGCGCTCTCATTTGCAGCGGGCCGCCCGGTAAGCACTGCTTTAGCGAATACGCTGGCCGATGGGATGGCCTGCCGCGTACCCGATCCAGCCGCGGTAGAAATCATCAATCGCTATGCGGATCGCATCGTGACCGTCTCGGAGGAAGAGATCAACGCCGCCATACGCCATTACTTCTCGGACACGCACAACGTCGCCGAGGGCGCTGGAGCTGCGCCGCTTGCCGCGCTCCTAAAAGAACGCACAAACATGGCGGGCAACCGCATCGGACTTGTGCTCAGCGGCGGCAATATCGATCGTGACCAATATGCCCGCGTTCTATCTGAAGCGTGATAGTAAGCACCTGGCGGCCTTATCGCACTTCGGGCCTATCTCGTTTAACTCGCGATGTGCCACGGGCGGGACTATTCTTCTCGCGTGGCTTCCTTCAACGACTTCGCCCTTGTCTGCCAGGCGCTGGGGCAAACCAGCAGCCGCCTCCAAATGGCGGAACTCGCGGGCGAATTCCTTAACACATTAAACCTCGATGAGGCGGAGATCGCGGCTGGGTTCATGGTCGGGCGCACTCTGCCGCAAGGGCAGGAAAAGCGTCTGCAGGTCAGCGGTCGTGCAATCTGGCGGATTGTCGCGGCGATGACCGGAGGAGAGGAACGCGGCGAGGAGATCTTCGCTGCCGCCACCGATTTTGGCGAGGCCATCGAGATACTCCTCCGCTCGCGGCCCGACCAGCCCGAGCCATCACTCACCATTGCGGAGGTCGCACACCGCTTCGCCGCCATCGCCCAAATCGAAGGGCGCAATTCACGGCATCTTAAACTGCATGAACTGCGCGAATTGTTCGCGCAAGCAACCGCTCTCGAGGGCAAGTATCTCGCGAAGATTCTGATCCGCGAAATGCGCCATGGGATGAGCGAAGGACTGATGCTGGAAGCGATCGCGCGGATGTCCGGGCGGCCTGTCACCGAAGTACGCCGGGCGCATATGCTCGACGGCGACCTCGGCCGCGTGGTGCGGATGTTGCGCTCGGCGCCCGCGAACGCAAGATCCGCACCACCGTCGGATTGGCCAACGCTGCCCATCGCAGAGGAGCAAACGCCGGAGACGCCGCCGAGAGGTCTGCGGGAAGCAGCCCCCGCCGTCTCGGCCGCCAGACGGCCGATGCGCCCAATGCTGGCCGCTCCCGCGCCGAACATCGCCGAGGCCTTCAAGACGCTCGGCGATAGCCTCGCGCTGGAACAGAAGCTCGACGGTGCCCGTGTCCAGATCCATTGCGCGCCAGATTCCGTTCGTATTTTTTCGCGCCGGCTAAACGAGATTACGCAAAGCCTGCCCGAGGTCGTCGAGGCCGTCCGGCGACTCGGCGCGCGCCATGCGGTGCTGGATGGCGAGGTCATTGCTGTCGATTCCGGCGGACGCTCGCTCGCATTTCAGGAGGTGATGCGTCGTTTTGGACGCGTGCGGGACGTCGAGCGCCTGCGCATCGAACAGCCGATCCGACTTTTCCTATTCGATCTGATGGCGCTCGATGGTGGACTTACCATCGATGTACCTTATGCCGAGAGATATGAGGCCTTGCGCGGGCTCACCGACCAAGCTGGCCTCGAGCTGGCTGGACGAATCCTGCCGGCCTCGGTGGAAGAAGGTGAGCGATTCTACGCCCACGCAGTCGCGTCAGGCTTCGAAGGCGTAATGGCGAAGGCTCTCGCGAGCCTTTATACCCCAGGCGTACGCGGCCGCGGATGGCTCAAGATCAAGCAGGCGCGCACCCTCGACCTCGTGATCGTCGCTGCCGACTGGGGCTACGGGCGGCGCCACGGTTGGCTCTCGAACTACCACTTGGCAGCACGCGACGAACGCAGCGGAGAATTCGTCGAAATCGGCAAGACCTTTAAGGGGCTCACCGACGCTGATTTCAAAGAGATGACCGAGCGCTTGCTCGCCCTCAAGGTCGGTGAAGAGCAAGGTACGGTCTTCGTTCGGCCGGAAGTGGTAGTCGAGGTCGCCTACAGCGATCTCCAGCGCAGTCCGCATTATGCAAGTGGGATGGCCCTCAGATTTGCGCGCGTCGTCGGTATTCGCTCCGACAAGAGCGCGCAGGAGGTCGACACAATCGAGACCGTCGCCGCGGCTTTCGAGCGTCAGTTGGTGAAGCCGGCGCGTGGACGCGCGTAGCCGCCCCCTCGCCCCCTTTTTCACTCCGTCAAGGCGATCCAATCCGCAAGTGCATCATGCGTTGTGCGAAACGCGAGTTCGTCCCAGGAAATCTCATCCTGGGCAAAGTAACGAACTTCCGTCGCCTCGTCCGAAAGCCCGGGAGGTTCCGCACCCGGCCGCGCCAGATAGACCGCGACTGCCGCAATGGGATTCGCCGCATCGCAATAGATTCCTAGCAGCGGTCGATCGTCACCCGCATCCCGACCTCTTCCAAGGTCTCGCGCAATGCGGCGTGCAGCGGCGTTTCGCCCAAATCGACATAACCGCCGGGAAAGGTCCAATGTCCCATCCGCGGCGGTATCCCGCGACGCAGCAACAGAACTCTGCCCGCTTCAACCACGAGGCATCCCGCGACCAGCTTCGGTCCGGGAAAATCGATGTAGCCGCACTTTGCACAGACCTTGAAGCGTTTGCGGTCCGGCAGAACGATCCGCATCCGCATCTCTCCGCCGCACAGGGCACAAAACCGCACCTCGTGTGGATACGTGTGCTGGATATGATGGTTCGGTTCGACCGGGCGGTCGTCATCATTGTTCATAGTCGTCAGAACGTCAGCCGGCGGACCAGCGCCTCTCCGATCAACAATAGCATTGCGGCAAACACCAGATACCCACCCATCGAGGCGGTTCGCTCGAACTGAGGCCGCGACAGCGCAAGCTCACCCGGCGACGGATTGAGCCGCCCTCCGGTAGCCGACGCCAGATGCTCGAGCAGGCCGTAGTTGGGCGCGGGCCGCGGCGTCTCGGCCTCGACCGCAGGACTCACGGTATACGCGAGCGGCGGGAAGCCTTCCGCTTGGCCACGCGCTGGCTTGATCTCGATATTGTAGGTGCCCGGTCGCGTCGCTTCGATGCTTCCTGCAAGCTCACCGGGTCCGTCCTGCGTGAGAATAGCGTCATACTTCGCCCCATCAGGCCCTGTGACGCGTGCATCCAACGGACGGCTCGCGGTCCCGGCGCCCTCGCTGTAATCAGTGAGCCGTACCTCGATTCGGCCCGCGCGGTAGCCGAGGGCGACATCGAATTTCTGCGCGGCGGCGGTCTGCGGCGTCATCCACGCGATCAGCCGGTCCCACACCTGACCGAACACCCCGTCCTGCACCCACAGCGATGACCAGCGCCCGCTCGCGTCGGTGGTCATCGCGAGCGCCTTGCCCGTGCCGAATTTCCAGCTCGCCACGATCGGACTGCGATTGCCCTTGTCGTCGACGAAGATGCTCAGGCTGGCTCCCGGCTTAAGGTCGGTCGCAACGAAGCCCTTGAGCGCAGGCAGACGGCGCCCCGCCAGGTCCTTCAGAATCGGGTCGGATGAAACCGTATATGGCACAAAATTCTTTTCGACCATCGTGGTGTCGCCGCCACGCTGATTCACGTCTTCCAGAAACAACTCGGGCAGGTTGCTCGGACTGTCGGTTTGATAGAATCCGCCGCCGCCGTAGCGCGCGATCGCCTCGAGCAGCGGTAGATTCGCTTCGCGTCCGATCGCAATCGCCGAGATCGTGGCGCCGCCTTCACGATGCATATTCGAGACAAGGTCGTAGTACATCGAAGCGGTCCCGCCGGTTTCGCCATCCGTCAGGATCACCACGTGCTTGATCGCCGCGCCGCTTTGCGCGAGGGTGCGCTCCGCCTCCTCCAGCGCCGGCAGCAGGAAGGTGGTGCCGCGCGCCTTGAGCCGTCCGATCAGCTCCTGGAAGTACGGGCGGGTCTTCCCCAGCGGCCCCAGCGGCACCACGACGAATGGTTGCGAATCGAACCCGATCACCCCGACCAGATCGGCGTCGCTCATCGTCTTAGTGACCGTCATGGCAGCCGCTTTCGCATAGACCAGCTTGTCGTTGCGCCCCATCGAACCTGACTTGTCGATGATCAGGACCAATGCGCGCTTGCGCTCATGGCGTTGCGGCGGCTTCATCACCACCGGCATCACTTTCGCGATCGGGCTGTTCTCGTAGCCGCCCAGGCCGAAGCTCTGGTCGCCGCCTGTCATGGCGAGCGAACCACCTGACGCCACGTACTCGACGAGCGCGCTCTGCGCCGCCGGTGTAACGCGCGATCGCGCGACATTGTTCAGGATGACCGCGTCGTAGCCTTTCGGGTTCCCATTGTACTCGCCACCGGCCAGAACGGCCGTCGTAGGCTGAAAGCCGGCGCGCCGCACGACGGTTTCCAGGTAGCTCGCATCGCGCGCACTGTCGGTCAGGATCAAGACCTTGCGCTGGGCGCCGATCCCTACCCATCCTTGGAGCGAATCGTCACCGGTGTCCGCGTCGAGCGCTGGGTTGGCCGGCTTGAACACCGCGCGGTAGGCAACCAGGCCCGCTTCTTCGGAACGCACCGGAAAATCGTAGCGGGACTCGCCCGGTGCCAACGTGACCGCGCGCTGCTCGATCAACCCGCCATTGCGATAGATCGAGAGCGTGCCTGCGGCGCTCTGCGCGTTGAGATTGGCCATCGTCACGCCCAGCGCGAACGGTTCGGCCTTGGCCAACGCCGGAGGCAGGCTCAGTTCCGTCATCGTAATGTTGGGGATCGCCTGCGCACCGGGGGGCGTGAAGATGAACAACCTGATTCCGGCCGCGCGCAATACGTTGACCGCGGCGCCGGCCTCCCCTCGATTCTGCCATCCGTCCGTCACCAGCACCACGGGCCCATTATGTGCCGCTGGGTCGGCCGCGATCCGGTCGAGCGCCGCTTCCAGATTAGTGGCTCCCGGAGCGCACGCGCTGCATGCGGATCCCCCGGCCACGTTATCTTCGGTCGCGCCGAACGTCTGGTCCACCGGCACGGTACCGAACACAATCGCCGGGTCATGCGGGCGAAAGCCGAGCCCATCCCGCAGTAGCTTAAGCGTAAAAGCGCGCATCGCGGGCGTAATACTGGCGGACGCGTCGATCACCACCGGCCTGGTGTTGCCCTCCGAACGGATCACGCTTTGCGGGTCCGCCAGCGCCAGCACCAGGAGCGCCAGGGCGAGCGTGCGAATCGAGGGCGCCGCAGCGCGACGGGGCGCGCCCGCCCGCCATACTGACCAACCGGCAAGTAACGCCACCGGCACCAGCCAATAAAGCGCCCGCGGATGCGCGAGCATGAGCCCGCGCAATGTCAACGCATCGAAAACATGCTGCGCATTCACGGCTGCAATTCGAGCGCCGGACGCGGGCTGCGGTAGACCAGGATCGCCTCGATCATGATCAGCAGGATGGTCGCCGCCAAAATGTACGGCGCGAGCGGCGTCCGCACCATCGCCGCACCGGTTGCGCCCTGCCCCGCTGCCGCATCGAGCTTGATTGGCACCACATTTTGCAGGTCCGACGCACCCAGGTCTGCGAGGTTAACCGCTCGCAGGCTCTGCGTCCCCGCTGCGCCGCTCAGCGTGTAGACGCCCTGGGCGGCAGTTTCTGTAAACAGGCTGCCGGGCTCCACCGCCTGCCTCCGTCCCGACGGCAAGACGATCGACTTTACTCCCCCTGGCACGATCCACGGCTCGCCCGTATGGTAGCCCGAAGTTTGTGCGCCCAGGCCGGCCAGATAGCTCATGAGGTTAAGGCTGAAGATCGACATCGGCAGATTCTCGCGGCCGAGATACGGAAACGGATTGAATCCAGTGGCCGCGAAGCGATGACCCTGCCGGGTTCCAGCCAGCACCAGGCCGCCGTCGGCGCCGCTCACGATCGGCTGCATCCAGGGATGCTCCGCGAGGTACTCGCCGGAGCGGATGTTCAGCAGACGGAAGTTGACGCCCTCGGTCAGCGGGTCGGTCGCCGGCCACCCGGTGATCTCGATCTGCGCAGCCGGTTCAACCTGAAAGCCGAAAATCGGATCGTTCGGCGGCGGCATCACCAACAGCGCGTTGACCGGCGGAATCTCCTTGGGCAGCGAGTATTCGAAAATAGCGAGGTCGGACTCGGCCAGGTCCCTGGGCGAATACGCGGCGGGGGTACGGGTGGTTACCGCCACCGCGGGGATCGATTTCAGCCCTTCACCATCGCCAGGAACCGGACTGATGAAGAGAATCGAAATGGGCTTAACCGCGGATCCCGTGGCGAAGGCCAGGTTATCGAGCGAAAACGCGTCGGCCGGTTCGAGTTGAGCGCGATAGATTTGGGCCGGCGCCAGGTTCGGGAACTCGATTCCAGCCACCTCGCCCGGCGCGACCGTCGCTTGTGCGCGGCCGATCACCTTGCCGTCGCCGCTGATCGCAACCTTCAGCGGCTGAACCGCTGCGCCGAAGTTCGCCACATTGAGCCGCGCGTGCAACGCCGTTGCGCCCAAGGTCTCTCGGCTCAGCGCAAACGATGCGATAGCGTAGTTCTGGACAGGCTCACCCACTGTGATCGACGAGAAGCGCGCAGGCACCGGCGCGGCGATCGGCCGATAGCTCGCGAAAATGACGTGACCGATGTGGCGGTTCGCGTTGAGTTGCGCCAGCAAGCCGGTCAAAGCCCCGGCATCATTGGGCGCGTCGACCGGGCGCGCGCGTCGAATCGCAGCGATCGCGCCAGAACTTCCGCTCGGCGCGCCCATCGCGTGAGGCTGCGGCGCGGTCAGATACACGGTCACCTGGCTTACGCTTTGCGCTTGCAACGCCGCGACCGCTTTCGCCGTAGCCTCTTCGAAACGCGTCGTGCCGGCGGCGGTCCGCACCTGCATCGCCGCCGAGTTGTCGATCACCACCGCGATCGGATTGCCGTTGCGCACCACATAGGGACCGGCCAGCGCCAACACCGCCAGACAAAGAATCAGCAGCTCCACGAAGAAGGTCCAGGCGAACCGCGGACGGCCGCCAAACCGTTCCCCCCGCATCAGGCGCAACGCGCGGAACGCCAGCACGCTCGAGACCGTGGCCTGGCGCGGCCGTTCGCGCGCCAGATAGGCGATAATCAGCGCCGGGACGACCGCGAAACAATAGAGCGCGGCGGGGTAAAGCAGTCCCATTGCCTCAAGTGCCCATCGCGTTGCCGCGTCTAATGCGCCAAGCCGAGAGCGGACGCCGCGTGCATGAAGAAATCATGAAAGCCGCGGTCGGTGGTGTAGAGCGTGTAGTGCAGCCCGCTGCGCGAGCAGAAGATCCGAATCTCGCGCGCCAGCCGCATCATGCTCTCGCGGTAACGCTCGCGTTCACGCGCACCGATCGAGACCCGCACGCGCTCGCCGCTCTCCGCGTCGATAACCTCGACGTCGCCCTGCAGGCCCTGCCCGTCGAGTTCGGTCGCTCCCAGGATTTGCACCGCGCTAACGTCCATGTTGGCGGCCGTGAACAACCCCAGCGCCCGCTCGACCGAGTTCAGCAGCCCGAGGAAATCCGAGATCACGAAGACCTTACCGGCACGCCGAATTGAGACCATCTCGTGAGCCAGCGCCGGCGCGAAGTCGAGCTCGCCGCCCGGTTTGATCGACGCGAGATGCCGCGCCAGCTCGACGATCCGATGGCGTCCGTGGACGAAGACCGGCGCCGGCGGAATGCCCTTCCCCGCCAGCACTCGCACCATCACCCGATCGCCGGACGCCAGCGCCACGTAGGCGACGGCAAGCGCGGTCGCGACCGCCGCCTGAAATTTGCCGTCACGTTCGGGAAAGCCCATCGAGCCACTGGCATCGAGAAAAATGTAAGTGAGGAGATCCTCCTCTTCTTTGAAGAGCTTGATGTAATACTTGTCGGTCCGCCCGTAGAGTCCCCAGTCGATAAAACGAAAATCGTCGCCGCGCGCGTAATGGCGAAAATCGTTGAACTCGAGCGACGACCCGCGCCGCGGCGAGAGATGCGCGCCCTTGCCCAACCCTGCATATTCGCGCCGGGTCTTCAGACGCAACTGCTCCAGGCGCGCAAGGAACTCGGGCGTCAACTCTTCCGGCAGTCCCAGCATCAGCGCTTCAGGCGTTTGACCGCTTGCTCGAGAATCGACTCGGCGCTGACGTTCTCGGCCTCGGCCTGAAAGTTGCGCAGCAGCCGATGGCGCAGGGCGGGAATAATCGCATCGTTGACGTCGTCGAAGCTGATCGACACACGACCGTCCAGCAGTGCGTTCACCTTGGCGCACAGGATCAATGATTGCGCGCCGCGCGGACTCGGCCCGAAACGCAGGTACTGCGAAATCTCGGGCGACACCCCGGGACCACCCGGCGTGCAGGCCCCAACGATCGAGATGACGTAGCGCTCGACCGGCTCCGCCACCATCACTTCGCGCACGAGGTGCTTTAGTCCCTCGATATTCGTCGGCGCCATGGTCGGATCGAAAATCGGCTGCACCTGGTAAGTGGTTGCGCCAGTGGTGCGGTGGAGAATCTCGCGCAGCTCCTCGGGCTTGGGCGAGCCCATCACGACCTTGAACAGAAAGCGGTCCATCTGCGCCTCGGGCAGCGGATACGTGCCCTCGAGTTCGATCGGGTTCTGCGTGGCCAGCACAAAGAACGGCGCGTCGAGGTGATAGGTCGTACCGAAGACCGTTACCTGCCGCTCCTCCATCGCTTCGAGCACTGCCGACTGCGTCTTGGGCGTCGCACGGTTGACTTCATCGCCAAGCACGATGTGTGCGAAAATCGGCCCCGCCTTGAACTGGAACTCGCGCCGTCCGTCACTCTCCGTAAGTACCTGAGTACCGACGATATCGGAGGGCATCAGGTCCGGGGTGAACTGGATACGCTTGAAGCTCAATCCCAGCGCGTCCGCCGCAGTTTTGACCATCAGCGTCTTGCCCAGCCCAGGCACGCCCTCGATCAGTATGTGGCCGCCGCCAAAGAGCGCCGTCAAAACCTTGCGAATAATATCCCGATGGCCGACGATAACGCGCCCCACTTCGGCTTCGGCGCGCGCGAAGATCTTGCGGAACTCGGCGACCCGTTCATCCGGTGGAGTTTGCGGTTTCTGCTGTGGAGCCGCTCCCATCGCCCCTCCTTGCCTGCTAGCGAATCAAATCGCGATATCGCGGCGGCACCAGCTGTTGCTCGTCCGGCGACGCCGTCAACCGCTCTTCCTTGAGCGGTGCATTCGTGTATGGAGTTGCCGCCGATGGGCGCGAGTTATCGGCCACCGTCTTGCCTTCGCCGCCCGCCGCCACTACCGCCGTCGGCACTCTGAAAACGACGTAGCGAGCGTCCCGGATATCTATCGGTTGGCCCTTTTCGCCCATTTTGTAGAACCGTTCGTAGTTCGCCGCCTTGGGGAAATCGCCCAGATGCGTGTCGCCGCTCGTACCCTTGTCGTCTTTGCGACCGTTCGGTTTGCTGCCGGAGGGCGTCTGACCCTGGGCCACGTTGCCCGGTTTGGGCAACTCGATGTTGCCGGTGCCGTTGGGCCGGGCTTGCGGTCCGGTCTGGTTGGGATTTTCGCCCTGCTTGGGCGTAAGGCCGGTACCCTTCTGGCCCTTTTGCTCCGCGGCCTCCGGCTTTTTGCTTTCGCCTGACGCCATCTCGATCTCGGCCTGTGCCTTGGAGATATCGTTGTGCAACTCGACCATCTGCTGGTTGGTCTTGTCGCCCTTGCCGCCGGCGCCACCCTGCCCGGTCCCGGTGCCACCGGCACCCGGGCCGGAGCCCTTACCTTGTCCCTGCCCGGTGCCCTGGCCACTGCCCTTACCGGATCCGTTGGTGCCGCCGGAATTTCCGCTGCCTGTGCCCTCACGCTTTCGTGTTTCGAATTTTTCGATCTCCTGCTTTAGTGCCTGTAGCTCCGCCTGCTTTTGCTCGGACGGTAGTTTCGGGTTTTCGAGATCACGGGCTACGGCGCGGGCCGCCGACGCGAGTTCGCGATCGGAATCTGCCGGCGAACTGCGCAGCGTCTCTGCGAAATTGCGCAGGCTGTGGGCCAGCACCTGCACCGGCGTCGCTGGGCGCACCATGGCCGCCACCGTAAGCGCCAGCACGACGACGACTCCCAGCGCCAGCAGCGCCGACCAGGCCAGCGGCTGCACGAATTCAAGACGGAACCGGCGGCGCGGATCGAACTGTTCGAGCGCACCGATCACGCGCCGCCACAACAACGGGAACAGCGGGGAGCGCTCGGTCGGTACGGGCTTATCGGGATCGGCCAACGTCGCGAGCGTCAGTACTTCCTGATGACCCGCGATGAGATCGTCGATCCGCTCCGCCGCGGCGACAAAGTCGCTCGCCGCACGCCATGCACGCCAGCCTAAAAACGACACCGTCAAGAGTTCCGCAGCGGCCAGCGCCATTGCGGCAAAGCGTAGGATGGTCAGTCGCGCGGGCTCGAGCGCATAACCCCAGCGCACCCACCCGAACGCGCCGATCACGTCAAGCGCGATCGCCGTCGCGATGGTTACGGCTAGCGGCAACGCGCCATAGAGGCTCATCTTGATCGCCGCCAGGTGGGCGATCCTGCGCCGGGACTTTCCGATTAAATCGATTGGGTTGACCACTGAACGAATCCGGTCCGGAAATCATCGGCGCGGCGCTTAGCCGCGCCGACCGTGCATTCGCACGGCCGATCGCCGTACCTCCTCGATCGCTCGCTCGTGCTCTTTGAACGAGCGCGAAAAGATATGGGTGCCATCACTGCGTGCAACAAAATACAGGTAATTGGTGCGGGCTGGATAGAGCGCCGCGTGAATCGACGACAATCCCGGATTCGCGATAGGTCCGGGCGGCAAGCCCGAAAACCCATACGTGTTGAAGGCTGAGCGAGCGTGCACCGCCGCTAATGCCTGCTGGGGCTCGCCCGCAAAATTATATTGAGCGGTGGGGTCCGATTGAAGTGGCATCCCCAGGTTCAGCCGATTGTAAAATACACTGGCGATCGTCTGACGTTCTCCGGGCACTTTTGCTTCTTTCTCAACAATGGAGGCGAGTGTAACCATCTCGCGTTCATCCAGGCCCAATTCGAACATCCGTTGCTCGACTTCCGGAGTCAGGATCGCATAAAAGCGTCCGAGCATCGCCATCAGGACTTGCTGCTTTCCCGCGAGCGGCGAAAACCGGTAGGTCGCCGGAAAGAGAAACCCCTCGGCGCCCAGCGGCCCGAGTCCCAATGCGCGCGGAACCGAACCTTCGAGCGCCGCGGTATCGAATTCCCCGTCGCAGACGAGCCCGGCCTGTTGTAGCCGTTCTCCAATCTGATGCACCGTCATCCCCTCCGGAATTGTTACCGTGACCGCCATGAAATCGCCGTTTACGAGATGGCGCAGCACGCGCGAAATCCCTTCGCCGCCGGTGAATGCGTAATCGCCTGGTTTCAGGCCTCTGGCCTGTCCGATCATGTCGACGTAAAGCACAAATGCCAGCGCGCTGCGGATCACTCCGGCCCTGGCCAATTTGTGCGCCGCGGTGTTCAGCGATTCGCCGTCGCGAATCGAGACGATCCGCGGTTGCCCAAACCGGGCGGGGCCTCTGACCAAGGCAAAGTACATCGCCAGCCCCAACGCAGCCCCCGCAAGCCCGATCCCCAGCGCGATGCCCAACATCTTCATGCCGCACGGTAGAGATTAGCCTATGACGCCGGACGTCGCCATTTTCCGGTCGTGTCGACCGCGGAGAAGACATCGAGGGCCGCCGCGCACGATGGGCCAAACCGTTCATTACGCTCGAAGCGCTCGCTTCTTGAAGAAAAAGGTGAAACGGGGAGCGAAAACGACGAGGATCGAGCGGTACAAGCCACGCACGTTCTAACAGGCGCACTTATCGGCCGGTGTGGACGCGGGCCTGTTGCCAGCTTTCGAGGATGACACACGCCGCTATGGCGTCGATTGCATGCTGTTGGCGCTTCTTGCGTGACGGTAACATTTTTAATCGTTCCTCGGCTTCAAAGCTCGTCAGACGCTCGTCGAAGAGCTCGACTTCGAGGCCGACCCTTTCGCGGAGCCGGCGCGCGAAGGTCTCGGCGGCAACTGCCTGCGGTCCCAAAGTCCCATCCATGTTGAGCGGGAGTCCGACAACGACTCTGCCTACTTCGTATTGGACGAAGAGGGCGCTGATTGCTTCGAGGTCGGTGGCGATGGAGCGCCGTTTGAGGGTGGTGACGGGGTACGCGCCGAGTCCATCCGCACCGGTGACAGCAATACCCACCCATCTGCGGCCGAGATCGATCGCGGCAATAGCCTTCACGTAGAGCTAATTAACGTTCAATTTTCGATGGATTGTGGACTAAGGAGCAAAAGACTTGCTGGGGATAACAGATCAAGTCAAATCCCGCGCCGGAACATTGCCTCTACCAACCGAGTCACATAGGCTCAGCATGGATGCTTCGGAACAGCAGCGCAAGCCGTTGGTTCAGAGTGGTTACCGCGGTCATCGTGGCCCTTTTTGCAACGATCGCCTCGGTGCGACTGTTCCTCGAAAACGAACCGGAGCGTATCACCGATAACAACATCATAGGGGCGGACGTCGCCGGCCATCGGACGGATCAATTCGTCGAGGCGCCGCAAGTGGTAACGCGAGCGCCGGAGCCGATCGCGATATCGTTTACGATCGAGCGGGCGGAGCCGCTGGCAAGCTTTCTGCAGGATGCGGGCCTCAACACGACGGACGCACAGCGCTGGGCTTGGTTTTTCGAGAAGCAGGCCAATAGCGGCGAGTTAGCGCCCGGACGATCGATGACGCTCTACAAGGATCCCGAAACGGGGAGTCTGCGCGGGCTCAAGTATGCGATCGACGATCGGTTCGAGATCGACGAAATCACGTATGGCGACGAGGTCCTGCGCACGACGGAGCAGCCGATTCGGTACGTGCTGCAGCCAGTCGCGGTATTTTTCCGGTTGGGCACCGATTTCGGACATGAAGCGATCCGCAAGGCCGTGCCCAAGCCGATCGTCGCGACGCTGGAAAGCGCGTTTCGTGACCGGCATCCGCTGACGGATCTTCCGCGTGGATCGGATGTCCGGCTGATCTACCAGGAGCGGGTCAGCCGCGACGGGAGCGTGCGGCAGGTGACCGGGCTGGAGGCGGCGAAGATCAGTTTCGGCGGCAAGACGTTGACGGCGTTCGCATTTCGGGACGAGAACGGCGAGCCGCATTTGTATGATGCGAACGGCGGGGCGCTGGGCCCGCAAATGCTGCGTTTTCCAGTCAACTTCGATTATATCTCGTCCGGTTTCACCGAGCGCCGGTACCATCCGATTCTGCACGAGTACCGGCCGCACGAAGGGGTCGACCTCGCCACGCATTACGGCGCTCCAGTGAAGGCTGTGGCCGATGGACGAGTGCAAACGGCCGGATGGTGCGGCGAGTTGGGCCGCTGCGTGCGGATCCGGCATGAAGGCGGGATCGTCAGTATCTACGGCCATCTCTCGGCGATCAGCGTAGGACTCGCGCCCGGTAGCAATGTCGAAGTGGGCGAGGTGATCGGGCGAGTGGGATCGAGCGGCCTGGCGACGGGCCCGCATCTACATTACGGACTGGTGTGTGACGGACGGTACGTCAACCCGCTGACTGCCAGCCTGGGCATCCATCATCAGGTGTCGCCGCGTTTGCGCGCGGTTTTCGATCGGTTCAAAGACAACTATCTGACGGCGCTCAACGGGTTGCCCGACTTGGGCGTGCGCACGAACACGCCGCGCGACGCGGCGGCGGAGGTCTCGACCGCGCCGACAGAGAGCGCCAGCGTGACGGTACGGCCGGCGCGCCATCCGCTGGTGCGGTGGTCGAACCAGCATCTCTCGCAAGCGGATTCGACGAGCGCGTATCCAATCAACGGGCGCGAATCGGTCGGGCCGTAGCGGACCCACGCAGAACGATAGCTTCGACGAGCGCCATTCCAACCGGCGCAGAGTTGCGCTGATGAGGGCTGCACGCCTATCCCACCGGCCGATTTTGGGACTGGCGCGAGAATCACTGGAGACGAGGATCACCCAACGATGCGCCCGCACCCCGACAGCGACTTCTTCGAGCTTCCGCGTCCGCGAGCAATTGCGCATCGCGGGGCGAGCGGGGATTTCCCCGAAAACACCCAGCCCGCTTTCCGGGCCGCCGTGGAACTGGGCGTTCCCTACCTTGAGCTGGACGTTCATCTGACGCGCGATGGCGAAGTCGTGGTCTGTCATGACGACACGCTGGCGCGGACGGCGGGAATCGGGGGCGCGGTGCGCGAGATGACACTGGCACAGATCCGCGGCGCCGACGCGGGCTACAACTTTTCGCGCGACGGCGGCTTTCCTTTTCGAGGACGGGGAATCCGGGTGCCGACCCTGAAGGAAGTGCTGACCACTTTCGCGGATCAGCGATTCATCATCGAGTTGAAGCATGGAGGCGAACTGGTGCAGGCGATGCTGGACGTCGTGCGGCGCGCGAAGATGATCCGGCGGGTGCTGATCGCGAGCGAGCATCAGGAGCCGATAGAGCAGATCAGAGTTCTGGCGCCCGAGTTGCCAACGAATATCCCGACGCAGGAGACGGGGCTGTTCATGTTGTCGCTGGCGCCGGACGCGCCGGCGTACATTCCGCTGGGCGACGCGCTGCAAGTACCCCCGGAGCATCATTCGTGGAAGCTGGTGACGGAGGCGAGCGTCGCGGCGGCTCATCGCCTGGGGATCGAGGTGCATGTGTGGACGATCGATGAGATGGCGGAGATGCGGGCGCTGCTGGCGCTGGGGGTGGACGGGATTCTGACGAACTACCCGGCGCGATTGATCGAGGTGGTGCGCGGCGGGTGATCTTGGCTGTTGACTGACCTACTCTTTCTTCACTCCGGCCGAAATCAAACAGGCATTAGAGGAAGGGAAAGTATTTTTCGTTGCGACCGCGCAATGTCCTTTTCGCAATGTCGGATCGAGTCCACAAAAGTCAGGACGTTTCAGGAGCCAGTGGTTGGGCTTGCAGAAATGTGGTGGGTGGGGTTTTAATCCCGCTACGGTTCGATTCAACACTCGCTTTGTGAGGGATAACTCATGAACGGAGTCTCACACGTTGCCATTGGGGTCCGCGACATGGAACGTTCGCTCAAGTTCTATCGCGACCTGCTCGGACTCGAAGTGCGCTACGACGCGATGCAGCCGATCGGCGGCATGCCTCGCCTCTACGCCAACCCCGAGAAGGGCCAGCGCCGCGCGGTGCATCTGCACTACGGCTCGGGTCCGACCAGCGGTTTCCTGGTCTTGTCGGAAATGCCCGGCGGATCACCGGGGACTGCGATCAAGCTCGACGAAGTCGGGATCTCGCATTTCTCGTGGTGGGTCGACGACCTGCGGGCGATCCACGAAAAGATCAAGGCGGCCGGAGTGAAAGTGCTGGTCGCGCCCGCCGAAACCGACTCCAGCGGCTACGGCGAGAAACCCGGGCGGAAGTACCTGACCTGCCTGTTCGAGGATCCCGACGGGATTATCGTACAGCTCGATCAGCGTGTCGGCTAACGGGGGCGGCCGGACGAACAGAGTGAGGGCCGGTAGCGTCATGCTCAACGGATGCCGTGTATTGGATTTGACGACCGAGCGGGGCCTGTTGTGCGGCCAAATCCTGGGAGACCTGGGCGCCGACGTGATCAAGGTCGAGCCGCCGGGAGGGGCGGCGGTGCGGACGATGCCGCCGTTTTTCAAGGACGAACCCGGGCGCGAGAATTCGATTTACTGGTGGTCGTATAACCGCAACAAGCGCGGGATCACGATCGACCTCGAGCGCGCCGAGGGACGCGAACTCCTGGGCCGGATCGCGGCGACCGCCGACTTCATGATCGAATCGGACAATCCCGGCGAACTCGCACGGCGCGGGCTCGCCTACGCCGACCTGCGCAAGCGGAATCCGGCGCTGGTCTACGTGTCGATCACGCCGTTTGGGCAGAGCGGTCCGAAGGCGGACTACGCCGAGAGCGATCTGATCATCATGGCGGCGGGCGGACCGTTGGTGCTTTACGGCGACGAAGATCGCGCGCCGATCCGGATGAGCGTGCCGCAAGCGTACCTGCACGCGTGCGTCGACGCAGCGGCGGGAGCGCTGATCGCGTACTACGCGCGGCTGGATTCGGGGCAGGGACAGCAGGTGGACGTCGCGGCGCAGGAGAGCGTGGGGCTGGCGGCGCAATCGACGCCGCTGGCGGCACCGATCCACGGCGCGGAGACGCGGCGGATGGCGGGAGGCGCGAAAATGGGCAAGATCCGCGTCCCACTGGTGTGGCAGGCGGCGGACGGGCAGGTCTCGTGCGTGTTCCTATTCGGTACGGCGCTCGGTCCGTTCACGCGCAAGCTGGTGGCGTACATGTACGCACAAGGGGATTGCGACCAGGCGACGCATGAGATCGACTGGATCACTTACGGCGACCGGCTGATCAGCGGCAAGGAGCCGATGGAGGGATACGACCGGCTGAAGGGCGTGGTCGCGGCGTTCTTACAAAAGCGCACCAAGCGCGAACTGTTCGAGATCGCGCGCGAGCATAACCTACTGATCGCGCCAGTCGCGACGATCGACGACGTCTTGCAGAATCCGCAGTTTATCGCGCGCGAGTACTGGCAAAAGGTCGAGAGCGGGCCGGCCCGTATGGGGATTCTCTATCCGGGTCCGTTCGCGCGCTTCGGGGCGACCCCGATCACGTTCCGCCGGCGGCCGCCCAGCGTGGGCGAACACAACCGTGAAGTGCTGGGCGCCGAACTGGGCATGAAGGACGCGGAGATCGCGGAACTCGCGCGCAAGGGGATCATCTGATGGCGGAACTGCCGCTGAAAGACGTCAAGATTCTCGATTTCATGTGGGTGCTCGCGGGACCCGGGATCAGTCGGATGATGGCGGATCACGGGGCGACGGTGATTCGGATCGAATCGACCGCGCGAACCGATCCGACGCGGACGGTGGGACCGTTCCAGGACAACAATACCGACGCGGAGTTTTCCGGGCTGTTCGGCAATAATAACGCGGGGAAGTATAGCGTCACGCTCGATCTTTCGAAGCCGGGGGCGCGCGCGGTGGTATTCGACCTGGTGCGCTGGGCCGACGCGGTATGCGAATCGTTTTCACCCAAGGCGATGCGCGCGTGGGGTTTCGATTACGAGGCGCTGCGCAAGATCAAGCCGGACCTCATAATGTTGAGCACGTGCCTGATGGGGCAGACGGGGCCGCTGTCGCGGTTCGCGGGATTCGGGAATCTGGCGGCGGCGCTGTGCGGATTTTACAACCTGGTGGGGTGGCCGGACCGGCCACCGTCGGGACCGTTTAGCGCGTACACGGATTATATCGCGCCGCGGTTCGGCGCGGTCGCGCTGATGGCCGCGTTGATCCATCGGAAGCGCACAGGGCAGGGACAGTATATCGATCAGGCGCAGGCGGAATCGGCGCTTCACTTCCTAACGCTACCGCTGATCGATTGTCAGGCGAACGGGCGCAAATACAGCCCGGTGGAGAATTACGATCCCTACCATGCGCCGCATGGGGTCTATCCGGCTGCGGGCACGGATTGCTGGGTGGCGATCGCGTGCCGCTCGGAAGAGCATTGGGGCGGACTGTGCGCAGCGATGGGACAGCCTGGGATCGCGCGCGATGCGCGCTTCAAAACGTTCGCTGCGCGCCAGACGAATCGTGCGGAACTCGATCGGATCATCGGAGAATGGACTCGTGGACACAACGCGCAGGAGGTCGAACGGACGCTCCAGGCGGCGGGCGTGCCGGCGCATGTGGTACAGACCTCGGACGACATGTGGAAGGACCCACAACTGCATCATCGCGAGCATTACGTGAAAGTCCCGCATGAGCGGATGGGACAGACGTACGTGGAGAATTCGCGATTCAAGTTGTTGGGAACGCCGGCCCGGGTCGAGCGCGCGGGTCCGATCCTCGGTCAGCACAACGACTTCGTGCTGGGGCAGATACTGGGATACGACGACGAGCGGATCAGCGAACTGGTCGTCGAGGGAGCGTTGGGGTAGCGCGGCGCGTCCGCCGGGGACACGGCGCGCTACCTCGAATTCGCATGATTTCAGCCTAGGCGCGAGTCAAGGCAAGGATGCTGCCTTCGCCGTCGGCCGCGACATAGATCGTCCCGCTGGAATCGGCGCGATACCGGCAAACGGGGTAGCGGTCCCGGCAGCAGACCCGGAATACCCAGCAGGGGCTTGGGCATCACCCCGAGCGGCGCGCCGACCGGCAGATTCGCGGCGACAGTCTCGCGCTGGCGCGTCTTGGTCGAGAAGCACACGAGTTCATGCGCACCGGCGTCGACGATATAAAGGTCGTCGCCGTCCAGCAGCAGCCCCTGCGGCTCCTTGAGACCGCCCACCGCTTCGCTGACGCCACCATTGATATGGACGACGCGGCCCGCGCCGGCCTCGGCACACAAAGCATGATCCGTCGTTGGCGGCCGCCACTCCGGTCGGGCGCGAGAGCCCCGTCGCGAGCGTCTTGACCTCCTTGCCGGCGATCACGAGCACGCGACCGTCGCCGCCTTCGCGACCACGAAATCGCGCCGCTCGGCCCGACCGCCACGCCGTAGAGCTCTTGCAGACCCTTCGCAGTGTTCGGTCATCTCATGGGTCACCGGATGATAGGTCGTGACGTCGCCGGCCGAGGTGTAACGACGACGTTGCCGTTGGCCGCCGCCGCCAGCCCGCGCACGAATCCCGGAAACTGCCCGTCGAAGAGCATCCCGACCCGGCGCTGCGTACCGTCACGCGCGACCGCCGCCATACTGATGCCGTCAGCGGCGTAGAGTGTCCCGTCAGTGCCGACGGCGAGGCCCGCCGGCCCGCAGAAGCCCGGGTGGGACCAGGCGCCGCTCGCTCCCGTCAGCCATGATCTCGGCCACGCCGCCATCGGTAAAGTGCGAGACGAACATGCGGTCGTCGGCGGTGAGCGCAAGATTGTCGAGTCCCGGCCGGACCTTGGCGTGGACCCGGCGGGCGCCGCTGCGGATATCGAAACTTCAGAATCTCGCCGGTGCGTCCCTGGGTCGAGACGAGCTCGCCCTTGCTGTTGATTTTGACCGCGGTGGGCAGTCCAAGGTCCTTGGCGAACGGTTCGGGCGTGCCACCGGCCAACGGGATCCGCCAGATGGCATTCTCGCCGAGCACGGGGAAATAGATATTGCCATCGGGTCCGAGCCGGAGCGCGTTGGGCAGCGGCAGGTTGTCGGCGAGCATCCGTGGCGCGCGGCCGTCGGCGAAACAGCTCCCACAGGCGGCCGCCGGGCCGGCATTCGTCCATGAAGATGCGATCCTGCTGGATGGTCATGCCGTTGGCGCCCAGGACGTTATCCGCGATGATCCGGCGTTCGCCGTTCGGCGCGCGCGCACAGACCCGCGCGCTCATGACTTCGGTGACGTAGAGCGTCCCTTTGGAGTCGAAGGCAAGGTCGTCGGGGGCGACGATCGGGCCGCCGTTCGGGCTGATCACCGTGACGTCGCCGGTCGCCGATATCAAGCGCGCTGATCTGGCTGCCGAAGGCCTGCGCGACATAGAGGCGGCCGTCGGGCCCGAAGCGCATCCCGTTGGCGCCAAACAGGGCGCTCGGCTGGGTCAGTTGGCTAAGCTTCCATCCAGCGGCAGCGGTAGCACCGCTCGGTTGACTATAGCGGCTCGCATTCTGGGCCATCACGGGACTCCTCGAGTTTGGGTACCGCAGGCGGGCGGCCAAAGGACGACGAAGGAACCATTCGCCGTGGCGGGCCGCCCATCCCCGGCTTCGCGCACATACTTCGCGTAGCGCGGATGCCGAACATTTGTAAAGCGCGAAGGGGCGGCACGTGGAATTGCGTGTGTTTTAGGCGACCTTGTAGGTCACCAGCGCGTCGGCGATCAGCACGTCGTGGCGGTCGCGAATCTCGACCGTGAGGCTTGCGACGCGTTTGCCGTGGTGCCGCACCGTCGCGTGAGCGATCAGATCGCTCTGAACTCCGGGGCCCGTATAGTTGACCGTGAGCGAGATGGTCGCGCTGCGCTGAGTCGTGGGCATGGTCCATACGGCGGCACAAGCGGCGAAGTCGACGAGCGTGGCGATCGCCCCGCCATGGATGGGAACGTTCGGGGGACCATAGTTGAGCAGGCGCGGATCGAATGGCATCCGCACGACCGCGCTGCCGGCGGAGGCGTCCTCGATCTTGAGGCCGGCCAGAGCGGAGAACGGCGCGGCTTCGAGGGTCGCGAGCGCCGGGAAACGTCGATGAAGATCGGGCGTCACTTTGATCTCTCTCGCTCGGGGCCGGCGGCCAGCGTAAGCGCCAGTTGCACTGCGCTTTCGGGATCGTCGGCGCGGGTAAGTCCGCCAAGTTCAGCCCATGAACATAGCGCCACGACCGGCCGTTTGAGCTTGAGGGCGAGACCAATTTCGGAGAGCGTCCCAGCCTCGCCGGCGAGCGCGACGACGGCGTCCGCGCTGGCGACCACGATCGCGTTGCGCGCCTCGCCCATTCCGGTGGCGATCGCGAACTCGATATGGGGATTGGCGGCATGGCGATCATAGCCGGGGAGGATACCGAGAGTAGGGCCGCCGGCGGACTGCGCGCCCGCCGCCGCCGCTTCCATCACGCCGCCGCGGCCGCCGCATACCAGCGTGGCGCCATGCCGCGCGATCGCACGGCCGATGGCGAAGGCAAGTTCGCGCAGCGGCGCAGAGGCCTCGCCCGCCCCGACAACCGCGATCGCGGTACGCGGTGTCATCTCAGATCCCGAGGATTTGCGGGAGATCGGAAAGGTCGTTGATGACAAAATGAGGCGGCGGGGATACCGTCGGGGAGCGCGGTCGCCCCCTTGCTGATCCACACGGTTTGCATCCCGCCCTGCTGCGCGCCGGCGACATCCTCGCGCGGGGTATCGCCGACGAAGAGGACTTCGCTCGCCTCCAGCGCAAGCATCTCGAGCATTTGGCGGTAGATGCGCGGGTTGGGTTTGCGCAAGCCAACTTCGGCGGAGATTATGACCGCTTCAAACAGATTAGCGACGCCGGTATCAGACAGGACCTCGCGGCCACACTGCGCATCGTCGAAATTCGAGAGGAGTCCGAGCCGATAATGGGGCGCGATGCGGCGGACCGCCTCGGACCGCGCGGCGGGCGCCCAAGTCACTGACGCGCACAGCGTCCATGTGCACCCGCGTTAGGTCATGGGCAAATGGGTGCAATTCGTCTTCGGGACGGGGCAGCATGCGCTTGAGCGTCCGGGCGAAGCGTTCGAAACAAGTAATCTCGATGCCGTCGCGCTCGCGTTCGACCAGAATTTCCTCGACCACTGCGCTGTAAACGTCGACAAATCCCTGTTGATCAAAGGACGCCCCCAGTCGGCGCTCGAGCACCGGGAAAACCCAGGGCATCGTGGTGCGCACCGACTTACCGTTAATCTGCATCAAGGGCAGGCGATCGGGTTCCCATTTGACGAGAGTGTCAAACAGGTCAAGCACAACGGCCTTGAATTCGCGGCTTAGCCACGGGGAGCCAGTGCGGTGGCCGTGCTGAGCAGTGCAAGCACATTGAGCAGCACTACCGCCCCATTGAGCGAGACCGAAAGGTGATGCAGACGATCAAATTCGGCTTTGCGGTCCGCGTCGGGGTTGGGCTCCTCGGTCACAGAACGAAGCCGATCGATCTTCGGGCGGAGACCGCGCCGGCATAGAGAGTGAGCGCAAGCGCGAGCACGAGCGCGATCGCAGCGAGACTCCACCATAAGCGCGACGGGTGCGAGATCGCGAAATAGATCGAGAGGATCACGCCGATGATCCCCGCGACATAGCCCAGGATGTAATAGCGCGGGAAAATCGTCGCGACGACTTTTCCGGCCTCGCCGGTGGGCAACGCGCTAAAAATCGCGGGCGCTGTGAAGATCGAAAAGAAGATCATTCCACCGAGCCAGCAGGCCAGCGCGAACAGATACACGAAAAGCGTTATCACCATATTTAGATGGAATAAGACGATATAAAGTTACGAGCCATAAAATTAGAGTATGGCTTTCAGTTGAGCAACTGTTTGGTCGAGCCGGCGAGGGGTTTGCGCTGACCGAACCCCTGATCTACAGGGTGCCAGGCGAGCACGCCGGATTCGCCAGACTGCCAGCATAGAAAGACTACCTCGCCGTCTTCCGCCCGGTAGGGGAAGTCAACGAGCCCGAGGTCGATATCCTTAAGGAAGCATCCCAGCGATTCGATCGCTTGCGGTGCTCTCCGCCAACCTGGCCGCGGGCGCGCGCAGTTGAGGAAAGCGTTCCATCACTGCGGGCAATTGCAGAGCCTCGGCCTGGGGGTCGTCTTCGAGGACCTGCGCGATCTGAATACGCAGGTCGTTGACCCGGTCCTGCAGTTGGCGAATCAACACCTCAAGCCGAGGAATAAGGTCATTAGCCTCGGTAACGTCAAATAACTTATCGAAGTGGTAGTCTGCCAACTGCTTTACCGCGATGGCGTGCGTAGCAAATCGTGCTCTTGTTCCTTGGTGACGGAAATAACCTTGTGCGAGTTTCGCCTGTATAATACGTTAATTTCTGGCGGCGGGGAAAGCGTGGGCGGCGTCCGGTCGCTCCGTAAACGGGGGATCGGATAGCTTATGTCAGATGCAGCACCAAAGGGGAAAAGCGTTTCGAGACCGAAGAGGATCTGAGCAAAGTCGAAATTCCCGAAACGTTGCCGGTGCTGCCGCTGCGCGGCATCGTGATTTTCCCCAGCCAGATACATCCTTTCCTTGGTTTCACGCGCATCGTCACTCAAGCTGATCGACGACGTGGGCCAGAATTCGCGCATGATCGGGCTGGCCGCGCAGAAGAATCCGGAAGAAGAGAGTCCCGGACCCGAGGGACTGTATCCCGCGCGGCACTGCCGTCCGGATCTTGAAGATGCTCAAGTACCCGGACCAGAGTGTGCGCGTGCTGGTGCAGGGGCTGGCGCGAATCGAGTCTGCAGACATTCACCCAGCGCGAGCCTTATTTCATCGCGCAGGTGGCGCGGCTGGCGGAAGTTGCTCGAGAGCAGCAAGGAAGTCGAGGCGCTGCAGGCGAACCTGGTCAGCCAGTTCTCCAAATTCGTCTCGCTGGTGCCCTACCTGCCCGACGAGTTGCAGGTGATGGCGATGCAGGTGCGGGATCCGGCGCGGCTGACGGATCTGGTCGCCTCCTATCTGAAGATTGCGGTCGAGGAGCTGCAGGATCTGCTGGCGACGCTCGACGTGCGTCAGCGGCTCGAAAAGCTGATCGTAATTCTTGAGCCGGGAGATCGAGTTGCTCGAATTGGGTCACAAGATCCAATCGCAGGTGCAGACCGAGCTCAACAAAAATCAGCGCGAGTACTATCTGCGCCAGCAGCTCAAGGCGATTCAGAAGGAGCTGGGCGAAGCGCGACGGCCGGTCTTCCGAAATCGAGGATCTGGAGAAGAAAGATCGAAGCGGCAAAGATGCCGGAGGACGCGCGCAAGGCGGCCGACAAGGAACTCGATCGCCTGCGGATGATTCCGCCGGAATCGGCGGAACACACGGTCGTGCGCACCTATATCGATTGGCTGGTGAGCTTGCCCTGGAGCGTCACCACCGAAGACAACCTCGATATCAAGCAACGCGCGCAAGGTTCTCGACGAGGACCATTACGACCTCGAGAAGGTCAAGGAGCGAATTCTCGAATTCCTCGCCGTGCGGAAGCTCAAGTCACGACACGAAGGGACCGATCCTGTGCTTCGTCGGTCCTCCAGGAACGGGCAAGACCTCGCTCGGGCGATCGATCGCGCGGGCGTTGGGGCGCAAATTCGTGCGGCTGTCGCTGGGCGGCATTCGCGACGAGGCGGAAATTCGCGGCCATCGGCGGACCTATATCGGCTCATTGCCGGGGCGGATAGTGCAGGGATTGCGCAACGCCGGGTCGAACAATCCGCTGTTCATCCTCGACGAAGTCGACAAGCTCGGCGCAGATTTCCGCGGCGATCCGGCCTCGGCGCTGCTCGAGGTGCTCGACCCGGAGCAGAACAACTCTTTCGTCGACCACTATCTTGACGTGCCGTTCGATCTTTCGCGCGTATTGTTCCTGACCACGGCCAATTTGCTCGACACGATCCCGCCTGCCCTCCGCGATCGGATGGAGATACTGGAGCTGCCCGGTTATACCGAGGAGGAAAAGCTGCAGATCGTCGAACGCCATCTCATCCGCAAGCAACTGATCGAGAACGGACTCGGCGACTGCAAGATCGAATTCACCCGACCGGCGGTAGCAGAAATCATCCGCAGCTACGCGCGCGAGGCGGGTTTGCGCAATCTCGAACGCGAGATCGCGCGGGTCTGCCGCAAGATCGCTCGATCGATCACCGAGGGCGAGACCGCGCCCGAGCAGCATCACCGCCGAAATGCTGCAGCGCTACCTGGGGCCGCCGAAGTTTTTCTCCGAGGTAGCGGAGCGGACCAATGAGCCCGGGGTCGCGACCGGTCTGGCTTGGACGTCCAACGGCGGTGACATCATCTTTATCGAGAGCACGCGGATGAACGGGCAGAAGGGTCTGCTGCTGACCGGATCGCTTGGCGACGTGATGAAGGAATCGGCACAGGCGGCGCTCTCGTATATTCGATCGCGCGCCGATCGGCTCGGGTTGGCGCCGGATTTCTACGACAAGTCCGATATCCACGTACATGTTCCCGCGGGGGCGATTCCGAAGGACGGCCCCTCGGCCGGCGTGACTATCGCGGCTTCGCTGGTCTCACTACTCACCGGCAGGCCGGTGCGGTCCGACGTGGCGATGACCGGCGAGATCACGCTGCGCGGCAAGGTGCTCCCCGTCGGCGGCATCAAGGAAAAAGTGTTGGCGGCGCGGCGCGCCGGGATACGCACGGTGATCCTGCCGCGGCGCAACGAAAACGACCTCGACGATATACCGGCCGAATTGCGCGCCGAGATGGAGACGATCTTTGTCGACACCGTCGACGAGGTGTTGGCGCACGCACTGCGCGACGACACGGGATCGTTTGCCCATACCGCGGCGGCGGGCAGCGAAGGTGAACCGTCCCCGGTGCGGCCTGCGCGTCCACAGCGCAGCGCAATTCATTAGTCCCGGTACCGCGCGCGGGCCGGCGCCGACCGGACCCGTTCAGCGGAACCAGAGGATATGTGCGTCTTCGAGCGGGGCTGGTCCGGGCAGATGCGACGGCACGATTCGCGGCGTGTATTCCGCGACGGGACGTTGCGCCGAAACTTCAGCGTTATATTCGAATTCATCCAACGCTTTCAGAATGAATCGCAAGGATTTGTTGCGATCGCATCCGGAAAGACGCTACTGCGGAAGTATTGGTAGTCGCGCCTCTATTTTTTGCATCAAAAGTACCAAAGTGTTCAAGCGCTCCAGGAGCGTAACGCTGAGGCTGCGGACGGATTCGTCCGACTTTTCAACCATTGTGTGCATATACGCAACCTCTTGCCTCAGGATAGCGACTTCCTGCAGCAGAATTTCTGTTTGATCAGGCATGTTGGCCTCGCGTTCTACGCAGTGGCACGGCAGACCGGCCAAGAGAGCCGCGAGTCTTACTTCGGCATAATAGCCACTCCGCGAGCTGGTTTTCGGCCTTAGCGACTCAGGCACTGCGAACTTCAATCTGTCGAGGTCTCGCTTTTTCTTTCTTGGGCAACTCCACTTCCAGAACGCCATTTCGCAGGGTTGCCTTGATTTTCGACTCGTCAACGTCCTCGTTCAACGCAAACTCGCGGTAGTAGGTTCCAACGTTATACTCCGTGTACATTGGCCGCAGCCCTGCATACAGGTCGGCGCCTACCTGGCCGACGATCGTGAGCACTCCGTCCTTGAGCGTGACGTTGATGTCTTTCTCCTTGACCCCAGGCATGTCCGCCCAGAGCTTCAACGATTCATCAAACTCGTAGATGTTAACATCGGGCACGTAGTAGCGCCCCGGACGAGTCTGTTCCTGTGACTTCGCAAGCTGCTGCTTTTCCTTAGTGGCGATTTCCCTGGTGTCCGTGCCTTCCATGATCCTTCACCTCCCTCATGCGGTATGCACTGTGATCTGCCGCCGTTTGGCGTGTTCGGCTCTTGGTACGCGAACGATTAGCAGTCCCGCCTCGTATCGGGCCTCTGCCTTGCCAGTCTCGTAATCCTCACGCAATCGAATTGAACGGGAAAACTTGCCTTCGCTTAGCTCGCGACGATGATACCCCAAGCCGTTCCCATCCGGCTCAAACTTCCGTTCCCCGCTGATCGTGAGAGTGCGGCCCTCACCCGCGACGGCGAGTTTGGCCAGATCGAGGCCGGGTATCTCCGCAACTATCACCGCACCTTCCTGCGAATCGAAGATATTGACCGGCGGGTAGGCGCCAAATCCGGAGAGCCCGGTACCGAATGCCGGGTTGCGCATGAAGCGCTCAAGTTGATCCTGCAGGCTCAGCAGTCCGCTGAACGGATCGGCATCAAATCTCAACAGCGCCATGATTGAACACCTCCTTGTGCTTTCTTTCAGCCGAGTTTCACTACGCCACATTCAGCGAAAGAGGTTCTGCCCTTTGGGTCTAATCTTGGTACTCGCCGAAAGCGCCGAACTCTTCGCATCGCGCGGTTCGCCTTTATCTTTCGGATAAGCATCTTTGGCCGACCGTCAAGATGGTCGGTCAATTAAAAACCCAAACCCTCGAACCGATCGACCTAGGCTGCCGGCCGAGATCCGTCGCCAGGCCGCCAGAACTGAATCAACCCTTAACCGGGGCTCCAAATAAGGCGAGCGAACCAACCGCGCCAGCCGGACCCGTTCAGCGGAACCAGAGGATGTGTGCGTCCTCGAGCGGGGCTCGTCCAAGCAGATGCGACGGCACGATTCGCGGCGTGTATTCCGCGGCGGGACGTCGCGCCGAAACTTCAGCGTTATATTCGAATCCATCCAACGCACCGCTGATGGGCAGTCCCCGCCGCATCTGTTGGGGGCACGGGGCTTCGCCGTCGATCGGATCCGCATAGAGTTGGACGCAAATCGCATCCGCCGGGAGAGCGCCCGGATGGACTTGAACCGCGAAGGAATGTTTTCCGTCGACAGTCTCGACGCGTAGGTCGCCGAAGCGGACGTTCGCCCATCCGCGCGACAACTCGCGCTGCCAGCGGAGTACCGATAGTCCTGCGGCGCCGCCGCTGCTAGCACGATGGAGGTACGCTCGTGCGGCCGGCAGGTAGTACCTTTCAGTGTATTCGCGGATACATCGGTTAGCTGAAAAATGTGGGGTGAGACGCGCCATGCTCTCGCGCATCCGCGCGACCCATTGAGTGGGAACGCCGCTTCGGTCGCGTCGATAAAAAGTGGGGACCACTTGATTTTCCAGAATGCTGTAAAGCGCGTCGGCCTCAGCGGCGTCCCACCACGGATCGTGATCGTGATCGATGCCGTCACCGAGCGACCAACCGAGGTCCGGGGAGTAAGCCTCAGCCCACCACCCGTCGAGTTCGGACAGGTTGAGCCCGCCATTCACCAGCACCTTCATTCCACTGGTGCCGCACGCCTCCCACGGGCGTAGAGGAGTATTGAGCCATAGATCGGCGCCCTGAACCATGCGGGCGGCGAGCACGAGGTCATGGTCACTGAGGAAGACCGCGTGCCGGCGCACTTCGGGCCGCCGAACGAAGCGGACCCACTCCCGCACGAGCGCCTGACCCGCGTAGTCCTGGGGATGGGCTTTCCCGGCGATGACGATTTGCACCGGGCGATCGGGATTGGTCAGGATACGAATCAGGCGAGCGGGATCGGTCAGAAGCAGATTCGGGCGCTTGTAAGTAGTGAAGCGGCGGGCGAAGCCGAGGGTCAGGGTTTCGGGTGCAAAAATCTCCTGCGCTCGTTCTGCTGATTCCCCCCGCGAGGTGTTTCCGGCACCGAGCCGAGCCCGGACATAGTTCACCAGCTCGAGGCGATTTTTGCGGCGGAGATCCCACAAGTCGCGATCGGAAACTCGTCGAAAGTCGCGCGCGACCGTCGCCATCGTCCCGCGCCAGCGTTCGCGGCCGCAGCTATGCGTCCAGAGGGAATCCGCGGCGGCCGAATCCCACGTCGGAGTATGTACTCCATTAGTCACATGGTCGATTGGCACCTCCGCCTCGGGCCAGCGCGGAAACAAGCATTGAAAGATCCGGCGGCTCACGGTGCCGTGCAAACGGCTGACCCCATTGATGGCACCGCTTCCGCGAATAGCCACATAGGCCATGTTGAACGGCTCACTCGGGTCGACAGGATTGACGCGGCCGAGTGCGAGCAGCTCTGGCAAGCCGATATGTAAACGTGATTTTGCATAATCGCCGAGATAGTGCGCGACGAGGTCCGGCGCGAAACGATCGAAACCGCTCGAGACCGGAGTATGCGTCGTAAAGAGGTTGCCCACGCGCGTCGCCGCGAGGGCGGCGGCAAAGGGCTGACCACTTTCCTCCATAAAGGTTAGCGCCCGCTCGAGTACCGCGAGAGCGGCATGTCCCTCGTTCAGATGGCAAACCTCGGGTTTGATCCCGAGTCCACGCAGCAGGCGCCATCCGCCGAGCCCCAGAACCATCTCCTGGGCCAGGCGGTGTTCCGGACCGCCGCCATAGAGCTCACTCGTTATGCCGCGATACGCAGGCAGGTTCGCCGGATCGTTGGCATCGAGCAGGTATAGTCTCACACGCCCCACGCGCACCTGCCAGGCGCGCAGCCAGAGAAGGTGGCCCGGGAGCTGAACTCGAAGACGGAACCACTCGCCCGACTCGTCGCGGACGGGCGTGATCGGCAATTGCCCGGGGTCATTGTACGGAAACAGCGACCGCTGACTGCCGTCGGCGTCGATAACCTGCCGGAATCCCTGCTGATAGAGCAGGCCGACCCCGACGATAGGCACGCCGAGATCGTTTGCGGCTTTCAGGAAATCGCCGGCGACGTTGCCGAGCCCACCCGAATAGAGCGGCAACGCTTCGGCGAGTCCGAACTCGAAACTGAAGAAGGCGATACCGCTGAGATGCGAGTTAGAATGAGTTTGCTGAAACCACGCAGAACGCTTGGGGTGTTCAAGCTGTTGCGCGGCTAGTTCTTCGACTTGGCGCCGGAATCCGGGATCGCAAAGCAGTTGATCGAGCTTGGTTCGGGAGGTGGTCTGCAGGATGACCCATGGATTGTGGGTAAGCTCCCACAATTCGGCATCGATCCTGCTCCAAAGCGGATCGGCAGTATGCTCCCAGCAATGGCGCAAATCGAGGGCGAGCTCGGCCAGACTCGCAGTGATCTCATTACGCTGGCTGTCCGGAGTCGCGTTCCGATCCATGGATCAATCCCTCATGATGATTCTCCTTGAAGGCAGATCGCGGCGCCATCAAATACTCAGACAGACGCGATCGTGGCGCCCAACGCCTGATACATGCGGTCACTTCATCGGGAAGGAGGAATAATCCGGGTTCGGGCGGACGAGAGCTTCGTTGATATTTGAGCCGTCTCAAGGCGTCTATGACTAGTTAATCACAGTGTGGAGATTGTGTGTCAAATAAAGCTTGATATAGCACGATTCGACTAGCTATTAGTCGATACCCGTTGGAACTGTCCGTCGTGACGTACGGAATCCCAGCGATTCAAAACCGCCGTAAAGAAATTCACACAAACTCAAGACGGACTTCATAGTCAGATCATGGGAGGGTGGCCGGAGCGATGATCAGATTGAGTAGTTCAGCACGCGCGCGTTGCCTGCGACCGCCTGTGCGCGCTTCAGCACGTCTTCGAAGGTAGTGGAATCGAGGATCGCTGCGGTCGCGTCCCTGACCTCCTTCATCAGGAGCCTGACGCCGCAGGTTTTTTCGTCGCGGCATTCGGCGCAGCGCTCGTAGGCCGTCTTGCTCACACAGGGAAACGGTGCGAGGGGACCTTCAAGCATCCTGAGCACATGCCCGACTGAGATTTGACGTGGCGGTGCACTCAGGGTGTAGCCGCCACCCTTCCCTTTCTTGCTACGCAACACCCCCTGGTTTTTCAGCTCGAGCAGAATTAGTTCGAGGAACCGGCGAGGAATGCTTTCTCGATGCGCTATTTCAGAGATCAGCAGCGGACCTTTGCCGTACTCCTGGCTCAGGACAATCAGGGCTTTGAGAGCATACTTCGACTTGTGCGAGAGCATCGCTTGAAGTCTATCGGCTAGATCGGCTGAGCTCAAACCTCGAGTCCAAAAACGGGATTTTCCGGTCCGCCCGGGCCATTCGCTGCTATGGGGACGAGCCGCACCGGCGCACCGCGGAACCGGCCCTCAGTGAGTCGCCCTGTGAAGTCGGTAAACCACTCGAGCGTGCGCCATCGGGTGGAATATAAACCCGCGAAATTGCTAATAATTTCCATCACTGGCGTTGAGAAGCGGGGTTTCGCACCTAAAGCGTCCTTCCAGAAGTTATTAACAGACATTTTCCCTGAATCGGACAGTCACTGCAGCCAATGAGAGGATCCTGGGCTATGATTAGTGCTTGTAAGTGCAGGAGTTTTCCCGAACAAGCCGGCGGCATCTGACGTTGTTTGCGCTCAAGATGAGTCTTGCAGATTTCCTTTACATTAGGGACAACTTTGAGCTAGTTTTAGCGGGCTTCACCCAAGGCGACTTACCGTAATCTGTTGAAAAGAAGTAGGTCGCCTCGGCTCATGGGGTTGGCTCTGACGGAACCGGCAGGGCGCGGAGATCGGCTACCGAGCCAAGACAAGGCAAACAGTTAGGCGAGAGCGTCAGGAAGGGCCGAGCGCTTAAGGTTTCCTAAGCGAGCCGTTGGAACCGGATGATTGATCAAAGCAGCATTGGGGGCAACATACTCGTCAGTCGCGACCAGGAGATGGCGCAATTGCGAGCGGGAGTCGATTACGCTCTTTCGGGGCGTGGACGACTATTTTTGCTCACCGGCGAACCGGGGATTGGGAAGACGCGGCTGGCAGACGAACTCGCCTTGTATGCGGACTTGCGCGGGATGCGCGTGCTGTGGAGCCGTTGTGAAGAGGGCGGAGACACGCCCGCATATTGGCCCTGGATTCAGATCCTGCGGGGATGCGTTCAGCATGGGCTGACGACTGAATCCACGCGGCTTATCGAAGCGGAGATTCAGAATTTCGATCGGCGGCTTCCCGAGCTAATCGATGCCCGGCCCAGTAGCGATCGACCCGCCGAGGACGGCGCGAGAGAACATCCGGCGCGATTTCGCCTGTTCGATTGGATGGCAAATCTTCTGCGCAGCGCGTCGCAATCACAACCGTTGCTCCTGATCGTCGACGATCTGCATTGGTCCGACGAGCCCACGTCATCACTCATAAGTTTTCTGGCGCGAACCTTGCGTGATGCTGCAATCATGACTTTGGTTACCTCGCGGGATGTTGAGGTGCGGGTCCGCGAGCGCCTCGCAGGGATTCTGAGACAGCTTGCCCGCGAATGCAGTCACGTGCCGATGCGGTCTCTCGACGAAGACGGTGTCTCCGAGATGATCAAGGGGTTGAGCGGACGCTCACCCACGATGAGTGTCGTCAGAGAAGTTCACCGGGCGACCGGGGGAAACCCTCTGTTCGTGCGCGAGGTCTCATCGAGTCTGTTTGCGGACTCACCTACGATAAACATCGGTGGGCGGAGCGACTCCCCCCTTGACCGAAAAAATCTCTCGGCGACCGTGCGGAGCACTATCCAGGGCCGGTTGGCTTCGCTCTCACAAGAAACCGAGCAAGCGCTGAAGCTGGCGGCGGTTTTAGGTGGAGAGTTCGATCTTTCGATCCTGGAGGATATCTCCGAAATCGGAGCGGACGATTTGCTGGAAGCCCTGGCGGAGGCCGACTCCGCGGGAATCGTGCAAGGGGCTCCGGGCAAGCCGGGACGCTTTCGATTTGTGCACGGCCTGGTTCGTGACCAGTTGTACGAAGCGGTGCCGTTGTCGCTGCGCAAACGGCTGCATCAGCGCGCCGCCGGGACCCTCGAAAGGCTCTCCCCTGCAAGTTCTGACAGTCACCTGGCGGACATTGCCTATCACTATTTCGAGAGCCGAGGACCGTCCACGGCATCGCTAGCCTTCGAATATGCCCAGCGGGCTGCGGACCGCGCGCTCGCGCTGTCGAATCACCATGAAGCGATCCGTCTGTACAAGATGGCGCTGGAAACCTGGGAAATTCTACCCGGATGCGATTACGCACAGCGGTGTGATGTTCTACTTTCACTTGCCGACGTGCAGCACAAAGAAGGCGCGGAAGAGGCCGCGCGGGCGGCTTTGCGCGAGGCGGCTGCATTGGCGGAGCGAAACGGTGATGCGCAGCGCTTTGCACGTGCGGCATTGGGATTTCCCGCAGCGTACTGGCCGGCTCCGCGAGGCTCTGACGCGGGACTCGTGCTGCTGTTGCGACGGGCGTTGAGCATGATCGAACCCGGTTCGGTCGGACTACGTGCGATGTTGCTTGCGCGGCTCGCGGCGGAGTTGCCCGAGCATGGGGGCGTGCGCCAACGACGCGCGGTTTTGATGGCCGAAGCGGTCACCGCGGCACGGCAAAGCGGAGATCGTGAAGCACTGCTTTATATTCTTTCCTACCGCGATTGGCTTTTGTCCGGACCGGCACTAATCGAAGAACGTCTCGGGAACGCGGCGGAGATAATGAACATCTCCAACGCCACCGAAAATTACGCTTGCATATCGCGAAGCGCCCTGTCACGGGCTATCTCCCTTTTACGGATTGGCGACGTCGAACGCGCGGATGTTGAAGCTCAAAGCCTCGAATTCGTCGCGAGCCAGTTCCATCAGCCAGCGCTGGAATGGAGAGCGTATTGCTATAGCGCGGCACGCTCCATTATGGAGGGGCGCTTCGAAAAGGGTGAAGAACTTGCTCAGCGCTGCCTGAGCCTCGGAGAACAATTCGAGAATCGCGAGATTAGTCGGATCTCGTGGTGCACGCTCTTACTGCCGTTCGGCGAGCACGGGCGCTTGGCAGAAATCGAAGCGATGGGGTTGCGGGCTGCCGACGAGAGGCCGGAGAGTATCCTCTTCAAGGCGCTACTTTCGTACCTATGCTGCGAATTAGGTCAAATTGGTAAGGCACGGCTTTATTTTGAGGAACTGCTAGCAAAGGACCTCAGCGAATTCGTCGGTGACGACGACTTCGTCGGGTGTCTCGCCGCGCTGGCACACGTCTGCGCAACTTTACGCGATACGCTTCACGCTGCCCGGCTGTATGAACTTCTATCGCCTCATGCGGGTAGAAACGTCGTCTTGGGACCAGCGGCGGTACTAGGATCGGTATCGAGATACCTGGGCCTGTTGAGCGCCACTCTGGGACGCTGGGAGCAAGCCTATCAGCATTTCCACTTCGCTTTGCGGTTCAACCAGCGAATCGGAGCGCAGCCTTGGGCCGCTTACACCAGATACGACTGGGCCCGATCCCTGATCGAGCAGGGCGATCCGTCGACCCGTCACAAAGCGGTCGAACTAATCGACGCGGTGGTCAATTCGGCCGCGGCTCTTGGGATGAAGCGACTGGCTGAACGGGCCGAAGCACTCGGTTTCAAGGCAATGAAGTTATCGGCCTCCGGACACCAGGATCATGCTGGCGGTCAGGACCGTGGGGAGTCTTTATCAAATATCGGACGGATCAACGCCGCCGATCCAGCGGGCGCGCTAGTTTCCGCGAAGCGTTTGTTCAGGCGCGAGGGCGACTATTGGACCATCAGTGACGAAGATACAACGATTCGCTTGCGGCACTCCAAGGGTCTCGCACTGATCGCTCATTTGCTTCGCTACCCGTTCCAGGAGTTCCACGTAGCCGACCTCGCGGAACTCTTTAGTGGCGGGGAGGGACGCTCTTCAACTGAGGAGCCCGTGTCGTGGGAGAGCACAGATTCCGATCCGGTTCTCGACGCGTCTGCAAAAGCCTCGTACCGGCGGCGCCTGGAAGAGCTGCGCGCGGAGGTAGAGTCGGCAAAGTCTCTCAACGATTGCGATCGTGCCAGCAAACTCGAGGAAGAGGCCGACTACCTTACAGAAGAACTGACCCGAGCGTTGGGACTGGGAGGGCGCGACCGCCATCTATACTCGGTAGCGGAGCGTGCACGCGTAAGAATTACCAACGCGATCAAGGCAGCCGAGAAGAAAATCTACGAGCAGAACACAAAGCTGGGCCGCTATCTCGGCCGCAGTATCCGAACCGGCGCTTTCTGCTCGTATATGCCAGATTCCGATGATGAAGCGGAATCCGCCTGGCAATTCTAGTCCACCGCGACTGAACTCTGCAGTTCCATCGCTCTGCATTTTTACCGCCGTATAGGTTATCGTTAGAACGCTTCTTGCCGATTGAGAACGACTACCTTGCTGGTATCGGACTGGAGTTCGCCAACCAGGTCAGGATTATGATCTCCAGGCCATCTCCTCGCTACCGCAAACGTGAAAATCTGAGCGGTAAATTCAACGATCTGAGCGTGAAATTGTTGCACGAGGCTTTAAGGATAGTTCATTCATCATTTGCAATGTTAAATATCGCTCGTTAAGACTCATATGAGCGAAAATAGTCTCTGCCTGACGGCAAAGAATAACGCTGAGCTCTATTGTTGGAACTAACAATGTAAGCGTGTTTCTAACGCCTTAAAGGTGATGGACGCGTAGATGGTGGGGTGGCGGCGAAATTAATTTTTTTGGGGGAGGCCCTGCCTGTCGGGACGTAAGTAACCGATAGGAGGGCGGACGCATGCCCGAAGCCCGGTTCTACGCGTGATTTTCTGTGTTTTGACGTGGCGAAGTCTCTTCCTTGCAGTCTTAACTGCATCTTTGGTAGGGCAAAAGGGTTAGGGTTCGGGGGTTCCTCAACGTTTTAGCGTCCGCAGGGACTTCTATGGACGAAATACCTGTGAAGAAGACTAAACACTCGAGATTGGTCCAACGCGCAAGACTGGGACGGATAGCCCTATTGTCGCTCGTTTTGGCGGCATGTTCATCGGCGACGCCTTCGCAGCAAACCGCCGTGAGCAACCCGCCGGAACAGCCGGCGGGCGCCGTACAGCCGGCTGAGGTAGACCGGCAACCCAAAGTGGCGCCAACCACGGATGGAGCAGCGCAAACCGCCACCACCGCTCAAATACAGGATGATTCAGCAGACTTGGCAGCGCTGTGGGCCAGCCGATCGATGCCGCGGGGATCGAATTCAGCGGAGTTTCCGCTCGGTCCTGGAGATCTGGTGCGTATCTCAGTGCCCCAAATTCCGCAACTGAGAGACCGAAATGTACGCGTCTCAGAGGAAAATCTGATCGCGCTGCCGCTGATCGGCGAGATCAATGTGGCGGGCATGTCCGAGGAAGATTTACGCAACGAAGTGTCGCACCGTATCTCGAAGTACATGTACCATCCGCAGGTCGAGGTTTTCCTGGAGCATACGGAGAGTCGGCAGGTGGCCGTAATCGGGTCAGTGAAGGTTCCAGGGCGCTATACGTTGGCGAGCCGCGCGGACACGATCATGACGATGATCAGCCACGCCGGCGGCCTTGCGGACGAGGCCAGCACGCGAATAATTCTGATCCCGGCTGGCAGCTGTCAAAGCTCCCGATCGGCCAACGGGTTCGGCGGCGCCCGATATGCGTTTAGCGGCGGCAGATCCTGCGCAGATGTCCTCGACGAGCCGTGGCGCTACCTCTCCTGATGCGGTTGCCTTGCAGATGATGACCCATCGGGTGGTTCTCAGCACCACGCGCGCGGGCGACCAGCGCTACTTAGAACTGCCGGCGATGCCTGGAGATGTGATCATTGTTCCCGCGGCCGGCGAAGTGACGGTGCAAGGCTGGGTCGACAAGGGGGGAGCCTTCAAGATTACGCCGGGGATGACCGCCACGGGGGCGATCGCAGCCGCGGGCGGCGCGAATTTCAGCGGATCGGCGACCTTGCTGCGGGAGCAGGAAGACGGCCGCAAGCTCCAAATACCTTTGAACCTGTCGGACATTAAGAACGGTCGACAGCCTGACGTGCAGGTGCAGAGCGGCGACGTAGTGGTGGTGGAGCGATCGGCTTTGGGAGCCGTGCCTTATACGGTGTATTTCCTCGCACAGCATATCGGGATGGGTCTCGGATTCTCCGCGATGTAACGCCGGAGAGAACACGGCGATTCGGGCAAGTGCATCTTGCCGGACATGAACACTTCTTCTTGACCAGGAAATAAAAAGTGCAAGAACCAACTCCATATTGGGGCCAGCATCAGCAATATCCGCTGCCAGAGGAATTCAGGCCGCCGCGCTATAATCAGTCCCCGTTTCAACGCGAGGACGATTTCGAACTATGGGACTATTGGAGTGTGATCCGCAGGAATCTCCGGCTGATCGTGGGGATAATCGCGATCGCGGAGGTCTTAACCCTGGTCATCGTCCTCTGTATGACGCCGCTTTATACCGGCGAAAGCGAGATCCAGATCGAACGCGAAACGCCAGAGGCTCTGCAAAACAGCAATAACCGGCCGGAAGTACCGTCGGACTTAAACGACAGTTTCTACAAGACCCAATATCAAGTGTTGAAGGGACGGACTCTGGCCGCCCAGGTAATCAACGACCTGGGGCTAGCCAAGAATCCGATATTTACCGAAGCCGGAAAGAAGCCCGGACTGCTGTCGCGATTTTTTTCATTGTTCGCGTCTAAACCCCCGATTGATCGGCGTGCCGACATTCTGGGTGTCAAGCCAGACCTGATTGACCGATATTTGCTCGCACTGACTATCCGCCCTGAGTTGGAGACGCGTCTGGTTAGCGTTGATTTTACCAGTCCCGACCCGGCACTAGCAGCAGCGGTGGCCAACGCTCATGTCCAGGCTTACATTCGCCAAGGTTATCAACGGCATGCGCAGACCAACGAAACAACCCAGCACTTTCTCGAGAGTGAATTAGGTGGCCTCGAGAAAAAGATGGAGAAGTCGGAAGAGGCCCTGAACGATTACCGGCGCGAGCGCGGAATCGTGACGGTGGATCGCAACGATAAAGACCAGATGGTCAGCGATCGGCTATCAGCACTCAACAAGGCACTGGTTCAGGACGAAGAGACTCGGATCTCGCTTCAGGCCGACGTCGGAACGATCCAGGGCAACAATTTCGATTCGGTGCCGGCGGTTGTTAACAATGCATTAATCCAGAGCCTGAAGGTCGAGGCCTCGCGTTTACAGGGGCAGTACGCCAGCCTGTCGAACCAGTTCACGCCCGACTACCCTCCTGTCGCACAGCTACATGCACAGCTACTGGAAGTGCAAAGGAAGGAACAGCAGGAGGTCAAGCGAGTAGTTGACGCGCTCAGGGTTAGGTACAGCCAGTCTTTGGAGCGCGAAAACGAGATCAGGAGCGACCTCGAGCGCGAGAAGGCACACGCTATGGCCTTGCAAGATGCGTCGTTGCACGACGTAGTGCTCCAACGGGAACTGGATACGAATCGGGCGCTCTACGAAAGCGTACTGGAGCGGATAAAGATTCTGGGTGTGTCTAGCGCCTCTCAACTAACGAATGTCGAGCTGATCGACGCCGCCGCGGTTCCGCAAAAAGCGTCGAGTCCGAAAAAGAAACTGTCAATGGTACTGGCCGGCTTTCTGGCGATGCTGGTCGGCGTCGGCGCAGCATTCATAATCGAAGGTGCGGATAAAGGTCTGAAGACGGCCGAAGACGTTCAGCGATATCTGCGTCTGCCGAATCTGGCAACCGTACTGCGTTTTTCGGGACCGAACGACCGCGGGCGGCTACCGCGCGAATTGTCCGCGCTACGCTGGTCGCCGGCGGCCCAGCAACTTCCGGCTAACGGGAACAATCCGGAAGGGGTGTTACCGGCGCGAAGTCTCTTCGGCGCGGCGAGTGAGGCCTATCGCGCGGTGCGCACGGGCATTTTGCTATCGCGATCCGAGAAGCCCCCCAAGACAATTCTGTTCACGAGTGCGACGGCGGGCGAGGGGAAGTCGATGACGACGCTCAATACCGCCATCGCGTTCGCCAACATGCTGGATAAGGTTCTGCTTATCGACGCGGACCTGCGGCGTCCGCGATGCCACGAGCTACTCGACCGTCAGGGACATCCCGGTCTAGCCGAGGTGCTGAGCGGGTTGCATGAACTCAACGAAGTAATTCAGCCGACCAACATCAAGGGACTATTTCTGCTGAGTGCTGGTCTGACGCCACCTAATCCCAGTGAGCTCCTGGGTTCGAAAAGAATGCGCGAGATACTAGCGACCGCAGGAGCTGCATACGAACACGTATTGATCGACTCGGCGCCGGTTTTACCGGTGAGCGACACGGTGGTCCTCTCCACACTGGTGGACGGAGTCGTGCTAATCGCCGCGTCACAAACGGTAAGGCAATTGGTGCGGGATGCATGTTCGCGGCTGGCGTACGTTGGGACAAAAATTATCGGTGTGGTCTTGAATAACGTCAATCCTGAACACCAACGCTACTACGCACCCTATGTGTACTATTGAGCGTTAGGGGTCTGGCCCTCTCTCCCGGAGACGGCAAATCCTTCGCGGTCCGGAGCGGCGCGGGAATTGCAACCCAAACGGACTAATTCACAGCAGACTTTCTGAGAGCGTAATATCTTCGCGAGCAGACCTCGGAAAACGCTGTCGCTACATCGGGGAGTAGCGGCGCCAGTGCCAAGCGTCAGACAATCTCAATGAAATCATCAAACGCTGACGGCAGCTCGATCCTTTCAGTCGACGTCGAGGATTGGTTCCACATACTGGAATCAGAGGACGCTCCACGTTTTGCCGCCTGGAACGGCCAACCGTCGCTGGTGGAACGCAATTTTCGCGCGTTGCTTGATCTATTCTCCGAATTCGACGCCCGATGCACCTGTTTCTTCCTCGGGTGGGTGGCGGAGCGTTTTCCCTGGCTGGTCAGGGAAGCCCGCGACCGCGGCCACGAAATTGCCTCACACGGATATGCACATACGCTCTGCTACAAGATGACGCCGCAGGAGTTTCTGGCTGATATCGTGCGGGCAAAAAACGTCACCGAAGACGCCTGCGGGGATCGGGTGCTAGGCTACCGCGCCCCGGGCTTCTCGGCGACCGAGAAAACCCCCTGGCTATTCGAGAAACTGGCCGAAGCTGGCTTCATTTACGACTCTTCGATCTTTCCAGCACCGCGACAGCATGGTGGGTTTCCCAATTCACCGGTTGCGCCGTACTCCGTGGATACACAGATGGGAACGATCATGGAGTTTCCGGTGAGCGTTACCAAGGTATTGGGCCGCCCGCTGTGTTTCTTCGGTGGCGGGTACCTGCGTCTGTTTCCTTATGCAGCCATCCGAGGAATGGCACGTCGCGTATTGCGGGAGGACCGGCCCGTGATCTTTTACGTGCATCCGCGTGAGATCGATCCCCGCCATCCACGGCTCCGGATGAATGCGGTGCGCCGGATGAAATCATATATCGGGCTCAGCACCACGGAAGGCAAGCTGCGGAACCTGCTGAGCGAGTTCCCGGTAACGACATTCGAGGATTATCTGCTGCGCAATTCTTCACATTTGCGCAGGGCGAGTTGAGCAATATGGCAGCCGACCAGACTTCGCAGTTCTTTGACCGTTACGCGACCGACTTTGACGCGATCTATGGGAACCAGAGTAATGTCATAAACCGCGTCATTAATCGTTTCTTTCGCCAGAGCATGCGCGAACGGTTCGAACTGACCCTCGCCGGCTGCATGCCGGTCGCCGGATGTTCGGTGCTCGACGTCGGATGCGGCCCCGGTCACTACGCTATCGAGCTGGCGCGACGCGGTGCGGCGGAAGTGACCGGAATTGACTTCGCGGACGGAATGCTCGAGATCGCAAGCGCGCGGGCTGAGCGCGAAGGGGTCAAAGACCGGTGTCGGTTCGAGCGCGCCGATTTTCTCGAATGGAATCCCGCAAATAAGTATGAGTATGTAATTCTGATGGGGTTCATGGATTACATGCGCGAGCCACGCGAAATCATCGCCAAGGCGCTTTCGCTCACGCGCCGCCGCGCATTTTTCAGCTTTCCCCTGGGCAACGGGATTTTAGCGTGGCAACGAAGGCTCCGCTACCGTTCGCGGTGTGAGCTTTACATGTACACGCCGGAGCAGATAGCGAGTCTGTTTCGGCCGATACCCAATATTCAATTCGAGATCCAGAACATCTCGAGAGACCTTTTCGTGAGCGCGCAGCCGGCAAACACTTGAGCCGCATTCTTCAAGTCTGCAATACCGATTTCTACCTGCTCCGCTTTCTAGCCCCGTTAGTGAAAGCATTGGTAGCACAGGGTCACGTCGTGGAATGCGCCTGCGAGACCGCGGACGCAATATCCGCGGCTGCGAGTGTGGGTACGGTGGTGCATCCGGTCGCCTTCCCGAGGTCCTCTTCCCCTCGCGGATTTACGCGAGCAGCGGCTGAACTGTGCCGGGTTATGCGCAATGGCGGCTACGATTGCGTGGACAGCCACAATCGGAACGCAAGCATAGTCGCGCGAATCGCGGCGTGGCGGGAAAGGGTACCGATTAATCTTTACACTGCTCACGGGTTTTATTTTCACGACGATCAGGGCCGGCTAGCGAGGGCGGCGACGTTAAGGCTCGAGGCGGCGCTGGCGCGAATAACCAGTTTTACGCTGAGTCAGAGCAGTGAAGATGCGGAACTGATGACGGAATGTGGATATATTCCATCGGACCGCATCAGTGTCATAGGTAACGGGATCAACACGAACGTGTTCCGGCCGGGGAACGACCGGCGAGAAATTGAGCAACGCCTGGGACTGTCTTCGGCCCGCATCAGGATAGCCTCCGTCGGACGGCTAGTACGGGGAAAGGGATTCGGCGATCTTCTACGCGCGTTTGCCGGAATTTATTCGCAGCGGCGCGACGTCGAGCTTCTGCTTATCGGCGGCAACATTGCACAAGACCGTTCGCCTTTCCGGCGGGAGTTCGAGACGGAGGTTGGGACGCGCGGCTTGAGCGACAGCGTGATAGTAACCGGAATAGTCGATGGGGTCCGGGACTATCTGAGCGCGTGTGACGTCTTCGTTCTGCCCTCGTATCGCGAAGGGATGCCCCGTGCGTTGTTGGAAGCCATGAGCATGGGTCTCGCCGTCGTTGCCACGGATATCCGGGGATGCCGCGAGGCGATCGTGCATGGGCACAGCGGCCTGCTCTATCCCGCGCACGACATTGAGTGCCTAAGGCGATTGCTCGAGGGTCTGATCGCGGACCCTGCGCGCAGGGTGGAACTAGGACGGGCGGCGCGCGAGACGGCTTTGTCTCGTTTTGACGAAGCGCCGTACGTCAGGCGTCAGATCGAAGTTATCGAGCGGCTGCTTGAACAAGCGGGCCTGGTGGGTCGCTCCGAAACGGATGCGGGGACCGAAGGGGTGGCGTTGTCGAGCTGATACCGGTGGGAATTACCTCATGCGCGCGTGTGATAAGCGTCTTTTAGTGACACTGAGAATCCTGAGATAAGCGAATGTGTGGCATTTGCGGCATCGTCAGCGTCGATAGATCCGAGACGATCGACCCGCGCACCATCAACCGGATGCGTGACGCCATCGCCCATCGCGGCCCTGATGACAAAGGCAGTTACATAGCTCCCGGAATTGCGCTCGGCCATCGTAGGCTTTCTATCATCGACCTGCGCCCTGAGGGGCGGCAGCCCATGACGAACGAAGACGGAAGTATCCAGATAGTTTTTAACGGGGAGATATATAACTACACAGACCACTACCAATTGCTAGTAGCGCGCGGGCATCGGTTCCGATCACGCTCGGACACCGAAGTTATTATCCATCTATACGAGGAATTCGGGGTTGATTGCCTGAAACTACTGCGCGGCATGTTCGCCTTCGCAATCTGGGATGAGCACAAACGATCGCTGTTTCTCGCGCGCGATCGCCTCGGCAAAAAGCCGCTATTCTATTGCTTCGACGGCAATCGTCTAATTTTCGGTTCCGAGGCGAAGGCGGTTTTGGCTTATCCCGGCATACGTCGCGAACCGGATGCGGACGCCCTCGATTCGTACATCAGTTTCGGTTACGTTCCCGGCGCGACAAGTGCCTTCAAGGGCTTGCGCAAGTTGCCGCCGGCGCATTATCTGACGTTCGTCGACGGAAAGATCGCGATCAAGCGCTACTGGCAGGTTCACTACCAGCCCAAACTGGAGATCACGGAGCGGGAGGCGTGCGCGCAGATAGTGGAACGCCTGACCGAAGCGGTCAAACTGCGGATGGTCGCGGACGTGCCGCTGGGCGCCTTTCTCAGCGGTGGCATCGACTCCAGTGCGGTCGTGGCCCTGATGGCGAAGCTGAGCAATACCCCGGTCAAGACGTTCTCGATCGGATTCAACGAACCGGCCTACGATGAAACGCGCTTCGCGCGGATAGTTGCGGACAAGTTCGGTACCGACCATCGCGAGTTTAGAATCGAGCCGGGGGCAACCGATATCCTTGAAAAGCTGGTCTGGCATTATGACGAACCATACGCGGATTCGTCGGCACTGCCGACCTACTACTTAGCGAAGCTCACGCGGGAATATGTGACAGTCGCGCTAAATGGTGACGCGGGCGATGAGAACTTCGCCGGTTATCATCGCTATCTCGTCACCCTATTGGCACACTATCTTCATACTTTGCCCGCCGGCTTGCGCAAGGCATTGGGCACCACGACTGCTCGCGGCTATGGCCTGTTCTCAAGCGGCAGGCTAGCCAGGAGACTGAGAGCTCTCGGGGCAATCCTCGGAAAAGATGCCAAACTCGGATACGCGGAGATGATGACGCCGTTTGGCGCCGATGCCAGGGCGGGGCTATACACACCTGACTTCGGGGGCAGCATTCACGGTGAGTGCGCGGAACAGATGATTCTCGATCTGTACGAGGACAGCGACGCGGACGATATTATCGATGGCACTCTGAGCGTCGATCTCAACTTTTACCTGCCCTACGACTTGCTGGTTAAGGTAGATATAGCCTCGATGGCCGTGGGGCTTGAAGCGCAGATCGCCGATGGTCGACCATGAATTCGTGGAATTTACCGCGCGCTTGCCTTCACGTTTCAAGATAAGTGGCATGACTCTGAAAGCGATCTTCAAAAAGGCACTCAAGAACCTTTTGCCCGACACTATCGTTCGCCGCACAAAGATGGGCTTCGGAGTACCCTTGGAGAAGTGGTTCCGAGACGGTCTGAAGGAACTGATATCAGATACGTTGCTGAGCCGCCGCTGTCTCGAGCGCGGTTACTTTCGTCCAGACTTCGTCAGGAATCTGGTCGCGGACCATATGAATGGCCGCGCCGACAATGAAGATCGATTGTGGACTCTTTTGATGCTCGAGCTGTGGCATCGCACACAGATCGACATGCGAGCGGAATCGTTCGAGGGCAATAGCCTGTCCGCTGCGCTCTAAGAGTTTCATCTGCGAACTGGTTCACACAGGCCTAGCGTACATTGGAGTTAAAACCGGTTGTAAAGGGCCTGCTGACGTTTGTTCCAGGGTTGCATCGACTCGTCTATAGGCGGGGCACCGGCGGCACCGATACACCGGCCTATTGCTATGAGGTGTGGCTCAAACATCTTACTCTTCTCTGGGAAAACAAGCTGCGGGCGATTCCGAACAGTGTGGCCGAACTAGGTCCCGGCGATTCTCTGGGAGTAGGTTTGGCCGCGCTGTTGTCAGGAGCCAGCAAATACTACGCCTTGGACGTGGTGCCTTTCGCCAACCAGGCTAGAAACCTGCAAATCTTTGATGGGCTGGTCGAGCTATTCAAGCAACGAGCCGCAAGACCCAGCAGAGGTTGGCCGAACTACGATGCGCATCTTGACGACCGGCTTTTTCCCAGCCACATCCTCACGCGTGAGATCTTGAACGAATCGCTTCGCGAAGACCGGCTCCGATTGATACGGTCCATCTTGATAGATCCGGCCTGCAGCAACGACGAGATATCCATCAAATATGTAGTTCCATGGTTTGAGCCGAGCGTGGTCGAAGAAGCCAGCATAGACATGGTTGTGTCACACGCGGTGCTTGAGCACGTGGTCGATCTTGAAACAACATATCGAGCTCTGCGCCTATGGTTGAAGGATGGGGGCGTGATGTCGCATCAGATCGACTTTGCCTCGCATGGCTTGACGGAGAAGTGGAACGGGCATTGGGCTTGCCCGGACGGATTGTGGAAAGTGGTGGTCGGAAAACGGCCATTTTTGATAAACCGACAACCCTGCTCGAGGCACGTCAATCTGCACGAGCACAATGGGTTCGAAATAGCCTGCCAGCTTAAGAATTACCGCTCTGACGGCATAGCCAGAAGTCAACTGTCTTCGCGCTGGAAAGGGATGTCCGACGACGACTTCGTATGCGCCGAGGCTTTCATTCAAGCTTCGAAGGTCTGACTGGGAGTAAGGACCGGAACTTGACTAATCCACTTACCTTGCTCAGGCGATCGGCCAGCGGGCGGATTCTTATCGCCACGAGCACGGTGGCCGGGCTAACGTCGCTGATTAAGGTGATCTCTCTCTTCAAGGAGATGTTGATCGCGCGGCAATTTGGGGCTGGCGACGCGCTTGACGCCTACTACGTCGCATTCCTCTTGCCCAGCTTTTTCACGAGCGTTGTATCGGACTCCTTCAATGCCGCGTTTATCCCGACCTATCTAGAGGTGCGGGTCAGGGAAGGCGAGCTTGCGGCACAGCGGCTTTTTTCCAATGTCGCGTTCGTGAACATTCTTCTTCTGGTTACGCTTTCGATTCTACTCGCGACCTTGCAGTCTTGGCTCTTACCCCTTCTGGGTTCACGGTTCGATCCGCGGAAGCTGGCTTTGACGAGAAATCTGTTTTTCGTGCTGCTGGTGTCGCTATCGCTGAGTGGCCTCAGCGTCCTGTGGCGCGCCACCCTGAACGCCCACAACCGCCTGAGGTACACGGCGATAACTCCGATCATGACCCCTTTGACAATCCTGGCGGCGCTGTTGATAGGGGGAAGAATTTGGGGGGTACACGCTCTCGCAGTCGGTGCCGTGCTTGGAGTAGCCGCGGAACTCGTGCTCTCCGGTTTTGGACTGTGGAGTATCGGGAACCGCCTAATGCCGCACTGGTCAGGGCTCGAACCGTCGTTACGCAAGGTACTATCCCAGTACGCTCCGATGGTCGCGGGAGCGCTTCTGATGGGTTCGACCGTCCTCGTTGACCAATCCATGGCGGCAATGCTCGGAAGCGGCAGCGTCTCTTATTTGAACTACGCCAACAAGCTGCTCGCGCTCATACTGAGTGTGGCGGTGACTTCGCTCTCGATCGTGATTCTGCCAACGTTTTCGGGTATGAGTGCGAACGACGATTGGTCAGGACTCAGACGAGTTCTGCAAACCTATACACGCTTGATTCTTGCGGTCGCTATTCCCGTTAGTGTCATTTTGCTTTTCTGGTCTACGCCGTTGATCGCGATTTTTTTTCAACGCGGGGCATTCACGCACGATGACGTCCAGGCGGCCGCGCGAGTGCAGGCTCTTCTCGGACTGGAACTGCCATTTTATGGGCTTTGTATTCTGTACGTGCGAGCTATCTCCTCACTCAAGCGAAACCAGATTCTGATGTGGGGCACGGTCATTAACGCAACCGCGAACGTTTTATTGAATCTCTTATTCATGAAATACCTGGGATTAGCGGGCATCGCCCTCTCGACTGCCTGCGTGTACGCGATCTCCTGCACTTTTCTTTTCTTCATGCTGCAACGTGCGTTGCGCGAGCAAGAAAGCCTCGCCTCGCGGATGGTGTATCGAGTCGTAAGCACCAGCACGGTCTAGCGGCTTGAGAATCATTGCCTCACCCAAGTCTTCGGGAAACGAGGCTGCTCCAGACGCTGTCCACAGCAGGGTTGATTGAGTGAATAAATCACGGCTCACATATATGATCCGTGCCTTTTGGGCCTTGGTTCTGATAGCGCTCGAATTCACCCACATTTTCGACTTTCTTGCGGAAGGTCCGAAGGTCCCGTTGCAGAATCAACATTCGGCCTACTCTATACAGTTCGCCACCTATGGGATTTGCCTGTTGATCATCTTGATCGATGCGCAGTCTCTGAGACGCCTCGTTCAAATGCGTATTTTCCGGTGGGCCTTCGCGTTCCTTTTGCTCCTGGTATGGAGCATGATCATCAGAGCGTACCGCATACCCGCAGGAATCCCGCTATACGACTTCGTGCGAGCATTCGGAATACAGGTCAACGCCATTGCATTCATGGTGGCGTCAGTTCTGGTGTTCGCAGATCCGGATGTGCTTCGTCTGACGAAGCGCGCGGTGGTTTTGGCAACGCTCTTTGGTGTTGCATTGAACCTGTACGAAGTCTTTTATCCTGGCACTTTCAGCAACGTCCCAGGACGGTCAGCGGGTTTATACATAGATGCCAATACGTCGGGGATGGCGTTGGTCCTGGGATGTGTGATCGGCCTCACCGCGGTACCAGTTGCTCTCCGCGAAGCGTTTGTTTTCATTGTCTGCACGGGGATATTGTCCACCTTCTCGCGGGAGGCCATGCTCGCCGCCACAATCCTGATAGTAGGCGCGATGATGGGCAGAGCATTATCGACCGCTCGAATGTTTGCCGGCGCCATGGCGATCGGTGCCTTATATTTCGCACTGCATCTTGGAACGTTGCTTGACCAAAAAAACGTGTTGAACAGCGACACGTTAGCGAGGCTTTCGTTCCAAACGACCGACTCAAGCGCCAATTCGCGGGTTAGAATCGCAGAGAAAACGTTCAAGCAGTTCGAGGACGCTCCGATACTCGGGCAGGGTTTCGGTACTACTATCTATTGGACCGATATTGCTTCACACGACACCTATTTGAGCTTGATGGCAGACTTTGGTCTGCTGGGCATTCTCGTGATTCCTACGCTTGTGTACTCTGTACGGAGGAAGACATGGGATTTCTACGCCTTCGCCGCGATTTTCTTGTCATGGGGATTCTTTCTGCACCTAGTTCTCTATCTTAACTACTCGCTTATCAGTGTGGCGATCGAAGCCGACGAATCGGAGAACTTTCGAAACGCGGATTTCGAGCACTCTGGCGAGGCAATGTTTTTCGACAGCGTCATTTGGGAGCGATAGCCGTCGTCCAACCGCCGGCAGATTCTATGCACATCGTGCTGGTCGTTCCGTCGCTAGGGTCTGGAGGGGCGGAAAGAGTTGCCTCCACTCTGGTGAATGGGTGGGCAAAAGCGGGTGAACGGGTCACCGTGATGACTGTTGATATAAGAATCCCCGACTTTTATTCGCTGGATTCCCGGATAGCGCGAGTCACCTTGGATCTTGCCCGGGATTCGGGAAGTTGGTTTCAATTCATTCGCAATAACGTGAGCCGTGTGAAAAAGTTGAGGTCGGCTATTCAAGCTTCTGCACCTGACGTAGTGGTTAGTTTTATCGAAAGAACGAATGTGTTGGTGCTTCTAGCTACCAGAGGGTTGGGTATTCCGGTTGTGGTGGAGGAACATATTGACCCCAGAGTGTACCCGATCGGCAAGGTAGCCGGATGGCTTCGCCGACTGGTCTATCCGCGCGCATACGCTGTCGTTGTACTAACTTCGAGCGTGGCGGACTGGGCTCGCAGCATTTCCGGGCGTGCACAAGTGCACGTCATTCCCAATCCGGTCGGCGAGCAGTTTCTGAAACATCACAACGGAGTGAGGGCCGAGGATCGGTATACCGCCGTAGCGATGGGCCGAATGGTAGCGCAAAAAGGTTTCGACATGTTGTTGCGAGCCTTTGCACAATGTGCGTCGAAGCATCCTGAATGGAATCTCAGAATCGTGGGAGAGGGTTCTGAGCGCCAGCGACTGAACGAATTGGTCGGCGAGTTGGGGCTTAGAGACCGGGTTACTCTCGAACACGTAGTCAAAGAGCCAGAAAAAATCCTTCAGGCTTCTGATCTTTTCGTCCTTTCCTCGCGATATGAAGGATTTCCGATGGTTTTGCTCGAGGCAATGGCATCTGGTCTCCCCGTCGTCAGCTTCGATTGCCCTAGTGGCCCTAGTGAGATGATTCGACCAGGTGTTGATGGAGTGCTGGTACCACCCAATGACGTTGACGCGCTGGCTGCGGCACTCGATCGACTAATGGCGGCGAAATCGGACCGGCAACGGATGGGGGCACGAGCAAAAGAAGTGATCGATCGTTTCGGTCTCCCCACCGTCATGGCGCAGTGGAGCCAGGTACTCAATACCGCCGTTTCGGCTAAATGAATCCTCAGGTCTCCGGCCTTAGTGGAGGCCATCGCCACGCGTTGAGACGAGTCTTATATGCAGACGTGGGCATTAAGGAAACAGACCATATTCGCAAAAGAGAAGGTAGAGGAAGTATGGCAGGAGCCCAAGCGATAAACACACCGCCGCGAACCGTTGCTCGTCCCCTTTTACGCTCAATCTCGAGACGATCAGATGAGGAAGGCCACGTTCGGCGCGTGCGGATAGTCTTTCTGATAAGAGCACTGACCATAGGTGGCGCGGAGCGACAATTAGTTGAGCTTGCGAAGGGACTTGATCCGTCCGTTTTCGACGTAACCGTTTTGACTCTCTATCCAGGCGGTGAGTTTGTTCGGGAGCTAACCGACAGTGGCGCAAGAGTTCTATCCTTGGACAAGGGCGGGCGCTGGGAACTGTTCGGTTTTCTTGTACGCCTCGCAAAAACTCTCCGCCGCATACGGCCTGATATCCTTCACCCTTATCTGGCCGTTCAGAACATTATCGCGGCATGCGTGAAACCGATTCTCCCTGGAACACAAATAGTGTGGGGCATCGAGAGCGCTTTCTTTGACCGAAGCCAGGCCGACTGGCTAAACCGTGTGACGTTCCGGTTGGAGAGTCTGCTTTCGCGTGTTCCGCGCCTCGTAATCTTCAATTCTCATGCGGGAAAGAACTATCACCTATCGAGCGGCTTTGCGCCTAGACGCTCTGCCGTTATTCACAATGGAATTGATATGCAGCGGTTTGCGCCAGATCTGGTCGCTGGTGCGCGGACACGGGCAAAGTGGAAAGTAAAGGACGGAACCTTCCTGATTGGGATCGTGGCGCGCCTGGACCCGATTAAGGACCATACTACTTTTTTGCGCGCCGCCGCGCGCTTTGTCTCTACCAGGCCAGACGCCAGATTCGTGTGTGTCGGCGCCGGACCAGCAGGTTATGCCAGCTGCCTGCTTGCTCTTTGTGAAGAACTTGGCTTGGGAGACAGAGTTATTTGGCCTGGCTCGGTCTTCGACGGAATGTCGGCAGCCTATAGTGCTATGAATATCTGTACCTCGTCTTCGTATGCCGAAGGCACGTCGAATGCTATCGCCGAGGCGATGGCCTGTGGTGTACCGTGCGTCGTCACTGACGTGGGTGATTCACGCCTGATCGTAGGAGATACAGGTGAGGTGGTTCCGGCGCGTAACGCTGAGGCGCTAGCTGCGGGATGGTCGAAGCTTGCCCAGCGCATCGAGGATCAGCGCGATTTGCCGATTTTGACGCGGGAAAGGATAAGCTCACAACTCAGTCTTCGTTCCCTGGTCGAAAATACCTCCAAGGCTCTGCTCAATTCGCTTGATTAAGATTCTACACCTGATCACGAGCTTTGGTCTTGGCGGCGCCGAAACTAATTTGTGGCGGCTTGCCTGCCATATGGATAGAGCCCGCTTTTCCAGTACCATCGTGACAATGAGATCGATGGCGCCAGAGTATGGTATATTGCGGGCGGAACCTGAATCGGCCGGAGTGTCTCTTTACTCCCTGGGAATGCGCCGGACTAGTCCTGCTCCGCTATCAGTTGCTCGGCTCGTCCGCATTCTTCGGCGAGAGCGACCGCAAATTCTTCAAACGTGGCTGTACCATGCAGATCTGCTCGGCCTGCTGGTCGGAAAACTGGCTCGAGTTCCCGCGATATCATGGAACCTTCGCTGTTCATCCATGGATATGTCCGAGTATTCGTGGGTATCGAGCTTCGTACGCAGCAGTCTGGTCCGGCTGTCGCGATTTCCGGATATAGTACTGGCAAATTCTCAGTCAGGTATCCGCTATCATGAAGCTTTGGGCTATGCGCCGCGGAAATGGATGTGGATTCCAAACTCTGTTGATCTCAACAAATTTAGACCCGACGCGAAGGCATCGGAGCGACTGCATTGCAGCCTCGGACTAGCCCCGGACAAATTACTTGTGGGACTGGTCGCCCGGTTCGACCCGATGAAAGACCATAAGAACTTTATTGAAAGTGCGGCCGTGATTGCGCGCAATAACCCCAGAGTCCACTTTGTGCTGGTAGGACGCGGCGTTACTGCGGAAAACGCCGCGCTCTCCCAATGGATTGAATCGACCGGGGCGGCCGAACGCTTTCATCTCCTGGGCCTTAAGGATCACGTGAACCAAATCGTGCCTGGCTTCGACCTCGCTTGCTCATCCTCGGCTTACGGCGAGGGGTTCTCCAATGCCATTTGCGAGTCACTTGCCTGTGGAATTCCCTGTGCGGTGACCGACGTAGGGGACTCGGCGCTGCTCGTCGGGAACGCTGGGAAAGTAGTGCCTCCGCGGAACTCGTCGGCTTTAGCCCGGGCGTGTCAGGAAATTCTAGGGATGACTCCTGAGCATAGGAGGCACCTGGGATTATGTGCCCGCAAGAGCATGGAGCAATCGTACTCACTGCCTTCAGTAGTCGATCGCTACGAAAGGCTCTATACGCAACTAGCTGCACAGCACTGAACTGAAGCCGTATGGTCGAACTTCGGACTATACGAAGAGCCCTTATAGCAGTCTATCATAGTACGATTCCCTCGGAGGTTACTCATGCATCCGGTTGAAGACGCGTGCGAGAAGTTTAAAAGCCGCCGCGCTCATATTGGTGTCATCGGGTTGGGATACGCTGGCCTGCCTTTGGCCTGTACGTTTGCGGAAGCCGGATTCAAGGTCACAGGCTTCGATGTCGACGAACGTAAGGTCAAACAGCTCAATCTCGGACAAAGTTACATCGCTCATATAGATCCGACTGGAATCAAACGGCTCGTAACCAGTGGGAAGTTCACAGCAAGTTCCGAATTCATCGGTTTATCTGAATGCGACGCCGCGATAATATGCGTACCTACTCCCCTTGATGAGCGTCGGACGCCAGATCTGCAGTATGTCACCAGTACGGCTCACTCGGTTCGCAAGCATCTCCATGGTGGGCAACTGGTTGTACTGGAAAGTACAACATACCCGGGGACCACCGACGAAGTGGTGTTGCCGATTCTTGCGGAAAGCGGATTGCAAGCCGGTATCGATTTTTTCTTGGCTTTCTCGCCGGAACGTGAGGATCCCGCCAATCGGAACTTCAACACTAGGACGATTCCCAAGGTGGTTGGGGGTTTAACCCCTAGCTGCCTGAAGGTGGCCGTAGCCGCTTATGGAGAAGTGGTCGAGACAGTTGTCCCGGTTTCGTCAGCGCGCGTGGCAGAGTCCGCAAAGCTGCTTGAGAATATCTATCGATGCGTGAACATCGCGATGATCAATGAACTTAAGCTGCTTTTCGAGCGAATGAATATTGATATCTGGGAAGTAGTGAAGGCGGCGTCAACCAAGCCCTTCGGGTTTACACCCTTCTATCCAGGGCCCGGCCTCGGCGGCCACTGCATCCCGATCGACCCCTTCTATCTGAGCTGGAAGGCACGGCAATACGACTTTCAGACTCGTTTCATAGAATTGGCCGGCGAGATCAATAGTTCATTGCCGGCGCACGTAGTTGACCGCCTGGCGGATGGGCTTAATTTTCAGGGCAAAGCGCTGAAGGGAGCACATGTTTTACTGATCGGGGTGGCTTACAAACCCAACGTCGATGATGTGCGCGAATCACCCGCCCTCGCAATCATTCGCCAGTTGCACACAAAGCTTGCCCGGGTTAGCTACCACGATCCCTTGGTTGCGCATCTGCGTTCGCGGCATCTCGAGCGTGAAATGTCTTCATCGCCCCTAACTGAGGAATCGATCAGGATGGCCGACGCTGTCGTAATCGTAACGAACCACGCTGCCGTCGATTACGAATTAATTGTACGCAATGCGCAATTAGTCGTAGATTCGCGAAATGCGACCGCCCCCTACCGGCGCTCCGGCGACCGCATAGTCCTGGCCTGATTGCCGGCACGATTTCGGCAAGTTTCGACAACATTAACGATCTACTCCATGAAACCTGACCAAGCCGAATCACGCGACATGCCAACGGCGTCTCGTGGATTGTTCGTGATTTCTCTGGATTTCGAACTCTATTGGGGCATGCGCCACAACCGTTCCGTGAAGTCATACATGTCGCATCTGGTTGGCGCGCGGCAGGCTATCCCTGCTCTGTTGCGACTGTTCGCCGAATACTCAATCCACGCCACCTGGGCAACCGTAGGCTTCCTCTTTTTCGATCATGTACGAGAGCTGCTCGAGTATGCGCCGCGCCAGAGGCCTCAATACCGCAATCGGATGCTCTATCCGTACTCTGACTTGCCACCTGAAGATGTCCGTGAAACTCCCGAGTCAGTCTTTTTCGCCCCCAGCCTTATCCGTCTCATCGCAGCAGAACCTAACCAGGAAGTAGCGACGCATACCTTTTCGCATTACTTCTGCCTCGAAGAGGGGCAGCACATCGACACGTTCAGAGACGACCTCCTCGCAGCACGAAATGCTGGACAGCGTATGGGGCTCGACTTGCGCAGCCTTGTTTTTCCTCAAAACGAGTTCAAAGAGGAATATATAGGGCCTTGCTTGGAAGCAGGCATTGTCGCGTACCGGGGCAACCAGCCTTCGTGGTTCTACTACGAGACCGCGCAGGAGCAGCAGGGTCCGGTCAGGCGGCTCGGCCGCCTTGTGGACTCGTATGTTCCGGTTTCATCGGGCAATTGTAGTCCGGTGCCATCTACACAGACCGGGCAGCCAGTAAATGTACCTGCGAGCCGGTTTCTGCGGCCTTATTCGCATTCCTTGCGAGCGTTTGAGTCGCTGCGGCTGCAACGGATTACCCGAGAAATGAGCATGGCTGCTGAACGGGGGCTCCTCTATCACTTGTGGTGGCATCCCCACAATTTCGGCTGCAACACAGAATACAATTTCTCCTTTCTGAGAAGAATCCTCGACCATTATCGCGCACTGAATGATCGACACGGCTTCGAGAGTGCGACCATGGGTGAAGTAGCGGACTCTTGCCTCACGCCTCGACCGTGCTCGCGCGTCCTTCGAGGACAAACCTCCGGCCGATATGCTGTCGGCTCGCCCGTCGCTGAGGTTCCAGTCTTAGTGATTTCGAAATTACTCGACCGACGATATCAGGAATTAAGATGCCAGTACCCGAGCCCATCGACCATCAGGACACGCGACTTGTTCTCGTTACTGGGGGCAGTGGCTTCGTGGGTTCACATCTGGTCGAAGCCCTGCTGAACAGAGGTTGCGCGGTGCGCGTGATTGACAATTTTGCCACCGGCAAAGCCGAGCAATTGCACCCTGCTGCTGAGCTCATCAAGGCCGATATTCGCAACGCTGCAACCATGTGTGATGCTATTTAAAGGTGTGGACTGCGTATTCCACGTCGCGGCTCTGCCCCGTGTACCACTTTCGATCGAAAATCCTCTCGAGACGCACATGGTCAACGTGGTTGGTACCCTAAACGTTCTTCTGGCGGCGCGAAATGCAGGAGTCCGGCGCGTCGTCTATTCGAGCTCCTCGTCCGTGTACGGCGATCAGGCGGAACTGCCGCTGCACGAGGAGATGAAACCGAACCCCTTGAATCCATATGCCCTGCAGAAGCTGGCGGCGGAGCAATATACACAGTTGTTTCATCGATTGTATGGGATGGAGACAGTCGCGCTGAGATATTTCAATGTTTTCGGCCCACGCATGGCTACGGAAGGCGCCTATGTAACGGTGATTAGCGCTTTCTTGCGGGCGCGTCGTGCGAATCAGCCGCTGACTATTCATGGCGATGGTGAACAGACCCGTGATTTCACGCATGTACGCGACGTGGTCCGAGCCAATTTGCTCGCTATGGATGCCGCAGCGGTCAACGGTCTGGCACTTAATATCGGACAGGGGCGAAACGTGAGTATCAACTGGATTGCCGAACGGATAGGCGGTCCGAAAGTAAGCTTTCCGCCGCGTCCGGGTGATGCGCGCGACACTTTGGCGGACAACAGTCGCGCTGCGCAGCTTCTGGGGTGGCACCCTTTGGTGGAGACCGAAGAAGGTTTGAGGGAGCTGATCGCCAACGCAGGCCTATGATTTGCCGTTTCCTTCTCCTTGTGCCAACCGCCTAGGATTCTACCTCGGTCTCGCCTAGTGGGTCGTCCACTGGACAAAGACAAAATATGAGGGGCGTTCTCTGCCCATCTTTTTCAATTAGTAGAACTTATTCAATTTCTCCCGGTAATCGGCGAAGTTCCAAATGATATTTCAGTATCTTCTGATCTTCTCACTGGCGGTTGTTTCCTGTCTGATCCTAACACCATGGGTGATGCGGTTAGCGGGTGTGCTCGGCGCCATAGACCGGCCTGACGCTCGACGCATACATTCCAAGCCCACGCCGCGTCTTGGAGGACTTGCGGTCTTTGGCTCCGTCGCACTTGCACTTGGATCAAGCCTCCTGCTCGACATATCTTTGCGTGCAAAAAGCCAGGACCTTCGCATCATTCTGGCTGCGTCTGCTGCAATAGTGCTATTGGGGCTCATCGATGACTGTTTTCCTATCAGACCGTCAGTCAAACTAATAGTCGAAATTGCCGTTGCCTTCGCGACATTTGCGGGTGGTTACCGTATCACGGCGATTATGGGATGGAACCTGGGGTGGGCGGCAATTCCTGTGACGGTAATATGGATTTTGGCGCTAACCAACGCTTTCAACTTGATCGATGGGCTCGACGGCCTAGCGACCGGGATCGGGGCCATTGTCAGCGCGACACTTTTCGCCCTATGTCTCTATGGCTCCCAGGTGTCCTCGGCGCTGGTCCTCGCCGGGCTTTGCGGAGCGCTATTCGGGTTTCTCCGTTACAACTTTTTTCCGGCCAAGATCTTTCTCGGCGACTCCGGAAGTCTGCTCCTTGGCTTTATGTTCGCGCTTATCTCAATCCGAATGGCAGACAAGTCGTCAGCCGCATTGGCCATATCGATACCCCTTATGGTGCTTGGCCTGCCCTTGAGCGAGATGGTTCTGACGATCCTGCGGCGGGTTCTCCGGGTCGTTCACGTGATTCGGGGTGACGGCGATAAACAGCGCTATGAGTTTTTCTTTCTTGGGCGAGCGTCGGTTTTCACCGCAGACAAGGCGCACATTCACCATCGACTGATCGAGCTCGGCCTGGAACACCGCAGTGCCGTGCTTCTTCTGTACAGTGTATGTTCGCTGTTTTGCGCCGGAGCTCTCGTCTTGATCTTTCGGCGCGGTGGAGGACAGGAAGGATTTATACTTGCCACGTTTGCGATAGCCGCAATAATCGGAGTGCGGCATCTCGGCTACAAGGAACTGCGGCCGCTCCGCAACGGTCTGCTCCTGCCCCTTCTCGACGCTCCAATATTCAATCTTCGCCCATTTCAGGTATTACTCGACATCGCTTCGATATCAATCGCTTACCTATCCTCCTATTTCCTCTGGTCGCGTGCGCTATCAACCACACAATTGACGCCGGCTGTTATGCAAGCATTGCCATTGGTCTGTTTTGTCCAGATCGCCGCGTTCGCCGCCACGGGTCTCTACTACCGCACCCACCGTCTATCGGGCATTGGCGATTTGCTGGCCTTGATCAAAGCTTTGGCGGCCGCCGCGGCGGTTGGATGGGGCGCAGCATTCATTGTCGCCCGCTTGCCCCTCTCCAGTCTGCCAATCGCGGTGCTGGACACGTATATTCTGGCGACCTTCGTAATCAGTTGGCGTTTCTCTTTTGCCGTTCTCGAGCACTACTTTCACATTGATCGCGCTTCGCACGTTCCCGAATCCGTCGTTACAGTAACTGACCAAGCTGACAAGCGGCAGGCACCTCAGTCACTGGATCGTTTGATCGAACGCCTTCCTGCCCGTCGCGGGAATGGTCTATAGTCCTGACGCCCATCCAACGCTGGGAACGTGCAGCCGAACTGATACTTTCGTGTTAAACCTGGCCCAATGGTAGTTGTCGAAATGACCCGCGGACCTTTCCGCGTCGCAGATATATATTATCCGCGGGAGGCGGAAGTGGCTGGGTTCCTCAGCAATCTCAGCTTCAATCAGATTGTGTGTCTTCGGCAGATGCCGGTTGCTCTCCCATCTCTCGAAGAGGCCACACATGTTCTCTTCGAAACGAGCCTGGTGGATCTGAATAGCAACGAACAGAGCCTTCTCGCCCGTATGAACCGGACATGTCGCTATCAGTTACGCAAAGCAGACAACCTGGCTGATCGGATCGAGGTACGACAGAACGATTCGACGGCATGTCGCGACTTCCTCAGGCTCCACAACGAGTTTGTCGTGCGAAAGAGACACACCGAAAGGCTCTCGGAACGTCGATTTGAAGCATATAGACCTTTAAGCGATGTCTTGGTCGCATACTTCGAGGGCCGGCCAATTTGCGGTCATGTGGTGATCCGCGATGAACGGGTCGGGCGCGTTGGTGTTTTATTCACTGTCTCTACACGCCTGCAAGGCGAAGAGCGTTCGACCTTCATCAGTTCGATCAACCGATGGCTACATTGGTACGAAATTCGGCAATACAAGTCGCAAGGCCTGCAAGTCTACGACCTCTGCGGCCTGGGGACGGATACTCCGGAAAAGGCCGGTATCGCGTTCTTCAAGCACTCTTTCGGGGGAACGTCAGTTCTCGAGCACAATTATGTTGTCGCGCGAAAATCAGCTCGAATGGCAGTTCGACTCTTTTATCTGGCACGTCGGATTCGTTCCGGAAACCTCCTGCGTTCAAAAAGAACCGTGCTAGCGCACGATTCAAGTCTAGCGGCACTACCCTCTCGATTTGAACGGCAAAAGCCTGGAGTCGATATCAGCATGCGCAATCGATAGTGATTGAATGAGAGCGTGGGCCCCTTGGGTGACTGACGTTCTACAGCTCCGCGACCGCAGGAGCGCAGACGCTCGGAGCCAAACTGTCCTAATTCAACTGATTGAATGATCTCCTCTATTCTGCTGGCGGCTCCAGTTGCGTATGATACGCCTATGACGCGACCGACTACTAGGTCTAGGGCGAGATGGTCGACAAGAAACGCATACTAGGCATCTCGGCCTACTATCATGATAGCGCTGCGGCCTTGTTGGTTGACGGCGAGATTCTCGCAGCCGCTCAGGAGGAGCGATTCAGCCGAACAAAGTTCGATGCCCGGTTTCCTGGCCAGGCTATCGAATACTGTCTGAGGACGGCAGGGGTGAAGTTAACGGATATCACTAATGTGATCTTCTACGATAAGCCTCTCGCCAAATTCGATCGATTGCTTGAGACTTATATTGGTTACGCTCCCTGCGGTCTACGCTCGTTTGCGACGGCGATGCCCGTTTGGCTCAAAGAGAAGCTTTACCTGAAGTCGCTGCTCAAAAAGGAGTTGAAGCTGCTCGAAGGCTGCAAGGCATCCGATCTTCCGCCGCTTCTTTTCGCGGAACATCATCAGGCGCATGCTGCGTCCGCTTTTTTTCCCAGCCCATTTGAGCGGGCTGGGATCTTATGTATGGACGGTGTTGGAGAGTGGGCAACCAGCTCCGTATGGTTGGGAGAGGGCAACCATCTCACTCCGCAATGGGAGATTGATTTCCCACATTCCTTGGGACTACTCTACTCCGCCTTCACCTACTATACGGGCTTCAAGGTCAACTCGGGTGAGTACAAGCTCATGGGCTTGGCACCATATGGTGAGGCCAAATATACCGATATTATTTTGAGAGACCTGATCGATCTCAAACCTGACGGCACGTTCAGGCTTAACACAGACTATTTCAACTATACCACTGGTCTGACGATGACGAATCGCCGATTCGACAGACTATTCGGTGGTCCGGCGCGAAAGCCCGAGTCCGAGGTTACGCAACGTGAAATGGATATCGCGGCCTCGATTCAGCAAGTTACTGAAGAGGTCGTGCTGCGCTTGGCGCGTACAGTGCACAAGGAGTTGGGCGTTGAGTATCTTTGCATGGCGGGCGGCGTTGCGCTCAACTGCGTCGCGAACGGTCGAATCTTACGGGAGGGACCATTCCGCGACCTGTGGATCCAGCCCGCCGCCGGAGACGCGGGTGGAGCACTCGGCGCAGCCCTTGCAGCTTGGTACCAATACCATGATCAACCCCGCAAGCCACGCGAGGGTGACAGTATGAGCGGTTCCTACCTGGGGCCCGCGTACACTGAAAGCGAGATCCGCAGCAAACTAGACTCGCTAGGGGCACGATACCAAGTTCTGGAGGAGGAAGTACTCCTTAGCCGCGTCGCCGAACTTCTCGCCTCCGAAAATGTTGTCGGCTGGGTGCAGGGCCGGATGGAGTTCGGGCCAAGGGCGCTCGGTGCGCGATCTATTTTGGGCGACCCACGAAGTCCCCGAATGCAGTCGATGATGAACCTGAAAATCAAGTACCGCGAATCCTTCAGGCCATTCGCGCCTGCGGTCCTGGCCGAACAAGTCTCGAACTATTTCGAACTCGACCGGTCCAGCCCCTATATGCTGTTGGTAGCACCCGTCCGGAAAGAGTTGCACACTCCAATGACCCTTGAACAACAGCATCTCTTCGGGATCGCGAAGCTCAACGTTCCACGCTCGACAATTCCCGCAGTGACACATGTTGACTACTCAGCGCGAGTTCAGACCATTCATCAGGAAACGAATTACCGATTCCATAGGCTTTTGAAGCACTTCGATGCGCTGACCGGCTGCGGAGTACTGGTGAATACATCGTTCAACGTGCGCGGTGAACCAATCGTGTGTAACACCGAGGATGCCTATAGATGTTTCATGCGCGCTGAGATTGATTACCTTGTGCTCGAGAATATCCTGCTCGCCAAAGCCGATCAGCCGAAGCGTCAGCATGATAGTGCCTGGAAAACTGAATTCAAGCTCGACTGACGCAATTTGGACGCGGCGAGACCCAGCTCCAGAGAACGCCCACGAGAGTAGCACGGCTGATGGCAAACGCGAGCCTTTACGGCGCAAGTCGGCGCCCATGAGTAACCACCACCGTGCAGGATCACGACGCGGCGACCTTCGCTCGACTTGGTCGAAGGTTCACCAGCGCTGTTGAAATTAGCATCGTCTTTACGTGCAACGCTGTCGAGTTCACTGAATGATGACTCTCTCCAGCAACGTGTAGGACCCGATTCGATACTTGATGCGGATCTCAGGAGACAAGGTCTCGAGACAGTTCGGATAATAGTAATTCAGCATTGCGGTAGGTAATAGCACCAGTCGCGCCGAGTAACGCGACATAACCTTCAGCAACGCTTCCTTTCCTTCGCTCGGAGGCGAGAACAGCTCGCAACCCTGTAAAAAGAGTGAACAAATACGGAAGCTCGGTGACGATCGCATCTTCTTGCCCAACGTCTTTGGCTACCTGTTGAGCCATATGTCGGTAGTCCAACTGCTCGATCCTTACGTCGGTTCTCCTATGCCAGCTCCGTATATCTTGCGGCATCACCACAGCTGTTAAATACAATGCGAAGCATATTGCGTATAGCGAGTGTATCCAGGTGGATCCGCGATTCACGCCATCGCTCTTTGAGTAGCTATAAACGGCCGTATTATCCAGATGACCACTAAAACTAGGCTCGCCGCTATATATCGGATCTCCAGACTCCAGGCTCGCGGCAAAAGAAACATCATGGAGGTAGGAGCAGCAACAAGCCGCTTTGAAACTCCGCTGTCCTCAACAGACTAAGCGAAAGCCATGTTGCGAACACCGCCAAAAGAAACAAGAGCAACACGGCAGCTTTACTCCATCCACCTATCTCTGCCGCTGTCATGTAGGGCATTATCACGATACTGTAAGCAGATACCGTGCGAAACCTGCCGCATCATGATTCAGGATGGCACCCAGCGACGGCGGTGGTCTTAAGGTGCGCCAGAATTTGTTGACATCGTCTGAATAGCTCTTATGCGCGTAATAATTCTGCAGCAAGGCGTAAGAGACATGGATCGGAACGGTGATCCCCAGACCTTATTGGTGTACCACAACCACGGGGCTACAGCTGCGGCGGCCGACCTAGGAGCATCAGGGCCACGTTAAGAGCCTGGCCGATGGGCCGCTTCCGAAGTAGCCACCACAATACCGAAGGTACAACCAACGTGGCCGTGGAGCGAACCAGCCACGCGCAGCCGAGTAACGCGCCAGCAACCAACCAGTGCCAGTTCCGCTCGGAACAACAACTACTGCCAACATGCCAATGATTAATGCTGTACACAACGCGTCAGGCAGCAGAGCGATGACTCCTCCCATAGCGGTGGAAACAATACAACGGCTGCAGCCGCCAGAGCCGGAAAACCACGCCACGCTCGTGTACCGCTTCACCAAAAGAAAAACCGATGCGGCCAGAAACCAACTAGCCACCGCAGAAATCAAAAAGCCCGCGTACACAACGTTTACATCTAGGACTCTTGAAAGGCACGCAATCGCTGTTGGGGTAACCGGGATTGGCGTTATGGTACGGCATCGGCAACGGGCGGATTTAGGAGAGCAGCCAGTCCGCGGGATTAACGTAGCCATTCCCCTCGCGGACCTCTTGAGCTACGATACAGATGTAACCGCTGTCGTGGCTGAAACCCCCCGTCACCGCCCCATCTGTATTCGGAACGAAGCAGACGCGCGCAACACCATAAGCCCCCCACACCAACAGCAATAGGCTCAGCTGCACCTTCCATCGGAGGGCCGCGGGCAGGTCAGTCCCCCTTGGAACGTTGCGATTCACGTCGAGTTAGACCGATTCATTACGGAGTTGAGCTGCCACTAGATTGGTGACAGATTGTTGAACGCCGGACGTATAATGGGCGTCGTACCTGCCTCGATAGAATTAAAGACGGTACCACTCTGAGAACAAGTCCCCGTGTCTTTAGCATATTGCAACAGAGTGTGGCAAGGAAACTCTCGCACCAGAGGCTTGCCGAAGGGGCTGGTCAGACGCACAGAAGGCTCCTTGTCGTTCTTTCCGAAGCCAGTACTGTATAAGCTCGGCATTTACAATATGCCCTGACCGAGATCACTAATCAGTCGACGAACTGCTGTCTTCTAAGCTCAGTCTTGACTTGCCTAAGCAGCACCTCGGTGCGATGGGCCCTGATTGCCCAGTCGCCTAAACGCATTGGGCGATGGGGCCAGATAGAAGGCGGGCGCGGCTCGGGCTATGCTGCCTCTACGATAGAGCTCGGAAACTACTTTCGTCGAACCCGGATTCGCTTATCTGTTGCCCAGCGCTATCGTTACTGGACACTGGACATACCCGCTGGCTCACGCCCTGGAATCAAATCCCAAACCCTTCCGCTGACTCGCTGTAGCCGCCGATATCAAACGCTCAATCGCAAACGTTACTGCTATTTATGAGATATGACACTAGAGAGGCTTGAAAGCGTCATCCCCAATGTAGGCGGACTGGTCTTGAGCCCGCGATTCTAACGAACGTTCCATGGGCCCGATGCTCGAAGGGAGATCCTTGCTTTTCCTTTTCTCGCTTACACTGGTCTTACTTTATCATCGAGAGCCAAAATCTATTGGCGACAACGTCTGATGCCTAATGCTTGGATCTCCTTTCCCTAAATCCAGCCACTTCTTCGGTCACCAAATACTCTTTCTTGACTCACTACGGGCAACAAGGTGAATTCAATGAAAGTGCCGTTCCACTAGCGAGAATTCGCACAGAAACAAGATCGTAAGGGGCGCCCGGAGGAGGGTCATCTTTGGAGAATCAATCCGGGGAAATGCGATCTTGTTCTGAGTGAAGCGTCACTAAGGGGGAGAAAATGAGACTGGGTATCAGCCTAGCCGCGTTCGCGGCTATCGCTATCACTGCATCAACGGGGACCGGATTTGCGCGGGTACACAACACGCCTTGGAGAATCAAACACGCCACTGTGGGCACGCCGATCCCAAGCCCAACACCTGTCCCTGATCCCACTCCTAGGCCAACTACTACCGGCAGGAACACCTATTCCTACTTTCACGCCGTCCCCCCCAGTTCAGACTCCTACATCCACTCCCTTCACCGACTCCCCACTCTGGACCCCTCATCGACTCCAACTCCTACCCCACCGACGACCTCTACCCGAGTCCAACTGCGACGCCAGTTGCGAATTGCCCTGCCGGCTCTGTTCTTTGGACGACGGGTGTGGCTGATCATCGGGGCATTACCTTCGGCGGCTGCGCGGGGAATGGTTCCAGCAAATCTTGCACGTATACGCAGCCGGTGACGTGCTCCACCATAGCTGGGAGCAACAGTTACACCAATCAGTGGGTATGCACCTGGCAATGCTGATATTGGAAAGCATCTTATTATCGGGATGTCCTACGGAATTGGCGGGAGCACTTCATTCGTCGGTGCGGGCGGTACTTCGTCAGTCGCCGTTGGCTTACCGTTGCGCGTAGAAGTATCTTCGGTAAGCGGCCAGACAATAAGAGGAACAACATTTAGCGGCGGTTCCAGTCGGCAGATGCAGTGAATTCCGTCACAAATGCCGAATGTGATCTCGAGACCGATAACGGGCCGGCCATGCAAGCCGCGGTCAATGCACTGCCGACTAATGGGAGTTTGTGCATTCCTCCTGGCTCGTATGGCTTCGACGTAGGCACGCAAATCACGAACAATGCGACTCTCTTCTGTGAACCGGGTGCTGTTTTCTATGACGCGCGTAATGATCGATACAGCGGCAATTTCATCACCAGCCAGCTGTTTGATTTCTAAATGATAACGGTGGCGGAGTAAATGGTTGTACTTATGTCGGTACAAATACCGGTTCTTATTGGGGATATGCCTGGCCAAATTCAAGAACCAAATATAAATCATCCCTATTACGTTGAATCTAGTTCGGGGCTGACATTCCAGAATTTAACAGACCTAAATATATGGCAGACTCGGATGTTGAACTTACACTTGGAAGTGATTCAGATCCAGGCTCGAACAATAATACTATAGAGAATAACTATACGCAGGGAGGATGGACTGCTGCGACTTCTGTTATTGTCGGTGCTAACAACACTTTCTTGAACAACATCAGTCGTAATGTTTGTATCGATCTCGAACCGAACAACGCGAGCGAATCGGCCAAGACGACTGGTAACGTATTTGACGGCGACATTTGCGAATTGGATGGCAAATTCCAAAATGTCGCTACCGACGGTATCTCGTTCGGTGTTGGACCGCCTTTTTATAGCTTTGGTTATTGCACCGGCAGCTGCGCTACGAGCCAAACGGTCGAGAACAACCAATTTATCGGCAAAATCGAAGTTTTCATGGGATGCTCAAGTGGTGCGATTACTCATTCTTGGATTAGACGCGAGCAGCAGCAACAGCACTGGGAGTCCGGAGTGTGCATGCAACAACGGCTGCGGCACCAACCATTGAGCCGGAAAGGAAATAAAAAATGGCAGCCAGGCACAATCAGCGGTCGACTGCTTACCAGCAAGATAGCACCAGACTTCTGCAGGATTTTCACAATGTGTGGCAATGAGTCTGATCGAAAAGCTGGAGAATCGCGGAAGCATAATTCATAATAGTGCGTGCCTAGCACAGGGAGCGGCGAGGCAGACTTTCTCCTCACCACTTGGTTTGATCTGGAGCTGTTTGAGCCTGAGCTTCCAGAGAGCCGTCCAGGGCGGTATTAGCCGCTTGGGCCGGCCGGTCGTAGAATGATCTTTACAAGCGTCTCGGATGGGAAGGGTGATGGCGCAACATCTGTGGAATTTGAGCACCGCGGCCGGCAATTGTGACCACGGGGTCTGCTCGGCTGGGTCAGGTTTCGCAGACTGGTCACGCAGAGCCCGTTTGAGCAGAAAAAGATGGCGACAGCTCAATGAGCCGAAAGTACTGTTCGACGTGGAAGAAGACCAAGCGCAGTCCATCGCGAGATCATTTCGCCTAAGCGCCAGCGGGTTGCGTTCCGGCTGGTGCGGTGTGCGAAGCCGATCGGACCCTCAATCGCGTTGGTAGCGATCAGGAACGGTACAACGCGGCTGACAGACAGGTTTAGAAGGGTCAGGGCGTGCTCCATGCCCTCACGCAGATCTGCCTATCGGTTCATTCTCGTGGGGCATGTTTCAGTCACGCAAGCATTACCGTCCGCTCTTTCGCTCCAGCTGGTCCAGCCGGTGCCTCGCCTCGGTATCGCTGACCGTACGGCCTGCGCCTGAGCGGCCAGTCCCTCAGCCGGTAGAGCCGACGCCGCCGACTGACGGTGCCTTGATCACTTCCAGCCGTCGCGCCAACCCGCGCCTACTTTCGCTCGCTGACGTCATTACGATCGCGTACCCGAACCCATCAGGTTGACCTCCCGCTCCCTCGCGTCGCACGATCAGTATCGTTCCGTTTCCAAGTTTTAGGCGAGTAGCAATAAAGTCTCTGGGGTTTTCAGGGTTCGTCGACGGTAGACAAAGGGTGCGTCGACTTTCTGAAGAGGGGGGCCGTCCTCGTGGTAGGCTGTCGTGGCATTGTAACTATTGGCGCTAAACAACCAGTCACGGCTCTCGAGCACTGCTAAGATGACAAAACTTTGTGGACGAAGGCGCTATTCAAGTATGGGGCGCCTTAACTGATCTCCGAGACCGACGCACTTCTGATTTCAAGCGACTGCAGACATTTCGATCAGACTCATTGCCACACATTGTGAAAATCCTGCAGAAGTCTGGTATATCTGCTGGTAAGCAGTGGGACTACTGCATCACTAGAATTGTGCCTGGCTGCCATTTTTTATTTCCTTTCCGAGGCCTACAATGGTTGGTGCCGCAGCCGTTGTCGCATGCACACTTCGGACTCCCAGTGTGCTGTTGCTGCTGCTCTGACGTTGTTCGATCCAAGAAACTCAGTAATCGCACCACTTGAGCACCCTATGAAAAATCTGATTTTGCCGATAAATTGGTTGTTCTCCTCACTGTTTGGCTCGTAGCGCAGCTGCCGGTGCAATAACCAAAGCTATAAAAAGGCGGTCCAACACCGAACGAGATACCGTCGGTAGCGACATTTTCCGGCAATTTGCCATCGAATACGCAAATGTCGCCGTCAAATACGTTACCAGTCGTCTTGGCCGATTCGCTCGCGTTGTTCGGTTCGAGATCGATACAAACATTACGACTGATGTTGTTCAAGAAAGTGTTGTTAGCACCGACAATAACAGAAAGTCGCAGAAGCTCCATCCTCCCTGCGTATAGTTATTCTCTATAGTATTATTGTTCGAGCCTGGATCTGAATCACTTCCAAGTGTAAGTTCAACATCCGAGTCTGCCCATAGATCAGGTCTGTTAAATTCTGCAATGCTTACCACCGAAACGCAGATCGAACGTAATAGGGATGATTTCATATTTGGTTCTTGAATCTGGCCTGGCCTACCCCAATAAGAACCGGTATTTGTACCGACATAAGTACAACCATTTACTCCGCCACCGTTATCATTTAGAAAATCAAACAGCTGGCTGGTGATGAAATCGCCGCTGTATCGATCATTACGCGCGTCATAGAAAACAGCACCCGGTTCACAGAAGAGAGTCGCATTGTTCGTGATTTGCGTGCCTACGTCGAAGCCATACGAGCCAGGAGGAATGCACAAAGTCCCATTAGTCGGCAGTGCATTGACCGCGGCTTCCGATGGCCGGCCCGTTATCGGTCTCGAGATCACATTCGGCATTTGTGACGGAATTCACTGCATCTGCCGAACTGGAACCGCCGCTAAATGTTGTTCCTCTATTGTCTGGCCGCTTACCGAATATACTTCGACGCGCAATGGTAAGCCAACGGCGACTGACGAAGTACCGCCCGCACCGACGAATGAAGTGCTCCCGCCAATTCCGTAATGATATCCCCATAATAAGATGCTTTCCAATATCAGCATTGCCAGGTGCATACCCACTGATCGTGTAGCTGTTGCTCCCAGCTATGGTGGTAGCACGTCACCGGCTGCGTATACGTGCAGGATTTGTGAAACCATTCCCCGCGCAGCCGCCGAAGGTAATGCCCCGATGATCATGATATCCGTCGTCCAAAGAACAGAGCCGGCAGGGCAACTAGTTCGCGGCTGTGGAACGTGGATGCGTTAAGCCTCGAGCGCTTTACTTTTTGTTTGGAGGCAATCGCCATTGCAACCGAGCCGCACATTAGACTCAGCATTAGCACGCTCACGAGTGAGAGTACCACCCAACACGCCTTTTATCTTCACCTTTCGAGTTACCGATATTTGCCTATACTGAGCCTGTGGGTGCCTCATCAGGGTTTCGTTGTAGCATAGTTGAGCGTGGGGGCCCAGCTCGTGTCGGCGAACAATATCCTAGTCAAATCTGGATGCTCATGTAGCGCTGCTAACGTTAAGAAGTACAGTTCAACAGAGGGGCATGCGATCCGCCGCCAATACGGG
>CAWIMH010000012.1:0-25285 GCA_963837035.1 uncultured Pseudomonadota bacterium
TTTGCAGGGTGTGGCGGTCTGAGCCTCGGATTTCAGGCGGCAGGCTATGACATTGTCGCGGCGATGGAAATTGATGATCTGGCGGCGCGCTCGCACGCGATCAATTTCTCAAGGGCCATCCGGACGATGTGGTCGAACATCACGCGAAGCCGCGCGACATCACCAAGATCGATCCCGAGGAATTGGTCGAGGATTTCGGTCTGGGGGCGCCGTCGCACGCGATCGACATCATCATCGGTGGCCCGCCCTGCCAAGCATATGCACGCGTTGGGCCGCGCAAAGCTGCGCGAAATCGCCGAACACCCGCAGGCTTTCAAAATTGATCCGCGCGCAAACCTCTATCTCCGCTATCTGCACTACATCGACCGCCTGAAGCCGCTGGCGCTGCTGATGGAGAACGTACCGACATCCTAAATCACGGCGGGCACAATATCGTTCAGGAGATGGTCGAGGCTCTCGATGTGATGGGATATGACGCGCGCTATTCGCTGATCAACAGCGCGCATCACGGTGTGCCGCAGATGCGCGATCGCGTGTTCATGATGCTTTTCACAAGGCACTCGGTGCACCGATCCGGTTTCCGCGCGGCCACGCACCGCTGCGATCTTCCGTTCGGGTACGGAGGCACCCGCTCCGTGGCTCTCAAGCTGATCGATCTATTCGGCGGTGGTGCATATGTCGCTCCGGATACTGGCGGTCCGGAATTCCCCCGGCGGTCACGGCTGCGGAGGCGATCGGCGATCTGCCGCCCATCACGCTCCACCGGAAGGAAGTTGCGGCGCGGCGCGCGCCGATTCACCGAACTTGCGCGCTACCGAGAGATCGCGCCCGGCAGCTTTCCGACATTCGCCCGCGAAATGCGCTCATGGCCGGGCTTCGAGGCAGGCGAAGGCGTCTATGACCATGTTCTCCGATATCTTCCGCGCGACACCATCATTTTCGAGGCGATGCAGCAGGGCGATGAATACCCCGCGGCACATCGCGTCGCGAACCGGCTATTCGAGGAAGAAGCGCGCCGACAGCGCATTCACGCGCGGCAACGCCGAATGGAAGCGCCTCCACCGCGCCATGGTGCCACCCTATGATCCCAGCAAGTTTCCAAACCGTTGGTGGAAGCTGCGCGAGAACGGGCCCGCGCGCACGCTGATGGCGCACATCGGCAAAGACACATATTCCCATATCCACTACGACAGCACCCAAGGCCGCGTCATCACAGTCCGTGAGGCGGCGCGCCTTCAGTCATTTCCGGACGGCTTCGTATTCGCCGGCACGATGAACCCGGCCTTTCGCCAGATCGGAAATGCCGTGCCGCCCATCATGGCGCGCGAGATCGCGAAGGTGATGGTTGCCTCGCTTGCGGAGGCGCTGAAGGCCGGGCAGGAGCCAATGGTCGCAGCCGAATAGCTAATTTCCGCCAGGGAAGTCTTCAAGTCGTTCAATCAGGATTTCGGCGCCCCAAGTCAGTGCGGCAGGATCGATCGACACGCTGTCGACGCTCACGCCGGCCGGCAGATCCATTGCTTCGACAATGGACTTCGCAACCGCTCCGATATCTTCGGCGATCCGCAGGCGGGCACCGTCTTCATTTAAGCCGTAGACACGCCAAAGATCATAGCGGTTACCATCGGCTGCAGCTATGAGCTCAGCAGACGACATGTGGATAACTCGATCGAATTCACCGTTGGTGCTTTTCGCGTCGATTCGGACTGCCGCACCGCTACCGTCGAACGCGCGGAAATCGAAAGAGGATACTGCGTTGGCTCTGGAGCTCCATTCAACCGATGCCCATGTACCGGCATTCTTCATTTTCTGGAGTTGGATCCATGCCAGCGCCTCACCATCACGGCCGTTCTTCTCTGCGGCGGCTTTGGCAGCTGCAAGCGTGGCTGCGGTCACGGTCTTGGCGACCCTCACGCGCAATGTCGCCGTCCCCCTGATTCCGCCCAGGGCGGCATCCTCGAGCGCCGCGTCAAACTCTGGATCGGCCGCCATCGCCCAGATGGGGTGAGCCGCCGGAACGTTGGCTGCCGCGGCAGCAATCTGGGCACGGGTGATCTGGATCATTGTTCTGCGGGCGCCGGGCACGAGCGGGCTCAGGGCCGCATGGGACGGAGAGTCCGCCGGAGATCCCGCAGCGATCAGCAGCAGGTTCAGGCGTTGCGGTCCCGGATCCCCACCAAACTCCATCACGGCGAGATCACCCGCCTTGAGAACGCTGAACCGGCCGGCCTCGCCCTCGGGGTCGCGGACGAATTCGCCGTTCAGCCGCCAGTTCTTGTATGCCTCGCGTTTCGTCACGGCCCTGGAGATGACGTGAGCTGATGCACCGGCGGGACCGGTGATGGTGAGCGAGACCGGGATCACGTCGCCAAGAGTGGGAACGAGCGCGGGAAGCGCCGGATAGAGGCGCTCGACGAATACGTCGGCATTGAGATTGATGGCCTTCTGATTGCCGGCATCGAGCGTCCGGAAAGAACTTCTCGAAAAAGGTGAGATCGGACGCCGTGAGGCGTTTCAGGGCGATGCGATCGGGCATGGTTTGCAAGCGGTCTGCTTTCCTCTGGTCCGTCTTCTGAACGGTTTTCTTTACAACTTTCGCATTCTCGACCTGCACGCCGACTGCCATTCCAATCCGGGCGCATTCCGACCCTTCCCGACGCTATTCGATGTCCCGCCGAACGCAAGCGCCGTTACAGGCGGACTGAAGCCATTGAACATGCGATTCCGGCCAATCAATGTGGCGCCTTCACATCTTGGCAATTGTTGGCATGGATATCGATCGGTGTGGTGAAACGGGACTACGTTCGTGATCTCCCGCGAAGAAGACCCGCGAGCGACGTCGAATCGCCGATGGCGATCAGTTTTGACCTTGCCCGTGACGTGGCGACGTATGCCAGCTCCGCGTCTGCCAACAGGTCGGGAGACGCAATCACAATTACAACGCGCGCTTCGAGGCCCTTAAATCGGCGAACCGTATCCATCGTGAGCGCCCCAGCAACGGGCTTGTCACATGGTGCCACCGGAAATCCCCCGACAAGGCCTGAAGGAGCAAGAAGTCTGCCTTCGTCCTCGCGCGCAGACAATATGGCTATGTCATCCGGCGCAACGCGTTCTACGTTTGACAAGCGCGTGACTATGTCAGCCAGTCTGGTTCGACATTTATCCGCATCGGCCACCGTATGCACGTCGACGGGCAGACCTGCTATCCCGTTTGGCAGTATGGGATCTCCCGAATAGTGACACATCGTCACTTCGAGTATCGCATCGGTATTGCGAAGATTCTGATTCAGTGGAATCGGTTGGGCGGCGAGGTCCTTTGGAAGAGCGCCGACATCCCCGTACAGGCGCTGATTTGAAATCATGGAAGATCACCAGTCTGCCCCCAGGGCGCAATACCGCTTCCAGCGCAGGCCACCAGTGCGCTCGGAAATCCTGGCCTTCATCGACGACTATCGTGTCGTAACGAAACTCGGGCAATCGCCCTGAGGCATCGAAAAGCAGCTCCGGCAGAATGTGCTCGTGAAGCGTCTGTTCGGGAACGCCAATGGGAGCGCTGATACCGGCCTGCTGGGCTGCTCTGCCGCAAAGCGAATGAAAACTGCGCACTTCGCAGCCATTGCGAACCTGTGACGCAAGTCGGCCGGCAAGAGCGCGGTTGTAACACGTCAACAGCGTATGTTGTCCGTGCTCTGCAGCGCGATTTGCTGTTTCCACCGCAAGAACGGTCTTGCCTGTACCCGCACCGCCGCAAATCGCAACACGGTTCAGCAGTTGTATTGCTGACAGGATCACGAACTGCCGTTGCGTCAGCAGTTCAATTTCCCGGTCATCATCGTCCATGAACCGTACCAATGGTACGCGCAGGTGAAACGGTTCAGCCAGCAGCTTGACAAGAGCATGTACGCCGTCAGCTCCTAGCCCGCCCTGCATGTCCTGGTGTTCATCCGGCTCTGTTGTGTGAAACCGGCTTTGAACCCAGGCAGCGATGTCTGAGGAGAATTCCTGCCGGTCGGCAAATATCGCACGCGGTCGATCAGGCCCGAAATCTCGATGCGGCATGGAGGTGTCTGTAAAGATCACTCCGTGTCTCACGCGGATCCAACAGGCGCGCGAATGAGGTCATTTTTCAGAAGCTTAAGGATTCGATGTTTGGAGTCCCGCGCCTGAGCTACAGGGTTCTTGATCGTGTGGATTATTCTGTAGCGATCGGTACTTGTCCATTTCTCGGTCTTAGGATCGTATCGATTTTACCACCTTTGACTTCGACGCTGAGAAATCCATGCTCGGGGTGAGCTATGACGAAATCAATTCACCATCGATTTCCTCTCCGGCGCTGGAAAGACCCAGCCACGGTCTCGAATAGAATACCGTCCAGCTGTCGTCGAGCTTGGCTTGGAGGGTATCGAATACTTGGCACTCCGCCGAACGGAGCGGATCCTGCCGGATCGCCCGCGGGAGCCGATGTGGCCAGATCACGGCCATGGCTAGTTTGGACCCACAAGGCCGCGCAGAAAGCCGATGTCCGGGTCATCCGGCAATCCTACGAGCAGTGCCCGATCGAGCAGCCGATTGAAATGCTCGCACGCGGTTTCCGGCGCAAGAACGCACGCATGACATGCTGCCCCGGACGCAGCTTCGGGAGGGGCCATTCTGCCCGAGATGCAGAGCGGATCCGAAGAGCACCATTCCATCGACTGGACGGCGGCCGGAAGGGTCCGCCGCATCCGGTCTGGCAACCCCTGGCGCTGCAGTCCTCCGAAAGTTCCATCCGCGTCAGTTGTGGCGGTATAGACAAGAAGTCCGGCCATTCCTTTTTCGCCTTTCTCGACGTAAAGGCGTTCACGAAGGGCCGCGGTTGAATACCCGCAATCAAGAGTGAGCTGGCGCATGAATGCATGTGCCAGTGTATGGATAAGAAGGAACCGCGCTGAAGGAAGCCAGGCTGGCGTTTCGCCAAAGCGCGCTTCGTATTCCTCGTCCAGAGCTGCGCGATCTCCGCTGCACGAGATTTGACCGCTCGTCTCGATTCCCATCGAAGAAGACGCGCTCTCGAAAGATCGAGAAAGAATTCCCTCGCCAAATACCTCTATTGCAGGAAGCCAGCCGACATTGCCGAGAGAAATGCTGGCTATTCTCAGGTCGTCGCCTTCGCCCGGTGGTCAGGTGGGTGAAGCCGGTCAGGGCTCGCACCTCTCGAAGCCGAACGGCACGCACCACCCGACTGATCCACGGCGCAATTTCGTCAGGTACGGATCTAACGCGGATTTCGAACTGGTGTCCCAAATCCCGCCGCGTATCCTGACCGAATGCAAACTGCGTGTATTCCGCAGTCCGCAGATCTTCATGCTGAGTGTCATTCAATATCGCGAGCCTGCGCTCGATTTCCTCCACAAGCCGGTCGGCAGTCCAGCCATATGCCTGCACTACCGGCTGCAGCGCCGTCGGCACAAAAATCTCGAATAAAATTTGCGCGCTGGGTCGCATCTTCCACCGATAGGATCGCGCCCAGTACTGCCCAAGCTGCTGTTGCAGCCGATCCGACCAGGGCGGTATATCAAGCGAAATTCTGTCACCGGGAAGTAGAGGTTCGTTGCTCCGCGCTGCACAGCGCGGGGAACCTCCTGGCAACCGACCTGATCACCCCCAGCGAGCCACGGCCTCCGTCCCGCACAAGGCAGACGTTGGCGTTCCCATGTCTCCTTTCCAAAAACTCCGTCCATGTTCCTTTCAGCACCGCAGTGCGGACAGGAAAGTACGAGCCCGGAAAGACCGGCGCCAACTGCCTTCAAAACAGAAAGTCGTCGCCTCGCGTGCAGCCCCGCTCATGACTGACCCATCTGTGCCATGGAATTCGTCAAGATGGCCGTGTTCGCAGGCCATGACGAACCGTACTGGCACAACATTAATGTCGCGTCCCTCCGTACAATGCGGGCAATACCTTGCGGCACCTCCCGGGCGCTTACCCCATGAGTCGAGTGTCCGACACGATCGCAGCGCGGACACTGATGCCAATGAGGAAACTCGGCCGCCACCAGACGATCCGAACCGTATCAAGATCGCGATGCGGCAGGACCGGCGGGAGGCGAAACCCTGCAATCTGCAGACCGCGTTGCCGCAGTTTCTGCATCAGGCGCGGCTCAGTGGTGCTCTGAGGATTGGCAGTCCCCGGAGGAGGAAAACTGCGATCCCATTCTTCAAGTCCGGCGACAACTCCTGATATCGCAGCGTCGCCGTCGCGAAAATCAACGATGGCTCCCGGCCCGAATGTCGAAACCAGACCACTCCGTCTGAGCTGCCCTATGTCGCTCATGACGTGGTGGCTCGCCGCAAGACCTGTTCGCAAGTCGGAAGGGCACTCCCGCCTCGACATTTCTCATACTGTTTTGAGTTGGAGTTGCGCCTCGCGCATCCATGCTCTGAGCTCGCAGCGCCGCTGCGGCCTCTGCACTCACCAGAAGTGATCTGCCGGGATTGCGATGATCCCACCAGACTGGGGATCGTCGTGTCCGCCAAGCCTCCAGAAACCGTTCCAGTTCGGCGCGCACGGCCGTTTCTGATGATGAATGTCATCTGCGCGAGTGACGATGTCCGAAATCAGCGCCTCGATTGCCGTGATTTTTGCCGGATCCAGTTGCGGATTTGCTGCGAGTCCGGGACGAGATGCCGAGCGGCAACGATGAGGGCGGCATGCAGCGCGCGATTTCGTGCCCGTGACGCAAAGGGTGTGACGCTGGTCGCTTCGACGTCCCTGTAAAGGGTCTGGTGCCAGGTACTGAAGGCTTCATAGTGTGAGCGATCGCGAGCCTTGCCGTTGTTCAGCACACATACGATGATTCCGGGGTGGCGTCGGCCAACGCGACTGGTTGATTGAATGTAATTCTGCAATGCCTTTCGGCTGACCGTTGACAACCATCAGGCCCAACCGCGGAATATCAACGCCCACGCTGAGCATGTTGCTTGCGAGCATTACGTCGAGGGCTTCAGGGCGACCCGCTGGAATTGCCATCTCGTGAAGCATGTCGCGCACCTCTTTCTGAGTCCGGCGCGACGTAAGCTCCTGAACGTATAATGTCTGTCTTTCGTTGCGCTGCTCGCCGCGTCGTCGCGCATAGAGCCGGATCGCATCCGGAACGTCGTCCTGCATCAGGACAAGGGCTCCGCCCAGCTCACGAAGCGAGTTGAAATAGGTTACAAGTGTCCAATACGGATCGCGCTGCGCGTCGTTGACAAAACCGGCCTGCCCTGACTGCAGCAATGAGCCCGAAACAGCCTGCAGCGTGAATTTTGCCGATCGGCCCGCGGTCGTAACGCCGACATAAAGCCGCCGGGCTCATCCGGATCGACGACGGCAAACCCCAAATCATTCGCATCAAGTGCAGGCGGGGGAAACTGGCAGACTGCCCGATCGAACAGCGCTTTCACCTGCTCGGCAGCACGTCGAATTGTGGCAGTCGACCCGATGACCTTTGGTGGCCGGCCGGCACGCCAGAACAGGCGATCAATACCTGCCTCGTACAGACCGACCAGAGTCCCCAGCGGACCCGAGATCAGGTGAAGCTCGTCCTGTATCACAAGATCCGGTGGTGAGTTGCCGCCGGCGTCAAAAGACTGGCCGGTGAGTGGATAGCCGACGATTGTCGCAAATTTATCAACAGTTCCCAGAAGCAGCGTCGGTCGAGCGGCGTAGATATCTTCGTCTACTGTGAAGATCGGCAGCGGCGTGCGTTCGTCATGTAGAATGCATGTGGAATTGACGCAGAAAGTCTCGATGGAAACCGGTTTGCCGTTTGACCGGCGAGCAGCCCATTTCAGATCCTGGGCGCATGCCGGACATTTGACTATTTGTCTTGGCGTCGGACCCTCGTCGTTGTTGAGCGCATCTGCAGCCGTCGCAATGTCATTTGGCGTCGCGTCACCGCCCACCCATAGACCGATCCCGAATGGGCTATCGCCCAGCTTTGTGCTCTGGTCCCGCGTTGGAATACGACCACGGCGTATCGCCTCGCATGCAAGGATCATCGCCGCCGCACGAAGAAACTGCTGAAGTCGTGAGCAATCGGAGTGTGTATCGCATCAGGGCAGCCACACCTGCCCCCCGCCCTGCCCGGGCGCAGCCTTCGCGCAAAAGCTACAAACGCAATCAGGGCGAGATAGGCCTCGGTCTTGCCGCCGCCGGTCGGGAACCACAGCAAATCCATTGTCATGCGGTGTTCATCGTCATCGTCAGCTGCTGATGCTGCGGCCAGCAGCAGAAATCCAAGCTGGAATGGCAAGTTAATGCAGCGGCTGACCCTGGGCCCAGAGCCGTTGTACAACCATTGCCTTGTTGGCAAGACGAAAGGCCACCGCCAGGTTCGCGTCCTGAAGAGATTCGTCTCGCGCCGGCTTCAAGACGCAAGGCCACCGCCTCGCACTCGTCCAGGTGCCGCCGTGCCGATTCGCGGAAGGCTGAGGGGTCGCCAAACCGGCAACGCGTGCTTCATTGGCAGCGAGCCATTTGCGATAGGTCGCGGGAAGACGAAGCAATGCGCGACCAAGTGATAAATCATCGGCTTCGGAAAGCCACACAGCATCCAGCGGCTGCCCTTCTCCACGATCAAGTTCTTCAAACACGGCGTGGCCTTCCGCCTTCACGGATTCGACTTCAACAGTGGGTATCCACTCTGTTGTGATCCGTTGCGCGGTTCTGTCATCGGACGGTGCCATCCAGGTTGCAGAACAGGTGTGACCCACAGCAAACTGATGCGCGTCCCGATAAAGCAGCGTAGCGCGACCGGTCATCCTCATCGATTATCGGGCGCGGATCAGGCCGTGGCAGAAGGTGGGGAGTCGGCTGTCGGGCTGACGATCAGCTTTACCTGAAACAACGTAGCTATCATTCGCCTGTCGAGACTGTTCCTGGACGGTGACAGCATTTGCCAGCGTGAGCGTAACCAGGTGGGCGTCTTTGTCCGACCATGGCGCAGACCGCACGTGAAGCGTAGTTCCATCCAAGGTGCTAGGGACTGGAAGTTTGTATGATTGCGTGCAGTCGATTTTATTCGAGGGGATTGAATGGCATGACGCCGCCAGCGAACCCGTCGTTTCTCGCCTTCTTCCCGTTCGTAATAAGCAGCTTCAACCAGAAGGTCGACGCGCGCGTCGCCTCCAACAGCAAAGGAAAGGCCGCATACACATGGGCGCATCGCGCCTACCAGAGGCACTTCGTCCTCTTCCCCTCCTTCACTGCCTTCCATCTCCACCCGTGCCAAGATGGTCCATATCTTCGCTGGTCATTCGGGTCGAAGGGGGCCAGAGAATGCCTGTCAGATACCGATCGGAGGGACGATCATCGATCACCTCGTCGACGGCGTCTGGCCCGATCAGATCCTGCCTGAGCCGCTCCAATAGAATGTCTCTGGCGTACGACATTAGTCCTCGGCGGGTCTTAACGGTGAACCGTGGCAGGCCGTAAAGGAGGGGAGCAAAATCAGACCCGTTGACCTCCAAGGCTCGATCAACGCTCCGGCCTCCGGATCATCAGCGCCAATCGCAAGCGTCGTGAGCCCGAGCACATGAATGGGCGAAAGCTTTCGCGGTTTACGTGGCGTTCCATCAAGTTTGAAATGGCTAACGGCGAGACATGTCGCCTCGTAAAGATCATCATCAATGTGGCCGCTGAGGACCGCGAGAATGGGCGCATTGTACTTGGTGGAAATGCTGAACCGCCACTCTTCCTCGACCTTCCATTTATATGCCTCGACCGCCGCCCCGCTGGATACGAGCTCGATCCATTTTTTTTGATTGGCAAGGACTGTAGCTTGGTCAGCAAAAAAGCTTCGCCCCGCCAACCCGATCGCAGTCAGATCACCTGCGCGCCCGAGTTCAAAATCGCACTTTGGGCTGCCGTTCCAGTAGTCAAAACGGTAGGCGCGCCCGTTCACCTTTTTTCCGGGACTCGAGCTATCCCCACTCGAAATCCTCAGCTGTTGGCGAGCGCGCGTCGCAGCCACAAAAAGCACTCGTGTTTCTTCATCGATGGCGAGCTCTGTTTCTACCTCACCGGGATTTCCAGGCATCATCAGGGTAACCGACGCTGCCTCGCGCCCTTTTGATGCGTGGATTGTTCCGCGATAGGTCCAGATGTTCCCAGTTCAACGCGGGCAATCGACGACGGGGGCTTGCTCGCAAGCCTGTTTCGCAACAGCCTCAGGTCGATCATTCGTTCCGTGCGGTCAGGTGCAAGGCCCTTGAGCAATCGGAACGCCTCCGCTTCATCAAGCGTTGCAAGTGGCGTATCGGCAACGTGTTCAGCCCAGAGCTTCGCGAAACTCGTCTCGCTGAGCCGCGCTTCGTCGGCCCCTCCAAGGGCCAAAGCCACCCATGGCCCAATCGTCAAAGGCAGGCCGGATATGCGAAGACGATGGGCGAAGCCGGCCCGCCGCAGCGTCGCTGAGGCGCGAATTGCCTCAATCCGTCGGCGGAATAGGATGAAGGCATCATCCGGAAGGCCGGCCACTGCTTCTTCGATCTTTCTCGGCGCCTCACAATGAGCAAGGCTCCTAGCCGCTCTCGAACCGCCCGATTGCGCTCCAAGGCATCCTCTGATGGCTCGAGGACCTCAAGCCTCACTTGAGTGAATATCGTCTTCAAATTCGCATCAGTGGTACGATGAACCTGATCGAGAACCCGGCTGACAAATGTATGACCTATCGCTAAATCGCGAATGCGTCGCGGCAACGTCAATTCAGGTTCCATTCCGTCGTGGACGTCATCTTCGTCCCCTTGGTCCCCCGCAGCAAAGCCGTAGATCGCCTGTGCCTCGTCCGCGAAGACCGTCACTCCGCAGGATGCCGGAAGCTTTTCTATGAGGGCCAGCAGGAGATCTGCCCGCACGCCCACGATGTCTTGGGCTTCGTCGATCACAAGGTGTCGCAGCTCTCCGAGGTATTCCTCGACGTTTCGATTGTCCTCGAGTTCGCCATGAAGAGCTCGAATGTTGTCGTCGAAGCTCCCGGAAATGGAAGCCGTCCTATTAATACCTGAGTGAAGCTGCCACGCCATGGAGTCCAACGTGGCCATCTGAACGGCTTTCGAAATGCTCCGGTTGAGAAGGCGTGTTACGCGCTCACGGATCTCGTGGACGGCAGTACGGGTGAAACTGATGAGCCAGATCTGCGCCGGCGGAACCTTTTCATTTTTTACAAGCCATTCGATGCGACTGCAGGCGACAGCAGTCTTTCCCGTGCCAGGGCCTGCATCGACCAACTGGCGCACAGCGGATGGCTGTTCGGCTACCACCTTCTGGGAGGAATCGAGATCGTCGAACTTAGGATCATTCGCAGGGACGACTACCAGAAGCGGCATACTGCTACTCGGCGGCGGGCTTGCCGGTACCCTGGGCTCAGGTGAAGCTTGCTTCGAGCCGTTTGTTCCGCCGTCTTGCACGAGCTCTGTGGCTTCTTGTCCGGTGGCAATTCGCGCCACGGCGCTTTCCGGCAGTGGCTTCGCGCTTCTCAGATCGATCCTGCGTTGGTTATCGATCTTCCATTTCCTTCGTTTGTAGGTGACGGCATATCCACCACCTACGCGGTGCAGCGGCCGTAGAATTTTTTCGCTACTCAAATCCCACCGAATTAATGTTATTTCGACGTTCGCCATTTGAGGCCAAGCCCCAGCTCGCTTTTCGTATCAGGATATATTACCGCAACATCTTAACTTGGAGTTCCAGGAAAATTCGAAGAGTTAATGCACTTTCCACGTAGCACGTTTTGATAAATCAATTGAAACCATTGATAACGCCGGGTGAGTGAGCGCAGCATCGGCCATCGCGAGATACTGTTCGCCGTCGCGCTTGTGCCGTTTGTATTCACGCCAAGCCATTTCAGCTGCATAAGCGTTTTAATACGGCGCCGCGAATTGATAATGCGTTCCAATTTCGGCGCGGCGCGGTCGCGCAAAAAACAGTTCGGCTCGATTGGCGCAAGCGTGCTCTTCGTAAGATAACGCGCGTGCAGCGCATCCCAGGCATTGCACCGAGAACTCACAAAAATCCCCGTTCTGAAACGCCGATAAAACGCTTCCATGGGAAATTCGCCGTGGCTGTCCGCAACCGTTTTCCGCCGATGCCCAACAATTGCATCCACAATTCTCGGCCCTCTCCCGGCGCCCAGTTGGCACCTCTCCCGAATATGGGAGAGGTGGCACCCTGGCGACTGGCGGCGCGTACAGCGCCCTTCGACTTAGCTGCTTTTTCGGGGCTGCGGCCAAGGCAAAAACCAATCCTGGGGCATCTACGCGCCGCGCAGCCCTATTCTGCTGGAAAGGGGCAAGAGCGCCGGAAGGGGCTGGTGTGGCGCACAAAAGCACAGATCGGCTCTTGCAATCTGCGCGCTAATGACGACGAGACCTATGGTGGCAAGTTATCTCCGTGGTGATGGGTACGCCCGACCTCGACCAATCGCGTGACGAGCTCAAAAGAGTCGAAACGAGCTTTACGCACCTTCAGACGACCAGCAGGACGCCGCGCGTAGGCGCGCTCGTCGCCGCGCCGACCGCCTGTGAATAGACGCGCACCTGCGCGATGTAGCGGTCCGACGTTTCCTCGAATTCCCGATCGGTCTTGAAGTCCACGACGGTCCAGCCGGCGAACTCCGGCGTGTCGTCGCGGAAGGCGAGGTCGATCACCCCCTCGACGAGACCGCCATCCTCCAAGGTAAGCATGACCGGTGTCTCGCGACGGAGGCCGCTGTTTCCGGCGCTCGCCGCCCTGCGCAGGATCGGATGCTCGAGGCCGCGGCTGACGGTGGCGATAGCGGCTTATTTCCTCCGCAGTCGCAGCCACGATCCTGCCATGCACAGACGCCGCCGCCTCAACTGCAGGAGCGTCGGCCTTGAGATCGATCGATGCCAGAAGCGCGTGCACCAGTGCTCCGAATCGCCGTCCACCAGGCCGCTCGAGATCGCCGCGTTCGACCCTCTCGAACGTCAACGCGAGGCTCCGCACCCGAACCGGATCCTTCGGTCGCGGCCCTCCCGGCCGCGAGAGCGGACGAGCGATGTAACCGTCTGGACGAGCAGCGACGGCTCGGAGGCCTTTGCGAGCAGTGCCTTGCGCTCCGTCTTCCACGCCGCATAGTTCCGCTCGCTCTCCGCGGCGGCAGCGCAGTCCGCATCCGCCTCGAGGATGCGCTGGTGGCGCAGCGGGGCGTGTTCCTCGACATCGAGGGCAAGGATGGCCGGGTCCCACCACACGACCGGTGCGCCACCCGGCGCTGGCCGTGCAGACCGGGCCGGACGGAGCCGCTGGCGGGCGGAATTGCCCTTCGGTCCCCGTTCGAGCACGCTGTCCTCGCCGAAGGCCGGGCATCCGGGTGCAGGCTGAGAGCGCCGGCGCGCGTCTTCGGGCGGATAGAGCATGGGGTCGAGGACGTCGAACCAGCCCTCGATAGGCTCATCGCCGCACGATCGGCACGACCAAGAGATCTCGGGCGCGTGTCGCCGCAACGTAGGCGACGCGGATCGCTTCGGCGCGATCGCGCTTCATCTCCAGGTCGCTCGCTTCAAGCAGCTCGATCGGCGTCGCGCCACAGAGCGGTTCCAGCCACAGCGAGCGGGCCGGATCGATGTGCCGGCTCGGGTACGTCGCGGGTAGCCGGGCAGGTCGGATCGGCGAGGATCACGACCGGGAATTCCAGGCCTTTGGCCTTGTGGACGGTCATCACCCGCACGCCTTCGGTGCCCTCCTCGACGATCGGCGCTTCGTCGGCCTCTCCGTGCTCCGCTTCCTCCTCCACGCTCTCGACGAATGCCCGGAACGAGGAGGCGCCGCGCTCGAAATGCCGCGCCAGGTCGATCAGCCGTCTGGCAATTCGCGAGCGCTTGCTCGCCGTTCTGCCAGAGGGCGATGCCGGCATGTGCCCGGACGGCTTCCAGCAACATCGTGATCGGTCTGCGCGATGGGCCGGCTGTTGCGGCCTACATGCAGCCGGCGCAAGAGCTCCAGCGCGTCGGCGACCTCGACGCTCGCCGGATCAAGTGTTGCGCGGTCGATGGGCCGCACCGGGTTGAGGTGGCGGACCGTGAGCGTGCCGTCACCATTGAATATTGTCGGAACGCGAGCAGCGCTTCGTCGCTGAGGGCGAAGAAGGGGCCGCGCAGCGTGGCAAAGACCCTGAGCTCGTCATCAGGCCACTCGATCGCGGTGATGGCGTTGCGCAGCGCGATGACCTCTTCGCGATCATGGAACGAGCGGCCTCCGACCAGGACGTGCGGGATGCGCCGCGCTTCGAGCGCACGGACATACGGTCGCGTAACGTCGGTCCGAAATTCCGGAAGCGGCGGAAGAGAATGGCGATATGGCGCGGCCGGATCGGGACGCGGCGTTGCTCCTCTTCGACCGTCCAGCCGCTCTCGTTGATCAGCCAGTCGATGAAGGCGCCGACGGCGCCGGGCAGGGATTCGTCGATGCGCCAGTCGATGATCTTGCCGTAGTCGCCATACGGCTGCGGAACCGGCAGCGCGATGATCGTTGGACGGCCCGCGATCTCCGGCCGCGCACGGCTCGAGGGCCACATAGCCGCGCTGGCGCCTCGGCATCGGCCGCGATCGCGGGCGCAAAGGCGTCATTGACGAAGCGCTGGATCGAGGGCGGCGCCCGAAAGCTGGTCGTGAGGTGGAGCAGTTCGGCGCCGACGGCGAGCAGGCGTCTCTTGACGTCCTCATAGAGCGTCACGTCGGCGCGGCGGAAGCGGTAGATCGACTGCTTCGGGTCGCCGACCAGGAACAGCTTGCCCGGAAACGGGCGGACCGCGCGCCAATCCGTTACGTTCGGATCGTCCGCCGCGAGCAGAAGCAGGATCTCGGCCTGCAAGCGGATCGGTGTCCTGGAACTCGTCGACGAAGAAATGCGTGAAGCGGCTCTGCAGCTCCGCCGCACCCTCGTTATCGCGGACGAGATCGCGCGCCTTGATCAGGAGGTCGAGGAAATCGAGGCGGCCTGACTTCGCCTTCAGAAGCTCGTAGTCGGCGATCGCCGCCTGCAGCGCCTCATGGAGCAGCGGGGCGAGATCGGCTTCGCTCGCGGCGACGAAGGCTTCCAGATCAGCACTGCACGCCGTCGCGGCGGGCCAATACTTCGTCGCGCGTCACCTGGCCGAACGTCGTCTTCGGCGATCCCTTCCAGTCCCAGCCGCTAAATCTCCTCCTGTTCCTTGCAAGCTCGCGCAGCTCCGCCTCGAGCCCGTCGTAATCGCGGCCGCGCACCGCTTCGAGGCGCGTCGCCTCGCGCACGAAGCGCGCGATCTCGGCTAGATTGCGCGCCAGCGGATCGTCCGGCCAGGAACTCGCGGCCGCAAGCGCTCCCGACCTCAGCGAGCGCTCGCATCAATGTGTCGATCGCGCCATCGCGGTCGAAAGGATCGCGCCGCCAAGGTCGCCGGAAAATCGCGATGTTCGCGGAGGCTTTGCATTGCGGCGCGCAGCTGCTCCGCGGAGGATCGAACCCGACCGCCGCCGCAGGATGCGCCGCGGAGCCCTCCGGCGGGTCCGCGAGAATCCGCTGCAACCAGCGCTCGAACGCCTGGTCGGCCAGCGCCTCCGCCTCCTCGTCGTCGAGCAATCTCGAAGAGCGGATCGATGCCGGCCTCGACGGGCCGCTCGCTGAGAAGATCGCCGCAGAAGGCGTGGATCGTGCCGATGCGGGCAAGCTCCAGTTCTTCGAGCGCGCGGTCGAGCCGGGTCGCGCTCTTCGGCGTCGGCGTCCGTTCGCGCCCGCTCGATCTCGATGCGCAGCCGCAGCTTCATCTCGCCGGCCGCTTTCTCGGTGAAGGTGACCGCGACGATGCCGGTCGAGCGTGCCACGGCCGCTTGCGGATCAGCCCGACGATGCGGCCGACCAGCGCCGTCGTCTTGCCGGTCCCGGCCGCCGCTTCAACGAAGAAGGTCGCGCCGAATTCGGTGAGGATCCGGCGATCGCGCATTCGGCGTCAGCGAGGTCGGTCATGGCAATGCCCGCAGCGTCAATGAGCGGCTCGAGGTTCCCTTGCGGCTTGCGTGCCGAGCGGCGCTCCTCATACGGGCCGCAGACGACCCGGTAGTCGCAGCGCTCGCATTGTCCCTCGGCCGGTGCGGCCGGCAGGAACGGACGCGCGATCGCATCGCCGACGGCTTCGGCGACCTGCATGGCCGCGTCGCGCGCCCGCTCATCGAGCGGGACGGTTTGCTCCGCAAAGCCGCCAGCCGATGTGCAGAAGTAGAGGCGGCCGCACGTCGACCTTGCCTTCTCCGGCGAACAGCTTTTCCGCGGCAAGCGCGTAAAGACGGGCTGCAGCGTCTTACCGCCATCGATGAGCTGCTTGCGCTTGCCGTCGAACTTGCCGCTCTTGTGATCGGTGACCCGCAGGAGCCCGGACGGGATGGCGCTCGACGAGGTCGATCGAGCCGCGAAGCTGGATGCCGCAGTCAAGGTCGACGGCATCGGCCACCGATCGCGGGTCGGCTTGGCGGCGCTCGAGGCGGTGCTGCCAGCCCGAAGGACAGCTCGAAATGCCACGGCACGTAGCCGGAGTCGTCCTCGCTTGCTCGCCGCAGCCATTCGCGCAGATCGGCGCGGATCGCAGCGATGCCATCCTCCCACACGCGGTCGATGGCCGGGGCAAGGTCGTCCTGGTAACGGGCAGCGACCTCCGTCGATGACCGCGTCGAGGAGCTGCCGCGCCCGGTCGAGATTGCCTGGCCGAACCGGCAGCAGGTTCTCGTCGCGCAGGCGCGCGAACAACTCGAACTGGACATCGTGGATGAGCGAGCCGCGCTGCAGGGGGTCGAGCTCATCGATCGTCTCCGGCATTTCACGCGGCGCGAGGCCATGGACGGCCTGCAGGAAGAACCGGTACGGGCAGCGGGCATAGTTCTGGAGCGCGGTCGGCGAATAGCTGCGGGCGCCGAGCGCGTGCCTCGCCATGATCGCCCGAACCGTGTCCGACCGACTGACCAGCCCATCGGCGGACGTCCAGTCGGGGCTCCATCGCTGATAGCGGGCTCCGAAGGGCCCGGGCGAGATACGGATTGACGGTCAGGAGATAGCGGGCCGCGCCGGCGCTCTCATCGGAAAGGGCCATGAGGCGATCGAGAATGGCGAGATCGTGCTCGGCATCGTCGATCGCGTCGGCGGGATCGGGCGGCGCCGGCCAGCCAAGACGGGCTGTCGTTGCGGTCTCGGCCCGCCGCGCGAGCTCGGCAAAATCGGGAAGCCGGCCCTCGGCGGCTCGCACCGCTTCCAGGGCGTAGAAGGAGGGCACGCGCGGTCGCGCCTGGTCGAGATCGAGCCGCGGGATAGGAAAAACAGATCCGGCGCTCGGCCGCGCCGGCCGCGAGCGCAAGCGCGAGGCGCTCACGCTCAAGGCGGTCTGGTTCGTCGCAAGACCGCCACCGATCTGCTCGCGCACCGCATCGAGCAGGATCGGCTCCTCGACGATCTTGCGCGGGAACATCTTCTCGGCGAGGCCCGGCACGAAAACCGCTTCGAAGCTGAGCCCTCGCGCTGCGTCGATCGGGCCGACGAAAATCTTTCCGTATCGCTGCGCCGGGGGCGGCACGGCGACCTCGAGGAGCAGGCCTCGAAGGACGATCAGGACCTCGCTCAGCTCGACCGGACCGACCGGAGCCATGGGCGCCAGCTCCGGCGAGGATCGCGAGCACGCGGTCGGGCTGCTTGAGCGCCCGGGTCGCGAGCGCGCCGAGCTGGTCGAGCCACTCGCCCCAGTCGCGCCTCGGCCGGCAGACTGTCGAGCTCGTCGATGAGTGGCAGGGCGTAGCCGGCGAAGGCGGCGAGATCGTCGAGCGTTCGCGCCGAGCGCCGCCGCCTGCGTCTCGTCTTCCCCGCCAAGCTCGGCGAGGTTGCAGGCGCAGTTCGTTGGCGAGGCCGTCGATCCGGCGCCGCCAGCGATCGCGGCCGCCGATCACCGCCGCCTCGACGAGCAGGCGCTCCCAACGCCGCGGCGCCCTCAGTTGCCCGTCTCGGACAGGGGCTTCGTCGCGGGTGCGGCCGCGGCGTCCGTTGCAGCGGATGCGGCGACGTCGCTCGCGCTCTTCGGTCGCAAACGTCGGGACAAGCTCCGGGTCGGGCGCAATCCAAAGATCGCCCCGCGGCTTGGCCTCCGGGGGCCACACCATCGGCCGCGGCGTCCGGCACCTGGCCGAGAGACAGATATTCGGCGAACTTCCGCGCCGAGAGCCCTTCGGCGGCGCATTCGAGCAAGCGCACAGAAGGCGCGCCCGGCAGGGTCGGGCCGCACTGCGCCGCGAGCGAAATGGACCGGAATGTCGGCACGAGCGAACGCCTCTTCAGGTGCGCGCGGTAATCCTCGGGCGAGCGCAAGAGAACGGCGATGCGATCGAACGGGATGCCGTCGCGTGCCAGCGCGAGCACGCGGCGAGCGATCTCGACGCATTCGCGGCCTTCGCCCGGCGCGGAGAACACCTCGATCTGGTTGTCGGGCTGCGCCTCTGGGGGTTTGTCGCGCTCGTTAAAGAGGTGACGCTGGAGCCGCGCGAGTGCGCCGGTGCCGGCTGCATCACGCGATCCTCCGCCGACGGGCACGTGATCGAGATCTTCGATCTTGAACCCAAAGCGATCGCGGAAACGTCCGATGGTCGGACATCTGCAGCCGGTACTGTCGCCAGCGCTGCCGGCGCCGTCGCCAGGAGCGCAGTCACAAATGCGAGTTCGGCTTCGCTTGCGATCGCCACGTCCAGGAGGAGCGTCGGCAGACCGATCAGCCGATGCCGGTCGGGGCCGCCCGATCGCATCCGTCGCGAGCGCCAGCACGCCCGGCCAATCGGTGAAGACCCGTTCCGCCAGCTCGGCTTCATATGCCCCGATCAGCGGCACGAGATCCGGCGCAACGCTTGTCGGTCGCTCTGAGTGCACTCTTGCCGAGCCGCAACTCCGCAATGACGCCGGCGATGGCGCGCGGAAATCCGGGTGTGTCGGCGACGGCTGGTAACTGCTCGAGCCCGCCCTCGGCCTTCAGACGGTGGATGAGCCGGGCGACAATCGCTTCGGTCCCGAGTCGGCTGAGCGGGACGAGCCCGCGAGCTGCAAGCACGGGCGCAGCAATCGCAGCGGCCAGCTGAGACAAGGTGAGCCGATGCCATCCGAAGGCGGCGCCCTTCTCCTTGACGACGCTGCGAGCGAGCTCGTTGGCCGCGTCGAGGGTTGCCCCGACGATCAACACCTCCTCGGCCGGTCCTCTGCTTTCCAGCCACGCGCGCGCTCGCTGGATTCGGCGGTAGTTCACGGCAGAGGTGACGGCAGTCAGGCGCATTGGGGAAATTATATCAGCCTTCGGTTCAAGCGTAATCAGGCGATAGACTCTGCTGCACTGAACTCCGACCGCCAGAAGCCTCTCGAGCTCTGGCGAGCGGGCCGAGGCCGCGGTGTTGCCGGTGACCAATCTAGTACCCAAAATCGTTAGACGGCGAGCTGCCACAGATCGTCAATAAGTGACTAATTCGACTCCAGAATCCGAGCAGACCGCTTCATTCGCTCTTCAGTGAAGTTGGGTACTAGCCGGAGCTGCAGACACCGTCGCCGCGGTAGCTGGGCAACTTGCGGGATCCTTTGGGTGCGGGCGCGATATGCTTGCAAAATATCCAACCCGCTTGCTCGGGGAGTACCTGTTCACTTAAGGGCATGCATGACTTTGATTTTGAGCGAGCGGCAAGTCGGGCTCCAGGGCCTTTCTGACACTTGGCGACGTGAACATGAATTGCTCTTTGACAGTGAGCCAAACGAGAATCGCATCCGGGGCAGGCATGCTCATCGGATTGACGAACGTTTAGCGCACCCTTCCGTGCGCGCCGCCTTCAAAAAGAAGCGTCCATCAACCTCAACGGTGGCGATCGGCGACTGCAAGCAGGTCTTCCGGAGGGCACCGAGCCAGTAGTGAAGTTCCCCGCATATACGGCTGAAGTGCTCGATCAACGCCGGATCGATTTAAATTTGAGAGCTCGAATGCTAAAGCACGCGTGACGATCACAAACCAAGCATCCGCTATCACCACTCAGAGCCGGCAACGGTCCAATCAGGATCAAGCTGCAGTGGCTGCTTCGCGTTCCAGGCGGGATTTAATCTGCTGATTTATTTGGCGCGTCGAGTTTATGATTCGCATGCGTCGCTTTAACTCATCAAAACTGTATTGTTCCAAAAGCGGTAGAAAGGCGGCAGCAACAAAAGACGAGGTTGCAATATTAAGACCGTCAAATGAAACGGTCACGGTACCGCTATCCGCAAAGGCGGATTGCAGCCGAGCGTAAACAAGGCCCCCTTGCTCCGCCGTGTCAGCCCCCCGCACAATGTCAAGAATGCGAATTACCATTCCAGATCCTCGCGTTCGTCAGGCAAAGCCTCGATTGTGTCGGTACGCAGATCGATATCAATCGTAGTTCCGGGACAGAAACCCACATCTGCGAATACATAAGACCCTATACTTGCTTCGTCCTTTTTATAAAAGCGCACAATGGCCCTTCCAGAGTAAATTGTTACTTCACCGCCATTTCGGATTACGGCTGTCTTCAACAACGAATCAAGACCTAATCCCTTATTAGTGACTCGCGACTTTGACGTAAATCCTTCCTGTACGGCCTGCTTGATGGCGTCGAATCAGAAAGACTCGACACTTTCTCTCGTACTTTCTCTGGTATGCCCAATCCGAAATCGGACAACGAAATCGTCACTCTTTTTTCATGAGGGTAGTGCTGAACAAATATGCTTCCAATATCGTACTGAGTGTGATCTTCGATATTATGGAAAAGCTCAGAGATGCAGCTTCTTATGTCGGCAAGAGACGCCTTTGTAATCGATAAACGGTCTGCCAGCCATGGTATCAAAGTGAAATCGAGCCATTGGTGAATATCCTTATGAGCTATTTTCCTAAGAGGCTGAGTAGTGTTTCTCGGTTTAGAGTCGGCTCGAAGTTTTTTTCCGAAATGCTGCTCAAAAAACAAAGAATCATCGAGATATCTAATTGGCTGCGATGTTTCGTTTAAATTGCAGAAGCTGACTTTTGTGCCATGCTCATTCAACCAATTCACAAGATTGCTTAGAAAAACAACGCCCGCTGGTCGTATAAATTTTAAGGCCCCGAAATCCATCTTAATTTCAGGCGGAAAGCCATGAGGGCATTTTTCCTGCACCTCAGCCGCAACCTTCGATAATGTCTCACCTTCGAATTGCTCTGGCAGCGAAACGCTCACAGAGAGCTTGCTCACATTTTCAGAGACCGACGCACGAAGCTTTTGGGCTCTAAAAGTTGACCGAAATGAGAGCTCGTGATCAAGTTGTGAAAGGATATTGAACTCGTGAGGATGTGCGGCGAAGAGGCTTTCGAGTTCCGTAATTGATGATGAGAAGTATGGTCGATCAGACATGGCTACATCCAAGCGGCGAATATTGAGAGCATAATATCCGTAAAAGGGTGCCCGCTATAGTGGCCCGTTTCCTGAACTCGGCTGCGAGCGATGACGCTCGACTAAGCCCCTCACCCTAGTCCCGTCGACGGCGATCTTACTTCCGATAATTTTCGTTTGCAGTCGCGGCGCCTTCCATCGCCGAGAAATACCGTTGGCAATAGTGATACGGATGCCGGCCCTGGAAGCGGCCAAGATTGTCGATCATGGTCACAATTCGACAGCGCGCGGTGCCGCCATTCTTCTCGCCGCGCAGCCCGCGACCAACCATCTGCATGTAGCGGACGGGGCTGAAGACTTGCCGAGCGATAAGCACCATGTCCGTCCTCGGTGCGTCGAACCCGGTTGACAACACACTGTGGTTACAAAGGACTCGGATCTCCCCGTGCTGGAAACGATCCAGGAAATGACGCCGCGCCACTGTGGATGTGCGGCCGCTGACGGCGGCTGCGGAGAGTCCGCTAAATCCAATCGAGCGGACAGTTCTTCGGCATGCTGGACGGAGTTCGTGAAAAAAAGAATGGACCCCTCGGCGCTTTGTCGTATGAGTTCGACTAGGCGCTCGTTGCGTTTCGGGTCTCCCGCAAGCCGCTGGTTGATAGCCTCGAGCAGGTTTTCAAAATCCAGCCCCTCCCACGACGGAGGCAACTGGGCCAGTCGTTCGATCTCTTCGTCTAACAGGCCTGCGCCGGATGGCGCAGCTTCGTAGACCGCTTGTGCCAGCGCCCCTGCCTGTGCAGTCGCGCGTATAGCGCCTCCTGGTTGGCCGGAGCCAGCGGTTGTCAAACCGTCTCGCGAGCCGCTGAACTCTCGTCGTCGTCGGTGCGAAACGGTGTGGCGCTAAGTCCGATGATGGGCGGCTCCTCCTTACTGCTGCGCGCCTCTCTGCAGCGCCTCGGCGTCCAGCCAGCGCAGCAGGTTGCTGTAGCTCGGCGTGATGGCATGGTGGCATTCGTCCACGACGACGAGACCGGGCTTGCGCAGCCACGCCAGCCCTTCGCTGCCCATTCTGCTGTTCAGTGTCTGAATTGAGGCCACTACGACAACCGGCCGATCGGGCGGTTGAACGGCGGATTGGGGTTGCCGCCCCACAGGCGAACGATGCGCAAATCCGTGTGTTGCGCACCAATTCACCCAGACTTGCCGGAAGGCCTGCACCGCCTGCTCGCAGAGTTCGTCGGTCTGCGCGACCCACACGACGCTTCGGCTCTCACTCTCGGGCGTAAGTACAAGCTTGACTGAGGCTTCGACCGTCACGCGCGTCTTGCCACCGCCTGTCGGCAGGCTCACGACGGCGCGACGGCGGTTCTTACCATGGCGAGCAAGACCTGGAGGCCCTGCATCACCTCTTCTTGAAAATTATGAAGGGGCGGTAGATCGATCGGACCACTGATCGAATTCTTCAGCCTCGCGCTTCGTTTCGGGTGCGGAGGCGAACTCGGCAGGAAAGCCGATACTCGCGACGAAGCTCCTCGCTTCAGACGTGTTCCAGCGCGCTGGCGGGTTCAGTCCTTCTGCTGACAGGGTATCTTTTATTGACGTCAGCGTGACCGGCCCGAGTTGCGCCAGGGTAAGCTCGGCCAGCCTGAGCGGCGCGCATTGTCGAATGAAAGCAAGGTCCTTCAAGGCACCGAGCGCCTCAAGCAGTGGCTCGCGGCGCTTTCCGGCGGCCCGCAACAGCCGCTCGGCCAACGTAGCGCCTTGGGCTACACTAGCGCGCAACGCATCGACTCGCGCATCGCCCAGGTACTGCAGGGCCTCTTCGGGCGTGCGGGTAAGCCAACCGGCCGATGCGATCTCGTTGAGCAGCAGACGCAACCGCTCCGCACGTGAACAGCCCTCGAGTTGCTCCATATCCAGAAACAAGGAGCCTTGCCACATTAGGCAAGGTACGGGTACCGGTTCCGCCCTATCGCCGAGCTTGAGTCGGAGATCGGAAACCGGCTGGCAGCGCGCGGTCTCGGACACTTCGGGCCGGAGAACGTCGGATAATTCCGGCACGGCTGCGGTTAACAGTTGGGCGGGACTGATGGGCTCTTCCCACTGAGGTTCGAGAAATTTTGATAGGTTCCGTGCACCCCTGTCGACCCAGCGATTCAATGTGGGCTCGTCGAGCGTAATGACGATGCGGTCAGGAGTTCGCGCTCGACGGGCGAGATTGGGCGAGCTACTGATGAACACCTCGCCGAGCGGGACCAAGCGTTGCGATGACGGTAGTGCCTCGGGGATCACATCGTCATTGGATGCCGCGCGCCAAAGAGGAGATAGCGCATCGTCACCGAGCGCAGCGGGTGTAGCAAATGCCGCGATTGCGGCGAGCCACAAATCGCATATTTCGGCCTTGCTCGGTTGGACCTCCGGAAAGGCATGCTCCAGCTCCTCGAGAGCGGCGCCCCATTTGGCCCATGCCGGTAAGTTCGAGAGAGCGGGCTCGTTCCGTCGTGCCATCACTGCCGCAAGGGGAAGGGTCGCGTTCCCGATCTCAACCGAACCGTATCGCAGAACGAGCCAGGGCAACGGGTGGCTCACGTCAATCTTCGGATAGGTCGAGATCGTGCTATGTCCGAACTTTATCTTTTGAGAGAATGCTCCCTGAGCAATCTTCTCCAGGTATTGCTCGGTAAGACGTGCGTTCGGCCTGCCAGTCAGGTGAGGAAGGAAAGCAGAGCCCCTCGGCATCGTAAGCGAAGCGGGTTGTAGGTACGCCCACGATGCCGCGTTTTCATAGGTGTGCTTATAGAGCGTCCGAGACGCCTTCAGCCATTCGCTTAGAACGCCGCTGCTCTTATCGCTCATTTTACAGAAATCAACCCCCTCAGGGAACTGCGTAACACCGAGTGCAGTAAGCGCTGCGCCATCCCCATCCATGAACAGCATCATCCACCAGAATGTTCTGGTTTGCGGATGTGTCATCTGGCTCGATCAGAGCGCCTGGCAACAGAATGTCATCCGCCAGCACCCAGGTGCCGTTGCGCCTACGGACGTAGATCTGGTTCTGGTGGTGTTGAATAAACCGGCCCCGTACGACCTCCGGCGCTTGACGCAATCTTACCCAAAAATTCTTCCATCCAGCGTCTCGCGTTTCAAGCGGGTAATATGGAATTGTACGTATAAACTCCCCGAGCACTTGCTCCCAGACTTTTTCGTCAGGAGCCTGCACCTTCATTACGTCCACCAAAATGCGTCTGGCGTTGGCATCATTGTAGAGCGTTGTTGCAACGGTCGCGCGGCCGGGAATTCCCGTTCCCTCCGGAGCTAGTAACAGCTGAGATGCCGTGAGCAACTCGCCGCGTTCAGAGGGAATGATCGCGAGCTGCGGCCGAACCTTATTCCATTCACTTGGCTTGCAGTCGCCGCTAAGCGTCGGCGAGGTCGAGCACTGCTCTAGCCCTCGCAGCGTAGGCAGAAGCCACCGCGTTAAACCACGACGTAGTTCGCTTGCTCGGAGCTTGGCCGACGACGTAGTGTCTTCGGGGACATTCAAGCCTTTCGGCCAGTGCGGTCAGCCGACTGTTCCGTTGGCGTTCGAGGCAGGAGGGATGGATAAATTGCAGACGCATTCTGGGCCCCGCGAGCGCCTCCACCGCCCCGCCAATTGGGCGCTGTCACGAGGATGACGCCAAAGGTCGAGCCCGGCGCGCAGCTTTTCGCGTCGCGTCCGGAGTAACAGCGGCTTTCTTGAGCACCTTCCACAACACCTCTACAAGGGGGGCGGCGTCCTCGTCCTTGCGTCCCAGCTGTCGTGGAAACGCGTCCACCGGTCGACCTGGATCCGTCGGATGGGACAAATCGGGAAGCGTATCAGCGATAAGGCTAGCTGCCCCGGCCATTAGCGCCG
>CAWIMH010000013.1:0-16890 GCA_963837035.1 uncultured Pseudomonadota bacterium
GCGCAAATCCATGGGCCAGCACTTTCATGCCCTTGCCCGCTTTCATCGCGATCGTTGTGAACAGCATCGCGAAGCCGATAAAGGAGAGGAAAATCACAAACGCCCCGCCGAGGGTTACTGCAAGCGGCACCGACAGGACGGCTGGAATCCTCATGTACTCACACTCGTCGCCGCCCGGCAGTATGCCGTTCTTTCCGTCGACCGTTACAATCTCCCATTCACCCTTTTTCAAATAGAAACCGCCTTCGCTGGCTTCCACCTTTACAGTTGTAATTCAACATTTTCGTTAACCTCCCTACACCATTAAGAGTAAACACCGCGCGTATTTTTCGTAACTTGCAGACCGCAGGATCAGCCGGGAAACGTTTCGGAGCGTGCAGGAAAATCGCAGTGACGCCGGAAAATTTCGCCCCAGCGCGCAGGGTCATCTGCCCCCTGGCGTTCGAAATACCCAGCCGGGCAGGGCCAAAAAATCTTGCGCCGTGGGAGGGCCGCGCAGGGGCTTGGATACCGGACTAATCGCCGCGAATCAGGACGAGAAGCAACCATGAGAGGGCGGCCGTGGCCGGGCAGAGGCCTTAGTTGGAGCGGAGCAACCGGGATTACCGACAACACGCGGTAAGTTTCGGTGAAGCTATTAGAAATTGATGCCCTTAAAAACTCGTCAAAAAAGTCGACGGATTCCCCTGATTATTTGGCTTCGTTTGGTAAAAACGCGCTCAGCGGAGTCACCAGTGAATTGGACATCCTTCCGGAGCACAGTTGGTTTGTTTTTGCACTTTCCTTGAGGAGCGCTGCGTTCGAGGTCCTTCGCCGAGCCTCAGGACAACGCTCGACGATGTCGCGGTGGCTTTATTTGTGCACCTTTCGTCGAAAACCTCGGAGGCCGAGAGGGTTCGAAAAACCGCAGGAGATTGCTCGATAATTGCCATCGGTGGGTTTGTTTCTGCATTTTCGAAATTGGAATACGTGCGTATCGAGGTCTCTCCGCGCACTCACGACCACCGCTCGCGATGCTCGCGGTGGGTTTGTTTTTGCGCTTTCGCATTCTTCACTAGTTTCCGAGGCATCACTTGCCGATGCCGCTCACGGTCACCGACCGCGACAGATGCTTGGGATCATCGCTGCTCATCGTCAGGGTTTGCAAGAGTGGACCGCCGCTGGTCGTCGGCGCGAATGCTACGGTCACAGTGGCCGAGTTGCCCTTCGATCCAGTGATGGATCCTCCGCCTTGTACCTGAAAGGGAGGCTGTAGTGTTCCGACCGCAACGTGGAGATCACCCTTGCCTGCATTCTTATCTTGAAGGTTCTGGATTTCATCGAGCCTTGCGCCACCTTTCCGAAATTCATGGGGTTGCGGCTTAGCCGGATCGAACCAGTCGCAGGTAGCGCGAGCCTCTGATTCCAAACACGTCGAGTTCGCCGCCGGACGACACATAGACTTTGCCGTTGACGACCGTGGGAATCAGAAAGGCATCATTGTGGAAGTTCCACGAGCCCGCTGGAACGTCGAAGACGAGTTGATTGGTCAGATTCCGTTGCCGCAAACGCATCGAGTGTGAGCGGCCCCGCTCCGTCGGAGGGCGGCGCGCGCGTCTTATCGCCCACAGAACAGCCGTCGCCGGATCCCCACCGTTAGACGATATAGAAGGTATGGTGCCACCGTGCGGAAAGTTAAATTCGGAAGACGGCGTCTGATTGAGATTGCCGCCTGACACCGTGCCTGCGGTTAACGAGCCGTTGAGGAGGTCGAATTCCTTGATGGGCGAGTAGTCGCCCGTGTAGTACACATACTGGCGCCCCGAAGAATCACTGAAGTATGCGGGCGCACCCCAGTACCCATCGCGATTGGACCCAACTTTAGGATCGGTAGTGGGAGCCGTGCCCAACACCCTCCATAGTTCCCAAACAACATTATCATTGCACTGAGCCGTGTCGGGGACCTGGGTCGGCGTATAGCCGCCCATCGCGGTTCGGTCGACCAGGTAGATCGAACCCTCCTTACCCGCGAAAGTAATGAGCTTGGTGGGGCCGCTGCTCTTGATCGGGCAGGATCATCATGCCGCCCGAACCGAGGTCAACGTCCATGTCGCCCAATTCCTGCTGGTTGCAAGGCGTGAAGGAGTCGGCGTAGTTCAGAGTCGGCCCCAGCCGCAGTGCGCTATCGCCATAGTCGGAAATTGCATCGAACGGCCCGTTGGCAGTGAGCGCATAGACCGATGCGTCGTCGGCAACCAGTCCCGATACTGGCTTGCCAGATCGAATCCACCGCCCACACCGCTCTTCAGGTTCGGTGAAGTATTGAACACAGCGACTTGCGCCAGCGAAGCCTTGTCGTAGGCGATTACCCATCCTTGATAGTCGCCATTATCTTCATGCGAACCCCACGCAGCGTATATGTTGTCCCGAAAACAGCGTCAGCGCAGGCCGATTGAACTCGATCAACGGATCGAACACCACATTGCCGTTGCCGTCCTGGATGCCGCCCGTCCCCGGATACTTGGCCATGATGTCGACCGGGCTATTGGGGCGTTCCTTCCCATTCGTGATATCGAGCGCGTGCAGACGCTGATGAAACACTGTCGAGGACGAGGTCGTCTTACTGGCGGCGACTGCGTAGAGCGTGCCGCTGGCAGGGTCTATGACAGGTGTTCCGGTGATACCGATTTGCGGTACGCGATCGTTATTGTAGTCGTTGGCGACCTGCAACGTTTCTCCGGCGCGGGTCAGATTCTTCGACCATAGCGGCGCGCCAGCCTTTTCAGCGTCGAACGCATAGACGGTGTTATTCTCGGTGGCAACAAAAATGACGTTGTGGGTTCCGAGCGACCCCATGTTCAAAGTGGGTATGTATAGAGGCTGCGCATAAGTCTGGCCGTCGGTGCTGTCCTTGAAGAGAAATTTGGAAACTCGACTTCACGTTCGCCACGGTGAGCTGCGTTTCGTTCGCATTCCAGCTGCTGTGATGGTTGTCATACATCTGGGTGACGACGGACGGCGGCGCCGCGTCAGCGGTGGATGTCAGCAGCACAACGCTCGCGAGGGCAAACCAAATGAATTTTCGGCTTAACGACAGATACTTCATGCAGACTAGGTCCTGACGATGCTTGAGATTCGAGGTGCGACATTCCTCGGAAAATTACAAATCACCGGGATTGCCAGAAAACCCTTCTGAGGCGGTCATCATAGGTCATCATAAATGATTGTAGCTTCCACGCCCGTTTCTCACCACCGCTTCGTTCGACAAGCTACAAATGGCGGTCATTCGTCGCGCGCCACCGCGCCCGCGATTCCGTTCGCGATCAGCCCAACTTGACCGCGGCGGACACGGTTGTTGCCGGCGCAACCAGCGCCAACAGCCATAGGACTCGCGATGTCGATTTCGCTTGGCGTCAGCGCGCCGTTTGACTACTCAGTGTTTTCAGCATCGAGCGGCGCGTTGATATTGGCGGAACGGGCAAGATACCCGCTGAGCAACTGCTAGCTTGCGCGTAGAGGAAGAACATTTGATCGGAAGGAGCGCCGGATATGAAGATGCCAACTATTGTTTTTCTGACGATCGCTCTTGCGAGCATGGTTCCCGTAGCCATCGCAGACTCGCCAAAGCAACCAGCACGGTTCAGGAACTTCTGAAACAGTCTATACCCGATGTACCGGGAACCGACGCTGTAGTTGTCACGGTCGACTATGCGCCCGGCGCCTCGACACCGCCGCACGAGCATCCGGGCGCTACTTACGCGTACGTCTTGAAGGGCTCGGTGGTGTCGCAGTTGGGAGACGAGCAGCCTCGCACCTATACCGAAGGACGATGTGGTCAGAGACGCCGCACCACCACATGATATCGAGGAACCCCAGTGCGACCGAGCCCGCAAGGCTGCTCGTCTTTTTCGTAGTGGCTCACGGTGAGAACTCGACAACGATGCTATCCTCGAAGCCTTAACGTCTCCGGCGCACTTCATTTATGTCGCAGCCTTTCGCATAGGTAATGGAACTTACAATCGTGCCGACCGCGAGTGTGATACTGCCAGGTGGCTTTCTGATGTTGATTAGATTCTCCGCCAAATCATTGGCGCAGACCAGCGATGTTTTGGTGGTTTCCCGGTCCCGGATGAGACTCAGGAAAAGCAATGTCAGGACGCGTCGACAGAGCTAGCGCGCGTCACGCCATATTCGAGACGGCGCGACCGCAAACTCAGCCGGCCGCCGAGGGTTAAGATCGCGCGCCGAAGGACTTGCGGATATCGCTGGGCACCCGGTCGCGCAGCTCCTCGAAAGACTCCAGCACCAGCGCCTTCATTCGATCGAGGTCGGGCATCATGCGTGAGTTCGCCATCATCGAGAAGATCAGGTTTTGATTGTAACTGACGATGGGCACTCCATATCCGAGGTTCCCACCAAGCGGAATAAGCGCGGCGCAGTCGATAACCTCGTGGCCGCCGAAATACCACGCGGTCTGCGGGCCGGGGACATTGGTCGCAATGAAGTTGATACCGGTCGCCGTCGGCGCCGAGCCTGCCGGTGTCGGCTGCCAGTTCGATGCCCCAATTAGCTGCGCCATCGCTTCCATCTGGCGAGCGTTTGCATAGCTGGCCGCAGCGATTACCGCTGACGGGATTACATCGTTCGCGTTGTTTGCGCGCTCCATGGCATAGGGCGCGCCCGAAGCCTTGATCCGCGTGGTCTCGGCGGTAATCAGTTGGAGGCGCTCGACCAGGTCCATCGACGCGCCGGCATCATCGGCATCATCATCGAGACCCGGTTCTCCAGAACTATCTGCTCGTCGGGCGCCTGATGTTCACTGGGCATCCGATGCGAAAGTTACCGTCGGTGGACCACCCGTGATGTTTCAGATAGCGCCCGGCGCCCTCAGTCAGGACCGTGAGCACCACGTCATTGATGGTTCCGCCAAAGGCGGTGCGGATCGCTCGATATTCGGCAAAGGGTGTCTTCAGCCAGGTGAGACTGCGTTCACCGACCGCCATGCCGGCGTTCCACGGAGTCATGACGATTGGGGCTTGCATCTGCTCGTTCATCAGGCGGGTGGCTTCGGCCAGCAAGCGCGCCTGTTCGATCGTGCCTGCCGGGTCGCTCAGGAATTCGCGCGCAGTGCGTGAGGCGGATTCGAGTTGACCCATGATCAGGTCGCGTACCGCGCTGACGTACGCCTCGCCGGGGCTGGGAAGGCTGGCGGGTTTCCACGGTTTCGCGGGCAACTCGACGGGCCCTGGGGTGGGCGTGAAGTCCATCAGCTTGTTCATCAGATCGATGGAGGAAACACCGTCGATAATCGCGTGATGCATTGCAAATACGACCAGCGATCGTCCGGGAAGCCCCTCGAAGAGCGTCATGTCCCACAGCGGCCGCGAGCGATCCATCACCCGACCGAAATGAAGCCGCAGGATTTCCTTGATCGCGTCTTCTTCGCTGATCCCCTTTGCCAGTTGATGCCGCCGAACGTGATTTTCCAGCTTGAAGTCGGGATCGTCCTCGATCGTTGCGCGGGCGATGTTGAAGGGGGGGAAGACGAGGCGCTGACGGAAGCGTGGCGAGATGTGAAGCCGCTCCTCTACATGGCGGAAGAGTCGTTCAAAGGATATCTCATCTTTCAGGACGAAGATCGATCCGACATGGGTCGGATTGGCGGCGGATTCCATGTAGAGAAAGGACGCATCGAGCAAACTCAGGCGGCGCGTTGCGCCGCCGTCGGCGCCGTTCGACATGATTGCTCACCTCTGTTGTGTCGAGGATCTGTGTAGCGTTTGTGAGTGGAGGATGCGCCACTTGCTACGAAGGCGTCAAGTGCGGCGCGTGGACGACGACTCGCAGAAAAATCTGTGGTCCAAACCGGCCTGCGGGCGCATACAAGCGGCTTGACTGCGGGTTTGGTATTCCCTTCGCGATCGAGCTAAGAGTCAGCATCGTCAGGCAGTTGCGGGGAGGACCTTATGGAGACTTCCTCTGACATCCGCGCCCGCTATCCAAAAGAGTTGCAATCGGCCGACGGCAGAAACTTTACGATTCGGCTCATGGAGCCCGGCGAGGCCGACAAATCGGCGGTCCTGAAATTCGCTAGAGGTCTTAGCGAGGACGATCTCCTCTACCTTCGTACCGATATCACCGATCCCGCCGTGGTGGCGCAATGGGCGGACAACCTGAGGTCGGGCCATACGACCACCATTCTCGCCGAGGTGAAAGGCGAACTCGTCGGTTACGCCAGCGTGCATCGGGAGCCGGCGCGATGGACGCGCGAGGTGGGCGAACTGCGCGTCAACGCGAGCCCGAAATTTCGGGGCGTCGGGGTTGGCCGCGCGCTGGTGGCCGAGGCCTTCAGTCTTGGACAGGCGCTGGGTATGCGGAAGTTCTGTGGGATGCTCACGCCTGACCAGACCGGCGCACGTACGGCATTCGAGCGGCTCGGTTTTCGCGTCGAGGCATTGCTCCACGACTGGGTCCGTGATCGGCACGGCCACACCCGCGACATCCTGGTGATGACCTACGAGCTGGTCGGCTTCACGGACCAGGTCTAAGGAAGGCGGATGACGATGCCCGCGTGAACATCCGCATCGGCCAGCGCAGGATATGATTCGGGAATTTTCAGCTCCGCTCGACTTGGCAAGGCTGCTCGCCGATCCGGTTTTCCGCGGACGCGATGTGCCGCGCGGCGACGGCAGGCTCGTGGTCGTAGTGCCAGGACTCTTCGGTAACGATCTTTACCTTGAACCGCTGCGCTACTGGTTGCGCAACATCGGATATTCCCCTATCTCCTCGTCTCTGTGGGTAAATGCCGGATGCTTACTACGTTTGCAGGAGCAGGTTCTGGCTCAGGTCGTTCGCCTTATGAACGGCAAACCCGATCCGATTGCCCTCATCGGCCACAGCCGTGGAGGAGTTCTGGCGCGAGCGATCGCCGGCCGTTTGCGCGGTCAGGTCTCGCACCTAGTTGAGTTGGGATCACCGGTCGGCGCATTCCGGCAGGCGGTCGAAACCGGACAGATCTACAATTCCTCGATGGGAGAGGTGAGGACGTCGGTCGCGCGGGCGAGCAGATTCGCACTTAGCGTGCTTGATCCCGACTGCCGGTTTCCCTCCTGCGGTTGCGAGTTTGTGCAGAACGTCGCGCATCCGCTTGACGCCTCGACCTCACTTCTTTCCATCTACAGTCCAACCGACGAGGTGGCCCCGCCGAACACCATCGAGGCATCGGAGGGCGAGCGTCGCGAGGTGGCTGGCGGCCATGGGTCCTTGGTATACAACGCCGCGGTCTACCGGCTGCTCGGCAACTTCCTGGCGCAGAAGGCTGAGAGGCGGCCATAGCGCGCACACTTGGCGGGGTGTTTTGAGAGAGTAAAATTCAGATCCGGAAGTTGAAACTCTCCAGCAGCGGGTCGACGCGGCCGTCGGCCACGAAAAGAAAAAGGAGCAGAGTCATGGCGGACGAAGGAATCAGTGATGCAATTCAGAAATCGGGCGATGCCTTAGCCAAGGCGATTTCGGCCGTCGGCAAAGCTCTTCGAGACGTCTCCAGCCTGCCGGGCAGTTCGGACCGCGATCGCCTGCTTGAGAATTGGATGCGGGTAGCCCGGCTGAGCAAGGACGGGGTTGTCAACGCGATCGAGCAGGGGTTCGAACGTTGGGAGCGCCAGATTCGGCAGATGGCTTCCCAAGGTGGCAGAGCGGAAGCACGGCCCACGAATCCGATGGACGCATGGACCGAGAATTGGCGCACCGCGATCGAAGCGTTCACCAGCGGCGGGAATCGGAGCGAGGAAGTTCGCCGGCAGGCCGAGAAGGTCCAGCAGACGCTCGCGGAGGGTATCCGCGCATGGCAGCGTCTGTTTGAACCGGACAAAAAGTGAGAATTCGGTTCCGGGTATGATTCGCTGAAGCTGCACGGGCCGGCTGCAGCGCGGGAGTCAGTCCACCTGCGCCGGCTCGATATGAACTTTGATCGATCCACTGCTCTTGTCCGCCGCGGTTCTGAAGGCCTCATTCACCTGCGCGAGGGGAAAGCGATGGGTCACGAGCGGGGTCAGCTTGCTCAACTCCCTGTGCAGAAGGTCCACCGCGATACTGAAATCGGTTTGCGAGCCACTCCTTCCGTAACAATTTGATCCGACCAGCGTGACCTCCTTGGTCGAGTAGTCCAGCCCGGGAATCCGCGTTTCGCCGTCGAAGACTCCCAGCATCAGAACGATCCCGCCCGGACGAACGACTCGGCCTGCCTCCAGGAGTGTCGATGAGTGTCCGCCGACCGTTTCGATCACACAGTCCACTGGAGCATCACCAACGTCTTTGAGCAGGGCGTCGACGTCCGCATATGCCGCATCGGCTCCCATAGCCGCGCTGCCTGCTGCTGATGGGGATGCCGCGCGGTGACGAAGACTTCGCTCGCTCCCGCCGCTCTCGAGGTGAGTATGCTGATCAGTCCGATCGTACCCGAGCCCAGCACCGCCACCCGCTGGCCGAACCCGACGCGGCCGAGACGGGTCCCATGCACGCATACTGCGAGAGGCTCGACCAACGCTCCCGCAGATGCGGGTACACCCTGCGGGAGCGGATAAAGCGTATAAGCCGGAACGGTGGCCATTTCAGCGCAGCCACCGCGTCCGGTGACGCCGAGCAGAACTCGTTTGGCGCATCGGTTGTGACTGCCGGTGCGACATTGATAACACTCGCCGCAGAAGGTCTGTGGCTCGACGGCCACCGCGGTGCCGGCTTGCAGAGCGACGCCCTCGCCCACCGCGTCGATGACGCCGCCGATCTCGTGCCCCGGCAATAGACCTGCGGGCGGAGGAAATGACCCGCGGTAGAAATGAAGATCGGTGCCGCAAATGCCAGCCGACGAGACGCGGATTCTGACTTGTCCCGGCTTGGGTTCGCCTGCCGGCCGTTCAACGATGTCGAGACTACCTTTGTCGTTCCAAACCGCAGCTTTCATGATTTGCCCTCTCGTTGCCGGAGTTTACAATTTAACCGGAGTGGCGTTATCATCCGGTCAGCGCTCGTTATGGAGGCTCGATTCATGGCCACCTATATCATGTTCAGCACGCTTACAGATGAAGGCCGCAAGACACTCAAGGAGCGTCCGGAAAGGCTGAAGCGAGGTCAATCAGGAAATCGAGCGAATGGGCGCCCGCGTAGTAAGCCAGTTTGCGGTCCTGGGCATCTACGATTTCGTCAACATCATCGAGGCGCCCAGCAACGAGGTCATCGCACGCATCTCGGTGGAACTTGGTGCGCGCGGCACCGTCCAGCTCACCACCCTTCCCGCGATGTCGATCGAGACGTTCACCAGCATGGTGAAGGACAGCAAGAAGACCTGACCACGCCAACTACCCGTCACCGCAACCGGTGGCGGAGAGGAGCGCATCGTCCATGCCGACCTACCTGATGCTCAGCCGGCTGACCCCGGAGGGCGTGCGCATCATCGCGCGCGATCCCGATCGCGTGTACGCCGTTCGCAAGGAGATCGAAGCGCTCGATGCAAAGGTAATCCAGCAATATGCCCTTAACGGCCCTTGGGACTTTGTGACGATGCTGGAGGCGCCGGACAATGTGGCGGCGTTTCGCGTCGCCATGGAGCGCGAGAGCAGCGGCCGCGTACACACTGACATCTTCCCAGCCATCGATCTCGATCTATTTTCCCGCTTGATGGGCCAGACGACGGAAACCGTCGGCCCGTTCGAGTGGCAGACCAGCCTCTGGGCGCAAGTCGCGCGGCGATTTCTGCGTTACGACACGTTGACGCGAACGGTGCGAACGTACTGCAAGCCGATGGTGATTGAGGGCCGTGAGAACCTCAAAGGCCTGCGCAATCCTGCAATCTTCATCGGAAACCACTCCAGCCACATGGATGCCCCTGTCCTGTTCAACGCGCTCCCCGAACGATTCAAGCTGCGTGTTGCGTTCGGCGGTGCGGCGGATCGATGGTTCCTCAAAGGACGCAAAGGCATCAAGATATCAGCCGTGGTATTTCGCACTCGCCATGAATGCGTTCCCGATTCAAAGAGGCGGCGGGCGAAATGCGCTCAGCTATGCCGAGAGCCTGCTCGACAAGCGCTGGTCACTCGTGATCCTTCCGGAAGGAACGCGTTCCACCACCGGCAAGATGGCACGCTTCCGGCACGGAGTATCGATTCTCGCGCTCGCGAAGAATGTTCCAGTGGTTCCGATTTGGCTTGAGGGTTTGCGCGCGATGCGACCGAAGGGAACCAAGGTGATTACCCAGGTCCGGCGCTCGCGCGAATCGGAAAACCGATTTGGCTGGCGCCTGGAACGCCCGTAGCGGAAGCGACGAACATACTTTACCGGACGATGGAAAACATGCGTGACGAGATTCGCACGCGAGGGCGCCGCGCCGGTAGCCCGGCCGCGAGCGCCCCCGACGATGACGCTACCCCGCGCGAGCAACCGCGGCCCGACCTGCAGCTTCATACCTGACGCGATCAGTTCGCTATCTTCTGCACGAGCGGACGCTCTAGGTGCGCTTGAGGCCGGGCAGGCTTCCGGTCTTCAGCAAATCCTCAATCGCGAGTGCCACGCCGTCGTCATCGTTGCTGAGGGTGACCGCGGTTGCGAAAGACTTGACGAGATCGCTCGCCTGCCCCATCGCTACCGAAGCGCCTGACACCTGGAACATTTCGATGTCCGCCTCAGAATCGCCAAAGGAGATAACCTCTGCACTTGAAATGCCCATGTCCGCGCAAGCGACGGACAGCGCCGCGCCTTTGTTCGCTTGCTCGGCAGTGAGGGTCAACATGCTCTTTCGTTGGCTGGAGAAGGACTGCAACGAAGCGAACGTGATCTTTCCATGGCTCTTTCAGCCGGGTAAGCACCTCGGCGTTGGCTTCGCGCCCCTGGATCAGTGCGATGCGAGGTGCGGCGTCGGCTTTTCCAGAGAGCTTTGCCACCAAAGTCGCCTCGGAAGGAAGAAGCGAGGGATCAGGATTTCCCTCCATCTTGATAAGCACCGCTTCGTCCAATGCGATGCTCGCTATGCACCGCCGTTGGTCCAGGATGGCGTAGAGCTGATCTGCAAATTCACGCGGCAATCGCAGATCGAGCAGGTCATGATGGTCGGTCTCGCGGCGAACCTGGGCTCCCGCGCATGCGATGATCGGTTCCTTGGTGGCGATGCCGCGCGCTACCCGCTCAGCAAGCTGATGCCATCTCGCGGTCGCGATAATCACGCGCAGTCCCGCAGCCTTGGCCGCTTTGAGCGCGTCAAGGCTGCGCTGCGTCACCTGCTCATCTGAATGCAGCAGCGTCCCATCCAAGTCCACCGCGAGAGCTTTGTACGTCATCAATTCACCAGAGCCAGAGCAATTTCAACGCGGCGCGGGAGCATCCCATGCCGCAAGCTCCGGGTGCGCGAATCGCTATCAGAAAAAACTGCGATCAAGCCAAGCTCGCACGCGGCTGCCGCATAACTCTTCTATTCTTGAAATTTGGTGATCCCGTAGGCTTCCCTCTGAGCGTGGAACTTCGCCACGTCGTGGGCCATTATCACAAGGTCGTGTTTGTTGCCTTCGCGATCTTTGACCTGGTCGCGCAGCAAAGCCTCCGGGCGAAAGCCCATCCCTTCAAAGACGCCGATGGCCCACTTCTGATCAGCTGTCATCTGGGCCACCATCTTTTCGATGCCCAACCCCAGTGCGATTGCGAAAGCTTCCTGGGTCAGGACCTGTCCAAGACCCTTGCCCCGCATGACTGACGATACCAGCACCCTAAGCTCCGCCACGTGAGGTGACCACGAAAGTTCGCCGCGATCTACGGTTCCATAACCCACCACGGCGCCGTTACGTTCCGCCAATATGCTGACGATGCGCCCTCGCTCGATGCCATCAAGCCAGAAGTCGATTACTTCGGGCTGCGTGATGTCGCGCCGCAGGAAGAGCAAATCGTGTGGCGGCAACGCGCCTGCGAAAGCGAGCGCGGCTGTCCGGTCGGCGCGGGTCATATAGCGCAGCGTAACCGCGCCATCGGCGAGGCGCATCTCGCGCGGATAGTCGCGGGAAGTTTCAGGATTCGCTTTGGGACTCATGTCGATCGCTCCGAGAGCCAGCGATCCAGCACCGGCCACATTCTGGTGCTGGCGTTACGCCCGGCGAGCAGGCTCACGTGGCCGCCTTTGAGAATTATGTCCTGCTTGTCCGTGCTACCGACCAGTTGGTTGATTTCTTTGGTCGCTTCAAACGGCGCGATGTCATCGTGCTGGCCCATGATGTTGAGGCAGGGAACTCGAATCTGGCGCAAGTCGACCAGCCGGCCGCCCAGCACCAGCTCGTTCTTGTAGAGCTTGTTCTCCCACATCAACTCCTTGGTGGTTTGCCGGAAGCATTCGCCCGGAAACGGAATCTGATCATTTCCCCATCGATCCAACAACCGGTACGACTTGACGAACTCGTCGTTCCACATGTTGTCCCACAGCCGGATCTGGGAGAAAACCCGCGACGATGGCCGCAGCATCTGGAAGCTGTTGTACATCATTTCGGCGGGAACGTTGCCGAGCGTGTCGACGATCCGATCCACGTCGAAGTGCTTTCGGTCACTCCACTTGCGGAACAGTCCCATGCCTTCGTAGTTGACGGGTGTGGTCAGGCAGATGAGGTTTTTCAACCCAGCGTCAGGAAACAGCGCAGCGTAGATCAAAGCCAGTGTGCCGCCCATGCAATAGCCGAACAGCGAAAAATCCTTTTGGCCGCTGTGCTTAGCCATCCGGTCGGCGCATGCAGGAATGAAGTCGAGACAGTAGTCCTCGAGTTTGAGCCGGCTGTCCTCGCTGCGGGGCACTCCCCAATCGATCATGTACACATCGTGACCGCGCTTGAGCAGAAACTCGATCAGACTCTGCCCCGGGCCGAGATCGAAAATGTAGGGTTTGCTCACCAGCGACATGACCAGCATAAGCGGCACGCGATAGATTTCGTTGGCAAGCGGCCGATAGTGATAAAGTTCAAGCGTCCCGTGTTGGTAGATTACGTCTCTCGGCGTTTGGGCCACCGGAGGATCACCCAATCTGAAATACTCCAGCCCTTTGATATTTCTCTGGATCGCGCGCTCGATTTCCTTGCCCACCAGCTCGCCGATCGACGGGCCGCTGGACTGCTCCGATTCGCTCATGACGATGGTGCTCCCGATGAAGACGGTTTCCTCGTGCGCGGTGGCCGTGGGGCAGAACTGTCCGTCAGCTCGCCCGTGCTCGCAGCCCGGCCGAGAGTGAGCTCCAGCGCGCTGAGACGCTCTTCGACCGTTGCCATCCGCTTCGACAGTGCATCCCAGTCTTCGCGGGTGGGCAGATTCAGCGCACTCATCGATCGCGCAGCCATGTCTCCCATGGTCTTCTGGCCATCCAGGGAGAGTTGGTTGATCTGTGCCATAAACCGATTGTAACCATCGGTCGCCATCTGTTGATTGAAGAACGCGTTCACCTGCCGTTCAAATTGGGCCAGCCAATCGCGCCAGGCGGTGAACGGGTCGAAAGTGGAGGGGTCTTGCTCAGCCAAGGGCGTGACCTCCTGGCGCCACACCTAGTCCACAGGAACGAAGTCAATCAGAAGTGTGCGACGGTGGCCGCGCTCGAATACTCTACACACGAAGTCATTGACTGACGCCTGCGCCGCGACAGCGCAGCAAGCAGATCGCCTTCGCGTGCAGATGTGAGACTCGGTGAATGGTCACTTTTCATCGATTGTTGGCTGCTCTCCGGCGCACCGTACGGATGGCGCTGGGACCTTGCGTTTGCAGGGGCAGGTTTAGCTCATAGGGGACATGCATTGGGATATTTCAACTCTTAGCCGATAAGCACGTTGGTTTAGCGGAACGGCTTGGCGTAAAGCTGAAATCAAAATGAACAAGGCTCGTGTTAGACGACGCGACCCTCGATTTCCTCCGCTCCAGAAGCGACGGTTCCAACGTCGATATGGAGGCGATCCAAGATCGTGATTGATATGTCGCGCTTAGCTTCTACATGTTCTACCCCCTGACGGATCTGCCGCCCAATCCGCAGGGCGTAGAGGCACCAAGCGTGCTTTTGAAGGTCAATGGGAGGCGATCACGCTGTATTTCAGAGCCCGATACAGGTGAAGCCAAACACCGATGGCTGTCGGCTGATAAGATTGCCCAACGGCGCGGCGCCCGGCGATTCGTCGCCTACAGCCAAGGAGTCAAAATTAGCTGATCAAACGTCGCCGCCACCAAAAGCGGAAGTGACAGTCTGCAGTAACGTCAGACGTTGCAGCCGACGAGTCCAACCGCATCGGCCTGTTCCGCAGCCGCCCATTGTCTGGGTAACGTGCGGCACGCATAAGAATCTCTTTCATCAGGCAGCGGTTGTAAGCAACCACACCCGGCAGAGCGTGCCGAATCCAGACGCGCTCAGCAGCAGCATCATAGCGGAAATGGCTTCTCCAGATGCGTCTGTGGTTGCTTTGCAAACCCGATCCTTTGGGTACTGTGCATCATAGGCATCATTCTCCTTGATTGCTCTGATAATCTTCATCGTGGCGGAAGCTGATAGGACTAACACTGGCTCGATAGACTACCTGCCGACAGGGCCGCAGTTTCACCTGGCGATGCCATGCTCGCTTGTCAGCCGGAGGGACCAATAGCACTTTTGCGGTCGAACATATCAGTCGCCTTCTTGCCCTCAGACGGTTCGCCTCTACCGATTGAGTGCCAAGCACCCGCGTGGTGGGATTTCGCCTAATACGGCGTCGCACTGACGTTTTGCCGTTGAGCACATGGGACAGTGGAAGTCGGCGCACCGATCAATTTGGTCGTTCACGCGCGTACTGGAATACGGTGGCTCTAGTAAATTTTTGGGCCGAGCATCCTGAGATTACTCAAGGCTGATACCTGCTCCGTAGCGCTGTCCTCGCTCACGAGTTGAAGGCCGGCGCAAAGTGTTGGCTGATGAACGCGTGCGGTTCAGCACTCACAGCTGAATCAGAGTGATTGTCAAATGGCTTAGCGCTCTTGATGGAGGACGCAGCGCGTTTCTCGCCTTCACCAGTAAGACGGGTACTTCACAAGCCGCGGTGACGGAAGGCCCAATATTTCAAGTCCTTGGTTGCGATTCACATCGAGGTTCCGCGGACCCGAAAGCATCGCCTTTCATTCGCCAAACGTCATCGAGCACGATGGAAATATAAATGGGGCAACCGGGACCGTGCTATTTCGCCATACAGAAAGCCGCCAGAAACGTGTTCGAAACGAACTACAACACCGAATCTCTGGGGCCCCCTTCGATCCCGGAATTGTCCGCGCAACTGCACCAACATTCTGAGTTCTGGCGGGAACATCTCTGACATCGGGGACTGGTTGGTGGATGGTGCAGTCTGCTGCGAACTAGTCTCGTGGAGGAATTACCTGATCAGGGAAAATACAGGGAATTTCGATCGATTTCGGGCCTGATTTGATGGGTCCGAGCTCAGAAACCGCAGCAGCCGCCGATACTTTTTTTGGCGAAATTCCCTAAAATTCGTGTACAGGGAATTATTTTTGAAGACCAGGGAAATTTCCGGCGGTATCAGGGAATTAAAATGCAGCGATCAGGGAGGAATACTGTCGCGAAGTTGGTAGAAAAGTGAAAAGGCGTCAAGATCCGGCGAGTTGAGCCACAACTCGCGCCCGCTGGGAGGCGGGTGCCGGAGGATGACGCCATGGAAAGCGATAGCAGTAGTGGGTGGCAAGGGAAAGGCGCGCTCGAGGAGTTGATGCGGGAGCGGATCCGCACCACCATCGAGGGGATCATCGAGGAGGAATTGGTGGCCGCGCTGGGTGCGGCACGATCGCAGCGCAGCGGTCCGGTTCGAGTCGGGTATCGGCATGGTAAGCGCTCGCGAACGCTGACCACCAGTCTTGGCCCCACCACCATCGCAATGCCGCGGGCACGGATTGACGGTGAAGATGGTCGGCGCCGCGAGTGGCGCAGTGCAATCATTCCGCGCTATCAGCGCCGCACCGAGCGAGTGGATGAGGCGATCCTCGGAGTGTACCTCAGTGGCACCAACACGCGGCGACTGCGCGGAGCACTGGCCCCGTTGTTACGCGGTGCTCCGTTGTCAAAGGATGCAGTATCGCGTCTGGTCGGGCGATTGCGCGAGGACTTCGCCGCGTGGGCGCAGCGGGATCTCGGCGAGCTGAAGATCCGTTATCTGTTTCTCGACGGCTGGTATCCGCGGATGAGGATCGGGAAAAAGCGCGTGCGCGTACCGGTGCTGGTCACGCTGGGGGTTTGCGCCGATGGCCGCCGGGAGGTGCTCGACCTGCGCCTGGCAGGGGTCGAGAGCGAGCAAGCCTGGCTCGATGCGGTGCGCTCGCTGGGCGCGCGCAATCTCGGTGCGCCGCTGCTGGCGGTCGTCGATGGCAATCCAGGACTGGCCGCGGCGCTTAGAGTGCAATGGCCGCAGATTGCGATTCAACGTTGTACCAACCATAAGCTGTGGAACCTGCTCGCCAAGGCCCCGGCCCATCTGCGCGAGGAACTTGCAGAGGACTATCGGCGCATGATCTATGCCGAGAGTCGTGAGGCCGTCGAGCACGCGCGGGTTGGTTTTGCCCGCAAGTGGAAGCTGCGTTGCAAGACCGTCAGCGCTAGCTTCGAGGAAGCCGGCGACGAACTCTTCACCTTTACCGCTTTTCCTATTTCGCAATGGAAGGCGCTGCGTACCACCAACGCGCTGGAGCGAATCAACGAGGAATTCCGGCGGCGGACCAAGACCCAAGCTTCGCTCCCCAGCGAGGAGGCGGTGCTACTTTTGCTTTTCGGCCTCCTGCGCAGCGGGCAAGTTACTCTGCGCCGCCTTGTCGGCTGGCACGACTTAACCACCATCAGCGAACAACCGGAGGCGGCATAGTAACAACTTGATAGTTCAACTGCTCAACTCG
>CAWIMH010000014.1:0-54936 GCA_963837035.1 uncultured Pseudomonadota bacterium
AAACTGACCTTATGGAGGAGCTGGAAGAGCGAATCCCGGTCCGCGAAGGCAAGCTTGTCCGACAGATGACCAAGCAGCGCGCGCTGATCAAAAGTCTGGTCGACAAGGGCCTAAAAGGTGATGTCCGTGCGGCGGACTCGGTATGAAGTGGCGTATGAGCGAGCAGAAAGACCCGAGCGCTGATGCCGAGGAACTAACTGCCGATGAGCACGAGGTGCCGTTCTCAAGCAACGGGTGTTTTTTTCCCGAAGGTCCCAGGCTGTCGACAAAGGCGACGGTGATGAAGGCGAGAAGGGAGGCGCAAAATGATCAGTGACGGTGATATCCGCCGCTATCTCGACCTGGAGGCACGTGCTGACCTCGTGACCTTTATTCACCGCACGTTTCAGACGGTCGCATGCGGCCAACCCTATTTTCAAAATTGGCACATCGAGGCCATCGCCAGGAACCTCCGGCAGTGCGTCAGCGGATGGTTTAGGCGTCTCGCGATCATGCTGCCCCCGCGAAATTTGAAATCGATCTGCGCTTCGGTTGCTTTCCCGGCATGGGCGCTCGGGCATGATCCGACGCGCCGCATCGTTTGCGCAAGCTACTCAGACAGCTTGGCAGAAAAGTTGGCGCTCGACTGCCGCGCGGTGATGGAATCCGCCTGGTACCGACGCATCTTCCCTCACACGCGCATCAGCCGGGAAAAGAACGCCGGGACCGATTTTATGACCACCGCCCGCGGCGGACGCTTCGCGACCTCGGTTGGCGGCACTCTGACGGGTAGGGGCGGCAACATCATTGTCATCGACGATCCGCTCAAGCATGATGATGCATTGTCGGAGGCCAAACGTACGGCGGTCAATAATTGGTTTGACCGAACGGTGGTCTCGCGCTTGGATAATAAGCGAACGGGCGTGATCATCCATCATGCAGCGTCTCCACTTTGAGGACCTGGTCGGCCATGTGATGTCGAAGAATACCACGCGCGAATGGTGGTTTCTGGAATTGCCCGCAATCGAGCATGAGGAAGAGGTTCTCCAGGTCGGGGACAACTTCCAGTTACATCACCGCGCGCCAGGGGAGCTCCTTCACGAAGCGCGCGAGCCGCGGGAAGTGCTCGAGCAGCTGAGGCGTCAGCTGGGTGATTTCGATTTCTCCGCCCAATATTTGCAGCACCCGCTGCCGCTCGAGGGCGGGCTCATCAAGTGGCGGTGGTTCCGCTTTTACGAAACGCCACCCGAACGCACGCCTCAGGACATGGTTCTGCAGAGCTGTGATACGGCGTCCAAGGCGGGTGAACTCAACGACTTTTCGGTCTGTACCACGTGGCTGGTCAAAGGCAAGCAGTACTTTCTGCTCGACGTCCTGCGAAAGAAACTCGATTATCCGGATTTGCACGCAACGGCGATCGAACATGCCGCGCGCTGGTTACCCTCGGCGATAATCATTGAGGACCAAGGGACCGGAACAGCACTGATCCAAGACTTGGGTCGGATCTGTTCGCGCAGTATTCCCGCGCCTATCGCCATCAAACCGGAGGGCGACAAGATCACACGGATGCATACCCAAGCGTTAAAAATCGAGTCCGGCCAAGTCTATCTTCCCGAGAAAGCTCCTTGGTTGGAGGACTTCCGAACGGAATTCTTGCAATTCCCAAAGGGGCGCTTCGACGACCAGGTGGACAGTCTCTCGCAGGCCCTTGGTTGGCTCGGTGCGCGGAGCGAAGGTTCGTTCCGATGGTGGTTCCTAGACTAGAAACTCACCCGTTTGGAGTCGTGATCCCAAAGGCGGCGGCTCCCGTGATTAGCCGCCGCCGCACGCTCTCGACCAACGCTAAGCCACTGTGGCACCCGGCGCGGTTAAAAACTCTGCTCACCGGATCAATTATGAGCTCGACAGCCGCTTCTCGCGTCGCAACGTCCGGATATCAAGCCAAGATTAGCTTTGTGTTCGCATCGATTCCAACAAGTCCACACATCATCAACGCTGAAGCATTCGGTCCTCCTTTGACGGGACGTTCGCGGACGGAGTGCCCCAGGCTTTTTAAAAATGATGGAGCTCTGGATGAAGACAAGCCCCAGAATCTCCATAGGCGTTGCCTGTATCTGCCATAGTCGCAGCGGATTTTGGCGACAAGATCAGGAAGAATACTGGTGCGTGGCATGCCCATTGGCGGGATTTGCGAAATCACCACGCCACTTTCCAAGGACCGTGGACGGGCACGGCTATAACGTCCGGATAAACGACGACGTGCGTTCCATGAGCAAACGGGCCCATCCACGCGACCCCTCGTTCGCGAGCGTGTTCGATACGCGGCTACGCGATCCTGTCGAGGCTTGGCCGTCGGCTCGCCGGAGTACGTCGCACTCGTCCCCTATGAACGATTACGGCATATGGACCGATTCGAAGACCCGAACTTACCAGTGAGAAATCCAGGTTACAGTGACGCTCAGGCCAGTCACGGTCGGCACCGAACTAAATATTGTACAGGAGGGACTGCGTACAGGAGGGACTGCGAGAGGTGATTCCACTCGAGGCTTGCTATCTTGGTTGGCTGGATTCACTCGAAAATCTTGCCGATCTTGTCGAGCCCGAAATCTATCAATGAAACGGGTTCCTAACCGAGAGTCCTGCACGGGCCGAGTCCGATCGGCCCATTGAGTTCTCAGGGCGGCGTGTCGAATGTTGAGATTGATCAACGACAATTAAATTTGCTGGCCGTGTTGCCTCAACCAAGAATGTTACTCCCGATAGTCGTCGTTGTGTGAGCTGGGGTGGAGCGCGAGGAGGGCTGCCCTCCTCGCCGGTCCCTGTAAAACGCCAGCGACTTTTGGACGGGCATGACGGCGCCGGTGCGTGTGTGGTGATTTCGCAATGACGTCGTCTTCACTTCTGCTTCTTCGGTGTTTTGTGAATGACTTTCGGCATCAAGTATCCACGAGTTCGTTCATGGCGTTGTCTGTGAGCCGAGCGTTCCGGGTTGAGCAGAAGTCGCGGCAAACACCAGCTGCCTGGCCCGGTCTGCACGCCAGACTTTCACACGCCGCTGCAAGGTCCGGAGCTGCGCTCCGGTAGGATACAGATCGGGCAATCGCTGGCGCAGCCGCGTCAGCAATTCTCGGGCAGCGAGATTCGGTTCAGCCACCAGCCAGTCTTCCACCAGCGGCCAACTATCCGCGAACGGATCGGTGCGGGTTCGCCACCAATGTTCGGCGGCTTTCTTTCTCCGGCCCTTGGGCCCCCGGTAATCGCTGTGCCATGCGGTCGCGAACGCGGCCAGATACTCCGGCTGGTCGGGGAAGCCTGCGGCGCCGGTTTCACGATTGGAAAGGATCGACAACTCTCGTTGCGCCGCGCGAATGCTCGTCAGCAGCTCCACCGGGTCGAGCAGCGCAAATTGCTCCCGAAGATGCCCTTTGACTGTCTGGTCGATCCGATCGGAGGCGAGCAGCCGTTGATACGGAGTCAGCGGCGGATGATAGCGTTTACGGACCAGTGCACCATCGCGCTGTTTGCTCGCCAGCTTGAACGACGGCTGGAAGAAGTTGACGTAGAGCCGGGCGCTCACGTACAAGCGCTGCAGCGCAGCGGCCGCAGTTAGCCCACTCAGTCGCCCGTATCCGGCTAGACGCCGCACCACCGCGCCATTCTTTTGCTCGACCCAGGCCTGATCGTTTTTGAGATACGCGCGTGAACGCGTCCACTCGATGCGGTGCTGCTGACAATAGCCGTGCAGGGTCTCGTTCATGAATGCACTGTCGTTGTCAGTGTCGAGCCCCCGCAGCGCGAAGGGAAGGCACTGGGCGACGGCGCTGATTCCTTCCACCACCAGACTCTGTTCGCGCACCGCCAGCGCCGCGCATTCGGTCCAGCCGCTGTGGATGTCGGTCAAGGTCAGGGTATGGACGAAGTTGCCGCCGTTCTTCACTCCGCCGCAGTGCTCGACCAGATCGCATTCGACAAAACCCGGCGGCGGATCGCCCCAGTCGGCGAAGGTCCTCACCGGTACGCTCTGCCTCACTGCCGAGCCCGCGCCCCACCGCCGCCGGCGCACACGTCCGGTTGCTTCGCGTTGCGGGCGCAACAGGCGATCGATAGTGGAAGCACTGATATCGAGCAACCGGCTTTTTACCACCGGGGCGAGCTGGAGATGGCCGTGGCGTTCCATCGCCTCGATCAGCACCGGGAGCAGAACCCGCAACCGCTTGCCGCAGATTCGATCGGCCGCCTCCCACAACACCGCCAGCGCCTGATGCACCGCCTCGTCGTAAACTCGCTCCCGCTGGCGGGCGGTTGGTGCGGTCGGCGGATGATTCAACACGCGCAGCGCGTGCTTGCGGTGATATCCGGTTACCCGGACGAACTCGGCCAGGATCTGTCGCCGCTCGCGACGATCGCTGCTCGCTTGATATCGCTGCCTGATCGCATCCTTAAGTTCTCGCCGTGTCGCCATACTCAGCTGCCTCGCCATCTCCACCACCACCCCGCAGCGCCTTCGCTGCGCGGTAGCAGTTTACTTGAGGCAACAACCGGCGACTCGGTAACAAAAGTCCTGAGTCAATGCGCCTCGTAACGACGAAATTACCGTCGCCGGTCGGGCGATTCCGGTAGTTTGGCCTATGACTCTCGACCGTCCAGAACTCTTCATGGCCGGGCTTACTGCCCGCGCAAGGTCGCGACTCCACTACTCATTGTCGCGACGATCCCAGCGAACGATGCGCATGGCCGTTCAGCCGGGACGAGAGTCAGGACAATAGAAGCCAAAGACTTGCCGTCAACGCGCTTGAAACGGGCACAGCGCGCGGCGTAAAGCATTCACAACGCGTGACATTTGGGGGCACCTTCAACAATGACTTTTGGATCACCGACATCAACGGCGACTTCATCGCGGGGAAGCGCGAATTACCCGACGGTTTCATCGCCGAGATTGGACCAAGCTAATGCTCGCCGCGCCGCGTCCACGGCTGTGAAATCTCCCGGTGTTCTTCACTCCGCTATCGAGCCGCCGCGCCCTCGTTTGTAGACCATGAGGACACCATGAGCACCAATGCGAATACGCTAACCCGGATTGCCTGGACTGGAATCGGTGGAACCGAGAACAGTGTGGATTCCGTTTCCTTCGTAGGCGATGGAGCGCTGTCATCGGTTTACCTCGTGACAGACTTTGCCAGCGCGACGATTGCAACGGCGGCATTGTCGGTTCTCGAACTCCTCGAACGACAGGGCGGCAAACCGCAACGAGCGGTGATTGATCGCCGTCTCTCGTCGCTTTGGTTTGGCTTGTCTATTCGTCCAATCGGGTGGAAGCTGCCGCCGATATGGGACCCTCTCGCCGGCGATTATCGAACACGTGACGGCTGGATCAGACTTCACACCAACGCCTCGCATCATCGGGCGGCAGCCGAGCGAGTTTTGGGCGTCCACGCAGATAGAGACGGCATGTCACGAGCCGTTGCGCGCTGGCCCAAAGGTGACTTGGAGAACGCGGTCGTCGAGGCCGGCGGATGCGCCGCCGAGATGCGGACTGGGGCCGAATGGACCGAACATCCGCAAGGCAGCGCCGTCGCGGCCGAACCGCTGGCGCACGTCGCAACTACCGATGTTGTCCCTTTTCCAGACTGGTCGATGCCGGAATCGCGCCCGCTGAAGGGCCTGAGAGTGCTGGACTTGACGCGGGTTCTCGCAGGTCCCGTGGCTAGTCGTTTTCTCGCCGCCTATGGCGCCGACGTCTTGCGGATGGACCCGCCCGGTTGGGACGAGCCGGCGGTGGTCCCGGAGGTCACGCTGGGCAAACGGTGCGCCCGGCTGGATCTTCACCGTGCGGACGGTCGGGCGATATTCGAGGGGTTGTTGTCAGAAGCGGACGTTCTGCTGCACGGTTACCGTCCCGGTGCGCTCGATCATCTCGGGTTCGGCAGTGTGAACCGTCGTGCGTTGTCACCTGGATTGGTCGATGTCTGCCTGGACGCCTACGGATGGTCGGGCCCGTGGGCTTCGCGCCGGGGATTCGACAGTTTGGTGCAGATGAGCGCGGGCATCGCGGACGCCGGGATGCGGTGGCGCAACGCGGACAAACCAGTACCGCTTCCGGTTCAAGCGCTCGACCACGCTACAGGCTATCTCATGGCGGCCGTGGCGATCCGTGGCGTGACTCAGCGCCAGTCACAGGGTAACGGCACTGAGGCGCGTCTTTCGTTGGCACGAACCGCGAAGTTGCTGGTCGAGGCAGAGGCGGATCAGTCGAAGGCGGCGCTGGCCTCGGAGAGTTCCACGGATCTCTCGCCAACGATCGAAACCACTTGTTGGGGACAAGCTCTGCGTTTGAATCCGCCAATCACTATCGACGGTACTCCAATGCGTTGGGACTATCCGGCCTGCGAGCTCGGGTCATCCGAACCGCGCTGGCGATAAAATCAGCTTCATTGGATAGGCGTCGAAGAATACGAACGATTTGCTGCGGGGGAAACCCGGGCAGCATCGGCAACCCGGAACGAGCAGGCGCGAGAATACGAACCCAGCCTTGACATGTTCGTGCCCGCCACTATATCCGACTAATTCGATAGATTAACAGCACCAAAGTCGATAAGGAGCCGCTCATATTGGCGAAAAGCATCTTCGGAACATTACTCGAGTTAAATCATGGATTTAATTGAATGAAGAATCAACGGCGACGAGGTGCCTTTCTCTGAAAGAGGGCAGCAAGGAGAACTATCGGTGAGAGAATCCGGTCGATTAGGGGTCGGACGGCCCGGGTACAAGGCTTCGGGTGCGAGCAAAGTAGGCGGTCGGGTAGTGGGCGCGATTCGCGGTTCACTGCTGATGCTCGTGTTGTCGGGATGCGCGGGGACGAATCCATTTTTGAGTTCCGGACCGAGTCCGCGTGCGGAGGACTGTGCTCAGATTCAGCAAGCGACACCGACCAGATATGTCTGTGGCGGGAAAATCTATACGTCGATCCAGCTCACGGCCATAAGGGACGGCAAGCAAAACGTCCAATGAGCCTCGTTGATGAAGAGAGTCTGTAAAAGACACGAGGACTGGCCCACAAATACGAGTTGGAGACGACCTAAATGAGAAGCAAACGTAGAATTCTTCTCGCCATTGCTGCGGTGAGTTTCATGGTCTTAGGCACCCTACAGCCGTTGCGCGCACAGGACGCCATAACCGCCGCCCATTTGTGGGTGGACAGGAAGACCGGACAAGTCTTCATCAAACCCGGGCATAATCGTGTCCCGCTGAAAATTGGCAATGCCGTCGATACAGAGGCGATTTCGCAGCAAGTACAACAGAAGGTCGAGCAGAATACCCAAAGCCAGGTGCGAGCAGCCGTAGAAGAAAGCCGAGCGCGGCAGCAGGCGGATAACGCCGCGCTGGCGAAGCAGGTGGCCGAAATCAGGCCTGCCTGGCAGAGCTACATGGATAGTTTCCAGAACAAGTTCCGCATCGGCGCCTTGGCCTACCTCGACTACTCGGCCTATACGCATACCGGGTTCGGACCGCAGACACTTGAAAACATCAATCCACCCGGACCGGGTAACAACGGTTTCAATTCCTTCGACATAACGCGCGTCTATACCAATATCTACTACGTGCCGACGGATAACGTGCTGTTTCGCTTCACGCCGGAAATTTACCGGGCTAACGGCACTGCCACGGCGAGCACTACCAGTTCGACTAGCGCAACCGGTACCAATCTCGCCGGCGACCTCAATGTGCGGGTCAAGTACGCCTACGTCCAATACACAGGCTTGCTCGACAGAATCACTCCGCTCGAGGGTGGCACTTTGGCCTTGGGAGCGCAGCCCAATCCGTTCATCCCATGGCAGGAGGACATGTATCAGTATCGCTTCGTCAACCTCGGACCGTGGAATTACGTCGGCCTTTCTTCGAGCCAAATCGGTTTGCAGGCGGCCGGCCCGGTTAGGTTGCACGGCGGCGAAGCTACCTACCTTGACTACGCCTTCGGAGCTTATGACGAAGGCAGCTTCCGCTCACAGAACCAGAGTTCCTGGCCACAGGTCATGGGACGGCTGACCGTGTATCCGTTTGGCGCCAATTGGCGGTACCAGGGACTCGGTTTCACCGGTTTCTACAATTACGGCTGGGGCAACGCGGCGGCCGACCAGCAGGGGATTTCAGCCCCACTGAAGTCGACCACGTCAGGGTTCGAGCGGCTTGCGGCGCTGGTGCACTACAACGCGGAACAATGGAATATCGCCGGCGAGTTCGATTACGGCGAGAACGCGTTTACCATATCGAACCTGTATTCGGGCAGCGGACCGCTGGACGCGTTCGGTGCCGCGACCGGGAAGGCGGTAACCGCTCCGTTCGCCGGCAATCCCACGTGCACCGCGGCGGCGCCTTGCTACAACGGTTTCGGCACCTTTGGTCCGCAGGTCGCAGTCTACCAGGCGATGCTGAACAACGGGCGCGCCCGCCAACTCGGTTTGGATTTCTTCGGCCACTACCATATCCCGGGCACCAAGCTAACGGCGTTTGGGATGTTCCAGTGGTTCATGCCGAACGACAATATCAGAGAGAATCCGCTGGATTTTCAACGATTTATTGCCGGTATCAGCTATCAGTACAACGAATACTTGCGCTTCGCCCTGGACAGCCAGAACCTGCTCTTTTACCACAACCAGTTCGGCATCCCAGTCTCACAGGCCGCGACCTTCAACTACGTCCCAGGCGCAACGCTGAACGGACGTAAGCTTCCCAGCGTCGGCAGCTTCGTGATACCGGACCTGGTGCCGCGCGACCAGCATGCGATCTTTCTGAACGTGGAGTTCGCGTACTGAGCGGCTGTATGGGAGGAAGCTATAGTTGGAGCAGGACACAGAGGAGTTGGTCGGGCTCTCTGATGCACTCGGGAAATCAAGTCGACGTCGCATCCGAACGAGCCCGGGTCGATGCCTAGGGGCCTAGCGCAGCCCCGCCTGCGGCCACCTGCTGCGAACTAGTCTCGGATCAGGACACGGCGGTTTATGCCATGCGGTGGTTTATAAACATCAACGCGTTGACTTTGGCCCTTGCTTCCGAGGCGAGAGCAAACGCCCTCAATCTGAGGGCTTTTGCTCTCGCCTCCATAACAAGCTTACCGAACTGTCGGATTTTGTCATAGCCAGAAAATAGCCCCAAACCACGACCACGGCGCGCCGCTCGCCGCAAGTGGGCGGGAGCCCTTCCCATCCCGGCGGATGGAGGCAGCCCCGCTTTCATCGCGCACGCTTCCTCTTGGAATCTTCAACTAACATCCTCAGCCGATAAGGAAGGTTCGAGCGTCTGCTATAACACTTAGCTATAGAGCGGAAGAAGAAAGGCGATGATTACCAAGATCTCTCGGCCGGTTCTTTTTCTGATGTTGATAACAGCTCTAACCAGTCTGCTTGTGATGCCAGCAGTCACTGGCCCCGTCAGCGATGTAGGCGCGAGGTCGAGGGTCGCTCATTGGCTGTGGACGGGCGACATGATTACGCCGCGACAATCTCCTACTCGTACTGACGACCCAAACGTATTGCGTTTTCCAGCTGGCCTTCCCGGTCGTCACGGCACTTTCTATCCGTGGTACGGAGTTGGCCAAAGCCTGTTGCTCGTCCCAGCAGATATCTTGGCAACCGGTGTAGGAACTGTAATCAAGAGGCTCAACGGTGAGCACATCCGCATGCCGATGGTCTAGTACCTATTTTTCCCTTTGTTTAACGGATTGGGAATTGTCGCTGGATACTTGCTTCTTTGCGCCCTTGGATTCAATCCCACTCATGCGATTCTCGGAGCTCTGTCGCTGCTGTTCGCGACAACATATCTGTGGCACGTGCAGAACATCCAGGAAAACAACCAGCAATTTCTGTTCACGATTTTGGCATTCTGGTGCGTACTCGAGTGGTTGCGAACGGATCAAGCACGATGGTTGACGCTCGCAGCGGTTCTCGTTGGATTCAATCTGCTGATACGGCTGACGACCATGGCCGACGTGGCCGGCGTGGTGATATTTGCGCTATTGTTGAGCAAGGATCGATGGCGACTTGTTCGGTCGCTCGGCATCAGGTTTGCTCCGCCGATTGCCTGCTATCTGCTTCTAGACCGGATCTACCACTGGTTCCGGTTTGGTTCTTCAACTGGAACTTATATGGGATTCTACGGAGAGCAGGTCCGGCAGCTTAATCCATGGTTGCCGCCCTCTTTCCCATTCAACGGAGCATTCGTACGCGGCTTCCTCGGAGTCTTCTTTTCGCCAGCCAAATCGATATTTATCTACGATCCTCTGCTCCTCCTGACGGCAGGGGTGGTGATATGGCAGCTGCGAAGACTAACGCCGCTTTCTCGGGCATATCTAATCGCTATGTCATTGATTCTCATTGCGACCGCAGCTGGCTACGCAAAATATTACAACTGGGATGGTGAAGCTTGCTGGGGGAATCGATTCACCACGACTCCCGTCTTTGGCATGGCGTTACTGGCGGTTCCGCTGGCTTTACGAACGCGCCTACCCAAGGCCGCAATCATCGGCTTCGTTGCTCTTGCTTGTTGCATTCAAGCATCGTCCTTGATCTTCCCCAGTTGGGTAGAACTTGTTCAGAATGGCCGCGGACAAGAACGGTTTGTATTACTGCCCGGATGTTTGCACTCTACCGAATACTTCGTAGCTGGAGAGCGCATGCGAAACATCTGGTTCTGGGCTACCACTGGCGGAATTGCAGCGACGTGCGACGGACAATCTACAGGTAATCCGCCGCTATCGTTGTGGCTACTCCTTCCGCTAAAGACGGTCTCGGCCGAAGTACGCCTGCTCGTGAGGGGAAGTTGGCTCCTAATATTTTCCGTGATGCTTGTATGCGCGTGGAAGGCCATAACACCGCGGCCCCTTCGTTGGCGCGGATGGTTCGCTTCCGAATAGCCAGCGTGCAGCATCGAAGGCGAGCGGACTATCTTGATCGAGATTATCCGCGTCGGTGCTTACCGGCGCGTGATTTGCAGGGTTCGCCCAAGCACTTAGCGCGCCCGTTCCTTAAGAGAGCGACGCATCGCCAGCCACGGACGTCGCACGCGTTTGTCATCCAGTAGGACAAAGACCTCACCGTCTGTTAGGCCGATTCAAATCTTGAGTCGGCCCTATCAAACTCGCAACCGGAGAGAGCCTTTCGGCAGCTGTTCGTGTGGCTGTAAACTTTTCGCGTGAAGCCGGGCAGATATGCTGATCTTTTCAGGTTTGGAAATAGCTCGCCCCGTCGAGATCGGAAATTAGCGCGGGATGTGTTGGGCGCCATCCCAGCCGTTCCTGAGTTCGCGTGCTTGAGGCCGGGTTATCGATTGCCGCGAAATGCGCAAACCAGCCAAAATGCCCTGCTGCGTCCTCGGGGGACTTGGCAACGACCGGCACGTTTAGGCGCCGGCCGATTACCTGCGCGATATCTCTGACCGACACGCCTTCGTCGGCGACCCCGTGAAATCTGGCTCCCACGGAAGCTTTCTCGAGCGCCAGCCGGAAGAGATGAGCTGCGTCGAGCCGGTGCACCGCTGGCCAGCGGTTGAGGCCGTCGCCCACATATGCCGAAACGCCCTTCTCACGCGCGATGCCGATTAGAACTGAAACGAAGCCGGCTTTGCCGTCTCCATGTACCGACGGTGCCAGGCGCACCACCGACACCCGCACGCCGTGCGATGCCATCGAAAGCGCTGCCTCTTCCGACGCTATGCGGAGCGCCGCGGCCGAGCTAGGGTCTGTAGCATCATCCTCGGTCCCGAGGCGGCCCGGCCTTAGGAGCGCGGTTCCTGATGTCACGACGAAGGGCCGGCCAGATTCCGCCAGCGCCGCGCCGAGCGCCTCGACCGCGAACCTGTCCGTCTCACACGCTGCCGCATAGTCCGAGATGTCCTTCCAGTCATGAATGAAGGCGGTGTGGATGACGCCCTCCGATGCAGCCGCTCCACGCTTCAGGCTGTCGAGGTCATTAAGGGACCCGCGATGCACTGTGGCTCCGGCCGCAGCAAGCGACTTTGCGCCCGCATCTGAGCGAGCGAGGCCGAGCACTTGATGACCCGAGCTGATTAGCTCCTGTACGATAGCAGAGCCGATGAAGCCCGTAGCGCCGGTAACGAAGACACGCATGTTTTTAGTCCGATGGAACGGTAACGCCAATCCTCGATTGTTTACACTGTGATTAATGGAGCAGGCGGTCCTTAGGCGCCGAGTCTTCAAAGCTCTTTCAAACCACGTAAGTATCTGATTTAGCGAACTTTTTATGGAGCGGGTGATCGGTTTCGAACCGACGACCTCGTGCTTGGCAAGCACGCGCTCTACCAACTGAGCTACACCCGCCCCGCTTCGGTGGATTGACGGTCTTTGAAGGTCTAACCGGCAGGTCCGCCCTTGTCAATTGTCATCGCCTTCACGACCTGACGCCGCGCTACCCTCTCCCAGGGAGAGGACCGGTATGCGCAATCCTGATTAACCTGCCGCCCGTTTGCCCACCTGGGCCCGCGTACGCCGGCCCATCGTATCTATCGCCTTCACAAAATACTCGACGCCCGACCACACGCTGAGCACAAGAGCGATCCACAAAACAAACATCCCGGCAGCAAAGAAATCGATGTGGAAGTAGGTGTAGTGAACCAATAGACCCTGGATCGCGATCGATTGCAGCACCATCTTGTATTTGCCCAGTTCCTCCGCCCCGATGATACGTCCCTCCCGCGCTGCGAACGCGCGCAATCCCGTCACCAGGATTTCACGGGACACCAGTACCACCACCATCCAGGCGGGTACGCGCGGCGATCGCGCCATTCCCGCCAGCATTATCAGCACGGCGGTAACGACCAGCTTGTCGGCCAACGGATCCAGGAACTTCCCCAGATTCGTGCCCGATCCGTAATTGCGGGCTATATAACCGTCAAGAAAATCGGTGACCGTGGCAGCGAGAAACACTCCCGCCGCGATCGCTGCGGCGAGCGGTCCGGTGAACAGCAGCAGGTAGACCAGCAGCGGCACCGTCGCGATCCTGATCAGCGTCAGGATATTGGGCGTCGTTAGTGTCACGGTGTTCTCGGCCTGCGATCCTTGGTGCCGGTCCAACGCTTCATCCTTGACAATAGGTGAAGCAAATTAGCGTGGCAAATCAGCGGCAGACGGCAATTCCCCGGCCGGCCAGCCGCCTTGACTCAAAGCGCAACGGTCGAATAGCGTCGGCACACGGTCGCTTATGAAACCGCTCTACAGCGATTTTCTCGTTATTGGCGGCGGCATCGCCGGACTTCTGTTCGCGATCAAGGCATCCGAGACGGGTAGCGTGACCGTCCTTACCAAGGCCGCGAGTGACGAGGCCAATACCGCCTACGCGCAAGGCGGCATCGCGAGCGTATGGAGCGTCAGCGATTCGTTCGAGTCGCATGTAGACGACACCATGCGGGCAGGCGCCGGACTGGGTAGCCGATCGGCCATCGAAACGATCGTGCGCGACGGCCCCGACGCGGTGCGCGAACTGATCGCGCTCGGGACACGGTTCACGCGCGTCGACGAGGGCGGCGAGGACGAATACGACCTCGGGCGCGAGGGCGGCCATACCCATCGCCGGGTCTTGCACGCGCAGGACCTCACCGGACGCGAGATCATGCGGGCCCTGGGCGAAGCGGCGCGGGCCCGGCGCAATATCCAGGTGCTGGAAAATCACGTTGCGATTAACCTGTTGATCGAGGGCCCCAGCGACCGACGACCGGGTGCGTGCTGGGGGGTCTATGCCCTGGAAAAATCCACCTTCGAGGTCCGCCGTATCATTGCCCGCGCGACTCTGCTCGCCACTGGCGGCGCGGGTAAGGTCTATCTCTACACCACCAACCCCGATATCGCGTCGGGCGACGGGGTGGCGATGGCCTATCGGGCGGGCGTGCCGATCGCCAACATGGAATTCTACCAGTTCCATCCGACTTGCCTGTACCATCCTGCGGCCAAGTCGTTTCTGATTTCCGAGGCCCTGCGCGGTGAGGGCGCGATCCTGCGCCTGCCCGACGGCTCGCCGTTCATGAACCGGTATCATCCCGACGCCGAGTTGGCACCGCGCGACGTAGTGGCGCGCGCAATCGACTCCGAGATGAAGCGCCTGGGGCTTGACTGCGTCTACCTCGACATCAGTCATCGCGAAGCGGACTACGTACGCAACCGCTTTCCGAATATCTATAAGCGCTGTCTGAGCTTTGGCTTCGATCTCAGCACCCAGCCCATTCCCATCGTTCCCGCCGCGCACTACATGTGCGGCGGTGTGGTCACGGACCTGATGGGAAGAACCGCAATACCGCGACTCTATGCCGCCGGCGAGACCGCGATGACGGGTCTGCACGGCGCCAATCGGCTCGCTTCCAACTCGCTGCTGGAAGCGGCAGTGATGGGACGGCGCGCTTTCAGCGCATCGCGCGAGCAGATGCGCCATGATACGACCGGGCCGCCGGAATTTCCGCAATGGGATCCCGGACGGGCCATCAAGAGCGAACAGCGCGTACTGATCACGCAAAGCTGGGACGAAATCCGCCGCCTGATGTGGAACTACGTCGGCATCGTGCGCAGCGACCGGCGGCTCGTCCGGGCACTCCGGCGAATCCATCTGCTTAAGGAAGAAATTCACAGCTACTATTGGGACCATCTTATCGATTCGGATCTGATCGAGGTGCGCAATCTCGTGACGGTCGCCGAGTTGGTCGTGCGCTGCGCAATCGCCCGCAAGGAGTCCCGCGGATTGCACTATACGATTGACTATCCCGATCGCGACGACGTCCACTGGCTGCGCGACACGACGATCCGCGGTGAGGACCTGTCGCCCGAGGCGTCTGTGTCGCAGCGCGCCTAGAACCCGCGCCCGCCCGCGCAACTGGAAGAACGCATATGTCGGTCCTGGCGATCTTCAACTACGAGGTGAAACCGGGGCGGATGAATGATTTCATGGCCAAGCTCAAAGCGGCAGGCGATCCCCGCTTCGCCAGCAAAGTTATGCCGAAGTCCTTTCGCCTCTTCCGCAGTACAGTCCCGGGACCCGACACCGGCCCCGTCATCATGATAATCGAGTACGAGGACATGGCCGCCTATGGCGCCAGGACCGCGTTTGAGAACGCCAGCCTCGAGTGGAAAAAACTCTTCGAGGCCACGCCGGACTCGCCCGAGACACTGCTTTCAGTGCAATTGCTTACTGAATTCCAGCCGAACTGAAGTCCAAGTCGGTCGCGCCGATTCGCGGACGGCGTCGCGCCTCTACTCCACCGGCGCCGGAGGCTGGACCGCGACCGTCGCCTCGCTATAGTCGAATGTCAACTTGTCGTCGGCCAAATCGACGTTGACCTTCCCGCCCTTCGCCAACCGGCCGAACAGCACCTCGTCCGCCAGCATCCGTGCGATTTCGGTTTCGATCAGCCGCCCCAGTGGACGTGCCCCGAAACGCGTGTCGTAGCCGTGTTCGGCGAGCCACTTCTTCGCCGCTGCCGACACTTCCAGCTTCACCTTGTTGGCGGTCAAGCGCTCCTGCAGCTCGCCGAGAAACTTATCGACGACCCGCTCGATCACGACCGGGCTCAGCGGCGCAAACTCGATCGTCGCCGAAAGCCGGTTGCGGAACTCCGGCGAGAACATCCGATCGATCACGGCCTTGGGCGAGCCCGTAGTTATCCCGGCGCCGAACCCGATCATTGCGCGTGCCAGTTCCTGCGCCCCGGCGTTGGTGGTCATCACCAGGATCACATTGCGGAAGTCGGCTTTGCGCCCATTGTTGTCGGTCAGGGTGGCGTGGTCCATCACCTGCAGCAGGATATTAAACAGGTCCGGATGGGCCTTCTCGATCTCGTCGAGGAGCAAGACGCAATGCGGCGTTTTGTTGATTCCATCGGTCAACAAGCCGCCCTGGTCGAAGCCCACGTATCCCGGCGGCGCCCCAATCAGGCGCGACACTGTATGCCGCTCCATGTACTCCGACATATCGAAGCGGATGAACTCGACGCCCATAACTTTCGCCAGTTGGCGCGCGACTTCGGTCTTGCCAACGCCCGTCGGCCCGGCGAACAGGAATGCGCCCACCGGCCGATCCGGGTGCCCCAACCCCGACCGCGCGAGCTTGATCGCGCGGCATACGGCCTCGATCGCGCTATCCTGCCCGTACACCACCTGCTTCAATTCGGGTTCCAGGTTCTGCAGGCGCGATCGATCCGACGACGAAACCGAGCGCTCGGGGATCTTCGCCATCCGCGCGACGGTGCGTTCCGAATCACGCGCGCCCACCACGACCGTCTCGCCCTCCTTGGCGCGCAGATGTGCGGCGACCCCCGCCTCATCCATCACGTCGATAGCTTTGTCCGGCAGGTAGCGATCGTTGATATAGCGTGCCGACAACTCCACCGCCGTGCGTATCGACGCCGCGGTATAGCGGACCTTGTGGTGCTTCTCGTAATATCCCTTGAGTCCGTTGAGAATCTGAATCGCCTCGTCGCTCGTCGGTTCAGCCACATCGATTCGTTGGAAGCGCCGCGCCAGCGCTTTGTCCCGATCGAACGACCGCTTGTACTCCTGGTACGTGGTCGACCCGATACAGCGCAACTCGCCCGACGCCAGCGCCGGCTTCAACAGGTTCGACGCGTCCATCGTCGAACCCGAAGCCGAACCGGCCCCGACGATCGTGTGGATCTCGTCGATGAAAAGAATAATGCGCGGATTGCCCGTCGCCGCCTTGATTACCGCCTTCAGCCGTTGCTCGAAATCTCCGCGAAATCGCGTGCCTGCGAGCAGAGCGCCCATGTCGAGCGCGAAAATCTCGACGTCCTTGAGCGCTGCCGGCACGTGACCCTCATGCACCGCGAGCGCGAGTCCCTCGGCCAGCGCGGTCTTGCCAACTCCGGCCTCGCCGACAAACACCGGATTGTTCTTGCGCCTGCGCAACAGGATGTGAATCGCGCGTTCGACTTCGTTTTTGCGTCCGATCAGGGGATCGATTTTCCCTTGGCTGGCGCGCTCCGTCAGATTTATCGCGTAGGTTTTGAGCGCCTTCGCCGGTGACAATTTGGGCGTACCTTCTTCGCCCTCCCCTTCGCCCTCCGCTTCGTTGTCGCCCTCCCCTTCGTGCTCGTCGGCCGCACCGTGCAGCTCCCGATCCTCGTCGGCGCCGTTCTTCGAAACCCCGTGCGAAATAAAATTGATCACGTCAAAGCGCGTCACCCCCTGCTCCTGCAGGAGGAATACCGCGTGCGACTCGCTCTCATGAAACATCGCGACGAGAACCTGCGATCCGTTGATCTCGGATCGCCCGGCCGACTGCGCGTGCAGCGCGGCCCTTTGCAGCGCGCGCTGAACCCCGTTGGCGTAATGCGGTTGATGCGTGCCGTTTTTTGGCAGTCCCGGAATCTCGTGGTCGAGAAATTGCTGCAGCTTCTTGCGCAACGCCTCGATGTCGGCGCCGCAATGCTGCAGAATATTGCTGGTGGTTACGTCGTGCAGCATCGCGTAGAGCAAATGCTCGAGACAGACGTATTCGTGGCGGCGATTGAGCGCCTCGGTCATCGCCAGCTGCAGAGTGATCTGCAGTTCGCGGCTTATCATCACGCCCGACGATGCCATGCCGTTACCCGCAGTCTCCCGGCGCGCCAATCATCGGCCTGCGCTTGACCTGACATTGCAGCAAAGGCCTTACTCCTTCTCCAGTACGCACTTGAGCGGATACTGGCTCTCGCGTGCCAGTTCCTCGACCGTACGCACCTTGGTCTCCGCGATCTCGTAAGGGTACACCCCGGCAATGCCCATGCCGTTCTGATGCACGTGAAGCATGATGCGCGTGGCTTCGGCATGCTGCTTGTAAAAAACTTCCTTCAGAATCTCAACCACGAATTCCATCGGTGTGTAATCGTCGTTGAGCAGGACGCATTTATACAGCGGGGGCTTCTTGGTCTTGATCTGCTCCTTGGTCCGCCGCTCGGTGACGATTCCGCCGTTGCGATTGTCGCCGTCGGCGCCGTCGCGGTCGCGCGCCGATACCTGGAAGCGATCGTAATCATTCACCATCATAAGCGTCGCCACTGCGGCTTAGCCTCCCTCCTAGTCTACCAGAATATTCCCCGACGAGCACAATTGTGAATCCATCATAGAAACCGAACGCCTAACAAGCTTTGCACCTCAAGGTTCCGCGATTAAGCTTCAAGCTGGAGGCACGCGTGGCAAAAAAAGAAACTTCCGGCGGCGCTGAACTCGCGGTCATCCAGCGCATTCGCGACGTCCAGCGTGAGGAGTGGAACGCCCTGCTTGCCCCGGACGATTCGCCTTTCCTCGATTGGGATTGGCTCTGCGCCATGGAAGAGTCCGGCAGCGCCGCGCGCAAAACCGGCTGGGCCCCCTACCATCTGCTGCTGCGGGTGCCTCCGGGCGGACAACTCGCCGCCGCTTGTCCGCTCTACCTGAAAACCCACAGCATGGGCGAGTTTGTCTTCGATCACGGCTGGGCCGACGCTGCCGAGCGCGCGAGCATCCGCTACTTCCCTAAGTTGCTGGCCGCGGTTCCCTTCACCCCGCATACCGGACGTCGCTTCCTCGTCGCCGACGGCGCCGATCGGCCGGCAATGGTCCACGCGCTGGCGCGCGCGCTCGTCCAACTCTGCTCCGACAACGGGCTCTCGTCGGTTCACGTGAACTTCTGTTCCGAAGACGAAGCCGATGCCCTGAAGGAACTTGGGTACCTCGAACGGCTCGGCTATCAATACCACTGGCAAAACAGCGGCTTTCACACCTTCGACGATTATCTCGCTCAATTGAAAAGCAAGCGCCGTTACGCGGTACGCCACGAACGCGCTGCCCTCGCCACCCAGGGCATCGAGATCCGCGTCGACGCCGGCGAAGAAATACCCGACGCGATGTTCGGCCCGATGTTCAAGATTTACCACTCCACCATCGAGAAGCTCTATTGGGGCCGCCAGTACCTGACCCGCGAGTTCTTCAACCTGCTCCGCGATAATTTCAAACGCCACCTCTGCTTCGTCGGCGCCTATCGCGGAAACGATCTCGTGGCCGGCACGATTAATCTGCAGAAGGCCGGCGTCTTTTATGGACGATACTGGGGATGCTTCGAGGACATCCGCTACCTGCACTTCAACGTCTGTTACTACGCGGCGATCGAACACTGCATCGCCCATGGGATGCAACGCTTTGAACCTGGCGCGGGCGGCGAGTACAAATGGCTGCGCGGTTTTAACCCGGCGCTTACTCGTAGCATGCACTTTGTCGCCCATAGCGGACTCCGCAAGGCGATCGGCAACTTCCTCGCGCGCGAGCGCCGCGAGGTCGAGGCCTGGATTACCGAGGGCAGCGAACGCGGTCAACTGAAGGCGCCGCCACCCTCTAACGTCGAGAGCCAGTAGTTTCCTCGTTGGCCTCCCACTGGCGCCCATATTCCGGCGGCGGTTATTTTTCCCACCGCCGTGCCGCTGCCGGGACCTCCGATTGACAATTCCGCGCCCCTGCCGGATAGGATATGAAAATCAAAATCAGGGTTTAGTCTAAATGCCCGCAGCTATGGAGGCGACTCCGATGGGACGTACCTTTTTTCGCCGCGCAAACCTCATTGATGGCGCCGGCAATCCCCCGAAAAAAAATGCGACCGTCGTGATCGATGGTGATCGCATCGCCGCCGTCGGCACCAACGGCGACACACCTAAGCCCACCGCGCAGGATGTCGTTTACGACCTGGCCGGCCGCTCCCTGATGCCCGGTATGGTCCAATGTCACTACCATGTCGCTTACGACAATATCAGCGACCTGCTCGATATCGACATGAAGCATCCGCCGACGATGCTCACGCTGATCGCGGCGAAAAACGCGGAACTTCTGCTGCGCTCCGGCTTTACCGGCGCGGTCGGCGCCGGCACCCTGCACAATATCGACGTCACCTTAAAACGCGCGATCAACCAAGGCATGATCCCGGGTCCACGCTTTGTCGCCGGCGGCCGTGACATTGTCACCACCGGCGATTCTGTCGACTTCCATCCGAGCTGGTGGAAGTTGCAGATGGAAGGCTTGGGCTGCATCTGCGACGGTCCCGAGGAGTTCCGCAAGGCCGTGCGCGACGAGATCAAGCAGGGCGTCGAAATTATCAAGCTCTACCCGACCGGTGGCCACGGACTTAAGTGGCCCGCCGAAGTGATGACTATGACGATCGACGAGATGAAAGCGGCCTCCGACGCTGCTCACGAACGCGGCAAAATGATCCGCGGCCATATCATCTCGAAACGCGGCATCCTTGCCGGCCTCGAAGCCAAGCTCGACGTCGTCGACCATTGCGACCATATGGACGAAGAGTGCATCGACGGCCTGGCCAAGAGCGGAACCTTCGTCGTGCCCAGCCTCTACTTTCCCTACATGATGGTCGAGCAGAAGCGCCTGACCGGCCAGGCCGCCTTCCCCGGCGTCGACGCGATGGAGCGGGGACTCGAAAATTCCTACCGGAATCTGCCCAAGGCGCAGGCGGCCGGCGTAAAATTGGTCATCGGCGACGATTTCGGCACCTCCGCGATGCCGCACGGCGATTACGCCAAGGAGTTGGCCGCGTACGTCAAAGGCGCCGGCATCCCGGCCCTCGAGGTCCTGACCTGGGCCACGCGCAATGGCGCGGAATTGCTCGGCATGGCCGACGACCTCGGGACGATCGAGGCAGGCAAGCTCGCCGATCTGCTGGTCGTCAATGGCGACCCGGTGAAGGATATCGGCATCCTCGCCGACCGCAAGAACCTCGACGTCGTGATGAAGGACGGCAAGTTCGTTGAATGCCTGCTGTCGCCGTCAAAGGCCACGGCGAAAGCGGCGTAGGCGCTCAACTAGACCGGATCTCAGGCGGGGCGCGCAATCCGCGCACCCCGCTTTTTCATTTCGCGAGCAGTTCGCCCTGTCCGTTCTGCAATTCCGGCGGCGCCTCGCCCGTCAAGTTGGTCACGCGATTGCGATAGCGGTTAAGATGATTGCGCGCGACTTCCCACGCCTGCTGCGCATTGCTCAGCGACGTCCCGACCTTATCGAACTGCCGCTCGAAGTAACCAAACGCCGCCTGCGCCTTTTGCAGTTCCTCGGTCGCGCGCTCGTAGCTCTTGGCGAACTCGTACATCTTGAACACCATCTGGATGGCTTGCAGCGTCACGATCAGAGTATTGGGCGAAACCGGGAAAACATGCTGCTTGTTTAGCCATTCGCTCAATTCGCCGTTGAGCACCGCCTCCATGTAGAGCGTTTCGCTCGGCAGATACATCAGCGCCATGTCGGTGGTGCCGTTTTCCGGCCGTATGTACGCGGCGATGCGCCGGCCCTGCTCCTTCATCACCCGCGAAAATTCCTCGCGCGCGGCCGCTAGCTGTATCGGGTCATTGCTCTCGAATAGCGCGAGCACCTGTTCGCGTGGAAACTTGGCGTCGATCGGCAGGACGCGCTCGGGAAACTTAATCACTGCGTCGGCGCGTCCCTGCCCGTTCTCACCCGCCGCGGCCTGCAATTCATACATCTGCGCAGGCAGAAAATCCGCCAGCAGGCGTTCCAGGCTCGCCTCGCCAAAGCGGCCGCGCAGATGGGGCAGTTTCAGTAGGTTGTTCAGATCGTTGATCGAATTGCCGACCACGCTGACGTTACGCAACTGCTCCTCGGCGGCCCGCAGATGCTCCTGCACCTTCTCGAACTGCTTGAAGCCCTCTTTGATATTTTCGTCGAGCTTATGCGTCACCTGCTCGCTGATCGAAAGGAGCTTCTTGTCGATCTCGCCGCGAATCGCGTCGAGGCTGTCCCGTGTCTGTCTGGTCAGCTCTCCGATTTCGAGCTTGAGCGCCCGCGCCTGTTCCTCGCGCCCCGATGACATTTGCTGTCCCAGCGACTGATGCAGGTCGAGAAAACCGGCGCTGAGCCGATCGGCCGTCTGCTGACGCAAATCCCCCTTGGTATCCGCGAGCCTCATCGCCATGTCGGCGGTCGCCGCTGCGAATCGGTCCTCGAGCCCGTCACGCACACCGTCGAGACGGCTGGGCAGGGTACCAGTGATCGCGCTGGCAACCACGCGCAGCTCCGATCGGAGACGCCAGAACAGCAATAGCAGGACAACCGCGAGAACCAGATTGCTGATTGCCAGAATAGTCATTGCCCCACACCGACCCCTCCGCTACCAGCATGTAGTTTATTCCGCCCGGTGCGCTACGGATACTATCCGTGGGCTCGCTATCCCCAACTAAGGCAGGCTCGTCCACAAGAAACTTTGACAAATGCGTCGCGTTCTCCGCGATGCTATCCTTTCTCCACTTTAAGCGCCGAAGGCCGTGGCCGACGACGCCCCGCCAACCGAGAGAATACGACGAATTCGTGAAAGAACTGCTCAAACCGGGATCGACCTTGGTTCTCCTCGGCACCGGCGGTGTTGGCAAAACCACCATCGCCGCCGCGCTCGGGATGGCCGCAGCAATGGCCCGGCTCGACACCGTGGTGATCACCGTCGACCCGGCCCGCCGTCTACGCGACGCGTTGGGTATCGAAAAGCTCTCGGCACGCCCGGTCCGGGTCGATGGGCGGCGTCTGCGCGCGGCCGGGCTCGACCGCACTCTGCGGCTCTCTGCGATGGTCCTCGATGTCAAACGGACGTGGGACGGACTGGTCGAGCGCTTCGTGCGGAATCCGGCAGCGCGCCGCGATATTCTCGGGAACACCTTCTACCGCAATCTGACCGAGCAGTTTGCCGGCGCCGAGGCCTACGCCGCAGTCGTACAACTGTTCGACCTGCACGGCAGCGGACGTTTCGACCTCGAGGTCGTCGATACTCCGCCTGCTGCGCACGCCTTCGAATTTATCCAGGCGCCGGCTCACCTGGTGCGTCTGCTCGATTCGCCGGCTGCGCGATGGCTCTTTTTGCCCTACGCCTCCGCGGGCAACGGCGTGGCCGGCCTCGCCGGGCGCGCCGCTCGCTTCGTGGCAAATCAGCTGGAAAACTTTGCCGGCTTGCAGACCTTGAGGTCGATTTCGGAGTTCTTTGCGGCTGCCGCCGAGGGCATTGGCGAAGTGAGCAAACGCTTCAGTGCAACCGAAACGATGCTCCATTCTCCAAATCTGCACTTTGTCCTGGTTACTACCTCTGAAGAGGACCGCCTGAACGAGGCCCGGGCCGTTATCCGGCAAATGGAGGAGGCGGACCTGAAGCTGCGCGCAATCATCCTCAATCGCACACTCGATCAGGCCACGTTCGACGCGTTCCTTGCGGCGCCGCGCGCGGTGCCGGGCCATCTCCGCGATATTGAGAGGCTGCGCGAGGTGCTATTGGGGGAAGGCTCGGGCAGCGACGGGCTGGGAGGGCTGACTAGCTACCTCGAAAGCTATCGCGCGAACCAGCGCGCGGCGATCGCTCGATCGGCTCGTTTCGCGCGCGAACTGCCCGCGCGGGTCGGTCTTGCCCTCGTTCCCGAGGTCGAAGTTGGAGTCCGCGACCTACGGGCAATCGTCCGGATCGCGTCGATCCTGACCGCGGGGACTGCGGGACGTCGGTTTTTGGCGAACGCGGAAGCAGCCTTCGCCGCACGTTCCGACACGAATTCTCGTCCGCCGACCCGCTAGCTAACTTTTGTGGGCAGTTTCGCGAAGCTGGTCCGGCTGCTTTGTCATGGAGTGATTTTCGGCGTAAAGCTTTGGTGCAACACAAGCTTACGGGGGCCTCCGCCGCCACTCTTAAAAGGCCAACACTGCGAGGAATTCCATGAAACTAGCCACCTTTACCCACGATGGGACGACCCGCGTCGGGGTTGTCGTGGACGATTCGATAGTCGACCTCGCGGCGGCAGCGGCCGAGCTACCGCGCGAAATGAGCGCTTTTCTGCACGCAGGCGCGCGCGCCCTCGACCGCGCACGACACGCCGCGGCCGGGTCAACGGCCAGGATCCCGCTCGCCCGGGTCAAGCTCGAAGCGCCGGTGCTGCATCCACCCGAATTCCTCGCGATCGGCCTCAACTACGCCGACCATATCGCGGAGGCGAAGATGGAGCGGCCCAAGTTCCCGCTCTTTTTCAACAAGCAATCGAGCTGCGTGACCGGACCCTACGACCCGATCCATATGCCGCGTGTGTCCACGGCGCTCGACTACGAGGGCGAACTGGGCTTCGTTATCGGCCGCGAATGCCGCCACGTGCCCCGCGACCGTGCCCACGAGGTAATCGCGGGTTACCTTGTAGTAGATGACGTAAGCGTGCGTGACTGGCAGTTCAAGGCACAGACGATGACTCTAGGCAAATCGTTCGACACCCACGGCCCGATTGGTCCGTGGATCGTAACGCCCGACGAAGTGGGCGATCCGCACCAGCTCGAATTGCGCACCTGGGTCAACGGCGAACTGCGCCAGCATTCCAACACCAGGAACCTGGTCTTCAATTGCTATGAGCAGGTAGAGACGCTGTCGACGGTTTTCACCCTACTGCCCGGGACGATCATTTCGACCGGGACCCCCGCGGGTGTGGCCTTCGCGATGAAGCCGCCGCGGATGCTGGTAGCCGGGGACGTCGTGCGGATCGAGATCGAGCGGGTCGGGCATATCGAGAACCGTGTGATCGCTGAGCCGGACAGCACCACCCTCATCTGAGTTTGGGGTCGGTGCCGGGCTCGTCTGATCAGCAAGCGGCAGGCCTAGCCAACAGTTTTCGCTGGGCCGCTCGACGCAGGCTGAGAAGAGATCGCCGGAGTGAGTCTATAAGCCGGGTTCTGTGCCCTTGCAGGCGGCGATCATTCCTCTGGGCCGCCGCTTACGCGGCGGCTCGAGCGACCATACCCGAGGAATCGCGAGCGGGCCGCTCTCCCTCCTATTTGGTCTTGCTCCGGGTGGGGTTTAGCAAGCGCGCGCGATTACTCGTGCGCCGGTGGGCTCTTACCCCGCCATTTCACCCTTACCCTTACGGGCGGTATATTTTCTGTGCCACTTTCCGCGGATCACTCCGCGCCGCCGTTAGCGGCCACCCTGCCCTATGGAGCCCGGACTTTCCTCCCCTATAACGGGGCGATCGCCCGACTCACTCCGGCAATAATTATTGTAGCATCGGGAAGCCCTGGGGCGGCAGCCGCCGCGATCGGCCGGAAGGGTTGCACTCCTGGAGGCGCGGCGCTGACCGAGCTGCGCGTCCTCAACCCGGCGGTTGAGGCGCGCGATGTTTGCGCAGGAACTCGAGCATCTCCGGATTCCACGCGCGCGGCCATTTCATGTGATGACGCAGGCCGAGCAAATGGCCCCACAGGTTGTGTAAGAAGCTCATGTCGCCCATCGGTTCGGTCCCGCACGCGCTATCGCAGACGCTGACCTGAGCGCCCGCGGAGTCCAGGATGATATCGCGCAGGTCGACCCCGGCACTGCGCAGTTGGGTCGCCATCGCCTCGGCGTTCGGACACAGGCCGGCCAGGTCGCAACTGTTATGGACGTGCATTATCGGCACGCGGGGATTGAAGATGGGGACCTGCTGAGGGTTTGCCGGCACGCTCGCGACCGGCGTTTGCGGGCAGGAATCGTTGAAGGCCCCGAACGGATTCGGCGCTGAGTAGACTGCAGCCGCCGCGATGTTGTGGCGATTGAGCGCATAAAGGCTCGCCATCGCCGCGCCGTTCGACCATCCGGTGACGTATACCCGGCTGGTATCGACCTTGCCGGTCGCGATTTCGCGAGCGACAAAATGGTCGATCGTGGCGGCGTCGGCGTTCTCGAGGTAAGTGACAGGACCAGCCGCGACGTTGCCTACGGGATCGAACTGCCGATACCAATTGTCCCAGCCAAGGCCGCGGCGGTCCGCCCAGGGATAGTAGTGAGTGGTCTTGCGACCCTGGGGGGCGAGCACGATAAACCCACGCCGGTTCGGATCGCCGCTCAGAGGATAACGTTGGCGCAATTCGAGGAGGCCGGTTTCGGCCACGATACCGGCGGGAAAAAGCGAAGGATGAAGAAAGACGAGCAGCGGGAGCTGGTGATGCCGGTCTGCCGCAGCCGGCTCGAACAGGCATGCGTAGCGATGATTCCGGTCCGCGTCCGTCCAGGGACCGAGCGTTTCGCCGTCGCCGCAGTCGGGTTTGACGATGCCGGTAACGGTCGCCGGGGGATCACCGAACGGGCCGCAGGTCACGGGGGCGCGGCGCGACGAGCAGGCTACCGCACCCACGAACGCGAGGAGAAAAGCCAGCCGGGCGAACCCAAACAGCGTCGCCGGAACAATGCGGCCGTTCCCGCGAAGACTCACGCCTCCAGAATTTGGCGAGCGTCGGCTGGAGTCGCTACCTCGTGACCCATCGCGCGAATCACGCCAGCGGCGCGTTCGGCCAACTGCGGATTGCTGAACTGCCCGTCGCGCGCATACTGGTAGTCCTCGAGTCCGATACGCACGTGTCCGCCGAGACTGACGATGAGTGGAACGAGAGGCAGGTTATCGCCGCCGAGGGTCGCGGCAAACCAGTTGGCGCGCACGCCCTTCAGCATATCCAGGTAGGCTTCGAGGCTTTTCAGCGTGGGCGGCAGGCCGAAGGGCAATTCCGGACCTCCCAGGTAGAACTTGAGTAACAGCGGTTCGGTGAGAATGCCCTGGTCGAGAAAGATCAGGGCAGCGCGCAGGAAGCTCGGATCGAAGATCTGGAGCGTCGGGCGCAAGCCGAGTTCGCGCGATTTGGTCAGGAAGTAGCGGATGGTCTCATATGAATTGCAGTAGATCGAGTTTTCGCCGTGGATCTTTTTGGTGTGCGGGTCGTAGGCGACGAGATTCACCGAGCCCATATCGCCCGCGCCGAAGTCGGGCTTGGTGCCCGGATCCTTCGCCAGCTCGACAAAGTGATTGAAGCGCCTGGCCGGATCATCGCCCATCGGGAAGGTCGGCCAGAGCATCGCCTTGCACGCGGCGCGCGAGCGTCGGTAGACCTCGGCGTAGTAAGGCACGTCCTGGACCCATTTGCCGGTTTCGGGATCGCGCACGTGGAAATGGATGATGGCTGCACCGGCCTTGCAAGTCGCGATCGCGTCGTCGGCGATCTCGGCGGGACTGTAGGCGATATGCGGGTTGAGTTTCTTCATCGCGTTGCCGTTGATGGCGGCTTCGATGATTACTTTGGCCATGGCGACCTCCGCGGGGTACGGCGTTTAGGAGCGTCAAGTGCGAGAGAGATTCTTCGCTTCGCTCAGAATGACTTAAGCGGGTAAATAGTTGAAGAGCGGGATTCGAGCAAACCGCGAGAGCCCCCGGCGTTCGCAGGCGAGCGAGGGTTTGCGTCAGGGCTCGGGTTGGCAGCGGCTACGGGCCGCTGGAGAAAAGAGGGGAAGTTCTTCGCTTCGCTCAGAATGACTGGCGTCGTCCCCCAAAGTATCATGACAACCAGGCAGAAAAGCCCCCGTTCTTTTCGGCGAATCCGTGCCGGCGGACGCTTACCAGCGGACCACCTGTTCGTAAACCTTGGGCAATTGCCGCGGCAGCGAGGTGATGTCCTCGATCACCAGGTAGCGCGACGGCGCGCACATCTGGCGCAGGTAGTCATGGCCTGTGCGGTCGACGGTGATGCAGAATGGCAGCACTCCGGCCATTTCGAGTTCCTTCAGCGCAACCATCGTATCCTGGATGCCGTAGGCGTTGGAGCGGCGGTCGTGGCCGTAGTCAAAGTCCTGGGGAAAGCCATCGCTCAGCAGGATCATGTGCTTGGCGCGCGAGGATACGTCCTTGAATTTCTCGCGCACGTGGCGAATGGCGGTACCCATCCGGGTCGAGCGCTTGGGTTCGACGGCACCGACGCGGGACTTCACCTCCTCGGACAGTTCCTGGTCGAACTCCTTGATCACGTAGAACTCGACGTTGTCGCGTCCGTGGCCGGAGAAGCCCATGATCGCGTACTGGTCGCCGATCTCTTCGAGCGACTGCGCCATGATCACCAGCGCTTCCTTGTTGACGTCGATAATGCGGCGGGGACGCTGGGGCTGCTGGGGGCGCCGCTGCCACGACTTCATCCAATCGTCGTTGTCGGTGTCATCCTGGCTATAGCGCGGCGGGTCGCGATGGATGGGCTCGTCGGTCGACGCGGACATGTCGAGCAGGAAGAGCGTGGCGACGTCGCGGGCCTCCTTCTTGCGGGCTTTGTAGAGGCGGTTGTCGGGAATTTCGCCCATGCGGCGGGCGACCCGCGATTCGATCGTACGCTCAAAGTCGATTTCGTCCCCGTCCTCGAGTCCGCGGACCATGCGGTAGGAGGCGGGGCGGATACGCTGGAAGTTGCGGCGGACCTGCGGCAGCAGCTCGGAGTAGTGCTGCAGGGTCATCTCGAAGAAATCGCTCCCGTCGCCTTCAACTGGAATTTCACGTAGGCGGCACCAATTGCGACGGTAGTCGGCGGCGACGTAGTCCCATTCGTCGTAGGCGTAGTAGGAATCCTGGGTGCGGCCGCGACCGAGGATGAGGCGGCCGGCGCCGGGCATGTTGCCAATCTCGCCGAGTTGCTCGCGCAGTTCCTCGAGTTCCTGGGACTCCTTGCCCTTGAGCTGGGTCAGGTACATGCCCTCGCCCTCGGCACCGCCGGTGGATTGGCCGGGTTTGAGCTGGGCGCCAGCTTCGAGCAGTTTGCGGATTTCTTCGGGCGTGAGGGGGCGTCCCTTGCCCTTGGAATTGCGGCCCGAAGTCTCCATCTGCGTGAGCTGATCGGTTTCGCCGTCGCCGCCATCGCCATCTGCGTCGCCGTCGAGACCATCGGCGGCATCTTCGGCGCCGCGGACGCTACCGATCAAATCGTCACGCATCTGCGCCGCGCCGTCGTCCAACGGACCATCGGTCTGGCGGGCGGCGGCGATCAGTGCGCGCAGCCATTGGTACATCGCGCCGGTGAGCATCGCGCTGCGGGTTACGTCGGCGCCGCCGGTACGCAATGGGGCGAAAAACTCGCTGGCCTTTTGAATAAACGGCGCAGCCGGATCGTCCTGCCCGGTCGTGGCGAGGGCGAGCGAAGCGCGCACCAGCATCGTGCTGAGCGCGCTCGGCCTGAGGGTTTCGGCGAGGGCGCGGTGAAGGCGGGCGACACGCCCGGTGAGTCCTCGATAACGGCGCGTAAGCTCGGCGTCAACCCGAGTTGATTCGCACAGCCGCAGCAACGCCCCGGCGAGTGCGGGATCGTCGAAGGAGGAAACGTAACTGTCCAGGGCTTCGAGTCCGATTTCGGCGCGGTCCTCGAAACCCGGCATGTCGGCGAGGCGGAAGGCGAACGTGCCGAACTCGTGGCGACCGGCCAGATGAGCAGCGGTAAGGATGTAGTAGTCGCGCGCCATCTCGGCGACTGCCGAGGGCGGAGACGGTCTCGGGCAGATAGATCATCTCGCCGGGCATGAGCGGATAGTGAAACGGCAGGATTGCGCCGGTGTTGGGCAGCGAATCGAGGCGGAACTCCGCTGGGAAGAGCATTCGCATGAATTTGGTCAGCATGCCCTTCACCATGAAAAGGGCATGTTGGTTGACTGCCGGGTTATCGGTTGCCATTGCGTTCATTGTTACAAATCGCGGTTCGCAGATGCAATTTCGATTTCGTCGCTCAAAACTCTGCCTTGACTGTCCCGGACGCGACTGACTTACTGGTGAAACCGACTATGAAAATCGTGATGCTTTTTGGTAACCACCGCCGTGCGGCATGGGCACTCGCAGTGGTGTTCATACTGGCCGGCGCCGCACCCGTACAGGCCGGCCTGACCGACGCGGTAAAGTACGAGAAGCTGCCCAACGGCCTGCAGGTGATCGTACTGGAGAACCACAAGGCCCCGGTCGCCACATTCAACGTGTTCTACCGGGTGGGATCGCGCAACGAGGTGACCGGCAGGACCGGACTCTCGCATTTGCTCGAGCACCTGATGTTCCGCGGCACAAAGAAGATCGGACCCGAGGAATTCTCCAACATCATCCAGGAAAACGGCGGCGACGATAACGCGTTCACCAGCGAGGACTACACCGACTACTTCGAGGTCATCAACCGCGACCATCTCGACGTGCCCATCAAGCTCGAAGCGGACCGGATGGCGAATTTCGAGCCGAAGGGTTTCGACTCGGAGAAGGCGGTGGTGATGGAAGAGCGCCGCTTGCGCACGGAGGACAATCCCGAGGACGCGCTGCAAGAGATGACGCAGGCGGCGGCCTACGTCGAGCATCCGTATCACTGGCCGGTGATCGGCTGGATGCACGATATCCAGGGGCTGACGCTCGAGGATGCGATCGCGTACCACAAGATCCATTACTCGCCGCAAAACGCGATCGTTGTGGCGGTGGGAGATTTCAGCGCGGACAAAGTGCTCGCGGAGATCCGCGAGGCATTCGGAACGATCAAGAATGGCGCGAAGCCGCCGCCCGTCACCGAAGTCGAACCGCCGCAGGACGGCGAGCGCCGGGTAGTCTTGCGGCATGCCGCGAACCTGCCGGCTTTCGCCATGGCGTTCCATGTGCCGAACTACCGCAGTTCGAGCGACGCCTTCGCCATCGAGGTCGCGGGGGAAATTCTCGCGGACGGGAAAAGCTCGCGCCTGTACAAAGATCTGGTGGTCGACAAGCGCATGGTGATCGACGTAAGCGTGTCCTACGAGTTGACCTCGTTCGACCCGGGTCTGTTGTGGATGTCCGCGCAGATGCGTCCGGGGGTGAAAGCCGACGACGTGATCGCCGAAATCGATCGTCAGATCGCCACGATACGCAGCCAGGCGGTCAGCGCGGATGAGCTGCGCAAGGCGAAGAACCAGGAAGAAGCGGGATTTGTCTATGGCCAGGATTCAGTGTTCGAGGAAGCGATGCAGCTAGGTCTGTACCAGATGCTTGGCAACTACAAGATGGCCGATCAGTATCTCGCGAACATCGACAAGGTTACGGCGGCCGAGGTGCAGCGCACCGCCAGCCAGTTCCTGGTGGACACGAATCGCACGCTGGGGGTATTGGTCCCGACCGGCGTGCTGCGCCATGAGGGAGGGGGCGGCGCCGGCGGCGTGGTCCATCACGCACCACCGGCCCAAGGTGACGGCGTCTCCGCGATGATCGCGGCGCCAGCGGTAGAGGCGTCACGATGAATACGGGGATGAGGTTAGCCGTCGCCGCGTCGCTCGCCGCGCTGATTGCGATCGCGCTACCGGCGCGGTCCGCACATGCGCTTGAGATAAAGCGGTTCACGCTCGGCAACGGGGCGATCCTGCTGGTCTCCGAGCAGCATCAATTGCCGATGGTCTCGATGGCGATTGCATTCGACGCCGGGGCGCGGCGCGATCCCAAAGGCAAGGAGGGGCTTGCCGCGCTAACCGCCGCCAGCCTGATGCAGGGCACGAGCCATTTGAGCGCAGCCGAGTTCAACCAGAAAGTCGATTTCATGGGCAGCGCGATCGCCATCAGCGCCAGCCGCGACTATGCGAGTGCAAGTCTCACGACGCTCAAGAAATACACCGACGATACGCTGCATCTAATGGCGCAGGCGCTCCAGGATCCGGGCCTGCGCGACGATGACATACGACGCAAGCTCGCCGATCAGGTAGCGAACATCAAGGCGGCCGAAGAGGAGCCGGAGTACGTCGCGGCGGTCGCGTTCAACAAATTGCTCTTCGGCGAGGGGCCTTATGGGCATCCGTCCGACGGATTGAGCGACACCGTCAGCAAGCTCATGCCTGATGAGGTACGCGCGTTCTATCACGAGCATTACCTGATGGGCAGCGCGGTGATCGCGGTCACCGGCGACGTCGACGCGGCCACTATCAAGGGCAAAATCGAGCAGGAGTTCACGGGGCTGGCGGGCGTCGTGGCAGTGCAGGCGGAACCCGCGGCTCCCGTGGTCGCGCCCGGGCTGCATCCGGATCTTATCGACCGCAATGTCGCGCAGGCAAATCTGATTCTTGGCGGGGGTGGGATCGCGCGATCGAACCCGGACTTCTACAAACTGCAAGTGATGAATTACATCCTGGGCGGGGGCGGTTTCGCGTCGCGGTTGATGAAGGTGGTACGGAGCAAGGCGGGACTCGCGTACGGAATCGGCAGCGCCTTTCACGCGGGCAAGTTCCCGGGGGCCTTTCTGATCGTGCTGCAGACCAAAAATCAGAGCAGCAACGAGGCCCTCAAACTGATTCTTCAACAAGTACATGAAATTCAAAACGCACCGGTGTCTGACGCCGAGTTGCAATCAGCGAAGAAATATCTAATCGGGAGCTTTCCGATGAAGCTCGACCGTCAGAGCCAGATTGTCAGCTTCATGCTCGAAACTGAGCTTTACGGACTAGGCACCGATTACGCTGAGCGCTATCCGCGTCTAATCGACGCGGTGACCAAGGCCGATGTGCAGAAGGTAGCGCAAGAATATCTGCATCCGGACGCGCTCAATCTGGTTGCCGTCGCCAACCAATCTGAGGCTAAAATCAACGTCGTCGCGCTCGAGCCAAGCAAACAGGCGTCTAGTGCAAATCCTTAGAGGTTAATCTCCATGAGCGATAAGAACTGGCGTATCGAGGGCGAGTACTTCGAATCCTGCAACTGCGAAGTGCTCTGCCCATGTTTGCTGTCGCACGCGCAGGTAAGACCCACCGAAGGACACTGCGACGTGGTTCTAGCGATTCATATCGCCAAGGGTGACTGCGGCGGCGTGGATCTTTCCGGACTCAACGCGGTACAGGCGCTGACGACGCCGGGCCCGATGGCGCAAGGGAACGGCACGCTCGCGGTTTACGTCGATAGCCGCGCCAACGACGCTCAACGAACCGCGCTCGAGGCGATTTTTACCGGTCAGGCGGGCGGGCCACCATCGCTCATGGGTGGCATGGTTTCACGTCGGCTGCCGACGAAAAGCGCGCCCATTTCTTTCAGCACGGACGGCAAGACCTACAAGCTGTCCGTCGCGGGCGTCAGCGACGTCACCGTCGAAGGCGTCACCGGCGCGGGCAACCGGGTCGTCTGGCTGCAAAACATCGCGCATCCCTATTCAGAGAAGCTGGCGGTCGCCAAGGGTTCCTCGAGCCATTTCAAGGACCATTCGCTTACGTTCGACAACACCGGACGCAACGGACACTTTTCGGCGATCAACTGGTCGAACACCTAGAGCGCAAAACGCCGGCCATGAATTCCGCAGACGCTTTGGCCGGGAAGATCGCCGGAGGACCCGCCCTGGCGATCCTGCCGCTTCGCGATCGGCTGTTTCTCTGGGGCGGGCTCTTCGCTAGTACGGCTCTCGCCTGGCTCTATTTGATCCGGATGCCGATGGCGGCTGCGGACTTGCCGGGCCTTCCGGGACGCCTGCTCGGCCTGTTAACCCCGCAGGTCGCCGACTTCTCGCTCACCTTCATGATGTGGACGGTGATGATGGTAGCGATGATGGTGCCCAGCGCGAGCCCTATGATCGCAATGTACGCGCGAATAGCTCGCAGTCGCGGCGAGGTGCACTGGTACGCAGTGTGCTCTTTCACTGGCGCCTACATAGTCGTCTGGACACTTTTTAGCGTCGCCGCGACCCTCGGAGAATGGGCCCTACAGCATGCCGCGCTGTTGCGCAGCGACCTCACGACGCCACCTCTAGCGGGCGCGATAGTTCTCGCCGCGGCAGGGATCTTTCAACTGACGCCGCTCAAGAGCGCGTGCCTCGGCAAATGTCGCGCGCCCATGGGCTTCTTCCTAACTGAATGGCGCGGCGGCGTCGCTGGCGCCTTCATCATGGGACTCAAGCATGGCGCCTTGTGCGTGGGGTGCTGTTGGGCGCTGATGGCCCTGCTATTCGTAATGGGCGTGATGAACCTGGTCTGGATCGCAGTACTGAGCGCCTTCGTCCTGATTGAGAAGGCGACTCCATATGGCAGTGCCGTCGCGCGAACGGGCGGGGTCGCGATGGTGATAGCGGCCGTCGTCCTCGCCGTCCGCGCCTGATCGGCGCACCGAATTCGCAATCGCGCGCCGCGAAACTGAACTCGTTGAAACAGCCGCGCAAATCCGCGGACCCTGCGCCGCGTCCGGTCCTGTACACCATCGGCCACTCGACCCATCCAATCGAAACATTCCTCGGCCTGCTCGCGCAGCACCAGATCGACACGGTCGCGGACGTTCGCTCCTTTCCGAGTTCACGCCGATGGCCGCAGTTCAACCATAGTGACCTGCAGAGGTCAGTCGAGCGCGCCGGGATGCACTATCAGTGGCTCAAGGCGCTGGGCGGCCGGCGCAACCTCAAGCGTCCTGATTCGCCCCATACCGCGTGGCGAATTCCCGCGTTCCGCGGCTACGCGGACTACACGGAGACGGCCGGATTCGCGGCGGGCCTAAGCGAATTAATCGAAATCGCCTCGGCCGGCGCCGTCGCGATCATGTGTTCGGAGGGGCTGTGGTGGCGATGCCATCGGCGAATCATCTCCGACCACACGGTAGTGCGCGAATGGGTCGTGCAGCACGTCATGCCCGACGGGAACCTGGTCGCGCACCAGCTGGCCGATTTCGCCTCCGTGCGCGACGGACGAATCACCTACGACGGCGGCCAGACCGCGCTGAACCTCGATTGATACGGGTATCAGATTCGCGCGGTGTCCGCGGGCTCCTCGATCACGCGGTTCTCGATAAAACCGATACGATCGATTTCGACCCGCACGACGTCGCCCGCCTTGAGCCATTTCGGCGGCTTCATCGCCCCCGCAACGCCGGCCGGGGTCCCGGTCGAAACAATCGTGCCGGGCTCCAGAGTGAATACGGTCGAGAGCGTCTCCACCTGCTCGAAACAATCGAAGAACAGGTTGCGGGTATTGGAATGCTGGCGCTCTTCGCCGTTGACAAAGGTGCGTAATTCAAGCGTATGCGGGTCGCCGATTTCATCCGGGGTGACGATCCACGGCCCGCACGGCCCATGCGTATCGAATGATTTGCCGAGAGTCATGGTCTGCGCGCGCCGTTGCCAGTCGCGCACGCTGACGTCGTTGACGATGAGATAGCCGGCGATAACTTCGTGCGCGCGGGCGCGCGGCACGTGCCGGCAACGGCGTCCAATCACAAAGCCAAGCTCGCCCTCGTAATCGAGCCAGCTGGAAGCGCGCGGCAAATGGATCGGATCGTAGGGGCCGTTGACGCAGCTCGACTGCTTGTTGAAGAACAGCGGAAAGGCCGGGTTTTCGCGTCCCGTCTCGGCGACATGATCCGCGTAGTTGAGTCCGACCGCGAGAAATTCCGGTGGCCGCAGTACCGGCGCCTCGAGCTTGACCTGGGCCAAAGGCAGCTTGGGCGCGCTCTGCACGAGCGCGCGCACGCGATCCATCGGACCGTTCCCCGCAGCGAGAAAGGCCGTCATTTCACCGGGAATCTCCGGCGCCATCGCGGTAACGTCAACCACGGTGTCGCCGACAGCCACTCCGATGCGCGTCGATCCCTGATGCGTAAACGTCACGAGTTTCATCGTCCCGCTCCGTACCCCTGGTAGTTGGTCGTCGCAACGACCTCTTACCTACCACAAATCAGCCCATCCGGGTTGTGTTGGATCAGTGGCTGCCAGCGTTGCGCTGTAGATACCCGAGGATTTCGCGATCCTGTTCGGGCGAGAGGCGGGGTTGACCCGCGGCTGCAATCTTTTGTCGCATTACCGCCATCTGCGCCTCCCACATTGCCGCGGTCATCAGGAGCGGATGATACGGACGATGGCAGTTGCCGCATCGCTCGACATAAAGCTGCTCCGCGGGCGAACCCTGCTCGGGCAACGGCCTGCGCGCGCATCCTGTAGAGGCGGCGATAAGAGCGGCCACCAAGCCGGTTCGAAGGCAGCGCAAAGGCCGAATGCGCCACTGGTTGATTGGCATTGCGGGGTCGCGGTCGCTGACGGGTGAAGCTCTTCACCCTATACGCGCGGCGGGAATAAGGCGCACTATCTCGGTGCGCAGTGCCGCTATCAGGTCGCGCCGGTCGGTATCCTGAAGCGGCGCCTTACGCTCTTTTTCGGGCCGCACCCACACTGGCGCCGAGCGCTGCGGATCCTCTGCGTAGCGCGGGAAGACGTGCCAATGAACATGAGGTTCGAGATTTCCCAGGCATTCGTAGTTGAGCTTGTAGGGTTTAACTATAGCGGCCAGCATCCGACCGACCGCGAGCAATTCGTCGAACAGTTCGTGGGCTTCGCCGCGCGGCATCAGGAACGGCTCGTCCACGTGGCGCTTGGCGAGCAGTACACAGTAGCCGCGATAGAATTGGGAATCGCCGAGGATCAGCCCGCTGCGCGGCAATTCAGCGACGAAATCCGGGAGATCGCCTGCGCGGATTCGTGCGATCAGCGCGCAGATGCCACAGCTTGCGCCCTCAGCGAGGGTCATCTTGACGCTCCATTTTGACCTGCACCAGCCTTATGTTCGCGTATTTCAGCAGCTCTGCAACAGTGTGCAGCTTGTACTCTTTCTCGTAGTGGACGGTGCGCATACCGGAGTTGATCAGGACCTTCAGGCAATGGATGCAGGGGGTATGGGTAACGTAGATATCGGCGTCGCGAATGGCGTTGCCGTTTTTGGCCGCCTGCGCGATAGCGTTCATTTCCGCGTGAATCGTGCGATAGCAATTCTGTTCGATTTCGCCGTCAGGAGTGCGCGACTCGTAGACGAGACAGCCGACATCGAGGCAATGCGGCAGACCCGCCGGTGCGCCGTTATAGCCAGTCGCCAGGATGCTGCGGTCACGAACGATTACGGCACCGACTTTGGCGCGCGTGCAGGTCGAACGCTCCGCGACCTCTCGCGTAATCGTCATGAAATAATCGTCCCAGCTTGGGCGTGTCACGATAGTGATTACTTAGAGCCGGATGGTGAATCGCTCGAGGGCATGGACCCGATGGGCAGGCACATGCCGCATCACACTGATCTGATGGCCGCTGTCGGTAGGAGGTTCGCCGCTCGGGGGCGCAAACCAGGCCGGCACTGGGCTGAAGGTCCCGATGAAAAGGGCGATGGTCGCCCACGCGGCAAGTTTCCGGCCGCCGGTCAGTCCGCTTTCGGCGTCAACCGTCGAAGGATGGCCAAGGCCAAGAAAGATCACGATCGCGAACCACAGAAGCCATCCGCCCCAGAACGTGATGCTGGTATGAAACAGGAAATTGGAGCCAACGGGCACCACGACCATCAGCAAGGTTCCGAGCGTGAACAGGCGCGAGACGCGGCGATGCCAGTTGCCGCCGAAGAGCGAATAAACCACGTGGCCGCCGTCAAGCTGTCCCACGGGCAACAGATTGAGCGTCGTGACAAACAGACCGATCCATCCGGCGAACGCGATCGGATCGAGATTCACGTTGACGTTGTTCGGATCGACCCCGAGGACGACACGCGACACGCTCCAGAAAATCAGCGAATTGCCAAGCTGAAGACCGCCCTGAGAAGTATCGAGCGGAGTGACCTGCGACCTCGTCAATCCGACGATGATGGCAACCAGCGCGACGACAAAGCCGGCCCATGGCCCGGCGGCACCGATATCGAACATCGCACGCCGCGTGCGCGGAGGCGCTTTCATACGGATAAACGCGCCGAACGTTCCGATAAAGAAGATCGAAGGAAACGGTGCCGGGATGAAGTACGGCAGCGAGGAATCGACCCCATAGCGGCGCGCGGTCAGGTAGTGGCCCATCTCGTGCGCGAGCAGAATCAGCATCAGGGGAAGAGAAAAGGAGAGACCGGCTGCAAGATTCACCAGGCTCGCAAGCGGATGGCCGAACGAGACCAAGGCGCCGGCCATGTCCGCTCCGGCCATAGTAGTGGTCAGCAGCGTCAACAAAAACAGGACCGCGTTGAGGCGTGGAATCTCGAACGGTGGCGCAAGCTGCCGCCCGAGCGACCGCGCGGGCCCGCTCGACGCCTCAAAGCGGGGGATCTCGGTCAAGACCGGGGAAGCATCCTTGTGTGCGATCGAATCGTCCATGGAGTATCAGTGTTCCGCCCGCAGTTGCACGGGCGTTCCAGCGCCCGCGGCAAAATAATCAGCCGCACTGCCGTCGCGAACCGCAATCTCAAGCAGATCGAAGCTGCCAAAAGTCGCCAGCGGAGCGCCTGGAGGCACATCGCCGTAAGCGGTGCGTATCTCGATCGGTGCGCGGCGTTTAATCCTAACCGAAAGCCTACCCCCACGAAAGCGGGCCACCAATCGATCCAGCCGCGGCCGGGCGAGATTCGTCACCAGGTTCCCAAACGCGTCCACATAGAGTACGCGTCCGAGGACTGCGCGTGCGCTTTCAGTGATCGTGCCTTGCAAATCGAGCTCCATGATTCGATCGATCAGCGGACCCAGCGCCGTGAGCGCGACACCGCGGGTGAGCCACGCGGCAGCGGGCGCGAAAATGTCACGCCCATGAAAGGTCGCACTGACCTGCGGCAGGTGATAGCGCGCCGCGCGCAGTTCGACGATCCGCTTGATGCCCGCGCTCGCAGCAGCGGGCCAGAGCAATCCATTGTCGGGACCGACGAAGCGCGCGCCCGCCTGCGTCTCGATCGCGAGCGGGAGTCGACTGGTACCGACACCGGGATCGACCACGGCGACAAACGTCGTGCGCGGCGGAAAGAAGCGCCAGCTTTGGCTCAGCAAGAGTGCGCCGACGGCGACTTGATGCGAAGGTATTCCGTGGGTGACATCGATTACGTTCGCCGCGGGAGCAAGGGCGGCGATAACCCCCTTCATCACGCCGGCATAGTGGTCGCGATAGCCGAAGTCGGTGAGCAGCGCGATGGTTTTAGACTGCGACGTCACTTGGCCCGGCGACTCTGTGCCCGTCGTGAAGGGCGGGCGAGTTCCTCGCGAACGGCCGCGGTCAGCAAAGGGAACATCACTTCGTGATGGCCGGTCAGCATGATGCCGCGGCCGCTGGTCTGGGTCGGGCGTTCCACTATGTTCATCCGTGGTCGGTAGTTACGGACAAAATCCATGTCGGCGGCAGTAAAGTTCGTTACCTTGCGGCCAAGGTTGCGGGCCAGGTTGAGCGCCTTCAGGAACACTTCGGGCATCACCACCGCCGAGCCGAGATTCAGCACGACACCGCGGGTGAGTTCGCCAACAACGGCGGTCAGACGATGGAAATCGGTCATCGTGGCCGTGCCGATCGCGGCGCCATCGGCATTGGGATGCATGTGGATGATGTCGGCGCCGATAGTCACGTGGACGGTCGCGGGAACGGCGGCGGCGCAGGCGGTCGCGAAGATACTGGCGTCGTGGAATTTCAGGCGATGCGCCAGGATTTCGCGACCAACGGCCTCACCAAGCCCGAGGTGATCGCGGGCGGCTTTTGTTGCGGCGGTGTTGAGGAAGGCGCCAGTTTCCTCCGCCATTCCGAAATTCCCTTCAGCGAGTCCGGCGCCGACGTCCTCCGAGGTGCGGCCGGCGAAGGCGAATTCGAAGTCATGCACGATCGCGGCCCCGTTGGTAGCAATCGCGGTGACGACCCCTTCGCGGATGAGGTCGCAGATGATGGGACCGAGGCCGACCTTGAGCGGATGCGCGCCCATCAGGAGGAGAAAAGCGCGGTTGCGCCGGCGCGCTTCAGCGACCAGGCGGGCGAGGTCGAGGAGGTCTTTTGCGGCCAATACCGCAGGGAGCGAATCGAGAAAGGCGCGTATCGAGGCGCCGGACTTTAGCGGTTTAGCGAACTGATTACGCGCGACCATGCGTGAGAGGGCGGCGAGCCTAGTGGTGCGCGCGCGCACCGGATCGATGGGCCGAAACTTCATCGGCGTGGCGCAAAGCGGACAGTGAGCGATCGGCGCGGGTGCACGAAGCACTAAGCTAGCGGATGGTAGCCGCGCACGCTACGCAACCTCGCAAGGAGGTCTTCGGACAACCGCAGAGGATCAATACTCGGGTTTGAAGTCGAAGTGGTGGAGCGCCTCGATGAAGCGGATGGTCCGGGTTTTCGAGCGCATTACGACGCTATTGGTCATAGCGCCACCGGAGAAGAAGCGGACACCGCGAAGGTAGTCGCCGGTGGTAACGCCGGTCGCCGCGAACATCACGTCCTCGCCGGCGATCTCCTCGAGGGTAAATTTGCGCTTGAGATCGAGTATGCCCGCCGCGAGGCAGGCTTCCGCCTCGTGTCCGTTCCGTGGGTCGAAACGGCATTGCATCTCGCCGCCGGCGGAGCGGATCGCGGCAGCGGCGAGTACTCCCTGGTGCGCGCCGCCAACGCCTATCAGCAGGTCGATTTCGCTCTCGGGGCGGGTCGTCGCGATTCCCGCGGAGAGGTCACCGGCACTGAGCAACTTGATACCCGCGCCTGAGCGGCGGACCTCGCCGATGAGCTTCTCATGGCGCGGACGGTCGAGAATCGCCACGCGGAGGTCTTCGACATAGACCTGCTTGGCCTCGGCCAGCGCCTTCAGGTTATCCGCCGGTGAGCGATCGAGGTCGATGATGCCGCGGCCGACCGGACCGCAGGCGATCTTGTCCATATAAGTATCAGGACAGCGGAGAATCTTGCCGCGCTCGGCCAGGGCAATGCAGGCGAGTGCATTGGGGCCACCCGTGGCGCATATGAGGGAACCTTCGAGCGCGTCAAGGGCGACGTCAACCTCAGGGCCGGAGCCGGTGCCGACGATTTCACCAGTATAGAGGTGCTCGGTGGATTCCTGATCGCCCTCGCCGACGACGATCTTTCCGTCGAAAGCGACCGAGTTGAGCGTCTTGCGCATCGATTCCGCGGCCACCCGATCGGCCATACGCTCGTCGCCCTTTCCGATGAAACGGGCGACGGCCAGAGCCGCAGCTTCCGTCGCGCGGACCACTTCAAGGGCCAGGTTGCGCTCCATCGCGGACTCCTTCGGGGTGTGGGCGTGGGAAGACCCTGTCAGTCTACCTCACAGGCAGAGCAGCGCCAAACAGCGACTCGATCAGACGGTAGCCATCGCCGATCTTGATGCCAGTGCGAGCCGCGTCCGCCTCGGTATAACGCCGCGACCCTGCCGTTGCTCCGGCTCCGCCCTTGCCGCCTTTGAGAAGCGCGAACGGCACGGGATCATCCGTGTGGGTCTTGAGCTTCGAAGGCGTCGCGTGATCGGGCATGATAAGCAGCGCGAAACTGCCGAAAGCGGGCAACTGCTCGAGCATGGGAGCGAGGATCAGTTCGTCGATCCGCTCGAGTGCCTCGAGTTTCAGGTCGGCACGGCCCATATGGCCGGCCTCGTCGGGCGCCTCGATGTGGAGCAGCAAAAAGTCGTATTCCCTGAGCGAAGCCAGTCCGTAGCGTGCCTTTGCGGCATAGTCGGTATCGAGGAAACCGGTCGCGCCCGGCACCGTGATTACGTTGAGGCCGGCGAGACGCCCGAGGCCGTTGACCAGGTCGACCGCGGAGATCACCGAACCGTCGACGCCGAACCGAGCCTTTAGAGTTGGGACGGCAGGACGCTTGCCCTGGCCCCAAAACCATACGGCGGTTGCTTCGGGATTACCCTCGGCGCGGCGCGCGCGGTTTATCGGATGGTCGCGCATAATCTCCGCGGCGCGCCGCATGAGTGCGCACACGCGGTCCGCACCCTCCCCCGTCGGCAGGTACGACGCGACATCCTGACCGGTAATGTCATGCGGGGGAATGAGCCGGGTAGCCGTGACGCCGTCACGCCAAACCATCAGATGGCGATAGCTGACCCCCACATGAAACTCGATGCCGTCCCCGGAGAGTTCGCGAGCGAGGTCACCGACAATGTGCGTGGCCTCCGCGCTCGAGATATGTCCCGAAGTAAAGTCGTGCATCACGGTCGCGCCGTCTTCACCGGACTTGAGCGAGACCAGGTTCATGCGAAAAACGACGTCGGCGGGGCCCAGTGCGATGCCGCGGCTGGCGGCTTCGATGGGCGCGCGCCCGGTGTGATAGCGGGCTGGATCGTAGCCCAGCATCGTCATCGTACCAACGTCACTACCCGCGGGCATCCCGGCTGGAATCGTTGCGACGAGACCGAGTTCGCCGCGCGTGGCGATAAGATCCATGTTGGGTTTGCGCGCGGCCTCAAGCGGAGTCTTGCCGCCCAGTTCGTCGCACGGCCAGTCGGCCATACCGTCGCCATGAATGATGACGTACTTCACTATGTCCCTCCGCGTCGCGAGCAGGCGGGTCGATGGGGCGGGCGAATCGCGATTCCCGCGGCTCAACTGTCCAACAGCCTGAAGACTTTGTCGATATCCGGCTCGACCACGATAGTGTTGCTCAGGTTCTTTAGCGCGGTATCGGGATCCTTGAGGCCGTGCCCAGTGAGGGTGCACACCACGACCGAGCCGGGCTTCAGCCCACCGCTCGCACCAAACTTGAGCATCCCGGCAACAGAGGCGGCCGATGCCGGCTCGGCAAAAATTCCCTGCGCCGCGATCAGGCGATAGGCTGCCAGAATTTCAGCGTCGGTGACAAGGTCGATGATGCCGCCGGAGTCATCGCGAGCCTTAACCGCACCGTTCCAACTGGCTGGATTGCCGATCTTGATCGCGGTCGCCACGGTATGCGGGTCATCGATCGGATGGCCAACGACGATCGGCGCGGATTCCGACGCCTGGTAGCCCATCATTTTGGGTAATCGATGAGAGATACCTGCCGCTTTATACTCCTGGTAACCCGCCCAATAGGCAGTGATATTGCCGGCATTGCCCACCGGCAGAAAATGATGGGTCGGGGCGTCGCCGAGCTGATCGCAGAGCTCGAAGGCCGCGGTCTTTTGCCCCGCGATACGGTCGGGATTTACGCTGTTGACCAGACGGATACGAATCGGGTCGCGTTCCGCAAGGTTGCGTACGACCTTCAGGCAGATGTCGAAGTTGCCGACGACCTCGACCACGCGCGCACCGTGCATCACACTCTGCGACAGCTTGCCGAGTGCAACGGCACCCTTGGGGATCAAAACGTAAGCTTGAAGTCCTGCGCGGCCCGCGTAAGCCGCCGCTGATGCCGCGGTGTTGCCGGTCGAAGCGCAGATAACCTTGCGGACTCCCTCGCCCAGCGCCTTGCTGATCGCGACCGTCATGCCGCGATCCTTGAACGACCCTGTAGGATTGGCACCCTCGAACTTCAGGTACACCTTGACCTCGCGGCCGATCCGCTCGGCCAGAGGCAAGCTCTCGATGAGCGGGGTGTTGCCCTCGTTGAGCGTGACGACCGGAGTCTCCGCGGTGACCGGGAGGAACCGCCGATAGTGCTCGATCAGCCCCGGCCAGCGCGTGAGCCGGACTGGCGATGGGGATGCGCTCTTGGTCCTTGCAGCCATCGTGGGACTTTCGGTTCGCGACTAGAGGCGTTCCTCAATCCGGATAAATGCGGGCGCACCCTGGACCACGCGGAGCTGCCGGATCGCTGCGAGCGCGCGCTTTAGGTTGCGCTCCCGTGCTTCGTGCGTGCGCATAATTACCGGCACTGTAGTCTCGACCCCGCGTCCCTGCTGAATCACCGAGGCAATCGAAATCCCATTACGCCCCAGGATTGACGCGATATTACCGAGAACCCCCGGGCGATCGCGCGCCATGAAGCGCAGGTAGTACTCGCATAGCACGTCATCCATTGGCTTTACACGGGCACGCGCGACCATCGTCGCGGGGTAGCCCAGGGGATGGGCGGCTCCACTGCGCGCGTTCGCGAGTCGTTGGCGCGCGATTTCGAGGATATCCGCCATCACCGCGGTAGCGGTCGGCATCTGCCCGGCGCCCTGGCCGAAGTACATGCTGGGGCCGAGGGCCTCGCTATGGACATAAATTGCATTAAAGGCACCGGAGACGCCGGCCAGAAGGTGGCGTGACGGGATCATTGTAGGGTGGACCCGGGCTTCAATCGCACCGTCGTCCTTGGCGATAGCAAGCAGCTTGATCGTGAGACCCAATTCGCGCGCGTAATCGATGTCGGCGAGAGTGATACCGGTGATGCCCTCCGTATAGACTTGGGCGGGCTTGAGCCGTACGCCAAAGGCCAGCGTGATCAGTAGGCAGAGTTTGTGCGCGGCGTCATGTCCATCGATATCGAGAGTAGGGTCGGCCTCGGCAAGTCCGTCGCGTTGCGCTTGGGCGAGCGCTTCGGCAAATTCCCGGCCGTGTTCGGTCATCGTGCTCAGAATCGAGTTACAGGTGCCGTTGACGATCCCATAAACGGCGCGAGGGCGATCGCCAGCAAGGGCCTCGCGTAGGGTACGCATAATCGGCACACCGCCACCCACGCTAGCCTCGAAGCCCACGGTCTGGCTCACCTTGGCAGCGGCGCGGAATATTTCGTCGCCATGTTCGGCGAGCAAGGCCTTGTTCGCGGTGACTACGTCTTTGCGCGCTCCCAGTGCCTTCAGGATGCAGGTGCGCGCGGGTTCATGGCCGCCAAACAGTTCGACCACGATGTCGATGTCGTCGCGCACGACCAGCGCCTCCGGGTCACGAGTGATCAATTTGGCGTCGAGACCGAGCGACGGATCGGGTTTGAGGCTGCGGTCGGCTACGCCAACGAGGACGAGTGGGGCACCCAGCTTGCGCTCGAACATCGCGGCGTTGCGGCGAATAAGGCGCACCACCCCTTCGCCGACCGTACCGCAGCCGAGCAGGGCGATACGCACAGGTTTTGCCACCCGATTGCGTGAGGATTTCATGTGACGATTGCTTTTGCCGATGAGGTCGGACTAAGAGACGGCAGCGCGAGGCTGGCGCGTATTCGCTGCCCGCGCCAGGGCCTGTCTTATGCCGCGAATGGCCTGGCGCGTTCGATGCTCGTTCTCGATCAGTGCGAACCGCACATGGTGGTCGCCATCCGGCCCGAAACCGACTCCCGGCGAGACCGCGACCTTGGCTTCCGTAAGCAGGAACTTGGCGAATTCCAGCGAGCCCATGGCGCGGAACGGCTCTGGAATCGGCGCCCACACGAACATCGTGGCGCGGGGCTTCTCGACTGGCCATTCGGCGCGGTTGAGACCGCTCACCAGCACGTCACGGCGGCGGCGATAGGTCTCGACGATTTCGCCGACGCATTCCTGGGGGCCGTTGAGCGCCGCGATTCCCGCGACCTGGACCGGGGCGAACATGCCATAGTCAAAGTATGATTTGAGGCGAGTCAGGGCCGCAATCATGTCGCGATTGCCGACCGCGAAGCCAACGCGCCATCCCGGCATGTTGTAGCTCTTGGAGAGCGTAAAGAACTCGACCGCGACCTCACGCGCGCCCGGGACCTCCATGATTGACGGGGCCCTATACCCGTCGAAACAAAGGTCTGCATAAGCGAAATCATGCACAACGAGGATTCCGTTCTCGCGCGCGAACTCGACCACGCGCTTCATGAAGCTCAGATTGACCGTGGCCGTCGTTGGATTGTGCGGGAAGTTCATGATCAAAAGCTTCGGGCGCGGCCATGAGCGACCCACCGCCAGCGTCATCTCGTCGAAGAACTCTTCGCCGCTGCGCATCGGCACGCCCTGCACTTGCGCGCCGGCAATCACGCATCCGTACTGATGGATCGGGTAGGTCGGAGTCGGCGCGAGGACGACGTCGCCCTGATCCAGGATGGCGAGGGCCAGATGCGCGATTCCCTCCTTCGATCCGATAGTGGCGATCGCTTCCGAGTCGGGATCGAGCTCGACGTTGTAGCGACGTTTGTACCAATCGCAGATCGCGAGGCGCAGCTTGTAGACCCCGCGTGAAACCGAATAGCGATGGTTGGGCGCCTTGGCGACTGCCTCGATCAGCTTGTTGACGATATGCTGAGGTGTCGGTTCGTCGGGATTTCCCATACCGAAATCGATGACGTCCTCGCCGGCGCGGCGAGCTTTGAGGCAAAGTTCCCCGATCGCGTTGAAGACGTAAGGTGGTAGCCGTTTTATCCTTGGAAAATCCATCTTAATTGCCGCCCCACCCTCCCCGTGACGAATCGCTGGTGGAGGTTAATTTTTAACCAACGGCATGCCCTGCCGCTAGAGGGTAAGGTTGAACCGGTTGGGGGTGAGGGAATCTACTAAGCTTGGGTGAGATCCCCGGTGGGTTGCGCAGTTGGCGCCCTTAGCGCCCAGTAGCAGGGTAGCGCCGCGAGCGAGAGGATCGCCGAAAACTGCCATGCCGTCGAGATACCGCGGGCGTCGGCAAGCGCCCCGCTGACCAGTAACCCGACCGACCCGCCAGCTGTCGCAAAGGTGCTATTGAACGAGAGCAGGGTCGCGCGGTCGTCCCCTCTAATCTGTTCATTGAGCCAGCCTTGCATCAGCGGCTGCATCGCGCCCGTACCTATGTTCATCGCAGTCAGCACCACGATTACGAAGATCGCTCGATGACCTGCGATACCAGCTCCGAACAACAGCAGGCCGACTGCGACGATGAGGAAGGTCAGACGGGTGCCGCGCGAGGACTCGTCCGTGCGCATATGCATGATCGCCTCGGCGCCGATCATTCGGGCCACGGTGAAGAGACTAAAGACCCAGCCGACGATCCAGATGCCCGAGTGAGCGCTGTCGTGGACGTATTGCGGCCATTGCAACCAATACGGCGCCCATGCAGCGAAGAAGATCGCGTTGGCGATACTCAACAGGAGTAAGGCGCGGTTCGCCATCCCCTGGCGTAGACCGTCGCGGACACGAGCAGCTACCAGCGCCGGGATCCGTCCCATCGCGACCGGCGCCGCATGCCGACTCGGCTCATCCATCAGCCGCACTCCCATCAATGCACTGGCGACATAACCGGCTGCGCCGAGAATCCAGGGCCATGCGATATTCACATCGGCGACGTAGGCGCCAATCACGGCGGACGCCATGAAGCCCACGTTGGTAAGTTGCGAAATACGCGAGAAGAGCCGATCCTTGAGCCCGGCGAAGCCCGCTTGGTCAAGCGAATCGACGCCCCAGGCGTCGATCGCGCCGTTGCAGAAGGTCGTACCGATACCGTCGATCGATTCGCCCAGTAGAAACAGCGAATAGTGATGCGCGAAAAAATAGACCATGAACGCAGTTGAGCGCAGCGCGCATCCAACGATGAACGAGCGCCGGCGTCCGAGTGCGTCGGCGAAGGCACCGGTCGGCACATCGGTCAGAAAGGTCACGATGAAGTAGGTCGCCAGGACACTGTTCATCTGGAACTGGCCGAGCCCGCGCGAGCGCAGAAACAGCGGGTACACGGCAAACAGGAATCCGTTGGCGAACGCGTAGCCCAGCCATACCGTGTAATAGCGGCGGATGATGCCGCGGATCGCGGGATTAGCGGATTCTGATGTGAGAGCTGCGGCTGACATCTGATCTGTTCTCTGCGTACCGGACATCCTTTAGACTCTCGGCCAGCGCTTGGCTACTAGGGATATTTTGGCCTCCATTGCATCAACCTACGAATTTGACGACACCGCTTCCGAGCCCGGTCTGCTCATTCGCAGCTACCGTTTCTGGAGTATCGTTTGGCTCGCCGTGCGAATCTACGTCGGCTACAAAACGGTGCAGCTTTGGTCGCGATACGTCAGCCGGACCGAGAAGGAGGAGCGCTATCGCCGTCAGGACCTTCGGGCCGCCCGCGCGGTGTACGCGGCCTCCGTGCGGCTCGAGGGCCTACTCATCAAGGCCAGCCAGTTTATCGCGACACGCGCCGATATACTGCCGGATGAATGGGTCTCGACGCTCGCTCGGCTCCACGACCGCGTCCCACCGCATGCGTTTGCGGAAATCCGCGAACAGGTAGAGCGTGAACTCGCGCGTCCGCTCGAGACCGCATTTGCTGAATTCGACCCACACCCCCTCGCGGCGGCGTCGCTCGCTCAGGTCCACGCGGCGTTGACGATAGACGGGCGGCGGTGCGCAGTCAAAGTGCAGTATCCCGGAATCGACGCGATCTTGCGTGCGGACCTACGCAACCTGATGTTCACCTTGCGCGTGCTGGCGCGAATCGAGCCGGATTTCGACTTCCGTATAATCGCACGCGAACTGCTGAAGTATATCCCGATGGAGCTGGATTTTCAGAACGAAGCGGCCAACTGTGAGACCATCGGGCGCAATTTTGCCGGCCGCGACGATATAGTGGTACCGCGCATTTTTGCCGAGTTGACGACCCGGCGAGTGCTGACCATGGAGTTGCTCGAGGGAATCAAAGTCACCGACGTCGCAGCGATGGAGCAGGCGGGGATCGACAAGCAGGCGGTCGCCCAGAAGCTGATCGAGATTTTCACGGAGATGATCCTGCGCGATGGTTTTTTCCATGCCGACCCCCATCCCGGGAACATCCTGGTGCAGCCCGGACCGCGGATCGTGCTGCTCGACTTCGGGCTGGCCAAGGATTTTCCACCGGCCTTTCGCGATGCGATGGTGCGGTTGACGTTCGCCATCCTCACATCCGACCGCGACGCAATTTTGAACGCCTTCCGCGATCTCGGTTTTCGCACGCGCGACGATTCACCCGAGACGCTGCTGATGCTGTCTAACCTGTTCCTCGGCAATTCCGTGCGGCGCAACCGTGCCTATGCCGACCGCGAGTTAGTCGAGGAATTCTCCACGGAGTTACCACGAGCGCTACGGGCCAACCCGATTGTCGAGGTGCCGGCCGACGTGCTGTTGGTCAATCGAGTAATGGGACTCTTGAGCGGGCTCGGCAAAACCCTGGACTCGCGGGTCAACCTGTTCGCCACGCTGATGCCGTACGCGCAGCGCCTGATGACGGAACAGCATCCCGCCGTGGCGGAATGACGAGCGGGCGACGCTTGTTCATATTCTGGACTGGCGCGCTGGCATGGCGTCGCGTGCTGACATAACTTGCGATTCGTGCCTGATAACAATGACGTCGAACGGGTCGCGCTGCGTGCGGCGCGGGCCGCCGGGCGCATCCATCTGAAGCGCCTCAACCGGATCAGCATCGCGAGCAAGAGTAACGTTATCGACCTCGTCACCGAAGCCGACCGCGAGTCGGAGGCCGCGGTGATTGACGTATTGCATCGAGCGTTCCCCGCACATGCGGTACTGGCGGAAGAGAGCGGTGCCAGCACGTACACGAGCGAGCATCGATGGATCATCGATCCGATCGATGGCACCACCAATTTTGCCCATGGCTACCCTCAATTTTGCGTCTCGATCGCATACGAGAAGCGCGGGCGCCTACAAACTGGGGTCATTTTCGACGCCTTCAAGCGAGAGCTGTTCGTGGCGCATCGAGGCAAGGGCGCGCGGCTCAACGGAAGGCCGATCCGCGTGACCCGCACGCCCACGCTTGAAGGTGCTTTGCTCGCCACCGGATTCCCATATGACCGGCGTGAACGGCGCCGATTCTACTTCACATTTTGGGAGGCGTTTATGCTGCGTACCCACGGCGTACGGCGTACTGGATCAGCCGCACTGGACCTCGCGTGGGTCGCCTGTGGACGGGTGGACGCGTTCTGGGAATTCGGCTTAAAGCCGTGGGACGTGGCAGCCGGTTCCCTGATCGTCGAGGAAGCGGGTGGTCAAGTGAGCAATATGGACGGTTCACGGCTGGATCTCGCAGGCGCGCAGATCGTCGCCAGCAATCGCCGGCTGCATCAGCAGATGGTCGACACAATCGCGGCCGCACGCCCCGAGGCCGATCGCCGTCACGCCGAGATGTTGCGCGAGGACGAATTGCGGTCGAACGCGAGCAATTGATCGTGACGAGATCGGACAGGGTTTTGCCGTAGTCTACCTGTCAAAGGAGGCGATACTTGTTCGTCCACTGATGCTGGTATAGTGAAATTGCTCGCGTTTCGCTGTGCCCCGGTAGTGAAAAGGACATCACGGAGGTCTCCGGAACCTCAAGTCCGGGTTCGATTCCCGGCCGGGGCACCACCGGCTGCCTAAGTGCCTGTAAATTCAGGGTTTCCCATTTCGTCGGAGAGTTTCACCTTCTCATACGAAAGCCCGACTCTCGCGGCACATTGCTTGAGCGTGATGTAAACGGGCTCGAACCGTTCGACAGGAACAAAGGCCGTCACTTCTTCACTTGGGTTCTGCACTGCACTCATGGCAGGATCTCACTTACTGGTCTGCATGCAGATTTGATAGCAGGACTCCCGAAGCCATTGCGAGCCCTCACGATCGCCACTTCCGCTTAGCGCTCGACGCTGTGCAGGTAGCCAAGCTGGGACAGACGCACTCCGGCCGCCTCCTCAGACACCGTGAACGCTTCGCTGACACGCTGCTTGAGGTCCGTCGCCTTGGAAGAATCAGCGCGAACTTCTGAGTCGCCGCCCTTTCCAGGGCATGCTTCGACCGCCAGCTTGAGGCGGCTCACCGGCATCAGGAGTGCCCCCGCAGCGTAGCCAGCCTGCCATTCCATCCAGTCTACGTTATGGTCGGACGGCTCGATCTCTTCGTCCTTACACTTGTGATCTTCGCTCTTGGCAATGCCAGCAGAATTGTAGAGAGGTGCGTGAATTCGGACGTGCGCGTACTCGTGAGCGAGCGTGAATCTCAACCGGTGCACGCGCCAGCTTTCAGTGAACAGCTCGCGCGCTATCCGAACCTTTGGCTTGCGCGGCGGGTCGAAATAGGTGACGCCGTGGATACCTTCCGCGAGATCTGCGTGTACGTTCAGTTCCTTGGCGTCGCGCTCAATCAGTTTTATCAACGCGCCGTTTGGAACCGGTATCGTTATCTGTCCGTAAAGGTCATTGAGAAAGTCAAAGAGGAGTCGTTCGCAGTGCTGGTCCAGGTAAGTCTGCTGGTAGTAGGGACGACGGCTGGAACGACCCGTCGTGTCCCGTACCATTCCATCGTCTTCGCTCCCTATCGCTTCTTCCCCTTGGTCTTGAGTTCCTTTCGAAAGGCCCGGTACGCGGCGAGTACTTGATCCTCGGACGCGTCCACAGGCTCGATATCTCTTGGCATGCGCTTCGCCGCGAAATAAAGCAAATCCACTTCGAGTTCGAGTTCCTTGGCGAATTGGTCGATCAGGTGACCGCGCGGCGGGTGGCGCAGGTTGTGTTCGAGGTCGTTCAGGTACGGCGCCGAGATCGGACGGCCGTCCTCCATCTTGATCCGGGCTGCCAATTCCCGCTGCGTGAGTTGCGCCCGTTTCCGGCCTTCCGCAATTAGCTCGCCAAATGTCTTCATGCCCCTCCCGCCACTCTGGTTCTGCGAATTGCAAAATTATCACGCCTGCATGCAGACGTCCATCAGCCGAGCTGCCTCGAACGCATATCAGCACACAGACGCGGCTCACGTTGTGCGGTATCCATGCGAGCCGCATTTTGAAGCGCCGCCCTCTCAACCCAACCGAGGGCGGCGCCAGATTTCCGAGTCGCTGCCGATGCGCAGCTTGCAGGGCTGCGTGACAAGCGCGTCAGCGCGCCCGGCTTGCCGGTGGCACGCGGCCGTGCGCGGAGCACGGTGGCCACCTTGTTCCGATGAAGCTTGGAAGACGCTAAGCTGCTTGAACCGTGAAGCTGCCCAATGGCAAGAAAGCAGTGGTCGAAATCGCGAAATTGCGCGACTATTGTTTGAGTGTGGCTCATCCGGAAGGTCGCCATAAAGCGCGCGTCTTTCGGTGACGAGTTGCTACATTTTGCGGGGACTCTGACATGAAACTATTAGATGTCGTTGCGCTTACCCAAGACGAGCCAGAAAAAGGACTTCGTCGAGGACAGGTGGGAACCATCGTAGAGACGCTCGCGTCGGGGGTCTTCGAAGTTAAGTTCTGCGACTTGGAAGGGCGGACATATGCTTCGGTTGCCCTACCTGAAAGTCACCTCATGCTTCTTCACCACGAGCCCGCCTCGGCCGTGGCTTAACTGGACTTTTGGGTTTCGCAACAAAAGCCGAATCGTCGCTGAGGTGAATAGGTGCCCTTCGAGACTCCCGTCGGATTGAAGGCTTGCCCATCCCCGGCCAGACACACTGTCGCTTAGCCCCTCCCATGAAAACTCGACGAAGGGTGGCCCGTAGCGTTCCGTGAATCTGCAATCGAGCCATCCCTTCACAGCGCCAAAGAAAGATTCGCCCTGGCCGCGTGATGTAGGCGGTCTCGATGAGATCGAGATATTCCGCATCCCACTCATCCATATGCACGATCTGCCATGATCCATGAAACGATTTGGACTGTGCTGGTATGGGATGTTCTCTCGTGCTCGAGGCTCGCGTCACCGCCGGATTCCATAGCTGCGATTCTGCGCAAGCAATGTGCGCTCTGGAATGATCTTGAAGCTATGGCTCACATTTACCGGAATCTGCTCCAAAGCCGTGGACTTCTCGCGGCTTCGATTGACGACTTGGCGTAATCGCTCTCTATCGTCGGTATAGACGCTGATACCATGCCGCGCGCGGCTGATTGAAACATAAAACTGCTTGCGGTTGACGAGATCAGCGCTTCGCATCGTGTCGATGTTCACGATCACGCGATCGACGGTTGCACCCTGGCTTGAGTGCGAGGTCGAGGCGTAGCCGTAATCAATGTGGCGTAGACGGTGGGCTTCGACTACGCGTCCGTCCTCGGTGCGGATTCTGGCCGTGCGTTCGTCGATTGCGACGATGGTTGCGAACTCACCGTTGGCGAGCTTGAATGTTCGCTCGGGCGCACGAAACTGAATGCGGTCACCGGCGGCGAATTTGCGCTGCTCGACGCGGAAGCCTTCAACTCCCGCAAGCCGCTTCGGCGAGTAATCAAGGGGCCTGCCATCGTTCAGCTTCACCGAGAGCCGCCCGGCATCGGAGTCCGCGCGCTCAACCACATGAACCTCGCTACCAAGCACGGAACTCTCGATGACGCGCTGCGGATACACGCTGAAGCTGTCGCGGTGCTCCCGAATACCGTTATTCGTCCCGATCTGGGTGCGGCTGATCTCGCCCTCGCCGATCTGCGCGCTCGACCAGCGCGCGGTCTCGGCTTCGCCCGTCCGCAGAATAAGTTTGGTTGCCGGCGCGGCAGCGAGCGTCGTGGTCTGCTCCTGACCATAGATCGCGCGCAGTTGGGTAATCGCCTGAAAGCCGAGCACCGCGCAAAGCCCGCGTTTGGGACCTCGAACTACCAGCGCCTCAAGCTGGCTCTGGCGCTTTAGCACTGGCAACTCGTCGGCGACGATCCATACCTGCTCGCGCCGCTCCTGCTCCGCCATCAGCCCGCGGACGATGCAGTCGAGCCATACGCTTTGCAGCGGCAGCGCCGCGTCGCGCGAGTCCTCGGTCGAAGTCAGAAACAGCCAGCCCTCCGGCGATTGTGCCCATTCGAGCGCGCTCCACGCCTGCTCGGTTTTGCTCGGCAGATAGCGGAGCGGGTTGGTCGCGTTGAAGGCCGTCGCGACGATTCCCGCCCCCTGGTCGTGCGCACCGGGATCGATCAGCGCTTCGGCGGGCACGCCGCGCAGCGCCTCCTTGAGTTTCGCTCTCGGCAGAGCGAGCAGCTTCGGGATGTCGCCTGGCTCGCGTGACTTGACGCTCTCAAGCAGACCGAGGATCAGCGTTCGTGCCGATTGCCGCAGAAGAAATCGTCGCCGCTCTGGCCATACATGTTGGACGGATCCGGGGTGAGCGCCGCCGCCAGCGCCTCGGCGTCGATCGCTTCGCTGCCGGGCTTGAGCTCCCACCACGGCGACCAGCTAGAGCAGCGCGCATCGAGCGGGCTCAGGATTAGATCGCCGCGCGGGCCGGAAGAACTCGGGGGGGTACTCACACTCCGGGTCGAGCACCGCGCCGGTCTCGCCGCGCACCTCGATCTGCCGCAGCATGCGCCGGACTGCGGTTGACTTGCCTGAGCCGGGTGCGCCAACGAACATGAAGTGCTGAGGCTCCAGCATCCGCTGGATACGAATGCCGCCGAGCTCGACGCCGTGCCGTGAAGCTTGTGACGCAGGCGGCGCTGCGGCACAACGTGGGTCCCACGCACATAGCGATCGTCGGTATGGTCGCGTTCGGGCCTAAAGAGAATCAGGCCGATCGCGACGAAGATAATTGCCGTGATGAGAAAGCCCCACGGCGCATAGTGCCAGAACCATCCGGGGAACGAACCGCCCGAGTAATACTTGAGTGACGTGTCATATATGGACCGCGTGCAAGGCCCTTGGCCGAGCACCTCCCCGGATGCGGAGCCGCCTGGATCTGCGGCTAGGGCAATACGGCGCTGCCGCGAAGCCGCGTGGTCCTTGCAATTGTGTGTGCGGGCTGCCCGCAGACTGAATTGTCGCAAATGGCGAGCGCATCGCTGCTGCCTCAGAAAAGCCGGCTCATACGGGAGTAGGTAGTTCAGGAGCTTGAGCGCTTCGATGGCTGCCGCCATTCCAAAACCGGCCTTAAACAGACGGCGGCAGCTCTCACAGTTGCCTTGGATTCCATAGATCACGAACGCGATCGTCAGTATGAACGTCAGGAACGCGTGCGCAATCGGTCCGCTTAGAGCCGCCGCGATCGTGTTAAGCGGCTGGTCCTACGGAAGTGCTCCTGGCTGAACGGACTCCGCCCAAGAGCGAACTGGCAAAGCGATCACGAGCGCCGCTGCCAAAGAGCCCTCGATGAAAAATCTTAAAGGTCGTTTCATCGGCTTTGGTTCTTCGCCGCCCGGAAGTGCGCAGTGGCTAAGTCGTGCCTATTTACCTGCATGTATGCAGATTCTATAGCAGAACTCGACAGCGACGCAGGCAACCCGCATGGGCGGGTCTTGCTTGGCCCGCCCAGCCGCCCCTTCCGGTCATACGAGGGTGGGACGCGCAGCGTTCTCGGGCCAGGCAACGGCGAAAGAAAGGGCGAGGCGGAAAGTTGACAGATTAGCGCCCGTCACACGAGAGCAGGGCATCGCGCGGTGCACAGCGAAACACCAACGGCCTGAAGCTTCTCACGAGCTGGGCGATTAGATTCAACCTGTTAACAAATCGGCACGATCTACTCGCTTTCGCTTGGGGCGCTTTTCAGCCAGTCGGGGTTCTCCCGCCGGGCGGTATGGAGCATCGGCACGACGGCGGATAGACAGAAACATCGGCTTGGGGCGAAGGACGCTCCTCAAGCGCTCCCTCGATCACTTCGAGCTCGACGAAGCCGTAACGCGTATAAAAGTCTTGGTTGCGGGCGTCGCGTCGACGACGACTCCGACACAGCCCAGCTTCTTGCGAAGTTCATCAGGCGTAGCCGCGCGTCGCTTCGCGGAGCT
>CAWIMH010000015.1:0-939295 GCA_963837035.1 uncultured Pseudomonadota bacterium
TCTGCTCCGTCTTTGCCACTTTTGTTGGGCACACCATGAGTCCCGTAGGTTACCGTCTTGTCGAGAATGATCATAGGCTGAGGGCGATATACGGCCGTTATCAGGAAATCAACAACTGGAACGGTCTAATCCTTACCTTGGTATTGTCGATTGTCGTGTTCACTCTGGCTTGGTTTGTGGTCCAAGGAATTGCGCGGCCTACTCGCATAAGACGTAATTGGCATTATGTTAATGCAAATGTTCGCGCGCTTTGGCTCTCCAGATAACCGAGCGTGATTCTTACATTGGCTTTCGCGCGACGCACCATGTATTGTTGACGAGTCGGGATCGACATAGGAATCGAGTCCGAATTTGATCCAGCTCTGACGGCGGTCTTTCCACTCGCTTTTGACCTCGTTCCGCTAGACCAACCCCAAGTCCGACAAGCAAGGCCCGAAGAGGCTTATATGTACCTTCCTATTTCTCTGGGGACAATTGTGTTGATCGTAGTCGTACTGTGGTTTCTCGGCGTGGTCTGACAACCAGGCGCGGCTCATTGTCGCCGTTCGATGCTGTCAGAGGACGGCGCGAGGAATTTCGACGTACTGAATAGATACAAGGAGAACTGTCTATGTTGCTTTTGATTATTTTGTTGATTTTGCTGTTTGGCGGAGGCGGGTTCTATGGCTACCGCGGCGGCTATTACGGGGGGAGGGGAATAGGCTTGATGGGCATCCTGATTGTCGTCCTGGTCATCTTCCTCGTGATGGGTGGCGGCTTCGGGCACGGGATGTATTTCCGATGATCAGTGACGAGCGTTCGTTGCGGACAGCCAAGTCTCAATCAATAACAGGAGGAGACGGTCCGCTTGATGAACTCTGCGCTATCAAGATGTTCTCGATAAACTTTCACCGAAACTCCCGCAAATTGCTACAGGAGTATTTATGAATAAACCAAGTCGTCACCAACGTTATCTAACTTTCAATGGGCACCTCCGAGTCGTTCTCCTAGGTGCTGCACTGGCCACGCTTGCCGCCGCCTGTGCCGCGACGCCGACGCGCGAAAGCACTGGCGGCTATGTCGATGACTCGACGATTACCGCCAAAATCAAGAGCGATCTTTTACAGGACAGCAAGCTAAGCGCGGCGGACGTTCACGTTAAAACATACAAAGGCGTGGTGGACTTGAGTGGCTTCGTCAATGGACAATCGCAGATACCAGAGGCCGGGCTCCTCGCAGGCAAAGTCTCCGGAGTGAAGTCTGTTCACAACAATCTAATCGTTAAGGGTACGGTAGCTCCGGCGACTGCGGCAGAGAAACGGGTCGAGTAGGAGCTGGCCCGATCTGGGGCCCGCCGCAAGCTTGCGGGGTTCCCGGTCGCGCGCCATCCGTCAGGGCGGCTGGATATTTCGCAGCTGCCGCTTGAACGAAAAGGGTCAGTAAGCCACAAGTTAACGAGAGGTGACAACGATGGCATTTGAAGATATTGCAAATTCTGCAGTAGAAGAAGCGAAAAACCATGGTCGTCAAGCTGCGGAGAATGGCAGCCAGGCGGTTAAGGACGGTTACGAAGCCGCCCAGCAATACCTTAAGAAAAAGGGGCTTGACTTCGACCTTGGCGATTTCGTTCGCCGTGAACCGTGGATCGCTGTCGCCGGTGCCTTCGCGATCGGTTACGTCGTTGCACAGGTCATAAGGCGAGGGTCCTGAGCGGACGCCCATTCATGGATATTTCGGCCAACAGCGACGTGCAGCGACGCGGTCTGGGCGAGTACGTCAGGGACGAGCCTGTCACCGCCCTGGCGATTTCCGCCCTGGCGGGATTCGTCCTCGGCGGTGGAGTTAGCCGACGTGTCGGCCTCGCTATGCTCATGATGGCCGGCAGGATCGCACTTCGCGGCGCTGCGACCAATCTGATCACCGGAATGTTGCTCGATCGTCAGCAGAACAGGGGACGGGATAGCGCAGGCCCCGGCGGTGAAGGACATGACAACGGAAGAACAGATTTCCAAAAATCAGGATGAGCGAGACGAAGCGCGTCAAAATCTCCGGGAGACTTTGACCGAGGTCAACGCCAAGGTCGAACGCGCGGCGGACGACTTCCGTCCCTATCAGCTTATTGAGAGCCACCCGGTCGGCGCTTCCTTAGTGGCTGGCGCTCTGGGCTGCCTCGTTGGCTCGATTTTCAATCAGCACACCACCGGGCCAATAATGGTCGCGGCAGTCCTGGGCTTCGCGCTTTCGATACGCTCCTCTCGCGAAGCAAGTGAAGCACCATGACAGAGCAAGGATCCGCTACCGATTAATGGAACTGCATCGGCCTTATCGGATTGGCCTACTCTGATTGAAAGGGCGGTGGACGATGTATCACGCATCGTTCGCTCCGAGGCCCACATGTTTCAAACAAGCATGGGGGCGGCCCTGGAGGTGCATATATCGAAAACGGCGGCGCACCTGACAAATGCCGTTGTGATATTAATCGGCGCGTTGTGCATGCTGTGCGCCTTGATCTTCTTGATCCATCAGTGGCTTCCGTGGTGGCAGGCCTTTGGCATCATAGGTTTGGTTACCTTACTTGTCGGGATCGTGAGTAATGCTGCTATGAGACGTCCAACTGAAGCTCAAGGCCTAACCTCGTCTAAGTGGCCTGGAAACACTGCGAAAGAGAAAGCACACTAGAACAGGTGCCCTCGTCCCTCCATGCGCATGGTGTGACTAACACGGACGATACCCTCGAACGGCCCTTACGAGAACCCTCCACTCAATCATACATTCCCGGTTAGTTTAACGCGATGTACAGCACTCCTCCTCCGCTGCAGAGAATCGACCTCTTCATCGATCTTTGCGTGCGCACAGTCTGTTTCGCGCCGGATCAGCAGATGGTTCTTGGTATCGCGCTCAATTGGGAGTACAAACTCATCGACTCGTCTAGCTTCTTTGCGCACACGATGAGTCGACGTCCTTGGCGAATCAAAAAGTGTTCGCGTTCGAACTGTGCCAGATGTTCGGTGACTCTAGGCCGCGAAGCCCCAACCAGGCTGGCGATGTCCTGGTGGCTGAAAGACACTCCGAGCAGAGTGCCGCGCGCATCCTCGATCCCAAAGTCCGAACATAACTCAAGCAGCGTCATTCCGACGCGCTGGTGAAGCCCAAGATTGAAAAAGCTAGAACTGCGTAGCAGCAGCCGATACCACACCTTCAAATCGTTCTCATGGAAGGCCTTGAGCGCCAACTCGGAGGACTTCAAGAGAATGCGATTGAAATCAGCCCAGCGAAGACTGCCAACTCTGCAATCGCTATATGCTTCGCATTGGAAATTGGACCGACTTATAACATGAGAAGGGAACTCGGGAATTGGGCCGGGGGCGAGTAGGGCGACCGTTACGCGATCCCCCTGAGCACTCAGGCAGGTTATTCTGGCCACGCCGCGCAACAGAATGTTGGCCTCCGTTGCGAGTGCGGCTTCGTCAAGAATCATTTCGTAGCGTCTGAAATCGGTACGGGCGAGCCCGTCTGCAAGGAGTCCAAGTTCAGGGCTGGAAAGCTGAGAGAGAGCGGCGAACCCGCTCAGGCTGTTGAGATCAGCGTCCCGGGCATTTCGTATTTCCTGCAAAATTTCACCTTTCTTGACCTTCTCGTACAGCTTTACTATAAAGCCGACCCCGCGACACAGCTCACAGAGTGCAAGCGAAACAATTGTTCTCCAAGGAACAGAAAGCACGATCTTGGGCAACTGGGTGACGCCTACTGAACCTAAAGATCGCGCCCATCTCGTGGATATACCCAATGTCCGTGGTACCGGGGCGACCAGACTTTCTGGCCTCCCGGGGGAAGCTGCGCGACGCTGGTGGGCCCGCCCCACAACGAGTGGCGATGACGATGTCGACTCGATATCGCCACACGAAGACCGCCACATCCTCCGGGAAAGGCTGCGGCCGTCTCTGCTGCCTCGCTCCGCGATGGCAGCTGATACCACCGCATCACAGTTCTCCATGCCAGGCTCTTACTGCCGATCGAGCCACAGATATCGACCGAGTCCGCTGTTGCCGCGAAAACCACGTGCCGATCGCGAGCGCTCTCGCCATCACCGCCCATTGAATTCCCGTATCTGACTTGGTGAGAAAAAAGCACCGAACCACAATTAGAACAGAAACGATTGCGACTGCGACGATTGAATAGAATAGTCTTTTTAACGCATCGATACCGTATGGGAGATCGGGAAGTTTGAAAGCCATCTGAAAGACCCGTCCCTTTGGGCTGTGACCGCCAGATGCGATTGCGGCCCGCGTGAAACCCGATCCATAAAGGGTGCACATTGCGCGGACGTTAGGCCCTCTTTTTGGAGCCAGTGCTTCACGCATACACACCGCCAGTGGCTAGGAGTCGATCAAGCAGTCGCGCGAGACATAGACTAGCTGAGCTCATGGTCCGATTTGTCTCAGCCTGTGGCAAGAGCCGCTTACGTTCTAACTTAATTTTTAAGTGCCCTGGATAACAGACTGGTCGCGTTCCTGTTACTCGCCCATTTTCTGCGCGGAGGTCGCGGGAACTCGGCCTTGCGTGCGCTGACTCTCCCTGAGAGACCGCGAGTGACTCGGCTCCGGTTTCGCCTGAGATACAAATTTCGCCACAAGATCAGACCAATCGACCTTCTTCGTAATGGATAGAACAAATGTCTGGTTATTCCTGTATCTATTTGCATACCAGCTCATGTAGTCTCTATCCGTCTGGATCGACGGGCAAAGTCGGTGCCGGACCTGATCCAGCCCAACGGTGGTCGTCCCGCTCGCCTTTGATCACTTTTCGCTAGACCAACTCAAAGTCTCCGCAAGCAAGGCGTGAACGAGGTCCGGATGGACCTAGCCATTTCCGTGGAAGCGTTGTGAGGCAACAAAAGTGACAGTTTATGATGAAAAAACTAACGTGGCTGAAACCCAGCGGGTCCTTATGGCAGAGTTGACATGGGCCAAGCTATACACAAAGGCCATGCACAAGGTTCTGAGCGCGATTTCTACTGCCATGGGCAAGAATAAACGGTCCACTGGCCGACCGGAAATGAAGGAAAGCGCAGAAAAACTGCGCGACCAGCTGCAGAGTGCCAATCGCACAGTAACCGAACTCAGCGATCAGGCCGGCATTAAGCCCCTTACAGTTGAAGATAACCAAGCCTGAAATGCTCTGCCGTTCCGCGACAGATCTGTAAGGGGCTGAACATCGAAGGGGCGCTACGGCGAAGTCGATGATCGACGCCAAAATCGTCCACCACCTGCTAGTGACACTAGAGACATCGACGCCGGCAGGCGTGTTCCTTGTGTAACCAATTCGGTCGAACCTAAACACCCCATCGCGAGACTCGGCCAATCGGTTACCTGAGTAACCAAGACCGTCGATCAGAAATATCTCAGCGACTAATCCTGCTATAATGATCGCAAGCCTTGGGGACAATGCGACAGGGCGGCTAAGTACACCATCATGTAGGGGATAGATTTACGACCATGAAGGCAGATCACAGACGCGTCCTTGATTCTGGGGTGTTGCGCCCTATGACAGCGCTGTCATGGCTCTTTAGTACATCGTCGAGACATGCGGGCAAACTGCTCTCGCCCGCGACTCTTCCAGTCGAGGCCCTCTTAAACTTTGAATGCGCAACCGGCGGTCACGGAAGGTGCGCTACTGATGGATGTAGATGCCAATGCCACTGCAACGCCGTGTAAGTGCAGAATCGGTCTGGATTTGCTCAGAAGGTCGCCATGCGTCTCTCGGCAGCCACGGCGAAGCGCGCCAAATCATCGAAGCGCGGCGGTTCGATGTTGAAATCGTTTCCAGCGTTCTAACAGATACGAGATTCGGCCTCATAAAAGCCCTAATCTAGGGACGGCCAACAAACCTACCTAACTATCCGGATAGCCGTGCCGCCCAAGGCAACTCTCCAAATTCATTGAGTCCTGTTCTCTAGAGAGCCATTAAGGGCATCGCCACCTCGACTAACGTTTGCTCCTTCAACTCGTAGGGTGTTAACCGGATACAGTCCGACGACGGCAACCTCGCGATTAAGCTCCCCGGCGTTGGGATGCGATCTGACGCCCCCAGATCAACATCATTGGCCACCGACGTCAAAGCGTAATCGTGCCGTCGCCGGTTTATTCTCCCGTGTTCGACGGCGCGCCTGAGGGAACGTCGTCGCGCAGGCCCGTCGGGCGTTGTGCTAGGCGCGGGGCGCGCGGTGGCAATTGTGCGACCGGTGCAGATCGGCCACTCAGCGGGCGACCTCTAACTTGTCGCCGAAAAAACGCCTCTCTTGTTTGCGTTGACGATGCGCAGAAATATGGGAGCGTGTCCTACCTCCGTTGCTGTTCTGCCATTTAAGCCGCTCGATGCCTCGAACGTCGGGCGGGTTCTTCGTTCGGCGCTCGACGCAGCGGCTCATGCCGGCAGCTCCCACGGCCAGGTTCGAGGGTGCTCCGCGGATTGGGCGAAGCACCTTCGTACCTAGCGTTTCCACTCACTGCCTAGCCGATGCGGCTACCGGCGGCTCGCCCAGTGGCATTTGTGGCCGTCCGAGTCGCATGCCCAGTAGAGGTTCGGGTTGCGCTGGTTTATCATTCCCTCCCCATTGGCCGGCAGCGGCCGATTGCCATAGGCATAGCCTGGCGCGTACGGATATGCGCGGGAGTGATCCTGCTCCCGTTCCCAACGCCAGGCATGCGGGTGACTATCACGGTCATGATCTATACGCCACGCGCCGCTATTACTATCGTGATCGGTATCGTGCGCCATCGCTCCCAAGGGCATGGCCAAACTTAGACCAACGGTTAGAGCGAAAACTCCCGACAAAATTCTATTTCGTTTGTTCACAATGTTCCTTTCATCTTTGGTCACGACTACTTAGGGTCTGCGTAGGCTCGCGCGGTAGTTCGCATGCCCACCGGTCCCGGATCGTCTACCGTATGCATGTTCCAAACCGGCTTCGGCTACGTTGAGGGACCCGGAGTTCTCGAGGAGCCCAGGCTGCCCAGATCCGGTTGCGCTTCCGTGTTGGTCAGATCACCCAAAAAACCAGATTACGAGAGCGATCACCACAATGGCTCCTACAGAAATAGGTAGGTACATACCAGCTCCTCGGGCCTTGCTTATCGAAACTTGAGATTGGTCTAGCGGAACGCGGTCAAAGGCGAGTGAAAGGGCCGCCGTTGGAGCTGGATCAAATTCGGACTCGATTCCTTTGTCGATCCCGACAGATTCATCGTACATTGGAAAGCATGCAAAAGCCAGTTAGTGATGCGCTATTTGGTTATGCATAGAACGAAAATGTCAGTTTCGAGCTCCGGCCAGTGCTACTACTGTATGTCATCCCACGAATCGCCAACGCAACTGCGTCGTGCGACGCAATTGTTAAGCTTGCCGTGGCGGACTGATTAGTCGCTGATAGGCTGTAGCGAAACGTTGTCAGTTAATCGAAATAGCGATTCGATGCTCAGCTAATAAGCAGAGCGGGAGTCAGACAGCAGCGGCCCGAACCAAGCGAGCGCGACACTCAACTTCGAGCTATGGGCTTAGCGCGGGCGGCGTCTCAAATTGGCGCGCAGTAGGTGCGTTCACCTGAGAATTGAGAACGGCCGAATGAAACACGATCGCCGAGTTCGGGCGATTTGCGCTCTTGAGTTTGTCGTGCAGTGTGTTGTGCTCGCTTTTCATTCCCGGTCGGGCAGTTATCCGTTTGCTCTTTCTAACCGTTGGCGAATTGGAGCTCAGCATTGCCTTGGTTTACCGTTCGCCGTGAAAAGCTCAGTTAGTTTACTGGTACACGTATGCGAGGTCCCTAGGAAAGATCTCCGAGATTCAATCCTCATCTATCCGCCGCGCGGTCCTCGCTCGCTTCGCTATCGTTGCCGCGTCTGGCCAGCTCACTTCCCATTGGTGTCTAGAATTGCTGGCTCGCGCCGCGGGAGGGCTCAGCCATTGGTGGTGTCGCGCTCACGCGAGGATTCGGGCTTGGAATCGAGGGAGGATCTCCGATGGTGCGCCACTTGGCGCGCTGCAGAGCAAAGCGCCGCATCACGCGGCGCGCATCACCCCTACTGGCGCAGATGTGTGAACAGCCCGCTTTAAGAAGTTCGGACGGCGACGCTAGAGCCGCTGCACCGCCGCCAACAATCGTGATATGAGGCGAATCCAGCTTGATGTCTCGTATCAGTTCCGCCGCCGCCGGCAAGCACTCCGTCATCGTGCACGAGAGGCAAACCATATCAGGAGCATAGCGCTTGACGAAATCACGGAACTCGCTTGGCGTTTGTTGGTCAATCAGGTTGGCTGCCGCTCCGGAGTGGCGCAGCAGCTCCAGTAGCATCATCAGGCCCAGGTCGTGGACCTCGCCCGGCGCACACACTCCTAGTATCCGTAGCTTCGCTGTCGTCCGAGGTTTAATGAACCTTTCGCCGAGATCCTTAACCAGGTCGCGCGTCGTCTCGATGATGAGCCGTTGGTTCTCTTGACTGATGTTACTCTCAAGCCGTTCCGCGCCGGCCAGATTCAGTGCCGGGATAAGAATGTGGTCGAAGGTCGGCTCCAGACCGTACTTATCGCAATAGCGAGTCGCAAGATTGCGCGCACCCGACTGGTTAAGCTCAAGGAGCATTCGATAGTAGTCATTATAGTCCTCGAGGGTGATATCGGTGCCAAGCAAAATCGCGAAGAAGCCGAGCTCGGGGATATAATCGCCCGCGATCTTTAAGCAGGCTGTCAGCGGCGTGGCCAGTAGCAAACCCGGTAGTCCCCAGATCCACGTCCAGAACATGGCCGAAACCAACAATGCTACAGGCGAGACACTAATTCCCCGGCCGATAAGGAAAGGTTCAACGAAATTCGCCGTCACCTGATCCAGGAAGACGAAGGATCCGAAAACTTCGAACGATTTGCTCCATCCAGGGAAGACGGCGAACGCCACCAGTGTAGGCAACACTGCCGCGCTTACGGCTCCTACATAGGGGATGAAACGAAGCAGAAAGGCAAGCCCACCCCAAAAGCCGGCGTTGGGTAATCCGATCAGCCAGGCAACAATTCCAATGGCGATGCCGAACCCAAGGTTGGTTAACGAGACGAGCAAGAGGTAACGGCCGACGGTACTGCCGGCGCTCTCAATGGCCTGTGCCGCGACCGGTATCCGCGCCCTGGCCGCGAGTCTGGCGAAACGGTCGCGTAAGTCTCTTCGACCGTATAGCAGAAAAAAGAACAGCACGATGATCAGCAAGCCTTCGCCAAGGCCTGCGAGTATTGGCCAAGCGGGCCCGAGAGCTTCTTTCAATGCGGTCGCCGGTCCCGCCTGAGCTAGCACGAGACGTGGGGTGCCTCTCGTCGTTCCCGAACCGTTCTTTTGCAGTTGTCGTTCAACGTCATTGACGCCGTATTCGATGCGTTGCAGCCACGCCGGTGTACTTCCTTCAAGCTTGGCTATCTTGGTGGCGATATTGTCGGAATATGCAGCCACATCAACTGCGACCGAGGTAAGCTCGACAGTCACAAAGTATCCAGTTGCGCCCACCGCGGTAATCGCCAAGAGCACCACCAAAGCCGCGCCGACGAAGCGTCCAACAAGCCCTTCCAGACGACCGGCGATCGGGCTGAAGGCCAGCGCCAGCATCGAAGCCATCGCCAGAGGCAACAATATATTTTTGCCGAAATAGAGAACGACCGTCGCAACAATCAGAGCGAGAACAGTTCGCGCAACACCGCCTTCCGGCTCGTTGTCGCGATCGTCATCCGCCGCAATCGGCTCTGTCGCAGATTCTTCCATGAGTACTTACGCTCTAAAGGCCAAGCAGCATTGGTCCCTCAACGCAATTTGAAATTCTGCCATGGGATCGAGGGGAACCTTGAAGAGCGGCGGAAAAACGATTGGACCCACATCTCCCTAGCCGCCCGATTACGCTTGCGGAGCCCAAGGGATCGGAGGGACCCACGTTGCAAGTGAGTCTTACACTGCTGTAATAATTATCTCTTCTTTACTGCACCAAGCTAACATAGCGGGCATCAAACTATCGTCAAAGCATCCTATGGTTCTCTGTGGAACTAAAAGAGTACAAAGCGCGTGCACCTTCAGTTTGCGCCTCTTCCGTCAGACGGTCGTGCCCACACTTGCGCTGACCAGAAATCCAAGAGGACCGACGTGACCCTTAGCCGGATCTCATCAACGGGCGTCACGCGATCAAGCGCCCTTTCGCAAAGCTGAGCGGCCTTAAGCAAGGTTGCGATTGCGTCTCTTCCGAAATGTGCCGTTGAAGATGCTCGTTCTCAATCCACATTCTGCTTAGTCACGAAGCCAGTTTGTCCCTTCAACGGTCCATCTATGACCTCTATTCGCGCACCGTTGTCATCAGTCGATAGAACCTGGACCGGTGTTTGATCATCTATCTGTTTTGCGGAGAAGCTTTTCTGCACGCTCCCTACCATTCCAGTAAGGCCCCCCTGCTGAGATCGGTGTGAAACTTCTATAAGAGTTTGTTCGTCGGGATAGAGTGGAATCGAAGTCTCGCCGGCTGTGGCGACAAGTTTGTGAGTGAGAATAGGTATACCAGGACCATTACAGCCCGCAACTGCGCTCAAAATGAGGCCAGCGATTGGAGGAATAGAGAGCCCGGAAATTTTCATTTGGATTTACCTCCGTCAGTATCAAAAAAAAGGTTTCGCCTACTGAAAATGCCCCTCGATTTGCTATCGAGCCAAGAAATGGCACCAGGCAGTTCGCAAAAGCGTGTGGGCCGGTGCTTCGGGTACTCGCCGTTTTCAACGATTCGCCCTACCCGATGGTGTGAAGGTGAACCATGAGAGCCGTTCCCTGATGCAGAATAATCCGCGACAGAGCAAACAGAAGTCCAAAGAAGGCGCCGAAAATCCCGCCGTTGACGCGAATCCAGTCCAAGTGCGTGCGAGTCTTCGATTCTATCTGAACTCTGATCTGCTCGTCGGAAAGTTGCGCCAGATTTTCACGCACCATCACTGAGATCTGGCCGCGGCTCGCGTCGACGGCGCGAGTTACGATCGCGTCGATCATCCGCTGGGCAAGTCGATAGGCGTAGCTCGACGGATCGTGCAATTGGTGGCCGAACTCGTGGATGGCACTTTCGATCGTTTCTGCCAGCTGCAGGTCGTCGCGCAACTCCGGCAGCCGCCGTCTGAGATTTTCGACGATCCGTGTGCTCAAGGATTCTACGCCGAGCTTTCGCGCCGCCCCATACAGACGTGCGAAGGTTCTTGGCAGCGACTTGCGAAGGATCAGTTCGAGGCGCCCACGGGTTTCTGCCGATTCAAGATACTTCAGGATCCGTTCGAGAATATGATCGAGTCCGTGTTCTCCCAAGAGATGATCAAGCCGTATCTCCTCCAAGTAGGTGCCAAGCCGTCCCACCAGATCCATCTCGTTGAGCCGGCGGCCGATCATCTGTGGCGTGAGCCATTCGGTCTCAATCGTCGTCGCGATTCCTTCGATTAGCCTATCTCGGTTTCTCGGGAGTACTCCTGAATTAGGCAAGTACCAGCGCCGCTCGAAGATCATTTTTAGCGCGATGTAGTCGCAGAGCCCGCCGATCAATGCCGCTTCAGCGATCGAAATCCCAACGTCAGCTGTCAACTTCCACGCGGTAAACCTAAGCATCAGCCAGCTCGCCAGATACGCAACTCCCGAAAGCGTGAGCGTGAGGTCCCCTTTGTGTGACAGCAGAAAATCAGTGAACCCGCGAGTCTCGACCTTAATCCCTCTATCCATGGAGCGATCGTAACATACCGAGTCATTGATGCGGTCCTTTGTGCCTGCGGCTGAATGAGACTGACCGAAGTCCTCCGCGATGTCGCCATGGCGGTGTGCGCTATGGGCGACATGGCCAAAACCCGGAAAGTACGCCAGTCATAAGTAGAGAGAAGCGCATGAGTGAGGGTTCCCCCGTTTTTGGTCAAAGAGCGCGGTAGTTTTTCAGGCTCTAGAGGCCGCTGTTCCCCGCAGGCCGGGCCGCGCGGTGCGCTGCCAGCACATGCCGCCACGGCCCGCAGTGCGGGACCGAAAAATCGGGAAAACGTCACCTACGATCAGGTCTTTCAGCTCACAGGCACTAGCATTGCCGCTGGCATACGCGCGAAAACCTCTGTCAGCTCCAACTGCCGCCCCGAGCTTTGACGATGCGCGTCAATACTGGAGCCAGTAAGGATGTCGACATAACGTTTCGCCGCAAACTCAAAGGGCAGCGCAATCGTAGTATCTGCCCAGCTGCGCCCTTTAGGAAAAGAGCGCCCCGGCATCCCGAGACTCATGAAAAAACGGCCGGCCACGACTACGACTTGCTGGCTGCCATACAGACGTGTAAATGAAATCACCTGTCGCGCGCGATCGCCCCCCGCCTCCAACGCGATGTAGCCCCCAGTACCGAACAACTCAGGATTGTCTCGCCGGAACCGAAGTGCTTGGCGAATTACATACATCTTGATGCGCCCATCAGAAGGGTCGGCCACGAGCTTCTCCACTAGCTTGGCAACGTCGCTTCGAGCCTCGCCCGACATCTGTTCCAACATTGCGCGACGAGAAGCAAAATCGACAGGCCTGCGATTATCCGGATCGACCAAGTTGCCATCCCACAATTCGGTTCCTTGGTAAAAATCCGGCACGCCTGGCGAGCAAACCTTGAGCAGCGTCTGCGAGAGCGAGTTCAGCATCCCGGCCATCGCGATTGGCGCATGAAAAGCTGTGAAGTCTGTCAGAAAATCGTTGCCCGTATGCGCCTCAAGACTGCGCTCAACGAAATCGGCTAGAGCACGATCGTGTTGATGGTTGGGACTTATCCAGCTCGTGTAGAGTTTCGCCTCCTTCGCAGCCTTTAGCATGTAATCCCTAATGCGCAGAACGAATGTTTCCTGAGTGGAGCGTGTCATCGGTGAAAGCGGCCACGCGCCGACCAACGTCTGGTAGAAAAGATACTCTTCGTTGAGGTCAGGAACGGCGACTCCTCCCAAACTGGCGCGAGCGGGTTCGGTTTGCCGATGCCACCTGTGCAGAGCTTGCCCCCACAGCGCGGGTATTTCTGACAGCACGTTTATTCGGGCGCGCACGTCCTCACCGCGTTTCGTGTCGTGAGTGGATGTTGCCGAGAGTCCGTAGGGCCACTCGCGCAGACGGCGTTGATTGCGTTTATGAAAGGCCTGTGTCGAGATGCCAAAAGAGGCCGGGTCAGAGCCTACTTCGTTGAGTGAGGCCAGAGGAAAGAAACGGTAAAGCGCGGTGTCTTCGACACCCTTCGCCATCACTGGACTTGTGAGCTGCTGGAAGAACAACGTGAAGTCGCGTCTCGCTTCGCGCGCTTCATCGTCCAGCCCTTCCGGATGCTCCAACAATAGTACCGAAGCGAGGAAGTCGAAGGTCGCTTCGCTCAATGAAGCATTTCGACGTTTCGCAGCGTCTATCGCAGACATAACCAGGTGACGATCCTCAGTGGTTACAACTCCCGCCGAACTTACGTAGCTGCGATATACTGGAAAGCATGAGATCACTTCCGCCAGAGCACGGCCGAGGCTGTTGAGGGTGAAATCGCGGGACCATCGATGCTGTTCGGATATTCGGTCCAGCTTGCGGGCGAGAACATTCTGCTCGCCTGACATCAGGGCGCGTAGCACGAGCTTCTTGCACTCGTAGACGATGTCGTCAAATCGCTGTTGGTGGCCCGTGAATCGCGCGTAAAGCTCATAGAACTGGGTTTGGCCGGAGCTCTCGACGTAAAGCCGGTTGAGGTCATTGAGGAACTCGTAACCGGTCGTACCACAAATAGGCCAATCAGCGCGGAGTGCCTCATCGCCGCTCAGAATCTTCTCGACCACGATATAGGAGGGCGGCCGGGTCATAGAGCTATCGACCACAGGAATTCCTTGGCTTCTGAGAGCTTCATTCTGGTCCGCAAGGGCAGCGGCGCATTCCGCCTGTAGCAAGCACAGATATTCCTTCGGATCCCAGAGACCATCCACGTGGTCTATTCGTAAGCCGCTGATCAATCCTTCGCGAATCAGCTTGAGAACGAGTTCGTGCGCCGCCCTGAAAACTTCAGGGTGCTCGACACGGATCGCGGCCAGGTCGTTCACATCAAAGAAACGACGATAATTTATTTCGTCAGCCGCGACGCGCCAGTAACTTAGGCGGTACGCCTGGTCGGCCAGAAGCTTCTCGAGACGGTCAAAAGTCTGCGCCTGACCCTTGATACCGTTGAGTTTTATCAGTGTCACCGCGATCGCCGATCGCACGTCGGGGCTTGCTTCCGTCAGTGCTGCGAGCCGTGTTTTGATGACCTCCTTCTCGCGCTGGCGTTCTCGAAGTCTGGCGGGGTCGGTTTCAGTCCGCAGCGGCAAATGGCCCAGCGCCGTAATGATGCTTGCCAATTCCGTGATGTCGCGATCCGCCTCTGCTCTTTCGCGGGTCAGGTCTTCCTGCACAGACTCCAGGATCCATGTCCAGCTACGTGGCGCCAGCGGCAGAATCGATTCATAGTAGCGTACGGCAAAGGCACCATCCTTATAGAAAGCTACGATCTCCTGGTTCTCGATTACACGACCGTACTGGTCGCCAAGCACGGGAATTAGCACTTTATTGGCGAGATCCGCCTTGGGCGGATTCCAATCGATATCGAAGTAAGACGCATAGATCGAACTGGGCCCATTCTCCAGTACGTCGAACCACCAGCGGTTGCCGGAATCGGTGATGCACATATGGTTGGGAACGGTGTCGGCAATGACGGAAATGCCAGACTTCCGTGCCTTGCTGCAAAAATCGCGGAATCCTTCTTCACCGCCGATCTCAGGATTCAGTAAACTATGGCTGATAACGTCATACCCATGCAGACTACCGGGCCGGGCCTGCGTAAGTGGTGATAAATAACAATCGCTAACGCCCAGCTCGTGTAGGTACTCGATTATTTTCGCAGCTGACTCGAGCGGAAAGGTTTGGTTGAGTTGAAGCCGGTACGTGGCTGACGGAATGTGCATGTTCTACCGGGAGTCAAAGAAACCAGAATCTGACATTGTTATTATAGTCTGATGAACTGCTCGGCTCGCTGCCAATAGTACAAATACTCGAGACCGCAAAGACAGTCCTTAGTAGGTCATCACGCGTCCAGCTTCTTCCGACCCGATAATTGCGACTGTGTCTGGCGGCATCTCCGCCTTTCCATCTATGATCTTGATGTTTCGATCCGAAACGGCCAACGGTAGACGCGGGCCTTCATCCGGCAAAGGCACGGCTTGGGCAGTTTCGGCCAGATTCACAACCATCACAACGGGAGGCCGCTCCACGATGAACCATCGCGATGTTTCATCGAAGCTCACGCGCACGCGCTCGAAACGGCCATCGCATAGTCCAGGTACTGTTCTGCGCAACCGAAGCAGAGTGCGATACCATTCGAGCATCTCCTTGTGCGGCCGCAGACGAACTTCTTCCCACTTCAGCTTTGACTGTTGAAAGGTTTGAGGTGCCTGCGGATCCGGAATTTCTTCTGCGCGCCAGCCGAAGCGAATAAATTCGCGCCGACGACCCTCACTGACAGCCTGCGCGAGTGCAACATCTTCGTGGCCAGTAAAATACAGAAAGGGGGTCGATGCCGCCCACTCTTCACCTTGGAAAATCAGGGGAACTAACGGTGATATCATCATGAACGCCGCTGCAACCTTTGCCCGCGCTATGGTCATCAGTTCGGAGCTGCGATTACCTCTCGCGCGGTTGCCGACCTGATCATGATTTTGGGTGAAGCTGACGAATTGATGGCCGGAAACGCCGCGCGCGGGGCGCCCGTGCGAGCGCCCGCGGTAGATCGAATAACGTCCATCATAGACGAAGCCTCGCTGAAGTGCCGTAGCAACTTCGGCAAGACCGCCGAAGTCGGCATAATAGCCGGTTCGCTCCCCAGTCAGTACTCCATGTATCGCGTGATGAAAGTCGTCACACCACATCGCATTAAGGCCATAGCCGCCAGCCTCTACGTCGTGAACAAGTCGCGGGTTGTTGAGGTCACTTTCTGCGATGATCGTTAGCTCGCGACCGAGTTCTGCCTCCAGGGTCCGGATTTCGTTTGTGAATTGCTCCAGGAAATGGAGCGCAGACATGTCGAAGATCGCATGTATGGCGTCGAGTCGTAGCCCGTCGAAGTGATAATCCCGCAGCCACATTTTGCCGTTGTCGCAAAAAAACCGCCGAACTTCATCGCTCCCCGGTCCATCAAAGTTGACTGCATCGCCCCACGGCGTCGTGTAACGGCGGCTGAGGTAAGGCCCGAACTGGGGAAGGTAATTGCCGCAAGGACCAAAGTGGTTGTAGACAACATCCAGAATCGCGGCCAGTCCATGTGAGTGGCACGCATCGACTAGCTGTTTGAGCGCCTCGGGCTCACCGTAACTATGATGCGGCGCGAACAGGTCAACGCCATCGTAACCCCATCCTCGGTCCCCAGAAAATTCAGCTACCGGCATGAATTCAACATGACTGACCCCGAGATCAACGAGATGGTCCAATCGCGAGATCGCCGCGTCAAACGTGCCCTCGGGCGTGAACGTACCGATATGGAGTTCGTAAATGCACCCGGCGGCGAGCTTCGGTGGTTTCCAACCCTGATCGGTCCAGCGGAATGTCGAGTGGTCCACAATCTGCGACCGGCCATGTACGCCTTGCGGCTGATAGGCTGAGCGCGGGTCCGGCAAGGGCGTGCCGCCGTCCAACACGAACGAGTACCGATATCCGGGGAGTGCATCGGGTGCTTCCGCCACCCACCATCCGTTAGAACGAGAAATCATGGGCGTGCGACCGCCGGCGCCTTCGACCTCGACAGTACGGGCGTTGGGCGCCCAAACGCGAAACTCTTTCATCCTCGCACGCCTCATATGCCGAGAACGCTTGCGACTATACTTGCATGAATTGCTCTGACAAAAGGGGTGATCCTACAACGATACCCCCCGAAGTCGTGCGCGATCTTGCCAAACCCATGTCGGGCTCTAGGGCGATCCGGCTCAGGTCGTATACGACGGCGTCAGCCTATGAACCCTCATGAAACCCTCATGACGGACACCGTGATCGGGGACCCTCGCAGGGTGCCTCGGCAGAGCCGACCCGCGGTAGTGCGCCTCCCCCACCTGGTCCGTGCAGGGTAGCGAAACAAAGGAGGTCCGCCGCCCTCTTGCCTTGAGAGCACGCGCGCGCCCAGATTCACATCCAAGAATGTAGGAAAACGCCCGACGCCATTTCTCCTTCGGAGCTGGTCGTGGGCGATTCGAGCGCCCATGGACTAGCTGCCACTCATCTTGGTCGGGCTTCCATCAATCGGCGCAATTTTCCGCATGAACGGACTGTGTGAGCGAGTGTCCGCTCGAAATGTCGGAGGATCCATTTCCGAAGGCATACTGGCGAGGCGAGACGATGGAAGTATGGACCGACGCCGACGTACAAATCCCCAAGAAACGACAACAGCCTGAGAGACAGAGTAACAACAGTACCGAGGAGGAAAGAAGAAAGATTTTCCCAATCATAATGAACGCTCCATGGAGTGAGTGGTCTCGAACTTAGCTCTTTCGGTTAGAGGCGTCGCCGGTTCGCTTTTTCAAAATTGGACATCTTCTTCAGCTCGAGGACTGATCGCAGCTGTGCAAAATTTGCTCATTCAACGACCTCGGGTACCGAAATGCCCGTGAAGTCCGATCAGGGGTTCTACACTGCCTCGGGCAAGGAGCAAGTGTGGGGCCATCATGAATGGATTTCTGTACCCGGCACACGATTTTGGCCGAGATTTGCTTCGGACCGAAATCCGCAATGCTTGTTGAGCCGCCTCTGACCCGGCTCAGTACCGAGTGCCTGAGGCGCCCGTTGGAAGGTCGTGTCTTTGTCTTTTTAACTCCGCGCGTGGCGCGATTTTACTGGATGTGAAGCGGAAGACTCATAATGAAGGTAGAGCCGTGATCCGGCTCGCTCTCAACTTGAATATCTCCGCCGTGCGCCACAGCGATGCTCCTACTTATCCAGAGGCCCAACCCGAGACCGACGGTGCTGGCAGATTTCGAAGCGCGCTCGAACCGGTCGAATATCCGTTCCAGATTCTCTCGCGCGATGCCTATCCCGTGGTCCTTCACCCTGATCTCGATCTTTTGACCAATGGTCGAGACGACTATCTCGATCGGCTTCTTGCGCCCGAACTTTACAGCGTTGGAGAGTAGGTTCGTCAGCGCCTGATCTATCCTGACGCGATCGTACCTGTACTTGAGCTCGGGAGGCGCTTCGAGCGAAATCTGAGTCGAAGAATTCACCGATCGAAATCTGGCGACAATCTCCCTGACCTGACCGGCCAGATCGGAGGATTCGCGATCTAACTCGAATGTGCCGGATCGAATTCGGGAGACGTCAAACAGCCGATCAACCAACGAACTCAGTTGTCTGAGCTGATTCTGGCATTTCTCGATGAAACGGGGCATACGATCGAGGGCGGATTTATCATTCGCCAAGCCATGCAGTATGTGCAGAGAGAGCTGGAAAACGTTCAGGGGATTGCGCAATTCGTGCGCGGCGACCGCGATGAACTCGTCGCGCGCCCGCAGGGCTTCGATCAACTGATCTCGGGCTTGCCGCTCGGATGCGAGGAGGCGCTCCCGCTCACGTTCGAGGCGTACTTTATCGGTGATGTTGCGGGCGATCTTGGAGACACCAACTATGTGACCGGAAGCGTCCCGGACAGGTGAAACGGTCAGCGAAATATTGAGTTCGCTGCCGTCTTTCGCCCGCCGAATTGTTTCAAAGTGCTTCACCTTATGACCCTGCCGGATCTGACCGAGGACGTAGTCTTCCTCGTCCTGGCGATCAGCGGGGATGATTATTCTGATCGATTGCCCAATCACTTCGGCTGCCGTGTATCCAAACATCGTCTCGGCGGCCGGGTTCCACGAAGTGATGATACCATCGAGGGTCTTGCTGACGATTGCGTCGTCTGAGGAGTCGACGATCGCCGAAAGAAGCGAGTCTAAACCGCCAGAACTTGCCTCAGAGGCCATAGGAATTTCACGTTCGTCCAAGGTCGCAGCCCTTGCAGCGTCGCTTTGAAGATTCGCAGCTGAACCGTATCACGCTAGGCGGATTCGCGCCAATCTCGTCTGGCGAATGGCGAAGGACCAATTTTCACGCCATCTATCGAGTAAATTTGACACATTGATTGGCCGACGGCGGTTCGTTCCATGCTGAATGTCCATCCACAGCGATTTTTGGAGACAACTTGAATTTATCTCTGAGGGCAAACCTGCTAGCCTAGCTGCTTTAATAGCAGGACCACTGTGATGCCCATCAGCGCAATTCCTTCCCCCGTCGATCAACCCTTGCTGACATGAGTCGAGTATGAGGAACCGGCGATCAGGCAGCTCAAAGCCGGACAGCAAGACCATCTCTACGACTGACACCGAACGGTCTTTGCTGGGTCTTTTTGTAGAGAGCGTCAGAGACTATGCCATTCTCACGATGGATGCCGCAGGTCTTATCACGAGTTGGAATATCGGTGCGCAGCGTCTGAAGGGCTATCGTGTCGAGGAGATCCTGGGCAAACCCTGGTCGGTTTTCTACACACCGGAGGATATCGCTCGCGGATGGCCGGGTGAGATAACACGCCGAGCAATAGCGGAAGGCAGGGCGCAAGACGAAGGTTTACGCGTTCGAAAAGACGGCACTCAATTTCTGGCGCGCATAGTGTTGAGCACCGTGCGTGATGAACATGATGTGTTGCGCGGCTTCATAGAGGTGACTCAGGACATCAGTGAACAGCGACGAGCTGAAAAGGAATTGCGTGATAGTGAAGAGCGCTTCCGATCCTTTTCGCAAAATTTTCCAGGATTCAACTGGATCGCGGACTCGGCGGGTCGTTATCAATTCGTTAATTCGAAGTTTGAGAGGGAACTACGCCTGTCTTCGAAGGAATGGGTTGGAAAGTCCCCCAAAAAGCTGTTTAGCAACGATGTGGCTCGAACTATCCTTCAGAGCAACGAGACGGTCCTGTCCACCAATGCTCCGGTCCTGCTCACCGAGACGGTGACTGACAACGGCGTCACACGCCATTTCCTGGTGAGCAAATTTCCAATCCAGAAAGATGATGAAACCCTGATTGGCGGTGTTTCGATCGATATCTCGCCGAGGATCCGCGCCACCGACGAGTTGAAGCGGTTGCGCGAGGAGCTGGCCTGGCGAGAACCGCTTGGCTCGATAGCTCAGCTTGCGTCTGCGCTCGCGCATGATTTGAACAATACGCTTAATGGGATCTCGCTTCGCTTATCGGCCATGAGCGCAAATACGGATACGGTCCAGCAAAGCAGGATTGAGAAGGTCAGCCGATTAGTCGCTCGCGCAGCGAATAGTGTGCGCCGGTTGCAAACCTTCGTGCGTGCTCACCGCGAACCCCAACTCGAACGTCTTGACCTTGGCCAAGTGATCAGAAAGGCTGTCGAATCCGTTCGAGCGAATCTTCCTGAGAACGCACTCTATGTCGACCTGTCCCAGTTCCCCGCGGACTTGCCTCAGGTGCTCGGTCTGGCTTCTGATCTCATACAGGTAATCGCCGGCCTATTATTAAACGCTCACGACGCGATGCCAGAAGCCACCACAATCGAAATAAGCGCAGCCGAGAATGGTGGGCAAATAGAGGTGAGTGTGGCGGACCGCGGTACCGGCATTCCGATCCACAATTTAGAGAAGATCTTCGAGCCATTCTTTACAACCAAGGCGGAACCCCGAAGTGGGCTTGGCCTATCCTTTGCCAGTAGCGTCATGACCCGGTTGGGCGGAAGTATAGGCGCCAGCAATCGCGTGGGTGGTGGGGCTGTGCTCATGCTGATTTTTCCTACCATCAGCGAAGGGGCGACCCAACCACCTGCACGTCCCAAGAACATTATGCGCCAGCCGGTTCGACGTATCCTCGTCATTGATGATGACTACGATAATCTCGAAGGAATGAAAGATGCTTTGGAGCTTCGTGGTTACGATGTTTCAATATCATCGAGCGGCGCCGAGGCACTCGAGCTAGTGCAATCCGGGCAGAATTTCGATTCCATCATATGCGACATTGGCATGCCCGACATGAACGGTTGGGAGGTTGCCACGAGAATCTCTGAGCTGAACTCTCGGGCAAGGGTGTTTATGCTGAGTGGGTGGGCCAATGAAGTCCCGGAGAGCGATCCTCGCCGAAAATTGGTAGTCGATGTTCTCGCCAAACCGATCGACGTTGAGCGGATAGATGGCATTCTGCAATCAATTGATTCATAACCTGATGAGCGCCGAGTAGCGACAGCCGAATCGTTCGCAAAAGCGGCCGTCGGAGGTGCCTCAGCAAAGCCAAGAAGTCAGCCGGAAGCATCTGCCGAGATCCGGCGCAAGCAACCGGGCCTTTACGGTGGTGGGAAAATGCGGAGATGAGTACCGCAGAAACGTACATAAGCGATCGTCCGTGGCGGTACAGAACGAAGGTTCTTGCAGGTCTCGAGGTACCTTGCCAATAAAGAGACGAGCGCTACCAGAGACCTATCGGGAACGAACTCCCTCTCGCCTCTGTGCGAGGGGAGTTGATGGACGATCGGCCGACCCAAGGTAGAATGCTTCAGAGTCTACCTAGAAGCATCAGTATCAGTACGATCAATACAATAGTACCGAGGCCCCCCACCGGGTAGTAACCCCAGCCAGTACTATAAGGCCAGGTGGGCAACGCACCAACCAGCAACAAGACTAGTATAATCAACAGGATAGGCATGTTTTTTCTCGCTTTCCTCATAAGCCAGACGGGTTTGTCCGTGCAGCGTGTTCGTACAAAGGATATTCTTACGCCTAGTCAAGGTTCTGGATCGCGACAAATCCAGACTGTCCTTTCATCGGACCGCCGGTGATCTCTACGACCGCGCCATTGTCGTCCCGCGAGACTATTGTTACTGGGGTTTGATCGTCGATCGCCTTTGTCTGCAAGTTCTTACTCACATCACCGGCCATTCCTTCGACACCACCCTCTTGCTTCATCCGTGAGATCTTCAAGAAGCTTTGTTCATCTGAAAACAGAGGTATCGAATGCTGGTTACCAGTAACAACCAACTTGTGCTCAAGCAGGGAGTGGCCCTGTTGACATGCCGCAAAGCACGCCGCCAAGGCTACAAACCCAGCCATCGAAATATTCCCGCATTTACGCATACCGCCTCCAATTCTCGTTGACCTTCGGGGCTTTCTGTTGGTGACCCCGATGGCCAGCATCAAGCGTGCCACTCCTCCGGACCCGCGGTTATAGGGAGGATCTTCCGGAAAAGCAGGGGACAAAAGCGCACTATCATATGAAAAAACGCCATATCCTCGGTAAGATTTACCACCATTAGGATGGTGCGTTGGCTCAACCGTTATTCAGTTAGGTATCGGAAAGTCCCATCTGCACCAGCGGGTTTCTGAGGCAACCGTCAGTACGTTCATTGATTCTGGCTATTGGGTTGTGCTTGCGGACAGAACTTGTCGAACAGCCACAGCTAGTCGATTACGCGGGTTACTAGCATCACGCACACATATACAGACGGCGTACAGCAACGGCACGTCGATTGCGGCGTTTTTTCGGGCACCGAGACTGGTGAGAGAAACTGGGAGGTAACGAGCTATGTTATATTGGACACTAGTGTTTTTACTGATTTCACTGGTTGCGGGTGCTCTGGGCTTCTTTGGAGTTGCGGGCACCGCCGCCCAAATCGCGCGAATTCTGTTCGTGGCTTTTATTGTGTTATTTGTGGTTGCACTTGTTGCAGGGCGGGCAGTCCTATGAAGCGCGAAAGTTGAAACAGCATCGGCATGATCTCGAGAGCACAGAGATGGGCTTTTTCGGGATCGTCTTGAAAGGCCGGATCACATCCGGAGCCTTTTGAAAACAACAAGCGCGGGTTCCCGGCGCAGCGGGCGCGCCGGGGATCCGGGCGGAGTCAACCCGACACGCTCGCAGGAACCTAGACAACGCTAGAGGATCCCGGAGGAAACCTTCGAGCGCATCAATGAAGCGTGGGACGTTTGCCGCGCTGATTGTGACAAGTACATCAAGCGCTTCCGACGGGTATTTTCATCTTCACGCCAACGTCAATTTCACGGTTACAAGACAACACTCGCCGAGCGTTCAAATCGCGCCTGGGCCAGTGAATTCGAGAAGTTGTATCGGCTGAACGGGCTCTCCTCGTTGCACTTGCGTCGACGGAGGGACTACACTCTCGCACAGGCGCATATGTCTGAAATAACTCGGACCGCACCCTTTACTCTCGCTGGCCTTTGAGAGACTAGCCCTCTTCAGCTTGCCTTTCGTAAGCCGGACGCTCCGCAGCATGTCGTACAATTCTATTCAGATGAGTCTGATTTGATCGACAATGTTTCTGCGGTTGTTGCCACAGCTTTACAAGTTGGGGAATCTGCGATCATCATCGCGACGCGAGCGCATTTGGAAAGCGTAGATACAGATCTCAGATCCGCAGAATTGAATCTGGATTCGCTGCAGACGACGGGTCGTTACTTTCCGGTGAATGCAGAGGATCTATTGGCGCAACTGATGGATGGGGTTTGCGTAGACGAAGCTAAGTTCGACGCGATTGTGGGGGAGCTGCTCGCAAAAGGAGCGCGGAGAAGTCAGGACGGCTTGGTCCTGGTATTCGGCGAATTGGTAACGCTGCTATGCGCCGCGGAGAATCCGGGTGAAGCAGTTCGGTTGGAACAGCTCTGGAACGCTCTCATCGTCAAGCATCAATGCTCACTATATTGCGCGTATCCTGTCGATTTGGCACTTGTCAGCCCTACTTTGGATAGGGTCTTTGATATCTGCAGCGAGCATTCGATAACGATGCCTGTCGAAAGCTGGCAGATCCAATCGCTATCGGCCGGCTCGGCGAATATGAAGCGGCGGAAATAGAAATTTTACGACGCAAATGTGCGTCGGCAATGTCGGCACATTTTATCGCGCGAAGTGCAACGGAGCCCTAGTCTCGCAGAGGGGTCTCGGGTGTCACAACGACGGCGACCGCGCACCGCGCGTAGCGCAAGATGTGTTCTACTTTGGGACCGAAATAAAGACCGCGTTCTGTTGGCCTAATCTGTACGCCCATCACAATCAGGTCGAAGTCTTCGCGGTCAGCAGTAAGCAAGATGGCATTTTCCGGCTTGTTCGATGATATCGCACGGGCTTCGACGCCAACGCCTAACTGCTGGCCGAAAGCTCGCATCTCGTCTGTTATCGGGGCGGTCTGCGCGAACTCATGACTGCGTCGCGAACGGAAGCTTCGCAGCGAAATGATCGGGCTTTCCATGACGAAAAGCGTAGTGATGTCGGCGCTGACAGCGCTGGCATAGAGAATGGCGATGGTCGCGCCCAGACGTGAGTATAATGCGCCGGTCGTGGGTACTAAGACACGGCGCAGAGGCATAGGCGCACCGACGTTGCGAGTGACTACGATGGGGGTGCGCGCTTGGCTCAAGAGTCCACGTAAGGCCTCGCCGCCAAGCATATAGTCACCCTCTACGCGTGATGCGCCGGCAAAAATAGCATCGTAGCCGCGCTCACTCTCCTTCACTATCGCCTCGGCGATGGTGGTACCCGAGCCAAATCGCTGATACACGGTTTGTGCGCCGGTGAGTTCGGCGTTCGCCTTGAGTTGCTCGAACAGCGGATCTGATTGCTCCTGTACCGTTGATTCGGATTCGGCGACCGCGGCACGAAAGATCGTGATACTCGCATCGGGATGGTTGCCGAGGGACGCGGCAATATGGGCCGCCAACTGCGCGTGAGGACCGCCCCCACTCAATACTAGAAGTTTCGCACCTTCCTTGCTGAAGGGCAGCCGGGCGAGGATTTTCTCCCGTTCCAGCCGCTCGACCTCCTCCGGCCGATGTTCAACCCCTGAGAGCAGCCAGGTAAGGCAAGGGGGCGTCATTAGTGAGGTAACGATCGCGACTACGATGATGATCGCGTACATCTCACCGGTGAGAACGCCAAGACTGAGCCCGATCAGGGCAACAACAATCTCCATGCCGCCGCGTGCGTTCATACCAACGGCGACCGCGAGTGCCTCGCGCCAGCCCATCCCGAATAGCAACGCCCCTAAGGTACAACCAACGATTTTACCAATAATGGCTATGCTGAGGACGACGCCAAGCAGACTTACACCATGAAGCTCGAAAAGATCTACTTTCAATCCTGAGTAGGCGAAGAAGACCGGAGCAAATACTCCTACGGTAAGAGCTTCGAGTTCAATACGATCAGATTTGCGAAGTCGCGTTGAGCGTCCGAGCATTATTCCGGCGATGAAAGCTCCGAAAACGGCGTGAATTCCAATAGCCTGCGTAACTATGGCGCAGACCATCGCGATGCCCACCATCGTGCTCATCCCCGCGTGTTCTGCGAGCGCGCGATCATCGACCCAGCGCATTATGCGAACGATAAGATCGCCGCCGACGTAATAGCAGAAACCGACAAAAGCAAGCGCTGCTATCGCGATAGAAGCGAGGGATTTCAAATCGACGACCCCGCGAGCAGCTAAGCCAGCCACCACCGAGAGCATGAGCCAGCCCATCGTGTCGTCCAAGATGCCGGCGGCCAGAATGGTCAGGCCTAGGTCACGGCGCATTAGATCAAGATCGATCAAGATCTTTGCGATGACCGGAACCGCTGAGATGGACATCGCGACGGCTATGAACATTGAGAAAATCAGCCGATCATGGGGATGTGCTAGATATCTTGCGGGAATTTCCCATCCAAGTGCGAAGCCTGTCACCAACGGGACAAGCATGCCGAGCCACGAGATCGCCACAGCGGCCCGACCCACTCTGCGCAAAATGCCAAGGTCGGTTTCAAGCCCCGTGTAAAGCAGCAGCAGGATGACGCCCGTCCAAGCCATTGCCTCGAGGAGATGATCTGCCAGTGGCTGTGTCGGAAATAGTAACTGATGGATTGTGGGCGCGAATTGTCCCAGCACGGACTGGCCGAGTATGATGCCCGCGAGCAGTTCACCAATGACAGTTGCTTGTCCCAGCCGCTTCATGATGTCTGCGAGGATCCGCGCTACCACGAAGAGCAGAGTGAACTGGACCAGAAAGTGGAGTACCTGAATCTCGCTAAGATGGGTCATGTAGTCGTGCTCGCGGCCTCCTGTTCCGGGCGAGGCAGGGATCTATAGCCGCGTCCCCTGCCCGAACTTCGCTTGTGATCAAAGTAATCAAGCGCGACTCTAAACCATGAGATGTGAGCCTTCGCGCTCCGAGCAGCAATCTAACCAGTGAAATAAAGTTCCCCCGGGATTTACACGCAAGCGGTGGGCAACCTGACTGATGGTCTCATCCTACATAGCTGACAGTTGTGCAGTCATTGTTCCGGCCTGATCGACTGAAAATCTATTGAGTCCATATCTGATAGTTGAACGAGGTGTTCAACTACACCGGTTGAAATAGTGACCGTCGTTTGCTTCTCCGTGAGTTCTGTCACCTCGGGTGAGCTATAACTATGCCAGTAAATCCTGCAGTCGAGATATGACACCGACAGCTGCCGGAGCATGGCTACGGGTAAGACTTACGTAGGTCGCCACCCTGGGCGCGGTTTGTCGCCGACCCAATAGAAATGAGCGAGGCGGCAAGTGGTGCCAAGGAATTCCACCGGCAGGGCACACCCTCGAAAGGCGGCGATGTTAGTCAGATAACGGTCAGATGAGACCTTTTTCGGACTCGCCTACAAGGCGATTCGAGGCTGTTCGCAGTGTCGAAAAAGGCTCAATTTTGTTAGATAGTTCCGGTTTCCGGAATCCGAATGCGAGACCTGATTGATCATGCTGGCTAGCGTGAACCGATGGGCCTATCAGTAGCAGTATGGGGCGAAAGCGAGGAGTGCATCGATGAAGAAGGAATGGCTGTACGTGGTACTGGCGCTGGCCGCTGGAGTCGTCGGGGGGATGCTGGGCAGGAGGCTTAACGGCGCCGCCGCGGCGGTTGCGTTCGAAAGCGCGCCCAAAACCCTCGCCGCGCAGGAAATCCTCCTGACCGGCTCCAACGGCAAGGTCCGCGCCGCGCTTCATATGACCAAGAGTGGAGAACCCAGCCTCGAACTCTTTGACCATGACGGACAGACTCGCATCGTCCTTGATATCGGCCCCGATGAAACCCCGGGGATGCGGTTTTACGATCTCAAGCGAGCCATGCGTCTCAAGGCGGAGGTCAGTTCCGAAAACGTGCCGACGCTCAGGTTCTTCGACGAACAATCTCGTCTGCGCGCCCTTTTTGGGGTCGATGCCGAAGGCGAAGCGGCGATGAGTTTCTACTCGACCACCGGCAGGATCCTGCGCGAACTACCGTAGCCGTGCCGACCACTTTTGCCATGCGCCGCGTGCGCGCTATTCTCAAATCCACGCCTGATGGAACGCTGGTTCGGGCGGGTCGGCGAAGACCTGGGAACGCAGCGCCGGGCAGGAGACTAATTTCGTAACGACGAGCTGAATCATGAGCAACAATAGTTTTGGCGTACGCACAACTCTCTCCGCCGGCAGCGGCAATTACACCATTTATTCGCTCGACGCGCTGGCCGCCCGCGGATTTGACCTTTCCCGGCTGCCCTATTCGATCAAGGTTCTGCTCGAAAACGTTTTGCGGCGCGAGGACGGTGAGATCGTCACCGCGGCGCAGATCGAGTCGCTCGCGCGCTGGAGTACGGATCGGGGACGTGGCGATCACGAGTTCTCCTTCATGCCCGCACGCGTGTTGTTGCAGGATTTCACCGGCGTGCCGGTGGTCGCCGATTTGGCAGTAATGCGTGACGCGATCCGCCGGCTCGGCGGCGACCCCGCCCGGATCAATCCGCTGCAGCCCGCCGACCTCGTGATCGACCATTCGGTGCAGGTCGACTCGTTCGGGGCCGCCGGATCGTTCGCCACCAACGCCCAGATGGAGTTCGAGCGCAACCAGGAGCGTTACCAATTCCTGCGCTGGGGCCAGGGCGCGTTTGATAATTTTCGCGTCGTGCCGCCCGACACCGGGATCGTCCACCAGGTCAACCTCGAGTACCTGGCGCCGGTGGTTTTCACCTCCAAGGACGGCGTCGCCTATCCGGACACGGTGTTCGGCACCGATTCGCATACCACGATGGTTAACGGGTTGGGTGTCGTCGGATGGGGTGTGGGCGGTATCGAGGCCGAAGCCGCGATGCTCGGGCAATCCACACCGATGCTGATCCCACAGGTCGTCGGCTTCCGGCTCAACGGCGCGCTGCCCGCCGGGGCCACCGCCACCGACCTCGTTCTGACGGTTACCCAGATGCTGCGCAAAAAGGGCGTGGTCAATAAGTTCGTGGAATTTTTCGGCGATGGGATCGCCAGCCTTGGCGTCGCCGATCGCGCCACCATCGGCAACATGTCCCCGGAGTACGGCGCCACGATCGGCTTCTTTCCAGTTGACGATCAGACGCTCGCCTATTTGCGGCTGACCGGTCGCTCCGCCGACCATGTGCGATTGATCGAAGCGTACTGCAAGGAGCAGGGATTGTTCCGCACGGCCACCGCGCCCGAACCGGTTTACACCAACGTCCTCGAACTCGATCTCGGCCAGGTCGAACCGAGCCTCGCCGGTCCTCGCAGGCCCCAGGATCGCGTGACCACGACCGCCATCAAGGGCGAGTTCCGTCGCGAGCTGGCCAAGGAGATCGGCGATCATGACGGAATCGATCCGAAAGCCGTCGGACGCTGGGTTGCCGAGGGCGGAAAAGCCCAAGTCGCGCCGCACGAGCGAATTTCACCGCCCGACCTCGGCTCGTTGAGCCATACGGTCGAGGTCGAAATGGGCGCCGAAGTTTTCCCCATCGGTCACGGCTCGATCGTCATCGCCGCGATCACGAGTTGCACGAATACTTCAAACCCCTCAGTGTTGATTGGCGCTGGCCTCCTCGCCAAAAAGGCCGTCGAGCGCGGTCTTTCGGTTAAGCCGTGGGTGAAAACAAGTCTCGCGCCCGGCTCCAAAGTGGTAACCGCATATCTGAAGCGCGCCGGACTGATGCAATATCTCGAACAGTTGCACTTCAATCTGGTCGGGTACGGCTGTACGACCTGTATCGGCAACAGCGGTCCAATCGCTGAGCCGATCGCCGGGGCAATCAAGCAGGGCAACCTGGTGGCCTGCGCGATTCTCAGCGGGAATCGCAACTTCGAGGGCCGGATCAATCCTGCAGTGCGGTTCAACTATCTCGCGTCCCCACCGCTGGTCGTAGCCTATGCGATCGCCGGAACGATGGACCTCGATCCCAACGTCGAACCGCTTGGTCGCGATTCGCAGGGCCACCCGGTGTATTTGCGCGACATCTGGCCCTCCGCCGCCGAGGTCAATGCCACGCTTGCCGGCGCGCTCGATTCCGCGATGTTTCGCGATGTGTACGGCAGCGTCTTCGAAGGCGACAGCCGCTGGCAGGGACTGCAGGTTCCGGCTGGTGATCTTTTCCGCTGGGACGAAGACTCCTCTTACGTCAAGCCGCCTCCATTTTTCGACGGGGTTGCGCGCGAACCCGCCCCGGTGCGCGATATCCAGGGTGCGCGCGTCCTCGCGATGCTCGGCGACAGCATCACCACCGATCACATCTCGCCAGCCGGATCGATCGCGGCCGACAGCTCCGCTGGCCGCTATTTGATCGCTCGCGGTATCCCGGCGCGCGACTTCAATTCCTACGGTGCGCGCCGCGGTAATCACGAGGTGATGATGCGTGGGACGTTCGCCAATATCCGGCTGAAAAACCTGCTGGTCCCCGGAGTCGAGGGCTCCTTCACCGTACATCTGCCGGAAGACCGCCGCACGACCATCTTCGAAGCCTCCGAACAATACCGCGCGGCAGGCGTGCCGCTGATCGTAGTCGCGGGCAAGGAGTACGGCTCCGGCTCGTCGCGCGATTGGGCGGCTAAGGGTACACAATTGCTGGGCGTCCGCGCCGTAATCGCCGAAAGTTTCGAGCGCATCCATCGCAGCAACCTGGTCGGGATGGGTGTCCTCGCGCTCGAATTCACCCACGGGCAAAATCGCGAATCGCTGGGCCTCACCGGACGCGAAGTCTATTCGATCAGCGGTCTCGCAGCAGGACTCAAGCCGCGGCAGATGCTTATGGTGCGCGCCGAGGAGGACGGCAAGGTTAAAGAGTTCGAGGTACTTGCCCGCGTCGATACCCCAGAGGACGTCGCGTATATTCGCCACGGCGGCGTGCTGCCATATGTGCTGCGGGAATTGTTGAAGGCTTGATATTTCCGGTGCGGCGCCTACGGATTTCTCGCGTTCCCGGACGGATAGGTATCCGCCGTTAGTCAGAAATGCGCCATGGCCAAATTACCTATTCCCCCACATGAGTGCGTAGAGTCTTCCAGAGATCCGGACATTTGAAAAATCCACAGCTTCCTAAGTAGTCGGGAGGGCTATTGACAGCTTGGTTTTCGCAGCGTAGGCAAATTCAGTGCGCCAAAATCCATGCGCATTGTTCGGTTCGCATGGATAGGGGGCGGTCTTTGGGACGATTTGCACCGCCACGCGGAGGTGATTTTCGTGTCCCGCGAGGGCGTTAGGGTCGATTAACTCCCAGCAAGGAGGCTCGATGTCTTATGCGCGCAACACGCAAAGCTGTGTGGTGGTTGGCTGCGGCTTGCCTGGCCGTACTCGCCCTTCCGGCGAGCAGCCTGGCGGAATGTAACGTTACGCCAGGCACCATCATAAACAAGACCAACTGGCAACAGTACAAGGACTGCTTCTCCGACGGAGAAATCGCCCTCTGGCAGGGCTCCTATTTCTGGAAAATGCCCGACGATGTCGAGATGCACGTGGGCAAGCAGCATCAATGGACCCTGCCCAAACCATATATCGAGGCCACTGAGAAATACGGCGGGCAGACCCGGTTGGTGCGGCAACCTGATGGCCGCTTCCGCCTCGATAATTACATCGCAGGCACGCCCTTTCCCAATCCTAGCGGACCGGACAAGGGCACCGAGATCATGGCCAACGACACCTACAAGATGCAGGGTGTCGTGGTGGGGGTCTTCGTCGATCTAAATAACAACGGCACGTTCTATACGAAGGATCGCTTCGGCAACTATTCGCCGGAAGTGGTCGACGCGTTGTATCGCCAGCTCGCCTACAACTGGCAAACCGATCAGGGCGTCCCCCGCGTCGATCCGCAGGCAGGCGGCGCCTGGTACACCGAATGGCTGATGGTCGAGCAGCCGGAACAGTCGCGTTACACTGCTGTGCTCACGCTCTTCTGGCAAGACAATATGAAAGACGAGGACGATTATGCTTTCGTCCCCGCGCTGCGGCGCTCGCTGCGTTTGTCATCGTCGGCTCGTTGCGCGCCGCTTCTCGGCGCCGACATGGTCAAGGATGACCAGCGTGTTGGCTGGAACGGTGGCGTCGGCAAGTTCGAGGGAAAATGGCTGCGCGACCAGAAGCTCCTGACGATTGTGGATATGAACGGCAAAGCCGCCGGTACCTTCCCCGGCGAGTACGATGGTCAGCTCGGATGGCCGAAGCCGTCGTGGGGCGACTGGGAGACTCGTGACACCTACGTGGTCGACGTTCGCCGGATCGCCTCGATGGCGCCGGGCTACTGCTACGGCAAGCGTATCGATTACGTTGACAAGCAGTACTACGGCAACGTCGCCGAGGATATCTACGACGCCAATATGAAGTTATGGAAGGTGGTCTGGGTGGGTTCGGGACCGAGCAAGCTCGACACCTACGGCGATCAGTCGGGCTTTTGCGGAATCGTCGAAACCTACTGGGATATGCAGAACGATCACGTAAGCTATATCACCAGTTTTAATCCGTCGGGCAACTGCGAGGTTTGGGACTCGTCGCTGCCGAAACGGTACGACAATGTCACGAAGTACTCGAGTCCAGGCGGATTGGCGCAGTTGATGCGCTAGTACACGCTCAACGCCGCAACACTCCGGGCACGGCGCGCGCGACGCGCGCCGTGCCCGTCGGTCATTGGTGATTTGCTGCTGGTATACTCACCGGAACGCCAACTTTGCGCGACGCATAGCGCGATAGCAGTCCCACTACCGCAGGCGTGATATGCGCGATCGCCTCCGGTCGATAGCCCACCGACTGGGCGCCGAGCGCCCGCATCATCCCGAACGTTGACAGCCGATACACCGCCGCCACCGCCTGGCAATAGCGGAACCGCTTCCACTCCATCGGCGCGAGCGCGTTATAGAGCGGGATATACAACGATGCGAACAGCCCTCGTAACGCGTTACCGGCCAGGTTCTCCCGCATCCACCGCGGATGCTCCATGGTGCTGGTCGAAAGGATTGCCGCCGTGGTCCCGGCGTCGAGGTGCCGATCGCCGCAATCAGCGTTGACCCAATCGATCACACCGTTCACGCGCAGCGCCGCGACAATTACGTTCTGCGGATGGTAGTCCATGTGCACGAATACGGCCGGTCCGGTGGCGAAACGCGTTGCATCTCTCCGCAAATGCTCCAACGCATCGCGTAATCCCGGCAGTGGTCCCTGCTCGATTCGTGCCGCGACGATCCCGAGCATTCGCTCGAGCAGCGGAGCGGTTTTGTCTCCAACTCCGAACGCTTGCGGAATATTTTCCGCCGGCGATTGCGCCGCGTTGAGCCGGTGCAGCCTGGCCTGTGCGCGCACGAAACCGATGAAGCCCAGCGCGAACGTCTTGAACGCCCGCGGAAAGCTCGTCGTGATGAACAGCGGACCCCCCGCGACGCGATCCATGATCATGAACGGCGCGCCCAATACCGCATGTTCCGCCTCATATAGATAGGGCCGAGGCACCGCAAATCCCAACTTCGCGAGCGTCTGCATCGCACGGCTTTCGTTGCGTCCCTTCTCCTCCGCCCGTGTTCCTTCGTAGAATCGCAACACCAGTGGCGACGCCACCGGTAGGTCCGGCGCGCGCGACGATCTCCCCAAGATCACAAACTCGAACACCGTGGTTTCCCACCCGCTCGCCAGTATGCGTAGGTTATCGATTCCCGCGCCGAGGTAGCTCGCGAGGCGGCTGCGGGTGTCTCTGGCGTCAGGCATGGAGGCTCGGCGGATGCCGGCGGCGATTCACTGGTAGGCGATCCGCGCGGAACTCCCCGCGACCCTGCGTTCGCTCCGCCAGGACCAACGGCGTTCGCGCCGGATGCGTTAGTGCGGGACCCCGGGCGGTTCGACCTGCGGGGTGAGCAGTGACCGCCCGTTTTGCGCGGAATTCGGTGCCAGCTGCAGCTTCTCCGGTGTCGATTCGAGGCCTCCCTTGTTCTCCTGGTAAAGCCGCTGATTGCTCGAAGAGAGCAGCGCTCCGCTGGTATTGCTGATATCAACCGTCACTTCCACTGAGAGTCCCATCCGCAGCGGCTTGTCGGCCGGCGCGGGCTCATTCAATACGACTTTCACCGGGACGCGCTGCACCACCTTGACCCAATTGCCGGTGGCGTTCTCCGGCGGCAGCAGCGCAAAGGCCGCACCGGTCCCGACGCTGATCGAATCGACGTGCGCCTTGTAGATGAAGCCCGGGTAGATGTCGGCTTCGATCTCCGCCGGCTGTCCGACCCGTACGTCGGTAAGCTGCGTCTCCTTGAAGTTCGCCGTTGCGTACAGGCGATCTACAGGTACGATCGCCATCAACGGCTCACCGGGTTGAATTCGATTTCCCACGTGTACGCTCTTGCGCGTGACGATCCCGGATAGCGGCGCCCTGACATCGGTGTAGCTCAGATCGAGCTTCGCCGCCTCGAGCGCCGCCTGCGCCTGCTGCACGATCGGGCGATCGTAGCGCGCGTGGTCATCGATCGGTCCGCCCAATGCCGCGCGTGCCTGCTGCATCTGATGCTCCGCGAGCGCGCGATCCGCTAGCGATACCCGCAGCCCGGTCGTCGCCTGGTCGTAGTATTCGAGGGAAACCACGCCCTCCTGGCGCAGCGCCTTGGCCCGGTTGAAATCGATTCGTGCCTGGTTGAGCTGCGAGTCCGCGAGTTTCAGCCCCGCTTCGGCGGCCTCGACCTGTGCGAAAAGCTGATCCACCGATTGCCGCGCGCGCTCGACCTGCGCCGCCAGTTGGTCGACCCGTACCTTGTAATCGTTGGGATCGAGCGTCAGCAGGAGGTCGCCCCCGTTGACCCGCCAGTTCTCCTGCACGTAGAGCCGCGTCACGCTGCCCGGAATCCGCGATGAGATCAGCGCGATCGTGCCATCAATATAGGCGTCGTCGGTCGAAACGTGGGACGCGAAATACTTGTAGTAGCGTGCTGCAGGGTAGATGAGGATGATTAGAGCAACGACCACCAGTACCAATAGCGCCTTGCGCAGTACTCCTTTCATAGGGGGTGCGCCACCCGCACTGCGCGCGGTCCGCTGAACGCCTCGGTCATTCCCGCGGTGATTCTCGACCGTCCGGTTACCTCAGTTGTACTCATCTTCTTCCACTTCAAATGCGGGTCCCTTTGCGAGCTCCCGCTTTTTATTGCTCTTGGCTTCGGTCAAATGCACACCCGCTCCCGGCTACGGAAATTTCAGCGTAGCACTCACCCCTCCCGCAGCGGACTTTACTACCACCCCGTCGAAGATCAAGTCGATAGCAAATGGACCGAGAAAATTCACCTCGGTGAAAATCCCGTCGACCCGTCCATTCGCGGAACCGCCATTGGGCGAATCAAACAGTATTATCGACGGTACCCGCGATTGCACTACCTCGCCGTGCGACTGATCCTCGATCAACGCATTATAGATATTGACATAGGGGCCCTTGACGAAAAATCGCACGTCAGGATTCGCCGGTGGCGCCAAGGCTGTCAGCGCTCCGTTGCCGCCCCCTTGGTTGACTCCCGCCACCGCCGTGCCGAACGGGTCGCTGGTCGAGGCCAGTTGCCTGACGGTGAACCCGGTGGTGACCGCGATACTCAGCAACGAATGGTCGCCCACGGTTTTGGTAACGACCACTCGGTCCGGCGGCTTGTCCTGGACGATGACGATACTCAACGGCACCGTGCCCTGGATCTGCCACGAGGATCGGCTGTCAGAGATCGTACCGGTGAACGGTGTTCCGATCGTGCCAACGATCCGGAAACTGGTCTGTGCATTAATATTTGCTGTGCTGCCGGGATTCGTGCTGTTGCCGACGCCGAACGCGCCGCCGCAGCCGCCGGACGCCGCCACGACCGCCAGGATCACCGCGCACCAACTCGCTCCGCCGAGACTGCGAAGCCCTTTTCTGAACATTATCGGAAGCTCCATACCACTAAGGTAGACTCGCGTTGCTTACGCCCGTGCACAAAAGGCACGAGCCTGCGGTATTACCGCAGATCCCCGAACACGGTGCGGCGATCGTGGTAGGCCCCGCCAGTGTAGTCGCCACCGAGGATACCGGAGTCAGCGATCCGTCCGGTTGGCGTTCGAAATGCCCTAGCGTGTAGGCCGCGCTCAGGTCGGCGGGAGCGCAAAAGCTGAACTCCCCCGGCGTCATCGTCCCTGTCGGCACGCCGGTCTGCATCACCTGCACACCATGAGTCGCGAGGACCACGACCGTGTTGCTGTCCACCGTCCCGACCGTTCCCTCGACACTCCCATGGCCCACGCACCCGGCACCCGCGAGCACGATCGAGGCAGGGGTAACATTGGCCTGCAAGGGACATTTGCCCGAACCCGGTACCGCCGCCGCGACCGCGATGGTGTGCCCGGTCGCCTTCTCTGGCGTCGCGCTGGTCGCCGTGCCGAAGGAGTCCTGCACCGACGCAAAGAAATCGATCGTCGCAATCGGGTTGACCGTCGCCGTGGTGTCCGGAACGAATACCGGCACTGGTGCCGACTCCGCGGCGCCAGTCGGAATGGTTGCCGTCGCCATCCCCACTAGGTCGTTGGTGCCGCTCTGCTCCGCCACCACCATTGCGTTCAGCGGCGGTCCTGTGTTTGCGGCGCCCAGACTGACCACCGCGTCGATCTCGCCATGCTCCAGGTTGATATTGCAGGCAGCGTTTTTGAACCCCGATTGGGAACAGCGCAAAGTTCCGCCGGAGTTTAATAGCGCAATGTTTCCGTCGTTGTACCCCGAACTCGAAACCTTGATCGTGTAATCGATCCCGGTCGGGATCTGCTTGAATTGCGGAATGGCCTTGACGGTTGTCGATGGCGCCGGATAGGTGCCGCCCGCGGTGCTCTGTGCAGTCGCGACGACTACGCATCCGGCCGGCGTAGCAGGCGCACTGGCGGTGCAATCTGGCGCCGGAGTGATCGCAGGATCGGGCAGCAACATCTCCAGGGTCGCGCCCTCGAGACCGGCGCCGGTGCACGCGTCGAAAACCTTACCCCCGATCTCGATCTGACCATGAACGGCGGGAGTGAAATTCAGGATCGTGTTCTGTCCGGGGAACACCGTCACTGCGCTCTTGACCGCGAATTCCCGGCCGTTGCCGAAAGTCACCAGGTCGTAAGTCGTTCCCGCCGCGGTTGCTGGAAGATTTAGCGCGTAGGCGCCGTCCGTTTGGGTCGCCACACTGGCAACGACTTGCGAGGTTCCGGTCAATTGCGCCCGCACCACCTGCTTTCCCCCCGGCTTCTTGACCGTACCGCTGACCAGCGCCATTTGCGGATTGCCGACAACGCCACTGAAAGTCTGGTTCGGCACCTCCGTGATTACCGGATCGATAATCACCGAACCAGCCGAGTCGGTCGGCACCCCCGCGATCCCCGGATCGATATTCAGTACCAACGGTATCGTAGTGTTCTTGGTGATCGTGAAGCTCACCGCGCCCTGCACCTGGATCGGGATGTTGGTATTCAACAGTTTCGCCTGGTAAACGATGCAACCCTCGCCGCGTGGCTGCGCATTACCGCACAAGGGTACGAAGTCGCCTGGGTTCTGCGGATCCAGCACCAGCTCGATATGGCTATAGGCCTTCGCCGGAAGCTTTGCCGCATTGAGCACCTGCGCCAAATCCTGGGTCGACCCCAGATCGATCTGCAGCTCTGTCTGCGCCTGGCCGGGCGTGGGCAATCCGACCGCTCCCCCCGGCGCGGGAATCTGTTGCCACCGCTTGTCCGATTCGCTTACCGCGCCGGTCGCTGGATTGAGGCGCACGCCGATCACGTTGAGCAGCATGCTCTGGAACAGCGGACTCGACGGCGACGCGGTCGAGGTAAAGGCCACCACCACCGTGCCGGTAACCGCCCCGGCCGATACGCCGGTGGTCAACAGCATAGCGCCTGCACCGAACAGCAATACGATAGATCGAATCAGGACCAGCCGCAGCTTCGCCGCCAGCTTGGGAGCGAATTGTCTCACGCGCAAATTACACCAAGAGTCTCGTCAAGCCGGGTTAATTCATCTCCAGGGGTCTCGAGCTCACGATCATCGGCCATCACCGACTCACCGCTCGGCGCTGTGTCCATATTCCTCACTGCGATGCGATCCCGATGGCCTTTGACGGCTACTGGATATTCGAGTTGGTTAAGCCGCTGCACAAGCTGCATCCACTACTGGTATTCCCGCAAATTCCGGCGCACGGCGTCGGAATCGCCACGGGCGCGGGCAGCGCAATCGCCGCGGCAGTGCCTGCCGGCGCCAACGTACCGTTGGGCTGCGTTTCGAAATGTTGCACGGTATACGCGGCCCCCGGATCGGCGGGCGCGCAGAAGCCGAATTGCCCGGCATTGGGACCCGTGGCCGGGACCGGCTGCTGGATCAGTTGCACCCCGCCGTTCGCCAGCACGACCACCGTATTGGCATCCGCGCCGGCTACCGTACCGGCTACGCTGCCATGGCCGACGCAGGAAAAGCCGTTCAGCGTAACCGCGGTGGGCGCCGCCGGGCATTTCGCCGAACCGCCGACTCCCGCCTGGACCACAATCGAATGGCCTGAGTCCCTTTCCGGAACAGCGTTCGTGGTGCTCCCGAAAACATCCTGGACTGTACCGAAGAAGTCCAGTGTCCCGACCGGATTCAAAGGCGCGGAATTGTCCGGCACGAAGATCGCCACCGGCGTCGATTGCGACGACCCGGAAGGAATCGAGCCCATGCCGATGCCCTCTACATTATTCGTCTCGCTCTGCTCCGCCATGATCAGCACGTTGAGGGTCGATCCGGTATTGGCCCCGGGCAACGCCACGGTCGCGTCGATCTCGCCGCGTTCTAGCGCGATACTGCAATTGTTGTTGGCAAAACCTGAAGCCGGACAGCCCAATTGCGAGCCGACCGGGGTCACCGCGAGCCGCCCCGGGTTATAGCCCGACGCCGAGATGTTCAACGTGTAACTCTGGCCACTCGGCGTGATCGAAAACGGTGCTGGCGCAGGCCCATTGCCCGGCAGCGGATAATGGCCGGTCTCGTCGCTCGTCGCCGACCCCACTACCACGCACCCCGTCGCTGGATTCGCGGTGCAGTCGGGAGTGGGTGCGATCGAAACGTCGGGCAAGAGCATTTGTACGGTCGCCCCGAGGACTCCGCCGTTGGTGCACGCGTCCGTGATCTTTCCTGCCACCGACTGTGCGGGTACGTTCACCGGGCTGAAGTTTACCGGTGCCTTAGCCGCCTGCTGCCCCGGCAACAACACGATGCCGCTCGCCACCTCCGTGCTCCGACCCGCGCCCGACGCATACAGGTCGTAATTGGTCCCGCCCGGCGCCGCCGGCAGATTCAGCGAGTAAGTCCCGTCCGCCTGCGTAAGTATGCTTGCGATAATCTGGTTCGTGCCGCTGAGTTCCGCGGTCAAGGTCTGCTTCTTTGCTGGATTCGCCACTGTGCCGAAGACCAGCCCGAAATCCGGGTTGCCAGCGACACCGCCGATCGATTGGTTGGGCACCACGCTAATCGTTGGATTGATGATCACCGAGTCAGTGGACGCGGTCGGCACGCCCTGGATCCCCGGGTCGATACTGAGGACCAGTGGCACGATCGCGTCCCGGCTAACCTCGAAATTGACCGTTCCCTGCACCAGGATCAGACTGTTCGGATCGCTCAGCACCGCCGGGTAGACGATACAGCCCTCGCCTCGCGGGGTCGCCTGGCCGCACAGCGTGACCAGGTTCCCCGGATTGCTCGCGTCGAGCAAGAGTTCGATATGATGATAAGTCTTGGCTGCCAGGGAGCCGGCATTCATGATCTGGGCCTGGCTCTGCAGCAGATTCAGCTCCACCTGGAGTTCGCTGCGCCCCTGTCCGACCTCCACCGGGTTCCCACTAGGCCCGAAATTGCCCCCCGCGTTGACTCCCGTGCTGAAGATGGCGACCCCTGAACTCGAACCCACGCCGGCCGGCGCCGGAATCAACTTCCATCCCGGATCGGACTCGCTTACGGTTGCACTCGGGTTTGCATTGAGCCGCACGCCGATGACGTTCAGGAGGATGCGCTGAAACAATCGTCCGGAATTAGGCAGCGAAATGGTTGAAGTGAAGCCGACCTCGACCGTACCTTTGGTAGAACTGGACGCGGCCCTGGTTGGCGATCCGGACATAAATAATAATGCGAAAACTGTCAAAATTGGGGCTAGCAGTGTCACTGCCGCCGATTGCGAACCAAGTTGCTTCACTGGTGACCTGGGACGAAAGTTTTAAGTCAGCGCTTTGGGATAACCCAAGTGAATTGCGAAGGCAAGCCAGCTTTTGTCCAAACACGTCGATTGCCGCTGCCGCCTCTTGACTGTGCACCATCGGCGTTCGGAGAATTACCCATGCGCATGATCGCTAGGTATCTCGGCGCGACCCTCACCACCGTCGTGTGCGTCGGGCTCCTGCTGGCTGCCACCACGGCCTGCGCTTCGCTTCAGGTCACCACCGGTAACCCCGGGTTGACCCATTTCGACACCGACGGCGGCGTGAGCTCGACTTCGGCCTGACCGACGAGGGCGGCCAGCCCGTCGGCAATCTCACCAAGGACAACGTCCAAGTACTCGAGGACGGCAAGCCGGCCAAAATGCTCTATTTTCGCGGCGTCGGCCAGGGTCGTCCGGTCGATATCGTTTTCGTGCTCGACGTCACCGAATCGATGCAGCCCTATATCGACGCGGTCAAGCAGAACATCATCAATTTCGCCCAGGATCTCGCCGCCAACAATCGCGACTACCGCCTCGGCCTGGTCACGTTCGAAGATTACGTCGTCTCCGAAGTATCCCGACTGCAATTGTGAATATCGCAACATCATGACTTCCGACGTGCAGAAGTTCATCAGCTGGGTCGGCACCTTCATGCCGGCGGCGGCGGCGACATTCCCGAGGACCAACTCGACGCGCTCGCGTACGCCGCGAGCTTTCCGTTTCGTCCCGAAGCCCAGGGCATCATAATCATCGTCACCGACGCACCGCCGCACCAGGCTGGCGACGGCTCCGATCGAATACTCGGCATGACCAGGCCTTCTGGGACCATCACCGCCCGCGGCGAGGTGACCGATCAGACCGGCGCCAAGGTCGCGCAATGCTCCAAAAAAATGGACTGACGCTATACGCGGTCGCGCCGCCGCCGTTTATCGCGCCGGAGTATGAGCAGATCATCGATGCGACCCACGGCAAGCTCTACAATATCGTCACCGAAGAGGACCGCTTCGCCGATCTCGTACGTGAGATCGGCCATTCGATCGCGACCGAGTACTCACTGACCTACCTGACTCCGCGCCCGATCGAGGACGGCACCGACCGCTCGGTCGAGCTCCAGGTCAATTACAACGGCGCCAGCGGCACTGCCGAAACCTCCTATCAGGTCAGAGGCATCGGCGGCGCATCGATCAACGAACCCGACGTCGGCGGCGGCACCGAGGGCGTCCCCGGTCCCCAACTCTCCTTTGCGTGGTGGAATGCCGCGGTTCCGCTCATGGCGTTGCTCGGTCTGATCGCTCTCTCGCGGATGCGCTTCGGCGTTCCGGCCGACGAATTGAAGGCGATCGTTGATTCGCAGAGTGTCGCGCCGCCGACCAACCTGGTCGCCGGCGCGCGCCAGTTGGCGCAGCCTGCGCGAGCCGTCGGGCAGGGACAGGGCGGCTCGGGTCCACGGCCGGCCGGTCCGTCCGCGGCTCCGGTACGTCTAAGAGCGGGGGAGGGGCGTCTGACCGCCATCGACCGCATCGATCAGATCGCCGCCGAGTATGCCCTGCTTAAAGACGAAGTCTCTCTCGGCCGTGGCGAAGAGAATGATATCGTGATCCCGCATCCTAGCGTCTCGCGATCGCACGCCCGGTTGATCCGCCGCAACGGTCTCTGGGAAGTGACCGACCTCAACTCCACCAACGGCAGCTACGTCAACGAGCGTCAGGTCCAGGGCTCGGTGCGTGCGGCCAACGGCAGCGAAGTGCGTTTCGGCGACATCCGGTTCACGCTCAATTTCTAAAGTAGGACTTTAACTCGATTGCCGCCACGCGCCCGTGCCAAACGAGCGGAACAAGCGCAACGCCCCCATGCGGACTCCTGTTGACTCCGGTCGCCTGACGCGACAGAGCTATCCGGAATCAAGTTGTGCCGGCGAGGTCACCAATGACAAGGGCGCATCGAATGTGCAGGCGGGTGGACGCAACGGTGAGGACGTGAGCGGGCAGGGACAGCTTCCATACATTTCGACGCCAATACCCGGCCCTAAGTCGCGTGACATTTTCGACGCCGAGCAGCGTCATATCGCGCCGGGCCGCCAGCGAATTTCGTTGCTCGCGGGCGTCGCCTTCGAACGCGGCGACGGCGCGACGCTGACTGAATGCCGACGGCAACGTCTACGTCGATTTTTTTGCGGGCGTCGCGGTCGCGAGCCTCGGCCACGGCCATCCGGCGCTGGCTCAGGCGTTATCGGCGGCAAGGTCGCGTCTGATGGTCGGCACCTTCGCCACGCCGGAAAGGGCGGAAGCCTTCAGCTTCTGAGCGAGGTCGCGCCGGGCCGGCTCAAGCGGTCCATCTTTATAGCGGCGGCGCCGAAGCGGTCGAGGCGGCGCTGCGCCTGGCGCGTTCCGCCACCAAAAAGCACGAAGTGGTGAGCTTCTGGGGCGGCTTTCACGGCAAGACCGGCGGCGTTATCGGACTTATCGGAGACGAATCGAAGCAGGGCTACGGTCCGCTGCCGGGCGGCCGAATACCCGGTGCCGTATGCCGACTGTTACCGATGTCCGTTCAAGCTGAAATATCCGTCGTGCGGGCTGTTCTGCGTCGAGTTCGCCCGCGAGCAGATCAAAGAATTCTCGGCCGGCGCGATCGCCGCGATTGTCGCTGAGCCGATGCAAGGGACGGCCGGCAACGTGATTCCGCCGGACGATTGGCTGCCCGCGGTAAAATCGGTGGCTAAGGAAAACGACGCGATGCTGATCGCCGACGAGATGATCACCGGGTTCGGCCGTACTGGCGCGATGTGGGGCGTCGATCACAGCGGCGTCGAACCCGATATTGTCACCGTCGGCAAAGGGATGGGTTCGGGCTTTCCGGTGTCGGGCGTTCTGATGGGTGACGAGATCGGGCGAGCCGAGCCGTTCTCCAAGCCCAGTGCGTCATCGTCGAGCTACGGTGGAAATCCGCTCGCCGCGGTTGCAGTGGCCGAAACGATCAAAGCGATCCGGCGCGAGAAGCTGGTGGAGAATTCGCGCGAGGTCGGCGCGGTCCTGCTCGGCCGCATGCTCCAATTCAAGGAAAAATACGAATTCGTGGGCGACGTGCGCGGGCGCGGGCTGCTGATCGGCGTCGAACTCGTGCGCGATCGCGGCACTGCGCGGAGATGAGCCGCCGCGTAATGGAGATGATCTTCCGCGAGGCGCTCCGCCGCGGCCTTCTGACGATGGGCTACTTCCCGCGTGTCCGCATCAATCCGCCGCTGGTGATTACTCAGGCGCAGGCTGAGGCCGGCGGCGAGATCCTGGACGAGGTTTTTGCCTATCGTGCGCGATCATGTGGACTGGCGCGCTGGCTGAAACGACTATGTGATGGCTACTGACGCGGGAAACGTTGGGCTGTTCTGCGACCTCGCTGGGCACGCTGGTCAGGATGGACGAGACCCGCCAACTTCCGCTGGGTTCACGCGGCAACATCGTCATCGAGCTGCTGCCTGGGGTGAAAGCCCGGCTCGCGCCGATGCGCGACCATTTGATTTTTGTCGTTACCAATCAGGCCGGGATCAAGCGCGGGCGCCTCACCCTGGCTCAGGTCGAGGCGGCTATGGCCGAGCTGGACGGGCATCTCGGCGGAATTCTGACCGCATGGCAGATCTGCCCGCATGACGACGCCGACGGATGCGCATGCCGCAAGCCCAAGGGCGGAATGATCACGGAACTCGCGGAAATCCACGGGGTCGACCTGAAGGCTTCGACGATGGTGGGCGACCAGGACGTCGACGCGGCGGCAGCGCGTGCCGCAGGTGTGGGCAAATTCGTCTGGGCCCGCGATTTCTTCGGCTGGGAATAAACCTCGCCCTCGGCGAGACTGGGGACAGCGAATTTTATCGAGTTCGTTCGCTTCCTATAATCGCATTTCTGACCAGCCAGATTGAATTTTCCCGACGAACCGGGTTGGTCTGGCTCGCAACGACCGAGGCGTCGCGGAGGATTCCTGCCGTGACCGTTTGCTTGACCTCCCGCCGGTCGCGGTACCATCAGCGGGTGGCGCCCTGCGCCAATGAGACGGAGGAACCGATCATGGACCAGATCCGCGCGGTTGTCGTCGACCCCAACGTTGAGGGTCGTCTCGCTATCAAGCAGGTGGAGGCTCCTACCCCGCGTCCAACTGAAGCGCTCGTGCGCGTCAAGGCGATCTCGCTCAATCTCGGCGAGGTGAGGCGGTCGCTCACGATGGCGGAAGCGGGCTTTCGTCCCGGTTGGGATCTCGCCGGCGTGGTCGAGCGGGCGGCGCAGGAAGGGTCAGGTCCGCCAGCAGGTACTCGCGTGGTGGGGTTTCTGCCCGCTGGAGCATGGGCTGAACTCGCCGCAGTGCCGACCAACGCGATGGCGATTCTGCCCGACAAGGTTTCGTTCGAACGCGCCTCGACCTTACCTGTCGCCGGACTGACAGCACTCTATTCGTTGGAACTCAACGGCTCGCTGCTCGGGCGGCGAGTGCTGGTCACTGGCGCGTCGGGCGGGGTGGGTCATCTCGCGGTGGAAATGGCGAATCACGCGGGCGCATTCGTGGTCGCGTCGGTGCGGCGGCCCGAGCGCGAAAAGCATGCGCGAGGTGCCGGCGCGCATCGAGTCGTCGTGGGCGAGGACCTGTCGGCGACTGCACAGTTCGGTCCCTATGATCTGATTCTCGAATCGGTCGGCGGCGAATCCCTCGCAGCGGCGCTGAAGCTACTCGCACGCGGCGGGATGTGCGTGCTCTACGGGGTTTCCGGGTCAGCCGAAAGTACCATCGACGCCGCAACTTTCATGCGCACTGGCGGCGCGTCCTTGTACGGCTTTATCCTGTTCCATGAGATCCGATCGCGGCCGGCCGGAGAAGGATTGATGCAACTGGTGCGGATGGTTGCCGAGGACAAACTTCATCCGCAGATGGAGATGGAGGCACCCTTCGCCCAGATCGCCGAAGTTGCGCATAAGCTCTACCGCCGTGGTATCGCGGGCAAAGCGGTGCTGACCTTGTAGCCGCGCAACCAGAGTTGTGCGCGCGGATCGCTGGAAAATCTCCACGCTTTTTGCGACATCTCGGATCGGGTCACGCCCGGCAGCGGAGCTAGTCAACTATGAAGATCGGAATCCTGATGGTCTTTCACGAGAACACTGCGCGGCCCGCGCCGTTTGCCCAGGAAATGGAGCGGCTGGGCTTCGAATCGATGTGGGCGCCCGAACATCCGATTTTCCCGGTCAATCCCAAAACCCCTTTTCCGCAAGGCGGACCGATCCCCGACATTTACGCCCATATGAGCGATCAGTTCGTGTGCCTGGGGATGGCCGCTGCCGCTACCAGCCGGATCAAGCTGGGCACCGGAATTACGCTTGTGCCCGAGCACAATCCGATCGTTGCGGCCAAACAGATTGCGACGCTCGATTATTTTTCGGGCGGTCGCCTGATTTACGGTATTGGAGCCGGTTGGCTGCGGGAGGAAGCGGAACTGCTCGGCGCGGATTTTCCGCGGCGCTGGACGCAGACCGCCGAGTACATCGCCGCGATGCGCGAGCTGTGGTCGAAGCCCGAGGCGTCGTTCGCCGGCCGTTACGTCAAATTTCCGCCGGTGCGGTCCTATCCCAAACCGATCCAGCAACCCGGACCACCGGTGCTCCTCGGCAGCAAGGACAAAAACGCGCTCAAACGCGTCGCGCAATGGGGTGACGGATGGTGCCCGAATCGAGTTGACCCCGCCTTCATGAAGGAACAGCTGCCGATCCTGAAGGAGGAATGCCGACGCTGCGGGCGCGACTATAGCAAGCTCGATATCACCGTGATGGGTGCGATTGCGGGTGAGCGCGCACAGGTGCAGGAAGAGCTGGCCAGGTATGCCGAACTTGGCGTCGGACGCTTCGTCATGCAGGTTGGCGTGCTCGCGCCCGATAACTATCGGGAGCGCCTGGAGCGTTACGCGGCGACCTATCTGTAAGACGCACCCGGTTACGAGCAAGGGCGAAAACTTCTCGCGGCTTCGCGAGCGAAACCAGAAATAGAGGTAGGAAAATGAAAATCGGGATCCTTGGATTCGTCGCCAGTCATACCGCGCCTCCCGGCGCGATCGCACAAAAGGCCGAAGCGCTTGGCTTCGAGTCCTTCTATCTGCCCGAACATCCGATAATTCCGGTTACCCACAAGACGCGGTATCCGCTGTCGGCCGACGGCGAGATTCCGGAAAACTACGCCCAGATGATCGATCCGTTCGTCGGGCTCGCGCTGGCAGCGGCGGTGACGAAGAGGATCGGTCTCGGCACTGGTATCTGCCTGGTTCCGGAGCGTGACCCAATAGTCCTGGCCAAGGAGGTCGCAACGCTCGACTTCTATTCGGGCGGCCGTTTCATCTTCGGAATTGGCGCGGGATGGCTGGCCGATGAAAGCGAGATCATGGGCGTGAACTTCAAGCGGCGTTGGCCGATGACGCGCGAGTGTGTCCGCGCGATGAAGGAGCTCTGGACCAAGCCGGAGGCGAGTTTCAAAGGCGAATTCATCAATTTTCCGCCGGTCAAGTCCAATCCCAAACCGGCCCGCAAGCCCCATCCGCCGATTCATATCGGCGCCGGCGGTATCGGTCCGAGCATGGAACGCGCGCTCAAGGATACGGTTGCGATCGGCGACGGCTGGGCACCTCTTGGACTCACGCCGGACGTGCTTGCCGTCGAACTGGGCAAGCTCAAGAAAATGTGCGCCGAGGCTGGTCGCGACTACTCCAAATTGGAGATCTCGATGTACTTTCCCGCGCAAGGCGATCCCAAGCGCGTGCGTGAGCAGTATCGCGAGGCGGGCGCGCATCGCCTGATTTTCCTGCTCGATTCACCCACAGCCGGCAAATACGAAAAGGAACTCGAGGATCTCGCCAAGTCATGGTTGAACTGAGCCATCCGCGAAATCTCCCCCTTGACGGTGTCGCCGTGCGATGCCGTTGAGGGGCGCTATCTCGGGATTCGGTGAGGTTGCTGTCCATGGGCATCTCGCGGGATGGCGCGCGCAGCCCAACGTGACCATCGTCGCGATTCACGATCCGGTGGCCGCCCGCCGCCACCTTGCGATCAACTTGATCCCGAATGTTCGCGTCTACGACGACCTCGAACTCCTGCTTGAGGGCGAGGCCTTGGACTTCGTTGACGTTGCGAGTCCGCCGGCTTTTCATGCGGTGACCGCCCGGATGGCGCTGGAGGCGCGTGCCCACGTACTCGTCGAAAAGCCGCTTTGTCTCGCGCCCGCGGAGTTCGAGGAGCTCAACGGGGTGGCCGCGGCCAACTCGCGGGTGCTGATGTGCGTGCACAACTGGCGGTATGCGCCCGCTTACCGGCGGGCGTATGAACTCATTACGCAAGGACGCCTGGGGGCGGTCCAATATATCGATCTAACCCGGCTGCGCACCGAACCGGCAGGCGGTGGAAGCGGCGAGCGCTGGCGTCTTGAGCCGAAAACCGGAGGGGGAATCCTGATCGACCATGGCTGGCACGCGTTCTATCTGGCGCAATGGTTGATGGGTGGTGATGCGCCGGAAGTGGTCTCCGCACACCTCGGCTTTCTGGCTGGGGGCAGCGTTGACGATTTGGCGGATCTGCAGATCGTCTTCCCCGGGGGTCGTGTTGTCCATGTACATCTATCGTGGCGCGCGCCTGTGCGTCGGACTACTGCGATAATCTACGGATCAAGCGGGATCGTGGAGATCGACGAGAATCGCGTGACTCTGACCGATCGATCGGGAGGGGTTGAGAATCTTTCGGTGATCGACGCGCCGGACGATTCCTACCATTCGTCCTGGTTCAGCGCGATCGCGGCCGAATTCGAGCAGGCGATTGCCGAGGGCGCCGGCGGATCGGCGGCGCGGGAGAACCGGTCGCAAGTCTCCGCTGCACTTGCGTTGACGGTGCGGGCCCGAGAATCCTCGGCGGCCGGCGGGTTGACGATCAGCCGTGATTGACCGGATTTCGTGAAAGATCGCCGCTATCGTTTTATCCAAGCCTGTCTCGGTACACCCTATTGACTTTCGACCCGGCAGGGTTAGAGTGCCTTATTGACCGCTGGGTTAGGCACCGTTCGAGCGCGACAAAGAGCGAAAGTCAGGCCGCGGTGGATATTCCTCCGAGCATAGCAGGCTTCATGAAGAAACCTACGGCGGTCGAATTATCTGGAGGTATTTGGCGGCGATTCCTCGTCTGCCGACCGTAGGATGAGCGCGATTGAAACGCGGGGAGGTTCGACGGAGTCGCGCGCTCCGGATTCACGGGATGAAATTCTGAAAGCTGCGACTGGACTATTCGCGAACCGCGGTATCCATGAGACCTCGATGTCCGAGGTGGCGCGGGCGGCTGGGGTCAGCAAGGCGCTGATTTTCTGGCACTTCAAGACCAAAGAGGAGCTGTTCTTGGCGGTGCTCAATCGCCTGCTCGAGCCCTACGTGATCGACTTCGCGGAAGAGGCGGGGGCGCTCGACGAAAAGGCGCAGATCCTGAAGCTGATCGAGTCCTATCTGTTATTCGTCCGTGACAATGCCAGTTCGATCCGGTTTTTCGTTGCGCAGCTTTTGCATGGCGACCGGACCTACGTTGCCTTAACCAACCAGGTGATGGCGCTGTATGACGGGTATCGCTCATTGTTAACCGATCTTATTTCGCGCGCGCAGGAAAAGGGGCTCTGTCCGTGCGAATTTCCCGGGCAAGTGGCGTCGGCGTTTTTGTTGTCGACGCTTAACGGCATACTGCTCGGCTTCCTGTTCGTTCGCGATGGCGGCGTTGACCTCGAGGGGGCGACGGCAATGCTGCGGCAATGGCTGTTTGGCGAAGCCACGCAACGCGAACCGGATAGCGTTCCATCGTCAACCCGAGCCCTCTGAAAACCGCCGGAGCGAGGATGAGGATGCGGATTCCGTTACGACAAATGATCGATCTTGGCCGCTATATTAGCCGCAAGAAACGGGCGGGCGAGAAATATTTCCCCTTGGTGCTGATGCTCGAACCGCTTCACGCGTGCAATCTGGCATGTGTGGGATGCGGCCGCATCGTGGAGTATAAGGACACGATTCGCGACCAGATGCCGCTTGAAGAGGCGCTGGCCGCGGCCCAGCAGGCGGACGCGCCGATCGTTTCAATCTGCGGTGGCGAACCTTTGATGTACAAGCACATCGCGCCGCTGACGACGGGGCTGATCGCGCAGAAGCGTCACGTTATGATCTGCACCAACGCAATTTTGCTGGAGCGGTTCGTCAAGCAGGTGGCGCCGAGCCCGTACCTGAGCTTCAACGTCCATATCGATGGCATGCGCGAGACCCACGACCGCGTCGTCGATCGGCACGGCGTGTTCGATACCTGCGTCAAAATGATCAAGATGCTCAAGGAAAAAGGCTACCGGGTGCAGACCAATTCCACGATCTTCCGCGAGACCAGCGCGGAAGAGATCGAAGAACTGATCGAATTGCTGTCCGGGCTCGGTGTTGACGGCATGCTGGTGACGCCGGGCTACCACTACCAGGTGCTCACCAACGATATCTATCTCAAGAACGACGAGATGCCGCAGAAGTTCCAGCGCGTGCGCAAACTTGCGGAAAACCACAAAATTATTAACACGCCAATCTATCTCGATTATCTCGTCGGAGATCGCGACCTGTTGTGCAGTCCCTGGACCACGGTCACCCGGAATCCGCGCGGATGGAAAGGGCCGTGCTACCTGATCACCAACGGCCACTACAACACCTTCGAGGAGATGCATAAAGCGACGGACTGGGAGTACTACCGGACCAAGCAAGACGTACGTTGCCGCGATTGCAAGTTGCACTCGGGCTTCGAAGGCACAGTGGCGATGGACTTCGGAAAGAACCTCAAGGATTCGTGGCGTATGGTGCGCCACTACGTGTCCTGAACTGACCTGAGAAGACAAGGCATCGAGAGTTGCCAGAGATGCCGGAAATGACCACGAACGTGCAGCCGGCGGGCCTCGACTTGGAAGCCTACCTGCGGGAGCGGGCGTCCATGGTCGAGCGCGCGCTCGAAGAATGCGTAGCGGATACCGATGGTCCGGCGCGGACGCTGTTCGAGGCGATGCGCTACAGCCTGCTCGCAGGGGGCAAGCGCCTGCGCCCGGTGCTTGCGCTCGCGGCCTGCGAGGCGGCTGGGGGCCGGCGGGAAGCAGCGATGGGCTTAGCCTGCGCGATAGAGATGATTCATACGTACTCGCTTATCCATGACGATCTGCCGTGCATGGACGACGACGATCTGCGTCGCGGGCGACCGACCAATCACAAAGTCTATGGAGAGGCGATCGCGACGTTGGCCGGCGACGGCCTCTTGACCGACGCTTTTGCGGTGCTGGCGCGCGCCGCGCGGTCACCTGACTCACGCTTGGCCCCCGCGGTTGTGTTGGAAACCATTGAGGAATTGGCGGAAGCGGCCGGTTCGTCGGGAATGGTCGGCGGGCAAGTGATCGATCTTCTCGGCGAGGGTCGCGCAATGGAGTTGCGGGAGCTCGAATATCTCCACGGCCGAAAGACCGGCGCGCTGTTCGTGGCCGCGGTCTGTGGAGGCGCGCGGCTTGGCGGCGCCACGCAGGTGCAGCTCGAGGCGCTGCGCTGCTACGCGCAGGCTTTGGGGCTCGCGTTTCAGGTAGTCGATGACCTGCTCGACGTCGAAGAGTCGTCCGAGCAGATGGGCAAGCGGACCCACAAGGATGAAGCGCGGGGGAAGGCCACCTATCCGTCCGTGCTCGGTGTCGCGCGCTCGCGAGAACTAGCGCGGGAGTTGGGCGGGCGAGCGCGCGAAGCGTTAGGGATCTTCGATAGTCGGGCAGAACCGCTCAGGATGCTCGTAACCTTCGCGGTGGAGCGCAAATTGTGAGCGCGCGTCTCGCCGGCGCGCAACCCGGTGCTTGCCCTGTAACGGGTAACAGTGCGGATGCATCTCGCGCACGCCAGGCCGTACTGGTCGAGCCGGGCAGGATCGAATTGCGCGACGTGGTGCCACCGCATCCGGGGCCGGGCGAGGTAGTATTGAGCGTCAAGTGTGCGCTGAGCTGCGGAACGGACCTAAAGGCTTACCGTCGGGGTCATCCGCTGTGGCCGATGCCCGCGCCCTTCGGGCACGAATTTTCCGGTGTAGTGACCGAAATCGGCTTGGGTGTTGAAAACTTCGCGGTTGGGGACGCGATGATGGCGGCACCCACCGCTCCTTGCGGCAATTGCTTCTATTGCGAGCGCGGTCAGGAAAATCTGTGTCAGCTGGCGATGGGAAAAATGGTGATGGGCGGCTACGCCGACTTTATTTTGGTTGGCGCGCACGTCGTCGCGCACAACGCCTTTCATAAGCCAGAGGCAATCGAATTTGAGGAGGCTGCGCTGCTCGAACCAATGGCCTGCGTGGTGCATGCGCAGGAGATGGCCCGGCCCGAGGAGTTCGAAACCGCGCTAATTGTGGGCGCCGGCGCCTTCGGAATTCTGCATGCTATGGCGCTCAAGCAGCAGGGCGTGCGCAAGGTCGTGGTGGCAGGACGTGGCGCACAGCGCCTGCAGTGGGCCGGCGAGCTTGGCGCCGACCGGGTGATCGATGTTGATGCGTCCGGCGCGGAGGAAGCAATCGCTTCGCTCAATCGCGGCTACGGTCCGGATTTGGTGATCGAGTGCACCGGACAGCTGGCCGGATGGTCAGACGCATTCGCACGGGTGCGGCGCGGCGGACGAGTAGTTTTTTTCGGAGGATGCCCGGTCAACACTGCGCTCAGCGTCGACACCAGGCGGATGCATTACGACAATCTGACGCTGCTGGCGCCGTTTCATTTCAGGCCGCGCGACGTGCGCAAGGCCTTCGATCTATTGTGCGGCGGCAACCTGGGCGCGGTGCGAATCATCAACGCACGCCGTCCGCTGAGCGAGTTGACCGAGGTGTTCAAAATGCTCGAGCGGGGCACAGTCCTCAAATGCGCGGTGATACCCTAAGAGAATCGACAGAGGTCTGAAGTATGGCTGGGGCGGTGGCGGAACAAGCCGTGGTTTCCATGGATCAAGCTGAACTTTCATCCAGACGGGCGGCAAGCAGTCCAGAGCCGCGCGAGGAATTCGCGGCCAAGGTCGATTTTGCGATCGATCGCGCGCGGCGGGCGCTGCTGGCCCAGCAACATCCGGAGGGTTATTGGCAGGCTCCGCTGGAAGCGAACGCGGAGATGAACGCCGAGTACTTGATGTTCAATCGCTTCATGGAACTCCCGCCCGACCCGGACCTGGACAAGCGGCTTTCACGGACCATTCTCGAAACCCAGCAGGGCGACGGGTCGTGGGCGCTTTTCCCCGGCGGAGAGGGCGATCTGTCGACAACAGTCACGGCCTATTTCGGCTTGAAACTGGTGGGCATGCGGGCCGGTGATGAACCGATGATGCAGGCGCGGCGCTGGATTCTGGCCCGCGGCGGTATCGCGAACGCGGGAACCTTGGCACGCTTTTACCTGGCGGCGATGAATCAGGTGCCGTGGCGGGCGACGACCTCGATGCCGGTGGAGCTGACGCTGTTGCCGAACTGGTTCCCGATCAACATCTATGAACTTTCCTCGTGGGCGCGTGGAACCCTGATGGCGCTGATGGTGTTGCAGGCTAAAAAGCCGGCAACCACGATCGATTGGCGTCAGGGCGTGCTGGAACTCTATATTCAGCCGCCACACTTCACCAAATTCACGACGCCGGGTGAAGCGAGTATGGTCTCGCTGCGCAACCTGCTGCGCGGCACCGACAAGTTGCTGCGCTGGTACGACGACCATCATGTGCAGTCGCTGCGAGCGCGTGCGTTGCGTCATGCCGAGAACTGGCTGCTGGAGCATCAGGACGCTAATGGTTCCTGGGGAGGAATCCAGCCCTGCTATATCCTGACTCCGATGGCGCTCAAGGGACTGGGCTACCGTAACGATCATCCGGTGATCGTCAAGGCTCTGGAAGCTGTGCGCGAGTTGATCTGGGAGCAGGGTGATTCGATCATCTACCAACCGTGCATCTCGCCCAACTGGGACACGGCGCTCGCAGCCAAGGCGCTGCTCGAAACTGGACTCCCGGGAGACCATCAAGCGCTGCGTGATGCCGCCAGATGGCTCATTGAACATCAGATTTTCAAGAGGGGTGATTGGTCGATCAAACGGCCGAAGCTGGAACCGGGGGGATGGGCGTTCGAGTTTTTTAACGATTGGTACCCCGATGTGGATGATTCGGCGGTCATCCTGATGGTGCTCGCAGCGACCGCGCACGACGGTACTAGCGCGCGCGACCAGGCGATCAGGCTCGGCGCGAACTGGGTGATGGGGATGCAGTCGAGGGACGGCGGCTTTGCCGCTTTCGACGTCGACAATGATTCCGAATGGCTTAATTCCGCACCATTCGCCGATCTTGAAGCCGCCACCGACCCCACTTGCGCCGACCTGACCGGACGCGTGCTGGAAATGATGGGTGCGGTCGGCTACCGCGCTGACCACCCCGTGGCGCGCCGTGCGATCTCGTGGCTCAAGCGCAAACAAGATAGCGACGGTTCGTGGTGGGGGCGCTGGGGCGTTACCTACGTCTATGGAACCTTTTCGGCGCTCGCAGGATTGCGCGCGATCGGTGTCGATCGAGGCGAACCATGGATCAAGCGGGCGGTCGAATGGCTCAAAGCGGTACAAAATTCCGATGGCGGTTGGGGTGAAACCTGCCTTGCCGACAAGGACCCGGGGCTCAAGGGCAAAGGGACGAGTACGCCTTCCCAAACTGCGTGGGCGCTGATTGGATTATTGGCTGGGGAGGATAGTTTGAGCGACAGCGCGATGCGCGGCGTGGCGTGGCTGGCCGAACGGCAGAACGACGACGGGCGCTGGGAAGATATTGAGTTCACCGGTACCGGTTTTCCCAATCATTTTTACCTGCGTTACCATATGTACGCGCATTATTTTCCCCTTATGGCGCTCGGCCGATTCCGCCGCCGCCTACTCGAGCTGGCCGCAGGTTGAGCCGGGAAGTTCTTTATGAAGACGTTGGCGATACTCGGCTCGACCGGATCTGTAGGGGTTACCACGCTCGACGTGGTGGGCCGGTTCAGACAGCGCTTCCGTGTGGCGGCGATGGCGGCAGGGAGCAACATCGACCTGCTCGAACAGCAGGTGCGCCAGTTCCAGCCTGAATTGGTATCTGTGGCGACTCCCGAGCTGGCACGCGATCTGGCAGCGCGAATAGCGCCGCAGAAAGTCGCGATCCTGCATGGCGCCGAAGGCGCGATCGCCGTTGCGACGCATCCCGAGGTCAAGCTTGTGATGTCGTCACTGGTCGGGGCGCTGGGATTGCGCCCAACTCTGGCGGCGATCAAAGCGGGGAAAGATATCGGGTTCGCCAACAAGGAAGTGCTGGTCATGGCGGGCGAGGTTGTGACCCGCGCCGTGCGCGAAAGCGGCGTTCGTCTGCTGCCGGTGGACAGCGAGCACAATGCGATTTTCCAGTGCCTGGAGGGGCGCCCGCGCTCGGCGATCAAACGGGTCATCCTCACAGCATCGGGTGGCCCCTTCCGCGAGTGGCCGGCGGAGCGGTTCGCGTCGATTACGGTGCGCGACGCACTCAATCATCCGGTGTGGCGGATGGGGAACAAAATCACGATCGATTCGGCGACGCTGATGAACAAGGGACTCGAAGTGATCGAGGCACACTGGCTCTTCGATCTGGCGCCGGCGGAGATTTCCGTCGTGATCCATCCGCAAAGCGTCATCCATTCGATGGTCGAGATGATTGATGGGTCGGTTATCGCCGAGATGGCGATCGCGGACATGGCGATTCCGGTGGGGTTTGCGCTGGCCTGGCCCGAGCGCCTGCCGCTGGCGCATTTGAAGCCGCTGTCGTTGTTGGAGTGCGCGCAGCTAACGTTCGAGGAGCCGGACTTCGGACGCTTTCCCTGCCTGCGGCTGGGCTACGACGCGCTCCGCGCGGGCGGCACGATGCCGGCGTGTCTCAATGCCGCGAACGAGGAGCTGGTCGCCGGGTTTCTGGCGGGCCGCTTGCGCTTCATCGATATCGCACGGCATCTCGAGACGATTATGGAGCGGCACCACAATTCGCCGGCGCGCACACTCGAAGACGTGCTTGAGACCGACGGCTGGGCACGCGCGGCGGTGCACGAATTAATCGGGTCTGGCTCGATAGCGGCGGCGGTGTGAGCGTGCCCGCGCCGCGGCGTGAGCCGATGCCGAGTGCGAGCGGGGCCGGCGCTGAGCGGTCCGCGGAATTGGGCAGTGCGGTCAACGGTCAGGTTACCAGCGCGGCGCTTGAACAGGCCTATGAATTTTGCGCGCGAGTAGCGCAAAGCCACTACGAGAACTTCACCATCGCGTCGTGGCTGATGCCGCGGCGGATGCGCCCGCATATGCATGCGATTTACGCTTATGCGCGCATAGCCGACGATTTTGCGGACGAGGAGGGCAGTCTTGCGCGGCTGGACGAGTGGGAGCACGAGCTGGATCTGGCCTACGCTGGGGCCCCGCGTGATCCGGTGATGGTCGCAATCGCGGATACCGTACGGCGTTACAATATCCCGCGCGAACCGTTCGCCGACCTGTTGAAGGCTTTTCGCAGCGATATCAACTTCAAGGGCTTCGCCACGATCGATGAGTTGATCGGCTACTCGCGGTACTCCGCGAACCCCGTGGGGCGGCTGGTGCTCTACCTCTTCGGCTATCGCGATCCCGACCGGCAGCGGCTTGCGGATTCGGTATGCAGCGGACTGCAGCTCGCAAACTTCTGGCAGGACATCGCGATCGACCTGGAGAAGGGCCGGATCTATATTCCGCGCCATGACATGGAAAGTTTTGGGGTCACACCGAAGGACTTGCGCGATGGCCGCGTCAGTCCGCAGTTTCGTGCCCTGATGAAGCACGAGGTTCAGCGCGCGCGCGAAATGCTGATGAGCGGCGAGGTCTTGTCGCGAATGGTGGACCGGCGCTTGGGGCGCGACGTGCTGATGTTCGCCGGCGGCGGGCTTGCGATACTGCGCGCGATCGAGCGTGTCGGCTTCGACGTTTTCCGCAACCGGCCACGGCTGACCCTGTTCGACTATTTCAAACTCGGATGGCGGGCGCTGAATGGACGCCTCCAGGCATGAGGAGGGCGCGGTGAACCGGGCGCAATCCGGGGGCGGGCTTGAGGCCGATTACGCTCGCTGCGCCGAGGTGACCAAACGCGCCTCTTCAAATTTCTACTATGCCTTCAAGCTCGTGCCAGTCGAGCGACGGCGTGCGCTGTACGCCGTCTATGCCTTTTGCCGCTTTGTCGACGATATCGCCGACGATGACTTGGTGCGGGAACCCGCGGCGCTGCTGGCGCGATGGCGCCGGGAGCTGGAGAACGTTTACGCCGGCGTGCCCACGCGGCCGATTTCGCGCGCGCTCGCGGACAACGTCCACCGTTTTAATATTCCGCGAGTTCATTTCGAGGAGATTATCGACGGCGTCGAAATGGATCTGACGCGACGCCGCTATCGGACGTTTGCCGACCTCGAGAGCTATTGCCGGCGAGTGGCCTCGGCGGTAGGGCTGATCTGTATCGAGATTTTTGGCTACGGGAATCCGGCCACGCGAATCTATGCCGAGCGGCTGGGTATCGCCTTCCAGCTCACCAATATCATTCGTGATGTGCACGAGGACGCCACGCGTGGACGCATTTACCTGCCGCTCGAGGATTTGGCGCGGTTCGCGGTTACCGAAGAGGAGATCCTAGAGGGCGTTTATAGCCCGAGGTTCCGCAGGTTGATGGAGTTCGAGGCGCAACGCGCAAGAGACTTTTATCGCGAAGCACGAACGGCCCTGGCGCGCGAAGACCGCGGTGCGATGCTCGCGGCGGAAGGGATGCGCCTGATATACGCCGCGCTGCTCGAACGGATCGTCAGGTCGGACTACCGTGTCTTCGACCAGCGGCTCAGCCTCTCCACTCCGCGCAAGCTCTACCTGGTCGGGCGCGCGTGGGCGGAAACGCGGCTGCATCGCGCGAGCTGACCAGCGTGACGACGGAAGTCAAAGACGTCGTGATCATTGGCGGCGGCTTCGCCGGGCTGAGTGCCGGCGTCGCGCTCGCTGAAGCCGGCTTGCGCGTCGCGCTGATCGAAGGCAAACCGGCGCTGGGCGGTCGCGCCTACTCTTTTGTCGACCACCAAACTGGCGACCTGGTGGACAACGGCCAGCATGTGCTGATGGGTTGCTACAAAGAGACGCTGGACTTTCTTGGCAAAATCGGCACGCGCGACAAGTTGATCGTCCACCGTAACCTCGAGATCGATATGCTCGATGGCCCGCGACGGCGAGCCGTGCTGCGGTGCGCAGCGCTGCCCGGACCGCTGCACATGACTGCCGCTGTGGTGCGCTATGCGCATCTCACGATTGGCGAGCGGATGAGGGTCATAGTGGGCGGCCTGCGCCTGATGCTGATGCGGCGTTTCGATCGCGAGCGTCTGGCGCGAATGACTGTCGCCGATCTGATGGACGTGCTGGGGCAGGGTGAGCAGGCGCGGCGATGTTTTTGGTCGCCGATCGCGATCGCGACACTGAACGAGGATCCGGCGTTGGCGTCGGCGGAGTTGTTTGCCGAGGTGCTCAAGCGCGCGTTCTTTTCGCGCCGGAGCGACTCGGCCTTCGTCTACTCGCGGGTGGGCCTGAGCGAGCTCTACTGCGACGCGGCCCGCGACTTCATCGAGCGGCGGGCTGGGACAGTCCAGTGCCGGGCGATTGCGGAAGCGGTGGAATTTGGCAGCGATGGATCGGTTAGCGGGGTGCGCTTGCGAGAAGGCGGTCGAGTGCGGGCGGCGAGTGTTATATCGGCGGTGCCGCCACCGCAGTTGCTGACGCTTATGCCGGAGGGCGCGATCAGCGATCCGTACTTTTCGCGCATCGCGTCGTTGCGCAGTTCGCCCATCATCTGCGTGCACGTATGGCTCGACCGGGAGGTCACCAGCGCAGCCTTTGCCGGCTTCATCGGCACGCCCACGCAATGGCTTTTCAACAAGCGACGAATTTTCGAGCGGCACGGCGAAAACCATCCGGGATATCTGAGTTTCGTTATTAGCGGGGCGCGCGAGTTGGTAGATAGGTCCAGCGAGGAACTACTCGAGATCGTCATGAACGATTTGCGCCGGATGATCCCGGCGGCGCGGGACGCACGTGTGCTCAAATCCATCGTGCTCAAGGAGAAGCACGCGACGATGGCGCCGGATCCGCAGTCGGTTGGTAATCGGCCATCGACAGCGACGCCGATTCGTAACCTGTTTCTCGCTGGAGACTGGGTAAAGACCCCTCTGCCCGCCACGATCGAAAGCGCAGTGACAGCGGGCCGGGCGGCTGCCGCGGCGGTCCGCGCTCGTGCGGCGGCCTGAGTACGACAATGGCGGAAACGGCGCTGGTAACCGGGGCAAACGGTTTCGTCGGTTGTCACCTGGTGCGCACTCTGTGTGCGCGGGGGACACAGGTGCGGGCCTTCGTGCGCGACGGCGCGGACCTGCGAGCGCTCGACGGCATCGACTGTGAACGAGCCTACGGCGATTTGCGCGATTTCGCGTCGATCGAGCGTGCCGCGCGGGACTGCCGCGTAGTTTACCACGTGGCGGCGGATTACCGGCTCTGGGTGCCCGACGAAGCGTCGATGTACGCGGCCAACGTCGGTGGCACGCGTAACCTCTTGGCTGCGGCTCGCGCAGCAGGTGCGGAACGTATCGTCTATACCAGCACAGTAGGCGCGCTGGGGATCGCCGCGGATGGAATTGGCCGCGAAAACACGCCGGTGACACTGGCCGACATGGTGGGTCCGTACAAGCGATCGAAGTTCATGGCTGAGCAGGAAGCGATACGGGCCGAGCGGGAGGGCGCCCCGGTGGTGATCGTGAACCCGTCGACGCCAGTTGGCGCCTACGACTACAAACCCACTCCGACCGGTCGAATAATCGTGGACTTCATGAATCGACGGATGCCCGCGTATCTGGAAACTGGGCTCAATCTGGTGAACGTTGAGGATGTCGCTCGAGGCCATATTCTGGCCGCGGAAAGAGGACGTATCGGAGAGAAATACATCCTCGGCGGCGAGAACCTGACGCTCCAGCAAATGCTCGGACGCCTGGCTACGCTCTCGGGGCTGCCCGCGCCGCGTGTGAAAATTCCGTATGCGGTCGCATACGGGTTTGCTCTTGGCGCCGAAGCCGTCGCGCGTACGATTACGCGTCGGGCGCCGCGGGCCAGTCTTACCGCCGTTCGCATGGCGCGTAAGAAGATGTTCTTCGCTATCGCCAAGGCGCGATCCGAGCTGGACTACGAGCCCACAGCGATAAACGACGGGTTAAAGCGCGCAATCGAGTTCTTCGTGCGCACCGGGATGGCGCTCGTGGAATAGATCACGATGCACCTGCTGATCGCCACCATTGTTCTGCGCCCGTACGTTTTCATCTTCCTGGGGACTTTCCTCTTGATCTCGACGGTCAACTTTGGCCTTCGCACGACCGTACTCTTCACCGTGCTGACTTACGTGGTCGCGCTCGGCTGCGAATGGAGTTCAGTACACAACGGCTTTCCCTTCGGCCTCTATCACTATCTGGAGACTACGCGCGGACGCGAAATCTGGGTCGCGGGTGTGCCGCTGATGGACTCGCTGTCATTTACGTTTCTCGCCTTTGCCAGTTATACGGTCGCGATCCTGCTTTGTGCGCCGCGGTTCCACCGCGGGTTGGATTTGCGGGTGCTCGATACGTGGAGCCTGCGCCGTTCGCCGCGCGTGTGGCTGATGGCCGCGCTCCTCATGGTCATGATTGACATGGTGGTCGACCCGCTGAGCGTTCTGGGCGATCGTTGGTTCCTGGGAAAAATATTCTGGTACGATCCGCCGGGACCGCACTTCGGCGTGCCGATCAGCAACTATCTCGGATGGTACCTGGTGGCCGCGATCACCATCGCGATCTTTCAGAGGCTTGACGCGAGGCTCAATGGTGGCGGTGCAAAGCCCCTGGGAGTCATTCCCGGGCTGACATCGCGGGCGCTGCTCGGTCCGCTGCTCTACGCGGGAATCGTCTGCTTCGGGATCACGATGCTGTTTGTGATTCGGGCGCCCGAAATCGGCTGGTCCGGCGTGTTCATTTTCTTGCCGGCGCTGGCGCTCGCTGTTCACTTGCTCACGCGCGCCGATACCCGCGGCGACGAAGCGGCGATCGCCCGTCACCTGGAAGACTTTCCCTATGACGGCTCGGCGTTCAACGGTAGGGCGATCAATGACTTGACGTCGCGCCGGCGCCGCGCGTGAACCGCTCTACGCTACGCGCTCCAGCACTGCTTCCATTACGGCGGCGAGGACACGGGTTGAGCGTCGCAGGTCCCGCACGAGACGAGCCGCACCAATCAGCATCGCTGGATTAGTGACCATCGCTTTGGCGGCGGCCAGTGGCCGCACCCGGCCATTCTCATCCGCCAGCGCCGCGCCCATCAGTTCATCGCCGGCAGCGTCGAGGATAGTGCGCAAGCAGACGAACGGCATTCCGCGGCGCTGCGCTTCGTCGGCAATCACCGCGCTCTCCATATCGACCGCGACAGCGCCGCTTTGAGCGGCGGCCAGCCGCTTGTCCGCGATGGTCGCAATAGCGCGACGCGAGGTCAGCATACCACCCACCGAATAGCGGATTCCGCCGGCTTCGAGCGCATTTGCGAAAGTCTGAAACGGCTGACGCGGAACCTCCAATATTTGGTTGGGGTGAAAGGACTGTTCTTGCCGCGTGATCAAACGATCGGCGAGCACGACATTGCCGACCGCGAGTTCGTGATGGAGCGCGCCGGCGACTCCGGTAATGGCTACAAGATTGATCTCGTGTAATGCGCCGAGCGCCCGGACGGCGGTATCGCGGGCACGTCTTATTCCTACTCCAGTCTTGATCAAGGTCACCGGAGTGCCGTTGATGCGGCCGCTGGCTCCGGCGAACCCTTCCCGGTTGAAGGGAGCCGGGTCTTGCAGTAGCGCGCGTAGTGGCCCGAACTCGGCTCCGAACGCACAGAAAATGAGAATCACGAGATGATATTGCCAGCGCTGTGGCGAAACCGCCATGATCCTGTTGAGCCGGATATAGTTGAGCGCGACCTTGCTGGACTGCAAAATTACGCGGTGGCATCGTTCCTCGCATCCGAGCGGCCGGGACCCGCGAGTCCAGTGAGCCTTGGCGACTTTGTCTCAGAGCTTCCAGCGAAACGGAGCGTGGATTCAGATAAGCATGCGATAATCACCGCCGACGATTTCGGGCTCTCGCGCGAAATCAATGCCGGAGTGATCCAGGCGCATCGCGAAGGCGTACTCACCGCCGCGAGCCTGATGGTTGCAGGCGCTGCGCGCGACGAAGCGGCCATTCTCGCAAGGGAAAATCCCGGGCTCGATGTTGGACTGCATCTTGTGGTCTGCGGGGGCGGCAGCGTTTTGCCGGGATCGCAACTTCACGGTCTGACCGATTCCAGCGGGCGCTTTGCCGAGAACGCGATCATGGCGGGGATGCGCTATTTCTTCAAGCGCCGTATTCGTCCGTTGATACGCGACGAGATTCGCGCGCAAATCGACCTCCATCTCGAGCAGATCGGCGCTTTGAATCATATCGATGGCCACCTTAACTTCCACGTTCATCCGGTGATTGCCGACATGCTCATCGAATTCGCCGTTGAATATCGCGTGCCATGCATCCGGCTTCCGCGCGAACCCGTCTTCACGACGTTAAGGCTTGCGCGTGACCATGCGTCACGCAAATTGATTGAGGCAGTTATTTTTCGCGCGCTCTCGCGGCGGACGCGGAGAATGGCCGCCGAGCGTGGGATCCTGTCGACCGACCGGCTCTTCGGACTCCACCAGAGCGGCCATCTGAGCGAAGCTTACGTGATCGGCGTGATCGCGCGCCTTGGTCCCGGTCTGACCGAGCTGTACTTCCATCCGGCCCAGGATATTGGCGGGACGCCGCCATCGGCGCAGGCGCAGCGCGAGACCGCTATTTTGACCAGCGCGGCGGTTCGTGCCGCGCTCGAGGCGGGCGGGGTGCGCCTCACCAATTTTGCGGCGGTCACGCGATCGCGAGTCAGCAGCACCTCAACTACGCGTAGCGGTTGAGGCTCATACGGAGGGGATCTATGGCGGCGTCACTGGAAATCAGACCCGCGCGACGGGCGGACCTGCCGCGATTGACCGAGATCTACAACCACTACGTGATCAACACCGCCATAACTTTCGATTGTGAGCCGCTTACGGTCGAGCAGCGCGCCTCATGGTTGGACGAGCACGCGGATCGGGGCCGGTGTCGGCTGCTTGTGGCCGAAGAGTCCGGCGGCGTAGTCGGCTACGCCAGCACGAGTGAATTTCGCAACAGACGCGCCTATGAGACGACGGCCGAAGCCTCGATTTATTGCGCCCACGACGCGGTCGGCCGCGGGATCGGGAGCGCGCTCTATCGCCGGTTGTTTGACGCGGTCAGAGGCGAGGATATCCACCGATTGACCGCTGGAATAACCTTGCCCAACGAAGCTTCGATTGCGCTGCACACGCGCTTCGGCTTCGCTCAGGTGGGAGTATTTACGCAAGTCGGCAGAAAGTTCGGCAGTTATTGGGACGTAGCCTGGTTCGAGCGCCCGTTTGACGCTTCATCCTGAACCGGCGACGATAGGCGGCGAGTCGTTCTCCCACAATCGGAAGGATCCGCGGTTATGTCGAAGGTGACGGTCGCGAGAGCTGACGAAATCGGCGAAGGACGCGTCCTGCGCGTCGACGCCAAGGGCTGCCCGCTCCTGGTTTCGCGCATTGACGGTCGCTTCTCGGCGGTCGAAGCGATCTGCCCGCACGCCGGCGGGCGTCTCGAAGATGGCGAAGTCGTCGGCGGCTGCATCGTCTGTCCAATTCACGACGCGGTCTTTGACCTCATCACCGGCAAGGTCTCGCCCGATACCGATTGGGCCACTGACCTGCAGACCTTTCCGGTGACTGTCGAGGACGGCCGTCTCATAGTCGAAATTTACGCAGATGAGGACTCAGATGGAACGCAATCGCGGGCGGTGACATCGACCGAGCTCCCGGTCGGCGAAGGCGCGGAAACATGCCCATTTTCGGGAGCAGCACACGGCATCGACTTCGACCCGATGGCACCGGATCAGCGCGAGTGTCCGTTTCCGCTCTATGCGCGCGCCCGCAACGAGATGCCGGTCTTCTATAGCGAACGCTTCGATCTCTGGGTGGTCACTCGTTACCAGGACATCGTCGCGATTCTCAAGGATCCGGTGAGGTTTTCGTCGGCGCAGTCGCTCGCCGTCGACACCGCCATCGCTCCCGAAGTGCAGGCCACGCTCGACACCGGCTTCCCGGCTACTGCCACCATGGTGACCGCCGACCCTCCAGTGCATACGCGATTCCGCCAACTCGTCGGCAAGGCCTTTACCTCGCGGCAAGTCGAAGGGATGGGACCGCGGATGCGCGAAATTGCTCAGAAGCTTGTCGATGGCTTTTACCTCAACGGATCCGCGGATATCGTCCGCGAATATGCCTACCCGTTTCCGATGGAGGTGATTGCGGAGATTCTCGGAGTTCCGGCGGCCGACATGGAAACCTTCAAGCGCTGGTCGGACGATATGTCGGCGCGATTCGGTCCGTTGCCGTTGGAGCGGCAGGTCGAATGCGCGAAAAGCGAGGTCGAGTTTCAGCACTACTTCGCGGCCATGCTCGAGGAGCGCGAACGCAGGCCACAGGAGGATCTGCTCACCGATCTGTTAAACGCACGGGTCAAAGGGGAAGCGCCGCTAACCATGCCCGAGATGCTGAGCATCCTTAAGCAGCTCCTCATCGGCGGCAACGAAACCTCGACCAATCTGATCGGGAGCATGATGTTGCTGCTGCTGACCAACCGCGATCAGCTCGACGCTGTACTGAAAGATCGTCGCCTCGGCCAGAATGCTGTCGAGGAGGCGCTTCGGCTGGACGCGCCGGTTCAAGGTCTCTTCCGCAGCGCGACGGCAGACGTCGAGGTTGGTGGCGTTAGAATTCCGCGGGGTGCGCATCTGGAACTGCTCTACGCTTCGGGCAATCGGGACGAAGCCCGCTTCCCCGACGCGGGCCGCTTCGACGTGCATCGTCGCGATTCGATCAACCACATGGCCTTCGGCTTTGGGATCCACTTTTGTATCGGCGCACCGCTAGCCCGTTACGAAGGCCGCGTCGCGCTGGACGTGCTGCTGGATCGATTGCCCAATCTGCGGCTGGTCCCGGGCCAGACGCTGGAGCATCATCCCCATTTTTTTCTCCGTGGGTTGAAACATTTGCGTCTCGAATGGGACGTCGTGTGACGGTTGGCCGCTCGCGAACGGGAGTCTCGAGCTGCGCATACGCCACCAAAGATTCGGTCTCTGCGCGCCGAACCGGGCCGATACGCGTTGTGCCAGAGGTCGTGCCTCCTGTATGATTACCTCCCTTAACTAGCAGCCCCGTAGGCGCACATTTACCCTAACCATCAATGAAAAAGCTGACTGGTGCCCAAATCGTGGTCGAGAGCCTCATCGCGGAGGGCGTCGACGTCATCTTCGGCTATCCGGGCGGCGCGATTCTGCCTACGTACGATGCACTGCTCGACTCGAAGATGAAGCATGTGCTCGTGCGGCATGAACAGGGCGCGACCCATATGGCCGAGGGCTATGCCCGCGTCAGCGGCCGGCCGGGTGTCGTCGTTGTAACTTCTGGTCCAGGTGCGACCAATACCGTCACGGGGATTGCCGACGCCTACATGGATTCAACCCCGATGGTCGTGTTGTCGGGGCAGGTCTCAACCTCGCTTATCGGGAACGACGCCTTTCAGGAGGCCGACATCGTCGGCATTACACGCCCCTGCACCAAGCATAACTATTTGGTCAAGGACGTCCGCGACCTCGCGCGAATCATCAAGGAAGCATTTTACATCGCGGGCAGCGGCCGGCCTGGACCGGTAGTGGTGGATTTGCCCAAGGACGTGCAGCAGGCGGAGCATACCTTCAAGTATCCGGACAAGATCGACCTGCGTAGTTACAAGCCAACGATTCGCGGTAATCCACGCCAGATCGAACGCGCAATCGAGGCAATCGAGAACAGCGACAAACCGCTATTCTACGTCGGTGGTGGAGTTCAATGGTCCGGTGCAGCCGCCGAGCTGGCGCAACTGGCGCGCGGCCTCGGCATTCCGGTGTGCGAAACTCTGATGGGTCTCGGCTCGTTCCCGGCGTCCGATCCGCTTTGTCTTGGGATGCTGGGGATGCACGGCTCCTATGGGACCAACACGGCGGTGTGCAACACCGATTGTCTGATCGCCGTGGGCGCACGCTTCGATGACCGGGTTACCGGGCGCATCGCCGACTTTGCGCCCAAAGCCAAAAGCATTATTCATATCGACATCGATCCCTCCTCGATTTCCAAGAACGTCAAGGTCGACGTTCCGATCGTCGGCGACATCAAAGCCGTACTGACCGATATCCTGAAGGAGGTGCGCGCCCGCGAAGGGATCGCCAAGCACAAGGCCAAGTGGGTCAAATGGCATCAGGAGATCCTGCATTGGAAGCGCGATCGGCCGCTCTATCAAAACGGGAATCATAGCGAACGCGACACCGTCTCCCCGCTCCACGTGATTGAAGAGATGCACACCCTGACCAAGGGGGACTGCATCATTGCGACCGATGTGGGACAGCATCAGATGTGGATCGCGCAGTTGTTTCCCTTCGAGCGCCCGCGCTCGCTCCTGACCTCGGGCGGTTTGGGCACGATGGGCTACGGCTTGCCCGCGGGAATCGGCGCGAAGTTCGCAGCCCCCGATCGGCGGGTGATCGTAGTCTCGGGCGACGGCTCGATTCAGATGAACATCCAGGAGTTGGGCACCGCGGTTCAGTACGGTGTCGACATCAAGGTCGTCATCCTGAACAACCACTTTTTGGGGATGGTGCGCCAATGGCAGGAGCGGTTTTACGACGAGCGCTACTCGTACTCCGCGATGTCTGTGCCCGACTTCGTGAAACTCGCGGATGCATACGGCGCCAAGGGCTTTCGGGTCGACAAATCCAAAGACCTGGCGAAGACTATGAAAGATGCATTTGCCACGCCGGGTCCGGTGCTGATTGACGTCGTGATCCCGAAGGAGGAGGCGGTGATGCCGATGATTCCGCCGGGCGGCTCGATGTCGGAGATGCTGTTCGCATAGCCCGCACCGGGCCAAACGATTGAGTGGGAAGAGCGACGCCAGCAGGGCGCGCCCTTTCTTCTCATTCTCCAACGATGCGGCGAATTCCGCGCGCTGAATCATAAACGGAGGGTCCCAGAATGACGGCTCGGCTGCCTTACGTCGCTCGCAACGATTTATCCGAGGCCGATCGCGGCATCTGGGACGACTTCGTCAAAGTCCGCGGCGTGGACCCCGGCCATATTCATCGTGTCGTCGCTAACGCACCCAACCTCTTGCGGCGCTTCGTCGATCTTGCCAACGAATTGCGCAACGGCACGCTGCTTGACCCGAGGCTGCGCGAGCTTGCGCTGATGACCGTGGGGCGGCTTACCGGCGCCGACTACGAATTCATCCATCATTGGAACATGTCGCTCAGCCTCGGAGTGAAACGCGATCAGCTCGAACACATGCAGGATTTCGAGACCTCCACTTCTTTCAACAACGAGGAGCGCGCGGTGATGCGCTATGCCGTCGAAGCGACTCGCGACGTCAAAGTCAGCGACAAGACCTTCGATGCGTTGCGCGGATTTCTGGACAATCGCCGGATCATGGAGTTGGTGATGAACGTCGCATTTTACAATTCCGTCGCTCGGGTGATCGTACCTTGCGGCGTGGAACTCGAACCTGGCGCCAAAAAGAATTGATTTGCAGGTCAACCCCTTGAGGACATCCCCATGGCAGCACGGCTTCCCTATATCGACCGCGAGGGTCTGCCCGAATCCGACCGCGAAATCTACGACCGCCTGGTGCGGGACCGTGGGGGCGCGCCGGTCGGCAATATCTTCAGGACGCTTGCCAACGCGCCTAATCTAATCCGCCGGTTCAACGCTCTTGGCGGCGAACTGCGCAATCGGACCGAGCTCGACCCCAGGCTGCGCGAACTCGCCCTGATGACGGTTGGGCGGCTGACGAACGCTGAGTACGAATTCACCCATCACTGGAACATCTCGTTGACCGTCGGTGTAAAGCGCGAGCAGCTCGAACATCTGGCGGAGTTCGAAACCTCTCCGCTCTTCAACGACCAGGAACGTGCCGTAATGCGTTATGCTGCGGATGCGACCCGCGACGTCAATGTATCCGACGCAGTCTTCAACGCATTGCGCGGATTTCTCGACAATCGCAAGATCATGGAGTTGGTTATGAACGTGGCATTCTACAATGCGGTAGTGCGCATTCTGGTGCCATGCGGCGTGGAGCTGGAGAGGGACGCGAGAAAGAACTAGGCCCTTACTCTTGACTTTTTTGGGACGGAAGTGGGATTGTCATCAGGGACACTCTAACTTAAGCGGAGATCTGCTAATGCCAGAATTCGACCTAGTGGTTAAGAACGGGATGATCGTCGATGGAACGCTTGCACCGCGCTTTCGTGACGACATCGGAATCAAAAACGGCCGTATCGCTAAGATCGGGCGCATCATGCCCCACGAAGCGGCAAAAGTCATCGAGGCGGACGGCTTGGTCGTCGCGCCGGGGTTCATCGACCTCCATACGCATTACGACGCTCAGATTTTCTGGGATCCATACCTGACGATTTCCGGTTGGCACGGTATTACTTCGGTCGTGCTCGGCAATTGCGGGTTTGGCTTCGCACCCGTCAAACCCCAGGACGTTCAGCGCTCGATGCTCACCATGGTCCGCACCGAAGCGATTCCATTACGCTCGATGCAAGCGGCGATGAACTTCACCTGGGAAACCTATCCGCAATTCATGGATGCGTTGGATAAGCAGCCCAAGGGCATCAACCTGCTCCCCTACGTCCCGATGAATCCGCTGCTGGGCTACGTTATGGGAATCGACGAGTCCAAGACCGGGCGGATGCCGACCGAACAGGAGCATGCCACAATGCGCCGCCTGCTTAACGAGGCGATGGACGCTGGCGCATGCGGATGGTCGGCGCAGCGGCTGGTTCCGGACGGACCGTCATCCGTGCAGCGCGACTTTGACGGCTCCCCGATGAACACCGACATCATGCACGATGAGACCTGCATCGAGATGGCGAAGGTGCTCGGCGAGCGTGGTGAAGGATTCCAGGAGCTGACATTGTCGAGCTGGGATCCCAAAAAGGACGCGCAGCATTTTGAATTGCTCGCGCAGATCAGCGGTCGCCCGATCATGTTCGAGGCGGTCGCGACCCAGGACCGTTTCCCTCATCGCCATCGGAACACCCTGAAGTGGCTGGAGCGCTGTCGTCAACGCGGCCTCCGCGTCTACGGACAAGGTGTCACCACCGATGCCGGTCTTAGCTTCACGTTTGAGGACTGGAACCTTTTCGACGACTCGGCCAGCTGGCGCGAAGCAACCACGGGCACCGTGGCGGAGCGTAAAGAGAAGCTGGGAGATCCTCGCCGCCGTCAGGCATTGAAGGATCAGATGCCGCGCGAGAGCCTCATCACCAGCTACTTCGACGAGATCATCATCACCGACTGCGCGAAGGCGGAGAACAAGAGCCTCGAAGGTCTGACCCTGCGCAAGGCCGCTGCACAGACCGGCAAACATCCGGTTGACGTTATGCTCGACCTGGCTGCCTCTGAAGACCTCAAGACCGAGTTCTTTGCGCCAGCCGTCAACCAGAACATGGACCTGATGAAGGAACTGATTGATACGCCGCACATTGCATTCGGCGTGAGCGACGGTGGTGCCCACACCAAGTTCCTGACCGCCGGCCGCTTCCCGACCGAAGGCATCGTGAAGTATGTGCGCGAGAAGCAGTGGATGTCCCTCGAACAGATTCACTGGCGGCTAAGCGCGTTGCCGGCGTTCTGTGCGGGCTTCAAGGATCGCGGCTTCCTGCGCGAAGGCGCCCCGGCTGACATGGTGGTTTACGATTTCGATAACCTGAAGGTTACCCCGATCGAAATCCTGCACGACCTTCCTGGCGACGAGTGGCGTCGCGTACAGAAGGCCGAAGGCTACAAGTGGACCATCGTCAACGGCGAAGTCACCTTCAAAGACGGCGTCTGCACCGGCGCAACCCCGGGCAAGCTGCTGCGCCATGGCGTGAGCGCCTAGGTTTCACGGCGACCGCGTAACGACTGAAAACAAAGGGCGGTGGGAGCAATCCCGCCGCCCTTTTTCTTGGTCCCCTCGAGCTTCATCAACCGCCGTACATGGCTTCAATGTCCGCGCGATAGTGGTCTTGGACGACTGTGCGCCGTAGCTTGAGGGTCGGCGTCAACTCGCCATTTTCCTGTGAAAAAGCCTTAGCGGTCAGCTTGAAGTTCACGATCGCCTCGATGTCCGACAGTGGCCGGTTGAACTCGCGCATACGGGCGTGGAAAAACTCGCGCAGTTTCGCCTCGCCAACCAGTTCTTCAGGTTTCATACCTTCGAGTTGCAGGTCCTTGAGCCGATCAGCGAGAGTCTCGAAATCGGGGACCAGGATGGCGGCGAGATGCTTGCGGCGGTCACCGACTACGCACGCCTGCGCGATAAATGGATCGCTCACGAGGCGCGTCTCCAAATTCGCCGGTGATATGTTCTTTCCACCCGACAGGACGATGATCTCCTTTTTCCGGTCGGTGATGCGAATGAAGCCCTCAACGTCGATTTGGGCCACGTCTCCGGTATGCAGCCAGCCGTCGCTATCGACCGCTTCGCGGCTTTCAGCGTCGCGGCCATAGTAGCCCCTCATCACGTTGGGACCGCGTACCAACAGTTCGCCGTCTGCCGCGGTCTTGATCTCGACATCCCTGAGAGGCCGCCCGACGGTGCCGATTCGCGTCTGACCGTGTAGGTTGCATGACACCACAGGCGCCGCCTCGGTAAGGCCGTAGCCCTCGACGATCGGGACCTCGGCCGCGGCGAGAAACCGGTTAATCTCGATGGGCAACGGTGCCCCACCGGAAATCAGGTAACGCAGGCGGGGGCCAAAAATCGCGCGTATCCGTTTAAAAACCAGCCGGCGAAAGATAGCCATTGCGGCGCCGGTATGGGGCGGCAGGCTCCGTCCTCTATGGCGACACTCTGCTGCGCGGACACCCGTTGCGATCGCGGCGTGGAACAGCTTCTGCCTGAGAGCCGGGGACGCCTCCACCGTGCGCGTCACGCGGCTGTAAATCACCTCGAGCAATCGCGGTACGGTCAGCACGACGGTCGGCCCAACCTCGAGTAGATTCTGCGCGATCTGCCCTAGTCCTTCCGCGTAATTGATGGTGCCGCCTGCCGCCATCACGGTGTAATAACCTGCCGTGCGTTCGAACGAGTGCGCGACCGGGAGAAACGAAAGCGTACTATCAGTCTCATTCAGGCCCAATGCGTCGAGATTTGAGGCGCAATTGGCCATGATGTTTCGATGTGAAAGCATTGCGCCCTTCGATGGCCCGGTGGTGCCTGAGGTGTAGATAAAGGTCGCGAGATCGTCGCCGCCGCCTTCGATCGAGGGCACCGGGTCGGAGTCGCTCGCCTGCTCCAACGTGATCGACCTGGTTCGCTCTTGTCTGCTTGACACCGCCCCGGGATGGAGCGCGATCACCGCGTCGAGATCGGGCAGGGCAGGTTGGAGCTCGCTCACCTTGCGGATCAGTTGGTGGCTGCCGACCGCGATCATCCGTGCACCTGAATCAGCGAGAACGTGCCGAGTCTCTTCGCCGCCGCTCGTTGTATAGAGTGGCACCACCACCCCGCCGGCACCGAGAACCGCCAGGTCGACCACAACCCATTCAGGCGAATTGTCTGACAGGATGGCGACCCGGTCGCCCGGCTTAAGGCCCAATCGAAGAAGACCGCCACGGAGACGCATCGCTCGTTCAGAGATGCTAATCCACGAATGATCACGCCATGACCCGTCGTGACGGTCTCGCAGAAACGCGCGCGAGCCGTACCTCTGCACCTGCTGTTCAAAGGTCTGGGCCAAGGTTGCCGGTACTCTCGCCATCCAGTCCCTCCCGACGGTCGGAGTTTGCGAATCGAGTTGTAATCAAAATGATGGTTAACTGCCATCGGCGCGAGCGCGCGCCAGCGTCGCTAGCTCCTCCGGCGGACATTTGGAGGTGTTACGGAGTGTGAAGAAGGGCAGTTCCCTTGTACGCTTGCCCTCGACTACCATGGGTTCGCATAATCACCCGATAGATTAAGGAAGCTCATGTGATGACACTGGACCAAATCGACCTGACGGACCTCGACTTCTTCGTTCAAGGCGATATGCACGAGGCCTTCAAAATTTTGCGAGCCGAGGATCCAGTGCACTGGCAGGAGCGCCAGCCCGGCCGTGGCTTCTTTTCTCTAACCCGGTATGACGACGTGTTGGCGGTCTATCGCGATGCCAACAACTTCAGCTCTGCACTTGGGGTCACGTTGTACTTTGGCAAATCCGAGGCGGATCGGTCAGGCATGGGCCGGATGATGATCCTTAACGATCCTCCGCGGCATGCGAAGATGCGCCAGGTGGTTAGCCGACGCTTCACCCCGCGTTCAGTTGCACCGTATGAGGGTCGGATTCGCCAGATAGCGTCGGAGATTGTCGACTCGATTCTCGAACGTGGTGAATGCGACTTCGTCGTCGATGTGGCAGCTAGATTGCCTACGGCTGCGATCTGCGAACTGATGGGGATCGAGCGCGAGCATTGGGATCTGATGTTCGCGATCGCAAACCAATCCGTCGGCCGGCATGACGAGGAATACGCGATGGGCCGCAGCGGGCGCGACACTATGCTCGACGCGCAGGCGCAGGCCTTCGAGTTCTTTGTCAGAGAGGCGGAAAAGCGCAGGCGAAACCCAACCAACGACCTGATTAGCGCAATCGTTCAGGGCTCGATCATGGGTGAAGCGCTCTCGCCCGGCGATATCGTGGCGAACTGCTGGTTGCTCATGCTGGGCGGGCAGGAGACTACGCGGAATGCGATTTCGGGTGCGATGCTCGCGCTCACGCAATACCCGGACGAGCGCGAAAAGTTTATGCGCGAACCTGCGGCGCCTGCCGCCGTCGAAGAATTTCTGCGCTGGACCTCCCCGGTCACCCACATCATGCGCACGGCCACGAGTGACCTCGAAATTCGCGGCCAGAAGATCCGCGCGGGCGATCGCGTAGTCCTCTGGAACGCCTCCGCGAATCGTGATGAAACCCAATTCGCCGACCCTTACCGCTTCGACGTTCGCCGAACTCCCAACGAGCATCTGGCCTTCGGCTACGGCGAGCATTTCTGCCTCGGAGCGCATCTGGCGAGGCTCGAGATGAAAGTGATGTTCGAGGAATTGACGCGGCGCGTCTCGGATATCGAAATCGCGGGGCCGGTTGAGCGTCTGCGTTCTAACTTCGTGGCCGGTATAAAACACATGCCAGTGCGCTTTACGTCCCATACGATGACCGAAAGAAAGCCCCAATCGGCGGCGTAGGTCGCACCTTTTTAGTCGACAACTGCAGGCATGACTTGCGACTTGGATCCAGCCGACCAGCATCGGGTCAGGATTCCTCCTTTAGTTTTGCTTTATTGTCGATTGTCGTATGATTCGCCAGGCTAATGACCGCCACGAAGCTCACGATTGGAGGGTTCGGCTGCATTGCGGCAGGCTCTCGCTTTAGATGAACGATAGGCGCACACATCTGGGTTCGGCGTCGCCGCCGTCGCCGGGACTGCATCGATTTGCGCTTGTATGCGTGGCGGCGACCTTCGTCCTGATCTTTGTCGGCGGCCTCGTTACGTCGACCGGATCGGCGCTCGCCGTGCCCGACTGGCCGCTTGCTTACGGGCATCTGATACCCAAGCTGGTGGGCGGCGTCCGCTTCGAATACGGGCATCGAGTGGTGGCGGGCGTAGTGGTGATCTTGACGGCGATTCTGTCCGCTTGGACCTGGTACGTGGAGCCGCGGCGATGGGTGCGCAATACAGCTGTCGCCGCATTTGGCCTGGTTGTCCTTCAGGCGATCCTGGGCGGAATGACGGTTTTGCTGTTGCTGCCGCTTCTTTTGGCAGTAGCGCACGCAGCGACCGCCCAGGCGTTTTTCTGTGTGATCGTCGCGATGGCGGTGTTCACCGATCCGAAATTCAGCAAGGTTCCCCCGAGACGTAGCGGCTACACCGGGCCGCGGCTTGCGAAACTAGCGGCCCTTGCCAGTGCAGTGATCTATCTGCAAATCCTGATTGGCGCGGTAATGCGGCACCTGGGGGCCGGTCTGGCGATTCCCGACTTCCCGCTCTCGTTCGGCAGGCTGATACCGCCTTTCAGCTCGATCTATGTCGAAGTGAACTTCGCGCACCGGTGCGGAGCACTGGTAGTCGCGTCGCTCGTCTTGTGGTTGGCCATACGCGCACTCTCGAACCGAGGAGAACCATCTTTACATCGGCTCGCGGGCGCGCTGCTGGCCCTGCTCGCGGTACAGGTCACCTTGGGGGCATTCACCATCTGGAGCGGGCGCGCGGTAATGCCAACCACGGCGCACGTCGCCGTCGGCGCGTTGCTGCTCGCGAGCTGCGTCGCTTTTACCCTGCGCGCGTCGGCTCTTGAGGATTTGGCAGGGGCCTTCGAAGCGGCTAGAGTGCCGGCCGATCTCGAGCCCGCGATAGAACGCAAGGTAACCGTATGAATTCTGTGGCCGCAGCCATAGAGAACCCTCTGGCTTTCGCGCGCGAACGCGCTCTGGCCTACTACGAGTTGAACAAGCCCCGTGTGCTCGCGATGGTCCTGATTAGCGCGCTAGCGGGTTTCTATATGGGCAGCGGGGCCCAGTTCGATATCTACGCGGCGGTCAACTTGTTGGTCGGAACGGCGCTGGCGGCCGGCGGGACGCTGGCCCTCAATCAATACTTCGAGCGCGACACCGATGCGATGATGGAACGTACGCGTAATCGTCCGCTGCCCGCCGGACGCCTAACGCCGATCGAGGGTTTGGTCTTCGGCATGGCGGTGAGCATTGCTGGACTGGCCTATCTTTGGCGCGCGGTGAATCCGCTCTCGGCGACGATAACTGGCGCTATCACACTCTTTTACCTGGCCGCCTACACGCCTATGAAGCGCTACTCGTGGATGTGCCATGTGGTTGGCGCCGTTCCGGGAGCGCTGCCGCCCGTAATTGGCTGGGCCGCGGCGCGAGATAGCCTGGCCACGGAGCCGTGGGTCCTCTTCGGCATAATGTTCCTTTGGCAGCTGCCGCATTCGCTTTCGATCGCACGAATCTACCAGGCCGACTATGCGCGCGCCGGAATGTCCCTGCTGCCGCGGGACCGCTCGTACGGCAATCCCGCGAACCTCTTGATGCTGGCTGCAACGTCCGTACTCGTCGCGTTCGGCACGCTGCCGACCTGGATGGGCTTCGCGGGACTGATCTACCTTGCGGTGGCGGTAGTTCTTGGACTGGTGATGCTCTACCACGGCGTCCAGTTGGTTCGCGGAACAGCGACCCAAGGGGCTGCTCGGCGCGTAATGATGGTTTCGCTCATCTACCTGCCGGCGGTGCTGCTGATCATGGTTCTCGACAAGGTCTGATCTTTAGCGCGTGTCGGCCTCTATTTGCCGCTTTCCCTGACCTCGCAGACGAGTACGACGAGCACGGTTTTCCAGCGCACCGCACTTTCTGTACGCTGGCGGTAATCGACCCTCCGGGGAAAGGGGTTTGTACAATTGCCGGTTGATGAAAACCAGGCCAGAGAAGTAGCTGCCGAGTTGGGCCGCAACGCTGTCGAAGTCATCTCCGCTGAGGAACTCGCCGCGAAACTTCGCGAAAGGCGTCCGCTGCGCATCAAGCTGGGGATGGACCCGACAGCGCCGGATCTGCATCTCGGCCATTCGATCTCGCTCAAGAAAATGCGCGACTTCCAGCGCCAGGGTCATACCGTGATCTTCCTGGTCGGCGACTTCACCGCGATGATCGGCGATCCGACCGGCCGTTCCGAGGTCCGCAAACCGCTCTCGCCCGATCAAATCAAGCTCAACGCCCAGACCTACCAGAACCAGGTCTCGAAGGTGCTCGATCCCGCCAAAACCGAAGTCCGTTTCAATAGCGAGTGGATGAGCCAGGTCGACACGCGCAAGCTCATCGAGATTGCGGCCAAGTTGAGCGTTGCACGGATTCTCGAACGCGATGACTTCGAGCAGCGCCTCGAGCGCCAGGAGCCGCTCTTCCTGCACGAGCTGCTCTACCCGCTGATTCAGGGCTACGATTCCGTCGCGCTTCAGGCCGACGTCGAATTGGGAGGAACCGATCAGAAATTCAACATGCTCGTGGGCCGCGAACTGCAGCGCGCCTACGGTCAGCCGCCGCAGGTCGTTATGACCATGCCGCTGCTCGAGGGGCTCGACGGCAAGCGCAAAATGTCAAAATCGTATGGAAATTATATCGGACTGACCGAACCGCCCGAGGAAATGTTCGGCAAGCTGATGTCAGTTTCCGACCAGCTCATGCTGCGTTACTTCGAACTGCTCTCTGAAGTGGACACCGCTGAGCTGGCGGCAATCCGATCGGGCGCGATCCATCCGATGGAGGCGAAGAAGCGGTTGGCCACGCTGATCGTGAGCGAATATCACGACGCGCCGGCAGCGGAGGCAGGGCGGCGGTACTTCGAGTCGAAATTCCAGCGCCATGAGGTTCCACAAGACATACCGGTCTTCAGGCTCGGGCAAGATCTGTGGATCTGCGAACTGATAAAGCAGTTGCGGTTTGCCCCCTCGACCAGCGAAGCGCGCCGACTACTCGGACAAGGAGCGGTGCGCGTCGATGGACAGACCGTTACCGACGTGAATTTTCGCTTCGTTCCCGGAGAGCACAAAATTCTCGAGGTCGGCAAGCGCCGCGTCGCCAGAATCGAGCGCTAGATCCGCCTAGCCCTTGGGCAAGCCCAGTACGCGCTCGCCGATGATGTTGTGCTGGATCTGATTCGTGCCCGCAGCAATCGTGCCCGCCCTCGCGCTCGAGCATCCGATAGGACCAGCGGCCCTCGTCGATCGCCATGCGGCGACTTGTATTCGAGCTGGCTCTACGGTCCCAGCAGTTCCATCGAGAACAGCTCGATCCGCAAGTCAAGCTCGGTCGCGCAGAGCTTCATGATCGAACCCTCGGCACCCGGCGGCAGGCCCTTGAGCCGCGCGTCAAGTGGCGCAGGTGCGGTGTACTTGAGCGCTTCGGCTTCGACATTTGAACTCGGCGATCCTTTGCCGCACGCTCGCGTCCTCCCACGCCGGTCGTCCGTCGCGCTTGATCCGGTGCGCGCGAGTCGCACCAGTTCGTCCACGACCGCGATTAACGGCTGCCGCCTCCACCCACACCCCGCTCGAACATCAGCGTCGTAATCGCGACTTGCCATCCCTGGTTCTTCTCGCCGACCAGCAATTTCTTCGGCGACGCGAACGTCGTCGAAGAAGACCTCGTTGAAGCCTTTCGCGCCGCTCATCTGCACCAACGGACGCACCGTGATTCCGGGCGGTCTTCATGTCGACCAGGATATAACTGATCCCGCGATGCTTCGGCGCTTCGGATCGGTGCGGCAGAGCACGAACGCCCAGTCGGCGTATTGCGCTTGCGAGGTCCAGATCTTCTGCCCGTTGATGCGGTAGTAGTCGCCGTCCTCGACCGCGCGGGTCTGTAGCGACGCGAGGTCGGAGCCCGAGTTCGGCTCCGAGTAGCCCTGACACCAGACCTCCGCGCCGCTAACGATCTTCGGGATAAACCGCTCGTTTCTGCTCGGCGGTGCCCCATTGCATCAGGGTGGGCCCGACCAGGCGAGGGCCCCGAACCGATAAACGGCAGTGGCGCGTTAACTCGCTGCAGTTCCTCGTGATAAATGATGTCTTGAGGACGCTGAGCCCGCGTCCGCCGAACTCGTTGCGGCCAATCGACGCAGGTCCATCCGCCGGACGCGAGCTTGCGCTACCAGTCCGAGTTTGCTGCTTCCAGTCCTCTTCGCCTGTCTCGGACATCCCTCGGCCAGCGATTGCATCGGCTCGCGCGGGGCGTTCTGTTCGAGCCAAGTCCCGAAGTTCGCGGCGAAAGGCTTCATCCTCGGCGCTGTAGTTGAAGTCCATCGTGGTCACCCGCAATGCCGGTCGGCTGGCAAATCCGGCGTCCGGCAATCCGGGATTCTTCGCATACCCGGACGCTCGAATGGCAAAGCTGGCGGATTTCTCAAAAGGCGGCAGTGTCATGCTAGCGAAGCCATCGACGAGCGGCGAGGCTTCGCGAGCCGCAACATGATGGCGTGTAGCGAAGAATCCGACCTTTTATCCTTGGATTCCTGACTATAAGCTGCTACACAATTTCGATGGGTCTGGCTTTCGGATCCGATCTTTCCGGCAAGCGCACCACGTTAGTTCCTCGCGATCGTCGCTAATCGCGGGTAATTGCTCGCATAATCACAATCGTCGCGGTCGTCTGGCTGCGACAAGGAGATGACCGATGCGCAACTGCTGCATACGATGATCCGCGTCAACGACCTCGACGAGACGCTCAAGTTCTACTGCGACGGTCTGGGGATGAAGCTCCTGCGCAAGCAGGACTTTCCCAGCGGCGAGTTCACGCTGGCGTTTGTCGGCTACGGCGAGGAACGCGACCACACGGTGATCGAATTGACCCACAACTGGGGCAAAAAGGGCTATGAGCAGGGCACCGCTTTCGGCCATCTGGCGATCGGCGTCGACGATATCTACAGGACGTGCGCCGACCTCAAGGCAGCGGGCGTCAAGTCGTGCGCGAGCCGGGACCGATGAAGTTCGGCGGCCCCGAAATCGCCTTCATCGAGGATCCCAACGGCTACAAGATCGAGCTGGTCCAGCAGAAGGACAGCGCGCTGATCGACCATGAAGTCTCGCGCTGGAGGCGCAGCAGGGGTCGCGATCCGCCGTAGCTAGAAAAAGGAGACCGTCATGAAGGCTGCGGCGTTCAAGACGACAGAATGAGATGGGCATCATCGACGCGCCGACCCTAAGGCCGGTGCGGGCGAAGTCGTGCTCAAGGTCCATAATTGCGGCATCTGCGGTTCGGACCTGCACGCCTGCCAGTACGGCTTCGGGATGCGCGCCGGATCCGATCATGGGCCACGAATTCTGCGGCGAGGTCCGCGAAGTCGGCCCGGGCGTGCGCGGCTATCGCGATCGGCCAGCGAGTCGCCGCGCTGCCCTTCGTGATGTGCGGTGAATGCGAGCGCTGCAAGCGCGGCATGGAGATTCATTGCCACAAGCTGAAGGGCCTCGGCCTCGGCCAATTGCCGGGGGCCTATGCCGAGTTCGTCGCGTGCGCCACGACGCAGCCTCTTCAAGTTGCCGGACAACGTCAGCTCGCGCGACGGTGCGCTGGTCGAGCCGCTGTCGGTCGGGCTGCACGCGGTCAAACGGTCGGGCGTCAAGCCCGGGTGAGACTGTGATCATCATGGGCGCCGGACCGATCGGGCTCGCGACCCTGACCTGGGCCAAGGGCAAGGGCGCGACCGTCGTGGTGTCGGAGATGGCGGCGGGGCGGATCGAACTCGCGCGCAAGCTTGGCGCGGACGTCGTGGTCAATCCGCAGGAGCGCAGACCCCGCCGATCAGGTGCGCGAGATGACCGGGCGCGACGCCCGAACTGATCTTCGAATGCATCGGGGTCAAGGGCACGCTCGGCAACGCGATCAGCATGATCGCGCCCCGCGGGCAGATCGTGGTGGTCGGCGTCTGCATGGAGGCCGATGAAATCCAGCCGGTCCAATGCATCTTCAAGGAAGTCAGCGTCAATTTCGTGCTCGGTTATGACCCCGTCGATTTCGACGAGACGATCGAGGCGCTGGCGAGCGGTCGAATCAAACCGCAGCCGATGGTCACCGACATCATCGGCGTCGAGCAGGTGCCCGAGATGTTTCAGGCCCTGCGCCGGCCCGGCTCCCGCGCTAAGGTGCTGGTGGAATTCCCTCACTAGCCGGCGTTTGCGCGTACATCACGAATGGTCGCGGAAGAGTTCCGCAGGCTCGACCGATTCGCGCGCAGACCGCTCAGCACCCCAAAAAATCCTCGATCGCACCCAGCGCCTCGGGCTCGAGCAGCGACGGTTCGTCGCCCACACCCTCACACTTTTCCCACCTCCCACTAGATTCAACTGTTGGAACGGATTCCAGCCCACGGGACCAGCTTTCCATCGTCGAAAACCTCGAAGAGCTTCTCATTCCACTCGTGAGAGAAGTACTCACGGATCGCCTTAAGCCAGGCTTCGACCCGAACGTGGAGCGGCAGGCTTTGATTTACTTGTGAGACTATTACCGCCGAGCGTGTCAGCGGAACGTCAAGGAACTCCTGGTCCTGCGTAAGAAACAGGTGCTCCTCGGAATCGAGCCGCCCAATGATAACTGAATCGAGCGTCCCGCGTAGGCCGAGCAGAATTATGTGCTCTGCCTCTAGCCCGTCGTCGCTCAGCTTTTGAACCAGGGCGAGCGGAAAATTCTCATCGAGGAGGATTTTCATCCGAGCCGCCAACGGCAGGAGGCAGATGCGCTGCCACGTGCGCCGCGTATCGGAGAGCTGCCGAGATTTGCTCGCGGGTTAACTGAAACTCGGAGACGAGCTCGTCAATCGAGTCTCCCGAGGCGAGCGCTCCGAGAACGGTGGCGACATCGATCCGCGTCCCAGCGATACACGGCTTCCCGAACCGGATTTTCGGGTCCATCGAAATTCCGGGAAAAACTTCCATGCTGCGCCTCTTGGCCAAATTGTAGCATACGTGATGCGCCGACCGCTCAGCACCCCAAAAATCCTTGATCGCACCCAGCGCCTCGGGCTCCAGCAGCGACGGCGCGTGCCCCACACCCGGCACGTCCACGACCCGGGTGCTGCGCGCCACCTTGGCCATCCGTTCGGTCGTCGCCCGCGCAAGAATGTCGCTATCGGCGCCACGCACCACCAGGATCGGTGCGGTGATTCGGGCGAACGGCACCCACATATCCATCGGACGTGCACCGGAGCCCGCGCGCGGCATATTGCGCACCGCCGGATCCATCTTCCACACCAGGCTTCCTCCCGGCGCGGCCTTCACCGCCCATTTGACGGACTCGAGCAGCTCCGCCTCCGCGACGTTCCGCAGCGCCGGGTAATTTTCGCGATAGTAGGCGGCGACCGCGGCCAAGTTCGCGAAAGCCGCCGGCGCTGTCGTCATGTACTCGGTAATTCGCTTGATGCCCGTCTGATCGACTTCCGGCCCGACGTCGTTGAGCACGAGTTTGGCGACCCGCTCGGGATATCCACCCGCATACCCCATCGAGATCATTCCGCCCATCGAGGTACCGACCAGCGTCACCCGATCGATGCGCAGCGCCTCAAGCATCGCCGCGAGATCGCTGACATACGTCGGCGCATTGTAATCGTTGGCGGGTCCCCATTCGCTGTCACCGCGTCCGCGCACGTCGATCGAGAGTACGTGATAAGCGCCGCTCAGATACGGTCCGAGCCCGTCGAAGCTGTGCGCGTTTCCACTCAGTCCGTGAATGCATACCAGCGCTGGCTTCGACGCATTGCCGAAATCCAGGTAGTGCAGCTTGATTCCGTTTGCCGTTACAAACTGGCTCGAAGGCATTGCGCCCCCTCCTTGCTGAAGCTGAGGCTGTCGTAGCGCGGAGACTATTCGATCGCGCGCGGCTCGGCCACCTCACGCAGGCGCTCAGGTACAATAATCAGTCGGCGGCCGTCGCGGATGATCATTCGTTCGCTCTCGAATTCGATCAACTGTTCGGTGGTACGTTGACGCGAAGCTCCCACGAGTTCGGCCAGGTCAGCGTGGGTCAATTTGAGCGTGAGCAGAAGACCGCGCGTGTCTTCGGCGCCGAACTTGGTCCCCAACTCGAGAAGCGCGTCGGCCAGCCGCTCGCGTACGTTCAGACCGACGTAGTTGGCGTACCGCTGCAGCATCATCCACCATCTCCCGACCGTGACGTCCAGCGTGCGGCTGAATCGTTCGAGCGGCACCCCGAGCATCAGGCCCACCAGCGTCGAGGGCTTGCCTACGCCAACTACGCAGTCGCTGAAAGCATCGCAGCGGAAAGGGCGCGTAGCGTTGGACAATAGCGAGGAAACACCGAAAACTTCGCCCGGTCCGACCAGGCCGACCAATACGCGTTCATCACGATTCAGCAGCGAGAGCTTCGCTACGCCGGAAAGGAGTACGTAGACCTGATCCGAAGACTCGCCTTCGAAAAAGATGGTCTCGCGCTTTTTCTTTCTAATCGGGTCAAGCTCTGCGCAAGACCCTCCAACTGGTCTCTGCTGAGCCAAGATAGATTCCGTAGCTGCCCCAGAACCCGTCCGTCCAATGTATTTTTGGGGTCGCGCTTGATCATGCTGTGATCTCGCCGTCACAACTGCGCATTGTGTCGCACAGATGACACATTCGCGCGATCGCGACGCACGACTGGTTTGTTTTGTCGCCGTTGTGACAAGCCAACTAACATTTATTCTTGATACGCCCTTAACACTCATTACACTTGATGACTGTAAGCTCAAAGACGAATTCGAACCAAGCAGACCAGACGCCGGCTGCGGCGAATATTTTGTGGGTGGGGTTACACGATGAGCGGCAGACAATCAGAGCTCGCGGATGGATTAGTGAAATTCTGGGAAGCGGCGTGGCTCGATCTTCCTCGCGCCGCCGCGCGCCGAGTCGCCGGACAGGAAGATGAAAAAGTCCTCGGCGACGCTGGATGGAAAATATACGAGGCCTGGGTCAACCTTGCTAACGCAGCGGCCAATACCCTTTACGCCAATCGCGCTTTCAGTGCTGTGACCGGCCGCACGATTGAAACCGCGCTCAGACTGCAACGCGCGGGAGATGCGCTCTCCTCGGCCTTCTTCGGCAACCTGTGGCCGGCGCTCGGACTGCCGACGGCGAGCCAGATTCACGGCCTTCGCGAAGAAGTGATCGCCCTGCGCGCAGAAGCTGCCCGGAGTGCATCGATGCACGGACCGGCGGTCAACGCGGAAGCTCGGGCCGAACGCCCCGCTACGACCGAAGGGGGGCTGCGCGTGGTTCGCAACAGCTCATCGCGCGAGACGACCTTGGTAAACGGCAACGGGATGAAACGTGCCGCAGCTTAACGACATCGTCGGGTATTGGTTCGACGGCGCTCTGCGCACGCTTGACGCCATAGCTAATGGTTTCGGCTCGCCCGAAACCGATCCTCCCGCTAACACCCCTTATGAGGTGGTCTACGAGGGGGGCAAGGTCAGCCTGCGCCACTATCGTCCGGCAGAGCGGCGTCACCGAACGCCCCTGCTGATCGTCTATGCCCTGATCAAGCGCCCGTTCGTCCTCGACCTCCAACCAGGCAAGAGCGTGGTCGAAAGCCTGCTTAAGCAGGGCTACGAGCTCTACCTAGTAGATTGGCTTCCGCCCAATCGCGCCGACGTGTGGCGGGGATTCGACGCTTACGTCAATCACGACCTCGCCGACGCCGTACGCGCGGTGCAAATCGCCGAGGGCGTCGAACAGGTCTCCGTACTGGGCTATTGCTTCGGTGCGCTGCTGACCCTGCTCTATACCGCGCTTCATCCGGAGCAGGTCAAGAATCTCGTAACGCTCACGATTCCCTTCGACATGGGACAACGCGAACTGCCTTTCTATAACCTGCTCGACGGCATGAGCGACGTTGCGATCGACCTGGTTACCGAAATTTACGGCAACTGTCCGGCTTGGATGGTTCACAGCGGCTTTACCGCGATGTCTCCCATACATCACGCCTTCGACAAGTACGTCGGGCTTTACCGCAACGCGGAGCGCGACGGCTACGTCGAAATGTTTGACCTGTTCGAGCGTTGGATGCATAGCGACGTTCCGCTCGCCGGCAGGATTTTCAGGGAACTGGTCAAGGAGATCTTCAAGCGTAACGCCCTGGTCAAAGGTGACTTCAGAGTCGGCGATATGCCGGTCGACTTGGCCAAACTCACCTGCCCATTGCTAAACGTTGTGGCCGAATACGACGACGTCGTCCATCCATCGTCGAGTCTCCCGCTTCCCGATTTCGTCGGCAGCCGCGATCGCCGTAATTTGACCTTCCCCACCGGCCACCTCGGTGCAGTGGTCAGCAGCGGCGCCTTGACGAAGATGTGGCCGCAAGTTGGTTCTTGGCTCGCGGATCGAGACGCGTAGGGCAGGTATTCGCCCGGTTTGGTCAGATAGGCGACAAATCCGGGTCAAGAGGATGACGGGACGTGGTTAAATTTAAGGAGTCGAAGAAGAACGGCAAGATGGTCCGCAAGGCAAAATCGCCCCAAAAAGGGCTTGGAGGGAATGAAGTGGCAGATAAGGAAAACGGAATATTCGAAGGGTTCAGCAAAGCAGGGGAATCGCTCCTCAGCCTCGACGGCGCCAAGAAAGCCGCGGCCTGGTACATCGACAACTCGGAAAAGCTCGCCAACCAGGCGATCGAGTTGCAGGAGAAAGCAACCATGTGGGCGAAGGAGACTCCGCTCGCAACCTTGTTCGAGACTCAGGTTTCGATGGCGCGCAAGCTCGTAGAACGCTCGGCCACCGCCGCCCGCAATCTCTGGCAAATTCAGCACTAGGCATAACTTCCACCGCATTTTGATGGGCGCGAGGCCGGACCACGGCTTCGCGCCTTTTTTCCGCCCGCCGTTCTGAGTCCTCCGCGCTCGTCGCGACGCGCCCGACAGCCCACCCGATCTTGAGTTTACCGCTCGGCTCGCGTTTGATGGTGCTTCCACCTGGTGTGAGATGTTTTGAAAGGCTCGGCGGTGGCGTCAGACCGAAAACCTCGCAAACCCGCGCGAAGCATCAGCCGCCGCCAATTCGTCCAGAGAATGGCCGCCGGTGGATTGCTCGCAGCGTTCGATCTTCCACGATGGCCGGCGTTCGCCCTGATTGCTGACGCCGCGATGCCTCAAATCAGGGGGAATTACTTCGAATTGTCCATTGCGGAAACACCCGTGAATCTTTCCGGCACACCGGGGATTGCCACCGCCGTCAACGGAGCTGTCCCCGGACCGATCCTGCGCTGGCGGGAAGGCGATGTGGTCACGATTGCCGTCACTAACCACCTCAAGGAACAAACCTCGATTCATTGGCACGGGATCAGAACTCCGAGCGAAATGGACGGCGTGCCCGGTCTCAGCTTTGCCGGTATTCCCCCGGGCGAACAATTCGTCTATCGGTTTCCGGTCCGTCAGCGCGGGACCTACTGGTATCACAGTCACAGCGGCTTCCAGGAACAAACTGGCCTGTATGGACCCCTGATAATCGAGCCGCGGGGCGTCGACCCGATCGCGTACGACCGCGAATACGTAATCATGCTCTCCGACTGGACCGACGAAAATCCGGAGCGAGTCTTCGGTAATCTCAAAATGGAGAGCGACTACTATAACTATAATCGGCGAACGATCGGTACTTTTCTCGCCGACGCGCGCAAACAGGGCCTCGGCCAGACCTTGTCCGACCGCATGATGTGGAACGGCATGGACATGAGTCCCACCGATCTCACGGACGTTAGCGGTGCGACCTACACCTATCTGCTCAACGGCCATTCCCCCGCCGCCAATTGGACCGCGCTGTTTCGCCCGCACGACCGCGTCCGCTTGCGCTTCATCAACGGCTCCTCGATGTCGATCTTCGATGTACGCATTCCCGGTCTGCCTATGTCCGTGGTGCAAACTGATGGGAACGACGTGGAACCGGTGACGGTCGATGAATTCAGGATTGCCGTTGCGGAGACTTACGACGTTGTCGTCGAGCCGCGCGACGCCTCGGCCTTCACGATTTTCGCGCAGTCGGTCGATCGCAGCGGCTATGCGCGGGCGACCCTCGCGCCGCATGGCGGCATGACCGCTCCCGTCCCGCCGATGGATCCGCGCCCCCTGCTGACCATGGTCGACATGGGGATGGGCAGCATGTCCGCGATGAACCAAACATCCGCGACGGAGACCATGTCCGCGCCTGGAATGGCCGGTATGAGCGGCGCGCCCGGTATGAGCATGGATATGGGCTCGTCGGCGACCTCAGGATCCTCAGAACGAGTGACGGTCGGGTCGAGCGGGGACATGGCCGGCATGATCCGCCAGATTCCCGCAAACGGCGGCGTGACCGGTAAGACGCCATTCCCGCAGCCGGGACCCGCTACCAACGGCTCCCCGGTCGCTGCTTCGGACGTAGCCACCGTCCCGGCGCACCCGATCGCGCTGCGCACGGGACCGCAAGTCGACAACGTCGCGATGCTGCCTACCGAACGCCTCAACGAACCTGGTGGCGGCCTCAACCACAACGGCCGCCGCGTGCTGACCTATGCCGACCTGCGCGCTCGCTATCGCGCCGCCGACCCGCGCCTGCCCGGCCGCGAAATCGAGATCCATCTCACCGGTAACATGGATCGCTTCATCTGGGGCTTTGATGGCAAAAGGTTCTCCGACGCGGAGCCGATCAGGCTCAAGCTCGGGGAACGGGTGCGGTTCATCCTGGTCAACGACACGATGATGCAGCATCCGATTCATCTTCATGGGCTCTGGAGTGAACTCGAGAATGGCAACGGTGAGTTCCGGCCGTATAAACACACGATCAACGTCAAGCCCGGCGAGCGCCTCTCTTACCTGGTCAGCGCGGATACACCGGGCAGATGGGCCTATCACTGCCACCTCTCCTTTCACATGGAAGCCGGCATGTTTCGCGAAGTGATCGTCTCATGATGCCGCCCGGCTACGCGTGTGCGCTTGCTTTTCGATTCGTTGTCGTCCTTGGCGCCTGCCTATTCGGTGTTTGCCACGCCGCAGGCTCTGCCAACGCCCAGCCGATGAAGACCGCTATGAGTATGCCGTCCGATTCGCGCTATTCGGGCGGGGAGCCTCCGGTCATGGATAACCAGATCTTCTGGGGTGTCTTGTTCGACCAGCTCGAAGGCCGCACGAACGGTACTGAAAACGAGTTTCGTTGGGACGGTCAGGGATGGGTCGGCACGGACATGAACAAGCTGTCGGTCAAGTCCGAAGGTTTTGTCGAGCACGGCGTCATGACCGACGGCGACACCGAGGCGCTCTACGACCGGCCGATTCCATTTCTCCGCTATTTCGATGCGCAGGCCGGCGTCCGCTATGACCTCGATTCAAATCCGGGCCGCGCCTGGGGTGCGATCGGAGTCGAGGGAATGGCGCCGTATTTTTTCGCGGTCGAGCCGACTTTTTATTTCAGCGACCACGGCCGCGTCGCCGGAAAAATCTCTGCCTCTTACGATATCCTCATCACGCAGCGGCTTATTGCCCAGCCCCAGGTCGAGCTGAACTTCTATAGTAAACGCGATGAGGCACGGGGCATCGGTTCCGGACTATCCGGGCTGGATACCGGTCTGCGTATCCGGTACGAAATCACACGCAAGTTCGCGCCCTATATCGGCTTCGCCTACAACCAGGCATGCGGTGAAACCGGTGGCATCACCCGCGCCGCAGGCGGCATCGTTCATGACCCCCGCTTCATCTTCGGCGCTCGGATCTGGTACTGACCCTTCCGCTCGGCACCGACCCGGGAGACCCTTCCAGGCCCGGCCCCCTGCGCCGGGCAGAACGACCGCGCTTTACGGTCCGAAAAATAGGGATTAGTATCGCCGCCGCATCTGGACATCTTCAATTCCGTCCTGGTCCCGTCGCGTTTGACGACGCGGCGGCCTGCAGACCGAACCAACGCTGGAGGCAATACGATGGCGACTTACGAAACGCTTATCTACGAGAAAGTCGACGACAAGATCTTCCGCCTTACGCTTAACCGGCCGGAAAAACTCAATGCGATGTCGCAGAAATTGCTCAAAGAACTCGACGGCGTGCTGGAGGAGTTCGAGAGCGACTCCGCCGCCAGCGTGCTCGTCATCCGCGGTGCCGGCCGCGCCTTCTGTGCGGGCTACGACCTCCAGGGCACTCAGCAGCCCGGGTCAGGCTTCACCGTCCACAGCGATCGCACCAACCTCCAAAAAATGATCGACCGCTGGCAGCGCCTGTTCTCCCTCCCTAAACCTGTCATCGCGCAGGTCCACGGCTTCTGCCTGGCCGGCGCCACGGAACTCGCCGGCCATTGCGACATCGTCTTCGCCAGCGAAGACGCCCAGTTCGGGCATCCCGCAGGCCGTTCCCTCGGGATCCTACCGACCCTCTCGATGTGGCCGATGCTGATCGGACCGCGCAAGACCAAGGAGTTTTTCTTCACCGGCGACCTGATGACCGCTCAGGAAGCGCTCGACTGTCATCTCGTAAACCGGGTTTTTCCCAAGGACAAACTGGAGGGCGAGACCCTGGCCTATGCCCAACGTGTCGCGATGGTGCCGCTGGACCTGCTCGCCTTGCACAAGGCGTCAGTCAATCGTTGGCTCGACGTGCTCGGCTACCGGGCCCTCGAGCAGTCCTCTGCCGACCTCGACTGCATCGCGCACCAGACTGAGACTGTAAAGGGTTGGATGAAGGCCAGCCGCGAAAAAGGTCTCAAGGCGGCGCTGTCAGAACGGGACCGTCCGTTCGCCCGGAAGTGACTTACCGAGGGGTCGCGGACGATACGGCTCAGTGGGTGATTTCATTTCTAGGCACGTCTGCACTATCAACTTCGTTGTTTGTATCGTCTGTGCTACGTAATATGGTTGATTTCATGTAGACAAGTCTCAAAAGAGGAATAAGAGACATTAAGCATCCATAAAAGTCAACTGTAAGCTGTTCACTCTATGGCACACCTGTTGCAGAGCGATACATCTTGGTGGCGTAGAGAAGATGAGGATTCTTACAGCGGGAGATGCTTAGAACAATGGAGTCCATCCACACAAACAAGGACGTCTGCGAACCTGATATGGACATGAGCCGGTCGATCGTAAGGGTTTCGGTCTCGCCGGGTAAGGTCTGGCGACTCCTGACCTCGCTGCTTCGTTCATCCAACGGCGATTCTTCCTTGATCGGGAAGCCTCGTCGCTCGGTCGACCGCGAGCAGCAGCAGTACGCCCCGATCTACGACTGAGCTGCCGAGGGCAAAGGAAGGCGATTCCTCACCGCTCGTTCGCAGCGGTTGGGTTCCCCCCTTTCCGTTCGCCGATTCGCCTCGTGACCTGAGCGAGTCGAAGCGGTCGGACCACTGTCGCCGCCTGGCGCATTTCCATTCGCCCGTTCCGGAAGGGATCCCCGGCGGCTTCCGAGAGTTTTCATTTGCACCCGCGAAGTTTCCGGTGGTCTCACTTGGCCGCGCTCTAGCGCGTTCGCTTTTCGGTCACTCGGCCACACGTTGGCGCCCGGTTTTTGCCGTGACTTGGCTCTTAGGCTCGGCTTGTACACATTTCTGATGCGTTTCTCGCGCGGATTAGGCCATGGCATCGGTCTTGTTCCGGATTTCTCTGGTGAAAGCCCATGGCCAAGGCCCGTCAGCAGAGCCGAAATCGCGGTACCAAACCAGGAAAGGCGGCTCTCATAGCGAGCTTAGCGCTAGCTCTGACGTTCGCCTCAGCGGCGATTTCGCCCACTGGGAAATCGCAGGCGTACGAATCTGATTCAACCCGGATTGACCAGCTATTTGCGCCAATCTTTGTCTGGAAAAGTCTGCCATGGGTACGGCCCGGATTCTTTCGGGGCGCCATACGCAATCTGGCGGCAGCTGCCGATCGCGAAAAAGAACTCCAGGCGGTCGATCTGGATAAAAATCGCGACTGGGAAGCCAGGCCCGGGCATGGCCATAGGACGGAACATCCAGGGGGCAAGTCGCCTGGGGGCGGGGGCGGAATCTCTTTGCCCAATCTCACCCTGACCCGATATAGCGGTTTCACCCAGAATGAAACTTCGACGGCATGGTGCGGAAGCGGTGTTTTGGTGGCTTTCAACGACACCGCTGCCGAGATCACCACGATGGCCGGCGGTCAGGGCGTCAGTGGAATAGGGTTTTCCGCCTCCTCGAACAACGGCACCGCGTTCAAATATGTCGGCGCTCCCACCACGACGGCTAACTTCTCGCAAGTTCTGGCCGGCGACCCGGTGGTCGCGTGCGCCGATACGAGCACTTTCTACTACAGTGCGATCTGGCTCGACGGGTTGAACACCGTTAATGGCGTAGCGATCGGGAAGTCGGTGGACGGCGGCATGTCTTTCATGGCTCCCGTTGCCGCGATCACCAAACTCAACGGCGGGCATCTCATCAGCGACGACTGGCTGGCAATCGACTCTGCCAGTCCGCAACTCATGTACATCGCCTATATGGATTTGGACTTTTCCGGTTCAGTATGTGGGACCGATCCGTTCGCTCAGCCAATTCTTCGGGCAGCGGTAGAGACGGTGAATTCGGCTGATGGGGGCGCGTCGTGGAGCCTGCCGACGGTCGTGGAGGAGGTTTGTGCCGATGCGGGCAGCCCGAACAGCGAACCTTGCAACGCCGCGAGTTGCCGTTGACGGTGCCGGGGTGGTCTACGTGGCGTGGGAGGCGATCGGCGAAAACGGCGGCGCGGCTACCGCGCGGCAGATCAAAATCGCGCGCTCGACCGACGGCGGAAACTCGTTTTCGACCCCGGTCCAGATCGCATCCGCCAACCCATTGGGCAATGGCGCTGATCTGCAAGGATTCATACGGGCATCCGAGTCGCCGAGTCTGGCGATCGGAAAAGGCTCGAAGAATGCGGGATTTGTCTATGTGACCTGGAGCCAGGCTTCCGCCACTTTGCCGGATCAGCTCTCGAGCACGGGATCCTACGGTTTTGCCGACGTCGAATTTTCTCAATCGACCGACGGCGGCAGCACCTGGTCCGCGCCCGTCCGCGTGAACAACAACGTAGAGAGCTCGAATACCCCGTCCGATCAGTTCGATCCGGCGATAGGTACGGACAAAAACGGGAAAATCGTTGTCTGTTTTTATGATCGGCGCAGAAGCCCAAACAACTTTTTACTAGACCGTTATTGCGGCACTTCGATGAACGGCGGCGCGTCCTGGCTCAATACCAAGGTCACCCTCAACAGTTTCGCTCCGGGCGTTGGACAGGACGCGCTGGTCGCATCTGACTACATGGGTCAATACGACACGGTGGTCTCGGATACCCTGAACCTTCGCCCGGGGCTAATGGCCCCCTATGCGAGCACTGCGCCGGGAAATCCTACCGTCATGTTCAAGAAGTTCTGATCATCGCGGCCGCGCCAGGATCAAGACTTGGGAGTGGCTGGTTTCGGTGTCTAGACGTACGAGGTAGGCGGGCAAACCACTCTCCTCGCTGGCGACATTGGTTTTCGCGGAGCAGTGGCATCGCGCGACCATGGCGTCGTTGATGTGAGCGAAACGGTCGAGATTGAGCGCCGCCGTGGCCATTTGTGTGCCCGGGATCCACAGGTCGAGCACGTTTCTCCCGACCACGACACGATCGACCATTTTCGTTCCGTCAATCGTCGTTTTGGCCTCGATCCAGCGCTTGAAGGCGGCTTCACTGATGGTTTGCAGTTCGGAATACTGTTGCGTAATCCGCAGTATGACTGGCGCGAGCCGGGGATCATGCCTTCGCGCCTCGGCCGAATCGTTTCGATTGACGAGTTCCCAAAGCTGTCTGGACCAACGCGTGACAGCTTGAGGGTCTTTCCCCGGAACGTTCTTATAACGCACGATGCCGGCTTCCGCCTCGGCTGGGTCACCGCTGACCAGGGCGGCGTCGATTTGGCCGGCGAGTGAGGCACGCTCACGCTCCTGGACCTTCGCCAGCAGCGCGGCGCTATCCGCGTCCGACTCTCGGGCCGCGATGGTACAAGCGCGCTCCTGCTCCGCTAGCGGATAAGCGGGCATCCCGATCTGATACTCCGTCAAACAGAGGTCGGCGATGATCTCGCGTTTTTCGCGCGACGAGAGTTCGTGGCCGCTGCGCTCCGCGGCGACCAGATCCTGGTGCGCGGGGCCGTAGTGCCCTGCGTCGATCTCGGCGCGTGCGGCTCGCAGCGAACTGTTCACGCATCCGGCGGAAGTGACGCAAATGGCCACAGTCGCGACGGCCATGAGCAATCGGCGGTGGGTCATCTTCGGGACACTATCGACACCAACGAGGACAGGTTGTTCGCGCATCACTCAAGATTGACAAACAAGAAATCCAAATTCGAGTGGCGTGCGAGAGGCGGCAGGATTTAAGCAATACCGGTTAGCACCTGATGAGGCCTGGGGTCCAGGGCACAGGGCAAAACGCGACTGGTAGCCGAGTCCGCAAAGTTGGCATGCCGACTGCGTGCAATTCAAACGAAGCCAACGGAACGGGACATTCATGGCCTTAATGCGGATGACGAGAGAGCGCCTTGACCAACTGCGCGTCGAACTTGTAGGCGGGGACGGCCATCTGGTTGCGGAGATCAAGAGCCTCTTCGCGGGTCTCGGCGCGGCAAACGTTAAAATAGCCGAAGTTGACCCGGCAAAACTGACTGAAGACCACTTACATTCCGACCTCTCGCTGGTGATTTTCGGTTCCAACGAGGCTGCCTCAATCGGATATTTGCAAGCGCAGGGACGACATCCGCATCGGCCCGCAATGGTCGCGGTCCTTCCCGCGCATTCGCCAGCCGCGATGCGGCGCGTATTACATGCGGGCGCCGACGAGGTACTGATTTTGCCGTTGAGCGCGAGCAGTCTGAGCCGCATCCTGGCTCGCCTCGGCACTGAACATCACCGTATGGAACATGGTTCGATCTCCTCCCTGGTCAGCCTAAGCGGTGGTGCTGGCGTCACGACGCTCAGCGGGAGCCTTGCGCTCGCGTTGCGCTACGCCTTCAACCAACGAGTCGCGATCGTTGATTTGAACCTGCAGAGTGGAGGTTTGGAGGCTTTCCTACATGTGGAACCCGATCGGGCGATTCGTCCGGTTACCGCGACCCGTGCTGAACCGGGAGCATCGGCTGTCGAGGCAGCGCTGACGAGGCACACTTCGGGCGTATGCCTTCTGGCAGCGCCGTCCCGAATCGAGGATTCCGAAAGCGTAGTAGATGACGTTGCCGTCTCCGCCGCCCTCGACGATTTACGGCAATCGTTCGATGTCGTGGTGGTGGACTGCGGACGCCATGTGGACGCAAATGTGGTGGCGGCGTGGGAACGGTCCGAGGAGGTACTTTACGTGCTCGACCCCTCACGCGCAGCGGCGCGAAGCGGCGTGCGCTTTCGTGAACTCTTCGCCCATCTAGGGCTCCAGGGTATTGCGCCAACTATGGTGATGAACAAGGCGCCGGCCGAAAATACTCCCAGGCAGGAGCGCAACGCCATCGTAACCGTGGGGTCGCTCTTCGCACGCATTCCGCGCGCCGAGCAATTGCTCGAACAGGCTCAGTTGCACGCGCAGAACCCATGGCAGATCGCGCCTGATTCGGAATTCGTTCGTGCGGTCGAGGATTTGGCGCGCGGCTTGATCGCCCGGCGGGTCCGGGAGGAGGGGGTTGTGGCAGCCGCTGCCAGCCGTCCAACTGCGATCGGCCCGAGGGTTTAGCCCGCGGGTCTAGGACGACGCGTCAACCCGGGTTTGATTGCTGAGTCTGCGCACTTCGGACGCGATCTGAACACCGAGATCCTCGATAGCAGTGCTCATTGCGGCCACGGAATCGCTCATAGCAGCCGATTTTGCCGGGTCGCTCAGGTTCGAATCGCGCGTAGCCAGCAGCTTGCCGCCTGCCGCCTCGTGGACGGTCCAATGAGCGACCAGTTGCGCATTCCCTGAGGTGTCCCGTTCGAAGCGGTCGACCGTGACCTCGACCGCAAAGTCGAGCCGGGTGGTGTCGTACCAGGGGAATGGGACGATTTGTGCATTTGGCAGCTGAGACGCAAGATCTGCCGCCAGCACGTGACGGAAATTCGCTTCGATCGGCTCGGCCCAGCGATCATTTTCTGACAGGTCCAGGCGATTCGGCTCGACGCGGGTCACTATCTCACTGCGATCGAGGTAGTCGGGCAGCTTGACCGGGCCGAGTCCGACGGCGAGCTGGCCGGTGGACGCAGCAGCCGGCTGATTCCGGGAGGGAGCCGCCGTGAGCACGAAAAATTTCGCGAGATCCGGCCGCGGCGCGAGCACGGAACTGCATCCGATGGCGAAGATCGTGGCGAGGCTTCCCGCGCGCTTAATCAGCGATCTCATTGCTCAACTGGGTGGGCGGCGCGGCCACGCACTATCGCGCTGGGGTTGCGCTGGAGGTAGTCGGTTAGCTCGCGGAGCGATCGAGCCGCGTCGGAAAGCTGCTGCAAAGTCTGTCCGGATTGGTAGATGAGCGGTGCCTTGGGGCCAAGACTAGCCTGCAGGGCGTCGAGCGCGCCTTGCATATGCTTGAGCGCAAGATTGGCGCTTTCGGAAGTTTCACGGAGTTCCCGGGCAGTGGGCTCGATTTGGCCATTCATCCGTTCCGACGTTTCGCGGATGCTCAATGCGGTCTCGTTCATCGCCACCAGCGTGCGGTTGAGGTTGGCAAAAGTTTCTTTGGTTTCGGGGGCCTGGACGATATCCCGAATGGAATCGAGGGTGTCCGAAATGGCTGAGAAAACCCTCGGGAAATCGACGCGATCCAGCGCAGAAACCACTCGTGTCGCGGCTGATTGCGCCTCCTCGAGTGCGGTTGGGATAGTCGGAATTTCCTGAATCGAACTATTGGCTTTGAGCACCAGATTGGGCTTGGTGTTGGGGTACATTTCGAGATCGACGTAGAGCAGGCCGGTCAGCAGACTCTGCATCGCGAGCTGCGCCCGCATGCCCGAGGCGACCGCTATACGAATACCGGTCGGATCGCTCAGATCGAATGTTCCGGTGCCATAACGAGCGAGCTTGCCCTGGTCGATATCAATCAATACCGGGATGGTGATTTCGGTGAGGGCGGCCTTTCTGGTGGCTCCGGCCTGGAACTTCAAGTTGAGCCGGACATCTTTGACCGCGCCGATTTCGACGCCCTTGAATTTGACCGGAGCGCCGACGCGCAGCCCGTTGACATTGCCGCGGAAGAACACGACGTATTCGTGGGTTCGGCGAAAGAAATGGCCCGAAGCGAGGATCACCACGGTCGCCACGCCCAAGGCGAGCGCGCCGGCGACGAAGAGGCCGATGGTTTTAGGGTCGGATCGTTTAGCCATGTTGCCTCTCCGATTTGGCGGTAAGTTCGCCCCGACTCAGGAATCGGACCACGCGCGGGTCCTGCGAGTGGGCGAGCAGGTCTGCGGGACTCCCCTCGGCGATGATGCTGCGATCCTCGGCGTCGAGCAGGACGCTGTTGTCGGCGATGCGGAAAACGCTAGCCAGATCGTGGGAAACGACAACGATCGTGGCGCCCAGACTATTGCGTAATTCGAGGATCAGATCGTCGAGGAGCGAGGAGCTTATGGGATCGAGTCCGGCCGAGGGTTCGTCGAAGAAAACGATTTCGGGGTCGAGCGCGATCGCGCGCGCGAGGCCGGCCCGTTTGTTCATCCCGCCGCTGATTTCGCTGGGATAGAAATCCTCGAAGCCGCTAAGTCCGACCAGGGCGAGCTTGAGCGACGCGATCTCGCGAATTTCGGCGGCGTCCAGATCGGTGAACTCGTTGAGCGGCAACCCGACGTTTTCCGCGAGCGTCATCGAACTCCAGAGGGCTCCGCTCTGGTAGAGCACGCCAAACCTGCGAAGGACGGCCTCGCGCTCATCGAGCGAAGCCGCGGTAAAACTCACGCCGTCATACAGGATCTCGCCCGCGCTCGGCTCGAGGAGTCCGACCATGTGCCGCAGGAGTGTGCTCTTGCCGGATCCGGAGCCGCCCATGATGACGAAAACCGAACCGCGCAGCACGACGAAATTCAGATCGCGCATCACTACGAAGTCGCCGTACGCCATGTTCAGATGGCGCACCTCTATGTGGGGTGGCTTCCCGGTGTGCGCGGGGGCGGCGCCGGCCATCGTGTCGCCGTTGATCCTGGGTGATGCCACTGAAATAAGGCCCCTTCTTGCGTCCGCTTCAGATGCCTAGAACGTTAAACAGCACGGCAAAAATTCCGCAGGCAATAACGATCGCCACGATGCCGGTAACGACCGCTTCGGTCGCCGCATCGCCCACAGCGGAGGAGCTGTTGCCACATTGGAAGCCGCGCAAACATCCAGCGTAGGCGATCAGAATTCCGTAGACGGTGGCTTTGGACAGCCCGCCGACCAACTCGCTAATCGTAATCGAGTGGATGGTTTCCCTGAAGTAGCTGTCGAAGGAAATCCCGAGCATCGTGTACCCGATGGTCGCGCCGCCGAGCACGCCGACCAGATCGGCATACAGGCACAGCAACGGCATCATCAGCACCAAACCGATAAGACGGGGTAGAACGAGAAATTCGGTTGGCGCAATGCCCATGGTGGCAAAGGCGTCGAGTTCATTGGTCACCTTCATCGTGCCAATTTCGGCGGCAAAGGCGGCGCCGGTCCGTCCGGCCATGATGATCCCCGTCATCATTGCCCCCATTTCGCGCACGACCCCGATACCAACCAGGTCCGCCACGTAGATCGCCGCGCCGAATTGCTGGAGCTGCACAGCACCCATGAACGCCAGTATGATACCGACAAGGAAGCTGATGAGAGTCACGATCCCCAATGCGTTCGCGCCGCATTGCTGAATAACATCGAGCAGATCCGACCGGCGATAGCGGGCAGTGCCGCGCAACAGCTTGCCGAAAGCGATCGCGATCTCACCGAGGAAAATCAGGTATTCGCTGACGGATTGCTTGCCGCGGATCCATAGCAGGCCGATACTTTCGAGCAGGCTGCCGGGACGAGCGGCTACGCGCGTTCTGGCTTCCGGGACGGCTTCGGCGAGCCTGACGATTCGCTGGAGACCCGCCGGGAGTCCGGCCAGATCCGATGGAACCTGGTTTTCCTGGCAGAGTTGATCGAGCCGAATGACGAAATTGACGAGGCTACTGTCCCAATGTGACAGCTCGGAGGCCTCGAACACGACCTTGCGGGGCCGGCTCAGCGCCCTGAACTCATTCGCAACCGCCTCGACCGAGGGCATCCCGTGCCGCAGACGCCATGTGCCACGGAGACGAATTACGAGCGTATCTTCGTCAACGCGAGCGAAGGAAAGAAGTTCCGTCGCAATATTGCCCCCAACTGCCGTCATCAACAGATCAAAATTATACTGATCGATCGCGTGAGAATATGCGGCCCGGAATTCGCGAATTAGCTCCGCGCCGTCACACAGAGCGGCTGGCCTTGGAGTGGGACATTCCCGGCATTCCGATGACAGGATGCCAATCATTTGCCATCGGATGCCGCCATTAGCCTCGAAATCCCCGAAGGTACTCTCAATCAGACTTTGATTTCGTAGTGGCCTGCGACTTGCTCCGTAGTTCAACAAAATGCGCCGAATCAGTATGGCACGTGCGCGGGAGTGCAATTTGGCAGCGGAGTCTTCAGCTCACAACGTCGCGAACGGACCTTCGGTTACTTCCGACGGCATTGAATGGCTCGCAATCGAGTCGCTTACGCAAGGTGCTGCCGAGGTAGGCGGGATGTTGGTGAAGTCGGGACCCATGCGCAAGGTGCTGAAGACGGTCACGCGACTGGGGCCGTACAAGGCGACGGTGCTGGTCAGCGGCGAGTCGGGCACGGGTAAGGAGTTGGTGGCGCGGGCGCTGCATACGCTGGGACCGGTGCCCAAGGGGCCGTTTGTCACCTTCAACTGCTCCAACCTGGTCGATACGCTGGCCGAAGCCCAACTCTTCGGCCACGTGCGCGGCGCCTTCACCGACGCGCGCGAGGATGCGCTGGGCTATTTTCGCTCGGCCAACGGCGGCACCCTGTTCCTCGACGAGATCGGCGAACTGCCCCTGCGCCTGCAGCCCAAGCTGTTGCGCGCGGTCGAGACCCACGAAGTCCAGCCGGTGGGCTCGGCGCTGAGCCACAAGGTCGATATCCGGCTGCTCGCGGCGACCAACCGCGACCTCCGCACCATGGTCAAGGCCGGGCAGTTTCGCGACGACCTCTATTATCGTCTCGGCGCCACCACGATCGTGATTCCGCCGCTGCGCGAACGCCGCGAGGCGCTCGACGCGCTGGCCGCCCATTTCATCGAGCACTACAACCGCCTCTTCGGCAAACAGATCGAGGCCATCTCGCATCGCGCCCTCACCGCCTTGCGCGCCTACGAATGGCCCGGCAACGTCCGTGAATTCGCCCACGCTATCCGACGTGCCGTCATGCTCACCGATAACGTCCGGATAGATCTTAATGGGCTACCCGAGCACATCGCACATGCTGCGGGGGACGAAAAATGTGACGCAAACGTCGAAAGTATCGGTGGCGTAACGCTTGTCGGCGAAGAGTCCGCGGCGGTGGCCATCCCGGTTGATACTCCCGTAAACGACGGAACCCGTGGCCCGTTTCTGCTCGACCATGTGATTAAGATCACCCTGGTGCGGTCGCTCGAAGAGACCGAAGGCAATCGGCGCCGTGCCGCTGACCTGTTGGGGATATCGCGATCGACACTTTACCGCATGCTGGCGCGTTATGGGTTGGCGGAAGAGGGCGGTCGGCGCCGCAGCAACGTCCACGTATCGAACCCGAGCAGCACCGACCCGAACCGGATTTGAAGCAGAGCCGACGCCTTCAGTAGAGCCAGTTTCCGCTAGTTTTCTCGACCTCAGAACGCCGAATTGACCTCCCGGCTTGCCCAGGCTTTGGCGTGCCACTGGCAAAAGTGCGTCCGTTAGCGTCAAAATAGAAGACAGGATGTTGATGCTCGATCGCCGCGGCTGCACCGCTACAGCGAGAGCCGGGATCGCGAGCGTCATTGCAGCGGGAGCTTGGTGGAATGGCTGTGTCTGAGGAAATCTGGACCGAGGCAGTCCGCACGCTGGAGCAAAACCGGCCCTTCGCGCTCGCGACTGTAATTAACGTCCGCGGCTCGACCCCGCGGGAGGTGGGCGCCAAGATGATCGTCCGCGAGGACGGCCAGTTTGGTACGATCGGCGGCGGATGTGGCGAAGCCGAGGTCTTTCGCAAGGCTCGTTTGCTGCTTGACGAGGGGGCCGGCGCACGTATCGCCGAAGTCGATCTGACCGGCGATTTCGATCAGCAGCAGATTGGGACCTGCGGCGGGATCATGGACGTTTTCATCGATTTGTGGTCGCCGCGATCGGACCTTCCGATGGCTCAAAAGCTGGCCGAATCGGCATCCCGAAGCCGTCCTGCCGCACTGGTCACCCTGGTTGATCCAGGCCGGTCGAGCGAGGTTCCGGCGGGCGCGAAAATCGTGATCGATCCGGCCGCGTCGGGTTCCGTTCCCGAATTGGCGGGACTCAAGGCCGCCGCGTTTGAGCACATTTCCGAGCGGGCCACGGACGCCCATGCGGGATTGCTCGAGGTCGATGAGCATGGCGGGGTTAAAGCCGTCACGCACATCGAAGCGACTGGCACTACGCGCGTGTTCGTCGATCCGATCAGTTGCGCGCAACGGCTGATCATCGTCGGAGCGGGGCATATCGCCCAGCCGCTGGCAGCGATCGGATCGATGCTTGGATTTCACGTCACAGTGATTGATGACCGCGCCTCGTTCGCGAATCGTGAGCGCTTTCCGACAGCAAACGAAATCATCGTCAAGCCGTTTGGAGCCGCGATCGATTCGCTGCGGCTTGACCGGCACTGCTACCTGGTTTCGGTTACGCGAGGTCATGCGTTTGACGAGGACGCGGTGCGCGCGGCGCTGAAACAGCCCGGATGTTTTATCGGTATGATCGGATCGCGCCGGCGAGTGAAAGCGACACTGGCGCGGATCGAAGAGGGCGGGATCGATCCGCGACTGCTGGCGGAAATCCACGCACCTCTTGGCGTGGACATAGCGGCGGAAACGCCCGAAGAAATCGCGGTGGCAATTATGGCTGAAATCGTCCGTGAGCGCCGATCGGGGGTTCGCGACGGATTCAACCTGGGAACCAAACTCGGCCATCTGCGCCCGGTCCAACCGCGGCATTGAGTCAGAAAATAGAAGGTATCCTCCTGGCCGCCGGCGAGTCGCGGCGGATGGGGTTCCCCAAGCCGCTACTGCGAATTGGCGGCACCACTTTTATCGCGCATACGGTTACGACCCTGCTGGGCGCGGTTGAGCGCGTGATAGTGGTGACTGGCGCGCATCGTGAGCGCGTGCAGGAGGCGGTCCCGCGCGGATCGCGAATCGCGACTGTATATAATTCCGATTGGCGCCGCGGCCAGCTATCTTCGATAAAAGTGGGACTGGCGGCTACCCAGGCCGATACGATCGCAGTAGTCGTGCACCTCGCAGACCATCCGCTGGTAAGGGCCGAGACCGTTCGCGGCCTCGTGGGAGAATTCGCGCGGACGCTAAAGCCTATTATAATAGCGAGGCACGGCACCCGACGCGGTCATCCGGTGCTTTTTGCGCGTTCGGTCTTCGATGAACTTAAAGCGGCGCCTGAGGATCAAGGGGCGCGGATGGTGGTGAATGGTGACCCAGGTAGGGTCGCGTACGTTGAGGTGGACGATCCAGGAGTAGTCCTGGATCTGGATACCCCTGAAGACCTGGCGAATGCGGGTCTCGAGCCACCTCCCAAGGGCGTTTGAAAGAGTCCGGCAACCATGCTGTCGATGAGAGCCGTAACCTGAAAGCGCGATGCGCGTAGTAATAGACAGCTATGTCTTTAGCGATCGCCCGCCAAGCGTGCGTGGGGAGTCCGGCCGTCAGACCTGACGACGAACTCATCGCTGAGGTCTTGGCGGGAGAGACCGCGGCCTTTGCGGAGCTCGCTTCGCGATATCGCGAAAAGGTCGAGCGCCTATGCCATCGATTCTTCGGAGATCCGGAAATAGTGAGAGATCTGGCTCAGGAGAGCCTGATCCGGGCGTTTACCAAACTCTCGACATTCCGGGCGGAGATGCCGTTTGGGGCATGGTTGCATGCAGTGGTTGCCAACGTCTGCTATGACGAATTGCGCCGCCGGCAGCGCCGGCCGGAGGATCTGGTTGCCGATTTTAGTGCCCCTGAGTATACGTGGGCGCATTTAGTCAATGAGGCGTCGCCTGAAGAGATAGTTTCGGCAGCCGAGCAGCGACAAGAGGCGGTAGATTTAGCTCATCGGTTATTAGACTCGCTCCGGCCAGAGGATCGAACGGTTATGATTCTCCGAGAGACGGAAGATCTGAGCGTCGCGGAGATCGCGAAGATTATGGATTGGAGCGAAGCAAAAGTGAAAATTCGGGCATTTCGAGCCCGTCAAATAATGCGCAAGCGTGCCGAGCAGATTCTCAGCACTCGGCGACGTCGGGCACTACGATGACTTGTTTCGAAGCAAGGCAGGGGTTTGTCGCGTTTTGGCAACGCATCATGGAGCCGGAGCAGCGTGCGAGCCTCTCCGCACATTTACGGACCTGTCAACGCTGCGACCAATCCTTCAGGGTGTTTGCGCTGACCGCGCCGGTGCTCCATTCGAAGGGTGAACCGATGGTGGAGGCGGCGAGGGCGCAACCGAGGCTTGTGGCCAGGGCGGGTCGTCGCGTCGGGGAAACAGCGCCTGCTCGTGGAGGATTCGGCGGGCGCTCGTGGTGGATGATTGGTGCTATGGGTGCGATGGCGGCGGCGGTCTTTGCGGCTTATATCGAGACAGCCGGGCCTTCATCGGCGTATGCGCTCGAGCAGACCATCGCGGGTGAGGACTCAGGAATCGAGTTGACCAGTTTCACCGCTGGTGGTGAGCTGCTCGGGGCGGACAGCACGGGGCAGGATTCGAACCGCACGCTGCGACAAGAACAGCCGGTTAGCCATTTAGACGACCTTGCAGGGTAAGTCCAGTTTATTTTCGTTAGCTCTGGCGGCAGTCGCCGGTCTCGCGATCGGCTTCGTGGCGACTACGTTTGTCTACAGCACCAATGTGTTGCGACTGCCGGGCGAAGGTCCGCTTCATCGGATGGACCGGGTGCTCAAGCTGACGCCGGCGGAAAAGGTTCAGATCGGCGAGGTGATGGAGGCTACGCGCGAGAATATTCAGCAAGCGCGGAGAAATCTTTCAGAACAGCGCCGCAAGCTCTTGATCGCCGCGTACGTTCGTATCAGGGCGATTTTGACGCCGGAGCAGCAACGGGTCTTCGATCGAGACTTTGTCCCGCCGGGCTTCCGTCATGGGTTTGAAGCGCCTCCGCCGACCGGAGCGGCGGTCCCCGGGGAGTCGCCCGCAGGAGAACATCGAGATCCTGGTTTCTAGTTACGGACCGTTGACCTGGCGCAACATCTGATCGGCTTCCATAGCGACGTTGGGGTTTTTCGCGCGGTCACTGCTGGCTACCCGCAGATAACGAACAGCTTCGTTGCGGTTACCCTGCTGCGCATAGATTTCGCCAACGCGCAGTGCCGCGATCGATGAGCCGGGATCGATTTCGAGGGCCTTGCGAAAAAAGGGCAGGGCCTCGTCGAATCGCGGTGGTGAATACGACATGTAGGCCTCGCCCATGTTGAGGTAGGCGCTGATTTCGCGCGGCTTGTACTTCACCAACTTCTGGTAGACTTCGACTTCCTTGTCGAATTGCGATCGCGAATTGTAGAAGAGCGCGAGGTAGATGTAGGGCTCATCGAGCGTCGGATCGACGTCGGTGGCCTGCCACAATAGCCGCACAGCCTGATCGCTATCGGTCAGGTTGATCGCAGCGCCGACCAGGGCGTGCGCTTTGACCGCGTTGGATTGTGCGGCGTATGAGGCGGCGTCGTTCGAGGTGGAAAGCGGCGGGGCGGGTGACGGTTCGCTGGCGCCGGCGCTGCGGGATGATATCAGCGCGATCACGGCAAACAGTGCCAGAATCGAGCTAAATGAGACTGATTCCCGCATACCCGAAAGAAATCGTGACACGAATGGCCGAGGTTGCAAAGTCAAAAGCGCAACGCCATCTTTGGAGGATATGCGGAATGCGCTCAACCAGCCAGGCACCATCAAGAGCCGCGGTTATATCACCACTGAAGGTCTCGCGCTCAATTGCCTCGACTACGGCGGCGAAGGCCGGCCACCCCTGCTGTTCGTACACGGTGGATCGGCTCATGCCCATTGGTGGGACTTCATCGCTCCGGCGCTGACGGATCGTTTTCATGTGCTCGCGCTCGACCAGCGCGGTCATGGCGACAGCCAGTGGACGCAGGAATGGGCCTACGGCACCCGGCATTACATCGCCGACCTTGAAGGCATCATAGCGAATTGGGGCTTCGGACGGCCCGTATTGGTGGGTCATTCGATGGGCGGGCACAATGTGATGGTGTACTCAGGCCTGCATAGCGAGAATTTGCGGGCAATGGTCGCGATCGACGCTCCCGCAACCTATCCGGAATTCGCGGTCAAGCATCTCGGTGCGATGGCGAGCCGTCCGGGACGCCGATTCGATTCTCTTGCCGAGGCGTGTGACGCCTTCCGCACGATCCCGGACGACACGGTCGCAAGTCCCGAGGTAATGCGGCATGTCGCGCTCCATTCATTCCGCCAGGAGCCCGACGGCAAATGGGCCCACAAGATGGATCGCCGCACGATGATCCGCGAGCCGATCAGCGCCTGGCACAAGCTTGCCGATATAAGGTGTCCGGCACTGTTCGTCCGCCCGGAGCATAGCGCGTTGCGCGAATTTGCCGATGAACTCGTCGCGCGGATGCCGCTAGGGCGGATGACGATCGTGCCGAATTCGCACCATCACGTGCTACTGGATAATCCTACTGGCTTGATCGCCGCACTAGACGGATTTTTGAACAGCCTCGAATGAGTGATCCGTCGAGCTGTTTTGTCGAGGGCTCGCCGCGCCTGCACTACCTGGAATGGAACCCCGGCGGCGCTCAGACGGTGGTCCTGCTCCATGGCAATTCGGCCAATGCGTGGTGGTGGCAAGCAGTCGCGGATGCTATGCGTCCGGCGGAGTTGCGGATGCTGGCGCTGGACCTACGGGGCCACGGGGACAGCCAATGGGTCCGGCCGCCGGCCTATGCGCCTGCCGACTATGCCGGCGACCTGGCACGATTCATCAGGACGCTGCGTCTCGACCGACCCATAGTAGCCGGCCATAGCATGGGCGGAATCGCCGCACTCGCGTTCGCGGAGCACCAAGGCGAGCTGGCGCGCGCGGTGGTGGCGGTTGACGTGGCGATTGGCTCAGGACCGCGGCGCAATCGTTATCTGCGTCACCTGAAAAGCCTACCGACAGTGCACTATCGCGACCGCGAGACGGCACGCGCACGCTTTCGCCTGATGCCCAACGAAGGCGAGATTGCCCCGGAAATTCTCGGCGCGATCGCGGAGCATAGCGTCGCGCGCAGTGAAGACGGCCGGTATACGATGAAGTTCGACCGCGAGAGCTTCTTTGGCACGGACGGGATCGACGTTGCCGAAACGATCCGCCGGATCGACCTTCCGCTCCTCCTGGTAAGGGCCGGGCGGAGCCGGATCATGACCGCCGAAGCCGCCGTGCGTGCAACGGAATCCAACCCGTTGGTGCGGCTGGTCACGATCCCGGATGCGCATCACCACGTATTGATCGAGCGGCCGCAGCGGCTGGCTGAGGTCATCAGCGACTTTATTGCTGCGTTGCCAGATGGAACAAGATAAAAAACGCTGACTACAAAGCATGTTCCATCAGGCGATGGGCGATGCCGGCTTCCTCGAATACCTCGCCGATCGGGATGTAGCCGTTCTTGAGATAGAAACCCTCGGCGGTAAGTTGCGCGTGCAGAATCGCCCGGTGACATCCCTGGCGGCGCGCGTGATCCATCAGGAACTCGAGCACGCGCCGCCCGATCCCGCTGCGGCGCCGATCGAGCAACACCGCCATCCGCCCGATTTTGACCTCGTCGCCGTGACGCATCATCCGGCCACATCCAACCGGTGTTCCGCCGTCCAGTGCGAGCGCATGGAAGGCGTGGGCGTCGTCCTCGTCCATTTCGATTTCCTCGGGAACGTTTTGCTCCTCGATAAAAACGCGGCGGCGAAGCGCCCAGGCCTGGTCCATTTGTGCGGGAGTGACGATCTCGATGACCGTGATCGGTGACGGGGACGTCATTGGGATTTCACTAGCGCCTGCTTCCGCCGGCGTCAAACCACCAATGTTTATCCCCGATGACCGCACTGTGATAAGGTCCCCCGCGGACCTTGATCCCCGATATCGGCGAACCTGGACGGGAGTTGGCGCATGCCGCAGATAAACGAGACCATCTACGCACCGGCGCTCGAGGGCGGCGAATGGATTCAGCAGGGTCCGGTGAATCTCAAGGAATTGCGCGGTAAGGCGGTAGTGCTCGTCGACTTCTGGGACTACACCTGCGTCAACTGCATCCGCACGCTTCCGTATGTTACGGGATGGCACAAGCGGTACTGGAAGGATGGGTTCGTCGCGGTAGGGGTCCACGCCCCGGAATTCAGCATCGCGCGGGAGCGCTCCAACGTTCTGGCCGCCATCAAGCAATTTGCCATCGAATACCCGGTCGTGCTCGACAACGACTACGCGATCTGGCGCGCCTACTCCAATCGCTGCTGGCCGGCAAAATATCTGGTCGATGCGCAGGGGCGGCTGCGCTACTACCATTTCGGCGAGGGGTCCTACGAGGAGACGGAGAGCCAAATCCAGAAGATGCTGCGCGAGGTAAATCCGGAACTCGAACTGCCACCGCCGATGGAACCGATGCGCGACAGCGACCGTCCGGGCGCCGTCTGCTACCGGGTGACGCCAGAGCTCTATCTGGGCCACGGCCGGGGTCAATTCGGTAATCCCACCGGCATAGTACGGGACCGCGTCGCCGACTATAGCGACCCTGGCCGCCATGCCGAGGGCGCAACGTATCTTAGTGGGCGTTGGACGGTTCTCCAGGAAAGTGCGCGGGCGGAAAGCATCGGTGCTGCCATTGCTCTGCGCTACACCTCGATGGATGTGAACCTCGTGATGGCGCCGCCGGCGTCGGGCCAGCCAGCGCGCGTTGAAGTTATCCTGAGCGAAGGGCAACGCCCCGGTGCGGACGTGAAACCCGAGAACGGTCGTGCATTCGTGACGGTCGACCGCGCGCGGATGTACAACCTGGCGGCCAACGCATCGGTCGAGCCCGGAAGCCTGCAATTGAAGGCACTTGATCCCGGACTGAGTGCGTTTGCCTTTACCTTTACCTCGTGCGTGGTGAACTAACCGATCCGGCGGGGGCGCCGCCAAAAGGGAGGCGCGAGTGGCCATGACTCAGCCAGCGCATAACGCATCCGACGAACAGATACTGAAGGCGGCGCGGAAGATCCTTGCCGCGGGCTATGCCATCGCGTTGACGGGCGCCGGAATGTCGGTCGAAAGCGGAATTCCACCGTTCCGCGGACCCGGCGGACTGTGGACTAAATATGGCGAGCCGCCGATGAACGGTTACCAGATTTTTCTCGCTGACCCCAAGAAAGCCTGGGAAGATCGTATTCGCCGGCAGAATGACGAACTGTGGGGTCCGCTCAAGGTCGCTAAGCCCAACTCGGGTCACGTAGCGCTGGCCGAACTCGAGGCGATGGGCGCACTGCGCTTCCTGATTACGCAGAACGTCGATGACCTGCACCGTCAGGCCGGCCAGGATGCGCTGGCGGAAATCCATGGCAACTGGAAGCTGCTCCGCTGCATCGAATGCGGCGCACGCTTCGGTTCCGCTGAGATCAGTGTCGAGAAGCTGCCCCCGGATTGCCCCAAATGCGAAGGGTTAGTGAAGAGCGATACGGTGTCGTTCGGCGAGCCGATCCCGCCCGACGTACTCAAAGCCTGCGTGGACCATTCGGCGCGTGCAGATCTGGTGATTGTCGCAGGCACCTCGGCGACGGTATATCCGGCGGCTGGCTTCGCGCTCGAGGTCAAGCAACGCGGCGGAACGCTGATAGAAGCGAACCTCTATGAGTCGGAAATAACTTCGATTTGCGACATCAGCCTGCGCGGTCCTACCGGCGAGATATTGCCGCGGCTTGCGGCAGCGGTTTCGGAATTGCGCAAGACGAAGCTGTCCTAGTTTTTCGGCCGTCAGAGGGACAGGCGTCGAGCCGCGGCGTCCGTGGAGCCTGCAATTTTTTTCAACAAAAGCAGCGGGCTCGTACCGTCGAGGTTGGTTGGATTGCTGCGCAGGACGATCGCGAACCGTGAGCGCACTTCAGGTCCCACCAGATTCCAGTCATCCTGCGGACTGACGATAAATTCAGGCGCATTCGCATCGCGCGGGGACACGAAGTCGATATTCCTGCCATTGTAGAAGGCGAAGCCGTAGTCGAGACTGCCGAAATACCCAATGACGCCACGATCGGCCAATTCGACCGTTTTGACGGCAAAGTCTCTTGTGGCCAGGGTGTTGGCGATGGCCGGCTCCACGATGAGGTTTACCGCAAGTGCGATACAGACAAAGGCGCTCGCGATGCCGAGGAAGAGCTTTTCCGCGAGTGGCCGCGAACGGCTCAGGTAGACACCGATCGCGAGCGTCGCAGCGGGCAGAGCGATCGACATCAAGGCGAAGTGACGCGCTGCCGCCGCTAGTGCGGGGATCAGCCCAGCGGCGTGAATGTCGAACCGGGCCAAAATCAGGCTTAGGGGCGCGGTCCACCAGTGGAGCATCATCAACCCGGCGAACGCTGCGGCTCCAATCGCGGCGAAAGTCACGCCGGCGGCACGCGCGAGCCATCTGACCAACCCGGCGATAACTTCGCGGTGGTCGATCGCGTCGCAGATCAGGATCGCGGTAATGGCGCTGAGCGCCGGATAGAGCGCCAGCAAATAGACCCCGCGCTTGCTCTGCGGCAGGTTATAGAAAATCAGCACGCTCGCGAACCAGACCAGCAGATAGCCGAAGCGGGCATCGATTTTGCGCCGGCCGCGAACGTATTGCGCGCAGGCGGCGATCGCAACTGGAGACCAGGGCATGAAACCCGCCAACAGGGCGGCTTCTTCGTAGTAGAACGCATGTGCATGCCCCTCGTGGTAGCCGGCGTGATGAATCAGCCGGTAAAGATTTTCGGCGAGAAGCTGCTTGTGTACGAAGTCCGTGCCGCCGACCGCGATCGCCGCGACGTACCAGGAGCAACCGATGATTCCGACGATCAGCGCACCACGAACCAGGCGCAGGCGCGGCAGCAGATTCCATCTGCCCGAGAGCGCGATCCATGCCGCTGCCGCGATCGCCGGCAGCACCGCGCCCACCGGTCCCTTGGTCAGCACGGCCGCCGCGATCGCGAGGTAGAGCAAGGCAGTGCGGTTGCTGAGGTTTTCGGCGATGGCGATAAATTCGAAAAACGCGATCTCCAGCATGAAAGACAGTGTCATGTCTACGCGACAGCCGGTTCCAGCCTGCAGATATTGGAACGACGTTCCGAGGATCAGGGCCGCGAAAAACGCGGCGCGCTGATCGAAGAGAATTCGCGTGTAGCCGTAGCAAGCGAGCATTCCCCCGATGGCGAAGAGCGCCGAAGGAATCCGCACGGTCCATTCGTCGACTCGTCCCGCTGCGATCGAGACCAGTGCGGCGATCCAGTGCATCAGCAGCGGCTTCGAGGGAATCTCGACGCCAGCACGCATCGGCAAAATGACCCCGCCACCATGGACCATGTCGAGCACGGTGACGGCCTCTCGCGGCTCGCCCTTGGTATACAGGGGATAGCCACCGAGATTGACCATGAAGATGAGCACGCCAACGGCGAAAATGATGGCGAATCCCAGGCGCGGCGTGATTGAGGCGAGCGCATCGCGATCCGTCCCACCCGGGGCGTCGTCAGGCCCGCGGTGCGGAGCCACTCCGAGATCGGTTGCGGTTGCCGTGCCGGCCGCTTCCGGCGATGGTGGCGTGGCGCCTTCCGTCATCTCGATTGGCACATTCATTTTCCAAGACGAACGCTGGCGACTAACATAGCCGCGCCGACCCGCAGATGCAGCAATCCGTGGGCGAGCCATTCGAAGCTGCGACCGATGAAACCCGAATCAGTTTCCCCGACCATCGCCATGGATGCTGGCGGCCGACCGGTGCGCCAGGCGGTCGGAATCGGTTTCGCCTGCGCCGCGCTCAACACGGTCATAAGCGCCACGCAACCGGTGATTACGCGGTATGGTGCGCTCAATATTCATCCGCTGGTGTTCTGTGCCGGGTCGGTCGCGATCGCAGCGTGCGGAGCGATCGTGATGCTGGCGCTATCGGGGGAGCTGTCGACGCTCCTCGACCGATCCTTCCTGCCCTGGCTGTTTGGGGCCTCGATGACCGGAACGGTCGCGACCAGTCTCACTCTGGTCTACGGACTGGCGAAAATCGACGCGGTTGCGGCGGTGATTCTGCTGGAGAGCGAGCCTGTCTATTCGTTGCTGATGGCGGGGATATTCCTGGGCGAGCGTCCTTCCTGGCGTCAACTGATCGCGACGGCGACGGTGCTCGCGGGAATCGGATCGGTGGTTGGAGCGGGCCGCGCGTTCGCGCCGCTTTACGCCGCCCTGCTGCTCTTCGTCACGCCACTGTTCTGGCAAACCTCCCATGTGCTGTCATTGCGCGTGATGCCTCCCCTGACGCCGCGATGTCTGACCGGCGCACGTTACATCTATGCGGCGGGAGCGTTGATGGCGATTGCGCTCGCCGTGGACCACACCGCATTGTGGGAACTTGCCGAATGGCGCGTTCTTGCAGTGGTCGGGTTCGCCGGGCTCTTCGTCTTTCTGCTGGGCTCGCTCACCTGGTATGGCGCGATCAGCCGGCTTTCGCTCGCGTGGACCACGGCGTTCGTAATCCCGGGCGTACCGATGCTGTCGTTTCTGTTCGCGATTATTTTCCTTGGCGAACGGCCAAGCTCGCGCGAAATCGTAGGAATCGCGATCGCCATAGCCGGTGTCGCGATGCTGGTGATCGGGGCCGACGCGCGCCGCCCGGGCATAGCCGCCACCGATGCCGCCGAAGCAGTCCATCAACCGATAAGCTGAGCATCGCGACTTGCACGCAGCCACGCGCATTGACTATCCGCGGGCACTGGTCTTTGATTGCTGACATCCGGAGCGCGAAGCATCCCGTTTCGCGCCGCAAGAACGCCTAGCGAGGAAGTCATGGCCCGACTGGTCAAACTCGAGAGAAATGCCCCGTACGAGGTTGCCGAGGGAACCGAACTCCCGGTGTGGATATGCGCTTGTGGGCTTTCCAAGAACAAGCCTTTTTGCGACGGCTCACACAAGCGCACGCGCGACGAACCGCCTGGCGATACCTTCGTATATGATGACAAGGGCCGCGTGCCCGCGCCGAAGGCGTAACACCGCAAACCCCTCCGCGGCGGGCACTTGGCGAGCCCGCCGCGCAAAGGCCGCAGCGCTATCCGCGCATAAGAAAGACTGCGATCACGAAGATCGCCAGCGCCACTCGATACCAGGCGAACAGCGCATACGTTCGTGTGCGTACAAAACGAATTAGCGCGGCGATGGCAGCAAGGCCAAACACCGCGGCCGCCGCAAATCCAATCATCACCTCCGACGATAGCGCGCCATGAATGAGATGGCGTCCCTCGACCAACCCCGCGCCAGCGATAATCGGCGTTGCCATCAGAAATGAAAAGTTGGCCGCGTCCTGCCGGTCGATGCTCAGGATACGCGCCGTCGTGATGGTCGCACCTGACCGGGAGACGCCGGGTATGATCGCAAGGGCTTGACTCAGGCCGATGAGAAGCGCATCAATCAGGGTGATTTCGCTAATTGTTCGCCTGTGGGCCGAGATATGATCGAAATACCAGAGTGCGATGCCCATGACAGCCATCGCAATGGCTATGAGGAGTGGGGAACGGAAGATGGTCTCGGCCTGCTTTTCAAAGGCAAGACCAATGATCGCTCCAGGTACCGAAGCGACAATCAGCAGGAGGAGCAGGTGTCGTTGTTCGCGGTCTTCGTTAACCAGCGAACTTGCCATTTTAACCCATTGTGGCCAGTAATAGATTATCAAGGCTAATAATGTCCCCAAATGCAACGCTACATCGAACGCTAGCCCCTGATCCTGCCAGCCGAAGAGCCAAGGCGCTAACACCAGATGGGCGGAACTGGAGACTGGGAGGAACTCAGTCAGGCCCTGTATGATACCCAAGATTAGAGCTTGAATAGACAATGTCATCTTTATAGGCTCTTTAAGGCTCTTTGATAGTTAGTCGATAAAATGTCTAATTTACTACGACTCGTGCTAATAGAACGCGTTAGCACTGAATTGTCCGAAGTGAAGCACTTGGCATAGGCCCGTCACGTGAATACTATGGTACAGACTCCGCTACCGTCGAGTTGCAGGAGGTCGGCAGATGGCTCGAAGCTTGAGAAGTAATGTAGTGCCCCTGAGGGACACGAATGCGCTGACAGGGGATGCCGACCGCCCGGCCGAAGCTTACGCTGAGGTCCGAAGAACCGAGGCTCCACGGAGATTTCCGCTCGTCTCCAGCTTGCCACGGCTACCTTTGATGATTCCTGACGAGATCCTGGATTACTACGGATGGGTCTTTTGCCAAGGGGGATTTCTTAATCTCCAAATGACATTTGAGCAGTTCTTGTCGGTTGTCGCTGCGGTGAGCCCGAGCGGCCTCGCTCCCGAATACGACGACGGCACGCTGGTGGCTGCGGATTAGCACCTCGACCGTGTAATAACCTCTGTTTTTCGTCGCGCGGATACGGGCGCCGTCGTTAGTGTTTGTTCCAAGTCCCTGCGCACGCCGCCCATCAGCGCGTCGCACCCTTTAGTAAGCTGTTTCGAACCCAGATATTCTCAAACGGTGTGACCTCTGCGGGTGACGAAAGGCCGTTGTCCTTCGCGATCTCTTGCCAGTTGGCCTCGCTTCCTGTCACCCGTTTGGAGAGCGCCCTCAGGTCTTCGTCCGGCAGCAAGGTAAAGTTGACGCCGCCAGTAGTGGGAAGTTGGGAAGGCGGAGGGAATTTGGCCGCGAGCTCATCTATTTCCTTAAACAAATCGAAGCGAGCACTAGCCTTATAGCTTGGTAGCGATTCGTCCGGGATGGACTCGGTGCGGACGTTGACCATAATTTTGCTTTTGTTTTTATCTTCCGGATTGACCTGGATCTCGTACCGGTAGCGCGGCTGCTGAGAGATGACTAGGTGGAACCAGCCGGTGGGCGTATTCACATCGGCATCGCGCCACAGCGTGATGATCGAGTTGTCGGGTTGACGCTCGAATAATATGCCGTCGCCGCGCAGCGCGTCCTCAGTGAGCTGAAGGGCGTCGGCCGGCGGGTAGTTGACGGTGTGCTCCTCGCCTAGCGCAGTGTCTGCGGCGGTGTAGTGTTCCGTGTAGCTTTTGTATCCTACGTAGCATCCAGCCAGAACCGACCCGACGCACACGACGCCGACGAATAGCCATCTCAAAAGAGCCTTGCGCGAAAAGATCATCCGGCGATCAGGAAAACATGGGATAGGGGCGGGCGCAAGTCAGCATTTGCAACGGCAACATCCATTCTGAGTAGAAGCGAATGTCCCCGATGCCCGCGACTTAGCACGAAAATGGGCGCGAGACTGCTTCGCGACACCTTGCCCTGTGCACGAGAGCGCGGCAGTATGCCCGGAAGGCAGAATTCGACGGCCCGCCCCTTTGCGTGAGCCTCGACCGGAACATCATGAGTGATCCTGTCAATTCCAGTCCGCGGCACGTTGTCGCGGTGATCGGTGCGGCTACAGCCGGATCCGAAATCGCTAACGTCCTCGCGCAACGCGGTGCGACGGTTATCGTGTTCGAGCAGAATCCGCGCCCCTACGGAAAAATCGAAGATGGACTGCCGCGCTGGCATGTGAAGCAACGCCGGGACGAATACGAAGAGATCAACAAGCGCCTGGACCATCCCAACGTCGAGTATGTGCCGTTGACCCGGATGGGCCGCGATCTCGCCTTCGATGAGTTGCGCGAGGAATGGGGACTAAGTGCGGTGGTGCTGACGCACGGTGCCTGGCGTGACAGGCCGTTTCCGATTCAGGAGGCCGACCGATTCATCGATCGCGGCTTGATCTATCAGAATCCGCTTATCTACTGGTTTAATCATTACAAAGAGAGAGCATATGACGGTCCACGTTATGAGCTGGAACCGGGTACGATCGTAATCGGCGGCGGCCTGGCCTCGATCGACGTGATCAAAGTGCTCCAAATCGAGATGACCCTCAAAGCCTTGCGCGAGCGCGGCATCGAGGAGGAGATGCTGAAGTTGGAGCGCGAGGGAATCGAGCCGGTGCTCAAAAACCACGAGCTGACGTGGCAGAACCTCGGCGTGGAGCCGTCCAAGCTGTTCTACCGGCGGCGAGTACTGGACATGCCATTGTCCGACATTGCTCCCGACGCGACGCCCAAACGGGCGGAGGCGATGCGCCAGGCGCGAGGGAAAATCCTGGAAAAGGCGCAGCGCAAATACCTTTTCGAGTTTGAAGATCGCCGCGTACCGACCGGCGTCATCGTAGAGGACGATCGTCTCGCTGGGCTACAGGTCAGTCATACCGAAGTAGTCGAAGGCAAGGCGCGCACGCTGCCGAACTCCCAGGAACCGGTGAGGGCCAAGCTTACAGTCAGCTCCATCGGAAGCATTCCTGAACCGATAGCCGGGATCCCACAGCGCGGCGAGGTCTATCAGTACGAGGATGAGAAGCTGGGATTGCTGATGAACGGGCGCACACCAGTGTACGCCGCAGGCAACGTGCTGACCGGCAAGGGCAACATCAAGGACTCGCTCGACAGCGGTACGGAAATCGGCATTTTAGTGGCGGAGCAGTATCTTGGTTTGGCCGACGACGGCAGCCGTGCGCCACTCGCAGAAGCGGCGCGGCAGGCAGCTAACAAGGAAGCGCAGAGCATCGCGGGCAGCATCGAAGGTCGTGAACCCCTGGCAGCAGAAGCCGTGGAGCAGATTGTGCGGCGGGTGCGCGAACGGCAAAATGCGGTCGGCTACGACGGCAGCTATCGCGCCTGGATCGCGCGCATGACGCCGTCAGACTTGCAGTAAGCCCGAACTGGCGGTTTTTGCTTCATCGCAATTCGCGCGGTAGCCTTTCTTCTTGAACGGAGAGCTGGTCGTGGACGAACTCAAGCGAATCGATCCTGAGATTTACCACCTGGTCAAGGAAGAGGAACGCTACCAGCTCGAATCGGTCCGCCTGATTCCATCCGAGAATTACGTCTCGAAGGCGGTGCTCGAGGCGACCGGCTCCGTTCTGACCAACAAGTATTCCGAAGGCTACGCGGGACGCCGTTACTATGAGGGCCAGCGTTACATCGACCAGATCGAGGCGCTGGTGGTCGAGCGGGCCAAGGCGCTGTTTGGCGCCGAGCATGCGAACGTACAGCCGTACTCGGGTTCGGCGGCGAACCTGGCTGTTTACTTCGCTCTGCTTAAGCCAGGCGAAGGTCTGATGGGGCTTGCGCTGCCGCATGGCGGCCATCTGACGCACGGATGGGACGTGAGCATCAGCGGGACATTCTGGCGGCCTATCCGCTATGTGGTCGAGCGCGAATCGCAACGAATTGACTACGACGCGGTGAGGGATCTCGCACGTAAGGAACGGCCGCGAATGATCGTGACGGGGGCAACCGCATACCCCCGGCAGTTCGATTTCAAGACGTTCGGTGAAATTGCCAAAGAGGTCGGGGCGTACCTGCTCGCCGATATTTCGCACATTGCCGGGTTAGTCGTCGCCGGAGCCCATCCCGATCCGCTACCCTACGCCGACATCGTCATGACGACCACACACAAGACCCTGCGTGGTCCGCGCGGCGCTATGATCATGTGCCGCAAGGACCTTGCTGAAAAGATCGACAAGGCAGTCTTTCCGGGTCTCCAGGGCGGTCCGCATAATCACACCACAGCGGCGATCGGGGTGGCGCTCAAGGAAGCGGCAACTCCCGCCTTCAGAGAATACGCGCACCAGGTAGTCCGCAACGCGCAGGCGATGGCCGCTGAATTGATCGATCGCGGGTTCAACCTCGTCTCGGGCGGTACCGACAACCATCTGATTCTCATCGATCTCACGAACAAGAAGGTGATCGGCAAGAAGGCGGCGCGAGCACTCGATCGCGCAGGAATCGTCTGCAATTACAACACGGTGCCTTACGATCCGCGCAGGCCGTTCAGTCCCAGCGGGATCCGGCTCGGCACCCCTTCCGTGACCTCGCGCGGGATGAAGGAAGCCGAGATGCGGCGGGTTGCAGTCTGGATGGACCAGGTGATCGCGCATATCGACGATGAGGTCACGATTGCGCGGGTCGGCGCCGAGGTGCGGGAGTTCTGCCGCGCCTTTCCGGCACCCGGGATTACGATATAGCAGCGGTGGGCCGGCCCAGGACTGCCTGGCTGAATTGCGACGCCGACTACGGGTTGCATGGCGCTCGCCAGAATCCGCGTCCGATTTGACCCTCTACCTGGAGCCTGACCGGAGTCGATCAGCCATGCGCGCCGCTATCACCGCTGCGCACCACCTGCTCGCCGTTGGCCACTCGTTCGAGGTCGCCGGCGATCTTAGCGGGATTGGTGTCAGAGGCCAGGTATTGAACCAGTTCATGCCCGTTCGGGCCAACCAGGAAGAACTCGAGCACGTGGTCTACGGACCCGTCGGGCTCGCGCTGGCGGCGCAACTTGAAGCGCGCCATGACTTGATCGATCTGCTGTGGGGTCCCCGTGAGAAACAGCCAGCCCTTGGTATCCGCAACCCCCTGTTCTTTGGTGTAGTCCACCAACTGCTGCGGCCGGTCATGCTCCGGGTCGACAGTGACGGAGACCAACCACGCCCTGGTGCCCAGCATTGGACCTAATTCATCGGCGATCCGTTTCATTCGCGCCGTCAACATCAGACAAGGACCCGGGCAGGTGGTGTAGAAAAAATCGAACAGCACCGGCTTCCGCTTGAGCGAGGCGAGCGAGATCTTGTGGCCGTGCATATCGGTAAGGGTGATGTCAGGCAGGCAATCGGGGCCGCTCGCCATAGCGGATGGTGGAGGTTCCTCGACGCCTTTGTTGCACGCGATCGCACCGGCCAGCAGCGCGAGAAGAATCATCGCGCGGCATCCGCGTACAACATGTGGAAGGGGGTGTTTGATGGATGTTCTCGTGGTGAATGCGGATTTTCAGTGCTCAATTTGCACAGGGGCGCGTCCTACTCGAACCGCCTCGTGACGCCCGCTGACGTTCGAGCGCGTATCACCAAAAAGAATTACAACTCCGGCATCCGATCGCAAGGAGCGTTGGCCACGGTGCGCTTGCTTGACATCCGCCGGTACCGGAAGCGATAACGGCGCCATGGCGACCTTTAAACTCGAAAAAGTTTTGAATTGGGGAACTCCCTACTCGCCCGAGATGGACACCGGGGCTCATCATTCTGGTCCGCGATGGGACACGCTGCGCCAGCAGGTGCGCGACGCCGAGGCCCTAGGCTACGACACCGTACTTGGGGTCGAGACTCAACACGATCCATTTTTGGCTCTGGCGATCGCCGCGCAGGAGCCGTCGAAAGTGGAGCTGGGGACCGGCATCGCGCTGGCGTTCACCAAAAGCCCGGTGGCGACTGCTTACATCGCCTGGGACCTGCAGGCAATGAGTGGCGGACGGTTGTTCGTCGGTCTCGGCTCGCAGGTCAAGGGTCATGTTACGCGGCGATTCGGCATGCCCTGGTCAAAACCGGCACAGCGCATGAAGGATTATGTCGGTGCGATGCGCGCGTGCTGGAACTCATGGCAGACCGGCGCACCGCTGGACTTCCACAGCGAGCACTACAACCTTTCGCTGATGACGCCGAATTTTTCGCCACCCCGCCTCGAGAAACCCAAGATTCCGGTGATGATCGCGGCGGTCCAGGAGAGAATGCTGCAAGTCGCTGGCGAAACCTGCGAGGGCGTGAGGCTGCATGGCATCGTCACGCGGCGCTATCTCGATGAGATCGCTTTCCCGAACTTGAAGAAGGGCTTTGCGAAATCCGGACGGCCGGAGTCCGAATTTGCGAATTTCGAAATTTCGGGCGGCGGTTTTATCTGCGCCGCTCCGGACCAGGACGCGCTGGCGCAGGCGGTTGAGAAAATGAAGTCAACGATCGCGTTCTATGGCTCGACCCGCTCGTACCGTTCGAGCTTCGAGCTCGACGGATGGGCCCGGGAGGCCGAGGATCTGCATCGCTTGTCCGTGCAGCAGAAATGGAACGAAATGCCCAAACTGGTCAGCGACGAGATGGTTCATGCCTTCGCTGCGGTCGGCACTTACGCGGATATCGCAAGCGTTATCAAGCGGCGATTTGCCGGGGTGAATCGCGTGATGTTCGAAATTCCGGTGCGCAACGATCGCGACCATGGGGTGCTAAAGGAGATTGTTCAGGATTTGCACCGGGCTTAGCTCTTTGCCGGCGTGAGGATTAGTTGGCCTGGAGGGTGGCTATATAGGAGACGACCGCGGCGATACGGAGCCTCGCCTGCGCTTCGCTCGCGGGCGTGAACTCCTTACCTTCCTGCTGGAAGTTGACTCCCCAGAAAGGCATATCGAAACGCTTGTGCGACGGTACGCCCTTGCGACCGTCGATCGTGTCCGCGACCTGTTGATATGGGAAGACGCCGCCGTTATTCCTGCTAATCAGCGTCAGATCGGACGGCTTTATCCCCGGAATCACCTTGACCTCCGGCCCATTTCCCTTGCCGCTCTCGCTGTGACAAGGGGCGCAATGTTTGATGAAATCTGTTTTACCCTGGGCGAGTTGCTGGGGCGTTAACGAAGGCTGCGCCTGTGGGGTCGGCGTCGGCTCGTCATCCTGGGCCAAGGTCGGCGCGACGCTCAGCACACAGCCAGCCATAGCGATTGCGACCCATATGAAGCTTGCGCTTAACGTCAGCCGGAGTGCCGATTTGGTCCTGTGGATCCTGCTTGCCTGCATCAAACTTTACCCTCGCTACATAAGAATCACAGGCCGGCGCGCCTCCGCAATGGCCCTGCGCTGCGGCCGGGAGATCCGTTCCCGCTATGCCGGGAAACGAATCGCGAGCGGATGTTTTTCTATTTTGTAAGGCCCTGCCGCGCCGCCGTGAACGTGTCCATCCCGTTAGTCGTTGCAGACTCCGTCCGTCTGGTCTCCGCCATTACCTTCTCCGCCTCATGCTCTACGACGGTGCCCTTGAAGAAGTCGGGATTCATCCCGCAATGAAGTTTGATCGGGTTGACGCAGACGAAGTCGCGGAAGTCTTCCGTCGTCATCAAGCCGTGCTCCACGCTTTCATAGGCCTCGACCGCCGCGTCACGCATATCAATCAGATCGTAGTGACCGAGGTCGGATCCATAAATCGCGTTGAGCCGTGCTCCCATCGGGTTGCGCTTTCGGTCGAATGCCCACGACGTCACGCGGTCGTCGCCTTCGCAGCCGAAGAAGAAGTGCGGCACGAACAAATCGTAAACGTCGGCGGCCCGCTCGATTCCACAATGACGCCATTCGTCCCATTCCGACGGATCGCCGCCGCCGCCGCTCTCCAGTTCCGACAGCACCAGCTCATTATCGAGTCTGCCCTGGGTGAATTTGTCTCCGTACTTGCGGCACAACTCGCGGTACAGTTCGACGTCGAGGCGGGCGGGATTGACGTTGTCGAGGGTGCGCAGGTTGCGCTTGTGCCAGCGCTCGTACAGCGCGCAGTAAAGGCTCACCGCCCAGCCGACTCCGCCCTCCTTGAAGGCGAATTTTATCGTCGGGAAACGCCGGGTCACACCGCCCAGAAACAATGCCTTGCAAATCCCTTCGGCGGCCGCCGCGAAATGGCCGATCTGGTTGTACATGAAATTCGAGATGGACGTGCGCATGCCCCAGTTGAGCCCGAAGGAATGGAAGCTCGGTGAAATCTTCAACTCGACGCATCTGGCCCAGACCGGATCGTAATCGTACTCGCTGTCGAGGCAGAGATTGTCCATCCACGAAAGATACCGCGCCATCTCGGGCGATTGTTTCGCCAATCCCGGGATTGGACGACGCACGAACGCCGCCATCATCGCCACCTTCAGTCCAAGTCCGGCGACGTGTTCGAGTTCGTCGATTGCTTCAGCCGGCGTGTTCATCGGGACGCAGGCGGCCGGCGTGATGCGGTCGGCGTATTCGCGAAAAATGTCGGCGTGATAATTGTTGAAAGCGCGGCAGACTACTCGCCGCAATTCGTCGTCACCTATATGCGGTGCGAACAATCCCTGGCTGGGATTGAGTATCGTGAAGTCCAGGCCCATCTCGTCGAGCCGCTGATGGAGCAGGCGCGGCAGCGCTGCGGTGGCGCGGTCGAGCGTATTTTTCGCCGGATACGGCCAGAAAACCGGACGCGGAACGCGAAATTCGCGTCGTTCTTCGGTCGATATGTGGTTCCAGCGGAAGTAAAAGGCAGTGTCCAATGCAGTTTTGTAACGATCGAGGATCTTGCTGCCGCCGACATCGCGAAGGTAGTCAAGCAGGGCTGGCTCGAATTCCACGACATGGCCGTCGGAGTCAATTATCGGATGACCGACGCGCGCGCGAATCGCCGCTGAACGGGTGATGGCCTTTGATTGTCCTGCGTTACTCATCGATGCCTCGCTTCAGGTCCGTAACACTCTGCCCTGCGTTTCCTGGCGAGGCAATGGACGACAGTCTACGGCCGCAACTCGTACAGCACCGCGAAGTCGTCCTTGATCGGCAGTCGCGTAAAGCGCGAGAAACCCGCCTGCGTCGCTAGCTCGCGCGCCTTGGGCTCCCCCATCGCAGTGCCGATTCCCGCGCCACCATTGGCGAGGGAGGTGGTCATGCAATAGAGCGTGCTTACCGAGTAGATCATCTTGCCCATCGGACGGAGGTTATCTTTGACCTCGTTCGACACATTCACTTCCTGCACAAGGTAGGTACCGTGATCCTTCAACGCACGGCGAATCGCGCCCATCAGGCCGGCGGGATCGACCGCGTCGTGAACGACGTCGAAAGTCGAAACAAAGTCGAATTTCCCCTCGGGCAGCTTCGAACCGTCGCTGATCTCGAAACTCACGCGGTCGGCGACGCCGGCCTCCTGGGCATTGCGGCGCGCCCGTTCGATCGATTCGGCGTGGATGTCGTAGCCGATGAGACGCGCTTTGGGGAACGCCTGCGCGATCATGATCGCAGCCCGTCCGCCGCCGCATCCGACATCGGCAGCGAGACCTCCGGCCTGCAAAAGCTCAACTACCTGAGGCATTGCCGGGATCCATTTGCGCAGGAGCTTGTGCAGGTAACGGGTCCGCGAGTTGCGCTCCGCGGACTCGAAAAAACCCGATGGATACTCCGCCTGCGTAACGCCCTTGCCGGTCTTGAATGCGTCGGCGACCTTGGGCGCGATGCTTACGGCCGCCTGCGCCATTTGGAAGTAGCTGCCGATGAAGAAGGGAGAGTCCTCGTCAGCCAGCGCCGCGGCATACTCGCGCGTGAGCAGATAAGCATCGTTGACCGCGTCGTACTCGACGTAATGCGCGGCAGCCATCGCACCCAGCCACTCTTTCACGTAGCGCTCGTTGAGCCCGGCCTTGCTCGCGAGCGCGCCGACGGTCAGCGGTCCGGCATCCATCATCGCTTTGAACAAGCCCATGCGGTCGCCGATATAACAAAGCGCGCCGTGTACAACCGTGGCGACATCGCCAATCACGGTTTGCGCAACTTGCTTCGCCTTTTCCAGATCGAGGTTCGTATCTGATGCCATCCAAGTGTTCTCCTGATAACCAATCAGCCCGTCATGGTGAGGCCGCCGCTGATACTGATGACTTGGCCCGTCGCGTAGTCGGCGTCCGACGACGCAAAGAAAGCAACCGCGCCGGCCAGGTCCTCGGGTTGGCCCAGGCGGCGCATCGGTATCCCGCGCTTCATCGCTTCGAGCACTTTGGGCTGTTGCTCCATCACGCCGCGTAGTAGCGCAGTCTCGGTCGGCCCGGGACAGACCACATTGACATTAATCTTATTACGGGCAAGTTCGCGCGCGATGGTTTTGGAAAACGCGATTATCGCAGCCTTGCATCCGGAATAGACCGCCTCGCCGGAGGATCCGCACGCGCCCGGCGTCGGAAGCGATCGAAACGATCTTACCGCCGCCGCGTGCCTGCATCTTTGGGATCACGGCTTTGCAACAGTTGAGCACTCCGCGAAAATTGATCGCGATCACGCGGTCCCAGGTCTCCGGCGTGCTTTCGACGAACGGCTCGAGTTTGTCCCATCCGGCATTGTTGACCAGGATTCCGATCGGACCGAGTTCGCGCTGCGCGTTCTCGACGGCCATCATCGCGCTGTCGAGACTCGTGACGTCGAGTCTGACCGCATAAGCCTGGCCGCCCGCCGCTTTGATCTCGCCCGCGGTTCCAGCGGCCGCAGTTTCCTGGATATCCGCGATTGCGACCCGGGCGCCTTCCTCCGCGAGCCGCATCGCGATTGCGCGCCCGATACCCTGTGCCGCGCCGGTCACGATCGCGACTTGCCCGTTGAGCCGGGTGATTCCCGATGCCATTTACTGTCAAACCTCCGCGAGTCTGTGGCAGAGCTCCTTCGCTGCTTGATCCCGAGCAAACTCAGGCCGTCGCAGCCGCCGCCAACATAGCGCATTCCGATGGCGCAGGGTTAGCTATCACGGAGAGTGCCGTTGTATACCTTGCACTACACGAGGAGGTTTTATTCGCCATGGCCACAGACTACAGCGATTATGAATTTCTCAAAGTCGACGTGGTGGATCGCGTCGCGACGGTGACCCTCAATCGCCCCGACTCCCTAAACGCGGTCAATGGCCCGCTGCATCACGAACTTGAGCAGATTTGGATCGATCTCGGCGCAGATCAGGATGTCAATGCGATCATCGTTACCGGTGCCGGGCGCGCCTTCTGCGCCGGCGGTGACGTCAAGGGAATGGCAGCCGGATCCCTCGTCCAGCCCTCCGGCGGTAAGAAAGGCAAAGGCCGAGGCCGCGGTCCTATCACCGCCTCCAATGGACGCCGCCTGGTTGAGAATATGCTCGACGTCGAGCAGCCCATTATCGGCGCGATCAATGGCGACGCCGTCGGACTCGGCGCGACGATCGCTCTGCTATGCGACATCACGGTGGTCTCCGAGAAAGCCCGGTTTGCCGACACGCACGTAAAAGTCGGCGTAGTTGCGGGCGATGGCGGCGCAGTCATCTGGCCGTTGCTGATTGGTCCGCATCGCGCGAAAGAGTTTCTGATGCGGGGCCACTTCATCAACGGCGCGGAAGCCGGCCGCATCGGGATGGTCAATTACGCGGTGGCGCCCGACCAAGTGATGGCCAAAGCGCGCGATCTCGCGCAGGAACTCGCGGATGGTCCCACCTGGGCCATCAGATGGAGCAAGCTCGCGGTCAACAAGTGGCTCAAGGAGCAGGCCAACCTGATCATGGACACCGGCCTCGCTTACGAGATGATGACCTTCAAAACCAGGGACCACGAGGAAGCAGTCAAGGCTTTCGTCGAGAAGCGTAAACCAAACTTCATCAAGACCGAGGAATAATCTGGCTCTCCGCGGCCCGTCTTTCCCGCTGGGAGAGACGGGCGCGCGTCGGCGATTTCGCCGCGAGTGGTTTGATCGGCGTCGCGCCGGCCTCCGCTTCCAGTGTCCGCTCGTGCTGGGCGTGCAGCACCAATCCCTGCGCCATTGCCGACGCTCCGCCCCAATGCGCGGTTGCTTCGCGCACCTCCTCCGGCGATGGCATCTGTCCGCGGAAGTAGATCTTGCCGATCGCCTTGCGAACTCCGAGGTCGAACACCGAGAGCCGTGGCCGCCCAAGCGTACGCGCGAGAATCCATTCCGCAGTCCAAAGCCCGAGTCCGCGAATGGCCGTAATTCGCGCAATTGCTTCGTCGTCCGCAAGCGTGGCGAGATACGCGATACTCAATTCATCGTTGGCGACCGCGCGCGCCACGTTGATTATGTATTCCGATTTGCGATTGGTGAACTGCAGTGCGCGAATGTCGTCGACATTCAGCGCGGCGATCCGCTCGGCGTCAAGGCTATACACTACATGTTCACCGATGCGATGAGGCCGGCCGAAGCTTTCCGCAAGTCGTCGGCGTACGGTCGACGCCCACTTCAGGTTGACCTGTTGCGCACTGACACAGCGCACCAGCGCTCCCAGCAGATCAGTCTGCATTACAGGCCGAAATCCGCGGTGCAACCTCGCCAGCCGTCCGATGGCCGAATCCCTCTCGCACAGTTCCCCAAATTCGGGAGTCAGCGACAGGAAACCGGCAGCCACCGTCTGCTCCACAACTTCGCGGTCGTGTTCACTCGGGGCCGTTACGATCAGGCGTGGGTGCTCGACAACGCCGGCCACGCGGCAGGCGTAGGGAACTGCGCGGCCGATGCTCCCGGTCGTCCGCACGGCCCATTCGCCGTCGAAGCGGTCGATCATATCGTCGCCCGACCGCCGAAAGATCTCGAGCGATGCTCGGAGATCCAATGGCCCTTCGAAGGTGACCTCGAACGTGACAGGCGACATCAAATGCGTTTCCAGTTCCTGGAGAAGCTCAGCCGCCGCGCTTCGCCATCAGCGCGTTGGCCTCGGGATGGCCCATCGTGTCGCCGCCGAAAATGTCGAATGAACCGGTAAGCGCTAGCTCCGCCGCGATTTTCCGCGTCGCTGTCATTGCCACACGCGTCGGACCCGATGCGGTGCTGACCCGTGCGACTCCCAGCCGCTCCCGCAGCGGGCGGCGTACCGGGCAGTCCCATCATATTGATCGGGCCATCGATGCCTTTCACCAGCCGGCCAATCGTCTCGACGTCGAACAGTCCGATGGGATAGAGGCAGTCGGCGCCCGCCTCGCGATAGGCGTTCAGGCGGCGCACCGCATCGTCGAACCGAGTGGCCTTCTCGCCGATGCCGAGCAGGAATACATCGGTGCGTGCGTTGATCACGATCGGAACGCCGGCCTTGTGCGCCGCTTCACGCGCAGCGCGGACGCGTGCGACCGCTGTCGGCAGGTCATGAAGTTGCTGTCCCGCACCATGAACCGTGTCTTCGAGATTGATCCCGACAGCGCCGGCTTCGATGATCATGCGCACAGTGTCGTTGATGTCCCCGGTATCGCGCGCGAAACCCGGATTCCATATCGGCGGTGACCGGAACGCTCCACGCTGCTCGAGATCCGCCTGACGATGGTGATCATGTCGTCGCGCGGAATCATCTGACCGTCGGCATAGCCTGCGGTATACGAAACGCCGGCGCTGGTGGTCGCAATCGCACTGAAGCCGGCTTCTTCGAAGATGCGAGCGCTCGCGCATCCCAGGCGTTGGGCAGGATGAGAATCGGTTTGTGCTGATGCATCTGGCGAAAAGCTTCAGCCTTGGATTTTTGCGCTTGAAGATTCATTTGCGGACTGCTCCCTGGAACATCGATAGTGGCAAGAGCTTGATGTACTCGGCAAATCGGCTTGCATCAATGGAAATCGTGCGATCGCGGGATGGCGCCCGCGATCTCAGTTCACGGAAACGGCGCGCGCGCACGTGAATCACGCCATCCTGCTTCTGCAACGGTCCCTCGACCATAAGCAATCTGACGCGCGATGGAGTAGCGTTCGGTCTATCTGGAACATATCGGGAGTGACTATTGCATTGGCTATTCCGGTTTCGTCCTCGAGCGTGATGAAAGAGAAAGCCCTTGGCGGTTCCCGGTCGCTGCCGCACGATCACCACGCCTGCCGCCTTGACCCATACCCGTCAGGCGCCGATGCCAGTTCAGCCGCACTGAGTACTCCCTGGGCCCGCAATCCGCGCGCGCAGATGAGCCATCAGATGAGGTCCGGTGGTAATGCCGGTGGCCGCATAATCGGCGAGCGTCTCTTCGACGGGCGCCATCTTCGGCAACTGGAGTTCGCGGTGCTCGGGGAATCGCGACGGTCGGGGGATTTGCCTGACTGCCGGGCCGGTTGCGCTCCGGCCAGCAGACTATGCGGATCGCGCTCAACCGCCGCCGCCTGCCAGAGCGCCTCGCGCCGCGGCATGCCGAAGGTGGCAAAAGCTCCCGCATATGCCAGCGCGTCAAGTTCGCGCTTGTTGGGCGCCACCCGCGCGGCAAAATCGGCGATCGATGTCGAACGGCCGCCGGCTACGTTCGTTTTCCACCCGCCGCCCGGTTTCCTCGTGCAGCCCCGCCACGTACTTGAGTCCCAGGCGCAGCGCGGCATCCTCGATAGTGCACTTCCAATTCGATCGCGCGACGTCGATCGGCCTGCAATTCGACGCGATGGCGCTGCGCGTCTTTCAGCAGAGTTGCCGGGTGATAGAAGCCGAGGGGATAGCAGTTCAGCATCGCTGCGAAAAAGGCCGCTGGATGATGGCATTTCAGGTACGCCGATGCATATGCGATCAACGCGAAGCTCGCCGCGTGCGATTCCGGGAACCCATAGAGCGCGAAGGAAGTGATCGAACGAACTATCCGGTCGGCGGTAGCGCCATGCAATCCCATTGCGCGCCATCCCTTCACGCATCCGCAATTCGATTTTCTCCATCCGCGCGGTCGATCGCTTGAAGCCCATCGCGCGGCGCAATTCCTCCGCCTCGCCGCCGCTGAAACCTGCCACCGCCATCGCCATCCGCAGCAATTGCTCTTGGAACAATGGCACCCCCAGCGTGCGCCGCAGGATCGGTTCGAGTGACGGATGATCGTATTCGACGGGCGCGCGCCCGTTACGCCGATCGAGATACGGATGCACCATCTTGCCGACAATCGGTCCCGGCCGGATTATCGCGACCTCGACCACCAGGTCGTAAAACGTACGTGGCTTCATCCGTGGCAGCGTCGCCATCTGGGCGCGGCTTTCGACCTGGAAGAGACCGACCGTGTCGGCGCGCCGCAACATTTCGTACACCGCGGGATCGTCGGCCGGCAGATGGGCGAGGTCGACGGTGACTCCTTCATGCGCGCGCACCAGCGGAATCGCCTCTTCGAGCGCCGCGAGCATGCCGAGCCCCAACAGGTCGATCTTGATAATGCCGAGGTCGGCGCAATCCTCCTTGTCCCATTGGATCACAACGCGGCCCGGCATCGTCGCCGGTTCGAGCGGCACGATTTCATCCAGCGGACCGGCGCCGATCACCATGCCACCGCTATGCTGCCCCAGGTGGCGCGGCAAACCCTTCAACCGGCGCACCATTTCAACCAGCAGGCCGACGCGCGGAGCGTCGGGATCGACGCCGCCCTTGCGCAGCAACTCGACAAATTCGTCATGCTGATCCTGGAACTCGTAGACGTAATTCAGTTTGGCCAGCCGATCGACCTGGTCGGGCGGAAAACCCAGCACCTTGCCGGTTTCGCGTATGGCGCTGCGCGTGCGGTAGGTAATCACGTTGGCGGTCATCGCGGCGCCACGTGCGCCATAGCGCCGGTATACGTACTGAATTACCTTCTCCCGCTGATCGCCGCTGGGCAGATCGATGTCGATGTCCGGCCATTCGCCGCGCTCCTCCGAGAGGAACCGTTCGAACAGCAGCTCCATCCGGACCGCGTCGACCGCGGTGATCCCGAGTGCATAACAGACCGCGGAATTAGCCGCCGATCCGCGGCCCTGCGCCATGATCCGGTTTTCACGGCAGAACTGCACGATGTCCCAAACGATCAGAAAATAACCAGCCAGCTTGAGCTTTGCGATGATCCCGAGTTCGTGTTCAAGCTGATGTCGTGTGCGATCATCGGGCACGCCCCAGCGCTCGCGCGCACCGGCCAGCGTCAGCGCGCGCAGATAGCTGTCGGGAGTCTCGCCCGGCGGCAGTGGATAGTCGGGAAAACGGTAGCCGAGATCGCGCAAGGTGAATTCGCAGCGCTCGGCAATCGCGCGCGTCGCGGCAATCGCGCCCGGCTGGTCGCGGAACAGCTCGACCATCGCACCCGGCGTTTTCAGATGGCGCTCGTTATTGACCCAGAGTGCCCGTCCCGCATCCTCGAGCGTGGTGCCCAACCGTATGCAGGTCATTACGTCGAGCAGCGCGCGCTCCACCATGTCGCCGGCATGCCACGCCGCAGTGCGCGTGTCGTAAATCCGTGGTGACCCGCGCCGTCCGTCGAGCGATATCGAATCCGCAGGCATGCACGAATGCAGCTCCGCCGGTGCCGACACTCCGCGCGCTGCGCCGGGCGAACCGAGAGTAAAACAAACCCCGTTGGTTGCCACGATCGGTAAGCCGCAAGCGTCCGCCAACGCCACAATCCTGCGGTTTAGCCGCTCCTCGTCGGGATCCAGATGGCGTTGCAGATCGAGATAAAGATTTCCGCGGCCGAATGCCGCGCCCAGACGATCGCACAGCGCGCGCGGATCATCGCCCCGCATCAGCATCCGCCCCGGCGGGCTCATCGCCCCGCCCGCCAGACAGATCATGCCGGCGCCAAACCGCTCGAGCTCCTCGAGCGTGACCCGGCTCTCGCCCTTTGCCGGATACCGCGGCGAACCATCCTTGTTCTCCCCGATGGTCCGCAGCTTCGACGCGGTGATCATCCGGCAGAGGTTACGATAGCGTGCGCGATCGGGCACGAGCAGATAGAGGCGTGCGGGCGTCGCCGGCGTAGCGGGCAGTCCGAAACTGGCCTCGTCGATCGTCATTTCGGCGCCGACGATCGCCTTGATCTTCGCCGCAGTGGCGGCCTGGTAAAAGCGCGGCGCACCGTAAACGCCGTCGCGATCGCCGAGCGCCAGCGCATCGTATCCGATCGCGGCGGCGCAGTCGGCCAGATCCTCGGGCGCGCTCGCGCCTTCAAGGAAGCTGAACGCGCTGCGCGCGCGCAACTCGACGTATTCCGGATGACGGCCCATTTTACGCCTGCGTTGTTATCCGGTTACCACGCCGCTCTCCCGCGGCTGGAACGTCATTAATCGTAAAGTCCATCGACGAACCATTTTCCGGAATAGAGGTCGCAATACATTCGGTAAATACCGCCGTCTTCGAGTGCCAGTTCGTAATAATCGCGGGCGTACGCCGCCGGCCGAGCGGTCGGGCCATTTTGATTTCCTTGCGGTCGGATCATGTCCGCGCCCGTCGCCGCCCACCACTCGCCCTGGCGCCGCCACGGTCCCGCGGCCGAGACTACCCGCGCGCAGACGCTTTTGCCGCGCACGAATTCGGGGGTCTCACGCGCACACATCACTTCGATCTCCTCCGCCGGCCGGATCGTTCGCAGCACCATCCGCGCGACGGCGTTCCCTCCCTCTTTCAAGACCATGCCCGACGCAGCTACGTGATTCGTCGCCGGCGGCGGGGCGAACCGGCCGATCCGAAGCGCTTCCGGGCGATATGAATTTCCGCTTGCGATCGTCCCGACGCGTTCCGGTCCGCATAGAGCGGAAATTCGCGCGATCGCCGCTTCGATCCGGTCCGGCGCGGGCATGGGCGGCAGGAACATGTCGGTTTGCGCCGGCCGCGGCGTTCGCGGTTCGGCCTCGAGCCGTATGGTTTCGACCGCAGCGGGCGGGGGCGACCCCTCCAGGCTCAGGTTGATCAATATCAGCAATGCGCGTACTTCGTTGGTCGCCGCCGCCACCGCCACCCGGCGCTCATCGCGGCGATGGTCGGCCAGCCCCAGCGACAGCGTAAGATCGCCGGCCACCAATCCGCGCAACGCCAGCCGCTCCGTCAATCGACCAATCATCGCGCGCAGCACGAAGTCCAGCGGTTCGAGATTTTCGAGTCCGTATTCGAGCTCAACCGCTTCGACAAATGTCTCCGCCCGCGGCCGCGCGATTACCGTAGCTGAACCTTCACCCCGTGCGAGCCGGACCAGTTCGATACCGCGGCTCCCGAACCGGCTGCCTACCGCATCTCCGTTAAGCCGCGCCAGATCGCCCAGACGCCGGATACCGAGGCGTTTGAGCATCGTTTCGACGTCGTCGCCACGCTCGTTGACGCCCAGGCCAATCAGCTCGATTGGCATCCAATCGAGAAATTCGCGCTCCTTTTCGTCTGGAATCACCCGCGCGCCGCCGCATCGCGCTGCCAGGTATGCGGTCTCCTTGCTCGCAGCAATTCCCGCCGCCGCTTCCAGTCCGATCCGCCGCGCGCGCCCGATGATTTCTCCCGCGATCGCGCTTTCGATCGTGCCATCCGGGTCTTGTGCCGCCGTCATATGTCGGAAAGAGCGTTCAGCTCCCGTCAGATCGAGCCATAGGCATCCGGGTTCGCCTTCTTCGACGATCGGCGAGATCGATTCGGCCACATCGATTAGCGCATCCATTGCCGCGCGTTCGGCTAAGGGCGACGAATGCGTGATCGTTATGTCGGGAATCAGCGCACGCGCCTGCGCCACAGTCATCCCGGGTCGCAGGCCGGCGGCACGGGCGCGCGGCGAGATCTGGCTCAGCCGGCTATGCGGCTGCGGATGTTCCGCGGCCGCCGGCTGGCCTTCATGGCTCGGCCTCTGGGAGATCGCCAACGGCTGCTCGCGCAGTTCGGGATTCGCCCGTACGATTGACGCGAGCGGAAAGTCCGCCACGAAAATGCATGCGATTCGCCGCATCGATCCATTTTGATGGCCGTGCGGGCCGCGCTCCGTTACGGTCCGCGCCGACGGCGCGGAATCGATTTCGTCGCCGGGATTGAATCTGCCGCGATACATCGGTGATAAACCATGCGTCAGTACGCCGCGGAATTACCCATCATCCGCTGCAATCCGCCTTCGCGTCGATGCGTTTCCGCAAAGGCCGCGGACGGTTCGATCGCAGCCTTCCAGGTTGCGATACTGCCTGAACCGCCTAGCTTGTTGCGCGCCACCCGGGCCTCGATCACCATCCCATCGAACAGAATTGGCGCATTGGCGCGCGGTCGGCTGAAACAGGCGCGCTCGCGCCGCAGCGCGAGGCTCAATGCCGCGAATGTCCCGCACATCCGCGACCCCGCGAGTACGATCACCGCCGTGCCGCTCCGTTCGGCGGCGCGGGCCAGCCGCAGCGCGGCGCTCTGTGGCAATCCGCGCATCCCGGCGCCGAAATCGATTACCACCAGGCCTAATCCGCCCGCCGCCAGCAGCCATTCCGCCGCTTTGAGTTCGCCCGTGCCTGCGGACCGGACTATTTTTTGACGTACCTCGCCGACCCGTAAGCTCGCTCCGGCGCCGCCGCCGCTAACGGTTTGACGTATCTCGGATGCTCGTATGCTGGTGTTGCCGCACGACACCCACAGGACTCGCGCCAGGTCGATATTCGCCGCGGCGAAACTTTCCGGGTCGAAGTCGTCCGCCGCGGCGATCCATGCTGCCACTTCTCCCCGACGGGTCGCGGTGGCTACAAAAGATACTGCGAGCGAAGTCTTGCCCGAACTCGCACCCCCAGTTATCTCGCTGACTCTACCCCTGACGATTCCGCCGCCAATCAATTCGTCGATAGGGAACAGGCCCGAACTCAGCCGGCGATCTTTGCGGGTGAGTTCCCGGCCACGAAAAACTCCTGCAAATTCAGGGAGTTCGACGATTTTTGCGACGGATGCGCAATCCTCCTTCCCATGAACCTGCATGGAGTCGGCGGATTTGCAATCCTCCTCCCCGTGAACCTGCATGGAGTCGATTCGATGGATATGGAGCGCCGCCGCCATAAATCTGGTTTTCGCTCTTTTTTCGCCTCATGTCAACCGGGAATTATGTTGGAGTTGACAGTAATGAGAAAGAGCGATAGAAAAGCGAACGACGTGACAGGTCGGCAGTCTTCAATTCTTGGAGTGGGACTTACGTGCTATCCAAGATGCGGGGGTTGCAAAGCATGGATTGGAAATACTGGGCAATGTTTGTCCCTGCACTGGTTGCCGCTGTCTATACGGTTCTCGGCTACTATCGGGACAGACCTATGAGCGGCGACAACGTTTCTACGTCGCGTCGTTCCTACGCCGTTATGGGCATCTTGCTTTTGCTTACCTGGGGTGCCGTCGGAGTCGATCTTTATGACCGTCATTACTCGCGAGACTGGAGCGCTACGCAAGCAGAATGGAAGACAGAAGTAGACTCTCTACATGAAGAGACTGGAGACTTCTCGCACCAGACCGTCCCGTTAGACGGATATCGCTACACCAATTGCAATATAAACGGCAGCACGCTGATGTTTGAAGGAAAGCATCCTTCAGAAGTGATCAACTGCACCGGTAACTTTCGGGTAGCTTCTCACAATCCCGCCATTACGAACTCTATGGCTATAATGCAAACGCTTAGTAATAAAGGGCAAGCAAAGCCGCCAGTGGTATGTGGCACAGTACCTGAAGTCCCGCCACTTCCATAAAAGCGGAAGGCCGACCTTTGAATCGGGCTTGCCGCTTCAATAATCTGTTCATAATCCGACCATTGTGGTCCTTGATTGGCGGCACAAAGCTTGCCAAGCCCGTCCTTGTGTGGTTTTATTGAATTTCGCAAGGAGAATGGGCTATGTCCTATCGCGTTAACCCCAACGGTTCTATTGAGTGCGAGAGCGCCGAAGAAGCGCTTCGCTTGCAAGCCTTAATCGTACAGCAACGTCCACAGATTGCCCTATCTAACGGCAATGGTGCGCATGGACCTGTTCATGAAGAACCAAAGCCGCAAGTGGCGCTCCCTGAGTTAGGCCGGATGTTCTTGCGTGCCTTGATTGAGCGTCCACGGACGGCAGCAGAAGTGGCTCAACGTCTCGACACGAAAACCGCATCGTTTCCGCCGATGTATCGAGGAATACGGAAATGGGCCATCGGCGCTGGTTTGGACTACGAATCTTTAATTGTCCGAACGGCTGGCCCCGATGGTGACGTATTGAGCGTCAACGCGCGTGCACGCAACATCGTAGATTACGCATTGCGCGACAATGCTTAAAAAACTTGCGCCGTGGCGTGCTTGCGACACTAACCACGGCGCGGTCGGAAAACAATGCCTCTTGGTCCTCCGACTAGCCCCACGGTGAATAACGGGGCCAAGAGGCTGGCGACACCCGCCAAACAGGGTGGAAAGGCAGGTGAGGCTTAGTGCCGATTCGGTTTATAGCAATCGGCGCGTCATAGCGCTAGCGGCCCTTCGGGGCCGCTTTCTTCTTCCGCTTCGTCTTTCGCTCTGGCTTTTCCGACTGGACGCGAACGATGGCCTTCATGAAGTCGTCAAAATCAAGACCGCGTGAACTAATCTCAAGGGATTTGGGCATCGTGCCTTGAGAATAGCACACATTTAACGACAAGTTGCGCGAAGCGCGAGGATTTGTTTAAGCACATTATCACTCAATCACCGGAAAGCTTGGGGAAAAATATGGGACTTGCACTAGGGTCTGATTACCAAAGGCTCCAAGATCATGGTTTTTTTGGCGAATATCTTGATCGGGGCAAATCGCATCGAACAGACCTAGTTGCAACAGCTAAGGCCACGTACGTTTACCTAAAACTTGGCGGTAGAACGGCTCCGACTCAAGGAGAAGTTGAAGCGCTTTTGGAAATTGATCTGAGTTTTCAGGGGCCCTATAAGGATCTGGTCAAAGATTTGTGTACAAGAAATAGTGGCGGTCTAGCCGATCCGCATGACCCATTTTGGCAAGACACTTTTATGCCGTCTGTCGCCCGCTTTCTTGTGGACAACGATTGGTACGATATTATAAATTAGCTCTTATGTTTGAATTGGGCGAAATATCGAGAAAAGAACTCCTCGCAAAGGCAGAGGAGCTTGCATACGCTCGACTCGCTGAACTGAAATTGACCGATCTTTCAAAGGAAAAAATTAACGATCTCGTTAGCGAGTATAGAAAATTCTTCTATACCTATCTGTCCAAGCGTGCCAATGTGCGTCCCTAAAGGTTTCCTCTGTCTTTTATTGTAATTCCGTCGGTCGTCCTGTCGTTTGACTAGCAAGATGAAATCAATTTCTCGAAAATATCGGGGTTCTTACGCTCGTTGTGGCGGAAGGTGAATTCCGCCAGATACAGCGGCAGATAAGACTTGCCGACTTGATGGTACGTCCCGATAATCCCGCGCTTTAGCAAAGCCCAAAACGACTCTATCGAGTTAGTGTGCACGTTGCCGCGCACGTACTCCTCGCTACTGTGCTTCACGACTTCGTGCGGGTAGAAGTACTTGAGATCGTTATAGCCGCGCGCTTCGTCGGTCACGAGCAATTCCACCTTGTCCGCAACGGCCTTCTCGACGAACGTGCTCAGGGTATCGGCGCTCAGATTCTCGATTACCTGAGCTACAACGTTGCCTTTGCGAGCGATCGCGCCGACCACGCCGACGCTGCCGAACGTGCGAGGTCCGCCCTTCTTGTGCTGGCGCTTATTCCAATGGCGATTCTTTTCCTTGCCGCCAACGTAGGTTTCGTCAACTTCGACCTCGCCAGTCAGTTGTTGGAAATCGTCGTTCTGCATGGCCGCGCGGAAGCGATGGACCATGTACCAAGCGGTGCGGTAATCGCCGCTGCCAATCTGACGATGTAGCTGCAAAGCGCTCATGCCCTTCTTGGACTGGCAGATCAGATAGCCGACCTCGAACCAGACCCTGAGCGGATATTTGGTGTTCTCGAAGATCGTCTTGGTCAGCACGCCAAAGCGATAGCCCTTCTTGCCGCATTTGGCGCTCTGGCACTGCCATTTCCAAGGCTGCTTAAGGGTATAGACCTTGTCGTTGCCGCAACGCGGACAGCGAACGCCATCAGGCCAGCGGCTATCGCGGATGAAAGCCTTGCAATCGTCTTCGGTTTGGAATCGCTCGCGTAGCTGCCGCAGCGTCATGCTCGGCTGAGTCGTGAGTGGCTTACCGGCTTCTACTTTCGTGTCCATAGTGATTGGAGATTAGCGCATCACGGCTCTACTGTCAACTCCAACATAATTCCCTGTCAACCGGAATCATGTTGGAGATGACAATGAGCGAAAAGCGATATAACGGCGAAGCCGTAACAGGTCGGCAGTCTTCAATTCTTGGAGTAGGACTTACGTGCTATCCAAGATGCGGGGGTCACAAAGCATGGACTGGAAATACTGGGCGATGTTAGTCCCTGCACTGGTTGCCGCTGTCTATACGGTTCTCGGCTACTATCGGGACAGGCCTATGAGCGGCGACAACGTTTCTACGTCGCGTCGTTCCTACGCCGTAATGGGCATCTTGCTTTTGCTTACTTGGGGTGCGGTGGGAGTGATGTAGCCCCTTCTGGAACCGGACACGGTGGCTTAGACATAGGACAGACCTATGACCAAGACACCGGATGGGATCGAAGTAATGGAAGGACCGCAGCGCGGCAGGCGGCGGCGATTCACGGCCGAAGAGAAGCGCGGACTGGTGACGGAAGCGGTGGCGCTGGGCTCGAGTGTCAGCCTGGTCGCGCGGCGCAACGGGATCTCTTCGAGCCTGCTGTTTCGCTGGCGGCGACTGATGGAACAGGGCGAGTTGGAAAGCCTGGGCGCGGACGAGCAGGTGGTGCTCGTGTCCGAGGCCAAGCAGTTGCGCGCGCGGGTGCACGAGCTTGAGCGTCTGCTCGGCAGGAAGACGCTGGAAGTTGAGATCCTGAAGGAAGCGTTAGAGCTGACGCGCTCAAAAAAACTGCTGTTGCGCTCGAACTGGCCCGGACCGGGAGGTTCCCAGTGAAGCCGCTGGCCGAGGCGCTGGGAGTGGCGCGCTCCAACCTGATCGTGCAGCGCAAGCTCGCAGCCGGTAGACGATGCGGCTTTGGTCCGCGACCGGATGATGAATGGCTGCTGCCGCTGATCCGCACGATCGTCGCTGAGCGCGCTAGTTACGGCTACCGGCGGGTGACCGCGTTGCTCAATCGTCAGCTCGAGGCCGAAGGCCGAGCGCGAGTTAACCATAAGAGGATCTACCGCATCATGCGGCTGAATCATCTGCTGCTGCCGCGCTATAGCGGCCGGCGCGAGCGCACCCATGAGGGCGTGGTGGTCACCCTCAAGAGCAATCTGCGCTGGTGCTCCGATGTCTTTACGATCCGCTGCTGGAATGGAGAGGCGATTCAGGTGCTGTTCAGCCTCGACTGTTGCGATCGCGAGGCGATGGGGTGGCTGGCGACCAGCGGTGGCGTGTCCGGCGAGATGGTGCGCGATCTGATGAGCGAGACCGTCGAGTATCGCTTTGGTCCGGCGGCACTGGGCGCGCCGCATCCGATCGAGTGGCTGTCCGACAACGGTCCCTGTTACACCGCGCGCGAGACCTGCGAGTTCGCGCGCTCGTTGGGGTTGCTGGTCTGCACCACGCCGACCTACTCGCCCCAGTCCAATGGTGTCGCGGAGGCCTTCGTCAAAACCTTCAAGCGCGACTACGTCTACGTGAATCAATTGCCTTCCGCGGCTGAGGTCATCGCGCAGTTGCCGGGATGGTTTGCCGACTACAATGAGATCCATCCGCACAAGGGACTCGGTATGCGCTCGCCGCGCGAGTATCTGAGAGCGGTATCGTGATTGGTTTTGAACAGCAGTCGCAACCGCGACTGCCTAACCACCTAACCAGCCGCAGCGACGGCCGCGGTCAAGGGCGGCGTCAGCCGGCGCTCGCGAACCCTTGACGGCGCGCCGGCGCGGAGGCTACTCGCTTTATCCACTAGTGCTTATTCAACCCGCCACCGCTGTCCGTTTTGGTAGGGGCAACTCCACAAGCGAAGCCCCCAGTGGTATGTGGCACAGTACCTGAAGTCCCCCCACTTCCCTAAAAGCGAAAGGCCGAACCTCTGCTAGCTACTGACACCGACGCTCCATTGTGGCTGAATTGGGCAGTTCTCTTAGGTTGTATCGTTAGCCTAAGCCTTGGTGTAGCCTTAGAAGTGGCGGGCAAGTCAGAGTAGGCACGCAAGAAGAGATCCCAAATGCCAGCATACTATTCGCTATTGGTTCCAGCTGGACTGGCAATGTTCGCGGCCATTGTGGGGACTATTGCCTTTTTCAAGGAACACAAGGCCAAGGTACAAGCGCGAAATGCTGTCGCTGCCAACCGCAGGGCCGCTTCTGTGGGTTAGTTCCGCCTGCCCATTCATACGACAGTCTGGCCAGCAAGATGAAATCAATTTGTCGAAAATGTCGGGATTCTTGCGTTAGTTGTGGCGGAAGGTCAATTTCGCTCAACACTTTCCATCGCCGGTCACGCTGACGACGATGCGGTAGAGCCGGATGTTTTTAAACCACCGTATGGCATAAACCACCGTGCCCTGCTCGGAGAGTAGTTCGCAGCAGACTCCGCCATCCAGCATCCCCCCAGATACAGCGGATATTTGGTGCCTAAACAGGCTTGGCGACAGAGGACAATTTCAGGTCACCCCTTAGCACCACGCGGCGCAGGTAGCCACGCGTAGGCTGCTACGAGGGCCTCCCGCCCGCTTGCCGCGAGCGGCGCCCCGTGCCCGACGATGAGGCGTTCGAACGGGCGGCTCAGCACCTCGTCCAGGCTGCGGCGGGCGGCAGCCCGGTCGGGGAAGGCGGTCCAGCGGATCACTCGGCTCACCGCGACGCGGTCGTAAAAACCCATCGTCCGAGCGTAGAACGCCGTCCAGCGATCCCGCGGTTGCCCTATGTTGTGCACGAGGTCGGAGACCGCTAAGGTGCGCGCCGGTCGGTAGAAGATCACGCTCTCCCTCAGACGGAAACCCTCGATGCGCACCTCGTCGACGACGCCGGCAAAAGCCGGCTCCGGAGCCTCTCCGTGGATTCGATCGATGCGCAGGTCGCGGCACTTCTCGGCCAGGCCCGCCGGGACGTGCACCCGCGCCGACGGAAAGGCTGCCGCCCACTCTCCGATCCAGAAGTGATGGAACAGATTCGGCGCGTAGAGGTGCGCCACGGGTCCCAGCGCCTCGACGGCGGCGCGGCGCTCTGACGTCATAGCCACGGGCGAGTAGAGGATCAGGCTTTCGTCGCCCAGACGGAACACCGCCATAGTGGCTGTGAGCCGCAGGCCGAGAAAGCTCACTGGGTCGGTATCCACCCAGACGCCTTCAGCGAATGGAGTCAGCATATTGGCAACCACCATACCCGCAGGACCACAGACCTTTGCCCCGTAACCCCTGGTGCGCCAGAATCATCCAATGTCCCCCAAACGTATCGGAATCGGGCTGGGCGCTGCTGTCGCGCTTCTAATCGTCATTAATCTCGCGCTCCATTTCGGCCAGAAGTACCACGATCGGCTCGACTATGACGTCGATCGGGCCTTCCCCTCGGATAAGGCCTTTATCCCCGGTGAGATCTTCGCCACGACGATCGCCGAGATCATGGACCACGAGCTGCATAGTGGCTTCGGATGGCGCGCCAACGATTTTTTCCTCTGGGGACCGCAGGTGATGGCCGACAACAACGCCAACCGCCAACTGGGCATCATCATGGCCGTGCGCGAAACCATGCGCGTCTTCAAGGATCATCTGACCAAGATTTCGTCCAATGAGTACGATCCGAATCTCGTTATTGCCGACACCGATTTCCGCAATGATGCGCAAAAGTGGATCCTGCCGTCAGCGGAGGGAAAGTACAAAGATGGCGTGAACCATTTGCGGATGTATGTCGCGGGGTTGCACGCGAATCCACAGACTTCGCGCGAATTGAATCAGCGCAACATCGAGTTAGTCAGGCTGTTCCAGACTTGGGGCGATCTGCTGGGCGATGCTCATGCGATGCTCTACATGTCGCGCAAGCCCGACGGCAGCCCGATTTATCCGTGGAACGACGATGACTACTTTTACCACGCGCAGGGTTATGCCCACGTGATGTACTACATGATGATCGCGGTGAGGCGTGAATACAGCCAGATGCAGAAGACCAAGCCGGTGTTGGCGCAATTGCTCGACGAAACCATCGATCCGCTGGGCAAGGCCGCGACCATGAAGCCGCTCATCGTACTCAATGGCTCGCCCGACGGCATCTTCGCCAACAGCCGGCGCAATCTCGACTCTTACATCTCCGAGGCGCGCCAAAAGATGTACTCGATTCGCGAGGAGTTGCAGCAGTAGCGCCCCGCGGTCTCCGGAAGCTCAATCAATCTCATCCCATCCACGGGCATATCAGCATTGCGCGGTTGCCTGAGATCAATTGAATCAGGGCGGGCGCCCATCGCTCGGACAGGCCGATTGTCCGCGCACCCAGCTTAAGCATCCACGGCGTCTCCGTGCGCGACAGCGTGAGGTTCAGAGCGGAGAGAAGATTTGGCGTCGGGTAGAGGACGAGGTCGTGCGGCTCCTCCGCACTGAGCCCGGCCTTCACGCGGGCTATTTCCACGGCCCGTCCCAATCCGCCCAATTCGTCGACCAGTCCGTGCGCCTTCGCCGCGACCCCGCTCCATACGCGGCCGCGCGCTACCGCTTCGGCCGCATTCGTCTCGAGCTTGCGGCCTTCAGCGACCTTGGCCGTGAAATTGGCATAGAGTTCACCGACTACCTGATTGAGTTGCGCGAGTTCCGCGTCGCTCATCGAACGTGCAAATGAGAGCGCGTCGCCGATATCGTCCGACTTGGCCACATCGATTCCGATGCCGAGGTGGCGCAATAGGCCCGGCATGCTGAACTTGGTGTAGACCACCCCGATCGAGCCGGTGATCGTCGCCGGCTCGGCTACTATCGCGTCCGCCGCCATGGCCACGTAGTAGCCGCCAGATCCTGCCACATCGCCCATCGAAGCGACGACTGGCTTGCCGCGCTTCCGCGCCTCGCATACGGCTCGCCACACCAGGTCTGAACCGACGGCGGAACCCCCAGGCGAATTGACGCGAAAGACGATAGCGCGCACGCTCTCGTCCCGCGCGGCGCGCCGGATTTCCTCCGCGACCCGTTCGGCGCTGAGAAACTCACCCGCGGCCGGTCCCTCACCTGCGATCACCGGACCCAGGCCATGAATCAGCGCCAGGCGTGCTCGATGTCCGCTCGTGCGGGAGTACGCGACGTGGCGCAGGTAGCGGTTAAGTCCGATCAGTCTGCTCTCTTTGCCCTCGGGTTCGAACTCGGCGCGCAAGTCCTCGATATAGCCGGCGCGATCCACTAACCCGGCCTCACACGCGGCGCGCACACTGATAAAGCCCATGCTGACCAGCTCACGCGCACGATCGACGGTGAGTTTGCGTGCGGTCGCGACGCTTTCCGCGATTATGGTCTTCCAGTCGCTTATGATCGCTTCCAGGCTCTCGCGCACCTCCGGCGACATCGAGTCACGGTTGTAGGTTTCGGCGGCGCCCTTGTACTCTTTCCACTGCAGGGTCTGGGCCTCGATACCGAGCTTGGCGAGCGCGCTTTTCAGAAAAAAACTGCCGGTTGCGACCCCCAGCATCATGAGCGAAGTGTCCGGGTTGACGATCACCTCACTTGCGCCGCAGGCGAGCAGATAGTCGCGCACCGACACACTGTCTCCACTCAGAATCGCGACCACTCGCTTTTTCGCGGAAACGATCGCACGCAGCAGATCATGCAGTTCCTGCGCCGTGGCGAGTCCGATTCCGGGCGCCGCTACTTCGACGATCACGGTATTGAGCTTCGGATCGAGGGCCGCGGCTTCGAGCGCTTGCCGAATGTGGAATAGGGTAGGGAGCCCGCGGTTACGCAACTGCTCCAAGGGCGATCGCGGGCCATCTTCGCGCAGTCCATCGGCGATTCGAATCAGCAACGCGCCGTCGCGCGGAATGCGCGCCGGTCGTACAATCGCCACGAAAAAGACGGCTGCGATCGCTCCCGCCACCGCGATCGCGACAATACCGGAGCCGCGCCATCCCACGTCAAAGCAAATCGCGCCTAGCGCGATCAGTACCGCGATCACGCTGGCAAATCGCGCTTCGCGCGAGAGTCCCTCGGCTGCAGAAAGCTTCATCACATGCTCCAATCGCGTATGATTCCGGGCATCGAGTAGAATAGTCCTTTTCGGTGCGCTGGTCTGTGACCAATGTTGTATGCCTTCACTACCCTCAAGCGCGCTGCCAACTGGCGATCGTTCGCCCGTTCAATGGTGTTGGTTCTACTTGTGGTGGGCCTTGGCGCATGCGCGGCGAAGAAGCCACCCGGCCCGCGACCATCCGCTGGCGCTCACACCGCTACTCTGAATGTTACCTACGGTATCCAGGTGCTCGGGATTGCCCGGATGCCGGCCGGATTCATCGCCAACTCCGGTTATGCGCCGCTGTGGCTGCGTCAGGGAAGTGAAATTGGTGTTGTCGGCACTGCGAACGGCGAAACCGCGATTCTTGGCTTTAGCGGACCCGGCCTTGGTAATCGCCGCATGGTCGCGGCCGATTCCGAGATCGGTGGGCATATCCTCGATGTTGCGGCGGATCCCGACGGCTCCGCACTCGCGATCGCAGTCGCGCGTCCGGCCCAAAACCGTCTTGACGTGATCGCACGAACCCTCGACGATCAGAGCGGAGATCGCAGGATTGCCACAGTCGACGGCAATTTCGACTCTGCCGAGGTAAGCTGGCTCGACCCGGCGACGCTGGCCCTGGTTCTGCTCGGGTCGCCGTCGGATCAACCGGTCGCCGCGTCGCGCAGTATGGTTCTCTCGGCTGCCGGGCTTTACCTTATCAAGACGAGTGATCGCGATGCGGTCCTGCAGCGCCTTGACGATATTCGCTGCACCTTATCCCCGCTTAGCTTCAGCCCCGACGGACTGCTCGCAATAGCTCAAGGTAACGCTATCGCGCCCCCGGTTATTATCGATCTGCGCCGTCAGACCTGCCATCCGTTGGGCCTGCGTCTCCCGGTCAAGGTACTCGCCTGGGCGCGCGACTCGGCCAGTTTCCTCTACGCCGCGCGTAGCGGCGAAGGACCCGACGCGAGCGTATTTCGGCCCGACGCGAACGTATTTCGGTACGACGTGTTGTCAGCGCGCGCTGTCAGGATCGCGGTCTCATCCGCGGCCGCCGCCTACGCCAGCGACGGCACGATCGTAACCATAGGCAGCCGAGACCTATCCTCAGGGCAGGGCGATCCCGACCGGAGGGTCAAGGCGGAGGTCGCGCTGATAAAGGCCGGTGAGCCCGAGATCGAGGTCAGCTCGCTTGGCTTCGAGACACTGCCCGCGATGCTTGCGGCGAGCACCATGATTTACTCGATTGCCTCCGACGAGGGCGTTATCGACACCGCAACCGCCTATGGGCCGACACGCGAGCTTATCGAGTACTCATATGGCTCGCACGCCGCGTTCGTCCTGGCTAGCGGCGCGGCCCAGGGTCCACTCCTCGCGAGTTGGTCCCCCGATGGCCGGGTCCTCGCATTCGTCGACGGCGATGCCAGCTCGACCACGCTTACCGTACTCGCCCCACCGCGTTAGCGATCGGTGGTCGCAGGTGTGTCAGAACTAACGTCCCATCATTGACTCTCCTCTCGAGTCAGACCGAAGCGCTTCTGCGAGGTTGCAGACTGCTTCTCGCCTGCTTGAATCGCCGGGGGAGGGCCGCTCCGAAAGCCCATGTTTGCCTCGACCCGTCGCGATGACCTATAAATGGCAGGATGGCGGAGACTGCCCTCACATCTGCTTCCCGGCGCAACCCTATCCGTGAGATTCTTGACCGCGCCTTTGTTGGTGCTCGCCTGTCCGAAGCCGACGCTGTCGCTCTAATTGAATGCCCGGACGCCGACTTCGGTGACCTGATCGGTACCGCGGGCGCCCTGCGTGACCGGGGCAAAGGCCGCGACGTCACCTACTCGCGCAAGGTTTTTCTGCCAGTAACCAACCTGTGCCGCGACCGCTGCACCTATTGCACCTTCCGCAAAGATCCCGGCGACCCCGGCGCGTGGACTATGGCGTTGAGCGAAATCGCCGAATGGTCACGGGGCGGACGGGAATTAGGTTGCAAAGAAGCGCTGATGTGCCTCGGTGACAAGCCCGAACTGGCGTTCAGGGAATATCGCGAAACGCTCGTTTCGCTCGGTGTACGCAGTACTATCGAATACGTTGCTCTGGCTTGCGAAGCCGCGCTGAAAGAAGGGTTGTTGCCGCATACCAACGCAGGAATCATGACGCGGGACGAGATGACGACCATGCGTCCGCTCAACGTCAGCATGGGATTGATGCTCGAGAATATCTCGCCACGCTTACGTCACCGGGGTGGGGTCCATCAATGGGCCCCGGACAAAGACCCCGTTGTACGAATGCGTATGATCGACGAGGCAGGCCAGCTCAAGATCCCCTTTACGACCGGAATCCTGCTTGGGATTGGTGATACTCCAGCCGAGCGTGCCCAGAGCCTGGTGGCGATTCGCGATTCTCACGAGCGTTACGGGCACATCCAGGAAGTCATTATCCAGAACTTTCGCGCCAAACCCGAAATTCCGATGGCGGATGCCCCTGAACCGCAGGCGAATGAAATGGCGCGGGCGATTGCGACCGCGCGGCTAGTGCTGGGTCCCTCGATGAATGTGCAGGCGCCGCCCAACCTGTCGCCACACGAAATTGAACTATTCCTCGAAGCTGGTATAAATGACTGGGGCGGGATTTCCCCGCTTAGCAAGGATTACGTCAACCCCGAGGCGCCGTGGCCGCACCTCGAAGCGTTGGCGCAAAGGTGTGCGCGTGCCGGCTTTCACCTAAATCAGCGGCTCGCGATTTACCCCGAATTCATCAACGATGAGTGGGTCGACCCGGCGATCATGCCGGCAATCGTCCGGCTCAACGATCGGCTTTAAGAAGCGGAGGTCTTAGCGTGAACCTCGAGCAAATGCGCAGCTATGTCGATGAGATTGAAGCGACACCGCTGGGCGCCCTGATCGATCGCGCGTCGCCATCAGTGCAAGCGGCGCTTAAGAGGAGTCTCAACCGCGAGGAATTGACGGTAGAGGAGGGCTTGCTGCTTTACACCGCGCAAGGCGACGATTTGCGCGCCGTCGTCAAATGCGCGGATCTCGCGCGTGCTGAGGATGTCGGCGACGAGGTTACCTACGTCGTCAATCGGAATATCAACTTCACGAATATCTGCTTCGTCGGGTGCCAATTTTGTGGTTTCAAGCGTCAAAAGTGGGAATCTGACGCCTACGACCATTCCGATGCCACTATTCTGGCCAAGGTGGCTGACGCTGTCGCACGCGGCGCAACCGAAGTCTGCATGCAGGGCGGGATCAACCCGGATATGCCGCCCCTCAAGTACCGCGATCTGCTCGTCGCAATTAAGACGGAATTTCCGGAGATGCACATTCATGCGTTTTCGCCGATGGAGATCATGTACGGTGCGCGGCGTACCCGAATGGAATACCCGGAATATATCGCGATGTTGCGCGAAGCCGGACTCGGTTCGATTCCCGGGACCGCCGCCGAAATTCTCGACGACAGCGTGCGCGAGATCCTCAGCCACAAAAAGGTCGACGTCGCCGCCTGGGTCGATATCATCACTACGGCGCATTCGCTCGGCGTGCCGCACGACCTCAACGATCATGTACGGCCACGTCGAGAATCCGCGTCACGTGGTCAACCACGTGAACCTGCTGCGCAGCATCCAGAAGCGGACGCGCGGATTTACCGAATTCGTTCCACTGCGGTTCATCCATCAGAACACGGTGCTCTTCCGCAAGGGTCTGGTGTCACCGACGCCGATTGGCGTTCTCGATTTCCAGATGTACGCTTTTTCGCGGCTTTTCCTGCGCGGCTGGATCGACAATCTCCAGACCTCGTGGGTCAAGCTGGGCGTCGATCTCGCCGCCCTGACACTGAAAGCCGGCTGCAACGACTTTTCCGGCACCCTGATGGAGGAGAGCATCACGGCGCAGGCGGGCGGCAACATCGGGCGAGTTCATTCCGGTCGACCTGATCGAGAAGAAGGCGCGCGAGATGGGGCGCGTCGCGGTCGAACGGAGCACGCTTACAGAAAACTTTACGGCAAAAAGGCTCCCAATGGCGCGCGGCCGATCACTCCCTGCCCCGAAGCCGACGATAACCACGCTTGCGGGGGGAGTGGGGGCGGCTAAGTTTATTCGCGGCCTCGTACGGCGGGTCGATCCGCGGCGGCTCGACGTCATCGTCAATACCGGCGACGACGAGGAGTTTTATGGGCTCCACGTCTCGCCAGATGTCGACACGGTCATCTACACGCTTGCTGGCGTCGTCAATCGCGCCACTGGATGGGGACTCGCAAGGGGAGACCTTCAATGCTCTTAGGCGCTGCGCGCGGCTTTATGGTAAGCCCTGGTTTAATCTCGGCGACCGCGACTTCGCGACCCATCTTTATCGCAGCGAGCGCCTGCGCGCGGGTGCGACGTCTGACCCGGTCACGGCGGAACTCGCCGCAAGTTCGAGCGTGAAGGCGCGCGATGCTGCCGATGAGCGATGATCGCGTCCGTACTTTCGTCAGGCTCGGGGACATACAGCCGATTCCGTTTCAGGAGTATTTCGTGCATGGGCGGGCGCGCGGCGTCGTCGAGCGGATCGAACTGCGGGGCATCGAGCGGCGCGAGCCGGCGCCGCGGCGTGCTCGATTCGATCAGACGCGCGAGCGCCGTCATCCTCGCACCGTCAAACCCATTCGTCTCGATTGGGCCGATACTCGGGTTGAACGGGCGTGCGCGAGGCGCTCGGGCGGTCCGCGAGCGGGTCGCCGCGATCAGTCCGATCGTCGGCGGCAAGCCGATCAAGGGACCGGCCGACAAGATGATGCGCGGGTTCGGCCACGAGGTGTCGCCGCTCGGGTATCGCCCGGCTCTATCGCGATTTCGTCGGAGTTTTTGTCTTTGACAACGTCGACCGCCGCTATCTCGAGCCGATTCGCGACCTGGGCATCAGCCCGTCGCGACCGATACTGTCATGACCACCCCGACCAAGGCGGCGGGCCTCGCGGACGTGGTTACTGAGATGCGACTTGAGGTGTAGTCTTGAGGCCGTTATGGCGTCGCTCACGCTTACCGCAATCGAAGGGCTCCCGATGGTCAAGCGCGGGTGACAATCTCGCGGAACTGATCCTGCGCGCGCTCGACGCGAATGGGACTTGAAACTGCGCACGGCGATATCCTGACCGTCTGCCAGAAAATCGTCTCCAAGGCCGAGGGCCGGCTGGTCGATCTCGAAGGGCATCGAGCCGTCGAGATGGCGCGGAATGTTCGCCGCGCGCTGGGACAAGGATCCGCGCGCGGTCGAACTGGTTCTGCGCCAGACCAGCCGCATCGTGCGCATGGACAACGGGGTGCTGATCGTCGAGACCGGTCCCGGATGGGTCTGCGCGAACGCGGGTATCGACGAATCCAACAGCCTCGAGGACGACCGCGCGATTCTGTTGCCCGAGGACGCGCGACGCTTCGGCGCGCGCGCTGCGCGCGGAACTGAAGCGCCTTACCGGCGCCGAGGTCGCGGTGCTGATCACCGACACCTTCGGGCGGCCGTGGCGCGACGGTTTGACCGAGGTGTGTATCGGAATCGCGGGCATGGATCCGATGCTCGATCTGCGTGGCACCACCGACCTCGGCGGCCGCGAGCTGCATCATACGGTAATCGCGGTCGCGGACGAGATCGCGGCGGCCGCCGGCCTGCTGATGCCGAAGGCGGGCGCGATTCCGGCCGTGTTGGTTCGCGGCTATCAAGTACAACCCGTCCGACGGCAGCGCCAAAGCGCTCGATCCGGCCGGCCGCGTCGGATCTTTTTCGCTAGGCCGATCGTGAAGAAAGCCAAAGCATAGCAGTCCGGCGACCGTACGCTGACCCGAACAGCGTTTCCGCCCGCCCGTCATGCGTCGAGGGCGATCTGCACGCCGCCGAGGCGAAGCTTGCGCGCCTGCTCGATTCGAACGAAGCGCTCATCGCCGAAATCTGCCATTACCTGGTCGATGGCGGCGGCAAGCGACTGCGTCCGACTTTATCCTGCTGGTCTATCGGGCATGCGGCGGCAGCGACGAAAAGGTGGAAGATGCGGTCGACGCTGCGATCGCGCTCGAACTGATTCACTCCGCCACGCTGCTCCACGACGACATCATCGATGGTGGCCTGCTGCGCCGCGGCAAGCCGTCGGCCTTCGCGCGCTATGGCCAGCCGCGTCGCTGGTGGCCGGCGATTATCTCTTCTGCCGCGCCTTCGAGTTGTGCGGCCGTTTCGACGAACGCCTGGTGCACACCGCGGCCGGGCCTGCATCCAGCTAACCGAGGGCGAGGTGATGGAAGGGCGGATGCGCCACAACGCGGCGGCCGACTCTCACGACTACATCGCGGTAATCACGCCGCAAGACCGCATCGTTGTTTTCGGCCGGCGGGCGGGTCGCCGCCGATCTCGCGGGCGCCGCCGCGCCACGATCGACGCGATGGAGCAAGTTGGGACTCGCGGTCGGGCTGCGCCTTTCAGATGGTCGACGACCTGCTCGATATCGTCGGCCCGGAAGAAAAGATCGGCAAACCGGTCGGCTCCGATCTGCGGGCCGGAGTCATCTCCCTGCCGGTCGTGCTCAGTATCCAGGGCAATCCCGAATTACGGCGGCTGTTCTGTGACAAGCTCGAGGGCGCCAATTTCGCACGGGCGCTCGAGCTGATGCGAGATCCCGCGCTACTCGCGCGCGGACGTGCGTTGGCGGCCGAACAGATCGAGCGCGCGCGTACGATCGTGGCGCAGCAGCTCAAACCCTCGGTGTACAGGAATTGCCTGGCGACGCTGATCGACGATCAGATCGATCGCGACCTCTGAACTTTCCGGTCCTTAGATTTTAGCCATCAGGCGATGCCACCACGACCCCTGGGCGATAGCCGAGGGTGAAATCAGCGGCACGGTTTGCGGAAGCTGCCCGGGCGCCACGATCTGGGCGCTGCCGACGCGTTGCCCGGCCTTGACCGGCGCCGCGAGTGCATCGGCTAGCTTGTAATTGATGGTAAACGCGGCTTTGCCCTCGTCACGCTTGACGAAGATCGAGGCGTCGGCGCCCCAGACCGGCTTTATGCTCGAAACCGCTCCGTCGCTGACTGCGATACTCTGTCCGATGGCGGAATTCTTCGTCGCCACCCGGCGCATCTCGAACTGGGCGAAGCCTTGCGACATCATCGCGCCGGCCTGCGCGAAGTTTTCATTTTTCCTGGGGGACCCGAGCACCACCGCGATCAGCCGGAGGCCGTTGCGATGGGCCGTGGCGACGACGTTGAAACCAGCCTGATAGTAAAAGCCGGTCTTGAGCCCGTCACATCCGGGAAAAGTGCGCACCAGGTGGTTGGTATTGCGCAAGGTGAAGGCGCCGTTGCGAAACGGCGCGTTGTCGATCGCCGCCCAGCGCAGGACGTCGGAATACTTCACCATCGCGCGAGCGATTACCGCGAGATCGTACGCGCTCGACACATCGGCGTTCTGGCCAGGCGCGGGCGGCAAGCCATGAACCGAATAGTAGTGGGTATCTTTGAGCCCAAGCCGGGCAGCCTCCTGGTTCATCATCACGACAAACGCGTCGGTCGACCCGGCGACATACTCGGCGACTGCGACCGAGGCGTCGTTGGCGGAATGCACCATGATCGCCTTCATCATTTCGTCGAGCGGGAAGGTCTCACCCTCCATAAGGTAAACCTGCGAACCGCCCATCTTTTCCGCCTTGCGGGAGGTAGTTATTTTATCGGACAACTTGAGGCTGCCGTCTTGAAGCTTTTCCGCGACGATCAGCGTGAGCATCATTTTTGCCAGCGACGCGGTGGGCCATGGCTTATGCATGTCCTTGTCGAAGATGACGGTGCCGGTAGCGGGCTCCAACACGCACGCCGACGCGTATGGGGCGGTGAGAGCCGCGGCCGAGGTTCCTTCCTCGGCGCTGCCGGATGCGGGTTGCGCGATCCGGTTGCGGCGACGCGCCAGACCGGTTGCGCTGAACGCGAACGCATCGGTTAGCGCGATCGCGAGGAGCAATGCAGAAATACGCAGAACACGACGCCTGCCCACGCCATCCGTGGAATGGCTATTCGGATTCATCTCCCGGCCCTCCCCAATTCACAGCCCCTCCGCACCAGCGGGAGCTTTCGATCAAATTAGCAGGTTGTCGCTGCGCGTGCTCAGAGGATTGAGACTGACGCCCGATCAGGTATCCCCAGATTCGGACGACCCACCCGGCGCTTGCAAAAGGTGCAGGGCCGGGCTCGAGTTCAGCGGATGCTGTAATAGAGTTGAACGGGCTGGCCCGCGCGAATCACGTTGAGAGTGACCGACGATCGATCGTGCAGCGTCTGGAACATCGCGATCGCCTTCATCGGGTCGCCCACGGGTTGTCCGGAAACGCTGGTGAGCAAATCGCCATCCTGGAGCCCGATCTGTTGGAACACCGAACCAGGCTCGATTTCGGAGAGGCGAAAGCCCCGCGGTGCCCCGTCCTGCAGGTTCGGGATGGCTCGAATCTGGGTGAACAGCGGCGCGGGATTCTGCAGGTCGGCGTCGACGGTCGAGCGCGCGAGGAGGAAGCGGTTGGGAGCGATTCGATGCACGCCGCCTGGTGCGGGCATCGCCCGCACCAGCGGCATCGGCTGTTTCAGGCCCCGATGTCGGGGTGGCGGTGGGGCGATCGGGACCGGCGCTGGTTGGTCGCGTGGAATCTCGACCGCCACCCGATGACCATCGTGCAGGATGATTGCGCGATTTTTCTCGATCTCGAGCAATTGGCCGACGCCCACGATCTGGTCACCTGTGCGATAGAGCGACTCCCGGCCCGACTGGTCCTCGATAATGGCGAACGGTTTGCCGTTGGTCAGAAGCGAGGTGCCGAGCAGATGGATCTGGAGGTCTTCGTGTTGAACGGCCACCGGCGGGGGAGCCAGGTCGAAGATATCCCGGTCTGTGATCGCGTTATAGAAAACCCTGGGGCGCCGGGAGATGCGGGTATTCAGGGGAGGGGTCCGGAGGCCGCGAAGGTGGCGGGCATCACCTCGCTGGCGACGTGAAACTTGTATACGTCCTCGAGCGACAAGCCCAGGAAAATCGCGAGGATACCCACCAGCAGCAGGTTGAGGATCGTGACGTGAAGCTCGTTCAGCGCGAAGTTCATTTAGAAAGCCGCTTCGGCCTCATACGAACATCCCTCCACGAGCCGCTGAACGTCATAGTTCCAGCGCCCTTTCCAGCGCTCGATCGTAAGACTGGCCTGGCTGTGTCCCATGCGCACCTGGTCGAGCATCCGCAACAGGTAGACGCTCTCATCCTCGCCCAGATCATTGAGGGCATGCTGGCGTACGAGTCCGATCGAAGCGACGTTCAGCAATTCCGGCGCGAGTTCCTGTATCTTAACGCGTCCGGCGCGAGCTTCGAGGCCGATTTTTTGCGCGGCATCGGTTAATTCAAGGCGCTCAGAGAAGCTCCAGCGCTTGACCAGATCCCAGGCGGCAGCCATGCAATCGCTGTCGTAGAGAATTCCCTTGAACAGCGCCGGCAACGTCAGCATCAGCGCGGGTGGCTGGCTGTCCGCGGTGCGCACCTCGACGTATTTCTTGAGTCTCACCTCGGTGAAAATAGTGGTCAGGTGAGTGGTCCAGTCCTCGATCGTCGGCCGCTCCTTGCGCCATCCATGGTCCATGAACTGGCGAAAGGAAATTCCGGGGGGTGCCGTCAGGTTGAGATAGCGATGATCGCGCTCGAGAAAATACATCGGCACGTCGAGCGCGTACTCGACATAGTCCTCGAAGCAAACGTCGTCGCGGAAGATGAATTCCAGCGTGCCGCAGCGATCGCGGTCGGTATCGCCCCATATATGGCCGCGATAGCTCTGGTAGCCGTTGAGTCCACCATCGGAGAGCGGCGAGTTGGCGAACATGGCGTAGATGATCGGCACCATGCCGAGGCTGACGCGCATCTTGCGCATCGCGTCGGATTCGTCGCCGTAGTCGAGGTTCGCCTGCACCCCGGCGGTCTGTTTCATCATGCGCTGCCCGAGTCGGCCTTTGCGCGCCATGTATGGGTACATGATGCGGTATCGTTCTTTGGGCAGAAGCTCGATTTCGTCAATGCGGCTGACCGGCTGCATCCCGAGTCCAAGAATCACCGCGCCGAGTTCATGGCCGACTTCGACCAGTTGCTCGATATGCTGGGTGAATTCACGATGCGCGCAATGGATGGTTTCGCATTGCTCGCCGGATAGCTCGATTTGTCCGCCCGGCTCGATCGTGATTGGCGCGCGGTCACCCTTCAGCGCGATCAGGCGCTTTTCTTCGTCATCCGGCCCGTAGCCGTAACGGTCGACCAACCGGCGCAGTATTTCCTCGACCCCGTTGGGTCCCGAGAAGGGCAGGGCGCGGCCATCTCGCGCCGAAACCGCGACCTTTTCATATTCGGTACCGACCCGCCATTGTTCACGCGGCTTGGCCCCGTTACGGAAATAGCGCAGAAGATCTTCCCTGTTTTCCAGCGGTTCACTCATAACTCGAAGCCCCGGTTATCCGGTTGCATCAAAGGACCAATCAGCCATGCCTGAGCGCTTATCATGGCTTTGGCGAAGTGTATAGGCAAGTCAGGCCAGGGTCGGGATTCGCCCCACTTTCGCGTCCGCTGGGGCGCGCTCTTCCGCTCGCTCTTTCCCCTTGCCCGGGTCAATCGCCCGCGCTCGCGGGCCGCCGTTGAGCGTAGTCTAACTTCCTCAAGCTAACGCAAAATGACGCCACGGTTTTATTTGCGGTGCAATCGGGATGAAACGATACTGCGTCCGGGGTACCTCATGCCCGAACTGATCCTTGCGATAGACCAGGGAACCACCGGGACTACGGCGCTAGTGTTCGATGGCGCGGGTAAAATCCGTGGACGGGCCTATGGCGAGATTCGGCAGTACTATCCGCGTCCCGGATGGGTCGAGCATGACGCCGAGCAGATCTACCGCTCGGCCGTGCAGGTAAGCAACAGGGCGCTCACCGCCGCGCGGGTCAAGACGGGCGATCTGGCCGCCGTGGGCATCACCAATCAGCGCGAAACCTTCGTCGTCTGGGAGCGCGCAACCGGCCGTCCACTCCACCGCGCGATCGTATGGCAGTGCCGGCGCAGCTCCGAAATATGTGAACGCCTGCGCGATCGCGAGGCCGAGGTCAGTCGCATCACCGGGCTGGTGATCGATCCATATTTTTCCGGCACCAAACTGAAGTGGCTGCTCGACCACGACCGCTCTTTGCGGCGCAAAGCGGCGCGCGGGGCGATCTGCTTCGGGACCATCGATACCTGGCTGGTCTTTAAGTTTTCGCGCGGTGGCGCTTTCGTCACCGATTCCACCAACGCCTCGCGCACCATGATGTTCGACCTTGCACGGCGCCAATGGGACCAAACGATGCTTGAGATGCTGGGTGTCCCGGAGCGAATGTTGCCGGCGGTAGTCGCTTCGCGTGGCCCGATGGCCGAGGCAGCGAGGGGAACGCTTGGTCATCAGGCGGTTCCCATCGCGGCGATCATCGGGGATCAACAATCCGCGCTTTACGGCAACGGATGCGTGGCGGCAGGGGAGGCAAAAGTAACCTATGGGACCGGCGCTTTCCTGCTGATCCATACCGGCAACAAGCGTGTGCACTCGAAGAATCGGATGGTCGCCACAGCCGCACTCGGCATCGACGGCGCGCCTGCCTTCGCGTTGGAGGGTTCGGTTTTTATTGCCGGAGCAGCCGTGCAATGGCTACGCGACGAATTGGGCCTGGTGGCGCGATCCGCTGATACGTCGTTGATCGCCCGTCAAAGCCGCGATCGTGGACAGCCCTACCTGGTGCCCGCGTTTGTCGGACTCGGCGCGCCCTATTGGGATAGCGACGCACGTGGGGCGATTGTCGGGATTACGCGCGGAACTACCCGAGCAGACGTGGTACGAGCCACGCTCGATAGCATCGCTTACCAGGTGCTTGAGGTGCTCAACGCCATGGAAAAAGACACGGGGCGGAAAATTCGCGAACTCCGCGCCGACGGCGGCGCTTCCGCCAATGACTATCTGATGCAGTTTCAGGCCGACCTCCTGCGCCGCCGAGTACGACGCCCGTCCATGACAGAAGCGACTGCTCTCGGCGTGGCGAGGCTGGCCGGCGAGGCCGTTGGGTTGCGGTTTTCCAACGCCGGAGCCGCCCGATCGCGTGGAAAGGATCGCCTGTTCGCACCAAAGATGTCCGGGCGAACTCGCAACGTACTGGTTGCGGGTTGGCACAATGCCGTCGCACGAGTGCTAAGCGGGCGCCGGCCATAGATGCGAAGATGCAACGCTTCGTTTGACGTTGCGCAGCTGCAGGACCGCGGTTGCCAAGGCTTGCCAGAACCTAATCGGCCCTAGCTGCCATCGCTCGGTCTGATCCTGGTGACCCGGAGCCCGCCGGAAGTCCAGCCGACGTCGAAACCCACGCTGTCGCCCTCCCTGATCAGCTCGATTCCGACCAGACTGCGGCCAACCGGCGCGCCGACCACCGAGACAAAGGGAAACTGAAACGGGATCTCGCGACCGCTGAAGGACCGGATGACGCCGCGGCCTCGCACCCGGTCGAGGAAAACTATCAAACCGATATAAAAGTTGTCTGGGAAGCGCTCACTGTCGAAGATGTCACTCATAAAATCGGGACTCATCGAGACCGCTCGCTCATCCGTGACTGAATAACCCAACAAGCCCAACTCTGGCTTACACGGGATCGGCGAGCATCTGGTCGAGTTTCCCGGCCATTTCGAGAGCGTACAATTCGTCGAACCCGCCGATGATCTTACCGTTTATGAAAATTTCCGGCACAGTGCGCCGTCCGCCGGCAAGCTCCACCATCTTCTCGCGCAGCAGCGGATCATTGCTTACATCGATCTCGGTGAAGGCGACGCCCTTGCCCTTGAGCAGCGCCTTGGCGCGTACGCAGAACGGACAATACTGGGTGCTGTAGACTTCGATCTTGGCCACGGACAGCTCCTTTAGAACCAATTGTTGCGTTAAAGGCCGCCGCGTATCAAGTAGGCGCCACTTGCCTAACGGGTGTCGGCATAGTGGCGCTTGAGCCATCGCGGCGATACACCCAGAAGAAACATTGATTTTATCAGCCACATGCGCAGGGTCGTGCGCAGCAGGCCGTCCTGCTGCCAGCGGCGCGCGGAAGTTACCACTGTCGATCGCAGACAGGCGATCCGGCCAGACCGCCGAAGGCGGCGCGCGAAGTCGACGTCCTCGCACAGGTCAATTTCCGCGAAGCCGCCGAGACGCTCGAGTATCTCCCGGCGCACGAAAATTGCCTGATCACCAGTCGCACTGCGCGTCAGCCGCGAACGCAGGCTGATGAGCTTGCCGAGAATGCGATAAGCGATTCTGGCGTCGTCGAGTTCCAGGTCGAAACGGCCGCCCACAAATGCCTGGGAGGTCAGCGCGGCCTCGATGTCGCGGGCGAAACTACGGGGCACGATGGTGTCGGCATGCACGAAGACAATCGCCTCGCCGCTTGCGGCGGCAGCGCCGACATTCATTTGGCGGGAGCGGCCGCGAGGGGCCGTCAAAAGCAGGTCGCAATGGTCGCGTGCGTGCTCAACGCTGTGATCGGAGCTGCCGCCGTCGACGACGATAATCTCACTATGAGGTGCACCGTCACGGATCTTCAGGAGACTCGTGCCGATCGAGCGTTCTTCATTGAGCATCGGGACCACCACGGAGAGGCGCAGGCGGCCCGAGCGAAGGGCCGCGCCCTCATCGTTCGAATCCGTGGAGGAACTATCCGGCCCGGAAGACAAGTTGCGCGAGCCTAGGGCAGCGCTGGATTGATCAACGTGCCCGGCCGGTGCGGCCGCGAAAAATTCTTGATCAGCACCCTGCGGCCGCGAACCTCGAGTCGGCCCTCCTGATACAGACGGATCGCATAGGGGTAGATCCGATGTTCTTCGGCATGGATACGCTTTGAAAGCCGTTCGTCGTCGTCGTCGGGATAGACCGGGACGGCCGCCTGCACGATGATCGGGCCGTCATCGACGCCTTCGCCCACAAAAAAAACCGTGCACCCGCTGACCCGGACGCCATACTCGCGAGCGGCCCGCTGCGCGTTGATTCCCGGAAAGGCCGGACACAGCGCGGGATGAATATTCATGATGCGATTGGGGAATGCATGAACCATCACCGGCGACAGCACGCGCATGAAACCGGCACAGGCTACCAGCTCGACGTCGCGGGCGATGAGCGCCGCGACCAGCGCGCGATCGAAGTCTTCGCGTGTCGCGAACCCGCGATGATCGAGCACTTGTGCTGGAATACCGTGGCGTTTCGCGCGCGCGAGGCCGCGGGCGGCGGCCTTGTTGGAGATGACGACGCGAATATCCGCCTTGATTTCGCCATGCTCCGCGGCGTCGATGATCGCCTGGAGATTGGTGCCTTCGCCTGAGATCAAGACCGCGAGCTTGACCGGTGGGCGGCTGTCGCCTTGCACTGCGCTCATACGAAAGTAACCCCGCGCGCCCCGCGCTGGATCTCGCCAATTATCCACGACGGCTGCCGCCGGCGGCGCAGCCAGACGGTAGCCGCGTCGGCCTGTGCTCGCGCAACCACTGCGACCATCCCGAGTCCGTTGTTGAAGGTGCGATCCATCTCGGCTTGAGCGATTTTGCCGAGCCGCGCGATGATCGCGAACACCGGGGGGACCGGCCATGTCCCGCGGCGGATCTGCGCGCGCAAGCCTTGCGGTATCACCCGAGGCAGATTTTCGATCAGACCTCCGCCGGTGATATTGGCGAGGCCGCGCACCTTGAAGCGCCGAAAAAGCTCCACCGCGGTCCTGACGTAGATGCGCGTTGGGCGCAGCAGTTCTTCGGCCAGCGTGCATCCGAGTTCAGCCATGTGCGCGCCCAACTTCAGTTTGGCGGAATCGATCAGCACCTTGCGGACCAATGAAAATCCGTTGGAATGAAGCCCGCTGGAGGCGAGGCCAATCAGAACATCACCCGCGCGCATCCGTTCGGGCCGTACAATTTCGGAGCGCTCGGCGATTCCGACCGCGAATCCGGCCAGGTCGTATTCACCAGCCCGGTACATCCCGGGCAGTTGCGCCGTCTCTCCGCCAACCAGGCTCATCCCCGCTTGCTTGCAACCGCGGGTGAGACCCTCCATAACCGCGAGCACGATGGCGGGTCGTAACTTGCCGCATCCTATGTAGTCAAGAAAGAAAAGTGGCCGGGCGTTGTGGCATATAATGTCGTTGACGCACATCGCGACGCAGTCGATCCCGACCGTGTCATGTCGGCCCGTGGCGAACGCGATCTTGAGCTTGGTACCTACGCCGTCGGTACCGGCGACCAGCACCGGTGCTCGCATCCGCGCGTTGCGGCCGAGGTCAATGAGAGCGCCGAACCCGCCGATTCCTCCCAGAACATGCGCTCCCAAGGTGGGGCTTGCGAGCTTGCGGAATAATGGGACCAGCCGCTCCTTCAGGTCGATATCCACGCCCGCCGATCTGTAGGTGAGACCCCGCGCCATTTGGTCAACCAGTTCGCCGTGCAAGCGCGACGGCACGCCACGCGGAAGTACCGTTGGCGTACGCGACGATTCCCTCGCGATAGCGCAGAAGCTCCATCCCGGTGAGCAGTTCGCGGAGTTCGTAGTGCCTGAGCATGAAGGCCGGGTCCTTCGGATGACCGGTTTCGGCTTGATCGATCAGGAACGTATCGAAAAGCAGCACACCGCCGACGCGCAAGGCGTCCTTCAGGCTTGGAACCAGGGCGCGGTCGAGATAGGTCACGTTGACCACGATGTCGAAGCTTCGCGCTCGAAATGGGAAGGTCTCTTCGAGGTCGGCGAGCACCGGCCTTACAGGCAAACCTTCACGGCGTGTCTCGACCGCCAGCCTCGACAGCGCGGGTTCAGAGAAATCGGCGGCAACAACACCAATTCCGGCGCGCGCCAAGTAGAGACTGTTGCGGCCGGTGCCGGCGGCAACATCCAGCGCGAGACCACGCGGCAACAACGGCAGCATCTCCACCACCGACGGCTCCGCCTCCACCGCGATCGATTTAACGCGATGGCGATCTTCCCACAACATCCGCCGCTGCCGATTCATACGACGCGCGCTAGGGTGAAGACGTCGACGCGACGGGCACCGGCGCGCAGCAACATGCGGGAGCATTCGTCGGCAGTGGCGCCAGTCGTCATTACATCGTCCACTAGCAGGATCCTGCGATTGGCAACCAGCAGGGGCTGTTTGACCGCGAAGGCGGCGTGCACACTCCGACGGCGTTGGCGATGGTCCTGCGAGGTTTGCGGCGGTGTCCCGACCACCCGCAGCAGGGTCGTAGCCAGGATCGGACGGTCAAGCCGTTGAGCGACCGCTTGCGCGAGCAGTGCCGCCTGGTTGAATCCGCGCCAGCGTAGCCGCGCAAGATGGAGCGGTACCGGAATAATCACGTCGAAATCCTCTCCAGCGAAGGGGATCCGGTCGCTAAGGCATTCGGCGAGCGCATGGCCGAGGGACTGGTCCAGCCCGTATTTGTGGCGGCGAATCATCGAGGACACGAACTGGGTTTCATCGTCGAGCGAGCTATAGGTCGTGAGCGCGCGCGCTCGGCTGAAATGAGGCGGCGATGCCGTGCACGGCGGACACCATTCGGTGACGTTGGCGAGCTCGAGGCTGCAGCGGGATACCGCACACGTCGCATTGCGGGGCGCGCAATGGTGCGATCCGAGTGAGGCAATCGGTGCATACGCGGCGGGCGGACTCGGGTGGCAAGCGCCTATCGCAGGCGGCGCATCGCGGCGGATAGAGAAAATTGATGAGATAGTGCAGCATCGAAGCCCAATCATTAGAGATTACGGTTTGCCAGAGCAAACTCAAACCCGGTTCGTGCTGCGCTGGGACAAAGGAAACACCCTATGACTCTGGTCGTGATTTTGATCGTCCGAAAGGACGCTATCGGTCAATTCAGAAATTTCGAGTCCAAGGCCGCAGCCGTCATGGCCGAACACGGCGGTGCCATTGAGCGAACCGTCGTCGTTCCTCTGCCCGACCATCCGGAACTGTTCAAGGAGGTCCACCTCGTAACCTTCCCGGGGCCGGAGGCCTTCAGCGCCTACCGGCAGGACCCTTCGCTCCAGAAGATCGCTCACCTCCGCGCCGCGGCCGTGGTCGACACGGAAATCATGATCGGCGAGGACGGCCCAGAGTATCGGCCTGGATGATTCCGAACGGTGAGCCGGGCTGATAAATATTATCAGCGGAACTAAACCATCCGGACCGAGTGTGTTATAGGAAAAACCATGGACGCACCATTAAAGGCATCCGGGTCATCGATTGGACGATCTGGCAGCAGGGCCCGGTGGCGACCACGATGCTGGCCGACATGGGCGCCGAGGTAATCAAGATCGAGGAGCGCGAGAAGGGCGACCCGGGCCGCTGGATCATCGTCGATGGGCGGCGCGTCGGCAACCGCAAAGGGCGGCGCAATTACTACTTCGAGGCCAACAACCGCCACAAGCAGAGCCTCGACGCTCGACCTGCAGCAAACCGGCAAGCGCGCGAGATCGTCTACAAGCTGGCCGCGAAGAGCGACGTCTTCGTGCAGAACTTCCGCAAGGGCGTCGCCGATCGGCTGGGGCTCGGCTACAAGGAACTCGAGCGCGCGCAATCCCGAAGATCATCTACGCCAGTTCCACCGGCTACGGCCCCACCGGGCCGGACAGCGGCGAGCCGTCGTTCGATTACCTGGCGCAGGCGCGCTCGGGAATCATGAATATCGCGAGCGTCGAGACTCCGAGCCGATCTATCTCAACGGCGGCGTCGCCGATCAGATGGGCGCGATCATGCTGGCGTACGGCGTGATGACGGCGCTGGTCGCGCGCGAGCGCTACGGCATCGGGCAGGAAGTCAACGCTTCGCATCTGGGCTCGATGATCGCGCTGCAGGGACTCAACGTTTCGATGCGCACGATGATGGGCAAGGAGTTCCCGCGCAATACCCGCGACGACGCGTACAATCCGCTGTGGAACCACTACAAGTGCGCCGACGGCAAGTGGATCTGCCTCGGGATGCTGCAGACCGATCGCTACTGGAAGGACTTCTGCATCGCGCTCGGCGTTCCCGAACTTGATCGACGATGCGCGCTTCAACGGCATCAAGCGCGCGGCAAGAACCATCGCGAGCTCGTCGCGATTCTCGACAGGGTCTTCGGATCAAAGCCGCGCGCCGAATGGATGAGGATCCTCAAAGAGGGCGGCGACTTTATCTACACGATCGTCAACTACGATTACCGATCTGCCCGACGATCCAGCAGGTGATCGCAAACGAATATATCGTCGACTACGAGCATCCGGAGATCGGCAAGACCAAGCTGGTCGGCGTGCCGGTCATCCTGAGTAAGACGCCCGGCAATCCGCGCGGCCGCGCGCCCGAGCTGGGCGAGAATACCGAACTGATTCTTACGGAGCTGCTCGGCTATAGCTGGGACGATGTCGCCAAGTTGCGCGAAGACGGAGTGATCTGAAGAACGATCACGCGACCAGCTGGGACCGGCCGTCGCGCGATGCTCCGGGAATCGTGGGGAGATCCAAATTATGCGATCACCGGGACTTTCGACGATCGCGAGCAGATCCGCGAACTCTATGCGCGCTACGCGTTTACGATCGACCACGGCCCATACGAAGACTGGGTGAAATGTTTCACCGAGGACGGTGTCTTTGAGAGTCCTCGCCTGGGCCGTCACGAGGGGACAAGACGGGCTGCGTCAAGCTTCACCGCAATCTATAAGAATCGATTGGCGGGGCGCAGGTGCGTCACATGATGACCAACGTGACGTTCCGCGTCGACGGCGACCGCGCGACAGGCGGCTGCTATCTCACTTATTACCACTGTAAAAACGGCAAGGCGACGCTGGAGGCGCTCGGGCGCTACGAGGATCAGTTGCGCAAGGTCAACGGTGGATGGCTCTTTGAGAGCCGCAAAGTCTACGTTGACGGCCATATGTGATTCGGCGGCCATTCGCGCACGATCGCAGGCAAGCACGCAAGAGGCGGAGACGGCGCGAGGCGCCGTCTCCGCCTCTTGCGTGGTACCGCGGCGCTACACACGAAAGCGGCCGCGATGGCTCGGCTGCGCTTAGCGCAGCCGAGCCATCGCGGCCGCCAGGTCGGGTGGCAGCGGCGCCGTGACTTCGACTCGCCCGCTCGCGGGCGAGTCGAAGGTCACGGCGGCCAGATGCAGCCAGAAACGGTTTGGCGGCAACTCGGCGCTCGAGGGGCCGCCGTACAATGCGTCACCGGCGAGCGGCAGGCCGACGCTCGCCAGGTGGACGCGAATCTGATGACGACGGCCAGTGCGCGGAGTCACTGCCAGCAAGGTAAAGCCGTTCAGTTGCTCGATAGGTTCGATGAGCGTGGCGGCGGCGCGGGCCGCGGCGTTGCTCCCCGGTCGCACTGTTATCATGCGGCGCCGATTCTTCGGATGGTGCGCGATCGGTGCGGCAATCTCAATGGTTCCGTTCAACCGGCCCGCGGCAAGCGCGATGTAGCGGCGCGAGATGCGGTTGGCCCGGAGAGCTTGGCGCAGCGCGAGAAACGCCGTTTGATTGCGCGCGATTATAAGGGCGCCCGAAGTGCCATTGTCCAGCCGATGGAGGAGGCCACCCTCGAGAGCTTTGTCGCTCGCTGCGGCGATTTCCGGACGAGACGCAACCACCGCGTTCATCACGGTCGATCGCTCTCCGGTGCGCAACGGATGGCACGGAAGTAGGCCGGGCTTGTTGACGACAAGGACGCTCGCGTCTTCAAACAGGGTCTCGATGGCTAAATCCGGATTCGGAATAATCCCCAGGGGCGCTGTAATGCCGCTGATCTCGACGTTGTCGTCGACGCGGACCATCTCACCTTTGCGGAGACGGCGCCCGCCGACGCTTACCCGGCCACTCTCGATGAGTTCACGGGCGGTCCGACGAGACGCGGCCCACCCATTGCGCACGAGGAATAGGTCTAAGCGCTCGGACTCACTCGTCACGTGGTGGCCTGCGCTGGGCCCGAGGGTCGGACGCGAGGTGCGCTAGATCCGCGCGACGACGACGTTCTCTCAGTTCTCCGAGAGCCGATGGCGCACCCAGCCGTCGATCTGCTTGAAGAAACCGGCAAAAGGGTCCTCGTTTGGCGCTGGAGCGAAATAGCATTTGCGCATGAAATCCAGTGCGCCGGCATAGTGCTCGAAGCCCCGGCTCAGCTCCTCGAACATCAGGAAGCCTGGCTGGTAGAGCGAAACATCGAGTTCCGAGACCGCCTGATACGAACGCGCTCCCTCTTCGAGATAGTACGCAAGATAGCCGCCACGCTCGACGAAGCGGCGAAACAATCCGGTCATGAACAGCGTGTAATCGCCAACATACTTGCGCAACGTACGTTCGCCCTTGACCCGCTCCGCTTCGTCGGCCGCGACTCCGATCTGCGAGAGCATCATCTCGACCACGCTGGTCAGGCGTCGGCCGTCCGCACCGCGCAATTGCAGCCAACGGTCCGACCGGCTGAATTCGGCGAGCACCGACGCCACATAGTCGGTGGTCTGTCGGTCTCCCACACCCAGCTGGCCGAAACTCTTGCGCACCACTTCCACAAAGAAGCCCTTGAGCTTTTCGGAAGAAGATTGTTGAACCGGCATGTAGCTGTCTCCTCCCTTGACCGATGGCCGCGTTATTCAAACTTTATTCTAACAGCGTTCCACCGCGCGATTCCATGAGGGTTTCCACCATCCCCCTTGCCGTTCTCAGAGTTCAGCGGGACCGCCGGCATCGCGCAGCGCGGATTTGATCTCGCGGCGGTCGGCCTCGAGCGGCAGTCCGAACAATCGCCGAAGCTCGCGACCCGTGTGGGACTTCGCGTTCGCGACGACTGCCAGCGGATCGCCCGCGACGACGACGCGTCCGCCTTCGTCGCCGCCGCCCGGTCCAAGGTCGATGATATAGTCGGCATGCGCAATGAACTCGAGATTATGCTCGATCACAACCAGGGTATTGCCCTCTGCCACCAGGCGTCCGAGGACTCGCAGCAGGCGCCGAATATCCGAGGAGGCGAGGCCGGTAGTGGGCTCGTCGAGCAGGAACATGCGCGGCAGGGCTTTACCCTTGTCCGTCGTGGCCGGAGGCTCGAGGTCCGCGAGCAGAAAACGCGCCAGTTTGAGCCGCTGCGCCTCACCGCCCGAGAGCGTCGAGGTCGCCTGTCCCAGCTGCAGGTAACCGAGTCCAACGGCTGCGAGCGGTTCGAGCCGCTTGGTTATCGCAGGATACTTCTCGAGAAAGGCGCGGGCCTCGTCGACCGTCAGGGCCAGCACTTCAGTAACGTTTTTGCCCTGAAAGCGGATGTTGAGAATATGGCTCTGGAACCGGCGCCCGTCGCAGGCTTCGCAATTCACCTCGAGGTCGGCCATGAAATGCATCTCGACCGTCACCGTACCGGTTCCACGACAATGCTCGCAGCGTCCGCCCGCGACGTTGAAGGAGAAGTCCCGAGGTTTGACCTTAAGCCGGCGCGCCTCTGCACTGGTGGCGAAGAGTTTGCGGATTTCGTCGTAGATTTTCAGGTAAGTGGCGGGATTCGACCGCAGAGATCGCGTAGGCATCTCTTGGCCCATATGCACCATCTCGCCAATCCGCTCGAGTCCCTCGATGAGATCGCACGCGCCTACCTCGCTGACGGGCTCGCCCCGCCGACGCAGGTAGTTGTTGTAGAGCACGCTCTCGACCAGGGTCGATTTGCCCGAGCCGGAAACGCCGGTGACGCAAACCAGCCGAGCCAGCGGCAGGCTGACACTGAGGTCGCGCAAATTGTTCTCGCGCGCGCCGGTAACGCGCAGCATCGGATCATGTTTGCTTAGACGCCGCTGTCGCGAAAGCGCGCGCAGCAGGAGTACGCGTCCGGGAGTCTCGCTCAAGCCATTGGACGTTACCGCGCGCGGCGGACCTGCGTAGAGCAAGTTCCCGCCTTCGCGCCCCCCGCCAGGTCCGAGTTCGACGAGGTAGTCCGCGCCCGCGATCATCGTCGGATCGTGCTCCACCACGACTACTGTGTTGCCCAAATCTCGCAGATGGCGCAGCACCCCGAGCAGGCGCCGCGAGTCGCTCGCATGCAGCCCTACCGTTGGTTCGTCCAGCGCGTAGAGCGTCCCAGAGAGGAGACTTCCGAGCGCGCTGGCGAGATGGATCCGCTGCGCCTCACCCCCCGAGAGGGTGCGGGCCTGGCGATCGAGCGTCAGATAGCCCAGGCCGACCTCGTTGAGATAGCCCACCCGATTGCCGAGTTCGCGCAACACCACGCCGGCGCGCCCGGCGATCTCACGCCGTTTGCCCAGCATGGCGAGCCACTCGGGCAGATCGCGCACCGGTATGCGGCATACGTCCGCGATCGACTTGCCGTCGACGACGACGTATAGCGCTTCCGGCTTCAGCTTTGTGCCGCCGCATAGCGGGCAGGGTACGAAGCGGCGGTACTTGGCGAGCAGGATACGGACGTGGGTCTTGTAGCGCTTGCGCTCCATCCAACGAAAGAATCCGTGCACACCGGGCCAGCGCTCGTCCCACTTTTGACCTTCTTTCTGCGGTTCGCCGTCCAGCAGCCATGCGCGCTCCTGCTCGTTCATCTCGCGGAATGAGACGGCGGTACGGATTCGCATCCGACGCGCGCACTTGAGCATCCATTCGTGCATCTCGCGGTAGGCCGGCGTGCGCCAGGGCGCGATCAGTCCCTGGCGCAATGAGAGGTTCGCGTTGGGAATGACCTTTTCGAGATCGAGCTCGACCGTCCGGCCGAAGCCCTCGCATTCGCTACAGGCGCCGATCGGGCTATTGGCAGAGAACATCGCTGGGGTCGGTTCGGCGAAGGTCGCAGCGCAGCCCGAACAATTGTAACGGCGATCGAATCTGAGCTCTGTTGCCGCCGCCGTCGCGATTTCCGTGCGCTCAACCGCGATCGCCCGGGCGCGGCCGCCGCCCAGATAAAACGCCTTCTCGAGCGCCTCGCGTACGCGTTCATCGCTGCCCGAAGCTGCCACCGCGACGCGATCGATCACGACGGCAAGCGCGTCTGTCGGCGGCGGACGACCATTGTCGGCGAACCGTTCAGTGAAGTCAGCGGTCTCGACGATTTCGCCATCGTGGTAAAGCCGGTGATAGCCGTTCTGCATCAGAAAGGCCGACGCTTCCGTCAGCGAACGCGAACCCTGGTCGAATGGCGCCAGGAAAATATATCGTCCCGGAGCCGCGATCACGCGTGCCGCGGCGCTCTCGACGGTGTCGCGCGACACTGCGATCCCACATCGCGGGCAAATCGTCTTGCCCACCGACGCGAACAGCAGCCGCACGTAGTCGTTGATTTCGGTGACGGTACCAACCGTCGATCGAGCGTTCTTGATCGTGTTCTTCTGCCGCAGAGCGAGCGCCGGCGGTATTTGCGAAATCGCGTCTACGTCCGGCCGGTCCATTCGCTCCAGGAATAACCGCGCGTACGTCGAAAGACTCTGAACGTAACGCCGCTGCCCTTCGGCGTAGAGCGTATCGAAGACCAGGCTCGATTTGCCTGATCCCGAAACGCCCGTGACCACCGCCAACGTCTGATGCGGAAAGTCGACCGAGATGTTGCGCAGGTTGTGAGTGCGCGCCCCGCGAATGCTGGTTGAGCGCTGCGAAGCTGGCATCGGTGCCTAGCGCGGATCGATCAGAGGGCGGGCCTTCAGTTTGCGTTCGCCCGGATACTCGGATGCGACTTCGGCGTAGAGCTGGCGCAAGCGCACGTCAAACTGGGACTGCAGCCGCTTTGTTTCCGCATCGCGGTCGCTCGGCGGCAGGTTCTCGAGCCGCCGCAGCTCGTCATCGAGCTGACACATCAGGCGGTTGCGTTGAACCAGATATTGGTAACCGTTCATACGCGCTTCCAAATGCTAAATTCCAAAGAGATCGATTATAGTTTATCCTTTTAGGTTGGAACAACACGGAACGATCGGAACATCCAGTATGCTTTCGGAGCGGGGAACATCGTCGGACCCGATGCGGTCGGCCACACTCACGGCTTGGGATCTCGACGGCGTCCGCCATGGTTTCATGAGCCGGTGCGGAGGCGTCAGCACCGGCGCCTGGGCGAGCTTTAACCTCGCGCAAGCGGTAGGCGACGACCCCGCCGCAGTCGCGCTTAACTGGCGCAAATGGCATGAAGCATACCCCGGAATGCGAGTCGCGAGGCTCAAACAGGTGCATGGCAACGTCGTACGCACCATTGATGGTGTTCAGGACGTCGATCAATCGCCTGCGGACGGAATGGTGACGGCAGCAAAAGGGATCGCGCTTGGCATTTTCACCGCCGATTGCATTCCGATCCTGATGATCGACCAGGAACAGCGGATCGTCGGTGCTCTGCATGCCGGATGGCGTGGCACCCTGGCCGACATTGCCGCTGCGGGTGTGCGCGCGATGGTTGCACTGGGTGCGCGGCCGTCGCGGCTACGCGCCGCGTTGGGTCCAGCTATCGGTGGTTGCTGCTTCGAGGTTGATGCGGATCTGGCGGAGAACTTCGCCCGCGCAATTCCGCCGGCCCGGGCACACGTGCGCCAAGGCAAACGGGGCAAGGCCTATTTGGATTTACGCGCGATCGCACGCGGACAGTTGGAGCGCCTGGGTCTCGCTTCGGGCGCAATCACGATCGTGGGGCCATGCACGCGCTGTGCCGCCGACCGTTACTTCTCGCGCCGGGCAGCCGGCGGCGCGACCACCGGACTGCAAATGAGCTTCATCGGATTCGAGGCATAGGTTGAGCGTAACGGGCAAATCCGGCGGACGCCGGCGCTCCGGGAGCGGCGCGCTTATCCGCAAAATTCGCAAACCGATGGCGCCGCCCACTCGCGTCGCGGAGGACGATCGCAAGTACCGTCGCGCGCGCGAACAGGAGCGGTTGCGTCGTGAAACCAACGTTCCGTAGAATCCGTCCACGCCGCGTCGACCCGCTACGGGGCGGAAACGCCGCTGACCCCGTACAGAAAAGACCCGTAACCGATGATTAATTTTGAACTTAGCGACGAACAGAAGATGATCCGCGACACCGTCGCGGCCTTCGCCAACGAGCAAATTCGCCCGGCGGCGCGCCCCGCCGACGAGAGCGGCGAAATTCCCGCGGACCTGATCGGCAAAGCGTGGGATCTGGGACTGGTGCGCGCGGCTATCCCGGAAGCCTATGGCGGCTACGGCGATACGCGCTCCGCGGTGACGGGCGTGATCGTGGCCGAGGAACTCGCTTGTGGCGACCTCGCGATAGCGTTGCACGCACTGGCTCCGCGGCTGATGGCGTACCCGGTTCTGGAGATGGGCACCGATGCGCAACGCGCGCGGATTCTCCCGAGTTTCGCGGCTGACACCTTCACCTGCGGCAGCGCGGGGCTGGTCGAGCCGCGCTTCGACTTCGATCCCGCTGCGCTCACGACCATCGCGCATCGCGACGGTGCGGGCTACGCCATCAACGGGGCGAAGTGTTTCGTTCCCCTTGCAGCCAGCTCGGATGCGATCCTGGTTTACGCCGCAACCGATCGGTCTGCCGGCTTCGGCGGAGTCGGCGCTTTCGTTGTGCCCCGGGAGACACCCGGCCTGCGCATCTCAGCGCGCGAGAAAAACATGGGGCTTAAGGGGCTCGAGACCTACGAGCTCACCCTCGACAATTGCCGCGTCGGGCCAGAAGCCTGTCTTGGCGGCGACCCCGGCATCAACTTTATCCGGCTGCTGAGCGAAGCACGCGTGGCGATGGCGGCGATGGCGACCGGAGTCGCCCGCGCGGCGTTCGACTACGCGCGGGCCTACGCGAAGGAGCGCAAAGCCTTCGGCGTGCCGATCGCGACCAAGCAGGCGGTCGCTTTCATGCTGGCCGAGATGGCGATCGAGATTGACGCTACGCGCCTGCTCGTATGGGAGGCCGCGTCGCACCTCGATAAGGGCGCGGACGCGCTCAAAGAGAGCTACCAGGCACGCAACTACGCCGCCCAGTCCGCCCTCGCGGTGGCCGACAACGCCGTGCAGGTGCTCGGCGGGCACGGCTATATTCGCGAGCATCCGGTCGAGATGTGGTTGCGCAACGCGCGCGCATTTGCAGTACTCGACGGCAGCGCCACGGTCTAGCGCAGGCGCGTTGGCTTATAGGAAAAATCGATGATCGACTTCGAATTGGAACCGCAGGTCTTGAGCCAACTCAGGATGTACCACACGGTCGCGGAGCAAATGATGCGGCCGATTTCGCGGGAATACGACGAAAAGGAACATGATCAGCCGCGCCAGTTCTGGGACGCGATGTGGGCCGCGTCGCAGAGTCTCGAGTCTGCCGCGACCGTCGATATGCCCGCCGACAAGGACACGGGTGGCGCTCCCAGACTGCGCAACCTCTACACCTGCATCAGCACCGAGGAACTCTGTTGGGGGGATGCGGGCCTATTTCTATCGATCCCGAATCCCGGATTGGGCGGCGCCGCCGTAGCTGCCGCGGGCACGCCCGAACAGAAGGAACGCTTTCTGCGCCGCTTCCGCGAGGGCAAACCGAAGTGGGGCGCGATGGCAATCACCGAGCCCGGATGCGGCTCCGACTCCGCCGCGGTCAGCACCACTGCCCAGCGCGACGGCGATTCCTGGGTGCTCAACGGAACCAAGATCTTCTGCACCGCCGGCCGCATGGCAGCGGAGAAGTCCGAAGGCTTTGTCGTCGTCTGGGCCACGGTCGACCGCAAAGCCGGCCGCGCCGCGATCAAACCCTTCGTGGTCGAGCACAACACTCCCGGCATGACGGTCGCGCGCGTCGAGCACAAGCTCGGCATCCGCGCGTCCGATACCGCGATGATCGTTTTGGAAAATTGCCGTATTCCCGCGGACCATCTACTGGGCAAGGCCGAAGTAAAACAAGCGGGCGGCGGGTTCAAAGACGTAATGGCGACCTTCGATGCGACCCGGCCGATCGTTGCCGCGATGGCGATCGGCGTTGGCCGCGCCGCGCTCGATTTCGTGCGCGATTTTCTTGACCGGAACAACCTGCCGATCCGCTACGGCATATCGCCCCGCCGGCTCACCGTCATCGAGCGCGATTTCATGGAGATGGAGGTCCAGCTCAAGGCGGCTCGCCTGCTCACCTGGCGTGCGGCCTGGATGCTCGACATGGGCATGCGCAACAGCCTCGAGGCCTCGATCGCCAAGGCGAAGGCGGGCAGGGCGGTTACGCTGATCACGCAGAAGGCGGTGGAACTCCTGGGGCCGGTGGGCTATTCGCGCCGAGAGTTGGTCGAAAAATGGATGCGCGACGCCAAGATCAACGACATCTTCGAAGGCACGCAGCAGATCAACCTTCTGATCATCGCGCGGCGTATCCTGGACTACAACAGCAAAGAGCTGAATTGAAGCGCCCTGCGAGCCTCGTCCGCTCTCCGGCCGCTTCAGCCGCTGCTGACTGCCCGGCTTTTTGCGCTCGCCTGTAGGGATCAATGTCGGCTGCGAGAACCATGGACGGACGCGAGAGAAACTATATTCCAGCGATGGGTAAACGCTGGCTCCTTCCGCTGTACGATCCGTTTCTTTGGCTGATCGGGGCAGATCGAGTGAAACGACCCCTGATGGAACAAGCCGAGATCAGAGCCGGGGTTCGCGTGCTCGATATCGGATGTGGCACTGGCTCTCTGGCTGTGCTGATCAAGCGGCGGCATCCCGGGGCCGACGTCGTCGGAATTGATCCGGACCCACCGGCCCTGTCGATCGCGAAGCGCAAGGCGAATCGCGCCGGACTCCCAATCGCGTTCGATTGTGGATTCGCGGACCAGATGCCGTATGAAGACGGGTCGTTCGACCGCGTCTTCTCGTCCTTTATGTTTCACCACCTGGACGCGAATGAGAAGTCGGCAACCCTCGGTGAGATTCGTCGGGTGCTGAAAGGCGGCGGCGCTCTTTATCTGCTTGACTTCGTTCGGTCGCATGGCGCGCCGCATGGAGAGCAGTTAATCCATAGCCGTGGAGCGGTGGCGGACCGAGTCGAAGGCCGAATGACATCTCTCATGGATGAGGCAGGGTTCGTCGATGCCGAGGAACTGGCGCGTGGGAAAATTTTCTTCGGGCCTATCGCGTACTATCGTGGCGTCAATCCGGTCGGCATGCGTGCATGACAATTTCCATCGCCGCCTATTCCTCCTACGTCTATCGCGATTGCACCCACCCTACACAAGAAGTAAAATTCTTGTTGCGGCGCGGCATTCCTAGGTACGTCGGCGCGAGGAACATTCCTCGTTACGAGCTCTCGTGAAGATGCATGTTCAATGGACCCGGGTTTGGGCGAGGTGAATCCGCGGGTTTTCCGGTCACTACCGTCAGCAATTCGGTCAACTTCCCTTTAGGATTTCGGAGGTGGCTCGGATATGCAATTGCTCGACGCGGTTAAGGTGGCATTGGTCAAGGAGGCGCCCCGATATGCTGGCAATCCTCCCTACCACCCCTCCGAGCGCTTTCCAGAATGGCCTGGCGGACCTGGGCAGGACCAGGACAACCCCGCTTACAGGGCTGTCAGGCACGCACTGCTGACCCTCGATCTCGACTCGCCGAATTACAACACACCCCTGTGGAATCCTCTAAGATCGCTCATCTCTCCGGGCAACACTGTGGTGCTGAAACCGAATCTGGTGTCTCATAGAAATCTCTTCGATCGACATGGACTCACGGACACTGATTCCCTGGTCACGCACGGATCGGTAATCAGGGCGGTCACGGATTATGTTGCCAAGGCGTTGTGCAACAACGGCCGTATTATTATTGGTGATTGCCCGATTCAGGGAACAATCTGGAACGAGGTCGTAAGCCTAACCGGCCTCGCCGCCATAACTGATCACGTACGCCACGCTTTTCCCGGTATTGAAATAGTTCTCAAGGACTATCGGCTTGCGACCGCCAGGGTTTCCGGAGGGAAAGTCGTCCAGCGCCTTGCCGACGAGGGTTCACGAGACGCCTACTACGAGGTCGATCTCAAAGGGCACAGTCTGTTGATTCCACTCATGGACGGAAAGTGCCAATTCGGTGTCAGCCAATACGCGAAGCACCGCATGTTGCAGGCCCATACGCCAACCACCAATAAGTACCTCTTTCCTAAGGAGATCACGCAGGCCGACGTCGTTATCAACCTGCCTAAGCTTAAGACTCACATGAAGGCAGGTGTATCGATCTCACTGAAGAACCTTGTCGGAATCAATGGTCACAAGGATTACCTGCCGCACTTCAGGTTCGGCAGTCCTAAAACCGGCGGTGACGAATATCCGGGTTCCGACTGGCTAGCGACTATGGCGAATTGGCTCGCCCACAAGGAGTGGGGATACGATCAGGGGCTCACAAAGCTCGCCTTGGTATACGCGACTGGTGCTTGCGGCGCTCTTCAACGCACGCTTGCAGGCCGCACCCCCCTGGACGGGTTTTTGAGTGGCGGCAGCTGGTACGGCAACGATACTCTGTGGCGGACCGTGCTAGATATCAACCGGGCATTCTTCTACTTTGATCCGAAACGCGAGGAAGTAGTTCCTGAAGCAATGTGCGGTCCCAAGTATATGACCATCGTGGACGGGCTCGTGGTGGGCGAAAAGGAGAGTCCACTCGCTCCCAGCCCACGGCCGTGCGGTCTGATGCTCGCGGGCTTCAACCCGGTCGCCGTGGATTCGGTCGGCACGGCAATGCTTGGATTTGATATTCACAAAATCCCGTATATTCACCACGCCTTTCGGTCGCAAGATTTACCATTGGCGCACTTCGCCGAAGATGACATCGAGGTTCGGGGTTTTCCCGGTGCGAACTCGCTGCGGGATATTTACTCCAAGAATCTGTTCTATAGGTGCCGGCCATCTCGAGGAATGCTTGGGCACATAGAGTACGACGACGAGACGGCCCCGTTGACGGAGGCCGACGGGGGTCGAACGGCGTTGAACCATCACGCGTCATAGCGGCGCCCGTGTTTGGGAACTATTCAGGTGATCGAGCTCGCCAGAGTAGGTCGTCAGACTCCGGGCGCAGGCTACTACCTGTAGGAGTGGCAGGTCAATCGCCGGGTGAACTCAGCTTGCTGTTAGAACCAGCGATTTTTCCCATGGAAAGTTTGGAACGTTTGGTCGTACACCCCAGTCTCAGCCCGGCGTTTCCGCCTATTTCACGCTCGCGAGGTCAGCGATCTGCGGGTCGATTTGGTCACAGGCGCGGCAACGTCCCTGGTGAGACTTGTAAACCTCCCACGAAAGCCGCTCCGCCTCCGCCTGCACATGGTTGAAGCTGTGTTTCGTGATGGCCCAACCCCGCGCGCGAATCAACAACTGTGCGAACTCAAGCGCGAGCCCATATCGCGTCATCGCATGAGTTTCAAAACTCTCCATATAAGTCCGCGCCGACCACCGCAGATTGTCGCCCCGAATTGATTTGACGCCGATCGGTCTATTCTGACCCAAGGGCGGCCGAGGATACTCGACACCCATTGGCTCGCAGAGATGGTGCTTGAAGGATTCTTCGCTGAAACGGTATACGACATCTGTGTCGTCACGCATTTGGGCATAACGAAATAGCAGAAGCCCCTGTTTGGCTTCGTCGTATCCGCGCCCGAAAATCCTGTACTGTGCTGCGTCGCTCTCGCTGCTACACTTCTTTCCGCGCGCCATTTTGAAATATGGCGTCAACTTCGATCTTTTGAAGTGTCATTTTGTCGTTGCCCCTCTATCGGGACCAGGGCGTTTGCCCGAAGAACTCAAAGTATAACGACATTTTGTAAAGAGACCAATATGTATGGGTTATGCTACAGATTGACACATGGCGAGACGATGGGAGATGCGAAGAAAAAAGAAGCCATAGTTGCACTCCGCAGGTCGTATATATCCGATGGTTTCAGGTTTGATCGCTCGCGCCGTGAACGAGAGCACCCCGGCCGCCAAGCCGCGCCGAAGCGAGGTCTTTGATCGCGGTGATGCCACAAGGCTACCGCAAGAACGGGAGACAGCGCGGCGCACAGACAGGGGCTAAGCTTGCCGGATTTTCACCTCATTGCCGCCGCACTAGAAATCGGGGCGACGTCATCCCGCTCTCATGCTGGCAGGTTCTTGCCCAGGCGAAAGAGCTGAGCTGATTTCAAGGAAATATGCTGGGTTCAAGAGTCGATCAGTCCGAGGAACGCTAGCCCTTGACGATTTTCCAGGCCGGCAGAACTACACGTAGACCAGTTGTTTCTACAGTTCGGAGGAGGATAGCGACACGCTCATCTGAACGGAGGTAACGTTCGAAGATCGCATCCCAACCTCGAAATGCGCCCGTCGTGACCTTGACGGGTTGGTTGGGCTGAAACCGCTGGGAAGGCAACTCGACCACCCCGTCCACGCATCTCCCTTTCAGCTCGTCGATAACGCTTTCGGGAACAGCGCTCGGCTCATCGTCGAACGAAACAATCTCACGAACTCCGCGAGTATTCCTAACCTTGAAGGTTGCCTCGACCGGGAAGCGCGCAAACAGGTAGCACGGGAACAGTGGGGCGCGGACCCAAGCGAGCCTTCCATAGACCGGGAACGGGGCTTTGAGGAGCGGCAAGAATGTCGCTACCGCCTGCCGGCAAAGCTCGTTGTGCGCCAATAATTCTTTGTGAGGTTTGGTTCGGACAACGAACCAGTCGAGGCGGTCTTGCAATGTCACAGGCTCCTCCAAGCCCCCCCAGGTTAGCAGCAGCTAAAAACTCAAGTTCATGAGACGGCGCGCTTGAGGATCAGCGACAACGCGCGACAACGAGATTCACCGCCGAGTCTGTTCTGCGACGGGTTTTCATGAGACCGGCTAGCTGCACGCGAGCCAGCGGTTTGCGCGACCGCGAGATCAATCGCGACAATGATTCATTTCGGTGAGTCCCCACTCTGACTCGACATTCTTGGCTAAAATAGTCAAACGGAGAACTACAAGGACTGCAATCAGACCAAATGCCTGGCAACAGGTCCTCATGGCTTAATCAATCCTTGCATCGCGCAGCTGCGCGGAGCAGAACGAGCGAAAGCCGCCTGTGGACAATCGGTCATCCTTGATCATTTGTCAACAGGCTTCCGCCCTCTCGTTCGAGTCCCTGGTTTCGGAACACTCTTGGACGCTGATAAGCTTCACTAAACGGGCCAATCTTAATCGTTTGTCAACACAGATTCGGACCTCGGCTTGGAGTTACCGGTTGGCTCATATCTTCGTTAACCGAAAAATAGGTTAGAATGGGATATCACTCAAATAAATCGATGAACAAGGTATACGAAAAATGGATTTGGTCGAAAAAACATCAAGCGGTGGTGTAGGACGGGTGTTGGGGTAAGCCTAGTAGAAGCAGTCGCAGCCACCCAAGCACATGAGTAGCCGACTAGCAGGAAGTCAAGCAGACTCTTACTGCCTCTAACCAGCTCATAACGTAAGTACTGGATCTTCTCCTCCGGAAACGATAGAGGTCTAGTCTTGAAAGAACTAGGTTCCCACGATGTCGTATATATTCCAGCCGATCAGGGCGTCTGCCCTGCGTGCGGCGGGGGCTTGTTCGCCACGGTCCGCACCTACTTCGCTGACACCGGGGAACCCGTCAAAGACAACATCCACATTGGCTGTGTGAATTGCGACGAGGAGATCGGCGGCCCGACCGCAAAGACCCTGCGGCATTGGGTATCATCCAACTACCGTGTGAAATCATAAGCGGCTGGACTCACCAGAAAGGATCGGTTTTCTCGTCCGGAACAATTGCAGCGCCTGGTCGAGCGCCAGCCAGCAGGAGGCTATCGCGAATTAAGACTCGAAAACGCCCGTAACCCCGGTGACTCCAAGAGCAGGCGCTGAACTGCGTGTCATGCTTTTGCTGATTCCTGCTGAGATTGACAAGTTGCATAATACCCCGCCAGTTGGCACAGCGAGCTTTTTCCGAGGGCTGACATGCCACTGTATACGGACGTCCACAACCTCCAGGGAGCAACCACGATAGAGGTTGACCAGGCACACGCTGCCGACCTCATCGAGCAGGGGAAATACGTCGTAGAGTATCTCAAGTACTGGTTCAACGAGAGCCGCGGCAAGGCTTTCTGTCTGGTCGAGGCGCCGAGTCCGGAGGCGGCGCAGTTAGTGCACCGTGAAGCACACGGGCAAATGGCCGAAAGAATTATCGAGGTCCAGCCTGAGCTTGTAGAGGCATTTGTTTGCAACGCTTTAAAACTGAGCCACTTTACCGGCGTAAAAGTGAGCCACCCTGGGTTGGTTCTTTCCTCAGTCCCTTTTTGAGATTTTAACCGTCTGGTCCTTTCCTCCGTGCGCGTTAGGTGTGGCGCGCCAGCGCGTACCTTGCGCGCAAGCGATACTAATGCGCTTCACTATCGTCGGCATGTGTATCCTTCTTGGCGCCGCCGGCGGCTCTGATTGCTCGCTGGCTGCGAAAGGAATCGCCGCGAGTTGTCAGGATATGGGCGTGATGGCTGAGGCGATCGAGCAACGCCGTTGTGAGCTTTTCATCGCCGAACACCTTGACCCACTCCGAGAACGCCAGATTGGTGGTGATGATGGTCGAGCGGCGTTCGTAGCGCTGGGCAAGCAGATTGAAGAGCAGCTCGCCGCCGGTGCGCTCGAAAGGCACGAACCCCAGTTCATCCACGATTAACAGCGCGACTTTCTGATACCGCTGTTGCAAGGCGGTCAGCCGCCGCTCGTCGCGCGCCTCAACCAGACTCTGCACCAGATCCGCTGCGCGGGCGAAGTGAACTCGCAGCCGCCGGCGCGTGGCTTCCACTCCGAGCGCGATCGCGAGATGAGTCTTGCCGGTGCCGATCGGACCGGCCAGGATTGCGTCCTCGGCGCGTCCGATGAACTCGCCGCTCGCCAGCTCCATGAGCTTTGGCCGTGACACGCCCTTGAGCACCGCCCAGTCGAGCTGGTCGAAGGTCTTGATATCGGGAAAGCGCGCTTCGCGCAGCAGGCGGCGCGCGGTGCTTTGATGCCGATTGGTGATCTCGGCTTCTAGCAGCTCGCGCAGCAGGTCTTCGTAAGCCCAGCCACCGTCGCGGGCGCGCCGGCAGAGCCCCGGATAATCCCGCACCACCGCCGCGAGCTTGAGTTCGTGGCAGTACTCCTGGATGACCGCCTCGCAGGCCGCGTTACTCATGGACGGCTCCTTCGGCGAGCAGCAGATGATCGTAATCAGACGCGCGTCCGGCTTCGACCACGTAGGCGGCGAGCGCATCGGGAACCGCGACGTTCTCGAGCTTCGGTCCGGGAACGGGGAGATCGAGCACGTCGATACGGTGCTGGTTGATCGCCGCTTCCAGCGCCAGGCGCACCCGATCTTCGCCGTGTTCGCAGACCACGCCGAGCAGCCGCGCCACCACTCGCGCTGCTTCCAATTCGCCGTGCGTGCCGCACAACAGTCTCCACAGTCCGCTCCACGGTGCGCCCAACTCCGCGATCAACTCCGGCGCCACTTGGCGCACCGCGTGCGGCTTGCGCGCCAGCTCGGGAAGATAATGACGATAGCGGACCTGGCGCGTTCCAAACCGCGCTCGCGGATGCGTCACGCTCTCGCCCATGCAGGTGATGCGGACGTCGTCCACGCCGAGGTACGCGGTCGCATCAAGCCGCGCCCAGCGCGACGGCACCGAGTACCAGGCCCGTTCGATCCTGACCATCGCGCGCGAGCTGATCTCGACCGGGATTGGCTTGCGCACCTCGAAGCTCGTAGCGGGTGCCGGCAGCAGTTGCACACGTTCCTCCGCCCACAGCTCACTGGCGGACCTTCCAGCACGGTGCCGCGCGGGGAACGCGGCGTCGAGTTCGGCGAGCAGCTGGCGCGAGATTGCTTCCAGGCTGTCGCCGCGCGGAATCGGAGTGAGATGCTCTAGCCGGATCGCCTTACCGCGGCTTTCCACTCCGCCCTTGTCGTGCCCTTCGCCGATGCGGGCGAAGTCCGGCTCGAACAGATAGTGGCTGACCAGCGCCAGGAACCGGCCCGTGAGTTCGCGCCGCGCACCGACAATCTTGCGCACTGCGGCCGCGAGATTATCGTATACGCAGCGCCGCGCGACTCCGCCCAGGTGGGCAAACGCCCGCACGTGGCCGTCGAGAAAGGCGAGCTGATCGCAGCGATCGTAGAGCCAGGCGAACTCGCGGCCCGAGTACATCAGCCGCAACAGGAACTCCCAGGCTTTGCGCCGTTCGCCGCCGACTTCCACCACCACCTCGAAGAAATCGATCTGCGCTTCGCCCGAGCGATTAACCAGTGGCACGTAGACCTCGGCTCGTTGCCGCCGCCGCTCGCGCCAATAGTCACCCACCAATGTCCTGCCGACCTGATAGCCTTCCGCCTTGAGCTGACGATAAAGCCGCATCGCGGTAATCCGTTGCTTGCCGGTGGTCCGCGGCTCCCACTCCGCCACCAGCTCCTCCAGCCGCGGCTGCACCGCCTCCCATACCGGCCGCTCCCGCTGTCGCCGCGAACTTCTGACCGGCTCGGGCTGATCGAGGTACTTGGCTACCGTGTTGCGGCTTAAGCCGAGTTCACGCGCCACGCGCCGGATGCTCCGTCCCTCGTTCAGCACCTTGTGTCGCAGTACATGCACTTGATCCATCTTCAGCATCCCCATCCTCCGGCTTCCAGCCGGAGTCTACGGCTCGGGGTGGCTCACTTTTACAGCGGTAAATGGATCAGTTCTTTAGCGGCATATCCAGCATTTCTCGGCGGAGGTGAAACGAGTCCGTTGGGAGCCGTGCTCCGGCCCGGTGGTCGGGCAACGAGCGAGCCCCCGCAATTCGGACCATTCTCTTCAAGGACATCGCCGGCTCGACGAATGAAGCCTGGGGGACGATGCGGGCATGGCGCGGCTAGGCTCCATGACTCGATCGTCCGGGACGCTCTGGCCGAGGAAGGCGGTCGTGAGGTCAAGCATACTGGTGACGGCATCATGGCGCCCTTCGTGTCGGCAGCGTCCGCGGTTCCTTGCGCAACCCGGATTCTGTGCGCCCTGGCCAAGCATCAGGAGGAACACACACAGTATCCGCTGAAGGTTCGGATCGGCGTCGCGGCAGGGAACCCGTCGAGCGTGAGCACGATCTGTTCGGAGCAACGGTGCAACTGGCTGCAGGGCTGTGTGCCCACGCGCAGCCCGATCAAATTCTGGTTTCGAACGTGGTTGCCGAGTTGTGTCTCGGAAAGGTCTGCGCTTCAAAGACCTGGGAGAGATCTTGCTAAAAGGTTTCAGTGGCCCGGTCCGAGTTCACATTGTCGAATGGTCTGGCGCAACGTAGAAGGCTGCCGCAATCCATAAACCCTACAATAGTATTTGCAGGAGATTGCCACGATGACGAATTCGCCCAATATGCTCGAAGGCTACCGCGTCCTCGATTTTACCCAATACGTTGCCGGGCCGACTTGCTCGCGCCTAATGGCCGAGTTGGGAGCGGAGGTCGTGAAGCTCGAGCTGGCGCCCGGCGGCGACCGCGTACGCGACTGGGGTTTGAAGCCGCGCACCACCGAGCGCAGCAGCCATAGCACCTATTACATGCAGCACGATCACAGCAAGCTCAGCTTCGCGATCGACATGAAGAAGCCGGGGGCGCGTGAACTGGTTATGTCGATGATCCCGAAGTTCGACGTGCTGGTCGAGAATTTCGCGCCCGGCGTGATCAGGCGGCTGGGTTTTTCCTACGAGGATGTGAAGAAAATAAATCCGAACATCATTATGTGTTCGATCTCGATGGCGGGACAGACCGGGCCGCTGTCGGACAAGGCGGGCTACGATCTTATCGGGCAAGCCTATGCGGGCGTCACCGATGGGATCGGCGAGCCGGACCGCGCGCCGGCGGTGATCGGGATGGCGATCGGTGACGTCTCGACCGGGGTGGCGGCCGCGATGGCGGTGTGCGCCGCACTACTGCATCGCGAGCGCACCGGCGAAGGGCAGTATCTCGATGCCTCGCTCACCGATACCTACTTCCATATGCACGAACTGAACGTGCCGAAGATCGCGCTGGCGGGCGACAAGGTGCGGCCCAAACGTGTCGGGCTCGCAGGCCGATGGCCCCGGGCCGGCCGGCGTTTTCCGCTACCGCAACGACGAATACGTGATGATCCTGATCACGCCGCATCAATGGCCGCAGATGGTGCGCGCGATGGGTAAGCCCGAGCTGGCAAGCGACCCGCGGTTCAAGGCCGCGCGGGCGCGGCACGCGAATCGCCTCGAGCTGCAGGCGATTATCGAGGAATGGCTCGCGAGCTTTCCGACGCGTGATGAGGCGATCGCCGCGATGGACAAGGAGCGAGTGCCATGCGCTCCCGTCTTGACGCGTCAACGAGGCGGTCGCGCATCCCCATTTGAACGAGCGCAAGACCGTGCGATGGGTGCAGGATCCATTGTTGGGCAGGGTGGCAATTCCCGCTGTGCCGGTGAAATTCTCGGCATGGCCCGACCGAACGGAGTTGCGCTCGGCGCGGTTCGGCGAGGACAATGAGCGTGTGCTGCGCAATTACCTGGACCTGAGCGACGTGCAGATTCAGGAGCTATACGCAAGCGGCGTGCTGGTGCGCGACCCCACGATCTGACCGTGTATTGATGCCGGCCTCTTCCTGACGGAGATTTCTACTGCGAACGAATCGCGTTATAGTCGCATCACGAGGTTTAGGCCGCTTTACCTGAAGTGCGATCGGGACGATCACCTCGGATGTCATATCACCGAGTCTACCAAATCGCTGAGTTTCGGGTTGTATAGCAAAGCGTTCCACGCCTAGACGTTTCGAACTCGGAGGCAGCCGCTAATGTCGTACGACATCCTAATCAAAAATGGATGATCGTGGACGGTACCGGCCGTCGCCGGTTACCGCGCCGATTTGGCGGTAAGCCAAGGAAAAATCGTGCAGATCGGCAAGGTAAAGGATGGCGCGGCCAAAACCATAGATGCCTCGGATCTAATTGTCGGTCCCGGGTTTATCGACCCCCATACTCATTACGACGGCCAAATCTGCTGGGATCCGCTGGTTACTGCCTCTTCGTGGCACGGCGTAACTTCCGTAGTAATGGGCAACTGTGGGGTGGGGCTGGCCCCTTGTAGACCGGAACTCAGAGAAGTTGCCACCTGGGACTTGGTTAACGTCGAAGCGATTCCATTCGATGTGCTCAACCAGGGCTTAACCTGGGACTGGGAGACGTTTCCGCAATTCATGGACGCCGCCGACCGGCGCGGCTGCGGGATCAATCTTGGCTTTCTTGCGCCGCTGACGCCATTTCGACACTACGTAATGGGCGAGGAATCGATGGAACGAGCGGCAACGCCGGATGAAACCGCTCGTATCAGGGCCTTGATCAAGGACGCAGTCGCGGCGGGCGCGCTCGGCTTCAGCACCACTAATGCCCCGCAGCATATCGGCTATAAAGAGTCGGCCGCTGGCCTGCCGAATGGCGGATCGAGCGGAACTCAAGGCTTATGCCAGTACACTTAAAGATCTAGGCAAGGGCGACTATCGAAATAATCATCAATCGTCGGGTCGACGCAATCACGCCTGAGGAATGTGATTTGCTCGATATGCTGCTGACCGCGAGCGGACGGCAGGTTACCTGGCTGGTGTTGCGCAAATTTGTTCACGCGCCCGATGCGTACCGAGAAATGCTGAGGGTCGCCGACCAGTGATCAAACGGGGTGCCCATCCGCAACTCGCCACCATGCAACTGATCGGCGAATTCAGCTTTCGCCAGCCGTCATTGGCCTTGGCGCTTACCCCTCCTGGAAGCCCGCCTTCAATGCGACGTTGGAGGAACAGAAGAAACTCTACAGCGATCCGGCATTTCGCGCAGCGATTTCGAGAGGAGGCGACCCGCCGGCCGGGCTTGTTCACCAACATCTGGAATCGCGTGACTGTCAATTTGGCGAAGAACCCGGCAATACAGGCCCTGGAAGGCAAGACCGTCGAGGAAGTCGCTCGTGCACGCGGGCGGGATCCGCTCGATACATTTTTCGATCTGCCGTTAGAGGATAATCTCGAGACGCGCTATTGCAGCGCCATGACCGAGGTTCCCATCGAATTGCTCGACTGACCCCGGGTCCTGCTCGGAGAATCCGACGGCGGCGCCCATGTCGCCGACTTCTGCACCGCAGGATATACGAGCGACCTGATCGGCCAATGGGTGCGCGAGCGGCAAATGCTGTCATTGGAGCAGGCGATCAAGCGAACCACCTCGGAACCGGCGGACTTTTTTGGGATCCGCGACCGAGGACGGCTCACTCCCGGGTATGGCGGCTGACATCGTGATTTTCGACTATGATCGGATCTCCTGCGGTGCCAGGGAATCGGTTGACGATCTGCCCGGTGGCGGACGCCGATTCGTGGTGCGGTCCAAAGGAATTGAGTACACCATTGTAAATGGTCAGGTCCTGTACCAGGGCGATGCGCATACCGGCGCGCTGCCCGGCCACGTTCTGCGCTCTTGAAAAGGCAGCCTGCGCGAGCCGAGCGGTGTCGCGCACTATCCAAAAGTGACCCCAGACGCGCGAACTTCATGCAGCGCTTCGCAGAATACTCTGAATGGAGGTGGCGAAGAGGAGGGGATGCGAACCGCCGGTTCCGCAGGAAATTTCCACCGCGCTGGGGCGAATCAGGCCCGCGACAGTGCAGAAGAGTCGTACGTCACAGCAGACCGGCCTTGAACGGCCGCAAGTGAAGAACAGATACAGATTCGCCTGGATGGCAAGGTCGCCTCTTGATTACTGGTGGTCGGCGGGCGGAGTCGAGATCGGGCTCGGCGACAGCTCGTTGCATCGCTTCGGATCCAGCGAGGGGATCTTGGCCGAGGATCTGACCGGCAAGGGTCATACGAGGCGGGCAATCGGCGACGAGCCGTGCGTGATGATGATTGTCCCGCTGGAAGGATTGACGCGGCATTGTGGGCTCTGGGCGAGGCGGTTTCATCGATTCCGCAGACGCTAACAAGCAAGTGTGCGCAGCGATCAACTTCGGCTACGAACATGTAGAGGCATAGCTCCATCGTTCGCGCCGGTGAATGGCCGAGTGTAAGGCCCGGGCGGCGGGGTAGGGCGCGCGCCTTGTGTTTGCTGTGCGACCCACTCGAGTCCCTCTATCGTCTGGAACAGGGCGAACGCGCCGTTCGTGGAAATCGATTGCGGGATTGCGATCGAAGAAGGGTCACGTTGAAGTAGGAATTGACCAGGCGACCGGCGACCTTCGGCCAAGGTTCGAGTCTATTCTTACAAGTCGCATGTCCTGGCGGGCACGAACGAAAAGAGGCCCGGTCTACTGACCGAGCCTCTTTCCAGCCGTGACGTGATTCAGTCGGATCTTCTCTCAGTCGCCCTTCTGTAAACGGTGTGAGTCGCTATCGAAGTGTTGAGTCGAAAACTCAAAAAGCTCGGCGTCCTCGAGGGCTTCCATTTGATGCACCAGCCCCGGCGGAATGTCCATGCAGTCCCCCACGCTCATCTCGAACTCTTCGGGCGTTTCCGTTTGCGTCGAACGCATGACACGAACCAAAAGCCTGCCGGACCGGAGATAGAAAGACTCGGTCTTGAGCTTGTGGTAATGAAACGAACAGCGTTTACCCTTGTGAATTTCGAGGATCTTGCCGCAATAGAGCGAGGTGTTCGCGATCCAGACTTCCCGGCCCCATCCTTTTGGAACGATACGCACCGGTTTGCGAAGATCAGCCATAGCTTCACCGTTTCCTGTCTCTATGATGCTGTATAGCGGTTGAGAAATATGACGCGGCTTGGCGAATCACCGCAAAGCGTGACCGAGCACAGGGTTCGACGCTATTTCGATCAGCTTCCGCCTAGGGGCGTTCGGTAATACTGCTCAGCGTGGAGATCGTGCGCAGGTTTGCGATGGTGGTCTCGCGTCGGGTCTTCGTGACGTCGAACATGGCCTCGTGCTTTTGACAATGCGGTCTGGCCCACTTTGATATTCAGATCTGGCCCACCCTCCGGGTTTTCATGTTTTCGTTCTCGCCACCGCGTTCGGTACCTAGTTGCTGGTTAGGGGGTGTGCGAGGGGGAAGCATTCCCCCTCGCCGCTGCGTCTAAGCTGATCCAGTGGTTAGCGATGCTCGGTTCTTGCGTCGCTCCGCGGTCCTGCGGAAGCGATAAGACTCACTACCGGTCTCGATGATGTGCGCCCGATCGGTGATCCGATCGAGCAGCGCCTTGCACAGCCTGGCGTTGGGAATCACCTGGGTCCATTCCGAGAACGGCAGATTGGTGGTGACGATGACCGCTGCCTTCTCCGCCCGTTCCGCGATCACCTGGAACAAGAACTCCGCGCCGACCTCTGCGAGTGGGACGTACCCAACTTCATCGAGCGCAATCAGATCGTAACGGGCCCAGCGCGCCAGCACGCGCCCGAGTTGCAGCTGATGCTTGGCCTCGACCAGTTCGTTGATCAGTGCCGCGGCGGTGGCGAAGCGCACCCGCCGCTTCTGCCGGCAGGCCGCGACCACGAGTCCGGTAAGCAGATGGGTTTTGCCGGTGCCACTGTCGCCGATCAAGATGATCGGCTCGGCTTTGGCGAGGTAGTCGCCCCTGGCCAGTTCATGGATCTGCTGAGCCGAGATCCGGGGGGTGCGCGCGAAGTCGAACTCCTCGAGGGTTTTCATCCGCGGCAAACGAGCTTCGCGGATGCGTCGCTCGATCAGTCGCTGTTCGCGATCCTCGAGTTCCGTCTGCAGCAGCGCTTCGAGATAGCCGAGGTGGGTGCGCCGTTCGCGCAGCGCCTGCTCCGCGAGTTGCGCGCACTGCGCGGCTATACTCGGCAGACGCAAGACCTTGCACTGTTGGCGAATGGTGGCGGCTTCCAGCGCGGCGCTCTCCGCGTTCATGATGCTGCCTCCTGGCCGAGCAGTCCGTCGTAATCGGTCAGCGAAGGCTTCGGACGTTCGTAGCGTGAGAGCGCGCCCAACTCCATGATGGTGCTGCGCGCGCGGACCAGATCGGCGGCTTCGGCCAGATGCCGGATCGCTGCCACATCCGAACATCCAAGCGCGAGCGCTTCTTCGATCGCTGCGCGCACCCGCCCATGCCCATGCTGCCTGATCAGACTCAGCACTTGGATCATCTGGCGGGTGCCGCTCTGCTTGCCGTGCCGACCGATGAGTTCGGCCAGCAGGCGATCATAACTCTCCGGCCACAGCCCGCGTTGCCGCCACGCCGCCAGCGGCTTCGATCCGATAAGCGCTCCCGGCTTACGCTCCAGCACGTCGAGATAGTGTTCGAGATCGAGTACCTGTTGATCGCGTGTGTAACAGCGCTCGTGACGAGCGAGGCAGTGACCCTCATTCCAGAGTTCTACGTGACTCGGATAGAGTCGGACCTCGACCGTCCTGCCGACATCGACCGGAGCCGAATACAAGTTGGTTCGCACCTTAACGCAGCCGAGCCCGTCGACCCGTGGGAAAGAGATATCGGCTAGGTCGACGCCGTGCTCGGCGAGCGGCAGCAGATGCGCGCGTTCTTCGATTATCAGCGCGCCCACCGGCCGGCTCTGCCCAGCGATCTGACGTCGTTCGTCGGCGCGGCAAGAGGCCAGCAACTGTGCGTTGAGATCCTCGAGATCGCGCGCTTTCGGCACCGGCACCCAGTGGTTGCGCCGGAAGTAGCCGGCCTCGCTCTCGATGCCGCCCTTTTCGTGCGCCTCATACGGCGAGCAGAACTCACTGCTGAAACGCCAGTGCGAGCGGAAAGCTATGAAGCGCGCGGTCTCCTCGCGCCGATAGCCGCGCACAATCTTCCTCACCGCGGCCTTCAAGTTGTCGTACCGCAGAACGGCAAATACGCCCTGAAAATAATTGAACGCGTGTTCGTGAGCGTCGAGGAATGCCTGCTGGGTCGCGCGATGATACGCGCGGTGGAAGGCCGCGCCGCTCGCCATGCTGCGCATCGAAAACACTTGCAGCAGCACCTGCTCGCCGCTCAGTTCCGCCCAAGCCTCGTACCAATCAACCTGGGCTTCCTGTCCGAGTTGATAGCTCTGCGGCACACAGGTCGCACGCAGCGCCCATCCCAACTCCGCTTTCCGCTCGCGTACGTATTGCCGGACCGTAACCTCGGCGACTTTGTGCTCTGGCCGCTCAGCCAGGATCCGCTGCCAGATACGATGCGCGGTGTGACGCTGCTTACGTGGCGCTCTGCGATCGGCTTCGAGGATGGCCTCGATGAACGGAACCAGCGGTCCTATCACCGGTCGCGCTCGCTCCACCGGCCTGCGCTCAGGCGGTTCAGCGCTCGCGAGCGCCTGCCGCACCATCCGCCGATGCACCCCAAGCCTGGCCGCAACACCTTTGATGCTTCCGACTCCGAACTCGTATTCCCTGCGGATCCGCTCGAACAACTCCACCTTAGCTCTCCTCTCCATCCCGGCCTCCTGCCTCAATCAGCAGGATGCCCCGGTTAAAGGAGGGTGGGCCAATTTACAGCATCGAAGTGGGCCGTTTCACAGTATCGAAATCAGGCCTCCAGCGGGAGCGCGAGATTGATCAGATCCAGTGAATTGAGGCCCACCTGAAAGAGGTTATCCTTTGGATAAACCGCCTCGCTGATCGAACGCTCCGCCAGCAACTGGCGAACAATCGTGACAATCCTTTCTGTCACCGCAAAGCTGATATATCACCGGTACCGACCGGGCTGCCGGTTTATTACGACTGAGCCTGACCGTCAACGCGTGGTTCAGACAGTTCGGAAGTTCAAACCGGGCGGCTGAAGACGCCGACGCTGAGCGAAAAAGAAGCGCTCCGTTCCGGGCTCGCGGCCCGATCTGGCTGGCTGCCGTCTGGCTAGTTGAATCGACCCTACTAATGTTGGGAAGCCGACGGGTCAGTGTGTTCATGAGATCGGCAAAGCCAAATCTCCCGCCAATAGGTGAGTTCGCAACGCGAACACCCGCCGCCCATGCCAAAGCCCATGTAGAAACATCCGCAGGTTGAGCCTTCGAGAGACACCGTGTTGCGGAGCTGCCTCATTTGTCCCGTCCCATCTATGATTATCTTGTCGAGCCGTCCCTTCACCCGGCACCGTCGGCCGCACCACTGACGCATGTCCGGCGAAAAGTACAGCCCGCGGTTATGCCCGCGCTCGTCCAAAGTCTGGGTGATGTATTGCATCGATTTCACTTCGACCCATTCTCCAGGCTGGAGGTTCAGGCCTTCCACAGACGTGGACTGGCTGTTTCCGCGCGCGTGTACACCGAGAACCATCTGGCGGATTCTCCAAAACAGCCATATGCCAAGGCTGCTTGCCATTTGCAGAACAGTGAAGTTCCCCGCACGGAGTCCGCCTAAGTATCTTCCAAATCTTTCCCACCGCGAAAGGTAATGGGTGGCTTTCGACAATTCACTCGCCTGACAATAATAGGTCTTCGGGCCGGTCGAGACCTTGAGGCGGGCTCGTAATCGATCGATGGCCGGCAAATCCACTTGAGATTGGACTGCCGTCTCTTCCGCTTTTCGGAGCCATGCCTCGCGCCAGAAAATCGCGCACGCTTTCTGACAACCATCATGGGCAGCGCCGGAACAGCGGACGCCATCGAGCGTGACGACGTCGTCGGTCCTGAAACCTCGGCGCGAGCCCGGTCCCGAGAAGCATATTGTCAATGCCCGCTTAGAGACCCGAAATCTTCGCCCACAAAACTCCAGCATTTCAGGCATGAACGGCAGGTGGTCCGATGCTCCCTCGGCGTCCAGCGTCTGGACGATTTCGTCCGGCGTTCTCACTTCCACAAGGTCGCCGGGGCAAAGTCTCGCGTTTCGTCGGCTCATGTAGTGCCTCGAAATTGCATTGGAGTTGGTTCAAGGACGAACCGCAGGCATCAAGGGCGATTCGAGCCCTTAGCCCCAGTATCCCGAGGAGCTTGTGCCAAGCTCGCACGTAAATTCCCAGCGGGGGTGGTAGGTCCTTTCGGAGGACGGCAACCTTCTTGATGCGATCATCGACACGCCATGTACACGAGCTGCCAGCAGGAAAGAATCCCATATCGCCTTGGCCAAGCCGCCTTTCTTCGCCCTTCTCGGTGGTAATGAAGGCCTCACCGGAGATGACGACAACCGTCTCGTCTTCGCTGTAACGCCAATTGAACCGTCCGGCCGTGCATTCCCAAACCATGATACACGCAGTGCGATCACGGGTTCTCGCTAGTAATTTGCTCCGCGCTTCGGGCCTGCCGACCAGAATCCAATCGGGCGCAATGGGGCCCGGTTCGAGATCGGCTGACGCCGCGGCCTCGATCACGATCGATTTAGCTGGAATTTCCATTTTTTGACCTACGAGCGTAAACGCCGGAGAGAAGGCACATCAGTACGCCGGAATAAAAGTACATCAGCTAGGAACAGCGACGGTCGGGTAGTTTGGCTTTCTGAAAGGGGGAGCACGAGGGGGATCACCCCCTCCTCGTTCTCGCGAGATCCAACTTCGTAAGAATGGCTGGAGAGCAGCCTCAGCTGGGTTCTGGCTGCGATTGAGCGTCTCTGATGCGGCGCTTGCTGTGTTTAAGTCTGAAGCTGTCACCGTCCATCTCGAGGATGTGAACGTGGTGGGTGAGGCGATCGAGCGGCGCGCCGGTTAAGGGCTCGGAGCCGAACACGCTGGTCCACTCATCGAACGGCAGATTGCTGGTAACGATGATGGAGCCGCGCTGGTAGCGCCGGCTGAAGACTTCGAACGACAACTCGGCCCCAGTCGGCGAGAGCGGTATGTAGCCCAGTTCATCCCGATAAGAAGCTTGTAACCTGCGAGTTGGCGTTGGAGGCGCAGCAGGCGCTTTCCATCGTGGGCTTCATGCAGCTCGTTGACCAACGCAGCCGTGGTGGTGAAGCCGACCGCGAGTCCCTTCTGGCAGACGCCAAGGCCTTCTAGTCCGATGTCGACGGGAGTCTTGTCGGTGCCGCTGTTGCGGACCGCGGATAATGTTTTCGCGGCGCGCAATACACTCCGCGCGGGCCGGTTCCAGCACCAAGGTCTTGTTGAGCGACGGGAGTGCAGCGAACTCGAAGCTGTCGAGGCTTTTGACCGCCGGGAATCGCGCTTCCTTGATTCGCCGCTCGACCGATGACCGTACTTGCGCGTGTCCCGGATCGGGCCCAACGGCACAAACATCTCGCGTTGCCGCTCCCGCCGCTCGTGCACGTAGCCACTGACGATCGTGATCCCGCCGCCATACCCGTGCTCATCGCGCAACTGCTCGAAAATCCGCAGATGGACCGGCCTGCTTGGGCAGAACACGCACATTTATTTCCCCGGACTATCGGAAAATGGGAATCCAGAAAGTCTCGCCCAATGCAAATTGGTGTTGCTTCCTAATCCACGCGCGAGACTGCTTACCCTAGTCGGTGCAATCGCATCCCGAAATTGCCCCCGAACGGTGACTCCAAACATCCCTTAGTATTTCGTGCTTCGGCGGGGAACAGCCTCCCCTTTTGGATGATCTTCGCTACGAACCGACATATTAAAGATTTGTGTACGTTCGGTTGAGCAGCCTAGCAGTAGTGCGCGGAGTTTCAAGAGGTTTGCCCTCAGCCGCTCCAACGGACTCCTATGCTCAAATAGTGGAAATATCGCCACCTCCGAGTACGCCAAGTCACCGAGCCGTGGCTGCTCTGGCCCCTTAAAGTACTTCGGACGCCGCTGAGGAAAGTAAACACCGACTAGGTCGCGGATTTTATCATTTGCGTCCACAATAACCGGAAAGAAGCCGCGCCTGGCAAGGAATCGCCCCAATGGCTTCGCCAATCGGCCAAAGTCCGCTAGGTCCCGACAGTAGATAAGGTCTACGTATGGGATAATGCCATACTTCTTGCGCGGTGCGAAAACAAACGGATACGTTCTATTCCCTAGGCTGCATGTCACACTTATGCATCCGTAACGTGCATGCGCCACTAGCAATTCATTTTCAGCCGGTCCCAAATCCTTTTCTCGACACTCAGATGCTGTAACCTGTATGACGCGAGCGACGTTAGAGCCACTGGATAGCAACGGAAAAACCGCAAACGAGCCGCTGGAATATCGCACGAAGCCGCGCGCTTCCAAGTTCGACCACGTGTGAGAACCGGGCGTGACATTGAAATAAGTTACCTGCTCATTCTTGTGTCCATGTGATATTAGCAAAGACGCGTAGGTCCGAAATGCAGGCTCGACGTACCAGCTAGAATCATTGCACCGAATGCTCATTCCTCCGTTGTGAGAGATAGCGGAGTAAATCTGAAGGATGACACCGACCAACCTGTCCTCACATTCCAACAGGTAACCGTACTTCGGAAATCCGAGGGGTGTGGGATGCTCCGACAAACGGTTGAACGTGCACACCCAGTCATAGCGGCGTGGTCCTCGAAAACCTCTTGTGAGAAGATCTGTCAGGCGATCGATGTCGGTCGTGCGGATTTCGCGACGACGTACTCGCGAGGCTGAAACGGTATCAAGCATAATCGTCTTTTTAAACCTACGCGACGGGCACATCTCGCGTGTAACGATCCGTTGATCCTATAAGGAGTGCCAGTAACGGGGCTGGTCCCCCGGCTTTGCGGGAACCGATGATGCCCATCTGGCTATTGTCCGGGAAGGCCGCGTGGCAAGGCTCGTCGTCGCACGCTCGACCACGGTATGGGGCGCACGGCCTGACCGGCCCGGTGACGGCTACATATATCGGAAGCGACCTGCGGGGGCGTTTTGAGCAGATGGTGGACAAAGACCAGCGACGCTGAGGGCAAAGCGGGATACTGCGCGAGCGAACCCAGGCCGTCAAGATAGCGGTCGGCACGTTCGTAGCATTGCCCGCCACGAACGTCAGCAGCGCATCGTCAAAGCGTGTAAACACCGGTTGGCGCGGCTCGCTCAGCTTTTCCTTTAAAACGGCACAAGCCGTCTACACTGTGCTCATCGTCGAATAACAATTCCTAATGATTCTCCGTTCCTCTTACTTTTGGCTCGCTGCGCAAAAGCCACCGTTCGCCTTGACATGTAGAGCTTCGCACAAACGTCCTCGATGGAAAGACCTGAGGTGACTTGTAACGGCGCTGCAATTCTCCAATTGCCATGCTGTGCGTCCCGGAATGCGCATCTCACAGTTGAATGGGCGCGAACCAACCCATCCCCAGAGCATTGCCTAGGCCCATGAGGCTCTCGATGGGGCGCAACATGCGCCGTTTCCCAACCCAATCACGCCAGCGCAACACCGCTTATTGCCGTTCTGCAACATCTCAATACGCGCTGCAGGAATAGCAATACTTAAGACCATCGTAGACCAATAACATTTGCAGCATTCTGGCATAACCTTTGCGCCTCAATCGCCCACCGGCTGATACATTTCGCCAAATCCGCGTGCGAGAGCTGCTATCACATTGGGGGAAGATCGTGAAGCAACTATGGGGACCTGAATTACGCCTCACCGTCGACCTGACGGTCGCGTTGCTTATACCCTGTTTTCTGTTCCTGGCTCCCGCATCGGGTGCACAAGCACAAAAATACGAGGCAAGAATTGTACATCCAGGAAACGGTGCGAGAATATCAGGCGCGACCTACATTCGACTCAAAGTCGGTCCAGGCATTAACCACACGGCCGTCTTCATCGACGGCAGATACTTTGCCCCGGGCCCCCCGTACCTATTTCCTTGGAACTCCGCGACGGTCTCCAACGGTTTACATCGAATCACAATCATAGCTACGGCATCCGCACTCTATCCTGACGCTCCACAAGTTGTGCGACAGCGAACTACAAAGTTCAGGGTGTTCAACAAGCAACCCTCATCGCCTACCCCAACGATGACACCTACACCTGACCCAACAGCGACACCCTCGCCATCGCCCGCACCTACATCCACTCCAACGCCCGCCTCAACTCCGATCCCACCATCATCAACGCCCACAACGGTCCCAACATCAAGCCCAAAGCCAAGTCCGTCGCCAACACCGAGTCCGACTTCCATTAGTCTATCAGCTACAGCAGCATCTTCTTCCGAGGTTGACCTTTCGTGGACGGCTGCGACAGGCAGCCTTGCAGGCTACAAGCTCTTCCGAAATGGCATCCAGGTCGCGACTACCACCGGAACAGGCACGACATACCATAATACCGAGCTTGCGCCGTCCACGACCTACACCTACGCTGTCGCGGCGTATGACTTCGCCGGAGATACTTATGGCCAATCGAACAGCGACGTCGCGACCACGTTCGTCGTTCCGCCTCGCCACTGTGTGACGCCAGCCGTTCCGAGCGGCGCGGTGGTGCTCACTGCTATTACGGGCGACAACACATCGACTATACAATCCGCTATAAACGCCAATCCCGCTGGGACAATCTTTTATTTCGATGCTGGCACTTACCGGCTCGAGGGCAGCACGTATCCGTCCAATGAAGGTCTCATAGCTAAAAACAATGACGTGTTCGTGGGAGCCTGCGGAGCTATCCTGAATGGTTCTGTACTGCTGACTTCATTCACCTCTGGCAGCGGATACTACGAGGCAACAGGCGTTCCAGTGTCGTCTCAGAACGATACGCGCACTGGCATGTGCGATAATACGCATCTTCTTTGTAATCAAGACCAGGATCTTTACTACGACAACGTGCCGTTGGTGCCGGTTAGCAGTGTCAGTGCGCTCAAGACTGGAACTTGGTACTTCGATCGCACCAGAGGCAATGCTTATTTGTACGACAACCCCTCAGGGCACACGGTTGAACTCAGCATAGCCGTCGCGGCTTTCGGTAATACTAATCAATCTGTGGGCGGCATCACAATCAGCGGCCTGACAATTGAAAAGTTCAGTCCCGAGAATCAAAATGGCGCCGTTGGCGACCAATACCCAGGCTCCGATTGGCTGGTTGAGAATAACGAGATCCTGCTCAATCACGGTGCCGGTGTCAACTTGGGCAGCGGTGGGACCGCGCAGGGCAATTATATCCACAACAACGGGCAGATGGCGGGTACTTCCTGCGGCGACTGTAGCGGTGCCCAATTCATAAACAACGAATCGACCGCCAACAACTACGCTGGTTATAACATAGCCGACGGAACTGGCGGATATAAATTCGGTGCCGTGATCAACGTCAACATGATCGGGAATTACATCCACGACGACATCAACTCGTACGGTCCCAGTACCGGGAATGACGGAGCACAGGGCATCTGGTTCGATGTTGACTCAGGCGAGCTGACGGGCGGAGTGCCCGGTCCGATCCTGATGAAGAACAATGTTGTGGTGAACGAGGGCGGCCCGGCTCTGGTGTGCGAGATTAGCCACTACTGCACGATCACTGACAACGTCGCCACGAACGACGGCTACTCGAACACTTGGGGCTTCGCGGGCGCAATTAGATCAGACGAATCCGATCACGTCACGGTCAACGGCAACGTGGTAACCCTCGGCGTGGCCACCAATCAGATCGGAATAGACGGGATCCAGCAGAGCCGTGGTAATAGCTCCGTCACGGGCAAGCCTTACCAGATCACCGATTTCAGCAGCACCAGCAATATCGTCATCCTCGCGGCCGACGGCCAGATTGCGACCGGGTTCTGGACCGACGACGGCGACACGTCGATCTTTACGAGCAATGCTAACATCTTCAGCAGCAATGCCTACAAGGGGCTGACGTACAACGCCGACGCGTTCCAGTGGATCGATGGCACTATCGACTCAGCGACCTGGCAGTCGTTCAACAATGACCCTAACGGGACCTTCAACCAATAACCTCTTGGGGAACCTCATGTCGTGTCCCATTAATGACTTTGTAGGGACAGAACAATAGATGGCCGAACAGATCATCACCGGCGCTTCAGAGACGCGGCTGGCCGAGAGCGCCGGCCAAGCTCGAGGTTGCTTGATGGCGGTTTGCTGTTTCCTCATTCGACCGATTAGCAAACCGGCGGCAACGGCTGCGGCCTTTCACCTTTATCCGTCAGGGTGATCGGTAGTCCAAAGTTTTTTCCTCCAGCACGCATTCATAGGGGCCATGCCCGCCGGCGGCTTGCGCTTGGTGCGACTGCGCGCAGCGGCCTCCATACGCCCGGGAAGGGTGACGACGATTGCCCCGCCGCCCTACTCGAGCGGAAAGAGGCTCAATGAAGATGAAAACGTATACTTTATCTTATCGGGCACGGTGTTAATCGGCATGGACGAAGATGCATCTGCCGATGAATGCAGCCAGTCATCGGCTGATCACACCCACATACACCGGATTGGGTGAACGGGCGCATCTGGTGAACCCATCGAACGACCTTGAAACACACATTCAGGATATGCTTGCCGTCAAAGTACGAGGATCTGAGCGATATTGTGCTCGTCGGTCATAGCTAGGGCGGTATGGTCGCCTCCTGGCTAACGAGGACCCCCTGAGGGGTCGGTGCCAAACACAACGAGCCCGCGGCGGACAACGATGAATGACTTGGGCATCAGGAGAAAACGCTCGACTAGCACGTCGCAGTCAGGGAATAGTGTTCGCAGTTCCGATTTAGTGAGTAGCCTAATCGTCTGCGCAATGTTCCTAACGTCTTCCTTGTCCGGTTTGGTTACCAGACCCCACAGAGTAAAATATCTGAACAGAGTGTAGGTTTGCCACCGGCGTGGTAGCCAGTGAACGAACGGGGTTATAAGATGCGGCTCCATAAAAAACCGCTTGTTTGGTGTCTGGCAGTAAATATCCCTTCCGAGTCTGCGCGTTTCAGCCGCAAAGCGAACTTGATCGGGCCACTCGCCGACATGCTCGATTACCGAATTTGAGTAAGCGAGATCAAAGGCCCCGTCCGCAAAATCCACATTCCGCGCATCGCCAAATACATAGCGATAGTTAGGATTGTCGTTTGAGTTGGCCTCATGAATGTCAATATTAAGGATCGTCACATTCGAGTCGTACTTTAATTGATCCCACTGGTAGCGGCATCCGCCCAAGTCAATGATCGTTCCGCAAAGCTTTTCTGGAAACAAGCTGCGGAATTGTTCGAGCCGCCGGGGCCGAAAATGATTCTTGAACAAGCCGTAAATGACTTTGATATCCATCGAGACGGGCAAAAAGTGCTATTTTACAGGACTTAATAGATCCCGGGAGCTCTCTCTCGATCAACAGGCAACTCCTCCAGGCCGATGATTTAGGCCGGCCCGAACTAGCTTCAGCGTTTCTCGAGAAAGCTAACCAGGGCCAAAGGAGACGGCCCCCAGGAGGGTAGCCGCATCCCTGCTACATACTCTTGGTACTTGGTTCGAACGAAATCAAACAGAGAAACCTATGTTCCCGACCAATTGTCGCACATCTTGCCAGAGGCCCTCCAGCCGATGGTAAAGCCGCCGCCGTTCCGAAACCGAAACTCATCGCTGCCCCTATTTCCCCAGTTTATATTCGCCCGACTTGACCTTTCTGCCTACTATTTCGAGGTTTGACACATGCCAGGTGTTACTGGATTCGTTTCAGCAGGCCTGAACGCATTGCTGTGTCCGAGGAAATCGTGAATAGCGTCCGCTCGGTGTACGGACAGGGTTGCTCAGCTGAGTCTCGGGTCGTTACAGCTCGGCGAACGCGCGCGCGTGGTCAGGGGCGCGCTCCGCAACTTCGACGGAGTCTTTGAAGGCTACCTGTCGGGGAGCTAACGAGTCGCAATCCCTATCCAAGCTGTCACAAGGACCCGGCGGCGGGTGAACGTCGACGCCTCAATTGTCGCCAGATAACAGACGGTTGTGAAGAAGTGCGCGTCTTCAGATGGGAGCAGCAGGCACAACGGTCGCTACGCTTTCAAAACGGCATCGTTTCCACTGCAATCCCTAATACGCCGCTGTTTTATCGCCAGAAACTTCGGCCGCTGAGCGGGAGTCGGCGGCGATGTTACCGGCACAACCCGGCGATTGAGATGCACCCGGCGAAAAACGGAACACGTACCGCAGCACGCGGCCTCGAACATCGACGACATTGAGCGAACACCGCGTGACGAAAACGGCTCGCGCTGAAAACCTGTGGCGGCCTCTAGTCGGAAGTGAACCAGGCCTCATGTGAGTCACTTCGCACGAGTGACACGCGAGTTTTCGAGAAACAGATAATCGATTCCCGTGCCAAGGAAGGTCTCCAGCGCCTCGCGCGGAGTGTTCACGATCGGCTGCCCTTTGACGTTGAAGCTTGTGTTTAGAACCATCTCACGCCCTGTGCTCTTGCCAACCGCGCACAGCAGCCGATGAAAATCAGGATTATCGACCGGGGAAACAGTCTGCACGCGCGCTGAGCCGTCGACGTGTGTGACAGCCGCAAGTGCTACGCGGTGTTCATCGCGTACAGCTACTGTCGCAATCATGTATGGCAGCTCGACCATTGGTGGCACGTCGAACCAGTGATGAACCTCCTCGATCGTCACAGCTGGAGCGAACGGCCGGAATGCCTCCCGTTTTTTTACCATCGCATTGATGCGATCGCGCATGTCGGAATCGCCCGGATCAGCCAGGATACTACGGTTGCCTAGCGCACGCGGACCGAATTCCATCCGCCCGCGGTACCACGCCAGCACCGCGCCCTGGCGAATCAGTTGCGCAGCCTCCGCACACGTTTGCGCAAGCCCCTCGAAGCGGGTGACGCAGATCTTCTCCCGGAATTCTCCGATCGCAGACTCTATCTCCGACGTCGAGTGAGCTGGCCCAAGAAAAGGCACGGGGGCGCGTTCATTTTTGACGCCCGACAGCGATGCTCGATAGAGTGCGGCGCCCAGCGCGGCGCCGTCATCGCCGGCCGCCGCTTGTACATAGACTTCATCGAAGAGCCCGGACCGCAAAAGCTTGCCGTTAGCCGTGCAGTTTAGAGCAACACCTCCGGCCATCGCCAGCCGCCGCAAGCCTGTGATGGCGGCGAAACGACCACATATGTGCAGCACTGCACGGTCAAGGCAGGCCTGGAGTGCCGCGGCAACATCGCAATGATTCTGTGTGATAGGGTCACTCGGATCGCGCCGGGCTATCAGATTGTCACATAGCCATTTCCGCGTTAGCAAATAACCTTCCCGCTCATCGCGAGTGAAATTCAGGCGCAGAATTGGAATTCGTATCGTGCCATCGGGCCGGCATTCGACCATCTTGTCGAACACCCCGCTGTAACGATTCGGGTCGCCATAGGGTGCGAGCCCCATGATCTTATATTCGTCCGCATTGAAGTCGAATCCCAGGTGGAACGTCACCAGTGAGTAGAGAATCCCAATCGAGTCGTTCACCGAGATCTCGCGGATTTTCTCGAGTCTTCCTTTATCGCCGTGAAATACTGACACGCTCTGCGCTTCGCCCATCGCGTCGATGACAATAACCAGACATTCTTCCCAGCCCGAGGTGAAATATGCACTGGCGGCGTGACACAGATGATGACTTACCTGATGGACGCGTTCCCGAGAAAACCCGGGATAATGCAAAGCCACTTGTTTCAGTAGAATTTCTTTTGACAACACCGCTTTGTAAAGCTCTTCGCTTAGCGGATCAAAAGAGTAAACCTTCCGATAGCGAGTGTAGTCGAACGAGTGCGCGATCTCATCGACGTCCGCCAGCGATATGTCCGCGTGCTGCAAACAGTATGAGATCGCTCCGGAGGGAAAGTCACCGCAGTGTTTTTTCCGATTAAACCGTTCCTCGGCTGCAGCAGCGACCGTGACTCCGTCGATCACCAGTGCCGCTGCCGCGTCGTGACCCTGAGAAATTCGATATTCTCGCTCATCCAGAGCAGGCCAGTTCGCCCGCTTGAAGCTCACCGAGTGTGCGAGTCCGCTGACTCCGAGAATGGTCGTCATTATCGTCTCCGTGGACAATCAGCGACGCCGCTGTTGATCTTTGCAACGACTCGCGAGTCGCCTTCCGCTAGCGATGACGACCGCCATTAGCCCGCATGCACGCGGACTTCCCGGGTTCTTGTAAAATCCACTCACGCTCCTATCCGCTAGCGCCCCGTTACGCGAACAATAGAGACTGTCCGTCTCTTGTCCATACGTCCGTATGACCCACGCCGATTATCTTCCGGAACGTTGAGAACCATCCTATGGGGTGCGGCCCTCAATCCGCTGCGGGCAGGTGTTTGGAAGTGGTCGCCGCTGGTGCTGCGCGCGCTCCCGGTGTCGCTAACTCAATTGCCCTTCGAAAAACGATGCTTGTATGCTCGAGCTCATCACGCGAACCGGGAATATCCAGAATGAAGGTGTGGTACCCTCTCCTGATATAGCGGGAAATCTCGGTCGCCGTGCGTTCGTAGCTCCCGACCAGGTATGGGCAGAATGTCTTGTAGCTTTTGAACGGACCGAGCCAGTAGGGATTTTCCTCTGACTTTGGCTGACAACCAACTTCCGAGAGCTGACGGTGCCAGACGGAGTCACTGACTTTTGTTGCGAGTTGATGGGCCAATTCTCCCTTGCGGTCCTCAGGAAAGCGCTTGTGCGCAACGCGCCATGCTTCATCGCTCTGTTCGCGCGCGATAATGCCGATCCGCGCTCCGCACTTGACCGAAGTCGGAGCCGCATCAGCCAGTTCGTCTTCTATCGGACGGGGATACATGACCGCCGTCGCCCCTGTCGCTTCAGCGGCAGCGATCCCTGCCGCTGACGATCCGGACATTAGAATTTCCGGGAAAAGCTCCTTCGATAGGGGCGGTGTCATCCGCAGGCCCTTTACCGAGTAATACTTTCCCACGAAGCTTATAGGGTCGGAACTCTCCAGAAGCCGCTTCATGATCATCGTGTATTCGGTGGTTCGCACGTAGCGATCGTCATGCGGGGTCGTATCGTTCAGCGCGGCCAGATCATTTTTGAACCCGCCAGCGAGCATGTTCAGAGCGACGCGCCGCCGGTGGAGGTGTCCGAAAGAAGCGACCATCTTCGCGGCGGCGTATGGATGCATATAGATCGGCTGAATGGCCACGAGCGGACTAAGCCGTTCCGTATTCTGCACGACGATCTGTGAGACGAGCCAGGGATCGACGATCCCGTTGTCAGTGTAAATGAGCATCCCGGTGCAGCCGATATCCTCACTCCAGCGAGCTACTTCCACGGAACGCCGGATATAGCCCTCCCTTCTGGCATCTCTCGATTGAGGGCAGGTGCTGTAAAGATCCAACGCTAACGAGTCTGTATGTCCCATGGCGGTCTCCAGTTCGGATCGCGCTTGCAAAGTCAATGAAGTGCGCCGTCGCAGTGCTACTCGCTAAAACGAATCCGCTTCGCGAAAAATCGGCTCTCCGGTCGGTCTGATCCATCAATGTCTGATCCATCAACGTCCCCATCAGCGTCTGACGGCGTCAGACATAGGCTCTTCGGTCCCGAGGTCGCTACGAACGCACTGATCAGCTGTCCGAGTGTCACGCCAGACTCGATGTCCAAATTCTCGGGGTTGAACTCTGCTCCAGTCTCTTGCTCGACCAAGATAATGACCTCCAGCAGATCCGCAGAGTCGACCAACCCAAGACCCACCAGGTTGGTTCCGTCATCGATTCTTGCCGACTTGAGCTTGGGCGCCAACGCTTCGAGTATGAGTTCGCGTACGGCGTCGGTACTTAGCGCTGACATCGCAACTCCTGCAAAATGGAACGGAGGGCGCCGTAGTCGGTTTTGCCGTTTGAGTTCAACGGCCAGTCGTCGAGGTGGTGGAGAACTGCCGGCACCATATACTCGGGAAGCCGCTTGCGGCACTGATCCATGATGTCGTCGATTGCCGTCTGCTGTCCGCTCACGAAACCGATAGTGCCCAACACGATACCGTTTTCCATGATTGGCCAGGGAACCACGCCGACAGCGTCGGTTCCCGCCGCAGACCTAATCACGGTCTCGATCTCCTGGAGTTCCACGCGATGTCCCCGTACTTTCACTTGACGATCGATGCGACCTCGAAAAACGAGCCCTCGTTTTGGGTCGTTTTGAGCGAGATCTCCAGTGCGATACCAACCAATGTCCGTCCTGGCACCTTGCGGAGCGACGAACCGTTCGGCTGTCTTATCGGGCGAATGCCAATAGCCGCCGGCCACTTGCGATCCGCCGAGGCATAGTTCACCGACCTCTCCGTCTCGCAGACGCTTCCCCTCTCCGTCTATCACGGCGATCTCCTGGCCGGACAGGGGCCATCCGATCGGAACAATGTCGCACTCGTCGCTCTCGGCTGGATGGTCGTCGTTAAGACGGTACGCAGTGAAAGCGATAGTCGCTTCCGTGGGCCCGTAAAGGTTTTCGACGGTTGAGTTCGGCGCCGCCCGCTGCCACTCCCGGGCGAGCCTCATCGGGAGAGCCTCACCACAGAACAAGCTCCAGCGTAAGCTTGGAAAATCACCCGGCTTCAGCATTCGCATCCGCGACAGGAAGGCTAGGGTCGAGGGCACTGAAAACCAAAAACTGAGTTCATGCCTTCGGATGAAATCACGCGGGCCTGATTTCCCACTATGCGGCACGCAATAAAGACACGCCCCAGCACTCCAGCACAAGAACATGTCATGGACGGAGAGATCGAAAGAAAAATCGAACAGCTGACTGAATCGATCATCTGGGCACGGTTTGTAACGCTCACGGACGCTCAAAATGTAAGCGAGCGCATTGGCATGACTGATGAGCACACCTTTCGGAAGGCCAGTACTCCCGGAGGTGAATAGCAGATATGCGCCGTCCTCGGCGCAGGCTGACTGATAGGTTGTACGCATCGGTGCCCGTTCGATTTCGGATCGACATAAAAAACGATGATGGCGCAGCCCTGTCGCCCAGTCTGGGGGTGTCTTGAAGTCCGGCAGCAGAACGATAAACGGGCGCGAGCACATTGCCAGAACATGCTCCGCCGCCGCGATGGAGCGTTCGTCGACTATAATTACGTCCGCGTCGGACGACATTACCATGTCTAAGATCCGATCATGCGGAAAACGTGGGTTAAGCGGCACATAGGCCCGCCCCGTGATGAGCGTACCAAGTACCGCAACGTAAGCCGTCCGCGTACGGTCAACCAGTAGGGCGTTTTGGCCACCCCGCGAGGACCCGCGTGCTTCCAGAACTGCTGCGGCGAACCGCGTCGCAGCATCGTCAAGTTCTGCGTAACTGGTTGTGCAGCCATCAACCCAGACGGCTGGACGGGGTCCGTGCTCGTGAGCCGCGGCGCGGAATAGGTCCGATACAGCTGCTGTCTTACGTTCGATCATCGAGACAATTCATTTCCGAACACATACCACATGTCAATAGCAAGCCTCGAGCCTGGATTTTTATAGGCATAGTATACTTCCAGCAAAACAGCTTCGCTTACGTCCAAAAGGCTCGCCGAGGTGGGACGGGAAATACTATTAATAGTTGAACCGCCCAGCGGCCAAGGACAGTTAACTCGCCGACGCTGTGCGGGCAGACGTTGTGTGGCTCGGTTCTTTCCTTCCAGTACGTCACATGGATTCGGTTCGGGCGCAGAGAGGGAAAAAAGTCCACCCGCGGCTGCGCTCTCTGTTGACTATCGATTTCCACGTCAGGCGGCTGTGACTGCGCAGACCGTCCGAAGTGATCAGCATCTTTGCTGCGAAGATAGCGCAGCCAATTCCGCAACGGCCCCGGTAGGGGCTTCCAGGTGAAGCTATTATTCAAAACGCAATGAAGTACGAGCGGGTTGAGCCTTGAAGAGCCTTTTTCGATCGTTTCGCTCAGGCCGATCAACTCAACGGGAATTCGATTGCGTCATCTCCTCTCATATTCGTAAGATGCATCGTACCGAAGGGCGCGATGCCTCCGGCCGACCACCAGTACGCGGGCCTGAAACGAACGATCAGGAAGCCAACTCGCCGAAGTGCGGCGCCAATTGTGGGGCACGACAACCGACAGATGATGAGGCCTGCGCCAGAGTCGGCGAGGTATTGCGCGGTTTCGCTCACAATCCAGTCGATTGTCTCCGGCGAGTATAGCGCAGATTGCAGATGGAGGAGCTTCGCGGTTACTCCTAGAGCACGCTTTTCGAGGCGGCTCACCGACATTCCTACAAGGACACCGTCGATCACAAAGTTTAATGTAATGAGATCGCCAATTTCTTTGGGAGCAAGCGCCAGCCACCGCAAGCTATCCTTGTCGATGAGCGATGCGAGAACGTAGGTGTCAGGTGGCGGTGGTGGCGCCACTGTTCCGCTCGATGAAACATATACCTGTGCAGAGGAAGCAGCCGGTTGCAACCGGCGGGGTCGACGGATCTTGAGGCCAGGAGGGAGCAATCTCGCCAGGACCTCGCTACCGCTCAAAAGACGGCGCAAGCCCAGACCCGCAAGCGCCCGGCCAGAAACGGGCAGCAAATAGTTAGGTACGTCAGTCAGGCGCGCCCACTTGAGTCTTGGTAGCAACAATTGGGTAGCCGCTGTGCCGCCGATCACGATGATTGGCTCGGGCTTAGCCATCATTTGCCGCATCAGCTTCAGGCCAAGGCCAAACGGCCGGTATTGAGGCAGGCAAAACCAATCGCATGTTTCGCGCACAGTGATGGGCTGCCCTGAAAGCCAGTAGGAGCGGCGAAACGAATCAAGAATCGCAACGCATCGACCGCTCTCGAGCGCGAGCAGCGTCTCACCCGACGGGCGAGACAAATAGCGCCACACGAAAAACCTCTCCGCAAAGTCATCATTCCAATTCTGTCGCCACGATTGAAGCAAAAGCGCGCGTGCGGCCGGCGTGTTCGCTGCGGTTAAAGATGCGAAAGAGATTGCCATGCCGCCAGTATCTTTGGAAAGCGATCTAGTTGTGAAAGTATGGTCGGGCCAGACTGTCCTTCTCTACGCGCGCGTCTCTTTACCGGGGATGGAGTCTGAAGGCTCATATCGGTGACGTTCCTATGCCGTTCTTTTGGCTAAACAACTCAACGATGACATTCTTCACAAACGCGGGATTGTTGCGCAAGTAGCGAGGTCCCAGACGCCGTGGCTCCTTTGAAAGTCTGTATAGCCATTCCAACCCTCGTTGTTGCATCCACATTGGAGCTTGCTTTTTTACGCCGGCGTGATAGTCAAAAGCCGCTCCTACACCCATCAGCACTGGCGCGTTCAGGAGGTGAGTGTGTTTCGCAACCCACCGTTCCTCCTTAGGAGCTCCCAGGCCTACCCACACAATATCCGGGCCAGCGGCATTAATTGCGGCGACCACTTCTGGATCCTCTGTCGGAGCTCCTTGGCGGAACGGCGGACAGTGTGTACCTACAACCTGAATGCCTGGGAATTTCTCTCTTAATTGTTGCGCAAGAGTCTCAACCACCAGAGGCGGCCAGCCACCGTATAAGAAGTGTCGATAACCTCGATTCAATCCGAAGGCACAAACCTTGGCCATCAGACCAACTCCGTCAACGCGACCGACGTGCCCAAAGCCTTTGACATGGCTGATCCATACCAATGGCATACCGTCCGGGGCAACCATCCCGGCGTGCTGGTGAATTTCCTTGAAAGATACATCGCGCTTGCACTCGTTAATTGAATGCGTGTTCGCGACGCATACATAGTGCTTTTCGCAGGTAGTGATCCACCGATCGATGGTCTCAACTGCCTGAGTCATGTTTATCGCACTCACCGGTACCCCAAGAACGTTGACCGAAGGCAGGGCGGGTCTGCTACGACATTCTGGTGACGCCGCAGGCTCGCTACTCTTAGAGTTCACTCCCAAAGGGACGTAGCTAATCCAGTCGCATTCGCTGAGGCGTTCACGCGTCAGTCTCCAGCAGTCCAGCACGACTGTCTTGCAGTTTCGGTGCGGAAAATCCTCAGCTCGAAGTTTGGCGAACTCAGGATCCGGGTTCGCTATGATCACGGCGTCCGCAGATTGGATACTCTCGATTGCTGAGCGAGCGTACTGAACCTTTATGCCGAGCGATTTTCGCGCTCCATCATTGGCGAGTGGGTCATATACTATGACCGTGCGGCCGCTTTCGCTCAGCAGCTTGGCCAGCTCAACCCCTTGCGACTCTTCCACCACGACAGTGTCCGGCTTATAGGCCATTCCAAGAACAGCGACAGTCGCGTTGATCGGAGTAAGCTTGATTATCTTTCTGAATTGACTGTCGACTGCGGTACGGTTTTGTCGATCGGTCGCCAAAGGAATCCACGCGTCACATCCAACAGTCGCCGCTACGGCGGCGAAGGCCCTGTTGTCCCTCGGGAAACAGGGGCCACCGTAACCAAGAGCGCCTTTCAGATACTTCGCCCCTATCCTTGAGTCACGGCCCAAGGACCTTGTCACCACATCAACGTCACCTTCCGGCAGACGGTCGCAGATATTGGCCAGCATGTTAGCAAATGAGATCTTGGTGGTAACAAAGGTGTTTACAGCAAGTTTTGTCAACTCCGCATTGACAAAATTCATACGCTCCACCGTAGGAGAATTATCGCAGAATCTACTGTACCAACGAGAAAGCTTGTCGCCGGCGTTAGTGTCCGACTCGCCTATCAGGACGAAATCAGGCCTTAGAAGCCCCTGGAGAACATTTCCCAAGGCGATGAACTCCGGATTGTAACAAAGTCCGAAGTCTACTCCACACCTTTTTTCTGAAGCTGCTTCAAGCACGGGGAGAATTCGCCCCCTCATAGCTCCTGGGAAAACCGTGCTCGTTATGACGACGAGATGATAGCTATGTTTCTTCCTTAGCGACAATCCAACGGTCCCGACCGCATCGAGAACATACTTCAATGAAAACTGGCCGTCGCTTTCCGATGGTGTCGGTACGACGATAAACGTTGCGTCCGAGGACGCAATTGCTTCGTCCAAGCTACTCGTAGCAGCCAGCCGCTGCGTATGCTCTCCAATGAGCTTGTCTAAGCCAGGTTCCGAGACCGGTGCTCGGCCCTGATTTATCGCAGCAACGGTCTCCGCGAGGGTGTCGACGCCGACGACTATCATGCCCTTGGATGCTGCGGCGGCGGCGAGGCAAGAGCCAAGCTTGCCGAGCCCAATCACCGAGATGTTTGCAATCATTTACTATTTCTCCTTTGCGATAGAGGGCGTCGAGACACTAACCAGGCTCTGTCAACAAGACGGCTCTCTCGGACAACCTGTCAGTGGACCATTCGGCGGTTCGGCGGGCGAGATGCTATCGGGTCACTATAAGGGTTGTCGCGATAAGAGTTGTCGCGTGCGCTGCCCATTGCGGGCTCGTGGCTTTTAGTCTTTCGTGTCCTCTTTTGTACACGCTATTTCTGTAGGACAACTATCGTCAGTCCGAAGATGAACAAGGCAGAACCGCCGCAACCGATGCGCCCGGAAATACTCTAAAAGTGCCAAAATGCTCCAGATCGTATATCTCGACGGCTGTGAAGCTGAGATGTGCGGGACTTCTTCAACCTTCAATTGGTGCGCTTCGGTACCGAGCGCCTTATTGCGCTCCTGCCGCAAGAGAGAAGCCGCCGTCTCATTGATCTGTTCCTTCATGGGCCCGACTGCTGCCTCTGAAAACTGCAGTATCCTTGCGCGGGGTGCCAATGAAGCATAGGGTCCTGCGCCCACCCACGGTGCGCTTGAGGTCCAATCTCGTGTCAGATCTTAAGATAGCAGCAGGTTATCACCTCACTACCCTCCTACTCGTGTAACTATTGGTTGAAGGTACCGGTTGTATCGTTACCGGCACCTTGCCATTGAGAGACGTCCCAAACGCCTCCCGTGCTCCACAGAAAAGGGCTACTATTGTAGTTTAGGCCATTGTACGTATCGTTTTGATAGTGGTTGTTATAGCTGCTATAAATATTTACGTCACCGTCGTCGGTCCATAAACCAGAAGCGATCTCATTCGGATTTATCAGCGTGATCACATTATCATGAACGTCGAGATCCGCGATTTCATATGTACCAAAGGGGCCGCTCCCCCGGTGTTGCTGAACGCCGCCGATGCCGATATGGTTGCCGGTGGCGATGTTGCCGTAGACCGTCGCGTGGTCCGTTTCGTTGATCGCGATGCCTTGACCAAAGCCCCAAGAATCTTGGTTGCCATTGTTCATTAGGATATTATTGACAATAGTGCAGTAATGGCTAATCTCGCAGAAGATGCCTGAACCACCGTTATTGGCGACATAGTTATTCTGAAACACGATCGGTGCGGGACCGGCCGAGCTCTCGCCGCAGTCGACATCGCACCACAGACCGGGCGCACCGCTGTTGCCCTGCAGAGCATAGCCGAGATTATCGTGTACATAATTCCCGATGACGTTCACGTTTGTTACTTGTCCGAGCTTCATGCCACCACATTCATTCCCGCAATCATAGCCAGCATAGTTATTGGCCGAAAGTTCGTTATTTAAGACTTGGACCGTATCGACGCCTCCAGCTCCGATGCCCTTCTCGCCGTTGTCGTGAATATAGTTACCTTGAACAGTGCTGTTGCTACCGGGGTTAATTCCATCCGCATGGTTAAGACGAACTTCGTTATTTTGGATTATCCAACCACTGCCCGGAAATTGATCCCCAATTGCCGCGTTTTGCTGCTCTTGAGCGAACTTTTCAATGATTAGGCCTTTGATTATCACGCCAGTAACCGATTGGTTAGTATTACCAAACGCGGCTACCCCCACGCCAAACTCTACGCTATGGCTTGAAGGATTGTTGAATATATAAACGTTGCCGTTAGGCCTGTCGAAATAGAAGGTTCCGGCGACCAGCGCCCCGGTGCTACCAACGGCTCTAAGCGGAATATTATCGAAGTAGAGGTCCTGAACGCCGGAACACGCCGGATGTACGGGATCACATTCATTAGTACGGGTGTCATTTACGGGATTTACTGGGACCCCGGCGGCTTCGTAATTACCTGAGTTCGCAATGAATGAACTTAAAAGGACTGAGCCGTTTAGGGTTGCGCCGCAAGCTCCCATGAAAACATCGTTTGCTTTGGCGGCTATACCTTCCGAAGACGGATATGTGTTGGCTGTGAGCCGATAGGTGCCGGCATTGAAATAGAAAGTTGTTCCAGATGGATTGCTGTTGACTGCACTCTGAATGTTGTTCCCAGGGCTAAGTACGACAGCCCCGGCCGGAACGGCCGGGCTTACACAGGCTCTCGGCGGCACGTTGAACGTGGTCGCGCTGGCGCTATTCGATTGTGCTGAAGTAACTCCTGCTGAGTCATAGGCCGCCACGGTCTCTGTGTAAGTCGTAGATGGCGCAAGTGTTACGTCCCGGTACGATGTACCAGGCCCGGTAGTCGCCACCTGAATCCCGTTTCGCAGGATCTTGTAGCCTGCGACGCTGCCGGTCGCAGCCGTCCAGGAAAGGTCAACCTCCGAAGATGATGCTGTTGTAGCTGATAGATTAGCGGGAGGTGTGGGCGTCGCCGTCGAGGTGGGGACCGGCGTGGGCGTGGCACTGTCATTGAGGAAGGCGTTGGTCACGAGCAACGCCAAGGCACACACGATCATAGCTCCCAGTGCAGATTGTAATACACGGCTCACGCGCAGAACTCGTTGAATTTGAAATAGCCGGCGGGTGAGGCAGAATCGAGTCCCCCACATTGATGGTACCGCGCACGGATGCACTACAGAAACACCCGCCGTCAGCCGAATTTACAATTTCATTATCGACGTCGACATACCATCGGCAAATTCGGCAGTGAATCTGTTGAGCGTGGTCCCAAACATTAGAGAGGCGAACCATAGTATGGCTCACCCACCGGAGTTAAACACTGTCTATTGACTCGCCGTCATGGACCACAAATCGGACCGCCGACGATCGCCGACAGGATAGTGACTGCTAGTCTTTTGCGTTTGTGCACACGGTCGGAGACACCGTAAAGCTCTGCCCGGCGACTCGCCATCTCGAGTGACCGGTGCGACAAGTAAACCGTCATGACCGAGGCTCCGCCCAGGGCGACTATCGGTACCTATCCTGCAGCTCTCCAAAACCCACCGGCTCGTCCAGCGGTCAAAATGCGCGAACTTGAAGATATGCGATTCGAGCAAATATTTCCGGGCAGGTACCTGCTCGACGTATTCCCAGCTCCCAAGCGGCCGAGTGAGTGGCGAATGTTGCAGAAACGGCGGTTCCAAAATTCCCGCAGCCCTTCGATTGCCATGGAGCTGAATCCATTCGCCATCTTTCTTCCCATTACCATTACGATCACACTGCCAGCGGACATGCGTCGAATCTATATCCCAGGACATCGACGATCTGAGGGTGGATCTGGATCGACACATTAGGCAGGTACGTGTCCTACGCCACACTCGCAACTGAAAATGTCTAAATGCGATCAGAGTTGGGGTCGTATAGACTCCACAAAAGCTTCGAGCACGGCGGCGACCGTCTCGGGGTATTGCCCGGCGGCCAAAGGAAGGTGCCTAATTGTTATGGCATGGTTAAGACAAGGTTGAAGTCTTTAAAGTGATTCATGTGACACTATACTAGGGGCAGACTACCAACTCCGGACTCTACCTAGAACGCAAGTCAGTGAAATGCAGGTCAGTACGAGCAGTACGAACACGTACGCCGCGCACTACAGCTTGTTAGCCTCAGACTCCGTCCCGCGCAGGTTTTTGCGCCTCTACATAAAGCGAGCCCGGCAAGTATTCGCTGCCATCTGGACCATGGTCCAATCGCAACGAGTCCCAAGAGTGTATGCCGCTTGCGTCGAACCCGCATCGCGTAATTTCGATGAACCCGTTCTTCTCCAGGAGCGCTGTTAGGCTCATGAGATCCCACATCCAACGGTGCGCTTCCCCGCGTCGCCGCGCACTTCCGACAAACATTCTCTCGATTAACATCACGAATGGAGACTGTCTACTAGCACCAGTGCCTTGCTCGCGCACTAATTGCTCGATGATATCGGCGACATAAGAATCGTGACGATCGCGCTCCGCTTTCGAGGCGCATGAGTCCAGGTGCGAAAGATATCTCCGGGTTAGCTGTTCGAGATCCGGAACCACAATGCGGTGAATCCCCCGCGGCTTTAGTACTCGCTTTACTTCTGCGATAAAACGTTCAGCGCGGTTACGTTCTAGATGCTCGAACAGATGCGAGTGATAGACAGCATCGATCGTATTGTCAGGAAAGGGGATCCCCTCGGTTAGGTCACAACATATTATTGAGGAGGGGAGAGAGTCGAGCTTCTTGCGTCGTTCCTCCGAGAGTAACAGTCGGGCGATAGATGACAAGACGCGACTTCGTCTTATCCGCAAATAAGGCGACCAATCTATGTTTACAACGTCCGGGCTGACCTTGGTTCCGCATCCCAAATTCAGAACCTGCATATCCCTATTCCTCCAGTGTCACGTCCCGCAAGTAAGTGCAGCATTGCGGATGCTGCGTATGATCTGATGGGCGGATTTGGTCCGCTGGAAGCGTTGGGCGTTTTCGTTCCAGTTGGCTAGGAAGCGAGCGACGGCCCGTTCCAAGCGCGCGACGCTGTCGAAGCTGCCGCCGCGAATCGCCTGCGCGGTGATCAGGCCGAAGCAGCGCTCGCCAGGTTGAGCCACGAGGCGCTGGTCGGGGTGAGGTGCAGAGGGAAACGCGGGTGGGCGACCAGCTACTGTTTGACTGCGGATGCTTGAGGGTGTCGTAGTTGTCGCAAATCAGATGCAGCTCCAACTGAGTGTGCTCAATCAGTCTTACGTTCCATTGTGGCGGGGCTTGGAAAATGCTCCACAGCTGTTTAGAGAGACACTTCGGCACGAACGAACGTTGTGCAGGACTTCCAAAATAGATAAATGCTCGAGCGCCGAATCGTTTTTCCCAAGTCGGCAAATGCATCCTTCATCTAGTATTTGATTGAACGTACCGGTCGTATCGTTACCGGCACCTTGCCATTGAAGAACGTTCCGGGCGTTTTCCGGGCGCCTTTTGCGTTCCATTGAAGCTCACCCAGCGGGGTTTAACACTGTCTATTGACTCGCCGTCATGGCGCCATAAATTGGACCGCTGTCGATCTCCGACAGGATAGTGACTGCTAGTCTTTTGCGTTAGTGCTATCTTGCCAGTCGCAGAAATTTAACTAGAGCCTAGAGGCTGGAGCCTCCGAAACCGCGTTCGAATCATGTCCAACACTTCCCGATCCTCCGCGTCCAAGCCGAGCATGATCAAGCAGCCCGCGAACGCGGCTAAGCTGATGACTGCGACAATGAAAAGCCTAAATGCCGGTGTCCCGATCTCCAGCGGCCGCAGTACGTATAACACGCCGCACGCAACCGACGACGGCGCCCAAGCTCTTAGCGTAGCGCATGTCGAAAAGCGAGATGCTCGCGTGCTTTCTTACGGCAGTCGCGGTGCTCACATTGAGGACTACCGCCGAGACCGCAGCCGCACACGCCGCGCCGACGAGACCGAAGCGGGGAACGAGAACGAAGTTCAGCGCGAGGTCGAGCAGGAGCGTTGCGAAGAAAATCACCACAACCGTCTTCTGCCGTCCTGTCATGGTAAGCATCGTTTGGCTGGTTCCGGCAATGACCGCGAAAAGCTGACCGGCCGACAGGATCACCAGCGGCATCGCCGCTTGCGCGTAGTATGCCTCCCGTATAGAGATTCAACCAGCTCTACAGGGGCGAACAGTACGATGAGAAAAACCGGTGCGCAAGCATAAACTCTCCATTTCGCACATACACGATATAACTCCGCAAGCCGCTGATTTTCACCGCGTGCATGCAGGTCGGCGACCATCGGAGAGAAGATACTGTTGAACGCGCCGAAGAAAATCGCGAACAGGATCGACAGTTGACTCGCAGCCTGGTAGATCCCGGTCTCGGCTGAAGTGCAAAAAGACGCGACGAATAGCCGGTCCATGAATGCCAACAGCGAGTCCACCAGACCCGCCAAAGCCACCGGAATAGAGAAGGCGAGGAGCTCGCTTCCGAGCCATTCGGACCGGATTTCCTTCGCGAACACTGCAGGAAAAAGGCCCCTGACAAAATAGATCGACATCAGCGCGCCCACGGCAATTCCGCCCACGGTCGCGACCACCGCACCTGTAAGGCCCCATCCGAGCATGAACAGGATACATAAAAGCACCAGCATGAAAGCCGCTGACCCTATACTGGAGTAGGCATAGTACTGCATCCGCTGCGAAAGCCTCGTCACACCACCCCCCACCCAGAAGACCGCCCATAGCGGGAACGCGGGTGCAAAGGCCCGGATAACCGGTGACGCATCTGGCTTTTGAAACACATGCTCGGCGAGAGTAGGGGCTGCGAGATACAAAACTGCCCCTATAGTTAACCCGGCAAGAAAGGAGAGCGCGATCGATTGGGTGAGGACGCCTTTGAACTTCGACGGACTGCAGCGCTGGTAATCGGCGCCGAAATAGGTGACCCCCGCTTCGAGGCCCAGGGTATTGACTTGCTCCAAAAGGCGGACGAGAGTCCAACCGATCGCATACAGGCCGAAGTCCGCGGCGCCCAGAAAGCGCGCCATAAGGACTTGGGCGACCATATTCAGACCGCGCGCCGCCATGCCGCCTGTCAGGCTGATGCTTACGCCCTTGCCGAGGATTTCGGCATCTCCGGGCATCCTCACTTGTTCTGCAACGCCGCGGTTCAAGTACTCGATCTCTTGATCTTCGATATGGGGACTACGCCCCGCGTGCCGGATGGGCGCATCAGCGTCGTCAGCTGCGCGATCCGAAACAATATCTTGTGGTCCCAATAAATGCACTCGATGCCTCAAGTGGCGATAGGAACGTCTTGCTGCTTGTACGTCTCTTCGCATGCTGAGTTGCTTACCCGGCATTGGCCTCGCGCTGACTGCGACCGCTTACTTCATGCGGCCGATTGACAGTCACGATACCTATTGCAATTCGCTTCGAGAGCTAACTCTAGACCCACCGGTTCCGCCGATTGGCGCGCACGTCGACGTTAAGCCAATCGCTCCGTTCCGACCACTCCCCAGGGGCTCAATCTAGATGACTTCACGTCTGACAAGCTAAATCGACCCTACCAATATTGAGAGCTAGCAGGTCAGTGTGTCCACGGAACGGTGAAGCCAAATCTCTCGCCAATAGGTGAGTTCGCAGCGCGCGCACCCGTCCATTCCAAAGCCATTCTCTTGGCCCGATCTAGGCGCGAGCAGAGGCTTGCACGCCGCCGGCCAGATCCTTGCTGGCCAAGGCGTGCCCGGCGCGCGCTGCTTGACCTCGGAAACAGTTGCTATGTCTAAGCCACCGTGTCCGGTTCAAGAAGGGGCTACATCAGCGTCTGCGACCTTTGGCTTTGGCTGGACCCTTCTTAAAATGAGTCAGCCAATGCTTCATTAGTCCTTCTGATGAGATGACATCCATAAGGCCCACTAAGACACACCATAGTGAGTATTAGTGGCACTACCAGCTCGGCCACTACGACAGTCCGTAGCTGACTCCCCCACCTTCGCTCTACGACTCTACTAGGCGTGTTCCTATCGCCAGTAAGATCCAGAACGATGCATCTGTTCCTGGCCTTTCGATGAACAAACCGAACATTGCGAAGCCAAACATCGCAGCCAGGATATTTGCAACAGCAAGCTCCTCAACTCGATAGGTGCGACGAAACTCGGAAGTCAACCGCCATAAGACTGCAGCCCAGCAAAACAAAAACAGCGATAATCCCACTAAACCGGTGCGGGCTCCGAGAAACAGAAACGAATTGTGCGGCATTCCCACGTTGAACCTGCCCTTGCGCTCTGTGCTGTCGACAAGGCCGCGCGGAACGATATCACGACCGAAGCCGACGCCCAGAAAAGGGTTCTCGCTCCACAGGTCGATCACCGCATGCCATCTCAACGCACGGAACTGTGCATTTCCATCTACCGACGGCCCACCGGCGGCGCTTATCACCGAGAGGCGAAACCCCTCGAGCTGTCTCCAAACAGGAATATTGTTCGGAATCATAGGTGTCAGAACGACCGGGAGCGCCACAAGAGCAACTGCGAGCAGGAAGCCCACACGTTGTCGGGCAGTAGCGCAATACAAGGACGTGCCCGCCCCGAGAATGACGGCTACCACGTTCGCTCGGCCGTCAGAGTCCACGAGACTAAAGAAGCAAACGATCGCGCAAGCGGTATGAAAGGCGCGAAGTTTACGCTCACACATCACATACACGGTAAGAGACAGTAAAGAGAATATGCTGAAAGCATTTTCGTTACCGCTACGCACAGCGCGAACTGTATGACCTAGTGCAATGCGCTTCGATACCTCGAACAGGCCAAGATTGAGACCGATCGTCTCTTGAAGCACCAAAAGTGCTGCCGCTATCACACCAGCATAAGTAAAATACCGCAGGAGTCGTACCGCATCGCGGCGCTCGCGGATAGCAAAATATACCAGCGGGTAAAATAGGCTATAGGCGAAAATCGCCAAGTCACGCGCCGCAAACAGAGAATATTCACTGACGGCAAAACAGAAACGCACGACTGCCAGAATAACTATTAGCCAGACAGCGCGGCCGACTGATCCCGCGCCAAACCCTTCCGAGAGCCAGAAGAGGATCCGCGACGGCCATCGTACGAACGACACCGCAAAAAGAAGGAAAAGCGTAATGTCAGTCAAAAAGACCGGGACTGGTCCCACCATCAGGCCGAGTGTTGACGCTTGTAAGTCTCCGATACTCGTCGCAACGAGATAGATCAGCGTAACGCACAATTCCGCTGTCATCCCGCACGTCGACGGGGTCATGGGCGCGGTACTACGTCTCCACTCTGGCTGGCTCCGCGAACATCGTGGAGATTCACCACCTTCATTCCGCGCAGATAAAATGGACGACTCTAGAGCGCTCATCGTTTCAATTCCGATTCTTCCATAGGGTGACGGACATTAGGACGGCTGTGCGGGACGCTTTGCACATGGCGCGAGAAGTAGACGCGCAACTACCCTTCGTCGTCCGCCTGTGCGGTGATGCGACGAGTACAGGCACCCAAAGCTGCGCCCAAACGGCATTGGTTTCGCGAAGCTAGACCACCAGAAAGTACGATCCTCCTCTTCTCAACACTCTGTACGAGGGTCCTCTCTCATCCAGATGGCATCTTCGTAGCGGTCGAGCAAACGCCGGCGTCGACAAAGTCTTCGGCGAATAGGCCTCGGATCGCCTTCTCGTACACTTGCATAATAAGAGAGTAGTTCACTACGGAGGTGTATCTTGTTTCGAAAGCCTTCCGAGCGTTCAGTCCCATTCGCACAAGTTCTGCGGGATGCTTTAGTGCCCATGCCACACATTCTCTAATCTCGTCGATGACCCTGGGGTAAACAGCCGTCCCGTCTCGCCGTCCTCTATCAGCTCCGCCATTGCTCCGAGTCGACTAGCGAACACTGGAATACCGCAGGCAAATGCTTCGATAATTACCATGCCGAACGTTTCATACCACTCAGACGGAACGAGCAGCAGTGTCGCTCCTTTCATCAGCATAAAGAGTTCCTTTCTGGGCCGAAACTCCACAAACTGAACGTTGCGAAGCTGGTCGCGGCCGGCACATCTTCTAATCCATGCTTCTCCAGGACCGCTTCCAACTATAACAAGCGGAATGTCCTCGATCTCGGTCCACGCTTCTATGAGGGTGACTACGCGCTTTTCCGGTGACAGACGTCCGGCGAACAGCACGTAGCCCTTCGTGTTATACCCTTCATTGACGCCCGGATCGGGATGCACGAAATTTGGCTTCACCACGATCTTCCGCGGCGGAAACCCCGCCTCAATCAACTTCGTTCTGCCAAATTCGGTAAGAGCTACGAAAACATCTACAAACCTGGTCCATGTGTGCAAGAGTTGATGCGCGGTCAAAGCAGCGGCCGCCGCGGCGGTCTGAGGAAGAGAACTGCGGTAACAACTATGAAGTAACGCAGGTATTGGAATTTTCCAATGCAAACAGTCCTGACAAACATGATTCGCACGAAAATAGTCGCCACCGGTGCACATTAGTCGATAGTTGTGGACGGTCTGAACGACGGGCACACCGAGACGCTTGCATGCCCTATAGCCCGAAGGAGAAATCTGTGGAAAAATATTATGAAAGTGCGCGACCTCCGGTCTGGTGCGGCGAATAATTGCCTCGAGATCCCGCTCCGCTTTCCACGACCAGAACGCCCTCCCAGCGAAGATCAACTTGCTCGCTACATCATCGCCCAGTTCACTATTCGAGCGGCGATATTCGGTTACCTCATCGCCGTGCTCGCGCAACATCTTGCACTCCTGTCCGGCTACTACATCCTCACCCCCGGGCAGTCGGTAGTGATTGTGCACGCTTAAAACCTTCACGGGGCTGTCTCCGGTACAACAGAGGAATTAGTCACATATTTTACGTCTGAGCGTCCTCCAATGTAGCGGCAAAACTCCGAAAGCATACCCCACAAGCCCAAAGCATCTATTTCCCAGGAATGTCCCCATAAGTGAAAGGTTCCACTCTCGTGATAGGCATAGTCAAATGTTTGTTGTGACAGTCGTGCCAAATCTGTCGCAAAGTGCCATCGCACTCCCCAGTTTAGTATACCGCGAATATTTCGTTCGCGTGCGGCGTGTCTGAGATGAATAAATTGCGAATTCGGTGCGAATTGGACGGTCACCGGCATCCGAAACCGATCAAATCGTCTGTCAGTCGAGAACCCTACGGTCGTCCTCGCGAGGGTATAGCCGGCTGCGCGGGCCGATAACGCCGTCCTACGGTTGAACTTGCCGAATGGGTAGCAAAAAGACGACACGCGTCTTCCTAGCATCTGCTCTAGCTTATCTTTACTTTCGACCAGCTCCCGTCGCATGTCGCTCGAGCGCGGCAACGGTGAATGGGTCAAACCATGCGAGCCTATTTCCATGCCCATCGCGGACAACTCGAGCAGTTGATAGGTATCAAGTCGCGGTGTTCCTATACTTATGGGAATATAAAAGGTAGCAAATAGCCCACAACTAGTCATCAATTCTCCAATTCGCATGTCCAGTGGATGGCCATCATCCCAACTAAGTGTTACTATCGTTGCTGTCTGTTGAGTGTGTTCAATCAATTCACGGTCCTTGGCCGCGAAGTCGCAGGCAGAGAAGCGTATTTTGAACGTGCTGCGCGCTTCCGGTTAAAATCGGTGATGAGAGATCCAAGAGAGTTAGCCAACAGAATCCAGTCTTAATCGTAAGGAAATGCGGTAAACTTGACAACAAGTGGAGTGCTATTAGCGAGATGCAGCGACTCGCGGTCCTGCTCGTCTGTGCATTCCTCCGCGCCCGCTCCGCCTCGTCCATGCAAGGTGAGCATCACCCACATCGGGAGCCTTCGGCCAGCCGACGTCAATATGCGCCCCGAGCCGTCAGTACGACAGTCACGGTCCGCGCCAAGATGTAGAGGTCAAGCCAGAGCGACCAATTCCTGATGTAATAAGTATCGAAACGCTCCTGCTCCTCGATCCTCCCGTTGCTTCGCACCATTATCTGCCACAAGCCCGTGAGGCCGGGCCGGACCGCACTACGGAGCCTCTTAAAATCGGGCGAGAGCATCGCAAGGTGGTAGTCGGGAAACGGTCGGGGCCCGACCAGACTCATGTCCCCAACGATGACATTCCAGAGCTGTGGCAGCTCGTCGAGGCTTAACCGCCGAAGCAGCGTTCCGACCATCGGTATCAGACGCGGGTCCCGGGGTAGTTTGGCGCTGCGCTGCCATTGCCGTCGAAGCTCCGGATCTCTGCTTAAGAAGCTCGGCCAACCGAGCCTCTGCGTCTGCATACATCGTACGCAGTTTCCATACCTTGAACTTTCGTCCATCCAATCCCTCTCGCTGTTGTCGAAAGAAGACCGGTCCAGGGCTCACCAGCTTTATCAGCGATGCGCAGAGCGCAATATAGGCAACGCAATCACCAGCCCCGTAGTGCCTAAAACAATGTCGAGAGATCGCTTGATGAGCTGATTGGGGCGGCGAAGGAGCTCATTACTGAACTCAATGCCCAACACTCCACCTAAATTGCGGACTTTAACTCGTTCAACAGGAAACAGTCGGTCCTCGCGGATGAATACCATGTGCCGAAGTCGCGTTTGCGTCTGAACCAACTGAGCCATAACCGACGAATCGTCCCAGGCAAGCAGTGTGGCCACGCCCTGTTGTGCAAGCTCAGGGACGAGTTCCAGAGCCACCCAGAGATCGGGACATCTTCGATTGTCTGACCCACTCGTTGACCGTCGGAGCAGAGCACGCCTACCACGGCGTATCCGAGCGAGAAGGCCCGTTTGAGTGAGCGTATGGTCAGTCTTGCCTCGGACGGAGTTCCGAAGATTACTGTGGGCTCGCTCCACCAGCGAAACGGTTTTACTATCGAGAGCGTCAAAAGGCGACACACTGGTACTATGACCAGAGCGCCCGCCCACGCGATAAAGAATGTCATACGGGAGAAGGTCTGGATCGGCTTTGAGCGCGAAACTTGCTGCGGCCACACCTAAAAAGGAAATGCTCGTGCAATAGAACAGCCGCCTTAAGATCTCGACCGCTCCCAAACCGAATCCTGGGTAAAGGTCCAGCGAAGGCATAGGCGAGAGGGAATAGGCAAAGCAACGGCAATAATGAAAAGTACTGAGAGACTGGTTGGTGCAGGATGGCTTCGGCCCAGGCAACGTAACCAAGCATCGACGCTATCAGCAGAGCGGACAGATCACAAAAGAGCAACACGCTGTTACGCGCCAGTACGGAAATGAAATGCATCCAGCGCCCGCGCCATGGGCCGTCGCGAATAAGTCGCGCTCTCGACGCGGATTCTTCCTTCCCCTCGAAGGGAGTTTGTGGATTTAAGGGCTGATACCTGAACATACGGGCACTGCTGCCGACCACAATTACGATCTTCGCCTAGGGCAGTAACTTTAGGCGAACATCGTCCCTATCTACCGGGTGGAAAGACATCTGCCTGCTGCGTGTCGAGTTTCGCCTGCCTAATCTCTCACGAGCACCGCGTAGCTGACACGGCCAAGCAATTGGCCGACTGCAGGTCCCGCGAGGAGTGACTGGAAAAAAGGAGATAACGTGCCGTCTAAAGCATTCAGCAAATTAGGTAATCGCCGGAGCGCCTGGCCGAATCGCGCCCTACGGGCCGGAGCGGCCAGCCGTTGGTATCACCTACGGCAAGATGATGTCTAACGCCCGATAAATCGCTAACAAAGCGCCAGCGGAGGCTTATCCGCATGAGCTACGTGAAGAGACCCCCAACCCCCTCCCAAACCAGACTAATGATGCAGCGTCCGGAGCAAAAGGCCCTGCCGCGTCATGGACATTTCGCCTACCTTCTTTGCGCTGGATTTCAAGAATACCATGCACTCCCACCGACGTAGTGCGACTCATCGCGCACACCCGCTTGCCCACGGCCTTCAGCTCCGATGTATCTGTGACGCCTGCTCCTAGGCCAAGACTATTTGTTCGCGCGGGCGTCCGGTCCCTCGCCCCCCGCTATCTCCTTATCTCGCGACTCTATCTGAACCGAGCGAGACCTAACGACTTGCGATTCGATCCACTTGTAAGTTCGGGCAAGACCCTCCTCAAGGCTGATCTCGGGCGTCCAGCCCAAAACCTCTTGGAGTCGCGTATTGTCTGAATTCCTCCCACGAACGCCTTGGGGTCCGGCGACGTGCCTTTTGGCAACCGTGATCCCAGCGATGCTGGCCACGATATCAGCAAGTGCATCAATGGTTATTAGACGGTCCTGTCCCAGGTTCAATGGGTTACGGTATCCAGAGCGCATGAGCTTGCAAATGCCGGTGACACAGTCATCGATATAACAGAATGATCGTGTCTGTTGGCCGTCCCCCAGAGTTCGATTTCGTGACTGCCCGTCACCTTCGCAATTGCCATCTTACGGCACAGCGCTGCGGGGGCTTTCTCCCGGCCACCGGTCCACGTGCCCAGAGGTCCGAAAATATTATGAAACCGGACAATTCGTGTTTCCAATCCATAATCTTCGTAGTAATGACTACATAGTCTCTCGGCAACTAGCTTCTCCCAACCATAGGCGTCTTGCGGCTGCGCCGGATAAGCCTCCTCCTCCTTCAGGGGAACTACATTGACGTCATTCTGACGATACTCCGGATAAACGCACGCAGAAGAACTGTACAAATACCTCTTCACGTGCCTTAGTCGAGCTGCCTCTAGGGTGTGAATATTCATAAGCGCGTTGTTATGAAGAATGCGCGCGTGATTGACGGAAATGAAACCCATTCCGCCCATGTCGGCCGCTAAGGCGTATACCTCATCAATGCCGGCAGTGACTTCCAGGCAATTATTCCAACGACGGAGATCAGTCTCGACAAATTCGTCCGCGGCGCTTGGCTCGTATTCGGGGGGCCTTAGATCAGCGCCTCTTACCCAATGCCCGTCACACTTTAGGCGAGCAACCAGATGATGACCAATGAAGCCACCAGCGCCCGTTACCAAAATCTTTGTCATGGTACTTTCCTTTCCTTCCCAGAGGATCCACCCGCAGAATGAGCAAAGGTACAGCTAGTCCAGACTCCCGCGCCGCAGGTGCGGCAGGGGACTCCCTTCAGGAGGAATAAACTTATATGCGAAGTGCGGCCCGGCTCCAGCATCTCCACTCGATGACCCGCCAGTAAAAGGCAGAAAAAATCGCATCTCGTCTCACTGTCCGTCACATGGAGAATCCTCCGCCTTGCGAAAGTGCGGGTAATAGTAGTCGCGAGCGCTTCTGTGAGACCGAATATCGACCTGATTCTGGACAATGCCTAGTAGCGGTGAGTGCACTTGGTTTAAACGGGAGCACACGTGTCTGACTCGATACTTAGGAGTACGTGGACCTACTACCAGGAGCACGCCATCCACCATGTTCATCATATGAAGCGTGTCGGTTACAGGCATAACGGGAGCGGAGTCAATTAGGATACAGTCATAACTGCCCTTCAGATCAGCAGAAGATCGGTCATAATTTGCGAACCGAGAAGGGCACCGGGATTCGGCGGTGTTGAACCGGAAGTAATACACGCTAGCCCGTCGATGCTAGTCTGGTGGATAAGTTCGTCGAAGCGGCGTTGACCTGTTAGAATGTCTACCAGCCCATGACGGTTAGCCAGTGCCAGCAGCGCATGACATTGTGGGTTGCGAAGATCTGCGTCAATTAAAAGCACTCTGCTACCCATTTGGGCGAACACGACAGCGGTGTTTATTGCCGTTACGGTCTTGCCCTCGCCTGACGTTCCACTGGTGATAAGTACGACCTTGGGCGGCTTTCCGGCTTGAGATAGCAAGAGACCGAGCCGAAGTGCACGATAGGCTTCGGCGGCAGCCGAGAAGCCATGATCATGATTGTGATCTGCGACAATCACGGCGCCCTTAGCTTTGACGTGAGCTGGAGTAAAGGGACTAAGCATACGGGTCCTTGGCCCGGAAATGGTGCGGTTCAGTTTCCGAAAATCCGGCACTATGGCTAGGTTTGGGACTCCGAGGTAGTGCTCGATCTCATCGGAATCTTTGAATGTATCGTCGAAGCGTTCGGAAAAGCAGGCAAAGCTTATACCGACTAGCAGTGCGAGGACTCCGCCGAAGGCCAGACTCAGGAATGCCTTCGGACTCGAAGGTTCGAGAGGACGAGTGGCGCTGTCGAGTACGGAGACGTTAGAGGCCGAAACCCCTGCTGCCATACCCATTTGGGTCATCCGTTCGAGTACGTTCTTATAAAGTTTTCGGTTTGTATCAACCGCTCGGGACAGAATAGCGTCCTGCAGTGAAGCATCGTTCAGTGCGAGTGCCCGATTCTTCTCCTGGTCGATCCTATCGTTCAGCTCCTTTTCGCGCCGTGCAGCTGCTGCATAGCTCAATTGTATGCCCGTAGCGAGGCGGTTTACTTCTTGGTTCACACGAAATTGTGTTTCTTTCAGCTTAGCTGCGAGTTCGGCCAGTGGTGGATAGTCTGGCGTAAACTGATCTGCCAGGCCAGCGTACTCAGATTGGAGTCGCACCTGCTGCTGCCGGAGACTCTGAATTAGCGGGTCACTAGTTACTGCTGGCAGGGCGTTGTAGTTTCGAGTGCTGATGAGGTGAGCCTCGGCTTCGAGAGTGATGCGCTGGCTGTCCGCCTCGGTCAGCGCTGCATTCAAATCTGTGATACGCCCCATCACGATCTTGTTGTTGCCATCGGATGAATCACCCACGATTCCGCGCTGCCGCCTATACGCGTTTAAGGCGGCTTCCGATTTTTCGACCCGCGTCTGGAGTTCAGTGAGTTTTGTCTGGAGATACTTCGCCGCGTTCTCATTAGCCTCTGCGTGAAGTTCCGTCCCGCGGGCGATATAGGCCTGGACATGCGCGTTAACGACGCGAGCGGACAGAACTGGATCCGGCGCACTAAATGCGACAGTGACAAGACGTGTCCCCGGCTCGGGCCGGATGGTCAAGTGTTTCAAATACGCATCAATAACGCGGGATTTGATTCCTAGCGTACCTGCCATTGAGTCCTCATCAGGGACGATGGGATTCGTGGGTTCCTTTTTGGCAAGAGATGCGGTTGTCGGGGCGTCAGTCTTTCTCGAACGGAGGAACGGCTTATCTTGGAGATTAAGCTCGCGGATTACGCGAGCGGCAAGACTTCGACTTTGCAATATCTTGTACTGGGTACCGTAGTAGCTGTCTTCGGCAGTTTCCCCAGAATCCTGCGTTTCCAATTCCTTCGTATCTAGCACGTGAGGCGCTTGGGGTTCGATCAGAACCGAACTCATGGCAGTATAAGTTGGGGTCATGAAGAAAACGACAACGCTCGTGAGTCCGAGCGTGCAAGTTACCAGAGTGACAATGAATCGCCAGCGCTTGGCAATTACGCGCCAGTACTCGCGAAAAGTTGGCTCGTCTTGGGGAAATACCTTGGTCGAAGGGGAAAGGTTGGGAGTGACCTCGGCCGCGGTCGTCTGGATCAAATGTGGACTTAATTCTTGCATTGTTTTTTGAGTGGGCTAAATCAATAAAAAGAGCGAGGGTGCAGGCGGAGTTTGTTCGGAACCTTTGGCGTGCTGGTTACCTCAGGCTTCCAAGGATCGATTGCCACGACCATTCACATGACACACGTCCAGAAAACTCCCGCGCGGCTTGCCCCGCCTTGCAATCCGGGATTTTCTTCCCTTACAAGGGCTTGGGCTAAGTGCTATCAGTCGCGCGGCGACCTCCGCGCCTAGACGGGATTTTTCTCCCAGGGCTGGACTGGACTACGCCCCCACCAAATCTGATTCTTCCCTCAGACCGAAAACATACAGGGTTGCAGAAAAACGGCCGCGTCTGGTTTTGAGAACATGTGGATGACTAGGTAACCATCGCAGGAGAAAGATGTTGCGATGTTGGGGCAGATCACGGATAGGCTATGTAGTTCAGTTAAATCTCGGCAGTACCCGTAGGAAAAAGAACCAAAAGCCCCATACAGGCGGGTGCGCTACCGCCAATTCATCGCGGGCGACCCCATGGTCCCAGCCCGTGATGGGTTTCGCATACACTTTGGAGGATCGGCAGGCAATGCGCGCGGGCCATGTGCCGAGTTGATTTGGTGCTGGTGGGCGGCGGGTCGAGGTTCAGCGCCCGCGTGCGCAGCAACGATGGTCACGAACTGCGGCAGCTTCAATGCGGGAAGGATCAGAAGAGACCCTGACTGTGATGGCCCTGCGCTTTTCCGGTTAGCGCCCTCATGATTGCCCTCCCGCGGAGCGAATCGTCCGCTCTCCGCTGCTGGTTCAACCAAGAAAAGAGACCGTAAATTTTGTGATGACTCGCGCTGGCGGCAGACGCCACAGAAACGCAGAGCTCGCGCGATCGCTAGGGTAACAGCTTTCGCTGCGTCGGTGCAACGCGCTCAATCAGCCGACTCTGCGTATTAACGGAAATCCCGCGCGAGATTAGGGAAGATGCGCTACCGCCAATCCATCGCGAACGTCTTTCGACGGCCTCGATGCCTTGGGCCACCTTGGATATAACGATGCGCTTTAGGTGTCAACCCCTACCGTTGAGGTGGCCTCTCCTGCAAGCGCGAACAAAAAAGCCCGCTCGCACTCGTTCAGCGATTATCAGCGATTTAGGTGCTGCTTCTTTCCGTCCTGCGCTCGCGCAAGAAAGATGAATCTGAGCGCTCTGCGGAATTTAGTCTTCATGGCTTATCGCGGTAGTTGGAGCAGACCCACTCTCGTATGAAATTCTGCAGCAGACCCCCAACTTCGACATCGCAATCGACGCAGCCGACATGGATGCCATTTTTGATCGGCTCCCCTGAGCCTGCGAAGTACGTGCGCACCACCGCAAACAAGTTGCCGCCACAAACCGGGCATGATCCCTGATCCGCGGGTATATAAACGAGATCGCGAGCATCCAAGTGTTCCATTACGACACCTAATTACTCTATGAGAAACATCTAAATAACAGACCTTCAGACCCTTGGCTGACCTTTAAGTCTGCATCCGATTGATCATTGGCCTGATATCAAGCCCAGGGAGACGCCGCCGAACGTTTTCAGCAATGTGCTCGTTGCCGTTGAAATCAATATCTCGCTTTAGACGTGGCGTCGCAGGAAATCGAACATCAGTCCCAATCCCTGGCGGCAGCCGTTCTTGCAAGCTCGGTTATCTGGATGAAGCCATGTGACATGTCATCGATGAATTGTGGAGCTCGTTTTCGATTCGCGCACGCTTCATCGCTTCCGCGATCATTCGTGACTCTCCCAGGATCCCGTCGGCGCTGCCCGCGATTAAGAAGCTCGGTGGCATCGCATCGGGTTTGATAGCGTGAATCGGACTGACGCGGTGATCGTTGAGCAGCGCCGGATAATTGCTGCCCAGGTAGGCCTTGGCCAGCGCTTCGGCGGCTTCACGGGCTTCCGCGATGAGACCCGAGAAATCGAAGGCACCATAGATGAGGATAGCGGCCTTGAACCTGGGCCCGCGCTCGCGCCCCGCGATCGCCGGGAGGACTGCGGCCGTCAGATTGCCGCCCGCCGAATCGCCACCCATCGCCAGCCGCATCGGATCGCCATATGGTTCGCGGTTATGCTGGGATTTCCATTGATCCTCGGACCAGCACACGCATCGATGCCGGCGAGAAATGGAAGCCTCCTTCTTGAGATCAACTAGGAATTGCCCTTTTCTGATCGTCAGAACATCCGACTTCTAACTCCCGACCGAACCCAACTTGAACGCGGAGGATTCCGTGGCCGCCTGGTCCTCAGCGACAACAAACCGTCACCGCTGTCCGTTTTCGCAGGAGCAACTCCAGGTTGTCGTCGAGCGAATCTGTTCCATTTCGTGCAATTCTGGATTGAGAGCGCCGACAAAATCTCCATCGCGTTCGTATCAGAAAGCAGCACTCACGGAGGCAAAGTTGAAAGTCATCGTCAGCATCGTCAGCACTGTCAGCGGCAGCACTGGGCGGGAATAAACTAGATGAATCGGCGGGCGACACGTCCGTCACGTGTGCTGAGGCGGGGTCTGGGAGAGGTTTACTGGGGGATGGGGTCATTCAACAATTTTCGGGTGGGGGACACTGCTGACGTTGCTGACGACGCTGACGACGCTGACGACGCTGACGACGATTTCGACGTGTCGGCGGCCGTTTGTAGAGACACTATTCGCCGCCCGCTATGATCGGCCGGCTGAACTGGATCTCGATGCCGGCAGCACGGAGGTTGCCGGCCATGCGGCGCAGCGCGGTGCCCAGCGCACTGGGCGCCTTGGGCCAGCGTACCGAACGGCGCATGCCTTCGCTCATCATGCAGTTGAGCCGCGCAAGCAGCTCTGCGACCGTCCCGTTAAAGCCCTCCTGCGCCAGTTTGGCAACGGGTTCGTAGAGGGGCGAGGACTCAAGCGCCAGGTTGCGCGTCTCGGCACGGTTGGCCGAGTAGGTAGTCAGGGCCTCGCCCGGTCTCATGCCGAGGCTTCCTTCGCACGCATTGACCCAGAGCGCGAAGTCGGCCATCCGCGGCAGTTGATCGAGCCTAAGGTTGGGCAGGTTCCTAAGTCCCGCGCTGACGGCATCGAGCAGTGCACCCAGGATGCGCGGTCGCACCTGCTCGAATTCGCGCCAGAACTGTGCCTCGTCAGCGCGCGTCTCGGGCTTCATGTCGAGGAACTCTATGATCACTGCGCGATCGAGAAAGTCGGGCCGCGCGGCACCCAGGTCGGGAATTGCGTTAAACACCAAGGGACGGGTGGCGTCGAAGATCGCTTCGTCATGATCACTGTAGAGTTCCCGGCCACCGAAGCCGCCGCCGGTGGCCAGTCGGCAGGCTGCGTCGGCGAGTTCCTCCGGCAGCTGGCTCAAGTTATCGAAGCAGACGATCCAGGAATTTCTTGCGGCCGCGGTCAGATCGCGAACTTCACGGGGTACGCCGCGCAGTGAGCCGGTGCGCGGGTCGATCAGCGCGCTGATTATTCTGCAGGCGGTCGTCTTACCCGCACCCTGCTCACCCTTGGCGACCAGGATAGGGCAGGGCACGTTGGGACGGAGCGCCGCGACCAGAAAGGCCTTGATCAGCGTCCAGCCCTGATGGTCGACGTTGAGGAAGCGGCGTAATTCGTCGATACTGCCGCCGCGCTCGGGTGTGGGGAGAGGCTGGGAGCCGCGCGTACGATGAAATCTCGGCGGCGGTCGATCTACCAGCCGCCAACCTTCGGCGTCGATCTCGACCGCCCGCCAGGCGTGGTCGCAGAGGTCGAGATAAAGTTTCCCTCGGTGATTTGCGACCCGCAGGTTGACCGGAGATTCCTGACCGTCAAACAGGGCTTTCGCCTCGAACAACTCCAGCGTGGCGCGGATGGCTTGCGCGCCGGGGCTCTTGCCGGTCTCCCGATAATAGGTCCGCAGCAAGAAGAGTTGAAACGGTCGGGAGCGGATCGGGTGATTCTCCCAATGGCCATCGACGCGCATGGAAGCCCAGCCGTGCTGGTTGGGGTCGTGAAAGAACTCGATTCCGGTCTCGAGCGACAAGTCCGATCAGTCTGTCCGCAGCGGAGCCGCCGTCGCCATGATCCACGGGCACCGGCTCGTCGAGCATATACTCGATCAGAGCCAATTTTTCGCGTTGCTCGAGAATCCTGCGCCAGTGCTTGCCAGGTGTCCGGATCCCCGCGCCTGACCGCCCCAAAAGCGAGTACTGCCTCGGTCGCGACCAGCCGTTCCGGATCTTCCGCGACCAGAGGCTCAAGTTCGTGCAGAAGCAGTCGGGCCAGCTCGACTGCCAGGCTGCGCGGTGATTCACCTGTCCCACTCACCTTCAGAACCCGGGGACCAGCTTTTTGGACTTGGCCCGGTTGCAGCGTCGGCACAGGGTCTGCAGATTGGACTCTTTGGTTTCGCCGCCTTTGCTGACTGGAACAATGTGATCCATTTCCAGGTTGATCGCCCTTCTGCATTTTCGACAGCGCCCGCCATCGCGCACCAGCACGGTTGCCCGCATGCTGTCGGGCACGCGCCGGTTCGCATAGCGGTCCTGCCAATTCGGCGTCTCCACCTGGGCGAAGTCGACGAAGTCGGCGAACGCGCTCAGGTCTAAAGGTTCGGTCGCCCCGATCAGCCGCTCCAGCTTGGCGGGACTGTTGGGCAGAAGATTGTTCATTCGCGCCGAGAGCAGCAGCAGACAGATCAGGTGGGCCTTGTGCGCGTCGGGAAGCTGACGGAAACCGCTGTTGTTCAACAGGTCGTAGGGCAGCTTGATCTCCCTGCGGGTGCGCTCGAACTGGCGGAAATTACGAAAGCCGAAGAATTCCTGCATGAGGGTCTAGGGTTGGTTGGGCTCGATGAGGTTGATCTTCACGACCGCGACTGGCGGTTTACGGTAGGGTTCAAGGTTGACTCCGCGGAGCTCCGCAACTGCAGCGTAATCGACCGCGCCTTTGCGTGAGCTCTTCAGGACCTCGATCCCACCGCCATACGTCCGCCTCGCTGTTGCCAGGCCCTCGAGCGTTGCGCGCAGCTGGTGCTCCTCAGACGCTGCGCCTTCGAGCCGGAGCCTGACTTCGCGATAGCGCAAGGCGGCCTGGCGCCAGGCCGGATCCGCACCCAAATCCAGTTCCTCGTTGAGCAGTTCCGGCCAGCGGTCTTCCTTCACCAACTGCCAGAAGGCGGCTTCTGCCTCGATCAGCCTCTTGGCGTATTCCCGGTCAGGGCGTATTTCGATCAGGATTCCGTCGGTCCCGTGGAAGGACCAGTAGTGAGCCCGTTCCGCGCGGGAGACCTCCAGTTGATGCTGTAACTGTGCATGGTAGTGGGAGGGGATACGACCTTCCTGTGCTGATGCGCGGTCGCGCAGGCTGAGCGGGCATTTGATTTCCAGCAGCGTGGAGCCGTCGAAGGTCAGCCCGTCCAGTGACGCCCGCATCCACTCGAACCCTTCATGAACCATACAGAGCGGCTCCATCTGGATGCCTGTCTGTCGCTCATACGCGCGACGGGCGGATCGCTCCAATTCGTGACCACGCCGCGCTGCTGGACCCGCTGGGTCTTCCTGAATACGCCCGGTTTTCATCGACCAGAGCGTTTTCGGGGTCTTGAACGGCGTCTCGCCCATGATCACCGGGGCGTCGCTGGCCCCGATCCCTTGCCTCCGCCAGTCGTGCCATTCGGGAGTGTTCTGATGCAGCCGCTCAATTCTGGGCATGAGCAACCTCCTCACGGACCTGCTTTGAGCGTTTGCGTTGGAGCAGTTCGACCGCGCGACGATAGGTTCCTTCGCTCATCTCATCGAGCGAGTTAAGCTTGTAGTAGGCCAGCACCCGTTCGAGCTCGGTTCCGGTATCGTCGATGAGCCGACCCAGCTCACGCATCTCATCGGCGGTAACCAGCCGCTCGGAACCGGCACGAGCTGGTGGCGACGAGTGATTGCCCGGACTGACCCGTTCTTCTTCGGGGTCGTCACCGGTGGCGAGGAGAAATGACTGGAGGAGGGCGTACTTCAAGGCTCCGGTCATCGCTTTGTAGGGCGCCTTGTCGCCGGAATCCAAACCCTCGCCCGCGGTCTTGACCGTGATCTCTTCGGCGGTATCGACGTCGACGAAGCTGTAGGACATGACCACGCGCGCCACGTGTTCGGCCTCGGTCCTGCCGGACCGAACCGCTTCGTGGGAGATTGATTCGAGCCGGGGCACGACCACCACGCCGAGTTCGGCCAGGATGTCGCCGACCGCGCCGGCGATGTCGGCGGCGGTCACGTAGCTGTAGTTAAAGCGCGGGTTGTGTCCGCGTTTCTGCACATAGACCAACCGCCGACGCACCACGGCGAGTTTCTGCCTCAGGTTCAACTGCGCGAACAGTTATGGGTTCGGGAGCTGGGCTTTCTGGGCTCCTGCTTTTCGGCACCGTCGTGACGCGCACTATGATTGCGAAGGAATCCGCTACGGATAGCCCGGCCACTCCTCCTGGTCTTCAGTCGCACCTCCCTTTTTGCTTTGCCCCGCTGAGTTGTGATTTCCTCAGGCGTTCGTTCCGCGCCGGGTGAAGCGACCACCTGACCGTCACCCACCTCTTTCCGTTCGCACGGAAGTTCGTTCCACCTCGATCGGCTTGGTCGCTCCCTTGTCGGCCAACGCGAACACGTTGCCTTCCTCGTCTACGTAAATCCCTTCATCGGAATCGACCTCGGTGAGCGGGCGGCCAACGAGCGTTGCGGCTTCGGCCTCGTCGGCCGGCCGGACCGGATACCATTCCTTAACTAGTGTGCCGGGTGCCGCCCATCCAAGACCTCATATTGGGCGAGGATGCAGAGGCTTTCTTTCCTGTAATCTAAACTTGTTTTCATGCTTGCCACCTCTCAAAAAGATGTGCGGCATTGCAGCCGCCGGTTCCTGCGGAGCACAATCGTTCGTCATGTCGCGCAATAGAAATGGTGCGTTACATCCAATTTCTATGCATTATGCTCCGAATCAGTGCATCACGCAAGCGCTTTTTGCATGTCTAGCGTGAGACGGGTAGCGTGCGCATCGTATGGCTAAGCGACAGCCTGAGAAGGTCATAATCCGGTCGCGGCTTTCGGTGTTGATGGGCGAAAAGCGCGTCCGTATCATCGACGTTGCGCGTGCGACTGGTATCAGCCGCAATTTGTTGTCTAAGCTCTACTACGACCGCGCTCGCCGCGTAGACCTTACCCACCTCGCCCAGCTTTGCGATTACTTAGGCTGCTCGGTCGGCGATTTGCTCGAGACGGTGCGTTGAATGTCCGAATCGTCGAGACGTCGGAGATGCTTCACTGGGACAAAGCGCGATTCGTCGCGAAGCTGTTCATCGGCAATGGCGCAAGCCCAAGCTGAGCGTCGCTACTAAAGCGCACGCAATTGCGCCGGCGAAGATTATTCCGCTCCGCGTCTAAGAGCATCGGAGCCTAACATCAGAAAACCGGTCTATGGTCGCTGATCCGGATTGGCAACTATCCGCAATGAGCAGCAAGATTCTGCGAGCGTAGAGATCGGTGTGGAACAGCAGGTTAGGGTCCCTGTCATTTGCGCTGCTTTGGATGGGCCAGGGCGCCGGGATTCGCTACCCGGATAGGTGCACCATCGACGAAGCGACCAGTGCCTCCAGCGTATCGGTGTAGAAGGCCCTGAGCGTCTCATACGTGACGTAACCAAGGTGCGGGGTGAGGGTGACGTTATCCATCGTGCGGTATGGATGATCGGCGGGAAGCGGCTCGACATCGAAAACGTCGATCCCGGCACCGGCGATGCGGCCGGATCGCAGAGCCGCGATCAGATCGGCCTCCACCACGATCGGTCCGCGCGAGGTATTGATCAAGTTGGCCTCGGGCTTCATCAGAGCGAGTTCTCGCGCAGTGACCAGGCCGCGCGTACGATCGCTCAGCTGGACGTGGATCGAGAGAACGTCGGACAGTCGGAACACGTCGTCCTTCTCGACACGCCGCGCCCCGACTGCTGCGGCAATCTCGTCAGTCAAGTTCTGGCTCCAGGCGATCACCGGCATTCGAAGCGCGGCGTATGCGGCCATGCGCTTGCCAATGCGCCCAGCCCTAGCCCGAGCGTGCGGCCAGCCAGGATCGTTCCCACAGTGCTCTGCATCGCCGCGCGCATCCGCCGACTCTCGAGGTCAAATGGCGAACACGCGATCATAAGATCCCCAGGTCAGTTCCGGGGTAGCATTGAGGACGCCCGCGTAGATCGGGTTGGCAAAGTTGGAATGGGCGACGATCACTCCGTGATCCGTTGCCGCCGCCATATCCAAATTAGGCAGGGACATCCCGATGATGGTGACCAGCTTGAGCTTGGGCAGGCGCTGGAAGAGGCTGCGCGGCAAACTCATGCGCTCGCGGACGGTGCAGAGAATGTCGAAAGGCTGGGCAGCGTTGCCGCCTCGTCCTCCGACAGATGCCAATCAAACACGGTGATTTCCGCCTTGCCCTGAAGCACCGACCAGTCGGCCGATTGAAGAGCGATACTTTCGCGTAAACCTCTGCTCTGATGCTTCCAACGTGTACCAGCCTCCCGTTCGCTCTTCTTTGTTAGCGCGCAAAACGCTCACCTCAGAATCTTGCTAAGGAACAGGCAAGCCGGGCACGGACACGTTGATGAGGCGAAGTGATTATCGATGCGCCATTTCGCGCTGATCGAGTTTCACGTGGGTTAAGATTGACCCATGAACACGGCCAAGGCCTGAAAAGAGATGTGGACATCGTTCGACGAGGATCAAAATCGCATACTCGCGGAGATTTTGAATGAATTACCGGGCGTGCGATGTGAAATTCGAACCCCGATCGTGACGATCTATTACGACACCGAGGCGGCACTTCGGCGGGCGCACGAGATAATGGCTACAGACCCGAGATTGGCTGGACCTTAACCTTGATTCCGAATCATAGCCGAGCCGGTCAGGATTTCCGACCTGCGTGACTCTGCGGTACTTTCGGCAGCAGCCAGGCAGGGTCTGATTTTTCTAGTTCGGCTAGCCAACTGCGGCATCGCGAGACCCCAGCACGTGCTTTTCGCCGACGGTGTCGATGCCGACCGCCGCTAGCACCACGTGCTCGGCAAAGCGCACACCATCGAATCATCACGGCAAGGGCTGTGGGTATCAAATGCAGCCATTCACAAGTGGATAAAGAGAGGAAGCATAAGTCTCCCCGTCCACGCGCTTCGCTTATCACAGGCTTCCGGCGTTCCGATCGAGCAGTTCGGGGCAGAATGGAGGAGACCAGAGTTGAGCACGGACACTAAAGTGCACGAAAATTGTCTCGGTGTAAGGAGCTTACCGTTGCGGCGGCCTATGTCCAGCACCAGTACGCGCTGGCGGTGCATTCACGAAACTCGATTCTCGATTCGCGCGCCACTACCCGATGCGACTTCTCACTGGCGTCTGATCAAAACGCAGGTTTGCGGGCGGTCTTAGCGCCTTTGAGGAGCTGTGCGACGTCCGCCTTCAATCGGTCTATTGGTGGATCAAGGAATGGAAGGTCGAGCGACTTGTGGATGCACTGAAATTGTCTCGCGCATCCGGAATTCCAATCGAAAAGCTTGCCGCCGAACCTGTTGATCCAGACAACACGAGCGGAACCGGGGAAGGCTGCAATCAAACGCACAAAACCGGACTCGGAATAGCGGAGGCCGAAAGTCACCCGAGATCAATTGATTCCAACCGCGGACCGGGACCGTCATTGAGCAAAGGGTGATCACTAAACGAGCGGTCTCCAGATTCGTCAACACTCATCCGGGTCCCAGCACGTTTCATTTTGAGCAGATCGCCAACCGAACCGGGCCCTACATCGCGGGAGATCTGCAGACGGCCCGCCGTCCCAACCCGTCGTCTCTCGCAGACAGTGGAGAACGGCGCCTCCCCGAAATGGTATCCGCTGAAGAATGGTCGCGGTTTCATCCACCAAACCCGCCGGTGGCGGCCGGCCCTCGTATCTCCGGAGCGACCGATTGCAGTCGAGGCACCCGTCGGGGATGCTTCCTGATGCGTGCTGTCAGGTCATTGGGTCATCGAGGGAGAGAAGCCCATGACAGTGGACGAAGTCCAGGATGCGTTGCGTAGATTCGGCGGCGAATTGGCCACCGCCATGAGCGACGTCGCGGAAGCGGCTCGTACCGCCAATGCAGATGGGATGTTGCTGGCTTTAAGGGCGGCGGACGTCATAAATGGGGCAGCGGGGAAGACAGCACCTCGTAGGTCACGAACACCTCGACGGCGATTGCGGCCGCAGCCAGTATCATTGCGCACTTGGCCAACGTGGCCTGACCTTTTTGCCATTCGCGTGCCGTCACGAACCTGCGGGTAAGAAATTCCATAGCGCCCCCTTTGCAATGGTCCTTACAGCAGCTCGAAAGAGAAATTTGACACTATGCAATGTTTAGTATTAGTACAAGAGTATATTCAACGTAAAATATTGATGAGAAGTGTTAACGAGTGACATTAGTTCGCAAAGAGCGCGCGGGAGAAACTGGTATCTCCATCAGTCAGTGTTGAGCCGGACCTGATTCGATAGAAGGATGACGCGCGCTGCTAAGAGTTTAGAGGAATTGGCAACTTATAACTAAGGATGGTATAATAGCCGAAGAGTTGACTTAGCAATTCTATCATTTAATATTCAATTTTAATCATCTATTAGAAATTGAAAGATAAAACGTGCCGCACATGCCGATAGCTTTGGCGCTGTAGCCACTGCCGCGCCGCTTCCTGAGTTTGTGCTGCCAGCCCACAACCCCTGATGAAATCGCGCGCGTTGCAAAAGTCGGCCGCGGTCGTTGTTCCCGTCGATGGCTATTCAGCTTTTGGATGATGCGAAAAGAACCACCAGATCGCCGCGGTGGCGTCGAAACCATCCGATGGCATCGGCCCAATAGTGACCTAGCCTGTCGATCTGGTACAGGGCAACGGCGGTGTCTCCGTCGCACGGGGCCCAGGCTATTGCCTTAACTCCGGGTCCCGCAAATGCCTCCACCGCACGGCTAGCGCCGGGGCATCGCAGCATCGTACGCCACAAACTCAAGGTTTTCTCTGCCGGGGGGCGTCCATTGCCTCCCCCAATTGGGTTTACGTAGTCAGCAGTCCCGATCATGTACATCAGCGAAACCGGCTTCTTGAGATGCTGAGGGGGCAGCCATAGCTGCCCGGAATCGGGTGCGATGGCGGCAATTCTGTCCGAAAGTTCGGCTCCGAGACGGTAGGCCATCGATGCGCCCATCGAATAACCGGTTACAAAAATTCTTCGAGGGTCGATCTGGGCCGCTTTGGAGATGGCGTCGATCATGGCGCTGATGAATTCGACGTCCACTTCGCTGCGCGAGAAATGTCCGTCATCCCAGTTCCCGTTGTAGCCTTGCGGGAAGGCGGCGATGAATCCGTTGACATCGGCCAGCCGGTCCCAGCGGGTCGGACCGATCACCTCACCGTTCGACATTCCCTGCCCATGGAGCATGATAACCAGCGGAGCCGCTACGTGGCGATTGAGACTCGGAGGAACATAGACTAGAAATTCGCGTGCCCTGTTGGCCGCAGCGACCAGTCTATGGTTGACGCCGACTTCGAAAGGGGCAGCAGAGGAAGTGGCGATCGACGATCGCGGCGAGGCTGAGCTACGCGGCGAAGCCGATATAGTAGACGGCCCGTGATCCCGGTGTAGAAGCCAGTGCTTCGCGATCAGAGCGCCTGCAAAACCCATCCCACCGGCAACGGTCAGAATAGTCGCCAGGTTTCTCGCGCTGGCGGCAAAGCGCCAGCCCCCTCCCTGCTGGAAAACGAACTCAACTGCGCCGAATCTCAGCTTGTCCCCATCCTGGAGCGCCGCGGGACCTTCGAGCAATCGGTCGTTCAGAACGGTGCCGTTCGTGGAATTCAGATCTGCAACTTCGTAACGTCCCCTCTCGCATCTGATCAACGCGTGATGTCGGGAAACGGTTGTGTGTCCAAGGACTAAATCGTTATCGCCAGCAGCACCGATCGCGAATTTCGCGCGGCCGCGAGGGAGAGTATGCAGTGATGAAGCAGGGTTGGCTGTAGTGTCCAGCAGGAAGGCTTTCATCTTGGCTGGCGCGCGGTCTTTGGTCCGGTCCATTCATAAAAGCCGTCGCTGATGACTCCGCAGCGCGGGGCCCGCGGCGGAAAGCTCTCCGCCCGCCAGTTAATCAATAGGCCGCGACCGCTCTTTGGGTTGCTGCCCCAGGTCATCGGCGAGATAAGCCGATGGTTGTGATCGAGCGTGAGAATCTGATGTAGCGAGGTCGGCGCTATGTTGTACTGCGGCTCGAGAATCGGATACCCGCGACAGCCCTCGGGTGAGACATTCAGCTCGCTCGCGACTGATTCCAGATTTGGACGGGTCAGGGTTATTCGACCGCACATAGCATCAGCGACAATTGGCTCGGCTGCCTCTAGCGCGCTGATTGTTGCGATCAGAAGTCGGTCACTTCAAGCGTGCTGCGGCCTAATCCAGTCTTGCACTAGTGTGCTCGCCCGCTTGAGGTCATCAAGCATTTCTATAAGTTCTCTAAATTTATGCTATATCTATCTATAACCTCTTAGTTCAGGCTAATATATTCGGTGACGCCAGAGCTTGGCCGAAGCTGTGAACGACGAGAGCGAATCCCCTCTCCTTACCGTCCGCGAAGCGGCGAAGTTGTTACGGGTGTCGCATGAGACGATCTACCGATTGGTCCGCACTGGCAGTATTCCCGCCTTCAAGGTGAAGGGAAGATGGCGATTTTCTGTAGTGCAACTCAATCGCTGGATGAAGACGCCTGGGTTCGGCGTGACGTTAACAACGAAGCGGAGGAAGACGTGAAGTCCGGTCGTGCCACTAAAGCGCTGAAACTTTGCGCCACACTGAGACTATGAGTACTGCGGATTGCTGCCACTCTCCTTGCTGATCATCGGAGAAGCTGGCATCGGCAAATCGCGCCTGGTGCGGAGTACACGGGCGGCTCGGAGCAGCGTCGGCGGCGCGTAGTCTAACCGCGTTCGTCGGCGCGAAGACGAACTGCGCTCGCTGATGAATCGCTGGGAGCGTGCGCTCGACGGGGAAGGTCAGATGGCACCTGACGACCAGTCTCGCAACTGGAACGCCGGCTGACGGCGGCAGCCCTCAAGCCAGCCGACGCTAATCCGCTAATCGCACCGCTGTGCACTGCGCGCAGAATCTGGCATCTGGCGCGTTCTCGAAGCCGCACTTTGGGCATTGGCGCTGGAAGGGAGTAGCGCACTGAATGCAGAATTTTGCGCCCTGAGGATTTTCCCACTCGCAGTTCGGGCAGCGCATTTCCCTCCCCCAGAAGTATGTTCATGCCTGCAGACGCTCCCGAACGTCGCCGAAGCCAACTTGAACCGACAACCGCCTTAATCCGGGTGTCCACCGCGGCAGTATAAGGAGCGTTAACGCCGCCGAAGCTCGTGCCCCACAACCCGACCCGTTCCGGATCGACCTCGGGCAAGGTTTCGAAGAAGCTGATTGCATTCCGGATATCATCGATTTGTTCCATAGCGATCAGACGCCGTCGAATCCCCTCACTACCGCCGTAACCACGGTAGTCGAAGGTCAGTGCGACGAAACCGGCCTCGGCGAAAATCTTGGCGTAGTCTCCGAGAATCAATGAGCGCACCCCAGTGAACCCGTGGCACAGCACAACACCAGGTCGTCGTTCGTTAGCTTTAAGGTCGGAGGGAAGAAATAGATCGCCCTCCATCCGGCTTTCTTCACTGAAGGAGTTTACTGTCCGCTGATTCATCGCAACTCCTCCCGAGAACGGTACCGAAACAGATCATTCGCTAATCCTTGCAAAGGTTGGTCAGATCTCACAAGCAAAACGGTTGACAGCGCAGCAAACCGGACTCGCGATTTCATCAACCCATCAGCCCTCGGCTGCGGTGTGCACTTGACAATTTGCGCCGTCATACCGGACTAATCAGATGTTGAGTTTCGGGAGAGAGGAAACACTTCGATGGAAATTGTCGACGCACAAATCCATGCCACTCATCGGGGGCTCGAGCAGGCGGTCGCGATCATGGACGCGCTCGGGGTGAACGCTGCTGTTTTAGATGACTGGCCGCCAACACGACAAAAGCTAGAAGGCGGTATTAGCCGCTACTCGTATCCTTTCGCCGAGGAGGCGGTGAAGCGCTTCCCGGAACGCTTTGCCTACGTTGTCCGCTTCGATCCAAGTGATCCCGAGATCGACGACTTGATGGGGCAGGTGCGCAAGGCGCGAAACTGTCTATGCGCGCGTATCGCTTCAGGACTCGACTTCAAAGTTATGCGCGACGCGGGACACGGGCGAGTCCTTGCCGCCGCCAGCAAACATGAGGTCCCCGTGATGATCTATCCAGGTGATCAGCACGAGACTCTGACAAGCTATGTCCGGTCGTACGACAAGATTCAGTTCATCATTGATCACGTCGGGATGGGAGTCGATCGCGCTGCGCTGCCCGGACAACTCGAGTCGACTGTCGAACAGCTCCTGACGTACGCGAAATATCCTAACGTTGCAGTCAAATGGGGGCACGCCCCGCGCCTTTCGAGGGAGCCTTTTCCGTATCGCGATCTGCTAACGCAACTGCGCCGAGTTATTGATGCTTTCGGAGTGAAGCGTCTGATGTGGGCGAGCGATTTTACGGTCACGACGGATAGTCATACATACGGCGAATCGCTCTTCTGCATACGATGTTCGGATTTGTTGTCGGACAACGACAAAGAGTGGATTCTCGGCCGCTCTGTCCGCGAAATCCTGCACTGGCCGAACACTACTGCATGAGCGTCGGCGTCGCGTTTTCAAAGGAGGGCGGCAGATGGCCGGACCGTGTAGCGGAGTTGTTGTTCTGGACTTCAGTTGGGGTATGGCGGGCGGGCTGGCGACTGCGGTTTTCGCCGATTTTGGCGCCGATGTCATAAAAATCGAGGCTCCCGCCGGCGACCCTTTCCGGACGCATCCGGCGTGGCTCGCGTGGAACCGCGGCAAGAAGTCGGCGGTCCTGGATTTGAAGACCTCCGAGGGGGTCTTCGCAGTACATCGACTGGCTGAGCAAGCCGACATCGTACTGGAGTCTTTCCGTCCCGGCGTGGCAGCGCGCCTCGGGATAGATTACGCGACACTAGCGGCGATCAATCCGCGTCTCATTTATGCGTCGATCAGCGGATGGGGCCAGCAGGGTCCGCTTAGTCAGGTCCCCGGCTACGAGGGCGCCATCGCCGCGAAGTCTGGCCGGATGGCGAGCTTCGAAGGACAACTCAATCGTGTCGGTCCCGCTTTCTCTGCCGTGCAAGTTGGTTCGTGGGCTGCCAGTCAGGCCGCCGTCCGCGGAATCCTAGCGGCTTTGCTTGCGCGTGGCACAAGCGGTCGCGGCCAATGGGTCCAGACCAGCATTCTGCAGGGGATGATCCCTTATGACCTCGCGGGGCTGACGCTACGGCAGTTCTCCCGGCAGGACCCGAAGTCTTTTCCGCCTGACATTTTGGGGGCGATGTTGCGCCTGCCGATGCTCCAATACATCCCGGTGCGAACGAAGGACGGACAGTGGTTACAGCACGCCAACCTGATGGACCGCCTGTTTCGTGCCTACCTCAAAGCCATCGACCTCGGATGGGTGCTCGAAGAAGAGTTGTTCAAGAATGCGCCCTTGATGAACGCTGAAGGACGCGAAGCGCTGCGCGATTTGATCCTGAGCAAGATGCAGGAGCGGACGCTCGACGAGTGGATGCAGCTTTACATCGCCGACGGCAATATCGCGGCCGAGCCGTTTCGGTATGCGACTGACGGGATGAAGCACGAGCAGTTCAGGCACAATCATCACCGTGTTGAGATAACCGATCCGCGTGTCGGAACGCTCAAAATGCTTGGCCCGCTAGCCCTTCTGGGTGAGACGCCGGGTGAGGTCAGTAGTCCGGCCCCGGAGCTTGGACAACACACCGGCGAGATTTTGCGCCGCCTCGAATCCCCGCCAAGCGAACGTCGCATCGAGCACAGGAACGGGGATAGTCAGGCTATGCGCAAGCCGCCGCTCGATGGCATCACAATTTTGGACCTTTCGATGGTAATTGCCGGACCATACGGCGCGGCGATGCTGGCGGACATGGGCGCTCGGGTCATCAAAGTTGACGCAACACCCGAACATGAGCAGACGATTAGCACCGGTGGGATGGCGCTGATCAACCTGAAAAATTACGCTGGCAAGGAAGCCATTCAAATCAATCTTCAGAGCGCGGAAGGCCAGAAAATTCTTCTGCAATTGGTCGCGCGCGCGGACGTTCTGCTCCACAATTTTCGTCCAGGCGTCCCTGAGCGGCTGCGCATCGACTGGGACACCTGCCGCCAGATCAATCCGCGATTAATCCATCTCTACGTCGGCGCGTACGGTGCCACAGGTCCACACCATCGGCGACCGGGTGCTCATCCGATACCCGGCGCTCTCCTCGGTGGGGCTCTTCGCCAGGCGGGAAAGGCGAATCCTCCATCGCCCGATCAGCCGATGACCCTAGATGAAATTAAAGAAACATCCCGACTGTTGATGAGAGCCAACGAAGCGAATCCCGATCCCAATACCTCACAGGCGGTCGCGACGAGTATTATGCTGGCGTTGCTTGCGCGCACTCGTACCGGTCTCGGACAGGCGATCGAGGTTACGATGCTGCAAGGCAACGCCTGGGCCAACGCCGACGAAGCATACGATTATCCCGGACGCCCGCCGACTGTTTTATCTGACGAGCAATGCTACGGACTCCACGCGCTTTATCGACTGTATCTTGCGAGTGAGGGTTGGGTCTTCCTCGCGTGCCCCTTTGACCGTGAATGGAGAGGGTTCTGTCTCGCAGTAAGCCGTCCGGATCTCGCGGCGGACTCCCGATTTTCGAATTCAGCCGCGCGCGCAGAACATGACAAAGAACTCGTCGATGAAATCAGCAAAGTCTTCGCTTTGCAGACGGCTAGCGAATGGGAGCAGCTCCTGACGAACACGGGAGTCGCGTGCGTGCGCGCCGACGGGGATGTTGGCAGCTTTCTTGAGGATCATCCGCAGTCGGCCGTGAACCGGATGGTGGTAGAGGTCGACAGTCCACGCTTCGGGAAATATCTGCGCCACGGCTCGATCGTCGGTTTCTCTGACGCTCCGGGACGCTTCGATCACGGCGCATTCCCAGGCGAGCACACTGTGAGCCTCATGCGGGAACTGGGTTATGCTGAGGACCAGATTGCCGACCTGCGTGCTCGACAGATCATCCACTGGGAGGAAGTTCGGCGACTGCCCTCAGCGCGCTAGCGTCATGTCTCACAAATAGCCTCAGCAATAGAGGCGTTTCTTCTCATTCTGGGCGCAACGACTATCGGTTTGCGGAGTCATCGATTCCAACTATGCGACCGTTGGTGAGCGGTTCCGATGTAGTGAACCTTTCAACGGTGTCTCCGCATCGTCGTATGCGGGATATTGCTGACGGGGCGCTCCCATCCCAGAGGAGCATGCGCGCCGTCCGAGCACAGGACATTCGGCGCGACAAAGTCTGGACCTCCGCTCAATGCGGAACGACGAGTTAACGGCCATAATTACGAGTGGATCGGCCCATGGGCGGTTGCAAACTTCGGGTTCGCGCGCGATGTTGCCTCTCATGATCACGCGACTCACTCTCAATGAGGCCCCAACGATCGCCTTTGGCGGCGCGTCGTTCGGCAATGTTGGCAGCTACGAGAAAATCCAGGGCCGAGCCTTTGGCGAGCTCGATCCAGCCAATCCACTGAACGCCGTGATCACCGATATAACGCTCGCGCCGCGCAATGCCCGCGGGATGGTCGAATATGCGGTCAACTTCTACATCCTGCGACCGGCGAATCCATCGCGGGGCAACAAAGTTATGATTTTCGACGTAACGAACCGCGGCAACAAGATGACTTATCTGCCGCTGAGCTTTCCCTTCCGAACCCCCGGACGATATCTGCCAAACAACGATCCGTGCGGACCGGACGACGCGGGAACTGGGTTGCTCATGCGTCAGGGTAACACGATTGTCTGGACCGGATGGGATGCGACGGCGCCGCCTGGAGGTGGTCGGATGACTTTGACCGTGCCGATCGCCCAGATTGATGGTAAGCCGATCGTCGCGCAGGTTCTGGAAGAGATCATGGCCGACATGCCGCAAAATCCGTCGCCCACCGCGGAGTTGCTGAACTGGCCGCTGACTTACCCTGCAGCAACGATGGACAAGGCTGAGGCGACGCTGACGGTACGCAGGTATCGCGAGGATCCACCGACTATCCTTCCTGTCGAACAATGGGAATACATCGATAGGTCGACGGTTGCCCTAAGCCCGGCTGGCAAGAAGTCATTCGAGCCGGGGATGGTCTACCAATTCATTTATCCGGCGACGAATCCAAAGGTAATCGGCATTGGGTTCGCGGCGGTGCGCGATTTCGCTTCTTTCTCTCGCCACTCGGCAACTGACGCGGATGAAACCGCGAATCCGCTTGCGGGTACGATCCAATGGGCGATCGCGACCGGACTGTCGCAATCAGGCCGGTTCCATCGGCCGTTTCTCTATCTGGGCTTCAACCAAGACGAGAATGGACGGCGGGTCTTCGATGGCATGATGCCCTATATAAATGGCTCGGGCGGAGGGTTCTTCAATCATCGCTTCGGCCAACCGAATCGTACAGCCTTTAAACGTCTGAGCCACGTCTATCCCGAACAGGTCTTCCCATTCGCGTACTCGCAGCTCACCGATCCAATCACGGGGAAGACAGACAGTGTGCTAGCGCGATGCGAAGCCTCGGACACCACGCCGAAGATTATGGAGATTAACGACTCCAATAGCTGGTGGTTCAAGAACGCTTCGCTCTCGATCACCACACCTGATGGATCGCTGGATCTCGACGATCCGACCGACGTACGCTTCTACCTGCTATCCAGCGTTCCGCATGCGGTTGGGAAAGGCCGCGGCTTTTGTGAGCAAATCCAGAATCCTGTCAGCCCGGGCCCCGCGTTGCGCGCCTTGCTCACTGCGATGATCGATTGGGTCGTCGCGGGCAAAGAACCGCCGTCGAGCAATGTGCCACGGCTGCGCGACGGGACCCTTGTGGCGCCGTCGTCACAAGCGGCGGTCGGCTTCCCGACGATTCCTGGAGTCAATTACAGTGGTGCGGCGAACGTCCGCGAACTCTTCGATTACGGTCCCGAATTCGAGACGGGGATCATTAGCCGCGTGCCTCCCGTCTTGACCGGCCGCGCTTATGCGACGTTGGTCCCGACAACGGACCAGGATGGTATCGATATTGCCGGAATCAAGCTGCCTGATATCGCGGTTCCGATCGGTACCTACACGGGATGGAGTACGCTGGCCCGGGCGCCCAAAGATGAATGCGCCGCGATGGGGTCGTTCATTCCTTTTGCGCGTAGTAAGGAAGAGCGTGTCCCGTCGGGCGATCCGCGGCTCTCGCTGGAGGAGCGCTACGGCACGCACAGCCGATACGTCGAGCTGGTCCGGGAGGCATCGGAGCGCCTGGTCGCGGAAAGATTGCTTCTGCAGGAAGATGCGGAAGCGTTTATCAAGCTCGCAGAAGAACGCGACCTCGGCCTGCCCCGTTGAGAAACGCCCGCCGCCACTTTTGCAATATGAGTGCGGAGCGGGCTATGGGAAATCAGTCCTTCGAGTTGGTTGAGAATTCGGACATATAACAAGATGGATAAGCAGAATCCGTTCAATGCGATCAAGGTGGTTGAGTGTGGCGAGGGCGTTTCGGCCGCTTTCGCAGCCAAGCTTCTCGCTGATCTCGGTGCCGAAGTAATCAAGATCGAATCGCCCGAAGGTGATCTGACTCGACGGCGCGGGCCCTTTCCGCAAAATCAAGCCGATCCTGAAAAAAGCGGGCTTTTCATCTACCTAAATACGAATAAACGCGGTGTCGTAGCGGATCTGCGAACCGACGAAGGGAGGAAAGTACTGCACAACCTGCTCAGGGATGCGGACGTACTGATTCACAACATCGCCCCATCGCAACGCGCAGAGTGCGGGCTCGACTCGAGGGCGCTTTGTGCTGCCCATCCTCAATTGATCGCAACATCGATCTCGGTCTTTGGTGATTACGGACCGTACGCCAATTACAAAGCTTACGAAATGACTGCGTCCCACGCGTCGGGATGGGCCTTTCTGAGTCCAGGTGCGTCGCTTTATCCCGAACTGCCCCCGCTAAAGTGCTTCGGCAGTCAGCTCGATTTTCAGGGTGGCGCGCACGCCGCGATCGCGAGCCTCGGCGCCTATATCTTTCGTATGCAATCGGGCAACGGTCAGGCGGTGGATGTGTCGGAGCAGGAATGTGTGGCCGCGATGCTCGAACAGAATTTCGTGCATTACACCTATGCCGGGCAGCAGGCCTCGCGGTTAGGCCAGCGCCTGATCGGACCGTGGTTTATCGCGGATTGTGCCGACGGCAAGATTTTCGTTTTCACCGTCGAGGAAGATCAGTGGAAGCGGCTCGTCGAGTTCATGGGGAATCCGGAGTGGGCCAACGATGAGCTCTTCAGCGACCGTCTCGCGCGCGGGCGCAACAACGACGCGCTGAAGGCGTTGATGGCCGATTGGCTCAGCGAATGGAGGGTGCTCGATCTCTATAAGGAGGCACAGCTCCGCCGTATTCCGTTCGCGACGATCAACACGATGCAGCAGCTTTACGAAAGCGAGCATCTCCGCGAGAGGGATTTTTTCGTGGAGCACGAGCAGCCCGGTGTGGGCACGCTGGTAATGCCCGGGATGCCTTCGCGATACGGCAAAACTCAATGGAGCATCCGCCGGCCGGCGCCACGCCTGGGTGAGCATTCCTTGGAAATCGCGCGGGGCGACACATGGTCGCCTGCGACCGTCTATAAGCCGGGCCAATCCGCCCCCTTTGTGCCCAAGGCTGGCCAGCAGCCGCTGTCAGGTATCCGCGTCATGGATTTTACGTGGGTATGGGCTGGACCGTACTGCACGCTGCAACTGGCTCATATGGGGGCGGACGTTATCAGAGTCGAAACCACCAAGCGGCTCTGTCCGTCGCGACTGGTGGGACCGTTTCCTGACGGCAAATCGGGTATCAATCGGGCGGGATACTTCAATCAATACAATCAGGGGAAGCGAAGTATCGCACTCGATCTATCACAGCCAGAGGGAATCGAAATCGCCTGCGAGCTGGTAAAACATGCCGACGTCGTTACGGATAATTTTGCTGCTGGTGTGATGGAGCGCCTCGGTCTGGGTTACGAGAAACTCCGCTCCATGAAGCCCGACATAATCCAGATCTCGATGTCTGCATTTGGTCAGACCGGACCATTCAAGGGCTTTATCGGCTATGGTCCGCCAGCCGCGGCGCTGTCCGGTTTCTTTTTCAGCACTGGCTATGGGGGTGGCGATCCGTGCGAAATCGGAATTTCTTATCCCGATCCGAATGCCGGTGTCTTCGGAGCGCTTGCTGTGATGGCTGCGCTGTCCCATCGCGCGGAGACCGGCGAAGGGCAATTTATCGATCAGTCGCAGTGGGAAACGGTTCTGGTCGAGATGGTGGAGGGCCTGCTCGAATACTCGATGACGGGCAAGGAACCAGTGCGCAGAGGTAATCACGATACCCTGATGGCGCCGCACGATTGTTACAAGGCTGCGGGTGATTCCGAACAATGGGTTTCGATCGCGGTCGGTAACGAAGCTGAGTGGCGGTCTCTCGGTCAGGCAATGGGGCAGCCGGGACTAGCGAACGATCCGCGTTTCGCGTCGGCGGAACTGCGCAAGCGCAACGAGCCGCAACTCGACTCCATCATCACCGAATGGACTTCGCGGCGCGATCGCTGGGAAATTACGAAGCTCCTGCAGAGCGCGGGTGTGGCAGCCTTCCCCTCTATGAGCAGCAAAGACTTGACGGACGATCCCCATCTGAAGGAGCGTGGCTACCTCGTCCAACTCGAGCATCCGGAAGTGGGCCGCCGGAGTCATGCCGGCATTCCGTGGAAGATGTCAGCCAGTCCATGCAGTGTCTCCAAGGTCGCTCCGTTGCTCGGCAAGGACACCCAGGCGATTCTCAGATCACTGCTGAAACTGAGCGACGAGCAGATCCAGGAATTGCGGCGGCGGGAAATTACTGTGTGACGCGACGCTAAAGTCGCGCCGAAAATCTACTTCACGGCTGCCGAATTTGACGGAAGCAAGCGCGAACCTCCCGCACGAAGGTCTCCGGCTGCTCAAATGCCGCAAAATGTCCACCCTTCTGGAGCTCGTTGAAGTAGGCCAGTTTGGTGTAGCGCTGCTCCGCCCATCGGCGCGAAGAGCGGAAAATCTCCTTGGGAAAGATCGAGCATCCCGTGGGTATAGTAACCGGATCGGTTGGGATCGCTCGAAAGCTCTCCCAGTAGAGCCGTGCCGAAGACGCCGCGCTACTCGTCAGCCAATAGAGCATCACGTTGTCGAGTAGTTCGTCGCGGGTCAGGACGTTCTCCGGATGGCCTCCGCAGTCGGTCCACGCCCAGAACTTCTCGAGAATCCACGCCATTTGACCGACGGGAGAATCAGTAAGGCCATAACTCACCGCCTGCGGTCGCGTACTCTGCTCCTTCGAGTAGCCGGAGTCCCAGTCGTTGTAGTACTGGGCACCGGCTAGAGCGGATTTTTCGGCTTCCGTGAGGTCGTTACTTTTCGGATCGAGCCCGGCGAGTAGGTGCAGAATGAGCGGCATATTCACATGGATCCCGAGACAATTGGCGGTATCCTGCAAGCCGATACAGGTCGTGACGGCAGCGCCCCAATCTCCGCCTTGCGCCGCGTAGCGTTTGTAACCCAGGCGGGGCATCAACTCAGACCAAGCTTTCGCGATCCGCTGTACATTCCATCCAGAGCGCGCGGGCTTATCGGAAAACCCATAACCCGGTAGGGAAGGACAGACGACATGGAATGCGTCGGCGGCGTCGCCGCCATGCGCGGTCGGGTTCGTGAGAGGTTCGATAACCTTGTGAAACTCCACGATCGAGCCGGGCCAGCCGTGAGTCACGATCAGCGGCGTCGCGTCAGGATGCGGCGATCTGACGTGGATAAAATGGATGCCGAGACCCTCGATTGTAGTCTTGAACTGCGGGAACTGATTCAGCCGCGACTCGCACCTGCGCCAGTCGTATTTCTCGAGCCAGTACGACGCGACCTCCTGCGCATAGCCGCGAGGCAGCCCCTGCGTCCAGTCATCAACGCATTCACGCTCCGGCCATCGCGTCGCCCGCAGACGCCACTTGAGATCCTCGAGTTGGTCATCTTTTATATCGATGCGAAAGGGCGTGATCTGGTCGCTCATCGGAGAGTATGCTCCTGCAATGTTTCCATTGATCAATAGACCTTAGGGCGGCCGGACGGAACCTGCCGGTCCGATGAACCTCTATCACCGAATGCGCCACCGGAGGAAGGTTTCCCAATGAGTCAGAAGCAAAGCGCGAACTCGAAAAACAAGCAGGTGGCCATCGTTATAGGCGCCACTTCGAAGTGGCAATCGGACGGGCGCAATACATTGCTGGTGCATGGCAAGGCGCTGGAGGACAGGGAGTTGCCGCTGGGCGCGCGCTGGGGTGTGGGAGGCGCGATTGCTCAGAAGTTCGCTCTAAAAGGTTTCTTCGTCGTGCTGACAACGCGCAACAGAGACAATGCGGCCCCACTAGCGGAGGCGATTCGGGGGCATAACGGCGAATGTATGATTGTCGAGCTTGACCTAGTCTCCCAGGAATCGATTTCGACGGCGTTCGTAACGATCCGCCGTGAGGCTGGTGAGCCCGAGGTTGTGATCTATAACGCGGGGTACATGGAGGGCCGCGAGCTTCCGCCCGAGAAAGAGTTGCTCGAACACATTCCGGTTGAGATGTTCGACACGGCACAGCATATATCGAGCCGAGGGCCCTTTCTCATCGCCAAAGAAGTTCTGCCGGCGATGCGGATGAAGGGTCGCGGGTCGTTCTTTTTCTCCAACAACGCGAACTCACTACGCGGGCGGAAGCGTATGACTGGACAGTCGCTTTATTACCCGAGGGTGATGATGCGGACACTGGCGCAGGTGCTGACCGAGGAGTACTCCGAGCACGGTGTGCACGTGGCTAATATAGTGATCGACGGTCTCATCGACTCGCCCGGAACTCGGGCACTGCCGATTGCTCAGAAGCGACCTGAGATCGTGATGGATCCAGTCAAGATTGCAGAGGCGTTCTATTACCTGCATACGCAGGATCGGTCGTGCTGGACGCACGAATTGCAACTGACACCGTTTCCGACCAAGCCAAGCTTCTAAGGCGTGTCGTTTCCTAAAAGCAGCGAGGTCCAAGGAAAAGGAACAGGACCGCTGCGCACGAATTCCAAGGATCATTCTGCCATTTGAGGCGCGAGTCTCGATCTACTACTAATTCCATTATGAAATTCGGACTTAACATGCCCGCACATATCGATTCATGGAAAGACATGACGGTTGCCGAGGACCTCGGTTTCACCAGCGCATGGTTCTATGACTCGCAAATGCTCTACAGCGACATCTATGCGACGATGACTCTGGTGGCAGAGCATACCAAGCGTATCAAGATCGGCACTGGCATTGTGGTGCCCAGCAATCGGATCGCGCCGGTCACCGCACATTCGATCGCGACTATCAACCAACTTGCGCCGGGCCGCGTGATGCTTGGGATTGGCACGGGATTCACTGGCCGCAACATGATGGGCCTGCCTCCCGTGAAGTTGGATGATTTGCGCGAGCACGTACGAATCTGCCGGGCGCTGCTGCGCGGCGACGAAGTCCTTTTCCGGGAAGGAAAACGCGAGCGTTGGATTCGTTTCATGCATCCCGCTCTCGGCTACATCAACATCAAGGAGAACATTCCGATAATTATCGCGGCGCAGGGACCCAAAGCGCTCGAGGTTACTGGTGAGATTGGCGAAGGTTGGATGGCACCTGTCTCCGGCGTGGAGGAATTCAAGCAAAACTTCAACGCGGTGAAATCCGCTGCAAAACGTGCGGGCCGCAATGTGCCGAATTTTAGCGCCACCATGTTTGCCGCTGCCTGCGTGCTTAAGCGGGGCGAATCGTTTAGCTCTGCTCGCGTGATGAGCCAGATGGGTCCGATGGCTGCGGTGGCGCTGCATGCGCTGTGGGAATCATCGGCGGTGGCCGGCCAGCTCCCCTCATCCCTGCGATCAATCTACGAAAAGTATCGTGACGAATACGTCGACAAACTCGATGTGCCCGCCGATCGCCGGTACTTGAAGGTCCATGAGGGCCACACGATCTACGTCAAGCCGGGCGAGGAGCGTTATCTAACTCCGGAGGTAATCGCCGCTTTCAGCATGACAGCGTCGCGCGAACGCCTAATCGAACGCATCAGGGAATTGGAAGCGGCAGGGATGGATGAGATAGCCTTCTGCGTACCCAATGAAGGCACCCGCGAAAGGATCGAGGAGCTGGGGCGCGAGATCGTGTCGCATTATTAAGGATCTCAATGTTGGACGTCAATTATTTTTGCCGATCGTGTTGCCTCAACCAAGAATGTTACTCCCGATAGTCGTCGTTGTGTGAGCTGGGGTGGAGCGCGAGGAGGGCTGCCCTCCTCGCCGGTCCCTGTAAAACGCCAGCGACTTTTGGACGGGCATGACGGCGCCGGTGCGTGTGTGGTGATTTCGCAATGACGTCGTCTTCACTTCTGCTTCTTCGGTGTTTTGTGAATGACTTTCGGCATCAAGTATCCACGAGTTCGTTCATGGCGTTGTCTGTGAGCCGAGCGTTCCGGGTTGAGCAGAAGTCGCGGCAAACACCAGCTGCCTGGCCCGGTCTGCACGCCAGACTTTCACACGCCGCTGCAAGGTCCGGAGCTGCGCTCCGGTAGGATACAGATCGGGCAATCGCTGGCGCAGCCGCGTCAGCAATTCTCGGGCAGCGAGATTCGGTTCAGCCACCAGCCAGTCTTCCACCAGCGGCCAACTATCCGCGAACGGATCGGTGCGGGTTCGCCACCAATGTTCGGCGGCTTTCTTTCTCCGGCCCTTGGGCCCCCGGTAATCGCTGTGCCATGCGGTCGCGAACGCGGCCAGATACTCCGGCTGGTCGGGGAAGCCTGCGGCGCCGGTTTCACGATTGGAAAGGATCGACAACTCTCGTTGCGCCGCGCGAATGCTCGTCAGCAGCTCCACCGGGTCGAGCAGCGCAAATTGCTCCCGAAGATGCCCTTTGACTGTCTGGTCGATCCGATCGGAGGCGAGCAGCCGTTGATACGGAGTCAGCGGCGGATGATAGCGTTTACGGACCAGTGCACCATCGCGCTGTTTGCTCGCCAGCTTGAACGACGGCTGGAAGAAGTTGACGTAGAGCCGGGCGCTCACGTACAAGCGCTGCAGCGCAGCGGCCGCAGTTAGCCCACTCAGTCGCCCGTATCCGGCTAGACGCCGCACCACCGCGCCATTCTTTTGCTCGACCCAGGCCTGATCGTTTTTGAGATACGCGCGTGAACGCGTCCACTCGATGCGGTGCTGCTGACAATAGCCGTGCAGGGTCTCGTTCATGAATGCACTGTCGTTGTCAGTGTCGAGCCCCCGCAGCGCGAAGGGAAGGCACTGGGCGACGGCGCTGATTCCTTCCACCACCAGACTCTGTTCGCGCACCGCCAGCGCCGCGCATTCGGTCCAGCCGCTGTGGATGTCGGTCAAGGTCAGGGTATGGACGAAGTTGCCGCCGTTCTTCACTCCGCCGCAGTGCTCGACCAGATCGCATTCGACAAAACCCGGCGGCGGATCGCCCCAGTCGGCGAAGGTCCTCACCGGTACGCTCTGCCTCACTGCCGAGCCCGCGCCCCACCGCCGCCGGCGCACACGTCCGGTTGCTTCGCGTTGCGGGCGCAACAGGCGATCGATAGTGGAAGCACTGATATCGAGCAACCGGCTTTTTACCACCGGGGCGAGCTGGAGATGGCCGTGGCGTTCCATCGCCTCGATCAGCACCGGGAGCAGAACCCGCAACCGCTTGCCGCAGATTCGATCGGCCGCCTCCCACAACACCGCCAGCGCCTGATGCACCGCCTCGTCGTAAACTCGCTCCCGCTGGCGGGCGGTTGGTGCGGTCGGCGGATGATTCAACACGCGCAGCGCGTGCTTGCGGTGATATCCGGTTACCCGGACGAACTCGGCCAGGATCTGTCGCCGCTCGCGACGATCGCTGCTCGCTTGATATCGCTGCCTGATCGCATCCTTAAGTTCTCGCCGTGTCGCCATACTCAGCTGCCTCGCCATCTCCACCACCACCCCGCAGCGCCTTCGCTGCGCGGTAGCAGTTTACTTGAGGCAACAACCGGCGACTCGGTAACAAAAGTCCTGAGTCAATGCGTCTTCAGATCTGATTGTCGCGGATCAGACAGGAATCCAGCTGCGCATCGCGAGCGCGAGGACAACGCCATTGGTAGTGGAAGTTAGCCAAGACGTTCCTATTCGAAAAGAACGAGGATATAGGATCGCGACCAGCCGGTGACGAATCGCTTCCGGCACCTGCGGACCATCCAACAGCAATTCAAGCCTACTGGCGGCTATCTGCCGCATCCGCTCCAAAAGGCCGCGTCTGAGAAACACGACACCCCCCTTCTTCTTCGTATACGCGACGCAAGTGGCGTGCCGCCAATAAAATCCAATACTTTCAGCCCGAGACCCTATGTTGTCGCAAATGCGCAACAGAATTCACCGGTCGGGACAAAACGCACCGCGCCGGACACAGTCGGACTGGGGGTAGCGAAATGCGCTCAGGTTTCCGCGGCTCTCCCGTCGTCGAAATGGACGGCCGCGCGCCAGTGGAGCGCCAGGTGGTAGCCAAGATTGCGCGGGAGGTTCCACCAGATACCGACGCGCGACTTGCAGAGGAGCCGGTCGAAGATCGACGGCAGCGAATAGAACTGATCCGCGAACCACGCGACCCCTTGCTCCAGCTCGCGTGGAGACATGTTGCTTGGTCGAAAGACCGCGTCAACCTTGCCATTGTAGCGGTCCCAATCAGTCGTCAGCAGGCGTCCGGTACGGACCATCTCGTCGAAGAACGTCGTGCCGGGCATCGGCACGACGATGCCTACCGTTGCGCTGTCGATGCCGATCCCCCGATAGAATCGTAGAGTGCGCTCGAAGATCCCCGGGTCGTCGCCATCGAGGCCGAACATAGTGCCCGCCTGAATGGCGATGCCATGGCGGTGAAGGTTGGCCACAGCCCGCTCGTATAGACGCACCTGATTGAAGCGCTTCCCTTGCAGGTCGAGGCTGCGTTGAGAGACTGTCTCCAGCCCCACGAACACGGCCTTGCATCCGCTCTCTGCGGCGACGGCCATCAACTCCTCGTCGAAGGCCACGCGCATCGTAGTCTGCGTCGTCCACCACTTGCGATAAGGAGCGATGGCGCGGCAGAGCGCGAGCGCATAGGCTCGGTCGGCCATCAGGTAGTCGTCCCAGAAGACCACCGATTTGCCGGGCATCAGCGCTACCTCCCGTGCCACCTCCCCGACCGGCCGCCGACGCTGCCCGCGCCCGTATAGGAAGGGGATCGAGCAGTAGCCGCAGCGGTGCACGCATCCGCGGGTGGCGATCGTAACCGCGCGTCCATAGCGTCGACCGCGAATGAGATCCCAGCGCGGCGCTTTCATGCCGCGTAGATCGGCTGGCCGACCGCGATAGATCTCGTGCCACCGGCCGCGCGCGAAGTCATTGACGACCTCGGGCCAGACGAGTTCCCCTTCGCCGATCACCAACGCGTCGGCGTGGCGGAGGGCATCCGAAGGCAGGGCGGTGACGTGTGGTCCGCCCAAAACGACACGCCGGCCGCGGGCGCGCAGCTGCCTGGCCAGCCGATACGCGTGCGCCGCCGCCGGGGTATTGCAAGTGATTGCAACCAGATCGGCGTCGCGGTCCAGGTCGACGGGTTCAACGATCTCGTCGGTGTGGTGCACCTCCATGCCCGGCGGCGTGTAGGCGGCGAGCAAGGGCATTGTGAGCTGCGGAAACCGGATCAGTCGCCATTTGCGCAACCGCCGTGACGGTCCAGACTCGGGAGTAATCAGCTCGATCTTCATGCTGATTCGCTATACATTGTGCGTCCCGAAACATTGGTCATCTCGAAATCCCAAGTGAAATCATGGTCACCCCCCGGATGGGAGTGCCTGGCATCGAATGCGTCCGTTGCATTGGTAAGGCCTTGGCCGTTCGAGCCGTTCTGGAATTTTATTCGTTCCGGTCATTCCGGCCCAGGACCTTCGTCTCTTGGCGTTGTCTCGTCGAATCAGCTCGATTGCACAGAAACGATCGAATACTTTTCCGTGAACCCAACGGAGCACCGGTGGCGAGGGTTCTCTACGGAGGGCCTCTGCGGCGAATAAGCGAGGTCGAACGCCAAAAAGAAGCTCAACAGATGGAGCAAGGGCCAGAAAAAACAAGGCGAAATCCGGGCCCCTGTCCTCCACGGCCGAGAGCGCAAGGTTACGAATCGTTCGAATCTGGCCGGCACATATGACCGCCCGGACACCCATGGGCGGGTGCGGGATGCAGCCCTTCGGCCAAAGCTCAGCGCGTTACACGCGAGCATTCCGGTCGTGGTCTCAATCACCCCGCAGGACTTTCGATCATCTGTTCGCAGGCAGTCGTATCCACCCATCCGGCACTTACGGCTCGGGCCGCTCGCCCACCACGAGCGACGCTGGATCGCCTGGACTATGTTGCGCGGCATAAGCAGCAAACATCGATATCCTCCCGCGCTTCACGACCGGTCAATTGCACGCCTCAGACCGGGGTTCTCTCGATCAGGCGGCGCACCATTTGCGCGAGATCCGGAGGCTTATAGAACGGGTGCCTACGGTAGATATCCGCGCACTGGCCGTCTAAAGTCTTGATGGTCTCATACGCGTTCGGTGCCGCGCCTCGCACCTCGCAGATTCGCTCACGGTTGAACAGCAGGTTCTCCGGATCAACGTGGCCGGCCCGAATGAAGCCGCGGGTCTTCTTGGCACATCGGCAGGGGTTCGCCTGATTCACCAGTCCGCACTTGTCGTTCATGAAGTTGCGCAGGTCACGGCGAGCGCGCGCCAGTCGTTGGCGAAAATTCTCGGCGGTGATTTCCAACACTTCAGCGGCGACTGTGTCACTGACCGCGAAGATGGCACCGAGGATGTACGCCAGTCGCTGCTCACGATCCAGGCAAAGCAGCATTCCCGAGGTGCAGGCGAGCATCGCCTCGGTCACGAGCAGATTCATGTCAGGGGATGTAGCTGTCGAATCGGGCAGGTCAAGGTCTGGCGTCTGGTGGAGCTCTTCGCCGTACAGGCGAAAGCTTATGGACGGGGCCTCGACTCGCCCACGCCTCATATTCAGCACGTGATTGACGACGATGCGGTAGAGCCAGGTACGAAAACTGCTCCGGCCCTCGAACGACGAGAGCCGGGTCAGTACTTTGATGAGGATCTCCTGGGTCGCGTCCTCGGCGTCCTGCGGGTCGTAGAGCATGCGGACGGCGACGTTGTAGATCCAACCCTGATGGCGCTGGAGTAGCTCTTCGAGGGCATCCCGGTCTCCCGAGCGGGCCCTGAGCACGAGGCTTTGATCCTCGTGGTCGGTCGGAGCGCTGTCGGCCAGCGGATTATCGACGGTCATCGCTCGGCTCCAAGCTGAACTCGCACCCGTTTGCTCTTCAGGGTGTATGAGGCAACGCGGAGAAGTGGCAGCTAACGATCTTCCACTGCCCACTTTGTTTGACGAAGACCAAGGTCGTTCGGCCGTGGATGGTCAATGCCTTGCCGTCCTTGGTTGCTCCCATGAACATGTCGTAAGCGTTCACGATCCCTACGTTATCGTTGTACACGCGGCAAGACGGCTGCCGGAAGCCGAAGCTCATCGAGGCGATTCCCTCGATGGCTTCGTTGAGATACTTGGCGAACGGAGGCTTGCCGTCGAACCGATAGGGCACGTGATCGAACACCTCGACGTCCTCAGAGAGCATCTCTAGGACGGTTTTGATGTCCCGCTTGTCGAAGGCGTCAGCAAATCGCTGCGCCAGGGCTTGGATTTCGTTTACGCTCATGATCGTACCTCCCTCTCTACTTCCTTAGACACGCTCCGGAAGACGGTGTGACAGAAACCCCGGCGTGAAACGTCGGACCCTGGAGGGGGGAAACGAGGGTGACGTCCGGGAAAATGGTGAGGTAGCGGCATCGAACCGCTCACTGGACTCGCGGCCTGCGCCGAGAAAATGGTCCGCTTTCTCTCAAAAAAGCTCCTGCGTATCCAAGAGCGCCCTGGTAACTACTCACTACCATTGGCTTCCGAGGTAACGAATTCGACCGAACATTGCAAAGTGCAATCAACCGAGCTACGCGTTGAGAATCGGCCGTTCCTCGCGGAAAGGGAGAAGGCGACAAATGGAAGGCTTAGCATTAGTTGTCGTGGTCTTCGTGGTGCTTGCGGCTTGGTCTTATCGGCTGTTCAACCGGGAGTAAGCTTAGGAACTGCCTCGGGTCGTCCGCCGACACCCTCAAAAGGCGAGTGACGCACCATAGCGCTCCGATCCTCGGCCATGTTCGGCTGGAATCCTCTCGCCCCATTTCGTGCTGGGGCTAAGGATATTCCGTAAATCGACCGCGTGGTCGAGCGTCATTCTAGATTGGAGGACCATACACGTGTACCCGTATCCGCTCGAACGACTAGAGACTCGCAGAAACGCGATCATGTCACAGATCTGGCCTAACGGCCCTAATTGATTAAAACACGAAGACAATCAGGCACTGCCATGTAGAGTGCTATGTACCGCATCGAAGCCGATCTGCCCCTTCAGCCCCACTGGCGCAACGCGAAGGGTAGGGCGCATCCCGTCGCCTTTATCGTAAGAGCAATTTGTGCGCGGGGCGATCACTCGAAGAGAGAGGTCGGTGAAGAGATTGTGTTAGGCACCAGATGCCGTTCGCGTTGCTAACCCCGATGTCTTGCAAAGGTCGATCGCGGAATGCAGCCGCCCGGCTTGATGGCGGTAGCAGTTAGGCAGGCGGCGCCGCTTATTCTGGAATGGGTGAAGCGGCGCCAAGCCCTACTCTGCGGGTGAGCAGTTTCTCCTCAGAGGGTGGATGGCTGCGCCGGTCGTAGTACTGGACGATCCGGACAATTGGGTCGAGTATTTCGAAGAAGCGGTCACCCCGCGATGCGGGTGTTACCAGAATTCGTGCGCAAGCGACTGATAATGACCGAGCACCACCGGCACATGATGACGAGAATTTACGGGCGACCGCGCCCGACCCAGACAGTCGGAAGAACGCGGAGTGGGTGGTACGCTTAGCAATTCTATCTTCCATTACAAGGCAGCCGGCGCTTCCAGCTACATTCGGTTGGTGTAAGTGCCACCGACGTTCGTTTGGGGCAACGCTGCAAGAACAGCGAATAGTTCGACGTGGTTTAACGGCTTGACTAGGTGCAGATTGAAACCCACTTCATACGCTCTCCTGCGATCCTCGGGCTGACCGTGGCCAGTTAACGCGATCAGGAACATCGTCCGCCCGCCGGATTCCTCGCGAATGCGCCTGGCGATTTCGTAGCCATCGACGCGCGGGAGGTCTACTTCAATTAGTGCGACGTCGGGCATGAGAGCGAGCGCCGCGTTAATGCTACTTTGCCCACCGTCGCTCTCGAATACCTCATGTCCACGTAAGCCGAGTAGCGTGCGGAGACCGTCGCGCGCGTCGGCATTGTCCTCGATGAGGAGTACCCTGCAAGACCTTGCAGTTAAACGCGGATCTTCCACCGCGGTTATTTGTCGACCCGGAGCCGCGATGCGCGGAAGACGCACCGTGAGCGTAAAGCCCTGGCCACGTTCTTGGCTCATCGCCTCGACCGTGCCGCCGTGTAATTCGACCAGGCGGCGCGCAACCGCCAAGCCAACTCCACGGCCCGCTATCGGATTGGCTGTTTCACTGTTTCCATTAGCGAAGGCTTCGAAGACATATGGCAAAGACGCAGCAGGAATGCCGTCCCCGTTGTCATGTACCTTAACGATGCTCTGTTCGCCCTGGACCTCTGTGCCCATCACGATCTTGCCTCCGGGAGGTGTGCGGTTCACCGCGTTGAGTAAGAGGTTGGTTATGACCTGAGCGAAACGATGGTGGTCGCCGTTGACCCATGTGGGCTCGGCTTCAATCACGATCTCACGATTCCTTAGTTGCTGTGTGATACTCAGTGCATTGGCGCATTCCTGAAGACAATTAGCGAGATTGACCGGCGCTCGCAGTAGCTCGATCCTGTCCTGCTTGAGTCGCTCAAGATCGAGCAGATCGTCCACTATCCTCGCAAGATGCTCAGTCTGGCGGATGATAATCGCGTGAGCGTTGGCCGTCTCCGCCTTTGTCGCCGTGGTGTAGTCGAGCACATGAGCGGCGCTGGCGATGGCGCCGAGGGGGCTACGAAGCTCATAACTGAGAGTTGCCAGGAACTGATCCTTCACCCGACCCGCTTCCTCGGCCGCCGCACGGCTCAGTCGGGCTTCTGACTCCGCTCGCCGCAATGCCGAAACCAGGGCCGCGATCGGCAACGTAACGGCAGCCGTGGTCGCGCTGAAAGCTTGCAGCAACATCAGAGATTCGCCTTTGGTCAATCTCGCGAAAGGTCCGAACCCGTGCACCGTTCCATCGATCGCGATCAACACCAGTAGCGTGACGTCCCCCCAATAATGCGGTCCAGCGGCAATGAGAGAAATCGGGCACAATAAGCCTCGAGGAGGGGCAGGTGCCGATGAGAGCGAGCCGATTCACGGAGGAGCAGATCGCCTTTGCGCTGAAGCAGGCGGAGACGGGGACGCCGGTGTTGGAGGTCTGCCGTAAAATGGGAGTGAGCGAGCAGACCTACTACCGCTGGAAGAAGCAGTATGGCGGGCTGGGAGTGTTGGAGATCAAGCGGCTGAAGCTGTTGGAGGAGGAAAACCGCCGGCTCAAACAACTGGTCGCGGATTTGAGTCTGGACAAGGTCATGCTGCAGGATGTACTGGCAAAAAAACTCTAAGGCCTGCTCGTCGGCGTGAGCTGGTGCGCTATCTGGAAACGACCTACCAGGTCAGCGAGCGCCGTGGATGTAGAGTGCTCCGATCAAACCGCTCGGGGCATCGTTACCACACCATCCGTCACGATCAGGCCGTCCTGCGCAGACGTATCCGCGAAATCGCCGCCGCGCGGATCCGTTATGGGTACTTCAGAATTTATATCGTGCTGCGGCGCGAGGGCCTGAAGATCAATCATAAGCGGGTCTATCGGCTGTATCGTGAGGAAGGACTAAACATGCGCATGCGCGGGCCGCGTCGGCATGTGAGCGCAGCGCGCCGAATGGAGCGGCCGCAGACCAACGCCGCTAATCAATGCTGGTCGATGGACTTTGTTTCCGACGCGCTCTTTGACGGACGTCGCATTCGCGCCTTGACCGTGATCGACAACCACACCCGCGAAAGCCTGGCGATTGAAGTAGGCCAGGGGATCACGGGCGAGCAAGTGGTTAAAGTGATGAATCGCATCATCGCCGTTCGCGGAGCGCCCCTAACCATTCGCGTCGACAATGGGCCAGAATTCGTTTCGCGGGCGCTGGATCAATGGGCGTATCTAAATCAGGTCACGCTGGACTTCAGCCGCCCCGGCAAACCGACTGACAACGCCGTGGTGGAATCATTCAATGGACGCCTGCGGGACGAGTGTTTGAATACCAACTGGTTCATGTCGCTCGATGATGCACAGTGCAAGATCGAGGTGTGGCGTAACCATTACAACGAGAGTCGACCTCACACCGCGTTGGGCTTCGTTCCACCCAACGAATATGCTCAACTGGCCGTTCGGAACAGCGGCCCTTAGATTCGAGAGCCCGAAAAACTCTCCGCACTCCTGGACCAGAAACGGGGGGACCCTCAATGGAGCTATCAGGCTATCTAGCGATATATAAGTAATCCCCGTCGCTACACGTTTCCCGGAACGCCGGAAGCGTGCGAAGGCCGAGCTTCCCGCTTGGTCTTTCTGATGAGGAGGGTGCTGTTATGGCCCTTCACACAATTGTCGAGCTTAGGCGCTGCCCTTACCCCGCGCTTTGCAAGAAGGACGGCTGCGACGACGCCGCCAGCGTGCAGGCGCGCTACGTTGACGAACAGGGCCGGACTCTGCGGAAACATGAATTTTGCGAACCTCACGCGAGGCTGCTGGAGCGCAGCTTTGAGGTTCAGGATATGCGGTTAAGAGTGAGCCGCGCTGGGCCAAAGTTCGAGATTGAAGGAAAGGAGCGATAGTTGGGATACGGTCAGTGTCGCTCGCCATCGCGAAGGACTCTTACATCCATGGGAGCCTCCTTGCCGCGCAGCGTGAGGGTGCGTCTCTCCAGACTCGGGAACCGCTCAGCAACCTTCGCGTAAACGGTCTCGCTACGTAGCACTTCACCTGCGGCGGCGATGACCGTTTCGCTGTGGAAATTGAGTAGCGGCTCGATATTCAGATCCTGAGATGGACTGCCGACGGCGTGCTCGAAGCCGAGCGCAGCTTCCGCAAGATCGCCGGTTATCGTGAACTCCCCAAGCTGGTCGCCGCGCTGCGCGCTCACGACGCTGCAATCGATCGTGATCGCGGAGTTGATAATGGAAGAAGAGCCGCCTAAATGAACTCGACACCCAACCTGCGCGCTCTGCCGCCCGTTGCGGATCGTGCCGGTAACGCGGACCGCAGAGCGCGGTGCGCTCCTCTTCCAGCACTTCACCGACAAACCCAAGTCCCGAAACGATTTCCGTGTCGAGCAGCGCCTCGCGCAACGAACTCGCGCAACGGCAACTGCAACTGCGCCGGCCAGCTTTGCGCTCTCCCGTTTCCCCTGTCACTCTTCCCCATGGCGGCGTCCTCCTCTTAAACCCACCCGATCTTCCGATCGGGCGAGGACTGCCGCCACTCGATTTTCAACAGCTACGCGGGCGTCGCCCAGTTCTCTTCGGGGCCTAGCACCTATCGTGATTGGCAACTGCCCTCACGGCTGAAGCTGCGCGGTGCTTCCCGAGGGCTAAAGCTCTGACTTTAAGCGCCAGCGAGAGTTGGTTTTTGCTGCTCGGTGGGCTCCTGCGCTCGCTGATCATTGGTTGATTCGTTGCAGTTCTCTCCGGGGATCCCTGTGGTCAGTGGTCAGCCTTGCAGCGGTTGATGACCGGCAACTGCCACACGGGAAGCTGCGCGGTGCTTCCTCTCAACCTATTTATAGAAATTACTCGGTGCAGTGATGATGCCAACTGCTCTGGTGGTCGCAATGGCTGGCCTAATCATCACTGGGTTGGTTATTTCCTTGTAAGCGTTATGACGAACCAACGAAGGAAAGAGAGGAAATGAGCTGACTGAGCCGGTTGGGGTCAACTGGCTTTACAATATAGTCGTCGAATCCGGCCTGCTTTGCTTGCTGCACATACTCACTCTGAACCATAACCAGACAGCCCGATTATGGTCGTTGCGGAACCGATGGCACTCGACCGAATTCGTCTTGCCACTTCGTAGCCATCGATACCCGGAAGGCCAATGTCGACGAGCATCAAATCTGGCCGCAACGTCAGCGCCATTTCTACGGCCCTTGTCCCATCTGCAGCCTCGTGGATCTCGTGACCAAGGAGTTCCAGCAAGGCTCGGAGACCCTCGCGCGAATCCTCGTTATCCTCAACGATAAGGATGCGGCGTGACGTAGCATTACTGGTCGGCACCCGATCACCGTCGGAAGGCAGAACCTCGGGGGCAGGTATTTGGGGCATGTACACGACAAAAGTGCTTCCCTTGTCAGGTCCTTCACTGATCGCTTCGGCTTTGCCGTCATGAAGCTCCACCAGACGCTTCACCAGCGTCAGGCCAATACCCAATCCACCGGGCGAGCGTTCTAAGCCGAGGTCGCCTCGGGTGAAGAGATCAAAGATGTGAGGCAACACGTTGGCTGCGATTCCGACTCCGCTGTCCTTCACCCGGATCACTGCGTGGTTGTCTTCCGACGTAAGACTAACCCGAATCCTACCGCCTGAAGGAGTATATTTCGCCGCATTGTTGACGAGATTAGTCACCACTTGGGCCAGGCGATCAGCGTCTCCACGCACCCACAGCGGCTCTAGCTCTGTTTCCACCGTATGCTGGTCGAGTTGCCGGGTGTCATGGATGGCATCGAGACATTCGGACACAATCGTCGCCAGATTAACCGGGCTGCGAAGCAGCACAATTCTTCCCGTGCTCACTCTGGCGACGTCCAACAAATCGCCGACCATCCTGGACACATGCTCGGTCTGCCTGGCGATTATTCCACGGGCCTTTACACTTTCGTCGGGAGTCTTTGCTTTCTCGAGCAAGTGCAGCGCGAGTGAAATCGCATTAATCGGATTGCGTAATTCGTGACCGAGCATGGCCAGAAATTCGTCCTTCGCGCGGCCTGCGGCTTCCGCTGCCTCTCGCGCTGCCCGTTCAGAGCGCCAGAATCTCTCCCGTTCGACGCGAATGCGCTTCTGCTCAGTGATATCCCGCGCAATCCTCGACACCCCAATTATTTGACCGTCATCGTTCCTGACCGGGGATGCCGTTAGAGAAATGTCGATCAACTCGCCGTCTTTTCGACGACGAATCGTCTCAAAAGTCCTGATTGCCTGACCCTGAACTACTCGCGCCAGGATTTGTTGGTCTTCGCTGATCTTTTCCGGCGGGACAATTATTGCCCATGTTTGACCGACTGCTTCGCTCGTCGAGAATCCGAAGATTCTCGATGCGCCAGCATTCCACGAGGTGATTAGCCCCTTTGTGTCGCCACCGATAATCGCATCATTTGACGACTCAACGATTGCGGCGAGAGCCGCGTGGCCTTCGTCCAACCTCCGGCGCTGCGACACCTCCGTGGCCACCGCTACAACCATAAAGGCAGTCAGGCCCGCAAATGTTTGTAGCAGAAGCAGATCTTCGTTCTTATCACCGTGTGAAAACGGACCTAGTCCCTTTAATGTGCCCGCGATCGCGATCCCCAGAAGAATAAAAAGCGCAGTCACCGCCTCGCGACGACCGAAGCGGAACGCTGCCCAGAACAGCACCGGCAAACCCAAAAACTCTAAGGGAACCGTTTCTACCCAATGACGGCGGCCAACTGCCAAACATGAGGCATCCGGCCGCAACGGTCGAAAACAACAAAAGAATCGCTTCTAGTATCTGCTGTTGGGTCCAGTCGAAGCGAAAATTGGTACTCCACAGGATAAGCAGTGGAGCGACTATCAGATCGCCCGCGGCATCCCCGAGCCACCAGGTCAGCCAGATCTCTCCATATTGAGACCAGGCCGCATAGCCACCCAGACACAAGGTGGTTACACCGACGCTTGCGGCCAACATCGTGCTGAAGCCGGCCGCGAAAATCAGCATCTTGAAGGCGTCAACTGTACGGTCGAATACTGCCAGACCTTTCGCGAAGCGCCTGATCACATACGCTCCGGACAGTGCCTCGAGCGTGTTCCCAATGCCGATTCCAATAGATGTTAGAGCAGAACCAGCCGTCGTCAAGTTGACCAGGAACGCGCCAAGAAATATCGCAGGGCCGATCCTCGGCCCGAAGAACAGACATGCCGCTAATGAAATTCCAGCCGGAGCCCAAACCGCTGTTGCGCTGGGATGAATCGTCGCGAGCTGCAGACCCAGCTTGCCGGTAACGAAATAAATCAGAACCAGTGCAGTGGAAAACCCCAGATAGGAGGTCGTACGCCTATCCATCTGCAGTGGCGCATGATCTGGAATTATGGCGGCGCCATTAGTTTGAACGTGGATCTCCACGTTACGATCCCAGACCAAGCGAACAGAGTCGGCGGTCGTGGCAACAGCATACCTGTACTACTGACTCGACGGCAGAGATGTTCAGCGGACTACCTTCCTAATGATGTCTGTTTTTTTGCTGGACACGATCACCCGCGCAGCAGTTCATCTCCGGTAAATTTTACAGATCGAAAGTTCATCTCGATCTGCCACCCTCCAAGAAAAGAAAAAGGCAAGCAGAGGGCTTACCTTTGAAAGAGAAAAAACTACAGCTGCGCCTCGCTGCAGGCTTCCCTCAAGCCGCCGCATACTCACGCATCGATCCCGCCGCAAGAGAAGCCGGCGTTGCCATTGCCGAGTATTCGCTCTATCGCAGTACTCCCCTTCGCCAATCTGAGCGGCGATCCGCAACAGGATTACTTCAGCGACGGAATCTCCGATCAGCTTATCAATGACTTCTCGCGGGTTCCTGACCCGGAATCAGGCCGTTGGCGGAGCGTTGCGTTCGAAATCCTGCATCTGCGCCGTGAGCGCGCGCTGGAATGCCGGCCGCGCCTCGCACCTTTCCTTGTACGCAAAAAGATTGCCGTACTGCTCGACGATTGGTTGTTGTCGCGGGATTCTCAGCACCGTAGTCATCAGCAGAGCTCCAACGGTGAAGCGGTCTTCAAGATACTCGCGGTTGCCAAGCGAGGTCGAGAGATCGTTAAGGCGTTGATTGATGAATGCTTCTAGAATAGGCGGCGCTGTATCGCCCAATCTTCATTCGCCCACAGTAAATTAAGCAGACCGAGTTCCTGCAATGGCGGCTCGATTGAATTCAGTGCAGCAAAACTCCAGGTGATGGCGCGTGCCCGCTGCCGTTTATCAGCCGGCAGCAGGGTCGCAGCATTCGCCAATGTGCAGAACAATGGCACCCGACTCGAACAACACCAGGCCATCGTCGTCAATAGCCGGTACCTGGCCGAACGGCTGCCATGCGCGATAGTTGGCAGATTTCTGAACATTTTGATCGATCAGGCGGACTTGGTAGGGCATCCCGGCCTCTTCCAATGCCCATCGAACTCGCAGGTCTCGAACCAGACCCTGAACGACCGGCGGGACCCATTTGAAAGCTGTGACCGTGATCATGCTTGCTCTCCTCGTGCGATGCGTTCAGCGTACACCTGCCTTTGTCGATGCATTCGCTCCATCTTGCGATATGGCTCTCGACGATCTTCAACTCGCGCGAATGAAGCGTGGTGAATGGTTTGAACTTAAGCCGGCTTCGGTGGTTCTTTCTGGCTTTTGCGCCGTGATAGGCGCAGTGGCTTATAGTGTGTCGATCATAGCGTTGTCGCCGGGGTCGATAGTCGAAAATTCACCCTGCACGAGATTGGAGTACTTGAGACCTGAGCCGGTGTTGAACAGGACGACGCGCTCGTTGGGATGAAGAAATCCGCTCGTCGCAAGGCGCTTGAAGGCAGCGAGGGTCGCGGCCCCTTCAGGGCATACGAACAGGCCTTCGAGACGGGCCAAATCGCGCATCGCGTCAAGGATTTCGGCGTCGGTGACCGCGAGTGCGGTTCCCGCGCTGTCGCGAATCGTGCGAAGGATCAAATAATCGGCGAACGCGTGGGGAACGCGTAAGCCCGCGGCAATTGTCTGCGCGTTCGTCCAGGGGTCGCTCGCGGTCCTGCCGTCGAGAAAGGCCCGGACGATTGGTGCGCAACCTGCGGCTTGCACGGAGATCATTTTCGGTCGCTGGTTGCCGAGCCAGCCGAGCTGGGTCAGCTCGTCGAATGCCTTCCACATACCGATGAGGCCGGTGCCGCCGCCGGTCGGATAAATGATTACTTCTGGCAGTTGCCAGTTGAACTGTTCGGCGATTTCCAGGCCCATCGTCTTCTTGCCTTCGACGCGGTAAGGCTCTTTCAGGGTCGAGAGGTCGAACCAGCGGTGTTTTGGTCCGACCCGTTGAACGATCCTGGCCGCATCACCGATCAGGCCTTTGACCAGGTAGACACGAGCGCCGCAGACGTATGATTCGAGCCAGTTAATTTCGGGCGCGTCTGCTGGCATGAACACTGAGGTCTCGATGCCAGCTGCAGCACCATAGGCGGCCATCGCGCCTGCGGCGTTGCCGGCAGATGGAGTAGCCACACTGGAGACACCCAACTCCTTGGCGCGCGAGAGCGCCGCCGACATACCACGAGCCTTGAAGGTGCCGGTCGGGTTCAGGCCTTCCTCCTTGATGAAGAGGTGCTCGAATCCATAAGCACTGCCGAGTCGCCGCGCCCGCAAGAGCGGAGTCATACCCTCGCCCAGCGTGACGATATTGGCCTCGTCCCGCACCGGCATCAGCTCACGATAGCGCCACATTGTCCACGTCCGGCCGTTCAGATCGCGCGGCGACAATCCTTTGGGTGCGCGGAGGTCGTAGCGAGCGAAAAGCACTTTTCCGCAGTCGGGGCAGACGGTGTGGAGCTCATCAGCGCTATATCGCCGGCTACACGCGGTGCATTCGAGATGATCGAGCAGGCTCTTCATGGACCTATGCTGCCAGATTCGTATGTGTCATCAATCCATTCGCGTACGGCCGGATCATCAGCAGACGCTCCTTGTCGCGCATCGTGAAGCGGCCGAGCGCCAGTCGGCTGTTTTGCGCGATCGCCTCGGGCAGCAGTCGGTACGCCTGTGCCGCCGTTGTTGCGCTTGTGAAAATTCGCGGTTACTTTTGCGAGGATGCGGTCGTCGAGTTATTCAACTCGGATGCTACGCTCGGAGGTGTTGCATGAATCAGCGCACTGTCAGATTTTTCAGTGAAGGCACGCGGATGGAGGGAGATCTGTTCCTGCCGTCCGATTTTAAAAGCGGCGAACGCCGGCCCGGAGTCCTGCTCTGTCATGGTTTTACCGGAGTTCGTACACTGATCCTGGGGTGACTACGCGAAGGTTTTCGCGCAAGCCGGTTTCGTTGCACTGACCTTCGACTATCGTGGTTACGGCGGCAGCGAAGGTACCAAGCGCAGACTGATTCCACTTGAGCAAATCGACGATATCCGCAACGCGATCAGCTTCTTCGAGACCCTGCCCGAGGTCGATCCGGAACGTGTCGGCTTGTGGGGTACCAGCTTCGGCGGCGCCAACGCGCCGTACGCCGCGGCCGTCGATACTCGTATCAAGGCGGTTGTTGGGCAGGTTGGTTTCGGTGACGGTGAGCGCTTTCTGCTCGATACCCGGCGTTTTGGCGAACGCTCGGAATTGCTCGAGAAGGTCGCCGAGGACCGTCGACGTCGTGCCGTCGAAGGGGTCGGTGACCGGCTCAGCCCGCTCGATGCCCTTAACAGCCCGCAAACCAACGCCTTCCTGGGCGATGCACTCAAAGATGTGGCGTCGTCCCGAGTCGATATCTCGTGGGAGACCATCGAATACAAGCCGATCGAAATTATCGAGCGTATCGCGCCGCGCGCGCTCCTGCTAATCGGAGCCCGCGACGACGATCTGTGCAAAATCGAGGGCTACCAGAAACTCTACGACCGTGCGCGCGAGCCGAAGAAGTTTGTGGTTCTGCCCATCACGCATTACGAAATCTACGCTGGTAAGTGGCTCGATGAGTCGTCGAGGCTCGCCACTGAATTGTTCGATCGCTTCCTGAAGTAACGAGGTAGCGTTTTTCGTGTCCGGAGGCCGGTGCGACACCGTTGGACTAACGTCCAAGGTGATCACCGGCAGGTGATACACAGGAGCATCTCGTCGCGCGATTCCTTGAGCGCGCTCTGCTTGAACAACGTCAGGTCGTAATTATTGATCTCGGCGGCGGCGTCCTCGAGGCTTATGGTTGCGCTCTCGAGCGACCTTATTTCTCTCCATCAACGTTGGCCAAAGATGGTCCGAAAAATGTGCCACTCCCGCCATTTTTCCGGCACCAGAATCCGACGCGGCAGCTTTTGGAACTTGCGACGGACGTGCGTGGTGGGCCAGCCCAGCGCGCCCCGATGATTACGCGTCTGGAATAACCTCGACGCCAAGCGCATCAATCGTTAAGCGTACCACCCACTCCGCGTTCGTCCGACTGTCCGGGTCGGGCGCGGTCGCACGTAAATTGTCGATCATCTTGTGCCGGTAGTGCTCGGTCATTATCAACCGCTTGCCCACGAATTCTGGTAACACCCGCACCGCGGGGTGACCGTCTTCTTCGAAGTACTCGACCCAATTGTCAGGGTCGTCCAACACCACGACCTTCTCGTCGATCTGGTCCTTCTCCATTTGCCTAACCCCTGTGACCAGAAGATAAGCATCACCGCGCTGGCGTGCCATCAAACTATCTGCGTCCGCTCGGCACTCCGCAGCGCCTTGTCTATCGCCGAGCCAATCTCCAGCATCGAAGGAGATCAGGTCGTCGCTCTCTATCGGACGCCCTAAAGCGCCCGGCGCGCTAGGTGCCCCGCACCTCACGCGCCGGTAAAGGCAACAGCTGTGGGCCATTCTACCCGCGCGAAATGCCCGGTTGCCCTTCGGTGGCCGCGCGGGGCAACTCCACCTATGCACCCGAAGCACGGCAATAGCAAAGAGTCTACTCGGTAGCGCGGAGGTCGGCAGAACGACGCTGACCTGAGAATACGGCTTAGTGATTTAACAGGAGCATCGGTGAACTAGCGCACGAGTGCTTTGCCTAATCGGTCTCCGAGAGCCTGGCGTAGCACTAAGCGGTCTACGGTTTGACCATACAGCAGCGCTCTAACTGGGAGGCCTTAAAGCGAGTTTTACCTTTTCCTTCGGCGGTGAGGCAGAGGTAACGGCGGAAGAAGATTCGTGGACACATGTCTTGCTGATCCGTCCCCGTCGAGTTTATCTTTTCATCGCGGGTTTGGTCGCTCTCTGAGGAGGATTGCGGCCGATGGTGGACGAATACATCGCCGACGGTAAACTCGGTGGTCGTACTCGGCCGCGAGCGATGTCTAGTTCGCCCGACCGGCGGCGTGGTCGAGGCCAAATGAGTGCAGATTTTGACGACGCTGAATTTACGAGCGCTGATCGGAGAAGCGCTGGTTAACCCCTATCAGTTAATTTGGATCGATGACATCGCCACTCGAAGTGCTGCGCGCATGGCATGATTTCTATGCTCTGATTGGAACAGCGGCGGCAACACTAGTGGGCTTGATGTTTGTCGCTGCTTCAATTGGCGCCGGCGTCTTTACGAGCGCCCATCAAGCCGGAATCCGATCATTCCTTTCCCCGACAGTCGTACACTTCAGCCTGGTCCTGGTGCTTTGCCTGATAGCTTCGGCGCCGATCGAGTCGGTCGCGGCGACGCGTCTCTGTCTGGTGAGCACCGGATTGATTGGCTTCGCCTACTCTGGATCAACCTGGTGGCGCATGCGATTCCACGGCATGAGCGCAACGATCGACCTTGCGGATCGATTCCTGTACGCGTTGCTGCCGCTCGCTGTCTATCTGGTTCTGGTCGGCAGCGGACTCGCCATTCCATCCCACGCTGTTCTGGGGTCTAATCTTCTCGCCTTGGCCTGCCTGGCACTGTTACTGGTCGGCATCAGAAACGCCTGGGACATGACGATCTGGATCATCGGTCGTAGGCAACAGTAGCTCGCGCTACGGTGCTCACCAATATTTCTAATCGCGGCACTTGCTTCAAGTAAGGAGGAAACTATTTGATGCCACGCAAGCAGAGCATTCCACGAGACTCGGGCTTCGCGCAGGTGCTGCAGCAAACGCAACAATTGCTGCTTAACCTGCGGAAAGAAGTCCTCTTCCAAGAGGCTGAGTTGAGCCGCCTTAAGAAAGAGGAGACGAAGCTCTCGGCCCTTGTCGGCTGGCGAGCGACCGGCACCGGCGCCAAGGCGCCTTCACTTCGCCGCGGTCGAGCCCGAATCGATTGGGGACGCGTCCTCGAACAACTGCCAAAACAGTTTAAGGCTTCCGACATTCATAAGGTGCGCGAGGTCGGGGCCAAGCGCTCGTCGGAGCTTTTCGCCGCCGTCGCGCGCTGGATGAAAGCCGGAGTCGTCAAGCGCCAAGAGCGTGGATCCTACGAGCGAGTGCAACCGCCCCAATCGCGCAAGCGCAAGAAAGGAGCCTAACGCCCCGGCTTTCTGCGCGCTGGCTTGCTCATACGCTAAGTGCGACAAAGGGGGATACAAACACTAAGGGAGGCGGGCCATGGCAATCACGGTAAGGATGTCGGTGCTTTGGCGGAGCGAAATCGACAACCGGCCTGGGGCGCTGGCGAGCGCACTCGAGCCTCTCGCTCAAGCCGGAGCCGACCTGCAGCTCGTGATGGCGTATCGCTACCCAGGCGCAGACAAAGCCGCGGTTGAGCTGCATCCGGTCTCGGGAAGGAAAGCAACGGCCGCCGCCGAGCGTGCGGGACTCGCTAAGTCGTCGATATCGGTGGTGGTGCTGGTCGAAGGGGATAATCGTTCGGGTCTCGGCCACATGCTGGCCAAGGCGATTGGCGATGCGGGGATCAATATGAGTTTCGTCATGGCTCAGGTAGTTAGCCGTAGATACGCGGCCGTCTTCGGCTTCGAGAATGAGGCTGATGCGCGTAGAGCGGCGACGCTGATCAAGAAAGCCGCAGCACCGACGCGTAAACGGTAATCGTACTGTCGCGAAACGGTCCCGACGATTCGGCAGTATCCCGATCAGCCCTCCCGGAATTGTGAGACCATGGGGCGCCGAGCGATCGATTTTGATTTATCCTGGTAACGGGATTCTAGTCTTACCTGTTACGAGATTTGCGAACGGATCGAGGTTCCGAAAGATACGATGGGGCGAGCAACCCGACTCTATCGCGACCTCGCGGCGAAAGTGGCCGGAAGCGGTAACTTCGTTGTCATCGTTTCGCTTTTAAGCGCGGTTTAGGCTAAACCGGCAAGATGAATTCCCGCGAGGACATTGCGCGTGAGACTCAGTTACTTTTGCAACTAGTGGCTAAGGTTAAAGACCTCAACATCCTGGTCGCGCAAGAATCCGGAGTGATGAATCTGAAGTGTCCCTGCGGCACTGTAATACTCTCGGCCACCCCGATTATTTCCAATTTAAAAGACCGTCAACGCGGCCTCCTCAAATCGCGGATTAAGGACCACTTGCGCACGAAGCACGGACTTTCCGAACAAACGATTCGTCTCGTCTTGAACCGGGCATTCGCCGCAGACTAGAGCAGCAGCGGGTCGTTGATGATAGTGGAGTGAACCCATCGGTTGGACAGTTGTTAAGCGCGCACTGTGAGTTTAAGATTCGGAAGGACTTATCAATCTTTTCTCCTGTTTTTTCGTACCGCCGGACCGCGCGACCATGGGGTGGATCATGAGAATTACGGACGCCCCCGGTTTCGGTACAGCAATATTGGAAGACGACATGAAGGCCATAGGGCACGCGGCGATTCGCGCACGACCGGTCGCTTGAGCTTGAGCACAATGGAGCGTGGCCGGACGCCCTTGAAGTAAGGGCGACAACATCTCAGTTTTGATTCGTTCAACCTACCGGCGTAGTTTCGAGTTAACAGTCGCAACGGGGAATGACTCATTATGTCGACCGATAGAGATGATGAGGACAGCCGCCTACTCGTCGAAGACGAGTCTCCCGGACCCACCGAACTTGAGTCGGCGCTCGCCAACGACACGCTCACCGACGTGGTCAAGCAGTTGCCGCTCGTAGTTGGCGCCGAGACTTCGTTGGCGGGAGTGGTCCGCCGGATGCAGGAAGAGCACCGCGGGTGCGCGCTAGTGGTGGACGCTGGCAAACTCGTCGGCATCTTCACAGAGCGCGACCTCCTGATGCGTGTTGCCGGTCACGCGCTCGATTATGAGTCAACCGCGGTGGACGCGTGTATGACGCCCGACCCGGTCGTCTTGCCGGCCGACTCCACCGTGGCCTTCGCGCTCCACGTCATGGTGCTGGAAGGGTTCCGCCATATACCAGTGGTGGATGAGGCCAGAAAACCGGTCGCGGTAGTCTCGATGCGCGACCTCATCGAATACTTGAGTGAGTTCTTCAACCGCGAAATTCTTAACCTGCCACCCCAGCCGCACGTCAAATATCGTAACCGCGAAGGCGCGTGACGGCTCAGCCGGGTTACCCCTTACCCCCGGGTAGCGATCGCCTCAGGAAGTTGTCTTCTCGCCGGCGAGATATTGCGCACACGTTGGCGACCTCGTCGCACTGAGGGAAGGTCGAGCTCTTCTGACATTTATGATGTTGCAGAGTCCTACGTAGCATCAAATTCGTCTACAGGGGCAAAGAGTAGGCGCTTGCAATCTTCACTGTGACCGTCCGTAGTCACGTCGCAGTGGCTTTAACACTCTATTGACATCTCAAAAATTATTCAGTATGAGCTAAAGTAGTTCGGAGATGATTTGAGCTGGCTAATTTATATTGGACTCAGGTAGACTGTGAAAAGTTTTCCTTGACTCGTTATGGCGAGGACTGCTCCAAGGGCTCCAAATGAAACTAGAAGAGCTAAGGAAACGCCTACTTAGTCAGCAGCCACAGCCCCCAGAAATCAGGGAGCTAATTTCCGGCACCTGGCAAACCGGCGAGGAGGAAACTCCGGCGAAGCCGGATAGGTTGAGCTCAGCGGGCCCAGCACGGAGGACGGAGGAGATTGTGCTGACCGCAGCCTCAGGAGACTATGAGCGACCGCCTTTGACCGAGCGCCAGCGACTGTGGGTTCCTGACGTTTTTGAGGAACGGATCCAACAACTGGCGGCGCTCTTGGGATCGATTGAAGCACTGGCTCAATCGACGGCAGACGGATTCGAGCTGCTTAATAGCTTCGAAGCGCAAATGGAGCAGTTGGTCGGCACTTTGGAACCGGTGAAACTTTTCTGCAGCAAGCTTGAACAGCTGGCACTTGGCTTTGGACCGCTGCGGATCGTGCATGAGCAGATCGTCGGGACCATGGCGGAGTTCAGAGCGCTATTGTTGCAGTTGGCAAATTTGGTCGAGCCCGCGGGCGCCCTACGTCTTCGCGCAACGGAACTGGCCAAGGCATTGGAGCCGGTAGACGAGTTAGCGGCACGGTTCGCCCGGTTGGCAGGAGCTTTTGAGCTAGCGCACCAGCAGGGAGATGCTACGATCCTCGAAGGTGGTGGGACATCGCTCTGATGCAATGCACGGGCGACACGACACGTGACAAATTCGCCCCTCCGTTGAAATTCTGCCAACGGGTAAGCCAGGGCAATCTCAAGACGATGTAACCCCTCTAGCCAACCAAGCGGAACAGATCATGATTTGGCTGAGGCAGGTCGATGCGGTGAACGCAAACGCCAAGAGGACGCCGCGGCCTGCCGGGAAGCGGGTATCAGCGAGCAGACCTAGTATCGCTGGCGCAATTATTCGCAAAACGGTTCCAGGGGAACCTTGACGGAATTAGAAGAGGTTTGTGCCCTCTGCGCTAGGTCGACGTGGGCTTATCGCTCCGACTCTCCGGCAACGGCTCCGGCGGCGGCTCAGCGGAAGGTGAAGGGGACTGCTCCCCAGGCAGACCCTCGCTGCGCATTATCTCCGCTGCCCGATGGGCCGATTCCCCCGCGAGCTTCACGAGCTCCGCGGATTTGCGCCCAAGGTCCGCGGTCTGGCGCGCGAGATTCGCCCTTAAATCAGTGATTTTGCGGCGGGCCTCCTGGAGTGCGTGCTCGCGCTTGTTGGCATCGGTGATCGTCGCCTTCAACTCTACCGCCATTCTTCGTCCTTGCTCGCGTAGCGCTTTGGTCTCCCGGCTCAGTTGCTCGCGAGCCTTCTTGGCTTCAGTGGCCAAACGAGTAGCGAGCTCGCGGGCCCTGACTTCGCGCTCCAGGCGAAGCGCCAATCCCTTGACCTTCTTCCCGAGCTGGTCGAGTTCTCGGACGACGGCACGTCCAACGGCGGGGTTTCCGCTCGACTGATTATTTGCTGCCATTGTTTTCTTTTCCCTCGTGTGTGTTCAGTAAAGCCCCTGTTGCGGAGTTTTATCAAACCGCGCAATCCGCCCGCACCACACCGGTCCGGCGAGTTACTGTGTCACGTGCCACGAGGATCAGATACGGCCAGCTCTGGCACCATGGAAGCCACGTGGGACGCTAGGCCTGATCGCGGACTGCGGCTTCACACCAGCCGGGTGTCATTGCGATCTTGAGTAGGACTTCAACGTAGGCGCTGAGCACCCAGTTACACGGGTCCAGGTAAAGGGAACGGGTATGGGGCAGAATCTAAGAGTGGTGCGCAGCGAGATCGGCCATGGAGAGGTGAACGAAACTTGCCAGACGTTGCGCGGCGAGCCCTAAGTCTTAGACGGCATGTCGGGCGTCCGTACGCCCTACGGGCAATAGGGCCTTACGCAAAGTCTCAACCGCCGGGAGACCGGAGGCGGGATTATCACGGACCTCTCGCGCGGCACGGGCGATACGGTCAATCAATGGCGTCTTCCGTTTTGCACCCGATTCTTCCGGCGGCGAGGGATGATCCCGAGTAAGTTCATTCGCCTTTACGCGACGAAATGAGTTGAGTTTACGACCGAACTTCTCGTCCTGAGGAAGGTTCTGTGCGACCCCGTTTTTCCCCCAAGGACCCCTCACACGCGACTGACATTTAGCTGAATGCTGCATCGCTGTCCCCCCGGTAACCCGCTAGCTTCCATTATGCGTCTGCTGGCTATTTAGAGTCAATAAACATTATTAAGTGTAAACGTATAGTCTGAGACCGTGCGTTAACATGTTTGAAGAGGCTCGGACGCAAGTAGAATTGGCGATGCGATTTTATTTAGAGCTCATCAAGACTTTATGAAAGATGCTTTGACGTCTAATGGGAAGAGTTTTAAAGCTTATTGACCGTATGTCGAGAAGTTGCGCGAGTGGCACAAACGTCAAACCAGGCACAAACGTCAGACCAGGAGCGAGTAGGCGCTGATTCTAGCCGCCGTCGCGATCGTGGTGTTCGTGACCTACGAGGTTCTGGGCCAAACATCAATTCGTTGGTCAACATGGTCGACAAGCAGCTCACGGCGAGCTGATCGCGCGGTACGGTCGATTTCGTAAGGATGGAGCTGTCCGTCTGCTCCACCAAAGTGCGATCCTTTCTCGGGGCGCTCCTTCGCACTGCAGAGTCAATATGTCAGCCCTCTGGCGCTATTCCAGGCCGGGGGGTAGCAGAAGCCCGCCGCCGTTCCCTGCGGTCAGCTTGGTGCACGCAACGTGAGCAACGTGATCTCTGGTGGGACTCCCAGTCTCACCGGCATCGCGAACGTGCCAAGACCTCGATTGACGTACAGGAATGCCGCCTTCTGGCTAAGTTGGGTGGCTTTCTCGCCTATCGCGGCGGCGCCACCGCCGAGCGGAAGGGAATGCAGCCCTGCCACAAACTTCGTAAAGAAACGCGCCGGATTCCATCCGCGATGGACAATCTCAACGCGAATCTGACCGCCATGAGTATGGCCGGCCAGGCTCAACTCGATTCCCAAAGCCGCCGCCCGCGGAAACGTATTCGGATTATGGGAGAGCAGAATGTTGGGAATGTCGCTCCGGACGAGAGACTCGATGTCTTCAAGCATTGAGGATCGTTTGCCGGAGGGCGCGCTCTCTCTCTGATAGTCGACACCGATCAAGTTGAGCTTTCCACCACGCCACTGCAATTCCTTGTTCCGTTGACGCAGCAACGCCATGCCGTAACGCTCGAACAAATCTTGCGACGCACCTTCCACTTCGGCATAGAGCTCATGGTTTCCATTGCAGCCCCAGATTCCCAGTGGCGCCCGCAGCCGGCTGAGTTTTGCGATGCAAACTTCCAGTGGGTCACCGTCAAAGCTGATCGAATCGCCGGTCACTACAGCGAGGTCAGGATTCAATCCGTTGGCCATTTCGATATGCATGATGAACGTTTATTCGTATCCATAGGCTGCCGCGTGATCGCACTTGGCTGTGTATGGAGATGTCTTCATCTATGAGATCGGACCTCGTCGCTGCGTTTGTGATTTCACGAACGCGCTACTCGCGGGCGACGCGGTCGGGCGCCTCGTTTTTCGCCTGTTCCAAAATCCGCGCGGGGTTGCCATAAGGTTGGTCGACCTAGCTTCATCGGGACAGAGCTGAGTTGTTCGGAGGTTTAGAGATGGCATCGAGCAAGACTCCCTGCGGCATCGCAATCCCGCAAAGCTTCGCCAGGTCACCCATCGATGCACTACTGATTCGCGAGTTTGTGGCGAAGGCGGAAGCGCTCGGCTACGAGAGCCTTTGGGTGCAGGAGCAGATCATCTCGGATTCGGCGATCCTGGAGCCGGTCACGCTGCTCACTTATGCCGCTGCGCTCACTGCGAAAGTGCGCCTGGGCACTTCGGTACTGTTACCGCTAGTGCGCAATCCGGTGCAGTTAGCCAAGAGCCTGGCGACGCTCGATCAACTGAGTCAGGGACGGCTGACGGTCGGGGTTGGGATTGGCGGTCCGCACGTGCCGGAAGCGGTGTTCGGCGTTCCCCGCGAAAATCGCGCCCGCCGCTTTGTGGAGGGGCTCAAGGTCATGAAGGCATTGTGGACCCAGCGGCGAGCGTCGTTCAGCGGAGAGTTTTGGCGTTTCGAAAATATCCCGATGGAGCCCAAACCGGTGCAGCGACCACATCCGCCGCTGTGGTTCGGCGCGCGCGATGAGGTGGCGCTCAGGCGCGCGGTGCGACATGGCGACGGCTGGATGGGCGCCGGGTCTTCCACGACGGCGGATTTCGTTGCGCAGTTGGGGTTGCTGCGGCGCTTGCTGGATGAGGCGAAGCGCGATCCCCCGAGGTTCGTCCTCTCCAAGCGCGTGTACATTGCCGTGGACCACGAGCGGGACCGCGCGGAGCGGCGCCTCCGCGAATGGTTTGGAGTGCGCTACAAGAACGCGGAGATGGCCTCGCGCGTTTCGATTTGGGGCGGAGCCGAAGAGTGCGTGGAGAAGATCGGCGAGATCGTGCGCGCCGGCGCACAGCACCTCCTGCTGAACCCGGTCTTCGATGAGATCGAGCATCTGGAACTGCTGGCGCAGGACGTAATCCCACGACTTTAAACCGGGTCACGGAAAGCGGAGTCAGGGTCGAAATCGTCGGCGGCTTACGCGGTGAGCGCGACTGCGCATGCTCACTAGGAGGACAGAGATGGAGATTCGGCTGGATGGCAGAGTCGCGGTGATCACGGGCGGCAGCCTCGGCATGGGCAAGGCCATGGCGCAGAAGTTTGCCGCCGCGGGGGCGGAGGTCGCGATCGTGGCGCGACGGCCGGAACCGCTAGCCGCTGCGGTGCGCGAGATCACCGCAGCCGGCGGACGATGCCGGGCCTATCCCGCTGACGTCAGCAAGGCGGAAGAGGTTAATCGGGTGTACGCGGCAATCTGCGGCGACCTCGAGCGAGTGGACATCCTGGTGAACAACGCGGGAACCTCGCGGACCGGCAAGTTCGAAGAGTTGACCGACGAGACCTGGCAGGCGGATTTCGATCTGAAGGTTTTTGCGGCGATCCGGCTCGGACGACTGGTGTTGCCGGGGATGAAGAGCCGCCGCTGGGGCCGCATCGTTAACGTGCTCAATATAGGGGCAAAAGCGCCGGGCCCCGGCAGTGCCCCCACCACGGTCATGCGCGCCGCTGGACTCGCGTTGACGAAGGTGCTGGCGGGCGAAGGCGCCGCGTACAACGTGCTGGTCAACGCGCTGATGACGGGTATGATCGAGAGCGATCAATGGGCAAGACGGCATCGCCGCGAAGCCCCCGACTTGAGTTTCGGGGAATTCCTCGCCACGCGGGCGCAGAGCCTGGGCCTGCCGATGGGCCGGTTCGGCACCGCCGAGGAATTTGCGAATATGGCGTGCTTCCTGGTTTCGGACGCCGCGTCGTACGTCAGCGGCACCGCGATCAATGTCGATGGCGCGAAGTCCCCGGTGGTGTGAGGCGAAGGCGGCCGGCGCTGAATGTTTGTCCAAGAACCTTCATGAATTTCGAGTCTTCGCGGCAAACCCGCTTGCCGGCAAAGGACCCGTTATCAAGAGGAGCTATCGTGATGATCGAGGTGAGTATCTTTTATCCAAATAAACCGGGCTCGAAGTTCGACTTCGAGTACTATCTGAAGACGCACATGCCGATGTCCATCAAGCTTCTCGGTCCTGCCGTGAAGAGTGTGACTATCGAACGTGGAATCGAGGGTGTCGAGAAAGGTTCGCCGCCAGCGTTCGCGGCGCTATGCCATTTCGTCTGCGAGTCGCGCGAAGCGTTCGAAGCGGCCTTTTTACCGAACGCGACGGTTCTGCAGGGGGACATGCCGCGCTACACCGATATAGAGCCGGTAATTCAGATGAGCGAGATTTCGCTCGAACGTACTGCGGGCAAATAGGTCTCAAAACGGTCGACCAGACCCTGCGCCTTTACACTGCCCATGATGATCGGCGGATGGGGTGCGCCGGCTCGGCAGCAAGCGGCTACGCAACGGATGCGAGCAGCGGGGTCACGAGCGCGAGTATCCCCTCGGGTGAGATGTGGGGATTTATAAACCGCCGGCGCACTAAGACCGATGTTTATAAAGCACCCCATGGCATAGACTGGGGTGTCCTTTTATACCGTGTGGGAGTTTATAAACTAGCGAATTCGCATGGGAGTTTATGGGGCGAAGCTGTGGCGTAGTCCACTAGCGGAGTCGGCAACAGTCTACGGATTCTTCCTCTGATGCATATCCTACCTCTCTTTCCTCCCGTGGGTTGATTGTCAAGGAGGTTTTGAAGAGCGTTTGCGGAACCGGCTTGGCAGGGAACAAACTTCACTGCGGATTTCACCCCTCTTTGCTTTTGCCAGGATTCGAGTCACACGACGTTTGTCTTGGGGGGTATTTGTCAATGTCGGCTGTGCCGTATACCAGTAAGATGCTCTAATCAGGGTACGCAGTGGCCCGAGCGTCATAAACACCCCTGGCCAGACACCGTGATCAAGGCATAAGTAACGGAGCAAGGCGCCCCCACCACGTACTTCGAGACAGGTCGTCCACGCCTGAGGAGCGACACCTTTCTTCCGCCGGCGCAACAATAGGGAGTTATGACCCGCCTTTGTGGAGGCGGAGCAGGCCGTGGTGCAGGGGCTTGGCATCGCGGCAATTCAGCGTTGCATTCCATGAAGCACTGCATATCGGTGTCGTGCGGGTCACAGTTGCAGCAGTTGTTCTGCGCCAGCTGGACTCCGAGATCCTGAGCCGCGGCTAGGCCAGCAAAGAGACAAAACACGAAGATCGATAGAAATATCTTGGCCATTGTCGCTCCTCCTAAAAGTTGCGTGCGCCTGGGTATGGCCCGTAGGTTGATGTACCTGCTGGTGGCGCCTGCCTTACCCGCGTCCCTGGGGGACGACAAACTCCGCGCCTGCTTGGGGGGACGGTTTTTAGACGCATGTTGTAATAAACCGTATGTCTATTTCCTTGAGTATCAATGACGCTTGTGAGCTGAAAATATCTCTCATTGCCGCTTCCAGAAACACTACCGCTTGCAAATCGAAAATAGCCGCTACCGAAGGTTCGTATATCAGTGAGCTGATAGCCAGACCCTACATTGTCAGGAATGCTTACGGTGACCCAGTCGGCTATGCTTCTACCATCGACATCAATAGGGTTACCTTCCGAATCTCGGTTCACGCAGACGAGACCGTATCTGATTCCAGAGGATGTCGATGCGGCGCCAGCGTTCCTTTGAGCAGACCCTCGATGCACATTATTAGCGATACAGGCGGGATTTTGGCTAAAGTCGTATCCCTCGGTCTTCTGGCAATTTGGAGCACCCGCCTGGTAGATATATGAGTACAAACCGTTGGGATTCGGTATCTTCCAATAGCCTGCTCCCGGCCCTCCTGACGGATCCGGAATAAAGGAGCTTCCTGGTGGCAGAGGCCCTCCAAGAGCTTGAGCCAACGCCGGCGTCGTTGCCACGATGAGCAATAGCCCTATGAAAATGCGGATCATCCGACGCGCGGCTCCTCTTGACATTTTGTGATCCTAGTCCCTTTAGAAATCTGAAAGTTCGCAACTCACCCGGCAGGTCTTAATCAGTCGCTGTATGCCGCAGCAATCGAACTGGAGTTGCAAGTGCCCCTATATGTGCGATGCAGTGATGTACTATCCAGTACGGTCCTATAGCTTGAAGCGATGCCTAGTTTAAGCCGAAAATCGCGACTGAAATGCCAGCGCATATGGCGAGAAACAGCAGGCCAATGACCATAATCACCAAGTCAATCTTTCGACAAATCCGAACGACTCGCCAAAAAAATGTCGGGATACTTCCAATGAACGATCCCCAAAACGACCGACAACAATGCCCAATAAATAAACATTTCCATCGGTTGTCTTTCCCTGAAAAACGCTTTCTGCCCAGCCTCCGATGCCCATTCAGTCGCCGAGAACGCCTGCCGCAGTATTTGTGACCTGCGCCATGAGACTCCTGGCAGGAGTCTTTTTTCCGTCCGGATCGGAGGCGGACTAATTGTCGGGGGATCGGTAAGACTTCGCCTCTATTCAGAAGACGGGCACACAGGGACGTTTCTGACATTAGGCTCGGCGGGTAATGGAGGGTCGGCGGGTGGTCGAGGGCGTACCCTTGGCTAGCCATTGGCGAGGCCGTGCTGGGCGAGCTGGCGGCATATAGCCGAGCGAGCTGTGCGGGCAGACTCAATGGAGACAGGCCGTCGAAAACGCTGGCCAACTACGGTGGGTATGTCCAGGTGGATGTGGCACCGGCCTACGACGACCTATTTGCACAGCATCCGGATCGATGTTCTATGCGGGGCGCAGGCGCGGCGTACTTGAAGGAAGCGCTGCCGACGGCGGCACTGGCATGCGCGCAGGTGTTGGCGACCATCGGGCAGCAATGCGGGATCGAGCGGGCGGCCAGCGACAGGCATCTCGATGCGACCGCACGACAGCGGCTCCGGCAGGAGCAGGCGCTGCCGTTGCTCGCGAAACTGCAAGCGTACCTGCAGGAGCAGCAGGCGGCGGCGTTGCCGAAGAGCCCGCTCGGGGCGGCCATCGGTTACGCGCTGCGCAACTGGGTCGCGCTGACGCGCTACGCCGAAGACGGCCGGCTCAAGATCGACAACAACGGGGCGGAGCAAGCGCTACGGCCGATCGTGCTCGGCTGCAAAAACTGGCTGTTCGCTGGAAGCGAAGCGGCGGCACACCGAACCGCCATCCTGTGTTCGCTGGTCCAGACCTGCAAGAACCTGCACATCAATCCGTTCGTCTATCTGTGCGATGTGATCGAGCGCGTATCGACCCATCCGGCGCGGCTGGTCCTGGAGCTGACGCCGCGCGAGTGGAAGCGCTTACGGCACGATTCCGGCGCGCAAGCCGCCGCCTGAACCGCGCTTCTCTAATAATAAGCTCCGCCTCCTGGCGGTTTCGGCGATCCCAATCTATTTATCGATCGGTACCTCCGACCACGTTTTTCACGATCGGCCGCCGGACGGTGGCGATCGATTTAGGATTTAGTAACGTGGGTCACACGCTTACACCCAACCGAGCACGTCGATCAGCGGATCGAGTAGAAAAGCCCTACCAGCAGAACGCTGCTCGACCCCGCTCTTTGAAAGTGGAGCCGGACAAGGTAAAAGAGGGCGGACCTGCATAGCGTCCGAGTCCATAGACTCGCGGAGGTCGATGACAATGAGCCTTTCTCGGCGTCTGGTGGCTGAATTCATCGGCACATTCTGGCTGGTGCTCGGGGGATGCGGCACAGCAGTATTGGCCGCGGGCTTCCCGCATACGGGAGTAGGCTTTGTCGGGGTGGCGCTGGCGTTCGGGTTGACGCTGCTCACTATGGCTTACGCGATCGGGCACATCAGCGGATGTCACATCAATCCGGCCGTTACCGTCGGGCTCAGCGCAGGGGGCCGATTCCCCGCCAGTGAAGTCATCCCGTATATCCTTGCGCAGGTGTTGGGCGGGATTGCCGCCGCGGCGATTCTTTACGTCATTGCCAGCGGAGCAGAAGGGTTCAGTCTTAGCGCGGGGTTTGCGGCCAACGGTTACGGCACGCACTCGCCCGGCGGCTATTCGCTGCTTTCGTGTCTGGTATGCGAAGTGGTGATGACGCTCATCTTCCTATTCGTGATCATGGGCGCGACGGACAAGCGCGTCCCGGCAGGATTCGCACCGATTCCAATCGGCCTCGTGCTCACGCTTATTCACTTGATAAGCATTCCGGTGACAAACACCTCGGTCAACCCAGCGCGCAGCACGGGACCCGCTTTGTTTGTTGGCGGCTGGGCACTCGGACAATTGTGGTTGTTCTGGCTGGCGCCAATTGTGGGTGGCGCGCTCGGCGGACTGCTATATCGGGGGCTGGCGTCGGAGGAGGGAAAAGTTTGAGGACGCAGTGCCGCCTTTGGCGCGTATCAGCTCGCGCCGCTTCACACGGCAGCGAGCAACGTACGCCGCGAGATCGCTCCGGCAAGGAGCGACAGAGCGGACCGTCACTTTGATATTTTGGCCAACAGTTTCTCGGGCTCCAGTTATGACGAAAAGACATTTCGCCGATGCTGGCGGCGGCATGCGTTCTGATGCTGAGCATGAGTTCACTCGCCTTCTCCAACCCAGTATCCGAACAAGCCAGGTTGATCGAGGTGTCCGACGTTGGTGACAATCAGGCGTCGGCAGGGCTGAAGGAGGCGCTGGCGACCAGCGTGGTCGACGCCGTGCATCTGACGGGCCGGCCATCACCTGGGGTTCCTTTCTCGTATCTTCAATCCTTTTCGGGGTGCTCCACGGCCAATGGCTCGCCGGAATCCTGGCGGGGATGGTGTTCGCCGCGGCCCAGTATCGTCGAGGTTTTCTCGCCGACGCGGTGGTAGCGCACTCCGTAAGCAATGCTCTGTTGTCGGCCTACGTGCTGATAACTCACGATTGGTCGTTGTGGACCTGATGCCGCCGCGGTCTTCCGACGGCCCGTTCGTGTTGCTGCGAATGGGTCGGACCGCAGCCTCGATCTCGACGAGGTTCTCTAGCGTGCCCGCCTAAAATCTTGAGAGACTTGCTTTTGATGGTAATGGCGGTTTGGAAGCGCTAGGAAATGTGAACGGCTGGGGACACGAGACAACCCGGGTCTTTAGTTCTTTCGGTTGATGTCCAGTGAAGCGGGTGAGTTACCGGCGACCGCCTCCGCCACACCTAGTCAAAGGCGCTGGTTATACGTCGAACACTACCAGCGACGGTTCGCCCAACACGAGTAAGACCCAAACAGGGAGGAATCAAGGATGAATGCGCATTGGTCGAAGCAAGTGGCCATTATCGAGATCGTTGCGCTGCTGGTTATGTGTCCGGCGGCATTACATGCACAGGACACTGGCAGCTCCATGCCGGGCGGGATTCAGCAGGGGGCCGCGGCACTCACCGGCGACCAGCAGTCAGCGGCAAACAGTGCATTGTGCTCCGCGCTCGCGAGTCATGTTCCAAATCCAGCATCAGCCTCACCCTCTGCGCTCAGCGACCCGGCCTTGCTGTCAGCGGCGGCTCCCTCATTCGCGGGCAGCACACACCTTCCGCTCCCCGGTGCGACTGACATGCTGAAAGGATATGTGGCGCAGCATGCCACCGACATCCTCGCGTCGTGCGCCACCAGCAACGCCACTGGCGGTATGAAAATCCCAGGTGGGGGTGGGTTGCCCTCGATTCCGAAGATGCCCTGAGCGAGCAAGCGGTCACGGCGGCTTCGAGAAGGAGAGAGGAATATCGAATTTCTCCTCCTGACCCAAAGCAAAGTATAACAAAGCGCGACGGTGGCGCCTCATCGCCCTCGAAGCCGGTGACGCAATGCTCAAGGACGGTCTCACGCGACAGTCGCTTCAGGGGCCGCAACTGCCGTTCATTACGATAGAGCCGATAGTGTTTGTCGCACTCGTCGAGGAGGAGGAAGCTCAGCCGGGTGGAGGAGGCTTAGGAAACCTCAAGTCGTAACTGGCGGGAGTGATGCTTGCGGTGGGATACCGCCGGCGCTCAGCGTTTCGCCCTATGCATCGGAGAAGCGATTAAAAGGGGGAACAATGAGTTGAAGCGTAAGAGAAGGTCGCTAGTTCGTCTTGAATCGCCTGCGTCGCGTCTAGAGCGCCATATCGCAAACGCACTTTTGTGGTTCAGCTTTATCCTCGGACTTGCGTTTTTTTCGACTATGCTTTTCTCCCATGGCAATACTTTCAGCATCGTCGAGCCAGTCGTTCGCTGGTACGCGCCACATGCGTCAGCTGACACCCTCGCAACGGCCCATACTGTTGCGCGAGAGATGGGGCACTTCTTCATTCCTACATTGGCGTTCTGGATTTTAGTCCTGGGGCCATTGCGCAATCGTCCGATCATCGCTCTGTTAGCTTGTACGGTCTTCGCATGCCTCGACGAAAGCTTTCAGACATTTTCACCCGGTCGGACCGGATCCATCTTCGACGTGCTGCTCGACACGTTTGGCGCACTATTCGGCTTTTTCGTATACGGTGCAATTCAAATGTGGCGTGCGCCGCGACCGGCTGTCGCACGGTCCTGATATGAGCTCATCAGCGACACTCCCATTACTTCTCGCGCTGCAAGAATCCCAGCTGCGGCGCTCAGGCGACGGTGATCGCACGCTACGTGGAGAGCCAGGGCCGACCGTTAAGACAGTTTGAGCTATGTCCGCGTCACGTGGGCGCGCTTGCGGAGGGCAGCATCGCCGTGCGTGATATGAAATGACTGAACGAGGGGCGCATGAGGTCACACGCCGCAGCGCGAGCGCTTGTGGGCTGGTATCTGATCGCGCCGCCTGTCTCTCGACCTTAGCGTTCCTCTTACGCACCGCCGATCATTCAGAGCTTTGATAACCGCGCAAGAATGCGAACCCTGGGCCAGTATCTCCGCAATCCCGAGCACAGAGCCGAAGGCGAGCGTGAATTAAGAAGGGAAGGCAAAAAAGGAAATTACGCCCTGGCTAACGCGCGTCTCAAGGGCGCTGCGTGCATTTCCACCGATGATCCACGCCTCAAAGGAAAATAGGTACCTTCTGCTTTTTTCGAGAGTTAAGCCCGGACATTACGGCGAATCGAGATACAAAAGCTCGATCGATCGAACGCGATCAAGCTTGCTAGCAAACTGCTAGGCTTTTCGGCTGGTGCTCTATTCGTGCTTGGTCTTCGTCATGCCCAGGGCAGCCCGGTACTCAACGGTTTTGGTCCATCGATCGAGTGGTTCTACGAGGAATCGCCAGCTACCCGATACGCGAAAGGCGCCAGGAATCGCCCGTGCGCTACTCATTCTGTAGATTGTTCCTGGCGTGACGCGTAGGAATTCCGCCACTTCGCGAACAGTCAACAGACGATCGGGCGGGCCGTCGTTGGTCATGGTTTGTTCCCTCTTTAAAGGGCGGCGGCGCAGTCCGGCTTTGACGCCCTGGCCAGATCGAGCTCGGGGGACGAACTAGATCGTGGCGCCGGGGAGCCGGACTGTGGAGGAAGAGCCACCGCCTACAATGTCCAGCTAATTACTTCCGGAGAAAGCGCTCAAACGAATTGGGTACTCTTAGCCGTTCTCTAGAGCACCAAAGTCGATGATAACCCCTCACGCTCCCGCTGATGTCGGTCGGCCGCCGGCGGCGTGGCGGAGTTCTTCATCGCTCGCATGCGTGGAGCAGGCAGTGGGGGAAGCGTCCTCGAGTCGATCAGGCCCGCGCGATCGACATCATTCTTTCGTCTGCGTCGTCGCCGTTTTCAGCCAGCGCTCGAGCTCTTTTATAGAGAATCGCCAACGACGACTCACACGAAAAGCCCCAGGAATCTCACCCTTTCGGGCCATTCTCCAAACCGTAACGGGTGCGATGCGCAATAACTTTGCGACTTCTGGAACAGTCAAAAATGCGCCCTTTCGGCTCTGGTCCTCGTCAGCCACTGCCCATCCGGCTTTGCTAAAGAATATTGGTTCTTTTGGAACGCTATCACTCCGATTAAGTTAAATAATCACATCATTGAATAATTTGTCGTCAATAAGGGCGACTCCGACGAAGTTTGGGTGTTTGTCTGCACCGTCGAGAGATCTGCCCTTAAGCGTGCTTGTGTTTGCAACGCTTTAAAACTGAGCCACTTTACCGGCGTAAAAGTGAGCCACCCTGGGTTGGTTCTTTCCTCAGTCCCTTTTTGAGATTTTAACCGTCTGGTCCTTTCCTCCGTGCGCGTTAGGTGTGGCGCGCCAGCGCGTACCTTGCGCGCAAGCGATACTAATGCGCTTCACTATCGTCGGCATGTGTATCCTTCTTGGCGCCGCCGGCGGCTCTGATTGCTCGCTGGCTGCGAAAGGAATCGCCGCGAGTTGTCAGGATATGGGCGTGATGGCTGAGGCGATCGAGCAACGCCGTTGTGAGCTTTTCATCGCCGAACACCTTGACCCACTCCGAGAACGCCAGATTGGTGGTGATGATGGTCGAGCGGCGTTCGTAGCGCTGGGCAAGCAGATTGAAGAGCAGCTCGCCGCCGGTGCGCTCGAAAGGCACGAACCCCAGTTCATCCACGATTAACAGCGCGACTTTCTGATACCGCTGTTGCAAGGCGGTCAGCCGCCGCTCGTCGCGCGCCTCAACCAGACTCTGCACCAGATCCGCTGCGCGGGCGAAGTGAACTCGCAGCCGCCGGCGCGTGGCTTCCACTCCGAGCGCGATCGCGAGATGAGTCTTGCCGGTGCCGATCGGACCGGCCAGGATTGCGTCCTCGGCGCGTCCGATGAACTCGCCGCTCGCCAGCTCCATGAGCTTTGGCCGTGACACGCCCTTGAGCACCGCCCAGTCGAGCTGGTCGAAGGTCTTGATATCGGGAAAGCGCGCTTCGCGCAGCAGGCGGCGCGCGGTGCTTTGATGCCGATTGGTGATCTCGGCTTCTAGCAGCTCGCGCAGCAGGTCTTCGTAAGCCCAGCCACCGTCGCGGGCGCGCCGGCAGAGCCCCGGATAATCCCGCACCACCGCCGCGAGCTTGAGTTCGTGGCAGTACTCCTGGATGACCGCCTCGCAGGCCGCGTTACTCATGGACGGCTCCTTCGGCGAGCAGCAGATGATCGTAATCAGACGCGCGTCCGGCTTCGACCACGTAGGCGGCGAGCGCATCGGGAACCGCGACGTTCTCGAGCTTCGGTCCGGGAACGGGGAGATCGAGCACGTCGATACGGTGCTGGTTGATCGCCGCTTCCAGCGCCAGGCGCACCCGATCTTCGCCGTGTTCGCAGACCACGCCGAGCAGCCGCGCCACCACTCGCGCTGCTTCCAATTCGCCGTGCGTGCCGCACAACAGTCTCCACAGTCCGCTCCACGGTGCGCCCAACTCCGCGATCAACTCCGGCGCCACTTGGCGCACCGCGTGCGGCTTGCGCGCCAGCTCGGGAAGATAATGACGATAGCGGACCTGGCGCGTTCCAAACCGCGCTCGCGGATGCGTCACGCTCTCGCCCATGCAGGTGATGCGGACGTCGTCCACGCCGAGGTACGCGGTCGCATCAAGCCGCGCCCAGCGCGACGGCACCGAGTACCAGGCCCGTTCGATCCTGACCATCGCGCGCGAGCTGATCTCGACCGGATTGGCTTGCGCACCTCGAAGCTCGTAGCGGGTGCCGGCAGCAGTTGCACACGTTCCTCCGCCCACAGCTCACTGGCGGACCTTCCAGCACGGTGCCGCGCGGGGAACGCGGCGTCGAGTTCGGCGAGCAGCTGGCGCGAGATTGCTTCCAGGCTGTCGCCGCGCGGAATCGGAGTGAGATGCTCTAGCCGGATCGCCTTACCGCGGCTTTCCACTCCGCCCTTGTCGTGCCCTTCGCCGATGCGGGCGAAGTCCGGCTCGAACAGATAGTGGCTGACCAGCGCCAGGAACCGGCCCGTGAGTTCGCGCCGCGCACCGACAATCTTGCGCACTGCGGCCGCGAGATTATCGTATACGCAGCGCCGCGCGACTCCGCCCAGGTGGGCAAACGCCCGCACGTGGCCGTCGAGAAAGGCGAGCTGATCGCAGCGATCGTAGAGCCAGGCGAACTCGCGGCCCGAGTACATCAGCCGCAACAGGAACTCCCAGGCTTTGCGCCGTTCGCCGCCGACTTCCACCACCACCTCGAAGAAATCGATCTGCGCTTCGCCCGAGCGATTAACCAGTGGCACGTAGACCTCGGCTCGTTGCCGCCGCCGCTCGCGCCAATAGTCACCCACCAATGTCCTGCCGACCTGATAGCCTTCCGCCTTGAGCTGACGATAAAGCCGCATCGCGGTAATCCGTTGCTTGCCGGTGGTCCGCGGCTCCCACTCCGCCACCAGCTCCTCCAGCCGCGGCTGCACCGCCTCCCATACCGGCCGCTCCCGCTGTCGCCGCGAACTTCTGACCGGCTCGGGCTGATCGAGGTACTTGGCTACCGTGTTGCGGCTTAAGCCGAGTTCACGCGCCACGCGCCGGATGCTCCGTCCCTCGTTCAGCACCTTGTGTCGCAGTACATGCACTTGATCCATCTTCAGCATCCCCATCCTCCGGCTTCCAGCCGGAGTCTACGGCTCGGGGTGGCTCACTTTTACAGCGGTAAATGGATCAGTTCTTTAGCGGCATATCCAGCTTGCTTCGGGTTTTTCTAGCCAAGGCTAGCGAGGGCTTCAGTACCGGCCTTAGGTGTGCTAACAGATTGTTAGCAGTCGCTAACAACTGGCTAGCTGCCGACCGTCGAGGTATGGATGGGACGCGAGAGCTTTAAAGATCTGCCCGAATGCGCTGAAACCCTCGTAATAAAAAACCTAACCTTCACCTGTCAGCTGGCGCGCGCGCACGACGGCGTGCATCGCTGTCGTGCCGACGACGACCAAGAAACCCAGGTTGAGTGGCCGGTAGCGTGGCCGGCGCCAGCCGGTGGGCGGTAGGTCGGTGTGGACGTTGATGGTGAAATCGCCGAAGTATGCGCCCTCGTACCCGCGGGGGCTGGGCAGCAGGCCTGAGATTCGGCCCAAAGTTTCGAGGGGCGGCTGTTTCTTTTCGAGGCGAATCTTGTGCACTCGCCGAATCACCTTGCCGTCCTGGTCGTGGAATTCCTGCACGTCGATCGCGGAGATGGCCGCGCGATCCTCCGGGGCAACCTCGTCCAATCACTTCAGGGTCATATCGGGATGGAACAGGCTGGCGATATCGCTGAAGGCCAGTTGCCCAGCTGCGACTGAATTTGGGCGGGTGTGTGGCGGAGCACGCGGTTGCGGGCGCGGTTCTCATCGCTGACGGCGGTCTGCACGTCGAGCCGACGCATCAAGGCGCCGACGGCCCGGGCAGAATAGCCCGCGCGTGGCGGCTTCCTGCGCCGCTGCACCATTCAGCAATTCCTTGATAAAAGTGCGCGCGCGTTCGGTCTCGGCGGGCGTTATCGCGCTACGATGTTTGCGTTTGGTGGTCACGGTGTCATCTTACCCCTCTGAGGCCCCTTGCCGACGGGAACTAGCAATAGGATCTGAAATACACCTTTTTATGCGCAGTTCCTGAGCGTCCCGGGGCTCAAGAATCGTCGTGCCCTCCGGGTCTTGCTGACGCCTCGTACTTCGACCCGCTCAGGCAACGGCTCCAACGAGCGCGCATAGCGCCGCGTCGATACCCCCAACACCATTTGTTCCAAGGCCCGTTCCTCAAGCGGATCCCGCGCACTCCATTCGCGCCAACTCGGCAACCCGAGTTCGTCACCATCGACACCGCGCGCCCGCTGCCGGCTCACCGCGACCCGCCGCCCGCCCAGCACCAACGAACTAGCGACGTGTCCTCCACGGATTGCCTGACGTGCGACGGTATGCGCGTAGCGCGGTCCGCACAGCGCCGCACGCTCCGCTTCCAGCACTTCATTTACGCACGCCAGGCCTGCACCGATCACGGTGTCGTACAGCGCCTCTCGGACCAAACCCGGCAACCGCAGCCACAACTGCCCTTCATTCCCAGCTTTCTTTCCATCCTCGCTCTTGGCACCTTTGCTCATGGCGGCCTCCTCCTCTTACCCAGCCCGATCTTCTGATCGGGTGAGCAATGCCGCCACTCAAATCTCAACAACCTTCAGGACATCGCGAAGTGGTCGGTCATGCAGAGCTAAGACCGCGAGACGGGAAAAATCTGGCGAAGTTTGGCGAGTAGCGCCGTGAAGTTGGGCGGCTTTTCAAGGTAAGCTTCGCTGACGTGGCCTCCGCCGAGCTGCACACCTGCCCAGCCACACTGATTTGCCTATAAACTCAGCTTCCAATATATCTTCACAAAATCTGCTGTACACACAGGGGGGGAACTGCTTTTGACAATGCGGTCTGGCCCACTTTGATATTCAGATCTGGCCCACCCTCCGGGTTTTCATGTTTTCGTTCTCGCCACCGCGTTCGGTACCTAGTTGCTGGTTAGGGGGTGTGCGAGGGGGAAGCATTCCCCCTCGCCGCTGCGTCTAAGCTGATCCAGTGGTTAGCGATGCTCGGTTCTTGCGTCGCTCCGCGGTCCTGCGGAAGCGATAAGACTCACTACCGGTCTCGATGATGTGCGCCCGATCGGTGATCCGATCGAGCAGCGCCTTGCACAGCCTGGCGTTGGGAATCACCTGGGTCCATTCCGAGAACGGCAGATTGGTGGTGACGATGACCGCTGCCTTCTCCGCCCGTTCCGCGATCACCTGGAACAAGAACTCCGCGCCGACCTCTGCGAGTGGGACGTACCCAACTTCATCGAGCGCAATCAGATCGTAACGGGCCCAGCGCGCCAGCACGCGCCCGAGTTGCAGCTGATGCTTGGCCTCGACCAGTTCGTTGATCAGTGCCGCGGCGGTGGCGAAGCGCACCCGCCGCTTCTGCCGGCAGGCCGCGACCACGAGTCCGGTAAGCAGATGGGTTTTGCCGGTGCCACTGTCGCCGATCAAGATGATCGGCTCGGCTTTGGCGAGGTAGTCGCCCCTGGCCAGTTCATGGATCTGCTGAGCCGAGATCCGGGGGGTGCGCGCGAAGTCGAACTCCTCGAGGGTTTTCATCCGCGGCAAACGAGCTTCGCGGATGCGTCGCTCGATCAGTCGCTGTTCGCGATCCTCGAGTTCCGTCTGCAGCAGCGCTTCGAGATAGCCGAGGTGGGTGCGCCGTTCGCGCAGCGCCTGCTCCGCGAGTTGCGCGCACTGCGCGGCTATACTCGGCAGACGCAAGACCTTGCACTGTTGGCGAATGGTGGCGGCTTCCAGCGCGGCGCTCTCCGCGTTCATGATGCTGCCTCCTGGCCGAGCAGTCCGTCGTAATCGGTCAGCGAAGGCTTCGGACGTTCGTAGCGTGAGAGCGCGCCCAACTCCATGATGGTGCTGCGCGCGCGGACCAGATCGGCGGCTTCGGCCAGATGCCGGATCGCTGCCACATCCGAACATCCAAGCGCGAGCGCTTCTTCGATCGCTGCGCGCACCCGCCCATGCCCATGCTGCCTGATCAGACTCAGCACTTGGATCATCTGGCGGGTGCCGCTCTGCTTGCCGTGCCGACCGATGAGTTCGGCCAGCAGGCGATCATAACTCTCCGGCCACAGCCCGCGTTGCCGCCACGCCGCCAGCGGCTTCGATCCGATAAGCGCTCCCGGCTTACGCTCCAGCACGTCGAGATAGTGTTCGAGATCGAGTACCTGTTGATCGCGTGTGTAACAGCGCTCGTGACGAGCGAGGCAGTGACCCTCATTCCAGAGTTCTACGTGACTCGGATAGAGTCGGACCTCGACCGTCCTGCCGACATCGACCGGAGCCGAATACAAGTTGGTTCGCACCTTAACGCAGCCGAGCCCGTCGACCCGTGGGAAAGAGATATCGGCTAGGTCGACGCCGTGCTCGGCGAGCGGCAGCAGATGCGCGCGTTCTTCGATTATCAGCGCGCCCACCGGCCGGCTCTGCCCAGCGATCTGACGTCGTTCGTCGGCGCGGCAAGAGGCCAGCAACTGTGCGTTGAGATCCTCGAGATCGCGCGCTTTCGGCACCGGCACCCAGTGGTTGCGCCGGAAGTAGCCGGCCTCGCTCTCGATGCCGCCCTTTTCGTGCGCCTCATACGGCGAGCAGAACTCACTGCTGAAACGCCAGTGCGAGCGGAAAGCTATGAAGCGCGCGGTCTCCTCGCGCCGATAGCCGCGCACAATCTTCCTCACCGCGGCCTTCAAGTTGTCGTACCGCAGAACGGCAAATACGCCCTGACAATAATTGAACGCGTGTTCGTGAGCGTCGAGGAATGCCTGCTGGGTCGCGCGATGATACGCGCGGTGGAAGGCCGCGCCGCTCGCCATGCTGCGCATCGAAAACACTTGCAGCAGCACCTGCTCGCCGCTCAGTTCCGCCCAAGCCTCGTACCAATCAACCTGGGCTTCCTGTCCGAGTTGATAGCTCTGCGGCACACAGGTCGCACGCAGCGCCCATCCCAACTCCGCTTTCCGCTCGCGTACGTATTGCCGGACCGTAACCTCGGCGACTTTGTGCTCTGGCCGCTCAGCCAGGATCCGCTGCCAGATACGATGCGCGGTGTGACGCTGCTTACGTGGCGCTCTGCGATCGGCTTCGAGGATGGCCTCGATGAACGGAACCAGCGGTCCTATCACCGGTCGCGCTCGCTCCACCGGCCTGCGCTCAGGCGGTTCAGCGCTCGCGAGCGCCTGCCGCACCATCCGCCGATGCACCCCAAGCCTGGCCGCAACACCTTTGATGCTTCCGACTCCGAACTCGTATTCCCTGCGGATCCGCTCGAACAACTCCACCTTAGCTCTCCTCTCCATCCCGGCCTCCTGCCTCAATCAGCAGGATGCCCCGGTTAAAGGAGGGTGGGCCAATTTACAGCATCGAAGTGGGCCGTTTCACAGTATCGAAATCAAAGGGCTGCAAAACAAGTTTGCACTGATGGAGAGCGACCCCATCTCTCCTGTGTGATCGTAAAACCACATAGCACTATCCGCAGATTTGCAGGTGGTCAGGAGGAGGACAGAAATGAGCACCCAACGTCAGATGGAGGCCAATAAGCTTAATGCCCAACGGAGTACCGGTCCGCGCACGGCCAACGGCAAACGGCGAGTCGCATCAAACGCGCTTAGGCATGGGCTGACCGGAAAGCAGATTGTTCTGCCTAATGAGGATCCGCACGAATTTGACGCATTTCGTGACTCTCTGTGGAGCAACTGTAACCCTCAGGGCGCAGTGGGGGAGGTGTTGGTCGGAAAGATTGTGGCGGACGCATGGAGGCCGAAGCGCGTTCCAATGCTGGAGGCTGCGGTGTACGCGCGAGACCGGCTACTCGATATAGAGGCGAAGATCGAACAAGCTCAACGCTTCCTCGATCCGGAGGAGGCGCTTCAGGACGCCGCTCCGGAGAAACCAGTCCGCAAGGCCGCGATGGCCGCAATGAAAAAGGCAAATATTTGGCTTGACGAACCAACGTTGGAAATCGCGGGGGCGCTCAGTGAGTGTGCACCTGAATTCCAAAGCCTTTTGCGCCATGAGCTTGCGCTTACGAAGTCCATGCTCAGGGTCTTGCACGAACTCGAGCGCTTGCAGATGCGCCGTGGGGTGCTGGCCTAAATACGAGGTTAAATGGCCCGCATTGAAGGACAACGTGGCACATATTGCGAACGGTATCAGGGACTTTGACGGTAGCACCTCAAAAACCTATACAGAACGGTGTGAGCCGGAACACCTCAAGCGTCGCGGTACTTGCGAAACTGCTATCACAGTTGAGGGGCGAGATGGCGAACCTCCAAGAACAAATTACGGCTCAAGAGGAGAGAGATACTTGTCGTCAAAAAGGCACTGCGAAATCTTCCGGATCACAACGCGCAACTCGGCCGTCGGTTTCTCGGAATGACACCGCGGAGGGTGATACAGAAAGGGTGCACACGACGATTCGGATCAAAGGAATCTCGATTGCTCGAGCCGCCAGAACAGTTTTGCGCGAGCACGGTAGGCCGATGCATGTTAAAGAGATTCTTCGGGCTCTCCATGAGGCCGGTCGGACCGAGGTAAAATTCCGCTCTTTGAATTCACTACTTGGCGGACTAGTGACAGGAGGCAAGCTCGCGCATCCCGATTATGTGCTTTATGCGTTCGCGAATAGTCTGGATAACGCAGACAACCACCCAACGCCTCCACTTCTTTCAAGCTCCGAAAAAAATCGTGACGACTAGCACACAAAGCCCTTGCGGCCCTTTGGAATCTCTTTCGTGTAGTGTCTCAGTTTGCCGCTTTCTGATCGGGATCACCATGAATGATCTCCGCTCCGTTCCGGGACAGCCAGGCGTACGGATGATCGGGTTGGCTCGCGGAAGATCTGGGAGCGCGGTGCGACCTTAACCTCGCGGTTGCAGTCGTTCGAGACCGAAGTACTGACGCAAGAAGAGAACTTTGCCGGGCTGGCTGCGCTCAACCGAGTTGCTCGCATGGTGGAAGCCATCGCTTCGCCTCTGCGGGTACTGCTGGATATGGACAGCACCGAAGTGCGGGTCCATGGCCGGCAGGAACAGAGTTCCTACAACAGCCACTTTGAGTCGACCTGCACCACCCGTTGCTGCTGTTCAACCGCGAAGGCGACTGTTTGGCCGCCAAGCGGTTCAAAGCTCACTGCGCACGGTCGCCCTAACGATAGACCATCGCTTTGATCGAAGGAAGGTCCTCGCCAGGGGACCCGGTTTCCCACAGCTCGAAGTAGCAAGAACCACGGACAGCGGGGTGGCTTCGTCAGCGAGATGTCCGCCACCAACCACACGCGGCTACGATTAACCGAGCGATGCTTTCCTTTCCACTACTTCGACTTGGTGAATTTTCGCGCGGCAGCTCACTACTATGCGACACGGCACCGGGCTAAAGTCGCGAAGGCGTTGTCTGCTGCGAGATCATGGCGAGCGTCACAGCGTTGAGAGGGGTGCTACTGCGCGCTGGTTTGAGCTTCGAACCGCACCTTCGGAAATTGGAAGTGCCTTACTAGCAGATGCCGAGCATTATCTCGACTGCGCGGCTGAGCATCAAGTGTCCCTCTGGCGTCATGTCAATAGTACTGTGTGGTTGAGTCCGGCTTGGTTGAGTGTCACGTTTTACTATTGGGCGTTCTTCCTTTGCCTGGCAATGACTAGGCTTCTCGGCGAAACGGTGTGGTACTTAGATAGGAGGGCTGTTCGGTCACTTCTCGCTCTGGCGCCAACACCGGCAAAAAGTCCAGGTGCTGGATGTTTCGTACTACGCTGCGGCCCGATCAGTAGCTTAAGCGAGCGCGAACTTACTTTGACGAAGGGAACTAGTGGCCGCGTTCACGATGAGCTGTGGCAGAATTGGTCCAAGATCTGTGAGTCGAAGTTAAAGAGGCTGGCGACGGGCTCCAGTACTTCGTTAGAGGAGCGCCTGTTCACGGCCCTAGTACAGCGAGCCGAATCCTCGGCAGCGATTGGCCGAGCGCTTTCCGCAATGCGGTCAACTATCAGCCCGCGTTCGCGTACTCGGCCGTGCGCCGCAGTCAGGTTCTGAAATCTCTCTCCTATCTTCGCGCGCCATTAACATACGAATGCGATTTGCTGCTCGTTCGATTTGAGGCCAATCTAACGGCCGCAAAAAATGCTTCGGCGATCAGTGAGAAACCGCAAACCGTGGCAGAGCTTCTCGTTCACTACACATTTCTCCTGCACGGTGTAACAGATGCGCTCTATGGGGAACTTCTTGAGCGTCACCATCTTGACCGTCGTTGGCCCGCAAGCAGAGAACATTTTCTCAAGAGCAACAATATTTACTCTGAGGGCCGGCAATGGCCTTGCTAAATAGCAGCGTGGGTAACAAGTCGAGCAGCTTTCCCCACGACAGTGAGCTTGCGCGCCACGAGAGCGACCGTGCATGATTTCCCCGCGGGACGGCCTATCGCGAACGACAATCAAAGCGTTTCCGTGGGACTTCGCTCCGCAGTATCTGTGTCACCACCGCGATACTGGGTCGGGCCGGCACCTCCGCAGCCGGATCGATGGACCGGGATCCGGAAGTCATCAAAAGACGCCGCGCCATTCATGCCATCAAGGACGCGTGCGTGGAGCGCTTCATCGATTCGATCCTTCGCAAAAAGCGCGACTATGACGCGACACTCAATGAGCGCCTTTCGGATTTGGCATCGTGTCTTCCGAGGTAAGTCGAATACTCTACTCCGAACCCGATCGCAGCTTAGACGAGGGGGATTGTACAGTACGACGCGTGGGTTCTATCCAATCTTTCGGACCAGCTGCCCAATTCATCCAGACAGCGAGCGACCGGTTGCGTGGTCGACGGCTGCCTTGGCAAGCGAATAGCCATAAAGCGCATTGGCGTAGGCAGCATCGTCGTCAGTGTAATTGCGCTGAGCGTCCTCGAGTTCAACGATATCGGCCAGGCCGGCATCATAGCGTTTTTCCGCCAATTCCAATTCGGCACGCGACGCCGCGAGAGTTCTCTCAGCGCGATTTATCCGTTGTGTGGATGCCTGCCAGTCAAGGAAAGCGGTCTTCACTTGCAATACGATCCGCTGGCGCAAATCTTCGATCTGGCTTTGAACGGCCCTTTGGCGAAGTTCTGCTTCAGCAACCTGATGCGAGGTCAGAAAACTGTTAAAAATCGGCCACGTGATTACGACTCCGACGTTATAGTTGTTTACGGCCGGGAGCCCGGTCCCCACCGCAGCATAGCCACCAACGGCATTCACCGTCGGGAAGTAGTCGCTACGGTACTCAGCAATCTGCGCGCCCATGGCTCGGGCCTGATCTCCCAATGCTTTGAAATCCGGTCGTAAACGGAAGGCTGACTGCAACAGCGACTCCATAGTGTCGTTGATGCTCGAATAGGTCAGCACGTCCATGAGCTGATAACTCGGACTGCGTCCACCTAAACCCAAAGCATTGTCAAATGCCACCACGCCATTCGCTTCAGCGTTTCGAGCGTCAACGAGATGCAGTTGTGCGCGCTGAACCTCGGCTTGTGTTACATAGATGTCTAGCTGGGGCCTAAGACCCGCCTTCGCCTTTATCTCAGCTTCGTGCAGATGGAACTGACGTTCCTCGACCGCCTTTTCGAAGACGCGAACCAGCTGCTTGGCCTTCAAAAGGTCAAAATACCGTTCAGACACTTCCAAAATGAGGTCTAGATCGACGAGCCGTTGCTCTTCTTCAACCGTCGCAGCCTCGAATCGACGCTCCTTCACAAATCCACGTCGCCGGCCGAAGTCAAAAAGATACTGAGATACTCCAACACCCCCAGCATAGTTGTTCGAGCTCTCCCAGTTCTGCGAGGTGTCATCGGGCGATAAATTGTGGTTCGTGCCCGTCAAGCGAGGAAGCATACCGTAAGGACTGTAGTAACTTGTGTTTCCAATTCCATTGTCCGTGCTGCGCAGATATTCAGCAACGCTAGATACCTGAGGACCCAGATACGAACGCGCCTCCCCGACCTGCTCCTGTGCAGCGGTGGACTCGGCTGCAGCTTCAGCGGCTCTCGGATGGTATTTTAGAGCGATCACGATAGCGTCTCTAAGTGTGAGCTGTGAACCAGCAGCCAACGGTAGTGGGGCAGCCATGCCATTGCCGCCGTCGGTCGGTCCTCCATCGATGGGTCGCGTTTCGGTGCCTGCCCGCGTCGAAAGAGAGGTAGACGACAGCGGAGCCAGCGGCGATGAGACAGCTTGAGCGTTCGTCTGAGGACTGGGAAAAGCGTCAAGTCTCGCGGAATAAAGCGCTAGAATTAGTGGCGGTGCAGTCACCAGACATACGACTTGCGCGATATTTATGTGCCTCATACGCGATCGCTCCGTTTCGATGCGAGCCGCTGCGTCGAAGATAATCTTCGGGCGGAATACTAGTCAGCCAACGCGAGAGAAGATTTACCGACACCGACAATGTCGAATTTGACGTGCTCACCAGGTCTTAACGAATCGCTGAACGGTCGGACGACCAAATCCTTGGCGGTCAATCCGGAGCTGATTTCGACATGGCGACCGTCGTTGATACCGGTAGTTACAGGAACCTCGGCGAGCCGACCCTGTTTCACTAGGAATACTTGGTGAGTCTCATCTCCCCCAATCGCAGCGGTGGGAAGGCGCAATGCATTTATGTGACGCTGCAAGGTGAGCGTGACATTGGCGTACATACCCGGATAGAGCTCATGATGGGGGTTGTCGAGATCAACCTCTGTCAACATAGTTCGGGTCGCAAGATCTAGCGAGTGCGAAAAGCGCACGACCGTGCCAGAGAAGCGAGCCCCAGCAAGACCCTGCACCGTCACTGTCGCAAGCATCCCCTGGTGCACGGAGTTCACCTCGCTCTGTGGCACGTAGACGTAGATACGGAGTTTATCGAGCCGGGCGATACTCACGACCGGGGCTGCGGTGCCCCCTGGCCTGGCGGCCTGCATTGGCGCTGTCGCGCTTTGCTGACCGTCGGCATGGATTAGCGCGCCGGGATCGACGAAGCGCTCGGTAATTACACCGTCAAAGGGCGCCGTGATCTGCGTGTAGCTGTCCATCGCGAGTAGCTCATCGACATTCGCCTTAGCCTCCTGGTATTTGCCAAAGGCGATATCGACATCCTGTCGTGCTATCAGCCTAGGGTCTTCCTTCCACACGCTCTGAAGTCTTTGATAGGTCAGTCTCTGAATTTCAAGGTCGGCTTTCGCACGGGCGAGTTGCTGCTCCAATTCAGGTACCTCGATTACGGCCAGGACCTGACCGGCCTTTACCCAGTCGCCTTTGTCGACAGAAATGCTTTTGAGATAGCCGGTAACTTTCGCATATAGGGCGGATTGATAGTACCCAACTAAATCGCCCGGCAAGGTGATCGTGCGTTCCACGACACCCCGCTCGGGTCTTATGACGATCACGTGTCGTAGCGCAGGAGCTAAGGGATCAGCCTCAGGTGAATGACAGGCGCCCACAGCAACGATCGCTAAGGCTAACAGGGTTAGTTTCACTTTGAGCTGCTTCACTCATTCACTCCTTGACGAGAATAGAACAGCTCATAGATCGCCGGAACGAGTACCAAAGTCAGAACAGTTGAAACCGCCAGTCCGCCCGCGGCCGCTCGCGCCAGGGGCGCCGACGCCTCCGATCCCGCGCCGAGTTTCAGTGCGAGCGGGGTCAGTGCGACTATTGTGGCCAGGGCTGTCATGAGAATGGGCCGCATTCGAATACGCGCCGAATCAATGACCGCCCGTCGCAACGGCTCGCCCTGGCGGCGGCGCTGGTTGGCGAAGTCGACGAGCAGAATCGAATTGGAAACGACAATGCCAACCATCATGATGATTCCCATGAAGGACTCAATGTTGAGAGTGGTGTTGGTTAGATAAAGGGTCCAGATCACACCGATCAGGCCTGCAGGAACCGCGAACATGATGATGAAGGGGTCAAGGAAGGAACGGAACTGAGCCACCATCACGAGGTAGAGCAAAGCCACGGCCATTATCAATCCGGAGCCAAAACTCGAGAAGGATTTTTGCATTGCCGCCACCGAGCCACGCAGGTTGATGCTAATGCCTGCCGGTAAGTGGAGGTTTGCGAGCGCCTTCTCCACGGCGGCCTGGGTCCCGCCCAGGTCGTCGGAACGTGGTGAAATCAGAACGTCCACCACGCGTTGAATATTGTAATGATCGGCCTCGGCCGGATGATGCTCATCGACGAGCGTGGCAACGTCGCGCAGCAGAACGGCGTCCTCGCGGGCCCGGTCGGGGCCCGGCGAACTGACGGGAATGTTCTTGAGCGTCTCAAGGGAATTGATCTCGTTTTCAAAATATTGCGCGGTTAGGAAATAGTCATTACCGGTCCTAGGTTCGATCCATATCGACGGCGCGATCATCGCGTTCGACGTAAGGGCCGTAATGAGATTTGTGACGACATCACGCTGGTCCAAGCCCAGCCGGGCGGCTTTAACACGATCAACCTTTACGTCAAGCGTCGGATAGTCGGACTCTTCTGGTATGAACGTATTTGCGACTTCGGGCAGGGAATCCATCGCACCTTCGACCTGCCGCGCCACCCGGTATAGATCGCTGTAAGAAGGTCCACTGACCTGGACGTCGATCGGCGCGGCGAGACCAAAATTCAGGACGGAATCAATAATACTACCTGAGGTGAAGAATGTCTGCACGTCGGGAACTGTTTGCGACAACGCCTCCTTTAGGCGGTCAATATAGGCGAAAGTAGAGGTCTTGTGGTCGGGCCTCAGTGCCACCATCATGAACCCCGAATCCGTCGCGGCATTGGATGAGAAGATGGCCGAGAATCCCGGAGCCAACCCGATGTTCGAAACAATCGTCGAAAGTTCTTGCGGCGGAATAACCTGACGGACCACCTTTTCCATCTGGGCGGTCATTGCTTCGGTGAGTTCAATGCGAGTACCCACTGGCGCGCGGTAGTCAATTATGAACTGCCCCGAATCGGTGGTAGGAAACAGCTCGGTCCCTAGAAGTGGATAAAGCAGCAAACTCGCGACAAATATTACCGTAACTACTCCGAGCACTATGGGTTTGTGTTCCAGCGCTCGATTCAGGAATCGCTCGTAGAAGCTCGCGAACCGCTCATAGGCGCGGGTGAAGGCACCCATGAGCCCTCGAGCACCGTGTTCATCTTCTCGCGCAGTCTCGGCGGTGAGAAAGCGCGCGCAGTAGATCGGAACGACCGTCATCGCCACTACATATGAAGCCACCATCGAAAGCACCACAGTCAGAGCAAGTGCGCTGAACAGGTACTTCGCCACTCCGAACAAAAACATGACCGGGGAAAATACGATTATTGTAGTGATGGTGGACGCGAGCACCGGAAGGGCAACTTCCTCCGCGCCCGCCAGAGCCGCTGCGTGCGGCTCCTCACCTTCAGCCAGATGCCGGTTGATGTTCTCCAACACCACCGTGGAATCGTCGACAAGCCTGCCGATCGCTAGCGCAAACCCGCCGAGCGTCATGATGTTGATCGTCGAGCCGTTCATGTACAGGCCAAAGGCGCCGGCCAGAATCGAGAGCGGTATCGAAAGGAAGATAGCGAAGGTCGAGCGGAAGCTGCCCAGAAATATGAGGATCATGAGCGACGCAAGTACCGAACCCGATATTGCCTCGTGCTCCAACGCATCCACCGCACTGCGAACGTAGGTCGCCTGACTAAAAATGGACTTCAGCTTAATCCCAGCCGGCATACCTGTGATTTTGGGCAATAAGTTCTCGACGCCGTCGACTATCGCGATAGTGTTGGAGCCGCTCTGCTTGAGGACAGGAACGTAAACTGCTCGCTGTCCGTTAATCCGTACGATGTTCTGCTGAATTTGAGCAGCGTCTTCGGCTTTGCCTATATCCCCGACAAATACCGGTCGATTGTCGGAACCCGCAACCTTGACTGGTATTTGATTGATATTCTCCGGATCTTCGATCATGCTGTTCGTGTATACGAAGTAGTCAGTCCCTCCAATTTTGGCGTCGCCAGCAGGTATGATCAGATTCGACCGATTGACTGCGTGCACCACATCCATCAGGGTTAGCCCGCGTGCCTCTAACGCTGGTTGGTTCACGTACACCATTATTTGGCGGTACTTGCCTCCAAACGGCGGCGGCACTGAGGTTCCAGGAACAGTTGCCAGCCAGTTGCGGACGTTATACTGCGCCTGATCGTGTAACTGCGTCTGCGTGAACCCTTTTCCCGAGACCGTCACCAGGGTCACAGGCAGGGATGACGCTCCTGACTTGAGTACTAGCGGCGGTAGCGTGCCAGGTGGGAGATGGCGAAGGTCCGCCATCGCGAGATCGCCCAATTGAGCCGCGGCCGCGTCAAGATTGACGCCGGGATGAAAGAACACTTTGATCACGCTTACCCCCGGCAGCGAACGCGATTCGATATGTTCAATATCGCTTCCGAGTGTGAAAAACCGCTCGAAGCGTGTAGTAATGTCGGCCTCCATGTCCAACGGTGGCATTCCGGGGTAAAAGGTCGCGACGACTACCACTGGTATGTGCAGGCTCGGAAACACATCGACCGGCATTCGCGTGAATGCGGTGATCCCGAAGATCGCGACGATCAGTGCGCCGACGATTACGGAGTGTGGATTGCGAAGTGAAAACCCGGCCATAAAGTTAAGTCCTCGCGTGTTTGCGATGATCAGCTAACATGCTGAGCGAATGCGGTCGTTAGGAGCATTTGTAAGGCTCTTTTCGGATGCGGGGCGTGCGATATGGCAGTCCCTAAGATCCTAGATCAGTCGGTTCACTGTCGCATCTCACCACAGGGGCGTCCGTGGTGGTCTAGAGGTGGATGTTGCACCCATCTTCCGGCTTACTTTTACCGGGCAATTCTGCGTGGACGAAATCGACTTCGGCGGAACATGCAACAAGCTCGCGAGACCCGTCTGAGAATTGCCAGGGGAATGTTCGTGAGCCACGGGCCGGGCGGGCAGGGCCGCCGAAAAGCCTTTTCTCATTGCCGGGCTTCCTGGAATGCTATTCAACGGATCACCTAAAAGCTGCGTGACTAGCTATCGACCGGACCGGGTTGACCGGGAGCTATTCGGATTCGGGGACTCGCAATGCATCTTGGATCTCTGACCAAGGCACATCCTCGCCTCTATTCAATGCGTTAAGGACTGAATCTGATTTGTCGCGTTGCTCACGACATGAATGCCATGTGAGCCAATCATTGCCGGGATCCTGTGTTTGCGCCTTCAGTTCGTCGCGCTGCTTTGCTTGCTCGAGCTCCTTGACCAGTTCGATTTTGGCATCCTGAGAGAGAGATGTCGGCGGAACATCGAGTGCGTCCCTAATTTCTGCCTGCGAAACCTCACCTCCGCCTCTTAAGGCGGCGATACTCTGGTCAGCCTTTGCCGCTTGGCCTCTCGAATCGATCACTTGCGTGAGGTCTGTCTCTGGGTTACGAGCGTTTCGTTCGTCCAATCGCTTCGCCATTTGGAGCTGTTCAATAAGCTGGGAGCGTTGCCATGCCGAGAGCCCGGCTTGTCCACACGCGCATAGCGCAAGAGACAAGAGCAAGACGGCGGTCACTGGTACTTCACTTCGAACCGAAGAGTGTTTTCGCAGATTCATCAGTGAGCCGTTTCTGACGATGCCGAAAAATCCGGTCCCCCCGCCTGAGGTTAAATTCGTTCCGACGAAGGTGTGCCCGTTGCCGTCCACGCGTGAAAGGGGTACTTAGTCCACCTAATTCCTAGTAAGGAGACGAGGGGACGACAAGCGCCTGCTTAATGTCGGACCAATGTACAGGGGCGCCGATCTCGAGGTTCTTGATCACGCTGTCGATTTGCTTCTTACGCTCATCGAAGATTTCGGTGTCGGCTGGGGCACGTGAGTTAGTCCATGCGAGGTCGTTCAACATTCGCTGTTCGTTGCGATCGTCCTGTTCGCGCGCTTGCTTCAACTGCTCGATCAGCTGAGCCCGTTCCTGCGCCGTGATACGCTTTGGAGGCGTCCAGAGCGCATCATCGATCTCACTCTGCGGGACTGTGAATCCGTGGCTGAGTTCCTTGATAGCACGGTCAGCCTTGTTCATTTGGTTTAGAAAAGTTCCTTGTCTTATTGTGGAAACGCCTGGGTCCTGCGCCTCATCCCAGTCAGTTTTTTTCGCCGTTTCGAGCTGTCGTATCAGGTCCGAGTTTGGCTGCGGCGATTGTACTGTCGCTAGCGCCTGGGGGTTCCCCGCGACGGCGGAGCCCGCGGCCAGCAGCAGAAGGAAAGCAGGAACCAAACGGATTACTTTGATGACGGAATTGTGCTTGCGCTTAATCATCTTTAACCTCGACGTCCAGATTCCGACGGGTTGTTCAGGTTCCGCCGCCAGTACCACTCGCGGGTTCGATCCTGCTTCCTGTCAGGCAGAGACCCGCGCCGAAGGGACCCTGCTGCGAACCGCGCCGGAGCCAAAGATCTGCCGACCGCCAAGAGCTCACGTCGCTGTGACGCTCCGGACCTCTACAGTCGCGGAGAATCAGCCGCCGATTTTCGGGGTCAGATGAGCGGGTCTTGCGCGCAAGGGCGAGATGGCCCGAGCTTGAGCCGCAACAAAAGACGTGTAAGTGCCACTCGGGAAGTGAATTCGAAGACACGGGGAATGTTGACTTTGCTGGGAATCTCGATTTGCGGCTGGAGCGCGGGCATAACAGCGCACTGCGCGATGCGCTCGGCCGGTGCGGCTTGGGGCTGCGCCAAGAAGCTGTGACGTTGGATGGATCGAGGCATCTCGTCGCCGCGGAAATGGGCGGTAAACTGATGGCACCGCTGTACTGGAAACGTAAGCAACATCAGAAGACCAACCCAGGCGGTCACCAGGGTCAGTCCAGATATAGCCTTCCGCTCGCGTACATTTAGCAGTACGTTCATGGGGATGGCCATAGGATATCTGCACTGGAGCTAAAGCTCAAGAATCTTCTTCGAGAGCTTGGGGGTTCGCCTGAGAGTTCTGCAAGTTGGAGGGTTCAACGGGCGAATCTGCGTTGGGGTCGTCGGTCTTGATGCACTCGCTCCATCGACCACAGCTGCTTAAAGTCTCCCCAAATTGGACGCCGGCAGCGGCATAGTTCCTGGGGATAGGGGCTGTCGAAGCTCTTGCGATACTTGAGCCGGCTCAGCGTCGGGCTTTCACTCAGTCGTGACCGCTTCATCCGAATCTCTCAGCCAAACTCTGCCAGAAAGCTTTACTCCCCGCCTGTCGCACTTAAGGGGAAGCTTACGCTTACACTCACAGGTGACAAGGCGGAAACAGAGGGCGGTGCGCCGCCTCCAACAGGAGGGCGACGCACCACCGTTCGGCTAATCTACGGTTACTGCCGGTCAATATGCGAATTCGACGTTCATAAAAATCGAGTGAGTATCGCGGGGTACGAGGTTCGGTATGACGAAGCCGGCAGCACTCGGCAATTTACGACCGTTCAACGTGCTTCCAGGAACGTAGTTGAAAGTAGCGGCTTTGGAAACCGGTATTCCGAACTGATTATGATAGAATAACACGTTTTGGCTGTCGATAGCGAATCGCAAATACTCGTTGTACTGGTACGCCACACCCGCTATGAAGCGCTGGAAGTCGAGAGGATCTTCCGAGATGTTGTCATTGGGCATGAACCACTGGAACATCCCGAACAGGCTCAGCTTGGTATCCGGTATGTTGTAATGACCGAAAAAATCAAAGCCGACATTTCGCTCACGCCCGTTGCCGAGAAGCGCCTGATATACAGCGGTCTGCGGACCATAGCTGGCGAATGCGTTGTAACAAGGCGTGGCAGCAGAACATGTGGCATTTCCGGTGAGCGTCTGGTCACCCGCGGTCACGCCGGTGATTGCTGGGCCGGTGGCGGTGCCGAAGGCGTCCGCCGGACCACCTCCTGAGAACATATTCCCTAGGGAGAGCCCGTTCTGGCCATAGTCAAATTCGCCCGCGATATTCCATCGGGCGGTGGAATAGTGCAAAAGCGCTGCGATTCGTTCGATGTGCGCGGTAGTGCCTTTCAGCGGCGTACTAACACCTTGACTGTCGGGTGTAGCGTTCCCCCAACCGTAGTCGTAAAAACCGGTGATACCCAGACCCTGGTACCTCCAATCCGCGCCAAAGGGATACGCAGTTAGGCGTCCCATGACCTGCTTGGAGCTGGTCTGCTCGTACGCGTGGAAGCTCGCGTTTGTATAGACACCGGCACCATAATCGAGATACGTCTTCTCTCCGCCGTAGAGCTTGAGAGGACCTTGTAACGAAAGGCCCACTTGCGTTGATGACAGGCCTAAGTAATTCCATGGGGTGAGGTTGACGAACCGATAACCGTAAAGGTCCTCTTCCCAAGCCACCAGCGGATTGGCTATTTCTCCCATCTGTATGGTGCCTCCCTTGAGCGCCGGTACGTTCAAATTGCTCCAGAGGCTGTTATACTCAAGGTAGGCATATTTCATCCGCACGCCCAGGTCGCCATCGAGATTGCTGCCGAACCCGCTATTTTGGCCGATTTTGTCGTTCGACGAACCGACAGTCTTGTACATGTTCGGCGTAAGTCGCAGGGTCCAATCTTCGGTCGGGAAGAAGTAGATATTGAGGTAAGTTCTCGTGATGTCGAATGAATTGTAGCTGTTATTACCAACGCCCGGATTATTCAGTTGGGTCAGTTCCTGTGGTTGGAAACCCGCATGCGTATAGAATCGGTAGTCTCCGTAGAATAGCGTGCCTATGCGAAATTTGTCCTGCCAGTTGGCGGTGTAACTTTTCCAGGCCGGCTCCATTGAATCGACCTTCCTTGCCAGTTCTGCATCCTGGGCGCGCTGCTGCGCCTGTGCCTCGGCTACCGCGGCGCGCATTTTGTCATTCGTCTTTTCCTCGACCTGTTGCTCAATCTGAGCAGGGTCCACCGTTCCGCCGACTGTCATTGGAGTCCGGCCGTGGCCAGGACGGATGAACACTTGTCCTGTTTTCTGGTCAACCCAGAGCGTCGTCGTCTTAGATGTGGGAGACAACTCCTGTGCCCCCAATGGCCGAGCATTCGCAAGGAGCATCGCGCCCGCCAGCACGGCCAACAGCAATTTCAATTCGCCTTTCATTCCTTTTTCCCCGTAGGCTCGATTCGCTTTGCCAAGATTTGGTCGCCTCAGCAACACTCTTATTGCCCGTCTTGCTCTGAAAATGAGCCTGAGACCACTATCTCCCAGCAATCGGGCCGGTATCCTGTTGAGCATGTGTTCGGAAGTCGCGAAGCTGAAAAGCCGTATAGGTCTTTCCATCTGAGCACCCATATTTTGGAGGTGAGCTCATTTGAACCATTGCGCAATCCCAGACCAACGGTTTCCCACCGGCAGACTCGGAGACGACAAACGGGTTTGAACTAGCACACCCCGAGATCGCGAATGCCGCCAATGCGGCTCCCAGCATTCCGATGCGCGCCGATCGATTAGCGAGTCGTACTCCCATCACGTTTTTCCCTCTCCTCGGATCCTCGGATCTAATTGTCTTTATCCAGTTGCCTTCAACAGTGTCCCTCGTCACGGGCAAGAACACGGGCCACCAGTCCCCTGCGGGTCTTGGAACGTGCGCTCTGACGGTTTCGAAACTAAGGCGCCGCGACGATAAGCAACTTATGTTACGGTTTGATTATGCGCTCTTTGCTGAGCGGTGAATTTAAAGGGTGCGCTTCCGCCTGCCAGCAAGACAGGCCGTACGCTACGGCGAGCGAGCTCAGGTGTGTCATCCCAGACTTCCACCATTTTTCGGTAAGGCTCTGACCATAATGAACACAGGATCCAACAGCCTGGCTGTGGTTCGGGTGATCAGGCTGGCAGCCGCACGCACTAAGCCGGCCGTGGAACCCACTCTGAGGTTGAGGTCTTTTAGCATTCGCGGAACAGCAAAAATCGCCTTGCCGGCAAGTGTTCAGAAGAACGTTACGACGGTGTTAAGAGAAAAAGAGCGATCGGTGAATTTGAAATTCGCGGCCTCACGCTGAAGCGATAAATCCGTAAAGAGTGCAAAGAGCTGATGGGAATTCCCAAAGGGCAAAAGGGACCGGAAAGAAATTGCGCTGGATAAAAAACGGCGCGAATTACCTGCGGGAACGCAACGGGCGCACTGGCGGCGCCGCAGCCCAAGAGAGCAAAAACATCTTTGCCGTTAGGCACGCAGCAACCTGCTCTACGGCGCTGGAGGCCCTTGGCTGAGAACAGCATAACATCGCGCGGAGAGATCTTAGACTTGTCGTCGCGCGACGCCGTCCTAGCATAAAAACGAGGCGATATTCCAAAGCAACTGCACAATCTACCGGTCCGCGGCTGCGGTCTGGGATGTGCGACGCTGAGCTCACGCGCAAATCAAAATGGGATGCGGCCACTAAGGATTGCTGCGTGATCGTAGGCGGGATTCCTGGTAACCGCGACTTGATAACCAAATCCGACCGTAAGTCCTAAGCGCTCGTGTATTGGAATCCGCCCAACCAAGATTCCAGGAGTAACGAAGACCTGAGTCTGGCCTTCGCGCTCGCCGTTCGGGTACCAAGTGTAATTCACTTCGAACTCCGGCCAGAAATAATGGAAGACGCGATACTGGAAGGCGGTGTTCCAGGCGAGCGGCATGCCCAACCGCTGCAAACCTCCATCGGGGAGAGAGATTCCAGCAGTGGTCTGCACATCGAAGTCGCCGAATCCCTTACCCCCGGCGATAGTGGGCGTGAAGACCCCGTGACGGTTGCTGTTGCCGTCATCGCCGGTCGGAGCGCTAAAGCCCATGAACGCCGTCAGAATGTAGTTCCCGCGTTCTTCGTTTGCGGAGAGGATACGATACTTGATCAAAAAGCTCTCATCGGTCCAGCCGTCGGTTTTTACGTCCTTCCCATGTTGGATAGCTCCGTTGTGAGCGATCCAAGCGGGCACGCCTAGAATTATTTCAGTATTCTGAAACGGTATCAGTTCCAGTCCCTTGCCACCTCCAAAATTATCCGTAGCGACCCCTTTTTGATTCGCCTGCCAGAACTGATCGTAGCGGTATTCCTCCTCTAGGCGCGGTGTCATTGTGACCACCGGTGTGACCCAATGCGGTTGTTCGCTTTGGATTTGCGTCACCCGTCGGAACCAATCGGCGAAGTAATCTGCAATGGCGGAACCGAACGAGGAAACGCTGCTGGGCGCTGCAGCTTGAGCCGCACACGGCCCGGGGATCACTGAGAACACGAAAGCGAACATCAGAGCGATTGAAACGATTCGCCTTGTCACAGAATGAAAATTCCGAGCGCCCATCGTGCTGGAGACGTATGCCATACTACGGGCCTCATGACAAGTATTGTGGCGTACGTTTCGTGTGTGATGGCAGGAGACCACCAAAAGACCATAGGTTTCCAGGTGGTCAGAGGAGCACAGATGAGCAGCGATCTTCAGATTGAAGCCAATAAGCTCAACGCGCAGCGGAGCACCGGCCCGCGGACCCGCGAAGGCAAACAACGAGTCGCCTCAAACGCGTTGAAGCACGGGCTCACCGGAAAGCAAATCGTTCTGCCCGACGAGAATCCCGATGACTTTGACGAATTTCGAAGCGCCTTCTGGAATGCACTCGACTCGTTACGTCTAGTGCCTGGCATTTTTGGTCGGCGCGAATGGCTCCCTGGGCGTCGCTGAACGCTTGGCGATTTCCTCTGCAAGTATCGGCACGCCCAGATTGCATGACTGGACGCCCTGCACGACGCACAATTTCAGCACTTCCATAATTTCTTCCATGGTCGCGCCGAGCTTCAGCGCTGCCTTGATGTGACGTCGAACTCCTGGCGCGTACATGTGCGTAAATGACGCGTCAAGGGCAATACTCAAAAGCTCGAGAAGCTTGGGTGTCATGACCCCACTGCCGTAAAGGCCCATCCCTACTGCCATGAATTCATCGGTCCATATCGGATCAAGTTCAAAAAACGGATCCCATGCTTCATTCCACTGGCCCACCGCCCGCATCTTGTCGCACGCGGGAGTAGGCGAATCGTTTGAACGCTTTGCGCGTGTGACCCCGGCCCCTTTCGCTTCCTCGAGGAGAATAGGCGCGCCCAAACTGCACGAATGGATCGCAGGTCCGAAGGCCGCTTTGAGCGCCATCAGTATTTCATCGCGGCTCGCACCTGCTTCAAGGGCGGCGCGAATGTGGCGCCGAGTTCCGTCAGGATTGAGATTCGTACAAGCAGCGTTCAGCGCAACGCCAATCAACTCGACCGTCTTCCGTGGCAAAACACCGCTAGTCCACGGATTGGTGGACATCTTGACGCAGGTCTCTGCCCACGCCGGGTCCCAATCGCGCAGTTGTGCCACCGCCGCGTCCCACGGGCCCGTTTCAGGGGCGCGATCGCCCGTAGGCGTGGTTCCGATATTATTTTTAGATGCCATGTTGAATTTCCTCTAACTCGCAGAACCCTCGATCGCGATCTTTGGCGCGGGTCGCGGACGATAATCCAGTTTCGCTAGCTCACCGCGATCATGATTTTCCCATCAACGACTCTCACCGGATACGCGGCAACTCCAAAACCACCGGTGGTTACCTGACCCGTCGTGACATCATAGCGCAGGCCGTGCGCGCGACACGTCACGATCGTTCCATTCAGTTTTCCTGCTGCCAAGGACGCCCCAGCATGCGCACATGAATCGGCGATGGCATATATATTCCCGTCTACGTTGAAGAGGGCCACGTCCTTGGCCGCGATCCTGACGACTATGCTCGTTCCGGGCGCAATTTGATCCAGCCGCGCCGCTTCAACAAAATTCACGATTACTCATTCCCTACCGGCGTTTTTGTCTTCATCGAACCGACTCTCTGCATAGTTGCCACGCCCGCGTCCGGCGAACGCGAGCGACCGGGTCAGTGCGCTGCGGCAGCGCCTTCGCTGCGGGAAGACGCTGCCGTAACTGGTCAATTCCGTGTTCGACGCGACTCACGGACCCGCGCTACTTGGTGGCGAACTGCCCCGCGATCGGGTGTCCATCGGATCCACTGACCGGAGGATGCAGTCGCCCGTCGGTATCCTTCACGATAAAGCCCAGTTGACCATCCTTGCGGTTGGGCGGCAGGCCAAGATTGGCGAGCGTCTCGTCGGGGCTGTTGTACCAGGTGCCGATTTTCAGGATCTGACGTGCTTCGTCCGCGCTTGCGACTTTGCGTCCCAGTTCCTTCGCGATTCGCACTACCTGCTCGACCTGTTGCACTGAAGTCATGCGCTCACCCTTGCGCCGCCACAGATTGTCTTCGATACCGACCCGGATATGGATGCCGAGCGCAACCGCCATGGCTGCGTATGGTGCCACTGTCCGCCAGAGCGACTCGTACGTCGCGACGGAGCCGTGGGGCGAGCTACGCACCCACTCCATGAAGTCAAAAGGATTGCGGCCGCAGCCGCCCGCCCCGCCGATGGCCGTCATGGTGTGATTCAACGGCCCCATGTACACGCCGGTGCGGATGAGATGCTCGATCGCTTCGAGAGTGTGGACGTGGGCCATAGCAAACATGGGCTGGACCTGGTTCTTGCGTAGGCGCTTAAGATGCTCGACGTAGAATTCGGGAGTCGCGTCAGCGACCATGTTCTGATACGCGGTCTGCATTGCGGGATTCGCGAGCTGCGTCCCCTGGACATCGTCTGGCGTGGTGAGGTCGAGGATGTTCATCTGCGTGCTGCCTACCACGATCGTGACCTGATCCGGTTTGGGATTGAGCTCGGTGAGCATGTGCCGCGTGTCGTAACCGAGCCAATGCGCTTCTTTTCCAGGGTCAGGCGCGAATGAAATGGAACCCCCGACTTGGATGATCATCTTGGGTACGGCCTTTCGCACTCGCCCAATCTGGTCGTTGAACTCGTTGAAATTTTTCGAGCCGTGGCCGGTTTTCGGATCCCTGACATGGAAGTGCAGCACCGCCGCGCCCGCGTTGAAGCAATCGACGGCCTTTTGCGTCTGCTGCTCCCAAGTCACGGGGATGTCTTCCGGGTAGTCGCTCGGAAGCCATTGCGGCCCATACGGCGCCACTGTGATGATCAACGGCTGCTGATTTTCGGGCAACATTGAGTCGCTTGTGAAATACATACGGAACTCCTTCTTGACAATTTCCTGAGGCTACCGATGAGTTCCTGACCCTACCGCTGAACCAACCCGAGGTCTAACGGACCTTTGGTCCAATCCAGATCAGGGGGCGCCGCCATCCAACGACACCATGCAACCCGCGCGGCTGGCCCTCCGGTTGGGTTCTCCGATCGCGCCACGAACAAGGCGGGGAGGGCGAAAGTCCCCCTCGCGCTCCCCCTAATCAGACAACAGCAAGGTGAGTCAGTTTTGCTTCGGCGACCCAAAGAGCAGCATTGACCTCGGAGATTAACGCGTTCGATAGTCGCAGCTTCAGGGCTTCGCGGGAGGCGGCGGTAAGCCGATTGACGCGTTGTCGATCACATAGCGCCACTTGCCGTTGGATCTGTGCAGCAGTTCGGTGGTTCGCACGCGCGCGGTCGTTGGCTTGCCATCAGGCCCGATAATAGTGCTGTCCCACATCCCGACATTGATGATGTAGTCCTTCCCGATTGAACGCGAGTCCGAACTTATCTGCTTAAGTGAGGACTTTGCGGCGCCCGAGCATTCTGTCTTGATCACTTTTGCGATGGCCGCTTTGCCAGTCGCAACCTCGCCTTCGATGGGCCAGATGAGGACCGCGTTGTCTTCATACAGATTGAGTGCCGCAGGAACGTCACACGTGTTGAAAGCGTTCCCGAAGGCATCCGAATGAGCTTTCACCACTGCTGCAGGATCGGCCAACGCCGACCGGGCGCACATGAGGATTGTCGCAAGGCAAATGACCACTCGCTTGTCCATTGCACCTCTCCCTTCGCCGGACAGGCGGCGCAAGCGCGCGAAGTTTTCCATATTTAACACAGGATGGCGAGGGAAAGTCCCCCCTCGCGCTCGCGCTCCCTCTGATCAAAAGCGCGCTGACGTGGGTCAGTTTTACTTCGGCGAGCTGCTGCGAAAAGTGGGTCAAGATTCAGGCACTGGTTCAGTTTGCTAGCGCACCAGCTTTTTATCGGATTCCGGTAGTTTTCCCGTTTATACCTCCGAATTTCTCTGGCTCTTCATGAAGCTCAAATGAATCATGTTCTTCGCCATCACGATCAAATTCCGTTAGACCAAATGTGTTCGGTTCGGGCCGTGTAAAGATTTGGCCGTTGCGAACGTAGTGCGCGAGACTACCGCTCAAGCTGATTCGGTTCTTTTTATCGGCTGGCTTGCCGACGGCTTTCAAGATGTCTTCAATGCGAAGGGCTTTGCCCGCTTTCTTAATTGCGTCACGGGCCTTGGCGACGGACGATCCGGCTCGTAAAGCTCGTTCAGCCTGAGAACCCGACGATTCTTCGTCGCGAATGATTCTCTTCAAGGTTTCCTCGTATGCCCGCAGATACCCTTGGAGTGCATACAGTTCCAATTCCAGTTTTCGTATATCGGCCTTGGTTTTCTCTATCGTTCTTTCTGTATCTTGACGGAGCGTCATAGCGCTTTCTCCCCATCGTCGTGGTTCAAGGTTACCACGCGAATGGCATGAAGAAAATATGGCACTCGGAAGGCAAATTGTATGGTATTCAAGGCAAAACTTCCATGTCATGGTGCCAAATCAACCGACAGTAGCGCTACGATTAATTGCATGAGCGGTTTACCATTCCGGCACAGGGGTGGAGACGGCGGCGCGTGGCGGGTACATTTCTTTGAGCAGTTGAAAAGACTGGAGCAACTGCCATCTGGCAGCGACAGTTGGCGCGCACACAAACCCGCGCCAGAACTGTTTGATGCGGCCAGAGAGGTTGCTGAACGCGCAGGGCGCGAGGGCGCGTTTGTGTCTCTTGTCAGCGCAACTTCTGAGGGCGCAATCCAGTTGAAATGGCAAAACTCGATAGCGGAATTGTCGCTATTTATCTATCCCGATCGAACGATCGAATATCTCTTCTTGAGCCATGATCGCCGTCGTCGCGATAGTGGCGATTTGCCTGATCTTTCGCGTGCTGGCGAATTTGTAAGCAGTCGCTTTCCAAGATAAAACATTAGGACATGGCGGGCGGGAGTGGCGGTCCACAATCTCCAGTGGGGCTTGGTGAACTGCTGTGGCGCTTTATTGAAGACATTTGGTATCTGCCAAATGCCAATGGCCAACTCGAAGTTCAGCAAGCGGCTTTTGTCGGAGAAATCTCGCTGATTAGGGTGTCTTCCTGGAGTGAACGAGGCTCACGTCGATTCCGTAAAGGGTGGCATGTTCGCCAAGCATGGAATTGCGGTGCTAGATGCCGATGCTGTGCGCGCCGTTACTAAGGGCGATTTCCGGATTGACGTACAACAAGAATGGCCACCTGATGCGCATGTAATCTTTATTCGTTCCAGTGGCGGCAAGACAATCCGAGCGAAACACCCCGAAGCTCAGGATTTGACCGACATAGCGAACAGAATGCCATTGGTCCGACCGCCAAAGCCGTAGCTTACTTTCCCCAACGCGCCTTTGCGGCCCTACGGGCCATCTCAGAGCGCTTTTTCTTCGATACGCCTTCCCCATCTAGCCATCCGGCCGAGTTTAAATCGTTAGGATGAACGAGCAGGAGACCCTCGATCGGCTTCGTGCAACCGGAAAAAAGACCACGCGATAACTTTGACTGCGGCGTCTCTTGGCGGTCGCACATTTCGTTGCCCCCGGTGCTCTAGATTATGCGCTGCACAAAAACCGCTCGTGCGACCACTTTGCAAGCATGCCCGCGTGAGCCCAATAGTTCGCTGCGCCGCATCTTAAGCGAGTTTCGGCTGAGCTTCGCTGATTGTTTTTTTCCCCTTTCACTTTCGGCAGCAGTCACCAGGACCCACTCGCCGGGGAACACCGAAATTTCCCTGAGCGCCAGCCCCGGAGATTTCAACAGGTAAAGCCCGTCGTCGATCAGGCCGATTTGCTTCCGGTCAATCAGTACCAGGTCGCCGCGTTGAATGCCGGCTAGATTGTGCGTTGCTTCGATCGCGATCAGCGTATCGTGCGTAGGTTCCTGAAGGCCGAGCTTGTTCTCCAGCAGCTGCCGGCTGAAGGGAATTCGGCCGATGATCATCGGGATCTCAATCGAAGTCCCCGGCTGGTATTGGTCGACCATGACGACGTCGGCGAGCAATGCTCCCGGGATCATGCCAGTCGGCCGTTTTTCTCCACTGCCGGTCATCAACCAGTCGAGGCTGACATTTCCGGTCCGCGCCAGGGACAAAAGCGCGTCCAGCCCCGGTTTCGACCCCGCCTCGTAGCCTTGTAACGTGCTGACCGCGATACCGCTGGCTTTCGACAAAGCGTAGCGGGACCCGAACTCCGCCACCAGCTCGTGGAGACGTGGCGCAAAATGCGGCTCTGAATCCAGTTCCTGACCGCGCCCGGATGTTTTCATTGATGTTTATCTCTATACCTATATTGCGTAATAGCGTAATACTAGATACCATATCACGGATCGCCCGGCAAAGGGGCCCGAATCCTCTAGCCGAGGAAATATCATGTCGACGCGAAGCCCGGACGGACGCTTCCGCAATCTCAACCAACCGACAGTGCTCTCCTCAGATATGCTGCGAGCGCAGTGGGTTGAAATTGAGGCGATGCGGCTGAAACGAGACGGCCTCAGCTACGAGGCTGTGGCGCAGCATATTACGCAGTTAGGGCGCGGGCAGAAGGTGCCAGTGACACCACTTCTGGACGGCATACACTTTCCGCCCGATTACAAGATCACCGCAACAGCCTGCCATAAAGCCGTGCGGAGAGCGCTTCGGCGAGCTCCCGCTTTGGCAGCGTATGAGATGAGACGCCTTGATACCGAATGGTGCGAGGAGCTGTACCACTGCCTGACGGCCGGCATTCAGCAAGGCGATCCGCAAAGCACGCGCGCCGCGGTTAGCGTTCTCGCCCATAAAGCCGCGATCAACGGGTACAAGTCGGGCGAGGTCGAGCTCAGGGTTACGCCCAGACCGAAACCATTGCCGCTATTCCTTGAGCCGTACAAAGCGATGATGGAGCTCCTGGCTGCAGCCGACCGACCCGACTTGGCTTTGCAACCAGGCGGTGATGCGGACGATCCAGGTCTTCCATAAACCGCCGCATGGCATAAACCGCCGTCGCCCTCCAGAGGATGGTTCGCTCATATTACCGCTATGCGCCGCAATCTTCAGTTTAGACCGAGACCGGATGATACACAGCCTCGCCGTACGAGCATCGAGGCGCTCCCCCTAAGGAGCTGTCAAATTGCTATTAGAACGACCGGGAGACGGTGCTGGACTTCAATAGAACCAGCGATTCTTTTCCCACGAGAAAATCTCGAGCGTGTTGGTCGTACTCACCAGCTTGGGCGCTGTGTGCCTCGCCTCGTCGACCGTTTTGCCCGTAAGGTAGTAGTTGTATTCCTGGTAGGAGAGCTTCCCGATCGGAACGCCCCTGGACGATTCCTTGGTGTCGCAAGCCTGGACCTTGCCGTACGCGACATAAGTCGCGGTCTGGTACCCGCCGCGTTTCTGCCAGTTCATATGCTCGAGATTGTTGACTTCGCGGTCGTGCAAGCGCCGCTCCCAATCCTGGCAAAACGCCGGGAAATCCGCAGAAGCGCGTTCAAATTTGTGCCTCTGAACGATACTGAGCCGGGACAGAATAGCCCTGACGTCCGCGGTGATTCCGTGTGAAGGCGGGCGGCTCAGACCGCTCGCATGCGTAATCGTCAGGTCATTTGAGTTGGCCTGAGACGCCGCGTGGTCCGGTTCGGAGTTTGGTACGGTAGATGGGAAATTCTGTCGCGGGGTATTTGCGCCGACTGTGACCGAAACCGGCCGCACGTTCGAGGTATCTGCTGTACCCGCCCGAGCTGTTACGAACGACGTACCCATCAAAAACGCGGCCGCGGTTGCAGCCGCAAACGCAAGTTTACTCACGTTCCCGTTCCCCCTCATACCGCACCAAAATCTAGTGAAAAACCCGGCGTTCAGGAAGAGGCCTGCCGCAACCCCTCATCGAGGCTGCGGCAGGCCAATTTTAGCTAACCGTCGCCGATCGAACCGCCATTATTGCTGATCGGCCGGTATCAGCTCGACGCGTCGGTTCTGGGCACGACCATCCGCGTTCTTGTTCGTCGCCACGAAATGGGTCTTGCCAAACCCCTGCGGAATGAGCTGGCTGGCAGGGATACCCTTGTCCTCCAGGTATGCCGCTACCGACTCGGAGCGCCGCTGCGATAGCTTCAAGTTGTAGGCCTCTGTGCCAATCTTGTCGCAGTAGCCATTAACGTAGATCTTGACGTTCGGGTTCGCCTTGAGAGTGTCTGCCGCTTCGTCAAGCACCGGCTTGTCGACTTCGCGGATAAAGGACTTGTCGAAGTCGAAATGTACGCCACGCAGGATGATCTTCTGCGCAACGGGCGGAGGAGGCGGTGGCGGTGGAGGCGGAGGAGGTGGTGGCGGAGGCGGTGCCGGTGGTGGTGCTTCAGGTGGGCAGGCAAAATATCCGATCGCTCCACCAATCAGCGCGCCGCCGGCCACACCGGTCGGAACCACCCATGCCAGGTACGCCTTCTGGTTCTTCTTGGAGAGGGCCACTCCCGTGCCGATACCACCACCGACCAGGCCGCCCGCCCCTGCGCTTTCGAGGATGCACTTCTCCCGGTCGCTCATATTCGAGCACGCCGACAGCATCGACAATGCACCTAACCACATCAGCCACTGAGCAAGTCTTCTCACTTGGAACCTTCCTTCCGCTGTCGCCACGACCCCAACGGGGCCATGGCCTTGATGTTACCGAGCAGCCTGAATCCGGCTTATAGGACCCCATTGCATGACGCGGAGGGTCGGTCGACGCCGCGTCAGGATTCTCAGAGGGCTACCACTCAAAACCGACGCCCCTTTTAATTTCCTCCAGGCCCCTCGGGGCCAAAATCCAACAGGTGCAAGACTATACAGTTACCTTTTGCGTTTGCAACTTTTTTCTCCGCGAAAATCTGGTGATATAACCTGCATTCCAGTAGGCCCCAAGACCGTTAACGAGGCAATCGACGGCAAAAACATTTCATAGCAGCTTGGAGCTATAAGACGCGGATAGTCGCGGAGCCGCACCGGACGCTCTCTGCGCCCAGAACTGTTCGGACCCAGCGACCGACCCTGCTACAATCTCGAGCGATGCTCTCTCTGGCGCGTGGAAAGGAAGGCACCTTTAAGCTCGTCTCCGGCTACAAGCCGCAGGGAGACCAGCCCAACGCTATCGAAGCACTCGCCCGCAATCTGACCGAAGGTGTCGATCACCAAGTACTGCTCGGCGTCACCGGTTCCGGCAAGACGTTCACCATGGCGAACGTGATCGCGCAGGTGAACCGGCCGACCCTGGTGATTGCCCCCAACAAAACGCTGGCCGCGCAGCTATACAACGAATTCAAGAGCCTCTTTCCCGACAACGCGGTGCGCTACTTCGTCTCGTATTACGATTACTACCAGCCCGAGGCCTACGTCCCCTCAACCGACACCTACATCGAGAAAGACTCGAGCATCAACGACGAGATCGACAAGCTGCGCCATTCCGCCACCAAGGCCCTCCTCGAGCGCAACGACGTCCTGATCGTGGCCTCGGTCTCATGCATTTACGGCCTCGGCGAGCCCGAGGTGTATTTCGAGATGCTGGTCTTCCTCGAAGAGGGGCAGCGCATCGAACGCGATCGGGTGCTGCGCAAGCTCGTCGATATCCAGTACCAGCGCAATGATTACGACTTCCATCGCGGCACCTTCCGCGTCCGCGGCGACACCGTGGAAGTGTTCCCCGCCTACGAGGAAAGCCGCGCCGTGCGCATCGAATTCTTCGGCGACGAAGTCGAAGCGCTCTACGAGATCGATCCGCTCCGCGGCAAGATCATCCGCAAGCTCCAGGCGGTCGCGATCTATCCCGCCTCGCACTACGTCACCACCTCGGATCGCATGGAGACCGCGGTCCGCAATATAAAGGACGAACTGAAGGATCGTCTCGAATACTACCGCGCGGAGAATCGCCTGCTCGAAGCCCAGCGCCTCGAACAGCGCACGCTCTACGATCTCGAACTGCTCGCCGAGATGGGCGTATGTCCGGGTATCGAGAATTACTCGCGCCATCTGACCGGTCGCGCACCCGGGCAGCCGCCACCCACGCTGCTTGACTATTTCCCCAAAAACTACCTGTGCTTTATCGACGAAAGCCACGTCACCATACCCCAGCTTGGCGGCATGTACCGCGGCGATCGCTCGCGCAAGAGCACCTTGGTCGAGTTCGGCTTCCGCCTCCCCTCAGCACTCGACAACCGCCCCCTCAACTTCGAGGAATGGGAAGGGCTCACCCGGCAAATCGTCTATGTCTCCGCGACACCCGGCGACTACGAACTGAAAAAGTCCGGCGGACTGGTCGTCGAGCAACTCATCCGTCCGACCGGCTTGATCGATCCCGAAATCCAGGTCCGCAAGGCCGGGACGCAGGTCGACGATCTGCTCGAGGAAATCCGCAAACGCGTCGCCGTCAACGAGCGCGTGCTCGTCACCTGCCTGACCAAGAAGATGGCCGAGGATCTCACCGACTATTACCACGACCTGGGCGTCCGCGTGCGTTATCTCCACTCCGATATCGAAACCATCGAGCGTGTCGAGATCATCCGCAGCCTCCGCAAGGGTGAATTCGACGTCCTCGTCGGGATCAACCTGCTGCGCGAGGGCCTCGACCTTCCCGAAGTCTCCCTGGTCGCAATCCTGGACGCCGACAAGGAGGGCTACCTGCGGTCGGCCCGTTCACTGATCCAGACCATCGGCCGCGCTGCGCGAAATCTCAACGGCCGCGTGCTCATGTATGCGGACGTCAACACCGATTCGATGCGCAAGGCGATCGACGAGACCTATCGCCGCCGCGCCCGGCAGGTCGCCTATAATGAAGCGAACGACATCACCCCGCGTTCCGTGGTCAAGGCGATCGACGCATCCTTGGTCGAAATGTATTCGCCCGAATGGGCGGTCGTGCCCGAGATCGACACCCCGGCCAAATCGAAAGCAGAAGATGAGTTTATCCCGCCCCACGAGCTGTCGGACCGAATTACCGAGTTGCGCCAACAAATGATCGCTGCCGCCGAGGATCTCGAATACGAACGAGCCGCTGAACTGCGCGACCGCATCAAACGCCTCGAACGGCAAGTTTTCGGCCTCGACAAACCATCCGCGCCTCCCGATGCTCCAGCCGGCAGCGCTCATTCCCGTCCCAACGACCGCTCTGCAGCCGCTGGACGCGACAGCGGCGGACCATCCCCGGTCGCGGGCGCGAAGCCCCGCAGCGGCCGCGGTCGACGCAATTCCTCACAGCCGTCGGCCCCCAGGCAGGGTAGGCTGCGACTCACCCCAGACCCGCAGAAATAGCCCTCGCCGTCTCGACCCGCTTGCTACGCCTTGATTTCGCCTTGGCGGATAGCTTAGGATAATGACTGATGCCTATCCCATCCGATGAGCCGCAAGGTATTGTCTTAACATCATAAGACTGTTATAGAGTAACTAACGACGCAGTTATCGTCTTGAATCGGATCCGGCAATGCGCGACTCGAACATAGAACATTACGAGCGGGACTCGGACATCGACGAAGATATCGAGCTAAAGCATCGATTTCTCGGCTTTTACCGCCGCGAGATCAATGGCGAGGCTTATTACATCTATCGATGTATCTGCGGCTACATGGAAGCCGTGCCCGTCTGCGGCGGACCCCATCATCCGCTCGATCACTCGTTCCGTCCGCGCGCCGACGCGCGGAGCTTAGCCGCTCACCTCGACCTCGAACGCGGACACGAATCGAATTAGGCTGCTAGGCACGCGCGCCCTGACTCGATCGGCGCGATCCGCTTTCCCTCGCCTCAGTCTTTCTGGAAACTGGGGCCCGACCAGCGATTCGGCACCTCGAACGCGGATTGCCCGCCGAACATATTCCCGCGCGCCACGAATCCGCCGTCGACCACCATCGCGGTCCCCGTCACCCACTCCGCATCGTCGCTTGCCAGGTACAGCGCCATCCCCGCGATATCCTCGCCTCCACCCGGACGCGGAATCGGCTGCGCCACCTCGAGCAACTGGCGCGTCGCCGGCTCACCCCCGGGGATATGCTTGTGCAGCAACGGCGTATTGATTCCGCCGGGACAGATACAGTTGACGCGAATCCGGTCCTTCCCCAATTCCACCGCAGCGCACTTGGTCAGGTGAATCACCCCGGCCTTGGCCACGCTGTAGACCAGCGGGCCGGCACTGCCGAGAATTCCCGCGATCGACGCGGTCGAGATGATCGAGCCGCCGCCCGCTTTGCGCATCGGCGCGATCGAATGTTTGATTCCGAGAAAGACCCCGCGCAGCAGCACGGCGAAGGTTCGGTCCCAATTCTCCGCTGTGGTCTGCTCGATCGATCCGAGCGCGCCCGCCAGTCCGGCGTTGTTGTAGGTGATATCCAGCCGGCCGAATTCGTTCACCGCCCGCTCGATCGCCGCCTTGATTTCGCCCTCGCTCGAGACGTCGGTCTTCTGGAAGACCGCGCGCCCGCCATTCTCCTTGCACTCGCGCACGGCGGCCTGACCGCCTTCTTCGTTCAAATCTGCGATCACCACGCTGGCGCCCTCGCCGGCAAACCGCACCGCGGTGGCGCGGCCCATGCCGCTCCCCGCACCGGTGATCACTGCGACCTTATTGTCGAGCCTGCCCATGGTCCTGCTCCTTTTTTCGGCGCTTCAACACTCTGGCCAACAGTGAAATAACAGGCCAGCGGCCGCGCAGCCAGGGTCATCGGAGGACGCCAAAGCGGTCGCCGCCGGTGATATAGTAGTTCTTGGATGCCTTCCCGACCGACCAACCGCCGTGCCGCCGCCGCCATGCTCCGTTCCGCGGAGGGAGCGGCTACCGGACCTGCCGGTAAGCCCGGCGCCCCTGCATCGGAACACCTCACCGGCGCCGTGCCGGGGTCCGATCTTGCGGCGACGGACCCGGCCGGATCCCAGCCGCGCTTTGATTCGCTGGTGGACTATCCCGACCGTGCCGACCCGTCTGCCGTCGACCTGCCCATCCCGGACGCCGACAGCGATCAAATCGAAGACGAAGCCCTCTCGCGCAAACTCGACGCTACGTCCGCCGAGCCCGGCGTCTACCTGCTGAAGGACAAGCACGGCAAGGTCCTCTATGTCGGCAAGGCCAAGTCGCTGCGCCCGCGGGTGCGCTCGTATTTTCGCGACGGCGGCGACGGCCGCTTCCAGGTGCGCTTCCTGATGCGGCCGCGTGCGCGATTTCGACACGCTGGTCGCGCGCAGTGAAAAAGAAGCGCTGATCCTCGAAAACAACCTGATCAAGCAGTACAAGCCGCGCTACAACATCCGCCTGAAGGACGACAAATCGTACCTGAGCGCCAAGGTCACCAATCACGCCTGGCCGCGAATCACCGTCACCCGCCGCATCGTCAAGGACGGCGGCCGCTACTTCGGCCCGTTCGGCTCGGCCGACGGACTGCGCGAGACCATCGACGTCATCCGCAAAGTCTTTCCGTTGCGCACCTGCTCCGACGCGGTCTTCCGCAACCGCTCGCGGCCGTGCATCGAATACCAGATCAAGCGCTGCCTCGGGACCCTGCTGCCTGCCGGTCGATCGCGACGAATACGAGCGCCATCTGCACGCAGCGCAGATGCTGCTCGAGGGCAAGAACCTCGAACTGCTGCAAGCGAACTGCGCGAGCGGATGAAGGCGCACGCCGAACGCCTGGAATTCGAGGAGGCGGCGCGGGTGCGCGACAGCGTCCGCGGTCGATCGAAAAGACCGTCGAGCGCCAGACCGTGCTCCATCATTGGGGCGGCGACCAGGACGTCTTCGGCCTCTACCGCGAAGGCGGCTTCATCGAAGCCATCGTGCTGATGGTCCGCAACGGCAAGCTCACCAGCACGCAGGGATGGAGCTTCCAGGACCTCGAATTCCCCGACGACGACGTCCTCGCCGACCTGCTGACGCAATATTACGCGGGCGCGCGCTTCTGCCCGACGAGGTCATTCTGCCGGTCGAGCTCGAGGACGCCGACGTGCGCGCGGAACTGCTCTCCGAGCGGCGCGGCCGAAGGTGGAGTTCCTCGTGCCCCAGCGCGGCGATAAGCTGCGCCTGCTCGAGATGGCGATGGATAACGCCCGCCAGAGCTTCGCCGCCCGTCGCGATAACGAAAACACGCGCGAGAAGATGCTCGCCGAACTGCGCGCCAAGCTCCACCTGCGCAACACCCCCAAGCGCATCGAATGCTACGACATCTCGAATCTCCAGGGCGCGATGGTGGTCGGGTCGCAGGCCACCTTCGACGAGGGCGAACCGCAAAAGGCGCTCTATCGCCGCTACCGCATTCGCACCGTCGACGGCCAGGACGATTTCGCCAGCATGTACGAAGTGCTGAGCCGCCGCGCTAAGCGCGCGAGGCCGAAAACGAATTTCCCGACCTATGGGTCATCGACGGCGGCAAGGGACAGCTCAACGTCGCGCTCGAAGTGCTCAAGGAATCTCGACCTGTGCGATCAGATCGAAGTGGTCTCCATTGCCAAGCAGCACGTGCTCAACGACCCGCGCGACCGCACGGTGGTCAAATCGGAGGAGCGCGTGTTCCTGCCCCACCGCAAGGATCCGATCGTGCTGCCGCGCAACTCGACCGCGCTGTTCCTGCTCGTGCGCATTCGCGACGAAGCCCATCGCTTCGCGATTACCTACAATCGCGAACTGCGCCGCCGCGCGCGCCTGCGTTCGGTGCTCGACGATATCGAGGGTATCGGCCCGGTACGGCGCCGCGCGCTGCTGCGCTATTTCGGCAGCCTGCGGCGTATCCGCGAGGCTTCGGTCGATCAACTCGCGCTGGTCAAGGGCGTCAACCAGGAACTCGCGGCCGAGATCCGCCGCCATCTCGATCGAGATGTCCGCGCTGCTCGACCAGGAAGAGCAGGTGGAAAAGGAAGAGGATCGCATCGCCCAGGAATATCTCGACGCGGGCAACGGCCAGTTGCAGCTGCTCCCGCGCGCGGACGAACTGCCGGCGCCTTCCCTTAGCGAATAATCGCTCGCGGAATGCTTCACTCCGCGCATTCGCTCACAATGACTTGCCTACCGGTCCGATTCCCTCGGCGTTCCCTCTCGTTCCCCGCCGCAAACTGGTCGATGCGGAAGAGCGCACGCGCGTCTGGCGCGGTTCGTGCGCATAATCATGGCGATGCGCTACAGGGCGATCTCACCGCGCATCACCTCGACCACGTAGCCGCCCACACGCACGTCGCGGATTCCGGCAGCGGTCCCGGTTGCCCGCACGAAAATCTGAGACGGTCGCCGCGCTTCGATCCCCTGCTCGATTACGAATTGCTCTCCGGAACGCGCGACTCCATAACGCACCATCCAGGCGGCGGCCGGACCCGCCGCCGAGCCGGTAGCCGGATCCTCACCTCCATAGAAGAGCATCCGCGCGTGCAGTCGCGCCGCGGGATTCTCGGTCTCACGCGTGACGAAATAGAAGAATTTCGCGTCCGTGCCCCGCAAATAGTCCGCCGCTCGCCGCCAATCAAACGCGAGTTCGCGCATCGCAGCCAGCGATCGGATTGGTACGATCGCGAACGCATTGCCGGTCGAGACCGTTTTGATCGGCAGGCTCGAATCGAGGTCGCCGACCTCGAGGCCCGCCACGCGGGCTACTTCCCGCGGCTCATGTCGCTGACCGAATACGGGATCTCGCTGGTCATCTCGCCGAAAAGCGCGCCGTCGCGCTGCGCAAAAGCGACCGGGATCCGTCCCACCGGCAGGTCGAGCACAATCGGGTCCGGCGCCATCTCGTCGTCGCCGGCCCGCGCACCGCGCATCACGTAGGCCGTGCCCAGGGTCGGATGGCCGGCGAACGGCAACTCTTGCTCGACCGTGAAGATCCTGACCTTTATTCCGCGCTCGCGCTCGATCGCGGGGTCGCGCGGCATGACGAAGGTGGTCTCGGAGAATTTCATCTCACGCGCGAGCGCCTGCATTTCGCCATCGCTCAATCCGCGCGCGTCAGTGATCACCGCGAGTTGGTTGCCTTCAAGCGCAGTGCGCGTGAAGACGTCGGCCGTGACGAAGGGAAAGGTCCGCATGCTACACCGGTCCAGCGGAACGATTCACCGAGTCATCCCGATCAAGTCGCATCGAGTCATCCCGAGCGGAGTCTGCGAAGCGCAGGATCTACGCTGGCGAACGATTTACAGGTTCGCGAGAATCTTCATTCCGGCGGACTCGGTTCAGAATGATTTACCTGCCTCCCGTAGCATCGCGCAGTCGCGCGCCTAGCGCCCGAACGCGGCGGTCACCAACTCGGTGTCGAGGTACTCGGTAATCTCCTTGATCTTCCCGCCAACGACCTTGAATACGTTGCAATAGGTGTTGTTGTAGGGTTTACCGGTTTTGGTCTTGCGTCCCGTAGCGTGCGATTGCACGACGACGTAATCGCCCTCCGCGATCACGTTGTCGGTGGTGCTGCTGCCCATGCTTTCCATTTCGGCGAAAATCGGATGGAGCAGCTTGTCGACGATCTCCTTCTTGCCGTTCATCACGTGCGACCACTTCGTCGATCCGATGATAGTCCAACGAATGTCGTCCGCCATGGTGGCCAGCATCCCGTCAAGATCTTTGGCCTCGCCCATCTTGCGGACCACTTCTTTGTTCTCGGCTGCACCCATGGAACGTACCTCCGTTTCAGTCGGCTGAATTCGCTGCTTCCTTTTACGTTGCGCGCCGACTTGTGGTCAACGGACTCGCGAGCGGGCGATCGACGCTCCAGTTGCACGAAAATGGCCCGGCGCGCGGAAGTTGTGGGTATCGACGCCAGAGCATCCGAAAGCTGTGGACATCCGCGCTTCACACGTTGGAAGCCCGATAAGGGCGGGCTATTGCCGCTATTGCGAAGGATCTGTGCGTCAGGAGGGATACGGCCATCGCCACTCGATCACCGTCGCCGGGCCCGCCCGCCGCGGCGTCGGCGGCAGTAATCGGGAAGCCCTCCGGAGCTCGCGCGAGGCGCTTCGGAACTCGCCTAAGGTGGCTTCGCCGGATACGCGTCGCGCTCCGCCGCATGTCGTTCGGACTGCAAAGGCTTCTCCAAATCCCGCCGCTCTATACGGTGACGCTGGCGCTGATCGCAGGCGACGCGCTCGGCAACCTCGGTGTCTTCGCTCCGCCGAGCGTCGCGCTCGCGCTGGCCGCCGGTGCGGCTATGCTCTATATAGCCGCGCGCCCGGCGTTCGCGCTCGCCGTGGCCTTGACCGCGATCGTCGCGGCCGCGACCGTCCCGGTCCATCGATTGCTCTTCCCGCGGGTCACGCCCACCAACCTAACGCGGTTTCCCGATGACGCCGCGATAACCCTGGTTGGACGCCTCGTGCGCGAACCTGAATACGCCGGTCGAGGCCGGACGTATCTCTACATACGCGCGGAACGAGCGGATCGAGCGCGCTCAAATCGATCGTTTCGGCCGGATCGTGCAGATCCAGCGGGACCAGGGGAGGGCGCGCTCCCACCCGCGTCCGGCCTCGTCCGCGTTGCCGTGATCGGCCCGAGTCATTTCCGTATTGGCGACGAGATCACAGTTACGGGCCGGCTGCGCTTTCCGCGTAATAACGGCAACCCCGGCGAATTCGACTATCGCGCGTGGCTGATGCGCCAGGGTATCGCGGCGACGATGTTCGTCGGACCGCCGAAAGCCGGTGCGGCGCCGACGATCGCAATACTCAACCATCGCGATCCGTTTCCCGCGGCGCAAATCGAGCGTATTCGCGCTCATATCGGCGCCTTTATCGATGGCAACCTGAGGTATCCCGAGAACGCCGAAATGCGCGCGCTGATAATTGGGGACCGCGGAGGCATAGATGAGAACCTGCGCCAGACCTTCGCGCTGACCGGAATGGCGCATCTGCTGGTCATCTCGGGACTTCATCTGGGGCTTGTCGCGGCGGTTGCGTTCCTGGGCATGCGCCGCGTGATGGGACTCTTCCCGACGCAAATGGCGCTCGGGTACGCAAATAAGATCGCCGCGTTCGCGTCGGCGCTCGCGGTATGCGCCTACGCGGTGATCGCAGGACATCACGTGTCGACGATCCGTGCGCTGGTGATGGTGCTGGCGTATGCGATCGCGATCACGATCGACCGCGCGCGCGAATTGACCGCGAGCCTGGCCCTGGCCGCACTCGTGGTTTGTTTCGCGATTCCCGGCTCAACCGCGGATATCGGCTTTCAGCTTTCCTTCGTCTCGGTACTGGCAATCCTTCTCGGGATGCGACGATTTGATTCGTGGTGGCGGCGGCGCTGGAGCCACCCGTTAGGTCTCGGGGCCGAACGGACGCGCGCCAACCTGATCGGGGAATGGATCGTCGGCTATGTTGCGGTCTCTTTCTGGGCTTTGGTCGGGACCGCTCCGCTCACCGCGTTTCATTTCAACCAGTGCTCGATCGTCGGACTGGTCGCCAATGCGATCGTCGTCCCGATTATGGGACTGGGCGCCGTCATATGCGGTCTGGCGGCGGCGGCGACGAGTTTTGTCTGGGCCGCGCCGGCGCGCGAGCTATTGTCGATCGCCGGGCGGTTCGCCGCAGCCGGGACCTGGCTGGCCGGATGGTTCGCGACTTGGCCGCTGGGGTGGAGTCGTATCTTTACGCCGACGCTCCTCGAACTCGCGATTTCGTACGGGTTTGTACTGATTTGGCTGTTGCCGCCGCCGGAGGCCGGGAAGCGCGGTGCGACGCCGCTGATTGCGCAGCACGGGGGGCGTCGCGCCGCGGCTGCAATACTGACGGTGGCGCTAATGGTGGACGCGGCGGGATGGACTTATCAGCGGTACTTCAACCGCGACTTGCGGGTGACCTTCCTGGCGGTCGGCGAGGGCGACGGCGCGGTGGTGCGTTTTCCCGGTTCGCGCGTGATGCTGATCGACGGGGGCGGCGGCTTTCCGGGCAGTTTCGACCCGGGCGAGAGTATCGTCGCGCCGTATCTGTGGGCCAACCGGATAATGCACATCGACTATGTGCTATTGAGCCATCCGGACCGCGATCATTTCGGCGGGTTGGTCTTCATTGCGCGCAATTTTACACCAGCCGAATTCTGGACCGGTGGCACGAGCAGTCGCGGCGCAACTTACGCGATCCTGCTCGAGGCGATACGCACTGCCGGTGCGCGCACGCGCCGATGCGATGGCTCGTCCGCGGCGATGATCATCGGCGGCGTCGGCGTTCGCTGTCTCGGCCCGATCGTCCGTTTGCCCCAGGTCAAGGACAATAATGCTTCGATGGTAGTGCGGCTCTCCTATGGGCATACGACCCTGCTTTTTCCTGGGGATCTCGAAGCCAAGGGAGAACGCGAACTTGCCGCGACGGGCGTGCCGCTGGACGCGACGATACTCAAAGTTCCGCATCACGGCAGCCGTACGTCTTCAAGCGAACCCTTCATCGAGAGGGTGCATCCGATCGTAGCGGTGATTTCGCTCGGCTACAGGAACCGCTTTCACTTTCCCGCATCCGAGGTGCTCGGCCGCTACGCCGATCAGCGCGTGCGGGTGCTGCGCACCGACGAGGTGGGCGCGATCGCGGCGGATGTGTCGCGGGACCGCCTGCGCGTATGGAGTTTTCGCGGAGGCGACCTCCCGATCGCGCGCTGATCACGTTGCTGCTAGGGGCGCCGCAGGTTGACGCCCGCGCGCCGGCTGTGGGAAACTTCCGCTCGCGGGATACCGCCCGCGATTCCGCTTTCCGCGTTGGTTGGGAGGATATCCATGGCTGAGCAGCAAGCGCCGCAGACCGAGACGGGCCCGCGCCCGATACTCCCCATATTCAAGCTCCAACCGCAGCCCCATCTGGTCGGGATCAAATGCACGTGTGGCGCGATTTTTCTCGACCTCAAACGGCTCGCATGCTCCAAGTGCGGTGCGACGGGGTCGTTCAGCCAGGTTGACCTTTCGACCAAGGGCAAGGTCTGGGTTTTCTCCGTGATCCACCAATCGTTCCCGGGAATAAAGACACCCTACGTAACGGCAGTGGTCGACTTGCCCGAAGGCGTGAGCGTGAAGTCCAACCTGATCGACGTCGATCCCGAAGATTTGCAGAAGAACCCGCAAAAGGGTTTCGGGATGCCGGTCGAACTCGTCGCCACCCAGGTCGCGACCGATCGGCAGGGCAACCCCGTGATGGCTTTTCAGTTCAAACCGAGTAAAGCTTAAAGAAGCGAAACTGACGAACCGAATCGTCGGGGCAGGGAAGTAACCAACTTTTGCTTGGCTCGAGGCCAAGCCGCTGGAGGATTTGAGATGCGCAACGTCTACGTTCTCGGTACGGGAATGATCAAGTTCGGCCGCTATCCTGACAAAACCGTTCCGGAACTCGGCGCCGAGGCGGCGTTGGGAGCGCTCAAGGACGCCGGGATCGCGATCAAGGATGTCGAGATGTTCGCATCGGGCAATCTCTACCAGTCCAATGCGATGGTCGGGCAGCGCATCCTCCAGCAGATTGGTCAGACCGGCATTCCGGTGATCAATGTCGCGAACGCATGCGCCACTGGTTCGACCGCATTCCGCGAAGCCTACATGGCGGTCGCGTCGGGGATGTACGACGTGACGATGGCGGTCGGCGTCGAGCAGATGGGCAAGCAAGGTCTGCTGGGCGGTGGCGGCGGCGGGAACGATCCCGCCTACTCGACCGAGGGGCGCGTTGGCTCGGGCCTGATGCCGGCGGTATTTGGTCAGGCAGGCATGGAGCACATGCGCAAGTACGGCACGAAGCTCGAGCACTTCGCCAAGATTTCGGTGAAATCGCACAAGCACGCGACCAAGAACCCGTTCTCGCAGTACCGCAACGAGGTAACGCTGGAGGACGTGATGAACGCCCGCATGGTCGCGTATCCGAACACGCTTTATATGTGTTGCCCGACGGGAGACGGCGCGGCCGCGGCGATCCTGGTTTCCGAGGACAAGCTGAAGCAGCTTGCCGGGGGCCGCAAACGTCCACGAGTCGCGGCGTCGATCCTGACCTCCGATCCGTATACCGATCGCGATTTGACCCTGCCCGACGTGAGTACGCTGACCCGCCGGGCCTCGCAGAAGGCTTACGAAGTCGCCGGTATCGGACCTAAGGATATCGCGCTCACCGAGTTGCATGACTGCTTCGCCACGGCTGAACTCGTCCACTACGAGAACCTCGGACTCTGCGGCGACGGTGAGGCGGGCAAGTTTATCGACGAAGGTGGCGGCGTGCATCCGAGCCTCGGCGGCAAGTCCCCCGTCAATGTCTCCGGCGGACTGCTCTCCAAGGGTCATCCGCTGGGCGCGACTGGCGTGGCTAATATTTGCGAGGTCGTGTGGCATCTGACGCAGGACGACCGCGCGAAAGATCGGCTGGTCCCCAATGCCAAGGCCGGACAAGCGCACGTGATCGGTCTCGGCTCGGCCTGTACGATCCATATCCTGACGGTCTGACCCGATCCGCGTGGAATAGGCTCCGAGGGGCTGCTTCCGGGCGGCCCCTTTTTCTTGTTCACCGGTCGTTATAACTTCAGAACGATCCGGTGCTGCGACTGCCCTATCCGCCATCGGGCGCGCCGAGGTTATAGGCCATCTTGGGATTGACGCGACTTAGAGGTTTCCAGGACCTGCTTGGGGACAGTGCACGAGCGGCGAGTATCGTCGAAGACTGCGCCCGTGCCGTGGTTGAGCGCTATGGATTCAACGAAATTCGCGTGCCGCTGCTCGAGCGCGTCGAACTGTACCAGCGATCGTCCGGCGAAACTTCGGATGTGGTCGAGAAGCAGATGTACGCCTTTGCGGACCATGATGACGCCGCGACCATGATCGCCCTGCGGCCGGAGGGAACTCCGGGGGTCGTGCGTGCTTATATCGAGGCGGGATTCGATCACAGCGAACCCGAGCAGCGTTTTCATTACTCCGGCGCGATGTTCCGGCGGGAGCGTCCGCAGAAGGGCCGCTTTCGCCAGTTTCATCAGTTCGGCGTGGAGGTTTTCGGTCGAGCCGACGCCGCCTGCGACGCCGAACTGCTGATCATGATCGATGAACTCCGGCGCGAACTTGGCCTCGATCTCGAATTTCAGATCAACTCGCTCGGTGACGGCCAGTGTCGCCCGGCGTTCCGGAACGCGTTGCTCGAATGGGGCCGCGCTCATCTGCACGAACTGTGTAACGACTGCCATCAGCGGCTCGACCGCAATCCGCTGCGGCTGCTCGACTGCAAAATCGACGCAAAGCATACGGAAAGCGCACCGCACAGTCTTGACTATCTCTGCGAGCCTTGCCGCAAGCATTTTGGTACGGTTGAACTGCTCCTCCAGCAGGCCGGTATCCGCTACGTAGTCAATCCGCGTCTGGTGCGAGGGCTCGACTACTACACGCGCACGGCGTTCGAGGTGGTGTCGACGGCGGTGGGCTCGCAGAGCGCGGTGATCGCCGGCGGGCGGTACGACGGACTGGTCGAAGCGTTGGGCGGGGCCGCCGTTCCGGGGACCGGCTTCGCGATCGGAGTGGAACGTATCGCACTGGCGTTGGCGAGCGGCAGGCTTCGCGACCAGACAGCGCCGAACGCGGCGATAATCGCGATGGGCGAAGCCGCCGTGATCGGCGCGAACGATATCGCGCGGCAGATGCGCGGAGCAGGCCTGCGGGTCGAGCTGCTTTCGCCGGAGCGCGGGCTCAAGGCGCTCTTGCGCCGCGCCGACAAGATCGGTGCGCACTATGCGTTGATCGTCGGCGAGAACGAAATGGCGCGCAGGGTCGTCCAGCTGCGCAACCTCAAGAAGAGCACCCAGCTCGAAGTTGCACAGGCCGACGTGGTCGCGGCAATCAAGGCCGCGGCCGACTGACTGTTTCGTGCGCCACCTTTGACAGGTATCCTTTCCGACACACCGACAATGCCGATAGAAGTCGCATATTCACCGTTGCCGCCATGGCCGCGATCCGATTATTGCGGCGCGCTGCGCATCGCCGACGATGGCCGCGAGGTCGCGCTGTGGGGATGGGTCGCGACGCGCCGTGACCATGGCGGGTTGATTTTCATCGATCTTCGCGACCGCGAAGGACTCATTCAGCTCGTCTTCAACCCGACTCACGCGCCGGCCGCGCATACGACGGCGGAGGGCGTTCGTGCAGAGTACTATCTCGCGGTCAAAGGCAAGGTCGTGCGCCGTTCGGAGGGTACGATCAACCGCGAGTTGCCAACCGGCGAACTCGAAGTTGCGGTCGACGCCGTGGAAATTCTCGCCGTCTCGGTGCCGCCCCCTTTTCCGATTGGCGCCGGTGCCGATACCGTGGCGGAGGAGCTGCGGCTGAAGTATCGCTACCTCGACCTGCGCCGCGCCGAAATGCAACGCAACCTGCGCCGCCGCCATCAGGCACTGCGCGGGATTCGCGCGTGGCTCGACGGACAGGGCTTTATCGAAGTCGAAACACCGATCTTGTGGAGATCGACACCCGAGGGCGCGCGTGACTATCTCGTGCCGAGCCGGGTTAATCCGGGCAAGTTCTACGCGTTGCCGCAGTCTCCGCAGTTGCTGAAGCAGCTCCTGATGGTCAGCGGCTTCGACCGCTACTATCAAATCGCACGCTGCTTTCGCGATGAGGATTTGCGCGCCAATCGCCAACCCGAGTTCAGCCAGGTTGATATCGAGATGACCGGTCCCCGGCCTGAGGACGTTATGGCCGTAGCCGAAGGGATGATGGCGTCGGTGTACGAATACGCCGCCGACATCAAGATTGCGCCGCCGTTCCCACGAATGGCGTACGACGAGGCTATGGAGCGCTATGGCTCGGACAAGCCCGACCTGCGCTTCGCCCTGGAGATCGTTAATCTCAGCACCACCTTTGCGGGTACTTCGTTCAAGGTTTTTGCCGATGCACTGGCGCGTGGCGATTCGATTTACGGGATCGCGCTTCCCGGCGACAATCAGCTTTCGCGCCGTGAACTCGATGAAATGGCGGAGACGGTAAGGGCGCAGAGGGGACTCGGTCTGGCGTGGGCCAAAGCCGCGGACGGTGCCTGGCAGGGGCCGATTGCGCGCCACGTCAGCGCACAGGAGCGTGAGCGTGCCGCCGCAGCCTGCGGTCTGGGCGCGGGTGGCACCCTATTGATGGTCGCGGGGGCGAAGCGGGACGTGCGTCCGGTGATGGGCGAACTCCGACTGCGGCTCGGCAATCGGTTCAACCTGTCGGACCCGGCGGCCTTGCGTTTTTTGTGGGTTGTCGACTTTCCACTCTTCGAACACAGCGATGAAGAAAAGCGGCTAGTCTCCGCCCATCATCCGTTCTCTGCGCCGCATCCCGACGACGTCGGTCTGCTCGATTCCGATCCGGCGAAAGCACGCGCCCTCGCCTATGACATGGTGCTCAACGGCCAGGAGATGGGGGGTGGTTCGATTCGTATCCATGATCCCGAATTGCAGCTGAAGATCTTTGGTATTCTGGGCCTGTCGCGCGAGGCGGCGCAGGGCCAGTTCAATTTCCTGCTCGAGGCGCTCACCTATGGCGCGCCGCCGCATGGCGGGATCGCGTTCGGGGTCGATCGAATCGCGATGATGGTGTGCGGCACGGATTCGTTGCGCGATGTGATGGCCTTTCCCAAGACGCAGAAGGCGGTCGACCCGATGAGCGGAGCGCCATCCGAGGTCGATTCACGCCAGTTAAAGGAGCTTTCGATCAAGGTGGTATCGTGACGGCCCGAGGGTTGCTCTGCGGGTTGGCCGCGGTGGCATTGATCGCGCTGGCTGCTTGCAACGATGTAGAGAACGCACCGGTCGTACAGGCGATGAACGACGCCGTCGGCAGTTTGCCCGGCTTCAGCCGAACGCCAGGCCTCGACGTTCATGCCGTTCGCTCGATCAAAGCGGTGGTCATCCATCGGATCGCGGTGATGCAGCTAATCGACTTGCCCGATCAGATCGACAAAACGCTCGAGGCGGGCGCCGCAGAGTCGGTCAGTGCGGAAATCTACGCGCGTGCCGCCATGATGGGCGGATGGGAAGTTGTGCCGCAGGACGACGTGCTGTCCGCGATGCAGCAGATGCCGCCCAGTGCCCAGGCCAACATGGACCAGAATGCGCTGGAACTTGGGCGCAAAGTAGCGGCCGACGGGATAATTTACGGCGCACTCAATCGCTTTCGCGAGCGCGTAGGTTACAACTATGCCGCGCAGACTCCGGCTGCGGTCGCCTTTACCCTTTATTTTGTCGATGAGAACAGCAAGCAGGTCGTGTGGACGGCGAAATTCGCCAAGCAGCAGCAGGCGCTGACCGAAAATATTCTCGACCTGCCCAACTTTATCCAGCAGGGCGCTCGGTGGGTGCGCGCCCACGACATCGCGGCGCAAGGGGTGCAGGAGTCGCTCGACAATCTCCAGTCGAAAATCACGATTCAGCCGGTGCTGCAGGGCAAGTAAAGCGCTTAGCCGCGTCGCACGAGAAGCTCCGCGGGCGCTCGGGCGCCGTTGAAACGGCGGACGCGGCAGGCTGTTTTCGTCGTGATTTGTCCGTTCCCGATTGACTACCGAATCGAACGCGCGCACAATGACAAGTGCCTTTAAATTGCTCCTGCGAGGGCGAAAAGGTGAGGTTGATGCGAGTAGTTGAAAACGGCTCCGGCTGCGTCCGCAGACCGGAGTTTTTTTGCCCAGAACCGGCTGTCGGACCGGATCAATGAGCGACAAACCCTCGATCGCGCTGGACGCCGAAGCGATCGCCCGCTGCGTCAAGCGGATCGCCCACGAAATCGCCGAACGCAATGATGGCGCAGGCAACCTCGCGCTGGTGGGCATCCTGCGGCGAGGGGCGACCCTGGCCGACCGCCTCGCGCGCGTGCTGCGCGAGGACAGCGGACGCAAGATCCCGGTCGGCACGCTGGATATCTCTTCCTATCGCGACGACGGCAAGGGCGAATCGGGGGATCCTCGCCTGTTGGGGAGGAATATACCGTTTTCGCTCGATGGCGGCCGCGTCGTCCTGGTCGACGACGTTCTGTACACGGGCCGTACCGTGCGCGCCGCACTCACCGCGCTGGGAGATTTGGGCCGACCCGAAGCCATTCAACTCGCGGTGCTGGTGGATCGCGGCCAGCATGAGATTCCGATTCGCGCGGATTACATCGGCAAGAACGTCGCCGCGCCGATCGGACAGCGGGTGTACGTGCGCCTCGGCGAAATCGATGGTGTCGACGCGGTCGTCGTCGGAGGTGAAAAGCGCTGATCAATGCGTCGTCTGCCCAAATACGATCTGATCTCGATCGAGGATCTCGCGCTTCCCGAGATCGAGCGGATCTTCGAACTGGCCGATACTTTCGCGGAAAATCTCCGTGACGGCACCCGCTCCGACCGCGCCAGCGGCCTGATCATGGCGACGCTGTTCTACGAACCCTCAACCCGGACCCGGCTCAGCTTCGAGTCTGCGATGCTTCGCCTCGGCGGCTCGGTGATTAGCTCCGCCGATATGCACGCGTCTTCTGCCGCCAAGGGCGAGAGCCTTGCGGATACCGTGCGGGTCGTCTCCGCTTACGCGGACTTGCTGGTGGTGCGCCATCCATACGACGGCGCGGCGCGGGTAGCGGCCGAATATGCGCCGGTGCCGGTGATTAACGCGGGCGACGGCAGCCGCGAGCATCCGACCCAGACCCTGTGCGACCTCTACATTCTGCGGCGCAAGAAAGGGAATCTAAAGGGTCTTACGGTGGCGATTTGCGGAGACCTGAAATTCGGTCGCACGGTTCATTCGCTGATCTATGCGCTGGCCCGCTTCGGCGCGAATATCGTGGCGGTTCCATACGGTGGAATGGACGTACCCGAGTATGTCCTTGAGCGCCTTGCCGCCGAGCGCAACTACAAGTTTTCCACCGTCTCGATCGATGAGCTCAAATCCTCCTTTGCCGGCGATCTCGACGCACTCTATCTCACGCCCAGCGCCCCGCATCAGATGGCGCTGTTTACCAGCGAAAACCCCCTGGACAAGATACCGGCAGCCCGTCCGCCGACTGCGCTCGACGCATTCTACGTGACTCGGCTACAGCGTGAACGGTTGAGCGAGAAAGAAGGTTCGCCCGCCGGCTACGTTCACTTCGATGCGCGGGCGCTGCGCACCAGCCGCACGCAGGAAGCCGTCGTCATGCATCCGCTGCCGCGAACTGACGAGCTGGCCTACGAATTGGATGCTGACCCGCGCGCGGTTTACTTCGAACAGGCCGCCGCCGGCGTTCCGGTTCGGATGGCCCTGATCGCATGGATGCTCGAAAGCGCCGCCCGCACAACGGTGCGGCCGGGACCGCCGGACCAGTGGATCGCCTTCAGGCATGAACCCGCGCCCCGATGCGCCAACGCGAGCTGCATCGTCCGCCACGAAGGGCCATATTTGACCGCGCGTTTTCGACTTGCGCACGGCTCGAATCGTACGTTTCTGGCGCTGCGCTGCGGTTTCTGCGAGCGCGATCTGCGGGTCGAGTACGTCGGCCACGCGACCTCGCATCGGTACTATCATTTCGACGAAAATCTCTATGGCTACGTGCGCCAGTGGAGCGAGGAGGGCACGCTCGCGGTCTTCGAAAGCGTCAAGGAAGCCGAGGAGCGCGGTTATGAGCCCTACAAGCGCGGCCCGCAGCGCGAAGTCATGAACGCAGCCGAAATCGGACGTGCGTGCGAAGCGATCGCCGCGCAAGTGATTGCCGATGTTGCCGACCTCACCGCGTTGGCGATCGTCGGCGTGGTCAGCCGCGGTGCGATGCTCGCGCTTCGCCTCCGCGACTTGGTTGAAGCGCAGACGCAGGTGCGGCCACCCTGCGCCGCGCTCGATGTGTACGGCGGCGACTCTCAACTGCGCGCGATCGACGGCACCGACGCTTTCAACGTCGACGGCCGTACGGTCGTGCTGGTCGACGACGTGATCAACAGTGGATGGACCGTGCAGCGCGCTATGACCGCGCTATGGAAACACGGACGTCCCGCGGCGGTCAGACTGGCGGTACTCATCGACCGTGGCCATCGCGCCCTGCCGATTCGACCAAACTATGTCGGCAAGAACATACCAACGAAGCGCGCTGAACGCGTTCAGGTCCGCCTGGGAGTTGGCGGCGAAACCGACGCGGGAAGGACCTCGGACCGCGTGCTGCTCTATTCCATGGTCGATTCGCTCAAGGAACGGGAGAGCCCGGCGTGAGGCCCTTGTTCCTGACCGGCGGTCGAGTGATCGATCCGGCGGCGGGCATCGACGGGACCTACGATGTTCTCGTCGCTGATGGTGAGGTCGCGGCGCTTGAACCCGGCCGCACTCTTAGCCCTCCCGCGGATAGCTTGGTGATTGATTGTGCCGAGCTCTGGGTCGTACCGGGACTCATCGATCCGCACGTCCATCTGCGCGACCCCGGCTTCCCGGCGAAAGAAACCATTTCAAGCGGATTGCGCGCCGCAGCCGCCGGAGGATTCACCGCGGTTGCGGCGATGGCTAACACATCGCCAGTCAACGACACGCCTGAAGTCGCTCGTTACATGCTCGATCGCGCACGCGCGGTTGACGGCGCGAGACTGATTCCGGTGTCCGCGGTCACGATGGGGCTGGGCGGCCGCGATTTGGTCGACGCCGCCGCGATGGCGGAGGCGGGCGCGCGGCTGTTCTCCGACGACGGCATACCGATCGACAGCGAAACCGTGCTCTCCAGCGCACTCGATCGGATTTCGCGCCTGGGATTCGCCATCTCGTTGCACGAGGAAGATCGTACACTGACCGGGCAGGGTGCGATGAACGGCGGCGAAGCGAGCAAGCGCCTCGGCGTCGTGGGGATTCCGGTCAGCGCAGAAAACCGACGCGTACGCCGCGATCTCGCGATCGCACTAGGCGCGCAGGCGCGGGTTCACGTCGCCCACATCTCGACCGCCGAAGCCTTGCAGATTCTCCGCGCAGCGAAGCATCACGGCGTTGAGGTTACCTGTGAAGTTACGCCCCATCACTTTACGCTCGATGACAGCGCAGTGCTGCTGTGGGGTCCTAACGCACGGATGGCGCCGCCGCTGCGCGGACCTGACGACGTCGCGGCGCTGCGCCAGGCAATGGGCGACGGCACGATCGATATGATCGCGACCGACCACGCCCCGCACGACGCGTCCTCCAAGTGCATGGATCGCCTCGGCGGTTTTTTCGGCCATGGTCGGCCCGCCGCTCGGCTATCGCCAGAAGACGCTGAGGCACTCGCGCATTGCGCCAACGGTGTGGTGGGACTCGAAACTGCGCTCGGCCTGGCGCTGCGCCTCGTCCATGATGGGGTATTCGATCCGGTGCGAATGGTCGAGATGATGTCGATCGCACCTGCAAGATTGCTCAGGCTCGAGGATGCAGGCACGCTGGCCGCGGGTGCCCGCGGTGACGTTACGATTATCGATCCGAATCGCGAATGGACGGTTGACCCGGTCAACTTCATTTCGCAGAGCCGTAACACCCCCTTTGCCGGAATGAAGCTCAAGGGTCGCGCGCTGATGACGATAGTTGGTGGTGAAATCGTCTACGATGGCCGCGGAGCGGTGACGCTCTGGTGACGCTCTAATGACGGCGCGCGAGGCGATAATCGCACTCGCTGATGGACGGACCTTTCGGGGCCGTGCCTTTGGCGCGATCGGCGAGACTGTCGGCGAAGTTGTCTTCAACACGGCGATGACCGGCTACCAGGAAGTCCTGACCGATCCGTCGTACAAGGGCCAACTCGTCTGCATGACCTATCCGGAAATCGGCAACGTCGGCATCAATTCCGACGACGAGGAATCGGCCCGGGTCTATGTGGAGGGTTTCATCGTCAAGGAATATATCGCGCGTCCGTCGAGCTGGCGCTCCCAGATGGCGCTCGGCGAATATCTCGAACGCGCCGGAGTCGTCGGGATCGAAGGTATCGACACCCGAGCGCTGGTTCGCCATATCCGCACGACCGGCGCCCAGGAGGCGGTAATTTCCAGCGTAAACCTCGATCCCGGCGAATTGATCGCCAAGGCCAAGGCCTCGCCAGGCCTGGTCGGCCGCGATCTCGTCAAGGAAGTGACCTGTTCCGCTCCGTACGACTGGGAGATCGGCGAGTGGGAGCTGGGAAGCGGGTACCGGCGTCCGACCAGCTCAGAATTGCGTGATGCCCCGCTGGTGGTTGCCCTGGACTATGGAATTAAGCGCAATATCCTTCGGCGGCTGGTCGCGGCGGGGTTTCGGGTCAAGGTGCTGCCGGCTTTCGCGCCTGCCGAACAGGTACTCGCGCTGAATCCCGACGGGATCTTTCTGTCCAACGGTCCCGCCGACCCGGCTGCGGTGCCCTATGCGTACGCAGCGGTGCGCGATTTGCTCGGCAAGAAACCGATCTTCGGCATCTGTCTCGGGCATCAGATACTCGGTCTCGCTCTGGGTGGGAGGACCTACAAGCTTGGCTTCGGCCATCATGGCGCCAATCATCCAGTGATGGATCTACGCACGAACCGTGTGGAGATAACGTCGCAAAATCACGGGTTTGCCGTCGATGCTGAATCAGTGAAGGGTCGCGCCGAACTTTCCCATACCAACCTCAACGACCGCACCCTGGAGGGGCTGCGCGGGACCGGTGTGCCGTTTTTTTCGGTGCAATATCATCCGGAGGCTTCGCCCGGGCCGCACGACGCCGGCTATCTGTTCGCGCGTTTCAGGCGATTGGTGGAGGCGTTTCCGAGCCACGGTGCGGATGCGCTCGATCGAATCGATCAAGTCCAACCGGCACCCACCCCGTGACCTATCGGGAGACCTAGGAAGCAAAGTGCCGCTGCGCAAGGATCTCAAGTCGGTACTGCTCATCGGTTCCGGTCCGATCGTTATTGGACAGGCCTGTGAGTTCGACTATTCGGGAACGCAGGCTCTCAAGGCGCTGCGCGAAGAAGGGTTGCGTCTGATCCTGATCAATTCGAACCCCGCCACGATCATGACCGATCCCGAACTCGCGGATCGCACCTATATCGAGCCGATGACCGCAGGCATCATCACGCAGATTATCGAACGCGAACGGCCGGACGCGCTGCTGCCGACCGTGGGCGGCCAGACCGCGCTCAACCTCGCCATCGAACTGGCCGAATCCGGGGTACTGGAGAAATTCGGCGTAGAACTGATCGGAGCCAAGCTTGACGCGATCAAAAAGGCCGAAGATCGTGACCTCTTCAAGCGTGCGATGCTCAATATCGGACTCGATGTGCCCGCGTCCGCGATCGCGCGCTCCGCGGCGGAGGCCGACGCGGTGGTCGCGCGCCTTGGGCTCCCGCTCATCATCCGCCCCTCGCGGACGCTGGGCGGCACCGGCGGTTCGATTGCGCGCGACCCGGCCGAGTTCCATCTGAAGGTTCGCTGGGGCCTCGAAGTATCGCCCAATCACGAAGTGCTGCTCGAGCGTTCGGTCGAGGGCTGGAAGGAGTTCGAACTCGAGGTGATGCGCGACGGCGCAGACAATGTTGTCATCGTGTGCTCGATCGAAAACCTCGATCCGATGGGCGTGCATACGGGCGATTCCATCACGGTCGCACCGGCGCAAACCCTCACCGACAAGGAATACCAGTTGATGCGCGACGCGGCGCTGCGCATCATCCACGAGATCGGCGTCGACACCGGCGGCTCGAATATCCAGTTCGCGATCGATCCCGCCAGCGGGAAGATGGTCGTGATCGAGATGAATCCCCGTGTTTCGCGCAGCTCCGCCCTCGCCTCGAAGGCGACCGGCTTTCCGATCGCGAAGATCGCCGCGCGCCTCGCCGTCGGTTACCGCCTTGACGAAATCGCCAATGACATCACGCGCATGACGCCCGCCTGTTTCGAGCCTACCATCGATTATGTGGTGACGAAGATTCCGCGCTTCACCTTCGAGAAATTCCGCGGTGCCACGGACGAGCTCGGGCCGCAGATGAAGTCCGTCGGTGAGGTGATGGCGATCGGCCGCACCTTCAAGGAGTCTTTGCACAAGGCGCTCCGCTCGCTGGAAACCGGCTCCTGGGGTTTCGAGAGCCGCGTCCTGGGACTGTCGCGCGAGGCCGCGCTCGCGACCGTGCGCGCACGGCTGGCGGTGCCGAGCAGCGAACGTCTGTATTATCTCGCCGACGCTTTGCGGCTGGGCCTGGCGCCCGGCGAAATCCAGCGTCTGACCAGGATCGATCCGTGGTTCGTCGACGCGCTCGCCGAGATCGTTGGCGCCGAAGCGCGTATCGCCGCGGAACCGCTCGATCCCGATTTCCTGCGCGAGACCAAAGCGATGGGATTTTCCGACCAGCGCATCGCCGAACTCAAGGGCATCACCGAGGACTCCGTCGCGCGGCGTCGCCGCGCCTTCGATATCGCCCCCGTCTTCAAGACCGTTGACACCTGCGGCGCAGAGTTCGAGGCCTTCACGCCCTATCTCTATTCGACCTATGAGGGCGAGGACGAAGCTAATCCCGACGATCGGCGCAAGGTGATGATCCTGGGGGGTGGTCCAAACCGGATCGGACAAGGTATCGAGTTCGACTATTGCTGCGTTCACGCGAGCATGGCGCTGAAGGAAGACGGCTTCGAGACGATCATGGTGAACTGCAATCCCGAGACCGTCTCGACCGACTACGACATCTCCGATCGCCTCTACTTCGAACCGCTTACTTTGGAAGACGTGCTCGCAATCGTCGATCGTGAAAAACCCGTCGGCGTGATTGTCCAGTTCGGCGGACAGACGCCGCTCAAGCTGGCCTTGCCGCTGGCGCTCGCAGGAGTCCCCATCCTCGGCACCACGCCGGACGCGATTGACCGGGCCGAAGACCGTGAGCGCTTCAATCAGCTGGTCGATAGGTTGGGCCTCCGCCAGCCCAGAGGCGTGCTCGCACGCAGTACCGCTGAGGCGATTAACGGGGCCGCGACCATCGGTTATCCGGTGTTGATCCGGCCGTCGTACGTGCTCGGCGGGCGCGCGATGGAGATTGTCGCGGATGAGGCCGCCCTGCGCCGCTATCTCGAACAGGCGCTCCACGCTTCCGAAAAGCGGCCCCTGCTCGTCGATCGTTATCTCGACGGGGCAATCGAGGTCGACGTGGATGCCATCTCCGACGGCGTTCAAGTCGTGATCGGTGGCATCATGGAGCACGTTGAAAACGCGGGAATTCATTCCGGAGACAGCGCCTGTACGCTGCCGCCCCGCACCCTCAGACCAGAGATTCAGCGCGAACTGGCTCGTCAGACGAAGCTGCTGGCGCAAGAACTCGGTGTCATCGGCCTGATCAACGTGCAATACGCGATCTTCGAGGACGAGGTATATATCCTCGAAGTCAATCCCCGCGCTTCCCGCACGATCCCATTCGTCAGCAAGGCCATCGGCGTACCCCTGGCGAAGTTGGCCGCTCGGGTAATGGGAGGCAAAACCCTGATAGAACTCGGCTTCACCGAGGAACGGGTCCCTGCACATGTCGCCGTCAAGGAGTCGGTTTTTCCGTTCGTCCGCTTCCCTGGCGTAGATACGGTGCTCGGACCCGAGATGAAGTCGACCGGCGAGGTGATGGGGATCGATACTTCGTTCGCCACGGCTTTCGCCAAGGCGGAGATCGCGGCCTCGACCGACCTGCCCGAACGGGGTCGCGTTCTTGTCAGTGTGCGTAATGCGGACCAGCAGGCGGTGGAACCAATCGCGCGCGACCTCGCCCTCATGGGCTATAGCCTGGTCGCGACCGCCGGCACCGCCGATCACTTAGAAAGCATCGGGATCTCCTGCGAGCGCGTAAACAAGGTTGCCCAAGGCAGCCCGCATGTAGTTGACCTGATGCGCCAGGGGGAGGTCGCGATCGTCATCTGCACCCCGGAGCACGCGGACGCCGTCGAGACGCTCTCCATTCGGCGCACCGCACTCGAACAGCGCCTGCCCTTCTTTACCACGATTGCGGGGGCGCAAGCCGCGGTTGCGGCGCTTGCGGCACTCCGCGCTGCGCCACTAACGGTGCGGGCGTTGCAGGATTACCACGATACGTGAATCAGCGGAATTCTGTCGCGACATCGGTCTACACGGCCATTGCAAATGCGCGCGGTATAGGTCCTAAACGCAGCCAGGCGCTGCGCGAACGCAGCATCGTCAATTTCAGTGACGCGCTGTTGCATCTACCTCGTCGCTATGTCGATTTGCGAAAACGCGACCTCGTTGCATGTTTGCGCCCGGGCGATCTCGCCGTGGTGGAGGGAGTTTTGGAAGGCCTGATCCAGCGGCCGATGCGTGCGATGCGTTGGCGCCGCATGACCACTGCGCTGCTGAAGGATAGTCGAGGCGATCGGATCCGTGCGGTGTGGTTCAATCTCCGTGGCGACGGACGCATGCCGACTGGCGAGCCGGTATTGTTGAGCGGGAGCGTGTCGGCCGCGAAGGACGGGACACTCGAACTGGTTCATCCGGAGGTCCACCGGCTCGGAGCAGCGGCGGCACCCGCGATAAAGGCTATATATGGCCTGCCCGCGAACGTCTCGCAGCGGGTTTTCGCCGGGGTGGTTGCGCTCGGGTTCGAGCGAATGGGCAGCGAAGATCTGGAGGCGATCCCGGCGGAAATGCGCCTCGAGTCCGGCCTGCCAGCGGTAGCTGAGGCCCTGCGTTACCTTCATCAGCCTCCCGCCGACGCAGAGCTGGCGCGGTTGGAGGCCGATGACACGGCCGCACACGCGACGCTGGCGCTAGATGAGATGTTCGTGTTTCAGCTCGCACTTGCGCGGGAACGTGCGCGCTCGCAACGGCGCGCCGGCGCCTCATTGAAGGGCGCTGGACGATGGGCCAACGCGTTGGTGGGCCAGCTGCCTTTCCCGCTGACCGGTGCGCAGAAGCGGGCCATCGAAGAGATTGCGGCGGACCTCGCAGGGTCGACGCAAATGAACCGCCTGTTGATCGGCGACGTCGGGAGCGGCAAGACTCTGGTAGCGTTCTGGGCCGCGCTGCAGGCGGCAGAAAGCGGCTGGCAGACCGCGGTTATGGCGCCGACGGAGCTGTTGGCCGAGCAGCACTTCCGTACCTTCGATCGCCTGTGCGCTCCGTTGGGTGTCAGCGCCGCGCTGCTTACAGCCAAAGTCACAGGAGCCGAGCGGTCGCGGTTGCTGCGCGCACTCGCCCGCGGCGATGTCAGAGTCATTTTCGGTACTCACGCCTTGATCCAGCAGGGTGTGCGCATGCGCGAACTCGGGCTGGCGGTGATCGACGAACAGCATCGCTTTGGCGTCTTTGACCGGGCGCGGCTGATTGCCCTGGGATCGCAGGCCAATGTGCTGCTGATGACGGCGACGCCGATTCCCCGCAGTCTCGCTCTTACGCTTTTCCGCAATCTCGAGGTTTCGGCGCTCGATGAGATGCCGCCGGGCCGCACGCCGGTCACGACCGCGATTTTCGCGGAGAGCCGGATCGCGGAGATCGATACCCTGGTGCGCGCGCAAGTCGAGCAGGGCCGCCGTGCGTACTATGTTGTCCCTCTGATCGAAGATGATGACGCAAATTCGGTTGCCGCTATGGCGCGTCGTCTGGGCGAAGGCGCGCTGCGCGGCTGCCGTATTGGGATGCTGCACGGACGGATGCGCGCGGTCGAGAAGGAACGCGTGATGCGCGAGTTTCGCGATGGCGTCCTTCAGGTGCTGGTTTCGACCACGGTGGTCGAGGTCGGAATCGACGTGCCCGAGGCCACGATGATAGTGATTGTCGCGGCCGAGCGTTATGGCCTGGCCCAATTACATCAGTTGCGCGGCAGGGTAGGGCGGGGCGCCGCCGCTTCCTATTGCTACCTGGTCGTTTCCGCGGGAAGCAACGCGCAGGCGCTGACCCGGCTCGAACTGCTGGCGCGCAGCGCGAACGGAACTGAGGTCGCGCAAGCCGACCTCGCCACGCGCGGCCCCGGTGACCTGCTGGGCGCCCGTCAGACTGGAGCGCTGCCACTCCGGTTTGCCCGCTTTATCCGCGATCATCGCCTGATAGAACGCGCGGGCGATCTTGCAGAAGAATGGCTCCGGCGCGATTCTGACTTGGCCACCGCCGCGTCCGCCAGGGCGCACGCAGCGATCACGCGGATGCTTGATTGCGGCTTCAGCCTCGGTGATGTTGGTTAGAGTCCGTTCGCCGCACGGCTCGAGGCATTGCGGACAAAAGGGGGATCGATTGGAAACCAGGCCAAAGCGAAGGCTGGGCGAACACGCGCAGGTGCGTCATGAAGTTTCCGCTGGCGGAGTGATCTGGCGGCGCCAGGACGGCGGCGCGGCCAACATCGTCCTCGTCCGCCCGGCCGGTAAGCGGACCTGGGTTCTGCCCAAAGGCCATGTCGAAAAGGGCGAAAGTGTGCTCGAGGCCGCCCTGCGCGAAGCCTCCGAAGAGACCGGGCTTAAGGTCGCCGCCGGCGAACCGCTGGGGGAAGTCTCGTATGTCTATTCATGGCGGGATCGTGACGACGGCCGCCTCACCCGGGTCTTTAAGCGCGTCCATTTTTTCCTGATGGAATGTGCCGGCGGCGATCCCTCGGCCCATGATGGCGAAATCGACGAGGTCGCGTGGTTCACGCTCGATCAGGTGCCGGGCCGCGCGAGCCATAAGAGCGAGCGCGAACTGATCGTCAAAGCCTGCGCGCTGCTTCGCCCATAGTCGGCGCGCCGCGCCGACTATGCGTTATGAAGGCGGAGCGGCCGTCATTGACGCAGAGCGTCCCGATCCGCGTGACGAGCCCGGCGCGGCGGAAACCACTGGCAGCACCGTGCTCGCTTTCCACAGCGCGGGTCCCAATTTCCCAAAGCTCGCAGCGCCCTCGCCAATCGCGATCAGCACCGTGCCCCCGCGTGCTTCAACCCGATGCGGGTTATTCGCGCCGGGCAGATGGTCAAGGATGCCTGCGTAAGCAGTGGAGAATTCTGCCGCTGAAGCAGTTTTGCGAAACGCGATCATCCACAGAAGGGTGAGGGCCTGAGCCTTCTCCAGCACGACAACACGATCGCCGGCCCAATCTGTCAGTGTGCCGAGGGCGGGTGCGTGCGGCGGGAGATTGCGCTTCAGAATAACGCCAATCAGCAGTTCGCCGTACGTGTCGTCATCCACCTGCTTCCAGTCTTTGAGGATACCCTGGTAACCCGCGATCGTGATCCGATCGGGCAGGGAGGGATGATCGAAATAGAGTTCCGGCTGCATTACCTGCTGAGTCGAGGCGGGCGGGTTAGCGTAAAGGGCATTGACCTTCGCCCATCCGCCGCGACGCCAGGCTTCGGCCACGAAACGGGTTCCCGTCGAATACTGGAATACCAGCGGAACGCTCAACCCCTCGGGCACGCCCGCGGACACGGCGTTGAACGCCTGCTGCAGATTGGCGATTCTCGACACGACCAGATCGACGGTCGCCTGGTCAAAACCGCCCGAAACGTAGCCGAAGCCCGAGAGGGTAGCGTCGCCTTCGGCAACCGCTTTCAGCGCGAGCGCGCGATCATCGTTGTCCTTGACGCGCGTCAGCATTTTGTCAATCCCGAAATGTTGATCCTGGAGCGCGTGCGTCAGTTCGTGCGCAAGGACCATCTCGCCGGCCGGGTCCCGGTGCGTGACGAGTTGGCTGGCGCCGTTCCAGAAACCGGCGCTGCGTGATTCCTCGACCAGAACCATTTCTTTGTCGTGAGGCTCGTAGAACCCCGCGATCTGACTCCGCAACATCTTGACGGTCTCGGCCTTCAGATCGATTCCTGCGGGAAACAAACCGGTCATCGCTCCGCTGACCCCGCCGATGCGGAGGTCCTCATCGGTATTGTCGCGCGCGATTTCCGCGATCATAATGCCGGTCGCTTCGTCAGGAGTCTTAATGACGAACGGCACCGGCGCTTTGAACTTGAGTCCGCGAAGTTTCTCGATTCCTGCCGTGACCTGCCGCGCCTTCGTCACGTCGATCGTGTGGCCGTTAACCACGCCCGCAGCACAACCGCACAACGCGAAGCCCGCCCAGGCGACCATCCGCCATACACTAACGCCGCGGTGATGAGGCGACCGGCGGTTAATCATCGGCGACGGACGGCCGCGAGTACCGTCAACTATGCGCCGGATCGGTGTCCGCTTTCCGGTTCGAGGAGGACTCATCGGGGGCGGACGACAGGTGCATCAAGGGAAAAGACCCGGGTCCGCCTGCTCGTCCTTGTCTGAGGTGTCCAGTGGCCGGGACTGCGCATCAGCCATGCGCCGGAGTACCCGCTTTACTCGATCGAGCATCGATTCCTGCGCCTGGCTTGGTGCTGCGTGCGGCGTGAATTCGTCGCGAGCAGTGGGTTCGGTGGAGACCATCTGCACCCGGGTCGATGCCGGGGCGATAACGCTCGACTTCCATACCGATGCGGCGAGTCCGGGAATCCGCGCGGGTATCCCTGCGATGACCAGCACCGCGTCTTGCCGGCATTCAACCAGATGCGCCGTACGGGCTCCGAGCGTGCGGTCGAGCACGCGCTTGTAGGTCGCCGCAAAACCCTGGGCCGAGCTTTGATCGCGAAAAGCGATCAGCCACAAGACGCCGATTTCCCCGTCTTTGCGGAAAAGCGCCACCCGGTCGCCCGCCCATTCGTAGGCGTACGCAAGATCGCGTGAATCGATCCCCAGATTCCGCTGGATGATGACTTCCAGCGCCAACTCGCCGTTGGTGTCGCTTTCGACGATCTGCCAACCGTCGAGCTTCGGGTCATAACCGTACAGGTCAACCTCCAGCGGACGCGTGCGATGGTCGAAATAGAGAGACGGTTCGATGATCTGCGCAGTTGATTCCGGGGGATCGCGATAGAGCGCATCAACCGCGGCCCATCCCCCGCGCTTGTAGGCTTCACTGACGAAACGCAGCCCCTGAACGTAGGGGAAATTGAAATACTCGTACCCTGCAAGCGATCCACCCTTGCTATGCAGGGTGTAATCCTTGGTAAAAGTCTTGATGTCCGACTCGAGGGTCCGGACCGTACTTACATCCATCTTGCCCAGAACGTAACCCCATCCCGCGAGGGTGGCGTCGCCTTCGGCAACGGAACGTAGCGCCAGTGCTGCGTCCGTGTCGTCCCGCAACCTGCGCATGTTGTCGCCCAAATGGAAATTCTGGTCCTGGAGCGCATGGGTATACTCATGGGCGAGAATCAGATAGCCGAGATAATCGCGCCGGCCCGCGCGCTCGCTGGCTGATTCGATATTCGAGCCCACGCTTTTTTCACCGCCGTCGATGACCACCATCCGCCGCGTGTGAAAGTCGTAAAAGGCGAGCAACTGTTCTTTCAGTGCTTCGATCGACGCCGATTTCAAGTCGATTCCCTGCGGAAACAGCCCGAGCATCGCACCCGCCGTCCCTTCAGCCTCCATTTGATCGTCCGACGGATCGCCAAGTTTGGGCTCGGCGAGCATTTTCGCGACTTCGTCGGGGGTCATCACAGTCACCCCGACGTCACGCGAGAAACGTAGGTCGCGCACGACTTGTATCGTCTGCTCTGTTGCTACGGCCTTGTCGGCGTCGACTGTGCCGTTATGGACGAGCGCGCCGGCGCGACTCGCCAGGGCGATGAATCCAACCAGCGGCAAAGCCAGACGGAGGATGGTCGAGCGGAACGAATTTATCGCTCGCATATTGGCAGCATAGCATTGCTACGTCGGGACTATCAAAGCTATTTTACGATATTGGAAGCGATTATCCACTACGGTCCCTAATTTTATCATTCGCTGTTTCTACGCCAAGAGCCGCGTGCTTACTCGCTGATAATTACGATTGGGTATCCAAAGTGGGATACGTAGGCGGCACGCTCCTCGGCAGCCTGCCGTGTGGTAAAGGCACCCATCCGTACACGATAGTAGCTGCTGTCTCCGCCACGCGCTTCTTCTATACGGACATCCGTGTACCGCGCCGCAAACTGCTGTTGGACGCGGCGTGCCTTCGCAGGATCAGAGTAGGAACCCACCTGAACGAAGTACCGCTGACCCAGGGCAGGCCCGCCGGGAGGCGTTGCCAGGACCTCCATGCGGACGCGCGCGGTCCCCGGACCGATCATACCGAGCATCCGCGCCGCACGCTCGGACAGATCGATCGCGCGGTCCTTGACGAACGGACCGTGATCGTTGACGACAACTTCGACCGAACGTCCATCACTCAGGTTGGTTACGAGCAGTCGCGTTCCCAGCGGAAACAGGGTCGAGGCCGCGGTAAGGTCGCTTTGGTCGTAGATTACTCCGCTGGAAGTACGATGCCCGTTGAAGCCCGGACCGTACCACGACGCCATCCCGACGATTGCAGGAGGCGCGGCGATCGGCGGTGTTGGTGGAGGAGGGGGCTGAACGTGGGTCGCGCATCCAGCGATGCCTACCGTTAACAGCGCGCAGAGCAGCCGAATGCCGCGAGTGCTCGCGCCCGCTACCAATGGCGCGTACGCTGGTCGATCTGCGGATTTCGCGATACCCATCAGCCCTTCGGCAATTTCAGAACTCGCTCTCCAATGATGTTGTGCTGAATTTCGCTGGAGCCGGCAGCGATCGTCAGACCGCGTGCCGCCAGTGAGCGCGCGAACCACCGTCCGCCTTCGACGGCTCCTATCGAGCCTTTGTCTATTGTGCCATAAGGGCCGAGTAGCTCGTCGGCGAACATCGCGACGCGCAGATTGAGCTCGGTCGCAAAAAGCTTGCCGAAGGAGCTTTCCGCTCCGGGAATTTTGCCTTTGAGTTGAGCAGTCAACGACCGGTAGCGGCTCAGCCTGAGGCACTCGGCTTCGACGGCGAATTGAGCGAGCTTCTGACGCACATATGGATGCTTGTTCGCGGCGATACCCTCGAATTGTACACTTTTCGAGAGCTCGAGTAGTTCGCTGATCGTGCGCTGGACCGGATGGCGTGTCCCGCCCGACACGCGTTCATACATCAGAGTCGCAATTGAGACCTGCCAGCCCTGGTTGATCTCGCCGACGAGGTTCTCCTTCGGGACACGAACGTTATCGTAAAAGACCTCGTTGAAGCCCGCCTCGCCGGTTATCTGCACCAGCGGACGAATCGTAATGCCAGCGCTCTTCATGTCCACCAGGAGATAGGAAATTCCCTTATGCTTGGGCGCGTCGGGGTCGGACCGCACGAGCAGCACCTGCATATCGGCGCGATGAGCCAGGCTCGTCCATACCTTCTGCCCGTTGATAACGAAGCTGTCGCCGTCCACTACGGCACGGGTCTGGACGCCGGCGAGGTCGGAACCGGCGTTAGGCTCGGAGTACCCCTGGCACCAGATCTCCTCGCCGGTGAGCATCTTGTGAAGGTAACGCTCCTTTTGTTCCTTCGTTCCCATGAACATCAGAGTCGGCCCGATGCGGTCGATCGCCAGTTGATTGGCGCCATAAAGCGGCAGGGCGAAGCTCAGGACCTCGTCCTGGTAGATGGCCTGTTCCATCAGCGTTCCACCGCCACCCCCATATTCTTTGGGCCAATGCAGAGCGACGTAGCCAGAATCATAAAGCCGACGATGGTACTCGCGCAGCTTGAGCCAGCGAGCATCGTCGCCCGCGTCGAGGAGGCTTGCCGCGGATGCGCCGAGTCCGCCGTCCTTGCCGCGGCCGAAGACTTCAGCGGAGGTCTTCTCAATCCATGAATGAAGCTTTGAACGAAAGACCTCTTCTTCGGGCGTATAGCGAAAGTCCATAATCTCTCCGGGGGACGTCAGAGTTGAGCGCGGGTACGCGAAATCGGCATAGCATCGCGCCGCCTGCGCGGGCAAGGTACACCTTCCCCGGGTTGTCCTAGTGGCTGATTGAGGACGCTCTTGCTGGCTTCGGCAGGCGTTTTCTATATGATTACAGGCGGACATGACTGCAGGCGTCAACAGCGGAGCCCACTAGGCTCAATAACCCTTAGGACGGCGCGAGTGTAGCTAGATGGCGTTCAAACACATCAAGGTTCCAGACAGCGGCGAAAAAATCAAAATGGTGAACGGTAAGGTCCAGGTTCCGGATCAGCCGATCATCCCGTTTATCGAGGGCGACGGTACTGGACCGGATATCTGGCGCGCTTCGCAGTACGTCTTCGACCACGCGGTGGAAAAGGTCTATGGCGGCAAACGTAAGATCGCCTGGATGGAAGTCTTTGCCGGGGAAAAACCCTTCAAACAGTTCAATTCGTGGCTGCCGGATGAAACCGTCGAGGCCTTCAGCGAGTACCTGGTCGGAATCAAGGGACCGCTGACGACCCCGGTAGGCGGCGGCATCCGATCGCTCAACGTTGCGCTGAGACAAATGCTTGACCTGTACGTCTGCTTGCGGCCGGTCCGCTACTTCAAGGGCACGCCGAGCCCGGTCAAGGCACCGGAAAAAGTCGACATGGTGATCTTCCGCGAAAACAGCGAGGACATCTACGCCGGGATCGAATGGGAGGCGGAAAGTCCCGAAGCGCGTAAGCTCATCGAGTTCCTGCAGAAGGAACTGGACGTCACCAAAATCCGCTTCCCTAAGACCAGCGGGATCGGCATCAAACCCATCTCGCGCGAAGGTTCGGAGCGCCTCATCCGCGCAGCGCTCAACTACGCCATCTCCCATAAGCGCAAGAGCGTGACCCTCGTCCACAAGGGCAACATCATGAAATTCACCGAGGGCGCTTTCCGCGATTGGGGTTACGAGGTGACCAAGCGCGAGTTCAAAGGCAAGGCGATCGGATGGGACGATTGTGGCGGCAATCCACCGCCCGGCCAGGTGCTGGTGAAGGACAATATCGCCGATATCACCTTCCAGCAGGCGCTTACACGCGCCGATGAGTTCGACGTAATCGCGACCATGAATCTCAACGGCGACTACCTGTCAGACGCGCTGGCCGCGCAGGTGGGAGGTATCGGCATAGCCCCCGGCGCGAACATCAACTACGTGACCGGTCACGCGATCTTCGAGGCGACCCATGGCACCGCACCCAAGTATGCCAACCAGGACAAGGTGAATCCGGGTTCGGTAATCCTATCGGGCGTGTTGATGTTCGAGCATATGGGCTGGCAGGAAGTCGCCGACGGGATTACCCGCGGGATCGAGAAGACGATTGCCAACAAGACCGTGACCTATGATTTCGAGCGGCTCATGACCGGGGCAAAACTGCTCAAATGCTCGGAATTCGGCAAGGCGATCGTCGAAAATATGTAGGGGCAGTAGGTATCAGGACGTTGATCGCGACGGCCGGCGGATTCGCTCCGCCGGCCGTTTTCGTCGTCAATGGAACGAGATCCCGCCGCTTAGTGCGTGCGCATCTTGATGCGGTCTTCCTGTGCCCAACCTTCCTTCAGCGGCACCATGAAATATGGCACGAGACTCATCTTCGTGAACTTCCATTCGCCGTTGCGCTTGACGTATTCGTCGTCATAGCGCGCCGCGACCAGGAAAGCCTCACCGTTGAAGATCGGTTTGGCTTCCAGGTAGGCAAAGCCATGGCCCTTGTCGCCATGGAGATGGATGGTGTGGTTGTGGATAAATTGTTTGACCCAAGTGATTCGCGGGCGGTTTTTTTCCGCCTCGGTGGCGGGGGTGTTCAACGCACCGAAGAACTTGAGCAGCTCGTTGCGCCCCGTCGCCTTTCCAAGATGGGCAAAATCGAGGATACCGTCTTCGGTAAACAAATTGGGAATATCCTTGAATTTTCCCTCGTTGACGTACTCGTGGTAGCGATAACGCAGGTCGCGGATCTCCTCTCGATCGGTAAGCTCCACTACCTTGGCTTCGAGTTCTTTTACACGCGCTTCAAGGTCGGCCATGGCTTGCCCTCCTGAATCTGATACTGGATGAAATCTCAGTACCATGACCGCTGATTCGTCACAAAACCCGATCACTCTCGCCCCGCGCGACGTTGCGAAAAGAAGGGGCGCACGGGTTCTTTCAACCACGGCGCTGTCACTAGCGCTCCTGCTCTTCGCGACGTCAGCCTGGGCTCCAGAGACCGAAGTTGATCGTCTGGCACGGATCCTCCAGCTCAAGCCCGGCTATTCAGTTGCCGATGTCGGCGCGGGCTCAGGCGACATCTCGATCGCGATAGCCGGGCGCGTCGCGCCGGGAGGCCTCGTTTACTCGACGGAAATCGATCCCAAGCTCCTGGAGAAAATCCGCGGTGCCGTGCAGGCAGCCGGCGTGCGCAATGTAATCGTCGTGGCCGCTCGGGAACATGACACCGGTCTACCGCCCCATTGCTGCGACGCGATCTTCCTACGCGAGGTGTATCATCATCTGACCGACCCTACCGCTACCGATGACTCCCTCTATGGGGCGGCGCGCCCCGGCGCGCTCCTCGCGATCATAGATTTCGAGCCGATCGCCGGAGCGCCGCCGGTGCCGGGTGTTCCCGCCAGCCACGGCACCGGTCATGGCGTCCCCGAGAAGATTGTCGTCCAGGAAGTAAGTCATAGCGGCTTCGAATTCGTGAGCACCATGGACTGGCCGGTCGACAACCGATTCAAGACCTACGTCGTGCTGTTCAGGAAACCGCTGTGATCACCTGCGCATCGCGACGCATCCCCCTAGCCGCGTGGTTGGCGAACCCCGGAAAGGGCCCCGAACGCATTAACGCGGCGGAATTCCAAAACGTCGGGATATAAGTTACGCTCACCGGAAATTAACGCGCGCGAACTTCGGATTTAGCTGTGCCAAAGAGAAAGAAAATAGCCTTCATAGGCGCCGGCAACGTCGGTGCAACCTGCGCCCACCTCTGCTTCCTGAACAGCCTGGGCGATATTGTGCTCTACGACATTATTGACGGCCTTCCCCAGGGCAAGGCGCTCGACATGCTCGAATCCGCCCCGGTACTTGGCATTGACGTCAACGTCACTGGTTCGATCAATATCAGGGACATCGCGGGCGCTGACTGTTGCGTGGTCACCTCGGGGTCGCCGCGCAAACCCGGTATGAGCCGCGACGATCTGCTGAAAATCAACGCCGGGGTGATGAACGCGGTCGGCGGCGCAATTAAGGAAGTTGCGCCCAACGCCTTCGTTATAGTCGTGACCAATCCGCTCGATGCGATGGTTACGCAGATCAAGCGCGTGACCGGGCTGCCGAAAAGCCGCGTGGTCGGACAAGCCGGCGTCCTTGACTCGGCGCGCTATCGAACCTTCCTCGCGGCTGAGCTCGGTGTTTCGGTCAGCAGCGTCAACGCGATGGTCCTCGGCGGACACGGCGACGACATGGTGCCGGTGCGCAGCTACACGGCCTGCGGTGGGGTCCCCATCGAACGTCTCATCAATCCCAAGCGCCTTGGCGAAATCGAAACCCGCACCCGCAACGGCGGCGGTGAGATCGTCGAACTGATGAAGACCTCGTCCTATTATGCCGCGGGCACGGCAGTGTATCGCATGGTCGAGGCGTTCATGCTCGACAAGAGGGAGGTGCTGCCCGCGGCCGCTTACCTCGAGGGCGAATACGGCGTGAAGGGACTCTACGCAGGCGTTCCGGTCGTGGTCGGCGGTGGTGGAGTCGAGAAGGTCATCGAGATCGAATTGACCGCGGCGGAGAAGCAGGCATTCGAGTCCTCGGTCGCGCACGTGCGTGAACTGGTCGAGGCGATGGACAAGGTGCTCGCCGCTTGACGGACGACGCCTCCTCAACGAACCCACTCCGAAGCTAACGCAAGGACAGGGCATGAATATCCACGAACATCAGGCCAAGCAGGTGTTGGGGCGTTTCGGCACGCCGGTTCCCAAGGGCCAGGCGGCCTCGACTCCTGAGGAAGCCGCCAAGGCCTTCGACACGCTCGGACAGCCGCGCGCCGTCGTCAAAGCGCAAATCCACGCCGGCGGTCGCGGCAAGGCTGGGGGCGTCAAACTGGTGAGCAGCGCCGCCGAAGCGCGTGACTTTGCCGCCCGGTTGCTTGGCAAACCGCTCGTCACCCACCAGACCGGACCCGAGGGTCGTATCGTCCGCCGCATCTATATCGAACAGGCGAGCGAAGTAGCGCGCGAGCTCTACCTCGCACTGCTGGTGGATCGTAAAGCCGAAAGTATCGCCGTCATTGCCAGCACCGAAGGTGGGATGGACATCGAGGAGGTCGCGGCGAGCACCCCCGAGAAGATCATCACCGAACCAATCGATCCCGTGATCGGCCTTGGGGGCTTCCAGTCACGCAAAATAGCTTTCGCCCTCGGCTTGCGCGATAAACAAGTGGGACAATTCGCCGCTTTGCTAGCCTCGCTCTATCGCGCGTTCAACGAGACCGACGCTTCCCTGCTCGAAATCAATCCACTGGTCGTGACCAAGGACGGCACCGTCATCTGTCTCGACGCCAAAATGTCGTTCGACGACAACGGCCTTTTCCGCCATCCCGAGATCCGTGAATTGCGCGACGCCAATGAGGAGGACCCAGCCGAAACCGAAGCCGCGAAATTCGACCTCAGCTACGTCCATCTCGACGGCAACATCGGCTGCATGGTGAACGGCGCCGGCCTGGCGATGGCGACTATGGATATCGTCAAGTACTACGGCGCCGAGCCGGCCAATTTTCTCGACGTCGGTGGCGGCGCGAACTCACAAAAGGTCGCCGCGGCCTTCCGCATCCTGCTGGCCGACGACCGCGTCAAAGCCGTCCTCGTCAACATCTTCGGCGGCATCATGCTGTGCGACGTTCTGGCGCAGGGTGTCGTCGATGCCGCGCACGAAGTCAAGCTCAACATCCCGCTGGTGGTGCGTATGGAAGGCACCAACGTCGACAAGGGCAAACAAATTCTCAAAGACTCGGGCATCAAGGTAATTTCCGCGAACGACATGGCTGACGCGGCTCGGCGCGTGGTCGAAGCGATCGGCAAAGGCGCCTAGGCGATTCAGGACAGCAAAACGATGAGCATCCTCGTCAACAAGAACACCCGCGTTCTCACCCAGGGCATCACCGGCGCCACCGGCCAGATCCATACCCGTGCCTGCAAGCAATACGGCACGCAGATGGTCGGGGGCGTCGTGCCCGGCAAAGGCGGCACCGACTTCGAGGGAATCCCGATCTTCGACACCGTCGAGCAGGCCCGCAAGTCGACCGGCGCCAACGCGACCGTCATCTATGTGCCCCCCGCCTTCGCCGCCGACGCCATCCTCGAAGCCGTCGCCGCGGGCATCGAACTAGTCATCTGTATCACCGAGGGCGTGCCGGTTCTCGACATGGTCAAGGTCAAGCGTTACATGCGTGGCACCCGCAGCCGCCTGATCGGCCCCAACTGTCCGGGCGTGATCACGCCCGGCGAATGCAAAATCGGCATCATGCCCGGCTATATCCACAAGCCGGGTGATATTGGCGTGGTCTCGCGTTCCGGCACGCTCACCTACGAGGCGGTCTATCAGTTGACCCAACTCGGCATCGGACAGTCGAGCTGCGTCGGCATCGGCGGCGATCCCATCATCGGGACCGGTCATATCGACGTGCTGCGGATGTTTAACGAAGACACTGGCACCCGCGCGGTGATCATGATCGGCGAAATCGGCGGCACCGCCGAGGAGGAGGCGGCTCAATTCATCCGTCAGAACATGAAAAAGCCGGTCGTCGCCTTCATCGCTGGACAGACCGCACCCAAAGGACGGCGCATGGGCCACGCAGGTGCGATCATCTCGGGCGGACGCGGTACCGCTGCCGATAAAATCGCGGCGCTCAAAGCGGCCGGTATCGCGGTCGCACTGAGTCCCGCGGAATTGGGCGTCACGATGAAGCAGACCCTCGAAGGGAGGGCCGCGTGAGGCACGGCATCGCTCGAATTACGACGAATCTCAGCTCACCTTCATTTGTATGGATTACATGGAACGCACTCTCGCGATAGTTAAGCCCGACGCGGTCGCCCGCAAGCTCACCGGAGACATTCTCAAACGAATCGAGGCGGCCGGCTTGCGGATTTGCGCGCTCAAGCTGATGCATCTGACGCGCGCGCAGGCCCAGCTGTTTTATGAAGTTCACAAAGCGCGGCCCTTCTTCGACTCGCTATGCGACTACATGTCCTCTGGACCCGTGGTCATCGCGGTCCTTGCCGGGGAAGGGGCAATCGCCCGCTGGCGCGATCTGATGGGTGCGACGGATCCCGCGAAGGCGGCACCCGGCACGATCCGTAAGGATTTTGGCGTCGACGTTGAGAAAAATGCCTCGCACGGCTCCGACGCTACCGATACTGCCGCGCGCGAAATTGCCTTCTTCTTCAATACTCTCGAGGTCGTAGCCTGACCGGGGGCACTCGCGCCCTGACCCGAGCCTCGTCCCGGCAGGTGATAAAGTCAGATCCGGCTGCCTCGAATCGGCCGGCGGCGCGGGTCGTCGCGGGCGACGACTGGCTACTTGGCGGCGGTGCGGCGCTCCAGCTTGCGCAAGCGCTGATCCTGGTCCTTGGTCTCGACCGTGATCCGGTCGTCGAAGCGTTCGAATTTCCGCGCAAGGGCGGTCAGCGTTTTGTTGGTATGCTTGAGTTCCGCGTCGAGCCGTTTCACCATGGTTTCGGCCGAAGCCGCGATCTCCTGGCGCACTTCCGCGGCGGCCGCGGGTAACTCGCGACCGAAGTCCTGCCGCGCCGCAACGAGTTCCTTGCGCAACCCTTCGCCGAGAGCCGCCACCTCACTGCTCACCCTGGATTGAAGATCGGCCGTGGCTCGCGCCAGTTCTTCAGCTATACGCTGCGGAGTGCGGGTGGCTGCGGTTTGCAACTCATGCTGGAGTTCGTGCCGAACGGATCCCATCTGCTCGCGCAGGTCGACCCGGGTGGCACCGAGCATCTCACCCAGCCGCACCATCTCCGCGCCGAGGTCGCCGCGCGTCACAGCTATAGCTTCGCGGTTTTCGCCGATTCGGTCGGAAAGGAAGCGAATCTGGCGCCCGACCTCGTTGAACTGCCCGACAATCTCCTCGCGCAACGCTTCGATACGGCCGCCGACTCCGCTCACCGCTTCGATTACCAACTCGAAACGGGCGCCGAGTTGCTCCATAATCGCTCCCATCCTGGTCACCACTTCGTCAGGCACGCCGGTTTCCCCCTCGATGATGCTTTAATCGGTTAGCTTATCTGACGGGGTGAAACAACCGCGACCAGCGCACGTCATAGAAACAACTCAAGGGCGAACCATCATCGGCGCACGACCAGTAGATGAACATCGCCCGGCCCTCGATGGCGTCGCGCGTCACCGGTCCCCAAAAGCGGCTGTCATAGCTGCGATCGCGGTTGTCACCCATCACGAAGTATTCATCGGGCGGTACCTTGAATGGACCGAAATAGTCGCGCTCCGAACTTGTCGACCGCTGCTCGGCAGGAAGCTCCATGTGGGCGTACGGATCGTTGGCGCGCGCGCCGTTCAGGTATAGCGTCCCGCCCTTGACCTCGATCGTGTCGCCCGGAACTCCGATCACCCGTTTGATGAAGTCCTTGGTTTTGTCTTCGGGAAAAACGAAGACCACGACATCGCCACGATGAACCGGTTCGAGGTGGAAAAGATATTGGCCGTAGGGCAGCTCGTTGGCAAACGGAACCGCTCCGAAGAACGAATCCGGCATCCGCAGACCGAAGATTAGCTTGTTGACGATGATATGGTCGCCGACCAGCAGCGTCGGGTACATCGAAGCGGATGGAATCTTGTAGGCCTGGATAAAGAAGGTGCGCAGAAGAATCGCGAGCGCGAGTGCGACGATGAAGGCTTCGGCATACTCGCGCGCAGCCGACTTTTGCTGCGCCTCCTCGGGTCCGCTGGAGGTTGGTTGAGATCGCTGCAGGTTTCGGACAGGTTCGGCCACGGGGCTTATTCCCCAACCTTGAGCAGGGCGAGAAAGGCCTCCTGCGGAATTTCGACACGGCCCACCTGTTTCATGCGCTTTTTACCTTCCTTCTGCTTCTCGAGGAGCTTGCGTTTGCGCGTGATATCTCCGCCGTAGCACTTGGCCGTCACGTTCTTGCGCAAGGCCTTGACGCTTTCACGGGCGATAATCTTGGAACCAATCCCCGCCTGGATCGCCACCTCGAACATCTGGCGCGGTATCAACTGTCGCATCTTCTCGCACAGCGCCCGCCCGCGCTCATAGGCCTTGTCGCGATGGACAATGATCGTGAGCGCGTCCACCACTTCACCATTGATCCGGATATCCAATTTAACCAGATGCTCCGGACGGAAGTCCAGAAATTCGTAGTCGAGCGAGGCGTAGCCGCGTGAAACTGATTTGAGACGGTCGTAGAAATCGAAAACGATCTCCGCCAGCGGCATCTCGTAGTGCAGGATACTGCGGCCATGGCCCATGAAGCGCAGATCGCGCTGCACTCCGCGCCGCTCCTCGCACAATTTCATCACTGCTCCCAGGTACTCTTCGGGTAGATGAATCGACGTGAGTATAAATGGCTCCTCGAGCGCTTCGATCTCGTTTTCGGGCGGCAGATGGGTGGGATTATCCACCATCACGACCGAGCCCGCGGTCGTCCGCGCCCGGTAGGCCACGGTCGGCGCGGTCACGATCAGGTTGAGCCCGAACTCCCGCTCGAGCCGTTCCTGCGCGATCTCCATGTGGAGCAGTCCGAGAAAACCGGCGCGGAAACCAAAGCCCAGCGCCTGGGAACTCTCAGCTTCGAACACCAGGCTCGCGTCGTTGAGCCGCAACTTCTCCATCGCCTCGCGCAACGCGCCATACTGGTTGGCCTCGGTCGGGTAGAGCCCGGCGAAGACCATCGGCTTCAATTCCTTGAAACCCGCAAGCGGCTCCGTGGCCGGATGCTCGGCGTCAGTCACCGTATCGCCCACGCGCATGTCGGCAACCGTCTTGATGCCCGCCACAATCATCCCGACCTCGCCCGGACCCAGCCGCTCCACCGCCTGCTCGTGCGGCGTGAAGTATCCCAGCCGCATCACCTCTCCGGGTTTGTTAGTACCCATCAGACGGACCTTCATACCGCGGCGCAATTCACCGTCGATTACCCGGACGAGGCCGATGACACCCTCGTAAACGTCATACCAGCTATCGAAAATCAGGGCGCGAGTGGGACTGGTGGCGTTCCCGGGCGGTGGTGAAATCCGCGCGACCACTGCCTCTAGCACGTCCTCAATACCTCTGCCTTCCTTGGCGCTGGTGAGGATCGCGTCCTTCGCGTCGAGTCCGATCACCTGCTCGATTTCCTCGCGGGTCCGTTCGATATCGGCGCCCGGAAGGTCGATTTTGTTAATCACCGGCACGATCTCGAGTCCGTGGTCCAGCGCCATGTAGACGTTGGCGAGAGTCTGCGCCTCCACGCCCTGGCTGGCGTCCACCACCAGCAACGCACCTTCGCAGGCCGCGAGGCTCCGGGAGACCTCATAAGCGAAGTCCACATGCCCGGGAGTGTCGATCAGGTTGAGGACGTAGGTGTTGCCATCGCGCGCGACGTAGTTGAGCCGCACCGAACGCGCCTTGATCGTGATGCCGCGTTCGCGTTCCAGGTCCATCGAATCCAGGAACTGTTCTTTCAGTTCGCGCTTGCTCAGTGCGCCGGTATGTTCGAGCAGGCGATCCGCGAGCGTCGACTTGCCATGGTCGATATGCGCGATAATCGAGAAGTTTCGAATCGATTCAGGCGCAGTCATGGGGTTAGGCAGTCAGCTGCTCGGACTTCGGGATGCCACACATCAGTTCCTGCGCGCCGCGCGCACTGCAGCCGCGGTTGGCACAGTAATACAGTAGCATCTCCCAGTCAGGCTTGCTTGAAGCGCTCCTTGAAGAATGCGAAGGTGCGCGCAAGGCCGTCCTTCAGCGCGACTTCCGGATGCCAATTGAGGTCGCGTGCGGCGCGTGCAGGCGAAATTACTGAACGCTTCTGCTCGCCCGGTCGCGCGGGGGCGTGGACGGGCTGTGCTTTGCTGCCGGCCACCGTGGCCAGCGTGTGGTAAAGCTGGGTGACGCTGGTCTCGAGGCCGGTGCCGACGTTGATCGCCCCGGAGACACTAGCGTCAAGGGCGGCTAGATTCGCGCGGACCACATCGCCCACGTAAACGTAATCCCGCGTCTGACCGCCATCGCCAAAAATCGCGCACGGCTTATTCTCTAGTAGACGACCGCAAAAGATCGCGACCACCCCCGCTTCGCCATGTGGATCCTGGCGCGGACCGTAGACGTTCGCATAGCGCAGTGCGACATAATCGATTCCGTACTGCACTTTGTAGAAAAACAGGTAGGCTTCGGTCGCCATCTTGGCGACACCGTAGGGACTCACCGGACGCAGCGGATGGTTTTCGTCGCACGGAAAAACATCCTGCTCACCGTAAATCGCGCCGCCGGTCGATGAAAAAATTACCCGCCGCAGCCCATGCTGGCGCGCCGACTCCATCAGATTTATGAACCCAATAAGGTTCACTTCGGCATCGAATGACGGTTCGGCCACCGACCGGCGCACATCCATCTGCGCCGCCAGGTGAACGATCACTTCCGGCTTCTCGCGATCGACGATTATCCTGACCTCATCGGCGTTGCGGATATTCGCGTGATAGAAGCGGGCACGCGCATCGAGCCGGTCCCGCCTGCCTGCTGAGAGATCGTCGAGCACCGAAACCTCGTGAGTGCCGGCGCCGACCAGTGCGTCCGTAAGATGTGAGCCGATAAACCCGGCTCCGCCAGTGATCAGGATTCGCATTTTTGCTCCATTGCCGCCTGCAACTGACGCGGTCGCGGGCCATCGCCGCGGCGCGCTCTTTCGAAAACGACGGCGTGCCGGGCTAAACCGGCGGCCGCCCTATCGAATAATACCTGAACTCCAGAGCCTTCATCAGTGCCGGTTCGTAGAGATTACGGCCGTCGAAAATCACCGGTTGCTTTAGCTCGTCTTTGATACGCTGAAAGTTCGGATGTCGGAACTGGTTCCATTCCGTGAGGATGATCAGCGCATCGGCACCCTTGAGGGCTTCATAGTTGGCGCGATGGTAGCTCACGCGCTCGCCGAAAATCCGGCGCGCGTTGTCCAGCGACTCGGGGTCGTGCACCTGCACGGTCGCTCCCGCCGCGAGCAATCCCTCCACGACCACGAGCGAAGGCGCCTCGCGCATGTCATCGGTGCGTGGTTTGAAAGCGAGCCCCCACACGGCAAAACTGCGTCCGCTTAGGTCACTACCGAAATGCTGCTTCACCCGCTCCACGACTATCCGCTTTTGCAGATCGTTGACCTTATCCGCAGCCCGCAGCAGCGTGAAGTCAAGCTGATGCTGGCTCGCGCTATGGATCAGCGCTTGCACATCCTTGGGAAAACAGGATCCTCCATAGCCGACGCCGGGGAACAGGAACTGCGATCCGATCCGCTTATCCGCGCCCATGCCGCGGCGCACGTCGTTGATTTCCGCGCCGACGGCTTCGCACAGGTTTGCCATCTGGTTGATGAACGAGATGCGCAACGCGAGCATGGCGTTGGAGGCATACTTGGTCAGTTCCGCCGAACGCGGCTCCATCACAAGGATCGGGTTGTCGGTGCGCATGAACGGGGCGTGGATCTCGCGCAGGATCGCGGTCGCCTGCTCACTGGTGCTCCCGATTATCACCCGGTCCGGGCGCATGAAGTCCTCGATCGCCGATCCCTCCTTGAGAAACTCCGGCACCGAACAGACGTCGATTCGATGGTTGCCGTTGCGGTCGACGATCTGGCGCACCTGATCGCTGGTCCCTACCGGAACGGTGCTCTTGATCGCGATTATGTGATAGCCGTGCGTGGCCTTGACCACGCTCTCCGCCGCCGCGAACACCCCCCGCAGATCCGCCGCGCCGCTCGCGCTCATCGGAGTGCCGACCGCGATAAGAGAGACCATCGACTGGGCGACCGCGCGGTCCAAATCAGTGCTGAAGGTGAGACGCCCCTCCTCGACGTTGCGCCGGACCAACTCCGCGAGGCCGGGTTCGTAGATCGGGATCGCGCCGGCGTTCAACTGCTCGATCCGCGGGTGATCGATATCGACGCAGATGACCTCGTTACCGCTCTCCGCAAAGCACGTCCCGCTTACCAGCCCCACATATCCGGTCCCCACTACCGCGATGTTCATGTGCCCTCAGAACTCCTCCTTGATCACGTAGATCGGCTTGCCCTGGGACTCATGATACGTGCGCGTCAGCAGCTCTCCGATTAATCCCAGGCTGACCAGCTGCACTCCCACGACCACCAGCAGTACTGCCAACAGGAGCGCCGGCCGATTGCCCAACAATTGTCCCAACGCGATCTTCTCGAATACGAGAATACTCATCCACACGGCGCCAATCCCCCCGATCGTGACGCCCAGCAGCCCGAAGATCTGGATCGGACGCGTCGAGTACCCGGACAGAAAGCGCACCGTCATCAGGTCCAGGACGGTCCGGATCGCCCGGCCCGGACCGTATTTCGATCGACCCATCCGCCGCGCCCTGAAGCCCACCTCGACCTCCGCGATCCGCGCGCCTTGCTCCGCCGCGATCACCGACACGAATCGATGCATCTCGCCATAGAGCCGCAGTCGGTGCGCCAATTCGCGGCGATACGCCTTGAGCGTGCAGCCATGGTCATGCAACCGGATCCCCGTCAGCCACGAGATCAGCGCGCTGGCCGCCATCGACGGCAGCCGTCGCGTCAACCGCGCATCCTGCCAACGCTGCGTACGCCATCCGCTCGCGAGATCGTAGCCGTCGTCGATCGGGGCGATCAGCCGCGGGATGTCCGCCGGATCGTTCTCCCCGTCTGCGTCGATCGCCACCACGATTTCGCCGTCGGCCTGCGCGAGTCCGCACGCGAGCGCCGCCGTCTGTCCGGAATTGCGCGCCAGCCGTATCACCCGCACATGCGCGTCGTGCGACTTGATCTCGCGCAAGACCTCGACCCCGCCGTCGGTGCTGCCGTCGTCGACGAAAATCAGCTCGAACGTGCGGCCCATTCCGCCCAAAACCCGCCCCAGCTCCGTATGCAGCGGCGCGAGGTTATCCCGCTCGTTGTAGAGCGGAATAACTATTGAGAGGTCCATCGCGTATGTTGCGAATCGGTCAGCTCGATGAAGGTTCGGTAGCGTTGTTCGATCGCATCCCACGCCAACTCCGACAGCCCCTCCACCGAAAACTTCTCGACCGCCAGCGATCCCAGCACGCTGCCGTACACTACCGCCGTCCGCAGAATCGACTCCGTGACGCGCCCGTTCCGCGCGATCCACCCCATGAAGGCCCCGGCGAACGCGTCGCCCGCCCCGGTCGGATCGATAACCTCTTCCAGCGGATACGCCGGGACCACGAACAGCGAGTTCTGGCGGAACAGCAGCACCCCGTATTCGCCGCGCTTCACCAGCACCGTGTCCGGACCCATTTTGAGGATCGCGCGTCCCGCCTTGAGCAGATTGTGCTCCCCGCTCAGCAGCCGCGCCTCTTCGTCGTTGACCGTGAGAATATCCAGCCGCGGCAGCAGCCGCATCAGGCCTGCGCGCTCGTTCGCGATCCAATGGTTCATCGTGTCCGCCGCGACGATCTTCGGACTCGGCACCTGTGTCAGCACATGCTCCTGCAGCCCAGGTGAGATATTCGCGAGAAACACGTAGTCCGCTCGGCGCTGGTCTGGCAGCAACTCGGGCATGAAATCGCCAAACACGTTGAGCGCCACGCTGATCGTGTCGCGCACATTCATGTCTTCGTGATATCGCCCATGCCAGCGGAAGGTCGCACCCTCGCGCCGCACCATTCCGCGAATATCGATACTGCGTTCGGCGAACAAGCGACGGTCCTCGGGCCGGAAGTCTGTGCCCACCGCCGCCACTACGCTTACCGGCGAAAAAAAGCGCGCCGCCAACGCAAAGAAGCTCGCCGAACCGCCGAGCGCTTCGCTTACACCCCCATGCTGCGTTTCGATCGTGTCGTAACCGATCGTGCCAACCACTAGGATACTCATAGCTCTGATGCTTCCACGCGCTCCTCGCTGCCGCTCCGCTTGAACCTTCCCTAAACGTGTTTCGCGCTAAATATATTTGGCGACCAGCGGACGCAGCCGCTCGACCACTTCCACTGGTATCGCCGCCCGCTCCGTGATGATCGCATCTTTCAACGCATCCCCGCAGGCGCACGTCCGCCGCCGCCGCGCCAGGGCGGGCGCTAGGTTGACTACTGCCCGCTGCGCCAGTTCGACGTTTAGCCGCATCACGCGCAGGATCTCGCCGATATCGACCGCCTGCACGCTCTGATGCCAGCAGTCATAATCGGTCACCAGCGCGATCACCGCGTAGCAAAGCTCCGCTTCGCGCGCGAGCCGCGCCTCCTGCATCGCGGTCATGCTGATCACGTCCACGCCCCAGCTCCGGTAGAGCTGCGATTCCGCGCGCGTCGAGAATTGCGGTCCCTCGATACAAAGGTAGGTCCCGCCCGCATGAATCGTCGCCCCGGTCGCGCGTGCGCCCGCCGCCAGATCGCGGCTCAGCTCCGCGCATACCGGGTCCGCCAGCGACACGTGCGCCACGATACCGTCGCCGAAAAATGTCGGCCGCCGCTGATACGTATGGTCGATGAACTGGCTCACCACCACCAGGTCGCCCGGCGCGATATGCTCCTTCATGCTTCCCGCCGTACTCACCGAGACCAGCTGCTCGACGCCTAGCTGCTTCATGCCGTAGATATTCGCGCGATAGTTGAGTTCGCTCGGCAGGATCCGATGACCGCGGCCGTGACGGGCGAGGAACACGATCTCGACCTCGCCGATTCGCCCCCGATAGTACGCGTCGGAAGGCGCGCCAAACGGCGTGGTCAGTTCGATCCGCTCGACCGGTTCCAGGCCGCCGATCTGGTAAAAACCGCTGCCCCCGACTACTCCCAGTACTGTTCCGGCCATGGCTGCTCTCTGCCCCAGGATATTTCACCTGTTGTTCGTTTTTCCGCGGCTATCTTCACTGGCCCGGGTGGCGCTCGGCGTATAATTGCCCACACGCCGCCGCAATCTCCACGCCACGGCTCTCACGAATCGTCGCGGTCAAGTTAGCGCGATGCAGGATCGCGCGAAAGGTCTCTACCCGCTCGCGCGGGCTTGGCGAGAACGTTGCCCCCGGAAACGGATTGAAGAATATGAGGTTGACCTTCGCCCGCAGCGCCCCGATCATCCTCGTCAACCGCCGCGCATCCTCGGCCCCGTCATTGACCCCCGCGAGCATTACGTACTCGAAGGTTATCCGCCGCCGGCGCTGCAGTGGCAGATTCCGGCACGCTTCGATCAGGTCGGTCAACGGGTAGCGCCGGTTGATCGGCGCGAGACGGTTGCGCAATTCGTCCGTCGTCGCATGCAACGACACCGCCAGGTTCACCTGGAACTCCTCGAGCAGCCGTCCCATCTGCGGAATCAGCCCTACCGTCGAAACCGTCACCCGCCGCGGCGAAATCCCCATCCCCCAGTCTGCCAGCATGATCGTCAGGGCCCGAGAGAGCCGCGGATAGTTCGCCAGCGGCTCGCCCATCCCCATGAAGACATAGTTGGTCAGCTCGCCCGGCGCGATCTCACGCCGCGCCGCCGTAATCTGTGCGAGAATCTCGGCCGCCGTCAGGTTCCGATGGAGGCCCATGCGCGCGGTGGCGCAGAACCCACATGCCATCGCGCATCCGACCTGACTCGAGATGCACAGCGTGGTGCGTCCCTCGGTCGGAATGATGACGCTCTCGACCTCCTCGGCGTCGCTCAACCGCAGCAGCAACTTGCGGGTCTCGTCCGGCGCGCGCACTACGTGGGCGCGCGGTATCGAACTCAATCTGAGGTTATCCTTGAAGAAAGTCCGCAGCGCCGCCGGCACCTCCGGCATCGCATCGAACGACCCCACGCTATGCTTCCATAGCCGGCCCATCACCTGGCGCGCGCGGAAGGTACGCTCGCCCGCACCCGCCACCATTAATTCTAGCTCGGCCAGCGTTACCTCGCGGACGTCGCGCAAACCCGCCGCGGAGTTAGCCGTGGCGGCGGTGCAGCTTTCAGTAGATGGGTTCACGAGCGCTAATTGTAGACGAAAGCGCGGCCTCCCGCCGAGCGCTCTAATGACTCGATACCGCGTCCGCCCGGCTCAGGACCACGGCGAATATGCCTTCATTCCCAACGCCTCCGCGACCGCCGGATGCGCCACCCGGCCGTCGTGAGTGTTGAGTCCGTGGCGCAGCGCCGGATTGTCTCCGCCCGCCGCGATCAGACCGCGGTCTGCGATCTCCAACGCGTAGGTCAACGTCGCGTTGGTCAGCGCGTAGGTCGATGTATGCGGCACTACGCCCGGCATGTTGGTGACACAGTAATGCACCACTCCGCTTTGAATGTAGATCGGCTTGGCGTGCGTCGTCGGCCGGGACGTCTCGATCCCGCCCTGGTCGATCGAGAGATCGACCAACGCCGCCCCGCGCTTCATCGTCGCGATCGTCCTCGCCGTGATCAGCCGCGGCGCGCGCGCGCCGGGCAACAGCACCGTGCCGATCACCAAATCGGCCTGGCGTAACTCCTCCTCGAGGGTTGCGCGGTTGGACATCACCGTCACCGCCTGCGCGCTGAGCAGATCGCTCAGGTAGCGGAGCCGCACCGGATTGACGTCGAGGATCGTTACCGCCGCGCCGATTCCGGCGGCCACGCGGCACGCGTTGAAGCCCGCGATCCCGCCGCCGACGATCACCACCTTGCCCGGACGCACGCCCGGCGCGCCGCTCAGCAGGACCCCTGCGCCGCCGTTCTGCGCCTGTAGGCACCAGCCGCCCACCTGCGTCGCCAGCCGGCCCGCCACCTCGCTCATCGGCGCGAGCAGCGGCAGACTTCCGTCTTCGAGCTGCACCGTCTCGTAGCCGATCGCGCTGACACGCCTGCGCAGGAGTTCGCGGGCCAGTCGCCGGTTAGGCGCCAGATGAAGGTACGTGAAGACAATGAGCCCAGGCCGCATAAAGCCGTACTCGGAGGGTTCGGGCTCCTTGACTTTGATGACCAACGCCGCACGCCGCCATACGGCTTCCGCACTCGCCGCCACGCGCGCGCCGGCCGCGCGGTACTGCTCGTCGCTGAAGCCGCTGCCCATCCCAGCGCCGTGCTCGACCAACACCCTATGCCCATGATGGCGCATCGCCGCGACACCCGCCGGGGTCATCGCTACGCGCCGCTCGTCCGGCTTGATCTCCTTCGGCACTCCCACGATCATCGGCGTACCTCCATGCAGTCGAGCCAGACCGCTGCGCCGCGACCCATCAGCCGCCGCGCTTCGCGTCGTGCCCAGGCGCGCCGCCAAATAGCGCCGCTCAAGAATCCGTTTACCAAAACCGCTTTCCCAACTCCTTTTTAATGATTGCGAACAGCTTGCTCCGATGCTATACGCAGGCCCAATCACGCAATCTTGACAAGGGTAGTGCCGCCGCGCTTGATGGACAGAGGCGATTTGCATAGCCGCGCGCGCCGCGCACCAGCGAAAACTTTTGGAGGAGAAGATGGAGGCTCCGCCGGGACTCAAATACTCGAAGGAGCATGAATGGGTCGCGACCGAGGAATCGGTCGCCACCATCGGCATCACCGATCATGCTCAGGAACAACTAGGCGAGATAGTGTACATCGAGTTGCCGGCCGTCGGCGACAAGGTCAGCAAGGACGATCCCTTCGGCGTGGTCGAATCGGTGAAGGCCGTGTCGGACATCTATGCGCCCATCAGCGGCACCGTCATCGAGGTCAATGAAGACCTGCCCGAAACCCCCGGCGTGGTTAACGAGGACCCCTACGGCGACGGCTGGCTGATCAAGGTCCGCATCACCGACCGCACCGACTTCGACGACCTCATGGAGAGCGAGGACTACGAGGAGATGGTCACCCGCGAAAAAGAGGTGTGAGCCTGCACGGGCGCGCTCCGGCGCGGCCTACGGGTGCGCAACTAACAGCTCTCCGGCGACGAGGCTGCAGTCGCGCGTAGGCTAGCTGGGTGAACGCTCACGCCGCGGCGGATCTCATATTCCGTGGGCTTCGCTCTCGGCTTTTATGCGAGCAAGGCCGGGTTTTTCACGTTGATTGGTTACTCATTTGGCCGCAACCAGAGGGCAGCATCGATCCGCGATGAGTCGTTTGATTTGGATTTCTCGATGATCTTTTGAGTCGATTCGGATTGTTCATTCATTGATGTTGTCGCGGAGATTGTAAGCGCTTTCGATCGAGCCCCCGCTTTGCCGCTTTTGCTCGGCGGTCAGGCAATCGATCTGGCCCGAATGGCCACACCCAAATGGGTATGGCATCATGACGCCACGTCGTTCCGTTACGGGCGGCTCCAATGCATCGAGCAGGGTTTACAAATGGCGAGCGCGGTCAACAAGCATATAAGTAAGCATCCCCTGACCAAGCATCTGGCCGAAGATGTAATTCACTACCGGGAATACAAGATTCTGCTGCAGCCGGATCGGTTTACCAGCAAACGTGGGTTCATCGAATTTTGGGAAGACGCGAACAAGACGGTCAGAAAACTCGGCCTGAAGGTGGAGGCCGATCGCCACGCGTTCGACAGCCAGGTCCGGGAAGTGCTGTTCTATGACACGCCGCAGTTCGACCTCTACAACCACCATTTCATCCTCCGCAAGCGCACTTTCTACGATCAGGGATGGCCGCGCCCGGGCCACGAGCTGACCTTCAAGTACCGGGACCCGGATCTGAAGGCGGCCGCGGCTGTCGACGTGCGGCCGCAATCTGGGCGGTCACGACGAGATCAAGTTTAAGGAGGAAGTTTTGCTCAAGCGCGACCGTCTGGGGGGCATGCGCAACGTATACTCTCACGGATGCGTGCTCACCTCACCCGGGATCGAACTCGAACGCGGTATCGAGGATATTACGCGAGCCTTTCCGACGCTCAAGCGGATCAACATAAGTCCCAGAACCAAGTTGGAACTGGTCAACAATGTGGCGGTCGAGGAAGTGCAAAATACTATCGGCATGATTCACTTCCACCATCATTTCAAGGGAAAGGCGACCATCGCGATATGGCGCAGCCGGGCATTGGAAAAGTCGTTATCGGGCGAGTTCGCGTTCCAGTGCAAGTTCGACCGCCTGCAGGAGGTCGAGTAAAGAAGCGCTTGAACTTTCCGAAGAGTTTTACAAAAAGGTGCAACTCGACTGCGCGGAATGGATCAAGCTCGGCACCACCAAGACCGCTATGGTGTATGGGCTGGGCAACGGCGATAACCTCAGGAACCGCGAGTAGCGCTTCTCTCCGGGTCAGGCATCGCTGCATGAGCACGACAACTAAATCGCCAACGCACGTCGATGCGACGCTAAATTACGGCGGCGGCGCGCGTGGATTCGGCGCTCACATGGTCGCGATTCGCAACGGACGCCCTCTCCTGGAGCAGTTGTCGCTCGATCGGCAGGGCTTCGTTCTGAAACATCACGAGACCGCGATGACAGACTTCTACAATGTCGCAGAGGTACGATCGATCTGACTACCCTGAGGTTGCGCGCCTGCTGGAGGAAGCCACCGGAGCCTCCAAAGTAGTGCCATTCGAGCATGAGGTGCGCTCCACTCGAGTATCCGAATCAGATGCTGTGCGGCAGGCGGTAAAAGTTGTACACGACGACTACACGACTAAATCAGCACCCGGTCGGGTACGGCTGTATCTGCCTGAGGACGCAGATAGGTTGCTGAAATATCGGTATGCGGTCATCAACGCCTGGAAACCAATAAGCGGACCCGTGCAGCAAGCGCCTTTGGCGGTATGTGATGGCCGGAGCATCGCCGAGCGTGACCTCACGCCAACCGAAGAAGGCGTAAAGCACGAGGTCTATTTGTTCCGCTTCAGCCGCAGCCATCGCTGGTTCTATTTTCCGATGATGGAGAAGCACGAAACGTTGCTCATCAAATGTTTCGACTCCATTAATGACGGCCGTGCGCGCGTCACCGCCCATACAGCCTTTGACGACCCAACGACTCCAGCCTCGGCTCCGGCGCGCGAGAGTATCGAGGTTCGGGCGCTCGTGTTTTTTGCGCCGTGCGCCCTAATCTCCCTGTACCGACCCTCGCCGGTCGTTGGGAGGATGGCCAATGTTCGAAGGCTTCGCACGCAAGCGCATAGCGACCTCCGGCGCTGAAATCGATCTCTGTCCAGGGCGGCAGCGGTTCGCCGCTACTCCTTGTCCATGGTTATCCGCAGTCCCACGTAATGTGGCATAAGGTCGCGCCGCTTCTGGCCGAGCGCTTCACGGTGATAGTGCCCGATCTGCGGGGCTACGGCACCAGCAGCAAGCCGGCGACCGACGCGGAGCATTTGCCTTATTCCAAACGTGCAATGGCGCTCGATATGGTCGAAGTGATGGCGGCGCTCGGTTCGGGCGTTTCGACATCGTCGGCCACGATCGGGGCGGTCGCGTCACTTATCGCCTCGCCTTGACCATCCGGACCGCGTGCGCCGCGTCGCTGTGCTCGACATTCTTCCGACGCTCGAGCAGTTTGAGCGGATGGATCGAAGCGGCGCTCGCAGAAGCCTACCATTGGTATTTTCTCACTCAACCAGCGCCGTTTCCCGAACATTGATTGGCAAGGACCCGGATTACTTTCTCAATCACTCGTCTGCAGAGCTGGTGCGGTACGCCAGGTGCCTTCACAGCCGAGGCACTTGCGGCGTATCTCCGGGCGTTTCGCGATCCGGCAGTAATTCACGCCACTTGCGAGGATTATCGTGCGGGCATCGGATGCGACTGCGCGTTTGACGAAACAGACCGTGCCGCCGCCGTAGGATTCGGCGCCTCTGTTGGCGTTATGGGGTGCGCCGAGCAAAGCCCAACCGGCGCATGCAAATGCTGGACGTCTGGCGATCATGGGCTAGCGATGTCCGCGGCGAAAGCCTCTGGATTGCGGGCATTTCATCCCGGAGGAGGCGCCCGAAGCGTTGATAGCGCAATTGCTCTCTTTTTCGGACCCTGATGGCGCTGGCGACGCGCCCTTGTTTGCCAGGCCAGTTAGTAACAAGGCATCAAGGACGAAACGCAGATGGGTGGTGATTACGAACGCACCAAGCGCTAGCCGACTGGGCCGCCGCAAACAATCGCTGAGACGGCGATCGCATCGTGATCCTAGCTTCCTACGGCGGTGGCGATCACGATCCGCCGTGGTACCATAATCTGGTCGCAAACAAACCGCAGGCAGAGTCGAACGCATGACGTGATAGAACTGGCGCTCGCGCCGGTTTCGCGTCATAGATCGGGGACTCATCTGACTCGTCTGACGTACAGCCAGGCTGAAGGAGCAAAATGACATGAGCTACACAATTATCGATGCCGACACTCATGTGACCGAAACGGCTGACCTTTGGACCAGCCGCGCGCCCGCCCGTATGCGTGATCGCGTGCCGCACATGATGACCGATACCGATGGCAGCCAAAAGTGGCTCGGGGAGGAAGCGGCCGCTGGCGAGTGCCGGGATGACCGCAACCGCTGGCCGCGGCAGTTTTAACAACCCGCCCAAGACCTTCGAAGAGATGCACCCCGGAGCATACGACGCCAAAAGAGCGGTTGAAGTACATGGACCAAATGGGCATATGGGCGATGGTCATGTACCCGAACGTCGGTGGGTTCGGGGCTCAGCAGTTCCTGAAACTGAATGATCCCGAACTGATGTTGACCTGTGTTCAAATATACAACGATTGGCAGACCGAGTGGGCGTCCGCCGATTCGCGCAGGCTATTGCCAATCACCTCGCTTCCGTTCTGGGATGTTACCGCCGCTGCAAAGGAAGTACGCCGCTGCGCCGCCCTGGGCCATAGAGGCATTCTCTTCACGGGAGAGCCCCAATACTACGGTCTCCCGTTGATGGGCGATCCGCATTGGAATCCGTTGTGGGAGGCCGCAGTCGAGATGGATTTGCCCATCAGCTTCCATATCGGCTCCGGTGATATGGCGGAGGGCCTGCTGAAAACCAAGGTAGCGACCTATGGTAAGATGGCGGCTTTCACCGAACTAGCGGTGGATATCTTCCTGCACAACGGCCTCCAACTGAACGACTTGATAATGTCGGGGGTGCTCGCGCGCTATCCGAAGATCAAATTCGTCTCGGTGGAAAGTGGCATCGGATGGATTCCCTTCATGCTCGAGGCGCTCGACTATCAGTTCAAGGGCAATAGCGTTGCTCAAGAACAACCGGAATTCGATCTGCTTCCGTCGGAGTATTTCGCGCGCAACATCTATGCTTGTTACTGGTTTGAGCAGACTGCTCCGCGCCGCCTGCTTGACAAGATTGGGGTGGACAACATTCTTTTTGAGACCGACTTTCCGCATCCGACTTCGTTGTACGGTGACGAAGTGCATGCCCGGATAAAGGGCGGTCTCTCTGACTGCGACGAAGCAGTTCGGCGCAAAATTCTTTGGGGAAACTCGCAGAAGCTCTACAAGGTTACCGAGCCATCCGCGGCTGAGCAGGCAAAGGGTGAGGCGCTATCTGCCGCGGCGTCCTGACTGGGTTCCGCCGTATCCGGTTTTTTATCAGTTCGGTAAGACGCGACTGGAATGAATCGGGAGGTGTCGACGCCGCGGGCGCGCACCTCCCGCAAGATATGCAGGACTAGTTCTCGGAACCGCTTGACGAGTTGAAGCGAGAATTTACCTCTGCGCGGCTCACCAAAAACCGCTCGGAAAGATTGTCCCATGTCGGGTAGAACGGCTGCTCGCCGATTTGCTTGAAATAATCGCCTTCGACCAAACGCTCATGTTCCTGTTTGAGCGCGGCGATCTGCGAATAACACAGATTCCAATCATAGTGTTGCTTGCAGCCGAGCAGATGCCAGATCTCGTGTTCCGTGATGTCCTCGGGAGAGAAAACGAGATTCATAACTGTCGCGCGCCGCGCTACCACAAAGGCGTGGGTAAGCGTCAAGTCGTCGGTTTCACCCAGCGTCTCGGGAAGCGGTATCGTGGTAAAGGCCAGAACACCATACAGAAAATCACCCAGATTCCGGCCCACAAAGTACAAATCTCTGTCGCAATCGTTGGTTAGTGAGACCTGTCTTTCGAATGCATTGCTTATTGCATTGTGAGTGAAGCCGTCGCGTGGCAATTCGCCTTTGTCTACAGAAACCAGGGTGATCATTACTTCCTGGTCGTGCCTTACATTCCACTCGTCTATCCAGTTACGCACCTCTTCCGCGGAAACCCCGCTATCTCGCCAAGTACAAACTCTCACCTGCTCGTTGGTCCCGAATTGATAGTCCCGCCAATCGCCTGCATGTCCGGGATCGCCGATCGCCGTAGCGAAACAGCCGATCAGGCCTGAGCAAAGCAGAAAACCCACAAAGGCCCTTCGTAGAAGATCTTGCAAACAACACGGCCGTCGCCCGGTCGCGAAATCGGGTAACGACAGTCTTTTGGTCCCACAGTGATACACTTACAAAGTGTAGAACGCATAATATATGCCGTATCAGTCATTAACCTTAACTAGGCGTTATTAGGATTAAACACTACTTCAAATTTATAAGAAGCATGAAGAATTATGTGGTAGTGCTTATCTACTCAAAATTGTGTGGCATTTTAGCCAACCAGGTGCAGAAATGCCGCAGATCGAGTGTGACGGACGGCAAGATGTCCACGTTTGAAATCGCTCTGGAGTAGGGAAACCGCCCTCGCTCCGTCGTTCTGATAGTTGGAAATCGCTTCAGAACAACTCGCGAAAGCCTGTGCTTCTTCCTCGTTATCAACAGGAACTCATATCAACTACAGTAGATAAACCTTGACCCCGGAGTTCGTCCGAGCTACACCAGTTCGGCAACATCTGAGTGGGCGAAAAAGCGCTGTGTTAGGCATTGTGTATCACAATGTCGCCGTAGTTTTGCGCCTTTGTTCGCCAAGCTCCAGATATGCAAAGGCCTAGTTGAGGATTCTCAACGAGATGGCGGACGCGTGGCAGGACTAATGAGGCGGGTCGAGCAACCAAATCGACGCGAGACCACGGAAGGTGGCTTAGTGCCCGCTCCGCGCCCGGGTTGGCCGGCCTGCGATGCAGTAGCCGAAGTCGAGGCCGCTACTGTCGCAGAGGTGCCGGTCTGACCTTTTGGCGTACTCCCTGTTGCTAATGCTTGGTGTGGCGGCGACTGCTCACTTGGCGGCGTGTTCGCCAACCGGCTCTATGAGGGTAACCCCGCCTGAAGAGGGCGTTTCGCTGGGATCGCAACTTAGCGAAGAGGAGATTGGGCAGATCGAGCGTTTGTGGCAGCAGCGCACGTCAAGCGCGGCCGGCAACGACTATCCGATCGGACCCGGCGACGTTCTGACGATTTCCGTGCCCGATGTCGAGGAAATCAAACAGCGCAAGGTACGCGTTTCTGTACAAGGCACGATCGAGTTGCCGCTCATTGGGTTTGTGCAGGCTAGTGGAATAACCGAAAACGCTTTGTCCCAGGAGATAGACAACCAGCTCGCCGACTTCATGTACAAACCACAGGCGTCGGTTTTCGTCGACGAATATCGCAATCGGGAAGCAACCGTTGTGGGCGAGGTGAATAAGCCAGGAATGGTTCTGCTCGACACACCCGCCGAGACGATTTTCGACGTACTGACACAAGCGGGTGGCGTAAATTCAAACGCTGGCGACGAGGTCCTCGTGATTCCAGCAGAGCCGCGTAGAGCGCGAAGCGCGCGCCCGGCCGCCGAATCGTCGCCGCTCTCGCGCGACGGGCGGGTAGAGCCGGCCGCTTCAACACAGCTATCGATCGCGGACGACATGGCGCCGATCGGAAGACGCGCACCATACGGTAGCGGAACGATGAATCCCCGACTCGAAGCGGAACGTGACGCCGCCGCGAACGCATTGGGCGGGACGCACGGCTCGCTCGCGGTTCGGATCCCGTTGCGAGGCAATTCGCTGGCCGACACCAGACACTATCTGAGCCTACCGGTCCGTCCGGGCGACGTGGTGGTGGTGCCGGGAGGCGGGCAGGTGATGGTCGTGGGATGGGTACAGACGCCAGGCCATTTCAGCGTGGGCTCGGGCCTTACTGCGCTGGGTGCGATTGGCGCTGCGGGTGGACCGATGTACGCCGCGGATACCCAGGAGGTGGCGCTGATCCGCAGCAAGGAAGGTGGTTCGAAGGAGACGTTCGTGCTCGACTTCGACAAGATCTCACGTGGTGAGGAAGCAGATATCACGGTCAAAGCCAACGACGTGATTGACGTTCCGTACTCTGGATGGAGAATAGGCCCGTACGTCTTCTACTCGCTCCTGACGCGCGTCGGGATCGGCGCACCGGGAATCCCGTAATAATGGAGGATTCGCGACCATATCTTCGGCGCAACTGCGAGTCGATTGCGGACGAGGTCGAGCGCGAGGGTCTGCCGGCGTGGCTCGATAAAGGCGAGCCACTGATCGATTTACGGCGTTACTGGCTCACTATTTTCAAGCATCTGCGCCTCGTGGTCGTGATGTCGCTGGCCGCACTACTGGCAGGAGCCATCCACGTGAGTTCGGAGACGCCGATCTATACGGCAGAAACGACCATATTGATCCGACCCGACGCGTCTAAGGGATCAAGCGATCTGGAAAAACTGGTTGCGCTGGAGGCCGCAGCAAACAATTCCGCGCAATACTACAGGACGCAGTGCGAAATCCTTAAGGGACGCGATCTGGCGTCCGAGGTGATCAGTAATCTCGAAATCGCGCACGATCCAGCCTTCGCCCTCAGGCCACCGAGGCCAGGGTCCTTGGCGCTGCTATGGTCCGGGCAACAGCTCGTCTCAAATCGATCGCGGAGCCTGGGTCAAACACTGCGATGCACGCAGAACCGCAGCCGGAGGACAAGTTCCGCGTGCCGCTCGCGTCGGTTCACAAGTATCTGGGGATGCTAAGTGTCACACCGGTAGCTGACACGAACCTCGTTCGCATCAGTTTCGATACGCCTGATCCACGGCTCTCGGCCAGGCTCGCCAATGAGCACGTAGCGACTTATGGGCGCTCGCAAGTTCAAATGAACAGCCGACAGAACGAGGATGTCTCTGCGGTTCCTACAAAATAAACTGGTCGAAATCCGCGAGGAACTGGAGAAGTCGGAGATCGCGCTCAACGATTACAGGCGCCGCACCGGAATCATCCCGGGATTGATCTCCGTTGATGGCAAGGAGGCCGTCGTGCTCGATCGGCTCAAGGATCTAAGTAGGACCTGACAGCTGCCCAGGTCCAACGGATCGGGCTTGAGCCGCAAGTCGAGCTTATACGCAAACACCAATACGCCTCACTGCCCGCGGTGACTCGTGATCCCACCGTCCAAGCCCTGGATCGAGAGCTCAACCAACTTTACGGAGAGAGCGCTTCATACTCGAGCCAATTCAAGTCCGGCTACCCGCCGCTCACCCGTCTGCATGCCAAAATCAATGAGGTCCAGGTCCGCCTAACCGCCGAAACCGTCAAATTGGCCCAAGGCCTCCGGGCGCAGTACCAAGACGCTCTTAGCAAGGAGAACAAACTGCAGGCGGAAATGCAGCGCCAGCGGACAGAAACCCTTAAGCTTAACGACGCTGCGGCGGAGTACACGATTTTGCAGCGCGACGCCGACACCAGCCGCGAACTGTACAATGCGGTGCTGACACGGATAAAGGACGTCGCACTGTCCAGCGGCAGCGATACCACCAACGTTGCGGTGATCAACTCGGCGGAGGTTCCATTGATCCCCACCCGGCCGAACAAGATGCGCGAGATGATACTTGCGCTGGTGCTCGGCCTGAGCGGCGGAGTCGGCGTAGCCTTCCTGCTCGAGTATATCGATAACACACTGAAAAATCCGGAGGAGGCTGAGAACTACTTGAGACTGCCGAATCTGGGTGTGGTGCCAGAGTTTTCCACCATCAGCGCGCGACCGGCTTACGGTTCGGTACCAATGGTCAAAGACGGTTCGGTGACTACGCTCCCGAGCTTCCGAGAGCTGGTAACATTGCACCACTCGTATTCGTCGCTGGGAGAGGCCTATCGCAACCTGCGCACCGCGCTGTTGCTGTCGCGTGCCGGAGCGCCTCCCAGGATGATGCTGATAACCAGCGCAACCAGCCGCGAGGGCAAGACCGTGACAGCGGTGAATATCGCCGCGATGCTTGCTCAACTCGGCGGCGATACTCTGTTGATCGACGCTGACCTGCGCCGAGCCCGCTGCCATCGAGTGCTCGCTCTGAACAACCATCCGGGGCTGACTGAGGTGCTGACCGGGGCTCGCGAATTGCATGAAGTGATTCAATCGACCGAGGTCGACAATCTCTATCTGATCAGCGCAGGGTCCGTCCCGCCCAATCCGACCGAGCTTCTCGGATCGGCGCGGATGGAGGAATCGCTCAAACGGCTGCACGAAAATTGCGAATTCGTGGTAATCGATTCATCCCCGGTTCTGCCGGTGAGCGATGCTCTGCTGCTCGCGAAATTGGTCGACGGCGTAATCGTAGTGGCGAATGGCACAACCACGCCGCGCCAGCAAATTCGCAACGCGTGCGCGCGGATTGAATACGCCCGCGGCAAAATTCTCGGGGTCGTGCTCAATAGAATCAAGGTCAACAATCCCGAATACCGCTACTACTATCATCATGAGTACTACACGCTCAGCGCAGACGACCATCTACACGAAGCGGAATTTGCCTGAGTCATACGTGCCGGATTCGGTGCGGGCACTACATTCTCATTGTTGCAGGTCGACCGCTTCACTCATCGTCGATGATCACCGAAATTGACCGCTGGATTGACCGTCTGGTTGTTGGCGGACTGGTCTTCCTAGTTGCCTATACACCGTTCGCATTCGGCGCTGTGTATTGCAGCTCCTTCGTTCTGATGGAGACGACAATCTTCGCGCTAGTAGTGTTATGGATGGCCAAAGTCTGGTTGGGAGGCAATGCTGCGGCGCGGGCCGGCATGAACAGGCGCGCAAGCAAGGGTCTCTTGGCACCGATTGCCCTTCTCCTTGCATTGATCTTTGTGCAGTTGGTGCCATTGCCCCCGCGGATCCTGCGTGCGATTTCGCCTTACACTTACGCAACCTACCAACTCGCTTTTCCGGGATGGCCGATCGACGCTCCATACCGATGGTTATCTAAGACTTCGCAAACGACGTCTGGCGTGAGTGCAAGGTCGGGCTCCACGCGGGCACGGAGCCCGAGGGAAAGAGCTGTGTCCAGCGGAATATTCGCCGTTGCTGGTCCACGAGGCATCAGCGGTTGGCGCTGGCGCTCACTGTCGGTCAGCCCGCTGGCTACGACAAGCGGTTCGCTCGAGGCGTCAGCGCTCGCCGGGTTGTTCTTCCTGACTCTGCTCTACCCGCCGGGACTTCTATGCGATACCCAAATGGAGCGGCGGTTCACGCGCACTCTGCTTGTCGCAATGATTGCAACCGCAGTGGCAGTGGCGATGCTGGGTCTGGCAGAACGAGCCTTGTGGAACGGCAGGATCCTTTGGCGCTATGTCCCCGAGGACTGGCCGGGCCGTGGCTTACAGAAGCGCCTCGTTCGAGCGGCCCGTTTGTTAATCCCGATCATTTCGGCAACTACCTCGCGATGACACTGCCGTTGGCGGTGCTTGGGATCGCCTTTGCCTGTCCATGGACACCTGGAAAACATACGAACAATACACGTGCGGTTTCGGCGTGTGCCGCGATGGTTATCGCCGTGGCGCTTGCGCTAAGTCTTTCGCGGGCGGGATGGTTAGCAGCCGCGACAGGCGCGTACGGAGCAGTGGCGTTGTGTTTACGATTCGCGCGAGCAGACGCTCCTATATTTCTGCGGCGGCTGCCGGTACGGACGACGCCGCTGACGATTGCCGGGTTAGCGATACTTCTGAGCAGTCGTGGTCTATCTGATGGGGCCCACGAGGCGGATCGAGGCGGGGCACCGCATAGCGTTAACCTCAGCTGGTGAACTTGCGCAAAACCGACGCGCGAATTGGAGCGACACTCTGCGGATGATCGGGCGCTTCCCGATAGCTGGGATCGGGCTGGGCTGCTGGCCGGACCTCTTTCCCCAGTTTCAGAGACCGCCTTGGCAGCCGATTTTCTTTCGCGAGGCAGAGAACGACTATTTGCAGTTCATCGCGGAGACCGGTCTCGTCAGGCTCGCACTGCTAGCCTGGTTCGCCTGCGTGGTCGGGGTGCGGGTCAAGCGCGCAGCGCGATCCCTTACTCCGAGAGAATGGCCGCTATTCGCCGGGTTGTTGGGCGGTCTTGGCGCAGTTGTGCTTCATGAGGCCTTTGACTTTAGCCTCCATACCCCCGCCAATGCGTTGCTCTTCACGATGCTCCTCGGCCTACTCCTGCGGATCACAGTTGGGAGAGAGTCCAAGCTGTCGGGGCGAATGCCCCGCGACCCTCTGAAGCCGGCCTCGTGCGTACCTCCTTGGACAGCAGGGGTAACGTTGGTCGCAGTGGCGTTGATCATTGTTGTTCAGGTCCAAGACGGCGCCGCCTACCCCTATCGAATAGGGATGCGCGCAACCCTGGCCGAGGCCGAAGCGCAAGTCGCCTATCATCCCGCGGTTGCCGCGGCTCACTTGGTGCTTAGCGCAATGATGCCAGCGGATACCCCGAACAAGCTCAGTAGCGCAGAGCTATACGCCGCGGTGGTGCTCGATCCGAATGATCCGCAGGCGCGCGACCTTTATGCCGGTGGGTTGCTGCTCGCGGGCGAGAAATCCGCAGGATTGCGCCAGATTGCTTTATCAGTCTACCACGCACCACGAAGTGAATTGCATTCTTACCTTTCTGCGAGGTCGCTCCCGTGGCTTCTGCCGGATGAGCAAATGGCGATCGCACAAGGTTTTGAACGCGCAATCGGCGCAGGTTTCGACCAGGCGCTCGATCAGTGCACGGTTTTCTACACTAGACTCGGACGCTACCGCGACATGGCCAATCTATATGTTCGGGTTGCGCGAACCACTCCCGAAGGGCCGCAAAGGATGAACCGCGAAGTGACGGCGGGACACAACTATGCCTTGGCCGGCGATTCAGCGCGAGCTACCGAGATATTGCATGAAGCCCGAGAGACCGATCCGAGCGACCCAGCTCCATACATTGAGCTGGTGACGTCGGTGATCGGCCCTACCGGTGATTTTCGTGCTGCGCAACGTACAGTCGACGAAGGTATCCAGAGCGGCGCGGATCCGTACTCATTGGAACTCGCACTGGCCAGCGCGGCCGGCAAATCGGGCAAGCTCGAGCTGTACGAAAGCGCGCTTTTGCGCGCTATCCACTACCGACCGAACTTTGAAGACACGGCGCAATTGGGTGAGTTTTACCTGACACACAACCGCTTTGAGCCTGCGATTTTAATGCTTCAAAAAGCAATCGAGATGAACCCAGATTCAGCGGCGGCCTTTTTCGATTTGGGACGGGCGCACGAGGCCGCGTATGACTATTCCGCGGCGGCGAAAGCTTATGAGCAGGCAATACGTCTGGCGCCATACAGTCAGAGTTATCGCCGGACCTACGAGGAATTTAAGCAGCGCTTGATCGATGCCGCACGCGCAGATCGAACTCGGTCAGCAAGTGCCGTAAACCCCTGACCTTCCTTAGTCTTCCAATGAAAGTGGAGGTGGCCGCATAGCGATGCGCGTGTTGCACGTCCATGGCGGCAATCTTTTCGGCGGTGTTGAAACGCTGCTCGCTACGATTGCGCGAAACCAGCTAGGTCTGGGGATGGAGTCCGAATTCGCGCTCTGCTTCGACGGACGGCCAGCCGCAGAACTCCGTACGGCTGGAATCTCGCCCCGTTTTGTCGGTGTGGCGCGCTTCCGTCGACCACTGTCCGTCGTATGCGCGCGCAAGCGTCTTGACCGAATATTGCGGGAAGCACGTTTCGACGCTGTTATCTGTCATATGCCGTGGGCGCAGGCCCTCTTCGGTCAGGTCGTCAGGGCGGCGAGGATTCCACTGCTGTTCTGGATGCATGACGCGGCAACCGGACGTCATTGGCTGGAGCGACTCGCTGCCTTGACGCCGCCGGATTACGTGATCTGCAACAGCAAATACACGTGTTCCACGGCGCACAATCTTTATCCGGGGGTTCGCCACGGCGTCTGCTACCCGCCAGTAGAGTCAAAACAAACGAGACTTGATCCGGCAGAGCGACTCGCGATGCGCCGCGAACTGGATACGGCCGCGGATGCCGTGGTTATAGTTCAGGCGAGCCGGATCGAGTCGTGGAAGGGACATACGACGCTTCTTGAGGCGCTTCGACCTCTGCGCGATTCGTCGCGATGGACCTGCTGGATCGCTGGAGCGCCGCAGCGCAAAGAGGAGCAGCCCCACATGCGGGAACTCCGGAATCTCGCCTTGCGTCTAAACATCTCCGCAAGGGTTCGCTTCCTTGGCGAGCGCGGCGACGTTTCGCGGGTGCTCGGCGCGGCGGATATCTATTGTCAGCCGAACTCGAGCGCTGAACCCTTCGGCATTGCATTGGTGGAGGCACTGGCGGCCGGACTTCCAGTGGTTACCACCGCACTTGGCGGACCGCGCGAGATCATCGATGGCCCCTGCGGGATTACGGTCGCTCCGGGAGACCGCATAGCGCTCTCTGAACATTTGCACGCCCTGATCGAAAATGAGGGTGAACGTCGCCGGCTCGGGGCGAACGGACCACGGCGAGCAGTTTTGCTATGCGATCCCCGCCGGCAACTCGAGCGGTTGCGCTCTATCGTCGAGAGAGTCGCCGCTGGCCGGATCGGATTTGCGGTCGGCGCCGCACGCCCCAATGCCATTCGAGCGCCGCGCGTCATTCATATCGCACCAGTACTCTTTGGCGACGCCATTGGCGGCGCAGAACGCTACACGGTGGAATTGGCGCGTGCAATGGCGAAACGAGTGCCGACGACGCTGCTGGCGTTTGGTGCGAGGCCGCGTCGGGAGCGGATCGGCGAACTCGAAGTGCGAATCATGCGGAACTGGATCGGCTTTCGGCGGTTCAGGTTCGATCCGATCAATCCTCTGATGCTCCGCGCGCTCATTTCCGCGGACATCATTCACTGTCATCAGCCGGAGACAATGATCGCAAGCTTCGCGCTGTTGTACGCACATGCGGCGCACAAACCAATCTTCAGCAGCCATCTTGGCGCCGCCGGCTACGGAATTCATCGTCTATTGGATGTCACGCGCTGGTACGACGGTCATTTGCATATCAGCGAGTTCAGCCGGCGACACTTCGGCCATCAGACGCTCCCGCACGCGCGGGTTGTCATGGGCGGGGTTGACCATCAGCGCTTTCGTCCCGATCCACTGATCGCACGCACTGGCGAGATTTTGTACGTGGGCCGCTTGCTGCCGCACAAGGGAATCGACTACCTGATCGAGGCGGTAGACAAAGTCACGCCGCTTACGATCATCGGGCGTCCGTTCCGCCATGCGCAACATTTTTTCGAAGACCTTCGAAGACTCGCCCAGGGAAAACACGTGCACTTTGTGCTCGACGCGGACGATGATGCGATAACCAGGGCCTACCAGCGCGCCTCGTGCGTCGTCTTGCCCAGTGTTCACCAGACGCGCTGCGGCGAATATCATCCGATACCCGAGTTGCTCGGCCAGACGCTGATCGAGGCCATGGCCTGCGGCACACCGACGATTTGCAGCGATGTTGCGAGTCTTCCGGAGGTCGTCGAAGACGGCGTGACCGGATGGGTCGTACCGCCCAATAACGTCGCAGCGCTTGGCGAGAGAATACGTTACCTGCGGGCCAATCCGCAGGAAGCCGCCCGGATGGGCGCGGCCGCTCGGAGACGGGCGCTCGAGCGCTTTACTTGGGACGCGGTGGTGGGTCGCTGTCTAGAAGCTTACGGAGTCGGGCACAAATTCGCTGACCGGGCAGCGAGCGTTTCCCCGCACGCAGGGGCGGTTTGGCCATCGTTGAGCAGGGAAACCCGTGTTGTCGGTTCAATTGAGACCCTTCACCGCGGATGATCACAGGCTCTTCTCGAATACTCGTCAAGCGAAGGTTCAATCAGTACCCATGGTGCCGCCGCTAATCGCCGTCGACTTCAGCACGCTTGACCATCTCACGCCTCGCCACGGGCAATACCGATACTGCGTAAGTCTTGTGCGTGGACTCGCTCGACTAAAACCCGCGGCCAATTTTATCTTGTTCGGCTCGCGCGGTCGGCCAGCGGAGGAACTCCGTGGTCTCATCGGCGGTGAGGGTTCGCGGTGGACCTACCGACAGTTGCCGCATCACTGTGGAATGGGTCGCTATTGGCGGGATCAATCCACCTACGCAAGCATCCTGCGCGAAGTGCGTCCAGCGCTTTATCACTCGCTCGATGGCTTCGTGCCGTTGATGTCCTGCTGTCCGAGGGTCGTCACTCAACACGATCTCATGGTTGAAATCTTCGCCGAATATGGTCGAGTGCGTCGTTCACCCGCTTACCGGATGAACCGATGGGCCGTGAGCCACCTCGCACGGCGAGCGATCTGTAGCTCCGAGACGACCGCCTCCGATCTTCGCCAGCTTTGGCGCGTCGAAACTGACCGAATCGATGTGGTGATGCTCGGCACCGAGTACCTCGCTGATTTCACAGAAAGCGGCGTGGAGAATGGGCCCGAAACTCCAGCATTAGCGGAGTCTTCCCAGATGCTACTTTCGCCGTACAACCTGGAGCCGCGGAAGAACCTGACGGGGTTGCTCTCGGCTGTAGCGCGGCTGCACGAGTTCTATCCGCGATTGCGGTTAGTATTGTTCGGTCGGGCTGCGGTCACGTCGGATCGCGAGCAAGCGTTTGAGCGAAGTGTGGCTGAACTGAACCTCGAAGGCGTTGTCGAACGGACTGGCCCGCTAGAGGACCTGACCCTTCAGCGACTCTACCAGCGGTGCACCCTGTTCGTGTTTCCCTCACTGTACGAAGGGTTTGGCCTGCCCGTGCTGGAGGCTATGGCGTGCAGCGCCTGTGTGATTGCGCGTAGCGCTTCCGCGATGGCCGAGGTCGTTGGCGACGCGGGAATGTTAATCGAGACGCGCGACCCCGCTGTACTCGCCGATGGGATCGCGGGACTGCTGGCGGATGCTCGCAGGTGCGGACACTTGCGTGCCGCGGCGTCGCAGCGCGCAACGCTCTTCACCGTTGAACGAATGGCTCGGCTTATGTACAGGAGCTATTGCGTCGCCCTCGGAATCGAACCTGCATATTCTTCTGTTCCGGTATCGGAACCCTGGCTGCGATGCACCGGATAGCGCACAGAGCTGCGGAGTTAATTGGCCGTGACTCGCGCTTCGTCAGCAGCCTGCGACGCGCCTACGAGTCAATTGAGGGTTGGTGTACTCATGGCAAGGGTGTCCCCTTCCGAATTAATGGGGTCGAATTTCGTCGGGATCCCCATTGCCGCGATCGCTTTCCCGATGACTTTGTTTACGAGCCCGAAGTTGCGGCGTTTTTACGCGAACGGATCAAACCCGGCAAGATTTGCCTCGATGTCGGGGCCAACGTTGGTTACTACGCGCTCCAGTTGGCGCATTGGTCGGGCCCTTGCGGCCGTGTCGTCGCTTTCGAACCAAATCCCGGGCCCCGGGCGATTCTAGAGCGGATCCTTACGGTTAACCGGCTCGCTTCGCGTGTGACGGTGATTCCGTCGGCCGTAGCAGCGGTCTCAGGCCGAGCGACGTTCTACAGCCCGTCGAATGGCAGGCGTCGACTCGATGGAATCAGCCGACTCGGTGGACCGGCCAGAGAATTCGGGGCGGATTCGTCAAGCGCCGAAGTCCCAGTGACGACCTTAGATGATTATGTTGCCGTGTCAGGCTCGATTCCTGATTGGATCCTTATTGATATCGAGGGGTTTGAATTGGCAGCTCTCATCGGGGCAAAAAAGACTATTGCCGAATACTGGGGCCGACTGGAACTGGTGGTCGAAATGCACCCGGATTTGTGGCCCGATTTTCCTGGCAGCGCGAGCGCTGCGGATCTGCTCGAGCAATTGCACCTGCGGCCGGTGCCGCTCACCGGACAGAAGGATCCACTCGGTGAGCGTGGCGTAGTCTATCTCGCAGCTTCATAAGGAACCTCAACCAACGAGTGCTCAAATCGACGACGAGTCAGCGTCGTCGATGCGCGGCCTTTCCATTCGGTCTTTGCGATCTATGCTTGCAACTGGACTTTGCATCATCGCCTTCGCAGTCTGCTTCGCACTGGCCAAGCGTGCACTGTGGGCAGGGTTCGTAGCGACTATTACGTTGGGCTATCTGTACGGCGTTCTACGTGCAAATCTCAACCAGCCTCCTTCACATTTCATTTTCGATACGGGCGCGCTCGGGCTCTATCTCGCGCTGTTTATGCAGCCGCTTCCACCCAGGCGGAAAGACCGGATCCGGGCACTGGCGCCCTGGGTGGTCGTGCTCATCGGTTGGCCGTTAATGCTCTTCTTTGTGCCTGTCCAGGACCCGTTGGTTCAACTGGTCGGTCTGCGCGGCCAAATCTTCTTCGTTCCGTTCCTATTGTTTGGTGCAACATTCACTGGCAAAGACCTGACGCGGATCGCGAGATGTGTGGCCTTGCTCAATTGCACGGTGCTCGTATTCGCGCTGTTGGAGACCAGGTTTGGCATCGCGGCCTTTTACCCGCGCAATGCAGTAGACGAGATCATCTATCATAGCCACGACGTCCTCTACGGTGGCGCTCTCCATTTTCGTATACCCGCAACCTTCACTAGTTCTGCGGCCTATGCTGGGACCATGGTGATAAGCGCTCCACTCCTGCTGGGCGCAATCAGCGCCGAGGCGCGCAATAGTCATTGGCGTTATCTGCTGCTCGGCGCTGTGGCTCTGTCGGCGGTTGGAGTATTTCTCGCGGCTTCCCGTAGCGCGGCGTTCTTTGAGTTCCTGATGATCGGGCTCTTCATCTTGTTCGCGCGCACCAAGAACATTCCTTTGTACGCCTGGCTCGCAGTGGGCATAGGTGTCGCATTTTTGGTCTCGGCGACGCCGCGAATGCAGCGCTTTCTCACCCTTGCCGACGCTCATTTTATCGCGGACCGGCTGGGCTCGAGCGTCAACGGTGGCTTTTTCCAGATGGCCGAGGAGTACCCGCTGGGTAACGGACTCGGCGGCGGCGGCACCAGCATACCGTATTTCCTGAGGCCGCGCCTGAAAGGCGCGGTCGCGCTCGAAAACGAATACGGGCTAATCATGCTGGAACAAGGAATTCCCGGGTTGGCGCTCTGGCTCGCATTTATTTTCTGGCTGCTGGCACGGCCGCTCCCACGGCGCCTGGACAAGTGGTACACCGGGCGATGCTTGGCGCGCGTCTTCTGTACCCTGTCTTTCGCGACCGCCCCGTTAGGGAATGGAATGCTCTCTGCGATTCCCCAGACCGCGATACTGCTCCTTTACGCTGGATGGATCGCTACACCGCAGCACGAAATGGCATCTAGTCGATTGAGGCCCGATCAGAGTGGCCGGCTCCGCCCAGCCAATTTGGTTCTACACGGATAATTTTCACCATTATGCAAAGCGTCGGCATACCACCCTGGGTAGTGGTCTCTGGCGGCATTGACAGCGGTCGGAGGGATCGTCCCATTCCGGCCGCGCACAAAGCGCGCGCCACGCGCGCCACAGAGTGTCGAAGCCGCCTAGCGTGTTCGAGGCACGCCCCTCCAACTGCAATCGGAACCTGGATAGTCGGACCGAACCAGATGCGATCTCATCGACGGACAAAATGGCGCAGCAGATTGTCGAATTGGTCGAGCGCACGCCGACTTTACCGCGGTGAAGCCTGTCTCGCGGGTTAAGCGACTCTAAGTCCTCATGATGCCCATCGCCGAGACGCCCGATAACTTTCCGGAGAAGGTCTTTTTCGCGCGTGGGACCTCGACTGGCGCGCTCTCACGTGGTGATTGCGCGAAAGTCCCACTATCGCAGGTCTCCGATGTACCCGAAGAGCCGACCATTAAAATCGAGGGTGGCCGCAAAAGGGTAGGCCTCGAGGGATGGGACGTTTGGGCCCACCGCGATCTCCTCTATTTCCTCGCCTGGCGCGACGTCAAGATACGCTACAAGCAGACTCTGCTGGGCGCAGCCTGGGCGATTCTTCAACCGCTGACGACGATGGTCGTCTTTACCGTCTTGTTCGGACGCCTCGCGCGAGTTCCCTCGGAGGGAGAGCCCTACGCGATCTTCTCTTTCGCCGCATTGCTGCCGTGGAATTTTTTCAATCTGGCGGTCACCAACAGCAGCAACAGCCTCGTCGGGAACGCAAACCTCATTACGAAGGTATACTTTCCGCGCCTGGTTATCCCCGGCGCCGCAGTTGGGGCAGCGTTGGTCGATTTCGCGATCGCCGCAGTGATCTTTTTCTCATGATGCCTTGGTACGGGGTGAGATTTGGCAGCGGGTTGTTGATGTTCCCGCCGCTAGTGGGTTTGACGGCGATGGTCGCCCTGGGGGTTGGGATGTGGACCTCGGCGCTCAACGTCAAATATCGTGACGTCCGCTACGCGTTGCCGTTCCTAATCCAAAGCTGGATGTTCGTGACGCCAGTCATCTATCCGCTCGCATTCATCCCGGAGCGCTGGCGCTGGCTGCTCAGGCTCAATCCCCTCAGCGGAATTATCGAGGGGTTCCGCGACGCGATTTTTAGCCGGCCGTTCGACTGGCGTGAACTAGGATTCTCCGGGTGCTCTACCCTGGTGTTGCTGATCTGCGCGGTCTACGCCTTCGGTCAGATGGAGCGCGAATTCGCGGACGTAATCTGAGCCCCGCCGATGCGCCCGATCGTCAAAGTCGCGAACGTCGCCAAACGCTACCGCATCGGTAAGCGTGAACAGTATCGGACTTTGCGCGACGCACTGGCCGAGGGCCTGATCGCACCGCTCCGAGGTCTCGCCGGTCTATTCGGCACCCACAAGGCCGAAACCGTTGTCCGAGAGTATACATGGGCGCTCGATGACGTCAGTTTTGAGGTCATGCCAGGCGAGGTGATGGGTATCATCGGACGCAATGGCGCCGGCAAGTCGACGCTGCTCAAGATTCTTTCGCGTATCACTGAGCCCACTCGAGGCCACTTCGAGCTCTATGGGCGGGTCGGAAGCCTGCTCGAGGTGGGCACCGGGTTTCACCAGGAGCTAACCGGACGCGAAAATATTTTCTTGAGCGGTGCGATTCTAGGAATGCGCCGAGGCGAGATTGTGCGCAAATTCGACGAGATCGTCGCCTTTGCCGAAGTCGATCGCTACATCGATACTCCCGTCAAGCATTATTCGAGTGGAATGTACGTGCGTCTGGCGTTTGCCGTGGCCGCTCATTTGGAACCCGAAATCTTGCTGATCGATGAAGTGCTCGCGGTCGGCGATGCCAGTTTCCAACGGCGTTGCCTGGGCAAGATCGGTGACGTCGCACGCAACGGGAGAACCGTGCTTTTCGTCAGTCACAATATGGCCTCGATCGAAGCGTTGTGCGATTCGTGCCTCTGTATTCGAAGCGGTCAAACGGAGGGTAAGGGCGACACCGCCGGCATGATCGCGCGCTATCTCGCCGACGATTTCGGCACGGATGGTGGATCGTGCGCTTTTGTCAACCATCCCGGCCGCAGGCGAGATGCCGCTCCTCTCATGAGCTCCGTCGAGCTGGTAACAGATGGGGGCAGGTCCGGAGCCGTACGGATGGGCTCGAGGCTGTCGGTCAAGGTCAATTTTATCTGCGAATCGCAGCCGCTGAGTCCGGTTCTGATCGTGACGATCAAAAGCGCCAATCATACGCCCATCTTCGCGGTGAGCAACAAGTACAATCGCGAGTTTCTGTTCCCGGACCGCGTCGCTTCTGGAACCATCGTATGCACGCTCGAACGGTTGCCGCTGATGCCGGGACGGTATTATTTGGACCTTTCCTTCGGCAACGAGGTCATCTACGACCTTGACGAGATTCATGAAGCCATATCCCTTGATGTGACTCCGGCCGATGTTTTCGGCAGCGGCAAATTGCCGCCGGCGGCCTCCGGGCCGGTCTTCTGGCCGGCCCAGTTCGAACTCGTCCTCAACTGAATCAAAAGAATGGAACAATTCTGCGAACGCGCCGCGGGTGTCGCCCCTGCGCCGAGTAGTCGTCGCAAAGTCGCCGTTGTTCATGGCGTCCCGGCCGGATTGGGAGGTCTGGGACAGCAGGTCGCGTCGGTGCTTGACGCCCTGGCAGACTACGCTGAAGTCCACGCTTTCGGTCCTGGACATACCCCCCGATGGCCTCTGCCCACCGGCACCCCGCACGTCGAATGGCATCAGAGCCCGCCCGGAGTTGCTCAATGGTTGACTCGATTCAAGCCCCTGCGACGGTACAGCGGACTGATGCAGTTTCATTCGGATCGCGCCGTCGGACGGTGGGCTGCGAAGCGCATACAAGAACAAAGGCCGGACCTCTGCTACGTCTTCACTCAGGTTGGGTTAGAAACTCTGGCCTGGGCTCGTCGCGACGGCACGCCCAGCGTCGTCGACAGTCCTAACGGACACCTCAGAAATTTCCGCTGCGTCAACCAGGCCGAAGCACGGCGATTGGGCCCTGCGGAATTTCGCGGCCATCCCAGCTCTGTGATGGTTAGGCGTGTCGAACATGAATACGCGCTCGCCGATCGCATGAGAGTCTCCTCGCAATGGTCTCGCGCCTCGATGATCGCGCACCGCGTGACCCGCCCGATTGCGGTATTTCAGCAACCGCTTGATCTCGTGCGTTTTTGTCCTGCCCGTGACCGTCCGGCGCTGCGAGGACTTCTACGCGCCTGTTTTGTCGGCAGCCTGGACTTGAGAAAAGGGTTTGTGAACCTCCTGCGCGCTATCAGATTGCTCGGTCCTGACCGCATCAGTCTCGAAATGGTTGGTGCCACCGGCGATCGTCTTTGTCGGCAGTTACTCGCACGCGAACGGGCCACGCTCAATCTGCATTGCGCGCCGCGCGATCCGGTGCCCACGCTCCATGACGCGGAAATATTCGTGCTGCCGACGCTTGAGGACGGCGCACCGTTCGCAGTGGCTGAAGCGATGGCCTGCGGAGTTCCGGTTATCGTCAGCGAATGCTGCGGCGCTGCCGAGTGGGTGCGCGAAGGAGAGAGCGGCTGGATCGTCCGCGGCGGAAGCGTCGAAGCGCTGGCAAGCGCCCTGGACCAGGCGCTCGCCCGCCGCGCCCGACTCCCCGAAATGGGTCGGCAAGCGCGCCGCGACACCGAACGCCGCGCCGGACTTCATTGTCTGGAGCCGCTGCGCGAATGGCTCCTTAGCGACATGCCTGAAGTTACCAGCGGATAATTTGTCTGATCGCGTGGGTCGCCGCAATCCATCGCGGGCCTGACCTCCTGCCCGTGCCATTGGCATCGCCGCCCTGTGCGTTGCCGCGTGATTGAAATTATCGCTTTCGCCGTCTGACACCCGATGCGTATCGCCATTGTCAACCGGAGTTCTCGAAACGTGGGCAGCGCCGGATCTTATCTGCACGCTGCAATACCCGCACTGGATCACCTCGGCCACGACGTCGCAATGTTCTGCGACGCCGATGTTCCGGCCAATCGCTCACGGATCGCCTTGCCCACCGGCTCGCCGCTATTTTGCGTCGAAACTGCCGGACCCTGTCGAGCGCTCGCGCAATTGACCGAGTGGGGGCCTCAAGTGCTTTACGTTTACGGCCTCACTAGCTCGGCGATCGAGTCTCGCCTCCTGCGCATCGCACCGGCCGTGATTTTCGTCCACGAGTACTCAGAAACCTCCATAGGCCGCGAGAAGGCTGTGAGACTTCTACACAACCGGCCCAGCACTCCAGGCTGCCACCGGCAACGCCGCGGCCTGTCGCTCGGCTACCATGCGATCCTAACGGCTGCGGAGGACGCGCGCGTGGAACTCACGCGATGCGGATTCCCCTCGGAGATGCTTTACACCGTCGAATCGCCGATCGTTTCGCGCGAATGCCCGTTACTGGATATGCCGCTAAAGAACTGATCGATTTACCGCTGTAAAAGTGAGCCACCCCGAGCCGTAGACTCCGGCTGGAAGCCGGAGGATGGGGATGCTGAAGATGGATCAAGTGCATGTACTGCGACACAAGGTGCTGAACGAGGGACGGAGCATCCGGCGCGTGGCGCGTGAACTCGGCTTAAGCCGCAACACGGTAGCCAAGTACCTCGATCAGCCCGAGCCGGTCAGAAGTTCGCGGCGACAGCGGGAGCGGCCGGTATGGGAGGCGGTGCAGCCGCGGCTGGAGGAGCTGGTGGCGGAGTGGGAGCCGCGGACCACCGGCAAGCAACGGATTACCGCGATGCGGCTTTATCGTCAGCTCAAGGCGGAAGGCTATCAGGTCGGCAGGACATTGGTGGGTGACTATTGGCGCGAGCGGCGGCGGCAACGAGCCGAGGTCTACGTGCCACTGGTTAATCGCCCGGGCGAAGCGCAGATCGATTTCTTCGAGGTGGTGGTGGAAGTCGGCGGCGAACGGCGCAAAGCCTGGGAGTTCCTGTTGCGGCTGATGTACTCGGGCCGCGAGTTCGCCTGGCTCTACGATCGCTGCGATCAGCTCGCCTTTCTCGACGGCCACGTGCGGGCGTTTGCCCACCTGGGCGGAGTCGCGCGGCGCTGCGTATACGATAATCTCGCGGCCGCAGTGCGCAAGATTGTCGGTGCGCGGCGCGAACTCACGGGCCGGTTCCTGGCGCTGGTCAGCCACTATCTGTTCGAGCCGGACTTCGCCCGCATCGGCGAAGGGCACGACAAGGGCGGAGTGGAAAGCCGCGGTAAGGCGATCCGGCTAGAGCATCTCACTCCGATTCCGCGCGGCGACAGCCTGGAAGCAATCTCGCGCCAGCTGCTCGCCGAACTCGACGCCGCGTTCCCCGCGCGGCACCGTGCTGGAAGGTCCGCCAGTGAGCTGTGGGCGGAGGAACGTGTGCAACTGCTGCCGGCACCCGCTACGAGCTTCGAGGTGCGCAAGCCAATCCCGGTCGAGATCAGCTCGCGCGCGATGGTCAGGATCGAACGGGCCTGGTACTCGGTGCCGTCGCGCTGGGCGCGGCTTGATGCGACCGCGTACCTCGGCGTGGACGACGTCCGCATCACCTGCATGGGCGAGAGCGTGACGCATCCGCGAGCGCGGTTTGGAACGCGCCAGGTCCGCTATCGTCATTATCTTCCCGAGCTGGCGCGCAAGCCGCACGCGGTGCGCCAAGTGGCGCCGGAGTTGATCGCGGAGTTGGGCGCACCGTGGAGCGGACTGTGGAGACTGTTGTGCGGCACGCACGGCGAATTGGAAGCAGCGCGAGTGGTGGCGCGGCTGCTCGGCGTGGTCTGCGAACACGGCGAAGATCGGGTGCGCCTGGCGCTGGAAGCGGCGATCAACCAGCACCGTATCGACGTGCTCGATCTCCCCGTTCCCGGACCGAAGCTCGAGAACGTCGCGGTTCCCGATGCGCTCGCCGCCTACGTGGTCGAAGCCGGACGCGCGTCTGATTACGATCATCTGCTGCTCGCCGAAGGAGCCGTCCATGAGTAACGCGGCCTGCGAGGCGGTCATCCAGGAGTACTGCCACGAACTCAAGCTCGCGGCGGTGGTGCGGGATTATCCGGGGCTCTGCCGGCGCGCCCGCGACGGTGGCTGGGCTTACGAAGACCTGCTGCGCGAGCTGCTAGAAGCCGAGATCACCAATCGGCATCAAAGCACCGCGCGCCGCCTGCTGCGCGAAGCGCGCTTTCCCGATATCAAGACCTTCGACCAGCTCGACTGGGCGGTGCTCAAGGGCGTGTCACGGCCAAAGCTCATGGAGCTGGCGAGCGGCGAGTTCATCGGACGCGCCGAGGACGCAATCCTGGCCGGTCCGATCGGCACCGGCAAGACTCATCTCGCGATCGCGCTCGGAGTGGAAGCCACGCGCCGGCGGCTGCGAGTTCACTTCGCCCGCGCAGCGGATCTGGTGCAGAGTCTGGTTGAGGCGCGCGACGAGCGGCGGCTGACCGCCTTGCAACAGCGGTATCAGAAAGTCGCGCTGTTAATCGTGGATGAACTGGGGTTCGTGCCTTTCGAGCGCACCGGCGGCGAGCTGCTCTTCAATCTGCTTGCCCAGCGCTACGAACGCCGCTCGACCATCATCACCACCAATCTGGCGTTCTCGGAGTGGGTCAAGGTGTTCGGCGATGAAAAGCTCACAACGGCGTTGCTCGATCGCCTCAGCCATCACGCCCATATCCTGACAACTCGCGGCGATTCCTTTCGCAGCCAGCGAGCAATCAGAGCCGCCGGCGGCGCCAAGAAGGATACACATGCCGACGATAGTGAAGCGCATTAGTATCGCTTGCGCGCAAGGTACGCGCTGGCGCGCCACACCTAACGCGCACGGAGGAAAGGACCAGACGGTTAAAATCTCAAAAAGGGACTGAGGAAAGAACCAACCCAGGGTGGCTCACTTTTACGCCGGTAAAGTGGCTCAGTTTTAAAGCGTTGCAAACACGTTACAGTGCGGAGCGGACTTCGATTCGCAATCTTCTCTCCGCTTATGCAATCTGGAGCCGCGGGCCAGTCAAGTTTACTTTTCATGGGGCACATGAGCGACCTGAAGGGAGGATCGAGCCTGCTCGCCGCGCTTCCCCGAATCGCCGACGCTCTCGGTCATCGAGTGGAAGTGATCTTCGTCGGCGACGGTCCCGCCCGTGCGTCGTGGGCGGCCCAGGCGCGGCGCGTTGAAGCGCGAAATCCCTCGATCGCCATCGGCTTTGTCGGTTGGTTGAATCGCCAGGATCTCGAGGCCGCGATCGACGCTTGTCATCTGCTGGTTATGCCGAGTTTGTGGCCGGAGCCCTCCGGTCCCATCGCGCCGAAGGCCGGTGTGTATGCGGTACCGGCTGTCGCGTATGCGGTAGGCGATGCCCATGAATGGCTCATCGACGGTGTCAATGGGCACCTTGCCCCGGGTAATCCGCCCTCGGTGCGAGGATTGATTGACGCTGTCGTGAAATGCCTCTGCGATCCCGATCATTACCAATCTCTACAGCGCGGCGCCCACGATCGCGCACTTAAACTCAGTTTGAATGTCCACCTCGCCAAGCTCATCGAGATCTTTGCGCTTGTCACCGCTACCGGCCCGCGCGCCGGCGTCCGCGAATGAGCGATTCGCATACGCACTTTGATAGTCGCGACCACCTGCGGCTCTTTCTGGCGCTCGCCGGCATGGCGTTGGCGCTGCGCCTGCTCCCACTGCTCCGCCACGGTGCTGCCTGGTCCATTCTCGATGATTCGAATGAGTACCTGGCACTCGTCCAGGGGATGGATTCCGGATGCGGGTTCGCTCGTATGGTGGATGGCTCCTGCAAATCCCCGGAACTTCTCCGCCTTCCCGGCTATCCGCTTTTCGTCGAAATGATGCCGAGTTTGCGCACTGTCGTAGGGGTTCAGGCCTTGTTGGGAGCGGCCACCTGCCTGATGGTTGGACTGTTCACCTGCTCGCGATGGGGTCCTGCCGCGGGCGTCGTCGCTCAAATCCTCCTCGCACTGGATATTCCGTCAATTGTCGCGAGTTCTACCATCATGAGCGATTCTCTCTTCGAGGCCATGCTTGCCTCGGCGATACTGCTGCAACTGATCGCGATCGCCGATCGCTGGCGCGGTAAGGCGGTCCTCCTCGCATTGATCGCGGCGAGTATTCTCGCGTTCGCGGTTTCGCTTAGAGGGGTCGCGATTGTGCTCCCCCTGCTTGCGGGGGTGCCTTTTATGCTCATTCCGCGGCTTGCGCTGAAGAAGCGGCTTGGGTTGTTTGTAATAGCAACCGCCATTCCTGCCACGGTTATGCTCGGTTGGACGCTTCGGAATTATTCGCGGACCGGGCGATGGACCTTCACTACAGAGGGTGCCTACAATTTGTATTATTACAATAGTGCTGGGGTGCTCTGGTATCAGCACGGCGGCAACCTGACCCAAATTCAGAATCGGTTGGCGCGCGCGATCGGCGCGGACGGTCCCGATGAGTATGTCTCCGTTGATCAGCAGCGCGAGATGTACGAACGCGCCCTGGCCGTGCTCGCGCGACATCCCGCAGACACCCTCGTTATGAGCTTACGCTCGGTTGCGTGGCTCGCAATCGTTCCCGATCGAGCCAATTTAAATGCTCTGCTGCGTACTCATGCCCGCTCCAGTGTCTTTTTGATCGCTTCGCAGGGAACCGCCCAGAGAATCAGGGAAACGCTGCATTCGCCACTGTTGAGCGCGTTCGTCGCCCTTCAGATTCCGCTGGTTATCGCTATGTGGGCTGGTGTCGCGCTCGCTCTGGTGCGAGCTGTTGTGCGACCGCGAAGGGAAATCGCTGCGATTCGGCTGCCGCTGGGCGTCGCCTTCCTGATGCTGTTAACCGGTGCAGGACCGGGAGCGATCGCACGGTTCCGCATGCCGGCGCTGCCGTTTCTCGCCATGCTGAGCGGCCTTGGATGGTCGCAAACCTTCACGAGACGGCCGCGCTCGGATGACCTCGTAACGGTTAGTGGTCCCAGTTCGCCTCCGGCAGAGGCGACCGTTGCCTAGATCTGGCGAAAGCGCCAGGCGCCATTCAGTGAAGATCCTCTCATTTGAAGAGATGGAGCGCGCAGCAAGCGCCGGCCCGAATCGCGGGTACGCCCACCAGCGACCTCCCTTATCGCACCTACCAGGCCGCGGCTTCGAAACCGCCCCCCGGCCCAAGCTGCGAGTGATGTTTTTGGTCGAGGGGTTCACTGATATCCGCTTCGTCAAGGGCCTTAGTGGCGTCTGCGATCTGACGATGATTGTGCCCGAACGCGAATACCGGGCAAGCGGTCTGGAAGAGCGCGTCGCCGAATTACATCTCCCTCTGACAGTTTGCCGGGTCAAGGGCGGGCGTTGCGCTTTCCAGGTGCGCGCGTTCCTTAGTTTATGGCGGAGCGCGCACGCCTTCGACCTTATTCTTGCGCAGGAGGCCTTGCGCGGCGCGCTCGATGCCAACTTGGTCGGGTTGCTCAGACGGATCCCGGTGGTCACATATCTCGGCTATCCGCCACTCGAATATTTCCGCTGCCGCCGCGAGCGGCGGCAGATCGGTTGGCTCCGCGCCGGATTCGGCGCCGCCCTGATCGGTGTACTGCTCCGCATCAACGGGTCGATGGCGACGCGATGTCTCGCGATGGGACCGTATCTGCGCGAGGTTGCCGCGCGCTACAGCCGGCGCAGCGCACTCGGCCTCTACTACGGTGTAGACACACGGCTCTTTTGCCCGGCGACCGCTGCGGACCGCACCGCCTTGCGCCAGCGCCTGAACCTTCCCCAGGACAAGTTTGTCGTGGTCCTTTCGAGCAGGGTTAGTCATGAGAAGGATCCGGAAACGACCCTTCGCGCCGTACGCCTGGCGCGCGAACAAGGACTCGACGCGGTCCTGCTCAATCTCGGTGGCGGATGGCGCGACTTTCTGGCGCTTGCGCGCAACATGGGTTTGCCCCATTGCGATCAATGGGTCCTTGCGCGTCCGGCGCTGAATCCCTTGAGCGAATTGCAGGACTACTTTCGCGCAGCTGACGCGCTGGCACTGGCCTCTCTGGCTGAAGGCGCCGCGTTTTCGACGCTCGAAGCGCTTGCCTGCGGCACCCCCGTCGTCGCCACGGCCGTCGGTGGAATGGCCCGGCAATTAACCGGCTATGCACGGCTCGCGCCGCGCTGCGATAGCGCGGCAATGGCGCGCGAACTGCTTTGGGTCGCGGCGAATCCGGCGGCCGCGCGCGACCAGGCGCTCGGCGGCCGCGACTACGTGACCCGTGAATGGGATAGCCGCAAGGCGTTCGCCGATCTCGAGAGCTTTCTGACCGAAATCGCCGGTAGGGGACGCCGCTAGCCCTCGATGACTCCCCTTCGCGTCGCGCTGGTCTGCGATTTTGCCGAAGAGCAATGGCCGAGCATGCAGCTCGTTGCCACTATGCTGCACGACTTCCTTTCGCGCGAACATCGTGGCCGGATCGAGGCCACTCAGATTCGGCCCCCATTCGTCTACCGGCTAAGTCGCTCTCCCCAATCCGCGCGATCCATGTTCAACGCCGACCGCTTCATCAACCGCTTTATCGATTACCCCATGCACCTGCGCTCCATCCGGGATCACTACGACGTTTTTCACATCGTCGACCACAGCTACAGCCATCTTGTGCGTGAATTGCCGGCGGGTCGGACCGTCGTCACCTGCCATGATCTTGATGCTTTCACCTGCATCCTCGACCCTGCCCACGAGCCCCGTTCAGAGGTATTTCGTGCTATGGTCCGGCGAACCCTCGACGGTCTTAAAAACGCCGCGCGCATCTGTTGCGTCAGCGAAACGACCCGCGCTGCCGTGCTGACCCACGGGCTCATGTCCCCCGCGCGCACCGTGACCATCACCAATGGCGTCCATCCTGCCTGCTCAGCTTGTCCCGACCCGGAGGGTGACGCCGCCGCGAGCGCGATTCTCGGTCCGCCGCGTCCGGGCGCCATCGATCTGCTCCACGTCGGCAGTACCGTCGTGCGCAAGCGCATCGACCTCCTGCTGCAAACCGTGGCGACCCTGCGCCAGGCTTTTCCCGAGCTGCGTCTGCTCCGCGTCGGCGGACCCTTTACTGCGGCGCAAGCTGAGCTGGCCGCGCACCTGGGTGTGAGCGCCGCCATCGTGGTCGCGCCGTATCTCGACCCGCGTACCCTCGCGGCAATATACCGCCGCGCGGCCCTTCTGCTGCTGCCCTCGGACGCGGAGGGCTTCGGCCTGCCGCTGGTCGAAGCGATGGCCTGCGGGACGCCAGTGCTGGCCAGCGAAATTCCCGCGCTTTGCGAAGTTGGCGGATCCGCGGCGGCATATGCAGCGCCCAATGACCTTCACGCCTGGACCTCCGCGGCGGGTCGCCTGCTCGAAGAGCGGATCAATGATCCTGTGCGATGGGCGGCCCGGCGCGCGGCTGGACTCGAACGGGCACGACAATTTTCCTGGAGCGAAACCGGAGTGCACATCGCCCGGGTCTATCACGAGTTGGTTCTCGGATGCCTCCCGCCAACCCAATAGGAACCCGCATATAGCGACCCAATCGACTCGCGATCGATGACATTCGTTGGATCGAGATTGCGCGGACAGCACGCAACGTAATCTTTCGCCTCCGGCCGCATGACCCACCGCGGGGCTGTGGCCGGGTCGGCGATACTTTAACCACGAAGGGAGAGTGCGATGAAGGTACTGATTACCGGAGGCGCCGGTTTCATCGGCAGCAACGCGGCCAGCCGTTTTCTCCGCCGGGGCGACGAGGTGATCCTGCTCGACAACCTCTCGCGTAAGGGTGCGGAGGCCAATCTCAACTGGCTCTGGCCCCAAGGTCAGTTGACCTTCATCAATGCCGACATCCGTGAGCCCTCGCGGATCGGATCGATCTTTCGCGACCATGCCGATGCGTCGCTCGTCCTCCATTTGGCGGCGCAAGTCGCGGTCACCCGGTCGATCGTGAACCCGCGTCTCGATTTCGAGGTCAATCTGCTCGGTACGCTGAACATACTCGAGGCGGCCCGGATGGCCCGGATTACCGCGCCGATCATCTATTCGTCCACCAACAAGGTCTACGGACAATTGAAGGACGTCGATCTCGCGGTTGACGATGGGGAAAATGCGCCCTGGCCTGTCGCCCAAGGCATTCCGGAGGACCGCCGCCTCGACTTCCATTCACCTTACGGCTGTTCCAAGGGCGCGGCGGACCAATACGTCCGGGACTATCATCGCGTCTACGGACTTAACACCGTGGTGATGCGCCAGTCGTGCGTCTACGGCTGCCGCCAATTCGGGGTCGAGGACCAGGGTTGGGTCGCGTGGTTTGCGATCGCCGCAGCCACCGGCAACGCAATCACGCTCTACGGCAACGGTCGTCAGGTGCGTGACATTTTGTACGTCGACGACCTGGTCGACGCGTTTGAAGCCGCAGCCGCGAGGATCGCGACCGCCGCCGGCTCGGCCTACAACATCGGCGGCGGCCCCGAAAACGCGGTATCGCTGCTCGACGTCATCAACTTCATCGAACGGCGCAACGAGCGGCCGATCCCGCGCCGAACCGCACCCGAACGCACCGGCGATCAGCGCTTGTACGTCAGCGATATTCGCCGTGCGCAGCGCGATCTGGAATGGCTTCCACGCACCGGATGGCGCGCTGGCGTCGATCGGCTCTGTGCCTGGGTCGGCGACAACCTCGACCATCTGCGATGAACCGGTACCGACCTATGCGCGTACTTCAGATCGGCAAGTTCTACCCGCCGCACATGGGTGGGATCGAGACCCATCTGCAGGCGCTCTGCGGCGAACTCAGCCACTCGATCGCTCTGCGCGTAATCGTCGCCAACGATTCCCGCCGCCGATGCGATGAGGTGGTGGACGGTGTGCCGGTTACCCGGCTTCCTCGGCTCTTTAATCTGAGCACCGCGCCCGTCTGTCCCCATATGGCTCGCGAGATTCGCCGCGCTGATGCCGACGTCGTCCATATTCACCTGCCGAACCCGCCCGCCCTGCTGGCCTATTTCGCTAGTGGCCATCGCGGGCACCTGGTCCTCACGTGGCATAGTGATATCGTCCGCGCGCCGATGATTACGCGTGCCATCGCTCCGGTCGAGCACCGGGCGTTGCGCCGCGCCAGCGCCTGCATCGCAACCTCGCGTCGCTATGTCGAGACTTCACCGATCTTGCGTAGACATCGCGACCGGTGCCGGGTCATTCCTTACGGCATCCAAAGCGAACTCTTCAGTAAGCGCGACGCCCAAGCGATTGCGCGTATTCGCGGGTGTTTCGGCACGCCTCTGCTGCTCGCTGTCGGCCGTCTGATCTATTACAAGGGTTTCGAATTTCTCCTCGACGCAATGCGCGACGTGGATGCTCACTTGTTGCTGATCGGCGACGGGCCGCTCCGCGAAACGCTCGAGCGCAACGCCCGCGCCCTCCGCGTACGCAAACGTATCTCGTTTCTCGGCGAGATTCAGAACGAGGCGCTCCCGCCTTACTACCAGGCGGCTGACGTCTTCATATTGCCTTCGGTCGCTCGCAGCGAGGCCTTCGGCATCGTTCAGCTCGAAGCCATGGCCTGTGGCGTTCCGGTCGTGAACACACTCCTGGACTCCGGCGTTCCCTTCGTCTCGCTCAACGGCGTCACCGGCGTCACGGTTCCACCAGGCGCGCCGCGGCCGCTGGCCGCCGCGATCAATCAACTGCTGGACGATCCCCTCCTTCGCGCTCGGTATGGTGCCGCCGGTGTCCGCCGGGCCAGCGAGGAATTCAGTCTCGGCCAAATGGCGCAGCGGACGCTAGACGTATACTCCGCGGTCCTCTCTCGCCATCTGGACGCAGTTACTGCTGCCTAGTCGCTCGCGCAGGATCTGCCGTCCAACTTCGTCATTGTGGGATCGCCGCACTTCGGCGACCTTTGCCCGCAACCCTAAAAGCAGTGGCTGTCGCATTCGCAAGTCGGCGATCCGGTGTTGTTGCTCGTATGTGCGATACCGCCCCAGGTGCCGCCGATATTTCCGCTGGGACACGCAGGAAACACGAAGACATTGCCCTGCACGGTGCCGTTCTGAACGACCTCGCTGGTGGAGCAACAGGTCGAACCGGAACAACTGAGGTTCTGGCAGAAATTATTGCCGCCAACCTGAAGGTTCGTGCTGCTGTTGTAGGCCATCCCGTCGTTGATGCAGGTAAAGCCGGTGAACGTATTGTGATACGTCTGGCTGCCTTCGTAGCTGTTGTTGGGTTCGATGTCGTGACAGGCGTTGCGCATCACGTCGTTCGAGAAAATGTTGTCGTGTCCCGCAATCACGGAAGGTCCGTAGGCCCATCCGCCCTGCGTATAAACGTTGGTGACCGTGTTGAAATTGGAACCTGGACTGGTGTCGCTCATCAGCGACAGCTCGACGTCCGCGTCCGCCCAGATGTTCAGATCGATCAGATTTTGAAATGTAAGGTTGTTGGAGGATGCGGTATAATAAGGCCAGCTTCCTTGCCCGACGCTACCTTGACCCGGCAGTTTCCAGTAAACGCCCGTGTTCGTGCTCACGTAGGTGCAGCCGTTGGCCCCGCCGCCGCTCGCGTTCTGCCATGTGAACAGCATTCGATTAAAGAAATTCGAGGCATAGCTGTCATTACGCGCGTCATAGAAGACCGCGCCGGGAAGGCAGAAAATGGTCACGTTGTTCTTGGTAATCTGGACGCCCGAATCGAAACCATAAGCTCCCGGCGGAACGCATACACTGTTGCCGCCGGTGACCAGCGACTGCATCGCCGGGCCATTGTCGGTTTCAATATCGCACTCCGCATTAGTTACTGTATTCCCGGCGTTGGGCGAGCTTGATCCGTTGGACAAGGTCGTTCCTGAGATCGTCTGGCCGCTCACCGAGAGCACCCGGACGCGCAGCGGCTGGCCCGGAAAGGACGAACCGCCCGCGCCGATCGTCGACGTGCTACCGTTAATCTTGAGGGGCATCCCGATGATCAGGTCTTTGCCGATGTCTGCGCTCGTCGGCGTATAACCCGCAATCGTGTAAAGATTGCTGCCCGCGGTCGTCGAGCAGGTAACCGGCTGCGTGTAAGTGCATAATTTGCTTCCGCCGATGCCCGAGCAGCTACCGAACTTAATCCCCTGATGGTCGCTGACTCCGCCGTTACTGGCGAAGTTGAGATAGCCGGCCGGACATGATCCCGCGACCGGGTTTGCCGAGATCACTACCCAGTGGGTACCGTTCCATGCGACGCGACATTTATTTGTGCCGCCACCGGTTGGCGTGGTGCCGGGCACGCAGGAAGCCGTCGCGTCGGTTACAATCGCGGTGCAGGTTGATCCGGAAGGGCAGACAAAGGCCGTCAGCCCCGCTACCGTGGTGCCCGGGAATTTCTTGCGGCTGCTTTGCAGCGTTAACGCTGACGCGCTCTGCGTCGTCGCCAGCAACAGCAGCGCGACCAGGCTCAGTCTTCGAGCCATGCGCTCCCGCTCCAGGCCACGTCGCAGATATTGGTACCGCCGGGACTCGGCGCGCTGCCGGGCGAACAGGCCGCGTTGGCGTCGGTCACGATCGAGCTACAGGAAGTGCCCATGGGACAGGTCTGGTATACCAGCCCGGCCACGGTCGTCGGCGGATAATCGCAGAGCCCGGTTACTCCACGGCCCTGCGGGCATAGCGACTGCTGTGTAATGGCGGCGTTGTTGGTAAAGAATGCCGCGATGGCGCCCAAGGTGGATGAACTGGAAACCGTCCATTGAAAGCCGAAAGGGCCCGTCGTCGTGGTGGATTGAAAGGCCCCGACCAGCGTCTCGCCTCCTCCGCTCGAGGTCTGTGCCTGATTGGAAAAGGCGACGGCCGTGCCGCCCCCGCGCCATAATCCACCAGCCCACTCGGCGTCTGTACACTATCGGTGAAGCCGCAGCCGAACACAAGTTCGGGGTTTGCGCCGCCGGTCGTTAGCGTGTTGGTTTGAATCGTGGGTGCAGTCCCATAGCTGGACTGCACCCACAGTCCATCCTGGGTCGGCGCACTGCCCATTCCGGAGAACTCGGCGACGGTGAAACCACAAAACGCGGCGCCGGACGAACAGGTCACGGTGACCGTCGTTGCGCCTGCGTTGGCCGCCTGCACCCAATAGACGGCCATGCCAGCGCCGCCCCCCGGAGGATTGGCCGCGTTCCACATGTTGCTCTGGGTGTCGGTGACGCTGGTCACAGTGGATCCCGTGTGGATGCAAGCGGCGAGCATGTCGCCCCCCACCACATTCGTCCCCAGCGTTACCGTAGGACCAGTCCCGAGCACGACGGTGGCGCCGTCCTGAACCTTGGTAATGACGGCCCCCGCGGGCGAGCCGATCAGAATGAAGCAAGCGATGAACAGCAGGTGTCTCATCTCTAGAATCCTTCCACCTTGACCCAACCGGTTTCGGTTGCGGTCATGTTGACGGGCAGCGAGAGCGTGGTGGTGGAGATTGCTGCAGGCGGTACGCTGTCGGCCGTGAATACCGGGTTGTGACTGAACGCCACCGCGAACGAATACGCCTGCGCGATACCGGTGGTGTTTTCATAGCCGTTCAAGAAACAGAGTCCCTCTTTGTACGCCGCGGTCTGCCAGGGTGTGGAGCAAACCGCGGTCCCCGCCGTCGTTCCGTTGATCGTTGTTTGGGTCTGGTTCGGTCCGCCCCCGCCGTCCCCGCTCCCGCTTGCGCAACTCCACGACCCGTTGATGCCCTGCGCCATCGCGCCGCTGCCGCCGCCAGCGCATATGCTGGTCTGCGTGCAATCGCTGCAATACCTCTGCGCCCCGTTGGGCACGGTCAGCGGCAGTTGCGAGAACGTCGTTCCCCGGCTGATGAAATCGAGCCCATTGACGTCTGCCGTGGTGTTCCGTGACGGTGGCGTATACGCAGTCGTCGCTTGACCGGTATCGTTAACCGCCGCGTTCCCGGGGGTCTGACCGGCAATTACAGTCGAAAAGCCCGCGCCAGTGACTAGCGCGGTCGTAGTGTTGCCCTTCAGCACGTCGTAGGAGTAGCAGGAGGAATTCACACTCCATTGGACCAGGATGTAATTGCTTGGCGAGAGGGTGGCTGGGCCGTTGGCGATCGTGTTCGAGGCTGGCGACACGTTGGTGACGCCGCCGTTCGCGTCATGGCAGACCAGAAAGTAGGGGCCATATGGCGTGGCATCGGTTGCGCCGACCACGCCGATTGTCGGTGCGGTGGGGTCGGGAACACTGTTCACCGTCAGATGGCTCAAGCCGGCCCGAAAGGTCGGAGTGAAGCCGAAGGTGTCGTTGGGAATTCCGCTCGTGCTCGGCGTGTTCAGCAGGTGAAACGGCCAGCCCGACGAAACCAGGATATTGCCGTTCTGGAGTCCTCCGCCGAACACGTCGTTGATCAGATCGATCCCGCCGGTCAGTCCCCCGATCGGAATGTTGGAACCGTCGATAATCGTCCCGCTCGCCGCCGGACTGGGATTCAGTTGCGTATCGATCGCGCTCATGCCGCCGAATGCACCTTCGATCCGGACTACCGGCGCGTTGCTCGGATTGAGCGCGCTGCTCAACACCTCGAGATGTGCTCCACCGCCGATATTGTTCATGGTTACGGCCGGGAAAGTCCCGCCGTTTTCGGTATCGTCGGCGACGTTGTCGAGCATCAGGTTGCCCATCCCGATAATGCTCCAAGAGGCGCCTCCAGGCGTGAGAATGTAGGCATTCCTGAGCGCCGGGCCGCCGGTGATGATGCAGGCAGCGCCGCAGCTGATCTGCAGGTCCGAGGCGTTGGTCAAGCCCCCCTCGAGCGCCAGCGGCAGCACGCTCGCGCTCGCGCTTACGCCGCGCAAGTTCGAATTGAAGGTGTTGTTCTCGGGCATCAGCACGCCGTAAGCAGTATTCTGGATGCTGACGTCTTCGAGACTCAGCATCGCGGCGACGTTGACGATGCCGTAGTTGCCGCCGCTCAAACCAAGGTCGCGCACGACGAAACCCGGCTCGGGGTTGCCCAGGCCGTAGTTGCGCATCGTCAGCCACGAACTCACGGTTCCGCCGATTATCTGGACCCGTTGACGTAGTCCGGCTGAATCAGCGGCAGGTTGGGTCCCGCGTTGCTGCCGTCGAAGTTGAGCAGCATCACGGTGCTGCTGTCGCCAGTGAACTTGGCCGTCGCTACCGAGCATCCGGCGTCGGCAGTGCAGCGTGCGATCTTGCTTATCTGGATCGAATCCAGCCGTCCCTTCCACCAGAAGCCAGGGCTCAAATCGTGCCAGAACTGTGCGAGTGCGCCGACGGTCAGGCTTTCATCGACGCGCTCGGTGATCGTGCCGTTCGCGGCCTGCTTGCACACCTCAGCCATGGTTCCGCTGCTGCCCTGGAAACAGCGGATATTGGTGCCGTCGTAGGAGAGCTCCGCTTCGTAAGTGGTGTTGGCATTGATCGCGCCGCCGGTAAAACTGCGCCACGTCCCACCGACATTGATTCTGAAATGCAGCTTGCCGTCGGTGCCGACGAAGATCCCGTAGGCGCCGTTGCATCCGGCCAGTCCATCGGTCTGAGTCGAGCAGTTGGCGACGTCGGCGGCGCCGTCGTCGGCGGTAGCCACCTGGAGTTGCGTCACCGTGGGCGTGTTGAGAAAGAGCCGCACGTCGAGCTGGGATTGTCCGTTGAGCGGACGCGCTCCAGTCGCCTCGTTCAGATCGAGCAGCAGGTCCGAACTGGCGCCGGCGTTGTTCCAGTTAAGCGAAATGCCCGAATCCACCAGTGAGGGCTGATAGATCACAGCGGCGCCGCCGAAACTGCTGACGGTCAGCGAACTGGCGACGAGCAGGGTGCTGCCGCCGACGTTGGCGCCGTTGCCGATACGATTTTGCAGCACGGCGGAAGATTGCCCGGCGCCGATCAATTGCACGCCTTGCGCCGCGCAGTCGTCGACCACCGTGTTGCAGACCAGGTACTGTCCGGCGGGGATGAAGACCCGCGGCGTCGAGGTAGCGCCGGCGGTTGACGCCGCGCAGGCGGCATTGACGGCGGCCTGAATCGCCACGTCCGAACACTGTGCGCCCGTGGGGTCGGCGCCGTAGGCGATCGGATTGAAGTCGCCATTGAGGTTGAAACCGGAAATCCGCGGCGCCGGCTGGCCCGGTGCCTGCCCGCCGACCAGATTGTTTTGCTCGTTGTACGGTGCGTCGAGGGTGCTGACCGGGCTGGTCAAGCTCGAAATGCCGGCAATACCAAGTTGCGCGCCGGCGATCCGGCCCGCGCCGCTGGCGAAGGACATCGTCACTGCGGGTGTGCTGCTGGTGCCAGTGGTGAAACCCCATACGTTGGTAGTGCTGTTGCCTCCGCCGGTGTCCGCATGGCCCAGGAGGGTGCCCTTGCTGATACTCAGAAAACTGGGCGCATTGCCGCCAAATTCCAGGATGAATTCAGCCGGGGTGGTGACGTTGATTCCGGGGACCGTGAGCGGGGCGTTCCCAAAGTTTCCGTTGACCGCAAACGATGATTGGTCCACGCCCGCCGCGCCGATTAGGTCAGTCACCAGGGCCAGCAGCGAGCCGCTATCTCCCGTCACGGTGAAGCTATAGGTCGTCTCGCCAGCGGCGGCGGTGTGTTTGAAGATCCACAGCTGCATGAACGGACTGGAGTTGGTCTTGCCGACCAAGGTCCATCCCGCCGGTCCGGTGAGCGTGCCGCCAGTGCTGCCATCGAACCACACCGCTGCGATTTCCAGATCGCCCGCGACGAAGCCCGCGGGTGCGTTGCAGGTAACTCCGGTTTGGCTGCCGAGTGCGTTGCACGAAGAGAACGAACGGAACGAGGGCGGTCCGTTGCTGGTTAACTGCGCACCGCTCTGGCCGAAGGCGACCGCCTGCCCAGCCGCACCGGCCGGACCCAGGTTACTCAGTTGACTAGTCAGTAGATTGAGGCCGTTGAGCTGACTGCCGGATTGCCCGAAGACCAGGGGCTGTCCCGCGGCGGCGGCCGCCGCAACCGAGGTCAGCGTCGTGTTCGCCATCCCATAATTCGCGGACGGCGCGGCGAGCGAGTTCAGATTGCTGCGATTGCGCGAGAGGGCGTCACCGGTCGCCGCGTCGGGAGCCAGGTTGGTGATGTGATGGCCTGCGGCGGAAACGTCCGAGCCAAGTGGGAATGAACTCCCGCCGGAAGCGCCAAAGCTGCAAGCCCATTGCCCGTTGAACCCGAGCGCCAGCGCTCCCGTTCCGCCGCCCTGGCAAGGGTTGGTCTGCTGGCAATCCGGGCACCAGAAGAGCTGACCGTTCTGTGGGGGCGGGAGCTGGCTGAAATTCAGGCTGACCAGCCGCGGCGCGATCGGCGTTACGCCCGACAGATGATTGTTGATATCGGTGCGAAAGCGCAAGCCGGCACCTATACCGATCTCGTTGGGGATCGGCTGGTACTGCGCGAGCAGAGGCCCGCCGGGCAGCGCCAGGATCAACAGGCCGACCAGCGCTAGTGGCGCAAACCGCGCGATCCTCTCGTTCCGCGCGAAACGCTCATTTCGTTCGTTCCGCGCGAAACGCGCGTGACGGCCGGGCCCGAGCATGCGTGAGCGCGGGTGAGTCGACGCAGCGTTGCCGTTGTCTCGGTCATTGCCTGTGCGATTGCCATTAGTCATCGAGTCGCTCGGACTCCGCGGCAGCCCTTGCTGCCGTGGGGGCGCGAAGGTGAAAAGGAAACCCCGGTTGGCGGTGCTCCCTGTCAGGGGGCGTGCGGCGATAGGCGCGGGGACGGACCGCACGCCGCGACGGTATGACCGGAAACTCTTCGCGGCGGGCCGCAGAGTCCGGCTCGCCATCTCTAACGCGACGGGACGCGGGGGTTAAGGGTGAAATGCTTCAGTAGGGGGCGGTGTCACCGGTGTAGGAGCAAGCCGGAGGAGCGAAGCAGGGGCGAGCAGGGTGCGGGCCTTTGCCCGGGCAGGGTGCGGTTATCGCGCGGGTGGGGTGCCGTGCGGGAGGCCGCCAGTCGCGATCATCGCGCATAGCCGCTGTGCGATCAGACGCCCCGCCTGCGCGTGACCGGTCTCGTTCCAGTGTCCGAAACCCATCGGCGTATTCTTGAAGCCGTGCAGGAATTCATTGTGCGACTGCGCGTAGGCCTGCAGCGCCGGCGCCAGCGCCAGGACGGCGAAGCCATTGCGCGCGCCGAGATCCTCGATTCTGCGGTCCGGGTAAAAGAGATCCGCCACGCCGAGATGATGCGCGAACCGCTCGCGCACCGCGGGCACGGGCCAGACCTGGATTCCGGTATCTTCGGTGACCGCGAGGAACATCGCGCCGTGCTGTCTCGCGTCGAGGCTGGCGGCGGTGATGAGCCCTTCGGTCACGCGCCACGCGGCGGTCCACGCGGCGTCAGTCGGTGGCTTATAGATGCTGTAATTGATCGCGGGTTCCACCGGATGTGCGGGAGTCGGCGCCTGCCGTCCCTGGCTGACAGCTTCGAGCGCATCGTGAAACATCGAAGCGAGCCGCAGGTCGCGGTAATCGAAGCGAGCGGTACACCACAGGCGGAAGCCGGGCGAATCGATCCAGGGGCCGGACAGCTTCAGCACGTCGTGATCGTAGGTGTAGAACGGGCGGCAGCGGTCGGGTTCGAGCGCGGCAGAATTGTTGCGGATATCGTTGCCGAGAAAGATCGCGAGCACCACGATATCCGGCGCGTAGGCCCATACCTTGCGTTGGAGAACGATCAGTTCCTGCGCGGTGCCGTAGCCGTCGACGCCGAAGTTCATCGCTTCGACGCGCGCGCCCTTAAGCGCCGGGCAATCGGCCAGGACGCGGCCGATCACGGCAGTAAAAGTCTGGTCCTCCGCCACCTGCATCGCCTCGACGTAGGAATCGCCGAGGACGGCGACGCGGACGACCCCGGGCGGCTTCTGCCGCGGATAATCGGGTCCGCGAAAACCGTCGTGGTTGATGCGCAGGTAGGAGAAACCCTCGCGCCGGTACCATCCGCGGGCGCCGGGGTTGAGGCCCCATCCGCGGTAAGGGTCCGATCGGTAGAAGTAGGGGAACCAGTGATTGGCGATTCTGATGCCGACGTCGGCAAGACCGAGCGCCAGAACGATCCCGAAGACGATCAGCGACAATGATCCGAGCAATTTTCTCATGACATGGAAGGCGCGGCTACCGGCAAGTAGCGCAGTTTCGTTGAGGTCATCGGCCGTGTCAACATAGCCCCGGCGAAAAAGCGGTCGTGTAGCGCAATCGGCGACCAGAAGAACGAGAAGGGGCGCGAGAGCAAGCGCGGCACGAGGGAGAAGTGAGCGGCACGAAGCCCGACCAACGGGAATACCTGGCGATTCCCGAGCGACTCAATATCGCGGAGGCGATCGTCGATCGACACGCCGCAGCGGGGCGCGGCAGCAGGATTGCGGTCTACTTCGGCGGTCGCCCGCATACCTACGCGCAACTGCGGGAACTCTCCAACCGCTTCGGCAACGTCCTGCGCGAATTGGGGGTGGCGCGCGGCGATACGGTTTTCCTGCGGCTGGGCACCAACCTGCATACGATGGTCGCGATGCTGGGCGCGATGAAGATCGGCGCGGTGGCGATCCCCTCGAGTTTTCTCTTCCGCGAGCACGAGGTCGAGAAGATCCTGCGCAACAGCGACGCCGTGGTCGCGGTGGCGGCGCCCGATCTGGCCGGGCCGATCGAGACGGTGCGCGAGCGCGCGCCCGCATTGCGCCACCTGATCCTGACCGGCGGCGCGGGTGCGAATTCGTGGGATCGGCTGATGGACCGCGCCTCGACCGATCTGGCGCCGGTAGCGACGCACGCCAATGAAGCGGCGCTGATTATCTATACGTCGGGCACTACGGGCGAGCCCAAGGGCGTGGTGCAGGCGCATCGGTGGCTGATCGGCACCGGCGATCCGGTCAATCGCGTGATGACGCATCTCGCGGCGGACGATATCTGCTACCAGCCGCAGGATTGGTCGTTCATGTATCCGCTGGGCAGCAGCTTTCTCCATCCGCTGTTCGTCGGGGCGACGGTGGTGGTAGGGGAGGGGCGCTTCGATCCGGAGGTGGCGTTGGCGACGATCGAACGCTACGGCGTTACCGTTTTCGCGGCGGTGCCGACCATCTATCGGATGATGCTCGCGGCGGCGCCGGGCCGTTTTCGCCCGGAACGTCTGCGCCTGGGTATCAGCGCGGGTGAAGCGTTGCCGGCGGATACGTTCCATGGCTGGCGCGAACGGTTCGGCGTGACGATCTACGACGGGCTGGGGCAGACCGAGTCGCATATCTTTATCGCGAACCGCATCGGGATGACGATCAAGCCGGGGTCGATGGGTCAGCCGCTGCCGGGCTTCGAGGTCGGGGTCGTCGACGACGCGGGCCAACCGGCCGGCGCGGGGACGCCGGGCCATCTGGTGCTGCGCAACGATCATCCGGGGCTGACGCTCGGCTATCGCAAGGACGCTGCGCGCTGGGCCGCGGTGAATCGCGAGGGCTGGTACTACACCCAGGACATCGCTTACGCCGATGAGGACGGTTACTACTGGTACATCTCGCGGTCCGACGATTTGATCAAGAGCCGGGCCTACCTGGTTTCGCCCCGGGAGGTTGAAGCGACGCTGCTGGAGCATCCGGCGGTGCTCGAAGCGGCCGTGGTCGGAATCGCGGACGCGGTGATGACGGAGAAGATCAAGGCGTTCGTGACGCTCAGGCCCGGCTACCAGGGCGGCGGCGCCCTCGTCGAAGAGATCAGGACCTACGTGCGCGGGGTAATTGCTCCGTACAAGGTGCCGCAGGAGATCGAATTCCTCGCCGAATTGCCGAAGACGGCGAACGGGAAGATTCTGCGGCGGGAGTTGCGCGCCCGCGCTACCTCATAGCCGGGCTTCGCCGTGCGGAATGACTGCTAGCTCATCAGCACGTATTCGAAATCAAGCGGCTGCCCGTTGATGCCCCGGGCGGGCGGCGCGATCCATCCGGCGATTTTGCCGGGCGCGTAGACCGGCACAAGCAGTTCGGCGACCCGACTGCGATCCGTGTCAGTCACGAGCCATTCGTCGCGCCGCCGGTCGTATTCTTCGCGGGCGAGCGGGTTGCCCTCGGGATCGCATGGCAGGTTGGCGAACGCGCCGACCCGGCGATTGAAGCAGGGGGCCGGCAGGTAGAGACGGTGCGGAAGGTCGCGTTTCTCCAGCTCGCGGTTCCAGCGCGCGAGGCCGCGCATGCAATCCTGAGTGTAGGAATCGCGCAGTATCGCGTTCATCGCGCGGCGCAGGGGAATCTCGTCGACGCCGCCGTCGGGCCGGCGCAGGCTGTAGGAGCCCTCGAGCGCGCGATGGTCGGCATAGGGGCCGCTCGCTTCGTGGTAGCGCGCTTTGAGGCCGGCGGCGAAATAGCTGGCAGCGTTGCTCGAATCCTCGCCGCCGAAGAGGTCGAGGCTCTCGGTATACCAGGTGTTGATGTACTTCTGCAGGGTAGTGAGATCGATGCCGCCGAGGCTGTGAATATCGTCGCGGCCCGACTCGCGTATCAGGTCGGCGCTGCGCTGGACAATGCGCTGGATACCGCTTTCGCCGACGAACATGTGAAAAGCTTCCTCGGTGAGCATAAAGCGGGTCGTGCGCGCGAGCGGGTCGAAACCGCTTTCGGAGAGCGATTCGAGCTGATACTTGCCGTCGCGATCGGCGAACATCGCGAAGCAGAAGAGGTCGAGCCAGTCGCGAATCGGCGCGTTGAAGGCGTTGAGGATGCGCGGATGGTCGGCATGGCCGCTGCGCCGGACGAGCAGTTCGTCGGCTTCCTCGCGGCCGTCGCGGCCGAAGAACCGGTGCAGCAGGTAGACCATGGCCCACAGATGGCGGGCCTCCTCGACGTTGATCTGAAACAGGTTGCGCAGGTCGTAGAGCGAGGGCGCGGTGTGGCCGAGTAGGCGCTGCTGTTCGACCGAAGCGGGCTCGGTGTCGCCCTGGGTGACGATGATGCGGCGGAGTTCCTTGCGATGCTCCCCGGGGACCTGCTGCCAGGGATCGAGTTCGGGATGGTCGCCGAAGCCGATTTTGCGCTGTTCCTGCGGCGCGAGAAAAATTCCCCAGCGGTAATCCGGAGTGCGCACATATGCGTAATTGGCCCAGCCTTCGGACGAGGCGCTGATGGCTGTGCGCAGGTAGATCTGAGACTGCTGGAAACCCTCGGGACCGACTTCTTCCCACCATTTGAGGAAGCGGGGATGCCACAGGCTGAGCGCGCGTTTGAGCTGGGCGTCGTGGTCGAGGTCGACGTTATTGGGAATTTCGTTCATTGTCCGAGCAACATCGGAACGCTATCTGCCATCAAAAATAGTCGCCCCCGCCGTATTGTCAACTCCGTCGAAACCACATCATGCAGGTTGTGGATAGCCGCAAGCCACAACAGCTTGCGGCAACCATCGAATGAGACCAGAATTCATAGCGAGGCTATCCAGAGATGAAGAAACGGAGTTCTGAACCGAAGACATCGCGAAAGGTCAGGCACGAGATGGGCATCGGTCTCGCTACGGGTAACCTGACGAAGCCACAGGTGCGGTCTCTTGCAGGATCTGTCGGCGCGCATATAGAGCCGCGTGGCACTAAGAGCAAGTCACCGCGTACTGGTCGTCGCAGTTCTACCAGGCGATGAAGGTCTACGAAAAGAGAATTATCCAATGAGCTCAATTGTGGACGACCTTGTCACGCAGGCGCTCGACGACTCGGTCCCGATCGATTCGCTTCTGCGCCGGGTCAAGGCAGTCGCCGCGCTTCTGGACTTGGACGAACTGGCGCAGTGGGCTGACCGGGAACTTTACGGTTATCAGGCAGAAGATGAAATACCGCCGTACCGAATGATGACCGGAGAACTTCAGGCGCGGTCACCGTTCAGAGGCTGGGAGCCGGTCAAGTGGCAGAGTCAAGAAATGCGGAGACGTATTTCGACGCAGAAGATTTGGGACTCGATCGGTGAAATCTGGGACCGGGTTCAGCGAAGAGACCAAGACACTGGATGTTGCCGCTCGGGACATTGCCGCTGACCGGAACGTTTGGACCGGAATTAACCAATGTCGGATTGCAAATGGACCGGGCGGTGTTCGCGAACGTAGTAAGCGTCGTTCGGAGCAAAATTTCTGATTGGGCGATCAAGTTGAAAAAGGCGGGAATTATGGGCGACGGATTCTCATTCTCCGAACCTGAGAAGCGCAAGGCGCGCGACTCGACTGTCCACATTCACATCGGACACATTGGTCACCTTACCGGTGGCGTGGGCGAGATTTCAGGGTCGCCGGTGATTTCTTCTAAGACCGGCGTTAATTCGCTCGACCTAGTCCAGGTCAAGTCGCTGTTGACTCAACTGCGTGAGATCAACGGCCTCCCGAACAATGAGAACAGAGAAATTCAACGCCAGACCGCCGCACTGCTTGCTGAGATCAAACGTGAGCATCCCGAACAATCACGAATAGTGGAGGGACTTCGGTCGATTCGCACCGTTGCTGAGGGGGTGGTGGGAAATCTGATCGCCGCTGGGGTCGTGACTTGGATCAATAGGTTGCTTTCTTCGTAGGAACCGTCGATTAGGAAAACGCATAGCTCTATTGGTGCAAGTAAGGGTATTCATTGTCCAAAAAGAAGGCGACCAACGTCAGGACTGAGACGCCGAGCCTCACGCAGTTCCAGCTGAACATGGAACGGGTGCGGCATCTACGGAGGTCATTAACACCGATCTGAGCCAGATGAAGCAGCGCATCGTGGATTATTTCGAACTGCATGCGCCGATTGGTAGAGCCAGCCGGAGAACCGCGCTCAGGTGCGTTTCCAGTCGAATTGCGGACGCTCGGGACGGCCGTAAAGTTTCAACGCGCCGCGCTCGCCGATCGCGTTGGGCCGCTGGAAGATCCAGTTCTGCCAGACTGAGAGTCGCCCGAAGATTTTCGTCTCCATCGTTTCCGGCCCGGCGAACCTGAGACTTGCTTCCATCCCGGTCAGGGCGTCAGGCGAGAGCGAAAGCCGCTCGTCAACGGCGAGCCGCACTTCGTCCTCCCAGTCGAGTTCGTCGGGCGCCGCGGTGATCAATCCGGCGGCGACGGCGGCGGGAGCGTCGAAGCGGTTTTCGACCGCCAGGGCGCGCGCGCGTTCCGGCTCGGCAAGGAAGCGGGTGGCGAGGCGGCTGAGGCCGTTCCCCATCGGGAAGGCGCCGCCGTTGAGCGGACTCGTGGCGATCGCGACGCCGGGGCCCGACTTCATATAGATACGGTCGGCGGCGAGCGCGAGTTCGAGCAGGAATCCGCCGAAGCAGGAGTCCTCCTCGACCACGGCGAAGATGCTCTTCGCGGTCAGATCGAGGCGCTTGAACACGCGCTTGATCAGATGGATGGTCTCGCGCACGAGCCATTCACTATGCTGCGCGCGCAGGCGGCGGTCGAGGGCGAGCGCTTGGCCGAGGTCGCCGTGCGACTTCAACTGGACGAGGCCGCTCTCGGGATAATTGAACCGCAGGCGCAGGAGCGCGTCGTCGAGTTCGCGGAAGAGCCGCAAAGGGTACCAATCGGCGTCGAGCGCGGCCGCCGGGTCGTCGATCGGACCCGTGACAATCAATTCGGCGAGGCGGCGAGTGCGGTCGAGGCGGAGCGTCAGGTGGCGGTAGCGAATCTCGTCGTCAAGTTCGGCGGGGGCGAGCGCGTCGAGCACGATACCGGTACGCGATGCCCGCTCCCCGTCAACCAGTTGCGCGACCCGTTCGTCGATGCCCGCGGCGAAGCGCGAACGCGGGATCACCGCGTCGATCAGGCCCCACTGGACGGCCTTTTCTCCGCGTACCCCTTCGGCCAGGGTCGCGAAGAGGTCGGCGAGGTCGCGCCGCACTTTGCGCTTGTCGACCAGCCGGGTGAGTCCGCCGGTGCCGGGCAGGACGCCGAGGAAGGGGATCTCGGGCAGGCTGACGGCCGATCGGCGGTCGTCGACGAGGATGATTTCATCGCAGGCGAGGGCCAGCTCATAGCCGCCGCCGCTGCAGATACCGTTCAATGCCGCGATATAGCGCTGGCCACCGGTGAAGCTCGCGTCCTCCATCGCGAGGCGCGTTTCGTTGGTGAATTTGCAGAAATTCACCTTGAAGCCGTGATCCGACGCGGCCAGCATGAAGATATTCGCGCCGGCGCAGAAGGTGCCGTCGAGTGCGCTCGTGAGCGTCACCACCGAGACGCCGGGATGCTCGAAACGCAGGCGCGTGACCGCGTCCGCGAGTTCGATATCGACGCCAAGGTCGTAGGAATTGAGCTTCAGCTGATAGCCCGGGCGCAGGCCGCCGTTCTCGTCGACCTTGAGGATGATCCGCGCGCGGCCGGCTTCGGACTCGAGTTGGAGATGCCGGTAGCGGCTTGGATGAGTCTCGAAACTGATCGGGGTGTCCACAGGCCAGCGAATATATCAGCCCGCCGGCGCCGGGTGCCATCGATGAGCAGCGCCGGGGCGACTCAGCGCGGCAGTTCAGTCACACCGCTGCGCTTCACTGAGGATTCTGCGCCCAGCCTTTTTCGTACGGCGCGGACATCCGGCCGATCGCGCGCAGATGCTGGAACTTCCACTGCCCGCTCACCTTCACGTAGTCGTCATCATAGCGCGCCGCCAGCCACATCGCATTATTGCCCTTGCGAAAGGTGAACGGGCCCGATGAAGTACCAGGGACCTTTCGCGTGATCGCCGTTGACCTCGATGATCGGGTTCATCACGTTGTGCTGCGAGAAGCTAATGCGATCCTGGAAGCTCTCGAACAATTTGCGCAGTTCGCCGTGTGACCCTTCGCCTGACCGAAGTCCTTGCCTTCCCAGATGCCATCTTCCGCGAAAATCGTGACGATACGATCCTGGATTGTGATCGTCATCGCAGATGTCGCAGTAGAGCGCCTTGAGCTTCTTGATCGCCTCGATATCCTCGAGAACCGTGATGCGTTTTTCCAGTTCGCTGTTTTCCATGGGCGGATTCCTTCGCGGTTGAGCTTTCAGATGCGGTAGAAGTCGCGGGCGTTGGCGCAGAGGATTTTCTCGATCGAAGCGGCGGGCAGATCGCGCAGATGGGCGCGCGCCTTCTCGACCGGGCGGACGAAACCCTCGGCGTGCGGATAATCGGAGCCGATGAAGAACTTGTCATCGCCGGCAAATTGCACGATGTACTTGAACATTTTTTCCTCGGGATCGCCGCTGATCCAGATATTCCGCGCGAAGTATTCGCTCGATCGGGCGCTTCATCTGCGAGGTATGGCCCATGTACTTGTAACGATAGTCGATGCGCTCCAGCCATTCCCCGACCCATCCCGCCATCGCCTCGACGGTGGCGACGCGCAATTTCGGGAAGCGCTCGAAGACCCCGTCAACCACCATCGTGGTCAGCGCCTGGCGCGGATCCTGGATAATGCTCATGGTGAAGTACATCAGGCCGGGCTTGGGGTCGTGATGGAAATCGCTGCCGGTGTAGTGGCGGTGGGAAACCAGATGGAGTCCGACCGCGAGATCGAGATCCTGCGCGGCCCTCCACACCGGATCGAAATCCGGATGCCCGAAGCTTTTGCCCTTGATTGGCATCGCGGCGACGAACGCGGTGCGGCATCCGAGCTTCGCCACCCGGCGCATCTCGTTCACCGCCATCTGGGGATCGCGCAGGGAGATATGCGCAGCGGGAAAGAGGCGATCACGATGATTGGCGACGAGATCGAACGCCCAGGTGTTGTAGGCGCGGCACAGGGCATCCGCGAGTGACGGATCGTCGACCTCGCCTTCCCAGACGATGCCGAGGCTCGGGTAGATCACCTGACGGTCGATATCCTCGGCGTCCAGAAAGCTGATACGCGCGTCCATGTCCTGCCAGTCGGCATTGAGCGCGGTGTACCGGTCGAAGTTGCTGAGCGTCAGCCCGGCTTCCTTCTGACCGTAGCCGGAGAGAATGCCGAGCATCTCACCGACGTCGCGCAGCTTCATGGGCTTGTTGTCGGCCATCATCGCGCGCTCGCCGGTCGCCGCGTCGGTGGCGAGCCTTACCGCCCGATCGCGGAACGCGGGATCGATGTAGCGCTCGTAAAGATCGAGCGGTTCCATGAAGTGGCTGTCGCCGTCGACCACTTTGGACATGGAAGGAGCCTCCGGCCGTCGAGCGCGCGGCGTAACCGCGGCGCGTCAGGGTTTTTTCTTTTTGCCCGCCGCGTCGATCATCGCCTGGACCGCGCGCCAGTCGAGGATGCCGGCAAAAGCGCCGTCTTTTCCGTGGAATGCGACCGGACCGTAAACGTTGGCGAGATAGACGGTGTCCACCGGATGGGTGGTGGCTTCGTGCACGGCGCCCGCGGGTTCGTAGACCCAGTCGCCGGCCTTGGCCGAGCCGCCGCGATAGTCGAAGCCGCCCGAAAAGACATAAAAGTCCGCGGGACCCAAGTGGGTATGCGGAGCGTTGACCTGGCCCGCCGGAGCCTTGATCAAGGCGCTCCAGGCGCCGGTTTCCTTGCTGATGCGCAGGACCTTGAACTGATTGCCGGTGCCGGTGTCGATCCAGTCCAGATCGTTGGTATGCACCAGGGCCGCATCGATTGGGTCGAAATACTGGGTCGGGATGGGTTTTTCTTTCGCCGCCATAGTTGCCTTCTTTGTCCGGTTCTCAGGGCGATCGCGCACTGGATCCTCGCACAGGGTCCGCCGGTCGCGCTGGATGCTTTGTTTGTACCAGACTCGGGCGGTAAGGCCCAAGCAAACAATCGGAGCTTAACGGTGGCTGCGGCGGCGCTGCCGCCGCTCCAGATTGCCGCCGCTCAGGGCGGTGAGTTGCGGCCGTTTGGGACGGGACTTGAGGATCTGCAGGGCGAGGAACCCCGCTCCGATATAGAGCGCCGCAAAGCCCAGCTCCATGACTGCTATGCGCGGATCGACGCTCCACATCGTAAACGCGAGCAGCGTCGAACCCAGCACCAGCATCGCGGTCATCCGTGGAATGAACTGTCCGATCGGAGCATCCGTATACTCGGCGTCGCGGGCGGCGAGGACCACCCACAGCATCGGGACGCCGAACGAAACGCCCAGCAGGACGAGGCCGAGTTCCTGACGCACGTCGTTGTAGAAATAGAAGGCCAGCGCGAACAGCAGGAAGAAGAGCGGACCAAGAATGATCGCACGCCAGGAAATTGCAGTTTCGCCGTCTCTGCTCATTCGTCGCCAGTACTAGCGAGCGCGCCCGCGTAGACAAGCTCGCCGACGCATGGCAGGCTCCCTTTCCGGTTTTCTCGCCCGCCCGCCGCCGGGGTGGGTGAGCTTTTGGTACCACGGCGCGCGGAGGAAAACCAATGTATCAAACATTCGAGTATTCACTCGACCAGGGAATCGCGCTGGTCAAGCTCAATCGCCCAAGCAAGCTCAACTCGATTGACGCGGTGATGGTGCGCGAGTTCGGCGAATTGGTGGCCAATGTGCGCGCCGACCGATCCGTGCGGGTACTGGTCTTCACCGGCAACGGCCGCGCGTTTTGCGCCGGCGCCGACATCTCCCACCTCGCCGGCATCGGCTCCAGCGGCGAGTTCATGGCGTTCATCGAGACCATCCAGTTGGCGTTCAGCGCGATCGACGATCTCGACCGCCCGACGATCGCGGCGATTAACGGTCTGGCCTTTGGCGGAGGTTGCGAACTCGCGATTGCGTGCGATCTGCGCATCATGGCCGAAGAGGCGCTAATCGGGGTGCCGGAGATCAAGATTGGCGTCCTGCCCGGCGCCGGCGGCACCCAGCGCCTTTCCCATATGCTGCCGCCCGCCATCGCAAAGCAAATGATCTACTTCGGCGAACCGTTGACCGCGCAAAAGGCCATGCAATTCGGCCTGGTGAACGAAGTCGTGCCTTCCGCCCAGGTGCTCGAGACCGCGTTGGAATGGGCGCGCCGGCTGCTGAAGATGCCGCCGCTGGCGGTGCGCTGCGCCAAGATGCTGGTGCACGCCGGGGTCAACGCCGACCTCAAGACCGGGATCGAGGCCGAGCGACAGGCGATGGGCTTCCTGTTCGGCACCGAGGATCGGGTTGAAGGGATGGGAGCGTTCCTGCAGAAGCGCGCGGCGAGCTTCAATGGGCGCTAGGCTCCACCATAGCCGGGAAGCCGTCCAAGGCGCGTCGGGTGAGCCGGGTGACGCGAGATCCCGGCAACCTCCCGGGGGGCTCCGCTTGTGGAATCTGCCGGAAGTTCGGTATAAGCAAGCTTATCGGGAGATATTAGCCAAAGACCGAACGAACGAGTAGAAATCCGGGCCTTTGGGCCGGCCGCAGTTTCACTTTCACCCCAGCGCTAACGCGCACGGCAGGAGGGATCCATATGGCAGAGTTCGATACCGTCATCAGAGGCGGAATGGTGATCGATGGCACCCGTTTGCCTCGATACCAGGCCGACGTCGGAATCAAGGATGGCAAGATCGCCAAGATCGGCAAGCTGAAATCGCACGAGGCGAAGAAGGTGATCGACGCCGGTGGACTGAACGTCGCTCCCGGTTTCGTCGATCTCCATACCCATTACGATGCGCAGCTGTTCTGGGATCCGTACTGCACGATTTCGAGTTGGCACGGCGTGACCTCGATCGTTATCGGCAATTGCGGCTTCGGCTTCGCCCCGGTCAAGCCCGACCTGCGCGATCGCTCGATGCTGACGATGACGCGCACCGAGGCGATTCCTTATGCCTCGATGAAGGCGGGCCTGCCGTGGGACTGGGTCACCTATCCCGAATTCCTCGACAGCGTCGATCGCCATCCCAAGGGCATCAACATGCTGCCGTTCGTGCCGATGGCGCCGGTGATGACCTGGGTGATGGGTCTCGAAGAGGCGAAGTCGGGCCGCATGCCGACCGACGCCGAGACCAAGGAGATGTGCCGGATCATCAATGAGGCGATGGATCATGGCGCGTGCGGATGGTCGGCGCAGCGCTTCGGACAGAATAGCGTGCAGGCCGACTACGATGGCACCCCGATGGTCACCGACCTGATGCACGATGAGACCGCGCTGGCGCTGGCGAACGTGCTGGGCGAGCGCAACCAGGGCTTCATCCAGATGTCCTACATCCCGGACGCCAGCAAGTACGAAGGCGACATCCAGGATCATACCGAGCAGCATTTCGAGGAACTCGCGCTGGCGGCGGGCCGGCCGATTCTGTACAACGCGATCGCGGTCAACGATGCCCATCCGGAGCGCTTCCGCCGCCAATTGCAGTGGATCGAAAGCTGCGCGCAAGCGCGGTATCCGCGTCTACGGTCAGAGCGCGACGCTCGAAGTCGGCTTCCTGTTCACGTTCAAGGACTGGAACCTGTGGGACGATATGCCGGAATGGCGTGAAGTGACCACGGGCCCGGTCGAAGATCGCCTGATGAAGCTGAGCGATCCGGAGCGGCGTCCGGTCTGCGCAAGGTCGACGAGATGACCGGTCTGATCACCAACAACGTACGCGACATTTTCGTGCTCGAGTGCAAAGAGCCATCGACCTGAAGAAGTACGAGAACCTGACGATCGGCGAGATCGCGAAAGCGCGAGAACAAGCATCCGGTCGACGCGATGCTCGATATCGCGATGCGCGGACGGGCTCAATACCGAATTCTACACGCCTCCGATCAACGTGCGTAACGACTACCTGAAAGAGATGGTGACGTCGCCCGGAATGGCGATCTTCGGCGTGTCCGACGGCGGCGCGCATACCAAGTTCTTCTCCGGCGGCCGTTACTCGACCGAAGCGCTGATCAAGATGGGGCGCGACAACGATATCCTGCCGCTCGAGGAGATCCATTTCCGTCTGAGCGCGCATCCCGCGATGTGTGCGGGATTCAAGAATCGCGGCACGCTGGTCGAAGGCGCGGGGCCGATGTCGTGGTCTACGACCTCGACAAGCTCGCAGATCAAGCCGCTGGAAATCGTCCACGACTTCCCGGGCGGCGAATGGCGGCGGGTGCAGCGCTCCGAGGGCTACAGCACGATGATGGTCAACGGTGAAGTGACGTTCGAGGATGACAAGTGCACCGGCGCGACCTCGGGTCGTCTGCTGCGTCACGGCGGCTGAGTTGTGCGAAATCCCTCGCTCCGAGCGGGGCGAGGGTGCCGACCACCAAGGGCGGGCGGCAGGTGAGATTAGCAACGGAGGCCGGGCGATTGCCCGGCCTCCGTTTTTCTGCGCGCTACCGAATCAAATCAATCCTGCGCAATCTTTCGCGGCGGCAAGCCTTCGAACCAGGGCATCACCAGCCGTTCGTTTATCGAATAGGGAAATGCATGGCCCCATTCGGGCAGTTCCTCGTACTTGAGGTCATAGCCCAATTGCTTGAACAACTGGTTGGTCTGGCGGGTGAAGGTGACGGGGAAAATAAAATCATGAACGCCGTGAATCACGAAAATCGGGAGCTCCTTCCCGGTTCCCGTGCGTAGCATCGGATCCGCCGCCATATGCAACGCGCCCGCCACTGGCGCGATTCCGGCAAACAATTCGTGCCGCTCGAGCCCCATGATGTAGGTAAAGATGCCGCCGTCCGAGAGGCCGGTCAGATATACGCGCGAACGATCGATCGCGTAGTCTGCTTCGACTCGCTCGAGCATCCGCATGACTGAACGCGTGTCGGGACTGCCCATCGTCATCGACCAGGTATCGCCCAGCGATTTGGGCGAAAGCAGGATATAGCCCTTGGTGCGCGCCGAACGCAGCCACGTCCAGATATACTCGTGACCCTCGCCATAGCCGCCGTGCAGACAGATGATCAGGGGCCATTGCCGATCGGGCGAATAATTCTCCGGAACGTAGAGCGAATAGGCGCCAAGCGCTCCGTCGCGTTCGTGATGCTCAAAGCCAACCGCCGCGCGGGCTCGCACCGTCGGCGGCAGATCGGCGGCGATCGTGCGGGCGCCTTCTATCGCGAAATATCTCGCAATGATCGGTAGATTGTCGCGGATCGCGTAAAGCCCATACAAAGCTTTGCAGAAAGCGCTGCGACTATAGAGAAAGGCGAGCGTCCAGTTCGGACCGGGCGTGCTCATGAAGAAGTTGATTGGAGTTTTCGAGTTGAGCGACGGCCTCCGCCAGGCCCGTGATGCGAACCGCGCAAGGTCTCGGGCGGCTCGATTCCGGTCGAACTGGGCGCCAAAACTGCGCAAGGTGTCGCCGGTGACCGCAACCAACTGCGCCTGACTCTCGCTGGACCTCGCCGAGCTTGAGGTTTTCCTGGATCGTTTCGAAGGTGCGCAAGAATCTCGAGGATTTCGCGCTGGAAGCTCTCGAGTTTCGCTGAATACTCGCCTGGGTCTGTCGCCATCTGGTGCTTTCCTCGGCCCGGAGCCTACACCAGTCGCGTCTAATTCTCATCCGCATGCCGGCGGACCGAACGCGCGAGCTTGGCGAGGGGAAGATTACTCTTGACAGGTGGCAGCGCAGAAGGCTAAAAACAAGCAATCGTTTGCTTTAGCCCCGACACCCAGAGTCTGCAGGAGATGTACGATGTCAGCCGAGACTCAACACCTTATCGAAAGCCGTTTTGAAACTCTCTATCAGCGTGATTACGCCGTTACCGCACCCAGACATGCGCAGGCTCTACGAGAATGCTAAGCGCGACCAGTGGAACGTGTCGAAGGATATCGATTGGTCGCAGCCGGTGGATCTCGATAAGGGCATTTTCGCCGACGGCATGATTGACGGCTATGGCAGCGACGTCTGGAACAAGCTCGACGCAAGACCCAGCGCGAGCTCAATGTCGAGTTCTCCTGCTGGCGCCTGTCGCAGCTGCTCCATGGCGAAGAGGGCGCGATGCTCGCGTGCAGCCAGTTGGTCGACATGGTGCCGAGCAACGATGCGAAGTTTTTCCAGTGCACGCAGGTGGTCGACGAGGCGCGGCATACCGAGGTGCTGAGCCGCTACCTGACGGAGAAATGCGAGGGGCGGCATCTATCCGATGAGCCAAAACATCAAGCACCTGTTCGACTATCTGCTCGGCCAGGGCAAGTGGTTTATCAAGACGGTGGGTTTGCAACTGGTCGCGGAGACCTTCGCGGTCGGGCTTTTCCGGATGTTGGCGGAGACCGCGCAGGATCCGTTGCTGCAGACGATCAGCAAGAAGATTCTCGCCGACGAATCGCGCCACATGGGTTTTTCGGTGCTGGGACTGCCGGACATGATCGCCAGCCTGAGCCCGGCGACATGCGCGAGCTCGAGGATTTCACCGCCGAGGCTTGCCGCCTGGTATTACGCGGACAGTTCCCGCGCGAAGCGTTCGAGACGCGTTGGATTGTCGGCGGGACGAAATCAAGGAAATCGAGCGCTATCGCGGTCGAGAACGCGAAGAGCAACGGCGACTATGCGTTCTTCCGCCGGTGTTCCGGCGCGAGATGTACACGCAGGTCGTCTCGAACATGAAGAAGGTCGGCCTGATGAGCGCGCGCACGGCGGAGAATCTGCGCAAGCTGGGAATCGACCCGAATATCGACGGGCGCGCCGCCAACGCTCGAACAACCGGCTTAGCCGGTGGTCGGCTGGCCTGACCGGGAAGTCGATCGAGCAGCCGGAGGTCATGACAAGTTAATTCATGGCAAGCTAATTCATGGCAAGTTCCGCCCAGTCCGCGACCGCACTCAACGCAGGATAACCGCCGCGCACAACTGCTCGACGCGGCGGCAGCACTCTTCCGCGCGCGCGGCTATCACGCGACCTCGATGCGCGACATCGCCAAAGAGGTCGGCATGCTCTCGGGTTCGATCTACTACCACTTCGAATCGAAGGAAGAGATGCTGCTCGCCGTTTATGAGCCGGGGGCGAGCGGCGTGGCGCGAGGCGGTCGACGGGGCGGTCGCGCTGAAGACCGATCCGTGGGAGCGGCTCGAAGCCGCCTGCGCGGCCCACCTGCAGGCGCTGATCGCGCTTTCGCGACTACGCCAAGGTGATGATTCGGCACGCTGCCCGATGAGGCCGGCGAGGTCGGTCCGCGGGTGCGCGATTTGCGGCGCGACTACGAAGCGCGCTTCCGCCGCCTGATCGACGAAGCTGGCGCTGCCGCCGGACATCGATCGGCACTATTTACGGCTGCTGTTATTCGGCGCGCTCAACTGGTCGCAGGTCTGGTACCGCGCCGGCGGTGATCCGCCGGAAGTGGTCGCGCGGCGCTTCCTCGATACGCTTGCGGCGCCAACTCGACGTTCCCGCCAGCGCGTTGAGCAGGGCAGGGCTATTTGCGCGGCTTGCCCGGTTCGACCGGACCGCCCGCTTCCTTCCAGCCGCGGAAACCGCCGCCGATGTGCGCGACCGGTTCGAGTCCCATCCGCTGCATCTGCTGCGCGGCCAGCGCGGAACGTCCTCCGGCGGCGCAGAAGAAGACGAATTTTTTCCCCGAGCCGAAGATTTCCTTGTAATACTCGCTCGCCGGATCGATCCAAAACTCGAGCATCCCGCGCGGTGCATGAAACGCGCCGGGGACACGGCCGTCGCGGTCGAGCTCGCGGATATCGCGAATATCAACGAGGACGACATTAGGATCGTCTTTCAGCGGGAGCGCGTCTTTGGCCTGGATCGTTTCGATCTCGGCGTTGGCCTCGGCGAGCAGTTCGCTGACCGGTTTCTTCAGCTTTAGCGGCATCGTCAACTGTCCCTTATAGTTGGGTTTGCGCTTTTCGATGAAGGCGCGCGGACCCTCGCGCGCATCTTCCGACTTCATTACCGGGCGCGCAACCTCGTTCTCGATCTTGAACCCGACCTCGTAGGGGTGACCGACCACTCGTCGCACGCCTTCCTTGATCGCGCGCACCGCGAGCGGTCCGTTCGCGGCGATCGCGGCGGCCAGCTCTTCCGCCTTGGCCATGACTTCGGCGGCCGGTGTGACATAGTTCACCAGCCCGAGGCGATACGCTTCCTGCGCCTCGATCAAATTGCCCGTGAGGAGGATTTCCATCGCCTTGCAGTAGGGCATCTGGCGGGGCAAGCGCACCAGCGAACCACCCGCCGGAATAACCGCCCACTTCACCTCTTGCAGCCCGAAACGCGCGTGCTCGGCGGCGACGCGCAGGTCGGTCGCCTGCATCAACTCGAAGCCACCGGCAATGCAGAAACCGTTGACCGCGGCGATCATCGGTTTTTCCACATCGTAGCCGCGCAACAGGGCGTGATCGCCGAGGCGGCGATTTTCCTTGAGCCGACGGTCCCACTCGTCTTCCGGCTTGCGCGCGCCGGTGAGCAACGGAATCATCCGGGCCAAATCTGCGCCCGCTGAAAACGCCTTATCTCCCGCACCAGTCACGATCGCCACCCGGACGGCGTCGTCTTGGTTGACGCGTTGCCAGGCTTCGGCCAGCTGGACGATCGCCTCGGGATTGAGCGCGTTGTGAACCTGCGGCCGGTTCACGGTGAGATAGGCGACGTGGTTACGGACTTCGAACAACAATGCTGGCATAGATGCGCCTCGGGCTGGTGCGTAACGCGGATACGATGGGCCTGAGTGCTAACGAAGTTGCCGTACCTATGCAAATCGGGACATGTCGGCGTCGGTCCTCGCCGACCCGCGGGGTCGGTGACGCCGGCGCACCGTAGCTTTCCGCAGGGGAATTGACTAATTTCGCTCACATAGTCCCCGACGTGCCACGGAGGCCGCCATGAAGTTCATGTATTTCTTTTTGCCCACCCTTCCCGCGACGCTCGAAGAGCGTAAGGCGCTGCGCCCAATCGCCAACCATACCGAGCGCTGGCAGCAGATGATCGAGGAGGTGGTGGACGTCGCGCAGCAGGCGGAGAGATTAGGCTTCGACGCGGTGTGCTTTCCGGAGCATCATCTGCACAGCGAGGGGCTCGAAATCGGCGGACTGCCGACGCTCTATCAACACGTCATTCACAACACCAAGCGCATCAAGGTGGGCCCGATTGGTTACGTACTCCCGGGCTGGAATCCGTTGCGTCTGGCGCTTGAGATAGGCTGGCTCGATCAGTTGACCAAGGGCCGCACCTTTGTCGGCTTCGCGCGCGGCTACCAGGCCCGCTGGCTTAATCAGATGGCGCAGAAGATTCACGTCAGCGCCACGGTCAGCGACAAGAGCGAGAACGATCGCATCAACCGCGAGGCTTTTGAGGAGGTCTTCCGCTTTCTCAAATTGGCCTGGGGCGACGAGCCTTTCCGTTTCAAAGGCAAGTACTACGAGTATCCGTCGCCACAGGAAGGAACCCCGTGGCCCGCACACGAATGGACCCGCGAGTATGGCGCGTATGGCGAGGTCGATGAACTAGGGCGGATTCAGAGGATCAATGTCGTGCCGAAGCCGTACCAGAAGCCGCATCCGCAACTCTTCCAGGCCTTTTCCGTGAGCGAAGAGACGGTGCGCTGGTGCGCGCGCGAGGGGATCATCCCGACGATTCTGCTGCCGCAGCCGGAAGTGGTGCGAAAATTCGTCGAGGCCTACAGAGAGGAATCGGCGAAAGCCGGGCGCAACCTGAAACTCGGCGAGAACGTCGGCGTAGTCCATGCGGTCTACCTGGCCGACACGCGCCAGCGCGCGCTCGAACTCGGTGACGCCGGGGTCTGCGGAATCGCCTTCCGCAAGTTCTTCCATCATTTCGGATTTTCCGAAGCGTGGCGCGAACCCGGCGATGAAGCGCGCTACCCTAGCGGCAAAGTGATGCTCCCCGCGTCGGAAGTGGACGTCGAGCGTCTCGCCCGGGTCAAGTTCGCATTTGCCGGAACGGTAGCCGATGTGCGCAAGGAGATGGACGACCTGGTCGAGAATGTCCATCCCGAATGGTTCGTATGGCAGGGTGATCAGGGTCTGCTGCCCATCGCGGAGGTCAAACGCCAGGTCGAGATCTTCGGCAACGAATTGCTCCCGCGGTACAAATAGAGCCGGGGGAGCGGACATCATAAGGAGTTAGAGGATTGGCGGGACGAGCCCTCGATGATCTGAAGGTCGTCGAATTCGCGCAGATGGTCTCTGGTCCGATGTGCGGCAAGATGTTCGCCGACATGGGCGCGGAAGTGATCAAGGTTGAGCCGCCCGCGAGCGGCGACGAGGCGCGGCGCCATCGTCCCTTTGCCGGCGACACGCCTCATCCGGAAAAAAGCGGGTTCTTCCTCTACCTCAACACCAGCAAAAAGAGCCTGACGCTTGACCCCGCGCAGCCCAGCGGCGCCGCCGTTTTCAAGAAGCTGATCGCTGCCGCCGACGTCCTTATCGAGAATCATCCGCCCGGCTACATGGACCGCATCGGGCTCGGCTACGAAACGCTGAAATCGATCAATCCGCGGCTGATCGTCGTGTCGATCACGCCCTTTGGGCAGACCGGTCCGTATCGTGACTGGAAGGGCACCGATCTGATCGAATGGGCTATGAGCCTGACCGGTTACAATACGCCAACGCTGGTCGATGACAGCGAGAACGAAAATCCGCTGAAGGCGCCCGGCCATGGCGCGGAAATGATGGGAGCGACCAATGCCGCAGCCGCCGCGATGTTCGCGTTGTTCCATCGCGACGCTACCGGCGAGGGTCAATGGGTCGACGTTCCCTGCTGGCAGGCGACCGTCAATACGGCAAAGATCGAAATGGCGGTTTGGAGCTACGTCGGAGTTCCGTTCAGCCGCTTGCGCGCCAATATCTCGGTGGGACTCGAACCGCTGCAATGCCGCGACGGTTACGTTTACGTGCTATGGGCCGCCGACAGCCATTGGGAAGCGCTCAAGGACATCCTTGGCCGCCCCGAAGATCTCGATAGCGATCTCTTCAAGGACCTCGCCGGACGGCACGAGAACGACGATGTGCTGCGGCCGATGGTCAAAGCGGAATTGATGAAGCATGATATAGAGGACCTGGTGCGTGAGGGACAGCAGCGCGGCCTGACGATCGGTCCGGTGCACACGGTATCGCAGGCGGCCAACCATCCGCATCTGATCGCGCGCGACGCCTTCGTCGAGATCGATCATCCGATTGCGGGCCGTTTCAAATATCCGCAGCACCTCGTCTCGATGACCGGGACGCCGCCGGTACCCGGCCGAGCCCCGATGCTCGGCGAGCACAACACCGAAATCCTCAATCGCCTCGGCATCTCGTCCGATGAGCAGCAGGGACTGCGCGCGGCCGGAGTCATTTAGATCCGCTCGCCCGGGCATCCCCGGATGCCCGCCGGTCTTCATGGATGCCCGTCGGTCTTTCGGCTACCCTGCTAGAATATCGGCCTCACGATATCGATGCTGATCGTCATCATTCCGCTGCCGCTGTAGGCGAAGCTGGCCGCGTCGAACGAAGGCGGAGAGGGCGGCAGGATGGTCGGCAACGCGTTGTTGGAAAACCCGTAACCTTTCGCCGGCATGCCCAAGGCATTGAAGTCCATCCTGGCGTCGTCATTCGTGTCATCCAGCACGGTGACGGCGTAGGTTCCGGCGGGCACGCCGTTGAACTCGCACGTCGCCGAATCGCCATGAATCGGCGTGTACATTCCGCGAAATTGTCGTGTGACGTCGCGCGGAAATCCGTCGGGACCGTTAAAGAGACTGCACCCCAGGCGCCCCTCGTCGATGGCGAGACCGTAGACCTGCACCCGTATGCCGTCGCTGTTCTGGGCGGGCGCCCTTGCGGCGGGGGTGGCGGCGATCATGGCCACCAGGGTCGCCACGGTCATCTTGTTCGCTGCCAATCGCCCAAGATTCATCTCAGCAATTCCTCGCCCGGGCACCCGGATCGCCGCCGGGTGCTGGCGAATCCGCGCCTTCTATATTAACAATACCCGTGAGGAATGGCCGCCAGGACTCAGGTTTTGCGGGCGCGACCGCGATTGCGCGAGCCCGCCAGAGGAGACCCATGCCACGTCTTCCGCTCGAGGGAATCCGCGTCGCGGACTTCAGTTGGATCATCAATGGACCGCAGATCGCGCAATGGCTCGCCACCATGGGCGCCGAAGTGATCAAGATCGAGTCCCAGGTCTGCATCGACATCGGCCGCACTAACCCCGCCGGTATGGCGGATCGCAAGGCCGGGTTGAACCGCAGCGGCTTCTATCACCATCTCAACTACGGCAAGAAGGCTATCAACCTCAATCTGTCCAGCGCCAAGGGCCGCGCCCTCGCTTACGACATCGTCCGCAAGAGCGACCTGGTGCTCGAATGCTTTCCCACTCCGACGGGTGAGAAGCTGGGGCTCAGTTGGCCGGAAATCCACAAGCTCAAGCGCGACATCATCATGATTTCGGTCTCGTTGCTCGGCAAGACCGGCACCGATCCGTCGCGCTGGGTCGGGTGGGGTCCGATGGCCTGTTGTTTCGTCGGCATGTTCGACGCGCAAGGTTATCCCGGCGGACCCCCGCGCCAGACCGGCGGCACCTGGCCCGACTATGCCATCGCTAGCGCCGTCGTCTTTCACGCGCTGGCCGCCCTGCGCCATCGGAACCGCACTGGCGAGGGCCAGTGGATCGATGCCAGCATGGGCGAAACCGTGGTCGGCCAGATGAACGAATGGTTCATGGACTACTTCATGAACGGGCGCGATCGTCGCCAGCAGGGCAACCACGACGATCTGATGGCTCCCCACAACACCTACAAGTGCAGTGGCGATGACCACTGGATCGCGATCGCGGTCGCCAATGACCACGAATGGCACGCGCTCTGCCGCGTGGTGGGGCATCCCGCGTGGGCCAACGAATCCAAGTACGCCGATCAGTTCGGCCGCTGGCAGCATCGCGAGGAGATCGATGCCCATCTGCGCAATTGGACCCGCACCCACGAGCATCGCGAACTCGCCGCCACGCTCCAGAATGCCGGTGTCCCCGCCGGACCCGTGCTCGACGCCGTCGAACTCCACGAAGATCGCCATCTCTGGGAATGGGGCTATTGGTGGAAGATGAATCATCACGAGGTCGGCGAGCGGATCATGCCCGGCATGCCGGTCAAACTGAGCAATGTGCCGAAGTTGAACTACTCGCTTCCGCCGGACCTCGGTCAGCATAATCGCGAGGTCTTCCACGGTCTGCTCGGTCTCAGCGACGCCGATATCGCGTCCTTGATCGAGGAGAAGGTGATCTACTAGCAGCGACGCTTCGAAGTCATGGAGTAACCGATGTACTCACTCAAGGATCGAGCGTGTATCGTCGGCGTGGGCGAGTCCGCCTTCAGCCGCGGCTCGGGCAAGACGGAACTGCAACTTCTGCTCGAGGCGTCGGTCAACGCGATCAGCGACGCCGGCCTCGGTCCGCACGATATCGACGGCATCATCGGACCGCCGATCGGCGCTACTTCCGAACATCTCGCGGCCAACCTCGGGATCGAGGACATGCGCTACGCCACCACCGTTCATATGGGCGGCGCGAGTCCCGTCGTCTCATTGCAGAGCGCCGCGATGGCAGTTGCCTGTGGGGTCGCCAACAACGTGCTGGTCTCCGTCGGATGGAACGGTTATTCGTCCAATCCGGTGCGTGGCGGCGGTGCGCGCGCCGACACCGGCGAAAAGCCCATTGCGGCTCCCAATCCGCTGCAGAATACGATCGCCGCCTACTATCTACCCTACGGGGCGACCGTGCCCGTGCAATGGTATGCCTGGCTTGCCACCCGCCATCAGCAGCTCTACGGCACGCCCTTCGAGTCGATGGGCGCGATCGCGGTCGCCGAACGCAAGCATGCCCAACTCAACGAGCGGGCGATGATGCGCGGCCGTCCGCTGACGATCGCCGATTACCTCGCCGCGCGCTGGGTCTCGTATCCCTTCCGGCTTTATGATTGCTGCCTCGAAACCGACGCCGCCTGCGCGATTGTCGTAAGCTCGGCCGAACGCGCCCGCGACTTGAGGAAGCCTCCGGTCTATATCTCGGGGATCGCCGAGGGCCACCCCTATCCTGCCGACGACATCCCGGCGCGCCCCGACCCGTTCGTCATCGGACTTACTTTCGCGGCCCCCAAGGCCTTTGCAATGGCTGGTGTGACCCACCGCGATATTGATTTCCTCGAAGTGTACGACTGCTTTACGTACGTCGTGATGCTGCAAATAGAGGCAATGGGCTTTTGCAAACGCGGCGAGGTGAAGGATTTCGTCACCGGCGGGCGCATCGAACTTGGCGGCGAACTCCCGCTCAACACCCACGGCGGCCTCCTCTCCGAGGCCCACGTGTGGGGTACCAATCATATCGTCGAGGCGACGCGCCAGTTGCGTCATGAATGCTGTCCGCGCCAGGTCAAAGACGCCGAGGTCGGGCTCGTCACCGGCTGGGGTGATTTCGGCGATGGTGGACTCGCGATCCTGAGGAGGTAGCCGGCGTGGCGAACAACAAACCCTACAAGCTGCCGCTGCCGCACGTCGGCGGACGTTCCGCCGAGTTCTATCAATTCTGTCGGCAGCACGAGTTGCGCTTCCAGCGCTGCCAGGATTGCCGGGCGTGGCGCCACGTCCCGCGCGATATGTGCGCGAAATGTGGCTCGTTCAATTGGGAATGGGCGCGCTCGTCCGGCAAAGGCCAGCTCTTTTCCTGGACCACCGCGATTCAGCCGATGATGCCGCAATTCGCCGGCAACGTCCCGTACAGTCCCGCGATCGTCGAGTTGGAGGAGGGTGTGCGCATGGTCACCTGGCTGACCGACGTGAAACCCGACGATCTGAAGCTCGGCATGCCACTCGAGGTGGTCTTCGACGACGTCACCCCGGACGTAACCCTGCCCAAGTTCCGCCGCGCCGGATAGCCGGACGCGGGGCCGTCCGCACTGCGGCTATTCCGCTGCGCCAATCTGTAGCAGTTGCTTACCCAGATTGGCGCCTGTAAACAGCCGGATGATCGTTTTCGGTGCGTTCTCCAGACCGTGCGCCACATCGATCTGGTTCTTGATCCTGCCCTCAGCGTGCCATTTGGCCAGTTCTGCCGCCGCTTCGGGGAAGCGCTTTGCCCACTTGAGCACGATGAAACCCTCCATCCGCGCATTGCGCAGGATCAGGTTGAAGTAATTCTTCGGGCCCGCGCCGAAGGTGCCTTGCGGTTCGTTGTATTGCGAGATGCCGCCGCACAGGACCACGCGGGCGCCATTCGCCATCCGCGCCATCGCCAGGTCGAGAATCTCGCCGCCGACATTATCGAAGTAGATATCGACGCCTTTGGGGCATAGGCGCGAGAGGGCCGCCCCGACGTCTTCACTCTTGTAGTCGATCGCGGTGTCGAAGCCGGCCTCTGCGGTCAGCCACGCGCATTTCTTGGGTCCGCCCGCGATCCCGACTACCCTGCAACCCTTGATCCTCGCGATCATACCGGCCACCGAGCCGGTCGCCCCCGCCGCCCCCGAGACGACGAAGGTCTCCCCGGGTTTCGGCAATCCGACTTCGAGCACGCCGAAGTAGGCCGTCAGTCCGGTGATTCCAAGCAATGACAGCGCGAGGAGCGGATCGGTTCCGGGCGCCAGCTTGTACATTGAAAGCATGCCCTCGCCGTCCGTGATGGTGTAGTCTTCCCAGCCCGCCATGCCCTGTACCAGGTCGCCGCGTACAAAGCCGCTCTTTTTTGATTCCACGATCTGGCTCACGGCGGCCGCACGCATGACCGCGCCGAGCGGAATCGCCGGCACGTAGGTGTCCATCGACATCCATCCGCGCTGCGTCGGGTCGCAGGAGAAGGCGAGATTGCGCAGGGTCACCTCTCCATCCTTGGGTGCCCGCACCGGCGTCTCGTTCCAACGGAAGTCGCTTTCCTTGATTATCCCGATTGGACGTGCGCCCACCAGCCATTGACGATTCTTGAGTTCCGCCATCGTTATTGCTCCTGATTCGACTCTATATCTCTATTAGGCAAGCTGAAACATGGGCCCACGGCAGACGTCTCGACCTTGCCTAGGATAGCTCCGATCGATTGGAAGTAGGGCGTTCCTACTTATGAGGCCAAACTTTGCTTACTTTGCTCTCAAGCACCGTCTATGCTCCTTCCTCGACCTGACGACTCTCGACCTGACGACCTGGACGGCCACGATGGTGCTCAACCCGCTTCACGCAAATCAGCCTCTGGCCGCGCGTTACGCCGTCAGCGATAATACAATCGATATTTGCGATGGCAATGAAACTTTATGACCTGGCGGCCGCCGATCCCAGTCGACGCTTCAGCCCCTATTGCTGGCGGACCAAAATGGCGTTGGCGCATAAGGGGTTCGAAGTCGAGACTATACCCTGGCGATTCTCCGACAAACCGCTTATCGCTCAGTACCAATGGGAGCGTGTGCCGGTGCTGGTGGACGATGGTCGCGGGGTGGTCGACTCATGGGCCATCGCGAATTACCTGGAGGATCGCTATCCCGACCGCCCCTCGCTCTTCGGCGGCGATACGGGACGAGCGCTTGCCCGCTTCTACAATCAATGGACCGACACGATCCTCCAGCCGGCGATGTCTTATTTCGTCATGCTCGACATCTACCACCACCTGGACCTCGGCGACCGAGACTACTTCCGGTCCGCGCGTGAAAAACGCATGGGCACGACCTTGGAGGCATACTGTGCCGGCCGTGAAGGGCGCATTGGATCCTTTCGCGAGGGACTCGAGCCATTACGGCAGACCCTTTCGGCACAGCCTTTTCTGGGCGGCGCTTCGCCACTATATCCAGACTATATTCTGTTCGGCGCTTTTCAATGGGCGCGTGCGGTGAGTCCGTTTGTCCTGCTGGAGACCGCGGATCCGATCAACGCGTGGCGCGTGCGGCTTCTGGACGCATTCGATGGTCTTGCACGCGTCGCGCCCGGTTACTGGTGAGAATTCGAGCGACAGTCATCTTTGAAGTGATGTGGAGATTCGGCATGAGGTTGGAGAGATGAAATGGCGCGAAGCTGAAATAATCACCGACCGCGACGCGATCCTTGAACTCGATCGGAGAAACCGTCTCGATACCGGCGGTCCGTTAGCCTGCCAACTCTGCGCGCAGGATCAACTGGCCAAAGCGCGCGTCCTGATCGAACGCAAGGTCATCCCCGAGAATGCCCACATCATCAGGGAGGCCAAAGTTTCAACGGTCGTCGCGCTGCTCATCTTCGATGACGGCTCGGAGGTTTGGGGGATGTGCCTGGACCATCTTTACGATTTCAGTCTCGAAAGTGGCGCCCGCGGAGTCAAACGCAGAGGTCATCTGCGGCTGGTCAAGGCCGAGAAATCGGCTCATTGATCCGCCTCGGCTCGCGAATAGCGGGCGCAAGGCTCCTTTAACCCGATAACCCGAACACGGAGATTCTGGTGAGTGTACTAGTCATTGTCCAGGGCACGCCGCATCCGGACCGTCTCGAAACCCTCAAGCAATATCAGCGCGCCGCGGGTGCGGTGATCCAGAAGCATGGTGGGCAAGTAGTCGCGCGCGGTAACGGCCTCGAAACCCTTGCCGGGCACCACAAGTGGGGTGTTGGGATCGTCCTGCGGTTCCCGGACATGGCTGCGGTCCATGCCTGGCACAACGACCCCGACTATCAGAAGGTGCTCCCGTTGCGTAACGACGCTTACGCCGATCTGGAGCTTAACGTCTTTCAGGAATAGTCGCGCCGGTGCCCGTCGCACCACGCGTGGCGCGTCCAATCCGGCCGCGCCGGCTTAATGCTCCGACCCGCTGGCCCCGACGCTATGGGATTGGCGGAATTCGAGCGCGACATCGCTCATGGTCTTGAAGCTGATGCCCTCGTGCTCGCGAAAATGGTTGATCAACCTTTCGAGCATCAGCAGACGATGCCCGCGCCCGATCGCCTGCGGATGCATCGTCAGGATGTAAACTCCCTCGCCCAGCCGATCGTATAGATAGTCGAAATCGCCCGCCCAGATCTCGTAAATGCGCGACGGCGCCGCGAGTCCCGGATTGACCGCGTCGCGAGTCCATACGTGTTCGAATGCCGGGAAGTCGTCCAGCCCCCAGGTGAACGGCAACTCGACCAGCGAGGTTTCGCGTCCCCATACGAACGGGCCGTCGCTCGGCGCCTGATCGCCGATCCGACAATAGTACGGCGAGAAGTCGTTCCCCATCATGCTGCTGTCGTAGAGAAAGCCGCGATCGATGAGGCATTGCAGCGTGCTCGGCATCAAGCCGGCGGCGGGGGAGCGGTAACCCACGGGCGCTTTGCCGACGATCCGCTTGAGCGTCGCACTGGCACGGTCGAAGTCGTGCGCCTCGTCCGCTGCCGTCTTCGGCCGCGCATGAAAATAACCATGATGGCCGATTTCATGACCGGCTGACGCAATCTTCTCGACCGTCGCGGGAAAAGCGTCGGCGGTATGGCCGGGCACAAACCAGGTCGAACTGATTCCCCATTCCCGCAGCATCGCGAGCAAGCGCTGAGCGGCGATGTTGCCGAATTCACCGCGCGAAATCGCGCTGGGTGATCGAGTGTGAAAAGTGCCGATCCACGCCGACATCGCGTCGAAATCGAAGGTGAGGCAAATCGATATATTTTTCATCGCCAATCCTCGTTGCCGCTGGGCGATCACCGCAGCCAGGCTTCGACCGTGTCGCGGCAGCGGTGCTTGCGCTGCGAAGTCCGGTTTGACGAAAACCTTGACCTTGGTTCCTGATAGCAATCTCTACTTTCGTGTAATGAGGGTTGTCCAGTGACGCCGGCCAGACTACTGCCGTGGGTAGATTTTTCCGCCGCCGCGATAGACTCTCCGCGTGAGGCCTGGATCGGGCGGCCGCGGCCACGATCCGGTGGCACTTGTCCGAGACCTTCACTTGACATCCGCGGCAACCATGCGGTAAGCCGTGTCAGACCTTGGGTCAGCAAGTCAAAGGAAAATAGTGACGATGTGTGCCGTCAAAGAAACCGCTTCGCGGGAGGAGTACATTACCCGGCGCGCCCGCCGGCGCTAGCCGCGCGACGCATGGGACCGGGCTTGAGGCGGGCACACACCACGACAATGCGACGCACCCCCGAAATTCCTCCCCTGTTGCTGACCCTCTTCGTACAAACCGCATTTCCGCACTCAATTCTGCTGCACCAATTCCAGGGCAGACCGCGTGCCGCGCACGCCAACCGCCGCTGAAAACGAGGTAGTCCCCCATCTTGAAACCGCTTCAGCTCAAGCCAAGGAAGTTCTGGGTGCTGGCCAGCGCCTGTCTGCTCATGGTCGTGACCGGTGCGGTTGCGGCGCGCGCCGCGTTCGAGGGTCAAACGCGCACGGCGGCCCCACCGTGGATGTCGTTGTTCGGCGTCGCGATCAGTCCCGATGGCAACATCTTCGTCGTCGGCTCGAAGGCGCTGTTACTGGTTTCCACCGACCACGGCAAAACCTGGATCCAGCAGACACTGAAGGAACGCGCAGGTTCAGCCCTGTTTCAAGACCGCGATCTATATTCGATCCGCTTCGCGCCAAACAGCAAGGTCGGCTGGATCGTCGGCGAAGAGGGCACCATCCTGCACACCGATGACGGCGGCCAGACCTGGTCCACGCAGAAGAGCGGGACGGACAAAAATCTCATGAAGGTCTGCGCGATCGACGACCAGACCGCGGTTGCGGTCGGTGCGGACTCCGCGATCGTGCGCACGACCGACGGCGGCGCCAACTGGCAGACGGAGAAATTGCCGAAACCGATGCTCATCACGCTGTTCGACGTCAGGTTTCCCGAAAAGAATATGGGATGGATCACCGGTGAGTTCTCGACCATCCTCAGCACTACCGACGGCGGCCAGAACTGGACTCTGGTAACTGGGGGCAACACCACCGACTTCACCGTGGGCCCGTTTTTCACGATCGCCTTCACCGATCCTCAGCATGGAACGGCCGCCGGTCTGTCTGGCGACATTTCGGTCACTTCTGACGGCGGCAAGACCTGGCAGCCGCAGAAACTCCCTGACGCAGCTGCCAGCTACGTCGTCACCGAGGATCCGACCGATAAGAAGCTCTGGGCCGTAGGCAACGGCGGCAAAATGTTCGAGCAGAGTCCGGGAGACAAATGGAAAGAGGCGACAAGGGCAACTTTTCAGGATTTGACTGACATTGCCTTTGCCGGGAACCAAGGGGTCGCGGTCGGTTTGAACGGCACCATCTTGTTGAGCGAAAATGCGGGCGAACAATGGCAAGTAGTTCAGTAAAATTAACGAACATCCGTATCGGCGACTTCGTTCTGCGCTACAGAGCCCTGATCGGAGGTCTTCTGCTCCTGATCAGCTTCGTGATGTTGTACTACTGTACGCGCGTAGTCATCGCGACGAAGTTCGACGACTTCTTTCCGTCGTACCATCACAATGTGCTCCTCTACGAGGAGTGGCACAAATATGGTGGCGCGCAGAACCTGAACGTCATGATCGAGACGAAGCAGGGCGACATCTTCAACGTCGCCACCCTTCAAAAGATCCATGACATCCAGACCGACGTCGACAAACTCCCCGGGGTCGACCACAACCAGGTTCTCTCCCTCGCCTCCTATCGCGTCAGTTATGCCGAGGCTTCCCCGGCTCGCTGCTGATCAAGCCCTTCATGTTTCCCGACATACCCAAGACGCCCGAGGGTATCGCGGCACTGAAGCGCAACGTGATGGCGAATCGCTCGACCATCTCCCACCTGGTCAGCCTCGATTTGAAAAGCGCCGAGGTCGTCGCGTCTTTTAACGAACGCGGACTCGACTACAAGACCCTCTTTTACCAGGTCCAGGACATCGTCAAGAAATACCAGGACGCCAACAACACTATCAGCGTCGCCGGCGAGCCGATCATTCGCGGCTACGGCTACTATTACGAACCGGTCGTCACGATTCTCTTCTTCACCGCCGTTGCCGTGATGATCCTGATTCTGTGGGCCACCGGCGGCCAGCGCAGTCGTTGGTGGGCGCCGATTGTTACCGGAACTCTCTCGGCGGTGTGGGGCCTCGGCTTCGTCGGCGTCATGGGTTATGACTTTGACCCGGTGATGCTGGTCATACCGTTCATTCTGACCGCGCGCGACATGAGCCACGGTATCCAATGGCAGGGCCGCTATCACGACGAACTCGATCGCTTGGGCGATAAGTTCGCCGCCTGCGCCGCCACCACCGACTTCATGTTGCCGCCGGGCTTTCTCTCGATCATGGCCGATATCAGCGGCATCATCTTTATCTCCTTCGGCGGCATTCCGGTCCTGCAGCACATCGCACTCGCCGGTACCGTATGGCTTGCGGGTAGCCTCACGATGGTGTTCATCTTCCAGCCCATTTTGATGAGCTACCTACCGATTCCGGTGCTCAAGCACAAGCGCGCGCGCGTTGAAAGCAGCGGCACTTCCGCCGCCGCCGGGTGGCTCGACTGGCTGGTCCACATACCTACTCGGAGAGGCGCGTTGCGCATGGGATTGCTCGTCGGATCCGGGCTCTTCCTGGTCTACGGCGTGGTCTCCGGCCTCGATTCGAAGATTGGTTATTCGACTGCTGGAACACCCCTCTACAAGGCGAATTCCAAAGTCAACCGCGACATCGGCGCGGTCGGCAAGAACTTCCCGCTCGAAGACGGTTGGGTCATCCTGACATACGCCCTCTTATCCCGACCAGCAATCTGTGATCGGGCCGCGCGTCTTGGCCATGGTCGACGACATGCGCAGCTATCTGTTTCAGGACCCGAAGGTCGCGCAGGTCGTCTCGTTCTCCAACAACGTGTCCGACCCTTTCAACCAGATGTTTCAATTATGGCTTTCCGAAATATCTGGCGGTCCCTAGCACCATCCAGATGTCGGGTAATTTGTGGTTCCTCTATCTCAACGGATCCGCGCCCGGCGAACTCGAGCGTTACATCTCCGGCCGTACTAACAATGACACCTATATCCGCGTCCTGCTCCGCGACCATACTTACGACACCCTTAACAACATCCGTGACCGAATCCAGCGGTTCGTCGCCGAGCGCGTGACTCCGGACCCGACCCTGGCCAAGGTTCACGTGGACTACCTGGCAGGTATCGCCGGCCTCTACCTCGCGGCCAACGACGTCCTCAAAAAACTTGATTTTCTGAACATCACCTTCGTCCTCGCGGTCGTTTGGCTCTTCTGCGTCGTCTCCTTTCGCTCATTCGTCGCCGGATTCATGTTCCTTTTCGCCTGCATCCTGGCTAACTTCGGCGCATTCATTTACATGAACATCCGCGGGATCGGACTGACCATCGATACGATCCCGGTTATCTCGCTCGGCATCGGTCTTGGGGTCGACTACGGAATCTACACCGTGTCGCGAATCCGCGACGAGGTCATGGCCGGGATGGAAGTCGACGACGCTATCGTGCTGGCCTTGAAGACCACTGGGGTCGCCGTCTTCAACACTTTCCTCGTCATGATCGGCGGCATCTTCCCGTGGATCTTCTCGCCGCTGCTGTTCCACAGCCAGATGAGCACCTTGCTGATCTTCCTGATGGGCACGAACATGATCGCCGGCTGCATCATCCTGCCGTGTTATCTGTCGTGGGGGCGTCCGAAGTTCGTTTTCGGCGGCAAGTCCATGATCAAGGAGCGCGATCTCAGGGCCGCCGTCTCCTGACCGACTCCGCAGCAGCCGGGAGGGGATTTTTCTTTGGAAAATCCCTCCCGGCTGCTGCGTTTTGGACACTCCAACCGGCTTCACGCGCCGGATGTGCGGCCGAGGCCCCGAGGGCCTCGGCCGCGCGTCCGGCGCGTCTGATTTCGGCGGTTCGGGCGTGCGCGCGGATAGGGCCTGGGCGCAGCCCAGGCCCTATCCGCGCGCACGGGGCAATCCCGGAACCTTCTTTTCGCCTAGATTGTTCGTCATAGTAATGGGGGACGACGCCTCCACGCCCAGAGGGGCGCGGACGCGTCGTCCCCCGGCTCCGCGACTGCAAATCCGTGGACGACGGATTAGGAGGATCACTCGCTATGCGACTTGGAGTCGCCCTATCTTTCGCCGCTGCCACCCTGATGGCGTCGTTCGTGTCTCTGTCTGGCTGTCAGGCCCGGAAGGTCGCGACCTTCAATCCCGCACTCGCAGAATCTTTCTTTCCCCTCAACGTCGACACGACTTGGACCTACCGCATCGACAGTAAAAGCCAGCGTTCCACCTACGTCGTCACCGACAAGGTGATCGGCGAGAAGTACGTCCCGTCGCTCAATATCACCGGCCGGGTGGTCGAAGAGTACTACAACATGGACCGCGGCGGGACCCGGCCGATCGTCTATGTGGTGAAAGACGGTTACCTCAATCGGCTTTCGGGGCTCGAGTACGCCAAGCAGGAAGAGGACATCCAGGCACCGGCGTGGGGTCGCTCCGAGGACGGCGCTTTCCTGCCTGCGCGGCTGCTGCCCGCGCTTACGTGGCACAGCAAGAATTTTCCCTTCGGTCATCTCGACGGCGCTTTCGATATCACCCAGGAGCATCGGAGCTTCTTCGAGACCGAGGACGTGGTGGTTCCGGCCGGCCGTTTCACCAATTGCATGAGAATCGAGACGGACGCGCTTTACGAGGGCGGGAGTTACACTAAGATCGCCAAGAAAATGCGCCTGGCCTATCGCGACTGGTACGCGCCCAACGTTGGACTCGTCCGCACCGTCGCGCTCGAGGGTGGTCCGGATGGTCCCGAGATGGAGCGGGTTGAGCTGGTGAAATATGCGCCCTCCGCCAAGCCGATGGCAGCGGGTGCTGCTTCCGCACCGGCCGTAGCGTCGGCTCGACCCAAATAACCGCGCTCCTGGATCGCCGCGGGCGGCGCGTGACCTCTGCCAGCCGCGGTTTCATGTCTCATTTTGCGCTTGCGCAACATTTGAGCTTGCGTGTCGCGGGCTTTTCCTGCATACCTTCGCGGGAATACCTATGCGCGCGGCCATCCAGACGCCGCCGCAGTCCGCGGGAGGAAGCGTGCTCAAAGTGAGAAATGCGGCGATCGCCTTCGCGATTGCCGCCGGCTCAATTCTCGGTTGTCATCACTGGGTACGCAACCCGTCCTCGGTCTTCTTTCCGCTCCGTCCGCGCATGATGTGGGTGTATCAAATCCAGAGCAAGAGCCAGCAGGCGAGCTACACGATGACCGACCTGGTCGTCGGTCCGCAATTCGTCCCGGCGCTCAAACTAACCGGTGCGGTCGTGCAGGAATTCTACAACCTGGATCGCGCCGGCCTGCGCCCGATCGTCTACTTCGAAAAGGACGGCTACCTGACCCGGCTGTCCGGACTCGACTACGTCCGGCATGAAATCAAGGCGCCCAACTTCGGACGTTCCGAGGAGCCCAATTTTCTGCCCGAAAACCTCCTGCCCGATCAGATCTGGAGCAACAAGCTCTTTCCCTACGGCCGATTGGCCGGCGCCTTCGATATCGTGCAGGATCACAGGAGCTTCAAGGAGACCGGGACTATCCAGGTTCCCGCCGGCCGCTTCAACGGATGTATCCGCATCGAGACCGCCGCACTTTACGAAGGCGGGCCTTACAAGCAGCAAAAACGGAACCTGAAACTCGCCTACGAAGACTGGTACGCGCCGGACGTCGGCCTGGTCCGCACCATCGCCTACCAGGGCGGGCTGGGCGGTCCCGAGATGGAGCGCGTCGAACTCCTCCGCTTCGATCCTGGCGTCAGGCCGGTCGCCGATTCCGCGAAACCGGCACCCGCCGCGAGTCCTGGGCGCTAGGCCGCGTCACCCGTTCGGTTTCGTGGGCAGGGTGGGCGGGCTCTCGAAGACTCGCTTGTCCTCCGGCTTGGCGTAATTGATCGCGACCGCGTCGATATACAAACCGTTATGCCCGGCCTCGCCGATTCGGCGCGTATGCTCCATCTGCTGGATGTACTCGCCCTGGCCGGCGTAGACGTTCTTCTTGGTCGTCTCGTCGAGCGATTCGTTCGGCGTCGCCGAATAGAGCAGGTTCTTGATGTCCTGGTGCTTGCTGTTGATGATCACCAGCGCGTCGGCGCCGGTCTCGCATGCCTTGCGTTTCATGGCCGGTAGCACATCGCTGTCCTGGTCCTTCAAGTCGGCCCATACCTCGACAATTGCGACTTGCTGATAGGTCGCAAGCGGAAGACTCGGCAGCACAGGCATCATGCAATCGGGCGATTTCGCGGCGTGCACGTACGGTGCAAGCTGCGTGATATCGACTTCCATCGGTACCCGCTGCGACGCGCAGCCGCCGCCCAGCAGCACGAGAATGCCGGCGGCGAGAAATCGCAAAAAAATCCCGCAATAGTCCGTAGTGTACGTCATGACGTCGCCTTGCACGGCCCGACCATGAGTGGCCACGCCGAGCCCGGATCACTCACGTTAGCATAGCTGAATTTCCGCTGCGCGTTCATCAGGTGAGTTGCCGATCGCTTTAGTTTGAGCAAGTCGTCGTCAAAACCCGGTATCTCGATTACCCTGTCAATACACCGCCTCGATGCGATGAGTGAGTTCAGGCTGCGGCCTGCTGTACCTGGCAAAAAGCACGGATGAGCCCCAGAGCCCCAACCGGACGCCACGCGTGAGCCCGCTCAAGGCCCCGAGTCTCAGGCAGCTTCGCCACTACGCGATCGCACGCAGCCTGTTCAAGCTGACCAGCCTGTCGCGGGCCATCTCACGCCTCGGTTTCGTCCAGGCTGACCCGATGCGCGCGCCAGCTCGCGCGCAAGATCTAATCCTCGCGCACCGCGTTAAGGACTATCGCGCCGGCGACCTGGAGCCGCTACCCGCGCCTCGCAATCGAAGAGGCCTTCTTCGTTAACTACGGTTTCCTGCCGCGCGCGACCCTGGCCCTGCTGCATCTGCGCGGGACGCCGCGCACGTGGGACGCGACGATGGAGGCGCGCGCACAGGAGGTGCTGGCCTTCGTGCGCCGGTATGCTCGCACCCGCCCCAAGGACGTGCAGGCGCATTTCGACCATGGCCGCATCAAGCGCTTGCTTTTGACAATGCGGTCTGGCCCACTTTGATATTCAGATCTGGCCCACCCTCCGGGTTTTCATGTTCTTGCGTTCTCGCCACCGCGTTCGGTACCTAGTTGCTGGTTAGGGGGTGTGCGAGGGGGAAGCATTCCCCCTCGCCGCTACGTCTAAGCTGATCCAGTGGTTAGCGATGCTCGGTTCTTGCGTCGCTCCGCGGTCCTGCGGAAGCGATAAGACTCACTACCGGTCTCGATGATGTGCGCCCGATCGGTGATCCGATCGAGCAGCGCCTTGCACAGCCTGGCGTTGGGAATCACCTGGGTCCATTCCGAGAACGGCAGATTGGTGGTGACGATGACCGCTGCCTTCTCCGCCCGTTCCGCGATCACCTGGAACAGGAACTCCGCGCCGACCTCGGCGAGTGGGACATACCCAACTTCATCGAGCGCAATCAGATCGTAACGGGCCCAGCGCGCCAGCACGCGGCCGAGTTGCAGCTGATGCTTGGCCTCGACCAGTTCGTTGATCAGTGCCGCGGCGGTGGCGAAGCGCACCCGCCGCTTCTGCCGGCAGGCCGCGACCACGAGTCCGGTAAGCAGATGGGTTTTGCCGGTGCCACTGTCGCCGATCAAGATGATCGGCTCGGCTTTGGCGAGGTAGTCGCCCCTGGCCAGTTCATGGATCTGCTGAGCCGAGATCCCGGGGTTGCGCGCGAAGTCGAACTCCTCGAGGGTTTTCATCCGCGGCAGACGAGCTTCGCGGATGCGTCGCTCGATCAGTCGCTGTTCGCGATCCTCGAGTTCCGTCTGCAGCAGCGCTTCGAGATAGCCGAGGTGGGTGCGCCGTTCGCGCACCGCCTGCTCCGCGAGTTGCGCGCACTGCGCGGCGATACTCGGCAGACGCAAGACCTTGCACTGCTGGCGAATGGTGGCGGCTTCCAGCGCGGCGCTCTCCGCATTCATGATGCTGCCTCCTGGCCGAGCAGTCCGTCGTAATCGGTCAGCGAAGGCTTCGGACGTTCGTAGCGTGAGAGCGCGCCCAACTCCATGATGGTGCTGCGCGCGCGGACCAGATCGGCGGCTTCGGCCAGATGCCGGATCGCTGCCACATCCGAACATCCAAGCGCGAGCGCTTCTTCGATCGCTGCGCGCACCCGCCGATGCCCATGCTGCCTGATCAGACTCAGCACTTGGATCATCTGGCGGGTGCCGCTCTGCTTGCCGTGCCGACCGATGAGTTCGGCCAGCAGGCGATCATAACTCTCCGGCCACAGCCCGCGTTGCCGCCACGCCGCCAGCGGCTTCGATCCGATAAGCGCTCCCGGCTTACGCTCCAGCACGTCGAGATAGTGTTCGAGATCGAGTACCTGTTGATCGCGTGCGTAACAGCGCTCGTGACGAGCGAGGCAGCGACCTTCATTCCAGAGTCTCTACGTGACTCGGATAGAGTCGGACCTCGACCGTCCTGCCGACATCGACCGGAGCCGAATACAAGTTGGTTCGCACTCTTGACGCAGCCGAGCCCGTCGACCCGTGGGAAAGAGATATCGGCTAGGTCGAAGCCGTGCTCGGCGAGCGGCAGCAGATGCGCGCGTTCTTCGATTATCAGCGCGCCCACCGGCCGGCTCTGCCCAGCGATCTGACGTCGTTCGTCGGCGCGGCAAGAGGCCAGCAACTGTGCGTTGAGATCCTCGAGATCGCGCGCTTTCGGCACCGGCACCCAGTGGTTGCGCCGGAAGTAGCCGGCCTCGCTCTCGATGCCGCCCTTTTCGTGCGCCTCATACGGCGAGCAGAACTCACTGCTGAAGCGCCAGTGCGAGCGGAAAGCTATGAAGCGCGCGGTCTCCTCGCGCCGATAGCCGCGCACGATCTTCCTCACCGCGGCCTTCAAGTTGTCGTACCGCAGAACGGCAAATACGCCCTGAAAATAATTGAACGCGTGTTCGTGAGCGTCGAGGAATGCCTGCTGGGTCGCGCGATGATACGCGCGGTGGAAGGCCGCGCCGCTCGCCATGCTGCGCATCGAAAACACTTGCAGCAGCACCTGCTCGCCGCTCAGTTCCGCCCAAGCCTCGTACCAATCAACCTGGGCTTCCTGTCCGAGTTGATAGCTCTGCGGCACACAGGTCGCACGCAGCGCCCATCCCAACTCCGCTTTCCGCTCGCGCACGTATTGCCGGACCGTAACTTCGGCGACTTTGTGCTCTGGCCGCTCAGCCAGGATCCGCTGCCAGATACGATGCGCGGTGTGACGCTGCTTACGTGGCGCTCTGCGATCGGCTTCGAGGATGGCCTCGATGAACGGAACCAGCGGTCCTATCACCGGTCGCGCTCGCTCCACCGGCTTGCGCTCGGGCGGTTCAGCGCTCGCGAGCGCCTGCCGCACCATCCGCCGATGCACTCCAAGCTTGGCCGCAACACCTTTGATGCTTCCGACTCCGAACTCGTATTCCCTGCGGATCTGCTCGAACAACTCCACCTTAGCTCTCCTCTCCATCCCGGCCTCCTGCCTCAATCAGCAGGATGCCCCGGCTTAAAGGAGGGTGGGCCAATCTACAGCATCGAAGTGGGCCGTTTCACAGTATCGAAATCAGCGCTGGGGCGGCGACCTGAATGCCAGTACGCATCTGCTCGAGCGCCTGCACTATTGCGGGCTGCTGCGCGTGTCGCGGCGCGAGGCCGGTACTCGCGTCTACCAGGCGATCGATCACCCGCCGCTGGACGACAGTCCCGCGACCCGGCTCGAACGCGCCGGTCAGTTGCTCGACCTGGTGGTGCGGCTCTACGCGCCGCTGCCCGCGGCCAGCCTGGGCTATCTTTGCGGACTGCTGCGCAATGGAGTCCCGCATCTGGCCGTCGAGACGCGCCAGGTCCAGGAGCACGCCAAATCCCGCTATGCCCATGCCTTGGTCGACGGCGTGCTGTGGTTCTGGCCGCGAGGCGAAGAGCCCATGGCCGCCCGCAACTCAATCGACGAACGGCTGCGTTTTCTCGCGCCCTTCGACCCCGTGGTCTGGGACCGGCGGCGTTTCCAGTTGTTCTGGGGGTGGGAATACAAGCTCGAAGCTTATGTGCCGGCCCACAAGCGCCGCATGGGCCACTACGCGATGCCTATGCTATGGGGCGATCAAGTGCTGGGCTGGGCCAATCTGAAGGTGGTCGATGGCCGGCTGCGGCACGATCTAGGGTTCGCCGGCTCGCCGCCATGCGGCCGCGCCTTTCAGCGGGCGCTGGACGACGCCCTGCAGCAGATGCGGGAATTTCTGAACCTCTAGCACGCCTGCGGCCGTCGATGGCGACACCTCGCAGGCGAGGATGCCATCGAGCGCGTGTTTACCTGGCTGGCGCGGAACGACTTCCGTCTTTCGCAATTACCCCGATTCGAGCTGCCGCGGAACCCCCCTGCTTGACCCTCGCCGAAAGGAGTATGATCTGATCGATGCGCCGGTGGGCCCAAATAATCCTGGCGATGTGGTTCACGTTCTCTATGACCATGGCGCAATCGTGCCTGGTGCCGTCCACCACCAATCCGTCCAGCAGCCACAATGCGACGGCCCTCGATCCCGATCCCCCGACGGCTTCGGGAAGTTCGGCTGATCCTGCCGCGACGGCGGCCGATCCCGCAACCGAAAGCCATGTCGACCTTACTGGCTACACCCCCGATCAAAGCGAAAGCGTCGCGCTCACCGACTATCTGACCCAGCACAAGTTGCCGCTGGTGGGAGCGCAAGTCCTGAACGGTAGCGGCGGTAGGCACGCCGTGGTGCTGTATGGCTTCGTCGGTTCCGAATTCGGCCGCAGCGACGCCGCTGCCAAGGCGCGCCGCTTCACCGCCGATCCCGCGGTCGTGGTCGACAATCGAATCAAAGTGCGTCCGGAGTTGCTCGCCTCCCACTCGGGTTCCGCCGCCGCGCCGCCGGCCGCCGGCGATTCAACCCCGGACTCCTCGCCGGACAAGTCTTACCCTGGGGTCGACAGTTACGTTGACCAGCAGAACAACGCGCCCGGCCGATTCGCCGGCCAGTTCCCCGGTCAAGCTCCTGGCGGCAGCATGAGCACGATGCTCCCGCTGATCATGATGCTCGGGCTCCTGAGCCTGGGGATGGCGTCGGGCGGAAGCGGCTTCAGCATGGGTTCGCCGATGGGCGGCTCGCCGTACGGCCCCTCGCCGTACAATTCGTACCCCGGCTATCCGTCGGGCGCGCCCTACGGCGGCTCCCCGTATGGTTCTTCGCCCTACGGCAGTTCGCCTTACGGTACTTCGCCTTACGGCGGGCCTCCTACGAGTCCCTACTATCCGTGACCTCATTCTCGCGAAGAGAAGATTACTTCGTCGAGACGAGCCCTCCCCATTACGGCGGCACAACTCGATTCGATGATCAGCATCGACGGCGGGAGCTTCAGACTCAGGCACAGACGCAAGGCTGGACTGCTCGCTACGCCGAGAAAGACCACGGCGGTTCGCGTCGTTCGTGATTCCGCCGAAAGTCTTCCCAGAAAAGGTCACCCTTGAGGGGTATTCGCGTGTGCAGGATGGAAGACGGGGTCTGCGAACCCGCTCCCTCCTCGGTTGCCGAGTATTTTGGTGCCGATCAGCGGCGGTTCACGCTCCAGGCGGATATTTTCGCCGATCGAAATCGCCGCGTGCTCGAAACTTTAGCCAGCCAACAAAGGAGACCCTCCGATCACGAAATTTTGGATTCCTGCCAGCGCGACCGCTGACAGCAAGCGCCTCCTTGCAACGCGAGCACTGCGCGGCTTTGTGGATGGCGCCGTAAGCATATCTCTGCCCGCTTACCTGACGTTGCTCGGACTGGGCGCGACGCAGATCGGGATCATACTGTTTGCGACGCTATTTGGCTCTGCCCTGGCTTCGCTTGGCGCGGGCTTTGTTGCCCATCGGTTAGGACGCAGACGGCTGTTGCTTGGCTCCTGTGCGCTCATGTTGGCGACCGGTATTGGATTCACTTACGTGAGGAGTTTTTGGCCGCTCGCGGTAGTTGCTTTTGTTGGTACTCTGAACCCGTCCTCCGGGGACGTGAGTCTGTTCCTGCCGTTGGAGCAAGCGGCGTTATTCGAAACGGTCACGACGACCGACCTAACGCGGCTGTTCGCTATCTATAACGTGGCCGGAGCGTTAGCGGGAGCGTTCGGCGCTCTGCTCAGTGGGTTGCCGACCCTAATTGCATCGAAATTTGGTTCAAACGTCGTTGGCGCGCAGAGGTTCTGGTTCTTTCTCTATGCGGCCATTGCGGTGATCGTTGCAGTTATCTATCGGTCGCTTTCTAACGCGATAGAGGTTGCCCCGAGCCCTCTGCACATTGGTCCGCTGACCCAGTCTCGCGCCGTGGTACTGCGTCTGGCGGCGCTTTTCAGCCTGGATGCGTTCAGCGGCGGCTTCGTCATTCAGTCCTTACTGGCGCTATGGCTTTTCCGACGTTTCAATATGTCAGTCGAGGCGGTCGGGATATTCTTCTTTGCTGCCGGTCTCCTCGGCTCTCTTTCGCAGTTTGCTTCTTCTGCCCTGGTTGCCCGAATCGGAAGAATCAAGACGATGGTCTATACGCACCTGCCTTCGAATGCTTTCTTGTTGCTCGCAGGACTCATGGGGAACGTCAACCTGGCGATAGCCTTCCTGCTTCTACGGTTGTCGCTATCGCAGATGGACATCCCGGCTAGGCAATCTTACGTGATGGCGCTGGTGCCGCCGGAGGAGCGTGCGATGGCTGCCAGCGTGACCAATGTGCCGCGAAGTCTCGCTACGGCGCTCGCTCCAATTCCCGCTGGAATGATGTTGGATGCGTCAACCTTCGGTTGGCCGCTGATCTGCGCGGCGATGCTAAAGAGCACCTACGATGTTCTCCTTTTGATTCAATTCGGCTCGGTAAAGCCCGCCGATGAGCTTCGGCGAGACCCGTGAAGTAGAAGCAATCTATGTCAGGCCAGAACTATGCACATCGCGTCAACGATTGCATCCGGCGACATCATTGGCTTCGGTGTTGCCCACCCACTCTGCCCATCGTTCGAGAACAAACGAAAAGTGACGAGCTCGAATGGGCTAGGGAACAAGCCTAGGTGGTCAGCGACCCGATGAATCGAAGGAGCGCAGCGGCGCAGGCCTCGGCCTCGTCAGCATAGATTTCGTGGCCCTTGCCGTCGATGACGGCGATACGTGCGCCCGGAATCGCGTCGCGCATCGCGACTTGCGCCTTTAAGGGTTCATAGGTGCTGTTGGCGGGCGCGAGGATCAAGGTCGGTACCTTGATCTGAGCCAGAAGCGGCGCAACGTCAACGCTTGGCACGGCGCGACACAGCCCTTGCAAGACGTGAGTCGGGGTGCGGGCCCATTCGTCGATTACCCATTTTGTCCGCGCCGGATCGCCTCCCGTAAGGCCACCGCCGGATTGCATCAGAGCCTGGGCCCATCCTCCGGAACCGAGCCTGCCGAGAGCCGTTGGCCAGTCTTCGTAGCCGAGCGCAAAGAGCTTCTGCACGCGAGGTGGAATAGAGGTGGGCGTAGCGAGCAGTGTCAGGCTCTTCAGGCGCTCGGGCCACCGCGCGGCGAACGCAATGCCGAGGGTTCCGCCGATCGATTCACCCAGATAATGCACCCGTTCCAGTGCCAGTGCATCGAGGAATTCCTTCATATCGAGCAGTAATTCCTCAGCTGACCATTCGTGATCTCGGCCCGGGTCGGCGGATTGACCGTGACCGCGCATATCGCGCCGCAGGACGCCAAGATGGCCAGTAAGGAGCGGGACCCAGTGAGACCAGAAACGCAGATTGCGGCCGAACCCATGCTGGATCCAGAGGGTTTCGGTTGGCCGCCATGGAGCAGTGAAGTCGTCCAGTTCGTAGTACATCTCGCAATTGTTCGCGATGATTTTCGGCATGGGACACCCTCCTTAGCGGTCTGTACTCCATTGCGAGCGGCCGAAGAAGAGGTGCGAATTGCTTGACCGGCGCTGCTGGTAACCGGCCGAGAGCTTCACCGGCGCAAATTTCTCGGCTCGACGAGTTAATTGTAAGTCGAAGGGCAGCCGGACCATCGCCGGCGCACTGAGCAGGGAAGGTTATCCGCCTGAAAAGCGATACCGGCTATTGCGCGGTTCGCCGCCATCGGCTCATCTAAATCCGTCCGTAACCGGTGTCATCGGGGGGTCCTTGGACAAAGAAACCGGGCGCTCGAGGGTTAGATCGGTCTATCCGACCATTAGAAAAGTACGGGACCCAGGGAGGGCAGTTGTCTCGAAGGATCTCGCAACGCGTAAAGTGCTCAAAACGCGCGTACCCTGCTGAAATCCTGGCTCGATATGACGCTTTTTTCGGACGAACGGGTGAAAACAGGTGTTGAACCATTAAATTAAGACCTGTCTTTGCCAAGGCGGTCAAAGTGAGTTGCAACATGAATAAGATTAGATTAGATCGTGATTTTGACGTGTAGAACATGTCCTTGCGCCAGCATAATCCAGTCGAGGAAGAATCGTGACGCCTTAGTCTATGGGCGGTATAAAGCACACCACGGACTTTTTACGGTTGATTGGAGTTCCGGAGCTGGCTCCTTCAACCAGTGTCTTTGACCCCGGCTACGACGCCGACGCGCTGGCGGCTCACCTAGAACAAAGTTCGCATTTGATCTCCATCCTGAAAATTTCGATGGCCTGCTGGCTTATTGCCAGGGAAGATGTGACACGGCGCAAGATCGCAGACGCCACCAGATTCAAAGTATCGACCGTCACTGGAGGAGGTCCGTTCGAGATTGCGGTCGCACAAGGGCAATTGCCAGCCTACCTCGATTTATGTGCCGATCTCGGCGTGAGGCGAATTGAAAGCGGCGAAGGCTTTACCGACATGCCGCTGCCGCCCCATAAGGTCGTAGGGATGGCGCACGAAAGAGGCTTGGAGGTTCAATATGAAGTCGGCAAGAAGCATGGAGGGCCTTTTCAAGCGCTGGTGGTTGATGAGCTGATCGACCGGGGTAAGCGATGGCTGGACGCTGGAGCGGTCCAGATCGTCGTGGAGGCCCGCGAGTCGGCGAAGGAAGTAGGCGTGTTCGACGGTGACGGAAAACTCAACGTTGCATTCGCGGAGCGGTTCGTTGAGGGCTTTGGATTTTGTGCGACGACGTTCGAGGCGCCCAACAAACCCAGCCAATTTGCGCTCCTCGATCATTTTGGCCGCGACGTTCATCTTTCCAACGTCAGGCTCGAGGAGTTGCTGCGCGTCGAGATCTATCGGCGCGGTCTCCATTCGGATGCCTTCGACAAGCCGAAGCTCGGACTATCGAGCGTGCGTTATGGAGCTCGGTAGGTGCAGAAAACCCTGGTGATTGATGTCTTCCCCGAGAGTGTCAGCCGCTATCGGGATGCATACGCAATCGTCGCGGTCGATGTAGTCCGCGCGACCACGACGGCGATCAGCGCGGCTCTATCCGGACGTCGATGCTTCCCGGTCGCCACCGTTGGGGCTGCGCTGGAACTCGCGGCTAGTCTCGAAAATCCTTTGCTGGCAGGCGAAGAACGAGGCATCAAGCCTGAGGGATTCGATTTGAACAACAGTCCGACTGAATTGCTTGCGCGCAGTGACGTTGAACGCCCGGTAGTACTGGTTTCATCTTCTGGTACGAAACTGTGTCACGAAGCGGCGAAGTGCGACGCGGCACTTCTGGCTTGCTTCCGCAACTATAAATCGATCGCGAGTCATGTGGCAGAAAGTTTTCCCAAGATAGCGATCATCGGTGCCGGCAGTCGTGGCGAATTTCGGGAAGAAGATCAGATGTGTTGCGCGTGGATCGCCGAGATTCTGATAGACGCCGGTTATCGATCGCTGAATACCGCGACGGTCGATATCGTCAAGCGATGGAGCAATAAAGCGATAGACGCGTGGACAGGAAACAAGAGCGCGGCGTATCTGCGACAGACTGGTCAGGCTGCTGACCTCGAGTTTATCCTCGAACACATCGCCGATGTTGACGCGTCGTTCTCACTGCGGGGCGGAGAAGTGGTCATGGGTGAAGCATTGGTCGGCGGGCGGGTCTGCTTATCTCCAGGCAAGTCACCGAGCTTGATCCTGCGCTGATGGGAGCGGGGCGAGGCGCGATCGTTGGCGAGTCGCCCTCAACTCACCGATTGAAAACGGGGGTAGCTAGACAGGTGGTGCTTGAGGATGCTTCGACACCGGTTGTCGTGCTTGCGTACAATCGGCAAGCCTCCGTCGGCATCGTGCGCAGTCTCGGGCGATTGGGCGTTCCGGTTTATGGAATCAGCGCCGATCGCTTCGATCCCGTGTTGTTTTCGAAGTATTGCCGCGACAAATTCTTCTGGCGTTTGCACGACGCGCCGTTCGAGGAGTCGTTGCGTTTTCTTAACGAGGTTGGCCAAAAAATCGGTCGGCGTGCTTTGCTGATTCCGACCAGCGATCTCGGAGCGTTGTTTATAGCCGAGCACGCCGACAGTCTCGGCGCGCATTTCATCTTCCCGGATCGAAGTGCCGCGTTGGTGCGCTCGTTGTGTAGCAAACGAGAGATGTACCACCTAGCGAGAAAGTGGAACGTACCCACCCCAGAAACGGTTTTTCCGGAGTCGCGAGCTGATGTCCTTGCATACTTGGAGATTGCGCAGTTTCCGATACTGATGAAGCCGCTCTATAGCCGCATCCCCAACCGCAAGACTTTACGGATAATCCTGGTCCACACCAAGCAAGAATTGCTCGAGCGTTACGATGAGGCCGAAGGCCTTTCGACGCCGATGATTCTGCAAGAGTATATCCCGGGCCCCGACCACATGACTTGGACTTTCAACGGGTACTTTGATCACAACGGAGAGTGCCGCGTCGCATTTACAGGGAGAAAGCTGCGCAATTATCCTCCCTATTTTGGTCAAGCATCTCTGGCCATTTGTGTCAGGAACGAGCACGTCGAAAAAGAAGCGATCCGATTCATGAGTGCCATCGGTTACAAGGGCCCGCTCGATATCGGTTTCCGTTACGACGCTCGTGACGGACGTTACAAGGTCAACGATGTCAATCCGCGTATTGGGGGCATGCTGCGGCTTTTCGTTGCGGACAATGGCATGGATGTGGTCCGGGCGCTCTACCAGGATATGACCGGTCAGCCAGTAACTCCGGCCGGCACTCTGGAGGGTCGCAAATGGACTGTAGAGGACGTTGACTGCATTTCGGCGGTCCGCTACTGGCGAGACGGAAATCTTGCCATAAAGGAATGGGTACGTTCTTTGCGTGGGATAAACGAAGCTACATTTATTGCGTTCGACGATCTAAAGCCGCTTGTGGGGCTCTGCCTATGGAATGCGAATCGTCTGGTTCACCGGTTCAGCCGAGAAGATCGTTAGGTTCATGCCATTCTTCGAGCGCGAACCTGAGGAAGTAAAACGCAACCGCCCATGCCAATGAACGCCGCCGTCATCACTTCGATGCCTGTCAGACGCTGCGGAACTCTCGTCAACCGACTTGAGTTGGCGCCTTCTTGGGCGACTGCCGTTCGCTCAGAAACACAGTGAAAGTAACCGAGGCCAAAATCTATCTGGTCAAGATCGGCTCGCTGCACCCCGTTCTTGTCCAGATCTTCACGGACGAAGGATTGATCGGCGTTGGGGAAGCCAGCCTTGCTTATGGCGTCGGAGGCACAGCCGCTGCCGGGATGGTGAAGGATCTTGTCGAAAGTATGGTCCTCGGCCGCGATCCTTTCCGCATCGAGGAACTGTGGACGCAGATGTACGATCACTCATTCTGGGCCAAAGGCGGCGGACCGATCGTCTTTGCCGGAATCAGCGCGATCGAGCAGGCCCTTTGGGACATCAAGGGTAGGGCGCTCAATGTGCCCGTGTATGAACTACTGGGTGGGAAGTTCCGCGACGAGGTGCGCGCTTACGCCAATGGTTGGTCTTACAGCTGTATCACCGCAGACGATTACGCTCGGGCCGCGAAACGTCCGCTTGAAGATGGTTACACAGCGCTCAAATGCTACCCGCTGGCAACGCCGAACCAGTCAGGCGGCATCAGGCACGTCTCACGACGTTCGGTCGATAAGGACTTTGCGAACTTGGCGTTCGAGAAAGTCCGGACGTTGCGACGCACGGTTGGAGTCGACATTGACATTATGGTCGATCTGAGCGGTGGGCTGACTACCGACGAAACCATCCGGCTGTGCCACCGATTCGAGGAACTCGACATCCTGTTCATCGAAGAGCCGGCTGATCCATTCGACCTCGGGGCGCTGAAGAAGATCTCCGAGAAGATCGATATACCGATCGCCGTCGGAGAGAGAATTTATACCCGGTACGGCTTTCGCCCGATCATGGAAAGCCATGCGGCGGACATTCTCCAGCCGGACATCGGTACGGCCGGTGGGCTTATGGAAGTGAAAAAGATCGCGGCTATGGCGGAGGCTTATAGCATGCGGATCCAGCCGCACGTCTGCGCCAGCCCGGTCGCTACGGCTGCAGCGCTGCAACTCGACGCCTGTATAGCCAATTTCATCATCCACGAGGTTTATCCGTATCGATCCGCCGAGCACTTTCAAATTGTTGATCATGCTCCAGAAGCTGAATTCAAGCGCGGCACCATACCCATCCCCAACCGGGCCGGCTTCGGCGTAAACCTGGTGGAAAGCCGAGTGCGGCCGTTTCTTTGGGCTCAATGTTCCGGGTGACGCGCAACGATGTGGCAGCACAGGTGTCCTGATCACAGTTGCAGATGAGGTTACCGATCAGACTCAACCGGGCTGGCTGGCCCGCGAGCTTCGCCCGCCTTCGCGTGACCTATGACGATCCCAGGCCGCTCACGCGAGATCTTTACGCTCTCTCGCCGGCTGAATTTTCGGTCGCTGTTTCACGTTTACAATTCGGCATTACTTTCAAAACTACCCGGCCAGGACGCCATGGGCATTCTGATCGCTTTCTGCTCGAGACCTATCGAGGAGCAAAACCGGTGATTCTAGACGTGGGTGCCTCCGACGGAAGCACGTCTCTCGACCTCATTCGGGCTCTTGGCGATCACTTCACAAGTTACTTCGTTACCGATCTCAATCTTTCCGTGCGATACGGCTCCGACCGTCGAGGCGTCGCTTATTTTCTGGATCAAACCGGCGCATGCATACTGCGCGCCTCCAAGCGATTTTTGGTCTACGCTGACGTCAGTGGAGCGCGTGCCCCGCTTCCATTGTTGGTTAGACGCTTGCTGGCGGGATATCGCACCGTTGTAGACTGGCGCGACTTGCCGCTGATACAGCCGGAATTGCTGAGGCTCGCCAAGAGCGATCAGCGTGTTACCGTGAGGCGGTACGATGTGTTTACTCCCTGGGACGGCCGCCGCCCTGATGTGATTAAAGTGGCCTGCCTGTTAACCAGCGAATACTTTTCCGAGGTCCAAATGCGCGAGGCGCTGCGAGTTCAATACTCGAATCTGGCGCCCAATGGCCGGTTGCTGCTCGTCTCGGAGGATAGTGGGATAGAGAAATTCTCGGTTTTTCGTAAGGCGTCGACCGGTTTCCAGCTCGAGCACACCCATGCCGGGGGCGCGAAGGCGGCGCCCTACATTCCGGTCTCGACCTGAGGCCGTAGGCGTGACACCCACGGTCTGGTAGGCCGCGGTTGACGCGCGGGGCCGCGAAAAAGTCTTTGACTCGCTACGCGTACAATCTGAGACGATCTGCTGCACCTAAGATCTTGTCTTGTTTGCAACACTGCAATCCGATTGTTGCCACATATGAAAGAAACGTGTGCAGAACGGCGCGAACCTGCCTGATACGGAATTTCAAATTACCGGTCCAAACCTTGACTACGATGCTTATACCGGCGACACGGTGCATCGGTGCCAAAAGGCAAACTTACGCACACCGATTAAGGTATTACGCGAATCGCGAGCAACGTCGAAGCACCGATAACTGCCGGCTACAACAAAATGCTCGAATCATCCCGACTAGCAAGTCCCGAACGGTGTCGTTCCTTGCTCGAAATCAATTGCGGCACCCATCCCATTACCAGCATTCCGTCGGAAAAACAGATTTGACGAAAAACGTCAGGATGCATTCGAAGTTATTTTTAGGCGGGAGACCGGATGACGAGAGAAGAAGAACAAGAAGGCAACTAGCCGCCGATCCCTGCGCTAAACCGGCGACATTCTACTTCGCGCGGACTGGAATTTGTCGCAGCACCAAGTCGCCGCCGGAGAGCGGACGCGATCAACTGGCGAAATCGGGGAGCGCTAGTCCAGCACCCAGGTTGATTTTTTCTCGGAACCCGCGCGTCCAGTAGCCATCTCCATACTGGCGGTCGATTCCGGGGCGCCCGGGCGGCCGAGCCCAATCCCTCCGGCGTTGCCATTCTTAAGCTGGGCGCCTTCTCCTAGGACCTTTCCGAACGACTCCGCCAATTCGAGGAATTGCGCCTCCAACACGTCGACCGGGTCGAACGCCTTGGCCAGTTCCTCTATTCGACGGCGGAAGGCTTTCGCTGGGTTCAACGATTCCGCCAAGTGCAGCAACTGGGTCTGAAATTCCTCGGGAATCCTCGAGACCTGCTCGTACAGGCTCTGCATCGGAGGAAAGTCACGCGCCAACCGCACTAACTGCTCGTAAAAGGCTTTCATCGGCTCCAAGGTTCCGGCCAATTGTGCGATTTGATCGCGAAAATCGGCCAGCGGCGCCACTTCCTTCACCGCTGAGCGACTGAGTGTCTCGAGCGGCTCGAGCGCTTTGATCAGATCGCGGATTCTCGCATCGAAACCGTCGGCGAACCGAAACAGCGCGGTTACCGCCGAGCGCGCTTCGATATGGGCCGGAGGCTGAGCCGCCGGTGCTACGTTCGTTTTCCCTGAGTCAGCCGTAAGGCCGGTTTTAGCGTTAGGATCTTGTGCACGCACCGCTGGGAACCCATCCTCTCTTGGTTTGGCAGCACTGTCCGCCGTCGGCCAGATCTGTGAGATTGCGTATTTGATTTCCGAATTGGGCTGGGGCTGATGCCTGAGCAGGCGCTCTTTCAGATCCTGCATCTTCATAAACTAGTTCCTCCGACACACGGGAGGTACTATCACCCATGGCCTCAAGCCGTCCAGCTATTTTGAGGTTATAATGTGAAGTCTACGTCCATTTCGCTGGTATTTAAAAGCTTTTAGATTGTCAAGAACCCATTATCAGCATTTATCTATGCTATGGATATTCAACTTCATGGTTGTTACCTTAATCCTTGACCATCACGGAGACGCAACCCCTTCGTCAGCCAAAAAATATGCGCCTTAGGGTGAATCCAGGCAAGTTCACCAGTAACTCCAGGTTTAGCTCGCAAATTATGAGCTAGACAGAAAAGCTCCCCTTTCATCCGACCAATCCCTACGCTTTAAACGATCCATTCAGACGAGATGCAGGACATCTGTCTGAGCGCTCTCTCCACGGAGATAGTTCGATGAATCGAGCAAATGTCTCCCGCGGACGGCAATGCGCCGTCAGCCGACTGGTGACGATCGTCATCGTCATTATGATCGCTAGCGCCGTACCTCGCGCAAGAGTTGCCGCTCAGATTTTTGACGGAACCTCCGCCTCGCAAACAACCCGACCCTCCGCGACTTATCCCGGCTCGTTCGCCCTGACGGGCTCAATGAGCGTAGCTCGCGTGTTTCATACTGCCACGCTCCTCAGCAATGGAACCGTCCTAGTCGCCGGCGGCGCGAGCAGCTCTGGAGTTACCCAGGCGAGTGCAGATCTATACGACCCGTCGAGTGGGGGATTTGCCACGACGGGTTCGATGGTCTCGGCACGGGTCAACCACGCCGCAACTCTGCTGCCCAACGGTACCGTTCTCATAACAGGCGGAGGCCTGGCCGGAGTCAATGCAATCTATCAGAGCGCAGAAATCTATGATCCCACGAGTGGGACTTTTAGCTCGACCGCCCCGATGGCCTTCGCGCGGGCCTACCATACCGCGACATTGATGCAAAATGGGCAGGTGCTGGTGGCGGGCGGCATCAACAGACTGAATGTGCCTCAGGCAACCGCAGAGATTTACGATCCGGCCACCGGCGCGTTCACGCGCACTGGGCGAATGGTGGTGGCACGGTTTGGTCAGATCGCGACACTGCTCAGCAACGGCCAAGTCCTGATTACCGGCGGTGCTCAGCCTAACGGATTCTTTCCGTTAGCCGCGGAGCTCTACGACCCCGCTACTGGCAAGTTTAAGCGCACCGCCGGCCCGATGCATTTTGGGCGATTTCTGCATGCTGCGGCGCTCCTCGCCGACGGTAGGGTACTCGTCGCCGGCGGGGTGACCAATCAAGGTACCGTGGCGGCTCGCTCGGAACTTTTTAATCCCACGACCCGCAAGTTTCTGTTGGGGCCATCGGTAGTAAATGCTCGCTTCAACTTTCCCACGGCAACGCCGCTCGCATCAGGTGACATCCTGTTTGCCGGTGGCCAGAGTGCAACAGGTCTGACCTTCGCGAGCGCCGAAGCCTACAACGTCGCTGCCGGATCTTTCCAACTGACCTCACGCATGACGGTGGCGCGTCTCGGACACTCCGCCACGCTGCTGCAAAACGGCAACGTGCTAGTGGCGCGGGCGGCGAGAACGTAAATTCCGGGACCGCGGGCGTCCTTTCGAGCGCTGAACTCTTCACTCCGTGAAGCAGCCGATAGCGCGAGCGGGGTTAGTTGATGTTGTCTCCACGGTGGCGGGTCGATCCGGACCGATCCAGGATGGAAGCGCGTCACAAACTGACACCGAATCGAAAGTCCCGTCGTCGAACGCAACCCCAGAACCTGATGGGCCGTCAGAACTTATGGAAGATTGTTCAGCGATCTTGAGCCACTTCCTGCATCATCAGGAAGATAATTCATCCTATGATACTCTAATATAGTTTTACACGGCCTTTATTGACTTATTGCTCTCAACAGTAATATCTTTATGACGCGAGCGAAGGAGAGGGTGTAGAGCATGAGCGAGCTTCGCAGTCCGGCATTTATCAACTGGCTCTCGACGATCGTGATTTTGATCGGTGCCGCCCTGATCGCCGCAGTCTTGTTCACGGTATGGACGGATCGCCGTTTCACTCTCTCTCCGCAAAACCGAATCTGGACATTCATTGCGAGTTTTGCCCTCCTGGGTAGCCTCGCGACTGCGCCGCTCGCAGACGCCCATAGCTGGGTTCGGACGGCGTCTTTCTGCGCGACGCCTTTGACGCTGATTCTTTTCTATTTCTTGCCTACTACCCTCGGAATCGCGGCCCGCAATCGTTCTTACCAAGCGATCTTCATGCTCGACCTCTTCTTCGGTTGGACCGTCATCGGATGGTTTGCGGCGCTCGTATGGGCCGTCACTCCATCGAGAGCGGAGCGACGTCCGGCCTACAGGATCACTCCCTTCGGAGCAGTGCCCGAGCGGTCGACGACCGGATCGCGAAAGCCGGTTTGACCCGCGACCCTTCCCGTTTCCGCTCGTGCTGATGCCGCGGCGCGGGCTACGCGGCTATCTGAGAAGTGCAATTGGGGCAACGCGATGCCTTTATTGGTATCTGCGATGCACAATAGGGGCATTCGCGCGTGCTGACCACTACCGGGGCTGGGGGAAACGCGCGGTTGATTTGTCGAATGATCAAGAACATCACGAACGCCACGATCAGGAAATCCAGGACGGTGTTCAGGAACGTCCCGTAATTTACCGTAGCCGCGCCCGCTGCTTTAGCTGCAGCCAGTGATGGATAGGTTTTCCCGTCGAGACTCAGATAGAGGTCCGCGAAATCGACGCGGCCCAGAATCAGTCCAATCGGCGGCATAATGATGTCGGTTACCAGCGAAGTGACAATTTTGCCAAAAGCAACGCCAATGATTATGCCGATCGCCATATCGACGACGTTGCCGCGAAGTGCAAATTCCTTGAACTCTTTGAGCATCGAACCTTCTCCTTCCTATTCTTCTTGCACATATGATCGACGCCATTGCGATCGGTCACGCAGGATATCTCGTGTTCGTCATTGCGGACAGAGCCTTGGTCGCGGCGAGAGAATAGGCCGAGGACGGAAATGAGCAGGCGTTCTGTTATTCCGCGCATCTGGCGCGGATTGCGGTAGCCCGCGCGCAGCGGTCCGTCTGCCAATCCGGCACCGCCGCGGGTAGACCTGGCTTGCCGCACCCGATGGCGCTGGTTTACAGTCGACCAAGCCTCGAGGTGCCTCGGGAAAAGGCAATTTTTTTTGATGTCCCGCCGTTGCGGCGGAATCCAGAATTCCACGGAACACGAATGAAAGTATCACTCTTCTATTTGCCGTCGGTGGGCAACCGGGCGGAGATCGAACAGGGTATGGTCGGCCTGCGCAGCGAACTCTATGACCAGATGCTGCGCGAGATCAGTGAGCAGGCGAAACTAGCCGATGCTCTTGGTTATGATTCGATGTCCTTCACCGAGCATCACTTTCACGCAGAAGGGTTCGAGCTCTCCAACAACCCTGTTCTGCTCGATCTGTACATAGGCATGCAGACCAAGCGATTGCGCGTCGGACAGTTGGGCATCGTGCTGCCCGCAAGTAATCCGATCCGGGTGGCCGAAGACATCGCGATGCTCGACCACATGACGGGCGGGCGGGCCAATGCCGGTTTCGCACGCGGCTATCAGCGTCGCTGGGTGGATGTTATGGCGCAGCAGACCCACGGGATCCACGGCGCCAGGCCCCATCAGCATGACGAGATCGATGCCGCCAACCGGGCCGCTTTCGAGGAATGCTATCGGATAATCAAAAAGGCGTGGACCGAGGACACGCTATCCTACCAGGGTAAATACTGGCGGGTACCGCCAGGCGACACGCCGTGGCCGATCGAGGCGACGCAGAAATGGGGCAGGGGGGTAGAAGACGGCATCGTAAAATCCGTCAGCGTGGTGCCCAAACCGCTCCAGAAGCCGCATCCTCCGGTTTTTCAGCCGTTCGCGTCGTCGGAGCGGAGCATCCGATGGTGCGCGGAGGAGGGCGCCACCGCGGTTCTGCCGCCACTGTTTCCGGATTACGAGTATCAACTGTGCGAAATCTACGCACAACAAACCGGCAAGCCGATCGGCGAGGGAATGGGAGTCTTACGCGACGTTATAATCGCGGATACCGACGCCGAGGCCAAAGACCTCTGGCGACAAAGCGGTTACTTCTGCGGGCACGAGTGGTTTGAGCCGTTCGGGTTTTCGCAGGGCTTGGTCGATCCGAAAACGGGCGAGACGCCCGATCTTTTCGAGAATGGTCTGGCGCTGGTCGGCACGGTCGATACAGTGACGCGTCAAATGGAGCGGTTGCTCAAGCGGCTGCCGGTGCGCTGGCTGTTCGCGTGGATGTACAACGGCCTGGTGCCGCACGACCGTATGATGAAGATAATCGAGTTGTTCTGGACCAAGGTCATGCCGCGAGTGGCGGAGATGAGTTGATCCTTACGGCGTTGTAGACATGTTCTTCGGGCGGTCAAGATGGATCGGCGCAGGGTGGCTGCTCGCGCTCTCTCTATGTCTAAACGGGTCGGGCTGCTCGGCGCGCAATGCGAGCGGCCCCGGGGACAATTCCCCACGCATTGCGGTTGAACACTCGGACCTTGATCTGAGCAGGACGCCCCGGGTTCCGCCGGATCGCGTGATCGAACTGGAACTCGGCTTCGCACTGCGCAACAAGCCACAGTTCGACGAGTTGATGCAAGAAACTAACGATCGTCATTCGTCCCAATATCATCATTGGTTAACGCCCGAGGAGATGCACAAACGGTTCGGCGAATCGCAGGCCGAGTTCAACGCGGTCGAGCAGTGGCTGGTCGCGCAGGGCTTCACGATTACCGACAAGGGATTTGGCCAAAACGAGGACTACATTCGCTTCAAGGGCACGGCTGCTCAAGTCGAAAGAGCATTCAAGATGCGGCTCTACTCGCCGATGTACGACAGGTATACGACGAAGGACGATCCGGCTATTCCGCCCCAATTTGTCGGTGTGGTTTCGTCGATAACCGGTTTCTCCGGGCTCTTACAATAGGACCCTCGTATCAGACAGCCACCTCGGCTGTCTCTCTGATGCTGCGGCGACACCGGGGTAGAGCATTTTTTGCCGTCCGCCTTGACATTGCTTTCGTGGCGGTGCTAACCGGCGATCAGCCAACCAAGGAGGCACAGTCATGGTCTACATGCAGGCATCGATCAAGCTTCATCCGGGCAAGCTTCCCGATTTTATCAACCTGTTGAACAAGTTGACCCCGGTTGTCGCCAAGCATGGATGGAAGCTCGTGGGCAGCTACGCGAGCGTGGTCGGCCGTCTCAATACGGTGGTAGATCTGTGGGAGCTGCCCAATCCCAATGCCGTCGAGGTCGCACTCGGCGATCCGGAATTACAGAAATTCGGCGGTCAGATCAGCGAGATTATTGAAGACGAAGTGTTGACGCTCTTGACCAGGCTGCCGATCGGCTGATCGCAACCAACCGGTCCGCCTCCCCCGTCCGAATCGCGAGCGATCAGAGAAACCAAGGCGCGGCGGCGGCAGACACTCATGGGACGAGTGTCGCCCCGCCGCGCGGTTTGTTCGAATCGAGAAGGATTCGTCGCGTACAGGCCCGTGCGTTCTGCCTGCCGCCCCAACTAGCCAGGCAGTAGATTCGTAAGAGAAATCTGAACCTCAAGCGCTCTATGGCCCGGCCAGTTCTGGTACTGGCACGACCTCCTGGGCTTCTGTGGTGACGCGCCAAGCGATGATTGCAGAGATCATCACCAGCACCGCCGCCAAGAGATACGCGGCACCGGGCAAATGCCACCTGCGGTTAGGGTCTATGACGCTCGCGAACACCGCACTGAACAGCACTGGACCGATCATGAACGCTACGCCCCGAATGCTGCCGAGCGCACCCTGCAGTTGACCCTGCTCGGTCGCTTCCACCTGCCGAGTCATCAAACCCTGCATCGGTGGGCCGGAGAGGCCACCCATTCCGCCAATCGGAATCGCCGCCCAGAAGAACAATCCAGTCGGCGCCAGCCCGTAGGTGATGAATCCGGCAACGTTGAACCACAGCCCCGTGAGTAATACGCGGCGCTCACCGAATTTTGCGACCAGGGGTTGAACCATGCCCGCACCTACCAGCGAAGAGCATACGCCGACCGTTGCGATTGCGAGTCCGACCATGCGCGCATCCCAGTGGTACCGGTACATCGCGTACAGCACGAAAGTGGTGGGCAGCGCTTCGTGTGCGACGTAGGAGATGAAAGTCACCACGGAGAGGCCGAATAATTCGATATTCGCGCGCAGCAAACGGATTGACCCAACCGGATTCGCGCGGTGCCATGCGAAAGCTACGCGACTATCGGGCGGAAGCGACTCAGGCAACACGAATAGGCCATACATCGCATTGAGCAGACTAAGTGCCGCCGCAATCCAAAACGGCAGACGTGGATTGATCTGCCCGAAGACACCCCCAAGCGCCGGCCCTAATACGAAACCCAAACCAAACGCCGCGCTGAGCAAGCCGAATGCGCCGGCGCGCTTCTCCGCGGGGGTGACGTCAGCGAGATAAGCGCTCGCGGTCGAGAAGCTGGCTGCCGTAATTCCGGAGATCACGCGTCCTACCAAGAGCCACCAAACGCTCGGCGCGAGCGCCATCACGAGGTAGTCGAGGCCGAGCCCGAAGCTCGAGATCAACACGACGGGCCGCCGTCCGTAGTGATCAGAGAGCGCGCCGAGCACCGGCGAGAAGACGAATTGCATTAGCGCCCACAGCGTGCCGAACACACCAACTATGTAAGCGGCGCGCGCCGTGTCGCCACGGACGAAATCCTCGACCAGCTTCGGCAGTACCGGCACGATCATTCCGAGCGCTAGCATGTCGAGCACGAGGGTTATGAAGATAAAGGCCAGCGCGGCGCGCATCTTCGGACGAGAACTGCCGCTCGCCGCACGGTCAGGCCCGCGATAGTCGGGTGTCATCGCGTACGCGGGGCGAGCGCCCGCATTACTCGCGGCCTGGAACGTCCTTTGGATGCGGTCGAAACCGCAATCGTGGGCAGCCCTGTCCGAGTTCCAGCGCCCGACTTGTTTGGCCGCGACATCTGGTACCCGTCCTTCAGGATAGCCGCCAGCTCGTCCCATCTGACTTTGTGGTCGATGCGGATGCCGACCCATCCCTGCTTGCCGACATATGGAGGTACAAAGAACCGTTTAGGATCCGATCCGACCAGAATTTCCTGAACCATTGCCGGCGCTTTCACCCAGACTGCGACGTGGCCGCTGTCGTGATGATTGTAGTCGGTCATCGCGAACATGCTTCCGCCGGTGACACGGAAGGTACATTCGCCCCAAGCTTCCTTCTCGAAGGAGTCGGGTAGCGCGAGACATATCTCGCGGAGCCGCTTGGTCACGGAATTCGAATCGTCATATTTGCGGGGGTGCACCATCGGAGCTATACCCGGACTTCTTGAATGGTTAAAGGCAGTCTTGGGGCCTAGCGATATTCGTCGCCGCAGTCTCCGATCAGCTCCGTGAGGTTCCGAGACCGCGCAAGGACGGCCTCGATATCGGCACGATCGGACGCATCAAGAGCCAATTCGAACACGCGCGCATTGTCGGCGATATGTTGCGCGACGCCGAGGCGAACGCCAATGATCACGCCGGCTACCGCCGGACGGTCGAGAATATAACGGACGCCGATATTGCCAATGCTAACCTGGTGCTTGTCCGCGATTTGTTTCAGGACGGCGAGTAGCTGTTGGAACAATGCCCATCCGCCCCAGGCGTTGATCATATTTCTATATTTCTGCAGCGAGGCGGTATTAAGATCGCCCCGCGCGGGCTCGGGCCGGCCGAGGTATCTCTCTGAGAGCAAGCCGCCGAGCATCGTGCCATACGTTAGAAGCGTGATTCCTCGATCGCGGCAGAAATTGGCCATCCGTAACTCGGGCCTTCTGTCGATCAGTGAGTATTGCACCTGGTTCGACACGATGCGGATCCCGTGATCGGCAATGATGCGCAAACGATCGGTATCGAAATTGGTGAGGGCTAAGTGTCGGATCTTACCCTCGTGCTGTAAGTCAGCGAGATGTTTCAGTGCGTCGAGGTAGCGCCGGTCCTCATAGTCCCACCAGTGGAATTGCACAAGGTCGAGACAATCCACGCCCATTCGCGACAGCGAGGTTCCGATCGCATCTTCGACTGCACGCCGGGTCATGGGGCCTGGTTGTGGGACCCATTTTGTGAATGCCTGGATTTCCGAGAGCCGCTGAACCCCGTAGCGCGCGCCGAAGAGGCGGCGGAACTCACCAATGAAGTCTTCTGCCGGACCATAGTGGTCAGCAAGGTCCCAGGTTGTGAACCCTGCGTCGTGATATGCGAACATCTCAGAGGCCGCGCGTGTGGGTTCTATATGGCCGTGGGCGCCGGAGACTTGCCACATACCATTCAAGAGGCGGCAGATATTGAGATGCGGGGTGAATTCGAAACGGCTTGATGGCGGCAAGGTCACGTTATATCTCTGGCTGGCGCAGCCGCACGGACGATCGCATACGCACGTTCGGTGGTGGACAGCAGACTAGGACTTCTTTTCCGTATCCCACAACCGCTGCCACGCTCGTATGCCGTCTGCTACCGTCTTTTGTATAGCCTCGGCTTGTTTGCGGGACTCATCTCCCCATTTTTCGCCTCCGGTGAAGGCCTCGGTTGCCTTGCGCCAGTTCTCAGCAAATGCCTCCAGCGGATTTGTTGGCTTTGGCGAAGCTCCTCCGACGGCCGCTGCCGTCCTGCGCACCTCGCGTTCCCACAAATCGAAGCCCCGCTCCAGTGCGGCGACTGCCCCGTCCTTGCTCATTCGCGCCACGCGCAGCCAGTTTTCAATCAATTGGTTGCGCTCAGGACTCCCAGATTGCGATGCGATGTTCTGCAGCGATTCGCCAACTTTGGAAATCGCTTCAGTATAGGCTTCCACCGCTTTGCGAATGGCCTCACCGATATCCGAAAGACTTTCCGCCATAACCCACCTCCTTTTTAACTGGATTATCCCGTGCAGCGCGGGCGCGCCAGGCGCTCAACACTGGCCGGACATGTATCGTCGTACAAATCGAGCGACAATTCGAGAGCGGCCGCCGGTCGAATGGGCAGTAGTTTCCATGAGCGCGCCATCGGCTAAACAAGGCTCCGTTCTTCGGTGCTGGATCAAGGAAATCTCCGGTCATTTGCGACGTCTCCCGTCACGGGTAAGCCGGGAAGCTTTGCAGCGGTTGAGTCACGCGGGGCAAAGAGAACCGCGTCGCGGTCGCGATAGATCAAAACCCAATTGGGCTGACGCATCATTACGGCGAACGCACCGATCGTCGCGCTTACTAGAACGAAGTCATGCCGATATGACAGGAGTACGTCATTGTATCCAGGTCGGTTCGCATAAAAGCGCAAGTAGGGGATGATCAGACTGCTCGGATAAACCGTTTCGAAGCGCGTATCGATAAAAATTTGGCTCCTCGGCGCAAGATGCCAAATGAGGTAGCTGCCCCAGTTCACATCATTGAGAATATGCCCGCCTAGCGCATGCTGCTGCATAAAGGCCACTGCTCCTGCCGGATACGCGGTTGTAGTACGTATGTTGGCGGAGAAAAAGCCGTTTGCCAGCAGCATCGTTATCGCTAGACCGGACAGAATCATCTGATTGCCGAGGGAGGCCTTCTGCGGTTGGCGGGAAACGATGGAACAATCGCCCGCGATGCATCGGCTCAAGTGACAAGCTAGCGGAACGAGCAGCCCAATAAACGAAAGCGGCATATTGCGGACAGAAAGAAAAGCACTGCCGGCAAGCATCACCGCGACTGCGACTAACGGCCAGTCGTCCACCTCAGGCGACATCGCTACAGTGGCCGCGAGGGCGCCGAGAGACACGAACCAGACGAGGTAGAAAAGTGCTGTTTTGTGCGACTCGTGCCACTGCTGCACCATCGCTATCGGAAGTGGCCTCCATTCCATGATTGCGCCGTGGGCGGCTGGACTCATAACCGAATGTCCAACGGCGTACCAAGTTCCGAACCCGTATGGCGTTGCGAGTGTTGCGATAGCGCCAACGACCGCTACTGCAAGCAGCTGTTTTGCACGAAAGAGATCATGCCCGCGTAGCAGGTCAAGTACGAGGTGAACTCCGGCGTATACGAAAAGCGCGGCGACTCCAACCACGAAACCGCCGTGCAAATTGGCCCACAGCGCGAGCGCCGGAATTGCCAGCGAAATCGACGCGCGGCCACGATAACTGTCCCGTGCGAGCAACATCATCAGCCCGCTGAGCAAGACGTAGCTGAAGAGTTGTGGACGGAATTGTAAAAACGGACCAAGCGTCGTCCCGCAGGCGAGCAGCAACCCCAGCTGCATCAAGACGGAAGCGCCTGTCTCAGCGAGGGCTCCCTCCAAAGAAAGTATCACTGCGCCGGTACATAGGAATTTCAACACTTTCAGCCCGAAGGCGCCGCCGCGGTCGTAGAAGAAACCCATCACCAGATCCGCGAGCCATTCGTGGTTGCGCCAGAGATGGCCCGGAATCGAATAGGAATACGGATCGGTGTGGGCTATCTGACCCGTTGCGATCATTGCCTGTCCGACACGGATATGACGCCAGAGATCAGGATCGGCAAAACGACCCGCGTCGGCGATAGCGATTGCGACGAAAAGCAGGGCAGGCGAGTAGCGCAGCAGCGATGGACGTTCGGCGATCCCCGACGGAATCGGCTTTCGCGCTTCATACACCAAGTTCGTATCCTCTGCCTCCACCCCAAGAAAACGGGCTATTGCGTATGTGCACCAGACGATTGGAGTGTCCTTTCCAAAGCAACGAGCGCGGAGCGGTCTTTGAGCAAGCCACTAGCCACGGACGCAGCACGTCTAAGCTGCTCGCGATTGAAAGCCATCACAAGAAAGCCGAGCTCCGCATCTGATGTGACTCTTACGCCTTTTTCTATGCCAAACTCTGATTCAGACGGGATGCCACGGTATTTGCTCAGAAGAGAGTTGCGCTTGGTCCCCAAGCTTCCTCGCCGATTACGATCGAATGCTTGGGCGTGACAAAAAGAACCATGCCATAGCTCAAATTCGACCTACGGTCCCAATTGTGCAATCGGTCTCGCAGTTCTGCAGGGGCTGGCGGACCAATTATCTCCTCCGCAGGCAACAATCCCAGGGTAACGCTGTTTGTTGCGATCAAATCCTCCAGATTGCCACCCCGTTCGACGTAATCGGAGATTCTTGTAAGAAAATAGTTGAATCGCTCGTAATCGAAGCGGACACGCAGCGCGCTCAAAGGCGTGGTTGCGCTGAACGCGAGTGCCGACGGCAGCTTATATATGTGAACTCCTCCGGCTTCTATCGGGGTTACATCCAAAGTTGACAGCAGTGGTGCCCACAGGGGCATGCTGTAGTCAGCTGCAATAACCGTATTGACGTGGTGGGCAGCCAAGTAACCGAGAAATTGCGCTGGAAAATCAGGAACATACAGTCTTCGCAGAAAGGCCTCCAGGATCGGCCAGCGAGCTACTGTTTTGGGCCACGGACCGGGTCCTTGGGCCAGCCGAAAATACATAGATGTTTCGGCCTGCCACAACATCGATTCGTTCCTCGGCCAAAATGGTAGAACGAAAATACTCTCGTCGCGCTGAAGGTAACTGCGATACAGGCCGTTCGAGAAAAACTTCGGCACATTTACCGGGTAGTTCCAATAGCCCGCCGAAACGTTCGGAAGCAAACATACGAAAATGATCGCGGCGAAAGCGTACTTGGTTACAGGCTTGACAATTGTTCTGGAAAACCAGACCGCGGTCACGATCGCGAAAATCAAGTACGCGTAGGCGCAGAAACGAACGGGCGCGGCGTTCTTCAAAGCTGACACTTGAAACAGAGCCCAAGGAAGACCGATCGAGGTCTCCCACCCTCTCACTATCAGGATGGGGCCGAGAGCACAAAGAAGTATGATCCCCAGAAGATCAAGGAGAAACCTGCCTTCCAATTCGCGCCCATGCATTCGAGCGAAAAGTACTGTAAATAGTATCAGCGGCCAACTAAGAAAGGCTCCCTCGTCAGATACTAAGCCTGAATTGAAGCGACCCGATAGGTGATCAAACCAGGAGAGTTGACCTACCAGATTTGTCGGTGTGGGAACAATGAAGTTCAGCAAGTCTGCAGACAACATTCCGCTCGTGACTCTGTCACTCCAAACGGTCCCCCCATAGGGAGAACTCGTAAAGAAAGCGTATAAGTAGGGACTGATGATCGTCGTAGCGACGACATAAGCGAGCATTAGTGGAGGGATCATTCGCGTGACGCGCTCGCGTCCTTCGCCGGGAGTGAGTATCCATGCAAGGGCCCATGCGATCGCTAGAAAAAGAGTCGTTGTGACAAAAGTTTCGGGAGAAAATAGAAACTGCGACACGAGAAGCGTGGAAAATACCAGTACAAGGCAACGAGCGGTAATTTCCTCCCGGTAGCGGCGTAAGATGAAGTAAACGGCCAGAGGGACCGGAAATATCCACGTCGAATGCAACCGTCCAAACAACAGCTGCCCTTGGAGGGTCGGGCAAAATCCAAAGACATAGCCGCCAAGTATCGAGGCCCAATATGCACCACTGATATAGCGACATAGTACGAACCCACACCATCCAGCCAAGGGCAAACCAAGAAGGCAGAGCGCATTGAAACTCGCGATCGGGCCGAAGGCGCTGGTGATCGGCGAGGCGAGCACACTGATGAGCGGAATGCAGGTAGACCAGGTCAGATTCAGACCGTGCGGAGCCCAAAAGAGGTGGGTGACGAATGGGTCCAACCTATGGGCTATTGCATAGGGCCACCAATCGAGGAACCATATCGTCAATAACGGATCTGCGCCCTCACCGACATGAAGTGTGGAGAAATGCCCCAAGAGCCCGCGGCCGAAAAACAGAATCGATAGTATTAGATATAATACAGCTGGAAGGATACCCAAACGGTCTTCTGACTCGCCCATCCCCGCTCCTTGCCGCTGTTCCAGTCCGAAGGAGCATTCTGTCAGACTTGCGCCGTGTTGTCAGCCCATGCATCGTGAGCAACCATCTGGGTGTTGCGCTGCAAGTTTGATATTGAGCCGTGCTCTGCGTAATGCTCAAATAAGGTAGGGGATCGTGTGTGGTGTTTCTTGAGGAGCGATCAACGGACTGTTGAACAAACAGTTGGTGATCAGGCGGGATTTTTTGACCAGAACGGCTATACGAGATATGGCAGCAAACGCGGGCTGGATGAGCGATCTCGTCACGCGAATCACCGTTGCGATGATCACGCGCAACGAAGAGGCGGCCGTCGGCAAAGTGATCCGCGACATTCAGAACACGATCCCAGGCGTCGATATACTGATAGTCGATAGCAGCTCAGACAAAACAGCGGAGATTGCTCTGTCGCTGGGTGCCCGAGTGATCAAACAATTTCCACCCCGCGGCTACGGCGCCGCGATGGACCTTGCGCTTCACTCGAGCGATCGCGCAGTGATCGTAACGTTGGATTGCGATGACACGTATCCGGTCGAGTTCATAGAGCCTATGGCGCGCCTGGTGCTCTGCGATGGGTACGACCTGGTTGATGGCTCGCGCCTGGCCGGTAAGCCTGCTGCGATGCCATGGGTCAACTTCATCGCCAACTGGACATTCGGCTTGCTGGCTACGGTCCTCTTTGGTCAGCGCATACGCGATCTGCACAGCGGAATGCGTGCCTATCGGCGCGAGCTAATCGGATCCCTGCACTACGAAACAAGTGGTGCAGCGTTGCCCGTGGAGCTTCTGCTGCGGCCGCTTAAGGCAGAAATACAGACTCAAGGTTGTGACGATTCCATATCGGCCGCGTATTGGAGAAAGTACGATGCGGCCGCTGCAAAGTGCATGGTGGACGCTGAAGCGTATATTCGCGAGCCGGTTTGCATGACAGGAGAGGTCCGACTTTTCGATGGCATTACCGGAAACGTTAGTTAGGACGGGACGCAGCTTTATTATTGTCGGAGGCGCAGGTTTCATTGGCAGCCATTTCACCGACTATCTGCTCGCGTCGCCCTCGACCGCCTCTGTCACTCTGTACGACAACTTTTCGTCAGGACGAGAGTGGCATTACGAGCATCATGCACTCGATCCTCGCCTGCATCTGGTGCGGGGTGGTGTTTGCAACTTAGAACGTCTGCAGAGTGCGATGAGAGGATGCGATGTGGTGATTCATCTCGCGTCCAATCCGGATATTGCGCGGGCCGCCCGGGAGCCCGAAGTCGACTTCTACCAGGGTACCTTACTTACTAACAACGTGCTGGAGGCTATGAGACGAACTGGCGTGGGGCGAATACTATATGCGTCCGGCAGCGGAGTGTATGGCGATCTCGGTAGCCAGGAGGCGGACGAAGATTTCCGACCGTTACTGCCGGTACTCAACTTATGGCGCGAGCAAACTCGCCGGCGAGGCACTTATTAGCGCGTATTGTTTCATGTTTGGCGTCACGGGATATGCCTTTCGCTTTGGAAATGTGGTTGGGCCGCGCCAGACCCACGGCGTAGGCTTCGACTTCGTGCGTCGCTTGCACGCGGACCCGACACGTCTTGCGATTCTTGGTGATGGAAGACAGAGCAAATCATATATCCATATCTTCGACGTAGTCGCGGCTGTGATGCATGCTGAAAGACATTGCGAGAAGCGATTTGAGGTATTTAATGTGGCGACTGGTGACTACATCACGGTTACGGAAATAGCGGAACTCGTGGTCGACTGCCTCATGCTACCGCAGCATCCCCGCTTCGAGTATTCCGGCGGTGATCGCGGATGGAAAGGGGATGTTCCCGTCGTACGTCTCAATACCGACCGAATTCGCAGACTGGGCTGGCGCTGCCAGCGCGGGAGTCGCGAGGCGTTGCGCGAATCGCTTCTCGCCTTGATCCGCGACAAGCGCACTACCCGGTGAATGAATTCAGCAGTTGGGCATTTTTGCGCACGTATGGTCTAGGAGACTTGAAGTTGTGAATGTCTCGCCTGCTGGATCGCCAGAATATTATAGTTACGAGGACATCAACCATACTATAGTTGCGTTGCTGCGTGGAGCACGTGGGCTCGGGTCCGGCCCGACTCTCTTGGATGTGGGGTGTGGTCGAGGGCGGCTCGGCCTCGAGATCGAACGGCTGGGCTATACGGTTACCGGGCTGGATAACAGTCCAATAGCATGCGCTACAGCTCGTGGGCGAATTACGGAGGTTCTTGAACTAGATATAACTGATTACAGCGCGGTCGAGCGCGAGTTAAAAGGACGGAAGTTTGATTGGCTGATGGCGGCCGACTCCTTGGAGCATGCCGTTGATCCCTGGACCGTTCTGACCTTCTATAGAAAATTTGTCAAGCGAGATGGTCATCTCATCATTTCTCTCCCAAATATCGTTGTCTGGGACAATCGAATCAGGATGCTCTTCGGCGGATTCAACTATGCCGACAGTGGGGTTCTTGATCGGACTCATCTCCGTTTTTTCACGTTTAGATCGGCGCGGGAATTTGTCACCGACTGCGGATTCGCTCCGGAAAAATGTCGGTGGGAACCAGGAATCGGACGCGCTTTCCTGCCGTTGATCAAGCGCTTCCTCCAGGACAAAGAACATTCACCCGGCTCCATCCTGGAATCGAAGACGTACGCTTTCTACACGCGATATTTGATGCCGATCGAAAACGCGATCACTGCTGTGGCACCCGGCCTCCTGGCATTCCGAACAGTGATAGTTGCGCGCCCCGTCAGTTTCTGAGGAACACGATTGATCCGTCGAAATCGAACGTGAAATCTATCTCCGAGAGACCGGCCTCAACCATGATCGCACGGAGCAGGCTGCGGTCTCTGGTGTGGAAAAGGAGAAACCCGCCGCCACCGGCTCCGACCACCTTTCCCCCGGTCGCTGCTCCGCGGGCGAGCGCGAGTTCGTAGAGTTCATCGACGCGGCGGTTCGTCATCCCGCTCGAACGAAGCCTCTTGCGCTTCCAATGCTCATGCATCAACTCCCCGTAACGCGCAACATCCCCGCCAAGCAAGGCTGCTCTAATCTCGTAACCCAGTTCTTTTACGAAATGCAGATTCGCTAGCATCTCCGGTTCCTGCATTTCGGAGCGCGTCTTTTGATCACCGAGCAACAGCGAAGCTTCGCGTGTATACCCTATGAAAAAGAGCATCAGCGATTCGCTCAATTCCCGGAGTGTCCTGTCACTCAGCGACAACGGCGTTACCAGGGGGGCACCGCCCGAACTGTACTCTTGGCAGGTAATACCGCCATAAGCGGCAGCATATTGGTCCTGTCTACCCACCGGCCGGGACAGACGATTGGCTTCGATGTCGAAGGCCTCCTCCGCCAAGGCCGGAGCTGTTATCCGCTTTCTCTTGAATGCGTAGAGGGCGTGAAGCAGTCCCACCAGAAATGCACCAGACGAACCCAAGCCTGTTCCTCCCGGAACATCGGCGATGCTGACGATCTCCAGGTGCCCGGGCATCTGATGGAGACGCAGCGCTTCACGCAAGAGGGGATGGCGAATCTCGTCGTAGGTTCGCGGTTCCTCCAATTCGGAGTATTTGAGCAAATACCCCGGGAAAAAACTTCGGTTGATAGTGATGTAGACATATTTGTTAATAGCGGCAGAGATAACGAATCCACCGAACTCGCGATAGTACGAGGGCAGATCAGTGCCGCCACCGCCGAGCGAAATTCGCAGAGGTGTCCTCGTGATGATCATCGAGCCAGAACCGTGATAGTCATTCTAACCTTGGTTGGCGCCGACAGTTCGTTGAATGTCGAAGGTACAGATCGGTGTCCGCCAGGCCGGCCGACGACCCAATCTCATAAAAGCGTTGGCAGATCTCGTAAGCAGCGAGCTGACCTCGTTGGCTAAGAGACCGGTAGACATCGGCCAGGTCGAATGATTTGTTGAGGCTGAAAGTTAGCAAGGCTTCTCGGTTGAAGATCCCAAGGCCATAGTCAATATAGCGCATCTCCGGGGCAGGCGCAGCCTTGTCATAGCGCTTTATTGCACCATCTGAGTATTCGACATTACTCTTCTCCCAGCGGCCGTCATTTCGATATACGGTCATGAGTGCCATTTGACCGGCGCGAAGAAATGTCTCCCAGGGTTGCGCATATGATATGTCCAGGTAGCTGTCACCGTAGATCACCATGAAGCGCTGGCCCAGCAAAGGCACTGCCTTCAGGAGCGCGCCACCCGTTCCGAGTGGCTGGTCTCCGTCCCTCGAATAAAGGACCGAACAACCGAAGCGTGAGCCGTCTCGAACGAACGACTCGATCTGATCGCCGAGATGTCCAGTGCAAATTACGATATCCTTGAAGCCTTGGCACACGAGGAGTCGCAACTGATGCTGGATGAACGGCGCTCCGGCGACTATCAGCATGGATTTGGGGATTGTCGATGTTATTGGCCGCAGACGCGTCGCGAACCCGCCCGCAAGGATCGCAATGGGCGGCAAAGGCTCCTTACTGGGTATCACGACTCGCCCTCGATTACCCCAAAGACTCATTCTCGCGTTGCGACGCATGGTCTGGCGAGGGGCTCGGGTCAAGCTGGTGTGCAATTTCCAAGCCCCGGCGTATCGCCTCGTCCATATTGATATACTCAAACTCAGCGTTGCGCCCGACGCTTACGATTCCAAGACTATTTAGATAGCTCAGGGCCAGCGACAGTTTTTCGCGATAGTCGAATGTACGGACGACATACGCGTGCCGAGTCCTATGCACTCGTAAAAAAGTGACGTCCGCCCTGCGCAACAGAGACATATCCTCAAGCCCGCTGATTACTCGGTGCGCCATTTCTTCATCAGTAAGCTCATGGAATCCGTCCCCTGGATTTGTCGTGATCTCCGCCGCGATCGCGACGTGGCCGCGAGGTGCTCCCGCATCTGTAAAGTTTAGCGGGAAGCTCAGCCGGTGGAACGGAAAGCGATTGCTCGGTACGTAGAGCGCTGTATATGGCAAGGGTGACGCCGATACCGCGCCGATCATAACGACACAGAGAGAATTATAGCGCAATCCGTCAACTGCCCGCCGGACGGCTTCGGGTATACTAGGAAGACCCGCCACCAAGTCCTGAATAGGAATAGTCGAGACAATTCGATCATAGATTTTCGTGATGTTGCCATCGCTCACACACCATCGGGCGCCATCACGCCATATTCGCGAAACGCGAAAATTCAAGGTCACGTTACGGCAGTATCGCGCGAAGGTTCGCGGCAAGGCCTCTATGCCACCGCGCTTCGGATAGCCGAAATAGAGTTGGTGCGTGTAGCCTTCCGTCTCTACCCCAACTGCCGACTTGATCACGTCTTCTGCCGGTGGCCGCGGGACCCGCCCATCGACCCAGTCGATCGCCATTTCCTCCGCGGCGACGTTCCAAATTTTCTCGTTGTAGGGGATCATGTACTTTTCGGCAATTCCTTTGCCGAAAACATGATAGATCCATTCTCTGAAGTTTGTCGGCGGCGGGTAGCTGTTGTTCAGATAGTGGTATAGACACTCGAATCGGTCATGCGGTGCGAGGTCGTATAATCCGTTTTCGAATGGGTATTTTACGAATCGGCCATCGTACCAGATCCGATTTTCGCGGCGGCGCTGGGCCAGATTCTCGCCCAACCGTCGATATATCAGCTCGAGAATCTCCTGGTTACGTGAAAATAGGATATGCGGTCCGCCCAGGTCGAATGTATACCCTTCCTCGACGAGGCTGCGACAATGTCCACCCGGTGCGTCGTCGAGTTCCAGAACTTCACAATCGTGACGGGAACAATTGCTCGCGACGACGAGGCCGGTTAAACCTCCTCCCAGAATCCCAATTTTCAAGAGCGAATCTCTCTTCTGGTGCTAGTCTGCAGAGCCCCGTCCTCATCAGGGGAACGGTTCCCGGTCCAATTCCCGAAGTCGGCCAAAAACTGGTTCACCGCTTCATCGGTCTTGGGATGACTCACCATCTGCTTGAAGAACTTCGGAGGAACCGTCACGATATCGGCACCCGCCATTAGGGCTTCATTGATATCACATATGTGGCGGATGCTACCGACAATGATCTCGGCCTTGATTGACCCTTGTGCAAAGGCGCGATGGACGCTTTCGACGACCGACCGCGCGTCATAACCTGTGTCCTTGATGCGCCCGTAAAAGATGCTGACGAAATCGGCCCCGGCAAGTGCGGCCATCAGGGCCTGATTGAACGACATGCAACAAGTGCAGTTGACACGAATACCAAGCTGCTTCAGCTGGTGGATAACCGACAATTCGTTCCATCCGATCGGCACTTTTATATTCAGGCCTGCATAGTCGCCGAATTCCCCCGCGAATACTCTGGCTTGGTCGATCATTTTCTTCGGGTCCGAAGTGAACACCTCGATGCTCAAGGGAATCTTGACTTCGTACTGCTGAAGCACCCGTATGATTCGCCGAATGTGGGTCTTGAAATCGGTCCGTTCTTCTTTGGAGAGGATCGAGGGGTTAGTAGTAATCCCAGCCACGAATCCGCGTTGCAAGGCCGATTCTATGTCAGCCAGGTTTGCCGAATCGACAAAAATTCGCATTTGCTCTTCCCCCGCGACGATTGGCTACTTGAGCGATTCCCATTTCATGGGATTTCTGACAAGCGCCGGATGCGAAACTATGAGATGCCACACGATCGCCTGGAATGCCTCCGCATGAGGCGTGACCGTCGAAGGATTAAGCGTGGGCACTATCACGCACGCGTCTGCGACCCGCGCTGTGTATCCGCCATCTCGACCGAGGATTCCATAGACCTGAGCGCCGCGCTTACGCGCTATGTCCAGAGCTTTGACTAGGTTGTTGCTCACTCCACGATCAGGATCACCCCCGCCGACCGACAGGACAAAGAGTGCATCGCCTTTTCGCAATTTGCTTACTTCGAGCCAGCGGGAATACGACGAATCCCAACCGTCGTCATTGATCCTGGCGGTCAGTTCGGCAACGTTATCGGTCGGAGCATAACTCTCGATCCCGGCGATCTTTCTGAAGTCATTGACCGCGTGCGACGCATTGGCGGCGCTGCCGCCGACGCCGAGGAAAAAGAGGCGGCCGCCATCGCGTTGGATCTTGACGAGCCCCTGGATTACTTTTTCAATCTCATTCCGCGACAGCTTCGCGCAGATCGATTCTGCTTCGTGCAAGTAGCTATGCACGTAGGCCGCGATCTCGCCGCTCATTGCCGCTCTCCCAGGATCGACTTCACCGCTTGACTCAGATCCGCTACCCGCAGATCGGCGCCGTCACCCCGATTGTAGCTCCGGTCCAAAATAATCGACCGGCAGCCCGCCGCCGCCGCCGCTGCGCAATCCCTCCACGAATCGCCGATCATGAATGATCGTGTGAGGTCGATGTCATGCTCCTGGGCCAAGGCGGCAATCATTCCCGGCCGCGGCTTCCTGCAACTACATTTATCGCTATCGTCATGCGGACAGACCTTGATCGCGTCCAGACCAAGACCGGTCATTACTCTGTCGGTCATACCGCGCAGGGCCTCCGAACTTAACAGTCCGCGCTTCAAGTCCGGTTGATTCGTCACCACGAACAGCTTGAACCCCGCTCCGCGCAGCGCCGCGAGACATTCTTTGACGCCGCTCTCGAACTCGAATTCCGTCAGCGCCCTTGGCGCCGACGGCTTGCCGTCGCGGAAAACAACTTTGTTGACGACACCGTCACGATCTAGAAAAATGGCGCGCACGCGCATTGTGGCTAGTTATTGGCCTACCCCTCTCGACATTCTCCAACCATCGCGTGCGCACGCGTACTAGAGGTGAAACGTAACACCTGGCTTGGCGTGAGTCTATGATTCTCGAAACGAATCGAAAGTCTGGCCACGCACGACCACACACCCTCATGGATGCTTTATACAGTTGTTAGCTCGATTTATAATCTATATAGCGCCAAGATATGTGGTCGTGTCTCGCAGACCAACTCGGTTGGACGCGAACTAGGGACACAACTCGAGCTTTCTAGAGCCGACCCGGAGCGCCGAGGGAAGTCCTCTAGATTAGGCTGCCGCGCGCGATTGTGTGAAACGCACCGGCATGTGCTTGATCCCCGCGAGGAAATTCGATCGCAGCCGCTCGACCTTGCCCGCGATCTCGATTTGTTTAGTCCGTTTTAGGAGCGCCTGCAGCATCAGACGAAGTTCCAGACGCGCCAGGTGCGCGCCCGCGCAAAAGTGCTCTCCCTTGCTGAAGGCTATATGTTCGTTCGGACTCCGGCGCACGTCGAAAGTGTATGGATCCGCGAACACGGTCTCGTCGCGATTCCCCGACGGAAACCACAGCACCACGCGATCGCCCTCGTGTATCTGTTTGCCACCCAACTCCGTGTTCCTCATAGCCACCCGTGCGAAATGAGTGACCGGACTCGACCACCTCAGTATCTCTTCCACCGCTGTTGGCATCAGCGCGTCGTCCTTCAGCAGCAGTTCCAACTGCGCCGGATGCTCGATCAGGGCCAACAGTCCCGCCGAAATCGCATTGCGCGTGGTTTCGAGTCCCGCGCCCACGTACAAGACGCCATTGTGTGCCAGCTCTCTGTCGGTCAACAGGCGTCCATCGATTCGCGCGTTGCCCAGCACGCTCAGCAGGTCTTCCCCGTCACGCCCCCGCCGTGCGAGTGCTGCTTTGATGCAGTAGTGGCCGATATTCAGCGTGCCTTGCTGACGCGTCTCGACCGCCGACCCCGATTCGACCTGGTATTCCGTGTCCTCATTGCCGGCGATCATGTTGCCCCACCTGAACATGTCCGGCCAGTCGCTCCGCGGGATGCCCATGATCTCGCAGATGAACGCCATCGGCAGCCGCGCGGCGACGTCGATCACAAAATCGCATTCGTTGCGCGCGAGCGCTTCATCGAGAATTTCCCGAACCAGTTCCGGACCGGGAACCTCGAATCGACCAATCGCCCGCGGGAGCATCAGTCGATTGAATGCGCGCCGCATCGCTCCGTGCAACGGCGGATCCGTCATCAGCATCATCTCGCCCGACCCCAGCATCTCGGGCGTCAGTTGCTCGAGTTCCGGCGTGGTCGGCACCGAAATAAGTTGCGCCGAGGTGAAGAGTCCAGGCTCACTCACCACCGCGATTATGTCGTCGTAGCGCGTAATCGACCAGAAGCCTCGGACCGGCCCCACCGTCCAATGAATCCGATCCTCTTTGCGCAGGTAATGCCACAGGGGATGCGGATCGTTGTCGACGAAGTAACCCGGATCGGTCAGCGCCTTGTCGATATAGCCAAAATCCATCGAATCGCCTCGGTTTTCTCGGCGTCCGAGCTGGGCGGCTTCAAGCCCGTTCCCCTGTCCCTAAAACCGTCCCCTTCGACCGCCGACCATTCGCACCCATAAGATCGATCAAAATGACCGTCCTTTGCAACGCGCTCTCCGTCGCGGACTCGCCCGCCGAAATGAAGACGGCTGACCAAGGCGAGATCCGGTCGTCCATTGATGCGCGTCGCGCCGCCCGCCCTTGACGCGACTAGCCGAGTGCGCGCAGCATTGTTCTGGTATAATCGCTCGAGGTCATGACCTGCATGGCGGACACGATTCAGCGCGAAATGATGATCGACGCCGATCCGTCGACGGTGTTTGCGTTCCTTACGGATCCTGACCGGCTGACTCGCTGGATGGGGACCTCCGCGACCCTCGATCCCGTGCCCGGCGGCCTCTTCCTACTGGATGTTCAGGATGGGTTCGTGGCGCGCGGGGAGTTCAAGGAAGTGGTCCCGGTCACCCGGCTGTCTTATAGCTGGGGTTGGGAGCACAACCGCGAGAATGTTCCCCCCGGCTCATCGCTAATCGAGATCGACCTTGTGCCGCGCAACGGGCGTACCCTGCTGAAATTCAAACACAGCGGATTGCCCCCTGAAACGGTGCCGGCGCACGAAGATGGTTGGAATCACTACCTCGGACGGCTGGTGCTCGCGGCCGCCGGCGGCGATCCAGGCCCCGATCCGAGGTTGCAGAGAACCGCGAATCAATAGTGCGCCAGATTCTGATGCTTCCGGCAGAGTGGCGATCATGGGCACCGCCGGAGAATCGCTGGCGCGCTCGTCCGGTATGCAACTGGCGCAGCCGCTACCCGCGCCTCTAGACAACCGCGGCCCTCACCACTAGAAGCAAAAATGGCGCGCGAAACACGCATAGTCGAGTCGGTCCCCTCGGCCCTCCCCATGACCGTCGCGATCGAGTGGCTATTGCGCGAGGGCACCACCGCAGTGACGCCGAGCGTCCTCATCGGCGAGTTATGCGCGCGCCTCGTCGCCGAGGGAATGCCTATCTCAGGCGCCGTGCTCGTGATCGACAGCCTTGATCCGCTAGTCGCGCGGCGTCGCCTGCGCTGGACTCGCGCCGACGGGCGCGTGGTCGAGGAATTGCAACTTCACGGCATGGCCGCCGCCGGCCGCAAGCCGCCGATACGTGGCGTGCGCACCCGCTTCCAATTGTCGGGCGACAATCAGCGGCGGCACTGGCGCCGACGTCGCAAGCCGCGTCGCGGCCTCACCGATCATGCGGAACTGGAAGGCGCGGTGCATGAGGTCGAGTTTTTCAGCGAACGCAAGGAGGGCTTCGACGTCGCCGAACTCCTCCGTCTTTCCGAAGTATGCCTCGCGCTCGGCGCACCCCTCCAGGTCGTTATCGCTCGCGGCGTAACGCTTGCGCTGCTGCAAGCCTACTTGGGACGGCGATGCGCCGAACGCGTGGTCAACGGCTCCGTTCGCCGCGGCACCGGTGAGTTGATCGAGGCCGTCGTCTGGAGTTCCGATCTCCGCGATTTCACCGGGCTCTCGCAAACCCTGCCGTGGGAACAGGTGATCGGAGCCTTGAACGATTGCTGCGCGCGCCTCGTCGGCGCGATCCATCCGTTCGGCGGCGAAGTGCTGAAGTTTATCGGCGACGGGCTGCTGGCGATTTTTCCGATCTCACCGCGCGGCGCGCAGTCAGCATGCGACGCTGCTCTCTCTGCCGTCCGTGCCGCGCGCTCGGGCATGGCCGTCCTCGACGAGGAGCGGGTCCGCGCCGGCTTGCCGGCGTTGCCGTTCGGCGTGGGATTGCACCTCGGCACCGTGATGTACGGCAATATCGGTGCGCCCGACCGCTTGGATTTCACCGCGATCGGACCGGCGGTGAACCTTGCCAGCCGCATCGAGGGCTTGTGCCGCTCGCTCGGATGTCCGGTGCTTGCCTCAGAAGCAGTGGCCGCGCGATGCTCCCAAAAGCTGGTGAGCATCGGCAATCATCCGGTGCGCGGCGTCGATGAACCGGTCGCGCTTTTTACTCTGCCGGAATTGCATCCGTCGCCGGCCTCTGGTTAATGGGACGGTCGTGCAAAAACGGGTTCGCCGTCGCTCCTGTAAGACGATCGCAAATGCTCTCTCTTGCTTTTCCAATTAGCCTATTGGTTGCGCGTTCGCTCCACTGACTACTCGGGTGGTAGCCGCCAGGGCGGATACAGTCGATTCACCCCCGCATGAAACAGGCACAACTGGTTTCCGTCAGGATCTTTCAATCTTGCCTCGCGCCATAGCCAGGCCTGGTCTTGTGGTTCCGCAACAAACCGCAAACCAAGGCCTTTGAGTGCGGCGCAGCGCGCGTCGAGATCGTCGCACTCGAAGAACACGACGGTTCCGCTCCTTCGACGCCGGTTACTGGTCATCGTGGGACATCGGCAGCGCGCTTCATCCGGGGACCCTGCTCGCCTACGGCATGAACGGCCACGGGCTGCATCCCGATCACGGAGCTTTTGAGAGTCTACTCGGCGATCAAGCTCGTATTGAAGGGCTTTTGGGGTGTTATCGCGGCTGTTTGCTGCTCTTGCACGGGTACTCTCAAACGCTCGGCTCGTGCGTTAATTGGCAGGCCGAATGACAGCACCGCGACTAGTGCCGCATCACCGATGAAATCCCTATTGTCTGGGATCTTAAGTTCCGCACGTTTGCCTCCCCCGGACTCAGAGGTGTCTCTATAAGCGGTTTTGTCTGAGCCCCCGACGCTGGTTGTTTTCGATGATCACTGCCTCTCGTGATAAAGCATTCGGCTAAGCGAAAGGACGGCGGATTCTGTGTAGCTGGCGTTTCAGCGCTCCGGCGCAACGAGCAACGCTACTAGAAGCAATGCGCCGATCGCCGGTTTGCCTGATGCTCTGAAGATATGCTGGCTGTTCGGCTTCTTGTGGCAGCTCAAGGACGCTGAACCTGACGATGGTTCTGAGCATTTTTCATTCGCCGGGCTACGGCGACTAGTAAGTAGTCCCGGCTGTGCGGGACAAAAATTCATATGGATAGAATCGGCGGAGGCGAACACTTTGGCAGGGATCTGGTAGCCAGAGCGAAGGACGGTCGGATGACGAAGAGACGCGGCGGGTAGCACCACTATCGCGATTAGCAAAATCTGAGTTATGACAATCCGCTCCCCTAACCATCGGTAAGCGCTACTCATCGTGCTCCTTTGCCCTCGCGACCTCCGAGCTCTTGTCTCGGATCGACCGCTGTAGGCCGAGGACCCCCATTCTTTCTTACACACGAGGCAGCACGCCTTATGCCACCGAAGAGCGCGAGCGTTATTTGCTCAGAGTGGCGTATACTTGCCCTGACCTTCGAGGTTGTGGCATCGAAGCAACATATAGTTGCTTTAGGGTCACTGTTGTTTCAGTCGACGAGTCCAAACGGGTATTTAGGTGTCACATCAAGTATAAATAGCAAACTGCTCGACGCTGCGGTGTTTACGTCGGAGCCCAGAAGGATGAGGGCGGACGGTCCTCCGCGATCGCTAATAATTGTTTGAATCGCGGCAGAAAGCAGGAAGATCGAGGCTGCGTCATGGCGAGTCGACCAGGTAGAGCCGCCATTTCTTGGGAACGCCTTTAAGGCTGTGCGAGCCTCGATCCCTAAAAGCAATCCCTGATTTGGGCAACAAATCCTTTACCGCGCTTGAGATCAGCACTTCACTGGCACGCGCTTTCGCTGCTACACGCGCGCCGATATGAATCGAGATGCCAACGTGCTCTCCGCCGATCAGTTTGTACTCACCTGCATGCAAACCTGCCCTGATCTCCAGCCCGAGCGTCCGGACGGCGGCACGGATTCCAACCGCGCATTGAATCGCGTTGATTGGCGCTTGAAATGTGGCGAGTACTCCATCACCGGTGGTGTTCGCCTCCTTGCCGCGCGCGGCGCGCAACTCTTTGCGGACAGCGGCGTAATAGTGATTCATTACTTCGGACCAGCGAATGTCGCCCATCCGCGCCGCTTTCTCAGTCGAACGGACAATATCGACAAACAGAATCGTCGCAAACGTCCCACCCAACCGGATCTTATGGCGCGAGGAAGATCGCCCAATTGGGAGAATCGCCGGGAGCCGTTCGTATCGATGACCCACCCGTCTGGAAACTGCGTTGTGTACGTAGTGTTTCGCGAGCTCCTCTGTACCGCAGCGAATGGTTTTATGCCGAGGGTTGCCCAGCCAGAAAATTCGCCTGCTGCGACCGGCTCCACGAACCTCAACGGCACCCCACTTCAAGAGCACATTCTTACCGAACCGGCGCACCGACCATGCTTTGGAGGTATAACCAGAGACATTCGAGTGATGAACTCCAATGCGGAGAAACTTCGCCATTGACGGATCCGTGCGAGACTTTTGTCACCTGCTGTCGCCCAAATCCTGCAATAAAAAGGGACACGCGTAAATGTTGCGCTAGGAGGCCATAGGGCGATCATCTCTCGACCACAGATCGCGTCGTGAACGGGTCGCTGCTGCAAGAGGAGAGGAGGTTATTTTGGAAGACCGAAGAACCCTTCTGACACTGCGCAACCTGCTGATAGAGGTGGTGGCGCCCTATGTCTGGGGTTGGTGCCGGACGCGAGTGCCAAATGGGGTTTGCGCGGCTAATAGGAAATATAAGAAGCTGGGACGGAGCATCAATCCGATGATGGGAGAACAAGATGTCGCAGCTGAATGATTTCAACCAAAAGGTGATCAGCGAGTTCCGGACAAATGAAGGCAAGGTTAGCGGTGAGATGAAGGGGATGCCGCTCCTGCTGCTGACCACAACTGGTGCCAAGACGGGAAAGCCGTTCACGAAACCGCTGGCATATACCAAGGATGGCGACCGAATCGTGGTGATTGCCTCGTTCGCGGGGTCTTCGCACCATCCGGCGTGGTATGTCAATCTGGTCAAGAATCCGGTGGTGACGATCGAGGTTGGGAGCGAGCGCTTCCAGGCCCGCGCGACGACGGCAGGCGGCGTGCAGCGGCAGCGGCTTTTCGACGCGCAGGCGAAATTGCTGCCAATATTCAACGACTACCAGAAGAAGACCAGCCGCGAGATTCCAGTGGTTTTGCTGGAACGGATGAGTTGAGCCAGCCCTCGAGGTTAGCGGCTACCCTGGTTAAGGAGGTTTGCGACATGGCGGAACTGCCGAAGCGGATTCTGGGCAGGACGGGTTTTGCCGCGACAATCCTTGGGTACGGCGCGATGGAGTTGCGCGGCGCTCCCGGCGGCCCGAAGATCTCGGACGATGAGGCCGAGAAAGTTCTCAATGCCGTCCTCGACGCGGGCATCAACCTTATCGATACATCGATCGACTACGGACGCAGCGAGGAATTGATCGGCCGCTATATCGCGCATCGCCGATCGGAATACTTCCTGGCTTCGAAATGTGGATGTGTGCCGGGCGCCGGGATGGGCGCGGATCATATTCATACGGGAGAGAATATTCGCGTCGGTGTGGAGAACAGCCTGCGACTGATGAAGACTGACTATCTCGACGCGGTGCAGTTTCATCGCAGCATTACGCGGCGCGAATTCGAGGAGCATGGCGCACTGGACTCCGCGCTCAAGCTGAAGCGGGAAGGCAAGGTGCGTTTCATCGGTGTGTCGGGGACGCTGCCGAATCTTGACGAGCAGATCGGGATGGGTGTCTTCGATGTGTTTCAGATTCCGTATTCGGCGTTGCAGCGCGACCATGAGAAAGTGATTGCGCGCGCGTCGAAGGCGGGAGCTGGAATTCTCATTCGCGGCGGCGTCGCGCGTGGCGCACCTAGTGACTGGCAATCGCGCAGCTACTACATGGTCTCATCGGCAACGATGCGTGAGCGTTGGGAGAGGGCGCGATTCGACGATTTGCTCGAAGGGATGGATCGCATGGAGTTCATGCTGCGGTTTACACTTGCGAACCCTGACCTCGATACGACCATCGTCGGAACGCGCATTCCAAAACATCTGCAACAGAACATTGAGGCGGCACTTAAGGGTCGACTTCCCGATGACGTGATGCGTGAGGCGACGCGGCGTCTGGACGAGGCGGGTTCGCAGTCAGCGGAATAGAACATCAGACAACCGCAAGGGGCCGGCCGTGTTCCACCACGGAATCGCCGAAGCCACAATCCTGGGCTGCCGTCAGATAAAGACCTCGTGCAGAAGCTGACCATCGGGCTTTCACTTTCCTTGAGCGGCGAGTACGCGAGTATGGGGCGGCAGTCCGAGGCGGCGATGCGGCTGTTCGTTGCCGATACGAACGCGGGTGGGGGAGTAGACATCGACGGGATCCGCCATGAGCTTGCGCTCGAATGCTTGGACGATCAGAGCCGCCCCGAGCGTACGGTCGAAATCTACCGCGAGCTGTGCTTCGGCGGTCGGGCGAGCGTTATCTTCGGTCCATATTCGAGTGCGCTCGCACGCGCCGCCGCTCCGCTAGCGGAAGAAGCCGGAATGGTGATGGTCAACCATGGCGGCGCCGGCGACGATCTCTACGAACGCGGACATCGCATGATCGTGGGCGTTCTGACGCCGGCGAGCGAGTACCTGACGGGTGTCGCTCGGCTGCTCGGCACGCTCAAGTTGTGGCGCAAACGAGTCGCGATAATATGCTCGAAGGGACGCTTCGCGCGGGTCGTCGCCGGAGGATTCGAGCGGGCATGCGGCGATCGTCCGTTGCGCCGCCGCGGCGTCCGCGTGCGTCTGAAATACACCGGAGCGTTCGACCCCGAGCGGACGCCCAATCTGATCATTGGCGGGCTCCGCCGTAATCGCATCAACGCGATAATCAGCGCGGGCAGCTATGAATACGACCTCGCGATAATGCGGCTTGCAACTTCGGCCCATCTCAATATTCCGGTCATCGGATGCGTGGCGGCGGGCGTGACACGATTCGGCGACGACTTGGGCGAGCACGGCAAAGGGATTATCGGGCCGAGCCAGTGGGAACAGGAGGCCGACATAACCCCTGAAATCGGACCGTCATCAACCGAGTTTGTACACCGGATCCGGGCCCAAGGGCTACGCACAGGCGGTCACGGCGGATGCGACTATCCGGCGGCGCAGGCCTATGCGGCCGGGCTCGTCACGCTCGCGGCGATTCGCGCTGTCGATTCTCTCGATCAGGAGCGGATTCGGGCGGCGATTTCCGACCTGCGCACCACCACCTTTTTCGGCGACTTCGCGATCGACGCGACTACCGGCCGCCAGACCGGACACAAGATGCTGCTGATCCAATGGCTCGGTGGGCGCAAGGTCATAATCGACCCCGTGGCTCCGAGCGACTCGGGATATCTGGAATTGCCGACGGGAGGGCGGCTTATCGTTGCTTCTTTTCGGTCGCTGCGGCTCACCCGGCGCGAGGAAGAGGCCGCGGTGGGAGGCGACAGCGACAAGGAACCCGGGGAAGATGATCAGGATTAGTCTTCGTGTGGAAGGGGCGGGACCACTTCTTTGTTAGTTCTTACTGGGCTGGCGTTAAGTTCGGGTATTACTTTTTCCTTGCCTCTCTTGATTCGCCCAACAGCAGGAACAGATCCATTAGCGCTTTGCCACAGGGGAACCGTCTATAGATGTAGTAAGTAGCCGAACTGATCCCGTGCTTGCGCCAGACCTCATTGGCCGGCAACCCGGCGTCCGCTTCCTTCAGTATCTCGACAATTTGGCTTTCCGTGAATCGCGACCGTTTCATCCGAACCTCCCGGCCAAATCCTGCCAGAAAGTTCTACTTCCCGCCTGTCTCGCCCAAGGGGAAGCTTACGGGTCCATATACGGAAATCCCGATTGAAAGCTTGCCGTCGCGCGACCGTATGGTTTAGAACGAAGCTGCAGCAGACGAGCAAAACGGAATCCCCGATTATGGACTTATCTACAAATAAGGTCAGCGAACGGCTTGCGCGGCTGGAACATCAGCAGGCTGAACTCCAACGCAGTAACCGGCGCTGGCGAATGATTAGCGGCGGCTTGCTCTTGCTGTGCGGCGCTATAGTGTTGATGGCGCAGACCACTTCAGGAGTCGCCGAGAGTCTGGATGCGCGCCAATTCGTACTCCATGACAGCACCGGCAAAGTGCGAGCCGCATTGGGCACCACCGACGAGGGTGCGGTCGGGCTTAACCTGGTTGACCCCAAAGACCGGACTCGTATCACGCTCGATGTCGCTTCCAACGGCACGCCGGGTTTGGATTTCTTTGATCAAGACGGCAGGCTGCGGGCGACCGTCGCGCTTGGACCGGATGGCACTCCCGGCGTCGGTCTATACGGCCCCGACGGTCACCTGCGAACCAGTCTCGATGTGCCCGCGGGGAAGATTCCCGGGCTGGCCTTTTATCATGACGACGGGAAACCGGCCTGGGGAGCCCCTTAGGGCAGGCGGTGCCACGTGATTTCACGACGCTCAATTCAAACGCTCTTCGTCCTGATAATAAGCGCCTGCGCGCTCAGCGGATGCTTCGACGGAGGTCCGGGCTATAACTACGGCTACGCGAATTATCCGGCTAATCCGGATACGCGCCGTACGCTTGGGGGAATAGGGGCTATCACCCGGATTTCGACAACCATCACTCTTGGGAAGCACATCACGACTTCGGCGGCCATCAAGAAAACTTCTATCGTGCTCCGGTGGCTCGGTCCGCTGGTGGGGGCCATGTGGAGGGCGGCGGCGGACATGGTGGACATGGCGGCGACCATCACTGACGCATTTGCGCGCATGGACCTCTCTCTACTGGAGACAGGGAAGCTCAACTGTATGCGACCAGTAGGGTAGCTGACCAAGAGTTCGAGATTCGGAAGCAAAGCCGCCCAGCATCGAGCCTGGGACCGAACCTGTTGATAGCTGGATCGTCGAATACGGCTAACGAGGTTTCAGCCGAATGAATCTCGACCAGGTTGATCTCAAGAATCCCGACCTCTACGTCTCCGGCGTGCCGCACGCAATTTTCACCCAGTTGCGTCGCGAAGATCCGGTCCACTGGAACCCCGAGCCCGATGGCCGAGGCTTCTGGTGCATCACGAAGTACGACGACATTGTAGCGATCTCGAAGAACCCCTCGGTGTTTTCCTCCGCCCGCGCAAACGGCGGACATCGCATGTTCGACGAGCAAGTGGTTGGCGTCGCCGGCGTTGGCGCGGCGGAGACGGACGCACCGATGATCAGCATGGACCCGCCCGAGCACAACCGCTACCGTCGGATGCTTTCGCCCACCTTCAGCCCATCGCGCCTCAAGCCACTCGAAGAGCGGATCAAGGCTCGCGTCGCCGCTATCCTGGACCGTATCGGCAATCGCACCGAGTGCGAATTCGTAGCCGAGATCGCCGCGGAGCTACCGGTCCAGATGCTCGCCGAACTGCTTGATGTCCCGCAGGAGGATCGGGTCAAGCTGTTCGACTGGTCCAACTCGCTAATCGCCGAGGACGATCCCGAACTGCGCAAGGACCCCGAAGCCATGGCCCGCGATGTTAACCAAATGACCCTCTACGCGGAACGTCTATGGGAAGAGCGCCGCGTGCGTCCGGGCAACGATCTCATCAGCATGCTCGTCCACTCGCGCCTTGACGGTGAGGCGATGAGCAAGGAGCAATATCTTGGTACCTTTATCTTGCTGGTGGTGGCGGGCAACGAAACCACCCGCAATTCGCTGTCGGGCGGCGTGATCGCGCTCGCCGAGTTTGCCGACGAACGCCGCCGGGTGATCGAGAATCCTGCGCTCCTCGGCTCGGCCGTCGCCGAGATCGTCCGCTATGTCAGTCCCATCATGCATATGCGGCGTACTGCGACTGTTGATAACGAGTTGCGTGGCAAACAAATCCGCGCCGGTGACAAGGTGATCCTCTGGTACGTCTCGGCCAATCGCGACGAAGCGATTTTCACTGATCCGTTTCGCTTCGATGCGGCCCGGGACGAGCTGCCCCAACTCGGCTTCGGCACGGGTCAGCATTATTGCCTCGGCGCGCGGCTGGCCGAGATGCAGTTGCGCATCTTCTTCCGTGAGTTCCTGCGCCGCTATCCTGACGCCGCACCCTGCGGTCCGATCCGGCGGATGCGCTCGAACTTCGTCGCCGGCATCAAGGAACTGCCCGTCCGCCTGCGCTGATCATCCGCTTCTGAAAGCGGAGGCCGACAGTACGTTCAGTGGATGCTGTCCGCAACTGTCGGCAATCCACCTTAAGCTCGCCGCTGTTCATCTACTCGGAAATCGATGCTGGCAGGTCCATGGCCACGATCAATAAGCGAGGTCGATTTTCGACGGGGCCGCCACCTATGGAGATTTCTTTTACAGCTTAGTGAAGCCGTCGGCGCTCCACTGCTCGGAGCCGACGCCGTTGTGCACGATAAACAGCCCGTCCGGATCGTATTTCTTCTTGATCTCCGCGAGCCGCGCGTAGTTGCTCCCCCAATACGATTGCTGGAAGCCCTTCTCGAAGAAATTGCTCTCGCTTACGTATGCGCCGCCGTTGGGCGCGATCGCGCGAAGCTCATTCATGCAACGTTCGACGCGCGCGGCGGCCTTGCGGCCCTCATCGACCGACCGCTCATGCCCGGGGATTCCGGAATAGGCGGGTCCTTCCTCGGCGGCGCCTGCGATAACAAGCGTGAAGGCCGTCAGCACCGCGGGATTGGTGCAGGTGTCCCGCGCTGCCGCGATCGCATCAGGCGGTGCGCCCGCCAGCCCCTTGTTGAAGTGCAGCTCGAAATCTGAATGCCGCGATGCCGCATACAACGCGTCGGCGAGCCGCTGCTGCGATACGTCATCCCCGAGTAGCGACTCGGGCAGCCACAGCGACTGGTAAGCATGGATGAACCAGCCGCACTCGAAGGTGTTTCCCTTCCACCAGGCGTTGTTAAGTGGCGCGTCCGGCCGCGGATCCAACGTGAATGCCGGTTGCCCAATTAGGTGCTCGAGGCCGTAGTCAAACAGGCCGCGCAGCGGATTTCCGTTTGGATTTGGGAACACTGCCTCGGCCCAATGCGATTTCCACCACTCGACATTCCAGAAGTGCCGCGCTGGTACGCCTGCGATGATCACCGGAAACTTGAGCGAATATCTGTCGGGCGATTGCCTGACCCAGTCCAGGAAGGGCTGCCAAACCTCTTTCGCCTGTGCCGAGTCCAAGCCGACTGCGAGCATTTGGATCTCGAACGAGTTGTCGCGCCTGAGGCGCGCCTGCTCCCCCCAGTGATCGTTGAAGAGACTCTTGCTGTAGAAGCTCACAAACCGACGGACCAGGCGCCGATACGCATCATCGGACGGCGCCTTGATCGTGAAGTTGGCCACGCAGAAATACTCGGGAAGGTCGTGCAGCTTGAGCGTAATCTTGCTGATGACGCCGAAGGTACCGCCTCCACCGCCTTTGAGCGCCCAGAACAGATCGGGGTTGGTGCATGCGTTCGCGATCCTGATCTGTCCGTCAGCGGTGACGACTTCCGCCTCGAGCAGGCTTGCCGCCGCAGTTCCATAGTGCTTCGAGAAACTTCCGAAGCCGCCGCCTTGCAACAGCCCCGCGAGGCCCACGGTCGTGCATCCCCCGCCCTGCACGTATTTCCCGCCCTCGGTGGTGACCGCCGTGTACGCCTGCATCCCGAATGTTCCGGCGCCGACCGTCACCGCGGGCTGCGGCTGCATGGTGTGCTCGCATCCCTGCGGCACGAACACATCGTGCATCTGGATGTCGTGCATGTGGCGCGTCCAGATCAGCAGCGAGTCGGGCGCATTGGACGTGCCCTGGTAGCTGTGGCCGCCGCCTTTGACCGCGAGACGCAGGTTGTTCTCGCGTGCGAAATTCACAGCTGCGGCGATGTCCTGGGCGTTGCGCGCCGCGACCGCATACACGCTAGGCTGCGTCGCCCACGCATCGACCCATCCCAGGGTTTCTGTGAGCCCCGGTGTATTGCCGATGAAGTAGGGATTTTTGAGATTCTTCGCGAGTTCCTTCGCGGCGTCGCTATCAGGGTCGGTCTTAAGAATCGAAAGCGGGAAGTCCACCTTGACCAGGTTTCCGCCGACCGCATCGTTGAGCCGCTTCCATGCAGCCTCGGAAGGCCACGCGGGATCGGAAGAACGGCGCCGGCTGATGGTCGTGGCCGCCGCCGCGATTCGGCGCGACAGCATCGGCAAAAGCGCCGCCGATCCAGCCAGTTTCAAGAATGCTCTTCGATTCAAACTAAAGGCAGCTTCGAAACCCTTGGTACTTTTCGCCGGACCCAAAGGGCCATTGTACACTACGTTGGCGACACCGAGATTTCCACGGCCTTTCTGAACTGGTCAGCCTTCGGAGGCCGGTCCCACTTTACTCGCCACCGCCTGACAGCGAACCGCCCCCGGTTCTGGCCGAGCCGTTCGGAGTCGGCGGCACGCTCGGACCGCCGTTGGCTCTGGCCATGGGAACCTGGCGCGCGGCCGTGCGTAATCTGCTCGGAAATAGAAGCCATTCCACCGGGCGAATACGGCAGCATGATCGTCGTGCTGTGCGCCCCGACATCCTTGAGCATGTCGAAGTACTGCGTCATCAATAGCACCGCCATGCATTCTTCGGGTGTGGACCCTGGCATCCCTTGCTGAAACAGGTCGGCCGCTTCACGCAAACCTCGAGCGATGGCGAGGCGCTCGTCGGCGACGCCCTTTCCCTGCAACGCCTTGCTTTCCGCTTCGGCCTCTGCGCGCTTCACTAGCACGAGTTTGTCGGCCTCGCTCTTAGCCTTGGTCGCTTCGAGCAAGCGCTGGTTGGCGTTGATTTCATTCATTGAATCTTTAACGCGGGAATCCGGATCGACATCAGTCACCAGCGCCGTAATTACCTGGTAACCGTACTTCTCCATCGGCTCCGCGAGATGCGTCTGTACGGCTTCGGCCACCTCGTCCTTTTTCGCGAAAACATCGTCGAGCGGTTGGCTTGGCACGTGCGCACGAACGACGTCAAAGACGAAGGCGGTCATCTGTCCTTCCGGATCGGCCAGCGTGTAAAAGGCCTCGTAGCCCTTATCCGGGCGCACCATGTATTGGAGCGCCACAGTGATATGGACGAATACGTTGTCCTTGGTCTTGGTTTCGACCTTAACGATAAGCTGACGGGTGCGAAGGCTGACTTTTGCGACGACCCAATCGATGAGCGGCAGGCGAAAATTTAATCCTGCATGGGCCAGGCTGCTGAACTTGCTGAAGCGCTCGACGATCGCGACGGTCTGCTGCTCGACGGTGAAGACACTCGCGATCATCAAAATGAAGGCGAGAAAGGCCAGAATTCCCAATATCAGTGGTCCGTCAATCAACCCCGGATTGTTCATCAGCCACCCCCTGTCTCAGAAATAGTCTAGGTTAGCGCCACGTGAGCGACAATAGACCTTGCTATAGCATGAAATTCTGTCACGTAACAGATTTTAGTTAATTAGAGCATCAAGATCGGGAACGCGCAGCGTTAGCCTTGAAACCGCATATGCTTCAAGGATTTGCGGTGCGCCGAAAGGCTGGTCGAAGCCGACGCGGAGATGCTCGGCGAAGTTCCGGTTCTCAGGGGCACGCGCATTCCGCTTCACACACTGTCGCAAGGAGAAACATCAGAAACGCTTAGCCAGGTCCACCCCCCAATGACGGACGAAATGATTCGGCTTGCACCGATCTATGCATGCGCACACCCGCTGCATGGCCGCCCGAGAAAGGGGCCTGGCGCGGTCGCGCCAAATGCCGCGTGTATCGCGCTCCTCTCGCAGACGCGGCGGCGTCGTGAGATTTCTGAGGGATTTCTGATAGACGAATGTCTAACTGTGTCGAACTCGCGCGTGAAGCGGGACTGGCGGATCACGTTTGGACGATAGCGGACCTAATCGGCGCGTGAGTTCATTCTCCGGCTGGAATCGCGGCGTGGGAAGTAATGTCGTAGGACTATCCCCATTACACTGCCTGTTCCAACCTCTGCGCCCGCTAAAGGCCACGTGGGATTGAGTATAAACCTTACGGCAATGACGATCAATATTATAAGCATAACGATACTAAATAGGCACTTGATAATCATGTCAAGAAGAAGGCTATATACTTGTATCTTCTTCTCGGTGACCATTAGCTATTCAACTTGTAGAATGAAATAACTTTGCATTCGTCACGGTTATATTCGTAGTGGTCGCGCTCATTAATTTCACATACCTTGCAGGTCAGATGTTCGGGAATCTCCTTTTCGGACGATACACTTTCAAGTATTATGTCGCATACCGGACACAGAACACCGTATAATCGAAGGAATAGCCGTTCCCTGACCGCCATCTCGCACAGCAGTTGCGCGAAGGAGTACGAAATTCCGAAGAAACTGCGGATGTTCTCGACGTAAATGCGCTCGGGATCGAGCTGATCGATCAGCTCTTCTCTCTTGGCTACGACGCGCCCTATGGGGGTGCTATCAATTAAGTTCAAGAATCTTTGCAACCACATTGAGCGTGCTCTCGCGTCGATTGCCGTACATCGGGAATCGCAAGACTCCGCTATTCGCTTCGACAACGAAGTGCGGAACAAATTGGTCTTGATCTTTCATAAACTGAAACTGTGCTTTCAAAAGCGGTGACCTGCGCACAATGTTGTAAACGTCTGGAACATCTCGCTTCAGGAAAAATCGTTTATCCATTGTCTCGGTTGAGGTTGAGCGCTGTTTTTTGAAGCGGGTGTCTTGGGAATCGATATAATCTTGTGCCCAAAGCGCCTTCACGCCCTTGTTAAGATCAGGAGGCTCCAATTTGTGATCGGATCGTCGCAAATGATCCTGAATCAGGTTAAGAATTGCTTTCTCATCGAGGCTGCGCCGCGAAACCATTACGCGGCCCGCATCAGGAAAATAAGAGCGCACATCTTTTTCCAGGATCGTGAATTTCACCTGCAAGAGACCGGGGCGTACTACGACAACTATCGGCCATTTGAAGTCAATGAATTCCCGTTCCAATGTGTCCAGAAATACCACCTCAAATCTGACATCGAGGAGGTAACAATATTGCGTTTCAGCGTTTTCCGGCCGCCGCTGGACCGGTGTTTCGTCGGTTATCAGGTTCAATCGCCCAGACGGGTCGACGTTCGGGGACGGTACGAATAAGTAAACATGCTGCTTTGTCAGCGGGAAATAGTCGAAAGCAAACGCATTGATGTCCTGTGCCGATGCCGTCTTTACGAGATGCTCGACCGCTCGTTCCTTGGTAAGATTTCCTAGCGACCACGCCGATCGAATGGCATGAGCTGGAAACAAGTTTAGCAGTCGTTCGCGTGCCTCCGCAGCAGTCACAGCCAACCCCCCTTCGCGGCTATTCGACGATCTATGCAATAGCGTGCAGAATAGAGCATGAGGCGTTCTATCAATGCAAACAGGCGGTTTAGCGGACCACACACAATCAGACGTGGGTGACCCGGAGGAATCAAAACTGGGCCCCTCTCGCGGACTCGGCGGCGTCGCGAGATTTCTGCGAGATTTCTGATTGACGAATGTCTAACTGTGTCGAACCCGCGCGTGAGGCCAAGAAGCCGATTTCGAAGCGACGCTAGCCCGGGTACACACGCGTCACGTCACCGGCGACTTTGCTCCATCGACATCGATCGCCGTTCTGCTGATATAAAGAAAACGGTCGATTCGTTTCTAGACAACGCGGCAAAGAGAGTTAAAATCCGGTTGACACCGCAGAGCAGGCTGGAGATCTATTATTCCACGGGTTTCCTCCTGGCGAGTGATGACGGGGTGCGAACGAAGGCGATGCAGGCGATGCGCGTAGCGATTTAGACACGGACGAGCCAAAGTAGCAACACTGTCATGCGCATACGCGGAAAACCAAGACCGGTGGTCCTGATTAGTATAGCCGACATTCTAAAGCGCGACCTCGCCAACGGTTTGATCTCTCCTACTCAAGCCAGCGAACAAGAAAGCAACAAAGAGGAATTTGAACGCCATCGCATGACGAACGAGCGGAGATTTTCCGGGCGCTATGTTGCCTATGCAGGCGGGCACCGCTATGTCGGCGATTCTGTAGCTGAAGTTCTTTCACAAGTTCAGGCAGTTGACGCTACCTTGCTCGTGTATATCGAGCAGATTGCGTGAAGGGAATGCGGTTCGATGGCTTACGGCGCTTCACGTTTTGATCCGAGGCACGGACTACCGACTATCGAAGTTCGAGTGGCAGGGAAAGATAGCAAGTGGAGAACAATAGTAAGAGATCGCAAGTTTATAATTGATTCGGGATCTAATCTGAGCTTCATCGAATCGAGCGATCTCAGGGGAATGGCGCTTCAGTATCTGGGCAGTGTGATCGGTCAGACTGCCAACGGCACCGTCGCGCAGAATGTGTTTTGCGGACCAACCCTTCACTTTCAGGGAATCAATGCTAAGGGCGAGAAGATAGAGTTCAGTTGCGAAGAGCCTTTCGTCATTCAGAGTCCGTCCTTGCTCGGAGGAACTGCGTTCAAGACCACCGGCGTTTGTGTGTCGTTGGACTATAAACGGAAAACCGTAAGAATTACCGGCAGGAAGCCACGGAAGCTCTGACGCGGTAAGGTGGTGACTTTCTCGAATATCTCACTCGCCATGTCTCCGGCGATTGGGGCGACATCTGCGATGCCGACCGGCGCAAAAATGAATTATCCGTTAAAAATCTCTCCGAGTAGCATACCGCTGAACACCAACGAAGAGGAGTGAGCATCCTATGCAGATCGGATTTTTCGCCGTCGGCATCGGTCCCAGCGCTGACCCGGAACTTCTTGCGCTTACCGCCCGCGCGGTAGATCAATGCGCGTTCCATTCATTGTGGACGGGCGAGCACGTCGTCCTGGTCAGCCAGTACGGATCGAAATATCCCTACGCTCAGGACGGCAAGATGCCGCTCCCAAGTTACAAGGTCGATTTTCTCGACCCCTTCGCTACGCTGACTTTCGCCGCCGCCCATACGAAGAAAGTCAGGCTGGGCACCGGCATCTGCCTGGTACCCGAGCACAATCCTGTCGTCCTGGCGAAGCAGGTGGCCAGCCTGGATAAGCTTTCGGGCGGCCGTTTTGACTTCGGCGTTGGCGTCGGTTGGTTGGCCGAAGAGTTCGCTGCGGTCGGCGTGCCATGGGAGCGGCGAGCGGATCGCACGCGCGAATATCTCAAGGCGATGCAAAAGCTGTGGACCGAGGAAGAGCCGGAATTCAAGGGCGAGTTCTGCAGTTACCCTAAAGTCTGCTCGTACCCGAAGCCGGTTCAGCGTCCGCACCCGCCAATTATCTTTGGGGGCGAGAGCGGGCCGGCGCTCAAGCGGGTGGGTGAAGTGGGGGACGGCTGGTTCGGCGTAAACGTCACCCCTGACCAGGCGAAAACCCAGCTCGAGCGCATGCGGCAATATGCGCGGGCGGCAGGCCGCGACCCGGGAAAGCTACACTTCTCCGTGTCTGCCGGAATCAGCGCGCCGGTTGGGATAGACGAAGTGAAGCGCTACCGTGACGCTGGGGTGCATCAGATGATCGTGGGTTCGATCCCGCGCGACCCGAAGACCGTGCAGGGTGATATCGAGCGGCTGGCTGAGAAAATCGTCGTGCCTGCGGCTAAGTTCTAAGGAGTTCTGCTTCTGATGTGCATGGAACATCCGTAGGGCATGGACTGTGCGAGATAGGAATGCTCGTTTGCTGTGTGCTTATGACTATTTTTCGTAAAGGGAGCAGGTCATGAAACTCGGCTACTTTGATTTCAATCCTGACTATTCGATTCGGCCTGACGACCTCGCGCGCGCCTGCGAAGAGCGCGGCTATGACTCGCTGTGGCTCGGGGAACATATCAATATTCCCGTCAGCCGCCGCACGCCCTACCCGTTGGGCGGCGAACTCCCCAAATACTATTCACACATGCGCGATCCCTTTGTGTCCTTGATGGCTGCCGGCGCCGTTACGAAAAATCTCAAGCTGGCCACCGGCATCTGCCTTATGATCGAGCGCGATCCGATCACCACGGCGAAAGAGGTGGCTACCCTCGACCACCTGTCAAACGGACGCTTCATTTTTGGCATCGGTGGGGGATGGAACGCGGAGGAGATGGAAAACCACGGCACCCGTTTCGACCGGCGATGGAAAGTGTTGCGCGAGCGCGTCCTCGCCATGAAAACCATCTGGACCGAGGACGAACCCTCGTTCCATGGCGAGTTTGTCAATTTCGATCGGCTCTGGTCCTATCCCAAACCTGTCCAGAAACCGCATCCGCCGATCATCATGGGCAGTGTCAAGGCGCAGGGCCTGCAGCGGATTGTCGACTACTGCGACGGCTGGTGCCCGGCCGATATGGCGATCGAGGATTTTCGCCGGGTGATGGCTGAACTCCAGGAGCGCTGCAAAAAGGCTGGGCACGATCCGCGCGCGCTATCGATCTCGATCTTTGCCGTGGGTGACCCGGAGGAATCAAAGCTGGACCAGTATCGCGAGCTGGGCGTCGAGCGCGTCGTGCTTGGCGTCGGGCGTGCGGATTGCGATGTCAAGGAAAAAGTGTTGCCGTTTCTGGATCGCTACGCTAGGCTCATACCGAAACTCGGCTGACGTGGCCGCGGTCCGTTCCTATGCCGACCGACGTCCGCAAGCGCGCCGGTTTGGTTTCGCGCGAGGATAGCGCGCGAGCCACAAGTTCCTGACCGAGATCAGCCGTCGCTGACTTTCCTGCTAGGGGAAAAAAGTTGTGGACTTCTTGGGGCCGCCGTCATAACTGTCTGCTATCATTTGCGCCGGGAAGCACTCGTTAACCATTATCAGTTAATCTGGATCGATGACATCGCCACTCGAAGTGCTGCGTGCATGGCATGATTTCTATGCTCTGATTGGAACAGCGGCGGCAACACTAGTGGGCTTGATGTTTGTCGCTGCTTCAATTGGCGCCGGCGTCTTTACGAGCGCCCATCAAGCCGGAATCCGATCATTCCTTTCCCCGACAGTCGTACACTTCAGCCTGGTCCTGGTGCTTTGCCTGATAGCTTCGGCGCCGATCGAGTCGGTCGCGGCGACGCGTCTCTGTCTGGTGAGCACCGGATTGATTGGCTTCGCCTACTCTGGATCAACCTGGTGGCGCATGCGATTCCACGGCATGAGCGCAACGATCGACCTTGCGGATCGATTCCTGTACGCGTTGCTGCCGCTCGCTGTCTATCTGGTTCTGGTCGGCAGCGGACTCGCCATTCCATCCCACGCTGTTCTGGGGTCTAATCTTCTCGCCTTGGCCTGCCTGGCACTGTTACTGGTCGGCATCAGAAACGCCTGGGACATGACGATCTGGATCATCGGTCGTAGGCAACAGTAGCTCGCGCCGCGGTGCTCACCAGGATTTCTAATCGCGGACTTGCTTCAACTAAGGAGGAAACTGTTTGATGCCACGCAAGCAGAGCGTTCCACGAGTCTCGGGCTTCGCGCAGGTACTGCAGCAAACGCAACAATTGCTGCTTAACCTGCGGAAAGAAGTCCTCTTCCAAGAGGCTGAGTTGAGCCGCCTTAAGAAAGAGGAGACGAAGCTCTCGGCCCTTGTCGGCTGGCGAGCGACCGGCACCGGCGCCAAGGCGCCTTCACTTCGCCGCGGTCGAGCCCGAATCGATTGGGGACGCGTCCTCGAACAACTGCCAAAACAGTTTAAGGCTTCCGACATTCATAAGGTGCGCGAGGTCGGGGCCAAGCGCTCGTCGGAGCTTTTCGCCGCCGTCGCGCGCTGGATGAAAGCCGGAGTCGTCAAGCGCCAAGAGCGTGGATCCTGAGCGAGTGCAACCGCCCCAATCGCGCAAGCGCAAGAAAGGAGCCTAACGCCCCGGCTTTCTGCGCGCTGGCTTGCTCATACGCTAAGTGCGACAAAGGGGGATACAAACACTAAGGGAGGCGGGCCATGGCAATCACGGTAAGGATGTCGGTGCTTTGGCGGAGCGAAATCGACAACCGGCCTGGGGCGCTGGCGAGCGCACTCGAGCCTCTCGCTCAAGCCGGAGCCGACCTGCAGCTCGTGATGGCGTATCGCTACCCAGGCGCAGACAAAGCCGCGGTTGAGCTGCATCCGGTCTCGGGAAGGAAAGCAACGGCCGCCGCCGAGCGTGCGGGACTCGCTAAGTCGTCGATATCGGTGGTGGTGCTGGTCGAAGGGGATAATCGTTCGGGTCTCGGCCACATGCTGGCCAAGGCGATTGGCGATGCGGGGATCAATATGAGTTTCGTCATGGCTCAGGTAGTTAGCCGTAGATACGCGGCCGTCTTCGGCTTCGAGAATGAGGCTGATGCGCGTAGAGCGGCGACGCTGATCAAGAAAGCCGCAGCACCGACGCGTAAACGGTAATCGTACTGTCGCGAACGGGCCCGACGATTCGGCAGTATCCCGATCAGCCCTCCGCCGCTCCATGGTCTCACAAGTCCGGAGTGATCGATTTTGATTTATCCTGGTAACGGGATTCATTAGTGTTACCTGTTACAAGATTTGCGAACGATCGAGGTTTCCGGAAGATTACGAGGGGGCGAGCACCAATTGGATGAACTCGTTGGCTCTCATATCGATTAATCTTCGAGAAGGAGAAACGCCATGGCTGTAAAACCAATTTCGGACGGTTACGCGACTGTGACCCCGTTTCTGAACGTGAAAGGAACGGCTCAGCTCTTAGACTTCCTGAAAAACGCGCTTGGCGCCAAAGAGGTCATGCGGATGCCCGGTCCGGGCGGGATCGTGGTGCACGCCGAGGTCAATATCGGGAACTCGCGTCTGATGCTGAGCGAGGCGATGCAGACTGCTGCCTCGTCGAGTTCGTTCTATCTGTACGTGAAAGACGTAGACGCGCAATACAAACAAGCGTTAGCCGCTGGCGCCGTATCGCAATCCGAACCAACCGATCAGTTCTGGGGTGACCGGATGGCGTCGGTTAAGGACTCGTTCGGAAATACCTGGTCGATTGCGACCCACAAGGAAGATCCAACACCAGAAGAGATCGCCAAGCGGATGGCCGCGATGAACCGCTAGATCGAGCGCGGACGGCCGTCGTTGGCGACGACGACCGCCCGCTCTTTTTGAATGTTGCAAGCGACCCGACTGTATCGCGACCTCGCGGCGAAAGCGGCCGGAAGCGGTAACTGCGCTGTCCTCTTTTCGCTTTTAAGCGCGGTTTAAGCTAAACCGGCAAGATGAATTCCCGCGAGGACATTGCGCGTGAGATTCAGTTACTTTTGCAACGGGTGGCTAAAGTTAAAGACCTCAACATCCTCGTCGCGCAAGAATCCGGAGTGATGAATCTGAAGTGTCCCTGCGGCACAGTATAGTATGCAGCACAGCGCGGCGGCCACTACCCGCTGGAACTGGAGCGCGGGTAAGCGCCAGCCGTTTTGCGCGCTCTCGGTCGAACCCTGAATCAGCCTGCGCGAGCCGTAGTAGCGATAGCGGAGTGCACCTTTGTTGGCCCCGCAGGCATAGAAAGCTGCGCGCCTTAGGCTGCAAGGGGGCCAACACTTAACAGGACCTTCGCGTCTGGCGGCTGAACTCGTCAGTTTGGGGATTCCGGGATTTCAACTGCTGCCGGAATCCACCGCGCCAGCACCTCTCTCAGCTCTTCCATTCTGACTGGCTTGCCTAGGTAATCGTTCATACCACAGGCGATGCATTTTTCGCGATCTCCAGTCAAAGCATGTGCCGTCGTCGCGATGATTATCGGTTGCCGATGGCCTACTTGCGCGCGAATCTCGGCGGTTGTCGTATAGCCATCCATTTCAGGCATTTGACAGTCCATCAAAACTATTGGGTATGGGATTCTTCCCAACGCTTCGAGTACTTCGCGACCGTTCGCGACCGCGTCAGCTAGCAGGCCGAGTTTCCCAAGCTGGAGCAACGCCACCTTCTGATTGACCATGTTGTCTTCGGCCACCAACACCCGGACGTTCTGTTCTAGCCGCACGAGCGGCTCGACACTGGCAACGACTGATCGAGCGCTCGGTTGTGGATTGCCAAACGCGGGATCTTCTAGTTGCGAAGCGGGGCTCAAGGCAACGAGGCTCTCGTATAGTTTGGCGAGCTTAGTCGGTTTGGTTAGCCAGCCATCAAAGTCTACGGCTCGCTGGAGGAGATCGTTTCGCTCGCCCCCTGAACTCATCATTAGTAACCGTACGCCGGCAAGAGCGGGATCTTTCTTGATCTGCAGCGCCAGCGTCAATCCGTCCATCTCCGGCATCTGACAGTCGACTGTGGCAATGTGGTACCGATCAGATGCCGCTTGCCCCAGCTCCTCCAATGCCTGCACGCCGCTTTCCACGGCGACGGCTTCCACCTCCCAAGCTTTCAGTTGATGGTAAAGGATCTTGCGATTGGTAACATTATCGTCGACGATTAACGCACGGAGCCCTTTCAGACTTCCCCTCTTGGCGGCGGCACGAGTGTCCGCCAACGCATGAGCAAGCCCGATCGTGAAGTGAAAGATCGAGCCTTTTCCTACCTCGCTTCGGATGCCCATCCTCGCCGCCCATAGCCCGAACAAGCTGCCTCGAGATAGCCAAACCCAGTCCGGTGCCACCGTACTTTCGACTGGTTGAACCGTCCGCTTGCGAAAACGGCTGAAAAAGCTTTTGCTGGGTTTCGGAGCTGATTCCGATGCCAGTGTCCGAGACTTCAAAGCGGATTCGCGTGTCGTCAGAGGCTACCCTTTCTGGTATGAGACGCAGCACAACTTCGCCCTTCGGGGTGAACTTGAGCGCATTGCCAATCAGGTTGGTGAGCACCTGCCTCAGCCGTCCGGGGTCGCCGCGTAGTGCTCGCGGAATTTTGGGGTCCGTATCGAGCGCCAACTCAAGATTCTTCTGACTGGCCTGACCCGCCAGGAGCTCAATCGTAGACTCGGCAATTTCGAGGAGGTCAAAGTCAATATCCTCGAGGATCAGTTTTCCCGCTGCGATTTTGGAAAAGTCCAGAATGTCGTTGACAATCGTCAGCAATGAGTCGCCCGACGAACGGATCGCCTCGGCAAACTCGCGCTGTTCACCAATAAGCTTGGTCCCCAGCAACAATCCACTCATGCCGATGATGCCGTTAAGTGGTGTGCGGATCTCATGACTCATGTTCGCCAGAAATTCAGATTTAGCGCGACTTTCGTGCTCGAGGGCGATATGTGCGGTCTCGAGACTCTGTGCCAATTCAGTTTTTTCCTGAGCCAGCTGCAATTCGCGGACTAGCAGCTGAAAGAACTCACGCAGAATGACCAGGTAGTTGGCCATCAAGACTACCTGCACGAAAGCGATCGAAAATCCAAACCAACCGCGCTGGAACATTGCGGCGACCGCGAAACTGAGCATGGCCGGCACTGCGAATGCCAAAGCGGCTGGCGGGTATGCGGAATACGAGCATACCGCGCCTGCGCCCATAGCGACCGTCGAAAGTACCGCAATCGACTTAACAACCTGATCGTTAGTCAGAAAAAGCAGCGCAGCCGTGGTGCCCCACCATCCACCGAAAACCAAAAGGCCAAGTGTGAAACGGCGTGCCCAGACTTTGGGGGTGTGGAGCACCGGGTTTCGGTGATAACGCAGCCAATCGTTGGTTCTAATGCTACATATCGCTAAGGCGCCAGCCATCCACGCGACCGGCTGCGCCGCGTCAATCATTTCTGTTTGCGTGTTGCCTCAACCAAGAATGTTACTCCCGATAGTCGTCGTTGTGTGAGCTGGGGTGGAGCGCGAGGAGGGCTGCCCTCCTCGCCGGTCCCTGTAAAACGCCAGCGACTTTTGGACGGGCATGACGGCGCCGGTGCGTGTGTGGTGATTTCGCAATGACGTCGTCTTCACTTCTGCTTCTTCGGTGTTTTGTGAATGACTTTCGGCATCAAGTATCCACGAGTTCGTTCATGGCGTTGTCTGTGAGCCGAGCGTTCCGGGTTGAGCAGAAGTCGCGGCAAACACCAGCTGCCTGGCCCGGTCTGCACGCCAGACTTTCACACGCCGCTGCAAGGTCCGGAGCTGCGCTCCGGTAGGATACAGATCGGGCAATCGCTGGCGCAGCCGCGTCAGCAATTCTCGGGCAGCGAGATTCGGTTCAGCCACCAGCCAGTCTTCCACCAGCGGCCAACTATCCGCGAACGGATCGGTGCGGGTTCGCCACCAATGTTCGGCGGCTTTCTTTCTCCGGCCCTTGGGCCCCCGGTAATCGCTGTGCCATGCGGTCGCGAACGCGGCCAGATACTCCGGCTGGTCGGGGAAGCCTGCGGCGCCGGTTTCACGATTGGAAAGGATCGACAACTCTCGTTGCGCCGCGCGAATGCTCGTCAGCAGCTCCACCGGGTCGAGCAGCGCAAATTGCTCCCGAAGATGCCCTTTGACTGTCTGGTCGATCCGATCGGAGGCGAGCAGCCGTTGATACGGAGTCAGCGGCGGATGATAGCGTTTACGGACCAGTGCACCATCGCGCTGTTTGCTCGCCAGCTTGAACGACGGCTGGAAGAAGTTGACGTAGAGCCGGGCGCTCACGTACAAGCGCTGCAGCGCAGCGGCCGCAGTTAGCCCACTCAGTCGCCCGTATCCGGCTAGACGCCGCACCACCGCGCCATTCTTTTGCTCGACCCAGGCCTGATCGTTTTTGAGATACGCGCGTGAACGCGTCCACTCGATGCGGTGCTGCTGACAATAGCCGTGCAGGGTCTCGTTCATGAATGCACTGTCGTTGTCAGTGTCGAGCCCCCGCAGCGCGAAGGGAAGGCACTGGGCGACGGCGCTGATTCCTTCCACCACCAGACTCTGTTCGCGCACCGCCAGCGCCGCGCATTCGGTCCAGCCGCTGTGGATGTCGGTCAAGGTCAGGGTATGGACGAAGTTGCCGCCGTTCTTCACTCGGCCGCAGTGCTCGACCAGATCGCATTCGACAAAACCCGGCGGCGGATCGCCCCAGTCGGCGAAGGTCCTCACCGGTACGCTCTGCCTCACTGCCGAGCCCGCGCCCCACCGCCGCCGGCGCACACGTCCGGTTGCTTCGCGTTGCGGGCGCAACAGGCGATCGATAGTGGAAGCACTGATATCGAGCAACCGGCTTTTTACCACCGGGGCGAGCTGGAGATGGCCGTGGCGTTCCATCGCCTCGATCAGCACCGGGAGCAGAACCCGCAACCGCTTGCCGCAGATTCGATCGGCCGCCTCCCACAACACCGCCAGCGCCTGATGCACCGCCTCGTCGTAAACTCGCTCCCGCTGGCGGGCGGTTGGTGCGGTCGGCGGATGATTCAACACGCGCAGCGCGTGCTTGCGGTGATATCCGGTTACCCGGACGAACTCGGCCAGGATCTGTCGCCGCTCGCGACGATCGCTGCTCGCTTGATATCGCTGCCTGATCGCATCCTTAAGTTCTCGCCGTGTCGCCATACTCAGCTGCCTCGCCATCTCCACCACCACCCCGCAGCGCCTTCGCTGCGCGGTAGCAGTTTACTTGAGGCAACAACCGGCGACTCGGTAACAAAAGTCCTGAGTCAATGCGTTTGTCGCGACAATCATTTTTGTCGGTTGTCGCCAAGTTAAAAAGCCTTCCATCCGATAACATCGAGGGCGGCCGCGGCGATATTCTGATTTAGCCCACCCAGGTTGGGTCCTCCTTTTCTGAAGCGAGATTGTAATTGTCTGGTCTTTTCGCGTTGCTTGCGGAGGCAACGTCATGAAAGCCGCTCAGATCGATGTCGTCGAACGCACTACTCAGTTGCTCGTGGGCTTCAATCTCAGCACCGCGGCACCAGAACTAGGTCTGCGCTTGGAGAACGCCGGCCATCGCGACGCGCTGCTGCTGGTTCTGGAAGTACTGGAGATGGAGGCCGAAGCGCGCGAGCAGCGCAAGATCACGCGCCTGCGTCGCGCCGCGCAGATTCCACCCGGCAAAACCTTCGAGACACTGGACGCGAGCACGCTGCCCGCGCCGCTGATGCGCAAGCTGCGAGAGTTGGCGCGCGGCGAGTTCCTGGAACGGGCCGAGAACACGCTGGCCTTTGGTCTACCCGGAGTTGGCAAGAGCCACGCCGCCTGCGCGATTGGCAACGCGCTCATTGAGTCAGGCCATTCGGTGCTGTTCCGTCCCGCCTATCAGCTGGTGCAGGAACTGCTCGCCGCCAAGCGCGATCTGGTGCTGCCGCAAAAGCTGCGGCGGCTCGATTCGAGCGAGCTGCTGATCCTGGATGATATTGGCTACGTCAAACAGAGCCCAGAAGAGGCGGAAGTCCTGTTCACTCTGATCGCGGAACGCTATGAGCGGCGCTCCATGCTGATCACCAGTAACCTGGTGTTCAGCGACTGGGAACGGATCTTCAAGGACCCTATGGCGACCGCGGCTGCGATCGATCGGCTCGTCCATCACGCAACCATCCTAGAGTTCAATGTTCCCAGCTACCGGACTCGAAAACGTCGTCGCACCGATGCTGTCCAGTCCGGCGAGACTGTCGATGCGAGCGCAAGTTGATTCGATGGGTCGAATATGGTGGAGCGCGTTAGTAACGCTGATCGCGCAAGGTACGCGCTGCGCGCGTCTCCTAACGCGCACCAACGCGTCATAGACCTTCAGGTCCGGCGCGCCGATCATGACCGTCGGAACGATCGGCCGCTCAGGTCTGACCGTATGACGAACCCGGTCCGCGTCGAATCGCTCGCCGCCATCGAGCAGCTCGCCCAAGGTCTGCTCTACCCGCTGTTCGCCACTAACCGCTGCCAAGTATAGGATTCGCACGTACTCCGGATCGGCCCGCTCGCTGTGGAAGCCGCGCAGCGCATCGTAGGTGCGGCGGAAGACGAGACTCGGGAACAACTCCTCGCGCCAGCGGTAGCGGGCAAAGGCGCCGGGCTTCTTCACCAGCGACCAGATTACGTGATGATAATCGATCCGCGCCCAGCGCTGCCCGCGCAGCCGCGGCAGCCGCTCCACCAGCTTGCCCGCGTAGTACACCTCGAGTTGATCGTGATGGAGATGGACGCGGACGCATTCGCCGATTAATCGGGCCGGCACCGAATAGGTGTGGTTAACTACCCGGATCGTGCTCCAGCGGCGGACCTTGACCGTGAAGGTGGTATACGCAGGCAGCGCGATCGCCGGCAGCGGACGCAGATGCCGTCGCTCCTCGGCCAGCTTCTCGCCGAGCAGCGCGTTGTGTTCGCGCTCGATCACTTCGCGAACCCAACGCTGATACTCGTCCACTGATGGAAAGTCGTGGCTGCCGCGCAGCACCAGCATCTGCGCCAAGATCGACTTGGTCCGCCGATGCGCCTGCTCGACCACCCCATTCTCGTAGGCTTTGCGCGGGAAGATTCGGGTGGATTTCAGTTCGTAATGATCCAGCAGACTCTGATAACGCCGGGTGAGGGCTCGGCCGCCGCTGACCGGCAGTTCATGCGTCGCCGCCGATAGATTGTCAGAGCGCAACACTTCCACCACGCCGCCCAGCCGCCAGAGCGCCTCCTGCACCCCGAGCAGCAGCGCTTCGTAGCTTTCGCTTGACGCGACCGTCGCCCAGTGCCAGCCGCTGAAGCTCAACACCAACTCGAAGAGCAGATGCTCGAACGGCGCGCCACTGATTGTCACGCCGAGTTCGTCGCAGTTGGTGAAGTCGTAGGCCGCTTCGCGTCCGGGCGGATGTTCCTGGGGAAAGAACACTTCCTTGTCTGGCCCGTTCAGCGCCCGCCACTGTCGGATCCGGCGCTGTAGCGTGCGCAACTGGCGCGCGTAAAAACCACCCCGATGATGCCGATTAAGCTCGCCCAGGATGGTTCGCGCTTCCAGAACTCGCTTCTCATCCGCCGCCAGCAACGGCACTACCTCGCTCTCGAACACCTCGGCGAACGGATCGGGCCGGTTGCGCCACCAGTGCTGTTTGCGCGCCTGCAAGGGGTACAGGCCCGCGCGCCACTTGCGCGCGCTGCCCACGCTCATCCCCGCGCCTGCCGCCGCCGATTCCTGCGTCTTGCCTTCCATCAGCTTCCTCCGCAACACCCTGACCTGCGCGTCCTTTACCATGGAGCCGCCTCTCCCGGTTCCATTTCACAGACGCGCCGCCAGGACGGCGACTACCGACAATTTTATTTGTCGCGATCTTCAGATCTGATTGTCGCGGATCACTCCGGCTTCGCGATCAGCGCGTGCGTTGTTTGCAACGCTTTAAAACTGAGCCACTTTACCGGCGTAAAAGTGAGCCACCCTGGGTTGGTTCTTTCCTCAGTCCCTTTTTGAGATTTTAACCGTCTGGTCCTTTCCTCCGTGCGCGTTAGGTGTGGCGCGCCAGCGCGTACCTTGCGCGCAAGCGATACTAATGCGCTTCACTATCGTCGGCATGTGTATCCTTCTTGGCGCCGCCGGCGGCTCTGATTGCTCGCTGGCTGCGAAAGGAATCGCCGCGAGTTGTCAGGATATGGGCGTGATGGCTGAGGCGATCGAGCAACGCCGTTGTGAGCTTTTCATCGCCGAACACCTTGACCCACTCCGAGAACGCCAGATTGGTGGTGATGATGGTCGAGCGGCGTTCGTAGCGCTGGGCAAGCAGATTGAAGAGCAGCTCGCCGCCGGTGCGCTCGAAAGGCACGAACCCCAGTTCATCCACGATTAACAGCGCGACTTTCTGATACCGCTGTTGCAAGGCGGTCAGCCGCCGCTCGTCGCGCGCCTCAACCAGACTCTGCACCAGATCCGCTGCGCGGGCGAAGTGAACTCGCAGCCGCCGGCGCGTGGCTTCCACTCCGAGCGCGATCGCGAGATGAGTCTTGCCGGTGCCGATCGGACCGGCCAGGATTGCGTCCTCGGCGCGTCCGATGAACTCGCCGCTCGCCAGCTCCATGAGCTTTGGCCGTGACACGCCCTTGAGCACCGCCCAGTCGAGCTGGTCGAAGGTCTTGATATCGGGAAAGCGCGCTTCGCGCAGCAGGCGGCGCGCGGTGCTTTGATGCCGATTGGTGATCTCGGCTTCTAGCAGCTCGCGCAGCAGGTCTTCGTAAGCCCAGCCACCGTCGCGGGCGCGCCGGCAGAGCCCCGGATAATCCCGCACCACCGCCGCGAGCTTGAGTTCGTGGCAGTACTCCTGGATGACCGCCTCGCAGGCCGCGTTACTCATGGACGGCTCCTTCGGCGAGCAGCAGATGATCGTAATCAGACGCGCGTCCGGCTTCGACCACGTAGGCGGCGAGCGCATCGGGAACCGCGACGTTCTCGAGCTTCGGTCCGGGAACGGGGAGATCGAGCACGTCGATACGGTGCTGGTTGATCGCCGCTTCCAGCGCCAGGCGCACCCGATCTTCGCCGTGTTCGCAGACCACGCCGAGCAGCCGCGCCACCACTCGCGCTGCTTCCAATTCGCCGTGCGTGCCGCACAACAGTCTCCACAGTCCGCTCCACGGTGCGCCCAACTCCGCGATCAACTCCGGCGCCACTTGGCGCACCGCGTGCGGCTTGCGCGCCAGCTCGGGAAGATAATGACGATAGCGGACCTGGCGCGTTCCAAACCGCGCTCGCGGATGCGTCACGCTCTCGCCCATGCAGGTGATGCGGACGTCGTCCACGCCGAGGTACGCGGTCGCATCAAGCCGCGCCCAGCGCGACGGCACCGAGTACCAGGCCCGTTCGATCCTGACCATCGCGCGCGAGCTGATCTCGACCGGGATTGGCTTGCGCACCTCGAAGCTCGTAGCGGGTGCCGGCAGCAGTTGCACACGTTCCTCCGCCCACAGCTCACTGGCGGACCTTCCAGCACGGTGCCGCGCGGGGAACGCGGCGTCGAGTTCGGCGAGCAGCTGGCGCGAGATTGCTTCCAGGCTGTCGCCGCGCGGAATCGGAGTGAGATGCTCTAGCCGGATCGCCTTACCGCGGCTTTCCACTCCGCCCTTGTCGTGCCCTTCGCCGATGCGGGCGAAGTCCGGCTCGAACAGATAGTGGCTGACCAGCGCCAGGAACCGGCCCGTGAGTTCGCGCCGCGCACCGACAATCTTGCGCACTGCGGCCGCGAGATTATCGTATACGCAGCGCCGCGCGACTCCGCCCAGGTGGGCAAACGCCCGCACGTGGCCGTCGAGAAAGGCGAGCTGATCGCAGCGATCGTAGAGCCAGGCGAACTCGCGGCCCGAGTACATCAGCCGCAACAGGAACTCCCAGGCTTTGCGCCGTTCGCCGCCGACTTCCACCACCACCTCGAAGAAATCGATCTGCGCTTCGCCCGGGCGATTAACCAGTGGCACGTAGACCTCGGCTCGTTGCCGCCGCCGCTCGCGCCAATAGTCACCCACCAATGTCCTGCCGACCTGATAGCCTTCCGCCTTGAGCTGACGATAAAGCCGCATCGCGGTAATCCGTTGCTTGCCGGTGGTCCGCGGCTCCCACTCCGCCACCAGCTCCTCCAGCCGCGGCTGCACCGCCTCCCATACCGGCCGCTCCCGCTGTCGCCGCGAACTTCTGACCGGCTCGGGCTGATCGAGGTACTTGGCTACCGTGTTGCGGCTTAAGCCGAGTTCACGCGCCACGCGCCGGATGCTCCGTCCCTCGTTCAGCACCTTGTGTCGCAGTACATGCACTTGATCCATCTTCAGCATCCCCATCCTCCGGCTTCCAGCCGGAGTCTACGGCTCGGGGTGGCTCACTTTTACAGCGGTAAATGGATCAGTTCTTTAGCGGCATATCCATGCGTAAGCTCGTTGCCCGTATGCACCACGTCATGCCCTGGTTAGAAGAGGCCGACGCACCTATGTGCCGTGCCTGGGCCGAACTCGAAGTGCTGTGCAATCGAGTCTATGCCGAGCTGCGAGATCGTCAGCTGCTCAGTGGCAAGAACGGCGAAGGCATCACGCTTCTCGACAACTATCGCAAACTCCGGGCAGCACAGGCGGGTTTACTTCGGCCAGCTCGGGATGTCCCCCGAGAGCAGGATGGCCATCAAAGCGAACGGGACCCGAACCGCGTTCGATCTGGCGGCCGAGCTCGCGAGGCACCGCGCTGAACACCCGCAGCCCGACGATGCCGAGGTCGTGGCCGAAACCGAGCCCGTGGCCGATCCCAAGCCAGTCCCGAAGTCTAAGTCCGGGGTCGAGTCCGCCAAGTAGCTCCTGGAAAGCACTAGGTTCTTATCCAAAGCTCGTAAGAGCCGATACGCCGTTTTCGAAAAAAAAGCTCTTACTTTCCAGAAAAACCTTTTTTTCCCCGAAGGGGGGGCGTCCACGACCCCCTCGGGAGAGGATGATGCTACGCGAGCTTGGATAATTTGATTGCATGGTCCAGCGGGGAAGGGTGCCGACCGCACCGCCCGTCGCTGGCCCCCGCCGTCAGCGTGCCCTTAGCGCCGCTTCCCACCCCCTACTTGCGCGCCGGTTCTCAATCCGTCAGGTACGGGGCCATGCAGCTACTTACCATCGACGAGGTCGCCACGAGACTGCGAATGCACCCCCGGAGTGTGCGGCGGCTGTTGCGCGCCGGCGAGCTCGCGAGCATCAAGCCAAGCCCGCGGCGCACGTTGATACGGGCGACCGAGCTCGAGAGTGCGTTGGTGCGGTGGGGCACGGCAGGGGAGGAGAATCAGCATGGAGAACCAAGGTGAGCATCGCTGTTGGAAGTGCGGGACCGTTGGCGGGCCACCGAGCCTCGACGAGCAGCTCGGGATGCTGAAGGTCGCGCACCGGATGATGGATACACCCTGGTGGTGGAGTGACGCCGAGTTCGCAAGGCTCCGCGAGATGCTACGCGAGGGCGACGTGCTGGCGGTTGCGCGCAATATCGTTCAGCTCTGCGAGATCAGGTACGCCGGCGCTCAGGTCGTCCGCGCCGATGGCACGAGCGAGTTCATCGATCGCCGCAAACTGCGGTAGTCAACGCTTTTGATGATCGGAGTTAGCCGAGATATGAACCGTGGCCTCCGGAAAAACTCGAAATGTTCGCGGTGATCTTTTCGCATCGCCACTGTCTGAATAGGAGGAGCTCATGACCACAAAATTGTCAGACGTCGAGAGAAGCGTAGTAGAGCACTTCATCGGCGTAAGCGAAGATGCTCTTCGAACGCGCCGAGACCAACGTGAGGGCGAAATGGCGCGGATGGCCAGCCTGCCACCCACAGCCCTGGACAGTGAAAGAATCCTCCTGCGGCTGCCGGACTCAACGGAAGACGCCGAGGCGACGCAATTGCGGACGGCATACCATCAGGCTGCCGACGAATACCTGAAGACCGGACGCCCGGAGCTGCAAGCTAAAATGGTGGACTGCGAAAAGCGCCTAGCGGTGCGGGAGAAGTGGCTGCAAGAAAGACGTGACCCGAACGTCCTTTACGGTCCGCATGGTCATCCTATGGTACGGTTTCGGTAGCCGCGACCTGCTGATTACGAATCAGCTCGGAAAGAAGAAGTAAAAGACGCAGCGGGAAGTATGGACGGATTTTCCACACTCAGGCGAGCGATTCGCCGTCCTCTCTTTCCACCGCTCCCGCTGTTTCTGGCACCAGCTTGGCACCAAACCCGCCGGCCTCGGCATCAAGCGTTTTCAGGGCGACCTGCCAGTCGAGCATCTTGTGGGAATCGATACCGCCCCGAAGGTCAGGGGCCCCAAGCTGCCGCGTCAACAGCGTCAGGGCCGTAAACAGCATCGAACACTATCGAGCACTGACAGGAGGAGCGAGGGATTCGAACTCCCGGTGCCACGGAAGCTTCTCGTCTCGAATAAAAGCCGGAATTCTTACGCCCCGATGAAAGGCAACAGAACACGGTTACTTATCCCCTGCGGAGCGAGCACAACGCAGCGACACGTGGCGAGTCCTTGGAGCAGGTGACTTTTAATCACAGGGTCCTGGGTTCAAGTCCCGGACGGCTCACTCCATATCCCGCCAGATAAACACTTTTCGTGCAGATTGTGCTGACGATAAAGGTCGATTGTGCGGATAGAAGCAGATGCGACGATCAAAGTTGACCTGCGATACTGGCGGGTAGGATTGAGTAACTGCTGAAGGCCGACCGGCTTCACGGAACAGAACGCTAAGCCAATTGCATCCGATGCTAATCAAGAAAAAGCCTAAAAAAATCTCACCACTAAGTCCAACCACCTTACATCGAACTCTTTCAGCCGGTGAAATCACCGGCCAAGCCAAGCGAGCGGTAGGCTCAGCTATGGATTCTGTCACTCCTTGGCAGAGCCAGTTTCCCGGCGACCGTCTAATTCTTTGATCTCAGAAGCGATGGCGGCGCTTAAGTCCTTGAGGTCATCACTGAGTGCGGCAGATGTGCCTCCAGCATCATTCACCACCGGTTTACTCGCGGCGGTTTCCGAGGCGTAAAGGTCCTTGCCGCTGGCGCCGTCCTTGATGATCCAGCGCGCGACTAGTTGCGCCTGGCCGCTACTGTCGGTCTCGAAGCGCACGACGTAAACCGTGAGCTGGTAGTTGACCTGATTCCTGTTGGACCAGGGGTACTTATCTATCCGCTGCGTCTGCAGCAACGCGGAAAGGTTCTCGCTCAGGGTTCGTTCGAAATTCTTGTCGAGCGGCTCGGCCCAGCGAGACTCGGGAGACAGTTTAATCTGGTTGTCATCGGTGCGCGTGACTACTTGTGTGCGCCGAAGATAGTCGGGGAAGTCGATCGGCCCGACTCCGATAGTGAGTGGCTGCCGGGAATTTGAAGCGGCGGATTGCTCGTCCGCCTTGGCCAGCGGCGCGAGGATGAAATACCTGGTGTTATCGGGCCGCGGTGCAAGGGGCGAACATCCCGCAGCGCCGAGCGACGCGGCGAGTGCGATTATTGCGTATCTAATATCCATGCTCATTTGGAATCGTCGGGAACATATCTGCCGCGAATCACCGCCGACGGATTTTGCTGCAGATAATCCGCCAGGACACCGATCGAGCGAGTCGTATCGGTCAACTGCTCGAGTGCTTGGTTCAGATGAACCGCCAGGGGAGAATCGGGATCGAGGGTCGATTGCAGATCGAGCATCGTGGCGCGGGTCTGCTGGAGCGTCGCGTTGACTTCATTGGAGTTATTTTGCAGGCCAGCCACTAGCGGGTCGATCTTGGTGTTAAGCCTATCGATGGTCCCGCGCACCGAGATGATGGTCCGGTTGAGATTGGCCGTGGTGTCCTGCAGCGAGGCTATGGTCGCCTTGAGCGCGGGCGAGCTGACGACGCCATTAATCGCGTTGGCGGCCGTAGTGATAGAGACGACCAGGGCCTGCACGTCGATCGTCTCCAGGCGCGCCAAGGCCTTAGTCGCCCGTTCCTGCACGGCTTCGAGTTGGGTCGGAACCGTGGGAATCTCGCGGTACGGTCCGCTGCCGGGTTCGATCGCAAGGTTCAAACGTGCACCGGGGTGAAGGTCGAGATCTATGTAGAGCAGGCCGGTCAGCAGGCTCTCCGTTTGCAGTTGTGCGCGCAGGCCACGCTTGATCAGATCGTTGAATCCGCTCTGCCCGAGGGCCGCGCCGGTGCCTCCTAACGCGGTGATCTGCGAGCGATCAATGTCGAGTATCACCGGCAATCGAAGTTCATTGACGCCTTGGCGCAACTGGCCCTCCGTCGGCGTCATTTGCAGCCGAATCGATGCCACCGAACCGATTTGAACGCCTCTGACCTTTACCGGCGCACCTACTTTGAGGCCGTTCAAATCCCCCTGGAACATGCAGACAAAGCGTACCGGCTTGCGGAATAAACGGCCCGAGCCGACCACGATAACCGCGGCCATCAGGATGGCCAGGCTGGCGATTACGAATATGCCGATCACCGTTGGACTTACGCGTTTAGCCATGAGGATTAGCTGGGTCGCCTCCTTCCGCGCCTCGGGTGAGAAACTTCCGCACCCGCGGATCTTGAGAATTCGCGAGCATGTCGTGCGGGTCGCCAGTCGCTATCTGGGTGCGTGACTCGGCGTCGAGAAAAACACTATTGTTGGCGATAGTGAAAATACTGGCCAACTCGTGGGTGACCACCACGATCGTCGCCCCGAGATTCTCGCGCAACTCTAGAATCAGGTCGTCGAGCAGGCGCGAGCTGATCGGGTCGAGACCCGCGGAGGGCTCGTCAAAGAACAGAATTTCCGGGTCAAGCGCCATGGCCCGGGCAAGCCCCGCACGCTTTTGCATTCCCCCGCTGATCTCGCTCGGGTAGAAATCCTCGAAGCCCTCGAGGCCCACCAGCGCCAGCTTCAGCGAGGCGATTTCCCGAATTTGCGCGGGCTTGAGGTCGGTGAATTCGCCCAGTGGCAATCCGATATTCTCGGCCAGCGTCATCGAACTCCACAGCGCGCCGCTCTGATACAGCACGCCGAAGCGCCGCAGGAGTCCCTCGCGTGACTGCGGGCGCGGCCTTGGTAAAGTCGACGTCGCCATACAGTATCTGTCCATTCGCCGGATCCTTCAGGCCGATCAGGTGGCGTAGCAAAGTACTCTTGCCGCAGCCGCTGCCGCCCATGATGATGAAGATGTCGCCCCGCTTAACGATAAAGTTCAGATCGCGCATCAGGACGAAGCTGCCGTAGGCCATCGTCACATTCCGCACCACAATGTGCTCTGGCGCGTTTGCCTCTGCTCTCATGTCGGCCGTTGGCGTGATCATTGGCGTAGCCGCTAATCAGATTCCAAGTACGCTGAAGGCGACCGCGAATAGTCCGCAGGCGACCACGACCATCACGATGGACAGCACCACCGCCTGGGTCGCCGCGTCACCGACTGCGGACGAGCTGTTGCCGCATTGAAAACCGCACAAACAACCGGCCATCCCGATGAGCGCTCCATAGAACGTCGCCTTGAAAAGCCCCCCGAAGACATTGACCAGCGTCAACGTCGAGATGGTTTCGCGCATATAGTTGGTCGCACTGAGGTCGAGCATCCCCACGCCGACGAACAATCCACCGAGGATCCCCACCAGGTCCGCGCACAAACACAGCAGCGGCATCATCAAGACCAGCGCGAGCACCCGCGGCAGCACCAGAAAGTCCAGCGGCGAAATACCCATCGTGGTGAGCGCGTCGATCTCCTGCGTCACCTTCATCGTCCCCAGCTTGGCGGCAAACGCCGCGCCGGTGCGTCCCGACATGATAATCGCTGTCATCATCGCGCCCATTTCGCGGACCATGCCGATACCCACCAGATCGGCCACATAGATCGAAGCGCCAAACTGCGAGAGCTGCACCGCCCCCATGAACGCGAGTATCACTCCCACCAGAAATGCAATCAGAATCACTATTCCAACCGCGCTCGCGCCGCACTGTTCAATCGCCTCCAGAAAATCCACCGTGCGATAGCGCGCCTGGCGCCGCACTAACCGGCCGCAGGCCAGCGTCAAATCGCCCACAAACGACACGAACTCGCCCACCGACGCACCGTAACCGAGACTTGCGTTGCCGACTCTGGTGAAGAACGAAACCCGGGCCGTTTCGCTCCGCGCGCCTTTCTTCTCGGGAACCGCTTCAGCCAACTCCAGCAGCCGTTTCAACCCTGTGGGAAGACCGCTGGGATCGTCCACAATGCCGTGGTGGCGGCAAAGCTCATACGCTTCGACCAAGAACGCTACTAGTCCACTGTCCCATCGCGTCAGTTGCGTCGCGTCGAACGCCAGTCGCTTTGGCGGATGATTAGCCGCAATCTCGTGGCTCAGAAGTTCCGCGGACGGAATATCCTGGGCCAGGTGCCAGGGCCCCGATAGGCGCACCACCAGCGTCCCTCCGGTGCGATGGAAGGTTACCCGTCCTTGCTCTGTTCTCAGATTCTGCAACTTCTGACCTTCGCACAGTTGAAGATGGGTCCCGACCCTTTTTGGCCAAAATCAATCTCGAAGACCCCTGTCCATACTGAAAACTCTGAAAGCGGCGAAAAGTCCAGAGTTTTGGGAGGGGTCAACGTAGTGTCGCCGCATGCTCAAGCATGTGCATTCCATCGTCGCCGCCATTGCCCGCCGGTTCCGTAGCCGGGCGGTTCTGGAATTGGAGAACCTCGCGCTTCGTCATCAGCTGCACGTTGTTCGTCGCCAGCGGCCGGGTCGGCCCCACCTGATCGCGATCGACCGGCTGCTCTGGGTCTGGCTATACCGGATATGGCCGCGCTCTCTGGACACCATGGTGTTGGTCAGCCGGCGACGGTGATCCGATGGCACCGGCAAGGATTTCGGCTCTGTTGGCGTTGGCGTTCAAGGTCCGGACGACCGTCAGTGCATCGCGAAGTCCGCCAGCTAATCCGTGAGATGAGCAGCGCCAATCCGCTCTGGGCTGCGCCCCGGATCCACGGCGAGCTGCTCGAGCTCGGGATCGAGATCAGCCAAGCCACGGTTGCCAAGTATATGGTGCGAAGCCGAGGGACACCTTCGCCGACCTGGCGTAGCTTCCTGCGCACGCAGGCCGCCGGCATCGCTGCGATCGATATGTTCGTAGTCGCGTCGGTGTCGTTTCGGCTGCTGTATGTGATGATCATTCTGGCCCACGATCGCAGGAAGATTGTACGATTTGATGTCACGGGGCACCCGACCGCTGGCTGGCTCTCGCGTCAGGTAACTGAAGCGTTCCCGCGGGATACTGCGCCGCGCTATCTGTTGCGCGACCGCGACGCCTCTTACGGCTCGGAATTCCGCAGGCGAGTCGATGCGATGGGGCTCACTGAAGTCGTCACCGCTTCACGCTCACCTTGGCAAAACGCTTTCGTCGAGCGCGTCATCGGCTCGATTCGCCGCGAGTGTCTGGATTACATCGTGATCTTCAACGAACGCCATCTGCGCCGCGTACTCTCAACATATATCGACTACTACCACCAAACGCGCACCCATCTCTCACTCGACAAGGATTGCCCAGACCCCCGCCCGGTCATGCCACCCAGGATCGGAAGAGTCGTCGCCATTCCACAAGTCAGTGGCCTGCATCACCGCTACGAACGTCTCGCCGCCTGATTCGCCCCTGATTCCTGCTTACCAACGGTTGTGCCGCGTGGCCGCTCCGCCGTCGTCTGAGGATCCTCTATTGGGGTTTTTTCAACCTCGATCAGAAATCGGCAGCAATAACGATTTCTAGTTACAGCTCGATTTAGTCAGGCGCATCAGCTCGCCCGCAATTCTCGCAGCAGCTCACATTTCGGCTCAAATCGAATTCTTAGTAGCGACAACGCCGAATCAATGGGTTTTAGGCTGATAGCTGATAGTCAATCAGCAGGTCTAGCCCTGAGAACGCACAGAAGGTCAGCGCCAAGCTGGTACAAGAAACAGCGGAAGGAGTGGAAAGAGAGGAATCGATTGTTCCGCACGCTTGGAGTTCGGCGTCGATCGTCCGGCCTTCGTTCAGCATCCTGAAATCGCTGCGTGAGCTCATCCACGATTAGTCGATGACTTCAGTAAACCTCGGGCACGATGTTGTACTGCCGATTCTTTGGTTCCTCGTACCCGTGAGGCTTCTGCCGGTCGGGCAGCTTAACCTTTTCGCGCTCAATCTCGTGATACGGAATCAGACTCAGCAGATGCTTGATACAGTTGAGCCGCGCCCGCCGCTTGTCGTCTGCGTTTACGATGTACCAAGGCGCATACGAGGTATCCGTCGCCACCAACATCTCGTCGCGAGCCCGCGAATAGTCATACCACCGGCGATGAGATTCCATATCCATCGGGCTAAGCTTCCAGATTTTTCTACCGTCGTCGATACGGGCCTGGAACCGCCGCGTCTGTTCATCCTTGCTAACTTCGAACCAGTACTTAATCAGTAAGATACCTGACTCGACCATAGTTTTTTCCCAGACTGGACAGAGTTCGAGAAACCGCTCGACCTGCTGTTGGTCGCAGAACCCCATCACTCTTTCGACTCCAGCCCGGTTGTACCAACTCCGATCGAAGATAACGACTTCGCCTGCGGCCGGAAAATGCGGCATATAGCGTTGAACGTACATTTGCGTCTTTTCGCGCTCGGTTGGCGCCGGCAACGCTACTACTCGAAAGACCCGAGGGCTCACCCGCTCGGTTATGCGTTTGATCACGCCCCCCTTTCCGGCAGCGTCACGACCTTCGAAGATAATGACGACCTTGAGACCTTTGTGGTGAACCCAGAGCTGGACCTTTACGAGCTCTTCGTGCAGTTTGGCCAGTTCCTGTTCAAATAGCTTCCCCTTGAGTTTGCCGGCAACGCTCTTTCCGTTGGTCGAGCCGTCTTTTCCTGAAGTCTTCTTCTTACCGTCTTTGGCCAAGCGCGCAACCCTCCATCTCAGGCTTTAGGGATACTGAAGCAATTCCGTAGCTAAGAAACCCTCAGCGCGGATGGCTCCAGTCAGGGTCGCTGATCTGCCAGCCTCCACCCAGTGCCTTATACAGATCAACCACCGCTAGAAGCTCGTCACGCTGCGTCTGAGCGACGGCATCCTCGGCAGGAAACAACTGTTGCTCGGCCTCGAGCACCTCAAAATAGCTCGCTCGTCCAACGTCGTAGCGAAGCAACGACAGGTCGACCGCATCGCGCAACGCCTGGACTTGACTCTGATAAGCCTCCCGTTCCGTGACCAGCGTCTGCTGAGCGATCAGGGAGTCTGAAACCTCACGGTACGACGAAATCACCGTCTGTTTGTATTGGGCGATCGCGCCGTCCCAAAAAGCTTGTTGGCCGTAGTAGGTCTCGAGCAAGCGTCCGCCCTGGAAGATGGGACCAGTCAGGCCGCCGAAGACGTTCCAGATACTGAAACTGCTATCAAAGACTTTGTCGATATCCTCGGCCTGGCCACCGTACAAGGCCGAAAGGCCGATGCGGGGAAAGAAGTTCGCGACGGCAACACCGATCTCCGCGTTCGCTCCGATCATGTTTTGCTCGGCCTGCAGCACGTCAGGGCGCCGTCGTAGCAGATCACTCGGCATTCCAACCGGTGTTTTCGGCGCGACCTGAGCCGTCAACGGAGCCCCGCGCTCGACCGCCTTGGGATAGCTTCCCAGTAAGACACTAATGGCGTTCTCCTGCTGAGCGATCGCGCGCTGCAAAAGCGCAATCTGAGCCAGGCTCGAATCATACGCCGCCTGGGCTCGGGCTACCGGAAGTTTACTATCCCTCCCGAACTGGAACCGTTGGGAAAAAAGGTCGAGGTTCTGTTTGTAGGTCTTTGAACTTTCCTGGGCGATAGCCAGTTCGCGGTCGAATTCGAGCAACCGGAAGTAGCTGGCCGCCACATCGCTCACCAGAGTGAGCATCACGCCGCGTCGAACATCTTCCTGGGCAAACAGACTCGCGCGCGCCGCTTCGGTCGAACGGCGAATACGCCCCCATACGTCGAGCTCCCAAGCCACGTTCAACGCCGCCGAAAAGGCATTGAAAGTTACATTGCCGTTGGGTGACCCCAGCGGGACAAAGGTTTCTTCGCGTCCGGCGAACGCCTGATAACCAGCCTGAGGATAGAACTGGGAGGCCGTGACGCCGACGAAGGCACGGGCCTGCTCTACCCGAGCAGCCGCTAATTGCAGATCGTAGTTGTTGGCCAGAGCCTGAACGATCAGTTGCTGAAGCGCTTTGTCGTTGAAGACCTGCCACCAGGGTAAGTCGGCCAAAGATTGCGCCTCAGAGGGACCGACCTCTGACCGAAACTCATCCGCCGGCGCCATCGTCGGCCGTTGGTAATCCGGCCCAACCTCAAGCTTCCACAATTTGGACCAGATACCCTTAGGTTCGGAGGTGGCTGAGCAACCGAGGATCAGGGTACTCGCCAGCACTGCAGCAAGCGCCCTTGCAATGAAATACCGTATCGAGACCCTTTTGCCCACCAGCTACCCCTTTTATTGAATCGCGGCCAGCATCTTGCGGAAACGCGAAAGCGTGAAAACCGTGTAAGCTGACCCAATCAAAAACATTTTCGCCAGATCCGGCCACACCATTTCCAGGTTGGCAGAGCGGAAAAGCACCGCTTGCGAGAAGCTGACGAAATGAGTCGAGGGTACGAACTGCATGATCCGCTGAAGTAGGATCGGCATGCTCTCCAGCGGCGTTTGCCCGCCGGAAAGAAGGTTCATCACAATAAAGACCGGGAACGCGAGCAGGCCGAACTGTGGCATCGAGCGGACGACCGTCGCGAGCATCACGCCGAGCGCAGTTACCGAGAATAGATAATCGACGAGGCCGGTAACAAAGAGCATCATCGAACCCGTTATCGGGACCCCCAACGCACCTTTGACGACGATAAGAAGCGACGCCATCGCTGCTACTACGACTACCAAGCCGTTGGCCCAGATCTTGGCGAACATCAGCTCAAACGGCTGAAGCGGCATGACCAGCAGATGCTCGATCGTGCCACGCTCGCGCTCCCGCAGAACAGCTGCTCCGGTCAAGAAAATCGCCAGAACCGAAATATTATTGATGATTTGATTGATCCCGTCGAACCAACCCTGCCTCATATTGGGGTTGAAGCGCGCGCGTGCTTCCAAACGCACCACCACTGGATCAACCTCCTTCGGACCCCCCCAGTACGGCTTGATCTCCTGCGCGATGATATTCTCGATATACGATGGTCCTCTACCCGCCTGACTCATCGCCGTTGCATCGCTAACTATTTCAATCGTCGGGGATTGACCTTTCAGTAAGATCCTTCTGAAATTGCGTCGGGATATCGACAACAAACGTGTACTGGCTCTCATCCATCACCCGATTGATCGCGCTGAGCGGTATTTTGACTGGGCGATTGAAGAGGGGCGGCAGGAATGCATCGAAGATCTTGCGCGACACGGCGGAATCATCCTCGTCGACGACCGCAATCGACCCATGCTTCACCTCCATAACCGCACTCTTCGCAGGGGAGTACACGGAGAAGGTAAAGCAGTAAAAGATCAGAAAGAGCAGCACCGGGTCGCGCCAAAGGCTGATCATCTCTTTCAGACCCAGGCGAATGATGTGGAACAAGGGTTTCACGTTAGGATCTTAGCGCTCCTGCTTTTGCAATAGAGTCACAGACACGCTGAAGTACAAGATCGCAGTAATCGCGATGGCAACGAAATTGCGCCATAGCGCGGCGAAGCCGAGCGCCTTCGTGAAGGTGCCCACACTGATTGCCTGGAAGTAGGTGCTGGGAAAGAGGCTAGAGAGCAGGCGAGCAGTCCCTGCCAACGAAGACACGGGCGCATACATCCCTGAAAACTGGATCGCGGGCAGCATCGTAATGATCGCAGCTGCAAAAATGGCTGCCGTCTGGGTTGGAGCAAAAACCGAAATCAGCAGGCCGAAGCCGACGCTTGCCATAAGGTATAGCGAGGCCCCTGCGATCAGCGTCGCCCAGCTTCCTTTCATGGGAACTTGAAAAACTAAAAGCGCGACGAGCACGAGCGATGCGAACTGAATAAAGGAAACCGCGAGGTACGGCATCTGTTTGCCGATCAGAAACTCGAATCGGCTGGCGGGAGCCGAATAGAAATTGGCTATCGACCCCAATTCCTTTTCCCGCACCACCGCCAAAGCGGTGAGCATACAGGGAATCAGGATCAACAAGAGCATGATGTCGGCCGGAACCATCGCATACACGCTCTTGAAAGCCTGGTTGTACAAAAGCCGAACGTTGAACTCTACTGGCTGCGGAAGCGCAGTCGGCCGACCACGTTTATCGCGCAGCTGCATCGAGTACTCAAGGTTCGCCTTTTGCACGTAGTTGCGCGTGAGCTCTGCCCGGAACGGGATAGCCGCATCGATGTAAGCGACGATGTCGGGCTTCCGCCCCCGCAGCAGATCGCGCTCAAAGCCTGATGGTATTTCTAACGCGAAGCGGAGTTCACCGCTGCGTAGTCGATAGTTGAGATTGTCGTAACTAGTTAGCGGTGGTTGCTCGACGAAATAGTATGAACCACGAAACATATCGACATAGGCACGACTGGAAGGACTGTTGTCGAAGTCCAGGGCGGCGAACGGCAAATGATCGACGTCAAGTGAGATGCCGTAACCAAACACGATCATCAGGAGAATCGGTCCGAGGAGCGCGAAAGCCAGGCGCACCCGATCGTGGCGCAATTCGACCGTTTCTCGGCGTGCGAAGGCCCAAGCGCGGCCGAAACTGAACCGACCGCTCGTATCTGGTGCGCGCTCGGTATGTGCCGCAGCCTCTTGCGCAGGCGGCCCACCAGGAGGGTCGGACGACACCACAGGTGTTTGCGCCGCTTCCTCGAGGTATCCAATAAAGGCATCCTCAAGGCTTTCGGCCCGGCGCTCCTCGACGAGTTTTGCGGGTGGGCCCTGGGCCAGCACCTTGCCGGCATGCATCATCGACATCCGGTCGCAGCGAGCAGCCTCATTCATGAAATGGGTTGAAAGGAAGATTGTGACGCCGCTTTCGCGCGACAATTTGATCAGCAACTCCCAGAAGCCGTCTCGGGCCACAGGATCGACGCCCGAAGTTGGCTCGTCGAGAATTAACATCTCCGGTTCGTGAATCACCGCGACCGCCAGCGATAGCCGCTGCCGAATTCCCATCGGCAGGCTCTCGGCCAGCACGTCGGCCGTTGTCCTCAGCCCGAAAACGTCGAGCAATTCCTCTATGCGCTGGTGCGACGTTTCTCTTGGCAAATCGAAAAGACGGGCGTGTAGTTCCAGATTCTGCCGCACGGTTAATTCGGTGTAGAGCGAAAAGGCCTGGGACATGAAGCCGACGTGACGCCGTGATTCGACGTCGCCGCCCTTGACCGGATTGCCGAAGAGCAGCGCGGTACCTTCAGTCGGCGGCAACAACCCGGTCAGCATCTTCATCGTGGTCGTTTTGCCGCATCCATTCGACCCGAGGAAACCAAAGATCTCTCCACGCTCAATACGAAAGCTGACGTGATCGACCGCAGTGAAGGTACCAAAGCGCTGGGTTAGGCCTTCCGCTTCGATCGCGGGCGTGCCACCGCTGGATTGCCAGGGGGTAATCTCCGGTTCTTTGTGGCCGCGACGAGACTCTTCGGGTAGGAGCTGAATGAAGGCCTTCTCTAGCGTTGGCTGATTGGTTGAGTCTTTGAGTTCGTCGGGCGTCCCCGTCGCCAGAACCTTCCCAGCGTTCATCGCGACCAGCCAATCGAAGCGTTCCGCTTCGTCCATGTAGGCGGTCGCGACCATCACGCTCATATGCGGTCGACGAACCCTGATTCGATCAATCAGCTCCCAAAACTGCCGACGCGCCAGCGGGTCGACGCCCGTGGTCGGCTCATCGAGGATAAGCAAATCGGGATCGTGGATTAACGAACAGCATAGGCCGAGCTTCTGCTTCATTCCTCCTGACAGCTTTCCGGCGGGGCGATCACGGAACGGAGTCAGATCGGTGCTGTCGAACAAGTCCTTTATTCGCCACTCTCGCTCTTCGCGCGATTGTCCAAACAGCCTGCCGAAGAAATCGATATTCTCAAAGATCGAGAGGGTCGGATAGAGATTCTTGCCCAATCCTTGGGGCAGATATGCAACGCGGAAGGAAGCCAAGCGCCGGAAGCGAGCCTCGCCAATATCTCCCCCCAGCACGACGACTTTGCCGGCTTGAATCTTTCGAACGCCAGCAATGAGCGCGAGCATCGTGGATTTTCCAACGCCGTCGGGGCCGATAACCCCAACCATCCGGTGTGACGGAATATCGAGGGTTACGCCGTCCAGCGCGACCGCGTCCGCATAGCGATGGTTAACGTCGCTAAGGCTTGCGACGAACTCCCCCACTTCACTCATCAATGCGAACCTGTCGCACTTCCAGTGTCTGAGCTAAACTGCTGAGGCACGCCCTTATATTCCAAGGATGACGGCCATTGCACGTCCTTGTTGTATCGGACGTAGCCCATACCCGGGATTCCAACCTTGACGAAGGGTTCGAACTGCCTCAGTCGCTCCTTGTCAAGCTGCAACTTGACGCGGAAGCTCAAATTGTGCCGTTCCTCCGCCGTCTCCACTTGCTTAGGGGTGAACTGTGCACTGGGTGAAACGAAGGTGACCGTGGTCCTGATCGGATACTCGGGGTAAGCGTCGAGAATAATCCGACTCTCTGCACCCAGTGGTACTTTTCCGGCGACCGTCTCGGGTAGGAAGACGTACATATAGACGTCGGTCAAATCCACCAGTGCAAGCACCTTGCCACCCGCTGGCAAAACTTCGCCTGGTTCGGCCAAACGATTCTGCACCCTTCCGCGAATCGGCGCCCGCAGCAGGCTGTCCTTGATTTCGGCCTGCAGGCGTTCAGCCTCTGCCGTCGCGGCGTCGATCGCCGATTGAGAGGCGACTACCTGAGCTTGGGAGCCCACCAGCGCCGCCCGACTCATGTCGGCACGAGCAAGATCGACGTCACGCTCTTGCTCGCTCACCGCGCCTCGTAGCACTAACTCCTTGGAACGCTTGTATTGCTTATTGGCGTACTCAAGCTCGGCCTTCTTGACCCCTACGTCGGCTTGTGCAGTGCGTCGATTGTCCTGAGCCTCGCGAATCTTGGCTTGGGCGTTACGCAATTGGGCGTCAAGCGGTTCGACATCCATCTTGGCTACGATCTGTCCCGCCTCGACCGTGTCGCCCTCATCTGCCAGCACTTCGGCGATACGCCCCTGATACTTCGTTGCGATATCGACCTGCTTTCCCTCAAGTCTCCCATTGCCGCCAGCGATGCCTGGCGGAAGGGCGGGCTTCGCCAGAAAAAAATAGGCGGCAACGCCGCCAACGATGGCCACTATTGCGACCGCAGTAATGATTAGTTTTCGCGACATCTAAGCTGTTCTCATCCTTAGGAGGCTCTCTTCCGGTGGCTGGCTCCGAACCCCGAAAAGCAAGGCAATCGCGAACCGCGTGTTCTTAGCCCACTGAATGTGCGTCACCTTACGCTTCGAGAACCCGACTCCACAAGGCAAAACCCGGGCCGTAAGCTTCCCCTTGGGCGAGACAGGCGGGAAGTAGAACTTTCTGGCAGGATTTGGCCGGGAGGTTCGGATGAAACGGTCGCGATTCACGGAAAGCCAAATTGTCGAGATACTGAAGGAAGCGGACGCCGGGTTGCCGGCCAATGAGGTCTGGCGCAAGCACGGGATCAGTTCGGCTACTTACTACATCTATGGACGGCTCCCCCGTGGCAAGAAGGTTCTGGGTGTTGGTCTGGCGATGATCGATTGCAAACATCTATCCGGCGTCACCACTTTAAGGCGCGCCCAATTGGAAAATCCGCTCACACTCTCCTCGACAAGTGGTCGGCCTCGAGGGCCATTATAAAAGACAGGGTTTGAGTGTGTCGGTTCGATCCGTCAGCCCATTTTCCGATCCTTCAAGCAACCTCGCTCATTCCTCACGCAGCGGCGCGATACGGCTCGCCACTGGTCAGCACGGCCCAGATGACCCGTGCGTTCTTGTTGGCTACCGCGACCGTTGCACGGTTATAACCGCGCCGCTGGCGAAGCTCGTTGACCCAAAGACTTCTAGAATCTGTTTTTCTCACTGCCGTGCGGACAACTGCGCGCGCACCGTGTACGAGTAGCGTCCTCAAGTGCTGGCTGCCGCGTTTGGTGATACCCATCATCACTGTGCGATCGCCACTCGAATGCTGGCGCGGTACCAGCCCGAGCCAGGCTGCCAGGTGGCGGCCGTTCTTGAAGTCGGAGCCGTCACCGATCGCCGCTATCATGGCGGTCGCCGTCTTCGGCCCGATCCCTCGGATCTTGGCGATCCTCTGACAAACGTCGCTGGCCTTGAAGATCGCGCTAATCTTTCGATCGAAGTCTTTGATGCGTTCGTCGATCTGGAGCATGAAGGCGTACAAACTCGAGACGATCTCCCGCATCATCTCGGTCAGCTCATCATTAGGTGTGGCCAGGATCTTTGGAATCAGTCGCCGTGCCCGTGTAGCCGATACCGCGATCGCTATCCCACGATCGAGCAGGAGTCCGCGCATCTGGCTGATCAGCGCAGTTCTATGATTGACCAACCGCTACCAGCGTTGCGCTCCCCGGCGTACTCTCGGTCTTGGTCATGGCTGGCGATCCTCCCGAAGGTTTTGGCTTGCACATCAACCATCTCAGGAGTCTCAATCCCCGGCCATGGCCGCTTCCCCATGTACTATGGGCCCGAGCTGACCGCTCAGCATTTTACCGATTGGTGCGCGGATCAGGACATCGAACTGGCACATTCAGCCCGGCAGGCCGAACCAGAACGCTTTCATTGAACGCTTTAATCGCTCCTATCGTACCGAAGTACTTAACGGCTGGCTTTTTGGGTCTCTCAATGAGGTCCGCGAAATCACTCATCAGTGGATCATCAGTTACAACGAGGAACGCCCTCACCAAGCCCTGGGTAACCTGCCCCCAGCGGTGTATCGCGAGCGCTTGCTCGCAGGGTCAAATTCTACTTCGCTACTGTCCACTTGACGGGGAAGCTTACGTGTCCTCTCTGGCGGCCGACCGAACGGCGTCAATCCACCAAAGCGGACTACAGCATAGATCCTCTGGCAACGGCCAACCCAATAACAAAGGCCGTCGAGATTAACTACCTGCGACTTGTCACTGATGCCCGGCGGGGAAGAGGAACGTTGCGCTTACGCGGATTATCCATTGCGGAGCGCCATCGGGACGCTTCACAAGGTCGTACCCGCCAACCTGTAGACCCAATTCTTGGGAGCCCAGCTTGAACGCCTTGCCGATATCCGCGCCCATCGGAATGGTCCATGCGTCGGCGGCGTCGGCCGTCCAGTCGTGCGTGATCGCGGGATCGCAGTCGACGGACCAACCGCTCTCGAAATTGTAGCTGATTTCAGGCTCAATATAGGTCTGATTCACGCTCCCGCGGTCACGATTTCCGGCAAACGACATGAGCTGGTATGCGAGGATTGCATTGAGCCACGGGCCCTCGGAGTAGACCAGCGCCGCGGTTGGTCCAGCCGACCAGCGGCCGGTCCCCAGTTCTTTGCTGGTAGCGGTAGGAAACTGCAAAATCGGTCCGACGCCCCAAATCCAGGTGGTATCCTTCGCCGGAGTCAGAAAAAAAGAGGTCTGCAAGTCTTCGAAGCCGAACTGCTCATGGGGACTAGGCAGGTAAGTGACGGTCAGGCTCGGCCGTGCGAACAGGTCCCAATCCGCATTCAGCGAAAACGGCACAAACGGCTCGACGTTCAAGCTATCGCCGGCGTTGTGATTGTGACCGACCTGAAATCCCGTCGTGGACTGAATCGGAACTTTGACAAAATCCTCAAACGGATTATGGACGCTGATTGCCAATTCCTGATCAGTCATAACTTTGGGCGGCGGTTGTGCAGGCGTCGGCGTTTGCTGCGCGTTTGCCGACACCACCAGAACGGCACTCATCAGCAGGCTTAAGACCGTAGCGGAGGGTACCAGTTGCGATCGCAGCCACTTCAAGTTGGCGCTTCCTAAGGGGCGGAGGTGCCGAACCACTTGTCGTAGATCTGCTGATAGGCGCCGTTCTCACGAAGTGCGATCAAAGCGAGATCGATCTTTCTGCGCAGCGGGCTGTCCAGCTGCACCATCATGGCGGCAGGCGCAGTGTTAAATTCGGCACCGACCGTCTTCACCCGTCCCTTTCCCTCATGAGCTGCGTAGTAGAGGAGCAGTGGCGCGGGCAAGACCACCGCATCCACTCTCTTGTCGAGGAGAGCTTTATACACCTGATCAGTCGTCGTGAACTCGAGCACCTGTGCGTTCTGCTGACGAAGATAATCGGCGGCGGTGCTGCCCGCTATTGTGGCGACCTGCTTACCTGGCAAATCGCTTGGCCCCTCGATAGCGCCGCGAATCTGCTCTACGGTCAAGGTGGTCGTCAGCTGGGCGGTGTAGAATGCAACGAAAACCACGCCAGCGAATATCCAGAAGATTGCGAACGTGCGAGCCACCCATTGATGGGGCATTCCCTCTGGTGATCCCGTCAGCGTCGAAATCGCCCAAAAAAATGCCTCGAAGATTCCCGGAAAGTAGCTCGGGCTCGAAATGATTCCGTTCGGTCGTCGCCGTTCGAACAGCCAGACGAGATGAGCGGGGATCAGGACGAGCACCAGGGCGATGCCCAGCCACATTATGGTCGTTCGCGAAAACAGCAGACGGAGCATATCCCAAACCGGGCTTGTACTTTCTGCTTTCTCGCCAGTATCGCGCACCATAACCTGCAACCCTGCTTGCAATGTCGGGATCGAAAAATCGAAATCCGTGTCCCGCGCAGAGGTTATAAATAGACCGATGACGACGTCGGCGCTTTTGGATCGCATAGCTTCTTCCAAATGGCTCACGTCGGGCACGATCTGATAGCTCGTCTTGACCTTCAGCCGAGGGGCAATCGCGTTCCAGAGGTCGACGCTGAATCCGGTTAGCGTGCCGTTCTTTTCCATAACGCTCGGCGGAGCAATGATCGCGGCCACACGAAGCTCTGTGGTTTCTCCCTGTACAGAGGCGGCCGAGGAACCGCCGGTTTGCGAATAGCCAGGGGCCGCCATGCTGGCGCCGATCATGGCGACCACTAGAAATTAAAGGCCCTATCTTCAACGAACGTTCATCCTTGATCTCAACTGGTGCCTTGGCCTCGTAGCGCCCGCTGCGAATCTGATCGAAATTAGACTCGACTGGAAGTCGTTCGGCCGTTGGTACTCATCGCCAGCTCTTCAGAAATGGCGTTATTCACGAAAGATCATCGCTAATAGTGCGAAGATGCCCAGAGTCGAAATCAGTACGGCGACCACTCCCGCCAGCGAGCGACGCCTGATGCCGTATTGCGCCGCGAGCGCCCTGACCGCCAGGCGATGCTCAACCGTCGCTAGCAGCAGTGAAAAGAGTCCGATGCTCACCAGCGCGAACGCGAATTCGCGTGGTCCAATGAGGCGATTCTGCTGTCCGGTGTCCGGCGCTTCGATTTGAAAGAACTTGTAGATACTGAAGCCGAAAGTGATTAGCGAAGTCGCGGTCCCTATCCACGACATCATAATTCTCTCATACGAACCACGCATGGTCTCGTATGCAATTCTGGCCGAATCATCGAGCGTCGGTGCGTTGTGCGGAGTCTGCCCGGCCATTTGCGCGGATCCCTTCGAACCCTGGTTAGTGCTTACGGCCGATCGTACCCAGGACGGCTCCATCGGCATCACGGGAGGCAAACTCCGCCAACAAAATCTGCGCGCTAACCAGCAACATCCAGATCGGGAAAACCAACGTGATCCACCTCCAATTGGCGATCACCACCAGCAGCACCAGGGCACACGCATAGCCCGAGAACGCCACCCAACGCGGGAAAATGGCGGTACGCAACCCGATTGTGCAGGCCGAGATCATGAAGACTCCCGCCATCTTCATAGCGAACAGATTCACCAGCGCGTCGCCTACACGGCGACCGAAGTAGTAGGTTTCGCTGTCTATATTGCCGGCGGCCACTGACTCAATAAGCGCTCCCATCACAGCCGCTGCAGCGAACATGCAAGCCACAAACAGCAACCCGCTGGCGAGAAATACGGTTGCAAAGAACTGATCTTCGAGCTCCCCTAAGCGATTGCGGAGCACGCCGATGAACCACAGAAATGCGATTCCGGCAAACGGAACCAGGTCCAGCGCAAATCGTACCGCCTTTCGGCGGTCTGGGTCGGTCATCCAAACTCCCGGCAGGCTCGGATCAGCCGGGACAGCGTAGCGCGTGAGTCCCAGACCAACGATCAACAGGAGCGAAAAAATTACGCCGGCGATGGCCGCTCCCCGCGGGGGCTTGAGGGTCCATCCGTTAGACCTTTCCATGCTGATTACAGGACTTCCCACAGCCGAAAGCCTCTAGTTTTTTTCGCGGCTTGTCAAAAGGGGCCTCACGCTTTCAATCGGCACGCGAAGGGCAAGGGGAGTTCTGCCGGCATTGAGGAGGTGGTCGCAGTGATCAGTACCGTGAGTAAAGGGTTCAGATCCATTTCTGAGCTCGTCGCTAGCGTTAGCAATTCTCCTCTCTGACTCGCGAAGTCTCTAAACTGAACGAGAGGCAAAAGAGGAGTCGGCGCATGCGCGGGCCGCCGATTTCTTCTATCGTTTCTCTGGCAACCAGATAGATGAATAATAATGCGAAATCCCAAAGTTGAACTCCCAAAACCGGTACCAATCCTCTCGAAATATCCATTGTCGAATTGCAACGCCGAGATCCTTGTCCTCAAAAATGAATGGCGCGAGAAAATCACAATAGCGGAACAATAAATCCCGCAGTGAACAGATGGGGATGTCTTCCAAAGAATTGCGCAAATTAGCGCTTTTCCGTGAAACACATTCAGAAAAGGAAGCAATCCCACAAGGGGTAGCACTTTACCTGCGATTGCCGCGGCTATGAGCAGGTTTAGTACTGAATAGACGTCAATTTGCTGTTTATGAAAGAATGGCTCGTGGAAACTGATCAGATTGAACGCCCGGAAGAAGAATACGAAGGCAGACAACACACTAAGAAATTCGGCCTTCAGCCTCTGCCGCCCCTTTGTTTCCGCGCTTTGCTCTGACAACTTACGACTTCATCCGAGGATGCTCTGGCCGAACATTCTCAACAAGATTAAGCTTACTGACTCGAAAGGCCTCAGAAGGATGAACTATCTGATTCATCGCGGTCAATGAAATTCTAGTCACCCCAGTAAGATTGCAGCTGGGGGAATGCCATGGTGAGACCGAAGTTGATCGTTGTCTGTTGCGCGATCGGCGCGAATTGCCGATACGCCATCCACTGTCCCGTAACAAACAGACTCATCGGCGGCAGCCCCGGTCGCACGACGGTTCGACCAAGGCCCAGGCTCAGCGGCAGCATCGTGGGCGAATGACGATGCCAACCCATTGTCCAGTTAGCCTCCGCGGACCGCAGATACCATTTTTTCCACAGATGGAGTGCGAGAACGGGTTGGAACTCAAATGTGTTTTGCGGAGGACGATTGGGTGAGGTGTACGCGAAGCTAATCGGATTTTGGGCTATGAACCCTATTAGCAGTCCCGGAATACCGCCATATATAACCCCGAGTGCAGGGCCTGCCTGCCACGCGCCCTGGCCGGCGCTTTTGGATGTGGCGGTCGGAAAGACAAAGGTCGGCCCGATACCAACGAGAAATCCAGTTTTCTTTCTGTCTGGCCACGGCAGCACTGCGACATCGAAAAGCGCCAGGTCGCCGAACTCCGTACGGGTTCCCCCTCGGGAGCTTGGTACCGTCACCAACGCAAAGGTTGGCCTGACCAGTTGTATAAATGGGAGCACAGTGTTCGGTGGTACGCGTGGGATCAATGGCCGAATGATGAGCTGGTTGGTCTCATCATTTCTGACGCAAGCCTGCGGCCTGCAGGGTCCGTAGTTGGCCGGCGTATAGCTGTCCCTAATGATCAACTGAGGTAGAGTCGAAAGGGGGTCAGTGAAGTCACGTTCTAGCTTCTCTTCCTCAGACAGGGTCGTTTGAGCGCGAGCAATCCCGATGCCAAAGACTACCATCCACAGCCCTGCCAGCAGCCACGGAGCAGCGTATTGTCCCACAGTTCGCACTATCGGGTCAGCATGACTTGGCTTGTTGCGTTTTCGTGATCGCATTCCACCCTTAGTCGAGATTCCGCGAACGTAATTTCGCTGCAGGGCGCGAACCAAAGGCTACTTTCCGCCTACGGGAGGAGAGCATCCCGACTTAGACGAATCCTGACTCATCGCAGTGCAGTCTCCAGACGGCTCGGGCTCAGGTCAGTTTTAAGTCGTCCGCTGCGGACAGCTCTAACAAAGGTCCTGTAGTCGCGCTCTACCTCATCGGCATAGCCGACCGCGTAGTCGCCAATCGCCTGGTCGAACTGATCGCTGCCGCCCAGGTAGCCGGCGATCATTGCGGCATCACCCGCTTTGTCGTGGGCCCGCGCCAGCGTTAGTCCGCAGAGCGTTGCATACGCGCGCATCAACTTTGGCGGCTGAGTTTCGACATCAGCCGAAACCTTCATGTCGCGGAGTTGGCGGACGTAAGCGTCGCGACCGCGGGGTCCTCTGCACCAGCCCAGGAAGATGTCGCTCGCAGACTGCATCAGGCGCTGTCCGACCACCACGCGCTGGCCGTTGTGTGGTACGCGCGCATGCCCGGTGTAGCGTTCCAACACCGACGGGCGCGCCTCCTTAAACTGGAGAAACAAGGGATCGTCCGGTGCCGCAAGGAAAAGCGCTACGATGCAGCGCGTCCCGACACTCCCGACGCCGACGACCTTGACCGCCCAGTCGACTAACTTGAACCTGTCGAACAGTATGCGGCGCTCTTCTGTAAGAGTCTCTCGATACTGCCTTAGGACGGCTGCGACTTCACGTTCGTTCGCCAACGGGGTGTGGTAGATCAGGGGCGGCTGGTCGACGATGCGCGGCAGGCCTCTGGACGGCGCAGTAAGGTTGTGAAAAACGTGTTCGTGAGTTTGCTTGCGAGCTTCAGCGAGCTTTTTCTTGACGCGTCCACTCGCATCGACTAAGTCGCCGGCCCCGTCGACCAAGGCCTGCACGTCGGCGATGGTAGTCCTTGAGTACCAGCTTTCTAGGACGCCGGTACTCTCGCGCTTTCGCATCGACTGGCGATATGCGGCGGCGGTCTGGACCGCCATTTCTCTTGCCTGATCGTCCGTAAAACCGCGCCATCGAGCTGCGACGACGAAGCTCGCGGCGAGCCGCTTCAGATCCCATTCGAAGGGTGCTGGCAGGGTCTCGTCGAAATCGTTGATATCGAAGACGATATTTCGTTCAGGCGTGGCGAAGCCGCCGAAATTCATCAGGTGGCAGTCGCCGCAGGAATGAACAATTATCCCACTGCTTGGCGTACCCTTGAGGTCGTGCGCTTGTATCAGCGCCGTGCCTCGAAAATACGCAAACGCCGACTGCGCCATTCGCCCATGGCGGACAGGAATCAGATTCTCAAGCCGATCTTTGTTCGAAGCTTCGATCAGCTTGACGATGTCACGCTCGCCCTGCCCAAGCACGACATCGCGATGTAATGTACGCAGGCACTTTTCCCGCAGTGCTTTGCCCGCTTCATGACGCTGTTCCTTATTGAGGATTTTTACCGTGGCCTTTACTTTGGACCTTTCTGGCTTTGACCGCCCTATCTTACGGCTCGCCCGGGCACTCGGTGTGAAGCCGCTTGGATTAGCTTGGGGCGTCAGAGGGCGGACCCGTTGGACTTCGGCCGTTCGCTTCTCTTCCTTGTCGGGCATGGCGGTTGCTGTCGATAGACGCTGAGTTTTTGGATTTTGGGAAGTCTCCGTTGAATTCGCCACGACGACGGCTCCTGATAGTGTTGGCAGTTAACCTTGATAGGCCGCTCAAGGCAAATCCTGCCCACATCAGCAATCTTCTCCTTTCTCGACCACAATCTCGGACCACCTTGGTCGCTGCTCCCTATGGCAACTTTTGCAGTGACTCTTTGCGCTACATGCTTGTTCCAACTACGAACAGAAGCGATACCTCGCCTTTCTTGTCAAATGGCACGCTAGTTGCGCTCTGGAAACTAGGGACAGTGTGTTGCAACTCGCGCATATGTTATTTGCAGCGCGTCTCTCGAATCGCAGTTCAGCGCGTGAATGCATGGTCGGGGTGCTCAAACATGAACATCTGTGACCGCACTGAGCGTGTACTGAAACTCGTGAATCTGGCGAGAGCAACTTATGGCGCATCTGAATTGGAAGCTCTACCAGGAGGCGAGCTTCATAGTGCGCCGTTTTGTCCGATCGGGAGGTCATTGCGCAGGGGCGTCGAAGAGTGGCTGTTCGTGACCGTCGGCAGCAAGCACCTGCGGTTTTGGGCCGCCGGAAAGGACCCGGTAACTTTCGCGCAGAAAATCATGACGCGTGGAAAATTCCGCTCGAACAACTGCAACAATCGCGCGACAGACCGGGAATGGTAATGTTCTCGCTGCCGTCCGAACCCCGCGAGTTTATAGAGCAATTCGACCGCGGACTTCTCCCCGGTCATCGGGGGCAGGTGGACCAGCACGAAGCGCGGCACCTTGGAGTGCTCGCGAGCGGCATTCCGGTAACCGTCAAACGGCGAAAGCGAGACTCCGTCGAGCTGCGGAAAATGAACTGAGTTTCCCCAAACGGCCCCGACGATCGCGGCCAGAGCGGGCAACTGCGTTCGTTGCTCGTAATGCGGATCACAAAGTGAGCTTGAGTGCTAACGTTTACTGGCCCGGAGTGATCTTGGTGATCTTCGATCCCTCGAGGCCAATACCGCCCATCAGACCTTGCTGGCTGAAGACGAATGCATAGACATCTGAACGCAAGTTGGTCGTCGTGAGCGACCGCGCCGCGCCTTGGTCGAGCACAACGATACTCGGCCCGCTACCGATTGCCAAGCCTCCGCTGTTTTTGAGATAGGTCAGCGCCGAGTCCGTCATGAAAAACAAGGCGTAGCGAAATTTCTTCACTCCCGCCTGGAACCCATGCGAAGCAGCGCCGGTCCTGTAGTAGCCAACCGTCCTGTGTTCTCTTCGCAGCGCGCCATAACCGTATTGGGCACCGACGATAAAGGCCGCCTTTTTTATATCCGGGAAGACAAGGACCGCCTTGGCTTTCGCCGCGAGCGCCTTTGCCGCTTCATTGTGCGAATAAGGGTCCTGTAATGCGCCATTAACGTCCTGATCGATCTCTTGTGAACTGGGGGCCAGTTGGGCAAATGCCATAACACTCAAGGCGGATCCCAGCACGATTTGCAGAAGGGCGACTATGGCAAAGTGTTTCAACACCGATAATCATCACTCCTCGTTTAGGCTCGCCTGGAGACCAAGACATCTCTATCCCAGCAGCTCTACTCCTGGACATCCATGAGCCACACGGGGTCAAAACCGTAGGAAACACCAGCATCCCACTCCTGCTCTGGAACCGTGGCGAGGGTCACCGGCCTCCGTCAATGGCACAGGGCTCTGTGGTATCATGCGAGAAGCCTGAGTAGTTCAACGGTCGAGAGTCCGACCAGGTCTTGGCACCACCACGTTGCGAAATTAGGTCTGTCTCTAACTCGGACCGTGCTACGCGGGCAGGCGGAAAGCGCCTATACTAGAACTCGTGCACGACATCGAGGTGAAGACCGAAGCGATGGCGGCGAAGCTTGATCACGTCCTGCAGAAGTGGAAGCGCGATCCCTGCGCCTTTATCGAAGAGGTCCTATCGCGACGTCGAGACCGGCCAGCCGTTCGTTCTCTACCCGGCCCAGCGCGAGTTTATAAGCCGCGCCTTCACACTCGACCGCAACGGTAAACTGCCGTTCCCGGAAATGCTGTTCGGCTTGCCCAAAAAGAGCGGCAAAACCGCCACCGCGGCGATGTGCGCCATCTACGTCGCGGTCGTGATCGGCGGCCTATTCGCCGAAGTCTACTGCCTCGCCAACGATTACGAGCAAGCGGGTTCGCGAGTGTTTCAGGCCGCCTGCCGCATCATCGAGGCGTCACCGCTGTTGAAGGGCTCGGCCAAGGTCACCGTCGACAAGATCGTATTCCCGAGCACCGGCAGCTTCATCCAGGCCTGCTCTTCCGATCACGCTGGATTCGCTGGCGCCAACCCCGCGCTAACCATTTGCGATGAACTGTGGGGCTTCGTCCATGAAAGCAGTCAGCGGCTTTTCGACGAGGCGGTGCCGTCGCCGGCGCGACGAGTATCAGGTCGCCTAACCGTTACCTGCGCGGGCTTCGAGGGCGATTCCCAACCGCTTGAACGCCTGCATCAGCGGAGGCTCAAGGGTAGACACGAGTCCCCCGACCTGTACGTGCAACCGGGGATGCTGATGCATTGGGGCCACGACTACGCCGGTGTTCCCTGGGTCACACCAGAATGTCTCGAGCAGATGCGCCAGCAGCTGCGGCCGAACGCATACCTTCGGCTAATCGAAAACCGTTGGGTCACGTCTGAGTCGGGCTTCGTCGATATGGATTGGTGGGACCGATGTATCGATCCCGAGTTGTCGCCGGCGCTGACGGAACCCTCGCTCGCGGTCTGGTGCGGTATCGACGCGAGCGTGAAACGCGATAGCACCGCCATTGTGTGCTGCGCCTACGATTCCAAGGCAAACCGGGTCCGGCTTGTGTGGCATAAAATTTTTCAACCCTCCCCGGATGACCCGCTCGAATTCGAAAGTACTATCGAAAAAACGCTGCTCGAGATGCGTCGCCGCTTCTACCTCCGCGAGGTGCGGTACGACCCGTACCAGATGCAGAGCGTCGCACAGCGTCTGCTGGCGGCGGGTGTGCCGATGATGGAATTCGCGCAGTCCGTGCTGAACCTGACCGAGAGCTCGACCAATCTCTACGAACTGATCAAGGGGCGCAACCTGATCGCTTACGTCGACAATGAGGTGCGCCTGGCCGTCTCGCGGTGTGTCGCTATCGAAACGAGCCGCGGCTGGCGCATCGCGAAAGAGAAGGCGAGTCACAAGATTGACGTGATTGTTGCGCTGGCGATGGCCGCACTCGGCGCCGTGCAGCAGGGCGCGGTTCCGTGGGTCATGGAATGGACGCCTGCGCCGGCGCCGCAGCGCGGAGCCATATGGGATGTCACCAGCGATGGGCCCAGCAGATGGGGTAACGGCCAAGCCTATTGCGATTGGGAAGACGCGCGCGACGAACTGGCCGCGATGCGTCGCCGCTCCGGCAGCCGGTACGGGCCCGGCCGCGGCGACTGGTAGAGAAGCCAGTTGTGGGCACCGTAGGTGTCAGCACGCGTTCGACGCTGCCCTTCATAACCGGCCATCGAGGTAATAGACGCTGTCCAGAGCGCGAGCCCTGCGTGCCACTATCGACAGGCTTTGAATGCGCCCTTAGATCGTTGTCCGCACCCGTTAGTATCCTTCAATGTGAACGAATACCGCGATGTTGAAGGGGCGCGTTCGGTTGGGGCGCTCAAAAGAACGCGATGACCGTCGACGACAATTATCTCGACCGCCTAATCGACCTCGCGCTCCGTGGCGTCCACGCCGAGGTTGTTCGCCTTGATCGAGAACCGTGCGTGGAGTGTCTCTGCGCCGCGCTCGCCAGGCGCTTGGTGCTGGAAATCTTGCCAACTTGCGAGCCGTAGCATGGGACGCAGGGCTCGTGACGAACGCCGGCCGCGATGCGGTCCATGACGCGCTCGCCAGCGCAACGCATCATAAAGGGTCCTGATGTTCACGCCGTTGAGGCGTCAGCACCTCGCTCGATGATGCCGTTCATCACCGGCGAGGTCGAACCAGGTCGACGCTGTAGCCGGTGCGGAATCTGCGCTCCAGTAACACACGATTTCACCTGCCATGTGGCCATCTGCCCGCGCGAGTTCCGGCAGATCAGTCTCGACGAAGTCTGCCGCCCGTAAAGAACCGAGCTTCGTGCGGTGACGGCAAAGTGTCTTTGTTCGAGTCAGGCTAAGCGTTACTGTAACGGGTCTTATGACGCGAAACATCCGTTGTTCTTACTGCAAGCGCAATTTTCAACGTACTCGAAGAGGCCAACTCTACTGCCGCTCCTCGCACCGGCGAGCGTTTGAAAAACGGCGAATCGCCGAAATTAAAGAGCCGACCGAGCGCGATTACAGACTCCTGGTCGACGGCGTGAAGATGCTGCAGACGCAGCGACGCCGATATGGAGAGTTTTCACAAGTCCTTTCCGGGATGCTCGGCAGGACCCATCGGAAGCGTGCGTATGAACGAACAGTCCAGCGCGTGCGAGAACTCGTGATGGAGCTGGCCCCTGAGCTATTTAAACCGCTTGGTGAGCACGAATCTCAAGTGGACCCGCGGGGACTGTCGAAAGCCGTTAAAATTTACCGCAATCTCGCTTTCAAGTATCACCCGGACCACGGAAATGACTCGCGGATTATGACCGACATCAACGAGTTCTGGCAGGCGATGCAATCAAAGGACTAGTTAAACCGTGCGATCTCTAAGGCGCGAGTGTCAATTTAGAACGGCGCCTCATCGTCGATCACAAGGGCCGCTGGTTCGGCCTCGAGGATGGGGTCGTCTACACCGCGCGTGGTCGATGACTCGGAGCCATTCGCTTCGCTCGCCGCACCGCTGCTCTCCGCCATCATTGCCCCGAGGTGGCGATTCATCCGCTCGCTGCGCCTGCGCCATCACTTCGCCGCCTCGATTCCGATCGCTGTCGCGCGGCGGTATGGAGTAGGTTGCCCGAGCTCGCCGGCAGGTCGTACTCCAGCGGTGAGAACGGCCCAAGCGCCGACGGACCCCCGGGCAGCAGGTAGGTTGTCCCGTCCCTGCCTACGCGTGAATCGTAGAACGCGATAAGCCTGTGAGCCTGTGATGCCGATCGGCCAGCATCGTGACGCGTTCGTGATCGTCGAGCACGCGGCCGAAACAGCCCAGCTCCTGGCCGTCGAGCGTGTGCGTCAACTCCGAAATGTCCAGGCCCGGTTATTGCCCGCGTCGCAGGCGGGTGTCGCGTAGCAGCAGCTCCCGCTCCCGCCGCACCCTCTCGCGCTGCTCCGTTCTCTCCGGGCTCCGGTATCCCCACTGCCGGTGAAGGTTCATGCAGCGCGCGTCGCAGCCGGATTGGTCCTTCCGGTAGGCCGCGTAAAACCGAGCGCAGACGTAGCATTCCCGGATGAGCCGCGGATCGAAGGACACCAGCACCGGCAGCAGCACATCTTCGAAGAAGTCGCCGGCGCGATGGATGCTGCGCGAGTCGCCGTCAGCGCGGATCTCGAGCTCGCGCACGACGCCATCCTGCTGATTCGCGAGGTCGCGCCGGACCACGCCCACCACGCCCGGCGGCTGCCTGACGCCGCTGCGCCAGGCGATGGCTGACAGCGTGCTGCGCGACAAACCGGCCAGCTCATAAGCGCGCTCGACGCTCATCAGGTGGTAGGCCCCGAGGGAAAGCCGCAGCGTCGCCACGACACCTTTCCTGGCCGGCGGGAAGTCCTTCCGTAGCCGGCGGGCGAAGACGAACTCCGGCCCAAGCCCGCCCAAACGCACGAGCCGGAGCCGGCGCAGACGTACATTTCCGGCGAAACGCTCCGAGCGAGGAAGGCTCTTGAGCTCGAGACCCAGGCGGTGCTCAACGCTCGCAAGGGCAGCCGCCGCACTACACTAATCCGAGCGAGTTTCAACCTCGGCCAACTCGTCGGCGCCGGGGAAATTCTCGAGTCGACCGCGTTCGAAACGCTATTCGATGCGACGCGAGCGGCCCGATGGGACGACACGGATTCCTGGACGCGTAGCACCATCTCCACGATCAAGGGCGCGTTGGCGCGTGGCGCGCTGCATCCGCGGAGGCCACCGCGACTACCGGTCTAAGGAGGATGTTGTGGACGACGACGATAAGACTCTGCCGCCAGCGCTCGAAGCGGTGATCGATTCCATAGGCACGTCTCCCGAGGCGCACCTCACAGGCGATGCGTTGGCGGAATTCAACGCGCTGTTCCGCGCCGATCATGCGGAAGGCCGGGCCGATAGAGTCGAACAATACCTCCGGCGTCTTAAAGACAAGCATGTCAACATTAGCAAACTCAGAGAGTGCGTAAGTCGGTGGGGGCGTGCTTTCTCTCAAAAATCGAGGGGTTGGTCGAAACGATTCGAACCTTCGAACCCTCCCCAAAAATCGGTGAATTCCGCAGCAAATTCAAAGGCTTTAGAGGGTTCGAATGAGGAGGGTTCGAATCCCGACGGTTCGAACCCTCAGGATGAACTCGCCCGGCTCGACGCGCTTTACGCTGAAGGCAAGACCCTGCTCGAGTCCACCAGATCCTTTGACGCTGGTCAAAGAAGAGATGCGGGCCGCCGGATACGCGGGCGATGACGATGATCTGAATGTTCCGCTGTTGAACTACGTGGCATTCAGTTCGCGCTTTTTGCAGCGGCCCATCAATGTTTACAACGAGAGCCAATCCGCGTCGGGCAAAAGCTTCGCAGTTAATGCGGCGGTGCGACTCCATCCCCCTGAAGCTGCCTACATAATCGACGCCGGCTCACCGCGCGCGCTGATTTACACGGACGAGAATTTCCAGAACCGGCATGTGGTGATGTCCGAACAGGATTCGCTGCCGACTAAGGGCCCCGCCGGATCGGCGGTGCGCGCGATCATCCAGGATGCGGTGATGCGATGGGAAGTGGTCGAAGACGACCCCACTTCGAACCAATTTGTGACCCGCTTAATCGAGAAACCCGGCCCCACCGGCTTGATTACAACGGGGGTGGTCCCGCTCGAGGCTCAACTTGCTACGCGCATGTTGAACGTGTCGATCCCTGATAGTCCCGGGCTCACTCGTAAGATCATTCTCGCACAAGCGGAAGAAGCGGCTAACGAAGCTAAGACATCCCGGCCCGTCGAAGCATTTCACGCATTCCAGCGGTACCTCCATCAGGCGGGCGAAAAGCGCGTGATCGTGCCCTTCGCGAGGGTGCTTGCGGAGTCAGTGCCGGTGAAGCGGTAAGGGTACGCCGCGATTTTCGGCAGCTCATCGGCGTGATCCAGACGTGCGCGTTTTTGTGTCAGCGGCACCGCAAGCATACCCCTAGCCGCGCAATCATCGCGACCATCGACGACGACTACCGCTGGGCGCGCATCCTGCTCGTGTGCGTCTTCGAGTCCCTGACGTTGGAGGGATTAACACCGGCCACTCGGGAAACAGTGCTGGCCGTTCCGGAGGGTGACCAAGAAGTTTCCGAAGCCTTTCTCGCCAACAAGCTCAACCTCTCGAAAGGCGCAATCTCCTATCGCGTGCGCCGCGCCCTCGACCAAGGCTGGCTGCGGAATCTTGAGACCCGAAAATTTTGCGCGACACGTCTGGTCCGCGGCGAGCCGATGCCCGATGAGACGTCCGCTCTGCCGACTCTCGAGCAGGTTAAACACGTGTTCGAACCTGAACTTAGTTCGAACCTGCATCCGAACCCTGAAACCCTAGGCGCCGTAAAGGGAAATCACCCAGGGTTCGAGGGTTCGAAGGATTCGGCGGTGCGGCTACAAAAAATGGAAAGGGAGAAAGCGTAGACACGGAACCTTTTGTCATTACTGACGACGTTGAGTTTTAAGATGCTGAATCTCCTCGACACTCTCCGCCACGCCGGGCTTACGATAACGAGCCCGAGCCCCGGCCGCATCCGGCTGCATCCCGGCGCCCTGGTCACGCCGGAGCTGGCCGAGCTGGCCAAGGAGCACAAGGCTCTGCTCCTCGACCAGCTCCTGACGGAGTACTACCGGGCCCTCGATGAGGCGCGGAACGAACAGACCGCTTATCTGGACGCGGGTACGACTATCAGGGCGACGATCACCCCGAAAAACAGGCACGGCCTGGCGGCTCGGTCTGGCCGATAACGCCGGCAGAGAGTCTCGTCCACAGTTGCGCGGCTCATGGCGTAGATCTGCGGTTCGATCGGCTCACTCACGATTTTGTAGTCGGCGCCAACGCCTGGCCGAGCCTCCTCGTAGCGATCCAGGCACATGCAAAAGAGATTGCCCACCTGCTGACACGCTCGCCGGAAGAATCCTGGATCGCGGCGTTGAAGGCCGGGCGGGCCGGAGCAGGGGTCGAGGGTTGCACCGTCGATGCGCCGCTGCCGCCGTGGGCCGGTAAGGCGCCGGAACCCAAAGAAGAGACCGAAGAGGACGAAGACTCGCGAAGCACTGATTGAGTTCCAGCCGCGCGGCTGCTTCCGCGCACCAACCTGAAGGAGCACAGACATGAACGAGAATCACGAGAACTGTCACCTGGGTTGCTGCCTCGAATGCCCGCTGCCGCACGTTGACACCGTCAATGTCGTGCACATTCGCAGGCAGCACTACGGCGTCTGCGACACGCACGGGATCAGGTGGAGCATCGGGAACAACCTGATCTCGAGCTGGCTCTACCTGACCCGCGACGCGTTTATCGACGCCGCCTTCCGGCTGGCGGGTTATCGCGAGATTCAGCGCGACGGCACGGTTGGGCCGGCACCTACGGTGGAGCAGGCACTGGCCTGGGCGAAGGACGCCATTGAGTACATCGACAACGGGTACGACATCGACGGCGCTCCGCTCTTAGCAATTCCGGACCGACCGGAGGCCGAGTGATGAAGATCATCCTGCGCGACGAGAAGACCAACCGGAAAATCGCCGAGTTCGGTTCAGCGGCGGAGTTCGAGCGGTACGTACAGGATCGGGTGGCGCGGGAGCGGGAGCAGAAGGAGCAGATCGCGATACGCTATGACGCCCGCCTCGCGAAACTCCAGGCACTCACCGCAAAAGATTCGGGCGCTACCACGGCGGAGCGACGCACCGCGACGCGGCTGATTCGAAAATTAACTAATGCAGGAGGAATAGCCAATGGCTAATAACAGTAATAGCTACCCGAACAGCGGAATCCTGTTCAAGAACGACCGCAAGAACGACAACGTCAAGGCGCCCGACTACAAGGGCGACTTCAACCTCGCCGTCACCTGTCCCAACTGCCAGCACAACTTCACCTTCACCGGCTGGCTGAGCGCATGGATCAAGCAGGGCGCGAAAGCGAAATTCATGAGCCTGGCCCTCAAGCTCAAAGACCAGCGCCAGGCGTCCGAGCCGGCCGCTCAGGGCAACGACGCGGATGATTCTGCTCCGTTCTGAGCTCAGACCGGATAAGCCGTGCCGGAGGAACACGACACACTGCCAACGCTGGACCAGCTCGCCGCCGATCCGGCGTTGGCAACCGGCCTCAGCGCAACCGCGCTCGCAGTGATTACGGCTCGCCTTGCAGCCGTACAGCAGGGCGTCGCCACGGCGCTGGCCCTCTCCGCGAACGGCAACGGCAACCATAATCCCGGTTCTACCGCCCAGGGGGAGCAAGATCATCTGCTCCGCATAAAGGAAGCGGCAGAGCAGCTGCGCCGCGCGCCATCGTGGATTTATCGCCGCAGAGGGTCCCTCCCGTTCGTGAAACGCCTGGGCCCGCGTAGTTACGTTTGCTCACAAGCCGGCCTCGAACGTTGGCTGGCTGTACGTAAGGCTTGACCTATAGATATCTGACGGTCAGTATTTGATCGTGTGAAAAAAGAAGCGGCCCCCGAAATAGTGAAAACAAGTCTCCGGTTACCGCGAGCGCTCTGGCGTGAAGCTCACGTAAGGGCGCTCGATGAACACAAGGACTTCCAGGAGATCGTGGCGCTGGCACTTGAGGCTTACCTCAAGACCCGCCGGCCACAGAAGGGATAGCGATGAAAACCAAACTGCCCGAGGGGTTGTACCGCCCGCGTTATCGGGACCTCAAAACCGGGGTAATGAAGGAATCGGCCGTCCTTTGGATTCGCCACTATCACGCCGGCAAGAAGATCCGCCTTTCAACGGGAACGTCGAACGTGCGGCGGGCAGTCGAGTTCCGCAATAAGGCCCTCGGACGCGCCAGCCAGGGCAAACCCATCACGGCCGCGTTGCATCGCACCTCCTTCGAGGGCGTCGCATCCTTCGTCATCTCCAACTACACGGTCAACGAATTCCGCAGCCTGAAGAGAATCAAGGAGGCGCTGGCGCATGCGCGCGAGTTCCTCGGCTCCGACCTCGCCCGCGATATCACCACAGACAGAATCAACAGCTACATCCTAGGGCGCCGGGAACAAAAAGCCGCGAATGCCACCATCAACCGTGAACTCTCAGCGTTGCGCCGTGGCTTCAAACTCGCAGCCCAAACCAGCCCGCCCCGCGTCGATAACATCCCCTTCTTCCCGCACCTGCACGAAGCATCCGCCCGCCAAGGTTTCTTCGAGCGCGAGCAATTCGAGGCAGTTCTCGCTCATTTGCCGAATTACCTTCGCGCGCCAGTCACCGTCAGTTTCATAACCGGGTGGAGGTGCGCCAGCGAGGTGCTGACGCGCAAACGCAACCATCTGAATCTCACTGCCGGAACCCTACGTTTGGAGCCCAACGAATCGAAAAACGGCGACGCGAGAGAATTCCCAATCGACGAGATCCCAGAGTTGCGTGCCGTGCTCGAACGCCAGCTCGAGGACACGCGGCAGTTCGAGATCAAAACTGGTCAGGTGGTGCACTGGCTATTCCACAACCAGGGCAACCCAATCCGAAAGTACGACAGTGCCTGGCATAGGGCCTGCGCTGCAGCTGGCCTCTCAGGAAAAATCGTTCACGATTTTAGGAGAACGGCTGCGAGAAACTTGATTCGCGGCGGAGCCGCGACGATCGTTGCCAAACGCCTCACCGGCCACCAAACCGACGCCATCTTCGAACGTTACGGTATCGTCGATAAATCCCTGCTGCGCGATGCCGCGAAAAAGCTTTCTAGCGTCCTTCAAGCCGACCGCGAACAACCAGCCAAGGTGATACCCTTGGTCAACGCGACGGAACGGGCAAAGTATGGGCAAAGTGGAGCGCCTCACGACACTGGCCGAAATAAAATGAGCGCGGCTTGCTTGGAGAATTTGGAGGCGGCGGTCGGATTCGAACCGACGCATCGAGGTTTTGCAGACCTCTCCCTTAACCACTTGGGTACGCCGCCGACCCGGACAGGCGCAGGACCCTAACAGAGGTACCCTATCGCAGCAACTAAGTCATCTAACCCGTCTGTACATACGTAGGATGCCAGAGGAGAGAATCGTCGAGAATAGAGCGCCTAAATCACTGCACCGCCGCTCATGTTGAATATCTGTCCGGTTACATAGGCCGCTTCGTCCGACGCAAAGTACAGGGCGGCCTCCGCGATCTCCTCCGGACGTCCGATTCGGCCAATCGGGACCCGGCGGCTAAACTCCTTCAACGTCTGCTCCGTAAAGTTGCCGAGGATGGGCGTGTCGACCAAGCCCGGGGCAATCACATTTACCGTCACTCCGGTAGAAGCAAACTCTGCGGCAATGGAGCGCGCGAACCCGTGCGCCCCCGTCTTCGCTGCCGCTATATGCGCCATCTGAGCGGGCGGATTGATGCCGGAGGTGGCGGTTATGAAAATGATTCGGCCCCATCTGCGCTCGGCCATTTGCGCTATCGCTGGCCGGGTGCAATTGAAAAGCCCTTTGAGGTCGACCGTCAGAACCTCGTCCCATTCCTCTTCGCTCGTGCTGAGAAATGGTGTGTGATGAAAAACGCCCGCGCTGCACACCACGATATCGAGGTGCCCGAACTCGGACTGGACGCGCTCAACCATCGCTCTGGATTCCGCATAACTGCCGACGTTGGCTCGGATTCCTATCGTCCGGCGGCCAAACGCTTCGGCCTCCTTGACGACGCTTGCGATTTTCGTTTCGTCGCGCCCGTTGATAGCCACGTCAGCGCCTTCGCGAGCAAAGCGCAGCGCGATTGCGCGGCCGATCCCCGAACTAGAGCCAGTCACCAGCGCGCTCTTACCGGAAAGACGCATAGGAAGCCCTCCTTGAGCCTCGTCTATAACACCCGGAGAGTTTTCGCTAGGCGCGTTGCCGCGTTCGCTTTTTCATCTGCGGAGGCTGGTTTTAGTATGTCTCTTCCTCGATATTCGCCTTACCAGCGAAGGTGCGGTACGCAACGATCTGGTATGCGGCGGCAAGAATCACGCCCGGCACAAACCAGAAGAGACCCAATCGGAGGGAATTTGGCGGAGCCGCTGCGTTGTGGATTGTCAGTCCCGAACCCGGTTCGATGTTCGAGGGAAGCAAATTGGGGCAGACTCCGAAGGCCGTGCTGGACGCAATCCCCAGTACGTACAGGCAGGAAAAGCCGAAAGCATACCCGGCCGTCTCCGGACGGTTGAAGTGTCGCATCCCAAAAAGCCCAATTAGTGCACCCACTGGAAAGACGAAACCCCACGGATGAAGTTCGATTCGATGGAGCAGTTGGGGCTGAACGAAGGGTCCGATGATCGGTACGAGCACAGTGAATAGCAATACGAGCCACCAGACCCACGCGGCCACACGACGGCACCGCGCCTCGAGCTCGCCCTCTGTCTTCAGCGCCACCCACAGTGCACCGTGCTCGGTCATGGCCAGTAAAGTTGCGAAGCCTACTATAATTGTGAACCAGTCAAGAACTCCGACATTGTTGCCGACCCGGAAATTGGTCCATAGCGGCAAGAAAAAGTAGCCACTTTTATCGAGCGGAACTCCCCGCACGACATTACCTATAGCGGCTCCGTAAAATCCCGCCAGTAAAGCGCTGGCGCCAGCGAAAACTACATCCCAAAAAGGAGCCCAGACCGGGCTGTCAATCTTGTTGCGAAACTCCAGCGAAATCCCGCGCAGGATCAGCAGCCAGAGCACGATCATGAGCGGCAAATAGAATCCGCTGAAACTCGAGGCGTAAACATTGGGAAAGGCCATGAAGAGGACGCCGCCCCCGGCAATCAGCCAGACTTCGTTGCCGTCCCAAATCGGTCCTAGCGTGCGCAATACCGCGCGGCGATCCGCGTCATCCACCCCGACCAGCAGATAGATTGCTCCTGCGCCAATGTCGAACCCGTCAAGGGTGACATAGGTTGCCAGAATCGCCGCCACCGCCCAGAACCAAAACATCGCCATCGCGCGCGCCCCTTCAGCGAGTCGCCGCAGTTAGAGGTGGCTGGGTTGATCGCTCCATCACCGGCGTGGGGCCACGCGCGACTTCGAAGTAGACCAGGAACAGGAACAGTACCGAGAGTACGGTGTACATCCCCAAAAAGCCGATAAGCGTAAACAACGCGTTGCCCGCGGAGACGTGAGGCGAGATACCCTGAGTCGTGCGCATAAGGGAGAAAATGACCCAGGGCTGGCGTCCAAGTTCGGCCGTTATCCAGCCGAAGATCGTAGCGATGTAAGGAAAAGGGGCGAGCAGCATCAGCGCCCACAGCAGTAGCTTCCATTCGTAGAGCCATCCGCGCCACAGAGAAAACACCGCGATGAGCAAGATGCCAATGAAGAAAGTGCCGAGACCTACCATGTTGTGGTACGCGTAATAGAGCAGAGGCACGTTGTCGGGCCATTGATCGCGCGGAAACGAAGCAAGGCCTCTAACTTGGGCATTCCAACGGCGGTACGTGAGGAAGCTGAGGACGTCTGGAATCGTGAGAGGGTTATCGAGGGTCAGGTTCTGCATGTCGGGCTGACCGAGGATGGCAAGCGACGCACCGTCTTCGGAATGAAACAGCCCCTCCATCGCGGAGAAACTGACGGGCTGATAGGTGGCGACATTGCGGCCCTGGGCGTCACCGAGCGGATACATCATCAGGCACGACGCAATTGCACCGATTATCACACCGGTACGGAGAAAAATGCGCGCATAGGCGTGGTGTTGTTCAGTCAGCAAATAGAAGGCGCCGGTGGCGCTCATCACGACGCTTGCGGTTATCACCGCAGCGCACATGTTGTGGGGATACTGCCAGATTAGCCACGGATTCGACAAAAGGCTCCGAAAGCTATCAAGGTCGATCGCGCCGCTGGACGTAATCCGATATCCAACCGGATGTTGCATCCAGGCATTAGTCGCGATGATGAAAAATCCCGACAGCCACGAGCCGAGAAAAACCAGGAACGAACTAAGCCAATGAAGCCGCGGCCCGAGACGACGCTCACCATATAAGAACAGGCCGAGAAAGCTCGATTCGAGGAAAAAAGAAAAGACTCCCTCCATCGCAAGAGTCTGGCCGATAACGCCGCCGGCGGTTTTCGAGAAGGCCGCCCAGTTGGTCCCAAACTGGAATTCCATAGGAATCCCGGTTACCACGCCCATGGCGAAATTAATCGCGAAGATTCGTCCCCAAAACCGTGCCACAACGTTGTATTCGTCTTTCGAGGTTCTGAGCGCTACCGTTTTGAGAATCAGGATCAGCAGCGCAAGGCCCATCGTGAGTTGGGGAAATAGGTAGTGAAAAATAATTGTGAAGGCGAAGTGAAGGCGATCTACGGTGAGCGCGTCCATTGAAGAATGCCAGGCAACGCGAAACGCGCGATTTCAGTCCTTTTTCGCCCCGTAGCTCACCGATAGTCCTGCACGCGCGTCGGCCTGGATGCCGTATTGCGGAATCGGATAGCGCAGTCCGTTCGATCCGAGCCGCTTCATTCCCTCGATCGCCTTTGGCAGGTAGCGGGGCGGCAAAGCGAGCAGCAATTCGTCGTCGAGCACGCCGCCATAGCGGCGCTCCGCGAAGCATGGAATCGAGAGGCTCGGCTCTCCGGTCTTGAGTGCGCGGCCCCATGAGTCCGCGCAGGCCGATTCGCCGACGACCCCCCATTGAAATTTCTTGTAACCGGCCCATTGCAGGCCGTTGATGAAGATGATCATCTGGCCGGGCGTCGCGTAGACGAGGCATATATCCGGTGGATCCAGGCGTCCACTGGCGAGCGGCGAAACCGCCATAGCCGCGTATCGTCCATAAGGGACTACATCCATAGCCTGCTGGTGCGCGGCGGAATCTTCGAGCGTCGAGTACCATACCCCGGCCATCTGCTTGCCCGAAAGCCATTGCCGGTCCTGCGGATGGAGTCCGATAACGGCGCCGCATTGCGCGCCTACCAGGTCCTTCTGAGTGATACCGACGGTGAAGCCGAGTCGCGCGGCCTGTGCCACGATTTGATCGGTGGTGTGGATCGACTTGGGGCGACGAATTTTCGGAATCGCTTCCATCTCTTCGACGGTAGCGAACAGCTTCATCCCAATCGCTGTGGTCTTTAGCCGCAAGAGTCGATTGAGATCATCGACGATTTGCGCCCAATCGTAAGAGGCCGGCTCCGGAACAGCGTCAACTTTGCGTCCTTCGGGTATTGCCATAAAGACTCCGTATTGCGCATCGATTCAACGTGCAGCGTTACACCCAGCGCGGCATGATGTCGTGTGGAATGCCGAAGGCGAGCTTGCCCAACATGCCGAGGCCATCATGGCCGGCGAACGGCTGGTGGACAATCGCGGCGCGCACGTCGCGGTACATCTGTTCGAGCGGACTGGAACGGAAGAGCGCTCCGCCGCCCACCAGGCGCATCGCTTTATCCACTACTTTCACGGCGCTCTCCATCACAAAATGATGGCACGCGAGAATGTCCATCATCGGCGGATCGGCGCGGACGGAAAGTTCGCTCAAGGCGCCCGCGGTCTGGAGCAGCATGGCGCGCGCCGTCCTCAACCCGATCTCCATCTCAGCGGCGAGGAATTGGTTGCCTGGATAGTGGCTCATCGGACGATCGAAAGGTATCTGAGATTTTTCGCGCGTCCAATTGATGGCCCAATCCCGCGCCGCCTGCGCGAGGCCGACGTAGCAGGCGTCGAGAGAAGGCATCCAGGCTGAAAAAACCTGCAGGGAGACATCCCAGGATCGGATCGGGCGGGGCCGTACTGCGTTGTCGGCGACAAACACGTTTTCCCAGATAATATCGTTGCTGGAGGATGCGCGAATTCCAAGCGTGTCCCAATTGTTTTGAATTTTTATCCCCGGAGTATTCGTCGGCAGGTAAAAGCCGAGAACCATCGAACCTTTGCGCGGGTCCTCGTAGCGTGCGGTCTCGAATAGCATGTCGGCGCAAGCGGATAGGGTATTGAATTTAGAGTGGCCGTTGACGATATATCCGCCATCGACTTTCTCGGCGCGGCGGCTGGTGTCGTTGAGTCCGCCAAAGCCGACGCCGCTGTTAACCTTGGGGTCACTCAAGCCTCCCGCCAGTACCATGCGTTGACCAGCGACCGCTTCAAGGAGGGAGCGCAGCCTGCCGTCCTTGCGGTCACTCAGCCGCCACAGATCCGCGAGCCATCCGACCGCAAAGAGATGCATGTTGATCGAAATCGCAGTCGGCAAATCGCCACGTCCCAGCCGTTCCTGCGCGTGGACGACATCGAGGATATCGGCGCCGCCACCACCAAGTTCTGCCGGGGCGGTCATGTTGGTGTAGCCCGATGCTTTCATTGCCGCCACGTTCTCAAAGGGGAAGGTGTTGTCGCGGTCATGCTGCGCCACGCGGGTCCTGAAGTCCTCCGCATGCACGGCGGCGATTTCGATGAATCTACGGTGACGTTCGGTGCGATCTGTTTCCACCGTGACGACCTCCCTCTGCCGTCCACTGGGTACTAAGCTGCAATCTATAGCACGAGCGGCCAGTGACGCATGGGGTAATCGCGCGGAACGGTGGAGTCTAGGCAGCGGCGCGTGAGCCCAGTACCTGACGCAGGAACTGCCCGGTATGCGAAGCCGCAACGGTCGCGACCTCTTCGGGCGTGCCCTTAGCCACGATTTGGCCGCCGCGGTCGCCCCCCTCGGGTCCGAGGTCGATCACATAGTCCGCGGTCTTGATCACCTCAAGGTTGTGCTCGATCACGAGTATGGTATTGCCGGTGTCGGCCAGCCGTCCGAGGACCGCAAGCAACTTCTTGATGTCATCGAAATGAAGGCCGGTGGTCGGCTCGTCCAGGATATACAGAGTGCGTCCGGTAGCGCGGCGCGCCAGCTCCTTGGCCAGCTTGATGCGTTGCGCTTCGCCGCCCGACAGAGTCGTTGCCGACTGGCCGAGATGGATGTAGTCGAGGCCGACGTCGCGCAGGGTCTCGAGTTTCTGGCGGATCGGCGGAACTGATCCCATGAACTCGATCGCGTCAAGCACCGTCATATTGAGCACTTCGGCGATGTTCTTGCCTTTGTACTGGATCTCGAGCGTATCGCGGTTGTAACGCTTGCCGTTACAAACCTCGCAGGTGACGTAGACATCGGGCAGGAAGTGCATCTCGATGCGAATGATGCCATCGCCCTGACAGGCTTCGCAGCGGCCGCCCTTGACGTTGAAGGAGAAGCGGCCGGGACCGTACCCGCGCATCCGTCCCTCGGGTAATTGCGCGAACAAATCGCGCATATGCGTGAACAGTCCGGTGTAAGTGGCCGGATTGGAACGTGGCGTGCGTCCGATCGGGCTCTGGTCGACGTGAATCACCTTGTCGAGATGCTCTACGCCCTCGAGCGCCTTGTGGGCGCCCGCGCGTTCGCGGCTCACACCAAGCTTTTGCGCCAGCGCGCGATGGAGCGTGTCGAGCACCAGGGTCGACTTGCCCGACCCGGAGACGCCGGTTACGCAAATTACCACGCCCAGCGGGAACGCGACCGTAATCTCGCGCAGGTTATTTTGCTTCGCTCCGCGCAGCGTGAGCCAGCGGTTACCCAGTTGGCGGCGGCGCGGCGGCACCGGAATTTCGACTTCGCCGGCCAGGTATTTGCCAGTCAACGAGTCCTGGTTGCGCATCACTTCATCCGGCGTGCCCTGAGCGACGACGTAGCCGCCGTGAATTCCCGCGCCGGGACCCATATCGATGATGTGGTCGGCCTCGAGCATGGTGTCACGATCGTGTTCGACCACGATCACGGAGTTGCCGAGTTGCTGCAGCCGTTTGAGGGTCGCCAGCAGGCGTTGGTTGTCGCGCTGATGCAGACCGATCGATGGTTCGTCAAGAATGTAGAGCACCCCGACGAGGCTCGAACCGATTTGCGTAGCGAGCCGGATACGCTGGCCTTCGCCGCCCGAAAGGCTCCCGGAGGTGCGATCCAGGGTCAAATAATCCAGCCCTACTCCGGTCAGGAAGCTCAGGCGTTCGCGAATTTCCTTCAGGATGAGCCGCGCGATCTCGGCCTCCTGCGGGCTCATCTTGGGCTGTTCGAAAAACGCCAGCGCCTGCTTGATCGACATCGCCGTGACTTCGCTGATCGAGCGGCTGTTGAAGCGGACGAACAGGCTCTCTTTCTTGAGCCGTGTACCCTTGCATGACGGGCACGGGCGCATGTTCATGTAGGCTTCCAGCACCTCGCGGATGCTCGCCGATTCCGTCTCCTTGTAGCGATGATCGAGCCAGCTCAATACTCCTTCGAATGGCCGGGAGTAGCCGTGGCGATGGTCGCCGCGCTGGTAGCTGAATTCAACTTCCTCGTCGCCTGAACCATTCAGAAGTGCTTTGCGCACTTTTGTCGGAATCGACTTCCACGGCGTATCCAGGGTGAAATCGTAATGCTTCGCCAGCGATTCGAGCATCGGCTGCACATAGTTCAGCGAAGCCCACGGCGCGATCGCCCCATCGGCGATGCTGAGATCCTCATTCTGCACCACCAGCTCGGGATCGAAGTACATGATGGAGCCGATCCCTGAACATTCCGCGCAAGCGCCGTGCGGACTATTGAAGGAGAACATTCGCGGCGTGATCTCGGGATACGAGATGCCACACTCGACACAGGCAAAGCGCTGGCTGAAGTAGATCTCGGCGTTCTTCCCGCTGGCGCCATCGAGTCGCTCGACCTTGAGCAGGTCTTCGCCGTATTTGAAGGCGACTTCGAGCGAGTCGGCTAGACGCTTCTCGATGCCTGAGCGGATGGCGAGTCGATCAACCATTACTTCGATCGTATGCCGCTGGTTCTTGTTGAGCGTGATTTCGTCGCCCAGCTCGATCAGTTTGCCGTCGACTTTTGCCCGGACGAAACCGGCTCGGCGCAGGTCGCTGAGTTCTTTTCTGTACTCGCCCTTGCGGTCTCGCACGATCGGCGCGAGCACGTGCAGGCGGGTGCCCTCGGGCCATCCCATGATTCGATCGACGATCTGTTGCACGCTCTGTTGCGTGATTTCGCGCCCGCAGTTGTAACAAAAGGCATGGCCGGCGCGCGCGAAGAGCAGCCGCAGGTAATCGTAAATCTCAGTTATCGTGGCGACGGTCGAACGCGGATTTCGGGAAGTGGTCTTCTGCTCGATGGATATCGCGGGCGAGAGCCCTTCGATCGAGTCGACATCAGGCTTCTCCATTTGTTCGAGAAATTGGCGAGCGTAGGCGGAGAGTGACTCGACATAGCGGCGCTGCCCCTCGGCATAGATGGTGTCGAAAGCCAGCGATGATTTCCCCGAGCCGGAAAGGCCGGTGATGACCACGAGTTGATCGCGCGGAATCTCGAGATCGATGTTCTTAAGATTGTGTTCGCGCGCGCCCTTGATGACTATGCGGTCCATGGTCTCACTGTCCGGTTCGGAGCGCGGAGTTCATGCCGCCCGCCGCGCGTTAGTCATACGCACCTGTGCCGCACGAGTCGCGTATTCAATCGCGGCTACCATGCTGGTGGCACTTGCCGTTGCGCGCCCGGCGAGATCGAAAGCGGTGCCGTGGTCGGGCGACGTGCGCACGAACGGCAGGCCGAGCGTGATATTGACCGCACGGTCGAATTCGAGCGTCTTTAGCGCGATCAGCCCCTGGTCGTGATACATCGCGACAGCGCCATCGAACGGAAAGCTTCCGCGCCGGCGGATGAACGCGGTGTCCGGTGCGACCGGACCCCTGGCGTCGATGCCGTCGCGGCGCGCCCGAGCAATCGCCGGAGCAATAATTCGTATCTCCTCGTCGCCAAAAAGTCCATTTTCTCCTGCGTGCGGATTGAGGCCCAGCACCACAATGCGCGTACCCGCGGCGCCGTTTTGGTTCCCCAGATGATCCGCGAGCAGCCGGATAGTCTTGAATACGCGATCTCGCGTGAGTGCTGCGGCGACCTGCCTCAATCCGATGTGTACTGTGACCAATGCGAGGCGGAGTTGGCCGCCACCGAACACCATCCGCCACGAGCGGACGCGAGCGATCTTTGCCAGAAGTTCCGAATGGCCGGGGAAGTGATGCCCCGCGCGATTCCACCATTCCTTGCTGATTGGCGCAGTCACTATTCCGTCGATCTCCCCGCGCAGCGCCATTTTTGCTGCCTTCACCACGTAATCGAATGAGGCTTGCCCGCCGGCAATATTGGGTTGACCGGGGGCCGGCGCCTGATCTGCCAACCTGCCGGAGCTAAGCAGGCCGATCCCTTCGGCGAGAGCGATCGGCCGATCGCCAGCGGACCAATTGCGGAGTGGCGGCGTCCGCCGCAGGCCCCTGGCAGCTCGTTCCATCACATCGCGGTCTCCGATCACGACCAGACTCGGGGCGCCCGAGCGCCGCGCGAGTACAGCCGCAGCTTTGAGAATCACCTCGGGACCGATGCCGGCCGGGTCGCCCATAGTTACTGCGATCAGGGGAGTCTTTTTCGATTCAGCCATCTATCGGAGTCAGACCTGCCACGCGGATTCGATTGAGCATTTGCCGGGTCGGCCCTCTAATCAGTCATCTGGACCAGATGGCGTCGCTTCAGATCCTGGTCTATCCAGGTCTGGAATTTTCCCTTGGCTTGCGCGGTCATCAGCTTGTCACGGATAAGGTTTTTGACGTCGTCCAGAGGCTGCACCCCTGCCTGTTCATGTTCCTCGACTTTGACGATGTGGAACCCATATTTGGTGCGCACCACTTGGGAGACTTCGCCGTCCTTCAGGCCCCTGATCGCGGCCGCCACCTGATCGTTGAGGTCCGCGGGCGTGAAATCGCCAAGCTCGCCGCCCTTGGCTTTGGAATCGTCGTCCGAGTACTGGCGGGCGAGGTCGGCAAAATTAGCGCCCCCGGCGGCCTGTTTGCGAACGTCATCGGCCTTCTTCTGCCCGTCTGCGATCTGCTCGGGGGTCGCTCCGGGCGGGACCGCGATCAGAATCTGGGCCAAGCGGTAGTGTTCCTGGGCGACCGTGAACTCGTCCGGATGTTCTTTGTAATAGGCGGCGATTTCCGCGTCAGAAATCACGATCTTCTGGCGGACTTCACGGTCGATCATGGTCATCGTGGCGACTTGGCGGCGGATATTCGCGCGAAATGCATCGTAACTGACGCCTTGGGACTGGAGTTGCGCGCGCAACTGTTCGTCAGTCATATGGTTTTGCGCTTCAACGTTCTGAATGTATCGATCGACCTCGCTCTCATCGAGCTTGCCGACGAATTTTAAAGCCTCGTTGTCGAGCATCACTTCGGTAATCAGCGCTTGCAACACTTCCTGTGGATCGTTGGGCGCCGCACCGCCGTTGAGTTGGGACAGCCCGCGAGCTCCCCCGGGATGGCTCGCGCTGAAGGATCTTACGTCGCGAGTGGTGATCGGATTGCCGTCGACGGTGGCGAGGACCCGATCCACTGTTTCACCCTGATTAGCCGGGGGCTCTGATGGTGCGTCGGCGACGGCCGGTGCGGGTGCAGCCGCCGGCGGCGGTGCCTGTGGAGCCGCGACCGGGGGTGTGTTGTGCGCCCAGGGCAACTTGACGGACGAAATCGTGGCGCAGCCGGCGGCGCCGAACATGACGCCAGCGATCATCGCCGCCGCCACACTCCCTCGCATCAGCAATCCTAATCTTTTCATCCCTTTCAATTTAGGACCGGCCCGGCGGGCCGGCTGGATTGGTTTTCCAAGTTTTCACAGGCTGCCAGCGCCTGCAAGATACCGTCGATCTGCGCGAACAGTTGCTCGTAGTCGCCCGTGCGGACGCGCGCGATGACCTGGTATGACGGAGTAAGCCGCATCGTTTCACGATTCGCGCCGGCGAGCATGGCCAGCGCCTTCGTGTCCACCGGCGCGTCCGGATGGAACTTGATCTCCATCTGATCCCCTTTGAGCAGCGCGCTTAGGATCATCAGTTTCTTCATTCGCCGACGCACGTTCATCGCGGCGATCAGGTTCTCGATCAAAGTCGGAATCGGCCCGAAGCGGTCCCGCATTTCGTCGCGAATCTCGTTGAGATCGGCCGACGTGGCCGCTCGCGCCATCCGTCGGTACAGCACCAACCGCTCGTTTTCATCCGGGACGAAACTGTCCGGAACGTAAGCTGGCACTCCCAGGCGCAATTCGGGTTCAAAATCGTAACGTTGGGGCTCGCCGCGCAGTTCACGAATCGCCTCTTCCATCATCTCGGTGTAAAGCTCAAAGCCGACCGCAGCGATCTGTCCTGATTGCTCACGCCCGAGCAGGTTACCGGCGCCGCGATGTTCGAGGTCACGTATCGCGAGCTTGAACCCGGTCCCGCCTTCCGCCTCGACCAGTTCGCGGAGCGCGTCGATGCGGCGCTTGGCCTCGCGGGTGATGATGTGTTCGCCGGGGATCAGCAGGTAAGCGTAGGCCCTGCGTTTGCTACGTCCGACGCGGCCGCGCAACTGATAGAGCTGGGCCAGGCCGAAATGGTCGGCCCGGTTAATGATCATCGTGTTAGCGTTGGGAATGTCGAGGCCCGACTCGATGATCGCGGAACAGACCAGCAGGTTGAGTTGGTTGTCGATAAACCCACGCATCACATTCTCGAGTTCGTGCTCCTTCATCTGGCCGTGCGCTACCGCGATCTTCGCTTCAGGGACGAGTGCACGCAGATGTTGCGCGATGTAGTCGATATTCTCGACCCGGTTGTGCACAAAGAAGACCTGGCCGCCACGATTGAGCTCGCGCAGGATCACGTCACGAATCAGGCCATCATCGAAATGCGCGACGAAGGTGCGGACCGCCTGGCGGTCGGACGGTGGCGTCTGGATCACCGAGAGGTCGCGAATTCCGAGCATCGCCATATGCAACGTGCGCGGGATCGGCGTCGCGGTCATCGTCAGCACTTCGACCAACTTGCGCAGACGCTTGATGCGCTCTTTGTCGGCGACTCCGAAACGATGCTCTTCGTCGATAATGAGCAGACCTAGCTTGGGGAACTCGATGTCACCTTGAAGCAGACGATGGGTCCCGATGACGATGTCGACGAGTCCCTTGCGGACGTCCTCGATGACTCTGCGATTCTCCTTTGCGCTCCGAAACCGCGAAATCATCTCGACCCGCACCGGGTAGTCTTTGAACCGATGGCGAAAGTTGTTCCAATGCTGTTCGGCGAGCACTGTGGTTGGCACCAATACCGCAACCTGCCGTGCGTCCATCACGCACAGGAACGATGCGCGCAGTGCAACCTCGGTCTTGCCAAAACCGGCATCGCCGCAAATCAGCCGATCCATCGGCTTCGAACGCGACATATCGCGAATGACTTCATCGATCGCGGCCTGCTGGTCGGGCGTTTCCTCGAACTCGAACTGTCCGGCGAAATCCTCGTAGGCTGCCCCGGATGGACAAATGCGTGCCCCTCGGTCACCTCGCGCGCCGCGTAGATGTCGAGCAGTTCGGAGGCCATAGCCAGGACGGCCTCGCGGGTCCGCTTCTTGACTCTATCCCATGATCCGCCGCCCAACTTGTCGAGTTTGGGATCGGTGCTGTCCCCGCCGATATAGCGCTGGACCAGGTTGATACGCTCGACCGGCACATACATGGTGTCGTTGCCGGCATATTCGAGATTGAGGAAATCGCCCTCGACGTCGGCAACCTTCAAGTGCTTGAGCCCGCGGTACTTGCCTATGCCGTGTTCGAAATGAACCACGAAATCGTCCGGCCGGAGTTCGTCGAGATTGAGCAGCGCCCCTTTTGGAGCGCGGCGCGGCCGCCGGCGGGCGCGTGGCTCGCCAAACAGTTCTTCCTCGCTGTAAATGTAGAGACCATCGTTTTGCAAGACGGTGCCCGCGGCGATTTCGCCCTCCATGATCGTGGGGCGAAAATCCGGCCACTCCATGCAAATCGGCGAAGGTCTTGCACTCGGTGTTGACTTCGATGTCGTAGGCTTCCAGATGGCGGCGCAGCCGCGCGGCCTGGTTTGCGCCTTCGACGATCATCAGCGCGCGGCCCTGGCTGAGCCGGACCTCTTTGAGTTCGGTTGCAAGCGGCTCGAACGAAGGCACCCCGTTCGCCCCCGTTAGCTCAGTCGCCCCGAGTCGCAAACTCGCTTGCGACTTGACCTCGATCGGCCTCGCCCAGCCTTCGCGCGGCGCAGCCGCCGTTATGAGCGAACCCGCTTCCACCGCTACGGTCGATCCGAGTGCTCGTTCGAATTCGTCGGAGGTAAGGTAGAGCGCTTCCGGAGCGGGATGGAAGAGCGGTTTCTGGTGTGCCGCCGCTGCTTCCGCCGCGATCCGCTCGATCAGACGCTCCGCTTCGCCGAGGATGCGCCCGGGTTCGACCAACCAGGCCACCGCGTTCGCGGGAACGTAGTTGAAAATCGATTGCAGTCCACCCTGGTGCAAATACGGCGTCAGGAGTTCGACGCCGGGAAAAAGCAGTCCATTCTCGATCGTTTCCTGCAGCTCGCCAGCCTCTTTGCGAATCATCCCCAGTTCGCCGCACCGCACAGCAACCTGGGCGACCAGCCGTGCGTCGCGCAGGGCGGGCGCCGGCACGTGGCGCGTCCTAATAATGGTCGCCTCCTCGATCTGGCCGAGTGACCGTTGGCTCGCCGGATCGAAATAGCGAACCGAGGTTACGATCTCTTCCTCCAGCTCTATCCGTACCGGATTATGGTGGAGCGGAGAGAAGACATCGACGATTCCGCCGCGGACACTAAAGTCGCCCGGCTCCTCGGTTTGCGGCACCCGCTGGTAGCCCATCGCCGTGAGCGCCTCGACCAATGCGTCCAAGTCCAGCACTTCCGCCAAAGCGATTCGCACCACCGATTCCTCGAACACCCGCCGCGGAAGCGTGCGCATCATCAGGGCTTCCACCGAGGTCACCACCAGAGGCGCGGGGTTGCGCAGTAGGGCGAACAGCGCCGCAAGCTGCGCCGCCTGCACGTCTGGCGGCGGCGACAGATGCGCAAACGGCCGCAGTTCCCAAGCGGGCAACAAGTGCATCCGGCAATGGGCCGAGTCACGATCGGCCGGCTGATCTAGAAAGAGGGATAATTCTGCGGCCAGAGCCTCGGCTTCACTTGCCAGCGGCGTCACGGCGACAATCGCCCGGTCAAGGGTGAGAGCCGCTTCGCGTAGCATCAGAGCGTTAGCCGCTCCCTTCAATCCCATCACGGGAAAACGCCGTTCGTTGCCCGCTTCGATTCGCGCCTTAAGCTCGCTGGTGCCCTCTCTTAGACTGCGTTCCACCAAACCTCCACAAACAAACGCACCGGCGCGTACCAGCACAGGGCGGTACACACCGGACCTTTTTCTATGATAGCAGATGTGCCTCGTAAAATCGGAATAAAGGGCGCGTCAGGGATGCGGCTCTCCCTTTTCCGATCCGGCGGGCTTTGCCGACGAAGGCGGGGAGGGCGCAGCATTTGCCACCGGTGCAGTGCTATCGGCCAGCTTCACCGGAAGCTTGACCGTTTCGTGTGATCCGTCCTGAAGCGGCCGCACCACGGTGAAATACACGGTATCCCCTGGCTTTGACGCATCCAGTACATCCTGCAAATCGGCTTCGCTCTCGATCCGCTGGTCGTCGACCGCGATGATCAAATCGCCGGGCAATCCCAACTGCCCCGATCTTTCCAGCAACGGCATCACCACCAGGTCGAGCGGGGGTAACAGCGTGCCCGCGGTTGCTCCCGTTGCCCCTAGTTTCGTCATCGTCCCGCGCGCGCGCAGGCCGGCGCGCTCGGCCGGGCTGCCGGTGTCGACGCCAACGACCTCCAGGCCGCGAACCTCGCGTCCCGGCATCGCGTCCGATTGGATGTATTGAACCGAAAGACCCAGGTATGGCCGTTTTGGCTCTGCGGCCGGCGCGGTATTCCCGGATAGCGCAGGGCTCACGGTCAGGTCGGCACTCTCTTGCGAGTCGTCGCGCGATCGGTCTTTTGCAACGGATGGCGGTGCGTCCGACGGGGGGACGACGAATCGCGGCGGGACCTCCAGTGTCGGCGCGGATTGACCCGGTGCCGGGGTGTCGGCGGGCTGATTCATCTGTGCATCGCCGACGCCGCGCACCACTCCGACCTGAGCGAGCGCTGCGGCGGCGGGCGAGACCGCGGCCAATACTGCAACCCCGCATATAAAGTGTAAATGCCGCAAACGCATGTCTTCTTTGATTTTATCGTGGCAGCGCTTTGGCCGCTATGCCGGGAATTCTACTTGAAGCGCTCCATCTGAAGTGCCAAAACGTGATCGGAGCGACACCACGATGAAGATTCTCTCCACGATCGGCCTCACAGCGGCTCAGCGCCGGGTTCTCGAACAGGCCGCCGGCGATGCCGAAGTCATCGATCGGCGTTGCCGCTCGCAGGCCGAAATGATCGAAGCGGCTCAGGGCGGATGTGACGTATACTTCGGCTTCCGCGCGCCCGACGAACTCATGCGCCGGGCGCCGGACCTGAAATGGATTCAACTCTTGAGCGCCGGCGCCGATCACATTCTGCGGGGGGTTCTCGGCGAGCGCACGACCGTCGCCGTTACCACCGCCAGCGGCATCCATTCCACGCCCATCGCCGAGTACACCATAGGCTCGATGTTGGCCTGGGCCCACGGGTTTCATGTCACCATGCGCGCCCAACTGCGCCGCGAATGGAAGCGCAATTCTCAATTCATGGATTCCGTCGATTCGATGCGAGGCAAGACCCTAGGCGTCATCGGCTATGGTTCCATAGGACGGGAAACCGCGCGCATTGGGCTAGCGCTCGGGATGACAGTGCTCGCGCTCAAGCGTAATCCGCAGGACCGGACCGATACCGGTTGGAATCCACCAGGGGTTGGCGATCCCGACGGTTCGATCCCGTCGCGTTGGTTTGGTCCCGAGGAGCGTGAGGCTCTTCTACGCGAAAGTGATTTCATTACGGTGACGTTGCCGATGACGCCGCTGACCCAGCATTTTATCGGCGCCCGGGAGATCGCCGCGATGCGCCCGAATGCCTATATCGTCAATATAGGTCGCGGCGAAGTCATCGACCAGAACGCGCTGATCGAAGCGTTGCGCGAAAAACGTATCGGTGGCGCCGGACTCGACGTCTTCGCGCGCGAGCCGCTCGAGGACGACAGCCCACTTTGGGATCTAGAAAACGTCATGCTCACGCCACATATGTCGGGCGCGTTCAAGGACTACAACACCGCTTGTTGTGAGCTGTTCGCCGCCAACCTCGCGCGCTATCGGGAAGCGAAGCCGCTGTTCAACCTCGTTGACCGCTCACTCGGCTACTGAGACTGGCGATCGCGGCTCCTTCCAGCAGGCCGTCCGCAGCTCGCGTTCTGACAGACGGCGAGGCCTTATTCGCCGTGGAATTTCGGTTGGCGCTTGGCGAGGAATGCGGCGATTCCCTCCTGTCCGTCGCGCGTGCGACCACAATCGGCGATAAACTCGCCTTCCAGCTCCATCTGCTCATCCATGGACGTATTCGCCGCGGCGTAAAGCAGCCGCTTGACCCCGCCGTAGGCCTTGGTCGGGCCCTGGGCGAGTTCGATAGCCAATGCGTCCGCCTGCTTCATAAGTTCAGCGTCAGGCACGGCCCGCGTGATCAATCCCATCGTCTCGGCTTCCTTGGCCGTCAACGTGCGGTTCGTCAGCGCCAACTCCATCGTTCGGCGCAACCCAATCAGCCGCGGCAGGAAGTAGGTCGAAGATCCGTCGGGAGTGAGACCGACGCGTGTATATGCCATTGTAAACCGAGCAGACTCCCCTGCCAGGACGATATCGCCCGCCATTGCCAGGCTCATTCCGCCCCCACCCGCATTGCCGTTGACTGCGATGATTAGCGGCGCCTTCATTCGGGCGAAACGATGTAACGCTTTGTGTAGATAGAACGTGACCTTCTTCAGGTAGGCGGGCAGATCGGCCGAAGGCTGCGCCGCGAAAGCCTTGAGGTCGCCGCCGCCGCAAAACATTTTGCCCGCACCCGTCAGCAGCACCGATCGCGACCGCCGGATCTTCGTCGCATCGCAGCGAGACCTCTTCGAGTCCCTTTGCCACCTCGGCGTTGAGAGCGTTGGCCGCCTCGGGTCGGTTGAGCGTGAGATAACCGACGTTATTGCGTACTTCAAAAAGCAGATCAGTCATGCTGATTCTCCTTGAATCGAACTGTTCCCACTGCCGACCACCAGCGCCAAGCTGGCGTCCGCAATCGCGAGCCCTGCGCAGGCGGCAGTTTACAACGAGCGATACCAGTCAGCGATTGCGGGGCCGATTTCGTGTGGCGAATCCTCCTGCACGAAATGAAGTCCTTTTACCGTCGTCTCGCGCTGATTCGGCCACTTCCGGCAAAGCTCGCGCTGACGCCCAATCAGAATCGTTCCCGGGTCCGCGTTCACGAACAGCTTGGGCGGCGACGCCTTCGAGCCCAGCCATAGCGCGTACTGCTCGACGATCGCGGTGACGTCGGCGGGTTCGCCGTCGATCGGAATTTGCCGCGGCCAGGTCAGCGTCGGACGGCGCGATTCGCCCGCTTCGAGATACGGTTTGCGATAGACGGCCATCTCCGCGTCGCCTAGCTTGCGTGTAACACTGGCCGGCAGGATGCGTTCAACGAAGACGTTTTTCTCCAAAACCATCTCGTCACCTTCCGGGCCGCGCATCGCCTGAAAAATATTTCGTGCCGCACCGGGCCAGTCGTCCCATGTGAGCGGAGCGACTATCGCCTCCATGTATGCGATGCCTCTGACCGCCGCTTGATTGCGATACGCCCAATGGAAGCCGAGCGCCGAACCCCAATCATGCACGACCAGGGTTACCGCCTGCCTGAGTGCGAGCCCCTCAAACCATGCGTCGAGGTAACGGGCGTGGTCGGCGAAACGATAGGAGCCGTCGGGCGCCCTTCCCGAATCGCCCATCCCAATCAGGTCTGGTGCGAGGCACCGGCCCTGGCCCGAAAGATGCCCAATGACATTGCGCCAGAGGTAGGAGGAGGTCGGGTTGCCGTGCAAGAAAACGATCGGATCGCCCGTGCCAGTGTCCACGTAGGACATCTGGGTGCCGAGTAATCGCAACTGCTTGCGCGGATGCGGATCCGCGGCCGAGATTCGCTCTTCGCTCATGCTCGTTGCTCGCTCTTCGCGGTGCTTCCGAGTGATACGACCTCGCGGGAAGCGGTGCAAGCGCCGCGCGTCTCCTTGCTCGTCGCCGCCCAAGGGGAGCAGAATTGTCGCCGCAGCGAAGTCCCGTCTCCAAGGAGCTACGGTAATGGCGGAGCGCAGGCGCAAATTTTACGGCTGGGGCTACGAAGATCAGGGACCAAGCCGCGAACAGCAGCAGCGGATGGCTGAGCGGATGGCCGCGCGCTTCGATTTGCCGCCGCTGAGCTTCGTGCCGCCTCCGACCGAGAATGAACTGAACTTGCACGCGCCGCGGATTAAACCCCCCGATGCGCTCGCTTCGATCTGTTCGGCCAGTGTCTACGATCGCGCTGCGCGCAGCTACGGCCGCGGCTTTCGCGACATCGTGCGCGCGTTTCGCCGCCACTATCCCAACCCGTTCGATTTCGTGGCCTTCCCCCGCGATGAGCAGGATCTAGTCCGAGTCCTCGAGTGGTGCCATGAGCAGAAGGTCGCGGTATCACCCTATGGCGGAGGTTCAAGCATGGTCGGCGGAGTGGAACCGCCCGCCACCGGCGATTATCGCGGCGCCGTTTCGATCGATATGGGCAAGCTCGACAAGGTCCTCGAGATCGACCGCGTCTCGCGCGCCGCGCGGATTCAGGCGGGCGTCCTCGGACCGGCCCTGGAAGACCAACTCCGTCCCCACAAATTGACCTTGCGCCACTTTCCTCAGTCATTTGAATTCTCGTCGCTCGGCGGATGGATCGCGACGCGGTCGGGCGGTCATTTTGCGACGCTCTACACGCACATCGACGACTTCGTCGAATCGTTGCGCATAGTCACTCCGACCGGCGTCATCGAATCGCGCCGCCTGCCGGGCTCCGGCGCCGGTCCAAGCCCCGATCGCATGTTCATCGGATCGGAGGGTGCCCTGGGAATTATCACTGAAGCCTGGATGCGCCTGCAGGATCGGCCCACCTATCGCGTGGGCGTCTCGGTCGCGTTTCCCGACTTCGTGACCGGTGCCAGGGCGGTGCGCGCGATCTCGCAGGCCGGTCTATATCCAGCGAATTGCCGCCTGCTCGACCCCGGCGAAGCCGCCAACGCCGGTGCCAACCAGGGTGACGCCGCGATTCTGGTCCTGGCCTACGAGTCGGCCGACCATCCGATGGAAGCCTGGATGAAACGAACTCTCGAATGCTGCGCCGACTTCGGCGGGAAGTTCAATCAGGATGCGGCCGGCGCCCCCGCGGCCGACGGCGCGCGCGAGGGTGAAGCAGGCGCCTGGCGGAATGCGTTCCTCAACGCCCCATACCTTATGGACGTGCTGGTCTCAATGGGTCTGGTGAGTGATACGTTCGAGACTGCGATCACCTGGGACCGCTTCGAGGAGTTCCACCACCAGGTGATGGAGCAGGCGCGCGACGCGGTCGTTCGGATCTGTGGGAAAGGTGACGTCAGGGTGCGCTTCACGCACGCCTATCCCGACGGCCCAGCGCCCTATTACACCGTGATGGCCCCGGGACGGCGCGGTTCCGAGATGGAACAATGGGATGAAATCAAAGCGGCGGTGTCCGAGCAGCTAATCCGACTCGGTGGGACCATCACACACCATCATGCGGTCGGCCGCTACCATCGCCCATGGTATGATCGTCAGCGCCCGGACGGTTTCGCGCGAGCGCTAACGGCGGCGAAGCGCGCGCTTGATCCCAATGCGATCCTTAATCCCGGCGTGCTGGTAGATCCCTGACCTAGTCGTCGAGGCCGAGTTGCTTGCGCGCGGCTTCGCTGATTCGTGCCGCGGTCCACGGCGGCTCCCATACGATCTCGACGTTGGCACGCTCGCAGTCCGGCAGTCCGAGCAATTTGTCCTCGATCTCGGTCGCCATCATCGCGCCCATCGAGCATCCCGGCGCGGTCAGCGTCATTTGGATACTAACCGCTGATCCTTCGATCGCAACCCCGTAGATCAAGCCGAGATCGACGATGTTGACGGGAATCTCCGGATCGTAGCACTCACGCAGGACTTCGTAGATTTCGTCTTCGCTGACCATGTTGAAACGCGGACCCGGCTCCTTGCTGCAACGGACTGGGGCAGGGCAATTCACCCCGTCCGCTCACTCTAGTATATAGGGTATTTGGCGGATGCCGGAAGCGGGGCGCGCCCGCGACCCGCCCCGCCGCGGTCAGGGAGGTTCTATGACCGACAAGGAAGCGCTCTACGATGATGCGGTCGATCTATACGCCGACGACAAGTACGACGAGGCGATCGCTCTTTACAAAAAGGCCCTTGAAATCGATCCCGGATATACTGACGCCGTCCACGGTCTTTCGATGTGCTACCAGGCCAAAGGCGACATCGACGCGGCGATCGAGCACACCAAGCGCTACATCGAGCAGGCGCCAGAAGACATCCTCGCCTTCACCAACCTAAGCATGTTTTACCAGCGCAAGGGCATGATAAAGGAAGCCGAAGCTGCCGGCGCGGAGGCGCGTAGGCTCGATTGGAAGCGGCAATTGCGCGAAGGTAAGAGCAAGAATCCGAACGGCTAAGCCGGTTCTAGCGCTGATGAATGGCGCGAAGAGTTACGGAGCGAACGATGAAACTCAAGGACAAAGTCGTACTGATCACCGGCGGCGGCTCTGGCCTCGGCCGCGAGACGGGTCTGCTCTTTGCCAGTGAGGGTGCCAAGGTTGGAGTCAACGACATACGGCCGGAAGCGGCACAAAATGTCACCACCGAAATCGAACGCGCCGGCGGTACTGCACGCCCTTTCGTTGCCGACGTTTCCAACAGCGCCGCCGTGAAAAAGATGTTCGCTGACTTCGTCGCAGCGTTCGGCACCATCGACGTTCTGGTCAACAACGCTGGCATCGGTCGTACCCGCGGCGAAAACGAGGACCTTCTGCTGACCACGGTCGACCTCACCGACGATGATTGGCACAAAATGCTCGCGACCCATCTCGACGCCACCTTCTATTGCACGCGCGAAGCCCTCAAGATCATGATTCCGCGGAAGTCCGGCCATATCATCAATATCGGCTCCATCGCCGGCACCGCCGGACTGCCCTTTGTGTCGAACTACTGCGCCGCAAAGGGCGGGATAATTTCGTTCACCAAATCCGTCGCGCTCGAGGTGGTCAAACACGGCATCATCGTGAACGCGATCGCACCGGGATTTATCGACACCCCGATGACCGCCGTAATGCCGCCGGAGTCGCGCCAGTGGGTCCTCCAGAACACTCCTGCCGGACGCTTCGGCCAACCACGGGATATCGCCGCCGCGGCCCTTTACCTCGCTTCCGATGATTCAGCCTTCATGGTCGGACAGGTCGTCAGCCCCAACGGCGGCTGGACCACCGCCTAGTATCATTTCGTGACAGGGAGTACTCGCCATGCGCACCGTTTTCGCCATGTTCAATTTCAAAAGCTCCGACCTTGCTGCCGAAGAAAGCAATTATGCCGAGAACCACGTACGGCTCGCACGGCAACTGCCCGGCCTGCGCCAGTACATCACCGGCCGTCTGCGTGCTCCCACGGGTAAGCAGCCGCCCTACTATCGCGCCGCGACTCTCAGTTTCGACACCAACGAAGCAAAGCGCTCTGCCATGCGCGACGCCCCCGTCGCCAAGCCTCTGGCCTCCGACGGCGAGGCGCATATGTCGGGTACGCGATGGCTCGAGTTCGAATCCGAAATCATCGTACCGTTCGCCGCCAGGCAACCCGGCGGGGACTACTTCATGATGGCGGCCGAATTCGATCTGACGCTCAACGGTCTCGACGTTGCGGCCGCTGAGAAGCGCTACCTCGAGCATCACACGCAACTCGCGCGCCGCCTCCCAGGCCTGCGCCACTACCTGGTTGGCCGCCTGATGCCGGTTGCGGGCACCCGACCCGAACGCTTGCGCATGGCGCTCCTCGTCTTCGACCATGCCGAGGACTTAAAGGCCGCTTATCGTTCTCCCGCAGGCGTCGAACTGGCCAAGGACGAGGCGGCAACCATCGCCAACGCCCGTGTCTACCGGCTCGACGCGACGGTACAAGTCTGAATGCATCTGGATCGTCGCGCCGGGGTTCTGATTCCGCTCTTTTCGCTGCGCACATCCAGCGACCTCGGCCGCGGCGAGATCGGCGGGCTCGTCCCGATGGCCGACTTCGCGCTCGCGATGGGCCATCGGTTGCTCCAGATTCTCCCGATCGACGAAATTGCTCCCGACGAAACCAGCCCGTACACCGCACTGAGCGTCTTTGCGATCGACCCGCTGTACATTTCGGTGCGATCGTTGCCGGGAATTACCCAGTCGTTGTACTCCGCCGCGAAAAAACAGGTCGGCGATGCCGCCGGAGACTATATGCGGCTCGGCGCGATCAAACGCGGACTGCTCGAACGCGCATACCGGGTTTTCGCCACCACCGCCGACCAGACGGCGCATGAAGCGTACCGCGAGTTCGTTACGAGTAACCCGTGGGTCCGCGACTATGCGCTGTTTCGCGCGCTCAAGGAAAAGTTCGAATGGCGGCCATGGGAAACTTGGCCGGAAGGCTTGAAACGCCATGACGCGGCCGCGCTCGAAACCGCCGCGCGCGAATCCGCCGATCGCGTCGTGATGTACTCCTGGTTCCAATATGTTGCACATTGGCAATGGCTCGACATGCGCACAAAGCTCGCCGCCCGTGGCGTGATGATTTGCGGCGACCTCGCTTTCTCGCCCGGCCATGAGAGCGTCGAAGTGTGGGCCAACCAGGAGTTCTTCGACCTCGAACGCGCGCTCGGTGCGCCGCCTGACGCGTTCTCTGCGACCGGGCAGCGCTGGGGCTTGCCGATGCCCAACTGGCGGCGCATGCGCGAGAGTGGGTTCAGTTTTTTGCGCTCCCGGATTCGTCGCGCTCAGCAACTCTACGATGCCGTCAGAATCGATCACGTTGTGGGGCTCTTCCGTACCTTCGGCTACCCGGTGGACGCGGAAGAGGGAGGGAGCTTCGATCCTCCGCTCGAGGGCGACCAGCGCGCACAGGGTGAAGAAATTCTGCAGTTGATCTCCGCCGAAGCCGGACCCACCATGATTCTCGCCGAAGACCTCGGCGTGATCCCGCCCTTTGTGCGTCAGTCTCTCGCCCGTCTCGGCATTCCCGGCTACAAAGTGATGCGCTGGGAAAAGGAAGGGTGGGGCACCGTTCAGGAGCGCTTCATCAATCCCGCCGCGTATCCCGACATCTCCCTCGCGACTACCGGCACGCACGACACCGAAACGCTCGGCGAGTGGTGGCGCGAACTGCCCCCGGCAGAGCGCCATAGCTTTGCCGAACTCCTTGAATTCGACGACGCCGCCTCCGCTGGATCGGTTTTGAGCGCGCGCGCCCGTGATCGCGTGCTCGAAGCGCTCTATATGTCGCCGTCACGCCTGGTAATTACTCCGATCCAGGACCTGTTCGGATGGAGCGGTCGAATCAATACGCCGGGGACCATCAATGAGACGAACTGGCGATGGCGGGTTCCCTTCGAAATTGAGCATGCGCTCGACGATACGAAAGTGCGGGCTCGCGTCGGCAAAATTCGCGAAATCACCGCACGCAGCAATCGATTTGTTTCGACTTCGGTCTGACTGGCTTTTCCCAGCCAGTCACGTCCTCGCGGCCCGCTGGGGCACGAGACCAGGCGCCTCCGAGGCCACGTCGCTGGATACATGGGCGTCATCTACGCTGAACCAGTAGCTTGCGACGATCATCATCGCTAGGCAGACGAATTCCAACTGCTTGATCGCGTCAGCGTGGGCCGGGAACCCGCGCACCGCGTCGCCGACCAACGCCGTCAGCATAAAACTTGCGGCGGCCATCACTAGACATCGCGAAGAAACTGTTCCTGCCGTGGCGGCTTTCGCCATCTGCGCGACGGGAATCAGCATCAGCACGAGGTAGTGGAACCAGGCAGTCGGCGAGAGTGCGACCGCAGCCGCAATCCAAAACGACAGGATTCGCCAATCGGCGTCCTGCTTGTCCTTTGCCGGAGTGGACGAAATCAACGCCAGAATCAAACCCAGGTCAGCTACGCCGATCGTGATCCGCCTGAGAACGTCAAGGCCTGCCCCTGGTGCAGCGTGGCCAAAATACCAGAACGCTCGCGAAACGACCGCGGCAATCGCGATATTCGCGCTGTTGGCGTACCAGCGCTGCTGCGTCAGGAAACTGACCCCGGTGTTGAGAAATCCGAACCCGCCTTTTAGTCCTAACAGACCCAGAGTCAGTAAGCCGCCCACCATCAGGCCCGCCATCATGAAGCCGAAAGCGCGCCAGCGCTTCCGCAAAAGGAGGTAAAACGCGACCAGCAGTGGAAACACACGCATCAGCCCGGCGATCGCCAGCAAAACACCCGCCCAGCCGTCACGCTTTCCCTCAAGGCACCGGATCATCGCGGCCAGCAGCAGCAGAACGATCACCTTATTTTGCGCTATCGCAAAATTGTTTCCGACCGGCGCGTAGATCATCGCGAAACCCGTCAGGCTCAGCGCGAGATGCTTCGGGAGACCGGAAAATCGAGGAGCAAACAACAGTACCAGTGCGCCCGCGAAGGCTGCGACATTGATTCCCTGCCACGCCCAGTACGCCCGATGTATCGGCATCAGAGTCAGTGGTTCGAACATCAGCAGGAAAGTCGGTGGGTCGGTTGCCTGGCTGATGTAGCCGGTCTCCAGACCCAGCCGGTGGGCGGTCGCGGCCAAATCCGCCGAATATGGATTTACCCCGTGCCGTAGTAGAAAGCCGGAGGCGTAATAGACGCTGAAATCCTCTGGACTGAAGCGTTCGTAGAGCCCATGGAACAATCCGATGAGCCTCAGGGTGGCCAATCCCAGTACCAAATACCCCATCCAAGGCTGGCTGATCGCCGCGCCCAGTCCTCGAAGCGAGATGGTCGTTCCTGCTTTCACGTCCCACCTCGATTTGCTCCAGATGCCGGCAAACATACCCCCGATTATTCAAATCGCACACTGCAAAAATTTCACTGAAATGATCCGAGTTGGACACCCATTAGGCAAGTAGGCTCTGCGCAGTTATTGTGAGTTCGGGGACTGCATTGGAGTTGGTGAAAATGCGTAGGGTGGGCGGATTGGCTGCGTGGGCGAGACGAACAGCCTCCGCCGTAGCCGTGCTTTCGGCATCGCTTACGATTGCCGCTGGATGCTCATTGCTGCGTCATCGTGTCAAGACCCCACCGCACACGCCCGCTCCGGTTGCTCAGGCGACCCCGGCTCCCACCCCAACGCCGGTCCCTGCACCTGAACCGCCGCATGGTGCGGCAGCCTTGGCTCCGGCGCCGTTCGCGATCGCCCTTGGCCCGGACCATAACATCTGGTTCACCCAATTTCGGACCCCCCGGATCGGACGGATTACTCCAATTGGCGGCGTCACAATCTTTGACCTCAAATCGGGTGGATTGCCGGAACGCATCGCCGCCGGACGTGACAGCGCCATCTGGTTCACCGATCCGGCCGGCAACCGGATCGGGCGGCTCGAGAGCAGCGGTGCGACCTATTACGTTCCGCTGCCCACCCCCGACAGCGGTCCCGCGGGTATAACCCCGGGTCCCGACGGCAATTTGTGGTTCACGGAACATAAGGCGAATCGCGTCGGCCGAATCACTCCGCTTGGCACCGTCACCGAATTTGTGTTGCCGCACGGCGGCGGCCCCGCGGGGATCGCCACGAGCTCGGACGGGAATCTGTACTTCGCCGAAAATAGCGGTAATCGGATCGATCGGATGGCCCCTGATGGCCGCGTCGATGAGTTCGCCCTGCCCAACCCGAACAGCCTGCCCAACGGAGTCGTCGATGGCCCCGACCATAATATCTGGTTCACCGAAATCGCCGCGCGGAAGGTCGGACGCTTGACCCCGGACGGTGATACCACGGAGTTCGCCTTGCCCGCCGAAGGTCCGCCACTGGGCATCGCCGCAGGTCCGGATGGCAACATCTGGGTGACCATTCCGGCTTCGCATGCTCTTTGCCAGATTGGCGCCGACGGACACTCGAGTGCGTTCTTTCTGCCGACGACCGTAGTTCCAAGCTTCATCACCGCGGGGTCCGACGGCAATCTATGGTTCACCGAGCCGACCGGCAGGATCGGTCGGTTTTCCACCTCGGGGTTTCTGACCGAATTTCAGGCCGCCGAGCCGATCGCGGCCCAGCCCGCCGCCGAGGATCGAGCGAATAATCGGCGTCTGCTGATCCGGTCGCCCTGACTGTGTTTGGCTGTCGCGCACGGCGCGTTTTGCGCTATAAGTTGCGCAACACATCAACCATTTTTCAATTTTCTGCGCCGCCGGCGCTGCAAGGGAGAATTTTTTAACGATGGCTCGTCATCTTGAAGACAAAGTGGCTGCCGTAACCGGCGGCGGACGTGGAATCGGGCGGGAAGTTTCCAAGGCCCTCGCGGCGCAAGGCGCAGCCGTCGTGGTCAACGACCTCGGCGTCAGCGTCGCCGGACAAAAAGAAACGGTTTCCCCCGCAGACGACGTGGTTAAGGAGATCAAATCCGCCGGTGGCGCGGCCTCCGCCAACCACATGGATATCTCCACCCCCGAGGGTGGCGATGGCCTCGTCAACCAAGCGATCAAGGAATACGGCAAGCTCGATATCCTGGTAAATGTCGCCGGTATCCTCCGCGATCGCATGATTTTCAACATGTCGGTCGAGGAATGGGACGCCGTGATCAAGGTCCATTTGCGCGGCCATTACTGCACGATGCGCGCCGCCTCGGCCCATATGCGCGAACATAAGACCGGCCGGATTATCAACTTCTCGTCAGGCGCCGCGATGGGCAGCCCCGGCCAACCCAACTACGCCGCCGCCAAGGCCGGCATCCTGGGTCTGACCTACAGCGCCGCCAATTCGCTCCAGAAGTATGGGATCACCGTCAACGCGATCATGCCGGGAGCCGCCACCCGCATGACCGATACAATCCCCGCCGGCCGGATGCCCGGAGCACCCTTGATTAACAGCGAAACCGCTTCCGGCACACCGATGGACCCGGCCAATGTGCCGCCGGTGATCGTCTATCTTGCGAGTGACCAGGCGGCCGAAGTCACCGGTCAATGTTTTGGCGCCTCCGGCTACCGCATCACGCGCTACACGCATATGAAGCCGGATCGCGTAATCATCAACAACGGTCCGTGGGACATCGACCAGTTGTTCAAGATTTTCAAGCAGACACTGGGCTCGGGTCTCGAACCGGCCCGGATGTTCTGAACACGAAGCTCCATCGCCAAAAACCAGTGCGCGCGGCTGCTCGAGGGCTGCGCGCTCTCCTTTGGGGGCGGCGGCTTCCGCTGAAAAACGCTGGACTCGCCCTGGGCTTGGTGGCCACGCTGCTGGCCACGACTTGCCTGGCTGTTTTCGCGCAAGACGCCGGAGCGACGGGAGCGACCGCTTCTTCCGCGGCGACCTACAAGGTTGTCGCAGCCGGAAATGATTTCGGCTTCCGCCTGCTCCGTCAGTTGGTCACGTCCGGGGACAGCGACAACGTGATCATCTCACCGCTGAGCGTCTCGCTGGCCCTCGCGATGGTCTACAACGGAGCGGGCGGATCCACCAGGGAGGCGATGGCGGGAACCCTCGAGATTGCCGCGATCGGGGATGACCTGGTGAACAGCGCGAGCCACCAACTGCTCGGCTCTCTGCGTAAAGCCGATCCTGCGGTGCAACTCCAGATTGCCAACGCGCTTTGGGTAGAGAGCGGCTTCGCCCTGAGTCCGACCTTCGTCAATCATACTCATAATTTCTATGATGCCACCGCGCGGAGTCTGGACTTTTCCGTCGATCCGGCGGCAGCCGCGGCGGTCATCAACGCCTGGGTGAACCGGAATACGCGTGGCAAGATTCCGACGATCATCGACAAGCTCAGCCCGCAGACCCGGTTGGTGTTGACCGACGCGGTATATTTCAAGGGTCGCTGGAGTCAGCCATTCCATCAAAAAGCGACCGCGACGCGCGCCTTCTATCTTCGAAGCGGCGGCTCCGTGATGATCCCGATGATGTCGCAGAGCGGCGACTATGGTTACCTCGAGACCCCGGACTTCCAGGCAATCCGCCTCCCCTATGGGAAGGACCGCTTCGACATGTATGTATTTCTTCCGCGCAAATCCCGGCCGGTAGCGAACTACGGCGCAGCGGCGTCCGGCTTCCTGAAGTCCCTCGATCAAACCCAATGGAGCGCTTGGGTAAACGGCATGAGCTCTGAGCGCGAAGGAACCATCGTGCTGCCGAAGTTCGAGCTGCGCTACGCCGTTGGCCTCAACGATGCTCTGAAATCGATGGGTATGGGCGTCGCCTTCGATCCCGCACGTGCGGACTTGTCCAGGATCACGGGTCGTCCCGCCCAGCTATGGATCGATTTCGTCCGCCACAAGACCTATCTCAACGTCGACGAAGAGGGGACTGAAGCTGCGGCCGCCACGGCGGTCGCCGTCGTGGGCGCGGCGGTGATGGCCAGGCCTCACCCCTTTGAGATGATCGTGGACCATCCATTCTTCTGCGCTATTGCCCAACGTGATTCGGGCTCAGTGCTCTTCGCCGGAATAATCGCCAATCCGAGCGCGCCGTGACGCCCGCTACGCGCCGCGATTTGCAGGTCCCGAGCATCGCCGGGACGCGTCCGCCTACGCCAACTCCTTCAGCGCTTCGATCACTTCCTCGGTGTGGCCGTTGACCTTGACCTTGGGGAACGCCTTCCGAATGGCTCCATCGCTCCCGATGATGAACGTCGTGCGCTCGATACCCATGTATTCCCGGCCGTACAGCGACTTTTTCTTGTAGACGCCGTAGGCCTTGCACACCGCGTTGCCGGCGTCGCTCAGCAACGGAAAGTTGAGCGAGTACTTGTCGATGAATCGCTGATGCATCGCCGTGGAATCGCCGCTGACCCCGACGACTTCCGCTCCCAGGGCCAGTAGCTCGCGCACGTTGTCGCGGAAACTGCACGCCTCCGTGGTGCAACCCGGCGTCAGATCCTTCGGGTAAAAATAGAGCACGACCTTGCCGCGCGCCGTCAGCTCTCGCAGCGAAATCTCCTTGCCGGTCTGGTCGGGCAGAGTGAACGCCGGCGCCCGCTTGCCCTCCATCGAACTGCCTTCCGATCGCGCTTTCGCGCCCGGTTTTGATTTTCGGCCAGCCGGTGCTTTTGATGAAGACTTTACGTTCTTGGCCATGCTCGTTGGTCCTTTGCCGGTGGTCCGCAACTCTCTATGTTGCCGCGTAATTCCCTCGAATTACTTGCCACATCGATCGAGCGCGGATTATGCCGCAAATCGCCGTGCGATCGCTATCCACATCGTCAAGCAGTCGATTCGCAGCGTCGGCTTCTTACACGCAAATTCGGGACAGTTTGTCAGTTTTCACCGTTTTGGCATTTTTTGGTTGACGCAATTCTGAATCGGCTCTACACTCGGCGACGGTTGCTTAGACCTCATCTGCATGGCCGCCTATACCGAGCTCACTAAACCGTTCCTCGAAGAGCTCGCTGACGACTATAACTTCGGGCGAATCACCAATTTTACCGGGATTCCCGAAGGCTCGGTCAATACCAACTACCTGCTTGAGGCCGGTAAGGGCAGGTTCTTGTTGCGCATTGACGAAGTCAAAAGCGAGAGCGAGGTAAAACGCGAGATCGACCTTCTCGTGTTTCTGCGCAAACATGCGTTCCCATGCCCCAACCCCATCCAGGATCGCATGGGCCGTTACTATCGCGATTACGGTAACAAGTGCGTCTCGCTTTTTCGCTATCACGAGGGTCGCGTCTTATCCGTACCGCGTCTCCGTCCGAGTCACCTCGAAACGATCGGACGCGCGCTGGGCGAATTGCACGTCATCGGCAAGGGCTATAAGAAGGGTATCGATAACCGGTTCAGCTTCGAACGCATCGCAGACCTCTACCTGAGTGTCCGCAACCGGCTGCCCAACTATTTTCGCAAGGTCACCCGCACGCTCGAGGACGAAATCGAGTACCTGACGCGTTACCTCGAAGGGAAGCTGCCCAAGGGGGTTATCCACGGCGACCTGTTTCCCGACAATCTCCTCTTCCGCGGCGAAAAACTCATGGCCGTGCTCGACTTCGAGGCCGCCTGCCGTGGAAAATTTATCTTCGACATCGCCACCGCGATCAATGCGCTATGCTTCGTCGACGGCGCCTACTCGCTCGACCGCTTCCGCTTTGTCCTCCACGGTTATGAGTCCGTGCGTACCCTATCGTTGGCTGAGTGGGACGCCTTCCCGAATGAGCTGCGGTACTCCTCTCTGCGCTTTACCGTAACCCGGCTGCACGACTTCTTCCTTGCACCGCGCGAAGGCTCCCAGCGTATCAACAAGGATTTCCGTGAGTTCTTCGACCGGTTACGTGTGCTCCGCCGTGAAAAAGAGGGCGGAATGGAGCCGTTGCTGATGGCGATGGCAACCGGATACGATTATCGCAAGTACCAGAAGGTTAAGGCGAACGAGCGGCTGAAAGCCTGATCCGCCCCGCTCACTCGCCTGCCCAATCGGTTCTTCGATGCGTAACCGCCTGGCCCATCCGCTTCCCTCCCGATCTGTTCGAGACGCCGTTCGCCCCGGATCCCAAGCTTGACCACCCTAATCGAGAGCCTGAGCAGCGCGACGCCTGCCATATGGCTCGAGGTGAGCGCGCCGCGCGGCATCAACGCCGACCTCCTGCTCAACCGCCTGAGCACAGTTCAAGGCCGGGTCGGCGCAATCAACCTCGCCGACAACGCCCTGGGGCGAGTCAAAATGTCGAGCCTCATCTTCGCTCACATGGTCAAGACTCGTTTGGCGCTTCCAGTCGTGCTCAACGTCTCCTGCCGCGATCGCAACCGTTTCGCACTCAAGTCCGACCTGTTAGGTGCCGCCGCCATCGGTATCGACGGGGTTGTCGCCCTGCAGGGCGACAAACTCCCCCCCGACGGCAGCGCCGGTGCCCGCCCGGTCCATGACGTCGATACCTTCGGCTTGCTCCAGATGATTGAGACGCTTAACCGGGGTGATACCGGGGAGGGCAAGCGGCTTCTGAAGACGCTGCCGCAACTGGTTCCGGGCGTGGTCGGCAATCCCAATCGCGCTCAGCTCGACCGCGAACTCGAACTGCTCGATCGGAAGGCCGCTTCTGGCGCCCGCTTCGTCATCACCCAGCCGATCTTCGATCGGGATACGGCGATGCGTTTCGCGGACCGCGCGCATCGTCACGGACTTCGCGTGATACTTGGGATTCTGCCCGTCAAGCGGGAATCGATGGCCACCTACTTAAAGGAAAAGATTAAAGATCTGAGCGGCACTCATCGCCACTTCGACCGCTATTCCGGTATGAGCGAGGAGGATGCCCGCCGCCGTTCGCTCGACGACAACCTCGCGCTGATGGACGCGCTGGCGACCGACGTGGCAGGCTTCAATATCATGAGCGGCGGTGGCCCTTCGCTCGCCATCGAGCTGGCGACCGAATGGAACCGCTCCCAACGATCGGTTGCCCACGTGAAATGACCAGAGGGATAGCAAAGATGGCTCAAGACCAGGCATCCACCGAAGAAGCGGTTCGCGCCATTCTGCGGCATATCGGCGAAGACCCGGCCCGCGAGGGCCTGGCACGCACCCCCAACCGTGTCGTCAAGGCTTTCGATTTTCTCACCAGCGGGTACAACAAGGACCCCAAGGACGCCATCAATGGCGCCCTCTTCACCGAAGAGGACTACCAGGAAATGATCCTCTGCAGGGACCTCGACTTCTACTCTCTGTGCGAGCATCATCTACTCCCCTTCATCGGGAAAGCCCAAATCGCTTACCTCCCCAACCGTCACATCGTCGGACTCTCGAAGATCGCGCGGATGGTCGACATTTACGCCCGCAGGCTCCAGGTCCAGGAGCGGCTCACCACCCAGATCGCCCATACGATCATGGAGGAAATCAAACCGCTCGGCGTCGCGGTCGTGCTCGAGGGCGAACACCTGTGCATGCGCATGCGCGGGGTCGAGAAGCAGAATTCCTACGTCACGACCTCCGCGATGCTCGGGCGTTTCCGCACCCATCTCGAGACGCGCCAGGAGTTCATGAACCTGCTCCAGAATCGCAAGGCCCAGTAGCGCGCTCCCGCGCGGCCCGATCGATTGCGCAACGAAAGCTGCCCACGGGAAGCTAACGTCTTGGAAAACGCGACCGGTTCCTATCTTGACGCGCTCGGCCGGTACGCCCTGCGCTACGTCAAACCCGGCCAAACCCTGGGACTCGGCAGCGGACGCGCTGCCCGCGCTTTCATCCGCGCGCTCGGCGAATCCGGAATCGACGTCCGCGGCGTTCCCACCTCCGAGTCGAGCGCTCAACTGGCGCTTTCGCTGGGTATACGCTTGACTGATCTCACCGCGGCCAGCCGTCTCGACATCGATTTCGACGGCGCCGATGAAGTAGATCGCCGTCTCAACATGATCAAGGGGTTGGGTGGTGCGATGGTGCGCGAAAAGATCGTCGCCGCCGCCTCCCGTCGCCGAATTTTCCTGATCGGTGAGGAAAAACGCGTCGCGCACCTCGGTGCCCACGGCAATCTGCCGGTGGAAGTCGTGCCATTTGCCGTCGCCTTCGCGCTACGGCGCCTCGTCCGGCTCGGTCTCAAAAGCGCCATACGACTTGACCACGCCGGTAAAAATCTCATCAGCGACAACGGCAACCTCATCCTCGATTGCCGCGTGCGCGAGATCCGCAACCCGGCGCGCCTCGAACGCGACCTGATGTCGATTCCCGGCATCGTCGGTACCGGGCTTTTCGTCGGGATGGCCGACCTCGTCCTGGTAGCCGCGCCCGAGGGCAGCGTCACCACCCTTCGCCGCCGCTAGCCGCGGACTCCCATTCGCGGACAATCTGCGTTCAGCGCACACTCCGCGCAGCGTGGCGCACGCGCGTGACATACGCGCCGGCCATGCAGGATCAGCCGCATCGTAAACGGCGTCCACTCCGAGGGTGCCAGCAGTTCCTGCAAATCGACCTCGATCTTTTCGGGCTCGTTCTTGCGCGTCAGCCCGAGCCGCCGCGCCAGCCTGCGCACATGGGTGTCGACCACGATCCCCGGCTGGCCGAAGACGTGACCCAGTAAGACGTTCGCGGTCTTGCGGCCAACGCCGGTCAGCGTGACGAGATCCTCCATCCGATCGGGCACTTCTCCGGCGAACCGCTCTATGAGCTGGCGCGCGGCCGTTTGCAGGGATTTCGCCTTTTGGCGAAAGAACCCGGTGGTCAGGATCAACCGTTGGATCTCCTCGACCGGCGCCGCGGCCATCGCGGCGACGCTCGGAATCTGCCGAAACAGCTCCGGCGTTACGCGATTCACCCGTTCGTCAGTGCATTGGGCCGACAGGATCGTTGCCACCAGGCATTGCCATGGCGTCGCGAAGTCGAGACTGATTCGCGCCTCGGGATAAAGTTGCCTCAGAGCGACCGCCAGACGCTCCGTGCGGGCCGCCCGTTCCCCGCGGCTTTCGCGTCGGTGCGGCGCAGGCGCGCGTGGCGCCCCCGCCTTCTTAGTCCGAATCGTCTCTGCGCGTGCCATCCGAGACCACTCAGTTCCGCAGGTCGGGGGAAGGTTGTGCGTCCGGCAGAGTTACGGATCCGCGGAAAGCGTCGAGTTCGGCCGACTCCCGGTCGCGATCCCAGCCCAGTTCGGCCGCAAGAATTCGCGCCACGGCGGGCGCTGCTGCAAACGCCGCTCCCGGCGCACGCCACACCATCGAGGTGCGCCGTTGGAGAAAATCGGCGACCGTCTGCGCCATCTCGTTGCGGACCGCGTGCACTACTTCCGCCGCGATCGCCGGGGCGTCCGGCGCCACCGCCGCGGCGAGTTCCGGCCGCTCCCAGGCGACCTCGGCGACCAACGCCGCGCGTGTGCCGTAGCGCTCGACGAGCATCTGGCTGTGCGCCGGCGAAAGCTCGCCTGCCGCGGTCGATGCGCCGTTGCAGGGCCGCGCGCCCGGCAGCGGCGTCGCGCGCGTCGGACATTTCCCCGATGGGCGTCCGAGGAGCAGCATCAGCCGATTCACCACCTTCTCAGCAATTTGGCGATGGGTCGTCAGCTTTCCGCCAGCAATCGTCACTAATCCTGACGCGCTGACTACGATAACCTCCTCACGCGACACTGTAGAAGGTCTCGCCGCGTCATCACCCACGACCAGTGCTCTTAACCCCGCAAAACTGTAAGCCACGTCTGCGGGCCCGATCGCGACGTCGCGTATCGAGGCCGCCAACACCCCGGTCAGATAGGCAACGTCGTTGGCGTCGGCCGCGGTCGTGACGGGGTCGCCGTTGAAGTCAGTGTCGGTGGTTCCAACCAGCACGAACTCCCCGTGCGGCATGGCGAAAACGATTCGTCCGCTTCCGTCCGCGAGTACCAGCGCATTGTGCAGGGGCAGATGCCGGCGCGCGATCACAAGGTGAACCCCTTTGGTCAGCCTGACCACCGGGTCGCATCCGGGATCCTCCATCCGCCGCACCTCATCGACCCACGGCCCCGCGGCGTTGACGAACAAGCGCGCGCGCAACTCGAACTGATCGCCGGGGCCACGCGAATCGCATACCGCCGCCGCTGCGATTCGCGCGCCGACCCGTGCGAAGCCCTCGACCGCGACATAATTGGCTACGGCCGCGCCCTGGGCCGCCGCGTCCAGTGCATTCTCCAGGGTCAGCCGCGCGTCGTCCGCCCATGCGTCGAAATAGAGCGCGCCCCCGGTCAGCCCTTCGGACCTCATTTCCGGTTCGACTTCGCGCACGCCGGGCGCGTCGAGCCGTCGATGCCGTTCGTTCCGCGGGGTGCGCGCGAGCAGATCGTATACGGTCAAACCTGCGGCCACCGCGAGGCCACTCGCGCCGCGGCCGCGATAGAACGGATAGAGGAAACGGATCGGGCGAACGAGATGAGGCGCCGTGAGACGGCGCAGGCGCTCGCGTTCGCGCAGGGCGTGAAAGACCAACCGCAACTGCCCTTGTGGCAGATAGCGCAGTCCGCCGTGAATCAGCTTCGAGGATCGGGACGAGGTCGCGCCGGCGAAATCGCCCTTATCCACCAGCGCAACGCGCAGACCGCGCATAGCAGCGTCCCGGGCGATCGCGGCGCCATTGATGCCCCCGCCGATCACGGCGACATCGAAGGTCTCGGCCCGCAGCCGGTGGAGGTTTTGCTCGCGGTTTGGACCCGGGGTCGTCGATGCGCTCCGATCGCGGAGGCCGCCGCTCGGCGACCCTGCGCGACCAGCCGCTAAAACCGGCCGCGTCCCCCGCGACTATCTATTCCTCGTGGTCTTCCTGAAAGGAGTAGCGCTCTTCGGCCCACGGCTCGCCATGGTTATGGTAGCCGCGCACCTCCCAAAAACCGCGCTGGTCCTGCATACAGAACTCGATCGCGCGGATCCACTTCGCGCTCTTCCAGCCGTACAGCTTGGGCACCACCAGCCGCAGCGGCCATCCATGGCCGGGCTCGAGGTCCTTGCCGTCGTGCCGGTAAGCCAGCATTACGTCATCCTCGAGGAACTCGGCGAGTGGCAGATTCGTGGTGTAGCCGCCGTCGCAATGAATGAAGACAAAGCCGGCGTTGGGCTTGAGCCTGACCAGCTTCATCAAATCGCTGATCTTGACGCCCTCCCAGCGGTTGTCGTAGCGCGACCAGGTGGTGACGCAGTGGAAATCCGAAACCTGCCCTGACACCGGCAATTTGCGGAATTCTTCCCAAGTGAAGCGCAACGGTTCCTCAACCAGCCCGATCACGCGAAAATCCCATTTCTCTGGGTTAAACCGCGGCGTCGGCCCATAGCTCAGTACGGGAAAGTTGGTTACCAGGGTCTGGCCCGGCGGTAGACGATCGTGCTGTTCGGTATCAGGCGGTTTGGGCATCGAAAAAAAATAGCGAAGCGCGGGCCCGATCGGAAGAGCTGCGGCGCGTCAAACGAATCGGTGATCACACCGAAGCGCCGAGGCTCACCCGGTGGCAGCGCGGGCGCAGTCCGCGGCATGCGCCTTCATGGCCCGCAAAATCGCCGCCGTCATCTCGGTCGTGGTCGCCTTCCCACCCAAATCCGGCGTCAACACGCGCCCGATACGCAGCACTGTGCCCACCGCCTCGCGAATCTGCTGCGCCGCGTCCGGATAGCCGAGGTAATCCGCCAGCATCGCACCGGAAAGAACCGCCGCGACCGGGTTGGCAATATTCTTGCCGGCGATATCCGGCGCGGTTCCGTGAACCGCTTCGAAGATCGCGCCGCGCTCCCCGTAATTGGCTCCGGGCACGACCCCGAGTCCCCCGACCAGGCCCGCGCACAAGTCGGAGACGATATCGCCATAGAGATTCTCCAAGAGGAGAACATCGAACGAATCCGGATTGGTCACCAGCCGCATACACGCCGCATCGACGATTTGCTCATGATAGCGAATCGTTTTGTATTCCTCCGCGACCTTGCGCGCGCAACGTAGAAACAACCCATCGGAGAGCTTCATTATGTTGGCCTTGTGAATCGCGGTGACCGATGCACGGCCGTTGAGCCGCGCGTACTCGAAGGCGAATCGCGCGATCCGGGTCGACGCTCGCGCCGTGATGACCTTGACGCTTTCGACCACCCCCGGAGTGACCTGGTGCTCGATCCCGGCGTAGAGATCCTCGGTGTTCTCCCGTACCACCACCAGGTCGACGTTGCGGAACGGGGTGTGGACCCCTTTGAAGCTGTGGGTTGGTCGTAAGTTCGCGAAAAGATTGAAGGTTTTGCGCAAATAGACGTTGATCGAACGAAATCCCTCGCCCACCCCCGTCTCGAGCGGCCCTTTGAGCGCTATCCGGGTGCGCTTGAGCGAGCGGATTAGCTCGTCAGGGACGGGGGTCCCTACGGTTTTGAGCGCGGCCGCCCCAGCCATCTGCCGGTCCCATTCGATGGGCACGCCGGCGGCTTCGATCACGGCGGTCGCGGCGGTTATCACCTCGGGACCGATTCCATCGCCGGGAATCAGGGTCGCCGGTGTTGCATCGGTGCTATTGTGCGCGCGATCCGAGCGATTCGACCGATCTGACCGCTTGGAGCGGTTTGAGCGGATTGAGCGATCTGGGCGGTTCGGGCTTGGTCCCACGTGTTTCCGCAGTCCCTTCAGCAGCGTCGCGGACGGCCACGGCGTCTGGCCGTTCAAGGGAGCAATATCCGTTCCGTTAGTCCGCACTCGTGGGATTTCCGCCTTGCCGCGGGCGATTGCCTTGCCAGCCATTTCAGTAGTTTATCAATCCGACGAAAATATCGCTGACGTTGGTTCCGGTCGGACCCGTCACGATGAGGTCGCCCAGCCTGCTGAATATATTGTAGGCATCGTTGCGAGCTAACGCCGTATGCGCGTCAATCCCTGCTTCTCGGGCCCGCGCCACGGTGGTTGGCGTGACCGTTGCCCCGGCGGCATCGGTAGGACCGTCAACGCCGTCGGTACCGGCGAAAAAGGCGACGATCCTCTGGTTGCACTTGAGACTGTCCAGTTCCAACGCCAGGGCGAGCGCGCATTGCTGGGCTCTGCCGCCCTTGCCGTTGCCTTTGACCGTCACCACCGGTTCACCGCCCGCAATCACGCAAACGCGATCGCGATCGAGCGACGCCAGTTCGCCGGCGAGACGACGGCCGAGATCGTCGGCTTCACCCGCGAGTTCGCGTACGGGTACCACCTGATACCCGAGGGCGGCGGCGGTCTCGGCGGCGGCGCGCACGGCCGTATCATTGTCGCCGATCACGACGTTGGTGACACGCTCGAGCGCGGCGTCGCCACGTTTGACCGTCTCGTCGATTTCACCGGCGGCACCGCGCTCGAGGTGGGCGCGAATCGCCTCGGGCGCACGGCCCCAGAGCCCGCGTCGTTTCAGGACTGCGACTGCGTCTGCGTAGGTGGTTGCATCGCCGGCGACCGGTCCCGATCCGATAGTGCCAAGATCGTTGCCGGGCACGTCGGAAAGGATCAGGCTCAGGACGCGACAATTCGCAGGAATTGCCCGCAACAGGCGTCCGCCCTTAATCGCCGACAGATGCTTGCGTACCGTGTTAAGCTCGCGAATTGAGGCGCCCGCGCGCAGCAGCCCCGAGGTTATTCCGATCTTGTCGCCGAGCGTAAGCCCGTCGGCCGGTACCGCCATCAGGGCCGAAGCGCCGCCGCTCAGGGCGATGAGGACTAACTCGCGCGGCTCGGCGGACGCCACGAATTCCAGCGCCGCCCGGCCGGCCGCCTCGGAGGATGCATCCGGCAGCGGATGCGCACCGGTCATGAGCCGCACCCCGGCAAGCGTGGGGGCGCCGACGGAAGCGGATACTTCGGGTGCTATCGCCAACGCCGCGCTAAGCTTTCTGCCCAGACGCGCCTGCACTTCAACCGTCATTCCTAACGCGGCCTTGCCCACCGCGAGTAGACGGACTCCGTCGACACCATTGATCAGGGAGGGCACTCCGGCGGCTTCGGGTAGACTGCCGTCGAAGGCGCGGGCGACAGCAGGGCCAGGAGCCACGGCGGAAACCGCGGCGACGTAGATGCGCATCAGGTGAGCGCGAGCGGTGGATTCGGAGCTGCCCTTTGCGGAGATCGCCGACATCGTTGATGTAAAACAGGGTACCGGAGGCCGACTTGCAATGCGATTGGCGAAGGCTCGCGATATCCCGGTTATATACCTGGCTATGGCTTTCGGAGAGCGCCGACCACTAAGGTTGGACAGCAGGCAATGACATGCCATAATCGACGTTTGCGCCTCGATTAACCGTGGGCGTCGAGTCATGAAGCTCCGGGTTGATGACATAACGGCCGAAGCGCGCGAAGTCTCCTTTGTCGAACCGGAAGGGGAAATCAATCGCACCATTCGCGCGGGAGGGTTGAACGAATATCGTCTAGACCGTCCCGTACGGGTCGAGCTGTCGCACTACAGGGCGGGAACCGAGCTGTTTTTGACGGGTGAAGTGGATACATACGGGGCGGCGTGGTGCGCCAGGTGCACGGACGAGTTCCCGGTCGAGCGGAGCCGAGCATTTCGCTACGTTTTGGCGCCGAAGGTAGTAGGGTACGACACCGAGGCCGGGCAGTCTTCCGAGGACCTCGAATTTTCCCTCTACGAAGGGGACGAAGTCGACCTGACGCCGCTGGTTCGCGAGCAGGTATTGCTGGCACTGACCGAACGGCCACTGTGCCGGGAGGATTGCCGTGGCCTGTGCCCTCACTGTGGCGCCAACCTGAACGAGAGCGCCTGTGACTGTCGGGGCGGGAAGTTCGATCCGCGGTTGGCCGTGTTGCGGACGCTGAAAGTCGGCCGATCTTGAAGCCGGCCGGCTTCCGAATCGTCTAAGTCTAAGAAGGAACCACAAAAAACGCCATGCAAGCACCCAAGCGCCGTACCTCGAGTTCCAAGCGCGACAAGCGCCGTGCGCACGACGCGCTACGTGCGGTAAACCCAATCGCCTGCCCCCAATGCGGCGAGCCTGTCCTGCCCCATCGCATATGCCGGCATTGCGGAATGTATCGCGGCCGGGAACTGGCGCCGACTGAGGGCTAAATTCCGTTTGCCTTCCGCACAGGGAAGGCATGAAAAAAGCTATGTGTTGCACAGACGGTATCGAAGCGCGGGTGAAGCCGTGAAGGACCGCGATTCAACCTCCAACTCCTCCGTGGGAGATACGCCGTGAAGATCGCGCTCGACGCGATGGGTGGCGACCTTGGGCCGAAAGCCGTAGTCGAAGGCGCGGTCATGGCCGCGCGCGATTTCAAGATCGAAATCGTGCTGGTCGGCAACGAGGAAGTGGTTGTGCGCGAACTGGCCGATCAGGAGACCGGCGGACTTGCGATCAGCGTCGAACACGCCGCCGAAGCCGTCGAAATGGACGAATCGCCGCTGGAATCGCTGCTCAGCAAGCCCGATTCATCGATTAACGTCGGCTTCGAGATGGTCAAGCGCGGCGCTGCCGATGCTTTCGTCAGCGCCGGCAACTCGGGCGCGATGATGGCGGCGGCGATGGCGATCCTGGGGAACCTGCCCGGCGTGGATCGCCCAGCCATTGCCTCGATGGTACCAACCACCGGCGGCGTCGCGTTGCTGATTGACGCGGGCGCTAATACCGAGGTCAAACCGATCAACCTGATGCAATTCGGGGTGATGGGGAGTGTCTACTGGAAGCACGTACAGGGCGTCGCTCAGCCCCGCGTCGGGATTTTGTCGAACGGCGAGGAGGCTTCCAAGGGCACCGAGCTGACTCGATCTGCGGCATCGGCCTTGGAGCAAATGAGTCCCTACGTCAACTATGTCGGCTACATCGAGGGGCGCGACATCAACCGCGGCAAGGCCGACGTGGTCGTGACGGACGGCTTTACCGGCAATGTGGCACTCAAGACGATGGAGGGCTTTGCCGCCTTCCTGCTCGGCAACCTGCGCGAGGTTTTCGGCAGCGGGTTGATGCGGCGGATCGCTTTTTTGTTGGTGCGCAAGAAGCTGTATGCGATCCGCGAGCGGCTGGATCCCTCCGAATATGGCGGTGCCCCTTTACTCGGCGTCAATGGTGTCGCGATCATCGCGCACGGTTCGTCTAATGCACGCGCGATTCGTAATGCGATCCGTGCCGCCGCCAACGAGGCGCTGGTACGTCACGTAAATTCGGAGATCGTCGAGATTCTCGAGCACAGTCCGGCGCCACTAGTCGCAAAACCGGGCGGCAAGGGTATCCGCGGGTTGTTCGGGCGAATGCGCGAGCGCTTGCAACGCCATCCGGAGCGCGGTGGCAAGATGGAGCCGGCGCGCGAAATGCGATCGACGAACGGTCCTGTACCGAAACCCGGGGAGGCCGATCAACGTTCCGAGCCGCGCGCCGGATTAGGCGAAAAGGCCGCCGAGACCATGCGGCCTACGAATGGAACACTGCCAGTGACAGGAACGCACCTCGGCAACGGCAGCGAAGCGCCGGTCGGTAGGGAAGACCAGGACGAAACCGGCGACGATGACGGACCACCCAAGCACGAACCATCCTGATCGGACGCGCTGACCATCCGGACTAAAACTGACCGTCCTGATTAAGAGGTAGCGGTAGCGATGAAAATTGCTTTCCTGTTTCCCGGCCAGGGATCGCAGAAGGTTGGAATGGGCGCCGAACTGGCGCGGGATTTTCCGGCGGCTCGCGGCGTCTTCGAGGAGGCCGATGAGGCGTTGGGGATGTCGCTTTCGCGGATGTGCTTCGAGGGGCCGGAGGAGGACTTGCGGCTGACTGCGAACACGCAACCCGCGACGCTTGCCACCTCGATTGCAGCTCTGCGCGCCTTCCAGGGCGAGTGTGGCGCCGCGCCCGACGTCGCCGCCGGCCATAGCCTGGGCGAATACAGCGCCCTGGTCGCGGCCGGTGCGCTTTCGCTCGCTGACGCCGTGCGCGCGGTGCGCGAACGCGGGCGGCTGATGCAGGCGGCGTGTCCTGCAGGGCAGGGCAGTATGGCTGCGCTGCTCGGCCTGGAAGTCGCGGCGATACGGACGATCTGCGCCGAAGCTTCGACCGCGGACGAGATCGCGGTGCCGGCGAACTTCAACGCTCCTGGACAGGTGGTTATTTCGGGCCATGCGCCAGCCGTGCGGCGCGCGCTTGAAGCAGCGAAAGCGGCGGGTGGAGCGGCCTCGGTGGAACTTAAAGTCAGCGCACCTTTTCATTGTCCGCTGATGCAGCCGGCGCGCGACGCGATGACGCCGGTGCTCGATCGGCTAACCGTGAACGCGCTCAACTTTGGGGTGATCGCCAACGTCACGGCGGAGGTGAATCGCGACGCCATGCGGGTGCGACCGCTGCTGCTGGAACAGATCACGGCGCCGGTGCGCTGGGAAGAATCGATGGCGACATTGGCGGGAGCGGGTATCAGCGAAACGATTGAATTCGGCTCGGGGCGAGTGCTGGCGGGCCTGATGCGGCGCATCAACCGTAACGTCAAAGTCCGTGCGGCTGAAGACTCGGCGTCGCTGCGAGCGACGATCCAGGCGATCGCGGCGAGCGGCCAGTAGCGATTTTGGGCGCTGCAGCGAAAAAGCTCGAAAAGCATAAGCACAGCGATAACAGCAACTTGCGAATGAAGTCCCAAGTCCCTAAGCTGCCCAATTGGGCCGGATGGCGCCTATCATGGTCCGGGTGCAACCGGCCAGAAATATATGAGCTGAAGTTAAACGCGCGGACGGCGCGTTAGCCAAATCGAGCAGTTTCCGGCGCGAGACCGGGCGCCCCGGTGGTGGGAGGAACGAAAAAAAGATGGCAGCAGAGGTCGAATCGAAGGTCCGCGAAATAATCAGCGAACAGTTGGGCGTATCGGCCGATGAAGTCACGCCCGAAGCTTCGTTCATCGAGGACCTCGGCGCCGACTCGCTCGATATTGTCGAACTGGTGATGGCGCTCGAGGAAGAGTACGGAATGGAGATCTCGGATGAAGATGCCGAGAAGATCCGCACCGTCAAAGACGTTGTGGGCTATATCGAGGCTCACAAAACCTGAGCATTCTCCACCTTCAGGGGGACCTGGTTACATCTTCGGGTGAATATGCGGGCGTCCGCGCGTTACGGTTTAAGCGGCGAGTGGAGCGGTCCGTCCGGCTGGCGGTGCGCGGTCGAGGCTGACGGATTAGGCGCGCCCGCGACGGTGGGCTAAAATCCCGTTATGCGATGTCCCTTCTGCCGCCATCGCGGCAATCGCGTGGTGGACTCACGGATGTCGAGCGATGGGCTCACGATCCGCCGGCGTCGCATGTGCGGCTCCTGCAAGCGGCGCTTCACGACCTATGAGCGGGTCGAGGAAGCGGCGCCGATGGTGGTAAAGAAGGACAATCGGCGAGAACCCTACGATCGCCTCAAGGTTATCGCGGGAATCAAAAAGGCCTGCGAGAAGCGTCCGGTCGCGATGGAGACGATTGAACAGATCGCAGACCGGATCGAGGCAGCGGTCGCGGAGCGGGGTGATAAGGAGGTGCCAAGCTCCTTCGTCGGCACTGCCGTGATGAATGAACTGCACGGAATCGACCAGGTTGCGTACGTCCGATTCGCCTCGGTCTACCGCTCCTTCAAGGATATCGGGGAGTTTATGCGCGAGTTGGAGGAGCTGATTGAACGGCGCAAGGAAGAGACCTCGAAAGTAGCGCTTCCCCGGGAAAAGAAAGGCGAACCCGCGGCCTGAGGCGGATCGCCTGATCGCGTGGCTAAGCGGCAAACTTCCGACGAACGCGACCAGCGTCACATGCTCGAGTGTCTCGCGGGCGCGCGCCGGATGCTCGGGCTGACCACCCCAAATCCAGCGGTCGGATGCGTAATTGTCCGCGGCGACGAGGTCGTCGGAGCCGGCACAACTGCGCGGGGAGGCCGTCCTCATGCGGAGACTCAGGCGCTCGCGATCGCGGGCGATCGCGCGCGCGGAGCCACGGCCTACGTTTCGCTTGAACCCTGCGCCCATCAGGGCGAGACACCGCCTTGCGCGCGTGCCTTGATCGAAGCGGGTGTCAGCCGTGTGGTCGCCGGCTGCCTCGATCCGTACCCCGCTGTGCGCGGGCGCGGCCTCGCGATGTTGAAGAGGGCTGGAATCGCCGTAACAGTGGGCGTGCTCGAGGAGGAATGCCGACGGCTCAACGAAGGCTTCATCACGCGGGTTACCCTCGGCCGGCCGTTCGTGATGCTTAAGCTGGCGCAGTCGATGGACGGCCGGATTGCCTCCGCGAGCGGAGATTCGCGCTGGATCAGTTCGGAAGAATCGCGCCAACTGGTTCATCGCTGGCGCCGCGAGGCTGACGCCGTGATGGTTGGGGCGGGCACGGTGATCGCGGACAATCCGCGGCTCACGTGCCGCATCGACGGTGGACGCGATCCGGTGCGCGTAATCGTCGACCAACGGTTGCGCTGTTCGCCGAAGGCGACGGTGTTTCGCCAGCGTTCAAATGCATCGACGATCCTGGTGACGAGTTCCGGCAACGTCGCGCGGGCGCGGCGCCGTTATGCCGGGGAGCGCATCGAGGTTCTCGCAACGGCGGCTGGGACCAGCGGGCTCTCGCTGGCGAGACTGATGCAAGAGTTTGGTCAGCGCGGCTGGGCGAGGGTTATGATCGAAGGCGGGGCGCATCTGGCAGCCGCGGCGCTGGCCGCAGGAGTAGTCGACCGGGTCGCTTTTTTTATCGCTCCACGAATCCTCGGCGGCGGTCTTCCGGCGGTCGAAGGCCTGCGCGCGGGCAGCATGCGCGAGGCCATCGCGGTACATAATCTGGTCGCGCGCCCGGTTGGTGCGGACTGGCTGATCGAGGCGGACCTGCGGGCCGTCGAGAAAAGGCGCGGCCGCAACTAACAGTTTCAGGCCACCCCTTGGCGCCACGCAGAGCACGCAGCCACGCATAGGCCGCGGCCAGTGCCTCTTGTCCGCTTGCGGCGAGAGCGGCGCGCCGTCGTGGTGATTTGTGGCTATGACAAAATCCGACAGTTCGGTAGGCTTGTTATGGACGGGCGGGGCTGGCTAGCAAGATGAAATCAATTTCTCGAAAACGTCGGAATTCTTGCCCTGGTTGTGGCGGAAGGTGAATTTCGCGCAACACCTTCCAGCGCCGGTCACGCTCACGACGATGCGGCAGAGACAGGTACGCCCGACGTTTATAAACCACCGCATGGCATAAACCACCGCATGGCATAAACCACCGCATGGCATAAACCACCGCATCCTCCCGATCGAGCTTTTGCATTTGCGGGTCCGGTGATAGAGTTTGGCCGGGAGATAGGCGACCGTGTCCACGACGTCCCTGGAAGAAATCTTCAGCCGTATTCGCTCAGCCGAGATGGTCGTGATGGCGTTCGACGAGAGCGACGACGCCGAGGGCGACCTGGTGATGGCGGCGGAAAAAGTCACGCCGGCGCACATTAATTTCATGGTACGGCATGCGCGCGGCGTCGTCTCGGTGGCGATTCCAGAGCGGCGGATGCGCGAACTTGGGATTCCACTTGTGCCGTCGAGCCAGAGCGGCGAAGTGCTTGAGCAGGCCGGTGCGCTGGTCGAGGCGCGCGTGGGGGTTACCACCGGGATTTCGGCCGGTGACCGGGCGCGCACGACGCAGGTACTGGCGTCGGATAAATCGGGTCCCGAGGATATCGTGATGCCGGGACACGTGCTGCCGCTGATGGCGCTGTCGGGTGGCGTGATGATGCGGATGGGACGAGCCGAAGGCGCGGTCGATCTGGTGCGCAGCGCTGGAATGCGGCCAGCCGCGGCGCTTTGCGCGATTCTGCGCGAGGACGGCGAATCGGCGCGGCTTGGCGAATTGCGCGAATTCGCGGCAGTCCATGGGTTGCCGGTGTGTTACACGCGCGAGCTGGTGTCATATCGGCTGACCAACGAGTTGTTGGTGCAACGTGTTGCAGAATCCGACTTCGTGCTGCCCGAGGGCGAATTGCGCGCGATCGTATTCCGTAACGTGGTCGACGGGCGGGAGCATCTGGCGTTGGTGCGCGGCAACGTCGGGGGCGGACGTCCTGCCCTGGTGCGGTTGCATTCGGAGTGTCTTACGGGGGACGTCTTCCACTCCAAGCGCTGCGACTGCGGAGAGCAACTGAGTCAGTCGATTACACAAATTCTCGCCGCCGAAGCGGGCGTGATCATTTACCTCCATCAGGAGGGGCGCGGCATCGGGCTGGGCAACAAGATCAAAGCCTATGCGCTGCAAGACCAGGGGCTCGACACGGTCGAAGCCAATCTCGAGCTGGGTTTCAAGGAGGACTTGCGCGATTATGGTATCGGCGCGCAGATCCTCCGCGACCTGGGTATCGGCGAAGTCAACCTGTTGACCAATAATCCGCACAAGATCGAGAGCCTGGAGCGCTACGGCGTGCGCGTGAATCGCATGCCGTTGGAAGTAGCTCCACACGTGGGGAATATCGATTACCTACGAACGAAGAAGGAAAAACTCGGCCATCTCTTCACGCAGCTTAAGGTCGTGACCTGAACTCCGATTCCGGCGCGTGGATGTAACGCGTCGGCACCTGGCGAATGACGCGCGGCGAACTGTTTCTGAAAATGGGATTAAGACATCTAGGCCGGGAGCTTGCGCTCAAGGCCCTTTACCAAATGGATATTCGGGGCGGCGCTTCGGGCGAGGACCTCGCGCTTTTCTTCGCTGCGTTCCCGGCCGATGATCGCGCGCGGCAGTTTGCGCTCGAGCTGGTGGCGGGCGTGCGGGACGAGCAGGCCTTACTCGACCAATGTCTCAGTGATGCGCTCGAGCACTGGTCGATCGGGCGGCTGTCGCGAGTCGACCATAACATCTTGCGGCTCGCGGTATACGAACTGCTGCGGATGAAGGATATACCCGCGCGTGTCACGATTGACGAGGCCATCGAACTGGCCAAGACCTACGGTGATCAGGAGTCGGGTCGCTTTGTTAACGGAGTGCTCGACCAGGTGGCGGGGCAGAGGAATCTGAAGGACAAAGGTGAAGACCATCATCCGGCGAAGCCGAATCCGGTTTAAAACGCTTTCGATCGAGTTCACGGCGCCAATTTTGATGTCGCTGCTGGCGGCGGCCTGCGGATATCATTTCGCGGCCGAGGGCAGCGGGCTGCCCCCACGGGCGAAGACGATCTATGTGGAAGACTTCCGCAACCGCTCGCGGTTCACTGGGCTCAACGACGAATTGATGCGCTATATCAAGGACGAGATCGCTAATCACAAACGGCTCGAGCTGGTTGATAGCGCCGGCCAGGCCGATCTGGTCCTCAGTGGAGAAATAACCTACGCCGATACCATGCCGCTGTCCTTCAACTCGGTCAACGAGCCATTGGTTTACGCCAATTCGCTGACCGCCAACGCGACTCTCATCGACGGCCATACGCATCAGGTGATATGGGACTCGCGTGGAATCAGTGCAACGCAGCAGGCCCCGACAGTCGCATCGTCGGTTATCACTACTTCGCCAACCTTCCTGCAACAAAATCTGAGGTCACAGGATATCGCACGCATGCCCGACCTTCAGGTGGCACAGACACAGCGTACAGCGTCCAGCGGACAGGCGATGGAGGAACTGGCCCAGAACCTCTACGCCTCGATGTCTGAAGGCTTCTAGAATCGTCGCGGACGTCGGGCGGCCAGGTACTGTTTGTAATGGCATCTGAGAACGCATTGGGATTCTTGCGCGCGATCGCACAGGGACGCTTGCCCCCGCCAGTAGTCCTGGTGGCGGGCCCACAGGCTTTTCTGCGCGAATACGTGCTCGAAGCAGTGCGCAAGCGGCTGATGCCGGAAGGTTTCGTGTACCGCCCCATCCAAGTGGGGGGGAGTGACGGGTTTGGCGCCGCGATATCGGAGATCGAGGCGCCGGACATGTTCGCGCCAAAACGTCTTGTGGCTTGCCGGGTACTAAAGACCTTTCGTGAGCGCGCAGGTGAGGCGCAGGACGACGGCGACACGGACAATGATACCGAGCAGCGCTCGGGGCGCAGCTCTGATGAGGCGTTGGCCGCCGCAATCGAGCGCATCCCAGCAAACCTGCGGCTCGTGTTCACCTACGATCGCGACAACGCTCCGGCGAAAATGCGGCGAATGGCGGAAAAAGCAGGGACCGTGGTCACTTGTATGCGCCCGTTCGACAACCAGGTCCCCCTCTATACGGAACTGTTTGCGCGCGCACTCGAAGTCAAACTCTCGATGAACGCCGCCGATCTGCTCGCCGGACGACATGGCGGCGACCTGGGCGCGATCGCAAACGCGCTCGCCAAAGCCGCTATCACGAGCGGGGCGCGCGGTCGAATCGAGGCGTCCGACCTGGGCGAGAGCGGATCGTCGCGAGTGCCCGATATATTTGAAGTGGCGGAAAGCCTCGCTCGGGGAAACGCTGCGGAGACGCTCGGACTGTTCGACCGTGCGATTGAAACCGGGCGCGACCCGATCGAGTTGCTCGCGGTTGAGGTGATTCCGTTGGTACGCAGGATGCTGGTCGCGGCAGCGCTGATCGCGCGGCGCAAGGGTATCGCGGAGATCGCGAGTGCTCTAGGCCTACCTGCGACCAGCGGCCTACTGACCCGGGCGGTGGACGGCGCCCGCCGCTTCGGACTCGATTCACTCAAGCGGGCGCATTATCGCGCCTGCGAACTCGATGCGCGTTTCAAAATGGGTCTGACGAAGGAACGCGAGTTGTCGGTAGCGGCGATGCTGCTCGAGTTAATGAGCGGCGCGCCTTAGGCACGCTCAGCTTTGCGGCGCGGTGGCTTGCTTCCGATGGAGATGGCGTGAAAGTCGCGCAACTTTACGCGCGGCGGTCCTGTGCTTGATCGCACCCTTGCTTGCGGCCTTGTAGAGCACCTTCATGGCACCGCGGAGCGCCTGCTCGGCGGCTTGTTTGTCGCTGTTCTGGATCGCGTCGAGCGCTTGTTTGGTGGCGGTGCGAACGCGGGTCTTGACCGCGCGGTTTTGCGCCTGGCGCTTAAGACTCTGACGATGGCGCTTTTCCGCGGACGGGTGATTCGGAATATGCGGCATAGCCTGTTTTAACTAACAGTGCTTGCGCTCCCGGTCAATGCATGGCCTCGCACCGGCTCGAAAGCGAGTCCTGAACAGCTGACGCGGCGGTTGTAACAGATGGTAGGTTGCAATCGCGCTAGCGGCCCACAGGCGCGCATCCGGGATCGTTCGGCCTGGGCGCGGGCGCGAGATTCGTCGGTACACCAGCGTTGAGGGAGGGTGCCCCGATGAAATCGAACATATCCAACAGTGAACCGGCCGCGGCGTCGCGCGCGGTCAGACGCTGTGCGCCGAGGAAGCGATCTTCGATCAGCGCGAGAATCGCTGTCTGGTCGCTTTTCACATGCGACACGTAATGCGGCCGGGCAAAAGGTGAGATTGCTATAAGCGGATCGCGAAATCCGAGTTGGTCGAACCCGGCGCAGCGTTCGCCGACCTTAGCCATCGCACAAAGCTCGCCTTGTGCCGCCGCGCTGCTGGCGCAACCGGCACCCCCGCCGGGTTTCTCGGACGCCGGTCGGTCGCTCAAATCTGCACATTGACCGGGTGGTATCGAGTCGGGCGGTGGCGCCGCGGGTGGCCGCACATGGTCATAATAGCCGCCGTTCTCGTCGTAGGTGAGAAAAAGGAGCGAATCCTTCCAGTTCGGGCTGGCGCGCAGCGCGGCCACGACCGTAGCCACGACGTACTCGCCATCGCGGACGTCAAGCGGCGGATGCTCGTGCTGAGCTAGTGAAATGAACGCTACCGAGGGCAGCGTACCGGCGCGGGCGTCGGCGAAGAAAGCTTTGATAGGCTTGAAGTTGGGCAGTGACGGGTCGCGGAATAATGATCCGTACGGCCGTGGCGGAGTCATTTTATCGTTGGGCAGGCCGTAGTATTCGGTCCAGCTCACCCGAATCTTGTCGAATAGATCGAATACACTGCCGGTGATCGGCCGATAACCGGCTTTCGACGGGGGCGTGTTGTCGACTTTGCTGGTCAGCACATGGCCGAACGATGTCGCCGCCATCATGTAAGCGCGGTTCGGCATCGTGGGTCCGATGATCGAAGCGAAGTGCGCATCGTTGGTCGCGAACGTTTCGGCCAGCGCATAGTAGTAGGGTAAATCCTCCTGGGTGTAGTAGCCAATTGCCGTGATGTTCGAGGGCCGGATTCGCGCGAAACCGTCCGCGAGAACAATCGAGGAGTTAGGATCTTCGAAGTTGGCTTCACGATGCGCGTCAACCCACTCGTGGGGCGGGTTGCCGGTGCAGTATTGAGTCTCATGGAAGACCCGGAGGCTGCCCCCCGGTCCAGGATTCCAGTTTGTGCAAGCGATCGCACCGGAAGCGTCTGGCCCGCACGTCAGCCCGTCTACGCAGAGGTGATCGCCGTCGGCGCAGGGTCCGCCTGGCCGCGCGGGCGGATGGTAGGGCCCGCCCGGGACATATGGCAGCATGCCGAAATAGTTATCGAACGAGTGATTCTCCTGCATCAGCACAAGGATATGGCGGACATGTCCGAGACCGGCCGAGGAATCGGCGGCATGGACACGCGTCACCACCACCAGGGACAGTACAACTATAGGCAAACATCCCCGCCATATTCGCGTCATCAGCCGCGATCGCGCGCCTTCTTGGGCACGCCTGTGAAGACTCAAGGAAGCTCGCGCTCGGCCCGCTTCGCTTCTTGCCATAGCGCCTCGATCGCAGTGGGCCTAAGTGATTTGAGGTCCAGGCCGCGATCAGCCGCGATCCGCTCGACCACCGAAAAACGCGCGATGAATTTGTCGCACGCGCGGCGCAACGTCTCCTCGGCGCTATGACCGATGAACCGGGGTGCGTTGGCAATCGCCAGCAGCATGTCGCCGATCTCGGTAGCCGCGGCCGTGGTATCGTTGCGTGAAAGAGCGCCTTCGACCTCTTCAAGTTCCTCGCGCACCTTAGCGAGCACGGAGTGAATATCCTCCCAGTCCATTCCGCTCTGACGGGCCCGCGCGCCCAGCTTTTCGGCACGCATCAGAGCAGGCTGGGCGCGCACAACGCCGTCGAGAGCAGACTTTGCACCCGCGCGACGACGTTCTTCCTGCTTCATGCTGTTCCAGTTCGCGACGACTTCATCAGCCGTTTTCGCCGCGGCACCGCCATAGACGTGGGGGTGCCGTCGAATCAGCTTGTCGGTAGCCCATCGGATCATGTCGGATACGCCGAAGCGTGATTCCTCTTCCGCAATCGTTGCAACACAAAGAACTTGGGCGAGGAGGTCGCCGATTTCGTCGGCGATCGCACGCGAATCTCCACCATCGATGGCGTCGGCTGCTTCATATGCCTCTTCCACCAAGTGCTTGGCGAGGCTCGGGATGGACTGCTCGCGGTCCCAGGGACATTTCTCGCGCAGTTCGCGCACGACTTTTGATAGGCGTGCGAATTCCGCGGAAGTGGAGTCATCGCTCATGGTGGTCCATTATGGCGAGGCAGGGCATAAGTGTCCCTGGTTCGCGTTCCGGCCGCACGACGCCGCTTTTCTCAGCCCGATATTCCTAGAGAACCTTGTCTATCAGGAAACGTGACAGATCGCGGACGCCATCGGCCGTGACTTCGTGGCCGCCGGCATAGTCGTGAAAGGCGACCGTTACCCCTAATTTGCGCAGCATCTCGACTGACTTGCGCGCTCGCGAGATTTCCAGCATTTCGTCGGCGCGCCCGTGCTGGACCATCGTCGGGAGCTTCGCCAGCGCCTCAGGATTGGTCACACGATCGACCAGGTACTCGGGAAATGCGGTTGCAATCCCGACGAGAGCCGCGAACCGTTCAGGCCAGCGCACGGCCAGGTTGTACGCCATCATCCCACCCTGACTAAAGCCGAGCGCGACCGTCTTGCGCTTATCGACCGGATAACGCGCACACGCTTCGTCGATGAACGCCCGCAGCGTATCGACCGCGGCATCGACTTTTTCCTCGTCCGGTTGCGAACCGGGACGCATTTGGTACCAGCCGTAGCCGTTGATCGCGCCGATCTCGACCTCGAACGGGCCTTGCGGGCAAATCACGAGGAAACGCCCTTCCGCGATAAATGGGGCTAGCCCCTGCAGGTCCATCGCGTTCGATCCCCAACCATGCATCGCGAAGATTGTCGGAAATGGACCTTCTCCGGCGGGTTCGTACAAGCCATGAACTAGTTTCACGCGGACGGTCTCCTAGGTGGATGGGCCATCATAGAACGGTGTGCACGGTCGTTGCCACCGGTTGCCGAGAGGGCGGGTTCATCCGCGGGCGGTCGTACGGTATTGTGAGCGTCGCAAAAGTCGGTTGGCCTCGGATCGACGCTCTGGATCGCGAAAGACTGAACGTATCGTTCGCCGCGGCCGTCGACTACTTAGCGTTCACTATTTTCCAGGAGGAACATTGGCGAGGTTTGTGAAATCCGCGACCGTACTGAAGCGAATCGGATGGACGGCGGCGATATGGGCTGGAAGCAGCTGCATTGGTGTTGCCAACGCGTCCGCTTCGGCTGGAAATGAGAGCCGCGACAAACTCGCCGGCATCTGCGCCGGCCTCCTACTCGCCGCGCTCGTGGCGTATGCGCTGTGGATCTACGTGCGGCCGTTGGTGCGATCGCGCGACCGGGCCTTGCGCGACGCGCTGCTCTTTCTGGCCGCGCTCTGGATTGTCAAAACCGTGGCGGTCGCGTTCTGTCGCGGATTCGAGGTCGACGTGGGCACCTTCGAGGCGTGGGCGCTCGAGATCGCCGCCGGCGGGCCTGCCCGGATGTACCACGGCGGGTCCTTCCTCGACTATCCCCCAGGCTATTTGTACGCGCTATGGGCGGCGGGTGCGGTTGCCCGATGGCTCAAAGCATCGGGAGCGGAGTTGCGGATTATTGTGGAAACTCCCGCGCTCGCGGCGGACTTCGCGTTGGCCGCGGTGGTCTTTGCCTTCGTGAGACGCTCCGGCGGCGCTCTAATCGCGTGGGCCGCGATGCTGATGGTGGCAATCAATCCCGCACTCCTCTTCGACACCGTGGTCTGGGGTCAGACCGATTCGACGCTGACGCTGGTAATGCTTCTCGCCGTTCTGATGATGGCCGAAGCCGAGTATGAACTGGGTTGGGCCCTCGCAGCGGTGTCGGTGCTGCTCAAGCCGCAAGCCCTGATGATTTTGCCGGTGCTGGCGCTCTGGACGATGCTGAGATGCGAGGTGGCCCGATGGTGGCGTCCGATCCTGGCGTTCGCCGCGATAGTTATCGTCGGTGTCGCGCCATTCCAGGCAACACAGGACTGGCGCTGGCTGCCGGATCTCTACCTCGCGACGGCGGCCTATTATCACGAGACATCGGTCAATGCGTTTAACTTCATGGCGCTGCTGGGAGGTTTGCGCCAGAGCGACGCGGGCAGCTTCGAGGGAATTTCCTATTTCACCTTGGGGATCGGGCTGCTGGCGCCGCTGTACGCTTTTGCCGCGATCACTTTGTGGCGCAATCAAACTCTGCGCAATCTCCTCTTCGCGGTATTTATCGTGGTTTTCGGCTGCTTCATGTTTGCGCCGCGTATGCACGAGCGCTATCTCTATGCGGCCCTCGTGTTCGTGATTCCGCTAGCGATCGACGAACCGCCGCTGTTCGCGGTATTTGGGGTGCTCACGCTAACGTGGCTGGTCAACCTGGTTTATGTACTCCACACCTTGCGAACCGTGGTGTTTCTCGACCCGCGTGACCCTGCCGCAATGGCTGTTTCTCTGTTCAACCTGATTGCCTTCGCGGTCGCCGCCGGTTACGGCTATGCGCTGTCTCACCTCGCGGCGGAAGAGGTTCCGGCAGGAACCGTTCAGCCTGAACGCGCGGGCCTGGCGGGTGAGCAATTTCTACGGGAGACTGTGAAGAACTTGCCGCTCAACTTAACGCTGAGCGCGCCGCCAGCCGATACCTTTGTGCGGTTTCCGTGGATGACGGCCGATACGATAGCGCTCTTTGCACTTACGGTGGCAGCAGCGGCGCTGCGCTTCTGGCACCTCGGGCATCCCCCTGAAATCGTATTTGACGAAGTTCATTTCGTTGGTCAGGCGCGACATTACCTTCATGGCGAGCCGTTTCTCGATCCGCATCCGCCAATCGCGAAGCTGCTCATCGCGTTGGGCATAATACTTTTCGGCGACACTTCATCTAGTTGGCGCCTCGGCAACGCGACGCTGGGCACAATCCTGGTCGCCGTGACCTATTTGCTCGGACGCCGGATGTTTCGCTCGCGCCTGGCGGCCGCGCTGGCGGCGGGATTCGTCGCCTGCGACGGCTTCTTCATCGTTGACTCCCGCATCGGTTGCATCGATATCGTTTACTTGACGTTCGCCGCGATTGCTTATCTGTTGCTGTTCCGCTTTATACAGACGCCCGATGGCGAGCAGCGGCGCCGCACCTTGATCTACGTGGGAATCGCCCTCGGACTCTGTCTCGGTTCAAAGCTCTATGTGCCGGCAGTGACGTTTCTACTAGTCGCCGGGTTTGTGGCCTTCACTCTGATGCGGCCCTCAAGTGAAGCCGCAGCATCGTCGGATTCCTTGGCGATGCGGCGAGCTTTCGGCGGGCTGCTGGTGATCGGTTCGATATCGACTATTTTTTATATCCTGTCCTTCCTGCCGCACTTTTACCTCGGCTGGTGGCGCGGTATCGAGGACCTTCTCCAATACTACAAAGGCGTCGTCTGGTACGAGAACAGCGTTTCCACCGCGACCCATCCGTACCAATCGCCATGGTGGAGTTGGCCGATGATGCTGCGGCCAGTTGCCTACTGGCAGAACTTCCCGCTCCATGGCGATGTCTCAACCATCTGGGGCGCAGGCAATCCACTCACATGGTGGGCCGTGATCCCGGCAATGACTATTATGGCGGTCCGCGTCACGGAGCATCCGAACGTGGCCCGTGCTTTTATGGTGATCGCCTACTTAGCGTATCTGATAATGTGGGCGCCGATCAGCCGACTCCTGTTCCTCTACCACTACATGCCCGCGGTCTATATCGGATATCTCGCGCTCGGGGGGATCCTAGCGGAGTTCTGGAACGGAGAAGGCGAGTTCTGGGAGAGCTTCGCGCTGCTACTGACACTGTCTTTCGGGTTGATTCTGGGAATCGGCCATATCGCAGTTATCCTGAAGCCAGCGATCATTCCGGAACAATGGCGTGCATGGGCGGGCGTGGCGCCGGTGATCGTTCTGGGCGTCGCCTACTTGGTGGCCGTTCGTTTTCACTGTGCCTACCGATTTTCCTTTTATGTGATGGTGACGTTCGCGCTAGTCGCCTTCATATATTTCTTGCCGGTCTGGCTGGGCATCCCGATCACGCGCAGCGGATATTATGCGAGGATGTGGCTTCAGGGGCCGGGGCTGCGTAACTGGATATGAACGGAGATATCCCCAATCAGTACTAATTACTCAGCGCCGGTCTACCTATTTCAAATGGCTATCCTTGCGGTGGGCCTGACTGTTCCGTTTCGGGCAAGCGCGGGAGGGAACCTGCTGCAGAACGGTGACTTTGCCGTCGGTTCCGGAGATTCGGTGGACGAGTGGCGATCGGATGCCTGGATTCTTACTGCGGGAACAACTGACTACGTATGGGTGCGTCCGCAAGCGGGCCATGGCGGCGAGGTCGAAGTGGACACTCATCGCGACAACGACGCGCGCTGGGTTCAACAGGTAAGTCTGACCCCCGGCTGGTACTACATCAGCGCTGAGGCGCGGACGGTCGGAGTACAAAGCACCTTTACCGGCGCCAATGTGGCGGTACTGGAGGACGGCATTTCCTCCGTTGATCTGAGAAATGACAGCGACTGGCGACGACTCGGTTTCTACCTCAAGATCGGGCCGCAGGGCGCCGACGTTGACGTGGCATTGCGGCTCGGCGGTTACATGAACCTGACGCGCGGCCGTGCATTCTTCCGCGACGCGCGGGTCGAGCAGGTCTCCGGACCGCCCGCCGGGGCGGATCGCGTATTCGATCTCGACGAGATTCGCAAAGAAGAAGTTACAGGACCCGTCGGCCACACCTGGACACTGGTCGCGACCTTGATCGCGCTCGTCCTCCTCGCGAGCGTGGGTTGGCGGATGCTCGACGCATCCGGGTTGGCGCCGGCGGCGACCGCGGATTCCGCCAAGCGCTCGCGCCGCAAACGATCTTCACCCCGGAACGGCTGAAGTCAGGTTGCTCGGCGGGCGTCAGCCAGCCTGGGGCAGCAGGGCCGCACGCGTCAATTCGCGCCGGTCGCTGCGGTCGAGGGCCACGGCCGCGTCCGCCAGCGGGAAGGTCGCATCACACATCTCCCTATAGGGAAAGCGCTCGATATGTTCCGCGAGGAAGTCCAGCGACTTTTTCAAATAGTGCGGGGGATACATCAGCACTCCGGTAAGCTCGATCGATTTGAACGTCACGATCGAAGGCGCGATCGGCGCGGTCAGTCCCGGCGAGATATTGCCGATCTCGATCACGCGCCCGCCGGGGCCGATAATCCGGAGCGCATCGATGAAGGCCTGCGGCACACCCGCTACCTCGAGCACGACGTCGGGAAAGCCACCGCACAGGTCACGGACTCGCTTTACGCGATCGTCAATTTCGGAGAACTGCCGGAGATCGATAGTCTCGTCAGCACCGAAATGCTTTGCTTCCTGGAGACGCTGGTCCACGCCGTCGATCGCGATAACTCGCGCACCACGGGCCTTGGCGATCGCGATCGCGTGCAGTCCCAGCCCGCCTGCGCCGATCACGACCAGGCTCTCGGCGTAGTTGAGCCGTGCCCGGTCGAGGCCCCAGTACACCTGTGACATCGCGCAATTCGCCGACGCCGCGATGATGTCCGGCACGTTGTCCGGCACGCGGTAGAAATGCTGGTTGGGCCGAACCACGTAGTGCGTGGCAAAAGTGGAAACGAAATGTGGCGGGTCGTCGGGATGCCGTCCGCCGAGCACTTTGTTGACACAAGCCGCTTGATTTCCGCGTACGCAATTCACACAGCGGTTGCAGACGGTGTAGTAGACCGGGGCGACCCGGTCGCCCGCCTTGATCGGTACGCCCGCCCAGTCGGCCTTGACGCCGTCGCCCAGCGCCAATATTCGCCCACTCATCTCATGGCCCGGCATGGTGCCGTGACGGCCACCGAACTCGCCACGCCACATATGTACTTCGGAACCGCATACGTTGGTTTGCGTTACCTCAGCCAGGATTCCCCCGGGCGGCGGCGACGGGACGTCATATTCATGGAAGTCGATTTTGTGAGCGGAAGGGATGAACGCGATCTTTCCTCTCATTGCTTCTCCTGTGGTATCAGCGACTGGCGATTGGTCGCGAACGTCGCCGTTCTAACTCAATCGATCTCGTCTGTGCAGTCCGAATTGTCAACCGCCACAGTTTGCAGCGGTATTTTGAGTCAAGGGATGTCCGGCAATGCCTCGCAGCGCCACGGTCCTACTTCGCCAGCCCGCCGCGGTGAAGCTCGTCGCTGTCGCCGGTACCTCGCGGCATCAGACTGGGCCCATTGCCCTGCGGAACATAGAACGGCCGACGTTCTCTCGCCGCTTGCTCGGAGACTTCCTTAAGCAGCCGCGATTCCTCGAGCCCGCGGGATACGCACTGCACATCACTCATCCGATGCATCGGGATATGCAGCGGCGAGGTGAAGGTGGCCTGGAGACTGACGACACTCGCTCCGCCACCATGCGGTTTGACCTGAAAGTTGTAGACCGCGGACGCGTCCGGGTCCGGCTCCGCTTTGTACTTGCCGGCAATCCCCTTGAGAGCACCGCAGTCAGCTGCGGCCAAGGTGAAGCTACCGGTCGCTTGCGCTTCCAGAATTCCGTTGTTTGGATCCTCGGCGATTACCTTGAAATTGTTGGCGGTCGCAACCGCCTGGACCGCATCCCACGCGAGGTCGTAGGCCGCAGCCACCGTAACTTCCGTTGAATTAGCGGTCAACGGCTTCTGCGCGGGCGGATAAAAACAGCCAAAGAACATCGCCGCGCATATCAACCACGTGGTGCGCATCCTCATGGAGACCAATCAGTATCATAATCGGGTTTGATGGGGACCAAGCATGCGACGGCAGGATTGCTCCAACGTGCCCCAACTTTGTGCTACCCTGCGACGGTACGGAACACGGCCGAATGGATGGCCCCCCGGAGGCGGTTATGTCCGGTCATTCCAAGTGGAGTTCGATCAAGCACAAGAAGGCGGCGCGCGACGCGAAACGGGGGAAGGTCTTTACCAAGTTAATTAAGGAAATCACCATCGCGGCGCGTCTGGGCGGCGGTGATATGAACGCGAATCCGCGCTTGCGCACGGCGGTGACGACCGCCAAACAGCAGTCGATGCCCAATGACAACATCGACCGGGCGATCAAGAAGGGCACTGGCGAACTCGGCGGCGGCCAGCTTGAACAGATTACCTACGAAGGCTATGGACCGGGCGGGGTCGCGCTCATTCTGGAAGCGCTGACCGACAATCGCAATCGCACGGTTTCGGAGATCCGTTTCATCCTCTCGCGGCACGGCGGCAACCTCGGCGAATCCGGATGCGTGGCCTGGATGTTCAAGCGACGCGGCGTTATCAACGTCGAGAAAGGCAGGGCGGACGAAGATCGCGTGATGGAACTCGCCCTCGAAGCCGGCGCAGACGACGTAGTCGCCGAAGAGGATTCCTTTCAGGTGCTGACGCCCGCCGAGACTTTCGCCGCCGTGCGCGACGCACTCGAAAAGGCGGGGCTCACTATCGCCAACGCCGAAATCACGATGATGCCGGAGAATACGGTGAAAGTGACGGGCCATCAGGCGGAGCAAACGCTCAAACTGATGGAAGATCTCGAGGACCACGACGACGTCCAGGCGGTGTCGGCGAACTTCGATATCGACGAAGAGGTGATGGCGCAATTCTCAGCCGCATGAAGCCGCGCGTGCTGGCGGATGGAGCGGAGGTCGAGGCGGGGTATGCGGGTAATCGGAATCGATCCGGGCAACGCGGTCACCGGGTTCGGGGTGGTCGAGCGGCGCGCGGCGCTGCATCACATCGCAGCGGGCACGATTCGCGCCGGCCTCGGGCGAGGACCTGAGCGGCTCGCGGTGCTTTATCAGCGCCTGATCAACGTAATCGACGAGCACGCCCCGGACGCGATGAGCCTGGAACGCAGCTTCGTCGCGCTCAACGTACGCAGTGCCTTCACACTCGGAGAAGCCCGCGCGATTGCAATGCTCGTAGCGGCCCATCGCGGGCTCGAACTGTTCGAGTATAACCCCACCGATGTAAAGCTCTCGATCGCCGGGTACGGGCGCGCGGGCAAGGACCAGGTCAAGCGCATGGTGCTGCGCACGCTCGGACTCGGCGAACGGACAGAGATGGCTAACGACGCCGCGGACGCACTCGCGATTGCGCTATGTCATCTCTTCCGCGCGAAAATGCCGCGGCCGGTTCGATCGCGACCGACGTGGGCGCGCGCGATCAGCCGTGCCACCGCCGCGCGGGTGCATCCATGATCGCGATGCTCAACGGGCGCTTGCGCGTGCGCGACGCGGGACGCCTGGTGGTCGATACCGCCGGCGTCGGCTATGAAGTCTTTGTGCCGCTCGGCACCTACTACCGCATGCCGCCGATCGGCGAATCGGTCGAACTCGAGATCCGCCAGGTTGTGCGTGAGGACGCGATCTTCCTCTACGGTTTCGCCACGCCCTCCGAAAAACTGGCCTTCGATCTGTTGATGGGCGTGCAGCACGTGGGACCCAAGCTCGCGCTGGCGGTGCTCTCGGTGCTGTCGCCCGAGGACCTGGTCGCCGCCATCACGCACGAGGACGCGGATCGAATCGACGCGGTTCCCGGCGTCGGCGCCAAGGTCGCCGAAAGAATCGTGCGCGAGTTGCGCGACAAGATTGGCGCGCTTAGCCTCCTGCCACCGCCAGCGCCGACGATTTCCACCAACGGCCACGCCGCCCGGTCGCTGCTCGATGACGCGGTCTCGGCGTTGATTAATCTCGGCTACAAACCAGCCGAGGCCAAACGTGCGGTCGATTCGGTCGAAGGATTGGGCGAACATGCCGGGCTCGAAATGTTGATCCGTCAATCGCTGGTCGCGTTACTTGGTGAAAAATAAGGGTCCAGAGGTTGGCGAACTGGCGCCCGCCGTGCTCGGCAACGGCGGAAAGCATAGCCCTGTCGCGGGCGACGAGGAACGACGGCTCGATCTGTCCCTGCGCCCGCGCTCGCTCACCGAGTTTGTCGGTCAGGAGCGCATCAAGCAAGTGTTAGGGATGTCGATCGAGGCGGCCCGCCAGCGTGGCGAGGTGCTCGATCACGTGTTGTTTTCGGGACCACCGGGCCTTGGGAAAACTTCGCTTGCCCACATCATCGCCCGCGAACTTGGCGTCAACCTGCGATCGACTTCGGGGCCGGCGATCGAACGCGCGGGCGATCTCGCCGCGATCGTCAACGACCTCGACCAGGGCGACGTGCTCTTCATCGACGAGATTCATCGCCTCGCGCACGCGGTTGAGGAGATCCTGTATCCCGCGATGGAGGATTTCGAGCTGAATATCGTCGTCGGCAAGGGCCCCGGCGCCCGCACGATGAAGCTCGCGGTCAAGCCCTTCACGATGGTGGGTGCCACCACGCGGTCGGGTCTTCTAAGCTCACCGCTACGCGACCGCTTCGGCCAGCACTATCATCTGGACTTCTACGTTCAGGCCGAGCTTGCCGAGATCGTGCTGCGATCGGCGCGCCTGCTCGACATGGCAATCGGGGACGACGGTGCCCATCAGATCGCCGCACGATCGCGCGGCACGCCGCGTATCGCTAATCGGCTGCTGCGCCGCGTGCGCGATTTCGCGCAGGTCAACGAAGCGCCGGTGGTAACCGGCGAGGTCGCATTGGCCGCGCTGGAACTGCTGGAAATCGATCACTGCGGTTTCGATCGCATGGACCGTTCGATTCTGGCCGCGATTATCGACAAGTTCGACGGCGGTCCGGTCGGGGTCGAGAGCCTCGCCGCGGCGGTGAGCGAAGAAGCGGATACCATCTGCGAAGTCTACGAGCCTTACCTGTTGCAGGAGGGCTTTATCGCCCGCACGGCGCGCGGCCGCGTCGCGACGCAGCGGGCCTATACCCATCTGGGTCGTACCCGCCGCGGTTCACTGCTGTAGCTGCAAATCCGCGCGGTGTCGCCCAGCGCTCCTAGCGTGCGTGGGGGATGAAGGCCGCGTCAGGATCGGCCGCAGTCGTAGTTTCTAAGTCGTTCGCCATAATCAACAAATCGTGTTTGCGCCCGTACCGATCTTTGACATGGTTGCGCAGCGTCGCTTCGGGATGAAAGCCGAGCAGCTCAAAAACGCGAATCGCGCCCGCCTGGTCGGTCATCATCTGCGCGACAATCTTCTCGAGTCCGAGCCGCACTGCCAGCGCGAAGATGGTTTCCGCGAGGACGTGGCCCAATCCCTGTCGGCGCGTTGCCGGATCGGCGACGATCCGAATTTCGCCAACATGCCGTGCCCATCCCTGCGCCTCGTGCTGCAGTACGGCGCTGCCGACAATACGGTCGGCGGCCTCGGCCACGATCACGGTTTCGGTTGCGGGGACGATGCGGTCGAGCCACTTCTCGACCTCATCGCGGTTGATCACGTCTTCTTTAAGAAATGCGCGATCCTCCTCAGGCACCCGTTCGAAGAATCTGCAAACTTCGTCGCGATCGTCTGCGAGTAATGGTCTGATAGCGACGGTCATGCCGTCGCGCAGAGAGACGGTCTTGGGATATGCGGAGCGAAGGTATGTGGAGAGTGGGTCGTGGGTCATCGCTCGCACCTCCTCGGAAGTGACGGCAAGGCGATAGTCGAAGCTTCACCTATCCGCCCAAGTGAGTGGACGTCAAGACTGAAGAGCACTCATTGCGCTCGTTTCGCACAGTCGTGTGACTCGGCGAACGCACCCGGTCACGAGGTTTGTAAGCGACCAGAAGCGTTTTCCACGTTTCCCAGGCAATTTAGATTTCTTAGCTGTTTATAGATTGTTATACAGTTACACAACAGTTCCCTCCTGCTTTGCTGTCCAAACGGCATGAATTGATTTCCTTTATTTACCCACAGTAGGATACAAATCTCCGACGAGTTTCGGATCTTTGAAGCGAAAAGCGGGAGGCGCGCGATGAGCGGAGTCCACAGCAGCAGCCTGGACGAATCGAGGCGATGCCGGGGCGAGGGTCGTGAGTTCGCCAGCCGCGTTTGCCCGATCGCAGCGCTAGCGATTGTGAGCGCGGCGCTCTTGTTAGCGCGCACGAAGGGCCGGGCCGCCGTGTCGCCGCAATCGGTGACGAGTTGCCGGACTATTCGGAAGGCGGGATTTTACGAGATCGACTCGACGTTGACCGAGTCGGGTGGCGGCGATTGCCTCGCGATCGCTGCCTCCAACGTGGTGATCAATCTCAATGGCTGGTTGATTGCCGGCGGCGGCGGTGGCGCCGCAGGCGTACATGTTCTGCCGATGGCGGCCAATGCTTATATCGAAGGACGCGGCGCCCGCATCAGCGGCTTCACCGAGGGGATGGAGATCGAGGGCAGCGGCGCGGTGGCGGAGAACTTCACTGCATCAAGCAATAGCGACGCGGGCGTATACCTGAACAAGGCACGACAGGCGCGAGTCGCGAATTTCACCACGAGCCAGAATCTTGACGGCGTGCGGATCTACGCTGGTACGAGCAACGCGGTGCAGGGCATAACCGCGACAGGCAACCTCCGTTATGGCGTATGGCTCAAGAGCACCAACTACAATGCGGTGGGCGGTTTCGCGGTCAAGGACAACGAAGCCGCCGGAGTGTATCTCGGATGCTCGTTGACGGGTCCGCAGGGTATCAAGTGCGATCACACGGCGAAGCCCAGCAATTACAATGCGATTTTCGGCGGCACCGCGGTGAAGGATACCGCCGGCGGGCAGGCCGTGGGCGTTGCGATCGATCTCGGCAACGGCAACAACCGCGTCGGCGCGGTGACCGCGAGCTTCAATTCGCAATTCGACGTGGTCGATGCCAATCCAGATTGCGGCACCGATATATGGATCGCGGTGGTCGTGGGAACTTCGAATCAGTCGGGCGGATGCATTCCGTGAGAGTAATCTTGCGATTCCTTGCGACGGGCGCTAATTAACCATAGGAGCGGCCGCGCGCCGGACACCGGCATGCGCCGGGCCGGGATCGCACGAAGGCGGACCGTCTAACGTCAAAAGTCACGACCGGGCGCGGGAAGAAGGCGGCCGGCGGGAACATCCACGGAGGATACAGTAATGGCAGAACCTCGGCTGATCTCAGCGGATTCCCATTTCGTTGAGCCGCCCACGATGTGGGCCGAACGGGTGGACAAGAAATTCCGCGACCGCGCGCCGCATACGGTGAAGGGGCTGAGCGGACGCGAGGGCGAGTTTTTCGTCTGCGAGAATATCACGCCCATGTCGGTCGCGGGCTTTTTCGGCGCGGGTGTGCCGTCGGCGGAACTGCCGGAACATAACAAGAAGGGTTTCAGCGAGGCGCCCAAGAGCGTGTGGGATCCGTCGTTCCGGATCGCCGACCAGGATCGCGACGGGGTGCAGGCCGAGGTGATTTATACGTCGATGGGGATGCCGCTGTTCGGGCTGGACGACGCGGAGCTGCGGGCGGCGCTGTTCCGCGCGTTCAACGACTGGGCATGCGATTATTGCAGCCACGATCTGAAGCGCCTGATCCCGCTCGGATTGATCACACTGGAGGATATCCCGGGGGCGATTACGGAGTTGCAGCGGATCGGCAAGAAGGGGATGCGCGGCGCGATGATCTGGGCGGAGCCGCCGGGCGAGCGCCCCTACAATCATCCGGACTACGAGCCGTTCTGGGCGGCAGCGCAGGACCTGGACATGCCGCTGTCGCTGCATATTCTGACGGCGCGCGGGGGGACCGGGGCGGACGCGCGGGCGGGGAAGAATTTCCTGCTCTCGCTGGCGAACCTGCACCATCAGATCGAGCGGTCGATTTCGGTTCTGGTATACGGCGGCGTGCTCGAGAAGTATCCGGGACTGCGGATTGTTTCGGCGGAGAACGACGTGGGCTGGATGCCGTACTTCATGTACCGGCTGGACACGGTGCAGAACCGTCTGGGTGCAGTCGGCGGGATGAAGCTGCCGTTGCGGGCGAGCGAATACATCAAGCGGCAGGTGTACGCGACGTTCATCTCGGATCCGGTGTTCGTGGATTCGCTGCATCGGTACGGGCCGGACAACATCATGTGGTCGTCGGACTACCCGCATACGGCGGCGACGTTTCCGCGTTCGCAAGAGATCGTGGCGAAGCGTTTTGGGGCGTTGCCGGAAGAGCAGCGGCGGAAGATCGTGCACGACACGGCGGCGCGGGTGTACGGGCTGAACTAGGTTGATAGGTGCGGCTGCGATTGCAGCCGCACTGTGATTTCGGAAGGCAGGCAAAGGCCGGGGCGCATTGCGCTCCGGCCTTTGCGCACAACGCTGGTCGGATGATCGGTTTGGCGGTTTGATCGGTGCAATTCGTATCGCAAGGGCGTCACTCGCAGGACTCCCGAGACTGTTGGTCGGACAAGAGACGGTGTGAAGGGCAATTGGGAAGATTGAAAATTTTTCAGCGTAGGTTTTGCAAATTTTACCTTGGTAGCGGGTAAATACGACCGCCGATGCTCGGCTTACAACGAAAAATGGGTGGGCATTACCCTTGCACGAGTAAGCCAACAGCCGTCACACTCTCGCTTCCTCCTCCCCCAGGAAGCGACAAAATGGCGGTTCGCGAGGAGCGTCGTGTCCGGCTCACCAAGACGTCGGCCTCGTCGCGCGTGCCTCGCACCTCTCACAGGACGCCGGCCCTGCTCCCCCGGGGCCGACGTCTCTCCTCCCACCTCGAAATTGCGGTCGCACGTTCAGCGCGACCGCAATGCGAAGAACTCGATCGGTTCAACCACCGGCTCGTTTATTACGCCGGCCTCTGCGTGGGTGCGAAGCGCGAGCCAACAGTCCGCGCTCGATTTTCAGAATCAGGCAGCTGGTGGTTTAGCCCTTGCAGCAGGTCCGAATCGCCTTCTGCAGTGCTTTCACACTGGGAAAGCCCAATGCCGACGCAGCCGCGATCCGAATATGGCAGGCGATTTCGCGGAAATCGGGACGCGGGAAGCCACGCTGGTCGTTGATGATCGGCTTGGAGTTCTGATCGGTGCAATTCGCCAGCGGAATCACGTCAATCGCCGGACAGGAATCAGCATGACGCTGCAAAAGCGGTTAATTGCGCCGAGCGCTTGACAATTCGTCTCGATAGTTCTATAAACCTGGAGCTATGGAGAGAACAGTCGCGATCGGAGCATTGGGGGCGCTCGCGCAGGAGACGCGGCTCGAGATTTTCCGGCTGTTGGTGCAGAAGGGTCCCGAGGGAATTCCGGCGGGCGAGATAGGCGAGCGGCTTAATCTGCCGTCGCCGACCCTGTCGTTCCATCTAAACCAGCTCCACTTCGCCGGCCTGGTGACCTCGCGGCGGCAGAGCCGATCGATTATCTACATCGCGAATTTCGAGACAATGAACGGGCTAATCGCCTATCTCACGGAAAACTGCTGCGGCGGACGGCCGGAGCTGTGCGCGCCCGCCGCGGAGTGTCGCCCGAGTTGCGCTCCCGCGCAAGACATTTCAAGCAAACGCAAACGGAGGATCTCCCGATGAAACGATTCCATGTTCATGTCAGCGTCGCCGATCTCGACAAGTCGATCAAATTCTATTCGACCCTGTTCGGCAGCGGCCCCATGGTGGTCAAGCCGGACTATGCGAAGTGGATGCTGGATGATCCGCGGGTCAACTTCGCGATCAGTATGCGAGCGACGGAAGCCGGAATCGACCATCTGGGGTTCCAGGTGGAGTCGGACGGGGAGCTGGCGGAGATCGGCGGACGGCTGGCCGCCGCCGGCGCGCAGGTGATCAAGCAGGAGGACGCGACCTGCTGCTACGCGCGCGGCAACAAGGGCTGGGTGGCGGACCCGAGCGGGATCTCGTGGGAGACATTCCATACGATGGGCGAGAGCGAGGTTCGCGGGAACGACCTGCCGGACCTGCCGGAGACCTTCGCGTCGACGTCGTGTTGCGCGCCGAAGGCGGACGGCACCGCCTGCTGCGGGGCATCGAAAGCGGAGTAAAGGATGGGCGCAGCGATGGAGCGCCGAAGAGAATTCAACGTGCTCTTTCTGTGCACGGGGAACTCGGCGCGCAGCGTCATGGCCGAGTGCGCGATCAACCGCTGGGGCAGGGGCAAATTCAGAGGATTCAGCGCGGGGAGTCATCCGAAGGGAGCGGTCAATCCGATGACGCTGGAATTGCTGAACGACCTGAACTACGAGACCGCGGGATTGCGCAGCAAAAGCTGGGACGAGTTCGCGCGGCGCGGACAGTGCGCCGCTGGATTTCGTATTTACCGTGTGCGACCAGGTTGCGGGCGAGACGTGCCCGGTTTGGCCGGGGCAGCCGATAACCGCGCATTGGGGCGCGGCCGACCCCGCGGCGTTTGTCGGTAGTCAGGAGCAGACCCGCCGGTTCTTTTACCGGATTTACACCGAGCTCGAGAATCGAATCAAAATTTTCACGAGCCTGCCGTTCGACGCGCTGGACCGTTTCGCTCTCGAGCGGCGCGTTAAGGAAATCGGCAGGATAAAGCCACCCAAATCGGATTAGGCCGGCACGGCTGATTCGCAGGAGCCAAGATGAGTGCCACCGCCACGATGGCGCAGATGCCAATACTGCGCCGACTCTCGTTTCTCGACCGCTATTTGACTCTGTGGATCTTTCTCGCGATGGCGCGCGGGTGTCGCGATCGGTAGCGTCTTTCCCGGGGTGAAGACCGCATTCGGGCGGATGAGCGTCGGCACGACCTCGATCCCCATTGCGATCGGGCTGATACTGATGATGTATCCGCCGCTGGCCAAGGTGAACTACGACGAACTCGGCGACGTATTCCGCAATTGGCGGATACTCGGGCTCTCGCTGGTGCAGAACTGGATAATCGGTCCGATTCTGATGTTCGCGCTTGCGATCCTCTTTCTGCGGGACCGGCCGGAATACATGGTCGGGCTGATACTGATCGGACTCGCGCGGTGTATCGCGATGGTGATCGTGTGGAACGATCTGGCCGAGGGCGACGCGGACTATTGCGCCGGATTGGTCGCATTCAACTCGATCTTCCAGGTACTGTTCTTTTCGGTGTACGCGTACGTGTTCATCACGGTGGTCCCACGGTGGATCGGCCTTAGCGGCATCGCGTGTACACGTGACGATGGGCGAGATCGCGGAGAGCGTCGGCATTTACCTCGGCATACCGTTTGTGGCGGGGCTGGCGACGTGGACGGTACTGACGCGCTACAAGGGGAAGACTTGGTACAGGCGGGAGTTCGTGCCCAAGATCAGCCCGCTCACGCTGATTTTCCTGTTGTTCACGATCGTCGTGATGTTCTCGATCAAGGGCGAGGCGATCGTCAAGTTGCCGCTCGACGTGGTGCGGATCGCGATTCCGCTGCTGCTCTACTTTGTAATCATGTTCGCGGTGTCGTTCGCGCTGAGTCCGCAGGCGGGCGCCAACTATGCGCAATGCGCGACGCTGTCCTTCACGGCGGCGTCGAACAACTTCGAACTGGCGATCGCGGTTGCGGTGGCTACCTTCGGCATCGACAGCGGCGCGGCGTTCGCGGCGGTAATCGGGCCTTTGATCGAGGTTCCTGTGATGATCGCGCTGGTCGACGTGGCGCGCGGGTTGCGGGGCAGGTATTTTCCGGCGGCGCAGGCGGCGTGAGGAAGATCAGGCGACTGGGCGGAATTTCGCGATCGAGATTTCGGCGGTCCAGTCCTCGAAGACGACCTCGACACGCATCCCGATAGCGACCTTCTCGGGCGCGCAGCCGACGATGTTGGTCATCATCGGTGGGGCCTTCGGCGAGCGTCACCAGCGCGACCACGTAGGGGAGGTCGTCCTTGAAGGCGGGCGAGACCGGACGGCGCACGATCGTGAAGGTCGTCGATCGTGCGCACGGCCTGAGCACGGTCACCCATTCGACCTGGTCGCTGAAACATTTCGCACAGTAGAGCCGCGGGTAGAATTGATAATGCCCGCAGGCGGCGCACTGCTGGATACGCAATTCGTGGCGCTTGCAGCCCTCCCAATAGGGGCGGGTTTCGTGAGTCGGGAGTGGAATCGGTTTGCCGATTGGTTCCGCCATCAGATTCGTTCGCTCCCGAGAATCGCCGTGCAATGGGTCGACATGATGCCGCCCTGCCCGTGGACGAGCGCGAGTCTTGGCGTCTTTGACCTGGCGCGGGCCGCATTCGCCGCGCAACTGGCGTACCGCCTCGGTGACCGAGAACATCGAACCGGGATGGCCCGGATGGCAATGCGAGAGCAGACCGCCGTGGGTGTTGACCGGGAGTTCGCCGCCGAGTTCGATGCGGCCGCCCTCGACGAAGCGCCCGCCTTCGCCCTTGGGGCAGAAGCCGAGGTCCTCGAGTTCAATAATAACGACCGGGGTGAAGCAGTCGTAAAGTTCGGCGACGTCGATATCCGGGGCGCGAGACCGGCCATCGCGTAGGTGCGCTCGCCGGCCTCCTTCGCGGCGGAAGTAGTGAGGCTCACCGCCTGGCTAATGTGCTCGTGGGAATGGCCCTCGCCGGTGCCAAGGAGATAGACGGGTTTGGTTTTGAAGTCGCGGGCGCGTTCGGCCGAGGTCATGATGATCGCCGCGCCGCCGTCGCTGACCAGCGAGCAATCGAGTAGGTGCAGCGGGTCGGCGATCATACGCGAGTTGAGTACGTCGTCGACGGTGATCGGCTTGCGCATCTGGGCGGCCGGATTCATCGAGGCGTGCTTGCGGCAGGCGACGGCGACCGCAGCGCGCTGCTCGGCGGTGGTGCCGTAGGCGTGCTCATGGGCGCGCGCGAGCAGGGCGTAGAAGTGCGGGAATCGGGGGGCCGTAGGGACGTTCGAACTGGGGATGGCCCGCGGTGGCCATCGCCTCGATCGCTTTATCGCGGGAGAGTCCCGAGACCTGGCTGTCGGCCATCGTGATGAGGACGGTGTGGCACATTCCGGTCACGATGGCGGAGGCGGCATGGTGCATGATCGCGAGGGTGGTGCCGCCACCGGAGGGCGCGGTGAGGCAATAGCGCGGGAAGATCTGCATGTACTCGGCGATCATCTCGGCGTGGTAGAGGTAGGGTTCGGCCCACGAAACGCAGGTGATGAGGCCGTCGATGTCGTTTTTGGTGATACCGGCGTCGGCGAGGGCTAGGCGCGCGCCCTGGACGTAGAGCTGCGTGGCGCTGAGGCCGGGGACCACACCGACGTCGGTATCGGCGGCAGCCGACGATCGCGACTTTGTTCTTGAGTGATTCCGTGGCCGTATCCCTGGTTTCAGTTCAGCGGAAAGCCGAAGACGCGCGCGACGTTGTTGTGCACCATGTTACGGGTGTCGGCCTCGGGAATATCCGCGAAATCGGCGGCGACCTTTTTGCGTGAATAGGGCCATACGCCTTCGGTATGGGGGTAGTCGGAGCCCCACATGAGGTTCTCGACGCCGATCATGTCGCGGGTTAGGACGCCGGCGCGATCGTTCTCGAAGGTGGCGAAGAACTGGCGATGGAAATAGAAGCTGGGCTTCTCGGGGAGCTTCGGTTGCATCCAGCCGTGATGGTCCTCCCACCAGTTGTCCATGAACTGGAGGACCGAGGCGATCCAACCGATACCGCCCTCGACCATCGACCATCTGAGTTTGGGATAGCGCATCGGGGCGCCGCCCCAAATCAGCCGCATCACGGTGTCGTACATGCCGAACTTTACGACGCCGACGTTGATGCCGCCGGCGCCGGGTCCGTGAGCGATGCCGTAAGGCTCACGGCCGCTGAGATGCATACTGGCGACCATGTTCAGATCCTGGAGCGCGGCCCACAAAGCGTCCCAGTCGGCGAGGTTGAAGGGACGGTCATCAACCCACGCCGGCAGCATCGCGGTCGAGAGGCCGAGTTTGGCGCTGCGCTGCGCTTCCGCGACGGCCCATTCGATCGGCCCGCGATTGGGGAGCATCGCCGAGCCCTTGAGGCGCTTGGGATGGACGGCGCAATACTCGGCGAGCCAATCGTTGTAGGCGCGGCAGCAGGCGTAGAGGTATTCGGCGTCGGGGGCGCGGACGATATGGAGTCCAACGCCAGGATAGATCACTTCACCGGAAACGCCATCGAGGTCCTGGTCCTTGAGGCGTTCGTTGGGATCCCATGAGCCGGGACGGTTCTGTTCGTAGCGATAGCCCTTGGCGACGGGAATTTCCATGCCCTGGGCCTTAAGGTCGGCCATCGGGTCCTTCGAAGGCGAGCGGTCGTGGGCGCATTCCATCGATGACGATGTAGTCGCCGGTTTCATCGAGCATGGCGATGCGCGGGGCACTGGTCGCGCAACTTCGAGATCGATGCGGTTCTCCCAGAGATCGCGTGGCTCCATCACATGCGAATCGGCGGAGAGCAATCTTTTGCTGTAGAGCTTGTCGGCCATGAATCCTCCTGCGCTGGTCCAACCGAACGATCACCGCCGCGGGGGCAAGCGCCTGTCGTCATTATTCGGGTTCCGCGCCTCCGCGCCAAGAGCTGCGCATCTTCTGGGAATCGAAGGTCACGAATTTTTCCGGCACGACGCACATCACTACCCGCCGCGGCGAATCGAGCATTTTGACGAAGCGGCCCTGGCGCGTCGCGTCGTTGGGGATCAGGGCCTTGGCGAGTTCCGGATAGAACCAGCGCTTAGTCGCGTCGTCCTCGAGAATCTGGCAGTGTCCGCGAATCGTCGCGGTCCGCGGGGGCAGGGGAGTGCCGGCTGAGGAGACGACGACGGTTACGCGGTCATCGCGGCGGACGGCGGGGACGCGAGGCCGCTGGCCGCTCGCGGTCATCCAGGCTTTGCCGTCGCGCCAGACGTAGCTCATGATGACGCCGATCGGCCATCCATCGCGCATCCGCCATATGAAGGTGCATTCGGTCTGGGTCTGGAGGAGTTGATCGCAATCGCGCGGGTCAAGGGTGAATTGCGCGACCTCTTCGTAGTTGCGCATTTTGTCGGCTGCCATGAGGTTTTCCTCGACCCGTTCGAGCGCAGAGCGCCGAATCCACGGAATCCGCATCGACACGGCGGTCTAGACCTGGATCAATTCGATTACGGTACCGTCGGGATCGGCGCAGCAGACGAAGCCTTCCTCCTTGTCATCCTTGAGCTTGACCAGGATCGGTTCGGACCAGAACTCGATGCCTTGCGCTTTCAAATCTTCGTAATCTTTCAACAGGGTGCGGGTGCGCAAGGCGATGCGACACATTCCGGCGTGCCACAGATGAGGATACGCCTGACCCTCGGTATCGGGGCCCTTCCACTGGATCAGATCGATGCGGGTCGAACGTGGATTGTCGCCGAGGATCATCAGGACGGCGCGGCCGACGGCTTCAGGGGGCATGCGTAGACCGGGAGTGATCTTCTTCATCGTGCCTTCGCCGAGGTCGCGAATAATCTTGAAGCCGAGCTTCTGGTAGAACGCGAGCGAGCGCTCAAAATTGGTGCAATTGATGTTGACGTGGAAGATGCTTTCGATCACAGGACGGCCTCAGTGTCGCGTAAGCGCGGAAATCACCTGGTCGACGATGGCGTCGGCCTTGGCGCGGATTTCTCCGTCGGTGGCATCCTGAATCGGATGGGCGACGAAGATGCGCGGAGCTTCGGGCAGTCCCAGCGCCTTCGATTGGGCTTCGGCGGCATCAACGAACACGTCGGTGGCGATAACTACGGTCGGCTTGCCATTAATTTCGAACCAGATTGAATCGTGCATACTGCACGTTATGCATGACCCTCAATCGGCTAGCGCTTCGATAACGAAGTCGCTTTCCTCCATGATTTGCCGCCGCACTTCTTCGGGGGCGGGCTTGGCCGGAGTCGGTTTGCGGTAGCATTTCACCTCGACGTCCGGCAGACGCTGGTTCAAGCGGAGTTTGAGTTGATCGATCATCACGTCGCCGCGGGCCTTGTTGATGTCGAGCAGGGCCACGGTGCCGCGGATGCTCGGCGGGCGCGGTGAGAGTGAACGCCGTACGGGCACGCGTTCATCGGTCGGATCTAGGATAAAGCTCATGGTACCTCCTCGATTTTGCGGCTGGTCGGGACCGAGCCGTAAATACCGCTGGCCCAGCCGCCGAACATTGCCGACCATTTGCCGGCAGGGCCGCCGGCCACCACTATATGGATATTCTTGGTGCTCTGGAACTTCGGAATTTTGCGGTTGAGCTCCTCTTCGGTGCGCGAGCGCTGATTAGCCTGATCGGGCAGCGCCCCCAGACCGCCATAATCCTCGGTTGGCAGGAGTTCGCGCAACGGCCTTGCGGTAATCTCCTGGATGCGCGTGCGGATGTTCTCCTTGGTCCAGCGGTCATGCCAGATTGTGTCGACGTGTTCAGGCGAGATGACCAGCAGGATATCGCCGAAATTGTGGGTTTTGGGATGCCAGGAAGCTTCCACGCCCAGCCCGATACTGCCGACCAGGGCGCGGGCGGTGCGTGAGGTCTGGTCGGCAATCTGGCACGGTCCGCCCTCGAGGCCGAAGCAGGTGACGACGCTGTCGCCGCGGTTGAAGCCGCGTTCGACGTGGAGCGGTTCCCAGGGATTTTTCTCCTCGAACTCGGGGAAGCAGCAAGTGTACTTGCTGGTGGTGCCGAAGGCGGCGCGCTCGACTTCGCCCGGGCGTCCGCCGCCGATGTTGCGCACTATCAGTTTGATCGCGCGCCCGATAGTCGCGTTGGCACGATTACCCTGACCGAAGACGTTGATACCCATGTTCATCTTGAGCCGGTGGCGAATCGGGCCGTTGACGACAATTATCGGTGTCGCACCGTAAGTCGTGGCCGTTATTCCGTGAATGTTGTACTCGGGAGTGCAGATCACTTCGGTCGCAGCAATCACTACCGGCAGGTACTCGGGCTTGCATCCGGCCATCACGGCGTTGATGGCGATCTTCTCGATGGTCACCGGTGCATAGTTGGGCGCGCACGTGCCGACGACTTCCTGGGAGTCCCGGCGGGTACCGCGGAGCATCTTGAGGACGCGCTCGGGAGTGGGCGGTACGACCGGGAGGCCGTCGGTGAGGCCTTGATCGAACATGAACTCGAAAACATCGTCCTGGTCGGCGATTTCGATCCGCCGGGCGCGTAGCGGACTGCCCTCCGCTTCGGCCAGGAGGCGTTCGGCGATTCCCGGCTCGACCGACTTCGAGCCACATCCGGGGCGCAATAAGGGAAACGAACTCCAGTTGGTATCCGGCGCCGGTTTGGCGGTGATACGCGAGATTTCCTCGACCATGGTGCGCCAATCCTCGCGCCCAAAGCCGATAAACCGGCGCAGTTCGGCGCCATCGGCATCGGTCAGGATGATGGTCGGCACGATCTCGATGCCGTAGGTGAAAGAGACTTTGAGGGCCGAATCGTCGAGCATCGGCACGGTAAGGCCGTGGCGTGCCACCAGGGTTTCGTTGCCGGGACGGTCCTGCCCGATCGCGAGAACGTCCAGTGCCCCGCCGAAGGCGCGGTGGGTTTCCTCGATCAACGGCATCGTGAGACCGCAGGTCGGGCAGTCTTCCTTGACGAAGCAGAGCAGGGCGGGGCGCCGATCCGGAAAGGAGCGAGTCTCGCCTTGCAGGCCGTTGAGTGAGAAAGCCGGCAGGTTGACAGTTCTGTTGGTCATTCGAGTGCCTGCAAAAGTCGTTTCGCTATCAAGCTAATGCTCCATCGCGGCGTTGATTGTCAAAGCATTCGGCACCGGCGCCAACCAAGGGTCTCCCGGAGCGATCTGGGCGGCGTTGTCTTGGGCCGCCGACGCGACCCATAATTGTTCCGCGGCGCGATCCCGCAAGTTTCGCGAAAGGCAGGCTTCGCCATGGCCCAGGACAAGACGGTCTTTCTGTTCGACGTCGACAACACGCTGGTGGACAACGATCGTATCGTGGCCGACCTGATGCGGCATCTGGTGAGCGCGGTCGGCGACGAGCGTCAGCAACGCTACTGGGCGTTGTTCGAGAATCTGCGCAACGAACTCGGATATGCGGACTACCTTGGAGCCTTGCAGCGTTATCGGATTGAATATCCCCGCGATTTTCGTATCCTCACCGTGTCGCACTACCTGATCAACTATCCGTTCGCCAACCGACTCTTTGCGGGTTCGCTCGACGCAGTCGAGCATTGTCGGCGTTTCGGCGAGACTGTCATCCTCACCGACGGCGACGTGGTGTTTCAGCCGCTCAAGGTGGACCGATCAGGGCTGGCCGAGACCTTTGACGGCAAGGTCCTTATCTATATCCACAAAGAGACCGAGCTCGAGGATATCAGTGCGCATTTTCCAGCCGACCGGTACGTCCTGGTAGACGACAAGGTGCGCATCCTCGCGGCGGTCAAGAAGGTCTGGGGCGCACGCGTCATCACGGTTTTTCCGCGCCAGGGCCATTATGCGCTCGACCGGCAGGAAGTCGCGAAGTATCCGGCACCGGATATCACGATCGAGCGCATCGAGGAGCTGCGGGACTACGATTGGCCGGCTCTGTTCGCCCGTGTCGGCGCGTGACCCGATGAGTCGTATTGAACGGGTATTGAAAACCGGCTCTGGCTGGGTTCTGTTAGTACGCCATCTGGCGCACGGGAGGCGAACGGCCGATGGAGTATGACGACATCATCGTTGGCGCAGGTTCCTCCGGCGCAGTGCTGGCGGGGCGCCTGAGCGAGGATGCGGGCCGCTGCGTGCTGGTCCTGGAGGCGGGCCCTGACTATCAGACAGTCGACAGCAGCCCTCACGATATTCTGCGGACGTGGGTGTCGATGGGTCCGCACGATTGGGGCTTCGTGGCCAAGGCTACGCCCGGTCACGAAATCGCCTATCCGCGCGGCAAAGTCACCGGGGGCTCGTCGGCGGTAAACGGGCATATCGCATTGCGCGGAACGCCGCAGGACTTCGACGAATGGGACGCGTGGGGCAATTCGGAATGGAGTTTCGCCAAGGTTCTTCCATACTATCGCAAGCTCGAAAATGATCGCGACGCGAGCGGCGATTTCCACGGCAACACCGGCCCGATCTGGATCGAACGTCCGCAGCCGGACACGTGGGAGCCGATCAACCGCGCCTTTTACAGCGCATGCCGCGCGGCCGGATACGCCGAGGTGACCGATCATAACGATCCGGAGTCGACCGGAGTCGGTCCATGGCCGCGTAACCGGCGCGACGGCATTCGCATTTCGACCGCGATTGGCTACCTCGCTCCCGCGCGCCATCGCCTGAACCTGACGATTCGTCCGCATTGCAACGTCCATCGGGTGATTCTCGAAGGCGGGCGTGCGCGCGGCGTCGAGGTCGAATGTGGTGGCGTAGTCCAGCGACTATATGCGCGACGGATTACACTCTCGGCCGGCGCGATCAATTCGCCGGCGATTCTGATGCGATCCGGGATCGGCGCGCGGGCTCAACTCGAGCAACTCGGAATAACGCCACAGGTCGAACTTCCGGGCGTCGGTGAGAATCTGCTCGACCACCTTTTCGTGCTGATTCACGCGACGCCGACGCCAGGCGTGCCGCATGATCCCGAGGTGACCAATCCGGTGGGCGTGCGCTATACGGCGGGCGGGTCCGGGGAATTCAACGACATGCAGCTCTACGTGCTGAACTTCTTCGACCGGAGCCTGGCGCCGGGCTTTGCGGAAGACCTGAAGTTCCCCGCGGTGGCCCTGGCGCCCGGTCTGCAACGTCCGCGCTCGCGCGGCCGCGTCAGCCTGGAGAGTAAGGATCCCGACGTCCCGCCGCAAATCGACCTCAGGTACCTCGACGATCCCGAGGACATGCGCCGGATGATCGAAGGCGTGCGTATCGCCTGGCGCCTGATGAACAGCCAGCACCTGCGTCCCTACATGAAAGAGATCAACGACCTCGGACCAGAAGCGATCGACTCGGACGAGGCGATCGCCGCCTTCGTGCGGGCCAACTGCGGCACCATCTACCATCCTGTGGGAACGGCGCGAATGGGTCCCGACTCCGACGGTCAGGCGGTGGTGGACCAGTATTGCCGAGTGAGGGGTGTCGAAGGGCTCCGCGTGGTTGACGCTTCGGTGATGCCGAATATAGTGCGCGCGAATACCAATCTCACCTGCATCATGATTGGCGAGCGCGTTGCAGAATGGATGCGCGCGGAAACCTGATTGGCAATGACGCGGATTTGCGTCTTTTGCGGATCGATGCGAATCATCCTCTAGAAGGCGGCGGCGGTTAATGCCATGCGGTGGTTGATGCCATGCGGTGGTTAATGCCATGCGGTGGTTAATGCCATGCGGTGGTTAATGCCATGCGGTGGTTAATGCCATGCGGTGGTTAATGCCATGCGGTGGTTAATGCCATGCGGTGGTTAATGCCATGCGGCGGTTTACGGAAGACGTACTTTGCGCACTGGTAGTTTTTTAAGGGGTCCCCGAGTTTGGTCAATGGATCTTCCACATCACCGCCTGGTTTCAAATCCAAGTCTGGTCGGTCGGCTGCAGCCAGGACCTCATCAAACCAATCCATCGCGCGAAGATACTCGTTGGGGACACGCCCGCACGCCTGCTGGCGCAGTTCAAACTGCCAACCGCCGAATTACGTCAGGCGGGTCACCGCTCCAGGCTCTTCGCCCCCGTCCAGGCGATCATCACTTCGTTCATGCTCTCGGTCACGGTGTGGAGCTCGCCGCCGATCAAGAGGATTTGGACGCCGAGCGGCGCTCCGCCACTGATGATCGGCATACACCTGATGATGTGGTCGGGATTTACCGCGAGTTCCTTTCCGTCCGGCCTAACATGAAACATCAATAAATGCATAAGAGGCCGCTGCCTCCGATCGTGCGCGGGACTTTGGTAGCCGCGCACGGCTATTTCACGCTATGTTAGCTTATACTCGCACTTGAATGCAATACTGCATAGTATTGCTATCTAACAGCACCTAATGGGGGCGAATACCACCAGTCAATCGCACAACTCGATGCTGAAGCCGCGGCACAGATGAGGGCAAATAGCGCGTCGGCGAGCCTCTTGACCCAGCAGCGGCCCGGTTCAGTATTTGGCGGGAGTGGTACGCCAACCGGGAGCAGTCGGCCGGCAAGCATCTTCGGGGACTAAAATCTAGAGAGCCGGCCCGGCGACGGTTACCGGACCAGCAGGGAGTCGGCACCTGAGCAAAGATCACTCAGCCGTCGATGCCAAGTCGCTACTTCACAAAGATGGGCACCAACCAAGTCAAGCCGGGATAGTCGCGTGACATCTTCTGGATAACCAACGCGCGGAATCGGCTGGCAAGTTCTTCACGACCGTGCTCATCGACGTAGATTTCTTGGGGTGATGCGCTAGTCACAAACTTCAAGAATTCATCATCCCACGCGGCGGGCGTCATGCTATCAAGACCCATTTCATCCCCTCCCTTCCAATTCCCATCATCACGCTACTTGCTGTTTAGGTCTCAGTCTACCTATCTACCGGGCCTAACCATTTGCTTTGCTGGTCATAGCTGCCAATGACGCCATTAGCGGTCTCTACTTCGCCAACTGCGGGTCGTCGGTGGCGATGCACTGAGATTGAGTCGCGGACATCGATGCTTGAAGTTCATCCTCAGTGAATTTGGCCCCTAGATGGGCTGTCTCAATTTCACGCGAGAGTTCAGCTTGGCACTCTGCGAGGTGTTCAAAAGGACTAACTAGGTGCCATTTCGCGAGGGGTGCTTCAATGTCGATTGACGTGTCGGGGTGGGCGCCTATGCAACCGTTACCCCACAGTGTCCACCGTTCACATCTCATTGGCGGACACATCAGATACCAGCCCACGAGCGCGAGTGCGGCGGCGTGGTGAAATTTCATCCTAAATGTGTGCCCAAAAAATCACGTATGCCCTCAAGCATCTGACGCACATCTTGTTCGGTATTCTCATCGAACTTTCCGTGGTCTGCGTTGTCTCGAACTTTGTTCCACACAAGAACTTTGCGTCTCGTTAGATTGCTGTATACTTGTCCGTCCGCAAGCTTCTGATTAAGCGAAGCGATGTTGTCTGCCTCCTCTCGGACCGGCACAACGTGGGCTCTGGCTATCCTTCTAAGGCCGTCTTCGAGCACAGCACCGGCCAATGATGGCACAACTTGCGTATAGCCTCCCTCCAGGAGATGCTCCGCCATGTCCAGGAAGTTTGTGAATATCGTTCCGGATATGAGTCCCTCAATGTTCGGCAACGGTCCGAAGCCGAGTTCACTTTGCGCCCCTCGCAGAGCGCCAAGACCCTGTTCAACGTTTTCGCGACCTGCGTAGTTCGGGTTGACCCTGTCCGTAAAAAATACTGTATACCGATTCTCTGCGCCGAACGCTGCTTCCAAAAAAGAGTGCGATTCCAGTCGCCACTGATGGTACGTACCTAGCGGGAGGTCCTGTTGTTGGCGCACCGACTCCCCAAGGATGATCAGCATCTGAAGTCGCGAAACAAGCCGCTGCATTGTTTCGGATGGAATGTGTTTCTGCACGTTGTGATCTTCCTACTTCGCCAACCGCGGGTCGTCGGCCTCTACGCAGAGAGCATTGCTTTCTTGATAGAACTTCAACAGTAATTTGTTCGCGCTGTCTGTATCCAGTTTCTTACCACTCATTTTGAGATTCCACAGACGAATTGCATCATCGCCCAGTTTTTCCTCCGCAGCTTTACACTCGGCCGCCGTGTCGAAGACATCGTGCATCTGCCATCTTGAAAGGGGGGCACGCGATTGCCAATCAATGGACTGTTCTCTGTCGGACCGTCCGGTGACACCATCAGATACCAACCCACGAGCGCGAGTGCGGTGGCGTGACGGAGGCTCACGTTCATTTTTCGTGACGGGTTAACGGGTTTCCTCGTAGCGGTTGCACTTTTCAACGATGGATTTGAATCCATCGTATGTGCCTTCAGAATCAGGCTCGGCATACTGAGTCGCAATGTGAGCCTGAATTGCGTCGTTATCCCATGCGCTGTTCAGGTAGAAACTGAACGAACTCCAGATCAATCGTAAGTCCAAGGTGTTTGCCACGTGCAGATCATCGAGGTCCTCGAACTGCCCCAGGAAGTCGTCGATTTCATAGGTGCTGTAAGCCCGCTTTCGGAGGAGTTGATCCTTGATGTCTTGATGCAGCCCTGAGCTTAGGATCTGATGTTCATCGATGAGAAAGTACGATTCCAATATAGGCTGGCGTTGTTCAAATCGTAAGTATTTTCCGTCGATCAAGTTAACGAGTATCCTGGTATTCTCTTCAAAGAATCTGGTCGTAAGGCGAAAAATAAGATCGGCACCTGCTGTTCGGGCGACGCGACGAATCTCGAAGACTGCCGTGAGAACAAGCAGCAGAGTGACCGCTGCGCTTATTAAGGCCGCGATCAATGTTTCAGGAGTCTTGTCGTTAGGTGCCGTCAGATAAAGCCACGCAGCGCAGCCCAAACTGACTACAACGAGCAGAACAAGAACGCCAACCAATATACCTCTGCGAATCGCGGCACCCAGACGAATGCACCAGGTGCGAAGTCTGCGCCATGAACGTTCCGGTACCGAGGAAAACACGATTGTTCGTTAGCACTGGGCGAACGTTACCATCCTTGATGTGGCCTGCGCCGTCCTCCATCTTCGTTGTTTTCCGCGGCATGGGGCTGTTCCTTTTCCTGACTCGCCTTTTCGACGCACTCAAGGTGGGCGAGCGCCCTTGGTGTGCCTTTGCTCTTGACGGCTTCCAAGACCACGACGAACTTCTTGTCAGGGTCGATTTCCTTACTACAATGAAGGCAGATTTCTACGACAGGCATAATCCTTCTCCTCTGTGTTTCGACCTCAGGGGCGCAGCAGGACGAAGCCGTCGCGGATCGCGCGGCCGTCGTCAGCGCTGGTGGTCTCAAAGAATACAGCGTCGCCGTCGGGGACTGGTTCGCGCGAGAAAATGCGCAGCGTGACCTCAGACGGCATGAGGACCATCGCGCCGAATCTACCGTAGACGCGCGCCACGCGCTCAGGATCGCCGCCGGCCTCGGATTCGACGATTCTCGACACGCTCATTGCGAGCGTCGCCACGCCCATCAGTATCGGGGCAGGCAACCCCGAACGTCTCGCCTCGACCGTATCCGTATGAAAATTCACCGGATTGCCGGGGCGAGCGCACGCAGTGTAGACAATCGCGGCATTCGGCGGAATCGGGATGGTGAAGGTGCCGCGCGCGCGGCCGTCCCACCTCGCCGGCATGGGTGGAGCTGGAATCTCAGCTGCTAGGCGGTCGGGCCCATTTATTTCGACGTTGCGAAAGATTCGTCCCCAATTGACCGTCGCGACCGGCAGTCCGGCGGCATCGATGATGTCGTAGCGAGTGACCACATAGGCGCCGGGTTTGCGCCGCTCCATGAGCGCGAGGGTAGTGCTAACCGCAAGCTTCTCGGGCGGTTTGATGGATCGGTAGAAGACCATATCCTGGGTGGCGTGGACGCGCCGGATGGATTCTTCGCGCGTCAGGCCCGAGTCGAAGAGGAGCTGGTCCATAGGGCCCATCGCGCGCAACGCGAGGCATACCGGAAAAACCGGATGCGCGACGAGCTGGCCGGATTTGAGCGAATCGACGTAGCGCGGATTGGTATCGCCGAGGCCCGCGGCATACGCCATGGTCCAGAACTGGTCGACGTCGCATTCAAACGGCCCGAGCGTCGTACCTGTCAAACGCGAGTCGCACGGCATTTTGGCTACCTCGCTAGAGTGGGGCTAGGCGAAATGCGGTAGGATCTTGTCGCCGTACAGGTCGATCTGCGACATCACTTCGCCAGGTGGACATGCGGGGCGCAGGACGAATTTTGAGCAGCCGGCCTCGACGAAGCGATGGATTTCTCGACGCATTCTTCGGCCGACCCGACGGCGCAACGGTCGGCCAGGTCCTCGGGCGGCATCGGCAGGCCCTGCAGGAAGGGCGCGACGGTCTTCCAGGCGGCGCTGCGGTTGTCGCCGACATGCGTGAGCAAAAGGATACCGGCTTCGCGCGGATTCATTTCTCTGCCGTAGTCGTGACCGAACGCGGCAATTTTGGCCATGTCGCGCTTGAACTCGTTGGGGGTGGTGAGGGCGGGGAACCAGCCGTCGCCGAGCCTGACCACGCGCTTGAGAATCGCGTCGCTCTTGCCGCCGATCCAGATATCCAGCGAGCCCTTGCGCGGTTTGGGCTCAATCGTCACGTCGTCGAATTGATAAAACCTGCCGTGATGCGTGACGTGCGATTCGGTCCATAATCTGCGCAGAATTTCGATGCCTTCATCCAGCCTTTTGCCGCGTTCTTCGGTCGGCACGCCAGATGCGGCCAGATCGCGCAGGTCGCTGCCGCTGCCCACGGCCATGACCATCCGGCCGTTCGAGATATAGTCGAGGGTGGCATAGGTCTTGGCGACATGCACCGGATGGCGGGCCGGCAAGGTGAGAACGCTCGGCCCCATTTTCACGCGGCTGGTGCGCGCCGCAATCATGGCGAACAGGCAGGTGATATCGAGGGTCGGGTTGCGGGTCACAATATGATCGGAAAGCCAAATCGAATCCAAGCCGACGGCCTCGGCCTCCTCCGCGTACCTGCAAAGCAACTCCGGCTCGGGAAGTCCGTATTTCCATTGGCCGAAGCCGATACCGATTTTGGTCCCACTCATCGCGAGTAGTCTCCTTCGGAAAATCGCGGCGGCGGACGCGAACCAGCGCCCCTGCACCAGGATCGCTGAAAAACCTTGGCCGCCTCGCAATGGTTGTAGCGCTCAAACGGCTCTGCGGGAAGCCGCTCACAAATATTCGTGAGGGAACTCAACAAATATTCCTGCGCGAGACTTTATCGAAAACACGCGCGCCGCTAGCGCATCACCTGATTGAGACCGCTCGGGTTGGAATATTTATTAAGGTCATCCCATCCCTTCGGGACGTCCTGATTGATGAGCACGTCGTAGCCATGACCATCGTTGGGTCCGTTGTAGCTCGCGTGATTGTTCTGGATGTCCCAATAGTGTGAATATTGCGCTCCGCTGGAGTTCTGGGGTCCGATTTGCGGCACCTTGAGAACGATCGGCTGGAGCAGCACGAATTTCCACGGCCGCATTTTCGCGTCGTAAAGATCCTCCCACAGCGCACCATAGAACTGCTTGTCGACGTACATGATGCGCTTGCCATAGCAGTACCCTGACGCTTTCGACGGAATCTTCCGGATATCAAGCACGAAGGTGTCGCGCACCTCCCATTTTCCCCACGAAGGCTTGGACCACCCCAGCGGCATGTCATAGTCCTGCGGGAAGTTTGCACCGGCGGTCCCAATGTCCATCTGCGCGAGTATCTTCTTCTCGCCGGTGACGGTTGCGTCGAAGTCGGGGATATTGCCTTCGAACGCGAACCGGCCGTCATCGGGTGTCAAGTCGGAACCCGAACTCGCGCACCTCGCGCTAGTGGAGAGTTGTTCGGCGCGCCGCAGCGAAGGACGGAACACGTACAGATCTTGCGGTTTGGTCAGGTCGGTGTATCCAATCGTCAGGTTGGCGGTGTATTTCGCCTGTTCGGGTTCCTCGACCATCATCCAGGCCGTGTAAAACTTGTCTTCGCCGCCGGGAGTGGTTTGAGGGACGTCCGGGTCGGTATTGAAGGCAAGCTGACGATAGACCCAGAGCGACTTCGAACAATTGATGCTGCCGAAGCTGTCCTGGGTGCAACCGAAACCCAGATTGTCGGCGGTATTAACCACCAGGTGCGGGATGTACCGGTACCAGAAATCGGCGAGGATCTTCCATCCGCGATGAGGTTCCGCGGGATTGGGGAACGGGATACCCCCCTTATAACCGCTGATCGTGAGCCCGCCGTCGGGAAGGGGCACGAGCTTGACCTGGCCCGAGAACTGTTCGGTCGCGTCGAGGTATCCCTTCGGCAGCGGATTTATGATGGTCGGACCGACGTTCATCTGGATGTCGGCGGGCATCTTCCAGAAATATTTGCCCTCGAACAGAGCGACCATGCCGTCGGGCATGAAATCGCGGAATTGCTGCCAGTTGCTCATCGTGATCGTGGTTCCGGGAGGAATGGTCGCCGCCGCGTGATCCGAGGAAGCGGCGGTTTGATGGTCGACGGCGCCCGCAGTATCGGTTTCGCTTGATGAAGCGGTCGTGTCGGCCGCCGAGGCCGCGCCGGCGAGTATTGCAAAAAACAGAACGAAGACCAGGAGGCGCTGAACAAACATCGGTATCTCAATCCCCTTCCGCAAGCATGCCGTGTCGACCAACCGTTTTAGCGCTCAAATTGGCGTCGCGGGAAGCCCCCGGACCGTTTTCGAGCCCGCGTTTCAAAAGGAGCCGGCGCGATCCGTGCTCCGAGCCTGCGCCACAGGGAGTTGAATTGCGATTCGCGGGTGCAATCGGGATACTTTCGTGCAACGAACCTGATGGCCGTCGCGCGACTGAAGAGTTTGATCGGGAATGGACAGTTAATCCTGATCCTGTTTGCGGTTGCGCTGGTGTCGGCAGACAACTTTGCCGACCCCGATCTATGGATGCATATACTGGCCGGCCGGATTGTCCTGGCCGGGCACATCCCGCCGCTGTCAGATCCATTTTCATACAGCGCGACCGGATTCCCCTGGCGCGACCATGAGTGGTTCGCGGAAGCGGCGTTCGCTCTCTCCTACGACTTCCTGGGGGTCGTCGGGCTCAAGCTGCTGAAGGTCTTTTGTGCGACGCTGGTGATCGTGGCGCTGGCGATTGGCATCGCACAGACGCGGGCTGGAACGGGTCACTATCGCCGACTGGTGCTGATCGTGGTGGCGATGCTGCTCGTAGAGCCGATGCAATTTCGGCCGCAGATTTTCACCTTTGCAATGCTCGGCGTGCTGCTCGCGATCCTGGCCGCGGAGATTTACCGCGGCAAAGGTCCCTTGTGGATTCTCGTTCCACTGTTCGCGCTGTGGCCTAACTTCCACGCCGGCTACGCAGTTGGGCTCGGCGCGTTGGCGGTAGCCACCACCGTGGTCGCCGCTCAGGCGCTGCGCAATCCCGAACTGCGGACCAAGGCCCTCAGGCTGGCCCTGGTCACCCTGGGATGCGCATTTGCCTCCGCGCTCAATCCCTTCGGATTGGGGGCCGCGAAAATTGTGACGCACTCTGTGGCGGATCCCCTGATTCGCCAGCTGGTGGTCGAATGGTGGTCGGAACCGCAGGCCCTGGCTCATTTATGGACTGAGGGATCCAAGTTATTGATCTTGATCGGGATTGCGCCACTTTTGTTCTTCATCGCTTTCCTGGCAACGCTCGTCCGCGCGCCCGACCTCGAAGATGCCGCTATGGTCGCGATCGCGTTGGTTTTTATCGCCGCCGGCCTCTACGCCGTGCGCAACATTTCGTTGGCCGTGATTGCCGTCGCGATTCCGTTGGCGCATCACTCCGCATTGGCGTTCGGCGGAGCGGACGACCGGCCGCCAGCCTCCTGGTTGATGGGCGCGATGGCGGCGTTGCTCATCCTCGCCGGCGGCACCTTCTCGAATCACCTCACGACCTGGGGCCGGATGCCGCTCGGCGCCGTCTCCTTCATGCAGCGCAATCACCTGCACGGCAACATCCTGAACCAATTGGAATGGGGTGACTATCTCGCCTGGCACGACCCGAACAGCCGCATCTTTATCGATACGCGCAACGAGATCCTTTACCCCGATAGCATCATACGCGAGTATGCTCGGTTCTATTATGGCTTGGCTGGCGGAGATAGGCTGCTTGATGCCTACCCGAACGAATACGTGCTTATAACCACGAAGTCGAAGGCCTTCGAAACGATGCTGTCACAGCATCGATGGCGTCTGATCTACCGCGACCAGAATTCCGCACTCTTCGCGCGCCGCACCTGACCTGAAGATAGCGCTTCGGCGCGCCGGAGGACGCCCGGCCGCTACCATCTATTTCATCGACGAAAACGCAGTCGGGGTCAGGATCGTATTGCTGATCGAGGCGACCAAAGGACCGTCCTCTTCGCTCTTCCTCCGCGCCTCGATCCATTCGGGATCGCTCTGAAACGACGCGAACCGCTTGTCCCGCTCAGCGAGCGATTCCCATTGCAGCATATAAACCAGGTCCTGATTGGATTCGCCGATGGCGACCGTCCAGAAGCCGGCCTGGCGAATACCGTGCTTTTCGAACAGACGCACCGTGACGGTTTCGAAACGCTTCACCAGGGCGGGGAGGCCACCGGGCAGGCAGTGATACACGCGAAGTTCGTAAACCATGGGTTTCTCCTCATTCGGCGCGGGCGTGGTCGTTAACCAATGATTAGAGGAACCTCGAACAGCGTCAAGGCCGCCAGGGTTGCGAAATCGTCACCTTTGTTTCCGAAAGTTGCTACTTGTTGATAAGGCTATGTTATAGACTTGTATTGGTTAGTTACAGAGAGATTGTATTGCATACGGTTCGGTACCTCGATTCATAGCGTTTCATAATCAGGCGCGAGAACTCTGGCAGGCGGTTTGATGAGCCATAGCGCGAATAACCCTCCGCCGGAATCGAAAGACACGCGAACCGGCGACCCGGGGTTCCTGGTCGTGGGCATCGGCGCATCTGCCGGCGGCATTTCAGCGCTAAGGTGGCTTTCTCCGCGCCCGGCGGAGCGAGCGGCAGGCGGACAACGAATTCGCTGCCCTGACCGCGACCCGCGCTGATGGCTTCGATCGTGCCGTCGTGCAGACCCACCAGTTGCCGGGCCAGCGCAAGGCCTACGCCCAAGCCTCGGCGGCCCGACTCGGACGCGGATATTGGTGATTGACGACGAGCACGATGCGTCGGATGCTCTGACGACCCTATTGAAGGTATCCAACCACCAGGTACTGACCGCCTATGGCGGCTTGAGCGGAATCGAATCGGCGCTCGAACACCACCCCGACGTTGTCCTGATCGATATCGCGAGGCCCGACATGGATGGCTATGACGTGGCGCGGCACCTCCGCGAACGCCTTCCCGAAGCGCTGCTTATAGCGGTCAGCGGACTCGCTCAGGCAGCCGACCGGGCGCACGCGCGCGAAGCCGGCTTCGATTACCACGTGGCGAAACCGGCGAGCCTGAAAACTTTGGAAGATCTTTTTATCCGGCGCCGGGGAGGAGCTTACCATCCGGACATAACCCGCTAACGCGCCGCTATCAGCCGTGCGATCAGCCCCGTTGCGGGCGCCGCCGCCAGATCGGACCAAGCGCCCTCCTGGACGATTCGTCCCGCCTCGATTACCGCGACCCTATCGCAGAGTCTTTCGAGAATTTCCGGCCGATGGTCCACGGCGATCAGCGCGAAGCCGAGTCGCCGCTGCCATTCCAGCAGCACTCCAGTCAGATCGTCTATCGTCGGTCGATCGAGCGCAGTGAATGGTTCGTCGATCAGCACCACCGGCGAATGGCGCGCCAGCATCCGCGCCAGCGCCACTCGTCGCGCCTGCCCGCCCGAGACCCTCGTGGCGGGCATGCTCCCAGACCGCATTCAGGTCGAGCCGGTGTCTTAGTTCCTTGACCCATTTGCCTGCGCCGTTGTGGACGGCGGCCGAAGCAAACATTCTGCGCGACGGTCAGATGGGGAAAGATCGAATCGTTTTGCGTCAGATAGGCGAGCGGCCGCCGATATAGCGGGAGCGGCGGCGGGTACAGCCGCAGGCCATCGAGTACCACCTCGCCTCCGTCCGGATCCTCGAACCCCGCCAGACATGACAGCACCGTGCTCTTGCCCGCCCCCGAAGCACCGAACAACGCGAGGCGTTCCCCGTTACCTAGCCGCAGACGCACGTCCAGCGTGAAGGCCGGCCGGACTTTTACGAGGTGGGCTTCAAGCATCGAGGGGACCGCCTCTGCGCAAGCAGATGAATAAGCCAGGGCAGGGGCAGCGCGGTCAACAGGAAGACTACCAGGAGCGGAAGCACAGCAGGCATGCCCGCGTCCTGCAGGTTCACCCAGATCTGCACGGGCATCCCACTGGGATAGTAGGCGGTAACGATTACCGCGCCGAATTCGCCTAGCGCGCGCACCCAGGCAAGGCTCAGCGCTGCGGCGAGGCCCAGCTTGGCGAGAGGGAAAGTGACGCGCCGGAAGACCTGTAACGGTCGCAATCCGAGCAATCCCGCGGTCAACTCCAAGTTGCGCGGCACGGCAGCCAAAGCGGCCCGGGCGGCCACGATGTAGTAGCCGATGCTCGAGTAAACCTGGGTTACCACGAACGCCGCGGTACTGTTACTCGTCGGCACGCCGATCCGTAGCAGCCATGCGCCAAACGACGTTTGCGGGCCGAACGCCAGCGAAAGCAGAATCCCCAGCGCGATCGGAGGCATCAACACGGAGATCAAGATCGCCGCCTCCCACGCGATACTATCGCGGCTCCGGTGATGTGCCAGGTACCAGGCCACCGGAGTACCCAGAACCATGTCGATAAGCAGCGCCATCCCGCTCAGGACCAGCGACACGCGCACTGCCGCGGTGGTCGAGCCTGGGATGCTCCCGTCCCACTGCCACGCGCCTACCGGAGCGAGAAGGCCGAGGAAGGGATAGAGCAAGGCCAGCGCGAAGACGATCATTCCGAGCCGGCCCCACCATAGTGATTGCACTGGATTTACGAGAGCCCGCGGCCGGAGCGGCCCGGATCGACGTGTTCTCTCCGCGCAGTTTATGCCATTGTGCGCTCGATTTGACAAGTAGTATGGCACGCCGCAGAAGTGGCCCTGGGATTTCGCCGTCGCCGCCGAAAGTGACCGCGGGGATTGTGGAAAGCGCTTGCATTGAGCTTGACTCTACAGGCATGACCCTGTTCGATTGCCTATACTTCGTTCTAGTATCGGGGGCCGATTCGAGAATCCTGATTGGACACTAGTATGACGACGGAGAACAAGAAGGCTACGTTTGGCGCTGGATGCTTCTGGGGACCCGAGGCCAGCTTTCGCGAAGTCGAAGGTGTAATCGAAACCGCGGTCGGCTATATGGGCGGGCGAGTCAGAAATCCCACCTACGAGCAAGTCTGTACCGATCGGACCGGCCACGCCGAGGTCGTGGAGGTCGAATTCGACCCCACGCGCGTGTCCTACGACACCCTGCTCGAGGTCTTTTGGGAAATTCACGATCCGACCACCCTCGACCGTCAGGGCCCCGACTGCGGGACGCAGTACCGATCCGCCGTTTTCTACCATGATGAGGAGCAGAAGCAGGCCGCCGAAGCGTCGAAACGGCGACTGGAGGCGTCCGGGCGGTTTGAAGATCCGATCGTAACGCAGATCGTACCAGCCGCCGAATTCTACCCGGCCGAAGAATACCACCAACGCTACTACGAGCGGATGGGTCTGCCGAACCTGTGCGCCATCCACGTCGGGGGCAGGAAATAAACCAGTAGCTTCTTAGATTCTGCGCCGCGCACGGCTACCTGGTGCCAAGGTCCTCCGCGGGACGCGCGGGCTGACGCTTTTTGGCGTTTTCCGCCCGGCCGTCTTATCCTGCTACACCATCTTTGCCGCAGATGGTTGTTCGTGGCCGATAATGGGATGCGCCCGATAGGGCTTTTCCATCGCCTGCACTTCCTCGGCGCTGAGCTTGATGTCGACCGCCTCGAACAACTCCTTGAGATGATCCGCTTTGGTGGCGCCGACGATCGGAGCGGTGACTCCAGGCGCCTGCAGGATCCACGCGCAGGCCATCTGCGTGGGCGATACACCACGCTGCTTCGCCACTGCCGCCACAGCGTCGGCAACCTCGAAGTCGTTCTCGCGAAAGTACATGTTGCGGGCAAATTCGTCAGTTTCCGCGCGCTTGGTCACAGCCGCGCCGCTCCCGGGCCGGCGATTGCCGGCAAAGAATCCGCGGGCGAGCGGACTCCACGGGATCAACCCGACGCCCTGGTCGAGGCACAGAGGGTTCATCTCGCGCTCTTCTTCGCGATAGATGAGATTGTAATGATTTTGCATAGCGACAAAGCGATGCCAGCCATGTTCTTTAGCGGTATAGAGCGCTTTGGAGAATTGCCACGCGGCCATGCTGCTGGCACCCAAGTAGCGGACCTTTCCCGAGCGAACGAGCGAATCGAGCGTTTCCAGCGTTTCTTCGATCGGCGTCGTGTAGTCCCAGCGGTGTATCTGGTAGAGGTCGATATAATCCATCCTGAGGCGCCGCAATGAATTCTCACAGGCCTCGATCAGATGCTTCCGGCTGAGCCCCCGGCGATTCGGACCCGGACCCATACCGCCATGAGCCTTGGTGGCTACAACGATATCATCGCGCGAGGCCATCTCGTTGAGCCAGCGTCCGGTGATCTCCTCACTTGCGCCCACTGAATAAACGTCGGCGGTGTCGAAAAAATTGACACCCGACTCGAGCGCGAGGGCGAAATGTTCGCGGGCGGCTTCGGCGCCCAGCGCCCAGTCCCGTCGCATCGCCCACTTCGGCTGTTCGCCACCGCCGTAAGTCATACATCCCAGGCAAATGCGCGAAACCGTAACACCGGTATTGCCCAACTTCGTATACTGCATGAAATTCTCCAGTCCCGACGGCCCCGCCGACCGTTAATTCAGCACCTGGGGACGCCAGTTTTTTAGGGAAGAAGTGACAGGAGCAAAACTCGCGCGGCACGGAATGCTTGTCAAGCAGCGGTAGAGCAGGCAGATTAACCCGACCTGCGAATACCTCTCCGGGCCGGTGTTCATGTCGTCCATGTTTGGTTTACAATAACTGCCATCTTTCTGGTTACAACTGGGACCTTAGCAGGGAGCCGATCGACAGAGACCGGAGGCATCGAACGGGGAAGTGTCCGCAGGCTTGAATTTCGGCACACGATAGTCGTCTGAATCTTAGAGAGTTGCGCTGCGCCCCGAAGCATGGCAGCCAGCTCCGGCGTCTCGGGAGGATTGTATGGGTAGGACGTTCGTCGCCGTCGCTGGCGGCGTTGCATTGGGAATCGCTATAGCCTTTGCCAACGCGGGCGCATTTCAATTTCCCTGGGGTTCGGGAGAAGAGCCCACCAGCCCGAAAGCCCCGCCGCCTTCCCACACGGTCACCGCGCAAAGCCATGAGCCGGCCCCGCCGAACACTCCGGAACCGACGGAGAAGGGCGTGGCTCTCCCGACGTGGGCCCCGTTGGTCAAACACGTGATGCCGACGGTGGTCAATGTTGCAGTGACACAGGAGGTCAAGACCGCAGGCCTGCCATTCGGCGGACCTGAAGAAGGCCCCGGCGGTGAAGGTGAGGGCGGTGGTCCCGGTGAGGGCGGTGGTCCCGGTGCGGGCCCTGGTGGTCCTGGTGGCGAGGGAGGGAACCCGTTCGGTGGGCAGGACCCATTCGAGCAATTCCGCCACTTCTTCGGCCAGATTCCGCGCCAATACAAAGAACACGGCCTCGGCTCCGGCGTAATCGTCTCGCCCGACGGCTACATCATGACCAACAACCATGTAGTGGGGCGTGCCGACGAAATCCACGTCACCTTGATGGACAAGCGGGAGTTCACCGCAAGAGTTATCGGCAAAGACCCCAAGACCGATCTTGCCCTGATCAAAATCGACACCAAGCAGCCCCTGCCATACGCTTCGTTGGGCGATTCGGGTAAGGCCGAAGTGGGAGATTGGGTGCTGGCGATCGGCAGTCCGTTCGGTTTCAACCTGACCGTTACGTCGGGAATCATCAGCGCAAAAGGGCGCGCCCTGGGCGGCAATTACGACAACTTCATCCAGACCGATGCGTCGATCAATCCAGGTAATTCCGGAGGACCGCTGTTCGATACGCAGGGCCAGGTGATCGGCATCAACACTGCGATCTACAGCAGCACCGGGAGCAACGCGGGTATCGGCTTCGCGATCCCAATCGATCTTGCCGAGACGGTTATGGATCAGCTCAAGACGCATGGGCGCGTGGTCCGGGGATGGCTGGGCGTTGAGATCCAGGAGGTGACTCCCGACCTGGCCAAATCGTTCGGTCTGGCGCAGCCCGTGGGCGCACTGGTAGCGGGTGTCGACAAGACCGGTCCGGCGGCGAAAGCCGGTATCGAGCGCGGCGACATCATCGTCAAGTTCGGCGGAGACGTGGTTCACGACGAACATGAACTGCCCGAGTTGGTCGCGCAGACGCCGATCGGCAAGAAAACCTCGGTAGAAGTGATCCGCGGCACCAAACACACAACCGTCGACGTGACCGTTGCAGAACTGAAAGAACAGCAATTAGCGAGCGCTGAGGGGGCCGGGTCGCCCGGCTCAAACTGGGGTCTTACCGTGCAGGATCTGACGCCGGAGATCGCGCGTGAGATCGGAGTACCGAATCCCAAGGGCGTGGTAATTCGCGGAGTCAAGCCCGATTCGCCCGCGCAGGAGGCCGGGCTGCAATCGGGTGACCTGATCCTCGAGGTCAACCATCAGAAGGTCGCGTCTGCCGACGACTTCGCCACATTGGCGAAGGGCGCGCAAAAAGACAAGAAATCGGCATTGTTGCTGGTCCAGCGCGGCGCTTCGACCTTGTACACAGTGATCAATCCGGAAGGGTGAGCGCTTTTCGATTGGCGGCCGAATAGAGCTTCACACGGGGATACGTTCTCCGGGTGAAGCTCTTTCATGCGATCGGTCGCGGACGCCGATGTCATCAAGCAATCACCACAACAACGGCAACGGCAAGAACGGAACTCGCGCCCGAGGCTGGGCGCGGATTCCGCGGCGGCAGCGTGGCAAGCCCAATCCGGCGGTCAAAGCCGCGCTGCTGATCGTTATCGCGTTGGTGCTCGCCGGGGCGATTGCCCGGCGTGTGATAGCGCCGCTGTCTCCGCGCCACCTGACCATCCACGAACCGTCACAGCCGCACTAGGCCGGTTCATACCTCGAGTTCGATAACGCGATGGTCGCGCTTATGAAGGTCGAGAACCTCGACGTAGGGACGCATCGAGGGAATTTTGTCCATCCGCATCTCCGCGTCGAGACGGCTGGTGCCTTCGCCGGGGTTTTTGCGTGTGACGTTGATGAATTCACATTCGGCGCCTAGCGCGACCGCGTAGTGCCATACACCCTTGTCGATGAAAGCTACTTGGCCCGGTTCAACGAAGAAGGCGGCAAGACGCGTGTAGTCGACCTCGTACCGGTCGTGGCCGTCCGCGCGGTTGCGCGGGGGCGGCGCCACTACGAGAGCCATCGTGCCGCGCACGGGAATGAAGGTCTGGTTGTAGGAGAAATGCGTGGCCATCATGCTGATGCGCCGTGGGTTTTCGGGACGCTTGAGTCTGAGCAACTCAATCGCGACGCGTCCTTCGCCGGCCTCGACCTCGGGGAAGATCGGTTGCTTGGTTTCGAGCATCTTGCCGTACGCATCGAAGGATGTGGGCGTGAGGGGCTGAATCTTCAGCTTGATCGTCTGGTCGTCCATCGACGCAATACCTCCGCGTGAGGCCGAGGGCCTCGAAAACGCCCGGCCAATTCTCGCTGGCGACGAAGCACAGGTTAAGCCGTGGGTTGAGTTCCTGACAAGAGCCCCAACCGCTAGTGGCAATATAGCGACCTGAGGCCCAGAGTTGCGGCGGGTATGCAGCCTAATGGTGGCCGGGTGCGGTATAATCCCGGCGTGGCTTGGCTGCAAATCGCCGATGACCTCGGCTTCAGGATTGAGCTGACGCGTCCGCCCGAGCGAATTGTCTCGCTCGTGCCGAGCTGGACGGAAACTCTATTCGGGTTCGGGCTCGAACGGGAGATGGTCGGTGTGACGCGGTTTTGCGTGGAGCCGCGGGCGGCGGTCGCGCCGGTGACGAAGATTGGCGGCACCAAGAACCCGGACCTCAGGAAAATCACCGAACTGCGTCCCGATGTAGTGATCGCCAACGCCGAAGAAAACCGTCGCGAGGATATCGAGCAGTTGCGCTCTGCCGGTATCGCGGTCTTCACGACCTATCCGCGCAAGATCAGCGCAGCGGTCGACTCGCTGATGAAACTCGGCGCGGTGGTGGGACGCGCATCCCAGGCCGATGGGATGGCGCGCGATATCGTCCGCACGGTGAGCGAGATCGAGACCAGCGTTGGGGTCTGGAGCAAGCTGCGGTTCAGGGTTTTTTGCCCGATATGGAAAAACCCGTGGATGGTCTTCAACGCCGATACGTATGCTCACGATGTGCTGCGGATGCTCGGCTACAGCAACGTGTTTGCCAACGCGGGCGAGCGCTACCCGCGGACCACGCTGGCGGAAGCGATCGAGTTGCGGCCCGATTTCGTACTGTTGCCCGACGAGCCCTACGAGTTTGGCGCGCGCGACGTCGAGGAGCTGAAACCGCTGCTGCCGGCGGCGCTGAGCCGCAGAACGGTGGTGATCAACGGGCGCGATCTACATTGGTACGGCGCGCACATGGTGGCGGGACTGAAGTCGCTGAGCGCCTTGTTGTCGCGCGTGCGCGCTTCAGCGGTGTAGGTTAAATCGCCTCGGGCGTGGGTCCAGATTGCGCGCACGGGCCAAAACATTCTAAAGAGACTAAATCGCCGACGCTGCTTGCGCAGTCCCTTCGGCGCCGACGCTTTTTACACCGCAAGGAGAACACTATGGCCGGACCAGCGCCCCTTAATGGGATCAAAATTCTCGACCTGACCAAGTTGGCCCCTGGGCCGCATTGCACGATGATCCTGGGGGACCTTGGCGCGGACATTATCCGGGTCGAGGAACCGGGTGCGCCGACCGGGCGCAGGGCCGAGCAGGCGGGAACCTCGAAGCTGGCGGCGCCGCGGCCAAGTGCAGCCCCGACCAACGCACTGGCGCGCAACAAGCGATCGATCGCGCTCAACCTGAAAAGCGGACCCGGCAAGGAGATTTACCTGCGCATGGCGCAGCGTGCGGACGTCGTGGTCGAGGAGTTCCGCCCCGGCGTAGCCAAGCGACTCGGAGTCGATTACGACACGCTCGCCACCCGCAATCCGCGGCTGATCTATTGCGCGGTGACAGGCTTCGGCCAGAACGGCCCGTATCGCGATTTGGTCGGGCACGACCTCAACTATATTGCGACCGCGGGGGCACTGTCGTTGATCGGACGGCAGGGGCAGATGCCGACGATTCCGCTCAACCTGCTGGCGGACTATGCGGGTGGAGGAATGCACGCAGCGATCGGCGTGCTCGCGGCGCTACTCGCGCGGCATCAGACGGGCCGCGGCCAGTATGTCGATATAGCGATGCTTGATGGGACAATGCTGCTGCTGGCGCAGGCGCTCTCCGCCTTTTTCGGCAATCACAAAATCCCACAGCGTGGCACGATGCCGGTCGATGGCGGCGCACCCTTTTACAACATGTACGAGACCAAGGATGACAAGATCATCACGATCGGATCAATGGAGCCGTGGTTCTATGCGAATCTGTGCCATGCACTGAAGTGCGATCAATTCCTGCAGGACCAGTACAATCACGCGAAGTGGCCGGAGATGCGCGAAGAGTTCACCAGGATCTTCAAGACCCGCACGCGCGATGAATGGTGGGAGCTTCTGACCAAGGCCGACATATGCACTGGCAAGATGCTGACACTGGACGAACTCGAGCACGACCCGCAGATTCGCGCACGCAACATGATCGTCGAGGTCGAGGGGCCGGACGGCGGTAAGGTCAAACAAGTCGGGATCTCGGTCAAGCTGTCGGACACACCGGGATCGATCCGATCACTGGCGCCAACCCTGGGGCAGCATACCGACGCGATCCTTGCAGACCTCGGCTATAGCCAGGAGGACGTCACGCGCTGGCGCACGGAAGGCGCGATTAAGTAGACGGCATCTCGAGTGCGCTGGTCGGGCGACACCAGCCCAGGGAGCGGTGATGGCGGAACATCCTATTCTATTTATGAGAAGCCCTTACGCTCCGCTCGAGATCGATCGGGCGGAAGGCCCTGGTTGTATGCGCGACGATGGCCGGAAGATCCTCGATGCGGGCGCGGGCGCGGTGGTGGTAAATATCGGTCAGGGACGCGAGGAAATCGCCGGCTCGCAGCGGAAGAAATCGAACGCCTCAACTATGTCCTACCGGTGTGGACGACTCCAGCGCGCGAACGGCTGATTGTCCGGCTGGCGCGCTGGACTCCGCCGGGACTCAATCGCTTCTTCTTCACCAGTGGCGGATCGGAGGCGGTCGAGGCGGCGATCAAGTTCGCGATCATGTATCAAAAGATCAAGGGCCGGCCGACGCGAGAGGAAGATTCATTTCGCGCTGGTTTTCGTATCACGGGAACACACTGGCGGCGCTTTCGGTCGGCGGGAACCTGGCGCGGCGCGCGGACTTTGAGGAGGTGCTGTTCGATTGGCCGCACATCGGACCGCCGTACTGCTACCGCTGTCCGTGGGACAAGACCTATCCCGGCTGCGGGATCGATTGTGCAAGGGCGCTGGAGCAGGAGATCGCGAGCCACGGCGCCGACTCCATCGCGGCGTTCATTGCTGAACCGATGATGGGGGCGACCGGAGGGGCGGTTCCGCCGGTCAAAGAATACTGGCCAATGATCGCGGATATCTGCCGCCGTCACGGGATTCTGCTTATTGCCGACGAGGTGATGACGGGGTTCGGCCGCACCGGCAAGCGTTTCGCCGTCGAGCATTGGAACCTGAAACCGGACATTCTGATCGGCGGAAAAGGGCTGACCGGCGGCTACATGCCGATGGGCATGATCGCAGTGGATGAGAAGATCGTCGAGGAGTGCGAGCGCGCGCAGGTCGAATTCATGTTCTATACCTACAGCGCGCATCCGCTCGCCTGCGCGGTCGCTGACAAGGTGCTCGAGATCATGGAGCGCGAGCATCTGGTGGAGCGCTCGGCTGAGGTCGGTGCGCGGCTGGGCGCGGAGCTGCAAGGAAGAACTGTCAGGACATCCGATGGTCGGCGATATCCGCGGCACCGGGCTATTCTGGGGAATTGAGTTGGTGAGCGACCATGCGGCCAGCACGCCGTATCCGCCGTCGCTCCGTGTGAGCGGCCGGGTGCTCGCAGCGGCGATGAAGCACGGGCTCTTCGTTTATCCGTCGTCGGGGATGGCCGGCCGTGAAGCCGGCGGTGACGGAGTCATGGTGACGCCGCCGTTTGTGATAGGCGATACCGAAATCGAGTATATCGTGCGCAATTTGAGGACCGCTCTGGACGAGGTGCGGTCCAACCTGTAATCGGGGCTAGCTGCGGGCCGCGCGGGTGAGCGCGTCACCGTCGAGGCGCCAGAGAGTCCAGGCCTCGAGCGGGCGCGCGCCATGTTCTCGATAGAAGCCTTGTGCGGGCGTGTTCCAATCGAGCACCGCCCATTCCATCCGGCCCCACTGGCGTTCAACCGCGATTTTTGCAAGCCGCCGCATCAAGGCGCCTCCGATGCCGCGTCCCCGATACTCCTCACGCACGAAAATATCCTCGATATAAAGTCCCGGGCGGCCGCGCCAGGTCGAATAATTGCGGAAGAAGAGTGCGAAGGCGACCGGGTCGGCCTCATATTCCGCCACCAGGCATTCGAACGGGGGATTCGGGCCGTCCATCTGGCTGCGAATCTGCGCGGGAGTCACTTCGACGGCGGCCGGATCCCGTTCATATTCAGCAAGCCCCTGGATCAAGCGCACAATGGTTTCGGCATCGCGCGGTGTGGCGTAACGGATCGTCAGCGTCATGAGAGCAGCCTCCGTGGCGGACACGGTAGGCGATCGGCGGAGCCAGCGGAAGTGGCCGCGAACGGCTGGCTCCATTCGGAAAAGGAGATGAATCAGCGGATTGGCGGACTACTCTTTCTTCACAGACTGGGCCGCGAGTTCGTCGCGCAGCTTTTTCATGACCAGGTTGAGAGCCTTGGTATACTGCTGCTTGGTCCAGGTCTCCTTGGTGCGCATCTTGAGCCAGCCCAGCCGCACCGCGTCGGGCTTGGTGCCCATCTCGCCGGTGGAGACTTCGATGACGGCGCGCTCCTCCGGCGTGAGCGTGGCCAGCACCTCACGTTTGAGCGTTTGCAGGAACCCACTTTTGAGGTCGACATCGACCTTGATCGAACGCTCGGCCATGCGTCGAGCCTAGATCAACCACGCCAAGGGCTCAACCGGCTTGACATTCGCCCTATCGGGCGATAATCGCGGGCGACGAAAGGAGCGAAGATGAAATACATCAAGGTTGAACAGCAGCAGCAGGTCCAAGTCTGGACGATCAGCAATCCGCCTATGACCTACATGATCGCGCCGATGGCGGGTGAGTTGTTGGAGTTGCTCGGCAAGGCTGAGACCGACAGGAATACCCGTGTGATTGTGATCACCGGCGGCGTCGAGGGGAAGTTCATCACACATTACAGCGTTGACGAATTGGCGGGGATGGCGGCCGATCCGGCCGAGTGCGCGCGGGTCTTTCCCGAGATGGAGGCGGGATTCCACCGTATGCTCAATCGACTGATGCTATTGCCGCAAGCGGTGATCGCAGCGATCAATGGTGATTGCATGGGTGGCGGCTACGAACTCGCGCTCGCGTGCGACCTGCGGCTGGCGGCCGACGGACCGTTTCAGATCGGGCTGCCGGAGGCGACCCTGGGAATTCTCCCGGGCGGTGGCGGGACCCAGCGACTACCACGGCTCATCGGGCGCGGCCGCGCGCTCGAAGTGATGCTGTTCGGCAACGTCTACAGCCCGCGGGAAGCTGAGCGAATGGGGATGGTGAACCGGGTGATTGCACCTGAGACGTTGATGCCGTTTGCGCTCTCATGGGCGCGGGCGCTGGCGAAGCGGCCGCCACGGTCGATTGCGGCGATCAAACGGGCAGTATACCTGGGCGCGGATCGCGATCTCGAGGCCGGGCTATATATCGAGCGTTGCGAGATGCGCGATGTGATGACGAGCGAGGATGCACGCACATTCATGAACGCCTACAACGCCGCTGTCGCGAAGGATCCGATGGCGGCGCGCAGCAATTTTCTCAACGGGTTCGGGATTCCGGAGGCGAAAGGGAGGTAGTCACGGCAAAATGGTTGCGAAGAAGACAGCTGCCCTCTGACGCAAAGGTCAACTCGTGCGCGCCAATCGTGTCGCGCAGCGCTTCAACTGTTCGCGTTCGGGGAATCAACCGATCAGGGCACCCAGTAGAGCAGCCACAGCGCGGCGACCGTGCCGACGATCGCACCGCCGTAGCATAGGTACGCGAACACGATCTCGATCTTGCGGACGTCGAGAATGTCGACCAGCGTATCCTTCGCACGGTACGCCGCGTGAAAGAGTGCGAAGGAAATCAACACAAAAAGATAGATCCGGGTGAGCGGCTGGCGCAGAAGATCCAGAGTCGATTGATAGCCTGGATCCGCAATGAAGCCGAGCGGGATCGCAATGCCGTAGAGGAACACCTGGATCGGGAGCAGGAAGGCGATTAGGAAGCCGCCCGTGCCGAATGCCAGCCAGCCAAGGGGCCGATTCGATCGATGTGCAGACATTTAGAGAATCCTTAGGATAAAGAGGCCGACGATGGCGGAAGCTCCGATCAGAACGAAGTAGTTCGGCACGGAGACCATGGAACCGGGAAGTTGCCTGCCTAGCACCTGCCGCATCATCACCCGCGGCACAAGGTTGAACCAAGTGACGGCGTGAAGCAGGAGAAAAAGCAGGGTTACCGCATTGAGAATGATGATCAATGGGTTGCGCAGACACGCTTCGAACCTCGCGTAGGCCGCCGCGCCGGCGCTGAGCGCGGCGATCTGCACCAGGATCAGCACGGCAAAATAGGCGACAAAGAAACTGCTGAACTCGCGCAGAACGAATAGCAGATAGGGCCAGCGGTCGAAGTACCAGAACGCCGACATTCGCGGACGATAGGGCTTGGGCTGAAATTGGCTGTACTGCGGCATCGCGGTTACTTGTTTCCCCAGGGCAAGAGCCAGGACTTAAACCATTCTTTGGTCGCGGTGAGCTTGTATTGCTGAATCGCAAGCGACGGGTCTACGCCCTTGGGACATACCTGCGAACACTCACCGATTACGGTGCAGTCCCAAATCCCGTCGTGCTGCGAGAGGGCGTCGGTGCGTTCCTGCGAACCCTGGTCGCGCGAATCGAGGTTGTAGCGCTCCGCCAGCGCGAGCGCCGCGGGTCCGGTAAACTCCGGGTCGAGCCCGTAGACCGGACAGGCGGCGTAACACAGCATGCAGTTGATGCAGAGCGTGTACTGTTTGAAGGTTTCCAGCTGAGCCGGCGTCTGGAGGAACTCGCGCTGGGGTTTAAAGTCGTCCTTGCGGACGATCCACGGACGGATCTTCTGGAGGTTTCCGAGAAAGCCCTCCATCTCGATCACCAGATCCTTGATTACCGGGAAATGATCGAGCGGCCCGATCCGTACCGGACCCGGGGCGAAGCTGGTCAGGAGGGTCTCACAGGTGAGCTTGGGCACGCCGTTGATCATCATGCCGCAGCTTCCGCAAATACCCATCCGGCAAGACCAGCGGAAGCCAAGGGAACCGTCGAGCTGGTCCTTGATATAGTTCAGGGCGTCGAGCACCATCCAGTCGCCGCGCAGGGGGACCTCGAAGCTCTGGTAGGTGGGTTCGATGTCACGCTCGGGTAAGAAGCGCGCCACTTCGAGGATGATCGTATCGGCCATCTTTAATGTTCCCTTCCGTAGACGCGTTCGCCCGGCGGCCAGCGAGTGATCACGACCGGCAGCAACTCGATGCGCGGAGGGCCTTCGGCAGTGCGGAAAATCAGTGAATGGGCGAGAAACTTCTGATCGTCGCGCTTGGGGAAATCGCGGCGTTGATGGGCGCCACGGGATTCCTCACGGTTGAGCGCACTGTGCACGATGGTTTCGGCGGCGTCGAGCATAAAGCCGAGTTCCAGCGCCTGGATGAACTGGGTGTTGAAGGTGCGGCCGTGATCGTCCAGCGTCAGGTTTTGCGCGCGTTCCTGTAGTACCCGGATCTTGTTGGCGTTTTCCACCAACGAACCGCGTTCGCGATAGATCCCGCAGCCGCGCTCCATCGCGCGCTGCATCTCTTCGCGAAGCTTGGAGATTCGCTCGGTGCCGTCGGTCTTGTTCAGGAAATTCTGCTCGAGGCGGCGTTCCTCGTCGGCGGCAAGCGCGAGCAGGTGGCTGCGGTTCGACTGCTTCGCACCATTGGCAACGTACTGTGCTGCGGAGTGGCCGGCACGGCGGCCGAAGACCAGGATTTCGCCGAGCGAGTTCGAGCCGAGCCGATTGGAACCGTTGATACTGACGCAGGCGGCCTCGCCGGCGGCGAAGAGACCCTTGATCGTAGTGGCGGCGTGTATGTCGGTATGGATGCCGCCCATCATGTAATGCATCACGGGCCGCACCGGAATTGGCTCACGCACCGGATCGACGTTCTCGTACTTGAGACATAGCTCGCGCACCATCGGGAGCCGCGTATCGATCTTGTGCTCGCCGAGATGGCGCAGGTCGAGATGGACGTAGTCGCCATACGGACCATGGAAGGCTCTGTCTTTCTCGAATTCGCCGAAAATCGCCTGCGAGACACGGTCGCGCGGCCCTAGTTCCATGCTGCGGAAGACTGGCGTGGGCGTTGGCTTGCCGAGGTCGTAGTCCTGCAGGAAGCGGTAGTTATCCTTGTTGAGGAGCCAGCCGCCCTCGGCGCGAGCCGCCTCGGTGATCAGGATGCCGGTGAAGGGCAAGCCGGTTGGATGGTACTGGACCATCTCCATGTCCTTCAGCGGCGCACCCGCGCGATACGCGAGCGACATTCCGTCGCCGGTACAGATATTGGCGTTCGTGGTGAAAGGAAAGACGCGCCCGCATCCGCCGGTACAGATGATCACGGCTTTGGCAGTGATCGCCCGAATTTTGCCCGTGCGCAGTTCGATCGCGACGACCCCCTGCACCGCGCCGTCGTCGACCAGTAGCCGCGTGGCGAAGGTTTCATCGTAGCGCGTGATCGAGGTGTACTTGAGGGAGGTCTGGAAGAGCGTATGCAGCATGTGGAAGCCAGTCTTGTCGGCGGCAAACCACGTGCGCATCTTTTTCATTCCGCCGAAAGGGCGCACCGCAATGCGTCCGTCGGGTTCGCGGCTCCAGGGGCATCCCCAATGTTCCAGCTGGATGAGATCCCCTGGTATTTCGCTGACGAAGGCTTCGATAGCGTCCTGATCGCCGAGCCAGTCGCTTCCCGAGATCGTGTCGTAGCAATGTTCGTCCAGCGTATCGTCGGCGCCGGCCACACCGGCGGCTCCGCCCTCTGCGGAAACCGTGTGGCTGCGCATCGGGTAGACCTTTGACACCATCGCGACGTCGATCTTGGGATCGGCTTCGGCGATCGCGATGGCGGCGCGTAAACCCGCGCCGCCTCCGCCGATTAGCAAGATGTCGTGTGAAGACGTTTCCACGCGCGCACTCCAATCCGGCTTCGATGGCCGCCGCCAGCATTAAATACGCTAACTACAGACCCTCCACAATATCAGAGGGGCTTTCGTTGCGACGCAAAACGAACGGAGTATAGCGCAGCCGGTTTTCGGTTTCCAATCCGCCTTCGACAGCTTGCCTGCAAGCTCCCGCGGAAAAAAGTCGGACACGGTGCGAGCGTCGCGTCCGACTTATATCTTTAGGCTGGCTGTTGTAGAGCTCAGGCCGCGCGACGCGGTCGCGCTACGTCTTTGGCCATCATCTTTTCGGCCACTGGCGTGAATACGCCCGTATTGGCATTCTTGAGGTCGATCGATTCACTCATCACCAGCTCTGACGTGCCTCGCCGGGCGGCCAGTTCCTTGAAGACGCCAGGGAGATCATTCGTCTCAATCTCATACAGGGCCAGGTATTTGTGAGTCTTTTGTTCGACACCCGGCTGGTCCTCGGCGAGTCTGAAGCGCTGAGCGCACACCATGCCGGGAATATTAAGAACGTCGGGGAGATGTTGCTTGTTGTACCATTCGTTGTACTCGGCTTCTTTACCGGGCACGGGGTTGGTGAGCACTACAAAGGTGTAATTTGCCATCGCTGGTCTCCTTCGGCAGTCTAGGGGTCCTCTGACAGCGGAGGACGGGCGGGTCAGCGCGATTGTAGTCCCGTCGCTGACGAACTGTCCAATATTCACGCGCATCAGATGACGCCCGTGTCGCGCAGCGAGCCAATTTCCTCCCATGAATAGCCGGCTTCGATCAGGATCTCCTCGGTGTGTTGACCGTGCTCGGGCGCAGGCTGAGCCTCATGCGAAACTTCGCCATTGAGCGAAACAGGACATCCGGTCACCGTGATTTTTCCCGCGATCGGATGATCGAGATCCATCAGATAGCCGTTGACGCGCGCCTGCTCGCTGGCCAACACCTGCTGATGGTTGGCGACCTCCGTTACCAGGATATCGGCGGCCGTCAATTCGTCGAGCCACTGGGCGGTGGTCCTTGAAGGGAAGATCTTGTCGAGAACCGCCTCGATCTTCGTACCGTGGAAGTTGCGCGTTGCATTATCGCTGCATTCCGGGTCGCTTTGGACGTTCTCGATTCCCATGATCTTGCAGAATCGCGGCCAGCGCTGGTCGTCTACGCCGGCGATGCAGAGGAACCCATCTTTGGTGCGAAACCCGCCCCAGACGCCGTGCAGAAATGGATGCCCGCGTCCCGCGCGATCCGGCTCGGTCCCGGTAAGCGACGCGTAATTGAGTTCGAAACCCTGCGCCGCGATCATGGTGCCGTAGATCGACGCGTCGACGCGCTGACCCTGGCCGGTGCGCTCACGCGCGAAGAGCGCGGCTAGCACGCCACCGGCTAGTGTTAGTGCGCCCGCCTGGTCGGCAATCGCGGCGCCGGCCGCCAGCGGCGGATCATTCGGCATCCCCGTTTTGGACATCAAGCCGCTGGCTGCCTGGGCCAGGGTGTCGCGGCTCGGACGCATCCGCCAGGGTCCGTTGGGTCCCCACGAGCTAGCCTGCGCGAAGATGATGCGCGAATTGATCTTGCGCAACTCTTCGTAGCCCAGGCCCAGGCGGTCGAGCACTCCGGGTCGATAATTGGTTAGAAGGACGTCATGCGTCTTGGCCAGCCGGCGTACGATCTCGATGCCTTCGGGTTTCTTGAGGTCCACCGTGATGCTGCGTTTGCCGCGATTCATTGCGGTAAAGTAATGGGACACTGCACCATTCTTGACGTCGGGGCCGCCGATCAGTTGTGCCAGCAGCCAGCGGCTCAAGTCGCCGGTTTCGCGGTTCTCGACCTTGGTGATTTCGGCACCCAGATCGGACAGGAAGAGTCCCGCAAACGGTCCTTGAATCTCCTGGGCGATCTCGATGATCTTGATTCCCTCGAGCGGCTTACTCATCGATTTTCACGGCTCCTAAGGCAAATGTTTCGCCGGCATTCAGCGATCGGGCCGCCAACCGGCCAACTCACAATCAACCAACGGAACGGGTACGTTCATGACAATCGCGGCGCGCATTATCACGCGGCCCCGCGGATATCTCAAGCATGCGCCAGCGGCGCGCGAAGAAGAACCCTGGTCCTGCCAGCCTTATTTCCGTCAATGCCACGCTACGGTTTTGGCGGGCGCGCCCTTCATCGGTAAGCTGAGCGCCCTATGGAGCCGAGCATCTACTCTTTTCCCGACATCTTTCGCTGCGTCCACATGGAGCAACCTGGCGAAATTGAGCGCGAGGCCGACTTTATGCGGATGGTCTGGCGACGCCATATGAAGCGCCGGGTCGGCCGCGTACTCGATCTCGCATGCGGTAATTCCCCGCACGGGCAGATCCTCGCTCGATCTGGAATGGAAGTCGCTGGTCTCGATCGATCCCCGACCATGATTGCCGCCGGACGCCGCGAGTCGCGTGGACTCGAGCGCATGCGCTTCTACCGGCGCCGCATCGAAAAATTCCGCTTGCCCGAGCCGCTTTTCGACGCTGCGTTCTTTATGTCGGAGACCTTCCCGGTAATGACCCGCAACGCGGATCTGATGTCGCACTTGAATTCGGTCGCAAAATCGCTGCGCCCTGGCGGTCTCTACTGTATCGATATCGACCGTCATGACGGGGTTCAACTCCTCAGAACCAGGAAGCTGTGGCGTGAACGCACTGTCAGGGTAGGGCGTATCCGGGTCCAGGTGCGCGAGTACCACCGGCCTATCGCGTGGCATGAAGCGATGCATTCGATTTACGAGCTGGAGTGCACGATCCGTTTTCCCGAACGCACCGTGGTTACGCGTGATCTCATCCCAGTACGATATACCAGTCCGCCGTTAATGGAGCTTGCGGCACGGGCCTCGGGCTGTTTTGAAATGATCGCGGCCTATAGCGACTTATCGTTCACGACGCCCCTCGACCTGTGCTACGGGCGCTGGCTGGCGGTGCTTCGCCGCACGCGCGACTGAACCCGGCAGTCATGCGCAAAATGCGCCAATGCTTCTATTCGAGGCCGATCAGGTGCTCGGCGACGTCGAGCGCTTCAGTGCACCATCCAGGATTGCCCGGTGTCCGCCGCAGAATCTGGATAGAACCCAATTCGATGGTCGGTACGACGTCGGCCAATTGCTTTGTGATCGCGCAGATCACGCCGCGATGCGCCACAAGGAGCGAAGTAGTGCTGCCAGTGGTCGAGGCGGCACTATCGAGGAGTTCAAGCATACGTTGAACTCCGTGCCCGACTCTCGCCACAAATGCCGCACGGCTTTCGCCACCGGGATATGTATAGGTGAGATCGAGCGGATCCCGGTTCCAACGCTTGAAATCCGCTGGGTAGCGCTCACGAATCTCCGCAGCCGTCAGCCCCTCGAACTCTCCGAAGTCAACTTCAGCGAATTCCTGAATTGTGACGATGGGTGCGGCGGCGCCGGCGATCAACCTCGCTCCTTCAATTGCGCGATGCAGCGCACTGGCGAAGACAGGTGTGAAATCGGTTGTCCGCAAATGTGATTTGAGCCATTTCGCGGCCGACAGCATTTGCATCCGTCCGAGTTCCGACAGTCGAACGTCCGTGCGCCCGAAGTAGCGGATGCTCGAGTTGCCGACAGTCTCGCCGTGGCGCACCAGAATGAGGCGGTTGGCGGTGATCGAATGATCCGTGCGAAACAAGCTCAGTCGAGTGGATTCATCACGAGGCCGGTGAGGAGCTTCGGATGGAAGTAGGTGGATTTTTCCGGCATCGTTGCTCCCGCGCCGCATACGCGTTCGACATCGTGGATCGAGGGCGGATTCATAATGAAGGCGCCGGCCGCTCTGCCCGACGCCACCGCGGCGAGCGCACCCGCAGCATCGATCGTATATTCGATATTACCGCCAGCGCGCACGGCCTCGGGCTTTATACCGAAGATGCGGTCGAAGACCAGCGCGTGCAGGATAGAGACGTCCAGTTCCCGCACCGCCGTTGGAGCATCGGGTAGCGCAGCAGATAGTACCTCGCGATCACGCAGCCGCAAGATTCGCAGGGCGGGATCGCCTCTGAGCGCGACCGCGAGCCCGCCGCGCCCACCGGCGGTCAACGCAGCCCACAGCTTACGGGGGTCGCCGTAGTTAGCGACGTCAAAGTTTTCGGCGGCCTTTGCCTGGAACGACCCGATTGCCGCGGAGGGCAAATCGCGGACTAGTCGATGCGTCGGCAAAATGACGAGCCCCGGGTCATCGAAGGCGACCAGCGTCATCATTACATAATCGTAGGGGGCAAATTCGTGGGGCTCGATCGCCGCGAAAGTGCCTTTGCCGCCGCGCCTGGCGCGGCGATACGCGAGTGCGGTCTCGTAGCGATGATGACCGTCGGCGATCAGTATTCGCGCATCCGCGAGCGCCCGTTGCACCGTTCCGATCTCCTGCGGAACGTCGATCGCCCGCAGTTCGTTGGCGATCCCGAGCTCTTCTACCTGGAGCAGCGCAGGCCGTCTCGCAACGTCTTTCAGCAGGCTGACTAACGCGGTGTCGCTGGACGGATAGAGCCCGAAAATCGGACTGATGTTGGTGCCGGTCGCGGTGAGCAGGCGGAGCCGATCCTCTTTGGCCTTAGGGAAGGTGCGCTCGTGCGGCAGGATGCGGCCGCTAGCAAACTCTTCGAGGAGAATCCGCGCTATCAGTCCGTTGCGCGTCAACCGGCGTCCATCGAGTTCAAAGCTCTGCGTATACAAATAGATCGCGGGCCTCGCCGTCCGTTCGACAATGCCGCCCGAAATCCATTGACGCAGCGTAGCGGCGGCGGCTGCGTAGGGATCGCTTTCACGATTGAGCTCGAGGCGCACCACATTGTACGGACTGCGTGCGTACAACTCGTCCTGACGTTGCGCGTCTATAAGATCGTACGGTGGTGCGACCACCGCTTTGAGCCCTCCGCAACGTTCGCGATTGAAAATCATCGCGGCGAAGGGTTGGATGCGCTGAGCGAGGGGAGTCATTTGCGAGCCCCGGTTGCGAGTACGGACGCTATCGCCTCCTCGCTGATTGCGCCGGCGCGAATCACCCGCACGGCGTTCGAATCGAAAGCTGCAACGGTGCTGGGCGGACCGCCCGCTAGCGTTCCGCCGTCGAGATAGACTGCGACCGCTTCGCCAAGGGCTGCGCGCGCAGCGCACAGGGTGATGGCTGCGGCTTCTCCCGAGCGGTTCGCGCTGGTCGCCGTGATCGGGCGGCCTAGTCCGGCTGCCAATGCTCGCGCCACCGGATGCGATGACACCCGCACACCGACACAGCCGTCTCGGCCGATCAGGGCGGAGTGAAGTTCCGCCCGGGCAGGCATCACTAGGGTCAGCGGGCCGGGCCAGAAGATTTCGGCGAGGCGGTGGGCGGCGGCAGGGACTTCGCGCGCGACCGAAAGCGCGGAAGTGAGGTCAGACGCAATAAGCGCAACGGGTTTGCCAGCTTCGCGCCCTTTCAGATCGAAAAGCCGCCGCAATGCGCGGTCGGAAAACGGATCCGCGCCCAAACCGTAGAAGGTCTCCGTCGGGTAGACCACGAGCCTTCCCTCACGTAAGGCCTCGACGCCTTCGGCGATGGCTCCTGAAACCACGTCCGCCGCTCTGTCGTTCGCGTTGCCCAAACTGCGCACCACTCTTCGCTGCAGAACCCTCAACCCTTCGCCGGGATGCTCCCGAAAGCCCGCCGCGCGACATCGCGTCGCATGTGTCTGCCTTCAAACTCGATCATTTCGGCGACCGTGTAGGCAGTGGCCACCGCGTCCTCGAGCCGCGGCGCCATCGCGGTAACCGCGAGAACGCGTCCGCCGTCGGTAACCAGTTGGCTGCCCTTCATCGCTGTGCCGGCGTGAAACACTTTCACTCTGATTTTATCGAGTGCCCACTGGACTTTCTGCTCGGAAGGGTCAGCTCCCTCGATGCGGTCGAGGCCGCTGATGGGCATGCCCTTGCGATAATCGCCGGGGTAACCACCGGACGCCAGCACGACCGAGACCGCGCTGCGCGGCGACAACTTGATGAAGACGTCCTGTGCGCGGCCCTCCGCGATCGCGAGCAGGGTCTCGGCCAGATCACCCTCGAACCTCATCATCAGGGGCTCGCATTCGGGATCGCCGAACCGTACGTTGAATTCGAGGACGCTGATCTGTTCGCGGTCAATCATGAGGCCGACGAACAGTACACCGCGAAAGGGCGTATCACGCGCGATCATCGCTTTGAGCATCGGGCGCACTACCTCGTCCATCACCCGCGCCTCGAAGGCCGCGCCGTAGCGCGGGACCGGCGTGTACGCGCCCATCCCGCCAGTGTTGGGTCCGCGGTTGCCGTCGAAGACCGCCTTGTGATCCTGCACGAAGCCCAACGAAATCGCTTCCTCGCCGTCGGCGAGCGCGAAAAACGATAGCTCCTCCCCCGCGAGCCGTTCTTCGATCACGACTCGCGCGCCGGCTGCGCCGAAGCGGCGCAGCTCCATCGCTTCGGCGATCGCGCGCAACGCAGTCGCAGAATCGTCGCAAACCGTGACGCCTTTGCCGGCCGCCAAGCCATCTGCCTTGACGACTAACGGACCCTTGCGCCCCGCGACGTAGTGGCGGGCCGCGCTGGCGTCATCGAAAACCTCGAAGCGCGCAGTGGGAACTCCCGCTTCGCGCATCACGGACTTTGCGAAGGCCTTACTTGCCTCCAATTGGGCGGCCGCCTCCGATGGCCCGAAGAGCAGCAGGCCCTGGCGTTTGAACTCATCGGCGATCCCCATCGCGAGCGGGTCTTCCGGACCGACGATGGTGAGATCGATCGAGTTGGTGCGGGCGAACTCGGCAAGACCGCCGATATCGGCCGGTGCTATATCCACCGGCTTCGCAATTTGATTGATCCCAGGACTTCCACCTGTACAGAAAAGACCCCAAACCGAGGGGCTCTGGTTGAGGCGCCAGCACAGCGCGTGCTCGCGCCCGCCTTTTCCAACGACGAGAACTTTCATCGCATTAACGCGATCCGCAGGTCGCTCAGCTCCATTTCGCAGGATGCCAGCGTCTCGATAGTGCTAGTGGCGAAAATGGCGTACACCCGTGAAGACCATGGCGAGGCCCAACTTGTTCGCCGCTTCGATCACCTCGGCGTCCCGCATCGCACCACCTGGTTGCGCGATTGCCGTCGCGCCCGCCTCGGCCGCGAGCGTCGGTCCGTCGGGAAAAGGGAAGAGCGCCTCCGAGCATAGTACTGAACCCTTCAAATTAACGCCCAGCCGTACCGCCTTTTCCCGTGCGGCGTAGACCGGATCGATGCGCGAGGTGGCGCCGCCACCGACCGCCAGAGTGCGATCTTCGGCCACGAATGCGATCGCGTTCGACTTGATGTGTTTGCAGACGCGAATCCCGAAGTTGAGCGCGCGTAATTCCGGCAGGGTGGGCGCACGCTCCGTTACCACTTTGGCCTGACCTGCGTCCTCGATGGACGTATCCGGAGTTTGTACCAGCAGCCCGCCAACGACCTTCTTGAGGTCGAGTTCGCTGCGATTGACTCGCTCGGGATGGAACCGCATCACCCGGCGGTTCTTCTTCTTGCGCAGAAAATCCAGGACTTCAGATGGAAAATCGGGACCGATCAGCACCTCGGTAAAAAGCTCGTCGACCGCCCGCGCAAACGGCAGATCCCACGAACGGTTGGTGATGATAATACCGCCGAAGGGCGAATCGGGGTCGGTCGCGAGGGCCTTGTCCCACGCTTCCTTGAGCGTGTCGCCGATGCCCACGCCACAAGGAGTATTGTGCTTGAGGATTGCTACCACGGCTTCGCGAAAATCCCCGAACTCGAGCATCAGGTTTACCGCGGAGCTGATATCGAACACGTTGTTGAAGGAAAGCTCGCGGCCATGGAGCTGTTCGGCGATCTTGAGAAAATCACCGTAAAGGGCCCCCGTCTGATGTGGATTTTCCCCATACCGCAGCATCTGCGCCCGTTCCAGTGTAAGGCTGAAACTCGCGCCTAAGGGTGCCGATTCCTCACGGACCGCGCCCAGATAGTTGGCAATCGCGCAGTCGTAGGCGGCGACGCGGGCAAAGGCTTTGCGCATCAGGCGCCATCGAGTGGCCGCGCTCAACGCGCAGCCGTTCGCGTCGATCTCGGCAATGATCGCAGGATAGTCGGCTGGGTCGACCACTACGGCTACACCGGCGTGGTTCTTGGCGGCAGCCCGCACCATTGCTGGCCCACCGATGTCGATATTCTCGATCGCGTCTTCGAGTGTGACCTCGCGTTGTGCGACGGTCTGTTCGAAGGGGTAGAAGTTGACAACCACCAGGTCTATTGGTTCGAGCCGATGGTCGGCCATCTGGCGACGGTGCGCCGGCTCGTCGCGCCGCGCCAGGATTCCGCCATGAATTTTGGGATGAAGAGTCTTGACCCGGCCGTCGAGAATTTCGGGAAAGCCAGTAAATTCCTCAACCGACTTCACCCCGATGCCCGCGGCTTCCATCGCGGCCTTGGTTCCCCCTGTCGAAAGCAGTTCCACGCCGTGGCGCGCCAGCGCGCGCGCCAAAACGGCAAGACCGGACTTATCCGAAACACCGAGCAGCGCCCGGGTGATTTTGACCATATCAGTCGCCATTCGAGTGTCAGCTCCGATAGACGCGCTTGACGCGCCGGCCCACCGTACACAACATCTCGTATGAGATAGTCTGGGCCAGACGCGCAACGTCGTTCACGCTGATCATGGCCTCACCGGCGCCACCCCACAAGATCACCTCGTCGCCGATCCCAACTCCGGGCACGTCGGTTAGGTCGACCAGTGTAAGGTCCATGCACACCGCGCCCACCACCGGCGCCCGATGTCCCCGGATCAATACTTCGCCGCCATGCTGAAGCCCACGGCGGTAGCCGTCCGCATAGCCCACGGCCAATACTCCAATCGTGCTCTCCCGCGGAGTCACAAAAGTATGGCCGTAACTCACCCCGCATCCGGCGGGGACCCGCTTGAGCTGCATGAGGCGAGTCTTGAAGGTCATTACAGGGTGCAGGTCGACGTGTTCACGCACCGCATGAACCGGTGGCAGCCCATAAAGCGCGAGTCCGGGCCGCATCAGGTTGTAATGCGCGTCGTGGCGTAATACGAGCGCTGCGGAGTTGGCAACATGATTTACGGGAAGTTCAAACCCCGCGGCGCGTAGCTTCGCCACCGCTTTGTCAAAAGTCGCGAGCTGGCTGTCGGTGACGGAGCTGCTGGGATCACCCGCGTTCGCGAGCAGGGTGAACGCACCCTCGAGTTTGAGCGTACGCGCTCCGCGCAGCAACTCGATCGCCCGCGACAGTTCGACGGGCAGGATACCCAGCCGGGTCGCCCCGGTGTCGATTTTTATGTGCGTCACGAAAGCACGCCGACCCTGTCGCTCGGCAGCACGGTCGAGTACCTCGATTAACGAAAGATCGAATATCGAGGGGATCAGGTCGAGTGCGACGATGGTCTCGGCTTGTTCGGCGAAGAATCCGCCGAGGAGGTAGACGCGTTCCTGCAGACCCGCCCTGCGCAATTCGCGCGCTTCCTCGACCGTTGCGACGCCGAAATGGAGGCAACCCTCTTCGCGCAGCGTTTGCGCCACTCTCACGGCGCCGTGGCCATAGCCGTCTGCCTTGACCACCGCCATAATCTTAGCCCCGTTCGCATACTTGCGCAGGGCGCGATAGTTTCCGCGCAACGCCGACAAGTCGATTTCCGCCACCGTCGGTCGACCACTCTCTGCCGCCATCGTCCGCTCCCCCCGTGCCAATGAAGCTGGCTCCCTCACCAACAAGGCACCGACAACGATCATCCGATGGTGACCGGTACCAAGCAATCAGCACGTTATCGGTCATCTACAGGTTCTACAGGCAATTGCGACAAGACGGCGAAAGCCTCCCGCGGCCCATATCATGAACCCGGGGGGTGCCGAGTTGGCGGCGGATATTGGCGATGATATACCTAAGGTCGGCTGGGGGTGTGCGCAAGCACTGAGAACTCGCAAGAGAACCCCTCGAACCTGATCCGGGTAATGCCGGCGTAGGGAAGCCCGGCTTGGAACATCCATCCACTAATCTTCGTGGGTTCCTACCAGGCCGCTTCCCGAATTCGCTTGGAAGCGGTTCTTACGATGCGCAATGAGTCCGACTGTGGATTTAGTATCGACCTGAACGGAGAGCCCTTCGTGGTCGACGGCGACGCGCGGTTGACCGCGTTAATCGACAGGCTCAGCCTTGTTCGTCGACGCGTCGCGATCGAGATCAATTCTGCCGTGGTGCCGAAAGCGCTGTGGGGCGAGGTGGTGCTGAAACCGGGCGACTCGATTGAAATTGTGACCTTTGTTGGCGGTGGATGAAGTCCGCCGCGCATCTCTCTCGGAGACCAAGATGGAACACGATGATCTATTCGAATTGGCGGGACGCAAATTCAAGTCACGGCTGATAGTCGGCACTGGAAAATACCGCGATTTCGCCGAGACCCAGGCCGCGATCCAGGCCAGCGGCGCGGAAATCGTTACTGTAGCCGTACGCCGGGTCAATATCACCGATCCCAATAAGGAGAATCTTCTCGACTACATCGACCCCAAGCGCTACCAGATCCTCCCGAACACGGCCGGATGCTACTCCGTCGATGAAGCAGTGCGCACCTGTCGCTTGGCGCGAGAAGCCGGCGTTGGCGACATGGTCAAACTCGAAGTGATAGGCGACCAACAGACTCTCTTTCCCGACGTGCCGGGGACGCTCGAAGCGGCGCGAATCCTCGTCAAGGAGGGCTTCAAAGTGTTGCCGTATATCTCTGACGATCCGGTAACCTGCCTGCGTCTGGCCGAGGCAGGATGCGCCGCCGTGATGCCACTCGCAGCGCCGATCGGTTCAGGGATGGGCATCCGCAATCCATACAATCTGCGCATCATCCTTGAACAGGCCAAGGTGCCGATAATAGTCGACGCGGGAGTAGGTACAGCTTCCGACGCCGCGCTGGCGATGGAGCTTGGCTGCGACGGCCTGCTGATCAATTCTGCGATCGCCGGCGCAAGGGATCCGATCGCGATGGCAACCGCAATGAACATGGCGGTCGCCGCAGGACGCATCGCATACCTCGCGGGCCGAATCGAGATGAAGCTGTACGCCACCGCCTCTAGTCCGCTTAATGGGTTAATTCGCTAAGAGACTGTCGCGGCCATGGATGCGGATGGACTCCGGGTTCCGTTCAAGCTCTACCTCATAACCGATCGTAAACTTGCGAACGCGCGAGGTGGTTTACTGGCGGTAGTGGAGGCGGCGCTCCACGCCGCCTCCACTACCGCCGCCGGAGCCCGCGCAGTCGCCATACAACTGCGCGAGAAGGATCTCGACGCGCGCCCTCTCTACGAGTTGGCTTCCGCCCTGCGCGAGCGATGCTCTCGTTACGGCGCTGCTCTGCTGGTGAACGATCGCGCTGACGTTGCCATCGCGGCTGGGGCGGACGGAGTGCACCTTGCGGGGAACTCCATCGGAGTGGCTGATGCGCGCCGTCTGCTCGGACCCGCTCGGCTAATCGGAGTGTCTACCCACGGCGACGGTGAAGTTGGCGCCGCGGCGATCAGCAGGGCCGATTTCGCCCTTTTCGGTCCGGTGTTCGACCCTCTCTCGAAGGGGGCCTATGGCCCGGCGCGCGGCGTCGAGGAACTCGGCGCCGCGTGCCGGGCCGCCGGCCGGATGCCGGTCTTCGCTCTCGGTGGGATCGCCACTGAGCGAACCCAGGAACTCGCTGGGTCGGCTGCGCTCAAGGAGCGCAGCCGACCCAGCGGCGTGGCGGTCATTGGCGCCGTGATGGGCGCCGATGATCCCGGGGCTTCGGTATGCGCGCTCCTACGGGCGCTGTCGGCGTGGTGAAGGAGCGGGCGCAGCCCGCCCCTTCACCACGCCGACACCCGAAGCTCCTTTGATCTGCGCGGCTAGTTCGGCCACCGTTATTAATCTGACCCCGGCGTCGATCCATTGCTTTCGGTACCCGTCGCCGGCATCTCCGATATCAGCGATGGCGTCGATTACAACGTGAATTTGCGGGCCGATCGCGAGTAGTCCATTGACCGCATCGCGGACACAGACCTCGGTATACACTCCATACAGGACCACATCATGGAATGGGACGAGCAATTGAGTTAAGAGCAGTTGCGCGTTGCGGTTTCCTGCAAAAACGTCGAAGAGTTGTTTCTCGAAGACGAGTTCACCGCGATGGGCGAGAGCAGCGGCGAGCTCACGGTCATGCAGATCTCGATTTTCGACATAGAGGGGATTTAATGGGGCGGTCGCCTCAATTTTTCTCTGGCCCGGCGTTCCATCCATACAGTGGTCAGGAAAGTCACCGCCGTTGCGTTGGAGCTCCGGATCGCTCAGGAAAGTGGCGATCGACTGAGGCGACGATGGGGATTTCCAGGCGGCGTGCCAGGCGGGTGAGGGTAGCGAGTTGGGGCACGACCCGGTCAGTGCCGGGGATTCGAGAGACGCCCGCCGGGCAAGATGAAGTCGCATTGAGTATCAACGTCGTAAAATAGCGTGGTGTCGGCTCGCACGACGGCTCTCCGCGGGGTCTTCGTCACTGACCCTAAGCATCTACTATCCCATCAATGAGTAGATACTAGAAGTGATCCGGCTCATGCTCGCGTCGGCTGTCGCGTTCGAGCTGCACCGTCATGTGGCGGATTTTGAATTTGCGCTCGAGCACCGAAGACATGTCGGAAAGCACACGATCGTGATCGGCTCCGCGCGCGACTACTGCATGAGCCGAGAGAGCAAATTGATTGCTTGTCAGACACCAGACGTGAAGATCATGCACCTCCTCGGTCCCGAGCACGCCCAGGAGGTCATTGCGCAGCTCGTCGAGGTTGATATCCGCGGGCACTGATTCCATCAGAATGTCCACGCCATCGCGAATCAAGCCCCACGAACCGTAGATGATCAGACATCCGATGAAGAAGGTGACCGCAGGATCGGCCACGCCCCATTCGGTGAAATACGTAAGCGCACCGGAGCAGAGCACCCCGAGCGAACCGACAAGGTCCGAGAGAACATGGACGAATACGGCGCGCACTGCCATTCCGGCACGTCCCGCATGGGAACCGCCAAAAGTCATCCAGGCCGAGAAGCTGTTTACGGCGATCCCTACAAGTGCGATCACGATTACGGTAAGTCCATGCACTGCCGGTGGATTGCGTAGCCGTTTGGCCGCTTCCAACCAGATGAAAGCGACCAGCAGCCACATGAGTAGGCCATTGATTAGGGCCCCCAGAATTTCCGCGCGCAGGTATCCATAAGTTTTGCCGGCGGTCCTCGGACGCGACGAAATCCACAGGGTGAGGAGGCTAAGGCATAGTGCGGCGATATCGGTCAACATATGGATCGCGTCGGTCAGCAGCGCGAGGCTGTTGGCGTAATAGCCGCCCACCAATTCACTGACGAAATAGGCCGCGGTGACCGCGAGCACGACGAGCAACCGCCGGCGATCGTCAATCAAAACAGCGCGATTGTCTCCCACGATTTGCCCTGGCGCTGCGCGTGACGCTTGCACTGAGCGCGCAGCGACGGTCTTGCCTTCACCGCAGACGATATACCAGCTTCAATCGTACGCGATTAGCGATCGGCAATTCACCGGTTCCAGGCGGCTGCGGCCGCCGAGGAAACCGAGTTCGATCACGAATGAGCACCCCTGGACCTCGCCGCCGAGCCTGCGCACCAGGCTCATCGCAGCAAGCGCTGTCCCCCCGGTGGCGAGCAGGTCGTCAACCACCAAAACGCGTGAGCGGCCCCCCAGGCCGTCTTCGTGTACCTGAAGGGTTGCGGTGCCATATTCGAGTTCATAGGACTCGTCGACGGTGCGAAACGGCAACTTACCCGGTTTGCGCGCGATGCTGAGTCCAACGCCGAGCCGGTAAGCGACGGGTGCGCCGATAATGAAACCGCGGGACTCGATTCCGAGCACCTGGTCGATCTTCCCGAGCCAGGGTTCGGCGATTTGGTCGACGACCGCGGCGAGGCCCCGCGCGTCGCCAATCAACGGCGTAATATCGCGAAACAGGATACCGGGCTTGGGGAAGTCAGGGATGTCGCGAATCAGTTTTTTGATTTCGTCAGCTGTCATTGTTTCAGGCTACGCTTCCAAGGATTCTCGGCCTCGACGGGGGTAGTTGCTGCCGATCGTTGCGGTCGTTTGGCCACAGATCGAGTCGAGCTAGAGATTACTAGTCACCGGTGTAGCGGGCAAAGCTTATCCTGTTGCGAGGCTCCGGTACCGGCAGATAGGCCAGTGGATTCTGCGGATGATTGTCGCAGCGCACTTCGAAATGGAGATTCGGCCCGCTCGCGCGTCCGGTTGCTCCAAGCTCAGCAATCTCCTCGCCTCGCGCAACACGATCGCCTTCGCGGACCAGGTTGCGCTGGTTATGGCCGTAAACAGTGACGTATCCCCCGGTGTGCTGCAGGATCACAACGTTGCCATAGCCGCGAAGACGGCCACAGTAGATCACAACAGCGTCATCGGATGCGATGACCGGCGTGCCGGCGGGCGCGGAGATATCCACGCCGTCGTGCATCACTCCATTGCGCATGCCGAAAGGTGAGGAGACCGTGCCCGCCGCGACCGGCCAGATGAACTGCCGATCCGCCTTGGGCGGGATCACCCACTGATCGCTCAGGCCGTCGGACGCGGCGAGGTCGCGACCCGGAATCATCAGTATCTGGCCGACTTCGAGTGCGCGCGGATCGGTCAGACCATTGGCCTGGATTAGGGCGTCCGTGGTGATTCCGTACTCTTGCGCGATTCGATAGAGGGTGTCGCCGCGCTTCACGGTATGGGTCGCGCGCGATCCGGCCGGCAGCGACGCGCCCGCCAGCGCTGTTCGCGACGGAGGCGAGGTAGAGCATCCGGTCAACAGCGCGGTTAGCAGGAGTCCCGCGCCAAGAGTTAATCGACGCCTGTTTGCTGCGACTTCCACCACCCCGCTCCCTTCCGCGGTCGTCCGGCCCGCGCGATCAGTCCTTGAAGCCGTACTTGCCAGCCATCTTAACGAATCTGCACTCGCCGAAATACTCGTCTTGCCATGAGCCGTTGACGCGCCGTATGCGCACCAGCGTCTGCAATTCGTCTTCCCCGATCGGCGCGATAAGGCGTCCCCCGGCCGCCAGCTGACCGAGCAGAGGACGGGCCACTCCCGGCATCGCCGCGGTTACCATTATCACGTCGAAGGGCGCTTCTTCCGGCCATCCATCGGAACCGTCGCCATATCGAGTGACGACGTTGGTCACGCCCGTCGCAGCGAGGATAATCCGTCCGCGGTCGCTGAGCGCCTGCAAATATTCCATGGTGAAGACCTGGCGCGCGAGACGGGCGAGAATCGCGGTTTGATAACCCGATCCGGTGCCGATTTCGAGCACTGTTTCGCTGCCATTCAATTCGGCCACTTCGCTCATTAGGGCGACCATGTAAGGTTGCGAAATGGTTTGCGCCGAGCCGATCGGCAGCGGACCATCGTCGTATGCATGATACGCGAACTCGGGTGCGATAAAACGATCCCGGGCAACGGCGCCCATCGCCTCCAGCACCCGCGGATCTTTTATGCCGCGCCGCTGGAGTTGCTCGATCACCATACGTTCACGCGCACGTTCCAAATCGATCGACATTATCTTGCGCCAAAATCGAAGCAATTATACCCGCGCCTGTTCCTCGGCGACATGCGCGTCACGCTCGGCCTATGTCGCATCGCTGGTCACCGATCGCGATACTTATGCCTAGGCTAGTATAGGCGTTTTCGCTATTTTTGCGATCGTCGCGGAGAGTCCTGGGGGGCTTGTATCGCCCGGGAGCTTCCGGTTTCTTAGTGGGGCGACGGCCTGCTCGAATATACTCTTGAGGTTCGCTGCCCGGATTGATCGCATGGCCTCGCGCGAGGGAGTCTAGGCGGCATAGAACGGAGGGGAGCCCTGGTCATCTTCAACTGCGGGCGGTTCTTGCCGATGCGATGCCGAAGTCAGAGCTAACAACAAATTCCCCGGGGATCAGGCCGATTCTCCTCTATGGGCTTAGCCTGGTCGGCGTCGTTTTCGCCTTCTTTACGATCAATGCTCTTGGGGAGAGGCTCAAGGCTGCAGCGCCTTCGGATGCACTCGTCATCCCTAACGGCAGCCCAGCGCACGTCAACGACCTGCTCCACGTATTGCTGGCGCTGGTAGTGGTGGTAGCTGCGGCGCGGATGCTCGGGACGGTATTTCGCGTCGCACGGCAGCCGCCGGTCGTCGGCGAGATCATCTCGGGAATCCTGCTAGGGCCTTCGTTGCTCGGACGCGTTGCCCCGACCGCCGCGGCCTACCTGTTTCCGCCATCAGTGGCCCCGTTCCTGAACGTCCTCGCGCAGGTCGGCGTGATTCTCTACATGTTTCTGGTCGGTCTCGAACTGGACCCATCCCTACTGCGCAAGCGCGGTCATGCGACGATCGCGATCTCGCATGCCAGTATCGTCGCGCCGTTTCTGCTGGGCGCGCTGTTGGCGCTGATTCTGTATCCGCGGTTGTCAACCAGAAATGTCCCTTTTACGAGTTTCGCGCTCTTTCTCGGCGTTTCGATGTCGGTGACGGCATTTCCCGTGCTCGCCCGGATTCTGACCGATCGCCGCATCCACAAGACCCGGATGGGAGTCATCGCGCTGACCTGCGCTGCGGTCGACGACGTAACCGGATGGTGCCTGCTCGCCTTGGTGGTCAGTATAGCGCGGGCGCAAAGTGCCGGTGGGTTGCGCACGGTCGGACTGGCGATCGGGTACGTGGCCGTGATGCTTTTCGTTGTGCGACCCGCGATGACGCGGCTGGCGTTGCTCTACGGGAACCGCGGACGCCTGACGCAAGGAGTTATGGCGGTAGTCTTTGTCGCTCTCCTGCTGTCCTCGTTCGCCACGGAATTCATCGGAATTCATGCGATTTTTGGCGCTTTTGCCCTCGGCGCGATGATTCCGCATGACAGCGGGATGGCGCGCGAACTGACCGATCGACTCGAGGATATGGTGGTGGTGTTGCTGCTGCCAGCGTTTTTCGCCTTCGTCGGTTTGCGCACACAAGTAGGGCTGGTGAGCGGTGCGGAGCAGTGGATGCTCTGCGGGCTCATCATCGTCGTAGCCTCGGCCGGGAAATTCGGCGGTGGCCTGATCGCGTCGCGCGCAACGGGCCTCGGTTGGCGCGAGGGTTCTGCGCTGGGCGTGCTGATGAACACCCGCGGTTTGATGGAGTTGATTGTTCTCAATATCGGGCTCGAGCTCGGTGTGATCTCGCCGGAGCTGTTTGCGATGCTCGTGCTGATGGCGCTCGTTACCACTTTTGCCACGACCCCGATTCTTCATATGATCACCCGCGGCGAACTCCTCGAGGAGGATCAGGCCCCTCCCTCTATCGGTGCGGCGCCGTCGAGTTGGCAGATCGAGCGCAGCGCAGTGCTCGTGCCCGTGTCGAATCCGCAGGGGGTTAGTCAACTCGTCGAGATGGCCTTGGCCGCGACGCCGCCTGACGCGCCGCCGCCCCGCGTACTAGCCTTGGTGCGGCTTCCACTAGGTGGTGTCCGTTCCGGACTGCGTGAAGCCGACCAGCGCGTCGCGCCGCGTTCGCCTGCGCTGTCGGCGGCGCTCGATCTCGCCTGGAGCCGCGGCGCCGTGATCACACCGCAGGCGGTATGGAGCAGCGACCCGGTCGCCGATATCTTGCGAACTGCCGGCGAACCTCATATCGGCTGGATCCTGCTGGGACCTCATCGCGCGGTGTTCGGACGCGATTTCAGGGGAGGCGCGGTGCGCGAGGTCATGGAGAAGGCACGTGCGCTGTCGGTCAATATCGGCGTGGTGATAGAGGGCAGTGAAACGCCGTTTAACCGGGTCTTCGCAGTCGCTGATGTGTCTCCGGACGGACTGGCCGCGATCGAACTGGCGGCGCGTATCGCACAGCAAAACGATTGCGGGCTGCACGCGCTGCTGGTCGTCAACAATTCGCCGGAAACTCCCCAACAATTGACCCGTGCGCTTGCCGAAGCGGCCAAGTTGGTGGGACGGCGGCTGCACACCGACACGATCGACCAACTCGATCTGAAGCAGCTCGCAGGTTGGACCGAGGGTGGGCTCGTGACGATCGGTGCGAACCTCGCCGATCGCATCGGATTTCCAGGCAGCCTGCTCGGAGGCGGCCGGTCACTCGTCCTGACCCAGGGCGCGATCGTTGCCCGCACCTCGACCGCGGAACCTGCGGACGCTGCGAACAGCACCGGTTCATAGAACCTCGACCAACTCGAACGCAATCAACGCGAGCGGCGCTTGCTCTGCTGCCACCACAGATTGGAACTTTCAAGTGCAGGTCGACCAACATCCTGAGAGCGTGTGGGACTGGCGAAGCCTCAGTTCCTGGCAGGATTGCATTTTTCTCTTTGATTCCTAGAAATGGGATCACGTTCGGTGCGACCTGGTCGAAAGGTATCTTCCGAACGGCGCGACCCAATGGCTTGCAAGCGATCTAGTTGAGGAACTGCTCGTTGATCCGCTCAAATGCCGAAACTGGCCTCGTGGAAGAGCCCGAGCGGAAGACGACCGACCTGGCGCGACCCGACTCCGCCACTGCCGTTTCTCTGCTTGACGCCACTTTCCTGATTGTCGCATCCCTTGGAACTGTTATCGCCTTGTATGGTGGATACTGGTACACCTCGCATGATTCTTACTGGTATCCGATTAGAGTCATCGAATACGTACAAGCCTGGAAGGGCGGTTCGCTCTATCCGCGCTGGTGTCCGGACTTCTATAGCGGGTATGGCTATCCCTTTTTCAATTTCTATCCGGTCGGCGTAATCGCGGGCGCCGCGGCGGCCACGGTGATACTCGGTATCGGACCGATCGCGGCCCTGAAACTGGTGCTGCTGCCGTTCATCGTGTGCCCCGGTCTGGGAATGTACGGTCTGGTTTATGGAGAGACGCGGCGCTCCGACGCGGCTTTGATCAGCGGGTTCGTCTACCTGTTTCTTCCCTATCACTTCACTGACCTGTTCTCACGGGGCGACCTCGGCGAGTTTGCCGCGTTCGCGATCGTGCCCTTCGCACTATGGGGATATCGCGCGCTCGGACGAAATAAAGTCGCTCGGCGACCGCTGGTCGGCACCCTGACGGCGATTGCGCACGGCGCGGTTTGGTTCTTCCACCCGCTGATCGGGGTCCTCTTCACCGGGCTCGTGATCCTGCTTCAGCTTGCGCAGCTTCTTAGCGCGGAAAATTCAAAGCAGGGACGGGGGCTCGCGCTATACGGAAGCTGCGTCCTGTTGCTCGGAACGCTTATTGCCAGCGTCTACCTGGCTCCCGCGATCCTCGAGCGACCGCTAATCCATCTGGAGAACCTGCGAAAATTCTGCACACCGACCACGAAATATCTTGTCGGCTGGACCGCGCTCATATCTCCCGGCTTCTTTGGTGTGGGCTGGCCGACTCTGCTCGGGGCCGCCGTCCTCGTCGCGGCGTCGCTTTTTCCACCGACACGCAGAAGGCTGATGACGGGCGTCCCGCTGTGGTTGCTGACCTTGTCGGCGCTGGCCTTTGTTTCTATGTCGCTCGTCACGAATATCTGGTTTTCGCGATATTTCTGGCAGGCCTCGCCCTTCGGGATGTATCTGCTCTATCCGTTTCGCCTGTTGGGCTTCGCCGGGCTGTTCTCCGCTATAGCAATAGGACTGGTTTGGACGGCGCTGGTTCCGGCGACCTGGCGAGACGCGGGATGGCTTGGCGCGGTCGCATTGAGCTTAGTCATCGCCCTGTCGAACCAGAGCTACAACAATCCTGTTTTTGTTGTGGCTCCAACCCCGGAACAGATGATTCCAGCAGTCATCCGATTCGACGGGTTGGTGACGACCGTGGTCTCGGATGAATTCCTTCCGGCGACCGTACCGCAGGCGCCGACCCTCAATCAGCAGGGATTGGGGCTGGTCAGCATGGATCCGGCGGGGATCAGTATCGATGACGGAACCGGTGCCGTCGGCAATTCTGCAAGAGTAAAAGTAAGGAGGCTCGGACCTTTGAGCTATCGGATCGAAGCTCAGGCACGGCTCCCGGGGTCCTTCGATCTCAATGTTTTCTATTATCCTGGATGGACGGTCGAAACGGTACGAGGTCCGGGCAAGGTTTCGCAGTCACCGTCGCCGAAAGGATTCATCCGCTTGTCCCTTCCAGTGCCCGGTGATTACTATCTCACTGAGTATTTTGGTTCGACCCCTCTTCGCAACGCCTCCGCCCTCATAAGCTGGTTGGCGTTTTTACTGAGCTATCCGTTGTTATGGTGCCTGAGCCGATGGGTCTTTTGAGTCGCGATGGAGCGATTCGCTGAAAAATGGTGGTTCCTTACCAGCGGCCGCTGAAGGTCTTGCGCGCGCAGGTTGCTTGGCGGTAGCCGATGGCACCTTCATGGCGAAATCCGAAAAGGAAGCGGCGTATCTCGACGTGTAGATGAGCGTTGCGCCGCGGACGGCCGCGTCTTTGGACCAGCGCTGTGGAAAATCCGGAAAATAGCGATTTTTGCTCGAGGGAAAACGAGTACAATTCCAGCGTAATGCTGTTACTGCCCCGACGCGTAGCTAGACAACTAGTAGACACAACCAGCCAACTGCCCGAATGCGTCCAGCGTCTCGAGAGGGACCAAGCAGAATTGCGCGCTCGACTCGAAGGCGAGCGTCAAATGCGATTTCTGACGATAGAGATTGCCGCTGCAGCGCAGATAGCACCGTTCGTTGGCGCCGCTATGGAAGCCTTCGCCAAGTCAATTAGGACTGCGCTTCCTCGCGGTCGTGCCGGTGATCTTGCCCGCGCTCAAAGGCCATGGCGCTACTCCGACGGAACATTCATGCTGGAATCTGCGAAGCCGGAGGTCCATTTGGCGCAGTATGAGCGCAACGCGGCAGGAGGCCGCGCTCGCGCTAATCGTGCTTCGGACGGAACATTCTTGCCTTGAGTACCGAGCTTGATCGACGGGAGAATGAGGATGCGCGCAAGCACTTCACCACGTATCTACTGTTTCTTTCCCATTTTTCAAGAATTCTGACAAATAAGGGAGACACTCAGACAGCGATACTTAAGCAACTGTTCGAAGAGCAACAGTCGTCGCTGGCCACCACTCGTCCCGCATCGCTGGACGCTTCGGAACTGACACGCATTCGAAAAATGCTCTTTAACGCTTGGAACTCTGAGATGGTGGCTCGATTGAACAGCAACTTTGACGAAGCTTTGCTTAGTATTACTCCAATGGAAGCCGATCCAAGCATACTATGCCTTATATTTTCTAATCGCACCGCTTCGCATGATCGCCGAACAGAGTGGCTTTGATGGGGTCGATACTCACGAGAGAAATCTCACGTTCGCGACGAACAACCTGTGTCAGAAACTCCCTAGGCCATGGAGATGCAGGTATGATGTCGAGCACCAGAATTGGTCGGATTTTCCGAGTCCACCGGCTATGCCGGCGAAGAGTGGTTGGAATCTAGATCGCCACGGCGACTCCTACGAACACGTTGCTCAATTTCTTCGGACCACGGGAAATCATAAGCGCCACGAAAAATGGCTAAAGATAAAATCTAGAAAGCTTAAGTCCGGAGAGAAGCGTCCCAAAAAGAAGAACATTCGTTTGGGGTACATTTCTTTTTGGGATGTACTTTGGCGCTTTAGGCGCTGGGCGAACTATTTGGAAGCCCAAGCTTTGCTGGAAGGTCAGAACGAAGATGACGCAAGGGAATTCGACTCAAAACTGAATATCGTTTTGATGTGCAGCATGGCCGTCTTGGAGCGATTCCTCTCTTCGCTTCTAGGCAAACAAACCATGTCCGAAAATTATAACGACTATCTGTCGGCAATTGGCGAGAGCAGTTCTGCCGCCGAGCGAACGAAGCATTTGACTGTTAGGCGCGATCTTGTCTGCGGATTGTAGAAGGGGTGGAGCGGGCGGCGGGGATCGAACCCGCGACGTCCAGCTTGGGAAGCTGGCATTCTACCGCTGAATTACGCCCGCTTATCTCGTAGTTCTGCTTTATCGCCTAGCCACGGTCAAGGGTATCCGACCGCTTTAACTACTCGCCGCTAAATTTTGCCCGGCGAGCCGGTTTGTGCGTTCAGGATGGACCTTGTTGCTGGTTTTCTGCCTGATTTTCCGGCCGCTGCCCCATCATGCTATGACTCGCTGAGTCAGCCGCGGAGGAAACCGTGAAAAGGCGATACATCCTGGTTGAAGGAGATGAACGGTGGAGCCCGCGTTGATAATCGCTCTACTCTCCGCGCTGTTCGTCGCAACCTACATCGGAATGGCTTCCACGCGGAGTCGCGCTTGGATGGTCAGTCGGCTGGGCGAGACGCACTTTATTTGTACGCAACCGTATGGATGGAGGTCCACCAATGAGGCTCCCGAACAGCGTGCACACTTCCCGGCCCTGGCGGATCCACGAGCTCACCCGCGACTTTCGGCTCGAGGATGTCTGGGAGCTGCCGGGGGTAGGCGGCCCCGACGCCTTCCCTCTGCTCGTACAGCTGATTGCGTCGGGCGACCCGTCGCAGAGCTCTTCCGTCGCCGTTCGCACGCTCTTCGCCATCCGCTGGAAGATCGGCGAGCTGCTCGGATGGGACAGCCCGGACGCTGGCCTCGGCTCCAAGGAGCCGACGCTCCGCGACAGGTTGCTCGCAGATCTGCGCGACGCCCCATCCGGTCCGGACTTCGACGCACTCCCCTTCACCTCACTGTACCTGCTCGAGGACGAGTGGGCGGCAGAGATCGCCAACCGGACCATGCACGGGGTGATGCATATTGGCCGGGTCCCGGACGAGATGGGCGGGTTCCGCGCCCAAATGGCCGTCTACGTGAAGCCAAACGGACTGCTCGGCTGCGCCTACATGGCCGCGATCAGGCCGTTCCGGCACCTGATCGTTTACCCGTCGATGTTTCGAGAGATGGGGCAGAACTGGCAGAGCGGACTTTGTTGCTGGTTTTCTGCCTGATTTTCCGGCGGCTGCCCCATCATGCTATGACTCGATGAGTCAGCTGCGGAGGAAGGAACATGCCGTATATCGCCAGCAAAGGTCCGTATACCAAGGGACTCCACGACTTCGGCAACGGGTGTTACGCGTACCTGCAGCCCGATGGCTCCTGGGGTTGGAGCAACGCGGGGCTGGTGGTCGACGGCGGCGAGTCGCTGCTGGTCGATACGCTGTTTGACCTGAAACTCACGCGCGAGATGCTCGAGGCGATGAGGCGTGCCGAACCCAAGGCTGCCGCGCGCATCGGGACCCTCGTCAACACCCATTCCAACGGCGATCACACCTTCGGCAATCAGCTGGTTGTCGGCGCCGAGATAATCGCGTCGAAAGACTGCGCAGAGGAGATGCGCCACGACAACGGCGCGCAACGGCTCGCCGAAATGAAACGCGCGGCAACCTCGACCAGTAAGGCAAGCGCGTTTCTGGCGGAGATTTTCGCGCCATTCGATTTCGAGGGGATCGATGTCGCGATGCCCACGCTGACCTTCGAAGGCGAGCTTGCGCGCCGCGTCGGCAACAAGACCGTCCGCCTGATCCAGGTCGGGCCGGCGCATACGCGCGGTGACGTATTGGCTTATGTGCCGCAGGATCGGGTGATCTTCACCGGCGATATGCTCTTCATCAATGGGCATCCGATCATTTGGGCGGGACCGGTCGGGAACTGGATCAAGGCCTGCCAGCTCATGATGGACCTGGACGTCGAGACCGTTGTTCCCGGCCATGGACCGGTTACCGACAAGCAAGGCGTAGCCGCTGTAAAGGGCTATCTCGAATATATCGCGGGCGAGGCGCGCCGGCGCTTTGATGCGGGAATGCCATTGTTCGAGGCGGCGCAGGATATCTCGCTGAGCGACTACTCGTCGTGGGGCGATGCCGAGCGGATCGTGATCAATGTCGCGACGCTTTACCGGGAATTTGCGGGTGGCAAGCCCGTGACGGATATCCGGGCGGACCTTTTCGGGATGATGGCTAAGCTACGGAAAAGCGCTATGCACAACTAATGCGTGAGGCGCGGACTGCCTCGATCGTTCGAACTGCTCGAATCGGCCGCTTGCCACCCAGTCTTCGCCATATGTTCGTCTCGCGCGTCCTACGCAGGCTCGGGTATTCGCTGTGCGGAAGGGCAGGAGGCGCTTCGGGCAAGAGGATGGCAATTCGCTTTGCAGCGAAGGGCAGGCGTAATCGCGCCGGTGACGTTCACCGGCGCGGTAGGAGGCGGGCGAAAGTTCTCAGGACTTGCCGGCTTCGGTGGGCGGACGCCGCTGCGACATCCCCATCAGGCCGGCTTTGCGCACGGTCACGACGAGTTTGTCGTGGTACTTGGCGACTGCGAGGCGCATCGCAGCATAGTCGCTGCTGGCGTTTACCTGTGCCCGGGTGCCATCGTTGAACTCTACTTCATAAATCATGAGGCTTTCCTCTCGTGAGTCTCGGGAGCCGGTTCAAGCCGCGCACACATGAGATATCCGGCTCATAATAGGTTGCCACGGATGATAAATGCTATCAAGTGCTCCAAATAGCGTCAAGAAGACCATTAGCATCCTTCCAACGAATTAAGCACGAAGTGCCATCGCCTGACAATCTCTACACCCATGAAGAAACACGATTATAGAATCTACATCGACTACAAGAGCCCCTACGCCTACCTGGCCAAGGATGTGGCCTACGGGCTGGAGGGCGAGTTCGGCTTCGAGTTCGACTGGCTTCCCTACGTGCTGAATATTCCCGATTTTCTGGGGACGGTCGAGGGCCGCAATGCGCATCAATGGCGGCGGGTGCGGTACAGCTACATGGATGCGCGCCGGCTGGCGAATCGGCGGGGGCTGACGGTGAAAGGTCCGCGGAAAATCTTCGACTCCTCGATTGCTGCGGTCGGGATGCTGTATGCCCAGCGGCGTGGAGTCTTCAGGCGGTACAACGACCTGGTGTTCGAGCGGTTCTGGAAGCGCGCGCTGGACATCGAGGACCGCACCGCGATTGGGCTGGTGATCGAAGAGAGCGGGGCGCCGGTTGCCGCGTTCGAGGATTTTCTGGCGAGTGAGGGGCGTCGCGACTTCGAGCGGGTCAACCGGGAGGCGGAGGAGATGGGCGTTTTCGGGGTGCCCAGCTTCGTTATCGACGGTGAGATTTTCTGGGGCGGCGATCGCCTCTGGATGGTGCGCGAGAAGCTGGCCGCAGGGTGATTGCGGTCGCGAATTCACGCGGGCCAGCGCCAGCGGAGCGCGGTTGCCGCGCGCCCCGATCTGGATGACATCCTTGGCCGTCCCCAGCCGGTCCAGCCGCGCCATCAGAGAATCATGCAGCGTTGCCCGAAACTACCGGCAGCTCCAGTAGCGACGCGATCAGCGTCGCACCCTCGTCCAGCTTCACTCCCATCAGCGCGAGCGAAGCTTCCAATGCCGCCAGCCGCCGTATAGCAACGCCAACGGCTGCACCCGCGAGAAAGACTTTCGAGGCGGTTCACTCTACGCTACGGTTGACAAACCAGGACGCTCAAACCGACAGGCCACAAAGTGCTCAGGTGCAGCCCGCACGATGCCGACCACGGGTTGCTTGCGTCGGCAGCCGGCGGCGCCCTCGGGCACGGCGTGCGCGTTAGCGGAACAGGAACAACGGACAGCGTCCATTTAGCCGGGAGCAGGCCCGTCTTTGCGGATAGTGAAATAAGGAGAGTCCAGTGGAAGAGCTGATTCTGGAAAAGGGCGAAATCGCGACGCTGACGGTAAACCGGCCCAAGGCGCTGAACGCACTCAATCGCGCGGTGATCGAGGAGATGGCGCGAGCCATACGCGACGTGCGCCACGATTCATCGATTCGCGTATTGATCGTAACGGGCGCGGGGGACCGCGCCTTCGTGGCGGGCGCCGATATCGCCGCGATGGCGCGGATGTCGACGGTCGAGGGGCAGGAATTCACGCGGTTGGGTCATCGGGTGATGCAGAGCTTCGAAGATCTGCCGATTCCGGTGATCGCGGCGGTCAACGGTTTCGCGCTGGGTGGCGGGCTCGAGTTGGCGCTGGCCTGCGACCTGATAGTGGCGAGCGAGAAGGCGCGCTTCGGCCAACCGGAAATCAACCTGGGGCTGATTCCGGGGTTCGGCGGCACTCAGCGCCTGCCCCATCGGATCGGTCACGCGCGGGCGCGCGAGTTGGTCCTGACGGGCGACATGTTCGACGCGAAGGCGGCGCTCGAATGGGGCTTGGCGAATCGCGTGGTGGCGCCCGAGGCGCTGATTCCCGAGGCACGCGCGTTGGCCGCGAAGATCGCGAGCAAGTCGGGTTTTGCACAGCGGCAAGCCAAGGCCGCCCTGCGCGCGGCATTCACGATGGAGGAGGACGCCGGCCTGCGCTTCGAGCAGAGCGCGTTCGGGCTGGTATTCGCGAGCGCCGATCGAGTCGAGGGAACGACGGCCTTCGTCGAGAAGCGGCAGCCCAAGTGGCAACATAAATAGGCCGCGTTGGCGAAGTTCCGGGAGCGCGATCCCGTTGAGCCCCGGTCGCGCCCACGAGGTTGGATCTGTCGGCGGAAAGCCCCCACAGGCGAGTGACGTCGACCACCCAAACTTGCACTCATGGTCGAGATACCCAAGCGAAAGCGCCCGGGCGGCGCGCCTCGATCGCGGCGAGGGGCGCCGCGCGCCTGCCGCATGACCGGTTTCTATCGACCGGGTGAAACGTCTAAGATAGGTTTCGGTTCGGAAAAGGGGCCGGACGAGGGCAAAGCTTGCCGCGCACCCGAGCACTGCGAGCATGACCCCGCCGGCATGGAATGCCGTGGACCTGGAGCTTAGCGAGACCCAACTTGGCGCACGTGATACGGCGCGGCGGTTTGCCCGCGAACGGCTCGAACGGGTCGGTGTGGAGATCGACCGGACGCATGAATTTCCGGCGCAGGCGGTCCGCGAGTTGGGCAAGCTCGGGATGCTCGGGGTGTTTATCCCAGAGCAGTATGGCGGCGCGGGGCTCGACAACGTCGCTTACGCGCTAGTGGTCGAGGAGCTTTCGGTCGAATGCGCGTCGACCGGGGTGATCGTGTCGGCCCATTCGTCGCTGGGAGCATGGCCGATCCTGGGGGTCGGGACCGCGGAGCAGCGGGCGCGCTACCTGCCGAAGATGGCGACCGGGGAATGGCTCGGGTGCTTCGCGCTGACCGAACCGCAAGCCGGATCGGACGCGGCGGGGCAGAAGACGCGCGCGGTAATCGACGGCGACAGCTACGTGATCAACGGTACCAAGAATTTCATCACGAACGGTCCGGAGGCCGGGGTGTGCATCCTGTTTGCACTGACGGCGCCCGACCGGGGCCATCATGGCATAAGCGCGTTTATCGTCGAGACCGCGGCGCCGGGATTCCAGGTGACGCGGATCGAAGACAAGATGGGGATTCATGGCGCGCATAGCGCACAGTTGAGTTTCGCGGACCTGCGGGTGCCGCGCGAGAATCTACTGATGGGGGAGGGCGAGGGTTTCAAGGTCGCGATGAAGACGCTCGACGGCGGGCGGATCGGGATCGCGGCTCAGGCGGTAGGAATCGGGCGCGCGGCCCTGGAGGCGTCGCTTAAATATGCTCAGGAGCGGCAATCCTTCGGCCGGCCGATTGCGAGCAACCAAGCGATCCAATGGAAGCTGGCGGACATGGCGGTCGAAGTGGACGCGGCGCGCCTACTGACGTTGCAGGCAGCGGCGCGCAAGGACCAGGGGTTGGTCTGCACGCAGCAGTCGGCGATGGCGAAGCTGTTTGCGGCTGAGGCCGCGATGAAGGCCGCGATCGAGGCCGTGCAGATCCACGGCGGTTACGGCTATACGAAGGAATTCAAGGTCGAGCGCTATTTCCGGGACGCCAAGATTACGGAGATTTACGAGGGCACTTCCGAGATTCAGCGGCTGGTGATTTCGAGCCAGGTGCTGCGGAACAATTGAGGGCATGTTGTGACCACGAAGCGTGAATGGCTGGAAAAGACCTACAAGGGTGGGAGCGAACGGCCGGTTCGGTTCTCGACCGTTTCGGACCTCGAGATCGATCCCCTGTATACCGCCGAGGACCTGAAGGACGAACCGGCCAACAGGATCGGCTATCCGGGCGAGTATCCATATACGCGCGGCGTCTATGAATCGATGTACCGCGGGCGGCTGTGGACGATGCGGCAGTTCGCCGGGTTCGGGCTGGCGGAGGATACCAACGCGCGCTTCCATTTCCTGCTGTCGCAGGGACAGGACGGGCTGTCAACGGCGTTCGATATGCCGACGCTGATGGGTTATGACGCGGATCACGAGCGCGCGATGGGTGAAGTGGGCCGCGAAGGGGTATCGGTCTCGGCGCTCGCGGACATGGGGCGGCTGTTCGATCGGATACCGATCGGCAAGGTTTCGACGTCGATGACGGTGAACTGCTCGGCGTCGGTGCTACTAGCGATGTACCTGGTGATGGCGGAGCGGCAGGGCGTGCCGTGGGAGCAGGTCAGCGGCACGATCCAAAACGACATGCTGAAGGAGTTCATCGCGCAGAAGGAATGGATCTGCCCGCCGGAGCCGTCGCTGCGCATGGTGACCGACATGGTCGAGTTCTGCGCCAAGAAGGCGCCGCGGTTCCATCCGGTGTCGATTTCCGGGTACCACATCCGCGAGGCCGGGTCGACCGCAGTGCAGGAGTTGGCGTTCACGATCGCCGACGGGCTGTGCTACGTGCAGGACGCAGTCGACCGGGGCATGGGGGTCGACGAGTTCGCACCGCGACTGTCTTTTTTCTGGGATCTCCATCTCGACTTCCTGGAGGAAGTGGCGAAGCTGCGGGCAGGGCGGCGGATGTGGGCGCGGCTGATGAAGGAGCGCTTTGGGGCGAAGAATCCGCGGTCGATGATGCTGCGGACGCACGCGCAGACGGCGGGTGTTTCGCTGACCGCGCAGCAGCCGATGAACAACGTCGTGCGCGTCGCGATCCAGGCGCTGGCCGGGGTGCTCGGCGGCGTCCAGTCGCTGCATACCAATTCGATGGACGAGACGCTGGCGCTGCCGACCGAGCAGGCGGTGATGGTGGCGCTGCGTACTCAGCAGATAATCGCGGAGGAGACCGGAGTCACCAACACGATCGATCCGCTCGGCGGGAGTTACGCGGTGGAAGCGCTGACCGACCGTATGGAAAGCGAGGCGCTCGAATATATCCGCAAGATCGACGAGATGGGCGGGATGCTCAAGGCGATCGAGACGGGCTATCCGCAGCGCGAAATCGCCGAGGCCGCGTTCAACTACCAGCGCCAGCTCGAGCAGGGGGTGAAGACGGTGGTCGGCGTGAACAAGTATTCGATCCCGGAGGAGATCCCGATCGAGATGCTGAAGATCGATCGCGCGCTCGAGGAGCGGCAGATCCAGCGGCTGCGCAAGATCAAGCGCGAGCGCAACGCGGTCGCGGTACGAGAGGCGATCAGGCGGGTGGCCGAGGCCTGCCGTTCAGGAGAGAACGTGATGGAGCCGATCTGCGCGGCGGTGCGCCAGGAGGTGACAGTCGGCGAGATCAGCGATATCTTCCGCAGCGAGTTCGGAATATACAAGGACCCAGGCTGGATCTAGCAGGTGGCAGACAAACGACTTCGAATCGTGGTGGCGAAACCGGGGCTCGACGGCCATGACCGCGGCGCTAAGATTATCGCGCGTGCGTTGCGCGATGGCGGCTTCGAGGTGATTTACACGGGACTGCATCAGACGCCCGAAATGATTGCGGAGGCGACGGTGCAGGAGGACGCCGACGCGGTCGGGTTGAGTATCCTGTCGGGCGCACACATGACGCTCTTTCCAGAGGTGCTGCGGCTGCTCAAGGAAAAAGGCGCCGAGGACGTGGCGGTTTTCGGCGGCGGAATCATCCCGGACGAGGACGTGGCGAAGCTGAAGGAGTTGGGGGTCAAGGAGATCTTCACGCCGGGCGCATCTACCGAGGATATCGTCAAGTGGGTGCGCGAAAATGTCTCTGCGCGCGAATAAGCGATGGACTTCGAACTGAGCGCCGAGCAGCGGCAGATTCGCGCGACGGTGGCGGATTTTGCCGAGCGCGAGATCAAGCCGGTCTCCTCGGCGTGGGACCGGGACGCGACCTTTCCGCGCGAGGTGATCGAAAAGATCGGCGCGTTGGGGTTTCTTGGCGTGGCCTTTCCCGAGCGCTACGGCGGTGGTGGCGCGGACACGCTGTCCCAGGCGATCGTGGTCGAGGGGCTGGCGCGGTACGACGCGGGACTCGCGCTGGCGTGTGCGGCGCACATGTCGTTATCGTCTGGCCATATCGCGATGTTCGCGGCGGAAGCGAGCCGGGCGCATCACCTGCCCGACATGATCAGCGCGAAAAAGCTCGGGGCGTGGTGTCTCACTGAGCCGGGATCGGGCTCCGACGCGGCGGCGATGAGGACGCGCGCGGTGCGCGGCGGCGACGGCTTCACGATCGATGGCGTGAAGATGTTCATCACCAATGGTGGTGTCGCCGACGTCTACGTGGTGATGGCGATCACCGACACCGGGGCGGGGCGAGCGGGCGTGTCTGCGTTTATCGTGGAGCGCGGCACACCGGGCCTGAGCACCGGGCGCAAAATCGAAAAACTTGGACTGCATTCATCGGACACCGCCGAGGTGATCTTCGACCACGTCCGGATACCCGCGCGGAACCTGATCGGCGAGGCGGGCGCGGGTTACAGCCAGACGCTCAAGGTGCTCGAGGGCGGACGGATCGGAATCGCGGCGTGGGCCGGTGGAATCGCGCGTGGGGCTATGGAAGACGCGGCGGCCTACGCAAAACAGCGGCGCCAATTCGGACAGGCGATCGCAGACTTCCAGGCGATCCAATGGATGATTGCGGACATGGCGACACGGATCGAAGCGTCGTGGGTGTTGACGGGACGCGCGGCGGCGCTGAGGGATGCGGGCAAACCGTTTGCGCGCGAGGCTTCTATGGCGAAGCTGTTCGCGTCGGAGACGGCAATGTGGTCGACGACCAAGGCCGTGCAGATTCACGGCGGTTACGGCTACGTGACCGATTTTCCGGTCGAGCGCTATATGCGCGACGCCAAGCTCGCCGAAATCGGCGAGGGGACCAGTGAAGTGCAGCGGATGATTATCGCAAAGTCCTTGCTGCGCGACGGCTATCTGCCCGCCTGAGCGAACTTTCCGCAAAATCGGTTATAAGATTTACCGCGACGCGGCTATTCCAGCAGATCGTCGCGAATCACTTCGAGATCGATTGGCTCGAGGCCCAGGACTTCATGCATGAAGCCGCCGATGCCGCCATACTCGTCGATTAGTTCGAAGATGGGCTGAAGCTGGCGGGGCGTCAGCGGCATCGTGGGGAACGTAGCGTTGCTTGCGAGGAAATCCGTGACCACGCGTTCGCGGTCGACGCCAAGCATCTCGAGGAGCATCGCGGCCCCGACGCCGGTGCGATCGCGTCCGGCGGAGCAATGAAAAACCAAGGGATAGACTTCGCGCTCGGCCAGCAGCTTGAAGAACGACTGCCAGTCGTCTCTAAATTCAGTGACGATCACGAGGTGCTCGTGGCCGGGCGTGGTATCGATCTTGTGGAAACCGTCCTGGCGGAACCATGGGTCGCCGATGGGAATATGTTCCCAGCGGACCCCGGACTCGAGAAAGTCTGAGCGTGGTGGCCCGAGGTGTTCGACTTCGAGGCGGCTCTGCAAGGTGACCAGCGTCCGCAGGCGGATGCTACTTCAGCGGATGGGCGATCGCCGCGGGGATGTGGGCGAGATGCGCCGAGCGGAAGACCATCCCGCTACGCACGGTGCGGCCGTCCGCGGTCGGATGTCCGCCGAGGTCGCGGAAATTGAGGCCGCCGATGCGGCGCAGAAGGTCGAAATCGACCACGACACGGGGAGTCTGGACCAATCGAACTTTGGGATCTGGCGCTTGTGACAAGGACGTAACCCTGAGCGTCTCGCGGCGCGGCCATTCAAACTACTTTGAGCACGGTTTATTGTAACCGTCCGCGCGCCACCAAAAAAGGCTCCCCTAAAGGTTAATCCACGACCGCGATTATGCCGATAATGCCATGCGCATAGCCGTGCAGGAGGTCGCTAACGGTGGCTGAGAAGCTGTCAGGAAGCGGCCCGCCGCCGTCTTGGCTCGTCGTCGGGGACTTCGCTCGCTGGAGGCGGCGGCGCCAACACGGGGGCGGTAGTAGGGCGCATCGGGGCGTGGCGCGAGTACGATTTGAGCCAATCCTGCAAACGCTCCATGTAGGTATAGACCACCGGAGTGATGAACAGGGTGAGCAACTGCGAGAAGACCAGGCCGCCGACCACGGCGACGCCCAGCGAGCGGCGCGATTCACTACCGGCGCCGAGGCCTATCGCAATCGGCAGGGTGCCCATGAGCGCGGCCATCGTGGTCATCATGATCGGACGGAAGCGGACGATCGAGCCTTCGAAGATGGCGTCGGCGGCGCTCTTGCCCTCGGTCCGCTGCGCGTCGAGGGCGAAGTCGATCATCATGATGGCATTTTTCTTGACTAGGCCGACCAGCATGATGATGCCGACGAAGGAGAGCAGGTCGAGTTCCAGGTGAAAGAGCATCAGGGTGGCCAGCGCACCGAAACCGGCGGCCGGCAAACCTGAGAGAATCGTGATTGGATGGATGAAGCTTTCGTAGAGGATACCGAGCACGAGATAGATCACGAGAATTGCGAGGATCAGGAGGAGGCCGAGATTGCCCAGTGAATCCTTGAAGGCCTCGGCGGTGCCGGAATAGTTGGCGGTAATGCTTTGCGGCAGCGTGTTGTCAGCGAGGCGCCTCACCTCGTCGAGCGCCTTGCCGAGGGAGACGCCGGCCGCGACGTCGAAGGAGATGGTGACGGAGGGGAGCTGGCCCGAATGATTGACGGATAGAGGGCCGAGGGTGCGGGTAATTTTGGCGACCGTATTGAGAGGTATGAGCTGGCCATTGGACGAGCGCACGTAGATGAGGTTGAGGGCCTCGGGGTCGGCCTGGTAGCGCGGTTCAAGCTCCATCTCCACCCAATATTCGTTGTTGGGCGCGTAGATCGTGGAGATCTGCTCGGATCCGTAGGCGAGCGAGAGCGCTTGCTCGATGGCCTGGGCGCTGAGGCCAGTCGAATCGGCCTTATCGCGATTGATCTCGACGTTAACCTGGGGATTCTTGATTTCGAGATCGCTGCTGACGTCGCGGAGATCGGAAAGCGCGCGCATCTTCTCTTCCAGCGCCGTCGCGGAAGGGTAGAGCTCCTCGGTGTTCGGGCTCTGCAGGGTCATTTGGTATTGGCTCTTGGTGAAGCGCGCGCCCATCTGGATCGATGGCGGGTTCTGCACAAAGACCATCAAACCGGGGATGTTGGAGAACTCGCGACGCCATTTGTCGATAACGTCGCCAATCGGACCCCGCTGCGAGCGCGGCACCAGATGGACGAAGGCGATGCCGGTATCGAGTCCGCCGCCGGGACCGCCACCACCGACGCTCGAGAAGAAGGTAAGGGTATTGGGATCGCGCGCGATCAGGTGATTCAGCACCTCCTGGTGGCGCACCATCGCATCGAAGGAGATGCCCTGTGCAGCTTGCGTGAACATCAGGACCTGGCCCGCATCTTCCTCGGGTAAAAAGCCCTTGGGGATCGCGTAGAAGCCATAGCCGGTGCCCACGAAGAGCAGCAGCAGCACGAGCATCGTCAACCGCCGACGGCGCATCACCCACGCAAGGCTTGTGCGATACCCTTCCAGGATGGCCTGGAAGCGACGCTCAACAACCTGATAGAGCGCGCCGTGCTGTTCGCTGGAGGGCGGACGGAGGAAACGGCTACACAGCATCGGGGTCAGTGTGAGAGAGACGAAACCGGAGACCAGGATCGCGGCGGCGATGGTAACGGCAAACTCATGCAGCAGGCGCCCGATGACGCCGCCGAGAAAGATTACCGGGATGAAGACCGCGGCCAGCGAGATCGTCATCGAGAGAATCGTGAACGCGATTTCCCCTGAGCCCGAGAACGCCGCGGCCATCACGCCTTCGCCCATCTCCATGTGGCGCACGATGTTTTCGAGCATCACGATCGCGTCGTCGACCACGAATCCGACCGAGAGCGTGATCGCCAGCAGCGACAGGTTGTCGAGGCTGTAGTCGAGCGCCCACATAGCGGCGAAAGTGCCGAGAATCGCCATCGGCAGAGCCAGGCTGGGAATAATCGTGGCGGAGACGTTACGCAGAAATAGAAAGATCACGAGCACGACCAGAATGATCGTCAGCAACAAGGTGAACTGGACGTCGTTGACCGAGGCGCGGATCGACTGTGAGCGGTCGTAGAGGACGTTCAATTCGATCGAGCGCGGCAATTCGGCACGGAACGTCGGCAACAGACGCCGGATGTTGTCGACGACCTCGACCGTATTGGTGCCCGGCTGGCGTTGGATTGCGAGCACGACCGCGCGGTTGCCCTTGACCCAGCCGGCGGTCTTATCGTTCTGCACGCTGTCGAGAACCTCGCCGACGTCGCCCAAGCGCACCGGCGTGCCTTTGCGATAAGTGATGATTACCGGGCGGTAGGCTGCGGCATTCTTCAACTGGCCGTTGGCCTGCACGGTGTAGGCCTGGTGTTCGCCGAAGAGCGTGCCGGTAGGGAGGTTGACGTTGGCGTTGCCGATCGCGTCGGCGACTTCGTTGATGCCGATACTGCGCGAGGCCAGTGCCCAGGGGTCGATCTGCACGCGCACCGCGTACTTCTGCGCGCCATACACCTGCACCTGGGCCACTCCGCTGATCATCGAGATGCGTTCGCCGAGATTGGTCTCGGCGTACTCGTCGACCGTCGACAGCGGCAACGTCGGCGAACTCATACCGATGTAGAGGATTGCCTTATCGGCGGGGTTGACCTTCTGATACGACGGCGGGTTGGGCATCCCCTTGGGCAGTTCCGACTCCGCCGAGGAGATTTTCGATTGTACGTCCTGCGCCGCCGCGTCGAGATCGCGGCTAAGATCGAATTCGAGTGAGATGGTGCTGGCGCCCTGAACGCTTTGCGAGGTCATCTCCTTGAGCCCGGCGATGGTCGAGAACTCGCGTTCGAGCGGGGTGGCGACCGAAGACGCCATGGTCTCGGGGCTCGCGCCGGGGAGCGACGCCTGCACGAGGATAACCGGGAAATCTACGTTCGGCAGATCGCTGACCGGCAAGAAGCGATACGCGGCGAAGCCGAAAATGACGATCGCGACCGAGATCAGCGTCGTCGTGACGGGGCGGCGGACAAAGACTTCCGAAAGATTCATTGCGCGGCAATTCTTACAGTGAAGTTTTTATCCTGACCGCTGCGCCCGGCGCCAGGCGCAACTGCCCGTCGGTGACGACCGTTTCACCGGCCGCGAGGCCGTCGCGAACAATGATGTCCTTCTCGAACGGCGCCCCCGCGACAATCGGCCGCATAGTGACTTTCATGCCGCTTCCCACGACGAAGACGAAGGATCCCTGTTGACCGTTCTGGACCGCCTGTGAGGGCACCAGAATCGCGTGCTCGATCCAGTTAAGAGTCAGGCTCGCGCTGACGAACTGCCCGGGCCATAACCGGTGATTTTCATTTTGAAACAATCCCTTGAGTAGGATCGTTCCGGTCGTTCTGTCCACCGTATTGTCGACGAAGCTGAGGATCCCGTGTTCGGCCGGATCCTGAGAGCCCGGGATGGTTACGTCGACTTCGAGCTGGCGCGAGGCCATATTCTGCCGGACGTCGGCGAGCCTGGCTTCGGCAATCGAAAAATCGACATAAATCGGTTGCACCTGGTTGATCACCACCATCGGGTTGTCGGCGTCGGCCTTTATCAGATCGCCGATATGGACTTGCAGGTTACCGGTGCGGCCGTCGATCGGCGAATGGATCTGGGTGTATTGCAGGTTGAGCCGCGCGGTCTCGATGGCCGCACGATCGGCTCCGAGCGTGCCGCGCAAAGCGCCAGCGGTGGCATGCGCCAGATCGAACTGCGCCTGCGATCCGACCTGCTCGTGGAGCAAAACACCGTAGCGCCGTTCATCGGCCTGGGCTTGCTCGTATTGGGCCCGGTCTTTGGCCAAGCCCGCCTGGGCCTGATGAAGTGCCGCCTCGAATGGGCGCGGGTCGAGGTTGAATAGGAGCTGGTCCTTGGAAACGTAGTCGCCCTCTTTGAAGTGGATGGCTATAAGCTGGCCCTCGACACGGGCCTTGACGTTGACGGTCGAGAAGGCTTCGACAGTGCCGATTTCGTGCAATTGATTAGGCACATTTTTTTGCACGACCTTCGCTACCAGCACCGGTGCCGCCGACTGCGCGGTCATGCCGGACGGTTCTTTCTTGGAGCAGCCGCCGATGACGATCGTGGCGGCAATTATCGCCGCTATTGCGCAGGCGCCATGAGTCTTCGCGCCTATCGCTCGTGACACGCGTTGATCCATCCGGAAGAGGGCACCTCTCTGGCCGGCATCGCCGATCCGAACGGGAAGGGTGATTCGCCGACTCTCTCGGTAAATCTTATCAGGGGCCTGCCGTAGCAGAGAACCCCGTCCAAAATGGGAGCAGCCGGTGGTTTCCCGGCAGCTCTTCGCAACGTGCAGGCCCGTGCGGTCAGCGCGGGATGACTCGGAGTACTGTATCGTAAAGAGAAAAAAGGGCTTTCTGGACAAATTGCCCCGAGTGACGGTAAGCCTGTCGTTCATGAGAACCAAGTCGTCGACGGTTCCCACAGGGAGAAGCTTAAGATGGCGCGCAAGATCACGATCGGGATCAACTGGCAGGGCAAATTCGATTTCAAGGCGCTGATCGAACGCGCACGGATCGCCGATCAGTCCGGCATCCACTCGATCTGGGTGGCTGAAGCGTGGGGCCGCGACGCGTTCACCCTGCTGACCCTGATCGCCGAGCACACCACGCGGACCCAACTCGCCACGTCGATCGTCAACACCTATTCGCGAACTCCGGCGGCGCTCGCGCAGCATTTCGCCACGCTCGACGAGTTGAGCAACGGCCGCATGATCGCGGGATTCGGCACCAGCGGGCCCAACGTGATCGAGCATTTCCACGGCGTCAAGTTCAATCCGCCACTAACCCGGATGCGCGAGTACGTCGATATTTTCAACATGCTGATGGCGGGTATGCCGCTCAACTATGACGGTAAGATCTTCAAACTGGGGCGCGGCTTCACCCTGCGCTTCGACCCCGTCCGTAAGCACATTCCGGTTTTCATCGCGTCGCTCAACCGTAAAAGTGTCGAATTCACAGCCCAAGCCGCGGACGGTTGGATGCCCGTCATGATCCCGCTCAGCGGACTCAAGGGATCGATCGCGGAGTTCCGCAACATGGCCGTCGCGGCCGGACGCGATCCGATGGCCGTCGCCGTGAAGGCGCCGGGATCGGTCCAGGTTACGAGCGACGTGGCGCGGGGCAAGGCGGGCCACGCCGGCAACCTCGCGTTCTATGCGGCGCGGATGGGTACTTTCTACGCCGAACAGCTTACGCGGTTTGGTTTCGGTGACGAGGTCAACCGGATCAAGGAGGCGTGGAACACGGGTGGGGCCAAGGCCGGTACCGAAGCGGTCGCGCCGCGGCTGCTCAACGAGATCGCGTATATTGGCGATGTCAACGGTGCGATCGAGCAAATCAAGGCCCAGGAGGAAGCCGGCGCGGACCTGCATCCGGTGGAAATCGATGCTGGTCCCGATTCTCACGCTTTCGAACGGACGGTGGCGAAGCTGATCGCATAGCGGGCGCCGCACCCGCATCGGGATTGCGAAAAGCGGGCAGGGGCAGCGCCCGGCAATTGTTACGGCCGCACCTCGTAGTACGCGTTGATCGGGTTGCCGAAATCGCGCGGGACGAACCGCGTGAACCCGGCTTCAGCGGTCATTTTGTGCGCGACCGGCTCGGGAAAACCAAGCGTTCCCAGGCCCAAACCTCCCGGCTCCGACAGCGACGAAGACATGCATCAGAGGACCGAGGCTCCGTACATGAACGGCGCGAGCGGATTGTCGGTGAGATTCTGCTCGAAGGTCGGCATGCCGTGAACGTCGGCGATTAGCCACGTGCCATCCGGCTTGATGGCCTGGCGAATCGCGCGCATCACCAGGTCCGGGCGCGTCATATCGTGGAGGCAATCGAAGGTGGTGATGAAGTCGAAGGTCGCATCCGCGGGCAGCGCATCGGCGCGAGCGTCGTGCCACGTGACATTCCGCACAGCGGCGCGCCGCGCGTTTTCTGACGCGCGCGCTAGTGCAATCTGCGCGATGTCATAGCCGTGGAACACCGAGCGTGGATAGGCCTTGGCCATTTCGATCAGAGCAACTCCTGAGCCGCACCCCACGTCCGCGACTTTGGCTCCGGCTTCGAGCCGGCTGACGACGCCGTCGAGCTTGGGCAGTGCGACCGGGACGAGTTGTGTCCGGAACCAGGGTGCGAGCAGCCGTTCGACACCGCGGTTGACCTCGGGTCCGAGGGCGTCGTAGTTGAGGCCGATACCGGTCTTGAAGGCCTGCGGCAGTCGATCGAGTACGGCCATCTGTTGAGGCAGGCTGCAGAATCCCCCGGCGAGAAACATGGGACTGTTCTCGTCGGCGAGCACCAGGGCGGCCTCGGGCGTCATCTCGAAGCGGCCTTCACCGCGATAGCTGATGAGGTCAGCCGCCGCCTGCCCCATGAGCCATTCGCGAATCCATCGCTCGTGGAGCCCGGTTTTGCGCGCAAGCTCATCGCTGGTCAACGGGCCGGCGCCGTTCATGACCTGGTAAAGACCCATGCGGTCGCCGAGATAGATCATGGCTGAAACGAATGCACCGCCGAGCATACCAAAAACATGCTCCGCGGTTTTCTTAAGTTTTTCCGGATCAACTTGAGCATTAGCCGTTGCCATTATCGAACTCCTCGTCCGCGTGGGTGTTTGTCGATTTTCGCGATGCCGACGCGTTCAGTTCGCCCCAACGCGGGGACTTTTGCAAGCCGTGCGGTTTCTACCGCGGGAGACCGCGAAAGCTGGCATGCCGGCGGACTTCCTACCCGGGCGGGCGACCAATTCCCATTGCCGGGGCGGGGCGCATAGCGCTATACCATCGGTCTGGGATGCCACTCGAGCGGTCGCCGCCGGGTCGGCGTGCTACAGCAAATCGGACAACCGTAATCCTGGAGGTCGCCATGAGAGCTGCAGTTATGGAAGCGGTCCGCAAGCCGCTCGTCGTCAAAGATATGCCCGATCCCGCGTGCCCACCGAACGGCATAATCCTGCGCGCGGAGGCCGAGGGCATCTGCCGCTCTGACTGGCATGCCTGGTCGGGAGACTGGGCCTGGATCGGCTTGAGCCCCCCGATGCCGCTGGTTATGGGCCATGAGTTCTGCGGCGTGATCGAGGAAGTCGGCAAAGAAGTCAAGAGTTTCAAGAAGGGACAGCGCGTGCTGGTGCCGTTCAGCCAGGGCGACGGCGTCTGCGAATATTGCCGCAACGGGCATTCCAACGTCTGCGCGAACGCCTCGATTCCCGGATTTTCTTACTGGGGCGGATATGGCCGCTACGTCGGCGTCCCCAACGCGGACCAGAATCTCGTGCCTATGCCGGACAATGTCGGCTTTCTCGAAGGCGCGTCTCTGGGCTGCCGCTTCATGACCTCCTATCACGGCATTGTGGACCGCGCGCAGGTGCGGCCGGGCGAATGGGTCGCCGTGCATGGATGCGGGGGCATTGGTCTATCCGCGATTCACGTGGCCGCGGCGATCGGCGCGAACGTTATCGCGGTGGACCTTGACGGCCGCAAGCTCGAACTCGCCAAGTCGGTCGGCGCAACCCATATAGTCAACGCGAAGAACGGCGATCCGACGCTGCAGATCATGGATATCACGCAGGGCGGAGCACATGTCTCGGTGGATGCGCTGGGAATCGCCATTACGTGTCAAAACTCGATCAACAGCCTGCGCAAACAGGGGCGTTCGCTTCAGATCGGGCTCACCACGGCGGCCGAGAAGGGCGAAGTCAAGGTGCCGATCGATCGAATGGTCACGATGGAGCTCCAGCTAATCGCGTCGCTCGGGATGCCGGCGTCGCGCTACCCCTCGATGCTGCAAATGGTCGAGTCGAAGAAGCTGAACCCCAAGGCAATGATCACCGAAACGGTCGGGCTCGAAGGGGCCTCGGCGGTGCTGGAACAGATGACGAACTTCCAGAACGTCGGCGTTTCGATTATCGACAAGTACTGAGGCGCAGGTCGCGCAATGAATGGGGGCCCGCGTTCGCGGGCCCTCTTCGTTTTCACGAATAAAATTGTGAACCGCATCGAGAGAGCAATGAAAGCCATCCTGATCGAGAAGCCAGGCGACGAGACGGTCCTCAAGATAGGCGAATTCCCCGAACCCGCGCCCGGCCCCGAAGACCTCCTGATCGATGTCAAATACGCCGCACTGAACCGCGCCGACCTCATGCAGCGTCAGGGCTTCTATCCGCCGCCGCCCGGAGCGTCGCCGATCCTGGGCCTCGAATGCTCGGGGACGGTCGCGGCAGTCGGCGCCGCGGTCACGGGATGGCGTGTGGGCGAACGGGCGATGGCGCTGCTCGCAGGCGGCGGCTACGCCGAGAAGGCGGCGGTCCATCATGGCTCCGCGATGCATGTTCCGGCTGCGCTAAGTGATGAAGAGGCCGCGGCGATTCCCGAAGTCTTTCTTACGGCATTCGTCAACCTGTTCATGCTTGCCGAGGTCAAAAGCGGAGAGTCGGTCTTGATTCACGGTGGCGGCAGCGGGGTCGGCACCGCATCGATTCAATTGCTGCGTGAGGCGGGCGCTCGATCGATCGTGACCGCGGGGTCCGATGCGAAGTGCGACCAATGCCTGCGTTTCGGCGCTGACCTCGCGATCAACTACAATGCCGGGCCCTTTGCGCCAAAGGTCAAGGCCGCGACCAACGATCGCGGCGCGGATATCATTCTCGACAGTATCGGTGGGGCTTACCTGATGCCGAATCTCGAGGCTCTTGCCCACAGCGGCAGACTCGTATTGATCGGTCTGATGAAGGGGGCGAAGGCTGAAATCGATCTCGGGGTGGTCCTGCGCCACCATCTCAAAATCTTTGGGTCCACCTTGCGCGCACGTCCGACAAGCGAAAAAGCGAGGATCGTCACGGCCTTTCTCGCGCGGTTCGGCGCGGCGCTCGAAGCCGGGAAGCTGCGGCCGCCGATCCATAAGACGCTGACTCTCGCGGAAGCCGCCGAGGGCCATCGAATGATGCAAGCGAGTGAGCATTTCGGCAAAATCGTTTTGCGCGTCTAGTCAAGTTCCGGCGCTTGCTTCGAGTGCGTCAGCCTGGCGGCGCTATCCGGGCATTGGCCATCTGGTGTTGCTTCGTCACGAAGCGTAATTTTTACCAGTCGTAGGCGAGTTCTGAACTTATCGTACCGCCTGCCGCCGAGGAGGACGGGTGGAGGGGATGGCGAAGATGAAGTCGGCGCTGCCGTGGGGCACGGTCGTGCTCTTCGGCGCGTTATTCCTCGTCGCATGGTGGATCGAGGATTGCCTGATTTACTCTGTCGCGTGGAGCGAGCTCGCCCCCGTCCGTTTCGCGATCACGGCTGCCGACAGCCTCGGTCTGATTTTCTTGGCGCATCTCGTTGGCCAATCAATTTGGTTTGTCGGGCACATTGTCGCTGTACTGATCTCATTCATCGTCGAGGCAATTGTCGCAGGCTTCGACGCGATACCGACGGATCTACGCGAAACCCTTCCATTCAGACTCGCAGCACGCGCCGGCAATAGTATCGTCGCGACCTATGGCGGCGATGCGATTGGAGGCTTGGGGGCGACTCTCGCAAATGGTGTGGGCTGGCTGCTTAGACTGCTTATCGCGCTCAATGGCGCCGGATGGCTCTATAATCTTCTTCGCCGATCGGCAAGACATCTGGAGCAAGTGATCGAAGCTCCGCTCAGATTTTTCAGCGAACGTTCAGAGCACGAAGCACAGGAAGAGATTGCTGAGCGGTTTGCGCCCCCGGACTTGTCGCCACTGAGTCCGCGCACTCCCGGCGGCCTGAGTAAGCGGCGGAGCGAGTGTATCCAGTTTTTCGACAGCCAGGTCCAGAGTATCGGGATCGTGCTAGGTGGCGGCGGTGCCAAAGGCGCGTACCAGGCGGGCGCGCTCAAAGCGATCTATGAGTTTCTTCAGGGCTACAACGCGCTCGGCAAAGTCAAAATGATCACTGGAACGGCGGCCGGAGCATGGAATGCGATGTTCTGGCTGGCGGGCATGATGGAGCCCGTGGCGCAAGGGTCACCCGATATCGAGCGCTGGTGGAAATCCATCAGTTTCGGTGGATTGATCGATTTCCCGTGGTTTCATCTACCTTTTTGGAGCAATTCGCTGTTGCGCGTAACGCCCTGGCGCGAGACTTTCTTCGAGTTGTTCGGCCGGCGCCTGGAACATCTCTTTGCCGAGGATCCCCCGATCCATTTCTATTTCACCCGATCCGACGTGAGCGCCGGTGTAACCAGCTACGTGACCAACTGGCCTGGAATCAGCCGACGTGTCGACGAACTCGGCCTCGACAAGGACGACAAGTATCGTTTCTTCGACGTCGTGGACGCGGGCGAAACCGCGGCTGTGCGTGTGGCCGATGCGATATTTTCGTCGATGAGTCTGCCGCCTCTGTGCGCGACCGCTCAAGCCCACGGCGCCTTATATGAGGAGGGGACCGCAGGCGAGAGCTTGCCGCTGCGCTTCGCGATCCCGCTGGAGAAATGCGACCTGGTGTTCGTCCTGCCGGTCGATGGAGGGCATGGATGGGACCGTGTGGGGCGCCCGATCTTCAGCCGAATGTTGCGGTTCATGGATTCGCGCAAGGATGCCCTGGGACACTGGGTACTGAGGAACGCCGAACTGATCAACCGGTTCTGCGAGCGGATGGAGCGAATCGAATTCGGCATCAGGACACTTGCCCCGGAGATTCGTGGCGAGGGTTTGGCCGCCGAAGCGCTCGCGGGTCTGCACGAGGAAGTGGCGGAATTCAACCACGAATACCGTCGCCTCTACATGTTCACTATCGCACCGTCGGGCAGGCTTGAACTGGGCGACTTCGGCCTGTGGCAGAGGCGCGCGGCCGAGAACGCCTTTGATCTAATGTACGTCCAGACGCGCCGTGAACTGGCGACACGCTTCTTCGAGGATATCGAACTCGAGGACGGGCGCGTCGTGATGGTTGACGGGATCGCGCCGACCGGTGACGAGCTGCCGCGGCCGCAATACCGCCGCCCTTCGCAGTGGTAGCGCCGGCGGACCTCCCGCCAGACCGGCCTCCGACCGCTTTTCTCGCGTCTCCCACGCGGTATCCGTGACGGCGTCTGCGATGGTAATCTGTCCCGTGGCGGGATTGCGGCGGCGTCGGCTGTAGGCGCTAGCCTTCGGCACGATGCGACTCAATGAACTGGACTACGACTTGCCCGCCGATCTGATCGCGCAAGAGCCAATTGAGCGGCGCGACCAGGCGCGCCTGATGGTTCTGGACCGTCGATCCGGCGAAAGCACCAATTCGCGGTTCTACAAGCTCCCGCGTCATCTGCGCGAGGGCGATCTGCTGGTGCTCAACAATACCCGCGTCTTCCCAGCCCGCTTGTTCGCGCGCAAGGAGTCAGGCGGTGCGGTCGAATTGCTGATGGTACGGCCGGCGGAGCCGCCCGTCACCGGCTGGATCGCGCTCGTTCGCACGCATCGGCCGCTCAAGGAGGGTTCGCGCCTGGGGCTCGACCACGGCCGCACGCTGAGGATCGTCGGCTACCAGCGTCCGGGCCGCCCGATTGTGGCCAGTGGCGACGGTACGCCGATCGAACAGATTCTCGCTGAGGTTGGCGTACTCGCGTTGCCGCACTACATCCGCCGCGCACCGACTGCGGTGGACGCGAGCGAATACCAGGCGATTTACGCGGAAAAATCCGGAGCGGTGGCTGCACCGACCGCCGGCCTGCATTTCACCGATAACCTCTTGCACGAGCTCGCCGACGCGAGAATTCTTACGACCTTCCTAACTCTGCACATCGGTCCGGGGACCTTCATGCCAATGCGTCTGGCCGACGTCGAGGGTCATTCGATGGAAGCGGAGTGGTACACCATCCCCGCGGAGACCATCGAGGCGATCGCGCTTGCGCGCCGCACCGGCGGACGCGTGATCGCCGTCGGGACCAGTACCACGCGTGCGCTAGAGTCCTACGCGGTGACGCACGATCTGGAGGGCTTTACCGGCCTCTTTATCACCCCGGGTTTTCGCTTCAAACTGGTCGAGGGCATGGTCACTAACTTCCATATGCCGCGGAGTACCGTGCTGGCGATGGTGATGGCGCTAGCGGGGCGCGACGCGATACTCGCGGCGTACCGCGAGGCCATCCGTCACCGCTATCGCTTTCTCAGCTATGGCGACGCCATGCTGATCCTCTGATGGCCTCACCGATAACCTTCGAGATTCTCGCCGCTGACGGGGACGCACGCATGGCGCGCATGGGTACACCCCATGGCGAGGTCACGACCCCCACCTTTATGCCGGTGGGAACCCGCGCGGCGGTAAAGGCGATGGCTCCCGACGAGCTGTGGAAGATGGGCTACCGGCTGATTCTCGCCAATGCCTATCACTTGGCGGTCCGGCCCGGAGCCGATCTGATTCGCGACCTCGGCGGATTGGGCCGCTTCATGGGATTCGGTGGTGCGGTGCTGACGGATTCGGGCGGCTTCCAGGCGATGAGCCTGGCCCGAATCAACTCGATCGACGAAAACGGCATTCGTTTCCGCTCTCATCTCGACGGGGCGCCTTTGCTGCTGACCCCGGAGACTGCTGTCGAGATCCAGCAGAAGCTCGGGGCGGATCTGATGATGGCGCTGGACGAGTGCACACCTTATCCGGCCGAGTACGCGCGTGCTAAGGCATCCCTCGAGCTGACGGCGCGGTGGGCGGAGCGCTCTTTCGCGGCGCGCACCAGCGCGGTTCAGGCCCTGTTCGGGATCGTCCAAGGCAGCAACTACCCAGAGCTGCGCCGAATTAGCGCGTCCCAAATCACTGCGATCCCATTCGATGGATACGCCACCGGCGGGCTTTCGGTGGGCGAACCGAAGCCGGAGATGCGCGAAATTAGCGCGCTGACTGTGTCGATGCTGCCCGCCGCCAACCCTCGTTATCTGATGGGAGTGGGAACGCCGCAAGACCTGTTAACTGCGGTCGCGATGGGCTACGACCTCTTCGATTGCGTGTTGCCGACGCGCAATGGACGTAACGGCGGTGCGTTTACGAGCGAGGGGCCGTTGACGATCAAGCGCGCGGTCTTCGCCCGCGACGAGCGCCCGCTCGATCCGCGATGCGATTGCCGTACCTGCACCACGTTCTCGCGGGCCTACTTGCGTCACCTCCACATGTCAGGCGAGATACTGGCAGCGCGTGCGCTGACGGAGCACAATCTGTATTTTTATGGGCGGCTAATGCGCGAGGCGCAAGCGGCCATCGCATCGGGAACCTACGGGAGCTATGCAAAGTATACCTTGGGATTGCTGAGCGAAGGCGAAGTACTGAACGGGGCAAAGAGCGATGTGGTTTGAAGGAACGGCGCTGGCACAGGCTTACGCGGGCGGAGCCGGCTCGCAAAATATATTCGATCAGCTGCTGAGCAACCCGGTCGTTCCGATCGCGCTGATTTTCGTTGTCATGTATTTCATGTTTATCCGTCCGCAAAGCAAGAAGGCTTCCGACCATCAAAAGATGCTGGGCGATCTCAAGCGCAACGATGAGGTCGTCACTACCGGAGGCCTTATCGGGCGCATCGCGGAGATTAGCGACAAGCTGATCACTCTCGAAATCGCTCCCAACGTGCGGGTACGGGTGGAACGAGCCCAAATTGCCGCCCTTTCCGGATACGGCAAAACGTCTAAGAAGGAGAAGGGAGAAGCGTCCTGATCGTGCGGCAGTACCCGCAGTTTCTGAGATCAGCGAAAGAATTCCAGTGGAAAACGCGACCCAAAACCCGATCCCCATAGCGGTACTCCTGACCCTCGCGGTCGTCTTTCTCTACCTGCATTTCACCAACGGCAGCGGCACACTGCGGCTGGCCTTGGCTGGCGCACTGGTGGTCGCGGCGGTCGCGCTTATCCTCCCGAGCTTCCGGCTACCGCTGCCCGACCCGCTGCGTTTCTTCGATAACCTGCCCAAGATTCAACTTGGACTCGACCTCCAGGGCGGCACGCACCTACTCCTCGAGGTTAAGCTTGACGATGCGGTGGCGACGGCGCTGCGCCGGCGGGGCGAAGATCTCAAGCGCGAACTGAAGGACAACAAGCTCGATGCCGATATCAGCCAGGCCAAGGATGGTTCGCTGCTAGCGACATTAACCGGGGGCACGACGCGCACGGGCTTCCTCGACCTGATAGGGAAGTCGTTCACGGATTTGCTGGTCGCAACGCCCGCAAACGCACCTGGCAATGTCTTTTCGCTTACCTATCAGCCCCGCGAAGGAATCCAGGTACGCACTAATGCGATGGACCAGGCGCTCGAGACGATTCGCAATCGTATCGACCAGCTCGGCGTCCGCGAAACCACGGTCGTCAAAGAAGGCGACAACGATATTTTGGTACAGTTGCCCGGTATCCAGGACCCTGAGCGGGCCAAGGATCTGATCGGCAAAACGGCGGTGCTCGAATTCAAAATGGTCGATGACAAGCATCCGCTCGCCGATGCGTTGCGTGACGGGCCGCCGCCGGGCGACGAGATCCTCAACGGGCAAGCCCAAGCCGGCGGCGCTCCCCGGTATCTGATCGAAACGCCGGTTCTGATGACGGGGGATGTCGTTACCGATGCGCGCGTTCGTGTAGGCAGTCGTCTCGAGGGTCCATACGTGCAGGTCACGCTGGATCGGCGCGGCACTGCTGTCTTTGGAGCGATTACGGCCGAGAACGTGGGTCGCGAGATCGCGATCGTGCTCGACAATACGGTCTACTCCGCCCCCGTAATCAAGGAGCCGATTCCGGGCGGCGACGTACAAATCACCGGCAACTTCACCTTTGAAGAGGCCCACGAGCTTGCGATCGTACTGCGCTCGGGCGCACTGCCCGCACCGGTCGAGATTATCGAGGAACGCACGGTCGGTCCTTCACTCGGCCGCGATTCGATTCGCCAGGGCGAGATGTCATTCGTCGTCGGCGCGCTCGCGGTGCTGGCTTTCATGGCAATCTACTACAGCGGCGCCGGCATCCTGGCGGACCTGGGCCTGACGCTCAACATCCTGCTGCTGGTCTGCGTGATGGCAGCGCTGCAGGCAACGCTGACCCTACCCGGCATCGCCGGTATCGTGCTGACATTGGGGATGTCGGTGGACGCCAATGTGCTGGTGAACGAACGGATGCGCGAGGAGCTGCGCGCGGGTAAATCGCCACGAGAGGCGGTCAAGGTAGGCTATGAGCGGGCATGGTCGGCGATTCGTGACTCAAACATCTCGACCTTTGCGGCCGGGCTCATTCTGTTCCAATTCGGGACGGGGCCGGTGAAGGGTTTTGCTGTTACCTTATGTGTGGGAGTGCTCACGGGGGTGTTCTCGTGCTTTGTGGTGACCCGCGCGTGGTATGATTACAAGATAAGAGCGCGCCGACTTAACACAATTAGCGTCTAATCAAATCTATAAACAGGTAAAGAGTGGCACAGACGCGATGATCCAATCCGTGTCGCGTCAGGCCATAAGACCTGTTGGTAGATGTACCGCGCGCAATGGGAATCGATAGCACTGGCGCGGTCGATTTGTCAGAATTGCTTGACTTTATTTACGGTACCGTATTACAAAGGCGCGCGTTTGTAGTTTCAAGCAACAACAGGACGATAATGGCCGATAAGGACGACACCCTGTTGAACTCGCGCGAGGTCGCCTTTTTGTTGGACCTCAGTCCGGACACGGTTAACGAATTCGCGCGACGCAGCATTTTTCCTGCTTTCAAAAAGGGCCGTCAATGGCGCTTCCGCAAGCGCGATATCGCTTCTTTCAAACGTCATCTGCGCGGTCTCAACGCCGCGGCCTGACCGGCATGGACGAGGAATGTGGGGGGTGTGGTTGAAGTGCTGGTGTCGTGGACATAGCCCGCACGCTCCCGTGACGAAAAACCGAGGTGAGAGCTGATGTCTGAACCGCACGAGAGCCGTGTCTACTCCGATCTTGCACATCTTTACGATTCCCTCTTTGGGCGGGTCTTTGTCGATCACGAGCATGAGGTGATCGAGTCGTTGCCATTCCGGCCGGATCAAAAGGTACTGGAAGTCGGGGTTGGCACCGGGATCTCCCTCGACGCGTACCCGCCGTATGTACACGTCGTCGGTATCGATCCTTCAGAGGATATGCTGCAGCACGCGGTGGCAAAGACGCGCGAGAATGCCTGGGGTCATATCGAGTTGCACCCCGGCGACGCTCAACGGCTGGAGTTTCCCGACAACACCTTTGAGTGGGTTACAACTTTCCACGTGATGACGGTGGTGCCGGATGCGCGGCGGATGATGAACGAGATGGTCCGCGTATGCAAACCCGGTGGCCATATCGTGGTCGTCAGCCACTTCGCCAGCGTCAATCCATTGCTTTATCTGCTCGGATCGATCGTCAACCCGGTGACCAAGATGCTCGGATGGACGACGCGCCTCCGCGCTCGCGACGTACTCGACGGGCAGCCGATCAAGGTTGAACGGATGGAACGCTTTTCGCCGATCGCTGTTCACTACATTATTGTGGCGCGCAAGCTGGACTGAGGCCGGTACACGCGGCGCTCCGGCCGTCGTTTTTGGGCCGATGTGGAGAATCTGGTCGAGAAGCGTGGCGTGGCTGTTTGCCGCCGCCGTCGTCGGAATTTCAAGTGCTCCGCCCGGCGTGGTCTTTGCCTACGAGGCAGGACCCGTGGTCAACGGGGGAACTGTCGCGGGTGTGGTAAGGCTCGCGGGGACCCCCTCCAAACCGGTTCTTCTCGCAGTCAGCAAGGACATCGAGACGTGCGGAAAGCGTCCCTTGTACGACCAGTCACTGGTCGTAGGCAGGGATGGCGGAGTACAGTTTGCCGTCGTAACCCTCACCGACATCTCAAAAGGCGAGCCGATGCAGCCGGCGAGAATTAAATTCGACCAGAAAGGCTGCGAATATGATCCGCACGTGGCGGCTTTTCCGATGGGCAGCAGTGTCGAGATACTCAATTCCGATGGCATTCTGCACAGTATCCACACAATGTCCAAAGTTAACCCGGTGATCGATATGGCCCAACCTGGGTTCAAGAAGATCATCAGGGTCACCGTCGCGAAGCCCGAGGTGATCGAGGTCACCTGCGACGCGCATAACTGGATGGTGGGATGGTGGTACGTTACCGCAAACCCGTACTATGCAGTCACGGACACCGATGGGCATTTCACGATTGCGAATATCCCTCCGGGGACCTACACGGTACAGGTGTGGCAAGAAAAGCTGGGCACGCTGAACAGAAAGGTCACGGTCAAGCCGTCCGCAACGACCACGGCAGATTTCGCATGGAAGTCGGGGCGGTAGTCCCGGAATCACCCTGATGATCAAGCGACTTGATCGGATCGACGTCTCCACCACCGATCTTGAAGATGCCAAGGCGATCTTCGAACGGAATTTCGGCTTCACCGTGCATCGTGTCACCGGGTCGGATGACGGCACAATCGTGATCGGTGATGCGGAGATTCGCTTACGTTCGGGAGCATCCGTCGCCAATGTAATTGCGGGGGCCGGGGAAGGGCTCGCGGCCGTCTGGCTGGAAGCCGAAGATCTGGACCAAATCCAGGCGGCGCTTCAGTCTGCCGGTCTTGGCTACAAGCCGCCGCGTACCGAAGGGGGCCGTCGCATCATCGAGATCGACGCCAGCGTGGCCAACATGGTGCCGCTGCTTATCTTTGACCGTCGTGTCTAGGCCTCTCGAGCTGGTAGAGCAACCTGCGACGGTCGGTCGGTGACGGTAGCCTCTGCGGGAATTAGACTTCGGCGCGGAACGCCGCACGAACCTCCATTTCGAGGCGGCGCGTCAACTCGATGCGATCGGCGCTGCGCATTCCTTTCGTTTCGATAGGGCGGCCGATAGCGATCTTCACCCGGTGACCTGGACTTACAAATTTTGCTCCGCGCGGCATCAGCGCGCTGGTTCCGCTGATCGCCATCGGCACGCAGGGAAGCTTCGAGACGATTCCCAGCCACGCGGCGCCCTCACTGAACGGGTGCACGGTGTCATCGTTGAAGCGGCGGCCCTCGCCAAAGACGCAGATGCTGTAGCCGTCGCTAATGACTTCCAGCGCGCGGCGAATCTCGCGTCCTCCGCTCTCGCGGTCGATCACGATATTGCCGCAACGTTCGATGGCGAACCCGACGACCGGGATCTTCCTGAGCTCGCGCTTGGCGACAAAGCGCATCTCGCGCGGTATCAAATCGATTATCGCCATGATGTCGAACATGCTCTTGTGATTTGAGACCAGCACAAATGATTCGAGATCATCGAGGTTTTCCATCCCTTCGACTTCGAACCTGACGCCGCAAGTGCGCAGTATGAGCCAGCTCCACAGTTTCATCACATAGGTTGCCGGGTGTCCTCGCCGGAACAACGCCAGGGTCGCGGCGGGCACCGCTAGAATCACCGTGTAGGTCACCGACAGGACCGTAGCGGCGAAACCCCACAGCCGGTTGAAGATGCCGAGCTTTCGCGTCGCGACGATTCGCGCGGCGTCGGTACTCTGATCGATCAACGTTTCATTCGGCATTGCGCGCAGACAGTAGACCGAAAACGGTATTTGTTCCAGTCGAAACAGGGAGATTGCTTAATTTTAGATGAAGATTTGTGACCTTTTAAGGGGAAATCACGCGCGTTGTAGCGGCTATAAGAGAACCGACGTGCTCGACCGGCGGAACAAACTGCGGAGCGCAAACAGTCCCGGTCGGCCCAACTACGAAATGTCAGGTCGTATGAGGCTGCGGGCCGGCAGTGGATTTGTTGGGCTCGATCCGAATCCGCCGCGCCATCGGGACAATAAGCGCAGCCAAAGCGAGTATCAGAAGGATCGCTTGCGCCGCGATTGTCTGCACGGTCGGAAAGAAACCGATCATCGGGACGGTTGGCAAGTGAGCAATGAAGGTAGCGCTCACTAGACCCGATTCCTGGAAGCTTGCGATTCCCTGTCCGGCAAAAATGACCGCAAGGCCGTAGAGCAGAACCGAAGTGACCGAAAACACGGGACCGATCGGGATCAGCCGGGTGAGCCGACGGAGCACCACGAACGTAGCCGCCAATGCGATCGCACCAGCGACAATGCCCACGGTCACCGCGTGACGCTCGGCCTGCTCCGTTGCACCGGCCAGCAGCGCCTGAAAGAAGACGATGGTCTCCGCACCCTCGCGCATCACCGCGAGAAAGGCCGTCAGACCGAGCGCGATCGAGGCGCCGTCGCCTCGTTGAGCCGCGGCGACCTTTGCGTTGATGAAACTCCGCCAATGCCGCGCTTGCATCTTGGCGGTGATCCACGAACTGACGTAAAAAAGCGTTGCCGCCGCGAGGAGTTGGAAGACGCCCTCGAGGGTGTCGCTGGTGTTGTCCCCAATGACGTGATTGACCACCCAAGCCAGCCCGAGGCTGAGCACAATTGCGATCAGGGCACCGGCATAGATATCTCGCGCTCGGGATTGCTGGCCGGCTTCTCGGGTTGCGGCCACCAATGCAATAATTACAAGTAGCGCTTCAAGTCCCTCGCGGAACAAGATACCGCAGGAGTAAAGGAAATAGGGCAGAGCGGTCGAAGTCGTCATAACGAGATTGAATTTGATAACGATTCTCAATTCCGATACTAGTTCCCGGCGCCATCTAGTGTCAAGCCAAACTTCCGGCGACTTCTATGGCCGTCGCGATTCCAATCGGATACTTGAATCTTCCTGCGGCCTTTCATGGCCGAGCCCCGCTTGCCGCCTCGCCGATCGCAGTGTAACGTTGCTAACGAAGCGAGGCGGTTCAGCGCGCCCGCTTCATCGCTTTTAATGGAGAGAAGAGTACTCGCCTGAAGTATGGATCCTGCTGCGATTGGCCGCGAAAGCCGGTCCTGACCAGAGGCGCAATGCGTTGTATCTATTGCAGGGAGCCCGCGGGCCTGTTGCGAAAGGTTTGTGGGACGTGCGGGCGCGTAGTCGCGGTGGTGGATCGTGCAGCAGGACAAGTGGGTTGGACGGATTTGGTCGATCTCTTCGCCGCGGAGGGCCTTACCCGCGCGGACGTCGATCGCGTGCTGAACGCCGAGGTTGCCGGTCAGCCAACGATGAAGGATCGTCTGACATCAAGGATGGCGAACGAGTTGATGCGGAATCTCGGGATGCCTGGGCGGCAATCACCTGAAGATGTGCAACGGATCCGTGCCGCGGTTGCCTCCGGTGGCGGGGAGGGCACATGGAAAGCGGGCGAAAAGCCTCCCGGATCCTCATGACGAGTGTATCGATTAGCGGATACGCTGTTCGGAGTGTGAGCGGCGTTCCTTGAGACGACGTTTCTTTTTGGAGTGTTGATGAGCATAGGAACATTGGGCATTATCGGCGCCGGCCAAATGGGCGCAGGGGTGGCGCAGGTGGCGTCTCAGGCCGGACTCAGCGTGCTTCTCAACGACGTCTCCATCGACCTTTGTGAGCGTGGGCTCGAGAGCATCGATCGCAATCTCGAACGCATGATCCAGCGCGGGCGCTTCAAGCCAGACGAGCGCGACCGGGTTCTGCACCGAATCGGCGCGAGCGCCAAGCTGGAGGACCTGGCGGGAGTCGATTTTGTGCTCGAAGCCGTGGTCGAGAATGAAGAAGCCAAGATTGCGCTTTTTCAGAAACTCGACAAAATCTGCCCGCCCGACGTCATCTTTGCCTCCAATACCTCTTCGATATCGATCACCCGGATGGCTGCACGCACGAGCCGCGCCGACCGCTTTATCGGAATGCACTTCATGAACCCGGTGCCGGCGATGAAACTGGTCGAGATAATCCGGGGGCTGGCGACTTCGGCCGATACTTACGAAGCCACCCGCGCGCTCGCCGAGCGTCTCGGCAAGAACACCATGACGGCCGAGGACTTTCCGGGCTTTATCGTCAACCGCATCCTGCTGCCAATGATCAATGAGGCGATCTATACGTTGTATGAGGGCGTCGGCGGCGTCACCGACATCGACACCGCGATGAAGCTCGGCACCAACCAGCCGATGGGTCCGCTCGAGCTTGCCGATTTGATTGGACTGGACACCTGTCTGGCAATCATGGAAGTGATGCATCGGGTATTTGGCGATGACAAGTATCGGCCCTGTCCGCTGTTGAAGAAGTACGTAGATGCCGGCTATCTGGGCCGTAAAGCCGGCCGCGGCTTCTACCTGTACGACGCCCGCGGCAATCTAATCCCGCCAGCGGTACCGGGCCGTTAGCCATTTGCGAGCGCACGCGAACGTTCGCTCCGGGGAGGAAGGCTCATGGTCAAGGCTTTCGTGCTCATCGATACTTCACCGGGAAAGGCCAAGGAAGTTGCGCAAAAGCTGCGGCAAGTAGACGGGGTTTCAGCCGCACATGCGGTAACTGGACCGCATGACATAATTGCCATAGCTGAGGCTGCCGATGTGTCCAGCCTCGGCGAACTGGTGGTGCAGAAGATCCAGAGTGTAGTTGGGGTTAACCGTAGTCTTACTTCGATCGTAGCGGACTGAGGTACGCTCGGTGTCTCCGCGAAATCAGAGTATTTCAAAACCAAACGCGAGCCGCGAATGATGAGGCATCGATGGCTGAGCTACCGGTAGTCAAGCGTCTGCGCAAGGACATGGAAATCCTCAAGCGCGAGTTGACCGTCGACTTACCCAAGGAGTTGGAACGTGCTCGCGCCCACGGCGATCTTTCGGAAAACGCTGAATGGGCGATGGCCAAACAGCGCCAGGAGTTTTTGCGGGCGCGCCTGTCGAATCTCGAAGCGCGCGTCGCCGAACTCGCCATGATTAACCTGGAGTCGATTCCGCGCGATACCGTGGGTCTTGGCAGCAGGGTCGAACTCGAAGACCTGGATGAGGGTGTGCGCACCGAGTACGAAATTGTGGTGCCCGAGGAGGTCGACGGCGCACAAAACCGGATTTCGCTCTCCTCTCCGCTCGGCCGGGCGCTGATCGGCAAGGCTACCGAAGACGATATCGAAGTACATACGCCGCGCGGCAAGCGATCGTACGTGGTCTGCCGGCTCGTCACGATCCACGAGATCTTGATCCTGGAAAATGGCCAGGAACGTAAGTAGATCGCGGCTTCCCGCAGGCGTGTGGCCGCGCAGACGGCCTCGAAAGCAAAAGAGGCCATAGCCGCACCTGCGCCTCGCCGAGAGACCGGAACGATTTTCGGCCCGCGACGCTACCTACCAACCGGCGGGCGGTAAGGGAGAACTATGAGAAGCAGGTCCGATACTGGTACTAGTCCGGGGGCCGCTGCCGGTCCTCGCACGCTTTCGAGTCTGATCGATCGCGCCAGAGCGATGGCGCCCAAGCTGCGCGAACGTACAGCGGAAACCAATAAACTGCGTCGCCTGCCAGATAGCACCTGGGAAGAGCTGGTTCAGGCCGGTATTGTTCGCGGACTCCAACCGACCCAATGGGGAGGTGGCGAAACCCACCCGCGCGAATTCTACAGCGCGGTTATGGAGGTCGCGCGCGCCGAGGGATGTGCTGGCTGGGTGGCGGGAATCGTTGGGGTCCATCCGTGGCAAACCGCGCTCTATCCGAAGGAGGCCCAGCAGGAGGTGTGGGGCGAAGATCCGACCACGATGAGTTCGTCGTCCTATGCCCCAACCGGCAAGGTCGAACGCATCTCTGGGGGCTACAGACTTAGCGGCCGATGGTCGTTCTCGAGCGGCTGCGACCATTGCAAATGGGTGAATCTTGGCGCGATTGCGGGCGGTATCGAAATCAACGGACGGCAGTTGGCGGATTTCCGATCATTTCTCCTGCCTCGGAGCGATTATCAGATCGACGACAACTGGCATGTCGCGGGCCTCGCGGGTACCGGCAGCAAGGATATCGTCGTCGCCGACGCTTTCGTTCCGGAACATCGCAGCATGTCGCATTGGGACTACACGTTCGGGCGCGAGCTTCCCGGATGGGAAATCAACCCGGGGCCACTCTATCGCCTCCCCTTCGCGGTCGTCTTCATCAATACACTGAGCGCGGCGGTCCTTGGCGCTTCCGCGGGATTCCTCGACGAATGGAACGAGATCAGTCGGACGCGAAAAGGCGGCATGGGACTAACGGTCGCCGAAGATCCCTACAGTCAGAAGCTTGCGGCCGAAGCGAGCTACGCGATCAAGAGCGCAACCCTAAAATTTCTGGACGACTGCGACGTGATGATGGAGATGGCGGTGACAGGCAGGGGCTTCGACCTCGGGCAGCGGGCGGAATTGCGCTACAACTCGACGCGATCGGCGCAGCTCGCGGCCCGCGCCATCGACCGTCTTTTCGAGGCTGGAGGCGGCCATTCGATCTTTCTCGACCACCCCCTGCAACGCCGCTTTCAAGATCTCAAAGCGATGATGGCGCACGCCGCGATGGACCCCAATCCTGCAGCCAAGCTGTACGGAGCTGCGCTGCTGGGAGTCCCCATCCTCGATCTGTTTCTATAACAGGCTAACCCCGCCGTGCTGCGTCACACGTCCCGCTCAATGCGTAAGAGATTTTCCCGTGCTCGTTATGCGTTTCGGCCCGAGCCAACGGTCGCATTTTTGCGCGGACGCCCCGAACGGCGGGCCTGGGTGGGTGGTTCGGCCTCCAGATCGTCATCGAAGACAAAAGCACTCGTGAATTCGGAAGAATCGTCGGAATTGATGTCGGCAAGGCCTTTGGATCCACCGCTTTCGACGACTTCGCGACCGCCTTCCCATCGCTCGACCGTTTTACCGGCCGACGGGCGGCTGCCGCGCAGTCGTTCGAGCTTGCCCTGGCAATCGACGCAAAACAGGACAAACGGCAGCAACTTCAACCGCTGCGGCAGAATTTCTTCGCCGCATTCGTCGCAACTGCCGTATTCTCCGGTGCCCAATCGGTTGAAAGCACCGTCAATTGCACGCAAGCGCTGTTCGGAGCGTTCGATCAAGCTCGCATGCAACTCGGTTTGGGTCTGCGCGCGGGCGATTTCCATGTCGTCCCCGGGGTCAGTGAGGCTTTCGCCTTCCTGTTCGCGGCGCAATTGGCGAACCCGCATCAGCTCAGTGTTCCTAAGCTGATTGAGTAGCTCGCGCAGGGTTTCTGTCCGATCCCGGTTCATTGGGTCTCTCCGCGCCAGTGACTGGCGGCGTGGAGGCTTGGTGCACAGGCCGTGCCGCGTTTGGAAGTCGTTAAATGCTCTTATTTCTCTCTTTTTGACTCTTGATATGTTGCATAAGTGCAACGCACGCGAGGCACTTTGGGACGCGTGCGTGAGATCTCGTGTTTGACGACTTCCAGAATGAACAGCCTCAGGATGAGAAGGGCAGGTAGAGCTGTAAAACGGGCGTCACGCAGTGCGGCGCCCGCGTGGGCGCAGTTCGCTCAGCCGCCTGGTGTTGACCACGTCTGACGGTCCATGCCATGCGGTGGTTTATGCCATGCGGCGGTTTATGCCATGCGGCGGTTTATGGAAGATATGGATCGTCCGCATCACCGCCTGGTTTCAAATCCAAGCCCGGTCGGTCCGCTTCGCGGAGGACCTCAACTCCATCATCCGCTTTGAACAGCTCAATGAATAGCAGCAATGGTTTCGGTCTGGGTCCCGGCGCAATCCTGACCTCGAGCCTTGTCCTATTTCGGCCCGAAGGCCGGATGCTTTGCAGCGGCCGGAAAAGGCGCGGAGACCCCCTTGGGATAGATTGACGGGTTGGAAGGCGCGACCGCCCGGCTCCCACTTCCGGATGGAAGCGGACACTGGGCGGTTTTCGATGAAGCTTGTCGCTGGCGTCGGTCAGGCGCCAAGCCGCGCAATAGCTCGATGCCGGAGACCTCCGCGGCGACCGCCTCGATCTCTCGGGCCTGATCACGCAAACGCGCGGCGTCGAGACCATGCACCATCGAAAAGTGTGGTGAATGGTCCGTGACCGCGAAGTATTCGAGTCCATCGGCGGCGGCCTGATGTGCTATCTCGCGAATGGTTGCCCGCCCGTCGGTCCAGATGGAATGGGTGTGCAGATCGCCGCGCAAATCGGAACGTTCCAGCAAACGGGGCAACTGGCGATCGAGTGCCGCCCCGATCTCGCCCCGATCCTCGCGCAGATCGGGCGGAATCCAGTTCATGCGCAGAGCGCCGTAAACGTCGGATTCCTCGGCTCCCGCGATCGCCCTGCCACCCTGAAACAGCCCGTACTCATTGAGGAGTAGCCCATGCGTTTGCGCAATGCGGCGGAGATGAGCGGTGTGCGCCTTCGAGCCGGTAAAATACACCAGGGCCGCCCCCCAGCTCGCGCGCGGAACCACGCGGAGATCGATCTGCAGGTTGTTGCTCATGACTAAGGTCGCCTTGGTGTCGCCTGACCCGAGCTTTTCACTAACACCGGGAAACCTGAGGAAGTGGCGGATGGCAGATTCAGCGTCGGCAGCGGCAACCAGCACGTCCAAGTCGCCGACTGTCTCCCTTCCGACGGCGAAAGCTGCCGGCGATTTCGAGACAGTCGACACTGGGGCAACCGCGCAGATGGGCTATAAGGTCCGCGGCTAGCGAGGCAACCTCGCGGCATGCCGTATACGGTGGTCTGCCGCATCCACCGGGTGCTCGAGCGCCCTGATTAAGCGCTCTTCGAATTTAGGGCCAAATCCACGAATAGTGCGCACCTGCGAGGCTTGGGCTGCTCGCAGAAGGTCATCGCGGTTGCGGATGTGAAGCCGCTCGGCCAGCATCCTGATTCGCTTGGGTCCAAGGCCCCCGACATTGCGCAGATCAAGCAGAGAGGCGGGGAACTTGTGTCTCAGTTCGGCTCGGAGCGGCAGGTCGCCGGTCGCAGCCAGAGTCGCGATCTTGTCGGCCAGATCGGTACCGATTCCGGGGATCTGGTCGAGCTTCTTTCGTGAAAGGGTGGCCACCTGTTCGGGATAGTCGCGGACGATGCGAGCCGCGTTCCGATAGGCGCGCACCCGAAAAAAATTCTCGCCGCCGAGTTCAAGCAAATCAGCAATCTCGTCGAAGACGCTTGCTATATCTTCGTTGCGCATCGTCACTTTTAGGCGGGCATTTAATGGGTGCTGGAACCAGGATCCTGACGAGACCCCTGACGATTTTCAACTCGAACCGATTCGCCTGCTTTCAGACCTGAGTCAGCCCGCGTTGTTTGATGTCAAACTTATCTGTGTTCACTTCTCAATAGGTGAAACGTATTCAGACTGACTTCGTCATCGAATCTCGTGCCTCGAGAAGTACTCCGCGATACAGTTAAACACGCCCACGCAGATCCGCCTGTGGGGACATCTGGAGTAAACATCACCGCTAAACTCACGTAGAATATTTCATAACTGCACTTAGAGATGTCTTGACACATGTTAGACAAACATTTATTTCTAAAAAGGCAGACGAGAATCAGTAACACTCTCTAGTACTACACGGAGGCAAGGACGCTGCGAGGGTGTGATGCGCTCCTCCGGGTGGGTGAATGACAGGCGAATACGGGGAGCGTTAGTATCGAAATTCTCTCTGGGGGAGGGCACGATCGAAATGGAGTTAGTCAGAAAGGTCGCAGTGAAGGTGGGTGAGTGGCGCAAAGGACAGACCATGACGGAGTACGCGCTAATTCTGGCGGCAGTCGCCATAGTGGTCTTCGTGACCTACGAGGTTCTCGGGCAGGATATCAACTCGTTGGTTAATACGGTCGACAAGAGCCTCACCGCATCGTAAATCGGCGCATGAGGCAGTAACAGACCCTTTATGGAAGGGTTTCCAGAGCAGGGCGATTCGATCAGAGCAGCAATGCCTGACGTTGAGCGGATACGAAATTATACCGGAGGACTCGAAGAATGGAGTTTCTAACCAAGTGGTTCGTGAAGGCGCGTGAGTGGCACAAGGGCCAGACGATGACGGAGTACGCCCTGATTTTGGCGGCCGTCGCGGTCGTAGTGTTCGTGACCTACGAGGTTCTGGGCCAGGATATCAACTCGCTCGTTAAGACGATCGACACCGATTTGACCGCGAGCTGATCACGGCGGCGAAGGAACGTTCTCGGTTCCTCCGTGCAGGTTCCAGGTGGGGGCTTCGGCCCCCGCCGGTTCCCACGTCTAGACCAGAACGCCTGCCTTGCGTAGCTGATCGACCTTATCGCGGGTGTAGCCGAGTAAGGTCTTCAGCACTTCCTCGGTGTCAGCGCCGCGCATAGGAGCTGGGCTCCTTACGGCGCATGGTGTTCCCGACATTTTCCACGGAATCCCGGCGTGAACGCGAGGGCCGACCTCGGGATGCGGCAGGCGAACGAGATACCCACGCTGTTCGAGGTGCGGATCCTCGGCGATGTCCTTGTTAGTCATTGCCGGGAAGGCGGCGACGCCCGCAGCCTGCAGAACTTGTGTGATCGCCCAACGATCGCGTGACAAGGTCCACGCGGCGACTATTTGATCAAGTGCAGCCTCGTGCTGTTTTCTTAATGCCGCGGTGGCAAAACGTGGATCTTGAGCAAGTTCAGGCTGTTGCATTGCCACGCACAGTGCCTTCCATTCCGTCTCGTTAGCCACGGCTATAGATACCCATTGGTCGTCGCCGGCGGTCCGATAGCACTCATTCGGCGCCATCAGGGAGTCATGATTACCGTGGCGTACGGGTTCGCGCCCGTTGATAGCGTGCTCGAGCAATCCTTCCGGCATCATCACCAGCGCGGTCTCCAGCTGCGACTGATCGATATACTGACCCTCGCCGGTTAGCGCGCGATGCGTCAGGGCCGCGATCAGCGCGAATGCGCCGAAAACACCGGCGTTGGGGTCTGGGTAGGAGACTCCGATTTCGCCGGGTTCGCCGCCTTCGTAGCCGGTGCCAAAGAACATTCCTGATGCCGCGGAAGCCGGCGGACCATAGCCAACGAAGCCCTTGAAGGGTCCCGTTTGTCCGTACCCGGACATCGAGATCATGATGAGGTCGGCCTTGAATTTCCGCAGCTTGTCATAGCCGAATCCGAGCTTGTCCATCACACTGGCAGCAAAATTATCGGCGACGATATCGCATTGCTTGACCATTTCGCTCACCAGCTCGACGGCTTCGGGCCGGGCGAGGTTCATCGCAATCGACTTTTTGCCCTGGTTGTACTGGTTGAAGTATCCGGCGCGGTTTGGCCCAGGGATATCATCGGCGAAGGGGGGAATCACGCGGGTAACGCAGGGCGGGCGCGCGGTGGTCTCGATGCGAATCACTTCCGCACCGAGATGTGCCAGCTGCATCGTACAAAAGGGACCGGCCCAGGCCCAGGTGAAATCGAGTACGCGGACTCCGGCAAGCGGTAGATCAGCCATCGTTCTGCTCTCCTCGAAATCAGATGATCCCTGACCGGTGCAGGGCGGCGTATCGATCCTTGCCCAGCCCCAAGTCGCCGCAGAAAACCTCTTCACCATGCTCGCCAAGGCGCGGCGCGGCCCGGCGCAGTGCCCACGGCGTTACGCCGTAACGCGAAGGCATGCCGGGGAGCTTCAGCGTGCCCATGCCGGGCTGTACCAGTTGGACAAAAAAATCACGCTCACGAAAATGCGGCGTCTCGTACAGTTGGCGCATCGTGTTGACCGGGGCGAAGGGAATCCGCCGATTCTGCGCTTCGATGTACAGATCCTGCACCTTCCAGCCGCTCAGCCATTCGCTCATCAACGCCTTTAGCGCATCCATGTTCTGGCCACGGGCCAAACGATCCCTGAACAGATCGTCGTTAGCCCACTCGGGATTTCCCATAAGCTCGACGAGGCGCTTCCACTGATCTTCTTCGACTGCGAGGACGAAAATCTTGCCGTCAAGACAATCGGCGATGAACCACGGTCCGAGCGCACGCGCGCCCAGCCGCGAGGTCACGCGGCCGGCATATGTATAATGCATGAGATTCATTTCGAGCATTGCCGCGATCACTTCCTGCTCGGAGACGTCGATCGCCTGACCGCGCCCCGTTTTGAGCCGGTGAAAATAAGCGGCGAGCGTGGTGATCGCGGCGTGCGCTCCACCCTGAAGATCGCATTGGCTGCCGAAGCATTTGAGCGGGGGTAGATCGGGGTAGGGCGAGGCGCCAGGACTGAGGGTGGCCCAACCGGAGGCGGTGCTCGCGGTCAACTCGTAGCCCCTATAGTTGCCGTAGGGTCCCGTATCGCCGAACATCGAGACCGAGGTCACGATCAATCGCGGGTACCTCGCGCATAGGGTGGCGCTGTCGAGCCCGCGTGCCGCGCGATCCGGAGGGGCAACGTTATGGATCAGCACGTCGGCGCGTTCGAGCAAGCCCGCCATCAGTTGCTGACCCTCAGGGTGCGTGAGATCCGCAACCACGCCGCGCTTGTTTGTGTTCAGGTAGACGAAAAGCCCGCTTTTCTCGGGGTCCGGACGGTCATCGGGGAAGGGACCGCGCCGGCGGGTCAGGTCGCCGCCGGGCGGTTCAACCTTGACCACCTCCGCGCCGAGATCGGCGATGAGCTTGGCGCCGAACGCGGCCGACACACCTTCACCGCACTCGACAATTTTGATCGCGCTGAACGGCGATCGCGAATTTGCCTCCACGGCCTTACCCCCTGAATCGATTTAATCGCACGCGTACGTTTGTTTCATTCCACTTCGTTCACTAGCAGGAGCGCGTCAATTCCGGCCGATCGACTGCATTTTCTCCCGCATTTTCTCGAGTTCGCGCTCGCGCAGGTCGCGACGACGGATCTTACCGGTAACGGTCATCGGGAACTCGTCGATAAATTCGAGTTCCCTTGGATATTCATGCGCTGCGAGACGGTTCTTTACATGCTGCTGGATTTCCTCGATTAGCTGCTTGCTGGGCTGGTGCCCGGGTAGCAATTTGACGAAAGCCTTGATCGATTGCCCGCGCCGCTCGTCTGGCACACCGATGACCGCGCACGAGGATACTGCGGGGTGCTCGATTATCTTGGCCTCGACTTCGGCCGGACCGACGCGATAACCCGAGGTTTTGATCACATCGTCGCCGCGACCCTGGAAATACACGTAGCCATCGCCGTCCATGTGCCCGATATCGCCTGTGAGGCACCATTGGCCAGTGAACTTCTCGCTCATCGCCGCTGGATTTTTCCAATATTCCTTCATTACCACCGGGCTGTCCCGGCGAATCGCGATTTCGCCAGTCTCACCGGGTCCGGCCGGTACGCCGTCGCGGATGATCGCGACATCGTGGCCGGGGAAGGCCTTGCCAAGGGGCTCGAGCATGGGCTTTTCGAGTGCGGAGCAGTTGCCAATGAAATAGTTCGCTTCAGTCTGGCCAAAGGCCTGGTTGAATTGAACCTGCAGTTGTTCGTCGACCCAGCGAGCGAGTTCCGGACTGACCGGCTCGGCGCCGCTCACGACGCAGCGCAGGCGTAGATTGCGGTATTTTTCGCGCGGGTTCTTGATTTCGCGCAGCCCCTTCAGGACGGTGGGTGGATACAGACCGACCGTAGCGCCGTATTTTTCGACCAACCGGAGCATCACGTCGGGATTGAAACGCTCCTTGCTGCGATAGGCGAGCACCGGGATGCCATAGGGCCAGATCGCGAGCAGGCCATCGAGCAGACCACCCGCCCAGGCCCAATCGGCCGGGCTGTAGTAGAGATCTCCAGCGCGCAGGAAGTTGTAGGAGTAGTCGATGCCATTGTGGCCGATCACGTATCGCGCTGCGTGCAGAACCCCCTTGGGATCACCCGTGGTGCCCGAGGTGTACATCAACAGCAACGGGTCTTCGGCATTGCTTTTGGGCATAGTGAAGTTATCGGAAGCGGCACCGATCAGATCGTCAAAGCCGAGCCCTCCGCGCTTTCCGCCGGCGATAATCAGGTGCTTGAGATCGGGCAGTTCGCTCCGAATCGGCTCGATTTTCTCAAGGCTCTCCGGTTCGAGCATCAGGATGCGGGCAGAGCTATTGGTCAGGCGATAGCGCAAGGCGTCGGTGCCGAAGAGCTTTGAAATCGGTAGCGCGATGGCACCGATGCGATAGCACGCGATATGCGCAATCGCAGTCTCGGGCCGTTGCGGCAGATGAATCGCGACGACGTCTCCGCGCCTGACCCCGAGCCCGGACAGCGCGTTGGCGAAACGCCGGCTGAGCGCGCCGATTTGGCCGAACGTATACTGCGCCGCCTGGCCGTCGTCATCTTCATAAAAGAGGGCGGGTTGATCGCGCAGGCTGGTATGGCGGTCGATACAATCGATCGCGACGTTGTAATCCGTTGGGATGTTCCAGCGGTGGCGGGCGCGCGCGTCGGCCACGCTGGTAGCACCCTTTACGGTCTGTTCACGAAGCCCGATCAGAGACATGATGCAGTCCTCCGGTCTCCGGCGCGTTGCCGGCCGACCTGCGTTCTGACCCGTAATTCTTAGCCCAGCGGCCCGGTGATGTTAACCTCGTCGTAGGTACCAAGCCGGGGCATCCGCGGAGTCGAATATGGCGAAAATCCTGGTTTTGCAACACCATCCGGCGGAGAACCTTGGAGCGATCGCGGACGCGCTCGAGGAAGCGGCGCTTGCCTGGCAATATCTGCGCATATTCGACGGTCATGCGATACCGGACCAGATAAAGGGGGCCGGCGGCCTTATTGTTATGGGCGGTTCAGAGACCGTCTATCAACTCGATCGCTATCCGTACCTCCGGGAGGAGATGCGGCTGATCGAGAGTGCCCTCAAGGAAAACAAGCCGGTCATGGGGGTCTGTCTCGGCAGTCAACTCCTGGCTGCAACCTTGGGTTCGACCGTCCGGCGCGGTGAGACCAGGGAGATCGGATGGTATCCGGTGCGGCTGACAGCCGCCGCCACGGAAGACCGCCTCCTGCATGGCCTTCCCCAGGAATTCGTCGCGGCGCACTGGCATAGCGACGTCTTCGACCTGCCTGCCGGCGCGATCGGACTGGCGTCGTCGGAGAAGACTCCGATCCAGGCTTTTCGGTACGGCGAGAAGGCTTATGGAATGCTGTTCCACGCCGAAATGACGCAGGAGATTCTCACCTCTCTGATTGGCGAATTTCGTGAGGGGCTCGGGCGCGTAGGCATCGACAGCGATTCGATTCTCGCGGCAGCCCCGTCCCACCTACCGGCCCTGGGCGAAATCGCGGCGAAGATTTTCAGCCGTTGGGCCAGCCCCATCCAGGGGACGTAGGGAGATTGGCGGATGCCTGCGAATCCACGCTGGCGATCGCAATGTTAACGACGCAAGATTTCGCTGCTCTCGAAAAGCACGGTGGCGGGGATGGAGACTAGGCCGTCCGTTCCGCCAGCGGGCGCGACGGAGTAAAGCGGACCGGCATGTGCTTGATACCTGCGACGAAGTTCGAGCGCAGCCGTTCCGGGGTTCCCGCCAACTCGAGGTCGCGCATGCGCCGCATCACCTGATCGACCATCACGCGCATTTCGAGCCGCGCCAGGTGCGAGCCAATGCAAAAGTGCTCGCCATGTCCGAACGCGAGATGGTCGTTGGGCGTGCGGGCGACGTCGAAGACGTCAGCCGCCTGAAACACCGCCTCATCGCGATTGGCCGAGGCATTCCAGACCACGATCTTGTCGCCTTCGCGTATCTTCTCACCGCGCAGTTCGGTGTCCTTGCGGGCGGTGCGCAGGATGTGTGTCACCGGCGTGGTCCAGCGCAGAAACTCCTCGATCGCCGTCGGCAGGATCGATGGGTCATCACGTAGCCTGGTGCGCTGCACGGGATGATTGATCACGGCGAGGATACCGCCCGAGGTCGCGTTGCGGGTGGTTTCCTGACCTCCAATGATCAGCAGGAAGCAATTGAACAGAATCTCGAGGTCGGTGAGGCGGGTGCCGTCGACGTCGCCGAGTGTGAAGGCGCTGATCAGGTCGCTGCCAGGATTCTTGCGGCGCTCGTCGATCAGTCTGGCGAAATAGCTGAAAAACTCCGCCTGCGCTGCGCGGCCGGTCTCCATAGCGCTGCGACCCTGGTTGTACTCGGGATCCTGGGTACCGATAGACATATTGCCCAGTGCGTACATCTGGTCGCGGAACTCAGCCGGAATTCCCAACATCTCGCAAATCGCCGCGGTGGGCAGCTTGCCTGCCACATCAAGCACGAAATCGCATTGGCCGTGTTCGATCACGGAGTCGATGATCTCATCGCAGATCTTCCTGACTTCCGGCGCGTAGGCGTTGATCGCGCGTGGGGTGAAGCGGCGGCTGACGACCTGGCGGATTTTGTTGTGGCGCGGAGGGTCGGTCAGGATCATCATCATCCCGGCCCCCGCCTGGTCGGGGATCACGTTGTCGAACTGTAACGAGATGCCGCGCTCCGAGCTGAAAGTTCCAGGATCATGATAGACGCGAAGCGCATCTTCGTACCGGGTTATCGCCCAGAATCCGCGCTGGTTGCGCTCGTGCCAATACACCGGCGCTTCGCGCCGTAATTGTGCGAACGCGAGGTGCGGGTCGCCATGGAGAAAGAGGTCGAGGTCCGTGAGGTCGATCTGCTCGAGCTTCATCGGCTGCCTTCACTTGCCTTCGGCAATCGAGATCGCCTGCTTCGGACACACTCGAATCGCCTTCAGGACACGCTCACGAGCGGATTCCGGCGGATTCTCGATGAGGACGTAAAGCTTGTCATCGTCCCGCACCTCGAAGATCTCCGGTGCAACCTGCATGCAGCGGGCGTTACTCTCGCAACGATTGTAGTCGACAACGATTTTCGTAGTGATAGCTCCGCGTTGGACTTCAAAGCGGAATGTTAAGCTATCCGCGGGTAGCTAGCCAAGCGACAGTTGCATCGTATTCCGTCGGAACCCCTTCAAGGAAATGGCAGCGAAGGCTGGTTCGCGGACGACGGTTTGATCCGCATCACCGCACGCTCATATTCCAATAGCCGCCGTTTGCACTCGAGCCCCCAGCGGTATCCCGTGAGCGATCCGTCCGCGCCAAGCGCACGATGACACGGGACCACGATCGCGATGGGATTGGACCCGTTTGCGTGACCCACCGCTCGCGCCGCGTCCGGGCGCCCGATCCGGCGTGTGATTTCCCCGTATGATCGGGTGGCGCCCCGGGGAATAGCGCACAATTCGCTCCAAACCGCACCTTGAAAAGCCGTGGCACGAATATCGATCGGAAGTTCCAGTTCCGCGGTCTCGCCGGTCACGAATTTGAAGATGTCACGAACCAGCGCCTCGGTCGCCCGGTCACCGGATAGAAACTCGGCTCCGGGATAGTCTTCGTGAAGTTCCGACTCCAGATGGGTGGTTGATTCGTGAATACCCAGCCAGGTCAAGCCACTAGGGGTCGCCGCCGCCAGAACCGGGCCAAAGGGTGAGTCGGCTATCGCCCAGCCCATTCGGGCTCCTCTACCACCGTAGCCGTAACTCGCCGCGCCGAGTCGCAATTGGCCAATCCCATCTCTGCCGAAATAGTGCAGAGCACCTCGATTCGTGTCCATGTCCGCCTTCCTTTGCGCCACCCGGCCCCTCATCCGTGTTGATTAGGCCGGCAATGTTTAGCTTCTAGCGTGTACTACGTTGGATAATCGGTCGAGAGTATGTCTGTGAATAGATGTAACCCCGCGCGGTCGCGCCTGTGAACAGACTGACGCAAGAGGGGTTAAGCTTGAATACTCATACCTGATAAATTCAATGCCAAAGTCGGCTGGACGGGGCATGTTACGGACTAGAGAAGATCTCGAAGACATCGAAGCGCAAACCCTCGCGCCGTATGCCATGCGCGCACGGGAAAGCCGGGGACGGCGCTTTTCCCAGCCGCCCCATCCGATGCGCACCTGTTTCCAACGCGACCGAGACCGAGTGATTCATTCGGCGGCCTTTCGCCGCCTGGAATACAAGACCCAGGTATTCGTCAACCATGAGGGCGATTACTACCGCACTCGCCTAACTCATACGATGGAAGCGGCGCAGATTACGCGCACGGTCGCGCGCGCGCTCGCGCTCAACCAGGACCTGGCTGAGGCAGTGGCCCTGGCGCACGATCTGGGCCATACCCCGTTTGGTCATGCCGGCGAGCGCGTTCTCAACGATCTCATGCGACCGCACGGCGGGTTCGACCATAATGCACAAAGCCTGCGGACCGTGGATTGGATTGAGGTGCGCTACCCGGAATTTCGCGGACTCAACCTGAGCTACGAGGTTCGCGAGGGTATCGTCAAACATTCCGCCTTTAAAGGACGGGCCGAGGCCGTGGAATTCGACGAGCAGCTATATCCGTGTCTCGAGGCGCAGATTGTCGATCTTGCCGACGAGATCGCCTACCTCGCCCATGACGTCGATGACGGTCTAAAAGCCCAGATGCTGACGGCAGGAGACCTCGAAGCCTCGCGTCTTTACTGTGAGGCGGTCGCCGATGTGAGTGCCAGCGGTCTACCGATGGCCGACAGTGTCGCCCGCTACCAGACCGTTATCCGGATGATCAATGTGATGGTGACCGACCTGGTCTCCAACATCGATCGCGAAATTGATCGGACCGGGGTTGCAAGCGTGCAGGAAGTCAGGAATGCGGGCATCGCGCTGGCTTGCTTCAGTCCGCAGGTTGCGAAGCAGGTCACCGAACTAAAGCAAATCATGCGCGATCGTCTCTATCGCCATTACCGAGTGATCCGGATGACCGAGAAAGCGGGGAGGGTGCTCGCGCGCTTGTTCGAGTCCTATATGAGTGAACCGCGGCAATTGCCTGATCATGTGCTGGTGCGGACCGAGGGCGAGGGAGAGCCCCTCGCACGGGTGGTTGCCGATTACATAGCTGGGATGACGGATCGGTTCGCGATGGACGAATATCGCAAGCTATTCGATCCTGACGAACGTGTATGAACGCAAATGGGGGAGCGGGGTGGGGCGGTGATCAAGGTTCGCCAACGCAAAACAATTACGATCCTACGCGACGATCATATCGGCGACTCGATTGGTGCCATGTTTCTCGATTGCTCGCCCGAGTATCAGGACACGATCCTCGAGCGCCTCGGCGCCTACCTCGGCCCCCGTGTCAAAATCCTGAAGCTCGAACTCGCTCAGGATCGCGCAGAAGTGGAGATCGAGGTGCGATCCTTCGTGGAAGAGTCGACCCGGCTCGCCGCCACGGCTCGTGAGCTGAGCCGCAAGGGTGCCCGCCGCAGCTCTTTGTCGATGTATCGCGACGCGCTCGATCTCGACCCCGTCAACTACAAGGCCGCCCTCGGCTTGGGCCTCCTGCTCGCCGAACTCGAACAATGCGCTGAATCTCTAAAGTATCTCAAGCTGGCGCGTGAGTGCGGAACCGACGATCCCCAGTTGCTCTACTCGCTAGGCCGCGTTTCCCTGAAAATGGACCGCACGGCAGCCGCGATCGAATACTTTGAGCGCGCCTTTGAAATCGATCCTGGCCACTTCGCCGTCCGGCGCGCCCTTGCTGAACTCGGCCGGAAGCCCAGGCCGCATCTACAACGGCCGCGATCAGACAAGCCTCAGACCTTCACCGTCGTCGCCGCGAAAAAGGAACATCCCGCCTGAACGGCCTGTATGCGTGAACGCGCTCCGAATCCGCCCATACGGCGGAGACTGCCCCATCTAGCGGCGCAGCCGGGTAGCGCGTTGCCCGGTGCCTCTCTATGATTGGTGCGCTATGGGATTAAAGAGTTTCCTGGCAAAAGTCGGCAACTGCGCACTGGCCCTTAGCGTAATCGCGGTTACAACGGCAAGTTTACATAATATATCTTATGCGAAGTTGAACGCAGCGTGGGATTCTTATCGGGGGACCGCCTGGGCGGCTGATCAATCTGCGGCCAAATCCACCTCAGCCGCCAAAAAACTCGATCCCGCGCATCCGGATACCGCAACTGAAGCACAGCTCAAGGCCGCCTTGCAGAAGCGCCTCCTCGTGCCGAACCCAGGCGATTTGTCCATCGGCGCTCCATCGCCGGGACCGTTCCCGGGAACAATCAGCCGCACCGTGACGATTAATGGTCCGGACGGCCAGAAGTTCGAAGTCGAGTACTTCAGCAATACCGCCGGCGATAGGGGCGTATTGGCGCAACGGTTTGCGCTGTTTGACCTGGCGCACCCATGGGAACACGCCGATATGAAGACTATTCATCTCGACAACCGCGCCACGCTGGGCCCTGCCGATGCGCCGATACAGGTCGTGGAATTTGCCGATTTCGAATGTCCCTATTGCGCGCGCGCGTTTACCGAAGTCGAAACCCTGGTCAATACGACCTACAAAGGCCGCGTACATCTGACTTGGAAGAACTTTCCCCTGGGGGTTCATCCGTGGGCAGAGCAAGCGGCCATTGCCGCGGAGTGCGTCCGTCAGCAGAATCCCGCCGCCTTCTGGAGTATAGCCGGCGACTTCTACCGCGATCAGAGCGACATCAGCGTGCAGAACCTGCGCGACCATATCTACGGCTACGCCAAGAACCTGGGGCTGGATGCGAAGGCGCTCAACGCCTGCATCCTAGGCAACGATGCCGAGGCTCGCGTCGCGGAGGATAAAAAGGATGGTGCCGCGATCCATCTCAATTCGACACCGACGTTCCTCGTCAATGGCGTACCAGTGGTAGGGCTGCCCAGCAGCAACGTCTTTGATTTCGTGATCACGTCGCAGTTGCACGAACGTAACGCGACCCGCTAGCCGAGCGTCCGATCGTCGCCGCGAGGGCGAACGGCTCTCAGGGTACGTTGCATTTTTGCAACAGGCTGTTAGCGACCCAGGACTTCGAGCTAATGTGCAACGGCCGTGTGTGTGGACGCTCCCGGTGTGGCGCTAACGCCCGCCGTTGACGTTACGATCTTGTTAGATGGATTTACGGACGATTCAGTAACGACCGCGCCATTCGTGGGCTTCATGCCTTCTGGTGGGGCGCCCAAGTTAGCGAGCGCCTCAACCACGTCCGGGCGCTGCTCAGCATAGGGATTGGTTTTCAGAAACGCCTGGTACGCTGCGATCGCGCCCCGGCGGTCGCCCAGCAGAGCGAGCATGCGCGCACTGTCCAGCGCAGCCCGCGCTCGCTCTGGACCCTCTATCGCCGCCGCGCGAGCGTACGCGTCGCGCGCCTTTTTGAAGTCCCCAAGGTCTTCGTTGGCGGAGCCCAGTTGGCAAAGGGCAAGCTGCGTGAATGGCGGCGTGCCGCCAGCCTGAATATAAGCCGCGAAAGCGTCCCGGGCCTTCGACGGTTGTGCCAGGTCCAGGTAGGTGCTCCCTAGGTAGAAAAGTGCCATGCGGCCAAGACTCTGACCGGGTTGACTGTCGGCAAGCTGCTTGAAACCCTGCTCCGCCGCCTTGTAGTCCTTGCGTTCGAGCGCGCTGACGGCAGTGTAAAAATCCTCGGCCGCGATGCGCTGTTGATGCTGATAATAGAAGCGAAATGCGAAAATGATCCCGAGAAGGGCAACGAGTGCGACCGCACCGAAGATGACGCGGCTGAGGTTCCCCTCAACAAAGGCAAGAGCTTGGTCGAGAAAACTGATGAACTCGTCGGGTTGCTTCAGCTCCTTGCGCGAGAGCTTGGGACGCGTCGTAGTTGCCATCGAGTGAATTCAGGCCAGACCAGGCCTGAGACTGGGACTTGGAGCGTTGCTGCTCCGCGACGCAGAGGTCACATCTTGTACTTGAAGTCGTCGGGCGACATTTTCTCGAGAATCTCCGACCATTTGTCGCGTGAAACCCCAGCGAGGTTGTGGTCCGTGGTCTCAGCGCCCTGCTCTGCCGCCTCGTGTAATTCGCTCGAAACCTCGAGCACTGCTTTAGCGACATAGATCGGTGACTTGGTGCGCAATGCAACCGAGATTGCATCGCTCGGACGTGCGTCGATATGCAGCGGATTGCCTTCGCGCGTCTTCACTTCGATCCGCGCGAAGTAAGTATTCTCCCGCAACTCGGTGATCTCGATCGCTTCGACGGTCGCGCCAAGCTCGCCCAGAATGTTGCGCAGCAGATCATGGGTCATCGGGCGCTGCGGCTTGATCCCCTCGATTTCCGTCGCCATCGAGGCCGCTTCGAGCGGTCCGATCCAGATAGGCAGGTTGAGTCTTATTGTCGGGATCCTTGAGCACTACGATCGGCATCTTGGTCGTGGGATCGAGCGTAAGTCCGCCAACCATCATCAGAATAAATCTTCCTTCGGACCGGTCATAGCAGGTCTCTTTGATGAAAGCCCCCGAAAGGCCGGCGTGCGCAAAAGCGCCTGATCGTGCATCTCGAACCTCAATTTTGGACGAAAGCGCCCGCACGGTCAACCGGACCCACGACGCGACGGTCTCGACCAGCCACTTTAGCGCGGCACCAACTGATCGATAACCCGATACAGCTGATTCAGGTTGCGGCACTCCTCCACCAGGTCGCAGTGAATTGCGTACCGCTCCATCTCGCTGTCGCCGAATCCCCACGTGTTGCGGCTTTCCGGATTGAGCCAGATTATGCGCCGGGCGCGCTGTTTGATTTCGCGCAGGCACCAGTCATGCGGCAGATTGTAGTTGTTGCGCGCATCGCCAAGAATAATGACCGTAGTCCGTTTGTTAACCGCGCCCAGATGATCGGTGACGAAATTGCGGAACGACCGGCCGAAATCCGAGTGCGCGTACACGTTGATGATATCACCCTTCAAGCGCTACGTCGAGCGCTTCCTTTACATCGTTGGTGCGAAAATGTTCTCGGTGACTTCACCGACATCCGAAACGAACACAAAGCTGCGCACTCGCGAGTAAAGATCCTGCAACGAATAGACGAACTGCAGCATGAAGCGCGACGCATTGCGTACCGAATCCGAAACGTCGCACATGATCAGAATCTGCGGCTTTTCGCGCTTGCGCTTCTCGAAACGCAGCTTGAACGGCACACCGCCGTTGACCAGGTTCACCCGTAGCGTGCGCTTGATGTCGAAGCGGCCTTTCTTCATCCGCTTGCGCCGCACGGCGATGATGTTCTTCAGGCGCTGCGCCAGCCGGGTCACCGCTTCGCGCATCTTGTCCAGCTCTTCATCGCTCAGGTAGTAGAAGCTCTTGTCGGCGAGCTGGTTCATCCGCTGACTCTTCGCGCGACTTCATGTCGCGCTTCTCGCGCTCCTGCCGCACGTACTTGCGGATGATGTCGTCGAGCATCTTGAGCCGGCGATCGAGATACTCCTCCATCTTGGCGCGCAGGGCAGAGCCCAGGTCGAGCTTGGAGAGTTGCTCGCGCAGCTCCTTGATCTCCTGCTCGAGCTTGTCGAAGCCGAGCGCGCGGGCCAGTGCGCGCGCGAAGTAATTCTCCTCGATCGTGCGCTGAATTCCCTGCATGCGGACGGCGCGGGCCGCCTCGCGCATCATGCGCTCGAGCTGGCCGTCGCTGATTCTGCAGCAGTTGCTTGGCCAGCTCGGAGAGCTCGTCGCCATGCTCCTTGAGCATCTCCTCCATCTGGTCGAGAAACTGCTGGAAGTCCTGGTCCGACATCGAGAGCGCGTCCTGCACCGCCTTGCTGGCGCCCTTGATGATCTCGCCGAGTCCGGTGAAATAGACGTCAAAGAGCTCTTCGAACACCGGCAGCTCGTTGGCCCGCTTGATCATGGTCGTGCGCAACGCCGAGCGGAACGAGATCGCGCTCGCCCAGACCGGTCACATCCGCGGCGCTAATCGCGTCGAGCGTTTCGGCGAGCGAGACCCTGATCGCCGTTCTGGCGCAGCAGATTGGCGAATTCGACCAGCTTTTCTTCCATTCGGCGTACATCCGCCCGTGATGCCGCCCGCGGCGATGCGCGCGGTGCGGCCTCCCGGCTAAGCTCTTCAGTTAAGTAGATCCTTGTCGCTGCTGCTGCCGCCGGCCGGCGCCTTTTCGGTGCCTGCCGCGCCGCGTCCGCACCCGCCGCATGTATTCCTTGAGCTCCTCCTGCGCCTTGCGCACGTCGCCCTCGTACTTGACGATCGTGTCGAGCGTCTCGTCGACCAGCGCGCTGTCGAGGTTCTGCACATTGAGCAGCGTCAGCGCCTTGACCCAATCCAGCGTCTCGCTGATACCGGGGGTCTTTTTCGAGATCGAGCTTGCGCAGCGACTGCACCACCTGACGACTTCCTCGGCCAGCGCTGTCCGCGGCCTCCGGTACTTTGAGCTTGACGATCGCGAGCTCCTGGTCCTTGGTCGGGGAAATCGATGTACAGATGCAGGCAGCGGCGCTTGAGCGCGTCGGACATCTCGCGCGCGTTGTTGGAGGTCAGGATGACCAGCGGAATTTGCTTGGCCTTGAAGGTGCCGATTTCCGGCACCGTCACCTGAAAGTCGGAGAGCAGTTCGAGCAGGAAGGCCTCGAACTCGGCATCGGCTTTGTCGATTTCGTCGATCAGCAGCACGACCGGCTTGTCCGAAGTGATCGCCTTCATCAGCGGCCGCGGCAACACGAAACGCTCGGAGAAGAACACCTCGTCTTCGGCCGCAATTTTGTCGACCGCTTGCGCCAGACCCTTGCGTGCCGACCAGCACCTCGCTGATCTTGTCCTTGAGGATCTGCGTATAGAGCAGCTGCTTGGCGTACTCCCATTCGTATAGCGCCTTGCCTTCGTCGAGACCCTCGTAACACTGCAGACGGATCAGGTCGTGCTTCGAGCGGCGGCCGCAAGCACTTTGGCGAGATCGGTCTTGCCGACACCCGCGGGCCCTTCGACCAGCACCGGCTTTTGCATCGCGCTTGCCAGATAGACGACCGTCGCGATGCGACGGCTGGCGATGTAGTTGTTCGCGGCGAAGCGCTCGATAACCTCGTCGATCGATGAAAACATTAAGCCTCCTCGTTCGCTGCGGCTGGCGCACCCCTGCCGCGCAATTGAAGTTCAATATCACGACGGCTGCGCTGGGGGAAACTGGTATTGAAGTTAGATTCCAGACCCGCCCGGCTCAAATGTGCAGTTCTTCGGGGACCAGCCGGTCAAGATCGAAGCGTTCGCGGGACAGCGCGGCCGCGTCGAACATCCCGAACGATCCATTGGCGATTAAATTCGCCAGCGCTTGCCCAGCCCCATACGACTGCATCACGCCGCGTCCGCTGAACGAATGCGCCTCGTAGATCCGCGGCGCCGCCAGTCCCAGAATCGCGCTGCGGTCCGGGCTGACCTCGTACAGGCCCGCCCAACCGGTCACATGGCGCAGTCGCTCGCAACAACTCATCCGCGCATACATCCGCGGCCAGATTTCGTCGACAAAAAACGGCTCGCCGTCGTAGTTGAAGTGATGCCCCGGTGGCGTATCGGGCGGCGAATAGCCGGCCAGGATGTGTTGCCCCTCGTTATGGAAATAGATTCCGGAGGTATCGACGATCATCCCGTACGCCGAAAAGTTCGTGATCCGATTATCGACCAGGCAAATCTGCCGCCGGATCGGCTCGCTATAATTCTTGAGCCCGAACAACGTCATCGCATTGTCGGACCAGGCTCCCGCGGTGATCGCCACCGCTCCTGCCTGCAGTTCGAACAGATGCCCCGCCGCGGCCTCCCCCGGCCCGTCTTCAGTCATCATCCGGATCAGCCCTGCGTCGCTCAAGGCGTGTTCCGACTGCCAACATTGCAGCCGCACACCGTTGGCATCGGCCGCCGCCTGGTGCACGTATGCGTGGTCAAAGTAGACCGCCCCGAGCCCGCGCGAACGCGCCCGGTAGTGCTCCTTGAGCAGGTTGGGGTTGATCAGTCCGTCTCCCGGAGAGAAGGTCGCGCCAGCGATTCCGTCGAGCCTATCGATCTCCGGAACGCGACGATGCACCTGTAGCGCTGTCAGTGGTTCGATCGAATGGCCGAGTGATTGCTGCAATTTCAGATGTTGGCAGGCCTTCGGCCAGGTTTCCGCGTCATAGAGCCACAGATAGCCGCTCTGCCTGAAACCGACTTCCGCGCGAATCGTCTCATAGTACCGAATCGAGGCCTGGCACAGGCGGATATTCACCGGTTGCCACCATGTCGCGCGCACGCCGCCCGCGTTCTTTTCGCTGGAGCTCAGCCGTCCGCTGAGGTCGATGTCAACCACCGCGGTACGCAGCCCACGCTCGGCCAACCCCATCGCTGCGGAACTACCGATAATCCCGCCGCCGATTATGACCACATCGTAGCGTTCGTTGGCCGGCACACCTCTATTTTACCAGATGGGCGCAGTCAGTCGCCCCCCTTGTGCTTCGCCCGTCCGATTTGCAATTTTTCACTTATGTGCACGCTCGCCATCTACTTCAAGACGTTCGCGGACTATCCCGTCGTGGTAGCCGCCAATCGCGACGAGTATCTGGCGCGGCCGGCGCTGCCGCCGACCACACTGGAGGAGACCCCACATATCATTGGCGGCAAGGATTTGCGCGCCAGCGGAACCTGGCTGGGTATCAACCAGCACGGCGTCGTCGCGGGTCTGCTTAACCGCCGCAATGGCGCCCAAGAGAACGACCTTGCGCTGCGTTCGCGGGGGTTGCTCTGTCTCGATGCATTGCGCCGTGCCAGCGCGTCAGAGGCGGTCCGTTTCGTGGAGGGTCAGAACGGTGCGGATTACAACCCGTTCAATCTGCTGATCGCCTCTCGCGAGGAAAGCTTCGTTGCCTACAATCGCTGGGGCAAGATCGAAACGGTGCGTCTCACCCCGGGCCTTCATCTGCTGACCAATATCGACATCGACGATTTCGAGTGTCCACGCATCAGCCGCTCCCACGGCCGGTTCGCGCAACTCGGAGCGCGTGAAGACTTTGCCCGCGATCCGGTCGCCCTGCGCGGCGAACTTCACAAGTTGCTCGCCGACCACTCGACCCAGCTCGATCCGCGATCGGGGCGACCGAATTCGCTCTGTCTCCACCTGACGATCCCCTTGCCCGAGAGCGGCTATGCGAAGCATGGCGAATACGGCACCCGCTCATCGAGCCTGATCTTCATGGACCGGGCAGGCCGCCGCATAGAGCATTTCTTTGCTGCTGGTCCCCCCTGCACCACCTCCTACGAACCGGCGATAGTGCCGCGGACGATCGCAGTTGCATCGCCGTAGCTAGTGTTGCGGTCCGGGACGCGCGGGCTTGCGTGCATAGAGCGTGGGATCGGGTACGCCCGCCTCGAGGAATCCGGCGACTCGCTCGGCACATTTGGTGCACTTGCCGCAATGGACGTTGCCATGGGGCCGCGCACATGAAACGGTCAGCTCGAGCCGCATGCCCTCGCCGCGCCGGACCACGTCGGCCTTGCTCAAGCCCGCGAAAGGCGTGCGGATCCTCAGCTTGATACCGACGCCGAGTTCGACCGCGCGCGCGAAGGCCCGGAAGAATTCCGGCCGCGCGTCCGGGAAGGGATTGCTCTCGAGCGGCGCCATCGCGATTTCGCCGACCCGGTTGTACGCGCAAAAGATCGCGGCCTTGCACAGGAGGCTCAAATTACGCCCAAGAATGTAGTTGGAGGACACGGTGGCGTTGTAACCCGGCACGTTACGTCCCGTTATCGACCAATGGCCGGCCGCGAGGTCGCTCATCGGCAGACGCAGCATCGTCACCGGCTGAACATTGTCGCGTCCCAGCGCACGCGCGAAACGGCGGAGTGTACGGAGTTCGTCCGGCTCCCATCGGAGGCCGGCTCGGATATAGACCGGGAATACCATGCGGCCAGTCCGTGCGGTTTGACCGAGCATGACCGAGCTGTCGAGCCCACCGCTGGCGAGGACCACGATTCGTCCGGGGAGCGGCACGATCGAATAATCGTCGGATGGAGGCTGTACGGCCACGCGTGTCAGAATTGTTTTTGGCGCGTCAAATCAGTTGATCAGGCGGCCGCCGTCGAGCATCAGAGTGGCCCCGGTTGCGAAGTCCGTGCCCTCGCAGAAAAACAATACCGCACGCGCCACGTCCTCGGGCGAACCTAGCGACTTGGTCAGCGTGGCGAGGCGCAGCCGCTCGACTTCCTCTTCCCCGTAGTCTTCGGGCGGCATCACCGGACCGATCGCGACGCAATTCACCTGGACCTCTGGCGCCAGCGCCTTGGCTAACGCAGCGCGTGAGCCCGATCAGCCCGGCCTTGGAGACCGTGTAGGGCAGATAGTTGTTATACGGCCGCACACCGGCCCAGTCGCCGATATTGACGATTTTGCCGGCGCCCTGGCGGCGCATCGCGACCGCGGCGGCTTTCGCCAGGAAAAACGGCGCCTTCAGGTTCGTGTCGAGGTTGATGTCCCAGTCGCGTTCCGTCAACTCCTCGAGCGGCTTGCGGTAGAAGACCGACGCTGAATTCACCAGAATATCGATTCGGCCGAAGGTCGCGATTATGTCCGCGACCATTCGTTCAATTGCGGCCACGCTTTCCAGGTCCGCGGGAAAAGCCTGTGCGCGCCCGCCGGCGGCGACGATTCGCGCGACACCCTCGTCGGCCTCGGCGCGCGAATTCCGGTAGTGGATCGCCGCGACGGCCCCGCGTTCAGCCAGTTTAAGCGCGATCGCACGCCCGATGCGTTTGCCCGCGCCTGTAACCAGCGCGACTTTGCCCTTGATTTCCATCGCTTAGAAGGACGGCAACCGCCGCCCGAATGGTGATCCCCAAACCCGGGGGCTTATAGAGTACTGGCGATCGCCCTGAGCAAGGCCAGGTTGTCGGAGTGGCCAGTCCTCGAAGCGGTGACATGACCGATGATCGGCCGCCCCAGCAGATATAGGTCACCAATCATATCCAGTATCTTGTGCCGCGCGAATTCGTCGGGAAATCGCAGTTCGGTGTTCACTACTCGCTCGTCGTCAACCAGGATCAGGTTGTCGAGCCGCCCGCCTTTCGCCAGGCCCATCTCGGCGAATTTGTGGAATTCGCGCACAAAGCCGAACGTCCGCGCCGGCGCAATTTCCTTTTCATAGGCTTCCGGTGACGTGAGCTCGAAATGCACGATTTGCTCACCAATCGGATGCGGATAGTGCAATCGATAGTCGACAATCAGATGATCGGCCGGCGTGATCTGAATATACTCGCCGCCCTGCCCTACCCGAATCTTTTCTCGCACCTCGATCGGCTCGACGAAGCCGGCTTGACGCTGGATACCGGTCTCGCGCAGATGCCTGCAGAACTCCGCGGCCGATCCATCGAGTGCGGGCACCTCGTCATCCGTCTTGACCATCAGGTTGGTAATACCGAGCGCGTGCAACGCTGACGTCAGATGCTCAACTGTACGGACCGAATGGCCGCCGGCACTGAGCGTGGTGTTGTACCCGGTTTCGGTCACGTTCTCCAGGCGCGCCGGAATGGCGGACTGATCCGCCAGGGACGCAAAAACGATCCCGGTGCCGGGGGGTGCAGGATGCAATATGACTCCGGTCTTGAGCCCCGAGTGAAGTCCCTGTCCTCCGATCACTACCGGATGGCGCACCGTACGCTGCGGACGTGCCGCGGCGCTTGGACGGACGGCGGTTGCTTGCGTACCTGGCGGAGCATCGTTGGGAACACGGGCGCCGCCGGTTTCGCCGGTCAGCACGCGCTCAATCGAGGCAAGCAGGCCGTTGACGGAGAACGGCTTCTCGATGAAATCCTCCGCGCCGAGACGGGTCGCGGCGACCGCGTTCTGGATATTCGCGTGCCCCGAAATCATGATTACATGGGTTGCCGGCGTTTCGCTTTTAATTCGCCGGAGAAGCTCGATGCCGTCCAATTCGGGCATCCAGACATCGAGCAGAACCACCGTGGGTTTCTCCCGCGCGATGATTTCCATCACCCCGGGAGCGTTGCCGGTATCGAGCACCCGAAACCCTTCGTCGCTCAGAATTCCGCGCAGGGAGGACCGAATCCGCTCCTCGTCATCCACCACCAATACGGTCGCGTTCACTCTTTGGTTCCTATTATCCTGCTTGTCCGAAAGGTTCGATCCGTCCGCGAGGACCACCGCCACCCCAATCTCATCCGTTTGCAGTTCAGCCCAAGGCCTTGCCGAATTGCTGCTCTTTTATCGGAAATTCGAGGATGAATCTACTTCCGCGCGGCCGGTTATCCCGAACCCGGACGAACCCGCGATGGTCGGTGACGATGGTCGAAACGATGGCCAGGCCCAGTCCCGTTCCGCCATTTTTGGTCGAAAAGTAGGGCTCAAAAATTCGGGTGCGCAGGCGTGGGTCGATTCCCGGTCCATTGTCGGCAACTTCCAGAGTGATGACACCAGCGCCGTCCGCGCTGGTGCTGACTTCGATCCGCGGGGGCTCGCCGTCATGGCCTGCGGCGATAGCCGCCACCGCGTTATCCAGCAGGTTGACCAACGCGCGCTTGAGGGCCTCGCGATCAATCGCGATCGAAGGCAGGGCCGGTGCCAGTGCCAAATCGAAATTGACGCCGGGATGGGCGCCGCGAAAATTGGTGACCGCTTCCTCGGCCAGGGCATTCAGGTCGCCCGGTACGGGATTGATCTGCGGCATGCGGGCGAAGCCCGAGAACTCGTTGACCAGCCGTTTCAGGTCCTCGACCTCGCCGATTATAGTGTGAGTACATTCATCGAGCAGGCGCGCGTCGCCGTCCGATCGCGTTGCGAGTTGGCGGCGCAGGCGCTCGGCCGATAGCTGGATCGGTGTCAGCGGGTTCTTGATTTCGTGGGCGATGCGCCGCGCCACTTCGCGCCAGGCCTCCATCCGCTCGACCTTGGCGATCTGGCTGACGTCTTCGAAAAACAGCACCATCCCGAGGTCGTTGCCGGCCTCATCGCCGAGCGGGGCTCGCGGTCATCATCAGCTCGGCTTCGGTTCCGCCCGATTCGAGCTTGAGCGAAGACCGGAGCTCCGGCGGCCTCGGTGCTGCGGTGAGGAATTCGTCCAGCGCGCGCACCAATTCCGGGCCAAAGCATTCGCGGTATGGCCGTCCCAGCACCTCGCGCGCATGCAGTCCGAGCATCCGCTCGGCGCACGGGTTAATCGCGGTGACGCGGCTTTCCGGGTCGAGCCCGACCACCCCCGCGGAAACGTTGCGCAGCAGCGTTTCGGTGTAGCGGCGGCGGCGCTCGAGTTCGGCGCGAGACGCGCGCAGGTCGGTCGTCATCTGGTTGAAAGACTCGACCAGTTGCCCGATCTCGTCGTCGCCGACTTCGGGAATCTCGTGGTTGAGGTTCCCGCCCGCAATCTCGTGCGTTCCCTGCGCCAACAAGTTGAATCGGTCCCGTGATGCCGCGCGCCAGATAAATTCCAAACCAGCTCGCGAGCAGCACCACCGCCAGACCGATCAGCACCAGCGCCAGGATATAGCTGTGCATGATCGGCTGGCGCAGGATGCGCAATTGGAAGATAATCCTCGAACGTACGGGAAATTCCTGCCGCGCGCGAAGCCAGGCTCTTGGGCAGGTAGTAGTCGATCACGATCGCGCCCTCCACCTAGTCGGAACTCGGACGAGGAATAGATCGGCGCGCTGCCGCGAATGACGTCCGACTTGCCCAGGCGATCGGTGCGCGTCATCGGCTTGCCCTTCAGCGTCCCCTTGACGATCTCCGAATCCGGCGAGACCCCGATTCCGGTCGGAGTGCGCGGGCTCAGCACCAGCATCATCAATCTTGCGTTTGCGCGAAAAAATCTCGATCGTGCCCAGGTTGTATTGCTGCTGAGTCTTTCGAGAAATGCGCGCAGCCGGGCGTGCCGGTCCGGTTCGAGTAGCTGGTCGCGCTGAATCCGCTCGGCCAGAACGCGCGCGAAATGCGCGGCATTGTTGGCTGAGTTGAGATAGTAGACCTTGGCGATCTCCAGTGAATCGTCGAGCACGCGCTCGTATTCGGGGTTGAACCAGCTATCGACGTCCGCGCGCAGAAACGTGCCCGCGACATAGAGCATGAAGGCACTGGGCACCAGCGCGACCGCGATGAATCCGAAAACCAGCCGCGCCTGCAGCTTGGAGCCGATCAGACCGCGGCGGCGCTCGAAAATGGCTTTGGCCAGGTTGCGCCCGACCAGCAACAGCATCAGGCCGAGCAGCAGGAAGCTCAGGTCGAACAGCAGGATTACGACCAGGTTCGATACCAGCGAAGTGTGCGAACTGAGCGGCGGGAGTTCGGTTTGCGCCAGGACGAAAGCGATCAGCGTGGCCGACGCGGCTGCGACCGCGACCAGTTCGCGCCGCCGGCGCTTCAATTCGGAGCGTCTCAGTTGGAGTTCGACGGTATCTGCCATCCGCCTAACGCCTGCAGCCAGGCGAGCATGAGGGACAGCATGATGCTCACTACTGATCGCAGTGGTGATCGGAAAGTAGAAGTGAAGTTGCCGCGCCGAATGTAAATATCGCCGGGCAGCCGGCCAAGCCGCGCCAGGATCGGGACGGATGACGCCGCCCATACGACCAGCCCGACCGCGATCATGACTGCTCCCATCAGGACGATGGTCTTTCCCACGGATGCCATCAGCAAGGCCCAAGGCGCGAGCCATCTACACAATCTACCCCGCGCACGGCTCGACGCCGAGGGTGAAATGTTTCACCCATGCTAGCAACGAGCCAGGGGAGCGCGACCACCCATCGCGATCCTCCCCGATGCTACGACTCAAGCCTGCGCGCGATGGGCTTCCTTCGCGTCTTTCGCTTCCTTCACCACCTTTTCGGCGATCGGTGGCGGCACTTCGTCGTAATGCGAGAAGCGTGCTTCGAATGACCCGCGCCCCGAAGTGATCGAGCGCAAGTCGGGCGCGTATTTGAGAATCTCGGACATCGGCACCAGCGCCTTGATCACCTGCCCGCTGCCCTTGCGTGTCCATCCCGAGCACACGGCCGCGGCGCGAGTTGAGGTCGCCGATGACGTCGCCCATGCATTCGTCGGGACAGGTGACATCGACCGCCATCACCGGTTCGAGCAGGATCGGCCTGGCCTTTTCGAAGGCGTTCTTGAAGCCCCATCGAGGCCGCGATCTGAAAGGCCATGTCTGAGGAATCGACGTCATGGTAGCTGCCGTCGTAAACGGTGACCTTGACGTCGACCATCGGGAACCCGGCCAGGAAGCCCTCGACCAGCGTGTTGCGCACGCCCTTTTCGACCGACGGGATGAACTGGCGCGGGATCGAGCCGCCGACGATATCATCGACGAACTCGAAGCCGCCGCCGCGCGGTAGCGGTTCGACCTTGAGCCAGCAATCGCCGTACTGGCCGCGCCCGCCGGACTGGCGTTTGTATTTGCCCTGGGCTTCGGCGCGGCCCTTGATGGTCTCCTTGTAGGGGACCTTGGGCGCCTGCAACTCGACGTCAACATTAAACTTGCGCTTGAGCTTTTCGACCGTGACCTCGATATGCATCTGGCCGGTGCCGGACAGGATAATCTCGTGGGTCTGCGGGTCGCGATGGGTTTCCAGAGCGGGGTCTTCCTCGACCAGGCGCTGCAGCGCCTGTCGAGGCCTTTTCTTCGTCGCCGCGGGTCTTGGGCCGGATCGCGAACGAGATGACCGGCATAGGGCTTCTCGGTCGCGGGGAAGATAACCGGCGCCTTCTCGTCACACAGCGTATCGCCGGTGGTGGTGTCCTTGAGCTTCGCGACGGCGACGATCTCGCCGGGTAGCGCGACCGCGAGCGGCGATTGCTTCTTGCCCTCGAGCCGCAGCAACTGGCCGAAGCGCTCCTTGGACCGATGCGTGGAATTGAGCACGGTGGCGTCGCTGATGCGCGCGTGCCCGAGACCACGCGGAAGATCGAGAGCTTGCCCGCAAACGGATCGATCACGGTCTTGAAGACGAACGCGCAGAACGGCGCGGCGGGATCGGGCGCGCGTTCGACCGACTGCCGTTGTCGGCGCTTGCGCCTTGATCGGCGGGCCGTTCGTTGGGCGCCGGCATCAAGCGTCGCGATCGCGTCGAGCAGCGGGCCGATACCGATATTTTTCGCGCCGGAGCCGCAAAGCACCGGCGTCAGCTTGCCCGCCAGCACCGCCGCACGCAGCGCCGGCCGCAGATCGCCGTCGTCCAGAGTTCGCCCTGCTCGAGATATTTTTCGAGCAGCGCGTCGTCGGTCTCCGCGACGGCCTCGCAAAGCTTGGCGCGCGCTTCCTCGGCGCGGGTCTTCGAGTTCGCCGCTCAGTTCTTCTTCTTTCGCCTTGCCCGAGGCGTCGGCGATGGACGCAGCGCCTTCATCGCGAGCACGTCGATCACGCCGTTGAAAGCGAGTCTCATCGCCGATCGGCAGGGTCAGCGCGACCGGTTTCGCCGGCCAGCGCTTTTCGAGATCCGCCAGCGCGGCGTCAAAGCTCATCCGCTCGCGATCGAGCCGCGAAACAAAGGCGATATGCGGCAGGCCAGCTGTTGATTTGCTCGAAGATCTTTTCCGACTCGACCTTCAGGTCGCCGCCGGCGCTGGCGACAAAAACCACGCCGTCGACCGCGTCGCATCGTCGCGAGGCTGTCGGCAGAAAAGCGGTGTAGCCGGGGGTGTTGGCGAGAATTACTTCGGTCTTTTTCCAGTTGAGATGATGAAATGACGAGCTGATCGAAATATGCCGGCTGATCTCCTCGGGCTCCGAATCCATCAGCGCCGTACCGTCGTCAGGACGGCCGAGACGATTGGTCGCCCCGGCGGTAAAGAGCATCGCCTCGGCCAACTGCGTTTTGCCGGTGCCGCCCTGGCCGACGATCGCGATGGTTCTAAGCCGTCCGATTTCCTCCACTGCCATATCGGTTCACCTCTGCTGTAACGTTTACATAATCAACATTTGCGCAAGACCTCTCGCGGCCACTACTGGGCGTAGCTGCCGAAGCGGGCTGCGCTCGCTAACTCCTAATCGTAGGCGCCGGCGACACTGACTTCGCCGGCCAGAATCCGCTGTGCGCCTTGGTTCGTCTCCAGCATCAGAGCACCTTCGGCGTCAACTCCGCGTAACGCAACCGCTGACCCGGGTACTCCGCTGTCACTCACCGTGACGTTCTTCCCGGTCAACGCGAAGTACCTCTCATAGTCCGGGCGCATCGCGGCAAAGCCGTGCGCCTCTGCCTCCATATAGCGAGAGTCCAGTCGATTAAAAAGCGTTGCGGCGATCGCGATCCGATCGCAGCGCGGCCTGTCGCGATGCGCACCGAGGTCGCCTTAGCGCGCAGCTCTTCCGGGATATCGTCAGCGGCGAGATTGAGGTTGAGCCCGATTCCGAGCAGGACGCAGACCAGCTTCTGCGCGCTATCCGCGATCGCCTCGGCGATTATCCCGCCCGCCTTGCGCCCCTTGAGCCAGACGTCGTTGGGCCACTTGAGCGCCACCATGCCGGGCGCGACAGTCGCGAGCGCGTCGGCCGCCGCCACGCCCGCGACGAGGCTCAGGCGGGGCACCTCCGCGAGCGGGATCCGGGGTCGCAGGATAAAGGTCGCGTAGAGGTTCAAGCCCGGCGGCGAGTGCCATGAGCGGCCCAACCGTCCGCGCCCCGCGGTCTGCTGCTCGGCGATCACGACCGTACCCTGCGCGGCGCCCGCTTCGACCATCTCCGCGGCGACCTTCTGGGTCGAGCCGACCTCGTCGAAATAGTGAATCCGCCAACCGATCGTGCCGGGCGCCCCGTGTTCAACCCCTGCGTACGGATTACGCGACATCGGTCCCTCAGACGGTCATCATGGAATCGAAGCCCTTCCAGAAGAAATGCGCCAGGCAGCGCGCCTCGGCCAGGAATTCCTCTTCGCGGCCGGTCCCGGTCACGAAATGGTCGATGCTCGCGTGCCCCGCTTCGCCGTGCTCCTTGTCGGCCTCGTAATGGACAGAGAGGAAGCGCAGATGCTCCGGCTTGAACCCGTAATTCCGCTCCATACCCTTCCATCAGCGTCTTGTAGGCCTCGACTTCGATCTCCTCCATCAGGCCGATTGCGCCGATAAACTGCGGCTTCAAACGGATGATGCGATACATGCAGGCGTTGAAGGCCGCGACGTCGGAGGCGATCGCGTCGATAAGCTGTTGGCGCGGCAATCCGAGACCGCCTTCCCAGAGCTCGAACAGCAGTTCGGTATGACCGGCGGAATGGCTGTAAAGGCCGAGCGCCTCCTCGGCAAACCCCTTGGCGGCGCCCTGTCCGGCTTTCTCGTCGAGTTCGTGCAACCGCAGGTAGACCGGCCGAAAGCGGCGCGGAGTCGCGCACGGTCATCTCGTAATGCTGGATCGGATAACCCTTGAGCTGCTCGCGCGTAGCCTTGCCGCTCGCAATCAGGTCAACATAGGGATGCTGGTTCAGGCGGTATTCGGAAACGATTTGGTTAATCTGCTTATGGAACGTCGCTGTATCCATCGATTCACCTCGCTCGAAATTGCTGAACTTAAGATTTTTGACGCGGCTCACACAGTCTTAACTTTGGCCGCGCCTTGCGGACTCAGCTGTCCCCTGTGCTCGCTTCGCCTTCGGCTCCATTGACTTAAGATTTTTGACGCGGCTCGCACAGTTTTAACTTTGGCCGCGCCCCGCGTGATCAACCGCCCCTGCGCATCGCTCCGCCTTCGGCCCACTAGTGTAACGTCTCGATTCGCATACTCAAGTCCACGGCCCGGGCCGAATGGGTCAGCGCGCCGACCGAAATCAGATCGACCCCGCTCTCCGCGATCGCGCGGACGGCTCGAGGGTCACGCCGCCCGAGGCTTCGAGGACCACTGCTCGCCGACCATCGCGCGCGCCCGCCGCAGATCCTCAACCGTCATGTTGTCGAGCAGGATAGCGCCGGCGCCGTAGCGGACCGCCTCTTCGACCTGCGCCAGCGTCTCGCATTCGATCTGGATACGGAAGGTGTGCGGCGCGATCTGCCGGGCGCCTTCCAGCGCCTGCCGGATACCGCCCGCGGCCGCGATATGATTTTCCTTGATCAGCACGCCGCTATCGAGGCCGAACCGATGGTTGGCCCCGCCGCCACACGCGTACCGCGTATTTCTCGATCGCGCGCAGGCCGGGATGGGTCTTGCGCGTATCGATAATCTTCGCGCGCGTCCCCTTGACCGCTTCGACGTAGCGATGGGTGATCGTCGCGACACCGGACATCAACTGCGCGAAGTTGAGCGCCGTGCGTTCGCCGCGCAGCAGACCCGCCAGGCCGCCGTCGATATCGGCCGCGATCGCGCCCTGCATGGAGCCGCGCGCCCTCGGAGCGAAGCGAGTTGATCACCGGCTCGGCGCCGGTCAGCGCGAAGACCTGCTCGATAATCGAAGCCGCCGCAAAAGATGATCCCGCCCGGCTCCTTGACGGTGATCCGCGCGCGTCCGCGGTGTCCGGCGGGGACCGTCGCGGCAGTCGTGATATCACCCTGCCCCAGGTCCTCCGCGAGCGCGCGCACGAGATCGGTGAGATCGATTGTCGAAGCAGTTCCATAAATAAATCCGGCCGGGATTCCTCGCTTCGCAGCGATTCTTAATACCTCTCCTTGTCCAGGGAGAGGTCGCCGCCTTGCGGCGGGTGAGGGCATCCCGATTCAGAACTATTGCAATTGCTCCAGTTGCGCCTCAAGCGTTTTCTTCTGGGCCTTTAATTCTTCGATCTTCTCTGCGATTTCCCCGATCGTCTCGGCGTCGGCCTTGGCACGAAAGCCGGGGTTTTCAAAGCGTTCTCGATGGCGCTTGAGATGGGTCTCCACCTCATCGAGCTTCCTGCGGATAAGCCCGCGTGCCTTGTCGAAGTCGAAACCCTCCGGGGTTCCGACACCGATCTCCGCCCACGCCATCGGCGCGAAAACCGTCCCCGCGGGACGTGCGTCGCGACACCCCGAGAATTTTGAGCTCCGCCACCTTGCCCAAGGTTATCGCGTAATTCCGCCAATCGTGGAGGCCGATCTTGGCCGAGGTCCGCGTGCGGGCGAATAACGGCCGTGACGCGCTGCCCCGGATGATGCCCCGCGAGCGGACCGTAAAGAGTTAATCGCCTCAGTCGTAGCGATACAGCGATCCATCGCGAGCGCTTCGGCTTCGCTCAGCAGGTCAGTGATTGGACGGTCGTCGGAAATCTCGCGACCGCGAGATGCTCGGTCAGTTCGGCGTCGCTGAGATACGGACGAATCGCCTGCCAGATCTCCTCGGAAATGAACGGCATGAACGGATGCAGAATCCGCAGCATCCGGTCGAAGCAGCGTCACCAGCACGTAGCGCGCGCGCCGCCTGACGCTCGCCCGCCCGCCTTGAGCGGCTCCTTCGACAGCTCGATATACCAGTCACAGAACTCGTGCCAGATGAACTGGTAGACGATCATCGCCGCGACGTTGAATTCGTACTCGTCGATCGCCGCGGTCACTTCGCGAATCGCGTTGTCGAGCCGGCTCAGAATCCAGCGCTCGGCGAGGCCCAGCTTGCGCGATCGCGACCGGCGGCAGCGGTTGCGGCGCGCCTTCGAGGTTCATCATCACGAAGCGCGCCGCGTTCCAGATCTTGTTGGCGAACGCGCGCGACGCCGCCAGCCGATCGTCGGAGAGGATCAGATCGCGGCCCTGCACGCGCAAGTTGCGCGAGCGTGAAGCGCACCGCGTCGGTGCCGTACTTCGTCCATGATTTCGAGCGGATCGACCACGTTGCCGCGCGACTTGGTCATCTTCTTGCCGAACTGATCGCGCACCAGCGGCGTGATGTAGACGTCGCGGAACGGCACTGTCCCATCGCCTCGGCGCCATGCGGATGAACTTGAGCCCGAACATCATCATCCGCGCGACCCAGAAGAAGATGATGTCGAAGCCGGTGATCAGCAGGCTGGTCGGATAGTACGCTTGCGAGGTCGGCGGTCTCGTTCGGGCCAGCCGAGCGTCGAGAACGGCCACAGCGCCCGACGAGAACCAGGTGTCGAGCACGTCCTCGTCCTGCGCGCAGGTCGTCGCCGCCGCATCGTCGGACAGGCGCGCCGGCCGCTCTTCGGCGACGATTGGCTCGTCCTCGCAGCGCGTCGCACCAGTACGCGGGAATCCGATGGCCCCACCACAGCTGGCGCGAGATGCACCAGTCGTGGATATTCCGCATCCAGCCAGAAATAGGTGTTCTCCCAGAACTTCGGATGAAAGTGGTCGCGCTGCTCGACCGTCGCGCACCGCCTGCGATCGCAGCGATTCGCCGTCATGCCGGCTTGTTGACCGCGACGAACCATTGATACGAGAGCATCGGCTCGACGACCGTATCGCATCGCGAGCAGACGCCGACCGCATGCTGATGCGGCTCGATCTTTTCGAGCAGCCCCTGCGCCTCGAGATCGGCGACGACCTGCTTGCGGCACTCCTCGCGCGTGAGGCCCTGGATAGGCGCCCGCCTCGGCGTTCATCCGCGCCGTGCGTATCCATCACGGAGATCTGCGGCGAGATTGTGACGCCGCCCGATCTCGAAGTCGTTGAAGTCGTGCGCCGGCGTAATCTTGACCGCGCCCGTGCCGAACTCGCGATCGACCGCCGCGTCCGCGATGATCGGGATCTCGCGGCCGATCAGCGGCAGTCGCACCGTCTTGCCGACCAGCGCGCTGATAGCGCTCGTCGTCCGGGATTCACCGCGACGGCGGTATCGCCCAGCATCGTCTCGGGCCGCGTGGTCGCCACCGTGATCGCGCCGGAGCCGTCAGCGAGCGGATAGCGGATATACCAGAGGCTGCCTTGCGCGTCCTTGTGCTCGACTTCGAGGTCGGAGAGCGCCGTCTCGCATCGCGGGCACCAGTTGATCAGCCGGCAGTCGCGATAGATCAGGCCCTCGTCGATAGAGCCTCACGAAGACCTCGCGTGACGGCGCGCGAAAGCCCCTCGTCGAGCGTGAAGCGCTCGCGGCTCCAGTCGCACGAGGCGCCGAGCCGGCGCAACTGATGCAGGATCTTGCCGCCGTAGGTCTCGCGCCATTCCCATACGCGCTCGACGAATTGCTCGCGGCCGAGGTCGATGGCGGGTCTTGCCTTCCTTGGCGATCTCGCGCTCGACCACGTTCTGGGTCGCGATTCCGGCGTGGTCGGTGCCGGGCAGCCATAGCGTGTTGTAGCCCTGCATCCGGCGCGTGCGCACGATCACGTCGTGCAGCGTGACGTTGAGGGCGTGGCCGAGATGCAGCTGGCCGGTGACGTTGGGCGGCGGGATGACGATCGAAAAAACCTTGCCCGGTGCGGTTCGGGATCGGCCGTGAAATAGCCGCGGTCGATCCAGAGTTGAAACCAGTGCTCCTCCGCCGACTTGGGATCGAATGTCTTGCTGAGTTCCAATGCGCCCACGTCGTCCTTCCGCCGAAATACCCAGCGCGCCGATCGCGGCTGCGGCGAACGGAACTTAACCGCACTCGTCATCGAGATCATATCTAACCGGGACGCTGTAACCAACCGGGATGGGGGGATGGTGCGAGAGGGGGGACTTGAACCCCCACGAAGTTGCCTTCACAAGGTCCTGAGCCTTGCGCGTCTGCCATTCCGCCACTCTCGCGGTCCTGCAAAAGATGAAGATTTATTCGGCTGCGCGGCGGCAATTCAAGCACAGCGGCGGCCGATCCTGTTACCACGCGGCGGCATTTGAAAATTTGAAGTCCATTGAAAGTTTCGATCATTATCGCGACGCATGCGCGGCCGCTTTCGCTGGAACGGCTGATCGCAGCCTCGCGCCCCAGATTGTTCCCGGCGATCCACGAAGTGTTCATTGCCGAAAATGGCACGCCCGTGCCGTCTAAGGGCGAAGGCGCCGGGGCTCGCACCGATGCACCTGCACGATCCGCGCGGCCGGGCAAATGCCGGGTGCAGAATCGCGCGATCGCGCAGGCGCGCGGCGAGATCATCGTATGCCTCGACGACGACCTTGTGGTGTCGCCCGGAGTACGTCGCTGAGGTAGAAAAGTTCTTCGCTTCTCATTCCGAGTATGCCGCGATGAAGGGCCGGATTCTGCCCGCCGAGGATCCGATCGCGAAGGCCGGTCCGGCGGCTGCCTATCTGGATTTGCCGATCGTCGATCATGGCGACGAAGTGATCGAGGTGCGCGGCGTGATCGGCGCGAACATGGCGTTTCGCGCGCCGCATTGCGCCAGGCGGGCCCATTCGACGAGCGGCTTGGTCCTGGGGCGGCCGGACACGAAGAGGAAACCGAGATGTCGCAGCGGTTGCGGCGAGCTGGCTTCCGGATTGGCTATGCGCCGCGAGCCTCGCTTATCACGAAGTCGACCGGCGCGAGCGGACCGCGATCGTTTCACTCGGATCGCGCGCGAGCGAGGCTATTGCCGCACGCTACATGAGGCTCATTCACCCATCAAGGCGGGCTTTGACGCGGCAATTGCGGTCATAAGATTGTTGGTTGTGCGGGTTTCGAACGTGCCGATCGATCGGCGCGCGCGCGCCGAAAAGCGGCTGGCGATCGCGCTGGGCATCCTTGACGGATTGCGCGCACAGCGAGGGCGTAAGCGGAGCGAATCGGGCAACTCTGTGGAACAACGATGATAGAACTTGGCGGCGTAGATATCGCGCAGTGCGGTTATAGTCGGCGGAGCAAATCGAGCAGCCCGGCGCCGTAGCGATCCCAGGTGAATTGCTCCGCGGTGGTGCGTGCGACTCTGGCGAGGTCGCCGCGCACTTGCAGCACCGCGGCGAGCCGCATCGCGAGTTCGCGGCGATCGGTCGGGTCCGCGACTACGAAATGGCCGAACTCAGCGGGCAGCGTCTCCATGACGCCGCAGGCCGCACTGCATAGCACTGGCAGTCCCGCAGCCATAGCCTCCATGACCACGTTGCCGAAGGGCTCGAACAGCGAGGGCAGGACCAGCGCGTCGGCCGCGGCAAAAAGATGCTCGATACGTTCCTGCTGGCCCACGAAGTGCACGCGTCCGGCAACTCCGAGCCGCGTCGCGAGGCGGCGGAAAGAATTAGTGTGACGATCGGCGCCGGCGACGATTAGGTGCGCGTCGGTGCCCAGCGCCGGCCAGGCCTCGAGGAGAAACCGCAAGCCTTTGCGGGCGAAGCCGTTACCGACAAAGACCGCCGTCCGCGCGCGCTCGGAAATATCCAGCTCACGCCGTACCTGGGAGCGGATCGCACGATCGGGTTCTGGGCGGAACCGCTCGAGATCGACACCGTTGTAGATGGTCACGACCCGGGACGGGTCGAGGGCGAAGGTGCGAATCAGGTCCCGGCGCACGAGGGCGGAGACGGCGATGGCGCATTTCAGCCGCGATGACGCGAAGCCGCGCCGTTCAACCGCGATCTGGATGCGGTGATACGGGCTGAGGCGCATCGTGACGGCTCCGGCCGAGCCGCGCCAGCGCGCGGCCGACTGCAGGTAGCTCGAATGCGCGGCGCCGCCGGAACGGAGGACATCCGCATCCGCGATGCGCGCGAAGCTCAGGACGATCTCCGCGCCGAGGTCGCGGGCCATCGATCCGGCGCGGCGAGCGAACGACCACAGGCGCAGCGCGCGGCCGAGCGGGATTGCGTCGACCCGTCGGGGGCGCCATTCCCGGGACTCGTTGCGGATGTCGTCGGCATAGATGGCGACCTCGTGACCCGCGCGGCCGAGAATGCGGGCGGTGATGACGAGATCGCGTTCGGTGCCGCCGCCGGCCGGATCGAAGCGGCGACCTATCAGTGCTACACGCATCGGGATGGCGATCAGCGATCGAATGTAGGAATGTTCAACACTTTGGGCCGTCTACCGCCTGAACTCGATCGCAGCATATGATACTTTTGTGCCGCGGATGAGAGGAGAGGCGATGATCGAGGTTCAGTGCACCAGTTGCCATACCCGCTACCGGATCGATGAGCAGGTTCTGCCGGACGGGACGCCGACATTCAAGTGCTCGCGATGCGGGCACGTTTTCAGTATCGACCCGCGACGCGGCGAAAAGGCGGCCGCGCCGGTGCGGTCCGCGGGGCAACGACTCATGCGGCCGCGCTCGGAGGCGAAGCTGCGACCCCCAGCGGAAGAAACCCCCGCTCCGACCTCGTCCGCGGCGGTTAATGGAATACGCGGTGCATTCTCGCCTGAGGGAACGCCCGGCACACCCGTCGCGGGGGTTTCCGCCGTGCCGGTCGCGCCGGAGCCGGCGTCGCCCGCCGAGACAATCGTACCTAAAGGACCCACGACCGACGAGTTGATGTCGAAACCGTTCGCGGAGACGCCAACGGAGGTGAAGCCGAGCGAGCACCCCGCGTTTGAATTCAGGGAAGAGCCCGGGCCGACCGAGACCGCATCGGCGGATCCGGCGGCGGCCGCGGCCAATTGGGAAACGCGGGCGGATGATGATTTCAGTCCGCTGGTGAGCGCGGCGGAACCGGCCGCAGCATCCGCAAGCCAGGAGATCCCTTTCGCGCCCGCTGCGGACGGGTTTTCGCCGGCACGATCGGCGGCTGACGAGTCCGCGTCGTCGGTGGCGCACGCCGGCGAGTTCATGCGGGCGGAAGCGGCAGCACCGATCTACAACCAGGCGGTGACGCATTCGGCGCGGCTATTTCTGTTGTTATTTCTAATCGTCGGGCTGGGGTTCGCCACGACGACGATGGCGGTGCATAACGCGCCGGCGCCGACCGCGGAGTTACTCAGCCAGTTTCCGCTAGTCGGGGAGCGCTTTACACCGGCGACGGTACCGGCGCGGCTGGTGGCACTACGCGACGTCCATGCGGACTACCAGCGCACGCGGAGCGGACAGACCGCGCTGGTGATCGCGGGAACGGCGGAAAACGTCGGCATGCGGCCGCTGCATCTGGTGCAGATCGCGGTGAACCTGAGGCAACGCGGCGGCCCGCGGGTCGTCGCCAGCGAGGCCGTCTACTGCGGCAACAGTCTTTCGGCGCGGACGATCGCGCAGATGACGCCGCATGAGATCGAGTTTTTCCAAAGACTCTATCCGCAGAAGGGCTTCGTGGTCGCGCCGTCGGGCGCTTGCCCCTTCCTGGTGGTTTTCGTCGGTCCGCCGGCGGGACTGAACGGATTCGACATTTCGGTGGCGCAGGCGATCGCGGCGTCGGGCGCGGGCGCAGTGCCGGGAGTGTGAACGCGCCGACGCGCACCCCAAGGGCCATCGCGATGTATGGATTGTGATAGTGACTCTCACTCGGTGAAATCGGCTGCCACATCACCGGAGACTGCTCTTAATTTCACACACGTCAACTAGGGAGGACCTTTCTCCCGTGTTGATGTCGACCTATAAAAGCGTGTGTTCTTGGTGGGACCGAACGCCTCGCGCAAGTCGTGACGGACTCTACTTCTAAACTGTTGGGCGCGCGGGAGGCAGGCCACCATGCGACTCGCTCGAAAAGGTGCTCAGTCACTTGTCCAGGTGGACCTTTTTCAGCAGTGTGATGAAACGGGGCTCGGAGCGCAGCGGATCGTAGATCCGATCAACTTTGAGAAAAGTCAGCCACTGGGAGCGCACCGCATAGGTCTTCTCCAATCCGTCCAATGCCCGCTGTTTGTCGCCAAGACCGAGGTAGACTATCGCGGTGCAAAAGGGCGAGACGAATCGGCGCGATGACGTCTGGTCCAGTTCCGCGATCATAGCCTCCGCTTTGTCGCGTTCGCCGGCCGCCGCGTAGGCGTAACCGAGCCATCCTGCGATGAAGGGAGGAGAATCCACTACCCGCGACTTCTCTATTTCGGCGATTGCTTCGCTCAAATTACCGGCCTCGATGTCGGCCCACCCAAGAGCCCAGTGAGCAAGGTAGAAATTCGGATCCAATTCCAGTGCCTTGCGGAATTGCTCCTTGGCTGCTTCGTACCTTGCCTGCAACGTAAGCGGAAACGCCACGTCATTCGTGATCCCGGCGGAAAGCGGGTCCAGTTCGCTTGCGCGCTTCATCTCTGCCAGGCTCTCATCGAATCGCCCTCGGAACGCCAACAAATAGCCGAACTGATGATGAGCGTCGGCGTAATTGGGGTTCAGGGCGAACGCTCGATGATACTCGCTCTCGCCGCCTACCCAATCGAAATCGTATTGCCACTTGATGAAGGCTAGCGAGGCGTGAGCTTCCGCCAGGGAATCGTCCAGTTGCAAGGCTTTCTCAACCGCCGCCTTCGCCTTCGGCATCACTTCGTTTGCAGGAAAGTACCAGTCATCGCCGTAGCTATAGGCGTCGGCCAGACCTGTATAAGGCAGGGGGAAGCTCGGATCTAGTTTGATAGATTGCTCGAACTGCTCTATTGCTTTAGTGACTCCTTCCCGAGTGAAACTGCTCAGAAAGTAGCGACCTTTCAGATAAGCATCGTGCGCCGCGGGATTTACCGCGGGAGCAGTGGTCAGCCGAACCTGCTCGCTCGGCGTCAACTGGACATTGACCTCATGTGCGATCGCCGAAGCAATTTCATCCTGCAAGCCCAGCACATCGCGTGAGTTGCGTTCGTAGCTCTTGGCCCACAGATGTTTGTCCGCCGGCGCATCGATCAATTGCGCCGTGATCCGCACACGGTCGCCCTCCCGAATCACCGAACCTTCTATCACCGCATCGACGTTAAGAGCCTTCGCGATTTCGGGGGATGGCGGCCTGTGCGCACCCTTGTACTGCATCACCGAACCGCGCGAGATCACTCGCAGCGCACTGATGTTGGCCAGGTCGGTGGTGAGTTCGTCAGTCATGCCGTCGGCAAAGTACTCTTGGCCTGGGTCGCCCGAGAAATTGTCGAGCGGCAGCACGGCAATCGATCGGATCTGCCTCGGTGCGGCGGGCTGTAGCGTACCAACCGGAGCAAGCAATCTGCTCCGGGTAGTTACATATACAATTGCTGCCAGCGCCAGCACGCCCGCAACAATCGCCGAAGCGCGGCCCTTCGCGCTCCTGATCCACGGGATAGATGGCGCGACCCTCGTGCCATTGAGTACCAAAGCGTAAACCCTGATCGGTCGCGATACGTTCTTTAGCTTCTGCTCGCCCAGATCATTCGTTGCCATCCCTGGCTTGTTGCGAATCGCGTCGTGGACGTGTTCCGAAATACAAACGCCACCTGGCGGCGCAAGGGCGTGGATGCGGGATGCGACGTTTACCCCATCGCCGATAACCGTGTTGTTGGTGAATACAACGTCGCCGAGATGGATTCCGATACGCAAGCGGAGTTCGGGATCGCCGTCCGCAAGTGCCTGCACCTCGCGGGCACAATTTACTGCGTCCATAGCGCTACGAAAGCTGCTCAGCGTACCGTCGCCGATCTCGCCGACTAAGCGACCGTTGAAGCGTGGGAGAAGAGTGCGAAGCATTTGACGATGCGAATCCAGCGCGCGCATCGCCGCTCCCTCGTCCCGGCCCATGATCGCGGTGTAGCCGACCACGTCGCTGAACATGATCGCGGCAAGCTCGCGCGTTGGGTTTTCAGTCGATGTCTCGGATCGACTTGGCATCCAAATCCCCCGGCTCTATCAAGCCAACGTGCGCTAAGCGCGCATAAAACTCTATTCTAGCTCTATATGGCGCAAAAGCACGGCAGTGGTTCCAAGATCGGAATCGGCTGGTTTGAGACAACACCCGAGCGCAACTGTTGCCTCTCGCCAAGTATCAGGCCGAGGGCGAGGCATTGATGCTGCCGTGGGCAAGCAGGGCAATGCGGTCTGTTTGGCGAGTCGATGTGGTTCTTTAAGAATTGCGGCGGTATTCTTTGCGATGCGTTACGGCGCGTCGTTCCGAGAACCTTCTGACTGCGGTCGAGAGTGGATGGGACTGAGGCTGACGCTCTGGGATGGTGTGTATCCGTCCGCCGGGAATGGGACGGTCCATATCACAAGACGCTCTATGTCTGTCCCCGACAATGGGAACGGTGCTATGATTCGTGCAGTAGGTGGATTTTCTTCGTAAAGAGTCCTAGACCTGCCACCGCCTAACTAATGAAGTCCAAATCAATTTCGTTATCGTGGATCGGAGCCGCGTTCGTGGTGTCGTTCGCTCTAGCCGCGGCCGTTATTGTCACCCATGGAACCGACCTGGATAGTCTAAAGTTGGGCCTGCGCGTAACGGCGCGATGGTCGTTCCTCTTCTTTTGGATAGCATACACGGGCAAAGCACTGACCACACTATTCGGGCCGGTCCTCGCCCCGCTCGGACGCGGTCGAGATTTTGGTCTCGCCTACGCCGCTGCGATGTTGAGTCATGTCGTCATTCTTGTCTGGATGTATCTGATTACTTCCCATGCGCCGCTGGCTGGCAACGCGCTGATTTTGTTTGTTGTCGGGATCATCTTTACCTACCTGTTAGCGGTATTATCTTTTGGACGACTCGCCGAGGCGCTGGGCCCTGTAGGTTGGCGCGCGGTGCGTTTCTTTGGGTTAAACTACATTCTGTTCGCCTTCTCAGTCGACTTTGTACCCGCCTTGTTCCGCCCCGGAAATAGCCATCCCGGAGTCCTGCGCTTCTTCTCGTACGCACCGTTTGCAGCGATGTGTATCGTCGCTCCACTTCTTGTCATCGCAGCCTCAGCACATCGCCGTTGGGAAATTAGATACAGTCGCGCGCGGCTTGGATCCGTCGCCGATTGACGGATACTTCATGGGTCGCATCGATCCTCCCAGACCTGGGGTGATCGGTTGAACCCACAATGGCGGTCTTGCGCGTGTACACAAGACCGTCGACTCTGCAGGCCCGGCCAACGGATAGTCTGAAATGAAACGGGCGCGGACCAAGCGGTCGCGCCCGCATCTTTTGAGATAAACCGAATCGCCGTTAGGAGGTGTGCGCGATTACGAATTTTCCAATCTTGTCGATAGCCTGCTGGCCTTCCGGCAAAATCTTGGCGAACACATGCCAGACATGCATCATCTCGTCCCACACTTCCAGATCGACCTTAACTCCCGCCGCCTTGGCACGTTCGGAAACGCGCGTAGAATCATCGAGCAGGACCTCCGCGTCACCGACCTGAATCAGTAGAGGCGGCAGGCCGTGATAGTCGCCGTGGAGCGGCGAAGCGAGCGGATTTTTCGGATCCTGGTTCCCGACATACATCTGCGCCATCGGCAATAGATTGGCCGATCCGACCATCGGATCTTTATCTGCTCGGGTCTTGACCGACGCACCGGTACCTTCCATGTCGGTCCAGGGCGAGATCGGAGCGGCCGCGGCCGGCAACGGAGTGCCGGCATCGCGCAGCGCGAGCAGAGTCGCGAGGGCCAGCCCGCCACCAGCCGAATCGCCGGAAATGACAATCTTATTGGGCTTGTAGCCCTGGGCGAGCAGCCAGCGATAGGCGGCGGTAGAATCTTCGACCGCAGCGGGGAAGGGAGCCTCAGGAGCCATCCGGTAGTCGAGTGCGAGGGCTCGGGCCTGCGAGGCGCGGGCGATTCGCGCGATCATTGCACGATGAGTGTTGATTGAGCCCATCACATACCCACCGCCGTGGAGATACAGGACTACCCGGTCGTCGGCGGCACCGGGCGGTACGATCCATTCGGCCTTGACGCCGCCAGCATTGACCGGCTCACATTTGACGTCGCTGGCGACCCGTTCGGCGACTTTCTCCATGCCACCGCGCATCTGGCCTACAGTCGCGGTCGGATTGCGTGGTTGGGACTTGATGATGTCGAGTACTTTGGCGAGTTGAGCGCTGGCCATGCTTTAGTTCCCTCCCGCAGGATCTGGTTATGAAAACGGGTATCACAGATGGACGTCGCGCGTGAAGGCAACAGACGGAGCCGGTCAGCCGCCGAAGCTGGAAGTCGAGCCGCGGACCCTGAACCTGACCAGGTCGAGCGCTTTTCCATTCGCCCCAATCATTAAGAGCGTATGAACCCCTGGGAGGGGCTTCCATAGTTTCACGCCACTGACCGGGCCAAGGTCCTGGCGATCCAACTTCCAGCTTGCGCCAGTTACCGCATCGCTCGCGACAAAGCTCATCTCCTGCCGGCCGGCGGGAATGTCCGGGTCGAGCGCGATAACACAATCGGGCGCAGGAGAAAGGATTCGCGGCCGGTCGTCCAGACTTGGTTTCAGCGCCTGGTTCGGTTCGGTTCCTGCGGCAAACCACTCCATACGCGCAGGTTCGAGCGAACGCGGAAACATTACCTTCGCGGCGGTAACGCCGGCGGGAGGAAGGGGCGCACGCGATCCGAAACGATCATAAAGATAGTTCATCACCTCCAACCATATGGGAGCGGCACCCGTTATGCCGCTGACATCGTGCATCGAGGCCCCGGAGAAGTTGCCCACCCAGACGCCAACCGTGAATCGATCGCTAAAGCCGATGCACCAGTTGTCCCGCATGTCCTTGCTGGTGCCGGTCTTGACCGCGCTCCAAAAGCGCGTCGCGAGGGTATTCTGAAGACCAAACGTCGTCGACCGACTGGCCCGGTCTGCGAGAATATCGGAGACGATGAAGGCCGTGGCCTCGGAGTAGAATCGCCGCGTCGCGACCCTTCCTTTCGCGGTTGGCGGCTGCAATATCAACGGAGAATACAAACCTCCATTGGCTAAAGTGCGATAGGCATTGACCAGATCCCAGAGACGAACATCGGCGGATCCGAGGGCGAGCGCCGATCCATAATAGTCACCCTGTTCCGCAACGCCGGCAAAACCCAGCGCCTGCAGATGCCGAGCAAAAGCTTCGGTACCAACCAGACTGGCGGTTCGCACTGCCGGGATGTTGAGTGAAGCGGCCAGCGCGACGCGTGCCGAAACCAGCCCCCTGAACTCGCGATCATAGTCCAGCGGGCGGTAGACACCACGTTCTTCCGGTAATTCCAACGGGGTGTCCGCAAGCAACGACGCCGGCGTAAGCAGGCGCCGCTCGAGCGCGAGGGCATAGAGAAACGGCTTCAGGGCGGAGCCAGGCTGGCGCAAGCCCCTAACGCCGTCAACGTACGGTGCGCTAGACAGGTCGCCGGTCCCGCCGACGTAGGCCCACACCTCGCCGGTCCCGTTTTCGACCACGAGGACGGCGCCGTCATGGACGTTGCGGTCGCGCACCTCGGATACCTGACGGCGTAATGCATCAAGCGCGACTCGCTGAACCTCGCGATCGAGCGTGCTTTGTACGGTCAAGGAGCCGCCGTGCAGCAACTGCTCTGCAACCTGCGGAGCCAAGTCGATGCGGGCGAAATCGTGCGAGCGTCGAGCCAACGCACGCTCGAGCGCAACGGACACTTCGCGATGCGGCGACGCCCCCGAGCGGAGTGCGTCGTCCAGCGCGTAGGCCCGGCGCTCGAGAGCTGTTCTGGGCGCATTCGGCGCTTTGATTAGCGCTGCCAGCACAAGCGCTTCAGCTTGATTGATCCCGTGCGGCTCCTTCGCGAACATCAGTCGCGATGCGGCGCCGATTCCCTCGATCTCGCCGCGCAGGGCGACCAGGTTGAGATAGGCTTCGAGGATCTCTGGCTTGGACCATCGACGCTCAAGCGCGACCGCGGCGACGATCTGCCTCAACTTCTGAATCGCGGTCCGCCGTCGGCCGGCGCGCGCTATGCGTGGATCCAGCATCGCCACCAGTTGCATCGTGATGGTGCTAGCGCCTCGCGACCGGTGGGCCGCGAGTCGGCGCACAACTGCACCCGTAATCGCCGTAAAGTCGACTCCATGGTGAGAGAAGAAGCGGCGATCCTCAGAATCGACCACGACTTGAATTAGCACCGGCGAAACTGCGCCCAGGGAGACCCACGCCAATCGGCGTCCGCGGCGATCGACGCGCAGCTCGTCGACGGGATCGCCTGTACGGTCGAGTAGTTGCGCGTACGAGGGACGCCAAGCGGCTCGGACCTGCTCGAAGCTGGGCACGCTGGGCCATTCGAGTGCGAGCGCGCCCAACAATGCCAGTGTGGCTAGCGCCAGATATGCAGCCGGGCGCTTCATCAGGGTGCAATCTTGATCGGCGGATTGGGTAGCTCACCGAGCATCTCCGGCTCATACAATGCTTCAACCCGGGTGGCCGGCAGCAGGAACGTTCCAGACTGATTCAACCGTATCGTGTATTCGATTTCGAAGGCGCCCTTGGGCACAAACTCATAGTATGCACGGAAAGAGTCGAACGCCCTCTCGACGAAGGTTGGCCAGACAAAGTCCAAAAGATTGGCCTCGCTATTTTCGCCCGAACTCGCGATCTCGGAATCGCGCTTGAGCCCCGTTCCCACGTGCGAAGCGCCGGCTGGAATTGGATCGTCCACCACCACCCACGTCATGTCGCTCTGTGCCTCGATCTTAAGGTGGACGCGAACAGTGTCACCGCGATGCCATACGCCGCCCTGGCCCGGCTCGACCGGCCTGAACGTCTTACTGATCCTGTAGCCGCTGGAGAACGGGGATTTGAGTGGGATTGCCGCGCGAGTCAGGATCTCGGCCCAGGGCTGGCCCGCACCCCTGTGTTCGAGCGTAAGATCGGCGCATGCGGGGGGCCATTCGAAGGCCACGCTGCCGCCCTTCGGATCGTGCGTCCAGTCAATGTGCTGTGAGCTAGTAGCGAGTGAAACGTTGGTCGTTCCACCGACCGCGACCGCCTCGAAAGCACGAGTGAAGTCCTCGACGGCCAAGACTCCCCAGGCATTTGCGATCGTGGTGGACCAACTGCCGCGCGATTGCGTCGCGATCGCGCCCCGCATCAGGCGGGGTACGTCCTCGTGCCAGAGTTGATGATCAATCAAAACCAGCAACAGTTGCGCCAAGCTGCTTTCCGAATCGCTCATCAACCACGACATCCGACCTTCAGAGAGGTGTGCGGCGGTTCCCTGCCAATTTATCCGCGAGCGCACTATCTGATCGGCCTCGGCCAAGCGACGCGCTCGATCAGGCACGTCGGATAGGCGCAGCAGCACGTCCCACCACTGGATTACAGTGAAATCGGGCCACAAATTGGGCTCGAGGGTGATACTGCCGAGCATCGCGGGGTTGGCCTTGCCGGCCCGAGCGAGCGCATCGATAGCGGCAATTTTGCGCAGTGGCAGATCGGGACCCGGCACAGCGCCGTAACGAACGATCGAACCGCCAATAAAGCCGCTCAAGCCCTTCACCATCGCGGCTTCGGCTGGTTGCGGTAGAGCCAAGCCAGCTTCGTGCGCAATCGAGACCACGTATGAGGTGAGGACATCGCTGCCGTACCGCATATCGGGAAAGAACTTGAGCAACCCGTCGGAATCGAGATATTCGGGCAGATCGGCGCTCAGGCGGTCCCAGAGTTTCGGGTCGCGTAGTACCACCGCGCGCGAAACGCGCTGCTCGAGACAGGTGTACGGATAGAGGCGGATCCACTCGCGCACGCCGTCAAGCCCGGCGCTAATCGACGAATTCAAGGTAACCTGGACATCGCCCTGCCCTACGATCGCATCAGCAGGTATCGCGACCGGCTGCACCACGGGCCCCTCCAGCCGGACCAGCGTTGCCTGGTAGGTACGCACCGGTACGGGGTTCAGAACGCGTTGCGTGACGGCCAGATGATCCGACGGACCATGTGCGACAGCCGCATCGATCCGATATCGCAGTTCCGGTGCATCAAGCGGTACCGTCACCTTCCAATCAAGGGTTCTGCCTGCGCCGGGCAGCAGTTCGAGCTTCTGCCTCAGAGGCGGAATCGAAAGTCCCTGGATTCGGGCGGCGACGTCGGCGACGAAAGCCCGCTGCGACGAATTGCGCACAGTGAACTGGGCATCGAATGAGTCGCCCGCCCTGATGACGGGAGAAATCCCAGGCAGGATCATCAGGTCTTGCGTCGATTGAATAAGGGCCGAACCTGTTCCGAACATCCCGGCGCCCACACTCGCGATGGCAACGATACGGAAGCTAGTCAGAGAATCGTTCAGTGGTACGTCGACCGACGCATTGCCCTGGGAGTCCAGAGCGACAGTAGCCTTCCACAGCAGCAGCGTGTCGAAAAGCTCTCGGGTGATGCTGTGGCCGCCGCCGCCACCCGGGGGCAACGCCTTGAGCCCATAGTGCCGCTTGCCGACAACCTGCATCTGCGCGGTCGCGGTCTCGACCTCGTATGGTCGCCGGCCCATCATCGCGTCCAGGAGATTCCAGCTTGGGTTGTCGGCTAGCTCGAGCAATCCCTGGTCGACTGCGGCGACAACAATCTCGCTACCAGCAGGAAGAGGGTCGCCGGTTGCAGAGCTTACCGTAATCTTGACGTGCGCAATCTGGCGCACGTGGTACACACTCCGATCGGGATTAACCGCGACCCTAAGGCGATTGGCTCGCCATCCGACACGAATCTCAGCGATCCCCAGGCGGAAAGCGGGCTTGCCAAGATCCAGCATCCCCGTGGGCTGTATCGACCCGATGCGTCCACGAATCGCTAGTACGGAAACGAAAACGTTGGGCGCATAGTCGCGCACAGGAAGGGTCACGATGGGGTTGTGCCCGGAGAGATGAATCACCGAGGAGGCGATGACCCCTTCGCGTTCAACCGTGACCAGAGCGGTGGCGTCGGCGAAAGGCATCCGCACTTGGAAGCGAGCAATATCGCCGGTCTCGTATTGGGATTTTTCCGGGATTACATCGATGCGGTCCTCGTCACGGGTGGCAAACCAGAAGCGATCAGACCCTGGAACATAAATGTCTGCGTTCGCTGCGCTGGGGTTCCCCGAGTCGTCCTGCACAGAGGCTTGCACGATAGCTTCACCGGTCACCGGTGAATGCGCGTCGCAAAAGAGAAGACCGTGCTGATCGGTGACACCGGTGCAGAGTTGCCCGGCGCGGCGCGTCTCAACGGTATTGTCATAGGCGTAGAATCCGCCAACCAGCCGTTGGCGGTACGAAAAGATTTTGCGGCTGAAAATATCTACCTGTATCGGAGTGTGAGCTACCGGCTTGCCATGATCAGCAACAACCGCCACGCGCACATGCACACGATCAGGCGAGGACGCCCAGTCATCCAGTCGGATTCCAACCAGCCACTTGGCGGGCCAAATCGTCGCCGAATTCGCAACGGTCTGCACCTCGCCGATAGGATCGTGGAACTCCATCTCGGCGAGAACTCTAATCGGTGTCGGAGAGCGCTGGATGTTGCTGATCTCACTCTGAACGCCACCGGTCGGGCCGAGAACGAGATCCGTACGCTGATGTACGCCCTGGCGCTGGGCGTCCACGAGCCCTGACTCCGACTGCGCACTGCTGACCGTCCCTTCCTTAACTGCGCCGTTGGCAAAAACAAAGTCCTCGAAGTCAGGAAACTGGATCGCCGCATCGGGCTCGATTCGGCTGCGAAGAACGACTGGCAATCCGCTGGCCGCGCTGCCCGAGAGGTATTCCGCGCTCAGGTCGACGGGAATTCGTCCGGCGCCGACCAGGGTTTCGGATGGCATCCGCACCGCCGCCTTCATCAGCGGGACGCGAAACTCCTCGATGCGGAAAAGTCCGGTTTGAATTTGATCGGTGTTTTCATTCAGTGAATCGCCGGTGGCAGTGGAGGCCGCGGTGCTGTTGCGCAACAGTGTAATCGCGTACTCGCCTAGCTTCGCACTATTGGGGGTCTTCCATGTGGTTTCCGCCGATCCAGCCGAGTTCCAGTGGAGAGTAAAATCGTAGTGGTCTTCCGCGCCGATATGCTGAATCCTGAGGCGACTGAACCCCGCACCCGCAGGAACCATCGAAAACCCATCCAGCGTGCGTGCTCGGATGAAATGCTTCATATGGACAGTTTCGCCGGCTCGGAAGAGCGGCCGATCGAGTACGCTATGCGCCCCGAAATTCAGTGGCTGCCATTCGGTGGGCAGATGGAAGCGCCAGGACTCGATCCCATAACACCAGCTCGAATGGACGAAACTGAAATCGCGGCCGCTGCGCGCGGTCACGAACAACCCTTCCCGCAGGTTGCGCAGAGCGACGGTTTGCGTCGTGAAATAGTCGGAATTCAGCGAGATCCGAGGCTCCGCGCATCGCGGCGGATGATTGACGGCGTCGAGTTTAGGAACTAGCGCGAGTCCGCGTTGATCGGTCGAACCGGCCCATACTTGAGTACCGTTACAATCGGCTACGGCCACCGTGGCGCCCGCGACCGGGAGAGCATGGTCAAGAGAGGTGACCCAAACGAGCGAGTTTTCGGGACCTTGCTTGAAGTGCACGGAAAGATTGGTGACCAGCGCAGCCGTCGGCACGTACATCGGGACGTCTCGGCCGAACAACGCTGCACCGAGATGCGTGCTCCTGAGTTCGACGATGTAGAGGCCTGGCTCTCCCAACGGTATTCCAATCACTTCGAAAGCCTTGGGGCCGTGAGGCTTGGGCATCGCGAATGATTTCTCGCCGACCGCCGCACCGGCAAACACCGATTGGTGCCGTTTGGCCGCCGCGACACGACCGAGCCACGTAAGGGCAGTTCCAGCGTCTGGAACCGGGATTCTCCAGAAAGTCGCGTCAACTCGACCGACAAAATCGCGTAGGGGCGATCCTGCGGTTGTCGGTCTCCCGTTGAGCTTGAGCTTCGCTCCTTCGATTTGCGATTCAAGGTTGCGCACGGTAACGGGCACAACCGGGTCGGCTCGCTCGATGATCCCGAAGCGCGCGGCAAATTTGGCCAGCGGAGGAAACTCGTCGGTTGTGACCGTGAGCGGAAAGCGCGAGGCATTGCTCAGCGAGCGGCCGTCAAGATCAGCTAGCCCACCCGGCAGTTCAATCTGGTACCGGGTAGATTCCTTGAACGGCGCGGCGAACCTCACTACGCGAGTGTCCGACGAGTTCGAGTCGTCATCGATGCTAGCGAGCCGCCGGTTTCCGTCCGGACCGACGACAGCGATGCGCTTTGCGTCACTGAGCGCGATAGGCGCGGAAAACACCAGCGACATCTGAGTTACCGGAATACATCCTGCCTTCGGATTTTCCTTTTCACACCGAAAGGTTGCCTCAAAGGCACGGCGGGTCTTGAAGTTCAAGATCTGATCCTGAACCGTTGCGATCCCGGTTAGCGATTTGATTCCTTTTCCCCAGATGAGCCGGACGGTGGTACGGTCAGGGAACTCCTGCTTGGCCTGCAGCACTATGACCGGGCGGTGATTGACGAAGTCCGCGAACCGTTTGAGCAAGAGATCGCGATCCGGACCGCCAAGAATGGTCACTCCGATGCGCTGCGACAACCCTTCAACCGAGAATTCCGCATGTGCGCGCACGGATTGCTCGTCGGCCGGAGCGTCAAGGGCAAGAATAAAGGCCTGCTGAGCGGTGATTTCCGCGCTTCCCGCCCACGGGTTTGCTTCCATCACCGCAGGGCCGCCCGTGTCAAAAACGTACTGCGGATGGGTGCCAAATACATCGCCGGCCAAGGTTTTCAGACCGGCGTTGAGCGTGAAGCTGCAGCGTACTCCGGCGGGCAGGTCACGGTCGAAATCGTACGACCAGTTACGGCTATCGATCCACCGCGCGACACCGTGTTCGGGGCACTCGATATCAAACGGCGATTCTGCGACGCGCGGTTCGCCTAGCGGAACCATCGGTTGGGAAAACCGGGCTGTTACCTGGCGAACCTGCTTCACCGTGCCCTGCGGTGAAAATGAAACGGTTGGAATAGACTGCGCGAAACCTTCGAAAGCCGGGAGGACGGTGGCGAGAAGAACCGTCGCCAGCACGGCGGCAACAAGACGCGCTGACGTTCCTACACGAAGTTCAGAAGCACGGGATGCAGATCTAATGAGAGACCCTCCCCTTTGGATTCGCGCCGCGGCCAAACTCATTTTTGAGGGACGAGAATTGCGTTTGCTATGGCGACAAAGAGGAGTGCGCATTATCGGCGGGACGCACCGTGAGCCGCACCGGGCAGGTACCCGGATCCTCGCCATAGCAAAGATTGGCGATGAAATCTGGGCCCTGCTTGTCGCTCTCGCGGGCGTTTCCCGGACAGATCCAATGACTACCTTCTCTATACAACGCCACGGCGTACCATCGCCCAGCTTCCAGGCTACCCTCACCATGCTTCTGCAGATCGCGAGTCGACACGACGGTAAACCCGTCGTGTCCGCCCGTTGGATCGAAATGCATGAAGGTAATAACCCAGCGTTTGCCGCCACCGTTGTCAGCCTCGTAGCGCATAGGCTTCTCGGACGAGAACACCGGCTTGTCCCGGCAAAGCCAAGGACGCGGTTCGGTTGCGTTCGCTCGGGAAAATGGAGCGGTCATGAGGATCGTTGTCGCAATCGTCAGCAACAGCACATTCCACCGTTTCATCCCAACACCCTCTTTCGTGCCGCAACGCAGCGGCTTCCTATCTGACAAACGACACGCTACTCGCCGCTGATCTCGATGATCCGTTCTATGATTGCACTCAGGTTGGAGTCTTTCGGCGTAAAGACTGCTCGAACACCAAGCTCGAGCAACTGCGTCCGATCCCGCTCAGGAATTATTCCGCCCATCACCAGCTTGACGTCCTGCGATCCTCGCCGCTCAAGCAACGCAAGGGTTTCCCGTGCGATCGTCATATGCGCGCCGGCCAGGCTGCTGATCGCCAGGACTTCTGCATCCTCCTGCAGGGCGGTCTCGACCAGTTGCGCCGGAGTCTGCTTGAATCCCGCGAGGATTACTTCCATGCCGGCCTGCATACACGCGTGCGCCAGCAGCTTGACCGCGTTGATATGGCCGTCGAGACCGGCTTTGCCCAGTGCGATACGGATCCTGCGCCCGACGGCGGGAACCTTCAAAGAAGCAACCGCGGCCGATCGATCGAGAATTGGGGGAATATAGCGGCCGTGCGCAGCACGCTCGATCGTCGCCGTCCATTCGCCCACCGTGCCGCCAACACGAGCGAGCTCAAGCGTCGGTTCCATGGTCGCAGTCGCATCCGCGGCTGCGCGATGGAGCCGCTCGCGAGCGCGCGCCACCGCAGTATCATCACGACCGGCGCGCCACTTTCGCAACGATTCGACTCTTTCGCGTTGAAGCTCCGCGTAGTCGCGATGGTCTTCCTCTCGAGAGGGCGGAGTTAGTCCAACCTCGCCGGTCAAGGCGTTAACGCCAATCCGCACGATCTCGCCGGCTTCCAACCGGCGTTGACGCTCAGCCAACTGACGAGTGAGTTCCGTGCTGACGATGGAGATCGCACGAGCATAGCCGAGCTCTCGCAGTCTCATCGCAATGGCTCGAGCTTGTGCAGCGGTCTCGTCGGTGAGCTTCTCGATTACGCGGCTGCCTTCAAAGATGTCGTCGTAACCACCGATTCCGCTCTCGTACATCAGGACCTGCTGCGTGCGCAGGCCAATCAGCTGCTCGGCTTCATCCGGTAGCGCCATCGCTTCTCGAAAGCCGGGAAGTTGTAACGCATTGACGCGCGCGGAGGCCGAAATCACGACGGGCAGGGCCTCATACGCGATCCGGATAATATTTATCTCGGGCTGTTGCTCGGTGAGCGTCAGCGATCGCACCTGGCATCCGGCGCGAAACGCAACGTCCGCAATTCCGTATTCCTCCTGGCAGAGATCGCGCCACAACTTGAAATAGGCGCGGACTTTGCAGATTTCCGGCACCAGCTCAAGCCCACTGTTGATGAAGAAGGAAATTCGGCGGACGGTCTGCTCGAAAGCCGCGGCGCTAACCTGTGGCCGCAGTGCGTCAAGAACCATCAGCGCGTTACCGAAGGTGTAGCCGATTTCCTCTGCCGGCCCGGCTCCGCTTTCCATATAATGGTAGCCGCAGCAGTTAATCGGGTTCCAGTTGGGCACGCGCTCAACTGCAAACCGGATCATTTCGGTAGAGATCCGAAACGAAAGATCCGGGTTGAATATCGAGGTGCCGCGCGCGACGAATTCCTTCATCAAATCGTTCTGCGTGGTCCCCCGGAGTTCGGTCCATGGCACCTTCTGCTTTTCCGCGACCACGAGATACAACGCCAAAATAAACGGAGCGGTCGCATTTATCGTCATCGACGTATTGATCCGCTCGAGCGGGATTCCGTCGAACAGCTGCACCATGTCGCCCCAATGGCAGATTGAAACGCCTGCCTTACCCACTTCCCCGCTGGCCACCGGTGCGTCGGGGTCGTAACCGTTTTGTGTCGGGAGGTCGAAGGCGATCGAAAGACCACGCTGGCCTTCTCCAAGGTTGCGCAAAAACCTGCGGTTCGCATCACGAGCATCGCCAAAGCCCGCGTATGTGCGGATTATCCACGGTTCCCGCGCAGGCTTCGCCGCAGTTTCGTTCTTACCGATGGGACCGGCCATGTTTATCTTCCCGCCTGGGTCGAATGGCGCACACGCAACACTCTATAGTCCTGGGAGCCGAGGCCACGTATTCACCTATACCCGCACTTCGTATGGCACGGTCCGAAAGAATCCCAGAGAGCGGATTCCGACACTGATTTTCACTCGAATCCCTCTTTACGAATCCGCCGCTGCGCCGGATGTCGGCCAACCATTGCCTTCGACCAGTTGTTCATTCAGATCCGCGAACAGAGCCGCTCCCGCAAGTTCATTGCGCTCGCGTAAAACGATGACATCCGCAACCTGGCGACGCAGAATTTCGAGGGCGCGACTCTCGCGACGTTTGCGCTGGAGTTCCGCCCGCGCGATCTCGGCGAGCTGGCCCAGATGTTCAACTACTGGCTCACGCGTAACGCGTCGGATCATGGCGGCGAGATCGCGCGTCTCGAACGCGGCCGAACTTACCCGGTTCAGCACAAATGTTTCGATCTTCAACCCCAATTTCTCCAGCGCGCGACTAACTTCCAGCGTCTCGGTCATCGCCAATGTTTCGGCCGTCGTCACGGCCACCATGGCGCACAACGTGTGGTTGCGAAAGAATTGCGCGACCGCAGTCGCTTCGCGCCCGACAAGACTTTCTCCGAAGCTTTTGCGGGCGACAAATGGCATTCCAAGCATGTTCAGGGCTTGGCCGCTGGCAGGGGCGTCAAATACGATCAGATCCCAGCGAGGCTCGTCCACCGGCCGGCGCTCGATCTCGTGGTAAATCTTCCCCATCATCGTGAGTTCGCGGACCGCGGGAGCGGCTTGTACGAAGGCTTGATAGAGCGAGCTGGCAACGACAACTTTTAGCACTGCTCGGGGCACCGTCTTGCCCAGGTAGTCCTCGAGCGACTCCTGCCCGCTTAGTAACATTGCCCATATATTCGTGGCCAGATTGACAGGAGCAAAGCCAGGCCGTCTCCCGAACAAAGCTGCAATCGGCGTCAGCGGGTCAGTCTCCATAACCAGTGTCCGCAACCCGTGCCGCGCTGCAATCGTCACGAGAGCACCGCCTACGCTAGTTCGCCCGACGCCGCCTTTGCCGAGCAGGGCAATCATGCGATGCCTGAGCAACTTGTCGACTGCGCTCGTCAACCAGGAGGCTCCAAGCCATTCACGAACCGTTGCAGAGCGATCCGCTGTTTTCCCAGGCTCGCTGCGCAAACACGAACGGCGCAGACTTTGGATCTAAAGGAAGCGACGGTTCTCGCGCTCGTCAGGTACATCTAGATTAAGCGCCGCCAGCTTGCGATCGACGTATTCTTTATAGGCTTGTCTGATCTCCGCGTTGCCGACGCTCTTGAGTCCCCAGTGGATGAACTTTGGGGTATTTGGAGAATCGGAACGGCCAAACATATCGAGTGCGGCTGAGTACCACTTGGGCAAGAGCGCCTGCGCCAGAATGCGTCCTCTTTTCTCACTGCAAATCTCGCGCAGAAAGTAGTAGCCCATTTCGGAATGGCCGAATTCGTCGCGCTCGACAGTGCGGGACATCTTACGCAAGGGCAAGTAACTCGACTCACGCCAGTCACGCGCATGGAAGGCGCCGTTGAGATCGATCAGGAAGTGGAAATAAGCGTCGTCGGCCCACGTCTCCTTCGGCAGGTGAAAGGCGTAATGGGCGTACGGGACGTCGCGCAGGGCGAACTCCTTGTCTAATCCAATGGCGAGTCGATGAAACATGATCGCATGTTTCAATTCCTCGGCGAGGTATTCAGATTTAAGCAACTTCGCTTCCGCCGTAGGTGCCAGTGTCTCTGCGGCGTCAAGGCATGTACTCATCAAGCCCAGAAAACTCTTGTTGCCGGCGCGCTCACCCTCATGGCGCAGCATCTTCATCAACAGGGTCTTGTACTCCTCTGGGAGTTTGTCGCCCTCATCGAAATGGTAGCCAGGCCGGTCATGAACGCGACTCAAGTCGGGGAGCGGATCTCCTTTGGCGTATACTGACGGCCAGAATGGCCAGAGTCCTGCCCCCCGATCGCGTTTCGTCTCGCTCGCGGCCGCGCCGAGGTTGTCGAATTCACCGTCTGTTTGCGCCATAGGATCACCCCTCGCGCCGCCCATCGGCGCAAGACTTATTCTAGCACCTTAGCCGAGACCATCACGCGCGACCCTTGCCCGTACCGGATCCATCGCGCGGGCCCGCTCCTCCTGGTATCCGCATTTGCAGCCCAGAAGCCCGCTTGCGTAAAGCTCGAACTGCTGGTCGAGCATGGCGGTCGCCATCCCCGGCAGCAGTTTGTCGCCGACGCATCCGAGCAGATTGCCGCAGCGCCCGCAACGCAGCCGATAGTAGGTGCCGTAGGTGGCAACAACCAATTCGATGCCCCAGAGCGCATAGCTGTCGCGGATCTCATCGAGGATTTCACTCATCCGTTGCGATCCTCCTCGCGCGCGAGCTTGCGCATGATATCTTCCCGCAAATCTTTCTTGGAGACTTTTCCGACTGCGGTGGTCGGCAGCTGGCCCACCACCTCGAGCCGCTCGGGCAGTTTGAATCGCGCGATCCGCTTATCTTCGAGAAATCTGGCCAGCCGCTTGAAATCGAGGTCCGCACCGGGCCGTAAGACCACATAGGCGCACGCTCGTTCGCCCAGCAGCGGGTCCGGCATCGCCACCACAGCCGCGTTTTGTACCGACGGGTGAGTCAGTATGAGATTTTCTATTTCCTCGGCGCTGATCTTTTCACCACCGCGATTAATGAGATCTTTGCGCCGACCTTCGACGACGAAGTTGCCGCTTCTATGAAGCCTGACAACGTCGCCAGTGCGGTAGTAGCCATCCGGCGTGAAAGACGTGCGGTTGTGATCGTCGGCACTGTAGTAACCGCGAATCGTATATGGTCCGCGTGTTAGAAGTTCCCCGAGTTCCCCCGTCGGAACATCGCAATCCTCCGGGTCGACAATTCTGAATTCGTCGGCTCGGGAAATTGGGCGTCCCTGGGTCTCGATAATCACGTCGGTAGGGTCGTCCGGATGCGTCGCGCAGCACAATCCCTCCGCCATTCCGTAGACCTGGGTAAGCACGGGACCGATTTCATTGAGAACCCGACGTGCCGGTTCGGGATTGAGGCGCGAGCCACCAACCGCAAGCGATTTGAGTGACGAGAGATCGGACCGCCTGATCAGCGGATCGTTGAGCCAACCCACTACCATGGCGGGAACCGCACAAATCCACGTGACGCGCTCACGCTCAACTAACTCGAGCACTGGTTCGGACTCCGCACTGGTTGCAAGGACTACCTTCGCGCCTGCCAGTAGCCCAGGTTGCACCGCGCCCGCAAGCGGAAAGTTGTGCAGCATCGGAATCGCCACCAGCGCTACACCGTCCGCATCGTAACCCGACTTCGCCGCAAGCAAAATGGAGTTGTAAAGATAGTCGTCGTGAGTACGCGGGATGACCTTAGGCAGACCGGTACTGCCACCGGAAAGCTGAAAAACCGCGGGCTTGTCGGCCTTTGGTTCGAGGCGATCGAGATCGGTTGGCGCAATCCTCTCCTCAATTGGATCGTCGCAAAGGTCGGAAAAGAGCGTCATCCCCGCGGCAGCGCTGTCACCAACAACGATGACTTCGCGCATTGTGGGTAACCGCTCTCGCAACTCTTCAGCCATAGAAACGTGGTTGAAGCGGCGATGCTCGGAGGGGATTAACCACGCGAAGGCCTCGGTGAAACGCGCCAAATGCTCGATCTCAGTGTGCCGATGGGCGGGCAGACAAGTGACCGGAATCGCACCAACTTTGAGACACGCGAAGTACGCAATTACACATTCCAGGCAGTTCGGGAGTTGAAAAATGACGCGACGCCCTGCCGAAATGCCGCGATCGGCGAAATGTAGCGCCATCCGGTTTACCGCAAGGCCAAGTTCCCGATAGGTAACGCGACGTTCGCCGTCGATAACGGCTTCGCGTTCAAGATGACGCCGTACTGACTCGTCGAATACCCGGCCGATTGCTATTCCCTTCCAGTAGCCGCGCTTCCTATAGTTCGCTGCAGCTTCCGCCGGCCAAGGCACCATCCCGTCAGCCATCGCCGTTGTCCTAATTCAACTCCTTGAGACGTGGATAGACTTCCTTAGCAAGCAGATCGATGCCCCGTTCAGTCTCTTTATGGTCCAGGAAGCCAGCCTGGCCCATCACGAGCAAGTGACCGAAGCCGCCGTTATGATCGTAGAGCGTCTTGATCTGCCGAAAGACCGTGTCGGGATTGCCCGCGAAGACAATTCCTTGTGCAATCAATCCCTCGAGGTTGGGTTGACGGTATTTGTATATTGAACCGCCGTCGCGCAGCGCCTTGGCCGCAACCGCGACCGGCACATAGCCCGGTGGATTGATGAACTGCGGAGCGACTCGATTCGATTCAATATACCACATCAGCTTGCGCGCGCCCGCGAACCCTTCTTCGTCGGTCTCACCGGTATAGACGAGAGCCGCATATGCCAAGCGGTCGTTGGGGGCTTCCCACCCGGTTTCGCGGGCTCGCTCGCGGTAGGCCTGGAAGAGGGCTCGGGACCCATCGAACCCCGTCAGAAAAGTTGCTGCAACGTACCGATGGTCAGCGATTGGCGGAATGCTGCCCGGACTAAGTGAGGTAATCCAGACGGGCGGATGCGGCTCCTGGTATGGACGGGGCCATATATTGACCTGCCGATGATGAAAATAGCGTCCCTCCCAACTGAACGGACCGTCATGTGACGCCCAGGCTTTCATGATCAGATCATGAGCTTCCCAAAAACGCTCGCTCATCCGGACCGGATTCGAATTGACCGCCGAGATTTCGTACGGGACACCGCGCACGAAACCAACCTCGACACGTCCGCGCGAAAGATTGTCGACCATCGCCATCTCTTCCGCCACGCGCACGGGCTGACGGCGATTGGCTATGGGATTGCCCAGGATCAGCAGCCGCGCCCTTTTGCTCTCGCGCGCCAAGATGCCGAGCATAATCGGCGCCGCCGGGTCCAGACAGGTCGCCGTCTGATGATGTTCGTTGAGCATGATATCGAGGCCTGCATCGTCAGCGTGCAGCCATTCGTCGATATAACGATGGTAAAGTTCCGCGCCTATCCGTGGATTGTAGATCCGGTTGGGCAGCACAACGCGGATCGACTCGTAGGTCTCCGGCAAGTACGGATAGGCTGTCTCTGTAAAGAACCAAGTCCTCATAAGGATGGCCGGCCGCGATAATGGGCTTAACGCCGCACGAACGCGGCAATCCGTTCCACCAGCTCTCGCGGCTGTTCGATTTCGGGAAAATGACCGGCCTCGGCGATCAATTCGAGCGTCGCACCCGAAATGAGCTCTGTATAGGTTTCCGCATAGGCTTGGCTAACCATACCGTCGCTCGCACCTCGCAGCACCAGAGTGGGAATTCCAATGCGGTCAAGATAGTAGCGCAGCTTGGGATTGTGCATATAAGGCTCCCAGGTATAGAGAGCCAGAGCTTCGCGGTTGCGCACGACTATCTGGGCCTCCTCGTCGGTGAGGGACCCGAGATCGATGCCGGCGTTGCTGGGGTCATGGAAGGTCAGACGGCTCAACTCCTCGGGCGACGTTGCAAATATGTCCGGGAGGCCGCGGCTTTCCCGATCACCGACCTTAATACCTACCGGGCCAACCAGCATGAGCTTCGCAAAACGATGGTTCGAACGTATGGCGATCTCTGCCGCGATCCATCCACCTAGCGAGAAGCCCAGGAGCAAGGCGTTGCGCAAATCGAGCGCGTCCGCAAAGTCGAGGTACAGGTAGGCCAGATCCTCGACGCTGTCGACACGATCCGGAAGCGCGGTTCGGCCGAATCCTGGATGCGATGGCGCGATAACCTCAAAATGGCGTGCAAGAAGCTGCAAAAATTCGGCTCGATGATCGAGCCCACTGTCGCCGTGCAGGAGTAGCAGTGCAGGGCCCGAACCCTGATGGAACACTTCAAATTCGACGTCTTTGATCGCGATCCGTCCACCAGTAATCGTGCGTGCGCTCATCGCTTCGACTAAGTTCGGTAGCGCCCGACAATTTCCCGGCGGGCCAACTGGCTGTACCGACGCCGCAAATGATCCAAGTTTGGTTTACCAGCGCAGTAAGTTCGCGCCCCACGTGAGACCGCCACCGCATGCGTTGAGCATGATTAAATCGTTGTCGTGGATACGCTCGGCCTCAAGCGCCTCGTCCAGCGCAATCGGCACCGATGCGGCCGAGGTGTTGCCGTAGCGATCGACGTTGGTATAGACCTTGTCGGCCCCAAGCCCAAGGCGCTGGGCGACCGCGTTGATAATTCGCAAGTTCGCCTGATGGGGCACTATCAGGCTGACGTCCGCAAGCGCCACTCCCGCACGCTCGGCGACTTTACGGCTAACATCTTCCATGCTCTTGACTGCGATCTTAAACAGCTCGGGACCTTTCATCTTGATGGCGTCATCGGCTTGGCGCCGAACTTCGGCGTCCATTGTCGTCTGGACACCGCGATTGCGCACCGAGAGCAGGTCCCAATACTCACCCGATGAGCGCAGCAGACTGCTCAGCACCCCGCGGGGACCCTTCTCACTGACCATCACAGCGGCGCCCGCGCCATCACCGAACAGCACGGCGGTCGCGCGATCGTTCCAGTCGACCATGGTTGAGAGCGCATCAGCCCCGATCACGAGGACGCGCTCCCATTCACCCGCGCGCATCGAGGCGTCCGCGATGCTGAGCGCGTAGACGAAACCGGAGCAGGCCGCCGCCACATCGAACGCCGGGATCGAATCGATTCCAAGCGCATGCTGAAGTTGGCATGCAAACGACGGAAACCCATAGTCGGAAGAAACCGTTCCAACAACGATTGCGTCAAGCTCCGCTGCCTTCATCCCCGCGTGTGCTAACGCCGTTCGGCTCGCTTCGGCGGCAATTTCAACCAGCGATTCACCGCCACAAATGACATGGCGCTGCACGATACCGGTGCGTGTCCTTACCCACTCGTCCGATGTATCCATTCGCCGTTCGAGATCAACATTGGTGATGGTCGAGCGGGGCGTGGCGCGTCCTGTGGCGACGATTCTCGAACCCATTTTTACGTCCGCCGGTTACGCCGTAGCCGGCCGGAAAGCCAACGTGGTATTGGTGCCGCCGAATCCGAAGGAATTGTTCAGAGCTATGCGGATTTTTGCAGGCCGCGCATGGTTCGGCACGTAATCCAAGTCGCACTCCGGGTCCGGGTATTCGTAGTTGATGGTGGGCGGCAGCATGCCCCGGTTGATCGCGAGGATCGTGTAGACGGATTCGATCGCCCCGGCAGCGCCGAGTGTGTGCCCAGTCATCGATTTGGTTGAACTCACGGCGATTTTTGCCGCCCGTTCGCCAAACACTCGCTTGATCGCCTGGGTCTCGGCAAGGTCGCCGGGCGGCGTCGAAGTGCCGTGAGCATTGATGTAATCCACTTCGTTAAGATCGATCTCGCCGTCGGCCAGGCAGAGCATCATACATCGTCCCGCACCGATCCCTTCGGGCGATGGCGTGGTGATGTGATAAGCGTCGCCGTTAGAGGCATAGCCGACGATTTCCGCAAGGATCTTCGCACCGCGCGCGATGGCAGCGTCGCGTTCCTCGAGAATCAGCGACGCCGCGCCCTCCGCGATGACGAAGCCGTCGCGCTCTCGGTCAAATGGCCGGCTCGCCGCCTCGGGGTGGTCATTGCGCGTTGACAACGCGCGCATCGCCACGAATCCGCCGACACCCAGCGAGGTCAGCGCTGCTTCGGCGCCTCCGGTGATCGCTGCGTCCATATACCCGTGGCGGATCATGCGGTAGGCCTCGCCCACGGCGTGACTGCCCGACGCGCAGGCGCTGGTGGTGGCAACGTTCTCGCCGCGGGCACCGAAACGGATCGCGATGTGGCCAGGCGCTAGATTGGCAATCAGCTTCGGGATAAAAAACGGTGTGATCCGCTTGAGACGGGTCTCGATGAAGCTGAGATGATTCTCCTCGATCGTGCAGAGGCCACCGATACCGACGCCCACCAAAACCCCCACGCGATCGGCATTGCTCTCATCGATCTTCAGCGCCGACTCCCGCATCGCCTGCTCGGCTGCGCTCAGGGCATACTGGATGAAGAGGTCCATCTTTTTGATGTCCTTCTTCTCGATCCAATCGTGCGGGTCGAAGTCGCGCACTTCCCCGGCGATCCGCGAACTGAAGTCGGATGCTTCGAAACGCGTGATGGGGCCGATTCCCGAACGCCCTGCCATGAGCGCTTCCCAGTTCTTCTCGACCCCCGTTCCCAACGGGGTGACAAGGCCCAGACCGGTCACGACCACGCGGCGGTCAACATGTCCTCTCATCTCGGGCGGTTTGCCTCCAAGCGCGTTCTCCCAATCCCTGCCAGTGTAACAAAAGTAGTACGCGAAAGCATCGACCGCGGGCGCCCAACCGCATAGCCGGGTTGTATTCTTTGTTGACCTCAGCTGGACCGCGAAACTTGATTGTCTGCCGATTCTAGTGGAACAATTCAGATATGCCCGATGATGTCGCTGATGTCGATTCGTTCCTCAGGCTCGGTGAAAGCCTTCGCGAACTCGAGGTCACAGTTGGTGCGAAAGCTCGTCCCGTTATCCTCGAGGTACGAACTAAACTGGCCGAAGCAGCTGCGAACCGCGGCAAGGGAGACATGGTGGCGGCGCTCGCAGCTATACAGTCTGCGATGGAACGGTTGGCTGCTCTCGCTAACGAACTCGATCCTGGCGAGGGGCAACTGATGCGCTTAATCGCTGAGCGCTTTAGCCAGGCCCTAGGTCTTGGCGACAAAGGCACCGCAAAGGAAGCCGTAAATTTTATGCGGCGTAAGGCGGGCGACCCCAAGGACGAACCGAAAACCGAGTGGTAGGCCCACAGATGGGCGGGGCCGTTAGGGGACGGCCGGGAATTCGCGTTTCGGTCAAATCGTAGGCCGAGCTGACTTTTTCCAGACGACACTAAAGTTTTCAGAAAGGAAAACCAAACGTGGCACTCGCGCCCGAAACCAGAACCATCCCTTCCAGCCTCGAACAACTCTGCGTCAACGCGATCCGCGTGCTCGCGATCGATGCAGTGCAGAAAGCCAACTCCGGTCATCCCGGAATGCCGATGGGGATGGCACCGGCTGCGTATCTGATTTTTACGCGTTTCTTGCGCCACAACCCCAGGAACCCGCATTGGTATGGCCGCGATCGGTTTGTGCTCTCGGCTGGTCATGGATCGATGTTGTTGTACAGCCTGCTGTATCTGACCGGCTACGATCTGCCGCTGGCGGAAATCAAGCGCTTCCGCCAACTCGGCAGCAAAACCCCGGGCCATCCCGAAAGTGGTCTTACTCCGGGCGTGGAGACCACTACGGGGCCGCTGGGCCAGGGTTTCGGCAATGGCGTCGGGATGGCGATCGCCGCCAAGCGTATGGCCTCCCGCTTTCAGCGGAACGATGAATCCCTGTTCGACCATCGTATATTCGCTATCGTCAGCGACGGTGACCTGATGGAAGGGATCTCGAGCGAGGCAGCGTCCATCGCCGGCCATTTGGGCCTCGGCAACATCATCTACCTGTATGACGACAATCACATCACCATCGACGGTGGTACCGCGATCGCCTTTTCCGAGGACGTATGTCGGCGTTTCGACGCCTATGGATGGCACACACAGTCGGTCGAAGATGCCAACGACCTGGATGCTCTTGCGCGCGCGATCGAAAATGGAATTGCCGAGGGCAATCGCCCCTCGTTGATTCGCGTCCGCAGCCATATCGGCTATGGCAGCCCCCATCGCCAGGACACCTCGGAAGCGCACGGTAAGGCGCTCGGCGTCGACGAGGTCAAGCTGACAAAGAAGTTCTACGGATGGCCGCTCGAGCCCGACTTCTTTGTCCCCGATGAGGCGCTCGCGGAGTTTCGGCAATGCGTCGGTCGCGGCGCGGAACTCGAAAAAAGGTGGAACAGCGCGTTCGAAGCTTACGCCAAAACCAATCAACAAGCGGCCGCCGAGTTTCGCGCGATGATCGCGGGCGACCTGCCTGCCGGGTGGGACCAGGATCTGCCGGTGTTTAGGCCTGCTGACTCACTCGCCACCCGGGAATCGGCCTCGCGAGTCGAGCAGGCGATTGCTAAACAAGTGTGGAGCCTCTTCGGCGGAGCCGCCGATCTCAACGAGTCGACCTTTACCGATGTCAAGGATGGCGGTGACTTCGAACGCGCGCAGTACGCTGGGCGGAATCTCCATTTCGGCATCCGCGAGCATGCGATGTGCTCTATCCTCAATGGCATCGCATTGCACGGCGGGTTTATTCCGTATGGATCGAGCTTCTTCGTCTTCACCGATTACTGCCGACCGGCCATTCGTCTCGCATCCTTGATGGGGCTGCACATCGTCTATGTTTTCACGCATGATTCGATCGGCCTCGGTGAAGATGGCCCTACCCATCAGCCGGTCGAGCACTTGACCGCGATGCGCGCGATTCCCAACCTGACAGTGATTCGTCCGGCCGACGCCAATGAGGCGTGCGCAGCCTGGCGGCTCGCGATGACCCACAAACACGGGCCGGTAATGCTGGTGCTATCTCGACAGAAACTACCGACATTCGATCGGACGCTGGTGGCCCCGGCCGCGGGCCTGAACCGCGGCGCCTACGTTCTTACGGAAACCGCTGGGACGACTCCGGATATCATATTGATGGCCAGTGGCTCGGAACTTCAGTTCGCAGCAGGGGCGAAAGCAGAGATCGAGAAGCGGGGCCGCGCTGTGCGCGTAGTCAGTATGCCCAGTTTTGAGCTTTTCGAACACCAGGATCCGGCTTATCGCGATTCGGTGTTGCCACCATCGGTCAGGCGCCGCCTGGCAATTGAGGCTGCTTCGCCGATGTCATGGTATCGCTGGGTTGGCCTCGACGGCGACGTAATTGGCATGACCACGTTCGGCGCTTCGGCGCCCTACCAGGACCTGATGAAACATTTCGGATTCACCACCGAGAACGTCGTTGAGCGAGCGCTGCGGCTGCTCGCGAGCTGATCTTGCCGACCCTGTTTTCGGCCAATCCGTGTGACCATGTTCATGCGGAATTAACCTCCGGGAGCAATGAATCATGAGCAATTCTGAAAGCCGCTTGCGTGCGCTTGAGCGCTTCGGGCAGAGCGTGTGGCTTGACTATATCAGGCGTGACCTGCTCGCGTCCGCCGAGTTCCGCCGCCTTATTGACGAAGACGGTCTCGACGGGATGACCTCGAACCCAACCATCTTCGAAAAAGCCATCGCGGGTTCGCCCGACTATGACGATCAACTTCACGAACTGGTAAGCGCAGGCGAGGGACCGGAGCGGATCTACGAGGATCTCACGACCACCGACATCAAGGCGGCGGCGGACGCGCTGCGGCCCATTTACGACCGCACCGAGGGCCGCACCGGGTACGTCAGCTATGAGGTCTCTCCGCTGCTGGCAAACGATACCGATGCAACGATCGCTGCGGCGCATCGCTACCGCAAGCTGATCGACCGGCCCAACCTCATGATCAAAGTTCCAGCGACACCAGCCGGCGTTCCAGCATTCGAGCAACTGATTAGCGACGGGTTGAATATCAACGTGACGCTGATGTTCTCGCTGGCGCATTACGAGTCGATTGCGAACGCCTATATCCGGGGGCTCGAGCGACGTGCGCAGACGGGTCAGCGGATTGATCGGATCGCTTCGGTCGCGAGCGTATTTGTAAGCCGGGTGGACGCGCTGGTTGATAAGCGCCTCGACGAAAAGCTCAAGGTCCAGGCCGACGAAGCGATCGCAGCACTGCGCGGAAGCGCCGCGGTGGCGAGCACGAAGCTTATCTACCAGCGCTTCAAAGAACTCTTTGAGAGCGATCGCTTTGCTGCCTTGGCCGCAAAAGGCGCACGCGTGCAACGGCCACTGTGGGCCTCCACCGGCACCAAGAATCCAGCGTACAGCGACGTCAAGTACGTGCAGGAGTTAATTGGGCCCGATACCGTGAACACGATGCCGCCCGCAACCATGAATGCGTTCCGCGATCACGGTGCGCCGGGCGTCACACTCGAAGAGAATCTGGCGGGGGCGCGCGATACCATCAAGCGCCTTGCCGCCGTCGGGATCGATCTCGATGCCATCGGCGAGGAGTTACAAAAGGAAGGCGTCGAGTCATTTATAAAGTCGTTCGAAGAGCTGATCGCCGTGATCAGCGGGCGTCGCGACGCGATCGTCGCCGGTGCCCTCGATACCCAAAAGATCAGCGCGCCATCGTGGCAAAAAGAACTGGCGGCTTCGCACAAGAAGCTCGACCAGGAAGAATTCCCCGCGCGGCTCTGGCGCAAGGATACCACCCTCTGGAAGAAGGAGCCCGCGCATCAGGCGATCGTCGCCAACGCCCTGGGATGGCTGACCGTTCCGCAACAAATGATGGCGCAAGCAGCGGCCCTGCGCGAATTCGCGGATGAGGTGCGCAAGGACGGCTTTCGCGACGTCGTTCTGCTCGGGATGGGCGGCTCGAGCCTGTGCCCCGAAGTCCTGGCACGCACGTTCTATAGCGCAGCGGGCTTTCCATGCCTTCATGTGCTCGATTCGACCATACCGGCGCAAATCGCAGCGATCGAAAAGAGGATCGATATTGCACAGACCCTCTTCGTGGTTTCCACGAAGTCCGGCGGCACCGTCGAAACGCTTTCGCATTGCGCGTATTTCTTCGAGCTCGTCAAGGCACGCAAGGGGATTCTGGCAGGCCGGAGCTTTGTCGCGATCACCGATCCCGGTACGAATCTGGAAAAACTCGCGAAGGCCAACGGGTTCCGCCGCACTTTTCTGAATCCCCACGATATTGGCGGACGTTATTCGGCGCTTTCGTACTTCGGTCTGGTGCCCGCTGCGCTTATTGGGATCGACGTCGAAGCGATGCTCGAACGCGCCTCTCGGATGCAGCACAGTTCTGCCGGATGCGTTCGCGTGGAAAATAATCTCGCCGTTTCTCTCGGTGCTGCCCTCGGCACTCTTTATAAGGCCGGCCGCGACAAGGTCACCTTTATCGTATCGCCGCCGATCGCAACTTTCGGGCTATGGGTCGAGCAACTGATCGCAGAAAGCACGGGTAAGGAGGGCATTGGCTTAATCCCTGTGTGCGATGAACCGCTCGGCGTGCCTGGTGACTACGGCGACGATCGTATTTTTGGCTATCTGGCACTGAAAAATGGAACCGACCCGGCTCAGGATGAAGCCGTCGCCGCGTTGGAGAAGTCCGGAGCGCCGGTGGTCCGCATTTCGATCGACGACCGAATCGGTCTCGGCGAGGAGTTCATGCGCTGGGAGATCGCGACAGCCACAGCCGGTTCAATTCTCGGCATCGACGCCTTCGACCAGCCCAATGTCCAAGAGAGCAAAGACAATACCGGCCGCCTGCTGAAGGAGTTCGGAGCGACGGCCAAGCTCCCGAGCGATGCACTCAGCAGTGAACAGGGCAACCTTGCACTGTACTGTCCAGTCTCCCTACAGGGCATGATCGGCTCGACACGCGGACTTGAAGAAACACTCAGAGGCTTCCTAAAGCTTGCAAACCCACGCGACTATTTCGCCATCATGGCCTATTTAACGCCCAGTACCGCGGTCGAACGGGAGATCGGAAAAATACGCAAAGCCGTGCGCAATCACCTCAGGATTGCGACAACATTTGGTTACGGCCCGCGGTTCCTCCATTCGACCGGACAGTTGCACAAAGGCGGACCCAACACCGGGCTCTTCCTGCAAATCACCCAGGATCACGCGGATAATCCGGCGATTCCTGGCGCGCCATACGGCTTCGCAACCCTCAACGAGGCGCAGTATCTCGGTGACTACAAATCGTTGCAGAATCACGGCCGTCGCGTGATTCGCGTTCATCTACACGGCGATCATGAGGTGGCGCTGAACTCTTTACGTCAGGTTATCGACGAGCTATTCGCCTCCAACCTCGACGCATAGCGACCCGTTTAGGTCGCTGTCAGCGACTTTCGGCAGTCGCAAGGAACGAATTGGATATATCCGGTGAGCGAGAGCAAGATAATTGTGCTGGATGACGCCGCGGGTCTATATGTGCGCGGGGCTGAGGAAGTTGCGCATATTGCCGGCGAGGCGGTCTGTACCCACGGCGAATTTACATTATGCCTATCCGGCGGTTCGACGCCCGCGGCAACCTATGAGCTGTTGGCGACGCGTTTCCTTTTGAGCGTGGACTGGAAAGAAGTGCGGTTCTTCTGGGGCGATGAACGTTGCGTGCCGCCGGATGATCCTGAGAGTAACTACGGAATGGCCAATCGCACTATGCTAACGCGATTGACGCTTAGACCCGATCAGATCTATCGCATTCGCGGCGAAGAGCCACCGATGCAGGCAGCGCGGGCTTACGAAGATGATTTGCGCGAACATTTCGGACTCGCCGAGGGCGAGTTTCCGCGCTTTAGCCTTGTTTTGATGGGTTTGGGCAACAATTCACACACGGCATCCCTCTTTCCCGGCTCTACGGCCATCTATGAGACCGAACGGATCGCAGTAGCGGTGGAAGTGGACGCTCCGCAACGTCATCGCGTATCGTTGACCGTCCCGGTTTTCAATAATGCCGCGCACGTGGTGTTTCTGGTCGCTGGAGAGAGCAAGGCCCAGGCGGTCAAGAATATTTTGCAGGGGCCGCGCGATCCTGAGCGATTTCCCGCCCAGATGATCGCCCCGACCGAGGGCGAGTTAGTCTGGCTACTCGACAAAGCGGCAGCCCGCTTACTTTCGTAGATGCTCTTGCGACGCCTTTCACCGGAAAGGCGTGAGACGGCTTTCCTGACCGTCAACCGGACGGCACAATACTGAGAATGGCCCGATTCGCTCTTCGTCATTGGACCGCGCTGTTAATTGTGTTGGTTGTCGCCGGATGGGCGGTTTTCTATCTGCCCGATACGCCATCGTATCTGGTTTTCAAGCTGAAACAGGCCATCGACAATCGCGATGGCGACGCCGCGGCCACCTACGTTGACTTCCAAAAGGTCGTCCGTAATGCGGGATACGAAATGTTGCAGGATAAGACCACTGGTGGCAGTGGGGGCGACGCGGGCGACACCAGTTCGACACTCGGCCAGATAATTGGTGAGGGTGCTGTCGACCTATTCTCGGGTCCCATGTCCGGATTGCTTAAAAGTTGGGCGGTTCAGAAGGTCAACAACGGCGCCAAGGAGGTCCAGATGCCGACGGTCGCGGTTCTCGGCGCGATCGCGTTGCTGCATCGGAACGACGACACTGCATACACGCGCTGGCAGGACAAAAAGGGTCACGTCTGGGAGGTAGGAATGGCGCGCGAGGACGGCAAATGGAAGATCGTCCAGGTTAAAAACGTCAAAGAACTCCTGAACAAGCTGAAGCCTCCGGACGAAGGGATACCAATCTCTCCCGAGGAAACCCCCGGCCCGCCATCGTATTAACGCGACTCGGCCCAAAAGCTCGAACCCGCCGATCGAGGCTCACGCCCTTCTCGAGTAACGCCGCAAAGACGCGTTTACACCTCCGCCGCGGACGGATAGACTTGGGTCCAGCGCGGCCGGGGAGCTGATGCGACTCCGCCGCGTTTTCGACTATTCGGCACTCGAAACAATACACATGCGACGTCACGATATTCGGAACCTGGCCATCGTTGCCCACGTCGACCATGGGAAAACCACGTTGGTCGACGCGTTACTACGTCAGGCCGGGGTGTTTAGAGCCAATGAGCAGCTGGTCGACCGCGTGATGGATTCTTTCGCGCTTGAGCGCGAGCGCGGCATCACGATCATGGCGAAAAACACTTCGATTGTCTGGGGTGACATGAGAATCAATATCGTGGACACACCTGGTCATTCGGACTTCGGCGGAGAAGTCGAACGCACGCTTTCAATGGTCGACGGCGTCCTTCTGTTAGTCGACGCATGTGAAGGACCCTTGCCGCAGACTCGATTCGTACTCAAGAAGGCGCTCGCCGCCGGGCTGCCGGCAATTCTTTGCATCAACAAGATCGATCGCACGGACGCGCGGCCCGCAGAAGTGCTCGACGAAGTTTACGACCTTTTTATCGACTTGGGTGCGCACGAGGACCAGCTCGATTTTGCCGTGCTGTACACCAACGCACGAGCGGGTACCGCGACTACGAGGCTGAACGACCCCGGCACGGATCTGCGCCCACTTTTCGAGGCGATTGGAACCCACCTGCCGGGTCCCGAAGTGGATCCCGATGCGACGCTCCAGTTCCAGGTCAACAATCTCGACTATGACGACTACGTTGGCCGTCTCGCGATTGGCCGCCTGATCGCTGGGCAGATCGTAGCCGGTGGCAACTACTCGCTGTGCAGGCCCGACGGCAACCGTGTCATCTGCAAAGTCGCGCGGTTGTATGGATGGCAGGGACTCAAACGTGTCGAGCGGAGCGAGGCGCAGGCGGGTGATATCGTCATGATCGCGGGGATCGAAGAGATCGAGATCGGCGATACGATAGCCGATCTCGAAAATCCCCGCGCCCTTCCTGGAATTCGCATCGATGAGCCGACGGTGGCCATGACTTTTTTGGTCAACAACGCGCCGTGGGCCGGACGTGAAGGGACTTACGTTACTTCGCGGAAGCTGGGCGAACGAATCGAATTCGAATCCCGCCGCAATGTCAGCGTGCGCGTCGATCAGTTGAGCGCGGAGGCTTGGCGGGTCATGGGACGCGGCGAATTGCAACTGGCGGTTATCCTGGAGACGATGCGGCGCGAGGGCTACGAGCTCCAGGTATCCAAGCCCACAGTGTTGACCCGACAGGAGGATGGCGCGCTCCTGGAACCTATGGAATTCCTGCTCGTGGACATCCCGCAGGACTTTATCGGGACCGTCACGCAGAGTCTGTCCGCGCGCAAGGGCCGGATGCGCACCATGGAAACACAAGCGAGCGGGCGAGTACGACTGGAATACGACGTCCCGGCGCGCGGATTGATTGGTTTTCGCGGCCGGTTTCTCGCTGAAACGCGCGGACTTGGTGTGCTACACAGCATCTTTAATGGCTACGGTCCGTGGTGTGGAACGATCCGTTCACGACAAAACGGTGCGATGATCTCCGATCGCGAGGGCACCGCCAGCGGCTACGCCATCTTTCACCTGCAGGAGCGTGGACGTTTTTTTATTACCGCTGGCGAACCGGTTTATGAGGGCATGATCGTCGGCGAATATTCGCGTGAGACTAACCTTCCGGTAAACGTCTGTCGCGAGAAAAGCTCACCAATATACGTGCGGCTGGCCACGATGAAGCTATCCGGTTGTCACCGCCACGCGTCATGGGACTGGATACGGCGCTGGAGTGGATCGACGAGGAGGAACTCGTTGAACTCACGCCCAAGTCGGTACGAATGCGCAACCGCATCCTTAAGACCGGACTGCGCAGCAAACATCGCACAGGATGGACTGAAAGCGCACAGCCCGAGATCGCTGAAAGCGACTGACCGTCGTGAAATTCCCTGGTCCGGCTGGCATTCCTCTCCCGGTAGATCCTAGCCACCCTGGCTGAAATGAGACTGCTCCGGCTTCTTCTGCTCGGACTGGTGTTGATTGCCGCAGTCTGCGCCCTTGCCGCGCGATACGCGATCAGGAATCAGACAAAGCTTGTGCAGTTGGCGCTCTCGGAGATCAGCGAGGGTACCGGGTTCAACGTTCTCGTCCGAAGCACCAAGGTAAGTTTCCGCCGTCATCTCGTGGTCGTGCTGCAACATCCGATCATCTTAACGGGCCAGCGGGAACTCATGCGGCTCGATGCTATCCGAATCATCATCACGTATCATTCGCTTCTCCACAGTAACGGACTTCCTCTGTATACGATCGTATTAGATCATCCCGACGTCCATATTCCCTCGGCTGCGACGCAAGCCGCCGCTGGCGGAATACCACGCATCGATGCGCAGGCGATCGCGACTCTGAAGCGAGGGCTCGACGTCCTTCAGGGCATCAGCAGCCGTGTCGAAGTAAGCGATGCGACAGTGACAAATGAAAGCGGAATTCTCCTTGTCGACAATGTCAATGCGACCGCTCGTCGGGAGCATCGCCGCCCAGGGCCCTGGCCTTGGTTGCTAAGCTTTGATGCGGTTTGGCGCCAAGCGCCATTCGGGGGTGCCCGGCTGGCGGGTAACCTCTGGCTGGGCGGATTGTCGGATACAAGCGCCGCAACCGAGGCCCTGGCGGGTGGTCGTCTCTGGTTCAGCGGGCTCGACCTCAAAAATCTCGAAACCACCGACTGGTCGCCTGAGGGTCACGCACAAGGAAGCCTTCGCTTCACCTTGAATTCCCTGGGAGACCTGAACGGGAACGCGGGTATCGAGACTCACCAGACGGTGATTCGTGGAAAAGCCCTGACTCGCTCGACTGCGCTAGGAGATTTGCAGCTTTATACGAACTACCGCGCTTCGACGGCGGAAGTCCGCTTGACCGGCCTCTCTCTGCAGCACACAGGCGAGCGTCTGCTGGACGGGACCGCGATCATCGCGCGACCATACGACTCGATACGCACGTTCACCATGAGCGTGGGCGGAATCAAGCTGTCACTCGCAGGAGTGGCGGCGTGGCTTCATTCGGTGCGCGGTATACCGGCGGCAGCGATCGCCCTCTTGGATCGAGTCGATGCTGGCGAACTCAGCATCAGCCAGGCCAGCCTTGACACCGGCCTGCCCCTACGGGATTGGACCGCTGCAACTGTTCGCGACAGCCTTCGCGTCGCAGCAGCGGTGCGCGGTGGCGGCTTTGTCCCGCCCGAGGAACTGAAGATTCCGTCCATCAGTCGAGTCGAAGCCGGAATCAGCTACGCCGGCGCCGTAATCAAACTGACGCAATGCTCCGCGAAGATAGGAAATTCGACCGTGGATGCGGCGAGCTTGCACGCCGATCTCCGGAAAGCACCCGATCATCTCCCTTATGCCGCAACGTTCGCCGGCGATCTCGATGTCAGCGAACTCTATCCCGCTGCCGCAGCGATGTTGCGTCAAGCGCAACCCCGAGCGCTGGCGAAAATCGAAGGGGTCAGCGGGCATGTGCCAGTCGATCTTAATTTCGTCGGCGATCTCAAGGGTCTGACGTTAACAAAGCCGGAGCGTTACCGCGCCCGCTTCGATCTGAAAAATCTGCAAGCCAGTGTTAAAGGAGCCCCCAGCGCCATTGCGCTCCAGAGCGGCACAGCGACACTACAACCCCAAGGCCTCCAGATCGACCAAGTGGTAGCGATCTTCGTGGGACAGCAGGGCGGCAAGGTCGTACTGAACGGCAGGCTGGACATGCGACCAGTGTTCCCAACGCCGCGCCAATTCTCGGTCGAATTGCGCTCGATACCATCCGACCAGTGGCTTCCCCTCCTCTTCGATCCCGATGACTTGTCGGCTAAGGGATCAATAGCCGGACACCTTCAGATCGATGCCGACCTCGCGAACGCCAACAAACCGATCATCACCGGCAAACTCACCCTAGGGCCAGGCGAAGTTCAGTTGGGCTTCCTCCGTTCGCCGATCATGACGGACTCGGCAACCTTGCTCCTGGACGGAAAGGGCATGGAAGTATCAATGCCATCGAGCCGGATTGAAGGCTCGCCAATACAGCTCAAGTTCACCGTGCCAGAGCTTGCTCGACCGACTCTGCGAATCGATGCCGCGGCGGAGAACCTCGATTTCGAAGTTATGCGCTTTATCCGTCTACCCTGGTCACGAGCAACGCCTCCGCACTTTTTCCCGGTTCCGGTGACCGGACATATCACGTCGCGAGTTGGAAATTTCGACAAGCTGGTGATGAGCGACGTTGCGAGCAACTTCAGTCATGACAGTACCGATTGGCACGTCTCCAACTTTACCGCCAGGGCATTTGGGGGCAGGATCGACCTGGATATTGTCGGCCGCGCGCGCGATGACTGGATCCATGTGAAAGGCACTATGGCCGGTATGAGTGCGCAGCCGCTGACGCAATTGATGGAACCGGGAGGCCAGCCGGCGCTGAACGGTGGTCAGCTTTACGCCCGCGCCGATCTGTGGGCGAATACCGACGTAGATTTCTTCGACACCCTGGCCGGAACGGCCACGCTCGAAGTCCGGGACGGCACCCTCAACCGCTTCGTGCTGCTGACGCGTATTTTGAGTTTCATCGACCTCAGAAGCTGGATTACGGCGCAATCCCCTAACCCGCTGGTGGCGGGCCTTCCGTTCAAATCGCTAACCGGTGACTTCAAAGGCAAGGGCGGAGATTTCTATACTGACAATTTGAAACTCGACGGACCCGTGATGTCCGTCACCGCGCGTGGCGATATGAAACTAGGATCCGGGACACTGAACCTGCGGATCGGTTTAATACCGTTTACCACTGTGAGTTGGATCGTTAGTAAAATCCCGCTGATGGGCGAGAATATCGCCAACGGCAGCAGTGGGCTTTTGGCGGCCTATTTCCAGGTGCGCGGACCCGTCGGCAACCCGACCGTTATTCCAAAACCGATCACATCTGTAGCGAATTTCGTCATTAAAACACTGAGTTTGCCCATCAATATAATCAAACCAAACACGATCCGTTGACGGCGGGCGCCGATCACACTTGACGACACCCTCGACCATATGAAGAGGAGATGACCAACGGCGGTTGATCGAGCGACCGTAATTGTTTTCGCGCGCGAGCCGGTACCCGGGGCGGCCAAGACGCGACTTGCGGCAAAGCTCGGCTCCCGCAATACGGCTGCGCTCGCGGACGCCTTCATTCGCGACGCCCTGGCGAAGGCGGCAAGCTTGCGGATGCAACTAGCAATTGCCGGCAGCGCGGCGCGTGGCGCGGAGAACAGCAACTACTTTCGTGCAGTCGCGCGGCGCCACCACGCAACAATTCTCGATCAGGGCCAAGGCACTCTCGGTGCGCGAATGCAACGCGTGATCGAGCCCTTCGCCGATCGCGGCGCGATCCTGCTTGGCACCGATACCCCGTCTTTGCCACTCGCTATTTTACGCCGCAGTGTGACTTTGCTGAGACGTGCGCCCGTAGTGTTAGGACCGAGTCTGGATGGCGGTTACTATCTGATCGGAGTACGCGGCCCAGTTCCTGACATTTTTCGTGGAGTGCGATGGGGCGGTACGCGTGTACTGGCCGAGACCGTCGCTCGGCTCGACCGCCGCGAGGTGCGCTATGCGCTTGGACCGTCGTGGTACGACGTCGATCGGTGGAGCGATCTGTTGCTGCTTTGCGTCCAGCTTCAGCGCCTCGAAAGACGCCTGCCGGACCCCTGCCCTGCCACCAGGGACGTTCTGGCTCGGCTTGGACTGTTACGGCGCTCGCCGCTAAAGTAGCCCGATGGTTGCGGCCAAAGACGATCCCACGATCGTCTTCGTTATGGCGGGCAACGAGGATGAAGCCGCAAATATTGCGCACTCCCTGGTCGAACAACGACTGGCCGCCTGCGTCAATATCGTCGGCCCGGTGCGTTCATTCTACCGCTGGCGCGGTCTGATCGAGGACGAGCGTGAATATCTTCTGGTGATAAAGACCCGCGCGCGTCTCTACGCGAAACTCAGAAGACCAAGTCAGAAAAATGCACAGCTACGACGTTCCTGAGATAATCGCGATCGCGGTAGCGAAGGGCTCGAAGCCATACCTGGACTGGGTGCTCGAGTCGACAGCGGCGGTAACGCGTGCATCTCGTGAGGCGTTACGCCGGCGTCCACTCAGTTCGAGTCGATCCTGACCCGAATGTTTCGCGAGTCAATCGAGAGGATGGCGCCCTATGTTCCGGGCGAGCAGCCGCGACCTGGCCAGCGGCTCATCAAGCTCAATACCAACGAAAACCCTTACTCGCCTTCGCCCCGGGTGCGGCGTGCCGTGAACAAAGCCGCGGGATCGTCGTTACGACTGTATCCTCCGCCACGCGCCGACGAGTTCGTTGCCGCCGCGTCACGCCTGTACAGAATGCCCAGGGACATGATTCTCGCGGGTAATGGCTCTGATGAGTTGCTCGCAATGGTATTCCGGGCGGCGCTAGCCAGCGGGGACAAGGTCGCTTACGCGCTGCCCACTTACTCGCTGTACGACACTCTTGCAGCGATTCAAGAGGCGCGAGTTGCCGCGGCCCCCCTGGGTCCCAATTTTGCTCCGCCCTTGGACGCGCTCGCACGCGAACACGCCCAACTCACTATCGTGTGCAATCCGAATTCCCCTTGTGGCACGATCGCCGATGTCAACGCGCTCGATTCGCTTGCCCGCGCGCTCGCGCCCAACCTGCTCGTTATCGATGAGGCATACGTGGATTTCGCGGAGACCAACGCGCTTCGTCTGACGAAACTCCACCGCAATGTCGCGGTTTTGCGTACGCTTTCGAAATCGTATTCGCTAGCAGGGTTGCGCCTGGGGCTCTGCTTTGCACAGCCTCAGGTGATCGCGGGACTCCTCAAGGTCAAGGATTCTTACAATATCAACCGGATCGCGATAGCCGCCGGAGCGGCCGCTATGCGCGACGCCGCGTGGATGCATCGGAACGTTGAACGGATAAAGCGGACACGCGCAATCACAGAGAAACGGCTCCGGCTGATGGGGTTTGAGGTGCCCCCATCGCAGGCCAACTTCGTGCTCGCGCGCATCACGGGCCACGACATGGGACCGATCGCCGCGGCACTGCGCCGCCGCGGGATTCTGGTGCGCCACTTTCCGCGCTCCGCGCTCGCCGATGGGCTTAGGATTTCAATCGGTCGCCCCGCAGAGATGACCGCATTGTTCGATGCGCTCGCACCCCTGATAAAACCGATCTTCGCCGCGCACAAGCGCGGCGCGCGTCCCGTGGGCATCGCATATTGACTCGCGGGCCCAGCACGTTCAAGCGATGAGCCGATTCGGCCGCTTCTTCGAGAAGTTCCGCCCCGTTCGCACCCGGGAGCATGATGCAACTGACCCCCGGCGTGAAGAAGTGCGGTGGCTGATAGCGGGACTGGGAAATCCGGGCGAGCAATATCGCCGCTCCCGCCACAATGCAGGCTTCATGATTGCCCGGCGTCTCGCTGCCAGGAACGGCGCCGAGCTGTCGCGGCGCAAATTCAACGGCCTCTACGCGGAAATCCGCTGGGAGGGCGGCTCGATCATCCTGGTTACGCCACAAACGTTCTATAACCGCAGCGGCGAATGTGTCTCCGCGATGCTCGGCTATTACAAGATCCCGGCCGAGCGGCTGATCGTGGTCCATGACGAAATGGATCTCAAATCAGGCCAGTTGCGCATCAAGCGTGGCGGTAGCGACGCCGGAAATCGCGGTGTCAGGTCGATAATCGAATCCCTCGCGACACCCGATTTCATCCGCGTTCGTGTGGGGATCGGTCACGGTGAGGCCGCAGTCGACGACATCAACTACCTATTGAGACCCCTTAGCAACGAGGAGTCGATCGCCATGGAGGCGGTCTTCGACCGTGCCGGCGACGCGGTGATGGCCATAATGCGCGACGGCCTCGAGCGTGCGATGAACTCCTACAACCAGCGTGCGTGAGCGCTGCTCGTTAGGCAGTGGCCGGCTTCGGCGGCGGCGCACCCAGCCCTCTGTGTCCCCACACGCTGCCGGCGTCGTGCCGCTGCACCTTCCAGGTCGCATCGTCGACCGTGCGCGCGCCGTAACCGTACTCGACCTCAAAGCCCGAGGGCGAACGCATATAGAACGAGACCATGTGGTCGTTGGTATGCCGCCCGAGCGAACCAGAGATCTCGATGCCGCGGTCCTGCGCGAGATACATCGTCGAACCCACATCGTCGATCGAGTTCACTTGGAGCATGAAGTGCAGCAATCGCTTGCGTACCGGGATCTGCCCGAACGCCACCGTATGGTGGCGCGGATTGCAATGCATGAATGTGAGTGTCAACGGCGGACCCGCCTGTCCGCGCCGCATCCGTAGTTCGATGAAGTCGCTGATTCGCATCCCGAGCACGTCACGGTAGAAGTGCAGGCTTCTGGCCGGATCGTCAACCCGCAAAACGATATGACCCATGCCCATGGTCCCGGTCGCGAAGCCCGAGATCGGCCGCGGCGACTTGAACGGGCTCTCGAAGTTCATCGTTGGCCCATAGTAGGCTTCGCTCGGGATGTCGTTGGGGTCGTTGAAGCGAACCAGTTCGAGCACACCGCGCTTGCGAGCATCTTCGGCAGAGCCCTCGGCCACTGCGACGCCGTCGTTACGTAGCTGCGCGGTCAGTTCACGCAGCGCATTCTGGTCGGCTACCTCCCAACCGAGAAACGCGACGTCATCCGCGTCGCCCTGCTGTACCACGAACCGATGATGATTCTCATCCATCCGCAGGAAGAGCGAACCATCGGACCCCTTGTCCGCTAGCTGAAGACCAAGGACCTCGGCGGCGAAACGCTCCCACTCGGCGAGGTTGCTGACGCTCAAGCCCAGGTAGCCCAACTGCGTGACGTTCGCCATTTGCTGATTCCTCCTTCGGCACCGGGGTCGATCGCGATCGGGACCAAGACCGCGATCAAACGATGAAGGTGAGATTGTCGATCACCTCGTCGGCGTTTACAAGAACGGCCCGTTTGCGTGCGATTTTCCACCGGTCGTCGAAACAAAAACAGTATTCGCAGTGGCCTGCAAAGACCCGTTGCTTTCCGCGCCTGAGTTCATAGAGCAGGAACGTCGAAAGCACCTTGGCCTCGTTGTCGCCCAGCGGCGAAACTTGCACATTGGAAATCAGCCGCGCCGTTTTCGAGGGCGGGCTCTGCGCGTGTGCCGCCCCCGAGCACAGACGCGCGATGCGGTCCTGCAATTTCGCGAAATCATCGTATACGATCGAGATTTCTCGATTGGGATCCGCGGTCGCGCCGCACGGCAGCCAATAGAGCGCGTCCGCCGTCAGCATCGCAAGCCAGTCCTCGTAACGGAGTTCGTCCAGCGCCCGCGCCTCCTCGTAGAGCAGATCCTCAGCCTCTTGTCGTGTGAGCAGCGGCATCTGACGCCTCGTACGCGCTCAAAAGCCCCCCGCTACCTCGAGTGCACGCGGTCCAGCCACCGCTGCTACGCCACACATCAGGCTCCTCCACCTGCGATAGAACGCGCGCTGCGGAACTTCATCAGTGATGTGCGCCGATCGTGATACCGTCCGCACCGACATGCTCGCGCTCGAGTCCGCGCGACAATTCGAGCCATTCCGCACCCTTCACACGCAGGCCCTGGGTGCAGCGATTGAACATCTCGACATCGTCGGGAGCGCCGCCGCCGGCCGGACCGTAGAAGGCCTCATGCGCCCGCAGCCGCGCGATATTGATCTCGTCGGGCGCGCCGACGAGTGTCGTTGGCGTGAGATAAACATCGGTGCGCTCCGCGCTTGATCGGCATCGACGTTGCGCAACTGAATCCCGATGATCAGAAGATTCGGGAAAATCGCGATGTTGACGTTCGAGGCGGCAAGAATCTCGGCGGTCCGCGCTTCGCCAAAACGGCGATGAGGCTGTCTATGTAGGCGTCGCTCGCCGCCTGCGAGGTCGTGCCGCGCAGGAGATTGCGCACCGGGCGATTTCCCGTACGCTGCTTCGGCGCCATATCCAGGATCGAATGGCCATTACCCAGGTCCTTACTCTCGAACTCGGAATTCTCCGTGAACAATTGCATGACCTTCCGGCCGAGCTTCTTGCCCTGAATTTCGAAAAACGACTGATGGACGAAGTTCGCGATGATAACCGTCTACGCCATTTTCCATCTGGAACTTCCAGTTCCCGTCGTAGCCGTATTATGTGTACACCGCAGCGCGCGTCGACCGCGCCTTCGGGCGACAAATCCATAAACAGATCGATGTAGTATTTTGCGCTTGGCCAGGTAATCGGTCAGCGTCTCAGTCTCGGGACTCGAGGCTGGCGAAGACCAGTCCGCGATATTTCTCGACCCGAGCCGCCTTGACCAGGCGCGAACTTGCGCTTGTCGAAAGTACGTCCGTAGCCTGCCGCATAAGGCATGCCGATCAACTCGCCCTTATTGCTGTACGTCCAACCGTGATACCAGCAACGGAAATAACTCGAGTTTCCGCGCTGCTGCTGACAGATCGTGGCCGCCCGATGCATGCAGCGATTCATCAGGACGTGGATCTGCCGTCTTCGTCCCGCGTCAGGATCGCCGGCTGCGTGCCGATGCGAATGCTTTTGTAATCGCCGGCCTCCGCGACTTCGCTGGCGTGGCCGACAAAGACCCAATTGCGCTCGAAAATACGTTCCATCTCAAGCTCGAAGATCTCAGGCTCGACGTAGATCTTCCTGTGTACCCGCGTTTCCTGGACCAGGTCTTGGAGATTCATTTGCGATGGCATGCTTGCGTCACCTCCTGCTGGACTCGAGGCCGGTACTCGATCACCGAACGAACATGGGCAGCTTCCTTCAGGTCGCTTCGCTAGAGTCTGGAAACCTTCATAGCGCCCGCCTGACCACTGGCGGATTCGCCGATTGGCTTCATTAGAGCACTTCTGTGAAAAATCGAAAGAGCTCGGGTAGGAAACAAGATGCCGATACACGGACGCCGCCGATCTCGGATCGGCGGCGCCCTGTTTGTTCCCCGAAGGAAATAACGTTCAGACGCTCAGTTGGTACAGGTCTGCAACGTTGTCATGCAGGATGGCGTCTTTCTCCTCCTGCGTCAGGCCCTTGGTATGCTCGGCCAGGATTTCATGTGACCACGGCCAGGTCGAGTCACTGTGTGGAAAATCGTTCGCCCACATCAGGCGGCGGTAGTTGCACATGTCCTTCATGCGGAAGGCCACCCAGTCGTCCTGGAACGTCAGGTAAACATGGTCGCGGAAGTAGTCGCTGGGCATCCTTTGCAGTTCCCGGCACCTCATCCAGGTCCGATGGCGTTTGTAGGCGTGATCCATCCGGTACATGTAATGCGGCACCCAGCCGGCGTCGGCCTCGACGCAAACAATCTTCAACTTCGGGTGGCGATCGAAAACGCCGCCGTAGATGAACGTCCCGATGATGTCCTGATTGCCCCGGATGATAGACAGAAACCCGTTGATCACGGGGCCGCGGCCACCGCCGATCGCATCGCTGCGGCTGGTCAGAATATGAAAGCTCAGCGGCATATCGAGATCGATCGCAGCCTCGAAGAACGGCCCGTAGCAAGGATCGTCGTAGTCTGCGACCTGCGGATTTCCCGGCATCATCACGCCGCGCAGGCCCATCTCCTTCATCCTACGCAGATCCTCTATGCCCTCTTCCACCGAACGCATCGCGGTCTGCCCGAGTCCGATCAGACGGTCGGGGTGGGCGCCGGAATACCCGGCCATCCAACGATTGTACGCGTCGAAGCAGGCCTTCTTGTAGTCAAAATCCTGATGGTTGCAGAGCAGCATGCCGACCGTGGGATAAATGACCTCGGCGAAAACACCATCGCGATCCTGGTCGGCGAGACGCACTTCGGGATCCCAGCCGCCGCGATGCAGGCTCTCGAAAGTTGCCCCATACATCTTGAGGTCTTCGGGGCTCTTGCCAGCCGCTGCCGCCAGCGCGATTCCCAGGGGCTTCTTCATCCCGTGAATCACAAATACATCGCCCTTGGCCTCATCGCGCACTATTTTCGGCGCGATGTCGCGATATTTCGGGTCGATGTTGTCGACGTAGCAGCCCGGTGGCTCCGTGATATGCGAGTCCGCGGAAATGATCGTTTTCGCCATCTGTTCCTCCGCGGGATCCGCCGCATCGCCTGCTGGCGGCCCCATTATTCAAGTTGAAGGTTCAGCTAACCAAACTATGCTTGCTTTTTCAATCGAGTTTCCAGATTCATAAGGCGGAATGGTTCGTTTTTCGCGATCATAGCCGCGTCAGAAGAGCTTTGCGTTCGTTTCGCTCCTCTGCATAGTCTTTCCCGATGTTTTCCACCTACCATGACCTCGCCCCATTGAACGCGTTCCTGAACAGTGCGGCGGCTGTCCTCTTGATTGCCGGCTTCTACTGCATCCGCCGCCGCTGGGTTCGGGCTCATCGCGCGTTGATGCTGAGCGCGGCCGCCGTATCACTCGCTTTTCTGGTGTCCTATTCGCTCTACCACTACCAGGTTGGTGACGTGCGGTTTCAGGGTTACGGATGGGTCCGACCAGCCTACTTTACGATCCTCATTACGCACGTCACGCTGGCTGTCGCTATAGTTCCACTGGCAACAATAACCTTATGGCGCGCGCTGCACGGCAACTTCCGGAAGCATCGGCGAATAGCACGATGGACGTGGCCCATCTGGATCTATGTATCGATCACCGGGGTGGTCGTTTACGTGATGTGCTACCGACTCTATCCTCCCGGCTACTGAACGCGGATTCATCCCGGCAACACTGCTTGTCACTACGTCTTTTTTCTGTCACCAAGATACGCGCGTAGAGTTTCGGATCGCATCCAGACTCGCGCTTTTGGCGCTCACATTGAACTGGAGGAACCCTCGATGCCAAGGCCGACCCTTTGCGTGGGAACAGCCGCAGCCATCGCTCTCTTAGCCGTTCCCGCGTACGCGAGCGACGCCCCTACTACCATTAGCGCCGGCGATACTGCCTGGATGCTGACTTCATCGGCTCTCGTGCTGCTAATGACGGCGCCAGGCCTCGCTCTTTTCTATGGCGGGATGGTGCGCCGCAAAAATGTACTCGCGATACTGATGCAGAGTTTCATGCTGGCCGCGCTGGTCTCGGTGCAGTGGGCCCTGTTCGGATACAGTCTCGCCTTCTCGCCCGGCAATGCGATTGTCGGCAGTCTGCATTGGATCGGGTTGAGCGGTGTAAGCGCGACCCAGCCCTACCCTGACTATTCGGCCACCGTTCCCCACCAAGCGTACATGGTCTTCCAATGCATGTTTGCCGTCATTACGCCGGCGCTGATAACCGGCGCCTTCGCCGAGCGAATCTCGTTTCGCGGCTTTTTGGTCTTCAGCTTGCTGTGGATGACACTGATTTATGACCCGCTCGCTCATTGGGTGTGGGGTGTCGACGGATGGCTGCATAAGTTGGGGGCGTTGGATTTCGCGGGCGGCACGGTCGTCCATATCTCGTCAGGCACGTCGGCTTTGGCCGCCATACTCGTGATCGGGCAGCGTCGCGGATATCTGCGCGAGCCGATGCCTCCGCACAACCTGACGTTGACGGTAACCGGTGCCGGGCTGCTGTGGACGGGATGGTTCGGGTTCAACGCCGGTAGCGCGCTGGCCGCCAACGGCCTGGCCGTGTCGGCCTTCGTGGCGACCCACTTGGGCGCGGCGGCCGCAGCGCTTGGCTGGGTTTTTGCCGAATGGCTCGTGATGGGCAAGCCGACCACGCTGGGTGTGGCAAGCGGTGTGGTTGCCGGTCTCGTGGCGATTACCCCTGCTTCCGGCTTCGTTGGGCCGCTCTCCGCAGTCATCATCGGCCTGGTCGCGGGCGTGGTCTGCTTCTTCGCCGTGCGGGCGAAGCCGCGCCTCGGCTATGACGACGCACTCGACGTTGTCGGTGTACACGCGGTCGGAGGAATCTGGGGTGCCCTCGCCACGGGACTATTCGCCAGCGTGGTGGTCAATGCTGCGGGCGCGAACGGCCTCTTTTTCGGCAACCCCCGTCAATTGGGGATCCAAACCATCGCCGTACTGGCCAGCATATCGTTCGCCTTTCTCGGCAGCCTGATCCTGCTCAAGATCACGGACGCGCTCGTAGGTTTGCGGGTTAGCGACAAGGACGAGCGCAATGGTCTCGACCTGAGCGAACACGAAGAAAACGCGTACGCCATGGATGCATAAGCGACCGCGAAGCCGGACTCAGAGCAACCAGCTTGGCGCGTAGCGACCCGAGTTTCGACTCCGGGGCATAGCCGTGACGTTCGCGTCGCCGTAGCGGCCTCGAATAATACGATGGCCGCGACCCGGGTTCGGGCCGCGGCCGTTATTTGTCAAAAATCGGAAGAAGTCAGGACTTGAGAAAGTCGCGCACCGCTTTGACGAAAGCCTCGGGTTGCTCGTACATGAGCATGTGCCCCGCTTCCTTGTTGGTTTGCGTACGGGCCTGTTTGATCCGGCTGGTGAACTCCTGCGCGTAGACGGGCGGGATTAGCCGGTCCGAGGCTCCCCACAAGACCAGCGTCGGCGCCGCGATCCGCCATGCGCGTTTCTTGAGTCCGCGATCGGGAATCGGCCACAGAAATTTGCTGGCCTGGGTCAGCCGCTTGGTTCGTTCGACGTACATCTCTGCCAGCCGTTCACCATCCTCGGGAATCGCGGTGAACATCTGCGCTAGCGGAGACTTCGGATCGTGAAACAGATGGGCGGCAAGATCGCCTAAATCCATCGCGAAAAAATCGGGAATCGGATTCTCGTCGCGCCAGAATCCGGCCGGACAGACGAGCACCAGCTTCTTTACACGATGCGTGTCGAGTGCGGCGAGTTCCGCGGCCAGCATCCCGCCCATCGAATGGCCGACGACATGCGCGGCCGCGATGCCGAGGTCGTCCATCAATTGATGGTAGAACAGGCTCGTATCCACCACGTCATCGATCAGCTCGGCGCCGGTCGAGTCGCCGTAGCCCGGCAAATGGGGCGCGATCACCTTGAAGTCTTTGCCGAGCTCATCGAGAAACGGATCCACTCCCGTAAGTCCGCCGGCGCCATGGAGGAACAGGAGCGGCTCTCCGCTACCGCACACCTGCAGCTCGACTTCGAAGCGGCCACCGCCGATTTTCTGCATCGTCTTCATTTCGCGGTGCTCCTGCTTTCGCCGTTGATGGCTGCACCAGGCGCCTGCCTGCCGTTGACCTCGCGCTTGCCGAACTCAACCGGGGCCGGCATCGCGCGTTCGTCCTCGGGCAACGGCCGGGGCGACCACTTGTCGTCCCAGTCGCTCCATAGATCGCGCACGTGCGGCATGACCTCGCGGGCGAACAGCTCCGTGCTCTTGCGCACCAGTTCCGGCGGCATCGACCCTATCTGCATGAGCATCATAAGGTGGCCGCAGTTGAGGCTCTTCATCGCCTCGCGCAGCCGTTCGCGCACGGTCTTGGGGGAGCCCGCGATCACGTAACCTTCGTTGAGAAAATCCTTCCAGGTAAGTCCTTCGCGCCGCAACGCCGCGGTGCGTCCGACCTGTCCCAGCAATCCCGATTTAATCGTGTTGAGCGTGCGGTAGCCTGGGGCATCGGCGAAGCCGTTATAGACGTGTAGGCAGCGGTTGTAGAAGTAGTCCATATGCGGCGCGTAGTCGCGCTCCGCCTGCTCATCGGTTTCGGAGACCGCGACGACCTGGGCGAAGCCGAGACTGTAGGGATTGAGCGGCTTGCCCTTTTTCGCCATCACATCCCAGTAGCCGTCGGCCACCTTCTTACCGGCCAGATAGCCGAAGTACGAAAGGAAGCTGTACTGGTACTCATGACTGGCGCAGAAATCCCAGGTCTCGACCGATCCGCCGCCGGGAATCCAGATCGGCGGATGAGGCTGCTGCAATGGCTTCGGCCACAGGTTGACGTAGCGTAGCTTGGTGAACTTGCCATTGAAGGAAAAAACATCTTTCTCCGTCCACGCCCGCAGGATCAGGTCATGGGCCTCGGCGTATTTCTCGCGCAGGGTCGCCGGAACCTCTCCGTAGCAGAAATTCGTGTCCATCGAGGTGCCCACCGGGAAACCCGCGACCAAACGTCCGCCGCTGATCACGTCGAGCATCGCAAACTCTTCGGCTACGCGTGTCGGCGGATTGTACAAGCGCGATCGAATTGCCCAGCACGAGGAGGTTCGCGTGCCGGGTGCGGCGGGACATCGCCGCGGCCATAATATTCGGCGACGGCATCAGCCCATAAGCGTTCTGATGATGCTCGTTGACGCCGAGGCCGTCGAACCCCATACGGTCGGCAAACTCGAGTTGATCCAGATAATCGTTGTAGAGGCGATGTCCGATTTTCGGATCGTAAAGGTCGCGTGGGATATCGACCCAGACGCTATGGTATTTGTCCTTGAAGTCTTCGGGCAAATACCGGTAGGGCATCAGATGGAACCAGGTAAATTTCATAGGGCCTCTCCTAGCAGACGCGTCCCACGCTTCGCGCCCGTTAAAGTCATCTGAGAATATATCAGTCAGCGGCAGGCTGGAAGTGAAACCCGGACGGGCTGTGCCGCGGCGGCCGGGACCGCTTGAAACGCTCGAACCGTTCGAAACAATCGCTCCTTGCGGTTTTCCTGACGCGGAAGCGTCGCTGCGCGATCGCCGTCCGTTCGTGATCGGATCGGGTGGTTGAGACGAGGTCGAAAGTAGTCTGCATGGAAGTGCGGGGCTGCGAGGCGCGCTTTCGGGCACACGACGCCGGCGATACAGTGAGGTACGGTAGGTTGCCGCGCGGCGCATGACGGATGCGGCTCTTCGAGGACTGAAGCTCGCAACTCGAGTTTCGCGGGAGGGAATCAGTATGAAAAAGAAGTTGCAGGACGACCTCAAGGCCGCGATGAAAGCCGGCGACAAGCTGCGTCTCATGACGGTGCGTGGCTTGCTCAGCGAAATCACCCGGGTCGAAAAGGACGTGCGCCGCGAAGCCAACGAGACCGAGATCGTCCAGATCCTCAAGCGCGAGCGCGCGCGCCGCGACGAGGCGCTCGAATTTGCCCGCAAGGGTGCGCGCCAAGACCTGATCGCGCAGAATGAGGCCGAGGCGAAGATCCTCGACGGCTATCTGCCCCCGGCGCTCGACCCGGCCGAGGTCAGAGCGGCAATTGCGGCCCAAATCGCCGCCGGCGTGGGTCAAATTGGTCCGCTGATGAAGGCGTTGCGCGATCAGTTTGGCACGCGGCTGGACGGCAAGGTCGCCAGCGACCTGGTCAAGCAGGCGCTCCAACCAAAGCAGGAGAATAGCAGTGGCGCAAATTAGACCGTTCAAAGTTGAAGTTACGGATGAAGTTCTGAAGGACCTGCGCGAGCGGCTGGATCGCACGCGGTTTCCCGACGAGGTTCCCGACACCGGATGGGAGTACGGCACGAATCTCGCCTACATGCGAGAACTGGTCGAGTACTGGCGGACGCGCTACGACTGGCGCACGCACGAGGCGCGAGCTGAACCGCTTCGCGCATTTCACGCGACGATTCGACGGCCTCGACTGTCCATTTCATCCACGAGCCGGGCCGCGGCCCGAATCCCAAGCCGCTGCTGCTGTCGCACGGATGGCCGGGGTCGGTTTACGAGTTCATGCGGATAATCCCGATGCTCACCGACCCGGCCGCTCATGGCGGCGACGCCGGCAGATCGTTCAGCGTCGATCGCGCCGTCGCTGCCGGGTACGGCTTCTCGCGGTCATCGCGGTCGCGCGGCGATCAATATCCAGGCGATGGCCGAATTTTCCACAAGCTGATGACCGACGTACTGGGCTACCCGCGCTATTGCGCGCAGGGAGGCGACTGGGGTTCGGCGATTACGTCACGGCTGGGCGAGGTGCACGCGACAGCCTCTACGGGATTCATCTCAACTTGATATTTGTCGGCGGCACATACGCGCAGCAAAGGCGAGCTGACGCAGGAGGAGAAGGTCTTCCTCGCGGACATGGACAATTTCCGGCGCGAGGAGACCGGCTACCAGTGGATCCAGGGGACCAAGCCGCAGACCCTGGCCTACGGGCTCAACGATTCTCCGGCGGGACTCGCGGCCTGGATCGTCGAGAAGTTCCGGACGCTGGAGCGATTGCGGCGGTGACCTCGAGCGCCGCTTCACCAAGGATCAGCTACTGACTAATGTGATGATCTATTGGGTGACGCCAGACGATCAACTCCTCGACCCGGCTCTACTACGAAGCGCGGCATCATCCGTGGCGGCCCGACGGGACCAAGCGGATCGAGACGCCGACCGCGGCGGCGATTTTTCCCGGTGAAATGGCCAGGCCGCCGCGCGAATGGGCCGAGGCCGCGTTCAACATCCAGCGCTGGACCGTGATGCCGCGGGGCGGCCATTTCGCCGCGATGGAGGAGCCGCAGTTGCTGGCCGACGATATCCGGGCTTTTTTCAACGGCCTCAAGTAGCGCCGCCACGAGCCGTCCTCTGCGCACCAGTCGCCAACGAGCGTCGCGAAGAATTGACTAGACCACAGACCCGATAAGGAAGTAAGACGGACTTTTCTGCAGCAGAGTTGCGGCGAAAACCCTCCTATTTTCACGCATCTCGATAAGACTCGCCTATCTTCGTGTCCTACGCTTCTCGCCCCGCGATTCCGACGCGAAAGTGAACCGGAGGACGAAGCGCCATGAACTTGCGCTCGACGAATCGAAAATGTAGCCACGCTACAACGAAGGCTGCGAGGGCCACGGCGACGAACGCAACGACAAAGTAGAGCAATGGATAATTCGTAAGCTGTTTCGAAGCGCTGGCTAGTGTTTCGAACGTGCTAATCGTGCTGTCCTTTAGAGGAGAAGCCGGTTCAACCGCTGCTCGCGACGCAGCGGAAAGCCAGACCCCCGGGTCTAACAGCCTGAATATGGTCTGCGCCAAGGCAAGATGGAACAAATACATTCCGTATGAGACCTTGCCCCGCTGACGAGCGGTGACCAGGAAAGCGCTCGCGCTAGCCCCGAACCGGGCCGTGCGAGGATCGCAATTATTACAGCCGCAACGGTTAAGGCCCCTAGTGTGTACCCGACCGTGGCGCTTCTGAGAGAGGCGCTCGAGGAACGGCCTCCAGTTATCCATGCGACGGATATGAATGCGACTATCGCCGCTGCATAAGGAAAGAACCTCCACTGCTGCGCCTTTTCCCATAATCGTCGCGTGCGTACCTGTCGCAACGAAAGGGCGATGAGGCATCCGACCATGATTACATCGATGCGCGTGTCGGTCGAAAAATAGATACGGATCCTGGAGGCCGCGCTTGGCGAGGCAAAATGTCCCCAATTCATCCAGGCGTAGAGGGCAGTTCGATAGAGTGCGAGGACTAGCACTGCAGCGGCGGAGAAGTAAAAGCCGCGATGAATTCCGAGTCTTCGCAAGATCCAAGGCCAGACGAGATAGAAATGTTCCTCGACGCAAAGGGACCAAACGATCACGATTTGATCGACATGCGGCCCCTCAAGCGCAAGCTGATAGTTGTAAGTATAAGTGAGCAGCGCGGGCGCCACCTGGGTCATTTTGTTGAGCCCATTTCGATCCAGTATCGCTGTGGCCGCGAATAACGCGAGCAGCATAGAGGCATAGGCAGGGGCGAGTCTGAGAAACCGGCGAAAATAGAAACGCTGCAAGACAATGGTGCCAGTAGCCTCGATCTCCTCTATCAGGAGCCAGGTGATCAGAAAGCCGCTTAGAACAAAAAACAGGTCAACGCCATACCAACCGCGCGTTAGCTGTTGGCGCAACCATCCCGGTTGAAGACTCAGGACTGAGACATGCAGCATGATAACAGGCAAAATTGCGAGAGCGCGAAGTCCGTCAAATGCCGGTACATAGTGGTGACGGTTTCCAATCAGGGCGGGGGAAATGTCACAGGCATGTCTGAGCGAATAACCAGTATGTCGGCCCGAATCCATTTGCGCGTTTTGTTGAAATCTCGCAAAGTCGCGGCGGCCCAACCGCGCCGGGGACGCGCTGGGCCGCCCTATTGTTCGAGAGGCAGGTCTGGTTCGATTTTTCCAGCTGCGCCGGAGTGGATACCAACTAACGCCAAACGAGTTCCGGGCCTGCGTTAGCGTCGCGGACGTCGAGCATGCGATCGTCGAGCAATTCTACCAGCGTATCCTCCACAAAAATGCGCAATCCGTCCTGTTCGAATTCTTCATCGTCAGGATAGGGCTCTTCAGAGATTGCAAGGCCGACCGCCGATTTTCCGGACGCGGGCTCCGATGCGCTTCTCAGGATGCGGATTCCAGCCGTATCCGCTGCCTTTGCGGCCTTCAGCAGGGCCGCCGCTTTTTTGGTCACCGTAAAGATATCCAGAACCTCCTTACCTTGTTCCGTAATTTGATTTGCAAGCCCCGGGCCCGCAGCCGCATTTGACGCGCGTCGCGAGCCAAAACCTATGACGCGACACGTCAAAAGCGTCTCAGGCGCGATTACAAGCATGTTGGCCTCCGAACAATTTCGGTTCCCATTCGAGCGCTATTTGCGGGGAATTGAGTCTTCGAATGCGAATGGCTTCGCTTGATCCCAGGCTTATAAAATCACCGACGGTTGTCAACACATCAGGGATGCCGCGCATCGTGAACTTTTTTCAGGGATGATGATGAGCTGCTACTAGTGAGATTCTGCGGGAAGTGATCGTGCCGAGCGGCGCGTGACCAACGATCAGATGCCGTCGAAAATCATGATCTATTTGGTGGGCTAGCCGACTAACTCTTTGACTGGCTATGCGGGCGCGCCGACGACGAGTCCCTATTATCATTTGCGCGGCGCTGGCAGAGCACGACAAGCGAGCGCGGTTGGACCACAAATCTCTCCGCGGGCACAAGTTCTCTCTCGCCGTCTCGTGCGACCGCCTCGACGCTCGTATCCACGACTACGGCCCAGCGCCGCTTGGGAAGAAATGGCGCGAATTGGAAATCGACGGCAGTATCGGCGTTGTTCAGCAGCAGGAGAAAGTTGTCGTCGGTGACAAGACGCCCATGTGTATCATAGTTGTCGGTGGCGTCGCCGGCCAAAAACAGGCCGAGGCAGTGAGCAGCGCCCTGGTTCCATTCCGACTCGCTCATTTCGGTGCCGCGCGGTGCCAACCAGACAACATCCTTGGTGTCGCTGCCACGTATCGAACGGCCGTGAAGAAATTGCGTGCGCCGAAAGGCCGGGTGTTGCCTTCGCAGCTCCAGTAGACGGCGCACGAACTCGAAGAACTGGCGGCCTTCAGGGTCGATATGCCAATCGAGCCAGCTGATCTCGTTGTCTTGGCAGTAGGCGTTGTTGTTTCCGCGTTGCGTACGCCCAAATTCATCGCCGGCCAGAAGCATGGGTACGCCCTGAGATAACAGCAGGGTCGTGATCAAGTTGCGCATCTGACGCGCACGTCGCGCCCGCACCGCAGGATCGTCCGTCGGCCCCTCGATACCACAATTCCAACTGCGGTTGTCATCTGTGCCATCTCGATTATCCTCGCCGTTCGCTTCGTTGTGCTTTTGATTGTACGCGACCAAATCCGCCAGGGTGAATCCGTCATGCGCGGTGATAAAGTTGATACTGGCGTATGGCCTCCGGCCGCTATGCTCATAGAGGTCGCTTGAGCCTGTGAGGCGATAGGCTAGATCACCGATGAGTCCAGCTTCCCCTTCCAGTACGTTCGCACCGCGTCGCGATAACGTCCGTTCCATTCGGTCCAGCCGACCGGAAAGTTGCCAATCTGGTAGCCGCCCTCGCCGAGGTCCCAGGGCTCCGCAATCAGCTTCACCTGTGAGAGCACAGGGTCCTGATGGATGGTGTCGAAGAAGACCCCGAGGCGATCAACTTCGTAAAGCTCACGCGCCAGCGCCGAAGCAAGGTCGAAGCGGAATCCATCCACGTGCATTTCGAGTACCCAGTAGCGCAGGCTATCCATGATCAACTGCAAAACACGCGGATGAAGCATGTTCAGAGTGTTGCCACAACCCGTAAAGTCCATGTAGTAGCGCGGATCCTCGGCGGCGAGACGATAGTAGGCGGAATTGTCGATGCCGCGGAAACATAACGTGGGGCCGAGATGATTCCCCTCTGCGGTGTGATTGTAGACCACGTCCAAAATCACCTCGATGCCCGCGGAGTGCAGTCGCTTGACCATGGTCTTGAACTCATTGACATAGCCGCTTGCCGAATAGCGCCGCTCCGCCGCGAAAAACCCGATCGAGTTGTAGCCCCAGTAGTTGACGAGTTTTCTGTCGACGACGTTGCGCTCGTCGACATGGGCGTGAACCGGCATCAGTTCCACCGCAGTAACGCCCAGACGCCTTAAATGGTCAATCGCATGGGCTGTAGACAAACCCGCATAGGTGCCACGCAGGGCGGAAGGCACTTCGGGATCTTGCTGAGTGAAGCCGCGGACATGCATCTCGTAGATTATGGTGTCGTTCCAGGAAGTCCGTGGCGACCGGTCGTCACTCCAGGTAAAGGACGAGTCGATGATTCGCGACTTCGGCATCCCGGAGACGCTGTCCCGGCGGTCCATTACAAGATCCTGCCGCGCGCTGCCCACTCGATAGCCAAAGAGCGCGTCGCTCCAGCGCACCGACCCGGCAATGTCCTTGGCGTACGGATCGAGCACCAGTTTGTAAGGATTGAAGCGAAGTCCGCGGTCAGGATCGTAGGGGCCATGAACACGGTAACCGTACAGCATCCCTGGCCGGGCCTCTGGCAAGTAGCAGTGGAAGACCTGGTCGGTTTGCCACCTTAGCTCGACTCGCCCAATCTCGGCCTTATTCTGCGGGCCGAAGAGGCAGAGTTCTACTTTCTCGGCATGCTCGGAGAATAACGCAAAATTCACACCCTCGCCGTCCCAAGTGGCGCCCAGAGGGTATGGTCTTCCCGTCCATACGGCCCAGCTCGAATTCGCCATCGTTCAGAAATCCGTAGTAGATTGAGCCTAAGCAGTCAAAAGGCCTGGCTGCCGCCGGATGTCACGAGATTGCCGAACTGCAGTCAATCGGGAGGGATTTAGGACTGGAAATTTGAAATCGAGATCTCAGTGAAGCAAAGTAAAGTGGTAGATCGTCGAGTACAGCCGAACTTGGGCTCGGGGTACAGCCGAACTTGGGCTCGGCTTCGACGGCCTGACCCGGCCTCGGTGGAGTGGATGCGAGGACCTAGCCGGACGGTTCGAAAAGATCGTCGGAGAACGAAATTTCACCAGATTGAGGGCGCGTGAGGTTTGTGCGGAAGATGTCGATACTCTTCGCTTTCGTCATGCAATGCGCCACGCGGCCAAGGTCGCAACTGCAGAATCTGGCGTCAAATTGGGCCTTAGCATCAACTCCAGGACTGCGACTTTCTCCAGCTGCACCTGGTACTCCTCGATCTCGCTGGTTGAGCCTTGCGGGCTGAAGTTCCACTGTTGGCGGACGATTTCCCTCAGGCGGCCGTCTGACTGTGACCAGCGAAGCGCGAATTCCTGGGTTCGCTCCCTATCGGTCTCCGAAAACTCGAGCCTGATCAGGCGCACTGCTCTGGGGTTATCCAAGACGATTCGAATGACTTGTTCTCCCGGTTCTGCGGCGCGCCAGCCCGGAAACTCTCCTGCCAGGGCCAACTCGATTGGGAAGCTCGGATCCTCGGATGTAACTTCGACCGTAGCGATCTCTTCCAGGTCGAGCCACTCTTGTCCGGGGTGAGAGCGCGGTTTAGTCGCATCTCTAATAAGTGTTGCTTTTCGCATGAACCTATTTCCCATACGCGCGATTCAGTTCTTCGGGCCCGCCGCAAAGTCGTTTCCATTTCAGCCCCTGAGCGCGGCCCGGTCGACTCATAGCTTGCCACCACGACGGCATCAGGAATTCTTTTTGGGTGGTACTTTTGCACCAGACTTGCGTGCTTCGGAAAGCCCGATTGCGATCGCTTGTTTTCGACTTTTGACTTTTTTTCCGGAGCGCCCTGACTTAAGCTTACCGCGCTTTGCCTCATGCAGCGCGCGTTCCAACTTCTGCGCAGCCTTGGGGCCGTATTTTCTCGATGAGGACTTTGAAGCCATAAAAAACACCTCTTGATTCCTACGGAAGTGCTAACCTGCGAGAAGTGCTGACCGGGTAAATCGCCTGATGGAGGTAACGCGGCCGCGCCTTCAGACACTCAACGCCGAGTGCTTTGAGGAACGACTCTAGCAACAGTTATAAAATCGAATTTGCGATGGACCCGGATGCGATAGGTCGAGAGCGGAAACATCGCAATTGCTTTTTGTCCATCGCAACTCACTGAAATAGCTGCTCGCGACTATTCGTGCTTCCTGGTTGATACATTACAGATATCGATAGACGTCGCCTCGTGATCTGTGGCTTCGGTGTGTCTTCGACCACGAGGCGACGAATCGACCTACGGATTTGAATATGTGGTTGTCGACTGACGCTCAACAGTGCCATCGGAGCCTCGCGTTGTAGTGGTCGTCGTTGACCTCTCTGGAGTTGTTACCACAGCGGCCGGCTCCTTTTCGACTGTGTGGTGACTATAGAAGCAGCCCGAGAGGCATCCGCATACAATCAGAGCATTTGCGACAATCGCTATGCGTTTAATGGAGTGCATATAAATCAGTCGTCTCCTTTTCAGAGCATCGCACCCTGAATTTCAAGGGAGCAAGGTATGCGCCAATGAATTTTCGGTAGTTTGCTTCGAGAAAGCGTCTACAACGTCACGATTCCTTATGAAACCGGCTGCAAGAACTGACGAACCATGAATCTTTTTTATAGGACCGGAAGCGCGGGCCTGAAGGCAGCCAGCCAGTGCCGGCCGGATGCTAAGTGGGCTCTCGGGCTATATCCAGAGGGTTCTTGAGGTCTTCGGTGTGCTCTTCTTCAACCTCGAGGATGCTTTTCGATTAGCTTGTGACATGCTCCGCGAAAATATAACCAGGCGCCGCTAGAAATTTTGCCTTATGACCTGTCGAGCGGCTCTACCAGCGCGCCCTCGACAAAAAAGCGGACTCCCTGCTGTTCGAATTGTCGATCGTCAGAGTTGGGCTCCTCGGCGATCTCGAAGCCGACCGAGATGTCAGATTCGTTGGCCGTGAGGCCCCTGCGAATCCGGATTCCCGCCTCGCTCGTGGCACCGTCCGCGGCTTTCACAGCTTTCAAAAGCGCTGCAGTTCTTTTCGTTACGATGATCATTGGTGAACCCCTGTCGACGTGTTTGCGGTCGTCAGAAGGCAACCGGAGCAGCTTTCCCGCCATACCCAAGAGAAGGTCTCCCGTCGGGAAGACTACGGCAGTGCAAGAATCCTAAGCTTCGCTACATCCGCGAAGAGGCTATGCCTATGCAACTGTGCTTTGTGAGGAAATCGTCCCGGTGCTGAAAATGAGTATGGCGCGTTCTTGACCTTTGGCCGAAATAATAGTGCGAATTGCGTAATTTTTTCGTTCCAGGTTGATCGAAAATCTAGTTTCTATCAGCCCTCGCGATCGTCTTTTCGGGTTAATTCGTTCGTGCGTGTTTTGTTACCGCAATTAGCTGTGCGGTTTTGAGAGGGATAGTAGTCGTAAGCTGAATCTTGAAGACGGAAAAGCCTTTCCTCTGTTCACCGGACGTTTAATGTCCTGCGTGTTCAGGCTCCAATGTTTGGTTGACCATGCTCATGAGCACCCCGAAATCGATTGGTTTTCGGATCAGGGCCTTCGCCTTGATATCGCCTACCAGACCGCTGGCGGTCATGACAAAAACCGGAAGCCCCCGCAAGTCGGGGTCTTTTTGTTGACGCTCTAGAAATTCCCAGCCGCTCATAACGGGCATCATCAAATCTAGGATAATTAAAGCAGGCTTTGAATAGCTTAAGTATTCGAAAGCCTGCTCGCCGTTCTCGGCAGATTCGACAACGTATCCTCGCCGTGACAGGAGATCTGCAAGCGTGCCCCTGGAGTCGGCATCGTCATCAACTACCAGGATTACGGATTTGTCGTTTAAATCAGCCACATTATTACGTTTTTCCGAATATTTCGGCTAAAAACCTACCAGATCCACGATAGCGAGTAAGCCAGCCTGACCCGATCGAACTGCAAGTCAGGGACCAGTGTCTGTGTCGAGTACTCGAGGCAAAGCCGCGTCCCATCCGCGCCGCTAGAGAACGAATTTTATCCAAGAAACGCTTCTTGGGTCAGCTAGAAGATTCGCGCTACTTGGCTGGAAGGGCGACCACGCGCCTGCGCACCCAGTTGTGCGACAGAATGTCGGGCCGGCCTGCGACCAAAATACGACCGATGATCAATTAAGGATTCAGGATTGGTGCCGGGGCAGCCGAATCGAAAAAATGGTTCCCGCCTCAGCCGAGGAGCCTACTGCAATCGTGCCCTGATGAGCCGAAACTATTTCGCTTACGATGAAAAGACCGAGACCCAGTCCAGTCTTGTTCTGATCCGAGACTCTGCCGTGAACGAGCGGGTCGAAGATGATTCCCAATGATTCCTTTGGAATAGGCCGACCCTCGTTGTGTACAACAATCAAAATGAGGTCGCCCTCGCTTTCGACCGTAACTCCAATATCTTTCCCGCTGCCGTGCTGGATCGCGTTGAGGAGCAGGTTTGAAAAGAGCTGTTTCAGTCTTTCGACGTCCCAGTCCCCGGTCAAATTATCACCGACTGTGAGGTGGACCGAAAACCCGGGATTAGCGGACTGAACCTCGTCGGCGATCTCACGGGCGAGTGTTCCGAGGTTCGCCCGCGTCCGGTTTATTGGCATCGGACTGCCCAGCCGGCCGCGCGCGAAGTCGAGGACATCGCTGACCATCCGATCCAGACGCCGCACGCTATTCTGTATGCGGGATACCGTCGTAAGCTGCTGTTGGTCAAGGTCCGCCGTTTCCGCAAGAGAAATCGCGCAGAGCGCAATGGAATTCAGCGGATTCCGCAGGTCGTGGCCTAGCATGCCAAGAAAACGATCGCGGTACTTGGTTTCGCGCTGTTCGTATACAGATACACTTTCCGCGATACCCTGATCGATCGCTTCAGCAAACCTGATTATCTCCTCTCCCCCGCGCGCAAAACCCTCCGCATCCGTGGCATGCCAGAGATGCAGAACGCAGGCGCGTAGAGCCCGGTATTCCGCTATGATCTGGAGAAGATCGAGTCCAGAGTCGATTCTCAGGTCGACGTGAACGGCCGCCACCTGCTCAATCGGACCATGAACCGCTTCTCGCTTGACCTTCGCATCGCGCTCAATGGCAAGTTGAGGCCTCTCCATGTCTTCGGCAATAGAATGCAAAATCGCCGTGGCATGCGCCCGCAAAACCCATCTTGGCAAGACTGCGCCAACACCCAGAGTTTTGGCAAAATCCTCCCACTCTCCAAGGATTCGCTCGGTGTCCGTTCTAATGAATTTCGCAAGGCTCATCGCAGGGTTCGGTCCAGCGTAAGACACTGGAGAACCCGTGGCAACGAAGGCTCCCTTTGTTCCGACACGGTTTTCGAGCGGTGATTCTTAAGGTGACTAAACCGAGTCGTAACCAAATAACACGCGCAAGCCCGGTCTTTCGATAAAAAAGCCCGTTTGGCACTGTTTCTAATGCTTTGTAGTGCCTACTCACCGTTGCAGATGGACTTGAGATTAGACACGTATCGCGCTGGCGGACTCGATTCGGGAGCTCATCGGGCCTTCTTTGAGCGGCCAGTGGAGTTGGGCAATTGACGTCCCCCCAATAATGCGGTCCAGCGGCAATGAGAGAAATCGGGCACAATAAGCCTCGAGGAGGGGCAGGTGCCGATGAGAGCGAGCCGATTCACGGAGGAGCAGATCGCCTTTGCGCTGAAGCAGGCGGAGACGGGGACGCCGGTGTTGGAGGTCTGCCGTAAAATGGGAGTGAGCGAGCAGACCTACTACCGCTGGAAGAAGCAGTATGGCGGGCTGGGAGTGTTGGAGATCAAGCGGCTGAAGCTGTTGGAGGAGGAAAACCGCCGGCTCAAACAACTGGTCGCGGATTTGAGTCTGGACAAGGTCATGCTGCAGGATGTACTGGCAAAAAAACTCTAAGGCCTGCTCGTCGGCGTGAGCTGGTGCGCTATCTGGAAACGACCTACCAGGTCAGCGAGCGCCGTGGATGTAGAGTGCTCCGATCAAACCGCTCGGGGCATCGTTACCACACCATCCGTCACGATCAGGCCGTCCTGCGCAGACGTATCCGCGAAATCGCCGCCGCGCGGATCCGTTATGGGTACTTCAGAATTTATATCGTGCTGCGGCGCGAGGGCCTGAAGATCAATCATAAGCGGGTCTATCGGCTGTATCGTGAGGAAGGACTAAACATGCGCATGCGCGGGCCGCGTCGGCATGTGAGCGCAGCGCGCCGAATGGAGCGGCCGCAGACCAACGCCGCTAATCAATGCTGGTCGATGGACTTTGTTTCCGACGCGCTCTTTGACGGACGTCGCATTCGCGCCTTGACCGTGATCGACAACCACACCCGCGAAAGCCTGGCGATTGAAGTAGGCCAGGGGATCACGGGCGAGCAAGTGGTTAAAGTGATGAATCGCATCATCGCCGTTCGCGGAGCGCCCCTAACCATTCGCGTCGACAATGGGCCAGAATTCGTTTCGCGGGCGCTGGATCAATGGGCGTATCTAAATCAGGTCACGCTGGACTTCAGCCGCCCCGGCAAACCGACTGACAACGCCGTGGTGGAATCATTCAATGGACGCCTGCGGGACGAGTGTTTGAATACCAACTGGTTCATGTCGCTCGATGATGCACAGTGCAAGATCGAGGTGTGGCGTAACCATTACAACGAGAGTCGACCTCACACCGCGTTGGGCTTCGTTCCACCCAACGAATATGCTCAACTGGCCGTTCGGAACAGCGGCCCTTAGATTCGAGAGCCCGAAAAACTCTCCGCACTCCTGGACCAGAAACGGGGGGACCCTCAGCAGCTGACCCAAAACCCGAAAACTAGGACAGGACGAAGTTGAGGAAGGCGGGCTGCGCGTGGTCTTCTGGGAAGCCAGGGAGGCCACGAGGGTGTCGAAGAAGGGTCATACGGAAGAGCAGATCCTGCGCGCTTTGCGGCAGGCGGAGAGCGGTACGAAAGTGGCTGACATCTGCCGCGAGCACGGGGTGAGCGAAGCGACGTACTACGTTTGGAAGAAGAAATACTCTGGGCTGGGCTTGGAGGAATTGCGCGAGTTGCGGCAATTGCGCGAAGAGAACGGCAAGTTAAAGCGGTTGGTCGCGGATCTTTCGCTGGACCGACATGTGTTGCAGGAGATCGTCCGAAAAAAGCTGTAAAGCCTCGGCACCGGCGCGAGTTGGGGCGCTGGACGCAAGCCGCTTTCGCGATGAGCGAGCGGCGGGTGGCGAGGCTGTTGCCGATCCAACTGGCAACCCTGCGATATCGGGCTCGACGGGATCCGCAATTGGGGCTGCGGATGCGACTGCGGGAATTGGCGGCCAACCGAGTGCGCTTCGGGTATCGGCGGCTGACCGTGCTGCTCCGGCGTGAGGGCTGGCCGGTCAACGCCAAGCGGATCTATCGGTTGTATACCGAGGACGGCCTGGCGGTGCGGACCAAAGTGCGCAAGAAGATCGCGCGGCGGACCCGCGTACCGGCGGTCAAAGCTGTGCGCCCAAACGAAAAATGGAGTATGGACTTTGTCGCAGCGCGTTTGTTGGACAGGCGCTGGTTCCGGGTGCTGACGGTGGTCGATCAATTTACCCGTGAATGCCTGCTGCTTTTGGCCGACAGTTCACTGACTGGTCAGAAAGTAGCGTTGGCTCTGGCGCAAGTGCTTGCGGAGCGTGGCGCCCCGACTTCGATCACGGTAGATAATGGTTCAGAATTTTACAGTCGCGCGATGGAAGCCTGGGCCTATCAGTACGGGGTTGAACTCGCTTTCATCCGCCCCGGCAAGCCGGTTGAGAATAGCTATATCGAATCCTTCAATGGTCGATTGCGCGACGAGTGTTTGAACGTGGAAGTGTTCTTCGCCCTCAGCGATGTACGCGACAAGCTCGCGAAGTGGCGCGACGATTATAATCAGGTGAGACCGCACAGTGCTTTGCGCGATGCCACGCCCGCGGCCTTTGCGTGCACTTGGCAGGAAATGCGGAGCGCAGCCGTCGCGCGCACCGCTCGGCCGGCGCAAAATCAGACGGCCCACGCGGTGCAGTGCGCTCTGGCCTGCGAATCCGAAAGCGGCATAGCTTTCCGGCCCGCCCGTGTCGACCGTGAGGGCGGGGCCGAAAAGCTGTTAAACGCAGTCTTAACCAGCGATTTGCTTGAGGTAGTTACTTGAGTCCGTTGAGGTCACAAAACGCCGGTCACACCGGCCTTAACCGACTGCGCGAGGTCCAATTCTCTACCGTCATCCGTCCTACTTTCGCGGGGCAGGTCATAGCCCGCCTTCCTCAACTTCGTCCTGTCCTAGTTTTCGGGTTTTGGGTCACAATGAAAGTGGGGCCGATCATCGACAATAGGACCGACGTCGTGCCCCGGATACTCCGCAATTTTCCGGCAGAGGTTTATCACGTGTCACTCTGAATTAAGTGCACAACCGGACGCTCGCCGATGGCCTAGCCCGCAAGCGTTCGGATGTATGAGGTTTTGGAGCTGGCTGGCTTCGACATCGGGCGACTTAACCGTCACATGGATTTCGACGGTGCCGAGACGAGAGGCGCGTCGGAGGGGTGATCGGACTGGATAGCCGCCTGATCCGACGACTGAACCGCGCCGCCCTTGGACATCCGCAGGCTGACCAGGCCGGCGGCAAAACTGATCCCGCCGGCTACTGCGAAGGCCCCGGGCCAGCCCAGCCATCGGCTGAGAAAAAGAACGATCGCGGTCAGCAGGCAGAGTCCGCTCGTCGCAAACGCCAGGAGCGTCGCCAAACTGGCAAGACTGCGGTCGATCGCATTGGAAAGAACGGGCTCCAGTCCGGCCTGGAAGAGCCGGATTTCTGTTTGGCCTATGCGAGCGAGGTCGTGAACGACGCGGGTAACCAGGGTCGGCCAGTCAGCGGACGCTGGTTGGTCTATCTTACGGCCGGTAGTTCTGAGGCCGAGGTCCATGGCGATAAAGACGGCGAACCCCAGATGCTAAGACGCGAATTCCCGACCTAAAATCACTCCGAGGGCGAGCGCTCCGAGCAGAGATGGTCGGGAGACTTCGCTGCCGAAAGCAAAGCCCGCGGCCATCAACAAGCTCGCCGTGGCTAGTGGATGTTCGTGGACGACTCTCTCAGCGGGAAGCCGAATGTCCGCTGCCTGGATGTTTTGATTCATAGCGGAGAGGCTTTCCTGTAGGTCCTTTTCGGCTTCGTCGAGTTGTTCCTGAAGTTTGGTGATTTCCTCCGTCATAACCCCTCAATGATTTTGCGATTGAGTTGACCATCCATTCGCGCACCATCAGTCGGCCTGCGAACATCACAGCTTTTAAGCCTAGCCGGGTTTGCAGGCCGCCCCCGATTAGGAAGCCGGCCCCGGCACCGACGCCGAGTGCAGGAATAGGATGCCGCTCGATGTTTTTCATCAGCGTTTCGCGCATATCGAGCGCGACGTCGGTTTTCTCTGCTGGTGAATTTCTGTTCGCGTTCATATCTGGCTATGCGGGGAGCCGCCGAACAAACTGCGCGGCCAGATAGCCAATCAGGAGCGCTGCTCCCATCGCCATAAACGGTTCGCGTCTGACGAACGCAGCAAGCCCGCCGCTAAGGTGATCGGCATAGTCGAGCGACTTCCCGACGTACTCGTCAAAGGACTCGCGAGCCCCTTCGTAGCCTTCCTCGATCGCCTGTTGACCCGCGGCAGCGGCTTTCTTGATCGTTTCGGTAACGCCTTCCATGTCAGGGATATTGGTTCTCTCGCTCATTACGCACCCTCCTTGATTCGTGCATTCACGTCACAATCAACGCAATATACATTCCAGCGCATCATTGTTTACATGATTGATCATCACGGAATCGACGCTGTCTATATTGTAAAATCTTCATTCTCCCATAGTAGATTCTCCACATTTCAGTGCTTCGCACCGCCGATTTGCCAATGTTCATGGCGGTGCGAAATGGTATGGGCTTTGCGAAAATCACTGCTACAGGAGGTCACTATGAAGACACTCAAAGCGATACTTCCTATGGCAATCCTCGGGCTGGCCGTCGCGGTTCCGGCATCTGCACAAGACGACGCGAGCTCTCCTCCCGCAAGCGAATCGATGCATCAGGCCGGACAGGATATGAAGAGCGCGGGCTCAAGCACCTGGCAAGCGGCCAAGAATGCCGGTGAGGGTACCGAAACAGCGGTGCGCGACACGGACGTTACCGCGAAAGTAAAGATGGCCCTTCATCGCGACGAAGCGACTAAAGAATCTGACATTCACGTGACTACCTCGGCCGGGATAGTCACACTCACGGGCAATGTCAGGTCGGCTGAATCCGCTACCCGCGCCGAGCAGATAGCGCAAGCTACGGAGGGCGTTAAAGGGGTAGCAAATGAGTTGGTGATTGCGGGCAATACGGCCGTGCAATAGGTTCTCGAGCGCTCTGGCGGTGACGGGTTTCACAGCAGGAGCCCGTCACCGCCTTCCTTATCTCGAAAAATCGGGAAAGTAAACCTTCCGGTTTATGGCCGGCTCCACAGCGCAAGAGTTCAGTTCATAGACCGGACGGCGAACGCCATGAACGCTCCGGCGGCTCTGGACCTTCGGACCTCTCGCGCACTGGATTGTCGTCGAGGGTACCGAGCAACAATTGTATCCCCTTGACTTGTCCCGCGGCCGCTTCAGTCAGGGTTGCGAGCCGGTTGTAGTGAGCCGTTGAAATGTCACCTTCGGCTCTATAGTTATCCCTCGAAAGCGCGATTCTCAACCCGAGAGCGTTCAAAGTATCTGCCAGCGCGGCAACGGCTTGCGCGATGGCCCGCGACACTTCCGACGCGCCGCTCGCGTCGAAAGCGCGGGTTTCGGTGTCGAAGTCAGGCGACGAATCCATGTCCATCGAGTCGTTCTTACGACCATCTTCCTTCACAGCGTTTTTCTCACCAATCAAGCTACGTCTAAAGTAGTAGGAAACTCATTCGTCTAAGTCAGATTGAGGGTTTCAAAGTAATAAGTCCTCGGGCCGTTACAGAATGCGATACGCTCAATCGTTGCGATGAAACGCAGCCTTTCTGAGGGCGCATCTCCCGCCTTTTCTCTTTCTCGCTCGCGCCCTCACCTGTCCGGCTGTTTCCGGTACCGCTCGAGCTTGTTGTATAAGGTCTTGGTGCTCACACCCAAAACTTGAGCCGCGTGGGTTTTGTTCCCGCCGCTGAACTCGATGGTCCGCGTGATCAGCTCTTTTTCCATATCGTCCAGGGTTGAACCAATCCGCACCTTGACGTACCCGCCATCGACGTTGGAAATCGACTGAAATTCGTGGGCAAGATCGGAGCGGCGGATCACGTTACCAGTGCAGACCACCGACGCTCGCTCGATGACATTGCGCAACTGCCGGACATTGCCGGGCCACGGATGTGCTTGAAGAGCGGCCAGAGCTTCTTCATCGACGCCGAGCAACTCCTTGTTGTTGCGTGCGGCGTAGTGCTGGACAAAGTTTTCCACGAGTAGTTCAAGATCGTCCTTACGCTCACGTAGTGGCGGCAACTCGATGGTGAGCACGTTCAGGCGATAGTAGAGATCTTCGCGAAGCTTACCGGCGCGCACCGCCTCGCCGATGTCCCGATTGCTGGCCGCCAGCACGCGAACGTCCAGTGCGATTTCAGCGCTTCCGCCTACCCGCCTGACTCGCTGTTCCTCCAGCACCCGCAACAATTTCGCTTGCAACTCGACTTTCATCTCCGTGATCTCGTCGAGCAGCAGTGTGCCGCCTTGCGCCTGCTCGAAACATCCCTCCCGGCGGCGGTCGGCTCCGGTGAAGGCGCCTCGTTCATGTCCGAAGAGTTCACTTTCCATCAGGGTGTCGGGGATCGCTGCGCAGTTAACTCCGACGTAAGGATTCGCACGACGCGAGGACATCTGATGGATCGTGCGGGCGACCAACTCTTTGCCGGTGCCACTTTCGCCAGTGATCACAACCGACGCCGACACATCCGCGATGCGCTCGATTGTCGCCAGCACGCGGCGCATTGATTGCGATCTGCCCACCAGCGATCCGAGCTCGCCGACCTCAGCAAGGCGCTTGCGCAGAGACAGGTTCTCGTCGCGCATCGCGATGTTTTCTGCCAGATTGTGCAGCATTTGGCGGAGGTGCGGTGGATCAACGGGCTTGCGCAAATAGTCGACTGCCCCTAGCTTGATCGCTTCGACCGCCTCCGGAAAATCGCCCTGACCTGAGATAATGATGGTGGGCAGATGGACCCCCATTTCGCGGACGTCGCGCAGCAGCTCAAGGCCGTTCTTGCGCGGCATCTTGAGGTCGGCGAGCACGATATGGGGATGTTTGACGTTAATCAGTTCCAATGCGTGGACCCCGTCCTGCGCGAGATCGACCTCATAGCCCCAGGACGTCAACGTCTCCCGCCAATCCTCATGTGTCTCGACGTCGTCTTCGGCTATTAGAATTCGTGTTTCCTTGGCTAGCATTCCGGTTACCTCAAGGGGGACGCGCTATCGAGCAACGTGCGTGCCGGGAAAAATTCCGTTGTTTCTCAAGAAGTTTCTCCAAGCCCACCGTGTAAAAATTCCACGTGGAGAATTTTTTATAGGCATCACCTAGGGGCGATGTCTACCCCAAGGTTAGCAAAGCCGCGGCACGCGCCGGCGTGCCCCCGCCCACGGGACCGTCGAGGATCACCGCGACTCTGAGGTCAAATCGGATTGCCGGAGGTGGGTGGTGGACGGCGGGCTGCATCTTTGTGAAACCTGCTGCACCGCCGCCACCATAAGGAGCAGATCGCGCTCGTGACGCTCGCCGCCGACGGACATACTCACTGACCGCGTGTGGGGGGGGACCACGCAGCAGCAGTGTGGTGATGCCCGCCGGCGAGCAAACTGAAGGCTTCGGTCAAGCCAAGATCCAAAGCTTCGACGACGCGTTCGAGGTCGTCGCGGATGAGGTGTGGATGCATCGGAAGCGAGAGAACCGTATCAGCGACCTGTTCGCTAGACGGAAAATCCCCGCTCCGATAACCGTAGCTTCGAAGAGCCGGTTGGAGATGAAGTGGCACCGGGTAATGGATGCCGCACTCAATACCGTTAAGGAGGAGCGCGTTGCGCAAAGCATCGCGTCGATCGCTTCTGATAACGTAGCGATGGTAACAGGGCTCGTCGGCAACGGGGACAGCGAGCCGCACAATACCGCTGCCGCAGTTCTGGAGAAGTTGATCGTAAGTGACGGCGAGTTCGCGACGGCGCGTATTTCCGGCTTCGAGTCGCGCCAGTTTGGCACTCAGCACGGCGGCTTGCAGGGTATCGAGCCTCGAGTTGTAACCGCACTCCTGGTGAGCGTAGTTCGAGATGCGGCCGTGGTCACGCAACGACGCGACGCGAGCTGCGAGATCGTCATCATTAGTTCCCACGGCACCGGCATCGCCCCAGGCACCAAGATTCTTATCAGGGTAGAAGCTGAAGCAACCCGCCGCACCAATCGCACCAGCACAAGCTCGACGGCCGCCAATCATTGCGCGCGCACCATGGGCCTGGCAGGCATCCTCGACGACCCGGAGACCATAGGTCTCCGCCACTGTGAGCAATTGCTCCATGGGCGCAGGAATACCGTACAGATGGGTGGGCACGATCGCTTTCGGACCGTTGATGGTACCGAACCGGGCGCGTTGGAGATAATCACGGGCAGCATCAACGCTGATACTGCATGTTGCGGGGTCGATATCGACGAACGCCGGTCGCGCGCCAAGCTGTACGATCGCTTCCGCGACACCTAGGAAAGCCATGGGAGACACGATTACTTCGTCGCCGGGGCCGACCCCGATCGCGAGCAGAGCGAGACGCAAAGCGTCGGTGCCACTGCCTACGCCGACGACGTGACGGACTCCGAGATAGTTGGCAAAGTCAGTCTCAAAGGCCTCAACGTTCGGACCTGCGACGTAGGCGGCTTCACGATGAATTGCGTCCAAGGCAGATTCCACGGTGTGGCGTATGCTCTCGTTGTCGGCCGCCACATCAACGAGCCTGATTGACTTCATTTGCCTTAGCTTTCTTTCGCGGGCAGGGACGTCAGACCACATTCGGCGTTCGAATTGCAGTTGGCGAAAACTCGTTTCTACCGCGCGCGCGGCTCTTGTCTCGCTAATTGCCACAACTTCGATCCTGCTAGCGCGTCAGCCGATGCCACCGCGTCGAGCCGTGAATGTTGTGGATAGGCAAGCGACGTGCCATCCGACTGGTCCAACCAGAACGGCCCAAATGCCTAGCTCCTGGGGTCCTAGAAAGGGCCTGCTTGAGGAACCACGCGGAGAGCGCTGCGTAACTTTTGCAACCTTCTCACGCGTCGGTTTTGTAATGGCGCGGCTTGGCGGCGTAGGACAAAGCCCAAGCTGCGGGCGGCTGAAACTAGCGAAATAGGAGATCTACAAAGTTCATCCTGATATGGCAGAGAGCTTGCACGATGCCAACGGCAAACGCGGCGCGCGCGCGTGACTTGAACGGACCGAGGTGTCGATATGGCGATTCTTTTGATGATAATCTTAGCAATCTGTTCGGGTTGCGCCGCTTCCCAGTCTACACATTATGACACGCGAAAGTTCTTTCTTACCGAACAGGACGTGCAAAAGCACGGTAAGAAGACCTGGTTTGATCATGCGGTCGAAGTTGACCCGGGCAGTATGAATTTCCAGGTTTCTAAGGACTACGTGGAAAACTCGCCGACCAGGATCGCGGTGCTACCTTTCGTAGATCATGGAAGCGCCGAATATGTCGTCGACAGAGTTCGCTTGAGTCACCGCAGTGAACGTCAGCGCGACGAGTGGGCTTGGACCTACGCCAATCGCTTGCGCAAGAGCGTCACCGGACAACTCGCCGAGAGGGAGTTCGAAATAGTCCCATTAGTCGAGGTTGACGAGGCGCTAAAGGATCACGGCATCGAGAATTGGCAGGAGCTTCAGGCGGTTCCCGCCGAGCGACTGGGTGAGTGGCTCGGTGCCGATACAGTGGTCTACGGAGACGTATTACATTATCAGGGCTTTTACGCGTTTCTCGTCTCGGGCTGGCAGGTTAGCGCGCATATCCGCATGGTCTCGACGCACGACGGGCATGAATTTTTCGGAGGAACGGATACGCGCGACGCGGTTGACATTCAACCGGCATTCGACCCGATCGACATTGGCATAAACTCCGCACTGACGCTGCTCGAGTTGCGGGACGTGACCCTGGCGCGGGCTGAAGATGAGGTCGCACGGGAAATTATCCTGCGTTTGCCGATTTCCGAACGTAACATGGCGAAACTCCAACTCGCCGCGTTCGAGCGCAGCGGGAGATTCACCGCGCCAGCAGACTCGGCTACAGTCTCCGCTGAGCCAGCGACGACTGTCATCGCCGGGTGGATACCAGACTCGTACTAACGCGGAGTTCACGCTGCCGATCAAGCTCGGCGATATCTTCGATCAGACCGAGCGACACCTAATCTCAGAAGTCTCCGACATCGACGCGCGACTCGAGAACCGCAGGCACACCGAGCGCCCGCGGCCTTGCGGACGTGAGAATGGACGCGGAGTTGACGCTGGTGCCTCCACGGGATTAAGAAAATGACCAAGGCGGAAATCCCGACTAAGAAACAAAGCGGCGCGTCGCGATTGCAGACTCCCTCTGGAAGACCTGAGCGCCAAGCGAAACTCGCAGGTAAAACGCCATGCCCACCAAGGGGTCCAACGGAAAGAACGGCAGTTCAATCGATAGTGCTAAGTGGCATAGCCGATATCCGGAACTGGGTACGGCGCCGGTGCCAATCGCACCCTACATCTCACCGGAATTCTTCGAGGTCGAGCGTGACCGGGTCTTCCGCCGCGCCTGGCTGTGTCTCGGACGTGAGGAACGAATCCCGAAGCCCGGTGATTTCTTTGCCAAGGATCTTGCAATCGGCAAAACGTCCGTACTGGTAGCGCGCGGAGAGGACGGCCGGATCCGAGCATTTCACAACGCCTGTTCGCATCGCTCGAACAAAGTCGAGTGGCGCGCCAAAGGATCCGCCGATTCGTTTACCTGCCCGTTTCACGGATGGTGCTACCGGCTCGACGGGGGGCTATTGGCGATTCCGGACGAGAAAAATTTCTTCCACCTCGACAAGAATCGACTTGGGCTGACGCCGATCGCTCTCGACATGTGGCAGGGGTTCATCTTTATCAACTTGAATCCCGAGCAGAGCCTGCGCGAATATCTCGGCGAATGGGCAGATACGATCGAGACTTATCCGTTCGCCGTCAATGGCGCGACCTGTTACGAATACAGTACCGAGGTTCGTTGCAACTGGAAGTTGATCCGCGACGCCTTCAAGGAGGCTTACCACGTCGCGTTTCTCCATCGGCGATCCGCTCGCGATACTTACACGGGCCGGCAAAATCCCTTCAGTCACGCGCTCTACTTCAAGCTGTTTGACCTACATCAACGATCGCTGCCCGCCAATCCTGATTATCGACCCACCACGGTAGAAGCCGCCGCCTACCGCTATGCTTCGTTCGTGCTCAAGAGCGACTTTGGCCATAAGCCGCCGCCCGGAGTGAACCCGACCGATAGCCCAAATTGGGTGCTCGATATTAACGCGGTTTTCCCGAACTACACGATCGACATGCTCGACAGCGGTTATTTCACCTATAACTTCTGGCCGATCGCGGTTGACCGAACGTTGTGGGAAGTACGCACTTATTTTCCGCACCCGAAGAATGCGGCGGAGCGATTCAGCCAGGAGCACGCTCGAGTGACCTTTCGCGATTTGATCATGGAAGATGCGAGCACCATGGAAAACACGCAGTCAGTGGTCGCTTCCGGCGCGAAAACCCACTTCAATTTCCAGGACGAGGAACTTTTGCTGCGCCACGACAACAGGGTCCTTGCCGAATATATCGGGCCGAGTAGCGGAAGCGCCAAGCGTCGCCCGAAGAGCGGAGTCTCGCATGCCGGAATCCGTACTGCCTGATCAGTTTCGCGATCTTGAACCCGTCGCTCGAGTCTGGGTGATGCGCACCGAGGCTGAACGACATGCGCGAAGGCTCAGTAGCTCGATCGAGGAACTGCGTGCGCTCTACGAAACACTTGTCCCGCGCCTCGATGATATCCTCGCCTACTTGAGCGAATTTCCGCTTGAGAATCTGACACCCAAAGGTGATCGCCTCCTGCTGCTCGCCTTTGCATTGGCCGAGATTGCGCCGGCCGTGGAACTCTACGGGCAGGCCGAGGTGCCTAACGGTTATGACTCGCGGCGGTTTATCCCGGCGGAGGGACAATAATCGAGAGCGCTTGAACGGCCCTCCGAGCAAACCGCTCTCTAAGCGCTACTGAGGCGGCCTTGTGCTGCCAAATCGTCAGGGAGATTGAAACCAGCGGCTGCAACCGCATTGATGGCGCGGTGGTTTATGCTAAGGCTCGGGCCTAACCGTAGTTTAGAGCGGTAAAGCGAGTCTAGAGCGGTGCCGACATTTTATGTGGAACTTACTGGCGCCACCCCGGCTAACAGAGGCCAGAGACAGTGAGACTCAATGACAAGGTTGCGATTGTCACGGGAGCAGCATCAGGGATCGGCAGGAGCACTGCTCAAGTATTTGCGCGTGAAGGATCAAAAGTCGCCTTGGTTGACATTAACGACGCGGGGTTGAACGACACCCTGAACAGCATCGGGGAAGATAAAGCATTTGTCACGCAGGCCGATGTTTCGCGTACAGAGGACGTCAAGCGCGTGCTGGATCAGGCCGCGTCGCGATTTGGCAGGATCACAACGATGGCCAACTGCCACGGCGTCTCGCTGCTGCAAGACACCAAGATTGTCGATGTTTCCGAAGAAACGTTCGACCGGACTATCGAGGTCAACCTGCGCAGTATTTTTCTGCTGTGCAAGTATGGTTTGCCATATCTAAGACAAGCGGGCGGAGGTGCGATCGTCAATTTGGCTTCGGGCGCAGCGTTGTTTGGCGGGGGCGGTACCTCGTACACTGCCAGCAAGGGTGGTGTTACCGCGATTACCCGCGCGGTCGCATTTCAGACCGCTGGCGATAACATCCGGTGCAACTGCATCTGCCCAGGTCCGGTCGATACGCCGATGCTCCAGATCTCCATGAAAAAGCTGGGGCTTACCAGGATAGAGTCGCCGCGAGGCACGATTCCGCGCATCGCACGGCCCGAGGAAGTCGCATATCTAATTACGTTTTTGGCCTCTGACGAGGCCGCGTACACTACCGGCGCAACTTATACGATCGACGGCGGATTGACCCAGCACTGATTTTCGGATGAATCGGGAATCGCAGATATCAGGTCACTGCGCTGATTCCGCTAGCGGGTCAGTTAGCCAGTTGCGCCGCTTGCAATCAGCGCGAAAAGTCTCGCCACAAAAAATACCCAATTGGAGGCGCAGCCGTGGAACTGAGTCTGTTCTTCGAACTCGAAACCTCGGATTTGTCTGAAGCCGGCGTCAAGCGCACGTTTGACCAATGCATCGAGCAGACGATGCTCGCCGACCAGTTGGGCTACCGCGCGGTGTGGTTCACTGAGCATCATTTTCTGCCTGGATTTTCCTACAGCTCTTCGCCGGAACTGGTACTGGCGCACTTGGCAGCCAAAACCAAAAATATTCGCCTCGGACACGGGATCGTGCTGCTGCCGTTTCGCATCAACCACCCGCTACGGGTGGCCGAGCGAATCGCTACCCTGGATCTGCTGTCCAATGGGCGGGTCGAGTTCGGCGGGGGTCGCGCGATCTCGGAATCGGAGCTTTCCGGTTTTGAAGTCGATCCCGAAGACACCCGTCCCCAATGGGAGGAGTCTTTGAGGATACTCCCCAAGATGTGGACTCAGGAAAAGTTCCAATATGAGAGTCCGAGTTTGAAAATACCCGAGCGCCAGGTCATACCCAAGCCAGTCCAAAAGCCCCATCCTCCGATGTGGGTGGCGTGCACTCAGCCGGCCACGCTTGAATTCGCAGCCGATCACGGCCTCGGCGCGCTGGGCTTCGGCATAGGCCAGGGCCAATCTAATGATTACGTTCGCCTCTACCGTGAGCGGATCAAGAGCTGTAAGCCGATCGGTTCGACTATCAACAATAAGTTCGCGCTGCTGACCTTCACTTTGTGCTGCGAGACCGATGAGGAGGCGCTAGCGATCCAGGGTCCGAATTTCAGGATGTACGGCGACGCAGTGCGCAATCTGTTCGCGCCTTGGATCGATGGCAAACCCCCGCGCTCCTACGAATGGTTCATGAAATACTGGAAGGAGACGATGTATAAGGCGGCGCAATCGGTGCCCGTATCAGAAATCGTCAAGGCCGGCGGCGCCTGCATCGGCAGTCCCGAAACCTGCCTCAAAGTCCTGCAATATCTATCCGACGCGGGGGTGGACGAGGCGCTGTTGTTCATGCAGATGTACACCACCCCTCACGACAAGATAATGCGGTCGATCGAGTTGATCGCACAAGAAATCATGCCGAAACTCAAGCGCGCGTAGTCTGCCTTGCAACCGAAATGGCGCTGGGCGCTTAAACTTCGCCTGGTAATGCGGTTGTTTTCTTGAAGAGCGCCTGGTCATCAGTCGGAGTAAAATCAGACTGTGCGATGCACAATTCGACGCACGGCCGCACCGCGAGAGAATCGGTTTCGCTTTGGCTCACGCTCGCGTCGAAGCCCTCCCTCCGACTTCTAAGCGCTTCCCTGGTTCGGGCGCTTGTACAATACCCCGCGCCTCGTCAGTTCATCGATTCGCTCTTTCGGATAGTGCAGGACTTCGCCAAGCACATGCTCGTTGTCCTCGCCCATCATAGGGGCGCGCCCGCGTATCTCTACGGCCGCCGCTGAGAAGTGAAATGGGGCCCTTGGCATTCTGAGCGTGCCTGCGCCGGGCTGGTCCACCTCCTGGAGGCTATTGCGCGCGGCATTGTGGGGGTCATTCATTACTCCTTCGGTGTCGAGCACCGGCGCGCAGAGAATGTGTGCCCCCTGGATCAAACCGATTGCTTCATCCCGCGTCGGGAACGATTGGAGCCAACTTTCAACGATACTGATCAACTCCAGTCGATTCTCAGTTCGATGCTCGGGAGTGTCAAAGCGGGCATCGGTCGCGAGGTCCGGCCGGTTCATCAGCTGCGCGAAGGTTTCGAATTGCTGGATGAGCACGGTGATCGCGACATAGCCGTCGCGTGCCTTGAAGATCCCGCATGGCGTGAGCCCGGTGAGATGCGCTCCGCTGCGCGTCGGCTTGTAACTGGGGCCAAGAAAGCTCCGTGCAGTGATCAATGCGCTCGTTAGGTGCATCAACGAGTCAACCAGCGCTAAATCGATATGCTGACCTCTGCCAGTGCGCTCGCGATGGTAGAGTGCTGCACACACCGCTGCAAAGCCGTGCACGCCGCCGATACTATCTGCCAGCGATCCGCCTCCCGGATAGAGCGGTGTGTCGTCAGAGTAGCCGACCATGTTGAGAATACCGCTGGCCGCGAACGCGATCAGATCGTTGCCGGGCAGGTGCGAATAAGGGCCCGTCTGTCCGAAGCCTGAAAGCGAGCACATAATGAGCCGTGGGTTGAGCGGACGCAAAGTCTCGTAGCTCACGCCGTATTTGCTCAGCACTCCAGGCGTCCAGTTCTCAATAAGCACGTCCGCGACGCCCACCAGGTCCTGCATCAGTGCAGTGCCCTCGGGCCGTTTCAAGTCGAAGCAGAGACTCTTTTTGCCCCGGTTTTCACTAAGGAAGACCGTGCTCTGTCCGCTCGGGGGCCCATAGTGGCGCATCATGTCGCCATGCGGCGCGACTTCGATCTTTATAACTTCGGCCCCCAGATCAGCCATCAGCTTACCGATCATCGGGCCGGCGATGTATTGCGTCAGGTCGAGTACGCGCAAACCGGAAAACATTCGGTCAGATTCCGAGTCAGCCACGGCTTGCACCTCCGGAGCTTGTGATAGGGTTCATTCAAACGAGCCTGGAAAGGACGGTAGAGCAGCCAAGCCTGCTTCGGCCGTTGCCGGAGACAGTCCAAGCTGTGGACGACGGTTTTTGCCGGAGATCAGATCGACCGCAACACACCAGTGTTTTACGGTGCCTGTTCGCCTGGTCGCATCTTATCCACGTCCGTGTCGCAGTAGCTTACCGGGTGTTGCCCCGGTAGGATTAGCATCCTCGAAAGTCATCTCACCATTGACCATAATTGCCCGATAGCCCTTCGCGCGCTGGACCCGGCGCCACTCGCCGCCTGGCAGATCGTGGACAATCTCCCCGGCCAGTTCGCCTTCGACCCCGAGCCCATTCAAATCATAAACGACGACGTCCGCCCAGCCGCCCTCGCGCAGCACACCGCGATCGCGGAAACCCGCGGCATGCGCCGGCAAGGCCGACAAACGGTAGTGCGCTTCCTCTAAAGTGATGCGTTGCTCGTCGCGCACCAGCCATTGGAGAAAATCGGTCGTATATGCGCCGCCCATGAAATACTTCATATGCGCGCCGCCGTCGGAGACCCCAGGGATCGTATATGGCGAACCATTGATCAAATCCGCCATATGCTCCGGATTGCTACACGGCACCGGCCCGCGAAACTCGGTCTTGAGCGCCCCGGCGAGCGAGAGGTCGATCATGACTTCGACCGGATGTTTGCTTTCCTCATGCGCGATTTCGCCGAGCGTATGGCCGACATATTTCTCCAGATCCGGCCGGTCGTTGACCCACTGCACGATCAGCGTATGCATGGCGCCGCCATTGGCTTTGTAGACTTCCTTGATCCGATGTTCCTCGGATTCGCGGATCACACGATCGCGCCACATCGGATCCTTCATTCTAGCGATCCGTTCCTCGGCTGGCCCGAACATCACGGCATTCCATGCTGGAATTCCATCATAGAAATTCCAACCTTCCAGCGAAAAAGAGAACCCGCTCCGCATCGTGAAGCTCTGCCCGAAAATGGCGAGACCTCTTGCGCGGCATCGCTCGATCCATTCGATACTGCGCCGATGGATGCGCGGGTTCTTGGTGTCGGCGGCGATTACGTTGTACAGCACCGGCCGCTGCGACTCTTCGGCCAGACGCTCCTGGAACGCTAGATCCTCTTTCGGGTTGATCACCTGAGTGATCTGGATGATTCCTTCCTCGCGCTCGCGCAGTACGCGCGCCAAGTTCAGGATGTCCTCGTCGCACATGGTGTCGGTCACCATCGGGGTGCCGTCATAGTCCGGCTGCGGCGAATGCGGCCCGAGTCGCTGGATCGAGAAACCGCACAGGCCCGCTTCCATACCCTCGTCGAACAGCCGCCTCATCTCGGCTTGTTCGGAGGCCGTGGCAGGTCGCGACTTCGCCGCTTCGAGGCCCATTACATAGACCATGAGCGAAGCAGTTGGCAGATACTGTATGCAGTTGACTCCCTTGGGTGTGCGTTCGAGCGAATCGAGGTACTCTGGTATGGTTTCCCAATCCCAGTGCATTCCCGCGCGCATAGTTTCGATTGGGATCGCTTCGTTGCGCGTCATCATCAGCATTGAGCGTTCGCGCTCTTTCGGCTTGACCGGGGTGAAACCGAAGCCGCAATTCCCTAGCACCACGGACGTCACCCCGTGCCATCCCGAAAACGTGCACCAGGGGTCCCAGCGAATCTGTGCGTCGTAGTGCGTATGCAGGTCGACGAAGCCCGGGGCCACGATCAGTCCGTACGCGTCGATGATCTTCTTCGCGAAGCCAAGTGCGCGGCCGCCAACTTGCGCGATCCGTCCGTCCTTGATCCACACGTCGCCCCGATAGCGCGGGACCCGCGTACCGTCCACGATGGTTCCGCCTTTGATCTGAATATCGAAATCGGCCACGGTGCCAGACCTCCTGGGTGAGATCGACAAGTGCTTCGCGAGGGTAATGCTCGCAAACATGCTATAGCACCTTTCTGTGGCGCGTCGCATCTGAGTCGACTCCTCAGCGGAGGTTCAGTTGGAGAAGTGTCGGCCGCTCAGGGAAGTCAGCATTTAGGCGTCTGCGGCCAGGCTCGAAGATAGCGGAGGGTTAGTATGGCCTCGGTATGCGACGTTTGCGGAAACAATTGCAAGCGGTCCGCCCTCGACCTTAAGCTCAGCACCGGGAGCTAATCAGAACGTGCATAACTTCACTCCAATTGCCTCGCTGATCGGTGGAATACTAATCGGACTTTCCGCGGCTGCGATGCTGTTGTTCGACGGCAAAATCGCCGGCGTGAGCGGTATCTGCGCGGGACTCTTACGCCCCGTCCGCGGCGACGCGCTGTGGCGCGCGTGCTTCATCGGTGGGCTCATCGTGGGTGGCCTCCTGGTGCGGATGCTCGACGCGGGAGCTTACGCATTCACGATCGAGCGATCCACCGGCGCGATCATCGCTGCCGGACTGCTCGTCGGTTTCGGCACACGGCTCGGTAACGGCTGTACCAGCGGTCATGGGGTGTGCGGCGTGAGCCGCCTTTCGGCCCGTTCACTGGTCGCCACCGCCACGTTCCTGGCAGCCGGCGCAGCAACCATCTTCGTGATCAATCACGTCCTGCGGGGGTCAGTATGAAAGCGCATGTTGTTGCGTTCGTCGCGGGACTCGTCTTCGCCATCGGCTTGTGCATCGGCGGGATGACGCTCCCGTCAAAAATCGTCGGCTTTCTCGATTTCGCCGGCCAGTGGGACGCGAGCCTGGCGTTTGTGATGGGGGGCGGCGTCGTGGTTTACGCGGTGGCATTCCGCCTGGTGCGAGGCCGCAAGTCGCCGCTATTCTCACCTACGTTTGTGATTCCCACGCACAGCGATATCGACAGCCGCCTGGTCGCGGGGTCAGCGCTGTTCGGGGTCGGCTGGGGCCTCGGCGGCTTCTGCCCCGGACCGGCGATCACCGCGATCGCGTGGACCGCCGCGCCGGTCATCATCTTTGTTGTCGCGATGTGCGCCGGAATGTATTTGCATTCGTTGATCGGAGCGGTCAGCACCGCGCGTTTGTCGCAAGCAACTGCGCCCGTCGCGGCCGACGCATAATTCAGGCGCTCGGTTAACGGCTCACGCATTGCGCCAATTCAGTTCGCTGACTCGGCGGGGCGAAGCATGACACAACGGTCGCCAAGCCACGCTGCGCGACGCATTTCGCCCCCAATCTTTACAGCGCGGCGTGAACGCTTGTCCGCTCGCGGCGCGATGATGCTAAAGAGAACCCATCACTCATTGGGAGCGGACTCGTGGACGAATTTGAGCGGACCGCGGACGTTGTCGCGATTATTGGCGCAGGCGAGATGGGCGCGGCAGTCGGCCGCCGCCTCCAGCGGTCGGGCGTTCGGGTGCTTACCTCGCTCAAAGGCCGCAGCGCGCAGAGCATCGATCGGGTGCACCGCGCCGGACTCGAAATCGTCGATGACGACGACGCGATCGCGCGCGAGGCGGACTTCGTGCTCTCGATCGTACCGCCGGCGGCTGCGCGAGAAGTTGCGGAGAGGTTTCGCGAACCGATCACGCGGAGCGGGCGCCGCCCGGTCTTCGCCGAATGCAACGCGATTTCACCGGCCTCCGTCAACCAAATTGCGCAAATCCTGGCGGCGAGCGGCTGTCGCTTCGTCGATGCGGGGATAATCGGCGGCCCGCCGGCGCCCGAAGTAGACTCTCCGGGCCCGCGCTTTTATGCCTCGGGCGCTTACGCTGCCGCGTTGACGGGTCTCGTACGCTACGGTCTCGATATCACCGTAATCGAGGGGCCGGTCGGCGCTGCGTCGGGCCTGAAGCTGTCCTACGCTGGTCTCACCAAGGGCTTGACGGCGCTGGGTGCCGCGATGATTGCGGGCGCCTCACGCGCGGGTCTCGCGGATGCACTTCACGCCGAACTGGGGCGGACGCAGCCCGACCTGATCGAGCGTTTCGAGCGGCATCTGCCATCAATGTTCGCAAAAGCCCATCGGTGGGTTGCCGAGATGGAAGAGATCGCGCAGTTCCTCGGCGGCGAGGACCAGGGCTCAGAGATTTATCTTGGCGCTGCGCGTCTTTACGATCGAATTGGCCAGGAATTCAGCGCGCACGGTCCGCGTGAGCTGGTCGCCGCGATCGAGAGGTTTTGCCGGATCGCGAAGACCACGATCACGAAGGTCTAGAGCACTCGATGCACGCGGCCGCCCCCGCTGTCACAGGCTCCGGATGCGCGCGGGACCTCGGCTTTCGGAATGGGCCGACAGCGCCGACGGCCATCCGGAATGACCGCTCGCGCGGCTCTGGTCGCGCGCCGGGACCGGCGCTACATTCGGCAACGCCGCGTGTGTGCGATTTAGCAGCACGTACTGCTTGCCGCGACGGGTAAGCGAGCCCTCCTCGATCATTTCGTTGACCAGCCGGCTCACCATCGGTCGTGAGCTGCCGATCATCTCGGCCAAATCAACGTGCGATAGTTCGGGCATCAGCAGCGTGCCGCGAGTGTCTCTTACACCAAACTTGGCGCCGAGTTCGCTGAAGGTCATTTCGAGCCGTTCCCGAAAGGATATACCCAGAAACGTCGCGAAGCGCTGGGCCATCGAGGACCAGTAGCTGTTCACGCCCTCGATCAGGCGAATCAGTTGCTGCGACTCGAGCTTTTGCAGCAGCCGGTTCAACTGTTCGCGGGTCACAATAGCGATCGAGCATTTGGTCAGCGCGTGGGCTTCGAAGGCCTGCGAGCGCCGGTGCTCCGAATCAAGAAAGTCCACATGGCCGAGCAGATCGCCCGGACCCGCAAGCTTGACCAGCGTGCGGGCGCCGCCCGCGAGGGGGCAATAGATTTTGACGAGACCGCTCACCACCCAGAAGATCAGATCAGCCGGCGAACCCTGCAGGAAGATCACCGAGTCTTTCGAATAGGTAACTGACGTGTGATGCTCAATCAGCTCATCGATCAGCTCCTTGGGAAGCCAGGATTGAAGCAGCAGGCGTAAACGCTGTTGTGACTCTTCAGGAAATGTCGACAGATCCATCGGTTTTCAAACCCCTTCACTTACATTTAGTTTGTGTAACGCATGTGGCCCGTTCGTCCCCCATCGATTGTTAGAGCGGGCGATCCGCCCGCAGCAGCTCCTCGCGCATGATACGATGAATGAAAGGTTCGCTGGCCATCCCCCTGGCGGATATTTTGTACCTGGATTGCGGTACCCTAGGTCAAAAAATGACATCAGTGTCAGATCGAACCTCTCTGGAGTCGCGGACTGTGTTTTTATAGCATGCAATAGCATTTAATTGCAAGCTATTAGCGATTTATCGTCTATAAAGCGAAAATCCGCAGTCAAAAAGCATCATGATCGGTCGCTTCGCTCGACGACACGCCATTGCGTTCCTTCGCAGAGTATTCTGCGGAAATACGTCGAACAACTAGGCCTATTGGTTAAGGAGTCGTGAATACGCTAACCAAGGCCGTCCGCAAGCTGCCGGTGCTGTCAGCGACCTGTCTGAGCGTTCGAATTAGCGCATCCACATTTGACCGACACTGCTTGCCACGGTGGATCTTCGTCGGGCAGAGCGTGACGCCACACGTCCAGGCTACAATCTTCGCAATGGCCGCCGATATGCATTTTACCGTCGCTCGAAGGCCAGCTACTCGGTCTTATTCCGAGCAGAGAATTGGGAGTCACCGCCCTGTGTTTGCAAGCCATCCCGGTCCCTCCTTCTCCGCAACATCCGAGTCGACGCAGCGCTACTGCAAAACGATGTCAAAATTGTGGGTGTGAGCCAAGAGCGTATGACAAAAATGATTTTTACCTGACCTTATTGCGCAAAAAACGCATCTATGTTCGTTCGCTTTCATTCTCGTGCTAAGACGATCAGGGTGGATAGAGGAAGGGTCCGCGGAAAATGCGACGCGACAGCCATGCGAGGGAAACACTTGGGATCCTGGTTGGCGGCGGTCCGGCACCCGGGATCAACGGAGTAATTGCCTCCGCCACCATCGAGGCGGTCAACTGCGGCCTGCGTGTCCTGGGCCTGCGCGACGGATACAGATGGCTGGTGGAGGGCGACACGACCCACGTGGTCGAATTGAAGATTGAGGACGTCAGCCGCATCCATTTCAGCGGCGGATCAATTCTGCGGACGTCGCGGACCAATCCGACCCGTGATGACGCGACCCTCGAACGGGTGATTCGCACGCTGACGCTGCTCGACGTCCGCTACTTGATCTGTATCGGCGGCGACGATACGACTTTCGGCGCCTCGCGGATCGCCGACCTGACCAGGGGTCGAATCGGGATCGCGACGGTACCCAAGACGATCGACAACGACCTGCCGTTGCCCGAGAACGCGCCGACGTTTGGCTTTGAGACTGCGCGCGCGGTGGGCGCAGCGATAATCGAGTCGTTGATGGAAGACGCGCGGACGACCGGCCGCTGGTACCTGGCGGTTTCGATGGGGCGCAAATCCGGATCGCTTGCGCTCGCGATGTGCAAGTCGGCGGGCGCAACCATGGCGGTCATCCCCGAGGAATTTCACGGCGATAAATTAGACCTCGGACTGGTCGTCGATACGATCGTGGGCGCGATCGTCAAGCGGCGCGCTTCCGGACACGACAATGGCGTGGCGGTGATCGCGGAAGGCATCGCCGAACGTATCGACACGAGCACACTGCCCGCGGCCCCCGGTTACGAGCGCGACGCCTACGGGCATGTCCGCATCGCAGATCTTGCGGTGGGCGTACTCGTCCGCGATCGTGTGCGCGCCCTTGTCAGCGAATTGGGGTTGGGTGTCACGGTGGTAAACAAGGACATCGGCTACGAGTTGCGATGCGCCAAGCCGGTACCCTTCGACACCGAGTACACCCGCACGCTCGGGTACGGCGCCGTCCGTTACCTTCTGAACGGTGGATCGGGCGCGCTGATCGCGATCACGGGTGGACGGGTGACGCCGGTCAATCTCGACGAGTTACTCGACCCCGCGACGGGACGCATTCGCATCCGGATGGTCGATGTCTCGACCGAGTCATACCAAGTCGCGCGATCGTACATGATCCGGCTGGAGCCCTGGGATCTCGAAGAGCCGATGCTCTCGCGGTTGGCGGCTCATACGAATCTTTCCCCGCAGGGTTTCAAAGCGAGATTTCAGCCTGCAGTCGAGGCCACGGCGCGATAGCTTCGTATTCGTTTTGCTTGACGGTTGCAGCGCGACCAGGTCCACTGCGCTAAAATCAGATCTATGGAAGGTCTAGCGACTTTCGGTTTTGGGCTTTTCGCGTGGACGTTGCTGGAGTATGCGATCCACGGTTGGCTGAGCCATATCTTCAGCACGTTTGCGCGCCCGTTTCACTACCAACATCACCAGGATCCGCACGCGGTCTTTGCGATCCGTGCATGGATTCCAATCTCGTTAAGCTGGCTGGGCGGGTTGGTCCTTTTTGGCTGGGCGCCGGGAATGATCTTTTATTCGGGGATGGTCGCCGGCTTTAGCGCGTACGAGGCGATCCACTACCGCATCCATTTCTCCGCGCCAAGCTCTGGCCTTGAAGCGTATTTGCGCCTGCGCCACTTAATCCATCATCACTGTGAGCCGGCGGCCTATTTTGGAGTCACGTCGGCCGTCTGGGATCGGATCTTCGGCACCGAGCTCACCGGGGAGCGGATGACCACGAGTCTTCAGACAGTTGCGGGTCTGGCGCCCCTCGCCGGGGCCTCCAATCTGCGCAGGCTGCTATACTTCAGCCGGTAGCGGCCACGCGAGAAAGCGCGGGGCCGGTCCACGTTAGTGGATCGGCCCCCTCTCCTCCATCCCCTACCCTTTACTGCGGATCTGCGCCGAATCAGCCTCACGCCCCCAACCGATTCTCCACCACTACAGCCACCTCACCTCAGCCACCACGACTCGGCAACAGCCCCCCGCCGCTCAAAAACCACCGCACCAGCACATCACGCAGTAGCTCCAATCCTCTCCTGTTGGAGCCATCAACCTCGATTAGGGGTAAAAGCAAGAAGCAAACCAGCGGAAAACGGGCGAATTCTATGGGCCGGTTCTCGTATGGCGGGTGCAAATCGCAGTCGCGCAACACGACCGTCGCATTTCGGAACAATCCCGCATTCGGGCAAATATATGGCGAAGTCAGACCGCGGGCGGAATATTAGACCGGATTGCGCGCCAACAATCCACGCGCGATCACCAACGCCTGGATTTCGTTGGTGCCCTCGCCGATCATCATCAGCGGCGCATCGCGGTAGTAGCGTTCGACCGGAAACTCCGCCATGAAGCCATAGCCGCCGAGCACGCGCATCGCGTCGAGCGACATTTTGGCGCAGGCCTCGGATGCAAACAGCTTGGCCATCCCGGCTTCGACGTCGCAGCGTTCGCCCGCGTCCTTTTTGCGCGCCGCATTTTCGACCATAAGCGGGCGGCCTGGAGCCGCGTGCCCATATCGGCAAGCATCAGTTGGACCGCCTGATGCTCAGCGATCGGCTTGCCGAAGGCGGTGCGCTGCTGCGCGTAACGGATCGCGGCGTCGAAGGCGGCCTGGCCGACCCCAACCGCGCGCGCGGCAACATTGATCCGACCGACCTCCAGCGCGCTCATGACCTGCTTGAAGCCTTCGCCTTCGCGTCCGCCGATGAGATTTCCAGCGGGGACCTCAAGTTCCTCGAATTGGACCTCGCAGGTATCGATACCTTTGTAACCGAGCTTCTTCAGCTGGCGGCTGACGGTGGGGCCTCGTTCGTTCTTTTCGACCGCGAACATGCTGATTCCGGCATAGGCCGGTTCGCCTTCGGATCGGTCTTCGCGGCGACGGCGAGCATCGTGCCATTGAGCGGGAATTGGTGATGAACATCTTCGCGCCGGAGAGGACGTAGTTGTCGCCATGGCGAGTCGCGGCGGTCCTTGATCGATTTACGTCGCTGCCGGCATGCGGCTCGGTCAGGCCGAGACCGCCGCGCTTTCGCCCGCCGCCATATCCGGCAGGAAGTTACTGTTTCTGCGCTTCGGTCCCGTGGTTCGCGATGATGTAGCCCATGATCAGATGGCTGTTGATCACGCCGGCCAGGCTGACATCCAGCCGCGCGAAAATTCGGCCATGATCCGCGCGTAGCTGACGAAGCTAAGGCCCAGACCGCCGTAAGCCTCTGGAATCGTCGCGCCAAACAGCCCAGTTCCTTCATCTGTGCGACGAGTGCATGCGGATATTCGTCGTTGTGTTCGAGTTCGCTCGCAGCGGGGATCACGTCGCGGTCGACGAAGCGGCGCACGGCCTCTACAACTTCGCGGTCTAGTGCTTCATCCATTGGGAGTTAGAATTCCTTTTCATGATAGGCGGGAAAGGCGCGGCCTCCCGCAATCGCGCTAGAGTAACAAACCGCCGCGGGGAGCCGCCAATGGACAATCAGCCCAACCGACGATGGGATAACTGACCCAACTATTCCGGACATGCTCCTTGGATGTTCGCAGATGGAGAGCGCTCTCTCTTGAGGGCGAAACCCGCCGCTTTGGCCGGTTCAACTGCCGACAATAAACCTGCTAACTTTTCGAGCATGTACGGACATCCCGACTTCGACCTGTTCGAGGCGATCTACACCACGCGGGCGATGCGACTCAAGCCCGATCCGGTTCCACACGACGTAATCATGAAGGTGATCGAGGCGGCCACGCTCAGTCCCTCCAACAGCAACCGCCAGCCGTGGATCTTCCTGGTTGTAACCGAGTCCGAGACCAAGCGCTTTGTTGCAGAACGTTATAAACGGGCGTGGGATACTTTTTATTGCACACCCGAGAAACGCCGCGTGATGGAGACTCAGCCGGATACTCCGGAGGGCAAGAGCCTGAGGTCAGCCAATTATCTCGCCAATCACATGGCGGAAGTGCCCGTGCTGATTTTTGCTTGCGTCAAACTCTACCACGACAAGCGGCGAGCCAGGCAACCGATGGTGGGCTCGATCTATCCAGCCGTGCAGAATCTGTGCATCGCTGCCCGTGCGTATGGCCTGGGAACGTCGATCACCGCGATGCATGGGATGTTCGGCAAGGAGATCGATGAGCGCCTCGGAGTACCGCCAACTTACGCCAATGAGGTGCTGGTACCGATGGGCTATCCAAAGGGTCGTTGGGGTCGTCCCGCGCGCAAGCCAGCGGCCGAAGTGACTTATTTCGAGCATTGGGGTGCACGCCCTTAAGCGGCCCCACCGGCCAATTAATGGAGCACTTGAGATGTATACGCTCGAAACTCTGGTCGCGGATTTGAAAAGCGCCAAGGGCGATTTCACCGCATTGCAAGAGGCGGTGCGACGGGCCGTCGCGCATAAACCGATCGCCGCCGACCGGAGCAGGCTGCAGATTCTGCACGACGAACCCGGGCTTACAGTGGTACACGTCGCCGTCAATCCGGGCTTCGTCTCGCCCCCGCATGACCATCGCACGTGGGCCGTGATCGGGGTCTACGAGGGCCAGGAGGACAATACGTTTTACCGCCTGAGGGCAGATAGCCGCCGGATCGAGGAAGCCGGTGGCAGGACCCTGCACGATCGCGACGTGATGATGCTGAGCGAGGATGCGATTCACAAAATCGCGAATCCGCGTACTGCGACTCTGGCCGCGCTCCACGTCTATGGAAAGAATATCTTCCAGATCGAACGCAGCGCTTGGGATCCGGGGACCGGCGCGGAACACCCCTTCGAGCTGAAGATCGCGAGCCCACGCGCAAGCCGCAAAGATTAAAATCTGTTTACACCGCCAGCAGGCGCGTCGCCGGTCTTGACCTTAGCGTCTGGCCTGAAATACTTGATGCGGAGCCAGGTTACGACGCAAAAACTCGAATCGAGGCGAAAAAATGGCGCGAATCCAAGAAAATATCCACAAAATCAAGTATCCCGACGCGGTCGACGCCGACGGGCATATTCTCGAATCGCGGACCTGCTGGGAGGAATACTGCGAGCCGAAGTACAAGCCGGTTGCCCTCCGGATCAAGGAGGACCAGGACGGACTCGAGTATCTCGAGATCGCCGGCTCGCCTTCGCGCGTGAATCGCGGAGGTCGGTTCGGGAACGTCGCGTCGATGGGCCAGGTCTCGCGCGAAAAAGGCGACTTCGACCCCAGGAAGAAGTATGGCGAAGATGTCCCGCTCGGGGCCTCCGACGCCAAGGAACGCTTACAGCGGCTCGACCTCGAGGGACTCAAAGCCGCGATCATTTACCCGAGCCTCGATCTGACCTGGGAAACCGAGTGCGAGGATGCCGACTATGCGCAGGCGATGTGCCGCGCCTACAATCGATGGATCGTCGACTGGTGCTCGGACAGCGGCGGACGGTTGATCCCGGTTGCGCATCTTTCGCTGGGAGATCCCAAGGCGGCGGCTGCTGAACTCGAGCGCGCGGTCAAGGCCGGGTGCAAAGGCGGATGGGTCGTGCAGTTCACGATGACGCGCAAGCCGCACGCGCATCCGGACCACGATGTACTGTTCGCAAAGGCACAGGAACTGGATGTGCCGCTCGCGCTGCATGTCTCGCTCGAACCGCCATGGGCGTTACCCGGACGTTACGGCGCCGAGTACCTCCGCAAGCAAGTATTCTTTCAGAATGTGACTGCGTCGGACGCCAATCGGCACGCGCTCGCGAGTTTCATGCAATACGGGACCTTCGACAAGTTCCCGAAGCTCAAGATCGCGGTGCTTGAGGTAGGCGCCGGCTGGGTCAGCTATTGGCTGGACCGGATGGACGCGGTCTACAGCAGCATCATGGGACGTTCAGTGCCGCTCAAGGAAAAGCCGAGCTACTATTTCAGGCGTAACGTTTGGATTTCGGCCGATCCCGACGAACACGCGCTACCTGCGATGATGGAGCTGTGCGGCGACGATCGCTTCTTTTGGGCGTCCGACTTCCCGCATCCGGACCATACGGGCGACTATATCGAGGAGCTGGAGGAAGTGGCCGACAAACTGAGGCCGTCAGCCCGACAGAAGCTGCTGGGCGAAAACGTCGAGAGCGCTTATAACCTGAGCTTGTAGGCGAGTACGAGATCATACGGCGGAAAATAGCGGTCCGCGAGGGAGAGCTCGCGGGCCGCTTGCGTTACCGCCATCCAGCTGGTTCGCGGGAACGTTCAGCCGCTTGCGCGGGCTCAAGCCGCGCATCCCATTTGGCCGCGTCGTAGCGGCCCCCCGTGAAGCCGTCCGAACGCTCCGATGCGAGCCACAGAAGGGGCGGAACCACAATCGTCGGATCGAGCAGGCTCTTGCGCAGTTCCGGGCTGATGGCGTCGGGGACCATGCCGGTCGCGGTGGCGCCACCAGGCAACAGCGCGTTGACCGTGACGCCAGTCCCCGCAAGGTCTTTCGCCCAGATGGCGGTCTCCGACTCGAGTGCCGCCTTCGACGGCCCGTAAGGCGAAAACCCCGCTCGTTTCATGGTTTCGAAGTTGATCGAAATATTGATGATGCGGCCCCAGCGTTGCGCTAGCAAGTGCGGGGCGACCGCTTTGGCCATGAAGAACGGTCCGTTAACGTTGGCATCGACAATCATCCGCCACGCCGCACCGTCGGTCTGCCAGAAGGATGCAGGCTGCTGGAGAAAAGATTCGCTGATGAAGCGCATACCGCGAGCGGCGTTGTTGACGAGGAGATGGACTGCGCCGAAGATCGAGAGCGCCCGATCGACCGTACCTCGACAATCCCCTTCGGCGGCCACATCAGCGACGAGCGGAACGATCCGCCCTGCGCCGGCGGGCGCGGCCTCCTGCACAACGCTTTCGATCTCCTTCTGATTGCGTGCCGCTGTGATCAGCACGTTCGCGCCCGCCGCGGCAAGGCCCAGAGTTAGGGCTCGCCCGATTCCGCGTCCGCCGCCCGTCACGATCGCAACCTTGCCGGAAAGCTCGCCGACTGGCATTCGCGTCTACCTCCCGATCGCAGGCATATTGTGCAAGAAAAAAGCCCGCAGGCGAGTGCCCGCGGGCTTTGATTGGACCGTAATACGGCCGGTCAGTTGACCGTCCAGGTGTCACCACGGTTGAGCAGTTCCTGCAGATCGCCAGGACCTTGCTTCGCCTTTGCATCGGCGAGCTGCTTGTTCATGGCACCATCATAGGTCGGACGCGAGACCGCATAGAATACGCCCAGCGGCGCCGGTAGCGGGGCTTCGAAGTTCGCGAGCATGAATGCCAGCGCGAGGTTGGTCTCGTCATGCACGACGAGATCTTTTTCTGTGACCCCGTCGCCGAGCTGGACCACCTCGGGACGCTGCCCGTTCATCCGAATGCCTTTGTCCTTGTTCTTGCCGAAGATGAGCGGCTTGCCGTGTTCCAGCACGAGCTGGTGATCGGCCTTGATCTGCTTGTCGCTCAAATCGTTGAACGCGCCGTCGTTGAAGATGTTGCAGTTTTGTAAGATTTCGATGAAGGAAGCGCCCCGATGCGCATGCGCACGCTTGAGCATCTCGCCGAGATGTTTCTGCTCGACGTCGACGGTGCGGCAGACGAATGAAGCGCTCGAACCAAGGGCCACCGTGATCGGGTTGAACGGGAAGTCGACCGACCCGGCCGGCGTCGATTTCGTCACCTTGCCAACCTCGGAAGTCGGGGAGTACTGCCCTTTGGTCAGACCGTAGATACGGTTGTTGAAGAGGAGGATCTTGAAGTCGATATTGCGGCGCAACGCATGAATCAAGTGATTGCCGCCGATCGACAAACCATCGCCGTCCCCGGTAACCACCCAGACGTCGAGGTCGGGCCGGGTGACCTTGAGCCCAGTTGCGATCGCCGGCGCGCGGCCATGGATGGTATGGAAGCCGTAGGTATTCATGTAATACGGGAAGCGGCTAGAGCAGCCGATGCCCGAGATGAAGACGGTCTTTTCGCGCGGGATGCCGAACTCCGGCATGACCCGCTGCACCTGCGCCAGGATCGCGTAGTCGCCGCATCCGGGACACCAGCGGACCTCCTGGTCGGAGACGAAATCCTTACGGGAAAGCGCGGTAGCCATTTTCTATTCAACCCTCCAATGCGCGCGTAATCCGGCCCGTCAGTTCACTGACTTTGAAAGGGCGGCCCTGGATCTTGTTGCAGCCGACGGCGTCTATCAGATATTCGGCGCGCACCATTTTCAAAAGCTGCCCCATGTTCATCTCAGCAATCATGACTTTCTTGAATTTGCGGAGATGTTCCCCGAGGTCACTGGGCAGCGGATTAAGGTAGCGGAGATGGATGTGCGAAACCTTCTTGCCCTTTCCGCGCAGCTGCTTTACCGCCTCGCGAATCGAGCCGTAGGTCGAGCCCCAGCCGAGCATGACCAGGTCGCCGCCATTCTCGTCGCCAAAAACCGTGAGCGGCGGGATCTCACGCGCAATCCCTGCGATCTTACGAGCGCGCATTCGCACCATGAGTTCGTTGTTCGCCGGCGAGTAGCTCACATTGCCGGTCTGGTCCTCGCTCGACAGTCCGCCGATCCGATGCTCCAGGCCCGGCGTTCCCGGAATCGCCCACGGGCGCGACAACGTTTCCGGGTCGCGCAGGTAGGGCAGAAACCCTTGGGGATCTGTGCGAAACTCAACTTTGATTTCCGGCAGCTTGCTGGTGTCGGGTAGCGACCACGGTTCGGCACCGTTCGCCAGTTGACCATCGGTCAGGAGGATAACCGGCGTCATGTATTTGATCGCGATCCTTACCGCCTCGTAAGCACAATCGAAACAATCGGCGGGCGTCGCCGCCGCGATAATCGGAATCGGCGACTCGCCATGCCGGCCGTACATCGCTTGCAGCAGGTCGGCCTGCTCGGGCTTGGTCGGCATCCCGGTGGACGGGCCGGCGCGCTGGATGTCGGTAACTATCAACGGCAGTTCGGTCTTGACCGCCAGGCCGACCGCCTCAGCCTTGAGATTCATACCGGGACCAGAGGTGGTCGTGATCGCGATCGCGCCGCCGAAGGCCGCGCCGATCGCCGAAGATACGCCAGCAATTTCGTCCTCAGCCTGGAAAGTGTAAATCGGAAAATTCTTGTAGCCAGCCAGCTCGTGAAGGATATCGCTCGCGGGCGTAATTGGATACGAACCGAGGAAGATCGGGCGTCCCGACTTCACCGCGGCCGCGACGAAACCGAGCGCGGTCGCGCTGTTCCCGGTGATGTTCCGGTAAGTTCCTGGGACGATCCGCGCCGGGGGGACTTCGTACGAACTGGCGAACATTTCGGTGGTTTCGCCATAGTTGTAGCCGGCCTTAAGCGCCTTGAGATTCGCGTTGAGAATATCCGGCGTCTTCTTAAAGCGACCTTCCAGCCAGCGGACCGTACTCTCGACCGGCCGTTGGTAGAGCCACGAGATCATCCCGAGCACGAAGAGATTGCGGCAGCGAAAAACCGCGCGGTTGTTGAGCCCGGTATCGTGCAGCGCTTTTGTGGTCAACTTCGTGACGTCGACCTGAAAGACTTGAAATTTGTCGAGCGAATGATCAGTCAGCGGATTCGAGGTGTACCCGGCGCGTTTGAAGTTCGCCTCGGTAAAGGCCTCTTTGTCGACGATTATCACCCCGTTGGGTGGCACGTCATCGAGGTTGGCCTTGAGCGCCGCCGGATTCATCGCGACCAGGACCGTCGGCTCGTCGCCGGCGGTGAAGACCTCGTTGCTCGAGAAATTGATCTGAAAGCCGCTGACACCCGCGATCGTACCTGCGGGGGCCCGGATTTCGGCAGGAAAGTCAGGCAGCGTGGCGATGTCGTTCCCCGCCAGGGCAGATTCGGCCGTAAACTGCATCCCGGCCAACTGCATACCGTCGCCCGAATCTCCGGCAAACCTGATTACGACACTCTCACGGCGTTCACCGGCCTTATGGGCAGCGCCACCGCCGAGACCCGAGGACTCGGCGGCATGTCCAGCCGCCTCAGGTGGTAGAGCCATTTCCCTATGCACTCCTTATGCTAGAGAGTTACGAGACCGTTACTTCTCCGCTTCACAAAGCAGAATCAATACGCGCACAGTTACAGATAAAAGTATAGCTAATGACCAATTCGAGGGAAAGGGTCAGTGACTCGACCCTATCTCGTCGGAGCTAACGGACCTTAAACTCGTCGAATTCACCTCCAAATTTGCTCCAAATCGGTTCAACCCCATCGACTCGCGCATGCGGCGGACCGTGGCGCGTCCATGCCAGCAGTACTTCGAGGTTACGCCGTTCACCCTCGGCCAGGATCTCGACCGACCCCTCGGCGGAATTACGGGCGAACCCCTTGAGACCCAGGGCACGCGCTTCATTCAGGGCCGCTCGGCGAAAAAATACCCCCTGGACGCGCCCTGTCACAACCGGCGCAGGCGCGCCAAATCTCGATCGGACATAGGCCACTACCCCCCTTCCAAAAGCTGGAGAAACTCGCGCTCGTCCAGGGTTCTGACACCGAGATCCGTGGCTTTGCGCAGTTTCGATCCGGGATCGGCGCCAGCCACGAGAAAATCGGTCTTGCGGCTGATTGCCGAAGTAATGCGGCCGCCCGCCGCGAGCACCCTACGCTCGGCGTCATCGCGCGTCATCGTTTCGAGCGTGCCCGTCAGCACGACGCTCTTATCGCGCAGCGCACCGCGACCCGCCGGCGGAGCGGGTGGTGCTGCGATTTCAAGATAGCGGATTAGTCGCTTGACGGCTTCGCTATTGCGCGGTTCGTCGAAGTATTCGCGCACACTGCGCGCCACTTCGGGCCCGATATCGCGTACGCTGCGCAATTCATCCTCACTCGCGCTCATAAGCGAATCAATATCGCGAAAGCGGATCGCCAGTTGGCGCGCGGTATGTTCGCCGACATGGCGGATACCCAGACCGTTTATCAGCCGATCGAGGCTGGTGTTGCGCGAACGCTCGATCGAATCGATCACGTTCTGCGCGCTCTTGTCGGCCATCCGTTCGAGGGTCACGAGTTGAGCTTTCGTGACGCGGTAAAGATCGTCGATCTCTTTGACCAGGCCACCGTCAACCAGTTGCGCCACCAGCTTGTCACCCAGGCCGTCGATATCGAGGCCGGCCTTGGAGGCGAAATGCCGAATCGATTCGCGCATCCGCGCCGGGCAATTGACGTTGATGCAGAAGTAACCGACCTCGCCCTCCTCGTGAACGATCGCGCCGCCGCAATCCGGGCAATGCTGCGGCATCACGAATTCCGCCGCACGCGGGTGTCCCTGGGCTGTCACGCGCACGATATACGGAATCACGTCGCCGGCGCGCTCGAGCAACACGGTATCGCCGACGCGTACGTCCTTGCGCCGGATCTCGTCGAAGTTGTGCAGCGATGCATTGGAGATGGTAACGCCCGCAAGCTGGACCGGTTCGAGTTTGGCGACGGGCGTCAACGAGCCAATCCTTCCAACCTGGATGGCGATATCGCGAATTTTGGTCTCAGCCTGCTGCGCCTTGAACTTGTAGGCGACCGCCCATCGCGGCGACCGCGAGACCTCGCCGAGTTGTTCCTGCAGTGCGAACGAATTGACCTTCGCCACCACGCCATCGGCCTCATAGTCGAGTTCGTGGCGTCGTTCGGTCATTTCATTCCAGTAGTCGAGCACCGCCTCAACCCCATTGCACATTCGGGTGAGCGGATTGATCTTTAGACCGAACGCTTTTACGCCCTGCAGGAAGTCCCATTGGCTTTTGAAGCTGACCCCTTCAACCACCCCCGGCGTATGGCAGAAAATAGCGAGAGGACGCGACGCGGTAATGCGCGGGTCAAGCTGACGCAGCGATCCTGCGGCCGCGTTACGCGGATTCGCGAAAGGCGCCTCGCCCGCCTTGACGCGGTCGGCGTTGAGCCGCTCGAACGCCTTACGCGGCAGAATCACCTCACCGCGCACCTCCAACAGGCGCGGTACGGCGGCTCCGGATTGGATGAGGCGCAGAGGCACGCTTTTGATCGTCCGGATATTCTGCGTCACGTCCTCGCCGTTCACGCCATCGCCACGGGTCGAACCCATTGCCAGCCGACCGTCTTCGTAGACCAGTTCGAGCGCAAGACCGTCGAGCTTGACCTCGGCCACGTATTCGATGTCCTGGTCGCTCTTGAGGAAACGCTTGATCCGGCGATCGAATTCGAGCATCTCCTCCGCGTCCATCGCGTTGGCGAGCGAGAGCATCATCTTGCGATGGACGACTACCGCGAACTTTTCGCTGGGGGCTGCGCCTACGCGTTGTGTAGGCGAGTCGGGGCTCAGCAGTTCCGGGTGATCGTGCTCGAGCGCCTCGAGCCGTCGCATGAGCTGGTCATACTCGAAATCGGTAATCGCGGGCGAGTCGAGTACGTAGTAGCGATAGTTGTGATCGTTGATCTGAGCGCGGAGCCTCTCCACTTCCGCGCGGGCGCTCTGGACTTTGATCGGCATTTTCAAAAACGCGAACCTTGGCTATCGCCGCTTTGATCGCGAGGCTCCGCCAGGCCGATCCTTTCTCCAATTTCCCCGGAAGTGAAGGGCTCTTCCGCGATCGGTCGACTACGCTGCGGACGCCCACGAGCCCGATCGAGGCGTCACCACGCCTACCTGCTGCCGTAGCCCATCGCGTCGAGGAAATCGTCGAGACTATCGAACCGCATGTACATATTGTGCCGCTTCTGGTCGGCGATGGTCGTGCTCGATTCCGACGAATAGGCATGCCCCGGATACACGATCGTCGAATCATCAAGATTGCGCAGGGTATTGTTCAGGCTGTAGTACATCGCGGCCGGGTCGGAACCGGGCAGATCGACCCGGCCGCAGGAATTGACAAAGAGCGTATCGCCCGAGATCAAGTTTCCGTCCACCAGGAAACACTGCGACCCGGGAGTGTGTCCCGGCGTGTGCAGAAATTTGACTTCGACACCACCGATCTTGGCGGAATCGCCGGCTTCTACCTTGACCAGATCGGAGTCGCTTAGACCCGCAACACGCTTGACGCCCTCCGCCTCATTCCGGTTGACGTAGACCTTGGCCTTGATCAGTTCGAGCAGATCGGCGGCACCCTGGACATTTTGTCCCATCATGTTGCCGCCGAGATGGTCCTGATGGTAGTGCGTGATGAGGATTTGCTCGATTTCGTAGCCCTCGCCTTGCACGAACTTGTGAATCGCGCCGACATCCCACGCCGGATCGACAACCGCGGCCTTGTGCGTCTCGGGGTCGCCGATCACATAGACGAAATTCGCCATCGGCCCAAGCTGGGCCTGCCTTAGATAGAGCTTAGGCTGGGTCGCCATCGAATCGATCTCCCATTCAGAAAACTAGCTGCCCGATCGGGGCCGGCTGCCTGATGCCTTGCGGCTCGAAGGGTTGGCCGCGCGCGAATCGAGCCGGAGGCCGCGATCCCACAGGAACTCGGGCTCGCCCAGGCGCCGCGCCACCCAGCGCGACTGCACAAACAGATGATCGCTCAAGCGATTGACATAGACCAGGAGTTGATCCGCCAAGGCTTCTCGTCGCTTGACGTCCCAACATACCCGTTCAGCGCGCCGGCATACCGTGCGCGCCTGATGCAAGAAGGCATTGAGCATCCCACCCCCGGGGAGAGTGAAGGACTTGAGCGGCTCCAACGCCTTTTGCATGCGATCCATCTCGGCCTCGAGCCGGCTGACCTCGCCCTCGCCGATCTTGTGCATTCCCTCGTACTCCCCATCGGGGGGAGTTGCGAGTTCGCTGCCGACGTCAAAGAGCTCGTTTTGAATCCGCCGCAACATTTCGGAGTACCAGGCGAAGTCGGCGCCCAGGCCCTCGCGATAGTTGGGCAACAACGTGCGCACGATTCCGATTATCGCATTTAACTCGTCGATCGTGCCGTAGGCTTCGAGGCGACCGCTCTCCTTAGGCACGCGATTGCCGCCCACCAGGGCGGTCAGGCCCTTGTCGCCGGTACGCGTATAAATTTTGGTGAGCCGAATCGCCATGAGGATTACAACCCCGCTTTTTTGCGCAACGCCTGGTACGATGAGTCGCCGAGTTCCTGCGATACCGGCAGGCCCGCATCGCGCCATCCCGCGACCGTCACCCGGCCCGAGGCGTCGCGCGCTCCGCCAAATCCGCCCCGGACGTTGGTCAGATCAGTGTAGCCGACCTGCTCGAGGGTCTCGCAGGCGCGCTGTGACCTGCCGCCCGCCATACAGCCGACGATGAGCTTTTTGCCCTTGGGCAGAATTTTTTCCGCCACTCCCGCGAAGTCGGGATTCGGTTCCATCTGGCCGGGACCCTTGATGAACACAATCGGTATATTGATCGCACCGGTCGGGTGGCCTTGCGCGAACTCCTCCTCGGTGCGGACGTCCAGATAGACCGCGTCGGGATTTTTGCTCAGCGCCTCGTGGGCCTGGGGCGGTTCAACCTGATTTATCGACATAACGACAAGGTCTCCCCAATTAGAAGTTATCCGTGGAGTCTAAGCTTGGCTTTCACTTTACCACGATCGCCGAGTCATTTCGGTACTCGATTGCCGTAGTGCTCGTAGTGGACCATCTCGCCGCGCGGCTTGAGCGGACGCGCTTGCGGCGGACTCGCGGAATTGGGATAGCCGAACGGCAGGATCGTAAAGATCGCCCAACCGTCGGGAACCGCCAGCTTTTGTGCGATCTTGGCACCGTCGAAGTTGCCAACCCAGCAGGTGCCGAGGCCCAGCGCACATGCCGCCGTCGCCATATTCTGCACCGCCTGCCCGCAATCGATGTCCGCCCAGCGTGCGTTGGCGGTGTCCTTGAGCACGACGATCGCCGACGGGGCATCGGCAACGAATCGCCCGGTCGAGCACAACGCGCCGACTTCGCGCAACGTGTCGCGATTCTGCAGCACGATAAATTGCCACGGCTGCAAGTTACGAGCGCTCATCGCATGCCGTCCCGCGCTGACAATCTGCGAGAGCTTCTCCGGCTCGACCTGCCTTTGGTCAAAGGTGCGTTGCACCCGGCGGCTCCTGATTGCTTCCAAGGCGTCCATGCGTGGTCTCCAACTTCGTTAGAACGCGTACCCGCACCTTCTAGTATCCCGGGCCGCGGTATTCCAGCATCCGCTCAATTTGGCTCCGCGGGAGTTTCGCCGCCGCCGCGCCCGCCGCCGAAGGCCACCCCTCGCTTGCTGGCCTGGATAAATTCCACCATCTCGGTCACCTCGGGAGTTAGCGGTCCCTCTGCGGTCAGTCGTGCGAGCGCAAGCTTGAGATTTTGACGTTCTCCGAAGAGTCGGGTGAACGCCTTGCGCACTTCACGGATCGCGCCCGGGACAAGGCCGGCGCGCCGCATTCCGACGGTGTTGATCCCGCGCAGCATGTGCGTCAAGTCCATCAGGCAGAACGGCGGTACGTCCCGGCTGGTGCGGCTCAAGCCGCGCATCATCGCGAGCCGCCCGATGCGCACGTACTGATGCACCACGCAGTTGCCCGAGATCAGCGCACCGTCGCCGACCTCGACCCATCCGGCAAGCAGCGCTCCGCCGGCGACGATCGCCGCGTTGCCAATGCGACAATCGTGGGCAACATGGGCGTTCTGCATGAAAAAATTCCCGTCACCGATAATTGTAACGTCACCCTGTTCGCTCCCGCGATGAATGGTGACGCCCTCGCGGAAGACATTGCGATTGCCAATGCGGACGCGCCGCATTCCGCCGCTGTAGGCGAGGTCCTGGGGTTCGTCACCGATTACCACGTTGGGATGGACCAGGTTGTCCTCGCCCAACTCGGTATCGCCGAGAATCGTGACATGACCGACCAGCCGCGTGCGCGAACCGATACGGATGCGTCCTTCGAGCATGCAGAATGGGCCGATTTCGACGCCCTGCGCGAGTACCACCTCATTGCCGATGACCGCGCTCGGGTGGATTCGGTTGCCGGCGTTCGCGTCTCGATCAACCGCAATACTCGCCGAGCGGCGCTCCGGTCGCGAGGTCGCTATGCGACGCGCCATGATTCAGAACAACGGCTCGCGCAGCTCGAGACCGAGCAACACTCTGCCGGCCGTCTCGTAAACCTTGAGCGATCCAATGGTGTGCTGATTGATCGTTAGGACGTCGCGCAAATGACGATCCAGCGGCCCCGATTCATAAACTGCCGAACCGCCATAGGCCTTATACAACATCTCCACCGCCTCAACACACGCCTGATGCGCCTGCGAGATCGCAATTCGGTAGAACGCCCGCTGTCGCGGCGATGGCAGATCTCCGGCAACCAGCGACCGCCATATATCGTCCAGTTTCTCATAGGCGTATCCCCGCGCCGATCCGACCAGTCCTTCCGCGCGGGCAACGATCGATTGCACATAGTTTTCGTCGCGCAGCGTGAGTTTTCGCCCTGACAGCATGCTGGTAGTGACGACTTTGTGCTCCGCGATCTCGACGAATCTGTCGATCGCATTGCGTGCGATCCCCAGCGCGACGGCGAGAGCGTTGTACGCAAACATCATCGGGTAGGCATACAGCGGACCGTCGCGCCGCGGCTTAGCCGGGAAGCGGTAGGCCCGCTCCGCCGGCAAAAACAGGTCTTTCACCGCGAAGTCATGACTGCCGCTGCCGCGCAGGCCCGTCGTCCGCCACGTATCGATCACTTCACCTTCATCGCGGCGGATAAAGCATACCGTCCGCTCGGGCCCGCCGTCGGAACGCAGCCGCGGCGCGCCATTCTCGACTAGATTGACTCCGACCAGGATCCACTCGCAATGCTGGCAACCGCTGACAAACGGCCAGCGCCCGCTTGTCCGGTAACCGCCGTTTACGACGGCGGCCTCACCGCTGAAGATAAGCTGACTGCCGGTTGGAGCGTCGAGGTCGCGGTACATCTCGCGGGCCACATCCTGATCGATGTACGCAGTGAAATAACCGCCGTCGCTGTTGATCATCGCGCACCATCCGGCCGACCCGTCGGCGCGCGCAACTTCCTCGATCACGCGCATCTGGGTGATCGGATCGAGTTCCGGACCGCCCCACGCCTGCGGCATCGCCATCCGGAAGATACCGGCCTGCTTCATCCGCGCGACGATATGGTCGGGCAGCCGCCGTCCCTGCTCGATTTCGCCGGCGGCCGCGCGAATCTCCGGTCCCAGCGCGATCGCGGCCTCCAACGTCTTCTCGGGTTGCCCCCCGGTGTCGGCCATCCGCGTCGCTCTCCTTTGCGCGAACTGCAACGTGTCTGCCATATCCGCCCAGCCGCCGCATCAGATGCGCGGCTCGCACGCGCGCGATCAGTGCAGCATCTTCTTTGTCTTCGGATTGTCGTCAGGATGTTCGCGATCCTCAACCGGGGCTCCGGGGACACGGTATTCCTCGCCGGCCCAAGTCCCCAGGTCCACCATCCTGCAGCGCTCCGAGCAGAACGGCCGAAAGCGGTTTTGTGGGGTCGAATCGACTGGTTTCTTGCAAACAGGACAGCGCATCGAAGGCTACCGGCATCGAAAACCTGCCAGATGAAGACGGCTCGCGCAATGGCAAGCCGCGCCCTCCGCTATGGGTTTCCCCGGGTCCCGCCGTGTGCCTTTCAGTCCCGGCCTGCGGGTACCGAATCCGCCGTCGCTTCCAACTCGATCAATCGCTGGCATCGCGGCGAACCCCCATCGATCTCGAACACGTTTTCCTCGGCCTCATACGCGAAACGTTCGAGATAGCAGAGACTTGCGCGATTTACACCCTGGTAAATCGCACCGATTTCGACGCGCAGAGTCGAACGTCCCGCAATAATCGCATCGGTCGACGCCCTCGGCAAATGGATGAACATGAAATGCGGCGCCCCTGGCGAGACAATGCCCGCCGCCTTGCGTTGCGTCTGCCCCTTGATCATCTGGCCGTCGACTATCACCCGCCTGAACATCACGACGTCCTCGGCGGCGACCGAACCGAAGTTTTTGTATTCGACTATTACGCGCGGTTCGTTCGGACGATCGTGACTGAGCTTGAGCGAAACGACTCCCATGTACGGGCGTTCCGAGGCCAGGTAGATCGAGGTGGCGATGGAGGCAGTGCGCCAGGTCGCGATCGCGGTGCATACCGTCGCAATCACCATCATAACCGCGATCAGGTCGACGACCCCGAGAAAATCGGCGATTCGACCGAGCAACCGGGTGTCGCGCCCGGCGAGCCGCTCCGCTCCTTGCCCCGGCTCGTCGATCGGTCCTGAAGTCTCTCCGCCTGGCGAACTCTTCCCCGCCTGTCTCATTCCTCCCCCCTCCTATTCGCACGGGCGCCGGTCTCTCACCGCTGATTCGGCACGGCGAACCAGACCACACCCAGCGGCGGCAACGTCAACGACAGCGAATACCCCAAACCGTGGCACGGCACCGCTTCCGCCGTCACCTGACCCGCATTGCCAACATTGCTGCCGCCCAACAACTCGGAGTCGGTATTGAGAATCTCGGAATAAGTTCCACCCGCCGGGACCCCCACCCGATAGCCGTAACGCACCACCGGCGAAAAGTTGCAGACCACGAGGATGCTGCGCGCTCCGCTACGTGGTGCGTTGCGCAAAAACGCAATTACATTCTCGTCGGCATTGTCCGCATCGACAAAACGAAATCCTTCGGCCTCGGTGTCGGCCTCCCACATCGCCGGTTCCGCGCGATACAGGCGATTCAATTCGCTCACCAGCAATTGCAACTTGCGATGATCGTCGTATTCGGCGAGATGCCAGGCCAGACTTTCGTTGAAGTTCCATTCGTTCCACTGTCCGAACTCGCTGCCCATGAACAGCATCTTTTTCCCCGGCCGCGCCCACATATATCCATATAACGCGCGCAGATTGGCGAACTGCTGCCAGCGATCGCCCGGCATCTTCGACAGCATCGATCGTTTGCCGTAAACGACCTCGTCATGCGACAGCGGCAAAACGAAATTCTCCGTCCACGCGTAGAGAAAACCGAAAGTGATGTCGCGATGGTGGTAGCGCCGATGGATAGCCTCCTTCGAGAAGTAGTCCAGCGTGTCGTGCATCCACCCCATATCCCATTTGAAGCCGAAGCCGAGCCCACCGACGTACAGCGGGCGGCTCACCGCGGGCCACGCGGTCGATTCTTCGGCGATCATCATGACCCCGGGATTGCGCCCGTAGACCGTCTCGTTCAATGCCTTGATGAAACCCACGGCGTCGAGATTTTCGCGACCGCCGTAGACATTGGGGACCCACTCCCCTTGCTTGCGCGCGTAGTCGAGGTAGAGCATCGAAGCGACCGCGTCCACCCGCAACCCGTCAACGTGATACTCGCCGAGCCAATAGAGCGCGCTCGCTATCAGGAAGTTGCGCACTTCGTTGCGCCCGTAGTTGAAAATGTACGTGTCCCACTCCGGATGGAATCCCTTGCGCGGATCGAGATGTTCATAGAGAGCCGTTCCGTCGAAACGGCCGAGACTCCAGTCATCGGTCGGGAAATGCGCCGGCACCCAGTCCATAATTACACCGATCCTGTGTCGATGAAGATAGTCGACGAGGTAGCGAAAATCGTCGGGATTGCCATAGCGGGACGTCGGGGCGAAATAGCTTGTAACCTGGTAACCCCAGGAGGGGGTGAACGGATGCTCCATCAAGGGCATCAGTTCCACGTGCGTGAAGCCCAGTCGCTTCACGTAATCCGCGAGCTGCGGCGCGACTTCACGGTAAGTCAGCGGGCGATTATTCTCTTCGGGTACGCGCCGCCACGACCCCAGGTGCATTTCGTAAATCGACATCGGCGATCGCACCGTGTCGCGCCGGCTCCGCGCTTCCATCCATTCTTCGTCGCCGAACCGGTAAGTGCTCCGGTTGACGATCGAAGCCGTCGCCGGGGGTTGTTCCGTCGCGAATGCAAACGGATCCGCTTTAAGCACCAACCTGTCGTTGGAGGTGTGGATCTCGAACTTGTAGCGTGCGCCGGGTTCGATTGCAGGTATGAACAACTCCCAAATTCCCGAGGGGCCCAGCGATCGCATCAGATGCAGCCGCCCGTCCCAATCGTTGAAATCGCCGACCACGCTGATGCCGCGCGCGTTGGGCGCCCACACCGCAAACGCGACCCCGGCAACCCCGTTCAGTTCGCGCGGGTGCGCGCCGAGTTTTTCGTAAGCTCGCTCGTGCCGCCCCTCGCTCCACAGAAGCAGATCGAGTTCGCCCAATGTGGGCAGAAAACTGTAGGGATCGTGGAAAGTTTCGACCGTCCCATCGAACCGCTCGACCCGCAACCGGTATGGAAAGACCTCGCGCCGCTCCTTGATTAAGACCTCGAACAGCCCGGCTCCATCGTTTTGCGACATCGGCCACGTCGGACCATCGTCGGCCACAACCGAAACTTTGCGCGCTCCGGGCCGGATCGCGCGGATCATCGTGCCCTGCGGCCCCGGATGCGCGCCAAGGATCGAGTGCGGGTCGGAATGCTGTAGCCGGAACAACCGGTCCAGTTCCGTGGTCGGTAAAGTAGTAGTAGTCAACTCAAAATCCTTCGCGCCCGCGCCGGCCGGGAAGCGAAGCTCCTCGCACCGCGTCGGCACTCCCGCCGGATGCGGCGCCGTTGAACCCTCCCGCCGGGTATATTCCGCGCGTGCGGGAAGCCGACGTTCTACGTCGTCGACCGCATTAATGAAATCTTAGGCATCCGGCGCGAAACCGCGCCACCCGTGCGGTATCATCGATCGAGCCTCCGCATCGAGCCGGGCTGCATGTCGGAAACCGAGCTACTCGGCCAGGTTCGCGCCGTCCGGACCAAGCGTCGCGAGAGTCAGCCCCCTGAAGGCTGGCGTGCTCGAGGCCATCGCTGCAAAGACCGTTTCCGCCGAACGTGGGTTGTCCGCTCGGCCCAGCGCCGCCGCCATCCGCGCGATGACTTCGATCGCGGGGCGCGCATGACCCGGGGGATCAAATGCAGCGTAGAGCCGCTGCACTCGCCCGGTGAAATTGGTGAAACTGCCGTCGACTTCCGGATACGCAGCGATCGGCAACACCTGGTTAGCCATCTGACAGGTCTCGTTGGCGTCCGTATCCAGCACCACCATATAGTCGAGCGCACCGAAGTCCCGCGCGAACTCCGCTTTCCCCAGCGCGCGTACCAGGTCGGCCCGGAGCACGACCAGCAGCTTCAGCTGGCCCGCCGCGATTGCCGATACAATGCGCTGCAAGCCCGCCTGCTCGACCCCAAGCGCGGCCAATCCACGCGTGTTCGGATTCTTATTGGCGCGAATCAGCAACTCGTCGTCGCCACTCAATCCGGCCGGAGTAAAACTCAATCCACCGACATTTTCAGACTTTAGTATAGAGGTCATCAGGCGCTTCATCGCGAAGGCTTCTTCGTTGGTCGCCTGCGCACCGATGATCGTCCCTACCGCCGCACCCCCGCCGGATGTAGTCGCCTCGGCAATTCGCGACGCCGCCCGGCGTATCGCGGATTCCCACGGCTCCGGTACGAGCCGCTCACCGGACTGCAGCAACGGCGCGGTCAACCGCGTCTCCCCCTGTAAGGTCGGAAAGCTATGGCGCCCTTCATCGCACATCCAATAGCCGTTGACTTTCGGGTTGTGCCGCGGCTTGAAGCGATAGATCCGTCCTCTCTGATGACAGATGTCGATCGAACAGCCGCGCTCGCATCCGCCACACACCGACGGCGTGCGATGCAGGTACCATACGCGCGCGCGGAAACGGAATTCCTTCTCGGTCAGTGCTCCGACCGGGCAGATATCGACGACGTTACCGGCGTACCGGTTGTCGACCTTGCGCCCCGGCCAATGCTCGATCCGATCAGAATCGCCGCGTTCGAAAATCGCCAACTCGCCCGTATGAGTGATCTCCTCGAAGAATCGTGTGCAACGCGCGCATAGAATACAGCGCTCCTGGTCGAGCATTACCCCGGAACCGATATCGATCGCTTTGCCCTTGCGATTCTTCCGTCCAAGCGGGAAGCGCGAATCCTGCCGATCGTAGTCCATGTAGTAGTCTTGCAGCTTGCACTCGCCCGCCTGGTCGCAGACTGGACAGTCGATCGGATGGTTGATCAGGAGAAATTCGAGCACCGCGCGCTGCGCGGTCTTGACCCGATCGTTCGTCGTATGAACGACCATCCCCTCGGTCACGGCGGTATTGCACGCGATCTGCAATTTCGGCGCCTTTTCGACCTCCACGAGGCACATCCGGCAGTTGCCAACCACGGTCAGCGCCGGATGATAACAGTAGTGGGGAATCTCGATTCCGGCGCTCGCGGCCGCATCGATCAGGTTGGCGCCCGCCGGCGCCTCGGTCTCCTTGCCGTCGATAGTGAGCTTGGGCACGGTCGTGACGTCAGGCCGCCGCGGATTGCGGTGCGTTCTCGCGGAACGGACAACGGCCCAGCTTGATATGTGCTTCGAACTCCTCGCGGAATTTCGGGATAAAGCTCTTGACCGGCATCGACAGACTGTCCGCGAGCACGCAGATAGTATTGCCCTCCATGTTCGAAGCCACGTTGAGCAGGATCTCGAGATCCTCCATCCGCCCCCGTCCTTCTTCCAGTCCGACCATGAGCTTCTCGATCCAGCCGGTGCCTTCGCGGCACGGCGTGCACTGTCCACATGACTCATGGTGATAGAAGTGCGCGATCACCCTCAGCACATCCACCATGCAGGTGTCCTCGTGCATCACCATCACCCCGGCAGTGCCCATCAATGAGCCGGCCGCACGCACCGAGTCGAAATCCATGTTGACCTTGAGCGCCTCTTCGGCCGTGAAGACGGGAAAGGACGAGCCGCCGGGAATCACACCCTTTAGCTTCTTGCCGTCGAGGATTCCGCCGCCGACGTCGTAGATCAGGTCCTTGAGCGGGTAACCCATGGGCAATTCGTACAAGCCCGGTCGGTTGACGTGCCCTGACAGGCAGAACAGCTTCGGCCCCGGGCTCTTTTCGGGACCAATCGATCGATACCAGTCCGCACCGCGTGAGATGATCGGTGGGACGTTGGCCAGGGTCTCGACGTTATTGACGATTGTCGGGCATCCGAATGCTCCCTGGATCGCCGGGAAGGGCGGCCGATTGCGCGGATAAGCGCGTTTGCCCTCCAGCGACTCGAGCAACCCGGTCTCCTCCCCGCAAATGTAAGCGCCGGCCCCGCGATGGACCCAGATTTCGACGCCGAAACCCGAGCCCATCACGTCGGCGCCGATGTAACCCTTCGCACGCGCTTCCTTCAACGCCTGCTCAAAACAACGCTGCTGTACGGCGAATTCCCCGCGAATATAGAAGTAACAGGTGTGCGAGTTGACCGCGCGGCAGGCAATCAGGATGCCTTCGATTAACGCGTGAGGATCATTCTCGATCAGGTAGCGATTCGAGAACGTCCCAGGCTCGCTTTCGTCGGCGTTGCAGCAAACGTACACCGGCTTCTTCGAGTTCTGCGAGATAAAGCTCCATTTCACGCCCGTGGGAAATGCCGCACCGCCGCGCCCACGCAGGTTCGACGACTTGACCTCATTTACGATCTGTTCCGGGGTCATATCGAACAGCGCCTTGCGCAACGCCTGGTAGCCGCCATTCGCCTCGTAAATCTCGAGTCGGCGCAGCTCAGGGATATCCATCCATCGGGTGAGAATTCGTTCCATGACTCGACCGGAAGATTTTAGTTGTGACCGTTCCTGGTTTCTCGGGGAAGTCCGAGCAGTTTCTGCTTCTGGCCTTGAATCTTGCGCTGTAACGCCATCAGCGCGTCAAGCACCGCTTCCGGACGCGGCGGGCATCCCGGCACATAGACGTCGACCGGCACGATACGGTCGATACCGGGAATGGTGGCATAATTATCGTAGAATCCACCGGTAGCAGCGCACGCGCCAAACGCCATCACCCACTTGGGCTCGGTCATCTGGTCATAGACCCGGCGCAGAATCGGCCCCTGCCGCACCGTTACCGTTCCAATCACCATCAGCAGGTCGGCTTGCCGCGGCGTAAAGCGAGGCAGCAGCGCACCGAAACGATCGAGATCGTACGGCGCGGTCGAAAGCGACATATACTCCATCGCACAGCACGCGGTTGCGAACGGGTACGGGAAAATCGAAAACTTGCGCGCCCACGCCACCGCCTTGTCCAGCCGGGTCAGAACGGCGGCATCGCCGAGAATTGCCGAATCGCCCTTGTTCAGGGCAGATGCTTGATCATTCCGCTGCATCGTCGCCTCAATTGGCGTCCTGTAATCCACTTATTCTCTATGAATCAACGCTAGCCGTGGTTGACCGGCAGGTCAATCCGCGGGAACGCGAGAGTGCGATCCCTAGTCGATCCGAACACGTATCATGCGCGTTGCTATCCGTTGCGTTAAACCAGCCGGCTCACGATACCTGGAGCACCGCTGCTCCCTTAAGCTGATCCTGCTTGAGCATCAGTAACGCGCGATTCGCCTCTTCCAGCTCCATCGGTACGATGCGCGGTCGAATCGGGATTTCGCCCGCGAGACGCAGGAACTCCTCGCCGTCCCGACGCGTGTTGGCGGTAACGCTGCGCAGCTCCTTTTCGTAAAATAGATGGCGTTCGTAATCGAGTGGCGGAATCGGCGTCAGATAGATTCCGGCGACCGCCAGGATGCCGCCGCGGTCGAGCGCCTCCAGCGCCGGCAACACCAGATCGCCGGCAGGCGCAAACAGGATCGCCGCATCGAGCGGCGCCGGCGGCTGGCTCGTCCGCGCTGCCGATCCATGCGGCGCCCAGTTCCTCGGCGAGTTCCCGATGGCATGCCGCCGCGACTCATCACGAACACGCGGCAACCCCAATGCTTCAGCACCTGAATCGCGAGATGCGCCGAGCCGCCGAAGCCATAGAGTCCCACGGTCGTGCCCGGCTTGACCTCGGCGCGCTTGATCGCGCGATAGCCGATGATCCCCGCGCACAGCAGCGGCGCGATTTCAGCGTCGCGCAATCCTTCCGGCAATGCGCATAAGCGAAATCTTCGCGCACGGTGGCGAATTCCGCGTAACCGCCGTCGTGATCCCAACCGGTGAAGCGCGCATTGCGGACAAAGATTCTCGCGCCCGCGCACGGCAGTATCCGCATACGCCGCAGGTCTCGCGCAGCCACGCGATCCCGACTCGCGCGCCCGGCGCGAAGCGCGTGCAGCCGGCGCCGATCTGCTCGACTACGCCGACAACTTCATGGCCCGGGATAATGCGCGGATGCTTCGGCGGCAAGGTCGCCCTCCGCGACGTGCAGATCGGTGCGGCATACTCCGCACGCGCGGACCCGCACCAGGATCTCGCCCGGTCCGCGGCTCGCGGCGTTTCGACCTCGATCAGGCGTCAGCGGATTGCTCTCGATCGTCGCCGGCCGCTGCACCACCATCGCGCGCATGACTCGCCTCGCAACCCGCTCCGCCGCGCTCAGGATGCGCTCGTCTCAGGCCTGCTCCCGCGCCGCCCGCCTCGACCAGTAATCGTAGGAGACGCGCAGCGCGGCAGCCGACCGCTCGAAACTGTCGAACACCACCAGTCCGCGCTCGCGCGCCAGTTGCTTGGCGCGCGCCACGATCGCCTCGACGTGCGCCGGATGCAGAATCACCACGAACGGCTTGGCCGTCGCGTTGTCGAACTCCGCGATGTGATCGAGCAGCGAGGTCAGCTCATCCTCGTGCGTCGCCCATCGCTGCGCCGCGAAAGCCGGTGCCGATTTCCAGCACGATCGCATCGATGACCGGGTCGCGATCGAGGATCTCAGGATGCGCTGCGAGGTTACCCTGTATGACGCCGCCGCCGATCGTGCCGCCCGCGTCGAGCGGATTGCGGTAGCTGCCGCCGATGATGTTGAAGAAGCTCTTGAGCTCCTCGTACGACGAATCCGACAGCGTCGGGACTTCGAGCCCTGCTCGCCGCGAAGGTATCGGTGATTACCACCGATTGCCCGCCGGTCATCGCCACCAGCCCCATGCGCCGGCCCTTCATCGCGCGCCCGCGCGCCAGCATCTCGACCGCATCCAGCATCGCATCGAGCCCGAACGACGCTGACCGCCCCGCTCTGCCGCACCATCGCGTTCCACACCGCCGCCGGCGTCGCCAGCGAATCCGGTATGCGAGAAGGTCGCGCGCGCGCCGGCCTCGGTCATGCCGCCCTTCCATACCAGCACCGGATGACGCGCCGCCGCGCGCTGCAGGCTCTCGAAGAAGCGCCGCCCGTCGCGCACGCCTTCGATATACATGCCGATCACGCGCGTCGTCGGGTCCTCCGCCATCAGATCGAGGTAATCCGCCGCCTCGAGCATCAGCACGTTGCCGATCGAGGCGGCCTTGTTCACCTGGATGCCGCGCAGCGGCGCCTGCGACGAGAAATTGATCGAGTGCGTGCCGCTCTGCGAGATGAAGCATACATCGCCGCCGCACGCCGACGTTGCACGTCGGGAAAGTTGCACAGCCCGAACGCGGGATTGTACAGCCCCATGCAGTTGGGGCCGACCAGCGCGATGTCCGGAGCTGATCGCGGTCTCTTTCAGTTGGCGCTCGAGCTGGATTCCCAGCTCCTCGGTGGTCTCGGAAAATCCCGAGGTGAAAAAGCCGATCCAGCCGACCTTGTTGTCGACGCAATCCTTCAGGATGCGCGGCGCGACCTGCCGCGGCACCGCGCTCACCGCATAGTCGATATGCTCCGGTGATCTCCGCGAAGCGACTTGTAGTTCACGATGCCCATCGCCTCGATCCCGGGAATCTCGTTGGGATCGATCTGCACCGAATAGAGCTTGCCGGTGAAATCGCTTCATCGCGCGCAGCCACATGTAGCCGCCCATGCTTCTTGTCGCCGATCACCGCGACCTTCGCGCTCGAACGCGCTGCTTGAGATTCTCGCAGCCGCTCGCGCCCGGTCGCGGATCGGCATGCCGCGGTGGCGCCATCGGCTTTCGCCGAGCAGGATCGCGCGCGTCGAGCACTGTGATCCCGTGCTCGTAGGCGACGATCGGATTGAGGTCCATTTCCTTGATCTCGCGGCAGTCGCGGCGGCGAATTCCGACAAGCTTAGCCAACAGGTCGGCGATCGCGTCGATATCGATCGCGGCGCCCGCCGCGCGCGCCGTGCAGGATCGCCGCGCCGCGCAACTCCTCGAGCATCGCGCGCGCCTCGCGCCGATCGACTGGCGCCAGGCGCATCGCCGTATCCTGCAACACCTCGACGAAAATCCCGCCGAGGCCGACCACGATCAAGCGGACCGAACCGCTCGTCGCGCACGATGCCCGCGATCAGCTCGACGCCCGGCCGCGCCATCGGCTGCACCGCGACGCCCTCGAATCGCGCACCGGGCTGCGCGTGCGGCAAGGCTGCGCGGATGCGCTCGAAGGCCTCGCGCACCTCCTGCTCCGAGCGCAGATTGAGCACGACGCCGCCGACTTCGCTCTTGTGAGTGACTTCGGGCGAAAGTACTTTGAGCACGACCGGAAAGCCCGCGCGGCCCGCCGCAGCCGCGGCTTCCTCTGCGCTGCGCGCGGGCGTCGCCATCGCGGTCGCGATCCCGACGGCGTCCAGAATCCGCTTCGATTCGATTTCGGAAAGCGCGCTCCGCCCGGCGGCAGACGCGGCCGCAATTACCTGGTTAACAGTGGTTTCATCCACAAATCTGGCGTATAGCAAAGGTTCCGCATCAATGGGAACCGCGAACCCGCTCGTGCCGCGCCACCAATCAGTCGGAAAGCGCATCTTCGTCACCCGGCCAATCGCAGAGACCCCGCTGCGCCGGCTCGCGCAAGCGGCCCGCGTCGATCTGTGGGACAACGACATGCCCCCGCCCCATGCTTATCTTCTCGCGCAGCTGAAGCGCAGCGACGCCGTGCTCAGCATGGTCAGCGACCGTCTCGACGCCGCCACGATCGCGGCCGCGCCGCGCCTCGCTGCGATTAGCAACCTCGCCGTTGGCGTCGACAATATCGACCTCGCCGCCGCCACCGCGCAGGCATTCCGGTCGGCCACACGCCGGGGGTCCTGACCGAGACCACGGCCGATCTCGCCTTCGCCCTGCTGATGGCGGTCGCCCGCCGCGTCGCGGAGGGCGACCGCTTCGTGCGCGCCCGGCGCTGGCGCGCGTGGACGCCGCGCCTGATGCTCGGGCACGACGTCTGGGGCGCGACGTTGGGCATAGTCGGATGGGGCGCGATCGGGCAGGCGGTCGCGCGCCGCGGTGCAGCCTTCGGCATGCGCCTGCTGTATGCTCGCGGACTTCGCCGCCCGCACGGGTCGCGCGCCCACCGCCGAACGCGTCGACCTCGAAAGCCTGCTCGCGGAGTCCGACTTTGTCTCCCTCCATGTGCCCTTGAGTCCCGCGACCCGCCATCTCATCGGAGCGCACGAACTCGCTGCGATGAAGCCCGGCGCCATCCTGATTAATACAGCGCGCGGCGGCGTGGTCGATCACGCCGCGCTCACGATCGCGCTCGAGTCCGGACGCCTTGGCGGCGCAGGTCTCGACGTCACCGAAGTCGAGCCCATCGCCCCCGCCGATCCGATCCTAAAATTCCCCAATGTGGTCATCACGCCGCATATCGGCAGCGCGAGCCATACGACGCGCCTGAAGATGGCGGAGTTGGCGGTCGACAATCTGCTCGACGTCTTCGCCGGACGCATACCGCGACACTGCGCGAATCCGCAGGTCACACTGCGCCCGATCAAGTCGTCGAATTGAGCCGTCTGCCTCGCAATGAGGCAGCTCATCGAATTGAGGTGGCCACCTCAATTCGGTGAGGCGGCCGTCGGGCGATCGCGGCCTGACGGCACGCCGTCAGGCCGCGATCGCCTGGGTCAACGTGAACCGCCCCTCGTACAGCGCTCGCCCCGTGATCACCCCTACCACGCCCGCGGGAAAGAGCCGCTTCACCGCCCTGACATCGTTCAGCGTCGCGACCCCGCCTGAAGCGATCACCGGGAGCGCGGCGATACCCGCCGCCTCCGCGAACAGGGCCACGTTGGCGCCGGTCTCGGTGCCGTCGCGCGCGATATCCGTCACGATCACGGCGGCCACCCCGGCGTGGCGAAAGCGCGCCGCCGCCTGGTCGAGAGTGAGCGCGCTGGTCTCCACCCAGCCCTTGATCGCTAGCTTCTCGCCGCGCAAGTCGAGCGAGCCGAAGACGCGGCCCGGGAACTCGTCGCAGGCCGCGTCGAGCAGTCCGGGGTCCAGCAACGCGGCCGAGCCGATCGACACGATGTCGGCGCCTGCGGCGATCGCCGCGCGCACCGCCGCGATCGTGCGGAGCCCGCCGCTAACGTCGATGCGGCAGCGCACGGCAGTCCGAATCGCCCGGATCGCCTCGAGGTTTCGCGGTGTCGCCCGCGATCGCGCCGTCGAGGTCGACGATATGGATCTGTTCGGCGCCTTCGGCCACGAAAGCCCGCGCCGTCGCCGCCGGATCTTCCCGTACACCGTCACGCGCCCCATTTCGCCCTGCACCAGGCGCACCACTGCGCCCTCCTTCAGATCGATCGATGGGACTATGGTAAAGCGGTCGAATTTCAGGTAAGTGTGCCCTTGGTCGACAGCACGCCGGTTACGCGCGGCTCGATCGCCGTCGCCTGGTCCATCGCACGCGCCAACGCCTTGAAACAGGCTTCGATTATATGATGGGGATTGCGTCCCGCCTCCATCCTGAGATGGAGATTCATCCCGGTCTCGTCGGCTCAGCGCCTTCATGAAGTCCTGCAGCAGCATCGTCTGGAACGCGCCAACGCGCTCTTGTTCGATCGGCACGCTGTACGCGAGATACGACCGTCCGCTGATATCCACGACCGCCGTGCACAGCGCTTCGTCGAGTGGGACGGTCGCGTTGCCGAAACGCCTGATCCCGGAACGATCACCCAGGCTTTGGCGGAACGCGCGCCCGAGCACGATCCCGACGTCCTCAACCGTGTGATGCTCATCTATGTGCAGATCGCCGGTGGCCTCGACGTGGAGGTCGAAGAAGCCATGGCGCGCGAAGCTGTCGAGCATGTGATCCAGGAACGGCACACCCGTTGCGACTCTCGCGCGCGGCCGTCGCCGTCGAGGGTCAGGGTGACCGAAACTTGCGTCTCGCGGGTCTTGCGCTCGATCGTGGCGCGGCGCGGCGGTGTCAAGCGGTTCTCCCGCGCCGCTTTGCCCGCGATGCGAATCGAGCGTGGTTTATCGTCATTTTCCATTTTTGTCTGTGCTCGCTTTTAGCCCCGGCAACGCTTGGGCCCGCCGTCCTCAGCTCGATCGACCGAGCATGACCCTCGAATCCTTCCATTCGCGCCAACCGCGCAACCTCCGGTCCCAGCCGCTTCAGCGCCAATGCCGCGGACCCGATTATACTGGTTCGCTTGACGAAATCGTAAGCACCCAGAGGCGACGCGAAACGCGCCGTCCCGCCCGTCGGTAAAACATGGTTTGGACCCGCCAGGTAGTCACCGAGCGCGGCCGGCGAGCCGCGACCGAAAAACCGCCCCCGCCGCTTGCACCGACCCGAGCCAACGCTCGCCGTGCTGCGAGGTCGAGCTCCAGATGCTCCGGCGCGATCTGATTGGCCAGCCTGAAGGCCTCGGGCAGAGTGTGCACCACCACCTGCCGCACCCCGCCGCGTCAGCGAGCGCCGGACGTCCAGCGCGCGCGGTAGATCCGTCAGTGCCACGTCGATCGCGGCGACCACCTCCTGCGCCAGACGCCGCGACGTCGTCAGCAGCACCCCGGATTCGTCACCCGAACCATGTTCCGCCTGGGCAATCAGGTCGGCCGCTATCCAGTCCGGATGCGCGCGGCCGTCCGCGATCACCAGCAACTCGCTGGGCCCCGCCATCTTGTCGATATCGATCACGCCATAGACCATGCGCTTGGCGGCCTGAACGTAGCTATTGCCCGGCCCGACAATCTTGTCGACCGGGCGGATAGTCTGGGTGCCATAGGCGAGCGCGGCGATGGCGTGCGCGCCGCCGGCGCGGTAGACCTCGCTCACGCCGGCGATCGCCGCTGCCGCCAGCACGCCCGGCCGGTCGCCCTCGCGCGTAGGCGGCGAAACCATGACGATTTCGCGTACGCCGGCGACCCGGGCCGGAATCGCATTCATCAGCACCGAGGACGGATAAGCGCCGACCCCGCCGGGAACATAGATCCCGACCCGCCGCAGAGGTCGGACCGTCTGGCCCAGGCGCATCCCGAGTGCGTCCGTATAATTGAAGGACTTTTCCACGGTGTGGCGATGGAAGTCGGCGATCCGGCGCGCCGCGAGCTCGAGCGCTCGTCGCTCGGCCGCGGGCAGCGCCGCACGCGCGGCCGCGAGTTCCGCCGCGCTCACCCGCAACCGCCCCGCCTCGAGTCGGACCCCGTCGAAGCGCCGCACGAAAGTGATCAGGGCGCGATCGCCGCCGTTACGCACCGCTGCGATAATTTTGGCCACGGCCTGATCGACCGCGCCGCCACTTTCGCCGCGGCGGACCGTCATCGCCTCGAGAAAACGCGCAAACGCGGGCGAATCCGCGTCAAAGAGCCGTAGGCTCATTCCGTTACGCGATCGATACGCGCCCCGACCGATTTGAGTTTCTCGTCCAGAGCCTCGTAGCCACGATCAAGATGGTATACGCGGCTTACCTCGGTGTGATTGTCGGCGGCCAGACCGGCCAAGATCAGGCCCATGGACGCCCGCAGGTCGGTCGCCATCACCGGCGCACCGCTCAGACGAGAGGGTCCGCGCACCACCGCGGTCGGCCCCTTCATCACGATGTCCGCGCCCATGCGCAGCAGTTCGGGTCCATGCATAAACCGGTTTTCGAAGATCGTCTCGGTAATTACCGAAGTCCCAGCGCTTTGGGTGAGCAGCGCCATCATCTGCGCCTGTAAGTCGGTGGGAAACCCGGGGTATGGCAACGTGCGCAGCTCAACCGGCCGCAGCGGCCAGGGACTTCTCACCCGTACGCCGCCCTCGTGCGCGGAGACTTCCGCACCGGTCTCGGTCAACTTGTCGATTACCGCGCCGAGTTGATCCGCCGGCGCCTGTTCGATCACCAGGTCGCCGCCGGTTATCGCCGCCGCGATCATCAGCGAGCCGGCCTCGATCCGATCGGGAATCACGCGATGGTCGGCGCCATGCAGACGTTCGACGCCCTCGATTTCGATAACATGGGTCCCCCCGCCTGTAATCTTTGCGCCCATCGCGATGAGCATCTGTGCCAGGTCCTGCACCTCGGGCTCGCGCGCGGCGTTTTCGATTAGCGTGATTCCACGGGCTAGGACCGCGGCCATCATGATGTTTTCCGTGGCGCCCACGGAAGGCGAGTCGAGCCACACGCGCGCACCGTTCAAGCGACTGGCGTGGGCTTCCACATAGCCGTTGCGCAACTGGATACGGGCGCCCAGGGCGCGGATTCCCGCGATATGCAGGTTTACCGGCCGCGCGCCGATAGCACATCCGCCCGGGGTTGACACCCGTGCCCGTCCCGTCCGCGCGAGCAGCGGACCCAGCACCACGAACGAGGCGCGCATGGTCTTGACCAGGTCGTAGGGCGCTTCATGCGCGATGACGTCGCCCGCTTGTAACTCGATTTCGTGTTCGCCGAGCCAGCGCGTCCTGACGCCGAGGCGCGCCAGCAGATCGGCCGTCGTACGGACGTCGCGCAGGCGCGGAACGTTGCGGATGATCACCGGTTCGGCCGTCAGCAGCGAGGCGATCATGATCGGCAGCGCCGCGTTCTTGCTGCCGCTCAGCGCAACCGTTCCGCTCAGCGGCACTCCGCCATGGATAACCATCTTGTCCATCGGAGACGACGGTCAGAGTGCGACGCGTATACGGCGGACCCGGGCTGATTTCATCGAGACCCCCACTACCGGACGGCTTCCCCAAGAGGGCATTGTAGAGCATGCCCCCGCGCCAACCAACCCGAAGACTCCGGGTGCGCCGCCCGCTACGGCTGGACGGCCCACGCGCCCGCGCAGACCACGCGCGGAATTCCCGCCAAATCGTTGCGCGTCAACACCGCGGCAAAGCCCGCCGCCCGGAAAATCGTGGCCACCACGCCGGCCTGGTCCGCTCCTGTCTCCACCACCAGGTGGCCGCGGACAGCCAGGTGAGCAGGCGCTTCGCGCGCTATAACGCGATAGAAATCCATTCCGTCTGGGCCTCCCGCAAGCGCAACACGCGGCTCATAGCGGCTGACCTCGGGTTTCAGACCAGGTATCTCGGTGTCCGCAATATAGGGCGGGTTGGACACGATCAGATCGAACCGGCGGAGCGGCGGTCCGCCATCCAGAACGTTGAAAAAATCCGCATGCCGGGTCTCGACCCGCCCAGCCATCCCTAGACGCTCAGCGTTGCGCCGTGCGACCGCAAGCGCGTCCACTGACAGATCCGTGGCGACGACATGCGCGCGGGGCGCCTCGGCCGCAATCGCCAGGCCGATTGCTCCGGAGCCGGTGCCGACATCGATTACGAGCGTCCCTCCAGATTCCCGCAAAATCTCAAGTGCCACTTCAACTAAAGTCTCGGTCTCCGGGCGCGGAATCAGCACGGCAGGACCAACCTCGAGGTCGATTGAATGAAATTCCTTGCGTCCCAGGATGTAGGCGATCGGCTCGCGCGCTGCCCGCCGCTCGATCAGACGGGCGAAACGAGCGGCCTGACCGCTCGCCAGCAGGTCTGATCGATTACCACCTGCCAGCAGTTCCGCCCGGGTCATGCCCGCCGCGGCGGCCAGCAATAATTCCGCGTCCAGCCGCCAGCTCGCGACTCCTGCCTTCCGCAACGGCTGCTCACCCGCTTCGAGCAACTCGCGCACCCGGTTCTCGCGGGTGTTTTCCAATTCTGTGTTCTGGTCCCGGTTCAGGCGCTTAGCGCCTGCGCCTGTTCCTTGGTCGCGAGTGCGTCGATGACCGCGTCGAGGGCGCCGTCGAGCACTTGATCGAGCTGATGTACGGTGAGGTTCACCCGATGGTCGGTCACTCGTGATTGGGGGAAGTTGTAGGTGCGAATACGCTCCGATCGGTCGCCCGTGCCGACCATCGAGCGCCTGGTCTCGGCGATTTTCGCGTCCTGTTCGGCACGTGCGAGTTCGAGCAGTCGGGCGCGCAGTATTTTCAAGGCGCGCGCCTTGTTCTTGTGCTGTGACTTCTCGTCCCGGCAGATGATCACCATACCGCTGGGAATGTGCGTAATCCGTACAGCGGAATCGGTCGTATTGACGCTCTGCCCGCCCGGACCCGAAGCGCGCATCACGTCGATCCGCAAGTCCTTATCCTCGTTGATATTGACCTCAACCTCGTCCGCTTCCGGCATCACCGCAACGGTGACGGCGGAAGTGTGGATACGGCCCGAGCCTTCGGTGGCGGGCACTCGTTGCACGCGATGGACTCCGCCCTCGAACTTGAGCCGGCTATAAGCGCCGCGTCCATTGATCAGCGCTATCACCTCTTTGATACCGCCCAACCCGGTAGTGCTGAGACTAAGTTGCTCGACCTTCCATCGATGGCGCTCGGCGTAGCGAGAGTACATCCGGAAAAGCTCTCCGGCGAAAAGCGAGGCCTCTTCGCCGCCGGTGCCGGCCCGAATCTCGAGCAGAACATTGCGATCGTCGTTGGGATCGCGCGGCGTCAGCAGTTGGCGCAGATGCTCTTCGGCGGCCGCTTGATTGCGTTGCATCGCGGGCAATTCAGCCTTGGCCAGCTCGCGTAGTTCCGCATCGTCGCCTTCGAGTATCGCTTTGTGTTCGAGGATTTCGTCGAGCACCTTGCGATACCCGCGGATGGCGCCAATGACTTCCAGCAACTGCGCGCGTTCTTTGGCGATTTGACCGTATTCGCGATTGTTGGCGATCACCGCAGGATCGCTCAGCCGCCGCTCGAGCTCCGTGAAGCGCTCCTCAATTCCTTTGAGCTTTTCGAGCATCGCGTTAGCATCGCCTGGCACAGGTCATAAACCGTGGTCGTACAACCCGCCGGCGCCCTCGACGCATCCGCGCCCGTCGCCAATCGCACGAGTCGAAGCGACGGGACACGGCGCTACTTCATGCCGTATTTCCGCTTGAAGCGCTCGACCCGCCCGGCCGTGTCGACAAGCCGTTGTGTGCCCGTATAGAACGGATGGCAGCGCGAGCATACCTCGATTTGAATCTCGGGGAGCGTCGAGCGCGTTTCGAAGGTATTGCCGCATGCGCAGGTTACTTTGCAGCGGCGGTATTCGGGATGGATTCCAGCTTTCATTGGTTGATTGTGGGCTTCCTGCCCATCTCACCCAATATAACAACGAAATGCGGTGCAGACAATTCACCGCGCCGCGAGCCCGCGCCCCCTTGGGATTTTGGCCGACGGTTCCAAGATTTGTCGACGCGCCGCACCCCGAGTAAAGTACGGTCCGCCGGGAATTCTCGCTTTGAGGCGGTGAACCCGCTCTAACGGGGCTATGATAAGAATCCTCGCTTCGTCTTTGCTCGCCGTATCGTTATGCGCGGCCGGATGCGGTTTGCATCACGAGGAAAGCAGCGGGCCCCCCACTCGCGTAACGTTCGAGACCGAGCCGGACGCAGCGCCGACTCCGACTACCGCCGCCCCGACCGACAGCAACGCTGCAGTTCAGGCGAACATCGACCGCTACTTCGGCTCTCACACCGAAGGAACGGACTATGGCCCCAAGACGAGACGAGGCCCGGGCGATGCCAGTCTCGGCAACGACAAGGCCCGCCGGTTCGGAGATTTCAGCTACGTGCTGGCCAGACGGACGTTGGAGGCTGCGCAAGACCTCGAACCGGAGAAACTCGCGCAACGCAAGATGCGGGATGACCTGAACCAGGTCGTGCTGACCGCCGTGATGGATCAGGTCGGCCGACTCAACGAGATCATCATAGATCAGCATTCCGGGGATCAGGCAGTGGACCAGCTCTTCATCGCGGCGTGCAAAAAATCGTTGTGGTCGCGCAATCCGCCGCTTGGCGCGCGCGCCGGGGACGACAGCTATCGCTTGCGTATAGCGGGCAAGGTGACTAACTACACATTTGACCGCTACGGAAAATACACCTACGAGACACAGGTCGAGCTCTCGCTGATGTAGATGCACCGATGAGGACGAGGTCGCGTCAGAAAGAAGTACGAAACTGATAGCGGCTGGTGAATGGATTTTTCACGACTTCTGCTAGGATACGAGCAAGTGAAATACAGTACGCGCTACAGGCCGCCCGCGGGCCTCTCAATCCCGATTATAACCGTGCTCGACCGCAATGGACGGGTAATTGCCGACCAGCAGCGTGACGTGATTCGGTATGCGGTGCAGGACGGAGGCGGCGCCAACATCATCTTCGCAGTTGGCACCACCGGCGAATGGGACAAGCTCGACAACCGGCAGCGCCAGCTTGTCGCGACTATCGCGGTCGAGGAATGCCGCAAGATCACACACAGTGACGGCACCGGGGTCGAAGCCTGGGTCGGTATAACCGCCCGTTCGCGCGCCGAAACCCTCGAAAACCTGAGCCACGCAATCGATCTCGAGGCCGACGCCGCGGTCGTCGCGCCGCTGTCGATTGAAGACGTGCAGGATACGGTCGAGTTCGTCTCGCGCGACATCGGCGCGATTTACCAGCAGCGGGGGCGCGCGCTGCCACTGTTTCTATATGACAACGCGGATATCGCGGCGGCCGGTAAGTCCCAGCATCTGCGTACCAGCGAAGTCAAGCAGATGAGCCGGCTGGGTTACGTGCGCGGGATCAAGGTCACGGCCGGCAAGGCTGTACTCGGTAACTACACGCGCGCGGCGTCGCACTTCAAACGCAATGGTGAGTTCGGCATCTACCCGGGCAATGCGTATCTGATATTTGATTTGTTTCAGCGCGGCCGGGGAATTGCCGCTCACATGCGCGCATACTGGAACCGCTACCTGACCCGAGATGCCCTGCCCCACGGTGTGGTCGCCGGGGCAGCCAACGTGATGCCGCGCGAATGGCAGCGCGCATGGCAGGTCTGCAACAAGCCGGATGCCCCGCTGATGAGGCGCTATGCGGCGATTCTCGAAGAATACCGCGACGCTGGTGATTTTACCCGCGCGGGTAAGCCTTATCGCCCCACGATCGCGTGCATCAAGGCGGCGCTCAGCGATATCGGCGTCTGCTCGAGCGACGCCGTAGCGCCCGGCACCCCCGCGCTGAGCGAGGTTGAGCGGCGCGAGTTCATCCGGCGCCTGCGCAACCTCCGGCGACGTGCGGCCGCGTCCCTCGAGCCCGAGTGGCTCAGCGAGTGGTCCGTGACGCGGCCGGTGCTGAGGCAGGCTCGGCGCGATGGCTGAAGAGTTACTCGATGTTGCAGGCTGCGGCAGCATGGTGGTGGACCTGTTCCGCCGCACTCCGCGGATAATCCGCGGCGACGAAAAAATTTTACTCGATGGCGAAGGCTGCGCGGCGACCGATCAACTTGCGGTCGGCGGAGTGGTGCTGAACCATCTCGGTTGGGCACGGATACTCGGTCTCGACGCCGGGATTTTCGGCAAGATGGGCGACGACCGGCACGGCGAATACCTGCGGGCCGGAATGGACGCGATCGGTCTGCGCCATCATTTGACGCTGGACGGCAGCGCGAGTTCGTGCGCGACGATTTACGTCGATGCCGACGGCAACCGTGCGATCTATATGCTGCGCGGAGCTACCGGCGAACTCCGGCCAGCGGAGATTCGTCGCCGCCATGGCGCGTTCATCCGCAACGCGCGGATGGTGACAACGGAGATTTCGCAACTGCCCCTGGCGACCGTGGTCGCGATCCTGCTGTTCGCTCACACTCATTCGATTCCCACCGTACTCGACGTCGACGTACCGCCGCGGGATGCCTGCGCGACGCTCGGGACGCGCAGCGAAATGGAGCGCGCGCTGAAGCTGGCCACGATCCTTAAGCCGAGCAAGACCGCCGCGATGGAACTCGCGGATAGCAGCGGCGGCGATGCGCTCAAACTGGCTGAGACGATCCGTGCCCGCTACGGCAATCGCGCCGTCGTGATCACCGAGGCTGAACAGGGCTGTGCTATTGCGTCCGGCGATACGACGCTGCGCGTACCGGGTTTCCCGGTACAGCAGGTCGACGCGACCGGCGCCGGCGACGCTTTCCTCGGCGCGATGATCGCCGGACTGCGCTGGGATTTGGGTTGGGCAGCAACGGGTCGGCTGGCGAACGCGGCAGGCGCGGTCTGCGTGACTCGCCTGGGCGCGTTCCCGGCTGGTTTCGAGGTGCGTGACGAGATTTTCAGCCTCTACGGCGAGCCGCCGCCACAGGCGCGACACCCAGCGCCGCCGGCTTCGGCAGCCGGCCCGGGCGCGTTTGATCCGGTGCGCGAGGTCGAGCGCTTCTTCGACCTCAGCCTAGCGCAATTGACGAGACTCAGGGGCGCGATGGACCTTCGCGAGATCTCACGCGCCGTCGAAATGATCCGCGCCGCGGAGAGCAGCGGGGGGCGCGTCCACGTAACCGGCGTGGGCAAGCCCGAGCACGTTGCGCGATACGCGGCGAGCCTGTTGTGCTCAGTCGGGACGATGGCGACCTTCCTGCACGCGACCGAAACCGTGCACGGCTCGCTGGGCCAGATTCATCCGAAAGATATAGTCATCACGATTTCCAACAGCGGAAACACGGCTGAGCTCTGTGCGGCGGCGGCGGCAATCAAGGAGCACGGCGCACAATTGATCGCGGTTACGGGCAACGAGAACTCCGAACTCGGCCGGATCGCCGATCACGTGCTATGCGCGCCGGTGGAAAAAGAGGGCGGCGTGCTCGGCCTCGCACCGCGGATCAGCGTGCTCGCGCAGGTTTTTGTCCTGGCCGCGTTGTCGGTCGCGCTCGAAGCCGCGCGCGGACTGACGCTCGAGGAATACGGCCGGTGGCATCGTGCCGGTTCGATCGGCGAGACCGCCCGCCGCCTCGCGTCGCGGCCCTCCCGGCGTAAGCTGGACTCCGCCCGCTAAGGCCTCGGGGCGCCGGTCGTTCTGCGCTGTCCCGACTGGAGGCATCATGAAATTCGGCATCGCAGTCCGCAACATGGGACCGCAATCGACGCGCCAGACTATCCGCGAATGCGTCCGCGTGGCGGAATCGCTCAACTTCGACGCGGTCTTCGTCTCCGACCACTTGTGCATCCCACCCGATGATACGGCCGGTTCAGGCGGGCGCTACCTCGATGTGATCGCCACCCTCGCCTACCTCGCCGGTGCGACCGAACGGATTCGCCTGGGCATTTCGGTGCTGGTGTTGCCGTACCGGCCCGCAGTGCTAACGGCGAAACAGGTCGCGACGATCCAGGAGCTATCGGGCGAGCGGATGATTCTTGGCGTGGGCGTCGGCTGGATGAAGTCCGAATTCGAGGCGCTGGGCGTGGATCGGCGGTTGCGCGGCCGCCTCAGCACCGAGACCTTGCGCGTCATCCGTCATCTTTTCGCGCACGAAGCCGAGGGCTACCGGGGCGACCTGGTGAGTTTTCCGGCCTTTGTCTTTCAACCGCGGCCGTCACGCCCACCGATCTGGATCGGCGGGAACGGCGCGCCGGCGATCGAGCGCGTAATCGAATTCGGCGAGGGTTGGCATCCGATGATCCCGGCAGACAAACTGAAGCCCACCGTTGCGGAACTCAACGAGAAACTGCGCGCGAAAGGGCGCGGCGGTGTCGAAATCGTGGTGCGTCGCGTGGTCAGATTCGGCGATATCGGCGCAGCGCGAGCCCTCCTGCACGCGGAACGCGAGGCCGGGGCTACCTACTTCATTCTCGATTTGGGCCGTTACCCAAGCGCAAAAGAATTCACGGCACAAGCCGAAACGTTCATGAGCCAGGTAGCACCTGGGATCACGTGATGACGCCGCGAGCATGGCACGGAGCCCGGTCCGGAACCTCCGCGCCGCCTATGCTTAGATCACCTTATCGCGTTTGAGCGAATCGAGTTCCGCCGCGCTAACGCCCAGGAGGTCGCCATAGATACGCTGGTTGTCCTGCCCGATGCCGGGCGCACCCCGCCAGACCTTGCCGGGCGTGGCCGAGAACTTCGGCACGACACCGATGCCCTTGACGCGGCCGGCCTGCGGGTCGTCCCACTCGACGTGTAGGTTCCGCGCCTTGTAATGCGAATCCTCGGCCAGATCCTTCGCCGTCATGATTGGCGCGCAGGGCACTTGCGACTCGTTGAGGATGCGCACAACTTCCGCGGTTGACCGCTCCGCTACCCATCCGCGGAGGATCGCGTCAAACTCGATGCCTTCGATCGATTCGAGATTGACCCGCGCCGATTCCCATTTCGGATCGTTCGCGTCCAGCCCGATCGCGCGCAGCAAGCGATGGTAGACTTCGCTGAGCGCGCCTAGAACGATCAAATCCGTCACTGGTCTGGAAGCTGTCGAGCGGCTGGAATCCTTGCGCTTTGTTGCCGGATCGCTCGCGCACTAGCCCCTGCTGGAAATACTCGACCATGGTACCGCCGAGGGTCCGATGAATCGCCTCGTACTGTGCGAGATCGATTGCCTGGCCCTTGCCGTGGGCGCGCGCATAGGTCAGCCCGGCCAGTGACGACCATAGGGTGAACAGCGCCGTCATGTAGTCGCCAGTCCACGGTGCGGCGCGCGAGGGTGGATTGTCGGGAAAGCCGGTCTGATACATCGAGCCGCCGAAGGCCTGGCCCACGATGTCGTAAGAGGCGCGCTTCACGTAGGCGGGATCGCCGTATCGCCCATAGCCGGAGACGTGCGTTATCACCAGCTTCGGGTTGACTTTCCAGACCGAATCATCGTCGAGCTGCCAGCGGGAATAGGTGCCTGGTTTCGAGCTTTCCATCCAGATTTCGCTGCGGGCGGCGAGCTTGAGGAACAGCTCACGTCCGCGCGGCTGGGCGAAGTCGAGGGTGATGCAGAAAGACGTTACGCCGTTCTTGGATCCAGTTGGTCGCGATAGGAGACGTGCCGTCCAGTGTGGGGATGCGGATACCAGGCGTTCGCCAGCCGACATCGCCAATGCCGGGCCGTTCAATCTGGATAACTTCGGCGCCCATCTCGGCCGCCAGTTCCGCGGCGAACGGTTGCGCGATCAGAGTCCCGGTGGAGACGATGCGCACGCCTTGGAGCGGGCCGAAAGGTTCAGGTATCAGCGGTTTGTCCAGTCATCCGGGTCCCTCAATAGAATTGCGCGGATTCCCTTGCGCGATTGCCTGGATGATGCCGCTTTTGACTTGAGCGGGCAACCTGCGGCGCTTCTGGACTGACGCTGAACGCGGCCAATATCGATATAGAAAGGCGTTTTAACTCAGTCAACGGCGGGCTATTATAACTCGCGCTCGGCTGCGAAAATTAAGGGATATGCTCGACAAGACCTTCAGGTTCGGCGGCGCCATCGACCGGCGCGAGCTCGCTTTCAAGGCAATGGCGGGCCTCGTGGGAGGAGCGGCGGTTGGCTGCCGGTCGAATTGGCGATGATGGGGCATACGTTCGACCATCCGCCGGCCGGCTTCGAGCGGATCCTGCTCGACCTTACGATGGGGATACTGGCGGGGTCGATCGGCGGACTAATCAACGCGGCTGAGCTACAGACGCTGGAGTTTTCACGCCGCGATCAAAGTCCGGTTGATTACGCGGATTCGCCATCTGCTTTGTGCTCGGATCTTTTCGATCTACCTGTCCGACAAGGCGTTCAACGGGATACTGATCGGCGGGGTGGCAGGCTAATCAGCCGATCAGCGAGGTCTACCTGGTTTTCGCGCGGGTCGTGGGATGGATCCTGATGGGGTCACTGCTGGGCGTCGGCGTCGGACTAGCGGGCTTTTCGCCCAATGCGTTGGGAAAAACGTGCAGAACGTGCTGAAAGGCGCGGCGGGCGGATGGGTCGGCGGGTTTATCGGCGGGCTCAGCTTCGACCTGGTCAGCGCCGATCAGTGGCGGTGGCTGGACGCCCCGGCTAATCGGATTCTGCCTGATCGGACTGCTGATCGGGCTGTCCATCGGCCTCGTGCAGGAGTTAACCAAGGTCGCCTGGCTCGCAGTCGAAGCGGGCCGGTTGCGCGGACGCCAGTTCCGGCTCGAGGGTAGCACCACGATGATCGGTCGTGCGGAGGAAAACGCCGTCGGACTGTTCGGCGACCCGGGCGTGCAGGCGCGCCATGCGGTGATCGAAAGGCGGGCGGAAGGTTACGTGCTCAAGAACCTCGCGGTGCAGGCCGGCACACTGCTCAACGGGGTGCGTGCCGAAACGGCGCCGCTGCACGAAGCCGATCGCATCACGATCAGCAACTACGAGTTGAGCTTTCACTTGCGGCCTGCGTGCACAGCGGACAATTCCGCATTCGTCACGGATGTCAACGGAGCGGCCTGCCAAGACCGTCGCGCCGGCACCATCAGCGATCCCGGTCAGCGCTAACGGCGCGTGCCTGATCAGCAGCGAGGGTGCGCGCTATGCAGTTCGCGCAGGCACCGCGACCCAGATCGGCCGCGCGCTGGACAACGATATCGTGGTGAACGACGCTTCGGTGTCCCGTCATCATGCAACGATCGAATCGCACAACGGTACCTTTATGATGCGGGACCTGGGAGCCAAAACGGCACCTGGGTTCGCGGCGAACGGGTGAGCGAGACGTCACTCAAGGACGGCGACTCGATAAAATTCGGAGATGCCGTCTTTACCTTCCATGGCTGATACGGGAAGCGAACGGGCGCGCTTTTGTTCGCAATGCGGTCAACCGGTGACGGTGGCGGACGCACTTTTCTGCAAGGAATGCGGCGCGCCGCTGACGCAGGCACGGTATGGTTCAGACATGACATCACCTGGCGTCCATTTATCGCGTTAGTGCTGAGCGTTTTTCCCGGACTCGGACATTGGTATAAAGGCCAACCGTGAGGGCGATAATCTGGTTTCTATGTGTGGCGTTCTTCTATGTGAGTGCGCCGCTGATCGGGGTGCTGCTGCACGCGATCTGCGCAGGAAATGCGGCGCTGGCCGGCGCTATCAGCGAGGAGGCCATAAGCCGGACAAGACAACGTACGCGCGCGGGCGGATTCTCGGCGACGGCGGGACCAGGTTCGCCGTGAAGGATCGCGGAGTCCGATGATTAGCCCCGAACACCATCGTTGGCGGACGCTACCGGGTGGTCAAAACGCTCGGCGGCGGCGGCATGAAGCTGGTCTATCTCGCCGAGGATCTGCGGCTTGCGGCGCGCAGCTGCGCTTTGGCCGAGATGGTCGACAGCTTCACCGAACCCGACGCGCAGAAACAGGCGGTGGCCGCGTTTCAGCGCGAAGCCGACATGCTCGCGCGACTGAGCAACGAACATATCCCGCGGGTGTTCGACCGCTTCAGCGAGGCCAACCATCACTTCCTGGTGATGGAGTACATCGAGGGCGTGACGCTCGAGGAAGAACTGCGCAACAACGGTGGGAAGCTCGATGCCGCCCGGGTGATCAAATCGCGGAGCAGATTCTGGATACACTCGAGTATCTGCACCACCTGACTCCGCCGGTCATTTACCGCGATCTCAAGCCCTCGAACATAATGGTCGCGCGCGGACCGCCAGGCCAAACTTATCGATTTCGGAATCGCGCGCCATTTCCAACCGCTGACCAACGCCACCATGATCGGCACGCAAGGATATGCACCGCCAGAGCAGTATCGCGGTCGAGTCGAAACGCGATCCGATCTGTACGCGCTGGGCGCGACGATGCATCATGCGCTTTCGGGGCGCGACCCCGCGGCCGAACCGCCTTTCAGCTTCCCGCCTCTGCGCAAGCTATGTCCCGAGATCAATCCCAACCTGGCAGCGATCGTGGATCAGGCGCTTGCCTACGACGTGATCAACCGGCCGGCTGACGCAAACGAATTCAAACGCCGGCTTTTGGAAGCGGCAGGCGGCGGGGCCGCGGGTCAACCGACGCTTGCGGTCTTGACGAATCACGCCGACGCCAGGCCACAACTCAAACTGCCGCTGGATGTCACCCAACCCGGGGCAGCCGCTTTGCCAGGAAAGTCGCGTACGCCGGCCGCCGCCGCCAATACGCCGACGTCGCCCACGGTTCTGAGCGTTCCCGCCGACATCAAATGTCCAAGTTGCGCGCGAACGATTCCCGCGGACTCGCGTTTCTGCTCATATTGCGCCGCGGATTTAGATCCGGGAGCCATTCCGGCTTTCACCGCCCGCCCCGGTGACGAAACGCTAGTACTCTCCACGCCGCGAGCACCTTCCCGAGAAGCGACGGTAGACCGGGGACAGTCGGGAGATTTCTCGGCTCGCGACCGCAGACGCCACCGCCGACGCCGCCGCCCGGTGCTCATTCTGGTGTTGATCTTCGTCGGTAGTTTCTTCCTAATGAAGTGGTTTTTCCGCGCACAGTCGGAGAACGCGGCCACACCTTCGTATGGCGGCGGGTCCGGAAGCGGCGCACCGGCCGCACCGGCCGGTCCGTTCGTCAATGCCCGGCTGGCGGCGCTGCGCCAGGCACTCAATCTTGGCGGGTATGATTCGGTTCAGTTCAGCCCCGACGGCGACGCGATCAAGATATGGGGCACGGTACCGAACGATTTTGATCTTTCGCAGGTCGAATTTATCTGCGTGAGCCTGGGTTTCAGTAAGCTGGAAGTCAACGTGCAGGTCGCCAAAAACGACGACGGAACGGGCTAGCCGCGACTCTCGGAAGAGCGTATTCCGCGCGATGAAACCCGCGAAACATGCTGCGAAACCATGCTGACCATGCTGATCGATCTGCACGTTCATACAAAGCTTTCATCGGACTCCAATGTCTCGCCCGAGACCTACCTGGAAGCCGCGTCGCGGCATGAGCCGGGATTGGGCGCGATCTGTTTTACGGAGCATCGGTTCTACCCGGTGGATCGCGAACTGGATCGCCTTTATGGCGAACTTACCGAGCGCTATGGTGTGCTCATTTTCAAGGGCATCGAAGCTGACACGAACCTGGGCCATCTCCTTGTTTTCGGGGTCACCGAGGAACTGCGGCGCCGCTTCGACCTCGACGGCCGGATGCATCGCGCGGAGCATATGATCGAAGTGGTGCACGGCGAAGGCGGCATCGCGATCCCGGCGCATCCGTTTCGCGATTCGGGCTATGGTACCCGGCTCGATGATCTGCGAGCGAAGGTTGGCGTCGCGCTTAGTGCGATCGAAGCGATCAACGGCCAGAACACGCGCGCGCAAAACGTCGAGGCGATCGCGGCGGCGGAAAAACTCGGGTTAACCGCGCTGGGCGGTAGCGACGCGCATTTTCCGACGCCGCACTGGTTCATGACCTGCGCGACCGAACTCGAACGCGAAGTCAAGTCAGTCGAGGAGCTTTGCGCCGAACTGCGTGCTGGCCGAGCGCGCCCTTATAATTTTGCGCGGTAGTGCGCCAGCGCGGTGGGGGGTCGACGCGACGCTTCGTCGAATCGCGGCTTTGATGCTAAGGTTCACCTTCGCCAGTAGACCGCTCACGAGCGTTTTGCGGAGGTGATGCGATGAAGTTCGGAACCTTTGTCACCAGCCTGCGGCCCGAAAGGATCGCGGCGAATATCCGCAAGGCCGAAGAGGTAGGAATGGAGTCGGCATGGATCGGAGAACACCTGATCCTACCGGTAAACTATACCTCGAAATACCCGTATTCGCCCGATGGCCGTTTTCCGGCGCCTCCCGATGTCCCCTTTCATGATCCTATGCTGGCGTTGGCCTTTGCCGCCGCGGTGACGAGCCGGATCAAACTGGCGACCGGAATTTTCGTGGTCCCGCTGCGCAAGCCTATCGAGACGGCGAAGGCCGTGGCATCGCTCGACGTACTCAGCAACGGTCGTGTCATTTTCGGCGTGGGCGTGGGCTGGTTCGCGGAGGAGTTCGCGGCGGCGGGCGCGACCTTCAATGATCGGGCCTTGCGCACTCGCGAATATATCGAACTGATGAAGGCGTTGTGGACGCAGGAGGATCCGGTTTACGAGGGCAAGAGCTTCAGCGTCAAGGGCGTACGCTTCAACCCCAAGCCGGTACAGAAGCCCTACCCGCCGATCGTTGTAGGCGGCACCAGCGAACTCGCGATTAAGCGGGCGGTCCGCTATGGCGACGGCTGGTATGCCGTGGCCCGCAGCATGGACGAGACGCGCACTTTGATTGCGCAGCTCAGAGCACAGGAACGCGCGGCGAATCGCGCCAAACCGGTTGAAATCACGCTTAGCCTGCGGACCGGCCACACCTTGACGACGGATGAAGTGAAACAGTTGGGCGAGCTCGGAGTCGAGCGGACCCTCGTCGGGTTGCCGCTGCGGGCGTTCAACGAAGATGATCTTTCGCGCTTCCAGAACGAGGTGATGTCCAAGGTGTAGGCGGCTGACTCAGGCTACCTCGAGAAAACGGGTAAAGCGGCGAAGATCGCCCGGGCGCCCCGCCGCGACGATCACGTCGCCCGCATCCAGTGGCCGGTCGGGTGTGATCGGTCCGAAGCCTGAATCGAAATCCCCGCCTTGCTGGACCGCAAAGATGGTCACATCGAAGCGCGCACGCGGATCGAGCTGCCGCAGGGTTTTGCCGGCCGCCGATGGCGGAATCGTGATGCGCGAGACCCGATAACCGGCAGCCCAGAAGATATCCCGCTCCCTTGTCGCAAACGAAGTCAGGGACACGCTAACGCGATTAACCGCGTGGGCGATCGCGTGGCGGGAGACGAGGCCGAGAAACGCGCGCCCGTGCGGACGATCGGTCACCGGCAGTTCGTCGAGCGCCTCGTATTCCATCAGTTGCACAGCTTCGTCGAGACTGGATTCGGGGGTCAAAGTGGGCGGATTGGGACGTGCCAGGTCATATGCGTTGACCAACGGGCCGAGTTGAGAACCGCTGGCGAGCAAAGCGAGCAGATCGCGCGTCACGATCAGTCCGGTCAACTCACCCTCGCTGTCGATCACCGGCAGTGTCGCCTGCACCGTGTCCCCCGCGCTCCTGAGCACGTCATCCAACGCTGCGTTCGCTCGTACGACGGTGACGTCCTTGCTCATCACCGACGCGACCGGAAGCTGTCTCAGGACCGCCCGCTCCTGACTGATCTCGAGAGTTTTCCCTTCGCGAGCGAGCCGGTAGGTATCGATCGACTCAGCCTCGACCCAGCGCGACACCACGAGCGCCCCAGCGGTTGCAATCATCGCGGGCATCGCGATCGTCCAGTCACCCCGACTCATTTCAAAGAGCAAAAACAGCGCGGTCAACGGTGCGTGGGTCACACCGCCCAGAAATGCACCCATCCCGATCAGCGCGTACGAGCCGTGCTCGCCGGTCAGCCCGGGGATAAAGAAATTGCAAACGTCGTGGAACGTCGCGCCGGCAGTGGCGCCGATAAAGAAGATCGGCCCGAAGACACCGCCGGGCGCACCGCAATCGAGTGAAATCGAACTGGCGACAAACTTGGCGATCATCAGAGCGGCGACCAATTCGGGGCCGAGGTCTCCGCGAAAAGCCCGCTGGATTATGGGGTAGCCGTCGGAAAGATTTTCGGGCAGAAAAATGGCGATAACGCCCACGATTGCAAGACCACCCAATAATTTTGCCCATTGCGGGATCGCCAATTTACGGATTCTTGCCCCGGTCGCGTGAAAGAACCGGATATATCCGGCCGCGAGGAGACCCAGAGCGAGCCCCAACCCGGCGTAGGTAGCCATTTCCCAATAGTTGCGCATCATGAACGGCAGAGGTTGAAAAACCGAGCCCAGGTCGCCCATGACGGCGCGCGCGGTCAGCACGGCGCTGAAGGTCGAGATCAAAAGCAGGGTGAGGTTAGCGATCTCCGTGTGGCCCAGCAGGATAATTTCCTGCGCGAACATCAGACCGCCCATGGGTGCATTGAAGGTCGTGGCAATACCAGCGCCGGCGCCCGCCGCTACCAGCACCTTGGCGCGGTCGGCCGAAAGCCGGCTTAGTTGCGCAATCGTCGATCCGATCGCACCGCCGATCTGCGCGATCGGCCCTTCGCGTCCAACCGAAGCGCCCGAGCCCAGCGACAGCGCCGCACCTAGACCCTTGAGGAAGATCCAACGGCGGTGGATGCGCGCGTTGCCCAGGTTCACCATCTCGAGAAAATTCGGGAAGCCGTAGCCGAGAATGTCTCCCGGGAAGAAATAATCCAACACCAGGATACAGACGCCGCCGCTCAGCAGAATTGCAGGAATTAGAATGTGGAATCCACGGCCGATTCCCAGTGCCCTCCATTCAACGGTCTGGAAGAGCCACGAGAAGAATTCTATCAGCAGCCGAAAGCCCAGATTACCGCATGCCGCGCCGACCCCGACCGCGACGGCCAGCAGAATCAGTTCCAGATACTCGTACTTGCCGATGGGTGACGAGAGCATCGGCGTCGCCGGCATCGGCTCGCCGGCGCCGCTCGCCATATCGCGTGTTATTGCGCTCAAACCTTGAGGAACCGATGAATCACGGCGAGGAATTCCTCGAGCTGATCGTGGTGAACCCAATGGCCCGCGTTCTTGACCGTCGCGAGTTCCGCGGTGCGAAAGGCATCCAGGCGTCCGTCGCGCTCCCAGTCACCAGCCCAAGAGGCATCGCCGCGTACGAGCAACACGGGGCACCGGATGCGCGACCAGATCTCGGTCGCATCCTTGAGATTGAAAATATAGGGCGAGGTGGCGCGCGTGTAGTTATCGTATTTCCACGAGAACGTGCCGTTCTCATTGCGACGCATGCCATAAATGGTCAGATGGTGTGCGAGGTCGACGCCCAGGTGGGGGTTGGCTTCGCGCATACGAGCCATCGCCTGCTCGATTGTCGTATATTCGCGTGGCTTGCGCTGGGCGAGCGCCAGCATGTCGATCACCCAGTGCTCCATCCGCTCATGCGCCGGAGTTTCGCGGAGCATCGCGCTGGGAGGCCCGAGACCCTCGATCGCGACGACCGCGCGCACCGCCTCGGGGAAAACGCCGGCGCGCTGTAGGACCGCGCCAGCGCCAAGAGAATGGCCAATCAGGACCACCGGCTGCCGCGGCCCGAGAGCGTTCATCAACTGACCCAGGTCCAGCACGTGATCCGTGATCGAGTAAGAGCCGCCGATTGCCCAGTCGGAGTCGCCATGGCCGCGGAGATTTAGTGCGACAACGTGGAAATGCTTGCGCAAATCGAGCGCGACAAAATCCCAACTGCGACAATGATCGCGGCCGCCATGGACCAGGATCGCGATCGGGAGGTCGTGATTGCCCCAGTCGACATAGTGCAGCTTGAGACGTTGTGAATAGAAAAAATGTGACGTCGGCCCGATGATGTCTGCCATAGACGCCTCCGCTCCAATGAGCCGGCGGGGCTCCGAACAAATTTACATGACAGCATGATTGTCGCCTAGTGGCGCGGACCACCGGCGCAGCTAACGAGTGAGAGCATGAGCGCCACGGAGCAGCGGATGCCCTGAAGCGCGTTGCGTATGGTAAGATCAGCGCGCGGTAGCGTAGTGATATTGGCGTCACACGCCAGCGGCAATCGGAGGGCCCGATGGATTTCAACTACAGCGACGAGGCCGAGGCATTTCGACGCGAATTTCGCACCTGGCTTCAGGCCAATCTGCCCCCGCGAGGCGGACATCGCGAGGAAGGCAGTGAGTTCGGCGTCGAGGATGACGCTAGCTGGCAGTATCATCTGGCTTGGCACAAGAAAATGTACGCCGGTGGCTGGGTAGGAATCAGTTGGCCGCATGAATACGGCGGCCGCGGCGCAACCTTGGAACAGCAGGTAGTTTACGGCGAGGAGTTGGGACGGGCGCATGCCCCCGCGCTGGTCAACATGCTCGGCATCTCGCTCGTGGGTCCGACACTTATCCATTGGGGTACCGAGGAGCAGAAGAAGCGCTATATCCCGAGGATTCTTGCGGCCGATGAAATCTGGTGCCAGGGCTACTCGGAACCGAACTCCGGATCGGACGTCGCATCATTGCAGACCCGCGCCGTCGAGGAAGGCGACGATTTCGTGGTGAATGGGCAGAAGGTCTGGACCTCCGGTGCGCATCACGCGGACTGGTGTATCCTGCTGGTTCGCACTGACGCGGAGGCGCCCAAGCACAAGGGTATCAGCTACGTCCTCGTCGACATGAAGAGTCCCGGAATCACGGTGCGGCCGCTGGTCCAGATAACCGGTGAGCGCGGCTTCAACGAAGTGTTTTTCGAGGACGTGCGGGTGCCAAAGAAGAACCTGGTCGGCGAAAAGAACCAGGGGTGGCAGGTCGCGGTGACTACCCTGATGTTCGAGCGCACCGGAATCGGCGGTGGACAGATGATGAAGCCAGTCAAGAGATCTCGCAAAACTGGCGAAGTCAGTACGGCGGAACGGCGGGACCGCATGGGACGACAGTGCCGTACGCCAGACGATCGGGAGTTTCGCGTGTGAGGCGGCGGCGTTGCGCTACACCGGCATGCGCCAATTGACACGGCGTCTGAAAGGGCTGCCGCCGGGGGCTGAGGGCTCTGTGGGAAAGCTCGTGTTGAGCGAGCTCAACCTGAAGATTGCAAAGTTCGCCATGGAATTGTTGGGGCCGTACAGCCAGATGGAAAGCAATGCACCCTTCGCCCTCGATCACGGCAAATGGTCGTACCGGATGCTCGCCGCGCGCGCGTATACGATCGCGGGTGGCACCAGCGAGATTCAGCACAACATCATTGGCGAGCGCGTGCTCGGGCTGCCCAAGGGTTAGAGCGAGGTCGCGATTACGAACCGCCGCACCATAACCATCAATCGTTCGAGCGCGTTGGCGAAGGCGTCTTCATCGGCGCGTAGCAGCGCGAAGCTCAAAGCCGGCCGAAAGTCGTCAATCAAATCCGCGAGATGATTCCTGCTCCAATCGGGCTCTTCTTTCGCGATCCTCTCAATCGCGACTAACGTCGAGTGTAATGCCTGGATGTCGGGCATATCTCGCACGGTCCCTCGATCCGCGGTGACTCCTTAGCTCCAGTTCGTGCCGATCCAGCCGGACACTGGCACAGCCTAGCTCGGCAAGCCTGCATTTCACAGTCCAGGCCGAGGCGATCTTTGCAATAGAGGCGATCGCCAAGATCGCTGGCCGGATCACCTGTCAGATTGTGCGTTCGATGGCAAAGAGTCCGGCGAGCAGAACCAGCATCAGGCCGCCAGCGAATTCGGCGCGTCGCTCATAGCGCTCACCCAGACGGGCGCCAAATGCGAGGCCGACCCAGGTGAAGACGGTGGTAGTGATGGAAACCGTGACGAGCAGCGGTATGAGCGGGATATCTACACCCGGGAGGGCAACGCCAACCCCAAGAGAGTCCAGACTGACCGATAGCGCGGTCATCAGCAGACCGACGCCCTCGCTGGCCTTGAATTCGTCCACCGACACATCGGTGAATTCGCGCCGCGAATTGCGAATCATGAGCGCGCCGATGAGGGTGAGCAGTACGATGCCGGCGTAAACCGCCGCCTCGCCGAGTATTCTGCCGGCGCCGCTACCGAGTTCGTAGCCGACTGCCTGCATCGCAATTTCGGACCCGGCGAAGGCAAACCCCACCTTCAGGCTGGCGTTGAATGCCAGCCTCGCGACGCCAACGCTCACCGAGATCGCGAAGACGTCGAGCCCAACAGCGAAGGCCAGGGCGACGACCTTAGCCAACATCACAAGGTCATCATGCATCCGCTATTCCTGGGAACGGGTCGCGGAGACAAGTTCGAGCGAAATGAATCTGGAATGAAGGAATATTTCCCGGTCATCCTTCGGCCGGGAATGTCGATTAAACGAGCCCCGGCCAGTATTAACTGGTCCGAAGGTCTCATTCGCCTCGCGAGTGAGGTGGGGGACCGAGCCCGAAGGCTGTGATGTCGATCACCCCTACGCCGATTTTGAGAGCGGCGTGAACTACTCCCCTTTGGAGTACCTTCAACTAATAACGCTGCGGACCTGCTGTCAACTGCGGCCACTTTTCACGCGCGTTTGGGCAGCGACACGCGAAGCGAACATCGCCTGAGAGCGTCGCTTCCGCTACAAAAATTGGGTGGCAAGCACTTTCCAGAGGTTGTTGCTCGCCGGGTTCATCTCCGTCGTTTGCTCGCTTCTGGCGTGGAGAGCGGTCGCCCACGCTCAGATCAGCTACGACACGGGCCAGGACACGGTCTTCGCGCATTCAGAAACGTCGCCTTACTGGATCTCCGGGCAAGGCAACTTTATTTTTCAGTGGCATCCACGGTTTTCGGCCCAGTACAGCGGACCGAACAGCTTTGAGCATGCTTCGGAACAGGCGGCCTCGGTAGTTCTCACGTTGTATACCGGGCTGCAGCTAACGCGAACCACCGAGGCCCTGGTGGACGTCGAGAGTTCCGGCGGCAGCGGCCTGAGCCAGGTGCTGGGGTTGGCGGGCTTTACGAACTCGGATGCGGTCAGGAGTCCTTCGCTCGACCAGACGCCCTATTTCGCCCGTGTCGAACTTCATCAGATGATTCCGTTGAGCGACGACACCGATACGGTCGAACGCACCCCTTTATCGCTACTGACGCAGATCCCATCGCGCCGCCTTGATATCTACGTCGGCAGGTTCGGCCTGGTCGACTTCTTCGACTTCAATTCCGTCGCCAGTGACAGTCACATGCAGTTTATGAACTGGGCCGTGGTCAATACAGCAGCATTCGATTACGCGGCCGATACCCGAGGTTACACGTGGGGCGGAGTTCTCGAATTTACCGATGATTGGTGGACTTTTCGATTCGCAGAGGCGCTGCTCTCGAAACGGGCGAACGGGATGACCCTGCAGAAGAATCTGCAGCGCGCACATTCGGAAAACTTCGAGCTGGAGGTCCGCCCGCAGCTCCTTCGAAACAGAAGCACTGCCATCCGTCTTCTCGCGTTCACCAATTATGCGAACATGGGAGACTACCATCAGGCAATCGGGCTGTTCCTTCACGGATCGACTCCGACGCCCGACATCACCGCGCATCCACAGCAAACCGCCCTGAAGTACGGATTTGCTGCGAACGCTGAACAGGAATTTACGGAAGACCTAAGAGGGTTCATCCGAGCCGGATGGAACGAGGGCCAGCACGAATCGTGGAATTACACGGAAGTCGATCAAACGTTCGCCTTTGGCGGCGATTTTCGAGGTAGGTTGTGGGATCGGCCACGGGACAAGTTTGGTGTTGCGTTCGTCGGCAATGGAATATCCCGTAATCATCGGGAATATCTTGCGTTAGGCGGGCTCGGGTTTCTCCTTGGCGACGGCAGGCTGACCTACGGTCCCGAGAAGATCATGGAGACCTACTACAATCTCCCGCTGCCGGTTTACCACGGATTTTTCGGCGCGCTGGATCTCCAGTACATCGACGATCCCGGCTATAACCGGGCTCGCGGACCCGTGCTGGTTTTGAGCGCGAGACTTCACGTAGAACTGTAGAGTCTCTTTCAGAATAGCCCGCTCGATCCCATCCCACCCCTTTTCCGATTCGCCCCCGGCCGGGTTGTCATCGGGCGTTACGGGTTGGTAAAGTAAATGTCATATTGACGCAAAGTCGGCGCGCACCGGACATCGTTGGCGGCGGAGTGGGCAGGGATTTATCGGGGAGGTTATCGGCGTCGCGCCGGGAAATCGAAGCAAGAGAGGACCCCTTATGAACGCCCAGGCCGCCATCTCCGGAGCCGAACTCCATAACAAACTGAGCGCGCTGCAGGACGGTTACACGGCTGAGGTCTGCGCCCAGTATTCCGACGCAATCCAGGAGATACTTCGGTTGAAGGCCGAGCGGCGCGCGGTTGTGCTCGCGCATAATTACCAGCGGCCGGAGATTTTCGAGGTTGCGGATTTTATCGGCGATTCGTTCGAGCTTGCGCGCAAGGCGCGCGAGGTGCGGGATGCCGACGTGATCGTCTTTTGCGGCGTGCATTTCATGGCTGAGACCGCCAAGGTCTTCAATCCGGAACGGACGGTGCTGCTGCCGGACTTGCGCGCCGGCTGCTCGCTGGCCGATTCGGTGACGGCCGAGGCGCTGGCCGAACGCAAGGACGAGTTGCTCCGGCTCTACCCTGACCTGAAAGTAATTTCGTATGTGAACTGTACGGCGGACGTGAAGGCGCTGTCCGATGCATGTTGCACTTCGGCCAACGCCGCCAAGGTCGTCAACGCTATCGATTCCGAACATGTGCTGTTCGTGCCTGACCAGAACCTCGCCAACTACGTGCAAACCCAAACGCACAAGCAGATCATTTCATGGGACGGTAACTGCTACGTCCATCATCAGATCACTCCGGCTGAGGTAGAAAAGGTCAAAAACGGAATTCCGGGCCTGGTCGTAATCGCGCATCCGGAATGCCGCGAGGACGTCCTCCAGCTGGCCGACGCCGTGCTCTCGACCAGCGCGATGGTGCGTTACGCTCAGAATAGCGACGCGGACAAATTCCTCGTAGTCACCGAATGCGGTCTGTCGGACAGGCTGCTGATGGAGATTCCGAACAAGCATTTCTACAAGGTGTGCAAGCTTTGCCGCTACATGAAGATGATCACGCTTCCAGGCGTGCTCGATTCGCTAAGGAATTTGCGCTACGAAATCACGCTTCCTGAAGAAGTGCGCGACGGCGCCAAGCGGGCACTCGAGCGGATGCTCGAGTTGGGAGCATAGGCGTTTTCGCACGGTCGAATCCAAAGGAATTGTCGCCGGATCTGCTTAGCGCCACCCAACGTGGCAATCTCGGGACGATCGCACTGGTCTCTAACCAACGATGAGCGCAACGCCGACACGGCCCGCTCCCACCGCAGCCGCGTCCGCCGCGCCGGGGGCGCGGCGCCATCTGGTGACACGGCCGAAAGTTGCAGTCGATATCGTGCTGTTTGCGGTCGAGGGCGAGCTGCTTAAATGCTATCTGGTTCAACTCAAGGTGGGATCAGCGGAAGGTCGTTGGGCCTTTCCCGGCGGGTTGGTCCGAGTCGGCGAGCTGCTTGATGACGCGGCCCGTCGTGAACTTCAAGCATCGACCGGCCTGACCGAGCCATATGTCGAGCAGCTTTTCACGTTTGGCGATCCGACGCGCGATCCCAGGACACACGTGGTGTCGGTTGCCTACATGGCTCTAATCGATGATCCGGCGGCAGTGAGGTCGTGCTCGCGTAAATACACGACCGGCCGCTGGTTCGAGGTATCCGGGCTCCCGCCGCTAGCTTACGACCATTCACTGATGGCGCAGTACGCCCTTAGCCGACTCGAGTCGAAGCTCGAATACACGAATATTGCGTGCCATCTGCTGCCTCGTACTTTCACCTTCGCGCAATTGGAAGATTTGTACGCGCTGGTGATGGAACGGCCACTCGACCGCAGGAACTTCCACCGCAGAATTCTACGCACCGGCCTGCTACGGCGGCTCCCAAAGGAGCGCCGAGGGCGCCATCGCCCCGCCGCTCTCTACACCTTTGCCCGGCGCAGCTTACAGGTCGTCGAAGTGCTATAATAATGCCGGGTAACCCGTATGCCAGTAGCAAAAACCCAGAGGTCGAGGTTGATTGTGAGCGCTCTTGTTCTCGGGCTGCTGATCGCGGCCGGCGCCGCTGTTTACCAGATCCGCGCGGCAGCGGAGTCGGCAAATACCTCAACCCGACTCACGCTCGATCCCAACCTGTTCGAGGGAAAGACCCGTCAGGCTTACCTGGTTGCCCAAGAGCATCCGGACCTGCTCGCTCAGCTTCATTGCTACTGCGGGTGCGAGCAGCATGAAGGGCACAAGAATCTGCTCGACTGCTTCCGCACCAACCATGGTGCAGGATGCGCGACCTGCGTAGGCGAGGCGGTCTTGGCGGGACAACTGTTCGACAACGGCACGCCGGTAGACCAGATCCTCGCGGCGCTACACCGGGGCTACGCGAACGGGAGCTAGAGCTTGGCCGGCTTCGTCTCGGACTATATACAGCATTTCACCTACGCCGGCCTTTTTCTGGTGTTGGTTTTGTGCGGGCTGGGCTTGCCGGTGCCGGAAGATGTCGCCCTGCTGGCGGGCGGCTACATGGTCCATCGGGGGGTTACGCAGTATCCGGCGACGCTCGCGATTTCGCTGATAGGGGTGGTGGTGGGTGACAATTCGCTTTTTTTTCTGGGCCGACGGTTCGGGACTGGTCTTGTCACCTACCTGGAACTCGGACGGCCACGGTCGCAACATCAGATCGACCGGCTCAAAGCGTTCATGAAGAAACACGGGCACCTGGCGATTTTTTATGCGCGCTTCCTCGCCGGCGTTCGCGCTCTGATCTATCTGACGGCTGGCTCCCTCGGCGTTAGTCCGAGTCGCTTTCTCGTGTACGACGCGCTTGGTGCGGCGATTTCGGTTCCGGTGGTGCTCTCGATTGGCTACTTCTTCGGTAAGCAGATCGGACTGGCGATTCACTTTCTCGGCGGATTCGAGCGCATAATCTGGTTGATCGTTATGTTCTCGGTGGTCTTCTACCTGAGTCGCCTATCGCTCTCCGGCCGCGCCGGCAACCTGCCCTCACAGGCGGACTGAGGGCGCGCGTCGGGGCGATCGCATTCGACACGGCACTGAGAAGCGTTATGGAAATCGGGCTTCCGTTTCTCAACCTGAAAGCCAAGCTCATCGCGCTGATGGTCGTGCTGCTGGCCTTAACTCTAGGCGCCGAGGTGATCGTCAGCATACGGGCGCAAGACGACATCATTCGCGCCACACAGCGCAAGGTCAGAGATCTCGCCAGCGTGATTCAAATCAGCGTACAGGAGCTGACCTCGATCTCGGCAACCGACCGCGACCGTCTGCAGAACCATGTCGCAAAGCTCAACACGAATGGTCTCGAAGTCTCGATCGCATCCTCACAAAAACTGATCATCAACAGCTCCAATCCGAGTCTGATTGGTGCCGCACTCGATCCCGCGATCGCTCGCGCTCTGATGGCCACCCGCAGCGGTAATTCGAGCGAACCGCTCGCTGTTCCGGCCTCGAAGCTGGGCCTTCCCAGCCAGGAGAGCACCGTTTACTTTATCCCGGTCGAGGTGGAAGACCACCTTTTGGGTTACGTCGAAGTTATCGCGAATTTCAGCGATTTCGACCGGCCGCTGCGCGACTACCGAATAAGGCTGCTATCACTTGGCCTCGCCATTTTTGCCATGGGGCTCGTTTTCTCATACGTGCTGGCCGAGCGTTACGTCGAGCCGATCCACGCCGTCGCGGACGCCGCCCAGAATATCGCTGCGCGGGGACTCGAGCCAGTACCGGAGGCTCACCGCCGGGATGAAATCGGGCTGCTCACCCGCAGCTTCAACGAGATGGTGGCGCAACTGCGACACGCGCGCGAACGTGAGGTGGAGTTGAATCGGCTCGAGCGCTTCACCGCCCTCGGGCAGCTTGCCGGCGCGCTCGCGCACGAGGTCAAGAATCCGCTTAACTTCATCAGTCTTGCGCTGGACCAGTTACGCACGCGCTACGGCGCTCAGCTTGCGCGCGGACGCGAGGATTTCGTGCGGCAGCTTGGAATCATGAAGGACGAAGTACGCCGCCTTTCGGACATGGTGCAAACCTTCCTGCACTATGGGCAACCGGTCGAAATCCACCCCGCGCCGACTGACGTACGTCTGTTGGTTGAAGGGGTCCTCGCACTGAGCGAATCGAAGCTCAAAAGCCAAGGTATCGAGGTGGGAGAGGAAGGCACCGATGTGGCGGCTACGCTCAACGTGGACGCCGAGAAGGTGCGCACTTGCTTCGTCAACGTCGTGGCCAACGCGACCCAGGCTATGCCCGAGGGAGGTCGTCTAAACGTGGCGTTCGCACGTAACGATGGGCACTTCACCGTCACGTTCACCGATACGGGTCCCGGAATTGACCCCGAAGTGATCGATCACATATTCGAGCCGTTTTTCACGACCAAACGCGAGGGAATCGGCTTGGGTCTGTTCTTCTCCAAGGTCATCGTCGAAAAACACGGCGGCACGATTGCTATCGGGCCCAACCAACCGCCCCCAGGAACTATTGTGACTTTCACCTTCCCGCTCGGCACGGTACAAAAATGGGTATGACTCAGGCTTCAGTGCTCGTGGTCGAAGACAACGACCTCGAACGGCAGATCACCGCCGATACCTTGCGCGAAGAGGGATTCGCTGTGGAAGAGGCGGCGCTAGGACGGCGCGCTATGGAATTGCTTCAGCTGAGCCGCTTCGACGTGGTGCTCAGCGACCTGATGATGCCCGGTATGTCGGGCGAGGAACTCCTCGCCAAGGTCAGGTTGCAGTACCCGGCTACACAAGTCGTGGTCCTCACCGCGCATGGCACGATCGAAAGCGCGGTTCAGGCGATGAAAAACGGCGCCTTCTACTATCTCACCAAACCGACAGACCGGGAGTCGCTCGTGATGACGGTCGGCAAGGCCGCCGAACTCGCGAACCTGCAGCAGGAGAACCAGCTCCTGCGCACTCAGATGGAAGGTAAACTCCAGGTTGAAGGTATCATTGGGCAGGACCCGGCGATTCTGGAAACCATCAAGATTGTGCGCAAGGTTGCACCCTCAAACTCGACTGTACTCATCCAAGGGGAAAGCGGCACCGGCAAGGAAGTGATCGCTCGCGCGATACACAAGCTCTGTCCGCGCGCACAACGCCCCTTTGTCGCGATCAATTGCTCGGCGATTCCGGACAGCCTAATCGAAAATGAACTCTTCGGCCATGAACGCGGCGCGTTCACCGGCGCGACCGAGCGGAAAATCGGGTTGATCGAGAGTGCCGACAAATCAACTTTGTTTCTCGATGAAATCGCGGATCTGAGCGTCGGCTTGCAGGCCAAGCTCTTGCGCGTCTTGCAGGAGCGGGAAATACGCCGAGTCGGAGGCAACGAATCCTTCCATGTTGACGTCCGGTTGCTCGCTGCGACCAACCGCAATCTCGCTGAAGAGGTCGGCGAGGAGCGTTTTCGCGAAGACCTTTATTACCGCATCAATGTCGTGACAATCACGCTGCCGCCGTTGCGCGATCGCCGTTCGGACATTCCGCTGTTGGCGACCCATACGCTGGACCGCTTCAGCCATTTGTCGGGCGGTCGAGTCAAGGAAATTAGCCGCGAAGCGATGGCCGTCCTGCTCGATTACTCGTGGCCGGGCAACGTGCGCCAGCTCGAATCCGCAGTCGAGCGCGCGATCCTGTTATGCGAGGGCGACAAGATCACGCCACGTGACCTGCCCCAGGAGGTGCTCGTGCGCAAGTCCGTTTCCCGGGGCGACCGGGGGCGCGGCAGCAGCGAGCGTTTTGAAATCCCGGCCGAGGGCATCAACTTCGAACATCTCGAGCGGGACCTGATTCTTCAGGCGATGGAACGGGTGGATTGGGTTATCGCCAAAGCCGCCAAAATGCTCGGGATGAGTTATCGAACGTTGCAGTATCGACTCGACAAGTTCGGCATTCACCGGCCCGACGGCAAGGGCCCGGTCCCGGCAGAAGCAAAGCAGTAGGATTCGCGCGGCGCCAAGTTCAATCGTGGCCAAGCACGCGTGCTGTGGGCAGATAAACCCAGCATCGGATCTGGCTGCCATTTTCTGCGGTCACCTCGGTCCATTCGCGCGTGTACAGGATCGGAACCTCTTCGTAGCGGTCGAGTACAACAAAGTCTGCGGCGGTCAGGCCAAGCAGGAGAAGGCCCTGCGACTCGCTTCCGCGCCGCCTGCGCAAATAATAGTGGCGACGGCGACCGCGCTCGTAGCCGCGGATGGTCGCGCGTTCAGTCTCGACTTCGTGGCCGATCACCGCGGCCCGATGGACCGTGTCAAGCAAGCTTCCATAGGCAAATAGGATGCTGTTACCCTCGTAGGCATGGAGCGCGCTGGCCTGTTTCTCTTTCACCCGGTCATCCTGGTTTGTCTGATTGGCGGAGCATCGCGGAACGATGGCATCAACTAGCATAATCGATATCAAGGGTCGCGAGGTAATTGACTCGCGAGGTAACCCGACGGTCGAGGCCGACGTAGTCCTGAGCAACGGCGCGCGCGGACGCGCCGCTGTCCCATCGGGCGCGTCGACCGGAATTCACGAGGCTCTCGAATTGCGCGACGGCGATCCCGCACGTTACGGTGGCAAGGGCGTAATCCGGGCGGTGGCCAACGTCAATGGGCCGATAGCGGCGACACTGCGGGGTACTGACGCTTCCAATCAGTCCGGATTGGACGCGGCACTGATTGAGCTCGACGGCACCGAGAATAAATCGGTTTTAGGGGCCAATGCGATGCTCGCAGTGTCTCTCGCCGCGGCACACGCCGCCGCCGGTGATCAACCGCTCTATCGCCATATGAACGCCGCCGCGCAGTTGTTGCCAGTCCCGATGATGAATGTCCTCAACGGCGGCAAGCATGCCGACTCGAGCGTCGACATGCAGGAGTTCATGATCGTACCGCATGGCGCATCGAACTTCGCCGAAGCGATCCGGATGGGAGCCGAAGTTTTCCATTCGCTGGCAGCGGTGCTGAAGAAACGTGGGCACTCGACCAATGTCGGCGACGAGGGCGGATTCGCGCCTAACCTGAGCAGCAACGAAGAGCCCATTGAAGTAATCATGGAAGCTATCGTGCGCGCCGGATACCAGCCCAGAACGCATGTTTCGCTGGCGCTGGACCCCGCTTCCAGCGAATTCTATCAAGACGGAAAGTACGTCTTTGCTCGGTCGGACAAGCGGGCGCGCAGCGCCGAAGAGATGGTGGGGCTCTATGCCGCTCTAGTCGAGCGTTACCCGATCCTCTCTATCGAAGACGGCCTGGCTGAGGACGATTGGGCGGGTTGGCAAATGCTCACGCGGGAACTCGGCAACCGCGTACAGCTGGTGGGCGACGACCTCTTCGTAACTAATCCGCAACGGCTCCGACGCGGTATCGCCGAGAAGGCAGCGAATTCGATCCTGATCAAACTCAACCAGATCGGTACGGTGACCGAAACGCTCGAGGCGATCAAGATCGCTCGCGCCGCCGGGTTTACCACGATCATCTCGCACCGCTCGGGCGAGACCGAGGACACTACCATTGCCGATTTCGCGGTCGCGACGGGCGCTGGACAGATCAAAACTGGTTCGATGAGCCGCGGCGAGCGTACCGCGAAATACAACCGCCTACTGCGCATCGCCGAAGAACTGGGAGCGCGTGCAGTGTGGCCGGGCGTGAGCGTCTTCACGGCGCACGCCGGGAGTGCACGGTGAGCCATCCACCGGTCGCCGCGCTCGTGATCTTCGACGGTTGGGGCCTGCGTGACGAGCCAACGGACAACGCCATCGCCAAAGCGCGCATTCCCACGATGGATCGGCTGCTGAGGACGCAAGCGCATACTGCGATCGAGGCCTCGGGCGAAGCGGTCGGGCTGATGCCCGGTGTCATGGGGAATTCAGAGGTAGGCCACCTCACGATCGGCGCTGGCCGTGTCATTTACCAGGACGTGATGCGTATCAGCAAAGCAATTGAGACCGGTGCGTTCTTCGCTAACGAAGCGCTACTCAAAGCCATTCGCAGTGCTGCGGCACCCGGCCGGACGGTTCATCTGTGGGGGCTCCTGTCCGACGGCAGCGTGCACAGCCATATCGATCATCTGTTGGCGCTGCTCGACCTCGCGGCAAAGGAGGGTGTCGCCAATATTGCGGTACACGCCATCCTCGACGGACGCGACAAACCGCCCCGTTCGGCGTTGCCTTTTGTAGACCGGTTGGAAGCGAAACTGAGGGAAATCGGCCACGGCAAAATCGCAACCGTATGCGGACGCTACTTTGCGATGGACCGCGACAGGCGGTGGGAACGGGTCGAGCGCGCTTGGCGAGTATTGGTGATGGGTGAAGGCAAGGGCTTTTCGACTGCGCGTGGCGCGATCGAAGCGGCTTACGCCGCCGGCCAAGGCGACGAATTCGTCGAGCCGTGTGTGATCGGCGCGACGCGCCCCATCGGGGACGGCGACCAGGTTATCTGTTTCAATTTTCGAGCTGATCGCGCGCGCGAGTTGACCTCTGCGCTGGTGCTCGCAGACTTCAACGGATTCACGCGCCCGCGGGTGCCGCACATCGGGTATGTCTGCATGACGGAATATGACCGGAGTTTCAAACTGCCGCTGGCGTTTGGCCCCGACGATGTTCGCGACACCCTCGCCGAGGTAATGTCACGCGCGGGAATTCGCAACCTAAGGATCGCTGAAACGGAAAAATACGCTCATGTGACCTATTTTCTCAACGGCGGGGTGGAGTCGCCTTTCCCCCACGAGGAAAGGGTTCTGATTCCGTCGTCGAAGGTCTCAACCTATGATCTCGAGCCTCAGATGCAAGCCGCCAGGATTGCGCAGCGCGCAGCCGAGGAAATCGTGGGCGGAAAATTTGGCGTGATCGTCATGAATTTCGCCAATCCCGATATGGTTGGTCACACCGGCCAAATGCAAGCGACCGTCACCGCGGTCGAGGCGTCTGACGCGGCACTGGGTTTGGTGGTCGCGGCTCTCGAACGCGCGGGCGGCGTCGCTTTGATAACGGCCGATCATGGCAACGCGGAATTCATGGCGGACCCGGCGACTCACCAGCCGCATACCGCGCATACGACCAATCCGGTGCCACTTATCCTCTATGATCCATCATTCAAGGGGAATCTGAGGGCGCATGGTACGCTTGCCGATGTCGCTCCCACGTTTCTCGCGATGCTCGGTGTGGACAAACCAGCGGCGATGACCGGGCGAGACTTGCGCGATAACGCTCTCCGCTGAATTCGTCGCGCCCGTCACTTCGCGGCCATGTAAGCAACCCCGAACGGGAACAGTGTCGCGCGCATGAGGCCGCTTCTCACGAAGGGGTCGCGCTCCATTACGGCCTGAGCTGCCGTTTTGTCGCCAGTGCAAAGAATCACGATACCGAAGGTAGTGACGTCGTCGTTGAGCGTCCGGCCAGCCAACGTCACGACTCCTTTTTCGGCGAGATCCTTCAGGTAGTTGGAATGCTGCCCGACGATCCGCATCTCGTCTGGCGTCGGCCCAACGGTGAGCATCTCGATGCGGGTCGGCTCGAGCCTGTAGACGAAGTGCTGCCCAGCGGCGGCGTCAGGCATCGCGATTGTTCTCGAAGTAGAGAATTCGCTGGCAGTTCGGACAGTAATGAACCTGTTCGTGTCGTTGGATTTCGTTGTAGAACTGTGGTGGCAGTCGCATCCGGCATCCTTGGCACGTGCCGCCCTTCGCCGCAGCAACGGCCAGACCGCCGCGCCGGCTAAAGATCATCTCGTAGCGTTGCAGCAGAGAGATCTGGATACCACGCACCATCACGTCCCGATCCACACGCTGCTTACTGATCGAAACCTTAAGATCTTCGACCTGTGCCGCGATTTCTTTTTCTCCAGCCTGTAGTTCGGCGGTCTTTTGGGCCAATAGATCCGTGAGTTCCTTGACCCGTTGCGCTCGCCGCTCCGCGCCCTCCATCAGAGCGAGCAATTCGGCTTCCATCCTCTGATTGGATTCCTTCAGCGTCTCGACTTCGTGGCCGAGCGCCTGCAACTCTTTGTCGTTGCGCACCTGGTTCAGGCGCATCCGCTTGTTTCGGATTCGTGCTTCGCCTTCTGCCAGCTCTTTTTCGAGCAGGCGGCGATTGGCGGCGGTTTGCTGTTCTTCCTGGGTGAGGCGGTCAAGCTCGGCCTGAGATTGGTTGGTATCGCGGCGGAGCTCTTCGACCCGCCCGGCAATGGTTGAGAGGGATTCTTCGAGTTCGTGCAACTCCCGATCAATCGCCTGCAGACTTATCAACCGGGTTATTTCTTCAAGCAAAGCATCCTCCTCTGGTGGTGCCTCGGACCGGACGCTGGGCGCAACGCCAGCGTTTCCCGTAACGCTCGCTCGATGTCGGGGCTTTCCGATGTCTGGCCGAAGCTATCAAATGGAATGGGCCCACCAGGATTTGAACCTGGGACCAACCGGTTATGAGCCGGCAGCTCTGAACCGGACTGAGCTATGGGCCCGCGAGAGTGCATCCTTAAGGGTCAGCCGCTCTAGTCTACCAACTTTACGGCGGTAGTTTAAGCCCTGCTAATATCAGATCGGCGGCGTTGGTCGAGAAGCTTCCCTTATCCATTGCTCGGGGCGCGCCGGCGCAAGGCGATCAGATTCTGGGCGGCGGTCGTGGCTTCGTCGGCGCTGCCGCAGGAGGTGGCGCTGCGCAGGGCTTGGCCCACTTCACGCTGCTGCCGGTTCCTCACTAGCGCCATCGTGTAATCGATCGTGAGCTTGCGCGTGGTTTCCAGATCCTCGAGCAACGAACCGACCACCAAGGCACTCAGGCGGCTGCGCTGATCGTCGTTTAGACGGCTGGCAACCAGCACCTCGAGTGACGCTTGCGCTTGGCCGGAGCCGCAGATCTCGAGTAATAGTGCACCCAGGCCGTCCTCGTCGAAATCTTCTGCTTGAGCTTGCGATGCGATCTCGGCACGCAGCTCCGGGTAGCGCAGGGCGATCGCCACAAGCCCGAGCTCGGCTTGCGCCTTGGCGCCGGCGCGGGGCACGCTACGCGGAGGCTCGTGCAATGTTCGTGGGCCTCCTCGATCACCCGATCCGCCACGCCGCGCCTCCCGACGCAGCACCTCCTCACCCAGACCGAGCAACCCCGCGGCCTTGCGCACCAACAGGTTGAATTGAAATTCGTCGCCGACCAATCGCAGCTTTTCTGCGATTCGTTTCGCCGCTTCGGCCCGCTGATCGAGCGGTCCATTCGGTCCATGAACCTTGCCGCTCTCATCTTCCAGGAAAAAATCGACCAGCAGAGCAGACGCTTCCAGCAACTCGCCGAATGCTTGTGCTCCGCGCTTGCGCACTAATGTGTCCGGATCATCGCCACTGGGGATGAATACTCCACGCGCAAGGAGGCCCGTCTGCAAGAAGACGTCGAGTGCACGCAGCGAGGCTTTGCGACCTGCGGCATCACCGTCGAAGCAGGCCACGATATTGCGCGTGTAGCGCGCGAGCAGCCGTAATTGCTCGATCGTAAGCGACGTGCCAAGGCTCGCAACCGCATAGTTGAACCCAGCCTGCCAGAGGGCGATTACATCGATATAACCTTCGACCAGGATCACGCGATCGATTTTCTGTATCGCCTGGCGCGCCTCGTACACACCGTAGAGCGCACGGGCCTTAGAGTAGAACGGGGATTCAGACGAGTTGATGTACTTTGGGAGGCGATCGTCAAGCACGCGGCCGCCAAACGCAATGGTCCTTCCTTGCACATCGCGAATCGGGAACATCAGCCGCGCCCGAAACATGTCGTAGGGCTCGCCGCCTTGATCCTTTTTCACCAGGCCAAGCTTGATCGCCGCGTCGATTAAGCCGCGCTTGCGCAGACTCGCGGCCAGGTTAGCTGGCCGGACCGGAGCGAAACCGATCGAGAACACCTCGGCGGTGTCGCGAGTAATTCCCCGCGATTTGAGGTAGTTTCGTGCAACCGCACCTTCGTCGGTCTTCCACAAGACGTGGGCATAGAATTCACTGGCGGTTGCGTTCGCGAGCGCGAATGCCTCACGTTCACCCGCTGCCGGCCCTCCGCGCTCCGTAGGCTCGGGCAGGGTTACGCCATACCGGCGCGCGAGCGCGTGCAACGCCTCGGGAAAGGTCAACCCGTCGACCCGCATCACAAAGTCAAAGACGGTCCCGCCGGCCCCGCAGCCAAAACAGTGAAAGAATCCGCGCTCGGCGTTGACGCTGAACGATGGCGTCTTTTCATTGTGAAATGGGCAGAGTCCGACAAAGTTACGCCCGGCACGCCGGAGGCGCACGTGCGTGGCAATCACCTCGACGATATCCGCACGCGTGCGGACCTCTTCGATTTTGTCCTGCTCGAAACGCGCCATTACCGCCCCATCAATTCGGCGAGACGCCCCGGCCAATTCGTCACGATCCCGTCAACGCCGTCCGCGATCAGTCGGCGCATTGTGGCCGGTTCATCCACGGTCCATGCGTACACATTTATCCCTCGATCGTGAGCGGCCACGCAGAGGTCTTCCGTGACCATATCAAACCTCGGGTTGATCGCGTCAGCCTTGATTTCGGTGGCCGCGCCGATCAGCCGCGCCGGCCAGCGGCTAGCTAACAATCCAACCCTTAGCTCGGGAGCGATGTGCCTTATCCGCGCCATCGCCTCCCAATCGAAGCTCGAGATGAGAGTTGTCCCAGCTGCACCACGCAAACGAACCAGGTCGCTCACCTTAGTCTCAAGACCAGCAGCCTTGAGCTCGATATTGAGGCCGCAACGACCATCCACCAGGTCGAAAACCTCTTCCAATGTCGGAATTCCCTCGCCCTTGAACCGGCTACCGAGGCTTTTCCCCGCGTCCAGCTGTTTGATCTCCGCCAGCAGCTTGGCCGCCACCGCGCCGCTTCCGTCGGTCGTGCGGTCGACCCGCTCGTCGTGAATCACCACCATTGCTCCATCGCGCGTGAGCTGGACATCGAGCTCGCACATGTTGGCCCCCGCCTCAATCGCTGCGCGAAAGGCCACCAGCGTATTCTCTGGGAAGCCACCGCTCGCCCCGCGATGCGCAATGTTCAGCACGACCCCATACCGAAGTCCTCTTGGCGACGGTCACGTCTGGATGACAGCCGGAAGACAATTTTTTGCTACTCTTTCAGCTAACCATGTGCATATCGGTGCTGCAAATCGGTTCTGAACAGCGCTCAACAATTGAGCCCTACGCTGCCTCGAGATCATCCGCTATCTTGAACCGCGACCAATCGCATGGGAAAACCCGCATGTTGAAAGAAAGGTTGCAATCTTATACGTGCGTCGTTTTTCAGGTACCCGCCGCTAACGCCGACGATGCCGCCGGAATTCTCGTCGCACATGGCGCGCTCGGCTGCGAAGTCAAAGAGATCAGATCACGGCACCAGCCCGGTGGGAAGAAGGCCGTTAAGCTATATGCCTATTTTCGCTCGCTTACGGCCGCCGGGCAGCGTCGAATCGAGTCGCTAATCCAGGGATTGACGGTGGACGGCGTGCTACCGGTGACGCAGCATCTGGTGGATCCGGGATGGGCCACGTTGTGGCAAACGCGCTTCGCACCGCTCCCGATCGGCCGCCGTTTTCTTATCGTGCCACCGTGGCGGCAATTGAAAGACAAACATCGGCTCACCATCGTTATCCGTCCGGGACAGGCTTTCGGCACTGGGCATCATCCTTCGACTGTCGGTACTCTCAGCATGATGGAAGATTGGTGCGAAACTCATCGCGTCGGACGTGCGCTTGACGCGGGAACCGGCTCGGGAATCCTGGCGATCGCGATGCGCAAACTGGGCGTGCGACAGGTAGTAGCGATAGACATCGATGAGAACGCACTCGAAAACGCCCGCGAAAATGCCGGTCTGAACGTTATCGACGACACCATTCGCCTCTCCAGCGCACCGTTGAACTCAATTCGCGGCCGCTTCGACCTCATCGCCGCCAACATTCTGAGCACGGTCCTCATAGCGATGGCCCCTGCCCTTAAGGCGCGGCTACGGCCGGCAGGCGGACTGATTCTCGGCGGCATCCTCAAACGCGAGGCCGTCAACGTTGTCTCCGCGTTTGCCCCCCAATTGCGATGCGTCCGCTCACGTTTCGACAGGGCGTGGGCCACGCTGCTGATGGCACAATGAGTCGACCGCCGCGATTCCTTATTGCCGCCGACGCCATCGCTGATGGAATTGCTCGGATCATCGGTCCGGAACTCCATCATCTGCGTGATGTTTTGCGGCTAGCTCCCGGTGCCGAGATCGCCCTACTGGATAGCGCCGGCATTGAACACTCTGGCCGGCTGTGCCGTTTCGAGACCGGATGTGCGATCATCGATGTGACCGCTGCCCATTCACCTCCTCCCGGACCTGATGCGGCGTCGTTGATTCTCGCCGCCGCGATCATCAAGGGTCCGCGAATGGATTTCCTGGTTGAAAAAGCCGCTGAACTGGGTGCCGCGACGCTCTGGCCGCTGATCTGCGGCCACTCAGTGGCTAAAAGCCCCGGAATCGAGCGCCTGATGCGTTGGAAGCGATTGGCCGCGGCGGCCGCAAAGCAGAGCCTCGTTCCTCGCACAATGGAAATACGCGCTCCGCTAACCGTTGCTGCTATGGCCCAAACCGTGCCAAAAGGAGCGCTCACCATCGTCTGCTCGGCCGGTGCAGAACCGCTGGGCCAGCTGCTTCGTCGCCAGCGCTTGTGCGCTATCATCCTGGCGTGCGGACCGGAGGGCGGTTTCGATGACGCCGAGGACGCCGCGATGCGCGCCGCCGGGTTTCTCCCGGCAAGCCTCGGTCGCAATCGCTTGCGCAGCGAAACTGCGGGCCTCGCGGCCCTCGCTATCGCCGCGAGTACAATGGATAAAAACAGGGGAAGCTGACCCGTGCCTCTAAAGTTCGCTTTCGTGATGGATCCGCTCGAGAACGTTCTCCCTGACAAGGATACGACGTTCGTCTTTATGCTCGACTCCCTGAGCCGTGGGCATGAGCTTTTCTTCATCGCATTGAACGATCTCTACGCCCGTGGTCATCAGGCGATGGCGCGGGCACGGCGATGCGAGGTGATAAGGGCGACGCCGCACTTCCGCTTCCTGGACGATGGCCGCGAGTACCGACTCGAGCATTTCGACGCCATCTTCATGCGGAAGGACCCGCCCGCAGACGACGCCTACCTGTACGCGACGATGCTGCTCAGCCTGACCGATAGCCGTCACACCTTCGTGCTCAACCATCCGCCAGGGCTACGCGAGGCTAACGAAAAGCTCTACGCGCTCAATTTTCCAGGCGCGATACCGCCCACTATCGTCACCTACTCCATCCCGCGGCTCAAGAAATTTCTGGAAGAACAGGGCGGTGAGATGATCGTCAAACCGCTCGACGGCCACGGCGGCGAGAGCGTCTTTCTCGCTCATGCCGCCGACCGCAATCTCAACGCGATCCTCGAGGCCGTCACCCGCTTCGAGACCCGGCCGATAATGGGCCAGCGTTATCTCCCGGAGATTCGCGACGGTGACAAGCGTCTGATCGTACTCAACGGCGAACCGCTCGGATGCACGCTGCGCGTCCCGCGCGATGACGACAACCGCGGCAATATTCACGTCGGCGGCAACTGCGTCAAAGCGGAGGTGACCGCGCGTGACCGCGAGATCTGTCGCATGATGCGCCCTCGGCTCGAGCGCGACGGCCTTTACTTCGTCGGCCTCGACATCATCGGCAACTATATGACCGAGGTTAACGTCACGAGCCCGACCGGGGTGCAGGAAATCGACCGCCTGGATGGCGTCAGTCTCGAGGCCAAGGTCGTCGATTTCGTCGAAGCGAGGGTCGCCGCTCTGCGGTCATAGCCGCCCGCAAACCCGACCTTGCAACGATCGTACGGGATCGGTAGCAATGGAAGTTCTCAGCGTCGCGCGCACGGTGGGCAGGTAGCTCAGTCGGTAGAGCAGAAGACTGAAAATCTTCGTGTCGGCAGTTCGATTCTGCCCCTGCCCACCAAAATCATCAATAAAATCAATGGTTTTTCGAACGGTAGATTGCCGAGCAAGGAACCTATTGTAACGGTTTTCCATTATTGGAATGCTCGCACTTGAACCTACTAATCCGTGACTAGCCGTCACAAAATAGAATCACGAAATCAAATGTTCGATGAGCCCGGAATAACCATGTCTCGCAACGTTTCCAAGCGGCGCGCTACATGTTTATCGCCGGTCGCTGCCTTAACCTCCTTTTTGCTTGCGGCCTCTTCAAAATTCTTTTCAATTGTTGGACCAGCGGCTCGAAACATTCGCTCTATCCGAGGAGCGGCAACGTTACTATAAAATACTGCCCTATTTATGCCCATTCCGTAGCCGCCAGGCTCACCGATGTAGCAGCGGACCATCCATGTGATTAGGTCGGTTCGATTTTCTTGCGGGAAACCGCCTACATCTTCGAAGTCATCCAAAATCTTCCAGTGTTGATCGTGGCTCTTCCAGTGGTGCCCGATAGCGGCAAGCTTTTGATTAAACTCTTCAAAAAAAGAGCGGACTTTCGATTGCTTGAGGTAAGCCGTAACGGCTGCAGCTGCAGCGATTTTCATGTGGACGAGGTCGATTGGTTTTCCCTCTAGAAGCTCCTGTATGAACTCTCCGACCTCGGCTTGTACGGACCTCCGCGTTACTGGCGCGAGAGTCCGCAAAGCTTCAACAGCGTTTTGCCGCGTGATGTCTGGCTTTTTGCCGTCTCTCGAAATCCCGATCAGGAATTTCTTTATTTCGAGCTGCCGTGTATTAGGAGCGTTACTAAAATCTTGGAGAGTTTCAGCCGAAAGAGTAACAGCCTTGGGCGACTCGATTATATCCTTGATGTCGCTTATGCGGACGGGAGTAATCGGATCTCTGGAAAGAACGATTTCGATGCACGTCCGAAAAATGTAAACACAATCTTCTATGCCTGCCTCGTATTGATCGTCCTCATGCTCAAGATCTTTCCGAATATCGTAAGCGCGCTTCAGTCGCCGCCATTCCGGTCTGCTAATCAGGCCCATATGGTAAGCCAGATCGAGCGTATGAGTGGTCGAGTACTCGTGAATATCCTCGGGCTTTGCTGCCGTGGGCAGCTTGTTCAGAGTCGCTGCTTCCGAAGCGACGTCAAGCCCCGCGATGATGATCTTGTCTCGTAGATCTATGGATCGCAGCGTTAAGCAGGCGCTGACAAGCACTGCTCGGGTCGACCGGCAGTATCGCGGTTACCCTGGCGATCAATGCCCTGGCCTTCCACTTAGGCCTAATCTCGTTCAGTAGAGCGTCAACGCCTGATGCAGCCACCATCTCCGCCGCTGCGGTCGGTACCAATTCTTTAGAAACATCGTTCACGTTGTCACCCCTTCAATTTGGACGACGATTCATTTCATCTTCCAATTGTGTTCTCGATAATGTGGCCTATCTCGGTCGATCTAGGCCTCCTCAGTCGATCTAGGCCTACCTGACGATCGGCGTGAGGCAGGGTGTGGTTTCCGTCGCCCTGCTCAGCGAAAAGCGCGCGATGCCGCTCGAGATAATCAAGTACATGCGCCGGCCACCAGTCGGGCACATTCAGATCGATTCGCTTGATTGCCATCGCGACACCTCGCCATCCACCATTGACCTAACTCAGAATGGAACGTCATCGTCTTCCGGGACCGGTTGTTCCGGCTCCGAAGACCAAACCCCACGGCCCTCGCGTTTAACGACTCCGTCGCGTCGCATATTTGCCAAGGTCCAAATAACCCGACGCCGATCCGATCCCGCGGAACCCACCTCTCTTTCGATGTCATCAAGCGACATCGGAACGCCAGGATTGTTAGTCAAAAAAACTTGAATACGTTCGCGCAGGGTCGCGCCGCCATTCATGGGCTTTGCGCTCGAAGATCCGGTACCCCGGATCTCGTCAATACGTTGACGGTACAGCGCGAGCGTTATGTGCCGCTCGGCAGCGATTTCGGCGCTTCGCTGTTCTAATTCGACGAGCTTGCGGGCAAGGGCAAGGATTTCGTCTTCGGCCGTCAAATGAACGACCTCCTACTATCATCGTCTCAAATCCGAAGGTCGACGTCAACAATTACAATTGTTGATTTGAATGTAGACTACATTTATCCGTTACAAAAGCATCACACCGGCTAGAAAATCTTAGGACTTTCAAAGACTTTCTGGCGCGCGCTTGATTACCAATCAACTTCTACTGATAAATTATTTCGTCAACCGGCTTACGGCCCAATTCTTGTGGCTTCGAGTCCACTATCCGTACGCTCGTTTTGACAAGCAATCTTTAGGCTAAAAAATGTGTCCATCCAGGTTGGCAGCGTCGCTTGAACTCGCCCGCCAGGTGGAACTGTTGCTCGCAGACTTTCACCAGCAACGGATTGGTTTTAGAACATGGCGCGGCTTCCCGCTGCTATCGAGCTTAGCGGGATTCCTTTCCGCATGCAGCAAACAAAAGCCGAGCAACTGCATCACGATTTCGTTTTCGGCGACTCTCCCTGTTCGGACGGACCCTTCCTCTGAGGTGACAAACGCGGATAGTTCGTTCGCTTTTGACATTACTGGTTGCAGCCGCTATCGCAGAGCGAAGCTTCGAACGCTCTCGCCTAAGGAAATAGGAAGGACCGATCATGTTTGGTTGTCGCCTCGCCGTTTTTGCCCTGACTTTTGCGATGCTTTGCGGAACGGCTGCGGCCGCCGATAACGCTGCCTCGGATCACGCAGTGCCCGTCCAGACAGCGACAATTTCGCCCGGGACCGTGATCACGATGAGCAATTGGCGGCAATTCAGGGATTTCATGCCGGAAGGTATGATCGCTCTGTTCGAGGGCAAATACTTCTGGAAGATGCCCGCCGGGGTGCAGATAGAAGTCGGACCCACCGTGACCCATCCGCTGCCGAAGAACTACCTCGCAATGACTGAGAAATATGCGCAACAGGTCCGAATAAAGGAGCTCCCGACCGGTGGCCTGACGCTCGAAAACTACCATGGAGGTATTCCCTTCCCGAACGCCGCCGAGCCGCACAAAGGCTGGAAACTCCTGGCGAACCTCTGGTACCGGTACATCCCTTATTTAGTAGTTGATTCCTATGGCACCGGATGTGCGGTCGACAGCGCCGGCAACACCAATTGCCAGGTCTATGTCGGCGTTAAGCGGCAACTGGCCTACAACTCTGATTCCGACGCACCGCCCGAGCCAGCCGGCCAGGGCGCGCGCTATTTCACCGAATGGTTCATGACGCTGGAACCCGAGCAGGATCGTTACACGGCCTATTTGACCGTGAACTACGCGGACCCGGAGCGGCCTGAAGCAACCTATGTCTTTCTGCCGTCACTGCGCCGCTATCAGCCCATTTCCAACGCCGCTCGATGTGTTGAAAGCGGCGGACTCGACCAGACCTATGAAGATTTTCATAACGGCCTCGATACCAATCTGACGGAATTGGACGTCGAGAACATGGGACATCGCAAAATACTCGCGCTGGTCGACGTCACGCCGCCCAGCTCTCCTTTTCCCGGTGACCTCCTGATGCCCGCTCGCGTTTCCCACAGCCAAGTGGGGCAAGTGGCAGTTGCGCGACGTGGATGTCATTGGACTCAAGAAGGTTCCGTCAAAGAGCGCGAGCTACTGCTACGGCAAGCGTGTGATTTATGCCGATAGCGCCTATGCCTTTCCGCTCTGGGAGGATATGTGGGATATGAAGGGCAACCCATGGAAGTTCGCCGCCCTGTTCCCGCTCTCCGTCGATGTGCCGGGTGTGGGCCCGGCCGATACGGCGGCGCTCGACGTCGAGGTATGGTGGGATATTCAGCGAAACCACACCACCTTTGTCAGCGAACCGGCCCAGGGGCGCGCCTACTACATCAACGGTCAGGCGCCAAAGGAGTACCGCGACGACGCCCGCTATACGACTCCCGCCGGGTTGAATCTGATCATGCGCTGACGGCCAGAGAATGGAAAAGCGGACAATCCGCCGTTACACAGCTCGATAGCGGGCGGGACGCATCTCACGCGTGTCCGGGCGGTCTTGCTCGGCTACGAGTGAAGTTCGCTTCGGTTTGGCGACGTTCCGAAACTTCGCTAGGGTAGCACGAAATTGCGCGCGACCTCTGACGCTAAGGAGAGGCATTCATGATGGATGAAAAGCTCAGACTCGACATCTATCGGAAGATGATCCTGAGCCGTCGGCTCGAGGAGCGCATCGCCGAACTCATCAAAAGCGGACAGGCGGGTGGCTTTATGCATCCTGGAGTCGGCCAGGAGGCGTTGCAGGTGGCCGCGATCGCTGCACTGCGCCCTGATGACTACATGATGTATGCCCATCGCGGCGTCGCCTACTGGGTGGCCCGCGGAATCCCGCTTGATCGAATACTCTGTGACCTCGCGGGCAAAGAAGGTGGTACCAACAAGGGTCGCGGCGGCGTAATGCACGTTGTCGATCCGGATCGGGGGGTCTTGGGAGAGAGCGGAACCCTGGGTGGCTGCTTTCCCATTGCAACCGGCGCCGGGCTTTCGATCAAGATCAAAAACCAGGACAAGGTTGTTCTCTGCTTCTTTGGCGACGGGACTTCCAATCGCGGCACCTTCCACGAAAGCCTCAACCTATGCGCGGTGCGGCGACTGCCCGTGATTTTCCTGTGCGAGAACAACGGATGGGCGGTTTCCGTACCAACCGCTACATCTACCGCGAATCCTGATATCGCGGATCGCGCCCAAGGCTACAACATGCCCGGCAAGAAAGTTGATGGTAACGATGTCGCACAAGTGTACGACGCCGTGGCCGAGGCGGTCGCGCGTGCGCGTCGCGGCGAAGGACCCTCCCTGATCGACGCCAAGACCTATCGCCTGTGGGGACATTGGATCGGCGGCCCCGACGACTATCGATCGCGCGAAGAGGTCGAAAAGGAATGGCGGCGCGACCCACTTGCCGCTTTCGAGCGCAAGTTGATGGAAGCCAAGACTCTCAGCGAAGCCGAACGCCAGAAAATCGACACCGACGCCAAGGAGCAGATCGATCGGGCCGTTGCCGTAATGCAGTCTGCGCAGTTTCCGAAACCGGAGTCGGCGCTCGATGACGTTTTTGCGAGCTAAGTCGAATAACGCGGCGGGAACTATCTGACATGCCCACCATCACATACGCGCGAGCGATCAAAGACGCGATGGCCGAGGAGATGAGGCGCGATCCGACGGTCATTTTGTACGGAGAGGACGTCGCGAACTTCGGCGCATTTTCAAGATCACCGCGGGACTCAAGGATGAGTTCGGCGACGCGCGGGTCTTCGACACGCCGATTTCAGAGAATGCGATCGTGGGCGCCGGTGTTGGCGCCGCCCTCACCGGCCTCCGCCCGATAGTTGAATTGCAGTTCGCCGACTTCCTCTTCACCGCCGCCGACGAAATCGTGCTTAAGGCCGGGATGTGGCGTTACGTTCACGGCGGGCAGTATACGGTGCCGATGGTTGTTCGATGCCCTTCGGGCGCTGCTGGCGTCGGGCCGGAGCACGGCCAGTGTCCCGAAGCCTTCTTTATGCACGCACCCGGACTGCGTATTGTTTCTCCGGCTACTCCCGCCGATGCCAAGGGCTTGTTGAAGAGCGCCATCCGCAGCGATGATCCAGTTCTTTTTTTCGAACATAAACTGCTCTACGGGACCAAAGGCGAGGTTTCGGACGATCCCAACTTGCTCGTCCCAATGGGCAAGGCCGCTATCCGCCGTGAAGGCGACGCGCTGACGCTGGTAGCAATCTCCGCGATGGTTCCCAAGGCGCTCAAAGTCGCCGAACGACTGGCCGGGGAAGGCCACAATATAGAAGTCATCGACCCCGCTCGCTCAACCCGTTCGACCGTCCGGCGATAATCGAATCGGTGAAGAAGACTGGCAGGATCGTAGTGGCCGAAGAGTCCTACAAGACCCTGGGCGTCGGCGCGGAGATTGGCGCGATGCTGATGGAGGAGGCGCTTGACTACCTCGAACGGCCTCTCCGCCGCGTTGCGTTGCCCGACGTGCCGATTCCGACCGCGGCCGCACTCGAAAAGTTCGTGCTCCCAAACGAGCAGAAGATCTACGATGCGTGTCACGAATTGCTCGCTTGAACGGATGAACTAGCCTCGTTCCGCGCTCGGTGCCACCGGCGCCGAAATGCCGGAAGAAACGTCTCTGCTACCGCAACCCAATGGCGATATCGATCCAAATGCCGAAGCTTGGCCATACGATGAGCGAGGGCAAGGTCATCCGTTGGCACAAGCAACCCGGTGAGGCTGTCCGCGAAGGTGAAGCCATCCTCACGATCGAGACGGATAAGACGGAGGTCGAGGTCGAGTCGCCGGTTGCGGGCGTGATGGGCCCGCATGCGGCGCGCGAGGGCGACACCGTGACCGTCGGCGGCAGGTTGGTGACATTGCTTGCGCCTGCAGAAGACCCTGCACCATCGGATGCCCCCTGCCCTGTTTCAAATCCTGACCAGGCGCGTGACGGCGAACCCGCTAAGACGGCGCCTGCGGCAACGCAGCGCACGCTCGCGTCCCCTCGCGCTCGTCGTCTCGCCGCCGATCACGGAATCGACCTGGCGCGCGTCGTCGGTCATGGCGCCGCCGGCGCTGTCACCGAGGATGACGTCCGTAATGCGATCGAAGCGCTTGCGGCGGCTCCAAGGGGTTCGGCGCCAGTCGCGGCCGCGCCCTCCGCGTTGATCCCCGCGCGCCGCGAGAAACTCACTCGGATTCAGCAAATCGCGCGCGCAATCTCGTCGCAGGTTGGCAGACCGTTCCGCATTTCGTGCAAATGGCGCGCGTCGACATGAGCCGAACACTTGCGGCCCGCAAAGCCTTCAATGCGGCCGGCGGCCAGCTCTCGGTAACCGATCTCATCCTGTTCGCCACCGCGAAAGCATTGATGGACAATCCGCGCATCAACGCCACCTTCGCCGAGAACGAGATGCTCATTTACGATCGAGTGAACCTTGGCGTCGCGGTCGATACTCCCGACGGGCTGGTTGTGCCGGTTGTCCACGACGCCCATCTAATGACGCCGGCCGAATTGAGTACCCACGTCAAACGTCTGGCGGAGAAGGCCCGCGCAAAGAAACTCACTCCCGCCGAACTTGAGGGCGCGACTTTCACTGTCTCAAACCTGGGCGCGTTCAGCGTCGAGAACGGCACGCCGGTGATCTTGGCGCCACAAGTGGCCTTGATGTTCGTCGGTGCGATCCGGGATGAAGTACTCGCGATCGCTGGGCGTGCGGAGGTGCGCCCGGCAATGCAAATCGCGATCGCTTACGACCATCGCGGGATCGACGGCGTGACGGCCGCGCGTTTTACCGCATGGATGAAGCATCTTCTCGAAGCCGCTGAATTTCCTTTCATGACCGAGACCACGCCCGCACGATCGTTTGCAAAGCGCGAGGTTGCCGTCGAGTTCGACGGCGATGGCCTTCGTACCATCGTTCGCCATGGCGCGATCCAATGGTCCAGTTCGGCTGAGCCGGACGAGGGCCCCGACCCGGTAACATCGTTCATGGGAGCCTTGGGCTCGTGCCTGTTGATGTCACTTCGGGTGGCGGCGCGAGCCCGCAATATCGATTTGATAGCCGCTTCGATTTCGGGCCGCTGCACCGAAACCGGCCACGTCAAGGCGATCGCCTTGGAGCTCCGTGTCTCCACGTCCGAAGCTGAAGACACGCTTAGGCGCCTGGTCGAAGTCGCCGAGCGCGGATGCCATATTCGGGCGCTGCTCCGAAGCGACCTGCCAGTGACGCTGAACGTGGTACGCGCCTCGATCCGGGAATAGTCGACGGCCGCCAGTTGCTGTCTTCTCAAAGCGCGGGTCACGGCATATTGCTGTAGAGGTCCGCTCGGTCTATACGGTTTGACTGGGTCGACGTATCGGCCGAAATCGACGCCCGGGTTCCCGAAGCCCGCGAGGTGCCCCAATGACCGCCAAGCAAAGTCTCAAATACCAGTTGCGTGCGGCGCAATGCGGATTCGCTTTCGAGATTCTTTTTACGATTTTCTGGGGCGCCTTTGGACACAACCTCCCGCCCGCATCGCCTAATCTCTCCGCACACGACCTCGCCGCCATCTACGCGCTGCACCATAATGCAATCCTCTTCGGCAACTGCATGGCCGCTCTGGTCGCCGCACTTTGGATTCCCTGGACTGCTCAGCTCAGCGTCGTTATGTGGCGCATCGAGGGTTCGAACCCTATCCTCGCAATAATTCAACTCATCGGTGGCACGCTTACCGCCTGGGTCCTCATCTTTTGCCCCGCGATCTGGGCGACAGCCGCGTTTCGACCGGAAATTGATTCCGGCACGATCCGCACGCTGAACGACGTCGGTTTCATCCTCTTCAACCTCACCTACGCCATCACGTCGATGCAGGCGATCGCCGCCGGCCTGGCTGGCCTCGCCGATCGCTCCGAGCCTCGTGTATTCCCTCGATGGGTCTGCTACTGGGCGATTTTCACCGGCCTCAGCTTCATTCCCATCACTGCGATGCCTTTCTTCAAAACCGGCCCGCTGGCGTGGAACGGCGCCATTACTTTCTGGGCGCTCTTCGGCACATATTTCATCTGGACCGGCTCGACCACAGTATGCATGGTGCGCGACGTTAACCGCAGATTACGCGAAGAGAACCGGCTCGAAACCGAGCGATCGGAAGACAGATCACAAGGCGGTCTGGCTAAGGCAGGCTGAAAATCTTCCACCTTTAGTTTGCTGCCTGGTCGGGTGCATTGTGCCCGCCTGGCTCAATCATCCTAACGGTCGGATAGATACTGCCCTCGATACGACCATTCTTTTCCGTTGAGGGGCTCCATCAGAGAGTCGTTCTCCGACTCATTTTGGCGGGGTCGCTCCTGCGAGTGCGCTCATTACCCTTTCCAAATCTTCATAGTCGCGCAGGACATATTCCGCTCCGGCTCCGCGAAGCATACCGACTTGCCCGTCGGCGGCTATCCCCACGAACGAGAGCCCGAGCCGAGCAGCGGTCACTAGGTCGCAATCCGAGTCACCTACCAGGATCACGCGGTCGAACGGCCGGAGATGGTGTAGCTCCGCCCGATTAATCGCTCGTCGCGCAATCTCTTCGCGTTCTTCCGCGTCATCAGCAAACGCGGCCGGAAGGTGTGCTATTGGAAGCCGCGCTTTATCGAGTTTGAAGCGCGCCGAAACTCTCCATCCACCGGTTGCGAGGGCGATTGCGTAGCCTTCCTCCTGCTCAATTCGCGCTATTGCCGCTCCCGCGCCGGGTACTTCGGCGAAGTCCCAGGGTGCTGCATTCGCTTCCCGTTCCAGCAAAGCGAGAAAACGATTTCGAAATCGCTCGAGCTCTATCCCTGTGGGATGACGTCCCAGATGTATGCGGCAGTTGTGGCTGATAATTCCTGAGTCGGTTCGGTGGGGATATGAGTGCCAGTCGGTGCTGATCTCGATGCCGTAACAACTCCAGGAAAGCAGCCGCGAAGCATCGTGTATCTACTTGGTTGGTCGCAGTAAGCGTGCCGTCTATATCGAAAATAACCAGATTCACGATGAGAGTCTCTGTCGGGCCAGCCGGGCGAACCGCCTACTCGCGACTTCCTTTAACCGATGAAGGCGCACTGTATCGATCGGCGCTCACCCCCATTCAAACTAGAAAGGGCCACGTGTCTCGCGACACGCGGCCCTTGTTCGCTTCTGACTATTCACCTCACGCGTGGCCGTGACGCAGCAGTTTGCCCGGCGTCGCGCCCGTGCACTTGCCCTCCGCAAAGGTCTCCTCGCCATTGACGATGATCGAGCGATAGCCCTTCGCACGCTGTACCCGGCGCCACTCGCCGCCCGGGAAATCGTGTACGATTTCGCCGACCCAGTCCGGCTCGACATCCAGGCCTTGGAGGTCGTACACCACCACGTCCGCCGCCAGACCCTCACGCAGCATCCCGCGATCACGGAAGCCTGCAGCATGTGCCGGCAGCGCCGACATCCGATAGTGCGCCTCCTCCAGCGTAATCTTCTGCTCGTCACGCACCAGCCAGCGCAGGAAATCGGTAGTGAAGGCACCGCCGGTAAAGAACTTGGTGTGCGCGCCGCCGTCTGACACGCCGGGGAACGTGTACTGCGAATCGTTGAAAATCTCGGCCATGAATTCAGCGTTGAAGCCCTTGTTGGGGCCGAGGAATTCCGCCTTCAGATTGGTCCCGACCGCGAGATCGAGCATCACTTCGATCGGATGCTTGTTCTCTTCCATGCCGATCTGCGCCAGGGATTTCCCGACGTACTTCTCCAGCTCCTCGTGATTTTCCACCCACTGCACAATCAGGTTCTTCGGATTACCGCCGACTCCGGCCTGCAACGAGCGCAGCCGCGCGTCGGCCTCGTCGGTCTCCTTGATCACTGCCGCTACGCATCTCTGGGTCCGCCATCTTGCGCAGCTTCTCTTCGGTAGAGCCGGTCGTAAGCATCCGCCAAGCTGGGCTCATATCGTAAAGGTTCCAATGTTCGAGAGTGAAGGCGAAGCCGCTGCGTACCGACGCCCCCTGTCCGAAAATCGGCAGGCCCTCTGCGCGACAGCTTTCGATCCAGCGCAATAGTCGCCGATGGATTTCAGCATTCTTCCGCGTCGGGGCAATCGCCTGGAAGAGGATCGGCCGTTTCGCCACTCCCGCCAACTTCTTCACAAAAGCCAGGTCCGCGCGATTGTCCGCCGGATCGGTGGCCTGCGTAATCTCCATGAATCCTTCGTCGCGCTCCTGCAGGACGCGCGCAAGGTTGAAAATGTCCTCGTCGCACATGGTGTCGGTAACCATCGGCGAGCCGTCATAGTCCGCCTGTACCGAATCGGGACCAAGCCGCTGGATCGAGAACCCACATAGACCGGCGTCCATCCCTTCACTGAGCAGGCGCGCCATCTCTGCGCGCTCTTTGTCGTTCGCCGGACGGGTCTTCGCCGCTTCGAGGCCCATCACGTATATCATCAGCGACGCGGTCGGCATGTACTGAATGCAGTTCACGCCCTTGGGCGAGCGGTCGAGCGAATCCAGGTATTGCGGGAATCGTCTCCCAATCCCAGTTCATTCCGGCCTTCATCGCAGCGTACGGAATCGCCTCGGTACGAGTCATCGCGAGCATCGAACGCTCGCGGCACATCAGGTTTGACCGGCGCGAATCCGAATCCGCAATTGCCCAGCACCAGCGATGTAACCCCATGCCATCCGGAGATCGTGCAGTACGGATCCCAGCGAATCTGCGCATCGTAATGGGTGTGCAGGTCGACGAAGCCGGGCGCGACGATCAAGCCGTCAGCATCGATTGTCTTCTTGGCAAAACCCGGTGCGCGGCCGCCCATTTGAGCGATTTTGCCATCCTTTATCCAGACGTCCCCGCGATAACGCGGCACGCGGGTTCCATCGACTATCGTCCCGCCTTTGATTTGAATATCGAAATCAGCCATCTTCACTTCCTCCTTGCTTCTTCCCCGGTCCGGAGCGTTAGCGGAAAAGTTGGATACTTCCGATTCGTACTATCACACAAATCATCGGTTGAGCGAGCGCCGGTTTGCCTCTCGGGTCAGACGGACCAGCGCGATCGCTTTCCCTTGCCGCGAGCTTCCCCTGTGGATAACAATGCGTGCAGGCTGGCCTTATTGAGGAGTGCTAAATGGCGTACCCGTATCGTTCGATCCTCTGTCCCATCGCTTTCGACGACGCGTCGCTGCTGGCGCTGGGCGTTGCGAAGGAAATCGCCGCTCATCATGGAGCGACGCTGCATCTGCTCCATATCGCACCCACGCTCGGCGCAATCGGAGAGCCCGATGTCAGCGAGGTGCCGAGCTCGCCGGGAGAGGGGAAGGCGCGGGCGAGCCTCCAGGATATCGCCACCAAGCATCTCGGAGGCATGCAGTACGAGCTTCACACCGCGTCATCGACCGAGCGCAATTTTGCGAAAGCGCTGGTGCGGGTTGCAAACGAGGTTAATGCCGACCTGATCGTGATAAAGACGCACGGACGCACGGGACTGTCGCATATGATCCTGGGCAGCGTGACCGAGGAAGTCGTGCGCACGGCGCCGTGCCCGGTGTTGACGCTGACATCGGCGGCGCAGGAGAAGGCGTCGCACCTGAAACTTCAGGCAGCGGGCGCGTAGCGAACTTCGCGCGGTTCGCAGGCCGCGCGAAGCCGGCGCCCGTCTCCTGCCAGCATGCCTTAACGCGGGATTATGGGCAGAACGATGTGCGACGGATGCGCCGCGTCGTGCGAAATCGTCTGCGTGGCCCCCTGGCAGTTCCGCTCCTTGAACAGAGGACCACCGGTGTTCGGATTACGGTCATAATGAGGAAAGTTGCTGCTCGAAATCTCCACTCTCAACCGGTGGCCAGGCTTGACCACGTGACTCGTGGCCCACAGGTCGATCGCATACTCGTTGACTTCGCCGGGCGTTAGTAGCGACGCCCTGGTTTTGGAGCCGCGGTAGCGCGCGCGCGTTATCCCGTCCTGGATGTTCTGTGCATATCCGTTCGGCCAGACATCCACGAGTTTCGCTGTAAAATCCGTATCGGTGGCGGTCGAGGCGGCAAAGAGCTTGACGGTCAGCGGCCCGGTAATCTCCAGGTCTGCAACAATCGGCTCGCTCGTATAGACCAGCACGTCCTGCCGGCCTTCGACGGGACGCTGATCCTGCGGACCGGTCGGATTCGGTCCGAGCTGCGATCCGCCAATCGTCGGAACGGGGTCGTTAGGGTCATAAACGAACGTGTCACTGGGTTCCGACTGGGGCGCCTTCCAGCTTAGGGTGCCGTCTCCGCTCAGCGTATTCGCCTTTCCAGCGCTGCGCAGGTAAATGGGCGTGAACTGGGTACGTGCGAGCGGCCATTCATTTTCCTCGCGCCACGTATTGTCGCCCATAACGAAGATGCTGACCGGTTTTTCGTCCGCAATGCCGTTTTTGATCCCCTTGAGCCAGTAGTCGAACCAGCGCACTGACAAATCGCCCAGCCGAATCAATGCCTCCGGACCCATATCGAGGTCGCCGACCTTCGAAGTTGGCGAATCATAGGGATAAAGATGCGGCCATGGTCCCACCAAAAGCCGCTGTCCCGAACGCGCTTCCGGCGTCGCACCATGCTCGCGGATATTCGCATAGTAGTGGAGGCCGCCCTCCAGAAAACCGTCATACCAACTCGCCACGTGGAAAACCGGGACGCTCACCTGTCCGGCTTGGTGCCGAACATTCAGGTGACGCCAATAGTCGTCGTCTTCCGGATGGTCCAGGTAGTCCTTGAGGTAGGGCATCGAGTCCTTAAGGCGCTCCACCCAGTCATAGATCGGGACGTCGCGATAGTACTCGTCCTTGAGCCCCGACCACAGCGCCAGCTCTGCTCCGTCGGGGTAATAACCGCGTATCCCCTTAAGCAGGCCTTCAGTGCCTTTCCGCTTGAGTTGGTCTGGGGTCATCATGAGGCTGTAAGGCAACAACCATCCCCAGTCGAGCACGCCCGCGCCGCGATAAACCCAGCATTCATGCCAGTCCGAAGGCGCCGAAGTGGCGAACATCGCACGTAGATGCGGCGGTCGTGTAGGTGCCAGCAGGTATTGTGTCGCGCAAAGGTATGATTGTCCGGCCGTCCCGACATTGCCATCCGACCATTGCAGGCTCGCCGCCCACTCGACCGTGTCGTAACCGTCCTCAGCTTCATGAATCAACGGGTAGTACCAATCACCCTCAGACTGGAACCGTCCACGCGTGTCTTGGGCAACAAAGATATAGCCCTGCGGCACGTATCGCTTTGCGTTCGGCGCGGTCGCGTCCCTGCCATAGGGAGTCCGCATGAGGACCACAGGAAACCGGCCGGGCGCGTCGGGCCGGTAGACGTCTGCATAGAGGGTCACACCGTCGCGCATCTTCGCCGGCACGTTCTCTTCCTTGATGATTTTGTAAGCCCTGGGTATCGAGTTCGCCAAGAGATTCCCTCCATTAGGGTTGATGCCCCTGTCTGTTCCGGCCTTCCGGCGCTTAGATCCTGCCTATGAACGTGACGTTTTCTGAGCCGTAGCACATTACCGCCCGAATCATCCAACAGGCGGTGCGCACCGACTGGGATCTGGCGGAAGCGCGGTCTTCCCATTCCGAAGGACGGACTGTGAGGATATCGAGCGAGCTTGGTATGGCGACCTATAGGGCCACCGACTCCTGGGCCCAGACGTTTGGTGGGTCAACGATCGATAGGCTCAGTGTGATGTTCCGCCCGCAAATGCTCCCGTTGCCGGACGGATCGTGCAGCAGTACCCGGTGACGGGTCGGAGTGAACCCGCCGATCGGGGCAAGCTTCCCGGACGGAAACAACGCGAGGGCGTCCCGTCGGACTGGCAACTCGACCCACCGGTTGTCCCAGAGAACCTCGGTGCACAGATTCTCTCTACATCCGCCCAGGGCGGTCAGGTACTTGCCGTTATCGACATGGGGCGCGCCAATCAGATGGTAACCGTCCGGCACCGAATTGCCGTCGTCCGACGACGACATGCAACCATTCAACGTCGTCACTATTTTGTTTAGCCCCGGTATGAGCGACGATATCGCATAGACGTCCCTTAAAGCCTTCATCTTGAATAGACCGGCCGCGCTATCCTTCATCGCGTCGATTCGATGCCCAAGTTTTGACCAAAATCCCGCCACGCCGATCGAGTCCGCCAGTAAGGTCGAATCCATCAACAGGGTAGAAAGCCTGCCTACATCCAAATTGGAAGTGGGATAAGTCAGAACATCCACCTCGGTGGCATACTTCAAGCGATCCACGGACGCCGGCGATGCACTCGCGAAAATCCCGTCCATCAGGCTCCAGGCAAGCTTGATTATTTCGTTTGGTACGGGAACACGCTCGTGACCCACATAGAAGGCGTCCGGGTAGGCTTTCAGCGACTGATCGACGCCCGAAGGGTATATGACGAACTTTCGTGAAACGTGGCCGAACATCCCGGGCACAAAGCGCAGCATATCGCCCGCGCTCATGTTTCCCTTTTCATGGTTTCGTGCGAGATCGACGAGATTACTGCCGAAGGAGTCCGTCGCACCCGGTCGGTTGAGCCTGAGCCAACTCAATACCATCTCCAGCAATTCGTCGACCCTATCGTCCTGGCGGAGAATGACCACGGGCGCGCCTTGAAAGAGCCGCGAAAGCTCTCCCCTCTCGAGTTCCGAGGGCGTTATACCGAGGAAACAGTCGTCAGCTAGCCGCATTTCGCCATGCATCTGCATTGCAAATCGAGAAATTCGGCGACCGGCCAACTGGTGCTCCAAGCCATCGCGAGCACTTCATATCACTAATCGCCTGAAGGATAACTGGAGACTGTGACGTCTGGGCGAGAAGGGGAAATTCAATCTTCCTGCAGCTGTAGCTACGCATCACCGGCTTCCGGTACAGGCTCCCCAAGCCTGCCGGCCAAATTATGCTTACAACCTCAAATTAACTCCACAGTTGACCCTAGTAATCGCCTGTATAAAAATAGCCTCCATTCTAGATAGAACGGCTACTATCATGAGCTTCCTTCGGCAATTTTTATGTTAGTCATGAAATTCTAACTCTAGTTTACGTTCTCGATACACTATGCAGGCTGCTTACAGTTTAACGGCCGAAACCGACACTCAGTTATCCGAGAGCTGCCACAGAGCGCGGTTTTGGGGGTCGACCTTCGGCTAAAACTTGTCGCCCGACTACTCGGCGGCCGCACTTGGGTCGAGCGAGCCCGATCGTTGCGTTACAGCGATCCACGGTCAACTTCACTGAAGAGGCATTGTCGTCATCGAATTAGTAAATTGAATCTCATTAACCAGCCGCAGCACTCCTCGTTCGAACTGCGCTTGATACGCGAAATCCTCGCCAAAGATCTTTCCGATGACGCTGCCGGTTGTCCGCTGCCCATGGCCAAACTCGCGCTCGTACTTTGACCTTACGCTTGTACTTTAACCCGGCTTTTGTTCATCATGCGGAAAACGCTTCGTTAGATGATCGCGGGAGGAACTACATCGAATGCCCTACGCTGAAGGCCGCATTTACAACGACGCGGACGCCCATGTGATGGAACCGGTCAACTGGCTGGCCGACTATGCAGATGCCAAAACGCAAAAGCTGTTAAAGCCGCTCGATCTCTCGAAGACCGGCAAGATGGCAGATCACGCTACTATCGGCAAGTTCGACCCCGCGCACTGGGACGAAGTCGATATCGAGCACAACCTGATGTTCATCAAAGGCTGGGAGGCGCTCGGAGCCTTTGATCCGGCGGAGCGTACGCGCGCCCTCGATCTCCTGGGCTTCAGGCGGCAATTGGTCTTCACTTCGCTGGCGATGGGCCAATTCTGGGGCGTGTTCGCCCAACGCGAGCATGATCCCGACCTGCTCTACGGCGGGGCGCGCGCGGTCAATCGCGCGATCGCGGATTTCTGCAAGAACGACCGCCGGCTGATCGCGGTTGGTTTCCTCCCGCTCGACGATCCGCGCCGCGCCGAGATCGAAATTGATGAAGGCCTCAAGCTGGGCTGCGGCACCTTTTGGCTGCCATCACGGCCGGCCGGCACCAAGTCTCCCACTCATCACGATTTCGACGGAGTATGGAGCCGCCTGCAGGAGGCCAACGTACCCTTCATGCTGCACGTCGGAGCGGGCGAGCCGGCAATGCCCGAGGAGTATCGCAACAATGGCCGCGGGCCGATCACCGGCTTCCTGGGAGGCGGTGAGGATCTCGATTCGAAACTCTTTATGATGCTTCACTGCCCCGCCGAGGCCTTCCTCAGTGCGATGGTCCTCGACGGCACGCTTGAGCAGTTTCCCCGCCTGCGCGGCGGCGTGATCGAGCTAGGCGCCTTGTGGGTACCCGCGTGGCTCCGGCGGCTGGACGTTGCCCAGCAGGCCTTCGCGCGTACCGAACCGGGTCTCGCGTTACCGATGAAAGCCTCCGACTACGTTCGGCGCCAGCTCAAATTTACGCCTCATCCCACCGAGCCGGTTGGCTGGATCATCGAGCAGACCAGCGACGAGTTGCTGCTCTTTTCGTCGGACTATCCGCATATCGAAGGTGGGCGCAACCCGATCAAGCGTTTTGAGGAGTCGATGAAGGGCATCGGCGGATTGGCCAAAGATCGCTTTTACGCCAACAACTTCGACGAATTGATGGGCCAACCTTAGGTCTTGAATGGTCGCCGATGCCGGATGACGATCGCCGGCGCGGCCTCCCACGGAGGAGATTATGAGAGAAGTCGTGATTGTCGCCGCCGGTCGCTCGCCGATCGGCAAAAAAAACGGGGCGTTGTCTGCCGCGCATCCAACCGAACTGCTGGGCCAGGTGATGATGGCGGTTCTCGATCGCGCCGGCGTGCCATCGTCCTCCGTCGGGCAAGTGGTCGGTGGCTGCATCAACAAGGTCGGTGCTCAGGCGATGAGCGTTACCCGTACCGCGTGGCTCGCGGCTGGCGGTGACGTCAACGTCGCCTGTTCCACCGTCGATTCGCAGTGCGGCTCGAGTCAGTTCGCGGTCAATCTCGCGGCGAACATGATCACTTCGGGCGCCGAGGACATCGTACTCGCTTGCGGGGTCGAGAACATGAGTCTCCTGCCGATCGGTTCGGACGCCATCGCAGGCGTTCAGGCCGGATACGGCAAACCGATCAGCCGGAAATATCGCGAGCACTTCGAGTTCGTGAGCCAGTTTGAAGGCGCCGAACGGATCGCAACGAAATACGGGGTCACCCGGCAGGATACCGACCACTTCGGGCTCGAATCACAGCTTCGTGCCGCCCGTGCTATCTCGGATCGGCGCTTCGAAACGCAAATCGTCCCGGTCGAAGTTCCGGTCGCAAAAGCCGGCGCCGAGAAGACCGGTGAAACCCGGACGGTTCACCGCGACGAGGTCCCTCGCGATACCAGCCTCGAAGCCCTCGCCGCCTTGAAGCCAGTCGCACGGCCCGACGGGATCCATACTGCCGGTTCTTCCTCGCAAGTCGCCGACGGCGCCGCGGCCGTGCTTCTGATGACCGCGGAGAAAGCACGGGAACTGGGATGCCGCCCGCGCGCCCGGGTTATCGATACCTGCCTCGTCGGCTGTGACCCGGTCCTGATGCTCGAGGGACCCATTCCGGCAACCCAAAAGTTGCTTAAGAAGAACGGGCTGGGAATCCGCGACATCGACGTCTTCGAGATTAACGAAGCGTTCGCGTCCGTCGTTCTGAGCTGGGCGCGCACGCTCGAACCCGACATGGCGCGGGTCAATCCGAATGGTGGCGCGATCGCCCTCGGCCATCCGCTGGGTGCGACCGGATGCGGCCTGGTGACCAAGGCGCTTCACGAACTGGAGCGGACCAACGGTCAGAAGGCGATCGTCACGATGTGCTGCGGCGGCGGACTCGGCACCGGCACATTGCTCGATCGCATATAGACCGCGTATAGACCCTCCGTCAGAACAACGGCCGATACCGGCGGCCAGCTATCGAGCCGCCGCCGGTATCGGCGTACAGAACTCCCGCTCAGATACTTGCCGGCGAACCCCTTCGGGTCCAACTCGGTGTCGTGGCCCTTGGCCCGACAGTCTCATGCGCTCTGTTCGTGGACAAAAGCGACCATCTTCTGAATCACGCGTGACGCGCTCGAAGATGAAGGATCACGTTTCTCGTACATTTTCGCCACTGCTGCCGGTGGATTCCGCGGCGCAAAAGCGTCGCTGGCGCCTTCCGACAGTTCCAGATCCACCCGGCCGCCGGCCTTGCGATACAGTTCGACGAAGCGCTCGAGCTGGGGCCGCGGATGCACGATATCGCGGGTATCCTGGATGTACAGCACGGGCGGAAGCGCGACAGTTTCACCTCGTTCCAAGGCCTGCACCGGACTGCCCTCGATCATCGCATCTTCGCTCTTCCAATATTTGTCGTGAAGCGGCAGCACCAGGTCCACGAACTCCGGATAGGCTTTCCCGCTCTCTTTGAGCCCTTTTGCGTAACGGTAGCGCCCAATCGGATCGATTACCGGGGCGCCCATGATCACACCGCTCACGCTCGCGTCGATTGCCGGATTCCCGGGAAGCGCCAATGCCGAATAGCGGGAATCATGCGGCCGCATACCAAGCAGCATCGCCTGATGTCCGCCGCTTGAGATTCCGAAGGTGCAGGCCTTACCGGGATAGGTCCGTAAGGCCGCAGCCTGTGTCTTCAGCCAGCGGATGCCGTAATTTATATCCGTGAGCGAACCAGGATATGTCGCCGCCGGCGGCACGCGGAAATCCAGCGCGGCTACCAACACACCGCTCCGTGCGATCTGCTCGTTGATCGTGGTGTCCTGCAGCCGATCGCCGAGGCACCATGCGCCGCCGTGCAGTTCCACGAGGAGGGGAAACGGCCCCTGGCCGCGCGGCTTGAACAGACGCGCCAGCAGTGGCGTGCTGCCGTGGCGCAAATATTCGAAATCTTCTACGTCGATCTCATAGTCAAATGTCTTTTGGTGCAGTCGCTGCCATGAGATACCCTCCTCAAAGAAGACCGTGAATGTTCCTTCGCTTTCTACTTGCACCGCGGGATCACTTCCCTGGCAAACAGTTCCATCGAGCGCCTGACGGTTGAATGGTCGATCAGCCCGCCCTGGTTAAAGTACGCGATGAATTCCTCCATCGGAAATTCCTCGCGGAGAGCGTGGATCCTCCCGACGCAGTAGTCCGGATCGCCAAAGATTCCGACGTCTGCGATCAATCCCGTCGTAGGTGACGTGCTTGATCCGTTCCTGTAGTTGCTGGTAGGCCTCGTAGCTTCTGACGGGATCGGTCGCCAGCGGCTTGATCAGTTCTCCCGCCATACTGAAAAAGTGCATCAGGCTCGCTTCACATTCTTTTCGCGCCTGCGCCCGGCTGTCCGCCACATGGACCGGGAAAGGCCAGCGCGACATCCTGCTTCGCCCCGCTTTTAAGCGTGTTGCGATGCACATCCAGATACTCGCGCAGCTTGTCCGGCGGGTTGATTAGCGGTGAGGCGAAGATCGGCAACCCGAGTTGTCCAGCAATCGCAAAAGTATCAGGACTGTTGGCGGCGATCCTAATCGGCGGATAGGGCCTCTGCACCGGCTGGGGCGTCACCCGTACATCCTGCACGCGAAAGTATTTTCCTTGTAGGAAAGCCGCTCTGTCGTCCATGCGCGCAGGATGACCTCGAGTGACTCCTCAAACCGCTCCCGGCTCTCTTCCTGTGGGACATTATAGCCGGCGAAGTAAACCGGCGTGGCACCCCGCCCGACCCCGAATTCCAGCCGCCCGTTGCTCAGAACGTCCAGCGTCGCCGCATCCTCCGCCATTTTTACCGGATTGTGCAGCGGCAATAATGTGACGGCGGTGCCCAGACGAATACGCGTGGTGCGCTGCGCCGCGGCGGCAAGGATCATCAGCGGCGAAGCCAGACAGGAAAAACTCGGCATGAAGTGCAATTCACCCAACCATGCCGTGTCGAATCCGAGCTCATCTCCCAGTTCGATCTGCGCGAGGATATCCTGGAAACGCTGACTCTCCGATTGCCAATCCGCTCGCGGAAGTTGGTCAAAAAACCCAAAGCGCATTTGATTCTCCCTCGGACGTGCTGCGCGTGACTGAAAATCCTGCGGGTCAATCTTTAGCCGGCGCCATGAGATCCTCGACAATTCTTAGGACATCAGGTGGCTTTTGCCGCTTGCCACGCGCACGGCCGCGGCTGAGGCTTTTATTCGATCATGCGGCGCAGCACTTCTCGGGTCGAATTTGCCCGGCGAAGGATTAAACGCCTGATCTCGTCCTCCGGTGCTCCCGCATGGTATTTGCGCGCAAGATCGTCGGCATCGAGCGGCGCACCGATCGGATTATCCTCCAGGCGGTTACGCATCCAGTCGTGCCACTTGCGACTTTTCCACGTTGTCAATCGACAACTCGACGCCGTTGTCGTCGGGATCGCGGTAGTACAGCGACATCGTCAAGCCATGATGGATCGAGACCTTCGGCGTGATTCCTGCCGACTTGAGACGCTCGTAAGTCGCGATCCAGTCGCCGACGGTCGAATAGAAAAATGCGAGATGGTCCAGGCCGGCGCTGCGCTTGGGCTTCTCGACTAAACCCGGAACCGCCGCCAGCGCGATCCGATGATGTTCCTCGTCGTAGGTCATGAACACGAGAAAGTCGTTCTGATAGAGCACTTCCGCGTTCAGCACGGTCTTGTACCATTCGACCATTTCTGCGAGACGCGTCGTCCGCAGCACGGCGTGGGAGAGTTTCGCCGGTGCTATGCGGCGGTCGTTAGCGCTCACTGATTGGCTGCTCATCGCGCGTTCTCCTTGAGGATCAGTCTGTTATCGGCGTTGCGCTTGCCTTCGGCGGCGGGCGTTCAACCACGCACTGCTGTGGTACTATCGACGCTGTCGCAAGCGAGAGTTCCTCTTCGGCTGACGGCCGTGAATCCGGTTCGATCGAATCTGGCGACTCATCGAATTCAACTCGGGATCTTCGAGCTACCCCTAGAAACCTATTGCATGATTCAAACCGCTGTTTAGCTCAGGATAGGAATCCCGTCAAATCGAGTTTATTTTGCGATCATCAAAGGCGGGGCGTAGTCGACCTCCGGCTCACCGTAGGTTCAGCTCTCTATGGCGGCAGGAAAAGCGTTGATTTAGGTATATTATCGAACGTTGGATCAGGGACCAGCAAAGGCGATAACCTCGCGAAATCGCCCGCTCTCAGGCATGCGAATTCGCAAGCCGCATTCGCAGTCGGGCTGGTAGCATAAGCCGGAGGAAGATCATCGATGGGAGGTATCCTAGAACGCGACAAGGCCGGTTCCGACCCCGCCGCAGACGCCACCGCGGAGGCCACGTCTCTCGGCCTGCTCGAGCATCTAGAGTACGTGGAGCGCGACCGCGTCGGCCTGATTACTATCAACCGGCCGACCGTCCACAACGCGATAAGCCTTGTTACCATGGCGGAGCTGGACCGTGTGCTGCAGTGGCTCGAAACGGACTCGCAGGTCCGCACCGTCGTGCTTACCGGTGCGGGTGACCGCGTTTTTGTCTCCGGCGGCGACCTGAAGGATTTCGAACGGCTCGAAACTTACGACTCGGCGGTCGCGATGTCCCGCCAGATGCAAGCCTTGATGGCCCGTCTCGAGGTCCTTCCGATTCCCGTGATTGGAGCGATCAACGGCGACTGCCTAGGCGGCGGATGCGAGGTCGCGCTGGCAGCCGATATACGCATAGTGAGCGCGACCGCTCACTTCGGCTTCAAGCAGGTCACTCTCGGGATCACTCCCGCATGGGGCGGACGGCCCAGACTCGTGCGGCTGGTGGGCCGGGCGAAGGCCCTGATGCTCCTGCTGAGCGGCGAGGCGATCGACGCCCGCGAAGCCGAGCGCATTGGCCTCGCGGAGAAGGTGGTCGCGCCGGGCGAATTGCTCTCCACGGCTTTGGAACTAGCGCGGCAGATCGCGGCGAATCCCCCCCTCGCAGTGCGCACGATCAAGCGGATGCTCAATCGCGACGCGCCGCCGGCTGACGAGGATGCCGCCGCATTCGAAGCGGATCTCTTCGCGCGCACGTGGATTTCGGAGGATCATCAAGAGGCACTGGCGGCCCGCAAGCAAAAGCGGGCGCCCATTTTTCGCGGACGCTGAAACACCGGAGGTCTGAATGCTATGGCGGCACCAATCAACACCAACGGCGGTACGCTCGCCGAACACGCTGATTTGACCGACGCCGCGGACCGTCAGTTCGCCGATTCCGAGCGCCGCTGGCGCGATCGCATCGCGCGCAACCCTATTCCCCCCGCGTCCACTTCCTCGGGACTCCCGCTCGACGTCCTCTATACCCCCGAGAGCGTCCGCCATATCGATCCGCTGTCGGACGGCGGCCTCCCCGGCGAGTATCCGTTTACCCGCGGCGTACAGCCGACCATGTATCGCGGCCGCTTGTGGACGATCCGCCAATACAGTGGTTTCGGCACCCCGCGCGAATCCAACCAGCGTTACAAGTGGCTCCTCGAACAGGGACAGACCGGTATCTCGGTTGCGCTCGATCTGCCCACCCAGCTCGGCCTCGATTCCGACGACGCCCAGGCGCTCGACGACGTCGGCCGCGTCGGCGTCGCGATCGACACCCTGGCCGACATGGAAACCCTCTTCGACGGAATTCCGATCGACCGCGTCAGCACGTCATTCACGATCAATTCGACTGCGGCGATTCTGCTCGCGATGTACGCTGCTGTGGCGGAACGGCAGGGCGTGACCCCCGACGAAGATCGCCGGGACCATTCAGAACGACATCCTCAAGGAATACGTCGCCCGCGGCACCTGGATCTTTCCGCCCGAGCCGTCGCTTGCGCCTCATCGTCGACACCATCGAGTATTGCATCCGCAACGCACCGCGCTTCAATTCCGATCAGCGTGGCCGGTGCCCATTTCCGCGACGCCGGCGCGACCGCCGTCCAGGAACTCGCCTACACCCTCGCCGACGGCCTGACCTACGTCCAACGATGCGTCGATCGCGGCATCGAAGGTCGACGAGTTCGCGCCCCTCATAAGCTTCTACTTCTATACCCACAACGATCTCTTCGAGGAGGTCGCGAAATACCGCGCCGGCCGGCGCTTATGGGCGCGGCTGATGCAAGCGAGCGCTTCGGCGCCCGCGACCCCCGCGCGATGATGTTCCGCTTCGGCGTGGTCTGCGGCGGCAGCACTCTGACCGCCCAACAGCCGCAAAACAATATCGTCCGCGTCGCCTACCAGGCGCTCGCCTCGGTGCTCGGCGGCGTCCAATCGGTATTCACCGCGGCGTGGGACGAGGCCTTCGCCATTCCCACCGAACAGACCGCAGAACTCGCGCTGCGCACCCAGCAGATCCTCGCCTACGAAACCGGCGTCGCCAACGTCGTCGATCCGCTCGGCGGTTCATACTACGTCGAGTCGCTCACCGATCGCATCGAAGCCGAGGCGCGCGCGATCATCGAACGCATCGATCGCCTCGGCGGGATGGTCCCGTGTATCGAGCAGGGCGTGATTCAAAAGGAGATTGCCGTCGAATCCTACCGCCATCAGCAGCGCATCGACAGCGGCGAGCAGGTCGTTGTCGGCGTCAACAAGTTCACCCGCGACGAGCCCGAACGCCGCCAGCTCGAACTATGGGAACTCGACGCGTCCGTCGGTGACCGTCAACGCGAGGATCTCGCGCGCGTCAAGGGCTCGCGCGACAAAGCCGCGGTGACGCGAACGCTCGCGACCCTGCGCGAAGCCGCGCGCGGAAAAGACAGCATGATGCCGGCGATTATGGCCGCGGTCAAAGCCTATGCCAGCCTCGGCGAGATTTGCAGCGTCCTCCGCGAGGAGTTCGGAACCTTTCGCGAACCGCCCAGCCTATGAGACCCCGCGAGCAGCAGATGGAATCGCGCGCGATCCGCATACTCGTCGCCAAGCCCGGCCTCGACGGACATGATCGGGGTGCCAAGGTAATCGCCTATGCGTTGCGCGATGCCGGCATGGAAGTCGTCTACACCGGGCTCCGCCGCACTATCGACGAAATCGTCAAGGCCGCGGTTGACGAGGACGTCGACGCAGTCGGTCTGAGTATCCTGTCGGGCGCTCACCTGCCCTTGACCGCCAAGGTGCTCGACGGGCTCAAGGCCGCCGGGTGTGGCGACGAGATCGCGGTATTCGTCGGCGGTACCATCCCGCCGCGCGACATCGCGCCGCTCGAACAGCTTGGAGTGGCCGCGGTTTTTCCGACCGGAACGCCGCTCGGCGAAGTCGCCCCCAAGGTGCGCGAGGTCGTCACGGCACGGCGTAAGGCCGCGCTCTAGCCGCCCCCCATCGCCCGCGTCGCCCAATCAGCCTTCGCGGCTCAACCCTCGCCGGCCGGTGCGAACGAGTCGATATTGATGCGCCGCGACTTGAATTTCCATTCGTCCCCTACCTTGACGTACTCGTCGTCGTACCACCCGGTCATGAGCTGCTTCTTGCCGTCGCGCATCAGCCGCACTTCGACGTAGCACGTGCCCTTGGCCCGGTCCGGCCCCGTCAGCTCGATCACATGATTGTGGATGAACGGCCGCGGTCTCATGGTCTCGAGCCCTTCGCCAATCATTTTGCGCAGCGCCGCCCAGCCTTGCGCGCGCGGCATGCTCGGATCGGTGGTCGACACGGCGCCGTCTTCACTGAAAAGATTCGCCCAGCCGTCCAGATCCTTCTGCCATACGCAATGGCAATAGCGCACCGGCAAGGTGCGGATCGCTTCGCGGTCGATCACTTCCTGAACTAACACTTCGTTGCTTTTGGTCGGCATGAATCCCTCCTCACGGTCCTGCGATGTTCCCGCGGCCCTGCTCGATTCCTTCGGCTTCTCTGTTCTATTAGCCCTGCCCCGCGGAAATTTCCAACATACCTCCGCGCGCGTCCCTTTCACGCGGTTGCGCCACCGGCGCGGAGTTCGCTACTTCGTCTCTTATGTCAGCGCAGGGAGGGTCAACGCGATGGGAAGACTCGATAACAAGGTCGCCGTAATAACCGGCGCCGCCAGCGGAATGGGTCGCGCAACCGCAATCCGGTTCGCGGGTGAAGGCGCCGCCGTCGTGGTCGCCGACCTCAATGAAGAAGGCGGCGCCTCCACGGTGCGCCAGTGCAAGGAAAATGCGGGCCGCGCCGTTTTCCACAGAGCCGACGTCACTTCCGAGACCGATATCAAGGGCTTAATCGATCGCGCCGTGGGCGAATTCGGCCGCCTCGATATCACCTTCAACAACGCCGGCTTGATCGGCGCGGTCGGCGCACTCGAGAACATCACCGCCGAAAGTTGGGACCGCACCCACGCCATTCTCTTGCGCGCCGTCTTCTTCGGCATCAAACACTCGATTCCCCAGATGCGCAAAATCGGCGGTGGCTCCATCATCTCGACCGCGTCGATCGCCGGGATGCGCGGTGGCTTCGGCCCCACCATCTACAGTGCTGCCAAGGCCGGCGTAATCAACCTCACGCACTGCGCAGCAGTCGAATTGGGGAAGGATCGCATCCGCGTCAATTGCATCTGCCCGGGCGGGATCAACACTCCAATCGGCGGAGCCCAGACCGCTCGCAGCGTCGAGGCCCTGGCGAAGGCGCAGCCGATTCGACGTGCCGGCCAACCCGAGGATATCGCCAATATGGCCTTGTTTCTCGCCAGCGACGAAGCGGAATGGATCACTGGCACCGCGATGCTGGTCGACGGCGGGTTCATGGCGCGCGCCCATTCCTTCGGCAACTTATCAACCGCGGAATGGAGCGGCTCGATCGATTTCGTCGGTCCGTCCTTTCAGTTGCGCTGAACCCGCTTGCGTGCAACGGCCCGCGGAGCGCCGAACTGGCGCTTGACGTCATCCGCGAAACTCGACGATTAGGAGGAACGCACTTGGCTGGAATACTGGATGGCAAAATCGCGTTGATCACCGGAGCGAGTTCCGGCATCGGCCGCGCGACCGCCCGGATTTTCGCCCGCGAGGGCGCCAGGCTGATCCTCGCCGATCTCGCCGAAGCCGGCGGCCTCGAGACTGTCAAACTGGTCAAGGACATCGGCGCGGAGGCGATCTTCGTCAAAACCGATGTTGCGAAATCCGCCGACGTCGAAGCCGCGGTCGCCCGCGCGATCGCCACCTTCGGACGCCTCGATTGCGCCTTCAACAACGCTGGCATCGGTGGCGCAGGCCGCCTCACCCATGAATACTCCGAAGAAGAATGGAATCGCGTCATTGCGATCAACCTGACCGGCGTCTGGCTCTGCATGAAGGCCGAGCTGACCCAGATGCTCAAGCAAGGTTCGGGCGCGATCGTCAATACATCGTCAATCATGGGACTCACCGGAGCGATTCGGGTGCCCGCCTACACCGCAGCCAAGCACGGGGTCGCCGGACTAACCAAAGCCGCCGCGCTCGAATACGGGCGGCACGGAATAAGGATCAACGCGGTCTGCCCCGCGCCAATCTACACCCCGATGCTCATGGGTGCGTTCGAGAAGCGCCCCGATATGGAAGAGCGGTACGCGCGCTCCGAGCCCATGAAACGTCTCGGTCAACCCGAGGAGGTCGGCGAGGCAGTCGCCTGGCTGTGCTCCGACCGCGCGTCTTACGTCACCGGACTGCCGCTGCCGGTCGACGGTGGGTACATGGCGCAGTAGCTCGCACCGTGGCGGTGGCGTCCGAGTTAGGCAACGGTTACGTTCCACGACCGCGTGAGCGCGGCGCAAAATGATCGAATAAGTCTGGAGGTTAATCGCTATGTTGGATCATATCGGGTTGTCGGTAGCGGACTTCGCCAAGAGTAAGAGTTTCTTCGAACGCGCGCTCGCACCGCTGGGGTATAAGTGCCTCATGGAGTTTCCGGGCGCGGCCGGCTTCGGCATTGACCGCCCTGACTTTTGGATCGGTCAGGGGCAGAAGTCCAATTCGACTCATGTCGCCTTTGCCGTCGCGGAGCGTTCGATTGTCGATGCGTTCCATCAAGCGGCCACGGCCGCAGGCGGTCGCGACAACGGCAAGCCGGGGATCAGGAAGGAATATCACCCCACGTACTACGGTGCATTCGTCTTCGACCCCGACGGCAATAACATCGAAGCGGTCTGTCATAAGGCTTAGCGCACGGTGAAGACGGGCAGGGGGTGGTTAGCCCCTGCCCGTCTCGCGTCCGTCGGTTTATCTCGATCACCCGAGTTGGCGCGAAGTTCACGTTTGCAAATCCCCCGACGTCGGTGCGAGTCTCACCCAAGACGAATCTCTCGCAAGGATGGAAGGCGGAGGCATACCATGCAGGCGTCCTTCTTTTGCACCAACACCTATCTTTCGGCGGAACCCTTCCGCTATCCCGGATGGCCCACACCGCCCGGCCTGTTCCGCGCCGATGTCGGTCTCAAATCCGTCGATATCGCGCTCGAGCAGGCAAAGCTCGCGGACGATCTCGGCTTCGATTGGGTAAGCTGTTCGGAGCATCACTACACCCCGCTGCTCCAGACCCCCAACGCCACGTCTTCGCCGGCGCACTGAGCCAGGTGGTCCGCCGCGCCAAGTCGCCGTCCTCGGTCCCCTGGTTTCGATGAACAATCCGGTGCGCATCGCCGAAGAGCTCGCGATGCTCGACCAACTGACCCACGGACGCCTGGTGGTGCTGTTCCTGCGCGGCACCCCCAACGAGTTTCTCGCCTATGGCGCCAACCCTGACGAAACCCGCGCCCGCACCCAGGAAGCGAGTATCCTCATTCAGCGCGCCTTGACCGAGCCCGAGCCCTTCGGGTGGGAGGGTCGCTTCTACCGCTTCCGCACCGTGTCGGTCTGGCCCGGCCCGATTCAGCAGCCGCATCCCCCGATGTTCTATTCGGGTAATAGTTTCGAATCGGCCACTTTCGCGGCGGCTCATCGCCTTGCCCTCGGGGTCTCCTTCTACCCGATCGACCTGGTCGCGCAGATCATGGACTACTACCGCAAGGAATGCGCCCGCCACGGATGGGAGCCCTCAGCGGACCAGCTGCTCTATCGGGCTTTCATCGCGGTGGGTGAAGACGACCGGGAAGCGGAAATGTTGCGCGCGAAGTACTTCGCCGGCGACGGAGTCCCCAACTTTTTCAAAGGACGGGGCGGTGCCGTGCCGCCGCCGACTGCGCCCGTCCCGCCTGCCTCTATCGGCACCGACGCGGACGGTAAGAATTCCGGTGCGGATAAGGGCCCCCGAGGTTTCGGCCTGGGTGAGCTGCGGTTTTGCGGCAGCCCCGATACCGTCGTCAGGCAGTTCACCGAATTTCACGAAAAGACCGGAATGCGGGGTGATCGACATCTCGTTCGGCGGTGCGGGTTTGACCCTCGAGGAGACCACGAAGTCGATTCGCCTGTTCGGCACCGAGGTGATACCCCGCATCCGCCAGATCGGCGCACCGGCGCCAGCGCTCAAAACGCCGGTTGCCGCTGCGGCCGGTTCGTAAAGAATCTTGTGTAACCGAATATCGGGGGACGAATGAGCAGCGCAACGCAAAATTCACCGGCGGACGCAGCGACTTCCTCGGAACGCTCCGTCCATATCGACGGCGCTCCGCTGTACTACCACGAGGCCGGCCAAGGCAACCCGCTACTCGTCCTCGATGACGCCGGGGCGCTTCGGCTCTCACCGCTCTACGGCCTGCTCGCACGACGATTCCGGCTCATAACCTTCGACCTTTCGGGCGCCGCTCCGGCGGCGTCAACGCCCGACGCGCTGGCCGCTGCCCCCGAACGAAGACTCGCTCGCGCCACGGCCGCAATCGGCCTCGCGCGCTACGGAGTGATCGGGGTCGCGGCCGCCACGACGACCGCGCTCCGGTTCGCGCTCGAGGCGCCCGATCAGGTCGACGGTCTCGTGCTGATTTCGCCCACGGCGGTGTCTGCCCAGAATCGGGGCACGGCCGACTCGGCCGATATTGAACTGACCGGGAGGCTCGGCGACCTGAAACCTGCGGCGCTCGTCCTCCTCGGCACCGAGGACCGCTCGGTGCCGCCCGAGACCGGCAGAATCTATGCACAGCGGATTCCCCGATGTTACTACGTGCTCGTGTACGACGCCGGACGCGCGCTCGCAGCAGAACGTCCTGACGCGCTCTTCGGCACGATGCTCGATTTCCTCGAGCGTCGCGAAAATTTCGTCGTCAATCGCAGCAGTACGGTGCTCAACCCCTAGCCGCGAGCCGCGCGGGCGCGCATTGTAAACGTGAGAGTTATCGCCAGTATCGATCGAGCCGGAGCGATACAAAGCCCGCAGCGATCAAGGAGGACCAGCAAATGAGCCGCTACCAGGTCGACAAGCTCCTGCGCGATCTTCGACGCGACCGCGAATTGGCCACGCGCTTTCGCACTAACGTCGATACCGTGCTCGACGCGTACAAGCTCGAAGCCGACGAGCGCGACCTGCTGAAGCGCTGGGAAATCCGTGCGCTCTACGATCGCGGCGTCAACCCGCTATTGCTACTGCTGGCCCACGGCCCTGCGGCGGGAAAGAGCATGCAGGATTACTCGGCGGCGATGAATCCGAAAAATCCCCAGCCAGGAGAATAGACATGGCACAAGTAGTTGCAGGCATCGCCTGTTCGCATGTTCCCTTCATGGCCTCGCCGCAACAATGGGAGCGCCTGCCCGACGCCGCGCGCGCCAATTTGCGCGGCGGCTTCGATCGCGCGCGCAAAATCCTCGAAGACGCGCGCCCCGACGTCCTCATCACCTTCGCCGATGACCACTTCGACCGTTGCTTTTATGACAATCTGCCGGCTTTCCTGGTCGGCGTCGGTGAAGAGGCCGTCGGACCCGCCGTCGCTGGCTTCGATATCCCGAGCGTACGGCTGCCCATCAATAGCGATCTCGCGCGCTTTATCGTTCGCGAGGGACTCGAGGGTGGCGTCGACTTCGCGTTCTCTGAAGAGCTGGCGCTCGACCATGCCGAAATCGCCCCCATGATGCATCTCACGCCGCGGTGGGACATCCCGATCATTCCTATCGTCGTCAACGCTTTCGCTCCGCCGATGCCCACGCCCAAACGATGTTTCGACGTCGGCGCCTTTATCGGTGGATGTATCGAGCGCTGGCCGCGCGAAACCCGCGTCGCCTTTCTCGGCACAGGCGGCCTCTCGCACTGGGTCGGACCGCCGCAGACCGGCAAAATCAACGAACAGTTCGACCGCTGGTTTCTGGAGTGCCTCACGCAGCGCAAAATCGACGAGGTCACCGGCCGCTACGCGCGCTACGAAGATCTGGAAGCCGTCGCGGGGAACGGCGGCCATGAGATCCGCGACTGGCTCGCCGTCGGCGGCGCGATGCCCAGGCGGTTACGGCCGGAGGTACTCGCCTACGAAGCGCTGAAACCGTGGTCCACCGGAACTGGTATCATGGCCTGGTCGGCGTGACCGGAAGGCGTCGTCCGGGAATCGCTCATTTCGCACGGATCCTTCGTTTCCCGGGTATTTCTGGGCGAAAATAAAGCGAATAATCGCGCGCAAGAGGCCATATGAAGGGGTTGCGGGGCGGCCCAACAACACGCACCCCGCGGCTTGCCTCGTCTCGCCGAGGGTGGGCTAAATAGCTGCCAGCGATAAATCCAGCGAGAAGTTTTCTTAGCTGGGACGAACCCGGGAAATAGCCTAGCGCTTCGAGAAAGGAGATGTCGGAATGGACGCCGACGATATCGACATACTCAACCTCCTCCGCAATACCACCAGCCTCGCGAGGCCTGCGAAGGTCTCCATCTTCGACGTCTCGAGACAAGCGAAGGGTGGCCGCACCCACGAGATAATCGTTCACGTTCATGACCTCGGACCGGACTCCCATCCCGACAGATTCTCCGCGGTCGCTACGGACAAGCACGACCCTGCCAGACGGATCGCGAGCAGTTTCTATCCCGACGTGAAGGCGGCGCTCGACAGTTTGCATTGGTCACAATTGGACTGAGCCGATCGTCTGACCCGTTTTCGGGAAGACGCGGTGAGGTGCCCGCCCCGCCGATCGAAGGCCGACGACGCCGGAACGAAACCCGGCGTCATGCGCACGCGTGACCTTACCTCTTGGCGAATTCGGCTTCTACGTCGTGGCCGTAGAGCCATGCGTTCTGCGGCAAGGGCGCGGTCGTGACTGACTCGAGATTGGCATCGCGATCTCGCTGATCGTCGCCGTCGGGGAGGTGGTACATCACACCGTTGCGGCGCGAGCCCTCCTGGCAGCGCGAAGCGCGTGGCATCCGCAGGCGCTCGTAACGCCGGAGGGCGGCGGGAAGATCGTGAGTCGCCGCGTGTTCGAGGCATCTGGCCAGCACGGCGGCGTCTTCGATCGCCTGGACCGCGCCCTGCGCCATGTAGGGGAGCATCGCATGCGCCGCGTCGCCCATCAGGGTCACGCGTCCGACCGACCACTGGGGCAACGGGTCGCGATCGTAGAGCGCGGAGCGACTCGTGGAATCGGCGGATTCGATGATCGCGCGCACCTGCGGATGCCATCCGGTGAATTCGCCGAGCGCGTCGCTCACCTCGCCGCGAGCGGTCCACGATTCGATGCGCCATTCGCCGGGAGTGGCAGCGACCCAATTGAGGTAGCGCGCACCGGCGCCGACAAAATAATGGACGAAATGATGGCAGGGTCCCCACCACGACGAAGCTGTAAGTTCGAGCCCGAGATGCCTGACCTGCGCTGCGGGAACCAGGCCGCGATAGGCCACGTGTCCGGAAAAGCGTGGTGATTCGGGCCCCAAAATGGCTTTGCGCACGATCGAGTGGATACCGTCCGCGCCGACCACGACGTGGGCGTCGACGGTCGCACCGTTGTGGAAGCGCACGTCTACGCGGTCTTCACGTTGGGTCAGTCCGACGCAGCGATGGTCGAGATGAAGGACGTCGGCGGGCACTGCCGCGGCAAGCACGTCGAGGAGTTCGGCGCGATGGAAATGATAGTAGGGAGCCCCGAAGTCGCGTTCGCAGGCGTCGGCGAGGGGCTGGCGGGCAAGCACGCGGGCGTCGTCCCAGCGGCGGATGATGACGGCTAGGGGACGGACGCCGAACCGGCGCAGGGGCGCTTCGAGTCCGAGCCGATGAAGTATGCGGGTGGCGTTGGGACTGAGCTGGACGCCTGCGCCGATCTCGCGCAATTGGGCAGCCTGCTCGAAGACCTGCACGTCGAAGCCGGAACGTCTGAGGGTGAGCGCGGCAGCGAGGCCGCCGATGCCGGCGCCGATCACGATAATGCGCATGACTCCTCCGCACGGGTGCCGCAGGTCTCGCTCGAACGATACAAGTTCCGGGTCCGCGGCTGAAGTCGAGGAGAACGTAATTCGGCGGTGCGCAATCCTGATTGCTGCGGATTTTTGGCGACAGCCGGGAGGTCGGCCATTGTCGGTTTAGCGGCGCATCGCCGGGAAATTCAAAAACGGCCTGACTGAGACTGGAACTCTTCACTTGCCCTACCCTGTCCGGTTTCGTAGCGTGGACCTCGGCGCAAGGAGCACAGCGATGAACGAACCGGCGGACGCGCTCAAGGTCCAGTATCAGGATTCGCGCAACTTCCGGCAGCGGACGGCGTTGCACGCGCGTTTTGGCACCAACCGCTATAGCTTTTACCGCTGGGTCTTCGACCAATTCGAGCTGGGTCAGCGGCCGCGAATCCTGGAGCTGGGATGCGGGCCGGGCGCGTTGTGGAAGCCGAATCTTGTGCGCACCCCGGACGCGGCATTGGTGGTGATCTCGGATTTTTCCGCCGGGATGCTGCGGGACGCCGCGGCGAATCTCGGGGCGGCGAGCAGCCGCGTGCGTCTCTGTCAGATCGACGCGTCGTTACTTCCGTTTCGCGAAGGCAGCTTCGATACGGTCGTGGCCAACATGATGCTGTACCACGTGCCCGAACGGGCGCGGGCGATCCGCGATATCCAGCGGGCGCTGACGCCGACCGGCGCGCTCTACGCGACCACCACGGGCCGCGCGTATATGCGCGAGCTGCAGGAGACCACGTGGCGCATCCTGGGCGTCTCCGGGCGGGTCGCATCGGCGGAGCGGTTCGGTCTGGAGAGCGGCTACGAACAGCTCCGCGCGGTATTTGCGCGGGTCGAAACCCGGCGTTACGAAAGCGCGTTGCGCGTGACCGAAACGCAGCCGCTGCTGGACTACTTCCTGTCGATGAAGCCGCTCATCGCGCCCACGCCAGAGCGGCTGGCGGCGTTGCGCGCACACTTCGACGATATCATCGCCGCACACGGCGAGATCGCGATCCCGATGGACCTGGGCATGCTGATCGCACGCAACTGATCGTTCGCGGCGGACTTGAGTCGAGATTCTTCGCTCCGCCGACTTCGCTCAGAGCGACTTGTACCTGCTTATCTGGGGACCTCGCGGGAAATCACACGCCGGCCAGCAGGCGGTGCACCGGCTTAGTGAGCGAAGCGATGTCGAGCCCGTGCGGACAAGTACCAGCGCAAGGCCGGGCAGTGCAACTCAGACACGCCTCGGCGTTGCGGACGATGGTCGAATACTCGTCACGCGCCATACGCAAGTCGCCATAATCGATCGCGTACATGCGCGTGCGGAGGACGTCGGATATCGCGACGGCGGCGGGACAGGCGCCCGCACACGCATCACAGCCGTGTTTGCAATACGAAGACGAGCGCGCCCGCGCGTAACGTCGGAGTAGCGGAAGATCCTCCCGTTCAGCCACGGCGCGCGCACCGGACGCGCCCAGGTATTCGTCGATCGCCGCGCGGCTATTCATCGAGACGATGAGGCCGTCGACGTCGCGGTTCGACAAGACCCAGCGGAAGGCCGCCTGAGCAAAGGTTGCGCCACCAAGTTCGTACGGGCGCATGTCGTTGAGGCGGGCGCCCATCAGGGTCTTCATCACGACCACGCCAACGCCGCGCCGCCGCGCGCTGGCGAGCACGCGAGGCAGATCGGGCTGGCGGGCAATCATGTCGAAGCTGCCGAGGAAGCGTTGGTAGAAGCGCGGGTCCTGGCCAAAGTTATAGGCGCAGAGAATGACGTCGAAGTGGCCGGAAGCGATCGCGTAGTCGAGGCATTCGATGAGGTTTCCGGCGTGACCGGACATCCCGGTAAACCGCAGCTTGCCTTGCTGCTTCGCAGCCGCGGCGAACTCGTACCATTCCGGATTCTTGAGGCGGGCGACATCGTTAACGGCGTGATTGAAGTAAACGTCGACGTGGTCGGTCTGGAGGCGCCGCAGGCTGCCCTCGAGCGCCTGCATGAGGTCGCGCCGGTTGGAGTCGGGCCAGGCGAGGGTTTTCGACGCGAGGAAAACGTCCTGGCGGTGACCGCGCAGCGCGTTGCCCAGAGCGGTTTCCGAATCACCGTCGCGATAGGTTTCGGCGGTGTCGAAATAGTTGATCCCACGATCGATCGCGTGACGGACGAGGAGCTGGTCGCCGGAGGAGAGACGATCGGCGCCAAACGAGATGTCGGAAATCCGCATCCCGGTGCGTCCAAGGGGGACATAGCGGCGCACTTGCGGCGCTGCGGAAAGCGACGCAGCGGCGGGAGCGGTCAAGCCGAGTCCGACACCCAAGCCCGCCAAAGCGCCGGTCTTGATGAATTCGCGCCGTCCAAGGGACCCGTGTGAATACTTCATTGCCGACCTCCGCGCAGAGGATCGCCAGACCTTCCCCGCACCGACAAACCGGGGTACCGCAAGCTTACACCGGTCAAGGGGCTGCGAGGAGACTCCGTTGACAGCCCGGGCAGGCGGCGTAAACATCCGCGCTGAGGATAGCAAGAGCATGAGCATCAAGGCGAAAATTCGAAACAGGTTGGTCTTCGCCGCCGTCGCAGCGGCGGCAGTGGGCCTGGCAGCCTCGAGCGTACGCGCGGAGATCTCGAAGCGCGATGGGCAGGCACTCGCGAAGACAGGTCTCGTGTATATCGCAACGGTCCGTAAGGACGGCAACCAGAGCACCGCGGCCCCGGTGTGGTTCACGACCAGCGCCGACAATAGCGCGATCCTGATTCAAACGGGACCAAAAACGTGGAAAGCCAAGCGGATCAAACGCGGAAGCCCGGCGCTGGTGTGGATCGGGACTGCGACCGGCCCGGCTTTTATCGGCAAAGCCGAGATTACGCAGGACGCGGCAACGATCGAGAAAATCCTCACAGACTTCCATAACAAGTACTGGCAGAACCGGGTGATGGGCGTGGGGCCATCGCGCGCCGGATTCAGCAGCGGGGAGCGTGTCGCGGTTCGGATAACGCCGGTGCGCGATCTGCCCGAGGGTTTCACCTCGGCCCCGGGGACACCGCCGCCGCCGCTCGAGGCCACGCGGTGAGAGTGGACGACGCGCAGGGCCAAGCCGCGGCGGCGCTGGAGGAAGAAGCGTTGAGCGCGCCTCCCCTCTGGAAGAAGATCGCGCCATACGTCGGAACGCTGGTCATCTTCGGGATGATTTTCTGGCGGATCCCGCTGGGCAAAGTGGGGTCGGCGCTGGAGCATGTTCCGATCGGCAAATTCCTGGGGGTATTTTTGCCGTTCTCGGCGGTCTACTGGCTAATCGATTCCTATTGCCTGACCTGGGTATTCCGGCGCTTCAATGCGCCGCTGCGAATGCGCGAGATCGCGCCGATTCGCGCCAGCATGTACGTACCCGCGCTGATCAACACGAACCTCGGGCAGGGCGGCGTCGCCTGGTACCTGCATCGGAAGGCGGGGGTGCCGTTTCTCGAAGTGCTGAGCTCGATTCTGTTCATCGCGTTGATAGAGATTTACCAGCTTTTTCTGTTCTCCACGATTGGGATCGGGCTTTATCGCACCGGCGCGGCGGCGCAAGACCGCGCGGTGGGTATCCTGCGCGTCGCGTACGTAGTGGCATGGCTTCTGTTTTTCGCACTGGTCGCGCTGATGGCCCAGGCGCGACGGAGCGCGCGTACCCGCGGATGGATCGAGGCGAGCAGACTCGGCACGGTCGCGCGGACCTTTATCGCGGCGCGGCCACGCGACTATGCTGTGGTCATCGCGATCAAAGCGCCGAGTTTCATGCTGTCGCTGCTGACGCAGTATGTGGCGCTCGCGCTCTATGGAATCAGCATTCCCTTCATGAAGCTGATCCTTTTTCTTCCGCTGGTGTTCCTGGCGGCGGCGTTGCCAATCGCAATTGCGCATCTAGGCACGAGCCAGGCCGCCTGGCTGCTGTTCTTTTCGGCGGATGCACCGAGCGCAAAAATCCTGGCGTATAGCCTTGCCGCGCATTTCACCTTCATGTTCTGCAACGGGCTGATCGGGCTGTGCTTTCTACCGTACGCGGTGCGGGACTTGACGAGCGTGGAAACGGCAGCGACGGCCGCGCGGAGCAGCGCTTGAGGTCGATAGCAGGCGGGCAGATCGCGAACCTAATCAGCGCCTCGCGATTCGTAATGGCAGCGTTGTGGCTATTCGCGGCGATGGCGGGAGCCCACCGGCCGGCGATACTGGGACCGATCGCACTTGCCGCGGCGGTTTCCGATTTCGCGGACGGACGGATCGCGCGCTGGATGGGCCATGCGGACGGGATCGGCAGATGGCTCGATGCGATCGCGGACATTGCCTTTGTCCTGACAGCGCTGGCCAGCGAGGCGATGGCTGGGATTATCCCTTTCTATATACCGGTGTTGATTAGCTGCTCGTTCGCACAGTATGCGATCGACTCGATCGCGATCAGAGGGTCGGCGGTGCCGGTACGGAGCCGGCTGGGCCACTGGGGCGGCATCGTCAATTTCGCACTGGTCCTGACGCTGGCGTGGACGCCGCGGCCGCTGTTGCCGACGCGGCTAGTGACCCCAGTATCGCTGGTGCTCGCGATCTTCTATATAGCGGCAATGTGCGAGCGCGCGGCAAACTACCGGCAGTCGGGCTCGGCGCGCCATGGGCGAGTGAACGAACGCAATTGCGCCGGTCGATGCGGTATATAGTGGGTGAAGATAGGGAGTCGAGATTTTGCCGGATCGACAATGCGCGAACCCGCAGGGAGGGTGTACGAGTGACCGAAGTGACCGAAGCACGACGCGGTGCACTGCTAACCACATTCGCGGTACTGTTCGCGATCCTCGCTCTCTCTAACTTCACTAAGCCCTTTCACCTCGATCCGAAGGCCGGTTTCGTGTTTCTCGGGGTGAAAACCCACGGCGTGGCGAACGCGATCCTTGGTCCCGCCTTCGGTATCCTGCTGGTCGTGTATGCCGTCGGTATCTGGCGAATGCGTCGATGGGTATTGCCGATAGCCTATGCATATGCGGTGTACGTTATAGTCAATCTGCTGCTGTACAGCATCAGGAATAGTGGAGCGGTGAGGCAGCCGTCGCCGGCGTCTATGCTCGGATATATAGTAATAGCTATAGGGGTCTCGTCGGGCAGCGCGATCGTGCTCCATCGCCGGAGACGGGAATTGGGCTGAGCGCAAGCCGCGGCGCAGGTCCGCGAGTCCGGATACTGCGCGCGCTAGGCGACGCCGTGATCCTTGAACCACGCTTCCATGCGCCTCCACGCGTCGTGCGCCTGTTGTGGCCGGTAACTCGGGCGGTAGTCGGCATTGAAGCCGTGGGGGGTATCGGGGTAGACGACGAGCTCCGAGGGTTTGCCGGCGGCTTTGAGCTTTTCGCGCATCTCGTCGATCTGGGCGATGGGGATTGCCGCGTCGGAGCCGCCGTAGAGACCGAGCACCGGAGGGTTGATCTGCGCGACGAGATCGAGCGGGCTCGCCGGCGTGAGGTCGGTCTTCGGGCGCCGCAGGATTCCGTACCAGGCGACTCCGGCACGCAATTTTGGATTGTGCGCGGCATAGAGCCATACCTGGCCGCCGCCCCAGCAGAATCCGACGATGCCGAGTCTGCTAATATCGGCGTGACCGGAGGTTCCGGCCCACGCCGTCGTGGCGTCGAGGTCGGCGGCAACCTGGCGGTCGGGAACCTTCGCGACCACCTTCATGACCTGCTGCATGTCGGTGAGGCGGACGACGTCACCCTCACGGGCGAACAGTGCCGGCGCGATTGCGAAGTAGCCCAATTTGGCGAGGCGTCGGCAGATGTCCTTGATATGCTCGTGCACCCCGAAGATCTCGTGGACGACCAACACGGTGGCAAATGGACCGCCGGCCTGCGGCATCGCGCGGTAGCCCGGAATCTCGCCGCCGGCTACGGGGATTTTGACCTCGCCAGCGACGAGACCTTTGGTGTCAGTGGTAATCGTTTCGGCGGAAACGGGCAGCGTCACAAGCGCGAATCCCGCCGCTAGACTTGCGACGACGAACGCGCGACGTGTGAGTTGCGCGGGCGAATCGATGACACTGTGGAGAGTTCCTTCTGAATGCTTGATCATATCAGCTCGCGATGATGGCGCGCGGCGAGGACGCGAACCATCACATCCAGTGCCGAGATTGAGGAACCATGCACCTCAGAGATCGCCGCGCAGCGAGGCCCACAGCAGGAAGGCGGACCAGGCGATGAGACGATCCTCGGAGACCTTGCCTTCACCGGGGATTTCCGGGGCCGGCGGCAAGTCGGCGATTTCCTGGGGGGTCAGGAGATTACGGGCAGCCGCGCAGATGAGCGATATGCTGGGATCGCCTTTCGCTTCGACCAGGGCGCGCATCGCACCCACCATCTTGACGACGCCCGGCGCTTTTTCAGGATCGAACTCGAATTTCATGATAACGGCATGACCTTGGCTTTTGAACTGATGTCACAGGCCAATCTTCAGGACCGAGTCTTTAGCACACGGCCTAATCGAATCAACCGCGGAGATAACGATGGTCGAAAGAATGCTGCTAGTGTGAGCAAGCGCGAGACGTTCCTCGAGCTTGGAGCGCGTCCGCGGAAGTTGTTGCAGGAAGGGTTCGAGCCATGACCATTCAGACAAACTCCGGAAGGCGGGCTTTGGAAGGCGTCCGGATCATCGATCTGACCTGGCTGCAGGTCGGACCGCAGGCGACGCGTCTGCTGGCAAGCTTTGGTGCGCAGGTAATTCGCGTCGAATGGCGGAAGCGGGGCGCGATCGATTTCCTCCGCTACTTCCAGCCCTTCGCGCCGAATCATGCGACGCGCGGACGGCGGTCGCGTGCAGGGCGCCGCTCGAAGCCACGGCATTCGCGGGAATTACGATCGCGGCGCATACTTCAACAATACCAATCCGGGCAAGTACGGAGTGACCCTCAACTTGAATCATCCCAAGGGTCGCGATCTGCTCAAGCGAATGGTGCGAGACGCCAACGCACTGTGCGAAAATTTCAGTCCCGGCCAGATGGATAAATGGGAGCTCGGCTACGAAGAACTGCGTAAGGTGAATCCGCGGCTCATTTACCTGCAGACCACCGGTATGGGAAAGGCCGGCGTCTACAAAGATTACGTCAGCTACGGTCCTACTGCGCAGGCGTTCTCGGGTCTGACTTTTCTCTCGGGCCTGCCCGAGCCGTATCAGCCCGCCGGATGGGGCTATTCCTATCTCGATCATTCGCCCGGATATTTCGGCGCGATGCTCCTGATGGCGGCGCTGCGCCGTCAACGCGATCCATGGCGTCGGTGCATACATCGACATGTCGCAAACTGAAACGGGCCTGATGCTCACCGGGACGTCGATTGTCGAGCATCAGCTAACCGGCAAGCGCACTGAGCGTTACGGGAACCGGATGCCCTACCGCGATTGGGCGCCGCACGGCGCTTATCGATGTGCGGGTGAGGACAACTGGATCGCGGTCTCAATTCAGTCCGACGAGCAATGGCGGGCCTTGATCGAAGAAATGGGACGCGCCGACGTGGGCGTGCGAGAGCAGGTTCGCGTCTGCCGCCGGGCGTAAGCGGCACGAAGATGAACTCGACGCGCAAGCTGACAGAATTTACTGTCGGGCAGGATCGCTACGACCTGATGAACCGGCTGCAGGCGCGAGCGATACCTGCGGGGGTGGTGCAAAGAGCGGCCGATCGATTCGACCACGACCTACAGCTCAAGGCCCGCGGATATTTCGTCGATCTGCCGCATAGCGAAATCGGAACCTGGCCGATCGAGGGGTTTCCCGCCAGACTCTCCGCCTCGCCCGCCCAGGTCGGCGGGCTGACCGGACGCGCCGCACCCAAGCTGGGCGAAGACAACGAGTTCGTCTATCGCGAAATTTTCGGCCTCGACGCGGACGAACTGATGGCGCTGCGAGAGGAGGACGTGATTTGACCACCGACGGCAATTTGCGCGGCTCTCTCGAGGACATCGTGATCGTCGAGATCGGCGATCAGATGGGCGATTATGCCGCGCTGTTGTTCGCTGGATTGGGCGCCGAAGTAATCAAGATCGAACCGCCGCAGGGCTCGCCGTCGCGATCGATCGGTCCATTCGCGTCCGCCACGCGGGATCGCGAGGAGAGCATCTTTTTCTGGCGTTACAACCTGAACAAGAAAAGCGCGATCCTCGACCTCGACAATCCCGCTTGCGTCAGGCGCGCTGAGCCGGATCGTCGCGAAAGCGGACATAGTGTTGCTCGCCGGGGAATTCGAGACCGTCGAGCGCAGGCTCGAGCAATGCCGTCAACTCGGCGCAGAGAATCCGCGGCTGATACGTGTGCGCCATCACACCGTTCGGCTTGGATGGTCCGTATCGCGAGCTCAAGTCGACCGACCTAACCCAGATGGCGCTGGGCGGAATCATGGCGGTATGCGGTTACGATCCCGATCGGGCACGACAAATATGACACGCCGCCAATCGCTCCCGCGATGTGGCATTCGTATCATATCGGCGGCGAGTATGCGGCAATCGCGATGATGGCGGCGCTCAATTTTCGCGACGTGAGCGGCGAAGGACAGCTGATCGACGTTTCAGTGCATGAAGCGATAAATACCTGCACTGAAATTGCGATGCCGACTTACATCTACAATGGTGAGACCGTCCTGCGGCAGACGGCGCGGCACGCCGTGCCGGCCGTCACCCAGATGCGCCTATCCACCAGCGCCGACAACATCTACATGCTGGCGAGTCTTAGTCCGTTCGAGCGCGAGGAGCGCGCGTTTGTCGAACTCGCCGATCAGGTTGGAATCGAGCATGTTCTGCGGAGTCCCGAATACGCCGAACTGGAGAAGCAGGATCGCCGAGCGGCACTGACTTACCGCAATGATCTCATAGGCCAGGTCGTCGCCAGTCGGCCAGCCCAGGAGGTTTTCGAACGTGCGCAAGCCCTGGGCCTGGCGTGGTCACCGATTCGCCGTCCGGAAGAGAACCTGAAGGATCCGCATTTCGCTGCTCGCGGGAGTTTCGCCGAGATTTATCATCCGGAACTCGGCCGTCACCTGCGCTATCCGGGTACGGTCGCGACCGACGGACGCGCGGCCCATATGAATTTCAGCCGGCGTGCGCCGCGGCTCGGGGAGCATACGGACGCGATACTCGAATGGGCCGGGCTGAGCCGCGATGAAATCGGTCTGATGAGGCGGCAAGGTCTGATCTGATTTTTAACTCCGGGCCGATGAAATTCGCAACCAGCGGTCACCAAGCGTCATCACGGCGTTTTCCCCCTCGCAAGTGCCGCCTCGCGAATTTTACTCAGGGTCGTCCGCGGCGTAATAGCTTCGGGATCGATACGTAGTTCGATGAGGGCAGCTCGTCCTGATCGGCGCGAGCGATCGAAGGCACCGGCGAAGTCCGCCGTGCGCTCGACCAGCTCGCCGTGCAAGCCGTAGGCGCGGGCCAGCGCCGCGAAATCCGGATTGGTCAGGCCGGTACCGCTCACACGCTCCGGATATTCGCGTTCCTGATGCATCCGGATCGTGCCGTACATGCCATTGTTGATGACGAAAAAGATTGGCTTCGCGCCGTACTGCATCGCGGTAGCGAGCTCTTGCCCGTTCATTAGAAAACAACCATCGCCCGCAAAGCTCAGCACGGTGCGCGTGGGATGGGTGATAGCGGCCGAGACAGCGGCGGGAACTCCATAGCCCATCGAGCCGCTGGTCGGGGCGAGTTGCGTGCCATATTCGCGCCAGCGCCAGAAGCGGTGCACCCAGCCGGTGTAGTTGCCGGCGCCGTTGGTGACGATCGTGTCGGAAGGAAGCTGATTGCGCACGCTCGCGACGATCTCGGCGAGTTGAACCAGCCCCGCGTTCGCGACCGGAGAGCTATACGCAAGATAGTCATTGTGCATAGCCGCTGTTGACGCAGCCCAGGCAGAGGAATCCACGGGTCGCAGCGCCCGGGCCGCGGCCGCGAACTGCGGCATCGCGGCATTGATTGGCAAATCGGCTTGATAGACGTGGCCCAATTCTTCCGCGCCGGCGTGCACATGGATGAGCTTTTGTTGCGGACGCGGCACCTTGAGTAGCGTATAGCCCGCGGTCGCATTCTCTGTCAGGCGCGCGCCAACCGCGATGATGAGATCCGCGTCACGGAACAACGCGGTGAGATTCGGGTTTGGTCCTCCTGCGAGATCGCCCGCGTAACAAGGATGGAGGTTGTCGAAGCGGTCCTGGCGGCGGAACGATACGGCAGTCGCGAGCCGATTGGCTTCTGCAAACGCTTCGATGTCGCCCACCGCCTGCGACGTCCAGGTGCTTCCGCCGAGGAGCATTACGGGCTTCGCCGCGAGCGCGAGAAGATCCCTCAGTCGCGCCATGTCGGCGTCGTTCGGACTGGCGTGAATGGTTTTAAAGGGGTCCGCATCGGCGACCGAAGAGGTCTCGCGCAGCATGTCTTCGGGCAGGGCGAGGGCGACGGGTCCCGGACGTCCGGAAGTCGCCAGCGTAAATGCATGCGCAACAAATTCAGGGATACGGGCCGGCTCGTCGATCTGCGCCACCCACTTGGTGAGTTGGCCGTACATACGGCGGAAGTCGATTTCCTGGAAGGCGCCGCGTTCGATATCGGAACGCGCGACTTGGCCGATAAGGATTATCATCGGCGTTGAATCTTGAAAGGCAGTGTGCACGCCAACACTGGCGTTGCTCGCGCCCGGTCCGCGAGTCACGAAGCAAATACCGGGGCGGCCGGTTAGCTTGCCGTGGGCCTCCGCCATGTATGCGGCGCCGCCTTCCTGCCGGCATACGATGAGGCGGATTTGTTTGCGGGCTTCATACAAGGCATCGAGTGCCGCGAGATAACTCTCGCCGGGTACGCAGAACGCCGTGTTCACTCCGTGAATTTTGAGTTGATCGATAAGGATCTGGCCGCCGCTGCGCATGGTGGATCGCTCCCTCACTACCGTCCTATATTCGAAGGCTCAGGCAAGGGTTCCTCCGAAGAGGCGCCTAGCGCACCCGACGCGTAAATGGACGAGGCCGACATTCAGTAAGCATGGTATAGCCATTTCTCTCCAATTCTTGCCGTCGCAACCCAGTAGACACGTGCCATTGCTGCCACCTGTGTATGCGGTGCTCGCAGTACATCCGGTCGCGTCAGACACGCAGGCGATACGATGGGCTGCGATCGCATTGCACGCAGGGAGATTTGCTTTGGTAAAGACCCGCGCCAAGCCGAGCGTGGCGGAAGAGGGCCCCTGATCACCGATGACCGTGGCAAGGTTCAGGGGCTCATCCGTGATCGGTACGGTGTTGGTTGACCATAAGTGTCCATTTACGACCGGGTTGATCCAGGTGAACGGATTGGAATTCGTACCGATAAAGTGTACTAGTGCTCCAGGAAGTGGCAAACCGACAAAATTTGTGTTGATGAAAGTAATGTTCATGGTGCTCTTGGCAGACCAGGGGTTTATCCAGATCGGGCCAGTGGATTGAGCGGCGTCTACTTGGCCACTAATAAAAGTAAAGGTGCCTGCCGGTCCGTTAATTTTGATCGGGACTGAATTGGTGCCAGTTTCCGTATCTGCCGTAAAGTCCACGATAGTGTAGGTACAGGTGGCCGTGCCACAGCCGAGGTCCAATCCCGCTAGCGCGTTCGGCGCAACTCCGCTGCCATGACCGTATAGATGGTCACCGGTGCGACCCACCAGTGTATACATCGATCCGGTGTCGTTAAGGCTGTATATGTCAGCGTCGGAGGCGCTCACCGTACCGAGGCAGATGTAATTATCGAGACATTGCAGATCGTAGATTCGTGACGAGTAGCTGTTCTCGGTCAGACCAACGCCCATCCAACTAGCGCCAGTAGCTGCGATATTCCACAGGCGCGATTGCGGCGCTAGCAGAGTCAGAATGTTCGTGCCGAGGTCGTGGATTATCGCCGGTGCGCCCTGTCTTACTGTCCCATTGCGAATTAGGACCGATCCACCATTCTCCGTGACCATAATCGGTGCAGTCGGCTGAACTGGAGTACCCCATTTATTTCCATTCATGGCGATGACCGCGCCGCCGCCCGATAACGGCGCGGTCGGCACAGTGATAGTGGAGCTTGAGCAGCGGAATTTGGCGCTTTTCGAGATGCGGATTGGCAGCAACTGGCCTTTCCAGAAATTACCCGCTGCGCCGCCAACTGGCCATTGGATCGATACTCCATTATCGTTCCCGCCTAACTGCATTACTTCGTCGAGTCGCTGCGTAATGGTCGTACCACCTGTGACGGTGTGGACGGATCCAACACGATTACCGTCAACGAATAGGCACATCTGTGGCGAACCGCCATTCGGATCTAGGACGGCAGCATAGTAGTGACTGGTAGAATCCGAGACGGAAGCATTCGCCTGCATGAGGTTCGACGTACCGTTGATATTCACGGTGAAACTAAATTGTCGTGGCGACGAGTTTCCGAACACAGAAAGAGAAGCCGAATTTAGCGTTGCATTCGGATCGGCACTGTCGGCCCCGCCGCTCTGAAAGATGATCTCGGTTTGGCCGAGGAAACTGGAGTCTATGTTCAGCCAGCCTTCGATAGTCAGCGCCGTCGCGCCGTTGAGTGGATTGGGCACTGAACCAGCACCAAAATTGTCGCTCAAGATAATGTTAAAATTGTTCCCGCCCGGAAAATTCAACGAATTGGCCGAACCAGTCACGAGCGACGGTCCCTTGATGGCACCGCTCGGCTCAATGGAATTAAGGTCGGCTTCGTAGCTATCGGGATATTGAAGAAGAAGCCCTTTCAACAAAGACAGTTGCGGACCGTCACCAAAGATTTCCACGCCTTTGCTAAGAACGGGATGAGCGAGAAAACAGACCTTTCCGTTCGTCGCTGGAACATAGACCCTGCCGCCAACGGCCTTCGCCGCATTGATGGTATTCTGAAAGGCGGTCGAATCGTCCGGGCCGAATCCATTGTTAGCGCAAGTACACTGCGCGCCGAAGGTCTTGACGTTCAGGACGCTGCTCTTGACGTTCAGGGCCCCAGCATCGCTGCTGGTTCGCCCGCGGATGTCGCCTGATCGGGAGGTTGTGACCCAGGCTCCATTCGCGTAGTAGCGAAGGCTCTGATCGCGCGTCTGCCAGCAGACGCTTTTCCTGAAGACCGGGCGCGGGATGGTCGAGCAGTTGGCGGCCTCAAAGACTCTCGGGCCACTGACGGCTCGACCTGTCTGCGCCCCAGCGCCGCCGCAGAGGTCGAGTAGGACAACAATCGTTAGAAGGATGAGTCTCAAGGATTCCGCCCCTTTCTTATGTCGACGGGTAGGCGCAAAGAATCACCCTGCCCCTGGCACCCTGCAAGAGCAGGCCAGGGCCCGGAACATCGATTATCCGCCCGAGTTCGACAGCGCGACGCCAGTGTTTGAGGAACCTTTTAGTGCTGCGATCGCCTTATCCAGCCGGTCACAATAGGCATTGAGCGAGTCCGCCGTGAGTTTGACATAACGGTTGGCGTCGGCCCATCGCCGTTCTTCGATCGCCTCACGCACGCCTGGCAACGTCTTGGCGTCGTAGCCAGTGAATCGCCCGGGCGCATAAATCAAATTCTTGTACCAAGACCGGCCGGGAAGACCTACGGCGGGCGCGAGTAGCTGGTCAATGTCGAGCATCAACCCCTGAAGTCGCGCGGACCCGGCGTCAGATAAGCTCGATCCAGTCTTGGCCAGCGTATCGTCGTATTCCTTGGCGATTCGCTTGAGCCGATCGACCGCATCTTCGAGCGCGGCGACCTCGATATGCGGGACCGGGCCCAGCGCGGTCGGCAGGCCGCTTGACTCGGTAGGATCGTCGGAGAGATGGAAGGCATGGTCGTGCAACAACTGCGCTTGTGTTTCGGCCGCCTCGCGCTCATCGTCGGCGAGCTTTTTCACCTCGTTAAGGTCTTCCGAGACCGCCTCGGCGAAGCCCTCGACGTGCTGCGCAGGAACCCTCTCTTCGGCCGCGCGCAGGACTAGCCGCCCGATTGTCTTAGCTAGCAAAGCGTCATAGATGAAACCGGGGTCAACGAAGCGGCGGTGATGCTCTAGGGTATCGTAACGGGAGTGGTAGACGCCTGTAGTTTTGCCTTCGTCACCGAAGCTCACGTCCAGTACCGGTATACCCAGGTGGTCGAGAAAGGGGGAAAAATCGGAGCCCGATCCCAGCGCCTCGATAGGAAAATCTCGGCTCGGATCAGCGGCAATTTTCGCCGCGGCCTTGTCATGATCTTTGGCACCCGGGGCGAGCGCATCCACGCGCATCTTCGCGCGCAGCCGCTGGCCAACTGGAACCCCGGTCTCGGGATCGATCACCTCGGCGGCCACCTGGTTAATCAGGTGCTGAAAGTCCTGACTGCCGCCGACGTTCAGAAAACCTCGCCCATTCGTGTCGGAGTTTATGTATAGGACCATCTTTTTCCGCAGTTCGCTCGCGTGTGTCTCGACCCATTCGGTCGAACCCACGAGCATGGGCTCCTCGGCGTCCCAACTCGTGTAGACCACGGTACGGCGGGGTCGCCAGCCCTGACGCGCGAGATCACCAATAGCTTGTGCCTCGGCGAGCAATGCGACTTGCCCCGACAACGGGTCGCTCGCACCGAACACCCATCCGTCATGATGGTTACCGCGCACGACCCATTGGTCGGGATAAGTCGAACCCTTCATAATCGCGATGACGTCGTAGATCGGCTTGAGGCTCCAATCCGATTTTACTGCCAGATGAACAACTGCCGCACCCGGGCCGACGCGATAGGTGATCGGCAGGGCGCCTCGCCAATCTGGTGGCACCACCCTGCCCCCCAACGCTCCCAGCAACATCTGAGCGTCGCCATATGAGATAGGGAGCACGGGGATCTTCAGGATGGTGGGCGCTTTGGAGATTTGGAGCCGTTTGGCATTCTTGGTCGCACCGACTCCCGGAGTCAGCGGATCGCCCGGATACAACGTCATGTCGGCCACCGAGCCACGTTGCACACCGTGAGGCGGCCGCATCGGGCCATCGGGGTAGGTAGCGTCCACGGAATAGCCGTCCTTGGCAGGGTCGGAGTAGATGATGCAGCCGACCGCGCCATGATCCTGTGCAAGTTTCGGCTTCAAGCCACGCCAGCCTTCGCCGTAGCGGGCAATAACGATTCTGCCCTTAACGCTGACGCCGAATCGCTGGAGCGTCTTGTAGTCGTCCTGCATTCCGTAATTGACGTATATTAACCCAGCCGTAACATCGCCATCACCCTGGTAAGCGACATAGGCCGGAAGCGCGGGATCAGTGGCGGTCGCGCTCGAATCGCCGGGAATGGGCGGCTCCTGCAGGGTAGCCGCGAACCGGATGGGCGCGACGAGTTCCAGGGTCTCACTGATGGGTGTGGGATACAGTATTTCGAAGGTTTCGATGTGTGCATCCCAGCCCCAGGTCCTGAACCAAGCGAGGATACGATCGGCGTTAGCTTTATTGTGGGGAGAACCTACATGATTCGGCTCGCTTGCGAGCGTCTTCATCCACCCGCTCAGATCGCTCGGATGAATGAGCTGGTCGAAATTGCGTTCGAGGGTAGCTTCGTCCGGCGGTGCGAGCGGAGGTGCTCCGCGAGCAACGCCCGCGTACAGCAGGCCGGCAGCGGCGAGTAGGAGGATCGTGCGCATTAGCCAATATCTCCAGATCGGTACCCGCTATGGCGGTTCGGCAGAGGATAGACGAGCCGACTGCCAACCAAAAGCGTCAGCAGGTAGCTTGGTCGAGAACACAGCATTTCCTGGAGTTCAAACGCACCTGGCCACCGCAAGCGCGATTCAGTAACTCAATCGCGCGGCCCATCGCCCGCGCTCGAAAGAGGTACCTTCACGAAAACAGATATAGCTGCCCGCCATCACCTCGCCGTGCAGTTTGCTGTTGAACAAGCAGCTCGAGTGGTTTGCCATAAGCACGCGCAACCACAGCCTGGTCGGACCGCCGAAAGGTTCCTCGACGATGCGTCCGGTCTCCTGGAAATCGTCACCGGCTCCACCGCGCTCCGATGCGTAAATGCCGTTGGCTGCCGCTGCCGGATCTTCCGGGAGGAGGTCAACATAATGTTCGCCTTAGCACCGCATCGCCAAGGCCCATCCATGCGCAGCGGCGTGCAACCGGTTACGGAAGTCCCGATCCAGACCCCAGACAGATTGTGGCTCCCCGACGGGACTGATCCCAGCGAACTTGAATGGGCCGGTCGGGCTCGCGCCACAGCGCAAGCTTCAGGGGTTCCGACCAACAGAAGCAGGATCAGCCGGAGCACTTCGCGGAATCGATAGCTGCTCATTGCACCTATCTCCCAGGATCGAGCCTTGGCGCCGCGTTTGGACTTGCCTACGGCACTGTCATACCAGAGGTATTGCGCCCGCTGCTCTGCGTGCGCAACTGCCAGGGGACCCGTGGTTGGCGCGGAGCAGAGGTTGCCGAAGCGCCACCAGTAAATACGTTTCAAATCCGCCCGAGCCAAGTCTCACCGCCCAAGTCTTTACTGTAGTAATGTGCGATCGCGAGCAGCCGCTGTTTTGTAGGTGCGCGAGTCTCGTCGCCAAGAACTTAGGACGGTAGCGTTTTGCGGGCCGGGTTATTACGAATTGTCATGGCACATGCGGGCGAGCTAACTTACTGACGACAAGAAGCCTGGAAGTCGGGCGGGACGCACCGGGAAAGGAGGATCGGATGGCGACAATGATCACGGGTGGAACTGGCTTCCTGGGCTCCTACCTGACGCGCCATCTGGTACGCGAGAAAGGGGTTGCCGGTAAGGATCTGATTCTTTTCGACCGTTATCCCAGCAAAGAGCGAGTCGCCGACGTGATTGATGAGGTAACCCTCGTTACCGGCGATATCACGGAGCCGACCGAGTTGGCGGCGGCGATCAGGACGTACAACGTCGACCAGATCTATCATCTCGCCGCGATCCTCGGTGACCCGACACCGACCCAGGTGGTCTCCTACATGAAGGTAATGTGCGATGGGACTCTGAACGTGTTCGAGAGCGCGCGAATAGAGGGCGTTAAGCGTGTGGTCTACGCCAGTTCGGTCGCAGTGTACGGTCGGAGAAGCCTGCGTGGTAAGAGTCCGGGCGCGGAGTTGGACGAGGACGATCCTACCAGCCCCGGCGGGTTTTACGGAATGTGCAAGCTATACTCGGAAAATCTCGCCGCACTCTACACTCGCAGGTTCGGGTTGGAAACCGTGGGACTCCGGCCGACGTCGGTCTTTGGGCTGGGACGGGGAGCCCGCGGGTCGTACGCAAGCGGGTTGCTGGCACCGCAGGATGTTCACTACATGGTTCTGCCGGAGTTGGCTGCGCTCGGCAGGCCGGTCGAGATGCCGCCCGACGATACCGAGTCGGACTGGATCTACGCCGCGGACGCAGCCGAGGCTTGGTATTGCGCAATGAATACGCCGAAGCCTGCTCGTCCGGTCTACAACATGGCGGCTGAGCGAAGGCGCATGGCGGACGTTACCGACCATCTGCGCAGGTTGCTCCCGGAGGCGCGGATCGAAGTCTCTGAAAAGCGCGTGTGGACGACACCGAACATGAACTATCAAAATCTGAGAAAGGATCTGGGTTTCGCGCCGCGTTACACCATGGAAACCGGGTTGACCCATTATATCAACATGGTTCGGCAGCGTGCGGGACTGCCACCGGTCAAGGGCTAGAGGCAAGTGGGGACCTCCCAAAAACGCCACCGATCGGACTAGTCATAAGGGGTGATGATTCTCTCTTTGATTCCGGCGGCACTTATGTTGGAGACTACCACCGTGGATTTCGAGCAGGAGGACGGTCATGGGAAAGCTGGAAAATAAGGTTGCAGTGATAACCGGCGCCGCAAGCGGCATGGGCCGCGCGACCGCTTTGAGATTCGCCAGCGAAGGCGCGGCGGTCGTCGTCGCCGACCTCAATTCGCAAGGCGCGGAAACGGTGATCTCCGAAATCGCCGCCGCCGGTGGACGGGCAGTCTACCAACGCACGGACGTGACCAGCGAGAACGACATCAAATCGATGATCGATCGCGCCGTCAGGGAATACGGCCGTCTGGATATCACGTTCAACAACGCCGGAATTGGAGGCGCGACCGGACGTTTGCAGGACGTTACCGGCGAGGATTGGGACAAAACCTTCGCCGTCCTTACGCGTGCCGTGTTCTTTGGCATCAAGCATTCGATCGAACCGATGCGAAAAAGCGGCGGTGGTTCGATTATCTCCACTTCCTCGTTGGCGGGATTGCGCGGCGTTGCCGGTCTGACTGCCTACAGCGCGGCAAAAGCGGCGGTGGTGAATTTGACCGAAAGCGCCGCCATCGAGTTCGGCCGCGATCGTATCCGCGTAAACTGCATCTGCCCCGGAGGTATCCTGACGCCGCTAGTCTTTAGGGGAATGCCCGGCGGTCAGGAAGCAGCCGAACGAAATATGGTGAAAATGCAGCCGATACCGCGGGCGGGGCGTCCCGAAGACATCGCGGCGATGGCGCTGTTTCTCGCGAGCGACGATGCAGAGTGGATCAGCGGAACGGCGATGCCGGTCGATGGTGGGCTGAACACCGGCAATACGCGGATAAACTTCGGCTCGGGATTTTCGGGGCCATCTTTCGAGCGTCGGGAACGATAACTCTTACGGGCGAAAAAACTACTCCGGCCATGTCTGCGGGCGAGAAGCTGGGCGTCCGGTTGACGGCTGAAATTAGGGCAGACCCACTGCCTCTACCAGAAACTGTACGAAGGGCGCGCTGGTGCGGAACGCTTTCAACACGATCCGCATAAAATCCGGCCCGCAGACGTCGCTATCGTCGAGTGGCGTACTAGTGGCGAAATCCTTGCGCTTGAGGTCCTCGATTAGTGGATGGTCGGAGTCGTAGCCGGCCGGCGGCCGCTTCAGCGACTCTCCGGCCATCCCGCAGGACGAGCGGAAGTCCGCTCCCGAGGTAATCCGCCGCCACCGTTTGGGGTCGGAGACGATAGCGTCGCGAATCTGTTTCAACGCGGCCGGTTCGGGCCTCCAGATACCAGCGCCGATCGAACACTTCTTCGGTTCCAAGTGGAGATAATAGGCGGGCGTGGCGCCGTCCTTGCCTTTCGAGTGCCAAAAGTGGGCGGCCAGCGAAATCTTGTAGGGGCTTTTGTCGCGAGAGAAACGAACGTCCCGGTATATACGCATCATGGAGCCACCCACCGGGCGTGGATCGGCTACGAAATGGCGGTTTATGTTTTTCAGCGGAGGTCCCAAATCGGCGATAAATTGCGCGAACGGTTCGCGTAGCGCCTTCTCATAGAGCTGCTTGTTTTGCATAAACCAGTCACGCTGGTTGTGCTCACGCAGATCCTTGAGGAAACGCAGTGAATCTCGGGTAAAGTAGGTGTGATTCTCCATAGCGCCGTGCGGATATCCCACGATCAGGAAATCCCCGTGGTTTACGTTTTTGGATGTAAACCACGGTCCGACCAGCCGTCAAACGAACGTCTCATGCGACACCGGCAGGAAGGACTCGAATTGATTCTGGCAAGCCCTCGATTGCCGTCGCTCGTTGACCCGCGGAAGGCCACCCTATTTGAGGACCCCGCGCGCGCCCAGCGCAGCGACCCGCTCGGCGCTATAACCGAGCACCTGCTCCAGAACGTAGGCAGTGTCGCCTCCAAGCGCCGGTGCTCCCCGCGCGACCCTACCCGGCGTCCGCGACATTAGATACGCGGATGACTCGACCGGAATTTTGCCGACCCCGGGCTGCTCAACTTCAACGAAGCTGCCGCGATAGGCCAGTTGCGGATCGCCGTACATATCGTTGCTATTGGCTACCTTTGCAGCAGGGATTCCACTCGATTGAAGCTTCGATTCGAGTTCTTCCGCATCGAGAGCGCCCGTCCAGCTCGCGATAATTTGATCCAGACTATCCTGATTCGGGAGACGTGCATCGAGAGTTGAGAACCGTGAATCGCGCGCCAGATCGGGTTGCCCCATCAGGTCGCACAGCCTTTGCCATTGATCGTTATTGGCGCACGCGATTGCGATCCAGGAATCATTTGCCGCGCATGGATAAACACCGTGCGGCGCCATAAGGAGATCGCGGTTACCTGCGGGTCCTTGCACGCGTCCGTTGGCGATGAAATCCAAGAGCGCGGGAGCGAGAAAGTGGATCGAAGCTTCAGCCTGCGAAAGTTCTATATATTGCCCGCGCCCGGTGCGGCGCCGATATTCCAGGGCGGCCAGAATCGACGCAATGGTGAAACGCGGCGCGACGCAGTCGGTATACGAACCGTATGGTCCCGCGGGCAGGCGGTCTGGCCATCCGCAAATATTGCCGAACCCGCACATCGCGGCGGCCAGAACACCATAACCCGCGTACTGTGCGTAGGGGCCGGTCTGTCCCATGAGACAGCTGCTAACCATGATGATTTTGGGGTTGATTTCGCGCAGGGCGGCATAGTCGAGTCCCCACTTGCGCATTGCCTTTGGTGAAAATGATTCGGTAACAATGTCGGCCCAGCGCACCAGGTCGCGGAAAACCTCCCTACCCTGATGGTTGCCCAGGTCCAGCGTGATGCCGAACTTACCGGCGTTTAGATTGAAGAAAATGCCGGAATTGTTGATCCCGGGCTTATTTCCGACATACGGACCGATGGTGCGGCAGGTATCCAGCCTGCTGCTCGATTCGACGCGCACGACGGTTGCCCCGTAGTCAGCCAACGCGCGTGTGCTTGCCGGACCGGCCATTGCCCAGAATAGATCAACCACCTTGAGTCCCTTCAGTGGAAGATCATTCGTAGCTGGGTTGCTGCGGGCTGTTTCCCGCGATGATGGGGTTCCGGCATCGCCGTCAAGGATTTCGTGGTTATGCTCACCAAGGGTAGGCGGGCGGCGCCGATAGAGGATTGGTGTCTCGCTGAATTTGGCGAATGGCCCCGGATAGTGGATCTGAACACCGAGTTCGGGATGCGGCAGCACGCACCAGTAGTTACGAGCCGCAAGTTGGGGACTCGAGCGGACTTCGTCGATGGTGGCGACCGGGGCGATCAAGAGCGCGCGTTCCAGCGCCAAGTCTAGCAATTCGGCTTTGGTAAGACTGCGGGTAAAGCGCTCGACCGCAAGTTTAAGCTCAGCGTATTCTTCGAGGGGCACTTCGCCGCTAATCAGGCGCGCATCATATGTAGTCCAATCGCGATCGCGCGTCGCCTGATCGCAGAAGCCATGGTCGAACACGCATTGCATCAAGCGGCCGGTGGCGATACCGATCGCGGCGCCGAACCACAAGACCAAGGTCACGTAGCCATCACGGGCAGGCCATACTTGTCGGATATCGATCCGACCGGCCTTGGCCGAACCACCGGCGCGACGAACCGCGGTCGCCTTGAGTCCGGCCACCAGCGGTTGCGAGAATGCTGCCATCGCGACGGACTGCTGCGCCGAAACGTCGATAAACTGGCCCAGTCCCGAAGAAGCGCGCTCCTGGTGCGCCAACAGAGCAGCAGCGGCGGCGTCCGCGCTGGCATGCAAATAAGCCTGCGGGACAGCGATACGGACGGGAGGCCGATCGGCATCGCCCATTAGCAGCAGCGGGCCGCCCGCCGCAACCACTGTAACGTCTGACTCGGCGTATCGGGACTTTGGACCTTGCTGCCCGAATGCGGAAATCGAAATGTAAATCAGCCTCCGATTGAGCGCCGACAGGGTCTCATACCCGAGACCGCGAGCAGTCATATATCCGGGAGTTTCGGATTCAACGAGGAAGTCCGCGCCAGCAACCAGGCGCTTGAGCTTGTCTCGGTCATCCGCCCTATCGAGGTCGAGGGTGATACCGCGTTTGTTGCGGTTGAAGGCCCAGAAATGCAGTGAACGATCTGGGTGCGACGAATCCTGGTAGAAAGGCGCGTGTCGCGAGCGTGAGCCTTCGGGCGGTTCGACCAGGACGACGTCAGCGCCAAGGTCGCCAAGAATCTGACCGCAGAGTTGTCCCCGTTCGTTGGTAAGATCGAGTACACGGTACGGAGAAAGCATCGTAATCCTCCCTTTCCATGCGCCTCGAGCGCGATCGTAAGCTGCCGACCGGGACGCAACGCGAGGGTGTCCCGCGGAACTGCGGAATCAGAACTAGCACGAACGACGCTCAGCCGCGTAAGGGGCGGATGGGCGATCTCGAAGCTTTCAGGTTCCGTGGCTGCGGGAAGTTCCTGCGCCGGCGCTACGTCGGCGCCGATTGACTCATACCGGTCACTTTTGCGGCCGCTGGCCCCCGTTTCCCATCTCTTCTAAAGCCGTCCGCAACATAGTACAGAGCGCTCGGGAGAACGTGCGATGAGCAGGGAATTGTCTGCCGCTGTGGGTCGTCGTCGGACACGTCAGATCGCTGCGTCGAGCGCGCTGTTGGGGCTGGCGGCGCTGCTGATCATCGGCGCCGTCAAAGCCATCCAGATGACCGCGCAGGAATCACCGAATCCGAACCGCGAGCCCTTTCTGCTGGTCGCAAGTCCGGACATGCCCGATCCTATCTTCCAAGAAACAGTGATTCTGATGCTTCCGAGCGCGACGATGCCGCTGGTTGCCGGCATCGTGATAAACAAGCCGACGAAAATGACCCTTGGTAAATTGTTCAGCGACTCGCCGGAAATCAAGAATCAAGCTCAGGCAGTCTATTTCGGCGGACCGGTCGACGTAACGTCGCCGGCTATTCTTACGCGCGCCCCCCGAACGCCGGCCACGATGACTCATCTTTTCAAAGACGTCTACATGAGTTTCGACACCGGATCGATCCGCGAAATCCTGAAGCGGCCGGCATCCGGGGAGGACACCCGCCTGTTCTTTGGTCGGGCCCAGTGGAGCGCCGAGCAACTGCATTCCGAGATTTTGAGCGGTGCATGGAGTATCTCACCGGCTACGGCAGAATTCGTATTCAGCCCCGATCCGGACAAGGTCTGGCAGAAGCTCGAGGTACGGGCGAAGATGAGAGAGGTCATTTCGAATTTCGGCGTCTTTGCACGATCGCCGGAATCGCAGTGAAGGACCGATCCATCAGGACTCCGGTGGCTGAACGGTGGCGGAGGCGGCCAGTGAGCTTGCAAGTCTTCCATCACCGCATGAGCATAGAGAGCGGGTAGTCTTCGTTTCTGAATGAGGACCGAATCGGCGGCAGGCTCTGCCGCCGATTCAGGGGAGTCGTTTATGGCATCAAAGTCGAAGTCGGCGGCGATCCGCGCGCGTCTGAGCCATCCGGTAATCGACTCCGATGGGCATCAGATTGAGTACGGTCCACGGATACGGGACTACATCAGAGACGTGGCCGGCCCCAAGATCGCCGACCAGGTGGGGCCGGCGTTCGACGGCACTATCGCCAGTACACGGTGGTATAGGCAATCGCCCGAGGAACGCCGCGAATTCAGAACGAAGCGTTCGCCGTTTTGGGGTTTCCCGACGAAGAACACTCTGGATCTCGCCACGGCAATGTTCCCAAAATTGATGTACGAACGGCTGGACGAGATGGGCCTGGACTTTTGCGTACTCTACCCGAGCCTGGGTCTAGTTGGCGCGCACTTCGAAGACGAAGAGGTAAGGCGCGCGACCTGCCGGGCCCTCAATCGATACTGCGCGGAGATTTGGGGTGAGTATCGCGATCGGATTACTCCGGTAGCGACTATCCCGATGAACAGTCCGCAAGAGGCGATAGAAGAGCTGGAATATGCGGTAGGCACGCTGGGGCTGAAGGCGGTGCTGATGGCGAGCTACGTCAAACGTCCGATTCCGGCGGTAGCGCAGCGATACCCGGAAGCGTCCCGCTATGCGTTCTGGCTAGATACTTTCGGCATCGACAGCGAGTATGACTACGACCCATTATGGGCGAAGTGCCAGGAGCTCAAAGTAGTGCCGAGCTTTCATAGCCACGGCGAGGGCTGGGGCAGCCGCACTTCGATTTCGAATTATGTCTACAACCACGTGGGGCATTTCGCCTCGTCCGCGGAGGCTGTATGCAAGTCGCTGTTCCTCGGTGGGGTTACGCGGCGTTTTCCCCAAATGAAGTTCTCGTTTCTTGAGGGTGGGATCGGCTGGGCGCGCAGCCTGTTCGCCGACCTGATCGGGCATTGGGAAAAGCGTAACCGCGCGGCGCTAGACAACTATGATCCCGCCAACATCGATCAAGCGATGCTCGCCGAACTATCGCGACGCTATGGCGGAAAGGTCATCCAGGGCCGGGAGTATGTGCAAGGGCGCGAAATAGTACGCGTCCGCGAAGGGGATCCCAGCGACGACTTCGCGAGTTGCGCGATCACGCGCAAGGAGGATTTCCTCGAATTGTTCCTCAGACCGTTTTTCTTCGGTTGCGAAGCGGACGACCCAGTTACCGCTTCGGCTTTCGACAGCGTGCGTAATCCTTTGTCCTCGCGCATCAACGCGATCTATGGATCTGATATCGGCCATTTCGACGTCCCGGATATGAGCGAAGTCACGGCCGAGGCATATGAGCCGGTCGAGCACGGAGCCATGACCGAGGAAGACTTTCGGGACTTCGTATTTTGCAATCCAATCAAACTGTGGACCGCGCTCAACCCTGCCTTCTTCAAGGGGACCGTGGTTGAGAACGCAGTATCGCATTACCTGTCGGGGATTTGAGACAAGGCCTCACGGCCGGAGGAGAATGCTGGCGCCCGATCCGGTCTTTAGAACCTGCCATGACGTCCAGCTCCCGCCGCGAAGCGCGCCGCCCCGGCGAGCGTTTCGCCCGTCTGCATGGTGACGCTCCCGTGCCTGAATTCGTTGCGTAGGGCCGCGTCAAACGGGAGATCCCACGACTCGTGAGCAGACCTGCGGTCGCTTCTGAGGCATCGCTGAGGAAACGCGGCGAGTTGGACAGCCAATTCCTTCGCAACGGGGAGCGCCGAGCCGGGTTCGACGGCTCGATTCGCGAGTCCCATGCGGAGGGCCTCGTCGCCGCTAACACCACGCCCTGTAAGGATCATATCCATCGCGTGGCTCATCCCGATGAGTCGCGGAAGCCGAACGGTACCTCCGTCTAGCAATGGGACGCCCCAGCGTCGGCAAAAGACGCCGAAAACCGCGTCTCGTGCGGCGACTCGCAGGTCGCACCATAGGGCCAGCTCCAGACCACCCGCGACCGCATATCCTTCCACCGCCGCGATAACAGGCTTTCCCAACAGCATCCGCGTGCATCCCAGCGGACCGTCGCCGTCTTCGGTGACACGGTTGCCCGAACCGGAAGCCACCGCCTTTAGGTCGGCGCCCGCACAAAAAAAATTTCCAGCTCCGGTCAAAATAGCGACGCTCAAAGAGTCATCGCGGTCGAAATGACGAAAAGCTTCGGCCAACGCATCTGCCGTCGGGCGGTCGATCGCGTTTCGTGCTTGCGCACGATTGATCGTGACAATCGCCGTCGACCCTTCTATCTCAAAATTCACGTTACTCATCGTATCACCGGTTCTGGCATAAACGTTTCTACGCAGAGCATCGGCCGAAGGCGACTATGCTAGATTCTCCTCGAAGCGAAAGGTTACAGGACGCTGTCATGAAATACTTTCTCGCTAAAACTGAGCCAGGGACCTACTCGATCGACGATCTCGAACGCGACCAGCACACCACGTGGGATGGTGTCACCGATCCTCAAGCGGTCCGCGCCATTCGCGAGATGCGGCCCGGGGACCGGGTATTCATCTATCACAGCGGCGGAGCTTCGGAAGTAGTTGGGATAGCGCTGGTGGGATCACAACCGCACGATGACCCGAAAAATCCAAAGTCAGCGGTAGTCGATTTGCAGTTTGCGGGGCGCCTCAGTCCGTCGGTCAAGTTGGCAGAGATCAAACAGTCGAAGCTGTTTGACGATTGGGCGCTGGTGCGACAGGGACGCCTCTCGACGATGGCGGCACCGGAAAAGTTTGTTGAATGGATGCGCAAGCGGTATCCGGGTTCAAAAATCTGAGGGGCGCGTCGAGGCGGCGCGCACTCAGCAAGTCAGTTGACTAACGCAAGTCCGTGGGTTGAGCGCAGATGCGCAAGCATCACGAGCGCAAATGCGCAAGCATCAAATGATCCGCGCGATTTCTGATCTTCCAATCATGCCCGGCTCACCGCCTGGTCGATACGCGCGATGAGCGCGGGGTCAAGCGGGCCACGCTCGGCGGCCGCGAGACATTCGCGCAACTCGGTGCGATTTTTGACTCCGAGCACTACGGTGGAAATACCCGGGAGGGAGAGCGCGTAGCGATGGGCCAGCGCCGCCGCTGATTCGCCGAGTTCTTTGGCCAGCGCGCGGAAAGGCGCGGCACGCCGATAGTCGATCATTTCCGGATGGGTCTCCTTCAATTCGCGATCCAGCGCATCGGCGAGCGCGCCGGCCTGCACTGCACGAATTCCCATCACGGCAATGCCTCGGCTATGAGCTGAGGCGATGATTTCGCGCGGCCGCGCAGGTTCGTCGAAGCGCTTCATCGCGCCCGGTGAATCCAGCAGGTTCGCGACCGCCTGGACCGCAGCAGGAGGCGGATTCTCGCGAATAGTGTCGAGGATAGCGGTGGGCACACCGACCCCGGAAATACCCCACGCGCCGATGCGGCCCCGCGCCACCAGTTGCTCAAACGCCGGCCGAACCTCTTCGAGAAAGAGGCTGCGAGTGGTGCCCTCGGCACGCCCCCCGGTAGTGTCAGGAACGATCTGACCATGTAGAAAGAAGAGATCGATCCTCTTCAATTTGGTCCGGGCAAGACTCTGGTCGAGGCTTCCCTCCAATCGCGAGAGTACTTCCTGACGAGGAGGGTTACCGAGCATGCATTTGGTGGACAGGCGAACGCCGTCGGGGAGACGCCCATTAAACGCCGCACCGACCACGAGTTCGGCTTCGCCATTGCCATAGGCTGGGGCGACATCGAGAAAGGTAATGCCTGCCTCCACAGCCTCGGTCACGGTGGCGACGGCTTCGTCGCGACTGGTGGCGCCCCAGACCTGGCCGATACCGCCGCCGCCCAGGGTCAGGCAGCTTATCTTGCCGAGTTTTCCAAAGGGCCTTGTTTCCATAAGCACAATGTAGCTTGCTTAGTATCGCTTCGAACAGGGTCGCGGGTACTTGTCATCGAACCTCACGTTGAGAAAATGAAGCAGGAGTCAGGTGGTAAGTCGGGAACTTCAACTCGCGATCGAGCTTTGCCGATTCTCCCGGAGAAGACGGCGCCCGACGGTTATGGAACTTGGCCGCCTGGCCGAATTGCGCGCTGAATATGACGATATCGCCAATGGCCAACCGCTTCTCGCCGATGTTCGGTACGAGGCGGTGGATGCAGGAGGGGTTAGCGCCGCATGGCTGACGCCTACAATCCGAGACGATCGTGTGCTCCTCTATCTCCACGGCGGCTGCTATGCCACTGGCTCCGTTGAAACACATCGCGATCTCATGAGCAGGTTGTCGATTGAGGCCCGGATGCGATTACTCGGCCTCAACTATCGGCTGGCTCCTATGCACCCATTTCCCGCCGCCATTGAGGACGCTGTCGGGGCGTATCGATGGCTGCTGAAAACAGGCACTGAACCGGCCCACATTGCGATTGCCGGCGACTCTGCCGGAGCCGGGCTTGCTCTTGCCGCGACCCTAACGATTCGAGATGAGGGGTCGCCTCTTCCAGGAGCGGTCATATGTCTCTCTCCGTGGGTCGACCTCGCAGCCACCGGCGCTTCGATGGAGAGCAAGGCAAATCATGATCCTATCGTCAGTCGTGAAATGCTTCTCGGATGGGGCCGGTTGTATTTGGGCGACCGCGATCCACGCACACCACTTGCATCGCCGTTATATGCTGACATGCGTGGGATGCCGCCGCTGCTTATCCAGGTTGGATCGTCCGAGGTTCTGCTCGACGACTCGCTCCGCCTAGCCGAGCGCGCCACAATCGCAGGTGTCAGCACTACGCTAGAAGTCTGGCCAGAAATGATTCACGTCTTCCAGATCTTTGCGGCGATCCTGCCGGAAGCCCGGGAGGCCATCAAACGCGTCGGCGAGTTTGTGCGATTGCAGATTGGCGGGCTGGCTTCGGCGCCAGCGCTGAAGTCGCCGATCTGATCTGGCTCACCGATGCCGACCAAACCGAGCTCTTTACCGCAACACGGGCCACACCGTGAGAGCCGTCTCGCCAAAGAGGAGGCGCTGGTCCGCTTCCGGAGTAAACGAGAGCTCGTTGCGGGCCAACTCGTACTGTTCCTTGATCCCGCGCCTGCCGCGGTGGCGCGCCCGTCGAGGCATGCGTCGATGACCGTCACCTGAGCGCCGGCACGGGCCAGATGATAGGCGGCGCTGGCCCCAAGCACGCCGGCACCGATGACCATGGTACGCATCAGGCGCACCGCCGGCAGGCCGCGGCACGCCAGGCGGCCGCGATCGTGTCCCAGCGCGGCCGCCATGACGCGCACCGACGTCCCGTCGCAGGCGACGACCCGGATGAAGATGAGGCCCAACCGCATGGAATTTCCCTTCGCTGGCATGACCCAGATCAGGTTCGACGGGTGTGATCTTAGCCCTTACGCCAGGGCACCCCGGTGGTCGATAGCGTTTCA
>CAWIMH010000016.1:0-204225 GCA_963837035.1 uncultured Pseudomonadota bacterium
ACCTCGGGCGCGCGCTCGAGCGCCTGCTCGGCGCTGGTGGCGGTCGCGTACGGCGGTGCCCTGTTCCCAGGCGGTCGAGCAGGGCGCCAAACCGTGCCCGGTCCTCGGCGAGGTCGATCGCCTCGATCCCGGTGCCGAGGATGGAATCCCGGCCGCGTCGAGGCCGGCGGCGAGCTTCAGCGGCGTCTGGCCGCCGAACTGGACCACCACGCCTTCTGGTTTTTCCAACTCGCAGACCGCGATCACGTCCTCGAGCGTCAGCGGCTCGAAGTAGAGCCGGTCTGACGTGTCGTAGTCGGTCGAGACTGTCTCCGGGTTGCAGTTGATCATGACCGCGTCGCGTCCCAATTCGCGCACCGTCTGGGCGGCGTGGACGCAGCAGTAGTCGAACTCGATCCCCTGGCCGATCCGGTTCGGGCCCGAGCCGAGGATCACGACCTGGGCCGCTCGCCGGGGCTCGACCTCGTGGCTTGGCCCGCCTTCGGTGCAGGCGCTCCCAGCCCGAGTAGAAGTACGGCGTCTGGGCGGCGAACTCGGCCGCGCACATGTCGACGGACTTGAACGTCCGCTCGCCGGCGAAGCCGCTCGGGTCGACGACAGCTCGCTGAACTCGTGCAGGAACCACGGGTCGATGCTCGTGCGCCGATGGATCTCGTCGACGGGACGCCGCGGCGCAACGCCTCGAGCAGTAGGTCGAAGCGCTCGGCCCCGGGCTCGGACGCGCTCGGCAGCGCCTCGTCGTCGCCTCGGTGGCTCGGTTCGCTGGTCAAGCTCGCGCGAGCGCAGCGCCTTGGCGAATGCCTGCTTGAACGTCCGCCCGATCGCCATCGCCTCGCCGACTGACTTCATATGCGTGGTCAGCCCCGCCTCGGCGCCGGGGAACTTCTCGAACGCGAACCGCGGCCACTTGACGACGCAGTAGTCGATCGTCGGCTCGAAGCTGGCCGGCGTCGGCCTGGGTGATGTAGTTCGGGATCTCCTGCAGCGTGTATCCGACCGCCAGCCGGGCGGCGATCTTGGCGATCGGGAAGCCGGTGGCCTTGCTCGCCAGCGCGCTCGAGCGTGATACGCGCGGGTTCATCTCGATCACGACGATCTCGTCCGTCGCGGGGTTGACCGCGAACTGGACGTTGGAGCCGCCGGTCTCGACGCCGACCGCGCGGATCACCGTGATCGCCTGGTCGCGCAGCGCTGGTACTGCTTGTCGGTCAGCGTCTGCTGCGGCGCCACGCAGACGCTGTCGCCGGTGTGGACGCCCATCGGATCGAGGTTCTCGATCGAGCAGACGATCACGACGTTGTCGTGTGGTCGCGCATCACCTCGAGCTCGAACTCGCCCCAGCCGAGCACCGACTCCTCGAGCAGCACCTGGCTGATCGGCGACGCGGCCAGGCCGCGCCGCGACGACCGCGCTCGAGCTCCTCGTGGCGTCAACGACGCCGCCGCCGGTGCCGCCGAGCGTGAACGCCGGCCGGACGATGAACGGCAGGCCGATGCTCGGCGAGCGCCGCCTGCGCGTCGCGCGAGCGTGTGCGCGATCACGCTACGCGGGACCCGCAGCCCGGCCTCGGTCATCGTCTCGCGGAACCGCTCGCGGTCCTCCGCGCGGTCGATCGCGTCGTAGTCGGCGCCGATGAGCTCGACGCCGAACGCCTCGAGCGTGCCGTCCTCGTGCAGCGCCTTGGCGAGGTTGAGCGCGGTCTGGCCGCCGAGCGTCGGCAGCAGCGCGTCGGGCCGCTCGCGCTCGATCACCTGGCGCGCACCGGGCCGGGGAGCAGCGGCTCGATGTAGGTCGCGGTCGGCGACCTCGGGGTCGGTCATGATCGTCGCCGGGTTGGAGTTGACGAGCACGACCTCGTAGCCCTCCTCGCAGCAGCACGCGGCAGGCCTGCGTGCCCGAGTAGTCGAACTCGGCCGCCTGGCCGATCACGATCGGCCCCGACCCGATCAGCAGGATCTTGTGGATGTCGTCGCGACGCGGCATCGCGCGGCTCCGATCTCGTCGACGAAGCGATCGAACAGGTACAGCGAGTCGTGCGGCCCGGGCCCGGCCTCGGGGTGGTACTGGACGGTCGCGCCCGGGACGTCGCGCAGCGCGCAGGCCCTCGACCGTGCGGTCGTAGAGGTTGATGTGGGTCAGCTCGGCGGCGCCGAAGTCGGTCTCCCAGCGCACCGGCTCGTCGCCGTCGATCGTCTTGGCGCCGCCCGGGCCGAGCACCGCGAAGCCGTGGTTCTGGCTCGTGATCTCGGTCCTGCCCGGTCGTCAGGTCCTTGACCGGATGGTTGGCGCCGTGGTGTCCGAACGGCAGCTTGTAGGTCTCGAGGCCGACCGCGCGGCACAGCAGCTGGTGGCCGAGGCAGATCCCGTACACGGGCAGCTTGCCGACCAGCTCGCGGACGGTCGTCGACGATGTAGTCGAGCGCCGCCGGGTCGCCGGGGCCGTTGGCGAGGAAGATCGCGTCAGGGCGTTCGCGAGCAGCTCGCTCGGGGCCGCGGTGCACGGGTGCAGCTCGACCGTCGCGCCGCGCGCACGCAGGTTGCGGACGATCGAGAGCTTGACGCCGGTGTCGATCATCGCGATCCGCGGCGCCGTCGTCGCCGTCCGCGAGCGTCGACCGGCGTCCGGCGGGCGTGACCTCGCGCGCCAGGTCGCGCCCGCTCATCGACGGCTCGGCCTCGATCAGCTCGCGCGCCTCGGCCTCGGTCGACGCGCGCCGGGAACACGCCGCCGCGCATCGCGCCCTGCGTCGCGGATGTGGCGCACGAGCGCGCGGGTGTCGAGATCGGTGATCGCCGGGACGCCGCAGTCGGTCAGCCAGTCGAGCCAGCCGCGCTCGGCGCCGGGGGCGTCCTCGCGGTCGACCGCGGCGCGCATGATCGCCGCGCGAGCGTGGATCGCGGTCTGACTCCATCGCCTCGGCGCTGACCCCGTAGTTGCCGATCTGCGGGTAGGTGAAGGTGATCAGCTGCCCGGCGTAGCTCGGGTCGGTCATCGCCTCCTGGTAGCCCGACATCGAGGTCGTGAACACGATCTCGCCGACCGCGTGCGCGTCGGCGCCGCAGGCGAGGCCGTCGAAGCGCGTGCCGTCCTCGAGCAGGACGTAGGCGGTCGCTGGCTCATCGGCTGCGGCGTGCCCGGCCTCGGCGAGCATCCGCGCCCGGAACGCGACCGCGCCCGCCGGCGACCGTCAGCTCGCACGCGGCCGTGCAGCGTGCGGCCGTGGAAGCAGCAGTTCTCGAGCGGCTCGCGTAGCCGTCGGCGCCGACCTCGCAGCGTCGCGTCGAGGTCGACCAGGCACGAGGTTGGCGGGCTCGCCGGGCGCGATCCGCGGCGTCGGCAGCCCGTACAGCGCGCGCGCCGGCGGTCATCCGCTCGACGACCAGCGTCGCAGCTCGAGCTCGCCCGGCAGCACCAGCTCGGTGTACAGCGCCGCGAACGCGGTCTCGAGCCCGGTCGTGCCCATCGGCGCCTGCTCGAACGGGACCTCCTTCTCGTGCGCGCGCGTGCGGGCGCGTGGTCGGTCGCGATGCAGTCGATCACGCCGCTGCGCAGCGCCTCGACCAGCGCCCGGCGGTCGCGCCTCGGTGCGCAGCGGCGGGTTCATCTTGAAGCGGCTGTCGAGCGTCCGCACGAGCGTCGTCGGTCAGCGTCAGGTGGTGCGGCGTGACCTCGCCGCTGACCGCGCACCCCGGCCGCTTGGCGCTGCTCGAGCGCCTCGACCGACTCGCGCGCAGGAGAGGTGCTGGAAGTGCACGCGGGCGTCCTCGTAGCCGGCGAGCGCGGCGTCGCGCGCGACCATCGTCGACTCGGACGAGCGACGGGATCCCGGCCAGGCCGAGGCGCGCCGAGACCGCGCCCTCGTGCATCACGCCGTCGCCCGACAGCGCCGGGTCCTCCTCGTGCAGCGCGATCACGCCGCCGCACAGGCGCTGGTACTGGAGCGCCTTGCGCAGCATCCCGGCCGACACGACCGGCTTGCCGTCGTCGGTGAAGCCGAGCGCGCCGGCGTCGCGCAGCTCGGCCATCTCGGTCAGCTCCTCGCCCTTCAGGCCGCGCGTGATCGAGGCCAGGAAGCCGACCGGGACCCGCGCCTCGCGCCGGGCGCGCGTCGATCAGCGAGCCGCAGCACCGCCGGCGTCGTCGACGACCGGGGCGGTGTTCGGCATCGCGATCACGGCGCAGAAGCCGCCGGCGGCGGCGGCGGCGGTGCCGGTCTCGAGGTCCTCCTTGTACTCCTGGCCCGGGCGTGCGCAGATGCACGTGCGGGTCGACGAACGCCGGGAACAGCGTGCTTGCCGGCGGCGTCGATCGCTCGTCGGCGTCCGGCGGCGGCGAGCGAGCCCGGCGCGCCGAGCTCGGCGATCCGGCCGTCGCGGAACGAGGATGTCGTGCGGCTCGTCGAGCCCGGTCGCGCGGGTCGAGCACGTGCGCGCCGCGGATCAGCAGCTCGGCCGGCTGGCCGGCGCGCTGGTGCAGCGCCTGCGTGCAGGGCGCGGTCGCCATCACGCCACCGCCGCCAGCGCCGGCGACGCCGACCAGCAGCTCGTAGAGGACCGCCATCCGCACCGCCACGCCCGCCTTGACCTGGTCGCCGATCAGCGCCTGCGGCGAGTCGATCGCGTCGGCCGAGCAGCTCGACGCCGCGGTTGACGGGCCCGGGGTGCATCAGCAGCTGGCCCGGTCGCAGCCGGCGCGGCGTTGATCTGGTAGCGCGCGGCGTACTCGCGCAGCGACGGGACGAACGACTCGCGCATCCGCTCGTGCTGCATCCGCAGCACGTACACGACGTCGGCCTCGCTCGAGGCCGTCGAGCGTCGCGGTCGGCGTCGCAGCCGAGCGCCTCGATCTCGCGCGGGATCAGCGTCGGCGGGCCGCAGACCGTGACCTGCGCGCCCATCCGGCTGAACGCGAGGATGTCCGAGCGCGCGACGCGCGAGTGCAGCACGTCGCCGACGATCCAGATGTGCGCGCCGTCGAGCGACCCGAGCCGGCGGCGCAGCGTGAACACGTCGAGCAGCGCCTGGGTCGGGTGCTCGTGCTTGCCGTCGCCGGCGTTGATCACGGCGGCCGGCGGTCCAGCCGGCGACGAGCTGCGCGGCGCCCGACGTGCGGCGAGCGGATCACGATCGCCGCCGGGTCATAGGCCGACAGCGTCTGAACGGTGTCCTTGAGCGACTCGCCCTTGTCGACGCTCGAGCCGGCCGAGCGGATGTTGACGACGTCGGCGCTGCAGCCGCTTGGCGGCGAGCTCGAAGCTCGAGCTGGTGCGCGTGCTGGCCTCGTAGAAGAGGTTGACGACGGTGCGGCCGCGCAGCGCCGGCACCTTCTTGATCTCGCGGCCCGAGACCTCGGCGAACGACTCGGCGCGGTCCAGGATCCGCTCGATCGCGGCGCGGTCGAGGTCGTCGATCGAGATCAGATGCCGTCCGGATGCTCGTGTCATGCTGCCTCCGTCTCTGCGCTCGCGGCCGGGCCGATCGTCACCTCGTCGAAGCCGTCGACCTCCTCGACGCGGACGTTGACGCGCTGGTCCTGCGAGGTCGGGAGGTTCTTGCCGACGTAATCCGGCCGGATCGGCAGCTCGCGATGGCCGCGGTCGACGAGCACCGCGAGCTGCACTCGCGCCGGGCGGCCGTAGTCGAAGATCTCGTCGATCGCGGCGCGCACCGTGCGGCCGGTGTAGAGGACGTCGTCGACGATCACGATCGTCCGGCCGTCGACCGGGAAGTCGAGCTGGGTCGCGTGCACGATCGGCGCGCTCGGCCGGATCGCCGAGGTCGTCGCGGTAGAACGAGATGTCGACGAACGCCGAGCGGGACCGGCGGCTCGAGCAGCTCGCTCGTCAGCGCGTGCAGCCGCTGGGCGAGGTGGGCGCCGCGACGGTGGATGCCGACGAGCGCGATCGTTCCCGTCCGGGTTCTTCTCGACGATCTCATGAGCGATCCGCACGAGCGTGCGGCGCATGTCGTCGCGGTCGAGTACGACCGTGGTGGCTTCCAACGTGCTCCTTCCTGGCCTCGCTGGACCGGGTTAAAGGGGCCGACTCAGTGCAGCGTAGCAGCGGCTCGGCGGCTTCATCGGCGGACTCGCGGCGCGTCAGGGCGCTCGCGCGCGGCGGTAGAGCACGTGCGGCAGGCCGACGTGACGATCTCGCGCTCGTAGACGAAGCCGGCCTTCTCCATCACCCGCCGCGAGGCGACGTTGTCGCGGCAGCGTGAACGCGACGATCGACCGCAGGTCCGAGGTCGCCGAACGCGACGTCGACCGCCGGCAGCGCCATCTCGGTCGCGAGTCCCTCGCCCCACCGCTCGGGCGACGATCGCCCAGCCGACCTCGACCTCGTCGACAGCCGCGCGCGCGTGCGTGCACTGCAGGCCGCCGCGGCCGACCATCGCGCCGGTCGCGCCGGTCGCGCAGCAGCCACATCCCGAAGCCGTGGCGCTCCCAGTGGTCGAGCTTGCGCCGCGAGGTTGGCGCGCCACCTCCGCGCCCTCGGTCGGTCCCTCCGGCCGAGGCCAGCGTCGGCGCGACCCGCGGGTCGCGCAGCAGCGCGACAGCTCGCGCGCGTGCTCCGGCCGCAACCGCTCGCAGAGCAGCCGCTCGGTCTCGATGCCGCTCGATCGTGCCGCGTGCTCACTCGCGGTCCGCTGCTCAACGGCCGCCTCGGCCGTCGCTTCGGCGGCTCGGCCGCGTGGGCTCTCGGCGCTCGGTCCGAGGGTCGGGCGCCTGCCTCGGCCGGCGCTCCCAGCGGACCAGCTCCGGCTCGCCGCGTTCCGGGAACGGGATCTCGATCGTGTCGAAGTCGCGCGGCAGCACGGTCGCGGCGAACATCGCCCGCGCCTCGTCGCGCAGCAGCCCGACCGGGTAGCGGGTCGAGAAGTGGGTGAGCGCGAGCAGCCGACACCTCGGCGTCTCGCGCGAGCGCCGCGGCCTGGCCCGCGGTCGAGTGGCCCGTCTCGGCGGCGCGGTCGCGCTCGTCCTCGGCGAACGTCGCCTCGTGCACGAGCACGTCGGCCTCGTGCGCGGCGATCCGCAGCGTCTCGCACGGCGTCGTGTCGCCCGAGAGCACGATCTTGCGGCCCGGCCGCGGCGGGCCGAGCACCTGCTCGGGGCCGACGCCCCTGACCGTCTCGCCGCGCTGGACGCGCCCGAACTCGGGCCCCGGGACGCAGCCCAAGGCGCTGCGCCGCCTCGGGGTCGAACACGCCCGGGCGCTCGTCCTCGAACAGCGACATAGCCGAACGCCGGGACCGCGGTGGGCGACCGGCACCGGCGCGATCCGGTAGCCGTCGCGCTCGAGCACGTCGCCGGGCTCGAGCTCGACGAGCTCGAGCTCGAACGCGCACCCGCCCGGCGGCCCGCAGCGCCAACACGAGCAGCTCTCGCAGCCCCGGCGGGCCGTGGACCGTCAGCGGCCGCTCGCGGCCGCGGAGGTCGAACGTCTTCAGCAGCCCGGGCAGCCCGAGCCAGTGGTCGGCGTGGAAGTGGGTCAGGAAGACCTCGTCAGCTCGGTCAGCCCGACCGAGCTGACCAGCTGGCGCTGGGTGCCCTCGCCGCAGTCGAACAGGATCCGGTCGCCGCCGCGGCGCACCAGCAGCGCCGGCAGCCCGCGGCGGGCGGTCGGGATCGAGCCGGCGGTGCCGGCGAAGAAGAGCGACAGGTCCATCGCCGAGCGCAGTCTGTCAGTCGAGCGCGATCAGCTCGAACGTGATGTCGCGGCCTCGCGCACGTGCGCGATGCCCATCGTGTGCGCGGCGCCCGCCGGCGGTCGGTCGGGCTGCCCGGGATTGAAGATCTGAAAGCCGTCGGCGGCGCGCTCGTGCAGCGGAATGTGCGAGTGGCCGAAGACGACCGCGTCGGCCTCGGAAAGCGGCCCGCAGCCGCTGCGAGCCGCCCGCCGCCGGGCCGGCGTCGTGGACTACGCCGATCCGCGCCTGGCCGCCTGCACGATCGCGGCCGCCGGCAGCGCCGCCCGCACGTCGGCGTCGTCGACGTTGCCGTGCACCGCGACCACCTCGCCCGTAGCTCTGAAGCTCGCTCAGCACCGACAGCGCGATCAAGTCGCCGGCGTGAACGATCAGATCCGCGTCGCGCAGCCGCTCGACGCACTCGTCCGGCAGCGCCGCGCCTCCGCGCGGCATGTGCGTGTCAGAGATGATTGCGATCTCCACGATAAGCTCGTCGAGTAGCTCGTTCCCCGTATCAAAGCGCCCGTAGCTCAGGGGATAGAGCGTTCGCCTCCGGAGCGAAAGGTCGCAGGTTCAAATCCTGCCGGGCGCGCTACTGAAAGCCCCGCTGAACGCAGCATGGGCGACCTAGCCAATGTCGGCCTGCGGCCTTCTTGAGCAGCGGGCCGCAGGCCTTCTGCGCCGCCTCGAAGGCGGGCGAGCCCGCGTCCACGACCCCCGCCTGCTCGGCGGTCATGGGCCGCGGACAGGAAAGTAATTCTGGCATGGCCTCTGGGCAGTCTGAGAGGCAGGGGCGCTCACCGGAACACCGTTGACGGTCATCGAGGCGCCCGACCCGGCCCCGCTGACTCTGCGCGATCTGCAGACTCCGCCACTTGCGCTCGTCGGGTCTGGGAAGTTGGGTACGCCCTGGGAGCGGATGCAGTCAGCGAATGCGACGCCCGCGGCCTGCTTGGCTGAGGCGGCCGGCCTGGCCTTCCGTCGTGGGGCTCGAGGAGCCGCGGCCCGGCCAGGAAAATCAGCGCGGTCGCCACCAGCGAAAGAGATGATGCGAAATCGAAGCGTGGCCGATCGAGGGTGGCCGGGTGATACCGGGACGAGCGCCAGCCGGTCTACCTGGGCGCGGACCCCACATATATACGCGCTGACGGGTAACCGGAACGTGCCGCCGTTACGGCGTTGTTACGTCAGAGCACCCGACTCGCATCGTGCTGCACCCACCGGGGCGAGCGTTGCTATCTCGTAGGAACCTACTAAGCGTTGGTAGGCCGCACCACCTCAAGGAAGGAGAGTTCCCAATGTACGTACGCGTAGTGCGATTCACCGACGTGACCAAGGAACAGTCGACCGGGTCGTCGGCGACTATCAAGGCCTCGGATGGGCCTCCGCGGAATTCCGACCACCGGCATCAAGGTCATGTTCGACGAGGCCCAAGGCACCGCGGTAGTGCTCCAGTACTTCAACACCGCCGACGGGATGGAGGCCGGCGCTCAGGCCTTCGGCGCGATGGACCCCCTGAGACGCCTGGCGCGCGCGCCTGATCGACATGTGCGAGATGAGCCTCGAGATGGACGCGTAGCTCGCTCGCACCTAGTTGATGGGGGACCGCGGACCTCGCTGGCCCCCGCCGGCACAGAACCATTGGGATACGGGGACGACCTCGAGTGCCGGGATGAAGACGTCGGCGCGGCCGCGTGGATTTCGCGTCAGGACTGGTATGAGTGGCGATGCGGTCGGCTCTATAGCGGCCGCGACCGCGCGGGACAATACCGCAAACGTGGCTATGGTCGTCGGGCGACTCGGCGCCTACCATCGGCGCGCCCACAAACCCGCCGGGCGCCAGGAGGGGGTGCCGCTTGCCCGGGTCGCCCGGCGGGTTCCAGTTCGTCGTAGGACAACTCCGACTGCTATTCGCCTTTGCAGACCTTCAGGGTCAGGGTCACCGCTGCTACTCGGGCCCGTGATGCCGTCGCTCGCGGACCTGCGGCGGCGAGCCGTCCCAGGGCTACGAGAAGGCGGCCGCGTTCGCGTCGGCCGACAACCACCGGCCGACCGGTTGGTTCGTTGAGCGCCACGACGAGTTCTCGCCGGCGCTCCTGATCCTTGGGGCGTATTACAACGTCGAGGCATCCGGCGAATGGAGGCGCGGGTGTCGGCGCGAACTCGGTTCGCGGAGGAGCTGTCGCGCCGCAAATTGCCGCTGCCGCCCGACCCGGTGCACACCGAGGTGACCGACTGGGACTGAACCGCCCACGGCCGGTCACGCCCGTGGGAGGGGCCGGTAGGCCCCGCTGGGATCGGGCCGCCCGGGCCCTAGCGAAAAACCGTCCCGGCGGGGTTAGGAGGGCGACTGCCCGCCGGGACTTACCTCGAGGTCGCCCCCACTCCGGTTCAAATTATTCCTAAAGACAAGAAAATCGAAACATTCAGGATTCCGCGCTCGCGAGCGCGATGACGTGTCGTCGTCCTCCCCGGTGTGGCGATGTCAAGAGCGGGATCGGACCCGGCACGTCACCTCGGCGACCTCGGCCGCTCGCCGATCGAGCAGCTTCCAGACCCCCTTGTCACCGTGTAGCGCCGCCAGATCGGCGAATGCGCGCGAACGCGATCGGATGGCCCCGCCCATCCTCATACCCGCACACCGCAAGCGGCGCCGAGCCGATGCCCCGCAGGAGCGCGCAACGGTCTCCGGCGGACCCCGGCTGATCACCGAGCATCAACACCAGCAGATCGCTATCCCGTTCGACGGCCCCGAGCGCTGCCGCGATCGACGACGAGCACCCCTCGCCGAACTCGGGGTTCTTCACCACCTCGACGCCCTCGAAGTCGACCCTCGCCGTCACCTCGTCAGCACCGCCCCCGACGACGCACAGAAGCTGATCGAACGTGCACCGCCGGGCGACGCCGAGCACGTGCGCGAGCAGCGGCTGGGATTCGTAGGGCAGCAGCTGCTTGGGAGTCCCGAGTCGCCGGAGCCACCCGCAGCCAGCACCAGCCCGGTGACCCGCACGGTGCTGCTCCCACCCGAGCGCTAGAGCTTGGCGGCATCGGGAGCCTGGCGGCGCCGCGTATGCGAGCCGGCATCCCGTGCCACAGAAGTAGACCCGCACGCCGGCGACGTCGAGATGCAGGGTCGATTCCGTGACGGCGACCTTCATGCCGCAGACCGGGTCGATCGCGACCTCGACCGCTTCGCCCTCCGGAGCCGAGCCGTTGACGGCAACCTCGCCCCCGTCGCCCCCCGCCGCTGAGCCGTTCACGGTCTCGGACTCGAGCGCCGCCAGTGGATCGGCGATCGGCAGATCCTTCTCGGGTACGCGATCGTCTGAGTTCCGCTCAGGGCTCTCCGCCTCGCGACGCTCGGCGTCCGAGTCGTCTGAACTCATCTCCACGGGTACGACCGCCGGCTCGGTGTGCTGGATCACGATCAGCTCCGCCAGAATCGAGATTGCGATCTCGGCCGGGGTCTGAGCGCCGATGTCGACCCCCGCAGGGGTATGGAGCGCGGCCGCGAGCTCGGGCGGCAGGTCGAGCGACTCCCGGCTCGGCCTTCGGCCTCGAGCTGACGATTGAGCAACGCGGTCACCCGCCGGTAGCCGTAACTAGCGCGCTCAGCGACAATCGTGCGGATCAGCGGCAGCAGCCATTCATCATCCGGTCGCGGACCAAAGCCGCATCGTCTACCGGCTGCGAGCTTGCGCTGCACGATCAGGTTGGAGCGCGCCACTCCCAGCGCCTCGGCCAGCGGCTTCACTGGGAACCTCCCGGTCCGGGCCAGTTCGAGCGCAACAGCAGTTTTTTTGAGCGCGTCAGCTCTAACGCTTCCTTCAGGATCTCAACTTCCAGCGTCTTCCTGCCGAGCAGACGCTCAAGCTCGTGCACCCGCGCGCGCAACTGCTTGGCCTCGGACACGGGCACCACCTGCTCGTCCGCGCCCAGGCTTTCCAACTCGCCCTGTTCCATCAGTCGCCGCCAGCGAAACAGCAGGCTCGAAGAGATCCCGTTGCGCCGCGCGACCAGGCTGACACTCGAGCCCAGCGCCACCGCTTCCGTCACCAGTCCGCGCTTCTCTTCGGCCGTGAATCGCCGCCGCCTGCCGCGCTGCGGTCCTTCCATTACTTCGATCCCATCCGGTGTCTTGGTCATAGGTCTGTCCTATGTCTAAGCCACCGTGTCCGGTTCCAGAAGGGGCTACATCACGGAGCAATCTCACCCGCGACGAGTGCTACGAGCAAACTTAGTCGCGGCATGCCGACAGTCGGATTTGGCAAATAGCCGTTCATTGTCTCTTTTCCGAAAGCCCGTTTCTTCGACTGCCCCCATGGCACTACGTATGCGTGAAGCGTCGCCGATCCTCCGTCTATGGGCGCAGTGTCATCGCCATAGCCGTGGCGCGGCGAGGAGATCCGAACTTGTGGTGAACGCCGGTCGCCATTTGCCAGGCTCTAATGGGAGTGGTCAAAGGCGCAGGGAAGAAGCACTGTGAAGTACGATCAAAGTCGGACTCGACTCCCTAAGCTCAGTCTCGGTCCTTCTCCTGCGCAGGTCAATGCGATTACATCTATCAGTTGAATACGATGTGCTGCAGGGAACTCGCCTAGAGCGAACGCGGTCATTCCGACGCTCTGTCCAGCCGTAAGGATCCAACGACTTCGGTCGTCCAGGCCCGTTCGTGCAGGCTGAATCAAGTAGGCCGCCCTCAGGTGACGCCCGCCTGCTCTTTAAGAGATTGAAGTGACCGCGTGGGCAATCACGCCATGGCCCTTTGACCAAAAATCGCGTGATACCCGATCAGCACAACTACCGCGCCGATCACGGCGACGAAGATACTGTAGATGTTAACGCCGGTTACGCCAGCCGCACCTATCGCGGTGAAGATCCATCCGCCGACGAACGCTCCGATGATTCCCAGAATGATATCGCGAATTAGCCCCTCACCGGTCTTATTGACAATTTTGCTGCCGATGAAGCCTGCGATCAGTCCGACGACGATCCATGAGATGATACCCATCGTGTCCTCCTAGCTGTTCTGAGTTATTCCGGCCGTTGCGGTCCCGCCGAAGGCCGGGCGAGCCAATCGGCTGCGTTCTTCGATCGCAGTCTTCAACATAATACTCGCGCCACCGCTGAAGCGGTCACGACAACGAATTCTAGAGCGAGGAGGTGCCCCGGCGCTAGATAAGTGCTTGTTGAGGCCGAGGAACCTTCGTCAGCCGAGACTGCTCCGATTTTTCGTTCGCCAACGGAAAAGTGCCAAATCGCTCACGCTCGGTGCGCTAACGTTCTGGCGCGGACTCGGGGGCAGGTTGGATCAATGGTTCAGCCGGTCTAAAGAGAGGAGGCGGGAAAATCCGTCGCAACGCAATATGATCCCTTGCAGTTCCAAGACTGCCTCGGAACCCAATAGACGCTGCTTATCCGTGGGCGCGCTAATCTTGTCGAGCAGCGAGTGACCGCGCTTGGTCAATGCCGACACCTTCGCTCTTTCTTGTGAATCCATTCACACTCCTCTCGGCCCCCTCGCTTTTAAGGGGTCGAACCCTACCTAACTACCCGGACACGCGGGCGAGCAAGTTCAACTCGCCCAATTCATTAAATCTTGTTATTTAGAGAACATGAATTACAGGACAGACGTTACGCTCGGGAGGCTTGATTGGAAGCGAACTGGCTATGCTCGGATTGTGAGGAAATTAGTTGATTTAATACTGGTGGTGTTTCTGCTTTCAGGATGCTCGACGGCTTCGACACAGTACAAGTCGCGGCCCTTCTTCTTGACCGAAGAAGACGTAACGACACATGGTCGGAAAGCGTGGTACGACCGCGTCATTGAAGTCGATCCGGGGGCCGCCGAGTTCGCGGTTGCCCCCGACTATCAACAAGGCACCGCCGAAGAAGATCGCGGTGCTGCCGTTCACCGACCTGGGCGAGGGCGAATTCGTTGTCGACAAGCTTCCGCTGCTCCCACGCAGCGATCAGGAGCGCGCCCGCTGGGGATGGAGCCACGCGAACAACCTGCGTCGCGCCTTCGCGGGCGACCTAGCGACGCGTGAATTCACGCTGGTACCTCTGTTGGCGACCGATGCGGTCTTCGCCAACCGGGGTATCACTGATTTCGATAAGCTTAGCGCCACCAGCCCGATGGAAATCGGCCGCTGGCTGCACGCCGATGCCGTAGTCTACGGCGAAGTGGTTGACTATGAGGCCTACTACGCGTTTCTCGTCGCCGCCTGGCGCGTGACGGCGCGTATTAGAATGGTCTCTACCCGCGACGGGCACGAAATCTTCTCGTGCACCGACACCCGCTATTCGACCAACGTGACGCCGGCGATCGATCCTATCGACATCGTGCTTAACTCTGCCCTAAACGTACTTGAGCTGCGCGACATCACGTTGGCCCGTGCCGAGGCCGAAGTCGGCCGTGAGATCGTCCTGAGGCTTCCGGTCGCGGGGCGCAACGTGTCTGACTTCAAAACCGAAGCAATCGAACAAGAGGGATCCCTATGAGTTCGCAAAACAGCGGCCATTCGGCGAGGTGCACTGAGTGCCTTGAATGAACGGACCGAAAGCTGCGGCGAATCCAATCCTAAATCCGCAACGCGTGGTGGTCTGCTGCGGTTTTGCCTGGCCGCCGCGACGCTTAGCGGATCGGGTCCCAGTGTCGCGCTCGCCTATGCCGGTCCGTTCGACTTTCCTACTGTATACCGGGACCCGAAATTCTGAAAGATCAAGGCCTATCCGCAGCCTGCGGCGGAATGCTCCCATTTCCGCGGCGAAGTGGTTCGGGTCGACATCAAACCTGATTTCGGCTGGCTAGACTTAATCGCGGCACCCTTCGATTGCTGATGAAAGAAGCACGAGGACCAGATGACTCGCGTTTTGATAGTTTTCTCAGCAGTCGTCTGCGTCTCCGGTTCGTTCCTTGTAGGATGGTGACCGCTACAGATTGATTGAGCGCATGAAGGCGCGATGGTGTGCACCCCAACTTCCCGCCGTCATCTTAGAGTACTGGTGGAACTTGAGAAGGAACTCTGTAAGGTTCGATAAGTCGCCTGGTCTACACTTCCGCAGCCAAGCCTTGTCGATTTTGGACAGACCCTCGGGGTCTTGCAGAACGAACTGATTGACGACAATCTGGCGGTCGCCGGTCGAAAACGCCGATAATACGCTTACACTCTGCCACTCCCAATCAGAATCGGAATCGAGGGATACGATGGCCGAACAAATCCACGAAGTTGCGCATTCCCCGAGCGATGTCCTAGCGGCAGCGCGACTACTCGAGTCGCAGATCCGCGCTGCCGCGGAGGCAATGGAAACTGAGCGCCGTCTGCCGCCGCCACTTGCCCGCGCCCTGATGGAGGCGGGGGTGTTTCGCATGGGAGTGCCGCGCATCTACGGTGGGAGCGAATTGGATCCAATGGCCCAGGTGCGGGTAGTGGAAGAACTTTCGCGCTTTAACGGTTCGGTCGGATGGTTGTCGATGATCGGAAGCGCCGGTAGTTTTCTGTCGGCGTTTCTCGCCCCTGACACTGCCCGGCGCCTGTTTGGAGGAGTCGATTCAGTGATCGCAGGGCAACTGCGCCCGCCCCATCGCGCCGAAGTTGTCGACGGGGGTTTTCGTGTGAGCGGCACGTGGCACTTTGGCAGTGGCAGCGCCCACGCCTCAACCATGGTTTGCGGATGCATGGTTTATCAAAATGGCGAACCTAAACGTCGCCCCAACGGCCAGCCCGAATATCGCGTCATGCTGGTTCCGGCTTCGAAGGCTAAAATCATCGACGTCTGGCATACGACCGGAATGCGGGGCACGGGCAGCAACGATTTCACTGTTGAGAACGTCTTCGTGCCGGCCAATGAAAGCGTCAGCATGGCGGAGCCGCCATATTGTTCGGGACCGCTTTACCTTTTCCCGCCGCTGTTTTTGGTTTCTCATGCCGGGGTTCCGCTTGGCATCGGCCGCAGTGCCATCGACTATTTGACCGAACTCGGATCGAGCAAGCTGGCGCAGCCGAGCGGACGCCCGCTGCGCGAAGATAGTCGCGTTCAGGACGCGGTCGCGTGGGCCGAGGCCGCGCTCGGAGCCGCCCGGGCCTATGTTTACAGCACCGTCGAGGAATTGTGGGCAACGTTGTGCAAGGGTGACCGGCCTTCACCGCGCCAGCGCGCCACCTATCGCCTGATGATCACCTACTCCCATCAGACGGCGAAGGAAGTAGTGTCCGCGCTCTACGACATCGCCTCTTCAAGTTCTATCTTTCGCGGCAGTCCGCTGGACCGCGACCTGCGCGATATCGCCACCGCGTGCCAGCATTACGTGGTGCACCTCCGGATGTACCGCCCGGCGGGGCGCCTACTTCTCGGAATGGATTCCGATGAGTTCATGTTCTAGCCGCTCACTAAAAAGCGCCCCGCGAGAGTTGGAGTCCCCCCGAGCTCTCGAAGCTTCCAAATTATCGCCACTGCGGGCCTAATTCCTTTAAGAGCCCCGGGTCCGCGACTGGCGCTCGTGACGTTTCACCGTTCAGCGAAAACCGCCCGACTTTTGGATCGGAAATTTCGGCGACGTAATGATCAATCGGTTCGATGCAATGAGAAATTCGCTCGGTCAACCGACAGACGGGAACGGGTAGCCGCTCATGTTGACGTGGTTAGAGAGCCGGCGCAGACCGGCCACCTTTCATCAGGGCAATTCGGCACCACCACCTTGAGGCAGCGGTTGGCGGCCCGCGGTTCCGCGCACCTTATGAATCAGAGAAATAGAGGTTTGATCTGATTGAAGAATTTGGCGCGCCCTGAGGGATTTGAACCCCCGACCCACAGATCCGTAGTCTGTTGCTCTAATCCGCTGAGCTAAGGGCGCGCGGCGGGAACCTCAAAAACTTTCATATCATGCGGCCCCTCGCAAGACGGCGCGCGCCAGTCCCGCCGAGGTCAAGTCTGCGCGACCGCTGAAATCGACGAGGCGACCGGCAGCCACACCGTGACCGTGGTTCCCTCACGCACGCGGCTTTCGATTTTGAGCGTGCCGCGATGAAGCTGCACGATATGCTTGACGATCGCCAGACCGAGACCGGTGCCGCCGAGTTCGCGCGAGCGCGCGCGGTCTACCCGGTAGAAGCGTTCCGTGAGCCGCGGAATATCGGCGGCGGGAATTCCTTCGCCCGTATCGGAGATCGCGAACTCCACGCCGTATCTACCTTCATTGTCGACAGCCGGCGCGCGCGCGATAGCCGTGACGGCCCCCCCCCGAGGTGTGTACTTGATCGCGTTGTCGAGCAGATTCAGCATCACCTGGTGAATCCGGTCGCGGTCGCCGGGCACCGGCGGCAGATCCTGCGGGCATTTTACCTCGAGAGTCACGCCGCCGCGTCGCGCCTGTTGGCGCATCAGTTCGGCCGCTTCCTCGAGTGTGCGCGAGGGATCCAGCGGCTCGAATTTGAGCGGGGTGAGTCCGCGCTCGAGGTCGGAGAGCGAGATCAGGTCGTCGATCAGCCGCGCGAGCCGGCGGGCTTGGCGCTCGATGATCTCGAGGAAGCGCCGTTCGGTAGCGCGATCATCGACACCTTTGACCAAGGTCTCGGCATAGCCGTAGAGCGCGGTGAGCGGAGTGCGCAGTTCGTGGGTCAGATTCGCGATGAAGTCGGTGCGCGCGGTCTCGGACGATTTCAGCCGGCTGATATCGTGAAAGACGAAAACGCGGGCGGCGGGCGTACCTTCCGCCGTCTGGACCGGCGCCGCACTGATCTCGAGGTGGCGCACCGCGGGCAACTGAATCAACAATTCCGCGGTCATCACATCGTGGGCCTGCGCCACGGCGACGCGTCCGACGAATTCCTGCAGCCGCGGATCACGGCATAGGTCGACGAACCCACGTCCGCGATAGCTGGCTTCGGGGGCGAGGGCGAACATCCGGCGCGCGGCGCCGTTAAGCAGCACGATGTCGCCACGGGCGCCGGTAACTACCACCGCCTCGCTCATGCTGCGGAGGATCGCCTCGAATTCGCCGCGTTGCTCCTCGAGGGTAGAGATCTGAGCTGCGACCGCGTCCGCTGCCTCGAGCAGATGGCGCTCCGCGCTCCCCATGGCATCACTTTCATCGGGCATGAAATACGAGGGTGGTTGGTGGCGCGCAATCGCATCCGCTGCCGCGGCAACGCGCTCGGCGTGACGCGCCCAGGAGTTGGCGACGGGGAAGATGCAGATGGCGCCGGCGGCGAGCCCCGCACCCACGGCAAGCGCCACCCAGACGAATGAAACGGCGCCGACCAGTCCGAGTACAATCAGCGTGACCGTCGGCGGTAGCAGGCTTACAACAATTGCCGCCGCCAGCCGCGGATTGCTTGAGCTACCCAAGCGCGTCCGGGTTAAAGCGATAGCCGACGCTGCGAACGGTCAGGATCAACTCGGGTTTGGCGTCGTCGCGCTCGACCTGCTGGCGCAGGCGGCGCACATGAACGTCCACAGTACGTGGTTCGACGAAGGTATCGCGTCCCCACACTAGATCGAGCAACTGCTCGCGGCTATAAACGCGCAACGGATGCTGGACGAAAAAACGCAGCAGTTCGAATTCGCGCAGCGCCAGATCGTGACGCTGACCCTCGACGAACACTTCGTAGGTCGAGAAGTCGATGCGCAACCGGCCGCGTTCGAACGCCGCGGGCCCCGCCGGCTCGGTTACCGCTCCGGAGCGCCGCAACAGGGCCTTGACGCGCGCCACCACCTCGCGCGGGCTGAACGGCTTGACCACGTAGTCGTCGGCACCCATCTCAAGGCCGAGCACGCGATCGACCTCAGCACCCTTGGCGGTGACGACGAGGATGGGCAGGCGCGCGGTCTCCGAGTTCGAGCGGACGCGGCGGCATAGCTCAAGCCCCGACATCCGTGGGAGCATCAGATCGAGTACGACGAGGTCGGGCGCGCGCCGGCCGATGCGATCGAGACCCTCGGCACCGTCGGCGGCTTCTTCGACGGCGAAGCCCTCTTGCGCCAGGTTGTAGCGCAGCAGTTCGCGAATGTCGCCTTCGTCTTCGATAACCAGGATTTTCTGGCGCAATCGTTCGCGATTTTGCTCGGTGACTTGGTTCATTGCTTTTGTTTCTTGTCCATATGTCGGATCGTCCTGCCCTTCACCATGTACACGACCATTTCCGCGATGTTCGTCGCGTGATCCGCGATGCGCTCGAGGTATTTGGAAACAAACAGAATACGGGTCGCGCGGGCGATAGTGGTGGCGTCCTCGGCCATATAGCTGAGCAGTTCGCGGAAAATCTGGTAGTTGAGCGCGTCGACCTCGTCGTCGCGGGCGATAACTTCGGCCGCGAGCGCAGTGTCATCGCGCATGAACGCGTCGAGGCTGTCTTTGACCATGGTCTGCGTAATTTCGGCCATTCGCGGAATATCGATGTAGGGCTTAAGCTGCGGCTCTTCGTTGAGCTCGACCGCACGCTCACAGATGTTCACGGCATTGTCACCGATGCGCTCCAGGTCGGTAGTGATTTTGAGCCCAGTGGTGATGAAGCGGAGATCACTGGCAGCCGGCTGATGCAGAGCGAGGAGGCGAATACACCGCTCATCGCTTTCGACGTCCATGCGGTTGACTTCGGCGTCGCGCGCGATAGTCTCGCGCGCTTGTTCGGTATTGCGGTTGACCAGGGAATCGACCGCCTCCGCGATTTGGCGCTCGATGAGGCCGCCCATCTTAAGAAGGTTGGCGCGCAGGCCGCGCAACTCCTCCTCGTAGGCACGGTTGGTGTGCTGCAACTGAGTATTGTCCATGGCTGCCTCCAGGCTTACCCAAAGCGACCCGTTATATAGTCTTCGGTTTCGCGGCGGGTCGGATTGGTGAAAATCTGCTTGGTCTCGCCGAACTCGATGAGATCGCCCGCATACATGAAGGCGGTATGGTCGGAGCAGCGCGCCGCCTGTTGCATGTTGTGCGTAACAATGACGATCGTATAGTTCTCCTTCAGTTCCAGCAGTAATTCTTCGATCCGCGCGGTCGAGATCGGGTCCAGCGCGGAGCACGGTTCGTCCATCAGCAGCACTTCGGGCTCCACCGCGAGCGCCCGCGCCACGCAGAGCCGCTGCTGCTGGCCGCCGGAAAGGCTGATCCCGGGACGGCTCAGGCGATCCTTTACTTCCTCCCAGAGGGCCGCCTGGCGCAGGCTCTTCTCGACTACGCGATCGCGATCGCCGCGGCTCAGGGACACGCCATTGAGCTTGAGCCCGGCCGCCACATTGTCCTCGACCGACATCGTCGGAAACGGCGAGGCTTTCTGAAAGACCATGCCGATCCGCCGCCGCACCTGAACTGGATCGACCCCCGGTGCATAGATGTCTTCTTCATCAAGGAGCACCTCACCCTTGACCGTGGCGCCAGGCACCACTTCATGCATCCGGTTCAGACACCGCACCAGGGTGGACTTGCCGCATCCAGAGGGACCAATTATGGCCGTTACTTGATTCGCCCCGATGGCGAGGCTTACATCGTGAAGCGCATGGTTCTTGCCGAAGTAGGCATTGAGGTTACGAACAATCAGCTTGTCGGGCATAGCTATCTTGCCACCGCGCCGTTCCCCTCGTAACCCATCTTACGCCCAATTCGAGCGCAAGCACTATAACGGTGAGAGTGAGCGCTCCGGCCCAGGCCTGGCGCTGCCAGTCCGCGAAGGGGGCAATAGCGTAGGTGTAAACCTGAACCGTGAGAGAAGCGATTGGCTGAGTAAGCGAAGTTGACCAGAAGCGATTGCCGAAGGCGGTAAACAATAGCGGCGCGGTCTCGCCCGCCACGCGTGCGATCGCGAGGATCACGCCGGTCGCGATACCTTTGCTCGCCGTGCGGGCGACCACGGAAATTGTGGTACGCCAGCGCGGTACACCCAGAGCAAGGGAGGCCTCGCGCAATTCGTGAGGCACCAGCACGATCATCTCCTCGGCGGTACGTGCCACCAGCGGCACCATGATGATCGCAAGGCTGACGGCGCCCGCGATGGTCGAAAATCCACCCATCGGACGCACCATCACCGAGTACACGAATACGCCGATCACGATGGACGGGATGCCCATCATAATATCGGCGGCAAAGCGGATCGCATGGCTCAGACGCTGGCCCCGATTTTCGGCCAGATAGATACCCCCACCTACCCCGATAGGAACGCCCATCAGACAGGCGATTCCCACCAATTCAAAGGTCCCCACGATCGCATTCGCCATTCCACCGCCCGGCTGCCCGACCGGAGTCGGCATCCTGGTAAAGAAACTCCAGCTGAGACTCGAGGCGCCCTTCGCGGTGAGATAACCAAGGACAAGAAACAGCGGGACCAGTGCGAGCGCGGTCGCGAAGATCGTGACAGCGACCATGAGGTCGCTCTTGAATTTGCGGTAGTAGTTGCGCCGTCGCTGTGCGGGAGTCGCGATCATCATTCATTTCCGCGGAAGCGGCGCTGAGTCACGCCCAACACCAAGATGCGCGCAGCGACATTCAGAATCAGCCCCAGCAGGAGTAGCACCAAGCCGAGTTCCATCAGTGCCGAGACGTTCATCGCCGAAGTGGCCTCGACGAATTCGTTGGCGATGACACTGGCCAGAGTCGTTGACGGCATAAACAAAGAGCTGGAGATCTCCGGCCGATTACCAATCACCATGGCAACGGCGATAGTCTCCCCGAGCGCGCGGCCGAGTCCCAGGATGATCGCGCCAATTACGCCCGAAGTACCGAAGGGGAGCACCGCCATCCGCACCATCTCCCATTTGGTGGCACCCAGAGCGAATGCCGCTTCGCGCTGAGTCTGGGGGACCACCCTGAATACATCCGTACAGACGGCCGAAATATAGGGCAGCACCATGATTGCCAGCACCACCCCTGCGCTAAGCATGCCGACGGAGACGCGTGGCCCCTGAAACAGGGGCAGGAAGCCGAGGTATTTTCCCAGCATCGGCTCGAGGTGGTCACGCAACCACGGGCCCATCACAAAGATTCCCCAAAGGCCATAGACAACGCTGGGAATCGCAGCGATCAGTTCGACCAGAAAGCCAAGTTTGCGTGATAGCCACTCCGGCGCCATCTCGCTCAGGCACAGTCCCACCCCCAAGCTTAAGGGAACCGCGATGAGTAGGGCCAAGGCGGACGACACCGTGGTTCCATATATGAACGGGAGCGCTCCGTACTGATCGTTGGTCGGATCCCAGTCTGTCGAGATGAGAAATCGCAAGCCGAACTGTCGGATCGAGGGCATCGATTCGACGATCAGCGCGCAGGTGAAGGCGAAGAGCAGGGCTAATGTGATGAGCGCCAACAGGGCGGTCGCGAGATTGAAAAGACGATCACCGACCGCGCGAACAGCAAAGCCCCGCTGACGGACCTCCCTCGCCACCGCCAACCCTTCGTGCACAGTTTCCGCCAGTTCGGCCAAGAGCCCCTCTTGCACTATAGCCACTGCCGACGAATAGAGCATCCGTTCTCGCAGCCTATCTGACCAACCTACGGCGGTAATGTTAAGACTTTGTTACGGTCAGGCGAACTACTGGTGAAAGATGAGGCTGGTAGTCAGTATTTCTACTCTAGCCTCACCAAAACGTACTTGGACAATCGGAAGAACCGCTAAGCTTTCGCCGCGATCACCTTAAGTCCGCCCATGTAAGGTTGCAAAACCTCGGGAATCACTACACTGCCATCTGCTTGCTGGTAGTTTTCCAGCACCGCGATCAAAGTCCGCGGCAGGCCCAGCCCTGAACCGTTGAGGGCGTGAAGGAACTCGGTCTTGCCACCCTTTTGCTGACGAAAGCGAATGTTCGAGCGGCGCATCTGAAAATCCGTACAGTTCGAGCACGAGCTCACCTCGAGCCATTCACCCAGGCCGGCCGCCCACATTTCGATATCGTAAGTTGCGGCGCTGGCGAAGCCCAGATCGGCGGTGCATAGCTGGAGCACGCGAAAGGGAATCTTGAGGCGCCGGCAGACCTCAGCTGCATCCTCAACCAATGCCTGAAGTTCAGTGTCTGAAGTCTCCGGTCGAACCAGTTTTACCATCTCGACCTTGTCGAACTGATGGCCGCGCTTTATTCCACGAACGTCCCGCCCCGCCGACATTTTTTCACGACGAAAACACGGGGTGTAGGCGCTCATATAGATCGGCAGACGCTCGGCCTCGAGAATCTCGTTGCTGTAGAGATTGGTAAGAGGCACCTCGGCAGTCGGAATAAACCAAAAATCGTCCTCATCATCGTGATACATATTGCTGCCGAACTTGGTCAGATGACCCGTCTGGATGACTGTCGCACGGGTGACCATGAGTGGCGGCGCGACTTCGATGTAACCTTGTTCGCGCTTCAGTTCGAGCATCCAATCGATCAAGGCGCGCTGGAGCCGTGCGCCGAGTCCCATCAACACATAAAAGCGAGTACCCGAGAGTTTTGCTCCACGTTCGAAATCGATGATTCCGAGGCGTTCGCCGAGTTCCCAATGGGGTAGCGGAGCAAAGTCGAATTTAGGCGGTTCGCCCTCGCTACGAACGATTTTGTTGTCAGCCTCGCCCGTCCCGACCGGCACGTACGGGCGTGGGAGATTGCGCAGGCCGAGCATGAGGTCGGTAACCCGCTGCTCGACCTCAGCCAAATCGCGCTCGCCGGCAGTAATCTTATCGCCCAGTTCGCGCATCTCGGCGCGTCTGGCGTCGCGCTCCGCGGGCGCCAGGCGACCCAGTTCCTTGGACTCGCGGGTCCGGCGGGCACGCATTTCGTCGAGGTCGTGCTGCAAACGGCGACGCTCAACGTCGGCCTCGAGTGCACTATCGACATCGGCTGCGTCGACTCCGGTCTTCGCCAATTCTGCTTTGACGAAGGCGGTCTGCTCGCGAATCAGTTTGATGTCCAACATTCAGAAGGCATTCCTTATCAATTCCAGCTTCCGGCCTCGCCCGGCCCCGACAATCGCGACCACGTCGAACCGTATAGGTATCTCAGTAACGCGATTCCGCGCGGCGTAGACCTCCGCCGCCCGCCGGATGCGGTTCTGCTTGCGTTCATCGACGGCTTCCTGCGGAGTTCCAAGGCGCTTTCCCGAGCGTGCCTTGACCTCGACGAAGACCAGCGTCTGGTCTTCAACCGCAATCAGGTCAACTTCGGCGCCGGCGGCGCGGTAATTGCGCTTAATTATAAGGTAGCCGCTGCGCCGCAGATAGCGAGCGGCAATTTGCTCGCCGCGCTTGCCCAGGGGCACGCGCCTCCGCCACGGCAATTCCTCGTACCAGCGGTCGAAAAATTCAGCCGCGAACGCGTACGGCCGTAGGATCAGACTCCGCAGCGAGTGCCGATGGCCTGAGCGTGGCTGCTGCATGACCCGCAGTCTAGGAAACCGGCAATCGATAGCTGAAAGTCGCCTCCGCAAGTGGCGCCGTGCCCACCCTCTTCGCGCTTTACGGGCTATATCGCTTTCGCGTCAACCAGCACCGCGGCGATCAGCGCGGGTTCCTTGCCCTTGTTCACCCAGGCGTGATTGGTCCCGCGCTGGACAACAACGTCGAACGGCTTGAGGTCGACCTCGCCCTTGTCGAGCAGCAGGGTCACTTCGCCGGATAGCAGGATGACGTAATCCACCGTGCGCGTTTTATGCATGCCAGGATGGCGGGTGGTGTCTGCGCGGCAGTGAGACGCGCCCATCTGTTCAAACATCCGGGCAGTCGCCCGCTCGCGTTCTTCGGGGGAAACGTTGGGATCCTCCGGCGGAATCGCCGCGTAGCGGAAGATCGTTCCCGCCAGCGGTGGTTCGAGCCCGCGCACGAGTTGCGCGGTGTCGTCGGTTTTTTTGTTGTCGGCTGGAGCCGTATCGGTGAGCCAGTAAGCGTTGGCCTTAGTCGCGGGACCATCTATGACGACGACCGATTTTCCAGCGGCGTCATGGCCGGTTACGATACGACGCATTTCTCGTGGCATCAGCAATCCTCCAATTAAGAAGCCTCCAAATAGCGTAACGCAGATGTAGGGAACGCGGCACTCGTTGATGTTTTGACGTGCGATGTACCACGATCGGCGAAAGATATACGGAGTGCGCTTCGACCTCCTTTCAGGCCCGGGCCATACGCTGCTTCGCCCGCGCCTTTCGTCTGAAATGCGGCATGACTTCCTTGGCGAAGAGCCGCATACTGGAGCTGACCTTTTTCGAATCTACGCCGGGCAACGCCATCGCCATCACCAGATGGGTCACACGCGTGCGCGCGAAGTAGTCCTCGAGCATCGAGGTCGCTTCATCCGGCGTACCAATCACGAGCGGCTCGCCGAAGAGCGCCGACGTATCGGAGCGGCGGAATTCGCCGATCGGAGGCATGGCCGCCCCACCCGAATCGCCCGGCAGATCATTGGCTTCGGCGAACCACTTGCCGTAGCAGCCCAGCATGTAGTGTGCTCCGGCTTCGGCGGCGTCCCACGCGCTTTCGTGGCGAGCCGCGACAAAGACCGTACGAAGCTGCCCGATATTGTAATCGTCGGGATTCCGCCCAAACTCCCTCAAGGCCGCGTCGTAGGTCTCCTGCTGGCCCGCCCCGCCGGTCCCCATAAAGTGGTAGCCGTGACGCGCGGCGCGTCGAATCGATTTCGGACCGCGCGCCGCCAGCCAAATCGGCGGATGAGGTTTCTGGACTACGCCGGGGGTGACGGTGACATTGGTCACGCGGTTGAAGCGGCCGTCGAAACTGAAATTGGATTCGGTCCAGGCGCGGCGCACGATCTCGGCGCCCTCCTCGAGCCGAGGGCCGCGTTCATTGCGCGGTATGTTGAAGCCGGTGAACTCGGGTACGCGATAGCCCTGCCCGAAGCCAGCATCGAAGCGGCCTTTAGAGATCACGTCGACCGTGGCGCCGTCCTCGGCAATGCGCAGCGGATTATGGAGCGGCAGCAGGATAACGAAGGTACCGATCCGGATTTTCTTTGTGCGCGCGGCGATCGCGGCAGCGATGGGTAGCAGCGAGGGCGAATAGCCATCGTCGACGAAATGATGCTCGGTTAACCACACGGAGTCATAGCCTAGCTCCTCGGCCTGCACGGCAAGATCGAGATGCTCGGCGTAAATCTCGGTAAATGGGACCCGCTGGGGCAGCGGATTGCGAAACATCAAGGCGATTCCGAAGTTCATCCGTTTGGTCCTTATGCACCGTGTTTGGCGTTGCGTTTCCTCGCCCCAAAACCTTGCCATTCGATCGGGCTTCCTGGCCGACCTCCGCGCAACGCCGGCTATGCGTTTCCCAGCGATCCCTCTTCGACTCCAATAGCTCTGCGAGCATCGTTATGACAAGCTGCCCACATCGGATGGATCGTCGTTCTGCGGATAGAGAGGAACGTGGAACGGAAGCTCGCCGCTATACTCTGCGCCGACGTTTACGGCTACAGCCGCCTCATGGGGGAAGATGAAGAGGCGACGCTCCGAACCCTGTCTTCACATCGCAAGATAATCGACAGCCTGATCGAGCAGCACCGCGGAAGGTTCGTTAACTCGGCCGGCGACAGCGTCTTGGCCGAGTTCGCCAGCGTAGTTAATGCGGTGCAGTGTGCGGTCGAGGTGCAGAACCGGCTCAGCACGGCAAACGAAAGTACACCGGCTGCGCGGCGCATGGAATTTCGCATCGGGGTCAACCTCGGCGATGTGATGGTCGAGGGCGCTCAGATCTACGGTGATGGCGTCAACGTCGCCGCCCGCCTGGAAAGCCTCGCGGAGCCCGGCGGTATCTGTGTGTCGGGGAAGGTGCGCGAAGAACTCGGGGACAAATTGGCGCTGAGTTTTGCGGATCTTGGCGAGCAACAGGTCAAGAACATCGCGAAACCGGTCCGAGTCTTTCGGGTGCTGGCGAACGGCACGGTAGCGCCACGGGAAACACGACAGATTCCGCGGAGGTATTGGCGCCGTGGCGTTCTCTCACTGACGGGGCTGGCGATTATTGTTGGAGCAATTTTGCTGGTGCAAAATTTAACGCTCAAGCCGCCGCATACTCACGCATCGATTCCGCCGCAGGAAAAGCCCGCGCTCGCGTTGCCCGACAAGCCGTCAATCGCGGTGTTGCCCTTTATCAATATGAGCGGAGATAAGGAGCAGGAATATTTCAGCGACGGCATCACCGATGATCTGATCACCGACCTCTCCCGGCTTCCGGGTCTCTTTGTCATCGCCCGCAATTCGACGTTCACTTACAAGAGCAAGGCAGCCAATCTTCAGGACGTGGGCAAGGAGCTGGGCGTCAAGTATGTCCTGGAGGGCAGCGTGCGCAAGGCCGGCGGGCAGATACGTGTCACGGCTCAATTGGCGGACGCCACCACGGGAGATGAACTGTGGGCGGAACGCTATGACCGGCCTCTGCGCGATGTCTTTGCGCTACAGGATGAAATCGTACGAAGAATCGTGACGACCCTGAACCTTCAGCTCGCCTTGTCGCAGAAGGGTTTCGTGATTCCCAGAACAACCGAGAATCTTGAGGCGTATGACGATTTGCTTCGGGGCACGGAATATCTGGTCAGCCTAACAAAGGATGGGAATGCGAATGCGCGCCCGCTGTTCGAAAAAGCCATCGAGTTGGATCCGAAGTACGCTGCGGCCTACGCACAATTGGGCTGGAACTACCTTGCTGGTGTGGTGTTCGCTTTGAATCCGGACCCGAGCGGAATCGAGCGGGGCTTAAGACTGGAGCATCAGGCCATCGCTCTCGATGACTCGTTGTCGGGCGCGCACTGTGTGATGGCCCAACTCGATGCGGCGATCGAGCAGTACGATGAGGCCGGAGTACAGGCCAAACGCGCCATTGCCCTCGATCCTAACTATGCCATGGCTTATCAGACATTGGCGGCACTACTGGATGTTCAGGTAAAGCCGACAGAAGCCCTCGCGACGGTCGAAAAAGCGATACGCCTCGATCCGCGGAATGCCGACAATTACGTCGGGGAGCAAGGCATTGCCTACATGGAGCTGGGACGGTGGAAAGATTCGATTCCGGCTCTCAAGCGTGGCCTGACTCGCTTTCCCAATATTTATTTTCATGCCTTCCTGGCTAATGACTATAGTTTTTTAGGCGACGAAGATGCCGCACGCGCAGAGGTGGCGGAAGTCGAACGGATCGTTGCCCTCACTCCTAACTCTTCGTTCGGGTATGTGCCGCTATCCTGGGCACTGAATAGTATGGGGAAGCCGGCCGAGGCCCTCGTGGCGGTGAACACCGCGATACGCCTCGATCCGCGAAAGCGGGACTTTTGCGTCTGCCATCTACGCTTTCGAGGCGTTGCCTACACCCTGTTAGGACGATGGCAAGAAGCAATTGACGCTTTCAAGCGTCACCTGACTCACTTTCCCCATAATTTTTGGGCTCACGCCTATCTGGCCGTTGACTATATGGAGCTCGGTCGCGACGATGCCGCGCGGGCGGAGGCGGCGGAAGTTCAAAGGCTCGATCCTCAATTGACGGTGGACATGATTTTCCCGACGGCCAGCCTGGATCATAAGGCGTTCCCCACAGAGATAGACCGCTTTCGTGACGATTTGCACAAGGCAGGCCTGAAGTGAGTTCCGTGCTGACGTGAGCCGCTCATGGAACGCAAGCTCGCCGCTATACTCTGCGCCGACGTTTACGGCTACAGCCGCCTCATGGGGGAAGATGAAGAGGCGACGCTCCGAACCCTGTCTTCACATCGTAAAATAATCGATAGCCTGATCGAGCAGCACCGTGGAAGGTTCGTGAACTCGGCCGGCGACAGCGTCTTGGCCGAGTTCGCCAGCGTAGTTAATGCGGTGCAGTGTGCGGTCGAGGTGCAGACGAGGCTCAAAGTTGAGAATGCGAATTTGCCGAACGTGCGGCGGATGGAGTTTCGCATCGGCGTCAACCTCGGCGACGTGATGGTCGAGGGCGAACAGATTTACGGCGATGGAGTGAATGTCGCGGCACGGTTAGAGAGTCTCGCGGAACCGGGCGGCATCTGCATTTCGAATACGGTCCACGATCAAATTAAGAACAAACTTGCGCTGAGCTACGCGGATCTCGGCGAACAACACGTAAAGAACATCAGCGAAGCGGTACGGGTCTTTCGGGTATTGCCCAACGGAACGGCGGCGATACCGCCAGGAATTTCGCGGCGGCATTGGCGTGGTGGCGTGCTGTCGTTGACCGGGTTGGCCATAATCGTCGGCACAATCGTGTTGGTGCAGCATCTGTCGCTCAAGCAGCCGCATACTCATGCTTCCATTCCGCCGGCGCAAAGTCCGGCGCTGACGCTACCCGACAAACCCTCGATCGCGGTCTTGCCGTTCACCAACATGAGCGGGGATCGCGAGCAGGAATATTTCAGCGACGGCATCACCGATGACCTGATCACCGACCTGTCCAGGCTCCCGGGTCTCTTTGTCATCGCCCGCGAGTCGACGTTCACTTACAAGGGCAAGGCAGCCAAGCTTCAGGACGTGGGCAAGGAGCTGGGTGTCAAGTATGTCCTGGAGGGCAGCGTGCGCAGGGCCGCCGGGCAGGTACGGATCACGGTTCAATTGGCGGATGCGACTACCGGCGCTGAACTGTGGGCGGAGCGTTATGATCGGCCTCTACGCGATGTCTTCGCCCTGCAAGATGAGATCGTCCGAAGGATCGTGACGACCCTGAACCTTGAGCTCGCGTTGTCACAGAAAGGTATTCTAATTCCCCGCACCACCGAGAATCTTGAAGCGTATGACGATTTGCTGCGGGGGGCGGAGTATTTCGCTAGCGTAACAAAGGACGGCAATGCGAGAGCGCGCCCGCTGTTCGAAAAAGCTATCGAGTTAGATCCGAAGTACGCTGCGGCCTACGCGTTCTTGGGTGAAAACTACTATGTTGGTTTTGAGCTTGCCTTCAATCCGGACCCGAACGGCATCGAACGGGCCTTAAAGATGGAGCAACAAGCCATTGCTCTCGATGACTCGCTGTCGATGGCTCACAGCGTAATGGCCGATATCGATGCGAGCAATCACCAGGATGATCAGGCGGGAACAGAGGCCCAACGCGCCATCGCCCTCGATCCCAACGCTGCTGCAGCCTATCAGATATTGGCGGACGTACTGAATCAACAGGCGAAGCCAGCAGAGGCCCTAGTAGCGGTTGAAAAGGCGATGCGCCTCGATCCTCAGAATCCTGACATCTATTTGTTGCAACAAGGCGTTGCCTACACCAACCTGGGACGGTGGAAAGAATCGATTACGGCTTTCAAGCGTTACCTGGCGCGCTATCCCCAAGTGATTTTCGCCCATGCTTTCTTAGTTTATGATTACAGTTCTCTAGGTGATGACGATGCCGCACGAGCAGAGGCGGCGGAAGTCGAACGGGCCGTTGCCCTCACTCCTGCCTCCGCCGTTGGCTATCATGTGCTAGCCTTGACACTGAATAAGCTGGGGAAGCCAGCCGAGGCCCTCGTGGCGGCGGACACTGCGGTGCGCCTCGATCCGCCGCATGCTGACCTTTATGTGGCGCAGCAAGGCCTTGCCTACACTCTGTTAGGACGCTCAGAAGAAGCAATTGCCGCGTTCAAACTTTTCCTGGCTCGCCATCCCAATGATTTTCGGGCTCACGCTGATCTGGCCGTTGACTATATGGAACTCGGACGCGACGATGCCGCGCGGGCGGAGGTGTCAGAAGTTCAAAGGCTTAACCCTGAGTTCTCTGTGGAGATCATTTTCCCGATGGATAGCCTACAACGTAAAGCATTCCCCGCGGAGATCGACCGCTTTCGCGCCGATCTGCGCAAGGCCGGCCTGAAGTGAGTCCCTCGCCAACGTGAGTCGCTCATGGAACGCAAGCTCGCCGCAATACTCTGCGCCGATGTTTATGGCTACAGCCGCCTCATGGGAGAAGATGAAGAGGCGACGCTCCGAACCCTGTCTTCACATCGTAAAATAATCGATAGCCTGATCGAGCAGCACCGCGGAAGGTTCGTTAACTCGGCCGGCGACAGCGTCTTGGCCGAGTTCGCCAGCGTGGTCAATGCGGTGCAGTGCGCGGTCGAAGTGCAGAACCGGCTCAGCACGGCAAACGAAAGTACACCGGCTGCGCGGCGCATGGAATTTCGCATCGGGGTGAACCTCGGCGACGTGATGGTCGAGGGCGAGCAGATCTACGGTGATGGCGTCAACGTCGCAGCGAGGCTGGAGAGTTTGGCGGAGCCGGGCGGCATTTATATCTCAGGGACGGTTCATGAGCAGATACGGGACAAACTGGGGTTGGGCTACGAGGACCGCGGTGAGCAGACAGTCAAGAATATCGCGCGTCCGGTGCACGTCTGGCGCGTGTTACCAAACGGGACGGCGGCACCACTAGGAACGCGTCGGGTTTCGCGCAGCTACTGGCGAGGCGGCGTGCTGTCGTTGACCGGGTTGGCCATAATCGTTGGCACAATCGTGTTGGTACAGCATCTGTCGCTCAAGTCGCCGCACACTCATGCCTCTATCCCGCCAACGGAAAGCCCGGCCCTTCCCTTACCCAACAAACCCTCGATAGCGGTGTTGCCGTTCACCAACATGAGTGGGGATCGCGACCAGGAATATTTCAGTGACGGCATCACCGATGACCTGATCACCGACCTGTCCAGGCTTCCGGGTCTGTTTGTCATCGCTCGCAATTCTACGTTCACTTACAAGGGCAAGGCAGCCAAGCTCCAAGACGTGGGTAGGGAACTCGGGGTCAGGTACATCCTGGAAGGCAGTGTGCGCAAAGCCGCCGGACAAGTACGGATCTCGGTTCAATTGGCGGACGCCACTACCGGCGCTGAACTGTGGGCGGAGCGCTATGACCGACCGCTGCGCGATGTCTTTGCGCTGCAAGACGAAATCGTACGAAGAATCGTGACGACCCTGAACCTTCAGCTCGCCTTGTCGCAGAAAGGTATCCTGATTCCCCGCACCACTGAGAATCTTGAGGCGTACGACGATTTGCTGCGGGGCACGGAGTATTTTGCCAGCCTGACAAAGGACGGGAATACGAAAGCGCGCCCGCTGTTCGAAAAAGCCATCGAGTTGGATTCCAAGTACGCTGCGGCGTACGCGCTCTTGGGTTACAACTACTGGCTTGGATGGCTGATGGCCTTCAATCCAGACCCAAACGGTGAGGAGCGGGCTTTAAAGATGGAGGAGCAGGCCGTTGCCCTCGATGACTCATTGTCCTTCGCGCACGGCGCAATGGCACAGATCGAGTCGAATAGCGGGCGATTCGATCAAGCGCGAACGGAGGCCGAAAGGGCCATTGCCCTCGATCCCAACTCTGCTGGAGCTTACCAGTCGCTTGCTGACGTACTGATTAATCAGTCGAGACCAGCAGAGGCTCTCGTTGCACTTGAGAAAGCGATGCGGCTCGATCCTCGAAATGCGGACAATTACTTGGTGGACCAAGGCTTTGCCTACTCAGCGCTGGGACGCTACAAAGAAGCGATTCCGATTCTCAGGCGCTGCCTAGCTCGCTATCCCGATAATCTTTGGGCGCATGTTTGGTTAGTTCATGCCTACAGTTTTCTAGGTGACCAGGACGCAGCATGGGCGGAAGCAGCGAAAGTCGAACGCGCAGTCGCGCTAAGTCCTAACTCAGCCCCCAGCAATATCGCGCTAGCTTTCATTCTGATTAGTCAAGGCAAGGCGTCGGACGGGCTCGTGGCGGTGGACAAGGCGATTCGCCTCAATCCTCAGAAGCGTGACGGTTACTCAAGCTTAAAAGGCTATGCCTACACTTTTCTAGGACAGGCACAGGAAGCAATTCCTGCTATCAAGGCTTACTTGGCGCATTTTCCCGACGATTTTTGGGCTCACGCTTTTTTGGCCGTTGACTATATGGAAATCGGCCGCGACGATGCCGCGCGGGCGGAGGTACCGGAAGTTCAAAGGCTTAACCCTGAGTTCTCCAGGGACATCATTTTCCCGACAGCTAGCCTGCAACGTAAGGCGCTCCCCGCGCAGATCGACCGCTTTCGTGCCGACCTGCGCAAGGCCGGCCTGAAGTGAGTCCCTCGCCAACGTGAGTCGCATATGGAACGCAAGCTCGCCGCCATACTCTGCGCCGACCGTTGGGGGTGCGGTCGCCTCAGGGGCGAGGACGAGGGGGCCGACTCACCGCCTCCTAATCTCGCATCGCGAGATTTATCTTCTGAGCATCGCCGAACTCCGCAACCAGCTCTTGGGGTCGTGGCGAAAAATGCGGCTCCGAATCCAGTTCCTGACCGCGCCCGGATACTTTCATTCGCTGTTTTCTCCAAACTGGATTGCGTAACACCGCATGATCCTGTATATCGTACTAGGAGTCCCCTGGGAAAAGGGGCCCGCAAGCTCTAGTCGAGAAATCGCCGAGAAATAGCAATGTCGACGCGAAATCCGGACGGACGCTTCCGCAATCTCAACCAACCGACGGTGCTTTCCTCAGAAATGCTGCGCGCGCAGTGGGTTGAAATCGAGGCGATGCGCCTGAAACTAAACGGCCTTAGCTACGAGGCGGTGGCCCAGTATATTACGCAGGTCGGGCGCGGGCTGCAGCCGCCCGTAACGCCCCTCTTGGAGGGCATACGCTTCCCACCCGATTACCAGATCAGCGCCATGGCCTGCCATAAAACGGTGCGGAGAGCGCTTCGGCGCGCGCCCGCTTTGGAAGCGGATGAGATGAGGCGCGTTGATACCCAACGATGCGAAGCGATGTACCACTCGCTGACGACCGGCATTGAGCAAGGCGATCCGCAAAGCGCCGCGGTTAGCGTTCTCGCCCATAAAGCCGCGATCAACGGTTACAAGTCGGGCGAGGTCAGGGTTGCGCCTCGACCTGGACCGAAACCACTGCCGCTATTCATGGAGCCGTACAAAGCGATGATGGAGCTCCTCCGCGCATCCGACCGACCCGACTTGGATTTGAAACCAGGCGGTGATGCGGAAGATCCAGGTCTTCCATAAACCACCGCATGGCATAAACCGCCGAAGATCGCGCGGCTGCTACGCCGGCAGATCGCATCGGCGCAGACCTAGGTGCGACAAAGGTCAAAACGTGCACGGCGCGCGTCGGCCTCGGCTCCTTGCTCGAAAAAGAGCGAAAACTCCCAGTCCTCGACGGTGAGGCACACCTGGAAATATCTGTCGCAGCCTTATTCTTCACCGAAGAAGCGGCGGCGGACATGGTCGTTGCAGGGGAGCTCGGGTCCGCTGGCGCCATGGTCGGGGAATCGATCCGGCTCCTGCGTAATCCGGGTGAAGGCCCGTGCGCGCCGCGCGTCGGCCTCGGCTCCTTGCTCGAAAAAGAGCGAAAACTCCCAGTCCTCGACGGTGAGGCACACCTGGAAATATTTGTCGCGCGCTTGCGCATAGGCGTGCCCCGCGGCGTCCCAATCCGCCGAACCTAACAGGTTCTCCGCAAGTACGCGCACGTCGCGCGCGGTCATGCTCAAGCCCTGTCCCCAGGTTGGATCGGTCGCGCCGGCGGCATCACCAACCAGCGCAACTCCATTCTGGTAGGGGTGATCGACCCAGTGTTCGCTCATGTCGAAGCTAGCCAACGGTGCGACCGCGCGCGCTCCTGCATAATTCTCCGCCGGCATCCCGGTCCGCACGCACCCCTCGATGAACCGCGCTACGTCACCTTCGCCCTGAAGCCGCGGGACAGTTTCGGGCGGATAAACCAGGTACGCCCGAACACGCCCCGCGCCTTGAGGAAACAAAAAGGCCTCCTGCTGAAGTGGCGGATTGAAAACCAGCACACCGGCGTGGTCGGGTATGCGCATCTCCTCGAACATCACCCCGGCGCCAAAGAGTCGCTGTTTGCCGCGTCGAGGTGTGAAGCCGCCCCAGGTCCTGCCCATCGAGCTTTTGCCGTCAGCGCATACGACCATCCTGGCGCTGAGTTCACGAACCGTGTTGCCTTCGTCGAGCGTCACGACCGGAGGCTGGCCGGGCTTGACCATCCGAACGCTGACGCCGCGCCGCACTTCCGCGCCGGCCTGCCTCGCACTATCGAGAACCACCTCTTGCATCGCCGGGTGATAAAAGTTCAATGAAGGCAGACGCTGCGGCGTAGTGGTGCGCAAGTCGCGGGACGGTTGACCAAGGACATCGATGTGGGTTTGCTCGTGAGCGCAGGATTGGCGGAGGCGATCGGTAGAGCCCGAGCTTCTGTGCCTCCGCAACGCCCCACGGCGCCATCGTCTCGCCACGGATCCGGTCTTTAAACTCGACTTCGCGCTCGGTCACCAGCACTCGCAGCCCCTTTTCCGCAAGCACCTTGCCCAGGGCAGCCCCTCCGAGTCCGCCGCCAACCGTGATCACGTCATAATCAGGCATCAACGCCTCCGTTCGATCGAAGAGCGTCGACTATACACTATGGCTGGTATCGCGAGACACCGCGACTTTGCTCTGGCAGGGGCGCTCCCGCTGTGATGATCTCCGGCGTCACCGTTGGAAACGACCCGGCGCGGGAACCTGACACGGATCGCCACGGGTGTTACGATCGATCACATCATGGGCGATAATAAGATCAGTGTGGAACAGGTCCGCCACGTCGCTCGCCTGGCCCGGTTGGAACTGACTCCGGCGGAGGAACAGAGCCTGGAGGCCGACCTCAGCGCAATCCTGAGTTACGTTGACAAACTGAATGAGCTGGACACTGCCGCGGTCGAGCCTACGACACAAGTCGGCGAGGCGGGCACCTCGATGCGCGACGATGAAGTGACTAATCAGCCGGCGCCCGAAGAGATGCTCGCAAATTCTCCCGACCGGCAGGGTCATCTCTTCAAGGTCCCGAAAATCATCGAATGAGGAATCGTTAGGGTTAACCAGTGGCTGATGAACTGTTTCGACTGACTATCGCCGAAGCGCGCGATCTGCTCGTCCGGCGTGAGATTTCGGCGGTGGAACTGACGCGCGCCTGCCTTGGCCGCATCGGCGAGCAGGAACGGCGCCTCAACGCCTTCATCACGGTATGTCCACGCGAGGCGACCGCGCAGGCCGAAACCGCCGACAAACGACTGGCGCAAGGGAATGCCCCGGCGCTGTGCGGAATCCCGCTCGCGATCAAAGACATCTATGCCACTCGCGGCGTGCGGACGACTTGCGCCTCGAAAATTCTCGCGAACTTCGTTCCGCCGCACGACGCCACCTCGATCGCGCGTCTGCGCGCCGCCGGTGCCGTGTTTCTTGGCAAGGCCAATATGGACGAATTTGCGATGGGCTCGTCGACCGAGAACTCGGCTTTCGGGCCGACGCATAATCCGTACGATTGGCAGCGAGTCGCGGGCGGTTCGTCGGGCGGATCGGCGGCGGCGGTCGCCGCCGACGAATGCCTGGCCGCGCTTGGCACCGACACCGGGGGCTCAATCCGCGAACCCGCTTCGTTTTGCGGAGTCGTCGGCATCAAACCGACCTACAGCCGCGTCAGCCGCTACGGCGTTATCGCCTACGCGTCCTCGCTCGACCAGGTCGGACCGTTCGCCAAGACCGTGCGCGACGCCGCCATCGTACTGCGCGAAGTGGCGGGCGTCGATCCGCGCGACTCCACCTGTTCGGCGCGTCCGGTTCCCGACTACGAGCGCGCCTTGAGCGGAGACATCAAGGGCCTGCGGATCGGGGTGCCGCGTGAATATTTCGTCGAAGGGATGGCGGCGGAGGTCGAAAGCGCGGTGCGGGCGGCGCTGCGGCATTACGAGACGATGGGCGCACGCACCGTCGAAATCTCGCTGCCGCACACCGACTATGCGGTCGCCGCCTACTATCTAATCGCCACCGCGGAGGCGAGCGCGAATCTCGCGCGCTACGACGGTATCCGCTATGGGCTGCGCATTCCCGGCGACAACAACATCGAATTGTACAATCGCACGCGCCATCAGGGCTTCGGCACCGAAGTCAAACGGCGCATAATGCTCGGCACCTTCGCGCTCTCGGCTGGCTACTACGACGCGTACTATCTCAAGGCGCAAAAGGTGCGCACGCTGATCCGCCAGGACTTCGATCGCGCTTTCGCGAACTGCGATGTGATTGCCACCCCGACCGCGCCGACCACGGCGTTCAAAATCGGAGAAAAAATCGCCGATCCGCTCCAGATGTACCTCTCCGATATCTTTACGATCTCCGTGAACCTTGCCGGCTTACCCGGGCTCTCGCTACCGTGCGGGTACGACACGGGCGGAATGCCAATCGGGCTGCAGCTTGTGGGTGCGCCGTTCGATGAGGAAACTATCCTGCGTGCGGCCGACGCATACGAGCGGAGCGGCGCATTCGTGCGGCGCCCGCCGGAAAGTTGATTTTGTCTGAATTGAGGATTGCAACGCGATGACTGCCGAAGACTACGAAGCCGTAATCGGACTCGAAGTTCATACTCATCTGGCCACGCGCTCCAAGCTGTTTTGCGGATGCGCGGCGGCTTTCGGCGCCGGTCCCAACGAAAATGTTTGTCCGGTCTGCATGGGTATGCCGGGAGTCTTGCCGGTGCTCAATCGCAAGGCCGTGGAACTCGCCGTCCGGGTTGGACTAGCCGCGCATTGCAACATCGCGGAGTATTCAAATTTCGATCGCAAAAGCTATTTCTACCCCGATCTGCCCAAGGGCTATCAGATCAGCCAGTACGAAACGCCCGTATGCAAGGGTGGCTACATAGATATCCCCGGGAACGGTGCTACCCGGCACATCCGTCTCGTGCGCATCCATATGGAGGAGGACGCGGGCAAGAATATCCATCAGGATGGCATGAGCCTGGTCGACTTCAACCGCTCGGGCGTGCCGCTGGTCGAGATCGTGAGCGAACCTGATATTCGTTCGGCCGAAGAGGCCGGCGCCTACTTGCGCGAACTGCGAAATATCCTGCGCTATACCGGTGCTTCGGAAGGCCGGATGGAAGAAGGTAATTTCCGTTGCGACGTCAACGTCTCGGTGCGACGCAAAGGTGCTTCCGAGTTTGGCACCAGGACTGAAATAAAGAACCTGAACTCATTCCGGTTCGTCGAAAAAGCGATCGCCTATGAGGTCGACCGCCAGATCGAGACCATCGAGGCAGGCGGCAGAATAGCTCAGGAAACCCAGTTGTGGGATCCCGTACGCGAGGAAACGCGGCCGATGCGTTCCAAGGAATTCGCTAACGACTACCGCTACTTTCCTGAGCCGGACTTGCCGCGCCTGCACGTGCCGGCCGAACTGGTCGAACGGATCAAGGCGTCCATGCCGGAATTGCCGGCGGATCGCCGTGGGCGCTTCGTCCGCGACTTCGCTCTGAGCGAATACGAATCTGCCATCCTGACCGAAGAACGCGAGGTCGCCGATTATTTCGAAGCGCTAATCGCCGCCGGTCTCGCCAACTTCAAGACCGCCGCGAACTGGGTGATGACCGAGGTACTCCGCGCGGTCAACGAGAGCGGCAAATCGTTGGCCGACGCCGCACCGCCGCCCGTGGAAACGGGCAGCTTGCTAAAAATGGTCGAGGACGCCAAGCTGAGTCTCAACGGCGCCAAGACCGCTTTTGCCGCGATGTGCAAAACCCGCAAGGGAGCCGCCGCGACCGTCCTCGAATTGGGCCTGGCCCAGGTCTCCGACGAGGGCGCGATCGCCGCGGCTTGCGACACGGTCATCGCAGCGGAAGCATCCAGGGTCACGGAGTATCGCGCCGGACGCGACAAATTGTTTGGGTTTTTTGTCGGGCAGGTAATGAAGGCAATGGGCGGCAAGGGCAATCCGAAGGTGGTGAACGAGATCCTCAAGCGCAAACTCGCGGGCTGAATCGCTCCGGCGCGGATCGCGCACTCCTGAATGATCGCACTTGTGCATCTCTCCGCTCAACAAACATTGCGGGCTACGCGATTATTTTGCATAGTGATCGGTAATAGTGCCGAAACTCGCGAGCAACTCCACCGGGGGACTTGGAGTGTGCATCAACGGTTTGGTGCCGCGTGTGTTTGCCGCCGCACTCGCGTTTCTTCCGTTGTTGCCCATCGCCGCAGAAGCTCAGCCGCCTGACCAGTCAGCGTCCGCGGAGCCAGCGCCGATTCCGGCCGAAATCGCCGGTGAACCGGCCGTTACGGTCAAGATGAGTGACGATGACCCGATGTATCAGCCGCCCAGCCTGGTCATCCAGGCAGGGCAGAGCGTCGAGTGGAAGAACTACGGAATGGTGAGCCATTCGGTCACCGATGATCCGACGAAGGCGATGAGACCCGAAGACTCCCTGCTGCCGCGCTCCGCAAGGACATTCTACTCAGGCAATGTGATGCCGGGCGGAAACTACCGGCATACGTTTCTCGTTCCGGGGCGCTATCGGTATTTTTGCCTGACGCACGAAGTCGACAAGATGATCGGCGAAATTATCGTCGAGCCTCCTGGCGGAGCGCCACCCGCGCATCCGGGGGTTCTTGGGCGAGAGGGAGTCCCCGGTCCACCCTCGATTAGCCTCGGCATCCCGATCCCCACACCGATGGCGACGCCTGCTCATAAGCCGACCTTCCGCTCGGAACCCTGGCGCAAGATGGAGCGGATCGTCGAACATCCGGCGAAGACCGATGATGAAGACGACCAATAGGGCGGCACCCGGGCAGTTGCCGTCCTGGCTGACAAACCCGGCAAGACTCGGGTGACAAATGAGGTGAGCCCGACCTCTATTTTGGTAAGCCCAACTGCCGTTCGCCTAAGATATTCCTCTGAATCTCGCTGGTGCCGCCGGCAATGGTGTATTGGCGTGAACTAAGCACCCGCTGGAGCCATCGCGGCGCGTCGGGTACGGCTTCGGTTGACTCGCCGAGCATCGCATATTCACCGAGCAACTCGCTCACGAAACGCGCGATGCGGACTCCAAGCTCGGAGCCGTGAAGCTTCAGCATGGAGCCCTCGGGACCCGGCGGCAATCCCTTCAGCCTGCGCGTCAGCGAGCGCAGCCGCGTGTACTTTGCCGCCTCGCATTCGATCATGAATTGCGCGAGCTCCTGCCGCACCCATTCGTGATCCCATGCCGGGCGGCCGTCGATCTTGACCACCTTCGCCAATTCGGCCAGCCGCCGCACCTGCGCGGAATGGCCGCCGCCGCCCGCCATCCCGCGCTCGAATGCGAGCGTCGTCATCGCGACCTTCCAGCCCTCGTTGAGCGGTCCGACGATGTTGTCCTTCGGGATCTGCACGTTGTCGAAAAAGACTTCGTTGAAATGATGATGGCCGTTCATCACGACCAGCGGTTTCACTTCGACTCCCGCCGCGCGCATGTCGTCGAGGATCAGGTAGCTGATGCCCTTGTGCTTGGGCGCGTCGGGATCGGTGCGCGCGAGCAGGAACATCTTGTCCGCGATACTGCGCGCCGGAGGTCCAGACCTTCTGCCCGTTGACGACGAAGTAGTCGCCCTTGAGCTCGGCGCGCGTCTGCAGGCCGGCGAGATCGGAGCCGGCGCCGGGCTCCGAGTAGCCCTGGCACCAGATATCGTCGCCGGGCAGGATCCGCGGAAGATACTTTCTCTTCTGCTCCTCCGTACCCCATTGCATCAGCGTGGGTCCGAGCAGGCCGACGCCGGAATAACCCGGCAGAATCGGCGCCCGCGCCTTGAAGTATTCCTCGTCGAAGATGATTTGCTCCATCAGGCTGGCGCGCGCGTCCGCCGTATTCCCTGGGCCACGAGAGCCCGACCCATCCGGCCTCCGCGAGCTTGTTCTGCCACGCGCGCCGCTTCTCGAAGACCTCGCGATTGGGCGCGATCCGCTCGTCCATCGGGTCGTCGATACACAAGTCCGGAGGTAGATTTTCCGCAAGCCAGGCGCGCACTTCTGCGCGAAAGGCTTCCTGCTCGGGCGTGTATTCGAAGTCCATCGTTGCCCGCCTCTTAATTGAGATTGAAGAAGCGTGCGGGGTTGTCCCACAGAATCTTGCTCTTGGCCTGCTGCGAGATCGGCTGCTTCATCATCGCCTCGACACCCCACGGAAAGGTGCCGTCGGGATGCGGATAGTCGGTATCCCAGGTGAAATTGTCGTCACCGACCAATTCGACCGCCGCCTTCATCGTCGGCTCGTCTCCGCGGAACGCCACGCAGATATTGCTCTTGAAGTATTCGGTGGGACGCATGGTCAGATACTCATGCTCGGCGTTGCCGCTGAAGTCCCAATGCTGCTCCATCCGCTGCAACCAGTAGGGTACCCAGCCGCCGTCGGCTTCGACATGGACGACCTTCAGCTTGGGGAATTTCTCGAACACGCCGTACCAGATGAGCCCGGCCATCGCCGCCATCGCCTCGAACGGATGCGACAGGATATGGCCGCTGACGTGGGTGTCCATCCGGTCGCCGAATGACGCGACCGAGGCGGACGCGGAATCGTGCGTCGAGATCGGTTTGCCGAGTTCCTCGATCTCCATCCAAGCGGCAGATAGTCGTCGTGCCAGAGCGTGCGGCCGCGCACCGGATTGGGCCGCATGTAGTAGCTGACGCAGCCCATTTTCGTGCGCGCGATCGGCTTCCTTGATCGCTTCCTCGACATCCTGCATCGGCAGCGCCGCGGCCCAGCGCAGGCGATCCGGCGCGGCTGCGGCGTAGTCGGCAGGCCCAGTTGTTGTAGGCGCGGCACGCACGCGGCGAGCAGCTTGGTGTCGCGGAACTCGCGCCCGAGCATCTGGCCCGCGAAGGTCGGGTAAAGAATCTGCACGTCGACGCCCTGCTCGTCCATGTCCTGCGAGCCGGCTTTGCGCGCTGAAGCCCGGTTTGGCCGGCTTGTCGAAGCGCTCCATCGCCTTTTTGACGGCTTTGAGAAAGGCCGGCGCCGCCATCGGATATTTACCCTTTTCGCGCGTGAACGAGTCGCCTTCGACCAGGAAGGTCCGCCGTTCCGATTCGGGCGCGCTGCCCGATCTTCGGCGCCTGCGACTTGTACGCGTCTTCCATGTAGCGTTCCCAGAGCCACTCCGGCTCCATCATATGGCAGTCGGTATCGACGATTTTGAATCCGTCTCGCATGGTCGTTCACCTCAACAGATTTTTGCGGCGAAACATTCGCTTTCCGCGATTCGTTCAGGGCGCGGAGCGATGCTTCAAGTTCCCTGCGGCATAATCAGCGCCTTCACCCCTGTTTGCGGCGCAGCAGTTCGAAGGCCTCGATCCCGCGCTCGAGGCCGTAGCGATGCGTCACCATCGGCTCTCAGGTCGACGGCGCCGCTCGCGACCAGCGCGATCGAGCGCCGCCAGGTATCGGGCACGCGCACGCGCGACGGCATGATCTTGACGCCGTGGAAGAAAAGCGCCCGCATCTCGGTATTCGGCATATCTCGCGCGGGCCATCCGAGCTCGACCAATTGACCTCCCCGTCGCACCAACTGCACCGCCGAATCGAGGAAACCCGCCGCGTCGAACACCACGTCGGCGCCGTCGGGCGGCATCAGCGCGCGCACCTGGTCGGTCCAGTCGCGATCGCTGGCGCAGACCGTCTTGAAACCCATCTTGCGGGCGAGCGCCAGCCGTTCCGCGTCTGCCGCGAGTCCGGTGATCAACAATCGTCGTAACGCCGAGCGCGCGCGCCGACGAGCGCCGTGCTGAGCCCGATCGGCCCCGGTCCTTCGACCACGCAACTATCGCCCGCCCTGAACGTCGGATGCTTCGACCGCGTGCAGTCCGGTCGCGAACGGTTCGAGCAGCGCCGCCTGATTCCATATCCATCGACTTCGGCACCAGCCAGGCATTCTCGATCGGCGCGATGCAGTATTCCGCGAACGCACCACCCAACCGCCCCGGCTTCACGCAGAAGTTGAAACGTCCCGAGCGGCACAGGCAGCAATTTCCGCAAGGACCGAAGGGATCGAGCGCGACATGATCGCCCGCCTTGAAGCCAGTTGACGCCGGCTCCGGCTTCGACGACTTCACCCGCCGGCTCGTGGCCGATAACGGTCGGTAGATGCGAGACGATGCGATCGGCGCCAAGTTCCCACAAATAGATATGCAGGTCCGAGCCACAGATCCCACAGGCGGCGACCCTGACCAGGATTTCGTTCGGGCCCGGACGCGGGATCGGCGCGTCGATGATCTCGACCCCCAGCTCCGCCTTGGTCTTCGCAATCGCTTTCATCGGGTGTGCTTCGCCTCCAGCTTACTAATACGACTGTGGCACAGCAGGCGTCAAAAGCCGGATGCAGTTCTGCCGACCCGCGTTTATTCCCAATGGCGCGGCGGCGATCCCCGGTAGCGCATGCGTGGGCGGATCAGGCGGTTGTCGTCGTACTGTTCGAGGCTGTGCGCAATCCATCCTGCCATTCGCCCCACCGCAAAAATCGCCGCCGGCAAGCCCCGCGCGAAGCCCAGCATGCGTGTGCAAACGGTCAGATAGAAGTCCAGGTTAGGACGGAGCCGCTCGCGTTTGCCAACCACCTCCTCGACCTTGAGCGCCATCTGATAGAGGCGTTTGCCCTTGCGTCGAGCAATTGCCGCCGCCACCTTTTTCAACAACGCCGCGCGCGGATCGCCGCTCGGGTAGATCGCGTGTCCGAAACCGGGCGGTAATTGCTGGCGATCGGCGAGACCAGCGAGCAGCGTTTCCAGGCGCGCCCCTGCCTCGAGATCCGCCAACATCCCTTCGATCCGATCGCACGCCCCGCCATGGATCGGTCCTGAGAGTGAGCACAGCGCCGCCAGCACCGACGCGAAAAGATCCGCGCCGGTACTCGCCACCACCCGCGCCGCAAAGGTTGATGCGTTCAGCTCATGCTCCGCGCACGCGATCAGCACGCGGTCGAGCGCCGCACGCTCCCATTCGCTGTACCCGGTGCCAAAAACTCCCATCAGCAGGCGCGCCGCGATCCCGATGCCCTCCCCTTTCGCTCGCGAGCGTTCGTCTTTCGCGCACGTGGTCACGGCCAGGGCCAGCGGTGTCACGCCCACGATCAGCCGCGCATCGTCAAGCCGCGTTCCTCCCTCACGGCGCCGTTCCGCCGCGGCCAATACCGGCATCATCACGGCCAGCCGCAGTAGCGGCGCTGCGTCACGTCCCACGGCGCTGAGCGCGGAAGCCACGGCGGCCGGCAGCCGTGCCGTCGCAATCCCTTTCCGAAGCCGCGTGACTTCCGCCGGCCGCCGGCCGTTCGCCGTTCCAAAGGAGCAGGCAAACCTCCTCGAAGGTCGCTTTTTCCGCCAACTCCTCGATCGGATAACCGCGATACGCGAGCGACTTGCCTCCGATAATCGAACTGACGCCAGACTCGGCGACGATCACGCCGGCCGGCGAGCCCTCCGCAGCCGCCGGTTGCGCGACGGTCACCCACGATGAAGCGTTAGGCAGGCTGCGCGCGCGCCGTCCCCGCTCAGGCATCGTTACGCCGCGAAAAGCTTCTATATCGGCGCGGCGGTATAAAGCTTCGCGCCCGACTTTGCGCCGATAGCTCTTGAGCCATCCCCGGCTCACATAGGCGTAGAGAGTTCCGAGTTTTACGCCCAACTGCGCCGCGGCTTCGGCCGCTGTCAGCATCTGTGGACCTTCCGATGTCGCGTGAGCCGCCACCCGAAGATCACGCCACCCCATCGTTTCAAGATCAAGTACGTTTACCGCCTCTTGGCGCCGCTTTCACGAGTCGAGTGTGCCTGCTAGGGACTAGGCGCAAGGGCGTTTGCCGGTTGCGGCTCGTCCTGGACAGTGAGGAAGCAATGGAATTTGGCTCTCTTATTTTCACCAAGCCGCAACTCGCGATACCCCACACCCGCCTGCTCGAGGAACTCGGCTTCGCCCAGGCCTGGTTCCCCGATTCCCATATGATCTGGGGCGACGCTTACGTCTGCATGGCGCTTGCCGCCGCCAATACCTCGCGCATCAGGTTGGCGAGTGGGGTTTCCGTCGCGACCAACCGAATCCCACCGGTGACCGTCCATTCAATCGCCACTGTGAACGAAATCGCGCCCGGACGAGTGACGCTGGGCTTCGGCACCGGGCATACCGCACGACGGGTCATGGGCTTGCCGCCGGTGAAGTTCGCCGACTTCCGCGCTCAAGCGGGGGTCATACGCGATCTCCTCAAGACCGGCGAGGCTTCTTACAGTAGCGACGCGCTGACGCGCAAAATTCGCTACCTTCACCGCGACCGCCGTTTCATTAACCTCAACGACCCGATCCCGTTCTACATTGCGGGCAATGGCCCGAAAGTCCTCGGGCTCGCCGGGGAGCTCGGCGACGGGATTATCACCTCGGGCGTCACCACTCCGGAGCGGGTCGCCGCGGTCTTTCGCCACGCCGCAGCCGGTGCAGAAGCCGCGGGCCGCAAACTCGCAACAAAACTGCCCTGTATCGCGTTATGCCACGTATGTGTGCTGCGTCCTGGTGAAACCCTCGAGTCGCCGCGCGTGATGCAGGTAACGGGACCCTGGGTCATCACGAGTCTCCACGCGATCGCCGCAGGCTACGCTAGGCCTCGCTCCTTGCCGCCCGAGGCCGGCGCGGTTTACTCCGACTACGCAAAATACGTCGAGGATCTCGGCACGTCGGGCGAGCGCTATCTCGAACTCCATGTGGGACATTGCACTTTCGTGCCGGATCGCGAGCGTCGCTACGTTACTCCCGCGACCATCCGCGCAACCACGATCGTCGGGTCGCGCGAGGAGGTGATCGATCGCCTGTCTGACTTGGCGCGGGCCGGCATCACCAGATCGTCCTCAATCCCCCCTTGGATGGGTTCGAGGAGTACGTGCGTGAAATCTCGCGAGAACTTGTCGAGCGAATCTAGAACGTCACAACACGGGTAAATGCGTTAAATTGATGCCCGCAGTGTCTCTGCCTGTGCACACTGTCCGGGATGGGTAATTTACTTTGGTATTGGGCTCGGCTAATAACATTACGTTCGCCGCATTCCTTTCGGTAATGTTGGGCAGAAAAATTGTGCGGTGTGATGCGGGGGATCGTCGGTAGCCTCACGCGCTGGCGGCGAATTAGAAGAGGCAAATGTCGAAGATTCGGCTGGCAATCGTTGGGGTGGGCAACTGTGCCTCCTCCTTGCTTCAGGGGCTTGAACATTACAAGCGGGGAGGTGTGCAGGATACGCCGGTCGGCCTGATGCACTACGACCTCGGCGGCTATCGCCCGGGGGATATCGAAGTCGCATGCGCCTTCGATATCGATTCGCGCAAGGTCGGCCGTCCGCTCGAGGAGGCGTGCTTCGCCCTGCCCAACAATACCGTCACGATCTTTCCTGGCCTCCCCAAGTACGGCGTCAACGTCGACATGGGCGAGCTCCACGACGGTATCGCACCCCACATGTGCTCCTATCCGCCCGAGCGCACCTTTCTGCCATCGAATGATCGGCCGGTCGATATCGAAAAGCGTCTGCGCGACAGCGGCGCCGAGGTGATGCTCTGCTACCTGCCCGTGGGGAGCCAGAAGGCTGTTGAACGCTACGCGCGCGCCTGTCTGGAGACTGGAGTCAGCCTGCTCAACTGTATGCCGGTGTTCATCGTCTCGAACGAGAAATGGGCAGCCGAATTCACCGAGCGCAAGATCCCCGTCGTCGGCGACGACGTAAAGTCGCAGCTCGGCTCGACGATCCTCCATCGCGCTATCATGAAGCTCTTCGCCGATCGCGGCATCAAGCTCAAACATACCTACCAGCTCAACACCGGCGGTAATACCGACTTCCTTAATATGCTCGATCGCGCCCGCTTGGGTTCAAAGCGCAAGTCGAAGACCGAGGCCGTCCAAAGCGTCCTCCCGCAGCCGATGCCCGCCGTCGACGTTCATATCGGGCCTTCTGATTACGTGCCCTGGCAGAACGACAACAAGGTCTGCTTCCTGCGCATCGAGGGTGAGGGATTCGCCGGAATTCCGATCGAACTCGAACTCCGGATGTCGGTGCAGGATTCGCCGAACTCGGGCGGCGTCGTCATCGATGCGATTCGATGCCTCAAACTGGCGCGCGATCGCAAAATCGGCGGACCGCTCTATTCGATCGCCGCTTACACGATGAAGCATCCGCCGCGCCAGATCGCCGACGACATTGCACGCGATCGCGTGGAAAAATTTATCGGCGGCGAGCTCGAAAGATAGCACCGTTCTGCTCGCTCGTTTACTTACGGTCTGAAGCAATCGCCTCAAAACGACCTGCCGACGGCCATTTCCGTCGAATATCCGGAATTTGCGACGCTCCAATTGAGTCAGCGTCACGGTACCTAGCGCAGCCCAAACGAGCCTGGGGAATAGTGGAAACGCATAAGCACCAGGTTCAGAATCCGGCCCGAAAGAATCTCTCGTGGGCGCTATTGATTTCTGTTTCGCGCGCGACTATTAGCTTTGAAGCTAAATCTACTAAAGCCACGAAAAGAAGAGGAGGTGGTGTTTAGAAAAGAGAGAACCCGACATTAGTCTGGTTCGGGAATAGAAGGCAGCATTAGCGCAGAGGGACCGTCCTCTTCTCGTGAAGAGACAGCTCGAGGAAGTGACGCCAGTCGTGGGGACGGCTGGCAGGGGATTTCGGCTGTACAAGGAGGAAGTCATGGGGTTCAGAGCCTGCGTTCGTGATCTACTCGGGGGCACCGGCAAGCTGTTCGTCTTCGGGGCAGCGAGCCTGTTTGCATTGGGGCTTGGTACAACACAAGCCCTTGCCGGTGATGTCTCGGCACAGCCCACCGACGGTCTTAACGTCAGCAGTCCTAGCTTTAGTCTGTTGCCGCAGAGCCAGGCCGCGGAGAGCGGATGGCTGAACGGCTTGCACGTTTCGGGGTACGCGTCACAGACGTTCGGCATGTGGCAGAACCCGACCGCGCTGAAATCTTACACATCCAGCCGCAACAACCTCGCGACCTCCCGCTCGCTGCTGCAGGTCGACGAGAACTACCGACTGAACGAGAACAACACCTTCTTCATGCGGGAATGGTTCGTGTACGAGCCGCCGTATTCGTTCAACAGCGCCAACAACAAGGCCTATGGCGCTGCAGCGCCGAACCACGCCAGCTTCGGCCACATGATGAACAGTTACTATAACAACTACCAGGTGCGCGACGCCTGGTGGGAAAACAAGACCGGACCGCTCACCACGTTCGTCGGCAACCAGATCGTGGTGTGGGGCCAGTCGCTGGCCTTTCGCGTGGGCGACGTGGTCAACCCGGCGGATACCTGCTGGGCCTTCGGCTTCGCCAACCTCGAACAATCCCGCAACGCGCAATGGATGCTGCATCCGATTTTGAACCTGCCCGAGTTCGGTCCGACGACCTCGAACTTTCTCGAGTTGATCGTGCAGCCGGGATTCTCGCCGGTATGGTGGCCAGAACAGAAGACCGACCCGTACGGCAAGTATCGCGACGATATCACCGCCGGGCGGGCGCTGCCGTGTCTGCCTGCGGCGAGCCACGGTCCGAGTGCGCGCTTCGACGTGACGTACGCCAGCCATTCTCTATTCGGAATTAACAGCGGACAAGGCCCAGCCGGTTATATCTCGCCGCCGGGGGCAATCGAGTTCATGCGCTGCACGCAACTCAATGCCGATATCGCGCCGGGGTTCAACTACATACCGGTCGGACAGCGCAAGCTGTGCAACCTGGGGTTGAACAAACACAATGACCCGATCTCTCCGATCGGTGACGGCACGCTATTCGATGCGGGGTACTGGCACGTGCCGGGGATGCAACCGGAGAACTGGAACGAGGGCTTGCGCTTTCACACGCTGCTGGGAGCGACCGAGTTGACCGCCCTGTATTACAACGACAACGCGAGTGGCGGCGCTCCGTGGAGCTTGCGCTGGACCCCGTACACCAACCTGTGGAACTACTCGTTGTATGAGATCCAGGAAGCCGGTGTGACGGCCGACCGGCCGCTGCCGGTCCCGGCGTCGATCGCGGAGTACTTTCCCGCGGTGGGCCGCGCCGAGATGATCTACGTCAATCACCAGAATAACGAGAGCGGCAAGCCTTCCGATCTCGAGAACCAGCGCTATTCCGACGTGGTCAAGTGGATGGGCGCGATCGACCTCGACCAGGCATATGCGCCGTGGCTAACCAGCACGGGCAACCTCTCGGCCAACGTCGAAGTCTTCGACCAAATCACGATGGACGATTGCAAACAGTGCGCGGTCGGCAACGATCTCAGCATCCAGATTCCGAAGAACGACGTGAGCGTGTTGTTCAATATTGGTACTTCGTGGTGGTGGGACGATTTCGATCCGGCCTGGACGATGATCTACAACCCGAAGGGCAATACCTTCGCGCTGTTCCCGGGGATCACGCTGAATCCGCCGTGGACCAAGAAGTATTTCTTGAAGTTGCAGGCGATCGAAGTGCTGGGCAGCAACAACATGGCGGGCATCGGGTTGTTCAAGGGCCAGAGCCTGCTGACGGCGCAGTTCCAGTATAACTTTAACTTACTGTAGAAGCTGAGTTAGTAACCGGCGGATGCGGCGCGCCTCGGGCGCGCCGCATACCAGCCGTGTAGGTCGGATGAGCGTGAGCGGTAGTAACTCGCGCACCAACTGGGCGCGAAGTGGTTTGGGTCAGGAGTCTGAAGTTTGAAACCGATCGTTCAGATTTGCCCAGGCCGCGGTGTCCGAAGCCGACCCGCGCCGTCGCAGAAGGTCCCCAAGATATCCTCCTGCACGGGAACCTCGCGTGTGCAGACCGCGAGTTCCTTACGGGGCGCAACTTCCCGCCTGCGGGACGGTCAGGGCTAGAGCTGGCCCGCCGGACCCGCGGCGCTGGGCATCCTTGGAGTTCCCTGCGCATGATGCCAAAGACCCGCACTCGGCGCGAGCTTCGGCATCGTGAACAGCGCATTCCTAACGGTGGAAGCCCGAGCTCCACGACGGGTGCCTTTCGCATCTACAGATTCTTTCCTTTGATGCCCACCAACCGCTAAAATTGCCCCGATGGGGATACTGACCGATAAGACCGTCGTCGTCGGCGTAAGCGGCGGGATCGCCGCGTATAAAGCGGCTGAATTGGTCCGTCTCCTCGTGACCGCCGGAGCGAACGTACGCGTGATGATGACGCGCAACGCGACCGCATTCATCACCCCACTGACGCTGCAGACGCTCTCCGCCAATCCCGTCGCTACCGACACCTTCAATCTCACGCAGGAGTCCGAGATCGGACACATCCGGCTGGCTGACAGCGCCGATGCGATAGTGATCGCCCCCGCCACCGCCGACGTAATCGCGAAGGCGGCGCTCGGCATCGCCGACGACATCGTGACCACCGTGCTGCTCGCGACCCGCAGCCCGATCGCTTTCGCCCCCGCGATGAACGTTCATATGTACGAACATCCGACGGTCGCCGAAAATCTCGACAGGCTTCGCGCGCGCGGCGCAACCGTGATCGACCCCGACTCAGGGAGTCTCGCCTGTGGCTACGAGGGCAAGGGACGCCTCCCCGACCCGTCGGCCATCGTCGAAGAATTGACGCGGATGCTCTCCCCCGGGACCTCGCCGGTGAACGCATCCTGATCACCGCCGGCCCCACGCAGGAACCCATCGATCCCGTGCGTTTCGTCTCCAATCGCTCCACCGGCAAGATGGGCTTCGCGATCGCGCATGCCGCCTGGCGCCGCGGCGCAACCGTACGGCTCATTGCGGGACCCTCGACCCAACCGACGCCCCACGGCGTCGATCGCATAGATACCGTCACCGCCGCCGAGATGCTGAGCGCGACTTCACGTAACTTCCCATGGTGCTCAGCGCTCATCATGGCCGCCGCAGTCGCCGACTTTCGTCCGCAGAATCCCGCCGCGCAAAAGCTCAAGAAGAATCCGCGCGGTATGACCCTCGAACTCGCCGCGATTCCCGACGAGATGCCCCGCTTCGCTTCTCGCAAGGGCACCCGCATCCTGATTGGTTTCGCCGCCGAAACTCAGGGCCTGGAAGCCAACGCCCGCGACAAGCTGCGCCGCAAGAAACTCGACCTGATCGTCGGCAACGACGTCTCCCGCACCGACGCCGGTTTCGCCGTCGACACCAATATCGTCACGCTCATCGATGCCGATGGGGCCACCGTGACCACACCCAAGTTGATGAAAGACGAAGTCGGCGACGTCATCCTCGACCGGCTCCGCGCAATCCGCACGTCCCGGCAGAAGTCCACCCCAATTCGCGCGACACGCTGACCCCCCCTTTCACGCGACGCCGGGTCCGGTATCCAATTCGCGCGATGATGAGGCGCGCGGCGACGCCTGCTATCATGGAAGCGCCCGGCACAATCGCCACGGAGCTGATGCTGACCTTATGGGTACGTCGCACACGCCACCAGACCGCTCGCTGCTCCTCGCGTCCCTGCGCGATTACATCGAACAACTCCGCGAAGAGGGCCTGGACGGCTTGCCCGCCTCAGTAACCTCCATCGCGCACGCGGCGATGCCCGCCGCCTCCGATCTTCCGGGCAAGCCGCAACCGTCCGTCGTCGCGCCATCCGCTCCGCTGGACCGCGCCCCGGGACTCGATCGCTATCCCGGCCTCGCCGCGACTCTCGATCTTTCCGCGCTGCGCTCGTTCATCGGCGATTGCACGCGCTGCAAGCTCCACGGTCATCGCACCAACCTTGTTTTCGGCGTCGGCGATCCCAACGCCGATCTGATGTTCGTCGGTGAGGCGCCCGGTGCCGACGAGGACCTGCGCGGCGAACCCTTCGTCGGTCGCGCCGGCCAACTCCTTACCGACATCATCGAGCGCGGCATGGGCATGGCCCGCGCCGAAGTCTACATCTGTAACGTGATCAAATGCCGCCCGCCGGAGAACCGCAATCCCGAACCCGACGAGGTCGCGTCCTGCGAGCCGTTCCTGTTTCGCCAGATCGATCTGGTACGCCCGCATGCGATCGTCGCCCTCGGCGCCTTCGCCGTGCAGGCCCTGCTCAGAGTCAAGACTCCTATCAGCAAACTACGCGGCAACTGGCACGAAGTCCGCGGTGTCAAGCTGATGCCGACGTTTCACCCCGCCTATTTGCTTCGCAATCCGGCCGATAAACGGCTGGTCTGGGCCGATATCCAGGAGGTCATGAAGGTGCTCGGAAGGCCGGTTCCGCGACGCGGGCCGCAGCGCTAAGATAAACGTGGCGGCAGGCCTCACCCACTTGAACCGACGCGGTTATTCACTTCCGCTTCTCGCGCTTTCGATCGCGGGAATAATCGCAGTGGGTCTGCGCCCGGCACGCGCGACTGCGCCCTCCCCTCACGCTACGCCCGCTCCGCCGCGCGAGTGGGTCAACCTCATCCAGATTGACGGCCCGATCAATCCGGCTTCGGCCGACTTTATCCAGGATGCAGTCGACCGCACCACCACCGACAACGCCGCGGCACTCGTGATCGAACTCGATACCCCGGGCGGACTGCTCACCTCAGCCCAGCAGATCGTCAAGACGCTGCTGAATTCCCCTGTGCCGACTATTGTTTATGTCGCCCCCTCCGGCGGCGCGGCAGCTTCCGCGGGAACCTTCATCACGCTCGCCGCCAACGTCGCCGCAATGGCCCCTGGCACCACCATCGGCGCGGCCCATCCGGTCGAAATGGGCGGCGGCGAGGCTACGGGCGCGATGGGCATCAAGCTCGAAAACTTCACCGCCTCCTTTGCCCAGACCATCGCACACCAACGTGGCCACAATGAAGCGTGGGTCGAACAGGCCGTGCGGCAAAGCTCCTCGATCAGCGAGCGCGAGGCGCTCAAACTCCACGTGATCGATCTGGTCGCGCCCGACCTTCGCAGCCTCCTCGTCCAGGTGAGCGGCCGCGAAGTCAAAGTCGCCGGCGGACGCACAGTCAAGCTCCAGTTGGCCGACACGCTCGTGCGCCGCCTCAATATGCGTCTCGGCGTCAGCGTGTTGAACCAGCTCGCCGACCCCAACATTATGTATTTGCTCATGGTCGCCGGGCTGCTCGGGCTTTACTTCGAGTTCGCGCATCCGGGCGTCTATCTTCCCGGCGTCGCCGGCACTATTTGTCTGCTCCTCGCCCTCGCCTCCTTCCAGGTGATCCCGATCAACCTCGCGGGACTCCTGCTGCTGATATTCGGCGTGGCCTTGCTGATCTCGGAGCTGTTCGTCACCAGCTACGGAATCCTCGGGATGGGCGGCGTAGTTGCGTTCGTGCTCGGCTCGCTGTTCCTCGTCGATGCTTCGCAGTCGAACGTCGCGGTCAATCGCGCGATTATCGCCGGCGCCGCGATCGGGCTCAGCGCGATCATCCTCGGCGTCGGCTATATTGCTTTCCATGATCGCCACGGCGGCGCCCAAACCGGCCGCGAAGGTCTCATCGGCAAGATCGGCGAGGTCCGCGCGCCGATCGAGCCCGGCACTCCCGGGCGCATCTTTGTCCATGGCGAAATCTGGCGCGCGGCCAGCGAGACACCGCTCCCCGTCGGCACTCGCGCGCTGGTTACCGCGGTCGAAGGACTCCAGGTCCTCGTCCGGCCGCTTACTCCGTCCGACCGTTGAGAAAAAACGGCTCCATCCACGCGCTGCAACATCCGCACAGACATCCGCCGCAAACCAGGCAGGGAGGATCAATCTATGGGAACGGGAATCGGTATCGTCCTCGTCATCGCCATGCTCTTCGTCCTGAGTGGCCTCAAGGTGCTCAACGAGTACGAGCGCTCCGTGGTCTTCCGCCTCGGACGCCTCTCCCCCTATCGCGGCCCCGGCGTCATCTTCATTGTCCCCATCCTTGAGCGCCAGGTGCGCATCGATCTCCGCACTATCACGCTCGAGATTCCGCCGCAGGACGTCATCACGCGCGATAACGTCACCGTCAAAGTCAGCGCGGTGCTCTACTTCCGCGTAATCGATCCATCCCGCGCGGTCACCGAAGTTCGCGACTACCTCTACGCCACACTCCAACTCGCCCAAACCACCCTGCGCTCGGTGGGCGGACAGAGCGAACTGGACGAACTCCTCTCCCAACGCGAAAAAATCAACGCCAAGATCCAGGAGGTCCTCGACCTTCAGACCGAACCGTGGGGTATCAAGGTCACGCTGGTCGAACTCAAGAACATCGATTTGCCACAGGATATGCAACGCGCGATCGCCGCGCAGGCCGAAGCCGAACGCGAACGCCGCGCCAAAGTCATCGCCGCCGAAGGCGAGTTCCAGGCGGCTCAACGCCTCGCCGAAGCCGCCGAAATCATGGGTGCAAGCCCGATTACGCTGCAACTCCGCTATCTGCAAACGTTGGCCGAGATCGCCACCGAGCACAATTCGACCACCGTCTTTCCGATCCCGCTGGACCTGTTCGAGCCGTTCATGCGGCTCCGCCAGATGGCCTCTGGCACGCCTACCGGCGACCCGAAGCCGCAAATCAAATAGGCGGGAAAATGTCCGTAGGCGGAAGTTACCATGCGTAGGTCACTGCGGACGGACCGCGACGAGAATTCGCGGACGCCGCAGCATGGCCGCGCCTGGCCCACGCCAGGGGCTGTCGCCATCAACAGTCGCGGCGGCGGCTACTGCATCCAGCCGAGACCCAACAGACGCAATATCGCCGACGCATCGACGTTCGCGGCCTGCGCCGCTTCCGCGATTTGGCTCCTGCGCTCGGCGATCGTCGCAGGCGTCGGATCGTCCTCTCGAGGATCGAACAGCAAAGGCTCGTGCGGTTCGGGATCGCGCCCAAAGCGCTCGTAAAACGCCGTGTAGCGCACTCGTGCGACCTCGAATAGTGCGGCTGCCAGGCCCCCGTCAGGTTCGTGCTCGTCTGTCATAGTTGAATCTTCCAGGTGGATTCCGGTGGTAACACACGTCTCCCGAGTCCTCCGCCCACTAAGCAAGCACGATGCCATCGGTCCCGGGCCGCCTGAATCGCCAAAAACTATCGATTGCACGCCTTAACGCCCGTCCGCGAGCAGGTCCTGCCCTGCAATGTGTACAATTTCGATAGCAGTGGATGTAGCTGATCTTTCCACACCGTCATGCGCGCTGCGGGTCTCCTTCGAGTTTTACTTGAGCTTGAGTCTTCCCTCAGCTTAATCCGATCCGCCTTCGCGCATCGACTTCTGCTCCAGTGCCCGCAAACGCCGTAGAATCTCCGGCAAGCGCGGCTCCACCGCCACCATCCGCCGGAAGACGCGCAGTTCGATCGCGGGCGACCCGCCCACCAGCGCATCTTCTTCCAGTTCGTTATGCACCCCCGCCTGCGCGATCACCCGCGCACGGTCCCCCACCTTCACGTGATCGGCGAAGCCGGACTGTCCCCCAAACTGACACCATTTGCCGATGTGCACCGAACCCGCCATCCCCGACTGCGCCGCCATCCGCGAGTATTCGCCGACCTCGCTGTTGTGGCCAATTTGAATCAGGTTGTCGAGCTTGACCCCGCGCCGGACGATGGTCGCGCCCATCGTCGCACGATCGATCGTCGTGTTGGCCCCGATCTCGACCTCGTCCTCGATCACCACGCTCCCGACCTGCGGGACTTTGACCAGCTCGCCGCCGTGCTCGACGAAGCCGAAGCCGTCGGCGCCGATCACCGCGCCGTTCAGTATCGTCACGCGGTTGCCGATCGTTACCCCTTCGCGAATCGAGACCTGGCTGTGACAGATGAAGTCATCGCCAATCGTCACCCCCGGGTAAATCGTGACATGCGGATGGATCACAGCGTCGCGGCCAATCGCCGCGGCCGCGCCGATTACGCTATACGGTCCGATCGAGGCGCCCGCGCCGATTTGCGCGTCGGCCGCCACCACCGCGGTCGGATGAACCCCCACCGGTGGACGATACGGCGGAAAGAAAAGCCCGAGCACGCGCGCAAAATCGAAAGTGGGATTGACGCTCACCAACACCGGGCAGCGCGCGTCCGCCGCGATTTCCGCCGTGACGATCGCCGCCGCCGCACTGCTCGCCCGCAGCGTCGCCGCATACTTTGGTCCGGTCGCGAACGTGATCATAGCCGCGCCGGCGCTTTCGATCGGCGCCGGCATTGCAATTTCAATCTCGCCGTCGCCGCGCAGCTCCAGACCGAGTCTCGTCGCGATTTCCCGCAGTTTCATATTTCCCCTTCCCCGACTAAGCGCCCTACCGGTGGTCCTCCCGCGTGACGCACCTACCGCGGAAAGGCTCACCTCCGGCGGCGCGCCCATCTTCAAATTCCGCCGGCGTCATTCGAACGTGCCCAGCCGCGCCAGCGTCGCCGCGATCTCTTCGGGCGTAATCTGCCGCAGGCAATTGTAATGGCCGAACCGGCAATCGCGCTTCAGGCACGGGCTGCATTCAATTTGGCGATAGATGTACCCGGCCTTGGGACCGGTCGGCCCGGTCCGCAACGGATTAGTCGATCCGAAAATGCCCACCGTCGGCAGCCACAGGGCCGCCGCGAGATGCATGGCGCCCGAATCGTTACCAGCAAACCCGCTGCACAATGACAACAGCGCGATCAGTTCGCCAACCTTGGTTTCGCCTGCGGCGTTTATCGCGCCGGCCTTGCTCGTAACCGCGACTTGCTCGCATTTAGCCCGCTCCGCCGGCGCACCCACCAGGATCGTCTCGGCGCCAAACCGATCGGCCAGCAAATCGATCAGCGCGGCGTAACGCACCAGCGGCCATTCCTTTGCCGGCCCATAAGCCGCGGCTGGCGCGATCGCCACCAGCGGCGCGTCCGGACGCTGGCGCCGTGTCGCGAGCCATTGGCGCATCTTCACGAGATTCTCGCCGCCCACCTCCAGCCGATGGTGCTGCGCGTCCGCTACTGGCGCCAGCCGCAGAGTCTCGCGCACCAGCGCCATCCAGTAAAAGGCCTGATGGCCCGACAACGCGTCCGGCGGCGGCGTCGCGCGATGGCTCAGCATGAAGCCGCGGCCCGCCGCGTAGCCCGCCCGCCGTGGGATGCCCGCAAGCGTCACCCACAGGGCCGACCGGAAACTGCGCGGAAACAGTATCGCCAGGTCGAACCGCCGCGACCGCAGTTGCTTCGCTACACGCCACGCGCCGCTGAGCCCGCCCCCGTGCCGCCCGATCGAATAGGGGATAACCTCGTCGACCCAGCCGATACCGTCGAAAAAGCTTGCCAGATCATGCTTCACCAGCACTGCCAGCCGCGCATGGGCGTAGGCGGCGCGAATCGCGCGCAACGCCGGCAGGCTGATCACGAGGTCGCCCAGCCAATTGACCTCTTTGACCAGCACATGGCCCGCGACGAACATCAGATTGAGCCCGTCGCCTGCGGACGTACCGGTCCGGCGTACGCCGCGAATCTCAGGAAGATCTTGAACCATCGAATGAGCGGCGCCCTCGTTCTGCTGCACTACCCGACGGCACCCGCCACCGGTCTCCTCGCTTTCGCCCGACCGCCAAAAACGGATAGATTGTAGCAGTCTCGGGCGAAGCACACTTGTGCGCAGAAACGGCATCTTTCGCCCGACCGCGGACAGGAACCATGCGCAGATCCTGGCGAGAGATTTTCGGCGCCGGTGCACCGGCTTGGTACTCGCTGCTCGCGCTGAGTTTTCTTTTCTGCGAGTTCAATCCGGTCGCCGCACTCGGCGTCGCCGCCGGCCTCAAGAACATCTATGGCGGTCCCATCGGATGGGCGCTTACCGCCCTCTCCTTTCTCCTCGCCCTCGCGGGCTTCGTCACCGCCGAGCGCACTGCCTTCGTCGATAAGAACCGCCGCGCGCTCGAAATCTCGGGGATCGCCGCGATCGCCGCGGGACTGATTCCGCTGCTGGTCGGGATCGAGATGCCCGCGCTGATAATGTGGCCGATCTCCGCCATGTTCCTCATCACTGGCGCATCCGGCCTGCGCGCGAGCCGCACCCTGCCCCACCCGGCCCGGGCTGACGATTGGACCGGCCGCGACTCGGCAGCCGCCCAGCCGCCACCGCCTGCAGAGGCGCCGCCCACAGGACCAGCGAACACCCGCAGGCGTCGCCGCCGCCGGCGCAGGCGCTCTCGCAACCGCGGCCGTCCGCGCGACGGACTTCGTTGATCATCCGCCGGCGCCGATTCATTCGTATCGCGCCAGGCGAACTTCCGTATTGGCCCTTCCGCGCATGTTCGCCCGTTAGGCGAAACTTCGGCGCACACCGCCCCGCTCTTCCGATACTGCGATTTCTGTCACCGAAACCCCCGGCTTACGTCTTACTCAATGAAGGCCGGGTCTTCTTGGTTCGGTAGGAGCTTCGTGGGTCTGTAAGCAGAAAGGAGAGAAGAGAATGAGAAAGTACGTTCTGATGGCGGCGCTGATGATCGGTACGGGCATGGTGGCGGCTTCGGCGCACGCACAGGGCTTCCATGGCCATCGCGGCGGCGGCGCTATCGGCTCATGCATTGCGGTTATGTCACCGACGCAGAAAGCGAATCTCAAGAGCACTTTCAGCGCGCAAAAGCAGACCTTTGAAAGCGATCGGAAGGACCTCATGAGCGCCCGCAACGCGCTCACCCAGGCCATTCTGTCGGCCAGCCCCGGCACCCCCGCCAACGTCTCCGCTCAGGAGACCGCCTTGGCTAACGCTCAAGCGAAGGTCCAGACCGACAAAGACGCGCTCGCAGGTCAAATCTGCAGTCAGCTTTCCTCCGCGCAGCTCAGTGCCGCGCAATCGCTTAACTCCAACCTGACCCAACTCCGGGCGAGCACGCACGCCCAGGCGCACGCGTTTTTTCAAACGGCTCAAGCTGCGGCAAACCCTGTCACACCAACCCCCGGCAACTGACGTTCGCGCACGGTTTGTCGTGCCTGCGTGACGCTCACCCAGGCTAGCGGCGTCGGGCTTCGCTTCGACGACAGTACACAAGCGACGGCGGCGGCTTCGTTCTCGAAGCCGCCGCCGTTGCCACAAACAGACAAAACGAGCGAAACTAGCAGATAGAGCGAGCGCTGCTACCGGCCAACCACGAACGCACAACTCGTGGTCCCACTGCCGCCGATATTCAGCATCCCGAATTTCTTTGCGCCTTCGACCTGGTAGTCCCCGGCCTTGCCCATCACCTGCCGATAGCAGTCGAGCATCTGGCGCACCCCGGTCGCGCCCACCGGATGACCCGCGCCAATCAGCCCGCCGCTGGGATTCACCGGCATCTTGCCGCCGAGTTCGATCACTCCCTCTTCGATCGCCTTCCACGACTCACCGGGCTGGGTCAGTCCGAAGTGGTCGATCGCCATGTATTCGGACGTGGTAAAGCAGTCGTGCGTCTCGATTCCGTTGATCTCCCAAACCGAGTTCAATTCCGCGCGCGCCATCGCGTCGACGATGGCCTGGCGCGTGTGCGGCAGCACAAAGGGATTGCCCCGGCTCTCCGCGACCTTGGTGTCGAACTCGATCGGCGCCGTATGATGACCCCAGCCGAGGATGCGCGGCAGCTCCTCGAGCTTAATCCCACGGCGCTTGGCGTACAGTTCGGCGAATTTCGCCGACGCGAGGAACAGCATCGAACATCCGTCGGTCACCTGTGAGCAATCGCTTACCTTGATGCGGCCGGCGATCACCTGGTTGAACTTGCTCTGCTGCTGCGCGTTGCTCTCGCTCATAAACCAGTTGCGGGTTTGCGCCAGCGGATTGCGGCGGGCGTTGGAGTAGTTCACCGCGGAGATATGCGCAAGATGCTCATCCTTGAGACCGAAGCGTTTGTCGTACTCGTCCCCGAGACGGCCGAACAGGCGCGGAAAGGGATAGTCCTTGCCCTTGCATTCGCGTTCGTACCATCCGGCGGTGCCGAGAAAGTCGCCGCCGGTAACTGTATCGACGGTCTTCATCTGTTCGAGTCCGACGACGGCGGCGACATCGTAGCGGCCCGCCTCGATCTCCGCCGACGCCGCGAGGATCGCCACCGACCCCGAGGCGCAGGCGGCTTCGTGACGGCTCGTCGGCAACCCCGAGAAGCTGGGGTCAGTTTCCAGGAAAAAAGCGCCAAGCTGTCCCTGCTTCGCGTAAAGCTCCGCGGCGAAATTTCCGACGTGCGCGGTTTGCACTTCGCGTGGTTCGATCTGCGTGGTTTCCAGCGCGTCGGTGACCATTTCACGCATCACGGCGACGAAATGCTTGCCTTCCTTGGTCCAGTTGCGGGCGAAATCGCTTTGCGCCCCGCCCAGGATATAGACCGGCGGTTGTTTCATAACATCTGCTCCTTAGCCGGCGAATGTGCGTCCGTATTCAAGCACCCCGCCCGCAAACAGTTTAGCGCCATCGCGCGCCGCCTGCTCGATCGCCGACGGCAGCGGCAGGACGTAACGCGCGAGCATGGCCGCGGTTTCGCGCGGCCCGATCAGATCGACGATCGCGCACGGCGGCGCCCAGTTGAATCCGTAACTCATGATCGTATCGACGTCAGCGGGCGTCTGTGCCACTTCGCCCACGAGGCCAAGCGCGTAACTCACGTATCCGAGCACGAAGCGGCGCGCAAGGTCCGCCTCGTACCCCGTCGCGTGCGCCAACACCGCCATCGACTCGCGATAGCGGCCGACGCGATTGAGCGACTTCATGCGCTCAACGAATTCGATCGGCCGGGGCGGGATGAACGGCTGGTAGGTTCCAGTCCTGGGTGAAGGACCTCGACCGTGCGGCCGCCCGCACGTCGATAGAACCCGCCCTTGTCGGGGGTCTTGTCGCCCAGCCGGCCTTCGCCGATTCCTCTGGACATATAGTCCGGCAGTCTGAAGTGCGCGCGCGCCACGTCCGCCAGGCAGTTAGCGTGAACGTTATCGACGATCGCCTTATGCACGTCCCAGCCGACCAGATCGACGGTCGCCAGGGGCGCCATCGCACGGCCCGTATGCGGTCCTGCGACGTAATCGACGAACGCGACGCCATGCTCTTCAGCAAGGTGCGCCGCTTCGTTCATCACGCGAAATCCGATCCGGTTGCCGACGAACGCGGGCCGGTCCTTGGTCACGATTACCTTGCGGCCAAGGCGCCGGGCCAAGGTCCGCCTGACCTGGTCGGCGAGCGCAGGCGTGGTTTCCGGATGCGGAATCAGCTCGGTGCCAACGATTATCTGTGGCGGGTTGTAGAGGTGAATACCGAAGAAGTGGCTGCGGAACGAAGCGCTCGCACCGCTCGCCATTGCGCTGATCGACAGCCCGGAAGAATTAGTCGCGACAATCGAGTCAGGATTTCTTAGCTGGTCGATTTTCGCGAAGAATTCTCGCTTCAGCGACAAATCCTCGGCGAGGGCTTCAAAAATGAGCGCCGCTTCCGCGGTCGCGCGCGCCAGATCGCGGTCGTACGCGCCGATCGAAACGCGTTCGCTGACGGCTTCGGCGCGCGCCGCGTTCTTGGCCGCTTCCAACCCCTGACGCGCCCTCTCGATATCGCGTGCGAGCATGGTTACGTGGTAGCCCGCACCGGCGAAAACCGCCGCCGCGGTCGATCCCATGGCTCCGCTGGCTCCCAGGATAACTACATTGTCATTAGCGGCGTTCATCGGAGTTTCGCTTCTGCGAGAGTCCTCGCCTTTGCGCCAATCGCGCGCAGCCTCCAAGTTTCCGGGCGCGCGCGCCGGCGGAACTCATTTCAAGCGCTGGTCATATCCACCGGCGGCCGGAGCGACACGTTACCTTAGATCGCGGAGCTGCTGCTACCGTTTTGCCGCTTCGGGCAACGGATGGGGGTCCAGCCACTTGCGCCCATCGGCGGCGAGCAGCTCGTCGGCCTCTTCGGGACCGATCGATCCCGCCGGATACTGAAAAAGCGGAATCGTCGGGTCGCCCTGCCATTGATCAAGGATCGACTGCACGAACTCCCATGACTTCTCGACGAACGCGGCGCTGACAAACAGCGTGTGGTCGCCTTCCATTACGTCGAGCAGGAGGCGCTCGTAAGCGTCGGGCGACGGTCCGGTAAACTCGCTTTCATAGCGCAAGTTCATCCGTACCGGGCGGATTGCCAGGTCGAGCCCGGGCTGCTTGGCGAGAACTTCGAAAGAGAACCCTTCGTCCGGCTGGATCCGGATGGTGAGGGCGTTGGGCGGCAGTTGCGCAGAGCTATTGAACAGGATCTGCGGGACATCTTTGAACTGCACGCAAATCACGCTCTCCCGCGCCGGCATCCGCTTTCCGGTACGAACATAAAAGGGCACTCCGGCCCAGCGCCAATTGTCGATGAAGAGCTTGAGTGCGACGAAGGTCTCGGTGCGCGAGCGTGGCGAGATGCCGTGCTCCTCGAGATAGCCGCGCACCGGTTCGCCGTCGACGATTCCGGGGCTGTAGCGCGCGCGCACGGTGGCGTGGCGGGCCTGGCCCGGTGCGATCGGCCGCAGCGCACGAAGGACGTTGAGCTTGGCCTCGCGAATCGCCTGCTCGTCGAGCCCGACCGGCGGCTCCATCGCGACCAGCGCGACCAGTTGCAGGATATGATTCTGCACCATATCGCGCAGTGAACCGGCCGGATCGAAGTACATCGCACGCGAACCCACACCTTCGCTTTCCGCCACGGTTATCTGCACGTGGTCGACGTTGCGCGCACCCCACATCCGCTCGAAAATCGCGTTGGCGAAACGCAGCACGAGCAAGTTCTGCACGGTCTCTTTGCCCAGGTAATGGTCAATGCGGAAGATCTGCGACTCATCGAAATGGCTTTGCAGGATACGGTTGATCGCGAGCCCGCTCGAGAGATCGGTCCCGATCGGCTTTTCGACCACTACGCGCGTGAAGTTGGCGGCGCCCGGCTTCGCGATCAGTCCCGCGCTGTCGAGTCGTTCGACGCATTCGGCCACCGCCTCGGGCGGAATCGACAGATAGTAGATCCGATTGGGTGGAAGCTTATGCGCGGCTTCGGTCTGCTCGAGCTGGGCTTTCAAGCGGGTGAATCCGTCCGGCTGATCGAGGCCGGGAAGGTAGCTCAAGCGGCTGGCGAAATCGCTCCAGCACTTCTGATCGAGTTCGAGTCGCGAGAACCGCGCGGCCGCTTCGCGCGCGCTTTCGTGAAACTCCTCGAGCCGCATCTGACGGCGCGCGAAACCGACTACCGCAAAGTTCTGCGGCTGCAGATCCTGCCCGCAGGTCTGCAAATTGTAGAGCGCGGGAATCAGCTTGCGTTTGGCCAAGTCACCCGAAGCGCCGAAAATGACCACGCTGCAAGGCGGCGCCGGCTGCGCTTTTGCTATATGAAGTGTGTGGTCCATCGCTCCATTATAGCGCGCCGGGGGCTCACGATGCCCGCGATGCATACGGCTCCCGACCAGTTACCGACCATGCCAGTGCTTGAATGGTTTTCCACAGCCAGCGAGAATTGACGGAGGCGAGCTACAATCTCCGGCGCCGCTCCGCGATAGATGCTTCGCCGTGGTCGTATAGCGTAAAATGGATTGACGGACTCGGTAAAAAGCAGCACCGGCTCCGCTGGAGGTCGACATTATCGTGGCGAGCGAAGTCATAGCCCCGCACCTGGCAACGACCGAGTCGAACTGGCGTCAATGGCTGCCCGTACTCCTCTGGCTGGCGGTCCTTTTCACTTTTTCGACTTCCATATTCAGCGCGGCCTATACTTCGCGGATAATCGAGCCGATACTGCGATTCTTCCTTCCCGGGGCATCGGCTGCGACCATCTCCCTGCTGCACATGATGATTCGCAAGGCCGCCCACTTCACCAACTACGGTATCCTCTTCTGGCTGCTCATCCGGGGACCACTGAAGGGCCGGCCGTATACCGCTCTGGCGCTTTGCATTTGCTACGCACTGCTCGACGAGGGTCATCAGATCCTGGTACCTGGACGGACCGCATCGCTGTACGATGTTGCGTTGGATTCGAGCGGCGCGCTGTTCAGCCGCTTCCTGCATGCAGCGACCTCAGAGGTCGCATAGGTTCCCGGTTCCGATCGGCTAGGCGTTGGGATCGAGCAGCGAGGAAATTCGGTCCATGCGCTCATACAATGCGGTCAGGTTGGCCAACCCCGCAGGAAACTTCAGTTCGCCGGTGAAGGCCAGGTTGGAGAGCTGGCCATACAGCGCGAAATCCGCGTAGCCGATCCGGCCGAGCAAAAATGCGCGTTCGCGCAATGAATCGTCGAGTGGCGAGAGTAAGGCCTGGACCCGCTCGAGGTTGGTCCGCCTATCGCGCACCATCTGATCGCAAAAACCGGCGCCGTACTTGCGCTCGCAGATCAACCGCCACATCGCCTCGTGGTCCAAACCGCAACGCCGATAATGGTTCATCTTGTCGGGAATCGCCGCACGGAAAAGCGCGTCTTCGAGTTCGGTGTCGAAGTAACGCGCGAGCGCCAGATGGATTCCACGTAGATCGGGCGGAAAAATCGTGGGCTCCGGATAGAGCTGCTCCAGGCGCAGCGCGATTCGATCGGAATCCACTATCGTTTCGCCACCGTCCAGCGTCAGTGCCGGCACCATCATCTGGCCCGAGGCCAGCACCAATTCCTTGCGCTCGACGTAGTCGACCTCGACAACCTCGTAGGCGGGACCCTTGTAATCGAGGATCTTGCGCACTTTGGCGCAGAAGGGGCTGGTGACGAACTGGTAGAGGCGAAGTGTCGTCATCGGGCTTCCTTAGTGCGACAACATTTCACCCATCGTGGTCGCGTTCATTATACCGAAGTTACGATAGCAGTTGTTGAAGATCGCGAAAGCCCGGCGGACACCGTTCAATTGTTTCAGCCGGATCGCCCAGTCCGCCAACTCGCGCTCGGAATAGAGGTACTTGTAGCGCTCTGCCACTTCGATATCGCGCTTGTACCAATTCTCACGGTTGTGACCATGGAACCGGACATAGGCGTCTTCTCCGGTCGCCGCGAGGATCGGGGGTAGACCGACCTCCGCGGGCGCGTCCACCGAGACGTAAGTGAGGTTGCGATCGCGCAGGAATTTCAACGTGTCAGCCCGGTGGCTCGCGTCCGCGAGCCAGCTCGGATGGCGGAACTCGATCGCGATCGGCGCGCCGGGCATATGCTCGTGCAGTCCGGCGATGTAATCCAAATTTGAACTGCGGCAGGTAAAGTACGGTGGAAACTGGAACAACAAGTGCCCCAACTTGCCGGCCGCGCGCAACGGTGCGAGCGCGCTCCAGAACATCTGGAATGCGAGGTCGAGAACCTCAGCCGGCGGACCCTTGATCTGTCGATCCGTCCTTAGCGCCGCGGGCAATATCTCCTTGATTGCCTTGGGCAGCCGCGCGGTCTCCGCCGCATGCTGCGTCAGCCAGGCGAATGCTTTGATGTTGAAGACGAAATCGTCGGGCGTGCGTTCGACCCAGAGTTGCGAGTTCCGCTCCGACGGCAGCGCATAATAGATGGAATCGACCTCGACGGTGCGGAACTGGGCGGCATAGAAAGCGAGCCGCGCCTGCGCCGTGCTGGCCTCCGGCGGATAGAAGAGGTCGGATTTAACCAAGGTTGGATCGGTCCACGACGCGGTCCCGACGAAAAATTGCGGCATCGCACACATGATCGTTTCCAGCCCTGAGTGTACCGCGCCGCGGCGCTGCGTTGCACAGGCTAAACGAGGCTTGCGGCGGAATCGACGATCAAGAAGTGGTGTCGGGCGGCAGCAGGTTGTCGCGTAGAAATTGGCGCAGCGAAGCGTCTACGCTCGCTCCAAGCTCGTGCGAGCCGTCGGGAAAATAGCGCGTTTCGACGTGAGCGCCCCGTTCGGTAAGCGCGGCGGCCAACTGCTCGGCTTGCTTGACCGGGACCTTGCGGTCGCGCTCGCCGTGCAGGATGAGCACGCTGCAATCGAGTTTTCCCGGCAAATGATCGACGACGCTGCGCTCGCGCAACACGCGCTTGCTCGGCCAGACCTGGCGCAGGATCGAAAGCTTGGTCCGCAGGGCCGCCTCGGGCCAGAGTTTGAGCATGTCGTAGGCGCCCGACTGCAGGATCACCGCGCGCGGTCGTGCGTCCGAATCCATCAGCAGCCCTGCCGCAACCGCGCCGTCACCCGTTCCCCAGACCGCGAGCCGATTAGCAATAACATCGGGGCGCGCTTTCAGCAGGTCGAGCCCATAGCGCGCGGCGGCCACCGACGGCGCGCCCACGAAGCGACTGGGGCCGGAAGATTTTCCATATCCGGGCAGGCTGATGCAGGCAACGTCGAGACCCATGGTCACGAAGCCGCCGCGATGGTTGACGCAATCGCGCGCGTCGCCTTTGTCGCCGTTGAGTACCAGCAGCGCGGGCCGGCGGCCAGCTCCGGGCGCCTGCGCGATGGCCCCTTCGATTTGGTACCGGTCGCTACCCGACGAAATTTGGAAATTGAATGGTTGAACGTTAAGCTTCGGCGCGGGCGGCGCCACTAGCTTCGGTTGCTGCCGGCAGCCAACGACGGTCACGGCCAGCGCGAGCAAAACGACCAGTCCCGCCGCGACACGCATGAAGAATTCCTGCGGCCGGGGGCGGAGCGAACCGTCCCGCGCAAACGCCGTCCTTGGCCACGGCGTTGCTGGGAATTCGCTCATAAGGCCTTGGATCTTACCTTGCTTCGCGAACTTTTGATACGAGGACCGGGCGCGAATCTGACCGCGTTGAATCGCGGAATCCTTTGACTGATACTAGTTGATTCACGGCAGCGAGAACTCTGGCGGAAGACTCGATCACTATGGAGAAAGCGGCGATAACGGAAATCGATTTCGAGAAGAACGGCGGGGTCGTCCCGGTGGTTGCCCAGGACTACGCCAGCGGGCGCATCCTGATGGTCGCGTACATGAGCCGTGAGGCGTTCGACGAAACCGTGCGCACGGGGCATGCGTGCTATTTCTCGCGCTCCCGCAATCGGCTGTGGCGCAAGGGCGAGGAGTCGGGCAACTTCCAGACGGTGCGCGAAATCCGCACGGATTGCGACCAGGACACGATTCTCTTGCGCGTCGACCAGCACGGCGACCGCGCGGCTTGCCACGAAGGCTACGAATCCTGCTTCTTCCGCGTGCTCGATAACGGGGCGTGGCGGACCGTCGATGCGCGTCGAGTCGATCCGGCGAAGTATGGACCCGGCTATGGGCATCAGCCCAAGACCGGCGCATAGACGCATAGAGAAGACCGGTGCATAGGGCGCATGCGGGGCGTTCCAAGGTAACTAGCGCGGACTGATCGAAACTGGCGACATCAGCGATGGCTAACGACCAAAAAGTACTCAAGTTCGGGATTCCCAAGGGTAGCCTGGAAGCCCAGACTCTCGAGTTGATGCGTAAATCGGGTTGGCGTATCAGCGTCGGCGACCGCTCGTATATCCCGCGCGCGGACGACCCGACCTTGAGTTGCCGGCTGCTGCGACCGCAGGAGATGCCACGTTATATCGCGGACGGCACGCTCGACGCGGGCATCACCGGCAGCGACTGGATCGTGGAGAACGGGGTCGAACTGGTTGAGGTCGAGAAGTTCATCTACTCGAAGGTCTCGCTCCAACCCTCCCGCTGGGTCTTGTGCGTGCCGGACAAGTCGCCGGTGACCCGCCTCGAGGATCTCGAGGGCAAACGCGTCGCGACCGAAATGGTAGCCTTCACGCGGCGCGTCTTTGCCGAGCGCAGGGTCAAGGTGGACGTTGAATTTTCGTGGGGTGTGACGGAGGCCAAGGCGGCCGACGGCTTGGTCGATGCGGTGGTTGAAGTGACCGAGACGGGCTCGTCGCTGCGCGCCAACGGTCTCAGAATCGTCGAGGAGCTGCTAACTTCGTCGCCCGTTCTGGTCGCGAACCGTGAGGCTTGGGCCGACGAATGGAAGCAGGCGAAGGTTCGACAGATCGCGGTGCTGGTGAGAGGTGCACTCGACGCCGAAGGCCGTGTCGGTATCAAGATGAACGTCGCGCGCGAACATATCGAAGCAGTAATCGCGCTGCTGCCCTCGATCACCGCGCCGACCGTCTCTCCGCTCTACCCTTCGCCCAACCTGAAGGGCAAGGACTGGTGCGCGGTTGAAACGGTGATTGCCGAGCATACGGTACGCGAGCTTTTTCCGAAGCTGCTCGAGGCGGGCGCGGTCGGAATCATCGAATTCCCGCTCAACAAGATTATCTGACGAGCGTCCCTCGACGTCGGGAGGGTCGGGAATCGCTCGATCCGCTCAAAACGTTTGGTCCCCGTCGCGGACGCAACGCGAAAATAACAGTCTACAGACCCTATGATATGGTCAGATATGCTATATAGTATCAGGAGTGGGGCGGGGGTCGAGAATGACGGTTAGAACGTTAATCGTTGATGATGCTCCGGTAGCGCGGAAAGTGCTCAAGTACCGCTTTGAAGCCATGGGTTTCGACGTAGTGGGCGAGGCGGGGAATGCGAGCGAGGGGCTCGATTTGTTTCGGCGCTTGGAGCCACGGCTGGTGACGTTGGACTTGCTGATGCCGAAGGTCGGGGAGATCGATTCGAAGGGCTTGTTCCGCACTATCCGCGAGGAAAACCCAGACGTTGCCATAGTAGTGATAAGCGCCCAGCCGAAGATTACGGAGCAAGCGGACTACATACACCGGGGAGCGGTCGGGTACTTCGAAAAGCCGCTAAATTTCGAGGCGTTGTTCGCGAAGCTCAGCCAAATCTTCCCGCAGCGGTGACCACAGGACGATTGCCCGCACGAGGCGATTATTTGCGCGGTTGCACCTACATGATGGCTGCGCGCGCTCGATCTAAAGTGTCACCTTAAATATTTCCTCAAACGGTATTCGGCCGGCGTGGCGGTAACGGCGTTCCGTTTCACGGAATCCGACGACCGTGGTCGAGTCGAGATTCTTCGTTCCTACAGATTCCGCTCAGATTAACTTATGTGTTTGAAAAGGCAGTCGCGGGATTTTATGTTTTCGGCTGACGCGATCGCGCGACTGGCGCGATCGCCGCTAGCGCAATCGCTCGATTCGCGCGGATCCGTCGCAAAATTCGGCAAGGCCACGAAAGCTCGGGAGGGTCCGGTGCCGATGTGGCCGAAGGTCTGGAGGCTACGATGAAGATTGGCATCCTCGCGTTTATCACAGAAACGACGGTCGATAGCACTGCACTTGCGCGCAGGGCCGAAGGCCTCGGCTTCGACGGCTTCTATCTGCCGGAGCATCCGATAATCCCGGTGGTCTGCAAGTCGGTCTATCCCGGAACGGCAGATGGCCGCCTGCCGGAGACACTCGCGCACTTTATCGACCCGTTCATCGGGCTCGCTCAAGCAGCCGCCGTGACCAGCCGGATCGAACTGGGTACGGGATCTGCCTGGTGCCGGAGCACGATCCGATTATCCTCGCCAAGGAGGTCGCCAGTCTCGACCTCTGTTCAGGCGGGCGCTTCAGCTTTGGGATCGGCGCCGGATGGCTGGCGGAAGAGAGCGCGATCATGGGCGTCGATTTCAAGCGCCGTTGGGCGATGACGCGCGAATATATCCGTGCGATGAAGGAGCTGTGGGTTAAACCCGAAGCCAGCTTCGCGGGCGAGTTCGTCAGCTTTCCAGCGGTGAAGTGCTATCCGAAGCCTGTCCGCAAACCCCATCCCCCGATCCAGATTGGGGCGACCGCGAGCGGTGCGGCGCGCGATCGTGCGTTGCGCGATACAGTCGCGATCGGCGACGGCTGGGCGCCACTCGCGCTCACGCCCGAAGTGCTTGCGGCGGAGCTCGGCAAGTTGAAAAAAATGTGCGCGGAGGCCGGCCGCGAATACAGTCAGCTCGAAATCACAGTCTATGCCCCGGTGATCGACGGTGAAACGCGGCGCGTGCGCGAGCGCTATCGGGAGGCCGGGGCCCATGGGCTGATCTTCCTGCTCGATTCACCGCAGCCGGAAAGCTGGGAGCGGCAACTGACGGAGATTGCCAATGCGTGGGTCGGCTGAGCTCCCCGATCCGGATCGCCTCACGGTCGCGCGAGTGCTCGTACCAGCGAAATGACCGTTGGAGAAAATCGTGACGGCGCGCGCCGGATGCGACACTTGTTTGAGACGACAAAATGTAGCGCGATATTTCATGAATGTGAAAAAGCGACGGGCTGCGGTTGACGTCGAACGCTCGCGCGTATTATCAAAAAAACGGGCGTTCGGCCCCGAGGCGAGCCATAGGCCGCCGGTAGCTCGGGACAAGACGCCGGCGTTTAACGAAGCTCGCGCCCTCCCCGAGCACGCCTTTTGGCGTGACAATTGGGAAGGTATGAAAACCGGCGGCGGCGGAACGGCCATGCTTTGACGCCCTAGCTCCCCGGCGCTACGATTTGCTTTCCCCCGAGAGTCAAATCTGGCCAGGGCCGAGGAGGAGCCGCCGTCGGTTTAACTAAGAGCAGATACCTTGCTACAAAAAGTCGCAAACAAATGCAAGCACATATCTATAAACACGCGTAATCGTGGAGGTTTTTTTACACATACGCGGCGTCGATGACTGAATGAATTCGACGTATCCTCTTAGGAGTGCAATTCGGGCATGTTTGCGCGTAGCAGACGAACAACACCCGACACAGACTGTATCAAAGCAACAGAAATGAGTGTACGCTTGGCGTCGGCGCGTTTGGCCTCGCAAGATCACCCGATTTGATCGCTCCGACTCTCCGCTCGAGGTTGCACCGCGATTATTCTCGTCCATCGGACGGTACCAGGGCATGTCATGCTGTAGACCGATCGATTCCGGGACTCTTATAGAAACGCCACCGTTCTTTTCCGACACTATGAGATCGACCTGACTACGACCTCCCTGGCGTTCGCCCCGACGCGGCACTGGACCGGAATACCACCCTCAGTGCAGGTTATGCCGATATCGGCATAACCTTCATTATGCCGACTTCCGGGTTATGCCGCGTGCTCCACGCCTAAACACTGCGGCTCATCGGGCACGCGCGCAAGATGTCGGCATAATCAGGGCCCTTCCAGGAACACGAGCAACTGGTCGTTCGGCCGATAGCGGCCGGGTGATACCGGCGCCGGCGTCGTCTTTGCCATCGCTTGTTCCTTGATCTAGATATCAGCGTGGACGTACATCTGCGTGCTTTCGACCGGCTCATGGCCCAACCAGAGCGCAATCACGGTGCGTTCCACGCCGTTCTGGAGCAACTGCATCGCAGCGCTGTGACGCAACACATGAGGTGTTGCGCGCTTGCCCTTGAGCGTCGAGCAGGTGACGGAAGCCATCTCCACATGCTTGCGAACGATGCGTTCGACCGGATCGCGGCCGAGCCGATCTCCGCGATTACTCACGAACAGCGGCTCGTGGTCGGCGCCGCCGCGCTCACTAAGCCACACGCGAAGCGCCTGAACGCAGTCTTTCCTTAGCGGAGTCGATCGTTCCTCTCGCCCCTTGCCCATGCATCGCACGTGCGCGCCGGTGCCGAGCGCAACATCGCCGCAGGTCAGGTCGACAAGTCTCAATCGCGAGTCGAACGCTAATGCGAGGAAATGCACAACCCTACTATCCGAGGGTCAATCAGAACGGATCGAGTCAGCGAGGATTCGAAGAATTTCTGGCCGATGCCGCTGTCAACGCCGCTTGAATTTTGACGATGCTGTCGGCGACGCCCCCGCGTCGTCGAGGGCCGTTTTTCGACGCAGCGGGCGGGTGCGTTAAGCGAAAGGAGGGACTTTCCGAGACCGGAGGCAGCGTCGCCGTGACTACTACTTTCCGGGCGATGCACCGCGCACGCGGTCTATCAAGCCCAAAGGATCCTCCGGTAGCTCGTCGCCGCGCCACGCAACGTGCACGTCGGGGCGGGAGAGGACGAGCTTTTGCGGATAAAGAGAAGCAGCGTCGTCCGCGTGCACGTCGAGCACAACGATTGGAACGCCACGCTGCGCCGCTGCCGTCACGAGACCGCCGACCTCAACAGCAGGATCGAAACGCAGCAGCGTGAAGCCAGCTCCCAGCGCGTCGTAGAGCGATCTCCATCGCGCAGCCATAAATGTGGCGTGCGGCATCCGGGGACGGTGGACTGGCTGAAGTCGTAAATCGTGTACTCGGGCGGCTTCTCGCCGTCGTAAGCGATAGTCGGTGAGGTATCGTAGAAATAACCGAAGTTGAGCCCGCCGCAGCAGAACTGGCCAACGTTCAGTTCGTATGCTTTCCGAGCTATGCGCGATCGAGCTTCATCGCCCTACCGGCCCGGGTTTCTCGAGATTTGCGGGAATCGCGTTGTGAAACGCGGTCAAGTCTCGCGCGACGCCCATCGCATGCCGCGAGACCTGCTCCGTGATCGGTTGACGCTCGATCGCGTATGCGTCGAGGATCGCCGAATCCGCCCAACCCTTGATTGTGCCTGCCAGCACCCACGACAGGTTCATAGCGTCAGCGATCCCGGCATTCATGCCGTAGCCGGCAAAAGGCACCCAGATATGCGCGGCGTCGCCGCACAGGAAAACGCGACGCTCGCGAAAGCGGTTGGCAATCATTCGGCGGCCGGTCCAGTCCTCTTCGTCCAGAATCTCGATTTCGAAAGACGCTCCTACGCCCAAGATCTTCTGGACGCGGCCATTGCGGTCGATATCCGCGGAGTTCTCGCCGGGACCGAGCCAATTGTGAATGAGCCATCGTTCGCGGCCGTCGATCGCGAAAACGAAAGCGCCGCAGCTCGGTTGGAGAGTGGAGGTACACCAAGCAGGCCTCGCCATCATACCAAGCAGCTTCGGCGCGCGGATGTAGGTTGACTGTGTATTGATCACTACTGGGTCACCAGTCATCGTGGCGCCTATCCCGCGTCGGACTTCGGAATGCGCACCATCACAGCCGATCAAATAGCGAGCGAAGATCTCCAGTGTTTCACCGGTGGCGAGATCCTCGGCGGTTGCCATCACCCCGGTTTCATCCTGCACGAAGTCAACGACTCGCGTGCCGTTCAGGATGCGCAATCCAGGAATCGCAGAAACGTACGCAAACATTACCGGTTCAAGATAGAGCTGGTTGATACGATGCGGCGGTTCGGGAGTCGGCCACCATGTGTCAGGCACGCCCGTCGCACTGTAGCGCTCGGCGCGGCACGGAATCGGGATCCGGGCGAGCTCGATTCCGGTCGCTGCAGTACGGAAGGCCACGTCGTTCGGATAGTCATGCGGTAGGCCAGCGTCACGCACCGCATCAACAAACCCGAGCCGACGGAAGATCTCCATGGTGCGCGCCGCAACGTGGTTGCATTTCACGCTAGGTGGTTCACCGGGCGCCCTTGTTTCGGCGACCGTCACCTCGATGCCGCGCTGGGCGAGGTCGATCGCAAGGGTGAGCCCGACGGGCCCACCGCCTACAATCAGCACTTCGTATTGATTCGGCCCATGAGCACTGCGCCGTCGACGAACAATCGAAGCTTAGCTAATTAATGCAAGAATCTCAGGAAGCAAAGGCTTCTCGGATTATGCCGACACACTTCGCCAGAATCTCATGGGTTCAGGGGTGGGCGTAAAACAACGCGGCATAATCCGAAAGTCGGCATAATGACCAACTTCGTGGAGTAGCGGCGCCGCCGGATCTCAGATCCGCGGTTTGCGCAGCGCATGGGGGTTCCCGAATTAGGCCGACTTATGCGCTAGTATCGCCAGAACAACGGCGAAGATGCGCGAACGCAGCTATTCGCCCTTCCAGTTCGGTTTGCGCTTTTCGGCGAAAGCGCGCGGGCCCTCGATTAGATCTTTCGAGCTGAACAGCTTTTTAGTCGCCGGGAAATTGGTCTTGTTGGCTTCTTCCAGAGACATGTGCAGCCCCTGGTATGCGGCTTCCTTGCTTGCCTGGACGGACAACGGGGAGCATTCCATGATCTCGGCCGCCCAGCGTTCGGCTGTCGGGATCAGCTCCTTGAGCGGCACCACTTCGTTGACCAGGCCCCAGCGATGAGCTTCGGCAGCGGTGATATGACGCCCGGTAAGCATCATGCCCATGGCGATTTTGAGGGGGATATGACGGGGCATCCTATGGACGCCGCCCGCCCCAGCCATCAGTCCGACCCGTGGCTCGGGGAGTCCGAAGCGGGCGTGTTCGGCCGCGATGATGATGTCGCAGCCGAGCGCGATTTCGCATCCGCCGCCTAAGGCAAAGCCGTTGACCGCTGCGATAATCGGTTTGACGATATCGTAGCGAGAGGTGATGCCGGCGAACCCGCCCTTGCTGCGCGGTAGCGGCTCGCCGCGATGGGTGGCGGTGTATTTGAGGTCGTTGCCGGCGGAGAAGGCCTTGTCGCCGGCCCCGGTCACGATAGCCACCCACAGATTCTTGTCGGCGACGAAGTCGTCCCAAACATTGTCCATCTCGAGGTGACACGGCGGATGCATCGAATTCATGACTTCCGGGCGGTTAAAAGTGATGTACGCGAGGTGATCTTTCTTAACGTATTGGGTGAACTTTAAATCCATTTTTCGCTCCTTAACGGGTCTGGGCTCTTCCTAGCGGACTGGTTCTTCATCGAGTAGTTCAAAGAAGGCGTCGATGCTCTCCATCAACTGTTTACGAATCTGCGCGCGCGTACCCTCGATAAGATGCATGGTGACATGCGTAGGGCCGCTTCCGGCGGCGCGAACCTCGGCATCTTCGACCGCAATGACCTCGCCTGGGCCGAACATCCGCATCCCGTAAACCAGTGCATTGCGTTGGGCGGCACCCTTCACCAGTTTCAACTTGCGCGGCATCTGAAGCCTCCTAGCGGGATCATCGTGCCGAGAGATGCGTTATAGCACACGAGAACGGAGCGCATCAGGCCGTGTTATGGTGGTTTCGTGGCGCGAGACGGGACGAGCCGGCAGTCCGATTGACAAGGGCGCATCGGCGCAAAGAGAATCCATCCGATGATTTTGCCGATGATTTTGCGATCTTCGTGGATCATTTGGCCAGCGCTGGCGCTGAGCGTGTTGGCCACCGGATGCGGGCTCGCGTATCAGGCGGGGTCACGGGTCAAGGCGAAACATATGATAGGTTCGCTCAAGCCGGGGCAGACCACGCTTCAAGTGCACGAAGAATGGGGCGAGCCGGACATGCGCAACGAAGCAGATCCGCACAATAAGATTTGGAGTTACGTGGACCATCCGAACAACAACGACTTCACGGCGACGCTGCTTTATACTTCGACCAAGCCGGGAGACACGGGAAAGTTCCTCGATTTGAAGTTCGTCGACGACAAACTCGTCTCATGGAACGAAGCAACGCATACGGTGCCGACAAAGCAGGGAGCAGGTTTCAGTTACGGATTCGGGCCAGGGGGCGGAACGTCACCGGTAAGCCATTATTAGCCGTGCGGCGGATATGACCCAGGTAGGTCGCAACGACGTGGAGACTGACTAGAGCAGAATTAACGGCGATTAGGGAAAAACAACAGGGAAATCGGGCTCGCTGGACGATCGCTAGTTGCAACTCGCGCGGCCCATCGTGTCTAATAAAAGATTGAGCATTAAGGGGCCCGACGTGCGCGAATGTTAAGAAATCCGTTTGCGGCCGCGGGGTTTTTGGACGGAAACAAGGTCTGATGGCGACTGCGCGCAAAAGTTTCGAAACGATCCTGCTCGACCGTTCGTGGGTCTCCGAGCAGGACCTGGAGCGGGCGCGTCAGCGTAAGAAGCCGGGCCAGGAAATCGCCGACGTACTCGTCGACATGGGGGCGCTGGAGCCCCAGCGGTTGGCGCGCGCGCTGGCGCAGGAATACTGGCTCCCGTTCCAGGCCCATATCGACGAGCATACGCTGGACAGCGAGCTGGTCTCGAAGGTTCCGATAAATTACGCGAAGAAGAACCGGCTGCTACCGATCGGCGGGGACGGCAAGAGCGTGACCGTGGCGGTGGCGGACCCGTCGAACTATGAAGCGCTCGACGATTTGCACGTGCTCTTCGGCAAGGCGATTCAGCCGGTGGTCGCTCCGGCGAGAGGTAATCGCAGAGGCGATCAACCGCGCCTACGACCAGGCGAGCGCGACCTCGGCTGAAGATCTGATGATCGACCTCGAGGAGGAAGAACTCGACCTGGTTGCGAACGAGCTCGCGTCGGAGCCGCGCGACCTGCTCGAGGCGGACGACGCTGCGCCGATCATCAAGCTGGTCAACGGTCTGCTGTCGCAGGCGGTCAAGGATCGTGCGAGCGACATCCATATCGAGGTGTTCGAGCGCGACTTGGTGGTGCGCTTCCGCGTCGATGGCATGCTCTTCGACGTGTTATCGCCGCCCAAGCGCTTTCACGCGGCGATCTCGTCGCGGATCAAGGTGATGTCAGGCCTCAATATCGCGGAGAAGCGGCTGCCGCAGGACGGGCGCATCCGCGTGCGGATCGCGGGGCGAGATATCGACATACGTGTCTCGACCATCCCGACCGCGTATGGCGAACGAATCGTGTTGCGGCTGCTCGATCGGGCGCAGGCGGTGGTTGACGTGAACCTCGATCGGCTGGGCTTTTCGGGTGACAACCTGCGCAAGATCGATCGCTTGATCCGGCAGAGCCACGGGATCATTCTGGCCACCGGGCCCACCGGTTCGGGCAAGACGACCACGCTCTACGCGTGCCTCAGCCGGATCAATTCGCCCGAGAAAAACATCATCACGATCGAGGATCCGATCGAGTACCAGCTGCAGGGCGTGGGCCAGATGCAGGTGAGTCCCAAGATCGATCTCACCTTCGCCAACGGCCTGCGATCGATTCTGCGGCAAGACCCAGACGTAATCATGGTCGGCGAGATTCGCGACAGCGGAGACCGCGGAGATCGCCATACAGGCCGCGCTCACCGGGCACTCTGGTGTTCTCCACCCTGCACACCAACGATTCGTTCGGGGCGATCACGCGGCTGGTCGACATGGAGATCGAGCCATTCCTGGTGTCTTCCTCGGTGTTGGGCGTGCTGGCACAACGGCTGGTGCGCGTGTTGTGTTCCGAATGCCGCGAACCGCATGTACCCAGCGAAGCCGAACTGCAGCGGATCGGGGTCGCCCAGTCGCGCCTGAAGGGACCGATCTACCGGCCCGCCGGATGCCGCGTCTGCCGCAACACGGGGTATCGAGGCCGCACGGCAGTGCAGGAGTTGATGGTGATGGACGATGAATTGCGAGACCTGGTGATGCGCAAGGTGGACGCGGCCACGCTGCGGCGCGCGTGCGCTGCCAAGGGGATGAAACTGCTACGCCAGGATGGCGCGGAACGGGTTATTGCTGGGGACACGACGATCGAAGAGTTGCTGCGTGTCACGCAGGAGGACTTCGCTTAACGTGGCCGCCGCGGGTGGGGCGCGGTAACCCGAATGCCGGTGTTTGCCTACCGCGGTCTCGCGTCCGATGGGCGATCGATCACCGGGGTGATCGATGCGGACAATCCACGCGGAGCTCGCGGCAAGCTGCGCGACCTCGGTATTTTTCCCACCGAAGTAGCCGCGGAAGAAGCCGCCTCGGCGCTCCGCACCCGTTCGTTGCGGCAATGGATGCCGCTCATCCGGCGGCGCATCCCCCCGACCGAACTGTCATTGCTGACGCGCCAGCTAAGCTCGTTGCTGGGGGCCGGGGTGCAACTGGTCGACGCGTTGGCCACGCTGGGCGGCCAAACAGGCCGCGAAGTGACCAAAAAGATGCTGTCCCAAGTGCGCGAAAGCGTACGGGAGGGATCATCCCTGGCCGATGCGTTAGCGGCCCATCCGGACACCTTCTCGGATCTCTACGTTGGGATGGTACGGGCGGGGGAAACCGCAGGCGCGCTCGAAGGCGTACTGGATCGCCTGGCGGAATACACGGAACGGCAGTCGGAGTTCGTCTCGAAAGTACGCGGAGCGCTGACCTATCCGGCGATCATGATGTGCGTGGGGGGCCTCATCATGGGCTTCCTGGTCAGTTACGTCGTACCGCAGGTGTCGACGATTTTCGAGGAGCAGCATGCGGTCTTGCCGCTGATGACGCGCGTGCTCATCAGACTCTCGAACGTGCTGGTCAACGACTGGTTGATTCTGCTGATTGGAGCGATCGCACTGGTCGCGGGAATCATGGGGGCGCTTTCAACCAAGGCGGGCCGCCGCTTTTACGACACCTGGCAGTTGCGTATCCCCTATCTGGGGCAGACGCTAATCAAGGTGGCGTGCGCGCGGTTTGCGCGAACGCTCGCGACTCTGCTGAAGAGCGGCGTGCAATTAGTGCCGGCCCTGAGCGCGGTCAAGCGAGTCGTTACCAACGGGCTTTTGGCCGATGCGGTCGAAGCCAGTCGCGATAGTATCCGGGCGGGGCATGGCATGGGCGAAACGCTGGCGCGCAGCGGATTGTTCCCCGCGCTGCTGGTCGAAATGATCAAGGTCGGGGAACGATCGGGCGAACTCGAGCAGATGCTCGACCGGGTGGCCGACAACTACGAGCGCGAAGTGGAAAGCTCCCTGCGCCAGATGACGACGCTGCTGGACCCGTTGATGACGCTGGCGATGGCGGCTGTTATTCTCTTCATGATGATGGCCGTACTGCTGCCGATTTTCCAGTTGAACCAGCTGATGCAATGAGCAGGCTTGGGGCGAGTATGCCGACGCGCGGAAGGTTTCGCAGATTTCACGAAGGCTTTACCCTGATCGAGCTGATGGTGGTCATACTGATCATCGGACTGCTCGCGACGATCGTCGTGCAAAACCTGCGCAGCGCCACCGACAAGGCGAAACGGGTCAAGGCCCAGGCGGATATCGCACAGATCAAGAGCGCGCTCGACCGCTACTATCTCGACAACGGATCGTATCCGACGAGCGACCAGGGCCTGCCCGGGTTGATCTCGGCACCCGGCAGCGGCAACGTGCCCAAGGATTGGGGCGGCCCGTATATCGAAAAAATCCCGCCGGACCCATGGGGCAATCCCTACTTCTATCAGAGCGACGGTAACTCCTATGTACTCAAGTCCTTCGGCGCCGACGGCGTCGAGGGCGGCGAGGGCAAAAACGCGGACATCGACGGCAGCAGCAACTCGTGAAGCGGTAAGCGGGGCCTGGCGCTACGGTCCGATCCGGGCGGCAACAGGTGTTGCGACGACAGCGAGTGAGCGCCGGTACGAGCCGGCGGCGATAAATGGATGCCCGGCGACGAGGGCGACGCTTGCTTACGCTCGGGGCTTCACGCTGCTCGAGCTGGCGGTCGTGCTGTTTATCATCGGGCTGGTCTTGGTGATCGCCATGCCCCATATGGGAGGTTTCGGCGACGCCCAGATGAAGAGCGAGGCACGCCGGCTGGCGAGTCGTATCAACTATCTTTACCAGGAGGCCGGGGCGCAGAAAGTGGTGCTCCGGATCACCTTCGACCTCGACCGGGACCGGTATCTCGTCACGCGAATGGACCCGTTCGTGTCCGAGCCGTGGTTCATGCCCGAACGGGGGCCGGACGGCGCGTTAATTGAACTGGGGGGGAACGTGCGTTTCCGCGACGTGTCAGTGGAAGGCGCGGGGACTTATCGCCGGGGTACCGTCAGCACGCAGTTCTACCCCGACGGTGCTGTCGACGCCACCGTGATCCACCTGGTGGATCGGAACCGGACGGTTTTCACGCTGGCGGTCGATCCTTTCAGCGGCCACGTCGCGATCGTCCGCGGGGATTTCAATCCGCTTGGAACGCGCCGCGTGAGCCAATGAAACGCAGGCTCCAAGCCTGCGCGGCCGCTTTCACGTTGCTCGAGGTGATGATCGCGGTCGCGTTCATCGGCATCGCGCTGCTGGCACTGCTCTCGCTATACCATAGCAGCCTCGGTTCGGTGATCCGCGGCCAGGATTTGACGGAGGCCTCGATGCTGGCGCAGGCGCTGATGGCGCAGGCCGAGCTCGAGCGGTTTCCAGCGCCGGGCGTCACCCAAGGCGACTTTGCGCAGATGTATCCGGGGCAGTATCAGAATTTCCGGTGGATTCGTTCGGTCGAAGGTTCGGCGGAGTTCCCCGATATACGGCGGGTGGACATTCGGGTGCGTTATGGCCCGGGCCTGATCCGCACCTTCACCTTGACCGAATTCATGCATAATCCGGTGCCGCCACCAACGATTCCGGGCGCGCAGGGCGCCGGTTGAGCGTGGCGCGGGCGATTTCATGAGCTATTCACGCAGACCGCGCGCGGCGCGCTGGACCCGCGGGTTCACGCTGATCGAAATAATGCTCGCGCTCTCGATCCTCGCCCTGATCCTGGTGATGCTCGCGGGCTCGTTCCATGCGGTCGCGACCGGCAAAACGCAGGGTGAAAGTCGGCTGGCGCTCGACCAGGAGGGTCGCGCAATCCTGTCGGAAATGAGCAACGAGATTCGCGGCGCAGTGCAAACACCGTTGATGGTGAGCCGCACGTTGCTGTTGGGCCAGGGCCGCATGGAAAACGCGTTGCCGATCGACTCGGTCACCGTTTCTTCACTCGATCCGGGCCATCGGCGCGCGCTCGAGGGTTTTGGCGCCGAGGACACCGTGGCCTACACCACGCAACCCAACTCGGCGCATCCCGGATGGTTCCTGCTGCTGCGCAGCCAGAGCAGCAGCCTGCTCGAGATCGGCAACGGCGACCGGGCGAGAGCACCCCTGCAGCTCGCGGATAATCTGGTCTGGCTGCATATCCGGTACTTCGATGGCACGGTCTGGAATGAAAGCTGGAACTCGCAAAGCCTGCCACCCGGTCGGCAACTGCCCGAGCAGGTCGCGATCGACCTGACGCTGGCGCCGGAGCGCGGCAAGCCGCTGACGTTGTCGACCATGGTCGGTCTGCCGATGGCGTTGATGCAATGGTGATGCGACTGAAGCGTAAATACGATCGCGGAATCGCCCTGCTCGCGACCATTCTCGCGATCGCCCTGATGACGCTGCTGGTCGTGGACTTTGCGACTTCGGCGGTGTTGGGCTATCGCGCCGCGGCGAATCAGGCGGACACCCTGCGCGCGCGCTACCTGGCGCGGTCAGGCGTGGCGGTCGGACTAGCGATGCTCGCGCAGGATACCCTCAGGGATCTCGGCCAACCCGCGACGTTTCATCCGTACGATGGTCTTGATAAGCCGTGGGCGCAACCGGTACCGCCGATCCCGGTGAGCGGCGGCACGGTGTCGCTCTCGGTGGTCGATGAAGCACGCAAAATCAACGTGAACTCGCTCTTCAACCCGCGCATGCGTGTGGTCTCGCCGCAGTGGGAGGGAATCCTCGCGCGCCTGTTCACCAATATAGAGGTGTCGACCGATTTGCTGCCGATTATAGAAGATTGGCTCGATCCCGACAGCGTCGAATCTCCTGGCGGGGCGGAAGCCGACTACTACCTTCGCCTGACCCCGCCGTACGAGCCGCGCAACGGGCCGATGCCCACGATTGGCGATGTCAGGATGCTCAAGGGGATGGATGACCGCACGTTCGCCACGCTCAGCCGGTATCTCACGACGTCGCCGGAGCCGGCCATAAATGCGAATACTGCGCCAGCCGAGGTGCTCGCCGCGCTCACTCCGGAAATGGAGAATAATCCCGAATTGGTCAAGGAAATTATCGCCGCGCGGACGTTTCATCCGTTCCAGCAGATTACCGACGTCGGCAATCTGCCCGGCCTGGGCGAGTTCGCGACTCATCTCACCCCCCTGTTAACTACGCGGGGATCTTACTTTACGATAGCTGGAGCCGGCGACTTCGCCGGCGCGCGTCAACGTATCTATGCGACCTTCCGCCGGAATAACAATGGCACTGCCATGTTGATGAACTGGCATGAGGACTGACCGCACAGGGGCGCGGACGAAGCTGGGATGAGAGGGGTTGCGATGGGGCAAAAGATCCTTGCGGTCGAGATGGGCGGTAACCATGTGCGGGCGGCGCTGGCCGATCGATCGTGGAACGTGCTCGAACTGCTCGCGGTCTACGAGCAGGAACGCTCCGGCGAGGAACCCGATCTGAGTGGCGCCCTGACGCGTATCGTCGATCGGGCGGGCAAGCCCGATATCGTGATTTCCGCGCTTCCGGGAGAATACGTCGCCAAGCGTCTGCTCACCCTCCCCTTCCATGACCGCCGCCGGCTCAAACAGGTGGTGCCGTTTGCGCTGGAAGAACATCTGCCGTTCGCGGTCGACGAAGCGGCGGTGGCTTTCGCCAGGGTCGGCGTCGAAGACGACCAGACCCTCGTGATCGCGGCGTTCGCCCGCAAGGAAGAATTGCAGCGCCACCTGGGACTGCTGGCACGCGCCGGGCTCGATCCCAAGGTCGTCACGCTTAGTACGCTCGCCTTGGCCGGAGTACTCGCGCGCGTACGTAACGTTCAGAGCGGGCCTCATCTGGTGCTCGACCTCGACCACGCGTGCACCTCGATGGTGCTTATCGATGCCCAGGGTACTCCACGAGCGATGCGCACGGTTGGCCAAGGGCTGGATCCCGATAGCGGCAATCCGCTGCTGCAACCCGCAGCCGCCGCGATTCTCGGGGCAGTGCGGCAAACCCTCCTGGCGCATCCGCCCGAGCATGAGCCAGCCGATCTCGTTCTCGCCGGTCCGGTTGCCGCCGCACCCGGCCTGCGCGGCCAAATCGCCGATATGCTGGACGTCCCGGTGCGTGACTTTGGCGAGTTCGATTGTTCGGCGCTAATCCAGGGGATCAGAGCGGAACCAGTGCGCTTCGCCGGGTGCGTCGCGATGTTACTGGGCGAAGCCCCGGTGAAACCGATCGAGTTGCTCAACTTCCGGCAGGGGGAGTTCGCCTTCACCGGCCGCAGCGTGTCCATCGCACCGCTGCGAATATCTGCAATGTTGGGCGTGGCTGTGGCCGCCGCCCTGCTGCTCCATTTCGTACTCGCGCTCGCCGTCGGCGGACGTCAGCTTCGTCTGCTCAATAGCGCGATCGAAGAGGTAACCATGCCGGCGCTGGGCGCGGCCGACCCGGCAACCGCCAAGAGCGAACTAACCGCCCGGATCAAGGACATGACCAAGCGGTTGCATCTGATGGGCGGCAGCCTGAGCCACGGGTCGCCGCTCGACGTTCTGCTGGCGCTGTCGCGGGCGATTCCCCCGGGACTACCCGCGCGCGTAAGCACTCTGCAAATCGATGACAGCGGAGTCAAGCTGGACGGCGAGGCGGACTCGCTCGCCACGGTCGACCTGGTCAAACACGCGCTGGAGAACAATGGGGTCTTCGCGACGATCGCGATCGAACATGCGGGCGCCGGTTCGGATCCGAGCAAAGTCGCGTTTCGGCTCAACGCCACGCTGAAGGATGAGGCCGGAGGCCTGTGACGATGCTCGACAATCTGCGCCAGTTCGCCATGAACCTGCAGTGGCCGAAATTGACCTTCCCCGAAAGCGCGAAGCGTGTGCGTTCGGCGATGGAGCCGCGGGTGCATCAGGTCCGGCAAATGATCGATCCGGCTTGGGCCAGCGCGAGCGCATGGTACGAAAAGCGTGAGCCGCGCGAGAAGATTCTCCTGCAGATCCTGGGCGGGATCGTCGGATTGCTGATCGCGTATGGCCTGGTCTACTCTCCGGCCGTCACTCTGCACGCGGATCTGGCGGAGCGGATCGCCAGCCGCCGCCAGGATCTGATCGATGTGCACGCGCTGATGCGATCTTATGACCGCCTGCAAGCCGGTCTCGCGGCGAGTGAGAAGCGTACGGTACCCGGCAAGAATTTCTCGCTCTTCTCCGCGCTCGAGCAAGCCCTTACCAACAGCGTTGGCCGCGAGAAGATCGGATCGATCTCGCCCGCCGACCATCCGGTTCCAGGCGGATTTATCCAGTACACGGTCGAAGTCAAGCTCAACTCGATCAGTCTCGCCCAGATCGTCGATACCCTCTACTCGGTTCAGACGCTGGCGGTTCCCGTAACCGTCTCAAACCTGGAGATCCACGAGCACGAGCAGAACACCCATTCATATGACGTGGATCTGAGTTGCATCGCCCTGGGCAGGAATGGCGGATAGCCAGATACGGCAGCGCGGCAAGTGGGTGATTGCGGCGTACGGGGTCTTCGGGTTGGCCGTGTTCGTGATCTTTATCGCGGCCAGTTTTCCCTACGGAGATGCGCTTTCGTCCCTGCTCGCTCCATACCGGATGAAGCTAGTCTACCGGAGCCAGCACCTGAGTCCGCCGATCGGGAGCCGGCTCGAGGACGTGCAGCTGCTGTCTACCGCCGGACCAACTCCGCAACTGATCCTGCGCAGCCCCCACCTCACCCTTGCTCCGGCACTCGAGTCATTGTTTATCGGGCGTCCGGCGATGAACCTCGCCGCCGAAATCTACGGCGGGACTGTTCGCGCAACCGTCTATCAGCGCGGCAGCGCGACGAATCTGCGCTTCACACTGGCCGGGATCAGCCTCTCGGAAAGTGCCCCGCTGCGCCCATTGGGAGCGAAGCTCAGCGGCAGCGTATCGGGCGCCGGGGCCGCCGAATTGATCAGCCCGGCGCTTCCCGACGATACCGCGCAGATCACGTTAGATGCGCGTAACGTGGTGGTCGAGATCGCTGACGGCGCTCCGCCAATCGGTCTGGGAACCGTTACAGGAATGCTCGCGCTCGAGAACGGAACGCTGACGCTTCATCTGGTACAGGCCAACGGCGGCGATCTCGAAGTAAGGGCCGAGGGCACAATTCATCTCGAGCCGGAGGATGTTGCGGAAAGCGAGATCGAAATGCGTCTGTCGCTGGCTCCCACCCCGAGCGGCCGCGCGCACTTCGGCTTGTTCCTCAAGCTGCTGCCGCACCCGCCGGAGGAAGGACCTTACGACGTCAGCGGTCCGCTGCTGTCGCCCAATATCAGCTGAGCAGCGTGTTTTCGCGGCAGTCGGTTCCGCCCTTCGTGGCGAACTCGCGGACGCCTGGCCGCGGCGCGGGGACTCTATGGAGTCTTGGGAGGGAGGGTGCGGCCTGCGATAACCTCGTCGATCAGTCCGTATTCGACCGCCTGCACGGAACTCAGGAAGTTGTCTCGGTCGGTGTCCTTTTCGACTTTCTTGATCGGTTGCCCGGTGTGATGCGAGATAATCTGGTTGAGCACGTCGCGCAGCCGCAGTGCTTCGCGCGCCTGGATATCGATATCGGTAGCCTGCCCTTCGAAGCCGCCCGAAAGCTGGTGGATCATTATGCGCGAGTGAGGTAGCGCGTAGCGCTTACCTTTCGCACCCGCGGCCAGCAGGACCGCACCCATGCTTGCGGCCTGTCCCACGCAGAGCGTCGATACGGGAGGCTTGACGAACTGCATCGTGTCGTACATCGCCAGACCCGCCGTCACCGAGCCGCCGGGCGAGTTGATGTACATGTTGATTTCCCGATCGGGGTCTTCCGATTCCAAAAACAGCAGTTGCGCGGTAACGACGTTGGCGGTCTCGTCGCCTATTGGTCCACCGACGAAGACGATCCGATCTTTGAGCAAACGCGAAAAGATGTCGTAGGAGCGCTCGCCGCGGCCGGTTTGCTCGACAACGAAAGGAATCAGGATGCTCATGCGTTCATCATACGCCGCGCCGAGTCCGTGGTCGAGTTGCACGGAACCGGAACTGGAGAGGGCAAACTGACTTAACCGCAGAAACACGGTCGCAACCGACGGCCGCGGCCTGGCGGCTGTCCCGGCGCGGGCATACTGCTCTGGGCAAATCTGGGCCTAACGTGTGTGCGCAGAGACGCCCCGACTGTAAACCTCCGGAGGCTCGCGCGATGACCGCGCTGATCGGAGGCGTCAGCGCTCAAGCGCGTACAAGATTGACACTTATTCCCTGGCAGCGGATCCGCCGCCTGCAAGGTTTAAGGACCTGCGGAAAATCGGACTGTTTGCTCAGCGGAGCCGGAAGCGCTCGCCCAGGAACAGCTGCCGCACTTGCTCGTCTTCGACGATTTCGCGCGGGCTACCCTCGAAGAGGATACGTCCCGCATGGATCACGTAGGCGCGATCGATTATCGAAAGCGTTTCTTGAACGTTGTGGTCCGACATCAGCACGCCGATCCCGCGCTCTTTGAGGTAGGTGATTATGCGCTGGATTTCGACCACCGTGATCGGATCGATACCGGCAAAGGGCTCGTCGAGGCAGAGGAACAGCGGTTCCAGCACCAGCGCGCGCGTAATCTCTACTTTGCGTCGTTCACCACCGGAGAGCACGCCCGCCTTCGATCCTCCCAGGCGCGCGATGTCGAGTTCGTCAAGGAGGGACTGCAGCCGCGCGCTCCGCTCCTCCTGGGTCAGAGGCAGCGTCTCCAGCACCGCCATCAGGTTCTGCTCGACAGTCAACTTGCGGAAAACCGACGGCTCCTGCGGCAGATAGCTGATCCCGCGCCGGGCCCGCTGGTAGAGGGGCAAGCCGGTGATGTCGTCGCCGCCCAAAGTGATGCGGCCGCCGTCAGGCTTGAGCAGACCCACCAGCATATAGAACGTAGTGGTCTTGCCCGCGCCGTTGGGACCCAACAATCCGACCACTTCGCCGTTCCCGACGCGCACCCGGACGTCGTCGACCACGGCGCGGCCGCCGTAACGCTTGGTCAGGCCGTGCCCTTCCAGCGCGGCCTCGACCCGCGCCCGAGCGACCAACTCGAATGGTTGGTTCGACTTTGCCTGTGCGATTGCCATAGCAGCCGACCTCGACACGCTCCACCACCTCCGCTAGCCATATTGTATACGTCATTGTATACGTCCGACTTCGCGTAAACGATTCATTCCGCTAAAAAAAATCATACGCCGCGCCGATTCGCGAATAGCTGGGTAGATGCGCGGCAAGCCTCGCTCGTATGCTAGCCTAGACCACGATGGCGCCGAATCCGATGAAGATATATCTGTGCGGGCCGATCATGGACGCTGACCCGGCGTCGGCCAAAGACTGGCGTACGCGAGCCAAAGAGCGTCTGGCTGGCCGCTTTATCCTGCTTGATCCGCTCCGGCGCAATTTTCGCGATAAGGAGATCGATTCAGCTAACGAAATCGTCGAATTCGACCTCCAGGACGTCCGTGACGCCGACGTGCTCCTCGTCAACTATTGCAAGGCTTCGCTCGGCACCGCGATGGAGGTCTTTTACGCCGGCCACGACCTCGGCAAGTTCGTGATCGCGTTCAGTCCCCTCAGCTTCGCCGATTGCTCGCCTTGGATGGTCCGTTTCTGTACCAAAATACTACCTGATCTCGAAAGCGCGTTGTTCTATATCGAACGCCACTTCACCTGATTCAGTCCTCCGCCCCCAAACGCTAGTTCCCATAAATCCGCCAATATGCTTGATTGGGGTTGGGATGAACCGGCCTCGTCGGATTGAGGCGGGAACTGCTCGGACTCGGGGGCCTAGGTGTGAAGACCGACTCCAAGACTCACCAAGCGATGACACGCCGTCACCTGTTGAAGAGGGGCGTCGTCGCTGCGGCGGCCGTTCTTGTACCGGGCATCGCGCTCGCCGACGAGTGGATTCGTCTACCGGAGGCCCCGCCGGAGTCTCATATCACGCCCGCGCGCTATCGCGTCCTCAAGCGCAACTCCGATCGGCCGCGAGCGCTTTCGTTCTATAACCCTCACACCGGAGAAAGCCTCAATACGGTCTACTTCGAGGACGGCCACTACCTTCCGGGCGCTATGAGCGAGGTCAACTATTTTTTTCGCGACTTCCGCGCCAACGAGGTCAAGGCGATCGATCCCGACCTGCTGGATCTGCTCTGCGACGTTCACACCGAACTGGACACGACCCAACCGTTTAACCTGGTTTCGGGCTATCGCACCGCCGCGACGAACGCCTGGCTGGCTGCGCAAACGGAGGGCGTTGCTCGGCACAGCCTGCACATCGAAGGCCGGGCGGCAGATATCAATATCCCGGGCCGGCAGCTTTCGTTCATCCAGCGGGTCGCCCTGGCGCTTCATCTGGGTGGCGTCGGGTACTATCCACACGCCGGCTTTGTCCATATCGATACCGGCCGCGTCCGTCGTTGGGGCTGAATCCCTTTCGATCCTTCCTGACCGTTTCGCTCTCCAGTAAAACGAGCTTGCAAATCGCTTCCCCGCGATTGAGTCTTGGGCTTCGGCCCGAGTCCCAAACGGGAGACGATATCCAATGCACGTCCGAGTCGGCGATACGAGGCTGTTTTTCGATGTGGAAGGCTGCAAACTCCGTGTCGACGGACCACGCATGCGCGAAGTTCCAACGCTGCTTCTTCTGCACGGCGGTCCCGGTCTCGACCACTCGCTCTTCAAACCCCTCTTGTCGCCACTGACCGACGTCGCGCAAATCGTCTATTTGGACCATCGGAGCCAGGGCCGCAGCGACCGCGAGGGTCCGGAGCGGTGGACTCTCGACAACTGGGCCGATGACGTCGCAGCTTTTTGCGACGCGCTCAATATCGAACATCCGGTCGTGATGGGCGAATCATTCGGTGGCTTCGTTGCGATGGCTTACGCGATCCGGCATCCGGGCCATCCTGGAAAGCTGATTCTATCCAGCACGTCAGCGAAGCAGCGCCTCGATCGCGCTCTGGCAGCCTTCGAGCGGCTGGGCGGCACAAAGGCACGCGAGGCAGCCAGGCGTTTCTGGCTTCAGCCCGGCAACGAGACTCGTGACGATTACGTCCGCGTATGCCTTCCGCTGTACAATCGACACCATAATCTGGCGGACCGAGACATATTTGATCGAGCAGTCGCAAACACCGAACTAATGGACCACTTCGTCGGCGGTGAAATGCGGAGATTCGACCTGCTTCCCGAACTCGGCCATATTCGATGCCCCACTCTGGTGCTGGCAGGCGAAGACGACCCGATTCTTCCGATCGAGGATTCGGAGGATATCGCAAAGACAATACCCCAACATCTGGTGCGTTTTGAGCGTTTCGCCAATGCGGGTCACGGCGTCATGCGTGACGATCCCGAACGCGCGCTCGCCGTTATCCGCGAATTCATCGCCAGCTAGGCATCAACGATCCGTCGGCATCGCGCCCAACGAACGGAATACAAGAATGGACCGATCGAGGCGTTCATGTCACCTTGAGCAACACGCTCGCGAGGAGGTGTGCCCGTGAAACCGGGACCGCTAAGCGGATTTCGCATAATCGACGTGACACAGATGATCTCGGGCCCAATGGCCACGATGATTCTCGCCGATCAGGGCGCGGATGTGATCAAGGTTGAACCGCCAGGAGTCGGCGATCTAACGCGTGCGCTGGCCGGCCGCCGACGCGGGATGTCGCCAACCTTTGCGGTCGCCAACCGTAACAAGCGTTCCGTCGCGATAAACTTGAAGGACGCGCGCGGAATCGGCTTGCTCAAGCGGATGGTCGCGGGCGCTGACCTTTTTGTCCAGAATTTCCGGCCCGGCACGGTCGAAAGGATGGGAATCGGCGAAGAGGCGCTGCGCGCGGTCAAACCGGACCTCGTTTACGTTTCGATCAGCGGGTTCGGTGAACGTGGGCCATACGCCCATAAGCGGACGTACGATCCGGTGATCCAAGCGCTTTCGGGACTCGCGTCGATCCAGGCCGATGAGACCGGGCGGCCGCGGATGCTTCGCGTGATCGTCCCCGACAAGGTCACCGCGCTTACCGCAGCGCAGGCGATGACGGCGGCATTGCTCGCACGCGAACGTACCGGCGAGGGGCAGCATGTCCGGTTGGCGATGCTCGACGCGGTGATCTCCTTCATCTGGCCCGAATCGATGGCAGCGTATACGTTTGTCGGCCCCGACCGCGCGATCACACGGCCGCCCAACACCCGCGACCTGATCTTCCAGACTGCCGACGGCTATATCACTTGCGGTGCGGTATCCGATGCGGAATGGGCCGGGTTATGCCGGGCACTCGAGCGGCCCGAGTGGCTTGAAGACGACCGTTTCAAGACGCCAGCCGGGCGCGTTAAATTTGCGGATGCGCGCCTGGAAATGGCGGCGGAGGTTCTTGTCTCGAAGCCGTCAGAGGAGTGGCTGGCCCGGCTCGATGCCGAACAGGTTCCCTGTGCGCCGATTCTATCGCGCGACGACCTGCTGACGGATCCGCAAGTTGCGGCGAATGAGATGATCATCGAATCGACTCATCCAAGTGCCGGTGCGATGCGCCAGCCGCGTCCCCCGGCGCGCTTTAGCGGAACTCCAGCTGCACTGCGCATCCCCGCTCCCACGCTAGGCGAGCATACTGACGCGATACTGGTCGATGCCGGCGTGGACCGGTCCGAGCTGGCGGCGCTCCGCACCGCCGGCATAGTGGCGTAGGCGAATCACGGCTCCGCGCCATGGAGGCTCAAGCGGACGAAGGCTCGAAGCTGGTGCGTCCCGGCGACGAATCCGCGCGGTCGACCGGATCGAGTCTCGGGTACAGATTAGCCGCCGAACTCGCGGCGATCGTCTACATCGCGCTGATCGCGGTCATCGCCGCGGTCACGGGAGCATTTTATGTGCTGTTTCCGGAGTTGGGGGCGCTGTCGCACGACGTCTTCACACGACCGCGCGGCACGTGGGCAGGTGCGCCCCTGTTGCTCGCGATCACGCCGTTTATCACCGGTGTGATCGGCATTTTCTTTACCCGCGCCCTCCCCTATGGCTACCTGTCCGTGCTGCTCACGGTCGGCGGCGCCGTCGCGGTAATAATGGCACTCGATTCGCCGATCGCCCCCGCGATCTCGGCTGGTCTGCTGCCTTTGGTCCTCGGCGTAAGGAGTTGGTGGTACCCGCCCGGGATTCTGCTCGGCACGACCTTGCTGGCGATCCTTTCGGTACCGTGGAAGCAGTTCACCTTGACGCGTGGCGCTTTGGTCGAGCCGTCGAAGGTGGCGTCGAGCGAAGACACCACCGAGAAGCCCCCGGTTGGATACTACTGGTTGCCCGCGCTGATGTTTTTCGTCGCGGCCGCGGTTTTTCTCGTCGAGATAACGGGCCTTCGCTTTGTACTATTTCCGCCGCTGGTCGTGATCGGCTTCGAGATGCTTGGCCATCCTGTAAGCTGCCCCTGGGCCAAACGTCCGTTAATGCTGCCCGTCGCCTGTTTTTTGACCGCCACCTGTGGACTTGTGTCCTTGAACTTGTTCGGGGTGGGACCCTCGGCGGCGGCGCTCAGCATGGTCGGCGGCGTCGTGGTGCTCAGATCGCTCGATCTGCACGTTCCGCCCGCGCTCGCCGTCGCCCTTCTGCCGCAGGTGATGACTTCGCCTACGATCGCCTATCCGTTTTCAGTTGGAATTGGCACTCTTGCGATGACGTTATGGTTTTTAACATACCAATTACTGTTTAATCGTGGTTGATGAACTTTTTGTAGCGTTTACGTTTTTGTCTGCTGGGCTTGGTTCTCGTATAAAGCGAGGTAGACATTGTGCAACCAGGTCGCGTTCGAGAGGTCCTCAGCGGCGATCAGGCGAAGGACTTTTTTGGTATCGGCGTCGGTGTTCAAAGCGGCGGCAAATTCCTTAACGAACGCCACTCCTTCCTCGGGTTCCTCCAGCAGCGCGGTTATCGCCTGGGTCTTTTCTAGATCGGAGATTTCGGGGTTCGCGAGCACATCGACGAGCCACTTTTCCGATTGCGTGCCGGTGGAGCGCAGTTCCGCGCCGAGCGCGTGCGCACGCCGCTCGAGTAAGCGGACGTGCTCGGCCTTGCTCTGAGCCAGAGTCTCCAGACCAGAGCGCAGGCCATGAATGCGGCAAACCGATGCCCATTTGGCTATTCCTGCTGCCAGTTGGCTCTGAGTTGCGTGCAACCGAGCGAGAAAATCGACAATCGCGCGGTCTTCCGAGGAGTGAGCGTTTCCCCTTGCTGCAGACTCGGGGGTAGCAGGACCAGGCGCGACTGTATCGTCGAGTCGCGTCATCTCTTCTTCCAACGTCTCTTTGCTAATGACGCCTTTGTTGTAGGCACGCTGGAGTTGTCGCACTTGAGGACCGCGATTCATGCAAGCTGCTCCGATCTGTCTCCGCACACCGCGGTAACGGAGCAGGGATCGTGCCCGCTGCATCTTTTACGCGGAATTGGTGACAATTTCGGTCTGAAACCTGTCGAATTCGGCGAAGTGTACCCAAAGAGGCCAGTCACTTGCGGTCAAATGGGCACACCGCCTGCCGATACACGTCTCCGGGACGGTGATACATCAGGGCCGGAGTCGAGCGTACATCAGTGAATCCGTAAGCCGCCCATCCTTGAAAATGCTTTGCCGCAGAGTGCCTTCCAGTAAATAGCCAGCCTTTTCCAGCACCCGGGCCGAGCGGAGATTCCAGCCGAAAACCATGGCTTGCAGGCGCGCAAACGGAAACGTGGCGAAGGCATAGGCGGTCGCCTCGATCAGGGCGGCGGTGGCGATGCCCCGGCCCCAGAACGGTTCGGCCACCCAGTAGCCGATCTCGGCGGTCATGCGATGCACATCAGGGAACGTCTCGAGCCCGATCCCGCCGATCGCCTCGCCGTCGAGGTCGATGGCGAACTGAAGGATAGGTTCGTGCTGCGACTGACAATGCGCGATCCAGAGTTCGGCGTCCCTACGCGTATAGGGATGAGGAAAGCGATCTCTAAGGTTGATCCAGACCGCGCGGTTATTGGCGTAACGCACAAGCCCATCGAGGTCGCTCTCGCGCCATGGACGCAGGGTCGGATATGCGCGGCTACTCATCGTCGATCTCCGCGGGGGAGCGATCCCGATGCTGGCAAAGAAATCGGGATCAAGCGAGTAGCCAATCTCTCCGCACTGGGCGGAAGCTTCATACTTTGTTAGATGTTCGCTGTGGCCGTTCTTTAGTCTCGGGGGAGTTAGCGCGAAACGCCTGCGGGTACCTCGCGGGGCCGCGTTCAACTACGAGAAGAACGTCTTACTCTTTCGTCTGACGGCACGGGGTGGCCTCGCCTGGGCTGGTCTCACGGTGGCTCGCGCAAGGCGCCGCTCAAGGGAGATCCGGAATGGACGCTGGCAACGGTGGGCAATCGTCGGGATTCGGCACATTCATCCTGAATTTTCGCGCGCAGATCGGCGCGATCCTTATCGGTATTACTTTGTTCATGGGCTATTGGGCGGTCCATATACCGATCGCCACGCGCTTCGAGGATCTGTTTCCCGCCAAGCATCCGAACGTCGTGCTGTATCGCCAGTTACGGCAGCACTATGGCGGCGCGCAGACGCTGGTATTGATGCTGCGCGTCAAAAACGGCGACATCTTCAACTTCAAGACGCTTCACTCGATTCAGGATATGACGACGGCGGTGAACGCCCTGCCCGGGGTCAACCACAACGAGGTGTTTTCACTGGCTTCTTACCGCGTTCTGTACGCCCGTGCGCTTCCCGGCGCCTTGGTCTCGACCCCCTTCATGTATCCGAAGGTCCCACAAACGCAGGCCGAGTTGGATGATCTGAAGAATATCGTCCTCACCCATCGCGAACAGCTTGCGGGTTACGTCACCCCCGATATGAAGGGCGCATTGGTCATCGCGAGCTTCAACGATCTGGGTGTCGACTATAAGGCGATCTACGACGCGATCCAGGACCTTGTGCGGAAATATCAGGACGACAACACGACGATCTATTCAAGTGGCGCGGTGATGTTTGCGGGATGGGGCTACCACTACCTCACGCGCATCCAAACCATCTTCCTGATCGCGGTCGCGCTGATGGTGATCATTTTGTACCTGAGTCTCGGAGGTCGCACTGGGTGGTGGGCGCCGCTGGTCACGGGGCTCGCTTCGACGATTTGGGGGCTGGGATTTGTCAGCCTGGTGAAGTTCAACTTCGACCCGGTGATGCTGGTCATTCCCTTCATGCTGACGGCGCGGGACCTGAGCCACGGGATCCAGTGGCACGGTCGTTATTACGACGAGTTGGATCGCATCGACGACAAGATGGCCGCTTGCGTGGCGACGGCCGAAGCGATGATTGCGCCGGGGATACTCGCGGTGCTGGCCAATATTGCGGGAATCATTTTCGTGGCGGTGAGCGATGTCCCGGTGCTGCGCCAGATTGGACTTGGCGGCGCGGTCTGGCTAGGCGCGAGTGTCGCGCTGGTTTTCATCGGTCAGCCGATCCTGATGAGCTACCTTAAACGGCCCCAGCCCCGGCATGCGGCGGCGACCGGAAAGTCGCGAATCGATTGGCTGGTGAAGATCCCAGTGACATCGAGCGTCCTGCGAACGGTGCTTATGGTGGGCGGGGCGGTGTTTATCATCGTGGGGATCGAAGCCGTTCGCCACGCCCTGATCGGCTACCAGACGTTAGGGACGCCGATTTACCGGCCCGACGCAAAGGTCAACCAGGAGACCGCAGAAATCGGGAGGTTCGTGCCGACCAATCTTGGTTGGATCGTCCTGGAGACGCCAAATTATCCCAACCCGCAATCCGCCATCGGGCTTAAAACGCTGAGGATGGCCGATGACCTCGCGGCCTACCTGATGAGCCGAGGCGACGTGGCTGCCGTGCTGCCCTTCGCCGCGATCGCGACCAAACCGATGAACATGCTGCTGCACAATGGCTTTCCCAAATACCTGGCGATGCCCGACAGCAACGAACTGAGCGCGACGCTGTGGTCATTCTTCTTCGGGGCCTCGGCGCCCGACGAACCGCAAAGCTTCTTCGCCTATTCGCCAGCGATGACGAACGCCTGTATCCGCGTGTTGATGCCGGATCATACTTATTCACGATTGACGCGGCTGCGAGCTGATATCGACGCTTTCGTACGCGAACGCGTAGCGGCCGATCCGCAACTCAACCAGGTCAAGTTCCGCTATCTCGGTGGGGATGCTGGTCTGTACCTGGCCACCGACGATGTGATCTCGCGGCTGAACTCGGTCAATCTCAGTCTGGTGCTTGCGGCGATTTTTCTCTGTTGCGCGATTGTCTTCCGGTCGGTGACCGCGGGCATATTGTTTGCGCTGGCGTGCGTGATGGCCAACTTCGGGGCCTTCATCTACATGAACTATCGCACGATCGGACTGACCGTCGACACGATTTCGGTTGTTTCGCTAGGTATAGGACTTGGTATCAACTATGGGATCTACGTGGTCGCGCGCATCCGCGACGAGGTAATCGGCGGTTTGCAACTGAACCGGGCGATCACCGCCGCGTTGAGCAGTACGGGCGTCTGGGTGTTATGGACCTTTGCGGTCATGATCGGAGGAATCGTCCCGTGGGTTTTTTCGCCGCTGCTGTTCCAGAACGAAATGAGCCTGCTGCTGATTCTTCTGATGAGCGCCAACCTCGTTGTGGGCATCCTCATTCTGCCCGCCATCATCGCATGGCGGCGGCCGCGATTCATCGTGCGCTTTGAGGCTCGCGAGAACGGGAAGCCGGCAGCACAGGCGATATCCTAGAAATTTCTGCGGCGGGAAGTGCCCGGGACCGCGTCGATTGCAGGCATTTACTCGGGGTGTCAAATCGCTCTTTTGCGAGACGAAGAACATGTCCCAATTCGGAGCAAGCGTCGTGTCTGAGCGCCGAGGGCGGTGGTTGGGGAGACTGCCCATCGGGGTGAAGCCGCTAATCCTCGATGCGCAACAGTGATCCAGAGAGCGCACAATCTAACTTAGGTACTTGAGCCAAACGGAATCGAGCGATAACGGCACGGTCCATGCTGCTCCGCCGATCACAGTGAAATATCTTCGCGGGAGTGGATGCATGAGTACGCGCGGGGCAAACATTGCGGTGCTGTTCGGAGCGGTGATGCTGGGCTTCGTCATCAGCTTCGGTTTTTTCATCAGACTCGGTGTGGTGCCGCCGGTTCTGCTCGTGATCATTTCGATGCTCGGGGTGGGACTGGTCGCCGCAGGGCTGCTGTACACCCACGATGGTCATGCGGCGCTGGCCAGGGAAAAGTGAGGCCGGCGCGGCGAACATAGGAAGCCTTCGGGGAGTCGCGGCGTGGCTCGAAAAGGCCACGCGGTTTCTTCCCCAACTCCCTATCAGCGAGGTCCTGACCCCGACGGACAGCCCATGGGGCTAACCAGCTAGCCGGTCGGCGGGGGCACTGTCCCGGAAAAATCCGCCGAACCTAGTCGCGAACCGACGACGACAACCGTCTTTCCGCGCCTTAGTGAATCGTGTCCAAAAAGTCGCTGGCCGCGGCCGCGCTCTCCCCGGGCGCTTCCCAGAAAAAGAGATGGCCGGCGCCGGCGATTTGATGGAGTTTCGCTCCGGGAATTCCGGCCCGCAGAATCTCGCCGTTCTCTGCGGGCACCAGCGGATCTCCGGTGCTGGCTATGACCAGCGTTGGCGCCGTGATTTGCCCCAGCCGGTCGAACGTATCGAACGCCATAATCGCATCCATCTGGCGCTGAAACGTATGCGGCGGTGTCACGGGATAGCCTTCTATCTCGTTGAGCCGGGCCTCGATGAACGCGCGGCCGGCTTCCGATTTAACGAACCCCGCACTGGAACATGCCGAGAGCGCCCGCCGCGCCTGCTCGCGCGGCGACAGTTCCGGATGGGGCATCAGTTCGTCGATCAACTCCGGCGGACCCATCACCGCCTTACGCATGCCGCAATTGGTGCATCCCAGCACCAGTCCGCGTACGCGCTGCCCGAAACCGAGGGCGTATTCTTGCGCGATCATCCCGCCCATTGAGATTCCCATAACATGCGAGCGCCCGATGCCCGCATGATCGAGGACTGCGGCCGCGTCCGCCGCCAATTCCGCCAGCGTTATCGGAGCATCAGGCTTGTCGCTCTCGCCAGTGCCGCGATTGTCGATCACCACCAGTGAGAATCTGCGTTCGATCTCTTGCAGGAACGGCTCACCCCAAGTTCGCCCGGAGCCGCTGAAGCCCATTATCAACGCGAGTGGCTCCCCTTTCCCGCGAATCTCGTAGCGCAGTTTCACTCCGTCCCGTTTGCAAAACTGCCGTGACCCCATCGTACGGTCCTCCAATTCGAATGGCCCAGCGCTCAATTCAATTCCGGCGGCATTATACACAAAAATCCACGAATCGAGAGTTCAGGCGCCTTCGCCCTGCACGGGCGGCTCTCGGCCTGCATGTCGCCGAGCGCGCAGCACGCGATTCTCCTGACCCGGGGGTTATTTTTCGGAGACTAACGCGCGAAACCGGCGCCCGTATTCCGCGCAGGTCGCGCTCACGACCGTGATGCTTTTGAGCAGAATCCCGTCTTTGATGTCTCGCTCGAATTCATCGAGAAGGGCTTCCGCGCGAGCAGGTATAATCTGCTCGGCCAGCGCGTCAATCTCGACGAGGGCGTTGCGAACCAGGCGGTTCGCTTCCTCAAGGCTCCATCCGTCGTCCATTGAAGCAATATTTCATCAGTTGCGGCGGCCCTGGAGCAAGTGGCGGACGTCATGAACCGGTGGCGCCAATGGCGTGAGCTGTCGACGTAAGCAGCAGTAGTTGGCTTTGTGCAATAAAGTGGAAGTCCGAGCAGCAATGGTGCAAAGCGGGGCTCAGCAAGATAAAACGGTAGAGTCTTAAGGTGTCGATGAAAAGTATCGTAGCAAACGCTAAGACTGATAAAGATGACTTACCAGATAAGAGCGGCGACCGAGCAAGATGCACCCTTCCTGTGGAAAATGCTCTATTACGCAGCCCACATGGATGAAGATAACGCTTCAATTGAATCGGCCAAGACCGATCCGAATCTTTTGCATTACGTCAACGACTGGGGCGCGCGCCCCGGCGACCTGGGATCAATCGCGATCACGGCCGAAGGAACTGCCGTTGGAGCGGCGTGGATACGGCGTATGCCGCCGCCTAATCCGCTCTATAAGATAGTCGAACCAGGATGTCCCGAACTGGCAATAGCGATTGAGCCGAGTCACCTGGGCAAAGGACTTGGGACACGCTTACTGCCGCATCTGCTCGAAGCGGCAAGCCATACTCATCGGGCAGTTGTACTCAGCGTTCGAGTGGATAATCCAGCGAAGCGACTCTACGACCGTTGCGGCTTCGAAACGGTCGCTCGCATAAGGAACCGTGTCGGTACTGAGTCGTATGTGATGCGGATTGGATGGTGACCGCCACTGAATTGGATCCGGCTCGGCACGAGATCAATTAGAAGGTATGCGTACGCGGCGCGACCGGAGCTCACTTTCGCCGATCGGATTCTCGGGTGAGATTCCGGCGGCGTCTGGACCGGGTTGGGATAGGCTTCTATATCGAGCTGGGTGAAAGCGTAGATCCCGGCGCCCAATAGGATTAGCGACAGGCCGATGACAACGACCCGCTGGGACAGCGCGAGCCGGGTTAGTATGAGGGATCAAGTCTCTACATGCCAACCACCCTGCCGGGAATTTCGATCTCGTCAGCCGACGGTTGCAGTGGTTATGCTTTGTCTTGCGCCCATTCTGTGGGAGAGTGGCATCGGTCCCGATGTTATGAAGCCCACCGCTGCACCGATAGTCGGAGGAATGATCACCTCGACAATTCACGTTCTCATCCTGGTGCCGGTGTTCTTCGCGATCATGAAGGAGCGGGCGCTGAGGAAAGGACCCTTGCTCTAGGGGCAGCCTCGCCCAGGCGCGTTGCACTATCGCTAGACCCATCGTTCTGGACCGGGCGTTTATCCAACCTGCCCGACTGGAAACTGAGAGAGCGCCGACGTTCGGAATTCCCGCCTGGATACTATCGGCTAGTGGAATCCGAAATCGCGCTCTAACGTGAGGTCCAGTGACTTCCAGGTTACGATTGTCGTAGGGAACGACACGTTCTTCGGGGGCGGCAACGTCGCCGCGCTGCGCGTAACATTGAGACGCACGATTCGGTCATCCGGCTTCCGCTTCCCGGCCGACACGATCCTGAAAACTTTGGCGCCAAGCGCGCCAGGCACTCTTGGCCGGATGGGCAGGCTCCTCAATTCCTGGGCGGACGGTATCGCTCCCCCTTGGTAGTCGAGCGGCTCGCAGTCGGGGTAGGTCCCGCCCTTATCGCTGGACAACTTGACCACGCGCAAGATGATGAAATCCCCGGAGAGCAGCCGGTATGCGATCAGCTCCGTGGGCTCCCATTCGCAGGTCGCAAGAATGCGCTTGGCGATGCTGCGAGCGCGCGGCTGCGGCGATTCGAGTTGGCGGCGTGCAGCCTCAAGTACCGATCGCCTATTTGCTTCGAATCTGCTTCCGCGCCATGCGCTAAGCGCAGAACCGTCAGTTATTGCTTTGAGCGCATTGGTCTTAACCCGATCCTCAAGGCGCCCACACTTCCACTGCGTCACGGCGAGGCCCAACCAGAACATCGCGGCGAATTCGGGTTCAGCAGACAATGGATGCCACTGCTCAATGAGACGGTCGGTGGCCTCGGGACCGCTGATTCCGCGGGCGATCATATCGCGAAAGTCCTCGCGCAAATCCGCCGCATTATCGTCGGCGAAAATCCCCGTTCCCCACGTCCCCATCCCGGAAAGTGTTCCGCCGGCTATCGGTCGAGTCAATTCCAACTTTCCCGAGATCTGCAGTCGGAGCTCTCATCTCGGGCCGCCAGGGAAACTGCACGAAAAGATACATAGTATGCGGCAATTTTGCTTGCAGGGCTGAATACGTGATACACGCGATCAATACGAGCGTTGCTTCTTCAGCGGCTCGAAAAGAGTCGGTGGGTCAAATAGGGATTGTCTAGAGCGCTTCGACCAGCGCTCCGCTCCTATGGCGGGTTGGCTCACTCAATGCGGCAAGGTCACCAACGAACAGGGGTAAGCAGCCATGGAGAAGAATGGAGCAGTCGTATCCTCTGAACAGGCAACCGTCTGGAACATGGACCCCAATAGGGTTGCCACGTTCAAGCTACTGAGCGAACAAACCGGGGACAGTATTTCCGTCTTCGAGGAATTAGTCCCGCCCGGTGTCGAAACGGCTCTCCATTGTCATCACAACAGCGATGAGGCGATGTGCGTTCTGAGCGGAGAATTCGAATTCAAAATCGGTGATTCCACCAGACGAGGTACAACCGGCACGTGGGCGTTCATGCCGAAGGAAGTAGCTCACGCCTGGAAGAATGTTAGTTCAGAGCCCGCACGGGCGCTCTTCATGTTTACACCTGCCGACGCTGGGAAGCTCTTTGAGGAGCTGAGACGGCGAAACCTTCCCTTCCTTACCGCTGACCCAGCGGTACTTGAACCGCTTCTTCGGCAGCACGGTTGGGAGATTCTGGGTCCGCCTCCGTTTTAAGCAAGCGCAGCTCTCGCGGCGTTTGTGGTTAGTCGTCCTATCGGGGAGAGAGCCTTCCACTCGCGACGGTTGGCGCCAGAAAGGCCGCGACCACCGTTGCTTATGCATTTTCCCACCAAAGCCGCGCTATACCGCATTATTCCCGATGACTTGTGCGGAGCCTGCGCGGAACCATAAACTTTCCTTTTTAAATCTTTGTCTTTGCTTTATCGATCAGTCGCTCCACCGCTTTCTTCACCTTGCCGGTGGCCTGGTCCATCCGTCCTTCGTCCTTAAGGCGTCGATTGTTCGTTACAACACCAACTGCTTCCTTCGCGCGCCCCTTGACCGTGTCGCTTGTTCCACTCATGAATCATCCTCCTGTTAGTTGTTGTTGTTGTTGAAAGCGCCTGCGGTGCTCGGGTATGGCATTTCCATAAAGGGCGGCGCGAGCGCGCCGCCCCTTTTATTTCTTCGTCGAGCATCTCTGTGGGACTGCTTATGTCATCTCTGGATGCATCCGGTCTGAATGCCTCGATGGTGTATCCGCCCTGTGTCTTCTCCTCCTGCTTCTCGGCGACCATGCACTCCGTGGTCAGAAGCAGGCTCGCCACCGACGCCGCGTTCTGCAGCGCGCTGCGCACGACCTTGGTCGGGTCGATGATGCCGGCCTTCATCAGGTCCTCGAACTCCTCGCTCGCCGCGTTGAAGCCGAAGGAGCCCTTGTTGTTCTTGATCTTGTCGACCACGACCGAGCCTTCCCAGCCGGCATTGGTGGCGATCCAGCGGCACGGATCCTCGAGCGCCTTGCGGATGATGCCGATGCCGACCTTCTCGTCCTCGCCGCCGCGCAGGCTGTCGAGCGCCGACGAGGCGCGGATCAGCGCGACGCCGCCGCCCGGCACGACGCCTTCTTCGACCGCCGCGCGGGTGGCATGCAGCGCGTCTTCGACGCGCGCCTTCTTCTCCTTCATCTCCATCTCGGTCGCGGCGCCGACGCGGATCACCGCGACGCCGCCGACCAGCTTGGCCAGCCGCTCCTGCAGCTTCTCGCGATCGTAATCCGAGGTGGTCTCGTCGATCTGCGCGCGGATCTGCTTGATGCGGCCTTCGATATCGGCCTTCTTGCCGGCGCCGTCGATAATCGTGGTGTTGTCCTTGTCGACCACGATCCGCTTGGCGCGGCCGAGATCCTGCGAGCGTCACGTTCTCGAGCTTGATGCCCGAGTTCCTCGGCGATCACCTTGCCGCCGCGTCAGGATCGCGATATCTTCGAGCATCGCCTTGCGCCGATCGCCGAAGCCCGGGCGCCTTGACCGCGGTGCAGGCCAGCGTGCCGCGAATCTTGTTGACCACCAGCGTCGCCAGCGCCTCGCCCTCGACATCCTCGGCGATGATCAGGAAGGGCTTGCCGGTCTTCGCGATCGACTCGAGGATCGGCAGCAGGTCCTTCATCGAGGAGATCTTCTTCTCGTGGATCAGGACGTAGGCGTCTTCGAGCTTGGCCTCCATCCGCTCCGGATCGGTCACGAAGTACGGCGACAGATAGCCGCGGTCGAACTGCATGCCCTCGACCACTTCGAGCGTGGTCTCGAGGCCCTTGGCCTCCTCGACCGTGATCACGCCTTCCTTGCCGACCTTCTCCATCGCCTCGGCGATGATATCGCCGATGGTCGAATCGTTGTTGGCCGAAATGGTGCCGACCTGCGCGATCTCATTGCGATCCTTGGTGGGCTTGGACAGGTTCTTGAGCTCGCCGGTGATCGCCTCGACCGCGCGGTCGATCCCGCGCTTGAGCGACATCGGGTCATGCCCCGCGGCGACCATCTTGATGCCTTCGGTGAAGATCGAGCGCGCGAGCACGGTGGCGGTGGTGGTGCCGTCGCCGGCGACATCGGAGGTCTTCGAGGCGACCTCCTTCACCATCTGCGCGCCCATGTTCTCGAACTTGTCTTCGAGCTCGATTTCCTTGGCGACGGTCACGCCGTCCTTGGTGACGGTGGGCGCGCCGAAGCTCTTTTCGAGCACGACGTTGCGGCCCTTGGGGCCCAGCGTCACGGTGACGGCGTCGGCCAGCACATTGACGCCCCGCAGAATTTTCTCGCGCGCATCCTGGGAAAAACGGACCATTTTTGCAGCCATAGTTGTTTGACTCTCCTCCGAGTTCAGTTGGAATTGTTTCGTAGCGTATTGGGAGCCAGCGGTCGTTCCGTTAACCCTTCGAGCACGCCGAGGATGTCGTCCTCGCGCAGGATCAGGTGCTCTTCACCCTCGAGCTTGACCTCGCTGCCCGAATACTTGCCGAACAGAATACGGTCGCCGGCCTTCACGTCGGGCGCGATCAGCTTGCCGTCCTCGGTCATCTTGCCCTTGCCGACCGCGACAACCTTGCCCTCTTGCGGTTTCTCCTTGGCGGTATCGGGGATGATGATCCCGCCCTTGGTCTTGTCCTCTTCCTTGATGCGCTTCACCAGAATGCGATCGCCCAACGGTCTGATTTTCATGGGAACAGTAGCCTCCTTGCGTCGATTCCAGAATCGCCTGGTGTGAGGTAGCCGCGAATAGGCAGCCGAAAGCGCCGAGGAGAACGCCTCGGCGCGCCTGAGTGGATCTCAGTTGATGACGCGCTGCTCTAGTTGTCTTGAACTTCCTGCGAGCGCGTTTTCAACAACTGGCTAGAATATAAGCACGAATTGGCCGCTGCGCCTGTTTATCTAATCTTCTCAACTAAAGGCGGACGCGGTAGCAACGACGACCGAACCTCGGATTTGTTCATGAATGCGGCACCGCACCCCCGCCCGGTTGCTGACAATAGAAGTGCTCGATTGTTGCACCCTCGATGTAAGTGACGGTTACCAGGGTCGGGATTCAGATCCTATCATGATTATCGTCACGCTGATGACAATGAACACAAAAAAAACAGGCAGCGTGCGATTCCCGCGATCTCAATGGATCCTCGGATGGATCTCCACCGCGATCATGCTAACGGGCGCCGGGGGGACGCTCGCTGACTTCTTGATTCAATGATCCCGGGGGCACCACCCCCTTCGGAGTAAATGGCGTGCGAGAAGTTTTTATCCGATTCTTGATTGGTGGCCTTTTCGTCTCCGCCTTTGCAGTTTTGGGAGACAGTCTCAAACCTAAGAGTTTTGCCGGTTCGTTTGGCGCCGCCCCTTCAGTCGCGCTCGCAACTCTCGTACTCACCATCCACAGTCAGGGCGCCGTGTTTGCCGGGTTTCTGGGCTTGGTTGGAGAATCCGCAAGAGCCTGTAGCTCCGTTTCTTTCGATTCTTTGGCGGTATGCGGTGCCGCCAGTAGCCACACAATCGCTGATGACACCGAGCCTTGGCGGGCACACTTCGTGCTGAATATTAAAAACCGCCGGAGGTCAAAAATGTCGACGATAGAGAAGCCCTGAGACGCTGGACAGAATTCTCGTGCTCAGGCACCCGAGCTTTCTAAAAGAAAGCCATTTTGCGGCTATGAGACCTGTTTGGCCGCAGAGCGGCCCGCGACACAGCCCCGAAATTTCGGTCGGCAAGTTTTTCGGCGATCTCGTTAGGAAGGCTCGATGCTGGAAGGAGTCCCTGCAGTCACCCCAGAAATAGATGTGCGCCGCGGAGTGGTGAGTCTGTATCTCGGGGCAGCCGGGACGGACGGTCGCAGCATTATCGGCTATGTGAAGCCGCACGACGGACAGTTTCACAAGAGGCAAGCTTGATCGGACTTGGTGTTAATCCATTGGCGTTATCCTGAATCATCGCCTCCTGCTGAATGACAGGGCCAAGCGCTCGAAGTCGAACAACGCCATTCTGAAGATGCTATGGAGTCTGCAAATACAGCGAGGTCGGCAGAGAGGCCTGAGACACCGCAGCCACGCAGCCTGAAAATGCGTATTGCATTGTGGGCCGCTGCGATTGTTGCACTTATTTTTGTCGGACTCCTAGTCGCGTCTTTTTTCCTCAATCGTTTTCTCCGTCCGCGGCTCGAGGCGCGAATAAATAACAGCCTCAAGGGATATCACGTATCTCTGGGCAGTGCGGATGTCGGGCTGTTGACTCTGCGGCTCACTCTGCACCGCTTGACCATTATGCAGAACGCACATCCGGCTCCGCCTGTTGCCGAGTTTCCTTCGATGCGCTTCAACATCCATTGGCGGGCACTGCTGTCTGGCCACGTGGTCGCCACCGTCGGAATCTGGAATCCGAGTGTCCATATCAATCGCCCGCAGCTTCTTACAGAAGCGCGCAGCAAAACTCCGCTGCGCGAGCGCGGCTGGCAGGATGCTCTAGAGGCAGTCTATCCGTTTGATATTAACCGACTATCGATTCACATGGGCGATGTAGTTTACATTGACGAGAAGAACGCCAAACCACTGCACTTAGCCCGATTGAATTTTGTCACCGATAATATAAGGAACCTTGGTGAGCCCAACAACGTGTATCCGTCGACCTTTTCTGGGAGCACGTCGGTGTTTGATACAGGCTTCCTCGAGGTTACTGGTCGGGCCAACTATTTGATGAAGCCATATCCAGGACTCGTGACCGACTACGTCATCAAGGGAGCCCCGCTGCGCTCGCTCACTCCCGCCAGCCAGCACGTTAACCTGCTCATCACCCACGGCATCCTGGCGAGCGATGGATCGGTCGAGTATTCACCCAAAGTCACGAACGTAAAAGTGCGCAAAGCAACAATTGCTTCAGTCGACATGACCTACGTTCATCTGCCAGAAACTAAAGGCATCGAAAAGGAAAGAATCTCCAACGTCGGCAAAACGGTCGAAAAAGAAAACAACCGACCCGCGGTCAACCTTGATGTGCAGGAATTGGATTTACCTGACGGTCGATTAACCCTCAAAAATGAGGACTCTCACGAACCTTATTCATTGTTCCTCACCAACACCGACGTAACAATAAAGAATCTGAGTAATCATAAGGAGCGCGGGTTATCTCATCTCGATCTTACTGGCAAGTTTATGGGTAGCGGCGCAACGCGTGTCTATGGCACATTTGTGGCCAGTGGCGGTGGCCCGGAGTTCGCGTCCAACCTCGAAGTTGTGAATACCGACCTGACCACACTGAACCCGCTGCTGCGTGCTTACGGTAGGTTAGATGTCGCCCATGGTCATCTCACGGTGTATTCACAAGCTAATGTAAAGGACAGTCGAATCACGGGCTATGTCAAACCGATGTTCTCCGACGTCAAGGTCTATAGCTATGCGAAGGACAAGAACAAGGGTGTGCTTCAGCAGGCAAAGAACGCAGTTGTTGGTGCCGCCGCGCACATTCTAAAAAACTCGAGGACGCAACAAGTGGCAAGCCAGGTGAGCTTGGCTGGCAACTTGAAGAATCCAAGTGTTAGCACTTGGCAAGCGTTTGTCGAGGTGGTTAGAAATGCCTTTGTTCAAGCGATACTTCCAGGTTTTGATCGGAACATAGGTACCGACGGCAACAAAGCACCGTAGGCAGCACGTCGACGGGCAACACTGCTTAAACGGGTTAGGGGTGAGAGATCGGTCTGCTTTGGCGCGAAACCCTTGTCGAGGCTATGCTCCTGGCAGGTTGAAGCCAGGTGTACGTCGATAAAATCGGAGCCGTGGCGCGGTGAATTCTCGTGACGGTGCATAGCAAACTTACTCCCTATCAGACGAAGCGCGATTTCAGCAAAACCTCCGAGCCCAGCGGCGAGAATGCTGTTGGGTCATCGGAGATTCGTCGCTACGTAATCCAAAAACATGCGGCCTCGCATCTCCACTACGACTTCCGCCTCGAAGTGGACGGTGTATTGAAATCTTGGGCTGTGACGAAAGGTCCGTCCGTCAATCCACATGACAAGCGTCTTGCGGTGGAGGTCGAAGATCATCCGCTCGAGTATGGCGACTTCGAGGGAACGATTCCGAGGGGCCAATATGGTGGCGGCACGGTCCAGCTCTGGGATCGTGGCTATTGGCTGCCCGAAGCCAGCGACTCCGCAGCAGCACTAAGAAAAGGCGAACTGAAGTTCGTCGTAAAAGGGGAGCGGCTACAGGGCGGGTTCGTGCTGGTTCGAATCAAGAACCGCCGACCGAGCGACAAGAAGAACAACTGGCTACTCATCAAACATCGCGATGAATTTGCGCGCGACGATGACGGCGGCGATTTGCTCTCTGAGGATCGTTCGGTTGCGTCAGGCCGGTCGATGGCCGATATCACAGCAGGTAAGGGGCGAGGCCCCAAGCCCTTCATTCTCGCCGCTACGAGGCATGCGCCGCCCGACGCGATTTGGAATTCGAACAAAGGGAACGTCACAGAGCTGCACGCAACCGAGTCGGTACGTCAGGCGCCAGCACCAAAGACGGCGCATTCCAAAGAGCTGAACAGCAAGGCTGAGTCTCATGCCTCCCCGATGCCTCCATTCATCGCACCCGAGCTCTGCAAGCTAATCGATCGGCCGCCGTCGAGTGCGGGATGGGTCCACGAACTTAAGCTCGATGGTTATCGCATTCAGGCGCGGATAGAGGATGGCGAGGCAGTGCTGCGCACGCGCAGAGGTCTCGATTGGACGGATAAATTCGTCGCAATTGCACGCGCGGCGGCGAGCTTGCCCGACGGAATCTATGATGGCGAGGTCGTCGCGCTTGATAAGCGGGGCGCGCCCGATTTTGGGGCATTGCAGGCGGCGCTCGCGGAGGGTTCGACGAAAGAGCTCATCTATTTCGTTTTCGATCTATTGTTCGACGCAGCCGGCAATTTGCAACAACTTCCGCTGCGCGAACGTAAGGCGAGGCTGAAAAACATCGTTGAGAAGCTGGGCGATGATTCGGTTATTCGTTACGTCGAACATTTCGACGCGTCTGGCGAATCGGTGCTCGAAAGTGCCCACAAGATGTCCCTCGAAGGCATTGTTTCCAAGCAACTTGGCGATCCCTATAGACCTGGCCAGCGCGATTGGACCAAAACGAAATGCCGCCCAGGTCAGGAAGTCATCTTGGGCGGGTGGACCAGCGAAGGAAGCCGCTTTCGCTCATTGCTTGCCGGCGTCTATCGCGATAAACGTCTCGTCTATGTCGGCCGTGTGGGTACGGGCTTTAGCGAGGGCGTTGTTAGTCGAATTCTTCCTCGACTGAAGGAACTGACGGTCGATAGGAATCCGTTCGAGGGACAAAACGCGCCGCGTCAGCGAACAGGCATTCATTGGCTCAAGCCCAAATTGATCGCTGAGATCGAGTTTGCGGGATGGACGAGCGACGGCAACATCCGTGCGGCTGCGTTCAAAGGTCTGCGCGATGACAAGTGCGCTTCCGAGATTGTGGCCGAAAAGCCAGCGCCGGTGGAGTCTGTCGAAGCGCCGAATCCGGCGCCCAAAAAAACTAGTTCCCCCGCACTCATAGCGCCGAAATTGACGACCGGCGGAAGCGCGAGCGTGATGGGCGTCGCAATTTCGCATCCCGAGAAAGTGATGTGGCCCGATGCCGGCGACGGCAAGCCGGTCAACAAGCTTGAACTCGCTCGTTATTACGAGGCGATAGGTGCCTGGATGATCGGGTATATCAAAGGACGACCATGCTCGATTGTCCGCGCTCCCAACGGAATCGAAGGCCAACATTTTTTTCAACGCCACGCCATGCCTGGAATGTCGAATCTGCTCACGACTGTGAAGGTCTCAGGCGATCACGAGCCATATCTCCAAATAGACACGGTCGAGGGCTTAATTGCTGTTGCGCAGGTGGCAGCACTCGAACTGCATCCCTGGAACTGCGAGCCTGGCGCGCCCGAAATCCCCGGGCGATTGGTGTTCGACTTTGATCCGGCCCCTGAGGTGGATTTCAGGGCGGTCATCGAGGGCGCACACGAGATGCACGATCGCCTCGATAGGCTTGGGTTGATCAGCTTTTGCAAAACCACGGGTGGCAAGGGGTTACACATCGTAGCGCCGGTATCGCAACCGAAGAAGGCAGCCCTGGACTGGTCAGTCGCAAAGGCGTTCGCCGAAGCATTTGTAAGTCAGATGGCGGCTGACAGCCCGAGCCGTTATCTCACGACCATGGCCAAGAAAGACCGCAGCGGAAGGATTTTCCTCGACTATCTGCGCAATGATCGCACAGCGACCGCAGTCGCAGTGTTGTCGACCCGCGCGCGAGCTGGCGCCAGAGTCTCGATGCCGCTCGATTGGACCCAAGTGAAGGTGGGCCTCGATCCGGCCCGCTTTACGGTTCGTACGACGCCTGCGCTTTTCGCCAGGAGCAGACCTTGGAGGGACTATGATAAGTCCGCGCGCTCATTAGAAAGTGCTATCAGGAGGTTGACGAAATCGGGCGCAACCTAATTTGTTGCGCAAAAGCCGTCCGTGTGAGTCCAGTCACCCTCACAGCGCGGTTCGCAGGCATTACCAACTATCAATTGCGAACCCACGCGCAGTACCTCGCCCTCGAAGGGGCTTCGAGTATTTAAACATTCATGCAATCAACCACTCGGCTTTGCTAATCAGATAACAATTCTGGAAAAGTTTTTTCCTACTGGGTTGGGCCGCGGCATAGCGATTGCAAGCTTGTTGGTTGTCACCGACGCCACGTAGGGCGTCCGGACAAAAATCAAGAAGGAGTGCCTGACAATGTCTCTGAATGGTGAAAAGATTATGCATAACGATTACTCGCGTCCCTATCGCCGCGCTCTCTTAGGCCAGCACCTTGGCGCGGGATTCCGACACGCTTAGCATTACGCATTTGTTTGCAGTGGTGTAAAGGTTCCCACTCACCCTGGGCAATTGGAACCTCCGTTGCGGCAGTCGCGGGTACGCGCAGTATAGCTGGAGACGTATGAAGTCATCGCGCCCGTTAGAGCGTGACGCTCGTGACGGTTCGATACTGCCGCGAAAGCATGCTTGCAGATCAGTTTTCAGCAGTTCGTTACCGCCAATACATTACGTGAGGATGAGTACGCGGCACGCCGCGCGCTTCGTGGTTATATTAAGCCCGAGGCTCAAAGGCGCCGATAAAAGCTCATGACAAATGGAGCTGCGCCGCAACCGAACAGAGAGAATTTTCCGCCGTGAGCGGATAAGGAGATTTCAGATGGAATTCAGGTTGGAAAACGGATGGAACGGCGGGGGCTGGCTACTCGACCCCCGAATGCAAGGTCTGTTCATGAACTTCAATGCTACGACTGCGCCCATAGTGCCGCCGGTCGACGTGATTGAGGACAAGGACGCGTACCATTTCTACTTCGAGATGCCGGGACTCAAAAACGATTCGATCGACGCGCGTGTCGAAAACGGCCGGCTGATAGTTGCAGCGGAGCGCAAGCGGCCCGAATGGCCGGAGGAAACTGAGGTCCTTGTCGCTGAGCGCCGCCACGGTACGATTCTGCGGACCTTCGAGCTGCCCAAAGACGCCAGCCACGATAAGGTCGACGCCAGCTACAAGGACGGTGTGCTCGATCTGAGGGTTGAGAAGAAGGCAGACTCCAAACCCGCGAAGATTCAAATCAACTGAATTTGGACAGACCGCGCGCCGAGGTCTAAGCCTCGGCGCCCGCGCTGCTGCTCCTGACAAGGATGACTCTCGAGATATCAGAGCAAGGGGGGTTAAGAAGCTTTGAGAAAAAAGACAATTCTATTTTCAGCGCTATCCCTGGTCGCCACCATACTGTTGCTTGCACCGCACGCGAGAGCGGAGCAATTCGCCGGTTCCATCACCGCGCTGAATGGCACTGTTGCGATCGAGCGCGCTGGCAAATCGATTCCGGGAATCTACGGTACGACTCTTCAGGTCAGCGACCAGCTTACGACCGACGCGAAGAGCCGTGTAACCGTCGGACTCAGCGACGGCAGCCAGATCGAGTTGACCGAATCGAGCACACTTGTGCTGACCGAAAACACCCTCAATCCTGACGGGTCACGGGCCAGTACCAAGGTCACTCTACTTGGCGGGCTGGTGCGCAGCGTCGTGCGCGTTACCGCGGGAGGTACCCCCAACTTCGAGGTTCATACGCCCAACGCCGTCGCCGCGGCACGCGGGACCAAGTTTGACGTTGCCTACGAAAAGGGTCAGGAAAGGCCCTTCGGACCCTGAGCGACGGCCGTCGTCGAGCGCCCCGAGAATCGACCGACACATCGGCCGAAATGAGGTGCTGGGGTGCGCGAATCTCGCGCCGCCCTACCGGGTGGGAGCATTTCACCCTGCCCGGGCCTCAGGCCGAATGTTACGCTGAGAGAGTTTTATCTATACGAGACGGACTGCCCAAGCTGAAGGACTTTTCGAAAGAGTCTGGTGGTTCAGGAGAAATCGTGCCGGAGTGAACTTTAAGAGCTGGAGCGCGCAACGCCTGGTATTCGTTCACTTCGGACACCACCAGCATCTCGCCTGCGCTGCATCAAAAGCGCTCTCTGCGCCGATATAAGATGGATGCCGTCCTCGCGCGATAATTTCGACAAAAAATAGAGGCCTTTTTGAAGCCTGTAGCTGTCAAATTGGCTGTCAAAACCGAGCCGCCGAAGCTGGAAGGAATGGAAAAGTCCTTGATTTGGTTGGCGCGCCCGGAGGGATTTGAACCCCCAACCCTCGGATCCGAAGTCCGATGCTCTGTCCAGTTGAGCTACGGGCGCGAGTCAACAAACATAAGGGTTATTTGGCCTTTCGTCCACTCTGTCGAGGTAGCTGACTCCCAAGTTGACTCCCAACCAGGGCCAATTTTCACTTTTCACCACTTTTCAGGGTCCTCTTAGTAAAATCATCGTCATCATCGTCACATCGTCATTTTGCTCGGTAAATCCTAGAGAATTTCGTGACGATGACCATGACGATGATTTTGGCATCGTCACCCCTTCATCGTCATTGACCCCTCGCGGCGCGTGCGAAATAAGCGAAATAAGCGAAAAAAGCCGCCTCGCGGTCCGCGCGGGGAGACCATCGCCTAGGCCGTGATGCGTCCGGCGCCGGGAACGCGGCTGGGGGCGGGAAGCGTGGCGGCGCGGTGGTGTTCTCGCGAGACCTTAAGCCGCGGGCTTCGAGCTGGGGCTTTTTATCCTCTTTGCGCTGTCGGACTGACCTCGCCGCGTTGAGCCTCGCCATCGAGAAACTCGCGCATGTCGTCAGCTGAGGTCGGTTCGATGACCTCGCGTGTAGTTCCTCGATGTCGGGCTTCCTCGTCCATAAGTTTTATCGCAAACTGCTCAAATTCCTCGTACAGGGTCGGGTCTTCGTCCGCTTCCCGCTCGCCCCGTATCCAGTCTTTGAGCGCAGCCCACCAATAGATCACGTATACGCTGAAACTGTTGTAGGTCAGATCGGGCAGCAGATACCCGAGCCTATCCAAAATGCCGAGCGATTCAAAAAAATCGGGTACCGCCTCGATGATAGCTTCTGGCGGAGCACCCCGTATAAGTTGCCGTGCGAGGTAGGCGCGCTCTCTCAGCATCGCGCCCCGATCGAATCGCTCTTCCATATCGAGGTGTGCTCTGACCGCGAGTTGGATGCGGGCGGTCTCTTGCTGTTGGGCTATCGCGTCGCGTCCGAGCTTCTGTTGCTCGGCTGCCGCAGCGCGCTGGTCTTTGAGCGTGCGCCAAGCGGCGATCCATGACACGGCCACCAACGCCCACGTCGCCAGCACGAGCACCCAAGTTCCCAGCACATTCCAGTCGATCCCGCACCCGCTCATTAGCCCACCTCTTTCCTCGACCTTAGTTCATCCTGCCCGGTACGCGCGCATCCGGCAGGCCACGCTGCAATATCTCGCATCGCTGCGCGTCGGCTGAAACTTCCCGCCACACACGCTACAAGCGCGCTCGACGAGCGCGGCGTGGCGCGCGGCCTTGCGTTCCGTGCTGACGATTCTGAAATAGCACTGGCGGTCGCACGCCGGCCGGGTCGGTACACGGCCGGGCGCCCAATAGATGGGGCGCTTGCACGTCGCACACGGCGCGCGTTTGAGAAACCGAGCGGGCGGATTCGCGTCCATGATAGAGAGCCCACCCCGGTCGTCCGGGTGCGCCCGGTCATGGCAAGGGCGGCACAAGGGTGCGGCACGAATCGGGTGCTTTCCGTAGCGCCGGACCATGAACACGGGCTCGCGCGGCTTTAGTTCGCGTTCGCAGTTGTAGCATTGCATGTTACGGATGATAACAAGCGGGCGCGGGCGGGAGTCAATATCCGTAACGGGTGGCGTCGCGCGCCTGGGACCGCACCGTTGGTGGCGGCGATTGCCTTTCCCACGCAGCGCAGACCAAGTCGACCCGTTGAGCGGTGTCTTGTCAGGGTGTCGTCGAATCGGGGGGCGCCCCAATCCACGCCAACCAAATCATAACTAGCCCACTGATGGCCATGAAGACAGAAGCTGCCGCGCCAAAAGCACGCGGTATCCGGGCTAGCGGCAACATCCACCACCAGACCGCGACGACTCGGAGAGTCCGCCAAGAAGCTTCGGAGTTATCAGTAGACTCGCCTGCATGTTGGACCAACAAGCGAACATCGGTGTGCCGGGCGTCGCTAAGCTCTCTCGACGTACTTCCCCATATCTTCAACAATGGTGCTTCCGTCAGCGACCAAAGCGTGGTCTCGGGTAGTTCGTGGGCGACCAACTCCTCTTGGTACACCCGTTCATAATATGAGACGAGAGTTGGAGCGTTTATCAGAAAACCCACGATTGTTAGGACAATCATCGCTGTGCGGGATTTGGCTCCGAGCAGGCCACACAGCGCCATAAGGCCCGGCAACGCCGGTAGCAGAAAGCGGGGGCCCCAGCACCATCCACCGGCCCAGTCGCGCCAAGGGGCGTACATAGCGAGGTACCCGAGCGCGATTGACACGATCAGTAAGAAATCAAGCCGCTTAAAGAAACTCACGCTCAAACCCGCGAGCGCTAGAACCGCTGGGCAATACCATACAAGTCCGCGACCCGGACTCCCGAGCAGTCCAGCTACTCCTCCGGGAATATTACTCAGCCCAAAAGCGAAAGGTTGACCGAAAGTAAGGGCATTTCCAAAGCGGATGTAATTGTAAAAGAAATAGATCGTGATACCCGTTACCGTGCCGAACAGCGGGGCGAATATAGGTCTGAGCGAACGGTCTTTTAACGCCGCATGCGTCGCGAGGATCGGACCCAAGATTGCGCGCGTAGGTTTTGTGAGCACGGCTAGAGCCGCTAACGGTCCGACCGAGAAACGTTCACTTCCAATCTCGGAGTAGATCGCCGACACAGTTATCAGTGCAAGCAGCGGTTCGGCAAAGAACTCGCGGGCGTACACGAGCGCGATAGTGGCGAAAGCGAAGGCGATTGCTGCAAGAATACCAGCCCGCTGCGACGCTCCGATTCGTGACGCGAGCATCATCACCATGCCCGTTGTAGCACCAACTAGGATAGGCGGAAGGACTAGAGCAAAAAGAGCGGCCGTGTAATGAGGAGGTAGATGCATCAAATGAGCGAAGATCGTCCCGAGAGCGACCAATGGCAGTGCCAAAAATGAAAGGAGCGGATACCATTTCGAGTAGTAGAGCCCGCCACGGCCCAACATTCCCAGCGAGTTCGGAAATGCAAAGCTGCCGTGCGTAACGATCGATTCGGCCACCGCGAGCATCGAGATACCGTCAACCGAATAAATAATCGGAGAGGTAAAAGCCAAAAAGAAGAGCGCCGTTCCCAATGCTACCGTGGCAGCGGCCTTACGTGGATTCATGAAAGGCCACGATAGCACAAACGGAATTACTAATGGGTTCCGCGTCTTTGCGCAGCTCATCGCCCACGCACGTCCAGCCTGCTCGCTGGCGGCGCGCGAACAGTTCGAGGTAGGGGCCCGGGAACAGCTTCTCGACTATATCGGTGTAGAAGACCTCGGGCTTCTCGCTGTGTTCGCCGGCGGGTGCTTCGAAGGTCGAGCGGATGCTGCGATCGAGGACCTTGACGCGGCCGCGGGTGGCGACGATGCAGGTTTCGTGCTCCATGCGGACGGTGCGTCCCATACCGAACCATCTGCGCCCGTTGACGGTGCGCTTGAGCCAGACGATTTCGCTCTTGGGCACGAAGCCCCAGGCGCGGACGACGAGCAAAGCTTCCTCGGGCATGGCGGCCACGCGCCAGAGGAAGAGCACGGCGTCGTCGGCGATTTCGATGGCGTTCCGGGACACGAAGCGTTCGATGTCGATGGGCGAGAGGACGCGGTAGTGCTTGACGGCGCCGCGGCCTTTGCCGGGGAGCTTGTCGCCGAATTGCCAGGGCGGATCCGCGACGACGACGCGATAGGGTTCGATTTCCATGTGTCAGCTCGCTACTCGGTTGCGGTCCAGCACCGCGGGCACGAAATGGAGCAGAGGATAGAGCAGGTACAACCGCTCGCCCGACGAGACCGGCCAGCTGTAATCGAGTTGCGGCGGTTTGCCGTATCCCGAGGGCCGCGCTGGCGTCAGGAAGGTCACGCCGTCGGCGCCGACGAGCGCGTGGTAGAAGCCGACGATTCGATAGTGTCGATCGGCGAGCAGGGTCAGGTAAACGGGTCCGCCGTCGTAGCGGCCGGTGTAGCCGAGCACCTCGCCCGAGCTGCTGTCGGCGGTTTCGAGAATATCCATCATTGTTCGCCGGCTGCGTGCGCGCAGGCCTGCAGGTCGAATATGGCGATGTTGCGGGTCAGGTATTCGTGTAGCGCGCCCACAACCGTGTAATCGCGGAGCTGCATTCCTTCGGCCGCCCAGGTGGTCGCGAGACTGATCCAGTCTGCGGCCAGCGCCTCGTGGCCGGCGATTTCGGGGCGGGCAGCGAACGGCTCGAGCGTGCTCTCGACGAACAGCTCGCCTTGCATGAACCTGCACAGGCGGACGCGCGCTTCGTTGAGTACGGTGCCGATTAGTGGATGGCTCATACGTTTCGAATATGCTCGATCTCGAACACGGTGACGGCGGCCTCGCGTCCGACGTTCTCGACGATCCCCGAGTCAATCATGCCGGTCTTGAGCAGCGGATAGAGGTCCAAAACGAACCGCCTTGCGAGGACGCTGGCCAGGCATCCGACGCATATCGACAGACTGCGCCTCCGCGATTCGCTTTCCGCGCCGGCCAAACTAAGGTCGACGAGCTTGTCGAACACGAAATCTTGAAATTCGCGCTCTGTCATCGTTTGACCGCCAGCGAGCGCTCGGCCTCTCGCGTTCGATACTCAGTTACGTCGGTGCGCCGGAATCGCCGCGGGCACGACTGGATTGCGCAGACGAAATCCCTGGGAAGGGGCGCGCACAAACCGCACGTCCGGCAGCGCTTTTCGTGATCGACCTCGCCGACGGGCGTGGTATTCCCGATGAGTTGACGCGGCATCGTGTTTTACCGATCCGGACCCCACCCGCGATATTTCGAGTTGCTATACCGCCGCAGCCGCGCTGCCGCATCGCGTTGGTCCTCGTAATTAGCCATTTGCTCGCCGGTGCAAAAAAGGTAATCCGGCGCGCCGCCGCTGCCGGAGTCGAATATGCTGCGGGCCTGCGTTGCGCCCTGATAGGCCGACGATGGCGTCCACGCTATCCACGCACCGGTATTCTCGCGCAGCCAGCCCAGCCCTTGACTCATGGCATCGACCATGTCGTCATGCGGACTTGCCGGGAAGCCGCAAATTTCATCGAGAAAATCCGGCAGCCAGGGTGCGCTATCCGGCAGCAGCACGCGGCCACTCTCGACCATCGGCGCGACCGAATTGGCGCGGCTGACCTTGTCGCCACCGGGTTTTATCGCTAGGACACTCAGCCTCGTCTCGCTGCGCAGCGCTTGAATCAGCGACTGTCCGCTCGCCGCATCCTCGACGAGCAGGGCTTCCGGCTTCCAGTAGGCAGCCGCCGCGATCGTGCGCGACAGGAGCAGCGGGAACTGCAATCTTTCGCGGACAACATGCAGCAGAGCATAGCCCGTCTTCGTCATGCCCCAGACCTGGATGACTGAATAGTCATTGGACTGGCCGGTTTTAAACGCCGTATCCAAACTGAAAACACAGCGGTCAAATTCCGGTTGTCCCGAGTACGAGCGGAAATGCTCACGTTTGAAAATAGCGCCCTCGGCGGCGACCGGGCGGCACTGATAGAGGGCGAGCCAGGCATTCGAGCCGATGGCCTCGCGGATACGTTCGAGCACGGGTAATGGGAATCTCTCAGGCCACAATGCGGCGCCCTCGGCGCGTCCCAAGGGGTCGTTGCTCTCGGCGATCGCCGGCAGGGAAAGCACATTCCAGCCTTCGCGGGCATGTTCGCGCAAAAGCCAACCGACGAGATCGTCCTGATGCCAGCGAGTGCCGGCGACGACAAGGCGGCCGCCCGGCGCCAGTCGAGTGTATAAAGTTGATTCGTACCAGCTTCTCAGACTCTGTCGCGCCGCTGATGAATAAGCGGCCTCACGATCCTTGAGCACGTCATCGAGAATGATTAGGTTTGCGCCACGGCCCACGATCGGTCCGCCAGCGCCGACCGCATAATACGCGCCGCCGGCGGTGGTACCGAGCCGATGAACCGCCGCGTTGTCCTCGCTGATGCGGGACTCCGGGAACACCGCAAGATGTAGTGGATCGGTCAGATAGCCGCGAACGGCGCGACCGTAATCATTACTCAGTTCCTGCGAGTAGGAACACGAGATAATCGACCAGTCGGGATGTTTGCCTAGCACCCACGCCGGGTACAGTTTCGAGTTGACTATGGTTTTTCCGTGGCGAGGGGGGAGGCTGTTGATCGCGCGGTCGATCTTCCCGCGTTCAACCGCTTCCAGGTCCTCGATCATGCGGTTGACGTGGGCGAACGACTCGAAGCGGGACTCGACCAGGCCGCAATAGACGGCGAAGTCGTCGCGCGCCAGCGTCAGATAGTCACTCGGCGTCGGTGTTTGGATTGACATCTTCGATCTGCTCTCCATGACGTTTTCTGTAAATGGCGTCGACTCGCGCGAAAACCGCGTCGAGTGTGTCGTCCTTGCCGCCCGGAATTCCGCTGACCGAGATATCGAGCGCGCCCAGGGCTTTCATGGCGCCGTCGGCCAGTTTCGAGACCGTGCTATAGCTGTCGCGAATCTCGCCGGTCACTGCGCTTATCGGGTCCTCGGGCAGCGCGCTCAATGCGCGCTCTAACACCCACAATCGAATCGCCGCGACCTTCACCCGTTTGGTGAACCGCGAAGCCGCCAAATGGGGGTTGTCCTTGACGATACCGCGGGCAATGGTATTGAGCCGCATTGCCTCTTTGCGCCGGCGCTGGTCCAATCGCGGCCAAAACCAGCTTTGCGGCGGTCGGCGCTGAACGGCGAAAGGTGCATTGTCGTCTTGCGGCATGGCCACTCACTACTCACTAGGAAAAAACGAGGCTGGCCGACCCTTAGCAGTCAGATCGCTCGCTGGGCGATCCAGCGCGTCGGGGTACACGTCACGTCCCCGGCACCAGCCTCGAACTCATTTTCAAAAGAAGCGGGGGCGGCAGCGCGCACTTCTTCCGCCAGCGGTTGGATTCCATGCGCGATGCTACGTGCCCTATGCCCGCCGTCGAGCCTCTCGGTTCGGCTGCGCCCCCGGCGGAGCTTTGCGGTGGAAACCGGCGTATCAGGCCGGAAATGCCGCGCTCCGCACACTGAAGCGGGCGAGGTCCCGCCGCCGTGAACGACGGAACCCCTTGTCCGGAGGAGCGCCGGATGCCCGCAAACTGGTTCATCCCTTGATCTCGCTGTCGACGTGGCCCGAACTGTTGACCGCGAGATGGCCGGACTGTGCTTTGGCGTTCGCACGCAGCGTCGCGTGCGCGTCGCCCAGGCGGTCCGCCACATCCGTCAGTTCGTAAAAAGCCGCATCCGCCTCTTCGTCTTTCGCCGTCGCGTATTTGTGGCAAGCCCGCTCGAGCTCTGACGCGATTGCGCGCGGATGGTCCGGCATCAATTTGCGTGGTACCCATCGGTCTTGTTTTGGATGCCCGTCATCGGAATCGCCTCGCCGGCCGGCGTCCGCGCCTTGCTCGCTCGGAGGCGAGTAGGTCCGTGCGAACGGATCAGGATCGGACGACGAGTGCGACACGGTCACGCCGGAGCTCGCCGCGGCAAATTCCTCGTCGGTTACGACACCCGAGAATCGCGACAGAATCTCTCGTTGGTCCTTAGTCGGTCCCATACTCACCTCCGTAAAGAGTGGCAGCGCGATCACGTTGATCGCAATTTTTCCTTCCAATGTGACTACTCCCTTTCGTCGGGGATGATTCCGCTCCAGGGCGGTTTCTCACCTTCGGCGGCCTTACGCTCGGCCTCTGCGATCAGCCGTTCGAGCGGTTTGGCAATTTTCTCGTCGTACTTGTACGACCTGAAGTCCCGGTCGCGATGCGAAGCCACCAATTCGAGCCGATTTATCGTGCGTGGTTCGCCGCCGGGTGCACACACGCTAATGCTCGACGGCCTGATCCCGACTATCTTCTCGCCTTCGCGCAGACGAGCACAGCCGTGCTCGGGGAGCGCTCGGCAATAGTCGCCCCTTAACATTCCCAAATCGTCGCAGAGCCGGCTGCCCCAGGTTGCGTTGAGCAGCTCGCGCAGATGCGCCTCGATTTCCGTGTGCGGCTGCGCCACCGCATCGGCCTGGTCGTCGGAAATCCGGATCGCGGCCAGCGCCATCGGCACGATGAACTGTTGCCGCACGAAGTTCCGCCAGCGTTCGAGCGTTGCGTCCGTTTTTTCCCGAATCACGACCTCAAGGTCTCGCTCGGCTCCGCGCGGATGCTGCGCCACGAGCCAGCAGAACTCGCCGATTATCAGGTCGTGGCCGGGGACATCTGCCAGTTTCTCGCGCGCCGCGGCGAGCGCCGTCTGGACGAGGTTCGAGGGTTCCTTGGTTCCGTTCGCTCCGTTAGTCTTCACCATGATCGTAACTCCTTCCGCACTGGCCCCAAGGTCAGTGAGTACCACCGCCATTTTGTGATTTGACATTCTGGGCCGGGTGTCCGCGGCGGGCTGCTCGCGACCTTTCCAAATCAGTTCGTAACCGGGATTCGAGCCGATATCCCGGCAATGCGCGACGCGATGCCCGTCAATGATCGGTCCGCCCGGCTCGCCGCCGCCATGCCAGTGCTCCAGGGTGCAAAGCGGGCAGCACTCGATCTTCAACAGATTCGCGTCGCGCGTGCGGATGAGTACGACCTCAACCTCGGGAGCTTCGGTCGGCATCACGGCCGGGAAGATCGGTTTCTTGCGTCGGCTCATGTCAGTTGCCCTTGCCCGGATCTAATTCCTCTTGCGCGAGCTTATCCGCGAGTAGTTTGTCGGTCTCGGCCTGTTCCGTCTGGAGCATCGCGATGTATGCATCTCTCGCAGCCGCGTACTTGTTCAGGTCATCCCAGTTGTAATCGCCGAACCGCTTGCCTCCGAGACCAGCCATCTGCGGCAAGTCGCCAAGTTTTTTAGGCGGCTCCGCGATCGTAAGAAAGGGTGGTGCCAGGTCAGGCAGTTCGAGGTCGTAAGGAATTACCGCCATGAACGATGGGTCGGTTACAGTGAAGTCTTCGAGTTTCATTTCCATTCTCCTTCTGTCGGTTTGTCGGTCTCCTACACCTCGCCCAACTGTTTCCGGCTGACGTACATTCGAACGCCGCGGCGAATGATCCAGACGCCCGAGTAGTCCGGCATCATCGGCAGATACATGCTCGAGCGGCACATTTCGATCAGGTCACCCGGCTCAAGTATTTCGGCCAATTTTGCCCACTCGCGTTCTGGCCACTGGTAAATTTCGTCACAGTTTTTATGGACCGATCGCAAAAGCGCGACTTGCTCATTCAACGAAGGCGCCGCGCCCGAGCCGCATCGCCAGCATATGGGGCCATCCGAGGGCGGGGGTTGCGCGAAGTCGGGCGGCGGTGGCGGCGCGCTGTGGCCGTTACTCACGGCCGGTGTCGTGGCTAGCGTCGGTGAGCTGCCCTGCATGCGCAGCTCGACCAGGCGGCGCAATTGGGGCTCGGCCAGCTGGCATTGCGCAGCGAGTTCCGGCGTCACTAGGCTTTTCGGGTTGAGGGTGAGCTTGTCGCGCTCGTTGATGCGCACAGAAACGCCAAGCGAGTCGAGCACCTCTAAGATTTCGATGGCATTCATCAGAAGGGTACCTCGTCGTCTTTGGCCGCGTCGGCCCGCGCCAGTCTGTCGATTTCAATGTCCTCGACGCTGCGCTTGCCTGGCTCGATTTTGCCGATCGTGATTTTGCGTGACTCCGATCCGCGCTGGGATTTGACCTCGATGCCCGCCGTTCTCAGATTCGGTGCGATGCGGTTGAGCCGATTGGATAGAACATTCGGACTGTTCGGCCAGTTTTTTTTACGCTTCGTGGATTTGTCCGCGTCCTCGTTGAGGCGTGCTAACAATTCGGTTGCGGTGCCCGTCCAGCCTTGAGCGGCGAGGGTCCGCATGTAAGGCGCCAGGATGCTCGCCTCCAGCGTGATCGCGTTGGAGTGTTCGCGGTTGTCCATATAGGCCTCTATGAAATCGTCCGCTTTCCATCCGAAGGCGGGCATGGCGGCTGATGCCCATTTGGCGAAGTCGTACATTCGAGGTCGCCGCGTCAGCTTCACGCTGTCACGGTTCCGCAAGGCGGCGGCCACTCCATCGAGCAGCGCACCCAGGATTTTAGGCTGGGCAGTTTCAAACGCGGCGTAGAATTCGCGCTCGTCGCGGCGTTCCTTCTCGGCGATCGTCTGTAAATTGAGCACGATCGAGCGGTCGAGCAGATCGCCGCGCGTGGCGATCTCTTCAATCCCGTTCAGAATGGTCGGCCGCACAGCTTCGAGCACTTCCTCTTCCCGATTCTCGTACAGTGTCCGAGTCGCAAAGGCCCCGCCCGTACTCAGCCGGCAAAAAGCGTCGCTAAAATCGGACGACAGGTAGGAGAGATTGCCGAAGAACAAAACCCACGAATTATGCGCCGCGATCGCAAAATCGTGCAGATCGCGAGGAACTGCGCGCTCGTACTCATATCCTCTCGGATCAATGAGGGCGCGCGCGATCTTGCTGAGTGTCGACTTCGCCGAATCCTGCTCGCCATGAAGAATCAGGATGGGAAACGGGCCGCGCTCAGAGAACGCCGAGACCAGCCACGAAACGATGAGGATGAAATCGCGGGGCTGGTCCGGTGCTTCCGCCAGATTGAAGAACTCGCGCAGCTGCTGGATGCTGCCGCCGCGTTCGGGCATCGGCAGGGGCAGCATCCCTCGAGTGCGGCGAAAATTGACAGGCGCTTGCTTGGCCTCGATAACATCCCAGCCGTCGCGCGAAACTCTGATTACCTGCCAGCGCTTGTCGGCGATATCTATATAGATGCAACCATCACACTCGGCTACGCGCAGTGAAACTTCCTGTTCGTGACTTTCAAAAACGCTGCGCCCTTCGAGCGTATTCAACGCCGCCGAAATTGAATCGGAGTTCGGTGCGCGGCCATGCTCACTCTTGAAGTAAGTGTGCGAGAGCCAGCGCCGGAATCCGCGCGATCTCAGGTTGTGGGTTTCCTCATGCCCATCGACTGTTACGATCGCATAGCCTTCGTCATCGCTATCGTGGAAAAAGCGACAGCGTTCCATCGCGAGATTGACCAGGGCCGTCGCCTGTCCGCCGCGATCGTTGCTGCCGTCTGCGCCAGTGCCTTCCGTACCGGGATCAACTTCCGCCTGCTCGACTAGAGTAGCCAGTTCGCGCTCGAACGCGCCGGACTCGTTCGCGTATTTGATGTGTAACCCGCTGATGTCCTTGATGCCCTCTGGCCAATGGACGATCAGAATCGGACCAGCATGACCGCAGAGGCGTATCCGCTTGAGCATGGCGGTGCGGAAAGTAACCCCGCCGTCGCCCGGCTCTTGCGAGACGATCACGCGATTGGGCTTGTACGCCTTAATGTGAGACGGCTGCAGGCACTTGCCCATGCTCGCGCCGGGGATACCGACGATGTGCTTTTCGTGGTACCAGCCGGTGAGCGAATCGGACTCGCCCTCGACCAGCCACAGATCGCCGCCAGTGCCGGCGTCGAGGCGGTTGAGATACGCGACGATTTTCCCCTCGCCGGTATTCCAAATGAAGCGCTTTTTGCCGGGCGGCGCGGAGAGTGCGACGCGAATGCGGTATCGTGGCGCCGCGCAGCCGCCTATCTGAAAGTACTGAAACTCGACAACCGCGTTTCCGAACTTACCGATCGCGTCACGCACGCCGTGCTGCATGAGGAAATCGACGGGCAGCTTTTTCGCGTCCGCGAGTTGCGCGAGTGTAACGCCCGACTGCTGGCCGGTACCATTGCCGTTGAGCTGCGGGCCTTCCCAACCGCCTTCCCTCGCGTACTTGAAAAGCGTCTTGATCGTGATGCCGCCGTCAGCGGAAAAGTGGTTCCAGTCGTATAGGGCCGTCTTCTCGTCGTATTTTTTAGACGGTCGCGCCCAGCCGAGAAATAAAGGAAGTCCGGCGTCGCCTAACTCGCTCTGGATGGCCATACCGATGGCGGTGTACGTCGGACGGTGGTCGTAACCGTGGACGTGCTTGAGCGCGCTCGCAATCTCTTCGGCCGTCGCCATGACTACTCGTGGTCGGACCCGCTCTGCTCGGGCTGCGCCATGGCCTGTAAGGCCGCGATGGGCACCCGGATACTATGGCCGAATCGCCTACTCGGAATCTTGCCCTCGGCGATCATCGTGTAGATTTTACTTTTGGACACGGAAATCATCGCGGCAGCCTCGCCGGGTCGCACGAAAAGAACCTCTTGCTTGCTTTTTACATTCACAAAATCGCACCATCCCAACATCGGATGGATACACGGATATTTATAAATACGCGTGCTATCAATACAGACACGCTCGTTAGGTTTGCACACTGGCGGACAAAGCGGATAAACTACACAGGCAAGTTCGCGAGTGAATGGAATGGGTGTGTCAGATGCGTAAAATCCGGCTCGACCAGGCTGAAAGCGAAATCGCGAGCCGACTCGGCATCGCCCCCGCCGAGTGGATAAAGGTGCGTAACCAGCTGACGCCGCGCGAACCCAAAGAACTCTCGCCCGGCAGCTTTCCACGCTTCGCGCTCGCCGCCCGCCGCGTCGGCGGCCTCGACCGTCAATCCCGCTTCGCCTGGTTGGTCCGCTTCGCGCAGCTACCGCCCGAGGACTTGCAAGAGCCCGGACTCGTCGAAGTGCGCGAAGAAATCGCCTCGTTCAGCGCGCTCGAAGGCCTGCGCGCGTCCCTGCGCACCGCGCTGACCCAGGACCAGATAATCAACCTCCGCGAGCAGGTGCATATCGCCCTCAACTCGCTCGCCTCCCCGGGCGGCGAATGGATCCCGCCCAACGATTCGAGCCAGTTGCGCCTGCGCCGCACCGATCAGGGCGTACAAGCCACCTACGAGGGCACCGATTTCGCCGCCAACTTCATACTCGCCGCGGCGCGCTTACTCCAACACGAAGGCTCCCGCCTGGCTCGCTGCGCCCGCCCCAATTGCGAGCGTTTCTTCGTCCGCCACAAAGCCGGCGAATACTGCAGCCCCTACTGCTCCATGAAAGTACGCAACGATAGGCGCCGCCCGCCGAAATCCAAACGCTCCGGGAAAAAGGTGAAGCAACATGCCACGACGAACACGAGGACAAGGTGAAGGCACCATCCAAAGACGCAGAGACGGCCGCTGGATGGCCCGCGCCGATTTGGGTTACGTCAACGGCAAGCGCCAGAGAAAGCACCTGTACGCGCACAATCGCGCCGCCGCCGCCCGCCTGCTCGCCGCCACCCTCGCCAGCAAAAACCGCGGCGAAAACATCCCTATCGGCCGCAACTCGCTCGCCGATTTCATGTCGGCCTGGCTCGCAGATACCGTTCAACCCAACAAACGCCCGCGCACCTACCAGGGCTACGAGCTGCTCACGCGCCTGCACCTACTACCCACGCTCGGACGACTGCAACTCGTCAAACTCGACGCCGAGACCATCCAGCAACTGCTCGGCGCCAAATTGCGCGAAGGCCTGTCGCCCACGACCGTCAGGCACATCAGAACCGTGCTGCGCCGCGCGCTCAACACCGCCGTCAAACGGAAACTCATCAGCTTCAACCCCGCCACCCTCGTCGAACTGCCCACCGCCGACCGCCCGGAAATCAAACCGATGAGCGCGGAAGAGGCGCGCCAATTCCTCGACGCCGCACGAGGACACCGCTTCGAGGCTTTATTCGTGCTGGCCCTGCGGCTCGGATTGAGAAGAAGCGAATTGTGCGGCCTACAGTGGAAAGACGTCGATTTCGACGCCCGGCAGCTCGATATCGTCCGCTCAATCCAACGCATCCCCGGCCAGTCACTCACCCCGGCGCCGCTCAAAACCCGCGGCTCGCGCCGCAATATCGCCCTGCCCGAAGAAGTCGTCCGCGCCCTTCGCGCCCATCACGTCCGCCAACTCGAAGCCAGATTGGCCGCCGGCTCCTGGGTCGACACCGATACCGTCTTCGCCAACCTCACCGGTAAACCCACCGAACCACGCCTCATCGATACCATCTTCAAAAAGCTGCTCAAACGAGCCGGGCTCCCGTCGTCGTTCAGATTTCACGATTGCCGACACACCTGCTGCGTGCTGCTACTCGAAGCAGGAGCGGAATTGTACGAGGTCTCCAAGCTGCTCCGGCATTCCAGCATCGGCATCACCGCCGATACCTATTCGCATTTTTCAATGGGTCTACGACGTAACCTCGTCGCCAAAATGGACGCCGTCCTCGCATAGTCGAATGACGATGACCGAAAATCCATCGTCATGGTCATCATCATGGAAAAACCCGCGCCAATGTTGAGAAATGACGATATGACGACGATGACGATGATTCCGCTATCTTTAGGGGTCAAAATACGAGTGTATTTTTCGAAATTGTGACTCCCAAGGCTGACTCCCAAAATTCGCAGATCAACACCTTGACTCCCAAACCTTGACTCCCGAGTGTAACGCACAGTCTGGACGCCCTTGTGAGAAAGCATGTGAGAAAGCGTCTCTGCGCCAAGGGTTTTGTGCAACGGGAAGGTATAAAAACAATCTGTATGGACACCGGCGGAAAGACTGGAAGAAGCTACGTTAGCTAATCCGAAGTCCGATGCTCTGTCCAGTTGAGCTACGGGCGCGCGGGGCTTGGCTTTCGAGCCCATCAAGTTCTATCCCCTCATGGCCATCGATTTCCATCCCAATCCCGCTGCGCTCAGCGCGGGGTCAGGTCGAAAGCCTTGGCCAGAAGCTCGTACGAGTGCATTCGCGCCTTATGGTCATGCACGATTGTTACAACCATCAGCTCCTCGGTATTCAGCACGCTCGCCATATCAATGAGCTGGTCGCGCACGCGGTCGGGCGCGCCTGCTATATAGCGTGGCCATTCGTCGCCGACCGAAGCTGGCGCTTCAGGGGCGGGACCTAACTCCGCGAGAGCGTTCTCGGGTGTGGGAATCGCTCTCACGTCACCTTGGCGGATGCGCCGTCTGAACAGCCGGGCGCTGGTGATCAACCGCGCAGCCTCCTCCTCGGTCTCGGCGCATACGGCCCCGAGCGCCAGGATAGTTCGCGGCGCGGGGGACGAGCCCGTCGCCACAAAGTGCGATCTGTAGTACTCGAGCGCGGCGCGCGTCGGCTGTGGATCGATAAAATGCGCGAAGGCATAGGGGAGTCCGAGTTGAGCGGCGGCCGCGGCGCTCCACAAGCTCGAACCGAGTAACCAAACCTCCGGCGCGCCGGGCATCGCGGGTGAGACTTTAATCCGGCTGAACGGATGGTCAGGCGGAAATTCTCCATTGAGCCAGGTCAGCAGCTCCACCAATTGCGAAGGAAAATCGTCGGTTGTCTGACGCCGTTCGCGGTCGCGCCGCAGCGCCCAGGCGTCAAGCGGCGTCCCACCGGGCGCGCGCCCCAGCCCCAAGTCGATTCTGTTTGGATATAGGGCGTGGAGCACGCGAAAGGTTTCGACCACCTTGAGCGGGCTGTAATGCGGCAGCAGCACAGCACCAGATCCGACCCGAATACCGTTGGTTTCGGCAGCAACCCGCGCGATCATGATCTCGGGCGCTGGACTCGCGAGCGACTCGATCGCGTGATGCTCTGCGATCCAGTAACGCTCGTAGCCCAGACGATCGGTCAGGCGCGCCAATTCGATCGTGTTACGCAGCGCATCCGCTGGCGTAAATCCAGCTGGAACGGGCGACTGATCGATTACCGAAACTTTCAATTTCTTATTGAAGCGACAGGCTCACGCGGGTGGTTTTTCCTTTGTCGCTGATACCTTTGGCGTCGAGCTCTGCACCGACGATAAACAGCCGCGCCGGATCCACCTGCTTACTCATCCATTGCCGCACGGCGTTTGCCCGCGCGTCCGCAAGCTGCTTTAAATCCTGGTCATTCACTTCCGTATTGGTTATCAGCAGCTTTTTCATCTCGGCCGGCGGCAATGACTTGTTGAGCCCGACAAAATCGCGCGGCTTCGGAAAATTCGCCGCCTTGTAAACACGCTTGAGGTATTTATCGTACTGTTCCGGAGTGAGCTTGGCATCCGCCTCGTCGCCCGCGTCATGTGCCTGCGCCTCGACGAGTTGTTCCACCTTGGCCTCGCGCAAACCCGCGCGATCAAACTCCGGATCGACCCGCCCCTGGATACCCAGGCGCAATCCGGTCCGGTCCTGCAGGGCCTTCGCAACTGTCGTCAACCGGCTGACACTGTCGGGGGTGAGGATCGCATAGCCCGGGGCGAATTCGACATAACCAAGGTCCTGGTTACCACCGCCGAACGCCGATGCAATCAGGCTGAAGGGCGAAGTCGCCGCCCGGACGATCAGGTTCTTGAAGGTCTGCCAGATCACGGTACCGATACTGAACTGCGGATCGGAAAGCGACCCCGATACCGGGACCGAGAGATCGATCTGGCCCTTCGAATTCTTGAGCAGGGCGACCGCCAGCCGCACCGGGAGATTGGTGGCGTCCTTACTTTCGACGCGATCACCAAAGGTGAACTGATCGATAAGAATATGGTTGTTGGCCGAAAGATTTCCCTTGTCCAACAAGTAGTGGACATCAAGGTTGAGCGTGCCTTTGACGATGGGGTAGCCGGTATATTTGGCGGAATACGGAGTCAGGCTCGTCAATTCGATACCATCGGCCTTGGCCCCGATATCGAGAAAAGGCAACGGGGCGAGCGGGTTGATCGAACCATTGATCGAAATCGGCGCACTCCCGTTGACCTGCCCTTGTAGTGCCACGTCCGCTGGCGTCGTCGTGCGCGTGCCGAAAGCTCCGATCTTTCCGCCGATCTCGGTGAGATCGGCGCTGTAGTTGGGCTTGATGAAGTTGTCGCTGTAATTGACATGCCCGCCCTGGAGCGTAATGCGGTCAAGCTCGATATCGGTGTCTATCGGATGGGCAACCGGCGCAGGCGTGGGTTGCGCTGAACCAGGCGATGGTGACGCGGCAGCGCTCGGCGACGGGGTCGCGGTCGGAGTCGGCGACGGAGTCGCGGCTGGACCCTGGGCCACGACCGCGTTCTGGTTTCGCGTCAGCGATTTTGGCGCAGTTTGCCCATTACTTGTGATGTCGGAAAGGTTCAGGCGGCCGCTGCGATCGAGGATCACCCGCGCGTAGAAGTTGGCCAGCGAGATCCCGCCGATATGCACTCTTGGCGACCGCCCTCCAACACCCGCATCGATACGCCTTATGCTGAGGGCATTCCAACTCAGGAAATTGTCGCCCGTCAGGCGATCCAGCATGCGCACGTTGCCCAGGGTCGCATCGCCGCGGTAGCCCACCCGGACATCGTCGTGCACCTTGGCGAGATCCACAGTACCGTTCATCGACAGCGCGGCGCTCTTGAAGCTCGCGTTAAGCAGCTTCGCGAGGTATGGGTCGCCAAACGCCAGGTCCAGCCGTTGGGTAATCACGTGGAGGCTCGTTTTCAGGGGCGTCAGCGCCGTCGTTCCGGTTACCTTGAGGCTGCCTTTCCGGTTGAAAATCGCGTCAAGGTTTAATGTAAAGGGTTTGGTGAAGTCACTCGATACATTCTTCAAATGAACGTTCAGAGGCGCCACGACGAGTTTCACGGGACGCGGCGTAGTCTCGTCGTCGACCTGCACCTCGGTCTTTTCCAAGGCGACCGCTTGAACCTCGTATTGCCACCCCGACGACGCGCCGGGGGGTGAAGGTGGTGGTGCCGCGGGGTGACTCGGGTGCCTGGCTCGGCGTGGTCTCGACACGCGGGCACGCGCGCTCGTCTCGGGATGCCCGCTAGCCCCGGGCTGTGCGGAATTCTTTGCGAGGTCCAGCAGATTCAATTCGCCTTTGGATGACCGCTTGACCATCAAGCGTAGTCCGTCGGATTGCACCTGGCTTACCGTTGCGCGGTGCGCGGCAGAATCGGCCTGCGCGACTTCAACACTGAATCGATTCCACTGAACCGGAGTCTCCCCGTTTGGTGCATTCAGTTTGAAATTGTCGAGCGAAACGCCGGCGGGTTCCGCATGCACGGCAACGTCGCCGGCCAAATGCGTCAGGACCTTCCCGTGAGCGTTTAGCTTTCCAGAAGCGATTGTGGCTGCCAGCACCGGCTGGGCGAAGGCCTGGAATGCGGGCAAATCCACATCCGTTGCGGAAATGTCTGACGTAATCTCGCGCTTGGCCAGGTCGAGCGCACCCTTGACCGCGATCGCTCCGCCGCCGCCAAGATTCGCCGCAAACTCGTACGGCGCAGATCCCCCAACCGTGCGAAAGTCTTGAAGTCCTACATGAATGTTTTGCACGGACAGAATGGCCGGCGCAGCCCCGCTTTTGTCAGTTAGGCGGACGGTGCTGTCGGATAAGTCAAGGGAATCGAGAGCAACGTCAATACCGCCAGACGCTGCCGCATTCGATGAGGGCGTCGCCTCCGGAGATGCAACCGGCCCCGCTGAAACCATCGAGGGCGCAACGGCCGTCGGCGTTGGACTCGGAGTCATCGTTGCCGCGGCGATCGAGGGAGTTGCCTGTGCCTGCGGGGTCGCCACCGGCGCCGGTCTCACACCAGTCAAAGCCGTAAAATTGGTCGTACCATCAGCATTGCGTACTATTTCGCCATTGAACTCGTTAATGCGAATTTTTCCCAAATGTACGATATTTTGGAGTGGCTCAACGTCTTTGAGCGTCACGCTGAAGTGACTGAATCCCGCTAGCGGGGCATTCGCCTCATCGCGCACGTCGATTTTGTCGAGGGCGACTTCGCCGCCTACACGGACGACGGGTCGCGTCGGTGCGTTGACGAACTGAATCTGCAGGTTGCACGACAGGGTGCCGCTGGGCATCTTGATCGGCAGCTTTCGCGGCACATAGCTCAGGTAAGGCGGCAAGTCGAACTTATGAAGGTGCAGGTCAAGATCCGACTCCATTGGCACCGCGAATGGCTTTGCCCTACCGGTGAGGCGTAGCGGACTCCCGTCGATGACCATCTCCAAGAGCGGTTGCACGAAAACGTCGAGGGCCGACGGCAGGTTGGCGACAAACGGCAGGCCGATCCGAATATGATCGATCCGATGCTGCTGGTTGAGCACTTTGTCGTCGAAACGCACCTCGCCGTCACTCAGTTGAACGTTGTAAACGGCGAACCTGAAAGGCTTCGAGGGCGCGTTCGGTTTTGGCGGCGCGCTGGGCGCGATCAGGTCGGAAAAGTTGAACTCCTGCTCGCCGGACCGAACCACGTGGATCGCAGGACGATCGATCTCTATTTGGCCCACAATCGGTGCGAGATGCAGAATTGAACTCCAGGACGCCTTGACCCGCAAATGCCCCACGTCGACGAAGGGCTGGCCAGATTCACGGTCTCCGATGTGCAGTTGGTCGACATTCAGAATCAACCGTAAGGGATTAAAGGATATGCGGCCCACCTCCACCGGACGGTGCAGGCTGGCGGCAACCGACCCCTTGAGGACATGACGTAGGATCGGCGGCAAGGCAAACACTCCCGCCAATGTGAAAACTGCCAGGACGATGAGGGCAATCAGCCCGATTTTGCGCATCCGTCGAGAACGCGCGAGTTGCTGCCCGCGACCGGTCCAACCCCGCGTAAATTCGAGCACTTTTCCCCAGATATCGTCCATAAGACGCCGCTTAACTCCACTTAGACCCTTCGCTTGCAACGTCGCCATCTTGGCGCACCTGCCCTGCGGTTTCCACAGGAGAGACCACGGATTTACTGCGGATGTTCACATTTGCGGCAGTGCGGGAGGATCGACTGAATAAATTCTCGGTCGACTCGTCTCTATAACTGTGAACCCTGAGCACATCCGGCTGCTGCTCCTCCCGGCGGCCGGTGGGCCGTCTATCTAGGACGACCCCCGAGGCGGGCGTTGTGGGAGATCCCCCCTCCCTATTCGCTCGCCTCTTTTTTTTTCGTCGCGCGATCGAAAGCGTAATCCATCAAATGCGTCAAATGACCTCCATTTTGGTGGTTTTACTTGACAGGACGCGCCTTCGCCGTGATACCTCAATGCTCCATGTTTTGGCGTCGGAGAAGTATCGTACTCGTGCCCGTGCTGTCCTTTCTTGCAGCGGCTCTATCGTGGAGCTGCGGGGGAGGCGGTGGAGGAAGCACCTCACCGACGCCCGTGCCTTTCTCGGTCATCAGCGTTGCGATTTGCCCCGGTTCTCCGCCCTTGCTCACGCCGACCGCTACGCCGACGACGCCCAAGACCCCAACTCCCACTCCGACCCCGGCGTGCGTCCCGGTGCCCGTGAGCCCGGCACTGCCCGTCACTAACGCAAGTCCCGGCAACGTGCTCCAATTGAACGCCCAAGGGACTTTCGCTGGCGTCAACAAAAAGCAGCCAAAATTCCGCGACGTGACCGATAACTCGAACACGTTATGGTTCGACCTGAATGGTGACCTGAGCTATTCGGGAAACGGAGCGTGGGTAGGACTTAATCCGGGGTGCGACTGCATTACCGCGTCGGTCGGCGGAGTCCACAGCCAGTCGATTTCTGTGGCCGTGGCGACGCCGATCGCGGCCTGCACCCCCTGTCCCTAGCTCGCACACGCCGCAGTCTCCCGCAAATAGTGAACACCTTCTGTTGATAAGTATCTTGTCATCGAAACGACAAAGATTTGACACCTACGCAGGTGCGCTTATAGTGTCCGAAAAGGGAAATTATCGATGGAACGACAGGCCCGCCGCGAGCAGGTGCTGCGCCACGCCAAGCGGATATTCGCCCGCAAGGGCTATCATCATACCAATGTCGCCGACATTATCGCCCACGCACGCATAGCGCGCGGTACGTTCTACCTTTACTTCCAGAACAAGAAAGATCTCTTCGAGGAGTTGCTCGAGCAAGTGCTCGGTGAAATGCGCCAACGGATCCAGCGGTTGCGGATGGGACCCGGGGAAGCCGACCCGGTCGAGCAGTTGCGCGACAATCTCCGGCGCGTGCTGAGCTTTGTCCTGGCCGAGCGCGAATTGACCGACATTTTGCTCAACCATTCGATGGGCTTCGACCGCGAACTCGACGAACGAATCAGCGATTTCTATGAGAAGGTGGCCGATCAGATTCAACGGTCGCTCGACCTCGGGATCCAGATGAACCTGGTGCGCAAGTGCAATACCCGTGCTGTCGCCTATTGCATCCTGGGTGGCATCAAGGAGGTGGTGGGCCAGCTCTCTCGGAACCGCCGGCCCGATATCGGCTCGCCGGTGGAGGAGATTCTCGATTTCGGCCTACGCGGAGTGGCGCAGCCGCAATTGCTCGCCTCCCTGCATGGCATGGGGACGGCAGATCGCGTTTCTTTTGGCCCAGAAATAGACTGACATGTCAGTATACCGACCCAAGCAGCGTGCCGCCCGCGGGGCCGCGAAAGCAGCCGCCTTCTACGACCTGGACGGCACCCTCGCCGATCTCAACCTGGTGAACGCAGCGCTCTACCTGCTCGGGAACCTCGGCGAATGGGCCGGAAGATTGCGTTATCTGGCCGCCTTCGCTCTGCGCATCCCGATGCTCTACCGGGCGGAGCAACGCGACCGGCATCTGCTCAACGTCGTCCTCTTCGAGGTCTTCAAGGGCATCTCGCGCGACCGCCTGGCAACGCTCGGGGAGGAATATTGCGATCGACTGCTGATGAAACATCTATACCCGCAGGCGGTCGCGATGATCGAAGCGAATCGCGGCGCCGGACTGGAGCCAGTGCTGGTGACCGGCTCGCCCGATTTCATAGTTGAACCGCTGGCGCGGCGCCTCGCGATCACGGAATTCGCCGCCAATCGGCTGATCTACAGCCGCGGGCATGCGACGGGACGTCTGCGCGAACCGGTGATGGCAGGCGACCACAAGGCGGCGTGGTGCGAGACCTACGCTAAGGCGAAGGGGCTGGACCTCCAGGCGAGCTGGGGTTACGCGGACTCCTATTACGATTTGCCATTTCTGGCCGTCGTCGGTCATCCAGTGGCGGTGAACCCGGATCGGCGTCTCCGCGCCACCGCGACCAGCCGGCAGTGGCCGATCGTCCGCTTTGCGAAGGGCGTGCAGGCGACCACGCCGGCCGCTATCGCTGGGCTCGGCCTCGAACGGCAGCTGGAGAGGAAAATCAGTGGCGCGGCCGGAAGCTAAGCTCAAGGAACTCAAGCCGGCGGAACTTCGCCGTGATATCGGCGCGCGACGCGACCTGGTAGTGACGCTCGATCGCCGCTCCGCGCCCCGGCTGATCGCCTATGGCGACGACTTCATGCTGGAGAAGTTGCCCGTCGGGACGCGCGTGGTCTATCCACCGCCGCCGCTGGAGCCGTTGCCCGATCCCGACACTGCAATCCGTTACGCGCTGCTCCATCCGCTGAACGCCGACCCGTTGTTCGCGCAACTCAACCCCAACATGCGCGTGACCATCGCGATCGATGACCTCAGTTTGCCGCTCCCGCAGATGCGCCGGCCGGATATCCGCGAACGGCTGCTCAACCACGTGCTCCAGACGCTGGCCGATTATGGCGTCGACGACGTGCACCTGGTGATCGCGACAGCGCTCCACCGGCGCATGAGCGAGAGCGAAATCCGCCGGATGGTGGGCGAGCGCGCGTTCAAACAATATTGGCCCGACCGGCTCTACAATTTCGACGGCGAGGATCGCGCTGAACTCGTGATGCTCGGCAAGACCGATCACAACGAAGAGGTCTGGCTCTCGCGCCGCGCAGCCGAGTCCGACCTGCTCCTCTATCTGAATATTAACCTGGTGCCGATGGACGGCGGACACAAGTCCGTCGCGGTCGGACTCGCGCCGTATCAGAGCCTGCGCCATCACCACAATCCCGCCACCTTGCGCGACTGCCATTCATTCATGGACCCGGCGCGCTCGGCGCTGCACACTTCGGCGAACCGGATGGGGCGGCTGGTGAACCAGCAGCTCAACGTCTTTTCGATCGAAACCGCCGTCAACAACCAGATGTACGGCGGGATGCTCGACTTCCTGCACAAGAACGAGGACCGTTTTTCGGATTGGGACCGGCTGCGGCTGAAGGGTTTCCGCTGGACGCTGGGCGGTGTCTCGTCGGAGTTACGCCGGCAGATGCTGCGGCAATATGCGGCGCCCTATGGCATGACCGGGGTGTGGGCGGGAGAAACCGAAACCGTCCATCGGCAGGCGCTGGCGCGGGTTTTCCAGCAGTACTCGGTGCCGGTCAAGGGACAGTCCGACGTCCTGATTCTCGGAGTCCCGTTCATTTGTCCCTACAACGTCAATTCGATCATGAACCCGGTGCTCGTGCAGTGCACGAGCCTCGGTTACCTGTTCAACATGTTTCGTAACAAGCCGTTGGTGAAGCCGGGCGGGACGGTGATCGTGTGCCACCCGCTGCGCGACGAATTTCACCCGGAACATCACCCAAGCTACATCGAGTTTTTTCATCGGTGCCTGGCGGAGACCACAGACGCCGTGGAGTTGGAGAAGCGGTTCGAGACGGAATTCGCGCGCAATCCGACCTATACTCACATGTACCGCTACGGACACGCCTATCACGGCGTGCATCCGTTCTACATGTGGTACTGGGGGGAGCCGGCGCGGCAGCATTGCGGGCGGGTAATTGCCGCTGGATGCGAAGAGCCGGAGGTCGCTGCGCGCCTGGGATGGGAGGCGGCGGACACGCTGGACCAGGCGATCGCGATGGCGACGTCCGAGCATGGAGGGTCGGCCACGATCACTTACCTGCACCTGCCGCCATTGGTCATAGCCGATGTCGAATAAGAACGGTATCCGTGACGGGGGAAATGGGGCGGCGAGCGGTGCGATGCCGGCTCTCGATCAGATCTTGCGCAAGCGCCGCTTCCTGCTGACCGGATCAACCGGCTTTCTGGGCAAGGTTCTGCTCTACCTGCTGCTCCGCCACCACCCCGAGATCGAGCAGATCTACCTGCTGATTCGCGGCGATCGCAAATCGAGCCTGAACCGTTTTCGCCGGGAAATTCTCGATTCGCCCGCGCTGGCGCCCTTGCGCGATCACCTCGGTAAGCGCTTCGACCGCTACGTCGCCGAACGCGTGACCGTGGTCGCCGGAGACATCACCGAACCCGACTTGATCGCCGACGAGACCGACGCGATCGGGCACGGCGTGCTGGACGCGGTGATCCATTGCGCCGGTCTGGTCAACTTCGAGGCGTCGCTGGAGAAAGCGCTTGCGATCAATACGGTAGGCGTCGCCAACGTCATCGAGTTCTGCCGTAAACACGGTGCGGCGCTGGTCCACGTCTCGACCTGTTACGCCGCCGGCGCCGCCGACGGCCATCGCTACGAAGACGATATCCCCGTTGATTGGAGTCCCAGCGGACGCCGCAATTTCAACCTTCAGCACGAGATACGCGACGCGCTGGCCACCTGCGATCGGGTCGAAGCTGAATCGCGCGACCAGGCGCGCCAGGCGCTGCTGCGCGCGCTGGCCGAGGACGAGTCCGACGGTAACAATGGCAAAGGCGACAGCGGCGACCATCGCTACGAATCGCGGCGCAAACAATGGGTCGAAGAGCGACTCCGCGAAGTCGGACGCGATCGCGCGCTCAGTTGGGGCTGGCCCAATACCTACAGCTATACCAAGAGCCTGGGCGAGCAGCTGGTGCTGGCGGCGCGCGGTTCAGTCGCGGCGACGGTGGTGCGGCCGTCGGTAATCGAAAGCGCACTCCTCGATCCGTTGCCCGGGTGGAACCAGGGCGTGAATACCAGCGCGCCGCTGACCTACCTGGCCGGGCGCGGCTACCGCTTCTATCCGGCCCGCGGTGAGCTTGTTCTCGACATCATCCCGGTCGACTTCGCCGCGCATGCCATCATCCCGATCCTCGGCGCGTTGCTGACCAAGCGGCATCAGCCGATCTATCAGCTCTGCACCTCCGACGTGAATCCGCTACCGATGCGCCGCCTGGTCGAACTGACCGCGCTGAGCAATCGCCGCGAGCAGCGTGCGAATCCCGAAGGGCCGATGGGCAAGCTCGCCCCGCATCTGGAGGCCGTGGTCGTCTCGCAAAACACCTACGATCTGGTGAGCCGCACGCTACCGGCCCTGCTCAAGCAATCGGCGGCGCTAGCGCAAACGCTGATGGGGGAGGAATCCGCACCCGCGCGCAAATTCGCGCAGCAAGCCGACAAACTCTACGACAACACGGAGATGGCGCGGTCGCTGGTCGAGGTCTATCGCCCCTACATCCAGGACCTGGTCTATACCTTCCACGGAAGGAAGGTTCGCGAGCTCTACCAGACGCTCACGCCGGCGGACGCCGCACGCCACCCGTTCCGCCCAGCCGAGATCGACTGGAACGACTACTGGATCAACGTGCATCTGCCCGGGCTGCGGCGCCATATCTTTCCACAATTGGAGCTACACACGCGCAGCCGTCCGCGCCCGTTGCTACGGCACAAGACGCTCACCGAAATGCTCGACCGCGCGGCCGAACGCTACGGTTCGCGGCCGGCGATCGAAGCGCGCAAAACCTCGGGGCAGCGAACGCCGCAGACGTATCGCGAACTGCGCGACGGCGCGCATCGCGCAGGCATCCTGTTGGGCAATCGCGGTATCAAGCCGGGCGATCGCGTACTCATCATCAGCGAAAGTTCGCCCGACTGGATCATCGCATACTTCGCCATCCTCTATGCGGGCGCGGTTGCCGTTCCGCTTGACCATTTGATCGCGCCGGACGAATTGAGCGCGATCGCTGCGATCGCGCAACCGCGCGCGGTGCTGATTTCGGCGGCATGCGCGAAGCGGCTCGGCAAGGCCGCGCATGCCACCGCGCCCGTCAGCATCGAACTGCGGGAACTGCAGCGGCCGTTCGTGCTGCGGGCCAAAACCGCGCCGTTCGTCCCCGAGCGCAAGACCCTGGCGTCGATCGTATTCACCTCCGGCACCACCGGCGCGCCCAAGGGCGTGATGCTGACGCACGGAAATTTCACCGCGGAAGTGATGATGCTGGGCCGCGTCTTCGCACTCGACGGCAACGACGTGGTGTTGTCGCTGCTGCCCCTGCACCACACCTTCGAGTTCACCTGCGGGATGCTGCTGCCGCTGGCGAGTGGCGCGCGCATCGTCTATCCACTCGGGGTCGATGCCGCAAGCCTGTCGCGGACGCTCGCCGACGTGCGGCCCACGGCGGTGGTCGGAGTGCCGGCGCTGTGGGAAGCCGTACATCGGCGAATCATGGACGAGGTTGATGGGCGTGGACCGTTCTTCCGGGCCGCGTTCGGGCAATTGCGCGATCTGAATCGGCGGCTGGATCGCGACTACCACTTCAATGTCGGCCACCTCATGTTCCGGCCGGCGCACACCGCGCTCGGCGGCCGGCTCAGGCTGGCCGTAAGCGGCGGCGCCGCGTTGCCGCAGCGCGTCGCGCAATTCTTCAACGATATCGGCATCAAGTTGCTCGAAGGCTATGGCCTCACCGAATCGGCGCCGGTCCTAAGCGTTGCGCGCCCGGAAGAAACGATGACGCCTGGCTCGGTGGGAAAACCGCTCGGCGGTGTCGAGATCAAACTGGACGCGCCCGACGACAGCGCCGTCGGCGAAATCGTCGCGCGCGGACCCAACGTGATGCTCGGCTACTATCGCAATCAGGCCGCCACCGACGAGGTCCTCCAGGACGGCTGGCTCCATACCGGTGACCTTGGCCGCTTCGATGACCAGGGCCGGCTCTTTATTGTCGGCCGCGCCAAGGATGTGATCGTCGATTCGGGCGGCAACAACATCTATATCGACGAACTCGAAGAAGCCTACGGACATTCGCCCTACGTCAGGGAGGTCGCGATCGTCGGGCTGAAGGTCGCCCAGGGCGAGCAGGTGGCGGCGCTAGTCGTGCCCCTGTACGCCAAGGGCGAGAGTCGCCGCATGGTCGAGGATCGCCTGCGCGAGCACTTCGAAAAAGTCAGCGCGGCACTCAATCCGCACAAGCGCATTCGCATCCTGCGGTTTACCGATGCCGAACTGCCGCGGACCCGTACTCGCAAGCTCAAACGCACAGAGGTCGCAGCGATCCTTCAGCGTATGGTGGAAAGTCAGGTCGACCGGCCCGCCACCTTCAGCACCGAGGTCGAGTCCTGGCTCGCACAGGCGCTCGTCCAGGTGGCGAGCGCCGCGCCCGAGATCACCCCCGCCACGCGGCTGATCGAGGATCTCGGACTGGATTCGCTCGCGCTGGCGGAACTTAGCGAGCACATCGCGGTCAAGGCCGGACGCGACCTCAGCGCCGAAGAGCTGTCCAACATCAGCACGGTCGACGACCTGCAGCGGCTCGTCGGCGAAGGGCAGAACCGTCCTCGCCTTCCATCCTATGCGCGGTTCGCGCGGCCCTACACGATTGAGCTGCCGGCGGCGCTGAAATATCTGGGTGAGCTCACGTTTCGCCGTTCGCTGGATACGGCCTTCGACCGCTGGCTCAAACCGCGCGTGATGGGACGCGGCAATTTGCCGGCGAACCGCAACGTACTCGTCGTCGCCAACCATTCGAGCCACGTGGACTTCGGCCTGATCGGCTATGCGCTAGGCGCGATGGGACGGGAACTGGTCGTGCTCGCAGCCAAGGATTACTTCTTCAACACCGGCCTGCGGCGTTTCATCGCAACGAATTTCACCCGGCTCATTCCGTTCGACCGCGAACGCGCGCAGATCGAATCGCTGGACGAAGCGCTCGCCGAACTCGCGGCCGGCCGCAGCGTACTGATGTTTCCCGAAGGCACGCGATCGCCCGACGGCGCAATCCATGAATTCAAGAGCGGCGCCGGCTACGTCGCTCTCCACAGTGGATGCGACGTGCTGCCCGTTCACATCACGGGAACGCATGAGGTGCTGGGCAAAGGCAGCCTTATTCCCCGGCGCGCGCCGGTCGAAGTCAGGATCGGACGGCCACTCGCGAACGCAGAATTGCGTACGCTCGCACAAGACGCCGAAGGATCCGGCGCTTATCGCAAGCTCGCGGATCTCATGCGCGATGCGGTGCTCGCGTTAGTCAAACCTACTGCACCGGTCGCGCCCCTGCGCCGCCTGCTTGCGGATGAAGCGGACCAGCGGGAAGTTCCGTCACAACGTATACGGAAGACCGGGAACGGCGCTGCTCATCGCGCGGACAAACAGGCCAAGGCGTGACGCGCGGCCGCGCCCCGCGGACCTCGCGCCGGGCCATCGCTCGAACGCTGGCGCTCCTGATGCTGTCACTCTTGTTCGCTTGGCAACCTGCGCACGCATGGGATTCGAGAACCCATATGCTGATTGCGCGTTTGGCCGTGAGCGCGCTTCCGCCATCGCCTCTGACGCGCACGCTGACCGTGAATGAACCGCTGCTTGAACACGATGCGATCGCCCCGGATTTCGAGCTCAGACGACTCTACGGGCATGCCGAGGAAATCCGCCACTACATCGACCTCGAAAACTTCGGACCGCATCCGTTCACGGAATTGAACCCCGACCTGTCCGCGATGCGACGCCGTTACGGCGATCGCAAGCTTGATCGCGCGGGTACGTTACCATGGACCATCGAGGAAACCGCAGGCGCCCTCGGACGGGCGTGGCACGCGGGCGATTGCGCGCAGGTGGTTCGTCAATCGGGCTACCTCGCGCATTACGTCGGCGACGCCAGCCAGCCGCTGCATTCGACCCGTTATTATGACGGCTATGCGGGTGACGCCGGGATTCATCGCCGCCTCGAGGGCGCCGTCGATCTCTCCGTAAGCAAGATCGGGGAAGCCGCCCGCCCGCGGGTGCACGCCACCAAGATCGATTCCGTCTGGACCACCGCTCTCAGCGAAATCCGCGACGCCAACGCGCTAGTCCCTGAGGTAATCCGCACCGACCGCGCGGCCCGCGCCGAGTCTCCCGATGACCGCCAAGGCTACGCTCGCGTCATGATGCGCACCGACGGCCCCATGCTCGCTGGCCAGATCGCCGCCGCATCCTCCGCGCTCGCTTCGATCTGGCTCTACGAATGGACGCAGGCTGGCAGCCCCGCGATCTGTACCGGCGCTTACTCGCGCCTCGAGGCCGGTGCCCCGGCTTCCTGAACCCGCTGACGCTGCGATAAAGTTCTCTTATGTACTGGTTCAGTCGACGGCCCCATCTCGAAGCGCGCCCGACTCGCGGTAGCGCCCGCCCGTCGCTCGCCGAGATAACCGACTCGATGCTCATCGGCGAGTATCCCCGCGCCGGCGACATCGAGTGGCTAGCGGCGGAGCAGCGCGTCACCGCCATCCTCAACCTCCAGGACGACGAGGACCTCCGCATCAACGGCCTCGAGATCGCCGAACTGCACGAGGTCTGCAACCGCCACGGCGTCACCCTGGTGCGCTCCTCCATCCACGACGGTAGCGCCGACGACATGGCCGCGCGCCTCGTCGCCGCCTTGACCGCCCTCGACGCGCTGATCCGTTCCGGCCGCCGCGTCTATGTCCATTGCAACGCCGGCATCAATCGCGCGCCCACCCTTGCCATCGCCTATCTCCGCGCTCACGGCGGCTTGTCCCTCAACGAGGCGATGGCCCATGTCAAACGGCGGCGTGCGTGCGGGCCCTTCATGACCGTGCTCGAGGAACACTTCGGTTCACGCGATCTGAAGCCTACAAAATGAGTCCGGCCCCTCCCCTTGATGTGCGCCGGCGCCAATCACTGCTCAAGCTGTGCGCATGGGGTGTGCATCTCTACACCGCGACGGGCGCGGTCGCCGGCCTCGTCGCGCTCGATCGTATCGCGCGTGACGACTTTCGCGCCGCCTTCTTCGCGATGGCCCTCGCCGTCTTCATCGATTCCAGCGACGGACCGCTCGCCCGCGTCGTCCGCGTCCGCGAGCGTATCCCCGCCTTCGACGGCGCCCTGCTCGACAATATCGTCGATTACCTGACCTACGTCGTCGCGCCCGTCTTCCTGATGCAACGGGCGGGACTCCTCGCGCCCGGCCTCACCGGCTCTGCGCTCGCTGCGTTTCTGCTGCTCGCGAGCGCCTACGGCTTCTGCCATGTGGAAGCGAAGACCGCGGACAATTATTTTCGCGGATTCCCTTCGTACTGGAACCTGGTCGCGCTCTACCTTTATTGCCTGCGCTTGCCGACGGGGCTGAACGCGAGCATCTTGATCGTGCTGGGCGTAATGGTCTTCGTGCCGATCAAATACATCTATCCGAACCGCACCGAATTGATGCGCCCGTTCACGCTCGGTCTCGCGGTCATCTGGGCCATCGCAACCGTCGCGATGCTGCCGGCGTTGCCGACCCCCAACCCCATCCTGCTTTATACTTCGCTCGGCTTCATCGTCTATTATTTCGTGATGTCGTTCGCGCTCCATGCCCATCCGGCGCGAGTGGCCGCGCGGCGAACACTGGATCCGGGATGACCGCCGGGCCGGCAACCAACCTCCCGATTCCACCCTGGCTCGAAGTTCTCGAGGGCGATGCCCCTGTTCTGTTGATCGCCCCGCATGGCGGCCGCGCCGGCGCCGTCGCCGAGGCGACCCTTCATCCCAAGGTCAACGACCTTGAGACCGCCGCGATCACCCGCGAACTCGCCGCCCGCCTCGCCGCTACCGCGCTGATCAACGCCGGGATGGATCGTAATGAACTCGACTGCAACCGGCTCAGCCAACTCGCGGCGAACGCGCCCTGGATGCTCGACCTCATCGCCGATCGCGTCGGATTCATCCTCGCCCGCCACGGCCGTGCGACCGTGCTGCTGATCCATGGCTGGAACGTCATCGAACCGCGGGTCGATTTCGGGCTGGGCCTGCGCGAGGCCGCCGGCGGTCTGCATCCGCCGCCCGGCGCTCACGTCTCCGCCAGCGATCGTTTCATCAACGGCACCATCGCGGCGCTGGCCGATCGACTGCGTGCAGCGAACATCCTGCCCAGCTTCGGCTTGCGCTATCCCGGCGGTGCCGCGCAAAACCTCCTCCAGGCGTTCACCCCGCGCCACCTCGCCAATCCCTCCGCGCCGATTCGCCGGCTCGCCGCGCTCGCCCGGGACGACACCATCGACGCGCTGCAACTCGAGATGTCGGTGGCGGTCAGATTACCGGGTAATTTGCGCGAGCGTAGCCTCAACGCGCTCAGCGAAACCTTCTCGCGCCACGGCAATGGTGCGGCGCCCGGCCGGATCGTGCTCCGGATCGCGCGTTCGGCGCGTCCGCCGGCAAAACGCGCCGCTCCCGCCAGCAGCGGTCCGCCGTTGCGGATCGGCGTCGAATTTTATGACCCCGCCGCGCGCGCCGGCGGCATGGTGAGTTTCGATTTCGGCCCCGGCGCCGCGGGCGCCCGCATCATGGTCCTCTTTGACGGCCGCCGCGTGGCGCTCTTCACCGCCGAAGGCAAAGCCACTCGCTCCGGCGATCGCATCTCGCTCGGCCCGCTCCGGCTCACCGCCGGTGGCCGGGACGCGCAATTCGCCTTTCGCGGACCGGCCGCCGTCGTCGACGACGGCACCGCCTACCTGAGCGTTGAACACGCGCTCGCGAAAAGCCGTATCGAAGCCGCGATGGAAGTCACAGGGTCAATTGCGCTCGACGCCGCCGCGCACGGCTTCGACCATTTACTAGCGCAACTCGAGGGCGCGATCGCCCAAGCCTATCGCATCGACGCGGGCCCAGCGGCGGCCGCCTCCGTGGTGCCGCCCCTCGCTGCGTACGGGCGCCTCTCCGGCTCGATCGAAGTCGGCGGCCGGCTGCGCGAACTGGACGCCGTCGCCCGTATCGGTGTCTCCTTTACCGGGATCGGTCCGCAAAAGTTCGCTTCCCGCCGGATGCTCTGGGCCAGTTTCTATGGAGACGGCGGCCATCGCGCGCTCGAGTTGCGCGCCCTCGCGCTCGACGGTCACGTCGAACATCGCATCGCGCGGATGCTGACCCGGGATGGCTGGAACGATTGCACGGTCGAACAGTTCGTACTCGAAGTCGCCTCACCGCTCGCGCCACCCCAATCGATCGGCGCTCGAATCCATACGCCGACGGACGATCCCTTGACGATCGAGTGCACGCCACAAACTTTTATGACGCTGTCGCGCCCCGGTCCCGACGAGATGCGCATTCATACGTCCTTGGGATTCGCCATCTGCCGTATCGGCGACGCGAGGGGCGCCGGAATGTTCGAGTATTCGCGTGGCGCAAGTATCCTCGCCCGCGGCGCGCCAGCCGCTGATGCGAACGAAGACTGATCGGTTCTCAGGCCTGGTCGGGTGCGTCGGAACGAGTCGGCGCTGGAATGCGATCGAGAGCTTCCGCAATCGCGATCAGTTGCTTTGCGAGCGGCGTCTCCGCGTACTCACGCACGAAGAACGCGCCGCGGTCGGAAGCCTCCGCAAACCGCGGATCGAACGGCAACCGTCCGAGCATCGGCACCGCGGCTTCGCGCACAAGCGTGGACAGTCCCCCTTGCGGCATCAGCGGCCGCACGACGTGGCAGCCATCGCAACTGAATCCCGCCATATTCTCGATCACGCCCAGAACCCCGATCGAGTTTCGCGCCGCAAAGTCCAGCACGTCCTTCGCCGCATGCGACGACAATCCGGAAGGGTGGCTTACCAGTACGAGGCCCGCCCGCGGTACCAGGCGCGCAATCCGATGAAGCTGTTCCAGTCCGGGCGCCACGTCGATCAGCAAGACATCGATCATCCCGAAGCGCGTCTGCCCGAGCAGGCGCCGTAGCGTCGCCGAATATCCCAACTCGGCCATCGCGCCGTTGCTCGCGGCGATCGCGGCGGGAGCCTCGTCGAAATCCGCGAAGCTCATCGGCGGTGGCTCGCCCTCGGGCAGTAGGTTGCTCGCGGCGATCCGCAAGCCCAGCGGCCCGGCGCCGGGTTCGATTCCTTCCATCGCCGGCATTCGGCGCGGCGGCTTCATCCCCAGCATCGCGAGCATGCTCGGCGAATTCAGATCGGCATCGACGATCCCCACCTTGCGCCCGGTCAGCGCGAGGGTCACGGCGAGGCTAACGGTGATCGCGCTTTTACCGACACCGCCACGAGCACTGGCGACGGCGATGATCCGCCCCACCGGCGCGAGATTGGCGTTAACACGCGAAACTTCTTCGCGCGCAGGGTCCGCCCCGTTTTCGCCGCTCTCCGATTCTCTGAAAATTCTCATCGAGTAAGTTCGCGAAAACAGCTTAACATCGCAATGCTGCGCGCGTCGTCGCTGCCGGTAAAAGCTTGCCCTGTTAGCGGCCGCGGGTAAAGCGACCGGTGCCGGATCATACCACGCGATAGCGGTGTCAGAAGCCGTCTCGGCGTGCTTCAGTCTCCGCCGCCCGACGCGATCAGATATTTTCTTCGTCAGCGTCGGTCGAACCAAACTTGCGATAGGTGTTGCGCTCGTCGTCAAAACGGCGTTGCGACTTGGCCTCGCGCTCTTGGTCTTGCTGACAGTCGCGACAAAGACGCGTGAAAGGCATCGCCGTCAGCCGCTCTTCGGCGATTTCCAGTCCGCACGACTCGCATACCCCGTAACTGCCCTCCGCCATCCGCTCCAGCGCGTCGTCAATCTGCTTGATTTTCACCCGCTCACGGTCCGACAGGATGAAATTGATTTCGCGGTCACGCTCCTCCGAGGCGAGGTCATAGGTGTCCATGCCCTCGTCTTTGTTGCCTTCGCGCTCGGCCTTGAGCTCGGAGTCGATTTCAGCCATGAGCTTGGTCTTCATATCGAGCAGATGCTGCTCGCAAGGTCGGCCAGGAATTTCTTTCGATTTGCCGCCGCTGATTTTTTAGGCATTGTCGCGACCACCCTTTCTATTGAACGATCTCACCCGTTACCTCTCCCACCAGGTCGTAGCTGAGGGCCTCGTCGATCCTCGCCCGGACGAATTCGCCGGGATCGGCGTCGCCCTTGAGCAGCACCGATCCCGTCGATTTCGGGCGCCTGGCCGGACGTTCGCCCGCGTATGCCGCGTGGCGCGTCCACCGACTTCTCCTTCAACCAAAACCTCAAGCTCGCGGCCGACCAGGTCACGGTTCTTCCACAATGAAATTTCCGCCTGCAGCTCCATCAGCGCGGACCGCCGTTCGCGCTTGACGCGGTTCGGCACCTGGCCCGGCAGATCATGGCCGCGGTGTTTTCCTCGCGCGAGTAAGTAAACACGCCGACCCGGTCGAATTGTTCCTCGCGCACGAAATCGAGCAGGCGCGTCAAACGCCCGCGTCGGTCTCGCCCGGAAAGCCGACGATGAACGAAGTTCGCAGGGTCAGCCCTGGAACCCGGCGCCGCATACGCTCGAGCAGCTTCGCAACGCTGCACCGGACCGTTCCCGCCGCATCGCACGTAGGATCGTCGTCGTCAGCGTGCTGCAGCGGCATATCTATATATTTAACCACTCGCGGCAGATCCGCGATGGTCTCGAGCAACTCGTCCGTAACGAAATTCGGGTAGCAGTAGAGCAGCCGGATCCAGTGCAACCCCTCGATTCGGTCCAACTCGCGCAAAAGTTGCGCCAACGAAGCTCGCGGCCTCAGATCGCGCCCATAGGCGGTCAGATCCTGCGCGATCAGGTTGATTTCGCGCACACCAGCTCGCAGCCAGCGAACGCGCTTCCGTCACCACGTCGGCCAGCGGCCGGCTCTCATGCAACCCCCGAATCCCGGGAATGATGCAAAAAGCGCACTTATGATTGCAGCCTTCGGAGATCTTCAAATACGCACTGAAGAAATCTCCCGTCTTGACCCGTCGCGCCTCCGCTCGCGGCCAGCAGATGCGCCGCCCCTGGATACGGAATCGGGCGCGCCTCCGGACTCTCCGTACGCCGCAGCAACTCCGGCAAATCGAGGAAATTCCCCGTGCCAACGAAGATGTCGACCTCGGGCAGTTGCTCCCGCAACTCGGTCGCCGTACCGCTGCGCCATGCATCCCGCGACCACCAGCCGCCTTCCGCCCGCTTCCCGTTTGATCCGGCCAGCTTCCAGAATCGCGTCGATCGATTCTTTCTTGGCTGATTCGATAAACGCGCAGGTGTTGACGATCAGTACCTGGGCTTCGCCGGGATCGAGAGTGACCTCGAAGCCGGCGCCGGTCAGTGCTCCCAGCATCAATTCGCTGTCCGCGAGATTCTTGGGGCAGCCCAAGCTCAACATGTGAACTTTTTCCATTACGGCATCGCCCGGCTGCGGGCATATATGTCTACTCGTGCGACCTTGATGGTGCAATCAGCAGATTTCAGATCGTGGCGGTTTGTGCACAGTAAACTGCTGTTTTCGTCGGTTTTCGCTCGATCTTCCTCGTCCAATAGTCAGAAACGGCCGGCAAACGGATTGTCCACGGTGCTTTCCCCGGCGGAAACCCTCTCATCCCGCCGCCTCTCCCCGCGGAAACACCCGGCACGGAAACGCTGATTCTAGTGCGGCGAACCCTGGGAGTTCACAATGTCCGCCCCTGCCGGGACCGTGAACTCGAACAAGCTGGACGGGACGGGGACGTTGCGCTCGACTGCGCTGAACTCGAGTACCGTCCGGTTTCCCAGAGCGTCGGTCAGCGCCAACGTCACGATATTGAAGTTGCTCCGGTCCAGCCCCAATTCGATCTTGTCGCCGCCACCCCGGGGAATGAGCGCGATATGAGCCAGCGGATCGCCAGGCGGCGCGGGCAGCGCCAACGCCGTGAAATCCCGCGCCACATTGCCGACACCGAGCATGAAGCTGGCGGCGCTCGGACTCTTGAGAGCGCTCTTGAGCGGCGTCTCGACCACTTGGTTGAGCCCTGGATCGTAGTCGTAGATCAGAGTTCCGTCGCTCACGATCGTCTCAGGCTGAGGCTGCGCGAACTCCCAACGCAAGCGCCCCGGCTTGCGGTAATAGATAACCCCGGTCCGCTCGCGCGGCGGCGCGCCGGTCCGCGTAATGGTTTCCTTGAAGTTCGCCTTGAACGAAGCGGTATCCTGGTAATGCCGCTGCAGATGCGCGATCAGGGCCTTCAATTCTGTCCGCGAAGGCGTCGCAGCCGTGCCTGGCGCCACTTGAGTCGCCAAGGCGACCGGGGCTGAACCCGTCACGCCCGCTTGTGCGTGTACGGCCATCGCCGGCGTCAACGCGATCGCGCCCGCTAGCAGGATTATTGATGCGAGTTCCGCCGCTCGTCCCGCGCTGTCAGACATCCTCAACTCGCACCGCGCATCCGCACCTCGCGCGGGCGCGCCCCGTCCGCCGGCATCACCAGGCCCTCGCGTTCCATCTCCTCGACCATCCGGGCGGCGCGGTTATAGCCGATTCTGAGCCGCCGCTGAATCATCGAGATCGACGCCTGCCCGGTCTCCGTCACGATCCGCACTGCTTCGTCGTAAAATTCGTCGCGGTCGGCGGCGCCGTTTTCGCGCCCGTCTTCGCTAGCCACCGCGGTCTCCAGGATCTCCATCTGGTAGTCCGGCGCGCCCTGCGCCCGCAGGAAATCACATACTTTGCGAATCTCGACCTCCGAGACGAACGGACCGTGCAGACGGCGCAGCTTCGCGGTTCCCGGCGGCATGAACAGCATGTCCCCCGCCCCGAGCAGCCGCTCCGCGCCGATCGAATCCAGGATCGTGCGGGAATCCACGCGCGAGGTCACTTGCAGCGAGATGCGCGCCGGCAGATTCGCCTTGATCAAGCCCGTCAGAACATCGACCGAAGGGCGCTGGGTGGCAAGAATCAGATGGATCCCGGAGGCGCGCGCCTTCTGCGCAAGTCGGGTGATATCGCGCTCGACCGTCTTCCCTTCGCTCAGGAGCAGATCCGCAAGTTCGTCGATCACGATCACGATCTTGGGCAACTTGCGGTACTTCACCGGCGTGTCGACCCAGTCGTCGCTCCCATTGTCGTTTTCGGCCATCGTCCCGCGCTTCAACTCGACCAGTTGGCCGCCCTCGCCGATCACCCGGTTGTAGCCGTCGATATTGCGTACGCCGAGGTCGCGCATCATGCGGTAGCGCGTCTCCATTTCATGCGTCGCCCAGAGCAGCGCCGCAGCGGCCTTCTCCGGGTCGACCACTACCGGCACCAGCAGATGCGGAATACCCTCGTATACCGACAACTCGAGCATCTTGGGGTCGATCAGGATAAATCGCACGTCGTCGGCGGTGCTGTTGAACAGGATCGACGCGATCATCGTATGGATCGACACCGATTTACCCGTGCCGGTGGCCCCGGCGATCAGCAGATGGGGCATCGTGGCCAAATCCGACGCGACCGGCTGGCCCGCGATATCCTTGCCGAGCGCGATCGTGAGCTGACTGTGCGCCGAGGTGAACTCCTCCGCCTCAAGGATCTCCCGCAGATAGATCTTCTCGCGCTTGCGGTTCGGCACCTCGATACCCACCACCGCCTCGCCCGGCACCGGCGCCAGAATCCGCACGCTCGCCGCGCGCAGCGCCATCGAAAGATCGTCGGCTAAATTGACGATTTGACTCACTTTGATGCCGGAACCCGGCTCCAGTTTGTACATGTTGACGACTGGCCCGGCTTGAACCTCTGACCACGTGCCCTTGCACACCGAAGTCCAGCAGCTTCTGCTCGAGAACGCGCGCACTGCGCTCCAGCGCGCTCTCGTCAATCTGCGCGTGCTCCGGCGCCGGAACGTCGAGCAGTGCGAGCGGAGGCAGTGTATACGCACCTTTTTCTCTTGATTTTGCCGGCTTTTTCTTATCTTGCGGGGTGCTTCGCGAGCTCTCGCTGCGCCGGACCAGCGGACTCCCGCGCCCATACCCCATGCTCGATTCGAGCGTTTCGATCGTTTTGAGCGACTCGAGCGGTTCGGATGATTCGGCCTGCTCGGCGTCCGCCCGAACAAAGGCCGGGTCGCGTCCGCGCAGCCGCGCGGCTTCGGCCATCGATGAAGCGAGATCGGTCGGCGCCCGTCCCGCCATCAAGGCCAACCCGCCCACTAATGCCAGCATCACTACGATGTAGCCGCCGCCGAGATTGAGGTAGGCACCCAGTACCCCGGCGATCGCTTCACCCGCAACGCCGCCGACCGAGACCCCGCCGATGCGCCAGAAACCGCCGGCAGTGCTCAGCGCAAGCAAGAGAATTCCACCACCAGCCAACGTCCGGAAAATCACCCGCGGTGGGGCCGTCTGCCAGACGCGACGTGCCAGTGCTGCGACCAGTAACATCAGGACATACGACTGATAACCGAACGCAAAGCTGAGCACCTCAGCCATTTGCGCACCGAGCGGACCTCCGAGGTTCGGTTGGCGTCCGAAATCGAGGCAGCCCAGGCTTAGCAAGCCGTACGCGGCCAGCGCGACCAACCCCAGCGCCGCGAATTCACGCGCTATCCCTGCCCGCGGCGGCGCATCGTCCACAGCCGTCACCAGCTCGATCGGCGAAGGTTTTACGAGGCGGGCGATAGCGATTCAAACCTCCATCACATGTGGCACGATGATCGGCCGTTTGCCGATCGCATCGCTGAAGTAGCGGCGCAACGTCCGCACCATCTCGTCCTTGAGGCTGGCCTCGTCCATGCGGGCGAACCCGCGCAGCCGTTGCGCTACTTCCACCCGGGCACGCGCCATATGCGGCGAACTGCCGTCGCCGCCAATCACCCCGCGCGAGAGCAGGTCCGGTCCCGCGACGATTTTCCGGGTATGCATGGAGATCGCCAGGATGACGACCACCGTCCCGTCATGCGCCAGCGCACGCCGCTCGCGCAACAGCCCGGGATCGCCCAACTCCGCGCCGTCAGCGACCACCCGTCCCGCCTGAACGGATCGTCCGCGCCGGACTTCGCCACCGCTCATCACCAGCGTGTCGCCGTCCTCGAGCAAAAAGCAATTGCTGGCGGACACGCCGGCTTCGATCGCTAGCGCGCGATGGCGCGCGAGATGACGGTACTCGCCGTGGATCGGCACAAAATGCTTCGGCTGCACCAGCCGGATCATCTCGGCCAACTCGTCGCGGCTCGCATGCCCCGAAACGTGAACCGGCGCGACGCCTTCGTAGTGGACTTCGGCTCCGCGCTTCATCAGATGGTTGACCAGCGTGTTGATCGTCCGTTCGTTACCCGGGAATAAAACGGGAGGAAAGCACCACCACGTCGTCCTGCTGGACGTGCACCGTCGGATGGGTGTCGGTGGCGAGTTTGGCCAGCGCCGAAAGCGGCTCGCCCTGGCTCCCGCTGGCGAGGAAGGCCAGGCGTTTTGGTTCGACGAAGTCGGCCTCCGAGCGATCTATAAATGTTCCAGGAGGAAGATTGAGCTGGGCGGTCTCAAGGCCGAGCCGCACGCTTTCGGCCATGCGCCGACCCAACGGCACGACCCGGCGTCCGGTCGCGTGCGCAACCTCCGCCAACTGGCGTATCCGATGGAGGTGCGAGGAGAAGGCGGACAGGAAAAATCGACCTCGCGTGCGAGCGATCAATTCCTGTAGCACCGGTTTGAGTGAACTCTCCGAGCCGCTGCGCCCCGGCCGTTCAGCGTTGGTGGAGTCGGACAGCAGTATCTCGACGCCCTCTTCGCCCAATTCGGCGAATCGCTTGGTGTCGAAATTCACCCCATCGACCGGCGCTGGATCGATTTTGAAGTCGCCACTATGAACGATAAGGCCGGCGGGCGTGTGAATCGCGAGGGCGACCGAGTCCGGCGTCGAATGGGTTACGCGGACGGCTTCGATCCGGAACGGTCCCAGTTCCAGCATCTTCCCCAGTATAAACTCGCGCAAATCAGCATCGATAGACTCTTCTTCAACTAACGTACGGCGAACGAATGCTAGAGTTAATGCGGTGCCATAGACCGGCGCGGGAAAGCGGCGCAGAAGGTACGGCAAGGCGCCGATATGGTCTTCATGCGCATGGGTGAGGATGACGCCCTCGACTTTTAGCCGGCTCTCTTCGAGATAGCGGAGTTCGGGCAGGAGCAGGCCGACGCCGAGCACCCGCTCCTCCGGAAACATCACACCGGCATCGATTACGATCGCGCTCTGGTCGCATTCCACGACCATGAGGTTGAGCCCTATTTCACCGAGCCCACCCAGCGGAACGATTCGGACCGAAGCTGACCTGGGAGACGTCATCGTAAGTGGCAGCCCTACCCGCCCAGCAAACCGTCCCGATTATATAAAGCCCCCCGGTTAGGCGAAAGGAGGGCCAGTCCGCGCCTAATGCTCCCTTCACCGGGGTGGGCGGCCGAGGGCCGCAGCGAGTTATTCATGGAATTTGGTCCTCTAGGCTTGGATTGGTTGGCCGACCATCGCGCCTATGGCAGGCTTGAAGGCATCATACACGTGTCAAGGAACCATCATGGGAAAGCGCATCGACGCCGCAACGATCGCACCGGTCATCGGAACGCTTTACCCCCCGCCATACGATCGGCCCTGTCGCGCAAGGGAGCGGATGAAGCTGGGTGATGCCGCGGGGTTGACGCAGTTTGGCGTGAACCTCTTGCGGCTACCGCCCGGTGCCTGGTCGAGTCAGCGCCACTGGCACACTATGTCGGATGAATTCGTCTATATCGTCGCGGGCGAGGTGGTGCTGGTGACCGATGAGGGTGAGGAGATCCTTCGTCCGGGCGATGCCGCGGGTTTCAAGGCCGGGGATACGAATGGTCACTGCTTGCGGAATCAGTCGCAGAGCGAAGTTCTGGTGTTGGAAATCGGCACCCCGGTCGCCGACGATCGCGGCAACTACCCGGAGATCGACCGGGTCTCGCCCCCGGGAGGGCAACCCGCCGTTTACACCCGCCGTGATGGGACGCCGTATACCGACCTCAAGCGTCGCGGGCCTGATTGCGAATCCTGATCGGTGCAAAAACTCGTGCCCCCTCCTGTGCACAAGGGTCACCCCCTGTCCATAGCAGGACCTACGGTGGCTTGCGTTGACGCCCGGCGGGGTCTACCGTTTTCAGTACAGAGGTAGGAGCGAAATGTCGGTTAACAAGGCGATTCTGGTTGGAAACCTGGGACGTGATCCCGAGGTGCGCTACCTTCCCTCGGGTCAAACCAAGGCGAGCTTCAGCATCGCAACGACGGAGTCCTTCAACGATCGCAGCGGGCAGAAGCAGGAACGGACGGAGTGGCACAATATCGTGGTCTGGGGCAAACTCGCTGAAGTTTGCGCCCAGTATCTCAAGAAGGGCCGGCAGGTCTATATCGAGGGCCGCATCTCCAATCGTCAGTATGAAGCCAAGGACGGCGGCAAGCGCTACGTGTCGGAGATCGTGGCGCAAACCGTGCAATTTCTCGGCGGACGCGCGGGAGCAGGCACCAGCACCGGGATCGACGAGCCGGCGGACTTCGGCGCAGGCGCGGGGGCGCCGGTCGCGATGGACGACGAGGATATCCCCTTTTAGGTGCCGGCCAGGCGCCGGGTTAAACGCTTCACCGTCAAACTGATCGCGTCACGGTTTACGCCTTATTTGTGGAGGCGCCGGTAGTGGACGATCAGTGCGGACCTCGTCGAAGAAAACCGCCAGCGATTTGCGAAACTCGTCCAGCGCGATCCCGCGGAATACAGCGGGCAGGCTTTCGTGTTTCGCCCGCGACTTCGCGTAGGTCGAGGTCGCGCCGCGCAGATTACCTCGTTCGGCGTGCAGAATCGCGACCGCGGCCTGGATCAAACCCTGATAGAATAATCGATCGGCGCCATCCGAGTGCCGCCACGGGATCTCCCACACCTCGTGGCATTCGAAGAACTGCCCGGCGTTGAAAAGCGCCAAGCCCCGCTCGAAAGGATCGCCGTGCTGGGGACGGCCGCCCTCCTCCCGCTTTTTCATGTCTGGCGGCGCCGAGTGGATTAGCGCAGGGCCGCTTCCCCGCCCGCAACAGTAGTACGAGCGGGAGCGGGTCCTGGCAGACCGTCGTAGATCAACGAGCGGCCGTCCGAATGGAACTGCGCGGCGGCCATCGCCGGCACGCGATCCGATTCCAGCGCGGGGGATCCGTCGATGGTTTCGACCGCGAGCTTCGGCCGGATCCTCATCAGGGCGGCGAGCGCCGCGGAAAACTGCTCACTGTCGAGCGGCTCGGGCGTCAGCAGCGATTTTCCCGCCAGCGCCATCACGACGCGTCCGCTTTGCATGACCAGCAGGTTGCCAGGCTCGCGCGGCACACCACATCCGGGAAGCAGCACGCCGTACGGATTAGCCGGGTCGGCCGCACTGAGCGCAATTGGTCGATTCGAGCCGGGATTGGCCAGCCGCGTGGCGCGCAGCATCTCGAGCGCTTCCGGTAGCGCATACTGCTCACCCGACAATGAGCGCACGAACCATCCGCGCCGAATCAATCCGGAGTACTCCATTCGGCGCAGCACGAATGCCAGGTCACGCCACGAAATGTCGAATTGCTCCAGCGCCATCATTTCGCGGGTCAGCACCCCATGCCGCTTGAGCAGAATATCGCCCAGATCGCGCGCGCGATCATCGACACTGGCAACGCGCTCACTCGCGTCACGGACGCCGCGCGATGCGGGGTCTGCCTTCGGCTCAACCAACGACCAGCGGCCACTCACGCTGGATTTGAGCCGGGCACGCAACGCCGCGTCATGACGGGTAAGCGCTCCGTGCTTCATCCGGGCGGGATCGAGTTGATGCTTCGCATCGGGATCGGACCACAACAACCTGAGCGGGGCGAAGCAGTCATTGGAAACCATTCCTGCGGCAGCCAATCGCCAGAGGGCGGACAGCGTATCGCGCTCGGAGACCCCCGCGCGATCCGCCAACTGGTCGAGATGGAGTGCCCCGTGAACAGCGAGGGCTTGCGCGACCGCTTGCGCGTGCGCGTCGTCTTCGCGCAGCGACCGAGTCGCGGGCGCAAAGCCACCGCCCCGCGGCGCAAACGCCACAAGCTGGGGGAACGCCGAGGCGCCGTTGTCCGGTTGGTCGGGTCGCGGGGCCGCGATCCACGCGATCTCGCCGCTCATGCACAGCAGGTCGAGATATTCAGGACGGTAGTCCGGCGAACGTGCGGGCAGAATCGCGCGCTCCCAGAAATCCGGGACAAAACCGAGACCGCACAACTGTTGGATTATCGCGCGGACTCCATCGAGCCCCCGAGGAGCCTCAGTGTCGTCCAGATGCTGCCAACGGAGGCGAAACGACGTGAATTCATGATCCGAGCACGGCTCGACCTCGGCGCGCAGCAACGTCAACGTATTCCGGTGGATGCGCTCGAGCACATATCTATCGCACCACTGCAACGTCGAATCGCTGGCTGCATCATCGTCATGTGAATCCGCCACATCGACTGGAGCACGTGTGGTGAAATGGCCACGGAACACTGCACCCTGCGACTCCAGTGATGCGAGAATGCGCTCGACTTCGGAACGCTCGAGTCGCAGGCTGGCCGTCAACTCCAGTGAGGTAATCGGAGGCGCGGTCGCGAGCGCCCGTCGGACGATCTCCGCGCGCGCCGCTTCCGGATCAGGCCCGCCGTCAGGCAAGGCCAACCGGCTTTCCTCCATCTCCACGGAGCCCGACACATCCGGAGTGTTGGCGTCTGCGCGACTCACGCGAAAGCCCGGATAGGCGGCGGCAAACAGCGGAAGGTCCTCGGCAGTGAGGATGACCTCAGGCGCATCGGGCGCGAGACGCGCCGCCACCACACGCCCATTGACCGAAAGTGTCGCGAGTAAACTCCCACAGTCCCGGTTCGTGCGTTCGCTGAGGTTCGCCGCGCCGATCGCGCCATGCGCGTGGATAAGCTCGTAGAGTTCGTCCGCATCGCGGGCGCGGGCGATTGGGCGCGCGACCGCTCGACTTCGGCGGCGACCCGATCGACGGCTTCGGCCGAAAGCATCTCGGCGAGATCTTCGGTGCGGAAAACGTCCTCGGCCATCGCGCGGTTCATGGTGACCGTGCGGCTGCGGCGGTTGGCGCGCTCGCCGTCGTCGAGAAAGGAGTAGTCCCACGCCAGCAGGATGCGATGGGCGAAGACGGAGGGTGCGACGCTGTCGACCAGCACCGACGCGCACGGAGCCGTCCTCGAGTACCGCGCAAGCAATTCCGTGCAGGCGGCGTCAGATCGGCGGTCTCTTCGAGGCATTCGCGTGAGGGCTTCGCTGACGATGAAATGATCGGGAACCTCGATGTTGGGGGGACGGTTTTCGAAGCAGGCGTTGCGCTGGGGAAAAAGCGCGGTGATCAGTTCCTGCGATGCGCAGCCGCTGAATCCAGGCCGGAACCTTGCGACCGCGCATCGAGCGCATCACGGCGAGCGCGCGCGTGGCGACATGGCGGAAGCGCACCTCGAACATCGGCGCGTCGAGCAGCGCCTGGATCAGGGTGTCGCGCACAGTGCGCGAATTGATCAGCGTCAGGACGTGATCGAGCGGAAAGCTGTGGCGCGAGTTCAGCGCGAGCAGGACGGCGTCGTCGATGGCCGAGGCCTGGATTTCGAAATCGAAGGTCTGGCAGAGGCGCTTGCGGAGTGCGAGACCGAGTCCGCGGTTGAGGCGGATGCCGAAGGGCGAGTGGATGACGATCTGGGTGCCGCCGAGGCCGTCGAAGAAACGCTCGATCACGAGTGTGTGCTCGTCGGGGACAGCGCCGAGCGCGGCGAGACCGCGGCGGACGTAGGCGACGGCGCCTGCGGTTCGCGCGCTCGCGACGGCCATGCGAGCGGCGGCATTTTCGCGGCGTCGGCCAAGTGGCGCGCGGCGGCTGTACCGTAGCGCGCGCATTGTGTCCCGTGGCCGGCATCACGCGCTTCTCAACGGACGATCGGATAGAGGTCCCGCGGCGGTAATAAATGCGCGATGCGGCGGCGGAGTTCGCAGACCTGGCCGGAGCGGCGAGCGGCCGGCGGCTTCGGTCTGCCAGAACGGGAGGCACGGCGCCATGCCGGGGGCGGCTCGACCATGCAGCGGTTCTTCGAGATGCCGAGGATCTGCCAGGGCATCGAGCCGAGCGAAAAGATGTCGCCGCGCATCGATTCCTGCGCGAAGTCTTCTTCGACGTCGCCAATCTTGCGCCCTTCCGAGGCGATCACAACGTCGTAGTTGCCGCTCTTCGGGAATGGTGCCGCCGGAGGTGATCGCGGCGAGGCGCGCGGCGCGGCGCGGGCGCACGCGTCCGCCGATGCGGTCGTAGAAAATTTTCGGGATTCGCGCCCTGGATGCGTTCCGGCAGCTGCGTCGCCATCTCGGTCGAGCAACCGGCGCAGCGTGGCAGAGTCGAGACGTGGCGAAGTTGCGGGCCGCAGCGCAGGATGCGCAGAAGTTCGGCTGTCGGCGATTTCGTCTTCTTCGGCGGCGATCGCGACGATTTGCTGCGCGGCGACGTCGACGCATCCGGAAGGGACTTCGACTTCGTCGAGATGGCCGAGGCGAATCGCGCGAACGGCGGCGGCGCATTCGAGCAGATCGTCGATGGTGAGCGCGAACAGGCGGCCCTTCGGGCGTCGCGCCGAGGCTATGGCCGGAGCGGCCGATGCGCTGGATCGCGGCCGAGATCGATTTCGGCGAGTCGACCTGACATACCAGGTCGACCGCGCCGACGTCGATCCCGAGTTCGAGCGAGGCGGTGGCGACGATCGCCTTGAGTCGCCGCGCTTGAGCCGCTGCTCGGCGGCGAGACGTTCGGCGCGCGCGAGGCTGCCGTGATGGGCCATGACGGCGTCCTCGCCGAGACGCTTTTGCAGCGCGAGCGCGATGCGTTCGGCCCAGCGGCGGCTCAGGGTGAAGACCAGGGTCGTGCGATGCTCGCGGATGAGGCTGGCGAGCGCGTCGTACATCGCCTCCCAATGCTGATGGGTCGCGAGCGAGCCCAGTTCGGGACCGGGGGCGATCATCTGGAGATCGAGTTGGCGCGGGCGAGCCGGGAATCTGATCGGCGCGCACGATCGGAGCCGAGGAGAGGCGCGGCCTCGTGGGCCTGGACGATGCGGACGGGCGCGGGTGGCGAAGGCCCTCGCGATCGATTTCGGCTCCGGCGAGAAAAGCCGCGAGCGTCTCGATCGGGTTGAGGGTCGCCGAAAGGCCGATGCGCGTCGGGCGCGGCGCGCCGGACGGCGCGCACCATCCGCTCGAGCCGTTCGAGCGTGAGCATCAGATGGGCGCCGCGTTTGTTGCCGGCGACGGCGTGGAGTTCGTCGACGATGACGTAGCGGACGGCGCGGAGCTTTTCGCGGAAGCGCGCCGAGGTCAGGAGGATGAAGAGCGACTCGGGCGTGGTGACGAGGATGTGCGGCGGCCGGCGGAGCATCGCGGCGCGCTCGTTCGCGGGTGTATCGCCGGTGCGCAGGCCGGCGCGGATGCGTGCCGAGCTCAAGGCCCATCTCGGCGGCGACGGCGCGCACGCCGTCGAGCGGCTCTTCGAGGTTGAGGCGGATATCGTTGGCAAGCGCCTTGAGCGGCGAGACGTACAGCACCGAGACTTCGTCGCGCAGCGCGCCGGCTTCGGCGTCGACGACCAGGCGATTGATGGCCCACATGAAGGCGGCGAGGGTTTTGCCGCTGCCGGTCGGCGCGCAGAGCAGGACGTCGTGGCCGGGCGGATTCTGCGCCTGCGCGATAATGGGCCATCCGAGTTCCTGGGCGCGCGAGGGTGCGCCGAAGCGCCGATCGAAACCAGGTGCGGACGGCCGGATGGAAGGCATCGAGAACGGAGGCCACGAGATGACTATAGCACCGCGACGGTGACTTGATGAGCGAAGGAACCGGGGGAGCCAGTCAGTACTTGAGCAGTTCGGCCAGGCGCGCAGTGAACTCGCTGCGCGACAGTGTCAGATCAAAGCCCGCGCTGCGCGCGGCGGCCAGCGCCTTCAGATCGACATGGGAGGCGAATCCGATCAGCCTGGCGCCTGGGATTAAGCCGCGGATTTCGCGTGCAGTGGCTGCCGCGGGAAAGCCGACGTCGGAAAGATCGGCGAAGACGATCGCGGGCTTGAGATCGGAGGCGCGTGCGCACCCGTGGGCGAGATCAGACGCATAGGCGACTTCGACGCCGAGTGCATCGGCGACCGCGTCGATACGCGAACGGAACAGGATATCCCGCACCAAGCCGAGCACTTTTAGCTTGGCCGGCGCGGTGAATCGTGCCGGCGCGAACGGAGCAAGATCAATCGACGGCGCGCGGTCCAGCGCGAGGTCGGCCAGGATCTCCCCGGTGATGGCAGAGAGCAGGATGCCACTGCGATAGTGACCTGTGGCGTAGAGGACATTGGGGAGCGAGGGCGAGGCGCCGAGCACTGGCAGGAAATCCCTGGTCGCGGGGCGCAGACCCGCCCACGTCTCGCGCAAACGCATCGCGGCCAATCCCGGAACCATTACCCGTGCCGCTCGCGAGATTTTTTCGACGCCATCCAGCGTTACGCTCTTGTCATAGCCGGCGTCGTCCAAGGTAGAACCCGCGAGGATACGGCCGTCACGGCGCGGGACGAGATAGCCGCCAGTGAGAAAACCGAGGAGCTGAGGTTTCCGGGACGGCCGTCGAAGCAGAGGATCTGGCCGCGCACCGGAGTGATCCCAACCGCGTCGCTCTCGAGGCCATCGATGCGGCCTGCCCACGCACCCGCAGCATTGACGATAACGTCGGCACGATGGAACGCGCCGCCGTGAGTGCCCACTCCCGTCGCGCGGCCGTTGGCGACGGCGATTGAAACCGCTGCCACGCCTTCGAGTATGGTCGCTCCGTTACGCGTCGCGGCGGCGGCATAGGCCTGGGTAAGCCGCCGGTTGTCGATCCGCCGATCAAGCGGCAGGTAAAGCGCGTAGACCACTTCCGGTGAGATCGCGGGTTCGATTTTGCGGGCTGCGGCAGCGGACAGTTCTTCGACCGTACCACCAGCGGCAACCTGCCAGCGGCCGCGGTCTTCAAGCTCGCGGCGCTCGGCATCGCTGAACGCCAGGTAGAGAATGCCCACGTGGTCGTACTCGGGATCGATTGAAGACTCGGCGCGAAGCGGGTCAAGCGTTGTCGCCAAGGCGTCGCGCGCGCGCAGACAGAGATCGAAGAAAGGGCTGGCGGCGTGAGTGTCCGCTTGGGCCGCGATCATCCCGGCAGCGGCCCACGAAGCCTCGCCCCCGATACGAGCGCTTTCGAGCACGGTCACAGCCGCACCCTCGCGCGCAAGACGCCAGGCGATGGAAACGCCGATGATACCGCCGCCGATGACAATGATTCTCTTCACGTTCTCGCTAAGGCGCGCATCGGTACGCGTCGCCAGCAGCCGCGCGGCCTCCAGGCGCAGGCCCCGTGACGGAAATAGTCAGCCGAGTTCGCCCTCTTCTTCACCTTGGACAATCCGTGGCGGATGAATGCGATCGCGATCGTGATCAACCAGCACGATACCGCAGTTGGGCGGCAAGTGCGCGCCATGCCAGCTTCCCACCACGTGCGCCCATATCGATAACATCACCCCACCGTGGCTGACGATGACTACCTCTTGTTCGGGAAGTCGGGCGCGCAGTTGCTCGATCGCGGCAACCACGCGCAGGCGGACGTCCTCGTAGCTTTCGCCGCCGTCGGGTCTCCAGGCCCATCCGTTCTTGGGATCATAGAGGGGGTCGCGGCGCACGGTTTCCCGCAGCAGATCGTAGGAGTGACCCTTGAGGGCGCCGAGATCACGCTCGTGCAGATCGTGGACGATTTCAATTGGCAGGCCAAGTTCCGCGGCAATGATCTCACTGGTCTGGCGTGCGCGCGTGAACGGACTGGAGATCACAAGTTCGGGTTTGAACCTGACCTTGATTAGCCGCGCGGCGTCGCGCGCCTGAAGGCGGCCGAGATCGGTGAGTGGAACTTCCGAGGAAATGGTGAAGCGGCGATCGCGATTACCCTCGCTCTCGCCATGACGCACCATGATGAACCTGCCCATACCAGATCCGGCCGATTTCGAAGTACGTTCTTCAGGCGTCATGAATACCGTGAATTTTACACGAACCCCGCCGCAGTGGCATCCGTTGACGCTCAGTCACAGGTGCATTGCGCGCATGCGGTGAGCGGAGAACCGGACACGGGGGTAAAACTTCGGAGGCCGGCGGCTTTTTGCTGCTGCGCCGTGGCCAAGCTGAGGATTTGAGGCGATCCGGCAAGGTCGGGTTGCTCGAAGCCCTGGGGCAAAGTCGGCACTGGAGCGGTCGTCGTGAGACGCGGCGAAATGAAGGGCGATTGGGGAGTTCTGGCGGCGTAGGCGAGACAGGCGCCAGTGGCCGACTGCCGGGCGGAAAAGTATCCCGACGCGGCAACCTTGCCCATCCAACTCGTGCCGCTGCCAGGGCCGAAGCAACTGCAACTGAAAACCCGCGCCGACGGCGTCGGCGTCGCCGCGGCGGGCGGGGGAACTATTGCGAGCGAGGGCAACCCCTGCGGCGGCACCGGCGGGGCCAACTGGCTCGGGGCGCTGGGTAGTGCACGTGGCGCGGTGACAGGATTGGACGCGGGCAACTGTGCCCATAATGCTGCCTGATCGCGGGGGAGCCCGATCGTCAGGGCAAAAGCGAGCGGCAAAGCTGTGGCCGCAATAACCTTCAGCGCACGCATAGATCCCTATTCTCGCCGAAAAGCGCCTTGAATTCGATAGAGAGCGTCGGCGCCTTTGGCTATAATCGCGCGACCCGCGGGTTGCAAGACGCGCGCGGGAAGGTTGAGGAGAGCGCGAAAGCTTGTAGGGTTACCAGTCAGCTTCCGGGCAACGCCCCGTTGACTGCGGCTGCGGCCAGGTCCACTGAGCCACGCCCATTGGAATTTGGCGAGCCCCAGCATGATGGAACGCCAGCGGAAGCGAGAAGCCCTCGTTTATTCCTCGCCAGCTTTAGGTTACATGATTCGGACGAAGGAAGTGACCGCATTTTCCCGGCCGAAGGATTCTGCAAGGAGGCTGTGATAAATGTCTCGGATCAAATATGTCCTGCTGGTGCTCCTGGCGCTGCCTTTGACGCTGCTGTTTGCCGCGCGCGCATCGGCGCAGTACAAGTCTTCAAGCCAGTACGGCACAAGCGGAATCCAGGCTCCGTCGCTGAGCGGCCAGACCGCGCCGGCGAACCTGCCCGCCGGCGAGTTGGCGATTCCTGAGGTAAACGTCACCTCGCAAGCGGCAACTCATTTCGAAAGCAATCCGGTGCTCTCCCTACCGGGCGTGTTCGGGAACCAATGGTCGCCCGCCGAGCAAATCGCGCCGGAGGGGCTGATCAGTGAGCGCTACCTGCGGACGCAGGACCAGATGGCGCGAACGCTGAGCCTGAAAGAGACGATCTATATTGCGATCCGTAACAATCCAGCGGTCGCAGCCGTGACGCTCGATCCGATCGCCGCGACCGAGAGCGTCAAACTCGCCAACGCAGCCTTCGATCCGGATCTCACTGCGCAACTGGACACCATCAAAAGTGTCTCGCCGGTGTCCTCGGCCTTCCAGGTCAGGGGCAGCGACGCGTTCACGCAAAGATTCTACGACTGGAATTTCGGAGTCAACAAAGTCTCCTCGCTTACCAACGGAACCCTCGGCGTCACCTTCAACAACGATCGATCGTTGACTAACTCGACTTTCGCTTCAGTCAACCCCTCGTACACGCCCGACCTGACGATGTCGCTGGCGCAGCCGTTGCTGCGCAATTTCGGATGGGGTTTCGCCACGATCAACGTCAGGCTCTCGGAGTCGGCACAGCGATCCGCCCAATGGAATTACGGTTCCGCATTAAACGACTTCGTTCAGCGCGTCGGCAACGACTACTGGGGTTTGGTCGGATCGGAAGAAAACCTGGAGGTCGCGCGATCCGCGTACAAATTCAACGCGGACCTCGTGCGCATAAACCGGATCAGCGTGCAGGTCGGCACACTCGCGCCGATCGATCTCCAGGAAGCGCAATCCGCGGCGTCGACCGCCGAGGCCAACGTCTATGCCGCCGAGGCCGCGCTCAAGACTTCGCAGGAAGCACTCCGCCAGGACGCGATGCTGAATCCGGCAGGAACATTCCTGCCCGAGGGCGTGGTGCCATCCGATCAGCCGAATCCGTCCGTGGACATCCGCGATACGGAGGAGACCGCGCTGGAAAAGATGGTCGAAAACAGTCCGGCGTTGGGCGGGCTGCGCGAATCGATTCGCACGGCGCTGCTGCAGGTGAAATTCGAGGAAAACCAGATGCTGCCGCAATTGAACGTGGGCGCGCAGTTCGGCGTCACGTCGACCGCCGGAACCACACCATGCGTCAGTCTCAATCCGACCGTCGCGGGCACAGGGAATTGCACAGTGCCAGTGGTTCCAGCGGCACCGGGCAATGGGAGCAAGCTGCCCTTCGGCGGGGTCTATGGCGATGCCCTCAACCGCATGCTGGACGCGCGCTTTTACAATTATGCCGCCGTACTGAACTTCGAGATGCCGTTGGACAATGCCGCGGCTAAAGCAGCGCTGGCGCAAGCGCGCGTCAGTTACGAGCAGTCCCGAATGCAATATCGTGCGGCACTCTCGGAATCCGTGCTCGCGATCGAAAGCGCGCTGGCGAACGTGCATGCGGACGTCAAACGGGTGCAGGCAACGAGTGAGGCAGTCTTCTACGCGGAAAAGTCGCTGCGCGATGAACAAGTGCGCTTTCGCGTGGGCATGGCGACCACTCACGACCTGTTGCAGTTCCAAAGCGAACTGGTGACGGCGCAAGGCAATCAGGTATCCGCAGATATCGACATGGAAAACGCCCGGCTCGCGTTATGGCACGCCGAGGGAACCCTGCTGAGCCAATTCGACATCGATTTCCAGGTCCAGGATCCTCACGTGTCGGCGTGGTACGCGAAGTTCTGAAATCGGCCCAAGAGTTGCGCCACGCTTTGCGAGACTTCTGATGGCGTACTTGTGGGTAGCTATCGGCGGCGCGCTTGGCAGCATGGCGCGGTATGGATGCAGTGACCTCGTCGCGCGCCTGACGGGTAGCGGTTTACCGATCGGCACCCTGGTGGTCAACATCAGCGGCGCGGTCCTGATCGGGTTCTTCGCGGGACTGAGCGCGCCCGAAGGTCGTCTGCTCGTGCCGGTGCCCGCTCGCGTGTTCCTCATGACCGGTATCTGCGGCGGATACACGACCTTTTCCACTTTCAGCCTCGAAACCCTCAACCTGCTGAGCGACGGTGAGTGGGCCTGGGCGATCGCCAATATCGTGGGTTCAGTCGCCCTGTGTCTGGTCGGGGTAGGGCTTGGCTATGCGGCGGGACTCGAATTAAATCGGGTTTAGGGGCTTACAGCGATGCAAATACCGAAGGACGCGGCACTGCTGCGAATCTTCATCGGCGAGTCCGATCGTTTTCACGGCAAGCCGTTATTCGAGGCCATCGTGATGAAAGCACGCGAGATGCATATGGCCGGGGCTACCGTGCTGCGCGGTCCTATGGGCTTCGGGCGGAGCAGCCGGCTACATACCGCCAAGGTCTTGCGGCTGTCCGAGGACTTGCCCATCGTGGTCGAGATAATCGACAGTGTGGAGAAAATCGACGAATTCCTGCCGGCCCTCGATGGGATGATCGGATCGGGACTGGTGACGCTGGAAAAAGTACAGGTGCACCGGTACGGCGATGGGGCCGAATGATCAGGGCTCAGCAGATTTTCACCGGGCCGCGCGCTCAGTCGTAAACAATCTCTACGCAACCGAGGAATTCGGTAAATTGCCGCACGCTTTGGCGCACCGCTGGTAAGTCGCGGGCCTTGGCGCCGAGTTCGATGGCGGCGCCGATATCGGAGATCATATCGAACCCATAACTCCCGCCTTCGCCTTTGATCTTGTGGCCAATTCTGGCCAGCTCGTCGTAGTCGCAGCGGTCGGCGGCCGCGACCATCGCAGCAACGTCTTCGCGTTTGCGCGCGAGGAAACCCGGGATCAGGTCGCTCAAATCGGGATCGGCATGCACGATCACGCGCGTCAACGACTCTCCTCCATGGTGGTTAGCGGAGGCCTTCCGGGCGGCGACGCGGTGGCGTCGCGGATGGCCTGGACCAGCGTGGCCTTGCGGACCGGCTTGGCGATGTGAGCGTCGCATCCGGCGTCGAGGCTGCGGCGCACAGCCTCGTCCAGAGCGGACGCGGTGAGCGCGATTATCGGCACCTGGACGCGTCCATGGCCGCGCTCCCATTCGCGAATCCGGCGCACGGCGGTGTATCCATCCACGACCGGCATCTGGATGTCCATCAGCACCAGGTCGTATGCGGTTGTGACCACACGGTCGATCGCGGTTTGTCCGTTCTCGGCAAACTCAAGGGCATATGGATGCTGCTTCAGGAAGGCCTCGATTAACAAACGGTTGTCGACTGAGTCTTCCGCCAACAGGATACGCAACGGGCGCTCTACTGCGGTAGACACCTGCGCGGCGGCAGGTTTGGAGTCGAACCGCCCACTGATGCCATTCGGGGCAAGGACTCTGGTGGTCTCGGCGAGCAGCTCCGCACGCTTGAGTGGCTTGACCACAAGGCTGCAGAGAGAATCGGCGTCGAAGCCAATCTCTCGTATCCGCGCGAGCGCGGGAGTCAAATCATCGGGGGTCAGCATCAGAACGATCGCTTCGCGGACGCTCGGACGTTCATCATGGCGATCGTTCAGGACCGTCTGCGCGACTGTGATTCCGTCCATTCCTGGCATTCGCGCATCGAGGAGCAGCAGATCATAGGGACGGCCGGCGAGACGCGCTTTTCGAACTTCGGTCAAAGCGACGGCACCGTCAATGGCAGTTGCAGTCTGCGCACCATACTCGGTGAGCCACTCCTCGAGGATAACCCGGTTGGCCAATGTGTCATCGGCAATGAGCACAACCTTTCGGCGCAAAACCGATTCATCCGGGACATGCCCGGTTTCAACTGCCAAGGCCCGGTCCTGAAGGCCGAACGGTACAAAAATCGAGAAGGTGCTGCCCTTACCGACCTCGCTTTCGACCTCGATTCGGCCGTGCATGAGTTCAACCAGCCGCCGTACGATGGCCAGACCGAGGCCGCTACCTCCATACTCGCGCGCCGTGGACGAATTCGCTTGCGCAAAACCCCTGAAGATAGCGTCGCGCTGGTCAGACGGAATCCCCACCCCAGTGTCCGCAACCGAGATGCGGAACCATCCAGTGGCTTCCGGCGAGGCGGCGGTGGTACTCCATGAAGGTGCGGGTAGGGTTTCGATCGTGACGATGATTTCGCCGTGTTCGGTAAACTTGACCGCGTTCGCGATCAGGTTGACCAATATCTGGCGCAGACGTAAAGGATCGCCAATCAACGCGAGCGGCACATCCCGCACAATCCGGGCGGCAAGTTCAAGCTTTTTTTGATGGGCCGAAATGGCCAAGGTTTCGAGCGCCTTCTCCACGACCTCGCGCAAGTCGAAGTCGATGTGTTCGAGGTTAAGCTGCCCGCTCTCAACCCTGGCAAGATCGAGCACCCGGTTAACCAACGCCAGCATCGCATTGCCGTTGGTCCGCATAGTCTCGACGTAGTGTCGCTGCTCGAAACTGAGCGGGGTGTCTGACAGGAGGTCGGCAGTCCCAAGGATCGCGTTCATCGGCGTACGGATTTCGTGAGATATATCGGCAACAAAATCTGATTTCGCTTTGGATGCTGCAATCGCTGCCTCGCGAGCCGTGATCAGTTCCGCTTCGATTCCCCTGGCATCGAGCTCAGGCAATTGCCCTTCGGTATCGCGCTGGCGCTGCAATGATCGCTCCCGATCCGTCGCCACCGCTTCGCGTTCGGCGATTTGAGCGATCTCGACATGGGGTGTGTCGATCTCTGCGCGCCCCTTCGACGAGTCGCACCGATAGCGCCGGCCGAGCGCGGTCATGCAGAAACCGAGACCGGCCGCGGCCAGCAGCGCTACCCAGTGGGGAATACTTTCGGCGCTGTGACTGGGCCAATCCAGCCCTCCGACCATCATTGCTCCCAAGCTGGTCGAAGTCAGTGCGAGTTGCCACCGGTGACCCCACGGCGCCAGTGTTCCCACCCCGACCATCAGCATGATGGTCGTCACGAGGAGCCATTCGAGATCGCCGCCGGACAGGCTGCACACCAGGGTACCCGCGACTACGATGGCGCAACAGGCAAGCACAGCGGCCCGCCAATGCTGCGCAAAGAACGGCCGCCTCGGCACGAGCAGAAACGCCGCGGGCACAGCGATATTGAAGACATGCGCGGCTACAATTAGCGAATCGGCTCCAATTACGAGCAGATCCACGACGAAATAGACGACCTCGAACAGAAGCAGGAGGCTCAGACCGGCCCGAAGGGGAGATGCGAATATCTGCAGTCCCGCGACCGTTTCCGGCATCGCCGCAGGTGTTATTCGGGGCTCAAACAGCTCCGTGCCGGTGACCGCTGTCGACGCCTGACTCACGCCCTCGCGCCGATCCTGTTCGAAGCTGCTCAACGCCACTTTGCCTTCAGTTCGGTCCGATCGAGGCTCGCCCGATCAAAACCGAAAAAATGATCGAGCGCAAAAAACCGATAGACAGATGAATCAATACAAGCTCAAATCCGCGCCCTTGCCAATGTTCTCGGCCTGACGCGATCACCCGCATACCTGCGATAAATTTTTTGAGCGGCGTCGGCGATGGACTGACGCGAAACTGCCTACCGTGCGAACGCGCGCGCGAAGTCGTCGATTAGATCCTCGGCCGCTTCGAGGCCGACCGAAAAGCGGATCAGTCCGTCACTGATCCCGGCGGCCTGACGCTGCTCTCGCGTCATTCCTGCGTGCGATGTCGTCGCGGGCCGCGTGATCAAGCTTTCGACCCCGCCCAGGCTGGGAGCGCTTATCGCCAGCGTGATTCGCCCAAGGAAGGCGTCCGCAGCTTCGACCCCGCCTTTGAGTTCAAAACTCAGCATCCCGCCAAAGCCATCGAAGAGCTCGCACGCGCGCAGATGATGCGGATGCCGCTCGAGACCGGGATAGTGCACCGCCGCGACTCCAGGGTGCTGCTCAAGAAAACGCGCTAGCCGCAACGCGCTTTCATTCTGATGGCGCATCCGTACTGCGAGCGTCTTCATTCCACGATGGAGCAGGAAGCAGGCGTGCGGATCGAGCGACCCGCCCAAATGCCCGAGCCCGCGGTTGATCGTCTCGATCAGATCCGCGCGGCCAATCACGGCGCCCGCGACAATATCCGAATGTCCATTCAGGTATTTCGTGCCGCTATGCAGGGAGAGGTCGAAGCCGCTCTCGGCCGGCCGGAAATTCACCGGGCTCGCGAAGGTATTGTCGATAATAGACACCAGGCCATGCTCACGCGCGAACTTAACCACCTCGCGCAGATCGGCCACCTGCAGCAGCGGATTGCTGATCGTCTCGACGTAGATCGCACGGGTGTTCGGCCGCATCAGACGGCGCCAGCCTTGGGGATCCGCACCGTCAATGAAATCGATGGAAATTCCCAACCGGGGCAGCTCGGTTGTGAGCAGATCGTAGGTTCCGCCGTAGAGACAATCCTGGGCCAGGAGATGATCGCCGGCGCGCAGTAAGGTCAACAAGGTGGTCGAGATCGCCGCCATCCCGCTGGCCGCAACCAATGCCGCCTCGGCATTTTCGATCGCCGCCAGTTTCTGGTGCAGAACGATGTGATTTGGTGTGTTATTGAGCCTGATATAGCGGAGTGCGTGGTAGTTGGTCTCTCCGCGATAGGCGAAAGTCGCCGATTGAAAAATCGGCATGCTCACCGCGCCCTCGAACCGCGGCGACGGTTCGCCCGAATGGATCAACTTGGTCTCGAGCGCCCGGATCGTCTTTACTTCCACGGCTCCCCTCCTGTGGACAGCTCCACACTTCTGTACAGGCTAGCACCGGGAGCACCGGGCCGTCTTGTGGAACGGTTTTGGTTGGTCGGACCCGCCGCGAGCGCAGGGGAGCGCCCGCACGCTCGACCCAAAGATGGTCTAGGGGCGATGCGGGGGATAACCGTTAACGTGCGGGCGCGAGATTTGGCGGGATTTGGCCGACCCAGCGTTCACGATCATAGACGGTGCGCCAACAGCCCGGTGATTTGGCCTGGCATGCGGGGCAGAGCCCCATTGATGAAGACATCGCGTGGGGAGGGGGAAACGAGGCACCGCATCCGATGCAGCGGCATTGAACCCGGCCCGGAGTGCGGCTTCTTTTGTGGCGTAGGGTTTCCACGTGATGGTCGACCGCCTAGTCCTCGTCTCAGGCCGAAAAAGTGGTTTGACCAGCAATGACGCCGCCATTCTCGATCCGCGACATTACGACCGTGCGAGGTAGCAATTACCGCAGATTGAATAATTTTCCAGTCAGCGGGCAGAAAAGACGACTCTGGTCACAGAAGCGAGTCGAGAAATTCGACCGATCGAAGCTTTCGATCCAGAATCGACGCGAAGAAGCGGACGAGCGCAAGCGCACCGTCGCCCCCGCCCTGGAGCAGCACCGTCGCCTCGTCAAAGGAGACGACGCTTAAACGCGCGAGTGCTCGGGAGCTCGCAGCGGCGAGACGCACCGCCGCCTCGGGAGCGCTCGCGCGGCAGCGGTCGCATACGATCCCGCCGCGGGAGATCACAAAGTAGACTGCCCCATGTTCGGGTTGGGCGATCGTGCCGCACAGTCGGCAGCAACCGAATTCGAGTCCGAAGCCCGCCGCCGCAAGCATCCTGAGCTCGTAGGCTTGACGTAGCCCGCTCGTCGCCGCGCCGCGGCCCAAAGCATCGAGCGCGTTGGCCAGCACGCGATATGCTTGCGCGGCCTCCGCCTCCTCGGTCGTAAGCGCGTCGGCAAGCTCGATCATGTAGCTGCCCAGCGCGATTTTGCCGAGATCATCCTCCAGATTGGGTGGTGGATTCTCGCCACGTTCGGCCCGTGTGATGAAAACCAGCTGTCCGTGCGGCCGTCGGCGAAAGTAAAGTGTTACATGAGAAAAGGGTTCGAGCTTGCGCTCGAAGCGCCGCCGTGAGGCCTTGGCCCCCTTTGCAATCCCGCTGAGTTTCCCGAAATCGCGAGTGAGCAGGGTAACGATCCGGTCAGATTCCGAGTAGTCGCGCGCGCGGATCACGATTGCGGGCGTAGCTTCCTCGGCCGGCATGTTTTGGATTCGCGCACGGCGTCGCGGATCAAACCGCGCTGCGCAATATCGCCTGCTGGATTTCCTTTACCCTGGCGCGCATCGTCTCGATTCCGCCCGTGTCGCGCCCGTTACCAGACGCTTCCTGCACCAGATTTTCGAATTTCAATAAAATATTCGCGAGCTTGGTGTGAGCCTCGATCAGCGCGCGCTTGCGCATCTCATCGCTCTCCCATCCGCGCTCGGCATATTCCCGCAACTCCTGCCCCTGGATCAGTAGTTCACGCGCTTCGTCCTCGTACCCGCTGACCACACGGCGCAGGATGTCGCGCACCTTGGGCAGTTCCTCAGGATCCTTCCACAACACGTGTTCGAGGAACAGGAGGTCGTCTTCGCTGGCGCTGTTGCGGCCAAAGATAAGCGCATGCGCCCGCACGATCGCCAGCGAATTCCGCCAACGGCGGTCAGAGACGATTATCTGCTGAGCCGCCAGGTTTCGTCGAACTTCTACGATCGATCGCATGATGCCCGCCGGCAGCCTGACTTCGGTCGCGCGCATCTGCAGCTCGTTCAGCTCGCCAAGACTTAGCGTGGTCCGGGTTCCCGGTGGAGCACCTTCCAGCATTTTCAGGAAGCGGAAGTCTTCACCGATATAGTCGACCATAAAGCGCAACATGAAGCGGTCGAATAGCGCGGTCAATTCCTCCTCGTCGGGTAATTCGTTGGACGCGCCGAACATCGTGATTAGCGGCACCGTCACGCGCTGACGGCCGTTGTGGAACAGGCGTTCATTGATCAAGGTCAGCAGGGCGTTGAGGATCGATGAGTTAGCCTTGAAAATTTCATCGAGAAAGGCGATGTGCGCCTCGGGCAGTTTGTTGTCGGTGACGCGGCGGTAGTCGTCCTGCTCGAGCCCCTTCAGACTCACTGCGCCGAAAATCTCTTCAGGCGTGCTGAACTTCGTGAGCAGCCATTGAAAGTAGTTAGCGCCGGGGACACGCCGGCAGAGTTCGTCCGCAAGCATTGATTTGGCCGTCCCCGGCGGTCCAATCACTAGAACGTGACTCGCCGAGAGCAGTGCGCACAAGGCACCATCGATTAGATCGGTGCGTTCGAGGAAGACACGGCTCAGTTCGTCGCGGATGGCGGTGAGTTTGGCGAAGGATTCTGACATCGTGGACGCTCGCGATCGTTCCCTCCGCAATCTACCAGAGCCCCGACCGCGACTTAAATGGTGCCGCCAGCACCATGACGTCACGTCGAGGCACAAACGTTTAGGACACCTTGCCGCGTCGAGGCATCGGCGCTAGTAAAAGAAGCTCACGCCGCGATTCTCGCCGCCGGAGGGTATCGATGGAAAAAGCGTTGGCTGGTGTAAAGATTCTCGACCTCACGCAGTTCGAAGCCGGTACCTCCTGTACCGAGATGCTGGCCTGGCTCGGCGCCGACGTAATCAAAGTCGAACCGCCCAAGATGGGTGAGCAGGGGCGCTGGATGCTGACCGAGAAACCTGGCGTCGACTCGCACTACTTCATGCTGCTTAACGCCAACAAGCGCAGTATCACTCTCAACCTCAAATCCGATCGCGGCAAAGAGATCTTCATCCAGATGGTGAAGCAGGTCGACGTCCTATCGGAGAATTATTCGCTCGGGACCCTTGAAAGCTGGGGGTTGGGCTACGATCGTCTGCGCGAGATTAATCCGAAGCTTATCTACCTCACGATTAAGGGCTTCGGTACGTATGGCCCGTACAGCAAGTTCAAAAGCTTTGACATGATCGCGCAGGCGGCTGGCGGCGCGATGTCCTTGACCGGCTTCCCCGGATCGCCCCCACTGAAACCGGGTCCAACCATCGGCGACACCGGCACCGGAATCCATGCCGCGTGCGGCGTGCTCGCCGCGTATATCCAGCGCCAACGCACCGGTAAAGGGCAGAAGGTCGAAGTTGCGATGCAGGAAGCTGTATTCAATTTCGTCCGCGTGCCGATGATGGAGACGCATATCACGCACAAGCCGGTCGAGCGGCGCGGCAACCGGCTCGGCGGCGGCGTGGTCGGCGATATCTTTAAGTGCGCGCCCGGCGGGCCAAACGACTACGTTTACATGCTCTGTACTTCCCCTGACATGTGGCAGGCGTTGTGCAAAACGATCGGACGTCCCGATGTGCCCGAGGACCCGCGCTTCAAGGATCGCAAGGACCGGGCTGAGTACATAGATCAACTGACGTCAATCATCGAGGAATGGACCGGCAAACGCTCGAAGCAAGAGGTCATGATGGCCATGGGCGAAGCCGGCGTGCCGTGCGGCGCCGTGCTCGACACCGTAGAGCTGCTCAACGACCCGCATATGCGCGAGCGCGGAATGGTTGTCACCGTGGACCATCCGCAACGTGGCAAATTCACCATGCCCGGATGTCCGGTGAAGCTCGAAGATTCGGCGGCCGAAGTGAAAAGTTCGCCCCTGCTCGGCCAGCACAATGGTGAGGTCTATGGCGCGATGCTCGGGCTTACGGGCGCCGACCTTGAGCAGCTCAAGCAACAGGGGGTGATCTAAGCGTCGCTCTAGATAAGACGCGAGGCGCCCGACCTGCTAACTGAGCCGGGACCAGGGAGCAAGCGGAAGGCCCGCTGATGGTTTTCCGGCTCGAGCGCTTGCGGCAACTCCTCGCGTTCCGGCCGCTATCGTCGGACGACCCGGTTGAAGGATTGGCGCACAGGCGCAGATCCTTCGGGGCCGCCCGTACTGCGCGCTCTGTTCTCTGCGCAGCCGAATTATCCGCAGGGCCGAAAATCGGCCCCTGAAAAGAATCTCTTCCAGCACCGTCAAAACAATGGCTCTTTTTCCTAGCTCTGAAGAATAGCATCGCGGTCGATTCCGAGTTCGACCTGCGCATTCCGATAGCGGTAGAGTAATCGCCGGTTATGCCTTCCAGCGACATTTTTCGGGCAGTCGACTTCCTGAAGGAGACAGGCGAAGCCGTCCTTCGGCGTTTTCTGCGCGCCCATCGTGGAGCTAGCTATGCTGAGCTGCGTTTTGAAGCAAGCTTCAGCAGGTCGGCGGCTGCGGTTGACGGCGAGTTTCGTGACGGTGCGGAGACCGAAGGCGCGGCGTTCGGCCTGACGGTTCTTTATACAGCGCCCGGCGGGATCGTGGGACACGGACAGACGGGGACCGAAATCGGGAGGCTGGCGCTCAGCCGGACCAAGATGTTGGCGGCGCTCAATGCGGGATTGACTGAGGCATATGAGCGGGCGCGCGCCAGTGCGCGCGAGAAAGTGGGATTCCTGAAGCTTTGCGGAACCAACGCGAAGGGCCTCATGATCTCATCCGCGGCCGAGCCCTCAACCGTGCGCGACGAGATCGCAGCAACCTTCCAGCGGGATCCGCGCAGTCTCGACCGTGAGGAAATGAAGCGCGCCTGCCGCGAGGGATCGGCCGCCATATGCGGACTCGGCCGCGAGATCGCGTTCAACGCAGTCGCTGCGCTCTCGGAGTTGCGCCACGAACTGTTCATCAACACCGCGGGCGCGCTGATCACGCAAGCCTGCGCGTTCTCTCAGGGCGATTGCTATGTTGTTGCGCAAACCGACACCGGCCATCAGGAAACTTTCGATACCATAGGCCAGCAGCGCGGCTACGAGTGTCTAGCCGAGGGCTGGCGCGACGAGTTGATGCCGAATCCGGACCTGCACACTTTTGCCGTAGAACTGGCCCGTGAGACGAAGGAATTAGCCGCGGCGCCGGCCTTGAAGCCACCCGAGGGCGAAGTCGCGGTCGTCACCGATCCAAACTTCAACGCGTTGGTGGCGCATGAAATCGTCGGTCATCCGAGCGAAGCCGATCGCGCCCTCAAGATGGAAGCCGCGTATGCGGGCCGAAGCTGGTTTCTGCGCTCGATCGGACACAACGAGATCGGTCGTCAGGTCGGTTCGTCGATTCTGTCGGCCTGCTCCGACCCCAGTCTCGAGGGCTACGGCCATTACCGCTACGACCACGAGGGGACCCCAGGGCGGCGGATGATGCACCTCGATGGAGGCGTGTTTTGCGGCTTTCTCAATTCACGCGCAACCGCGGCGGCGCTCGGAGTCGAAACCAACGGATCGGCGCGCGCGAGCGAGGCCTGGCACGTTCCACTTATTCGAATGTCGAATACGTTCTTCATGCCGGGAGAAACGGATCCGCAGCAGATCATCGGGGAGGTCGAACACGGCTACTACGTGTGCGGCGGTCTAATCCCCTCAATTGCGGAGTCACGCGAGAACTTTCGTATCTCGGCACGCCGCGTCTACGAAATCGATCACGGACAAATCGGACGGCTCTATCGTGCGGGCAGCGTGATCGCGGATTCGAAACGGTTTTTTATGAACGTCGACGCGGTCGGCAATGACTTGCGGCTGATCGCGATTCCCAACTGTGGCAAAGGACAACCAATGCAGGTGAAACGGATGTCCAATGGCGGGCCGACATTACGATCGCGTGCGCGACTGGGCGGTGGCTAAGCCTAGGACTATATCGCGGAGAGGAACAACCCGATGGCGACCAGGGTCGACGAAATCGCACCAGATATTTTTCGCATTTCGACGTATGACGATCGGTTCAAGCTCCAGTTCAACCAGTTCCTGGTAAAGGACGCCGAACCGCTTCTGTTCCATACCGGGATGAGGTCAATGTTCCCGTCGGTGCGCAGCGCGGTCGCGAGTTTGATCGATCCGGCGCAACTACGATGGATCGGCTTCAGCCACTACGAGCCGGACGAATGCGGGTCCCTTAACGAATGGCTCGAGCTAGCGCCCAAAGCGCAGGCCTTCAGCAGCTTCGTGGGAGTGAATGTCTGTCTGAGCGACTATGCTATCCGCCCGGCGCGAGTGATGGCCGACAACGAAGTTCTGGCGACTGGAAAGAAAAGCTTCCGCTTTCTCTCGACCCCGCACGTGCCTCACGCATGGGAGGCAGCGCTGCTCTTCGAGGAAAGCGGCCGGACGCTATTCTGCTCAGACCTGTTCACACACGTCGGGAACCCGGAGCCTTTGGCGAAATCGAGCGTGGCCGATATGGCCCGCGCTACTCTGGTCGAATTTCAGAAAGGTCCGCTGGCCAACTATTTTCCCTACACGCCGAACACCGAGCCAATCATGCAGCGCCTGGGCGGGCTTAACCCGGCGACTCTGGCGATCATGCACGGTGCGAGTTTAAGCGGGGACGGCGCGGCCGCCCTGCGCGATCTCGCGACGACGCTGAAAGAAGTGCTGGGAGGTAGCCGCTAAGACGGCATATCGGTTGTGTGCTGACTCTGGGTGAAATGAAGGGTTTTGTCAGCGCGGCCGGCAAGCTGATCGCGCGCGAACGCGATCTTGCGGCCTTCGAGATTTATTGCGCCAGCACGGAACAACGCGTGGCGCGGTTGAACTACACCTCGGACATTCCGTCGCGGGGCGTCGAGGAATTCAAGGCTCTCAAAGCGGACGGATTCGCTCTGCGGATTGTGACGCGACGCGACGCACATGAAACCGGGTATGCGTCGAGCGCGGGCGATCTAAACCTCGAGGCGGTACGCGACGCGTTGGCGCGCGCGCGACGCGCGACGATCGTCGACCCCCACTTTCCGGGACTGCCCGAACCAAAGGAGAAGCCGGAGGGTGCTTCCTCCAGCGCAGCCAACGATCTGATGCGGGCGACTGACGCCCAGCTGGCGGCAGCCGCCTGGAATATCGTTAGCGGCGCAGTCCAGGAGTTCGCGACGCGGGAACCGTCGAAGAGCCCCCATCCAGGGTTGATCGTGGGCGGGGACATCTCGATGGCGCGCGACCGGATCGCAATCGGAGGTTCGAACTTCGATCGAATCCGGACCGATGAGAGCGCGCATTTCGTGGCCTCGGTCGCCACTCTGATTGAATCACTCGGGTCCAAGGGGACCGCGACCGCGGTCGGAAGGTCACGCGCAGAGATGCGCGAGTCGGCGTCGCGGCTGGGACGCAATGCCGTCGCGCGCGCGATCGCATTAAAGAATGGCGAGCGGCCGCAAGCAGGAGTCTATCGGGTGATATTCGGCCCCCAACCGGTGGCCGAACTGCTTAACTACATGGTGATGCCGTCGCTCACCACCGGCGCATTTCAGGCCGCAAGCTCCGCATATCACGGCCGCTTCGGCATGGTCGTGATGGACCCGCGCCTCAGCCTGTTCGATGATCCACAGACGAAATTGGGCCCACTGCGCCGTCGCATAACGTGCGAGGGGTTACCTGCCGGCCGCACGGAACTGGTCCGCGACGGCAGGATCGTTGGACTGCTCTCCAACCACTACGATACGCACCGTCTGCAGACCGACGAGCATCGGGACGAAAAGCTGGGCGCGGCCGCAGTCGGGAAAACGCTCGATTTTCCTCCCCGCAGCGCATATCGCCTGGGTGAGGGGCCGGTCCGCCGCTTCGACGCGCATCCGGGAGTGACGGGAACCAACGTGATGATGAAGGCACGCGGAGGCCTCGACGAAAAGAAGCTTATCGCGATGGTAGGCGACGGCATCTACATAGGGCGCGTGTGGTACACGTATCCGATTAACGGACAGCGGGCCGGCGACTTCACTTGCACCGTCAGCGGTGACTCGTACGTGATTAGAGGGGGCAAGCTAGCGGCACCGCTGTCGCCGAACTCCTTGCGCGTCAATGCGAATATCGCTGAAGTGTTTGCTCGACCATTTGCGGCTGGGCGACGCACCCAGGCGGCCGTAGTATGGGGCGCTCCCGAGGCCTATTTCGTACCAGCAATCGCGGCCGAGCGAATCTCCCTGGCAGCCGTCGCCGAAGGGAGCCCCGACCGAGGCCTCGATTGAGATACTACACTGCGTTATTTAGCGCTCACCAGTAGTAGCTAACCTAGGACGCGAATTGGCCTTCGAGCGGGACTTGTCTCAAACAGGGACCGCAAAGCGCCCAGGCTTCATCGCGGGCATGAATAATCAGCACCCCCGCAATAATTGACTTAACGTCACTGCAGCGATGGCAAATTAAGAGGCGGCCATTGGAGCGTGCCATCTTTGAAAGCCTCGCCAGGTTGTCCCGGTCGCTCATCAGCTCGACATCGACGAGTTCACGGTTGACGGTATTTGGCCTCTGATTTGGCATTTAAGCATGTATAAACAGCTCATAAGATAACAGAGAGATTGATGAGTTTCAAGCGAACGATGTTCTGCTAGCAACTAGACCGGGTCCTGCTAGCAAATAGTTAGCAAGCGCGGACAAGGTGACAGCACTCTATGAGTTTAGGGGCTGATTGACCCAGCCAGCGAGTCAATGTTGGACTAACTTTTTGATAGAGAGATAAGAAAGACTATTGCATCTTATATCAACACATAGCATTCTAGATGAATGAACAGTTGTTCAAAACCCGGAGGGGAGGGACAGCATCATCAAGTGGATGCTACAGACAACCGATTTGCGGTCATGAACGAACACCTCCCCGATTCGGAAGGGGTTTTAGCTGACGCGACTCCTGCCGGGAAGTTTGATGAAGTTTCGAATTCCCCAGGCCTTGAGGCGGTCGCTGGGAACGCAGAGGCTGGTTTGCGGGAGCAGCTCGCGGATCATCCAACGGCGAAGCCTGCCCTGACGCTCAAGGCCAGCGTTCCAGCTCAGAAGCGCAAAACAAAGCCGACCTTGGGCAAGCTCCTACAGAAGCATCGGCACGCGCTTGGATTGACCCAGCGTGAGCTTTCGCTGCAACTGGGCGTTAAGCCGGCCCACGTTGCCTACCTGGAAACGGACCGACGACGGCCCTCCCTGGGGCTCCTGAGTCGCATCGCTACCGTACTCGGCATCGATCGTGAGAAACTGTTTGCGCTGGCGCACCCAGAAGCAAGCTCGTTGATGGCTTCGTGCTCGTCGAAGGGCAAGCATGCCGTGGCGAAGGACCAGGCCTGGAAGGAATTCAGGTATAACAAGGCTTTGCTTGCGCGACACCAGGTCAGGCCGCGCGAACTTCAAGTGCTGGCCCAAGTCAACCTGTTGGGTAAAGTCACCGCACCGCGGAATTTTCTCTTTATCCTCAACGCAATACGTCACGCGGTGGACGAGGAAGATTAGGCTCAACCAAGCGACCCCATAGGCATCTACGACTCCTCGCTGATCCCCGGCGGGGCGCCTTTGCGTCAGCCAGGGACCTTCGCGTTGTAGTCCTGCTTGCGACTTGTCAGGCCGCTGGGATCCCAGGTCATCCAAACGCCGACCCGTTTGCCGTCTCTGTATTGGCCCGTTAGCGCCATAGCACCGTTGGCATACCAGCTAGTGTGCAGACCGTCCTGGAGGCCGTTGCGGTAGTGATCGACGGAGGCGCGTTGGCCGGTCTCGTACCACATTGTCCACTCGCCGTCCTGGAGGCCGTTGCTGTAGTTGCCCTGGAGCATTTTGGAGTTACCGCCGGTTTGATAGACGATGAAAAGCCCGTCCTTGACAGGTTTGCCATCCACAAGCTTCTGGCACCATACCTCCTCACCTTTTGGCGGAGCGGCACCCATAAGAGTATGGCCGGGCGGGCATGACAGCCGTGCCTGGCTGGCTCCGCGGCAAGCGGGCAGCATGATGGCCAGCGCCAAGGGCATGACACACCAGTCAATTGCGACAAGGCTACGCATAAGACCTGATTTCCATGGACCCGCGGCGCACGCGACGGGCGATCCAAAAAGATACGGGCGGGAACGCCCATTGCGCTCCCGCCCGTGATGTTCAGTCTCCACGCGACCGGGGTCCGCGTACAATCGTATCAGCTGGAGCCAGTCGACCCGAGCAGATTACCGCCAAGAGTCGGATGCCCGACAGTCTTGTCGCCGATGACATTCACCAGTGCCGGCTTGCCGGATTTGAAAGCCCGTTCGAGCGCGGGGATGATGTCGTCGGGATTTTCGACGTGTTCGCCGTGGCAGCCCATCTCGGAGAAAACTTTGTCGTATCGGACGTTCTGCAAGATGTTGAAGGGATCGGTGCGGTCCTTCAGCAACGGCATCGACTCGAAGCTCGGCCCCCACGAACTGTTGTTCCACAGGACACAGACGATCGGAAGGTTGTAGCGAGCCGCGGTTTCCATGTCGAAACCGCCGATGCCCAACCCGCCGTCGCCCATAGTCAGCACTACCTGCGCGCCGGGACGTGCGAGCTGCACTCCGATCCCCATTCCGAACCCGTGACCGACAGGCGCGAGCGGTCCCGCGTCAATCACCTGTCCCGGGAAACGCGAGGTAAAGCCCTGAGACATCCAGCCCGACAGAGTGAAGCTATCGATAACGACCGTCGCGTTCTTATCAAGCACGGAGACCAAGTCCTTGGTCAGGCGGGCTGGATGGATCGGACGGTTGGTGTGAAACTTCTTTTCATTTTCAACGACCTGGCGGTCGAAGTTGCTCCGTACCTCGGCGAGTTCCTTGACCCAGTTTGAAGTACGGTTCTTGGAAAAGTCGAGCTTCAGCTCCTTGATCCGAGTGATCATCTGACGCAGAACGACCTTGGGATCGCCGACCATCGGGATCTCGGCGGGCACCTGCCAGCCGATCCTGCTGGCGGTCGGGTCGACCTGGATATACTTGGCTTTGTCGTTCCATGTTGGTGGGCGACCGAAATGCTCGCCGCTCCAGAAGCGGAAGCCGAGTGTCAGGACGACGTCGGCCCGGCCGGTAAATGGCTTCTTGAAGGCGCCGCGAATCGCCAGAGGATGCTCCTCGGAGACAGAGCCCTGGCCAGCGCGCCGTGCGTAGACGGGAATCGAGGTCAGTTCGACAAATTCCTTCAGTTCGGGAGCGGCTTGCGACCAGAAGAGTCCATCGCCGCCGGCAATCAGGGGCTGTTGCGCGGCGTGCAGCAATTCGATGGCGCGGTCGATTTTCGCGGGGTCACCGGCCGAGCGCACGTCATCGGGAGTAAACCTCTGACCACCAGCGCGTTGCTTCGAGTCCTCGCCAGAGTTGTACAGAATATTCTGCGGTATCTCTACCAGCGAGACGCCTTGCGGCGGCGAAAGAGCCTCGCGAAAGGCCAGGCGCATATCGAACTCGATCGTGCTCCAGTCGGTGACGCGCTTGGTATATTTGGCGAAGCTGCGCAGCACGTCCGAGCCGTAGGCCTCCTGGAATGAGCCTTGATGGTCTTCCGTGTTCGGATGCTGGCCGGAGACGCACACCACGGCGCTATTGGTCATCGCTGCGAGGCAGAGGCCGGTCACCGCGTTAGTCAGGCCGCATCCCGCAGTTACCATGCAGACACCAGCCTCGCCGGTCATGCGCGCGTATGCGTCGGCCGCATAGGCGGTGGCCTGCTCATGGCGCATATGGATCAGTTTGATTTCGTGCGAGCGCAGGTTCGCCAGAATCGGGAACAGATGCCCACCATTGATTGCGAAACAATAGCGCGCGTGATTCTCGCGCATTATGCGCGCAACCAGTTCACCGCCATCTGCTTTGGCCATCGCGGATCCTCCTTGATATTATGCCCGCGCAGGAGCGTCGGGCCGGGAGAGTTGCGCAGGCGTGGCGACCGTCACGGGCAACCCATCTGGCGCACGGCTCTCATTGCCCGAATCCTTGCATATTTTGGGGGCCAGCGAAAACGCCGGTCGCTCTTCGGGGCGAAAATGATGCCGTCAATTTCGTGACGGGGTAGAGGCTTGCGTGGCGAAGGGGGCGGTTGAATTCGACCTCAGGTAGTTGATCGGAATGGCAGAGCCTGTAACTTGTTGGTGCCGCTGGGCAGGTGCGATTGTTGCGACAAAGTCAGATTTGTGCCGGCAAAAGGATGAAGCGCCTTCTAGTTGCAATATTAGGGTTCGTGGCCGTGATCGGCATCGCCATGCCGTCACAGGCCTTTGACTGGATGGAGCCGCAGAGTTGGCCCGCGCCGTTCAATCCTCACGATTGGCCCTTCACGCTGTTCCCTGTCCCCGAGGTTGCCACAGACCCCAACGGAGGAGTGACCTATGGCGTGTTGCTCGCCTTCCTGCTCAAGGACGAACAGAACCAGATCAGCAGCATCTTCGCGCCCGACGTCAACAATAATACCGATCTCGGAGCAGGGGGCACGGTCCGCTATTTCAGCTATCCCTCGGAGGATACCGAATGGTACGCGCTAGCGGGAGCCCAAGAGAACATCGCCCGCGTGGTCGACATCAACTATTCGACCGGGCGACAACACGAGAAATGGTGGTCGTTTGATGGGCGAATCTTTTTCGAGCGCGATCCTACCGAACGCTTTTTCGGGATCGGCAACGATTCTCGGCTGGGCGGGAAGAGCAACTACACCACCGAGCAGGTCTATGTTAAGGGGCAGTTCGGTTGGAATATCACGAATAAGTTACAGCTTGCGGCAGTCCTGCGACCGCGTTACGTGCGGATATTGAAAGGTGCCTTCAATTCGATCCCTCAAACCACGAGCCTCTACCCTACGCTGAAGGGAATAAACGGGGGCAGCGAAGAATACAATGAGCTAAGACTGACTTACGACAATCGAGATTCGATAGATATTCCGCGCAAAGGCGGTCTCGCGCTGATTTACGGCGGATTCGCAGATCGCCGCCTGATGAGTTCGGTGTCATACACACGCTTTGGCGCCGAGTTGCGACACTACTGGAGTTTCTGGAAACGCTTTACTCTGGCGGCGCATGCTTACATCCAGTATTCGCCGGCAGGCAACGAGATACCGTTCTGGTCACTAGCCAGACTCGGCGGTGACGACAGTACGCTCTACGACCAGGAAACCCTACGCGGCTACGGCGCCGGCCGTTTCGTCGACAACAATCTCGCAGTCGGCAATATCGAGTTGCGGACACGCGTGTTTGAAGCGGACCTTTTTGGCACACATGGCGTTGCCGAATTGGCGCCTTTCTTCGAAGCTGGCCGCGTATGGCGCAAGTTGTCGGAGGACCCTCTGAGCGACCTCCATCCAGTGGGTGGCATCGGTTTTCGGGCGATCGCCGAACCATTCGTGGTTGGCTACGTCGATATTGGCTGGGGCGGCGAAGGCGCCGCGGTCTTCTCGGGAATCAACTATCCGTTCTAGAACAGACTGAATCATCTCGCTTATCAGTTGAGGCGAGATCCCTCGCCGTGCAAAGCCGTCGCTCCGGTCGATTGGGCTTAAAGCGGCGCTTCGAGATTTCTTCGCCTCGCGGAGTCGCCTAAGAAAGGACCTCATACACGCGACGATTTTTTGTTGAAGCGGGAGGGGAAATCCGTGGCAAAGATCACGTCGGGATGAAGGACGCGCGCGCGGTTCAGAAGGGCTTCTTCGCGCTCGGGCATTTTCGGATCGGGGACACAGCAGTCGACCGGGCATGACGCCGCGCATTCCTCGTGATCGAAGAACCCGACACATTCGGTGCACTTAACGGAAGCGATGTAATAAATGTCCTCCGCGAGCGGCGGGTGGAATACTCCATCCAGTTCCCAGGTCACACCGCCTTCGTAGATCGCATTGTTGGGACAGCGCGGCAGACAGGCGCCACAATTTATACATTCCTCGGTGATAACAGTGGCCATCTGCAGTTTCGAGAACGCTCCCGGGCGCCAGCAGAACCCCGGCGGAAAAAGTGAGGTTCCCTGAAGATGCTAGTTGGCTGGCATTGCGGCCACAACCTGGCGAGCCAGATCGAGGAAGGTGCGACTTGCCGCATGATCGGGGAGAGCTAGCGTAATCGGCATGCCACGATCGCCGCTTTCGCAAATTTCCGTGAAGAGCGGCACCCGCGCGAGCAACTCGAGCCCCTCCGCTCGCGCCATACGATCGCCACCGCCCTCGCCGAACAAGTCGTCGCGATCGCCGCAATCTGGACAGACAAAATAACCCATGTTCTCCACCACCCCGAGTAGCGGGCAATGCACCTGCCGGAACATCCGGACGGCCCGTAACGCGTCGGCTACGGCGACCTCCTGCGGCGAGGTAACGATAACGACACCGTCAACCGCAACCAGCTGAGCGAGCGTCAGCTGAGCGTCGCCGGTACCGGGTGGCAGGTCGACGATGAGGAAGTCCTGGGTCCCCCAAAGCGTGTCGTTAAGAAACTGGCGCACCGCGCCCATCACCATCGGTCCACGCCAGATGACCGGCGTCTTGTCCGTAACAAAGAAACCGATCGAAATGAGCTTGATGCCGTATTTCTCGATCGGATAGAAGCTCTGACCGCCTGCCGAGCGGGGACGCTCGTCGCCGGTACCGAACATCATCGGAACCGAGGGCCCGTAAATGTCCGCGTCCAGCAGCCCCACCTTGTGTCCCAGCCGTGCGAGCGCTACCGCAAGGTTCGCCGCGATGGTGGACTTGCCCACTCCGCCCTTGCCGCTGGCCACGGCGACAATCCATCGCGTGCCCTCGAGTCGTACGCGGCCGGTCCTTTCTCCCAACTCTGCCTGAAGCTTGCGAACCTTTAGCTCGACCTTGCGAATGCCCAATTCATGACCGAGGAGTTGATGGATGCGGCCGCCGATTTCGCGGAGAAGCTCTTCGCGGCTGCTGGCTTGGCGCAGAGTGATCGCGTAGCCACCATCGGCAATAGGCGCAGCTTCCTCGACGACGCCAAGCGTGACTATGTCGGTCGGATATCCCGGGTAGTTGATCCGGGCGAGCGCCACGAGGACTTCTTCAGGAGCTAGATTTCGTGCCACAGGGGGAATTATTTCAAACGGGATGAAGCAGCGGAAGCGCGAGCGAATCGACCACAGCAGTTGAAGAGCGCCAGGCTTTCCGCAACTACAGCTCGCGGTCTCTCAGTCGCTCCGACGTCGTTTCCTGCGGCGGACATATACGGCTAATGCACGATCGCGGCCAGCCGTTCAGTTATGACCTCCCGAGCTTCAGTAGCGATACGCCGCACAATTTCGCTCGCGGGAATGATCTCCCGGATCAGACTGCATGATTCGCCCACGTAAAAGGGCAGCCTTTCGAGTTCACCGTCCAGGTAATCCGCCGGCGGCATCACGGTATAGTTGACCAACGGCACTTCCACGTCTCGTCGGCGCGAAGTCGCGATCGGCCTGCCCTCTCCCGGGCGTTGTCCGGAGGCGGGCCGCCCCGCATTCTCCCATTCCTCAAGAACACTGGTGCGCAGCACGCGATGGGGCGCCTCGGGCCATCCGACGTCGAACAAGGTCGTATGAACGGTCTGCGCGGCGTGCGCACGCACGACACGCTCCTTGTACAGCGGATGAGCGGCGGTTTCGGTGGCAGCGAGGAAGCGGGTACCGAAAACCGCGCCATCGGCCCCCAGGGCAAGTGCGGCGGCAAGTCCACGCCCATCTGCGATTCCACCCGCGGCGATTAGAGGAATTTCGCCGATCGCGTCGCGAACCTCGGGAATCAGCGCGAACGTTGTCACCGTACCGCGAACATGACCGCCCGCCTCGAAACCCTGAGCGATCACAGCGTCCGCTCCAGCGTCTTTCGCCCAGCGCGCTTCCTCGGCCGAGCCGCATTGCCATATCACTTTGATCGCAGCGCGATGCAGACGGTCGATCGACCCCGTGTGGCTCCGCGCATCGTCCCAAAAGAAGGTGACCGCTTGAATTGGCGTGTCGGCGACGAGATCGACGATGCCGGGCTGAAGAAACGGGACCAGCAGGTTGATTGCCAGCGGTTTTTTCGTCCGGTCGCGCGCCGCGGCAATCTCGTTTTGCATACCCTCGCGCCCAAAAGCTGCCAGCCCGATGGTGCCCAGGCCACCGGCCTCTGACACGGCCGCGGCCAATTCGGCCAGCGCGACACCTCCCATCCCGGCCGAAACAATCGGGTAGCGGAGACCGAATAGTTCGCAAATGCGTGTCTTTAACATCGAATGCGCACTCATCCGTCCTTGCTATAGTCCCACGAAATCACGCGATCGGGCTTGAATCGCACCACCACGACCGGGTCGTTCTTGAATCCACTGACATACGCACGCCCGGCCTTCTTGCCCATGTACGCGATCGCCATCCTCTCGACCAGCGCTGGGGCGGGCTTCTCCTCCATCGTAGCGCGCCCCTTGAGGATAACGGCCTTGTAGGGCGCCCTGCGGGTGTCGAGACAAAACGTCACGCGCGGATCATTCGCGAGGCATTTGTATTTGAACGCGGAGGCATCGGTGACGAACGCCACTTCACCTTTGCGGAATTCGTACCAGGTCGGAACTGCATGGGGCGCGCCGTCCGGTGCGGTCACCGCAACCACGGCGATATTAGGCTCGCCCAGGAATCGCGCGATTTCGCGCTTTGTCATCGGCATGGATTCTGTCCCGAATCAGCGTCCATTAAACCTCGGCTCGCGCTTTTCGAGGAAGGCTTTAACGGCCTCCTTATGGTCCTCCGTAAGGCTGGTGAGCGCCTGACCCACTGCCTCGCGGTCGAGCAAGGTGCGCAGATCGGTGTTGAGCGCGGCATTGAGATTGCCCTTCATGTAGGCGTATGCGACGCGCGGGCCCGCAGCAATCTTCTTAGCGTAGTTGTGGGCCTCATCGGCGAGCGCGGCGGCGGGAACGACTCTGCTGACCAGACCGAGCCTGAGAGCTTCGTCCGCGTCGATCATTTCGGCAGAGAAGTAGAGTTCTCGCGCCTTGGCGGAGCCAACGAGTTGGGTCAGGAAATAGCTGCCCCCGTAGTCTCCCGAGAATCCGACGCGGGCGAATGCGGTACCGAAGCGCGCAGCGTCGGAGGCAATGCGAATATCGCACGCCAGACACAATCCGAGTCCGGCGCCGGCGACGGGACCGTTAACCGCTGCGATCGTCACCTTCGGGATCTCGTGGAGCATGACGGTGACTTCCTCGCCGCGGCGGGTTGCCGCGATCCGCTGATCCAGTCCGGGGCCTCCGCCGGACCCCGCGCCCTCATTGCGATCGCGCATCCGGTTGATATCGCCACCGGCACAGAAGCCACGGCCAGAACCGGTCACCACGATCGCCCCGACTTCGTGATCATTTACCGCCCGACTCAAATTCTCGAGCAGGCCGCTGATTATCCCGTCACTCAGCGCGTTGAGGCGATTCGGCCGATTTAATGTGAGGTAGAGCACACCGTCACGCCGATCGACGAGGAGATCCTGATTTTCGGTGGACATCCGCAAGCCTCCGAAGTGATGTTTGAGACCGTACTACTTGAGCGATGCGATCCTGTCGAGGGCGGCGGCAACTGCCTGGGTGCCGTCTAGATCATGGCCCAGGGCGGCGGCCGAGTTGAACATCGAGGTCATCAGGGCGAGGCCCGGCAGCGCGAAGCGATTTTGCGTGGCGGCCTCTCCGACCAACCGCAGGTCCTTGCGGATCAATTTGACGAAAAACCCCGGCCGGTAATCCTGGGCGATGATTTTCGGTCCGAGGTTGCTCAGCTGCCATGACCCCGCGGCTCCCGCGCCGATCGCTTCGAGCACCAGGGCGGGATCGAGACCGCTGTTGCGCGCGAAGAGGAGCGCCTCGGCCGCAGCCTCCAGCGTAAGCGCCACGGCAATCTGGTTGGCCAGCTTAGTCGTTTGGCCGGCGCCGGACGGTCCCATATGAGTGATACGTTTGCCCAAAAGCTCGAGCATTGGCAGTGCACGGGCGAAGGCAGCCTCGGTCCCGCCCGTCATGATTGTAAGCGTGCCTTCGATCGCGCCGGGCTCACCGCCGGAAACGGGCGCGTCAAGATACTCAACCCCCGCCACGGCGAGCCGTTTGGCGATAGTGCGTTCGGCCTCGGGGGCAATGGTGCTCATATCGATTACAAGCTGACCACGGGCCAGAGCAGGTTCGAGCGCGGCGACCACTCCTTCCACATCGGGCGTGTCGGGGACCATGATGAACACTGCTTCCGCGCCATGTGCGGCTTCGGCGATGTCGCCGGCCACGACCGCACCGTCAGCGGCGAGTGCGCGCGCCTTCTGCGGCGAACGGTTGAAGGCGCGAACCTGATGTCCACCGCGGAGCAACCGGCGCGCCATCGGCGCACCCATAATCCCTGTACCGATCCACGCGATTTGCATCTTGCGGGCGTCCTTTCAGTAGTGGGCAACCTCATGCGAGCGTACATCAATCGAAGAGCGGCGAGGAAACCAGTGCCCTGCCCTTCCATCAGTCGGCCGTCGCCTCCTGCTTGTCCCAGGGGGGCAATTCAGCCGGAATGACGGAATCGAATTTGGACATATCGAGCGCGAAGAGTCCTTTAGGGGTGTGAGTCGAAATGTCCGCCAGGCGTGCCCCCCAAACGATATCCGCCGTACTGTACGAATATCGCGCATAAACGGTCTGCGAGAAGGTCTCGTCGATACCGGTGAGCGAGACGATGAGGCTCGCGCGGGCGTTCATCAGCGACTCCGGCGTGGCGCCGAACAGCGGACTGTCGATATCAATCGGATGAATTGCGGTCCACGAAAAGCCGAAGATTGCGTTACGGTAGCGGGACAGGGACAGATCGTGGAATCGGCGGACCTCCTCTCCTTCGACGGTAAATTCCTGGCGGGCCAGGACCACATGAATCTGCGCTTCGACGATCTGGTTCGCACGGACGTTGGCCATGCGAAACATCAAGCTCGGCACGCCGTCACGCTTCGAAATCACCGCAACTCGACTGAAGCGTACGCGAGCCGTCGGGCGCGAAAATTTGGCGAAAATCATTCCAGTGACCAGGGCCAGCCCGATGAGGCCGGTCAATGCCTCGATGCTCATCAGCACGTGAGCAACGAAGGTAACAGGCGACATCTGACCATAGCCGATGGTCGCCATGGTCTCGACACTGAAGAAGAAGACATCCGCGAACGAGCCAGGCCGCGCGTTCGCGATGCCGCCGTCGAGGAGATAGCCGAGCGCAAAGATCGCATTGGCGACAGCAAACGCACCGGCGATCTGGAGCAGCAGCGCCAGCCATGACGACGTCAGCAGGTGATGGTAAACGTCGGCAAAGTAGCGCTCGCCGTCCTCAAGAGACCCGAGCGACGGAGGTTGTCTCGTGGAATTGAAGGGACCGCTCTTAAGTTGCGAAGCCATGGGCTAGAGAATATAGCGCGCAATGCCGCCGCGGTCAGGGATAAGGAAAGCGAATGAAAGTATCTCCGAGGGACGATGGCTTATTGATCGACGGCCCGGGCGACGCTCAATACACGATCGTGCTTGCGCACGGGGCCGGCGCGCCGATGGATTCGCCATTCATGGAGAAGGCCGCGGAAGCCCTGGCACGCGAGCGGATACGTGTCGTTCGTTTCGAGTTCCGCTACATGAAAACGAGGCGCATGGGCGGCAAAGGCGGAGCGCCCGATCGCGAACCGATACTAATCGATTCGTGGCGCGAGGTAATCGCACACCTCGGCGGCGGCGATCGCCTGGTGATTGGCGGAAAATCGATGGGCGGGCGTATCGCCAGCTTGGTTGCGGACGAAGCGAGGGTGCGGGGACTGGTCTGCCTCGGATACCCGTTCCATCCGCCGGGCCAGCCTAAGCGTCTGCGCGTAAAACACTTGGAGGATCTCCGTACTCCGACTTTGATAGTCCAGGGAACGCGCGACACCTTCGGACGGAGAGAGGACGTCCGGGGATACAAACTGTCGCCGCGAATTCGTATCGAATGGATCGAGGACGGCGACCATTCGCTCAAGCCGCGGGCGCGTTCTGCGCGGACCGAAGCACAGAACCTTGAGGCCGCGGTCGCTGCGGTTGCGGAATTTACAAAAGGCCTGGGCAGCTAAGACACTCGCGCGACCCACACTATTCTCGCTGACGCTGGCTGAAATGCGACGGCCGCGAGTCTCGGAGACTCGCGGCCGTCGCCTAACTCCCTGAGATACCGGGTGAGGTTAGGCCGCCGCCTTGGCTTTAACCGCCGCGCTCTGTTCTTCCGCTATCGAGCCGCGCTTGGAAAGCACCACCGCGATAGTCAGCATGACCACCGACAGGATTGTGATTCCGACCCGCGTCGCGGAGACATTACCCACCGAGACGGTGGTAAACGGCGCCGCGAGTATAGCAACCAGGTTCATCACCTTGATCATCGGATTGAGGGCCGGTCCCGCGGTATCCTTGAAGGGATCACCGACAGTATCGCCTACGATCGTCGCCTTGTGGACGTCGGTACCTTTGCCACCCAGGTAGCCGTCCTCGACTTTCTTCTTCGCGTTGTCCCAGTTGGCTCCCGCATTTGCCATAAAGACCGCAAGCAACTGTCCGGTCAGGATCGTTCCACCGAGGAAGCCGCCGAGCGCGCCGGCGTCCAGGCCAAAGCCGACCAGCAGCGGGGCGAAAATTGCCAGGATAGCCGGACTCATAAGCTCTTTCTGCGCTGTCGCCGTAACTATATCGACACAACGGCTGTAGTCCGGAAGCTCCTTGCCTTCCATGATCCCCGGATGCTCACGGAACTGGCGGCGTACTTCGAAGACGACTTGGTAGGCCGCACGGCCGACCGCCTTTATTGCGAACGAGCTGAACAGGAACGGCACGGCGCCACCGATCATCAAGCCGACGAAGACGGTCGGGCCATTAATCTGAACACCGATCGCACCGAGATGGGCGGCATCAATGAATGACTGGAAGAGCGAGACCGCCGCTATGACCGCCGTCGCGATCGCGAGTCCCTTGGTCAACGCCTTCGTGGTATTTCCGATTGCGTCCATCCATGACAGCGTCTTGGAGGCTTCCTCCTGGTGGACTCCCCCCATCTCGAAAATTCCATGAGCGTTGTCGGTGATCGGACCGTAGGTGTCCATCGCGAGAATGAAGCCGGTAGTCGTCAGCAGGCCCAGGCCAGTCAGCGCGATCCCATAGAATTGGAGCGCTTTGGACTCATGAAAAATGATCATCGCGCCGATAATCACAGCTACAATCATCATCAGCGCCCACACCGAAGATTCGAGCCCTTCACCGAGGCCGGAAAGGATAAGGGTCGCCGGGCCGGTACGCGCCGCTTGAGCAGTCTCAGTCACGGGACCGCGGTCAGGATGGGTAAAGTAGTTCGTCAACCATAACGTCACGACCGCGAGCGCGACGCCGAGTGTCGCAGTTATGGCGAAACGCCAGTCCGGCGCACCGGTGCTGTCAGTCATGTAGAAATAATTCACGATGAAAAACCCGACGACAGAGGCTATCGCCGAGGTCATGAAGCCCATATTGATCGGGCGCATCGGGTCGCGCATCCCGCTTCCGGCCGGAACGCGAACGGCCATTATCCCGAGGATCGAAGAGAAAACACCGACCGCGCGCAGAATCAGCGCGAAGATAATGAGTTTCATGGCGAACCCGCTGGCGCCGCCAGCGAAACCCTTGTACGCGTCAACGAAAGCAGGGTCCTCAAGCGCGTAGGCGGCGAGAATGATCGCGGCCACCAGGGTGACCTCATACGACTCGAAAACGTCGGCCGCCATGCCGGCGCAGTCGCCAACGTTATCGCCGACATTGTCCGCGATCGTCGCGGCGTTACGCGGGTCGTCTTCGGGGATCCCGGCTTCGATTTTGCCGACCAGGTCGCCCCCGACATCGGCAGCCTTGGTGAAGATACCGCCGCCGACCCGCATGAACAGTGCGGCCAGTGAACCACCAAAGCCAAAACCGACCAGGACCTTCATGGCGTCCTGCTGGAAGATCAGAAAGATGATAGTAGCGCCAAGCAATCCCAGGCCCACCGACGAACATGCCGGAGACACCGCCCGCTTTGAACGCCAGCTCCATCGCATCCTTAAAGCTGGTCAGGGCGGCATTGGCGCTGCGAACATTGCCCTTGACGGCGAGCCACATGCCAACAAAGCCCGCGCAATAAGAGGCGCTGACGCCGAGGATGAACGCGAAGGCGATGCCGAAGGAGAGGCCCGGGCGGTCAGGATAGACATTGCGATACATCAGAACAGAAGAGCGAGCAGCGATCGCGATGACGAAGAAGATCATCGTCTTCACCTGACGCTTGAGATAGGCCATCGAGCCTTCATAAACCGCGTCGGCGACGTCGGTCATCGATTTCGGCCCCGGATCCGCCGCTGAGCACAATGCGTACCAGCCACAAGCCTAAAGAGGAGTGATATTAACGCCGAGCCCAGAACCGCCCACAGGATAACTCCTGCATACCGGTCAGGGGCGGCAGAATGATTTTTGCTTCGCTCATCGAATCAAACTCTCCTGATAGTGAAATGCGACAGCGTCGCAGTCTCTTGGTCGACTTTTGCCGTGCCGATACGATCAGTCATTGTGCACCCAGATTAACTGGCGCAGTGTAGGTTTTCCGTTTAATCATGTCCAGCGAATCGAAGCCAAAAATGGCCTCGTCGCCGGTGACAGATCGAGTCTGTGGCGCGGCGGGCCCTCGAGCGGCTCAGCCACCCGCCGAGGGAAAATCTTGCACCCTCCGAAAAACAGTGAAAATTATCAATGAGCCGTTAAAAGCCGTGTAACTTCGGGTCTTCTTCTATGCGGGAGGCTGGCGATCGTTGTTGATCGCGCCGGCGTCCATGTGTTTAGCTAAGCTAATAGCTATGAACGTCAATATTGAGACTACATCGCCGCTCCGGCGCAAGCTGACAATTGAACTGGAACCCACGGAGATCAACCGGGAGCTCGACCGCGCTTACAATGACCTCAAGCGTACGGTCCAGGTTAAGGGTTTCCGCCCAGGTCGGGCGCCGCGCATGCTGCTTGAACGATTTTTCGGCGATCAGGTCCGTGGCGACGTCATTCAGAAATTGGTCAAGGAATATACCGGTCGAGCGCTCGATGAGAACGACCTCAAACCGGTAGTCGAGCCTGAGATCGTCACCGAGGAGAGCGACCTTAAGAAGGCTCAACTGCGGTTTAGTGCAACTTTCGACCTTAAGCCTGCTCTCGTGATCCGGGATTACCAGAACCTCAAGGTGCCCAGGGCCAAAATCGAGGTCAACGAATCGGGGGTCGACGCTGCGATCGAACGCCTACGCGAGCGTCACGGAACTCTGAAGAAGATCGAGGGACGCGAGACCGTTGAGGAAGGCGATTTCGCGGTGGCAACCTTCGAGGGCTTCGAGAATGGCAAACCCATCCCCGGAACCAAAATTGAGGACCGGATTGTTCAGGTGGCGGCGGGCGTGCTTGCGCACGGCCTCGATGAGGTTCTTCGTGGCGCGCATACCGGGGTTGAAGTGCGCAAATCGCGGAGCTATCCCGCGGATTACGTCGAAAAAGATTTGGCCGGAAAAACTGTAGAGTGGCACGCCACGGTCAGGGAGCTCTTTGCCCGTGTTCTGCCCGAGGTAGACGACGAGTTTGCGAAGGACCAGGGTCAGTATCAAAATCTCGCCGAACTACGCGCGGCCGTCCGAGAGGGCTTGGAAAAGCAGAGCCAGCAGGAAGCGGACGCCCGATCCCGCCAGGGCTTGCTCGACCTGATTGTCGAGCGCAACCCGGTGGAGGTTCCCGAGTCGCTGGTGGCGCACGACCAGCGGGTACTCGAGGCCGAGACGATGATGGCGCTGGAATCGGCCGGGCTTCCGCACGAGGCGGCAATGGAACGCGCTCGCCAGAATCCCGAGGAGGTCAAGGCGCGCGCGGAGAAACGCGCGAAGAGCGGACTCATCGTCGATGCGATTGCGGAACAGGAAAAAGTAGAGGTTAGCGACGACGAAGTGGCCGACCGAGTCGCGACGATTGTGACGCAGAGTGGTCGTCAGCGTGAACGCGCTGCGGAATTCTATGGTCGCGAGGAAAATCGCGCCGCACTGAAGGTTTCGATGCTTCGTGAGAAGACACTGGACCTCCTCCTCAGCCGGGCGCAGAGCGAAGAGACCGTCCCCGGAGACTCTGCCGCGGGCGAGGAATCCTCCGGGTAATGAGATCGGTACGTTGCGAGCCAACTCCGATCGGCGTGGCTAAGAACGATGAGGAGGTACGCTTAGGAGCAGATAGAGTGTCGCAGTTCGCAAGAGTCCCAAGTTGGGGCATGCGCTGACGAACTTGGCATACCAGCACGCATTTGCTGTCAACAAGTGGCACGACAGAACAGCGAAACTGTTTACGTGTCTTTGGCTTTTAGGTTGCCCGTTTTCCATAAACTGATTACAATTTCAAACAGTGGGAACGCGGTTGACCTTTGACCTTGCGCCGTCGCCGATCTCAGGAACCTATGAGTAACTTGGTACCGGTTGTTGTGGAGCAGACGGGCCGTGGGGAACGTTCCTACGACATTTACTCCCGTTTGCTCAAAGATCGCATCGTCATCCTGGGATACCCGATTACTGATGACGTGGCGAATCTGATCACCGCGCAGTTCCTTTTTCTGGAATCCGAGGATCCCGAAAAGGAGATCAGCCTCTACATCAATTCACCCGGTGGATCAGTGACGGCCGGGCTCGCCATTTACGACACGATGCAATTCATCCGTCCGCAGGTGTCAACGCTGTGTATTGGGCAGGCGGCTAGCATGGCGGCGATTCTGTTGCTGGCCGGAGCGAAGGGGCGGCGCTACGCGCTTCCTCATTCGCGTATCATGATCCATCAGCCGCTCGGCGGTGCACAGGGGCAGGCAACCGATATCGAGATTCAGGCGAAGGAGATTTTGCGGGTTCGTGAATCGCTCAACGATATTATGGTGCGCCATAGCGGACAAAACTTGCGTAAAATCGAAAAGGACACCGACCGTGACCTGTTTCTACCGCCGGAAGCCGCGGTTGAATACGGCCTTATCGATGAGGTAATCGTAAGCCGGAGGTCCTCCAAGTGAACGCGGGGAGGCAGTATGGCCAAACATGACGACCGCTCGGGGAACCTGGTGTGTTCGTTCTGCGGCAAAAGCCAAGACGAAGTGCGCAAGCTTATTGCCGGCCCAACCGTCTACATATGCGATGAGTGTATCGACCTATGTAACGACATAATCGCGGAAGAGACCGACAACGAAGAGGCGTTCAGTCAGACATCCGCGGTGCCCAAGCCCGCCGAGATCAAGCGGGTACTCGACCAATACGTGATCGGGCAGGAGCGCGCCAAAAAAATCCTGTCGGTTGCGGTGCATAACCACTACAAGCGGATCGACTCGCAAATGGTGACCGGCGAGGTCGAGTTGCAAAAGTCGAACATACTGCTGATCGGTCCCACCGGCGTTGGCAAGACCCTGCTTGCACAGACCCTCGCGCGGTTTCTGCAGGTGCCTTTTACAATTGCTGACGCGACCTCGCTGACCGAAGCTGGTTATGTAGGCGAAGACGTCGAGAACATCATTCTCTCGCTGCTCCAAAACGCCGACTACGACATCGAGCGCTGTCAGCGTGGCATTGTCTACATCGACGAAATCGACAAGATCGCGCGCAAAGGCGACAACCCCTCGATCACCCGCGACGTCTCCGGGGAAGGCGTCCAACAGGCGCTACTAAAGATTATCGAGGGCACGATGGCGAGCGTGCCACCCAAGGGTGGCCGCAAACATCCGCAGCAGGAATTCCTGCAGGTCGACACCACTAACATTCTGTTCATCTGCGGTGGAGCGTTCGTTGGGCTTGACGATATTATCCGCCGCCGGATCGCGGGCAAAACGATGGGCTTTCGTGCCGATCTCACCCATCGCGATCCGCGTACGGTTTCCGAACTTCTGAATGAGGTCCAGCCGGAAGACCTGCTCAAATTCGGCCTGATTCCGGAATTCGTCGGGCGCCTCCCGGTGATCGCAACACTAGGCGAGCTTGACGAGGAAGCGCTGGTGCGGATTCTGACCGAGCCCAAGAATGCACTGGTGCGGCAGTATCAGAAACTGTTCGATATGGAGAACGTCCACCTGAAGTTCACCCAGGGGGCGCTGCGCGCTATATCGCGCGAGGCGTTAAAACGCAAGTCGGGTGCGCGCGGCCTTCGTGCTATAATGGAGGCTATAATGGTGGATCTGATGTATGAAATTCCGTCCCAACCCAATATCAAGGAGGTAATGATCTCTGAGGAGGTTGTCACTCAGAAAGAGCAACCTCTACTGGTCTACCAGAAGACCGCAGAAACTGCCTAAGCAGGAGAGTCGAGATTCACGGAAATGCTTTTCCGAAACGATAAAAAAGACACCGTCTCCTCGAATGAAACTGTCCCCTTATTGCCCCTCAGGGAGCTGATTGTTTTTCCCCATGAGGTTTATCCAATTTTCGTTGGACGGCAGAAGTCCATCAAAGCGCTCGAAGCCGCGGAGTCCGGAAAAAGGCCGATCCTTTTAGCGGCGCAGAAGGACGCGCGGGTTTCCGAGCCCGGACCGGACGATATCTACACTATTGGAACCCTGGGCGTCGTGGTGCAGCTCCTTCGGCTGCCCGACGGCACTGTGAAGGCGCTGCTCGAGGGTAAGAAGCGCGCCCGCGTGGTGCGCTATGCCAGTCAGGACGAGTTTTTTCAGGTCGATGTCGAAGAGATCGAAGAAGTTTGCGACCGCACAACCGAAGTTGAAGCGCTGATGCGCTCGGTTAACGCCACCTTCGACAATTACGTTCGCTTGAACAAGAAGATTCCGCCCGAGATGGTCTCTTCAATCGCGGCGGTCGACGACCCTGCCTATCTTGCCGACAAGCTGGTCGGCCATCTCGGTATCAAGCTCGAAGACAAGCAGTCGCTTCTGGAGTGCACAAATCCGGCGGAGCGCTTGGAACGTATCCTCGGTTACATGCGCTCGGAACTCGAGATTTTGGAGGTCGAAAAACGCATCCGCTCTAGGGTCAAAAAACAGATGGAGAAGACCCAGAAGGAGTATTACCTAAATGAGCAGATGCGGGCGATCCAGAAGGAACTCGGCGAAAAGGACGAGTTCAAGAACGAAATCCAGGAATTAGAGGAAAAGCTCCGGCAGAAGAAGATGCCCGCCGAAGCCCGTGAGAAGTGCGAACGCGAAATCAAGAAACTGAAGATGATGTCGCCGATGTCGGCCGAGGCGACAGTCGTTCGAAACTATCTCGATTGGTTCCTCGCCCTACCCTGGTTCGAGTACACGGAGGATAAGCTCGATATCAAGGAGGCCGAACGTATTCTCGAAGAAGACCACTATGGCTTGGAAAAGGTAAAGCAGAGAATCCTCGAATACCTCGCTGTGCAGACCTTAGTCGGCCAACTCAAAGGACCGATTCTGTGCCTGGTCGGACCTCCTGGGGTTGGCAAAACCTCTCTTGGCAAGTCGGTGGCGCGTGCCACCGGGCGCAAGTTCGTGCGCGTGTCGCTGGGCGGCGTGCGCGATGAGGCCGAAATCCGCGGGCATCGCCGGACCTACATCGGTGCGCTGCCGGGTAAGGTGATTCAGAGCATGCGCAAAGCGGGCTCGGGCAATCCGGTGATGCTGTTCGACGAAGTCGACAAAATGTCGACTGACTTCCGCGGTGATCCATCTTCAGCCCTGCTGGAGGTGCTCGACCCGGAACAGAATTTCACCTTCAACGATCACTACTTGGATTGCGACTACGACCTCTCGAAGGTGATGTTCATCACCACCGCGAACACCCTCGACCGCATCCCACGGCCGCTGCAGGATCGCATGGAAATTATCCGGATTCCCGGTTACACGGAATCGGAAAAGCTCCAAATTGCGAAGAAATACCTGATGCGCAAGCAGCGCGAAGCCAACGGCCTCACAGAAGAGAATATCGAGTTTTCCGACCGATCCATCTTGAGCATCGTACGCAACTACACCCGTGAAGCAGGAGTGCGAAATCTCGAGCGCGAAATCGCTTCAATATGCCGCAAGGTTGCAGTCGAGGTAGTTAAGACTGATCGCAACGCACACGTAAAGGTCTCGGCCTCAAGCCTGCTCAAATACCTCGGACCGCCGAAATTCCGTTACGGTATTGCCGAAAAGGAACCGCAAATCGGTATGACTACCGGCCTCGCGTGGACGGAACTCGGTGGCGAGCTGCTCGGAGTCGAAGTCACCATCGTTCCTGGCCGTGGCAAGCTGACTATTACCGGCCAGTTGGGTGAGGTTATGCAGGAGAGTGCCCAAGCGGCGCTATCATACGTCCGCTCGCGCTCCGAGCAACTGCGTCTCTCTCCCGACTTTTATCAGAAGATCGACATTCATATTCACATCCCGGAGGGGGCGATCCCGAAGGACGGACCCTCGGCTGGAATCACGTTGGCGACATCGCTGGTGTCCGCGCTGTGCAGGTTGAAGGTGCGCAACGACCTCGCGATGACAGGTGAGATCACGTTACGCGGCAGAGTCTTGCCGATCGGCGGCCTCAAGGAAAAGGTGCTGGCCGCCCATCGCGGTGGTATCAAGACCGTCCTGATACCACAGGAAAATGAGAAGGACATCGAGGATATTCCACAGCAGATACTGAAGAACATTACGCTGATCAAAGTCGACCACATGGATGACGTGCTCAAGCACGCTCTGATAGTTGCAGATCCTGAGACGTTTTTTAGGCCTCATCGGCCGGAGACCGCGCCGCACTTCGCGGATGAACCCGCGGGCAAGGCGCCGATTGTGGAAGAAGGCGAGGACGATTCCACGGTTTCGCCGAATCTTTCCTGAGATTTTTCTGACAGACAAATGCGCCCGGGCGGGTGGCTGCAAAGGGATCGCCCGCCTGGTGCATTCTCAAACCGGAGTGTGGAGGGCGCTGGAGCGGGCTCATGACCAAAGCCGACATGATCGAAGGTTTGGCCAACAAACTCGGGATGAACAAGAACGAAGCCGAGAAGGCGGTTAATATCGTCCTCGACGACATCATCGGAGCGCTCAAACAGGGCGAGCGTGTTAACATCTCAGGCTTCGGTACGTTCTCCGTGTCTACTCGCCAAGCGCGTACCGGACGCAACCCCAAGACCGGCGAATCGATTCAGATTTCCGCGAGTCGTTCGGCAAAATTCAAGCCGGGCAAGCAGCTCAAGGATTCTCTGAACGATGGGTTGAGCTCAGATCAACCCCGTACATCTGCCTGACTGCGCAAGATTGCATCTCCACAGATATTAGCGCCCTACCCCGTTGCCGTTAGAATCAGACACAATAGCTTTGCGCAATCGCGTCTACCCCCGCTGTTGCGCGGGCTCTTGCTCTTGAACATTCGTCCAATAGAGTCGCCGTGTTTGGGCGGTTAGCTCAGCGGTAGAGCATCGGCCTTACAAGCCGGGGGTCGCAGGTTCGAAACCTGCACCGCCCACCAATAAAATCAAGGACTTACGAAAATCGGATGAAACGAGCCGAAGGCACCGGCGCCAGATGGGTGCCAAATCCATATTCTGTTTCACTTCAAGATCCGGATGAGCTTTCCGGTCATGGAACCTAAACGCGCTCGCCGCCCACGGCGGTTTTTTTGCGGGGAACGGTTGGTGAAGGGGTGCTCCTAGCGCGCACCTTCGACGGCGAAGCGTGCGCGCCGAGGTTGACCCGGTTCACGGCCGCTTTCAGGTAGGCATCGCTCAGGTGGCAGTATCTCATCGTCATGCAGCGCGTCCTTGGATTGCGCCAGTTGAGGGTCCCCCGACTACTGACCCAGCCTGCGAGTGAGTAATCCGGGTTCATGGTCCGCCGTTCCCTGCGGCCTGTTGCGCAAAGACGCTGGGTGGAACGAAGCCCAACGAGTTTGGTGGTCCCGACGCTGGCGGCGGCTTCGATTCGGGCTGCAACGTAGGCTTCGACCCCAGCGAGATCGACGCTTTTGAGCGAACTCTTAACTGTAGTAAGGCAAATCTTACATTCTAACCGTGACAGATGTCGAGGAACTATAGAGGACGTTGTGTCATTAACATTGAGATTAAGATTTGGCGGCAACCGGCTTCAGGAGTCGGCGTGCGTCCGGCGTGCAGCTACCTCGGATCGCCGTCATTCACGGAGCCACGGTCGCTTAATATCTCCAAGAACTGAGACCGACGCCAGCTAAATATCAAATGCGAAAATCGGCTCGATGGTATTTCTTTCTCCAAAATAGCAAAATCCCAGCGACGGCCAGAACGACTGTTCCCGCGATCCACCGTCCGCCAGTTTGCGCTAGGTTGACAACCCAGTCCAACCGGTTACCTACCGAATAACCTATAGTGATCAACACGAAACACCAGATTAAAGCCCCTAGAAGGTTCCAGCCGAAAAAACTCCAGAAGCCCATTCCTGCCGCACCCGCCATTGGACCCGCCATGAACCTCACGCCCATCACAAACCGAGCGAAGAAGACCGCCTTCCGGCCATGCGCTTGAAAGAGCTTTTTCAAATGTAGATAACGCCTGCGCAGAAATTTAGACTTCTGGGAAAGCCATCCGAAAAGACGCTTTCCCCCGGTACGCCCAACTGCAAAGGCGCAGGAGTCGCCAGCGACCGAGCTGATGGTGGCGACGATATACAGGGTATCAAGCTCTAGGATGTGGCGACCGGCGAGAAAGCCGGCGGTAAGCAAGACCAACTCTTCCGGCACTGGGATTCCAAAGTTTCCCAAGAAGATGCAAACGAAAATCCCTAGATAACTCCAGTTCGAGAGCCAATTGGTCATCCCCGATGCATTCAGGAAATGCATTGAAAGGCCCTAACTCCAGTCTCGACCATTAGATGAACGACAGCTGAAACGATGCAGTCGTGTGTAATGCTCTGAGTCGTTCTACCGAAATCAGGGCATTCTGGTTTCATGCAAGCGGCCTAGAGTGCTTCCTTGCGGCTTTGTGGGAGGGTGTACCTAGGCAGCACTCGACGTACGAAACCCCAGGAGTGGTGTTCAAGCCACATCGCCCTGAGTATTTCTAATGCATTCTGGCTCAATCTCCGCCTGACTCAAGAATAACCTCTCAGGTCGACAAGTGGGACGTGGTCAACATCGTCGTCGACTAACAGCACCATTTTATGGTCGCTCATTTTCGCATTCGGCACTGCGGCCTCCCCGTCGCAATCGTACCAAGTGCAAACAGCGAGCCATTCCGGAAGTTGATGGTTGGAGAAATGGAGCGAGCGGTGCCTTTTCGGTACGGCCACTTGGCCAACATTTGGCCAGTGCCGGCTCTTCAGTTTGACCTGTAACCGCCTGTCGGCCGAACGCCGTTTTTCGGAATTAGCGGCAACTAAGTCGGAAGACCCGCCGGTTGGCCAGGGCCACGCTGCCGATTTCGCTTACAGACTGAACGCCGAGCAGCAGAAAGTTGCGTGCTCGCCGGCGGATCCCTTCGCAATCGCCCATCTTACCGAGACAAGCGGATTGTCGAGCGCTGATCCGAGCTTCCATCGCCTGGGGATCGACACCCGAGGTTCAGTAACGGACCGCAGCGAGCCTGCAAGTATTACCCAGTGCGAACCTTTCGTGCCCAGGTGAAGCACCAAAGACTCAATCGCCATAGGCCTCTCCGTTTTTATACAAACTCGTATCAGACGGCACAACTGTTGCTGCCTCTTCGTCGTAGACACCTCCCCGAAGCCTCAGAACTTAGCTGAGGCAGTTTGTGGATGACACATAGGGGATTGGAGCTCAAGTCAGCTCGCTGCTGACTCGGTGGAGATGTTTGCCAATAAACTCGCGCGCAGGCGCGATATAACTCGGAGTGTAGATGCAATGTCTAAAGAACAAGATGCGATTGGATTGCTGACAGCGGATCATGCCGCGGTGAAAAAGCTGTTCACCCAGGAGGAGCAGTTAAGTAAGCGCGATGGTGAAAAGAAGATCCAAGTGTTCAACGAAATAAACAGTGCCTTGGAAGTGCACGCCACCATCGAAGAGGAGATTTTTTACCCTGCTGTAAAGAAAGCCAGGTCGGAACACGTCAAAGACGAAGTGCGGGAGGGTTACGAAGAGCACAAGCAAATAAAGACCTTGCTCAAGGAAATCGCGAGTATCCGGCCCACTGACGAAGGCTATGACATGAAGATCAAGGTGCTGAAAGAAGATGTAGAGCATCACGTAAAGGACGAGGAGGGCGAAATGTTCCCCGATGCCACAAAGTTTCTCGGGGAGCGTCGCTTGGGGGAGTTAGGCGCGGAATTGGAAAAGCGTAAACAGCAGCTCAAGCGCCAGGGAACCGGCAAGTCAGCTCCCGGCAATCAAGCAAGGGCTAGCTAATGTCACATCCTGGCCATTACACAAACCGGAGGTAATAACAAATGGGTTATGGAATCGCATGGCTATTGGGAGTTCCCGTAACGGTCCTCATTATTTGGTTCGTTGTCAGCCGGGTACTCTAAGGAATAACAAGAGGTAATTGTCGATGAAGCACTTAGCACCAGTATTAATATTATCCATGACTTTGGTGGGGTCGGCCACAGTCATAACGGCGCAGGAGTCGAAGCCCCTTGCACCGGATAATTCCGCGGTTAATGTCCGCGATCGGGAACAGGCAGCGCTAACAGCGGGCCAGCAGTCGAACACCAAGGCCGACTTGGAGCTTACCCGTCAGATACGTAGGGCCGTAATGAAGGACGATTCGTTATCGATGATGGCCCATAACGTGAAGATTATGAGCGAGCATGGCGACGTTACATTGCGCGGCCCCGTAGAGACCGAACGTGAAAAAACCCTGGTCGCGAGCAAAGCTCAGGCGATTGCGGGCGTCGACAAGGTCGATAATCAACTCGAAGTCAAAGGGCAGTAGGAGACTCACATGGCAGAAAAAGCAGTATTTGGTATCGCTAAGACAGAATCTCAGGCGGTCATGATAGCTGAGAATTTGAAGGCTGCCGGCTTCACCGCGAATGACGTTTCGGTGCTGTTTCCAGATAAACAAGGTTCGAAAGACTTCGCCCATGAGCAGCACACCAAGGCTCCTGAAGGGGCGACTGCAGGCGCCAGCGGCGGTGCCATCCTGGGAGGAGCGCTAGGCTGGCTGGTTGGTATCGGAGCGCTAGCAATACCAGGTCTTGGACCATTTATCGCTGCCGGTCCCATCATGGCGGCTCTCGCAGGAGCGGCAGGTGGCGCAGCGGTCGGCGGCCTCACAGGAGCGCTAGTCGGCATGGGGATTCCCGAGTATGAGGCAAAACGCTACGAAGGCAAGATCAAAGGCGGAAACATTCTGATGTCGGTTCATACCGACGATAGTAAAGAACGTGAACGGGCGAAGGAGATCTTCGTGAGAGGCGGCGCCGAGGATATCTCCTATACGGGCGAGGCTTCAGTTTCAAAGGACCAAAGAACACCCGACTATCGCTAGGCCAGTTTGCAGGTTGGGATCTCCTCGATCCCAACCTGCAACGATCCGGACAGCGCGGATCAGCCCTGAGACCTTTTCGGAGGACAGCAAATGTTCGCAAACCGTCAAAGAGTCTTACATTGTAGCTTCCGCAGACCAGCTCTACTTCTCTGCGTGACGATCGCAATGTGCATGGCCGGTTGCGCCTCGACGCCCACACGTGAAAGTACGGGCGGGTACATCGACGACTCGACCATCACCGCCAAGATTAAGGCGGATCTCCTGCAGGATAATAAGTTAAGTGCGTCGGACGTTCACGTTAAGACTTATAAGGGTGTTGTGGACCTTAGCGGCTTCGTTAATCGGGAGACGGATATATCAGAGGCGGGAATCGTTGCAGAACGAGTATCCGGAGTCAGGTCGGTTCATAACAATCTGATCGTTAAGGGTGCGATGGCGCTGCCCACAGCGGTGGAAAAGCGAACCGACTAGGGATCGCCGGCGAAGACTCGGGTTTAAACTACAATCTGGACGGTGTATCCGTCAACGATCGCGTTGGGGAGGAGAGAATGGCAGCTTCGAGCGTCACCAGTAATCGATTGAGTAATCGTGAAACGTTAATTTCAGATGAATCATCTTCCTCTGGCATTTCCTGGGCCGCGATCATTGCCGGAGCGTTTGTTGCCGCCTCGTTATGGTTTATTCTGCTCTCACTGGGTACCGGCCTTGGCCTGTCATCCATCTCTCCTTGGTCAAACCTGAGCCCATCAACGTCGACTATTGGCAAGGCCGCGATACTCTGGCTAATCATCACGGAAATCATCGCTTCGGCAATGGGCGGCTACCTGGCGGGTCGATTACGCACGAAGTGGGCAACCATTCACAACGATGAAATATATTTTCGTGATACGGCACATGGGTTTTTAGTCTGGGCGGTCGGTCTGGTAGTTAGCGCTTTGTTTTTAGTGTCGGCGGCTACTTCGCTCGGCGGCCCTGCTGGAGCCCGGCAATCATCGGGACTTTCAGCTTTTGCAGCGGCCGATCCGAATGGGTACTTCATTGATAAGTTATTTCGGTCAGATCACCCCGCTTCAAAAAGCATGGATTTGTCGGTACGCGTCGAGGCAACACGAATTTTGGCCAATGCGCTCGGGCAGGGAAGTTTACCGGCTGCTGACCAAAGCTACCTGGCCGAAATGGTAGCCGCAAGGAGCGGCCTTAACCAGACAGACGCCCAACTGCGCGTGGCAAGCGTATTTGAACAAATTCAACAGACAACCGACACCGCTCGCAAGGCGGTTGCGCATGCATCGCTGTGGTTATTTATTGCTCTTCTGATCGGCGCATTTTGCGCGAGCTATGCGGCAACAATTGGCGGTAGAGAGCGGGATCATGTCCAGGTCATTTAAACTGATGACTTCTGTCGGCTCTGATTCGGATTGCTGTCAACTGATTCTGGAGGTCTTACCATGCGTTCAATTCTTCTTTTTCTGCTAGGTGTACCCATACCTATCATTATTCTGATCGCGCTCTTCAGCCATTGTTGATGGGACAGCGGTTCTGGCAGCAAATGACTCAATGTACTTTTAATTTACCCATCCAGACGCTTTCCGATGACTCAATCTGGCGCATGAGGATTTAAGAGTGACCGATGATTTGAGCAGCAGCATCGGTGAAGAGTCGGACGCTGGATATATATTGACGTTCGTCGCGAGCGCGATTCCAGCGTTGACGTTGTTCGTTGCGACAATGGTTCTGTATCGCGGCGCCGACATATTTCTGCCAATTACACTTGCCCTCATTCTCGCGGTCGTCTTTACGCCGCTCTGCAGTTGCCTGGAGCCCTTCGTGGGTAGGTTTTGCAGTGCAGCTGTGGTAGTCCTCATCGCCCTTGGAGCAGTCGCGGGAACAGGGATACTTTCTGAGCATTGAAATGACGACGGTGGCGGACAAGATTTCGGGATATTCCGTCAATATCGGGAACAAGCTCGGAGCCCTGGAGAAAACCACGCCGCCGTGGCTTCAACACCTTAAGCACGGGCTGTCAGATATTCAGCGTCGAGTTCAAAGGGGCACCCCAGCGCCGCGCTCCCGTGAGATAATCCGGACCGCATCTGCAGCTCCATCGATGACTGAGAATTTGCGTCCCGTATTGCCTGTGCTCGATGCTCTGGTGGAAGCGCTCCTAATCATCGTGCTTATGTTTTTTTTGCTCTATAGCAGAAGGGATTTGCGCGACAGGGCGGTACGACTGATCGCCCGCGCGCGAGTCACGATCGCGCCTCAGGCAATAGAGACAGCAGCACACACTGTTGGCCACTATTTACTGCTCTTTTCTCTTGTTAATCTAGGCTTTGGCTTGGCCTGTGGACTGACGGCATGGGCGTTAGGACTGCCGAGCGTTCCGGTATGGGCAGTGCTCGCCTGTCTGTTGCGCTTCATACCATACGCAGGGGCGATAACTGCGGCTATTTTGCCGGCACTCGTTGCCTTTGCCGTGTTTCCCGGTTGGGCGAAGTCTTTAGAGATCTTCGGTTCCTTCATCCTTTTCGATCAAATCGCGGCCCAGTTTATCGAGCCATTTCTGATAGGATCCGGGATCGGCTTGTCACCGACCGCGATTTTAATATCAGCGATGTTTTGGTCGTGGCTCTGGGGAATACCTGGCTTGTTGCTGGCTACTCCCCTTACCGCCTGCCTCAAGGTTGCCGGCGACCATATTCCCGCGCTGGGCTTTTTTTCCGTCCTACTTGGCGCCGACCGGGAGCTTGAGGACTACCATGATTTTTATCGGCTACTCCTTGAACAAAATACAGACGGCGCTCGAGAGTTGGCGATCGGTTTTTGCGACAAGTTAGGTTTGGAACGAACTTTCGACGATCTCCTCACACCAGTTTTGTCACTCAGCGGTGAGGAAAGGGCAGCCAATCACATCAGTGAAGAGATCGAGCAACTTCTCATAGAGACAATCCGTGAACTGATAGTGGATTTGGGCAAGCGATACTTGAGGCCGCGACAGTCGGCTGGGCTGCGCGTTCTAGGCGTCTGTCCTCCTGGAGAAGTGCATAGCCTCGGCTTACTGATGGTGCTGCAGCTTTTGGGTCATGCCGGAGCCGCGGTCAAGCTGATCGAAGCAGACACCTCTATAGAGCTACGAACACTGACTAAGAAATTTGCGCCACAACTCATTTGCTTGTCGTGCACGATGAGCGAGTGTTTGCCTGCGGCGATAGAGGCGATTGCTGTCCTAAGAGCGGATTCCTCAGATCTTACAATATTCGCGGGCGGCAAAGCCGCCCTTTGGGACGCTTCAAAAATGCTTCAGGCAGGATGCGACAGGGTCTGCGGAAGCGGGGAAGAGGCTCGCGGCGCGATCCGTCGGCTCGCAATAGGTCGAAGCAGAAGTCGATCGCTCGATCAACACGCTGCATTTGGAAATAGAAACACTGAAAGTGCTCTTTAAACTGAGATCGAGGTGACCGTACCGATCGTCTCGTGCGCGGGTTGGTACTGACCGCTCGAAAGACTGAAGAGGTGGGTGAGATTCTATTGGCCGTTGCAGATAAATTCGAAAAGAAGGTCGAGCCAAAGCCGGACCTACGATTCAAGCTGAAGAGAAAAGGCGGTTGGGCTGGCGCTGCGTAGAGCCTGGCCCGCGAATGTGCCGAAAAAGGCGCATCCAACCCGGGTGGGCCTTTTCTTTTTCTTTGCTAGTGTCAAATGGGTGCCCCGGCCGTCACATTACAAGAGCCTAGTGTGCGTAATGTCTCCAGGGAGAGGACTGCATTCTAAGCCACCGCATGCCAGGGTTTTGGCTTATGTGTTACCCGGTCGGAGCGGAAATGCCAGCTAGGGCCTCAGGCGACGGGACTCCGACCCGGCCCGACCACGCGAACCGAATCGCTAGCGATCTGCTTGGGATTCTACCAACTATCTTTGTCGTTTTTGGAGTCGCACTGCGATTGTCGGAGTATTTTGCCAATTTCTCGCTCAACCACGATGATATCTGTCTCGCGCTCAACATCATAAATCGTGGTATGCGCGGCCTTATGCGCACTCTCGACTTTGACCAGGCGGCGCCGTTAGGCTTTCTCTGGGCCGAGCGCCTCGCTGTCCTGACCTTCGGCGACGGCGAGCGCGCGCTACGGCTCCTACCTCTCGCCGCCGGCTGCGTCTCCGTGCCTTGCTTTTGGTTCTTGGCCTCCCGCGTGTTGCCATGGTTCGAGAGTGCCGCCACCACTGGCTTTTTCGCAATGTCCGAAGCGTTGGTCGGCGCGTCGGTCCAGGTCAAGCCGTACTCGCTGGACGTCCTTACCGCGATCCTGCTGATTTGGCTGTGCCTGCCGATTGTTAGAGCGAAACCAGGTGAGACCATTTCATGGACTGCTGGCGTCGCTGGCGCCCTGGCACTGTGGTTTTCCTTCCCGTCCGTCTTCGTATTGGGCGGCATCGGACTAGCGATTGCGGCGCGTGATCTGCGTCGGGATCAGCGCGCGGAGTGGTTGCGTGACGCGTCGGTGCTCGCGCTATGGGCCGGGTCGGCCGGACTAGCCTATTGGTATTCAGTACGTCCCGGCCTCCTTAACCTCAGGCTCGCTCGCGCCGACACCTCGGAGTTTCCGCTGGGCAACGCTCATCTGATGTTAGCCTGGCTCGTGGAAGCCATGCGAAATCTAGGATTGATCAGCAGTTCCGTTCGGCTGGCGACTGTCGCTGGAACTGTATTCGCGGTTTCGTTGGTCAGCGCGGTCGTTCGGCGCAACCGCACAAGTTTGCTGTTGGCTGCCCATATTGCTCGCCTTTGTCGCGTCG
>CAWIMH010000017.1:0-5291 GCA_963837035.1 uncultured Pseudomonadota bacterium
ACATGTCGTAGGCTCATCGCTTCGCCATCGCATTGCCGTGGTTCGCGACGACGGATCCCGAAGAGGTCCAGAAGGAGGCTGGGCGTCTCAAGATCATCGACGTCCCGAAGGTGCGGAATGGAATGACGCCGAGGGCTCATCCGACAGCGTGCGCAGGGGGCGCAACTCTTTTGGTTTTGAAGGCGCTCGTCCATCGACAACGATGCTATCGGGGAAGAGAGACGCGATCCACATTGCTTTCAGGCTTGAAAAAAGAGCGGCCAAAGGCGGCGGATCGCCGTTCTGCTGACGGGCGAAGCTTTCTTTAGTCTCGTAGGGAACAACCTGCTCGCTGAGGCGCGACCTCGACGCCGATCTGTATTTTGATGCTGCGCGATTCCGTGACCTCGAGTATTATCGTCGTTTGCTCTGCCGCTCAAGATGGCGATGGCCGCGAAGGCGCCGCCTGCTTCGGCCGGCTCCCGGAAATTTGCCAGCAGCTCTCCGAGCTTCTCGGCGTCTGGGTCGAGATGTTCGACCAGCGCCTCGCGAGCTTCGAAGTTCGCTGAGCGACTCGCCGGCACGCCGGCGAAAAAAGTGCGCGCGCAAGTCCGGCTCGACCACTCGCCGCGGTAGTTATTCTCGAAGGACGGATGCAAGCGAATCGCGACCTGCGCGGGAATTAGCAACCAACACGGAGGATCCCCATGCCTTCAAATCTGTTGACGCTACGTTCGATGGCCTACAACAACGCGTGGGCCAATCATCGTTTCCTGTCCGCTTGCGCAGGGTTATCGCAGGCGGAATTCGAGGCGCCGCGCACAAGCTTCTTTCCGTCGATTCAGGCGACCCTCAACCACATACTGATTGTCGATCGCTTCTACGTCGACGCGCTCGAGGGTGGCACGCTTGGCCCTGCCGCATGGGCTAATCCCGTCCCTTGCCCAACTCTGGCCGAACTGCGTCCTGAGCAGGCCGTGGTCGATCGCCAACTGATCGCATGGTGCAACGCGATGGACGAGCACGGGCCCGAGCGGACCGTCCGGATCTATCGCGAAGACCGCATCCAGACCGAACGCGCCGACCGACTGCTGCTGCATCTGTTCCAGCATCAGATTCACCATCGCGGCCAGGCCCACGCGATGCTCGCCGCTACCGGCATCGCACCGCCGCAGCTAGATGAGTTCTTCTCCGTTGGCGAGGCGCCGTTGCGCGCGGCCGAGTTCAAGGAACTCGGATGGTCCGAGGATGAGATTTGGCGGGAGTGAATTCGTTTGGAGCAGTGTGGAAGTTGGGTTAGCTTGAAGGCGTCGAAACGAGCATTCCGATTCGATGAAGCTTGCGGCATTACTCCCCGTTCTTACGATCGTCGTCGCCGGCGCGCTCGCGGTTTACTACTATTGGCTTAGTCCCCACCGAAAAATTCGCAACGCGCGCGACTGGCTGGGAGACGGACGGTGAGACTCTAAAGGATCAGCTTTGCTCGGCTCGAGGAATTGGGTCTGGTGAAGGTTCCGCGAGTCTCGGAAAACCGTGGTTTATCTTCTAAAGTCGAGTCTCGCAGGGATTACGCTCGAAGAACATCTCGGCAGAGCGAAAGACCAATCCGCGTGATGCGAAACCTACATCGCCTTTGATTCGCCGAAAACCATCGAGCACGACGGGATGTAAAATGGGGCAACGGGGACCGAGCTATTTTCGCTACAGAGGGGAAGTCGCAGAATTCCAGTCGCAACTGCCGCTTACGGAGCGCCGGTGCCTACCAAAAATTCCATCGGGGGCGCAATTGACCAGGAGCCGGGATGCGAGCGAATTGGCGGGAGAAGTGAAATGCGATGCGATCGAGTCAGCAAATGATTGACGCCTCATCGAGATCGAAGAACCCACCAATACAGAAATCATGAGATGACGGGTGCCGAGCCGGCGCGCATCTGCCACGGTGATCGCGGTGCGGTGACGACCTGGGTGATGCCCATTGCCTTAACCCGGTTGCAGAACTCCGAGCCGTACGAGGCGTCGTGATCGCGCAGCAGATAGCGGGGAGCAGTGTCCCACGGGAACGCTTCGGTTACCTGGCGCGAGAGCCAGCCGGCGGTCGGATATTCGGTGACATCCGAGCGAATGATCCTCCTGCGATCGTGGGCCGAGAATGATCATCACGTATAGCAGGCGAAAAGAGACGGACGCCCCACGACGAACATGTCGATCGGGGCGATACCCGCGGCCTGATTGCCCAGGAAGCTGCGCCAGGTTGGCGAAGGTGCCCACGTCTTCGCACCATGTACTTGGCGACGGTAGCCTGGCCGATCTCGATGCCGAGTTTGAGCAGCTCGCCGTGGATCCGGGGCGCACCCCAGAGCGGGTTGGCGCTGCTCATCTGCCGAATCAGAGCGCGAATCTCGCGATCCACTGACGGCCGTCCTGATCTCGAACGCCAACGCCAAAACAGGCGGAAGCCTTGACGATGCCATTGAACGACGGTGGCAGGCTTGACCAACACCATCGCGTCCAGACAGCGCGGCCATATTCGGTAGAGCCAGACCCAGAGCAAGCGGTCGATCGCGAACAGCCGGGGCCGACCCGGCCGCTGGCGGCGAAGAACGTGCAGTTGATGACGGAGAGCGAGGTTCTCTAATTCCACAACCGCCCGGCTACGGAATCGGCGGGCAAGCACCGAAACGATCGAACGCACAAGCTTATGCATGCTGGCGACACTACGGCGGTGAATCTCAAAACTCTAGACTTTTCGGCGCTTTCGGAGTTTTTGGTATGCACACGCGATTTCAGCGCAGTCCTGCCATACCACGTCCAAGCCAGCGCCGCGATAAAGAACGGCCTGGGCGAAGCTGACAAAGTGGGTCGACCTCGAGAACTGCATTATTCGCTGCAACGTCTCGAGCATACTCTCTAGCGTCGTCGTACTGCCCAGGAGACTCAGAATGATGAAGACCGGGAACACCAAAAGTCCAAACTGCTACATCGAGCTGACCTGTGTAGTGATCATTATGGAGCTATTACCGAAAGTTGTGGATCGATGACGTGCATGAAAAAGGCGGCGTACCCTTCCGCGTAGAGCAACGCGAACCCCGGTGGGAGCCGGGTGGAAGGAGGACGCCACCGATGCTGAAGGTAGTCGAGAAGCAGGATGAAAGGGAAGCCAGCGAGGAGCTTTTGCCGCTGGACGAGATCGCGCGCGAGGGCGCACGGCGGATGCTGATCGAAGCGCTCAGGGCGGAGGCCGACGATTACGTCGAGCGCCATCGCGGCGAGCGCGACGAGCAGGGACGCGCGCTGGTGGTGCGCAACGGCCAGGCCCAGGCGCGCAAGCTTACCTTGGGAGCAGGAACGGTAGAGCTTAAGGCGCCGCGGGTTGATGACCGGCGCTGTGATGAACAAGGAGGTCGCCGGCGCTTCACCAGCCGCATCCTGCCACCCTACATGCGGCGTTCACCCAAAGTCGCCGAGGTGCTGCCCATCCTGTATCTGCGCGGGCTCTCGACCGGCGATTTTCGCCCCGCGCTGGAAGGGTTGCTGGGCGAAGACGCGGCCGGTCTGTCGCCGACCAACATCGCCCGACTTACCGCCTGCTGGGAGCAAGAATACACCGCCTTTCGCCAGCGCGATCTGGCCGGGCGCGAGTACGTTTACGTGTGGGTCGATGGGGTGCACTTCAACATCCGGCTCGAAGACGACCGGCTCTGCACCCTGGTGATGATCGGCGCGCGGCCCGACGGCGAGAAGGAGTTGCTCGCGGTCGAGGATGGCTACCGGGAGAGCGCCGAGAGCTGGAAGACGCTGCTGCGCGATCTCAAGCGGCGCGGGATGGCCGCGCCGGTGGTAGCGGTGGGCGACGGCGCGCTGGGATTCTGGGCCGCGGCGCGCGAGGTGTGGCCCGAGACCCGCGAGCAGGGCTGCTGGTGTCATAAGCTCGGCAATGTGCTCGACAAGCTGCCCCAACGGCTGCAGCCCCGCGCCAAGCGCGCGCTGCACGAGATGATGTACGCCGAGTGCCGCGCCGATTGCGAGGCCGCACGCGCGCGTTTCGAGGCGGAGTATCAGCCCAAGTACTCCAAGGCGGTCGAGTCGCTCACCGCCAATTGGGAGCGTCTGGTTACTTTCTTCGACTTTCCCGCCGAGCATTGGAAGCATCTGCGCACCACCAACGTGATCGAGTCGCCGTTCGCCACCGTGCGCTTGCGCGAGCGCGCGACCAGGGGCGCCGGTTCAAGAACCAAGGGACTGCTGATGGCGTTCAAGCTGCTCGACATGGCCCAGCTTCGCTGGCGCCACCTCGATGGCGCTCAGCTATTGCCGCTGGTTCGTGCCGGGGTGAAGTTCGCCGATGGAGTCCAGGTCGATCCCGCGAAACACGTTACTCAGTCAACTGACAATCAACCTAGGGAAGCCGCCTGATCATGACCGGCCGATCCACAACATTTGACAATAACTCATCATTATGCTCCGGGAGGTGATCGAAGAGAGATATATCCCAACTCCGCCCGCAAACAGCGCCAACGAACCCGCAAACGACACGCCAAGCACGCCTTTTACCGCTAATCTTAGATCCGCCAGACTTACGGCCGACCGTTTATTTCGAAAAGCCGATCTTCAGCGTGGGTCAAAAATCTAACCGCACCGCAGTCGCAGATGAGGGACACAGACACAGACTATGCGTCTCCTCGACGGTCGTGCTCTCCTCACCTCAGACCCGCAATTCTATTTTAACTCCTCGACGTAGAGAGTCACCCGGTCCATACTTTCTGACGGAGACCGGCCACCGAGAAAGTACTCAACCGACACCACGGTGTAGGAATCCCAATGTCCCGGTTCGTCGAGCGGAAGGAAAATGCGCTCACCTATTCGCGGCATAAATCTAATCGAGGCGAGGGGCGCTTTGCCTACTTGCGTCTTTTTGGAAACGTCGAATAACTCCAGGTAGGTCTCGTTGTCAGTTGCCATGTGGCATCCTCCCAAACTGAATTGCAACATCTGTACAAAGTTCCCATTTTAACAATCGACGATAGCGAAATCGGTGAACGGGCACTACGCGAGCTTTCCCAGACATGGCCAGCGAAACGGCGTAATATGGCTGGTAGCCTGCCATCTTTAAGCGCCCGGTCAGCGCAGCGGCCCTTTATCCGGCTCGCGAAGCAGAACCACCTGCGCGGAAGCCCGCTGCTGGGTTGCCGACGGCTCAAGCGGCTTGCCCTTAATGCGATGCGACATCCGCTCGACAATCACAAAGAGCGTCGGAACGAGGAAGATTGCGAAGGCGGTCGAGAACACCATGCCGACGATGGTGACCGTACCGA
>CAWIMH010000018.1:0-439913 GCA_963837035.1 uncultured Pseudomonadota bacterium
CGCCCATCTGAGACGTTGCCCGGCGGATCGCCGGCGGCCCGGACTTGGCCGACTCCGGTCGTCCACGGAGCCAGGGTTCAACTATCGAGCATCGCCTCGGCGACGGGCGAAGATCCGCGCGTTCGGCGCGCATCGCCCCCTACAAGCGCGTCTGTCGCCCGAGCGTGCGCGCGACGGCCTGAATTGTCGTGGCCTCGACGATCGGGGAGCGCGGGTTGCGGGGCGGAGCGACATGGAAGCGGACTCTGCGCGGCTCTCCAAGCATCGCCTCAATTCTTTTCTCGACCTCCCGGTCTGCCTTGGTCACCCGTTCGCGCAGGCGGCGGAGGTCCAACCAGGTTTCGAGACAGAAAGTCTCGACATAGCGCCCGTTGTCCTCGACGTCTTCGAAAACGCCCCAGGATGCAGCCCCGTCGCGCCGGCGCTCGTGCCCCATTTCTTCTATGGCTTCCAAAAATGACGCGCGGTCCGCCGGATTGACCCGATATTCCACGGTAACCAAAATCGGGCCCTCGTCGTCGACGACCTTTCTTGCAAGGTTCATGTTCCGCCAGTGTAACGACGGATGGAGATCGGTGTCGGCGGGAGCCTCGAGCCTCCAGCGCGAAGTCAGCGGAATCGCAGGAGCGCCCCGGCGGCCGAGACAAGAAGCGCGTGGAAGGGTCGTTCGCGCTCGCCAGCTACCCCAGCCCGCGCTGCCGACCGACACCGATCCGAAAATGACGGTCAACAGGATGGCCAGCCCGCGTGCGCGCACCCAGTTCGGCAGGACCGCCTGGGCCGAGACGTAGAGGCTCGTCAGCACGATGGTTCCGGCGAACCCGGCGAAGGCGCTTGCCTCGAGCAGAACACTAACGCGGTGCGAGTAGCCGAACAGGGATAGCGCGGCGGCCATGAGACCGAGCCCAGAACGACGAGCCGGTCGAAACCGAACCGTCGCCTTAAGGAAACGAACGCCAGCGAGCCGACGATGGAGCCGAGCGCGGCCACCGACAGCATGGCGCCGTAGAACTCGGGCCGCCCAAGCGCGTGGCGTGCGACCAGGGGGAGAAGCGCCATGAATGCGCTCGCGAACAGGAAGAAGGTTGCGGCGCGCGCCAGCGTCGCGCGCAAGCGCCGATTGTGAAGGGCGTGACGAACGCCGATCCAAATCGCGCTCACGACGCGCTCGGGCGGCAACCTCGGCTCGGATCCCTGCAACGACCGCCGCGCAAGCAGGACGGCGATCGCAACGAAGTTGGACCCGCAGAAGAGCCAGAACGGCGCGGACACGCCGAAATAGGCGATCGCCAAGCTGAAAGCCGCCGGTCCTATCAGGCGGCTGATATTGTAAGCAGATCCGCTCGTGGCCGTGGCCAAATCCAGCTCCTCCTGCGGGACTAGGCTTGGAATGAGCGCAAGCCATGCCGGCGCGTTCAACGCCCATGCGCCGCTCAACACGAAGATTGTCACCAACAATGAGGCAGATGTCGCAAGCTTCGTCGCAAGGATCGTGGCGAACGCCGCGACGAACAAGGCGATGAACGATGAATTGAGAATGAGGAAGCGTCTAAAATTGACGACGTCCGCGATAGCGCCGCCCAGCATTGTCAGCAAGAACATTGGTAGCACTGTCGCCATTTGGACCAGCGACACCGTGAAAGGATCGGGATTGAGCGACGTCATCAGCCATGCGCAGGCCGCGTCGAACGTCGCAATCCCGATGAGAGCAACGGTGTTGGCGGTCCATATCAGGACGAAGTCTCGATGTCCGAAGGCGCTGAAAGTTCGCATTTGACAGATACACCGGTTGCATAATTTCGGCGATGCCGGCGCGTGCCGATGCTGAAGACCCGTTACTCGCCAAGCGGCTTTGGGATGTTTCCGAGAAGATCGCAATGGCTTTATGACTTTTGCCTCAAAGGTCACTGGAAACACACGCGAGTGACCTGACAGATTGCCGAGGCGCAACGTCGGGCGCGCGAGGGCGCACGTAGTTGACCCGCGTCACTGCGCGGGCGCTCGAAAAAGGTGACGGGCGCCAACACGGATCCCGTCACGAAACAGAACGCGTCGTTATTTCTGAAGGTTGTGAACTTCGATCGCAGTTTCCTGGGGCGGATTGGCGAACCCGCCCGTGATGCCCTTCTTCAATTGAGGCATCAGAATGCCGTCGCGGAAATGCTCCCAACTTTCCTTGGAAATCGTGAACCGCTACAATCGTCCATCCGCCTGTGGACGGCCCAGCCGCGTGGAAGATCTGGCCTTTTGGCAGGGTTTTTCTGTTCGGATGCACCGCTGCAATTGATGCCTCGTATTGCTCCTTCGTGCCGCCAGGAAAGAAGTGGATAATCGCGTAGGCCATTTTCATCCTCCCAATTTGGTCGACGACGGCCTTTCGCGGCGTACGTCGAAGTGGATACTTGCGGCCGCGGAATTCGCTTGCAATGGCAAAATTCCTACACCGACGCCGCGACGGTAAACGCTTTGGATCGTGAGCGCCAGTTCCGCGCACGCTCGAGCGATTTCGCGATCGGGTCGTTTTGACCCATTCGCTAGGCCGGCGGGGAACGACTGCTATTTGCGTGCGCCGTGAGAAGGCGGCGCTTTCCAGTGGGTGCAAGCCCCACCCGGCGAACGCTCCAGCCGGAAGCAACCGGAGCAGTCATGGAGGTGACATGGAGGTCGTGCGGGGATGTTCCGGAACCGATACGCCTGTGGTCAACGTCAGCGAGTATCTCGACTACCTGTTGGCGGCGGGCGTCGGCAAGGCAGATTTTCCGGCCCTTGGACGAGAAGCCATTGCGCGTTGATGTTGATCAATGCACAGGGTGCCTAAGCGCATAGAATATTAAAAGTGGTGCTCGCGCAGCCGGGCTGAGGAACGGAGCGGCGCAGGCGCCTCGTAAGCGAGGAGGCGAAGATGAGGATTCGTCGTCTGATTGCTAGCGCGGTCGCGGGAGCCGCCATGGCGCTGGCATCCGCCGCACAGGGGGCTGAAGCCCCGGTCGCATCAATCGAGACTGAATATCTTGGGAGGCTCAATGTCGCGACAGACCCGGCACAGATGATCGCACCGAGCATTGTCTATCCGGTGACGAATTGCTCGTTTCATGGGCCTAAGATCAAGGCGACTTGCGTCGCGCGGCTCATTGTCGCACCCGACGGCCCCTCGCGGCTAGAAATTCGAGCAATACTGAAGACGGACGACGACGAGGTCATCTTCATGGATGAGGGGATTATCGTTCTCAGCAAGGATGCGGTCGACCGCAATGAGAAGGGTGGGACGCTCGCCTCAAAGGACGAATATGTGGTGAACGCACCGCGGTTTGCGACTGCGTCCAAGACCTATAGCTGGTTGAACGGTGTTCAGACTTTGGCCAAGAGAGTTAGCAGTAGCCCGGGCCAGATCGAATACGACCTATTTGTCGTGCGCTGACCATCGGGCGTTGGGCGCCACGGCTCCGCGGCCCTGTACGGTGGAAAATGCCGGCGGCCGCCTCGCGGCGGAACAGGCGCGACAGCACACGCACGGGAAGGAAGAAGCCGGACCTGCAGGCGATCCAGCGCGACCCGTCCGGCGACAGGCCGCGGAGGGCGCTGAGACCTGGCGGCATGTCGAAGCTGCGCTGAAGGAGATGCGCGGGCCGAGGAGGAGCTGAGGCGGAAGGCAGCGTAGGGCGGAGATTCTCCCTCGCCTCACGCCGCCCGCTTCCCTTGCCGGGCCGCCCGGCGCGCTGCCTTGCGGGGCGGCCTTTTTCCGGCTCCAGCTTTCTCGGCCAGCTGCGCCTCGATCAGCATGCGGAAGAAGTCGTGCGCCTTGCTGTTGGTCGTTTCGACGGCGTCGAGCAGCCGTACAGACTAGCACGAAGACCCCGGCCAAAACCGACCTCGCGACCGTCACCGGCGCCAAGAGCGTCGCCGATGAGGTCAATTGGCTCGGTCGCTACCATGCGGTCATCCACAACGCGGGGATCGGCTATCGCGAGCCGCGGCGCGTCGAGACGAGCCGGGCGTCCCCAGCGTTTTCGCGGTGAATGTTCTCGCGCCCCATGTCCTGACCGCCCTGATCGAAAGGCCCGACCGGCTGATCTATCTGAGCTCCGGCATGCACCACGGCGTTGAGCCGCGGATGGACGATCTCCTGTGGACCAAGCGCCCCTGGAACGGCGCCTCGGCCTATGCCGAGAGCAAGCTTTGCGACCTGCTCATCGCCTTCGCGGTCGCACGGCTCTGGCGGAACGTCCTGTCCAACGCGCTCGAGCCCGGCTGGGTCCCGACCAAGATGGGCGGACCCTCCGCGCCCGGCGATATGAGCAAGGCGCATCTGACCCAAGTCTGGCTCGCGGTCAGCGACGATCCGCTGGCGCGGTCGAGCGGAGAATATTTCTACCACCAGCAGCTTCGGGAGCCGAACCCGATTGCGCGCGACGTGACGATGCAGGATCAGCTGCTGTCCGAATGCGCGCGCATTTCCGGTGTTGCGCTACCCGAGTGAGGGCGCCCCGACCAAGGGCTTGAGCAGGACTTCAATTCCCTCGACGCTCAGCGTGAGGCTCGATGATCCGAGTCAGTGGCGCATTGCTTGGTTCATTAACCCAAGCGCTCGAACGTCAAGAAAGGACTGGCGTTCGGTTCGAAGGAGAGCGTGTGTACGGACGACCGCCGGCCGAAAGAACCTCGCGGAGGACCCTTACGCCCCGGCGATCGTGCCGAACCGGGGCTCGTGTCAGTGAGGGGCCCGGATCGGCCGGGCCCGTCAAGACGCGAAGGGTCTACCTATGTCCATCAAGCTCACTGACACCCAACTCGTGATGCTGAGCGCCGCTGCGCAGCGGAACGATCATTGTCTTGTTGCTGCGCCGAACGTGAAAGCCGCTGCCGCGCAAAAGATCGCTGGCAAACTGATCGCCTCCGGCCTCGTGAAAGAGATCAAGGCCAAGCCCGGGGGGCCGGTCTGGCGGCGCGATGATGAGGCCGGCCAATCCTATGCGCTCAAACTGACCGCCGCGGGGGCGAAAGCGATCGCGATCGACGAGAGCGCAGAACCCGCACATGTCGCCGACGAAGGAGACTCGCGAGAGAACGTTGAGCAGGCCGGCTCATCTTCGCAGCAGCCTTCGGCCCCAGATCCTTCATCGGCGAGAGCGAATGAGACTGCGCCTGCGCGCCCCTCCGCTCCGCGCGGCGGGACGAAGCTGGCGGAGGTCGTCGAACTGCTTCAACGAGATCGCGGTGCGACCATTGACGAGTTGATCGGTACGACGGGGTGGCTTCCGCACACTACGCGCGCGGCGCTGACCGGGCTGCGCAAGCGCGGCTTCGCGCTGGCGATCGATCGGTCTGAGAAAAAGCGGGGATCGATCTATCGCATCGAAAAGGATCTTGCCGCCGAGAACAGCGCGGCCACTCGCTCCGATGTCGGGCAGGCCGACTCCGAGCCTCCCGCGAAGAAGGTCCATCGCCACGTAAAATCCAAAGCGCGTCGAGCGGCGTGATGCCGATGCCCGTTATGACGGCGTCATCTACGCCTTCAACACCGACGACGGTTCGGTGAAGACGATCCCTGTCGGCGGGATGCCGCACGGGCTCACGGTGTGGCTGCAGCCGGGCCGCTATTCATTGGGGCACACGGGCAACATGCGCTAAGCGGCGCTCGCTCCCCGCCTCTCCGCGCTCGCCCTACTTCATCTCCGCGAGGAGATCCTGGGCGCCCGAGAAATCGACCTTGCCGGCGTCCGGCTCGACGTTGAGCAGCTTGACGACGCCGTCGACGACGAGCATCGAATAGCGCTTCGAGCGCAGCCCGAGGCCGCCGGCCGAGAGGTCGAGGTCGAGGCCGATCGCCTTGGCGAAGTCGCCGTTGCCATCGGCGAGAAAATCGACATGCCCCATTGCGCCCGTAGCCTCCGCCCAGGCCTTGAGCACATGATGGTCGTTGACCGCGGTCATGGCGATTTTGTCGACACCCTTGGCCTTGAACTTCGCCTCGTTAACGATGAATCCCGGCAGGTGGTTCTTGTGGCAGGTCGGCGTGAACGCGCCGGGCAGGCCGAACAGCACCACCGTCTTGCCGGCGAAATAATCCTTCGTCTCGACCGGCTTCGGGCCGTCGGGAGTCACGAGGCGGAGCGCGGCGTTGGGCAGGCGTTCGCCGACTTTGATCGTCATGGGCAATCCCTCTGGCTGCGCCGCCGTGGCTTCGGCGCGAGACTATGCGAACGAGGCGCCGGGCGTAAAGGCGCGGCTCAGGCGCGTCCGCGCGCCTCGACCTTCGCCGCGAAATACCCGATCGCCTTGAGATAGACCGGCATGAGCGGTTCCGGGAAATCGTGGCCCATGCCCGGCACGACGAGGAGTTCGGCGTCGGGGATACTTCTCGCCGTGTCCTCGCCGCCGTTCACGGGAATGAGCAGATCGTCGGCGCCGTGAATGACCAGCACCGGGACCTTCAGAGCCTTCAGGCGATCATTGCGGGGCGGCGCGGCCATGGCGGGCGCCATCTGGCGGGCGATCCCGGCCGGGTCATAGGGCGCGTACCGCAAGCAGTGTAATGCGTGGTCGACACTGTGCGCTGGAGGGCCGCGCTTAATGACCTTGCCGATCGCTCCGCCGGGCCGAAACCGTCGATCTCGTCGCACCGGGCGCTTCGATCTCCTGTTCGCCGTGGCGGGCGGCGCAGCCGAAGAAAGTCGATTGCGACGGTCACGACCGAGGAGTTCAATGAACCAAGCGCGGCTGGGCCTACATTGGCTCCGAGAGCTTCTCCGCTCTGCGGGCCGCCAACGGCGAGTGGCCCGTCCATCGCCTGAAGGCGTGATTGAACGAGGTCTGCCCCTCATAGCCCAACAACCACGCGATCTGCGCCGACGCAAAGCCCGGCTCTTTGAGATACTGGAGCGCGAAGGCTGTGACGCATTTGATCGACGACCTCGACGAAGGTCGTTCCTTCTTCCGACAGCCTGCGCGAAAGAGACCTCACGCTGAGCGCCAAGACCTTGGCGACTGTCGGCGCGCTGACCCGGCCGTGCGGCAGCTGCCACTGGACTTCATCCTCAACCGCGATTCCCGCGTAGTCCCCGATGAAGGGAGCAAAGATAAAACCCGTAACCGAGTCGATCGTCCCCGTCAGTTGGAGAGGGGTGGCGAAGCTCAGTGCCGGCGTCGTCGTCGCATAATTGGCATAGACGCTTGAGAACCAATCGTGGGCCAGGACGAAAGAATATGACTAAATTCTTACATTCAGATATTACTGTTCCCACCATTCTTCAAGAATCAATCCTTTAGTCTATCTTTCTATCCATATTCGATGCTGAAGGCGTCCATCTTCGCCATCAACCGGCGAACAGAGGCTATGAAACTGTCACCTCCGTGTAGTTCCATTGCCGCCCAAAGCCAAACCGTGCGATAAACGGCACGAGGTGAGCCATGCCAAAGTCCGAAGAAGAACTTCAGCGCGAGTCCGAGCGGATGGCCAACGACCCGAAGGCTCTCGACCAGGTCAACGAGCGTGTCATCAAAGAGTTCCGCGAAAATAAGGGAAAGGTTGGCGGGGTGTTCGAGGGCATGCCCGTCCTGCTTATGACCATGACCGGCGCCAAGTCCGGGCGCACCCTCATTCGGCCCGTCTGCTATACGCGCGACGGCGATTCGATTGTGATAATCGCCTCCTACGGCGGTAATCGCCACAATCCGCCGTGGTATCACAATCTAGTCGCCCATCCCGTGATCACTGTCGAAGTCGGAGCTGAAAAGTTCAGGGCGAAGGCCACAGTCGCTACGGGTCAGGGACGCCAGCGTTTGTTCGAGCAGATGGCCAAGCAGATGCCGTTCTTTGCCGACTATCAGAAAAAGACTGCGCGCCAGATCCCGGTGCTGACGCTCAACCGACTGTCTTGACAGGTGCGCCAGCGCGATCGAGTAACTCACGCGTGATCGAATAATTCCGCCCGCCGCAACGAACAGGCCAGCCCGTAAGCGAGTCGCCCGGGCGTAGCCGATTCGCCTCCGGTCAATCCGGAATAAAGGACGGGCTCCCGGTCTTGGCCGTCTGACCGCCATCGGCGACGAAGGCCGACCCGGTCACGAACGATGCGAGGTCCGAAGCGAGAAAGAGCACGACATTCGCCATCTCTTCCGGCTTGCCCAATCGCCCCATCGGGATCGCTTCGTTGAACTTCGCGGCGAAACCCGGCTGCTTGAGCGCCGGAGCCAGGCCCGGCGTATCGATCGCTCCGGGACATACACAGTTGACTCGGATTCGATCGCGTGCGTATTCCACGGCTACTACCCGAGTGAGATTGATGACGCCGGCTTTGGCCGCGTTGTAGGCCGCGATTCCGGTATCGGCCCGCAGCCCGGAAATCGATCCAGTGTTGACGATCGCACCGCCGCCCTGGGCGCGCATCACCGGAATCGCCCGCTTGATTGCGCGGAACGTGGCGGTGAGTCCGACTTCGAAGGTGTGATGCCAGGTCTCGTCATCCACGTCGGCGGTGCGCGAAGGCATATTGCCCGCGCGCGCCGCGGGCATGCCAAACGCGTTGTTGTGGAGAAAGTCGAGGCGGCCGAATGCGCTCGTGGTGCGCGCAACCATCATGTCGATGTCGGTGGCGCGCGTGACGTCGGCGGCGATCGCAATGGCTTTACCGCCTGCGCCGGTAATTTCCTTTACGACCTTATTCGCGTTCTCACCGTTGAGGTCGACTACCGCAATCGATCCACCGCGCTGGGCAAACCCGATCGCGGTCGCCCGTCCGATCCCGGAACCCGCTCCCGTTACCAGCCCGACTTTCCCTTCGATCGCATCTTCGATCACTCCGTCGCCGTAATCAGGCGATCACGACCTCGATGAACAGGTGAATGATCATCGCGAGAGTCGCCGCCGCTCCGATCGTGAAGACGACCGTGCGCATTGGCTGAATCGCGTTGATATAGAAAATCGTATGAAGTATCCGTGCCGCCATAAAAACCAGACAATAAATGACGAACGCCGTGGTAGACAGTCCGGCCGCGACATAGATCCAGGCGAGAATCAGAAAAATCGGGATATTCTCGAGGTCGTTGCGCCACGCCCGCGCCGCGCGTTCTACCAACGGGGCTTCTTGGGTCGCTTCTGTAGCGCTGAAGGTCCGCGCATCTTCAGGGTTGACGAAGATACCCGCTTTCACGCGGGCGCGTCCCTGCACGATGGCGATGGAAGACATCTTAAGAGCAAGCACGATCGCGGTAAGGGCATACATCCTGAGTAATCCCATGGTGATACCTCCGCTTCGGGTTTTAGGTCCCCATCGCATGGCACAGTCGTGGGCGCTCCGCAACCGGCAACTGTTAACTCGATATGCAAAGGAGGCGCGAGCCCTAGAGCCGGCGCCTCCGAATCAGACTGTTGCGGTTCTTGTATTTGGGCCGCACGCCCCGCATCCCGCAAGCGGAACGGCGATCAATCGATCGTTGAGGGCACTTTGCGCGCTTGCGACGTGGCCGCCCGCCGAGTCCTATGCTGCGCAGGAGCCGGCTAGACTCGAGAGGGCGACGCTGCGGCGACCCTCACGCAGGTCGTTGCGATCGAAGCCGTTGGTCAGGTAGCCAAAGGAGATACCAGTCGCCGGGTCGGCCCATCCGATTTGTCCGCCGAAACCCGGATGACCAAAGGCTTCGGGTGAATTCGTCCGGCCAAACCCGCGCATGTTCGCCTTGCCGTCACCCCCGGCAATCACAATACCCAGTGCGCGATTCGCGAGAACTCCGAGTAACGGATTCTTCAGATTTCCGCTGCGGATGCGGCGCGCCTCGAGCAGCATCTCGGGCCGCCAGATTTGCTTGCCGTCCCACGAGCGCCCATCGTGAAGCAACGCCTGATAGAACAGTGCGAGGTCAGCGGCGGTGGTGATGCACCCACCAGCCGGGAAGCCGCTTTCACGCACGGCTGGCTCGTTAAACTCGAGTACCGCGTCTTCGTTGATCGATCCCAGCCCCGCGCGCGGCGGGGTGACGCCCAGCTTCTTGTATTCTTCGTCGGCGGCGGGCTGACCCACCCACACCAAGCCCGCGACCCGATCGTTGTCGGTCGACGGGATGCCGACGCGCAAATCGGGCAATCCGAGCGGTTCGGAAATGCGCTCGCGGATAAAGTCGCGCAGATCCTTCCCCGTGATGTGCTCGATAATTTCGGCTATCGGCCAGAAGTTGGCATGAATATGGTAGGCGAACTTCTCGCCCGGCGTATGTTCAGGACGCCATTGCGCGAAGCGCTCGAGGCGGCGCTTGCGGTCGGCGCAATCCTTAGGGCCGCCGGGAGCAACGGGAATGCCGGCGGTGTGAATCAGCAATTGCTCAATGGTCGTCGCTTCCTTGCCGTTAGTCCCATACTCGGGAACATACTTTACGACCTTGTCCTCGGGGCGAAGGTTACCTTCCTGGATCAGGAGCCATAGCGCCGCCGAGGTGATGGCCTTGGTAGCCGACATCGTTACGAAGATGGTGTGATCGGTCGCAGGTTTGTCCACCCCACCTTGAACCGCACGGCCGAAGGTTCGCATCGCGCCAATCTTGCCGCCGCGGGCGATCGCGACCTGGCACGCTGGTAGCAGACCTTCCTTAATCTCGCGCTCCGCGCGATCGAAAAGCGCCTGCACCTTGTCTACGCTAAGGCCGATTTCCGCTGGATGTTCGGCAAAGAAATGCTGTTGGGGCATCTGGGTTCTCCTTGAGTCGACCGGACCTTTTTCACATAACTCGCGGGCGTCCCGGCGGCAAGGGTTCGCGAAATATCAGACCCTATTCGCAAAGCATGGCGAGATTCCGTCGCTCCGCCACGCCATTCATGCCGCATCGAATCAGTATCCTGTCGTAACCTCGATCAGGATGTTGTCGGGATCGCGGACATAGACCGAGCCCGATTCGGCCGAGCCATGAAGTGAGTACGGGAGGTTGCGCTCCTCGAGGTTTGCGATGATCGCGCGCAACTGCACCGGATCGCCCTTCAGCGCCACGTGATGCATGCTGCCGACACCGCGTACCGTCTTATCCGGCCCGTGCGCGGGAAAGTCGAAGAATGCGAGTTGGTTACCGCCACCCATATCGAGAAAGATATGCGTTGAACTGGGGTCGTCGCGATTCTGTACGATTCGCGTGAGGCGCATGCCGAGCACTTGGGTATAGAAGCGTATCGTGGCGTCGAGGTCCGAGCTGATCAGAGCGAGGTGATCCACGCCGCCGGTGCGTGGAGCCTGCGGAGCGGCCGCTTCGCTCTTCGTCAAGTAACGTGCTTTCATTTCTTCGCGCCGCGTCTGGTAGTAACTCTGGTCAGGCATAACCGTCTCCTCAAGGGGGAAGCTTTTGGGTCAATCACCCTGTGCGCAACGTCATTAAGATCAGGCGGCCTGGACGCGAGAAGAGCAACTTTCGCCGAGGCTCCACTCGCTGCGGATGGTAGCAGGAGCCCGCAAACTTTTCATGCGCAGAGCTCGTCGGTGAAATCGCTATCAACGTCACTGTCACGCGATTGGAGAAATCAACATGGGGATGGAAGGTGGATGTGCCTGCGGCGCGATTCGATACAAATTAACCGCCAAGCCGTTAATCGTTCACGCCTGCCACTGCAGAGATTGCCAGCGTCTCACCGGCGCCGCCTTCGCCATCAACCTATGGATCGAACGGAAGTTCGTCGAGGCCAGTGGCGCGGCCCCGAAGTCATTCAAGCTCGCGGGCGGAAGCGGAAAGGCGCATGAGGTCTTCTTTTGCGGCGAATGCGGAACGTACGTATGGAGCCGCTACCAGGTCGCGCCCGGGGAGTTATTCGTTCGCGCGGGGACGCTCGACCGGCCGCAGGCCGTAAAACCAGACGTCCACATCTTTACGCGGAGCAAACTGCCGTGGCTGAAGATCCCCGAGGGTACTGCGGCGTTCAAGACGTTCTACAAAATGGCTGACGTATGGCCGCCGGAGAGCAGAGAGCGACTTCGGCGCAATCAGGCCGAAAAGACTTGACGGAGGGCACCTGCAGCGCGCGGGTACGTAAGCGCCGCGGGCGTCATAGAACCTCGGGCAACTTTCCTTTGCTTGCGGTCCAGCCTGGAAGCGGATCGCGGATCTGGAGGTAACCGCAGCGCGAGGGATCACGAGATTTTGTCGGACTTCCCGTCGCTTGTGATCCGCGCCGCGCGTCTGCCAACGGGAGCCGGCCTGATTTTGTTGGTAGCAGCGTAGCCAGCGCGCTCGAAAGCGCGCCACATGTACCAGCTTGCGACCGTGCGATAAGGACGCCAGCGTTCGCCGAAGGCGAGGAGTTCACGCGGCTTGGGCATGTGCTTCTTGCCGTAGGCGACGGACCAGCCCTTCTTGACGCCGAGATCGTGGATCGGGAGAACGTCGGGACGACCGAGACGGAAAATCAGGAACATTTCGACGGACCAGGCGCCGATTCCGCGGACCGACACCAGGCGCGCGACGAGTTCTTCGTCGGACATCGCGCGCGCCTGTTCGAGCGTGGGGACAATGCCCGCGATCGTTTTGCGCGCGAGGTCTTTCATCGCGAGGATCTTGGCGCCGGAAAGTCCAGCCCTGCGCAAAACCGGTTTGCGCAGCGTGAGCATCTGCCTGGGCGTCGGCGCACGGCCGCCGCGGCCGAGCGCCTTCACGCGGGCGAAGATCGTTGCGGCAGCTTTTCCTGAGATGGATTGATAGGCGATCGATTCGAGGAGCGCCTCATAGGGCGAATGCGTTCGTGCGATGTTCATCTCGAAGGCGGCGGTTTCTTTGATTAGACTCCCAAGAATCGCGTCGCGCTCGGCGAGCCAACGAAGGGCTTCTGCCAAATCGAACGGTAGCGTCTGAGTCGGTGCGGACATCGCGGATCGCGGGTGGAGCAAAAACGCTGCTGGAGACTCCTGTTCGATTCGCCCTGGATTTGTACAACTTACCGGGTCCGCCCCGAGATCAGAATAGGGCTCCTCTTGCAGGTGGAGATGTTTTGCGTTCGGAAAGAAGAAAGCGCCAAGTAGCGGCCGCTGGGCCGTAAAATCTGAGAACGAACTGCTCGAAGGTGCGATCTTTTTGGTGGACGCACCTGGACTCGAACCAGGGACCTCTTGCATGTGAGGCAAGCGCTCTAACCGGGCTGAGCTATGCGTCCACCGGGAAACGAATTATCGCGCCGCCAAACGGCTATCGCAAGAGCGACCCTTTGGCGGGCGCGTTGTTCGTAATCGACGTCCGCCTCTACGACTTTGATCCACAACTGCGGAGACAGACGATAGCGCTTACGCTATGTTCGTTAGGGCTCGGACCAGGCGGAGCTTGAGATCACGTCCGCCGGCCTCATGGTGACCGCGGCAGGAAGTACGCCGGCACAAGGGACGAGTAGCTGAAGGAAGGACCGAACTCCCCGATTCCTAGTCTGGCTCCCACGAAAATTGGCTTTCGGATACCTTGAGCTGAACGATTCATCCATCATGAGCGAGCCATCAAACCGTCAAAGCGCAGCGACAACGGCCGTGGTGCCCGACCAAATCACTTATCGGGAGTACAAGCTGCTGCTGCGCGCCGATCATTTCACCAAGCCGTCGAGCTTCCATAAGTTCTGGAAAATCACCCGACGTGCCGCCAAATCGCTGGGTATCGAGTTCGCCAAGCGAGGGAAGCCAATGGATACGCGGGTCCGCGAGGTGCTGTTTTTCGACACGCCAAAGTTCAGGCTTTACAACGCGGGCTTCATTCTGCGTCGGCGGACTTTCTACAAAAAGGGACTGCCACGGGCGGAGCACGAGCTGACGCTCAAGTTTCGCAGCCCCGATCGCGCGGCGGCCGAGGCGGTCGACGTCCGGCCAATCCTGCCGTGCATCAACACGATCAAGTTCAAAGAAGAGATTCTGATGGAAAACGACAAGGTGGGGGGAATGCGGACCATCTATTCGCATAGCTGCGAGCTGGATACGCCGAACACGATTCTGACGCAGAATTTTGAGAGTATCGTGCAAGTCTTTCCAGCCTTGCAGCGCACCGGCGCGAGGCTGAAGGCGGCACTCGAAATCGTCAACGGGATCACCATCGAGGAATTCCTGTTGAACCTCGGCGAGATCGATTTCGGCGGCAAGACAACGGCCAAGGCAACCCTCGCCATCTGGCGCAACCGGACAACTCAAACCCAACTGCTCGGCGAATATGCCTATCAAATCAAGTTTCCGGCCGCCGGTCTTCACGGCAAGCCCAAGGAACTGTCCGAGCTGTTCTTCAACAGACTGCCGAAGGAAGCACCCGACTGGATTCACCCGGGCACGACCAAGACCGCGATGATTTATGGCCTCGGCACAGCGCCGGTTACGAACCATGAGTGAGCGTGCGCCTCGTGACGCAGGCCTGGCCGCGATCTTCCAAGTGTTCCTGCTGGCCGGGGCAATCAGCTTCGGCGGCGGCGTCATCGCCTATCTCCGGGAATATATCGTGGGCGATCAGGGATGGCTCAACAACGATGAGTTCCTCGACGCGCTCGAGCTGAGCGAGACGCTGCCGGGGCTCAACTCAGTCAACATGAGCGTGATCATAGGCGACCGGCTGCGCGGGGCCGCGGGCGCAGCGGCGGCCGCCGCCGGCCTGATGATTCCTGGAATGATCGTCGTGATGACGCTCGGCGTGCTGTGGGACGAGCAGCGCCGCAATCCATACGTGGCGGCGTTTCTGATTGGAGTGGCAGCCGCCGCGGTAGGTCTGCTATCGACGGTTACCTTGCAGCTTGGGCACAAGCAGTTCGCGCGTATCGCGGACCTGGCGTTTATCCTGGCAACGTTTGTCGCGATGAGCCTGCTTCGGTGGTCACTGGTCTTGGTGCTTCTAACGATCGGGCCACTGGCGATCTGGCATTACCGGCCGCGAGATCATCCGGCCGCCGCGGCTCATCGCTTCGGCCACTTGCGCGAACGCCTGATTTCGCATCGCGCTCACTGGCGCCACTGATCAGACACCCCGATGAACAAGCTGTTTACGTTGGCCTGGGTGTTCGTGCTGCTGTCGATCCTTGCGGTCGGCGGGGGCACGGCGGTGTTGCCCGAGATGCAGCGAATGACGGTGCATGACTTCCACTGGATTACGGACAAGCAGTTCCGCGCGATCTACGGCCTCGGCCAGGTCGCGCCCGGACCGAACATGCTGATGGTGATGGTGATCGGCTATCGGCAAGCCGGACTCCTTGGCGCAGCGGTGGTGGGACTGGCTTTCTTCCTGCCGGATTGCATCCTGACGTTTTTCGCCAATCGTTTGTGGGCTCGCTTCTCCGGGTCGCCATGGCGCGCCGCAGTGCAACGGGCGTTTGCGCCGGTCGCGATCGGACTGATGCTTTCGGGAACGTACACGATCGCGCGGCTTTCGATTCTGAATGCGATGGGAGCGGCGATCGCAGCGGTGACGATGGCGATCCTTTTGTGGCGTCACGTCAATCCGACGCTTCTGATCTCGGCGGCGGGTATCGCCTATATCGCGTACGCACGGTGGTAGCTTGCAACAATCCAGATCTTCGCGACGGACGGACACGTCAATGCAGCGATGCGTTTCTGTACGAAGCGCCAAACCATTTTGTATCCGGGGCTTAGGCTCGACGCTTGCGCTCGCGATCGTTTGACGATACAGCGATATTAAATCGGCAAATCTGGGACCGGCGATCGGGAGGACAGCATGCCACTATTCGAGCGCGCGGGCGTCTCGCTCTATTACGAGGAATTCGGATCCGGCTATCCGCTGCTGTTGTTCGCGCCGGGCGGAATGCGGTCCGTGATAGACTTCTGGCATCACAGCCCGTTCGATCCGACAGTGGAATTTGCCGCCGATTTCCGCGTAATTGCGATGGACCAGCGCAACGCCGGCCGCTCGCGCGGCTCGATCAGCGCGGCAGATGGCTGGCACACCTATACCGCGGATCATCTCGCACTAATGGACCATCTTGGTATCCAAATATGCCATGTAATGGGCGGCTGTATCGGTTCGACTTATTGTCTGAGCGCGATCAAACAGGCGCCTGAACGAGTGAGCGCCGCGGTGCTGCAAAATCCGATTGGCCTCACCGCCGATAATCGGGAGGCGTTCCGCGAAATGTTCGATGGTTGGGCAAAGGAGATGAAGGGCGAACGCCCCGAGCTGACGGACAGCGCGCTCGGAGCCTTCCGCGAGAGCATGTATGGCGGTGATTTTGTCTTCGCGGTGTCCCGCGACTTCGTGCGATCGTGCCAAACCCCGCTGCTCGTACTTGCCGGAGACGACCTCTACCATCCGGCGCCGATTTCCCGCGAGCTTGCCGAAATCGCGCCCAACCTAGAGTTCGTGCCGACGTGGAAGACTCCAGAGGCGGCATCCGAAGCGGTCACACGAGTGAAGGCGTTTCTGAAAAAGCATCGCTAACGCGGCGCTCAATCGATCGCGATGCTCGCGAAGGAAACCGCGGACTCGGTCTGCGGCTCCATTGCGATATCGTGCATCAGCAGCCGAGCAGGATGCCCGCGAAGCAACTCGAGCTGCGTGTACATCGGAGAGAGTCCGCAAATTCGGCGAGCGTCCCGATCCCTCAAGATGTCGGCGAAAAATGCCTCCGGGTCGCCGAGTTTGATATGCTCGATCAACTCGAGATCGTCGCTCTTTACCCGTCGGGCGACCTGTTCGTCAGCATTAAAGTTATCGCCGAATTTCCTGCCGACGTGGGCGAAATCAACGCCTGCCAGGATCAGGATGCGACGTCCTTCGTTCGCAAGCTCGGTGCGCAGCGCGTCAATAAAGCCGCCGACACGCTTATCACTGGCTGGGAGCTCACCGCTTTGCACCATCTGATGAAACGATCCGACCAGAATCGGAACGATCTTGTATCCCGCCGTCCCCAACGCCCATGCCAGGAAGAGCGCTTGAAACTCGATCGAATGTTCGTTGCGATGCAGCAACTCCGCGGCAAACAGATCGCCCTCACGATAGCGCGCCGCCAGGCGATCGACGAATTCGTCGTCAGTCGCGACCATACCAAGCGGAGTCAGGTAGTTCTTGCGCGTGCCTGCGAAAAGCTCCGGTCCCGTCGCATAGTGGGACGTACCCAGGATCACCACTAATTCGGGGCGCGGGCGGGTCAGCAATTCCCCATAGGCGTGCGCATATGCGGCCCCGCCCCGGCGTGGATCAATGTGGGGAGAGATCAGGCCGCTAAGCGGCGCGCCGTCGTTGCGCGGCGAGGGAATTTCGCCCGGAGCGTGCGGACGCCTGAAGAATCCCGCGATTTCCTCCCGCAGCCGCACAGGATCGTTCTCGTAGGCGAGCCCGGCCAGCGCCGCGGGCCGCTGGGGATTCTGTGCGAACTGCTCGCGGATTTGACGCACGCGTTCGTCGGAAGCCGGCGACTCTAGAAAGTACGCATGATCGAGTCCGTCGATCAGTTGCTGCAATTGTTCCGACGGAAGAATATCGCCGAAGCGGCGCGTGAAGGCCTCCTGCAGGTCGAGCAGGGTGTTGTTGCCGTCGAGGAGAGTGACTAGAAAGTATGCGCCGATCCCAATCATGATCGGCTCAGGCGCGACTCCGGTCGGGTCGCGCAGCACAACGTAGGTTTGATCCTGCTGTTGTATTGGAAACGCCTCGACTGCGCGGATTTTCGGCTTATCTATCACCGCGGCTACCGGGCTTCGATGCTAAGGGCTTTGGCGTAACGCGGCAAGCTGTCCGCGCTGCGAAAGGCACGGTCGGGTCTTTACTCATCGCGTGAGGCAGGCGGAAACTTGCACGATGCCGAAGAACGACGGCCATCGCGGAGCCACACTAGGACGTTCGCGCGAGCATAGCCCGCTGAAACCTCGTTTGACGCGTTATCGTGTCGGCCGCGCGAGAACGCTCAAGCGGGGCGAATCAATGAAGTTTATGCTTCCCATACATGGGGTCGACGAAGAATGCTTTGTCATCAATTTCAACGGGGAGTTCTACGCCTACGTCAATCGCTGCCGTCACGTCCCGATGGCAATGGATTGGGTTGACAACGAGTTTTTTGCCGAGCAAGGCCGTTATCTTATGTGTCAGACTCACAATGCATATTACGAACCGGCCAGCGGCGAGTGCATAGCGGGACCGCCTGGGACATGCGGGAAATTTCTCTATCGGGTATCGGTCGAGGTCGAAGGCGGCATCATCTACGCGTGCCCGCCGGAGGAGAAGTTCGAGAGCTGAGCACCTGGTGCGCGGCGCGGCCGTGAGGTTTTATCCACCTGCGGCGGTGCGCCTTAGGCGAGTATGCCAGAAGATTCGCGCGTAGGGCCGGCCCTCCATTTCCACGAACACCCGAGCCAGCACTTGCATCGCGCCCCCGGCAACAACGACGCAGTCCAGAGAGGTCAATTCGTCAAGCGTATTCACGGCCCCGGTACGCTCTCCGAAGAGCCCGAGCTGCGGTGCGCGAAAGTGGAGATAGGCCGTGAGTTGGGCGCGTTCGGGGCCATTCACCGAGTTGACTTTGATCGATTGACGCTGATCCCATACCTCGCGGCGATCGGCGACCGACCCATCGGCGAAGGTCAGCTGCCAGCGGCCATCATTGCCCGTCTGCTTGTAACAAAGTGTGTACGACTTCCTCAGCCACTCGATACGTCCGGCCTGCGGGCCAAGCGGTTCGATCGAGTCGACGCTTGCCACTTCGCCCGCCCAGCAGCCATGAAACACTCGAGGCAGCGGTATTTCGCGGGTATTGCCCTGTGGGCCAGGCAAGGTGGGAGGGCGCGGAATGATTTCCGGCTGCTGGCGAAGGGCCGGAGGATTGCCCTGCGGCAGCGGAATGTCCTGCTGTGAAGGAAGGGTCTGAATCTGTCCCGCCCGGGCGCTTCGGGGACCGCCCGGAATCGCCATCACGAGGAAGGTAAGCGTCGCCGCGAGGCCGAAGCGGGCGCCCTGCCTCGCTGCGAGACGGAGCGGAAGCGCGCTCATACGCCGCTCACAACTGAGTTGCTGGTCTACTCGTACTCGTCGCCGAAGTGGGCGCGCACTATTCGCGCCTTGAGATATTCGAGCGTGCCCAGGTCCTCGACAATGTCACCGCCCGTGTCGTAAAAGAACAACTCGCCGTTCTTGGTACGGCCCACCGCAATAATCCACTCAAGATCGTCGCGATCCTCGAGCAGGTAATTGATCGTCTGGGCAACGCCCCGACCCGGAATAATCGTGATCTTTGGACGTGCTAGTTTTTCCTGCTTAGTGGGCATCGCTTCGGTAAACACCTCGGGCGGGGAAGGTGCGAAACCACCCAGGATTAGATTAGGGATGGCCTGATGCTTAAGTCAATAGCGCCAATACCGCCACTTCAACATGGTGCGTGTTTGGAAAGAAATCGAAAGCTTGCGCGCGCGCTGTCTGGTAGCCGCGCGCGGAGACTATCCTCAAATCGCGCACCAGGGTCGAGGGGTCGCAGGAGACATAGACCAGGCGTTGTGGCCGTAAATCCGCGATGAGGTCCATCAGGTCGGGTGCGCCGATTCGCGGCGGGTCGATTATTACCGTGGACGGCTGGTAATGCGCACGCCTGAGAAACTGTGCCGTTTCATTGGCCCGCATCGCGAGAAACTGCGCCGAGCGGAATCCACTTCGCGCTGCATTGTGCCGCGCCGCCGCAGCAGCCATCTCGTCATTGTCAACGCCTATCACTTCACCGCCACGTCGAGCCGCCGGCAGACTGAAGTTCCCTGCACCGCAGAAGAGATCGAGCACGCGGCTGCCGTCGCTCACCGCTGCCATCTCCATCACCGATGCCACCAGCTTCAAATTCTGATCACGGTTCACCTGGCTGAAGAGATCGGCGTCCGCTTCGAGCTCTAGCCCCGGTTCGATTTCGACCTTGATCGTAGCCTCGCCAATGACCCGCCGGACTGCTTCGCCCCGCAGCACGATACCGGCGATATATCGGTCGGATGCGACGATTCGTTGCGCGGCAGCGACCGCCGAAGGGCGCGGCGCTCGGTCGAGATAAGCAACCACCACCTGGCCGCAGTCGGCGGCGACCACCTCGACTTCCGGACATCGCCGGCCCAGCAAACGCACGAGTTCATCCGGCAGACAAATACCGGGTACAGCAACAATGCACCGGTCGATCGGTACTAGAGAATTGCTTCCCAACTGGTGAAACCCCAGCCGACCGCCGACACCGGTCTTGAGACGAATTCGCGAGCGGTAGCCGAACTCTGCAGGAGCCGGTTCGACCAAATGCGCCTCGTCGAGCTCAATTCCCAGACCGTGGCGAAATTCCGCCGCGATCAGTTGCGCCTTAAGGCGTACCTGCGCGGCGTATTCGATTTGCTGAAAGTCGCATCCGCCGCATCGCGGCAGGAACTGGCATGGCGGTTGTCGACGGACCGGCCCGGCTTTGATTACTTCCTTGAGCCGTCCGATCGAATATTCACGCCTCTGCGAAATTACCTCGACCTCTATCAGGTCACCCGGAGCAACGTTCGGCACCATCACGGTTTTGCCGTCGAGGTGGCCGACGCCGAAAGGCCCGAAGGTCATCGCTGTGACTTCCAGTTGAGGCATGTTCGAGTAAATTATATCGCATGTCGCCGAACCGCACGTGTGGTAGCCGGGCGGCGTCGGTGCAACCTATAATTGAGATAATCCTGATTCGGACAAGCGCGCGTATGCACGCCCGGGTTCACGCTCCCGATCTCAGGTGAAATCGCTTGGCTATGCGAACCGAACAATCTCAAGCTACCCCGCCGGATCGCGATGACGAACAATTGAGGCGCCTGAAAATCTTTGAGGAGCGCTTATTCGCACGCCTCCCCGCCGATCTTAAGGAGGATTTTCCTGAGCCACAGCGTCTGCGGGTTGCCGCTGCCGGCTATGACTTCTTTTGCGAGCGGACCGAGCCGCTCGCTGTGCGGGTAAGGCCCTGCGGTGGGGAGGGCCGACTCGCAGTTGAGACGGTGATGCCCGATTGCCCGTTCATCGTCGATACGATCCAGGAATATTTTCGCAAACAAGCAATTGCCGTGAAGATGCTGCTCCATCCGCTTTTCGACGTCACTCGCGACGAGCACGGTTCGGTCATTTCTTTTGAGCAGGCTTCATCGAGCGAGCACCCGGAATCGTTCACGTACGGCGAGATCGAGACGGTTGCCGGAGCTCCGGACGCCTCCGCAATCGAGCGCGATTTGCGCCGAGTGCTGGCCGCCGTGCAGGACGTAACCGGCGATTTCGCCGCGATGACCTCGCGCGCGCTGCAGATTTGCGAAGAAACCGCGGCCCAACGTGAACTGGTCGAGATCCGTGACTTCATGCGGTGGTTAGTGCAGGGCGGTTTCGTCTTCCTCGGCTATTGCCGTTACCGGGTCGTGCCCGCCGATGGCCATCGCGCGATTGAGGCCGAGGCAGGGTCGGGGTTGGGCATCATGCGGTCCGTGGGGGATTCCGCCTATGCGAAATCTCTCGCGCTCAATGATCTGGACGATTCTTATAGGGCGGTGCTCTTCAACGGCGGCGCGCTGATTGTCGGCAAGTCGCATGCCGAATCAGAGGTGCACCGCCGGGCCGCGATGGACGAGATCACTTTTCGCCGCACTAGCAGCGCTGGCGAACCGATAGGTTTCGACCGCTTTATCGGACTGTTCACCTCCAAAGCTTATGCGGAGGAAGCGCAGCACATTCCTGTTCTGCGCGCGAAGCTCCTCGAACTGATCGTGGCCGAGCGGGTGCAACCTGGCACCCACGACTACAAGGCCCTAGTTGCTGCGTTCAACAGCTTTCCCAAGGAAGAGCTCTTCCGCGCCGGCCTCGACGAGCTGCGGTCAGAACTGAAAGCAGTTCTCGACGTAAAGAGCGAAGCCACCGTGCGGCTTACGCTGGAATCCGACGCTGTCCGTGGCAATGTCATCGCACTGGTGATCATGCCGCGCGAGAATTTCTCGGCCGACGTGCGAATCCGGATCCAGGAAGCTCTTGCAGCGCGGCTCGGCGGGAGGATCGTCTACTACTATCTGGCACTCGGCGAGGGTTACACCGCGCGGTTGCATTTCTGTTTCGCTGCGCCGGCTCCCGCCGGCCCGGAGGTTGCGCAAGAGCTCGAGGCCGAAATCGCGGGACTCGCGCGCAGCTGGGACGACATGCTCCGCGAGGAACTAACGGCCCGCTTAGGGGCGGCGGCCGCTCATCGACTCGCCGCCATTTGGGTTCCTGCCTTGAGCACCCACTACAAGGCCGCTACTTCCATCGGTCTTGCCGTCGGCGATATTGAGCAAATCGAGCACCTATCCGCAAACGCCGATTTTAGAGTATTGATCGGTTCCGCCGCCGCGAATCGTCCCGACGCCAGCGAACTGCGATTATATGGGCTTGGCGAGGCGCCGATCCTCTCCGACCTGATTCCGCTATTGCAGAACTTCGGGATCTCGGTGCTCTCTGAAGATGCGCATAGCTTCGATCTCCGGCGCGAGGGCCAGCAATGGCGTGCATACGTGCAAGCCTTTGGCGCACGCAGCCTCGACGGCAATGCGCTCGAGCAGAAGCCGGGCGTAGCGCTGCTCGCTGACGCGGTCGAAGCGGTACATACGGGCAGGGCCGAAAACGACCCGCTCAACGCACTGACCCTCGACGCGGGCCTGTCCTGGCGCGAGGTCGCGTTGCTCCGGGGTTATATGGCCGCGGCAGTTCAGATGCGGCTTGCGCCGGCGCGCCCAGCCGTGCGACGGCCATTTCTGCTTCATCTGCGGCTTGCCGGCATCCTGGTAAGCCTGTTCAAAGCGCGTTTCGACCCTGATGACGACGCGCCACCCGAAAAAATCTCCGATCTGCGCGCCGCTTACTTGGAACATCTCACCGCCGTCGAGAACATCGCCGACGATCGCACCGCCCGTACGCTGTTGGCGATGGTCGAAGCTACGGTGCGCACCAATTACTTCTGCGAGGTGCCGGAACCCGACCCCTATATCGCGCTCAAATTCGAAAGCGGCAAGATCCCCAACCTCCCGGACATTGCGCCGCTCTACGAAATTCATGTGAGCAGTCCTCGCATGGAAGGATGCCATTTGCGCGGCGGCCGCATCGCCCGCGGCGGCATCCGCTACTCCGACCGTCCTGACGACTATCGAACCGAGATCCTTGATCTGATGAAGACCCAAACGGTCAAGAACGCGATCATCGTCCCGGTCGGCGCAAAGGGCGGCTTCATCGTAAAGTCAAAGGCGCCCGTTCCACAGGTCGTGATCGACGCTTACTCTACTCTGATAAACGCGATGCTCGATCTGACCGACAATTTGGTCGATCGCCGGATTCTCCGACCTGAACGAGTGAAAGTGTTAGACACCGATGGACCTTACCTGGTGGTGGCGGCCGATAAGGGCACCGCGGCTTTTTCCGACATCGCCAACGCAATTGCCGAACGCCGAGGCTTCTGGCTCGGGGACGCCTTCGCGTCGGGTGGCGAGCATGGCTACGATCACAAGAAACTGGGCATTACGGCCCGCGGCGCATGGGAATCGGCCAAGCGCCATCTGCGTGAGATGGGCCGCAATATTGTCCGTGGCGCTCCCATCACGGTCATCGGCATCGGTGACATGTCGGGCGACGTGTTCGGCAACGGCTTGCTTCAGTCGGACAACCTCAAGCTAATCGCCGCGTTTGACCATCGCCACATTTTCATCGACCCGGATCCGGATCCGGTCAGGAGCTATGCCGAGCGCAAACGGCTATATGAAGACCCGACCTCGGAATGGTCGGACTACAATCCAGCCTTCATCAGCAAGGGCGGAGGCGTTTTCCGCCGCGGCCTCAAGCGCATCGTGCTCGCTCCCGAGATCCGCGCGGCGCTAAAGTGCGACGCCGATGAACTCGACTCCGATAGCCTCATCCAGGCGATTTTGCGGGCCGATGCGGACCTCCTCTACAACGGGGGCATCGGTACTTACGTGCGTTCCGGCGACGAGACCGACGCAGAGGTCTGTGATCATGCGAACGACTCCTGCCGCGTCGCCGCCAGCGAACTGCGTTGCAAAGTCGTGATCGAAGGCGGGAATCTGGGTTTTACACAAAAAGCGCGCATTGAGTACGCGCTAGCCGGCGGCCGCATCAATACCGACGCTATCGACAATTCCGCCGGCGTCGACATGTCCGACCACGAGGTCAACCTGAAAATCCTGATGCAGCCGGCAATGGCCCGGCGAGAGCTTGCCGTCACCGAGCGCAATCGCCGCCTTACCGAGGCCGCCGATCTGGTGGCGGCGAGCGTACTCCGCAACAACCGGGACCAGGTGCTCTCGCTGAGCCTCGAGCAAATTCGCAGCCGAACCCGAATGAGTGCATTCCACGAACTACTCTCCGCCATCGAGCAGCGAGGGCTGTTACGCCATCACGCCGCGGTATTGCCACGGCTGCAGGAATTGAGCGAGCGGCGATCGCGCTTTGCCGGCCTTACACGGCCGGAGCTCGCGGTGCTGACCGCCTACGCCAAGATCGACTTGAGTTCGCGTCTGGTAGAGACCACCCTCCTCGGTGATCGGTATCTGCTTGAGTTTTTCCTGCGTCCCTACTTTCCGACAACCATCGCCGACGCGTTTGCCGCGGACATTCCACATCATGGGCTGCACAACGAACTCATCGCCACCCGCGTGGTCAACGAAATCGTCGATCTGTTGGGTTCGACGTTTGTCTTCAACCTCATGAACGATCACGGCATCGAGATCGAGGATGCTTTGCGTTCCTATCTGGTCGCAGCCGGCATTCTCGAACTGCGCGCGCGTGCCGAGCGCCTCAAGGAGACGGCGACCGACCTTGCCGCCGAAGCCGAATTGGGGGCCTTTCTCGAACTCGGCCGGGCCGCGCAGCGGGCATGCACATGGGTGGCGGCGAACTCCCAAACAGGGGCTTCGATCGGCGACGTGGTCGGCCGCTTCAAACCCGCCTTCGACCTGTTGGCGCAGCAGTTTGAGCACGCGCTCACTGGAGGAGAACGTGCTCTCTTCGAGCGCGCGTACCGCGAACTACGCGCCGCGGTTCATCAGGAGCAGCTCGCCCATGAACTCGCTCGCTTCGCTTTTGCCAACCACTTGCTCAACGTCGTGAGTTTAAGCTTCGCACGCGGAGTCGACCCGACCTTGGTGGCCGGCGTCTACTTCGGCCTGAGCGAGCATCTGGAATTCGCGATGCTCGAGGGCGCAATTGACTCGATCAGTTCGGAGGACCGGTGGGAGCGCCGCGCAGCCCGGGATCTCAACGCAGAGCTGGCGTGGGCGCGCACGCAACTGTGCTGCTCGTTGCTCGATCACGCCCCTGACGGTGATCGCACGATCGCTGAGCGCGTCGCCCTTGGGCGCGAGCGGCGCGCCGCGGAAGTCGCGCGCCTAATGGCCGACCTGCGGGCGCTGCCCTCGATCGGGTTGCCGCCCTTGCAAGTCACGGTGCGAGCACTAGCGCGGCTCGCCAGTAACACGTAAGCGTCCGGTTAAGCGCTGACCGTGGGCAATGGAGCGGTCGGTGACGTGGCGCTCTCGGAACCCGGCGTCGCGCGCTCGACGGCAATCTGTTCCAAGTCCTGGTAGAGCCGCACGCCTGCAACGATAAAGAATGCTGTCGTTGCGAAACCCACACCGGTGGCGAGAAGATCCAACAGGAAAATCGTCGTCGAGAGTGTGCCGGTAAAAACCCCGATCGGTCCCAATAGCAGGCTCACCCCAAAGAACGTGCCGCCCACCCACGAGTTGTACCCGGACCAGACCGCGAGAAACACCACGATTCGCGTGGCCACGCGCACAAATCGGCCCCGCATCAGTTCATAGCTGCGGATCAATGCGCTCAACCCCCGGGTACCGCTGAAGACCAATGCGTACTGCGCGAAATAGACCCAAACAATTACCAAGAATCCCGGCACGATCAGTAGGATGAAGCCGACCGCTATCGCCAGGAGCTGCAGGAGTAGAATCCAGAAGAACGCCGGCGCAAGCATGATCGCGTCGCGATAAATCTCAAACGCTTCGTTGATCACCCGCGGCCGCCGTACTCCAGCTTGGATACGCTTGACGCTGCACAGCACTATCAGGTTAACGGCAAACGCTGCGACCACGGTCATCAAATGGAACAGTTTCAGGGCCCACCAGGGGAATAGAGGAGCGATCGTGGATGCCGCGGCAGGTCCATAGGGCATCTGGACCGTGGTCCATCCGATACTACGGGTGCCAGGTTCAAAGCGCTGAAACCGTACGGCGAGTTCGTGCTGAAGGTTGAGCGCATCAGGCAACAGCAGCAAGGCGGCGAGCAACGTAAGCGGTGCGAGGACAATTACGATGGTGGCCCAGTTGCCACGCAGATCGGTCACCGCGTTCGCCAGGTATATAAAGCTGCTTTTGAGACGATTCTGCGCCACGCCGGATCGAGGTTGCCACCCCTCCATTCACAACACAAGGCGCTACGACATTCCCACGCCTTTTGCGCTATATTATGCTGGGGCCGCGGACCGGGTGACATCATCCTCCTGTCGGATTTTGCCATGAGCAACGACGAACTCACCGCTCGTATCGAACATGAGAACAAGATGATCCGCCGTTTGCGGTTCCTCGTCGATCTCACTTTCGCGACCATCGCCCAGGATCATTCCATGACTCTCGATGAGGCTTGGGAGCACGTGCACGCCCTCAAGGGCGCGGCGATCGCGATGTTTCCCGGTAAGGATCAGACTTTCGATCTGATCTACTTGCCGCGCTTCTCGCGGTTGCTCGCCGAACGCTTCCGTGCCAACTAGGCGTCTGCGCTCCAGACCAGGCCGCCTGCACGGCGTAATCAGCGATTCCAACCAGCCCGGCACTCTCAGCTTCGATCAAAGCATAATCGCTGTTCGTGGCAGTCGTGGGACGCCCGGCGATTTCATCGTCCCGGGATTCATCGATCTCCAGGTGAACGGTGCCTATGGCATCGACGTCATGTCCGCGACTGCCAACGACCTCATCGAGCTCTCCCACTGCCTCGCGCATGAAGGCACGACCGGATGGCTGCCAACGGTGATTACCTCACCACTGAGGACCATAGAACGTTGCGACGCCGTTATTGCCGAGGCGATCGCAGCGCAACGCGAACTCGAAAGGGAGGCCTACGCCTCGGGCCGGCCCTGCACCGGCGCCACTATCCTTGGTATGCACCTTGAAGGCCCGTTCATTTCGCCCAATCGTCTCGGCGCGCATCCAGCATTGAACCTGTTGCCTCGGGGGGAGGCACTCGAATTCGTCAGTCGCCTCAAAACTCTCAAGCTGATTACGATCGCACCTGAGCTCGACGGAGCGCTCGGCGCCATCGGCGAGTTGACCAAGCTCGGTATAGCCGTCTCGATCGGCCATACTGACGCGACCTACACACAGGCGATGGCGGGCGTTGCAGCGGGCGCGCGGATGTTCACCCATGTGTTCAACGCCATGCCGCCATTGCATCATCGTATGCCCGGCGTTATCGGCGCTGCCCTGTCACGCGCTACCGCTGCGCGCGCGGCCCTGATCCCCGATGGCGTGCACCTCGATCCCTCAATCTGCCAACTTGTAGCCGCCGCTCGCGGATGGCAGGGGATCGTTATCACGACCGATCGCGTTGCGCTTGCCGGTACGAACGGATCGCCCCGTGCACTTTTCGGTGGATTGCTCGAGCAGGTCCGCATCGAGGGCGGCGCCGCGCGTCTGCCGGGTGGGGCACTCGCAGGTAGTCTGATCAACATGCTCGATGCACTCCGTTTGCTCAGTCATCCGACAGAAAGCAATGGCATATGGCCTCAGCCCGCGACTTTGAATCCGGCCGCCGTCCTCGGCCTTTCCGATCGCGGAAGGCTGATCGATCGGCTTTCGTATCCCGCGCGCCAAGGCCCACTCCGCGCTGATTTGACCCTGCTCGATGGTGATCTAAAATTGAAAGCAGTATTCGTCGAAGGACGAGAGGTAGACTGAGTATTTGATTAGTACTATCATGAGTACTGATATAACTATCAACTACGGAACTTCTGATGGCCCTGGGTAGGGAATGTATCGGCCGGCGCTACGCGGCCGCGCCGATGGAGGTAACGATCGAAGCGCTCCAGAACTACGCGCGCGCCTGCAACGATCCCAATTCGCGATTCTTTGACCCCACGGCGCCCGGCGGAATTGTAGCGCCTCCGATGTTCGCAGCGGTGGTTACCTGGCTGCCGCTGCTGGGCGCGCTGACCGATCCGGAGTTGCGCGCCGACCTCCTACGCCTGCTGCACAGCGCGCAGGACATGGAGTTTCTCGCACCGATCCGCCCCGGGGACGTGATCGCCGCTACGTGCCGCATTGCTTCTATCGAATCAACGCCTAAAGGAGAGGTGATGACGCTGATGCTCGAAGCGGAAAACCAGCGCGGCGAAAGCGTTAATCGCACCACCTTCACCGCCTTGATCCGCGGCCGCGCGTGAGACAGCGAGATCCGTCGAGTCGATGATCGCCGCCGCCCCAGCCAACGAGCGACCGCTAATAACTGTCGCTCAAACTATTGATGCGGATCAGACCTTCCGTTATGCCGAAGCGTCTGGAGATCGCAACCCGATTCATGTTGACCGCAATGTCGCCAGGATGGCGGGATTGCCCGGGATTATCGTTCACGGCCTTTGCACCATGGCCTTTATCTCGAAGGTGATGGTCGATGAACTATGCGGCCGCGATCCGCTGCGTCTCAAACGGCTCGCCGCCAACTTCACGCGGCCAGTTTTCCCCAACGAGACGATTACTACGCACGTCTGGCCGCGTGAAGTTCGCCCTGACCGCCAGATCTTCACCTACGAGACTTGCAACCAGCAAGGCCTGGCGGTCATCCGTGACGGACTCGCCGAAGTCGCCACGTGAATCATGTCCGGATTCAGCCCCAGCCTGGACCACATACGCCCGATGGACGCGGGCGCCCTGATGGCAGCTTCGCGCATCTCAGGCGCGTAGGTCGCAGACCACGAAATCATGGTCCGACGAGCCGCGGACCCAGGATCGACTTACGCGCCCGTATGACTGCGGCTGATCCGGGAACCGGGTCGAGACCGCGCGCCGCAATCCAGTCGAGCTTAAGCCGTATCGGCGGGGGAATTATGCCGCTTAGCGTAAATGTTTGCCGCCGGGGAGCGTTCGCCCCTTTCACCGCAAAGCCGGCCTGAGCCAGCCGCTCGAATAGCGGCTCCCATCGTTGCGGCGCCCATAGGCGGCTCGGCTCCAGTATCAATTGGCGGACTGCCCGCATAATCGCTTCTCGATTGCGCAGGTCTACCGTTGTCGTGTTGAAATCGCCGCCTACAACCGCGGGACCCTCGCGCGGAAATCGCGCAAGAAATTCTCGCATTTGCTGCTCGCGGCCGCCCGGGCTTCCTCGGCTGTTCAAATGTGCGACACCCAACGCGATGGTTTTGCCGTTGAAGATTGCCGTAGCGGTCAGGGCCGCTGCGGTGCCGATCAGCCCACGTACCAGGCGGGCTCGAATCTTGTGGCTCAGCGGCACGGCATCGACCTCGCTCAGCGGCCGGCTGCTCACGATGGCGCTTCCCAGAAAGGCGGTTGGTGGGCCTACCGCCCGCGGAACTGCAAATTGAGCGACAAACGCAAAGCTCATCTTAAGCGCCTCCGCCAGTTCCGCCACAAATTCGCGTCCCCCGGAGCGTCGGTGCCGCCACGCCGCCTCACAGAGCAGAATCACGTCCGCGCCTTGGAGTGGCGGTCTGCGCAGGCAGTCGACAATCCCCTCCAGATGGCGCCCGCCACGCGCGTTGAACGCCACGACCTTCAACGTCGATCGCGCTGCCAGCGGCGGCCGGTTGACTACTATCGGCTCGAATAAATGGCGATCGGCCAGGGGCGCCGACTCTGCTGGATGCTCCATCTGACGCAGCTACTCTGACAGTTCGGTCTCCAGTGCTTTGAACGAGGTGATCGGGACCGAACAAGTACGCTCGCGGCATACGTAAGCAGTCAGGCGCCCGTCGATCTGCGCCTTCCCTTGCGCCGGCTCGGGCACCCTTGCGTTTTCGGGAAACTTCGGATCGACGGCGAACAACGTCCGATTCGCCACGTAAATCAACCCCAGCCGCTCGATCCATTCGCGGAATTCGGGGCTCTCGCGGTCGCCGACGATTACGATATCCGTCGGCCCTCGTTCATAGAGATCGATCGCTTCGATCAGATGGGAAAACGCAAATGGCTGTTTTTCCGCCATTCCCGCATACAGCCGGATCGCCCGCTCGGCTTCCTCCAGGTAGCGCGCCTCGCCCGTATAGCCGTGCAGTCGCAGTAACGCATTGACTGCCGCGCTGTTGCCCGAAGGCGTCGATCCGTCGAAGGCCGCCTTGCGATCGAGTGATCAATGCCTCGTGATCGTTCGAAGTGAAGAAGAATCCGCCGTTTTCGCGGTCGGCGAATCGCTCGATGATCACATCGGCGAGCGTCCGCGCCAGTTCGAGGTAGCGCGGATCGAGCGTCGCCTCATAAGTGTCGATCATCGCGCCGGCAAGCAGCGCATAGTCCTCCAGATAGGCATTGAAGCGGGCAACGCCGTCTTTGTACGATCGCTTGCAGCGCGTGCCCGTCCCACAGATCGCGTCATCACGAAATCGACCGCTCGCGTCGCCGCTCGCCAGATAACGCTCGTCGCCGAGTCGCGCGATAACCCTCGGCGAATGCGCTGATCATCATCCCGTTCCATGCCGCGAGAATCTTCTCGTCGCGTCCGGGCTTGACCCGCTGTTCGCGCGCGGCGAACAGGCTACTTCGAATCGATGCGATCGCCTGCCGCCATCTCGTCCTCGGATTTGCGGAACATTCGCGCGGCTTCAGCCAACTCGATCGTGCGATGCAGGATGTTACTGCCCTCGAAGTTTCCCTCCGCGCTGACGTCAAAATAGCGCATTGCTATTTGCGCCAGATCGCTCTCGAGCACTGCGCTCACTTCGCCGGGCGTCCACAGAAAAAACTTGCCCTCCTCGCCCTCGCTGTCGGCATCCTGCGACGAGTAGAATCCGCCTTCTGGACTCGTCATCTCGCGCAATACGTAGTCGAGTATTTCGCGCGCGATCCCGACGAAACTCGGGCTCGTTCAGGGCGCGGCCGGCATCGAGGTAGAGCCGCGCCAGCAGTGCGTTGTCGTAGAGCATCTTCTCGAAGTGCGGCACCAGCCAACGCTCATCGACGCTGTAGCGATGGAAGCCGCCGCCGATCTGATCGTAAATCCCGCCCTTGGCCATTTTGGTCAGCGTATGTCGCACCATCTCGCCGAAACCGAGGTCGCCGTCGGCATCGAACATCCGCAGAAACAGCGAGAACACGAACGTGTTGGGAAATTTTGGCGCGCCACCGATGCCCACCATGAATGCTGTCGTAACTGTTTGCCGAGCGACGCGCGCCGCCGTCAGCGCTAGATTCGGCTTCGACCTCGCCCTCCGCCGCGTGCGTACTGCGCCATCGCAGCGATCGCCTGCGTCAGCCGCTCGACATTCTGCTGCACGTCCTGCGGCTGCTCGCGATACGCATCGGCGATCGCCGCCAGCACGCGCGGAAAGCCCGGCAGGCCATGCCGATCGGTCGGCGGGAAATAGGTGCCGCCGTAAAACGGCTTGCCCTCGGGCGTAAGGAACATCGTCAGCGGCCAGCCGCCCCTTCCGGTCAGCAGTTGCACCGCGTCCATATAAATCTGATCGAGGTCCGGACGCTCCTCGCGATCGACCTTGATCGAGATGAAATTCTCGTTCATCATGCCGCGCGATCGTCTTCGTTCTCGAACGACTCGCGCTCCATCACGTGGCACCAATGGCATGCCGAATAGCCGATCGACAGCAGGATGGGCTTGTTCTCGGCCCGCGCGCGCGCTAGCGCCTCCTCGCCCCACGGATACCAATCGACCGGGTTGTACGCGTGCTGGCGCAGATATGGACTCTGCTCGTGGATCAGCCGGTTGGGCTTACGCCCGGATTGGGAACCTTGATCGTCACTCATGCCAATAACGCGCTCGGCCTATTCGGGATGTTGTTGGAATCGCGCTCGTAGTCAACGCGACACTTCGAGCCTATCACGCGTCCGCGAAGTAAGGCACACCCGCGCGTAGTCGAGCAGCCGCCACCTTCGCTAACCCCCCATCCGCGTACTGCGCTAGGATGGCCTCCATACTTCGGAGAAAGGAACCGTCGATCATGGCGAAACTGGGCTTTTCGCTCTCCCCGATGTCCGGTATCCCTTACGCGGATTTTTTTACTCTCGTGCGCGAAACTGAGGACGCCGGCATAAGCGGTGTCTTCGTTCCCGAGGCGAACAACGACGCCCTGATGTGTTGCTACGGCGTCGCCCACGTCACCAAGCGCATCCAGATTGGCACGTGGATCGTCAATATCTACTTGCGCGAACCGACCCTTTGCTCCGCAGCTGCTGAAATGGTGCAGGAAGCGTCCAATGGCCGCTTTATCCTCGGCCTCGGTGTCAGCCATCGCCCCGCTCTCGAAGCCCGCGGTATCGAGATGGGCAACGCGCGCGATCGCCTGCGCCGCGATACGACCGTTATCCGCGATACCCTCGCCGGCCGTACAGAGATGTTCGGTATGAAGTTCCGCCAGCCTGCAAAGCCTATCCCGATCTACTATGCGGCGCTGGCCCTCGAAACGGCGCGACTTGGCGGCGAACTCGCCGACGGCCTGATGCTCTATCTGTGCACCCCTGAACGCATGCGCAAGTCGATCGACGCGGCGCACGAAACCGCACGCAAGCACAACCGCAAACCCTCCGACATCGCCATGACGATAGGATTGCCGGTCTTCATGCACAACGACTTGAAGCGAGCCTATGCCGCCGCCCAGCGCGGCCTGGCCTTCTACATGGCGCTCCCCTTCTATAACCGGCTACTCGCACGCAGTGGCTTCGCAGCCGCCGCCGCCACCGCGATGGACGCCGCCAAGCGCCGGGACATGGCCGGGATGGCCGCTGCGGTTACCGAACCGATCGCCGACGCGCTCGCACTAATCGGCCCGGAGTCGCGATGCTTCGAGCGTCTCGAACAGTACCGCCAACACGGCGCGGAACTCCCCATCATCGTGCCCAATGCGGTCGAGGAAGACTACTCGTCCAGTGTCCGCCGCCTTCTGAAAGCGTTCGCAAAGACCAACTGAGTATGCCCGCCGGAGAATCATCATGGCTCGCCTGACGCCCGGTACCGTCAAGACCCTCGCGCTTGAATTGTACGACTACACACTCTCCGATGAGGCGGCGGCTGCCGTCGCCCACATGGTCGGCGCAATCGCAGCGCAGTCGCGCAGACTCGAACAACTCGATCTTGCGGGCCTGCAACCGCCTTTCGGCTATCCAACACTGATCGCGCAGGCCAACCGCCTCTCGGGTCGCCGCTGAGCGACCCTCTGCCGAGGTATCTCCTATGGCAAACACCGAACTGTTGGACTTCGAGGTCGCGGGGCTCGCGGACAAGCTCCGCACGCGGGAAATCTCGCCGGTTGAGCTGACCGACGCCTACCTCGATCGCATCGATCAAACCGAGGGCCGACTCCGCGCATATATCACGATAACCGCTGACGTCGCCCGCGCCGGCGCCAAACGTGCGGAAAGCGAAATCGTGGCCGGCAACTGGCGCGGACCCTTCCATGGTGTCCCGATCGCGCTCAAGGATCTCTGCTATACCCGCGGCATCCGCACCACCGGCGGTTCGAAAATCCTTGCCGACTACATACCTGATTTCGATTGCACTGTATGGTCCCGCCTCGCTGACGCCGGCGCGGTCCTGCTCGGCAAACTCAACCTCCACGAATTCGCCGCCGGCGCAACCAACACCAATCCCCATTGGGGAACCTGCCGCAATCCCTACAATCTCGATCGCGTGCCTGGCGGGTCCAGCGGCGGTTCCGCGTCAGCCATCGTCGCGAGGAGCGCAGCCGCCACGATCGGCACTGATACAGGAGGCTCAATTCGTATCCCGGCGGCATTCTGCGGATGCGTCGGTATGAAGCAGACCTGGAGCCGCGTCAGCCGCTTTGGCGTACTGCCACTCGCCGATTCGCTCGACCATGCCGGCCCCATCACCCGCACCGTGCGCGATGCAGCGCTGATGCTCCAGGTAATCGCGGGTCACGATGCCAACGATCCTACTTCCAGTCGCGAACCGGTCGCCGATTACGCCGCCGCCTGCGTTCGCCCAATCAAAGGGCTGAGAATTGGAGTTATCAAGGAACTCATGACTGGCTTGAGCGACGACGTTGCTGGCTCCTTCAATACCGCCGTCAGTCAACTGCGGTCACTCGGCGCCGATGTCATCGAGGTCTCGATGCCCGCGATCGAACACGCCGCGTCGATTGCCAGTAACATTACTTGGGCGGAAGCCGCCGAATATCACGACCGCTCGATGCGCACGCGGCCCCAGGACTTCGGCCACGACGTCCGTCGCATGCTCGAGGGTGCGATGCTCGTGCCGGCGGTCAATTACGTTCGCGCTCAACGCGCCCGGCCGGTCTTACTCGGCCAAGCCCTGACCGCGCTCGATAAATGTGCGGTGCTGGTCGCCCCGTCCGCCGCTATTACCGCGCCGCGTATAGACGTGGGAGGACGCGCCTTGGCGCCCAGCGGCGAGGCTGTCAACCTGGTCGCGGCCGTGCTCCGCTTCACCGCGCCGTTCAATATCACTGGACAGCCGGCCCTCGCGATCCCGACCGGCCTTGCCCCTGACGGGCTGCCCGTCTCGATGCAGGTGATCGGCAAGCCCTTCGACGAATCGGCCGTGTTCCAGGTCGCGGCTGCTTACGAAGCAGCCCGTGGTCCAATCGCGCAACCGCGGCTATAGCAGGCTCCGGCAGGTCTGATCCCGGCCGAAATATTCCGAGCCGGGGGCGGCGAAGCGATAACCTCGAGCACCTGCAAGCCCGCGGCCTTGATTCCAATGATGGAGGATCCGATGCGCAACTCGATCAGCCGCTCGCTCGGCCACGATGATTTAATCGCCAGCTCCTACACGCTTTCCGGCGCTCCCGTTTTTCAACTGCCGCGCTTTCCCTTCGCCGATCGCGTGGCCGCTGCAACCGCGGCAGGCTTTTCCGCGATCGGGATGGCTCCCGACGACTACGCCGCATGTCGCAAAGTTGGGATCGCCGATGCGGAGATGCGCCGCATTCTCGACGACCACGGCATCGCTGCGGCGGAGCTGGAATTCCTGATGGGCTGGTGGGATCGCGGGGAGGCCGGCAAACGTTCACGGGCGACCGAGGACACTTTCTACGCCGCCGCCGAAGCGCTTGGCGCACGTCATATGAACGTCGGCTCGCCAGCGCCTCGCGGGACCTTGCCGCCGCTTCCGGTCGTGGCCGATCACTTTGCTGCTCTATGCGACCGCGCCGCAGGTCACGATCTCATCGTCGCGCTCGAATTCCTCCCCTGGTCGGATATCCCGGACGCGGCAACCGCTTGGGAAATCGTCCGCCACGCAGGCAAAAACGGGGGGATCCTAATCGACTCGTGGCACTATTTTCGCGGTGCTGCCGATCCGGCGCAGGTGCGCGCAATTCCCGCGGATCGGTTCGTCCTGATCCAGTTCGACGACGCCGACGCGGTCCCGGTTGGTGACTTCATGGAGGATACCACCGACCATCGCAAGATGCCCGGTCAAGGCGACTTCGACCTTATTGGCTTTATCCGGTTGCTCGACGAGATCGGCGTTCAGGCTCCCATCTCGGTCGAAATCCTGTCCGCGGAACAACGCGCTCGCCCACTCGCCGAAGCAGCGAAAATGGCTCACGACACGTCACGCGCTGTAATAGCGCGGTCCCGCGCCTGAATTCTTCTCTTAACGCATCACGCCGTTCTAGCCAAAGCTGCAGGGAACGTCGTACCTCGACGGGCCTCAGTCCCTCATCCGACGCTAAGGGCAACGATACCGGCCTTCCGGCGTGCACGCCCGCATGACAAAATGCTCTTACGCAATCGTGACAGGGGCATTCCGATGGATTCCGCTTCGTTCGACAAACGTGGATATCCCGTCGTATCGGCCCAGGCCGATTATGGCGAATGGGCGGACCATTACGATTCGACCGTTGCCGCTCAATTGGATCGACCAGCCCTTCAGGCCCTCCGGCAAATCGATTGGAAGAGCATCGGGACTGCCGTGGACCTGGCTTGCGGCACGGGTCGTACCGGTGCCTGGCTCTCAGAGCACGGCGTCCGCCTCATTGACGGCGTCGATATCACCGACGAAATGCGGCGTATCGCCGAAACCAAACGCATTTACCGGCGTTTGTACCGCGCCGACGTCGCGGCCACCGGCTTGCCTTCATCGAGCTACGATCTTTGCACGCTCGTGCTGGCCGACGAGCATCTCGCCGATCTCCGACCCGTCTATGCGGAAGCCGCGCGAATACTCGCGGCGTCCGGCTATTTCGTTCTTATCGGATACCATCCGTTCTTTCTCATTAGCGGAACGCCGACCCACTACCACCGCCGCGACGGCGCGGCCATCGCGATACACAGCTACGTCCACCTGTTTAGCGATCACTTTCAGGCCGGCGGCGATGCGGGACTAACCCTGCTCGAGTCCCACGAGCACCTGATTGACGAGGGTTGGGTGCTCCGTAAGCCCAAATGGCGGGATTACATGAATTGGCCCGTCAGCTTCGCGCTGGTCTGGCGTCATAGTTGACGGATCGGATCTTCGCCCGAGTCGGTCGCTGTTCAGTAGCGCCGTGTGGTCTCCGGCAGTGTGATTCCCGCCTTCTGCGCCGAGTCCATCGCTGCCGCCCGGAAAATCCCGAAGCTCATCGTCGACGAAGCTTCCGCCGCTCGCGCCGCATAAATCTTCGCCCGCGTCTCGTGCATCTGCCTGTTCTCGGGTACCGCGGTCGCCGCCCAGTCGATCAAATGCGACGCGATCGCCAACTCGCCCGCCTCGAACTTGGCGATCGCGCGGGTCACGATTTTCTCCGCGCCGCCCGCAAGCTCCGCGACCTCGCGCGCCTGCTGCGCCTCTGGCGCGGGTTTGAGATGCGACGGTATCCCGTCGTACCAGCCACCCTCCAGCCGCCAGATATTGCGCACGATGAATTGCGGTTCGTCGTACACCGCCTGCAAATAAGGCTTCTCCGCTAAATTTGCCGGCGGCTTCACGCAATGCATGATCTCGTCCAGGCGCCGACCTTCGTTCATCATCGCAATCGTCTGGTCATACAGGCTCTGCAGGTACTCCGCAGTATCCAGCAGCGTCTGCCGCACCCGTATGACTCCGATTACCGGCACACCATGACCAGGCAGGAGGACCTCGGCGCCGGTCTTCGCCATAGCCCGCAACGCCTCGGCCCATTCGCGCGCGTAGCGTGACGCCTTTGGCGGATTACCTGCATTGGGCGAGGCCCAAATTATGAAGTCTCCCGTACAAAGAACCTTGCGTTGCGGTATGTAGACCCAGGCCGCGTCGTCGGTTTCGCCGCGCCCGTGATGGCACTCCAACTTGAGACTGCCGGCCGTGACGGTCACCCGGTCTTCGAAGTACGTATCCGGATAAACGAATTCGGATGGCCATGGCGCCGGCGCGCTGAATTGCCGCCCGTTGATGATCGAGTTGTATCCTCCCGTCCGCTTGTAACGATCGAACCGCGCTCCCACGGCGCGATGGCCCACCACGCGCGGCCGCGCCATCCGATTGTGCTGCGCTTCCGCGACAAAAGCCGGCATCCCGCACGCGTGGTCCACGTGGCCATGCGTATAGATCGCCGTATTCACCCGGTCGGGCGCGAACCGCCGCACCATCTCGACCGTCTGCTGCTGATTGAAATATGCGCCGGTATCGACCAGCACCAGTCCTTCTTCGCTCTTGACCACCACGAAGTTCGCGAACCATCGATAAAAGACCACGCCCGCCGCGATCTCCTCGAATTCGCCGGTGGGCATCAGTGGATGCTGCTCCAGGACGTTCAGTTCACCGTTCCAGAATTTTTCTGCCGCGTCCTTGATCGCGCCCATGATTTACACCCCGCGCGGATTATCTATCCGGCCATCGCGCCATCGCAACCTGCGCCACGCTCGTGGCCGGGTTTCGCACCCCGCGATTGCTTGTCGCGTCGGGAAAAAGTAAGATTTTTCTGGACTATTTGGGGGACACCGTTTGTTCACTGGAATCATCGAGGATCTCGGCGTAATTCGTAGCGTCAATCGCTCCTCGAAGGGCGCGGTGATTACGATCCGTACTGCGCTGCCGCTTGCCCGGATCAAGATCGGCGATTCCATCGCCGTCAGCGGCGCCTGCCTGACCGTTGTCCGGAAGGACCGCGGCGCGCTCGCCATGGACGTCTCCGCCGAAACCCTGCGCCGTACGATTCTCGGCGCCCTCAAGCCTGGCGACCGCGTCAACCTCGAGCGTTGCCTCACTCTCGAAAAACTCCTCGGCGGCCATCTTGTCTCCGGTCATGTCGACGGCGTCGGCCGCATCGTTGCGATCGAACCCGAAGGCGACTCGCGCCTTTATACCTTCGAAACCGGTGCGAACGAGGCGCGCTATCTGATCGAGAAAGGCTCCGTCGCGATCGACGGGATCAGTCTGACCGTGTTCGGAATTCGCGCCAGGCGTTTCAAGGTCGCCCTGATACCCCATACCCTGAAGATGACGACCCTGGGCGACAAGGGTCCCGGTGCTCCGGTCAACGTCGAAAGCGACATGTTGGTCAAGTACGTCGAACGCGTGGTCGAAGGACGTCTCGGTAACGGCCGCCGCGCCGGTGCCAAACTCAAGCCAGCCGCGCGCGCGCTCGCGGGCAACGGAGGGCTGCTATGAGCCTGATGCAGATACCGCGAAAGATCGAGTACGCCTTGCGTGCGATGATCCATCTTGCCGACAACCCCGAGGGCGTCGCCCGTGGGACCGAGATCGCCGTCCGCGAGCATATCCCCAAGTATTACCTGGAAAAGGTCGTGCGTGACTTGATGCGCCGCGGACTCGTCCGCGCGCGCCGCGGCCCTGGCGGCGGCTACCAGCTCGCTCGCCCCGCCGAAACAATTTCGTTTCGCGACGTGATTGAAGCCGTCGAAGGACCCATCACGCTCAATCTGTGCGTCGACGGCAGCAGCTTGTGCAGCCTGCAACCACTCTGCCGGATGTTCCGCGTATGGGAGGAGGGTCAGCGCGTCCTCCTCGAGGTCTTTTCACAGACGATGCTGAGTGATGTCGCCTCTTCGCAGCCCGGCGCTCCCGCGCTGAGCCGCCTTCCGCAAAATGCTCGGGCGCTCGATTCGATCAAGGCATAGGCGTCGGTTAGCCCGCCGTTGGAAATTCATCCCGGTAGCTCGCGCTGCTCAGAGTCTCGCGAAACGAGTTCTCTCGCCGCGCTTGGCATAACCGAGACCAGGGTGCGGGGGAGTCGAATGGCAATTCCTCCTGAGCGAAATCTTTGCAGCGAAGAACCATGAACGAAGCTTCGCTCTCCATCGGACCGCCCGCCCGCTCGGTTTTTCCGCTCTTTACCGAGAAAACCTTTTACCTCGAGGAGTTCTACGGCAAGAGCCTGCTCTTCGCCCTGGTACCGCCCGTCGGCGATCGCCTGGCCGAACTCGACTCGATGGTTCGCACGCTCAGGGAATTGCGGCGCAATCAGACCCGCTGCATCGTTATTGCGTCGGCCAAGGCACTGCCGCGCCTGATGCGCCGGCTCGGACGGCTTGCTCCGCGCGGCGAGGCACCGGTATTCGACCCGGCCAAGGGCTTGCGCACACGCCCTTATCCTCCCGACTCGGCTATAGCCGAAATCTGGCGCGGGCTGCGCGCCGGTTCGATCGTCGTCGCCGGCGGGGAGACCAACGATCCGGTTGATCTCGTGGTTTTCGCTCAGGAACTCGCCAGCCGCCTCGGCGTCTTCAAACTGCTCCTGCTCGACCGCGCCGGCGGGCTCGCCGACGCGAACGGTGAACGCCACTCCTTTGTCGAGATCCACAGCCTGCGCCGGGCCCTTCAGAGCGAGCACTCCAAGATCCGCCGCGCGATCGTTCGCGCCGCCGGCCGCGCCATTCTCGACGGCGTCCCGTCAGTCAATCTCACCTCCCCGCGGCAGGTTTACGAAGAGCTTTTCAGCTTCCTGGGCACCGGCACTCTATTCACCGAAACCGGCTACGGCCGTGTGCGACAGATTTCGATCGACGACTTCGAGGAGGTCGAGGCTCTGATCATTCGCGGTCAGAACGAAGGATTCCTCCTGCGCCGCAGTGAGGACGAAATTGCCTGCCTGCTGCCCTCGTGTTTTGGCTACCGAATCGCGGACGAGCATCTCGCCGGCATCGTCTCGCTTCTGACCGAGCCCTACCGCAAGGAACGTGCGGGCGAGATTACCGCCCTTTACACTCTCACCCGTTTCCAGGGCGAGGGTGTCGCCAACGAATTGGTGACCGAGGTCCTAAGGGAGGCGCGCGCACGCCAACTGCGTTACGCTTTCGCCTGCACCTCCGAGGATCGCGCCGCTCATTTCTTCGAGCGCCTGAAATTCCGCACGGCCGTCCCTGCCGAGGTCCCCTCCTCCAAATGGCGCGGCTACGACCCTGCTCGCATCGCGAGGTTGAGCATCTTTCGCTTCGATTTGCGCTAATCAAGCTGGCGCCATCGATTCTCGAAGCGACTGCTCAGCGCTGGTGGTCTATCGGTTCAACTCATTTCAGGAGCATCTGGCCTCTTTGAGATAGCGCCAGGAGGAGCGTGGTTGCCGCATACAGCGAGCAGGCGAGTCCGCGAGCTGATTCAGGAGTCCGAACTTAGCTCGTCGAGTAGCGCTTTGGCGTCCTTGAGATCGCACTACCGGAGCGTGGTTGCCGCGCGGAGCGAGCAGGCGAGTCCGCGAGCTGCGTTAAGATTCCGACTTTAGCTCGTCGAGAAGAGCCCTGGCTTCTTTGAGATCGAGCGTGTCGAAGCCCTCAGTGAACCAGCCGTAGATTTCGGCGATCATCGCGCGCGCTTCGACGCGGCGGCCAGTGTCGCGGAGCAATCGTGCGAGGCTCGTCGTCGCGCGAAGTTCCCATGACCCGGCTTTCTGGTGCCGTGCGATTTCGATGGCGCTGCGAAAGCATTGTTCCGCCTCGCCGCAATTCTCCGAGTTTTCGGTCAAGAGGAGTTCGCCTTTGATTCGATGAAGATCCGCTTCCAAAATGCGCTCCCCCGTGTTGGAAACCTGCTCCAGAGCATTCTCAATCAGTTCGAGCCCGGCGCCAGGTTGCCCGGCCGCGCCGTAAATTTCGGCGAGCCGCCCCCATTCAAGGGTGCGCGACTTCGAGCCCGCCTCGGCGTGGGCCGCCAGCGCCCGGCGCATCTCGAGCATTCCCTCGTCCGTTCGGCCCTGTCTGGCGAGCGCCCATCCGCGGAGCGCTGTGGCAGCTGCCGAAAAGTAGGTGCTGCCGCGTGCATCGGAGAGGCCGAGCAACTCTTCCGCTTCCTGCATCGTGGTTGCCCAGTCCCCGGCCAGTTGATGGTGCAATCCGGTATACAGAAGAACCACAGAAAGCAAAGCGACATCACCGTCCGCACGAGCCCGGGTCAATCCCTGGCAGCTGAGGTCGGCAGCCTGCGCGGGGTACCCCAAAATCCAGCGCGTCAACCCAGATTCCGCAAGTATCAGCGGCTGAGCGTCTGCGCCCAAGGTAGCGATGACGGATTTCCCGGAACTAAGCGCCTGCTGGTAGTGGTGAAGAGCCTGCTCGAAGTCTCCCGAAAACAATAACGTCTCGCCCATACCAAAGTGCGCACTCGCGATGGCTTCAGGTCGATGAGCCCGCGCGGTCGCCACCGCCTCCTCGCCAAGCGCCCGTGATTTCACGTACTCCTGACGGAACCGGTAAAAGAGCCGCAGGCCACCCACTGCGAAGAGCAGGGCCTCGTAATCACCGAGCTGACCGGCAATTGCGCGAGCTCGGAGAAAGTTGCTCTCCACCTCTTGAGGAGCGGCCGGACCATGTTGACCGATCAGCGTGGCGGCCAACGCGAGTTGCGTCACCAACTCCTGATTAAGCGTGCGATGGTCGGCAGGCAGCTTCCGTAGTATTTGCAGCGCTTCCTTCAGTTGTGTAATCGCCTGGGTGAAGGCGCTTCGCGACCTTGCCTGCTGTCCCGCCAGCCGGAGATACTGCGCCGCCTTTTCGAGATTGGCGCTACGCGAGTAGTGACGCGCCAGTTCGTCCAGATGGTCATCCAACTGCGAGGCGAACAGCGCTTCGAGCGCCTGACCGGCGCGCTCGTACAGAGCCTTGCGGCGGTCGCTCAGGATCGAGTTGTAGGCGACCTCCTGGGTCAGCGCGTGCTTGAAGGTATACTCGATATCGCCTGCCGCCGGCTGCTCATAGATGAATTCCCCCAATTGGAGGCTGGCGAGCATCCGCCCCAGTTCTTCGTCGCTCTTCGCCGCGGTCGCAGTAAGGTGGTTCAGCCTAAACTCCTTGCCGAGCACAGCCGAAGTCTGGAGCAAATCCTTTTCCTCGGCTGGCAGCCGGTCGATACGCGAGGCGAGGATCGTCTGCACCGTGGGCGGTATCTGAAGAGCGTCGAGCGGCCGGGCAAGTTTAACCGTGCCGTTGCGCACCAGCGCGCCTTCGTCTAGCAGCGCCTGGTAGATTTCTTCCATAAAGAAGGGATTGCCCTCAGTCTTTTCGGTGATGAGACGCTTGAGCGGTTCCAGCTCGTGGTCTTTCCCGAGCAGCGCGGAAAGCATCTCCTCCGCCGACTCTCTCCCCAGCGGGTCCAGCCGAAGCTGCGTGTAATAGGTCTTGCTGCCCCATTCGTGGCGATACTCGGGACGATAGTTGACCAACAGCAGGATTTGCGCGGTGCCCATCGAATCGGCCAATAGGTTGAGCAGCGCCTGGCTCTCGCTGTCGATCCAGTGCAGGTCTTCGAACACTAGCATCAGCGGCTGATTCAGACTCTCGCACAGAATAATCCGCTTGATCGCCTCCAGCGTCCGCCGTCGCCGTATCTCAGCGTCGGCCGACGCCAGCGGGTCGTTATCGTCGGCCAGCCCGAGGACACCGAAGAGGTAGGGCAGCGTGTCCTCCAATGCCCGATCGAGAATCGCGATCCTGCCCGCGACTTTCTCGCGCCGCTTGCGGCCGTCGTCTTCCGCCTTGAGGTCGAAGTATCCGTGCAGCAGGTCGATCACCGGCATATAGGCGCTCGCCTTGCCATGTGAGACCGAAAACGTCTCCAGCACCATCCATCCCGATTGCGACGTTGCCTTGAACTCGTAGAACAGGCGTGACTTGCCTACTCCCGGCTCCGCCATCGCCGCGACGATCTGCCCGTGTGCCGACCTGGCTTGATCGGCAGCATGCCTGAGCGTATCCATCTCGCGCTGGCGTCCAACGAACTTCGTGAACCCGCGTCCGGCCGAGCGCTGTAACCGGGTGCGGAGCGGCCCAAGGCCGGTGACCTCATAAACATTGACCGGCTCACCCAAGCCCTTAATTCGTGTCGGGCCCAGCGACCGCAAGATGAAGTAGCCCTCGCACAGCTTGCGGGTCGCCTCAGCTACGGCAATCGAGCCAATGGGCGCCAGCGCCTGTATCCGCGACGCCAGGTTGGTTGTATGCCCGATCGGCGTGTACTCGGTCTTGGCGCCACCGGTCGAAATCGTGCGCACGACGACTTCGCCGGTATTGGCTCCCACCCTCGCCTGCAACGGAAGCCGGCCTTCCTGCCGAATGCGGTCGGAGTAGCGTTTGAGTTCTTCCTGCATCCGCAGCGCCGCATACAGAGCGCGCTGCGGATGGTCCTCGTGGGCAACCGGCGCGCCAAACAATGCGAAGATCCCATCGCCGGTCGATTGCACCACGTAACCGTCATAGCGATGCGCTGCATCGATCATCAGCTTGAGCGCTGGATCGATAATCGCTCGCGCCTCTTCGGGGTCGAGATCCTCCATCAACTCGGTCGAGCCCTTGATGTCGGCGAACAATGCGGTCACCGTCTTGCGCTCGCCCTCGATACTTTCAGCCGCGACCGCGTCAGCAATTCGAATCTGACCAGCGTCGGGTTTCTTTGGCGAGCCGGCCGCTAAAAGAGCGGTGCCGCATTTTTTGCAGAATCGCGCCCCCGGATTTACCGCCGTCTTGCAGACAGGACAAACCATCTCCAGCTTTGAACCGCATTGCTCGCAGAACGCAGCGTCAGAGGGATTGTCGGTCTTGCACGATTGGCAGAGCATCGGCCTATGCGCTCAGCTCGTCGAATAGCGCTTTGGCGTCCTTAAGGTCAGCGGTGTCGAAACCCTCAGTGAACCAGCCGTAGATCGCCGCGAGCATCGCGCGCGCTTCGACGCGGCGGTCGGTATCGCGCAGCAGTCGCGCGAGACTCATCGTCGCGCGCAATTCATCCGATTTCGCACTCATCCGGCGCGCCAGTTCAATCGCTTCGCGGAAGTCCCGTTCGGCCAGTTGGAAATGGCTCTTGGAGGGTCGGCTCGCGAATCGCAGTCGACCGCGCACACGGAGCGCTTCCGGCCGGCTGATCAACTCGTTGCTTTTGAGCTGGAGCACCTCTCCAATCGTGACAAGAGCGTCATCAACCGCACCTGCAAGGGCCTGCGTTTCGCTCAACGTCACTAGATGAACCTCTCTGGCCAGGTAGAATTTCATAGCATCGAGCTCAGCAAGCCCTTCGCGCACCTGTTCCACGGAACCGGCAACTTCTCCCATCAAGGCGCGCAGCCAAGCGCGCCGCACTTTGCCGAGAGCGCTCCAAAGCGGAAACGCGAAGGCGGTGCCAAGTCTCAGGACCTCGTCTTCAGCCTCTAACGCTCTCGCAAAATCGCCGCAGGAGATATGAACTTGGTTACTTATGGAGATTGCGAACGCCAAATTGTGAGGGTTGTTTTGACGGCGCGCCAATGAACGAGCCTCGCCGAGGTAGCGCAAGGCGTTATCGGGATGGCCGAGGTGCCATTCGTTCGGTCCCATCCAACTGAGGGACCGTACCCCTGGGTCGATGGGATCACCCCGAAACTCCTCCTCACGATAGTGGCCGACCGCATCGAGTAAGTGTTGCCGAGCCCCAACCAAGTCGCCTATCCAATTGCGACTCCGTCCCTGTACGCAATGTGCCAGGGTTAGGGCCCACTGGCTGCCGATACGTTGGGCGATCTCCAGCATCCGTTCAGCCACTGCCATAGCGGCTTTTGGCTCGCCACGGGTATTCGCCGCGGCCCACAGCCCCATCAGCGCCCGCAGCGATTCGGGGTTGTCACCGCGCACTGCCAGGTTCCCAGCGCGTGTATAAACCTCCGCTGCGGCGACGGACGAGAATGACCGCGTCGCCTCCATTACGCTGCCAAGAGCCAGTTGCAAAGTTAGCTCACGAGCGTCTCGCTCTGACGATTCCGGCAGTCTCTGCAGCATCGTCAACGCCTCACCGTAATGCTGCTCAGCTTCGCGATAGGCGCTCCGTTGGACTGCCTGCTCGCCGGCTTTTTGCCACGCCGTGATCGCCAGCTCGGTTTCGCCGGCTTCCGTCCAATGGCGTGCGAGGACTTCTGGCCGCGCTTCGGCCAGCATCGGGAATTTTTCGGTGATCGTCTGTGCTATGAGGCGATGCAGCTTCCTGCGGTTGGTCTTCAACAACGCCTCGTAGGCGACGTCCCGGATCAGCGCGTGCTTGAACTGGTAGGTCGCGGCCGGCGCGATACCACGCACGTAGACCAGCTCCGCGTCGGCCAGCCGGGCAAGCGCGGATTGCAGTTCCTCTTCCGCGATCGGATGCACCGCGTGCAACAGCTCGTACGAAAACTCGGCACCGATCACCGCTCCGACCTGCGCCACCTCCTTGGCCGCGCCCAGCCGATCCAGCCGCGCCATCAGAGAATCGTGCAATGTCGCCGGGATAGCGCGCCCACTCGATTCGGCATCGCCGTTTTCCAGCACCGCCCGCGTCAGTTCCTCGACGAACAGCGGCACTCCCCCGGTGCGCTCGACCACCGTCGCGATCGTCGCATCCGAGAGCCCTTTTTGCGCCGCCACCTCCCGCACCATGATGCGCACGTTGTTTGCGCTCAACCGGTTCAGATTGATCTGCGTATGATGCGCTCGTGGAGGCCATTGCAGGCGAAACTCCGGCCGCGCCGTATACAGCAGCAGCACTCGTGCGGTCGCCCCCTGCTCGGCCAGCAGTTGGATCAGCTCCAGCGTCGACGGGTCTGCCCAATGCAAATCCTCCGTCGCGATTATCAGCGGTTGATTACGTGTGGTCGCGAGCGTCCAGCTCACCAGGTTCGCCAACTGCCGCTTGCGATCCTGGTCGGGGGTCAGGTTCGCCGCCGACTGACCAGAGCGACTCGGCATTTTCGACGGCGCGGCGGTATGCGCCGACCCGCCCGCGCCAAGCGATTCCTCCAACGCAGCGAACCGCTGCTCCCACTGCAGGCTTTGCTGCAATATCTCTTCGACCGCATAGAACGGCGTATTCTGGAAGAAGGGCGCCGTTGCACACTCGATCCAGGTATGCGAATCGGACGCGACCTGCTCGCGGAAGCGCCGTACCAGCCGCGACTTGCCGATTCCCGCCTCACCCATGACCACGACGACCTGGCCTTCGCCCTCCTTGACGCGCTCCCAGCGATTCATCAGCAGCCGTACTTCGTCCTCACGCCCAACGAACGGAGTGAGTCCGCGCACGGCGGCCACCGCCGCGAAACGCCCCCGCATCCCGCTCGGCCGGATCACCTGGCAAATTTCGACCGGCTGCTCCAGACCCTTGAACGTCTGCGCTCCGCGCTCCTCGACCACGAACAGCCCAGAGACCAGTCGATGCGTCGCGCCGGTGATCGCGACGCTGCCCGGTTCCGCGACCGCCTGCACGCGGGCGGCAATATTGGGCGCGTCGCCAAAGACGTCGGCCTCCGTTCCCGCACCCACGCCGACGACCACCGCGCCCGAATCGATCCCGACCCGCGCCGACAATTTCGGCTTCGCCGGGTCTTCGTTGAGCTTCGCGATGGCGTCGAGGATCGCCAGCCCCGCGCGGGCCGCGCGTTCGGCGTCGTTATCGTGCGCCTCGGGATAGCCGAACAGCGCCATCACCCCGTCGCCGAGATATTTCGCCACGTAGCCACCGAATCGCTCGATCGCTTCTGCAGCCCCGCGATGGTAGCCCGCAACGGTCTCGCGCCATTCCTCCGGGTCCAGCCGCGCCGCGATCTCCGTCGAGCCGACCAGGTCGCAAAACAGCACCGTCAAATGGCGCCGCTCCCCCGTGGGGCCGGCCTCACGTCCGCGAGCCGAATCATCCATCGCGCGGCCGCGCTCAGTTGTTTTTGCCGCCAACCCGGAAGCAGCCGGCTCAATCAGAGACTCACCGCATTCGCCGCAGAATTTGGATGACGGAACGTTTTCAAAGCCACATTTGGCGCAAATCCGCGTCAATGCGGCCCCGCATTCGTTGCAGAATTTCAGCCCGTCAGGATTCTCTGTCTTGCAGTTCGAGCAGCGCATCAGTTGTCCGCTCGCCGATAGCTATCAAACTCTTGTATCACCGCACGCCGCCTACTACACGTAGGCGGCTCATCTCTCGCTTCTTGCGTAATTGCGCGGCTGCTCCGACAAGACTTTAATCCCACCATCGGAGGCGCATGATGACGAATCTGTTATCCCCCGTCTCGACTCACCAGAGCTCATCGCCGATCCGGATAAATCCACTTCGGGGCTGACGGTTCCGGATCGCCTTGCGATGCCTCAATCGTCTTACCCTTCGACCGTGCCATCGAACCGCATTGGGGTTTCGCTCGCCGTTCTCGCGATTGGCGCGTTGATGGCCCTGCTTACGTTTCATCGTCTGGGCGTGGCCGACGTATGCGGTTCCAACGAGGCGGTCGAGGGTGTTTTTTTACAGCAGATGGTCGAGCACCACGTATTGCTCTTTCCGCTGGAGAATGGCCAATCGCCGATGTACAAGCCGCCGCTGTTCCATTGGACAGCAGCGGCAATCGATCGGCTCACGCGGACTCATCGCGTAACAGCTTTCAACCTACGTTCTACTGCTTCTCTCTATGCGATCGCCGGCGCTCTCTTAACTGTTTACTTCGCATGTAGTTTCCTGGGCACCCTCGCCGCCGCTTTGGCAGGGCTGATTCTGTGCGGCTCCTATCAATATATCGAGCAGGGACGAATCGGCCGGGTCGATATGACGCTATGCTTCTTCGAGACGCTGGCCCTCTTCGCCTTTGCATGGTGGGCGGTGGCGCGTTCGACTCCTTCCCGGCCTGGCTGGATGCGTTACCTCTTCGCGTCCGCCCTGGGCTTCGCCGTGCTGGCGAAGGGGCCCGTCGGTGCGATTCTGCCCATTGCGGCATGCGGTATTTTCATGGTCGCCGAAAGACGGCTCGCCGACCTGCGCGCACTCGCCACACCCGGACCGATCTTGGTCGCTCTCGTGATCGGCAGCAGTTGGTATGCAGCCTGCCTGTATGGTAACCGCTATGCATTTCTCCATCGGCAGATCGGTAGCGAAAACTTCGGACGGTTCTTCGGCGCTTTGGGTGCTATGGCTCCGTGGTACTACGTCAAACCCATTCTGCTGAATTCCGCTCCGCTCAGTTTGATCGTCCCCTGTGCCCTCTACTTCGCACTCAAGCCCTATTGGAAAGCCCGCCTCTCCCCGACTGGCCATTCCGACCCATCCGATCCAACCCCCGCCCAACCGGCGCTCGCTCCGATCGACCGCGCAACCATTTGTGCCCGCCTCTTCGCGATCTTCTGGATAGTCACGACGGTGTTCTTCAGCGTTGCAGCGTACAAGCGCCGCGCCTACCTGCTGCCGCTTTGGCCGGCCTCCGCGGTGCTGCTCGCATGGTGGCTGGGAACGCTCGCGCGCCGCAGTTACTCCGGCCGCCTCGTCCGAGTCGCCGTCGCATTGGTCTGCGCCGGACTGATCGTCTTCAATTTCTTTTATTTCCCGCTGAAGGAAGTGCGCGACTGTGGCGCGGATTCCTATCGGCAGACCGCCGCGCAGATCACTCGCGTCGTCGGCGCGGACGAGCCCCTCTATAGCTTCGGATTCGCCGACGAGCCCGCAGCATTGCTCTTCTACCTGGACCGCGACGCCCCCGCGATTCAGGGCAAGCTCGGCGACGCGCCACCCGGCTACGTTATCGTCCCGGCAACCGTGTGGGCCCGATATAAAGATGAAGCGCTCGACCTTGAACCGGTCTTTGAATCGTCATCTGGCGCAGAGAAGTTGCTTCTACTCCGCCACGGCAAAGTCTACGCCGCTTGGTAACCACCGCCACCAGGCTGGCTACTCGACGATTCTCGTCGAACCATTAGTCAGACTTGGCCGTTAGTCGGACTTGGGCTTTTGCGGTGGTTCCTTTTTATGTTTCCACTCCTCTTCGGCAAATATCTGTTCGATATCAACCTTCGGAGTAGAGACGATCCGGCGCAAAATCCTGTCCAGCCTCTTAAGAGGAGGCGAAATCTTTCTCATTCGAGGGCACCCAGACAAACAGCGTTCTGCTGTTTGTCGTGAAACGACCCTATCCAACCCGGGCTGCCTACTCCTCCTGTTCTCCTAACAACATCTTGGACAGCCCGTTCAGATCTTCATCGTCGTAGTATTCCAACTCAACACGGCCCGGCTTCTTGCCGCGATGCCGTACAATCCTGACTTTGCGCTTCAACGCGCGCTGCAGCGATTCCGCAAGGGCGAGAAGATTGGCATCGCCCTTCTTGACCGCACGATCACCCTGCCGCACCTCGCGCGCGACTGCGCTGATTTCTTCCGCACCGCGTGCCGAAATTTTGCCTTCCACGATACTGCGCGCCGCCGCTACCTGCGCTTCGGGCGAACCCATCGTCAACAACGGACGAACTTGCCCTCCGGTCAACTCACCACGTCCAATCATGTCGATGACCGGCAGCGGCAGTTCCATCAACCGGATCATGTTTGTGACGTAGGGACGGCTCTTGCCGATCCTGGTCGCGATCTCTTCGTGCGTCAGGTTGAATTCCTTACTGAGCCGGATAAAGGCGCGCCCTTCTTCGATCGCGTTCAAGTCCTCGCGCAGGAGGTTCTCGACCAGGGACATCTCGAGCGCGCCACGGTCGTCGAGCTCCCGGACGATTACGGGCACAGCGGCCAGCCCGGCGTCGCGCGAGGCACGAAGCCGCCGTTCGCCCGCGATAAGCTCGAAGACGCCATCCTTGCCCGCCATCGGCCGCGCGATAAGCGGCTCGATTAAACCTTGGCTCTTGATGGCGACAATAAGCTCTTCGAGTTTAGCAGGGTCGAAGTAGCGCCGTGGTTGCAGCGGGCTTGCGACGATTTTTTCCGGTGGCACCATCGTGATCGCGGGGCCACCGGTCGAGACCTCGGGCTTCGCGTAGCCGTTGGTCTCGGTCTCCTCAATACTGTCCTCTATAACCTCAGGTTCCGGATCGGATAAATGCTCCGTACTTTCGATCAGCGCGTCGAGTCCGCGCCCCAACGCTCTCCGCGTCATCCCCCTCTCCCTCCCTTACCTGCGCGCGCCCAACAGCGTGCGCAAGCTCCACATTCGTCGCCCTGATTGGCCGTCATCAGTTTCCAGTCCCTGTATGCCTTGCAAAACCCCCTCGCGGGTCGACGCCTCGATCACGGCAGCCTCGCCCAGTGTGCGTCGCAATATTTCGACGGCCAACTGGCGATAAGCCTCCGCGCCCGCCGACTTGATATCGTATTCGATGACAGAGAGACCGTGGCTGGGACTCTCCGACAACCGCACGTTACGCGGGATCACATTCTGGAAGACCTTGTCCGGGAAGTGCTTGTTGACCTCACGGGCAATTTCGTGGCTCAAGCGATTGCGCCCGTCGAACATGGTCAGCACGAGCCCATCGATTTGCAGGCCTGGATTGAGCACTCTGCGGACGCGAGTGACGGTGCCGAGCAGTGCCGAGAGCCCTTCGAGCGCGTAATACTCGCATTGCATCGGCACCATTACCGAGTCCGCCGCTACCATCGCGTTTAGCGTAAGCAGCCCGAGGGACGGCGGTGTATCCGCGAGGAGGAAGGAATAGTCATCGCGAATCGGCGCGACGAGATCCTTGAGGCGACGCTCTCGCCCTTCAGTGGTGGCGAGTTCGATCTCTGCGCCGACCAAATCGGGCCCGGAGGGCGCGAGGAAGACGTGGTCGCGCACCTGGTAGATCGCATCGGCGATTCCGATTCGCCCGACGAGAGCTTCGTAGATGGTTTTGCCCGACGCCTTGGCATCGGCGATCTGTGCCGGTGGCATCAGGCCCGAAGAGGCATTGCCCTGCGGGTCAAGATCGATCAGGAGAATCCGGCGCTCTGGAGCGGCGAGAGCGATCGCGAGGTTGATCGCGGTGGTGGTCTTGCCTACTCCGCCTTTTTGATTTGCTATGACGACCAGCCGCCCCACAACAACCCCACATCCCAGCGCGCGAATCGGGAGGCTTCACGCGGCTTCGGAATACTTCACGTGAAGCATTCCCCCATTGCGGACTCAGACAGGTGGCGTTCCAGAAGAGATACGGCTCACGTGATCAGCCGGAGTACCGTAGATATAACCATGTATGGAAAGGAAAATCAAAAGGCTGAACCGCAGAAATCGCGTAAGAAATTGATTTTACTTCACTTTTTTTTTCGCATGGCGACCTTGGCGACGCATTTAGCGGGTGGATCGAGGAGATTCGAGCCGGTTTCGGGGTCAATTCCGTGTTTTCAAGCGGGTTCGAGGGTGCGGCCGACGCACGGGGGGTGAAATTCTCCACGTGAATCGCTTCTAAGCGATGTCCCGTTAGGGCACGTGAAGAATTTCGCCTCACGTGCCGATAATCCGACCGCGTGTTTCACGTGAAACGTTGCGGAGGGGCGATCCGGTGGCGCCCGGAAGCGTCAGAGTTTGCGCCAGACCACTAGGATGCGCGGCACGGCTCCCAGGCCGGGACGTTCGAGTTCGTAGCTCCGTCTAGCTTCATCCCTCAGGCCCGCGGAGAGAGCCGTTTCCCGGTCCAGTGCCTGACCCGGGGAGGCAAAGAGGATCGCCCTGCCGGATGGGCGCAGGGCCGCTCCCGCCATCCGCAGGAACTCAGATGGGCGCGCAAGTGCACGCGCGATCACTGTGTCGAACCCGCGGACGAACCTCGGCGAGTCGCCCCTGAGCGGCTCAACCACCACGTTATGGAGGTCCATCGCGGCTGCAGTGACGGTGAGGAAGCTCGCCCGCTTGCGCCGTGTCTCGACCAGTGTGAAGTCGCCGTCAGCCGCGGCAGCGAGCACGAGCCCCGGGAATCCTGCCCCCGAACCGAGGTCGAGCACCTTGCGACCTTGGGTGAACCCGTCCCGGATCGCGGTGCCGGGCTCATCGACCGGCTCATCGATGATCAGGGGCATCAGGCTGTCGAGGATATGAAAGGCCAATTCGGTGGGAACGTCCGGGTGGGCGGTGAGGTTGATCCGGGTGCCCCAGAAGGCCAGGGCCGCCGCGAATCTCTCGATCCTGAAGCGAAAGTCCGGGTGGGGCGGGACGACTCCGCGACCGGCGAACCAGATATCGAGGAGTGCGAGGGTTTCTCGGGCGATGGCCTCCGCTTCCTCCGCGTTGACGGAATGTTTCACGTGAAACGTCGGGAGAGCCGGGAGGGACCAGGAGCGGAACGTTCCACGTGAAACATTCGACGGGACCTCAGGGGCGGCGGCGGGGGGACCTGGAAGGTTTCACGTGAAACATCCCGCCTCGCGAACTACTCGGCGGCGGTACTCGGACTGCGCGACAGACCCGCACGGATATGAATCCCGATCAGAGAGACGGCGGCGGGCGTAATCCCCGGCATCCGCGCCGCCTGACCCAGCGATAAAGGACGGATGCGGCTGAGACGCTCGCGCGCTTCGCTCGAGAGGCCGGGCACCCGTTGAAAATCCATCCACGCGGGAATTGGAGTATCCTCCATCCGTCGGGAACGTTCGACCACCTCGTTCTGTCGCCGGATATACCCTTCGTACTTCACCTCGGTCTCGAGCTCCGCGGCCTGGTCGAAATCGAGCACCGGAGGGAGCTGGGCGAGGCGCAGGAGGTCGGCGTATTCGATTTCCGGGCGGCGCAACAGTTCGAAGGCCCTCACTGGCTCTTTCAACGGGCTGGAACCGGCCGCCACGAGAAACCGGTTGACTTCGTCATTCAGCGGCACCAACGCGGATTTCAGCCTCGCGACTTCCGTCTCGACGCGCACGCTTTTGCTCCGCACCCGCTCAGCCGCGCCCGCAGCGAGCAATCCGAGCCGTTCGCCGATTGGTGACAGGCGCCGGTCGGCGTTGTCCTCCCGCAACAGAAGCCGGTACTCGGCGCGCGACGTGAACATGCGGTAGGGCTCGCCGCCGATTCCCCGAGTGACGAGGTCGTCGATCATCACACCGATATAGGCCTGATCGCGGCGCAGCACGAGTTGCGGCGTACCGCGAACCTTCAGCGCCGCGTTGATTCCGGCGAGCAGGCCCTGCGCTCCCGCCTCTTCGTACCCCGTCGTGCCGTTGAGTTGGCCGGCGAAGAACAAACCGTCGACGAGGCGCGTCTCGAGCGTGGGGTAAAGCTGCACGGGGTCCGAGTAGTCATACTCGATCGCGTAGCCAGGACGCATGATTTCGGCCCGCTCGAGCCCCTTGATCGAATGAACCATCGCGACCTGAACGTCGAGCGGCAGACTGGTCGAGAGTCCGTTCGGATAGACCTCGACGGTATCGCGGCCTTCGGGCTCGAGAAAAATCTGATGCCGCTCCTTGTCACGAAAGCGCATCACTTTGTCTTCGACCGAGGGGCAATAACGCGGACCGGTGCTCTTGATCGCGCCGGAGTACATGGGGGATCGGTCGATCGAGCCGCGGATGATCTCGTGAGTCGCGGCGTTGGTCCAGGTGAGATGACACGGGAGCTGATCCTGCGCGATACGCGCGGTGCGGAAGGAAAACGGCGGGGGCGGATCGTCGCCGGGTTGGAGTTCGAGCGCGGAATAGTCGATCGAGCGGCCGTCGAGCCGTGCGCAGGTTCCAGTCTTGAGGCGACCGATACGGAAGCCGATAGCGGCGAGATTGTCGCTGAGACCCATTGCGGCAAAGTCACCGGCGCGGCCCGCGTTGTAGTTGCGAGGTCCGATATGCACGAGCCCTTTGAGAAAGGTCCCGGTGGTCAGGATTACGCATCGCGCCTCGAACAGCTCCCCGATTTGCGATTCGACGGCGCGGACCGCGCCGTCCTCGACGATCAGCCGCTCGACGCTGGTCTGGCGTACATTTAGGTTGGTCGTGGCCTCGAGCACACGCTTCATCCGCGTGCGGTAGGCGGCTTTGTCGGCCTGGGCGCGGCGCGCCCGCACGGCAGGGCCTTTGCGGGTATTGAGGAAGCGGAACTGGATTCCGGTTTCGTCGATCGCCAGACCCATCTCGCCGCCGAGGGCGTCGATTTCACGGACCAGGTGGCCTTTGCCGATACCGCCGATAGCCGGATTGCAGGACATCTGGCCGATGTGGTCCAGGTTGAGCGTGAGCATCAGGGTGCGTGCGCCGAGCCGCGCGGCGGCCGAGCAGCCTCGATGCCGGCATGGCCGGCGCCAACCACGATTACGTCGTAGATCATTGGCGTTGATTATTACGCGGCGAGGGCGCGCGCAAAAGCGGGGAGGGTGGATTGTTCATTTCGCTCAGAATCGCCTGGTGCGTCGAGAGACGTAGCGCGGATATTCTGGGATAGATTCTTCGCGTCGCAGACAGTGACCGATCTGGGCGAGCGCGATTCGTTCCGTGCGGCGTTGCGCACGACCATGATCAAGCGGGCCAACGAGCTGCCGGTGTTCGAGGATCTCTTTGACGTCTACTTCACCGGACCAGGCGAGATCATCAAGGGCGCCGCTCGGAATGACCTGCTTCGTTGCGATTGAGTCGAGTGCGTTTCAACGGGGAATGAATCCTTCGCTTCACTCGGGTGACTCGACGCGTTCAGCACAACATCTTGCGTCCACAGAATCCGGTCGTGACGACGTGAAGCGGTCATCACTGAATCGCGATGGCTTGTCCTCGATCGCGATGGCTGGTCCTCCCGGCGCGGGATCCGCAACGAATTTGACGTGGATAGTCCGCTGATGTGACGGGACTATCCTGACCCGCCTACGAGGCGCCCGGCCCTGGCTACCCCGTCTCCACGCCATCGCCTAGGCACTCACTCCAGCATACAAATCCTACAAAATGGTCGGAAGCGATCGCTAACCCGGCAGATTGGGTCCATGTTAATGCACGCTGCCGGAGGCCGTCGCAAGCGCCGGCAAGGGCGACTGACGTGCGCCGTTCGAGCGTCCCGAGGCTGTTCTGATGCCAATCGGGAAAAAAACATCGCGGAAATCGGCTGAGAATACAAGGATCGGTCAGTGATATGGACCGTCATAGACTGCACTGACGATAAGAGACGTCTTTCGGGCTGTTCAGAAACTTTTTATAGATCGAAAGATAGTCTTAATTATGAATAGAGGCTTACAGCGGTGCTTCAGTAAGCTGAGGATATCGAAGCGACAGACTGTTCGCTGCGCTCGAAATGGCTGGAATCGCGATTGAACGGCTTCGGGGTGAGCTGGGCTTTTCACTTGCCGATGCAGAATTCCCGGAAGATCGCGTCGAGGACATCTTCGGTCGAAACTTCGCCGGTAATCGCGCCGAGTGCTTCGGCGGCAAGGGCGACGTCGACCGCGACGATCTCGGGAGGCATCGCGGCGAGATTGAGCCGTGCGGTTTCCAGCGCCTCGCGCGCAGTGGCGAGTGCCGCGCGATGACGTTCGCGCGAAATCGCAATACCGTCGCCGCCAAAGCGGTCGGTAAGCGCCGCGACTTCGCGCTCGAGGGCAGCGCGCAATTCGGTTAGTCCAGCGGCGGTTAACGCCGAGAATTCGATGATCGGCATGGCCAGGCCACGCGAGCGCAAGGCTGCCGTGGCGAGCCGTTGCGGCAGATCGCATTTGTTAAGGAGAGCCACCCCCGGACGTCCAGAGCAAAGGTCGATCACGGCGATATCTTCGGGATCCAGCGAAAGGGCCGAGTCGAAGACTGGGATCAGCAGGTCGGCGTCGCAGGCATGGCGGCGCGCACGATCGATCCCGATGCGTTCGACTTCGTCGCGGCTCTCGCGAATTCCGGCAGTGTCTTCGAGCACCAGCGGCGAGCCGCCGAGTTGGATCGACTCCTCGATGACGTCGCGGGTGGTGCCCGCAATCGGGGTAACGATCGCGCGGTCGGAGCCGAGCAGGAGGTTGAGCACGCTGGACTTGCCGGCGTTAGGCTTGCCTATGATCGCGGCGCGCGCGCCTTCGCGCGCGATGCGCCCGCGCGCAAAGCTGTCGTGCAGCAGCGTGACGTCGTTCAGAAGCCGCATGAGGTCGCCCGCGAGATCGTCGCGTGAGGGTAGACGCAGATCTTCGTCGCCGAAGTCGATTTCGGCCTCGAGATGGGCGCGCAGCGCGATAACCTGACGGCGCAATCCGCCGACTCGTGCGGCCAGCGCCCCGTCGAGTTGGGCGATAGCCTGCCGCAGAGCGGTTTCGCCACGCGCGCTCACGAGGTCGGCGACGGCTTCGGCCTCGGTGAGACCGATGCGTCCGTTAAGGAAGGCGCGGCGGCTGAACTCTCCCGGCTCGGCGATACGTGCGCCGGCGCCGGTGGCCAGGGCGACGATGCGGCGGACGAGGTAGATACCGCCGTGGCAATGCAGTTCGGCCACGTCCTCACCGGTGAGGCTGCGCGGCCCCGGTATGAGGACACATAGCGCCCGGTCAAGCGGCGCGCCGGTTTGCGGGTCACGAATCTCGCCGAGATGGAGGCGCCATCGGTCGAGTGAGTGGACGTCGGCGCCGCCATCGGAGTGGGATCCAGTTTCGGCCGAGGCATGTCGGAGGGGATGCCACAAGGTGCGGGCAATTTCGATGGCCAGCGGGCCGGAGAGCCGCACGATAGCGACCGCGCCCTGACCGGGCGGAGTGGCCGGTGCGACGATCGTGTCGGGAAGGTACATCGGCGGCTACAAGCTATCATCGCGGGAGACGGCTGCACAAACTATGCAGAACTTTGTTCGAGTCAGTCTAACTGGTGGCTGTATGCTGGGATTTCGTTGCACTTCGCGTCACCGGGGGTATCGAAAACGAGCTTCGCGTGACGCAGAACCGAAATTTTCAGTGGATGCTTGCCCGCGCGTTCCCGGTATGGTTCCATGAGGAATTCCGAACCCGCGATGTGGCGGGCATAGGGACAATCAGATCAACAAGTCAGATTAGGATTGGCCGGATCGAGGACGAGCCTCGACGAGAGCAAGTTGGCCGCGACCGATGAAAAGGACCTATCAACCAAGCAATCGACGACGCAAACGGACGCACGGCTTCCTGGCGCGGATGGCAACGCCGGGCGGACGGAATATCCTGAAGCGGCGCCGCGCAAAGGGCCGCAAACGGCTCGCGATCTCAATTCCGCCGAAGCAGCCAGGCTAGCGGGACGGGCGGCGCCGTTTGGCTTCAAGGCAAGCGACCGGTTGCGCCGGCGGTGGGACTTCCTCCGCATCCAACGGACCGGAGCGCGTTTTCAAACAACCCATTTCGTGGTGTACGCGACGCGGGTCGACGCGGAGCAGCCGTCGCGGCTGGGAATAACCGTGTCGCGGCGGATCGGTATCGCGGTGGCCCGCAACCGGGTCAAGCGGCGGGTGCGGGAATGCTTCCGGTTGAAGCTGAGAGCGTCGCTTCCGCGGGGGACCGACCTTTTGGTGATCGCGCGCACGGGGGCGTCTGGGCTCGCTACGCGTGCTATTCTGGAAGAGCTGGCGACTGCGGCGCTGAATCTGAGCCGGCGGATCGCGAGCGCTTAAGTCATGCTCTGGTTCATCAAATGGTTGGGTGCGGCAGCGGCGGCCGGTACGCGCGGGCTGGCGGTCGCGGCGATCGATATCTATCGGGCGATAGCCGCGCCCCTGATGGTGGCAAACCTCGGGCCGGCATGCCGGTTCGAGCCGAGTTGCTCGAGTTACGCGCGCGAGGCGATCGTGGAGTTTGGGGTGTGGCGCGGCGGGTGGATGGCGATGCGCCGGGTGGTGCGTTGCCGGCCGGCAGGAGGATGGGGTTACGACCCGGTCCGCAGACGGATGAGCGACCCCGACAGTTGACGTGAGCGGCAGGGAATAAGCTTTGGATAATTCGCGGCTTTTACTCGCATTCGTAGTCTCCCTCGGAATCATCATTCTCTATTCGCAGCTTTTGCAATGGCGTTTCCCCAACCGGGGCAAGCCGGGCGAAACGGCGAGCGCCGTGCCGACCACGGCGGCGACCAACGAAGCATCGCTACCGGTAGCGTCGCCAGCGGCAGGCTCGTCGGCGCCGGCGCTGGCGTTCACGCGCGCCGTCGGCGGAGGGGGCACACCGCGTGAGGTCGCGGTCGAGACGAATTTCTACAAGGCGGTGCTGACCAGCGAGGGCGCGCGGCTGGTGAGCTTTCGCTTGAAGAAGTATCGCCAGACGGATACCCCGGACAGTCCCTTCTACGAGATGATCCCGCGCGGCGACCGCTTGCCGATGGGGCTGGTGGTGACGCGGGCCGGTGCGCGGATCGACGATGGCGCGCTGGAATACAAGACGGCGGCACCGGATCAGGTCACGGTCACCGGCGAGAGTCCCGTGACCGTCAGTTTCGCGGCGACGACGGTTGACGGGATCAAGCTCGAGAAGACCTACCGCTTCAGCAATTCGAGCTACGTGTTCGAGTTGAGCGCCCGGGCGGAGGAGGCGGGCGGCGCCCCACCGAGCGGGATTGGGCTGACGATGAGCCAGCCGCTCAAGGCGTTGGCGGGCTTCCGCGACTTTCCGACGCTCCAGGCGGACGTCAAGGGGAAGGTGGTGAGCGAAGCCGAAAAAGCGGTGACCAAAGGGGTCGCGCCGCTGAGCGGTCCGATCATCTATGCGGGGTTCGGTGACCGGTACTTTCTGTCCGTGTTCATGCCGAAAATGCCCGTCGACGGTACTCTGACCACGGCGTACGTGGGGAACGAAGCGGACGCGATCGTTTCGTTCGACGGTGCGGCGCAGGTAACGACCGGCGTCTACATGGGGCCGAAGGAGCTTGGAGTGCTCGAGGCGGTGAATCCCGCTCTGAGCAAGGCGATCGACTTCGGGCTGTGGGGCGTGATCGCGCTGCCGTTCTTGCGCGCGCTCAAACTGTTCTACCGGATTGCGCCTAACTACGGTGTTGCTATCATCCTGCTCACCGTGGTGGTACGGCTGCTGGTCTTACCGATGTCCATCAAAGGGCAGCGGTCGATGATGAAGATGCAGCGGCTGCAGCCACAAGTTGAGAAGATCCGCGAGAAGTTCAAGGGCGATCAGGAACGGCTCAATCGCGAGATGGTGGACTTGTACAAGCGCAACCACGTCAATCCGATGGGCGGATGCCTGCCGATGGTGGTGCAACTGCCGGTGTTCTTCGGGCTGTACTACGCGCTGCTCAACGCGATCGATTTGCGGCAGGCGCCGTTCGTGGGATGGATCACGGATCTGTCGGCGCCGGATTGCCTGCCGATCAAGGGGATGCCGGCGATCCCGTTCACCGATCTGCACGGTATCCCGGTACTCGTCCTGCTGATGACGCTGACCGCGTTGGCGCAACAATGGATGTCGCCGAAGAATCCGGACCCGAGCCAGCAAAAGATGATGATGTATATGCCGGTGGCGTTCAGCCTGATTTTCCTGACGCTGCCGGCGGGCCTTTCGCTTTACTATTTCTCCTCGAATGTGTTGGGCGTTGCCCAGCAATACATCCTTAATCGTGAGTTCAAACAGTATAGTCCAGCGACATGAGTTCCAGTGATTCCATCGAAGTAACCGCCGCCACGGTCGATGCGGCAATCAGCAGTGCGCTCGAGCAGCTTGGCGCGGAGCAGGACGACGTGACGATCGAGGTCCTGAGCACACCGCGCTCGGGAGTGCTGGGGCTCGGTGCGCGGCAGGCGCGAGTGCGAGTGACGCGGCGCGCGCCGGAAGGCGCTCGCAGCGGGGTGACGTCACCGCCGCCGGCCCCGCCCGCACGTCCGAAGCCCAGCCGGGGTGCGCCGCCGCCGTCGCGACCGGCGCGGCAACAGCCGGCCGGACGAAGCGTCCCGGCCCCCGCCAAGCCCGTCGTCCGCGAGCATGCCGAAGCTCCCGAAGAATCGGAAGAGCGGCCTGCGCGAGCCGCTGCGTCGCGTTCCAGCGCGGACCTCGCGAATCAGGCGAGCGAGGCGACAGCGATCCTCGCGCGGATCCTCGAGCTGATGGGTGAAAAGGCGGAGATCGAGCTGTCAAATGAAGCGGAGCCGGATACCGTCGAGCTCTCCGTCAAGGGCGATGGATCGGGGCTGCTGATCGGTCGGCACGGCCAGACCCTCGATGCGTTGGAGTACCTGGTCAACCGGGCGTTGGCGCGGAAGATCAAAGATGCGGCCCCGATTTCGATCGACACGGAATCGTACCGGTTGCGCCGCCGCCAGCAGTTGCATCGGATGGCGCTGTCAAAGGGCGAGCAGGCCAAGCGGGAGCATGTCCAGGTGACGCTCGAGCCGATGCCGCCACGGGACCGGCGGATCGTCCACCTGGCGCTGAAAGACGATCCGTTGATTACGACGCGATCGGCGGGCGACGGGTTCCTGCGGGCGATTCAGATTGTACCAGTGGATGAACGCCGCGAAGGGGCGGGACCACGCGCCGGCGGGGAGCGGCGGCGCGATCGCGATCGAGACCGCGGGCGTACGGGAGAGGGTCCGGAGCCTCTGGGCCAGCAGGGCGGCTTCAAGCACGGCCAAAAGCGTATCGTTTAGCGGTTCCGGTCGGCGCGAGTTTCCCCCGGCCTCTCAGTTAACGCCGTGTTGGGCTGCAAACTCGTTGTTGGGCTGCAGCCCGCGAGAGCGCGTCGGGAAGTCAGCGTCGCGGCTCGGTTTCCCCTTGGACACTCGGGTTACCCGGCAGACCCACGGCCTTGGCGATCGTGGAGGCGATCCAGTCCGCTTCGATCGAATCAGAAATGCCGTCGCCGAAGCTGACGGTATTTTTGCCGGTGCGGTGAATTTGAATTCTCCGATAGACGGTATTACCGGCATACATGCCCGATCCCGATCGGATGTCATTGATCTCGGACAGCGCCAGATGGCGGTTGCGAATCGGTATGCCCAGCAAGCGCGAGACGATAGTGATCTCGCCGCTGCCCGCGTGAGCGCTAGTCGAACCAAAGAACAGCGACAGCACCCAGATCCCAACCAGTACGTCCATAAATGGCCAGACAATCCTGAAAATCAACGGCGCGTGGTCTTTGAAAAGTACAATTGTCAGGCCGATCCACAGGACGAGAAAGCCTAGCATCCCAAGCGCGGGTGCGGGATTGCGCAACGCCGGGAAGAAAATTTCGGTCGAGCCGTCGTTGGCGAGAGCGATCCGGATGCGTGATTTTTCCGGTGGCTGAAAAGCGTTGATCCTGGCGTCGCGCTGAGCACGCAATTCGTCCACATCGGACGCCCTTGCGAAAGTCTCGCCGGTCGCGAAAATCGGCACCTCGAATTTCGCGCGATAGGACACCGGGCTAGCTGTAGCGGAAACTATCAGCTTCCAGGTTACGCGATCGTCGAACGGCTCGGTCGCGGTCGGACGGCATCCGGGTGGAGGCGACTGGAATAGCGCCGACGCCATCGGTAGTCACTTCAACCTGATCGCTCCAAATGGGGAGAGCGGCGATCTTGTTATCGGCCCCGCGCACGTCGTTGATGCAGGTAAGGTGGAGCTTCACCGGTCGCATCGGCGGCATCGGATGCGAGCAGCGAATGACGCCCTGGAGCGCGCCGCCGATCGTTCCGGGGACCAATTTAAGCTGGAAGGTCGATTCGCCGTAATGGCGCCATTGGAGCAATGCCCGGATCGCGGTGAGCAGGAGGCCGATGCCGATCAGCGGAAACAGCATCAGCCACGCGCTCATTCTCCCGCGATCCAGATCGACGTTGGTGCGGAGGCTGCCGAGCGCCGAGAAGGTGCAGAAGTTCCAGAATATCGCCAACGGGACGACGAAGATCGCCTTCGCCTTAGGACTGGAGTGAATTTCGCCAGCGGCCCAATCGGCCCGCCACAGCCACGGTTGGTCCGGATGAGCCGTGCGTAAATCCATCTACGAAAATGCCGCCGCTATTTGCGGGTCAGCTTGGAGAATGCGGACATCGATTCGGCGGAGAGCCGGCACCCCCAACAAGCCACAGCAATTCGATACAGAATCGGGTTATGCAGCGCTCGGGCGGACAGGAACTCCGCCGGACATTCTGCGTCATCCCGTCATCCTTCAGTCCATCCCCATTTGACCTTATTGGCGGCGATTTGTTCGGGGGTAGGATGCTCCGTGGTGACGAAGGTCTTGACCTTGAATTGGTCAGCCATGTCGACGGTCTTGTGGTTGAGCTCGATATCGTCCTTGAAGACCTCGGGTACTGCCGGCTCTTCGAAGATCGCCTGCCAGGGGCATTCGGGCTCACAAGCGCCGCAATCGATGCATTCGTCGGGATGAATATAGAGCATGTTGGGGAAATGTTCCCGGTCCTCGCCGACGTACTCATAGATACAGTCGACCGGGCACACGCTGACGCATCCGGTATCGAGGCAATCAATGCAGAGGCGGGTTATCGTCCATGGCATAAGAGCAAATCCTCTCCTGAGCGTTACAGGATTTAACCTATACGGGCTGAGCAGCCGGGAAAAGGCGGCGCTCATGCTGCCTTCGATTAAATCAAATGTCCCGGATTTCTTGCCATACCCGGGCCGCTAAGAAAAGGGCGGCCGAGGGCATCCCCAGGGTCTCGGGGTTGACGCGGCAGGGCAAAAGAAGACGGCGGACCTCGATCGGGGAATCAAATATAATTAGGATTCGGAGCAATTCCGCAGGAAATCCACACGGAGTCGAGGCAGATGGCTCACGACGGTAAACGCATCCGGATCGAAAGCGACAGCATGGGCAAGATCGAGGTCCCGGCCGACCATTACTGGGGCGCGCAGACCGAACGGTCGCTGCTCCATTTCGCGATCGGCCACGATATCATGCCGCGCTCGATCATCCGGGCGTTCGGGGTGCTCAAAAAGGCGGCGGCGGAGGTCAACCGCGACCTCGGCCAACTGAAGCCGGATCTCGCCGAATTGATCGTGCGCGCAGCCGACGAAGTGATCGGGGGCAAGCTCGACGTGGAATTTCCGCTGCGTATCTGGCAGACCGGCAGCGGCACGCAAACCAACATGAACGCCAACGAGGTGATTTCGAACCGCGCAATCGAGCTTGCCGGCGGCGAGATGGGCAATAAGAAACCCATCCATCCCAATGACCACGTCAATATGTCGCAGTCCTCGAACGACACCTTTCCGACCGCGATGCATATCGCTGCGGCCGAGGAGTTGACCCACCGGCTGATCCCGGCGGTAACCGGGTTGCGTGACGCGCTACGGCGCAAGCAGGCCGAAATCGAAGATATCGTAAAGATCGGGCGGACCCATCTGATGGACGCGGTGCCGCTGACTTTAGGCCAGGAATTTTCAGGCTATATTGCGCAACTCGACCAGGGTCTCGCACGGATCGAGACGACCCTGCCCGACGTGCTCGAGTTGGCGATCGGTGGGACGGCGGTCGGCACCGGCCTGAATACGCATCCGCAGTTCGCGCAGCGCTGCGCCGCGCGGATCGCGCAGTTGACCGGGCTCAAGTTCTCCGACGCGCCCAACAAATTCAGCGCGCTGGCGGCGCACGACGCCCTGGTGATGGTCTCGGGCGCGCTCAAGACGCTCGCCTGTTCGCTGATGAAAATCGCCAATGATATCCGCTGGATGGGTTCGGGGCCGCGCTGCGGAATAGCGGAACTCATCCTGCCGGAGAATGAACCGGGCTCGTCGATCATGCCGGGCAAGGTGAATCCGACCCAGTCCGAGGCGATGACCATGGTCTGCGTGCAGGTTATGGGCAATGACGCGGCGATTGGCTTCGCGGGATCGCAGGGGAATTTCGAGCTCAACGTGTTCAAGCCGGTGATCATTCACAACCTGCTGCACTCGATCACGCTGATCGCGGACGCGTGCGGGCTGTTTGCGAAGTACTGCGTCGACGGCATCCAGCCGAATCGCGCGAAGATCAAGCAGTACCTCGAGAGTTCGCTGATGCTGGTGACGGCCCTAAGTCCGCATATCGGCTACGACAACGCGGCCAAAGTGGCGAAAGTCGCGCACGAAAAAGGGCTTACGCTGCGTCATGCATGCCTGGAGCTAGGATTTCTCAAGGGCGAGGAATTCGACGCCCTGGTGCGTCCGGAAAAGATGATCGCGCCTGAGGAGTGAGGCGATCGGACTGGGGTGGCCGATCGCGCGGTCGAGGCGTTGGCGTGTGCAGTTGCATCCCACTCGGCTTCGTTGTACCGATAGCATCGCGCTCCATTGGTCGAATCATTTGCTCGATCGCCGGGGGAATTCGAAATTGACAACATATCTGCCGGTTCGGACGCTCGTGAGCATCACTTTCCGACGCTGGCGGTTCGCGGTCTTTGTCGGCCTGATCGCCGCGCAACTCCTGCTTCCCAGCTCCGCACGAGCTTTCCATCTTGATCCCGATCTGAATCCCGCGCCGCTCTTCGTCGTTTGCCAGCATCAACAATATGCTCTTTGCGCCGCGGCCGATTGCTTCGTTTATGACGGAGTTGCTTACTGCAAGTGCAATGTCTCTCACGGGAAGAGCATCAGCCTCGAACTCGACTTCACTGCCCCCACCGGCCAGAAGAACGTCTGCGATGTAAACGCGCAGGGTCGAGGGAATGGCTATATGGTGAGTACTTTCAGCCTGCCCAAGGATGTGCTGAAAGGCGGCCTCGCCGCCGTTTACACCTGTCCCGGATCGGCCGACGCGGGCGCGGGAGTAAGCGCGCCGGTAGCCTATGGCCAATGTGACGGCGGGATTTGTTTCAAGAGCACGAGCGGCCAGCGGTTCCCGGGCTTCACCAAACCGCTGCGCGGGAACGAGATAATGTGTTCCTGTCCAATATCCACCGAGACGACACCCGGCAGCTCGAATACCTTCGGCTACCAAATCTTCGGTGCATATAATCCGAAGGCGCCGCTCGGCAGCAGATGCGATCCCAACGCGTGCGCCTCGTGTAGTGTCGCGAATCCAACGGCCAATGGCGCCAACATTCCCGTCGGCGCACCGACCGGGGGTGGAAAATTTCTGACGCTCCAGCTGGAGGGATCGGTTCCGACGATCAACGAGTGTCTATGTAACTGTACTTCGGGTCCGAATGGCGTCTCCTGCACTGTCGGACAGGATACGACGCAGTAGTCTGGTGCCCGCGGACATTAGCAACTGTCCGCACCGGCTGATCTTGGAAACCGCCTAGCGGCACACCGCCCTCCAGCGCAGGGTCCGTCACGCGGAGACGTTCTACATCCTGAAGATGCCGAATTGCGTGGCGGGCGGGACGCCCGCGTTGAGTGATGCGGCGATGCCGAGCGCCAGAGTCTCACGCGTCTGCAACGGATCGATTACTCCGTCGTCCCACAGGCGCGCGCTCGCGTAATAGCAACTCGATTCGAATTCATACTTATCCAGCGTCGGCTGAGTAAACTCCTTCTGTTCCTCCGGCGACATCGAACCGCCTTCGCGCGCGAGCTGATCGAGCTTGACGGTCAATAGCGTGTTGGCCGCCTGCTCACCGCCCATCACCGAGATTTTCGAATTGGGCCACATGAAGAGTAAGCGCGGCGAGTAAGCCCGTCCGCACATCCCGTAGTTCCCCGCGCCGTTGGAAGCGCCGATAACCACGGTGAACTTCGGCACCTGGGCATTGGCCACGGCGTTAACCATCTTGGCGCCGTCCTTGGCGATACCGCCCTGTTCATAGCGCTTGCCGACGATGAAGCCGGTGATGTTCTGGAGAAAGATCAGCGGGATCCGGCGGACGCAGCACATCTGGATAAAGTGCGTCGCCTTAAGTGCCGATTCGCTGAAGAGGACACCGTTGTTCGCGATGATGCCGACCGGGTAGCCGTAAATCCGGGCGAAGCCCGTCACCAGCGTGGCGCCGTAGCGCGGCTTGAACTCGTGCATCCGGCTGCCGTCGACGATCCGCGCGATGACCTCGCGCACCTCGTAGGGATGGCGCGGGTCCGCCGAGATGACGCCGTAGAGATCGGCCGGGTCGTAGTAGGGATCTTCGGGGGCGTCCTGCGGCAGGACGTTCTCGGCGCGCACGCGCGGGCCAAGATTGGTGAAGACCGAGCGCGCGATCTCGAGCGCGTGGTCGTCGTCGTCGGCGAGGTGGTCGCTGACGCCCGAGATCCGGGTGTGGACGTCGCCGCCGCCCAGATCCTCGGCAGTGACGACTTCGCCGGTGGCCGCCCGGACGAGCGGTGGACCACCGAGAAAAATCGTGCCCTGATCGCGCACGATGATGCTCTCGTCGCACATCGCGGGAATATAGGCCCCGCCTGCTGTACAGGAACCCATCACGGCGGCGACCTGGGCGATCCCAGCCGCGGACATCTGGGCCATGTTGTAGAAGATGCGCCCGAAGTGATCGCGGTCGGGGAAGACCTCGGACTGGAGGGGTAGAAAGGCGCCCCCCGAATCGACCAGGTAGACACATGGCAGACGGTTTTCCATCGCCACTTCCTGGGCCCGCAGGTGCTTTTTGACGGTGATGGGGTAGTAGGTGCCGCCCTTGACTGTCGCATCGTTGGCGATGATGACGGCCTCGCGTCCCTGGATGCGGCCGATGCCGGTGATGATGCTGGCGGCGGGCGGGGCATCGTCGTACATCCCATAGGCCGCGAGCGTGGAAAACTCGAGGAACGGAGTGGCGGGATCGAGCAGGCGCGCGATACGGTCGCGCACGAGCAGTTTTCCGCGTTCGGTGTGGCGCTTGCGCGCGCTTTCGGGACCACCCTGGCGGATCCGGTCGATTTCGCTGCGAAGGTTGCCTACCTGCGCTTCCATCGCCTGGCGATTGCGTTTGAATTCAGGGCTCTGCGGGTTGACGCGCGACTCGATCCGTTCCATGGCGGCTGCCTCATCCGTGGCTTCGCGGTCCGCTGGTTTGCTGGCGACGCGATTCGTTAGATATTAGCCTCAGAAAGAGAGACGGGCGATGCGGGAACGTGATCTAAAGGCGTTGGAATTCGACAAAGTCGTCGCTCTCGTGACGGCATTGGCGGTCTCCGAACCGGGTCGGCGCGCGGTCGCGGAGTCGCATCCCTCGACCGACCCGGGAGAGGTGCGCGAAGCCTTGCGCGCAACGGCCGAGTTGGTGCAGTTGCGTGGCCATTCGGGTTCCCTGCCGATCGACGATTTTGTCGACCAGCGTGCGCTGCTGCTGGCGGTGGCGCCGGAAGGCGCAGTGCTCCATGGCGAAGCGCTGGTGAAGATTCGCGATTTCGTCCTGGCGGCGCGTACCGCCGCGGCGTTTATGCGTTCGCGGGTCGAAACGCGGCCGCATCTGGCGACTATCGTGCAGAGCCTGGTGGCGCCCAAAGAGCTGGCCGACGCGCTGCTCGGCGCACTGTCCGACGACGGCGGACTGGTCGACGATGCAAGCCCGGAATTGAAGCGGCTGCGTACGCGGTTGCGGGACGCACGGGTCGAGCTGGAGACGCGCCTTGCGCGATCGCTCAACGCGGCCGGGATGGAACCTTTCGTTTCCGATTACCTCGTCACGGTACGCAACCGCCGATTCGTGCTGCCGTTAAAGCCAAATTATGCCGAGCGCCTGGGCGGAATCGTGCAGGATCGATCGGTCTCGGGCGAAACGCTATTCGTCGAACCGATGTGGGCGGTCGAGCTGAACAACCAGCTCATGATGATCGAGCGCGAGGTTGAAGCCGAAGAATATCGTTTGCTGATGCGGCTCAGTGCGATGGTACGCGGCTATCTGCCGGAGTTGCGCATGACGTTTGCGGCGCTGGTCGAGTTGGACGCGCTGAACGCTCGGGCGCGCTTCGCCGAAAGCTTCGGCGGGGTGGAACCCGAGATCACCCAGGGCGGAATCGAGCTGTTTGAGGCGCGGCATCCGCTACTGGTCACCAGCGGCCGCGAGGTCGTGCCGATCGATCTGAGAGTGGGCCCCGAACAGCGCGGGATCGTGATTTCGGGGCCGAACACCGGCGGCAAGACAGTCGCGCTCAAGACGTTGGGCTTGATCGCGCTGATGGCGCAGTCGGGGATCCTCGTGCCGGCGCGAGCCGGGTGCAAACTACCGGTCTTTCGCTCGGTCTTCGCCGATATCGGCGACGAGCAATCGATCGCAGCGAGCCTGTCGAGCTTTGCCGCACATATCGTAAACATGACCGAGACCGTGAACTCGCTGGAAGAGCCGGCGCTGGTAATCCTCGACGAGCCGGGCGGCGGGACCGACCCGGTCGAAGGCGCCGCGCTGGCGATCGCGCTGATGGACTACCTGGCGTCACGCGATTGCGTCGTCGCGGTGGCAACGCATTCTACCGCGGTCAAGCTGCATGCCTATTCGCGGGCGGGGTTCGAGACTGCCGCAGTGGATTTCGATCCGGAGCGTCTGGTCCCGCTTTATCGACTCAAGCCGCACACGATTGGTCAGAGCTACGGCCTGGCGGTCGCGCGCAGGTTGGGGCTGCCCGAGGCGATCGTGGCTGCGGCCGAGGCGGTTTTGCCTGCCGGCGCAAGCGAACTCGCGGAGGCGTTGCGGCGCCTCGAGGAAGAGCGGGAGCGCCTGAGGGCTCAATTGGACCGGCTGCGTGAGCGCGAGCATCAACTGGCCGAACGGGAACGGGAGGCGGCTGCGACGATCGAGGCTGCCCGGAATCGCGCGGAGGCCGAACGCGACCGTCTCCGCCAGGAGGGCGGGCAGCTTCTGGAGCAGGTGCGGCGTGAGGGCGCGGAACTGATGGCGGATCTCAGGACGGGCGCGAAGGGCAAGCGCGAACTGACCCAGACGGTCGCTGATGCCCGGACCCGTCTGGACCGGCTGATCCCGCCGGCGGCTTCCCCGGTAACGGAGCCAGATGAACCGCTCAAGGTCGGAGATGACGTCGAGCTAGGGGATATCCGCGGCGAGCTGATCGCGCTGGATGGGGGAAAGGCGGTCGTCGGGCGCGGGGGACTGCGTATCGAGGTCGCGCCGGAGCGGTTGCGGCGGGCGCGCAAGCTGCAAGCCACGCGCGAGCCCAAGTTCACAGTCAGCTTGACCAGCGACGAACGGGACGAACTGAACCTGGTCGGAATGCGCACGGCCGAGGCATTGCGAAAGCTCGAGGAATTCCTCGATCAGGCGTATCTCACTACGCGGCCCGAAGTCCGGGTAATACACGGTATCGGGTCGGGGGCGCTCAAGAAGGCGGTACACGAATACCTGAGCACTTCGCCGTATTGCACGGGTTTCAGGCAGGCCGAACCGCATCATGGCGGCGCCGGGGCAACCATCGTACAGCTCAACCAGTAGAGTCGCGCGGCGGGCGAATCAGTGGAACAACCCCTTTAGCTGATCCAGCGGGTTGTTCGACTTGGGGGTGGGCGAGGCGCCGCCGTTGCTGCCATTGCCTCCGCCGCCGAAGAGGCCACCGAGCGCGCCTCCGCCTTTCTTTTTGCCGAGCAGATCGCCCAGCTTGTCGCTGAGGGCGTGGGAGGCCGCGCGTTGAGCCAGGACGGTAACGTCCGGGAGGACAGCGGGTTTGGGGAGCTGGCCCACCACGCGCAGCGGGATTTCGACCTGGCCACTGCTGTTCGCGAGATATGTAACGTTTTTGCGAGCCTCGATTAGCTCCTTGCTGAACGATGGCGACATCAGGATGCGGGCGGCAAGGTCGATATTACGGTCCATATCGAACCAACCGTCACCCAGCAGGGAGTAGTCGAGCGAGGTCACGACGAGGTCGTGTGAAATGATGCGTGGACCTTGCAGTTGAAAGGTCAGTTTCGCTTGCTGAATGTCCGTGTCGTCGGACTTGAACAATTCCGGATGGTTTTCGACGACACCGGCAGGGACCAGCGTGCCGATACCGGGAAGGTTGTCCACCTTTTTGAGCGCCTGGCTGACGACGTTGACTCCGACCAGTTTACCGTTGTGCATGGATCCGGCGCCGTTGCCATGAAGCGTCGGCTTGACCTGGTCGAATCCGCTACCCGAGCCGGCAACCTGGACGCTGGCAGTCAGAAGACCCCGGATAGTTGCAGCGGCCTTCGACTTTTGGGCTTCCAAGGCCTTTTGCACGTCGACATTGTCCGCGTTGAGCTTCAAATTGAACGTGGGTGGAGCGCTGGCGGTCGCCACGCCAGAAGCGGCCACCGATCCGTCGAAGGCGTTAAGCTTCAGCGAATCGATAGTCAGGCGGTTGCCCACATAAGCAGCGACCAGCGCCAGGTTGCTATACGGAACATTCGCCACCATACCTGTGGAAGAGGTCAGTGTCGTCGTCGCCGACCAGTTGGAACCATCGCGGCTCAGGCTACCGTTGGAGCCCAGTTGGCTGAGTTGCTCGCCAAGGTCCTTGCGGCTGGGAACAAGCTCACCGATTTTGAGTGTGTCGGCGCTGAATTGGTAGGTCGCCCTGAGCGGCTGAACCGACCGGGCGACGGCCTCGAGCTTGGCGCGGCCGGAACCGACGTTGAAGGTAAGCGGCCCAAGGTTGGCGGTATTACCAGCCATCCTGATAGTTCCGCTCAAATTGCCGATCGGCGGGGCGCTGCTCGCGCCGGGTACCGCGACATTGACGTTGGTCAGCGTGACGGCGCCATCGGCGGTGGGTTGCTTGCCGGCAACGCGGACATTGGCATGAATTGCGGCGGTGCCGGACGGGCTGTACTTTTGCGCGACGGTCAGGACCTTGGCGAGGCCTCCAATGTCGAAGCTATTGCTATCGAGACGCGCCGAGACGTTTCCGCGATCGAGTTTGATGGATGAGGCCTTAAGTTCGAGGGTCGCCAGAACGATATTGGCCAGAGTGACATCGAGCTTGCCGTTTTCGCGCGATCCGCTGGCCGCAAACTTGAAGGGCACGCCGGGCGGTTTGTTGAGGATAGTAGCGTAGGTAACCGCGTTCCCGGTCAGGTCGCTCGCAGTATCGAACCGGACAGCGTCGACGGTGCCATTAATTTTGGCATTGAGAAGCAAGGGTCCGGAGAGCGAAAGCTCGGGTGGAACCGCATGCGCGACTTGCGTTATCGACTTGAGCTGGGCCAGGGTCAGCGGCCCGATAGCCGCGGTCAGTTTGAGCGGAATTAGCCCGGCTTCGAGGGCGCCGTCATGGAGGAGCGGACCGACCTGGCCTGAGATGTCCAGGTTTTTCTGGTCGCCGAGGGCGGCGAGCGTCAGCGCGACCTCGAACGGGGAATATACGCTGAAGTCATCTATGGAGAGGTTGACGGCATTTACCATGATTGGCGAACCGCCTGCCTGCTGATCCTGAAAGAATAACTGCGCGTTCTTGACCCGAAGGCTGCGCACGGTCAGCGCAGCGAGTCCGGAGGCAGCGCCGCCGCCGCTTTCCTTCTTCCGCTCCTCGGGCGGGGCGGATTCCTTGCTCTTTTTGCCAATCGAGTCGACGTTGAGCACGCCCGCGCGATCGCGAATGATCCGAACTTGCGGCGAGTCCAGGATGAGGCTGGTGACCTTCAGTGATTTTGCCAACAGCGGTACGAACTCGACCTGCAGATAGACGTCACTGGCCTGAAGAAACGGCAATTGGGAAAACGCGGGATCGTCGGCGACTTGGACGCCGCTTACGTCCATCATCACGCCCCATCCGACGTGAGCCTTGATTTCCTGCGCTTGGACCGGGCGCCCGACTGAATCGCTGGCAATCTGCAGAATCCGTTCGCGGTTGGCCGCGATAATCGAATCGAGGTTGATGGCGGCGTAAAAGATGAGGGCCGCGACGACGACAACGATAACGCCGACGACCGCGCCAGTGATCAGGATGAACTTTCGCATCGCAGTCCCTTAAGGGTGTAGTTCTACGCCATCTAAAGTGGGAAATCTCGCCGTAGGCACCGCTACCGAGTGGTTTCAGGGTCCCGTGGTTTCTTCAGCATGGTCCGACGCGCCGGGAAGCGAGCCAATCTCGCGGCGAAAAAGTTCGATAAGCTGGCGCTCATAATCGTCGAGCGACTTTATTCCTACGCGGCGCATACCGGCGATGTTGATGGTCGACGGATGCATCAACGGAATCACGCGGATACCGTCGGGATTGTGGCAGATAGAGCCGTGCACTTGCGACAGCCGGATGGACCTTCCGAGCAGCGCAGACGCAGCGCACGCACCGAAGGCAAAAATCACGCGCGGGCGGGTGATCCCGAGTTCCTGGAGCAGGTGGCGCGTCACGCAGGTGGCGGTTTCTTTGGCGGTGGGCGAGCGGTTGGCGCCCGTGGTCGAGGCCGGCCAGCATTTGACGGTATCGCTGAAGTAGACGATCTGCTCGGGCTCGAGTTCCGACGGCGCCACGGCCCGAGTGAGGGCCTGACGTATCATGAGATTGCGAGGATTCGAGAAGGGACGCCGATTATCGAGCGAGATTCGCCCCGGCGCTTCTCCGAGAATCATGATACGAAAGCGCGTAGTGCCGCGCGCCTCCGGCGGGAACTTGCGCCAAGGCGCGAGTGTCGGGCAGACCTGGCAACCCATCGCGGAGCGCCAAAAGCGGGCGAGAGTTGGGTCGGACGCGGCGGCATTGAGCGGAGACGCTGGATTTTTCGGCGAGGACAGCGTGGTGTGGACAGATCGTGCGCGCGGTGCGGTGCGGTTTATAGTTTCACGACCATTCATCGCGATAGAATTAACGCAGGCGGGCAAAGACTGAAATGGCAAAGAAGCGCAAATCTCTCTCCCGAAAAGAGGAACCGCGCGAGCCCAAGGCCGCCTTCACCTCTCCCTTCAAAGACCTGAAGAAACTGTTGCACGAGCATATGGCGGCAGCTCCGCCGCGGCCCAAGCCACCGCCCGCGATTGTGCCTCGAGTGGCGGCGTCGCTGGGCGCGAGCGCGCCGGTGGACGAGGAAGCGCTGTTCCGCGAGGCGTTTGAGGGGGTGCGGCCGCTTGGAGGCGCCGGTGTCGATCGAATTGCGGTCGAACCGCCGATCACGCGCACGATCGTGAGTGAGGACGCCGAAGTCCTGGCGGCACTATCCGATCTCGTTTCGGGACAGGGGAACTTCGAGTTGACCGAGACCGAGGAATACGTCGAGGGAATGCGCGTCGGTCTCGACCCGCGATTGGTGACACGGCTGAGGCGAGGAGAATTCTCGGTACAGGCGCATATCGATTTGCACGGCATGATCCAGCCGGATGCAAAGCAGGCGTTGACCCAATTCGTGCTGGATTCGGTGCGCAAAGGTCATCGCGCGGTGCTGGTCGTCCATGGGCGCGGGCTGCGATCACCGGGCGGGCAGCCGGTGTTGAAACATGCAACCGCGCAATGGCTCTCACACGGAACGATCGGCGGATACGTGCTCGCCTTCGCAACGGCGCGAGCCTACGACGGCGGCGCTGGCGCGGTTTGGGTGCTGCTCAAGCGTGAGCGGCAACGTGCGAAGTTTGACGTGCTGCAAGGGGCCAAGCGGCGAGATTGAAGAGGAAAACGGGACCCGCTCCGGGGCCCCGTTTTCCGTTCGGCGCAAGCTTCAGACTTTCAGCTGGAGCAGGAACGACACGAGCAGGGCGTACAGACTGAGAGATTCGACGAAGGCGAGTCCGATAATCATCGGACCGAAGAGGGTATTCGCGCTGTTGGGGTTGCGGCCGATGGACTCCATCGCGGAGGCCGCGAGCTTGCCCTGGCCGAGACCGCATCCGAGGGCGGCAATACCGATCCCGAGACCTGAACCAAGAGCGATCAGTCCGGCGCGTAATCCACCGCCAGGGGCGGCGGCCGCAGCACCTTCCTGTGCCATGGCCATCAGCGGCGAGGCCAGCAGCATTGCCGCCGCCAGCGTCAAGAACATCCAGTATCGTCTAACCATTTCACGTCTCCTTGGGGTTTAGCTGCGCCATCGCCAGGGTCAGGCTATTTAACCTCTCCTCTATCCTCTTCCACCCTTCGGCCGAACCGAGGTCCCGGTCGCAGAATTACGCGAGATTGCTACGCCACCATCGTTCAGGCATGCACAAAACGCGGGCCTAATGATGCTCCACGGCGGCGAGCCTGACGTAGGTGATCGCCAGCAACACAAAAACGGCGGCCTGCACTACGCAAACGAGCAGGCCTAGCGCGTAGAAGGCCAACGGTACAATCAGAAAAGTCAGTCCCGTGAAAAGCTGCATCACCTGATGGTCCGCAAACATGTTGGCGAAGAGACGAATCCCGAGCGAGAACGGGCGGGCTAGATTGTCGGCGATTTCGATAGGCAGCATCAACGGCAACAGGATGAGCATCGGTCCGAGGAAATGCTTCAGGTAACCGACCCCGTGCGCACGAAATCCCTGGATGATGTAGAAGCCGAAGCAAATCGTTCCAAGGGCGAAGGTAAGATCGCTGTCGGCGGTGGGCGGTTCCATCCCCGGAATGAGCCCGATCAGGTTCGCGACCAGGATGAAAACAAAGAGCGTGCCGAAGAACGGAACGAACTTGCGCGTGTCATGTCCGCCCAGGAAATAGCTGACCATGCCATCCATCGCCTCGACCAAAGACTCGGCGATAGAACGCACGGTGATGCCATCGTCGGGTAGCATCGGATCGCTAGCGCGCGACAGGGCGGCTCGGGCGGCGAGGGCGAAGAGCAGGAGAATCGCCATCACGATCCAGGTGCCCAGCAATACGGGTGGGATTCTGCCTGCGGCTAGAAGGTCGATGAAACTGACTGGACGCTGCAAAACCTAAGCTCCTCGGGCGCCGGAAGTCTCCGGCAGCGAACGCGCCGAAGCGCGCCATGCTTCAATAAAGATAGCGACGAATTGAGTCAAGAGGCCAGCCATAAAGCCCGGTATATTGATTCTACCGGAAGCCACGATCACGTAGACGACAAGAACAATAAAGCCCAATTTCAGCGGCGGCAGCAGTATGCCTGCGGCGCTGGGACCGCCGTGGTTCCGCGCGGTGGACAGAAGAAATTTTCCGGCCAGCGCGAGCAGATAGAAATTGCCGATTACGACCGCGCCGCCAACCACGCTGGCCAGCGCGGCCGTGGCCGAAACGCAAGCCCACAGCACCATGGCGACCGATGCCGCCAGAAGCAGGGTCGTGCGCTGAATGGCAAAGACCGTAGGAATCGCGAACGGCATCGGCGATCTTCAGAGATTCTTCTGGATATTGCGGACTTCAACGATCATTCGGTAGAAGCCGAGGAAAATTCCGCCCATCAGGAACAGCACGGAAAGCCAGGTCCGATGAAAGTATTTGTCGGCAAAGTAGCCGGCGATCACGCCGCCGATAATCGGGGAACTCAGCTCGAATCCGACGATAGCGTAGCGTCCGAGGTTGGATGGCGTCTTTGAACCGGCCATAACTGCCGAGTGAATTCCATCAGGATTCGCCGGCTGCGGCAAGCGCTTCGCGGGCGGCGCTGATAGTAGCGTCGAGGTCGGCTTCGGTGTGCGCAAGCGAGACGAACATCGCTTCGAACTGGGAGGGCGGGAGATAAATTCCGCGTTCGAGCATCGCGTGAAAGAATCTGGAGAATGCCGCGGAGTCCGCGCGTCGCGCTTCGTCGGCGTTGCGCACGTGATCCACACCTAGAAACAGCGTTAGCAGGGAACCGCAGCGATTGATGCACGCCGGGCGCTTGAACAGTGGGAGGGCCTCGCGCAAGCCTTTTTCGAGCCGCGCGCCCGCGGTTTCCAGCCGCGCGTAAGTCCCCTCCAGCTCGAGGATTTTGAGCGTCGCGAGACCTGCACGCACCGACAGCGGATTCCCCGACAGTGTCCCCGCTTGATACACGGGACCTGCGGGAGCGAGCAGATCCATCAACTCGCTGCGGCCTGCGACCGCGCCAATCGGCAAGCCACCGCCAATAATCTTACCGAGCATCACCAGGTCCGGCTTGGCGTCGAAGATCTCATAGGCCGCGCCATAACGCAGACGGAACCCGGTTATCACCTCGTCGCAGATTAGGAGCGCGCCGTGATGGTGCGCGATTTCGCCGAGTTGGCTGAGGAACCCGGGTGCCGGTGGCACCATCCCCATATTGGCGGCGATAGGTTCGACGATCACGGCGGCGATCTCGTTGGGCGCGGCAGAAAAATAGCGATCGACTGCATCCAAGGAATTGTAGGCGGCAACCCGGGTAAGGGACGCAAGGGCTTCCGGAACACCGGCGCTGTCCGGCACCGCCAAGGTCATGGCACCCGAGCCGGCGCGAACCAGGAGGGAATCGCTATGGCCATGATAGCAGCCGTCGAACTTGATGATCGCAGGACGTCCGGTGGCGGCGCGGGCAAGTCGGAGGGCAGTCATACCGGCCTCAGTGCCGGAACTCATGAGACGAACTTTCTCGGCCGCGGGAATCGCGTTGCCGATTCGTTCCGCCAGATCAATTTCGAGTTCCGTGGGCGCGCCGTAGGAGAGTCCATGCAGCGACTGCTCGGCAAGAGCGGCGGCGACATCTGGATGCGAATGGCCGAGAATCGCTGGTCCGTAAGAGCCGACATAGTCGATGAAGCGATTGTCATCCGCGTCAAAGATATGGGCGCCCTGCGCACGCTTAACAAAGAGCGGCGATCCACCGACGGCCTTCCACGCGCGGACGGGAGAGTTAACGGCGCCAGGAATTTTTTTTTCCGCGCGTTCGAAAAGCGTGCGGGAGTTTTTTGTCGGAAGAGCCATTGAATCAGGGTTTGGTCGGTATCATCCCAATCGTGTTCAAGTCAAATGCGGATTAGGGCCGCACATTATAAACAACAGGGTTGCGCTCTATGGCTCTGGGAGCGAACGACCGGCGATTGAAAAATTCATCGACGAGTCAAGAATATTCGTGTTCGCGCAGTACAAAAAAAACGCCACAGGCTGCGTTCATCATCGTGAAACAATTTTATATGGAAAATCGCGGGCTTCGCATGTTGTCGTTTCTAAACCTTGTAGAGTCCCGGAAAAAAAACTATCTGCTTATCTTCATCGTCGCATGCCGGTGCTCAGCGGGGGATACCACGGGTCTCGCAGCGGCGAATTCGTTGTGGTCGACAGAAGAGCAGTCGCTTTCCGAAAGGGTGGCCAACGTGCATCCGGCTCGCGCGTCTGTTGGCGCATGAGAGTTAGTAGCGTCGGTGCGCCAGGTCGTCACCTCACGAATTATAGGGCGGAAAACTTGGTTATCAACAGATGTGGATAACGCTGTGCGTAATTGGTCGTGACTCGCGCATTTTGCGGTGTCGCGCGTTGCGCCGCGTTAGTCCGCAGAAACGGAGGGGCAAGGGATGGATGGCGTCTGGGAGAAGGCAACAGATCTTATGCGCGAAGAGCTGGGCAAGGTGGGCTTTGAGACCTGGATCGGACCGCTCAACTTCCTGGCATTACAGAACGGGACAGCGAATGTCGAAGCTCCAAATCGCTTTTTCCGGGATTGGGTGCACGACCACTACCTCGACATGATGCGCAAATCGGTCGCCGCCGTAGTCGGCGACCGCATCGAGATAAAGCTAACCGTAGGCAAGGAGAGCACCGGGAACGGGCACGCGAGCGGTCATACCATTGCCGCGAAGGCGGGTGAGCCGGCGCGCGCGGGGACGTCGCTCAGGTCCGGGCCCGAACGGCGAGGGCCGCAACCCCATCTTAACCCGCGTTATACCTTCGATGAATTTGTCGTCGGATCGAGCAATCAGTTCGCGCACGCGGCGGCGCTGGCAGTGTCGAATCAGCCGGGCGAGAAATACAATCCGTTGTTCATCTACGGTGGCGTAGGCCTGGGCAAGACTCATCTCGCAACCGCGATCGGGCACCATCTCTACTCCAGCGGATCGCATCCGCGGAGAGTTCTACTGATGCCGGCTGAGATCTTCATGAATGAACTGATCAGCTCGTTGCGCCGGGACCGGATGGGTGACTTCAAAGAAAAATTCCGCCGAGTCGATGCCTTAATCCTCGATGACATTCAATTCCTGGCGGGGCGCGAACGTACCCAGGAGGAATTCTTCCATACTTTCAACTCGCTGCATTCGGACCGCCACCAGATTGTCCTGACTTCGGACAAGATGCCGCGAGAGATCACAGGACTCGAAGAGCGCCTGCGCAACCGTTTCGAGTCGGGGCTGATCACGGATATATCTGCGCCCGATCTCGAAACACGAGTGGCGATCGTGCAAAAGAAGGCGATGTTGGAAAGCTTATCGCTACCGCCCGATGTAGCGTTGTATATTGCGCAGCATGTTTCCTCGAACGTGCGTGAACTGGAGGGATGTCTCACGCGGCTTGCGGCGTTGGCCTCGATGAACCGCGCCCCAATTACGATCGAGTTCGCCCGTCAGGCGTTGCGCGATCTGATCCGCGCGCATGATTTGAAACCGGATATAGAAATAATCCAGAAGATCGTTTCAGATTTCTTTCATATTCGGCTCGCCGACCTCAAGTCGAAGAAACGCACGCAGCACATCGCGTTTTGCCGCCAGGTCGCGATGTACCTCTGCCGTAAAATGACCGACAGTTCATTCCCGACGATTGGTGAACATTTTGGCCGCGACCATTCGACCGTAATCCATGCCTTCAACCTTATTCATCGCAGGATTAGCAACGACTCGGCATTCCGCTTCTCGATCGAGAAGATTGAGCGCGAACTGAAAACCGCGGACGCCCACGCTGCCTGACTCTGGACAAAGTTGTGGAGAAGACAGGGAACAACCCGGAATTATCGACATGGTCGGCGTCCGAGGCCGACCAACGGGTCCGTATCTGTCGCGGTAGTCACAAGTTGTGCACGTGCGATTATCGCGCAGGGACGGGTACTTGGGGCATAATTGAACAAATACACAGCCGCTACTATCACTTCTGTATTTTCTTTTTTAGAAGATAAACAACAGATCAGAAGTAAGAGAGGCTGTGCAGGGGATTCATGGAATTTCAGATCGACCGTGTTTCATTTTTGAACAGCCTGTCACTGGTGCAGGGGATCGTCGAGCGGCGTAATACCGTTCCGATCCTCGGCCATGTTCTGCTTGAACCCGACGGCGCAAAACTGCGGCTATCGGCAACCGATCTCGAGGTAGGAATCCGCTCAGAAGCGCCCTGCGAAGCGACTTCAAAAGGTCCCCTTACGCTTAATGCGCGTAAGCTTTTCGAAATCGTGCGTGAGGCCGAAGGCGATCGGGTGGAGCTGAAATCCCTCGATAACGATTGGGTCGAGATCAAATGTGGACGCGCGCGTTTCAAGATGATGGGACTCGACCCGCGAAGCTTCCCGGCGATGCCTGCGAAGAGCGAAAAAAGCATAGACGCGGCCCGTAAATCGGCCAAGGGCGAACTCAAGGTCCTCGCGCCCGTGCTGGCCGGGATGATCGACAAGACGTTGTTTGCGGTCAGCCCTGACGAGGCGCGGTACAATTTAAGCGGAGTGTTTATCGAATCACCGGGACCAGGTGCGCTCCGGATGGTGGCGACCGACGGACACCGGCTGGCGATGGTTGATCGCGAGGTCCCGGGATTCAGCATGCAAGGCGGAACAATCATACCGCGCAAAGGGCTGGCGGAGTTGAGAAAACTGCTCGATCAGGCGGGTGATGCCCAGGTCGAGCTGGCGATCGACAGCCAATTGGCCTGGTTAAAGCGAGGCGCCACCGAAGTCTCGATGCGTTTGGTGGAGGGGGAATTTCCTGACTACCGCGGCGTCATTCCGAAGGAATCGCGCTATCGGATCAGTATCGTGCGTGAGGCTTTGGCGAGTGCGATAAAGCGCGCGGCGATTTTTTCCAACGAACGGTATCATGGAGTCAAGCTCAGCTTTGCCACCGACTCGCTTACGGTTTCGTCAACCAGCCCGGATATGGGCGAGGCAAGCGAAACCATGGACATCGAGTTCAAGGGTGACGAATTCTCGGTGGGCTTTAATGCTTCGTACGTGCAGCAGGTATTGAGTGTCCTGGAGGCGGAAACCGAAGCGGTGCTGGGTTTAAGCGACGAAGTAAGCCCAGGCGTAATTACGACGCCAAGCGACAGCGGCTATCAATACGTGGTCATGCCGATGCGTCTGTGAGGCCGGCGCCCTCAAGACGCGCGCAACACGTGTACCAGAACCATCGCATTGAGCCGATGCTCTTTGGGATCCCACGGGTAGACGGCTTCACTCGCGGCCACCGCGAGCGGGATTTTCAACGCGAACAGATCGCGCCGGCGAACTACGATCCACTTCACTTCGCCGCTGGCCACGGCAGCCGAAATGTCAACTGACTTCTCGTATTCCGGCACAGGTCTGGGTGATTCGAGATAGAAGACCGGGCCCACGTTCCTGAAGAAGGCTAGCTCGGAAGTTTGACCAGCTGTGAACTGGCGCACCTGTAGTGCGAAGTTCTTCTCACCGCGCCACGCGTCGGCAGCGGGCATCGCGAACACGAAATAGTAGACCATGAATGCATACGCTGCGATTCCACCGGCCAGCATCATGCGCCTTGGATTCAGATTTAGTAGCGACCAGCCGATCGCGATCAGCGAGGCGATCCAATAAACCGCGAGCATCGGTCTGACCGGCGCCATCGGAAGCTGGTTCCAGGGAGCCGGCAGGAACCGACCGGGCGGCAGGAATGCGACTGCCGAACCCAGTACAACCGCTACGATCACGCAATAGCCCGCAATGAGCAGGCGTTTCGGCCATTTGAGCAACGCTTCATGCGGTCCGGCGAATACACGCGATACCATGATTGCTGCGGGCGGGAGAATCGGCAGAATGTAGTAGCTGCGACGTGAACCTGAGAGCGTGAAAAAAACAAACGTCGACCAGAAGAACACCAGGGTAAAGCGATCGCTCCGCGTATGATCGGAGTCGCAGTTTAGCCGGCTGTGCATCTGGAAGAGCGCGGACGGAAGAAAAACCGACCACGGCGCCATCAGGGCGAAAATCACATAGCAGTACATGTAGATCGGCCCGCGATGGTCGAACGGCTCGAAAAACCGTTCGACATTTTCGCGATAGACCATGTATAAACCCCGTCCCGAACCCGTCTGAGCGTGCGAAACGGCAAATGGCGCATAATAGATAAGGCCCGCAATCGCGATCGCGACAACGGTCCACCAGTTGAAGAACCAGCGGTTGCGCGCGGTCAGCCAACCGAGCCGTTTCGCGAGTGAGCCGCGGAGTGTGTTTGTCGCCAGATCGTTCCAACCTTCCGCGAGACACGAATTGGCGCCAATCACGACAAGAGGCAGAACAAAGCCGAGCAGGCCCTTGGTCAATGATGTGATCGCCATAATGGCCCAGAGTGCGATGACCCAAAATCGTGGCTGATGATCTTCATTGCGCAGAAAAAGACTGATGGCCGCGAGTTCGCCGGCGATAGTCTCGACGTCGGCCGAGGCATGGCGCGAGAAGAAGACGAAGCTGAAGCTGGTTGCGAGAATGAATCCGGCTATTGCGCCGGTTCGGAGATCGTAAAGGCGGCGTCCCAGAGCAATAACCAGGAGCACCGCGATCAGGCCTGCGACCGCCGAGGGAATCCGTGCCGCCGCTTCATTCATGGAGCCGGTGATCCACGTTGCTCCCACTACCAGCCAGTACGATCCCAGAGGCTTGTCGTAGTAGACCTTGCCGTTGATCGTAGGCCAAAAATAGTTATGGGAGACGATCATCTCGCGCGATATCTCACCCCATCGAAACTCCGAAGACCACAACGCGCGCGAGCCCAGCCGTGCGAAAAACAGCAGTGCCGCGAGAACCACTATTGCCGCAGCGATCCGGCTCCATCGGGTAGTATCGGCGTCGATGCCCGGCGGTGCCGCGAAAGCCTCAACGGATCCTTCGCTATCCATCGGAAGAAAGAGTCGCAACCCAGACCGTGCAGGGCAAGTAGCACCGGCGACCTGGCGGCAGCGACTTGGCCGGGCGATCAGGGAGTACGGATGATCTTGCGTGTGCGAAGTTCGTCCATCTTGGCCGTGGTGTAGCCGAGATAGTGCGCGAGGATCTGATCGGTATGTTCGCCAAGCAAGGGTGCGGCAAAATCGACGCGGCCCGGCGTTGCGGAGAATTTTGCCAGGATTCCGCTTTGGGTCAGTCGTCCCCATTGCGAGTGCTGCAGTTCGATAAGCAACTCGTTTGCGGTTACCTGCGGCTCAGAGAAGAGATCGCCAAAGCGATGGACGGGGGTGACCGCAATACCTGTACGCCGCAGAGTGCCGATTGCATCGGCGCGGTCCAAACCCGCGAAATAGTTAACCAGGGCCGCCCCAACCCTGCCGTCAGCGGCCGCGCTCTGCGCCTCTGCAAACGGGATCGCAACCCCGCTCATGCGGCGAATCACATCCCAATAGATGGATTCGCTAACCGAGATATACAGCCATAAGCCGTCGCGACACTGATAACACCGGTTTAGAGCGGTCGGGCCCCGATATTCGGGAAAGCCGTTCTCCATGTCCGGACGGCCATCGTAGAAAATAAACTCGCCTGCCTGTAATGCCATCGCGGCCTGCAGCAATGAGGTTTCGCATAAACCGCCGCGGCCGGTCCTCTGCCGCGCGGCCAGCGCAAGGACGCATCCGAACGCCGACAGCATCGCCGCGCCGTAGTCGCAGATCGCACAGGTAAGGTACACGGGATGGCTGTGCGGTCCGCCCTGCGCGGCCATCACGCCCGACCGCGCCTGCAACAATGGATCGAAGCCCGGTTGGTTGTGGTCCGGTCCGTGATTGCCAAAGGCGTTTACCGACATATAGACGAGTTTCGGGTTAATGCCGGCTAGCGTGTCGTAATCGAACCCATAGCGCTTCATCCGGCCCGGACGAAGGTTTTCGACCAGAACGTCCGCATGCGCCACCAAGCCGTGGATGATCTCGCGCCCCTCGGGGGTGGTCAGGTCGAGGGAGAGTCCCTGCTTGCCCTGGTTCCAGCCGAGGAAACCGAAGCCAAAGTGGCGGAAGGAGTCCCCTTCGAGGCTTTCGATCTTGATAACATCAGCGCCCATCTGAGCCAGTAGCATCGGGCCGTAGGACCCCGCGATATAGCTGCAAAAGTCCAATACGAGAATGCCGGAAAGCGGCCCTTTAGCCCTGGTTGAGTTCCGGCCCAATGCATCGTCTGTGGACGAGCCTCCATTATGGGCCAGAAATTGCCGTACCGTGGCCGGACCATGAATCGGGATAGGAGCCGGGTTGCGGATCTCTCCGGGAGTCGCATTCAAAGTAACCGGAACCCCCATCTGAACCGTGCTACCGAGGACCGGATCATCGATTTTGCGCCGCATCCCGAGCGCACGGGTTTGGGGATGATCGATGAATTCCTGGCGGGTCAAAGCCGGCGCGCACGGTACATCGGCAGCACGCAATAATGCCAGCCATTCGTCACGCGGGCGCGTGGCGAGGATTGGCTCGAGGATGTCCTTAGTTCCTGCCAATGCTGCGTTGGAATACCCCACGGCGCATTCTCGAAACGCGGATCGGCGACGAGATCTGGACGGTCGAGCGCAAGCGCGAACTTGTTCCAGAAGGTCGAATTCCCACATGCTACAAATAGATAACGTCCATCAGCGGCTTTAAACAGGCGATAGCATGGAATTGGGCCCAGAGGATCCTGAGGCCCGTGGAACAGCGAGGTCATCTTCTGGTGCCGCATGATGCCGCCGGTCTGAAGGGATAGTGCGCCGGCAAGCAGCGATACCTCGATCGATTGTCCCGGCGCGCCGTCGTTTCGAGCAAATATTGCGGCTGCGGCCGCGGTAGCGCCGAGGACGCCCGCGGAGTAGCTGGCTGCGGGGAATGCGCGAAATCATTTCCGGGCGAAGAAGCGGAAAGTTCCGCTGATTTGCTCACGATTTTGGTAGAGCGATCTATCGAAAGCAAGGAGCGTGGCGGAACGGGCGACGGTTTCACGGGTGCCACGGAAGCGGAGGGGGCGCCAAGTCCTGCGAAAATTCCGAGTCTCGGGAAGTCCCAATCTGAGAACTCAATGATCGCGCAACCAGTATGTAACCCCGACGTAACCTCGGCACGCTAGAGTTGACCGCGCACGGGCGCGACCCGCGCCCGTAAGACCTCGGGAGGAGATTCTGATTTGAAGAAACTGCTACAAGTCCTTGCGCTCATGGCGGCCCTATTCTTGTACGGTAACGCCCATGCTCAGGAGTTAATCAATGGCGCGGGTGCCACCTTTCCCTACCCGATTTATTCAAAATGGTTTGACGAATATACGAAAGTCGATCCCTCGGTGCGGTTCAACTACCAGTCGATAGGATCGGGCGGCGGAATCATGATGCTGCGCAATCAGACCGTCGATATCGGGGCGAGCGATGCGCCTCTCAATGACGCACAACTGAAGCAGATGCCCACGCCAGTGTTCCATTTCCCGTCCGTGATGGGCGCGGTGGTCCTCGCTTATAACCTGCCGGACGTAAAGCAGAAGATTCGCCTGACCGGACCGGTGGTTGCGGACATCTACCTTGGTAAGGTCGTAAAGTGGTCGGACCCCGAGATCGCCGGGCTCAATCCCGGTATCAAATTGCCGGACGATCCGATCGTAACCTGCCATCGCTCCGATGGCAGCGGCACGACCTATATCTTCGCCGACTATCTTGCCAAGGTCAGCCCGCAATGGGCGAGTAAAGTCGGCAAAGGGACGTCACTCAAATGGCCGGTCGGACTGGGTGGTAAGGGCAACGAGGGCGTGACCGGTCTGGTTCAGCAGACCCCCGGCGCGGTCGGATATATCGAGCTGATCTACGCGCTGACCAACAATATTCCGTTCGCGACTCTGAGGAACCATGACGGCAATTGGATCAACGCGAGCCTGGGAGGCGTCACGGCCGCGGCGGCGGCCACTGCGTCGAAGATGCCGGCGGACTTTCGCGTATCGATCACCGACGCTCCGGGCGCCGAGTCATACCCGATCTCGTCGTTCACTTATCTGCTCATTTACAAAGACCAGAAGGACAAAACCAAAGGCGAAGCCATCGTGAAGTTCCTCAAGTGGGCCCTTAACGACGGTCAGAAGTACACTGCCGCACTGCAATACGCGTCCCTGCCCCCTGCACTGGCTTCCCGCGAGCTGCAGCAAATTGACAAAATCAGTGTGGCATCCAATTAAATAGTTAGACCGGTTGCAGCAACTACGCGCCGTCCCTCGATCGAGTGGGGCGGCGCGTTTCCGTCTGGCCCGTCTTTACGCCAGGCAAGTGGTTCCCCGAATCGACGATGGAGCTAGCCGCCGCGGCGGCATACAATCGCTCGCGTTGTGACTAACTCTGCTAAGCATCATTCGCCCCGGCGTTGCAGCAGCTGGTCGACAGGGTACGCGATGCCGCTGGTGTGCCTGGCCTTCGCGTTGCTGGCGATCCTACCGTTGCGGGGTGTGTCCGTGTGGGGGCAGGAGTACACGCTCGATCGGCCGAGCAGCGACGAATTGACGGAATATCTGCGCAAAAATCGGTTGCCCCTCGTTGGTGCTCAGGTGCTCAAGGCCCCAGATGGCCAGAAGCGCCTGATGCTCTATGGATTCGTCGCCACTGATTTTGGCCGGCACGACGCCGAGACCAAGGCCCTCGCCCATCTCGGCATCGCTGGTATCACGGTCCAGAACCGTATCGCGGTACGACCCGAAATCGAAAGTCTCAAAGCCCATCCGCATGCGACTTCGGGCAGCAGCCCGGGTCGCACCCAGGCGCGAAATCCGGGCACTTCGTCCTTCGATCAGGTGATTGACGACATCCAACGCAATGGGTTCAAAAGCCCGCCTGGCGAGGAGGACCTGAACGGACCCTAGGAAAGACGCATCGTCTCGGCGCGGTCTCGCAGCCTGGCATGCTACAATCGGTTCCGCAGTGACTGACCGCGTAATCGTACTCAAGAACGCGCCGGCTGAGCCCGGTGAACACAATTTCAGAATCAGATACGACGAGGTTCTGAACGCGCAGCAGCTTAGTGCCGTTACCCATCGCGAAGGACCTCTACTGGTAGTGGCGGGCGCGGGCTCCGGCAAGACTCGCACGCTTATCTATCGCGTGGCGCGTCTGATTGAGAGCGGGGTGCCGCCGGGAGCGATTTTGCTGCTCACTTTCACCCGGCGGGCTGCCCAGGAGATGCTCCGGCGGGTCGAGCAACTGGTCGGCGAGCGCGGCAGCGAGGTCGCGGGCGGAACCTTTCATTCGTTCGCCAACCTCGTACTGCGTCGTTTCGGCGCCGCGATTAACCTGAAACCCAATTTCACGATCCTCGACCGCTCCGACATGGAGGATGTGGTCAGTCTCCTGCGAACGCAGATGGGGCTGGGGTCGAAGGATCGGCGCTTCCCTAAGAAGGGTACAATCGCGGAAGCGATCAGTATGGCCCGCAACAAGAATCGCGAGCTCAAGGCGGAGCTCGAGGTCGATTTCCCCCATCTGCTCGAGCACGAGGGCGACATTCTCGCCATCGCCGAGAAATACGACGCGTACAAGCGTGAGCGCTCGCTGCTCGACTACGACGACCTGCTGTATCGTCTGGCCGAGTTGTTAGGCGGCGACGCAGGCGTGCGTCAGCGCCTTTCCAACACCTACCGTTTCATCATGATCGACGAGTACCAGGACACTAACGTGGTTCAGGCTCAGTTGGTGCGGATGCTCGCGTCGATGCATCGCAACGTGATGGCGGTGGGCGATGACGCGCAATCGATCTATTCGTTTCGCGGCGCGAATTTCCGCAACATTATGGATTTTCCGGCGCTGTTTCCCGAGACTCGGGTGATCAAGCTCGAAGAGAATTACCGATCGTTTCAGGGAATCCTCGACGTCGCCAACGAGGTGATCTCGCGCGCCAGCGAAAAATATACGAAGGCGCTGTTTACTCAGCGGCGCGGGGAGCTGCGGCCGTTGCTGGTGCGCGCGGCCGACGAGCATATGCAGTCGCGCTTCGTCGCGCAGCGGATCCTGGAGTTACGGGAGGATGGCGCGGGCCTGGGCGAGATTGCCGTCCTCTTCCGTTCCAGCTTCCACTCGTTCGACCTCGAACTCGAGCTGCAACGCCGCGACATCCCTTTCGTCAAGCGCGGCGGTTTCAAATTTATCGAGACCGCGCACATCAAGGACGCGCTCGCTCATCTGCGGGTGATCGCGAATCCGGCCGACGCGGTCTCCTGGCTGCGCGCGCTGGTACTCATCAACGGGGTCGGTAGCCGCCGTGCCGAGCGCCTGATCGAACAACTCGTCAATTCGCCGGAGCCCGAGCGCACGCTGGCCGAAAGTGCGGGACAGTTTGGCGGACGGGCGCAATCCGCCGCGGCTGGATGCACCCGGCTGGCCGCTTTATTGCAAGGTCTGCGCGGGATTTCCAGCCGGCCACCGGAACAGCTCGCCGCCGTGCTCGACTATTATCTACCAATCATGCGCGAGGCGTACCCCGACGATTATCCCAAACGCGAGCGCGACCTCGAGCATTTTCAGAATCTGGCCGAGCGCTACCGTAGCCTTGAATCGATGCTGGCCGATATGGCGCTGGAGCCGCCGAGCGACTCGATCGGCGACGTCCTCGCGGTCGAACCGGAGGAGGGTTACGTCACGCTCAGCACTATCCATTCGGCCAAAGGCCTCGAATGGCGGGTGGTGTTCCTAATTTGGGCTGCGGACGGGCGCTTCCCCGGGCCCATGAGCGTGGGCGTGGACGAACTCGAGGAAGAACGCCGCCTGATGTACGTCGCCAGCACGCGGGCACGCGACGAACTGTACATCTCCTACCCAATCTATATGTTCGACCGCAGTATGGGGCATGTGATGGGGCGGGTGTCCCGTTTCCTGGAGGACCTCGATCCGAAGTTGCTGCCAACCGCGATGCTGCAGGAGGCCGAGGAGAAGGATCCGGCTTAGCGAGTTAGGAAAATTCCGCGCGGAATTTGCACCCGACGAGGTACGGCATCACCCTGCCAGCTTTCCGCGAGGGCGCTCTTGAGGGCGTGGCGCAGAGCTGCTTGCTGGTGAAGCCGTTCGCGCTGTTGGGGAGGACGAGATGGACCCGGTCGCCGCGATCGCTTTCTGGTCAGCAATGTTTGTCGGCACCCACCTGGTGATTTCCTCGGCGCGGGTTCGGCCAACGATCGTGAACGCCATCGGCGAGCAACCTTATCGCGGGGTCTATTCGCTTGCCGCCTTCGCGACCTTCATCCCGCTGGTCGTCGCGTTCGCCCACCACAAGCACGCGGGCCCGATGCTGTGGTACTTACGCGGCGACGCGCCGATACGATGGCTGGCGTGGCTCATGATGCTGGCGGCGCTGATTCTCATCGTTGCGGGCCTGGTAAACCCCAATCCCGGCGCGATCGGAGCCGCCAGGCAACAGCATGCCACCGGCGTGCTTAAGATCACGCGTCATCCGAGTTTCATTGCCTTTGTCGTGTTCGGATTGGCGCACATGCTGATGAACGGATGGCTCGGCGACCTACTCTTCTTTGCCACCTTTCCGGCGCTCGGAATCCTCGGAGGAATTCACCAGGATCGCCGCAAATTGCGGGAACTTGGTCAGAGCTATCGCACATTCCTTGACGAGACTTCGTTCATGCCAGGAGCGGCGCTCTTGAGCGGACGTCAGCGGTGGTCGCGCACGGATATCCCGTGGGCGGGGATCGGAATCGGCGCCGCCGCCACGATCCTGATCGTCATTCTGCACCCCGCGCTGTTTGGCGGCTCGCCGTTGGGCTGAGCGCACCGAGCCTATTCGATGCGTTAGTGGCGGATCTCGTATAACACCGAGAACGCATCCTTGACCGGCAAACGCTGGAAGTGCGGAAACCCGGCCTCGGCCACGAGTTCTCGCGCTTTGGGCTCGCCCATCATCGCTCCGATTCCGGCTCCGCCATGGGCCAGGGACACCGTCATGCAGTAGAGCGTGCTCGCCGAATACATCATCCGACCCATCGGGTTGATGTTGTCCTCCAGCCGATTCGAGACGTTGACCTCGACCATCAGGTAAGTGCCGTCGGCCTTGAGCGCATTGCGGATCGACTTGAGCAGGCCAACCGGATCGACCGAATCGTGGATGACGTCGAAGGTCGCAATAAAGTCGAATTGATCGGCCGGTAGCCTGGAGCAATCGACCACGTCGAAGGAGACGCGGTCGGCCACACCCACGGCCGCGGCATTAGCGCGGGCTCGCTCGACCGAGCCGGGATGGGCGTCATAGCCGAAGATGCGCGCCTTCGGATAAGCGGTTGCGAGCGCGATTACGGCTCGTCCGCTGCCGCAGCCCACATCGAGGGCCGTGCCGCCGTCGTTGAGCCGTTCGACCACCTGCGGCATCGCCGGCAGCCATTTCCGGATTAGCTGATGGCGGTACATAGGGGCGGAACCGCGCTCAATTGCCTCGAAGACTTCGGGCGGGTACTCGCTCTGGGGTAGCCCCTTACCGGTGCGGAACGACTCGAGCAGCTTGGGCGCCATCGCGACTTCCGGAACGATCATCTGCATGAAACCGCCCATGTAGAATGGTGACTCTTCGTTGGCGAGGATCATGGTGTGCTCGGGCGAGATCGAATAGCGCATCGTCGCTGGATCGTAGCCGATATATTTGGCGGCGGTCATCGCGCCCAACCATTCGCGCAGATAGCGTTCGTTGAGACCGGTCTTTGCGGCCAGCTCCGCGCTGGTCACGGCGCCGACGTCAGCGAGCGATTTAAAGATCCCCAGGCGATCGCCGATATACGTGAGCGCGCCCTGCATAGCGGCACCCAGATCGTTCATCATCAGTCCGGCGAATTCCTTCACCTTGCCCCAGTCGAGATTCTTCTGTTCTTCCGCCATGGTTCTTTTTTCCTGTCGCTTTTAGCTTGCGTTCATTGCCACCGCGTCTCCAGGGCCGGAGGGCGACGTTCTGGCTCATTTTTCAGTAGCAGGTTTCAACCCCGGTCGGCTACTTTCCAGGCTTTTCGCCGGAATCCGCGAACATTTCCTGCTGGTTCGAGAGCTCCCCTGGAGGTGGCTCGAGTTCCTTCGGCTCGAATAGTCCCGGTCGGTCGGCGAATGGGCGGAACTTCTCGTATAGGTCCGCGAGCTTGGCCTGGTAATACTCCACGTTCTCGTCAGGATTTTCCGGGTCGTACTCGGCGGCCAATTTCGCCGCTGCCGAAACCTTGACCTTGGCGCCGCGGCCAATGACGTAGTACGAAATCTGGTCGCCGCTCAGATACCGGCGCTGAGACTTGAGCGCAAGTTCGTAGGCGGCCGAGATGTTGCGTCGCTTGCCGCCGATCTTGTCGCGGTAGACCTCGGGTGAATCCTGCAAGGTCTCGGTCTTCATGAAGCCGGTGATGCCGATGGTGTGGCGCTCGAGCCGCTCGCGATAGCCCGCGTAGAGTGCGGCGATCTCGTCGCGCCGGCCTCGCAGCAGCAGATCAAAGAATTCCTCCATGAAGCGCCGCTGGAAGCGTTCCAGCCCGCGGGATTTCAAACCCGACCCGCGTATTGTCATCTCCTCGCGATCGTCGAGCAGCACGTAATTTTTCATCTTGTAGCTCAGCATCGCGGGATAGCGGCCGTCAATTTCCAGCCTGATCCCGGGAGGCATCGCCGCGCCGATCTGATCGAGCAGGTCTTCCGCGGCGGCTTCGTCGTCGAGCGCAAAGGGCGCGACAAAATAGATGCCGTCGGTATCGACTTCGATCACCTGTGCGCCGCGTTCTTCGAGCTCGCGGATCGCCCGCTGGATCAGCTCACGCCCCCGCCGGGTGACCGCATTGGCCTGGGCGAAATCGTTGAAGTGGCCGAGCGAGAAACCGAGATAGCCGTAGAAGGAATTGATCAGGATCTTGAATGTCTGTTGGAGCGCCTCGAGATTACGCCGCTCGACCCCCTCGAGCTCATGTACCGCCGCCTTGGCCTGGACGCGGAAGCTGCGTAGATCGGCGAGGATTCGTAGGAACACCCCAAGGCGGTCCTGAGCCGGGGCCTGGCCGCCCTCGAGCATCAGCGAGGGGTACAGCGAGGTGACGTCGCAATGCAGGACGTTGCTGGCGACACCGCATCGGAGCATCGCCGTGTATCCGCCCGCGACCTCGGTTGGAGCGCCAGGTTCCGGGATCGAGTGGAATTGGGCCAGGTACGCGCGCATCAGGAGCGCGTCGATCTTGGTCGCGTTCCCGCGCAGGACCGTGTTCTGGTACGAGTACGGGAAAATCTGGGCTTGCACGAAATAGCTCGGCGATAACATGTCAGCCAACGCGCCGGCTTCACGGGTATCGTCGAGCGCGTACGCGAAGACATCGTCCGGCTGATGATCGAAGTAGTGGCTGATGCGCGATGCGTCCAGGTGCACCCGCCCGTCCCGCGCTATGCCGAAATGTTGGGCCAGTTCCTTCAGGCCGAATCCTTCGAGCTCGCGGCTCGCAATATCGTAATGCTGCGCGAGCAACCAGGTGTCGATGATGCTCCGGCCGTAGATGTCGTAACGGCGGTAGGCGATTACCCTCTCGGCGATCTGCATGCGCGAGGCGCGAGCACGCATGCCGGTGCCGTTCCGGCCCAACGCGAGATCGATCTTGTACCGCCGCGCGCGCACCTCCAGGTATTCCAGGTCGAAGCGGAACAGATTGTGACCCTCGATAACGTCGGGGTCCCGCTCGCGCACGATTCGAACCAGTTCCGCCAGCATCGTGGGTTCGTCCATTTCACGGCCCGAAAGGACGCGCTCGAACCCGCGCGAATCGGTGATCGCGATCGCGATGATACGGTCGCCGTCGCGAGCGGCGCTGGGAAACTCGAACCCGGGGCTGGTGTAGGTTTCGATATCGAGCTGGAGCCGGCGCAGATCACTGAACTGCAGACCCATGAAGTACGTGGTCCCAGTCAGCATCAGATGCTGCTCGACGGGGTCGGCAAGAATCAGATAGGGCGCATCGGATATCCCCGGGGATTTCCCAGTGGTGTTGCGCAGATGGCGCCGGGCGGCATCCAATGCGTCAGGCGAGCTGAAGCTGACCAGGACCCTGTAGCGAAAATCACCCGCCAGTTCGACCGTCTGATGCGGTGCGTGCAACCCCTTCAGCAGGTCGCGATCGGAGAGCAGGGCAAAAAGCCGGAGTGGCCGCCGCTCGCGCCGTAAATCTCCGTCGATCCGGCGGAAAACCTCGATTTCACTCCGGGACGCGACTTCGACCGCGACCACTCCGCTATCGGCGGGATCCCCGAACAGCAATTTATTGCCGTAAAATTGGCCGGAAATCGCCTGATAAGGGTTCACGATGCGTGCTCGGTCACGATTCTGCCTCGTCCCCGACGGTCCCTACAACCGCGCGGACGCTTCGAAATCCCGCCGTACCGGTATTTTTCGACAGCTCGGCACGGATTTTGATAGTTACATTGAATTGACGGGTGCCCAACTGCTCTTACACAGAAATAGCCCCAAGCCTTACATTTGCGGTATACTGGAAGAGGATTCGGAGGAATTGTGGCTGCGTAACCGACACGCCGCCCTGATCGTTATTATATTTCATGGACGGGGACAACGATGGCCCCTCAAACAAGTATTAAGTTGACTTGCTCCAAGTGGGCCTAATATATTGAGCCGCTTGGGCAGATTTTCGCATCATTGCTGGGTTCGCAGCCGCAACGATGGTAGCCGTCGATTTTCACCGATAGGCAAACCTGCTTTCCACCGGACCTCGAAGACCGTCGCTCTTGTGGCGGTACTTGGGGCCGGCAGCAACGGAAGCTTAGGCGCATGAAGCAGAAGTACGAAGGGAAAGACCTACAGGGTCTCGTCGATCTTGGCCGTGAGCAAGGTTATCTTACCTTCGACCAGGTTAACGATTTTCTTCCGCACGAAGTCACCTCGCCGACCGATCTTCGTTCGGCGCTCGAAAGCTTCGAGGACATGGACATCAAGGTACTTGATGATGTCCCCACCGAAGGAGCCGAAGCCGACGTAGAGCCCGAGGCTAAGGAAGAACCCGAGGAAGCCGCGTCGGGGACTCCAGTCGCCGATACGCTCAGCGAGTCTTCGGATCCGGTCAGGCTGTATCTGAAGGAGATGGGCAACTTCCAGCTTTTGTCGCGGGAGCAGGAAGTTGAAATCGCCAAGCGTATCGAGGCGGGTGAGAACGAGGTCGAAGATGAAGTACTGGGCTCGCCGGTTACCTTGGATTTCGTCATCGAGATGGGCAACCGGGTCGAAGTGGGCGAGGCCGACCTGCGCGACATTTTCGAAGAGGCCGAAGAGCAAACCGAGGCCGACGAGGAACGCGGCCCTGAAGCCAACGAAAAACAGCTCAAAAAGCTGCTGACGTCAACCAAGAAACTCAAGGCGCTGCACGCCAAAATCGAAGAAGTCGAACAGAAGCTCAAGGACAAGCCGCGCGCGGCTGCGGTCCGCACCAAATTTGAAAAACTGCTTTCCCGCTTCCGCGAAAACGTCAAGCGTGAATTGCATCATCTCGAACTCTCCCGCCACCTGCTCGACGCCGTTATCAACGAGATGCGGCGCCTCCTCAAAGAAGCGCACGATGCCGTGGGCCTTATTATGCGCTACGAAGAGGCGACCGGCCGCAGCAAGGCGCAACTCATCCGCGAGGCCGGCGAAGCCGAAGACCGCCGCCACGTACTGAAGATCAATGGCACTCGTGAGAACCTGCTCGACATCGCCGTACGGATTAAAGAAGGTCAGAAGACGGTCCGCGAAGTCGAGCGTCGCGTCAAAGCTTCTACCGAGGAATTTGCACGCTCGATCGAAACCATCGCCTCGGGGCAGGACAAGAGCCGCCGCGCCAAAAAAGAGCTGACCGAAGCCAACCTGCGCCTGGTGGTCAGTCTCGCCAAGCGCTACACCAACCGCGGATTGGGCTTCCTCGATCTGATCCAGGAAGGCAACATCGGCCTGATGCGCGCCGTCGACAAGTTCGAGTATCAGCGCGGTTATAAATTTTCGACCTACGCCACCTGGTGGATCCGCCAGTCGATGTCGCGGGCGATTGCCGACCAGGGACGCACCATCCGCATCCCCGTCCACATGGTCGAGACGATCAACAAGTTACTGCGGGTGACGCGACTGCTGGTGCAGCGCCTCGGCCGCGAGCCGGGTCCTGAAGAGATCGCCGAGCAGATGGAGATGCCGCTGGACAAGGTCCAGAAGGTGCTCAAGATCGTCAAGGAACCGATTTCGCTCGAGACGCCCATCGGCGACGAGGAGGAAAGCTCCCTCGGTGACTTTGTCGAGGACGAGTTGGCTCCTTCGCCGGTTGAGGCTGCAATTCAGGGCAACCTTGGCGAGCAGACCCGCAAAGTACTCGCGACGCTTACGCCGCGCGAGGAACAGATCCTGCGCATGCGCTTTGGCATCGGCCAGAAAACCGACTACACGCTCGAGGAAGTCGGCAAACAGTTCGCCGTGACCCGCGAGCGGATCCGCCAAATCGAGGCGAAGGCGCTGCGCAAGCTTCGTCAGACCGGGCGCTCGCGCAATCTCGAAGGCTTCATGGAACGCGAGTAGCCGGCCAGGCTGCTACCCGATCACTTTCGCAGTGCGCAGTCTCTCGAGTTCCGCGCTCGAGTAGCCATAGGCGCGCAGCACCTCGTCGGTATGCTCCCCGAGGACCGGCGGCCGCGCCACCCTTCCCGGAGTCTCGGCCAACTTTACGCCGAGTCCGGTCGTAAGGAAGTCGCCGTGCGCCGGATGCGGCATCCTTAAGAGCATCTCGCGCGCGGCTATCTGCGGATGTTTGAACATCTCTTCGATCGTCAGGATCGGTCCCGCCGGAATTCCCTTTTCGTTGAAGAGGTCGATCCAGTATTGCGCTGGGCGCCCGGCCAGCGCGCGGTTGATTTCGCCGGTAAGTTCGTCCCGATTTTTCAGGCGATGCCCGGCGCTGTCGAAGCGCGCATCGAGGGCCAGTTCCGGCCGCCCGATCGCCTCCACGAAGGTTCGCCACATCGCGTCGTTGCCGACGGCGATATTGAACGGGCGATCGGCCGCGCGAAAGACCCCATGCGGCGAGGACAGCGGATGGTGATTGCCCGCCGGCCCCGGCGTTTTCCCGGTATCGAAATAGATTCCCGCCGACCAGCTAAGGGTGCTGATGATCGCCTCGATCAGCGAGGTCTCGACCTTTTGCCCGCGCCCCGTGCGATGGCGCGCTTCAATCGCGAGCAAAATCCCCTGCGCGGCGAAGATTCCGCCGAGCAAATCACAGATCGCGATCCCGACCCGCAGCGGACCGCTCTCCGACGTTCCCGTCACGCTCATCAAGCCGGAAAAGCCCTGGGCGATCTGATCGAAGCCCGGGTAGTCGCGCATCGGTCCACTCGATCCGAATCCTGAAATACTGCACGCGATGATTCTTGGATTCTGCCGCGCGATCGATTCGTAGCCAAAGCCCAGCGCGTCCATCACACCCGGCCGGAAGTTGTCGATCACAACGTCGGCGTTCTTGATGAGCCGCTGCAGCACGGCTCGTCCTTCGGGATTCCTCGTGGAGATCTGCACACTCTTCTTCGAGCGATTGGTGCTCATGAAGAAGTAGGAGTCCTTGCCGGAATAGCCGCCCAATTCGCCGCGAGCACCCTCGACTGGTTCGATTTTGAGTATTTCGGCTCCGTAATCTCCGAGGATCTGGGTGCAAAAGGGTCCGGCCAGGTAGCGCGTGAAATCGATCACCTTTAATCCGGCCAGCGGTGGAAGCTCCGGCATGGGTCATTCTCCTTTGCTTTCGCGTAAGACGGTTAAGGGCCTCGTGGCGCGGACAAGCCCTTACGTGGTGCTTCCAACCCTCCCGTCGGGGATTTCTGAGACGGTGAGCCTGCTGGGCACACTCTGGCCGGTCCGGCTCAAGCGATTTACGCCGATTGTAGCGCGGCCGTCAAAGCCGCAGTTGAGCGCGCAGACCGATCGGGATGCTTATCGTGCACCCAAGCTGATCGGAACCCAATCAGTGCTGACGCTACGAATGGAATCCTGACGACGTGCCGGACAGAGGCGCCGGCGTCAGTTATTCGACCGTAACCGATTTCGCCAGATTACGCGGCTGATCGACATCGGTCCCGCGGTAGCAGGCAATATGATAGGCGAGCAGTTGCAGCGGCACCGTCGTCAGCACCGGCATCAGCAACCGATTGGTCGAGGGTACGTCGATGATATCCCACGCCACTTCTTCGAGCTCCGCCGTACGATGGTCGGTCACCGCGATGATCCGGCCGTTGCGCGACTCGACTTCTTTCAGATTCGACATGGTTTTGTCGAAGACGTTGTCGTTGGGAATGATCACCACCACCGGCATCTCTTCGTCGATCAGCGCGATCGGTCCGTGCTTCATCTCGCCCGCCGAATAACCCTCGGCGTGGATGTACGAAATCTCCTTGAGTTTGAGCGCGCCTTCGAGCGCGACCGGATAGTTGATGCCGCGGCCGAGATAGAGGAAGTCCCGCGCCCTGCCATACTTTCGCGCGATTTTCTCGATATGCCGCTCCTGCGCTGAGAATCGCCTCGATCTGCTGCGGAATGGCGAAGGCCGGCCGCAAGCAGTTCCTCGGCGTCGCGTTCGCTGAGAGCCGCTCGAGCCGCGCCGCCAGATGGATCGCGAACAGGTAGAAGGCCTCGATCTGTGTCAGGAAGCATTTGGTCGTGGTGACGCTGATCTCGGGCCCGCAGCGCGTATAGAGCTGGGCGTCGGCCTTGCGCGCAATCGACGAGTCGACCGTGTTGGTCAGCGCGAGCAGATGGCTCCGCGGCGCTTGCCCTTCCTCCATCGCGGCGAGCGTGTCGGCGGTCTCGCCCGATTGAGATACCGCGATCATCAGCGTGCGCTCGATCGATCGCCGGGACGCCGATAGCGGAACTCCGCCGAGTAATCGACTTCGACCGGAATCCCGCAGAGCTCCTCGATCATGAACTTGCCGATCAGCGACGAGATCCACGACGCGCCCGCGGAAACCATCACGATCCGGCCGATCGCTTCGGCGCCGCCGGCCGGCAGCAGGTCGTGCTCGAACCGTACTTCGGCGGAACCTGCCGCGGCGCGGCCGCTCGAAAGCGTGTCGATCCAGGCCTGCGGCTGCTCGCTGATCTCCTTGCGCAGGTAGTGCTGAAAGCCGCCCTTGGTCGCCGCGACCGCGTCCCATTCGATATGCCGTGGCCGCCCGCTCGACCGGCGCGCCGTCGAAAGTCATCAGCTTGATACGCGTGCGGCGCTGATCTCGGCGAGCTCGCCGTCCTCCATCACCAGCGCGCGGCGCGTATGTTCGAGAATCGCGGGGATATCCGAGGCGACGAAGTTCTCGCCTTCGCCGAAGCCCCAGCACCAGCGGCGTGGCGGTTTTCGCCGCCACCAGCTTGCCCGGCTCGGTTCCGAGAGCACCACGATCGAGAATGAACCGCGCAGCTCGCTTAACCACCGCGCGCACCGCCTCGGTGAGTCCGCATGCCCGTCTTGAGCTCTCCTCGACCAGATGCGAGATGAGCTCGGTATCCGTTTCCGAGCGCAGTTTGTGCCCGCGCTGGCGCAACGCCGCGCGCAGTTCGAGCGTAATTCTCGATGATCCCGTTGTGGATGACCGCGACCGGGCCCGCCTTATGCGGATGCGCGTTGGTCTTCGGAGGGGCGGCCGTGGGTCGCCCATCGCGTATGGCCGATCCCGATATGGCCCTTGAGAGGCGCGTCCTCGAGCACCCGGCACAAGTTGTCGAGCTTGCCCACCGCACGGCGGATCTCGAGTCCGCCGCCATTAAGTGTCGCGATTCCCGCCGAGTCATATCCGCGATATTCCAGCCGCCGAAGCCCGCCGATTAAGATTGGCGAAGCGTCTCGCGGACCAACATAGCCCATTATTCCACACATATGCGTTTATCTTACCGTCCTGCCACTCTTGAAGCCGCCTAATCGTCAGCTTTGTCCGAATTAGCGCGGGCCTTCGGATGATTAGCGTGCCGCTTATGCCACTGGGCGGTCCATCCCGGCTTCTCCCGCTGCGGATGATGCGACATCACCAACTCGCCGTCCCCAACGTCGCGCAGGATCGTCGTACCCGAGGCCACGTACACATCGTTGCCCACGCTCACCGGCGCGACCAGTTGTGTGTCGCAACCGACCATGCAGCGGTCGCCGATCCGGGTGGTGTGTTTGTCGTATCCGTCATAGTTGACCGTGATCACACCGCAGCCGACGTTGGTCTCCTCCCCGATGGTCGCGTCGCCCAGGTAGCTCAGGTGGCTCGCTTTGGTCCCTCGTCCGATCCGCGCCTTCTTGGTTTCGACGAAATTGCCGATGCGATTGTGGCCCTCCAGATGGGTACCCTCCCGCAGATTGGCGAACGGACCGATTTCGGATTCCTCTCCGATCACGCATTGTTCGGCGCGCACGCCGATCTTGATATGACAGCGGTCGCCGACGGTTACGTCGCGCAGCCAGGCGGTGCCTTCGATCACGACGCCCGCCCCGATTCTACTGCGGCCGTGGATCTGTACGTTGGGCCCGATAGTCGTATCCGCGCCGATTTCGACCTCGGCCCCGATATAACTGGTCGCGGTGTCGACCATGGTTACCCCCGACGCCATCAGCCTGCGGTTAATTTCGCTTCTTACCTGCGCTTCCATATGGGAGAGCTCCTCGCGCGAGTTGATGCCGGCAAATTCGGTAGCGTCGCGCGCGACCCACGCGTCGACGCCAGCCCCGCTTGCCCGGCCGATCGCGACAATATCGGTCAGATAGTATTCGTGCTGCGAGTTTTCGGGACGAATCTGCGCCAGTGCCATTCGCAGGAAACCGGACTGGGCAACGTAAATCCCGGTGTTGATTTCGTTGATCGCGCGCTCCGCTGTCGTCGCGTCACGCGCCTCGACAATCTTCGCGACTTTGCCGTCGCTATCGCGCACCACCCGCCCGTAAGCCCCGGGATCCGCGAGCTTGAGGCTTATAAAGGTCAGCGCGCGCCCGCTATTCCGATGCGCTTCGAGACATCTGGCCAGGGTCTCGGAGTTCAGCATCGGCATATCGCCGTATCCAATCAGCACGTCCCCCGCATCCGCCGGCAATGCGCCGATCGCACAGCGCGCAGCGTCCCCCGTGCCCCGCTGCTCCGCTTGTATCGCGAAGTGCAAGTCCGCTCGCGGCAATGCCCGTCGCGCCGCTGCTTCAACGTCGCCCGCCTGATGTCCGACCACCAGGACCAGCGGACGCGGACCGAGTCCCGCGAACGCCCGCAGAGTCCGTGCGATCATCGGTTCGCCGCCCAGTTCGTGCAGCACTTTAGCGCGCGTAGACCGCATTCGGGTCCCCAATCCGGCGGCAAGCACAATCGCCGCTAGCCCGTTTTCGGAATTCACGATTTCTTCTTGAACAACTGATCCAGTTTCGTCCGGGCGTCCGGCTCCGTCGACGCGATCTTGCCGCCCGCAGCCTTTCGCGGTGTGAAAAACTCGCAGAAGTTCACTCGCTCCTTGTCGACTACGCGCTCCGCCTGGGTCTCCCGGCATTGATTATTGTAGGTCGGATCGTGGAAACCGCAGTTCAGGCAGGCATGCAGCGCCCGGTCGCACTCCGGACAATGATCGCGGAATCCGACCCGCTCCTTGACTTCTATTTGCTGCCCGCACTTCCAGCAATTCACACCGATCCGCCTTCCTGATGCTCGCTCCGGTCTCTTTCGATCGGCCGTCCGAACACGCTTTTGCGCATGCGTTACCGCTGATAGCATAACGTAGGGGCGTGTTTCTCGCGAGGAGCTTTTCCCCGATGTGTGTGGAGCGGGTTGTTTGATTGCGGATATCGACGCATTTGCGTCGGCGATCGCCGGTGCGTCGCGCGCCTCCCACAATACGGTCAGCGCCTACCATCGTGACCTTCTCGATTTTCGCCAGTATCTGCTCGGCGGCCGCACGGCTCTCGCTCCCGGCACCAACCGCATCGATTGCGACCTGATCACCGCCGATCACGTCCGCAACTACCTCGCTGACATGATGCGACGGGCTTCCCGCGGCACTGTCCAGCGCCGGCTCTTCGCGATTAAGGCGTTCTTCCGCTGGCGCGAGCTAACCCTGAATAAACCCAGTCCGGTCCGTGCCATGCGCTCGCCCAAGGTCGAAAAACGCCTCCCCCAGGTCCTCAACGAGGACACCGTAACCGCCCTCGTCGAAGCCGGCCCGGCCGCGACTCCCGCCGCGGTGCGCGATCGAGCGATTTTCGAGGTTCTTTACTCATGCGGCCTTCGCGTCGGCGAACTCACCGGGCTATGCTGGCGCGATATCGACGAGCAATTGGGGATGGTGATGGTGCGTTCGGGCAAGGGTAACAAGGATCGTCTCGTGCCGATCGGCGAACCTGCCTTGGATGCGCTGCGTGCCTGGCGTGCCGTGATGCCCGTTGACGCCACACCCGACGCTGCTGTCATTACCAATCTCCGCGGCGGCCGCCTCACCCCGCGTTCAGTACAAAACCTGCTCGCTAGCCGTATCGTCGAGTCCGGGCTTGACACGAGCCTTACCCCGCACGGTCTTCGCCATTGTTTCGCTACACATCTTCTCAACGCCGGCGCCGATCTACGCTCAATCCAGGAGATGCTCGGCCATTCGAGCCTCCAGACCACTCAGCGCTACACTCATGTCAGCGTCCGCCATCTCAAGGAGGTCTACCGCCGTGCCCATCCGCGAGCGTGATTTCCCGAACGAGACCAGGGTCCGCTCGACCACGATCCTGACCGTCCGCCATGGCGGCAAGGTCGTGATGGCCGGTGACGGGCAAGTCTCGGTCGGCCAGACCATCATGAAGCACAGAGCGCGCAAGGTACGCCGGCTCCACAATAATCAGGTGCTCGCCGGTTTTGCCGGGTCGACCGCCGACGCGCTGACTCTGTTCGATAAGTTCGAGGCGAAATTGCAGGAGTTCAATGGCAACCTGCGGCGTGCGGCGGTCGAAATGGCGAAGGATTGGCGCACCGATCGCGTGCTCCGCCGCCTCGAGGCGATGTTGATCGTTGCGGATGCCGAAAGCACCCTCCTCGTCTCCGGGGTCGGGGATGTAATCGAACCCGACGACGGCCTCATCGCCATCGGCTCGGGCGGTAACTTTGCCCTGGCTGCTGCGCGTGCTCTCGTCCGCCACGGCACCAAGCTGACGGCGCGGGAAATCGCCGAAAGTGCCATGAAAATCGCTTCCGAACTCTGCGTCTATACGAATGACCAGTTCGTGCTTGAAGAGTTGTAGAACCGTCGCCCCGAATAATTGTAAATTACATCTGTAGAACGTGGAGGGCCGTGAAACTGCGCGGTTCTCCCGCGACGCCATGGTAGCTCCTCACGTAATGACACCCCGAGAAATCGTCTCTGAACTCGATCGCTATATCGTCGGGCAGCGTGATGCCAAACGCGCCGTGGCTATAGCCCTGCGCAACCGCTGGCGCCGCCAGAATGTCCCCCCCGAACTTCGCGACGAGATCGCACCCAAGAATATCCTCATGATCGGACCCACTGGCGTCGGCAAGACCGAAATCGCCCGGCGCCTCGCCAAACTCGCTCAGGCCCCTTTCGTCAAGGTCGAGGCGTCGCGCTACACCGAGGTCGGCTACGTCGGCCGCGACGTGGAATCGATGATCCGGGACCTTGCCGAGGTTGCCGTCAAGATGGTTCGTGACGAAGAGCGCGAGCGCGTCGCCGTCAAGGCTCGCGAGAGCGCCGAAGAACGCCTCCTTGATATCCTCTACCCCGCTTCGCCCGGCAAAACCCGCCGCCCCGCGATGGTCACGCCCACCGGCGGCATCCAGATGAGCGACAACGACGCCCATCACGAAACACGAGAAAAACTGCGCAAACTCCTCCGCGATGGCTTCCTCAATGAGCGCGAAGTCGAAATCGAAGTCACCCAGGGCACGCCCGCCCTCGAAGTGCTCACCCCCCAGGGGATGGAGGAGATGGGCGCGAACATGAAGGACCTGTTCAGCCAGATCATGCCCAAGAAGACCCATCGCCGTAAGCTCAAGGTGCCTGAAGCGATGGAGTTCCTCGTCCAGGAAGAAGCCACTCGGCTCGTCGATATGGAAAACGTCGCACGCGAGGCCACCCAGCGTGCCGAGCAATCCGGCATCGTCTTTATCGACGAGATCGACAAAATCGCCGGCCGCAACGCTACCCACGGCCCGGACGTCTCGCGCGAGGGCGTCCAACGCGACCTCCTCCCCATCGTCGAGGGCGCCACCGTCAACACCAAGTACGGCGCGGTCAAGACCGACCACATCCTGTTCGTCGCCTCCGGCGCCTTTCACACCTCCAAGCCTTCGGATCTGATCCCGGAATTTCAGGGCCGCTTTCCTATCCGCGTCGAGCTCAAAGCCCTGACGCAGGCGGACTTTGTGCGTATTTTGACCGAGCCCGAAAACGCGCTCACCCGGCAGTACGTCGCGCTCCTGCAAACCGAAAAGGTGCATATACATTTCGCCGACGACGCGATTTCCGCGCTGGCCGAAATCGCTGCGGTCGTCAACGCGCGCTCGGAAAATATCGGCGCGCGCCGCCTGCACACCGTGCTCGAACGCCTGCTCGAGGATTTGTCCTTTAACGCACCCGAATACAGCGGGCGCGAAGTCGCCATCGACGCCGCCTACGTCCATGAGCGGCTCGATCCGATCGTCAAGAACGAAGATCTCTCGCGCTACATTCTGTAGATGGTCTCGGCGCCTTTAATTCGTCCGCCGTACCCCCCGACCGTCCACGAAAAGATCCCCGGGGAAAGCCAATCGGAGCCAAACCGTTGCAGGATTTGATCGAACGAGCCCAAGTGTTGACGGAAGCCCTGCCCTATATACGCCGCTTCCGCGGCAAGGCTTTCGTCATCAAGTACGGCGGCCATGCGATGCTCGATCCGGATTTGCGTGAGAGCTTCGCGCAGGATATCGCCCTGCTCGACGCCGTCGGCATCAAGCCGCTCGTCGTCCACGGCGGCGGTCCCCAGATTAATCATTTGATCGATCGGCTCGGTCTGAAATCGAGCTTCGTTCGCGGCATGCGCGTAACCGACGAACCGACGATGGAAGCCGTCGAAATGGTGCTGCAAAAGCTCAACAAGGAGATCGCCGCGCTCATCTCGCGCCAGGGTGTTCGCGCAGTCGGCATTTCCGGCAAGGACGGCGACCTCCTCATCGCCCGCAAATTGCTGATCAAGGACGCGAATGGCAAGTCCGCGCCGCTCGATATCGGCTTCGTCGGCGAAGTCGCCGAAGTTAATCCCGCCGTGCTCGAGACCCTTCAGGGCGCTGGATTCGTTCCCGTGATCGCACCCGTCGGCCATGGCCGCGACGGCCAAACCTACAATATCAACGCGGATGTCGCGGCTGGCGAGATCGCCGGCGCACTGAAGGCCGCCAAATTGATCCTGCTCACTGACGTCGCCGGGGTAAACGACGGCGACGGCAAGCTCGTCTCCGTCCTCGAAGCCGCGCGCGCCAAAAAAATGATCGGCGACGGCGCGATCGGCGAAGGCATGATTCCCAAGGTTGAATGCTGCATCGAGGCGCTCGGCGATGGCGTCGGCGCCGCCCACGTTATCGACGGTCGCGTCCGCCACGCCCTCCTGCTCGAGATCTTCACCGACTCCGGGATCGGCACCGAAGTGGTCAACCGCGCGGCCGCGCCGACGCGCCGCCGGTCCAGCCGCTCCGGCCGCTCCGCCGGCACCACCGAGGGAGGCTAGAACCTGGCGGATCCTTGGCGTTCGCGACTCCGCCGCCGGATTGCCGATCGGCGTGCTACTTACCGGTAAGCCGTTCCCGCGAAGACCTTTGCCTCGATGCCGCCGAGATCGTGGAAAAGCAATTAGCCCTCCTGACTCCAATTGACCCGGCAAACTGATATCGCGTACGCGTCGACTTCGCACGCCCGGTCATTCTCGGCGACCGGCCACCGCCGGTACCGCGCGGCCGCGCTTGTACGATCCGCCACGATTGAGTATCTGACGATGGAAGTTCCGCGTAAACCGGCAACTGCATCGGGCACGCGGCCGCGATCGTCGCTGTGCTTGAGGGATAGGCCAAGGATCCTGCCGATTATCCCGGGGAGGTCGTGCGGGTCAACGAATCCGGCAGGCTTGCGCGGGCCCGGATCGCCGCTCGCGGATCGATCGAAGGAACAACCGCCTCGCGCAAACGAAGTCAGCGCTCCCGCCGCTCGTCCGGCTGGTGCGGAGTCCTCGGGATCGCGAGCTCGATAAAGGAAAGACGCCATGAACAATTCCGAAATCGTCGGACTCGCCCACGCCAACCTTGCCAATACTTACGGCTGCACCCCGCTCGCCTTCGTGCGCGGTCATGGCGCGTACCTGTTCGACGCTGAGGGGAACCGCTACCTCGATTTCTTCTGCGGGCTGGCGGTCACCAGTCTCGGCCATGGGCATCCGCGGGTCGTGCGCGCGATTCGCGATCAGGCCGAAAAGCTCACTCACGTCTCCAACGTCTTCCATACCGAGCCGATGGCGCGGTTGGCGGCCCGGCTGGGCTCTGCCTTCGGTGACGGACGGATCTTTTTCGGTAATTCCGGCGCGGAAGCCAACGAAGCCGCCCTCAAACTCGCGCGCCGCTGGGGCCACAGCAACGGCGGACGCTTCGAGATCGTTTCCACGCTCGGCTCCTTCCACGGCCGTACTTTCGGCACCCTCAGCGCGACCGGCCAGGAGAAATACCATCTCGGCTTTCAACCGCTGGTCCCGGGCTTCAAACGGGTCCCCTACGACGACGTCGCCGCGATCGAAGGCGCGCTCACCGCTCAAACCATCGCCATAATGGTCGAGCCGATCCAGGGTGAGGGCGGCGTCGTGATGCCCCGTCCGGATTATCTCGCTCGTCTGAGCGAACTGTGCCTGCGTAACAAACTGTTGCTGATCGTCGACGAAGTACAGACCGGGATGGGCCGTACGGGCAAGCTCTTCGCCTATCAACATTCCGGGATCAAGCCCGATATTATTACTTTGGCCAAGGCCCTCGGCGGCGGACTCCCAATCGGTGCGATGATCGCGCGGGCGGACGTTGCCGCCGTGCTTTCTCCCGGCACTCACGGCTCGACCTTCGGCGGTAATCCCGTGGCCTGCTCGGCCGCGCTCGCCGTGCTCGACGCGCTTGAGCAGGATGGCGTTATCGCCAACGCCGCCGAGGTTGGCGGCTACCTGCTCAATCGTCTCGGCCAGATTGCGAAAAGCTGCCCCAACGTACGCGAAGTGCGCGGGCTCGGCATGATTATCGGCGTAGTACTCGAAACACGAGGCCAAGGGCGTCGTCGAAACCTGCCTCAAGGAGCATCTGATCGTTAACGGTACGGCGGACAACGTTCTGCGCCTGCTGCCGCCGCTCAATTTGACGCGCGAGGAGGCCGACGCCGGACTCGCTATTATCGAGCGCGCACTTAAGGCCGCGGCCTGAATCTTCGCCTCGTAAAATCAGCTACTATTAGGGGCGAAGCACCGTAGCGCCGATGAAACGCGATTTCCTCGACTTTAGCTCTCTTTCCGCCGCGGAACTGGACGGGTTGCTGCGTCTCGCCGTCCGGCTCAAGGCCGAACTCAAAAGCGGACTCGAGCATCCCTACTTGCGCGGTCGAACGCTCGCCATGATTTTCCAGAAACCCTCTCTGCGCACCCGCCTCACCTTCGAGACCGGGATGGCGCAAATGGGCGGACACGCGATTTACCTCGCCCCGCAGGATATCGGTATCGGCGAGCGCGAGTCGGTCAAGGACGTCGCCCGCAACCTTTCGTGCTGGGTCGACCTGATTATGATCCGCACGTTTTCACATGCCACCTGCGTCGAACTCGCCCGCGAATCGTCCGTGCCGGTCATCAATGGCCTTACCGACCTCCTGCATCCATGCCAATTGCTCGCCGATCTCCTGACCTTGCGGGAGCGCTACCATAATTTGCGCCCGCTCAAAATTGCTTTCGTCGGCGACGGGTTCAACCTTGCTCAAAGCTGGATCGAAGCGGCCGCGTTGATCCATTTCGACTTGCGGATCGCCTGCCCCGTCGGTTACGAACCCGATCAGGGCTTTATCGCGCGCCTGCGACAGGAGAAAAACGGACTCCTGACCAACGATCCGGTCGCGGCCGTGCGCGACGCGGATGCCATTTATACGGATACCTGGACCTCGATGGGGCAGGAGCGCGAGGCCGGCACTCGACTCCGCGACTTCAAGGATTTTCAGGTCAACGCGGCTCTGCTCAAACACGCAAAACCGGACGCCGCCGTGATGCACTGCCTGCCCGCTCATCGCGGCCAGGAAATTACTGACGAAGTGATCGACGGTCCTCAATCGGTCGTGCTCGATCAGGCGGAAAACCGCCTCCACGCGCAGAAATCGGTAATGCTTTGGCTGATGCGACCGGATATTCTGAGTCATCAGGGCCCTGCCACGGGCGATTTCTGATGAGCAAGCAGAAGATTCGAAAACTCGTTCTAGCCTACTCCGGCGGACTCGATACTTCTGTAATCCTCCGTTGGGTCAGGGACTACTACGGCTGCGAGGTTGTGGCCTACTGCGCCGACGTTGGTCAGGGCGACGAAACCGCAGGCCTGAAAGAAAAGGCGCTCCGGACCGGCGCAAGCAAGCTCTACCTTGAGGACCTGCGTCACGAATTCGCGAGCGAATTCGTCTTTCCCATGATGCGTGCCAATGCCGTTTACGAGAGTTACTACTTGCTCGGAACCTCCATTGCGCGCCCCGTCATAGCGCGCAGACAGGTCGAGATCGCCCGCCAGGAAGGCGCCGACGCCGTGGCTCACGGCGCCACCGGTAAGGGCAACGACCAGGTCCGCTTTGAACTCACCTTTGCCCGGCTTGCTCCCGATCTCACCGTAGTCGCGCCCTGGCGTCATCCCGACTGGCCCTTCGCCGGTCGTGCCGACATGATCGCTTACGCCGCCGAGAAGAAAATCCCCGTCCCCGTCACCGCTGAAAAGCCCTATTCGACCGATCGTAACCTGGTCCACATCAGCTACGAGGGCGGCGTCCTCGAAGATCCCTGGCGCGAGTCCTACGCCGACATGTTCAAGCTGACGGTGGCGCCCGAGAATGCGCCCGACCAACCGGAATATGTCGAGGTCGAATTCGCCGGCGGCGATCCGGTCGCGATCAACGGTGAGCGGTTGTCCGCGGCACCGCTTATCGAGCGAGCCAACGAGATCGGCGGCCGCCATGGAGTGGGCCGCGTCGACCTCGTCGAGAATCGCTACGTCGGAATCAAGTCGCGCGGCGTTTACGAGAGTCCCGGCGCAACCATCCTCCTCCACGCCCATCGTGCCGTCGAACAACTCACGCTCGACCGCGAGGTGACCCATCTGCGGGATGGACTGATTCCGCGCTACGCCGAGATGGTCTACAACGGCCACTGGTTTGCTCCTGAGCGAGAGGCGCTCCAGGCGCTCGTGGACGAAACCCAGAAGAACGTTAGCGGCATCGCGCGGCTCAAGCTGTATAAGGGCGGGGTGTGGATCGTCGGCCGCAAGTCGGCGAGGTCGCTTTACGACCCCGCTATCGCGAGCTTCGAGGCCGCCGGAGGCTACCGTCAGGCCGACGCCGAAGGCTTCATCCGGCTAGGATCCTTGCGATTAAAAGCGTTAGCACTCGTAGACGAGCATGAAAATCAGAAAAGGAAGGACTAGGAGCTAATCTTCCGTGGGCAAGGTCATCCAATTCAGACCGCCGCGCCCGGCCCCCAAGCTGGTCCCACGTGTCCGTGGCGGCGAATGTTCCCGGTGCGGCCATAAAATGGACGTCCACGTCGCCCATCCCAACGGTGCGATGACCTGCGCCGCACGCGGCTGCGTCTGCCGGACGGCGCCGGGACGCTAACCCTCCGCGGCATGGAACACGACGAGCACGCTGGCGCCGTCTATATCGCTACCGCTGCCCCCTCGACATGAGCGGTCGCGCGCGCACAACCGCGCGCCGGCGGGCGCGCACCAAACGGTCCATCGCCGCAAAGGCACACGCGTCCAAGAGCCTGATCCGAGGCCGTTTCAAGCGCGGACGGCTAAAAAAAGTCGAGGAATTCAGCGCGTCTTTGCCTTTTGATCGCCGCCTCTATCGCCACGACATCCTTGGTTCGATCGCCCACGCCCGGATGCTGGCCCGGGTCGGACTGTGCAAATCGAGCGAAACGAACGAAATGTGCGCTGGACTGCGTGAGATCGAGCACGAAATCAGTTCTGGCCGGTTTCGCTTCCACCTCGGCGACGAGGACATCCACTTGGCGATCGAGCGTCGCTTGACCGAGAAGATCGGTGCCGCCGGCGGCAAGCTGCATACGGCGCGCTCCCGCAACGATCAGGTCGCGCTGGATTTGCGCCTTTACCTGCGCGAGGAGATTGCCGAGGTGAGAGCCTTGTTGCGGGCGCTGCGGCGCGTCCTTACCGCGGTCGCGCGGCGCAACGTCGAAACCGTCATGCCCGGCTATACGCATTTGCAGCGCGCACAGCCGATATCGCTGGCTCATCATGTGCTCGCCTATGCCGAGATGATCGAGCGCGACCTTGAACGCTTCGAGCAGGCGCGCATTCGCGCACGACGTGATGCCGCTTGGGGCGGGGGCGCTAGCTGGCACGACGCTGCCGATCGATCGGCGAGATGGTCGCGCGCGAGCTGGAATTTCGACGTTTCGCCGAAAACAGCGTCGACGCCGTGTCGGATCGCGATTTCGCACTTGATTTCCTTTCCGCCGCGGCGATCCTCGTGATCCACCTGTCGCGCATGGCCGAGGAAATCATACTGTGGAGCAGCGCGGAGTTCGGTTTTGTCGAACTGCCCGATGAATTCTCGACTGGTAGTTCGATGATGCCGCAGAAGAAGAATCCGGACCTGCTCGAATTGATTCGCGGCAAGAGCGGGCGCGTCGATCGGAGATCTGGTTGCGCTGCTCACGGTAATGAAGGGATTGCCGCTGGCTTATAATTCCGATCTGCAGGAAGACAAGGAGCGCGTGTTCGACGCGGTCGACACGATCAAGCCAGTGCTCGAACTGCTGGCGCAGCTATGGCCGCGACTCACGTTTCAAGCGTGGGGCCATGCGGGCCGCGGCTGGAGGATTCGCTTTGGCGACGGACCTCGCGGAGTACCTGGTAGCCCGCGGGGTTCCATTTCGCGAAGCGCACGAAGCCGTGGGGATGTTGGTGCGCGAAACCGCGGCGGCGGGAGGGTCGATTGAGCAGCTCGGCCTGGATGAATTGCGCCGCTACTCAGCGGCGTTCGCTGCCGACGCCGTAGCGATGCTGACTCCGGAGAACTCGATTCGGGCGCGCAAAACCGTCGGCGGCCCGGCTCCGGCGACTGTGCGACGACGGCTCAGGGAGCTTGGGCGGCGATGAGATGGACAGGAATGAAACGGATACAGTGGCGAAATCCACCCTTCTCCCTTGCGCGATAGCGCTGGCGGGATTGCTCTCGGGGTGTGGCGTCAAGAGCGCACCTCAGGCGCCCGAACTCGTACAGCCGGAGCGAATTCAGGATTTGAGCGCAACAGCCGATCACGCCGGCATCCGGCTTTCCTGGCAACGCCCGACCCACTACGCGGGAGGCCATCTGATGCGCGACCTCGGCAGCTTCGTGATTCTTCGCGGAACCGCCGCCGGATCGATGACGCCGCTGGTTGAACTGCAAGTGACGGATCGAGAGCGCTTTTCGGTCGAGCGCGATTTCAGCTATATCGACGGCGCGACTGCCATGAACGGCCGATATCGCTACGAAGTTCTATCCAAGACTGTCGATGGCTACGTCAGCGAGCCGTCAAACGAGGTCGAGTTCACCCGGGTCAAGCCGGCTCCGGCCCCCAACCCTGACGACTTCCATCTTCCACCAGCGCCCGCGTCGCCGGATTTGTCGAACTAGACCTGCCTTCCCCGCGTGCCGCCGGAGCCTACCGTTTTTGCAGGGGAGCCGCGTGTGATAAAACCGAGCGTCACTCCCGAGGAAGGATCCGAATGGGATGCGAGGCCTGATCGCTACTGGCGAACAGGCCATCCGCGGGCTGTGCCATAGAGACGAATGAACTATTTCAGCTACAAGGGCAACCGGTTGTTCGCCGAAGACGTCGCGATAAGCGAACTCGCCGAACGTCTCGGCACCCCGCTTTATGTATACAGCGCGCGCACGCTGCGACGCCATTTCCGGGTTCTCTCCGATGCATTCAGGGGTAGCGACACGCTGATATGCTTCGCTATGAAGGCGCTGTCGAACCTGAGCGTGCTCAAACTGTTCGGCGACTTGGGCGCGGGATTTGACATCGTTTCCGGAGGCGAGTTGATGCGCTGCATGCGTGCCGGCGCCGATGCCCGCAAGATCGTTTTTTCCGGGGTGGGCAAGACGGACGACGAGATCGAGGCCGCCCTCAAAGCCGGAATCCTGATGATCAACGTCGAGTCACGACCGGAGCTTCATCGGGTGAGCGAAGTCGCGCGACGCCTTGGAATCCAGGCGCCGGTCAGCTTGCGCGTGAATCCCGATCTCGATCCGGGGACCCATCCGCACATTTCGACGGGCCATCGCGACAGCAAGTTCGGCGTACCTTTTGCCGAGATCGGCGAGTATTACGCGGAAGCGCGGACGCTGCCCAATCTCGAATTGGCTGGCCTCAGCACGCATATTGGCTCGCAGATCACGGAGACCGGGCCATTTGTCGAAGCGGGGGAGAAGGTCGCGAGGATCGTACGTAATCTGCGCGAGGACGGAATTAGCCTGAAGTATCTCGATTTGGGGGGTGGGCTCGGGATTCCCTACCAGGAAGAGCCGCCGCCACCGTCGGAATATGCAGCGGCGATCCTGGGGCCGCTGCGTACGATCGGGCTCAAGCTGATCATCGAGCCGGGCCGAGTGCTGGTCGGCAATGCGGGCATCCTGGTAACCCGGGTGCTCTTCGTCAAGGAAACCGACGTCAAGCGCTTCGTCGTGGTGGACGGCGCGATGAACGACCTTATCCGGCCCGTGCTGTACGAGGCGTTTCACGAGATTCGACCGGTGGTGCGCAATGGCGGCGGAACGGCGACCGCAGACGTGGTCGGACCCGTATGCGAGAGCGGGGATTTCTTCGCGCGAGAGCGTGACATGCCGGAGGCGAACCGCGGCGATCTGCTCGCCGTGATGAGCGCCGGGGCGTATGGGTTTGTGATGGCGTCTAACTATAACAGCCGGCCGCGCGCGGCCGAAGTTATCGTTAACGGCAGCGAGTACCACGTGGTGCGTGAACGCGAAACCTTCGAGGATTTGATTCGCGGAGAGAAGATCGTGACGCTCAAGGGCGGCCCGGATGCCTAGGCTCGAGTTCGTCAAGATGCAGGGATGCGGCAACGATTACATCTACCTCGTTGCTGACCGTCTGCGTCCAGCGGACCCGGGGGCGATCGCTCGACGCCTGTCGGATCGCCGCTTCGGAATCGGCGGCGATGGTTTGATCATGCTGTGCCCGTCAGCGGGCTCCGATGTGCGCATGGAGATGTATAACGCCGACGGCAGCCGCGGCGAGATGTGCGGCAATGGAATCCGTTGCCTCGCACGGCTTTATTATGAGATCTCGGGCGGGCAGAAGAATCCGATCGCGGTCGATACCGATTGCGGCGTTAAAACGGTCGAGCTTTCAGTCGAGGGTGGACGTCCGATTGCCGCGACGGTCGATATGGGCGAGCCGATTCTCGAGGGGCGCGAGATTCCTACGCGACACGACGGACGCGTGGTCGACTATCCTTTGGAAATTGACAACCGCGTCGAGAAGATAACTGCGGTCTCAATGGGAAATCCGCATTGCGTGGTATTCGTCGGCGACGACCGCATCTTTGGTCTCGACGACGCTGAATTCGCGCGGATTGGCCGGCTGTTTGAGCGCCACGAATTTTTTCCGCGCCGGGTGAATACGGAGTTTATCCTGCCGTTAGCGCATAACCGGCTGAGGATGCGCGTGTGGGAACGAGGCTCCGGCGAAACACTTGCCTGCGGCACCGGGGCCTGCGCGTCACTGGTCGCCGCGGTATTGACCGGGCATGGGGGTCGCCGGGCGACGGTCGCGCTGCGCGGCGGCAATCTCGAGGTCGAATGGCGGGAGCGCGGTGCCGGCTCGAATCACGTCTTCATGACCGGGGCAGCGGTCGAGGTTTTCAGAGGTGAAGTCGAAGTCGGCGAGCACGAATTGGTGAGCGTCGACGGGAGGTCATAGGCATGTTCAGCGGTGCGCTAACGGCTCTAATCACTCCGTTTCGCGACGGAACAGTGGACGAGGCCGCGCTCCGGGAACTCGTCGAATGGCAGATTCAGTCGGGGATCGATGGCCTCGTGGCCTGCGGATCCACCGGAGAATCGGCGACTCTGACGCATTCCGAGCATGACCAGGTGGTCAAACTGGTGGTGGAACAGGCGCGACGGCGGGTGCCAGTGATCGCCGGAACCGGATCGAACTCGACGGCCGAAGCGATTCGGCTGACGGCGTTCGCGCGCGAGATTCGCGCCGACGGAGCTCTGCTGATATCGCCCTACTACAACAAGCCCACCCAGGAAGGGATTTACAAGCACTACAAAATGGTCGCGGCGAACGTCGATCTGCCTCTGATCGTTTACAACATCCCCGGACGCACTGCGTCGAATATCCTGCCCGAGACCTTCGCCCGCATGTGTGACATCAAGCAGGTCGTCGGGATCAAGGAAGCTTCCGGATCGATGGACCAGATTTCAGATATCCTGCGGCTATGTGGTGACCGTCTGACGCTACTTTCGGGCGACGACTCTGCGACGTTGCCACTGATGGCGATCGGCGCCAAGGGGGTGATCGCGACGATCAGCAACGTGATGCCGCGCGAGACGCACGAGTTGGCGGAGGCGGCCCTGCGCGGGGATTTCGGGCGTGCCAGACAGATCCATTTCACGATGCTGCCGCTGATGCGCGCGCTATTCCTCGAAACCAACCCGATTCCGGTCAAGCAGGCGTGCGCCCTGATGGGCAAATGCGCCAACGAGGTGCGGATGCCGTTGACGCCGATGTCGCCGGGCCCGGCAGAGAAACTGCGCAGCGTGATGAAGGAAGCGGGGCTGATATAAGGTTTTGGAGGCCCCAGGAGGACGCGGTCGTGAACAACGAGACCAACCTGATGGTGGATGAAAAGAATCGTTGGAGGCTGGAAACCCCCGGTCACCAAGGTTGGCAGCGCAGCGCGCGGCCGGACGACCCGCGCAAATACCTGATGATCTCCGCCGACTGCCACGTCAATGAGCCGAGCAAACTCTGGTGGGAGCGAATCGACCAGAGATTTCGCAACCGCTTGCCGCATATAGAGGTCGACGACAAGGGCCACAAATGGATGGTGGTCGAGGGCTACCAGAAGTCGCGGGTGCGCACGCGCAATATCCAGGATGCACCAAAGGGCGGCGAGGATCGGTTGCGCGGCAACGCCGGCCGCGACCCGCTCGATCGGATCCGCGACCATGCGCGCGACGGAATCGACGCGGAGATCGTGTTCCCCAACAAAGGGCTGGCGATGTTCGCGACGCAGGACGCGGAATTCGGCGCGGCGCAATGCCGTGTGTGGAATGACTGGGCGTGGGAGACGTACGGCCCCTACAACGATTTCATGTCGCCGATGGCCGCGATCATGACGGCGGATCTGGACCTGGCGCTGGCGGAGATCAAGCGCGTAGTGAAAATCGGTTTTCGTGGGATCACGCTGCCCTGCAAACCGATATGGGGCGCTCACGACGCCCGCCATCCGAACTATAATTTGCCGATGTACGATCCGATGTGGGCACTGATCCAGGATTGCGACGTGCCGATGACGTTTCATGTGTCGACCGGCCGCGATCCGCGAGCCGCGCGTAAGGACGGCGGCGCGGTGATAAATTACGTTGCGCATTCGCTGTCGCCGACGATCGAACCGATCTCGAATATTTGTGCGTCGGGCGTGCTTGATCGTTTCCCGAAGATCCGTTTCGCCGCGATCGAATGTGGCATCGGCTGGGTACCGTGGGCGCTCAGCGCGATGGACGAGGCGTATCGCAAGCACCATTTATGGGTGACGCCGAAATTGAAGAAGCTGCCGAGTGAATACTTCCGCACCAATGGGGCAGCGAGCTTCCAGGAGGATCCGGCCGGCCTCGATCTCGCGGTGAAATTCAACCTCGTCGATAACTTCATGTGGGCCAATGACTATCCTCACGCCGAGGGTACCTGGCCGCATTCGGCGGAAGCGATCGAGCGCGAGATGGGCGATCTGAACGAAGGACAGCGAGAAAAGATACTGGGCCTAAACGCCGCCAGGATTTTCAAATTCGACACCGCGAAGCTGATGGCGCGCCGCCAGAGCGGAATCCAGCCCGCGGTCAATTGATGTTTACTGGACAAAGGTTCGAACGGGCAATACCCTTGGTAATTACTACCGAAGCTGGATCCTACGATTGGCGATCCGCTTAAAGACGGAGGAACCTGATGATCGAGGAAACCAACGTTCAGATTGACGAACCTAATCGCTGGCGGCTGGACACGCCCGGATACAGCGGTTGGAAGCGCTCCGCGCGCCCCGCCGATCCCAATAAGTACGTGATGATCTCGGCGGATTGCCACGTCAACGAGCCCAGCGGCTTGTGGCAAGGGCTGCCCGAGGAGTATCGGAAGCGCCTGCCCCGGATCGAGGTTGACGAGAACGGCGTCAAGTGGGTGATCGCGGAGGGGATGCAGCGTTCGCGCCTGCTCGATAGCCACCTCGAGGGCGAGGATAATCTGCGCAACAAATCCGGCTTCAACATGATCGATCGCCAGAAGGATCATCGGCGCGACGGGATCGACGCCGAGATTATCTTCCCCAACAAGGGGTTGTCGATGTGGGCGACGCAGGACGCGAAGTTCGGCGCCGCGCAGTGCCGCGTGTGGAATGACTGGGCGTGGGAGACGTACGGCCCTTACTACGATTTCATGTCGCCGATGGCCGCGATCATGACCGCGGATATCGAACTCGCAATCGCGGAGATCAGGCGCGTAGCGAAGCTGGGTTTCCGCGGCATCACGCTGCCGTGCAAACCGATCTGGGGCGCCCATGACGCGCGCCACCCGAACTACAATATGACGATGTACGATCCGATGTGGGCGGTGATCCAGGATTGCGACATCACCATCACCTACCATATTTCGACCGGCCGGGATCCGCGGGCCGCCCGCAAGGACGGTGGGGCGATTATAAACTACGCGGCGCACGCGTTGTCACCGACGATCGAGCCGATGGCGTGCATGTGCGCATCGGGACTGTTCGAGCGGTTCCCGCGGCTCCGCTTCGCGTTAATCGAATGTGGCATCGGCTGGGTGCCGTGGGCGCTGGAAGCGATGGACGAGGCTGCGCGCAAGCATCACATGTGGGCGTTTCCCAAGCTGAAGAAGCTGCCGAGCGAGTATTTTCGGGAGCATGGCGCGGCGTCATTCCAGGACGATCCGATCGGAATCGAGTTGGCGGTCAAACACAACCTGGTCGACAATTTCCTGTGGGCGAACGACTATCCGCATCACGAAGGATCGTGGCCGCATTCGGCGCAATCGATCGAGCGGCAGATGCAGGATTTGAGCGACGAGCAGCGCGCGAAGATCCTGGGACTCAACGCAGCCAAGATGTTCAAATTTGATGCGGACAAGCTGGTTGCGCGCCGGAGCATGCCGATCAACTGAGACTTGCGATTATGTGAAACGAGAAGGGCCGAATCCTTGCGGAATCGGCCCTTTTTCGTTGATGCCGCCGCGACTCAATCGAAAATCAGCACAGTCCTCGCGACTTCGCCGGCCTTCATTGCGCGAAAGGCCTCGTTGACGTCTTCGAGTCTGGCGCGCTTGCTGATCATGTCGTCGAGATTGAGCCGCTTCTGCAGGTAGAAATCGATGTACCGAGGCATGTCGATGCGAAAACGGTTCCCGCCCATCATGGTGCCCTGAATTTTTCGCTCGGTCAGAAATTTGGGGCCGTCAAGCTCGAGCTTTTGTCCGACCGGGATCATTCCGATGATCGTCGCGGTGCCGCCCGGCTTGATACAATCGAAGCATTGCTCGGCGAGTTTTTTATTGCCCACCGCTTCGAATGAATAGTCAACGCCGGCGCCGCCAGTCATGCCCTTGATCGCCTCGATCGCGTCGGTATGCGAGCCGTCGACCGTGTCGGTAGCGCCGAAACGCTTGGCCATCGCGAGCTTGTTCTCGAATTGATCGACCGCGATGATCTTGCGGGCACCGGCCAGTAGCGCTCCCTGGATCGCCGAGATGCCGACGCCGCCGCAACCGAAGACCGCGACAGTGGAGCCGGGTTCGATCTTCGCCGTATTGAGAACGGCGCCTACACCCGTGGTTACGCCACAGCCGATCAGTGCCGCGCGGTCGAGCGGCATCTCGTTGGTGATCTTCACCAGCGCGTTCTCGTGTACGAGCATCTTTTCGGCATAGGTGGAGAGATCGGCAAACTGACGCACCGGCTTGCCGCCTTGTGATAGCCGCGGCTTGTCGGTTTTCGCGCGCTGCGTCGCCTGCCGGTTCGAGCAGCGATTGGGGTGGCCGGACATGCAATCTTCGCAATAGCCGCAAAAAACCGACGGGCACGAGATGACGTGGTCGCCGGGCTTCAGATAGGTTACCGCCGAGCCGACTTTTTCAACGACACCGGCCGCTTCGTGCCCGAGAATGGCGGGTGTAGGAAACGGATAAAACCCATCGACAAAGTGGAGGTCGCTGTGGCATACGCCGGTCGCGGCCGTGCGCATCAGGACCTCGTGGTCCTGTGGGGTGTCGATGTCGACCTGTTCGATCGTGAGCGGCTGATGGGGACCGTGGAAGACAGCGGCTTTCATAAGTTTGGTGCTCCTCGCTGATTTCGGTGGCGCTACCGCGCATTCGGATCAAGCGGTCTACTCGAACATCAGTACAGTGCGGGCCACTTCACCAGCCTTCATTGCGCGGAACGCTTCGTTGACGTCCTGGAGTTTGCCGCGGCGGCTGATCATGTCGTCGAGGTTGAGGCGGCCTTGGAGGTAATAATCGATATAGCGCGGCATATCGATGCGGAAACGGTTCGAACCCATGTTCGTTCCCTGAATCTTGCGCTCGGTGAGGAACTTGGGTCCGTCGAGTTCGACCTTTTGGCCGACTGGAATCATCCCGATGATCGTCGCCGTGCCGCCTGGCTTGATGCAATCGAAGCACTGTTCAGCGAGTTTCTTGAGCCCGACCGCTTCGAAGGCATAGTCGACGCCGCCCGCGCCCCCCAAACCCTCGACGACCGGCTCATCGGCCTGAGCGGGGCTGGTAAGCTTCTGAATTTCCGCCACCGCATCGGTGTTCGAGGCGTCGATAGTATGAGTTGCGCCGAAGCGCTTGGCCATCGCGAGCTTGTTCTCGAACTGGTCAACCGCGATGATCATCCGAGCGCCGGCGATGCGCGCGCCCTGGATCGCCGAGATGCCGACGCCGCCGCACCCGAAGACTGCGACCGTCGAGCCGGGTTCGATACGCGCGGTGTTGAGCACCGCACCCATTCCCGTGGTGACGCCGCATCCGATAAGCGCGGCGCGGTCGAGCGGGATCTCGTTGCCGATTTTCACCAGTGCATTTTCATGAACCAGCATCTTTTCGGCATAGGTCGAGAGGTCGGCAAACTGCTTCATTGGCGCGCCCTTCATTGAAAGACGCGGCTTGTCGGTCTTAGCGCGTTGAGTGGCTGCCCGGTTAGAGCAGCGATTGGGATGCCCGGACATGCAATCTTCGCAGTAGCCACAAAAGACCGATAGGCAGCAGATCACGTGATCGCCCGGCTTGATGTAGGTGACGGCTTTGCCTACCTCCTCGACGATTCCTGCAGCCTCGTGGCCGAGCACGGCGGGTGTCGGATAGGGGTAAAAACCGTCCACGAAGTGAAGGTCGCTGTGACAAACGCCGCTGGCGACGGTACGGACCAGGACCTCGCGATCCTGAGGCTTGTCGATCTCGACATCTTCGATTGTCAGAGGCTGTTTGGGTCCGTGAAAAACCGCTGCTTTCATCGCGTCGCTCCTTTTGAGGCGAGGATTGTCCACCGTGCGGCTCTCCTTGGTGGAGACGCAGCCGGTTTACCCGTCAGCGGATCCGCATGCTATGACGACGCTTCCGGGCTTGATGCCCGTGGTAGACCACGCCGCCGAGCGGGATGTCAAGCAACGCGGCGGCTTAGTTGTGGGCGAACTTGTTCTCGCAATTGTTGCCGAAGGTGAACGAGTAAAGCGACACTCCGGGATCAGTAGCGAATAGGCCCAGCGAATGGTCGCCAAACTCGGGATTCTCGGCGACGTAGTACATCCGCTTGCGGGCCAGGTCTACATAGGTGCGTCCTTGCCGGTCGGTCTTCACGTCGACTCCGCGCGAGCCTGCGGGCAGGGGTTTACCGTCCTGTAGCACGTACAAATGCTTAGGGGATCCATCGTCGGATCCGGCAACAAGGTATACCGCCTTGGCTTGGTAGTGTAGATCGACCGAGTCTTTGAGTCCTTTCGCGGACCGCGTATGGCGGACTGACTCGGCATCGGCCAGCCATGCGCCATTCAGGGCAAAGCTGTCGACGGGAATTGGCGCCGGCGCTACGTAGGTGACCTCTTTGGTTCTATCCTCGCCGCCCGGGTTGGCGTCGGTGACTCCGCGCGCGAAACCGAGGTAGGTCTCGGGTGTCGGGCGGTGGCACACCGAGCCGAATATATCGGCGTTGGCATCCGAGGGAATCGCGTACTTCGCCGCGGCAAAATCAAGTTTCGGATTCTCTTCCTTCAGTAGTTTGCGGATTTCCAGCTCGAAATCGCCATAGTCGCCCTCACCGTAGTGCACGAATGCGATATTACCGTCTTTATCGACCAGATAGTCCGCCGGCCACGCGTTGTTATGAAACGCATTCCAGATGCTGTAGTCGCTATCCACTGCTATCGGAAAGGTAAAGCCGAAGCGCTTGACCGCGTCCGCCACGTTCTTCGGATTCTTAGCGAATTCGAACTCGGGGGTGTGAACCCCGATGACAACTAATCCGTCGGGCCCGTACAGCTGATTCCATCGGCGTAGATAAGGAAAGGTCCTTATACAATTGATACAAGTATACTCCCAGAAGTCGACGAATATGATCTTGCCGCGCAGGTCTTTTGGTGTGAGCGGCTTTGAATTGAGCCATATGCCGGTCGAAAAGTCGGGAACAGGAGTACGCGGGGTGTTCGGATCCGCCTCGATGCGTGTTGCACCACACACGATCATCGCGACAAGGGTCAAGATAAAAAGCGGTTTGCATATCGTTCTGGAAGCAGTCGAAAGCGAAGAAACTTGAAGCATGATCGATTGAAGGCCGTGCAAACCAGTCGTGTCAAGCGACGTCCTTGACTGTAGGCAGGACGGTACTTATGTTGAACTCTGAACGAGAGTCATCGCACTAGGGCGAGGAGAGACCCTTCATGGCCAGCGAGAATGTAACCCACGTGACCGACGCCACTTTCGACCAGGAAGTGTTGAAGTCCCCGACGCCCGTGTTGATCGATTTCTGGGCTCCGTGGTGCGGACCGTGCCGTGCGATCGCACCCATCGTCGATGAGCTTGCAGGCACGTACGCGGGCCGTCTGAAGGTGGTCAAGATCAACGTCGACGACAACCCGGATACGCCGTCACGTTACGGCGTGCGCGGAATTCCGAACCTGCTGATCGTCAAGGGTGGCCAGGTCAAGGAGCAGATTATTGGGGCGGTGCCCAAGCAGCAGCTGGTGCGTGCCGTGGATAGCGCCCTGGCGTGACGCGACCCACTTCCGTCGAAATTGCGCCCCACCGGACTACTAGTGTGGCGATTCGCGCGGTGATTCGAGCTTCCCGGCCTTTTCAGCCCAAGCGTGGAAGAGCTGATCACGCTTTTCGCGGTACAACTGCTTGACTTCCGGCGGAACGAAGCCAAGCAGCGCTTCGTTATAGGCCAACGTGCGTGGGGCAAGCTGGGAATTGCTCAGCAGTGCCGAATTCGCCGATAGAAGCGCCGTTAAGAGTAGGACGTCGAGTCCCGCGAAGACGGCCGCGATCGCAACTCCAACAACGCCTCCGGCGAGCCGATCGACCAGGTTCAGATTAATGATGTGGGCGAGTTCGATGATCCGTCCCGCGATATATCCAACCGCGACGAAAGCAAGCAAAAAAACTATCGCATAGCCAATCGTCTGACTCGTTGCCGGGCGGGTGTTGAAATGGTTCTGCACCAGGTCGCTCACCCGTCCGTACCAGAGCGACGCCGCATAAATCCCGCAAATGAAGGATAGAATCGGGGAGACCATTCGAAGTGCGCCGCGCGCGAGACCATAGAGCAGGCCGAGACCGAGGATCACCAGAATCCCCAAATCCAGCGCGTTAAATTGCGCCGTCATATGCCGCACATTCTAGCGTGACGGCCCATCAGGTACATCCCCTTGGCGGCCCGCGCCCACAGCGACGTGGCTAAAACGGCACAATCCGCTAAACTGCCTTCATGGCCAGGGCGTATATTGAAGAACTGGGCAAGCATATCGGCGAGGAAGTAACCCTTCAGGGGTGGCTCTACAACCGCCGCTCGAGCGGCAAGGTCCATTTTCTGTTGATTCGCGACGGCACCGGGATATGTCAGTGCGTTGCCTCGATTCACGACCTCGGACCCGAAGCCTTCGCGGCCGCGGATCACCTCGGACAGGAGTCCTCGCTCGAAGTGACCGGGGTCGTGCGTGAGGATAAGCGCGCACCGGGCGGACGCGAATTGACCGCGCGTAGTTACAAAGTAGTCGCACCCGCAATCGATTATCCGATTACGCCCAAGGAGCACGGGGTCGCGTTTCTGCACGACTTGCGCCATCTCTGGGTACGGTCTTCGCGTCAGCACGCGATCCTGCGGATACGCAGCGAGATCGAGGCGGCTTGCAGGGATTTTTTCCATGAGCGAGGCTTCGTACTGTTCGATTCACCAATCCTGACGCCGACCTCCTGCGAGGGGACCACCAACCTTTTCGAGATCGACTACTTCGGCGAGCGCAAGGCCTACCTGACTCAGAGCGGCCAACTGTATGCCGAGGCCGGGGCGCTGGCCTTCGGCAAGGTCTACTGTTTCGGACCGACCTTTCGCGCGGAAAAATCGAAGACTCGGCGTCATCTGACCGAGTTCTGGATGGTTGAGCCGGAAGTCGCGTATTTCACACTAGCCGAGGACATGCAGCTCGCCGAGGATTTCGTCTCATACATTCTGACTCGTGTGATCGAGCGCCGCGGCGAAGAGTTGAAAGTTTTGGAGCGCGATATCACCAAGCTCGAAAAGGCCGCTATCAAGCCCTATCCTCGATTGGCGTACGATGACGCGGTCTCGCGGCTGAAAGAAAAGGGGTTCGCGGTCAACTGGGGCGACGACTTCGGCGGTGACGAAGAGACTGCCTTGTCCGCAGATTTCGAAACTCCCGTGCTGGTGCATCGCTACCCGACAGCCTGCAAAGCCTTCTACATGAAACGCGATCCGGAACGGCTCGAGGTTGCCCTATGCGTAGACATGCTCGCGCCGGAGGGCTACGGCGAAATCATCGGCGGCGGCCAGCGCGAGGATGACTACGAGACTCTTAAGCAGCGTATTCTGGACCGCAATCTACCGCTCGAACCCCTCGATTGGTACCTCGATCTGAGACGTTATGGTTCGGTGCCGCATGCAGGTTTTGGGATGGGAATCGAACGGATGGTGGCGTGGGCCTGTGGAATCCATCATATCCGCGAAGCGGTGCCGTTTCCGCGCATGATGGAGCGGCTGGAGCCGTAGCGGCTCGGCGTTTTCACTGGCGGCTCTCATGCGCGGCAGCACGGCCACGAGGCTTTTGCGATGGATTCAGCATCAGCTCTCGCACAAAGGTTTCGGCAACATGGGCGCCGAGTTCCCCTGCGCAAATAAATTAATCAAGACCTGAAATACCGGATACTTGACTATTGAGGCGCTGGAATACACTCGTAGCGAACAGAGAAGCGCTATCCATTAGTTCGTCTGATAATAGACGGGCCACGGAGGGTCTTGAAGTCGTTGAGCAAGGCATGGCCGCTGGATGCTGTCAAGTTTCGACCGAAAAAACAAATTTGCGGGGGGCGTTGCCGGACGATTGCGCACGCGCTAAATCATCTAGCGTCTGACACGGGGATGTGTGATTTTCTGGTCGGGGAACGTCGCAAGGCCAGGACAGCTAACGGCAGACCGTAGGCGTTAGGTTGTTGGCCGCGCGCCATACCATCGAGCCGCTGCTCGGGGAGCGGGATGGGCGGGCGGTAAGTGGAGTCTGAGCAGACCGATGCGTGAAAGAACGAGTCGCGCATGGCATTGTTCGGTGTCTTCACTGGTCGAACGCGCCTCAGGGCGATAGCGACGGAGTATCCGACCGGGCCGCTTTCACTTCGCAGTCGGCCTGACCGATCTTTTTCCGGACCTACCAAAAGCCGTTTTGAATATAAAACGAATGCGGGGTCGCTGGCGCGTCGATCCGTCCTGATTCACAGCGTAGCCAAAGGAGGTTGAGAACTTGCGAAACGGACCTTTGGTACGTAGAAGCGCACAGGTCTTACGGGCCGCTCAGGCGGCACCCACGCGACTAAGACGCTCGGCTCCTCTACGCTCTCAGTGTAGACAGCTCGCCACGAGCACAGATATGGGCTTGCCGAATTCTCAGCAAGCCAAAGAATCCTCTTGCGCACATTTGGAGTGCCGGTTGCCGATCAACTTACGGCAATTTCTGGCTGAGCAGATGGGGTCCGCGCTGCAGGCGGATGATCACAATCTATTGAAATTAGCGGCTAACGCCGATCGGGCGACATTGAGCAAGCTTGCCCGCGCAATTCGTCGGTACTCAACCGAACGTGCGCACGAGGCGTGGACGGAATCCGCCGTGGCGCTCTCACGCTTCGTGTACGATAATGGCAGCGCCCGCCCCCTTGGCATGCTTTGTCTCAAGTGTGGCTGTATCGAGTTCGATGGCGATAGCTCGAAGACGCATCAGACACCAGGATGCCTGACGGTGAGCCTTGAAGCCGCCGTGGTTAAGACCGCCAAAGTGGATTCGCGGGCGGAAGCGCTGGTGGCTAATCAACTGCAGCGCCTGATAGAGGAATTCAGGGCACTGCGAGTAGCATTCGGGCTGCCGCACTTTCAGCTCGATAGTTATGTGAAGAACCACCAGGTCATTTTCACCTGGCGACCGCTGCCGTCTGCTTGAGGGGGCATCTCGCAGGTAACGGAGTCCAGGCACCGGCGACCTGCCAGCGCGACAATACGGTGCGCCGGCCACCGCCACATGTGTAGCGGCCTCGGGAAAAGGGGCGACCGATCTACGGATTAAGAAGAGGATTAGATCGCAGACGCGCGCCTGCGGCGCTGCTCTTTACGGCGGCGGCGCTGGGCTTCGGAACGTTTGCGTTTTCGCCGGACACTGGGCTTTTCGTAAAAAGCCCGCTTCTTCATCTCCTTAAATACTCCCTCCTTGGCAAGCTTGCGCTTTAGCACGCGCATCGCCTGGTCAAGGGAGCCTTCGACTCTGATTTCCATAGCCCTCCATTGGTGTTGGATTCAGGCAACCGAGAATAGGGCCGCTATGGTTGGGTGTCAACCGTCGTTAATCGCCGCAGGATCCCGTGTGGCGTCGCTATCAGCGAGGAACCGCGGGCAAATTCGCTTGGATTCATGTATTAGTCTGCGCAGTCGTAACTAAGGAGACAATGATGGACCTGGGTTTGAACGGCAAGGTCGCGATGATCACCGGAGCCAGCCGGGGACTTGGCCGCGCGATGGCGCGCGCGCTGGCCGCGGAGGGAATGCGATTGAGTATCTGTGCACGGGGCGGTCAAGTGCTCGAAGAGGCGGCCGGGGAACTCAAGGCCGGCGGTGCGCAAGTGATAGCGCACGCGGCGGACGTCAGCGATGGGCCCGCGATGCAGGCTTGGGTCGAAGGGACGATCAGGCAACTTGGCGGAGTCGACGTTCTGGTGAACAACGCAGGCGGCGCACGCGTGGGCGCCCTCGCTCAAGTTGACGAGGCGGCCTGGCGCGATGCGTTCGAACTGAACTTTTTCTCGGCTGTCAGACTGTCACGGCTATGTGCAGCGGAGATGGAAAAACGGGGCGGTGGCGCGATAATAAACATAAGTTCGATCTACGGACGGGAAGCCGGGGGGCCACTCACCTACAATGCTTCGAAGGCCGCAATGATCTCCTTTACGAAGATGCTCGCGCGGGAGCTCGCCCCCAAGGGTGTGCGGGTCAATGCGATCGCTCCGGGGTCGATACAATATCCTGGCGGTACATGGGAGAATCTCTTTAAGGCAAACCCGGCTTTTGAGAAGGATTTTGTCAGCCACGAGTTTCCCGCAGGAAGGCTCGGACGTCCGGATGAAGTCGCATATGCCGTCGTAATGCTGGCGTCGCCGAAGGCGAGTTGGATCACCGGCACCTGCATTCCGGTCGACGGAGCGCAGGGCAGATCGAATATCTGACCCTTCGTTCTCGGTGAGAAACCGAAATATTCTCGAGCGAGTGTCAGCGCCTGGAGATTCCGTCAATTGACACATCTCGCACTGCTCGTCGCGAGACCCCAGTCTACTAGACGAGTGTTCCGATGAGCGAATGCGAAGTGGCCGCTTCTATGCGTACCGTTGCGATATCTCCTGGCGTGATTCCTTGCGCAGAAGGGAAGATCGCGGTCTTGAATTGCGGCGTCTTGCCGGCGAGCATCGCCAGTCCACGGCGTGCGGGCCCCTCGACCAGCACGGGGAATTGCTGACCAACGGCCGCGCGATTGCGTCGCCGAGAGATCTCTTCCTGCAAGGCGATTACCGCCGCAAGCCGCCGTGACTTTTCCGCTTCGCTCACCGTGTCGCCGAGCCTGAAGGCCCGCGTATGCTCTCTCACCGAGTATTTGAAGGTGAAGGCGGAGTCGTATTCGACTGCTCGCATGAGCTCCAGCGTTGCCTCGAAGTCAACCTCTTCCTCCCCGTGGAAGCCGACGATGATATCTGTCGAAAGCGCAAGCTGCGGAATCGTCGTGCGCAACCGCTTCACCAGGTCGAGGTAGTCGGCGATGCCGTACCCCCGGTCCATCGCGGTCAGAATGCGATCTGATCCAGACTGTACCGGCAAATGAAGATAGGGTTGAACCTTCGCTTCGGAGGCCATCGCGTCGATCAACCGAGCGGTCATGTCGGCCGGATGCGGTGACGTGAATCGGATGCGCTCAATCCCGTCGACTCCCGCAACCATTCGCAGCAGCGCGCCGAAGTCAGTTGTGTCCGCGCGGTAAGCGTTGACGGTCTGGCCCAGCAGAACAATCTCTCTCACCCCACGAGCTGCAAGCGCCGCCACCTCGCGCAGAATATCGGACGGCGGGATGCTGCGCTCGCGCCCGCGCACGTAAGGCACTACGCAGAAGGTGCAAAACCTGTCGCATCCGCGCATCGCGGTCACGTAGGCACGGACGCCGGCGCCGTATTCGGCGGAGATATCGCCGTAGGTCTCACCCCGGTCAAGACGCACGTCCACCGCCGGGTCGCAGTCGCTTTGCTCGATAAGTTCCGGCAACCGGCGATACACATCGGGGCCCGCAACCAGGTCGAGCCAGGGCGCTTTCTCGACGAGGCGCGCTCGATTGTGCTGCGCCATGCATCCAAGCAGACCGAGCTTGACTTGCGGACGCCCGGTCTTGAGACGGGCCAGATCACTTAGGCGACCGAGTACTCGTTCCTCTGCATGCTCGCGGATGGCGCACGTGTTTATTAGAATGACATCGGCATCTTCCGGACGGGAGGCACTAACGTAACCGGCTCGACGGAGAATCGCGGAAACGGTTTGCGAGTCCGCGATATTCATCTGACAGCCGTAGGTCTCGAGATAAACCCGCGGCTCAGGAAGGTGAGAGATCGAGTTGGGCATCCAGTGATCGAATCTTAGGTTATAGGTGGCGAACTACTCAACTATTCCACCTGCGGTCGAAGGGTTGCCCGGCGAAAGCAGCATGCTTATCCTCCTCAGAGGAACACACCATGAGCCAGCACCGAAGACCGGCTTTCGAGCGACTGGAAGCGTCACTGCTCGCGTGCCCGCAATGTCGGCGCGCGGTCAAGGTGCGCAAACGACTGCTTCTGATCCTGCCGGAGGGCGACAAATACGAATACGTTTGCCCGGATTGCGGGAGCACCTGCGGCAGTACGGTTGAGCAGGATCCACAGGCGCGCCGGCTGACCTGAAACGGCTCTGGCCTTTCAGCCCATCGCTTGAGCCGAGGTCGGCTCGATTTCGTATTTCACCCGAATTTCACCCGGCTGACGGAACGGATAATTCTTACCGAGGTACTTGTTGGCTAGCGAGTCGATGTGCGCGTCCGCGCCCGTCTCGGTGACGTTGACGACGCGCCCACGAATCTGCAAATAGCGGTACGGGTTGTCGGGGTCCATAATCGCTAGCGCCACCGACGCGCCGTTCCGCATCGTGCGCGACTTAACTCTCCCGCGCGCAGTGTTGACGCGAATTTTACCCTCGGCATAGTCAAACCAAACTGGTGTGACCTGCGGGGAACCATCCTTCATCACAGTAGCGATGTTGGCAAAGGCTTTTTTGGTGCCGAGCAGGTCGAGATGGCTGTCCGGAACAACCGGCATAAAACATACCCCTTGATGAGCGACTGATATTGTTGGAGGAGTCAGCGTAGTCCCGGCCCCCGCCAAGTCAAGTGTAGGCGCGGTTGTGGGTCGGGTCGCCGACGGGTTCGATGCTCTTGGCGATATACCGGACGGAGTGAAAGAAACGAGCGTATACACGATTTTCTGCTACACGCTAACTTGCTGCTCCACTTGGGTCAGTATCGCCCGTCAAAGCGAAACTCATCGAGTCGAAGAAATGAACAGCCCTTCCACGACGCCAGTGATTAGAGCAAGATTTGACTCAAGCAACTGCTTGGGCTAATACCGGAACTTATAGACACAGCTGGAGGCATGCGGCGTTGGCGTTTCCGGCCAAGTGCGATTTGGAGTGAGGAGGTTAGAGCGATGGCGCTTTTTAATAAGGAACCGGACAGGAACCATAAGCCCGAGCCACTAAAGGGCCAGCCTCAATCCACTCCGCAGGCTGGACCGCAGCAGCCGTTGACTCCGGCGGTCGCCATCGCCCCGCCCGCTGAACTCACGCCGGTAAGCCCGGTACGCACAGTGGAACCGCGTTCAGAGCAGTTCGCGTACCTCGACAGCGGTTCGAAGATTAGTGGCAAGCTCTCCTTCGAGGGGCCGATACGAATCGATGGTTCGGTCGATGGTGAAATCACCTCGAAGGATAGTCTGACGATTGGTGAGAGCGCGGTCGTTACAGCGCAAATCAGGGCCGCGACCGTAATCGTGGCTGGCAAGGTCAGTGGAGACATCATTGCCTCTCAGCGGATCGAGATTCGACCCTCCGCCAAAATGCTCGGCAACCTGACGTCACCGTTGCTCGTAGTCCACGAGGGCGCGCTGTTCGAAGGTCACTGCTCGATGCAACCCGAAAGCTCGCGCGAAGACCGCAAGGTCACGGTATTCCCCAAAGAAGACCGGTCTCCTTTGCTTGCAGCCGGGGGACAGAAGCAGGGCTAATCCGCGACGTTCAGGACCATCGGCCCTCCTAGCACTTGCCCCGGATCGCGGCGTCAACTACCGTCTCCCAGCGGGAGAAACGTCGGAGTATGCACATACCGCCAGACTGGGGCGTATTCTTTGCCCTGATAGCGTCCTTTCTCGCTTTCTGGTCGATATTCGGCTGGCTTTTCTTTCGGCCATTCCTTAAGTTGATCGGCGACCGCGAAGACCGGCTCAAGGAATTGAGCGAGCGCACCGAACGTTTGCTGCGGGACGAAAAAGCCGCTATCGCCGAACGCGAGCGCGCGCTTGCGGCCGTGCGCCGGGAAGGAATCGCCAGGCGTGACGGCGAGCGGCGTCGCGTTGACAAAGAAACAGCGAAGCTGATTGAGGATGCAAGAGCCGAAGCGCGAGCGCAGCTTGAGCAAGTGAGGGTTGGAATCGAGCAGGAGTTCGAAGCCGCCGCCCGGCAACTCGAGGATTTGGCGAGGACGTTGGCAGGCGAGCTTGCGGGACGGGTATTGGGTCGTCCGGTCGCCAGTAGCAGCCAGGAACCTCTGAATAATTAGATGAAGGCGCGGGTTGGTATCGCAATATCTGCCGCGGCAATACTCTGCCCGTCGCTTGCCATCGCGTCCGAGGCGCCGGAAGCGCAAGGCAGTTGGTTTGCGCTGATCTTCTACATCATCAACTTTGTAATTTTCCTGTGGATCCTGAAGCATTACGCCGGGCCCCCAGTGTTGCGATACTTCCGCGATCGAGCTCAAGGTTTGCGCGATTCGATTGGCCGGGCTGATGCCGCCTTTGAGGAGGCGAAGGACCTCGCCAATCGTGCAGCTGAACGGATCGCCAAACTGGAAGCTGAAAAGACGCAGATCGCCTCCGATCTCGAGGACGAAACTGTTTACCAGGTTGGACGAATCTACGAACAGGCGCGTGAGACCATCAACCGGATTAAACACGATACCGATATGACGGCGGCCGGCTTGCGCGAGGCGGCTCAACGGCGCGCGCGCGAGACCTTGGCGGCCGGGGCTGGAAACTTGGCGCGCGAACTTGTGAAACGTAATTTTGCGCCTGCCGACCAGAGACGCCTGCTCGACAGCTTTCTCGATCGACTGAGAGAAGAGGTCCGCCGGTGAAGAGTTCCAAGGTCGCGAAGCGTTATGCGCGGGCGGTGGCGGGGCTTTCTACTGACCACAACCAGCTTGAGGCATGGGGCGTAGAACTCGAGCGGCTTACTCAAATCGTCGGCGCATCAGAGATCGGCCGGCAATTGGCCTCCCCCGAGGTTTCGCCAGCGGACAGCATAAGGGCGTTCACCCTCATCGCGGAACGCCTCGGTCTGAGCTTCCCGATGCGCTCTTTTGCGGCGGTGGTGGCCCGACACGGTCGTACCGAAGATCTGCCTGCCATCGCGCAAGCCTATCAGAGCATCTTAGACGAATTGTTGGGACGAGTGCGGGCTACCCTTATTTTTGCGCGATCGCCCTATGACGCGGAACTGGCGCAGGTGATCGCAGGGCTCGAGGCGATTGCCGTCAAAAAGATTATTCCGACGGTTAAAGTCGAAGCTGCACTGCTCGGCGGTGTAGTCGTCGAACTTGAAGGTAAAACCTACGACGGCAGCCTGGCGGCGCGCCTGGCCGAGGCCGAGCGCCGTCTTGCCGGCTAGAATGTAGTTGAGACAGCTCTATGGCAGAAATCAGACCAGCAGAAATCAGCGAGATCCTGCGCAACGAAATCAAGGGATTTGAAGGCTCTGTCGCGGTGCGGGAAACGGGCCGCGTGCTCTCCTGCGGCGATGGCATAGCTCGCATCTACGGACTGCAAAACGCAGCTGCAGGCGAGTTGCTCGAGTTCCCTCATTCGATTTTCGGCATGGTCTTGAACCTGGAAGAGGACAACGTCGGGGCGGCATTGTTCGGTGATCCGCAGGCGATTGGAGAAGGCGACGAGGTCAAGCGCACCGGACGCATCGCCGAGGTGCCGGTCGGTGACGCGTTGCTCGGACGTGTCGTTAACGCGCTGGGACAGCCGATTGACGACCGAGGGCCGATCAAGTCGAGTGAGTCGCGCCGCATCGAACTCAAAGCGCCGGGTATCATTAAACGCCAACCGGTCAAGGAGCCCCTGCAGACCGGGATTAAGGCAATCGATTCGATGCTGCAGATCGGTCGCGGTCAACGCGAATTGATCATCGGCGACCGCCAGACCGGCAAGACCGCGATTGCGATCGACGCCATCATCAACCAACGCGGCCAGAACGTGCAATGTGTCTACGTCGCCATCGGGCAGAAGCGCTCGACCGTCGCACAGGTAGTTGAAAGGCTAAGCCGAGCCGGCGCTCTCGAATACACCACCGTCGTGGCCGCGACCGCCTCGGAGTCGGCACCCCTGCAGTTCATCGCGCCCTTCGCCGGCTGCACGATCGGCGAGTATTTTCGGGACAGTGGGCGACATTCGTTGCTGGTCTATGACGATCTGAGCAAGCACGCGACGGCGTATCGCCAACTCTCGCTGCTGCTGCGGCGTCCGCCGGGACGGGAGGCCTATCCGGGCGATGTCTTCTATCTTCATTCGCGCCTGCTCGAGCGGGCCGCGAAGTTGTCCGACGAGTTCGGCGGGGGCTCCCTCACCGCATTGCCGATTATCGAAACACAGGCCGGTGACGTCTCGGCCTACATTCCCACCAATGTGATCTCGATCACAGACGGCCAGATCGTGCTCGATGCCGACCTTTTCTATTCGGGGAGCCGGCCCGCGGTTAACGTCGGCCTCTCGGTCTCGCGCGTGGGGTTTTCCGCGGCCGTCAAGGCGATGAAACAGGTGGGCGGAACGTTGAAGCTGGACCTGGCTCAGTACCGCGAGATGGCGGCGTTCGCGCAATTCGGGTCCGAACTCGATCCCGCGAGTCAACGCCTGTTGCATCGAGGGGAACGGCTGACTGAAATGCTCAAGCAGAACCAATACGATCCATTGCCAATGGAGAAAGAGGTTCTGATTATCTTTGCTGCCAACGAGGGTTATTTCGACAAGCTGGAAGTCTCCCAGGTCAAGTCGTTCGAGCGCGGGCTCTATACCTTTATCGATGCGAAACATAAGGATCTGCTCGACGAAGTCCGAAGCAAACGCGAGATCAGTGACGATCTACGCAAGCGCCTGATCGCCGCGCTCGACCAGTTCATGCAGACCATGCAACCGACCTAACAGTGGATTGAAATCGAAGTTTCGAGCCCGCTGCGATCGCGCGGGCGAATGAGGAATGGCGACACTCAAGGCAATCCGCCGGCGGATATCGTCGGTGAAGTCGACACAGCAGATTACGCGCGCGATGAAGCTGGTCGCGGCCTCGCGTCTGCGGCGGGCGCAGGAAGCCTTAATCAACGCCCGCCCGTATCACGAGGCGCTCAAACGTGTTGCAGACTCTTTGCTTCTATCAGACGCGGAAGTTACCGCTCCCCTGGAAAATGCTCAACGCACAACGCTGGTTGTGGTGATCGCCGCGGACCGCGGGTTGTGCGGTGGCTACAACGCCAACATCCTGCGCGCAGCGGAGGAAGCGGGGCGGCGTGCACGCACAAACGGCGCCGAGGCCAAGTTTTTTGCGGTGGGCCGCAAGGCACTGGACCATCTGCGCCGAACGAGCCAGCCGATCGGCGGAGAGCGCGTCAACAACGCGCCGCGACTGGCAACCGTCGGCCTCGCGCGCGATATCGCAAGCAAGATTCTCGCAGAATGGCGCGCCGGGACGATCGTCGAAGCCGGTGTAGCGTACAACGCCTTTCGGTCGGCGTTATCGCAGCGGCCGACTTATGAGAAGCTGCTGCCGGTGGAACCACCCGAAGACGCCAAGGAGCTGGCAGGCCGCATCGACTACCTCATCGAGCCCGGCGCTGCTGAACTGGTGCCCGTCGTGCTGCGCAGCTACCTTGAAGCCGCGGTGCTGCATGCGTTGCTGGAGGCCGAGGCCAGTGAGCATGGGGCACGGATGACGGCGATGGACTCCGCGACCAACAATGCGATCGAGATGATCTCACGGCTGACGCTCGAGATGAACCGCGCGCGCCAGGCAACGATAACGAAAGAATTGATGGATATCGTCGGCGGCGCCGAGGCCCTACGCGGCTAGCCGACCAAAAAGCTGAACCCAGGAAAAAGCTCTCCGCCATGAGTGAACAAGCGAACGGCCAAATCAATCAGGTGCTGGGCAACGTGATCGACGTCGAGTTTTCCGACGGCTCGTTGCCTCCGATCTTCAACGCTCTGCGGGTCACCAACCCCTCGATCGACGACCGCCGGGACAATCTCGTCCTTGAGGTCGCGCAGCATCTAGGCGAGAACACCGTACGATGCATCGCGATGGACTCGACCGAGGGCCTGGTCCGGGGAATGGAAGTGCGCGACACCGGGGCGCCGATTTCCGTCCCCGTGGGCGATGGCACCCTCGGCCGTCTGATGAACGTTACGGGCGATCCGGTAGACGAGGCCGGCCCGATCCCATTCGATCGCTTGTCGCCGATACATCGCGAGGCCCCGGCTTTTGCCGATCAGGGGATCGAGGTCGAGATCCTCGAGACCGGGATCAAAGTCATCGACCTTATCTGTCCATATTCGCGCGGCGGAAAAATCGGGTTGTTCGGCGGCGCTGGCGTGGGCAAGACCGTCACGATTCTGGAACTGATCACCAATATCGCGAAGGAGCACGGTGGAGTCTCGGTCTTCGCTGGCGTCGGCGAACGATCGCGCGAGGGCAACGACCTTTATCGCGAACTCAAGGAGTCGGGGGTTTTGTCCAAGACCGCGCTGGTCTATGGCCAGATGAACGAGCCGCCGGGCGCGCGAGCGCGCGTCGGACTGACCGGAGTTACGGTCGCCGAGTACTTTCGTGATGAGCAGGGCAAGGACGTACTACTCTTCATCGACAATATCTTTCGGTTCGTCCAGGCCAATTCGGAAGTGTCGGCGCTGCTTGGCCGCATGCCGAGCGCGGTCGGCTATCAGCCGACTCTCGGCACGGACATTGGCGAACTGCAGGAGCGAATCACGACCACCAAGAAGGGGGCGATCACTTCGGTGCAAGCGATCTACGTGCCGGCCGACGACTACACCGATCCCGCGCCGGCCACAACCTTCTCGCATCTGGACGCGATCACGGCGCTCGAGCGCAAAATCTTTGAGAAGGCGATTTTCCCGGCAGTAGACCCACTGGCGTCGACCTCGCGCATCCTCGATCCCCAGATTGTTGGCGAGGAACATTACGCTGTTGCGCGGCAGGTTCAGCAAATATTGCAACGTTACAAGGACCTGCAGGATATCATCGCTATTCTCGGGATGGATGAACTCTCGGCAGACGATAAACTCGTCGTTGCCCGTGCGCGACGCGTCGAGCGCTTCCTGTCACAGGCAATGCACGTCGCGGAGCCGTTCACGAATATCCCAGGAGCGTACGTGCCGCGGGCGGAAACGGTGCGCGGCTTCAAAGAGATCCTCGATGGTAAGTGCGACGATCTGCCCGAACAGGCTTTCTACCTGGTCGGCACCATCGACGACGCCCGCGCCAAGGCTGAACGCCTCGCACGCGGCGAGGCCCGTTAGAACAACGGTCGCGGCGCGATGGCAGCTACCTTCGAGTTCAGGCTGATCACCCCTACCGGCATCGTCTATGAGGGTCCGGTCGAACAGGCGGTTGCTATAGGTGCGCTCGGAGAGTTCGGGATTCTTGCTGGACATACCGACTACATCACGGCGCTTGAACCCGGGATGCTGACGTTGTACTTGGCCGGCGGCGGATCGGCCGAATACCTGCTTTCCGGTGGGCTCGCGGAGGTCAAGGAAGGAGCGATGACTATTCTCGCACCTGAGGCGCAGCCCCCAGCGGCCATCGACACCACCGCCGCGGCGTCCGAGATTCCTTCCGACGAAGAAAGGCTCTCACAGATGAGTTCGTACGATCCGGGCTACGCCGAGGCGGAGCAGGAACTGAAGCTTGCGCGTGCCCGCGCCGGTATAGCCCAGTTGCATCGCGTCAGTCACTGATTTTGGGCCCGCCGGGCCCAGTAATACGGCTTCAAATCACGAACGCGCGCGGACCTTTCGCCGGCCGCGGCCAATCTTGGCGGCAGGGCGCGTTGGTCGCCGTCAACGGGTAGCGGAAGGTGCCGTCAGCGCGCGGCGGGACTAGTAGCAGTTGCCGCGGGTCGCGAGTCGCCCTTGAAGTGCGGTATCACGTACTTCCCAATTAACTCGATCGCCTGCATCGTCTTTTCGTGCCGCGGCCTTAATGGGCGGCCTTTAGCAGAATCGGCGAAAAAACGCATTCGATGCTGCCGAATCGCAGTACGAGATGGTCATTGGCGCTCGTCGAGACCCATCCGGCGCGCGATGATCACCTTCATGATCTCATTGGTGCCTGCGTATATGGACTGCACTGCCGCGTCGGCGTAGTCAGTCGAGACCGGGTACTCGCGCATGAAGCCGTAACCGCCGTGCAACTGCAGGCATTGGCTCGCAACGCGCTTCAACAGTTCCGTGACCCACCATTTTGCCATGCTGACTTCGCTAACGATTTCTTCGTTGCGGACATGCGCAGCGAGGCAGCGGTCGACGAAAGCTTGACCAACTTCGACTTCGGTCTCCATCTCGGCGAGCTTGAACTGGGTATTTTGGAACTGGGAGATAGGCTGCCCGAACGCTCGCCGCTGCTTGGTATAGGCAATCGTATCGTCCAGGCATCGCCGGGCGCTTGCCAGCGAACCGACCGCCGCAACCAGCCGCTCCTGCTGTAGCTTCTCCATTAGCATTTTGAAGCCTTGCCCCTCGCGCCCGAGTAGATTGCCAGCCGTCACGCGGCAGTCTTCGAAGAACAACTCGCTCGTGTCCTGTCCGGAGAAACCGAGCTTCTCGAGTTTCCGCCCGCGTACGAAGCCCGGCGAATCACGGTCAACCAGGATCAGGCTCACCCCACGATGCGCGGGCTGTGCCTTGGGATCTGTCTTGGCCACAACGATGACGAGGTCAGCGATCTGGCCATTGGAGATGAAAATCTTCGAACCGTTGATGACATAACTGTCGCCCTCGCGCCGCGCCGTGGTTTGCACTGCCGCGAGGTCAGAGCCGGTGCCCGGCTCGGTCATCGCAATCGCGAGGATGAGTTCGCCACTGATCGCGCCGGGAACGTAGCGGCGCTTCTGCTCTTCGGAGCCATATGCGGTCAGATAAGGCAGGCAGATGTCCGAATGGAGGCCCATCATCAGGCCGTGCGCGCGAACGCGGGACATTTCCTCGATTACAATGGCGTCGTACAGAAAATCCGCGCCGCTGCCCCCGTACTCGGCCGGAGCGTTGGGTCCCAGGAAGCCCGCTGCACCCATCTTGCGCCAACTCTCGCGGTCGCTCATGCCGGCGCGGTTCCAATCGGGAATTTTGGGCACTATTTCGTTCTCGATGAACCTGCGCACCTGCGTACGGAACATCTCATGTTCTTCGGTGAAAAGTTCTCGCCGCATGTTGCTCTCCTGATTGTTTCGCCGGATTCGTTCTGCGCCAGCGCCGGGTCGAATCTTGCGCGGGTTGCACCCAGATCGCGCAGATTATGGCATTACCCGGCCGCGTCGCAATCTGCATGTTGACGGGCGGTTTGCCTGGAAGAAGCGAACTCGATTAGGAACAAAGCTGCGGATACGGAAGGAGCAACCCACCGAATCCCGTTTCCAGCGAGGGACGCATTCCATGAGAGCTATTCAATTCGACGTAATCGGCGGGCCCGAGGTGATGAAGTATCGCGAGATCCCCAAACCGGACCTTCGCCCGGGCACTGTGATCGTGAAGAACAAGGTGATCGCGATCAACTTTGGCGACCTCTTTTTCACGCGCAACGAATACCTGGTCAAGCCGGTGCTGCCCGATATTCCCGGAATGGAGGGGGCCGGCGTTGTCGATGAAGTCGCCCCCGACGTCAAGAGCCTGAAGCCGGGGATGCGCGTCGGCTATATCGGGATGGGTTCGTATGCCGAATACACCCGTATACGCGAAAGCCGCGCAATTCCTCTACCGGATTCGATGAGTTTCGAAGAAGGTGCGGCATTTCCGATCGCAGTGCTGACGGCGTGGCACATGCTCCATACGTGCAATCATACCGCGCCCGGGCAAACGGTGATCGTCCATTCGGCGGCAGGGGGCGTCGGACTCGCGGCGGTGCAGATCGCAAAAGCCGCAGGTGCGCGCGTGTTCGGCACGGTTTCGAGCAACGACAAAATTGAAATCGCGCGCAACTTCGGCGCCGACGAAGTGATCAACTACGAGACCCATGACTTCGCGGCCGAGGCTATGCGCCTGACGGAAGGACGCGGCGTTGACCTGATCCTCGACGCAGTGGGCAGGCCGACTTTCGAGAAAGGCCTCGGATGCTTGGCGCCGTTCGGCCATCTTATTCTCTACGGTCGTGCAGGTGGCGTGCCAGACAAACTTGATATGCAAAAGCTCTTTGCGAAAGCCATCAAGGTCAGCGGGTGGGCGGTTCCGATGGTATACCGGATTCGCGATGTGCATCAGCGTGGCGTCGCGGACGTTTTCCGCTTGGCCCAGGAGGGCAAGCTGAAGATTCCAGTCGGTCGGAGCTTTCCGCTATCAGAAGCGGTTGCTGCCCATCAGTTTCTATTGTCGCGAAAATCGACCGGCAAGCTGATGTTGATTCCTTGACGGGGCATCGACCCCCGTTGCGCCGAATGTCTCGCCGGTGTCGGCCGATGTAATCGCTACACCCGCCGATCCGATCGACGGGTCGGTGTAGTGCTTGCCAACGTGTAACTGATGAGTTACATATGTCCATAGTGACGAGAATCGATACCACCATCGCTGCCCTCGCCGATCCGACGCGGCGCGAGTTGTTGCGCCGGCTGGCGGGTAGTCCGTGCCGCGCAGGTGCGCTCGCGCGCGGCTTCGCGATGAGCCGACCTGCCGTATGCAAACATACGCGTCTGCTGATGCTGGCTGGCCTTATCAAATCGCGCAAAAGCGGTCGCGAGCGCATCTACGAACTCGAGCCTGGCGGCGGCGAGGCGATCAGGGATCTGATCATGCAACTCGAAGAGGTCGGACGGTTCTGGGATACCGCACTGCTCGCCTTCAAACGACACTTGGAGAAGTAAGGAGAATAAGAGTGACTATCCGCAAGTCGATTAGGGTTGAGCGCTCGCCCGAACACTCTTTCAGAGTATTTTGCGAGGAGATCGGTCAGTGGTGGCCCAAGGGACCTTCGTTTCGTGGAAAGCATTTGGCCAACATGATCATCGAAGGCCGAAGGGGTGGACAATTGTACGAACAGTACGATGACGGCACCGAATACGAAATCGGGCGAGTTACCGAGTATCGCCCGCCGACGGTCGTCGGCTTCACTTGGCGTGCGCCCAGCTGGGACCAGGCGACGCTGGTCGAAGTTCGGTTCATTCCCGAAGGTAGCGGGACTCGGCTGGAGCTTGAGCACAGCGGATGGGAGGAGGCTGCGAACATCCTCCAGGCTCGTAAGAACTACGAACGCGGATGGGATCGGATGCTTGGGTGTTATCTTTCGCACGCGGATTCAGGCGTATCGTCAGCGCAAAATCAGGGAGAGGAACGATGAAACTCTACTATTTTCCCTCGCCAAACCCTCAAAAGATCCAGTTCGCGTTACTCGAGCTGGGGCTCGAATGTGAGATCGTGCCGGTCGACTTGACCAAGGGTGAGCAACGCAAGCCCGAGTTCCTTGCGCTCAACCCTTTCGGCCGCGTGCCGGTTCTCACCGATGGCGCGCTGACGCTATGGGAATCGCACGCGATTCTGGCGTACCTCGGTGAGAAGACCGGAAAGCTGTGGCCGTCATCGGCAGCCGGGCGCGCCGACGCGCTGCGCTGGCTCTTTTACCTGTCGGGACACGTATCACCGCCGACAACGGACTTGGCGTTCAATCGGATCGCGGCCAAACTGCTTGGTCTTCCGGTTGATGAGGCCGCGATCATTCGTGGCGAAAAAGCGCTGCCGGAGGTGATTAGAATCGTTGAAGGTCAGCTCGCAAAAGGCAAATGGATCATGGGTAGCGACTTTTCGTTGGTCGATTGCGGCTACGGCCCGGTGCTCAACGTCCTTGATAAAGCAGGGTTTAAATTAGACGAGTTTCCCAAGGTGGCCGCTTATATGGAGGCGATCCGTTCGCGCCGTGTCTGGAAAGAGACCCCTAAGCTTCCGGGACTCTAATCGCACGAGGATTCGCCACCTAAAAGAAAAAGCGGAGCAGTCCCATGATCGAAAATCATAAGGTGGTCTCGAAGGAAGAATGGCTCAAGCGTCGCGCAGAGTTCCTGGCCAAAGAAAAGGAATTTACCCGACTGCGCGATCAGCTCAGTAACCAGCACCGCGAACTTCCTTGGGAAAGAGTCGACAAAGAGTACGCCTTCGACAGTCCCCAAGGAGACGAGACCCTTCCTCAGCTATTCGAAAAACGCAGCCAATTGGTCGTCTATCACTTCATGTTCGACCCGAGCTGGGAGGCGGGGTGCAAACATTGTTCTTTCTGGGCCGACAACCTGGAGCGCAACGTTATACACCTCAATCACCGCGACGTTACGGTGGTCGCGGTATCCCGCGCACCCTTGGAAAAGATTGAAGCGTTCAAACGGCGTATGGGATGGAGTTTCAAATGGGTTTCCTCAAACCGTAACGACTTCAACTATGACTATTACGTGTCGTACAAACCCGAGGAACTGGCAAAAGGCGAGGTCTACCGAAATTACCGCCAAGCAAAGATGGCAATGACGGAAAGCGCTGGAATCAGTGTCTTTTACCGAGATCCGGAAGGCGCTGTGTTCCATACTTACTCATGCTACGAACGCGGCCTGGATATGATGAACGCCGCTTACCACTATCTCGACCTGGTGCCAAAGGGCCGTGACGAAGAAGGTCTGGCGTTCACTCAAGCCTGGGTACGGTATCGCGACAGCTACGAAGATTGATCCCGCCGTGAATTGCGGAACGTGGGCGTGAAAATATCCGCGCCCGTCGCCATAGCGGGTCCGCTGCGGGCGCCCGTGCCCGCCAGGTCGCCAAGACCTCCGGGCATGTTAGGGACGATCATGATGTGCTACTCCAACCGTTGAAAAGGAAGGAGGGATCGTCATGAGTGCTGCCGAAAACAAAAAGATCATCCAGGACATGATGGCGGCGTGGATCCGCGGACAGGGCGGATTCCTCGACCTGTTGGCTGACGACGTGCATTGGACCGTTATAGGGAGTACGAAGGTCTCGCGTACCTACACCAGCAAGCAGGCGTTCATCGATGGCGCGGTCAAACCACTCGGGGAGAAGATCTCGGGCGCGATCCAACCGACCTTGCGCGACATCATCGCTGACGGCGACAAGGTTGCGCTGCAGTGGGACGGCCGCGCTGTCGGCAAGAACGGGACGCTGTATAGTCAGACCTATTGTTGGGTAATGCGCCTTGAGAACGGGAAAGTGCGCGAGGGCACGGCATATCTGGATACCGAGTTAATCACGCAATTGTTCAACTAGCGTGATCACGTTATCCGACGAAAATCTTGTCCCTGGTCTGCCCTCCCATGAAGTAGACCGCCGAGACTGGACACGATTATAGTTGCGCAGTCGCGCGGTTGGCGGGCCGAGCGAGAGCGGCGTTGTGTAGCGGGAAATTGTCCGTGGAGACTACGGAAACAATGGGCTCAGAGTTGATGAAAGGCTTCCGGATGCTCGACCTTGCGGACGAGAAGGGAGCGACTTGCGGGAAGATTTTTGCCGATATGGGCGCGGACGTGATCAAGGTCGAACCACCCGAGGGTTGTTCGACCCGCCGCATACCGCCCTTTCTCGAAGATATCCCCGGACCCGACCGCAGTCTCTTCGCGCTCGCCTACCACGCGGGCAAACGCTCCGTGACGCTCAACCTCGGGTCGGCCGACGGCCGCAAAGTCCTGGCCGAGTTGGTGGAGCGATCCGATTTCATGGTCGAGTCGTTCCCACTTGGCTACATGGATTCTATTGGGCTCGGCTACGAGCGTCTCGCGCATTTGAATCCGCGGATAATCCATACGTCGATAACTCCTTTCGGCGACACGGGGCCCGCTAGGAATTACAAGGCGCCCGATATCATCACCTGGGCGTCGGGCGGAATGATGTTCCTGATGGGAGAGGACGGGAAACCGCCGCTCGCGATGAGTCAGCCACAGGCGGGATTGCACGCCGGAGCGGAGGCGGCGGTCGCCTCGATGATCGCCCATTACCCGCGTGAAATTGAAGGGCTCGGGCAGCATATCGTCGTGGATATGCAGGCGTGCATCGTCTCGACACTGATGAATGAGCAGGCGATGCCGTTGCTGCATGGCGACTATCTGCGCCGCAGCGGGGTGTTTACCGGTGCGATCGGCGGGCGGCGCAAGACAGTGTTCCGATGCAAGGACGGGTTCGTCTCGGGACTGCTCGCCGGCGGCGCCTATCTGCCCTCGACCAACGCCACCATCGCATGGATGAAAGAAGAGGGAGCGGCCCCGGATTGGCTGGCCAAGGAGGGTGGACTCAAGTCGCTTACGCCCGCCGGGTTCATGGGCGCCGATCCGGCCGCCCTGAAGGAACTCGACATGGCGGAAGAGGCGCTCGAGCGCTTCCTCATGGGCAAGACCAAGACCGAAATCTGGCAGAACATCCTGAAGCGCCGTATCCTCGCTGCCCCCGTGGCGACTGCTGCGGATATCGCGAAGGACCCACAACTCAAGGATCGTGAGTATTTTGTCGATGTCGAGCATGCGGGTCTTGGCCGCAGGCTCACTCTGCCCGGCGCATTTGCCAAGCTGAGCAAAACCCCAGTCGGTCCGGCCGGACCGGCGCCACGACTCGGGGAGCACAATCGCGAGATCTATTGCGGGATGCTGGCGATGAAGCCGGAGCGACTTGCCGAATTGCGCGCAATTGGTGCGATTTAGCCGGAGACCAGGAGTTTGATGAGACGTTTCGCATTCGAGGGAATCCACATTCTCGATTTCACCTGGTACGGCGTCGGGCCGGTGACCATTAAGTACTTGGCGGACAATGGCGCTGAGGTCATCCGGATCGAATCCGCCTCGCGCCCCGACGGACTACGCCTGGCACCGCCGTGGAAAGACGGCAAGCCTGGGATTGACAACAGCCAGTTTTTCGCGAGTTACAACACCTCGAAAATGGGTATCACGCTCGACATGAGCAAACCCAAAGCGCGTGAGATTTTTCTGCGGATGCTGCCGTGGGCCGATGTTGTAAGCGAGAGCTTCACGCCAAAGACGCTGCGTAACTGGGAGCTCGATTACGCGTGTCTGAGCGCGATCAAACCTGACCTGATCATGCTGTCGACCTGCATGCAGGGCCAGACTGGGCCGCATCGCAACTATCCGGGGTTCGGCAACCTGATGGCGGCGCTGTCGGGCTTCTACCATATCGCCGGTTATTCAGAGACCGAGTTGTGTCCACCATACGGTGCCTATACCGACTTCATCGCTCCGCGCTTCTCCGCGTGCGCCCTCATGGCTGCGCTCGACTACAAGCGCCGCACCGGTAAAGGACAGTACATCGATATGGCGCAGTACGAAGCGGCACTACATAATCTGGCGCCGGCGATGATTGACTATTTCGCCACGGGCCGTGTGCTGGGACCCCAGGCGAATCGATCGGAGCGTTACGCGCCGCACGGAGCCTACCGTTGCGCCGACGAAGACGGCCACGAGCGCTGGCTGGCAATAGCCGTCGCCAACGATGAGGAGTGGGTGGCGATGCTCAGGGTGCTGGGCAACCCCGCACCCCAAGCGCTCTTTGCGACGATGATGGCGCGCCGCGAAAACCGCACCGCAGTCGACGAACATATCGGTGCCCTCGTGCGCAATCGCAACGCCGAGGAATTGACTGCGGCACTGCAGGCCGAAGGTGTCGCGGCCTACCCGGTTCAGAATTGTATGGACTTGCACCGTGACGAAAACCTCGAGGCGTTCGGCTACTGGCACTGGCTCGAACACCAGCATATGGGACCGTCGCCCTACGAAGGACTGCAGCATCGGATGAGCCGTACGCCCGGCGATCTGCGGAGTCCGGCACCCGTGCTCGGACAGCACAACGAGAAGGTTTTGGGGGAAATGTTCGGGATGAGCGCAGCCGAGATCGAGCAACTCAAACAGGATAAGGTGATCTACTAGGCACGCTGCGTGCCACAAGGAGATCCCATGTGCGCTCGCGCAATCCGGCGAGGGCGCATAAGTCGCATTTTTCATCCCGGTGCGTTACGAACTACAAATCGCTTTGCGCTACCTGCGCGCTCGCCGCCGCGAGGCGTTTATTTCAGTAACCACGATTTTTACGGCGTTGGGCGTGATGCTTGGGGTAGCCGCTCTCGTGATGGTCCTCGCCGTGATGAGCGGCTTTGAGACGAGCCTACGCCAGCGCATACTCAGTCTCACCCCGCAGATCCAGATCGAGAGCTACAGTGGCGCGATCTCGGATTACAAAGCGATCGAAGCACGCGTCGACGCGGTACCGGGAGTAGCCGGGTCCGACCCATTTATCATCGGCCAGGCGATGGTTTCCTCCAGTGGCGGGATTAGCGGCGTGGTCGTGCGTGGGGTCCAACCCGACAACGCGGTCGTGGTCGCACAATTGCGCCGCTACATCCAGCACGGCGCCCTTGACAGTATCGCTGCCGGCCCCACTCCGGTCGGCCCGGACGGTACAATAGCCATCGGCTCAACCCTCGCCGACAAGCTCAAGGTAAGCGTAGGCGACCCGGTGAGCATCGTCGCGCCGATCACTGCGGGAGGCGATTCCGAACTGACTACCCGCACCGGACATTTTGTGATCGGCGCGGTCTTCGAGTCCGGGATCGCGTTCGTCGATCGAGATCTGGTCTTCACAGGGCTCGAACGTGCGAGCCGGTTTTTTGGACGATCGGGGGTCGACGGAATAGAAGTGCGATTGCTCAATCTCGATCAGACCGAGAAGGTGACCGCGCAGTTGCGCACATCGTTCAAATCCTTCCGCATCAACAACTGGATGGAATTCAACGCAGCTGCGGCCGCAGGCTTTCAACTGCTCAAGGAAGTCTACGCCCTTGTGCTGATCCTGCTGATCGGTGTTGCCGCCTTCAACCTGGTCGCGACCCTGATCATGGTCGTGATGGAGAAGCGCAAGGACATCGCCGTATTGATGGCAATGGGGGCTACGCGGCCTGATGTTCGGCGGATCTTCGTGCTCAAGGGAATGATCGTCGGGACAGCTGGTACCGCAGCGGGACTGATGCTCGGCGCGGGCGGATGCTTTATCCTGTCACGATACCATTTCATCCATATACAGAAGCAGATCTATGGCATCTCGACGTTACCGATAGACGCCCATCCTCTTAGCTTCCTGGCGGTCGCGATCGCGTCGCTGCTGCTGTGCTGGGTTGCGGCCGTCTACCCCGCGCATCAGGCTGCACGCGAGATGCCGGTAGAGGTCTTCCGTTCCTGATTGGACGATCCCGAAGCAGCCGCGAGTGCGGAAACGGCTGCGGTAGCTATGAGATTGAAGGATCCCGTCCGCCCACTGAAGAATGCCACGGTGCTGGACGCGCCGTAACGGCCACGCTCGACCTCGGGGACTACCCACGACCGCCTGCTGCCGACACCGGGCGCACAGGCAAGTTGGCGGAGCTCGCCTCCGGGTAATGCTACCCTTCAGAACCCTCGGTGGTTGTACCCGTCGGTTTAGCGAGCTTGGGCTTGCGAATTACCAAGGTCTCGTGCCCGCGCACTTTGATCGTGCGTGCCGAGTCGGACTGGTAACTGGAGCTCATTCCCTCGCCGTTCCGTGGGCGTCCGCTGGTTCGCCGCCGCCGCCAATTGCTCAGCTCTTTGGACAGTTTGCTGGCGACCGAATCGCTGTCGTGGTCGGCGTCTCTGGATTCTTCCTCGTTGGCTGGCTCGTCCGTCGTTTCGCGCGAACTCATCTCTTTCCTTCTGCTTGTGCGAATGACTTCCTCAAACATGTGTCTGTCGATCTTTACCTCTACAAAGATTCAATGCGGCCTGAATCTGAACTTCCTCATGGGTAGGCCCGTTGGCCTCGAGACTCGATCTGTTTATATTGTGAGCTGCTTGATTCTAATTTAGGGAGCGCACTCGGACGCTGGGGTATCTTGCCGAGCTTTTGCTTTATCTTGGTATGAATTGGACGATGGGTAGCTATTGGTCCGGAATAATTGATACGTCGGCATTTAATTCCGAACACCTGCTCTACTGGTTCTGAACAGGCTCTGTAGTCGCAACGCGAGCCCCATGTCGCCCGCGATTCTCAGTTTTCCGGTCATGAATGCCATCTGCCCGTTGAGCTTCCCGGCGATCATGTCCAGGTAATCTTTTCCAGCCATCGAGATCGTGATGTTAGGGGATGGGTGGGCTCCTTCCGCTACCTGGCACTGGTCGTTGTTGACCAGTACATGCCATTTTCCGCCGCCGTCTCCCGACAGGTCGAACTGAAATATAGCATTGAGACCCTTTGCCGCTTCCTTGTTGAAGTGGCTCGGCATCTCTTGAAAGACCTGCTTACAGGAAACCGGCGCGTCGGGCATGTCTAGTGGGAACCTCCTTGCGGAGAAAGGGGAGTAAGCACTCTCTATCGAGTCATATACCTGTTGTGTTCGAACATTGTCAATAGCGCGTGGCGTATCGGGCCAATTCCTTGCGTAGCATATTCCGCGATTAGCGTCGCTTCGCTCTCCAAATTTCGCGCTTCCCGCGCTGCCCCATCACGGGCCAAAATACTTCCTATCGCGACTCGAATCATATTGCCGCTCACCCGCACCGGCGCCGCCGCCTCCGTAATCGTCACCGCGCGCTGCTTCTCGAGTTCGGTCTTGACCTCGCCGCCCAGGTAGGCGCTCTTCCCGATGACCTTCACCGTCACTCCGTTCAAGCCCGCGTTCTGCAATTCCTGCTGAATACGCGACTGGTTTTGCACCCATTCCTGTGTATCGGTGGTCAGGTTGTCGACAACTCCCGTCACTCCACTGACGCGACGAGCGGTCCTTTCCGCGAGCAGCTTATCCGGGTCGTCGAAGACCTTACCGAACAACGTCACGGCTCCTCCCGTAGTAAATGCGTTGACCCTGCGCAGTTTGGGATTTAGGTGCAGCTCCTCCGTCACGCGCGTCATCAGCGAGATCGTAGGCTTCGGCGTCCGCAACGGTCGCGCCGTGCGCCTGACTGCGGGGGGAGGCGGTACGACCACAGCAGGTGCGGTGGGCGCGGGCGTAGGCGGAGCGACTTCGGTGGGCGCGACCGCGCTGGCCACCGGGCTCGGCGCAACATTCGGCGGATATTCCGGAGTCGCATTGGGTCCGAGGTTTGCCACCTTGGCATTCAGCGCTGACTCTATCCCCGCTACATCGGCTGGGTCAGTCGCGAAGATTACCGGAAAATCAGCGTCCACCCCAGTGCTGCTCGCTGAGACAAATTTCCATCCGCTGGTCGCTTTGACCACGTCCGCGTCGAGACTCGGATTACCCGCAGTCGAAACGCGGACCGTGCTCTGACCTACGCTACCATCGGACAGAATATGCAGCCGCACGATCATTCCGTCGTGCAAGGTGCTATCGCTCGCCAGCCCTGTCTTATAGGCCTCGAGCAAAGAGGCCTTATTGCTCGCGAAGACCTTGCTCATCGAGTCTTTGTCGCGGAACAATGCTCCGGCGAGGTCGCCTTCAACCTGTATCGGTATCGTCTTGGCCAACTCGACGTCCGGCGCACCAGCCGCCGACGGAGAAGACGTTGAGGTCGGTAGCGGGTTGGGTACCTCCGGATGTTTGCTCAGGTACAAGGCGAGCCACGCGCCGCCGATAAGCGCGACCAGAGCGGCTAGCGAAAACCCAAGGATGCTCCAGATTCTGCGCCCACGACGTTCCGGCGTCGCGTCCCCGTATATGGACGTCGGTTCAGCACCGATTTCCTGCGGGCCCCGAGGCTCCTGCCCGGGCGCGAAGCTCTCCAGGGTAACGCGCGGTTCCGTCCCCTGTGGTGATGGCGACGAAGGCGCCTCGGGTCTGAGCCGCGCTCCGCAAAAGTTGCAGATCGTTTCGCCCGGTTGCGCCTTGCCTCCGCATCTCGGGCACTCGATCGGTCCGCCTTGCGCGCTCTCGCCCTGCTCGGGCGACGGCATCAAGCTGGTCATCCGCGTAGCGGCGGTTACCGCGCCGGAGAGCAGGGCGCCATCCACCTCGCAGTGGATCTCCGAATCGGGGTATTGATTGCCGCACAGCGGGCAGGTCTTCATGTCTCGGACGGACCTCCACGAATTAATTCGATGCGCAGATGATCATAAACGCGCGACGACGTGGAAACCATCCTTTCGTCGGCAAGGCGAGGCCGACCCGAAGGCACCTTGCACCGGAACGTCTCGCGAGCGGAGCATGGGCAGGCGCGATCGAGGGATACGCTTTCTCCGATTCCGAACGCCGCTTATGCGACCGGCGAACCCTCGAGTCGGAAGCCGATTCTCACTTCGACCTGGAATTCCGGTTCGCCGCTCTTCTGCACAGCACCGCGGATGTTTTTGACTTCGAACCAGTCGATATTGCGCAGAGTCTGGCGAGCCTTGGTCAGCGCGTTGCGGACCGCCTGGTGGATGCTCTGGTCCGAAACACCGACCACGTCGACTATCTTGTAGGTCTTATCGGGCATCGTGATCTCCATGCTGCAGCGAATTGCGTGATAGTGCTGGTCTAGTACCGACGGAAGCTGCTTGGCAAGCGCGACCTTTGGTCAAACCGGTACGGGAGGAAATTCAACCGCGAGCTCGGCCGCGTCCTCGATCGTTCGGAAATCCAGCATGAACGTGCCGTCGCGCACCCGGCCCAGAACCGGTGGCCGCGCCTTGCGGAACATCGCGGCAATTGCGTCCTCAGCAATCTTCGGATGCGTGATGCGGATCGCACGAGTCTTGATCTCCTCCGTCGGCAGCGCACCCGATCCGATCTGCGAAGTCGAGTCGACAACCTCAATCCGAAACTCCGGACCAAGTCGCTCCGCAAGAATCTCCCGCGCCCGCGCGGCAACTATTCCAATCTCCGCCGGGGTACGCCGGAGCAGTCTCAGCGTCGGCAAAGCTGCGCCCAGATCCCCGCTGCGCAAATAGAGGCGCAAGGTCGCCTCCAATGCCGCGATAGTCAACTTGTCACAGCGCAGGGCGCGCTTGAGTGGGTTGATCTTGAGTCTTTCGATCAGGGCGCGCCGGCCCACAATGATTCCCGCCTGCGGCCCGCCCAGCAGCTTGTCGCCTGAGAACGTGACGATGCCGGCGCCCGCGGCGATCCGCTCCCGTACGATCGGTTCGCGCGGCAGACCATAAGTGCTCAGGTCGATTAGCGCGCCCGATCCCAAATCCTCCATGACCTCGAGATTGTGTTGCCGGGCGATCTCGACGATCGCCGCCAGCTCTGCCTCTGCCGTGAACCCTATGACGCGATAGTTGGACGGATGAACCTTTAGCAGTAGAGCAGTCTCAGAACTGATCGCATTGAGATAATCGCGGGAGTGCACCCGGTTGGTGGTGCCGACCTCACGGAGATGCGCGCCCGCCTTTTCCATCACTTCGGGAATGCGGAAAGATCCGCCGATTTCCACCAGTTCGCCGCGCGAGACCACCACCTCGCGTCCGTTCGCCAACGTGTTCAACGCCAGCAACACCGCCGCTGCATTGTTGTTGACGACCGTCGCCGCCTCCGCCCCGGTCAGCGCGCACAACTCCTCTTCGACCAGTTTGTCGCGGTCACCCCGGCCGCCGCTTGCGAGATCGTATTCAAGGTTGACCGCCGATCTTGCTGCCCGCTCGATCGCTTCGATCGCCGCCTCGGCCAGCAGCGCACGGCCGAGATTCGTATGGATCACCACGCCGGTCGCGTTGACCACCGGTTTCAACGCCGGTTCGTCGCTGGCGACTGTCTGGCGCATCTGCCCGAGGACCTCGCCCACCATCTGCTCACGCTGTGTGCCCGCCTCGTAACGGCCGGCGGCAATTTTCTCGCGAAGCACGCCGATCGCGCGTTGCGCCGCTCGTTTCAGATAGTCGCGGTTGAAGCCGCGCAGCGCTGCATCATGTGCTGCCGCCTGTAGGCATTCATCGACCGGTGGCACCAGACGCAGGATCTGTGCGCCGGCGTCGCCTCGCCGGGCCGCTGCCGGCGTCTTTGCGCGTGAAGCCATGTTGTGGATTATAGCCCCTGCGCTCGCGATGCGGCATCGGGTATCCCCCCGATTCCGGTGAGCGGGCCATTCAGGTACTTGCGGCCACGGCGTCGAGTCCGGCCTGGCCCGCCGCGATCATACGCAGCCGCGTGATCATGAATATTCCACACAGTAACGCGATCGCGCCGCAGATCTCGACCGCCACCTCCGGGCTCATATGCTCGCCGATAAACCCGACCTCGAGCGCTCCCAGCGGCGCCGCGCCGATGAAGGAGATGGTATAGAGGCTCATCACCCGCCCGCGCAATTCGTCGGACACGAACATCTGCAGCAACGTATTGGTGCTCGCCATGTAGTTAATCAGTGCTGCGCCGGTAATCATTTGCGCTGTCAGCGATAAGCTCATGTCCCGTGAAAGGCCGAACATCACGATCCCGGCGGCGGCTATCAGCAGCCCCGCCGTAAGGTTCTGCCGCTGGGATCCTGCGGACGATCGCGAAGCCAAAATCACGGCGCCTACCACCGCGCCCACCCCTTGCGCGCCCATCAACAGGCCGTACGCGCCCGCCCCGCCGTGCAGGATATCGCGCGCAAAAACCGGCAGCAGCACCGTGTATTGCACCCCAAAGCCGTTGCAGATCCCGCCGATCAACAGAAGATACAAGCTCGGGCGGTGACCCCATACGTAAGCCAGCCCCTCGTGCAGGCGTCGCAGCATCGATCCGCCCAAACTCTGCGCGACTCTCCGCGGCAGCTGCATCGCGTTGAGGCTCCAGATCACGGCCAGGAAACTCACTCCGTTCAAAAAAAAGCACATTCCTATTCCGGTCCACGCGATTAGCACCCCGGCGATCGCCGGACCGATCGTGCGCGCCCCATTGAAGATCAACGAGTTGAGCGCGATCGCATTGGGCAGGTCCTCGATTCCAACCATCTCCACCACGAACGACTGCCGTCCGGGGACGTCGAAGGCGCCCACCAGGCCATTGAAGGCGGCGAGAATGATGACGTGCTCGACCCGTACGACACCGCTCCAGGTCAGCGCGGCCAGGGCGAAGGCGCTCAACATCAGCAGCGTCTGCGAAATGATCAGCAGGCGGCGCCGATCCACGTGGTCGACCACGACCCCGGCAAACATCGCCACCAGCAACATCGGCATGAAACGCGCGAAGGTCACCAGCCCCAGCATCAGCGGCGAGTTGCTCAGCTTGAGCACCAGCCATGCCTGCGCCACCGTCTGCATCCAGGTGCCGATCAGCGAAATGAGCTGACCGCCAAAAAAGAGGCGAAAGTTGCGATGGCGCATGGCGCTGAAGGCGCTCATCCATCTGCCCTGCGTCCTTTCCGCCACGGACTCGGCCGGGTGTCCCGGGTTTGGTTCTGGAGGCGGACCGGGCGTTCCGCCGACTACTTCATCCTGCGACATCGAACTTTGACCCATTACAGCAGAGTTTCGCGACGCGATCCCACCCCTTCAAGGGGGTTCACGCTTGGGGCGCGCGTGGGCTACAATGAGTGAGCCCGACGGATGGGGTTGAGGCTGCCGACCACCGTGGATCCGCGGGTAGAGGCCAGCTATGTTCGGTGAGATCGCTCCGCGCGCCCATACCCCAAATGCCCCGTTCATCTCCGTCGAAGAGGCGCTCGAGGAGACTCGCCGCGGTCGCATGATCGTCCTGATGGACGACGAAAATCGCGAGAATGAGGGCGACCTCTGCATGGCCGCGGAAAAGGCCACGCCCGAGGCGATCAACTTCATGGCGCGGCATGGCCGCGGTCTCATATGTCTGCCGATGTCGGCGGAACGCATCAACCAACTCGGCCTCAGCATGATGGTGGGCGACAATCAGGCTCCTCTCGGCACCGCCTTTACCGTTCCGATTACCGCGCGACGCGCTGCTGGTTCCGGCGTGTCCGCGCAGGATCGCGCCACCACTATTCTTCAGGCCGTCCGCGAAGACGCCACGGGCATCGAGTTCATTACTCCCGGATATGTCTATCCGCTGCGCGCGCGCGAAGGCGGCGTCCTGGTTCGCACCGGGCAGACCGAGGGCGCGGTCGACCTTGCTCGTCTCGCCGGTCTCAAGCCCGCCGGCGTTATCTGCGAGATTTTGAAGGAAGATGGCACCATGGCGCGGCGCGATGACCTGGTCGAATTCTCTCGCGAGCACGGCCTCAAGCTCGTCACCGTCGCCGATATAATCGAATATCGCCTGCGCAACGAGACCATGGTGCAGCGCATCGCCGAGGCCCGCCTCCCGACCGCTTTCGGCGACTTCACCGCGTGCGTCTATCGCAATCGTGTCGACCAAAGCGAGCATCTGGTCCTGGTGATGGGAAAAATCGAACCGGATCAGCCGGTGCTGGTGCGAGCCCATCGCGAATACCTGCCCGGAGACGTCTTCGGCTATGCCAAACGCAACACGCGCGCGCTGGTTCACAACGCGATGGAGCAAATCGCTGCCGCCGGCAAAGGCGTGATCCTCTACCTCAAGCGCGACTCTGACGCGATCGCGAACGATATCGACGGCAACGGGCGCCGCCAGATCCAGCGCACGAGTACCCGGCTCAACGCTCCCGAGGCCGATTTTCGCGACTATGGTATCGGCGCCCAGATTCTGCGCGACGTCGGAGTGCGCAAGATGGTCCTGCTGACCGACAAGCCGCCGCGACTCGCCAATCTGCCCGGTTACGGTCTCGAGATCGTCGACCATGCTCCACTCTCTAATGGCGGCGGTGTTCCAATCGATTAGCCTCAAGTGTTGTGGGGGAACCGCGCTGTCGCGTCCTGGGGCCACGACGGCTTAAGCCTCATGCGCCGGCTCGCAATCACATGAAGCGCAGCCATCCCTGGTGCAGTACCGGTTCATGCAGTCGTACCCTCAAGACGGTCACACCGCCGTTGCTCGCCGTGGCCGTTTTTCTATCGGTGACGCTGGCCAGTCCCGCCTCGGGCCTTGGCGCGACGGATCCGGGCCGCGTAGTCTCCATCCAGTCCGCGGTCCTCGCCCGGCCGCTGATCCCGGGCGGCGCGAGCCGGCTGGTCGTTACGGCGCGCATTCTCCCCGGATGGCATATCAATTCCGACCATCCGCTCGGCGATTACTACATTCCCACCCGGCTTACGGTCGCGGCACCGCCCGACGTTGTGGCCGGACCGGTTGCGTATCCGCCGGCACGCAACGTAGGGCTCAAGTTCGCCGCCGGCGAGCAACTCTCGGTTTTTACCGGCACGGTCAAGTTCGAAGTGCAGGTGACGGCAGCCCCATCCTTGCGGCCCGGCATCGGCGAGCCTGCAACGGTGCAGCTGGCCTACCAGGCCTGCAACGATGATCAGTGCCTTCGGCCCACATCTATCGGATACAAGACGGACTTGGCCGCCGCCGGCTTTGCGGACTCCACCGCAGCCAGTACTCCCGCCGATGAAGATGAAACCGGCTCAAGATGGTCGGTTGCCAATGTTTTCGCTAGTTACGGAAACGTCCTTGGCTTTCTCGTCGTTCTTCTGGGCGGACTAGCACTCAATCTGACACCCTGCGTCTATCCACTAATCGGCGTAACCATAGCTTTCTTCGGCAACGAAGGCGGCGGGCCTCGCCGCGTCGTCGTGCTCGCCGTTCTTTACGTCGCCGGAATCGCGCTGACATTTTCCAGCGTGGGCGTAGCGGCGGCACTCTCCGGGGGACTATTCGGCGGAGCTCTGCAAGATCCGTGGGTACTAGCCGTAATCGCGACGATGCTTCTCGCGCTCGCGGCTTCGAGCTTCGGACTCTTCGCGTTGCAGCCGCCCCAATGGTTGATGCAGCGAGCGGGAATCGCGCGGCGCGGCTATGCCGGCGCTATCGCGATGGGGCTGGGCATGGGGGTCGTTGCTGCCCCTTGCATCGGTCCGATCGTGCTAGGCCTACTGCTCATGGTGCAGCGCAGCGGGAGCGCACTCTTTGGATTCGCGCTATTTTTTACTTTGGCCGTCGGCCTCGGGCTTCCGTACATAGGCTTGGCCCTTGCCGCCGGCAGTATCCGCCAGCTGCCACGCTCGGGCGAATGGCTTGCGTGGATCGAGCAGCTCTTCGGCTTTATCCTGGTAGGGCTGGCACTTTACTTTCTGGACCCGATTGTGCCGAATCGCCTGATCACGCGGATGTTGCCGTTTTACGCGGCGGCCGTTGGGATTTGCCTGGGTTTTGTCTCGCGCGAAGGCACTAACTGGCAGCCCTTCTTCGTTATTAAATCGACCATCGGCGTGATCGCTGTCGTGGCGCTAATTTATCTGTTCTTTTCTGCTGGCAAGACACGTTCTGAGGTGATTTTCCAACCCTATGACGCCGCGACACTGGCGGCCGCCACGGCCCGGGGTGAGCCCGTCGTGCTCGATTTCAGTGCGGACTGGTGCGTGCCCTGCCGTGAGATGGAACGGACAACTTTCGTGGATCCTCGGGTAATGAGCGAATTGAGCGGGTTTGTCCTGATGCGCGCGAACCTTACCGCCGAAAACGCGCATAACCAGGCGATCATCCGCCAGTTCAACGTTCAGGGCGTCCCGACCACGGTCTTCATTGATGCCGCGGGTAAAATTCGCAAGCGCCGCATTGGGTACGTCGGGCCGGCGGAATTTCTCCACTATCTGCGCGAATACCAGCGCTCGGCTTCACTTGAGCACACGAGCATCGGCAAGCCCGCACGCCCGCCGCATCGAACAGAAAACGAGATTCCCAAGCGCGTATTCGGGTGAGGCTTTGTTCGCTACCGGTTCAAAAATGGCGGACGACCGCCTTTCTTTTCGGGTGCCTGCGAAAGCACAGCTAAACGCCCTGAATTACGCCATGATGTGTCGCTAGCCCGGCCTTCCGCGACTTCAAAGAACGCTGTTTTATTTAGGGCTCTATGAGACGAGCCTATCGGCTTCTTTGGGGGGCGGTCCACGGTGTGAAGTTCCAGCAACAAAAACATGAGGTTTTCGGCACCATTGGTCCATTTGAAATAGTGTTCTGATTGGCCTTCATGGAATCCGTCCGTTTTCTTTACTATCCGCTCTTCGAAACGTATAATTACGGAGGCTGTGGAGCGGTTGTAGTTGTCCTTTCTGTTCAATTTTTCCTATGGCAAATAAGCAAAGTTCCGACGCCTATGGCGCCGACTCGATTCGGGTTCTCGAAGGCCTCGAAGCGGTGCGGAAGCGCCCTGGCATGTACATCGGCGACACCGCCGAGCGCGGATTGCATCACTTGGTTACCGAGATCGTCGACAACTCGGTTGACGAAGCCCTGGCTGGTTTCTGCACCGACATTAACGTCGCGATTCTCGGTGACGACCGCATCTCCGTCGAGGACAATGGCCGCGGTATTCCGGTCGACATGCATCCGACGGAGAAGCGATCGGCGCTCGAAGTTGTACACACGGTGCTCCACGCCGGTGGCAAGTTCGACCGCGGTGTTTACAAGGTTTCGGGTGGACTTCACGGGGTAGGCGCTTCGGTCGTGAACGCGCTCAGCGAAGAGTTCGAGGTCGAAGTTCGCAAGAACAACAAAGTTTACTATCAGCGCTACGAACGGGGGGCTCCTAAAACCAAGGTCGAAGAGCGCGGGACGACCAAGCTCGGCGGGACCAAGACCACTTTCTCGCCCGACGCGAGTATCTTCAACGAGGTCAAATTCAAGTACGAAACGATCGCGCGCTATCTGCGGGAGATGGCCTATCTCAACGCGGGACTTAGAATCCGGTTGAGAGACGAACGCAGCGGCAAACAAGAGGAATTCCATTACGAGGGCGGGATCGCGGAATTCGTCGAGTCATTGACTGAGAGCAGCGCGACACTGCACGACGTTATCTTCTTCGAAGGCGTGCGCGAAGGGGTCGATGTCGAGGTCGCACTGCAGTGGACCGACGCGATCCACGAAATAATTTTCAGCTACGCCAATAACATTCACACGATCGAAGGCGGCACCCATCTCTCGGGGCTAAAGTCCGCGCTCACCCGCACGCTCAACAACTACGGGCAGAAAAACAATCTGTTCAAAAGCAAGGACAAGGACCTGCGGCTCGAGGGAGATGACACGCGTGAAGGCGTGGTTGCGATTGTCAGCGTGAAGCTGCCAGAGCCCCAGTTCGAGGGCCAAACCAAGACCAAGCTCGGCAATTCCGAAGTCGAAGGGCTGGTTGCGGCGCTGGTCAACGAAAAGCTCGGCGAGTATCTGGAAAAAAACCCCGGCACCGCCAAACGGATAGTTGCGCGGGCGGTCGAGGCCGCGGCGGCTCGCGAAGCGGCACGCAAAGCCAAGGAACTGGTACGGCGCAAGGGCGCTCTCGATTCGGGGTCGCTGCCGGGCAAACTTGCCGATTGCCAGGAGCGCGACCCGGCACGCGCCGAGCTGTTCATCGTCGAAGGCGATTCAGCAGGCGGTTCCGCCAAACAGGGCCGCGACCGCAGGGTCCAGGCGATCCTGCCGCTGCGCGGCAAGATCCTGAACGTTGAACGCGCGCGCATCGACAAGGTGCTCTCTTCGGTGGAGCTCCGCACGCTAATCACCGCGCTCGGTATGGGGGTAGGCGACGAGAAGGACCTCGCGCGCTTGCGTTATCATACGATCGTGATCATGACCGACGCCGACGTCGACGGCTCGCATATCCGCACGCTGCTACTGACGTTTTTCTTCCGCCAGTTTCCCGAGATTATCGAGAACGGCCATCTGTACGTCGCCCAGCCGCCGTTGTTTCGCGCCAAAAAGGGCAAGAACGAGCGTTATCTGAAGGACGAGCCCGCGCTCGAAGATTACCTTACGGATCTTGGCGCCGAGGCGGTGACGTTCGAGAGCGGCAAAGGTAAGGACACGCGCGAATTCAAGGGTGCGGCGCTCAAGACGCTGGTGCGCAAAACGCTCCATTTCGAACGGATGTACGAAGCGCTGGAACGCCGCGCGAAGGAGCGCCCGATCGTCACCGTACTTTCGAAGATGCTCGCGGACAAGGAGATCGGAGCAGACACCTTCCGCGACGAGGATGAGCTCAGGAAAGCCGCAGCGGCGATCAAGGCGGCGCTGCCCGAGCTCAGTCTCGACGACCCGCGGATCCTTCCCGCGGAAGAATCGGCGTGGCGCGCGGTCTTCTCGCATCGGCGCAATGGGGCGACCCCGCCGACGGTGGTGGATCTTGCCCTGTTTCATAGCGGCGAACTCCGCGAAATCCGGCGGCTGGGAGCAGATCTCGAGACTTTGAAGGCGCCGTATAAGATCAAAACCGGCGATGAGGAACGAACGCTCGAATCCCTCAAGGCTGTGGCCGGCGCGGTCGTGGCGGCCGGTCAGAAGGGGGTCGAGGTCCAGCGCTATAAGGGGCTCGGCGAGATGAATCCGGATCAGTTGTGGGCGACCACGATGGATCCCGAGAAGCGCTCGATGCTGCGGATGGAAATCGGTTCGCAGGAAGAGGCCGAAGAGATTTTCGGGCGGCTGATGGGCGACGTGGTCGAACCGCGCCGCCAGTTTATCGAAGAGAACGCGCTGAACGTGAAGAACCTGGATATCTGAACCCAATCAACCCTCACCTTCCACCTGGATCGACTTGTGTGCGGCGTCCTTTCCCGATTCCCCGAAAGGATTCGGGTAGGATCGAAGATTTATGGCTGATACCAACGGAACCGAACCTACACGCAACGAACCCGCGCGGTTAACTATCGAAGCCGACATGCGGCAGTCCTACCTGGACTACGCGATGTCGGTGAATATCGGACGCGCCTTGCCCGATTTGCGCGACGGCCTCAAACCCGTCCACCGACGCATCCTCTATGCGATGTTCCGCGAAGGCCTGCTCTCGACCCGCCGCTACTCCAAATGCGCCGGTGTCGTCGGCGAGGTGCTCAAGAAATACCACCCGCACGGCGACAGCGCGGTCTATGATTCGCTGGTGAGGATGGCGCAGCCGTTCAGCATGCGCTACCCGCTGATCGACGGCCAGGGCAACTTCGGCTCGATCGACGGCGACCCTCCAGCAGCCTACCGCTACACGGAATGCCGCTTGACGCGGCTGGCCGAGCGGATGCTCGCCGATATCGACAAGGATACGGTCGATTTCGTCGACAATTTCGACGGTTCGGATCAGGAACCCGAAGTGCTTCCGGCGCAGATACCCAATCTGCTGATAAACGGATCGGATGGGATTGCGGTCGGAATGGCGACTAATATACCGCCGCACAATTTGGGCGAGGTCTGCGACGCGCTGCTCAAGCTGATCGAAAACCCCGATATCTCGCTCGAACAGATTCTCGACATCATCCCTGGGCCTGACTTTCCGACCGGCGGCCAGTTGCTGGGCCGTGCGGCTATCCGCCAGACCTATCTCAACAAGCGCGGGATTCTGACGATCCGCGCGACCGCCGCTATCGAGACCGACAAACGCAGTAGTAAGGCGTCGATTATCGTTCGGGAGATTCCCTACCAGGTCAACAAGACCAAGCTGATCGAGCGTATCGCCGAGCTGGTCAACGACAAGCGGATCGAAGGAATCAGCGACCTGCGCGACGAATCCGACCGCGACGGGATGCGGATCGTGGTCGAACTCAAACGCGACGCGGAGCCGAAGATCGTGCTGAACCAGCTCTACAAGCTCACGCAGTTGCAGGAGAGCTACGGGCTGATCATGCTGGCGATCCACGAGGGGCGGCCGCGCGAACTCGATTTGCGCGAGATGCTGGTGCAGTTCCTCGAGCATCGCAAACTCGTGATTACGCGGCGCACCCGTTTCGACTTGCGCCAGGCAGAAGCACGTCTCCATGTGCTCGAAGGCCTGCTTATCGCGCTGCGCAACCTCGACGACGTGATCAAGCTGATCCGCGCGTCCAAAGACGCCGAGAGCGCACGCACCGGCTTGATGCAACGGTTTGGACTCTCGCAAATCCAGGCACAGGCAATCCTCGACCTGACCCTGCGCCGGCTGACCTCGCTCGAACGCGACAAGATCGAAGCGGAGCACAAGGAGACCCGCGAGACGATCGAAGTGCTCAATGAAATCCTCGCGGATGAGAAAGAGCTGCTGAGGATCATCGCCGAGGAGCTGACGGAGATCAGAAAGGAATTCGCCGACGATCGCCGCACGCAGATTATTGAGGCCGAGGGCGACTTTTCGATCGAAGACCTAATAGTCGAAGAAGACGTCCTGGTCACGGTCACTCACGGTGGCTATATCAAGCGGACCCCGCTTTCGCTTTATCGCACGCAGCGGCGCGGCGGCCGCGGCAAGATCGGTGCAACCACGAGCGAAGAGGATTTCGTCGAACATCTGGTGCCCGTTGGCACACACGATCGCCTCCTGTTCTTTACCACCGCCGGCAAGGTTTACGAGAAAAAAGCGTATGAGCTACCCGAAGGCGGACGCGCCGCCCGTGGGCGTTCGATCGCGAATCTGCTCAGTCTCGCGAACGAGGAAACCCTTTCCGCCTTTCTGCCGATGCCCAAGGATACCAAGGGCAAGTACGTCTTTTTTTCGACGCGCCGCGGCAAGGTGAAGAAAACCGAGATCGACGAGTTCAGTAACATCCGTTCAAGCGGAATAATCGCGATCAATCTCGAAGACGGTGACGAATTGATCGGTGTACGGATCACCGACGGCAATCAACAGATTGTGCTCTCGACGCGCGCCGGTCAGGCGATCCGGTTCAAGGAGGAGGAAGTCCGCGCGATGGGCCGCAACGCCAGCGGTGTCGCCGGAATGGAACTCGAGTCGTCCTCGATCAGGGAAGGCAAAACGGTCACCCTGGTAACTGACGAAGTGGTCTCGATCGCGGTCGCGCGCGACGACGAAACGTTGCTCACGGTCTCAGAGAACGGCTTTGGCAAACGTACGCCGGCAAACGAATACCGCCTGACCCATCGCGGGGGTAAAGGCGTGATCACGATGGACGTGACGGATCGAACCGGCAAGGTGATCAGCGTGCGCCAGGTCGGGACCGACGACCAGGTGGTGCTGATTACGGATCACGGCAAGATCATCCGGCTCGGCGTCAAACAGGTGCGTATAACCGGGCGCAACGCCCAGGGTGTGCACCTGGTGAAGCTCGAAACCTCCGAGAAGGTTCGCGCGGTCTCGCCGCTGGCGGAGCGCGACGAGGACGACGATTCGAACGGCGACGGCGCTGAAGGCGACGACTAAGCCAAATAACCTGGGGTCTCACACCGGTCGTCCCAGGACGCACCGCGCGGTTGGATTTCGCGGTGGTGATAGCGGTAAAAGTACCGGATGCCACTCGATTCATCGTTGGTAGGGACCAAAATCGGGCCGATCACAGCGGAAATCGACGCACGCTGGACGATGGCCGACGCGGCCGGAATCGGCGACAACCTGCCCTGTTATATGGACACCCGGCGTACGGAAGGGATCGTCGCCCATCCACTGTTCCCAGTCTGCTTCGAATGGGCAGCGGCGGGTGCGATTCGCGCGAAGCTGCGCTCCGGTCTGACCGGGGCCGAGGCTGCACGCGGAGTTCATGCCACCCACCACACGATTTTGCATCGAGCGATACGTCCTCCGACGCGAGTATCGACCGTCGCCGAGATGATCAGCGTCGAGCAGCGTAAACCGGGCGCGTACGAAATCGTTAGGTTCGATACAGTCGACGATAAGGGCGTGCCCGTCTGCACAACTTACTACGGAAGCCTCTACCGCGAGGTAGAGCTGGCAGGGGGTGAACGGGCTGGAGCGGTCCCCCAGCCACCGGCCTTTTTGCATTCGTCGGCAAAATCGCCCGCCGATATTCCGGTGTCGATCGCCGCAGGCGCCGCGCATGTCTATACGGAATGCGCGCGTATCTGGAACCCGGTTCACACCGATGCCGCGGTGGCGTCCGCGGCACGACTGCCGGCGATTATCCTGCATGGCACGGCCACTCTCGCGTTTGCGGTATCGCGAATCGTCGATGCCGAGGGGGGCAACGATCCGGACAAAGTCGCCGAAATTTACGCCCGGTTCGGCGCCATGGTGCTGATGCCGTCGGAGATCATCGTGAGAATCCGATCGCGCGAAAAATCCACCGGTGGCGATGTCGTCTTCTTCGAGACACTAAGTGCCGACGGCGGTCGCGCGATTCGCGATGGCGTGGTCAGGCTGCGCGTCCGATCATTTCAAAAGAGAGGGAAGTTTCAACGTGAAGGTCAGGGCTGCGGTCGCATATCGAGCCGATGCACCGTTGGAAATCGCCGAAGTCGATCTCGAAGGTCCGAAATCCGGCGAGGTGATGGTCGAGATCAAGGCGACCGGCATTTGCCATACCGACGCCTATACGCTCTCGGGCAAGGACCCCGAGGGGCTGTTTCCCTCGATCATGGGTCATGAAGGGGCTGGCGTGGTTGTGGAAACCGGCCCCGGGGTGACGTCGGTCAAAAGTGGCGACCACGTGATTCCGCTCTACATTCCGGAGTGCCGCCAATGCCCGTCGTGTACTTCGGGCCGCACCAATCTCTGCACCGCGATTCGCGAGACTCAGGGGCGAGGCTTGATGCCCGATGGGACCAGCCGCTTCTCGATTGGCGGCAAACGGCTCCACCATTACATGGGTACCTCGACCTTCGCGAATTTCACCGTTCTACCGGAAATCGCGGTCGCCAAGATTCGCGAGGACGCGCCGTTCGACAAGGTCTGCTACATCGGATGCGGCGTCACCACGGGTATCGGGGCCGTAATCAACACGGCAAAAGTGCAGGTCGGCGATCGTGTCGCGGTGTTTGGACTGGGCGGAATCGGACTCAATGTTATTCAGGGGGCGCGGCTTGCCGGAGCCTCGATGATAGTTGGAATTGACCTGAATCCCGCGCGGCGCGCGATCGCGGAAAAATTCGGAATGACCCACTTCGTCAATCCCACCGAAGTACGCGGCGACCTTGTCCCATACCTGGTCAATTTGACCAAGGGCGGTGCCGACTTCGCGTTCGAATGCGTTGGCAACGTCAAATTGATGCGCCAGGCGCTCGAATGCTGCCAGCGTGGATGGGGAACATGTGTGATTATTGGCGTGGCCGGCGCTGGCGAGGAGATTTCGACGCGGCCCTTCCAGCTCGTCACCGGCCGCACCTGGAAGGGTACGGCCTTCGGCGGTGCGAAAAGCCGCCGCGATGTGCCCAAGATCGTGGATTGGTACATGGATCACCGGATCAACATCGATGACCTGATCACGCATACGATGCCGCTGGAAAAGATCAACGATGCATTCGACCTGATGCATCAGGGGAAGTCGATCCGCAGCGTGGTCATCTATTAGCCTATCTAATTCCGCATCAATTGACATAGCAGCATTGCTGATTTCGTCATCGGGCGCGATTGGCGCAGATGAGAGCGGCGACGAAGTTTTTTCGTTCCCTCATCCCGGGCCGCACGGTACGCTGTTTGTACCGTGACACCAGTCTCCGTAAGCGAGGCAGGCTAACGAAATCGTCAAGGAATGCTGGGCGCAAATTCAAGCATCGGCGCCCGAATAGAACGGCCTCGGGGCCAAAAAAGGTGGTTGAGAGGAGAGAGTATGAACAGACGGATTCGTATCGGGGTAATCGGGGCGGCGGCATTGGCAATGGCAAGCGGAGCAGGACCCTTCGCATTTGCCAAGGGGCCGTCGGGCAACATGAACCTGCGTCTGAACGGTAACCAGGTAATTAGCGGCTCGGTGGTCAGTGTGCTTGCAATCGGCCAGGTGATCGCTGACCAAGCCGGAGTTTTTTCGGGTAGTGTGACTATGACGGCGTCGGATTCGACCGAAACGGACGTTTGCGCTGTCGCTATCCCATCGGGCGACGGCCAAATCACCAAACCAGCGGGATCTTTCTCCTCGTCTACCGGCCAGTTCACCATCACGATGGCGAGCCTCGCCGTTACCCCAATTAGCGTCAGCAGTACTTTCTGCTCAGCAAATAACAGCGAGAGTATCACGCTGACCTGCAATCGGACTTTGGTTCATAAGAACCTGGTTAACGATCTGGACGCCGGTCAGTACCATTGTGTCGTGACCGGAATAACCGGCGGCTCGGTCGCTGGCGAGTCGATGGAAGGACACCTCGATATCGTGAGCGGGAGCAATTCTCCGCAAAGCTGACGCAAGGCTCTGAAGACGTAGTGAACCGCCGTTCGAGGCTTGCTTCGAGCGGCGGTTCCTTTTGGTCTCGCACGACTTCCAGCGAATGTCGTCGAGCGCGACTTGAATTGATCCCGGCACCGGGATGTCAATACACTCGCGAATGATGGATAGTCAGCCCGCGACGAACAAAGAATTCAGCCCCCCGCGGCGGGGACATTTCACGAAGGCGATTTGCCGAGTCGCGCTGTGCGTATTCGTCGTTGGGAGCGACGGTTGCTTCCTGTTCCATCATGGTCCCAGTACGCAGCAAAAGTTCGTCGAAGCGCTCGAACGCGGAGACGCCCCTCGCGCAAATCAAATCTGGCTCAATATGAATGAGCAGGAGCGCTCGGACTGGTCTCACAGCATTGGAATGAAGCCTACGGTCTCAAAGGAAGACATAGAGACCCAGCTCATGCGCCATGCGCAGCAAAAAGCCGATGAGAACGGCGACGATTCGCCCGATGTCGCAACGGGGTCGACTTCCATCAATACGGAAGAAGGCAATATCGAGTCTCAGATGATTGAGATGCCAGGCATCGATGCCGTTCCAGGGGCGGGCGGTCTGCAGAGCTTACCCGGCGTGGGGAACAATCCCCCGGGGCAGTCGGAACCGATGGTCAATCCATAGCGACGAGCGTCGTCCCCCAAAAGAGAGACATAGTCATGGACTTCGCGTTTAACCCGGAGCAGGAACTGCTGCGGACGACACTTGCAGCTTTTGCGGCTCGTGAGCTCGCACTCCATTACATGGCTCGCGATAGCGACATCGACCTGCCGCGCGAAGTCGTACGCAAGCTGGGGGAGATGGGCCTCTGCGCGCCGATGGTCGATTCCAGCCATGGCGGTCAGTCCCTGGACTACGTTGCACTCGGGATTGCCCACGAGGAAATTGCGCGAGCCGACTTCAATGCCGCGTACGTCCTGCTGCTGACGGCGCTGGTGGGAGCGATCGTCGCCGCAAATGGCGATGCGCACCAAAAGAGTGTGTTTTTGCCGCCTATCTGTCGCGGTGAGGCCGTCCCCGCTCTGGGTGTAACCGAACCGACGGGCGGGTCCGACGCGGCGCATGTCAAGCTCGCGGCGCGTCGTGATGGCGATGGCTATCTACTCAATGGGGAGAAGTCTTCCATCTCCTTCGCGTCGTGGGCCGACACCGCTTTGGTAATGGCCCGGACCGGCACCATTGAAGAGGCGGCCCATGGGGTCAGCGCATTTTACGTGGACCTCCGATCACCGGGAGTCAGCCGCAATCGCTTCAAAGATCTCGGGTCGCGGGCGATCGGAAGGGGGCAGATCTTCTTCGACGAAGTCCGTGTGCCGGCGCAAGCGCGTATCGGCGCCGAAGGAGCGGGCTTCGTTCAGGTGATGCAAGGATTCGATTTCAGCCGCGCACTGATTGGCCTGATGTGTATTGGCGCGGCCCAGCAAAGCGTCGAGGAAACCTGCAAATATGTAGTTGATCGCCAGGCTTTCGGCGGTAGCCTCGCGCGGTTCGAGGGCGTGTCGTTTCCGCTCGCGGAGGCCGCGGTCAAACTAAGGGCGGCGCGGCTGCTCTGTTACGAAGCCCTGTCGCTCAAAGATCGGGGTCTGCCGCATGGCTGGATCGCAGCCGGAGTGAAATGGTGGGCGCCAGAGCTTGCGGCGCAGGTGCTGCATCAGTGCCTGCTCCTCCATGGGCATCTCGGATTCAGTATGGATTTGCCGCATCAGCAGCGTTTGCGCGACGTGATCGGCCTCGAAATCGGTGATGGCACCGCACAGATCATGAAACTACTCGTTGCGCGCGCTTCTGTTAGGCAACGTTGCCCGAGGCTACTAGCCGCCATCACGTTGCCACCTCTTCCCCCAAGGTGATTGCCTGGCGGCGGCGATAGATTTCCCCGGCGCCGAAGCAAAGCATGATGAGGCCAATGGCGATGAAAAAGCGCGGAGAAGCCGGATGCCACAATGCGTCACCCAGTACAGCGAAAAGTACCGTTCCCGGTATCATTCCGACCACGCTCGCCCAGAAGTAATCGCGAAAGGTGATGGGCGATGCGCCCGCCAGGAGATTGAACGCGTTGTATGGAATCACCGGCACGATGCGCAGGTAAAGGGTGATGTAAAAGCCGTTACGCGCCAGACGACCGAACAGCCTGTGAAAGCGATTTCCTATGGTTCGCTCGACGAAATTTCTACCCAGGAAACGCCCCGCTCCGAAAGCCACCAGAGCACCCAGATTCGCACCAACAACCGACCATAACGCTCCCCATACCGCGCCGAACGCCAAACCTCCCGCGATCGTCATGGCGGCGCCAGGCACCAGAAACGATGGTCCAACCGCATATAGAACAATATAGGCTATCGGCCCCCACGCGCCGCACTCCAGCACCTCTTGCTTGATCATGCGTGGATCCGCCAGCCATTCGCGATGGACGAAGAGGAGAAACAGCGATCCTCCGCCGATGAGGGCCAAAATCGCAATCCGCAGAACTACGAGCACCCGGGAGTCGCCCTTCGGTTCGGTGGAGGACGTTTGTATCGGACTTACTGCGGCCATCACAACCCAAAATTATGATATGGAGCAGCACAATGTCTGACAAGGCAAAACATAACCAGCCAGCAGTATTTGCAGTCGACAGATGGAAAGCTACCGCGACCACCGTTCGTTGTCGTCGCGCGGGAATGCCGCTACATTCGCGCTGAAAAGTCTCGTCACTTCGTCGCGAAGATAAGGAACCAGCCATGCCACAGCTGAAGGATAAGGTAGCCATTATCACGGGCGGCGGCTACGGGATTGGCAAGCAGATTGCCCTCGCCTATGCACGCGAAGGAGCGAAGCTTGCGCTCGCCGCACGCACGCCAGGACCTCTCGAGGAGGCCCGTGCGGAGGCCACGAAACTCGGGGCTTCTGCGATTGTGGTCCAGGCCGACGTTGCGAAGGAGACGGATTGCAGCCGCATGGTCGAGGAGACGGTCCGCGCCTTCGGCCGTATCGACATCCTGGTCAACAACGCAGGTATTGCCGGTCCCACCAAGCGCACGACCGAAATGGCATTGCGCGAATGGCAGGAGGTGATCGACATCAATCTAACCGGCGCGTGGCTGGCCTCGCGGGCCGCAATTCCAGTGATGGTGAAGCAGGGTGCCGGAAACATCCTGATGATCTCTTCCGGCGCCGGTCGACGTGGTTATCCGCTACGCTCACCCTACGCGGCTTCCAAATGGGCGATGATCGGGCTAACGCAAACACTGGCCGGCGAATGGGGAACCAACGGGATTCGTGTCAATTGCATCTGTCCGGGCGCGGTCGAAGGCGATCGCATCGAACGTGTGATTCGAGCTCGCGCCGAAGCGATGGGCGCCCCCTATGACCAAGTCAAGAAGGGCTTCACGTCGACCGCGGCCTTGCAGCGGATGGTCACCGAGGATGAGGTCGCGCGGGTCGCCCTATTTTTGGCAAGTGATCTCGCGGCTGGAGTGACAGGTCAAACCATCAACGTCGATGCCGGCAGTATAATGAACTGAGCGAGTGTTCATCCGCGTGGCTGCGGACTCCGATGGCTTCCACCCGAACCCGATGCGTCAGCGGTCGATGTCGTGGTCGCGAACATCGGCCTCGAAACCGGCACGCGCCAGCCGCTGCATAAGTTCGCGCGCCAGCACGGGGGAGCGATGGCGGCCGCCCGTGCATCCCAGGCCAATGGCGAGGTAGCTTTTGCCTTCTCGCTGATAGAGCGGCAGCAGAAACTCCAGCAGCTCATCCACCAGTTTCAGGAATCGCGGCGTTTCCTTCTGCGCCATTACATAGTCGCGGATGCGCGTATCAGCGCCGCTGAGCGGTCGCAGCTCTTGAACGAAAAACGGGTTGGGAATGAATCGAACATCGAGGATCAAATCAAGGCCTACCGGATGGCCGTACTTATAGCCGAAGGAAACGAGCGAGATTCGCATCCGGCCGCCGCCATGCGCGCCCATCACCGCCGCCGTCACCACCTCACGCAGTTCATGTACCGTACTTGTGGTCGTGTCGATTATGCGGGTCGCGCGCTCGCGAATCTCGGCGAGCGCCAGACGCTCGAGCCTGATGCTGTCGGCGACGCTGGCGCCGCTTTCGGCCATCGGATGGGGCCGGCGGCTTTCGGAGTAACGTCGCGCCAGCACTTCGTCGGAGGCATCAAGAAAGAGTATTTCAGGCCGAAAGCCGCTGTGCTCGAGCTGAGCGAACACCTTGGGCCATTCCGGGAAAAACATGCGCTCGCGCGCGTCAATCCCAAACGCGACCCCTGTGAGTGCTCGGTCGTGTTCGGTCGCTAAAGTGACAACATTCGGCGCCAGAGCGACGGGGAGGTTATCGACACAGTAGAAGCCCAAGTCTTCCAGTACGCGCATTGCCGACGCGCGTCCCGACCCGGACACGCCGGTCACCACGATCAGGCGCGCTTGCTGTGTGGTAGCCCCACTTTCGCCTGGAGTCATACGGGTACTCCGTTTGCCCCCCTGGCGGTTGCGAGCGCTCACACGATCGCGTGTCCCGCTGCTCGAATGCGACGATCTCACGCCGACGCGGCGTCCGCCGCGGTTCTCATACGCAAAGCTGCATACTAATAGCGGCTGTCTTCCTCCACGATCAAACGGAAGATCTCGCTCGCGTCCGCCGCGACTACCAAACGTTCGCGGAAGGTACTGTCCTTGAAAAGGCGGGATACTCGCGCCAACGCCTTCAGGTGGAGACTGCTCGAATCCTCTGGCGCCACCAGCAGAAAAAACAAATGTGTCGGCTTATCGTCGAGCGACTCGAAGTCCACGCCCTGCGTATGGCGGCCGAAGGCGCCGAGGATCTGGCGCGCGCCTGAGATTTTGCCGTGGGGAATGGCGATCCCATCACCGATCGCGGTCGAACCCAGGCGCTCCCGTTCGGCGAGCACGGCGACAAGGTCGTCGAGATTGATCTCGCGATGTTTCGCTGCGATCAACGACCCCAGCTCGCGCAAGAGCTCGGGTTTGCTGCGGCCCTTAAGATTGGGCGCGATTAGATCCGGACTCAAAATTTCGTTGATTTTCATGGCTCAGCCGCGGTGGCTCGGAGGCGGCGCCTCGACTTCGGTATCGCTTAGAATCTCTCCGGCCGAAGGCGCACGTACTTTCTTGGTTTTGGCCTTACCCAGGTGACTTTTCAACTGGCGTCCCACCTTGTCCGCCAGTAAGTCGATTACCGAATAGAGGTCGCGGGTTTCTTCCTGTGCAGCTACGGTGAGACTTCCGGATTTGACCGTAACTTCTCCGCCCTGGCGAAATTTGTCAACCGAGAGGATCAGGTGCGCGGAACACGTGCGCCGGAGAAACCTGGCGAGATGGGAGAACTTACGTTCGGCGTAGGCACGAATCGCCTGACTAGGTTCAACATGGCGGAAAGTGACCGTCACGTCGGTTACCGGTATTTGAGCCTTGCGCGAGGTGCGGCGGACCTTACGTGCTCGCGCTCGGCTTTTTCTTCCTTCGCTTGTTTTCCCTTTCATGCTTCCCGCGACCTCTGCCGCTGGCGTTAACTTAAACCTTTGCGGCGGCTCGAAGGGAGGATACCCAACGCCTGACGATACTTAGCGACCGTCCGCCGGGCGATATTGATCTTGCTGTTGCGCAGAATGTCCGCGATGGCCTGATCCGAGAGGGGGTCGAGTCCCTGTTCGGCAGCGACCAGCTCGCGAATTTTTTCCTTCACGGTTTCGGCGCTAACATCGTCGCCACCATCTGCTTTTACTCTCGAGGTGAAGAAAAATTTGAGCTCGAAGATGCCTTGAGGTGTATGCGCATACTTGTTGGCGGTCGCCCTGCTGATAGTGGACTCGTGCATCCTGATGTCCTCGGCCACATCCTTTAGCACCAGGGGCTTCAAGTGGCTGACACCATGCTCGAAGAACGCGTGTTGGAACTTTACGATCGAGTTGGCGACTTTGAAGATGGTCTGCTGGCGCTGGTAGATCGATTTAACCAGCCAGCGCGCCGACCGCAGCCGCTCCTGCAGGTATTCTTTGGTTTCAGGAGCGAGCGCGCCGTCTTTGAGTAGGCGTGGATAGTAGTTCGCGAGCCGCAATCGCGGCACCGCACTCTCGTTCAGCGTCACAACGAAGTCATCACCGAGCTTGTGGACATACACGTCGGGAACGATATACGCGGGCTCGGCCCCGCCGTAATCGCGGCCGGGCTTCGGTTCGAGCAGCCCAATCGCTTTGGCCGCTTCGCCCACCATTTTGATCTCGACTCCCAGCGCCTTGGCGATCTCCGGATAACGATGCTTCTCCAGCAGGTCGAGATGGTTTTGGACGATGCGTGCGGCCAGCGATTCTTCCATCCCGAGCCTTTGCAACTGCGCATAAAGGCATTCGCGAAGATCGCGAGCCGCAACGCCGGGCGGATCGAAGCGCTGCACGCGGGTAAGTACGCGCCCGACATTCTCGACCGAGGTTTCGATTTGTGCCGCCAACTCCTCGAGCGGCGTTCCGAGGTAACCATCGTCGTCGAGATTGTAGATTATCGTCGCGCCGATGCGTTTCTCTGCTTCGTCGAGATTCGATTCCCGCAACTGAACCATCAGATGGTCTTCCAGGGAACTTCTGCGGGTAAGGGTGTTTTCGAGTGTTTGTCGCCGCTCCTCGTCGGAGTCAAGTGGCTGAGAGTCCTGCCAGTTGTGCGAGGAGTTTTCCAGGTATTCGAACCATTCGAGCTTGTCGAGCCGGCCCGTTTCGCGCAATTCGACGGACGCGTCGGCCGCCTCAGTCGTCAGCGTCTCGGGCGGGCGCTCCTCGGCCGACGGCTCCCATTCACCCTCGGTCTCAGTCGCGGAGCCCAGCTCCGGCTCGGGTGGCAACGGTTCCCCGTCCGCCGCGGGAGTGCTGTCCTCGCCATCGCTCGCGTTCGCCGCCGCCTCGTTGACACTGCGGTCGAGCGGCTCGAGCATCGGATTTGAATCGAGCTCGCTTTGTACGACTGCTTCCAGTTCGGGCTGCGACAACTGAAGGATTTTGATCGCCTGCTGAAGCTGGGGTGTCATCACCAGCTGCTGCCGAAGCCTTACATCTAATTTTACTTCTAGCGCCATCGAGCATTCGGCCGTCCATCACTTAGAGTGGTCGGCCGTCGCCCCATTATCACGGGTTTTCGCCGGACGAGGGAAGATCACTGCTTTAGCCCCTTCGACGACACTTTCACCCGTCTTTAGGTATACGGTTATCTTGCTCCCGGTGATCTGGTCGTTGCCATCATGAACCACCGGATTACCTGTCAGAACTACCGTCTGTTTAGCTTCGTTGAGCACGGCGTGATCGCTATGGGACCATTGCGTCCCCCGGCTAATGCGCACGTCGCCCGAGGCGACCAGCTGCTGCAATTCGTGAAAATCTTTGCCGTAGGTGACTTGCAAGGTATCGCTGGTCATCTCCCCGTCGGCCCTGACCGCGTGGACGTGGCCCCGCCACATCGCCGAATTGTTTTTATAATCAACGGACAGAGAGTCAGATTTAATGTTTATGGGACCGCTGCCCGGCGAGGTCAATGCAGCGAAGGGAGATGAGTTCGCGGGTCCCCCCGCATCCCTTTGCCCTGCGGTCGAGCGCCCTGCCCGAGCCGGGGACTTCGCGATTGTGCCGGCTGGCGACATGGCCGGTGCGGGCGTCTCGGCCCCCGCGTTGCCGTTGACCGTTGCTGCCGGTGCCGTCTCTCCACCGGTGCTCTCAACGACATCGGGGGGCGCAAAAACTTCGCCGCTAGGTGGCGACGCTTCGACTGCCGGGGTCGGCGGAGTCGTACCTGTGGCTGCCGGGTTGTCCTGCGCCAGCGCTGGGCGCGCTTCCAGGTGCAGCAGGAATCCCAAGGCAACCAGCGTTGCCGCGCGCACCCAGGGCATCGATTTACGCCGATGGCTCAATAGAAGCAGTCGCCCCACGTGCTCCGTTTCTCTGGTGGTATCCGCCGAGGTCTGTAGGTTCAGGAAAGACTAGAACTTGCGCCCTTGTCTCTCGGCGTGATGTCGGTGCTCACTTGCTTAAGCAGCTGGAAGGTCTCGGCCTTAGGATGACCGCTCAGGCCGACACCCGTGATGGTGAGCCCCTCCCCTTCGATCTTCACGCTTCCAGGGGCATCGAGTTGATCGTTGTCCGGTGCAAACGTGGCTTTGTCGGTAGAAATCACAAAATTGCCATAGTGTACGACTATGCCGCCGCCGAGATCGGCACTGCTGATGTGATGGCCGTTCAATCGCAGGCGCGCCTGAGGTGCCAGGAGCGCAATCCGCTTGCCGTCAGTCGCGATCATCGCGAGCTCTGCACCGCTGAGGACCAGACTCACTTTGTCTGCCGCGTAGCTGGCGTCTTTGGCCCTAAGCACCCATTGATTTTGACTCCCCTTCATCTGTGTCCAATGGAAGTTGTGTGCATGCAGTAGGGAATCGGGCATGAGTCCCGCGGCATTTTGAAGCACTTGCCTGACCGAACGATGCCGCACTACTCGTACTGTGACGATTACAATTATACATAACGCAACTGCGCCAACTGCCCCGAGTGTTCGCGCTATGCGCTTGGGAGTCATGGTTATCTTCGACGCTGTGAAGCTATCAGTCGCGATTTTTGAAGTAAACCGAGGATGAAGTGGGTCGAAGCAGCGACGCGGCGGAGTTGGTGAATGCGCGGGCCGAGTGACAGCAGGCAAGCTTCTTTGCTAGCGATCGCGATGGAGGCATCACCGTGATGGAACGCGAACTCGCCACTGCCTTGGCCGCTTTAACCACGGGCATCTACGTCCTGACGGTGAGCGAAGGTACAACGCACCACGGGATGTCGTCATCATGGGTAACGCAGGTGTCGGGCATCCCGCCACTTTTCGGCGCCGCGGTGGACAATCAGCATTTCTCATGTGGCGCGGTGTCCCGCAGCGGGAAGTTCGGAATTAACGTTGTAGGCCATCGATCGCGCGGGCTTGAGGACTTCTTTTACTCGCCCGCCGCTCGCGGCGCCCATAATCTTGCCGCGCAAGACTATGATCTCTCTCCGGTTCTGGGCGTACCCTGGCTCAAGCTCGCGATGGTTTCGATTGAGGCACGCCTCGCGCATACCTTCGTGGCCGGAGATCATACTATCTTCGTCGGAGAACCCGCCGGAGTACGGATTGGGTCGAACGATCGCCCGCTGACTTCTCTCGATCTCGATTACGTCTATCTTGGGGGCAAGACAATACTGACGCGTGATCGCGCAGGATGGTGACGGCGACCTCGTGGACATTGCCCGAGGACGATTATAGTTTGAGCGTCGGGCGGCCACTTGCCAGCGTCGGTTGACGGCTGCTACCATCCGCGCGCGGGAGAAGATTGATGCCGATCGACAAGAATGAATTGCGCCGCGTGATGGGCCATTTTGCCACCGGTGTGACGATCATCACGACCATCTCCGAGACTGGGCAGTTGCATGGTCTAACCGCCAATTCCTTTACCTCGGTCTCGCTCGAACCTCCCCTCGTATTGATTTCGGTTGACAAAAAGGCTGAAAGCTACGCTTCATTCGAACAGAGCAAGGTGTTTACTGTGAACGTCCTGAGTGACAGCCAGGAAGCGCTTTCGCGCAAGTTCGCGGTGAGCGGAACCGACAAATTTACCGGAGTTGCGTTCCACGCCGGCGGGAACGGAGCGCCGATTCTATATGGCGTTCTCGCCCATATTGAATGCCGTCTTTATGCCAGTTACGACGGCGGCGACCACACGCTTCATCTTGGCGAAATTATCGAGGCCGAGGTGCGCGAAGGAAAGCCGTTATTGTTCTATCGCGGCGGCTATCGAGCCATCAGCGACTGAGCACGCGCCCCCGCAACCAGTTGCTTAATCCCCTGTGCCTTCTTCACTATCCGCCCTCTCCGGCAGCGAGTCAGACCGGCAAAATGAACGATTCGAAGGTGTCCTACGGCTCGTGAAGACGCATCGCTTGCCTGGCCTGACGGTCTTTCTCCCGTCGCACAACGAAGAAGGTAATGTCGAGCGGGTCGTGCGTGGATTCCATGCTACGCTGCCGACGATCGCTGACAATTACGAGATCGTCGTAATCGACGACGGCAGCCTTGATCGGACAGGTGAAATTGCTGACCGGCTCGCTGCGGAAGACCCCCACGTCAAGGTCGTGCATCATCCCGTGAACCGCGGCTATGGTGGGGCGGTCATTTCCGGCATTCGCGCGGCGTCGCAACCCTATGTCCTGTTGTGTGACGGCGACGGACAGTTTGACCCGACAGAAGTGAAGCTTCTCGTCTCGCTTATCGGTGACTACGACGTTGTAATTGGGCGACGCGTGCATCGTGCCGACTCCCTGATGCGGAGGATCAACGGCGATGCCTGGACCCTTTTGGTGCGACTTCTATTCGGGCTCGCCTTCAGGGACATTGACTGCGGATTCAAGCTGTTCCGGCGCGAAATACTCGACGGAATTGACCTCCACTCCAAGGGCGCGTTGATTTCGACCGAACTGATGGCCCGTCTGGTCGGTCGTCAAGCCCGTATTTGCCAGGTCGAGGTTAGGCATCTGCCGCGGCTCGCGGGCGAGCAGTCGGGCAACAGCCCGAAGGTCATCGCGCGCGCCTTCCGCGAGCTTTTCGCGCTCTACCGGGATCTCAAGTCAGCGCGAACCCGCGCCTAGACAATTGCGGAACGCCTAGGATTTGTGGGCGCAAAGGGGGTACTGTACCAACGTTTTAGGGTTTCAAAGAAAGTCCTGACCGGGCGAAAACTGAGAGTCTGTGCGTGTTTTTGCCTTGTTGAGACGATGGCATGATAATGGCTCATCATTAAGGGTAGATGTGAGGGCGGTCCCATCAACGACCGTTCAGAAAACGAGAAGGAGAGGGATATGAAGCGTACCGTTTCACTCTTGACCGCGGCACTCTTTGCCGGGGCGCTTGCTGCGCCGGCTTTCGCGCAAGCTCCGGCCCCTGAGTCGTCGCCTGCCGCTCCCGCGGCAGCGGAGTCAGCGCCGGCAGCGATGTCCAGCCCTGAAGCGACTGCCAAGCCGAAACATCATCATCGGCGTCACCACAAAAAGCCGGCGGCCGAAGCGTCGCCTGAAGCCGCGCCGAGCGAAGCGGCTCCGGCTCCAAGCGGCGGGAACTAAGGACGGATCGATCTGGGTTGGACGCCCAGTCAGGCCACGTACTACCCTGGATCGGCGGGTGGTAGTGGCCTGACGGGCGTTCGCTCGAAAAATGGCGTCCTTTTGAGCCACCGCGTTCTCATGCTTTTTATTGCCCCGCACTTTCTGCTACATTTTTAGCAACCCTGCTCGCTAGCCAGCGATAGCAGGAACGTGCAGACTGTGCTTTTTGGACGCCTTGGGCCTGCGTTTTTGCTGTTTTTGACTGTTGCGATTGTGATCGCGCAACGGTCGGCGCCTACGTCCGCCTCCTCGGGCACGAACAATCCTTACGAAGAGCAGGTCTGCGATCCTCTCGCCGACTACTTCCTCGGAATGGAGGACTATCCCGAGGCGATCAAACGGCATCAGGCGGTGCTCCGAGAGCATCCTGACAATGCGTTGGCACACTATCATCTGGGGTTTGCGTACGGAGTTACGGGCGATCACCAGCGCGAGCTCGCCGAATATCAGAAAGCTGTTAGCCTTGGATTGAGCGATTGGCAGTTGTTTCTCAATTTGGGGTTGCTCGATATGGAAGAGGAACATCCCGACGAGGCAAGCGCGGTGCTGCGCCTGGCGGCATTGTTGGGACCCTATCAGCCAGAGACGCACTTCAACCTGGGGCTGGTGTACGAGCGTTTGGGAATGTTCGCGAAGGCCGAACAGGAACTCCTCCTCTCATTGCGACTCGATCCCAAGCAGGTGGACGCCCGCAACACCCTTGGCGTGGTATACGCTGAGGAAGGCAATTATGTTCGGGCCCACGACGAATGGCTGGACCTCGTAAATTCTGAGCCTGATTTCACGCCGGCACGGGCTAATCTGGCGATTCTTGAACGCATCGAACGTGGCGAGATCAAGGGGTCGAGGCGGCTCAGCGGTTTCGCTCACGCGCCGTGAGGTTACGTCCTACGATTCGGGTACGGAGGCAGAGGGGTGGGGGTGGAACGATTGCGTAGTCTTTCACGGCTAACCGGGGTCGTAGCGCTCACAGCTGCGATGGCCCTCACGACGACTGGTCCGGCAATGGCCCGGACGCGCCGTCACCATCGACATCACGCCTACCATACGTCGGGCCCGGTGTATCATGCGGTTTTGCTCGAAGACGCTGATACCGGGAACGTACTGTTTGCGCAGAACGCGGATATTCACTGGCCACCGGCCTCGATGGCGAAAATGATGCTCCTGCTGGTGGCCAGCGACCAGATCAGTGCGGGCCGCATGACCCTCAGCGACCCAGTCAGAATCTCGGAGCGCGCTGCCACGACGGGTGGTTCGCACCTCGGGATGCGCGAAGGTGAGGTATATCCGTTGGGTGAATTGATGAAGGCGGCGCTCATCAAATCCGCCAACGACGCAGCCGTCGCGGTCGCTGAGAAGGTGGCCGGTTCGGTCGAAGCCTGCGTTCGCATGATGAACCAAAAGGCCCATGACCTCGGGATGAACGACACGTACTACGGTACGGTCAATGGCTTGCCGCCGCGGCCCGATCATGACGTGGACCATACCACCGCGTTCGATCTTGCGACGTTGGCGCGCGCGATTATCCATAATACGGACCTGCTTGAATGGTCGCGTCTGGAGACCGCTTCCTTCGATGGCGGAGAACGTATGCTCCACAATACCAACCATCTGATCGGCCATTTCGACGGCTGCGACGGGCTCAAGACCGGCTTTACCGTCCAGGCCGGCTTTAACCTGACCGCAACCGCCAAGCGCGGTGACATGCGGCTCGTTTCCGTGGTGCTCGGGGCCCCCTCAAATCCGCAGCGCTTTGCCCAGACGGCCCGCATCCTGAAGTGGGGCTTCGATAACTTTACCAAAGTCCAGGTTCTACGGCGCGGCGAACCGCTGCCAGTGCAGGTACAGGTGCAGTCAGGTCCGGTGATTCATCCCATTTCCGAGAGCAACCTCGCGCTGGTGGTGCGCAAGACTCAAACTTCGGCCCTGACCCTTGAATACAATGTGCCGCAGATGGTAAACGGTCCGATTGCCTCGGGTGATTCGGTCGGCCAGGTAATCGTGCTGGACGGCGGCGAAGTTTTGACCAAGGCGAACGCGGTCTGCCCGCTCACAGTCGGCGAGCCGCAGCAGCAGCGTCCAGGCGATTCCATCAGCGTGAGCAACAACTTAACGAACCCCGGCAACAGCGGAACCGCAGTGAACGCCGCACTGCCCGTGGCCGCGAGTCCAAAGTAGGTGAATCGATGAAACCGGCCTCCCGTCAACGTAACCGGCGTAACCTTAAGCTCGGACGCAAACGCCGCCGCGATCCCGTTCAGGTCCGTGCCCGCAAGCGCCGCATGCGCCGGACGCGAGTACGGCGCAACCCGAGTTAAGTTGTCTCGGTGCCTTGGCACGATCTGGATATGGGCGCTTGACGAGGCAACCTAAGCCCCGCGCATTTCATGACGCTTGAAGACAAATCGCCCCAGGAATGGAGAGCTGATCGCTACGCGCAGCACGCCCATTTTGTGCCGGCGCTCGGCCAGCCCGTACTCGATCTCCTGAAACCGCGACCAGGGGAGCGGGTGCTCGACCTCGGATGTGGCGACGGCGTGCTGAGCGAGAAAATCGCGGCGGCTGGAGCGACCGTGGTCGGGGTGGATGGCTCCGCGAGCATGGTCGATGCGGCCAAGCGGCGCGGGTTAGACGCTCGTGTGATGGACGGTCATCGGCTCACCTTCGCGAACGAGTTCGACGCCGTGTTTTCGAACGCCGCGTTGCACTGGATGAAGGAGGATCCAGACGCGGTCATTCGCGGTGTGCGGCGCGCGCTCAAGCCAGGCGGACGTTTTGTGGCCGAGATGGGCGGGCATGGATGCGTGGCTGCGATTACGGTAGCGATGATCGCAATGCTCGAGCGGCGCGGAATAGCTGGCACCGGGGCGATTCCCTGGTACTTCCCGACCGTGGATGACTACCGCGGGCGACTCGAACGCGGCGGTTTTGCCGTCGAATATATCGAACTGATTCCACGTCCAACGCCGCTCCCGACCGATATGGCAGGCTGGCTCGAGACCTTCGGCGCACCCTACTTCGGGCGCCTGCCTGCGAACGATCGGTCGGCTCGCGATGAGGTGATCGCGATGCTGCGGCCGGTGCTGTGCGACGAACAGGGTCGCTGGACAGCCGACTACATCAGGCTGCGATTCGCAGCTCGCGCGTCCTGAACCCATCCCAGCCGATGTGATCGTCCCGGGCGGGAATCGCGCCCCACGCGATTCCCCACTCGAAAATCCCCTTATGCCCTGTGGGTTTTCTCGGTTACGCGAGGTAGTCACGAATTCCGTAACCGGGTGACGAACCCCACCCGGGCCGGATTGCCAAGCCGGCACGAAGTGTGAGTGAGGAAGCTGCGGAGTAGCGCCGCTCGATCACTCGGCGGCCCGTGCAAGAGCACCGGGGATGTTTCCGTCATCCGCGCGGGGTGTGGTAGTAACCGGGGCGACAGGAGACCAGATGCGCTGTCCGTCCTGCAACCACGACAACAGCACCGACGCCTTGTTCTGCGATGCATGCGGCGCAAAGCTCGAATCGATCTGTGCCACCTGTGGCACCACTAATCAGGCGGGCGCCAGATTCTGCAAGAAATGTGGCACGCGGATCGCTACGGAATCCGCGCCTGCAAAGCCCGCGGTCGCATCGACCGCTCCCAAGGTTCGTGTCATAGCGGAGCAAGCCGTCGCCGACTCCGGTGCCCTCGAAGGCGAGCGCAAGACGGTCACGGCACTGTTCGCCGACATCAAGGGCTCGACCGAATTGATGGAAGACCTCGATCCCGAAGATGCGCGCGCGATTATCGATCCGGCGCTCAAGATCATGGTCGAGGCAGTACGGCGCTATGAGGGCTATGTGGTGCAATCGACCGGCGACGGTATCTTCGCGCTGTTCGGCGCACCGGTGGCGCACGAGGACCATCCGCAACGTGCGCTGCACGCGGGGCTCAGAATGCAGGAGGAACTCAAACGCCACTCCGATCGCGTCCGTGCAGATGGCGGACTGCCGATCCAAGCGCGGATCGGCGTGAACACGGGTGAGGTGGTGGTGCGTTCGATCACGACCGGCGAAGGACAAACGGAGTACACGCCGATCGGGCATACCACCAACCTGGCCTCGCGGATGCAGACCCTGGCTCCGATTGGCTCGATTGCCGCCACGGAGGCAACACGCAAGCTGTGCGAGGGCTACTTTACGTTCAAGGCGCTGGGCCCGACGAAAGTTAAGGGCGTCGCTGAGCCGGTAGGCGTCCACGAAGTGACGGGAATCGGGCCGTTACGCACCCGGCTCCAGCGCGCGGCCGGACAAGGTCTCACCAAGTTCGTCGGGCGCGAGCGCGAGATGGAAGCGATGAAGCATGCCGCCGGGCAGGCGCAGGCCGGGCATGGGCAGATCGTCGCCGCGATGGCCGAGCCAGGCGTCGGCAAATCGCGCCTGTACTTCGAGTTTAAGGCCACTTCCCAGTCGGGCTGGATGGTGCTGGAGACCATTTCCATCTCGTACGGGAAGGCAAGCGCCTATCTGCCGGTGATCGAGTTGCTGCGCAATTACTTCGACATCTCCGCCGGTGACGACGAACGCAAGCGGCGCGAGAAGGTCACCGGACGAGTCCTCGCTCTCGATCGGAGTCTGGAAGATACGCTGCCGTATCTGTTCAGCTTGCTCGGTATCGTCGAGGGCGACGATCCGCTGGCGCAGATGGACGGCCAGATCAGGAAGCGGCGCACGCTGGAGGCGATCAAGCGGATTCTATTGCGCGAGTCGCTCAATCAGCCGCTGATGGTGATCTTCGAGGACTTGCACTGGATCGACGAACAAACCCAGGAGTTGCTCAACCTGTTAGCGGACTCGATCGGCACGGCGAAAATCCTGCTGCTGGTGAACTACCGCCCCGAATATTCGCATCAGTGGGGCAACAAGACCTATTACACGCAGTTGCGGCTTGACCCGCTCGGTAAGGAGAGCGCGGAAGAGATGCTCTCGGCGCTGTTAGGTGACGGCAGAGATCTGATTCCGCTCAAGCGCCTGATCATCGAACGGACCGAAGGCACGCCCTTCTTTATGGAAGAAATCGTGCAATCACTGTTCGAGGATGCCGTACTGAAGCGAAACGGGGCGGTGAAGCTGATCAAGTCGATGAACGCGGTGGAGGTCCCCACCACGGTGCAGAGCGTGATCGCCGCCCGTATCGACCGGCTGTCGGCCGAGGACAAGGAGTTGCTCCAGACCCTGGCGGTGCTGGGACGAGAATTTCCGTTCGAGCTGGTGCGCCGGGTGACGCTCAATTCCGACGAGGACCTGAATCAGATGCTTGGCGATCTCCAGTTAGCCGAGTTCATCTATGAGCAGCCAGCCGTTGGCGACACCGAATACATCTTCAAGCACGCGCTCACGCAGGAGGTGGCCTCCAACTCGCTGCTGATCGAGCGCCGCAAGCAGCTGCACGAGCGCGCCGGACAGGCTCTTGAGTCGATGTTCGCGGGGCAATCGGAGGACCATTTGGACGCGCTAGCGGATCACTACAGCCGCAGCGGTAACATCGAGAAGGCGGTAGAGTATCTGGGCCGCGCGGGCCAGCAGGCAGTACAGCGTTCTGCATATGCCGGCGCGATAAGTAATCTTGGCGCCGCAATAAATCTGCTCCAGAAGCTCTCTGACAGCCCTCAACGCGCTCAGCGAGAATTACTCCTCCAGTTGGCCATCGGCCCTGCCCTGATTGCTGTTAACGGATTCGCCGCGATGGAGGTGGAACAAGCATACGCGCGGGCGAGAGCGCTGTGTAAACGGCTGAACGACCCCCCGGAGCTTTTTCCCACTCTCTATGGGTTGTGGGTCATGCATCATATCCGGGGCGATCTACGGACCGCTTATCAGCTTTCTAAACAGCTTCTGGAGCTCGCACAGGACGCGGATGATCGAAAGCTACTGATGCACGCAAGCCTTTTATTGGGAGTTACGTCATTCTATTTGGGAGACTTTCTTCACTGTAGAGAACATCTTGAAACGGCGGATTCCCTTTACGATCCCAATCGCGATCAGCGGATGGCCGTAGAATATGGAGTGGACCCGAGAGTCGGTTCCCAATCCTTCGGATCGTGGGCTCTATGGCAGCTCGGCTATGCTGATCAATCAGTCAAAAAGGCCTCTGAAGCGCTCGCGTTTGGTCAAGCGCTGTCCCACCCCTTTAGTGATACGTTCGCAAGATATTTTGCCGAGTGCATCCTGCAGCAGTCGCGACGCCAAGCGGGCGCAGCTCAAGCGAGCACGGAGAACGTGATTGCGCTCGCTGGGGAACACGGGTTTACGCAATTTCTGGCTTGGGGGACCAGCCTACTCGGCTGGGCAATGGCCGCACAGGGACGCCACGAAGAGGGAATTGCGCAGTTACGCGAAGGTCTAGCCGCGTCTCGCGCGGCAGGGGCCGAGTTGTGGCGGCCGTATTTTCTATGCCTGCTGGCGGAGGCGTTCATGGAGACTGGCCGCTTCGACGATGGGCTTGGTGCGGTAACAGAAGCCCTGGCCTTCGCAGACGAACAGGAAATCGGTTTTAGTAAGCCCGAGTTATATAGGCTGAAGGCTGAGTTGCTGCTTCGGCAGGATGATTCGAATGCAACGGAAGCTCAGAGCAATTTTCAGTTCGCGATTGAAACTGCCCGCAAGCAGAGCGGGAAAACACTGGAGCTCCGCGCAACCATGGGCCACGGGCGGCTGCTCGCGTCTCAAGGCCATCGCGACGAGGCACGCGCGATGCTGGCCGAAATCTACAACTGGTTCACCGAGGGCTTCGATACCGCCGATCTGAAAGAGGCCAAGGTGCTGCTGGAGGAACTGCAGGCACGCCCGGTCTTGGGTGAACAGCGGTAGGGACGGGTCGGACGTCCTGCACTTGGGCGCTCAGCCGATCAAACGACCGACGCAGATCGGTCGCACTGCGGGCGACGAAGACCCGCACTGACACCGGCAACGTCAGCATGTGGTCTGCAGGGCCTAAAGCACCCGCCGCAGCGTGTCGCTCTCGGCTCCCGCTGGCACGAATTCCCTGCTGGTCTGTCCCGGTCCTTAGGTGCCGGATTGCCAGCTCGACAGGTACTTCTTCTGATCCTCGGTAAGCGCGTCTATCTGTATTCCCATTGCCGCCAGCTTGAGGCTCGCCACTTCGTTTTCGATTTCCTGCGGCACCTCGTGCACCTTAACCGGCAGCGGGTCGCCCAATGCGGTCCATCGCGAGGCCAGCGCTTGGGTCGCGAAGCTCATATCCATCACCTGTGCCGGATGGCCTTCGGCGCAGGCCAGATTCACCAACCGCCCCTGGCCGAGAATGTACAGCGGTGCGACGGTTGGGCAGATGATAGGCGTCCACGTTACGCGTGACATTGCGCTCGATCTTGTTGGCGCTATCGTTGAGATAGGCGATATCGATCTCTACGTCGAAATGGCCCGAGTTGCATAGGATCGCGCCATCCTTCATCAGGTTGAATTGCGCGGGCCCCAGTACGGACTTGTCGCCGGTAGCGCTGATGAAGATGTCGCCGATCGGTCGCCGCTTCCGCCATCGGCATCACCCGAAACCCGTCCATCGCCGCCTCGAGCGCACGGATCGGGTCGACCTCGGTGACGATCACTTCGGCGCCGAGTCCCCGGGCGCGCGACGAGATGCCCTTACCGCACCATCCATAACCCGCGACCACCACGATTGAGCCGGCGATGAGCACGCCGGTGGCACGGATTATACCATCGAGAGTCGGATTGTCCGGTGCCGTAACGGTTGTCGAAAAGGTGCTTGGTTTGGGCGTCATTGACAGCGACGACCGGAATACGCAGCGCACCGTCCCGATCCATCGCGCGGAGGCGAATGACGCCGGTGGTGGTCTCCTCCATGCTGGCGCGAACGTCTCGAGGCGCGCCCACGAAACTCGGTATGCAGCAGGCTGACGAGGTCTGCTCCATCGTCCATCGTGATGGTCGGACCGCGGCTCAGCACGGCGCGCAAATGGTTGTAGTAGGTGTCTCGATCCTCGTCGTGGATGGCGAAGGTCGGGATGCCGTATTCCGCTACCAGCGCGGCGGCGACGTCGTCCTGCGTGGAGAGCGGGTTGCTGGCGCAGCACAGCACTTCGGCCCCGCCGGCCTTTAGCGCGCGCAGTAGATTGGCGGTCTCGCAGGTTACATGCAGACATGCGCCAAGTCGCTGACCCTTGAGCGGTTGCTCCGCGGTGAAACGTTCCCGGATCAGCCGCAGCACCGGCATCTGGCGATCGGCCCATTCGATTCGTTTGCGGCCGGCCGCCGCCAGACCGAGATCGCGAACGTCATGGTCCTGCCCGTTGGCCTGAGACTTGGGCATAATTACTCCTCCTGCAGAGCGGCAACTATCTTGAGACGATCTGCGCGCCGATGGCGGCTGAATTAGCGGCTGCCCAGCCCGAATGCACTCTGCAGAGCCTCCGCCATATCGACCCGTTCCCATGGGAACAATCCGTTTCGTGGGATCCGGCCAAAATGCCCGTATGCTGCGGTGGCCTGATAAATCGGGCGCTTCAAATCGAGAGTTTTAATAATGGCCGCGGGACGAAAATCGAAGAGTTCGCGTAAAGTGGCGGAGAGCTTGTGATCGGGTACGACCCCGGTGTCGAAGGTGTCAATCAGAATCGAGACCGGCTCGGCAACTCCGATCGCGTACGCTACCTGAATTTCACATTTCTTCGCGAGCCCGGCCGCGACTACGTTCTTCGCTACATGACGCGCCATGTAACAGGCTGAGCGATCCACTTTGCTCGGATCCTTCCCTGAAAAAGCGCCCCCGCCATGCCGCCCGTAGCCGCCGTACGTGTCGACAATAATCTTGCGTCCGGTGAGTCCGCAGTCGCCGTGGGGCCCGCCGACGACGAAGCTTCCAGTCGGGTTGACATGGAACACCGTAGACTTGTCGAGGTATTGCTCCGGAATCGTCCTTTTGATCAATTCCTCGATAACTGCCTCGCGAATCGTGTCGTACCCGACGGTCGGGCTGTGCTGAGTGGAGATCACCACGGCGCTGACGCCAACCGGATTGCCGTTGACATAACGAACAGTAACCTGGCTCTTGCCGTCCGGACGAAGAAAATCGAGTTTCTTCTCCTTCCGCAGCCGTGTGAGGTTTTCCATCAGCCGGTGCGCGAGCTGGATCGGCAGCGGCATCAGCTCGGCGGTTTCATCGCAAGCGAAGCCGAACATCAGACCCTGATCGCCTGCTCCTTGCTCTTTGAAGAGGCCCTCTCCCTCGGTGACACCTTGCGAGATATCGGGCGATTGCGGCTCAATCGCGGTCAATACCGCACACATATTGCCGTTGAAGCCGATTTCGTCGTTGTCGTAGCCGATATCCGTCGCGACCTTACGCGCGATCTTGATAAAGTCCGGCGTCGCCCGCGAGGTGATTTCCCCGGCCATCACGATAAGCCCGGTCTTGGCCAGCGATTCCAGCGCCACTCGTGAGTTGGGGTCCTCCGCCACGAGGGCGTCCAGAACCGCGTCCGAAATCTGGTCGCACATCTTATCGGGATGGCCCTCTGAGACTGATTCCGATGTAAAAAGGAAGTTCTTAAGCGGCATTAAAAACGGCTCCTTGGAACGGCACTAGGTGTCCGCAGGGAATCTAAACTACGGATCAGGCACTCCCAGACCGTGGGAATTGAACCGAGCGCGCCTCCCCTGATCCCTAATCCGTCGACAATCCGTCGACCCATCAATCCCGGCATATAATCAACCACCATAACACGATCAAGCAGACCTGTCCCACGTGAGCTTCGCACAAGCCTAATGGGAGATACTAGAACACGCTATTCCTCGCCAAAGCGGGCGTCGAACAACGCCTTGATTGCTGCCATCGCGGCGGCGGCATCGGGTCCGGCGACTTTGACCTTAAGCTTCGTTCCCTGTCCTGCCCCGAGCATCATGAGGCCGGTCACACTTCGGGCGTTGACCTCCTGCTGGCCGTTGGCAATCGTGACGGAAGATTTGAACGTCTTTACCGTTTGAAACAGTGTTGAAGCAGCTCTAAGGTGAAGTCCTAGTCTATTTTTAATCTCAAGCGTCGCTTCCGTAGCACTCACATCTACACGATAGATGGTCGCCGCAGTCGGGTAAACGACTGCCGTTGTAGTAGAAAGACCCGATGCCAAAGGATGAAGCGGTGATCCGACGGTTTGTGTCTAGGGTCCGTTGCGCTGGGCGGATAGACGTGTTTCGCCGATTTCACCTTCGCCGACGATTCCGACGGTAAACAGTTCCCGCAGCTTGGGCTCGATCGCCTCGTCCCGCGTCGTGCCCTCACGCTGCCGCCATTGGCGCAGCGGCACCACCGCTTTAGCCATATTGCGATGGCCGCCCGCGCTACCGATATCGCCGAACAGCCGCTTCGCCATCTCGCCGGCGTTAGCACGACCGATCCCATGGTTACGCACGGCCACCACCAGATTGCTGCCGAGTTTGCCGGCTACCGCAACCCATTCGACGCCCTCGAACTGCAGACAGAAATCGGCGACTTGAACGATCAGGTCGTCGCGTTCGACCGGTCCCAGGTGAATGGCGATCAGGCCATCGGACACCGTCAAGCGGCTGAGCGAACGCGCCAGGATTCGAGCGAAACTTACCGGAAGCTCGGGCCGATCGATCTGACGCAAAAGATTGTAGTTGGCCAGCGGATACAGATGAACGAAGGCCTGAACGTCGTGATCTGTCACGCGCCGGGAGAGCGCCAGCGTGTCGCTCCGAATTCCATAAAGCAGGGCCGTCGCCAGTCGCTCGCTGATTTTTTCCTCGGCGCTCATCAGGTATTCGGTCATGATCGTCGCAGTTGATCCATATTCCACCCGAACGTCTTCGAACTGCGCGATCCCGGATTCATAACCGGGATGATGGTCAATCACGATATCGGCGCGCGGCAGCCGCTCGCCAAAGTATGGCGGCTCGACGTCAACCATCGCGATCTTGTCGTAGCCGCGCAGTTCTTCGGTATCGGCCGGGGCCACCTCGATTTCCAGCAAGTGGGTCATGGTGCGATTTTCGGGCCGGGTCACCGGCTTGAAAGCGAAAATCGGCGTGGTTTGCTTGTTGCGTCCGAGCAATACGCGCAATGCTATCGCGCTCGCCATCGCGTCGGGATCCGGGTCATCTTGGAGCACGATAGCGATGCGGTCGTTCTCGCCAACTATCGCTCGAAGTTGTCTGATTTTTTGCTTGGTGAAAGCTTGATCCATAGAATCGGTCCGAAACGACTACCGGGAGCCGTCCTTGCGGATCCGACCGATTGCCTGTCCGGCGTGCCGGCCTTACCCTAACTTCGTGTTCGCCGGGTTATAGTGGGAAGCCAAAGAAGACATTATACGAGTTCCCCTTTAACACAGCGTCGGAATACGAATCAATGCTATTAGTCTAGTCAACTAGAGAAGCACCTACGATGGAAGAAACCATATGTGAAATCTGCCGCCGGCCTCTCGTCGACTGGCTGATCAGACTGACTGTCGAGGACTCCGCAGGCTTCGCCGAAAGGGCCGTTGTCTGCGCGAATTGCGGTGTTAAGCTCAGGCTTGCTTCGGAAAAGATGCGCGACCTCCAGATCGATCCTTGGATTCACGAAGCAGTAGCACGAGTGCTCAGAGGCAAGGAAGTCAAGGAATAGCCAGCGATGGCATTGGCGCCCCAAACCGAAACCCGGCTTGACCTTTGGCCTTACGAAGAGGCGCGTAAGCTCATCGACCGGGTACGCGACTATGAACCGGCGCGCCCGATCGTGTTCCAGAGCGGCTTTGGACCATCCGGTCTGCCTCATCTTGGAACCATGGGCGAGATACTGAGGCCCGCGTACGTCGAGCACGCGTTCAAAGCGCTCGGCGATCCGCATCAAACGCGGTTCGTGGTCTTTATCGACGATATGGATGGTCTTCGCAAGGTGCCGGAGATCATCCCGAACCGCGAAGCGACCGGCTCTTACCTTGGCCATCCCGTATCGCGCATTCCGGACCCGTTTGGCGACTGTCACGACAGTTTCGCGTCGCACATGATTGGATTGCTCGGAACCTTCCTGGCGCCGGTCGAGGTCCGCTATGAACTGCTGCGTTCGAGCGAGCTGTACGCGAGCGGCAGCTTTGACCAGGCGCTGCGGCTGATTCTCGCGAAGCACAGGGAAATCATCGCTATCGTCGCGCCGACGCTACGCGAGGAGAATCGCCCCGGCTGGTCGCCCATCATGCCGCTGTGTTCTCAATGCGGTCAGATCAACTCGACCCTCGTCACCGCCTATCATCCGGACCGGGCGACGGTCGAGTTCTCCTGCGAACGCAGCTTCGGTGGGGCCAAGGGATGCGGCTTTAAGAGTGAGCAAAGCATCCTTGGCGGCAAGGTGAAGGTCCAGTGGAAGGTTGACTGGGCGCTCCGATGGTACGCGCTCAAGGTCGATTACGAACTCTACGGCAAGGATCTGATTGATTCCGCACGGTTGTCGGGACAAATCGTGAAGCTCCTGGGTGGACGACCACCCCTCGGCTTTCCCTTCGAGATGTATCTCGACGAAGAGGGACACAAAGTCTCAAAGTCGATCGGGCGCGGCGTCGGGGTCGAGCAATGGCGGCGCTATGCGCCGATCGAAGTACTGAAGTACTTCCTGATCCTGAATCCGCGACGCGCGCGCAAGCTCTTTCTGGAGTCGATTCCGCAGTACGTCGACGAGTACCTCGATGCACTGCGCGAATGGAGCACGGCGAACGCGGAGGTACAGCGCAACTCACCACTTGAGTTCGTTTTGCAAACGGGCAGTGCGCGGCGGTTTGATTCGTCACTCAGCTTTAGCCTGATGATGAACCTGGTGCCCGCGGTGGGCACGGCCGATAGCGAACTCTTGTGGAAGTATCTGGTGAGTTACGATCCGGCGATCGCGAGTGACGGCGACACGGAGAGGCTGGCGCGCGGTCTGATGGACTGCGCCATCAACTTCTACCGCGACTTGATCGAGCCCGCCAAGCGGCCTTATCAGCCGGCTCGCGGAGAACGCGAGCAGCTCCTGGCGTTGGCAGACTGGTTGAAGAATAACTCCGGTGCGGGCGCCGACGAGATCGAAAAAGCGATTTACGACCTCGGCCGCTCACACTACGACAAGCCCGGGAAAATTTTCCCGCTGCTTTACCACGCGTTGCTGGGACAGGAGCGCGGTCCCCGCCTGGGCGCTTTCATCCGCCTGGCGACTCCCGCCAAAATCGCTCAGGCGCTCGAGGCGTCGCTCGCGGCGTCTTCATAGGCCGGCACGTGACGAGCCTTGAGAATCAGTCGACCTGAGCAGTAAGGCGGCACCAGGTTTCGAGATGCAGTCTCTAGCGGCCCGCGGGTTGCGCGGATTCCCGTGATTCGGGCGCGACCACGGCCGGGGTCCGGGCCCGGGTGCCGCCCGTCCGGGTAGGCGTTCCGAGCGGCACGAGGCCAAGTTCGCAGGCGCAATCCTCAATCGCGCGATAGGCCCGCCGCGCGTTCTCCAAACCCTCGCTAGCGGCGCAAATTGCCGCGCCTGCGGTAACGGCGCCCATTACGAACGCAACCGCGCCAAAGCCCAGGGCAGCGGCCGCCAAGGTGCCAACCGCCGCCACTCCCAGGGCGACGCGTGCAACCCGGGTCAGGCGCACACGGGCGGCTAGATGATTCTTGAGCCGACCGCCTTCGTGCTCCTCGTCGGCGCTTCTGATCTCGAGCCGGGTGAACACGCCCGTTTCGATCACTAGGTCGAAATCCGCGAAACCGCCGCCGGTCGATGCCGGATGGCCGGCGCGAGCGAACAGCGTCGCAAGTCGTCCGAGAACCGCCTCGCGCGTGGTCCATGCTTCGTTCCAATACGCCAGGCAAAGCGTGCGCGCGAGCCAATGAATGGTAGGTCGTTGCCGTGGCGGCGACTCGAAGAGGCACTTTTGGCGGGCGGCCTTCCGCCAGCGGGATCGCGCGTGCGTTCGTGAAACCGGCCCGGTGTAGGCGAGCGCGGCGATAAACAACCGGGCGAGGAGACCATCGTGACACTTCTCGATCGGAGCTTGCGCGGCGTAAAAAATCGCCCAGATCGGACTCAGCGCTAACATCAGCGCCGGCGGTATCAGGCTCATGTGAGCAGCATATGCGGCCACCATCAGGACCAATGCCGCGAAACTCCATTCAACCGTGACCGGCAGGATCTTGAGCACGCTCAACTGTGCGTCATGGACATGCTGGAAGTCGGAATGACGGCGGGTCCAGGCGATACGTCTGCGCGCGCCGCCCGGTAGCGTACGCGCCAGCCCCGGGATCGTGCCACGCCATTTGATCTGCCCGAGAGCGTTGAAGCGATCAGGATACTTCAAAAAAAGCATCGCCTCGGCCCGGCCATAGCCGCGCTGTTGTCCGTAGTAGGCTTTTACCGTGTTGCGGCGGAAGTGCCAGACGAAAGCCGCGGGGCTGAAGCCCAGCGAATAACCTGCATCCAGTAGGCGCCAGCAGATATCGACGTCGTCACCGGCCGAGGTGAACTGCCGATCGAAGCCCCCAATCGCGAGCAGCGCGGCCTTGCGGAAAACCATATTGCAACCCGCCAGATGCTCCGCCTGATCATCCGCCGTCAGCACATGACACGGTGCGCCAGGTGATGCCGCCACGCAGGCCGCTACCCATTCATTCTCGTGCGGTGCATAATTCGGCCCGCCGCAACCATCGAACCGTCCATCCTCCATCGCCCGCAGCATCAGGGTGAGCCAATCCGGATCGACCACGCAATCTGAATCGGTATACGCGATGATGTCACCGCGAGCCGCCTGCATCCCGACGTTGCGCGCGACGCTCAGCCCTTTGTTCGGCTGTCGGATCAGGCGGAATTCCGGGAAGTCCATGGCGATTTGCGCGGTGGAGTCTTGCGATCCGTCGTCGACGATGATCACTTCGCGGTTGGGATAGTCGATCTTCCGTAGCGATTCGAGGCAAGCTCGCATCGTGCGCTCGGCGTTGTAGGCACAGATCACCACCGAGACCATGGGAGTCTCGGCGGGTTGGGGCGGACAGGACCCATTGAGTGTGGCGAACGGCAGGAGTTCACCGGCACTCAGCATCCGGATCCCCAGCGAATTCCGCGATAAGGCTTGTCGTGTCGCCGGAGCCACTACTCCGGCGGCGCCGAGGCCGAAGGCGCACGCAACTAGCTCGTCCTGCCCCGGGAGTTCCTCCCCGAACTCGAGGACGACCGGCCTGGCTTCGGCGAGATTGTGCAAGCGCACCACGTAGCCCTTGAGTTGGGCAGGCGCCAGCGCGGGCATCACCGCGTAGATAAAGTCCTCTTCCAACAGGGCCAGTCCGACGGTTGCCGGCCGATGCTTAAGGCCGATGACCCTGTCACCATCGATCGCGCGGATCGCGCGGATCAGCTTACATAGTCTGCGCTTCAGCCGGTCGAACCCGTGATAGCGCAGCGCCGCCGGTTCCACCGGACAGTCGATAAGATAGCCCATAAGCGCCGCATTCGGACGCAGGCTTCTGGTGGTGGCGAGAACCCGCGCGAGCATCGCGCGGAATTGCTGGCGGTCGAGTAGAAGCTCCGGGCGTGCGTCCAACTCGACCATAACGTGAAGTCCCGCCTGAGCCGCGAGCCCAAGCAAAGGCTCCGCCTGTCGTTCTGTGACGATCAATCCTGTGGTATGGGCTAGACGGAGCTCGTCCAATCGCTTGCGCAAGGCTACTTTCTGATCGAAGTCGGCGTCGCCCGTGCAGTCGATGCGCATAGCCTTGAAGAAAAACTTTTGACCGAGTCGGCTAAAGAATTTGCCGTCTCTGCTAACATTAGGAACCTTATGGTTGACGCTGGTCACGCAATCGTAACACAGCCAAAAATGTGCCATAACGAAAAGTTAACAAAATCGCCCACTTAGCACGTCCGGTAGATCCCGACGCAGAACGTATTGGGATGCTGTTTGACCCTTTCGGTAGATCAGGCGGTCGACTTGCGTCCGCGATAAGCCTGATAGTTGGCTCACGGATTTCGCAAAATGCAAAGATTCGGACTCGTCTGAGTTTGGCCTTTTGCGAAGTGCGGGGTATATTTGCTCAAGGAATGTCGATCACAGGACGACCTTCCAGCAATACGCAGATGCCAAATCGCAACCAGATGCCTAAACGCGCGCGACCACAAAATCCTTCGATGCGAACTTCACGGCCGCGCAAATCGACGGCCCCGGCCCGCTCGTCGCCAAGGGCGATGCGGTGGCGGGCGACTGACGCGGAGATCCAGGCGACCCCCGAAGAGCTGGATGCTATCCGCAGCGAGCTTGGCACAATCGAGACGATGCTCGCTGCCCTGTTCGGCTCAGCGTATGACCGTGGCCCCGTGAGCATGGCCGCACGAGCCAAGGGAGCGGACGTCATCGAGAGCCAATTCGACAAGATCGTCGAAGAATGGTGCTGTTCGGTGGAACGGACCTTCGACGACGATTCCACCCTGCATCGTCCGGGAATGGCGAACGCGCTGATCCGGTTCGTCGCCCATTTGCGCGACCCCGACGATATCCGCACTTACGTATATCTGCGCCGGCATTGCCAGGAAGGCATGCTCTCTCGCGCCAAGCCGTCGCAGTTCAATATATTTCACATCGCGCTCAAGCAGGTCCTCCTGATGTACATGCGCAAGCGCATACGCGGTCACAACGCGGAGGTGGTGCGCGATACGGTGGTGGCGGCCATCGATGAACGGCGCCTGATGGTGTGTCAGTTTTATATCGAGTCGCGCGAGAGTGCGCTGCGCGCGTCCGAGGAGAAATACCGCAGCTCGATCGACCATGCGCCCGATCCGATGTACGAGATCGATCCGACCACGCTGGTGGTAGTTGGCGCAAACTCGGCGGCGCTCGAACTGCACCGGATCCTGCCCTACGAGCAGGACCTGCCCCTGATCGGACGTCCCCTCTACGAGATGACTCCGATCGAGATGCGGCCAGTGGTGCTCAAGCACATTCGCACCGTGATCAATAGCGGGTCGGCGCAAGCTCTGGATCTGCCGATTCGCGCGCGCTACTTCGACGTGAACTCGGCGCTGATTCCGACCGGCAGCCAGCCATTCATCCAGATGATCCTGCACGACGTCACCCAGCGGCACGAGATGCTCGACACGCTGCTCAAGGCCGAGCGCCTCGCGGCGGCGGGCACCTTCGCCAGCGGAGTCGCACACGAGGTGAACAATCCGATGGCGTCGATTTCTTCGCTCGTGCAATCGTTGCTGCCCGAGGAGAGCGACGGCGAACGCGTGCAGACGCTGCGTACGATCCTGTCGCAGATCACCCGTATCGCGACCACGCTCAAGGATCTGGTCAATTTCGCGCGTCCGGCTCCTGCTGAGCGCAAAATGCTGGACCTGAACGATATGATCAGTGAAACCTTGCGGCTGGTCGCTTACAACAAGCGCTTCGACCGCATTCGGATCGAACCCGCGCTGGCGTCTGATCTGATGCTGGCGTACGCCGACCAGAACGGTATCCAGCAGGTGCTCTTGAATCTATTGTTCAATGCCGCCGACGCGGCGCAGCACGAGGGTGCCGTGATTCGCGTAATCACTCAGAACAAAAGCCTGCCCTCCGCGGACGGTGGCGCGCGGGTGCTGATGCGCGTGGTGGATAACGGGTGTGGGATCGCGCCCGAGAATGTCGAGCGGGTATTCGATCCCTTCTTCACCACCAAGCCGGCCGGATCGGGGGTGGGTTTGGGACTCTCGTTGTGCCAACGAATCGTGCTCAACAACCAGGGAACGATTCGGATGCAGAGCCAAATCGGCGCGGGCACCACGGTGGCGATTAGCCTGCCCATCTACCCCGAGCCGGCCGCTGAAGGGGCCGCTCCTGGCGCTGCGAAATGAATACCGAAATCGTACGCGAAGAACCGAACTGGACGCCTGAGCAGCGCGGCCCCTACCGCATCCTGGTGGTCGAAGACGAGCAACTGATGCGGTCCATCATCGTGCAATTGCTGCGGAGCGAAGGCTATGAGCTGACCGAGGCCGACACCGCCGGCACCGCTTTGCAAATCTTCGAGCGCGAGAAGATCGACCTCGCGATCCTCGACGTCAATTTGAGTGGCGGCGCGAGCGGGCTCGACCTCCTCGGTAAGATTCGTGACCTTGACCCCGAGGTCATGGGGATAATCGTTACGGCCTATGCGAGCGTCGAGTCCGCGGTAGAAGCTCTGCGCAAGGGCGCGTACGACTACATCACAAAGCCTTTCGCCAACGACCATCTAAAAGCGGTCGTGCGCAATGCGTTGGCACAGAAGGCGCTATTTCACGAGAATCGCTTCCTACGCCGCGAATTGCGCGAGAAATACCGCTTCGAGAGCATTATCGGGAATTGCGATGCGATCGATGCGGTCTTTCGTGTGATGGAAAAGGTCGCGCGCACCGATTCAAGCGTGCTGATTACCGGCGAATCGGGTACAGGCAAAGAGCTGGTCGCGCGCGCGATCCATTTTGGATCCGAACGCGCCAACAAACGTTTCCTGCCGATCAACTGCGGTGCGTTGCCTGAAAACCTGCTCGAAAGCGAACTCTTCGGCTATCGACGCGGCGCCTTCACCGGCGCCATGCAGGATAAGGTGGGTCTGCTCAAGGCCGCCGATAAGGGCACCGTCTTTTTCGACGAAATCGGTGACATGCCGCTTGCGCTTCAGGTCAAACTGCTACGCGCCCTCCAGGAGCGCGAATGCTATCCACTCGGCTCAAACGAACCGGTCGCCTTCGACGTGCGCGTCCTCTGCGCCACTAACAAGGACCTCGATAAAGAAGTGCGCAGCGGCCATTTTCGTGAAGAGCTGCTCTACCGCGTAAACGTAATCATGCTCCGTCTGCCTCCGCTGCGTGAACGCAAGGACGACGTTGCCCTGCTGGCGAATCATTTCCTGCGCAAGTATGAGAAACCGTTGGGGCGCACCGCGATGCGCTTTTCCAAGGGCTCGATGCGCCTGATGATCAATTATCCGTGGCCGGGCAACGTGCGCGAACTGGAAAATACGGTGGAGCGAGCGGCGATCCTGGCTGAGACCGACGTAATCCACACGATGGACCTTCCGGAAAAGCTGCACAACGCGGCTCCCGCTGCGAATGCCGGTTCAGGCGCGTCCGGGATGACGCTCGAGGAGCTCGAGCGCGAACATATGCGGCGCATACTCAAAGCGGTCAAGGGCGACAAGGTAAAGGCCGCGCAGGTACTTGGTATCCATCTCTCGACCCTCTATCGGAAGGTGCAGCGGTACCGGCTGGATAACGAAGGCCAGCCGTTGGCTCCGCCGAAGCCCGTGATGCAAAGTGCGTGATGGCGAACAACAGGCGAACAGCCGGATCGGGTACGCGTAGCAATCGTGAGCAACGGCGCGTAGACTTCAAGGATTGAACGCGCCGTCGAGCGCGTTCGAGGAATATCGCAATGGATCTTTTCGCACCATCTCATTTGCTCATTTTGCTGGTGATCGTCCTGGTCATTTTCGGACCCAGCAAACTCGGCGACGTCGGCGGCGCAGTGGGCAAGGCCATTCGCGACTTCAAGCGTGCGATGAACGAGAACGAGGCCCCGGCACCCGTAAAGAGCACCGCCAACCCGCCGGACGCACCTGCCAGCGAAAAGCCTGTGAATCCGTCCTAATCTTCCCCGCCGCGAAGCGTTTGCACGGTCGGGTGATCCGCCCGACGCAGGTTTCCCGTAATATCCAATCATGCCTCTGCGCGCAGTGGCCCCGGTCGAGCCGCGCGGAAAAAGTAGGTACTTTTTCACACCCGTCTAGGTATTTTTCCGAAAGCAACTAAGTAATATTCGCAATTTCTCCTGGGTCGCGTCCTCGCTACGTTCCATTCGCCGCGCTTACTTCCGCGTTCGTCATTCGGCGAATCGCACGAGTTGCGGAGAGAAGGACGTGACGTGGACGAACGGCCCCCAGGCGAAAAGCATCCCTCGCAGCGAGCAGAAACCGGTCCCGTGGCTCCGTTGACCTTGCCGCTCGGCCGCGAGGCGCTAGGCAACCTGGCTCATGAACTGCGCACTCCAATTCAGGTGCTAATCGGCTATCTGGATATTCTGCGTGATGAACTCAACGACGAATTGGGGCCACGCGCGCGCGACCTCATCGAGCGAATGCACGGTAACGTCCACGACCTCGCGCAAACGATCGACAACCTGATCGAGTTCGTCCTGACCGAAGCGCACGCGCAATCGAATCTGGACGAGAATTTCAGCATCGGCAGCCTAATCGGCGACGTACAACCGGTGATCGAGGCGGCGAATCTCAAGAAGCACCTGACGCTGCGTTTCGATCTCAGCGAAGCGCCCTCTGCTATCAGAGCGCCTCAGCGTTCGTTGCGCTCGATCATCCTAAATCTCGCCCTGAATGCGATCAAATTTACAGAGCGTGGGAGCGTTACCGTCGCGATTCGCGAGGCGACGATGGCCGGCAGAAGCGGTGCGATCGAAATCGAGGTGAGTGATAGCGGACCGGGGCTGAGTCAAGAAATGCTGGAGGAGGCGCGCAAACCCTTCGTTCAGTTATCAGGGTCCAACGCGCGGACTCATCGGGGGCTTGGGCTCGGTCTAGCGATGGTGCAGCGCTACGTCGCAGCGCTCGGCGGCTCGCTCGAGCTACGCTCCCAGGATCAGCCTGGCACAAAATTCGTCGTGCGAATCCCGGTACGACCGTTGCGCGCAGCGCGGAGAGGTGCGGCTGCGATTCCTCCACCACCGCCGGCGCCGCGAAAGACCCCGCCGGGCGTTCGCCGCTAGAGCTCCGTCGCAACTCTCGAGTCAGCGATAATGACGCATCAGGCCTACAACCACTCCGCGAATCCTTAGGTCGTCTTCACGCACGAAAATCGGCTCCATCGTGGCGTTCGCGGGCTGCAGGCGGACTCGTCCACCCAGTTCCGGATAATATTTCTTCACTGTAGCTTCGTTGCCCACCAGCGCGACGATGGTCTCGCCTGGATTGGCGGCGTCGCGACCTTCGACGATGATGTAGTCGCCGTCTCGGATCCCCTCTTCGACCATCGACTCGCCCTTGACGCGTAGGCAAAACGTGTTGTCACGGCGGATGAACTCCTCGGGCACCGTGATCGAATCATTCCCTTCGACCGCTTCAATCGGCACACCGGCCGCGACCTGGCCGAGCAGGGCTATCCGATGCGTCGCGCCATGGTCACCGTTATTGCCGGCGATCTCGAGCGCACGGCTGTGATTGTGCGTCCGCTTGATGAAGCCTTTAACTTCCAGATTGCGAAGATGCTTGTGTACCGTGGCTAGAGAGGAGAGTCCAAAGTATTGGCCGACCTCGGCCAAAGTAGGCGCATAACCGTGCTCGCCTATATAATGCTCAAGGTAATCAACTAATTGCTTTTGCCGCTTGGTCAGAGTCGCCATGATGCACCTCCACACAGCATTATGAGATAATGGCGAAAATCAGGCGAAGCGGCAAGCAGTTTTTTATGGCGAGAATTCGGATAATTTTCGAAAGTGGCGAGCCGGAGCGGTTGGTGGAGTTCAACCCGGCTGACTCACCGTTCCATCACGACGGCCAACCTGGTTCGATCCTCGACGTACTCCTTGGCCATCATATACATCTTGAGCATGCTTGTGGCGGCAATTGCGCTTGTACGACCTGCCATGTGATTGTTAAGCAAGGCTACGATAAGTTATCGGAGGCTTCGGAGCAGGAGGAAGACCTCCTCGACCGCGCGCCCGGATTGACCCCTACGTCGCGACTTGGATGTCAGGCGGTGATCGGCGATCCCGACGCGGAAGTCGTGATCGTGGTGCCGCGGTTCACTATCAACCAGGTCAGCGAGAGCCACGACGAATGAGTGCGGGGCCACGAGGAAGCGGGCGGCCGGTCTACAGCGCGCGGATCGAGCGCCTGGTCGACCACGCCGACGATACCCGCTCACTGTTTTTACGTATGGTGGACGGCCGAGGCCTGACCTGGATACCAGGTATGTTCGTCTCGCTCGCGATTCCGCTGGCTGAGGAGACCCGGGTGCGGCCGTACACGATCGCGTCGAGTCCGGAGGATGGCGAGCCTTTCGAAATCGTCTTTAATCGGGTGCCGGACGGCGTTGGCGCCGCGTGGCTTTTCGCGCGTAAGCCTGGCGAAATCCTCAACTTTACCGGCCCTTTCGGCGCGTTTACGCTCGACCGCGCACCCGAAAGGGAGGCGGTCTTCATCGCCGAGGGCACCGCAATTGCGCCGATCCGGCCGATGCTGAGGCGAGCACTAGAGCGGATGGCGAGTCATCCGGTGCGACTGCTCTATGGGGCGGATCGACGTGACCACCTGTTGTTCAGCCGCGAAATCGAGGGTTGGGCAGCGTACCCGCAACTTCACTTCGAGACGATAGTCGCAGGCCCGGACCGCCAGGAGCTTTATGCGCGGATCCTCGACGAGGTAGAGCATAGATGGGTCGGGGCGGACGACAACCGCTCGCGCGATTTCTACATTTGCGGCGTTGGCGCTGGGGTCCTGAAGATACGCGACCTTCTGCGTGGCGCCGGATATGAACGCCGCGCAGTGCGTTATGAACAGTGGTGATCGCGGCTACGCGAGCGGCGGTCAAGCCAAAAAAGGCCACGGGCGCGATTCGCGGTAACATATGCCGCGCCAAAGCTTTTGAATCGGCGGAGAGGATCTCGAATCGGCATCTGAGGGCTGGACCCTGTTCCTGCCGATCATGGCAGTTTGCGCAAGATCGCGCCGTCCTTGTCGAAGAGTTCGAGGGCGGAACCACCGTCGGACATCTCGCTCAGCAAGGCCAATGCCCTGCCCTGATCGCTACTCAGGGCGAAGGTGGCCCGGCCGTCGGGCTGAAGCCCAAGCATCGCGCGCGGCTTCGCGTTCTGGTCGGCGAAGCCGAATTCGGGGGTGCTGTCGGAATTGAGCGTCAAGAGCGAGCGCCAGTTGCCCTGACCGTCATATAGCGCAACCGCTGGCTGGTCGTGCCGCACCTCCAGCCGCAACAGGTGATTGCCGTTATGGTCGGAGAGGACGAAGGCGGGCTCGCCCTCTTTCATCGCGATCTGGGCGCGCGTGGTTCCGTTGGGATTGAAGAAGGCCAGCGCCGCGATACCGGCGTTGGCGGCGGCATTTATCACCACAGCCGGCTTTCCATCCTTGTCGGAGAAATCGAAGATCGAGGTGCCGTCGGGAAGAACGCCGATTTGTGCGCGCGAAACGCTCGAATTGTCGTAAATGTCGAAGCTGGCGAGTCCGTCGCCCGTTACGCTCAATGCAGCGCGGCGTTTTCCCGCCTGATCGATCAGTGCGAATTTTCGCGCGGCGACGGTGTCGGCGACCGCTCTGCCGGCACCGGCGTAATGCATGGCAACGGCCATCAAGAGCGCACCGCCGGTGATTCCGCCGGTCAGCGCTGTTACGACCAGAAGCGCCCGGTCTTTCCACCCCATCTCAGATCCTCCTGACGCCGCGAAATGACTCACCCTAACGCGCTCACCCGTAAGAGAGGAGACGAGTAATCATCGATACTGGGCGAGCAAGCTCAAGGTTTCGCGATAGCCCGGGACACGAAGCATCCGGCGCAGGAAACCCTCGCGTTCGAGTCTGAGCGCTGCGGCTTCGACTAGGGCGAGGTCGATGCCGAGGATGCGTGCGACGGCGCGTTCGCTATTAAAGGCGGCGATTTCGAAGTAGCGGCGGATGATCCGGTAGGCCGCCTCACGCGGGGTCAACGAACGAGCTTCGCGGATCTCCTCGGTCCATCGATGATCGACCGTATCCCAGACGTAGGTAAATGGGTCGTAGCGTTCCTCGACCTTGAGTGCGAGGAATTTTTCCTGCAGTTCCTTCATCGCCCGATCGAACTGCGCGCGATGACCGGTCTGTGCATAGCCGCTGGAAAGCTTGAGCGCCTTGGTTTCGGCGGGGCCGCGGTTCGTCAAAGCGTCCATCACGAGCTTGGCGCAATGCGACAGTTGTCCGCGCTGATAGAGTTTGCGATAGCCGCCGGGGGCGACGCGCAGGCGGAGAAACGCCGGCAGCATCGCAAGCGCGATGAAGCTCGGGCGGCCGGCGATGACCTTACCGTAGTAGACGTCTTTGCGAGCCGGCAGGGTATCCTTGAGATTCCAGGTCATCATGACGGCGCGATCGTGCTGAATGTGCTCCGGCAATTCGGGCTCGCGGCGGCCCTCGATAGCCTCGCGCATACAGGGGACGCCGAGGCCGGCGGTGAAGGCGGCGCAGAAGCCGGTTTCGTTGATAAAGCCGAGCGCGGTCTTCTCGCCGGTCACCCGCCGCGACAGCACGCGGCGGAAATGGTGATCACGGTGTCCTTCGAGGAGATTGACCAGGTTTTCACCCGGTGACGGGGTTTTTACTGAAAAAGCTCCCATGGTGCTTGCACCAGCGCGACGGATTCAAGCGCATGATTGTGATGGGTACGGGAGCAGAAGAAAAGGTCAGGGTAGGCTGGCCCACCACTAATCATGCATAGTGCCCGCGGCGTTGCGGTTCGATGCTGCGCGCGAGATCGGCGGCGAGGTGTGCAGCTTCGCCGGCGTGAAGCGTCGCGACCGAGACTCGTACGGCTGGTGGACTCTTGAGCCGATACCGTTCGCCGGCACTGATTGCCCATCCAGCTTCGAGCATCGATTGCACCACAGCCTGTTCGGCCGTTAGGGGTATCCACACGTTGAAACCGGAGCGCCCACGCGCGTCGATGCCGTGGTGGGCAAGCGCGTCGATAAGCGACTGGCGCCGCTCGGCGTAAGCGCGGCTGGCCTTTTCGACCAGCGGCGCGGTATCCGGAGCGCACAGAATCGCGGCGACGATTTCCTGGAGGATATGGCTGACCCATCCCGGGCCGAGGCGCTGGCGGCCTTCGAGCCGGTCGATCGTCAGGGCGTCGCCAGCGACGAAAGCGAGGCGCAAATCGGGTCCCAGCGACTTCGAGATCGAGCGCACCACCGCCCATCGCGGGCGTTCCTTGTCGCATAGAGTCAACGCCGGTGCGCCCGCGACCGGACCGGCGTGGTCATCCTCGATGATCATCACCTCGGTATGCAGGCGCAGGAGGTCGCGGAGCTGACGAACGCGGGGGCGCTGCAAAGCGGCGCCCGTGGGATTCTGTGCGCGCGGTGTGACGATCATCGCTGCGATGCCAGCCTTCAGCACATTGGTAACCTCGCTGGGCAGAGGACCGTCGTCATCGAGCGCAAAAGGGATGGCGTGCAGGCCCAACGCGCCAAGCAGGTCGAGGACCGGGGGATAGCCGGGATCTTCGACCGCGACACTGTCGCCGATGCGCAGATTGGCGGCCAGGGCGCGCTCGATACCGTCGAGGGCGCCGGAGACGATCGCGACGCGTGCCGCAGGAATTGCATCGGCGTGAAAGGCGGCCTTAGCGAGATCGAGCAGGTCGGCGCGATTGTAGGTTGCGCCGTAGCCGCGCGGTTCGAGACGGATGCGGCGGAGCGCCTTTTCGACCGAGGGCAGGAAGGCGGGATCCGGGTTGCCGTCGGCCAGATTGCGCGCTCCCGGCGGCACCGATGGCGCGGGTCGCGTGATCAGCGGCGGTTGGCGGCGAACGATGGTGCCAGCACGGCCGGCGGCGCTGACCAGGCCGCGCTGGTTCAAGGCGCGATAGGCGGCCGCCACGGTCGCAGGACTGACGGCTAGATGGGCAGCGAGAGCGCGCACGGTGGGCAGCTGATCGCCCGGCGCAAGCGTTCCGGCGATGATCGCGCGTTCGGCGCTGGACTCGATCGCGCTTGCGTCGGAGCCCGTGATTGGATATTGTCCTAGCACGTTGTAGTATTGTACTAGTACAAGTCTATGGAAGTCAAGCAATCCCGAAGCGGAAGCGGTAGGCCGGCCAGCGTCAGGGTTACAGTCAAGCGGCTGCCGGAACGCGCGGTCTACGAGAAGCCAACGATCGATGCGATCCTGGATGAAGGCCTGATCTGTCACCTGGGCTTCGCTGTCGACGGGCAGCCGTACGTGATCCCGACAATCTACGCGCGTGACGGCGAGCGGCTCCTGATTCACGGATCGGCTGCGGGTCGCACGTTGCGCGCGATGCGCAGCAATATCGGTGTGCGTTACGGTGACAATCGTTGACGGACTAATCCTGGCGCGATCGGCGTATCATCATTCGATGAACTATCGGTCGGTGGTGATTCTGGGCACGGCCACGGAGATCATCGAGCGCGAGGCGAAGCTGGCGGCGATGCGCGCGCTGGTTGAGCACGTGGTCGCGGGCCGATGGAACGACGTACGTCAACCGAACGAGCAGGAGTTGCGAGCGACGACCGACGAGGCCTCGGCCAAAGTACGCGTGGGTCAGCCGATCGATGACGAGGACGATTATACGCGAGCGACCTGGGCGGGAATCGTGCCGCTGAGTCTCGACGCGCATGCGCCGATCGTGGATCCACGACTGCAATCGGGGATCCCGGCACCGTCGTACGCGCGGTTTTATCGACGATCGCTTATCGCCGGTGGCAAGTGAGGGACTGAGCCGGTTTTAAGCGGTTGCGCGGGAGGCTTGGCGGACACACTGGCGAAACATCGCGCTGTAATTCATCCGGACGCCGAGGCCCTTCATGATGCCGTCGAGGCCGATGAGCGCGCGCAACAGGAAGATGCTGTGCGGAGGCGACTTGTAGAGCTTGTGTTCGAAGGCCATCTCGCCCACTGTGGCGGCCTTGCCGATGGCGTCGTATTCATCGGGATGGAAGGGGCGATCGGTAATCACGGGTTCAAATAACAGGTAGATAATCGCCACCAGTGGCGCGGGATTCTGGCCGCGTTCGAGATAGCCGAGCTTAAGCAAGGCAGCGCCAATGCCGCGGTCATCGCGCTTCAGAAGGGATTGCGCGAGCATCAGGCTCGAGCGGCGCACCTGATCGGAAAAATGGCGGACCGAGCCGAAGTCGAGAATGCCAAGGTGCGGATGGTAGGTGACCAGGTAGTTGCCGGGCTGCGGGTCAGTGTGGAGCACGCCGAATTCGAGGACCTGGCGCCATACCAGGGTGTAGTATTTGCGCGCGACCCAGGCACGCAATTCCGGGTCGCTCTGATCACCGAAGACATCGACGAGCGGATAACCGTCGACGTAGCTCATGGTGAGCACACGACGGGAGCTGAGTTCCTTGACCACGCGGGGGATAAGAATATCGCGGTCGTCAGCGAGGAGTTTGCGGAACTCGTTGATGTTGCGCGCTTCGTTGACGTAGTCGAGCTCTTCACGCAGGCGCTTCTCGAGTTCGGCGTAGACCATTTTGGTGTCGATCTTCTGGCGCATCACGTCGCCGGCAATCGCCTGCATCGTGCGCAGCAGGAGTTTCAGGTTACCGAGATCCTGCTCGACCGTGGCGTCGATGCCGGGATACTGGATTTTTACCGCCACTTCTTCGCCACTTTTGAGCCGCGCGCGGTGAACCTGACCGAGCGAGGCGGCGGCGAATGCTTCAGCGTCGAAACTGGCAAACAGTTGGTCGGGCGATCGCGAAAATTCGCGACGGATTTGCTGTGCGATGAGCTTGTAGTCCATCGGCGGAACGCTCGACTGGGTCGCGCGCAGGATGTCGATGGCTTCGCCGGGGAGCAGGTCGGCGCGGGTCGAGAGCATCTGGATGAGCTTCATGAACGCTCCGCGCAATTGCTTGGAGCCTTCGACGATGCGGCGCGCGTTGCGCAGGTGAGTGTCGAGCATCTCGCGCTCGTAGCGTGAGACGTTGAGGAAGGGGCGGCGAAGAGAGGTCCAGAGGTAGCTCGTGCCGACCTGGGAGGCGAGCCCGCCAATCTTCAACGCGCGTCGTGCGCGACCGCTGGTGAGAGTCTTGCGGTCAGCCATCAATCCCGTTACCCAGGCCTACGCGATTGACCAAGGTCGCGGCGAGCGCGGCGCCGAAGCCATTGTCGATGTTCACCACCGTGACACCGCCCGCACAACTGTTGAGCATCCCGAGCAGCGCGGTCATCCCGCCGAAAGCGGCACCATAACCGACACTGGTGGGGACGGCGATGACGGGGGTGGCGACGAGTCCCGCGACGACCGAGGGAAGGGCGCCTTCCATCCCGGCAACTACGATGAGAACGCTAGCCTTGCGCAGGTCCTCGAGTTTTGCGGCGATACGATGAAGACCGGCAACGCCGACGTCATAGAGTCGCGCGACGTGGTTCCCGAAGAATTCGGCGCACACGGCAGCCTCCTCTGCGACCGGAATATCCGAGGTACCGGCGCTGACAACCATAATCGTACCATGACCGCGCGGCTGGGGTGGTTGCTTGACGACCAGCCCGATCTGGGCGTCGGCGCGATAGTCGAGCCGGGGTAGCCTGCGCCGGAGCGCGCGCGCTTTGTCACTAGCCAGGCGCGTGACGATCAGGTTGACGCCGGCTGCGGCCATACGTCGCCCGATTGTGGCGATTTGATCGACGCTCTTACCCTCGCCGAAGACGACCTCGGGAACCCCGCGGCGGAGCGAACGATGGTTGTCGATGCGAGCGAAGCCAAGGTCCTCGAATGGGAGGAGGCGCAGACGGGTGAGCGCCTGAGCGGGGCTCATCTTACGCGAGGCGACCAGTCCCAGAAGTTCGCGGATTTTCGTTTCGGTCATCGCCGCGCGTGATCGAGCTGCAGTGGCCGTTCGAGCTGAAGCACGACCTCGCGCACCGCACGCGCGTCGCTACGCGCGACCGTGATCGTCACTTCACCTGCCTTGAGCTGCTCGCCGGGCTTCGGAATATGCCCCAGCCGTTCGACCACCAAGCCGCCGATGGTAGCATACTCTCCGGCTTCGGGAAGTCTGAGGCCAAAGCGGTCGTTGAGATCGGCGATGCCGGCCTGGGCGAAAACCACTAGCGTGCGCGGTCCGGTGATGCGTGCCAGTTCCTCGCGCACATCATGCTCGTCCTCGATCTCGCCGACCACCTCTTCAAGCAGGTCCTCCATTGTGATGATGCCGGCGGCGCCACCGTATTCATCGACGACGACGGCGAGACTCTGGCGCGTGCGCTGAAGCGCGACCAGGATTTCGTCGAGGGGCGTTGCTTCCGGAAAATAACTCACCGGGCGCATTACTTCACTGACCGAGCGCGTCAGATCCGGGGCCTCGAGCAGGTCGAAGGCGTGGACTACTCCGACGATATTGAAGATGCGATCGTGAAAGACCGGGATACGGGTGAAGCCTTCGCGCCGCAGAAGTTCGATCACACCTGCCAAGGTGGTCTGGTCGGGGACCGCTTCCACCCGTACCAATGGCACCATGGCCTGGCGTGCCTCTGCATGAGTGAAACGGAAGATGCGACTAATCATTTGCTGCTCGATGGGCAGAATGGCGTCGGGCGTGGGCGTGCTTTTTTCGGGACGGCGCCGCACCAGGCGGGTCAAGTCCTCGCGGCTCAGGAAGACGCTTTTGGCCTGGGCCGAGACCCCGGCCATCCTGCCGAGCAGACCACTCAGCGCCGTCTCCATCGCAAGTAATGGGGTGAGCAGAACGGCCATGAAGCTCAGCGGACGTGCAGCGAATCGAGCTAACTTGAGGGGCGCTTTGAACGCGAGCATTTTGGGAATTGACTCGCCGAGCAACAAACACACCGGCGCCAGGATAAAGGGCGCCAGATACGCCCAGTGAGGGTTCAGGTCGTGCAGAAAACTGGTGAGCGCGGCGGCGGCAATCACAGTGGCCAGGTTGTTGCCTGTGAGCATCAGGGCGACGATGCGGTCGCGGCGTTCGAGCAGCCTGGCGACTGCGCGAGCCGCGCCGTCGCCGCGTTCACCACCAGCTCGGGCCTTGAATTCGTCGGCAGCCACCAGCGCGACCTCGCTGGCCGCGAAAAACGCCTGGCAAGCTACGCATGCGACGATCACCGCGAACAGCGTAGTGATGCTGCTCATCGCTTGAGCCTCACGAGCTCGATGGTCGCGCCGCGGACTCGCTCGACCGCTGCCTCGAAATCACCGAATTGGAACTTTTCGCCCGGCCGCGGGACGCGCTTGAGTTGGCGCAGCATAACACCGCTTAAGGTCTGCGAACCGCTTCCGGGTAGCAACAAACGGCCGTCGCCGAGAGCCTCCTTGAGCCGGACGATCTCGATGGCGCCCGAGACCAGCCATTGATCCGGTCCGTCGGGCATCAATTCGGGGCCTTCATAGTCGAATTCATCACGAATTTCACCGAAAAGCTCCTCGAGCAAGTCCTCGAGCGTGATCAGTCCCAACACGCGGCCGTACTCGTCGACCACCAATGCGAGTTGAAAACGTCCGCGTCGCATTTCGTCAAACAACTCTCCCATTGGTTTGCCGGGGGGCACGAAATAAGCAGGACGCAGAAGCCGCGCGAGTCTTGGCGGAGTTGGTTCGAGTCGGCGTGTAATCAGGTCCTTGACGTGGAGAACGCCAGTAATGTTATCGCGTTCGCCGCGATAGACGGGAACCCTGGAAAAATGGCCGCTGGCAACCTCGGTCACGAGGCGCTCCGGGGGCGTGTCGAGGTCGAGCCAGAAGATTCTCTCGCGTGGTGTCATCGCCTCAGCGACCCGGCGGGCGCCGAAGTCAAAAATCTTATGGATGAGTTCGCGTTCCTGCGGCTCGACCTGGCCGTAGGTTTCACCCAGGTCAAGCAGTGCCTTGAATTCCTGTTCGGAGACCGGCTCCGGGCCTGTTGGCGGGGCCGCTGGAGTGAAATGTCGCGCCAATGGATGGATAAGCCCGGCGATCGCGGCGAGCGGCCGAGCCGAAATACTCGCGACAGTGGCAGGAAACCCCAAGGCGAAGGTTTTCGGGGTTATGTCGCAAAAGATCAGCACGAGCACCAACATTACCGGCACTGCGACAATCGCGCCGACCGGTCCGAGCCAAATCAGCATAAATGCTGTTGCCAGACATTCGGCGAAAACGTTAGACGCTTCGTTCAGGCCAATGATAACGACCAGCGATTCGAGCGGCCGTGCCATCAGGAGGTCGAGCGCGCGTTGAACCGAGCTTCCGAGGCGTTCGCGGGTATGCTCCATTCGCACCAGCGCGAACAACGTAGTTTCCGAGGCCGCGAGGGTCGCGCTAATCAGGAGCAACAGGCCGACCGCAATCGGCAAAAGCACCATCATTGATTTTAACCGCGGGCGCGCAACTGGTCCCACCCGGTGAAGCTCGTGGCGGAGCCGTTAGCTTCGTTTCGGTGACCGACTAAAACCGCGCGTTTCCCCTTCACAATTCTACCGATCCGACGAACCGTCACACCGAGACGACGGCTGAGCGCTGCGTCGGACAGGCGCGGCCGCATACAGAACAGCAGTTCATAGTCTTCGCCGCCGCTGAGCGCGAGATGGAGATCATTGCCGGCGATGGCCCGATAAGCCGGAGAAAGCGGAATTGCGGACGCGTCAATTTCAGCGCCTACGCGACTGCGTTCGAGGATGTGGCAGAGGTCCTGCCAGAGCCCGTCGCTCAAATCGATTGCCGAAGGGGCGGGAAGCATCCGAGCTAGAGCCTGGCCTGCGGCGAGACGCGCGACGGGATTGAGAAAGCGATCGATGAGGAAAGCACGCACTGCACCGCGAGTGCGCAGTTTACCCTCGAGGATGCGCCATCCGAGCGCCGCGTCGCCGACCGTGCCCGTTACATAAATGGCGTCGCCCGGGCGCGCGCTTTCCCGCAGCAGCGGCGCGGCTCGGATCTCCCCGAACAATGCGATGGTGATTGCCAACTGGCTTGCGCGAGTGATGTTGCCGCCGACGACATCCACGGCCGCCGCGGCCGCTGCCTTGCGTAGGCCGCGATAAAGGCCATCGAAAAAGGCTTGGTCGAGCCCTGAACGAATCGCAAGATTGACGACGCAGGCCGTCGGTTTTCCGCCCATCGCGGCGATGTCGCTCAAGTTGACCGTCAGCGAGCGCGCGCCGAGGGTCTCGGGCGTGCCCCACTTGAGCTTGAAATGCACGCCCTCGACCATCGAGTCGATCGTCGCGAGCCCCGGCGCGCGTACCGGCGCGAGGATCGCGCAATCGTCGCCGGGTCCCAGGAGCGTGTGGCGGCTGTGCTTGAGCCCCGCGCATAGATGCGAGATGAGTTCGAATTCTCCGAGAGGTTTCATCACGGAGCCCGCCACGCGGACTCGGGTACTGATGCGGACGAATGTGTGGTCAGGGACGGTTCTCCGCAAGCGTGCGAGGAAAGCGTTGGCTCACACCGTCAAGCTAGAGTATCGACCGATAGCGGGCAAGGCGGTCCTGAGAGCTCTCGGCAGCATCAGTGCGCGCCGGCCGGCGCCCTGCCCTGCGGCCGCGGCAGCAATGCACACAAGATGATCGCGACCACCATCACCCCGCTGAGCATCCGGTATATTTCGTTGAGCGAGATCATCGTTGCCTGGTTCTGCACCGAGCCGTAGAGCATCGCGAGCCCCTGCTTTTGTCCGGTGACAAGCTGGTCCATGTAGTTGAAATGGATCGCGCCCGGCATCCTGATAGATCGCTGACTCAAGCGCCAGGCATCAAAGACGGAGACATGCTCGACCAGATGGCTCTGCTGAATTTGTTCCTTGCGGATCAGGACTGTGGTCAGTACAGAGGTACCGATCGAAGCGCCTATATTGCGTGTCATGGAATAGAGGCTTGCGGCGTATCCCATCTGCTCCCGGGGTATCGAAGTCAAGGCTGCCGCCGAGAGATTTGGAAACACCAGACCCATCCCGATTCCTTGAATCGCCGTTGGCCAGACAAAATTGGAGATCGCCATGCCGAGGTTGAGGCTGCCCAGTGTCCAGGTCGAGATGCCGATCAGGAAGAATCCGAAAGCGACCATCGGCCGCGTATCGTAACCGCGCCGCGCTATTCCACCCAGCAAAAACATCGCCGCCATCACGCCAAGGCCGCGGGGCGCCATCGCCAAACCAGCCTTCCATGCGGTGTAGCCCAGGAGCTCCTGCAGGAAAACCGGGTTGAGGATCTGCATACCGTAGGAGCTAAAGGTCAGGACGATAAGGAGCAGGGTCGGAATCGCGAACTTACGATTCTGGAGAATTCGGACCTGAACTATGGGATCGGGGGTGCGCCACTCGTGAACCATCAACACCAGAAAAGCGCCGCCAGCGATCATCGAGTAGTACCAGACCCAAGGCGTGGCGAACCAGTCGGCGCGCTCGCCGCGGTCCATCACGATCTCACCCAACCCGAGTGAGAGCACGAGGCAGACGATGCCAAGCCAGTCGGCGGAACCCTTTCCTTTCAGTTTGCGCAGATAGGACGGATCGTGGACGAACGTCGAAACCATGAAGCCGGCCGCGATTCCTATCGGGACGTTGATGTAGAAGTTCCAGCGCCAGTTCCAGTTGTCGGTAATATACCCACCTACCGTCGGACCCATGATGGGCGCCACCATTAGGCCGAGTCCCCAAACGGCCATTGCAAGGGTCTGCTCGTTGGGCGGGAAGGTCTCCATCAGGATCGCCTGCGATAGTGGCTGGAGAGCTGCCCCGGCGATTCCCTGCAGAAAACGAAAAGCGACCATCTGGTTGAGCGACTGGGCCGCACCGCACATCGCCGAGGAAAGTACGAACGTCGTGATCGAGATGAGGAAGTAACGTTTGCGTCCGAATTGGCCCGCGATCCAACCGGTAGTTGGAATCATTATCCCGGCCGCGACCAGGTATGTCGTCACTACCCAAGTGACTTCGTCGACGGTCGCGGAAAAGCTACCTTGCATGTGCGGCAAGGCGACGTTGACGATCGAGCTGTCTAGTACTTCAAGGATGGTGCAGAGGATTACTGAGGCAGCGATAATCCACTTGCGTGCGGCCTCTGCGGTATGAGCGAGCTGCGGTTGTTGTTCCGCATTAGCTGTAGGGGCGGCCTCCATTGGCGTCAGAAATGCTCCGGGCCCAGGGGCACCCGAGCCCGCCCAAGGTATCACCGGCGACAGAGCTTGTCTTGAGGTCGCTCTCGGAGGTGTGTGGGGCTCTGTTCTACTCCGCTCTTAAGCCGCTAGCTGCGCGCTGCCTTGCGCTGTTGCGCCGGAGCCACAGCGGCCGCCATCCCTGCAACCCCGCTCCGATGACATCTGTCTAATCAAGTGTTACGCATCTACGGGCGTATCATCAATGATACGCCCGTAGAGGTCCGTCAGCCTAATAAGACATCACAAAGCTATTTGTCGCATCAACCATGATCAGGGTCGATCTCCATTGAAGGCCTCCGCGATCCTATCGATCGAACTTGGTGGAACACGTCTTGCTGATTCAGCGGATCACACGTAGAACGCGCTCTCTTGGGTGCCGATGGTGAATCTCAAGCTGGAAGAACTCCGAAAGAGGCTTCTCGAACCGATGCCCACAGTCGGTACTGAGCCCGGCAACAAGGTTTATCGGCGCAAATCGAATGAGGCGTACTCCAACCCACCTCCGCTCGCGCGTCAAGCCTCACTCCGGGCGGATTCAGAGGAACTGGAACTTGAAGCGTTCGGACAGGAACGCCCCGACAGCGGCGAGACTACTCCTCCGATGCCCCCTGAGGAGCCGCCGCGCAGTGTAAGCACCGCTGTCTTGCAGTACGTCCAACAAGCCGGGAAATGGGCTCCTGAGGAAGAGGCTGTGGAATCGAACAGTGAGTATCAGCTAGTTCAGACGGTGGCTAAGGTCTTTGAGCAGACCGGGAATTTTCAGGACAGGTTTGGCGAACTCGCGGAATTGTTTGCTCCGATCGAGCGCGCCAGTCAGGCTGCGGTTCGATCGTTCGAACCGTTGCGCCGCTTTCAGAAACAGATTTTTCAGCTGGCGCGGTCGTTTGAACCGACGCGCTCGTTTCAGAAGCAATTGGCGGCACTAGCCGAGAACTTCGAGCCCATGAGGGGCTTGCAACAGCAATTGCTACAGCTCTCGGAGGCCTTCCAGATTCATCTGGGCCGTTTGAGCAAATCGCTCGAGCCGGCAAGGGAGTTTCAGACCGAATTGCTCAAGGTGGCAAGCGCATTTGAATCTGCAACCGAGCTGCAGAACCAGTTCCAGGAATTGGCGGAGACATTCAAGACGTGCGTCGCACGAGCGAGCGACGCAAGTGAGGCCGACACGAGAGACTGACGCCTGATCGGCGAAAACTTTGGTTGGGGGGAGGTGCGGACCGGCACGCCGCGGCAATCGCGTAGCGGGCCTCCGCAAAGAGGGGGCGGGCCGCGCTACGATCCGTGGCGGACGTACGCGGCCCGTTGTTTTTTCCGCCCGCCGGCCTCGGGGCAATCAACCCAACCGGCCGCAGCGCGCTAAGTAGCTCGAGCAGACACTTCTTTGTTGGTCGAGTAGCCCACAGCCGCGCTCCCGGATTTCCAGAGGATTACTCGTGCTCTGCTCAGGGCTGTAAGCGCTTCTAGATCCAACCCTGCGCACGCAGGGCCGCTGGACATCGCGAAGACTTTTTTTGTACCGTCGACCCGAGTCCCTATGCGTCGACGTAGTCGCCGGCGCCGGCTCGCACTTAACGCTTATGCCTAATTTCGACCTGAAAGATCGCGCGGCAGTCATTGGCGTTGGCCATTCAGCATATGGTCGGCGCATGATGCGTAGTCCCATCGATCTGGCGTGTGACGCGATCATCAACGCACTCGACGATGCCGGGCTGAAACGCGACCAGCTCGACGGCATGATCGTCAGCTTCGGTTCGCCGATCGGCGCCGACGGCGACACACTCGCGCAGGTGCTCGGCCTCAATCTCCGCGCTTGCAATCAGACCTGGGCGCACGGCCGCTTCACCGCGAGTTGTATCCAGTGGGCCGCGATGATGGTCAATGCGGGCCTTGCCGATGCGGTCGCCTGTCTCGCCTCGGTCAGCTTTTCCGGCATGCGGCGCCCGATGATGGGTGGCGGCAGGCGATCGCGAAGGGGCGCGCGAGGCGGGCGGCGGGCATGGCGAGGATCCGGTTTATGGCATGACCTCGCCGGGCGCGGGCGCCGCGCTGGTCGCGCGCCGCTACTTCGAGCGCTATGGCACCGACAGCCGCGCGCTGGCCGCAGTGCCGGTCGCGTTTCGCAAGCATGCCTCGATGAATCCCGCCGCGATCATGCGCGAGCCGTTCGATGTCGCGGACCATCAGGCGTCGCGCTTCGTTTGCGAGCCGCTCCATCTGCTCGATTATTGCCTGATCAACGACGGCGCCGCATGCGTGATCGTCACCACCGCCGAACGCGCGCGCGACTGCAAAAAGCGCCCGGTCTATATCAGCGGGATGCAGGGACTGCCGGGCAGCCGCGAGGAGTTCATCTGGGCTTATCCGGGCCTCGGCATCGCGCAGCAATCGGTCGTTCGATTACGACGCCGGAACTGCAGCCGGTATACAAAATGGCGGGAATTACGCCTGAAGATGTCGACGCGTTATTCACCTACGATGCGTTCTCGATCCTCGCGTGGATCGCGCTGGAGCGTTGGGGCTTCTGCAAACCCGGCGAAGCGCCGGCTTTCACCCAGGGCGGCCGGATCGAAGTCGGCGGCGAGCTGCCGATGAACACCAACGGCGGGTTGCTCTCCGAGGCGCATATCATGGGCTGGAACCATCAGGTCGAGATCGTGCGGCAATTGCGCGGCGAATGCGGTCCGCGCCAGGTCAAAGACGTCGAGCATCATCCAGTGGGCGAACGCCTATGGCGATTCGCTGATCTATCACAGCTAGCCCGTCTTGCGGCGATCTGCCGCAATTGGCGAAAGAATCAGGGGTGACCCGTGGCTCAAGCGCAATATCAGAAGCCGCTTCCGGCGATTTCGTCGCTCAACAAACCATACTGGGAAGGCCTGTGCAACGCCGTGAACTACGGCTCCAGAAATGCGACGCATGCGCGAAAGTATGGTATCCGCCGTCGCCGCTATGTCCCGCGTTGCTGGTCGCGCAAGTTCACCTGGACCCGGCTCAGCGGCCGCGGCCGGGTCAATTCGTGGGTGGTCTTCCATCAGTCCTACTTTCGTGGCTTATGACGACGAGCTTCCCTACAACGTCGCCGAGGTGGAACTCGAGGAAGGTCCGCGTCTGCTGACCAATCTGGTGGGGGTGGGCAACGATGAAATCCGCGCCGGGATGCCGGTGGAGATCGTGTTCGACGACGTTACCGATGAGATCACTCTCGCCAAGTTCAAGCCACGCACGGCCTGAAGAGCGCGGATGGAGCGGTCGCATGGCGAAAATCCTTGAAGGTATTCGTGTCTTCGATCTGACGATTGCCGCGGTCGGTCCATGGTCGACGAAACTTTTGGGGGCGCTGGGCGCCGATGTGATCAAGGTCGAAGCGCCGGGGGGCGATCGCCTATCGCATATGGTACCGCCGCAGATCAAGGGAAATTCGGTTCTCTACATTTCCACCAACCACAACAAGCGCATGATCGAGCTCGATCTGAAAAAGGAAGCGGACCGTGCGATCGCGCTTAAGATCGTCGAAAGAAGCGACGTCTTCGTTCAGAACATGCGGCCAGGCGCGGTCGAACGGCTCGGGCTCGGCTACGACGTAGTCGCCAAGGTAAATCCGCGGATGATCTACGTCGCAGCGTCGGCATATGGCCGGACCGGTCCAATGGCGCGGGAAGCCGGAATCGATCCGACGGTCCAATCCGTTAGTGGATGGTGCAGCGTGACCGGTCCCGAGAATGGCCGCGGTGAAATGTTCCGCCATCTCGCGCATATCGACCTCACCACCGCGACTACGATCACGCAGGCGGTATTGCAGGCACTGATTGCGCGCGAACGCACCGGCAAGGGCCAACGCATAGAAATCGAGATGCTGACGGCGGCGATGGCGCTGCAAACCACGCGATTCGCCGAGTACTTCGCGACTGGTGTACAACCGCGTCCGCTCGGCACTGCCGCGTCGACGAGCGCACCGCACCAGGCCTTCGAGTGTCAGGACGGTAGGTATATCGCCGTTGGCGTCGAACGTGACGATCAATGGACAGGTTTGTGCCGCGCGCTCGGCTCTGACGATCTGATAATGGATTCACGCTTTGCGACGAATCGCATGCGCGTCGAGAATCGCGCCGATCTGATCCCGCTTCTGGCCGCGCGCTTCCGTACCAAACCCGCTGCGTGGTGGATCATCCGCCTGACCAAAGAGAAGGTCCCAAACGGACCGTTCATGCACTTCGACGAGCTGCGCTATCATCCGCAGGTCCTGGACAATGATCACATCGTCGAGATCGAGACGCCGCATTGGGGTCGTCTCTACGTCGATGGCTTGCCGTGGAAGTTCGCGAGTACGCCAGCGGGGCCAATCCGCGCTGGCGGCAAGCCGGGGGAACATACCGCTGAGGTCCTAGCCGAACTCGGCATCATCGACCAACGCAAAGTGGGCGCTTCCAAATGAGCGCAGACGGCAGTCTCACCGGGTTCCGCGTCATTGATCTTACGCAAGGGCTGTGCGGGCCCTTCTCGACGATGCAACTTGGCGACGGCGGTGCCGAAGTGATCAAGATCGAGCCTCTCGGCGGCGATTATGCGCGCAAGCTGGGTCCGCCGTTCATTGGCGACGAAAGTGCGGTCTTCCTCAGCCTTAATCGGAACAAGAGGAGCGTTGCGATCGATCTTGACAAGGTGGAGGGTCGCGAGATTTTGGCGCGCCTGGTGCGCACCGCCGACGTTTTTGTCGAGGACCTTGGTCCCGGCGTGGCAGCTCGTATGGGCCTCGCATGCGAAGACCTGAGCAAGGACAATCCTGGTCTGGTGTATTGCGCGATCAGTCCTTTCGGCGAAGACGGACCATTGCGCGACCTGCCCGGCTCCGAACTAGTCGTGCAGGCGATGGCGGAATATACCGCCTCGCTGGGACGAATCGGGGACCCGCCAGTTCGGGTTGGCGCCGATATTGCCGCAATTAACACCGGAATCTTCGCCGCTCAGGCGATTCTTGGTGCTCTGTTCCATCGGCTCCGCACTGGAGAAGGTCAGCGCGTGGCAGTCAGCCAATTCGGAGCGCTGCTTCATATGCGCGGTATCATGTGGCATTCGATGAGCGATCCCGACGACTGGTTCGGCTTCCATCTGGACCACTACACGAATCCGCCCGAGTACGGTTATCAGGCAAAGAACGGTCCCCTCTACTTCATCCTCAGGCGCGGCAACAGCGAGGACTGGGATCGTCTAATCCTTGAGCTTGGGATGGAGCAAGTGCTGGACGATCCGCGCTTCGCTGACTATGGACGCGCGGCAACCAGTATCGGGCGCTATGCGGCCGAAGTGAAACCGATCTGGGACGCTGCGTTTGCGAACCGTTCGCGCGAGGAAATCATCAACCTGGTGAAGAGCATCGGCGGCGACGCAGTACCGATCAACGACTATAAGTCCCTGCTCGCACATCCGCAGGTAGAAGCGCTTGCGGCAATCAGCGAAATCGATCACCCGACAGCCGTGCGCGTGAAGACGGTGCGTCCGGTGGCGAGTTTCTCCGAAACCCCCAATTCGATCCGGATTCCTCCCCCCACACTGGGTCAGCATACCGAAGAGGTACTCGCTGCGATTGGATTGGATGCTCCCACGATCGAGCGCCTGCGCGCGTCGGGTGTGGTCTCGTAAAAGCCGTGCTCGCGATAACGTATCGGCTAGCTTCGCCTGATACGCCGCGGCGAAACCCCATTGGACAATTCCGGAGGCATTTTGTAGCTTGAGCGCAAGGTCGTTTTCCTCCGCGCGCTTTTGCGTCGGTTTCAGGGAGGTTGGATAGATGCCGAATAAGCCTCGGATGCTCGAAGGTTATCGGGTACTGGACTTCACCCAGTTCGTTGCCGGCCCCACCTGTACGCGGCTGCTGGCCGAAATGGGAGCGGAGGTGATCAAGCTCGAACTCGCGCCTGACGGGGACCGGGTTCGCGCCGGGGCTTGAAGCCGCTTCAGCCCGAACACAAAACGTCGATCCCACAGCACTTATTATTTGCAGCACAATCACAGCAAACTCAGCTTCGCGATCGACCTGAAGAAGCCGGGCGCTCGTGAGCTTGTCATGTCGATGATCCCGAAGATCGACGTCGTGGTCGAGAATTTTGCCCCCGGCGTGATCAAGCGCCTGGGCTTTTCGTACGAGGACGTGAAAAAGGTTAACCCTAAAATCATCATGTGCTCGATTTCGATGGCCGGCCAGACCGGACCGCTCTCCTACAAGGCGGGGTACGACTACATCGGCCAGGCCTATGCCGGAGTCACCGACGGAATCGGTGAAAGCGACATGCGCCCCTGCGACCGTGACGATGGCGATCGGTGACATCTCGACCGGAGTGGCCGCGGCGATGGCGGTCGGCTTCGCGCTCCTCCATCGGGAGCGTACCGGCGAAGGGCAGTATCTCGATGGCTCACTGCTCGACACGTACTTCCACATGCACGACTCCAACGTGCCGATGGTCGCGTTGCGCGGCGATAAGTATCGTCCCACGCGGGGCGGCTCCCAGCATCCGCAGGGAGGACCGACCGGCACGTACCATTACCGTGGTGAGTCAGTACATTTTTCTAACCATTCCGACCACGCATCAGTGGCATCAGTTCGTCAAAGCGATGGGGATGCCGGAGTTGGCCGACGATCCTCGCTTCAAGGGCGCGCGTGGCCGCCGCGACAACAACGCCGAATTGCAGAAGATCATCGAGGACTGGCTTGCGACCTTCCCCTCGCGAGACGACGCAATCGCCGCCCTCGACAAGGAACGAGTCCCGTGCGCTCCGTTCTGACGGTCAACGAGGCGGTCAAGCATCCGCATCTCAACGAGCGTAAAACGGTGCGATGGATTCGAGGATCCGTTCTTAGGGAAAGTCGCGATTCCGGCCGTGCCAGTGAAATTCTCGGCGTGGCCGGATCGTACAGAAGTGCGGTCGGCGCGACTGGGCGAGGACAACGAACACGTCCTCCACGAACTTGCTAATCTGTCCGCGGACCAGATCGAGAAGCTTTACGTTGATGGTATCCTGGTTCGCGATTCGACACTTGGCACGAAACCCGCGCGGTCGTAACCCGCGGCTGTCGGGGCTGACCAGACACAAAACGGGGCGCGGATTCCGCGCCCCGTTTGTTTCGTCGAAAAACAGCGTCTGCCGAGACCGGTTCGCGCGGTCTCACCGCAGCTCAAAGCCTTCGTAGCCCTTGGCCGCGACCTCCGCGCACTTTGCCCGATATTTTGGCGCAGTGTTCGCGTAGAGGAGGATAGCCCGCGCCTTTCCAGGGATATTCGCCCCCACAAACCAGGATTTGGCACTCGACCAAGAGCGATCCTGACAGCCAACTCGGCGGACGTGCGCCACCCAGGCCTCTTCCGCCTGCGGGTGGGGCATGAGTCGAATGAGGTCCTTCTCACGGATATAGCGGATGCAATCGGTGATCCATTCCACGATCGTCTCGGCGCATCTCGGTGAAGTTGCAAAACGCGTTGTTCATCGCGATGAAGAGATTCGGAAACCTGCGCTCTGGAGTCCGAGATAGGTGCGCAGGACCATTGGCCCATTTGTCCTTGAGCGTCTGCCCGCCTTCGCCACGGATATCCATTCTAGTCAATGCGCCGGTTATTGCGTCAAAACCAGTGGCATAGGATGATGACGTCAAACTCGTACTCTTTGTCACTGGTTTTGATGCCTTTGGGCTGTGATGCGCTCGATCGGGGTTTCGCTGACATCGACCAGCAGGACATTGTCCCGGTTGTAGGCCTCGTAGTACTCGGTCTCCAGCGGGATACGCTTGGAGCCGAACGGATGGTCTTTCGGCACCAGCTTTTCCGCCACCACCGGATCCTTGACGCGCTCGCGGATTTTGTTGCGCACGAATTCGGCAAAGATTTCGTTGGCCGCCCGGTTGGTCATAATGTCGCGGAAATTGCCAAGCCATTTCTCGAACCCGGGCTTGGCCCACAACCTCTCGTACATGCTCGAGCCGCTCTTCCTCGGTAACGTCGAAGGCCGAGCGCGGATCGAAATCGTACTTGAAAGCGGCCGGGTTTCGCTGACATTTTTGTGGATCTCGGGGTAGCTCGCTTTGAACCGGCGCTGTGTCTCCGCGATCGACCAGCGAATTCCGCAGCGGCGCGCAATAATTCGGCGTGCGCTGGAAGACCGTCAGATGTCCGACTTCTTTCGCGATTATCGGGATGAGCTGGACGGCTGTTGCGCCCGTGCCGATCACGGCTACGCGCTTGCCGGTGAAGTCTACCTGTTCCTTCGGCCATCGCGACGTGTGATACGAAACTCCTTTGAACTATCGATACCTTCGAATGGCTGGTAATAGTGCGCCGACAGGATTCCTACCGCCGCGACCAGGAAATTGCGTACGCAGTGCCGCTTGCCACTATCCAACTGGATCTCCCAACGGTTCGTGTCCTCGCATCGTAGATTGCCGAGGTAACCCGGGAATTGAATTGGATGTTCCGGCGCAGATCGAATTTGTCCGCGACGTAATTCAGATACTGCTCGTTCTCCGGTTGACCGGAATAATGCTCCTTCCAGTTCCATTCCTGCAGCAGTTCCTTCGAGAACGAATAGCCGTAGGTTTCACTCTCAGAATCGAAGCGGCAGCCGGGATATCGGTTCCAATACCAGGTGCCGCCCACGCCACTGCCGTCATCTAGAGCACTGCACCGAGAGCCCGAGCTGGCGCAGACGGTATAGTTGATACAGTCCGGTAACCCCGGCGCCTATGATGATGGCGTCGAACTGGTCGACCGATCCCGTTCCTTCCGCCGAAGCGGGTTGCGGAGAGTTTGCCATTGTGCACTCCTCTTCATGGTGTTCGCTTTCGCGTTCCACCGGTTTTTCATCAAATCCGGATAGGCTCTATCCAGCTACCTACCTGGGCTACTCATCACACGTCCGCCGCGCTTGTAAAGCTCCGCGTATCGGCTACGAACCCGCTGTAGTTGGCGTAAGCAGTAACGCAAATCCGCTTTCACATGCCGATCAGGTCGGCCTTCTCGATAACGTTGCGGATAATCCGCACCGATGCGGCGTCGATCATCACCCCCTCGAAGGTGATCGCGCCAAGCCCTTCGTCCTCGGCCTTGGCGTAAGCGGACTCGAGCCTGCGGGCACGGTCGACTTCTTCCCTGGTCGGCGAGTAAATCTCGTTGGCGATCTCGATCTGGCTCGGATGGATCGCCCATTTGCCGGCGAAGCCCATCGTGACCGATCGAATCGCCTCTTCGCGATAGCCCTCGGGATGGCGGAAATCGGCGTACGGGCCGTCGATCGCGTCGATTCCAGCGGCGCGCGCCGCTACTACGATCTTGCTGCGCGCGTAGTGCCAGATATCTCCCGGGTACGTCGTCACGCTGCCTCCGATCGTCGTCATTCGAACGCCCTGCGACGCACTGAAATCTCCCGGACCAAAGATTATCGCCTCGAGCCGCGACGACGATTTCGCAATCTCCTCGACATTAATCAGCGCCTGCACTTCCTCGATGAGAACTTCCAGAGCGATCTTCTTGCGCATCTTGAGTCGCGTTTCGATCTGCGTCAGGAGTGTGTCCACCCAAAAGACGTCGCGTGCCGATTTGACCTTTGGGATGATGATCAAGTCGATATAGTCGCCCGCCTTCTCGACCACCTCGATCACGTCCTGGTAGGCATACTCGGTCTCGATATTGTTCATTCGCATCGCGCGCGTTTTCTTGCCCCAGTTGAGCGATCGCAGCGCCTGGATCAACTTGCCGCGCGCCTCCACCTTCTGGTTCGGCGCGACCGCATCCTCGAGGTCGAGAAAAACCACGTCGGCAGCGGTGCCCAACGCCTTCTCGATCATCTTTTCGTTGCTTCCCGGAGTGGAGAGCTCGCACCTTCTCAAGCGCATCTCTATACCCTCCGCCATCGCAACCTGTGGCGACAGCAATTGATTCCCACTATCTTTGCCCGTTCACTTGCCGCGACCCTTAGGAGACCTGGTGCGACCCTTGGTTCGTGTGGCGCGAGCCGGAGCCGGTCCCGTTTTGATAGGTTTTAGGCGTGCGATAGGAGCCATCTTGACCCGCTTACGCGCGGCGTTGCTAGGCTTAAGCTTGTTCGATTTCGTCGCGCCGGTCTGCTTTCCTGCCAGCGGAGCCGCTGTTTCCTCCGGCACCTCGAGTCCCGCTATGCTGAACGCCCGTTTCTTTACTATCACGCGGCGCTCACCTTCGAAGACTGTCTCGCCGCGTTGGTTAACGCCCCAATGGCGAAAATGTACCAACCCGGCGTCCCTGTGGCCGCGGACGTCGATTCCGTCCGCCTCCTTTCCGACGACTTCCGTAAAGGCGTAGAGCGTATCGCCATGTAAGACGGGTACGCGGAAACGCACTTTGTCGAGGCTGACCTCTTCGAGCGCATTTTCGCCCGTGTCCTGCATCGCTAGTCCGATAACGATCGATGCGGTCACGCCTCCGAACGTGATGCGATGGCCCTGCGGCAGGGTTTCCGCCAAATGTTCGTTGAAATGGGCCTGCGCGGTGTTCAACACGAGATTGGTGATTAGTACATTCTCGAGTCCCTCGACCGTCTTGCCGCGCACATGCTCGTACACATCTCCGGGGGTGAAGTCCTCGAAATAATTGCCTTTGCCGGTGAGTGCGCGCGCCGCGGTACTCATTCGTTTCCCCCGAGGAGCCGATCGGAGATAATTCGGAGTTGGATCTGCGAGGTTCCCTCGAAAATTTTGGTCAACCGCGCATCGCGCCAGTAGCGCTCGATCGCGAAGTCCTTGGTATAGCCGTAGCCGCCATGAATCTGCAGCGCCTCGCTGGTCACCCGCTCCGCCATTTCGGAGGCGAAGAACTTCACCATCGAGGCTTCCTTATCGCAGCGCCGTTTGCTGTCCACTTCGGTTGCGACGAAATACATCAACTGCCGCGCCGCCTCGATGTTCGCCGCCATCTCAGCGAGTTTGAAGCGAATCGCCTGAAACTCCGCGATCGGCCGCTTGAACTGCACACGGCGCTGCGCGTAGACGATCGAATCGTCGAGCGCACCGCGCGCAAGACCGATCGCCCGCGCGGCGGTATGCACGCGTGCGGTCTCCAGTCCGGACATCATCGCGTAGAATCCGCGCCCCTCCTGTCCCATCATCGCGCTAGCAGGCACGCGGCAATTGTCGAAATGAAGCTCCCAGGTTTTCCAGCCAAAATAGCCGATCTTGCGAATCGGCGTCCCGCTGACGCCGTTGGGCAGCCTGCCGCGTTCCTTTTCGATCATGAACTGGGTGATCCCGACGTGCCGGCGTTGTTCGTCAGGCGTGGAGCTGCGCGCAAACAACTGGATAAAGTCCGCACCGTCGGCGAACGTACACCAGGTCTTGGTGCCGTTGATCACCCATTCGTCGCCTTCGCGCGTCGCCCGGCAAGAGACGTTGGCGAGGTCGGAACCCGCGTCAGGTTCGGAGAGCGAAAAAGCACCGAGAAACTCGCCGCGCGCCATCCGCGGAAAGTATCGCCGCCGCTGTTCATCGTTGATCCCGCCCCACAATCCGTTGCCCCGCGCGATAATGCTCGCGACGCTCATCCAGGCGCGTGCCAGTTCTTCCGTAACCAGAGCATATTCGAACGCGCCCAGACCCAGTCCGCCGAACTCCTCGGGAATCAGGATGCCGAAATAGCCCAGCTCCGCCATTTTCTGGCGCAGCTCCATCGGGATGTCACCCTCGACCGGGTCGAGCTTGTTGGCCACCGGCAGCACTTCCTTCACGGCGAAGTCCCGCGCGATCTGCTGGATCATCCTGCGTTCCTCGGTCATGTAACTCATGCGCCGTTGCCTCGTTTCGGAATCAGATTGGATCGGCGAAAATCAACTACCAGCGGCTCATCACCGGAATTTTGCGACGCGTCGCGATAAAGAAACCCTTCAGTATGCCAGGTGACGATTCCATTTCCCGGACGACTCGTAGATTCCCGCTTGTCGACTACGGTGCTGCGGGCAATAAGTGTCTGGCCGGGATAGACCCTGCGATGGAACGTCAGTTCGTCCACACCCAGAAATAGGCCGCCGGCTTCGCTCAGATCCTCGACCGAGAGCCCAAAGGCCGTCAGAAAGACCAGCATCGGGTTGATTACGACCCTTCTATGGCCATGCGCCCGGGCGTATGGCGCGTTGAAATAAAGTGGGTTGAAGCTGAGCGTCAGGGTCGAGAAGAGCGTGGTGTCGCTTTCGCTGAGCGTTCGGCCCCAATGGTGTTGGAACACCTGTCCCAGCTCGAAATCGTCGTAAAGGTTGCCCTTGGGAAGTTTTCTTGCCCTGGACCGCCAGTTGTCACTCATTAACCACCTTCCATCAATTCCGCTCTGCTCCATGGCGCGGTGAACTTTTGCGCCGGTAACTGTGCCATTGTATGCGTCCGCCCTGCAAACTACTCACAGCCCCTGTGGTCCGCACCAGCGCCAAAGGAACAGCGTTGGCTCGTCCAATCGTGTTATGCTAGCCGAAAATAGTAGGAGACCGGTGCCGATGAGAACCGCCATGCGCGCTCTAGCCGGATTGGCGCTTGCTGCCGCAATCTTTTCCCTAGCTCCTGGCGCACGTGCCTTCGACCTCTCCAAGATGCTGGGGAACGGTAACGAGCACGATAACTTCGCGCTGATTCATGTGGCAGACCTGCGCGGAATGATGGCCGCCGATGCGCATGGTGTTCATGTCTATGACGCCAACGGTCCCGACACTCGCGACCGCTACGGTGTCGTTCCGGGCGCGGTGCTGCTCACGTCCGACGACGCTTACGACTTGTCGGTCTTACCACCATCAAAGGCATCTAAACTCGTATTTTATTGCGCTAATACCCATTGAATGGCCTCGCATGAAGCCGCCCGGCGGGCGGTTAAAGCCGGCTACACGAACGTGAGTGTCATGACGGACGGAATCGCAGGTTGGGTAGCTGCGGGCGAACCAACCACCAGGCCCGCTCGCCGCCAAGGCGTTGATTCTTAGCCGGTTGCGCAAGGCGTCGCCGTCCGCTTCAGAAAAATCGACGCGGGCGTACTTTTTTACGCCCGCGCCGATGAGCAGTTCGATGGCTTTCCGGACAAAACGACAGAGATCTTGCCTAGGGGTTCACCTCCTGGATTTTTTTAGGTCCAAACCGGAAGCGGTTGCGTGCCCTCCTTCTGAACCGCCTGCAGTGAATTCGGATCGAGCCCGAGCGCCGACAGGATGGTCGGAGCGATCTGCGCTGTCTCGACTGCGCTATCGACCGTCGCATTTGAAAAACTCGGGTTTGAAAGGAGCAGCATGACGTTGGTGTCGTCATGGGCGAAGCCACCGTGTTCCGCGACCTTTTTCTTGCCTCCGGTGTAAACCACGCCGACATCCGTGGCGATGATGATGTCAGGTGTGCGCGAGTCGCCGTTCGGTGGCACTCCCGGAGTGTTGTACAGAAGGGCCAGCGAGGCACCGGCGAAGATCTCCCCGATACCAGCGATATTATTCGTAACCGGCGACATACTTTCGAGTTCAGCCACTGCCGCAGAGGTTTTGCTCGAGTCCGAAAGCCAAAGCAACGAGACGTCATCTTCCGTCGGGCCGATTTGATTCAATTCCGAATCCGGTAGGAAACTACTGCCGAGAATCGCCGATGGGGGCTGTCCCACATTGTCTGCGGGTATGCGTAGCAGGCGGTTGATATCGATCGGGGACTGCCCGTGCTTCGCCGTAATGATTATCAGGGTCGAATCGATGAGGTTTTGCTTGGTCAGTTCCGCGATCATCAGGCCGACTGAAGTATCGACGAACTTGATTTCCTGCAGCAGGGATGGGCTCGGAGTCCCGAACGCATCCGTGTAACCCCCTTGCAGACTGTATGGAGCGGGAAGAGACGTCGCTGTGGTGTAAATGAGTTTCTGGCCTACACTCACCGCCTGGAAATTCATGCCGAATATTTCCGGCACCGGCGCGTTACTACTGCCGTCATGAGTCTTACCGTCGATCTGGTTGAGAATTGCCTGCACCTTGATGCTGTCGTAGCACTGAATGTTCTGAAAACTCGTGGTGTAATCACCGCCCGCCTTCACCGCGGCCTGGTCCGGCAACGGATTGCAGGAGAGGACATTGTCGGGAAAGTCCTCGACGAAATTGGCGGAGTTTGAATTGATCTCGGGCCCATAAAAGTCGTCGATGTTCGTACCGTCGCCGGGACCCGCCACCGCGATATACGCGGGATGCTTGTCGGACCACGTGGTGTAGCCGTGAGCGGCGTGAATCACACCAAAGATCGTGTTCGTGCGAACAAAGTTCTGCGGGAAAACGGGTTGGCAATTGTTGAACGGATCCCGCGGGAGACGTGTCGGATCGATCGAATTAAGGCCGCCGTCCCCGCTCGGTGCACCGCCATTCAGATTGGCCTGGTTGAGGTCGATCCCTTCCTCGTATTCCGTGCGGGTGCCATTGGCGGCATTCGGAGTGCAGGCGCCCCCGAGAACGCCATTGCCGGTAGTGTTCTGCGGTGGGGCCAGCACCCGATCATAGGCAACGTCATAATAGGCACCCACCGTTCGCGGAGAACCACCTGTTACGATTGCCATCAAGCCCGGAAACGAATCCGACGGCTTGGAGGTGGATGTGTCGACGTAGTTCACGCCCGTTTGTCCAAGCGCGGCAAGGTTAGGGCAATAGCTAGTCCCGTTGTTGCCAAAGCCGCTGGAACAATTCGCATAGTCGAGCGCGTGCATACCGTCGATGCTCAAAAGCAGCACCCGTCGAATTTGGGTTTTTCCTTCTGTGGCCCCCGGCGAAAGTCGCCGAGGTCCACGCTCCTGCCAAAACCGCTACCGCCACTAGAACGCCCACCAATTTCTTGCTGTTCACTCGGTTAAATCCTCCCGGCCGGGAGTCGTAACAGGCGAGTGTTTTCGCTGGGTGACGCATCAATGAATTCTTCGCGAGCGGATCGTTAGAAATAGGCTGATTCATGGCGACAGAGCGGTGCGTCGCAAACCGTGGATCAAACCTCGCCCGGAAATGTTCCAGGAGAGAGAACGCAGATGTGCAATTGAGCGACGGTTTTTTATGAAAGCAGAGGCCCCACGAGTGTACCGTAGGCATCTTTGCCGCATATAGTTGCGACGTGTCTCCAACCGGCTCAGCAATCCCGGCGCGGCAACCTGTCCAGTCAGTGCGCGAACTCACGATCCGCGGCTTTCTTCTCGGGCTCTTTCTGGCTCTCATACTTGGCGCCGCGAATGCCTATCTCGGTCTCTATGCCGGCATGACCGTTTCCGCGAGTATTCCAGCCGCGGTCATCTCGATGGGGGTGCTCCGCTTTCTCGGTCGCTCGACGATCCTTGAGAACAATGTGGTACAAACGATCGCTTCGGCTGGCGAGGCGGTCGCCGCCGGTGCAATCTTCACCTTTCCCGCCGTGGTCATTCTCACTCACCAGGACCGCCTGCCCTACTGGGACGTCACGATGCTCTGTCTCGCAGGCGGTACGATGGGCAGTCTCCTCGTGGTCTTCCTGAGGCGCGCCTATATCGAAGATGAACGGCTGCCATTCCCGGAAGGGCTCGCCTGCGCCCACGTCTTGCGGACGGGGGAACGCGGCACAGCGAGCGCTCTGCCGCTCGCCTGGGGCGGTATCGCGTCGGCTACTCTCAAAGCCGCGCAGGACATCGTCGGTGTGATCCCCGGCACGGGTTCGGCGGCGTTTTGGGTCGGTGACGCGGCGTTCGCGGGTTCATGCAATATTTCCGCGGCATTGCTCGGTATCGGCTACATCGTCGGTGTCGGCATCGCGAGCCTGGTCTTTGCCGGTGGCGCCTTCGCATGGCTCATCGCGATTCCGCTCGGCTGCATCGCTCATCCCGAACTGCGCGTGCTCGAGGCCGGCGCGGCCGCGCAAAAGGTGTGGAGCGAACAGACCCGCTATCTCGGTGTCGGTGCGATGCTGGTGGGCGGCGCCGCCACTCTCTGGCGGCTGCGTGGTCCGATCGGACGCGGCCTGATCGAAAGTGTTCGGATGGTCCGCGAGCGCCATTCGACAACTGCCCCAGCCCGCGAAGATACCGACCTGTCCTCCCGCTTGGTGCTGATCGCAGTTGGTCTTTGCATTCCAGCAGTGTTCGCCATCTGCTACCGATTGTCCGGCGATTTGTGGCTCAGTGCGACGCTCGCAATCTTCCTCGCAGCGGTCGCTTTTTTTGCGACCGCTATCGCTGGCTATCTCACCGGTATCGTGGGTGCGTCGAACAATCCGGTATCAGGCGTGACCATCATCGTCCTGCTCGCCGTAGCACTGATACTGAAGCTGATGCACGTAGATCCCGCGGTCGGACCGCGCCTCGCGATCATGGCCGGCGCGGTCGTCTGCACAGCCGCCGCGATGGCGGGCGATTCGTTGCACGACCTGGCCACCGGTTTCCATGTTGGCGCGACTCCACGATCGCTCGAAATCGCCGTCCTCGCCGGCGCCTGCGCCTCCGCATTCGCGATGGCGCCCGTGCTGAATCTACTGATCCGCGCCTACGGTATCGCCGGAACACCGACCGCTGGTGCTCATGCGCTCGCGGCGCCGCAAGCTTTCCTGATGGCGAAAATTGCTCAAGGAGTGTTTCGTGGCGGGCTTCCGTGGGGGACGGTAAGCCTTGGCGGAGTGATTGCCGCTGCTCTCGTTCTGACCGATGGCATCCTGGAGCGACGTAATGCGAGATGGCGCACCCCGGTCATGCCGGTGGCGATCGGCCTCTATCTTCCGTTTGGTCTTAGCGTGACGATCATGTTCGGCGCGCTCGTACGAACCCTGCGTCCTGACAAAGTCGGAGATGGTGGACCCGGGCTGCTTTTTGCCGCCGGATTGGTCGCCGGCGAAGCTCTGGTCGGAGTCGCGAGCGGCGCGCTCGTTACTGCCGGCCTGCAACTTCCGCTGTTCTAGTGAAAGGTTGCGCGCCTGCCGTTACCGTCGGCCGTATGGCTCTCCTCCGCGTCGTCTCCGGAAGCGTTGAACGCAGAATAGAGTCCGCGAAATTGCTCTTGCAGCTGGGCGGCCTGGTCGAATGTAGCCGCAAGCCGGACGATCCGCTCGCGGAACTCCGCCGCCGGTTGGAGCGCGTGTACCAGTTGCTCCAGATGCTCCCTAAACGAGTCTGCGACCAGCGCCAACTGGTCGTGCAGAACCTTCATCGGCTCGAAGGTTTCTGCCATCTGCGCTAGTTGAGCCTGAAACGCACGCATCGGCTCGAACGAATGCGCCAGTTGTGAGAGTTGCGTGTAGAATGCACGAAGCGGACTGAATAGCTCCTCGGCAGATCCGCCGACCTGCTCGACCAGGCTGAACATTCGGCCCAACTCATCGAGCCGGCCTTCAAAGTTTCTGGTCTCCTCGAACACCTTGGCGACCGCATCGGTGAGCTGATCCTGAGTCACACTGTCCTTCATGTTCGGAGGAGCGTTTCGCCGCGCCGGCGGGGGTGCCGCGTAGTCCTCCCGCTTCGCTGCCAACGGCGCTTCCATACTGACTACGTTGGCCGCCGCTATCTCTGCGATCTTGACCGCGAGTGGCTCTGTTATGCGCGGCTCGGGATCCTTCGCTTCCAGCGTCGCCCCTCCCGTATCCGCCAATCGAGAAGGCGCCGGAGTGTCAGACTGCGGTCCCCCGCTTAGATCAGGAGGTGGCTGTTGCAGCAGGCGTTTTCTAAGCTCGTCGAGTTTTAGACTCATCTTCGACCCCGGGTTCTTAATCTCGCTCTTTTGCTCTTCACGCAAGAGATGTTCCATTAGTAAGTGAGTCTCTATAGCACATCGAGGCTAACATCGGACTTATTTCTTACTCGCGCTTGAACACAACCACCGTTGCGGATCCGCCCAGGTTTGTCGCCAAAGATGCAACAAACACTCTACACCCCCTCCAGTCTGACGTGAGCATTTTTCGAAATATAAAGTTGCAACGAGACTGTAGATACATTCTAAACTAGAATCTGCATAGGACAAGCATCTTTTCGTCGTAGACGATAGCTCACAATGAGTAGGTACTAGTTAAAAGTTAAAGCTGCTTGTTTTAGACTAGATAATTCGAAAAATGCTGTTGATTGCTCTCTTCGCGCGGGATCCATCACTGTTTTCACCTGTAATCAGGGCATTTCTTGCATCATCTCGTATAAGTGTTAAGTCCATTTGCGCCAATTTTACACACCTGATCACTCAAATAAGCCCAAACATCCGTCATCTCCGCGCTGGCATCGCAATTGCCCTTCAATATCGAGCGTCTCAAAACGAAGATGAGTCGCCAGGATATGGATCGTGGAGGTAAAGCACGCATGCAGATGACAGTAAAAGGTGTTAACGCGCTCGAGTCTCCGGGAATTGGCTACGCCCGCCGGTTCACCGCATTAACAATCACCGCGGCAGTGGCCATTGCAACTTTCGTCGTGATGACGTTGTCCTCGGTCGCGCATGCCACTGCCAGCGACCCCATGGCGATGGTGAAGAGCACGGTGGACCAGGTCGTCCGCATCTTGCAGGACAAATCCACTCCGCAAGTGGACCGGCGCAAGCAACTTCTCGACGTCGTGTCGGGCCGTTTCGACTTTGCGGATATGGCGCGACAGACGTTAGGAACTCATTGGAATCAACTCAGCTCCGATCAAAAACAGCAATTCGTTCCTCTCTTTACCTCGTTCATGGAGGAAGCCTATCTGAACAAGATCGAAGGCTATTCCGGTCAACCGGTTCAGTTTATCAAGCAATCTTCAGACGGGGCCGGTTACGCCCAGGTCAGCACCAGCGTGGTCCAGCCGGACAAGCAGCCGATCCGTATCGACTATCGACTTAAGCAGGCCGGCGATGAATGGCGGGTCTACGACGTGACCGTCGAAGACATCAGCATCACCGCTAACTATCGAAACCAGTTCAACCGGGTGATCAACAGCCAGGGCTATGATGCTCTGGTCAGCGCGATGCGTAGCAAAGAGCACGAGTTGGAGAGCCAGCTCGCCAGCTAGTCGGAGATAGTACGATCCGGGAGCCGGAGAGGCGCGGCCGCCAATCGTGGCCGCGCCTCGGTCCGGCCGTTTTTGCGGCTTGCGGATCCTTTCAGGTCGTCCTGCCTACGCGCGTTATTTTTGCCAGTTCAGCATCGAGCGAAAAAGCGATATATACGGCGGTCGGAGCTGCCTTCCATAGGGCTGCAACAAATTGAGTCGCCGGGGTGCCAATGCAAGCGCGGTGCTTTCGCTACTTCTGTAGAACCCTTTTTCTGGTCTTGTTTTTCGTGGCCACGGCGGCTTGCTCGCATGGGCAGCCGCCGGCTGGACCGCCGCAGCTGGTTTATGTGACGATTCCTGCGACCCGGACTATTGCAGTGTTTTCGTCAGACGTCGCCGAGGCGACGCGGCCCTTGGCAAAGATCGTCGAGGATTCTCCCGATCAACCGGTTGATGTTTCTGCCGATCTCTTACGCGAAGTCTTCGTCGCCAACGCCAACGGCAACGTCAAAGCGTACAGTGCTCATAACGCTCGTTTCGCACGGATCCACTTGCTCGAGGGCCCGAACACCAGGATCGGGCATCCACAGGCGATTACCGTCGATATCGCAGGGAGTTTTTTCCTTGCCGACGCCGGGGAAACCCCTGGCCACGGACGAGTCGAGTGGTTTCCGGGCGGTCTCAACGGCAACGTTCCGCCCAATCGGGTCATTGACGGACCTCACACCGGAATTACCAACCCGACGGGGCTGGCGCTCGATGGGTCGGGGCGGCTGTACGTCGCGGACAAGAATTCAAACAAAGTTCTAGTATTCGACGCCGACGCCAACGGCGACGCGTCGCCGGCCGCGACGATCGGTCCATTCAAAGCCCCACGGAGGGTCTTTGTGGACCAACTACTCAATGTTTATGTCAGTAACGAAGGCGACCACACGGTTTCGGTTTTCCAGAATGAAGGACCCGAGAGTTGGGGCTTGGCCACGACTTTGAGCGCTGGTGTCCTGCACGATCCGCAAGGCGTGGCCGCGGACTCGGCCGGGCGGATCGCAGTGGCCGCGAGCGACGGAATACTGTTCTTTGCACCGAGCGCCAAGAATGCGGCCCCTCCGATTGCCGTGTTGAGTCTCGGCGCGAAAATCAGTCCGATGGGGCTGTATATCCGCTAGAATCCGCGCGCGAATGCTGTCGGCACACCTGTCGCGAGCGCACATCAGTCGCGAGCGCTCAGCGTGAGCACTCGGATTGAGCCGCCGCGAAAAAGTATTGGCCTCGCCTGTCGATCTGACCGCGTCTCGGTCGACTATGGAGCGTATAGACAATCTCTCAAACCGGAGGATCAAGCGATGCAGTACATGCTCCTTATTTACGAGGCCGAAGGGCGCAAGCTCAGTCCCTCGGACATGGGTCAGCTCATGAATGAGTACATGACGTTTACGCAAGACATCGTGAAGTCTGGCAAGTTCAAGGCCGGCGATCCCCTCGAGCCGACCAGCACGGCCACTACAGTGCACGTGCGCAACGGCAAGACCACCACCACCGACGGTCCCTTTGCCGAGACCAAGGAGCAGCTCGGCGGCTACTACTTGGTGGAAGCGAAGGATCTCGACGAGGCGGTGTCGATCGCGGCGCGTATTCCCGCCGCGCGCACCGGATCGATCGAAGTGCGTCCGATCAGAAAAATGAGCATGTAGCGGGTTTGCCGCCCGGTGCGATAGCCTTGCGCCGGGTGGTTTTTCGCATGGCTCCCCCGAAACTCGAGCGGCTGGATATGCCGCTAAAGAACTGATCCATTTACCGCTGTAAAAGTGAGCCACCCCGAGCCGTAGACTCCGGCTGGAAGCCGGAGGATGGGGATGCTGAAGATGGATCAAGTGCATGTACTGCGACACAAGGTGCTGAACGAGGGACGGAGCATCCGGCGCGTGGCGCGTGAACTCGGCTTAAGCCGCAACACGGTAGCCAAGTACCTCGATCAGCCCGAGCCGGTCAGAAGTTCGCGGCGACAGCGGGAGCGGCCGGTATGGGAGGCGGTGCAGCCGCGGCTGGAGGAGCTGGTGGCGGAGTGGGAGCCGCGGACCACCGGCAAGCAACGGATTACCGCGATGCGGCTTTATCGTCAGCTCAAGGCGGAAGGCTATCAGGTCGGCAGGACATTGGTGGGTGACTATTGGCGCGAGCGGCGGCGGCAACGAGCCGAGGTCTACGTGCCACTGGTTAATCGCCCGGGCGAAGCGCAGATCGATTTCTTCGAGGTGGTGGTGGAAGTCGGCGGCGAACGGCGCAAAGCCTGGGAGTTCCTGTTGCGGCTGATGTACTCGGGCCGCGAGTTCGCCTGGCTCTACGATCGCTGCGATCAGCTCGCCTTTCTCGACGGCCACGTGCGGGCGTTTGCCCACCTGGGCGGAGTCGCGCGGCGCTGCGTATACGATAATCTCGCGGCCGCAGTGCGCAAGATTGTCGGTGCGCGGCGCGAACTCACGGGCCGGTTCCTGGCGCTGGTCAGCCACTATCTGTTCGAGCCGGACTTCGCCCGCATCGGCGAAGGGCACGACAAGGGCGGAGTGGAAAGCCGCGGTAAGGCGATCCGGCTAGAGCATCTCACTCCGATTCCGCGCGGCGACAGCCTGGAAGCAATCTCGCGCCAGCTGCTCGCCGAACTCGACGCCGCGTTCCCCGCGCGGCACCGTGCTGGAAGGTCCGCCAGTGAGCTGTGGGCGGAGGAACGTGTGCAACTGCTGCCGGCACCCGCTACGAGCTTCGAGGTGCGCAAGCCAATCCCGGTCGAGATCAGCTCGCGCGCGATGGTCAGGATCGAACGGGCCTGGTACTCGGTGCCGTCGCGCTGGGCGCGGCTTGATGCGACCGCGTACCTCGGCGTGGACGACGTCCGCATCACCTGCATGGGCGAGAGCGTGACGCATCCGCGAGCGCGGTTTGGAACGCGCCAGGTCCGCTATCGTCATTATCTTCCCGAGCTGGCGCGCAAGCCGCACGCGGTGCGCCAAGTGGCGCCGGAGTTGATCGCGGAGTTGGGCGCACCGTGGAGCGGACTGTGGAGACTGTTGTGCGGCACGCACGGCGAATTGGAAGCAGCGCGAGTGGTGGCGCGGCTGCTCGGCGTGGTCTGCGAACACGGCGAAGATCGGGTGCGCCTGGCGCTGGAAGCGGCGATCAACCAGCACCGTATCGACGTGCTCGATCTCCCCGTTCCCGGACCGAAGCTCGAGAACGTCGCGGTTCCCGATGCGCTCGCCGCCTACGTGGTCGAAGCCGGACGCGCGTCTGATTACGATCATCTGCTGCTCGCCGAAGGAGCCGTCCATGAGTAACGCGGCCTGCGAGGCGGTCATCCAGGAGTACTGCCACGAACTCAAGCTCGCGGCGGTGGTGCGGGATTATCCGGGGCTCTGCCGGCGCGCCCGCGACGGTGGCTGGGCTTACGAAGACCTGCTGCGCGAGCTGCTAGAAGCCGAGATCACCAATCGGCATCAAAGCACCGCGCGCCGCCTGCTGCGCGAAGCGCGCTTTCCCGATATCAAGACCTTCGACCAGCTCGACTGGGCGGTGCTCAAGGGCGTGTCACGGCCAAAGCTCATGGAGCTGGCGAGCGGCGAGTTCATCGGACGCGCCGAGGACGCAATCCTGGCCGGTCCGATCGGCACCGGCAAGACTCATCTCGCGATCGCGCTCGGAGTGGAAGCCACGCGCCGGCGGCTGCGAGTTCACTTCGCCCGCGCAGCGGATCTGGTGCAGAGTCTGGTTGAGGCGCGCGACGAGCGGCGGCTGACCGCCTTGCAACAGCGGTATCAGAAAGTCGCGCTGTTAATCGTGGATGAACTGGGGTTCGTGCCTTTCGAGCGCACCGGCGGCGAGCTGCTCTTCAATCTGCTTGCCCAGCGCTACGAACGCCGCTCGACCATCATCACCACCAATCTGGCGTTCTCGGAGTGGGTCAAGGTGTTCGGCGATGAAAAGCTCACAACGGCGTTGCTCGATCGCCTCAGCCATCACGCCCATATCCTGACAACTCGCGGCGATTCCTTTCGCAGCCAGCGAGCAATCAGAGCCGCCGGCGGCGCCAAGAAGGATACACATGCCGACGATAGTGAAGCGCATTAGTATCGCTTGCGCGCAAGGTACGCGCTGGCGCGCCACACCTAACGCGCACGGAGGAAAGGACCAGACGGTTAAAATCTCAAAAAGGGACTGAGGAAAGAACCAACCCAGGGTGGCTCACTTTTACGCCGGTAAAGTGGCTCAGTTTTAAAGCGTTGCAAACAACGGCTCTATCGCGAGGAATTCGGACGCATTATCGCGATCCTGATCCGCCTCATCGGCGACTTCGAACTGGCGGAAGAGGCAGCGCAGGAAGCCTTTGCCACGGCGCTCGAGCAGTGGCCGCGCGAGGGTAATCCGCGCAACCCGCGTGCGTGGATTGTCAGCACGGCGCGCCATAAGGCGATCGATCGGATCCGTCGCGAGAGCCGGTTTGATCAGAAACGCGAAGATCTGCTCCGCGACGCGCTAATCAACAGTGACTCGGATGACACGATGGAGAATGACGGCAGCGTCCCCGATGAGCGCTTGCGACTGATCTTCACGTGCTGCCATCCGGCGCTCGCCGTCGAAGCGCAGGTTGCGCCGCGTCAATCATTTCTGTTTGCGTGTTGCCTCAACCAAGAATGTTACTCCCGATAGTCGTCGTTGTGTGAGCTGGGGTGGAGCGCGAGGAGGGCTGCCCTCCTCGCCGGTCCCTGTAAAACGCCAGCGACTTTTGGACGGGCATGACGGCGCCGGTGCGTGTGTGGTGATTTCGCAATGACGTCGTCTTCACTTCTGCTTCTTCGGTGTTTTGTGAATGACTTTCGGCATCAAGTATCCACGAGTTCGTTCATGGCGTTGTCTGTGAGCCGAGCGTTCCGGGTTGAGCAGAAGTCGCGGCAAACACCAGCTGCCTGGCCCGGTCTGCACGCCAGACTTTCACACGCCGCTGCAAGGTCCGGAGCTGCGCTCCGGTAGGATACAGATCGGGCAATCGCTGGCGCAGCCGCGTCAGCAATTCTCGGGCAGCGAGATTCGGTTCAGCCACCAGCCAGTCTTCCACCAGCGGCCAACTATCCGCGAACGGATCGGTGCGGGTTCGCCACCAATGTTCGGCGGCTTTCTTTCTCCGGCCCTTGGGCCCCCGGTAATCGCTGTGCCATGCGGTCGCGAACGCGGCCAGATACTCCGGCTGGTCGGGGAAGCCTGCGGCGCCGGTTTCACGATTGGAAAGGATCGACAACTCTCGTTGCGCCGCGCGAATGCTCGTCAGCAGCTCCACCGGGTCGAGCAGCGCAAATTGCTCCCGAAGATGCCCTTTGACTGTCTGGTCGATCCGATCGGAGGCGAGCAGCCGTTGATACGGAGTCAGCGGCGGATGATAGCGTTTACGGACCAGTGCACCATCGCGCTGTTTGCTCGCCAGCTTGAACGACGGCTGGAAGAAGTTGACGTAGAGCCGGGCGCTCACGTACAAGCGCTGCAGCGCAGCGGCCGCAGTTAGCCCACTCAGTCGCCCGTATCCGGCTAGACGCCGCACCACCGCGCCATTCTTTTGCTCGACCCAGGCCTGATCGTTTTTGAGATACGCGCGTGAACGCGTCCACTCGATGCGGTGCTGCTGACAATAGCCGTGCAGGGTCTCGTTCATGAATGCACTGTCGTTGTCAGTGTCGAGCCCCCGCAGCGCGAAGGGAAGGCACTGGGCGACGGCGCTGATTCCTTCCACCACCAGACTCTGTTCGCGCACCGCCAGCGCCGCGCATTCGGTCCAGCCGCTGTGGATGTCGGTCAAGGTCAGGGTATGGACGAAGTTGCCGCCGTTCTTCACTCGGCCGCAGTGCTCGACCAGATCGCATTCGACAAAACCCGGCGGCGGATCGCCCCAGTCGGCGAAGGTCCTCACCGGTACGCTCTGCCTCACTGCCGAGCCCGCGCCCCACCGCCGCCGGCGCACACGTCCGGTTGCTTCGCGTTGCGGGCGCAACAGGCGATCGATAGTGGAAGCACTGATATCGAGCAACCGGCTTTTTACCACCGGGGCGAGCTGGAGATGGCCGTGGCGTTCCATCGCCTCGATCAGCACCGGGAGCAGAACCCGCAACCGCTTGCCGCAGATTCGATCGGCCGCCTCCCACAACACCGCCAGCGCCTGATGCACCGCCTCGTCGTAAACTCGCTCCCGCTGGCGGGCGGTTGGTGCGGTCGGCGGATGATTCAACACGCGCAGCGCGTGCTTGCGGTGATATCCGGTTACCCGGACGAACTCGGCCAGGATCTGTCGCCGCTCGCGACGATCGCTGCTCGCTTGATATCGCTGCCTGATCGCATCCTTAAGTTCTCGCCGTGTCGCCATACTCAGCTGCCTCGCCATCTCCACCACCACCCCGCAGCGCCTTCGCTGCGCGGTAGCAGTTTACTTGAGGCAACAACCGGCGACTCGGTAACAAAAGTCCTGAGTCAATGCGAGCGAGATTGTAATTGTCTGGTCTTTTCGTTGGTGCGCGTTAGGAGACGCGCGCAGCGCGTACCTTGCGCGATCAGCGTTACTAACGCGCTCCACCATATTCGACCCATCGAATCAACTTGCGCTCGCATCGACAGTCTCGCCGGACTGGACAGCATCGGTGCGACGACGTTTTCGAGTCCGGTAGCTGGGAACATTGAACTCTAGGATGGTTGCGTGATGGACGAGCCGATCGATCGCAGCCGCGGTCGCCATAGGGTCCTTGAAGATCCGTTCCCAGTCGCTGAACACCAGGTTACTGGTGATCAGCATGGAGCGCCGCTCATAGCGTTCCGCGATCAGAGTGAACAGGACTTCCGCCTCTTCTGGGCTCTGTTTGACGTAGCCAATATCATCCAGGATCAGCAGCTCGCTCGAATCGAGCCGCCGCAGCTTTTGCGGCAGCACCAGATCGCGCTTGGCGGCGAGCAGTTCCTGCACCAGCTGATAGGCGGGACGGAACAGCACCGAATGGCCTGACTCAATGAGCGCGTTGCCAATCGCGCAGGCGGCGTGGCTCTTGCCAACTCCGGGTAGACCAAAGGCCAGCGTGTTCTCGGCCCGTTCCAGGAACTCGCCGCGCGCCAACTCTCGCAGCTTGCGCATCAGCGGCGCGGGCAGCGTGCTCGCGTCCAGTGTCTCGAAGGTTTTGCCGGGTGGAATCTGCGCGGCGCGACGCAGGCGCGTGATCTTGCGCTGCTCGCGCGCTTCGGCCTCCATCTCCAGTACTTCCAGAACCAGCAGCAGCGCGTCGCGATGGCCGGCGTTCTCCAAGCGCAGACCTAGTTCTGGTGCCGCGGTGCTGAGATTGAAGCCCACGAGCAACTGAGTAGTGCGTTCGACGACATCGATCTGAGCGGCTTTCATGACGTTGCCTCCGCAAGCAACGCGTCATAGACCTTCAGGTCCGGCGCGCCGATCATGACCGTCGGAACGATCGGCCGCTCAGGTCTGACCGTATGACGAACCCGGTCCGCGTCGAATCGCTCGCCGCCATCGAGCAGCTCGCCCAAGGTCTGCTCTACCCGCTGTTCGCCACTAACCGCTGCCAAGTATAGGATTCGCACGTACTCCGGATCGGCCCGCTCGCTGTGGAAGCCGCGCAGCGCATCGTAGGTGCGGCGGAAGACGAGACTCGGGAACAACTCCTCGCGCCAGCGGTAGCGGGCAAAGGCGCCGGGCTTCTTCACCAGCGACCAGATTACGTGATGATAATCGATCCGCGCCCAGCGCTGCCCGCGCAGCCGCGGCAGCCGCTCCACCAGCTTGCCCGCGTAGTACACCTCGAGTTGATCGTGATGGAGATGGACGCGGACGCATTCGCCGATTAATCGGGCCGGCACCGAATAGGTGTGGTTAACTACCCGGATCGTGCTCCAGCGGCGGACCTTGACCGTGAAGGTGGTATACGCAGGCAGCGCGATCGCCGGCAGCGGACGCAGATGCCGTCGCTCCTCGGCCAGCTTCTCGCCGAGCAGCGCGTTGTGTTCGCGCTCGATCACTTCGCGAACCCAACGCTGATACTCGTCCACTGATGGAAAGTCGTGGCTGCCGCGCAGCACCAGCATCTGCGCCAAGATCGACTTGGTCCGCCGATGCGCCTGCTCGACCACCCCATTCTCGTAGGCTTTGCGCGGGAAGATTCGGGTGGATTTCAGTTCGTAATGATCCAGCAGACTCTGATAACGCCGGGTGAGGGCTCGGCCGCCGCTGACCGGCAGTTCATGCGTCGCCGCCGATAGATTGTCAGAGCGCAACACTTCCACCACGCCGCCCAGCCGCCAGAGCGCCTCCTGCACCCCGAGCAGCAGCGCTTCGTAGCTTTCGCTTGACGCGACCGTCGCCCAGTGCCAGCCGCTGAAGCTCAACACCAACTCGAAGAGCAGATGCTCGAACGGCGCGCCACTGATTGTCACGCCGAGTTCGTCGCAGTTGGTGAAGTCGTAGGCCGCTTCGCGTCCGGGCGGATGTTCCTGGGGAAAGAACACTTCCTTGTCCGGCCCGTTCAGCGCCCGCCACTGTCGGATCCGGCGCTGTAGCGTGCGCAACTGGCGCGCGTAAAAACCACCCCGATGATGCCGATTAAGCTCGCCCAGGATGGTTCGCGCTTCCAGAACTCGCTTCTCATCCGCCGCCAGCAACGGCACTACCTCGCTCTCGAACACCTCGGCGAACGGATCGGGCCGGTTGCGCCACCAGTGCTGTTTGCGCGCCTGCAAGGGGTACAGGCCCGCGCGCCACTTGCGCGCGCTGCCCACGCTCATCCCCGCGCCTGCCGCCGCCGATTCCTGCGTCTTGCCTTCCATCAGCTTCCTCCGCAACACCCTGACCTGCGCGTCCTTTACCATGGAGCCGCCTCTCCCGGTTCCATTTCACAGACGCGCCGCCAGGACGGCGACTACCGACAATTTTATTTGTCGCGATCTTCAGATCTGATTGTCGCGGATCAAGCAGGTGGCCCTCTCGCTGCGGACCCTGTGCGGCCTGACCACCGAGGAAATCGCGCACGCCTTTCTAGTGCCGGCGCCCACCATGGCGCAGCGGCTGGTGCGCGCCAAACGCAAGATCCTGGCCGCGCGTATTCCTTACGAGGTCCCCGCGGACGATATTTTGCCGGAGCGGCTCGAAGCGGTTTTGGCGGTGATCTACCTGGTATTCAACGAGGGTTACGCGGCGAGCGGTGGCGACTTGCTGGTGCGCGCCGATCTGTGCGCAGAGGCAATTCGGCTCGGCCGTATCCTCGGGGAGCTGATTCCTGCCAGTTTCGAGGCGCGCGGACTGCTCGGCTTAATGCTGCTGCACGACGCGCGGCGCGACGCGCGTATCGGACCCGCCGGCGAACTGGTGCTGTTGGAGGATCAGGATCGCCGCCGCTGGAACCAAACGCAGATTCGCGAAGGACTGGGGCTCGTGGACGCGGTGTTACGCACCGCGCCGGCTGGACCCTATACCGTCCAGGCTGCGATTGCCGCCGTGCATGCGCGCCGCGCGTCCGGGCGATACAGACTGGCATCAAATCGCAGCGCTCTATGCCTATCTGATTCGTTTACAACCCTCGCCGGTGGTGGAACTCAATCGTGCGGTCGCGGTGGCGATGGCCGATGGTCCGGAACGAGGCCTGTCTCTGATCGACGCGATCGCGGCAGGGGGAGAGCTGGGCGACTACTACCTGCTCTTTGCCGCCCGGGCGGATCTGCTGAGGCGGCTCGAACGATGGGGAAAGGCCGCTGACGAGTACCGCGCAGCACTGCGTCTGGTAACGGCTGAACCTGAACGCCGCTTTCTATCCCGCCGCCTCGAAGAGGTGGAGGGGCATATGCACCCACAGAAGAGCTAAAATTCCGCGAGGCCAGCGCTTCTTGTGCGATCGCGATCCATTCGTCAAACCTCTCAGGTTCGTGCGCATTCCGGCAGCTGGTCCCGCGGTGTCATCCGCTCTAGATTGAGCATCGTAGACGATCGCCGATATCGCAAAATCAAGGAGAGACAATGGAGATCAAGCGAAGTGGTTCACAGCGCTCTCTCAAAGGACCAGCAAACTATTTTACGGGGAGCATACGGATCGATCCCCTTTTCGAGTCACCCGATCCTGCCCGCGCTTTTGGCGCCTTGGTCACCTTCGAACCCGGGGCGCGTACGGCGTGGCATACCCACCCTCTCGGGCAGACGTTGATCGTTACCTCCGGTTGCGGCTGGACCCAGTGCTGGGACGGACGCAAGGAGGAAATCCGGGCCGGCGATGTAATCTGGTGTCCGCCGGACATAAAGCATTGGCACGGGGCCACGGCAACCACTGCGATGTCGCATATCGCAATTGTGGAGAAGCTCAACGGCAAGGCCGTCGACTGGATGGAAAAGGTCAGCGACGAACAATACCAGGCAGGCTAAAGCAGCGAATAGAAGACCTTTCTTGCAGTTCCCTCGGCGGCCGTATGCGATCTCATTTGTGTAGCCGTCGGGATCGGCGAGATACGTGTGGCTCCCGGGGTTCCACGTGATCGCAAGCGACCCGCCGGGCGCCTCGCGAATTCCTCCACGCTCGCAATCACCCCCCTCAGGATTTAGCGGGGGATGCACATCGCGGCACAATCCGGGCGTTTCCTCCACGCGGCCGTCAAGAATTGGACGCCCAGAGCAATCGGGGCGATGACGAATCTACATTCCCGGTTGTGATGCTTCGCCGGTTGGAGCTTCAGGGCGCGGTGTTGCCGGCGCCTGGTAGCCGCACTCCTCCTTTTTGGGGCAGAGCCAACGCGCACCTTCGCGCTTGGTCACCTTTTCGACCAGGTAAGTGGAGCCGCAATTCGGGCATGGCTGTGGCACCACCCGATCCCAACTTGCGAACTTGCACTTGGGATAGCGGCCGCATCCGAAGAACAGCTTGCCCCGTCGGCTGCGCCGCTCGAGAACCTCCCCCTCCTTGCAGTCGGGACAATTCACGCCCGTCTTCACGGGGTCGGCCTTGAGCCGTTTGATCCCATCACAATCGGGATAACCCGAGCATCCGAGGAACTCGCCGAAGCGCGAACGCCGGCGCATCATCGGCTTGCCGCACTTCTCGCAGACTTCGTCGCTGATGGCTGGTGCGGTCGGTTCGCGGGCGACGACATTGCCCTGATCGTCGCGGCCAAATTCCTTGGTATTCGTGCACTTGGGATAGTTGGAACAGGCGAGGAACTCGCCGTTGCGGCCCCATTTGATCACCATTTCGCCGCCGTCCAGATCGCATTTGAGGCCGGTCGGGAGTCCCTTGCGCTTGACCAACGGCATCTTCTTCTTGGCCTCGCCCAGCCGCTTCTCGAACGGCCCGTAGAAACGCTTGAGGGTCTTGACCCAGTTCTCGCGCCCTTCTTCGACCTCGTCCAGTTCCTCCTCCATTGCGGCAGTGAAGCCGACCTCGAGGATATCGGGGAAGGCGGCCACCAGCAGATCGCTGACGACGCGGCCGAGCGAAGTCGGACGCATCCGCTTGCTCTCGTCTTCCTCGACGTATTCGCGGTTGAGGATGCTTCCCATGATCGAAGCGTAGGTTGAGGGGCGCCCGATCCCCTTTTCTTCGAGCTCCTTGATCAACGTGGCCTGCGTGAAGCGCGGGGGAGGCTGCGTGAAATGTTGTTCGAGGACAAAGCCGCGGACCGCAGCTTCGGCGGTGGCCCTGGCCGCGTCCTCCGATACGGGCTTCGATCCGTTGCCCGTTTTGGCCTCGCCCCGGGCGGCTTGCAGCGGTTTGACGAGCGTGAGCGACTCGCCCTCGGTCATCGCAGGGAGGGTCGCGGCCGCGTCGTCGTCGCTGGGAGCCTCGTCCTGGCCTTCCATGTACACGCGCATGAAGCCGTCGAACTTCATAACTTGTCCGGTGGCGCGGAAAATCGCGTCGCCGGCTTCGATATCGACGGTTGTCCGGTCGTATACCGACGGATTCATCTGGCTGGACACGAAGCGGTTGAAGATTAGCGTATACAGGGCAAGTTCGTCCTTGCTGAGGTAGTGGGCCATCGCCTCGGGGTCGCGCTCGACCGCGGTTGGGCGAATCGCTTCATGGGCTTCCTGCGCCGATTTGCCGGAACGATAGAAGTTGGCGCGTTCGGGCAAGTAGGCTTTGCCGTAGCGCCCTTCGATATAACCGCGGACGGAAGCCAGCGCTTCGTCGGAGACGCGCGGGGAGTCGGTCCGCATGTAGGTGATAAGGCCGACGGCGCCCTGGTCGCCCAATTCGACACCTTCGTACAGGCGCTGAGCGATCTTCATCGTGCGCGAAGGGGAGAAGTAGAGCCTGCGGGCGGCCTCCTGCTGCATCCGCGAGGTGATGAAGGGCGGAGTGGGGCTGCGGCGGACTTCCTTGCGCTCGATTTTGCGGACTTGGAATCGTTTGCGATCGCAATGCGCGACGATTTCGGCCGCAAGCTGCTGCGTGAGCTTGTTGGCCTTGTTGTCGATCCGGTCGTCCTTGAAGCTGTAGAGCCGGGCGGTAAAGGGTGGCGGATTCTTAGCCGCGAGGTTCGCGTCGAGTGTCCAGTACTCCTCGGGCCGGAATGCCTCGCGCTCCTTCTCGCGCTCGACGATAATGCGCAGTGCCACGGATTGGACCCGTCCCGCGCTAATTCCGCGCTTGACCTTGTCCCATAGCAGCGGGCTCACCTGGTAGCCTACAAGGCGATCGAGGACGCGCCGAGCCTGCTGCGCTTCGAACAGGTCGGTGTTGATCGCGGATGGATTGGCGATCGCCAGCTTGATCGCTTTTTCGGTTATTTCGTGGAGCAGCACTCGATGGATATGGCCGTCGACTTTTCCGAGCCTGCTGGCGATATGCCAGGCGATCGCCTCGCCTTCGCGATCCGGGTCGGTGGCGAGGTAGATATTCTCCTTGTTTTTCGCCGCAGCCTTGATCCCTTCGATAACCTTCGCCTTGGCGGGGATGACATGGTACTCGGGCTCAAACCCATGTTTGATGTCCACGCCGAGCTTGCTCTTCGGCAGATCCACCACGTGGCCAACAGAGGGAGTAACCTGGAAGTCGGCGCCGAGATAGCGCTTGATAGTTTTCGCCTTGGCGGGCGATTCGACGATTATAAGATTCTTTGCCACTCCTGATCCTTCCTCAAACTCGTAATACAGCTCCTCATGTTTGTTTCGCGGTCCTCTATCCCAGCGAAAAGAGTTTGCCAGGATGCTGCGTCACGAGCCCCCTCAACTCCAGATCCAGCAACAATTTAAGCACCGTTTGGGTGCTGAGTCGCGACTCCTCAATAATTGAATCAACATGTAAGCTTGTTTGCATCTTTAAGACAGTATAAAATTGTTTTAGCTTCATCAGACTCTGATTCGACGGCTTTTTCAACAACCCTCGTGCCCGGACTAACAGCATGATCCGCATCCGCGACTGTGGCGGGCGCGGGTGTGGCTGCCGAGTTGAGGCGTCGATTCCTCGATGACATCCTCGACGCATTCCACCAGGCGCGCGCCATCCCTTATTAGACGATTGCTGCCGCGCGTCTTGCCGGTCAAGGGGCTGCCTGGAACAGCGAAGACCTGGCGATCCTGTTCCAGCGCCATCCGGGCGGTAATAAGCGAGCCGCTTTTTTCGGCCGCTTCGACGATCACGACGCCCAGACACAGACCCGAGATCAACCGGTTGCGCGTGGGAAAATTTTCGGCGATCGGCGGCGTGCCGAGCGGAAGTTCCGAGATGAGTGCGCCGCCGTTTTCGATTATGGCGTCGGCGAGTTTGCGGTTCTCCGGTAGGATAGATGATGTCCACCCCACAGCCCATCACCGCGACGGTGCGGCCGTTAGCGTCGAGGGCCCCCTGATGGGCCTGGGAGTCGACGCCACGCGCGAGTCCGCTGACGATGGTGAAGTCCTTGACCGCCAACTCGAAACCGATGCCATGGGCCATCCGGCGGCCAGCTTCGCTGGCGGTGCGGGCGCCGACCACGGCCACGCATTTCATATCGTTTGCGGCGATCGTTCCCGCGAATGAAGAAGTAAGGCGGGGGGTCGGCGATATGGCGCAGATTGGTTGGGTAGTCCGGATCGGTCCATCTGACGAGGCGCGCGCCGATCCGCGGCAGTTCGCACAGTTCACGCTCGAGCGGCGCAAAATCGTGGAATTCACGGATGTTGCGGGCTGTCGTGCGCGGGATTCCGGTCTGACCCAAGTCTTCTTCACGAGCCGCGAAGACCCTTTCCGGCGAGCCGAAGCGGTCGAGCAGGAGCCGCGCCACGCGCGGGCCGACGCCATGCACGCGTCTCAATCCGAGCCAATATGCGTCGATGGTAGGAGCCATTTTGTGGAATCCGCGATGGACCGGGGGCGAAGCGCGGGCGGGTACCCGTCCGTGTAACGCGCCGCTTAACTGTGGGTACTTCTACTATAAGTTGGGTCCGAAGCAAGCACGAGACCCCTCAGATGGCGACGGACCATTCTTGACCCGTTGGGTTGGATCAAATAGTTACAATAGAACCTCATCGATCGTCGCCCTTGAATCATTTACGCAAAGGACAGAGACCAGACCAATTAAATCTGTTGGGGCGGGAGAAAATTGACGTTGATGGATACGAGCGGAATGTCTGCGAACGACAAGCAGATTTTAATCTTCAGCTTTTACCGGGACGCCGAATTGCGTGGCGCCCGCCTGCTCTTTAATCTTCTCGGCCATATCAAGGATGCGGATTCGCAACTCAAGATGTCCAAGCATCTTGCGGACGAAACCAGGCATGCGTGGTTGTGGACGCGGCGTATCGCCGATTTGGGCGGCACGCCGGTGATGGTGCCCGACGGGTATCAGCATCGGATTGGACTGCGGACCGGGGTGCCGCGAGGGATCGTCGAGATCCTGGGGCTGACGGTCGTGGTCGAGGAGCGCGCGCATAGCCGTTACCTGGCACATGCGGCGTTGCCAAATGTTGACGAGGCCACGCTGGAAGTGCTCCGGGCTGTCACTGAGGATGAGAACTGGCATCTATCGTGGATCGAGCACAAGATGCGCGAGATCGCTCGCGAACAAGGCTCAGAAGCGAAGGCCGACGAAGTCCTCAATCGGTATCGCGAGATCGATCGTGAAGTCTACGCCACGCTGGCGGCCGACGAGGCCGAATTAATGCGATCGTAGACCTCCGCGCGCGGCCAACGCCGCGTTGAGGTCGGCGCGCATCGCGACCGCAGCTTCGGCTGCTGCCTCAGCCGGGGAGAGTCCCGGGGTTTTCTGAAAGGCATACATCAAGCCGCGGCTCGAGCTGACGAGGGTGCCGAGTCCGTCCGGGCGCGTGGCAGTTACCGCGTCGGCGGCGCTCGCCCCCTGAGAGCCGTAGCCCGGCACCAGGATAATCGAGTTGGGCATGATTTCGCGCGCCCGCTGGGCGTGTGCGGGGTAGGTCGCGCCGACCACCGCGCCGACGGGTGTCAGATCATGCGCACCAACAAAGTCGCTGCCCCATCCGTGGACGCGAGTGGCGACGAGTTCCCAGAGAGGAAGGTCGGGAGCCGCGCGGTCCTGGAACTCGCCCGAGGAGGGATTCGACGTCTTGACCAGGACGAAGACGCCGCGGCCCGATCGCACCCTGGCGACGAAGGGTGCGATCGCATCGCTGCCGAGGTAGGGATTCACCGTGGTGGCGTCGCAGCCGAAATCGCCGTCGCCCAGGAAGGCCTCGGCGTAGGCGGCGGAAGTGGAGCCGATGTCCCCGCGTTTGGCGTCGGCGATCGTCACCAGATCAAGGGACCGCGCGAGCTTAAGCACTTCGACCAGTGCGCGCATCCCGTCTAGCCCGCGGGCCTCGAAGAATGCGAGTTGCGGCTTGATGCCGACGACGTAGGGGGCGCACGCTTCGACAATTTCGCAGCAGAAGCGGTCCAGGCGATAGGGGTGCGGGATGCCCGGCGCGGTCCGGGAATCGAGTTGGGGATCGACGCCGAGGATCGCCATACTGTCCTTGGCGCGCTGTCCCTCGACCACCTTTTGAAGGAAGTCCATCGGTCCTGAAGATAGCAGTTATCGGCGCTGCGCGCCGCGTTTGGGCGTGCGGTCCGGTCCGGGCGCAGTAGTTCGGCGGGCGCGAGCGTACGGGGCGGCTCTTGTGATCGGCAGGATCTACTCCTGGTCGAGATGACGCGAGAGCCACACTTTTTCGAAGCGGGACGGACGCATCGGATTGAGCATGAAGCCATGCACCCAGGGCTGGCGAATCACACAGGTAACCGGATTGTACAGGAAAACCCACGGCGCATTGTCGACGATCGATTTCTCGGCGGTTGCATACAGCCCGTAGCGTAATGCGAGGTTGCTCAGCGGCGCGGCTTGAGCCAGGAGCGCATCGACCCGCGGGTCGTAATAGAAGGTGTCGTTGTTCGCGCCCCATTGTTTTTTGGAGAAGAGCACGTCGAGAAAATTCGCGGGATCGGGAAAGTCGGCCTCCCATGCGAGTAAGAAAAGCTCCGCGGTGTCCGGTTGGCGTATGGCCTCGAGCAGTGGCGGCCACGCTACCGGCTTGATGAGAACGTGAACCCCAACCAGGGCGAGGTCCTGCTGGATCGATTGGGCGAGGATCATTTCGGTCTGGTCGGCGCGCATCCAGAGTTGGGGTGCGAAATCGCGGCGAATACCAGCCTCTTCGAGCAGTCGGCGCGCTTTTACCGGGTCATACGAGTAGCCCTCGATCGTGGGATCGTAGCCTGGTAGCCCGGGCGGCAGGACGCCATGAGCGACAACGCCGCGGCCATTCATCACGGCGATCAGCTTGCGCCGATCGATCGCGTAGTTGAAGGCGCGGCGGACGCGGACGTCCGTGAACGGGCGCATCAAACAATTCATCCCAAGATAGTCGGTGGCGAGCGTGACGATGCGCAGGGTCAAGTCCTTGAGCCGAGGGGTCTTCATCACGTAGGTGAACTCGGCTGGAGGGATCGGCGAAATATCTATTTCGCCTCTCTCGAACTTGAGCCATTCGAGTTCGTCGTCGACGCCGATCTGATCGACGATCGCATCGAGGCGCGGCAAATCTTTGATGAAATAGTGCGGATTGCGCACGAACACTAGGCGCTGGCCGCCGATCCACTCCCGCAGCATGAAGGGTCCGCTGCCAACGACGTGCTTGAAAAAGTCGTCGCCCCAGCGGCGGACGACCTCCGCGGGAACTGCCGCGGCGAAAGGCATCGCGAGCTTATGCACGAAAATCGGGTCGGGGCCGATTAGATGAAAGATGATCCTGCCGGGATCCGGCGTCTCGATCCCTGCAACGCTCTTTGCCCGGCCGGCGGCGAAGTCTTCGGCGCCGACGATCTCGCGGTAGTACTCCATGCCCTTGGAGTTGGTCATCGGGTTGAGTACGCGCCCGATCGCATATCTGAAATCGGCAACTGTGACAGCGCGGCCGGTGCTGAAGAACACGTCGCGCCGCAGATGGAAAGTAAAGGTGCGCGCGTCTGCTGACGTTTCCCATGACGCGGCGGCGTCCGGAACGATGTCCACACCCGAGTCGCTGTAGCGGACGAGAGTATCGAAGATCATCTGCTCGAAGGTCCACGACGCTGTGTCGTATCCGATCGCCGGATCGAGGGTTGGAACATCGTCGCGATCAGCCAGGTGGAGCACTTGTGCGCCAGGCGCGAAACTGACGGGAGGAGCGCCGGCGCGACACCCGCCAGCGATCAGCGCGGCGAGAGATGCGATGAGGAGCCGAGGGCATCCTCGCCATCGATCTGCCCAGCCGCTCTCACTCGCAGAATTCGTTGAGGGGTTTCTTTTTCTCATGTTCTGCTCAGGACGGTGCCGCGCGCGCGGCGGCGCAGGTAGCCATAGCCGAGCAGATTGAAACTCAAAACCGCGTAGAGGATAGCGATGCCCGGAAATGCCGCGAGCCAGGGCGCGGTGCGGAAATACATGGTCGCCTCTTCGATCATCCGGCCCCAGCTCGGAATCGGGGGCGGTACGCCCAGTCCGAGGAAGCTTAGACCGGCGTCGAGCAGGAGTGTACCCGAGGTCCCCAGCACCGCCATAATGACGATTATCGGCATCACATTAGGCAGCACGTGGCGCAGGATAAGGCGTGCCGAACCAGCTCCGAGCGCGCGGCCGGCGAGAACAAAGTCGCGTCGCGTCATCGTCAACGTCTCGGCGCGCACTACCCGTGCTACTCCGGTCCACGACACCAGCCCGATCACCAGCAGGATGCTGAGTAGGCTGGGCCGCAATACCGCGACGAAAGCCATCGCGAGCAGCAACGCCGGCAGTGTCAGCATAACATCGGTGAAGCGCATGAGGATGAAATCGACGGGGCCGCCGAAAAAACCTGACAGCAGGCCGATCGCGACACCGATGGTCATCGTCACGACCATCGCGGCAACGCCGACGGTCAGCGAGATGCGGGCCCCATAAATGATGCGCGAAAGCACGTCGCGCCCGAGTTCGTCGGTCCCGAGCGGGAAGGCCTGGGAAGGCGCGCCGGGATCGCCAAAAGTATGGGCGATCGCGCGCGTCGGATCGTGAGGCGCGAGGGCAGGCGCAAAGACCGCCACCACGACCAAACTCAGCACCATCGCAGCACCTGCCGCCTCCATCGCATTGAGTCCGAGCTTCATTTCCTGGTCCGGTCCTGCATCAACTTGACACTGGATCGTTCAGGCGGATGCGGGGGTCGATGAAGACATAGAGCAGGTCCACAGCCAGGTTGGCGACGACGACGAGAAGGGCGGCGAACAGCTCGGTGCCCATGATGAGCGGGATATCGAGGTTGAAGACCGCTTCGTAGGCGAGCCGCCCGATCCCGGGCCAGTTGAAGACCGTCTCGGTAAGAACCACGCCAGAGAGCAGCCCGGCGAGGTCGAGTCCGGCGAGGGTCACGAGCGGGAGTAACGCATTGGCCATTGCATGGGTGAGCATCGCGCGAGCCCGCGAGAGCCCCTTACCGCGCGCCGTGCGGATGTACTCCTGATCCATCGCATCGACCAGGTTGGTGTGGAGGATCCGCGAGTAGTAGCCAGCGAGGCCAAGTGCGAGCGTTACGGACGGCAGGGCCAGACTCTCGCAGCCGCTGAAGCCGCCAAGCGGCAACCAGCGCACGTAGACGGCGGCCGCGATCAACAGCATCGTTCCCAACCAGAAGACGGGCATCGAGACCAGCCCGAGTGAGAGTATGAGCAGGGCGTTGTCGAGCGTGCGTCCACGATGGGCCGCCGCGAGCATACCCATGGGAATTCCGAGCACTAGCGCGAGGAACATCGCGGTCAACGCGAGGATCGCGGTTGCGGGCAAGCGGTCGACGATGAGACGTGAGACGTTTTCGCGCCGGATATAGGAACGTCCTAAATCGCCGTGGACGGCGCGATCGAGATAACGCGCGTACTGAACATAGAGCGGCTGGTCGAGACCGAGTTGGCTACGGATCACGGCGAGCGTTTGCGGGTCGGCCTTCGCTCCCGCCATCGCGACTGCCGGGTCGGCCGGAATCACGAAAGCGATCGTGAAGGTAATGAGAGAGGTGCCTAGCAGAACCGCGACGCCGAATATTACACGGCGGAGCACGTAGGCGATCATCGCCAGCGAGCCCGGTCAGCAGGATCGAGTACGCTCATCGCGGCTTCCATGGTGGCCATCAGGTTGCGGGTTTCCGCTCCGAGTGACGCGGCATTTCGCAGCGTCCGATAGTGCGCGAGGGAAGCTGCCAGCGACGAGTACGCAAGGTCTTTCACGGGGCCGGCACTGTTCCGAGTGGCGCGATTGCGAGTCCAATCAGATAGCCGGCGGCGCCTGCGCCGAGTGCAATGCCGAGAAAGCGCAGGCCGGAGAGCCAGGCCGGCCGATCGCCGAGGCGTCCTTCGAAAAGATAGCCAACGGCGAACAACACGCCCGCAGTCGTTACCATTCCAGCTACCAGTCCGGTCTGAATTGAGGAGAAAAGGATGAAGGGCAGCAGGGGGACGACAGCACCCGCGGCAAACGCGCCGGCCATCAGAAGTCCTTCCAGGATAGGGTTGCGGAGAGCGGCGCCGGCCAGGCCGTAGATTTTTTCCTCCGCGGTGGAGAACAGAGCCTGCGGCGCCGAACTCAGGAGTTGCACCACGCGATAGCTCGTTTCCCGCGTCAGGCCTTCCTTTTCGAGCGCAACGAGCAGGCTCTCCTGCAGTACGTAGGGCTGTCGCCGAGCTTCCGCGCGCGCGCGTCTGAGTTCGCTGCGCAGCACTTCGGTTTCGGCGCGGGTGCCGAGATAGGCTCCCGCTCCCATCGAGAGGGCTCCAGCGGCCGTTGAGGCGAGAGCGGCGAGGATGACCTGGTTGCGGCCGGAGACCGCACCGCTCAGTCCTGCGAGGACTCCGGCGGTGGTTAGAACCCCGTCCTGAATGCCGAAGACGATTTCACGGATGTTGGCGAGCCGTTCGAAAACCCGCCGTCGCTCTTGAGGTTTGAGCTCAGCCAAGCGTCTCGGCTCCAGCAGTCGTGGTTACTTGAGATCGGCCGGCGCCACCTGATCGCCCGGCTGCCAGTCGGCGGGGCATTGGAGCCCGGTGCGAAGGGCTCGCACGACGCGCAGCGTTTCTCCGATACTGCGGCCGACATTGATGGAACTCGCGATCGAGTAAGCAATCTTGCGCCGTCGATCCAGCACGAAAGTCGCACGCATGGCCACCTTCTCAACGTCGTCGAAAATCCCATAGGCGCGGGCCAGCTTGCCGTCGATGTCCGCCACGAGCGGGTAGCTGAGACCGCCGAGTTCGCTCGCCCAACGGCGATGGGTCTCGGCGTCGTCAACGCTGACACCGATGATGCTCGTGTGTTCCTGTTTGAAAGCCGGTTGTAGCTTGTGGAAACCGACAACCTCGGTCGGGCAGATGAACGAGAAGTCGCGAGGATAAAAGAACAACGCGACCATCTCCGACCGGATTCCTGCGAGGCTTACATGGCTAATCCGACCGTCGAAGGCGCACGGAAGGTCAAACGGCGGCGCGTCATCGCCAGGCTTCAACATGGGAGGTCCTAAGTCTTCCTAGAAACGTGAGCCCAGAGCCTACTGAATCTCGTAAGTGAGCGAAACTGTTGCGGGCACTGTCACCTGGCCGGCGGCTACCGGAGTAGGTGGAGACGCCGCCATCGCCGAGAATTGAGCCCGCATCATCGGAATCGGCCTGATCATTTCTGAAACCGTCGAAGCCTTGAGAATCGGGCCGAGCTTGACGCCGAGCGCGGCGGCGAGCGCCTGGGCCTGCGCAATCGCGTCCTTCGAGGCCCGGGTGATCGCGCCGCTGCGGGCCTTGGAATTGTCGCGTAACGAGTAGTCGAGGGAATTGACGCGATTGGCGCCGGCCGCTATCGCCGCGTCGATCGAAGGGCCGACCAGATCGAGAGCGCCGGTTTCGACCGTGATCGAATTGTCCGCGCTGTAGCCGGTGATGGTGGGTTTCCCACCGTTACGCGGTTCTCGGTATTCTGGCGAAAGGGAATAGCCCCCGGTCCATAACGATCCTTTGTCGCCAAGCTTGTCCTTGAGCGCTTGGGTAACTTTCTGTGCCAATGCGGCGTTGCCGCCTGCGGCTTCAGCCGCGGTGGGCGCGTGCGTCTCGATTGCAACCTGGAGCGTCGCGAGATCGGGCGGAGCCTGGGCCTCGCCGTTGCCGCTTACTTCGATCGTCCGCACGTTGGGATTGATCGATTGCGCCGTGGCGGGCGCGCAAAGGATCTGGATCGAGACAATGAGCGCGGCCACCGCCAAGAGCCTGATTCGCATGGAACACCTCCAGTCCGCCGGACGGCGCTGTCCACGATTGAATCCAGTGCCCGCCAGCGCGTCAAGGCGCCGGGGTTGATAGGCTTTGAGGTGTTATCGGCAGATCGGTCGAGGGCGGTGTGTTTCGCTCAGCGTACGGTTATGCTTTGAAGGGGAAAGGAAGTCACCAACGGGATGGCTGAAAAGATCGACGAAAAGAAAGTCACTCCACGCGGGCAAGACTTCGCCGCGTGGTACAATGAGCTGATTATCCGCACCGAACTGGCGGACTATTCACCGGTGCGCGGATGTATAGTCTTCCGGCCCGATGGTTTCGCCATCTGGGAGAATCTGCGCGACGAACTCGACCGTCGGATCAAGAAAACCGGCGCGCGCAACGCCTATTTCCCGCTTTTCATCCCCCAGAGTTTTCTCCAGAAGGAGGCGCAGCATGTCGAGGGTTTTGCCCCCGAGGTCGCGGTGGTTACGCATGGAGGTGGCAAGGAGCTGGACGAGCCGCTGATAATCCGTCCCACCTCCGAGACGATTATCAATCACATGTTCGCCCAGTGGATCCATTCGCATCGCGATCTGCCGCTGATGATCAACCAATGGTGCAACGTGGTGCGCTGGGAGCTGCGTACTCGTCCGTTCCTGCGGACAACGGAATTTCTGTGGCAAGAGGGCCATACCGCCCACGCGACGCGCGCTGAAGCCGAACGCGAGACGCTGACGATGCTCGAAGTGTACCGTGGCTTCGTCGAGGATTTTCTCGCGGTTCCGTTGACCTATGGAAGGAAGAGCGCGGCGGAGCGCTTTCCCGGCGCAGAGGAGACCTACACCATCGAGGGGCTGATGCCCGACGGTCGCGCGTTGCAATGCGGCACCTCGCACTACCTCGGACAAAATTTCGCGAAGGCCTTCGAAATTCGTTTCCTCGACGAAACCAACCAGTTGCAGTATCCGCACCAGACCAGTTGGGGTGTCTCGACGCGATTGTTGGGTGCGATCGTTATGACCCACGGCGACGACCAGGGCTTGCGCTTGCCGCCAACGGTCGCCTCCACGCAAGTTGTGATCGTTCCTATCTGGCGCAAGGCCGAGGAGGGCGAAAAGGTATTAGCGGCGGCGCGTTCGCTTCGGGATTTGCTCGAGCAGTCCGGTTTGCGCGTGAAACTCGACGAACGGGAGGGTGCCACCCCCGGATTCAAGTTCAATGACTGGGAGATGCGCGGCGTACCGTTGCGCATCGAGATTGGTCCGCGCGACGTTGCAGCCGGCGAAGTCGTGATGGCGCGCCGGGATATCCGGGGGGCGGAAGGGAAGTCCAAGTCGCCGGCTCCTCAGGCGGCGAGCCGTGCGATCGCGTTGCTCGATGAGATCCAGAAAAACCTGTATCAGCAGGCCAAAACCGCTGTCGAACAGAATACCCGCCGGTTCGACGACTACGCCCAGCTTCGTGCCCAGATGGAGGGCGAAGGTGGCGGCGGCCTAGCGGACGTTTATTGGTGCGGCAATCCGGCGTGTGAGACGAAGATACGGGAAGAGACGCGCGCGACTTGTCGCGCGATTCCGTTGAAGCAAGACGGCGCTACTGGGAGATGCATCGTGTGTGCCGAAGCGGCGAAGGAGCGGGCGTTTTTTGCCAAGGCGTATTAAGTGTCTGACAACTCCGTCGGAAACGCGGCAGTATCCAGTGTCCTATGTCAATCCGAGGCAGACCCCGGTCCATCGCCGCGTGGTGGAAAGCCCTTTGGACTCAGAACCGGCGGCGAACTTCGCGTTTGCAAGCCCTTTGGTGTTGGTGCCACTGTGAATCAGAAATTCAAAAATGGAAATTCCAGTTCAAATATTTGTGCCGCGCAAGAACAACAAACGGCGGCGGATGACTGAAGTGCCAGATTCACGGGCGAGCCAACTTAACGCGTCGATCAAGGGCACAATGAATGGGCATTAAGGCGACGAAAGGAGCTCCCGAACTTCAGTTTGAAATCGAGCAGTTCTACTACCACGAAGCCGAGTTGCTCGACAATCATCGCTATGGCGAATGGCTCGATCTCTTCGCCGGCGACGCCCGCTATTGGATGCCCACGCGCGCCAACCGTTTGCTACGCGAACATGACCAGGAGGCGAGTGTGCACGGGGAGTTCGCGCTCTTCGACGATAATAAACAAACTCTGGGCTGGCGCGTCAGGCAGATGGAGTCGCTGACGCACTGGGCCGAAAATCCTCGCAGCCGCACCCGCCATCTGGTCAGCAACGTGCGCATCGCGCCGGCTAAGTCCGTCGGCGAATACGAGGCAAAGTCCAATTTCATCTGCTATCGCAACCGCCTCTCGGACGAGGTTGATATCTGGGTCGGTGAGCGAACTGACTTGCTACGCCGTGACGATGAGCAGGAATTGCGCATTGCCCGCCGTAAGATCCTGCTGGATCAAAACGTTGTCCTGTCGAAAAACTTGAGCGTCTTTTTCTAAGTCCGAGGGTCAAGCACATGAGCTTTCGCGTAAATCGATCCGAATCCCTCGAGCAAATGGTCGATTGGGAGCACGGCCTGATCACCGGCCGCATCTTTACCGACGACGAGATCTATAAGCAGGAGGCTGAAAAGCTCTTCCCCCGCGCTTGGATCTATCTCGCTCACGAAGACCAACTGAAAAATTACGGCGATTTCCTCACCACCTACATCGGCGCCGATCGCATCCTCGTCGTGCGGCAACGCGATGGCTCGATCAAGGCCCTCCTCAACGCCTGCCGGCACCGCGGGATGACCGTCTGTCGTGCGGACCTCGGCAACGCGAAATCTTTTCTCTGTTCCTTCCACGGCTGGACCTATGACTCCGCTGGCAATCTGATCTCCGCGCCCAATCTCGACAGTGGCTATCACGGCCAACTCGACAAGTCCCAGTGGGGCTTGGTCGCCGTCCCGCGCGTCGAGACCTACAAGGGTCTCATCTTCGGATGCTTTGCTCCCGACGCGCCCTCGCTGCTCAACTATCTCGGTGAGATGGCCTGGTATCTCGACTGCTTGCTTGATCGCCGCGAAGGCGGCACCGAGATCATTGGCGGCGTCCACAAAATGCGCACTCGGGGCAACTGGAAACTTGCCGCCGAGCAGTTTGCCGGCGACAACTACCACGCCATCATGACGCACGTCTCAGTCCGCGACGCCTGGGCCGATCCGCAAGCGCACAAGGCGCCTGCCGGGTTCTCCAAGGTCATGACACTGCCGGGGCGCCAGTTCAGTTCTCGGCAGGGCCACGGTATGCCCGGCTTTCTTCTGAAAAATTCCGGCGTGCCCAGCTTCTCTGGCGATCCGTCTATCAGTGAGGACCAGGGCATTGTCGCGGATTATTACAAGTCCACCCGCAATGAAGTGGCCAATCGCCTCGGCGTCGATCGCGCCGACGGACCCGCCGATGGCGCCGGCCTCGTCTTTCCAAATTTCGCTTTCCTCTCCGGCGTCCTGGGCAGCTCCACCATCGCCGTCTTTCAGCCCAAAGGGCCGCACCTCTTTGATCATTGGCGCTGGGGCATCATGGACAAGGCCGCTCCCAAAGCGGTCAAGGAAGCGATGGTCCGATGCCTCCACGTATGGCCGATCGGAGTCGCCGACGCAGACGACGGCGAGAACTGGGGTGGCATTCAGGCCGGACTCGGCGGCCCAATGGCGCAGAGCCTCAAGCTTAACTATCAAATGGGCATGGGCACCGAAGGTGCGGACCCGGTCTATCCGGGAACCGTCGTTCCCAACATGACGTGTGAATTTGCGCAACGCCAGTTTTACCGCCGCTGGCTTGAATACATGACCTGTGAGAGCTGGCCTGCGATCGACTAAGTGGAGACGCGATGAAAACCGGCTTCATCGGGCTTGGCCAGCAAGGCAAGTATCTCGCGATTAATTTGGTCGCGGCGGGCCATGATCTGATGGTCTACGACGTCCGGCGCGAGCCGCTCGAAGAGCTCGTTCGTGCCGGCGCGACCGTCGCCGACTCGCCGCTCGCGATCGGCCGCCATGCCGAAGTGACTGCTATTTGCGTCTTGGATGACGCGCAGCTTGAGGCCGTCGTCCTCGGGCCCAATGGAGTGCTGACGGCTGCCGCGCCCGACTCCGTCGTCGTCATTCACAGCACCGTTGAACCCTCTTCGATCGCGAAGATCGTCGCGGCCGCCGCGCCTTTGAACATTGAAGTGGTTGACGCGCCAGTCAGCGGCGGCGAGACCGGCGCCAAGGGCAAGACCATGTCCTACATGGTGGGCGGCAGCGATCGAGCGGTCGAGCGATGCTTGCCGTTGTTTCAAACCTCCGGGCGCGCCATCACGCGCACCGGGCCGTCAGGCAGCGGCATCCGCGCCAAGCTCGCCCATCAACTGATCGTTTGTCTCAATATGCTGGCCGCTTCCGAGGGGATGCGTCTTGGCCGCGCCGCCGGCTTGTCCAGCGTGATCCTCGAACAGGTGGTGCATGAAGGCGGCGCTCAGAGCCGTATCGCTGATCATTGGTCGCAGCTGTCCCTGCGATCCGCGACGCCGGTCTTTTTCAAGGATCTCCAGATCTGTCTGAAATTTGCCCATGAGCTTGGCGTCCCCGTTCCGGGTGCCGCGTTGGTCCAGCAATTGCTCGAACAAATAGTACCTGGACTCACCCCCGGGGCCCTTCACGATACTTGAACGGTTCGGCGCGGGTTGCTGGTCGGTCGGGTATCCGGTGAGATCAGCCGCGAGATCGATCTTCGTCCGCGGCAATTAGCTCGTCCTGTCAACCATCGAATATTGCAGTACGGTGTCGCGACTTCGGTCGGAGACCGCGGAAATCGCGCATTAAGCGGATCTAGGCGAATTTGTAGGCTATTTTCATCGCGGTGCGGACTTCCTCCATCGTCGCCCGGGCGACCTCACGGCCGCGCCGCGTCCCTTCCATAATTATTTCGTAGACCTGGTGCGGTTTAGCCGCGTACGCTGCACGCCGATCGCGCAGCGGCGTAAGGAAACTGTTGAGGGCAGCGTAAAGTCGCTGTTTCACCTCGACATCGCCTACCGTGCCCTTTCGATAACGCTCCTTGAGCTCATCGACCTCCGCTTTGTCCGGGTTGAAAACGTCATGATAGATGAAGACGGGATTGCCCTCGACGGTCCCCGGATCGGTCGGATGGATGCGCTTGGGGTCGGTGAACATTGACATCACGCGTTTGTGCACCGCGTCGGCCGAATCACCGAGGTAGATGCAATTGCCGAGCGACTTCGACATCTTGGCGCCGCCATCCGTGCCCGGTAGCCGTGCCATCGCACCGAGCATGGCCCGCGGTTCGATCAGAACTTTGCTGTACAGCCGGTTGAAGCGCCGCGCGATCTCGCGCGCCTGTTCGATCATCGGGAGCTGATCCTCCCCTACCGGCACCAGGTCGGCCTTGAAGATCGTGATATCGGCGGCTTGGGAAATCGGATATGACCAGAATCCCACCGGCACGCCTTTGACGAAATTGCGTTGCTTAATTTCCTCCTTCACCGTCGGATTACGTTCGAGCGTCGCGACGGTGACGAGATTCATGAAATAGGTTGTCAGTTCCGCCAGCTCCGGCACCATCGATTGTACGACGATCTTGGTCTTCTCAGGATCGATACCGACGGCGAGGTAGTCGAGGGCAACCTCGAAGATGTTGGCCTCGAGCATCTCAGGATGCTCAAAGTTGTCGGTCAGGGCCTGAACGTCGGCGATTAGAACGTAGGTATCGTACTCATGCTGCAGTTTGACCCGGTTTTGCAGCGAGCCCACATAGTGTCCGAGATGGAGCGGTCCAGTCGGGCGATCTCCGGTCAGAATTCGCTTCGTCATTTGACGCTTGAAATCAACAGTTGATGCAGTTGCTGCAGGTCCGCCACGAGGTCTTTCATTTCGGGACCAGGGTCGGTTTCCAGGCACATCGGAAGTCCCGCAAAGCGCGGGTCGTTGAGCAGCCGGCGAAAAGCCTCGAGCCCCAGATGGCCCTTGCCGATATGCTCGTGGCGGTCAACACGCGAATGAAAAGGCTTCATTGAATCGTTGAGATGAAACGCCGCGAGGCGCTTGAGGCCGATATGCTGCTCGAATTCCGCGAAGGTGCGTTCGTAACCCTCATCGGTGCGTAAGTCGTATCCGGCGGCAAACGCATGCTCCGTGTCGAAGCACAGCCGCAGTCGCTCGTTCTCCTTGACCGCGTCGAAGATCGCGCCCATCTGATCGAACTTATAGCCCAGGTTACTTCCCTGTCCCGCCGTGATCTCCAGGGCGACTTTGACCTTTAGCCCCGGGCAAGCCTTGTGCGCCTCGTCAATGGACCGCGCGATCGTTTTGATCCCCGTCTCTTCGCCGGCGCCGACGTGCGCGCCGGGGTGAGCGATAAGATACGGGACACCCAACAGTTCGCATCGCTCCAATTCGTCGATGAAGCCGCCGACCGAGCGCTGTCGCAGCTTTTCGTCCGGCGCGCCGAGATTCAGCAGGTACGAATCGTGCGCGACCACTGTTCGGATCCCGGTGGCCGCCTGCGCGGTCCTAAACGCCTCGACCTCCTCGGCGGAGTATGGCTTGGAAGCCCATTGACGCGACGACTTGGTAAAAATCTGGATACACTCGCACCCGGTGTCACGTCCGCGAACCAGCGCCTCACTGACGCCACCCGCGATGGACATATGAGCGCCGAGGAGCGGGCGTCGGAAGTCGGTCGTTCCTGCTGTCTTTGCCGTTGTCATCAGCGAAATGGTCGGCCGTGCCGACCGAAATGCGTTCCTATACGCGGAATGCATTGTGATACGAATGATGGTTCAATGCGAGAAGTCCGAGGCGGAGTCAGGCCATTTCGTCGCTGAAGAATCAACGAGACACGAAAGCGCATTTGCGACAGGCGCGCACCAGTCGGCATTCCTTGCGTGTGTCGCGGCGAATATCGGCCCGCCTCATTTTCGTGTGGCCATTGATGTCGCTGGCGGGTTGTTCGAGCACCCCGCAAACGCAGATTTCAGTGTTGCCCAGCAGCCAGGTGTTCATTTCAAGAGTGATTCCTGGGGACGTTAAGCCAAAGGAAATTGATTGTGCACCCCAAATGCTCGACAAAGTCCCGAACGAGGGGTTCCGTTCACTTGGAACTCTAAAGCTCGCCGGTACTGTCCCTACCTCGCGCGACGTCTTTGCTGCAGTGAATCAGCGAGCCTGCCAGATGGGTGCGGACGCTATATATTTCCGCCAAATGCTTCAGAGCAACGCGCACGGCCTGATCAACTATGCGGTCATCGCCGAGGCGTATGCACAAAATGGTGGTGGCGCTGCCAGTGCTTCGCCCCAACCCGTCCCTTCCGTGTCGGCAAACGAGTCCGCTCAGAAACAGGGGACTGCAAGCGAATCAGGAGCGCCCACCACATCGACGCAGCCGGCGGACAGCGGCGCGACGCAACCGTCACTGGAGGCTCCGGTTATCCCGATGCAGATGGATGTCCAGGAGCAGTCCGGACAGGAGCCCTCGTCGGAGGCGACTCCCGCCTTGTCGCCGAGCGAGATGCTGATGCGGCCGGTCGAGCAGGAGAATGAAGGGGGCTCGGGCGCGATCGTGGAGTCTCCTCCCGCCCAGGAAAAGACACCGCCCATAAACGAGACTACGATTCCCGCCACCCAGGCGCCGCCGCTTCGTCGCTCGAACAAGCTGCGCCCGCGGCATGTCAGTGCGGCTAGGGCCTCCGCAATGCCGGTCACATCGCCGCCCGCCGGTCAGGTTGCGCCAATTGCGGCTTCCGCATCGGCTCCAACCCCACAACCTTCCGTTAGTCCAGCGCCTGTACCCGACATGACGCCTCCTGCCAGCCACGAACCATCGAGTACGGAAACGCCGTCTCCGGTGCCGACGACTTCGTCAACCGCGGCTCCGTCGGCCACCCCTTCATCGCCGGCAACTTCGCCTCCAGGCACGCCCGAAGCTTTCTCAGAACCGTCCAACGTCCCCGAACCAGTACCTTCGCGTATCGAATCATCCGCGACGGTCGAGCCTTCGGCAGCTGCCCCGGCCTCATCCCCGACGCCAGCACAAGTCACGGCCCAGCCATCTATCGGCGAGACACCTTTGCCGACCCCAGAGCCGTCGGCGGCGCCGCCTGATTCAGCGGAACCATCACCGAGTGAGATTCCCGCCGCCGGCCCGACTGCGACCGCGTCCGCCCCAGCCGGAACCGATGAGTCGCCAGCCCTCGTGTCACAATCCCAGACCTCGACCCCGTTGCCGAAGGAAGCCCCCTCTCCGATCGGGACGCCGTCGCCTACCGACACGCCCGCTTCTGCTCAATCGCCCGCCGCTTCAGCTTCGTCGAGCCCTGCGGCAAAAGGCGGTGACAGCCGCGACCTTGCGATGCCGCTGCCACCGTTTTCCATAGTGCCAGCACCAACCCCTGCGCTGCCCGAAAGTGCAGCCGCCGGGGGGTCTCCGTCGCCTGTCGCTTCGCCAGTCCCAAGCGACACGCCCTCGCCGTAAGTTCACGGCCGCCGCCACGCCCGTGCCGCCGTTACTGACGCGGCGATCGTCGCCGTGGTCAAAGTGATCTGTGGCGGATCGCAGTCAGCAGGGTCAGTTCCAAGCTGAGCTAAAGACGGTGGCCGTCCAGGATTTCACCGGGGTCGCGTTGCCTGAGAAAAACGCGCATGATATCCGCAAAACGCGTGGCGGCGAAGCAACTTATACACTCGATTGGCCTGGTCGTCAGACAGGATCGTCCCGCGCATGCGCTTGCGCTGGCTGCTGATCTTGCGAGCTGGCTCAAGACCCAGGGCTTGATTCCGCTCGGCGAACCGCTGACGGCGCCCATTATCGGAGCTGTCGCGGTCGAACCGGCTGAACTCGCGCAGAAGGCTGATCTGATAGTCGTGATGGGCGGGGACGGAACCCTGCTCGGCGTTGCCCGTTTGATCGGCAAGCGCGAAACTCCGATCCTTGGCATCAACCTCGGCGGACTGGGCTTTCTTACCGAAATCACGGTCGCTGAGGCTCGCGCGACCCTGGCTCGTGTGATCGCCGGCGATTACGAGGTGGACCGGCGTATCACACTAGAAGCCGTGGTCGAGCGCGGGCCGACCCCGGGAGCCGCTGCGGAACATTTTCGCGCTCTTAATGACATTGTGATTGTCAAACGCGCCTTAGGTCGGATGCTGGATCTGGAAGTCGTCGCTGACCACATGCCCTTTTGTTCCTACCGCGCCGACGGCCTGATTGTGGCGACTCCAACCGGTTCGACCGCATATGCGCTAAGTGCTGGCGGGCCGATCGTTTTCCCGAATCTAGGCGTGGTCGTACTCGCCCCGATTTGTCCGCATACCCTGAGCAACCGCCCGGTCGTGCTACCGGACTCATTCGAACTGGAGATACGACTAAGAGTTGCCGACGACGGCGCCATGTTGACTTGCGACGGCCAGGAAACGGCTCAACTCGGCTCGAGCGACACCATCCATATACATCGTGGCCGGCACGCTGTCGGGCTGGTCCGTTCGACCCATCCGTATTTTGAAATCTGGCGCGATAAGCTCCATTGGGGCTAGCGGAACACGACAGGGATGCTCCGCGAATTACGCATCCGCAACTTCGCTACGATCGAGGAGGCCACGCTCAGCTTTGGCCCCGGCCTCAACGTCCTTTCAGGGGAAACCGGCGCCGGTAAAACCATCATCATGACGGCGGCGGGCCTGCTACTTGGCGGCCGCGCCTCTCCCGAACTGATCAGGACCGGGACGAAGGAAGCCGTGGTTGAAGGCATTTTCGTGCTCGAGGCGGAGGCACTGCCTGCGGGGATGCCGGAATGGCTTGACTCGGAAAATCCGCGCGACTTGGTCGTCCGGCGTGTGATCGCCGAGGGCGGTCGATCGCGAATTTCGATCAACGACAACACCGCCACGGTGCAGGGTCTGGCCCGTCTCGGTGCGATGCTGGTCCAGATTTACGGTCAACATGAACAGCAGACGCTCCTCGTGCGCGAGAACCACCAGCAGATCCTCGACCGTCATGCAGGGCTCGACCAGGACCTCGTCGAGTATCGCGAAGTCTACGATCGTGCTCGCGAAATCAGTGGCTGCCTCGTCGACCTGGAACGCCGCGAGCGTGAACGTTCCGATCTGTTGGAACTGGCGCGCTTCCGCGCGAGTGAAATTGAGCGCACGCAACCCGTTGCCGGCGAGGATGAAGAGTTACTGGCCGAGCGCACGATTCTTGCCAATGCTACCAGGCTCGCCGCCGCTGCGACCGCGGCTGAACAGGCGCTCTACGGCGGCGACGCCGCCGCGATCGACGTAGTCTCACAGGCGCATGCACGGCTGACCGAGGCCGCCACGCTCGACCCGAAACTAGAGGAGCCGTTAGAGATGATGGCGGCGGCCCGCGCCAATCTCGAAGAGGCGGCCCATGCCTTGCGCGCCTACGCCGCTCCCATCGAGGCCGATCCTACCCGCCTCGAGCTGGTCGAAAACCGTTTGCAGGAGCTGGGGCGGCTCAAGCGCAAGTACGGTGGTACCCTCGAAGCGGCGATCGAAGCTCTCGTCCTCGCGCGTAAGGAGATCGTGGAACTCGAAGCCGTGTCGGAAAGCCGCGCCGAGACCCAGGAGGATTTGCGGCGGATCCTGGACGATCTCAGTGCCCAAGCCCGCAAACTCCATACCCGGCGCGAACATGGAAGCGCAGAACTCAAGCGGCGGATGGAAGCAGAGCTTCGCACACTCGGAATGCGCAACGCGCTCTTCGAGGCGCGCCTCGGGCAACTCGCGGCCGCGGAGGCTGAGTTCGTGTGCGACGGCTACGCACTGGGATCCGCGGGCTCCGACACCGTCGAATTTCAGCTCTCGCCCAATCTAGGGCAGCCGCCGTTGCCGCTGGCGAAGATCGCCTCGGGTGGGGAACTTTCACGGGTGATGCTCGCGTTGAAACGGCTTGAGGCCCAGCGCCGCGGCGTCGCCACTATGATTTTCGACGAGGTTGACGCGGGAATCGGCGGCGCGGTCGCGGAGATCGTCGGGCGCAAGCTCAATCAACTGGCACGCTTCCATCAGGTTCTATGCGTCACCCACCTCGCGCAAATCGCGGCCTTTGCCGACAGCCATTTCGTCGTCGAAAAAATCGAGCGGCGCGGGGTAACCAGGAGCAAGGTGGTCGCGCTCAAGAACGCCGATCGCCCAGCCGAAATCGCCCGGATGCTGGGCGGAACGGAGTCCAGTGAGAAGTTCCTGCGCGCGGCCCGCGAGTTGCTCGACCGCTCCCGCAGCTAAAGGGCCTGACCGGAGTTCTGCGCCATGGTCAGGTTGACTCCGCAACCTGCTTTCGCTTAGCTGAAAAGTCTTACTGGTTCTGTGGGGCTGTAGCTCAGCTGGGAGAGCGCCTGAATGGCATTCAGGAGGTCGCGCGTTCGATCCGCGTCAGCTCCACCAATAAATTTCTTTGCTAATTCAAGACTTTTCCGCTGCTCGTAATGCGTCGGTCGATAACTTCACCAGCCGAGTGTGGGGACTTTTGTGGGGGGTCTCCCTCAAAATCGCGAGCTTCGGCTCCGGGGACTGCCGGATTGAGGCTTGCAATGGCGGCGCGTTTGGCTTGGGCGCGGATATGAGCATAGCGGCTGAGCATCTGGCGACTAACATGACCAGCTAGGGCGCGGATCGTCTCCTCACTGATGGTTGGATTGACGGCCAAACGCGAGACGAGGGTGTGTCTGAGGTCATGCCAGCGCGCTTCAACGCCAGCTAAGTCGGGATCCGTTTAGCCCAGAGGCACCGCAATCACCGTTACTGCGCGGCAATTCTGAACTTCATGATGCACCATGCGCGCCTGTTCGCCACATTGATCGAGATAGTTATTCCGGGATCGTATGCTGACATCGTTGGGGGAGACTAGAGCCACACGAGTGGGGGACTCGTCGCCGATGCATGCGAAGCCGCCACAATCCGCCTGCGAGGCGACTGATCGGTGCTCAACGAGTACTGGGCCGCATGCGCTCAGCGACAGCAGCGACACTACGACGATTGCAACGTTCAGGATTCCATTTATTGCTTTCTTTTTCATGGACTTACCCGCGTCAAGACGCTAATGCTTTGAACTACAAATATGGCCCGTCACCGCAGGCAGTGCGTTCGTAGCCGATCTCACAATGCGTATTTTCCATCTGCTACGAGACGTTCCATTGAGCAAATGTCGAGATCACGCGACATAGCTCGATGGCTAAGGGGCCAATTAGAGACAGAAAAAGGCGCTCCAAGAATGGCAGCGCCTTTTCCGTTTTACCTCCGGACAGGGAGACTCTACATGCGTTTCAGGCAGCGAGTATTTGTCAGTCTAGGCCATCGGTTAGCGACGCGCCCAATGACAATGATGGCCGTCGGAATCGCACGCCCAATATAGGTTCGGGTTGCGCTGATTTATTATGCCTTCGCCGTTCGCGGGGACTGGCCGGTTTCCGTAAGCGTATCCGTTCGTGTAGGGGTACGCGCGATAATGATCCTTCTCCCACTGCCAACGCCATTCATGATGGTGATGGTGGTGGTCCCAAACGTCAGCGGACGCCCTCATCGGCATCGCAAAACTCAAACCCATTGCCAGGGCCAGCGCTCCGGATAAAATTTTGCCTCTACTCATAGTAGTGTTTCTCCTTTCGTTTCCGGCACAGCTATTTTCGAAAATGCTTGCAGGTGTCTGTTAGCAGACTGCATCGAGCATGCCGCGTTCAGTTAAAAACCGGAAAGCTCTTTCTATGATATGGTTTGGGTTGCTATTAGCGGCTTAACGATGAGATTACGCTGAGGCATCGCGCCAAACGACGCTGGGATAAAACCCGGTAGTGCCCGCCCAAATGGGAGACTCGGCACGGCCCTGTTACACGATTTCCGACAACGCCGACAACGAATGAGAAATTCTCGCGAAATGCGAACGGTCGGCAGATTCTACCTATCTGAAATTAATATAGGATGAATCCATGGGGACTGCGGACTAATCTTGGCGCTGCCTTGTAATCGTGAACCACTCGCGTGACGCTCCTGATTACGCGGCCCGACGATTTAGTCGTGCGATTTCCTGCTCGAGTGGAACACATGCGTAGATCGAAAGGGCCGCCCCAAGCCACATTGTCGCGAAAACGCCAAAGGCGGTGGCGTAGCTGCCGCTCACGTCGAATATGCGTCCCGCCGCGACCGGGCCGATAGCAGCGCCGATAGTGGCGAAGATTCCCGCAGCTCCCTGCACCGAGCCCAGACGCTTAAGCCCCAGAGACTGGATGAACACCAGTGGCAGCAGCACCAGCGGCGTGCCCGCCGCAATCCCTACCAGCACGATAAACCCCGCTACCATCAATCCACTCGCCGCCGCGAACAGCAGTATCGTGCCAACGGCGGCTCCGCCGAAGACAAGCGAGAGCACGATCCGGGGACTTACTCGATCCGCCGAGAAGCCCATCGAGAGTTTTCCCAATGTCGACATCAGATAGATCATGCTGAGGCTGCTGGCGGAAAGATTGGCCGTATAGCCGACTCCGATCAGATAGACTACAAGGTGGCCCAAAGTTGCGAAAATTGCGCAAGCGTACAAGAATTCCGCGATAGCGATCAGCCAGAATAAACGGGTGTGGAAGGCCTCGGTCAATTCAACGCCCGACAACACAATCGTGTCGGGAGCGCGCATGCCAGTAGGCGCCGGCAAGGTGTCGCCTTGCAGAGGGCCGACTGCGCACGACGAGCAGCACCAGTGGCGCCATGATCACCAGCATCGGGACCGCCATGGCGACGTAACCGATACGCCAGCCTCCGAAAGCGATCGCCTTGTTTGCGACCACGATCATCGCCGCGCCGCCCAGCGAGGTGCCGGCGAAGGTCAGACCCATGGCGAGTCCTCGCCGTTCGCCGAACCAGCTTGCGATTACCAATGATGCCGGAATCAAGGTTGCCGCGACGACCCCGACCGCAACCACCAGATTGGCTGCAAGCAGGGAATAGTATGAATCTGAGCGGCTGGCGGCGAGGAAACCAATGCCGGCAATGATCGCGCCGATCAGCATCACGCGGCGCGCTTCGACTCGGTCCACCAGCCATCCAACGAGCGGACCGCAGGCGCCTCCCATCAGCGCGCCGGCGGATCCCAAAGTAGAAACTCGGGCCCTGGTCCAGCCGAAGTATTTGAGCAACTGCGGAAGGAATACCGGCCCGGTGTTGACGCCGCCTCCCCAAACCAAAAACAGGGTGACGAATACACCCGCCGCGATAGTCCACGCCTGACGCTCTCGCGGGTTCATGCGCTTCGAGGGTTCGTCGGCTTCCGTAGACGGACGCGATTCAGCGGCTGAAAAGAATGGGCACGCCGCTGTTTCTTTACTCGGAATTTCAGGCGCATCTCCTGACCGACTACGACAGATACATGGAGAATGTTGCGACGGCGCTCGAAAAGCGAGAGCGCAAGAGTCTCATTGCCTTGATGTCCCCTCGTAGGCGGATGCTTTGGCTGCCCGTGCGGTTACTGAGCAAGCAACTCGCGTCCGGGCCGAATTGGACTACGACACTTGCCACATGCACTCGCGCATTTATGGCGTTCGCTCGAGCACTAACGCGCCGGGTCTTTTCTAATAAACGAGCGCGTTGCCGCTTCGACGCTCACAGTCGAGTGGCAGAGTCTACTGTGAGCGAAGGAGAGGCGCGCGAATCTCAGGATGTACCGCCTGTGCGTTGCGCACTGCGTAAGCGCAACTTTGGGTGTCTTCAAACTTAAGGCCCCCGAACGAGCTATGGTCCCAGCAAGCCTCGTGGAGGCGGGCCATATCTATACAGGCTGATTGTTTTCCGCTGTCGCACTCCTGCCGAAGATGGGCGAGAATGTCCGGCGCGCGTTTCGCATCAGTGGCGGTGGTTGAGCAGCCTACCAATAGTATTGCGGACAAGCTGACCACGGCGGTATGGCGGAGATTCAATATCGACCGAAGGCTATCACACGACGAAGAGATGAACAGCGGAACCTGACACTGGGGGTCCCACGTTTATTGCCAATCGGGTCCTCTTATCGGCGTCACATGCAAAGCGTCTGTAGCTATTCCCGTAAGCTATAAAAATCAGTGCACGTCGATTCGCTTCTTCGACCTGCTTTGCGATTTGCGACCAGTCGTCGTGGGCCGTTTCTATGGCAGCGGAAGCCAACGAACGTTCGGTCTCAGCCAGCGACAACTCACATTGGCAACCACGAACAACTTCGCTCTAGCTCATACTGAATAATTTTTGAGATGTCAATGGAATGTTAAAGCCACTGAGAAATGATTACGGACGGTCATAGTGAAGAGGGCAAGCGACTACTCTCTGCCCCTGTAGACGAATTTGATGCTACGTAGGACTCTCAACATCACAAATGCCAGAAGAGCTCGCTCTCCCCTCAGTGCGACGAGGTCGCCAACGTGATGCGCAATATCTCGCCGGCGAGAAGGCAACCTCCTGAGGCTATCGCTACCCAGGGGTAAGGGGTAATCCGGCTGAGCCGTCACGCGCCTTCGCGGTTACGATATTTGACGTGCGGCTGGGGTGGCAGGTTCAGAATTGCGCGGTTGAAGAACTCACTCAAGTATTCGATGAGGTCGCGCATCGAGACTACCGCGACCGGTTTTCTGGCCTCATCCACCACTGGTATATGGCGGAACCCTTCCAGCACCATGACGTGGAGCGCGAAGGCCACGGTGGAGTCGGCCGGCAAGACGACCGGGTCGGGCGTCATACACGCGTCCACCGCGGTTGACTCATAATCGAGCGCGTGACCGGCAACACGCATCAGGAGGTCGCGCTCTGTGAAGATGCCGACGAGTTTGCCAGCATCCACCACTAGCGCGCACCAGCGGTGCTCTTCCTGCATCCGGCGGATCACTCCCGCCAACGAAGTCTCGGCGCCAACTACGAGCGGCAACTGCTTGACCACGTCGGTGAGCGTGTCGTTGGCGAGCGCCGACTCAAGTTCGGTGGGTCCGGGAGACTCGTCTTCGACGAGTAGGCGGCTGTCCTCATCATCTCTATCGGTCGACATAATGAGTCATTCCCCGTTGCGACTGTCAACTCGAAACTACGCCGGTAGGTTGGACGAATACAAAACTGAGATGATGTCGCCCTTACTTCAAGGGCGTCCGGCCACGCTCCATTGTACTCAAGCTCAAGCGACCGGTCGTGCGCGAATCGCCGCGTGCCCTATGGCCTTCATGTCGTCCTCCATTATTGCTGTACCGAAACCGGGGCTGTCAAGGCGAGCGTCTTGAGGTCGAAGGTCGTGACTGGGCCGCCGATCTGCTGCTCGGCTCGATGCAGCGACTGGCAATAGTATTTCTAGTTAGGCTAACGGCCGGATCTACCGTAATTGCGAAGACCCACAATACTTGCAGCCGATACTGCGGCACACGTTAGATTCATTCCTTTAGGCGCAAAGAACTGTGCTTTCGTTGGCATGCGACTCAATCATTGAACGAACCGAACCGGAGATCAAAGCTGAATGGGTGATTGTCGCGCGAGGATGGCTCCAGGCGCCCGAAGTGGTGCCTCTGCCCTGCGGTTATCCCGTTGGTTGCTGCGGGCGTGGAAGTTTCACGTGCGGCCAAGACCATCGCCCTCGCGCTCGATTCGCAGGGGCGGCCACTCAAGCAAATTGAGCTCTGCGACGCTCACCTGAAGGCGCTGGCGTCAGGACGACCAGTGACAGCTTTCCGCGCAGACTCTTAGGCCGGCGAACCGGTTGGGAAAGGGAAGTTACGATGGCACTCTCGCCGCACGACGAATTCGCAGCCAAGGTCGACTTCGCGATCGACCATGCCCAGCGCGCGCTGCTGGCGCAGCAGCATCCCGAAGGCTATTGGCAGGGCGCGCTCGAAGTGAACGCGGAAATGAACGCCGAGTACATCATCTTCAACCGCTTCATGGAGCTGCCGTCTGACTCCGAACTCGACAGGAAGCTGGCTAAGCAGATACTTGAGACGCAGCAGGGTGACGGTTCGTGGGCGCTGTTCCCGGGCGGTGAGGGTGACCTCTCAACCACGGTCGAGTCCTATTTCGGGCTGAAGCTCGTGGGGATGCGGGCCGGCGACGAAGCTATGATGCAGGCGCGGCGCTGGATTCTCTCCAAGGGCGGCATCGCGAATGCCGGCACGCTGGCGCGCTTTTACCTGGCGGCGATGAACCAGGTCCCGTGGCATACGACTGCCGCAATGCCGGTGGAACTCACGCTGCTGCCCAACTGGTTCCCGTTCAATATCTACGAGTTGTCGTCGTGGGCGCGCGGAACGCTGATGGCGCTGATGCTGTTGCAGGCAAAGAAGCCTGCGGTGGCGGTCGATCCGCGCCAGGGGGTGCTCGAGCTATATATCCAGCCGCCGCACCTGACGAAATTCGCGACGTGGGACGTGCCGCGGGTGCTCTCGTTGCGCAATCTGCTGCGCGGCGCGGACAAGGTGCTGCGCTTTTACGACGAGCATTATCTGAGATCGCTGCGGGCGCGTGCGCTACGTCATGCCGAGGACTGGCTGCTCGAGCACCAGGACGCCGATGGTTCGTGGGGTGGAATCCAGCCCTGCTACATACTGAGTCCGATGGCGCTCAAGGGGCTCGGCTACCGCAACGACCATCCGGTGATCGTCGACGCGTTGAAGGCGGTGCGCGATCTGGTCTGGGATCTCGGAGATTCGATCATCTACCAGCCGTGTGTGTCGCCTAACTGGGACACGGCGCTGGCGGCTAAGGCTCTACTCGACGCGGGACTGCCGGGCGACCATCCGGCGTTGCGCAACGCTGCCAGGTGGTTGATCGATCATCAAATTTTCAGGAGGGGCGACTGGGCGATCAAACGGCCGAATCTCGAACCTGGCGGATGGGCCTTCGAGTTTTGCAACGACTGGTACCCCGACGTCGATGACTCAGCAGTAATTCTGATGGTCTTGGCCGGGGCCGCGCACGACGATGCGGCGGCCCGCCAACGGGCGATCAGGCTGGGAGCCAACTGGGTGATTGGAATGCAGTCGAAGGATGGCGGGTTTGCCGCTTTCGACGTAGACAACGACTCCGAGTGGCTGAACGAGGCGCCGTTCGCCGACCTTGAAGCGGCGACCGACCCGGCCTGCGCGGACCTGACAGGGAGGGTGCTCGAAATGATGGGTGCGGTGGGTTACCGAGCCGACCATCCGGTGGCGCGCCGGGCGATCGCGTGGCTCAGGCGCGACCAGGAGAGCGACGGTTCGTGGTGGGGACGCTGGGGCGTCAGTTATATCTACGGCACCTTCTCGGCGCTCGCCGGATTGCGCGCCATCGGCGTCGGGGTAGACGAACCCTGGGTCAGACATGCTGCCCAATGGCTCAAATCGGTGCAGAATTCGGACGGTGGTTGGGGGGAGACCTGCCTCGCCGACAAGAATCCTGCGCTCAAGGGCAAAGGCAACAGCACACCATCCCAAACGGCATGGGCGCTGATTGGACTGCTGGCCGGGGAGGAGGGGCTGAGCGAAAGCGCGATACGCGGCGCAGCGTGGTTGACGGAACATCAGAACAGCGACGGCCGCTGGAAGGACAGCGAGTTCACCGGCACCGGTTTCCCCAACCACCTCTACCTGCGCTACCACATGTATGCGCATTACTTTCCCTTAATGGCACTTGGGCGTTTCCGACAGCGAATTGTCGCAAGTGCCCCACACGACCCAATACGCAGAATGAGTTAATCATGGCATGATTGACCGGTTCGACGGCACCTCAAGTCAGCACACCAAGGAGGGGATATGGCTTTCTCAAAGCGCTCAAGATCACGCGAGAAAACACTGCCGTTCTCCTGATTGATCATCAGGTCGGTCTGTTTACAGGCGTTCGCGATATTACCGTTGGCGAACTCAAGCACAATGTCGTGGCTCTAGCGAAGGCCGCCAGAGCACTTGGTCTACCCGTTGTCGCTACCACGACGGCGCGTGACAGCATGTGGGGACCGACGATTCCGGAGCTTCAGGAAGTTCTTGGCAACGGCGCAATTCTGGATCGCTCAAGCGTTAATGCGTGGGAGGATGACCGTTTCGTGAAAGCGGTCAAGGCAACGGGACGCGATTACCTGATTGTGGCGGGACTCTCGTTCGAGGTGCTTCATTACCGTCGATCGCCGCGAGGGAAGCCGGCTACCAACCGCTGGTAGCAATAGATGCATGCGGCACCTTCACTCATGCACCGGTTTCAACAACCAGCTGCCGAACTCCAGGCCGGCTAACCGCGAGCTGAACTCGCTGCGGGAGCCAACCGAAGAAAGAAAGACTATGGGCGGGTTCCCAAATGCTGGCTCCGCCCTGATTCGACGCGCCAACTCAATCCCGTCTCCTTCTGGCATCATCACGTCGAGCAGGACCAAGTCATTGTAGTCGCCACGCATGATCGCCAATGCTTCCTCCGCCGAGGCTGCGGTTTTGGGATGCGCGCTCCACGATATGACCTGACGCTCAAGAATCCGTCGACTATTGGCGTTGTCGTCCACAATCAGAATTTTGACCCCGGCGAGCGAGGTGTATCGCTCGGTGGCTTGTCCGTTGGTATCGATCTGTTTAGGGAATTTGGCCGAGAACCAAAAGGTCGACCCGGCCCCGGGCGCGCTCGTTACGGCAATCGTGCCCTGCATCGCTTCGACGAGTTTATGTGCGATCGACAGCCCTAAACCGGTGCCTCCGTAATGCCTCGACGTCGATGCGTCGACCTGAGTGAAGGACTGGAACAACAAATGTTGTTTTTCCAGAGGAATCCCGATTCCGGTGTCGCGCACTTCGAATCGCACGACCGCGTCGTTGGGATTTTCAGCCAGCTTGCTTACCCCTACAGCGATCTCGCCGGTTTCCGTGAACTTGACCGCGTTGCTAAGAAGATTGACGATCACCTGCCGTAAGCGGGTAGGATCTCCGCGTAACAGTCGTGGCACGTCCGGCTCGATCGAAATGATGAGTTCAAGGCCCTTGCGCCGAGCCTGATCCGAGACCAGGTCAGCAGCACCTTCAACCAGGTCGATCAGATTGAAATCCGTTTCCTCGAAAACGAGTTTACCGGCCGCGATCTTGGAAAAATCCAGAATATCGTTGATAAGACTCAGCAAGATTTCCCCGCTCTCGCGAGCATCTTGCGCGAGACTACGCTGCTCCGCGTCCAGGGAAGTTTCCAACAGCAGTCCCGTCATGCCGATGACGGAGTTGAGCGGGGTGCGGATTTCGTGGCTCATGTTGGCCAGGAATTCCGACTTGATCCGAGCCCCCTCCAATGCCGCATCCCGCGCTTCGGTCAATGCAGCTTCCATGCGTTTACGTTCACTAATGTCGCTCATCGATATCGACAATGCCGACACAGCCCCTGCTGCGTTACGGATCGGTGATTTAGTGACCGCAACTTCGACGCTACTACCGTCCTTGCGCAAGCGCACTGTTTCGTAACGCTCGACCTTGTGACTTTGCACGACGTGGCGAGTGTGTGTGGCGATTTCGCCGCGGCGCTCAACTGGTGCAAACAAGGTGGAACTCCGGCCGATCACCTCGGACGCGCTGTAGCCGAAGAGCTTTTCGGCCGCCGGGTTCCAGCTGGTGACAATCGTGTCTAGGGTCTCGCTGTAGATAGCGTCGCCAGAAGCATCGACGATAGAAGCTAGCAGCGAGTTTACTTCTTGCGCCCGTTTGACCTCGCTGATGTCTCGTACAGCCGCGACGATTCTCCGCTTGGAGCTGCTGCCCTCCGTAAACGATGAGGCATTCAACGATACTGGAATTTCCTGCGCACTCTTGGTCAGCAGAAAGAGTTCGATGTCGCGCGCCAGACCCCCGTCGCGCACCTTCTCGATAATCCCTGTAACTCGGATCGGATCAGTGAAGAGCGATATGAACTTGCGGCCTATCAAATCAGCGCGCGTGTAGTTTGTCAGTTCCAGCGCCTGCTGGTTGACGTCGGTCAGCGTCAGATCCGAATCACTGACGATCATCGCGTCGGGCGAGGATTGCACGAGGCTGCGGCTATATTCACGCTCTGCCAGCACGGTTCGCTCCATCGCGCGCTGTTCAGTCACATCTCTCGCCACGCCGAAAATGCCGAAGACCTTGCCGGCGCGGTAGAAGAGGGAAGCGTTGAACGAAACCGGAATCTCTTTTCCGCTGACCGTCTTCAAGGTCAGTCCGACGTTGGTTACGTAGCCATCGTTAATCGCTTTTTCGATGGCCTCTCGAGCCCGCCGCGCTTCCGTGAAGTGGCTGTCGAACGCGGTTCCAAACAGGGAAGCCTTTGGCAATTCCGTGAGCTGCGCTAACCGCTCATTGCCGTCACTGATGTGCATGTCAGGGTCGACTATAACCATCGCGTCTACTGACGACTCGATGAGTCCCCGAGTATACTCTTGCGCCTCGCGCAGATCCGTTTCGGTCTGTTTAAGCTTAGTGATGTCGTAGCCGATCCCGGCGACTTGCACCACCTTTCCCGCCGCATCACGGATTGGATAGGCCTTAACCAGCGCATACAGTTTCTTGCCGTCTTTCTGCAGAATGCGCTGCTCCCAAGTTACAGGCTCGCCGGACTCGATGACGTGTTTTGTCGCTTCAATCGCCGCCGGAAGCTCCTCAGGTGGAAGAAAGAGATCGAGTCCCTGCCCGATCGCCTCCTTTGAAGTGTGACCGTACGTTTTCTGGGCGCCCATGTTCCAGCAAGTGATCCGCATGTCGGTAGAGACCGCGATAATCGAGTCCTCGGAAGCGTCGAGGATTGCGGCTAACGACGATTGTTCGCGCTCCAGACGGAGGAGTTCTGTGATATCCCTTCCGATCCCAGCAATCGTGGTAATGTCCCCGCTCGAATCGTATATAGGAAAAAGGTTGAGCCAGGTATCGAAGTAGGTTCCATCCTCTCTAATACTGTGTAGGTTAAGGCTCACCGGGTTGCCGGTCTGCGACAACTCGGCGATCGCGGCTCCGACGCGCGGGTGTTCTTCGGTGGGAACAAACTCGAGGATGTTCGTGCCGATGGATGCACTGGCGGCGATGCCAAAGAGTTGCTCAGCTCCACGGTTCCAACTGACAATGGTGCTGTCCAATGATGTACTGACTATCGCATCCTCGGAGGCGTTTACGATGGCGGCCAACATGCGCTGTTCCTGCTCGGCCTGTTTTACCTCCGTCACGTCTCGGATGATGATGGAAATACCAATGAGCAGCCCGCTGACATTCCCGATTCCCGAAGCGATAAACGACGCGGTGAAGGTCGTACCATCTTTGCGTCGGACGATCTTCTCGAAATAGCGCGCGCCCGGATCGGGCCCTGGTAAATTCTCGAGTTCTTTGAGAAACTCCGAGGTTATACTGGATTCGTCCGCTTCCAGTACGAATATTTCGCTGGGCCGTCGGCCAATTGCTTCTCGTGCCTCGTATCCGAAAAGTCTTTCCGCCGCCGCATTCCAGCTCTCTATTTTGAAGTCCATTGACAAGCTTATGATCGCTGCGTCGGCGCTGCGCACGATCGAGGCCAGTAGCGCCTGTCTAGATTCTGCGCGCTTTCTTTCAGTGGTGTCGCGCGCAATATTCGACACGCCGAGCAGATTTCCGCTAGAATCGTAGATGCCGGAGATCACTAGCGATAGCTCGACCTGCGTACCGTCCTTCTTCCTTGCCGGTACCTCGAGTCGACGCACCAGTTTCGGATTTTGGCTCAGCGAAACTATGTCTCCATGCACGAGCTCAAGTGCATGGTCGCGAAGCTCAGGCGCGACGTATAGATCACAAATGTTTCGGCCAATGGCTTCCTTCGCCGTGTATCCGAACAATTTCTCGGCGCCTTTGTTCCACGTCATCACGGGGAACTCCGGCGGGACCAGAGTTAGGCTGAATATCGCATCGTCTGAGGTATGCACGATTGCCGCCAGCAAAGCCTGTTCACGTTCCGCAAGCTTGTGACCGCTGATGTCGCGCATAATGAGCGACATGCCGAGCGCATTGCCTTCAGAATCGAAGAGTCCTGTCGCAACGAGAGAGGTATCGACCAAGCTGCCATTCTTCTTCAGCAGCGCCTCCTCTTCTCTACGCACCATGTTTGGGTCGAGCTCGAGTGCGACGAAATCGCGCAGAATTTGGGTCTCCGCACCTCGCCGAGCTTCAGGCGGAAAGTAAAGCTCGATCAAACGTTGCCCCAAAGCCTCCTCGCGCGTGAATCCGAGCAGCCGCTCTGCCCCCAGGTTCCAGCTGGTTATGCGAAGATCCGGAGATATCGTGACGATGGCGTCGTCGGCGGTTTGGACTATCGCCGCGAGATGAGCCTCAGCTTTGCGGCTGCGCTCGAGGCGATCCGACTGTTCGATAACCGTTTGCCCGAAAGCGTTTAGAAGTTGCTCCAGCGCAGCAATCCGCGACTCAAGCTCATATGTTCTGGAATCTGTCCCTGGCTGAGACATTTGCTTTCGTCAGTCGGCAAAAACCGGCCTGTCAAGCAAAGAAAGGAGGCCCAGCTTGAGACTCAGCGCTATCGTTCTGAACATTTCGGCAGTCGAAGCCGGAATCGTCACTCGAGCGAAAATAATGACAGCAAAGAGTTCCCCGTCCGGCAGAATTCCGCCAAATCCGATCGCTGATCGGATCCCAAACGGGACTACGAATTCTTTCTGTGCAGGAACGCACGGGTTACCCACCGCTGTTGGTACGTGAAACACGCCGAAGCTCGTTTGCTCTAAGTCCCTGATGATCTCGGGCGTCGGTTTAAGAAAATCAGTTATCGGCAGTCCAAGTTGCCTTACGAGTTCGGAAATCATCGGAACTTGCTCGACCATGGCAGGGCTTATCAGTGGTACGGACCTGTGCATCCGGGATTCATAGTGGGAATTCCATTGAGGCTCATCTCCTGACGTTCCCAATAGGGTTAGGCACTTCGTGTCCTTCGTAACCGTGGACGATGAGGCCATGGAGACTGCAGCTTGCTGGAGGTACGGATTTAGTCGTCCATAAGGGTGAGTCTTAAATAGACGTACTAGAACGCAGGATCGGCTGCCCGAATCTCTGCTCCTGAGGTTGTCATAGATGTACCGCGTTGTCTTTTGTGCGGCCTGCTCCATGCTTGTGGATGCTCCCACCAACGTACGCAGAGCCGTCCCAAATCGAACCATATCGGCAAGGGTGAACCGGGTCGGGTCATAGAATAGTTTCCGAGCGGATTCTACAGCATCGGAATCCGTAACTGGTGCACCGGAGGGGATGGAGGTAGGAACCCTATACTGACCCATAATGCAGCTTGACACGACTAGCGATGCGTTGTCACCTGCAATCATCATGCCGCTGCTCCCAGAATGTGTCAATTTTGCTTCCGGCGGTCTGCTTTACACGCAGAAAAGGGTGGCCGGCACGCGCTGGACCGAGATCTGCGTCGATCTGTCAGGTCGTCCGAGCGAGTTAGATTTGGAAGTGGATCGCGCTCTTGCGACGCTCAGCGAGCGATTGCAGCGAGGTCCGACTCAGGATCTCGTGCACACTGTTTTGCACTTCGTGCCACACTTCACGCATCGCGCAGGCGTCCCCACGTTGGCACAATGTGCTGGTCCCGCGCTCCTCCAGGCATTCTACCGGCGCGTAGTCGCCCTCGATGATCTGCACGACGTCGGCCATCGTGATCTTTGCCGGATGGCGCGCCAGCAAATAACCTCCGTTGGGCCCCTTCTGACTCGCAACCAACCCTGCCCGTTTCAGCTCAATCAATAGGCGTCTCAGGTAGTTTTCGGGGATGTTCTGCGTCGCGGCTATTTCCTCGACGCGTTGTGGTTGCATCTTGGGAAACCGCTCAGCCAACATGATGAGCGCTTTGAGACAGTAGTCTACGCCAACACCGAATTTCATGGCTGTTTTCCAAGAACCACAACACAGACTACCATGGAACGTAAATTCCGCCAATAGTCGACCAGATTAGTGATCTAATTAGTTGACTAAAATACTCTTCTAAGTTAGCTTCTGTTTCCCGATCGCATCGGCCACTCACCTTAGGCGATCGGGATTCGTGGGCCAGGGAGGATCGCGGAGTCATGGCAAAGCGTGAGCCGCCCTCGCGGGAGATGGTTCTGAAGCGCAATTCGGTGGAGCGCCTCAAGAACGAACTGTTTCCTACAGAATTGGCCGGCCAATGGCAGCGCCTCGTCGATACTTCCTACGAGAAATTGCCTGAGGAGGACATCGTCCGCCTCCAATGGTTCGGGATGTACCACGACAAGCCGAAAATCGGCACCTTTATGCTCCGGATCAAGATTCCAAGCGGAATCCTGACCAGCGCAGGTCTGCGCGCGATAGGTGAAATCTCCGAGCAGCACGGGCGCAATCAGGGCGAGCTGACAACTCGCCAGAATATTCAGTTGCATTATATCACGCTCGATCGCTTTCCAGCGATTCTCGATCGTCTGAGGGCGGTAGGTCTGACGACGATGGGCGGATGTGGCGACGTAGTCCGCAATATCACCGGATGCCCGGTCGCGGGGATTGACCGCGCCGAACTTTTCGACGTTACCGGACTGGTCGCGGAAGCGGCCGGCTTCTTCTACGGCAACCGCGAATATTCGGACCTGCCGCGCAAGCACAAGATAACGATCGCTGCCTGCCGCCACCAATGCAACGCGCCGGAGATCAACTGTGTCGCACTGGTCGGCATGATTCGGGATGGGCGCGAAGGTTTCGCAGTACGGGTCGGTGGGGGGCAATCCTCGACGCCTCGCCTCTCACGTCCTCTTGGCGTGTTCGTCACACGCGAGCAGGCGATGCCGGTGATGCGCGCGATCATCGACGTATGGCGCGCAACCACCGAGTATCGGATTTCACGCGTCAAGGCCCGCCTAAAGTTTATGATCCACGACTACGGTGTTGACGCTTTTCGCGAACTGGTTGAAGGTCGGCTCGGCGTCAAACTCGAGATGCTCCCCGAACTTCCGCTCCCCGACGGTGACAGCGATCACATGGGGATCCACGAGCAGAAGGGCGACGGGGAATTCCACATTGGCTTCCCGGTTTATCTGGGCGTGATGAGCGGGCGCCAGATGTGCGAGCTTGCCGACCTCGCCTCGAGCTACGGCGGCGATATACGGCTGACACGGCGCCAGAATTTCATCCTCACGGGAGTTCCGAAAGCACGGCTCGACGAAGTGCTGGCCCGAGTCGACGAGATCGGCTTTCCGCTAAGCGCCAATGGACTCTATGCGTCCTCGATCGGATGCATTGGCGACCCGCATTGCAACTACGCGGTCACGCCGACCAAGGACAAGCTTGCAACCATAATCGCGCGGTTGGTCAAAGAATTTGGCACTGCGGTGGCCGATCTCAAGGTCAACCTGGACGGCTGTCCGCATGCCTGCGCCCAGCATTGGACGGGAGATATCGGGTTGCAGGGAACGACCGGGCGCGCTCCAGATGGGCATCCGCTGGAAGCTTTCGATGTGATTTTGCGCGGCGGTCTCGGACGCGACGCCGCAATCGGTAAGCCATTGCTGCGCCGGGTGCCGTCGGCGCGGATCGAAGATACGGTCGCCAGGCTGTTCGCTGGATACCTCGCCCATCGTCTTTCCGGCGAGTCGTTCGCAAAATTTTGCGTGAGGATGCCAGACGACTTCCTGATTGCCCTGGGGAACAATCCTACCGGCGCTGCGGTCGCCGAAATCACTGCCTAGCCGCTGTCTGGAGAACCAGAGGTTATCGATGGACGTGCATACCGAACATCCCGTGATGGACGAACTTGAAGCAGGCGAGGCTGCGGTTGAACTCGACGACAAGGAACCGCAGGAAGTCCTGGCCTGGGCGATTGAAAAATTCGGGCGTCAACTCGCGATCTGCTCGAGCTTCCAGGCTGAAGGTTGCGTGTTGATCGACATGGCGTGGCGGATTGATCCGGGGATACGCGTATTCACCATCGACACCGGGCGTCAGCCGGAGGAAACCCACAAGCTGATTGACCAAATCCGCGAAAAGTACGGGGTGCGCACCGAGACCTTCATGCCCGATGCCCAAGTGCTTCACGAGATGGTCACCAAGCACGGAAACAATCTCTTCTACCGCGACGTGAATCTTCGTCTGCTATGCTGCCAGGTGCGCAAGGTACTGCCCCTGCGGCGCGCGCTCATGAATTACCACGCGTGGGTGACCGGCCTCAGGCGCGATCAGTGGGCGACCCGCTCCAATATCCGCAAGATCGAGATCGACCATGACCACGGCGGTATCGTGAAAGTTGCGCCTCTGGCGGACTGGACCGAGGACGAGGTCTGGGACTATATCCGCGCAAACGACGTCCCCTATAACGAACTATACGACAAGGGCTATAAATCAATCGGCTGCTCGCCATGCACCAGGACGGTGGCCGATGGCGCTGATCATCGTTCGGGACGTTGGTGGTGGGAGACCGGCGCGCCCAAGGAATGCGGCATGCATTGCGCGATCGAGACTGGCGGTTTCGAGCACGAACTGGCCGCGCTGCTCGGCCACAACGGCAACCATTCGGCCCACAACGGCAACAGTTAGTGGCGAATTCCGTCCAGGGCGAATCGCTCAAGTTGGAGCGGCTGCATCGCGATATTCTTGCGCCGCAGATCGATGCATTTCTTGCCGCGGCGCCGGATGAGGCGGCGCGCGTCCCCTACCTCGCGCTGGCCGAGGCGATCGAAAAGCTGGAAGTGCCGACGGATTTGACGGAACGCCTGGGCGCCCTTGCGGAAGTCCTGCTGACTAGCGGGCGCGTCCGCAGCGGCTACGGTCCGGGCGCGGAGCTCGCGCTATGGTCGCTCTTCCAGAAAACTCCGCAGGGCCGGGGGATTTCCGCTTCGGTCGCAGCGATGAATGCGGCACTAAAACGACTCGAAGGGCAGCCGCTCGAACAGCTGAATGCCGCCGCCCGCGGCCCCGGCGCCTATGCGCTCACAATCAAGACGGCGGAATGCCAAATCGTGCTGCGGTTCGAAACGCGGGGCGTACGCCTGGAAAGCGTTGAAACGGGCGCGCTGTAGAGTGAAACGCAGATTCAAATCCACAGGATAATTCCGTCGGTGGATAGGCCCGTGGCGCGCCGGATGCCTCGCAGATAGAGCGCAAGCTGGATCCGGTATTCGTCGAGGCGCCCTGCAATTTCGACGTCCGTCTTGAAGTCGACCACGGTCCATCGACGCTGAACGTGCTCCCCCTCTGCAAAAGCAAGGTCGGCGATCCCTTCGATAAGCGTCCCATCATCCAGGGTGAGCGAGATTGCCGATTCGCGCCGCAGTTCGGCCGCACGGCTCGCGCGCCGCATCAACGGCGACGCCAGCGCGGCGAGGGTTGCTTCAACGGCCGCAGCGACCTCGTCCTTAGCCGCTCCAGTAATACGCGCGTAGAAATCCGCGGCAGCGGCAACTTCCGCACGCTGCGCATCCAGGGCAATTCGCGCCAACATCGCGTGAACGAGTGTGCCAAACCGCGCGCCGTGTGGACGTTGCGGCGAGCGCGGTACCTTCTCGATGTGAATTTCCTCTGCTTCCGCAAGGCTGAGGAACGAGTCGGCTGCGGCGAGCTCGGTCGCGGTTCCAACGTGGAGCGCGGGTCGCGCCCCGGCCGCCAACGCACTCTTGCGGGCCTCGTCCCAAGCTTCGTATTCGCGTCGGCCGGCCTCCGAGCGTTTATGTTCGGCGTCGGCTTCCAGCAGCTTCGTTTGCCGGAGGCCCATCGTCTCACGCACATCGAGCCTTAGCGCCAGGGGGTCCCACCACACCACCCGATGATCTCCGGCTTCTGGATGGTGCATTCCCGGTGCTACACCCCGGGGATTGCCGCGCACAGATGGAGCACGGCGGCCGACATACTTGGCGTTGAATTCCGGGCATCCTGGCGGCTTACGTTCAAGCGGGACGAGGCCGCCATTCGGGTCAGGATAGATCGCGGGACTGAGTTTACGGAGCCAGCCGTCATGCCGTTCGTCGCCGACAACGGGGACAACTACGAGATCACGCGCCCGCGTGGCCGCGACGTAGAGCACCCGTATGGCCTCTTCTTCGTCGCGTCGCTCTTCCTCCTCACGATGATCGAGCAGTTCGCGCGGAGCGCATCCGGCGAGCATCTGCGCACACAGCCGCTGTGCGGGATCGAAGAAGCGGCGCGCTTGGCGGGCAGTCTCATTGCAGGTCAGGTCCGCCATGAGAACCACCGAGAACTCAAGGCCCTTGGCGCTATGCACCGTCATGATCCGCACGCCCTCGGTGCCTTCTTCGACCACCGGCGCGTCGCCGGCTTCTTCGCGCTCAGCGCGCGCTTCGAGCTCGTCGACGAAACCGCGCAATGACGCCATTGCGCCCCCGCCTTCGTAGCGTCGCGCCATATCCATCAAGCGCATCACGTTGGCCAGTGCCTGTTCACCGGTGGGCCAGATCGCGATGCCGGCGTGGGCGCGGGTTGCGGCGAGCAGGTGTGCGATCGTGTCCGAAATGGCGCGGCGGTTGCGTCCGCGGTTAAGGTCGCGCAGCACGCCTAGCGCCGCCGCGACCTCCTTTAACTCGGGTTCTGCGTCCTCTGGGATCCGCCGAAACGGATGGAGGGTGCGATAAGTCTCGCGGAACCTGAGCAGCGCGCCATCAGTCAAGGCAAACAGGGGACCGCGCAAAACCGCATAGACGGTAAGCTCGTCGTCGGGCCGTTCGATCGCTCCGAGCGCGTTGCGAATTGCGGCTACTTCCTCGCGTTCGTTGAACGAACCGCCGCGAACGAGCACGTGCGCGATATGCCGGGCTTCGAGCGCACGGACGTAGGGCCGCGTAACGTCGCGCCCGAAACTGTTGAGGCGGCGAAAAAGAATACAGATATGGCGCGGCTGTATCGGAACACGCTTTTCCGGGGCCTCCCGTTCCGTTACCGTCCAGCCGCTTTCGGTGACAATCCAGTCGATGAACGCTGCGGCGGCATCCGGCAGCGACTTGTCGATACTCCAGTTGGTTATTCTCCCATAGTCGCTATAAGGATCCGGCACGGCCAGGGCGACAACCGCCGGCTGCTGGCCGAAATCGGCTCGAAAAGAAGAGAGCGCTACATAGGCAGGCTGCGTACTGGATTCCGCCGCCATCAACGGGGCGAATGCGGCGTTGACCATCTGCTGAATCGCGGGTGTCGCACGAAAGCTTACGGTTAGGTGCTCGAGCTGGGCTCCACGCGCGAGCAGCCGCTGCTTTACGTTCTGGTAGAGCGCCACGTCGGCCCGCCGGAAGCGGTAAATCGACTGTTTGGGGTCGCTCACAATGAATAACTTCCCCGGCTGCGGGGTGAGTTCGAGCCAGTCACTCGCCGCGGGATCGGCGGCAGCCAGTAGCAGGAGAATCTCCGCCTGAAGCGGATCGGTGTCCTGAAATTCGTCGACAAAAATATGGCTGAAACGGGCTTGTAGTTCGGTACGGACAATCGCGTCGCCGCGCACCATATCGCGCGCGATCAGCAGTAGGTCGAGGAAGTCCAGCCTGCCCGCTCGATGCTTCAAGTCCGAGTAATAGGAAACTACGGGCCAGACTTCATCGCGTAGCATGGGCGCCAGATTTGCGCCGGCGCGTTCACTAAAATCAGACAAACGCTGCTTGAGCGCTCCACGTCGGGCAAGCATCTCAACGCGTGGTAGGTGCCCAAACTGCTCCCCCCGCCCTTTCCATCCCCAATGATTCTGGTTGCCGCGTAACAATCGCAGCAACGTGTCCTCGAGCGCGTCATGATCACGTCCACGAACGACTTCGAGGCGCAGCGCCTCGCTCAACGGACGCGCGATTCGCTCAAGGCTCCGGCGCAACCAGTCGTCAGGATCCGGGTGCTCTGCGGCGAGTTCGCCAATCGCGCCGATTTCCTCGACGATTTCGTCGATTTCGTGATTACGGTCGAAGCTTTCGTGCCGCCAGGGCGCGTCGAAATCTCGCCAGGCCAGCAACTCCCACGCAGCCGCGCGCAGGATCGGTCGCGGGCCATCGCGGTCTGCGAGGCCACGCCGGCGCAGAACTCGGCGGACTCCTGGACCCGGGTCCGCCAGGGTATCCTGGAACCAGCGCTCGAAGGCGGTCTCGAATAGCGCGCTGGTGATGTCCTCGGGGGCGACCTCGAACATCGGATCGACGCGGGCCTCGACCGGGCGTTCGCGCAGAAGGTCGGCGCAGAATGAGTGGATGGTTCCGATGCGCGCCTCTTCCAACTGGGGCAAAGCGGAGGTCAAACGCAGCCGGGAGGTCTCGTCAAAACTGGCGCCGTCGCCGCGGGCGCGCTCAATTTCCGTACGCAGGCGAAGCTTCAATTCGCCCGCCGCCTTTTCGGTGAAGGTAACCGCGACGATCCGGTCGAGGGTCGCGTGGCCTGACGCGATAATCGAAACGATCCGGTTGACCAGCGCGGTGGTTTTCCCAGTCCCGGCGGCGGCCTCGACGATCAAAGTAACGTCAAGATCGTTGCGGATCCGATCGCGGGCGTGCTGGTCCGCCAGCTCCTGGCGATCGACGGTCACTTCATCTTCCTCAGTTCGAGTAGATCCTTAAGTCGTGTTCTGACCCCTTCAGCTTCGCTCTTGCGTTGGACGCGCCGTTCTTCGTACGGACCACAAACGCGCCGGTAATCGCAGTACTGGCATTCGCCGTCGTCAGGCGCGGCCGGCAGGAAGCCACCCAACGCTTCGTGGAGTATGCGGGCGAAACGTCCGATTGACTCCCGCGCGCTACTGTCGAGGATGGCACTGCGCTCCTCGTATCCGCCGGCCGCTGTGCAGTAGTAGAGTCGGCCACCTTCGACCGGTTCCTCAAGGATGCGCTCTGCGGCCAACGCATAGAGGAGCGGCTGCAGAGTCTTACCGCCGCCGATCATTAAGTCCTTCGCGGCGCGGACGCGTCCGGTTTTGTGGTCCGTCGCGCGGAGTCGCCCGTCCGTACCGCGTTCGATCAAGTCGATCGAGCCGCGCAGGCTAATGCCGGACGCGAGCGCAATCGGGTTCTCCACGCTGGCCGGGTCAGTTTGCGCTCGTCCGCGTAACCCGAACGACAGTTCGAAGTGCTCTGGGCGGAAGCGTCCGTTGTCCTCCGCCATACGTCGCATCCATTCGCGCAGGTCGGCTCTCATCGAGTCGATGCCGTCGAGCCACACGCGTTCGATCGCCGGAGCGAGCCGGTCATGGTGGCGCGCAACGACAACTTCGATGGCGTTTTCCAGTGTCGTCTGGGCAGCTTCGAGAGTGTCCGCCATCACCGGGAGCGCGCCAGCCGCGCGCAGGGCAGTCAGGACCTCGAACTGTACTTCATGGAAGAGCGCTCCGCGGGTGAGCGGGTCGATCACCTCGATTGCCTCGATCTCCTCGCGGGGCTCCAGCCGCAGGATCGCCTGCAGGTAAAAGCGGTAAGGACACGCCGCGAAGTTCTGCAGAGCGGTAGGCGAATACGAACGGGCGTCGAGCTGATGGCGTTCGAGCGCCGAGCGTTCCTCCGCGGTTGGATCGACCAACCCATCATTCGGCGTCCACAGTCGCAGCCATCGACGGGCGCGTGCACGCAAGGCGCGGCCGAGATGCGGATTGACATCGAGCAGGTAATGCGCGGCTCCAGTGGTGGCCTCGGGGTCGGCGTCGATCAGCCGGTCGAGCACTGCGAGGTCGAACTCGATATCGTCGATGGCGTCGGTACAGTTTTCCGGCACCGGCCAGCCCAGCCGGGTGGCGTGCCCGCCTGCAGCCCGCCTTGCCAACTCATCAAACCCGGGGAGGCGGCCCTCGGCGGCCCGAAGGATTTCGAGCGCATAAAAGGAGGGTACGCGTGGCCGCGCCTGGTCGAGGTCGACGCGCGGATAGGAAAACATAATCCGCTCGCGCGCGGCACCGGCCGCGATCCGCAACGCGAGGCGCTCATCGCCGACCCGCTCGCGCTGGAGCGCCAGACCGGAGCCGATCTGGCTGCGCAGCGCATCGGGCAGAATCGGATCCTCGGTCAGCTTTTTCGGGAAAACCCGCTCGGCGAGACCCGGGACGATAATGACGTCGAATTCCAAGCCGCGCGCGTAGCTCGTCGGCGCAACGAAAACTGCTCCGTACCGCCGGCGGGCGGGACGGGTCTCGAGTCGACCCAGACGCTCCGCCATCACGAGACGTACTTCGTCGAGACCGATCGGCCCCACCGGACCCATCGGTTCGAGTTCGGTGAGGGTGGCAAGCACCGGCTCGTGGTCTCGAATCGCAAGCGTCGCCAGACCACGCAGATGCACGAGCCATTCGGTCCACGCCGCCGCGCGAGGCATCGCGGCCAATGCGCCGACAATCGGCAAGGCAACCCCGCGCAGATGATCCAGATCGAGCAGTCGGCGATCGATCGCGGCAAGATGCGCATCCCCGTTATCGTTCAAATCGTCGCGCTGCAACTGGAGTTCCGCCGCAAGGCCATCCAGGCGTTTCTGCCAGCGGTCGCGTCCGCCGACCACCGCAGCTTCCACCAGTAACCGTTCCCATCGCCAGGGCGCGCGTACCGCGCCCTCCACTACCGGCAGCGGATCGGTGCCGGGCGGGTCCACTTCGGGCGCGGGTGTCGGGAGCTCGAGGTCGGCGCGTAGCGCCGTCGCGGCCAGGTCTGCTGCCGACGGAACGAAGGGTGCGGCCGCTGCGATCGGATCGGTCACTGTATCCGGTACCTGGGCGAGCGAGAGATACTCGGCAAATCTGCGGGCAGAGAACGTTTCGGCCGCACAGTTGAGCAGCGCGAGCATCGCCCGACCCCCAGGCTCAGGGCGCGTGGTCCCACGCGCGAACCAGGCGGGAATCCCAGCACGGCTGAGCGCCTCTTCAAGATAAGCAGCGTACTTGATCGGCGTGTGCAGCAGCACCGCTATCCGGTCGAAGGCGACGCCTCGCCTCGCCTCGGCGTGGATTCGGCGCGCGATCTCCACGCATTCCTGCATTTCACCCGCTGCTGAACGCAACGTTACGGAATCATCTAGCGACGCCATCGGCGGAATTCCGTCGCCGAACAGATGTTCCTGCAGGCGCGAGAGCGAAGACCTCTCCGGTGCCCCGCCTGGCCGCGGTGAGATCGACCCAGTACCGGCGCCGAGGGCCGAGGCCATCAAGCGATGCGCTCTCGTGTCTCCGGAAGGAAGGGTCGCCAAGGTCTGGCCCGCCCGTGCGATCAGCGCCGCAATGAAACCATGCTCGGCCGCATTTTCAATCGCGAGGTCGAATAGAAGGGTTGGCATCTCCGCGAAACGCGACGGAGCGCCGGTCGCGAGCGCGGCCGTGGCCGCCGCCAGAATCCCAGCGCGGTCGAGAAGTCGCGCTTCGCGCAATTCAGCCTCGAAACGCTCGAGCAATGCCGCCAACGCCGGGCCACGCTCGTCCAGGTCCCTCAACTCGGCGACCGTAACACCCGCCAGCCGCAATTCGGCGATCGCGTGCGCCAAGGCGGCAGGAAAGCCAGGCCGATCGAATACCGGCTCGAAGTAGGCTAACCGCGCATCTCCCTTCATGCGGAATACGGTGCGCGCCGCGACCGCCTCTGCGGCCAGTCCCGCAGCGGGTGCCAGACCGTTCTCGGCGATGTAGGTCGCTGCGGTCACGCCTGCGATCCGATTGAGGGTCAGGCGGTCTACCGCGAATAGCGCTCCGCGTTCAATGGCGACCGCCCGCACCACATCATCCGCGGCCTCCTGGCTCGGACCCAGGACGAGCGTCGCAGTTGCTGGAGGTATTGATGCGAGCCACTCACGTGCGGCGGCGGCGCGTTCCGACGCCCGTGGTGAGATCAGGATTTGTCGTGCCGATGCCATCAATGCGACCTAGGGATCGGTCGATCGTCCGCCGCTCCTGCGCAGCTTCGCAAGAGCCGCGGCTAAGCCGAATCCACAGCGACGACAGGATCCGAAACCGCAGCGAGGTTCGAGCTAGCGAGTCGCCGCCGTCAATTCGTGGATACGTTTCAGCTCGTCAAGCAACGCGGGTACCAAATCCAGTGGGTATGAATTGGGGCCGTCGCTGAGCGCGTGGTCCGGGTCTTCGTGTACTTCCATGAAGACGGCATCGACGCCAACTGCGACCGCCGCGCGCGCGAGCGGCGCCACGAACTCACGCTGGCCGCCGGAACGCTCGCCCCCCGCACCCGGCAGCTGAACCGAATGGGTAGCGTCGAAGACCACCGGATAACCGAAACCGCGCATGATCACCAATGCCCGCATGTCAGTCACCAGGTTGTTGTACCCGAAGGAAAAACCCCGCTCGGTGACGAGTATGCGTCGGCTGCCGCAGCTCTCTGCCTTGGCCACGACCGCTTTCATGTCCCACGGTGCTAGAAACTGCCCCTTCTTGAGATTGACCACCACGCCGGTGCAAGCCACTGCCACGACGAGATCGGTCTGGCGGGAAAGCAAGGCCGGTATCTGCAGGATATCGGCCACGGCCGCGGCGACCACGGCTTGCGCCGGTTCGTGAACGTCCGTCAGCACCGGCAGTCCGGTCTCACGTTTGACGCAGGCCAGCACCTCGAGCCCCTGCTCAAGACCGGGGCCGCGAAATGATGAATGGCTGGTGCGGTTGGCTTTGTCGAATGACGATTTAAAGACGATCGGGACCCCGCTCGTGCGCGAAATCCGGGCTAGCCGCTCGGCGTGGCGCAGGCTCGATTCGCGGCTCTCGATGACGCAGGGGCCGGCGATGATCGCGAGTCGCCCGCCGCCGAAGATCACGCCGCCGGCCTCGACCTCGGCCACCTTCATGATGCCGTCCTGAGTTCTCGCACCTTGGCGCGCCCCGGCGACTGCACCGCCCGTCGCTGCACTGCCGCGCGAATCAGCCCGCGAAATAAGGGGTGGCAATCGAGCGGGCGCGACTTTAGTTCCGGATGGAACTGGCATCCGAGGAACCACGGATGGCCCTTGAGTTCCATGATCTCGACCAATTTATCGTCGGGCGAGGTTCCGGTCGCAACCAGCCCCACCTTCTCGAGGGCTTCGCGATAGCTGTTATTTACCTCGTAGCGATGACGATGCCGCTCAGAGATCTTCGTGCGCCGGTACAATGCTAGGGCGAGCGATCCCGCCCGGAGGTTGCATGGGTACGCCCCCAGCCGCATCGTGCCGCCCTTCTTGGCGAGAACCTTCTGCGACTCCATGATGTGGATGACGGGGTCTGGTGAATCGGTCGCGATCTCCGTCGAGTTGGCCCGTTTGAGTCCGAGTAGGGCGCGCGCCGCCTCGATTACCATCATGTGCAAACCAAAGCAAATCCCCAAAATCGGCACACCATTCTCGCGCGCGTAGCGGACCGCCCGAATCTTGCCCTCGGTACCACGTTCGCCGAAGCCACCCGGCACGATAATCGCCTGAGCGCCCTTGAGCCGCTCGGCGGCATCGGCCTTTTCGAGTTCCTCCGAATCGACGTAGTCGACTTGCACGCGCGCTTCGTTGGCGACCGCTCCGTGAGCGATCGCCTCGTGCAGACTCTTGTAAGAATCCACCAGGTTCACGTATTTGCCGACCACCGCGACATTGACCGTGACCTTGGGGTTCTGTGCGGTCTTCACCAGCCGTCGCCATTTCGTCAGGTTGGGCTGCCCGGTCCATATATTGAGCTTCTCGACGACGCGTTGGTCCAGTCCTTCTTCGTGAAACTTGAGCGGGACTTCGTAGATGCTCGCTACATCCTCGGCGGCGATGACGCAATTCTCTTCAACGTTGCAGAAATGCGCGATCTTGGCTTTGAATTTCTTCTCGAGCGGCCGATCGCAGCGGCAAAGCAAAATGTCCGGCTGGATGCCGAGCCCGGTCAATTCCTTGACGCTGTGCTGCGTCGGTTTCGTCTTGAGTTCCCCGGCGGCTGGAATAAATGGAACCAGAGTGAGGTGCACGTACAGCAGGTTTTCACGCCCGAGGTCCCATCTGAATTCGCGGATCGCCTCGAGGAAGGGCAAGCTCTCGATATCGCCCACGGTGCCGCCCACCTCGACGATGCACAGGTCTTTATCCTCTGCCGCGAGCAGGATCCGGGACTTGATTTCATCGGTGATGTGCGGGATGACCTGAACGGTTGCGCCCAGGTAGTCGCCACGCCGCTCCTTCTGAATCACCGTGTCATATATTTGGCCAGTTGTGCAGTTATTGCGCCGGCTCATCGTGGTCTGGACGAAACGCTCGTAATGGCCCAGATCGAGGTCGGTCTCGGCGCCGTCGTCCGTCACGAAAACCTCGCCGTGCTGCAAGGGTGACATCGTGCCGGGATCGACGTTGATGTAGGGGTCCATCTTGAGCATCGTCACGCGCAATCCGCGCGCTTCCAGCAGCGCCCCGAGCGACGCGGCCGCAAGCCCTTTCCCCAGCGAGGAAACTACGCCGCCGGTCACGAAAATAAACTTGGTCTTGGCGCGTTCCACTTCAACACCTCACTCTATTTGTGCCGCCGCCTGCGCCCGCGCGAGGTCCTCCGGCGTATCCACTTCGAGCGACGGAGCCACCGACGCGACTACTCGGATCTTGTAACCACGCTCCATTGCCCGCAATTGTTCGAGTTTTTCGACCTGCTCGAGCATACCTGGCCTGAGCGAAGCGAACCGAAGCAGAAAGTCGCGCCGATAGCCATATACACCAATATGCCTCAGTGCGTTCGCCGGCACTCCCCCATCGCGCGGAAACGGAATCTGGCTCCGCGAGAAATATAGAGCGTCGCCGCGGTCGTCGCACACCACCTTGACCACGTTGGGGTTCCGCCATTCTTCCGCATCGATGATCGGCGTCGCCAGCGTCGCCATCGCGAGACCCTCGTCCGCGCGCATCGGCGCAGCGAGCGCGTCGAGATCCTCGGGTGCGATAAACGGCAGGTCACCTTGGACGTTAAGGTAGATATCGGCCGCCGTCCGTCCCGCAACCTCGGCTATCCTATCCGTACCGCTCTGATGCGTACTCGAGGTCATTTCCGCGTCGCCGCCTGCTGCCCGAACAGCGCTCGCGATGCGGTCATCGTCGGTGGCGACAATCACTCGCGATAAAAATCGCGCCTTGCTCGCCTGCCGCCATACCCGTACCACCATCGGCACTCCGGCGATTCCGGCGAGCGCCTTGCCCGGCAGCCGAGAAGATCCAAAACGCGCCGGGATAACGGCGATTACCGACACCGCATCCACCAATTTGATCCTTTTTGGGAAAATCGCGACCGTGCGAGCACAACAAAGCGTAACCGTCACATATCGCCATTGTCAAATCGCGCTTGGCCCTCCTTCAACAGCCGTGTGCCGCTACGACACGCCGCTTGCAATCCTTCTCGGCGCCGCGCACGATGCGAGACGGCCAACGGCCCGCTAACGATGAAGTTCTATCTCGATGCCGCGGCTATCGGCGGTGGTATTTCGATCGTCTGGATCGTCTGGCTCTTTGCGGCCCGCGCCACCTTGCGTCGCCACCAACTGAGGCCCGGCTATATACTTTCCGTAGTCCAAATCGCGCTTGTACTCGCGTTGATGCTCGCGGGCTTCAAACTCTCCGACCACTACCTCGATCTCCTGGGGAGGGCCGGGCCGTCCGATACCATTCTCTTCCGCCGCATCTGGATCGCCATCTGGGCAGTGACGATGATCGCCAGCATCCAGATCTTTCTGGACATTCGCCGCATGGCGATGCCCGGACCCGATCTGAGCCGGACACCGGTACGTCGAACTCAACCGCCCAAGCGGTCACGACCGCGACGCACCCGCTAACCCGGCTTCGTCGACTGTCCGGAGTGTTTGCTTGACTCCCATTGACCGATAAGCGAGCATCCCGCGATTACGCATCGGCCCCAATCCCGGAGGAATGGCTAATGAGGTTTGCGAGTTACGCTAGTACAATCGTGGCGGCGCTCATGCTCGGCACGCTTACCTTCGCCGCACCTGTATTCGCTCAAACCGGCAGCTCCGGGTCCTCACCAAAACAACTCGACATCGCAGCAGCGCGCGCCGAACGAAAGGCCATCGTCGGAGAGAACATGGGTCTGACCGCGGACGAAGGTAAGGTGTTCTGGCCGCTTTACGAAGAGTACGAGAGTGCGATGGACAAGATCGAAGATCGCCACATCAGGGAAATCAGGAAATACGTCAAGTCCCTCGGCTCACTGACCAACGACGACGCGACCCAAAAGCTGGACGAGGTCATGAGCATTCATAAGGCCCGGCTCGACGTGCAGAATCTCTATATTCCGAAGTTCAGGGCCGCCATGTCCTCGATCAAGGTCACCCGCTTCTTCCAGATCGACAGTAAGCTCCGTGCGATGGTGCAATGCGATATCGCGCGGATGGTTCCGCTGGCCCAACCGACCGGGGGGTCGGATACTGGCAGCAGTTTCTGAGCTTCCACCCGCGATCGCGCCGGTCCATCAAGTTCATTCGTGTACTGGGCGATTCAGCCAGTTTTTTGCAAGCTCGCGATAAACTCCTCGCTGGTTTGGATCTCCGCGCCTGCGTCCCTGAGCTCTTTCAATGCGGTGTCGCGCGCAGCGTCGCTTTCAGCCGCGACCGCATCGCTGATAACGGTTACCCTGTAGCCGCGCACGAGCGCACTCTTGGCGGTCTCGAGAACGGATCGATCGGCGTAGACCCCGCCAACTACGAGATGGCCCGCTTCGATCGCCTCCAGGTGCGATCCAAAATAATCGTTGGAGAACCCGTCTTCGTATTCCTTGGCGAAATAGACTCCGGCGGTGTCGTCAATTCGCGGGTCGAACCCTGATCCGGGTTCATACCGCAGGGCGGCATCGTCGCGCTTCATGTTCCCGACGAACTGGAAGCGGCTGAACTCATCCTTGATATAAATTATCGGAACGGCTTGCTTGCGCGCGGCATCGATCATCGCGTTGGTCGCCTTGATCAACGGCTCGACCTGCTCCTGCGCTACCGGTGAGGCGCCCTCGGAAGTCAGGAAACTCCGCTGCAGGTCAATAAAGACGATGGCCGGGGCATTGCCCTTCGAACCGGCGGCGCGACGTTCCGACTCGCATCCGCTGAGCACTATCAGTCCAATTGCGGCGAATATCAGCGCCGCGCCCGTCAGGCGAAACATCATGCATTCCTCCCAGGTATCTGGCGTGGTCGCGCAGCCTAGCACAATCGTATCCGTGCGTCGCGGCTCTCATCGGCGCCAGGGTGCAGGCAACTCACCGCTCTTCAAAAAATGCACGTAGTCGGCAAGGATCTCCGCATGGTCGAACGCCAGCGGGGTCGGCGGTTCGGTGGGCAGGAACAGGCCGATCTCTTTCGCGTCGTCGCGGGCCTGGGGCTTACCGCTGGCGCGGCCGACGTACACCGCGGTTACGGTCTGTCCGCGCGGATCCCGCTCCGGCCGGGAGTAAATCCCGAGCAGCGCCCGTAGTTCGACTTCGAGCGAAGTCTCCTCCAGCGCCTCCCGGACCGCCGCGGCCTCAACCGTCTCGCCAACGTCGACGAAACCGCCCGGAATCGCCCATCCGGGCGGGAAATTTTTGCGCTCGATCAAAACGATGCGGTCGCCGATTTCGGCAATTACGTCGGCGGCAATTGGGGGACAAACCGGACGGGCCATCGAGTCAGCCTACCATTTGCCGCGGCCGGCTGCATCGCATCCGTGCAACGGCCCATGGTTGACAAGGCGGGCGCAGGGTCCCAGAGTTTCCCGGTGATTATGCAAGTCGCGCGTCTTTACGATTTTGGCGATATTCGCGTCGAGGAATGCGTCCGCCCCGAAGTGGCCGCGGACGATATCCTCGTCCGTGTCAGCGCCTGCGGCATCTGTTCCGGCGATATCATGCCTTGGTACATCCGCCGCAAGGCGCCGCTGGTGCTGGGCCATGAGCCGGTCGGCGTGGTCGAGCAGGTTGGCGCTGCCGTGCATGATTTCCACCCCGGCGATCGCGTCTTCGTTCACCATCATGCTCCATGCTTCAATTGCGCTGCCTGCCGCCGCGGCGAATTCGTACAATGCGCCACCTGGCGCGCCAGCAAGATCACCCCGGGCGGCATGGCGGAATACTTCGTCGTCAGCGCAATCAACCAGCGCGATACCCTTAAGCTTCCCGCCGATGTCTCCGATCTCGACGCTGTCCTGGTCGAGCCGGCCGCTTGCGTGGTCAAGTCGTTGCGTCGTTCCGGCCTTCGTCCCGGCGAATCGATTCTCGTAATCGGACTCGGCATCATGGGGATGATGCATGTGCGGTTGGCCCGTAACGCCGGCGCCGGACTGGTCATAGGAGCAGATCTGTTCGAGCGGCGCGCACTGCGCGCGCGCGAACTTGGCGCCGATTTTGGGTTGGTGGTCGCCGGCAACAACCTCGTTGACCAGGTGCGCGACGCGACCGACGGTGCGATGGCAGACGTCGTGATCGTCGGGCCCGGCTCCGCCGCCGCGATCAACACGGGCATTGCCGCCGCGGGCAAGGGCGCAACGGTTGTACAGTTCACCGCGACTCCGCCCGAAGAGGAGATGCTCGTGCGGCCGCATGACCTCTACTTCAACGAAACCCGCCTCATTCCCAGCTATTCATGCGGTCCCGACGATACCCGCGCGGCTTTGGATGCAGTGCGCCGTGGCGTCATCAGCTCGCGTGAACTCGTCACTCATCATTTCCCGCTAGCGCAGGTCGGTGCGGCCTACGAGCAGGCGCAGAAACCGGAGTCGCTCAAGGTCGTCGTGACCTTTTGAACTTTCAGCGTTTGCCGGAACCCCACCAGGGGCCTGTTCTTCTCCTCGTCCCGTGGACCAAAAAAAGAAGGGCACCCGCAGTCGCGGACGCCCTTCTTTTCGGGTCAACCCAGTCTGATTACATAGGAGAAGCCGCCGGAGAGGCCGCTGGCGCTTCTGGAGGCGCACTGGCTCCGCCCTCCGGAGCTGCAGGCATCGCAGCCTCCGCCTTCTTGTGACGGCGATGATGCATCCTGCCGTGATGGTGATGTCCGCCACCGCCTTCGGTCTTGGCCGCAATCGCTTCCGCACGATCCGCCGCCGCCTTCGCGTCAGCCGCGGATTGCTCGACCTTGGCCGCCGAGGCCTGCGCCGAAGTTGCAGCCTGCTGCGCGTTCGTCGCGGCGGTCTCCGCGCGCGTGGCGGCTGCGTCCGCCTGCTGCGCTGCGTTCTGAGCCCGCTGAGCCGGGTCAGGTTGTGACGAGCATCCCGCCACTAGAAACAGGGCTAATACAGCCCCCACCAGCCCGACCAGTTTGGAACTCCCTCTCATAAACCCTTCCATCCTCTTCCTCCTTGAGATCTACGGGCGGGTACGAAGCATTAGAACTATACCAACCGCACCTCAGCCCAAATTCCTTTTTTATACCGTGCGAGGCGATCGCAGCATACAGTATCAAACTTTCTCTCGCAATCGAGCATTCCAATATTAGCTGGACGCGCGGCTGACCGTCGCAAATACGCTCAAATATCACGTTTACATGGGCTATTTGCCGTGAAAGTCATTCACGCAATACTAAAAGTCATCTCCGCCCATATCGTCGTCGCCCATTCCGCCCATGCCCCCCATTCCTCCCATTCCTCCCATTCCCATGTCTCCCATGCCGCCCATTCCTCCCATTCCACCCATGCCACCCATACCTCCCATGCCACCCATACCTTGAGGCATTGGCATCGGCGCCGCCTTCTTCGGCTTCTCGGTGATCGCGGCTTCCGTCGTGAGCATCAACGCCGCCACGCTCGCGGCACTCTCCAGCGCCGTACGAACGACTTTCGCCGGGTCTATTACTCCGGCCTTTACCAGATCCTCGTATTCCTCGGTCGCGGCATTGAAGCCGAAATCGCCCTTGCCTTCCTCGACCGCGTTGAACACCACCGCCGCCTCAAAGCCAGCATTCACCGCGATCTGCCGCAACGGTTCACTCATCGCGCGATGGATGATCTGGGCGCCGGTCTTCCGATCGCCGCTCAGCCGCAGCGCGCTGACCGCCTTCATCGCCCGCACCAGCGCGACGCCACCGCCGGCGACGACTCCTTCCTCGACCGCCGCGCGCAACGCGTGAACGGCGTCATCGACTCGCGCCTTCTTCTCCTTGAGTTCCACCTCGGTAGCCGCTCCTACACGGATCACGGCCACGCCGCTGGTGAGCTTCGCTAACCGCTCCTCGAGCTTCTCGCGATCGTAGTCGGAAGTTGTCGCGGTGATCTGGTTGCGGATCAACTCGACCCGTCCCTGGATCTCGGACTTCTTGCCCGCTCCGCCGACGATCGTGGTGTTGTCCTTGTCGATGACCACGCGCCGGCATTTGCCGAGCTGATTGAGGGCAACGTTCTCGAGCTTCACACCCAATTCTTCGGCGATTACCTGGCCGCCGGTCAGCGTCGCCATATCCTCCATGTTCTCCTTGCGCCGATCGCCGAAGCCGGGAGCCTTCACCGCCGCGACCTTCAACGATCCGCGCAGTTTGTTTACCACCAGCGCAGCCAGCGCCTCGCCGTCGACCTCCTCGGCAATTACCAGCAATGGCCGCCCGCCCTGCACGACCTTCTCGAGCAGGGGCAGAAATTCGCGCAGGTTGGAGATTTTCTTGTCATGGAATAGGACCAACGGCTCATCGAGCTCGACCGTCATCCGCTCGGGGTTGGTAACGAAATATGGCGAGAGATAACCGCGATCAAAGCGCATGCCCTCGACCAGGTCGAGAGTAGTCTCCAGACCGCGAGCCTCTTCCACGGTGATAACGCCCTCGCGGCCTACCTTTCCCATCGCCTCGGCCATCAACTTGCCCAAGGTCGCGTCGCCATTGCTGGCGATCGTCGCAACCTGCTCCATCCGCGTCGTATCTCTGACCGGACGTGCCATCTCCTTGATCGCCGCGACCGCCGCCTTGACCCCCTGCTCGATTCCCCGCTTGAGTTCCATGGGCGGAACTCCCGCCGCGAGCTGCTTGATTCCTTCTCGCACAATTGATCGCGCCAGAACCGTGGCGGTCGTTGTCCCGTCCCCGACCAGGTCGGAGGTCTTTTGCGCTGCTTCGCGTATCAGTTTGGCGCCGAGGTTCTCGAATCGATCCGCGAGTTCGATCTCCTTCACCACGGTCACGCCATCCTTGGTTACGAGTGGCGCGCCAAAACTCTTCTCGATAAGGACGTTGCGGCCTTTGGGTCCCAGAGTCACGCGTGCCGCCTCTGCGACCAGCGCAGCCCCGGCAACTATTCCCGCGCGGGCCCTTTCATGAAGTTCAATCACTTTGGCTGGCATCGAATATTCGTCTCCATTTCTAAATCAGTTTGAATGTATCAGGCCCGCTTCCACACCAAGGGCGCAGCAGTACGCTCTAAACTCTAAGCACTGTGGGACGCTTTGCAAGGGCAGTCGTCTCTTTCGAAAGATAGTCTCAGGTGTCAGGATGGCTCCGGAGGATTATTGGTCAGAGTGAATAGCTACCAACAACGCCGGTCGCGAAAGCCACCTCCGCCATTCCAGCTCTATCCGCTTTTGGGTCTGGCGGTTGCATTCCAGGGGCTCTTTCTGTCGCCGCCTTCTGGATGGTCCGCCACCCGGCACCCCGGCCGATCCTCTGTGGATTCTCGCGTCTTCGCGCAGGATGAAAACGAAAGCGATGAATCAGACGTCGCGACAGCGGAGGTCGACAAGTACGTCGCCGTCTACAAGGCGATGCAGCGTGATCGCTCTTTGACGGTCGAGCAGGCCGCTGCCGCCCAGGGGATGACGCTCAAGGCTTTTCGCGATCTCGAAAATCGAATCGAACGAGACGACTCTGCCCGCGAGCATGCTCGTGACGCTCTTCGCGCCGCCGCCAGTCCTGAGGCTTCGACCGGCGCACCGAGCCCGGCGCCCGCCAAGCCTTCCAAGCCGTAATCGGGATTAAACCTGGGCGGCAGGAAGAAGGTTCTCCCCGCCGCCCGTGCGAAATTCGACGTGATTACTTTGTAACTGAGGTCGAGAAAGCGGCTTCGAGACGAGCCACCGCATCGTTCGCGCGACGCACCGAATCCTGCGCCGACGCCGCCTCCTGGTCAGCCTTCTGCGCAGCGCTCTGCGCTTGCTGAGCTGAAGCTTCCGCGTTCTGTGCCGCGGTGCCAGCCCGGCTGGCGTCGGATTCGGCCTTCTGCGACGCTTGATCGATCGCGGCCGAATCCGGGCCGCACGCCGCCATGAACCCCGACAAAGCCAAAATGCCAAGTAGACCTACGAGCTTCTTCATCCCAACGCACCTCCTCATGCTTCCAGTACGACCGACCGCCGACCAGGCAATCGACGCAAACTTTTGTCCGCGTAAAGCTTGCGACATAGTTACAAATCGACCCTGGCGACGCAAGCAAGGTCACCACGTACGGCTGGATCTTACGTCGCGCGCCGATCACAAGTTGACTTTGAAAAGTTGCGACTATTATCGTTCTCCTGAATCCGCGGCACATCGCGGGCCCGCAAGTGCTGCGCGGGCTTCCGCAGGGCCATCTGGTTCGCGCCAGGCAGGGAAGGATTCCGACGGGTAACCTATGGCTTCCAGCGACTCGACAGACGACAAAGCGGACGCGCAGGCGCCGTTCGAGCCCGCTGGCGCAGCGCAGGAGGTGGTTCCGGCGTCGGCTCCAGCCGCATCGGCCGCGACCTCTCCGGCCCCTCCCGCGGCGCCGAAGCCACCGACTACACCACCCGCAAACGCGGGTGGATCAGCCGCTTCACAGTCAGCGCCGGTCACTACAAAGCCCCCGGTGGCGCCAAAGTCGCCGGCCCCACCACCGCCCCCATTCGTTGCGCCCCCGTCGATGCCGGTGTCGATGGCCAACATTCCAGTCGATGGATCGAAGCTTCCGGCGGACGACACCGAGAAGCTTTTCGAGGGCGAACTCCCCGGCAGCTTCGAAGCCGCGCTGGCGCGCGTCGAGACTGCTTCGCGCAGGGGTCCGCAAATGCTCAATGCGCTCGTTTCGCTCATTTCCCGCGTTTTGCACCGGTTCGGCGAGAGCCGCTCAGAAGCGGGGGAAGCGGAGATGACGCACGCCGAGCGGCACGTCGCGTTCGATGGCTTTCGTGACAGCCTCTATGAGGGGAAAACTGAGCGAGATCGGCGTTATGGCACCGTTTATGAGGTCTCCGAGGAGCGCAACGCCTACCTGGTGAGACTCGAGATGCCGCGTCGGCTCCCGGATTCCGCCCTCAAGGCCCTCTGGAAACTGCCGAATGAGATGCCCGCATACGATTACTCGCTGAAACTTGCAGACGCGGTTCTCGCGATCCGTGCGAGCGTGCGCGGCGAGGCGTATCGCCGGCTTTCTTACGTCTCGTCCTCATTTCCCTCGGAATTTCTGACGCGAATCGCCTTCGCGAAGCCGGTCGGCTCGTTCAAACATCGGTTGCGCGACAAGATCTTAGAGATAATCGTTTTCAAGGTTGCGAGAGAGGAATCGAGGCGGGCGGCGTGAGCGGATTGGGCGATGAGTGGATGCGGTTGAACGTTCGAGATGCTATGAAGCGTGATCTGCCGCAAATTATGGCAATTGAGCGGCTTGGTTTCGCTCACCCTTGGAGCATGGAATCGTTCGTGCGTGAGCTGGCGCTGCCGTTTTCGCGCACGATTGTGGCGAGTACCACTATCGCGAGTAACGCGAGCGCTTCAGGCGAGGGGTTGGTCGGCTACCTGTGCCGCTGGCTGGTGGCGGACGAATGCCATGTGCTGAACGTGGCGGTGCATCCGGAACTGCGCCGGAAAGGGGTGGCGCTGCGCCTGATGTCGGAGGCTATAACCGAAGCAAAGGCGAAAGAAGCGCACTTGGTAACACTGGAGGTGCGGCGGTCGAATGTGGCGGCGCGCGCGCTATATCGCAAGCTAAATTTTGAAGAACGGCGTTTGAGACATAATTATTACGGTCCCGGGGAGGATGCGATAGTTATGGAGCTACGTCTCGCTTGAGCTCCACCTATCTAGAAACCTTGTTCTATAATCTTTCCGCGACGCCTGGGGTTACAAACCTGTCATGATTGTGCCATAATAGGCATCAAATTCGGGCCGATCGGAAGCGCTACTGGTATTTCCGCTCCGAAATCCGGTGCCGCGGGTTTGGTGCAACAACAGATGAATCTGCCTTTCAAAAAGGGTGAGAAGGTCGTTTATCCCGCTCACGGCGTAGCCGTAATCGACGACATCCAGAGCCGGGTGATCTCGGGCACGGAACGCCGGTTTTACATGCTGCGGATTCTCGGTACGGAAAAAATGACGATCATGATTCCGACCGAAAACGTCGACGCAGTCGGTCTCCGTCGAGTAATCGGCAAAGAAACCGTGACCAAGATCTACAAGATCTTGCGGCAGCGCAAGGTCGAGAGCGATTCGCAAACCTGGAACCGGCGCTATCGCGAGTACACCGAGAAAATCAAGACCGGGTCGCCGCTCGAGATTGCCAAGGTGCTGCGCGACCTTTTGGTGCTAAAGGGAGACAAGGAACTCTCTTTCGGCGAGCGTAAAATGCTCGATACGGCACGTAGTTTGCTCGTCAAGGAACTCTCGATCGCGAAAGCCAATACCGAAGAAAAGATAATGGAAGAGCTCAAAACGATTTTCGCGAACTGAGTGTATCTTCAGGAATTCTCAATGGATGGGGCCGGGGCGAAGAGCGCGGCCCCATTTTTTTGTTCCCCGACAGCACCAGCAAATCTCTCGGCTTGTCTCTTCCTGTGTAAAAAGCTGTTTGCGGCACGAGAGTTGCCGCACTTCAGGATGCCCGCGCTGTGAAAGCCTCCGCGATTATCGTCGCCGCCGGTGACGGCACCAGGCTGGGATCCGACACGCCCAAAGCCTTCATTCGTCTTGGCGACGCGACGCTTCTAGCCCATGTATTGCGGGCGCTCGGGGCAGTCGCTGCGATCGAGGAAGCAGTGATCGCCGTCCCCCAAGGGATGGAGCCAACCGCCCGCGGTGAGGCGAATGAGGCGCGGCTCGAAATTCCGGTGAAGATTACCGCCGGCGGTGTGGAGCGTCAGGACTCGGTGCGAATCGCATTGGCCTTGACCAGCGCGGAAGCAGAGATCGTGGTCGTTCATGACGCCGCGCGACCTTTCGCGGCGCCTGCCGTCTTTGCGGCTTGTATCGAGACGGCCGAACGCTCTGGCGGTGCGATCGCCGCGATTCCGGTCTCCGATACGCTCAAAAGCGTAGAGCAAGGGCACATCCTGGCGACCCTTCCGCGATCTGGGCTTTGGCAGGCGCAGACTCCCCAGGCGTTCCGGCGCGCGCTGCTGGTCCAGGCGCACGAGCGGGCAGCGCACGACGGAGCCGTGGCGACGGACGATGCCAACCTGGTCGAGCGGATCGGCGCGACGGTTGAGGTGGTTCAGGGGTCGCCGCTCAATCTCAAGATAACGACCCGCGACGACTTGGAACTCGCCGAGGCGCTTGCGCGGCAAATCGGACGGCGCTGACGTTCGATTCCGCGAGAGCCGCAGCGAGATCAGGATTTCGGGCAGAAGCGGGATTCACCGGGCCGGCGAATTCGGGCCCACCACGAGACCTTCATTGAGCGACCCCGAGCGGAAGCCCTTCAAATCGACCGTGACGAACCGGAAGCCGATTTTTTTGAGCTCGCGATCCACTCCCTCCCGGACCTCTGCTTCGAGCAGCCGGGGAATCTCGCGTGACTCGACCTCCACCCGCGCAACCTCGCCGTGGTAGCGCACTCGCGCGACCAGGAAGCCGAGTTCGCGCAGCACCTGCTCACCCTGTTCGACCTTACGCAGGCCTTCGAGGGTGATCTGGGTGCCATAGGGGAAGCGCGACGAGAGGCAGGGCGAGGCCGGGCGATCCCACGTTGGCAACTGCAGAGCACGCGAAAGTTCGCGTACTTCGGCCTTGCTGAGTTGGACTTCGACCAGCGGATGCCGTACCCGCTTTTCGGTGGCTGCCTGGATCCCGGGGCGATAGTCCTGAAGGTCATCGAGGTTAAGCCCGTCGACGATCTCGTCGATGGCCAATTCCCGTGCCTTGGCCTCGCATACGGTGAAAAGATTGTGTTTGCACAGGTAACAGCGGTTCAGCGGGTTTTGCGCATACCCGGGAATCTCCAGTTCGTTGGAGTCGATCACGAGGTGGCGCGCGCCGATCCGCTGCGCCATCTCGAGCGCCGTCAGTCGATCCTGATCGGGCATCGTTGGTGAAGTGGTGGTGAGCGCCAGCACGCGCTGGCCGATAGTGTCGTGCGCGACCTTGAGGACGAGGGTCGAATCGACGCCCCCGGAGAAGGCGACGATGAGCGAGCGCATCGGACGGAAGATGTCACCGAGGCGTTCGAGCTTATCCGTAAGGGAAGCGTTCATACCGACAATTTCACCACTTAACCCGGAATTTCGCCACTCGCTAAAGCGCGTGGCGGGCTTGGGGTGGGCTAGATGCCTTCGGCCTGGAACAGGTCGGTCGTCAGATAGCGCTCTCCGGTATCGCAAAAAACTACCACGACAACCCTGTCGCGGCCCAGGCGCCGGGCTACCTGGAGCGCGGCGCAGCAGTTCGCCCCGGAGGAAATTCCGACCAGTATGCCCTCCTCGCGTGCGAGGCGGCGCGAGTAGGTGGTCGCGTCTTCGTCACTGACGGTGATGACCTCGTCATAGACGTGGGTGTCGAGGTTTTGCGGGATGAAGCCCGCGCCGATGCCCTGGATTTTGTGAAATCCAGCTTCGCCGCCGGATAACACGGGCGAGTTTTTCGGCTCGACTGCGATAATCAGCGGCCGGTTCTTGAGCTTTTCGCGGAGGTAGCGGCCGGTGCCGCTGATGGTGCCGCCGGTGCCGACCCCGGAGACGAACGCGTCGATTCGATCCAATTGTTCGATCAATTCGGGACCGGTGGAGTTGTAATGGATTTCGGGGTTGGCCGGATTGCTGAACTGCTGGGGCATGTAGTAGCTGGGATTTTCCTGCAACAGTTCCTCGGCCTTGGCGATCGCACCATGCATCCCGCGCGTGTCGGGCGTGAGCACAAGCTTGGCGCCATAGGCGGCCAGGAGCGAACGGCGCTCCTCGCTCATCGTGTCGGGCATCGTGAGGATCAGGTTGTAGCCTTTCACCGCACAGACCAGGGCGAGACCGATACCGGTGTTGCCCGAAGTGGGCTCGACGATGGTATCGCCGGGCTTGATCCGCCCGTCGCGCTCGGCTTTATCGATCATGGCGAGGCAGATGCGATCCTTGACGCTGCCGCCGGGGTTATAGTTCTCGAGTTTGGCCCAGACTTCGGCGTCGGTTTTTGCCGGCAAACGATTGAGCCGAACCACCGGGGTGTGACCGATCAGATCGAGGGGCGAGCGGGCAACACTTAGCGGCATAAGTTCGATTTTAGCCGTATTTGCAGGCGTCGTGCACCTCCTACGAGCAGGCCGCGGGGCTCGGGCGCATCCCACGATGGCCAGTCATTCCTGCGCGGCGTCTGCGAAGCGAGAAGATAGTTTCTGGCCGCGCTCAGCATGATTTGAGACGAATGGGGCAAAATAGCGACAGAGCCGGTCGCGCGAGGCGGATCCTGGTGATTTTTCCGGGTGCGCTGGGCGATCTGATCTGCCTGCTTCCCGCCTTGCGCGCGATTTCCCTGCGTCATCCCGGATGGGAGATGGAGTTGATGGCGCGGGCGGAACTGGCGCAATTCGCAGTGGGGCGGATGGGTGTGGCGCGGGGCCATTCAATCGACCGGCGCGAAGTAAGCCTGCTGTTTACTGAAGACGGCGGCAAGTCCGCCGAGGTGCGGAGTTTTTTCGGCGGTTTTGGCGGGGTCTATGCGTTTTTTGCGCTGCACGAGCCGGGTTTCCGGCGGACGTTGGCCGCCGTCGCGGGTGGCGCTGTCACCTTTCTACCGTTTCGCCCGACGGGAACCGAACACGTAGCGAAATGCTACTTACAGGCGATCGGCGCGGACGACGAGGCGATGATTCATGGCGGACTAGAGGTTACTGCTGAGGATATAGCGGCGGCCTCGCGGACCGCAGCGAGCGCAGAACTCATGCGTGGACAATTCCTCCTGATTTGCCCAGGCAGCGGCAGTCCGGTGAAAAATTGGCCGGCCGGGCATTTCGCAGCGATCGCCCGGCGAATCGAAATTCATGCGCGACCGGTGATCCTGCTGGGGCCGGCCGAGACCGCGATCGCGCCGGGTTTCCGCGCCGAATTTGTGACGCTCGAGGGACGCGGCCTGGGCGAGGTCGCCGGACTGGCGCGCCTTGCGATCGGTTTCCTCGGGAATGATTCGGGGGTTTCGCATCTTGCGGCGGCAGCGGGCGCGAGCGGAGTGGTTTTGTTCGGGCCAACCGATCCCGCGCGCTGGCGTCCGCTGGGAGACGTCCAGGTCATGCGCGGCGATCCATTGGCAAATCTGCCGCTGGAAGCGGTGGAGACGAGGTTACTCGAGATCCTGACAATCGCCGGCGACGATGGTTAGAATAGAGCCAGGCAGAGGAACGTTTGACTCAAAAAAATGTGGAGGCTAGCTTCGAGAGGCTAATAGGCGCAGGCGCTGCTCGTAGGCGCAGCGGGTGAAAATTCCGCAGGTGCGAATCCTGCCCAAGCCGATCGGGCCAAGCTAAAACTTATGGGCAGTATGATCAAGACGACGGTTTTGCTGGCTTCGCTGACCGGGCTAATAATGTTGGTTGGCAGGTGCTGGGCGGTCGCGGCGGGCTGGAGATCGCGTTTATTTTCGCAATCGCGATGAATTTTTTCAGCTACTGGTTCTCCGACAAGATGGTTTTGCGTGCGTATGGAGCACAGCCGCTCGATCCGATCCAACGCGCCTGAACTGTTTTCGATCGTGAACGAACTCGCCAAGGCGGCGGAACATTCCCATGCCGCGCCTCTACCTGATCGACAGCGACACGCCCAACGCGTTTGCGACGGGCCGTAATCCCAAGCATGCGGCGGTGGCGGTGACCCGCGGAATCATGCGGATTTGCACATCGCGAGGAACTCAAGGGTGTATTTGGGCACGAGCTTTCGCACGTGCTCAATCGCGACATCCTGATGAGCTCGATGGCGGCGACATTGGCGAGCGTCATGATGATGATGGGGATCGAGGCGCGATGGGCGCGCGATGTTCGGCGGCTTCGGCGGACGCGACGACAACAAGCGCGGCGGTGGATCATCGGAATTGCTGGCGATGGCGATACTGGCGCCGCTGGCGGCGACGCATGATCCAGTTGTCGATTTCGCGCACCCGCGAATATCAGGCAGATGCGAGCGGGGCGAAACTCACGCACGATCCGCTGTTGACCTGGCCAACGCGTTGCGCAAACTCGAGTCGGCCAACGAGCGGATGCCGCTGATCGACGCAACGCCGGCAACGGCGCATCTGTTTATCGTCAATCCGCTGAGCGCCGTGGGCATGACCGGCTATTCTCGACCCATCCGCCGATCGAAGAGCGTATTCGCCGGCTCGAACAGATGACGCACAGCGGGCTAGATAACGATGGAACGCGAAGAAGAAAAACCCAAGGCCTTCAAAGTTGACGATCGCCGCCGGTTTTCGTCGGAGGGCGAGCTGAAGCCGGAATTCCAAGGCGCCGGAAGCACGACGGCTCCGAGCCGCAGCCGGCGGCTCCGGCGAGTGTCCGCCCAGCGGCGACGCGATGCGAACGGCGCTCGACCGCCGCAGCGGACACAGCGCATCCGGACGACACGCACACCCGGCGGTGGGCACCGGTCACGCGCATTTGGGTGCCATGCGCCCGAGATGACTTCAGGGACGTTCTGGTCGGCCTCTCGACGCAGGCTCTATGATGCATCCTCGGGGAGATCGCCGATCCGCAGGGCGGAGCGCCTGCGGTGGATCTGCCGGCCGCGCAACAACTGATCGATATTATCGGGATGATCAAAGAGAAGACGCGCGGCAACCTCGACCATGAGGAAGCAGGTGCTGATGGACGCGATTCTCTACGAACTGCGGATGAAATACGTCGAGAGGGCGCGCCAGCCGGCCCGGTAGGCCGGCTCGCGGGTGGTTCGTTATGGGCGGACCACGACGATGTCGCAAGAATATCGCTGGATCCGAGGGTTTTACGGCGACTCTTGATCGCGGCGATGGCTGCGTTCGCGTCGGCGCAGCCGCCCAGCGAGCATTTTGGACCAGACCTCGCGACGGGGGTGGCGGCAAGGCGCAGAACCTGCCTGATTTTGCGGACCTCGCGGCCAGGCTCTCACCCGCGGTGGTCAACGTCTCGACCGAGCGAAGACCAGACGAACCGATCACGGCGCGTGAGGACGATCCCGGGACGCGTCCGGCGATGTGGCGAGCCTTCGGAGAGGTACGAGCGACGCCCATCCGAACAGTCTGGGATCGGGCTTCATGATCAACCAGAGCGGATATATCCTGACCAACGATCACGTGGTCGCAGGCGCGGCAGCGGATCTACGGTCACGCTCCAGGACGGCCATGAGTACAGGGCGAGGGTGGTGGGGCGCGACGACGAAGACCGACATGGCCTGATTAAGATCGACGCTCCCTACCGTTGCCGGTGGCGCCATTGGGAGATTCGGACGGCGTGCGGGTGGGCGAATGGGTGATGGCGATCGGCAATCCGTTCGGCTTCGACCATCGGTGACGGCCGGAATCGTGAGCGCCAAGGGACGCTATCATTCGCGGGCAACTACGACGATTACATCCAGACCGACGCGTCGATAAATCCGGGCAATTCGGGCGGACCGCTGATCAATCAGCGCGGCGCAGTGATCGGCGTCAATTCAGCGATCTACACGCGTACCGGCGAGAACATGGGAATTGGCTTCGCAGTCCCGGTCAACCTGGTGAAGGCGTGAATTGCCGCAACTGCGCGAGCCATCGGCAGGGTCGATGCGCGGCTGGCTCGGCGTGTAGATCGAGGGCGGTCACGCCGGCGCTGGCGTCAGGCGGACGGGGTCGACGAACGGCGCAGCGCGGTGCGTTGGTGACGGTAAGTGATCGACAACAGCCCGGCGAAAGCGGCGGGACTGCAGGCAGGGCGACATCATCGTCGAGATCGACCAGCATCGAGATCGGTGAAGCGCAACAACTGCCGCGACTGGTCGGTACGTACCCCGGCCGGGCGCAACGCGATACGATCAAGGTGATTCGCGACCGGCAAGCGCAGGAATTGCCGATACCGTGATTACGCCTTCGCACGAAGCGGAGCTGGCCGTCGCGGAGAGTGGCAGCCGCAGAGCCCCACTCGCGCTGGGCTGGCGGTAAGCGAAGTGGACGCGGGTCTCGCGCACGAACTCAAGACCTGGGCCGCGAGCTGGGGTATGGTGTCGTCGGTGGTCGACCGGGAAGCCTCGGCGCAGGCCGCGGGACTCATGCGGCCGCGCGACGTGATTATGGAAGTGAATCGGCGACGCGGTGAAGCAATATCGATTCGTACGAAGGCGCAATGTGCGATCACGCCGGCGACTGAGCAACGATCCTGCTGCTGCTGGTCAGGCGCAATCGCGCTACCGTATATCATTCCATCTGAAGTTGCACGGGTGAACGATCTGCGGTGCGTAGGGTGGATGAAAAGGGGGCGGAAGGGCGTGCTGCCGCGCAAGCGATGAACATCGGTCGGGTGATCAAGATTGCGCTGCTCACCGTGGGTATCGTCGCGTTGTTCGCGATCGCGCCGATCATTGTACGAATTCCTTGTCAGCTACTACGACTCGCTCGATCAAGAGGTTGGTCGCGCGCTTTTCGGGCAAGCGCTGGACGATTCCGTCGCTGCATCTACTCGGACTAACGTACAATCTATCCTGGGCAAAAGCTTAAGTGATATCGGCTTTTTCGAGCGGCTCGCGCGCCTCAATTATCATCGTGTCGCATCCGGCGCGAGGTCGGACGCGACGCGGCGAGTACAGCTTCGATCAGAAGCACGGCCGGCTGATGATTTTTCTGCACAGCTTCAGCTATCCGTTCGGGCAGTTTTCCGGCGAGCTGGTGCAACTGAAGATCGCGTCCGACCGGGACGACCTCGGATTCGATCGACGACGTCGGAACGCATAAGCCGGTGTACTCGATCGAACTGGAACCCGAACTGCTCGGCGCGATTTTCCAGGGCGATTGGGAGCAGCGCCGGCTGGTGCCCCTGACCGATATTCCGCCCGCCTTCGTCGATGCGGTGCTCGCCGCCGAGGACCATCGCTTTTACGAACATCACGGCATCGATCTCGTGCGCATCGCCAAGGCGGCTGGATCGATTTCACCGCGGGCCACGTGGTGCAGGGCGGTTCGACGTTGACGCAGCAATTGATGAAGAACTTCTTCCTGACCAGCAAGCGCGACTGGCATCGTAAGGTCAAGGAAGCGCTGATGGCGTATATCGCCGAGCGCCGATACTCGAAGGACGAGATTCTCGAGAATTATCTCAACGATATTTACCTCGGGCAGCGCGGCCAGGAGGGCATCTACGGTATCTGGGAGGCGTCGGAATTTTTCTTTTCCAAAGGAGCCGCGCGACCTGACGATTGCCGAGATGGCGACGATCGCCGGCATGATCCGCTCGCCCAACCGCTTCAATCCCGATTCGGCACAACGCCGAGGCTGCGCGTCGCGGCGCAACGAAGTGCTCGGCCTCGATGCTCGCAGGACGGCTATATCAGCAAGGCCGCCTATGATCGGCGCGGTGACCGAGCCGATTGCGGGCGCGCGAGCCGTACACCGAGACCAACGACGCGCCGTATTTCGTCGATTACGTCAAGCACGAACTGGCCGAGCGCTATCCGCCGTCGGTGCTGACCGGCGAAGGGCTGCGCATTTTCACCACCCTCGACGTGCATATGCAGAAGGAGGGCGAGCACGCGATCGAGCACAATCTCGGTCGAGCTCGAAGACGAAGCACGCGTCATTGCGACGCAAGGAAAAGACGCAGCAACTTGAATCATGCCTGGTCGCGATCGAGCCGCAAACCGGTAAGATTCGCGCGATGATCGGGCGGACGCGACTATCGTGAAAGCCAGTTCAACCGCGTGACCCAATCCAAGCGTCAGCCCGGGTCCGCTTTAAGCCAGTCACCTACCTGGCCGCGCTCGCAGGAAACGCTCGAAGGCGGGCCCGGCCATTTTCTGCCGACCAGCTATATCGAGGATACTCCCTTCACCTGGCAAATCGGCGAGATCAGCTGGACGCCCGAAGAATTACAAGAACCGCTACTTTGGCCGCGTCACGCTGGAGTTCGCGCTCGAAGAATCGCTGAACTCGGCGACCTCGCGGCTGGCGGATGCGATCGGTCTCGACCGCGTGCGCGCGATGGCGGCCAAGCTCGGCTTCGGCGATCTGCCCCCGTACCCGTCGATTGTACTCGGCGGTATCGAGGTCTCGCCGATGCAACTCGCCACGATGTACGCGATTCTGGCCAACGAGGGAATCGAAGTGCCGCCCTACGCGGTCACCGCGGTGGTCGATCAGCAACAGTAAGGTCATCGAGGGCCACGAACTTAAGGCCGAGCAGGTGCTCTCGCCGGAACTCGCTTACACGATGGATTTCATGCTCGAGCAGGTGATCAATCACGGCACCGGCAAGGGTGCGCGCAGGATGGGTTTCGTGCGCCCCGCCGCGGGCAAGACCGGCACGACGAACGACTCGAAGGACGCGTGGTTCGCTGGCTTCACGCCGAATCTTCTGGCCGTGGTCTGGACCGGATTCGATCAGAAAGAGGTGCTCGGACTGACCGGAGCCGAGGCGTCCCTGCCCGCCTGGACGAATTTCATGAAAGCGGCTACCGCGTCCCGTCCCGAGCCCGATTTCTCCGTGCCGCCCGGTGTGGTCGAGGCCAAGGTCGATCCACTGACGGGCTACCTTGCTGGTCCGTATTGTCCAATCTCGGTAAGGGGAATATTCCCAAAAGATATGGTGCCGACGCAGCCTTGTCCGTTTCATACGTCGGCGGCCGCGACCTCCGGCGCCGCCGCCGAGGCCGGCGAGGCCGACGATTTCGATAACGCGCCGGACACTGCGCCCAACGACTGATGAAGCAAGCACTCTCACCATGGTCCTTGGCGCTCGCGGCGAGTTTGCTGTTGGCGCTGACGTCCGCGAGCGGGGCAACGACGATTTCAGCGCGCCCCCACAATGATACGTTTGGTGCAACACCGCCGCCGGCGGTCGCGCAAGTTTTGGCGCAGATCTCCGAGGAGGACGTCGCCCCTACTGGCGTGTCGGGTTCCGGCACCGTCGCACCGGCGGCCGCACCACCGGCTGCGGTTTCGGATTGGGAGCAGGTGCCCGCCAACGTCTCCGGGCCAGGGTTTGGTGAGACCAAGCCGGCGCAAGGCGAGGCGACCTCCGTTTCGATCGATCAAAGCGCCACGACAGCCAGCCCCGTAGTGGCGGCGCCTGTCGCGACGGCAGCGGCAATTGCGGCCACCGCTTCCGCCGGCGTTCCCAATTCGAATCCATCCGGACCGCCCGCTGCTGCCCTTGACGTCAGCGCGATCACTACCGCACCTGACCCCAGCGACGCATCGCTCGACGCCGAGATCAAGACCGCCGGCAGTCCCTCACTCGCCGCCTCGATGCGCCTTACCGAAGAGGCGCGCAAGGATCTCGCCGCCGGAAAGACCGACGAGGCGATTCGTACGCTCGGACGCGCGATCTCGATCGACCCAGGCGATCCGTTCGAGTATTTCTACCTGGGCCGCAGTTACATGGCGCGGAAGAATTACGCGCAGGCGATCACCTTTTTGAAACGCGCCGAAATCGGCCTCGGTGCGCGGCCGGAATGGTACGGCGCGATCGAGGCCTACGAGGGTGCCTGTTACGAGGTACTGGGCAAAACGGTCGAAGCTGCAAGCGCGTATCAACGTGCGGTCGGCGCGGCGCCCAACAATCTGATGGCGCGCGTCGGATATAGCCGGCTCGCGGCCAGTCTGCCGCAACCGGCCAATGTGCCGGCCGCGCCCCCCGCTGAACAGGCCGCGGCCGGCCCGGCGGGAGAGGCAACTGTTCCGCCTCTCCCGCTGGAGCCCCCGCCGCCGCCCGCCGCCGCCGACGACGAATGAACCGATGCTAATCCTGGGAATTGAATCTTCCTGCGACGACGCCGCCGCCGCGGTCATTGAAACCGACCATCCGGGTCGCGCCACGGTGCGGGCGAGCACCGTCGCCAATCAGGACGATATCCATCGCGCTTACGGGGGCATCGTGCCCGAACTCGCCTCGCGCAACCACGTTCTGACGATCCAGCCGGTGATCGGGCGCGCCCTGTCGTCCGCGGGATGCACGCTCGGCCAGATTGACGGCATCGCCGTTACGCGCGGGCCGGGACTGGTCGGGTCGCTTCTGGTCGGCCTGATGTACGCCAAGGGGATCGCCCAAGCCTCCGGGCTCCCGCTGGTCGGGGTCAACCATCTCGAGGGCCACTGCTGGCGCCGCATGCTCGAGCACGAGTTGACGATGCCGTACCTGGCGCTGGTGGTTTCAGGTGGCCATACTGCGCTCTTCGCGGTGGAGGATTTCGGCCGCTACCGCAGGATCGGTACGACCCGCGACGATGCGGCCGGCGAGGCCTTCGACAAAGTCGCAAAGCTGATGGGCCTGGGCTATCCGGGAGGAAAAGTAATCGACGAACTGGCGCGCGCGCGGGAATCCGAAGGCCGTGAAATTTCCGCGAGCGCGGGTCAAGTCCGCGCCGCTCGATTTCAGCTTCAGCGGAATCAAAACCGCGGTTGCGCTCTATCTCGCCGACTCAGCGGGCGCGGCGACGGCGGCCGCGGATCTCGCGGCGAGTTTCCAGGAAGCGGTGGTCGAGATGCTCGTGCGGCCCACGATCGCGGCGGCGCGCGAACTCGATGCCGGCACGATCGTGCTCACCGGCGGGGTGGCCGCGAATTCGCGCTTGCGCGCGCGGTTAACGGCCGCTGCGGCCGCCGATGGCCGGCGCGTGGTGGCGCCTTCTTTAAGTACTGCACCGACAATGCCGCGATGATCGCGATGGCGGGCAGCTACCGACTGCTGCGCGGCGATCGTGATCCGCTGTGCGATCGACGCCGAAGCCAACCTGCCCTTGTGACCTCTTCGTCCGACGGAGCCCCGCACGAGCGCTGCGCCGCGGTAGCGGTGCGGGCCCCGCAAGTCGCGCGGCCAGAATTTCCTGGTGCAGCCGGCGATCGCCGACCCGGATCGTCGCGGCGCTGGAGATCCATCCGGGCGATACCGTGATCGAGATCGGTCCCGGTCTGGGTATTTTGAGCGATATTGCTGGCGCGTGAGGAGCTCGCCGCCTCTGCCTGGTCGAGGTCGATCCGCGGCTGGCCGCGCGGCTGGCCGAACATTTCAACGGCGACGCGCGGATCGACGTGGTCAATCGCGATTTTCTCGAAGCCGATTTGCGCGCGCTCGCGGCGGAGACCCCGCTGCGGATTATCGGCAATCTGCCCTTCAATATTGCCGCGGCGATCCTCGAGCGCCTTCACGAACTTCACGATTTGGTCACGCGGATGGTCCTGATGTTCCAGCGCGAGGTCGCGGAGCGGATTCGCGCACGCTCTGGAACGACCGCGCCTACGGCGCGCTCAGCGTGTTCACCGCGCTGTACTGGGAAGTTCAGGGTCATTTCCGCGTGGCCGCGGGCAGCTTTCATCCGCGACCCGAAGTCGATGCGGAAGTGCTGGTGTTGACGCCGCGGCGCGCGCCGGCCTTTGCGGCCCACGAGGAGCGAGCCGTGCTCGCGACTGTGCGTGCGGCGTTCTCGGCTCCGCGTAAAACGATTCGCAACTCGCTCGCCGACGGTCTGTCGCTGGACGGCCCCGCGGCCGAAGCGGCGCTCAGGCGCGCTGCGATCGATCCCGCGGTCGCGGCCGGGCGCCGTGACCGCCACGGACTTCGTGCGGCTGGCGCGCGTCCTCGCAGCGATCGACGCCCGGAGAGACGGTTCGCGATGCCTGAGCTGCCCGAAGTCGAGTCGTTGCGGCGAATTCTCGCGCGCTCGGCGGCAGGCCGCACGATGGTGAGCGCGACGGTCAGGGAAGGGCGCCTGCGCCGCTCGGTCGCGGCCGATCTGCCCGCCGCCATCGCCGGGCGCGCGATCGAACGGGTCGGACGGCGAGCCAAATACCTGCTGGTCGAACTCAGCGGCGGCCAGGTGATGATCGTGCATCTCGGAATGAGCGGCAGCCTGACCCATCGGCGTGAAGGCTTCGACCCGGGGCAATTCGATCCCCGTCACGATCACGTGGAGATCGCGCTGGACGACGGCAGCCGGCTGGTCTACAACGATCCGCGCCGATTCGGCCTGATGAAGCTTGTCGCGAGCGGCGAACTCGACTCCACCACGGAGTTGAAGGGCCTCGGGCCGGAGCCCCTCAGCCGCGAGTTCAATGCCGCGTATCTGTGGCCGATCACACGCGGGCGCGTCGCCGCGATCAAGAACCTCCTGATGGATCAGAGGGTGGTCGCGGGAGTCGGGAATATCTACGCCTCAGAAATCCTCTTTCGCGCGCGCGTGCGGCCGGGGCGCCCGGCGGGCAGGGTCACGCGGGCCGAAGTCGCACTCATCGTCGAACATACGGGGAAGGTGCTCCGCGAGGCGATCGGCAGCCGCGGCACGACCTTCCGCAGTTACCGCGATTCTCGAGGCGAGCCGGGACGTTTCGCCGAACGCCTCCGGGTCTATGACCGCGCGGGCAAGCCGTGTCTCGCCTGCGGTGCGTCGATTCGTGCCGTAGTGCTGGGTCAGCGCTCGAGCTTCTATTGCCCGCGCTGCCAGAGGTAGGCGCGCTGGCCGCGTCCATCCGATAGCGCGGCACGCGCGCGGCACGTAAGCTTGAAGGCCGCGAGGATTGGGGCGGGGTGAGGGGCAGATGGATATACCGCGGGGGATCGCGGCGCTTTTCTGTTTCGTCGCGGGGGCCAGCATCGGGAGCTTCGTCAACGTCGTGGCATATCGGCTACCGCGCGAGATTTCGATCGCGTCGCCGCGATCGTTCTGCCCGCGCTGTCGTCGGCCGATCCCGGTATCGGCTAATATTCCGATCGTCGCCTATATCGGTTTGCGCGGCCGCTGTCGCCTGTGCGGCGCGGCGATCCCGGTCCGTTACCTGCTGACCGAACTGGCACTCGCCGGAGCGGCCGCATATCTCTATCTCAGCTTTCCAGCGGGCGACGCGCTCGCCCGTTTCGTGTTGTGTGCCGCGCTCCTGACGGTGGCGATCATCGACTACGACTGGCGCGTGATTCCCAACATCATCAGTTTTCCGGGGATTCCGATCGGCTTCCTTGCCGCAGCGCTGCTCATGCCGGAAATCGGATGGCGCGGTTCGGTCCTCGGCATCCTGGCAGGCGCCGGGTTTTTGTTTGTCACCGGCGAGCTCTACCGGCTGGTCCGGGGAGCGGAGGGAGTCGGGTTGGGCGACGTCTGGCTGATGGGTATGGTCGGCGCATTTCTCGGCTGGGTGGGTGTGATCTTCACCCTTTTCATCGGCTCGATCTTAGGATCGATCGGCGGGATTGCGTTCGCGTTGGCGGGCGGCGCATCGTCGCCGCCCGAGGAGGAAGTGCCCGCGGCGATCGCCGAAGTCACGGGCGCGGGACGCGAGGCCGACCGGGAAGCCGAATCGACGTTGTTACGGACCGCGATACCGTTTGGACCGTTCCTCGCGCTGGCGGCCGGCATCTTCGCGCTCTTTCAGCCGCAGCTGCATACACTGGTATTTTTCCCGCTGATGGCAGCCGGGATTTTTATCACGCTCGAGGGCGTCGAAGGCTCGGGCAAGACCACGCAGGCGGCAATTGTGGCCGCTGCGCTGCGCGCGCAGGGCCGCCGCGTGACCGTAACGCACGAACCCGGCGGGACGCGCGCGGGTGAAACGATTCGTGCGATTTTTCTCGATCCCGCGGTCTCCCTCCACGTGGCTACCGAACTGTTGCTGGTGCTCGCCGACCGCGCGCAGCATGTGCGCGAGAAATTGCGTCCGGCGGTAGCGGCGGGTGAGATCGTAATTTCCGATCGGTATTCCGATTCGACGGTTGCGTACCAGGGTCATGGGCGCGGTTTCGACCTCAAATTGCTCGGCGAATTGAATCAACTGGCGAGCGACGGGATGCGCCCCGACCTTACGATCGTGCTCGATTGTCCCGTCGAGACCGGACTCGCACGTACCCGCGCGCGCGTCCGCGGCAACGATCGCGGGCCCGATCGGTTCGAGGGAGAGCGGGTCGAGTTCCATCGCCGCGTGCGCGAGGGTTTTCTCGCGATCGCCCGCGCGGAGCCCGAGCGCGTGAGGGTGATCGACTCGGCGCGCGCGACCGCGGCGGTCACCGCCGAAATTCTGGGCGCGGTTGACGCCCTGCTGAAGCGACGATGAGTCTCAGCGGGATCGTCGGCAATCGCGAGCTGATAGCGGGTTTGATCGCCGAACTGGCCGGCGTCCCGCGCATGCGTATCTGCTGGCGGGGCCGCGCGGAGTGGGTAAGGCGCTGGTGGCGACCGGCCTCGCCCACGGTATCCTGTGCGAGCGATCGCCGGGTCCTGGATTTTGCTGTACTCCGGAAAACTGCCAGACGCGCAGATCACTTGTTGCGGCAATTTCGCGCGGTCGCTCAGGTTCCGGGCGGGCGCCGCGATGCGAGTGCTGCGAGGCGTGCGTGCAGATCGCGAGCGGCGTTCATCCGGATTTCGCTTATGTTTCGCGTAATCCGAAGCGGGCGGAAGTGCTGATCGAACAGGTGCGCGACCTGATCGAGCGGATGGGTGTGCGACCCATGCGTGCTAATCAGCGTGTAGTGATTATAGATGATGCTGAAACATTAAATCTCTCCGCACAGAACGCGTTGTTGAAAACGCTCGAGGAGCCGCCCGGGCATGCGATTGTCTTTGTGATAAGCGACAGCGAGCGTGCGCTGATCGACACCGTGCGCTCGCGGTTGCGTCCGGTGCGTTTCGCGCCGATCGAGGCGGCCGAGATCGCGGGGGTACTCACCGTGCGCGCCGAGGTGCCGCTGGAGCGCGCGCAAGCGCTCGCGCGGCTGGCCCGCGGCAGCATCAGGCGGGCGCTGGACCTGGCCGAGGGGACAGAGCCGCCGGTGCGCGAGCTGATCGAGGCGTTGAGCCGGGCGCGCACGCTGGATTTTGCCGGAGCGCAGGCGATTGCCCAGGATTTCTTTGGATCACGCGAGGATGCGACCGGCAATTTCGAGCTAATCGCACGAATCCTGGAGGAAATGCTATGCTTCAAGCTGTTGGGGGCGGACTTGAACGCGCCCTCGCCTGAAATCGCCAAGATCATGGCCGAGGTCGCCCAAAAGCTGGACGCCGCCACTATCGCGAAGCTGGTCGAGACCGCACTCCTGGCGGTCGAGGCCGTCGAAGCGATGGCGAATTCGCGGCTTCAGGCCGAGCGCTGGTGGATGGCCGCGGGGGAAGCTCTGAGGGGGTGAAGTGTGCCGGACGAGACCGATCCTTTTGCAAGCAACGATGACCTGCCGAAAATCGTCGCAGTCAGCCTGCAGCAGGTGGGCCATCTCTACAACTACCTGAGCGCCGGGCTGGCGCTTAAACGCGGCGATCGGGTGCTCGTCGACTCCGAAGCGGGAACGCGGGTCGGGACGGTGGTGGTCGAGCCGCATGAACCGGCGCAGACGCTGGACCTCGCCGCGATGCGTCCGGTGGTACGCCTGGCCGAGGAGCGCGATTTCCAGGCGGAGGGGGAGGCGATCGGCCGGGAACAGCATGCCGAGCGGCTCTGCGTGGAGCGTATCCGCGAGCGCGGGCTCGCGATGAAACTGGTCAAGGCCGACTATACGTACGACGGGCGCAAGTCGATTTTTTATTTCACGGCGGAGAACCGTGTCGATTTTCGCGAACTGGTACGCGATCTGGCGAACACGCTGCGCGTGCGGGTCGAGATGAAGCAGATCGGCGCGCGTGATGAGACCAAGGTGACCGGCGGTATCGGGCCGTGCGGGCGCGAGCTCTGTTGCTCCTCGTGGTTGCGCGACTTCGAGGCGGTAACGGTAAAGATGGCGCGGGAGCAGGGGTTGGCCCTCAATCCCTCGCGGCTGGCCGGGATGTGCGGGCGGCTCAAATGCTGCCTGCGGTACGAGTACGGGACCTACCTCGAACTCAAGCGCGCGCTGCCCAACCCCGGCAGGCGGGTTGAGTCGGTCAAGGGCAACGGCAAGGTGGTGCGGCAGAATATCCTCAAGCAGACGGTTCTGATCCAGCTCGAAGCGGACGGCGGGGTGATCGAGGCGACGCTGCAGGATCTGGTCGAAGCGCGCAAGGAGAAGGGCCGGGAATCTGAACCCGGCGCCTGAGATGGGCGCCTGCGCAGCTCAAGGCCGATGAGCGATCGAATCCATATCACAACCGCGATCTTCTATTGCAACGGCCTTCCGCACGTCGGCAGCGCTTACGAAGCGCTCGCCGCGGACGTCTTCGCACGATACCAGCGGCGCCGACTGGGCCGCGACCACGTGACTTTCCTTTCCGGCACGGACGAGCACGGCGACAAGATACGGCGCGCCGCGATCGCCGAGGGGCTCGCGCCCAAGGCCTACACCGACAAAATGAGCGAGCTGTTCCGTGAGGCCTTCGCGGGTTTGAATACGAGCTTCGACTACTGGGTGCGCACGACCGACGCGGTCCACGAGGCGTTCGTCAAGCAGATGCTCGAGCGGACTAAGGCGCGCGGCAATATCGAATTCAAGGAGTACGAGGGGCTCTATTGCGTCGGCTGCGAGCGTTTCTACACGGAAAAGGAGCTCCTGCCGGGAATATCTGCCCGACGCACAACGTTGCGGTAGAACTGATCAAAGAGAGCAACTATTTCCTCAAGATCGAGCAGTTTCGCGAGGAGGTGCGGCGCCGGATCGAGTCGGACGAGTGTATGATCCGGCCCCAACGCTACAAGAACGAAGCGCTCAACATGCTGTCGGAGCCGTTGAGCGACCTCTGTATCTCGCGGCCGAAGGCGCGGATGGACTGGGGTATCGAAATTCCCTTCGACGACAAGTATGTGACCTACGTCTGGTACGACGCGTTCTGGGCGTACGTCAGCGAGCCGGCGACGCAGATGGGGCTGGACACTTTCACGCGCGACCTCTGGCCGCATACGGATCACTTCATCGGCAAGGATATTCTGAAAACCCACGCAGTCTATTGGCCGCCGATCCTGCTGGCCGCGGGATTGCCGTTGCCGCGCCATCTGAACGTTCACGGATGGCTCAACTTCGGCGGTGCGCGGATGTCGAAAAGCTCGGGCAACGTGCGCGACCCGGTCTCCTACGAGAAGGCGTTCGGGCCCGACGTGCTGCGCTATTTCGTGATGCGCGAGGTGGTTTACGGGCTCGACGGCGATTTTTCCGAGGAGCGACTGACTGAGCGCTACAACGCGGACCTGGCCAACGATCTCGGCAATCTGGTGAGCCGCGTGCTCACGATGGCGCAGCGCTATTGTGGCGGCGAGGTGAAGGTTGCGCCGCAGGAGGTGCCGCAGGAACTGAGCGAGCCCCGAGCGGGCGTGTCGTGGGGGAAGATCATGCATTTGCTCGAGCCGGTCATCGCGCAGGCGGTCGAGCTCGATTTCAAGGGGGCATTGGCGGATATCTGGGCGGCGCTCGATACGGCGAACAAGTATATCGTGACGACTGCGCCGTTCAGCCTGGCGAAGGACCCGGCGCGGATACCGGAAGTGGAGCAGATCCTGGCGAACCTGCTCGAAGCGATCCGCGTAATCGCCGACGCGCTCGAGCCGTTCATGCCGGTGACGGCAGGTAAAATTTTCGACATGCTGAACGTCGACGCGGAGACCGCGCGGCGGCCGTATGGCGCGGGCCTCAAGCCGGGGCACAAGATAAAACCGCCGGTCGCGCTCTTTCCACGAATCGAGAAGTCCAAGACGTGACGGCGACGCATCCGCTCACCGATTCCCATTGTCATCTGGCGGACCCCAAGCTGAGAGACGCCGTCGACGGAATTCTCGCGCGCGCGAGTAAAGCCGGCGTCGGCACGGTAATTTCGGTTGGCGCGATCGGCACGATCGAGAGCGACCGGCTGACCGTGGAAATTGCGGGGCGCTACCCGAACGTGTACGCCGCGGTCGGGGTACATCCGCATGACGCCAAGGAGTGCAATCCTGAGCGAATCGCCGAGTTGCGCGAGCTGGCCCGCGCGCCGAAGGTGGTGGCGATCGGGGAGAGCGGTCTCGATTTCCATTACATGAATTCACCGCGGGAGGCGCAGGAAAACGCGCTGCGCCGCCACCTGGAGCTTGCGGCGGAACTCGGCAAGCCGATCGTGATTCATTGCCGCGAAGCTGAGCCACGTTTAGTTGCGATCACGCGCGAGGTTGGCATGCCGGCGCGGGGCGGCGTGATCCATTGTTTCACCGGGGACGCGGCGGCAGCGCGCGCCTTCATCGCGCTGGGCTTTTATATCTCGTTTTCGGGGATCCTGACCTTCAAGAACGCGGGAGCGATTCGCGAGGCGGCGCGGATTGTGCCGGACGACCGCGTGATGGTCGAGACGGACGCACCCTTTCTCGCGCCGGAGCCGTATCGCGGCCTGAGGAACGAGCCGGCCTACGTGGCGCAGACGCTGCAGGCGCTCGCCCTATTGCGCGGTGTGCCGAAGGCCGCGCTGGCCGCGACGGTCGGGGCCAACGCGGCGCGGTTGTTCGGGCTGCCGACGGCGTGAAGGGCGGCAGCGCTAGCGCAGCGCCCGGCGGCGAAACGCTTCGGCGAGCGCGCGAGTAAGCGGCGCGAAGTCGCCGACCAGGCCGAAATCGGCGCGTTCGAAGATCGGCGCCTCGGGATCGGAATTGATCGCGACGACGGTCTCCGCCCGCTTGATCCCGACCGTATGATTAGGGACGCCGCGGATGCCGAGCGTAAAGTAGAGGCGCGGCTCGATGGTCTTGCCGGTGAGACCCACCTGCAACTGGCGCGGCACCCATCCCTGGTCGGTGACGCGGCGCGTCGCGCACATGGCGGCGCCCAGCGCGTGCACCAACTCCTTCGCCTGATCTACGCCCGCTGGTCCGCCGACGCCCATGCCGAGGCCTACGACGACTTCGGCACCCTCGAGCGGCGCGATCGACTCGTCGAGAATCGAGGTGGCGCGCAGCAAGCGGGTCAGCGCCGGGCTGAGGTCGACGTGCACCACCTCGAGTTCGATTTCGCGCCGCGGATTGGGCTCGGCGAGTTGCAGCACACCTTGGCGCACAGTCGCCATCTGCGGATAGGTCTTCGAGAGAATCGGCGCGACTATGTTGCCGCCGAAGGCGGGCTTCAGCGCCACCATGCGCCCTTCGGCGTCAAGTTCGAGGCCGATCGCGTCGCCGGTGAGGCCCAGGCGCAGGCGCGCGGCAAGGCGCGGGCCCCAATCGCGGCCGCGTTCACTGGCGGAGAGCAGCAACGCCCAGGGCGTACGTTCGCGCACGAGTTTGGCGATTGCTTCGGCGGCGGTATCGGGAGAATAGTTTTCGAGCGTGGGATGATCGACGACGAGCATGTGGTCGGCGCCATAGCTGGCCAGCAGGCCGGCGTGTTTTGCCACCGACCCGGGGAAGCCGACCGCGACCAGCGCGCCGCCAAGCTGGGTCGCCAGCGCGTCGCCGGCGGAGAGCAATTCGAGGCTGCCGAGAGTAATTTCCCCAGCGAGGTTACACTCGACCACGACCCATACGTCTTTGCCGCGGGCGGGCTTGCGGATGGCGTCGCCGATCGGGCGCCGCTGGCGCCGGCGGGGAGCGAGCGCGCCGCGCCGGTCGAGTTCGTTGATGAGCACTTCGGCGGCGCGATCGGGATCGGCCGCGTCGAGCAGCCGGCAGGCGACTTTGGGCGATTCCTGCGCGCGCACCTCCTGCACCCAGGTGGGCGAACCGGCGGAGCCGAACTGGCCGGGCTCGGCGGTGAGGTCGCCGGCGCGCGCGGATTTTATCGGGAGTGACAGCGCGGCTTCGCGCGTTTTGGGATCGATTTTGATCGGGTTGATCAATCTTTCGGCGCAGGTAAGCAGCGCCGGCATCGCGCATTGGACTTCTTCGAGGCCTTCGTCGCTTTCACGTTCGGCGAAGATAGTGGCACCGTCGAGGCGAAGCTTGCGTACGCCCGCGATTTGCGCCACGTGGAGCAGTTCGGCGATTTCGGGACCGACCTGGCCGGTTTCGGCGTCGAGCGAATATTTGCCGAGGAGGATGAGGTCGAACTTGTGCGGCGCGAGCCAGAGCGCGAGGGCGCGGGCCGTGGCGAGCGTGTCGGAGCCGGCGAAGGCGCGGTCCTCGAGGTGGACCGCGTGGTCGATACCCATCCCGAGTGCATCGATGAGGACCTCGCGGGCTTGCGGCGGGCCCATCGTGATGACGGTGGTATCGGCTCCGCCGTCGCGTTTTTTGAGATCGACGGCCTGGGCGATTGCGCGCAGGTCGTAGGCGCTCATGACGTTGACGCCGTCGCGCCGGATGGTTTTGCTGACGGGGTCGAAGTTGGCATCTTCGACCAGCGGAATCTGTTTGACGCAAACCGCGATTTTCAACACCCGCTTATCCTCATGACCTGTAAGCAGTCGACCTCGACTGTTTGAGTAGTCAACCGGCGACCTTTAAGTAGTCAAGTGCCCGCTGCATTGCAAAGGGCGCGTCGTTGCGGCGAGCTTAATCGGCGCGATTCAATCATATAGGTTCGCAGTGTGGGAATTGAGAGCGTGAGATTAGGCGCTATCGGGCTAGCCCTGGCGTTTATGGCCGCAGGATGCGGCGGCGGAATCGCGGCGCCTGCGCGTCGGGACAGGCCGCAGCGCATCGTTTCGCTCGCGCCCGCGGTGACCGAGACGCTCTTCGCGATCGGGGCGGGGGTGCAGGTCGTGGGGGTGTCGGAGTATTGCGACTACCCGCCCGCGGTGCGCAAACTGCCGCGGGTCGGCACGTTTCTGACGCCGAATATCGAGGCGATAGTGGCGCTGCGTCCGACCATCGTGATCGGACCGACGACTTCTTCGGATCTGCGCGAGATGAGCGCGTTGCGCGCGATGGGGATTGCCACGGTGACCGTCGCCGGCGACGCTTCGATCGCGGAGATCGAGGGCAGTATTGAGCAGGTGGGGCTGCGGGTCGGGCGCGCGGAGGCGGCGCGCCGTCTGGTGGGGGAGATCCGTCTGCGCATGCATGCGATCGAAGAAAGCATCGGCGGTGAACCGAGCCGCAGTGTGCTGATGGTCGTAGGGCATCAGCCGATGGTGGCGGTCGGGCGCGGGACCTTCCTCGACGACCTGATCGCCCTGGCGCGAGCGACGAATATCGCAGACGCCTCGTCGCAGGCGTGGCCACGGCTCAGCCTTGAGTACATCATGGCGACGCGTCCCGACGTGATTCTGGACGGGCGCATGGGCAGCGATCCGGCGACGCCGGATACGTTCTGGGTGCGGTACCCGTCGATCCCGGCGGTAAAGAACCATCGCGTATGCGGCTATCCGGAAGACCCGACGTTGCATCCGGGGCCGCGGATCGCGGGCACGCTGGAGATCCTTGCGCGGTTGATTCATCCGGAGGCGTTTGCGGGGAAGGGACCTCGGCGGCCAGGGGCAGCGGGCGAGGCCGGCCAGTGAGCGGATCGGCGCCGGCGCGCCCCAAGCAATCGCAAACGGCGGAATTCGATCCGGATCAATTCGCCGGGGCCCACCTGACGCGCTTACGGATCGCGCTGGTGATCGGGGGGCTCGGCGCGTTGACGGCGATTGTCGCGATCGTGGCGGCGGCCTTCGGCAGCGTGCATATCAGCCTCGTCCGCGCGATTACGCAGCCGCTCAGCCCTGACCACGCGATTCTCGTGAGCGTGCGGATCCCGCGGGTGCTGATGGGCGCGATCGTGGGCGCGGTGCTGGCGGCAGTGGGTGCGGCGCTGCAGGCGCTGGTGCGGAATCCGCTGGCCGAAGGAGGGATCCTGGGAATTTCGGGCGGGGGCGCGTTCGGTGCGATCGTGGCGCTGGTGGTATTTTCGCGGCTGGGCGGCGCCGATGCCGCGGTACCGGCCTGCGCGTTTGCGGCATCGCTAATCTCGACGATCGCGGTCTATCGGCTCGCACAACTTGGGGGTCGGCTCGAACCGTTCACGCTGCTGCTGGTGGGAGTCATCTTCAACGCCTTCTGGGGCGCCGCGATCATGCTGGTCAACAGCGTGGTGAATTTCTACTACACCTACAGCATCATTTTCTGGCTGATGGGCAGCTTCGAAGCGCCGACCTATCGCGAGACGGCGCTGGTTGCGATGCTTGGCGCGATCGGGTTCGTGGTGCTGATCGCGCATGCACGGGACATGAACCTGCTGAGCCTGGGCGATGACGAAGCGGGGGACCTGGGGGTCGAGGTGGATCGGGTACGGCGGACGATTTTTGTGGCGACGTCGGTGATGATTGGAGCGGCGGTGTCGGTGAGCGGGATAATTTCGTTCGTCGGGTTGATCGTGCCGCACGTCGTGCGGCTGGCGGTGGGCGCGGACCATCGCCTGCTGTTGCCGGCGTCGATTCTCGGGGGAGCGGCGTTTACGGTTGCGGCGGACCTGGTTGCCCGGGTCGTGATCGCGCCGTCGGAAGTGCCGGTAGGCGCGATAACGGCATTGTGTGGAGGCCCGTTCTTCATCTACGTGCTGCGGCGCGAAGGGCGTAAATCGTTCGCCCTATGAGTCCCGGCGCAGTTGACCGAGGCGTCGCCCTGCGCGCGTCGAACCTGACGGCGGGGTACGCGGGGCGCCCCGTCCTGCGCGGGATCACGTTCGAGGTCAACGCGGGGGAGCTGCGTCGCGATCGTCGGTCCCAACGGCGCGGGCAAGTCGACGTTGTTGCGGGTAGTCGGCGGAGCGATCGAACCGTGGGCGGGCGCGGTCGAGCTGAACGGGCGGAAGCTCGGCGAATACGATCGGCGGACACTGGCGCGTACGCTGGCGATCGTCGCGCAGGAGAATCTGGTGGCGTTTCGCTTCACGGTGCTGGAGGTCGTGCTGATGGGGCGCGCGCCGCATCTGGGACCGTTTCACCTCGAGTCGCGGCACGATCTCGAAGTGGCGCATCGCGCGCTGACTCGTTTCGGCTTGCGGGAATTGGTGCGGCGTCCGATCGACGAACTGTCGGGGGGTGAACGCAAGCGGGTGTTCCTGGCGCGGGCGCTGGCGCAGGAGCCGCGCATCGCGCTGCTGGATGAGCCGGCAGCGTTCCTCGACATGCGTCACGTCGCAGAGATCTTCGAGTGCTTTCGCGAGCTGTGCGCCGAGCGTGCGATGGCGGCGGTGGTTACGCTGCACGACCTCAACGCGGCGGCGCATTATGCGGATCGCGTGCTGTTGATGAAGAACGGCGAGACCGTGAGCTGGGGTGCTCCGGCGGAGGTACTCACGGCAAGCAACCTGCGCGACGTCTATGAGACGCCGGTGTACGTAGGGCGGAACCCGTCAACCGGGGCGATCGCAATTTTGCCCGGCCGCGGGAGCGACTAGGGGTACGGAGTCGCGGCGGACTCGCGCGACCCGACCAGCGTGAGATTTGCTCGCCGACCCAGCGCGGGCTAGGCTCGTCGCAATGCTTATCGAGGGACGCGGCGGCGGTTTCAATCTGATTTTTGACGCCGACGATACGCTGTGGGACTCGAACATTCATTTTCTAGAAGCGCAGGGCGACTTCCTCGAAGTGATGGGCCGTGCGGGCCTGGTGGATCATACGGAGATTCATGCGTCGCTGCGCCGCCACGAGCTGAAAATAATCGAACATCGCGGATACGGACGCCGGCCTTTCGTGATGGCGCTGCGGCGGGCCGCGATCGAACTGGCGGCGGCGCATCATCATGAATCGTTGCATCGCGAAATCTCGCGAATCGGCGATCAATTGTTGAATCGCCATTGCGCATTGTTACCGGGAGTCGAGCCGACACTGCGCGAACTCGCGCGCCGCCATCGGTTGTTGCTGTTCACCAAGGGGCAACCGGACGAGCAGATGCGCAAGCTTGAATCGTCGGGACTGCGGAAGTTGTTCCATAAGGTGGGGATTCCGCTGGAGAAGGATCCGATGGCCTATCGGCTATTGATCGCACAGGCCGAACTCGATCCGGAGAGTACGGTAATGATCGGCAATAGCCCGCGATCCGATATCAATCCGGCGTTGCAGGCGGGACTTCGCGCCGCGGTTTACATCCCGCATCCCCACACCTGGGACCTCGAACACGAGGAAATCGACGAGACCGATGTTCGGTTGATGAAAATCCCGGTCTTCGACCATCTCTTGCAGCTGTTCTGACCTGCAGATCCGGCGAGCCTTACAGCGACTTGCGGGCCCTCCTGATGCGAGGCGGGGCGGGGCGGTCTCATTCCAACGCAGAATGGGGCCGCCCCCAAATCCTCCCGATGACGATCCGTCCAACGACCTGCCGGCCGGCAACTCGCGATCGGCAGTTGTTCGCACAATTCTCTACACATGTTATTTGCGCAGCTTCCCCCAATTGATACGATCGACATATGCGTCAGTGGCCCCGCGCTGCTGATCGGGACCCCGATCAGTTAGAGATACTCGCGTAGGCTGAAGATCTTTGCGCAGTCGAGCTTACGTCAGTCGCTGCGAGGCTGCGAGTCGTTGGGAATGAGATTCCGACGCGCGATCCGCAGCCCGGAGCGATGGCGATTGGCCCGAAATTTGGGTTCTCGCAGCGCGGAGGGAAGGCGTCGAATACGAGGAAATAGACGAAATGGACGCTCGCCTGATGAAAGTATCCGTCTTCCACCAACTATCGCAGGTGTTCTAGACTGGAATCACCAATGAGAACTGCCGGTTCGATAGCGGGCGAAGAATCGTCTGAGGTCGCACACCCTTTACCGGGCCGTGCGCACAAGCGAAAACCTCCAATTCCGCTACGGCCGCTGCACCGGATGTGGCGGCGGACTCTGGACGAAATCGAGATCGTACGAGTAGCGTTGCCGGTAAGACGGCTGCCCGCCGGCCTGAGCGGCGCCATCGCATGTCAGATCAGCGACTTTCACGTCGATCGCGACGAAGACCTGCACCGTCTGGAACAAGCGGTGCGGGCGATCAATCGGCAACGTCCCGACCTGGTATTCCTGACCGGCGACTATTTCTCCGGACCGGAGACGATGCGGCGTTACCTGGATGGCTTTCGGCGGGCCTTGGCGGAGTTGACACCGGCGGCCGGCGTGTTCGCGATCGCCGGGAATCATGACCACTGGTCGTCGTTTGGGGCAATCAGCGAGGCGCTCCAACGCGCGGGTGCGCGCGTGCTCGCGAACGAGAGCGTACGGCTCCACCTGCGCGGGGAAAAAATCGTTATCGTCGGCATCGACGATTTGTGGTCGCGACGAGCCGAGCCGGCAAGGGCTTTTCGCGCGGTCAGCCCGAATGATTGCAGTATCGTGCTCGCGCACAATCCCGACACGGCGCTCTACGCCCGGCATCTCGCTGCCGGGCGTGATGCTCTCCGGGCATACGCACGGCGGCGTGGTGCGGATCCCGCTCTACGGCTCGCTGATCAAGTCAATGCTACGGATCGGCAAGGACTTCTGTGCGGGGTTAAATCGTTACGGCGAGTTCTATATCTACACCAACCGCGGGTTGGGGACCTTCTGGGTGCGCATCCGGATCAACTGCCGGCCGGAGGTCTCGCGTTTCCAACTGATTCCACTGGCCGAAGGCGCCGTCGCTAAAGCACCCGCGCGGCCGCGACGTGGACGCCGGCGGCATCGCCTGCAGTCTTGATCGCGCAGAAGCCGGGCCAGGGTGCGCTGGGCGGCAAGCGACCACCTTGCGCGATTGCGTGCGGCCCGCGCCTTCAGATGCGGCGCCAACCGGAACCTTCATGAGCGAAGCGGAAGAGTTCCGGATGGACGATCTCGGCAAGAATCTCCAATGATTCGACGATACGGGGGCCGGGCCGGTTGAAGAACTGGTTGCCGTCGGCAAGGTAGACGCGGCCGTTGCGCGCGGCCTTGAGCTCCATCCATTGCGGATGGCCAGTCAGGGAGGACAATTCCCGGGCTGTGCGGTCCATGCTGAAACCACAAGGCATAATGAGAATTATGTCGATTTGTTCTGCGCGCGCGGTCAGTTCCTCGAATTTCATCCATGGGGAATGCTCCCCGGACACGCCAAACAGGCTGCGCCCGCCCGCCATCGCGATCAGTTCAGGCATCCAGTTGCCGGCAACCATTAACGGATCGAGCCATTCGATACAGGTGACGCCCGGGCGCTCCTGCGCGTAAGAGGAGCGCTCCTCGATCGTCGCCATCCGCTGTTTCATCCGGGCTGTGAATTCTGTGCCCCGATCCGGCGCGTTCAAGGCCGCGGCAACGCGCTCGAGATCGGTCAAAATATCTTGAAGGCGATACGGCGCGAGAGACGATTGCAGGCGGGGCGCCGCCGAGCCATTGGGCGACGGCTTCTTCCACGTCGCGCATGCTCACGGCGCAAACATCGCATTGCGATTGCGTAACGATAACGTCGGGGGCAAGTTCGCGAAGCAGGCGGGCGTCGACGCGATAGACGGCCAGTGCGTCGGCGACGATGCGGCTGACGCGGTCGTTGATCTCGACGCTGGAACCCTCGGGATCGAATTTCGGGCTGGTCAACGCAGGGAGTCGAGTGACGCTCGGCGGGTAGTCGCACTCGTGCGAGCGGCCGATGAGCTGAGACTCGAAGCCGAGTGCACACACAATTTCCGTAGCGCTGGGCAGGAGCGAGACGATTCTACGCATGATCGGGTCTTCCCTCGAAAGCGCGCGGCGACGGATCGATCGAGCTTGGCACCGGTTTTACAATCTGGCCGCGGCCTCGACGAAATCCCGCGCCATCCGTTCGAGTCCTTTGATCATCTCCCGCTCCGTTGCGGGAATATCGGTCAGAACCAGCGCGACTTCCTCGGCGCCGGCGTCGCGATAGCGCTTGAGATCGTCGGTTTGATTGGATGGCTGTAGGGAGAGACCGCGAGATAAACCTCGGAGCGTTTGCGCCCGTTGACCTTCAGCAACTCCTCGATGCGCTTGACCTTGGTGGCGGTCTCGTTGGCGTAAGATTGAAACCGATCCAGCCGTCGCCGTATTCAGCGACGCGCCGCAGGGCCGGGCCGCTCTCGCCGCCGAACCATACCGGCACGCTCCTGCCGTCGGCGGGCTTGGGAAGCTGCGGGCTTCGCGGAACTTAACGAATTCGCCGCTTATACGAACTGTGGGTCCTCGCGTCCAGAGCTTGCGCATCGCCTCGATATATTCGCGCGTGCGTTGAGCGCGCCGCTCCCATGGAACGCCGATCGCGCGGAATTCCTCCTCCAGCCAGCCAATGCCGATGCCAAGGATAAAGCGGCCACCGCTCAGGCGGTCGAGCGTCGCGACGGTCTTTGCCAGCACCAGCGGATTATGTTCGGGCACCAGGCAGATTCCCGTGGCGAGCCTGATCCTACTGGTAACGGCGGCGACGTAGGCGAGAGTGGTGAAGGGATCGCCGAACGGCGTTTCCGTAGGCATCGGGAACTCGCCTGCCGAGTATGGATACTTGGAGGCGTACTGATCGAGTAGCACGACATGTTCAGCGGCCCATATGGTGGAGAAGCCGAGCCGCTCGACATTGGTGGCAATCGTTCGCACCCATTCCGGGTCGGTCCCCGGCCCGATGCCCACAGCAAAATATCCTACTTTCATCACGCGTACTCCCTTGGACCGGTTAGGCCCGGCGGCCTAGAGCCTGGCCGCAGGTTCGATCCATTCGCGCGCGATCTGCTCGAGGTCCCGCACGACCTCGTCTTCGGCGCGCGGCGGCCGCAGTTTGACCAACACCACCTCGTCGACGCCGGCGTCGCGATAGCGTTTGAGATCGTCGACCGTGATTGGCTTAGTGTAGGGGGATACCGCGAGTTCGACCTCGGAACGCTTGCGCCCGTTGGCTTTCAGCAAGTCCTCGATACGCTTGATCTTGGCCGCGGCTTCGCTCGGCGTCAGATTGAAACCGCACCAACCGGTGCCGTACTCGGCGACGCGCCGCAACGCAGGGCCACTCTCACCGCCGAACCATACGGGCAACATCGCGCCCTGCAATGGTTTGGGATTGCTGCGCACGCCCTCGAAGCGGACGAATTCTCCGCTGTAGGAGCTTGGTTCTTCTCCCCACAGCTTGCGCATTGCCTCGATACACTCGCGCGTCCGCTGGGCCCGTCTCTCCCACGGAATGCCGATGGCCTGAAACTCCTCCTCGAGCCATCCGATGCCGACGCCCAACAGGGCCCGTCCGCCGCTCAGGAAATCCAGGGTCGCGAGGACCTTGGCGAGGACCAGTGGGTTGTGCTCGGGCACAAGGCAAATGCCGGTCGCGAGGCGAATTTTCGAGGTGACCGCGGCCATTGCGGTGAGCGCAATGAAAGGATCGAAAATCGGAGCGTTGGTCGGCGCGGGCAGCGCGCCATCCTGGCTGTAGGGATATTTTGACGCGTACTTGTCGAGCAGCACTACATGCTCGGGCACCCACAAGGTTGCGACGCCGAGACGCTCCGCGTTGAGAGCAACGGTGCGAAGCAGGGATCCACCGGCCATTTTCGGCGTACCGACGGCGAACAGTCCTATCTTCATAGGGGTCTTCTCCGCGCGGCGGATTTGGTCTGGGCCTCCCGCGCTGCGCGAGCATTACTATGCCGTCCGCGCCGAAGACAAGCGGCGGCCGTAGCCAGTCGGCCTTTGAACACAAAACTGCGACGGTCTTCGCCGCGGATTCATTGAACGTGACTAGCAAAATGGCGGACGAATCTAGGCTAGGAAACCGTAGAAGCAAGGTCAGGGTGGAATGCTGTACAACGCCTTGTGGCTATTGGGTTGCTCTTGGCGCGGTCGATAGGCTATCCATGTAGTGTAACCTGCTGGCGTCTCTATCCCTCGTAACCAGAAAGAGGAAAAGTGCCTTGTGCCCCCAAGCTCGCAGTCTCATCGACGCCGGGCAGGACAGTGACAGAATGGCGCTGATCAACGAATTAACGAGCGCCTTCGCCCGGCATCTCGAGCTCGACGATCTGGTTCCGGATGTTTTCAAACGCTGCCGCGAGATCCTTGGAGCGGAGGGTGTTTCTCTCGCGTTGCACGACGGCGAGCGCAACGAACTTTATTTTCCCTTTGTCTCGGAAAGCGACGCCGACGCAGGCCGCAAGCTCGCCGACTGCAGGTTTCCGGACGATCGCGGTGTTGTCGGCGCGGTTTTCCACAGCGGGCGATCCGAGTTGATCGCCGACGTTCGTACCGATCCCCGCCATTACACCGCGGTCGATCAGAAAACCGGCACTGAGACTGGGTCGATGCTCGCGGCACCGTTGATCAACGCCGATAAGCGGCTGGGCGTGATTGAAGCGGTCCGCCGCAGTGGTCAGCCGCCCTTTTCGCCAGCCGACCTGGTCGTGTTGGAAAGGCTCGCGAGGGGCATTGCGCTCGCGCTCGAGAATGCCGAACGGTTCGGCCGCATGAAGGAATCCGCCCAACGCTTGCGGGCGGAGGTCGGATCGCTGCGGCGCGAGCTTGCGCGGAACGACCGCTTCAGCGAGCTCCTTGGCACCAGTCCCGCCATGGTCGACATCTTTACCCTGATGGAGGGGGCGGCGGTGTCGGATATCAACGTCGTAATCCAGGGCGAGACCGGCACCGGCAAGGAGCTTGTGGCGCGCGGAATCCATCGCACGAGCGCGCGAGGGGATCGCCCGTTTATTGCTCTTAATTGCGCGGCGGTACCGGAAGGCCTGCTCGAGAGCGAACTGTTCGGCCGTCGGCGCGGGGCGTTTACCGGTGCGACGGACGACCAGCCGGGCCTGTTCAAGGCCGCGTCGGGAGGGGTGCTCTTCCTCGACGAGATCGGTGACATGCCGATAGCGATGCAGGCCAAGTTGCTGCGGGTGCTCCAGGAGGGCGAAGTTACGCCACTGGGTGACACGCGGCCGCAGAAGGTCGACGTCCGCGTGATTTCCGCGACCAATCGCAATCTCGAGGCCGCCATTGCCGCACGTACGTTCCGCGCGGACCTGTATTACCGGCTCGCAGGCTTTACCATCCGAATGCCCCCGTTGCGCGAGCGGCGCGAGGATATTCCGCTAATGGCTGCGCGCTTTCTTCAAACCGCGATGCAGCGTTATCCCAAGCGCATCGATGGCTTCAGGCCCGAGGCCATCGAGTTGCTGAGCAATGCGGACTGGCTCGGCAACGTACGGCAGCTGATCAACGAGGTCGAACGCGCGGTAGCGCTTGCGCGCGAGGGCGAGTCGCTTTCGGCTCGTCATTTTTCGCGGGAATTGCTCGAAGGGACGGCCAATCATTCCGCACCGGTTGGCGCGCCGGCCGGAACAGATGGCGGTGTCGAAAGTAAGTCAACGTCGGGTGTCACGGAAATTTCTCGGCCCGCGAGCGGCCGTCCGCTTGGCGATGCCCTCGCGTCATTTGAGGCGGACTACCTTGCGAAGGCATTGATGCGACACAACGGCAATGTGTCGCACACCGCTATCGCACTCGGAATCTCGCGCGTAACGCTCCAGAAGAAGATGAAGGAATACCATCTGCGCTGACGGCGCACCCCGGGGGACTCTTTGCGCCGCCGGCAGGCGGCTCCTGTTGGGGTGCATAGTCGTGCGCAAACGCCGCGTATCGACTAGCCCGATCAAGCCGCGGTGTGAGGGTAGCCGGAGGTCAAGCGCGGCATCGCGAGACCCACCTGGTACACGCGCCGCTCCAGCATTGAGAGATAAATCTCGGCGAGCTCGGCGTTGTCGCGGTCTTTGAGGCCGTACCGAATACAATCGTAGGTGAAGCCGCTGCCCGGCGGCCCGAAAAAATTAACCGCGCGGGGCAGCCATTCGCGCAGCGCCGCGTTCGTCGCTTCGGGGCCTGAACGCTCCAACGCCTGCCTAAGCTCGGCGGCCGCAAAAATTTCGTGATCCTCCTCCTCGCCCAGGATCGCCTCGGCTGCGCGCGCATGGGGTGCGTAGCTGGAATCCTTGTAGTTCACTCCGATCATGATGAGCCCCGTCATATCGAGGCTGACGCTCGCCATCACCAGTTCGAGTTCATCGGCCGGATGCTCCGCGAAGTGCCGCGGCGCCTCAAAGGACGGCGATCTCATAGCGGGAGCCATCGAACGGTCGGCGGATTCCTGACTCACGCCTAACTGTTCGAGCGCGCGGTAGATCAGCCGGGCATGTTTGCGCTCCTCGGCGAGATTTTTTTCGATGGTTGGCCGCAGAGACGTGTTCGACACGCGATCGAGCGCCCGTTGGTAGCCGATCGCCGTAAGTTTTTCGGCGATCGCATGGGCGGCGAGCAAACGCTTTAGAATTTTTCCATAGTGCGGATCAATCCGGCCCTCGGTCAGGTCCTTCGCTTCGATCGAGCCGGGCGCGAACTGCCGCCGCAGGGGCATCGGACCTTACGTTCTCAGCCGTTGCGTGAGGGCAGGATGACCGTTGCACTACCGGGCGTTGTCTTTTCACCCTTGGCGTTCTCAAGCCAGATTTCGCAATCGACCAAATGCTGGCCGCCTTCGACGTACTTTTTTGTCACGCGGCCCTTGCACGCGACCCTGGAGCCAGGCTGATCCATTCCGCGGTACTGCACCGAGAGCTTGCGCAACCAACCGCCTGGTCCCGCGAAATCAGTCATCAACTGGCCCAGAAATGCGTTCTTCAACGCGCCGTGTAGAATCACACCGGGCAGATTGTTCTTGAGCGCGAAGTCCTTGTCGTAATGGATCTGGTAAAAGTCACCCGAAGCACCCGCGTACTTCACGAGCTGCTGCGTGGTCGGATCCTTCTCCAGTGTGGGAACTTCTGTCCCGACTTCTACATCCTCGAAGTAGAACTGTTTCGTCGCCATCGTGCCCTCTCCCGTGAAGCTTTCGGCCGGTCAGTAGCGAATCGCCCGCGAACGCTGTAGCGCGCACACCCGCCCAAACTGATTGGTATAGGATGTTTCCGTCGTGATGATGACCATAGTACCGAGGCGGCCTTCGCTTTCACGAAGGTCGGCGATCTTGGTTTGCACGGTAATCCGGTCGCCGGGCCGAGCAGGTTCGAAGTACTCCCACTCGGAGCCACCATCGAGTCCGCGGAAAGATGGCATATCGATCTTGACGTCCGGAATCGCGGCCATAAGGGAGCGATAGAATGTCGGTGGAGCGATCATCCCGCCGAATCGGGTCTTGCGCGCTTCGGCCTCGCTGTTGAAGAGCGGGTTGGGGTCGCCGATCGCTTCGGCAAATCGGCGGATCGCACCGCGCTCGATGTCCACGGTGCGCGCTTCTCCGGTCTTGCCGATCTGCTTGATTACCTCGTCGGTAACGTATTTCGCCATCGCCTGGTCCCTTTTTTCGAGGTGGGAATGTCTTTCCGCGTGGCATTGCTTATACCACAGGGCGGCGTCGGGCGGATAATCGACGAGCCGGATCTCGTTGTCGCAAATGGAGCCCGGCCGCCCGAATGGGTAGAATAGGAGCCGCGCGCGGAACTATCCAAACTTCGGGAGGATCCTACGATGGCGAAGCTGACCGACGGCGAAATCACGGACAAGCTCAGATCGCTCTCCGGATGGCAATACAAGGACAACGCGATCAGCAAACTCTATCGTTTCAACGAATTCATGGAGGGCATCCGGTTTATAACTCGGGTAGCCGAGATGGCCGAAGCGGCTGACCACCATCCGGATATCCACGTCAATTACATTCGCGTGACCTTTACCTGTACGACGCACAGCGATGGCGGGGTGACAGCGAAGGATTTCGCCCTGGCGAATCAAATCGAAGCGGCCTTCGCGGCGCTGAAGTAGGCCCCGCGGGTGAGACTAGCGTTTGCGCGGGACGAAATGCTGCACGCCTGACCCGGTGGTCTCGATCTCGCGCACCAGCTCGCGCAGGTCCTCGGAGTCCTCGACGAAGTCGATCTCCGAAGTTTCGACGACCAGCAACGGCGACTCGTCGTAATAGAAGAAGAAATCGCGAAACGCTACAGATACACGCTCAAGATATTCGAAGCTGATATTGCGCTCGAAATCGCGATTACGCTTGCGCAGGCGTTCCGCCAGGACCTGAACCTTGGCCGACATATAAACCACCAGGTCCGGCTTCGGCATCCGTGCGTCGAGCAAGCGGTAGACACTGTCGTAGAGGGTCATTTCTTCCGGCGCGAGGTTGAGTCTGGCGAAAATCCGGTCCTTGGCCAGAAGATAATCGGCGACCGTACGCTGGGCGAAAAGATCCTGCTGGGCAAGGGTGCGCTGCTGATTGTAGCGGGTCAGCAGGAAGTAGAGTTGAACCGGTAGCGCGTATTTGTCCGGGTCGTCGTAAAAACGCGCGAGAAAAGGGTTTTCTTCGACTTCCTCGAGAATCACTCGAGCGCCCAGCTCACGCGCGAGCAGACGCGTCAGACTGGTCTTGCCCACGCCGATGGGCCCTTCGACGGCGATATAGCCTCCCCGCCCGACCATCAAACCACCCCTGCCTCACGCCTCGGCACGAGTTGCGCCCCTTTTCACGGGGTCTTTTCGCGATCGCGTTGCCGGAACAACGTCAGCGGCACTATGGAAAAGACTACCCGCGGTCCGCGAGCGAAGCGCGCAAGCTGGCCAAGCTCAGCAGCGATCACGGATCAGCGGGTTTGGGCAGCGGAAAGTGTATTCGCTCCTCTTTGAATTTCATTAACTCGACCACGGCGCCTCGATTCACGAAGGCCCCGACGATTTCCTCGACTAGCCATTCGGGAGATGACGCGCTGGCCGTGAGCCCGAGTGCGCGCACGCCGGCAAGCATGTCGGTTTCGATATCGGCGAGTGCGTCGACCAGGAACGCGCGTCCTCCGCGCATCCGCGCGACTTCGACCATCCGGTTCGCGTTGGAACTCTGCCGCGACCCAACAACGAGAACCGCATCGGTAGCGTCGACCAACTCTTTGACCGCATTCTGGCGATTCTGGGTCGCATAACAGATATCGTCGGTTTTCGGCGTCGCGATCGAAGAGAATCGGCGTCTGAGGGTCTCCATTATATCGCGGGTGTCGTCAACGCTGAGTGTCGTTTGCGAGACTGCGGCAACGCGCTCGGAATCCGGAATTTCGACCTGGGCCGCCTCTTCCGCCGTCCCTACGAGCAGGATTTGACCCGGGGCGACACCGAGCGTTCCCCTGACTTCCTCGTGCCCGGCGTGGCCGATCAGAATGACGGTACGTCCCTCGGCCGCATAGCGCTCGACCTCCGAGTGAACCTTGGTGACGAGTGGACAAGTGGCATCGATTACCCGTAGACCGCGGCTGCGTGCGCGGTCCCATTCGCTGGGCGCCACGCCGTGAGCGCTGAAGATCACGCGCTGTCCGACGGGAACTTCCCCAAGATCCTCGACAAAGATCGCGCCCTCGCGCTCGAGGGCTTCGAGCACATAGCGGTTATGCACGATTTGATGGCGTACGTAGAGGGGCCGGCCATATTCGTGAAGCGCTCCGCGAACCGCTTCGACCGCGCGGTCGACCCCGGCGCAGAATCCGCGCGGCTCGGCCAGGATTACTTTTTCAACCGTCGTTTCCAGTGACAGCATAGGGTCTGGCCTTGATTAACCGATACTGGCCGACCGGTCAACATAGGGTAGCCGATCGCAAACCTGCGGGCGGCCGATTCGACTATTACAAGGGCTCAATGGTTGCGTAGCTCCGGAGGGTGGGACGTTTGACAGCCGATCCACACCTCACCACCCTCGAAATGCTCCTTCTTCCAGATGGGCACAATCTCCTTCAGCTGGTCGATGGCAAAGCGGCACGCCTCGAATGCCTCGGCTCGATGGACTGCAGAGACCGCGATCGCAACCGAGGTCTCGCCGATGGCGACGACGCCGACCCGATGCTGAATCGCGATGCGTACGATGTTCCAGCGTACGCCAGCCTCATGGGCGAGCTTGCGCATCTCGGAGAGCGCCATCGGTTCGTAGGCCTCGTACTCGAGGCGTAGGACCTTACGGCCAGCATTATCGAGACGCGTCGTGCCTACAAACGTTACGATGGCACCAGCGGAATTGCGCGCGACTGCGCGTTCGAGAACTTCTACGTCGACGGTCTCCGGACCAATCGTTATCGGTCCGATCCATGGGGCGTCGGTACCACCGCTCACTGGTGGAATAAACGCGACCTCGTCGCGGTCGGCCGGTTGGTAGTCTTCCTTGACGTACTCATGATTGACGGCGAACGCGACGCCATCCTTATGGCCACCGAGCGCCGGAAATTCCTCGAGCAGACCGCGCCAGATCGATCCGACCGTCGTGTTTTCGGGGAATTCGCGGTTTATTTCGGCCGTGCGGGCGCGCTCCCGCAAGGTCGCGAATAGTTTCAACGTGAGCCGATTCATGCAACTACCTGATATTTCACAGATTGAGCAGGTGCGCGATATGTCCGAGTTCCGGAATAAGCAGCTTTTCCATCGCGAGCCGGCACGCGTTGGGTGAGCCGGGCAGTGCCACTACGATTCTACCGAATGCAACTCCCGCGAGCGCGCGGCTCAGGAACGCAGCAGAGCCAATCTCCTCGTAAGAGAGCATGCGGAAAAGCTCCCCGAAGCCTTGAAGCTCCTTGTCGAGCAGAGGTCGGATTGCTTCAATCGTCGAATCGCGGTCAGTGATGCCCGTGCCGCCGGTAATGAGAACGCCATCGAGTCGCGGGAGGCATTGCTTGACCGCTGCAAGGAGTCGCTCAGGCGAGTCGGGCAGTATCTCGTGATGAGCTACGGTATGGCCGGCTCGCTCCAGAATCTCGCGAATGACGCGTCCGCTCTCGTCGGTTTCGGGCGTACGGGAGTCACTCGCGGTGAGTACAGCGATCTTGAGATGCGGCTGCGTACCGTGGCGATGGTGATCGGGACCGGGCATTATTCCAACTAATTAGAATAGCGCCGCGCGGATTATAAGCAATGCAGAGGAGTTTGAGCGAAAATCGGCGATCAATGGCTCTATGAGCGTACGCTCCGGAGCTCGAAGAGGAGAACCTCATGGCTGCGGCGTCTAAGTACTCGGCGGTCGCGCCGGCTGACCCCTACAACCTGAAATTACTTGCGAACGCGCATCCTGAAGGTTGGGTCAATCCTGAGCCGGCGGCACGCTACAACCTGGTGGTGATCGGGGGCGGTACGGCCGGACTCGTTTGCGCCGCCGGTGCCGCGGGCTTGGGCGCCAAGGTCGCTCTCATCGAGCGTAGTTTGATGGGCGGTGACTGCCTGAACTACGGATGCGTACCGTCAAAGACACTGATCCGCTCGGCCAGGAGTGCGGCCGCGGTGCGCGACGCCGGGAGCATGGGAGTAGAGGCGCCGCCGGCACAGGTCGATTTCGCGCGGGTGATGGAGCGGATGCGCCGGGTACGAGCGGATCTCAGCCGAGCCGATTCGGTTGCACGCTTCGCAGGACTCGGGGTGGATGTTTTTATTGGCGAGGCGCGCTTTGGCGGTCCTGATCGGATCGAGGTGGACGGGCGGGCGTTGCGCTTCAGACGCGCCGCGATAGCAACCGGTGCTCGCGCGACAGCACTGCCGATCCCCGGTCTTATCGAGTCCGGCTATCTCACCAACGAGACTATATTTTCGCTCAGCGCGATGCCGGCGCGGCTCGCGATAATCGGTGGCGGACCCGTTGGGTGCGAACTCGCGCAGGCTTTTCGGCGATTCGGCGCGGAAGTCACCATTTTGGAGCTGATGGACCAGATCCTCATTCGCGAAGATCGCGACGCGGCGCTACGAATCGAGGGGGTCCTTCGGCGGGAAGGAATCAATATCGTTACCGGATGCAAGATCAGCGGAGTCGAGCGGCGCAACGCTGACAAGGTGATCCACTACGAGCGCGAGAACGCGGCCATCGAGTTGGCGGTCGACGAAATTTTGCTTGGCGCGGGCCGTTCACCGAACGTCGAAGGACTGAACCTGGAGGCGGCGGGAGTCGAGTATGATCGGCAGGGCGTGCGGGTCGACGATCATCTGCGGACCTCCAACCGTCGCGTCTATGCGGCCGGTGACGTTTGCACCGCCTACCGGTTCACGCACGTCGCGGATGCGATGGCCCGCATAGTGATCCGCAATGCCCTGTTCCAGGGCTGGGCGCGGGCCGACAAGCTGACGATCCCGTGGTGTACCTACACCGATCCGGAGATCGCGCAGGTCGGGCTCTCCGAAGCCGAGGCGCTGAGACGAGGGCTACGGATCAGCACCCTGCTCCAGGAGCTGACGGATGTCGACCGCGCCGTGATCGACGAGGAGACGGACGGGTTCGTCAAGGTGTATGTGGCCGAAGGCACCGATCGCATCGTTGGCGCGACTATAGTTGCCACTCACGCCAGCGAGCTGATCTCCGAAATCACAGTCGCGATGGCCGGGCGTCTCGGACTCGCCGCACTCGCGAATGTGATCCATCCGTACCCCACGCAAGCGGAAGCTATTCGGAAATTGGGTGACGCGTACAACCGTAGGCGCCTGACCCCGAGAGTCAAGTTCATGTTTGAGCGATGGCTCGCGTGGACGCGATAAGAAAGGCGAGCGACCGCGGCGGATTGGATCTAGTCGCTAGCGCATCCGAACGTTGAACGCCTGGCGGCCCTTTTCGCCGGGGCGCACTTCGAATTGAACCTCGTTCCCTTCGCGCAGATCCTCAAAATAGACCTTGGGGCCCAGGCGCGAGCGATGGAAGAAGACTTCATCCCCGCCGTCGTCCGGAATAATGAAGCCGAAGCCCTTGTCTTTCATGATTTTCTTGATCGTACCGAACATTAAAACCTCCGCCGAACGCCCGCCCCATCTGATAGAGCTTAAGCCATGCGTATCGGATGTAAAGAGGTCGAAGCCGGACGCCGCAGGGAATGACAATGCTGAAGGCAGTATCGCTTAAGGAAATCGAACGAATTTTTAGTATCACGGACGCGATGGGAATCTCGCGCGAAGCGCTAGTGATTCCTTTGCGGACCGAAACTCCGGGGCACATAAGGCTACTCGACAACGGTAAGCTCGAGATTGTCCTGGATCGCGATGCTGACTTCGAGGACTGGCTCACTCGGCTCGAGTCGCAGATTCGGGCCTTGCGCGATCCGCCGGACTGAGTTCAAGCAGCACCGTTCCGTGATCGACCATCGCCCCGGGCGTGGCTCGCACCGTCTTCACGATTGCGGCGCTTTCGGCATAGAGCGTGGTCTCCATCTTCATGGCCTCGAGCACCAGCAGCGGTTGTCCTGCGGTGACCGGCTCGCCCACGGAAACCAGCACTTTGAGCACCTTGCCCGGCATCGGCGCGCTGACCTCCGGGGTCGCGAGTCCGTGGGCGCCGCGCGCGGCACGTCCTTGGACGGGTGCGAAGTCGAACATAGCCGGTCCGGCTGCGACCAGGATTGAGTCGCGACGGCGTGCTGTGTAGACGACGAGGCGTCGTCCACGGCTATTTATGATCGCGCCTCCACCGCCAAGCGGCTCGATTTCTGCGGTCATCACCTCGCCGTCGATTCGCAGGCGGAGGGCGGTATCGTTGCGCGATAGGACTTCAACCTCGAACTCCTGAGGGTTTCTTGGCGTTTTCAGTTTCATCGCCGACCCCAGAGTTCGAACGCGCCTAGCCGCGACCAGGGCGAGGCGCCGGCCGCTTCCACACCGCCATTGGCAGCCGCACCGGCGGGCGTTCCGGCATGGGCGGGTTCGAGAGCGCCCTGCACAGCCATCGCAGCCGCCGCCAGTGCGATCCTGAGGTCCTCCGGCGCGGGCGCCCATCGCGGGAAGAACTCGGGCAGAAATCGAGTCGACAACTCGGCCCGAGCGAACGGCTGGCTGCCGATGATATCGCGCAGGAAGGCCGCGGTGTTCTGTACTCCGAGCAGGGAAAACTCGCCGAGCGCTGATGCCATACGCGCGCGCGCCTGCTCGCGGTCTTTACCGTGGCAGATCACTTTGGCGAGCAGGCTGTCATAGAAGGGCGAAATTACCGCACCGACTCCCAGGTGGGTATCGACGCGAACACCTGGTCCCGACGGCAAATTCAGCTCCAGCACGGCGCCGGTGGCCGGCTGGAAGTCATGCGCTGCGTCCTCCGCGTTGACGCGGCACTCGATGGCACATCCGCGCGGCGCCGGAGGATCGATTACGGAGGAGCCGGCAGCGATTTCGATCTGGTCGCAGACCAGGTCCCGTCCGAAACACAACTCGGTCACTGGATGCTCGACCTGCAGCCGCGCATTGACTTCGAGGAAATAGAAGTTGGCGCCGTCGACGAGGAATTCGAAGGTTCCGGCGTTGCGGTAACCGGCGGCACGTGCGAGCCGGAGCGATGCTTCAATAACGCCCACGCGCAGGTCCGCGGAAAGGTTCGGCGCCGGCGCTTCCTCGATGATTTTCTGATGGCGGCGCTGAATCGAACACTCGCGCTCGCCGAGCGCGACCGCGCGTCCATGATGATCGCCGAGGACCTGTACCTCGATATGGCGCGGGCGAGCCAGATACCGCTCGAGGAAGACACGGCCATCGCCGAAGGCGGACAGGGCCTCGCGGGAGGCTGCCTCTAGTGCATTTTCGAGATCTTCGGCGCGTTCGACGACGCGCATCCCGCGGCCGCCGCCGCCGGCCGCGGCTTTGACCAGGATCGGAAAACCCGCCTCCGCGGCAAATTCCCGGGCGGGCGCCAAATCCCCCACATCCACCCCGGGAACCACCGGCACTCCAGTCTCGAGCGCGAGACGTCGTGCTGCGACCTTGTCGCCAAGTGCGGCCATCACCTCCGGCGGTGGTCCTACAAAGATGAGTCCGGCCGTCTGCACGGCCCGAGCGAAGTCGGGGCGTTCGGAGAGAAAGCCGTAGCCGGGATGGATCGCGTCGGCTCGGCATGCCTTTGCTGCTTCGATAATCGCGGCGATATTCAGGTAACTCGCGGCCGGTTCTGACGGTCCGATCGGATGTGTGTCGTCCGCTGCGGCGACATGAGCCGCGGACCTGTCGGCTTCCGAATAGACAGCGATGGTGTGAATTCCCATCACCCTGGCGCTGCGGATAATACGCAGCGCGATCTCGCCGCGATTGGCCACCAGCAGTCTGGTTATCCGTCGGGTTTCCACGTCTTCGGCAGCCTACCACAAGCGCTAGCCTTCACCACGGCAGCGCGCGTTTGCATGTTCTGCGCCTGATCGAATAATTGCGTCGAGACAACGTCATGTGAGGGGAGCGGGAAATTATGGGCAATTACTTCGAAGACTTCCATGCGGGCCAGACGTTCAAGCACTGGCCCGGCCGTACGATCACGGAGTTCGATAATACATGGTTCACGCTGATGACGATGAATACGAACCCTCTGCACTTCGACGCTGCCTACGCCGCGAAGAGCCAGCACGGTCAGCGGCTGGTGAACGGACTGCTGGTAATCGCGATCGTGACCGGGATGACAGTCAGGGATATCAGCGAGAACGCGATCGCGAACCTCGAATACGAGTCGATTCGCCACACTGCGCCCAGCTTTCACGGCGACACCCTCTACGCTGAGACCAGCGTGCTCGAGGTGACACCTTCGAAGACCAAGACCGATCGCGGAGTGGTCTATGTGGAGACGCGTGGCCTCAACCAGAGCGCCGAGGTGGTCCTGGTCTTGCGTAGACGAGTGCTGGTGCCGCGTCGCCCTGCGTGAACGTTGGACGACATCGGACGAGTACAGAGTAGCCGGGAAAATATTTTCAGAAATTTTTCGCTGACAGCACAAAAAAGATTGATCGAAGTTTGAAAATCACTATTTTGTTCGATCTGGATTGCCGCCTCCGCAACTTCGCGGACGCGAAAACAATTTGGGGAAAATTCTGCATGAGGGGAGCGTTAGCGTAGGAAATGAAAAACGAAGCCACCGTCCGCACAGTCTATGACTTTCCCGTTGCCGGGCACCTCTGCAACGATGGCGCCGTGCGCTACATCAAGTTGACGCGCCGGCCCGGCAACTCTCAACCCAAGGGCACCTGCCCGCGATGCCAGGTCGCTTTTCAATACCGTAAACCGCAGCGGTCCAAGGTGCGGCACTACGGTGAAGCCGGGGCGACGCACTTTTAGCCCGGCCCCTGGGTGGTTCAACCCACCCATTTTCGCACATCAGTTCTGAGCATTCGTGAGAGTCGCGCCCCCGTTGGATCGCGGCGCGAGCAATGGCTGTGTGTTTAACGGACGGTCGGCGCCGTTCCTACCGCCTGCGGCGCTGGAGGCGCGCTTGCGACTCGGCGGGGCGAAGCTTCGGTGGCAGCAAGCGGAAGCGCGTCAACGGCCGGAGGGACGCGAGCCAGTATGATCTGCGGCCCCTTGTAATATCGCGTGAACTGGCCGCCCACGAACTTCCACCCATCCGTTGGGTTGAACCACGCGTGCATCTTGGGCACGAACGGAGCTATCACCAGGTCAATCCATCCGAAGTGAGGCTTAACTTCAACCTCGAGGGTTTGGCCCGGATAGTGAGCCCAACGGGTGAGATCTTGCGCCGAGGCTTCGACCTCCAGCACCTTGGGACCAGGAACACAGGCGAAATCATGGAACTCGACCGGCTCTTTCGACCGTTGTCTCAGACGGCTCTGCAGCGGGATTAATAAGGCCGAACCGGCGTAGGTGTCCGCTGGGAAATCCAGTGTGACGCTATCGACTTTCTCACCGGCGCCATCTTCCACGGCGCATGAGCCTCTGCCGGAGCGGAAATCGGCAGCAGCCTCGCGGATAAGAATCCCGCCGGAGCTGAAAAAGCGGTGTTCGTATTTCGCCAATAACGGCAGTTGGCTCGGGCTACGGGTCTCGACTTTGTTCTGCTCGATATCGTATTCGCCGTCGATGAAGCGGCTTTCGATATTAATCAGTTGGAAGCCCGGCGCTGCATTGGTGAGAGTGAAATGCGTATGACCAACGACTTCGGAACCGCTGGCGTCCAGGATGTCGAAGTCTGCGACGCTCGGGAAATCAAGTTGTCCGGCCAACAGGCTCGCAGGGACGAAGAGTACGCAGAGCGCTACCGCGCCCAAAAGAATGTGCGGCGTCAGCCGTCCCCTCAGTGCAAACCATCCGCACTCGAGCGCGCCTTTCGTTCGCACTGCTGCGTGCGCAAGAGACCATACAAATCTCATCAGGCGAATATCCGTGCCGGTAAGAACGATACAGGCAGGTGGGGCCGTGTGGTTCGCCGGCGATTGTTCAATCTAAACCTTTGAGCACATAACCATTGTCCGGCTATCGATGAAGGAACACAACTCAAATGGGATAAAAGCGAGCAGATGGGAGCCTGAAACCTCCCGTTCCCAGCTAACTGCGCCTACTGCTCGCCCCCCTTGACGTTGCATCACAGTTCTTTGCGGAACAGCTTTTTTTAGAGCGCTTTGCAGGAAAGGCCGCGTTTTTCGAGGCGATGGCGAAAAGCGTCGCAGCGAGTTTTTCTACTCTTTGGTCCGGGCCACCAGACTAGTCGGTGCGCTTGAACAGCTTCATGAACGCGTCGAACGGAGCCGGTGGGTGGTTGGCGGTCGAAATGTTGTGCCGGACGTGTTCCGTGGAGCTCATCCCAGTGAGTGCGACCTTGACACCCGGGGTAGAGCGTACGAACTGGAGCGAGCGTTGCGCGTCCGATTCCATCTCCGGAAACGCTTCGCCTAACACAGCAGGCAAGCCCCGGGTGAGCTGGCCTTGCAGCAGCGATGCACTCGCGCAGGTTGCTATCCCCATCGCATCGGCCGCCGCCAGCGTGCTCACCTTGCTCGCGTCGGGCAGGGTCTGGTTGGCGAGCGTTAGCGCCTCGGGCATCCCGAGGTTGTAGGGAAGCTGGATCACGCGGAAGTGATGGTCGGGCCCGCCGACTTCACGCGCGAGTGCGTCAAACTCCGGCAGTGAGAAGTATGAGCGATCTTTCGGCGTTACACGGTAACCGTTCCAGGTTGCGGTGCCATAGTAAGAAATCTTGCCCTCATCTACTTTGAGCTCGAGAAACTCAAACGCGTACCTGATCCGCTCACGGAATTCGTCGCGAGTCAGGACGCCGAGCTGCGATTCCGGATTGTGCAGGTAGTAGATATCGATCGTATCGACGCCGAGGTTGGCGCGACTGGTCTCGACCATCGCCTCCAGATAGCGCGGGGTCATGCAATGCGAGCCCTGGATCATGTCGCCTGGACTGACGATTCCGGTTCGTACGTAATGTTCCTCGAACCATCCGCGCGGATCGGCCGGCATCTCGCCGTCGAAAGGGACGTAGCCGCCCTTGGTCGCGATGACGATTTCCTCACGCTTGAGTGTCCCCGCGTCGATCAATTCGGCCAATACTTTTCCGATGACGCGCTCGCTGCGTTGCAGACGATAGTTGATGGCGGTATCGACCAGGTTGACGCCCCCGAGCAGGGCCGCACGCAGCGCCGCTTCGTAGGCGGCATCGGTGGCCGCGTCGCTCTCGCCCAGGTAGGTGCCGATCCCGATCGAGCCCACCGCGAGCCCGAGCATTGGCCGGAAATTGCCGCGCAGTGTCGGAAAGCGCGCGGCGTAATTCGCCGTTCCTTCGGCGGTGGCGCATTTCTGAAGCATGCTATCCCCTGTCGCGTTTCGGTGAGGTCCTTTCAGCCCGCGAAGCTCAGCCGGCTTATTGCGGGTTCGTACAGAACCTTGGATCACGTTGTTGTCGGGATCGAGGACATAGAAGGAGACGGAGCCGTCGCGATGGTGGCGGAGCGGACGGACTATCGCGACGCCGTTTTGTTCCGACCAGGCGTAGCCAGCTTCGACTTCCGCGATCGTGGGAACGATGAAGCCAAGGTGATCCAGCGACTTCCGCCCCTGGCCGGCAGCGCCTCGATGCAATGCCAGGCTGTCGCATCCCGAGCTGAGATACGCGTTATCCGCGTCTGGCTGCCAAGCGACGCGCATCCCAAACACCTTGGCGTAGAAGTCCTTCGCGCGCTCCACGTTGGCGACCGTCAGGGCGAGGTGCCTGAGTCCACGATGGTTGATCACATGGGCCTCTTTCGGATCGACCTTTCTATCGTGCGATTGCGTATCCGGATACCGCCCAGATCGGATCCGATGGTAATCCGGGGCGCTTGCTACGGTCTATGACAGCGATCTTCTCAAAAGCACCGCTCTCGGCAAAGTAGCGCGTCACGATTCCGAGCCGCTGCTGATCGTTAGCCCCCTGCCAGATTGCGACTGCCTTCGTCGGGAACATACGGTTGGAGAAGGTCACGACAAAGGGCGAATGCGGCTTGAGCACCCGGCCTACCTCGGCGAAGACTTCCACCGGTTTGATCAGATATTGAATCGACACCGTCATCACGGCGCCGTCGAACGATTTGTCGGGGAAGGGCAAACGTGAATGGCGGTTGACGTTGTGCACGACCACTTCCGTCAACGCCGGATTGTTTGCCATCTCCGCGCGGTTCAATCCCAGGCCGACCAAGCGTTTGGCGCGCACGATTTGCGGAATGTGAGAGCGCCAACTGCTCATCAGGTCTAGGATTTCGCCTCCAGCCGGCAGCATAAGGGCGTAAATCTCACCGACGGTGGCGATCGCGCCGTCGTCGATATGAACGACGAAGCGAGGTGATTCGTAGAACAGCTCGTCGTCAGACTCATCCATCCTGCGGAAAAAATCGGGTCTCATAGGGTTCGGCATAGGGGCACCTGAGTGATTGACGTTCCACGAATCAACAGAAAATCCTTGTAAATCAGTTAGTTAGACGACATCCGAGGCCACGACAAACAGCGTTGACTTGATTTGACGACCGCGTCTAAATTAAAACAGCTTTCCAATTTGGGCGCTTATGTTGTATCCCTACTTTCGCAACCCTCAAGGGAACTGAACGTCATGGTTCGCCGCGAAAAGACAAACTACGTTATCCAATCCGTAACGCATTCGCTCGATGTTCTCGAACAGTTCTTCGGAGATACTGATGAGCTTGGCGTAACGGAACTTTCGAAACGTCTCAAGCTTCATAAGAATAACGTCTTTCGCTTGCTCGCCACATTGGAGGCGCGAGGTTATATCGAACAAAACCGGGCGAGCGAGAATTACCGTCTTGGGATCAAATGCCTCCATCTCGGCCGTCGCTATATCGATCATATGGGACTGGTTCGGCAAGCCCGGCCCATCCTGGCCGACGTGGCCAGGAGATGCCGGGAGAGTGCCTTTGTCGCCGTTGCCCGGCGTGACGGGGTCGTGCCTTTGGAAGCCGCAGAACCCGAGGATCGCGCAGTCAGGATCACTCCGCCAATCGGAATGACGTTGCCGCTGCATTGTACGGCGATTGGCAAAGCGCATCTCGCCTTCGACCCTGAGGAGCAGGTCAAGTTGCTCCTCCCCGAGCAGATGAGCCGGTATACCTCGCGGACCATCGTCGACCGATCGATGCTGCTGGAGCAGCTCCATCTGGTCGCCCGAGAGGGGTTTTCAGTGGATGCCGGGGAATTTTTTGAAGACGTTGCGTCCGTTGCTGTGCCAATTCGCGATTATACGCGTTCTGTGGTCGGGTCTCTCGCCGTCGCAGGGCCAGCTTATAGGCTGCCGGGCGATCGCATCAGCCATGAGCTCGCTCCGCTCGTGCTCGAGGCGGGACGCGAACTTTCGCATCGCCTGGGCTATAACGAATAGAATAAGGACGGCAAAGGCGGCTGTCAGCGCCCCGCGGCGATGCCGACCCGCGCGCGGCACCCGTTTGACTGTCCGGTTACCGGTTGTTACGGTCGGGTCCGGTTTTTTGGAGCCCGGTCTGGCAGCTCTTTCCGGTCCATTACCGTCCCATGACTGATCGTCTGGAGTAATTGGCAGTGAAGATTCTAGTTCCCGTCAAACGCGTTCCCGACCCGGCAACCACGATCCGAGTGCTGGCCGACGGCTCTGGGATCGCGACCGACAACGTCAAATGGGTGATCAACCCGTTCGACGAGATAGCGATCGAAGAGGCCCTCAGGATCAAGGAAAAGCAGGGGAACGGCGAGGTCGTACTGATCTCGGTCGGTCAGCAAACCTGGCAGGAGCAACTGCGCACGGGACTCGCGATGGGGGCGGATCGAGCGATCCTCGTGCGCACCGATGCCCCCCTCGACACTCTCGCGGTCGCGCGCGTCATCGCCAAGATCGCCAGCGACGAAAAGCCGGAATTGGTGATTGTCGGAAAACAGGCGATTGACGACGATTCGAATCAGATCGGACAGATGATGGCGGAGACGTTGGGGTGGCCACAGGCGACCTTTGCTTCCAAGATCGAAATTGCAGGCGAAAAATGTACGGTCGTTCGCGAGGTTGACGGCGGACTCGAAACGGTTGGGTTTCCGCTCCCCGCGGTTGTCACCGCGGATCTGCGGCTAAACGAACCACGCTACGCCTCGCTGCCGGGGATCATGAAAGCGCGCAAGAAGCCGCTCAACGAGATCGCGGCCGACAGTCTCGGAGTCAACCTCGCCCCGAAACTCAAGATCAAAACCCTGAAAGCGCCCGAAAAGCGCCAGGCAGGCCGCAAGGTCGGTTCGGTGCAAGAGCTAGTGCAGCTCTTGCACACCGAATCCAAGGTGATCTGAGGGTCGAGCGAAGAAGGGATCAAGATGGGTGATGTAATCGTTTTCGCCGAGCATCGGGGCGGTCATTTTCCCAAAACGACGCTGATTGCCGTTAACGCCGGACTCGAGATGGCCCGCAAGCGCGGCGGGAATTGTATCGCCGTGGTGGCAGGTGACAACGTTGACGCGCCGGCCGCGGAAGTCGCGAAATACGGAGTCGGCAAGGTTATCGCCCTCGAGGATCCACGCCTGGGCAATTATCTCGCCGATAGCACTGCGCAGGCCCTGGTCGCACTGACCAGAAGTATCGGTGCGGAAACTGTGCTCGCTGCGGCGACGGCGATAGGCAAGGATTTGATGCCGCGAGTCGCGGCGCGCCTGGATGCGCCGATGGCCTCGGAGATCATCACGATTAATGATGATGGCACCATGGTCCGCCCTATGTATGCCGGTAACGCGCTCGCCACGATTGAGCTCGAGGGTCCGGTGCGAGTTGTGACAGTACGTGGAACGGCGTTTGACGCGGCGAGTCCCGGCGGAGCCACGGCTCCCGTCGAAAAGATCAAGCCGGAACTCGATTCGGCGGGCCTCAAGATGGAGTTCGTGGGCTTCAATGAGATCAAAAGCGACCGTCCGCAGTTAACCGAAGCCCGAATCATCGTGTCGGGTGGACGCGGGCTCAAATCTGGGGAGAATTTCAAGACCGTTTTGGAGCCCCTGGTGGATGAGATCGGCGCGGCGATGGGGGCGAGCCGCGCCGCCGTAGATGCGGGTTTCGTACCCAATGACCTCCAAGTGGGTCAAACGGGCAAGGTGGTGGCGCCGGACCTCTACGTAGCGGTCGGGATTTCCGGTGCAATTCAGCATCTTGCCGGAATGAAGGACTCGAAAACGATAGTTGCCATCAATAAAGACGAAGAAGCACCGATTTTCAGCGTTGCCGACTTCGGCCTGGTCGCCGATCTGTTCAAGGCAATCCCCGAGATGACCGAGGAAATCAAGAAGCTGAAGCACTGAGTGATCGATCCCGGCCTAATGAGGCCTGGATCTTCCGAAGAGGGGCAGCCGCGGCACCAGCAATGTAGGAGGCGCCGCTTTGCTTTCCGGGGACCGGCGATTGAATTTGCCGGCGCGACTCCCTAAAACGCATCTTGGATCGACACCGACGGGGCGTGGCCTCGGGCATCTCGCCAAGCGCCGGTCTCATCGGAGCGTTGCATGAACCGAGAGGTTACCCGCGAAATCCGCTGGAGTATCCCGCCAGGTTTTGTCGTCAATGACAGGATCGCCGTGGCGGCGGGTTTCCCTCTTACTTGGTGGGCATGATGGAGGTTTCCATGATGACGGGGATTCTCTTCACTCTTTGCATTTTGGTTGCGCTGGGCGGGTTTTTCTACCAGCTCTGGCGCCGTTTTCTGGTGCTGCGGTCAGCCGTCCCCGTGTCCCGCTTTGAGCGCATTCCCGAGCGCGTTCGCGCCGTGATGGTCTGGGCCTTTGGCCAGAGGAAATTCGTACGCACAAATCCGGGAGCCGAGCGGTCCGCCGGGTGGATGCACTTTTTCATCTTTTGGGGCTTTTTCATCCTCGGGATCCAAATAATTACGATGTTCGGCCGTGCCTACTCCGACTCATTCGTAGTTCCCGGATTTAGCCTGCATCTCCTGGGCGGCCCCTATTTATTGCTCCAGGACTTCATGGAGGTTGCCGTACTGATTGCTGCTGGGGTGGGGCTGGTACGATGGGGTATCACGCACGCGCCTCGGCTTTATGGCTTCCTTCCGCCCGAGCGTCGCCAGCGCGAGAAATCCCACCGGGAGGCCTATGTGATTCTGGTCTTGATCGCGCTGATCATGGTGGCAGGCCTCGTGTACGACGGCGGGCGAATCGTTTCTCACCCGCGCAACATGCAGATCGTTCGGGAGGCGCGCTGGCAGCCGCTCTCAAAATTGGTGGGTCTCGGCCTCGCGAAAGTGGGCATGAGCTTCGCCCTGCGGGCGAGCAACGTAGCCTGGTGGGTGCACAACCTCGTCGTTCTCGTCTTTTTGAACCTCCTGCCGCTCTCGAAGCACTTCCACATCATCACCTCGATGCCGAACGTCTTTTTCTTGAAACTCGAGCCCAAGGGGCGGCTCACCAAGCAGGACCTCGAAAATGCTTCCCGACTTCGGCACCTCGTACATCAATCATTTCACGTGGAAGCAAGTGCTCGACATGTTCAGTTGCACAGAATGTGGCCGCTGCTCCTCGCATTGCCCCGCCACGGCAAGCAGGAAGCACCTGGCCCCACGCCAACTGCTGCTCGATCTGCGCGACTACCTCTACCAGCATCAGGACGAGATCATTGAAAAGAGGAGCCGTCCGGGAAAAGGCGATGGCACGGAACCCGCGAAGGTCGGCGAAAACATCGTCGGGACCGTCATCCACGACGACACTCTGTGGGCTTGTACCACCTGCCGAGCCTGCGAGGAGGCCTGTCCGCTGATGATCGAGTACGTCGACAAGATCGTCGACATGCGCCGTCATCTGGTGCAGGAGGAGTCGCGTTTCCCCAAGGAGCTTACCCGCACCTTCAAGGACATGGAGACGCAATCCAATCCGTGGGGCCTCGATTCCGAGCAGCGGTTCGAGTGGGCCGAACGGATGGACATCCCGACCCTCGCCGACAAGCCCGACGCCGAGTACCTCTACTACGTCGGCTGCGCCGGCTCCTTCGACGATCGCAACAAGAAGACGACCCAGGCCTTCGTCCGGATACTCAGAAAGCAGGCGTCGACTTTGCCTGCCTCGCGCGCGAGGAGCTTTGCAACGGCGAAACGGCCCGCCGGCTCGGCAACGAGTACCTCTTCCAGACCATGGCGCAGAATGCTGGTCGAGATCCTCAACGGCTACAAAGTGCGCAAGATCATCGCGAACTGCCCCCACTGTTTCAACACCATCAAGAACGAGTTTCCGCAATTCGGCGGTTCGTACGAGGTCATTCATGCCGCCGAGCTCGTGTAGCAATTGATCGCCTCGGGGCGTCTCAAGATCGCTTCGGAATTCTCGAAGCGCACGGTATACCACGACTCTTGTTACTACGGCCGCTACAACGACGTATTTGACGAGCCACGGACGGTGCTCAGCCATGCGGGGGCTCAAGTTCACGAGATGGAGCGCCACCACAAATTCGGCATGTGCTGCGGCGCCGGCGGAGGGCGCATGTGGATAGAGGAAGAGCCGGATAAACGGGTGAATCTGCTGCGCACCGAGCAGGCGCTTCAGACTGACCCTGAGGTCATCGCGGTCTCCTGCCCGTTCTGCATGACGATGCTCGGCGACGGCATCAAGGCCAAAGAGCTGGAGGAGAAGGTCCAGACCCTCGACGTGATGGAAATCGTCGACCAGGTCACCCGCAGCCGTGATGCAGAGTCCTGAAGAGACCTAATTCGTGCAGGCACCGCACGTTCTCCCGCGGAGCGGGCGCGGATGCTTCTGGAGGGTTACGCGCAAGGGGGCGAACCAACAGCCTGGAATGGACAGCGGTTACTTCACGACCCTCCATTGCACCAGCGTCGCGTCAGGATGGTCTTCGAAGACCGCTTCGACGTCGGCGTCAAACGGCGGATTCTGATGCGGGTCACCGAGCAGATTGCCGACCATCCGGATATTGCCGGCGTCGGGGAATTCCACCACCGCGACGATATAGGGACACGCCTCCCGCAGCGCCGGATGGACCGGATTCCAGGTTCGGATCCAGCTATACAGGCGACCGCGGCCGGAGACCTTTTGCCATCCGAGATCGAACGAATGGCATCTTGTGGCAGATCCATTCGGGGCCCCATTGGAACGTTCCGCAGCCGTTGCAGCGCTGCACCACGAGTTCGTGGCGCTTCGTCGCGTCCCAGAATTCCTTGTCCGAGCCCGTCGCGCTGGGCGCGCGGAGCAGGGTAGTCCTTCGGGCAGGTAGAATTTCTTTTCGGCAGGCCATCGCTTCGGCGCGCTCCGTCCCTACATGCTGATGGACGATCAGGTCGCTGACCGGTGAGACCATCGGGCCGGAGGCCACCAGCGCGATTTTCGCAGTTCGGGACCTGGCAGGTCGAATCGCCGCGCACCTGGCGCACCGCCTCGTTCACCAGTTCGAGGCCGTGCATGTAGCACTCGGCGATATTGCCGCCGCTGGTGTTGACCGGGAGTTTGCCGTTCGGCGCGGTGATGTTCTCGAAGGTGACGAATTCCATCACCTCCTCGGGCTTGCAGAAGCCGTGCTCGACCAGGCTGATCATCACGGCGCCGCTGAAATGCTCGTAAATCTGCGCGCAGTCGACATCCTTTGGGCGTTATCCCCGCCATCTCGAACAGCCGCGGCGCGAGCGTTTTGAAATTCGAGGAAGAGTAGTCGAAGGAGTTTTCGACCGCGGCGTCGTGGCGATACCCGGAGCCCTGCGCCGCCGCCATGACGTAGGCGGGCTTCTTCTTCGCGTCGCGCGCCCGATCGGCAGTGGTCAGGATCAGCGCGGCCGAGCCGTCGTTTTCCATGCAGCAGTCGTAGAGATGAAACGGCTCGGCGATCCAGCGCGATTTGTCATACTGTCTCGCGCGTAAGCGGACGCCCATACATGACGGCGCGCGGATTGAACTGCGCATGGTAGTAATCGGCCAGCGCGACCGCCGCGAGCGGTTCCTGGTTGATGCCGTAGTCATGCATGAAGCGGCGCGTGCGCAGCGCGACCCATTGCGCGGGAACATAGAGACCATAGGGCGCGGTATACGCCGCGTGCGCCCGAGACGTATTCGCTAACCGGCGCCTGGCCAAAGCGGCCGAACTGGCCCTGGGCGAGCGCGCGGAAGACGACGCAGTACTTGGTATAGCCGCGCCGCCACGGCGGCCGCGGCGTTGCCGACGGCGCCCGAACCGCCGCCACCGCCGCCGCCCCAGACCATCCCGGCGTAACCCCAGATGCTTCAGTCCGAGCGCGGTGGCGAGGCGCGACGCGTCGTTGCGATCGTCGGCGTAGCCCGAAATTCCGTCGATGTCGCGAACGTCGATGCCGGCGTCGTCGGCGGCCTTGATGATCGCCTCGCAGGCGAGACGGAATTCGCTGACCGGCGCCTGGCCGCGCTTGTAGTATTTGGTTTCGCCGACACCAATGATCGCGACTTTATCTTTGATGGTATATTCGCTCATCGGATACCTGTATGCAGCGGGCAGCTCGCGCCAATCTGCGGGCTCGTGGCGGCGTTCGAGCGGTCGGCGAAATGCGGCAGCACCTCCTCCGCCAGCAGCCGCATCGACTTGAACCATGGCGCGGGATTGTCGGCGTAATCAAAGCCGAAAAGCAGCAGCGTGCCGAAGCCGCCGACTTCGTCGTACATCTCGCCGAGCTTGCGTGTGACCGTCTGTACCGAACCCACCAGCCATCCGTGATGCGCCAGGTATTCGGGCGTGACGTCCGAGTCAGGTACGTTCGGGTCGTCCTTGAGATACTTGGTGAAATCGAAATCGTTGAACAGCGGCAGCAGGTACTCGCTCATCATGCGGCCCATCATCCCGCGAACGCAGCCCTCGTAAGCCTCGTCGTCGGTATCGGCGACGAAGATTTCGCGCACGATGCGCCATTCTTTGCGGTCGGGCGTGCGGCCGGTTCGCTTTGCACCTTCAACCACAGCGTCCCAATGCGAAGCAATATAAGAGGTGCTGAGGTTCAGACTGAGCGGAATGAAACCGCGCTCGCCAGCCAGCTTGAGCGTATCGGAACCGGGGCTGAATCCCGCGATGCCGATCGGCGGATGCGGCTTCTGGAAGGGCTTGATATGATGCTTCAGCGTGCCGAGCATGGGACGGGGGACATTGACCTTCCAGTATTTGCCGTTGTATTCGAGCCCGCCGTCGCTCTCCCAGATCTTTAGAATGATATCGAGCGATTCGCGCGTCATGTCGCGCTTCTCGCCCTTCACGCCGTCGACCAGAAAAGCTGCCAGTCGCTGGGCAGGCCGCTTGCGCCGATGCCGAACATGTAGCGGCCCTGCGCCAGATGGTCCATAAAGGCGACCCGGCAAGCGAGTTCGGCCGGATGATGGTAGGGGAGCAAATGGGCGCCGGGGGCGAGCTTGATCTGCTTGGTCTGCATCAGCGCCTGCGCGATCAGCAGATCGGGCGCCGGATTGGGCTCCCACGGCGCGGTGAAATGCTCGCCGATCCAGGCCTCCTATAGCCGAGACGGTCGGCAGTGCGGATCAGCTCGAGGTCCCATTCCTGGCCTGCCTTGAAGGCCGCGTTCCGGCGGATGCGATGGCATCAGAAAAACTCCGAGTTTCATTCGATCACTCCTTACGGCCCGCGCGCGTTCGAATTCCCGGCTATTATCATGCGTTTCAGCCGCCGATATCCATCTGATTTGCGGGCGTGCGCTAGCGAACTCAGTGCGCGGATGGGCCTACTTCTTGGGCCCGCGCGCACCCGGAAATGATTGCACCGCGCCCAGCCCCTCGAGCGCAAGCCCATAGCCGAGGTTGTCAAGCATCAGCTTTTTGAGCTGCTGGGTCAGCGCGACTCGAGCATAGCGGACGGACAGCGACGGCCGGTTCGCGATGATTCGAGCGAGCTCCCACGCCCGTGGCAACGAGCTTCTCACGCGACACCACCTCGCTTACGACGCCCAGGTCCAGCGCCTGCTTCGCCGACAGCTTCTGTCCGGTGAGCAGGAAGTAGCGTCCGCGATTCGCGCCCAGCACGAGCGGCCATACGACGTGAACGCCGTCACCCGGTACGACGCCGTTGGGAAAATGTGGTGCGTCCTGGAACTCGGCATTTTCTGACGCGATCACGATATCGCACGAGCACCGCCAGTTCGGCATGAATCAGCGCCGGGCCGTTCACCGCCGCAATCATCGGCACCTCGATATTCAGATGGTTCATCAGCAGATACTTGGCGTCGTTGTAGATATGGTCCCAGGTGGTCGATTTGACCCCGAACGGTGCGGGTTCGCCGGTTCCCTTGATCGGAACGCCGCGGCCCCCGCCGGCATCGGCTTCCGCGCAAAAGGCGTCGCCAGTGCCGGTGATAATCACGCAGCGATTCTCATGGTCGCGCGCGATATCGTTGAAGGCGTAGGAAAGCTCCTCGTGCGGCGGCATGCCCCATTTTAGCTCGGCATTGTTGGTATGAAGCGTCATCTGCAGGATGCCGTCGCGCCGCTCCATTTTGATGGTGCTGTACTTGTTGCCGTAGTCCTCGAATTTGCTAAGCGCCATTGTCTGATCTCCACGGTTACGGTTGAACTCCGCTTGGCGGGAGTCTACTAACCTCGGCCGGAAACCGCCAAACGCTCCCAGTCGCGATTAACGCTCCCAGTCGCGATTATTATTCGCGTTAGGGCGGATGTCCGTGCTTGCCGTCTTCGACGAATCGAACAAGACTAGGGTCGCCTGAGGCCAGTACCGGGCGGAAGGACTATTCGGCGATGAACACCGAACGGCGCCAACGGATTCTCGATGAGGTCGAGGCCGCCAAGTGGATCGAAAGCGGCATGACGGTCGCGATCGGGCAACCCACGCCTATGGCGACAGTTCGGCAAATAATCCGCCGCAGGGTCAGGGATCTAACCGTGGTGGACAGCGGATTTTCGCTCGACCTGCTGATCGCGGCCGGATGCGTGCGCAAGGTGGTGAGCTACTACGCCGGCGGCGGCTTCGGCAATCCGGTAACGCCAACGTTCAGACGCGCAGCCGAACGCGGAGAGATCGACGTGTGGGAATGCGAAGAGGGAATCTTGTGCGCGGGATTGCAGGCCGCGGCCCAGTCGCTCCCGTTTCTACCTTGGCGCGGTGGCGTCGGCACTTCCCTGCCCGAGGTGAATCTGGACCTCAAAGTCTTCAAGGATCCAATCAGTGGCGAGACCTTGCTCGCGGTACCGCCCATCAAAGTCGATGTAGCCATATTGCACGCTGCCTACGCCGACGCTTATGGAAGCGTGCAGCATATAGGCGGTCCCGGATGGATCGATCTCTTCATGCATCGCGCGGCGGATCGCACGATTGTGCAGGTCGAGCAGATCGTGTCGAACGAGCAGATTCGGGCCGATCCGTGGAAAACCACGATCGCTGCAGCCGATGCGATCGTCCGTGCGCCCTTCGGAGCACATCCGTTTTATTCGCGCGGCTTTTACGTCCAGGACAACGAGCATCTCAAGTTCTACAATGGGGCTGCGAACGAAGCAGCCGGAGGTGACTCACGCCCGCTTGACGCGTACCTCGACCGTTATTGCCGCAATCCTCGGACGCATGCGGACTACCTCGAGCAGATCGGTATAAAGCGGCTGATCGCGCTCAACGAGTATTGAGAAGGGCGGTGGCGGTTCGATCAAAATCACGCATCGACCGTGGGTCGGCCCTCGCTGCGATGGCGTGGGTGATCTATGGAGTCCTTTGCCTGGCGGGGCTCTGGCTAGCCGGCGCCGTAGGCGGTTTGGCCGCGATGGTACTCATCGTTGCCAGCTCTTATAACCGCCGTGCCGTGAAGATAATGGACGTTACCTCGCTTGTGTACTTCGCCACCAGCGCAATCGTGGCCGCGACTCCCGCAATTTCTTTGCTGGAGAGATATCACGTCGTTATCGTCTGGGGCGTTTTCGCCCTGGTGGCGTGGGCGACGCTTGTCGCCGGGTTCCCGTTCACGATCCAGTACGCGCGCGAACTTGCGCCGCGGTCCGCCTGGGAGACCCCGCTTTTCCTGCGCCTCAACGTCACACTAACGGTGGCTTGGGCGGCGGTCTTTACGGTCGGTGCGATCCTCGGAATCGTTGCCCTGATGGTGGGCCACGCATTTATGCTTGGCGTTGTTTTGCCGATGTTGGCGATGGTTGTCGGGTTTGTCTTCAACAGTCGCTGTACGAAGCGCTTCGCCGATCAATTGGAGTCGATCGCAGGCGCCGAGATCACCGCACCCGAACGAGCGGCTAATTGAGGCGCCCTTTTCTTGCGCGCGACGAACGAGGGAGACCGAGATGGCTGACGACTATACGATCCCCGAGTTGATGGCGGTTTTCCTGGCGCGGCAGCTTAATGATGGCGAGGTATTGCGTGTCGGAGTGGCGACGCCGGTCGCGGAAGCGGCGGTGAGGCTGGCACATCTGACGCACGGGCCGAATATCGACCTGGTCTTTCTCGGGGTGCGCATGAACGTCGCGCATCTCGAGACGATACCGATGCCGGCGTACGGCTGGGACCGGCGGGTGGTGCGATGGGCGGAATCGTACAGCGACACCGGCCACCGCTTCGATCGAGTAAAGGACTGGTCCAACAATGTTTTCTTTATCGGCGGAATCCAGGTCGATCCTTTCGGCAATACGAACCTGATCGGCATCGGCCCGGACTACAAGCGGCTCAAGTTCCGCGGGCCGGGATCGGTCGGGACACCGACGCTGAGCACTCACGTCGGGCGCTACTACATCGTGCTTAACAATCATAGCCCGCGTGTACTGGTTGAAAAATGCGATTACGTGAGCGCGTACGGATGGGGGACGGGCGGCGCCGACGCGCGGCGGAGGATGGGAATTCCGGGGGGCGGCCCCAAGTATTGCATTACGCCGCTATGCATCTTCGATTTCGCCGATGACAGCCGGAGAATGCGGCTCAAGTCGGTACATCCGGGCGTGACGGTAGATATGGTCAAGGGGCAGACCGGCTTCGAGCCATTGATCCCGTCGTCGGTTCCGACCACCGAAGGGCCCACCGCCGAAGAGCTGCACGTCCTGCGCACGCGCGTCGATCTGGACGGGCGATTGCGTAGGTAGCGTTTCTATTCGGGGATGCCTTCGGTAGGGGCACCTGGTCGGGACGGTGGCTCGGGTACGTGTACGAAGACGGCGTGCCACGTTGCGCGAAACCACGGCGTGCCTGCACGACTGCCGGAAACCCATCCGCGCACCCGCATGCCATTGGCTTCGATATCCGCTTCGAGCCGGGTGACCTCATCGACCGGAAAGGTATCGCCGGCGAAGTAGCTCGTATGGGTGCGGTATTCGTCGAAATGTAAGTGCGCGCGCATGGAAGCGAAGGTGCGACCGTCGGTGCTCAACACCTGCATCTGGCCGGTCGCATTCGTGATGCGGCGACTGCGCGCGATGCCGGCTTCAGTGAGGGTCAATTCGAATGGCCCGTTGCCGGTGCGCTCGTAGCAAAGCCTATAGGTTTTAGGCGTCCATGGGCCGATCTTCGCGCCTCCGGGTGCGCGTTCAATCGAATCAAGCCAGCTGACTTGGCCCTCCCAGCATCCGCGGAAAATCGCGGGGAGCACGGGTTCCCACTGATGAGCCTGCGGCGGCATAGGCTCGGGGGGGACTGGCGTAGGCTCTGGCGGGACTGGTGTCGATTGGCGTGCCTGCGGAATCGTTTTCACTGGCTCGGAGTTCGGTGCCGGGCGCGGTGTGGGGGTCGGATGAAAGTGTACCGACGGCGCACTTTGCGAGGACGGTGGCGGAACCTCGAGCGACTGTTGCGCGAATGCCACGCTCACGCAGGACACTATGAGGAAGGTGATTAACCCCAATACGTGCAGCGGCCTCGTTTCCTGTCGGGTTTTCATGAGCAGCCTGCAGTGCTATTGCGTTGCACTGTTCGGAATGAGCACGAAGGGTGCCAAATTTGGCCGTTCTTGACGGAGGAACAAAAGATGAAACTCGCCAACAAGGTCGCGCTGATAACCGGCGCCGGATCAGGGATGGGAAAATCGGCGGCGCTAATCTTCTCGCGCGAAGGCGCGAAAGTCGCCGCGGTTGATATCAACGAAGCGCAGGTCAAGGAAACGGCAGCAGAGATCACGAAGCAGGGCGGCAGCGCGATCTCGCTTCGTGCGGACGTCTCGAAGAGCGAGGACGTGAAGCGGATGGTCGATGAGACCGTTGCCAAGTTCGGTGCGTTGAACATCGTCTACAACAATGCCGGAATCGAGGGCGAATCTGACTTCATTTCGAACATGACCGAGGAGCAGTTTGATCGAGTGATCGCGATCAATCTACGCGGAGTCTTCCTTGGGATGAAATACACGCTGCCGCATCTGATCAAGGCGGGCGGAGGATCGATTATCAATCAGGCCTCGATCGCAGGGCTGATTGCAGTGCGCGGTGGCGCGGGCTACGCGGCGGCAAAGGCCGGAGTGATTGCGCTTACGCGGGTGGGGGCGGTTGAGTATGGCCGTTACAATATCCGGGTAAACGCGATTTGTCCGGGTGCAATCGAAACGCCAATGGCGCAACGGATCCGGCAGGGTCAGCCGCCGAATCCCAAGGCGATCAAACGGATCTCGGTGCTGGGCCGGATGGCGGAGCCCGAGGAGATCGCGAAGGTGGCGCTCTTCCTGGCTAGCGACGATTCCTCGTTCGCGACGGGCGCTCCGTTCATCATCGATGGCGGCTGGACGATTATGTGAGTCGCAGGGACTGGCTCCCCTATGCAAACGAACCGGGGCCGAGAGCGTGAGCGCCCGGCCCCGGAAGTTTCAGGGTAGTTGTAAGTGGCCTGGCTCAGACGGACGACGACCGAATGACCTCGCCGGCCAGATCGCCGCTCTGCTTGCCGTGCTCGTACGACATGCGGCCGTTGACGACGGTGTATTCGATTCCTTCTGCCGGCATCACGAGCCGCCGTCCGCCACCGGGCAGGTCATGCTGCCATCGTCGCGCGCCGGGCCGAGTTGACGGTGTTGGCATCGAATACCGTGATGTCGGCCTTCCAACCTTTCTTCAACTGGCCGCGCTCGCGGATCCCGAAGAAGTTCGCCGGCTCCGAGGTGATGCGCTTGACCGCGAATTCGAGCGTAACCGCCTCGCGCTTGCGGACCCAGTTGCCGAGCAGATAGGTCGCGTAACCCGCGTCACACAGCATATCGACATGGGCGCCGCCATCGCTAAGTCCGATCATCGTGCGCGGATCGGTGATGAGCTGCTGGATGCCGTCCTCGTGATACTGCTGCATCGTGTACTGGAGATTGAGGTCGTCTTCGAGGGCGAGGTCGAGGAAAGTGTCGAGCGGATCGGCGTCGCGCATCTCCGCGACTTCCTGCACGGTCTTGCCTTCGTACTGTTTGAGCGCCGGGTTGGTGGCCTCGAGAATTTCGACGCGATGCCATTGCCGGTGAACAGATGGGGCCGCTTGAGGCTGTCGCGGAACTGGCGCGCGGAATTCGGGGTCGGCGTAGATCTTCTTTTGCTGTCTCGACCGGTTGGTTGAAGACCGGCCCCAGACTTCGTTGTCGGCGAAGGTGAACGGGTTGCGCAGATCGAGCTGCGAGACAAAGGGCTTGCAGAGAATCTGCGGGATGCCGCCGCGCTTGATCAGCGGTTCCAGACGCGTGAGCGTCTCCAGCGCGCGTTCGGGATGGCGCGGCGTCGAAGCCATCGCGAGCCACGTCACCGGTCGGCCGCTCTCGGTCAGCAGCAGGTCGAGCAGTTCATATTCGTCTTCGTTGACGGTCGCGATCTTTTTCGTCAGCGCGACTTCGATCGAGCCTTTGCCCTGCTGCTTGAGCACATTGGCGTATGCCTTAAGCTCGTCTTTGCTGGCGAGTCGGCAGGCCAGGGGCGTGACCATGGTAGCCGATATGCTGTTTGAGCGTGGTGGTCGAGAAGCCGAGCGCACCGGCGGCCATCGCTTCGCCGAGCAGCGCCGCGATTTGCTTGGTTTCTTCGGCCGTTGCCGCGCGCTCCATCGACTCCTTGCCCATCACGTAATGGCGGAAAGGGGTCAGTGGAGCGAGGAAGCCGAGGTTGATCGCGGACCCGCGTTTCTGCGCGGCGTCCAGAAACTCCGGGAAAGTTTCCCAATCCCATGTGACGCCTTTGTTCAGCGATTCATAGGGAATCGCCTCGACGTTGGTCAGATCCCACGCCGCGATCTCGCGCGCCTCGGGCTTGCAGGCGCGACGCCGACGCCGCAATTGCCCATCACGACCGAAGTGATGCCGTGCCACGAAGTGCAACTGATCATAGGATCCCAGCAGATCTGCGCATCGTAGTGGGTGTGCGGGTCGACGAAACCCGGCGACGACGATAAGATCCGAAGCGTCGATCACGCGTTTGCCGCCTTCGCGAGATTTTGCCGATTTCGGCGATGCGATCGCCGGCGACCGCAACATCCGCGCGAAACGCGGCGCGCCGGTGCCGTCAACGACCGTGCCGTTCTTGATCACCAGATCGTAAGCCATGTCGAATTTCCCTATCCGAGGCGGTGCCCTTCGCGTGTTGCTGCCGCTCGCAGTTGCGTCCTGCTCTTCGCAATCAGTTCAGGTCGATATGATAGAGCTTGGCCGCGTTGTCGCAGATGATCTTCCGCGTGACCTCGTCGGGAACGCCCTCGAAATCCTGCTCGATTACCTTTAGCGAATTCGGCCAGGTCGAATCGGTATGCGGAAAATCCGACGCCCACATGAAATTGTCCTCGCCGAAGAAGTTGAACAGCATCGGACCGATCGGATCATCCTGGAAGGTCGCCCACAGGTTGCGGCGGACGTACTCGCTCGGCTTCATGTCGAGCGGGTCGGCCATCAGCGCGCCGAATTTCTCGAATGCATGATCCATCCGGTACATGTAGTGCGGAATCCAGCCGGTGTCGTTTTCGGCCGAAACAATCTTGATTCTGCGGAAAGCGCATCATGACGCCGCTGAAGATGATGTCGGTGAGCGAGCGCTGCACCTCGTGAATCAAATTCATGTAGCCGCGGACAAACGACGGGTCGCGCGGCTGCACGGACCTTCTTGCGCTCCTCCTCCGATTTCGGCGGCTTCTTGCCGGTGATCACGTGAAGCGAAAGCGGCATCTGAAGCTCTTGCGCGGCCGCCCAGAAAGGATCGTATTCATGCGAGGTATAGGGTTTTTCGCGCGGCGGCGCGCCCCAGATCATCGCGCCCCTTAAACCGGTCTTGGCGGCGCGCCGGAGTTCCTTCGCGCCTTCGCCAATGTCCTCGAGCGAAATCAGTGCGATTCCGATCAACCGCTTGGGGTTGTGCGAGCAGAATTCGGCGATCCAGTCGTTGTAAGCTTTGAAGCAGGCGCGCTGCAGATCGGCGTCGTGCAGTCCGAAAAGCGTCATCCCGAGCGTGGTGTAGAGCACTTCGGCCTTAACCCCGTCGATATCCTGATCCTTAATCCGCTCGACCGGATCCCATCCGCTCGGCCGCGCCGTGATGTAGCCCTTCTTCCTGGCCGCGCTTCATGAACTCCTTGAGTTCCTGGCCGCTGCGTCCCGCGGCGAAACCGCCGGCGACCGGGAACGGCGGCAGGTCCGGCGCGACGAAAATGTAGCCGGCTTTGCCCTCGCTCTTTGATCACGCGGGGCGCGCGGTCGCGGAATTTCTCGTCCAGCCGATCGACCCACAGGTCGGCCGGTTCCATCATGTGTGAATCCGCAGAGATCACTGGCTGTTCCGTCATTTGGCTCACCCTCCTCTATGCAAGGCTAGGATGCCTCCGTCGCGTTGGTCTCGAGATTCTGTCGTTTAGTTTAATTCGATATTGTAGAGCTTCGCGGCGTTGTCGCACACGATCTTTTGGGTCACGTTTTCAGGCACGCCCTCGAAATCCTGCTTGATCACCTTCAGCGAATTCGGCCAGGTCGAATCGGTATGGGGGAAGTCTGATGCCCACATATAGTTGTCTTCGCCGAAGAACCGATAGGTCATCGGACCGATTGCGTCGTCCTGAAAGGTCGCCCAGATATTCCGCCGAACGTAGTCCGACGGTTGCATCTTGAGCTTCGTTTCCTCGCGCATGGTGCCGAACTTGCCGTACATATGGTCGCTGCGATACATGAAGTGCGCGATCCAGCCGGTGTCGTTTTCCGCCGAGACGATGCGCAGATTGGGAAAGCGCTCGAAGACCTTGCCGAAAATGAAACTCGAGAGCGTGCGCTGGACCTGGTAGACGGGCTGCATCGTTCCGATGAGCATCCTGACCCCGCCGAAAACGATCGGGCCGCTCTCCTCAGTCTTTTCGCGACTTTTGTCGCGGTTCTTACCCTTCTGGTCGCGCTGCGTGATCACGTGCAGCGACAGCGGCATCTTCATTTCAGAGGCCGCCGCCCAGAACGGATCGTACATCTCGCTGTAGTAGGGCTTGTCGTCCGGCGGTACTCCCCAGATCATAGCCCCCTTGAGCCCCATTTTCGCACACCGCTCCAACTCTTTGACGGCGAGTGGAATATCGTCGAGTGAGAGCAGGGCGACCGGATGCAACCGCTTAGGGCTGTACGAGCGGAATTCTGCAACCCAGTCGTTGTAGACGCCAAAGCAGGCACGCCGCAGTTCGTCGTCATCGAGCCCGAAGAGCGGCATCCCCAGGGTCGTGTAGATCACTTCGGCCTGCACTCCGTCGATATCCTGGTCCTTGATCCGCTCGGCCGGGTCCCATCCGCTCGGTCGCGCCGCTTCATAACCCTTTTTCAGATGCTCTTTCAGTTCTTCGCCGCTCTTGCCAATCCCGAAGCCACCGGCGACAGGAAATGGACGCACGCCGGGCGCGATGAACAATAACCCCTTGCCACTCTCGCTTTTGACGACTTTTGGTGCCTGGTCACGGAATTTGTGGTCTAGACGTGTCTCCCATAGGTCGGCGGGCTCCATCATATGGGAGTCGGCGGAGATCACACGCAGGTTTGCCATGTGTAGTCCCTCCTAATCTGTAGTGAAGGCTTTGCTAATACTGTATCGCACCTCGTGGTGCCCTAGGGCAAGGCTCCTGCCCTTGCCCTCACCGCGATCTGCGGCCCAAAAGCGCCAAATTGCGCGGCTCGGCCCGGCCCACAAGTGCTCGGGGTCGCCAACTCAGACGTGGCGGCGCATGAAGTCATACATGCGCTGCTGCGCTGCGCCGGCTGCCGACAACATCCAGATTTGAATGAACCCGTGCGGCATGTCCGGCACGATGTCCAGCTCGTACGGTACGCCTGCCCTTTTGCAGGCATCGCCCATGGTGTGCGACTCGGCCAGCAGAAAATCACTGGTACCGCAGAGGATATATTGCGGCGGCAATCCCGCGTTCACGCCGTTGAGCGGGCTGACGCGCGCATCACCGACCAGGGCGTCGTATCGATCGCCAAGATATGCGCGCGCCATCATCCCGAGCCCGAAGGCCGCGCCTTTCTCACGCGCGACCACCGCCGCGACGTCGTACAGTCCATAGATCAGCAACCCGGCCTTGAACTTTATCGGGCTATTGCGCGCGGCGAGAGTAACCAGCGTCGCTGCTGCGAGATTGCCTCCTGCGGAGTCGCCCCCAATTGCCATCCGCGACTCGTCACCGCCATACTGCGTGACTTTCCCCGCGGCCCATTCCGCCGCGAAAATGCAATCGTCGAGTCCCGCGGGGAACGGATGCTCCGGCGCCAGTCGGTAATCGAGGTTGATCGTCAGGTAGCCGTGTTCGGCGAATTGCATCCCGAGCTTCTGATGGCTCTTCGCACTACCGGCGACCCATCCGCCACCGTGCAGGTAGATGACCACGGGGAACGGCCCCGAGCCCTTGGGGACTGAGATATCCGCAGTCAGCGCGGGACGGAGTTCGACGTTTTCATGGAAGGCGCCGATTTCCGGCGGCACGGCGTTGAGCGCCTTGCTGTTGCGATCGATGAACTTGCGCAGCGATGGAATATCCTTCGCCGGCTGCTTCATTCCTTCCTTGACGCGCTGCAGGATGTCACTTTCTGTCGCCATTGCTTCAACCTCTGGTCGCTACCATTGGGTATTGCCGGAATGCCAGACCCTCAGGCGCCTGCCGCCGCGCTCTGACCATGTCCCGGCGAGTCGGCCAGGCTCACCGGGGTATTCGCCTCAAACGGGCTGTTGAGCCCAAGGCCTTTGCCGATTTCGCGCAGCCGCGGCAGGACCTCTTTGCCCAGCAGTCGGATGCAATTCTTACCGTCCTCATGCGAAACCTTACCGTCGTTGCCCCACAACGCCATAATCGACGGCCGGGTCTCCTCCATTACGATTTTGAGCTTCTGCACGACCTGGTCGGGGGTCCCCGCGATTATTAGCATACGTTGGATCTGTTTCTCGAAGGGCGCTCCCGCCGCGGGATTCGGACGCCGGCCCACATGAACCTCGGCCAGCGCGCGACGCGCCCACGGTCCGAGATAACCCGACGGCGCCGCCCACACCGGATGCTGCAGGCCGGTGAACTCACCCTGCATCCACATGAATTGTCGCGCGTTACGCAGTGCTTTCTCTTCATCTTCCTGCACGTGGCATCGAATGAGATAACCGCGCTGCTCCGGCCCGCCCTGGTAGCCGGCTTTCGCCGCGGCTTCGTCGTAGGTTGCCCAAATCTTCTTGCTGTCCTCGATCGACGTGTTGAGCGCGATATACGGGTAGCGATGCTGCGCCGCCCACACGATGGTCTCCCGGCTCGAGACACCGGGGACCCAGACCCGCGGATGGGGCTTCTGGAGCGGCAAAACCCAGGGGTTGACCACGCGGAACTGGTAATGCCGGCCCTCCCATCGCCACGGTCCCGGCACCGTCCAGGTCTTGATGATGAGGTCGTGCGCTTCTTCGAAACGTTCACGGTTATAGGCGGGGTTGACGTTGGTCGCGAGTGATTCGACACCGCCGCCGCGGACGAAGCCCGAGACCAGCCGCCCCTTCGAAATCATGTCGATCATCGCCAGCTCTTCGGCCAGGCGCACCGGATTTTCCGAGATCGGTAGCGGATTCCCCAGCAGAACGATCTTCACCCGCTTGGTCACGGCCGCCAGGATCGACGCCATCACGTTGCACTTGGCCTGCATGCAGAAGGGCGCATTGTGATGCTCGTTGAGCATGATCCCATCGAAGCCCGACTCCTCCGCGAGCTGGTACTCGATGATGCGCTCCTCGTAGAGTCTGCTGCCGGCGACAGGGTCGAAATATTTGTTGGGAAACACCAGGGCCGTATAGCCGAATTTCTTGCCTTCCTCTTCGGGATAGGCCGACATCGGTTCTTCGGTGAAGTACATCAAATGCATAGCGGATTCCCTCCGGATTTTTTCATCCTCGGCTCGCGCTGCCGGCGTGGATCGATCAGGCGGCGCACTTAGCGCCCGCCGGCGAAATCCCGTACCAGTTTCGCCAATTCGGCCGGCTTCTCGACTTCCACGAAATGGCCGCAGCCGCCAATCGTTTCAAGCCGCGCTCCCGCGATCGCCTCGCGGTATTGCTCGCCGCATACCCGCGGCACCACGCGATCGTCGCTGCCCCACACAATCAGCGTAGGCGTTCGTACACCTCGGATCAGATGCGGTAGCGTCTGGTCATACATATAGGGTTTGTAGGCGACCCGGCTCGTCATCTCGCGGTTAATTTCCCATTGCTCGAGCTGATCCAGCGTCGGCTCCGCGGCGTAAAGCTCGACGTACTTATCCTGGTTCGCGAAACCCGAACGCGTGTAGTCGATAGTATTAATCAGGAACTGATCGAGTATCTCGCCGTTGCGCGGCAGTATGCCCATCGCGCCCACCAGGACCATCCGTGAGTTCTCGTGATGGCACATCATCGCCATCTCGGCCGCGATCCATCCGCCGAAGCCGAGTCCGACGGTGATGACCGGGTTGAGCTTCTGATCGTTCAGCAGCCAGTTATAAACCATCGCCAGATCGCGCACCGTGCGCATCCATTCTGGCCGCTCCGACTTGCCGAAGCCTGGGTGAGAGGGTACGCGTACGGTGAAGTCGCGCGCGAGGTCGTCATAGAAGGGCAGCCATCCCGGGTTGCCGACGTCGTGATGGAGAATCAGCAGTGGATGGCCAGTGCCCGCTGTGAGCATCTGGATCTTGCCGCCCGCCACTTCGACAAAACTTTCGGTCGGTGTCACGCACGTTCCTCCTTGTTCCGCGAACTCAAGATCACGTTGCGCGCAATCGCTAAGCTGCCCCACTCGGGGCGAAGTTGTAAAGTCCCCGCCGGAGCCTTGAGCGGCGCCGGTCTGGTTTTTCGCGATTCCCCGTGTCGTCGGCATTCGCCGACCTGGTAGCACCATGCAACCTTCGGTTTTCAGCAGCGGCGGGCTCGTTTATAGGTCCATCACGGAAGGGGTCGTAGCATCGCGGCCGGACGCATCGTATCTTGCTCGGGTTGCGGAATAGTGGGAGCAATTAACCTCAACGGAGCAATACCATGGAAGAATGCGATCTGCTCGTGCTGGGCAGCGGTACCGGCGGCAAAATTCTTGCCGGGACCTTCGCACAAAAGGGACAACGCGTGATTGTGATCGAACGCAAATACGTGGCCGGTTCGTGCCCGAACATCGCGTGCCTGCCCAGCAAGAACATCATCCACAGCGCCAAGGTTGCCTCGTTCTTTTATCGCAGCAACGAATTCGGCATCAGCAAAGAGAATGTTCGCATCAACATGGCAGCCGTGCGTGAGCGCAAGCGCAAGATGGTGGTGAACATTGTCGACAGTTTTCGCGACCACTACTTCACGAAGAGCGGCGCGGAACTGGTGATGGGCACAGGATGCTTCGTTGGCCCGAAAACCATCGAAGTTGCCTTGAACGACGGCGGGACATGCACATTCCGGGGTAAAAATGTAGCCGTCAATACCGGCTCGCGCGCCACGCTTGAGCCAATTCCGGGATTGGCCGAGGCGAAGCCGCTGACCCACATCGAGGCATTTGAACTTGATCACATCCCGAAACACCTCCTGGTTCTGGGCGCTGGTTATGTCGGACTCGAACTTGCCCAAGCCTTCCGCCGTTTCGGCGCCGAGGTCACGCTGATCGACCGAAATGGCCGCCTCGCGCACCACGAAGACGAAGATGCCTCGCAGGGACTGGAAGAAATGTGCCGGGATGAAGGCATCACCGTCGTCACGAATGCAAAAATAACCCGTGTCGAGGGCAACTCCGGCGATTGGATCAGACTCCTCGGCTCGCGCGACAGAGCCGACCTTTCTCTGAAAGGCACCCACCTGCTGGTAGCCGCAGGACGTACGCCCAATACGAGCGGCATCGGCCTCGAAAAGGCGGGCGTGGAGACGACCGACCGCGGCTATGTGAAGGTGAACGAGCGTTTGCAGACGACCGCCGAGGGTGTTTGGGCCATCGGAGATTGCGCCGGAAGCCCACAATTCACACATATCTCGACCGATGATTTCAGGGTTGTGAGTGACAACATCGCCGGCGGGAACCGCGTGACGACCGGCCGCCAGGTTCCGTTCTGCATGTTCACCGACCCGGAGTTGGCCCGTATCGGACTCAGCGAAACGGAGGCAAAACGGCGCGGCATCCCTTATCGCGTTGCCAAGTTGCCCGTGGCTGCCGTCCTTCGCGCGATGACGATTTCTGAAACGCGCGGATTTATGAAGGTGTTGATCGAGGCCGAAAGCGACCGCATCCTCGGATTCACCATGTTTGGCGCCGGCGCTGGAGACGTCATGGCAGCCGTGCAGATGGCGATGCTTGGCGGATTGCCGTACACCGCGATACGCGACGCGGTCATCGCTCATCCCACCATGCCGGAAGGGCTTATCCTCCTCTTTGGTAACGTCCCCCCCATCTCCGCGCACGCTGCCAAGCGTGCGAGGTAGTGCCGAATGCTCGTCACCGGAGATACGGTTAGACACGGCCGCTTTGGAACAGGTTGGAATAAGGCGCAGGGCAGGACCGCGTTCGTCTATTTCGTATGAGGTCATCATAGTTGATGGGTCAGCCATCAAGGAGAAATCATGAATCGCCGGCCGAATTCTTGATCGGTTCAAGGCTCACTTCGGCCAGGACAACGTCTTCATGGACGTCAACGGAAACAACCAAATCGTACAAGGAGACAGATCGTGAAGAGGGAAATTATCCGCGTCGAACCGTTTGACAGCAATTTCGAGAAATGGGGTGTGCCGGTCTCGGTCTGCACTCGCGCCGGCGACATGATCTTCGTCTCGGGTCTGCCGCCATTTGATCCCAAGACCGGAGAACTTCTCGTCCACGCGCCTTTTGAACAGCAGGCCGAACGCTGCCTGGAAGAGTTGAAGACGGCACTTGAGGCGGCGGGATCCGACCTCGAGCACGTCATGAAGGTCAACGTAATCTGTGTAAGCCCGGAGCGCTTCAAAGCATTCAACGAAATTTACAAGCGCTACTTTCCCAAAAATCCGCCAGCCCGCATTTTCTTCTGTGTGCCGGTATGGACGGGCCCGTTTGATATTGAAATCGAGTGCATCGCGGTCCGGAAAGACTAGCCTTTTCTGGAACAGATTGGAGGAAAACGAATGGCCACTTTCGGTGTAATGATGTTCGCGACCGACTACGCGATCCAGCCCGGCGAACTCGCGCGCGCAACCGAAGAGCGCGGACTCGATTCGCTGTTTTTTCCCGAGCATACGCATATTCCGACTAGCCGCAGATCGCCCTGGCCCGGCGGCGGCGATCTCCCGATGGAATATTCGCATACGCACGACCTCTTCGTTGCTATGACCGCTGCAGCCGCCGTGACCAAAAGGATCAAGCTCGGCAGTGGCATCTGCCTGGTGATCGAGCGCGACCCGATCGTCCTCGCCAAGGAAGTCGCCTCCCTCGACGTCCTCTCGGGCGGGCGTGTGATCCTCGGCATCGGCGGCGGCTGGAACGCCGAGGAAATGGAAAACCATGGCACCGATTTCAAACGGCGCTGGCGGCTGCTGCGCGAGCGTGTGCTCGCGATGAAGGAGATCTGGTCGAAGGAAAAGGCCGAATTCCACGGCGAATTTGTCAACTTCGACCCCATCTGGAGCTGGCCCAAACCCGTCCAGCCCGGCGGTCCGCCGATCCTGCTCGGCTCCGAGGCAAAAAGGTGCTTCGAGCGCGTCGTCGACTTCTGCGACGGATGGATTCCGATCAATCGCAAAGGCGACCAGCTCAAAAGCGGTGTTCAGCAGCTGCGCGAAGAGGCCAGACGCGCCGGTCGGCGTTTCGAGGACCTGCAGTTGGGTATCTTCGGTGTTCCGCCCAAGGCTGACTTGGCGAAGCAACTGATCGATTGGGGTTTCTCGCACCTGATTTTCGGATTGCCGCCCGCCAAGGCGGACAAGGTGTTGCCTATGCTCGACGGTTATTCCGAGATCGCCGCCAAGCTCCGCTGATCGGTAGCCGGACGGGCCCTTATTCGGCGCGCAGCGCCCGGAAGGGTGAAGAGTCGACCTGAGACGGTTCGCCCTTCCGGTTCCTTTACCTTGGCGCTTACGATTCCCTCTCGTCGAAAGCGGACGGTACACATCGATGGGCCATACCGTCGGCCCGAATCGTCCCGGCGATCGCTGCGGAGGCGTTAGGGCGAAGCGCCCAGCGGAGCGTGGCTTACCGTCGCATCGTCGAGGTAGTTGCGCCCGTCGAAGCGCGAGAATCTGAGTTCGGTGACGACTTCGCCACCCTGTAGTGGCAGATACGCCGTCTCGACGAATTGGCTCGCGCTTCCCATTGGCGCGACGCGTTTGGTCAGTGCCTCGCTCATAACCCGCCCGCCCGAAGCCGTTGGCTGGGGCACGTGCAACAGTTCACGAATCGTCGCGGCGGCGTCGAGATTCGAGGTCGGGTCCGGGTCGACGAAATGACGGCGAAACCCGGGACCTGTGGCGGCGCAGAAGTTATGGATCTCTCGGCTGCCCGCCGCGCCATGCATACCCATCCCGGTGGTGAAAGTCGGCGAGCCAACAATCGGCGAGCCAACGTCCGAGTACACCAACCCTTGCACCGGATTAACCAATTTGGCCGATCGATTCGACGTCGCCTGCTGCCCGTGAGCGCCCAGCGCGAAGGCCGGATTCTCGGGCCCGGTAAGATCATGGTTGTCGGCGTCCGGGATCTCCCGAAACGAGACGATCAGATCGGGCGCTCGCGCCGAATCACGAATTCCGATTACGCCCTCACTGAAGGTTCCAGGGATCCAACCCAGGTAATCCGCCTCCGAAGGATTCGCGCCTGCAACCGGCCGTACGGTAAAAATCGGACCGCACCATTCTTGCGCCTCCACGAAATCCGCTATACGTACCAACGCCAGCCGTCGCGCCTCTTGTGACGGGAAGTCGTCACGTGAGAGGTAAACCAGGTCGTAGCCGCCATTAGGCGCCACCACCACTTCCGTGCTTTCCGCGGACTTCTTGACACCGGCCGCAACGAGCAAGTCGCTCAGCGATATCTCCAGTCTGATCGTGGCAAAACCATGGTCCGAGACGACCATCAAATCGGTCCGCTCGGCGATGCCCAGTGCCGACAACGCACCCTCGACGCGCGCAAGATTGGCGTCGCATTGATGCAAGGCCTCGATGGCCGGCGCCGTCCCGAGACCCGCGTAATGCTGGACCGAATCGGGATTGTGCTGCCAGAACACAACGATTGCGGGATGGCCGTTCGCCGCCGCCTGTTTTGCCGCGGGGAGCGCGCGATCGGCCACGAGTTGCGCAAACCATGCGTCGCGCGCGCCCACGGCGGCGAAGTCCCCCCGCTTGATCGCGGGAGCGCCGGCTAGCTCTGCCTCCGCCGCCGGTGGCGCCGCCATATCATCCGCCACGAACAGATAATTGTGTGCACTGCGGTCTACGCCCGCGGCGCCCCCATTGTCGAAAAGAAAAGTCGGACCCCGCTTGCCAATCACGGCCGCATAACCGCCATCGCGCCGCACCTCCGCGGCGATCGTGTCGAGTCCCAGCAAGTGGCCGTCGAACGCATCCGGACCGTCCAGCGCCGCGAGGTAATGCGAATTCTCAAGATCGATCGGTGCGTCGATGATCGGTGACAGTACCGGATTCGATTCGATCTTCTTCGCGTCGAGGACCGGCGCCAAGTACATGCTGTCGCCCAATATACCGGTGGCGCCGGCGTCGCCGCCGGTCGCGAGCGCCGCCGCGTTCACCATCGTGACCGTGGGAAAAATTGAATGGTGATGCTCGAAGCGGACGCCGCGGTTCTCTAGTGCATAAAGATTCGGCGTGTCCTTCTCATTCACGAGGTCGGGCCGCAACCCGTCCCATACCATCAGGACGACGATCCTTCCTTTTGCCGAATCGCGGCCGGTAGCATCGCACTCGACGCGAAAGCCGAGGAACGCCACCAGGAGACCGATCGCCGCAGGTATCAGGCGTGCCCGTGCCATCGCTCAGGCCTTCAGATGCCGTACGAACCAGTCGCGCGCCGCGGAGCTGGCCTGCCCGAAGTCCTTTACATAGGCGTCGAAATGGCCGCCTCCGAGCACCACCAGCCGCTTGGGCTCGAGCGCGCGATTGAACGCAGCGAACGCCTCGTCCGCCACCGCCAGATGGTCCTGCGCCGCGATAACCATCAGCAGCGGCGTCGGGCTGATACGCTCGATATAGCTCCCAGGTTCGTATTCGCCGAGCATCTCGACTGTGCGCAGCGTGACCTCGTTCCGCCAGGAGGGGGCGCGCGTCTTCCCGGTTTCCATGAACCATTCCCACGAATCGGCGGTGGGCAAAGCGGCGACGCCGTTTGGTTCCGATGTAACTACCGGAACCATCGCGGGTGCTCCACCGCCGAACCGCGTGTCGCGGTCGATGTCGAACTGCTCGCGTAAAGGCGCCGCCATGTCGGCACGCACCAGCCGCTTCAGGTTGCGCGAACCGCTGGCCAGCGCGACTTGGGAAACCACGCATTTGACCCGACGATCGATCGCGCCCACCACCAAGACGTGGCCGCCGCTGTAGCTCGAACCCCAAATACCGATCCGATGCGGGTCGACGTGCGGCTGGCGTCGCAGCCACGTGATCGCATGCCGATAGTCGCGCACCTGCTGCCACGGGTCGATCTCCTGGCGCGGCTCACCTTCGCTCGCACCGAAATTGCGATTGTCGAAGACCAGCGCAGCCAGGCCGGCGGCCGCGAATACCTCCGCAAAGCGATCGAGGTACATCTCCTTGACCGCGGAAAATCCGTGGGCCATCACGATTCCGGGTACCTGACTTTGAAGCGCGTTCGGGCAAATAGAGCCATCCGCGGAGCAGTACGCCTTCCGCATTTATCTCGATATCCTGGCGCATAGTTGTCACCTGCCGGCGATGATAGATGATTCAGCCGAATGGTGAAAAGCGCGCGCCGGGATATTCCACATCGCGCGGTCTGCCGCGGGCTGCGGGGATGCGTGGAGCGCGCCGGCGTGCATGCCCATCGGCGATTTGTTAGCTTGGCTCGGAATCAGCTGGAGGTCGGAGAGTTGCGGATTGTTCTCATCGGTCAGGCGGCCTTTGCGGAAAAAGCGCTCGAAACGCTCGTTTCGCACGGTGATGAGATAGTCCACGTCTTTGTTCCACCCGATGCTCCCGGAGGCCGCGTGGATCCGGCGAAGGCCAAGGCGTTGGAACTCGGGCTACCGCTGAGCCAACCGGCGTCTTTTCGCGGCGAGGCCGCATTCGACCATTTCAAATCGCTTAACGCTGACTTCTGCGTGATGGCGTTCGTTACGTTGATCGTACCCGAACGGATTTTGCTTGCGCCGCGTTTCAAGACGATCTGCTTCCATCCCTCGCTACTACCGCGCCATCGTGGGGCCAGCGCGATCAACTGGGCGATTATTCAGGGCGACCGCGAAACGGGCGTGACCTGGTTCTGGCCCGATCGCGGTATCGATACCGGCCCGATCCTGATCCAGCGGCGGGTTTTGATCGATCCGCAGGATACGACTGGTTCGCTATATTTCAATACGCTTTTCCCGCTGGGGATCGAGGCGCTGAGCGATGCGATTGACCTGGTGAAGGCGGGCGATCCTCCGGCGTTGCCTCAGGATGAGCGGTTTGCGACCTACGAACCGATCTGCCGCGACGAGCATGCCAGGGTCGATTTCTCCCGGCCTGCCCGCGAGGTCCATAATCTGGTGCGCGGATGCGATCCCCAGCCCGGCGCGTACGCCACGGTCGGCGGCCGGAACCTCCGCCTATATGACGCGATACTCGAACCCGGGGAAGCGCCGCAATCACCCGGAACGATTGTAGCGCTCGACGAGAATGGGATGTCGTTGGCTCTGAACGGCGGGGTCATGACGGTGCGGAAGGCTCGCTTCGACCCCGATCCCAAGAAAGTTGCGCCGGCGCAACTCGCTGGAGTCGCGGTCTCGACACGGCTCGAATAGGTACGTGGTGTTCCGCGGTCTTAGCGCGGATTATATGGCGTTTTCCGCGGACGCGGGCTAGTATTGCCGCAGGCCTGACGGTGGGATGGCGGGTGTGGTAGTGCAGGCTCCTTCATCGTTTCCGCTTGCAGCCGCATCCCAGGGGGAGAGACGCGGATGAGACTGTGTATCGGGACGGCCAAGGGAATCGTAGTCCTCGAGCCCGATCGTGGCCCGACGCCGGTAATGGTCTCGGCGGATCCGGCTTCGGTCTGGTCGCTAGCGCAGGATTGTGCCGATCCGGGGCTGCTCTATGCGGGTTCACTGCACAATAACCAGGCCGGGAGCGCGCGCGGCAGGACTTCGCTCGCGCGATCGAACGACGGCGGCCGCAGTTGGGCCGATATCACTCCCGGCACGATCCGCGACGAGGACGTCTGGTGTGTGGCGACGCCGCCTGACGCGCCCGGCGAGGTGTTCGTCGGCACGTCGCATGCACGGCTTCTCCATAGCGAGGATGGCCACAGCTTTCGCGAGTGCACGGCGTTCTTGAAGCTGCCGGGGCGTGACCGCTGGACCTTCCCGCCGCCGCCGCATATTCCGCACGTGCGCTCGATCAGCTTCGATCCCAAGAACCCGAATATCATGTACGTCGGAGTCGAGGAGGGGGGCGTGTTCCGGTCGCGCGACCGGGGAAAGAGTTTTGAGCCGCTAGGTCACGGTATCTACGCGGATATCCACTGCGTAGTGGTCGACACCGAGGATCAGCGGCGGCTCTACGCCACGACCGGGCGCGGGCTTTACCATTCGAGCGACGCGGGCGCGTCGTGGACGTATGTGCGCGGCCTCAGCCGCTCGTACACGGTGCCCCTGCTGGTGCGCCCGGGCATCAATGCACCCATCTACACGGTCGCCGCCGCCGGGCCGCCGCCGATGTGGTCGATGGGCGCGGTAGGCGCCGACGCGCTGATGTTTCGGAGCGAAGACCGCGGTAACAGCTTCCGCACGATCGCCTCGGGTGACGGATCGACGCATGCGACGCGGGGGATGGTGATGCGGCTGGTGGCAGCGCCGGTCAACGGATCGTTGTTCGGGGCAATGAGCGACGGCACGGTGATCCGCGTGGATGAACAGAGCGAAGAGGTGACGGTGATCGCGGAAAAGCTCCCACCAGCCTACGATCTGGCGGTTTTGCCGTAGAGATGCGCCCGCGCCCACAGCGGCCACCGGTCGAATTGATGTAATGACCTGCAGCCTCGACGACTCTCTAGCGTAGAGCAGTCCGAAGACAGGTAAGCCTTTGGATTCCGTACCAACGGTGCAGGGACCGAATTAGCTTCTGTGACGTAAAGTATTGCGCCGAGGGGCCTGAACTCGCCTAGACGGTCGGCAATGACGAGATCACCCACGTCCGCCAAATCAAGGCGAGCCCGATGAAGGTGAGGAAGACAGAAATTGCTGCGCCGAAAACTCGAGGTATTCGTACCAGCGGCAACATCCACCACCAAACTGCTATCACTCGGAGAGTGCGCCAAGAGTCTTCCGAGTTGTCCGTGGTCTCACCTGCGTGTTGGACTAACGTGCGAACATCGGTGCGATGAGCGTCGCGGACTTCCCTCGACATGCTTCCCCAAATTCTGAGGAAAGGCGCTTCGCGCAGCGACCATTGTGTGGTCTCCGGTAACTCGTGAGTCACGAGTTCCTCCTGATATACCCAATCGTAGTAGGAGACGAGGGTTGGTGCATTTACTAAGAAGCCAATTATAGTAAGAAGGGCAAGTGCTCTACGCGGAGTGCCGGCTTGGAGCAGGCCGCACAGCGCCATAAGTCCTGGTAGTGCCGGCATCAAATAGCGCGGTCCCCACGACCAACCACCGGCCCAGTCGCCCCAAGACCATAGATGACAAGATAGGCGACCGCGATTGAAACTATTAGCAGTATGTCAAGTCGCTTGAAGAAACTCGCACGCAACCCCGCGAGCGCCAGAACGGTGGGGCAATACCACATCAGTCCGCGTCCCGGACTTACGAGCAGCCCTGCCGCTCCTTGGGGGAGATCTCCCAGCCTGAAGGCGGCGGAATGGCCGAAGGTGAGCACATCTCCGAAGCGGACGTAGTTGTAAAGGAAGTAAATAGCGAGACCCGTTAGCGTGCCTAGCAACGGGGCGAACGTGGCGCTCGGCGAGCGATCTTTCAACGTCGCGTGTGCCGCGAGAACAGGACCCAAGATTAGTCCCGGGGGCTTTGCAAGCACAGCGAGAGCGGCCAGCGCCCAGATCGTAAAGCGCTGACGTTGGCTCCCCAACTCAAAGTACGTCGCGGCGACCGTTATCAGAGCCAGCAGGGGTTCCGCAAAGAACTCGCGAGCGTAAACAACCGCAATGGTGCCGAAAGCGAACGCGACTGCTGCGAGAACACTACCTTGCGGCGAAGCTCCAAGCCGCGATGCCAGCATCATCACCATTCCTGTCGTAGCGCCCACCAGAACTGGCGAGAGAAGCAGAGCGAATGCGCCTGCCGTGTAATGAACGGGCAAATGCATCCAATGGGCGAACTGAATTCCGATGGCAACAAAGGGCAATGCTACGAATGAAACGAGTGGATACCATCTCGAGTAGTACAGTCCCCCCCGCCCGATCATTCCAAGTGACTTTGGCACGACAAGGCTGCCGTGTGTCACGACCGACTCAGCCAAGGCAAGGTTCGAAATGCCGTCGACCGAATAAATGATCGGAGAAAGGAACGCCAGAAAAAACAGCGTCGTTCCCAGTGCTACCGCGGTGGCCCCAACTGGTCTCACGAGACCGCACCATAGCACAGCTTCTCTTTTTCAGTTCCATTGGATCAGACGAAGCGGCGCTAACGGAAAACAATATAGCATAGGGCGCGAGGTTATCTGCCCAAGTCTGAACCGGAGAGAGTTAAAGAGACTGATTTAGCATCAGATGCGCCGCAGGATTTCTCTAAAAAAAATGCTAAGCTTACGGCGCGTGTGCTCCATTTCTCTATACCATCAGGGAATTTTTTACGCGCTGTGCCGACAGCGACGCAGCGATATGTATCGGTAAATCACGGTGCGACTACAAAAGGAAACGAAGTAAGAGGTGCAAGGGGTTTTCTGTAGTCTCTGGAGAGCCTCCGCGTGGGCTCGAGACTGCAAACCGCTGGAGCACAACAACGACCGATGAGCCAGGAATCCTACTCAGGTCGACGGATCCTTGAGGCGATGCACGAGGCCGTGAAGTATACCGACGCCGTGCAAGCCATCATTGAGACGGCGATACCGCGAGGCGTGAAGGAAATATTGGAATTCGGGGCGGGAGATGGAGCGTTCGTCAAGCGATTTGAAGCCAGGGGTCTAACGGTTGACAGCGTGGAAATCGATGATCAGCTGCGAGCCGGGCTCGGAAGCCGCAAGGTGTATGCGACACTTCAGGAAGTTCCTGATGCGAGCTACGAATTTATTTACAGTGTCAATGTCCTGGAACACATCTCCGATCTATCAACCGCAATAAGGGGCCTGCGGCGCGTACTGAAGCCAAGCGGGACGCTATTTGTGTTCGTACCGGCCTTCAACGCTCTGTGGACCAGCCTCGATGATGAGGTTGGACACGTTCAACGGTTCACCAAAGCGACGTTGCGGGCCACCCTGACTGAGGGCGGCTTCTCTGCGCAGTGCGTGCGCTATTTCGACTCGGTCGGCTTCCCCGCTTCTCTGGTCGTCAAGGCGTTGGAACGCTTCGGATTGTTCCGCTTCAGCGGCGGTGCGGTCGGTTTTTACGACCACTTTGTGTTCCCGCTCAGCAAGACCCTGGATAAATGTTTGGCCCCTGTGATCGGCAAGAGCGTGATTGCGGTTGCGCGGTAGCGGAGAGCGCCACTTGTCAGCACGACAGCGGTGGCCGCGAGCGACTGCCAGCGCCGCTTCGCCGGCCGAGGTGACCGCGGATGCGCCGGCGAGCGCGGCGCGAACGGTCTCGCTCCTTCGATACGCTCCCGGGGTGCTGCTGCTGGTGATCGTGATCGCTGGCGCCGGGAATCGCGCCGACCCCGACCTCTGGGGACATCTCCGTTTCGGCCAGGCGATGCTTACCCAGCACCAGATCGTGCTCAACGACCAGTACTCGTATTCCGCGCCGGGTCATCCGTTTCTCAACCATGAATGGCTGACCGACGTCGTGATGGCACTGCTTTACAACCATCTCGGAGTTGCGGGATTGAAGCTGTGGAAGTTCGGCTGTGCCGCCGCCACAGTTCTCCTGATCGCAATGGGGCTGGCTGAGACCGGCGCGACGTCCTCGGTGCGCCTCAATACGCTGACCGCCACGGCGCTGGCCCTGATGCCGCAGATGATGTTCCGGCCCCAGGTTTTCAGCTTTTGCCTGTTTGCGGCGATCCTCGCGCTGCTCGGACGGCATAACTATCGCGGCGCGGCGCCGCTTTGGATCGCGGTACCGATTATCGCGCTGTGGGCGAATCTTCACGGCGGCTTCATCATCGGGATCGCGGCGCTTGGCGTGTACGCCGGGGCGGTTGGCGCAGAGGATTTGATCGCCGGTGCGGGAATCGCACGCGGGGCGCGACTGGGGATGTTGACGATCGCGGCGACGGCGGCAACCCTGCTGACACCGTTTGGGATCAGCACCTGGGAAGCGGTGACGCATGCGCTGCGCAATCCGCTAACGCGCAACATGGTCACCGATTGGCAGCCGCTGCTGTTCGCGTTCGAGCGGCAATGGAGTGCGGGGCATCTGGGCGTGATTTACTATTTGTGCGTGCTGGGGCTGATTGCGGCGATGGCGATAACCTTCGTGAAGACGCCGCGAGGAGATGACCTGCCGCTGGTTGCAATAGCAGTGGTGATGAGCGCGGCGGCGTTTACCGCAGTGCGCAACATGCCGCTTGCGGTGATTGCGTGCGCCGCGCCGGTCGCACGCCACGCCGGGCTGATCTTAGCGGGGATGCGCGGACGCGATTTACCCACAAAGGCGGAATCGGCCCGCCCGCCTGATCGTTCCGGCGTAAACCAATGGTTGGCGGTAGCCCTCGCGGCCATGGTGGCTATCTCGAGCGGACTCTTTTCCCCGCGGATCATGGTGGAGCCTGGCTATCCTGGCGGAGCGATCTCGTTCATGCAGCAACATGCTTTGCGGGGCAATGTGCTTGGCGCCTTTGGCTGGGGCGACTATCTCATTTGGCATATGGCGCCGGACTCGAAGGTCTTTATCGACGGCCGTTACGATACGGTTTTTCCGCAACAGGTAATTCGCGATTACGCCCTATTCTATTTCGATTTGCCCGGCGCGGCGCGGGTGCTCTCGGCCTACCCGCACGACTTCGTGCTGATTCCACCCCAGTCCCCGGTAGATCACCGACTGGAGCAGGATCCGGAGTGGAAACTTGTGTACTCGGACCAGACCGCATCGCTGTTCGCGCGCGCGAACTCGGCAGCGACGAGGATCCCGGGTGTCCCAGTCGAAGGCATCGCGCTCAAGCGCGGGTATTTTCCGGGCTGAAACAAATAAGCACTCGGCCGCTGACGTCGAGTTGATTATCCTCCGTCCGAACCCTCCGACGAAGCGGTCGTCCGTCAGAGTGCCTGGGGCGGCCTCCGGATGGCAGGTAGCGAGCGCCCTTGCGCTTCTCGTCGGGGCGATATACCTGGCCGTGGAGGTCTGTTCGCGAATCTATCGCGTCGGAATCTTGATGTACGGCAAGAAGCCATCGACGCGCGAGATCGCGCGATGGCTGCGATATGCTTAGACTGCTTCAGGTCAAAAGGAGAATCGTTGCCGCGGCTTAATGTGCGCCCGTCCGTCGATTGCATCAACCACCGAAGCGCTGATGCGCGGGCTTATTGCTTTGTCTGCGATAATTGGTTTTAGCGCGGAAAAGCGCCAGGAAATGTTGAAACCCGACCAGCCGCCGGTGACCGATTCAAGCGCTCAGAAAAAGAAGTATCAAGGCATGGTGGTGATCGATAATCCGTACACAATCTCCAGCGATCGACTCGAAAAAATGAACAAGGGTGGCTTCGGAGGCTATTAGCCCTGCCGAGGATCGAGGGCGAGGATGGTCATGGGATGTAACCTTTCTTTGCTTCCGGTTCATTGATCGGAAGAATCCTGACATCTTTGACGCGATCATAGCAGGATGCTGAGGACGCCTCGCTGGCGACGGCCTCAGCCGCCAGCCAGCAAGCCACGGCAGCTAGAATTGCCGTTTATGGAGAAGGGGAACAGTTGGCGGGACTTGACAGGCTAAACTGCTCAAAGATTACGAGAAGTGCGCGATTTTACACGGCAAATTCCGCATGTTGGTTATTGCCGCATAGGGACCCTTGACGCTAAAATCGACCAGTGTGGTATGTCACGACCCACACGGGCGCGATGCATCGCACAGTAGCGCGGAGACGACGAATGAGGACGCCCGCGTCGATTGTTTTTGTCGAGAGGGGTGGAGGGGCGGCGACGCTGCGGCAGGTGTGGTTTGAGGTTGGAAAATACGAGCGTCGCTTCAACGCTGAAACACGGCGGAAGGCGATAAATTATGGACAAGATTAATACATCGGTGGAGTTGAACACTAAACGAACTAGGATTCGAATTCACGAGCCTTTACCTTGGATCGTTGAAGAGGACAAACAGGCAGGTGGATACGTGGCCACCAACAAAGCGCTCAATCTTACAACGCAAGGTGAGAGCTGGAATGAATTATTAGAAATGATCGTGGATGTAACCGATCTGCTTTTCAGAAGCCTCCACGAGACAAATGAGATAGAAGGATTTTTGTCATCACGTGGCCTCAAGTTTTCGGCAGTGCCTGCTCGCGAAGAGACATTCAATGTTCGGCCCGTTGACGTAGCTTCTCCGATAACATTCGCTCAAGCTTAGCGTGTGATTCCCCGCGATACCCTAATCGCTTGGTTGCGTGGAAAGAATTTTCGCTTCCACAATCGGACTTTGCGAAACGAGCTTTATCGCAATGGCCAAATAATCATAGCGATTCCGACTGCCAATGGTTTGAAAGAAGGAACGGCACGCGGAATTATGACACAGTCTCAATCAGCTACGTCAGCGGAGATCAATCAGTTTATTGCCGCTAATAAGAAATAAATTCCCAGAATGACAGCGCGCAAGAAAAACCAGTCAAAGATCGCAAAGTCTCGCGTTTCCGATGAGGAGTTAATCGCGCGGCTCGAAGACGAGGCGCCCGAAGCGCTAAACCTGACGGTCGAATTCGATGAAGCGATGGGCGTGGTTCTCGATATCGATCCTGCTGATATTGATCGTCACTTGGCGAAAGTTAGTCAGGCGGCTAAAGCAAAACGCACAAAAAAATGAATTGAATCTTCAGCCGGATGCGGTGCTGTTGTGGTGCTTAACCCAAGGCGTAGTAGAAAACCGTGCTTCCGATGACGAATATAACGAAGCCAATCAAGGGCGCCTTCCATCCGTGGCCTCGCCTGTACAATCCCCAACCAACCATCAAAAGAACAATTCCGAATCCTTTGAACAGTTTGTGCGCGAGTGGTTGCGGTTCGGTCTCGAAGTCGTCGGGTTGATATTCCTGATCTGTTATGTCCGTGCCACTCAGAATCAGGTACGAGTAGCGAGGGACGCCAACCGAATCGCGTATAAAGCGCTGGTTAGTAGCGATCGGCCTTGGGTTAGTTGGTCGAAATCAGTCCTCTCACCGACTATCGGGTAAATGGCCAACCCTCCACCATCATTACAATCCATAACTTCGGCAAATCTCCGGCATTGAAACTCCGCGCGAAGATCGGCATTGGAGCTTACACGGCCAATACTTTCGTTTGGTCCACAGCGATTTCCGAGCCAACAATTACGGAGCGCAACATTGGTCCAATGTTCCCAGAACATAACGCCGAGAATGCGCTCAAGATTGGCGTACCATTGCCGGACTGGGCGGTTACGACTGATAGTGAATTGCCCAACGCACCGGAATTGATCGTCTTTGGGTTTTTGGTTTACGAGGATCGCTTCGGCGGGCCTCATCATACACCGACTTGTTTGGCCTACGATCCAGCCACGAGCGGTTTCGGTGGTAGTGGAAGTTGCGGCGCTGACAAAACCATTCCACCAACCGATTAAAGCTAAAACAATCAGAGCGACCGTCACCCAAAAATTTCGCTTCATAACCTTCGCCTCTTAGTTCAGCGAAGGGGAACACCGGCCTGTCACGCACAAATTAGACGTGTCGCCTGACGAGGTGTTAAGTACCGGATAATCCCCCTTGACGAGAGGCGAAGAAAGAGCGAAACTGGTTTAATGGATGCCGCCGCTACCCTGCCGCTCGTCGCCCAACATCCCGCCGAACTCCCGCAGTTGCGCGATGTCGAGTTTCTCGAAATGCCGGTCAAGCAAATCCTCAACCGCTGCACCAGTCCGCGGATGTCCTTTCGCTGGACGATCAACCCATACCGTGGATGCGAGTTCGGATGCGTCTACTGCTATGCCCGCTATACCCACGAGTTCCTGGAACTGCGCGACCCGATGGACTTCGAGCGGCGGATTTTTGTCAAGCAACGCGCAGCGGAAGTGCTCGCGCGAACGCTCGCGCGCACGCCGATCGGCGCCGACCAGATAGCGATCGGTACGGCGACCGACCCCTACCAGCCGGCGGAACGCAAGTTCGGGCTGACGCGTTCGATGCTCGAAGTCTTCGCACGGGTGGGCGGTCTGAATCTCTCGATTACGACGAAGTCGGGTCTGATCGCGCGGGACCTGGACGTGCTGCGCGCGATTAACGCGCGATCGCGGATCTCGGTCAATTTCTCGCTGATCACGCTCAACCGGCGGCTGCAGCGGATGATCGAGCCGCGTGCGCCGCGCCCGTCGCTACGCTTACGGGCGGTAGCGGAACTGGCGGCGGCAGGAATCCGCTGCAACGTCCTGATGATGCCGGTGATACCGGGATTGACCGACGATCCAGCCGGAATCGAGAGCGTGATCCGGGCGGCGCGCCGCGCCGGTGCGACGGGATTATGGTGGCGTTCGCTGTTTCTCAAACCGGCGGCGGCGCGTCGGTTTATCCCGTTTGTCCGGTCGAATTTCCCAGAGCATGAAGCACGGATCGCGGCATTCTATGGCAAGTCGGTGTACGCGCCGCGATCATATGACGAAAACCTGGGAAAGCTGTTCGACCGGCTAAAGCGCAAGCACGGCTTCGATCCCGGAGAAGAGCGGCACGGAAGTATGGACTCGGAAGAAATCCGGGCGGCTGACCCGGCGGCGGTATACAGCGGGCCCCGGCAGTTGAGCCTGGCAAATGGATCGGAAACAGCCTGATCAGGCAGAAGGATTCTTTGCTTCGGAGACCGGGCAGAGCATCACTTCGGCCAGGCTCGGGATGACTCAAAGATGGTGGTGCGCGGGGCGGGACTTGAACCCGCACGGTATTTCTACCACGAGCCCCTCAAACTCGCGTGTCTGCCATTCCACCACCCGCGCATCGAAACCTGCACTTCCTTCGGCATCGGGTTCTCTTCGATTCCGATTGGAGCGGACCGAGGAATCCCGGGTGCGATCTACTTCGGCGCCGGCGCACCCGGCGATACCGGCTGAACAGGCGCAGCCGGCAAGCTCCTGGAAGCCGGAGGAGTCTTGCCGATCGGACGAGCGGGGACCGTCACGTTGCCCTCGAAGATACTGCCGGTCGCCCGCTGAGTTGACGAATAAGCCAGAAAAATCGAGGTCAGGAAGAAGACGGTCGCCAATCCGGCGGTGAGTTTGACCAGGACGCCGCCGGCGCCGGTCGCGCCGAAGACGGTTTGACTCGAGCCGCCGAAGACCGCGCCGACCTCGGCACCCTTGCCCTGTTGCAAGAGAATCACGATAACCAGGCTGACGCAGACGACAATGTGAATTACGACTACTATCGTGACCATCGCGCCACGCTCATCCGATGTGCGCGCGGACGATGCGCGCGAATGATTCCGCGTTTAAGCTTGCCCCGCCAACCAAAGCCCCGTCAATATCGGGTTTCGCCATCAAAGAGTCAATATTGTCGGCAGTGACACTACCGCCGTAGAGAATGCGCACCGTGTCGGCGAGAGCTGTGCCGAGCTGGATGCGGAGCGCCTCGCGGATCGCTGCGTGCACCAACTGCGCCTGTTCGGGCGTAGCCGTGCGGCCGGTACCGATCGCCCATACCGGTTCGTAGGCGACGGTTACCCAGGAAGAGTCCTGCGGTTTAAGCATCGAGAGACCGTTTTGCACTTGGCCGAGGACGACTTCGGTGCTGTGTCCACGGTCGCGTTCCGGGCCGGTCTCGCCGACGCAAAGAATCGGGGACATCTTATTTGCGGCGACGGCGGCGACGCGTTTGGCGATGAGGTCATCGTCTTCCTTGAAGACGTGGCGGCGCTCGGAATGTCCGACAATGACGTGGCTTACGCCGAAATAGCGGAGCATCGGGGCGGAGACCTCGCCGGTGAACGCGCCCTTTTCCTCGAAGTGCATATTCTGCGCGCCGAGCAGGATAGAGGAGCCGGCAAGCGCCTGCGCCACAGCGGGGATCGATGGGAAAGGCGGAGCGACCAAGACCTCACGGTCGCGGGCGAGAACGGCCGAATCGCGATCGAGAGCGGCGCGGAGGGCGGCGATGAGTTCGCGCGCCTCGCCGGGCGCCAGGTTCATTTTCCAGTTGCCGGCAAAAAGCTTCTTACGCATAAGGTTCTGCGGTTTCTATTATGGACGGCCGCGTCATGCTTCCAGTGCTTTGACGCCCGGCAGTTCGAGACCCTCAAGATACTCGAGCGTGGCGCCGCCGCCGGTGGAGATATGGGTGAAATTCTTTGCCCAGGGATGTCCGGCGACGGCAGCGGCAGTATCGCCGCCGCCGAGCAGGCTGGTGACGCCCTGCAGGTTCGCGATCGCTTCACCGATCGCGAGGGTGCCAGCGGCAAAATCGGCCAGTTCGAAAAATCCGAGCGGCCCGTTCCACACGATGGTCTTCGCACTGGTCAGGCGGGCGATGAAGTCTGCGACGGTAGCGGGGCCGATGTCGAGCGCCATTTTGTCGAGCGGAATCTGTCGCACGATATCGGTCGGGGCCCCGGCTTCCGGCGCCGCAGCTACGACGTGATCGCTCGGGAGGACGAAGGCAACGTTGCGTTCGGCCGCCGCGTTCAGGAGATCGCGTGCAAGGTCAAGCTTGTCTTCCTCGACGAGCGATTTGCCAGTTGCCCCCCCACGCGCCCTGATGAAGGTGTAAGCCATCGCGCCGCCGATGAGGATCACGTCCACCTTGTCCATGAGGTGGCGGATTACGCCGATTTTATCGGAGACCTTCGCGCCGCCCAGGATGGCGACGTAGGGATGGGCAGGATTTTCGGTGACTGCCCGTAGCGCTTCCAGTTCGCGCAACATCAGGAAGCCCGCCGCACGCACTGGGATAAAGCGGGTAACTCCGACGGTAGAGGCATGGGCGCGATGGGCAGTGCCAAAGGCGTCGTTGACATAGACGTTCTTGCCACGGGCTAGTTCATGAGCGAAATCGGGGTCATTGGCCTCCTCTTCACGATGGAAGCGGAGGTTTTCGAGCAGAATCGCGCTGCCGGGCGCGAGATCCGCAATCATGCGGCCGGTGATATTGCCGATGCAGTCGGGTGAGAGCAGTACCTTCTGCGCGAGTGCCGCACTGAGATAATCGGCAATGGGCTTGAGACTCAATTCCGGCGTTCGCTCCTTGGGGCGGCCGAGATGCGAGCACAAAATCGCCGCGCCGCCGTGTGCGAGGATGTAGCGGATCGTATCGAGGCTGGCGTCGATACGGCTCGGATCGGTGATCCGTCCGGCGTCGAGGGGCACATTGAAATCGCAGCGAACGAGCACCCTTTTGCCGTCAAGATCGAGGCTGTTGACTGCAATAGCTGCCATGGGCGGTGCTTACGTGCCGATCAGTGCGCGGCTTTCCTGGTGCGTGAGTCTCGGTTAGAGCCGAGCCGCGATATACGCTGCGACGTCGGCCAGACGATTCGAATAACCCCATTCGTTGTCATACCACGAGAAGATTTTTACCAGACGCTTATCGAGGACCTTGGTTAGCGGCGCGTCGTAGATGGAAGAGTGCGGATTGTTGTTGAAATCGATTGAGACCAACGGTGCGTCGGAGTATTCGAGGATGCCGCGGAGATCGCCGTCGGCCGCTTTTTTCATCGCTGCGTTAATCGACTTTTCGTCGCAGTCACGCTCGACGGTTGCGGTTAGATCGACCAGCGAGACGTTCGCAGTGGGCACTCGTACCGAGATGCCGTCGAGCTTGCCCTTGAGAGTCGGGAGTACGAGCCCGATGGCCCTGGCGGCGCCGGTCGAGGTGGGGACCATCGAGACGGCCGCAGCGCGGGCGCGGCGCAGATCCTTGTGTGGTCCATCCTGGAGCATCTGATCCTGGGTATAGCTGTGGACGGTGGTCATAAGGCCGTGCACGATGCCGAAGCTATCGTTGAGCACCTTGGCGACGGGGGCGAGACAGTTCGTCGTACACGAGGCGTTGGAGATGACGTCATGTTTTTTCGGGTCATAGGCATCGTGGTTCACACCGAGACAAATCGTCAGATCAGCGCCGTCGGCCGGAGCGCTAATTACGACTTTGCGTGCGCCCGCCCCGAGATGCATCGCAGCTTTCGTCCGCTCGGTGAAAAGCCCGGTGGATTCGACCACGACCTGAGCGCCGAGCTGCTTCCAGGGGAGTTTGGAGGGGTCGCGTTCGGCCAGGACCTTGAACTTGTGACCGTCGACCATGAGCTGGTCGCCCTCGGTCTTGACGTTATGCGGCAAAGCGCCGTGAACCGAATCGTATTTGAGCAAGTAGGCGAGAGTCGGAGCGTCGGTGATGTCGTTGACGGCAACCACTTCCAGGTCCTTGTTGCCGAGGGTGGCACGGAAAAACATCCGGCCGATACGGCCGAATCCGTTTATCGCAATCTTGGTAGCCACGGGTCAAAACCTCCCTAGTAAGCGTCCCCACGAGGGACAATCCCTATCCGCGTAGGCTACCACAATGTGTCTGCCATGCCATGCGGGCTGGGCGTGGCTGGCGGACACAATTTCACCCGTTGGCGCTTTGCATCCGCAAGATGCAGCCAAACGGTGGATCGAGCGCCAAAGAAGACAAGGTTCAGCGAAGCCAGGGGCAATGAAAACCCGTGCTTGCACCGGACTATCGACGCGGGTAGATTCGCGCCGTGGAATCGGCGCTGGCCGAAATACTCAATCTGCTGCTCGAATCCGAACGCGCTGGGGTCGCGGCGCTCGAGGCTCTGGCCGGCGAAGTCGCGCCCGGTGATTTGCGGCAGCTATTGATGACGTCGCGCCAGGATGAGATTGCCGACGCGCGTGGGCTCGAGGATTTGATTCGGGCAAACGGCGGCAGGCCGTCCAACGCGATCGGTCCGTTCGCCGCCAAGGTCGCAGCCTTGGGATCCCTGCAGGAGCGCCTGAAACTTCTGATCCACGGCGAGGAATGGGTCGCGCGCAAGGTTGAGGAAGCGCTGGCGTTGGCGCCGCCGGCCGGCCCGATCAACGAGTATCTCCAGAAGATGGCCCGGCGACATCGCTTCGAGGTCGAATGGGGCCGCGCCGAGCTGATCCGGTTAATGAATAGCCTGAACTAAGCGCGCGTCGCCGCCCCGAGCGGTGTCGAGCGTAGGGGAGACTGGCGATGGACCTCAGCTTCAGCCCCGAAGAGGAACGTTTTCGCGCACGCGTCCAGAAATTCCTTCAGGAGAACCTCCCGCCCGGATGGGGTCAGGGGGGTGGGACGCGGCCGCCGGGAATGTCCCTTGTGGACTTTCTCAAAGACTGGCAGCGCCGGCTTTTCGAGCACGGATTTCTCGGCATGGCGTGGCCGAAGGAGTTTGGCGGCCAGGGCGCGAGCCAGGTCGAGATGGCGATCTACAACGAGGAGGTGGCACGGGTGCGCGCCCCGGGTGCACTCAACGTGCTCGGGCTCACGATGGCCGGGCCGACGATTATCACCCACGGCACGGACGAGCAGAAAAAGCGCTTTCTTGCGAAGATTCTGAGTTGCGAGGAAATCTGGTGCCAGGGCTTCTCTGAGCCCAACTCCGGTTCGGACATGGCGGCGGCGCGCACGCGCGCTGAGCTGCAGGGCGACGAATTCGTCGTGAATGGTCAGAAGGTTTGGACGACCCTGGCCCACATCGCCGACTGGTGCATGCTATTGGTGCGCACTGACCCGGACGCGCCCAAGCATCGCGGTCTGAGTTACCTGCTGGTCGACATGCACAGTCCGGGAATAACCGTGAAGCCGCTGCGCCAGATGACCGGCGAGGCTGAATTCAACGAGATGTTTTTCGACGAGGTCCGCGTGCCCCGGGCCAACCTGCTCGGCCCGCTGAACGAGGGATGGCGGGTGGCGACGACGACGCTGATGAATGAGCGGGGAACGTCCGCGCTCGCGTCGGTGATGCGCTACCGGATTACCTTCGACGAAATAGTCGATCTGGCACGCCGGACGTTGCGCAACGGCAGACCGGCGACTGAGGATCCGATGATCCGCCAGCAGATGGCGCAATTCTACGTCGAGCTCGAGATGATGCGCTTCACGGCGTATCGCACGTTCTCGAAGATACTGCACGGCGGTAATCCGGGACCGGAAGGGTCGATCTCGAAGATCGCATGGTCCGAGCTCAACCAGCGGATGACGGAATTCGTGATGGCGCTCGAGGGACCGGCCAGCCAGCTCATGCGCGACTCGCCGCATGCGGTGCAAAAAGGCCGCTGGCAGCATCACTTTCTGCGATCGCGGGCGAATACGATAGAAGCGGGAACCTCGGAGATCCAGCGCAACATAATCGCGGAGCGAGTGCTGGGATTGCCGAAATCGCGCTGAGCAGGCGTTATCCTTTGGCCGGTGGGGCCGGAATCTCCTCCATGCGCGCGGTCGTATCGTTGTCGTATTCGAGATGCAGTGCGCGCACGATCATCCCGTGCATCCGCCAGAGCCCGATCACATAGAATAATTCGAGGATCTGCGGATCGTTGAAATGCCGCTTGAGCGCCGCAAAGGTGGCGTCCTCGACCAGGTTGCGGCCGACCAGTTCGTCGGTGGCGGCCATCACCACGCGTTCTGCGGGGTCGAACTTGTCGGACGTTGCCCAGCCTTTTATCGCTTGCAACTTCTCCTCGGGTAAGCCGACCATCCGGGCGACCTTGAGATGCTGCGAGTATTCGAAGCGCGAGTCACCGACGATTCCGGTGCGGATGATAGCGAGTTCGCGATAGCGCGCGTCGAGCGCGCGCTTGGGCTGGAGCAGGGCCATCAAGCTGTCGCGGGCCTGCTGCAGTAGATCGGGCACAAGCGCGAAGGTCGTCCAATAGTCACCGGGCGTGCCAGTCGCGGTGCCAGGCTGGGCCACCGGATCGCGGTCGCCGAAGAAATCCTTGTAGATCTTTTTGATCTCGGGTGAAGCCTCGTTGAGGCTCACCGGTTTAAGCCGCTTTCCCATCTGAGCCGCCTCCGGTCAACACGTTGGTATGGGCGCGCAGATGGCGACACGCGCGGCCGCCTCGAGGCTATGCCCGCGCGGTGTGCCACTGATCACGCCCGCAGCGGGAGTCTGCTACGGAAGGTGCGCAAAACTCAAACGGCTAGCAGAAGCGATTCGCGGAAGGACCCTCAGCGGCCCGTACGTTTGTGCCATTCGTTCTCGTCGATATGGCCGCCTATGAGCGCCAGGCAATCAGGGCAGAGCAGGACCAGGGAACCCCGGGCCGCTGTGGCGACTTTGTGTTCAGATTTCGCGAAGGTCGCAACCAACCGCGGCAGCGATTTCGAAACCGTCCGTTCGCACAGCTCACATTGTACCCATGTCGGGGGAGTCTTGGAGGACGCCGGCACCGACGCCAGCGGGCGAAGCTTGATGTTCTCTAGGTCCGCCATTAAATAGGCCTTTTTTGGCGCGGCCATAACCTCGTACAAATAGACATTCGCACGACGGCCATTATCCACCCGATATGCCGATCGTCTAACACGCTCCGGCAGGTTGGGTGCTCGTGGCCTGACGCACGTTCCGTGCCTCGCATTAGCCATCAAATCCAGGCTGATTTGAGCGCACTATCACACTTGCTGCGCTTAGAAGCAACGTGGGTTGCCCGCGTGACACAAGAAGGTATCCACAAGGAATCAATCTCATGGGCGCAAGCAAGAGGCATTTGCGCATGTATGATAAAACGATCGGAGTTTCGGGGCGCAGAGTCGCCTCGTGGAGGCGTAATGAAGAGAACGGCTCGGCTATCTGCGAACGAAGCCGCAAGGCGCCGAACGCCGCGCGCGCTGAAAAAAGCCGGGCGCCCCGCGAAGAGCGACCGCCAACCCTACGACCTGGAGATGGTAATCAACGCCGCGGTGCGCGTCTTCAATCGCCGCGGCTACGAGGCCAGTTCGATGGAGGACATCGCGCGCGAGACCGGGCTGACCAAGTCGAGCATCTACTACCACGTCGCCAGCAAGGAGGAATTGCTTGGCCGTGCGCTGGAACGGGCGTTTGGTCCGCTGCTCGCGATCCTGGAGGAGCCTCAGGCAAGAGCCGGGACCGCGATCGATCGGCTGAAGTACATCGTCCATCGTGCGGTGGTAATCACTGTGGAGTTCGTGCAAGAGGTGGAATTGCTCCAGCGCATCAAGGGGAATACGAAGACCGAGCGCGAGGCACTGGGATGGCGCCGGCGCATGGACCACGAGGTCGCGTCGCTGGTTGCGCAGGCTGCGCGGGCCGGGGAGATTCGGCCGGGGATCGAACCGGATTTGCTGACGCGGTTGGTCTTTGGTATGTCGAACTCGATCACGCAATGGTATCGGGCGGAGGGCAGGCTGGCGGGGGAGGAGATCGCAGCAGCAGTTTCCACGATGGTGTTCGAGGGAATCGCCGTACACGGCAAGCGGCAGCCGCTGGCACGGGCTTGACCCCGCGTTGTGGCGGACTGATAATCACAAAGATATCTACCGACCGGACGGTCGATTATTGGAGACAGGACCATGGCGGAGCCTGAACAGAATAACGGGGGCGCAGTGGCCAACGGCAAGGATCGCCTGCTGATACCGGTTGGGGGTCTGATCGCGCCGCCCCAAATCGAACAACCCAACATCTTCCCGCTGGAATGGCCGGTTGTCACCGAATCGCTGGCGGCGCTCTATGAGAAGGCCAAGCTCCAGGCATGGAATCCGTCCGACCTACCGTGGGATCAGCTCGACCCCGGGCGGTACACGGCGGAGGAACGTCTCGGAATCATGTATTGGTACGCGGTGCTGGCGGTTTTCGACGGTTCCGGGCCCGCGGTCTTTTCCAAGGCGATGATCCAATCCTACGAGGTTCACGCCGAGGACCCGATCCGGAAGTGTTTCTTTACCGTGGTTCGCGACGAGATCAACCACGAAGAGTGTTGCCAGCGCGTGATCGGCCGATTGGTGCCCGATGGCCCGCTTCGCTTCGAGGTGCGCACGGACCTCGAGCGCGCGGCAGTGAACAATATCGGATGGCTCTATCATAACGGTGGCCGGTATTGGCGCGGGTTTTCCAACTCGATCGACAAGTACCCGCTATCGGTATTGTTTACTTCGTTCCTGCTAGGCGAAGTCGCGGCCTCGACGCTGTTCTACGGGATGTCGCAACGGACCGTGTCACCTGTTTTCAAGCAGATCTTTACCAAGGTCGGACAGGACGAAAGCCGCCATCTCGCGATTTGTCTAAAGATGCTCGAGGGCGACTGGCCGGGCTTGGAGCAGGGCCACAAAGACCTGATTACCAAGCAACTGCGCGCCGGGTTCGTCTTCCTTTCGATGATCCTGTGGGAGCCGCCTAACCTGTTCTGGGATCTGCCGCCCTATTTCCGCACCAATCATCGCGTACTGATGGACTACGCGCGCCAGGCCGGGCTCGGCGTCCTGACCTATGACGAACAGGCGCAGAACTGGCGGGTCGCGATCGCCAAGGTGCGCAAGGTGGTCGAGCGATGGGGAATCAGGTTCCCCGCGATTCCCGAGCTTGACCTCGATGGCGTGGACGTAGGCAATATCACGGCAGCCGATATTATACCGGTGTTCTAGCGGCTGCGCGCAAGTCCGTTTCGCGCACGGTGCACTCGATCTCGCGGGAGAAGGGGTCATGCCAGAAACGATTCGCATCGTTCGCGACGGTGGCGTCACTGAGATCGTGCTCCATCGGCCGGACAAGCTCAATTCGGTAAGCGAGCAGATGATCCACGAGCTCAACCTGGCGTTGGACGGGGCGGGCGAGACGCAGGCACTGCTGCTGCGCGGCGAGGGACGGGCGTTTTGCGCCGGGCGTGACCTCGCCGAGGCCGACCCCGAACATGAGGACGCGACGGCGATTCTGCGCCGCGACTACACGCCGCTGCTCGTCCGACTGTATGAATTTCCCGCCCCGACGATTGCTGCGATCCATGGTGCGTGCATGGGTGCCGGGCTCGGTCTGGCCTTGGCGTGCGATCTGGTGGTAGCGGCCGAAGACGTACAGATCTCGTCGCCGTTTGGACGGCTCGGCGCGGTGCTCGACTCGGGCGGTCACTTCCATTTCCTGAACCTGGTCGGGCGTCGTCTCGCGCTCGAACTGATCTACACGGGGCGACGCCTCAATGGCAACGAGGCGGTGCAGCGGGGACTGGTCAATCGCGTGGTCGCGCCGAAGGAACTGGCCGATACGGCGCGATCGATCGCGCGAGAACTCGCGGCCGGACCCACGGCGGCTTTCCGCATCTCGAAGCGCGTGTTGAGCGGAGCGCAAGGCGCGACCTACGCGCAGGTGCTGGACGCGGAGGCGCTGGCCCAAGGGGAAGCGTCGCGCACGGCGGACTACCAGGAAGGCATGCGCGCGTTCAAGGAAAAGCGCGCTCCGACGTTCAAAGGGCGGTAGCCAGACGCCGGAGCGCGTTGGTTATCGCTCGATTGGCCGACGGGCGCTCCAAACTCCCGTTTTCCCCCTTTCCCCTATCTGCGCTAAGGAAGTAGCCATGAAATCTGTCGCGCGGCGGCGTACCACCGGCGTGTGAGGGAGCTTTATGAAATACGACGAGTACCAGTATCTGCTCTTCGAGCGGCATCCCGACGGAATTCTGTTGATCACTCTGAACCGTCCGGACGTGCTGAACGCGACCAACAACCGCCTGCATTGGGAACTCAGCCGGGTCTGGAACGATATCGATGACGACCCCGAGACCAACGTCGTCATCGTGACCGGCAAGGGGCGCGCGTTTTCGGCTGGCGGCGACCTCGACATGATCGTCAATATGAGCAGCAATCATGCGAATATTTCGCAGGCGCTCAAGGAGGCCGGCGACATCGTCTACAACATGATCGACTGCAGCAAGCCGATCATCTCGGCGATCAACGGAGTGGCGGTCGGCGCGGGGCTCGCGGTCGCTTTTATGGCCGACATTCCGATCGCGGCGGAGAACATGCGGATCACCGACGGCCATTTGCGGCTAGGGGTGGCCGCCGGCGACCACGCGGTGATCATCTGGCCATTGCTGTGCGGAATGGCGAAAGCGAAGTATTACCTGATGACCGCGGATTTTATCGACGGCAAGGAAGCGGAGCGGATCGGGCTGGTCGCGCTGTGCGTCCCCAACGATCAATTGATGGACAAGGCGTTCGAGGTCGCGCGCAAGCTCGCGCGCGGTCCGCAGCAGGCGGCGCGCTTCACCAAGCGCGCGCTCAACAATTGGCTCAAGATGTTCGGGCCGGCGTTCGACGCGTCGCTCGCGATGGAGATGCTGGGGTTCTTCAGCGGCGACCTGGCAGAGGGCGTCAACGCGCTCAAGGAGAAACGCCCGCCGGTTTTTCCACACCTGAAGAAATAGATGCGCGCCGCGATCTTCAAGGCGCCGGGCGCGCCGCTCGAAATCGTCGAAGTGCCCGATCCGGTGGCCGGCCCGGGCGAGATCGTCGTGCGCGTGCGCGACTGCGGGATCTGCGGCTCCGACCTGCATGCGTCGGACTCGCGGAATATCAAGATGCCGCCCGGTACGATCATGGGCCACGAATTCGCCGGCGAAGTCGCTCAAGTGGGTGACAGGGTCGACGGTTTTGCGCCCGGTGATCCGGTGGTGGCCATGTCGTACCTAGCTTGCGGGGAGTGCGACCCGTGCCGCGGCGGGATGAGTGTGCGCTGCGCGCGGATGCGCCTGGTGGGCTTCGGTGACGTTCCCGGCGCGTATGCCGAGTTCATGAAGACCCGTCTGGGCAGCGTCTTCAAGATGCCGCCTGGCACTAGTTTCCGGGCCGGCGCCACCGTCGAACCGATGGTCGTGGGACTGCACGGGTTGCGGCGTTCGCGACTGCGGGCGGGCGAGACCTGCGTGATCATGGGCGCGGGTCCGATCGGTCTCATCATGCTCTTATGGGCGCGCTTCGCCGGGGCGCGCGCCGTCGTCCTGTCGGAACTCGTGCTCGAGCGGCGCGAGCTTGCGCTCAAGATGGGTGCCGACGGCGCCGTCGATCCGCGGATGCACAATCCGTCTGCGGCGATGAAGAACCTGACAGGGGCGGGGCCCGATGTGATCTTCGAATGTATCGGAGCGCCCGGCACACTGGCCCAGGCGATCGGCTATGCGCCGCGGGGTTCGCGCATCACGGTGATCGGCGTCTCGATGGAGGATGACGGTTTCCCGCCCGGGGTCGCCATGAACAAGGAACTCGACGTTCATTTCAGCCTCGGACTGGAACCGGGCGAAGTCGAAACCGCGATCGCACTGCTGGCCTCCGGGCGAATCTCGACAGCGCCGATGATCACTCATACGGTGAGCCTCGACGACCTGCCGCGCGCTTTCCACGCTTTGCGACAGCCGACGAATCAGACCAAGGTGATGCTCGAATTCTGATGGCCACGGTTCGCATTGGCCACATTGCCTGCGTCACCTGGCGCCAAGCTGGATTCCTGCCGCCCCCGGTATAAACTTCGGGGGTACAGCGCAAGGGGACGAATCACGCCGGTCCGCGCGGTTACCTCAAGGAGCAATCATGGCAACCGATCGAAAGTTCTCTAATCCGCTCGACCAGGAAATCCACGATATCCATACGCGCTTTGTTCTGGTGATGGAGAATGATCGGCTGCCTACGATCAGTGACGAGACCAAGGCGTCCTACCTTGCCGTATTCAAGTCACTGACGGAGAAGCTGGCGATAGCGGGCAAACCGCTTTCCGAGGTCGTAGGCGAGATCATGTCGGAGACCGCGCCGCTGCTGTTTCAGGTGATGCAGCGGTAGCGCCGGAAGCGCCAAGAACAACGAAAAAACGGCGCGGGACGAGGCGGCTAAACGCCGTCCCCGCCCGCAGATTTCTCCCCCCATAGTCGCGCCGCGAGTCAGCGCGAGGCGCCTAGGTGATGCCGGGATTGAGTGCCGAGCCCAAGTACCTCGTCCTCGTCGTCGGCGCGCAGTCCCTCCTCGCGCCAGTCATCCCTGGGGGACAAATCTCCGTTAAAGGCAAAGTGCGGGCTCACCAGCATCGCGGTATCGTTTAGCACAAATCACCTGGGATTGTTCAACCCCAGCGAACGGCTACGAGCGCGGCGGCGCCAATCAGCCCTTGGGCAGTTGCAGGATGCGTTCTCCGATCATGTTTTTCTGCACCGACGAGGTGCCGCCTGCGATGGTCAGGGATTCGGCCTGGAGCGTTCGCCGCATCCAATCGCCGTCAGGCGCGAACAACGATCGTCGTTCAAGCGTCGCAAATGGACCGAGCAGTCGCGAGGCGAACTTGGTCATGCGTTGCGAGAGTTCGGTCGAAATCAGCTTGCCGATCGAAGCCTCGGCGCCGGGTTGCTGTCCCTTCAAGCGCTTGGTCAGTGCACGCAACCCATTGTACTTTTTGGCCGTTACCTCGATGGCGAATTGAGCGATCTGCTGACGGATCTCGTTATCTGCAGCCGCGGTTTGATCCAGCATCGGTACGCTCTTCGCCAATTGCAGCAATTGCGACAGGATCACTTCGGTGCCGCCGATCGTCTCGCTGATGCCGAACCGTTCGTGCATCAAGGTCGAGACCAGTACCTGCCATCCGGCATTGAGCGGTCCCAGGAGATTTTCCTTGGGTACACGGGCGTCCTCGAAAAAAATCTCGTTGAACTCCGCATCGCCCGAAATCTGCTTAAGTGGCTTCACGGTCACACCCGCGCTGTGCGTATCAACGAGCAGCGCACTCATTCCCTTATGCCTTGGCAGATCGGGATCGGTGCGCACGAAGAGCTGGCAGAAATCGGAACGATGGGCATGGGTGGTCCAGACCTTCTGCCCGTTGACGATAAAGGAATCGCCGCGAAGTTCGGCGCGAGTCTGAATCGAAGCCAGGTCGGAACCGGCGCCGGGTTCTGACATGCCCTCACACCAGATCTCGTCGGCTTTGAGGATTGGTTGCAGGTAGCGCTTCTTTTGTTCGTCGGTACCCCACTGCATCAACGCTGGTCCCGTCATGATGATGCCGAGAACATTGATGCCCATCGGCAGATTAAGGCGCGACATCTCCTGTTGGAAAATCAGCTGCTCGACAAACGTGGCGCCGCGCCCGCCGTATTCCTTGGGCCAGTTGAGCCCGATCCATCCGCCGGCGTAGAGCTTCTGATGCCACCTTTTGTTGCGCTCCCACAAAAGGTCCTCGTTGGCGCGCTCCTTTTCTTCGGGAGTCAGCGGCGGGGGCGAATTGGCCTCCAGCCATGCACGCACCTGCATCCGATACTCTTCCTGCTCGGGCGAATAGTTAAAATCCATCGATGGAACTGCTCCCGCTGCGTCAGGGCTGAGCTTCTGCGCCCGATGCTATCGAAGCTTGCGCCATTTAGGTAGCGTGGCACGAAGCGCTCATGGGGCGGAACGATGGACCGGTCAAGCCGCTTTTTCTATTGCTGCAACGCCTGCGGTCGATGTTGCCGCGACAAGGTGATCGCGCTTTCACCGTACGATGTAATCCGCCTCGCGGGGGCGGCCGGAATCACTCCCGCTATTGCGGTCGACAGTTACACAATCCGCCGCGGTTCACTCCTGAAGTTCGCCGCTAATGGCGAGTGCGTCGCTTTGCAGGGTGTGCAATGCAGCGTCCACCGCGGGCGTCCGCTCGCGTGCCGGCTTTATCCGCTGGGGTTGGAGCGCGCGGGTAGCGGCGCCGAGAGTTTCGTGAGGCTGGATCCGGCGTCCGGGTCAGCCGGTATCTATGGCGAAAACGGTACGGTGCAGGCATTTCTCGATGACCAGGGTGTAGACGAATACCTGGCCGTGAACTCGCGCTACCGCGCACTCGTTCTGCTGATGCGCGCGCGGATCGAAACGCTGGTTGATTTCGAGGTGGTGGAACCGCGCGAATTCTGGAGGTGCGCAACACGCGAGGCGCTCGCGGAGTCAGACTTCGACCAGAATCCGCTGATCGATGCTTTGTTCGATCCGGAGCGGCTGGGATGCCTGCGCGATTCGTCCGCCGCTACGGTAGAAGCTCATCTGGACGCGCTCGCCCAACAAATCCTCGCCGCAAGCGATCCGGCCCCGATCGCCGCGGCGGGCGTGCTGCTCGCGGTGAGTCTGGGATATTCACCTGCAGAGGCAATCGGCGTTCGATAGCCTCTACTCGTCGGTGGTATTGTGTTTGGCAGCTCGCGGCCCGCGGCTCGACACGTGTGGTGTCGCTGCCGGGGAAGGAGAAGGACTGGCCGCGGCAGGTACCGGCGGCTCCTTGTCCGCGCCAAGGTCTTCGATGATCTGCGTCGCGTGAATAGCAGGATCGACCTTCGGATAGACCTTCAGTATACGGCCGTCTTTACCGATTACGAAAGTTGTGCGGCTATCCAACCCGAGGATTGGAATGCCGTTGTCGACGCCGTAGCTGCGCGCGATTTTCTTTTCAGGATCGAGCAGGAGCGGGAACGGAAGACTGTACTTCTTGGCGAACGCCCGATGCGCATCCGCTGTGTCGATACTGCACCCGAGCACCGCGATTCCCCAGCGCGCGAGTTTGCTGTAGCCGTCGCGAAATGCGCAGGCCTCCTTGGTACATCCGGGCGTACCGTCCTTGGGATAGAAATAAAGCACGACGGGGCGCCCGTGGTAGTCGTCCAGGCGAATTGGAACCGTCTGGCCGCCGACGATGGCATCGGTGGAAAAGTCTGGTGCCAGGTCTCCTGGCTTGGGTATTTCCGCGCGCGCGGTGCGCGGTCGCAAAACCACTGCGAGCAGACCCGCGGCGACCAGCGCGATCAGGCTAACAACCAGTCTCATGCGCCCTCAGCTACACGTGATAAAGCCAGGAGGCGTAGCGCGAGTCGCTCCCATGCAGGGCCGCTCGAAAAACCTCGATCACCCTACCCGTAATCGGCCCCGGCTTGCCTTCGCCGATGGCCCGATCATCCAACTCACACACGGGCGTCACCTCGGCGGCGGTGCCGGTCATGAAGGCCTCATCAGCGATATACAGCACGTCCCGCGGGAAATGTTCTTCGATAACCGGAATTCCGGCGTCGCGTAGAATCCGGATAACGGCGTCGCGCGTGATGCCCGGCAGAATCGAGGTTAGCGGCGGCGTGCGCACGATTCCGTCACGGATCGCGAAAATGTTCTCGCCGCTGCCCTCGGCGACGAAGCCGTTCACGTCGAGTAGAAGCGCTTCGTCGTAACCATTTCGTCGCGCTTCGTAACCCGCCAGGATCGAGTTCACGTAGTGGCCTGAGGCCTTCGCCATCGGCATCAGAGAGTTGTGATGGAAACGTACGAACGAGGAAGTCTTCAGACGCACCCCCTTCTGAAGGCTCTCCTCGCCGAGGTAGGCACCCCACGGCCACGCTGCGATTCCGACGCGGACCTTGTTGCCTCGCGCCGACAAGCCCATCTCGCCCTCTCCATAGAACGCGATCGGCCGGATATAGCACTCCGCCAGGCGGTTGACACGGACCACGTCGGCGCAGGCCTTGACCATTTCCTCCGGGCTGTACGGAATATGCATTTCGACGATATGCGCGGAATCGAACAGCCGGCGAATATGCTCTTTGGCGCGAAAGATCGCGGACCGCCCGTCGGCGCCCTTGTAACAGCGCATACCTTCGAAGACGGCCAATCCGTAGTGCAGGGAATGCGTCAGGATGTGAACGTTGGCTTCGTCATAGGGAATCATCGCACCGTCGACCCAGATTCTCTCAGTGCGCAAACTATCGGCGGCCAAAACAAGACCTCGCTTTGGAAGACTTCGACGCTGGAGGATCTCTTGGGGCTTGCACCCGGAGACCATCACCTACGCTCCAATTTAGTACAACGTAGTCGAACCCCGGCATGTCGACAAGCCAGAACTTGAACGAGCCACAGACGGTCCGCAACTCCGTCAGAACCAAGGTCCGCGATTCTCCCAGGAATTGAGTGAGCCGTCCGACGTTCAGGTGCTCTCTAGCAGGGATGCGTCGCTTCGACGCCTGCGGCGGCTTCCCCGTCTTCGCCTGCGTCGCGGGGGACCTCCGGGAGGGGCGCTATCCCGGCTGCGCGGTCCTTCCGGCGCGTGCTGCTGACCGGAAACGTTTTGGTTGCGTGATATTTCGGCCAGGAAGCGGTCGAGCGCGCCAAAATCAGTGTGGTAAACAGCAGCGATCAGATCCAGTAATTGTCTTGCTTCGGGAAAATAGGGACGCCGGCTTAAGCGACGCGTCAACCGTGACGGCCGCAGCATGTGAGGCACCGCCTCCAGCAGCAACCGCATATGCTCGGTGTCGGCACGGGAGAAACCTCGAGTACGCAGCGTCTCGACCAGGTCGAGGCCGCGCACCATCGGTGCCGCTGTACGCGCTGCACATAGGTGAAGATCGTAGAACATACACGCAAGCACGAACGCGCGTGAAGGCTCATTGCCCGCGGCGATTGCTTCGCTCAGCGCGGCCATAACCCGCACCGTCGCAGTCTCTCGCAGGCTCGCGCCAGGTCGTTGTAGGTGTTGTGAGATGCCGGGCAATAGCTCAGCGAGTAGCCCCAGTTCCTCCAGCAGGACGAACGCGCGGACCGTGTCGACTACCTCAAGGGTGCGGAACGTTTCCTCGACCAGGCGCGGCACCGACGCTTTCCCCAAATCGGCGCGGTGCGCCTCGATCGCCGCGCGTGTCGCCGGTTCGATGTCGAAGCCCATCTTGGCGGCGAACCGCACCGCGCGCAGCATGCGCACCGGATCCTCGCGCATCCTTGTCTGTGGATCGCCGATGGTACGGATCAGACCTGAACGCAGGTCCGGCACTCCGCCCGCGTAATCGATCACGCGAAACGTCGCGGGATCATAGAAGAGCGAATTGATAGTGAAGTCCCGCCGAAAGGCATCCTCTTCGGGCGTGCCAAAGGTGTTGTCGTGACGGATCATCGGGTCGTCGCTGTCGGCGGTAGCCTCAGCGAGCCGGCGAAACGTGGCAACTTCGATATTTTTCGAACCGAAAAAGACGTGTACAAGGCGAAAGCGCCGTCCGATGAGCCGCGAATTGCGGAAAAGATCACGCATCTGATGGGGATGCGCTGAAGTGGCGACATCGAAATCCTTGGGCCGCCGCCCCACCATCAGATCACGTACGCTGCCCCCTACCAAATAAGCGATGTGGCCAGCATTGATGAGCCGGTAGAGCACCTTGAGGACGTTCGGATCGATATCCCGCCGCGAAATCGGATGTTGCGAGCGCTCGATTATAGATGGGGCCACTGTCTACCGCTTCCTGCGATTACTGTCCCGATGCATGGATCCGTCAATACGCGTTCTTGCGTCATCGCTCTTTTCTTTATCACGCCGTCAGGCCGGCTTCACCGTCCTTTTTGGCTACGCAGACCCGACGCATCGCGCATCAGCTTCGAATCCCATAGGATAACCAGTTATGCCAAGCTCGTCGCGGCGCTCCATACAGGTTATAAGCCACGGTCCCTCATGCCTTGACGGTGTGATGGCGGCGGTCGCGGTCCGACGCTTTTACGACCACGACCGTGTGAGCGCCACGCTCGCTGCCAATGGCGACAGCGATCGCGTCCTCCAGGCGGTGAAACCCAGGTCCGGCCGCACGCCCGATGAACTCTGGGTGACCGACCTGTCGTGGACATCCAACGAGACCGCTCGACATTTGCGCAATCTCGCTCATGCGGGGTTGCGTATCATCTGGATCGACCATCACCGAACCGCGGTTGGGCGCGCCGATGCGCCTGAATTCGATGTCCCATTTGCTGCACGCGTGCTCTCCGAGCAGTATTCCGCTGCACGCTTGACGTTCGACTACTTGATGAGCATAGCGCGGGCGAGCGGTGACGAAGGCAGAGTACAGAATTTCGAGCGGTTCTCGCCTTTTGCTGCGATCGCCGACGATCACGATCGCTGGATCCATCACATTCCCGGCTCTGCGGACTGGGCGCTCGCGGTCCAGACCCTGGGCGGAATTGAATCGTATCGCGAAATCGTCCGCCTGAATGAGCCTGTGATGAGCCGCAAGTTGCGGGTCGCACTTGAGGCCGGCCGTAAGGCCATGGAGAAAAGCCTCGAAGTCGCGCGCGCCACGATGGTCGATCGCAGCCTCCAGAATGGGCTGCGGGTGCGCAGCGCTTGCTGTGTTGGTTATAGCAGTGAAGTTGCGGCGAAGCTCTACGAGGGACAGAGCCGCACTGTGATCGCATTATTTGATCTGCGCTCCCTCGGCGTGAGCTTGCGGCGGAGTGACGACTGTGACGTCGATCTTTCGGAGCTTGCTCGCCATTTCGGCGGCGGTGGTCATGCTGCGGCGGCCGGGTTCTCCGTGTCGGAGGCGAAGCGCGCGCCCGCGGAACGGGTGGCCGAGCTCCTCGGCCAGCGCCTCGAACGTGAGGTCTCGGTCGGATGAGTTTAGACACGGTCTTCGCGGGCCTACTGCTTTAGCGAATCTTGATACTCGTCGAGCAGGTACTTCACGTCAGGCCGGCCCAAAATCTCGAGAAAGCAGATTTGCTCGGCCGCGTTCAGGTCGATAATCAGGTAGCCCTCGATCGGCTGCAATTCTACTACACTCGCGACCTTAACCTCGGCTGCGGTGGCAAAGCTGGCACAGTTATCGTCGCCGCAGTCGCAGATGGACTCGATCCGGAGCCGGCGCAACTGTTCCTCGAGCGGTTCAGCACCGGAACCCTGCAGCAGATGGACTATTTCCTCAAGCAGGTCGGGCAGGACTTCGCTGATCAGGGGTGCTGAAGTCATGACGCCTAAACCGTAGTGAAAGCGGTGCAGCGATCATAGTGCGCGCGACGCGACCATGAGGCTGCGGCAGCGCACGAACGCTCCGGGTGCTCAGCGCTTGACCGCAACCGGCGAAGTCGTCTCGCTCATCCGTGCCGTCACGTCTTCGTCGCTCATGCTGTAGATGCGCTCCCGACCCGGTGGGAACTGCATCGGCGGGCGCGCCAGATCTACCGGCGGGTTCTTGACCGCGCCGCCTTGCGATTTGAATTCCGGCGGATTCTTGAAGCGCTCGAGATCGGCCATGCTGATGCCCGCGAGCCTGACCACTTCCGGGTCGATCCAAGCTTCCGCGTCGATCGGCTTACCCTCAGAGGTCGAAAATTCGAGCATGATTCCCTCGGGCGCAGCAAGGTAGATCGACTTGCAGAATCCGTGGTCGATCGGCCCCATCACCCAGTTGCCGTGAGTACGTACGCGGTCGCGGATCGCGAGAAGATCGGCTTCGGTATCGACGTTCAGCGCCAGATGCTGCATCACACCGGCAGCCACGGGAGCCGCCGTCCAAGCCGCGTGCGAGACACCCATTTGCGGCTGGATTTCTCCGATCTCCGGCGCCTGCACGAATGCGATCGAAGAGTTCCCCATCTTCATGAAGCCGTGAAAAGTTTTATCGACGCCGTGCATCCAGTAGAGCGCGACCAACTCCATACCGACGACCTGGCTATAGAACTCGATCTGCTTCTTGATGTCCTTCGTACAGATCGCGAGGTGATGAACTCCATTAGGAAGCCCCATGACAACCTCCGTACTGGTAAAGTTCGCGGCACTTAAACACTGATGCGGCCGAGTAGCCAAAGCCTAGTGGAAAACGCGCCCCCGTCAAGCATCGGAGGCTATTGGGTTCCGATCATTGGCACGCCGCACAGCGTATTTCCTCTTCATATGCGCTGGTCAAATGCGACCATACCGCCTAAACCCCACGGGCGGTGGGAGACCAGATATGCTTGTGCATCTGGAGCTGCATCCGCACTGGCAAGCGATCCTCGAGGATCCACGCGGCGAGCGAGGCGGGCTCGAGTGCGCCAAAGACCGGGCTCATCAGGACCGCATTGACCCGTGCCGCAAGATTTTGAGTGCGTGTCACCTCGCGGGCCCATTCATAGTCGATTCGGTCCGCTATGACGAATTTGACCTCATCGCGGGTTGTCAACCACTCGAGATTGCTCCAGCGGTTGTGTCCGGATTCGCCGCTTCCGGGGCATTTGAGGTCCATGATCTTGACCACGCGCGGATCAACCAGGCCCAAGTCTCGTTCCCCGGACGTTTCGACCATGACCGCGCGCCCCTGTTCCAGCAGCGAAGCAAAGAGGGCGTGGATACCCTTCTGCAGCAGAGGCTCGCCGCCCGTGATTTCGACCAGGTCGCACCCGTAACCGCTCACCCGTTCGACGATGTCGGCGACGGTCATCTGATGCCCTGCGTAGAAGGCGTACGCAGTATCGCACCAGTGACACCGCAGGTTGCACCCGGTGAGCCTTACAAACACGCACGGTCGCCCGGCCCAGGTCGATTCGCCCTGGATACTGAGGAAGATTTCGTTAACGCGAAGACGATCGCTCACGATTTCAAGCGAGGCTCCGCCGCGCCGCGGCAGCTGCTTCTTCGATTACCAGCTTCAGCGGTATTTTTCGTTCAGCCGCTACTCGCCGGCAATCTTCGTACTCTGGCGCAATCGTCGCAGGCTGCGATCCGCCGCCCGACACCTTGACTCGAATAGTGCCGTACGAGGTCTGGACTTCGATTACCCTGCGGTCCAGCTTGAGCCGAGCCATCGGATGGAAACGGACGCCGATCGTGGTTGTCTCGGCGAAAATAATCTCAGCAAGCTGGTCGCGTAGCGCCGGATCCGCCAGCACGGAGAGAACGACGCCGGGGCGTCCTTTCTTCATGATCGTGGGGGTGAGCGTTACGTCGCGCGCGCCGGCGGCGAAGAGCCGCTCGCTCAGATGGTCATATATCTGCGGATTGAGATCGTCGATATTTGCAGCAATTTCGACGACTTCGTCGCCCGTCACGGCGGTCAGCTCGTGTCCAAGCATCAGCCGGAGGACGTTCGGACGGTCGCTGAAATCCTTGGTCCCAGCACCGTAGCCGACTCCTTCGACATCGAAGGTCAGGGCCGCGGGCGCCGGACGAGCCAACGTATGTAGGATCGCCGCTCCGGTGGGGGTAACCATTTCCGACGATCCGTCATTGAGGCGCATCGGGAATCCGGAAAGTAGCTCGGTGGTCGCCGGCGCCGGAACGGGAATCACGCCGTGCTGCGACCTCACAAACCCGGTGCCCATTGGCAGCGTCGAAACTAGGACTCGATCGACACCGAGCCGATCGAAGCCCCAGGCGGCGCCAACGATATCGATGATCGAATCGACCGCCCCGACTTCGTGGAAATGTACCTCTTCGGGGGTGCTTCGATGCACTTTTGCCTCGGCTTCGGCCAGGCTGGTAAAGATCGCGACCGCATTGGCGGTGACCGTGGGGGGCAACGAGGCGTGCTCGATCATCGAGCGAATCTCGCCCAGATGACGCTCGGGCTGCGTCTGCGACACCTCAACTTCGAACTTGAGCGCGGCGATTCCGCTGACCGATTTGCGCCGCGTCGTGACGCGATAACCACTCAGCCCGAGCCGGCTGACCGCGCGCTCGAGCTCGGTGAAGTCCGCGCCCGCGTCAAGCAGCGCACCGACGATCATGTCGCCACTCAGGCCCGAAAAAGCATCAAGGTACGCGGTCTTCATTGCTCCGAGCTTTACACATCACCAGGCTGTTACTAGAATCTAGTGGTTTTCTGGTCTTTCATCCGAAATGAGGCAAAGAGATCTCAACTTCTTTCGTCGTTTGCTCGAAGAACGGAGGCGCGACATCCTCTCTGAAGCTGAGCGCGCCCTCGGCTCGATGAATCAGAAGTCAGAGGAAGCCTACGCCGACCCTACCGATCGTGCCAGCCTTGAATCCGATCGCAACCTGGTGCTGCGGATGCGCGATCGCGAGCGAAAACTGCTCACCAAGATAGATGAAGCCGTCGCTCGCATCGATAGTGGTTCCTACGGCCGTTGCGAGGAGTGCGCCGAGGAGATCGGACTCGAACGGCTGAAAGCACGTCCGGTGACAACCTTTTGCATTGCGTGTAAATCCGCCCAGGAAGCACGTGAGCGGCTCAACAACGCTCGCTGAATCGACAGATAATGTGTTTTAGATGAAGGTTCGCAAAGCGGTCATCGTGGCTGCGGGGCTTGGCACAAGAATGCTGCCAGCCTCGAAGGTCATTCCCAAGGAGATTCTCCCGGTCGTCGATAAACCGGCCATCCAAGTGGTCGTCGAGGAGGCAATAGCTTCCGGACTCGAAGAGATTATCCTGGTACTCAGCCCTGGCCGTACGACTGTACGCGAGCATTTTCAGCCCGCGGCAGAACTGGAGCGTCACCTCGAACAGCGCGGCAAGCTCGATCTGCTCGATTTCATCCGCTCTACGAACGATCCGGTGCGCTTTACCACGGTCTGGCAGGAACAGCCGCTCGGCCTGGGCCACGCAGTGCTGCAAGCCCGGGAGGCGGTCGGCGACGAACCGTTTGCCGCGATGCTTCCCGACGACATCTTCGACTCCACCGTACCTTGCCTGCGGCAATTGCTGGATATCGCCGAAGCCCGGAACTCGCCGACTGTGGCGTTGCTCAGTGTGCCGCGGAGCGAGATTCCCAAATACGGTATCGTGACAGTCCGTCAAGCCGGTCCGCGTCTTCACGAGCTGATTGGGATGGTCGAGAAGCCGGCGATCGAACAGGCTCCGAGCGACTTGGCCATCATGGGGCGTTACGTGCTTACTCCGGATATCTTTTCGCTGCTGGCGGATGGCAAGCCGGGCGCGGGCGGCGAGATTCAACTTACCGATGGGCTGCTCGCTTTGTGCCAGCGGCGCAAGCTCTACGGTTACGAATTTGAGGGCACGCGCTACGATCTCGGAGATCGCCTGGGTTTTTTGACGGCGCAAATCGGATTCGGGTTGAAGCGGCCGGAGTTGGCGGATGAACTGCGCGGCTGGCTGAAATCGGTGCTCTAGGAGTTTTTGCGATCTGTCCGCTGTGGCGGAACTGCACGAAGCGTTCGACCGGTGGCCGGCCAGCGCATTTCATCGTAGTATGAGTCGGACGGTGGGGCAGTAGCTCAGCTGGGAGAGCACTACGTTCGCAACGTAGGGGTCGAGGGTTCAAATCCCTTCTGCTCCACCATTCAGTCCGGCAATTTTCCGATACTTTAGGGAATCTCGTGGAATCCGCGCGTGTGCGCGTGATTTACGATCACGCTCGGACCCGGAGAACGCTTCCAGAGCCCGTAATCGGAGGAATCCGGCGAGTCCTATCCCGATGCGATTTTTCCAGGTCCATCCGAAGGAAGGGCCCAAACTACTTTATGCCGAGCGTCTGATGCTGTGCGCTCCAGAGCAAGGGAAGCTCAATCCGCCGGGTGAGGGCCTCAGCGGTTAGTTCGACCGGCTGGCCACCCATGGCGATCGCCTCGATGATTCGCGGTGCGAGAAACCCCAGCGGAATGAGCCGCCGCACCGAGCGGCCATCGATCCCCTCTCGCCTTGTCAAATCGCTGACCGAAAGCGCTTTACCTGATACCAATTCGTCGGCCCATCTCCGGGCGCGGGCAACCGCCTTCAGTAATGGCAGGTCAATGCGGTTGGGCGTGGAGTCTCCGTCAAGCACCATCCGCAGCTCAACTCCACGACGTTTCATCTGCATCGGTACGAGCCTTGAGAGCATCAAGCTCACCGGGCTCGCGACGTCAAATTGATCGGTGAACGCGAGAGGCAGTTTTAGCGAGAGGTGGAGCCTCTCGCGACTGAGCTGCACCCGCTCGACTATCTCACAGATAGCCGCCGCGGCGTCGCTCCCGGACGCCATCCGTTCAATCCATGCGTGAGCCGACTTCAAGACCGACGGCAACCGATTCGGATCGACGCCGGACTCTTCGAGCGCCGCCGCGAGCGCCGGTTGATCGCCGAGCACGGCTTGAGCCGCAGCGGAGACCCTTTGCTCTATCTCGGGCGCGGATATCCGCCAACCCTGTTCGGTGCCCGCCGCATTGCCCCTGACCAGTGTTTTGGAGACATAGTAGCGATAGCGGCGCTGGCCCTTTGCCGCTCCCTGCACATATAGCGGCTCGCCGCTTTCTTCGAATAGCTTGCCTGCCAGCGGACTGCTCGGCGCCTCGGTTTCACGGCTCTCGCCAGTGCGAACTCCTCTTTCGCGCAGCCGTTGCTGGACGCGGTCCCAGAGCTCGCGGCTGACGATCGCTTCGTGCTGTCCGGGATGACGTTCGTGCTTGTGCCGGATCTCGCCCAGGTAGATCGGATTGGAGAGCAGGTGGTATAGGGCCCCGCGCGAGAATTCCTTGCCGCCCCGAACCTTGCCGTTCCTCGCGACCTTGGCGTCGGAAACAATCCCACGCTGGCGCAGGTCGTTTCCTAAGAGCCGAACGCTTCCAAGTTCTAGATAGCGCTCGAAGATATCTCTGACCGTCTGGGCTTCTTCCTGATTGACGATGAGCTTGCGCTCGCGGACGTCATATCCAAGCGGCAGCACACCGCCCATCCAGATGCCCTTGCGCTTGGAGGCGGCGACCTTGTCGCGGATGCGTTCCCCGATCACTTCGCGCTCGAACTGGGCGAAGGACAGCAGCAGGTTAAGGGTCAGCCGACCCATCGAAGTGGTGGTGTTGAACTGCTGGGTGACGGCCACGAATGAGACGGCTTTGGCGTCGAACAGCTCGACCATCCTGGCGAAGTCGGTAAGTGACCGGGTCAGGCGATCGACCTTGTAGACGACAACTGTATCGACCAGGCCCTCGCGGATGTTTGCGAGTAATTGCTGGAGTCCCGGCCGCTCCATACCAGCTCCGGAAAAGCCGCCATCGTCGTATGCGGTCTTGACCAGTCGCCAACCTTCACCGGCCTGACTTCTGATGAAGGCCTCGCACGCCTCGCGCTGCGCATGCAGCGAGTTGTAGTCCTGCTCCAATCCTTCTTCCGACGATTTGCGGGTGTAGATTGCGCATCGTCTGGTAGCATCAGCCATTGACGGCCTCCTTGGCGCGGCCCTTCAGACCGAAGAACAGCGGTCCCGACCAGCGGGTGCCGGTGATCGCGCGGGCGACCTCCGACAGCGACTTATACCGCCGGCCACGGTAGACGACGTCATCATCTAGCACCGTGACGCGGTGTCTCACGCCTCGCCAATCCCTGATCAGGACGGTCCCCGCGCCGACCCGCCGCTTCAGAAAGCGCTCCTCAGCCGCCTCCGCACGGCCGGAGGCGACACGTTCTAGAAGTCGCTGGGTTGATGGCTTGATACCAGCGGACACCTTTTCCTGAAGCCGGTAGGCAATCGCTCTAACCAGTAAGAGGCGTCCTAGGTGCGGCGACGGATGGGCGCCAAAAAGGGCCGCCCACTGCTGTCTCAGTTCTGGCACATCAAGAGTGAGAAGGTGCGTAATTTCTTGCGTCAATTCTTCCGCACCGCCATCAATACGGGGCGGTTTTCGGCTTCGCTTTGGCGACCTTTCTCGGACCATGGAGACCTCCGTTCGGGTGTCCATGTGCGCTCGGTTGGCGCCACAAGTCCAGTCGCTTTCGGCGCCGCTTACTCAGCGAAATCATTGAAGAATTTGCCACTCCGAGCCACGATTTGTGGCCCGCGACAGCAAGCAGGTCATGCGGAATAGCCGGCGGTACACCTGTGGCTGGTCAAAACTAAACTCGTACATACTGATGATGGAGTCCGCAAAGGATTGGAATTGCGGCGATGGGGCCGAGCCGCTGAGGGCGGCGCCGATCCGGTGCATTCTTGTCCAACGCGAGATGTGTCCGCACCCGATTGTAATAGGAAGCGTAATCCTTCAAAACGCTAGGCAGTGCGCTTCGCCGAACACGATGAGGAGGTCGAGGCATTCACGCCGAATCGATCCGATGAGGCGCTCGACGTGGCCGCTTTGCCACGGTGAGCGTGGCGCGATGGGATGATCGCGGATCCTCCATCGGCTGCTTCCTTACCCTATGACTACAAGCCCGTCATCCCGGATAAGGTTTGCGGTAGGCACAGCCCCGTGGTCGGGCGAAGTTAAGTGAATTTCCATAGGAATCGAGTTCAACCAATCTTTTGGCTTGCGCGCCCTTTTGTCAGTAACAACATACAGGCTCTTCGGTTTGACAGGAGGAACTCCACCGCGCACGATCTAGAGGCGGACCAGCCAAAAGCGAAGCGACGGGTGAGACTGCCATGGCCGGAAGAGGTCTATACGCGGTCCTGGGCATCGATGCGGGCGCTGACCTCCCGACAATCAAGCGCGCGTATCGCCGGTTGGTCTTCGGCCTTCCTCCCGACGCAAAGTGCTGGTGGCCGAGCAAACTTGGGAACTTTGCTCTTCTCCGATCCGCCCAATGGCGAGATCATCGAGCAGTTTCGGCAAATCGAACGAACCACCGAAAGACGGATGGTCGCGGTCCGCGAGATCGGGTTTCCGGAAGACGCTGCGCCCGCGGCAAGTCCAGCGATTCGTTAACTACCGCGCGGGTAGCCGCGCCGCCACATTAACTCCGTCGCCGTAGATCTGCTCGTCATCGACGATCACGTCGCCCAGGTTGACGCCGATGCGGAACTCCATCCGGCGCGGCCGCGGAAGTTCCGCGTTTTCGGCCTTGAGCCCGGCCTGAATGTCGACCGCGCAATTCACGGCCTTGACCACGCTGGCCTTGATGGCGAGATTCGAGTGTTGATCCGCCGAATCCGTCGCTTCTAGACTCGCCGGAGTGGGCGAGTGCGAGGGCGCACTCGACGGTGAGACGAGAGCGTTGAACCCGGCCTCTTGCCGGCGGTCGACTGAGAAATCTCTATATTGTCTACACCTACGCAAGCTGCACCGCCAAGCCTCTGAGACGGACTGGTATCTCGTTGGACCAGCTCTCTCAGCTTCAAGTGCGACAACCATCTCGGCCCGATCAGAGTAGCGAGGAGCAAACGGAACACCCCGTGACTACCAGGCTGAGATCGCACAGGAATGCTCGTCCGCCCTGTCGCTGCGACGCGAATTCCAGGCTCAAACGGTAGATATTCTGGCGGCGCCGCCGGACAAGGACCATTTGCAAACGTGGCGATACGTTCGTCGTTCTCGGGTTCGTGCAGAGCGCTGCCAGACTCATCTAATGCGCAGACTTTCCAGCCTTCAACCAGAAAGAACCAGCGGCAACGAACGCAGAAGTATGTATACCGTTGGGGCTTGAATCGCCCTACACAACCCAATAGTTCGATGGCAAAGTTATGTCGCATCGGGATGGGCTCGATTCAGAGGAGCGCACCTTCTCAGACAGATAGCACAAGGCGTGCCCCTCAATGATCGTCGGCAAACCGGGTAGTTTTCAGGGCTAGTCGACAACGGCTGATTTCAAATCGCCGCAATGGCTTGTTGCATTTTGCATTACGGTTTGGGATGAAGGTGAGCTGAGGCGTGTAGGACCACCGTCGACGTCAGTCGATCTTGTAACGCTTGCGCTTGCGCCACAGCGTAGAGGCATTGATACCGAGAGTCTGTGCGGCGTCTTCGAACGTAGGAGACTCCGCAAGAACACGTACAATCAGTCCTCTCTCCATCTCTTCAAGGGCGCCTGAGGTGAAAGCTGATCCCGCGGAGTCAGACGATTCCCGAAACAGGTTATCAGGTAGGTGAGCAGGCATGATCACTTCGCCGCTGGCGAGAACTACCGCGCGCTCTACCGCATTCCGGAGCTCTCGTACGTTCCCGGGCCACCGATATTGCGTAAGCGCAGTGGCCGCCTCTAGCGAGAAGCTCAAAGGTGGGCGATGATTGCGCATTGCTTCGGTCTGCAGCATACGTTCGGCGAGCTGCAGAATATCCTCGGAGCGTTCGCGCAGCGGCGGCACACGTAGAGTGATGACATTGAGCCGGTAGAAAAGATTTTCGCGGAAGCGGTGCTCGGCCACCTCTGCAGCCAGATCCCGATTGGACGCGGCGATGATCCGGGTATTGACGCGAACCGTTTCGGCGCCTCCCACACGCTCAAAGCTCTGCTCCTGGACGAAGCGGAGGAACTTGGTTTGAAGTGTAGCGCTCAAGTCTCCGATCTCGTCGAGGAATACGGTTCCGCCGTCTGCCGCCTCCAGGCGGCCAGGCTTGTCTTTTATCGCGCCAGTAAATGATCCACGCATGTGCCCGAACAGCTCGCTCTCCAGCAGGTGCTCGGAGAGCGTGGTGCAATTGACGACCACGAAGAGATGTTGACCGCGGGGGCTCCAGCGGTGGATTTGGCGGGCGAGCACGTTCTTGCCCGTTCCACTCTCGCCGGTCAGCAGGATCGTGGCCTCGCTCCCTGCAGCCTGGCGTGCTGTATCGGTCAACCGTTGCATGGTGCGGCTGTTGGATTCGAGCAGCGGGCGCTTCTCGAGCGTCTCCTGATTTCGATACTGTGAAACGGCCCACTTCGATGCTGTAAATTGGCCCACCCTCCTTTAACCGGGGCATCCTGCTGATTGAGGCAGGAGGCCGGGATGGAGAGGAGAGCTAAGGTGGAGTTGTTCGAGCGGATCCGCAGGGAATACGAGTTCGGAGTCGGAAGCATCAAAGGTGTTGCGGCCAGGCTTGGGGTGCATCGGCGGATGGTGCGGCAGGCGCTCGCGAGCGCTGAACCGCCTGAGCGCAGGCCGGTGGAGCGAGCGCGACCGGTGATAGGACCGCTGGTTCCGTTCATCGAGGCCATCCTCGAAGCCGATCGCAGAGCGCCACGTAAGCAGCGTCACACCGCGCATCGTATCTGGCAGCGGATCCTGGCTGAGCGGCCAGTGGATATGCCGCTAAAGAACTGATCCATTTACCGCTGTAAAAGTGAGCCACCCCGAGCCGTAGACTCCGGCTGGAAGCCGGAGGATGGGGATGCTGAAGATGGATCAAGTGCATGTACTGCGACACAAGGTGCTGAACGAGGGACGGAGCATCCGGCGCGTGGCGCGTGAACTCGGCTTAAGCCGCAACACGGTAGCCAAGTACCTCGATCAGCCCGAGCCGGTCAGAAGTTCGCGGCGACAGCGGGAGCGGCCGGTATGGGAGGCGGTGCAGCCGCGGCTGGAGGAGCTGGTGGCGGAGTGGGAGCCGCGGACCACCGGCAAGCAACGGATTACCGCGATGCGGCTTTATCGTCAGCTCAAGGCGGAAGGCTATCAGGTCGGCAGGACATTGGTGGGTGACTATTGGCGCGAGCGGCGGCGGCAACGAGCCGAGGTCTACGTGCCACTGGTTAATCGCCCGGGCGAAGCGCAGATCGATTTCTTCGAGGTGGTGGTGGAAGTCGGCGGCGAACGGCGCAAAGCCTGGGAGTTCCTGTTGCGGCTGATGTACTCGGGCCGCGAGTTCGCCTGGCTCTACGATCGCTGCGATCAGCTCGCCTTTCTCGACGGCCACGTGCGGGCGTTTGCCCACCTGGGCGGAGTCGCGCGGCGCTGCGTATACGATAATCTCGCGGCCGCAGTGCGCAAGATTGTCGGTGCGCGGCGCGAACTCACGGGCCGGTTCCTGGCGCTGGTCAGCCACTATCTGTTCGAGCCGGACTTCGCCCGCATCGGCGAAGGGCACGACAAGGGCGGAGTGGAAAGCCGCGGTAAGGCGATCCGGCTAGAGCATCTCACTCCGATTCCGCGCGGCGACAGCCTGGAAGCAATCTCGCGCCAGCTGCTCGCCGAACTCGACGCCGCGTTCCCCGCGCGGCACCGTGCTGGAAGGTCCGCCAGTGAGCTGTGGGCGGAGGAACGTGTGCAACTGCTGCCGGCACCCGCTACGAGCTTCGAGGTGCGCAAGCCAATCCCGGTCGAGATCAGCTCGCGCGCGATGGTCAGGATCGAACGGGCCTGGTACTCGGTGCCGTCGCGCTGGGCGCGGCTTGATGCGACCGCGTACCTCGGCGTGGACGACGTCCGCATCACCTGCATGGGCGAGAGCGTGACGCATCCGCGAGCGCGGTTTGGAACGCGCCAGGTCCGCTATCGTCATTATCTTCCCGAGCTGGCGCGCAAGCCGCACGCGGTGCGCCAAGTGGCGCCGGAGTTGATCGCGGAGTTGGGCGCACCGTGGAGCGGACTGTGGAGACTGTTGTGCGGCACGCACGGCGAATTGGAAGCAGCGCGAGTGGTGGCGCGGCTGCTCGGCGTGGTCTGCGAACACGGCGAAGATCGGGTGCGCCTGGCGCTGGAAGCGGCGATCAACCAGCACCGTATCGACGTGCTCGATCTCCCCGTTCCCGGACCGAAGCTCGAGAACGTCGCGGTTCCCGATGCGCTCGCCGCCTACGTGGTCGAAGCCGGACGCGCGTCTGATTACGATCATCTGCTGCTCGCCGAAGGAGCCGTCCATGAGTAACGCGGCCTGCGAGGCGGTCATCCAGGAGTACTGCCACGAACTCAAGCTCGCGGCGGTGGTGCGGGATTATCCGGGGCTCTGCCGGCGCGCCCGCGACGGTGGCTGGGCTTACGAAGACCTGCTGCGCGAGCTGCTAGAAGCCGAGATCACCAATCGGCATCAAAGCACCGCGCGCCGCCTGCTGCGCGAAGCGCGCTTTCCCGATATCAAGACCTTCGACCAGCTCGACTGGGCGGTGCTCAAGGGCGTGTCACGGCCAAAGCTCATGGAGCTGGCGAGCGGCGAGTTCATCGGACGCGCCGAGGACGCAATCCTGGCCGGTCCGATCGGCACCGGCAAGACTCATCTCGCGATCGCGCTCGGAGTGGAAGCCACGCGCCGGCGGCTGCGAGTTCACTTCGCCCGCGCAGCGGATCTGGTGCAGAGTCTGGTTGAGGCGCGCGACGAGCGGCGGCTGACCGCCTTGCAACAGCGGTATCAGAAAGTCGCGCTGTTAATCGTGGATGAACTGGGGTTCGTGCCTTTCGAGCGCACCGGCGGCGAGCTGCTCTTCAATCTGCTTGCCCAGCGCTACGAACGCCGCTCGACCATCATCACCACCAATCTGGCGTTCTCGGAGTGGGTCAAGGTGTTCGGCGATGAAAAGCTCACAACGGCGTTGCTCGATCGCCTCAGCCATCACGCCCATATCCTGACAACTCGCGGCGATTCCTTTCGCAGCCAGCGAGCAATCAGAGCCGCCGGCGGCGCCAAGAAGGATACACATGCCGACGATAGTGAAGCGCATTAGTATCGCTTGCGCGCAAGGTACGCGCTGGCGCGCCACACCTAACGCGCACGGAGGAAAGGACCAGACGGTTAAAATCTCAAAAAGGGACTGAGGAAAGAACCAACCCAGGGTGGCTCACTTTTACGCCGGTAAAGTGGCTCAGTTTTAAAGCGTTGCAAACAGGCCAGAGCACAAAGTCGCCGAGGTTACGGTCCGGCAATACGTACGCGAGCGGAAAGCGGAGTTGGGATGGGCGCTGCGTGCGACCTGTGTGCCGCAGAGCTATCAACTCGGACAGGAAGCCCAGATTGATTGGTACGAGGCTTGGGCGGAACTGAGCGGCGAGCAGGTGCTGCTGCAAGTGTTTTCGATGCGCAGCATGGCGAGCGGCGCGGCCTTCCACCGCGCGTATCATCGCGCGACCCAGCAGGCATTCCTCGACGCTCACGAACACGCGTTCAATTATTGTCAGGGCGTATTTGCCGTTCTGCGGTACGACAACTTGAAGGCCGCGGTGAGGAAGATTGTGCGCGGCTATCGGCGCGAGGAGACCGCGCGCTTCATAGCTTTCCGCTCGCACTGGCGTTTCAGCAGTGAGTTCTGCTCGCCGTATGAGGCGCACGAAAAGGGCGGCATCGAGAGCGAGGCCGGCTACTTCCGGCGCAACCACTGGGTGCCGGTGCCGAAAGCGCGCGATCTCGAGGATCTCAACGCACAGTTGCTGGCCTCTTGCCGCGCCGACGAACGACGTCAGATCGCTGGGCAGAGCCGGCCGGTGGGCGCGCTGATAATCGAAGAACGCGCGCATCTGCTGCCGCTCGCCGAGCACGGCGTCGACCTAGCCGATATCTCTTTCCCACGGGTCGACGGGCTCGGCTGCGTTAAGGTGCGAACCAACTTGTATTCGGCTCCGGTCGATGTCGGCAGGACGGTCGAGGTCCGACTCTATCCGAGTCACGTAGAACTCTGGAATGAGGGTCACTGCCTCGCTCGTCACGAGCGCTGTTACACACGCGATCAACAGGTACTCGATCTCGAACACTATCTCGACGTGCTGGAGCGTAAGCCGGGAGCGCTTATCGGATCGAAGCCGCTGGCGGCGTGGCGGCAACGCGGGCTGTGGCCGGAGAGTTATGATCGCCTGCTGGCCGAACTCATCGGTCGGCACGGCAAGCAGAGCGGCACCCGCCAGATGATCCAAGTGCTGAGTCTGATCAGGCAGCATGGGCATGGGCGGGTGCGCGCAGCGATCGAAGAAGCGCTCGCGCTTGGATGTTCGGATGTGGCAGCGATCCGGCATCTGGCCGAAGCCGCCGATCTGGTCCGCGCGCGCAGCACCATCATGGAGTTGGGCGCGCTCTCACGCTACGAACGTCCGAAGCCTTCGCTGACCGATTACGACGGACTGCTCGGCCAGGAGGCAGCATCATGAACGCGGAGAGCGCCGCGCTGGAAGCCGCCACCATTCGCCAACAGTGCAAGGTCTTGCGTCTGCCGAGTATAGCCGCGCAGTGCGCGCAACTCGCGGAGCAGGCGCTGCGCGAACGGCGCACCTACCTCGGCTATCTCGAAGCGCTGCTGCAGATGGAACTCGAGGATCGCGAACAGCGACTGATCGAGCGACGCATCCGCGAAGCTCGTTTGCCGCGGATGAAAACCCTCGAGGAGTTCGACTTCGCGCGCACCCCCGGATCTCGGCTCAGCAGATCCATGAACTGGCCAGGGGCGACTACCTCGCCAAAGCCGAGCCGATCATCTTGATCGGCGACAGTGGCACCGGCAAAACCCATCTGCTTACCGGACTCGTGGTCGCGGCCTGCCGGCAGAAGCGGCGGGTGCGCTTCGCCACCGCCGCGGCACTGATCAACGAACTGGTCGAGGCCAAGCATCAGCTGCAACTCGGGCGCGTGCTGGCGCGCTGGGCCCGTTACGATCTGATTGCGCTCGATGAAGTTGGGTACGTCCCACTCGCAGAGGTCGGCGCGGAGTTCTTGTTCCAGGTGATCGCGGAACGGGCGGAGAAGGCAGCGGTCATCGTCACCACCAATCTGCCGTTCTCGGAATGGACCCAGGTGATTCCCAACGCCAGGCTGTGCAAGGCGCTGCTCGATCGGATCACCGATCGGGCGCACATCATCGAGACCGGTAGTGAGTCTTATCGCTTCCGCAGGACCGCGGAGCGACGCAAGAACCGAGCATCGCTAACCACTGGATCAGCTTAGACGGAGCGGCGAGGGGGAATGCTTCCCCCTCGCACACCCCCTAACCAGCAACTAGGTACCGAACGCGGTGGCGAGAACGAAAACATGAAAACCCGGAGGGTGGGCCAGATCTGAATATCAAAGTGGGCCAGACCGCATTGTCAAAAGCATCTCCCGCAGGATGCGATTCTCGACCCGAAGATTTTGAACTTCTAGAGCGCGCTCACCACATGTTGTATCTGTTCGAGCGAGAATGGTTTCGGCTGGTAATCGAAAGCGCCGGCCTTCATGGTAGCGACTGCGTTCTCGATCGTGGCATACGCGGTCATCAGGATGACCGCGGTTTGCGGCGCCTGGCGCTTGACCTGCTGCAGCAGTTCTAGACCGTTGAGTTCCGCCATCTTGTAGTCGGTAAGCACGAGGTCGATTGGTGCTCCCTCTGATAACGCCTCCAACGCTTGTTGTCCGTTCTCTGCGGTACGAACCTGATGTCCGCAGCTCTCGAAGAAGGTGGCCAGGCGAGCACGTATATTCTTTTCGTCGTCGACGATCAGGAGCGTTGCCATTGGTCCTCCCGCGCTGCCGGCAATTCCACGATGAAGCAAGTACCCCTGCCCGGCGTGCTCTCGGCGAAAATTCGGCCGTCATGCGCTTCTACGATTTCCTTGGCGATGGCGAGACCGAGACCAGCGGAACCGGGTTCTGTGCCGTTGACGTTCCACTGTGCGAAACGCTCGAAAAGATGTTCACGGAGCTCCGGGGCGATTCCCGGTCCGCTATCACTCACCCTCAATTCAATCCCTGAATCGGTCCCAAAAGCTGAAACGGAGATCGCGCCACCACTGGGCGTATAGCGAAGGGCGTTTGCAATGAGGTTGGAAACCACCCATGAAAGCTTAAGCGGGTCGCCGCGAACTCTTGATGCGGATTTGTCGAAGGCCATCTCGAGCCTAACGTGCTTTTGCTCGGCTTGAAGCGCGAAGGTCTTGCTCACCGCCCTTATCAACTGGATCAGATCGACGGGTACGCTCTGGACCGTAATCGCCGCGCCCTGCCCACGCGCCAAGTCCAACAGATCGGTGGCCAGCCGGCGCATGCGAGCCGCCTCCTCCTGAACCGCCGCTAGCAGTTCTCGTTGTTCGCCATCGATGTCTTTTCTGCGCAGCAAAAGCTCGACAGATAAGCCGATAGAAGTCAGTGGTGTCTTTAGTTCGTGGGAGAGCGTAGCGACCAGATTGGTTCGTGCCCGATCCTTGTCGCGGAGATAGGTGATGTCCTGCAGAATCAGGATGGTGCCAAAAGATTGACCGTCGTTCTGCTTGAGCGGGACCGGCTTCAACACGTAGGTGTGATCGCGGCCACGCACATGAAGGTCGACCTCGACCGCTTGGGACTCCAAGGGCTTAGCGGTCACGCTTCGCAGCGTGGAACGTACCCTCAGGTAGTGGAGTGAGTTGCTGTTAAGGTCCTCGAACGGGCTGCCGAAGGCTTCTTCGCGATCTATCCCGAGAACGATCCCAGCAATCTCATTGATGTGGGTAACGATTCCTTTCGGATCAATGAGCACGATGCCGTCTTCGATGCTTTCGATAATCGCCTCAGTCTTGCCCTTCTCGTAGATCAGGCGGTCGATATTGAGCTCCTCGAACCGCTCCAGGCGTTCGGCCATTTTGTTGAATTCCAACGCGACTGCCTGAAGTTCTGCCAGAGACTGCTCGCCCAACCTGACAGAGGGGCCGCGCAGGCTGAAGCCGCGCAAATGATCCGACAGCTCAGACAGAGGCTTGGACAGATTCCAAGCCAAGGTCCAGGAAAGAGCGGTGCCAAATAGCAACAGTAAAAGCAGACCAGTTGCGAATTCGTAGGCTACGTGATCGCTCATCTGCGTCGCGCGGCTGTCGGCGCGAAACATCGCCGCCTTGTTCATCTCAGTCAATTGATCGATGTGTCGATGCAGGTCGTCGAATTCTTCCGGGCTGGGTCTTCGCGCATTGCTACCTGCCAACTCGTCGAAGATTTGACGCCCGCGGCTCTGAATATCGGTCGCTAGGTCCGCCTCTCCAGCCTCCGTGATGTCGCCCAATTCCACCCTGATCCAGTGGGTAAAAAGATCGCGGTTGGGTGCCAGGATGGCGGCCAGCGTCCCGTGGAGCTGCGCGAGCTGGACGGCATAAAGGGCCGCGTGCATGTGCTGCGAAGCCTCAATGCTGGTGTAATTGCGGTAGAGCGTCTCGCGGATGGCGCCACCCAGTCTGTGGACGGTGGGCACCGCGAAAGCTCCCAACGCCAGCGCAATGGCCAGCATCAGAAGCGTGCCATTGCGGATACGGATACGCAGGGATGGAGGTCTCATTATTATTCCTCGATGGTCCCCTGACCGACCACCTCGATATCGAAGTTTTGCGCCGCAGAAATCAATCTGTTACTCACCGAGCGGCGTAAGAGTCGGTTTCGTACGGTCGGGTGAGTGCGTCCGACAATGATTCGCGTGATTTTGTTTTCGTGGGCAAAGTCGATGAGCGCCTTGACCACATCATCCGATTTGAGCCACACCGTTTCGGCGCCGAGGTCGGCAGCAAGATTTATGTTGTCGAGCAATGCGCGGAATTCGAGCCGTGCTGATTTTCTGCACGGACTCAGCCGGTGTTTCGACATGCACCGCGTCCCAATCAGCATTGAATCGGTTGGCGCTGCGCGCGGCTTTACGCAGCAGTTCCTCGCTCCCGTCCGGATTGGACGACAGGCAAACCATCAGCCGTTCGCCGACCGCCGTGCGCCGGCCGCGATCGCGCTTTAGCAGCTCCGCTTCCTCACGATGCCGGCTCTGGCCACGCGCTACTTCGCGCAGTGCGAGCTCCCGCAGCGCCGCGAGATTGCTCGACTTGAAGAAATTCCTGAGCGCCTGCTCGACCCGATCCGCAGGATAGATTTTCCCTTCGCGCAGACGCTGGCGAAGTTCCTCTACCGAAATATCAACTGTGACGACCTGGTCGGCTCGAGCAAGAAACGTGTCCGGAACGGTTTCTCTGACTTCGATTCCCGTCATCCGCCGCACCATCTGATTGAGGCTTTCCAGATGCTGGATGTTGAAGGCGGTGATGACGTTGATGCCGTTGGCGACCAGTTCCTCCACGTCTTGGTAGCGTTTGTTATGGCGTGAGCCCGGCGCGTTGGTGATGCGGCAGCTCGTCGACAATCGCGAATTCGGGTTTGCGCGCGATAATGGCGTCGACATCCATCTCTTCCAGGATTACGCCACGATACGGAAGTCGCGCAGCGGCACGGTCTCGAGGTCGTCGATTCGTGCGGCGGTTTCGGCGCGACCATGGGTTTCGATGAAGCCGAGCACGACATCGTGCCCCTGCGACCGCAAGCTGATGTGCCTCCTCGAGCATCCGGTAGGTCTTGCCCACGCCGGCGGCGCTGCCGAGATAGATCTTGAGAGTGCCCTTTCTTGCTTGCGCGACGAGGTCGAGAAAGGCTTCAGGATCGCGGCGATCCTCATCGTTCATCAGAGTGTTCCTGGTGCCCGATGACGATCGCCCTCCGATCTATTTCGCTCAAATCGAGAATGGTCAAGCCGCCCGACAGATATGAGTGCTCCGCCTGATGAGCGTTCGAGCGTTGGGCAGGTCGCGAAAGATGAGCACCGCCAAAATCTGGGAGACAACAAAGAATGCCGCTATGTAGCATCCCATCAGTCTCCCGAAATCGAGATCGAGCCCGCTCCGGTTGACCAAGAGACCATACGGCCCGAGTGCGGCGATACCGGCGAACAGCAGTGGCCACCACCGCCGCAGCAGAGCCTCGCCTGACAAGGGCATTGCCGCCGACTTCCAGCAGCGCGCCGCCAATCAAAGCGATGAAAGCGGGATCAATTTGCCGCACCTTTCTCACTTGTCGGCTTACTGATTCGCGCCTGGATCATCGAGCGCCAGATTGAGCTCAAGCACGTTAACTCCCGGCTCGCCCAAAACACCCGCAGTCGCGGCCCTGGTATGGGCTATCAATAGCGAACGCACAGTATCTTCGGTCAGACCGCGTGCCTTGGCGACACGCGGCACCTGAATCTCGGCGGCAGCTGGCGTGATCTTCGGGATCGAGCCCGCTGCCCGATGCGGTCACCAGATCGACCGGGATCTCACCATGGTTGATTCCGGGTTCATTTTCACGCAAGGTACTCGCGCCGCGAGCGCACAGTCTCGATAAGCGTCTTGTTAGTCGGCCCGAGATTGGAGCCACTCGAACTGCTGGCATCGTAGCCCTTGTCTCCTGCTGCTGACGGCCGGCCGTGGAAATAGCGCGGCGAAGAGAAGTTCTGGCCGATTAGTTGCTGATCCGATGACCTGCCCGTTGCGAACATCAAGCTGCCTTCCGCCTGACGGGAAAGAGCAGATGAGCAAGTCCGACCATCGCGACCGGATAGGCGATGCCGGTCAGCAAGGTCAGTACGAGTGTCATTTTAATTGCAACCCAAAGTCGCATTGGCTCGGCCTCCTACGCCAGATGCAAGTGCGGCAACCACAAGGTCGATAGCCTTGATGCCGATGAACGGAACGATCACGCCGCCAAGCCCATAAATCAGCAGGTTGCGTGTCAGAATCGCAGCAGCGCCCACAGGACGGTACTGCACTCCGCGCAGTGCCAGCGGAATCAGGGCGACGATGATCAAGCGCGTTGAAAATAACCGCGGACAGAATCGCGCTCTCGCGGCGTTGCCAGGTGCATGATGTTGAGCGTTGCAATTGCGGGATAGCCGAGCACAAACATCGCCGGAATGATCGCGAAATACTTGGCTACGTCGTTGGCGATGGAGAAGGTAGTCAGCGCGCCCCGCGTGATCAAGAGCTGCTTGCCGATTTCCACTACTTCCATGATCTTGGTCGGATTCGAATCCAGATCGACCATGTTGCCGGCTTCGCGCGCGGCCTGGGTGCCGGCATTCATGGCGATGCCGACGTCAGCCTGCGCCAGAGCTGGCGCGTCGTTGGTGCCGTCGCCGATCATCGCGACCAGTTTACCCTGAGCTTGTTCTTCGCGGATCAGCTTGAGCTTGGTTTCGGGCGTCGCCTCGGCGCGGAAATCATCGACTCCCGATTCGGCGGCGATTGCTGCGGCAGTAAGCGGGTTGTCGCCGGTGATCATAACCGTGCGCATACCCATTGCGCGCAGCCGCGCGAAGCGCTCGCTGATGCCTTCCTTGATGATATCCTTCAGATGAATAACTCCAAGAACGCGCGCGACCGTCGGCGACGACCAGCGGGGTTCCGCCGCTTTTAGCGATTCGTTCGACGATTGGCGCGAGTTCGGCCGGAGCGGTGCCGTGATTTTCCCGCACGAAGTTTACAATCTGCTCGCCGGCGCCTTTGCGAATTTGGCGGCCCGCAATGTCTACGCCACTCATCCGAGTTTGGGCTGAAAACGGGATAAAATGGGCATCCGTATCCGCCAGTTCACGACCGCGCAGATTGTATTGGTTCTTGGCCAGGACCACGATCGAACGGCCTTCCGGCGTCTCATCGGCGAGTGATGCGAGTTGAGCAGCATCGGCAAGTTCCTCGGTGGTCACGTCGCCCACAGGAATGAATTCGGTCGCCAGCCGGTCGCCCAGAGTGATGGTCCCGGTTTTGTCCAACAACAGTGTATCTACATCACCCGCAGCTTCGACCGCGCGTCCTGACATCGCCAGCACATTGTGTTGCACCAGGCGGTCCATTCCTGCAATGCCAATGGCCGACACAAGGCCACCGATCGTAGTCGGGATCAGGCAGACCAGAAGAGCTACCAGGACCGGCAGCGAAAGCGGGGTGCCCCCATAAAGCGCGAATGGGTAGAGGCTGACGCAGACCAACATGAAAATAATAGTCAGTCCGGCAAGCAGAATGCTGAGGGCAATCTCATTGGGGGTCTTTTGTCTTTGAGCGCCTTCGACCAGCGCGATCATTCGGTCAAGGAAAGTCTCACCTGGATTGGCCGTGACGCGAACCTTGATCCAGTCGGAAATAACCATGGTGCCGCCGGTGACCGCGCTGCGATCACCGCCGCTCTCGCGAATAACCGGAGCAGATTCGCCGGTAATCGCCGCTTCGTTAACTGCGGCCACACCTTCGACCACTTCACCATCGCCGGGAATCACTTCGCCCGCACGCACAATTACGACATCACCGCGCCGCAACGAGGGAGCTGGAACTCTTATCTCCTGGGCCTCTCTGAGCAAAGTCGCCGGCGTCTCCGTGCGGGTTTTCCGCAAATTGTCCGCTTGAGCCTTGCCGCGCCCTTCCGCCATCGCTTCGGCGAAATTTGCGAAGCCTACGGTAAACCAGAGCCAGATTGCGATCTGCAGCTCGAATACGGCCAGACTGCCGTGACCCGAGAAGAAGTCGCGCAACAGAATCAGCGTGACGGCCAAAGCCGTCACTTCGACTACGAACATCACAGGATTACGCGCTTGAATCCGAGGGTCGAATTTCCGCAGCGAATCGACCAGCGCGCCCGGACAATCTTGCCTTCCCACAGCGGGGTCGCTTTCCGATCAGCCATTGAAGTACATTCCCTTTTTTAGTAGAGCTTGCCCGCCCGCATGACTAGTTCTTCGACAATTGGCCCAAGCGCGTCTGCGGGAAAGAAGGTTAAGGCGGCGACGATGAGGATCACGCCGACCAACAGCACGACGAAAATCGCTCCATTGGTTGGAAAAGTCCCGGCACTGGGGGGAGCTATCTTCTTGCCGACCAGAGAACCGGCAAGTGCCAGTACCGGAACCTTCATCAGAAATCGCCCGAACAACATCACGAAGGCCATCGTGACGTTATAGAAAGGGGCATTGGCGTTCAGACCGCCAAACGCCGAACCATTGTTGGCTGAAGCTTCGGTGAAAGCATACAGAATTTGGGAAAAGCCATGTGGACCCGGATTACTGATTCCGGCGAGACCCGCCTTGGTGACCACCGCGACCCCGGCAGGAAGGAGTATCACGGCGGGGAAAATCAGGATAAACAACATCGAGAGCTTCATCTCGCGGCCCTCAATCTTCTTACCCAGATATTCCGGCGTCCGGCCGACCATCAGTCCGGCGATGAACACTGACAGCACTGCCATGACCAGCATCCCGTAAAGACCGGAGCCGACACCACCAAAGATGATCTCGCCGATTTGCATATTGACGAGGGGAACCAGCCCGCCGAGCGGCGTGTAACTATCATGCATGGAATTGACGGCGCCGCACGAAGTGTCAGTTGTCACCGTCGCCCATAACGCTGAACTGACGATGCCATAACGGACCTCTTTGCCCTCCATGTTGCCGCCACTCTGGGTTGCGCTCGCACTCTGATTGATTCCCATCCTGGCGAACTGGGGATTGCCGCGTTGTTCGCACCAGATCGCCGAGGTCGCGCCGATCAGAAAGAGAATCGCCATTGCCCCGAACAACGCCCAGCCCTGGCGGCGATCACCTGCCATCTGGCCAAAGGTGTGAGTCAGCCCCGCGCCGATAGCGAAGATTGCGACCAACTCGATAAGATTCGTCAGCGGTGTAGGATTCTCAAACGGGTGTGAAGAGTTGGCATTGAAGAATCCGCCGCCGTTGGTGCCGAGTTCCTTGATAATTTCCTGCGAAGCGACAGGGCCCTGGGCAATGACTTGCTCCGACCCTCGACCGTCTTGGCGTGAGCGTAGGCGCTGAAATTCTCCGGTACTCCCTGCCAGACCAGCACCAGCGCAAACACCAGGCTGATCGGCAGCAGCACCCACAGTGTGGCACGGGTTAAGTCGACCCAGAAATTGCCGAGCGTCTTGCTACTGCGGCGCACAAACCCTCGGATCACTGCGATCGCCACTGCGATCCCGGCGGCCGCCGAAACAAAATTGTGGAAGGCGAGACCAGCCATCTGTGTGAAATAGCTCATGGTCGACTCGCCACCGTACGCCTGCCAGTTGGTATTCGTGGTGAAGCTTGCGGCCGTGTTAAAGGCGAGGTCGGGAGCGACCGCGCCGAATTTCTGCGGGTTCAATGGCAGGTAGTACTGCAGGCGTTCCATGCCATATAGCAGCAGCATCCCAACCACGCTGAACAGCAGCATAGCAAGTGAGTATTCAATCCAATCCTGTTCAGTCCCTGGATGTACTCCGCAAATTCTGTAGATGGCGCGCTCCATCGGCCGGAGCACCGGGTCAAGAAAGGTCGGCTCGACCGAAAATACGCGGGCCATATAAAGCCCGAGCGGGATACTGATAGCGGTGACAAGGGCCGAAAAAATCCCCACCTGTATAAGAGCATTAACAATCATGCCTTCCTCTCCGTTAGAACTTTTCCGGCCGTAGCATCGCATAGACCAGGTAGGCGGTCAGGCCGATCGCCATCACCGAACCCAGAATTAACTCCCACGGCGTCATAGCCGGGTGCACCCCCATACGTAAGCAATCGCAATCGAGAAGAATGCACAGGTCCCTGCAATGAAAACCAAATCCATCATGTTCTAGCTCGGAGCACCATGCGTGCCGTCAATCGAGGCCGGAAAGGCTTGAGCTTTTGGCCGCCGCGAAAAGTTGCATTGCAATATGCCGCAACGATTTAGTGCAGAATGAAACGACCGCTGGGATTTGGATGCTTTAGCGACCAGTGACGGCGCTGAAGCCTCTAGAGCGGAAACCAACATATGATGCAGTGCTCAAGTTCAAGATACATCCCTTCTCTGTTCTCGTTTGGCAGAGAGGTGGTTTTTTGAACAACATGCAGTAATGCTCAATCACTGCACTGATTGGCCAGTCGACGGTCTTCACAAGCCTAAATCCAGCGCGAGTTAGCTCTTCCGCGACCACTCGCTCAGGAACGCCGTGGCCACCGCGATTCACAGGTACGCCAGGCGGAGCTGGCTGCCCCGGTATCGGCGCGAAGTCAATGATGGCAAGCCGCGCGCCTGGGCGCATCGCTTTATAGAGCGAGCGATCCATGCCGATTGGGTCGGTCAGATGATGGTACACCTCGCGGAGAAGAATCGCGTCGCAGCAATTGGGCGGCAACTTTGTGTCATGCTCTGTACCGGCAATCGGAATTACGTTGTGAGCTGCCGTCTTTTGCGAAGCGTCCCGAATCTTTTCGAGCAGTTTTGGATTGATCTCGGTTGAATAAACGATTCCATCCGGCCCGACACGCTTTGCTATCGCGCTCGACAGCTCACCGGACCCGGCGCCGACATCGGCAACTGAAGAACCATGCTTGAGCTCCAATATCTGGGCGATATGATCAATTTCCGATTCAGCAGCGCGCCCAACTGCCGAGAAAAGTAGGATTGCGGACAGCAGCATTGCCGCCGACACATAAACATTGGATTTTCTTCGCAACTCGACCGCCCGCGCACTTCAAAGTTAAAGCGTATCCCCGGGAGCAGCGCATCACCTCATGGATCCCCCATCCTTGAAGAACTCAGCGAGCACCCTAACTTGTAGCACAGCCCGATGCCCGCACGGCACCTTGATTGAGCGCTTCACGTTGGTCGACTGAGCTCCACAATTTACTCGCAAATGGCGAGGGCACATCATGAGCTCTACGAGAGAGCAGTTCGCCGGCTGCATCCTGGAGACGCGCCAGCTTGTCACTCACATTGGGTGACGAGGGAGGTGGTGGCGGAGGGCGACGACCTGTTCGGCGACGGTATCATCGTCGCGGCCCCCGGCGAACATGGCCTCATATGAATGCGTGCTGCAAGCCAAGATCCTGCATCACCGATCGAGCCGCGACGACAATCTGCGGGCGCTGAGTTTCATCCGGCGCGCAATCGAACTGGACCCGCGGTACGCTCACGCGCGTGCGTGGCACGCGTGCATTCTTGGCCAGCAGTTGGGCTATGGCTGGTGCACGGAGCGCGCTGCGCTCGAATCGGAGATCGAGCGAGAGCTGCAAGTTGCGCTCGGGCTGGACGAGAACGACAGCGACGTGCACCGCATCCTCGCGGCTGTAGCCGTGATGCGCAAGGATTTCGACAAAGCCGTCCACCACCAGCAGCGCGCGCTTACTCTGAACGCGAACGACGACCTGATCGTGGTCCAGCAGGGCGAGATCATGACTTGGCTCGGCCAGGGAGAGGAGGGCATCGAATGGATCCGTAAAGCAATGCGCCTCAATCCCTACCACCCCGAGCGTTTTTGGTCCCATCTGGCACGCGCCCAGTTCGTCGCGAGGCGTTACGCCGATGCGGTCGAGTCCATGAGACACTTGGCCGCCCCGGACGGGCTGCAGCACGCGCTCCTAGCGGCCTGTTACGCACAGATGAGTGATGTCGAGCGCGCAATAATGCACGCTGCGGAGGTGAGCAAACGCATCCCCGGCTTCGCCACCCACGAACATTGCCTGCCAACGCTGCACTACCAACGCGAGGCAGACCTCGCACACCATCTTGACGCCCTCCGCAAAGCCGGACTATCCGAGTAGATCGGGCCCGCACTAGGTTCGGCTCTCCAGAGCGTTGCGGGGGGATCGTCCGTTGACCGGTTGCTCGGTATGGATGGTGAGTGACGCGACCGTTGTCGATCTCGGTTTTGCCGTCCGTCAATCACCTCCGAGCGTATTGCGAGCACCTACGGCGACATCGAGTAGATGGTGTTCGTCGCACGCATACCGCGTCTGATTATTTGGGAAACAAGTTCTCGCCTGGCCAATTTATTGGCGCGCCCTGAGGAATTTAAAACAGCTGAAATATCCGGACGCAAAATTCGGGTCGATGGATGGAACTCGAACGGGTTGCGGCCCACTATTCGCGATCTCGGGGCCTCGCGATCGCGATCAATGTCGAGCCTGAGGTCGAGCAGATGATGGAACCCGCGATGAAGGAATTGGCAGGCCCGTTCCTGTGCGCTAGGCATCTCGCGCCGAAGATTACCGCTGCCAAAAGCGTAACCGAGGTCTGACTTTTGGCCCCTACTTCCCCACCGCCGCCATAGTGGCAGCCTCGGCACTGTGAACAGCGCCGAGGCTGCGCAAGTTTTAATTCTATTTTGCTGCCCGTCGCCTCGCGCATAGTATCCTGAAGCAGATGCGCGTACCTGTTGGTGGTCGTCGGTGCGTATGTCCCTGCGCCGGAGCATTGGCTCCAATCTGTTATGTCGATAACTCGTCCGAAACCTCCTTGGTTGACAATGCGTGCCTACCAAGTATAGGCAGAAATCGGCGTGAGCCGGAGGTTTGAGCAGATGGCTGAAGCATCTCGGAGAATCGATGTTGAAAAGGCAAAGAAGACCGCTGAGCAGGTCTTCGGGTTTCTAGGCGGCGCACTGGTTTCAGCGATGATCTATCTGGGCGATCGGATGGGGCTGTACCAGGCTTTGAATGGCGCGGGCGCGACAACTAGTGAGGAACTGGCGCGCAAGACGGGGTTGGCTGAGCGCTGGATCCGTGAATGGCTTTATGGGCAGGCGGCGGCACGTCTGATCGACTACAAAGGCGGAGGCCGGTTCGAACTGAGCGCCGAGACGGCGGCAGTGCTGGCGGACGAGAACAGTCCGTTCTTTCTGGCTGGCGGATTTTGTGCAATCCCGCAGCAGATGGCGGTGTTGAATCTGCTGCCCGAATCGTTCAAGAGCGGACTGGGGCTAACCTATGATCAGCTTGGCCCGGAAGTTAATCGTGGCGTTGAGCGGTTGCTGGCGCCGTGGTTTCGCACGCAACTCGTGCCGGTAGCGCTGCCGCGGCTTGATGGGATCGTCGGCAAGCTGGAGGCGGGCGCGAAGGTCGCGGATGTTGGCTGCGGCTCTGGGGTGGCGTTGATTGAAATGGCAAAGGCCTTCCCGCGATCAAACTTCCACGGCTACGACGTCGCAAAAATACCCCTGGCCCGCGCTGCGGAAAACGCGAAACAAGCGGATGTCAGGAATATCAGGTGGCACGATGCCGGTGTCGATCCGCTGCCGGGTGATGCGAGCTGCGACCTCATCACCACCTTCGATTGCTTGCACGACATGACGCGACCCGATCTGGTGATGCAGGCAATCCGCAAGGCGATTAAGCCCGATGGAACATGGCTAATCGCCGACGTGCATGGGATGCCGACCTTCGAGCAGAATCTGACGGAAAATCCACTCGCGCCGGTGATGTATGGATTCTCGGTGCTGTGCTGCATGTCGTCGGCGCTATCGGAACCGGGGGGACTCGGACTCGGCACGCTCGGTTTTCCCGAGCCGGTCGCGCGCAAAATGACAGCCGAGGCAGGTTTCACGCGCTTCACCACAAAGGACTTCGAGAATCCAATCAACGCATACTATGAAGTGCGGCCGTAGTTAGCGTGACCTAACCCTCGCCCTCGGTTACTTGATCGTGGTCGATACGTCTGGGGTCAGGGTGGAAATCGGACGGGGGAGCCCTGATTTTGCCCCTCGGCGACTAGTTCCAGCTTGAGGCCCAGTTCCGGCTTCAGGCCAAGGGCCGATAGCCTTAGCTAGCGAACGGGAGCTAGTGCCAACCCGTCCCTTGCGAGACGGGATGCCGGTCACTTTCACTTTGCGCGCCACAACCGGAATTGTGGGGCCTGCCTCCTGCACTGCCTAGAGGGTCGTATATCTCCGGGCCCAGCTACCTAGCGTCTGTGGTTGATCGACAACTGCTCTGACGGCTGAAGCTGCCCGCACGGCTGAAAACTGCGCTTCCTCTCAACCTCAAATACCCTAGGTAATCGCCAGAGACCCGGCCCTGCTTGTCACTCAGATCGTGCGACAAGCAGAAGAAATGCCTCAAATCTCGTTTGGGGCGAGTTGGGCTCGGGACCGAGCATAGATGATCAGAGGAAAGCGAATACCCCAAAGGACTCGGGAGCTATTCGGCGCCGCAGTGATTACAAAACACACGGGCCTCCGAAACCGGTGCTGGAAGGCGGTGGGTTGCAACCTCCCCGACCCGGTTCGATCATAGTTTAGGGAACGGTTGGAGACCGATGCGTTGCTCAAAGAAATTAAACGTCGCCGCATTCCGGAAGCGACAGAGTGGCGGGCAACTAGCCGCGTGGCCACCCTACGGATAAACGAGACCTCGTTTAGTGTGGTGTCTAACTAAAGTTGGATTGACGCTGGGCAGAAGGAGCTATACAGATTGCTTTGAATCAAAGGGGCGTACTGCCGCAATGGCACGGAACTTCCACCTAGGAAGCAGCAAAACCCAGCGGTTGGAGACAGGGCGGGGAACCAAGCCCCTACGTTTGCCAGACTTTATTGTCGTCGGGCCCCCTCGCACGGGTACTACATGGCTCGACCGAGTGCTGCGCGGCCATGTCGGGTTGCCGGCGGAGGTGAAGGAAACGCAATTTTTTGTCTGGAACTTCGAGCTCGGGATTCAATGGTATGGGAAGTTTTTTCGCCACTGCGATCCGGCCAAGCTGGTCGGCGAGATTTAGCTCCCACCTATTTTGACAAGCACTATGCGCGGGAGCGAATCGCCGCGGTCATACCAAGCTGCAAGATAGTCTGCTCATTGCGCGATCCAGTCGAAAGACTCTACTCGCAGTACAAGACCTGGCATCGGTCAGGTCTGGTTCGCGGGCCTTTCGACTACGATTTGCTACGCCGTAAGCTTGGCGCAGACGGCGGCTACGCCTTCAATGTTAAGGCTTGGCAGGAGGTCTGCGGTGTCGAGAATGTTCTGGTTCAACTCTACGAAGACCTCAAAAGCTCCGGTCAATCTTACATCGACGTGCTGTGCTCGTTTATTGGAGTTCCGCGAATTGACTTGGCAAAGACCGAGTCTGGTGGACGCAAGGTCAACCCATCGGAGCAGTCACCGCGCAGTCTCGCATTGGCGCGCTTCGGCGAGCGTCTTCGTACCTGGGCAACGCGCCATCCGAGACTGGGCCTGGCTCGTCACCTTGAAGCGGAGACGCCGCTGTGGCGGTTCTTTTTCGCCGGAGGTCCAGACTATCCCCCACTCGATTTCGAAATCGAGAAAAATCTCCGCCATCGCTTGATACCGGAATTTGAAGAACTCGAACAACTGCTTGACCGCGATTTGACAGTATGGAAGGCGCTTCGGCCACACGGTTCGGGGTAAGCAGCGCCCGCGCACGCTCCCAGAATCCCCTCAATCCCCTCCCGCGTTAGTCTCACGGTACCTACATCGTCAGAGTCTTGGGAGCTTGCACCAAGCTGATGGGGATCAGGTCATAATGACGTCCTCTCGATTTTTTCCTCCAGCAATAGCGCTGCTTGTCGCTCACATCGGGCGACAAGCAGAAGAAATGCCCCAAATCTCGCTTGGGGCGAGTTGAGGCTAGGGCCGAGCGTAGATGATCATAGAAAGCCGAATACCTTAAGGAACTCTGGAGCTATTCGGCGCGGCAGTGATTCGAAAACACGGTGTCCCTATCGACGAAAAGGTAAGGTGTAAAAGGAATCTCCGAAGCAAGAAAAGGATGCTAAGGTTTTTTTCGCGCCTCTGTCAGGGCAAGTTAGCAGTTCCGCTCTTGGGGTCCTGCACCGTTCATTTCGGCATCGTTATAGGATATAACTTTTTATCTAGGTACGCAATTTGCGCTAACACGGCAGCGTTCACGCAGCACCCGTCGCGATCAAGGAGACTCTATGCCTCTATATCTGATTGAGCGGAATTTCGCCGAGCAATTGAGCCCCAATACGGATATCACCAGGGCGATTACCGAAGTCAACTCTAACATTGGCATCAACTGGCTCTTCTCCTTCCTGAGCGCCGATAAGAAAAAGACCTATTGCCTGTACGAGGCTCCCAACGCCGACGCGATCCGTGATGCAGCGGGCAAGCTGAACCTCCCGGCCGACGTGATCGTTGAATTGGGCGAATCGCGGATTACCCCAGGGCCCGAGCTGTTCAAGCCAACTCGGGGGGCCTAAACGTAGCGACAAGGCTTCGCTGGATCCGGATTTCACGGCTGTCAACGGTCGATTCTATTCGGAAAATCGCCTAGGTGCGTGCATGATCTCAGCGAAGAGGCCAAGCGCCCCTAGCCAGTTAGTGTAGCTTCGTCGTCGTCTGCGCCAGCGCGCCAGTAATCCGCTCTTCAAGAGCGCGCATCCCCAGTTCGCGCGCGGTGCTCAGTGCCGTGCCGAGCAGTGTTATCGCCTTGTCGCGATCGCCGGATTGATTTCGCTGAATCAGCGTTCCGGCATACCGATGCTGCGTGTGTGCCAGCCACGGCAGGGCGCCCATCCTGGCGTTCATCGCCATAGCGTCCTCAAAGTGGCCTGCCGCCTCGTCCCAACGCCGGAGAGTCGTCGCCAAATCTCCTAGGTAGCGCGACAGCGCTCCATGGCAAACCTCCGCAAGACCAGTGACCACATTGCGTCCTGCGAAGGGTAAAAGGATCTGATACAACGTTTTGGAATGCTTCTCATCTCCTAGGAAGGTACAGACGTCGGCAAGATAGGTCATTGTTCCCATCCACATCGAATCGCGGGGGACATCGGCGAAGTCGCGCCGAGCCAGGGCATCTAATAACTCCCGCGCCTCCGCCGCACGTCCGAGTTCGCTATAGATTACCGCCAAGCCGGGACGCCACGTGCCGGCAAGAGTCTCCTGCTGAACAAAGAACCGCACTGCCACTTCCAACTCATTGAGGCGGCCCTGCTCACGGCGCAGCGCGAACATCTGCATCCCAAAAGCACCTGCGGAAGTACTCGTCTGCATGGTCTGGCCGACAGCAAACGCTTCCCGGGCAAAACGCTCGCTCTCCTCGAAGCGGCCTCGCATCAACGCTAGGGTGGCCCGCAAAACCTTCGAGAGGGTAACCACGAAGGGCCTGTTGGTCTCTTCCCCGAGCAGCTGGAAGGCATCGATTTCCGCGTCAGCTTCCTGCGTTTCCCCTGATTCGAGTAGACAATTCACGTGCCAGAATAGTCCGTCTTGCACCCCCATGGGGGAACCCGTTGCCCTCCCGAGTTTCAGCATTTCCGCTGCTATAGGAAGCCGGGCCTCCGCATGATCTGGCCCTATCAAACTGAAGTACACGCCCATGAGGCAGGAGCCGATCAACTCCGGGTGGTCCAAACGTCGGGCCATTGCCAACCCCTGCTGCGCATAGACCGTCGCTTTTTTCAACTCGCCGGTCATCCCCAGAATGCGAGCCAAACCACCTAGAGATTCCGCCTTGAGCGGACTGTCGCCCTCTCCGAGATGAGGTAGCGCTGCCTCCAACAGGCGAATAGCCTGGATTCCCGGAACTCCGACTTGGTATGTCACCAGCACCAGTTCCAAGGCGGCCCTAACCATGCTCTCGATCGACCCCAACGATTTGGCTAGATCCGCGGATCGCAAAAGCGTTTCCTGTGCCTCAAAGAATTCTCCTGATCTCCATTGCGCTTGTCCAAGCATGAGCAATATCGAGCACCGCCGAGCCTCGCTCGTAGGATCATCTGACGACCCTAGTAACTCGAGTCCCTTTTTAAGATGCTCGACAGCTTCCAGGTTTGCCGATCGCCGCAGGGCACGTTCCCCCGCCCGTTGCCAATACGGAATCGCCGGTCCTTGCAGTCCCGCCTCAGTGTAGTGATGGGCGATCAGTTCCGGTTGGGCCTCAACCGTTTCGGGAAGGTGGACTTCGAGAGCGCGCGCGATTCGTTCATGCAGAAATTTGCGCCGTTCCAGCAACGTCGACCCATAGGCGACTTGCTGCGATAGCGCATGCTTGAACACATACGAGACATCGGCGACAGCCGGTTGCTCGTAAATAAACTCCGACATCTGCAGGTCCGCGAGCAGTCTCTCCAGTTCGTCTTCGGACTTGGCCGACGCTTCTCGTATGAGCCTTAACGGAAACTCCTTGCCGATCACTGCCAGCGTTTGCAGCAGCTCTTTCGCTTGCGCCGGCAACCGGTCGATACGCGAGGCCAGCACAGCCTGAACGGTCGACGGGATCTGGATCGTATTCAGGGATCTGGCGAGCGAGATCGAACCGTTGCGTACCAGGGTGCGCTGCTCAAACAACGCCTGGACGATCTCCTCGATAAAGAACGGGTTGCCCTCGGTCTTCTCGATAATCACCCGTTTGAGCGGCCCCAAATCGAGGCCGTCGCCCAACAGCGCTTCGAGCAACTCTTCCCCGTTCTCGGTTCCAAGCGGGTCAAGCCGGAGCTGAGTGTAGTAGGTCTTGTTGCCCCAATTGTGCGTGAACTCCGGCCGGTAATTCACCACCATCAAAACTCGCGCTGTGGCGATCGAGTCCGCCAGCAGGTTGAGCAGCGCGCGCGACCCCTCGTCGAGCCAGTGTAGGTCCTCGAAGATTAGTATCAGAGGCTGGTTCAGGCTCTCGCGCAGTAGCAGCCGCTTGATGGCGTCCAATGTCCGGCGCTTCCGCATTTCGGGATCGAGGCGCGCAAGTTGATCCTCGCCCTCCGCCACGTCCAGCAGGCTGAAAAGGTACGGCAGTGTCTCTTCCAGCGCCCGGTCCAGAATCATCACCTTGCCCGCGATCTTTTCGCGTCGCCTTCGCGCGTCATCGTCCTGCACGATCTCGAAATAGCTCTTGAGCAGGTCGATTACCGGCAGGTACGCGGACGCTTTCCCGTGCGAAACCGATAACGTTTCGAGCACCACGCATCCGGGATGGCCGGTCGCCTGGAACTCGTAAAACAGGCGCGATTTTCCTACTCCGGGCTCGCCCACCGCCGCAACAATCTGCCCCCGGCCTCCCTTCGCGACTTCGAGCGCGCGTTTCATCTGCGCCAGTTCAGTCTCGCGCCCGACGAACTTCGAAAGCCCGCGCCGCGCCGACGCCTGTAGGCGCGTGCGCAGCGGGCCGAGCCCGGTCAGCTCATGGACGCCGACCGCTTCGCTCACCCCTCTTACCCGCGTCAATCCCAGCGAATGGAAGGTGAAATAGCCCTCGCAGAACCTCCGGGTATCCTCCGTCACCGCGATACTGCCGGTCGCCGCCAACGCTTGCACCCGCGACGCCAGGTTGGTGCTATGCCCAATCGGGGTGTATTCGGTGCGTCCCTGAGCTGTCTGGATCGCGCGCACCACGACCTCACCGGTGTTTACGCCCACACGAATTTCGATTGGCGTCTTACCCCGCGCCCGGAGCGTCGCCGAGTAGCGTCTGAGATTTTCCTGCATCGCCAGAGAGGCGTATAGCGCACGTTGCGGATGGTCTTCGTGGGCGACCGGCGCACCGAACAATGCGAAAATTCCGTCGCCGGTGGATTGCACTACGTAGCCGTCGTATCGGCTGACAGCGTCGATCATCAGTTTCAGTGCCGGGTCGATGATGGCGCGGGCCTCTTCGGGGTCGAGGTTCTCCATCAGCTCGGTTGAACCTTTGATATCAGCGAATACCGCAGTTACGGTCTTGCGTTCGCCCTCACTCGCAACCGATGCTTCGGTTTCCTCCGCCGTGACCCGAAACTTCGATCCGTTTTGCGCCGGAGCGGCGGCGGAGGCGGTATTATCTCCAAGACTGGAGCCACACTTGCCACAGAATCTGGCAGCCGAAGGATTTTCAGTCCCGCACTTCGGGCAACGGCCCTCCAACCGACCGCCGCATTGAAGGCAAAACCGATTGGCCGGCGGATTCTCGGAGTTGCAGCTCGGGCAACGCATATCTCCCACCCCTGAATAATTGAGCGCGCACCCCATTTGTAGCACGGCCCGATGCCGGCGCGTCACCTCGTTTGAGCGCCTAAACAGTCTAGCCGGCGATCCTCTGGCCTTACCCAAAAACCGCTACCTTTCCAGCTCAATCACCACGGCCGGCCAAAAGGACAAGTCGCTCAGGTCACCTCGGTCTCGACTATGATCGAACTATGATCGTCGCATCTGCTTCTATCTGCACAATCGGCCTCTATCTTCTGCGCAATCTGCACGAAAAGTGTTTATCCGGCGGGATAAGGGGTGAGCCGTCTGGGACTTGAACCCAGGACCCTGTGATTAAAAGTCACGTGCTCCGATGAAGGAGCCGAAATGAAGGCGAACGTGGTGCGTCCAGAACGATTACGCGCAAAAAGCTCACGGGTTCTATCGAAGCCGCAAATTTTCTGTGGTACCAGCGGATCGAATTTTCTTCGCTCCGCCAGTCAGTCCAGCGGTTGCGGGATTCTCCGGAGCAGAGTGCGAAATGGCCCGCGTGATGCCCGGCGACTCCACGTCAAGGCCCTTAGCTTTCACAAAGGGACCCCCAGCCGCGCCGTGGCGTTTCGTTGAAGCAGATTCGCATCACGCCAGCCAAGGGTTCCCGAAACGCGTAGCGTGCCCAGCTGCGGCGCCTGACGTGGCGGTTGACGCGCAGCGTGGTATTAGGCAGAGCAAAATCGAGATTTCAGTTCTCATTCGACGGTCGGGCGACGGGCGAGCAAGTATAGCGCAGCTGCGATTGCCAAAATGGCGCCAGCGTTGGCGCCCAGATCGATCATCACTTCCTGAAATTTGTTCGGCGACAGGGTTTCGCCCGTAACGCTCATCTGGGCGCCGATAGCCAAAATACGCCGTGTAGCTGAGATCGCGGCTATAAAAAGGAACGGCTGCAAGGACGTCGCGCGCTCCTGCAGATAGGACAGCACGGTCCGCAGCACTTCCATGATGATCATCACCAACAACAAATCGTTGACCAACGTGACAATGGCCAGGGCGAAACCGGTCTGCTGTAGGCTGGCCGGAAATGCTACCAGGCTGTAACCGAGCATCCCGAGCGCCGCGAGCAGAAAAACTATGCCGACGAGTGCGTAGACAACCGCGTCGGCGGCTTCGAGAGCCGGCACAATCGTCTGATGGACATGGCGCGCACCAGAATGTTGACTAGTAGACGGTTCCATCCCTGGCATAATACCCGTAAGCGACCGCAAACTGCAGGACTGGTCCGCCCCATTAGACTTTTTCGGCCTTCGGGCGCACTAAACACTGGAGGTACGGCGCTGCTATTTGCAGCCGCGAGTATCGTGAAATGCCTACTCACTTTGACCGGGTGGACGGCGAACCAGTCGCCATCCGGAGTTACGTACACCCCTTGAGCGACCTATGAAGGGCGCGCATGCTGCCGGCTGGTCGCTTCTGAAGACGGACGATCAGTCCGTTATCTTGAAGTAACGCAGCGGATGAGAGGTCGGCCATTCTGCAAAACTGCTCCGTGCCATCGCAGATGTCGAACCAGTTCGCCTTCGAGCCCGTGAATATATGTGCGATCGGTCGCCCACCGTAAGTATTGTCGAGCGTGCCTAGACGGGCGCGCCGGATTGTCGGAAAATCCGTTAGGAGAGCGGCTTGCTTCACGCCGCTCTCGTTCTTCCGCCCTGATTTTGGGCTTCCGCAAACGACCTGAATCTCTCTCAGCGCGTAGGAAGTGCTCTAAAGACCCGCTGACGGAGCATGAACGATGGACCCTGCGCAAAACAAACGGTAATCACCACCGGTGCATCGCATTCGGTCCAATGGCCGTGGAACTGTGCGCTTCAAGTGGGACCGCGCGGACTTGGTCTAGGGTTGTCCGCACTCTCCGGCGGTAGGTTGTGAGCACAAGTTTGTTTCGGGCAACCCACCACCTTGCGGGTTGCACCTAACCGCGATAGCAGTAGCGAAAGCGCATAGGAACCGAGGCGCGACGTTGTCGGAGGTGATGGGCATGACGTTGGATGCGCCGCTTTCTGATCATGAAATCCACCAGCTCGACGCTTTCCCGGAGTCTGAAGCCACGTTATCCCGATTGCTGACGAGAGCATCTCTCAGGATTGAGCTCGACTATAGTCGGCGCCCGACTCCGTAGTTCGGCGTTGCATTTATCGTAGTTGCCAAACTTGCAGCCTGCAGCGCCGCATCCGAAGTTGCCGCATCGCAAAACTGCGAGTTTCAAGATGGCGCTTCCAGAATCCGGCACGATCGCGGTACTTGCCGAAAAGCCTTCAGTCGCGCGCGACATCGCAGGTGTGGTCGGCGCGGCAAAAAAGGGTGAAGGGTATCTGCACGGCAACGGCTACGTGGTGACCTGGGCCCTCGGCCACCTGATTGCACTCGCACAGCCGCATGAGATGAACCCCGAATGGCGCTTCTGGCGGCGTGACCTGCTGCCCATGCTGCCAAAGCAGTGGCCACTCGTTTCGTACGAAAAGACGAGAGAGCAGTTCGAAGTCGTACGGAAGATCCTGGAGTCGCCGCGGATTTCGCGCCTGGTGTGCGCCACCGACGCCGGCCGAGAGGGCGAGTTGATCTTCCGCTACATCTATGAGGCCGCACAATGCCAAAAACCCGTCAGTCGGCTGTGGATCTCCTCGCTCACACCCGAGGCTATCCGCAAGGGTTTCGAGCGGCTGAGACCGGGTAGCGATTACGATTCACTGGCAGCTGCCGCACGGGGACGCAGCCGGGCCGACTGGCTGGTAGGGATGAACCTATCGCGTGCATACTCGCTTGCTTATAGCGAGGAGCTCTCCGTGGGGCGCGTGCAGACTCCGACGCTAGCCATGCTAGTCGAGCGGGAACTCGCCATCCGGAAGTTCGTATCTGAGGATTATCTGGAAGTTGTGGCCAGCTTTTGTCCAATCGAGAGCAGGACAGATAACAGCTATGCGGGCACTTGGTTCCGCAAGCGACAGGAAGATGGAGCGGACAAGGAGTCGCTGCAACAGGCTATGCGACTACCGAGCGATGGCGAAGAAGCGAAACGCATCGTCGAGCGTGCGCACAGCGGTAGAGCCTCAGTCGAATCGATCGAATCCGAAACGCAGCGGATGGCTCCGCTACAGTTGTACGACCTCACGGAGTTACAGCGGCATGCGAACCGCCTTTTCGGATTCAGTGCACAAAAAACACTAGATCTCGCGCAGGCGCTGTATGAACGCCACAAGCTCCTCAGCTACCCCCGCACGGACAGCCGGTATCTGTCGCAAGATGTGAGTCAGACGTTACCAGGAATGGTGAAGGCGATCGAGGCACCGTATCGAGAGCACTTGGCTCCGCGTACCGGCGAGCGCCCGCTGGGGCGACGATTCATCGATGATGCAAAGGTCACCGATCATCACGCGATCATTCCTACCGCCACCTCGCCCGACAAGGTCGCCTTATCTGCGGACGAGCGCAAAATCTACGATCTGATTTGCCGCCGCCTGCTTGGTGCGTGGCACGATGATTATATCTGGTCGGTTACAACCGTGATCACCAGCATCGCGAACAGCGATATCGTTGACCGCTATCACACCTCGGGAACCACGGTGGAACAGGCCGGATGGAAAGTGCTGGAGCGCTCGGCCGAGAAGAGCACGACAAAAGACGACGGCGGAAGGGAGGATCAGCGGCGTCCGGAGACTTTACCCGCGCATCTTCAAAAGGGCCAACTTCAAACAGTGGTCGAAATTAACGCCGTGAAGAAAAGCACGCGGCCTCCGAAGCGCTTCACGGAAGCGACGCTACTCACGGCAATGGAGACCGCTGGTAAGACACTTGAGGAGAAGGAACTCTCGGAGGCCATGAAGGAGACTGGTCTCGGCACTCCGGCGACGCGTGCGGCCATCATCGAGGTGCTGCTCAAGCGCGGCTACATCGTGCGCAATGGAAAAAGCCTGGAGGCAACCGACAAGGGCATCCGGCTCATCGAGGTTGTGCATATCGAGGTCAAGAGTCCCGCCATGACTGGCCAGTGGGAAGCACACCTCAAGCGGATCCAGCGCGGGGCTGAGCCGCTGGAGCCTTTCCTTGAGGGCATCGAAAATTACGTGCGGCAGGTCGTGGGCAAAGTCGGGAAACACCGGCTACGGCTGCAAAGGCTGTAGGGGCCGCCGCGGTCGGAGATCCGCCAAGGCTCCAAATTCAGCCAGAACCGGCCAATACGGCAGCGCCACTCACGAGCGATTCGCTGCCGAGCCTCTTGCAGAACGCCTTCGGATTTTCCTCGTTTCGTCCAAACCAGGAAGCGGTCTGTCGGGCAGCGGTCGAGGGCAAAGATGCCTTGCTGGTTATGCCGACTGGATCCGGCAAGTCTCTGTGCTACCAGTTGCCTGGGATCGCGCGTGGAGGGACACGCTCGTGATCAGTCCGCTCATCGCGTTGATGGAAGATCAGGTGGCCAAGCTCAAAGAGCGGGGATTCGCGGTGGACCGTATTCATTCTGGCCGCAACCGCGGAGCCTCCCGCCAAGCCTGCATGGATTACCTCAACGGCAAACTTCAATTCCTGTTCATCGCGCCGGAACGACTCCGCGTGGCGGGTTTCCCTGAGATGCTCGGGAAACGCAAGCCGTCACTAATTGCTATCGATGAAGCCCACTGCATCTCGCAGTGGGGGCATGACTTTCGGCCGGATTACCGGATGCTCGGTCAATATCTGCCATCGTTGCGACCGGCGGTGGTAATTGCACTCACCGCAACAGCTACCCCGCTGGTTCAGGACGATATCTGCGCACAGTTAGGACTTGCCCAACCGGCGCGTTTCATTCACGGGTTTCGACGCGCCAATCTCGCAATTGAGGTGCTCGAGATTGCACCGTCCCGACGAGCTGAGCTCGCCTGCGAATTACTGCTCGATGCCAGCCGCAGGCCAGGCATCATCTACACGCCGACTCGAAAGCAGGCGGATACCTTGGCTGCGGAACTTGCCGGGCACTTTGCCACGGCGGCGTATCACGCTGGGCTCGAGGCCGAGCATCGCGAGCGGGTCCAGGAAGAATTCCTCGCCGGCAGAATTGAAGTCATGGTCGCGACGATTGCGTTTGGCATGGGAATCGATAAGCCGGATCTCCGCACCATTATCCATACGGCCTTGCCGGGAAGCCTGGAGGCGCTACTACCAGGAGATCGGACGAGCAGGGCGCGATGGAAAACCAAGCCGCGCAATCTTAATGCACTCCTACGCCGATCGCTACACGCACGATTTCTTCTTCGAACGCGATTACCCAGATGTCGCGGTATTGGACGGGATTCTTGCCCAGCTCCGCGCTGAGCCTCAAGAGAAGACGGCCTTGCAGAAGCGACTGCGGATGAAAGCTGACATCTTCGACAAAGCTCTCGAAAAACTATGGATCCACGGGGGCGCCGTGATGGACTTTGCCGAAAACGTCAGCTGCGGCCAGCCCCAGTGGCGGAAGTCGTACATCGCTCACGGGAAGCAGAAGCGGGCGCAGATCGACTTGGTGATCCGATACGCCGAGAGCAACCAGTGCCGCATGTCCACGCTAGTGCGCCACTTTGGCGATCTTGCAGATGGACAGACGGCGTGCGGGATCTGCGATTTTTGCGCTCCTGCGCAGTGTGTCGCGCAACGGTTCCGGACCGCCACGGAGGCGGAACGCACTGCGCTGTTCCGTGTAATTGCGGCCCTCCGCGCGGGCGATACGAAATCAACGGGCAAGCTTCACGGCGAGTTGTGTCCGAACGGTGTGATGAGCCGTGACGCCTTCGAGGAAGTCCTGGGCGCAATGGCGCGGGCCGGACTGGTGCGCCTTTCGGATGCTGTGTTCGAGAAAGATGGCAAGCAGATCCCGTATCGCAAGGTGAGTCTCACACGCGCGGCTCACTCGGTCGACGAACAGACTCCCATCGGGTTCATCATAAAAGATCTGGCGCCGGCTTCGGCAACGGGCAAGAACAAGAAGAGAGCCGCCACGCCAGAGAAGCGGAAGCGCTCGGAGCGACCGGAAAAGGTAGTTCGCGCAAAAGCCCGTATCATCGGCCCAACATGCTGGATCGGATTCTCGTATCGAAGCGGCCCTGCGTGAGTGGCGAATGGCCGAGGCCCGACGACGCAGAGTTCCGGCATTTCGCATCTTCAGTGACCGGGTACTGAAAGCCATGGCCAGCAGACGCCCAGGAACAGCCCGCGAGCTACTCGGCATTTCCGGGATTGGAATGACGACCGTGGAGAGGTACGGGCAGCAGATATACCGCATCGTGAAAGATTTCGAACCATCGGTACCGATTGCTTGAGTTTGTGAGATGGCTTACTGACCGTTTTACGAAGTCGCCCGAGAGTTCGAATTCGCCCCGCTCCGCCATCCAGTCCTCGACATCAGCGATTCTCCGGCGCCTTGGGTGAATCTCGCGCGTGTGCCGGCTGATTTGAATGTCGACCAGCACGCAGATATCGCAATAAGGTCCACTACAGGATTGATGGGGAGCATTCTCTCTGCAGGCGAGGAGCTAGGTGCGCATCTTATAATTGGGGCGGTCGGGGAAGCCTCGGAACGTTACCAATGACCGAATCGCTGATGGTTCGCGGGGATGTCACCGAAAAGGCGGGTTAACGAAAAAAATGAAATTTGGAATTCTCTATAACATCGACTACCGGCCGCAAGTACACGGGTCGAGTGCCAGTTATTATGGTCAGATCCTCGACCAGATAGAGATTATCGAGGAACTGGGTTTTGACTCGGCGTGGTTCGGAGAGCATCACTATGCCGGGTATTCCTTCGGCGCGCCCGCAGTGATCGCGACCGCGGCCGCAGGCCGCACGCGTCGCTTGCGGTTGGGCACCGGAGTTTCGCTGGTTCCGCTGCACCATCCGCTGCGCCTGGCCGAGGAATACGCGATGCTGGATGTGCTCAGTAACGGGCGGCTGGAATATGGAATCGGCCGGGGCTTCCTCAACTACGCCTATCAGATCATGGGAGTCGACCGGGCGCAGAGCTTCGAGCGCTTCCGAGAGGGCACCGACCTGATTATCAAGGCGTGGACTGCGGGCGGGCCTTTTTCGTTCCAGGGAAAATTCTGGCAGCTCGAAGATTACCAGTTGTTCTTTCCCACACCGGTGCAAAAACCGCATCCGCCGATCTACGCGTCCGGAACGATGAGCCAGGAGAGTTATATCTACGCCGGCACGCGAGGATTGCATCTTTGCACGGCCTTTTTTATACCCGACAAGGAGGCCGTTCGCAGCAACATCGCGCTCTATCGAAAGACCCTGGCAGAGCATGGTTACGACCCGTCGCAGCGCGATGTGGCGGGAGTGTTTCCAATGTACTGCGGCGAGTCTAAAGCCGAGTCGCTACGCTATGGCGGCGAATGCACGCTGAACTATTTCAAGTTTTTCGGAGCGCTCGAGCGCGGGACACCACTAACTGCGTCAGGCGGCTTCGGCAACCGGAGCATCGAATTTTACGACCAGCAGCGCCTGGTTTTGATCGGCGAACCGGACTACCTGATCGAGCGCATCCGATGGGCGCGTGATTACTATGATACCAACTACCTATTGTTCGAAGTGGCGCAAGGCGGCGCATCGCACCAGGCGACGATGGAGACGCTGCGCCGCTTCGCCAGACACGTGATGCCGGCGTTCGAGGAAGGTTGAGAACACTCGACAAGATGACCGGCGCATTCGCGAGCCTTCCTCTCGAGTCTGAACGCGGCGATGTCAAAAGAGCGGAGACCTGAATCAGCGCGGGAGGGCGTTGACAAGGTTGGAGGCGGCGGCGATGGCCGAACAGCGCATGGCTCCATCAGGGCCGACAGTTATCCGGCTAAGTCGGCGGTGTCGAAGCCTTCGGTGAACCAGCCGTAGATTTCGGCGAGCATCGACCGCGCTTCGCCGCGTTTGCCCTGTTTGTCGAGGAGCCGCGCGAGACTCATCGTCGCCCGCAGCTCCCACGACCTAGCGCCTTCAAGGGAGCCACCATGAAGGACCTTGTACAGTTCGTGGCGAAGCAGTTGGTGAATAACCCCGACGCAGTAGAAGTGAGAGAGACCCAAGGCGAGGTTGGTTCGCTTCTCGAACTGCGCGTGGCCAAGGAGGATCTGGGCCGCATCATCGGCAAGCAGGGCCGAACCGCCCAGGCGATCCGCGTTCTCCTCTATGCCGTCGCCGCACGCGCGGGGCGCAGAGCCACCCTCGAAATTATTGAAGACAAATAGCGACCGATATGGCGAACGCGCCCGCGTCCGCGATGAAGCAGTCCCAAAGATCGATTAAGGTGTTGCTTGACCAGTTCTGCCAAGGTCCGTGATGCATGAATTTTGGGACGTTGCGGCAGCAACGAGTCCGTTGGAAAGGACAAACCTCACCAAGGCGTGCAATCTTTCTGTGCGGCCCCTGCTTTGAATCGCTCCGAGCCTTCGAAACTGAACGATTTGTTCCTGCGACTGGACACGCACGCCGCGTGAACCGCGGCCGCAGAGCAAGCAGTAGTTGGATCAGAAACGCGACCGTCGGACGCTTCACTACCACACGCTCATCCGCGTCCGCGCGTCGTTCCGGATAAGGTTTTCGGGAGGCACTGCTGGTCAGTAGGTTCATGCGTCCAACATGAATTGCACGAAAACTCACGTTTCACTGCAAAAATAGCGATTAAGTTTCTCTTTAGCGACAGGTTTCGTCAAAACACAGTGGCGGCAGCCCGAGCGCGGACAATCTGATAAATACTCGATTAGGAGACCCGCAAAAATGACAAGCCGCCCGATCGTAACACTTCTAGCGATGGCGCCCATCCTGGCTGTGGTATTGGTGGGTGCCTGCTCTTGCACAAAGGTGGAACCGGGTTATGTGGGCATTAAGGTAAATAACTGGGGCAGTCAAAAGGGCGTACAGGACTACCCCCTAAAGACAGGTATGGTCTTTTACAACCCGTTCACCGAGGACATGTATGACTTCCCAACTTTTATGGTTACGCGTACCTGGACCCAGGACGTCCATGAGGGTAACCCGATTGACGAGAGCATCACTTTTAACTCGGTCGAGGGTACCCAAGTTAATGCCGACGTGGCCATTACATATTTCTTCGACGCTCGCATGGTCCCGGACATTTTCGTCAAATTTCGCGCCAAGCCTGATGTCTTGACCGACGGCTATATTCACAATCGGGTCCGCGATTTTCTCAACCGGGAAGCGTCTGACATGAAGGTGGTGGACATCTTCGGTCAAGGCAAGCAGAAGATACTAAACAACGTTAAACATGACCTTGAGGCGGAGCTGGGACCGATCGGCATCCATTTCGACAGCGTCTCCTTCACCAGCGCACTGCGGGTAGATCAAAGCGTCCATGACGCTATCAACCGCGTCATACAGGCGGCCCAGGATGCTCTCGCAGCCCAGAACAAGGTTGTACAGGCAAAAGCTGAAGCGGACCAGGTAATTGCCACAGCCCAAGGCGCGGCGCAGGCCACGTTGATCAACGCCAAGGCGCAGGCCGACGCCAACCAGCTGCTCAACGCTTCGTTGACGCCAACCTTGGTGCAATGGCAGGCAATTCAAAGGTGGAATGGCAATATGCCCAATGTGACCGGCGGGGCGATGCCCTTTATCGACGTGACACCGAAGAAGCAATAAGTCAATTTTTAACCGAAGCATCAGGCGCGTTTTGCAGCTTCGAAGATTCTGTTGTTCCCGGTGACGTAAAGCGTTTTTCACTTTGCATATGAATCTTCGAGATCGCGCGCGCAGGCGGGTCGGTGCAATTCGGGAGGAGTGGCCTATCTCCACTCCAGCAAGATCACGAAGGTGAAGTGCAATCAGTGCGTGCCAGAATCTTAATTGCTTGGCCAAGTTGCGACCAATGCGGGACTTCCTCTTGCGCGAGCACGGTGCAGTGGCAACGAATCTTAGGGTAGCCGCCTCTCTCCGGTCTACGCAGCTAGCTAGGAACTCGAGTGCTCGTAAGACATCAACTTTACGGCTCTTCGGTGGGCAGGTGTGCGGGAATATCAAGGGCGCACACTGGGATCCTCACGATAAGAAGGTTGATGATCCCGCGCTTTGCCAATCCGAGCTTTTACTTCCCTCACGACTAGCGCACCATAAACTGACAAAACACCGATCTCGAAAGCCACAAGCACCCACAAGGCGTCTGAGTTCCCTGCAGGGTCGGTAACGCCCAGACAATCACAGAAAAATAAGAATAATAAGAATACGAGAAGCACCACAACCAAACCACCGAAGAACCCACATAAGGCGGATACGACATAGTAACCCGCAAATTGACGACGGCGTAAATTATTTGCCCGCGACTGTGACCTTCGCAAAACCAGAACTTTTTGTGGTAGCTGCCGCATGGTCGCGCCGCATTGCCGGCAGCAGACTGCATCAATGCGATTACTGCTGTTGCATTCAGAACAGTTCATTGTGCTTCAACCTGCGGTTGCAAACCACAACGTTGCCGTTTGTTACTTAGTTCGCCTCCCACCACATCTTTCTAACGTCAGGCGGCGACGCGATGCCACTGATAGACAGCTCGGGCACGACACAAGCCGCCCACGCCATCCTGTTTACGGTCCGCTGCAAGTTGATCGAGGGGTTCAAGCTTACGCCCAATGGCAAGCCAAGTTGAACAGACCCGATCGTGAACTACCGCCTTTTTCCGTCTCTCTACGGCACACATTCAATATCTATCTGTGGAATGCAATCGAATCGTTTAACGGTTAGGCAACCCATTCCCCAGACATAGGGCGCCATCCCCCCTGTCAGCAGGTCGCGGGTTCAACCCCGCTTTTAGAAATGAGAGAGCATCGTAATGACCCTGAACAAACTGCAACCCGCTGGATGCGGAACCCTCTCGAGCCAGATCTGACTTCTGCGGACCTAGCGACGTGGGGTACGAGCGTCCTTGCGTGTAATCCTGTGTGCCTCAAAGGCAAAGGGTCGACTGGACGGGAAACTGCGATCCGCGCCGAGATCCGGCTCCGGAGCCCCTATCGATCGCGTGGGAGCTTTGGTAACACGAGCGCCGGGGCTATAGACGCAGACACGCGGTTTACGTAACGCCATTCTTCTCGAGAGTACAGGCAAGCTTGATCGTAATCCGATTTTTTCGCATGCTTCTTCGCTCTCGATGAACGGGCTCGGTCCGCGGTGCGCTTGACACGTTCAATCTGACCTTTTCGAAAAGATCTCGCGGCTGTTCAACAGTCGAGCAATTTCGAAATAGAAAACCACGGCCGCTCCCCTTGTCTTCCAACGTCGGAGCCTCTGTTTGCTGAATGGCGCACTATCGCGGTCTGTCCCGTCGACTACTTGCGCCTGTACCCATTGTCGAAATTGTTCAATGCTCCGCGAGCCCTTATGCGAATTACAGTACTTGCACGCAGGCACTTTGTTGGCGCGGCCCCGGCCACCATGCGCTCGAGGATGGAGATGGTCAGCGGTAAAGACGAGGGCCTTTTTGCCCTCCGTGTCGGCCTCCTCTCGATAGTATACGCGCACTCCGCAGTACCAACAGTGGCCGCCGGTCTTTTCCCAAACGTATTGCCGCCGAGTGCCTGCCAGGATTCACCTCGCGCAATAGGCTAGCAGAATCCTGCTTTCTTTCCGCTGTTCGAATCAAGCCGGAACTTGCCGACCACGGAGACACAATCGGGCGGAGACCCGTAGACCCACACCGGCGTCGCGTCGGTGCCGAACCCTTGAAGCAGACCGAATGACGGCTTGCCGTCCGAGCGCCATCACGCGGACCTATTCGCCACTCAATCTCCTGCAGTTTTGACGCTTTTAGATGCCTTAACGGCGATCTACTAAGTCGCCCGAGAGTTCGAATCCCACC
>CAWIMH010000019.1:0-208611 GCA_963837035.1 uncultured Pseudomonadota bacterium
GGGAGTCGTCGAAATTAACCGGGCAGATAGGAGTTTCTTATAGGGAAAGGGCATCGCGTCCTCTCTTGGATTTGATTCGTGAGAGCTTTGCCGGCGCCCTCGACCTGAAAATATTCCAGGTGACTGGCGCTGGTTTTCTATTGTGCGGATCAACCGCCGGCCCAGCATTCGACCAGAGCGGGCACTGAAGCTGAGCGTTGCTATACAACAATGAGCGACTGATGCCTTTAGGGGGTCGCCTGGCGCGTTGAAAGGCTATAATCGCGCCACGCTCATCGCCGCGCGTTGAAAGGCTATAATCGCGCCACGCTCAACACGGGTTCCGGACAATGTATTACACCGCCGGTTGGCAAATCAGGTGACCCACTGGCAAATCAGGTCACCCGCTGAAAATCAGGTCACCCGCTGAGTTCTATTCGCGGTCTCGGGTCGCGCTGAGCATGACGTCGCCAAGATGGAAACCGCTGATCAAAGACAGCTCAGCACCGCTGCGCTGATGACGCTGGCCGACGGCGTATTTGCTCATTGTGTTGACGCTCCTGGTTTTCGATCTGCACGCCCCATCATCCGGGACGCAAGCGCAATTGCTGTCGCGGCTGTGCTACGGGATGCCTCAGCTCGTTTCATTTCGGGCAACCTGGATTGCGCTCGGAACCTTGGGTACGGGCATCACATGGAAATGCATTCAATTGCCCGATTTGATCGGGTACATCTGGGCATCACGCTCTCATCCCTGCTGACCGTGGGCTTCGTCCCGTTTTCGGTTTCTCTGATGGGCAAGAACCAGGAACTGCCGATTGCTTCGATGATGTAAAAAAATATTTTGAATCGACTGCATCGTTCGTTATGTACATTGGGAATACGCAAACGAAAGGATCCAGGCTCACGCAGCCCGACCTGCGACGGATTTCGTTCGTCACGTCCGACGGTCTTTATACCGGTGCCCTGCTCTATATAGCGGCTGCTGGTGTCGCCTGGATCAGTCCACCGGCCGCGATTGCATGCTCTGCGATCCCGGTGCTCTACGTCATACCGTCGCGGCAGACGCGACATCTAACTTTTTTGAAGCCTGCTTAGACCTGGTATCGGTTGGCAGGGACGCGCCGTCGCCGGGATTCGGCGGTTATCGGCCGGATGTCCCTTTCCATTTCGGCGCCTAGCACCGATCGCGCAAGGTCGAATTGGTGTCGCATCCCGGCCCGTGATCGAGGTCTTCATCGATCGTACGCAAATCAGCCAGTTCGTGAACCAGCGTCTGAAAGCTGTAACGGTCAGCGTTTCGAGCGACGAGGAGGTCCGGCTACGGCTGTTGATGACACCGCATACCCTTCTGCCATGGGTCTGCTGGATACGGTTTTGCGGACGAGGTAGACCTTCCAGCCGGCAGGCATCGGCGCGGTCCAAATCCTCGACCAGGTCTGGCGCGCCAGATGCGGCTATCGGGCTGACGCTGAGGCGCTCCGCGCCTACAAGAGCCTTCTTATGAGGCATCCGTCGATCGTCGCTGGAGATCTGAACAATAACGTAGGGTGGGACAGACCTGGCAAGGCCAATAACCACGCCAATGCAGTGACTACAATGGATGCGCTCGGCCTGGTAAGTGCCTATCACACCTTCTACAGACTCGAGCAAGGCGCGGAGAAACATCCCACACTCGATCGGCGCGATCGGACCCGGACCGGTCCGACCTTCCATATCGATTATGCTCGTGCCACAGCAGGACGTGGGCCTGGTGACAGCGTCGCGGCTGCTCTTATAGTAAGTGGGTCGGCCGGGGTCTGAGCGACGCGTGCCGTGATCGTGGAGTTTGCCCCGCAATTCGCGGCCTCGGCGCCGGATCGAAGCCGCCTTTGAGATTGAACTCGCTCTCAGGGCTGCGTTAGTGCGCATCACCCGTTTGGGGATACGCCGGATGCGTGCTCAGTCGGCCGCCGCCGAAACAGTCGGATCTCCGTAGTCGAATATATAGGGTCGAGCGCCGCCTGCGCCGCGATGCGGTGCTTATGCCATCGCCGCCGCCGTAATAAGCGAGGCTGCCCGGAGCCGCGTTGCCTTCACCGTTATAGTAGGAGATGCAGTCGCGAAGCGGAGCAGTCTCGACATCGACCACGCGGCAATGCTCCGCGTAAGCCTCTTCCATCTCTTTGCGGACGTCGACGGTTCGCGCGCCGCGCTCGCGCATGGTTCGCAGCAGCCATACGACATAGTCGCCGTGCGCGTCGATCGCATCGGTGAAGTTGAAGCTGCCGCCGCCGCCCTGCGGACCGGTGACAATGAACAGGTTGGGGAAGCCGTTGCTATGTAGACCGAGGAAGGTCTTGGTCCCCTCGGTCTCCCACTTCTCCTTCAAGGTGCGGCCGCCGCGGCCGGTCACCATGTTGAAGGTCGAGGTGCCCATCCACTGAAATCCGGTTGCGTAAATCAACACGTCGAGTGGATATCGACCCCCTCGTGGACGACACCGCGCTCGTTGATCTCGGCTACGCCGCGCGGGGCGGTGTCGACCAGATGGACGTGCGGCAGGTTGAACGCGGGCAGGTATTCATCGTGGAAGGTCGGCCGCTTGCAGCCGTAGGGGTAGTACGGCTTAAGCGCCGCGGCCGTCTTCGGGTCTTTGACAATCGCGTCCACGCGGGCCCGAATCTGCTCCATGATGCGGAAGTTGGCGTCGAGCTGCTTCTGGGTAAGTTCCGCCGGGGTCAGCTGACGGTCGTATTTTCTGGGCTTTTTGATCTCTGGAATCTTGCCAGCCAGATAGTCGTCGTTAGCCTGGATCGCAGAGCGGCCGGCCGAGATCTTCGCGAAGCGGGCGCGCCTTGCCCGGGCCCATCCGGGCTCGCTCGCCCACGTCGCCCGCTCCTCGTCCGTCGTTGCGCGTTGGTCGCGCACGTCGATCGAGGACGGTGTGCGCTGGAACACGTAGAGCTGCCCGACAATCTTGGCAAGCTCCGGTATCGCCTGCACAGCCGTCGCGCCGGTGCCGATAATCCCGACCGTCTTGCCGCGCAGGTCGATATTGTAGTCCCAGCGCGAGGTGTGGAAGGACTCACCGCGGAACTTCTCCATGCCAGCGATGCGGGCCAGTTTCGGCGTCGTCAAGATGCCGTTGGCCAGAAGCACGAAGCGCGCACGCATCTTGTCGCCGCGGTCCGTCTCCACGATCCAGCGGCCGGAGGCCTCGTCCCAAGTCGTCGCCTGGACCGTCGTGTGGAATAGACAGTGGTCATAGAAGCCGAACTTTTGCGCCAGATTCTGGCAGTATTCGAGAATCTCGAAGCCCGAGGCGAACTTCATAGATGGGACGTAACCCATTTCCTCGAGCAGAGGCAGATAGCTATAGGATTCAACGTCGCAGGCGATGCCGGGATAGCGGTTCCAATACCAAGTGCCACCGACGTCGCCGCCCTTCTCGCAGAAACGCACGTCGGTGAAGCCGGCTTGGCTCAGCTTATGCCACAGGAGCAGTCCGCCGAAGCCGGCGCCAACCACCAGGACCTCGCACTCGTCGGTCAGCGCTTCGCGCGGGATTGGCGGCTCCGAATAGACATCGTCCAGATACTTCTTAAACTCGCCTTCCATACCGATATAATCGGCGGCGCCACGGCGCGCTTCTTTGAACGCGAGGTACTTGGCCTGCTCTTGCGCGTTGAAGGTCGCGCCGGGGGGCAGTTCCGGCAGGTCCTTCAGTTTCTGATCGGTAGTTACGGAATAGCCCTTTCCGGCAATCTTTTCGGACGCCTTGGCCGCGCGCGTGTTGAAGACCTTCCTACCTGTCTCGGGGTCGATACGGACTGCCGAATTCATGTGGGTACCTTGATGTTGATGGGTTTCTCTCGACAAAATAACGGTTTCACGGCCACAGCCCCGGGTAATGCGACTTACGGTTTCGCCCAACCCTGGCGCTACGAAAAGCTCGCGAACCGCTCAGAATCACTCACTACGGTGAAGACGGTAGTTGGTGTGGCTCCATGCGTCAAGGCTGGTTTATGCCGTCAGAGCAATGCCGTTGCGGTCGACCGCTACAACATCGCGAGTGATGAAGACCTAGCAGCCCGCGAAAGAACGACTGCAAGGCCACTTAGTCGCGCTGCCTCTATCGCCAAAGATGAGGCCGATTCTTGACGAGAAATGATCGGTAACCGAGCCGTGTGACGTTTCAACTCAGCTTCCTGCGCCATTTGGTCCAGTTAACTTCCGAGGACTCGATGACTTCCAGGTTGAGGACTTGGATCTGATCGGTGAAAAGAATCAGGTTCTGACACGACCATCGAGCGTTCGGGGCGATGATACTATCGAACCCCAGGAAGTAAGCGGCGTCGCCGATTGCTTGAGTCGGCTCGTAGAGAATTTCGCGGTATCGAGTCGGATCTACACCAAGCGGAACCATCACGCCTAAATCGGGAAGCCTGAAGGTTTTTTCAGTTTTGACTCTAATGCGGTGCAGCCCGTACCTGATTTTCGACGGAAAGACCGGTTGACGCGAAAGGTGAAAGTGGACCTCTGCGACGGCGCCATCTGGATCGAGCGAGGTGTAGAGCACGTCAAACAATGTGGGGTCCCAGCGTCCACCGGAGGCACTGCCCTGGAGAGGGTCGCGACCATCGCGTACACCCCGCCAGATCTCTCCCGAGTAGCTAACCCTGTCAAAGGCGTCGAGCGCGTCGAGTAATGCTGGATCGCGCGGTTTCCGTGCCCCTGGCACCTCAGTTCAAGCGTGGGCGATTATAAGTAGGCGCCCGCATCGAGGCGGTCGATGACGGCGAGCACCTCCTGAGTGCGATCGGCAATGATTAGGTCGATCGCACGTTCGTTATTAAGCAGCTGATGTTTCGCGTGAAGCCATAGCCGGGTCTCGGCTGGCGTATAAAAGTCAGATAGTCGATCGACGACATAGCGCAGGTCAGCGATGATGGTTTGTGTTGCGAGCGGCGGCGAAGCCTTACCGTTCTTCCATCGCGAGACGCTCGGTCGTGAGGCGTTGACGATGTTCGCCACATCAGAACCCTTGAGTCCGCCGCGCTGTTCAAGGTCCTTCAGAATTCGGGCGACCGCGCTTTTCATCAGAAATGTCCGATAGGCTCAGACTTAGGGGTCAAATAATGAACTTTGGCGCTCACGCGTAAGATTTAGCCTACATGTTGCAAAATGGTTTCACAAGAGCCTTTGAGCGAAACCAAATCGCACTACCTACCCTAGTCGTTAGGTTAGTGCCGTCGTTTGCTGGCCAAAATTTGAAAGAGAATTAGCCAGCCATTCCAACTCGGGAATTACACGTACTAGACAAAATGTGGACAGCAGACGGACAATCCGCCTTGTCCGTTGTGTACGTAAATCGAAAAACGGTAAATATGGCGCGAACCCCTTCTGACGCAGCTCTGATGCCGGAGGATCCGTTGTAGAAAAGGGTCTGCAGATCTGCGGTGAGACGGCGGCACTCGCCTACGCTTCCACGCTTTCGAGCGTTGCGTGCCGTCAATAACCCGAGTGTTCGCGGAGATAGACGATCTCGTCAGGTGTTGAAACGCGGTTCAACACGCCGTTGCGAAGGGGAAACCGCCCGAAGCGGCGAATCACCTCGCGATGCGATTCGGCATAGTGCAGAAAATCGGTGCACTCAGGATGGTCACGCGCCAGGTCGAGGCACAACCGCACGGATTCGTCCTGATCAGTCATCCACTCGCTATGTTCAAAGGGCAGGTAAAAAAAGACGCGACGCAGAGGCGGCAGTTGGCGATCGAACCCTTCTGCGATGCGCCTCGTGCCACGCTCAGCGCCGCGGTATCGGCTGCGAACGCGCGCGAGGTATTGCGAAACATATTGCGTGGGAGCTGGTCGAGGAGGATTACGAGTGCGAGGGCACTAGGCGGCTCGCGCTTCCATCGATCAAGCTCACCCGCAGCGGCCGCGGCATGATCGCCGGCGAAGCGTTCGACGCATAGCCGGTCGAAGCCGGTATCGGCTGTGAACCATCGCCGCTGGTGATCGGCACTTACGGGGTCACCGTGACCGAACCAAAATTCAAGGATCGCGTCGGCATCAGCCATCGTTCGCCGCTCTCGAGTATAATCCCCCTCCCGTCACCGCCGGGATCATTTGCGGTAGCCGGCCGCAACCTGTCCCATTAGTGTCGCGAACGGCATGTCGAGCGCTGCATAAACCTCATTCGCTTTCGGATCAGCGTTGTCTGCCAGGATCTCAACGATCAGAGTAGCGTAGTCGGACACCTCGATACCAAGCGCGGTCAGGCGGGCAATTCCGGCCTCGCGCTTGTCATGAGTCGTTGCTCTACGACGCTCTGATCAAAGCGCTGGCGTCCGCCTCCCGGTTCAAAACCAGAATGGGCTCCATGCCCGAGAAGGACGTAGCTACCAATGCGTCGCCTTCGGCGGAAACGCGCAAGGTTCTCACCGCGCTGAATTTAAAAATCCTCCTTGCCGAGGATAATCCCATCAATCAGAAGTTGGCAAAATTACAACTGGCAAAACTAGGATGTCATGTGGACGCGGTTGGCAACGGACGAGAAGCCGTGGAAGCGGTCTCGAGGCAGTCCTACGACGTGATTTTGATGGATTGTCAAATGCCGGAGATGGACGGCTACGAAGCAACGAGGGAGATTCGTCAGCAGGAACAGGTGGGCCACCACATTACGATTGTGGCGATGACTGCGAACGCTCTGCCTGGCGATCGCGAGAAATGCACAGCCGCCGGTATGGACGGCTATATCAGCAAGCCGGTTAAACAAGAGGTGCTGGAAGCTACATTTACGAAGCTATTCGCAAAGCCATCGGCCCAGGAGACGGCAGCGAGCGGATAAGATGCCGCGGAAATCGCTGGTCAAGTACTCCCTTGCCCTCCGACGATTGAGGATCGCGTCAAGTTGGCTGCGTCGAAGACGAATCCCGCCTTACGAGACAGCGTGAATGCATGGTCGCACGGTAAGGCTTAGTGTCTAGTTGAACAGTTCGAGCATCGCTCCGTAATCATTTTCCAGCGCGCGAACAACCACATGCGACACTAAGAGAGGCCTGAGCCCGTGCTCCAGCCAGTACGCCCTATCGCGGCTCTCGCCTGTAAGACCACTTAAAGGCCTTTCGCCAGATAAGGCGGCGCCGTTGGCAAGGGCTGTGAAACAGCGCGAATCAGGCGCGGCCGTATACCGGCACCACGGCGCCCGAGGTTACCTGGTTTTGATCGGAGCAAAGATAGGCGAGTGTCTTGGCTATATCCTCGGGCTTGACCCAGTTCTCATGCTTTGCCTTGGGCATCGACTTGCGGTTGGCCTCGGTATCAATCGTGCTTGGTGCGATCGCGTTGACGAGCACGTTGTCATTGAGAACTTCTTCTGCCAGAGAAGCAGTAAAAGTTTTGATCGTGCCTTTAGCAATGGCATAGGCGGCATATTCGCCGGCGCCTAATAAGCCGGTACGCGAGCTTACCGAGACGATCCGGCCGTACTTGTTTTTTTGCATCACGGGCACGACGGCGCGGCAGCACAAGAAGGTCGGCTTCAAATTCAAGTCGAACATCGCCTGCCATTCCGCCATCGTCGTCTCGGCAATCGTCTTGCCGCCCCAAAAGCCGCCGACCAGATTTATCAAGATATCGAGCCTACCCCACTTTTTAACCACCCCGTCGACGAATTTGGCGACCTGCTGCTCGTCACCGAGGTCTACTCGATCGAGATGGATGCTCGAAGCCGGAAAGCGGTTACCCATACGTTCGTGAAACATGGGAACCTCTGGTTCAACGATCCAAGGAACGGCAACCTTGCCGCCATTGGCGAGAAAATGCTCTGCTACGGCGCGGCCGAGCGCACCAGTTCCTCCGGTTATCATAGCGACGCGATCTTTAAGCAGTTCCATCGGATGCCTCCCGCATGACCGGTTCAGAATCGGCTAAGCTGAATTGCAGGTTAGGAGACTTTGCCATCGCGCGTCCAGAGTAACAGCACTGTCGACTTTATCTGTGTTGCCTCGCTGCCTCGTTGAGATAGGCGGTGAGATCATCGATGTTGCCGCTGAGCCAGGGTAAAGCGCGCATTTTGTGGCCGGGGCTCTTGGGAATATAGCCAGGCGGATAGGACAGGTGGAGCACCCGATCCTCGATCAAAGCTCGGGAACTACCCGCTATGGGCGGTCCCATCCATCCGGCAAGATTAGGGTCGCGGTTATGACACGAGGCGCAATTGGTGCGGTATACGACTTCGCCGCGCTGGACCGGAGTCAGGCGGCGTGGACCACAGCCGGCAATATATGCAGCAAGAACAACTACTAGAACGAAAGCGCCGCGTGCGGAGACAATCGTCATGTGTGGCACGAAGCGCAATTAACCATGTCTTATTCGCGCCCGCGGAGGTTCTACTGTTCTAGGCTTGGGGCAAGCGACCAGTGCACTAGCGCAATGGCCCCTAACCTTGAGCTCGCAAGCGAATCAGCCACTCGCAAGACACTCGGCTCCCGCGTCAATGGCGGGAGCCAGGCCTCGCGGAACGCGATTACAGGGTTTATCGGGGCGAGCGTCCGATAGTGGCCGCGCGGCGCCGCCAAATCTACCGAAAGATCGTAAGACTCCCGCGCCTTACTTTAGGTTCGCTTCGGCGAATTGCCAATTGGCAAGGTTGTTCAGGAAGATTTCGACATACTTCGCGCGAGCATTACGGTAGTCGATGTAGTACGCGTGCTCCCAAACGTCACAAGTAAGCAATGGCGTCTTGCCATGAACCACCGGGTTGTCAGCGTCGTGGGTCGCTTCAATCGCGAGTGAACCGTCCGCCTGTTGCACTAGCCATGCCCATCCGCTGCCGAAGTGGGTCACCGCGGTTTCGGCAAACTTTTTCTTGAAGGTCTCGAAATCGCCACAGGCTTTTTTGATGGCATCCGCCAGCTTTGCGCCGGGATTTCCACCTCCCTTCGGGCTGAGCGAGGTCCAATAGAAGCTGTGATTGAAATGTTGGGCCGCGTTGTTGAAGAGCCCGCCGCGTTCTGCGTTCTTCATGATCTCTGTGAGATCCGAGTTCTCGAATCGGGTGCCCTTGATCAGATTATTGAGGTTGGTCACGTAGGTCGCGTGATGTTTCCCGTGATGGAATTCAAGGGTTTCCTTCGAAAGATGGGGGGCAAGTGCGTCAAGAGCATAAGGGAGATTTGGCAGTGTGAAAGACATAACTTTGTCCTTTTGGGGTGCACGCCTGCGTTAGCACCGGTAATTTGGCCCTCTCGAATTTGAGTGGGACTAGCTCGATTGAATGCAGATTTAGGGATCTTATCGTCGAGCTTTTCGGCGTTCAAGGCCCAGAAAAGCAGTGTATGCGGCACGCGGAGCCGCGTTACTCGAAGGCTGTGACAATCTGCAGCAGTTCTACAGCTCGCGGCGGCCGCTGAGCGCGCTGGACAGCGTAGCCGAGTCGCTGTATTCGAGATCTCCGCCGGCCGGCAATCCGCGTGCTCAGACGAGTCGCCTTGAGCCCGAGCGGTTTCAGGACCCTCGCCAGGTACAACGCGGTGGCTTCTCCCTCAACCGTTGCGTTGGTCGCGATAATGACTTCGCGAACGCTGCCCGATCGCTCAAGACGGGCCAGCAATTCCTTGATTTTGATATCGTCGGGACCGATACCGTCGAGAGGCGCAACAGCACCATGGAGGACGTGGTAGACGCCGTTGTAGGTGCGGGCGCGCTCAATCGCCATCAGGTCCGCTGGCCCCTCAACAACGCAAATCAGATCATGCTCTCGCGAAGGGTCGCTGCAGGTCGCGCACCGCGCGGTATCCGACAAGCCAAAGCACTCGGAGCACAAGCCAACCAGCTCCTTCATCTCGAGCAGTGACTCAGCGAGCGCGATGACGTCTTCACGCGGACGGTTCAGGAGGTTGAAGGCGAGGCGGGACGCGGTCTTCTCCCCTATACCTGGCAGACGCGACAATTCCTTGACCAACCGGGTCATAGCCGGGGGTAGCCCGTCGCCGCGCTTGAGATTCTCCGCCATCTGGATTCAGAAGCCTTCGCTATTCGCTGCCACCAAAGAGGCTTGGGATTTTGAATCCGCCTGTCGCGAGCTTACCGACTTCCTGCGCGACCATTTCCTGCGCACGGTGCATTCCGTCATTGACCGCCGCGAGCACGAGATCCTGGATCATCTCCTTGTCATTTCCCGCAAGAAGGGCCGCATCGATTTCGAGTTTCCGCAATTGCATCGAACCGTCTACTGTTACCCGCACCATCCCGCCACCCGCTTCGGCGTCGATGGTCTTGGCCGCGGCCGCCTCCTGGGTTTGCTTGAGCTTTTCTTGTAGGGCTTGGGCCTGCTCTAACATAGAAGAAAGATCGAATTGCGCCACGCGATTGCTCCTCATGATCTCGCCACGCCGGGCGCGGCCGATCGCTATTTCTTTTCCGTCTCTGGCTCCTCGACATGACTCCGCTCGAGCGCTGGCTTCAAGCGAACTTCCACCAGCCGCGCCTCGAATTCATCAAAGATACGGCGAGCGATTGGGTCAGCGTACAGGGCATTGCGAGCCTCAGCTTGGGTTTGCGGCGGGTCATTAACAGACCCGACGGCGGCAATGGTCGGTCCGGACTGAGAATTTGCCTGTATATCCGGGGGCGTTGGCAAGGCCGAAATCGGGGCGACGGCGCTCTCATGAGGTACCGTCCGCGTGCCGCTTGAGAGGGGCGCCACCTCAGCCCTGATAGGTTTGCCGTACAACTCGCTTGCGAGCTCCGCGATAACGCTACGATTATCTCTGAGGTAGCGTATGTAGATGTCGTTGCGGGGGGCGACGATCAACAGATCTTCGTTTAGCTCGAGTGCTGCGCCCTGCTCCATAAACCCAGCCAGCGCGGCTCGCCGTGCACGGATAAACTCCCGCAACTCGATCAAGCCAGCGGTGGGCTGCCGTATCTGTCCGGCTGACTTGAGCTGCTCCGTTGGCGGTCCCGCGGATGCGACTGTTGGCCCCCGTGTGACGCGACGGGGCGCTTCAGCTTTGACTTCTCCCGAGACGGGGATGCGGCGCGCGCCTGCTTCCGAGACCGTGGGGGCGGAAGGCGCCGATCCGACCGGCGGAGCTTGAGAGGTCGTGGCCCCCGCGCCACCCCTTCCAGATGGACCCGCATTGCCGATAGCGCGCAAAAGCTCGTCTGCGTCAAGAACGGGCTCAAGTGTCGCCATACGGATTACCGCCATCTCAAGCAGCAAGTCGGGATAAGGCGAGCGCAGTAGCTGCTCCTGAGCATCACCCATCAGGCGGAATAGGCGCATTAGGTCCCGCCCACTAACGCCTGCAGCCAAGCGCCGCACTTCGGCAGCCTCCTGGTCTGGCAAATCGGCCAACGGACTCTGGGGTCCGAGTGTCCCTGGCAATTTCGCGATCGCGAGGTTGCGCAGCAGTTGGAGAATGTCACGCCCGAGTGATTCGAGGTTGGCGCCGCGGCGATGGAGACCCTGTACGACGGTGAGCGCGAGCGCCGCATCCTTGCTAAAAATCGCCCCGGCCAGTTCAAAGACCCGGCTACGGCTGGCGACCCCGAGAATCGACGCGACTTCGCTTTCACCCACCTTGCCGTCGAGTGACGCTATCGCCGTCTCGAGCATCCGCTCGGCGTCGCGCATACTGCCCCCGGCCTCGCGCGACAGGAGGCTGAGCGCGGCCTCGTCCGCCGCGACCCCCTCGCGGCCCGCCAGTTCCTTGAGGCGCGCAAGGATGATGGTGAAAGGAATGCGGCGAAAATCGTAGCGTTGGAGCCGCGACAGGATAGTTTCAGGCATCTTCTGCGGCTCGGTCGTGGCCAGGATAAACTTGACGTGGGGCGGCGGCTCCTCGAGCGTTTTCAGCAGTGCGTTAAAAGCCTGGTCAGTGAGCTGATGGGCTTCGTCGATGATGTAAATCTTGAAGCGGTCGCGCGCCGGACGATAGCTCAGGTTCTCGATAATTGCCCGCGCGTCGTCGATCTTGCGATAGGTGGCGCCATCGATCTCGATTACGTCAAGGGCCGAACCTGCGCGCACTTCAAGGCATGAAGCACATTGCCCGCAAGGTTCCGCGATGGGGCCATGCTCGCAGTTCAAGCATCGCGCCAGAATCCGCGCGGCAGTAGTTTTGCCAACACCGCGAATTCCAGTAAAGAGGAAAGCATGGGCGATACGCCCGGTCGTGATCGCCTGAATCAGCGTGCGCGAGACATGCTCCTGGCCCGCCAACTCGGCAAAACGCTCAGGGCGCCATTTACGCGCCAGCACCAAATGCGATGAGGGAGCGGTGGCCATTCGTGTCTCTCTTGCTAACGTGCAACGAAATCGATGATTGTTTTTCGGTTCGAAGTCTTTCTCCCTGCTCGTCGAATGATAGCCAGGCACCCCTGCGGCACAGGGAATTAGCCGGTACCGTTGCTTCCTTCCGGATCTGGCGGGGTTCGCGGCGTTCCCTTGCGCAGGACCCGGCTATCAGCGACGGGCAGGTGTCGAACTCTTAGACTCGCCTTCAGACTGCGCTCTCAGATTCCAATGATCGAACCTCGCGAGTACCCCATTAAATTATCACACCCGGCTCTTCGTAACATGCTTCCAGGGTTCGGCCTCAGGTGTGCGACGGGCGATGGTAGCGTGAGTCCGCGGGGGTTGCTATCAAGATCACGATGGATACCGGACACGTTCAGATCGGGCTTATCCAGATGAAGTGCGAGGCTAACCCCGAGCACAATCTCGAAAAAGCAACGGCCCGAATCGACGAGGCCGCTGAGCGTGGTGCACAGATTGTTTGCCTGCAGGAACTCTTTCGCACGCCGTACCCGTGCCAGTCGGAGGACAATGCGCGATTCGACCTCGCGGAATCGATTCCAGGCCCCACTACCAAGGCTCTGGGACGGCTTGCGGCGGCGCGCAAACTCGTGGTGGTTGCTCCCATCTTCGAACGGCGCGCTCCCGGAATCTACCATAACGCTGCGGTAGTGCTGGATGAAAACGGCCAAATCGCGGGCCACTATCGCAAAATGCATATACCGGACGATCCCGGTTATTACGAAAAGTTCTACTTCGCACCTGGCGATCTCGATTTCGTCGCGCACACGACGAGACATGCCAGTGTGGGCGTACTGATCTGCTGGGACCAATGGTTTCCCGAAGCCGCACGCCTGACGGCCCTCGCCGGCGCACAGATTCTTGTTTATCCCACTGCGATCGGATGGACAGCCGATATGGCGAGTGACGTGCGGGTGCGTTTGCATCAAGGATGGGAGACGATTCAACGATCGCACGCGATCGCCAACGGCATCTTCGTCGCGGCGGCAAACCGGGTCGGTACAGAGGGCGAGATCGAGTTCTGGGGCGGTTCTTTCGTCAGCGATCCCTTCGGCGCCGTGTTGTCACGCGCGAGCCAGTCCAAGGAAGAGACCCTCGTAGTCGATTGCGACCTCAAGCTCATCGAAGATACGCGCCGCAACTGGCCTTTCCTGCGCGACCGCCGTATCGACGCCTATCAGGATCTTACTCGCCGCTATCGAAGCTGACGTGATCGACTCGGCTCATCGGGACCTTCTGACGTCGTTTCGGATGCCCGCAGAGTGGGCGCCACATCTGGCGACCTACATCGTGTGGCCGCACAATCTCGAGACCTGGCCAGGCAACTTCAAACCGATCCCGCCCTTGTTCGCGCAAATGGCTGCGGCTATTGCGCATTTTGAACGTGTGCGCGTGCTCGTAAACGATTCGGCGAATTTCGATGAGGTGCGTGAGATGATCCAGGAGGCGCCCGTGCCGGAGGGCGGGGAATTGCGTATGGATCGTGTCGAGCTGATTGCGATCGCAACCAATGATTCCTGGATTCGCGATCACGGACCGACTTTTGTCAATCGAGTCGGACGAAGCGCTGCCGGCAACTCACAAATCGCACTCGACTGGCGATTCAATTCCTGGGGTGAGAAATACGGCGCCTACGACCTCGATGATGTAGTGCCGCAACATATCGCCAAACGCTATGGTCTCGACGTGATCGAGCCGGGTATCGTTCTCGAGGGCGGCTCCATCGATGTGAATGGAATTGGAACCGTGATGACGACTGAATCGTGCCTGCTCAACCGCAATCGCAATCCGCATCTGAGCCGGCGCGAAATCGAAGAACATCTGCAAGTCTACCTCGGCGTTAAGCAAATTCTATGGCTCGGCGAGGGTATCGCCGGCGACGATACCGACGGCCATGTGGACGACCTCGCACGCTTCGTTACGCCCGACACGATCGTCACTGTAGTCGAGGAGGATCCCGCAGATGCCAACTATCGCGCGCTCCAGGATAACCTGAAACGGCTGCGAGCGATGCGTGATCCTATGGGACGCCCGTTCAGGATCGAGATGCTGCCGATGTCTCCGACGATGCATCACGACGGCACCCGTCTGCCCGCCTCATATGCGAATTTCTATATTGTCAACGACGGCGTGCTGATGCCGTCTTTCGGGTGCGCCACTGACGCGCAGGCGCAAGCTTCCCTTGCGCGCCTGTTGCCAGGCCGCCGCATCGTCACAATCCCGTCAACCGACCTGGTTTGGGGCCTTGGCGCGATACACTGTCTGACGCAACAGCATCCAGCCGTTCACGCCGGATGAGTCTCGACGACAAACCCTTGCTCGCTCAGCGACTTGATCCTGTCGTCTGTATAGCCACATATAGACCGCAAGACCTCCCCTGTATGTTCGCCGAGTGCCTCGGCTGGACCGGAAATCTCGGGCGGCGTCTTCGAAAACTTGTGCGGCGATTTGAGGAGTAGCATCTCACGGCCATCGGCCGTGGGCATCCTCGCCACCATCCGCGAGCTCAGGTTCGGATCACGTGCAAATTGCCCGACCGACAGCAATCGCGCCGCGGGCAACCTGATCTCATCAGCCATTATCGCGATCACCGCATCGTCGTCCGGGAACGTCGCGATCCATTCCTCAATTGCGCCCTTGAGCATCTCCTGGTTCGCGAGTCTGCCTTGCGCGCTCCTCATCTCGGGAATTTCCAGCAAATCGGTGCGCCCCATGCGTTTAAGTAGCGCTTCCCATTGCGGGTCCGTGAAGATACCGATCCCTATGTACCCGTCATTCGATCTGAAAACACCGTAGGGGAAGGCGCCGGTGCGCTGAGTGCCGCCGCGCTGCGGATCAATCTCGCCGTTGGAGGCGCTGTAGGCCGCCAGTTGCCAGTCGTGTGAATTGTAGACGCAATCGACCAGCGCGAGATCGATATACTGTCCCTCGCCTGTACGTTGGCGGTGGAACAGGGCCGCCGAAATCGCGCCGAACGCGTTAACTGCGGTCATATGGTCGGCAATGGCCGACGCCGGATAGACCGGATGCTGGTCGGGCTCTCCAATCATATGGAGCAACCCAGCGGCGGCCAGGGCAACCAGGTCGTTGCCGATTCGCTCAGCGTACGGACTGGTCTGTCCATAGGTCGACACCGAGCACATCACGATATTCGGATTGACGGCAGAGATCTGGTCGTAGCCGAGTCCATAGCGGCGCAGAACGCCTGGTGTGTAGTTTTCAAAGAAAACGTCGGCGCTCTTCGCGATATCCCTGACGATCATCGCGCCCTCGGGACGTTTGAAGTCGATGCAGACACACTTTTTACCGCGGTTGTGCATCGCGAAGTATGCGCCCGCAGCGCCCTTTCGCCCGTCGTCTGCGTTGAAGCGCAGGCGGCGGCTGCCTTCCCCGCCAGGGGGAGGTTCAACCTTGATGACTTCAGCGCCAAGATCGGCGAAAAGCCTCGTCGCTACCGGTCCGGCCAGGTATTGGGTTACGTCAACAATCCGGACGCCCTCGAAAATCCGCTTGTACGAAGCCATTGGACGCGCCTTTCCGCCTGAAGTGACCGCTTCAATTGAGGAAACCGCGATCGACTCAGCTTTCGGTTAACACACATTGAGCGCAGGGAGTTAGCCTTTCAGCCGATAGATCCTAATCCATGCCGTTATAGCGCACCGTGACCGACGGTCGAGCAGTTCCGTGCGTGACCAGAGGAATACTAGGTTTCTTCAACGCGCAGGCGCGTCAACCGAAGCGCCTTGATTACCCATTTCGTGCCATGCTTCTCGAAGGTTTCGTGATAGTGCCCCCATCCGTGCAGCGTTTTGCGCCGAGACCCTTCGGGCCACCAGATCAAGTCCTCCATCGCGAAGATTCCGCGCGCGCTCGTCGGCGAAATCACCTCGACCTCGGCCATGTGCCCGTGATGCACCGAAATCGCTGACCCCACGACTTTGCGCACCAGGGCCACGATATTCGCCGCTCCCGTCGCCGACCACTCCTTCGCGTCCCCCTCGGATGAGTAGTCCGCCATTGCGTCCGGCGCGAACACCGCCTCGAAAGCCGCCCAGTCCTTGGTATCCATGCAGCGGAAGTAGCGTGCCTTCACCTGCTTGATCTCCTCAAGCGCTATGAGCCGTTCAACGTCGGTCATCTTTAAAACTCCCGCATATGCGATTTCGCATCATCCACGAATTTCCGTTGATGCAAGGATTTAAAATTGCCACCAATCCTGACCCACTTGCAAAAGCATGATGCGCTCGAAGTCTTGAGCGGGAGATTAGACCCTCATCTGCTCGTACGACCCCAAGAGAGTCTGCCACCATTCACCGAGACGCTGCAGGAAGATCGCATCCGGAAAGCCATGCCGAGCGACATGCTCCGGCGGAACGGTATCCCAGCCGCGATGCTCGACCGTAACGCGCGTTTTATCGCCAACCTGTTCGAATCGTACTTCAACGCGCGTAACTTGCTCGGCCGTAAAGGTTTCCTGCCGCCATGTGAACGCTAACCTGGAACCGGGCTCCCATGCCGTGATGCGCCCGATCTCGAACACTTCGCCGCTCGAAGAGGTTTCGGTAAGACGTCCACCGAGATGCGGCTCGAAAGCGAGCAGGCCCGGCGAATTTTGAGTAAAACCGAACAGCGCATTGTGCCGCCACCAATGTCCGATCTCATTCGTGAAGGCTTCGAAAGCGCGGCGCGGCGTCGCGCGCACACGAAGGGACACGAGAACAGACGAGCTCACCTGACGCGCTCCATATGCTCCCTAAAGGAGCCGAGCTGCAGACTCCACAGGCGCTCGGTCTCTTCCAGCCACTTCTTCAGGTGGACCATCGGCTCGGGTCGGAGCGAGTAGACTCGCACGCGCGCGTCAAACTGGGGATGAGATTCCTCGATCAGTCCGCTCGCCCGCAAGCTCCGCAGATGACGGCTCAAGGCGGGAGGTTTAAGACCGACTGCTCGAGCCAGATCGCCGGCTGTACGCGGCCTTTCGCGCAATAATTCGACGACCTGGCGACGATGCGGATCCGCCAGCGTGGTCAAGACCCTATCGACGCTCGCCCTCGCGCTCAGACCCATCCGTCGATCTTCAGTCCACTCGCCTTTTCCGCTTCTTCCCGCGAAACGTATCGCACGTTCTGAGCGAAGTTCCAGACGTGACCTTCTGGGTCCTTCGCCATATATGTGCGGTCGCCATAGAATTGATCAGCCGGCTCCATGATAATCTCCGCGCCAGCGGCCTGCGCGCGTTCGCAATGCGCATCCAACCCTTCCTTGAGATGTACGTGGATGGTCTGCGTGTTCTTACCGCCGGTAATGGATCTTGGGCTGGCGACAAAATCCGCCCACTCGCTTCCCACCATGATATAGCCATCGCCGAATTTCATCTCGGAATGGCCAAGTTTCCCTTCCTTGTCAGTGATTACCATAGAACGCTCGAAACCGAAGGCCTTCTCTAGCCAATCGAGCGCTGCGAAGGGGTCCTGATAGAAGAGCCCGGCGCCGAAAGTGGGACGCTGAAATGGATTTGCCATCCGTCTATCTCCTTATCATCTCTTAGAACATTTAACGTATGAGTGAAGCAAATGTCAAACGCTGCTGCACGTCACCGTTACGCAAAAACTGTAGCTATGTTCTCCCGATATTCGAGTATACCGATCCTTGGAACTCTGACACTATTTGAGAATGAGTCGAAGCGGGGCGACACCCTTAGAGCAGATAGGGATCAACGCCTGATGCGCAGCATCGTCGTGACCGGTGGAACTCGGGGATTGGGTTTTGCCATCGCGCGCAAGCTGGCAGTCAGCGGCTACCGCGTCATCGCAATCGCCCGCCAGGAAAACGAACAGATCGCTTCCGCGATGCGGGAACTGGAGGGCGGCCAGATGGGCGCGCTGCACTTCCGCAAGCTCGATCTTGAAAAGACCGCGGAAATTCCCGGCGTAGTGAAAGAAATAAGAAAGGAATTCGGCTCGATCTATGGGTTGGTCAACAATGCGGGCCTCGGAACGAGCGGGCTCCTGGCCACGATGCGTGATGCGCAGATCGAGCGCCTAGTACACCTCAACACGGTATCCACGCTGATCCTTACGAAGCAAGTCCTGCGGTCGATGATGGCCGAGGGCGGCGGCCGAATCGTCAATGTGGCCTCGATTGTCGCGTTCACCGGATATAGCGGCCTTTCCGTCTACAGTGCGACCAAGGCCTCGCTGATCGGCTTCACTCGATCCCTTGCCCGCGAGGTCGGGACCCTTGGCATCAATGTTAACGCAATCGCTCCCGGCTTTGTGGATACCGATATGACTCAAGGCCTCGGCGATAAAGAACGCGCGCAGATCAGCCGGCGCAGCGCGCTGCGGCGCTTGGTTGATGTGGAAGACGTGGCTGACGCCGTCGAGTTTCTGCTCGGCGACAAGGCAAAAAACATCACGGGCACCGTGCTAACCGTCGATGCCGGCAACACGGCGTAGGGCGGGTTCTACAGGCGGACGTTGAGACTCAGGATACGATCATAGAGTGCGGCGTCGAGTTTCACAAAGTCGGCACGCGTGCGGTCGTAAAAATACACTTCATCCGTAATCGTCACGGGATTGAAGCCCTCATTCGCCAGGTCGCGTTTTTTTGGCTTGAAGGTTTCCGTTATTGCGATCTCGCTGCGGATTCGCAAAAACAACGGACGCGCGTACTCGGGCAGGTACTCGGTGACATGGGAGCCAAACGCGGCGAGGTCAAACTCGTTGCCGGCCACAATCGCGGCCATACCGGCCCGCCCTTCGGTACCGGGCACCGTCACCCCGTAAACCACCGCGTCGTCCACGCCGTGACACCTTAAGATGGTTTCTGCAACCTCCGCGGTGGACACGTTCTCACCCTTCCAGCGAAAAGTGTCGCCGACCCGATCGACAAAATAGAAGTAGCCTTTCTCATCCTTCCTCATCAGGTCGCCGGTACGATACCAGGCGTCGCCATCCTCGAACACATTGCGCAGGACCTTCCTCTCCGAAGCTCCCTTATCGGTATATCCTTCGAAGCGGCTGCCTTCACTTGCGTGAGCGTCCGGAATTTTGCCGATCGCCTCGCCGACCTCATTCGCCGTGCAGCGCAGGCACAAGCCCTTTTCGTTGCGAATCGGCTCCGCGGTCTCGGGGTCCACCTTGATCAGCGCCACCGGAAAGCGATGCGCGAGGAATGACGGGATCCGGCCTATCGCGCCGGGCTTGCCTTCGCAGTTATAGAGCGAAAAGTTGCTCTCGGTCGCGGCGTAAAACTCAAGAATCCAGGGGATTTCGAAGCGGCGCTTGAACTTCTCCCAGATGTCGGCGCGCAATCCATTGCCGCAACACAACCTGAGCTGGTGACCGACTTCCCACCGGCCGGGCGGGCTATTTACCAGGTAGCGGCAAAGCTCGCCAATGTACTGGAAGATCGTACACCTCGACTCGACCACGTCCTCCCAGAAACGCTTCGCTGAAAATCGCCGTCGCAGCACCACCGTTCCACCACTGACCAACATTGCCCCAATCGCCACCACTCCGCCGACGCTATGATACATGGGTAGGCAATTGTACATTCGGTCGCTCGAACGCGTATCCATCATGCCGGCAAACCAATGGCTCCACTGCATCAACCGGAAATGGCTCACCCTCGCGGCCTTGGGTAACCCGGTCGTTCCCGATGTGAAAATGTACAGTGCGCAGTCCCTGATCGACGGCGACCGAAAATCCGCCGGGACGTCCAGCTGATCGCTTGGATTGTCGTCAACCTCATGGTCGATTCGCACAAATCCGTCACAGCCGTCACCCCGTACCCAGTACCGCACGCCCGGGGTCAGTTGCGGTCTCACGGCCGCGACCGCTTCGGCCAGCTCTGCATCAACAATAATGTGTTTCGGCAATACTATGTTGAGCGAGTGGGCGAGCGATTGTCCAATGAGGTTGGTGTTAATGAGCGCGACAACGCCACCGACTCGCGTTATGCCGAGCCATATCGCGATATATTCAGGGCAATTTGGCATCACCAGGCAAACCACGTCGCCACTGCCTATACCCTGTCTCATCGCCCACAGAGCGTAGATATTCGATCGCTTCGCCAGCTCGCGATACGTCAGAGACTGACCCTCGGACGCCAGAGCGACACCCGCCCCGAACCGATCAGCCAGCCCTTCCACCAGAGCCGGCAAAGTGATTTCGGGATTGCGGATGATCGGCGCGGTCATCTCAAGCGCACGCACCCATGCTTTGAGCGGTGCTGATTCGCGCTCGTCGCTACGTGCTGTCACTTCGAGTTCACTTTCATCTGGCAATGTCTGTAGACGATGTATCGGTTAAAAGAATACTTATTGAGCATCGATGGCGCTACAGCGCGAAGTACATCACGAATCGTCCGAAGAGGCGTAGAGCCATGGGATAGTCCGGCTCGATCTCAGACCTGGCCGATCCGATAGAGACCGCTATCGCCTCTGTTGTAACTGAAGATTAAGGAAAGTAGATCGATGGAGAGAGTGAGTATTGCGCGGCGGGAAAAGTTCTGAGGCGGGATGCGCTTTGGGCGGGTAAAAGCTTGCGGCGTTGTTTGTTAGTCAGATCGACAAAGTATCGCGAACGATAGCCGGCCAGCTCTGCGGATCGACTCCGTGCGTGGCGAAGAGCGCCAAGGCGAGACGGTCCAGTCCGAAAGCAACGCAAGCGGTGTGAGCGGTTTCACCGTTCTGAGTCTGCAGGCCCCAGATCGTTCCGAAATGGTCGCGATGGCAATTGAAGCTCATGCAGGCGGTGGGCTGCTCTTCGGAATTGACCGGGATTAGTAACTCGAATTTTAGTGCCTGCTCGATCTGAATCATCGCCGCCAACTTTCCTACCCGGCCGAAAAATGGGTCGGTAGCGGGAGCCACCTGGTGCGGTAGGCCAAGACGCTTCGCGAGTTCTCCCGCCCGCGAGATCCAGCGCGAGCGAAAATCGAAAGCCTGTTCGGGGCTGCCAATGCACACGAATTCACGCATACGAAAGGCTTGCAGACGATCTGGCTCGTAGGTCGCTTCGCGCCGGAAGCAATACGACGTAACATCGAACTTCAGTCCGTCTCCCGGCACCTTTCCGCGATCGGCCACTAGCGGGTACACCGGATAGCAAGCCGCTGGAGTCAGCACCAAATCGGTCGTAGCCAACGCGCTCATCCAGCTGTGGCTCGAATCGCGCCGTTCGACCAACGCGCGGATATCCATTTCTTTTCCGTCCAGGCAGCTCACGCAGCCGAGCAGGTGGGGAAAGCTGTGCAGATACCCCGCCTTTTCAATTTGTCCCCGGCTCATGATCGGTGGGAACCGGAACACCTCGCTGTTCGGTTCCCGCAAGCGATTGATAAAAGCCGTCAGGCCGTCTATAACTCGCTCGAAAAGCTCAGTTCCCGCATTTACCCCGTCGTGCCCGCTCCTCACAAACAGAGCGTGAATCATCGAATCAAGCCGGTCCTTGGTATTACGGTTCATACCCAATTTTGCGCTCAGCGCGGTGGCGACTCGTGGGGCCAGCGGCGATCCTTTCTCACTCGGTTAAAAGATGGGGAACATCGATCAGTAACGACCCGGAAGTGGAACTGGCAAGGATCCGATCATTGTTGATCATAACGGAGGACGACAATACATCCCGCAGGTGACGCGAAACACTGAACTCGCCATCATTGCGGTAGCCCGAAAGTCCACACGCCTGCATTGCACTCAGCACGGTCGCGATCGCCAGTTCCGACGAGTTGACCTTGAGAAGATTCAAGGCGTTTTGGAAGTCGATCGACTCGAGTTCCTCGCTGTGATTTGTCGCTGCCTCAAACCGCCCCAGTGCCGACGACACGATCATTCTGAGCGACCGCAGTGACATGGAAGCGCGCGTAAAATGCATCGTACTGGGCGGCAGTTGACCGCCGCTGCGACGTGCGGCGCTACGCGTGAACCGTCGCGCACGCTCGACTGCCCCCGCGGCCAGTCCGGACCACACCGCACTCCATGTGAGATGCGCCACCGGCATCATCGTGTGCGTGTGAATCTTATGGTACGGATCGGGCAGAACCTGCTCAGCAATCCCGCTGCCCTTAAGTTGGAATCCCGGACTGCAGGTTCCTCGCATCCCAAGGGTGTCCCATGCTCCACTAGCTTCGAGTTGGTAGTCGGGCTTTACAAATGCCACTAGGACTTGGTCCGATGAGGGCGCGTCCGGAGCACGCCGCGCAGTGGTCAAAATTGCGTCTCCCTGGGCGCCATACGAAACCACGGTCGCGTTCTTCACGAGGGTAATGCGTGCGCCGATCTGCTCCACGGCGCAGGCGCTGTTGCGCAGATCACCCCCACTTTGACCCTCTGTAGTCGACGAAGCGAGCAGCAACTGCTCAGTGGCAATGCGCCGGAGCAACCGTTCATGCCAGCTGCTGTGCATTGCGTGGCGCACCAGTATCGACACCATTATCTGGTGCATCGCGAAAATCATTCCGGTCGACGCGCAGGAGCGGCCGAGCATGTAGCAAATGTTAACCGTGTCCGAGACGCTGGCCCCGTCCCCACCTAACTGGGCAGGAACCTGCATCCCCAGCAATCGTTGCGTGCGCAGCGTCGTAAAGGCTTCGCTGGGGAAACGCGCTTCGCGGTCGACCTTGTCCGCGTGCTCGGCCGCCGTGGCCGCCGCGGTTTCGCTCCGCAACTTAAGCTCTTTTCCGAGGATCAATCTCATGCTCAGCTTCCAGCCGAGAACTTAATAGTACCAAAGTGATCGCGCTTCGAGCAATTATAAATCTTGCGCTCGTTGTATTAGCCAGTCTATGGCCCGTTCCTGAGTCGTCGCAGGATGGCAATCGTGCAGGGTTATTTTGCGTATACCACTTCAGCTCTGTTGAGCAACCGACCGATTAGACTGCTCAGTGTCGACATCGTGCGCAGATTCGCGATAGTAATCTCTGCCTCCGGTATCGTTACGTCGAAGACCGCTTCCAGCGATAACACAAGATTGAGCATATCCAGCGAATTCAACCCGACCTGAAACAGGTTGTCGTCTGGATGTACCTGCACGCTGATCGAGCGCTCCGTCAACACCTGCTGAACTGCGTTGATGACCCTGCCGTCAACTGAACCGTTCAGATAGTTCGACTGCACTCGAAGAAGCAGAGCTTTGTCGTTGGAATTGTCAATCATTGCTCGGGTCTCCAATAGACTTAGAAGCATACCCTCGTGAGTGAGGCCAACCTCCGTTGGCACGCACAATGGTCAAGTTTGACTTCTAGTGCTCGGCAAGAGCCGTGGTCCGGGTCGAGAGTTCAGCCAATGTCGCAGCCTTCGGACGAACTTACGCGGGGGGCCGCGTCTCGTATCCAGAGGCCTGCAAAACGCTTACTAGCTCCATAACATCATCAGCGGTTGTCTCTCCGTGGGTAACGCACGCCCTGACTATTTCGTTCCCTTCAAAGGTTGCCGCAGCTACCCAGGCACGGCCCGAATCAATCACTCTGCGGGCGATTGCCCGCGCGGCGCCTGATCCTGGTGGAGGTTTGATGCACAGCACGGCCAGCGGTGAGTCGTTAACGATACCAAAACGACGCGCCAGCAGTTCTTCCTTCAGCAATTCGGCCAGCCCGATTGACCTTTCGACGTGGTCGGCGTACCCGTCCCAGCCCGCGGCGGCAAGGGATAGGAACAGGCGCAGTCCCATGAAGCGGCGTGACCATTGGACCGAAGTTACGTACGGGTCAACATTGGCAACATTCGAAGGCATGAAGCTGGTCGAAACCTGGAAGGCCGAAGACAAAATGGGGGCCTGCTTAGTGAGGAACATTCCGCAGCCCATGGTCGTCGCGAACCATTTGTGAGCGTCAATCGTGATTGAGTCAGCCTGCTCGATGCCCTCGATCACTGCGCGCAGTCTCTGGGACGCGATGAGCGCCCCTCCCCAAGCCGCGTCCACGTGGTACCAGAGCCCAAAATTCCGGGCGATTTCCGCGCACTCCGGCAAGGGATCAATCATGCCCGCATTGGTCGTACCTGCCGTCGCCGCGATCATGGTCGGAACTGCACCTCTGGAGAGGTCGGCGGCGATCTCGTCGCCTAAGGCGATTGGATCCATTCGCCCGGATCCGTCTGTCGCCACCAGACGCACCGCCGAGCGTCCGATTCCCACCTGGTGAGCAATTTTGAGCCAGGCGAGATGGCACTCCCGGGAGACATAGAACACAGGTGGCCCCGCGAAGCTCCGAGCGCCCTCGGCAGCGAATCGCGAGTTCGATCTCGTCAGTGCGCAAATCAGTGCTGTGTAGTTCGCCTCTGATCCGCCCGTGGTGAAATGACCGGTGGCATCCGCCGGAAAACCGGCGCGCCGCGCGACCGCGCGTATTACGTGACCCTCGATCTCAACGGCCGCAGGAGACGTAGTTGATGTCGCGAGCTGAGGATTGAACACGGCCGCTATACGATCGGCGCATTGTGCGGGAAAGGTGGGTGCCGGGTTATACAAGCCGAAATAGCGTGGATGCGTTACATGAACCACGCCCTGCTCCATCTGGGCTATGGTCCACGCTAGAAGTCCGTCGAGTGGGCGTGGCTCACGAAAATCGAAGCCGGCCAACTCGGCCCTGAAAACTGACATGTCGATCGTTGGGGTCACGGCACCAGACGCAACCCGACGATCGGCACAGGCCAGATCTCGCGTTAGGGAGTCGTCCCAATGCTCCCTGTCAGCGCGGCTCGGAAAGAGCGCCTTAACGCTAGTCGGTAACTCGCGATGGTTTCTCATCATGGGCAGCGTCTGGAGACGCCAAAGAGTGGTTCTTTCACGCAGAGCGGTTCCGCTCGTGGTGCGCTGGAACGCCGTCGACAACTTCGTCAGGCCAGTGCTTTCGCAACTTTGTATCGGCCAGGGATGCCAGCCAGTTAGCGTATATGCGCGCCGCCGGACCGCGCCACGCCCATTCCACCGTCCCGGTCGGAAGACTCGCAAGCAGGTCGATATGTCTGGTTCTTAGCGCCTCTTCCTGGAATGCGGTCAGCGCCGCCGACGTGTCCTCATCGAAATATCCGCGCGGCATTTCGGGATAATTCTCACGTTCGCCTGAGAGGAATCTCCCGACGTCTCTGCGATATTCTCGGAACAGTGCCTTGGCGTCATATTCCGGATGGCCTTGCACGAAGATGGCGAGGCTCTTTCTCTTTTTGATGAAGATGTCCGCGCCTGCCTCGGACGATCTCGACAGGATGCGATAGCCCCGAGAAATTAACGCCTCCTCGGGCAACTCGTTGTAGCGAGAATGCGGCACTCGCCAACGCTTTGGTGTACCGGCCACGAGCGCGTGAGGCTCAACCTTGACGCAATCGAATACTCCGGAGAGCTTTTCGCCCATGTGCCGCCGGTCAATGCCGTCGATGTGAAGGACCGCGGCATGCGCCGCCAGGCATGACCACACGCTCGAAATCCCGAAATCCTCTGTCCACTCGATCAGTTTGACGAGGCTTTGCCAGTATGGCTCATCGGGCAGGAATGACGCCAATGGCTCGGTCCCGGTAACAATCAAGCCGTCGATCTCGGTCGTCCATAGTTCCCGGATATCCTCGTAGTTCTGGTTCACGTGCAATTGACCAGCTTCGGAACGAGGAAGTTCGGGCAGGGAGAAGAACCGTAGCCGTACCGCGAGATTTCCGGACGCAGCAGCTAGCAGGTCACGAAACTGACGCTCCGTAGTACGCAACGCCGCGTCGGGCATGTTGTTGACCAAGCCTATGACTATCGGGGCACTCGTGCGGGTTCGATCGGATCGCGCCCCACCGGTGGCCTTGGCGTCATTTGCTTCGAGCATACTCACGATCGCCGTTCACTCCAGCCGACGTATTTCGAACCACTGTGGCTGACAAAGCCTGATCAAGGTCTGCGATGATGTCGTCGACGTGCTCGATCCCGATACTCAGACGGATCATCTCGGGCGTCACGCCCGCCTTGAGCCGTTCGTCGGCCGACATCTGTCTATGCGTTGTGGAAGCCGGATGGCATGCAAGAGACTTCGCATCGCCCAGGTTGACCAGTCTCAGAATCAGCTTCAACGCATTGTAAAACTTGATGCCCCCTTCGTATCCGCCACGGACTCCGAAGGTCAGCAGCGAGCAGGCGCGTCCGCCCAAATACTTTTGCACGAGCGGATAGTAGGGGTTATCGGCGAATCCCGCGTAATTGACCCACTCCACCCTCGGGTCCTGGCGCAGAAATTCGGCTACTCGCCGGGCGTTCTCAACATGGCGATCAATCCGGAGCGCAACAGTCTCAATACCCTGGAGCAGCAGGAACGCGCTAAGCGGCGCTAACACCGAACCGAGCGTCCGCTGGCAGACGCTGCGACAGCGTGCGATGTAGGCCGTCCGGCCAAAATGTTCCGTGTAGACCAAACCATGGTAAGAGGCGTCGGGCTCGCTGAACATCGGAAACCGCTTGACGTGCTTTCCCCAAGGGAAATTGCCGCTGTCGACAATCGCCCCGCCCATCGTCGTTCCGTGTCCGCCAAGAAATTTGGTCAAAGAGTGTATGACGATATCAGCGCCGTATTCGATCGGGCGGAGCAGAATCGGACTGGCTACGGTATTGTCCACCAGCAACGGTACGCCGTGCTTGTGGCCGACTGCGGCCAGCGCTTCGATATCGCAAATATTCCCTGCCGGATTCCCTACGCTCTCGCAGAAAACCGCGGCGGTGTTTTCGTCGATCAGCTTCTCTATCGCTTCCGCTTGGTCGCTCTCGGCAAAGCGAACCTTGATACCCAACCCCGGCAGCAAATGACCAAAGAGCGTATACGTCGTGCCGTAAAGTTGCGGCACCGATACGATATTCTTACCAGGCGTGCTCAGGTTGAGCACCGCAAAGTGCAACGCCGACTGGCCGGAGGCCACGCTGAGCGCTTCGAGACCGCCTTCCAGGGCGGCAACGCGCTGTTCTAGGACATCGTTGGTCGGATTACTGATCCTTGTATATCGATGCCCCTCGACTTCGAGATTGAATAGTGCCGCACCATGCTCGGCGCTATCGAATGCGTAGGCAACGGTCTGATAGATCGGCACCGCCACGGCTCTCGTCGTAGGGTCGGCAGTATAACCACCGTGGACGGCGATAGTTTCATTACGCAACTTACTCACTCCCTTTTTCGGTCGCAGCACCGCTGATCTCGCAAAATCGCGTCTCTCGGCTTCTGCCGTTCGAGGCTATTTCGAGAGCCCCCACCTTTTTCGGCTCACGCCGGGATTGAGCAAGGTCTGTTTCCAGCTTGTCCAGATTCTCTCGCCGCGCACTCGGAACATGGCCAATTCCGAGTAGGCCAAGTCTCCTAATCGCGGCCGGTTCGGTCCCTTGAAGTACTTAGGCCTGCCGTCCAGATATTTGCCAACGAGTCCGTCAATTGGACCGTCCGAATCGAGAACGACCACCGGAAACCCGGCTCTGGCCAAAAAACGTCCTAGGGGACCTGCGAGTTGCACAAAGTCGCTCATATCGCTGCAGTAGATGAGGTAGACCAAGGGCAAGAAACCAAACTTTCTGCGCGGCATGAAAACGAACGGATAAGTCCGTTTCCCGACTTTGCATGTCACGCTGATGCATCCGTAGGCCTTGTGGGCCAGGAGCAAATTCTTCTCAAACGGTTGCAAGCTCGAGTCGCCGCAGAGGTCAGTCACCATCTCGACGCGCGCATCTGAGCGCGAAGCGGACAGCGCGGGAAGGCTGGCAAACCATCCGCGACAATATCGCTCGTAACCCTGAGCCTCGAGTATCGGCAGGGTGTGACGAGCCGGTGTGACATTAAAAAAGGTCACGTCCTCGCGCTTTAGGCCCTCTGATGCCAACGCCGTGGCATAGCCTCTGAACGCGGGCTCCACGTACCAACTTGAAAGATTGCAACGAATACCGACCCCACCGTTGATCGGAATCGACGAATAAATGTGTAGGATTACGCCAACCGGGACGCCCTTACTCTCCAAAAAGTAGCCGTACTTCTGAAATCCTGGCGGGGTCTGATGATCCGACAACCGCTTGATAGCACGCACCCAGTGGTCGCGTGAGCGCTCGGGAAAGCCCTTCCCGAGGAGATCCGCGATCCCGTCGAGATCGGCTATGCCGATCTCACGCCGACGAATGCGCGCACGGACATTCTCAGTCGAAGCCGTATTTTTCCGGCAAGGTCCGGAGGCTGGAGACGCTTCAAACACTGGACTCGCAGTAGACGCGGATTTCTCCAGAGGCTCCGCAAGCCCCGCGGTCAGTTGTGAGGACGTGTTAACTTGCCGGAACCTGTTACATCCAAGGCGGTTACGAAACGGATAGTCGCCGGAACTTTGTACGCTGCTAACGAGCCGCGACAGATTTCGAGGATCTCCTTTTTGAGAGTATTCGTCTCGGCACTGATACTGCCGCCATCCGGCGGTAGATCCGCTACCACGTCAGCGACGACGATCGCACCTGTGATGGCGTTCCTTCTCGGTTTCACGAGGGACATGCGCACCTTCGGATGTCGATTGATTACGGCCTCAACTTCCTCGGGATGCAGCTTCAGGCCGCCGACGTTTATGACTCCGTCTCTTCGACCGGAAAAAAAATAGCGATCGTCGCGTAGTTCGACCAAATCTTGGGTGTCAACGAAGCCCTCCTTGTCCGCGAGTTCTTTCGCCCCGTCTCCGAGATAGCAGACCGCCGTTCGCGTAGAGCGTATCCGAAGGGATCCTTCGACCACCTTCATGGCGATATCTGCGCCACCATCGGTAACTAGGCTCTTTGGAAAGCCAGCACGACCATCGTTGACCGCAAAAGCTACTCCGGCCTCCGTAGAGGCAAACGCGTGTGCAACTATTGCGCCCTTATAAACGTCTCGTAATGAGTCCAGAATTGCTTGATCCGCGACCTCACCCGACAATCGAACGTAGCGCGGCTGGATCTTGGTCGCTGATGGACTCATAAGCGCCCGACGCCAGTGGGAGGGGGTGCCGGAAATATGCGTCACTCCGTAAGCTCCAGCCCTGGAAAGAAAATCCTCGGTCGATTCTCCAGGGCTCGAGAGCACAAGCGACCCTCCATCGAGGAGTGAACGCAGCAAAATTTGCAGACCGCCGTAACGGCGTATGTCATAAAAGGTGCCCCATATCGCCGGGGTGGTCGGCCCGCTTCCGCTCCTAATAGCACTCGTCAAACTCGATAAAGTGTGCAGGACCATCTTTGGCACACCAGTAGTGCCCGACGTGAGGAGGACCCATTCGGTACGGTGAGTAGTGCGATTGCAGCTGGCGGGAGTTCGGGTCCCTCCACACCTGACAACACATTCTAGGCCGGCAAGCCCGAATTCAGTGGCATCGCGATCTGATACAAGAGCATCTACGCCTGTGGCTGTCGCGACAGCTGGAATGTGCTCGAAACGAAGATCAGGGGGACAAAGAACGACACGGCTGGCCACTCCATCCAATTCGATGAGCGCCATTGCCGTCGTGAGTTGGTCCCGGGTCGCAATTAATACTGACCGCCCGCGCAGTTCGTTCGATCTTCCGCTAAGGCTCGATCCGCCCAGCAGATCGTCCAATACCACGGTCGTACAGGCATCTTGCAGAAACCGCTCGCGCAAACGCCCGGCAGCGCTGGTCAGTTCCCGAAGGGAATCACCGTCACTTCGCGGCATCCTCGTAGAACCTAACGAAATCGCTCACAGTCACGGGCAGGTCGACTTCATCGTCCGTGCTGAACGGATCAAAGCCCAACTCATCTTCGAGACGCGCGACAACGATCGCCAGACACAGGGAATCGAGCCCGGAGTCCAGCAGCGCGAGATCATCCGTCAGTGGCGGCAACGTCTTATTCTGTTCTTCTGCCACCGTTTGAAGTTGTGAGATTACAAGGGACTTTACCGACATCGCATTGATCCTATGCACGGATTTGGGGGTTCGGGATAAGGAATCTCAAGCCGGATCGTCATTATCCTCATGAGCCTTCGGATGTTTTATCCACGCGTCCGCCATCCCGCGACAGCCAAGGCTCCGCGAGGTCACGCCTTATACGAACGGGCTTCATCTTCGGCCACAACCAACCCCACATATCCGCGTCGTCGCGCCCTTAACGTCGGCGAGAGAACGCGTAAGCACACATAGCTTGCCAGCAATGGATAGACAAAGCAAATACACCACAAGATACCACAGAGTAAGAAAACTAGGAGCGGCGCCCACAAGTAATTGGGCCGGGGTCAATTTGTGACGTTTCCTACCGCAATTTGAGGGCAATTGTACCAGAATTCGACGCTTCCGAGGGATCTAGGAACCAGGATTCGGCTGCGAATCGACAAAATCGTGATTGCCTGTCGCGGATTCTGTCTTTGATGGGATAAACCACGCCACGTCTAGTGGGCGGACGACTATCTTGTGGGCAACTCTGAACGTCGTCAGCCGGGCAATGGTCTAATCAAAAGCGGGTGGCCCGCCAGATATGTCGATTTCAGAAGTCTTCCCGGCCGATCTCTCGGTTCCGATTTCCCTGCCTAGTCGCGGAGCCTCGAACCGGTACTGCTAACTTCAGGAAGCGTGCAAACTACAAACCGACACTCGCCTGAGCCTACTCGCTGTAACAGAACATACCACGGCTTGGCAATTGCGAGGCGATTTTTGCGAAGCGACAGATTCGGTGGACCCTCCGCCACACAAGAAGTCAAACCACGGATAAGTCATCAGGCCCCTGCGTCCGTAGGCACGGTTAAAGGCAGCTAAATTGTTCGTCGTACGCTGATTTGCGCCAATCCGGCGACCCTTGGAGCGCACTCACCTCTCTTTGGAAAATTAGACGGGTTGTCGATTCGCGATTCTATCGCTCTCACATCCGACATCCGCCTCAAAATTAGTCATGTCGCGGGTTAAGGAGGTCATAGGTTACCGACGGTGGTCAATGATTATGTCATTCTTGCTATTTCACTCAATAGTCACTCGTAGCACGGCACTCTTGATCGCCTCCGGCGCTGGCGAATGTGAACTGCCGGCCTCATGCCTGTACCGCAGCGGAACCCCTACGTGCCCTAGACGAGGGACCGCAACAGAACATCGAGGATTGCATGAATACTCAGTTTGAGGGGGCTCGCAATCGATCGATGGTAGGACTCAGCAGCGGCGCGGCCCGTCTGGTCTGAATTGCTATTGGCGACCGCTTGCTGATACGCGGCAACTCGGGGACATCGAGAGACGTGGGGTGGCCTAATCGGCCGACGATAACGGCGTGGCAATTTGCTCCAGGCTCATCCCTTCGGCCGGGACCCCGAGCACAATTTCAGCGGCGGCGGCAGCGAGCATCAGGATGGCGGCAACGACATAACCCACCAGCAGCGCCCGCCGCGATCCCGAATCGATCAGTTTGCCGAAAAACCAGGGGGCCACGATTCCTCCAGTGGCCGTGCCTACCGAATAAAACAGGGCGATCGCCAAAGCCCTTATCTCCTGCGGGAAAATCTCGCTCACCGTGAGATAGGCCGAACTCGCTGCCGGCGAGGCAAAGAAAAATATCAGGGTCCATAGCGCAATCTGAGTCACGGCGGTAAGCGCGTACCGCGAGAAGAACCAGCCCGTGAGAAGCAACAGAATCGCCGATGCCGCAAAGGTCCCCGCAATCATTTGACGCCGTCCGATCGTATCGAAAAAACGTCCGAGTAGTACTGGTCCGAGAAAATTACTCAATGCGAAGGGCAGCAGACAAAGCCCGGCATTTTCGGGTGAAACCTTGTAAAATCGACTTAGTACCAGTGCATAGGTAAAGAATATCGCATTGTAGGCGAATGCTTGCGCGACCATCAGCGATAGTCCTAAAACCGATCTCGATCGGTATTGCCCAAAGACCGGCTTCAGGATGGCCGTAAGCCCGAATTGACGACGCGGCCTGATAGTAAGTGAAAGTCCCGCCGGAGGCATCTCAAGCTGCTTGCCGGTGGTTGCGACGACTCTTTGCTCGATCTGATTGACAGTGCTTTCGGCTTCGTCCACGTACCCGTGCGTAAGCAGCCATCGCGGACTCTCCGGGACGAATCTTCTAAAGTACATGATCCCGATTCCGATGACGGCTCCGATACCGAAGCCGAGCCGCCATCCTAGATTGTACGGAATGATTCGCGGATTAAGGATCACAAACGTGCCGGCGGACCCCATCGCGGCACCAAGCCAAAAACTGCCATTGATGATCAAATCGATTCTGCCGCGGAGACGGGCCGGAATTAATTCATCGATGGCCGAGTTGACCGCAGAGTATTCGCCGCCGATTCCAGCGCCGGTGATAAAACGAAATGCCGCGAAGCTGGCGAGATTCCACGAGACGGCGGTTAGCCCAACGCCTACCAGATAGGCAAATACGGTCAGAAAGAAAAATTTTCGACGTCCGAACCTGTCCGTCAGATGCCCAAAGACCAAGGACCCGAGAACCGCCCCGGTCAGATAGCTCGAGCTGATGAAGCCGATCTGTGCCGCGCTAAAGCCGAAACCGTCGGCGCGCTGGATGACCGCGCCGATCGTTCCCATCAGGGTTACCTCGAGCCCATCCAGAATCCAGGTTATGCCCAAAGCCACTACCAGCATGGTATGGAAACGGCTCCAGGGCACACGATCCAGACGTGCCGGAATCAGGGTCTCAAAAGCCGCTAAAGTGCCGCTCGCCGAAGATGACATCGAAGGTTCGCGCTCCGGGACAACTACCGTGGCGATGACCGAAGGTGCTTCATCTCACGAATAGTCGGGGAAATGAAGTGATTCAACGCGGGCATTCGTGGACGCTCAGTGCTAGCTTTGCTTTTTCGCGACTCACTCAATAGCCGTCGTGGGGGAAACTCGTATGGAACTAAAGGGCAAGAATGCGATCGTAACTGGCGCAGCACGTGGAATCGGCCGGGGAATCGCGCTCAAACTCGCACAGGCCGGCACCAACCTCACGCTGGTTGACCTCGGGAATCCCTCTGATCGGGCGCTGGCCTACAACCTCGCCGCGCAAACCGACCTGCTGCGCACGGTTGAAGAAGCGAAGGCCCTTGGGGTCAAGGCGCTTCCGGTACTTGCCGACGTAACCCGGTTTAGCGATTGCGAACGGATGGCTGCCGAAGCCCTCAGCCAACTTGGGAGCATCGATATCCTGGTTAACAACGCGGGAATCATCGCAGTTGGCCTGGTCGCCGATTTCTCGGAGGAGCAATGGGATCGAGTTATGGCGGTCAACGCCAAAGGGCCCTTTCTGTGCGCCAAGGCGTGCATTCCGCATATGCTGCGCGGGAAGGAAGGCGCCATCATCAATACCGCCTCGATCGCCGGCAAGACCGGGCGGGGAGGCGCGTCCGCATATTGCGCGAGCAAGTTCGCCGTAGTGGCGTTCACGCAGGCGCTCGCCGAGGAGCTTGGTCCGTTCAACATACGCGTCAACGCGATATGTCCCGGCTTCCTGCGAACCGCGATGTGGACCGACGTGCTCAACAAGGTGCATGGATTGTTGGGAAGAGGCGAGGGCGACGGCAGCGATGACAACCTGAGCTTTATCGCGACTCACGGTACCTACCTGCGCCGCGAGCAGACTCCAGACGATATCGGGGAGGCTGTTGTGTACCTCTCGCGTGCGGACAACATCACCGGTATTACCCTCAACGTCGCTGGCGGCGCAGAGGTCCATTAGAGTCGCCGCAATGGCCCGCCACGCCCGTTCGCTGGTTGCCCATGCCCCTCAACTGAATTAGACAGGATCGCAGAACGTTGCGCCCCGCGAATCAATCGAAGGCGGAGGCTCGTACCGCGACGAAAGAGAGGCCGAAATGGTAAAGGCGACGGGTTTTAGCCACGTAGCAGTCAGGATCTCGGATGTCGACAAATCCCGCGAGTTCTATGAAAAGGTCATCGGCCTCAAGAAGATCCCGCGGCCGCAGATCAAGATCCCGGGCGAATGGTACGGCATTGGTGATAACCAGCTTCACCTGATCGGCGGCCGCTCACACGAGCGTGACGGAATCGACCCCACCGGTCCGCACATGGCGATGCAGGTCGAAGACCTGGAAGAAACTAAAAAGACCCTCACGGCGATGGGGATTCCATTCCTGGACGCGGCGCCCATGATGGCGAATATGCCGCCCGAGGTGACACGCCTGACTGGCAGCCAGGTCTGGGTTAAGGATCCCGACGGCAACGTGATCGAGCTGCAACAGCCGCCCAAGCAGCCGTCGCGGGATCGGTCCGATTGATCCCGTCGACGCGGCAGCTTGGTTAAGGTTCCCCGTCCCGAGACAGTGTGCGGGGCGGCCTGCGTCGCGGGATGATCGAGCGCTACGAACAATAGGAAAATGCGATGGGAGCACTGACTGACAAGTACTGCATCGTCGGAGTGGGCGAGACGCCACACATGCGACCGTCGAACCGGACCACGCTTTCGATGGCGTGCGAGGCGGTGAGCAAGGCGATAACTGACGCTGGCCTAAAGCCGTCCGATATAGACGCCATGACGAGCTACCAGGCAGGAGACTCGACTACCTCGGCTCACGTCGCCACTTCGCTCGGTATCCGCTTGAATTATTCGCTCGATATCCTGGGCGGCGGTTCGAGTACCGAGGCTTTGGTGGCCCACGCGATCGGCCTTATCGAGGCGGGCTACTGTAAGACCATCATCTGTTTCCGCTCGATGAACGGTAGATCGGGACGCCGGATGGGCGGGCAGGTGCCCGGGGGTCCAATCCCGGTCGCCAACGCCGACGGCGACAACCAGTTCAACATGGGTTGGGGATGGACCACACCGGCGCAACGCTTCGGGATGTCGGCGATGCGCTACCTGCGCGATACCGGGTGCAACACTAAATCTTTCGCCGAAATCGCCGTCGCACATCGTCTGCACGCGACCCTCAACCCCAAAGCGATCCATCGCGCTCCGATCACGATCGAAGACCATCAGCGGTCGCGCTGGGTGGTGAAGCCTTTCCGCCTGCTCGATTGTTGTCAGGAAACCGACGTTTCGGCCGCAATCGTGATTACTTCGCGCGAACGCGCCTATGACCTGCGGCATCCGCCTGTCTTCATTATGGGCGGCTACGCGCGCACGATGACCGAAAACCCGCAATGGAACTATTCTCGCCCGGTAATCCACTACGTGGCCGGTAACTACGGATGGAAACGGGCCTTCGGCATGGCCGGGATCAGCCACAGCGATGTCGACTTCGTCTCATGCTACGACGCCTTCACCTTCACGACGTTGATCCAACTCGAAGCCAACGGCTTCTGCGGGCGCGGCGAAGCGGGCGATTTTGTCAAGGGGGGACGCCTTCAGATCGATCACGAATTGCCGAGCAATCTCTCCGGAGGCCATCTCTCCGAGGGTTATACCCATGGCGTGCAGATGGTAATCGAGAACGTGCGCCAGTTGCGACATCGCGCGGACGACGCGTGCCCCGGCTGGGCCGAAGGCAAGCATACCTACGACCGCAAAGCCGGATGCCGCCAGGTCAAACAGGCGCGAATCTGCTGCGGGATGGCGTGGGGCTACGAGAACATGGCGAGCTGTCTCATCCTGCGGGGAATTGCGGCCTGAGTTGGCGAAAGGATTACCAGGATGCCCGGACCGATTGACTATACCAAACTGAGAATCATTCCCGATTTTGACACCCGCGAATGGTGGGACGGAACGCGGCAACACAAATACCTCGTCCGCCAGTGCAGGCGCTGCGGCCACAAATGGTTCCCACCGACCTTTCCGGCCTGCAGCAAGTGCTCCTCGATGGAACTGGGCTGGTTTGAGACCGCCGGGAAGGGTGTCCTCCACAGTTATGTAGTGGTCGTCCAACCGATCGTCGGCGCCTTCGTGAGCGCGGTACCTTATGTCGTCGGCATTATCGAACTCGACGATTGCAAAGAGGCCGATGGCACGGTCACTCGCGTTGCCGGCGTGCTGACGAATGACGAGGCGGAGGTTGCGATGGGTCTACCCTGCCAGGTCGTCTACGAAGAAACCGCCGATCCGAAGATCGTGATGCCACGATGGCGCATCAGCGGAAGCGCTTCGGACACCTGGAGATTCGAGGAGTAAATCCGCGAGAAAGATTCCCGAGCGAGATTCGGCGAAGCGGAGCCGGCCTCCGAGATAGCTACATTTTAAGTGATGGCCTGAGCCGCGGTTGGCCGCCGAGACCATCCGCGAGCGGGGTGCACGGCGTCATTCGCGATCCTCATTCGTGATCCTGGGCGATCGTGTAAGCGGGTTGCCGGCCGAAGCTAAACTCCCGCCAGTTTTCGCGCGTATGAGGTTACCGTTTTGAAGTCGTACTCGCGGTAGGCTTGCAGCTTTTCCGCCTCGAAACCACCCTCGGCGTGTACGGCCAGCACCTCCTGGTAGCCACCAAAATCCGAGGCGGTCAGATCGCCAACCAGGTTGAGCAGGCGCAGCCGCTGTTCGGCGTCGAAGCCTTTGGCGCCGCCAAGGTATTTCATCACGTATGCGCGCGTAGCTTCGCTAGTAAGATCCTCGGTCGCCGGAGCGGTCACCAGAAGGCCGCCCGCGAGGTCCTGAACGACTTGGACCGCGTGATGGTAGTTGTGCGCGAAATGATACTTGGCAACGTTCGTGATCAATGTATTGGGTACGGCGAGTCCCGCGTCCTCGACCGTACAGGTCATGGCAGCGTGCTCGATTAATCCGCGCACGGTGGTGTGATAGGCGGCGAGCTGGGTCAGTTTGTCGCGCACGTGGGCCGCGCGCACCACGCCGTTAGCCTCGGCGATCGCATAACCGGCCCCGGCGAGCAGTTCGAGCAGAGGGAGCTTGTAGGAAACCGCGGTAAACCGATGGTAGCGGACGAAGGTAAGCGCGAGCAGTCCCGCAAAATCGACCTCACCGTTGAGGAAAATGCGATTTTTGGGGACGAACACATCGTCGAAAACCGTCAGCGTTTCCATCATTTTGTGACGCGCGCTAATCGGATGCTCGAAAGCGTCTTTTTTTGCGCTGCCGTGCGAGCTGGCGATTAGCTTGAGCCCAGGCGTATTGATCGGCAGCGCAAACGCAATTGCGTACGGCTTATCCTCCGCGCGCATCGCGCGGGTCGGCAGCACGATCACTTCGTTGGTGTTGGTCGAAACGGAGGTATGGACCTTAGCGCCGCGCACGACGACGCCATCGGGACGTTCCTCGACCACGCGCACGTAATAGTCGGGATGATCCTGGGCGTTCGGTCCGAGCGACCGGTCGCCCTTGACGTCGGTCTGGGCGACCGCGATCGCGAGATCATTGTCGCGGCAATTGCGGTAGTAGTTGCTTACGCGCTCGCGATATTCCGGTTTGCCCGCGCCGGCCATGCGCTCGGCGACGATGTGCAGGGCGAGCAGGGCGTCGGTCCCGATTTCCTTGATCAGCACGACCAGGGTCGCGCCTTCACGGGTCGACGCGGCGATTAGTTCGCTGCGCTTGCGCAGGTCTTCGCCATTGCGCGGCAGATGGAAATAACGGCTGTACTCTCCGCCGCCGTCCTTGACCACTGCGAGGTCGCGATACTTCGACTCCTCGGCCATCCGGTAGTCGATGCATGCGTGTTCGACCGCGATCCCAATCACGGGGTGTGTGGTCACGTCGTTGACCTTTTCCCCGCGGAAAAAGACGGCGCGTCCGTCGCGCAGCGACTGCTTGTATTGTTCCGGCGTCCTTAGTCCCATCGCATTTCCTCGCCCGGTTTCACGTACGTGCGAGTTTTCGGCTCGCGCGTGATATTTGCGAGCGGCGTCGTCCATTCCGATGGACCACGGCCAGCCCGGCACGCCAATATAGAAGTGCGCGGCGGAGGCTGTCCAACCCCGACGCGGTGATATGGTATCGCACGTTCTGGGAGGGATCGCGATGGCGAATGCTGCGTCAAACCTGTTCGGCCTGAACGGCAGGGTGGCGATCGTAACGGGCGGAAATCGCGGAATCGGCCGTGGGATCGCATTGGCGCTGGCGGGCGCAGGTGCTGGGGTCGCCATCCTCGCGCGCGATGAAGAAAAGATTCGGGTGACCTCGGCGGAATTGCGCGCGCTCGGCGCGCCCGCGATGGCTTTGAAGACGGACTTGACCCGACGCGGGGATCTCAAGCCAGCCCTCGAACAGGTCGAGCGCACCCTCGGACCGGTCGATATCATGGTCAACAACGCCGCGATGGCGATCTTGAAGGGCGTGCTCGAGCAGACCGTCGAGGAGTGGGACAGTTATTGAGACCAATCTCAACGCCTGTTTTCTGCTGGCAAAATTCGCGGCCGAGTCGATGGTGAAGCGCGGCCGCGGCGGGAAGATAATCAACGTCAGCAGTATCGGCGGTAACTTCGGCACGCCGATCTTTCCGTCCTACGCGGTGTCCAAAGGCGCTTTGCAGCAGCTCACGCGATGCCTGGCAATCGAGCTGGCGCCCCACAATATCCAGGTCAATTCGCTACTTCCCGGCTGGTTCACGACCGACATGACCGAGTGGATTCGCACCGAACCGGCCTACAACGCAGTGCTGAAGGAAGTGGTACAAAGGACGCCGCGGGGCCGCTTCGGCGAGCCACACGAGCTTGCGGGCGCCGCAATTTTTTTGGCCTCAGCCGCTTCGGATCACATGACCGGCGCCGAGTTGGTCGTCGACGGTGGGTTTTCCATACGCTAGCAGCTGGGCCTCGATTTTCGCGCCGGAGGATTGGGTGATGCCGGGACCATCGATGTTCGATCTTAGCGGACGGGTCGCGGCCGTGACCGGCGGCAATGGCGGAATCGGCCGCGGAATCGCGCTCGGACTGGCGCAGGCGGGGACCGCGGTCGCGATCCTGGCACGCAACGAGGAGAAGAATCGCGCGGCACTCGCCGATCTCAAGGCCCTGGGCGTCTCGGCGATCGCTCTGCCGCTCGACGTTACCGATCGTGCGGCGTTGAAGCCGGCGCTGGACGAGACCGAACGATTGCTCGGGCCGATCGATATCCTGGTCAACAACGCGGGAATCGCGATAGCTGGTGGCGCCCTGAAGCTCGAGCCTGAGGCGTGGGATCGCGTGATCGAAACCAACCTCAATTCGTGCTTTTTGCTGGCGAAATACGCGGCGCAATCGATGGCGCCGCGCCGGCGCGGCAAGATCATCAATATCGCCAGCGAGTATTCCCACTTCGGCAATCAGATCGCGCCCGCATACTCCGCGAGCAAAGGCGGGCTAATCCAGCTCACCAGGTCGATCGCGATTGAGCTCGCGCCGCACAATATCCAGGTCAATGCGATGGTCCCAGGATGGATCGAGAGTGATATGACGGAGCCGATAAAATCCCGCCCGTTCTACAATGAGATTCTGATGCGTACGCCCGCGGGACGATTCGGCACACCGGCGGAGTGCGCGGGCGCCGCGATTTTCCTGGCCTCGAGCTCCTCGGATTTCGTTACTGGCACCACGGTCTTCGTTGACGGTGGATATGCAATACGTTGAGGGCCCATCGCGAGGAGACTCTCATGGGATTGGTCTATCGGGCTGAGGTAATCGGCTCGCTGCTGCGTCCCGGCTATCTCAAGCAGGCGCGGCTCGATTTCGCCGCCGATCGGCTCTCTCTACCTCAATTCAAGAAGATCGAGGATCTGGCTGTAAACGAGGCGATGGCGCTCCAGGAAGAAGCCGGCCTCGACGTCGTAACGGACGGCGAGATGCGGCGGTCGGGTTTCGTCGCTCCCATCTCGGACTACGTCGAGGGCTTCGAGGCCATCGGCTTCGATAGCCGTCGGTGGCATACACCCACGGCTGGCATCACGGACCTCGCGGTTCCGCTGACCGTGACCGGCAAGCTGCGACGTCGACGCTCGCTTGCCGCGGAGGAATTCACTTACGCGCGCGCACGCGCCACACGAGCTCTCAAAGCCACTTTGCCGAGTCCGCTGATGCTGGCGCTCAGATGGTCCCCCGAATTTTCCGCGGGGGCTTATCCTGATCCGTTCGCCCTCTTCGCCGACGCCGTCGATATTCTGCGCGATGAGGTCCGCGAACTCGCCAGCCTCGGATGCGCCTATATCCAAATTGACGCGCCCGAAATCGCAACGCTCGTCGATCCTGACACTCGTCTCAGCGTCTATGAGAGGCATGGTATCTCGCCCGATCGAATGCTCGGGGAAGGCCTCGATATGCTCGATGCGGTCGCTGATACTCCGGGAATTACGTTCGGGATGCATCTGTGCCGTGGCAACAATGCGGGCCATTGGATGTCGGCGGGCGGGTACGAGGCTATTTCGCAGCAGGTGTTCAAGCGCGCCACCCGCTATCAAACGCTTCTGCTCGAGTACGACACTGGGCGGGCAGGGACATTTGAGCCGCTGGGCGACGTTCCTCGCGACAAAATAGTCGTGCTGGGACTGGTCTCGACGAAGTGCGAGGAGTTGGAAGCGGCAGATGATCTGATGCGTCGCGTCGAGGAGGCGTCAGCCTATTTTCCTCGTGATCAACTGGCGCTTTCGACCCAATGCGGCTTCGCCTCCGTCGCCGCCGGCAACCCGATCAGCGACGACACACAGCGGGCGAAGCTCACGCTCGTCGCCGCTACTGCCCGTCGCCTGTGGAAGTAAGGCGCACCGACCATCCCCTCGGTTAACCGGCGCGTTGCGATGCCGTATCATGCGTCGAGGGGCAAACCACCCAAATGGCTAAACGTCAGACCGCGTCGCGAGTACCCATCAACAACGGTGCGATTTCCGGTACAGAAATCGCGCTGCCCGAACTGAAGCCGCTGCGTGTCCTGGTCGCGGGCGAAGTGATCCTGGACCGTTACATCTGGGGCGACGTCGAGCGTATCTCACCCGAAGCGCCGATTCCGGTGTTGCATGCTCATCGGCGCGAAGAGCGGCCGGGCAACGCTGGCTTCGTGATGGCGAATCTGCGCGCGCTTGGTGCGCGCCCGGCTGCGCTCAGCGTAGTTGGCGCCGACCGCAACGGACGGATGCTGCGCGAGATGTTCCGCGACCTCGGTATCGATACGCGCGCGCTACTGGTCGATCCGGGCCGCCCGACCATCGTGAAGGAACGGATGCTTGGTTCGGTCCAGTCGGCGAACCGGGCGACGCAGCAATTGTTGCGCGTCGATGACGAGGATTCGCGACCGCTCTCGCCCGATCGCGAACGCATGCTCAAGAAGCATATTGCCGAGGCGCTTAAACGCGCCGACGGCGTCTTGGTTTCGGATATCAACAAGGGGCTGCTGACGCCCGCTGTTCTCCGTGCACTCATCGAGGGTGCGAATCGCCGCCAGATTCCCATTGTCGTTGACCCGCGCCTAACCGAGGATCTCTCGATCTACCGGGGCGCCACCGCGCTCACGCCCAACCGCTACGAAACCGAGTTAGCCACCGGGATGAAGCTGGCCGATCGGGACGGATGGCGCACTGCCGCCGAAGCGCTCGTGAACAAAATTGGCCTGAAGGCCTGTCTCATCACGCTGGACCGTGACGGGATGTATCTGGCGGAACGCGGCGGTCGCACTTCGTATATCCCGACCACTCCGCGAGAGGTTTACGATGTCACGGGCGCGGGCGACGTTGTGCTGACGTTCTTCGGGTTACTCGCGATTGCCGGACTGAGCTTCGGCTCAGCCGCCGCGGTAGCCAATCTTGCGGCAGGAATCGAGGTCGGGCGGATCGGTACCGAGATCGTCACGCGCGAAGATATCGCGCGGGCGCTGCGGCCCGCGTACGAACATTACGAGCGCAAGATTCTGTCCGAAACCGAACTCAGGTTCGCGCTCGATCGCGAACGTCACGCAGGCCGTCGGATCGTGTTTACCAATGGATGCTTCGACGTGCTTCATTCCGGTCATCTACACATGCTGAGCTTCGCCCGAGCACAAGGCGATCTGCTCGTCGTCGGCCTCAACAGCGATCGTAGTATTCGCGCCATTAAGGGGCCGGACCGCCCGATTTGTACCGCCGCCGACCGCTCGCGGATGCTTGCGGCGCTCGAGGCCGTCCAGTACGTCGTGGTTTTCGACGACGCCCGCGCGGAACGGATCGTCCGCACCGTCAGGCCGGACGTACTGGTGAAGGGCGAAGACTGGCGCGGGCAGATCGTCGATGGTCAGGTTCACGTTGAATCCTATGGCGGCCGGGTCGCGCTCGCCCCACTCCTCGCCGGGCATAGCACTACCGGTTTGATCGAGCGGATTCGAGGCGAATCTTCGGGCTTACCGGCTGTTTCAGCCAACGCGGACAAGGTGCGGCTGCTAGCGGCGCCCGCTCGACCTCAGTCGCGTAAGCGTGCTCGCCATTAGGCGCTGCAACTCCGGAACGCCGGTCCAGTATGCGAAACCAAGATACACGGCGCCGTAGACCGGAATAACCGCCAGCGCCGTAAGGCGCGGCCCCGCGTGCACTGCATATTTTACGGCTACCGCGGCTGCAGCCGCAGTCAAAGCCATCATCCACAGGCGTGCCAAATAGCCACGGTCGACTCCAGTCCATCCAAGCCGCCGGTTGAGATTCCGGCGCAGCAGTGCGAACTCGACCCATGCGGCGACGCCGGCAGAAACCGTAAGTCCCGCAACGCCCCAGCGTCGTTCGACCCCGATCAGCGGAGGCAGACTGATGGCGCAAGCGTAGCCCAATACCAGCGTCAGGCCCACCCGGACCAGCGCGCACCGCAGCGGCGTGCGTGTATCGTATAGTGCGTAAAAAGTCGAATTGTAGAGTCGGCTCATGGTCGCCGCCAGCAGCCCAACGGCCGAGCCCGCCAGTATCCCCCAGACGTAGAAGGCGTCGTGCCGGGTGAATTCGCCAGACTGGAAAAGCAGTCCGACAATAACGTCGCCGATCACCAGGAACGCGGCAGCCGATGGGACCACCATGAACGAGATTTGACGCAGTCCGGCGTTGAGTCGCGCACGCAGGGTATTGGCGGCCCGTTCGGCCTCGGCGGCACTCGCCCGTGACATCGTCGGCAATTCCGCCGCGGCGACCGACATCCCGAACAGGCTTACCGGCAACAGATAGAGAATCTGTGCATAGTTCAGCGCGGCCACCGCACCCGTCGGGAGCAGGCTCGCCAGCAAATTGTCGATATAGCCGCTAATCTGCGCAACCCCGCGGCTTGCGACGACCGGCAGCAGGTTGTTGAGCACGATGCGGATTTCGGCGCGCAGTTTCACAAAATGGAGTCGCAGACGTCCCAGCAGCGGCAGCGTCTGCGGTAACTGCACGATAATCTGCAGCACCGCGCCTGCCACCGATCCCCACGCAACCTCAACCGCCAACCGCTGTTGGCTCGTGCGCGGCCCGTAGAACACGAGTGCCGCGATAATCGCCGCATTCCACGCCACGGGCGCGGTATACGACGCGAAGAAGCGATGGTGACTGTTCAAGACGCCGAGACACCAGGCCGACAGAACCAGCAGGCCGGCTCCCGGGAAGAGGATCTGCACCAGTCGAATCGTCAGTTCGCGCTTGTCGCCATGAAATCCCGGCGCAATAGCAGCGATCAGCCATGGTGCGGCCGTCACTCCGGCCAGCACCAGGATTGCCACCGCGAGGCTGAGAAGCGCTCCGACCGCCCATGCGAGCAGGCTCGCCTCTTCCTCCTCCCCCTTGCTTAGGAGCCGGCTGTAGACCGGGATAAAGGAAGCGGACAGTACTCCCTCGCCGAGCAGATTCTGCAGGATATTTGGGATCCTGAAGCCGGCCTTGAAGGCGTCCGCAGCTCCCGAATTGCCCAGGTAGTGGGCGAAAATGCTCTCGCGGACGAGCCCCGCGATCCGGCTCAGCAGAATCCCGGCCGCAACCACCGCGGCCATGTTCGGACCAAAGCGCAAACCGGATTCCGGAATCTTCCCCGCCTGCTCGGAGATCGGGGCCGGGTCCGGATTTTCCTTCTGAATTCGAGTAGCGACTTTGCCGGGCTCCTTACCGAGACTCAAAAAAGTATATCCGCCGCCACTGGCCCATTGTAGCCGTGTCAGCCCGCACTCCCTTTTCGTAGCGCGGGCACATCCGTCAGCATAAGGTTATCGTGATGGCGGCATATTTCCCGGTTATGCGGCGCTATCAAGAAGAGCCGGGCTTTCGCAAATGAGCTTTTCGCTTTACATCCATATTCCGTACTGCAATTCGAAATGCCCTTATTGCGATTTCAACTCGTATGCGGCCGTTTCGTGGCCTGAGCATGATTACGTCCGCGCACTGATTTCCGAAATGACGCTGCGAGCGAATGAACCGCCTTGGACGCATGCTTCCGTCAAAACAGTGTTCTTCGGAGGCGGAACCCCCTCATTATTCCAGCCACGCTCGATCGCGCACCTTATTGAGGCCGCCGACCGGCTCTTCGGGCTCGACCCTGGCGTCGAGATCTCCCTCGAAGCCAATCCCGGAACGGTCAATGGAGAGAAGCTCGCCGGCTTCCGTGCTGCAGGCGTCAATCGCATTAGCTTCGGTGCACAATCGTTCAATGCTGGGATTCTCAAGTTCCTCGGCCGTATCCATACCGCCGACGAGACGCGGGCCGCCGCCCGGATGGCGCATCGTGCCGGTTTCGACTGCCTCAACCTCGACCTGATTTTCGCTGTGCCGGGCCAGACCATAGATGACGTTCGCAACGATATTGCCGCAGCCGCGGATCTCGGTCCCGACCATATCTCCGCCTACAATCTCACCTTCGAGGAGGGTACCGCCTTCTTCACCGAGATGAAGCGCGGAAGGATTCTGTCCCCTCGAAAGCGACGACCAGGGTGCGATGTATGCCTTGGTGCGAACGGAGCTTCCACGTCGTGGTTACCCCATGTACGAAATCTCCAACTATGCCCCGCGCGGACATGAGGCGCAGCATAACCTCAGCTACTGGCGCGCCGAGAGCTATCTGGGCCTTGGTGCAGGGGCCCACAACTTCGCTCGTGACGGCGCTGGGGGCCGGCGATGGTGGAACGAACGCCTCCCCGGACGCTATATCGCTCGTGCGGCAGCGGACGGCCGGGCCGAGGCGGGCGGGGAGACCATTGACCAGGCTATGGCAGCAGGCGAATTCGTCTTCCTGAACTTGCGCCTACGTGAAGGCTTCGCGCTGGCGGATTTCGAGGGCCGCTTTGGCGTGAGCTTCGACGCGCATTTCGGCGGGCGCGCTGCGCCTCTGTTCGAGGGAGCATTGCTCCTTCGCCGTGAAGGACGTATTTTTCTGAGCGACCGCGGCCTTGAGCTCGCCGACTCGGTGTTTGCAGAGTTCCTCTAAAAATTGCAAATAGTGATCCGGGGACAGCTCCCAGGAGATTGTTGGAATGCGTACTGCCGCGCTTCGCGACCGCGTTCAGGCCCGGTTCTCCCCTGACCAGAGGGGCGCTTATCTAGAGCAGTTTAACCAGTTCGCTGAACGCGAGCCCTTCCGGACGCTGCGGCGGTCGCTCGCAGCCTTCCAGCGCGATGACTGCACGCTCTGGGCCTCCGCGCTGACGTACACCACCAGCCTGTCGCTCGTTCCGATCCTGGCGGTCGCCCTGTCGACGGTTAAGGGTCTCGTCGGCATGGATCGTATAAAGCCGCTGATCGCGCACTATCTCGCGGTCAATTCGCCGCAGATCGCCGATCAACTCCTGAGCTTCGTCGGCAATATCAACGCGAAGCAGCTCGGAGCGATGGGCGGTGCCGCCCTGCTGGTGACCGTCGTCCTGACCCTCGGCACGATCGAACAGGCCTTCAACAAGATCTTCCACGTCGAGCGCGGCCGCACATGGTTGCGCAAGTTTTCAGACTACCTGAGCGTGACCTTCACGATGCCCTTGCTGCTGGTCGCTGCGGTCGGTCTCAACTCCGAACTGATGCACAAGCTGCCGATGCTTCCTGGATTGGCGAAACTGGCAGCATTATTTCCTCTCTGGGTGGGATTCTCTTTTCTCTACATGTTCTTCCCCAATACGCGCGTCCGCCCGCATTGCGCCGCCCTTGGCGGACTCGTGGCAGCGGTGATGCTTCAGATCGGACAATGGGGCTTCCTCCGCTTCCAGGTGGGGGCCGGGAAATACCAGGCTATCTATGGTGCCGTCGCCTCGGTCCCGATACTGCTCACGTGGATTTACCTTTCGTGGGTGATCGTGCTCCTCGGGGCGGTGCTGACGGCCGCCACGCAAGGCATCGAGGGTCCGATCGAACTTGACCAGCATTCGCCCAATATTGCGCGAGTCACGGCGCTGCTCACGGTTCAGCGTGCCGGCGAGTGGATGCTGAAGCGCACCGGTGCACGTGTGTGTACTCGGCGTAGTCTGGCCGGCGAACTCGGATTGGCGCAGAAGGTTGTGCAGACGACAATCGCCAAGCTTATCCGCGCGGGAATCGTGCTTGAGTCAGCAGAGGCGTCAATGGATCACAGCCCGCAGATCGTGCTTGCACGCGATACTTCGTCTATCCCGCTTACCGAAGTGTTGTCTTGTATTGACGGGGCGCCCTATAAGGGCGGCGAAGAAATTAAGTCGTTGCTCGACGGACTTGGCGTCGCGGAGCGCGAAAGACTCGGTGCGTTGACGGTAAACGACTTGGTGAGCGGCCGTTGCACACTCGCGACAACGATTCATTCGCCCGAGGAGCGTGACTAGCCACGGCTAATGTTCCAGTAGTTTGTGTAGCGAGCGTAGGTCGTCGCGAATTTCGGTAAGCCGCCCGCGCATCGAACTGCCCTCCACGATTCGATCATCATTATGGTTCTCGCCCATGACCGGCGGCGATGGCTCTACCTCCGCAGGACTGCTTCCATCGAGTAGGCGGTCAAGTCCTAAGTCCGTTATGTGCTTGCGCGCACCGGCAATCGTGTAGCCCTCCGTGTGGAGCAGCCGCTTGACGAGCCTGAGAGTCTCGATATCCCTGGCTTCGTAAAATCGATGTTTTGAGCGGGAATGTTTTGGACGGAGGAAAGTGAACTGCGTCTCCCAGAACCGGAGCACATACGGCTCCACCCCTACCGCGCGCGCCGCTTCGCCGATTTTCAACGGACGCCCGGTTTCGTCAGACGCCTGGAAGTGGGCCGACGGCCTGATTCTTCGTGGCCGCGGCGCCGCTTTGGAACGCACTCGCGTCATTGCGAGGATTTGTGGCGGCCGTTTTTGCCGACTTTCTCCTTCAGTACATTGCTCGGTTTGAATGATAGCACACTGCGCGACACGATGATGATGGGGTCTCCGGTCTGCGGATTACGGCCGCGTCGAGCATGTTTATGGCATACCACGAAGCTTCCGAACCCCGAAATCTTCACTTTCTCCCCACGGCGAAGAGATTCCTTGATCAACTCGAACACCGTCCCCACCGCCTCGCCCATCCCCTTCTTCGAGGAATCCATCCGCTCGTAAAGCAACTCTACGAGATCGGCCTTGGTCATGTTCGCCGCTAGCCGTTCCCCCCCCCGAAGCGGCCCTCTTGCTATTGACGCAAGTCAGCCCCTAAACGCGCCTTTGCCGCTTCGACTAGAGCGGCATGCGCCCGATTGACCTCGTCGTCGGTCAGCGTGCGTCCTTTTCCCCGGTACCGACACGCCAGTGCCACACTTTTCCTACCCTCTGCAATCGGTGACCCCCGATAAACGTCAAACAGCTCCACGCTCTCCAGCAGTGGCGAGTTCAGACCTAGAATCGTCCTTTGAACTCTGTCCGCTGGAAGGTCGTCAGCAACCACCAACGCCAGATCGCGCCGTACGGCCGGGAACTTAGGCGGTGTTTCTATCGTTTGACGCGGTAATGAACCATAAACCATAACCTGGACTAAGTCAAGTTCAAACAGCACGCATGGTTCACTTAATTCGAGTCTCAGTTGCTCCGCCGGGTGCAACTCTCCGACCACTCCGATCATCGCGCCATCCAACGCGATGCGCGCCGCCCGTCCCGGATGCAGATACGGGGCAAGCCCCTCCGGCACAGGGTCATACTCCACCCGATCCGGCGCTCCGATAGCGCACAGATAGGTCTCGACGATACCCTTGGCTGTATAAAAATTCGCCTTTACTGCCGGTTGCCCGATCTCAGCGAGTCCGTACGCCGAGTAATTGATTCCCGCAATTCGCTGATACTCCCCCGGCACTCCCTCGACCACGCCGAATACCTTTCCGATCTCGAAAACGTGAAATGCCGTCGCCTCGTGATTCAGATTGAAGCGCAGTGCCGCGAGGAGTCCGGGTAACAGGCTTCGCCGCATTTCGGAAAGTTCGGCGGAGAGTGGGTTCGTCACGCGGACCGCTTCGGCCCGAGTAAGCCCCGGAAAATGCGCATTATCCGTCGGTGCGATGAACCCGATAGTCTTGGCTTCCGCGAGGCCGCATCCAGCCATGGTGTCCCGAGTCTTGCGCATGAAGTATCGCATCGGATCGGGTGGAGCCACGCTCCCGCTGCGCGTCGGCACCGTCGCTGGAATCTCCTCCAACCCCGCCAACCGCGCGATCTCCTCCGCGAGGTCCGCGGTTTCGTTAATATCCGGACGAAATGGTGGAGCGATTACCTTGAAGCGGTTGCGACCCGCGGTGACTACTTCCAATCCTAGCGCCAGGAGCCGTCGCTTAACCTCCGCCGCCGGGACACTGACTCCTAGCAGCGCAGCGACGGAGTCGAGGTTCAGCTCAATCTCGCGCGTTTGCGCCGGAAGCGGCTCCCGGTTGATTATCGGCGCGGCCTCACGCCCGCCGGCGATGTTGCGGATCAACTCCGCGACGCGCAAAAGCCCATTGACCTGACCGCTCCGATCGATCCCGCGCTCGAAGCGGTAGCTCGCCTCGCTACGCAGCCCCATCCGGCGGGCGGTTCGCGCTATCGTCATCGGCTCGAAGTAAGCGCTCTCGAGCACAATCGCGGCGGTCGACGGACTCACCTCGGAATTCTGGCCGCCCATTATTCCGGCAATCGCCAGCGGCTTTTCGCCATCCGCGATCATCAGATCGCCGGCATCGAGCGTCCGCTTAGCGTCGTCGAGTGTCGTGAACTCACGATCGCCGCCTGCGCGCCGAACGATGATCTTGCGACCCGCGATTCGCTCGAGGTCAAACGCGTGCAAGGGCTGTCCCAGTTCAAGCATTACGTAGTTAGTCGCATCCACCACGTTGTTCAGCGCGCGCATCCCGCACAACTCGAGTCGCCGCCGGAGCCATATCGGCGAAGAGCCGATCTTTACGCCGGTCATCGGCAGCGCCGCGTAGTGCGGACATAACTCGGGCGCCGCGATCTCCACCGCGACGTCCGCAAACCCGGGCGCTCCCGGTCCCGCGGGCGCCTTGCCCGGTCGCAGCCGCGGCAGCTTCAACTTCGCCCCGAACAACGCCGCGATTTCGCGCGCCAGCCCGAGTATCGACAAGCAATCGCCCCGATTCGGGGTGATCGCGATGTCGAGTACGGTGTCCGACATGTGCAAATATTCTGCCAGCGCTTCGCCAGGCTCGGCGTCCTCCGCGAGTTCCAGGATTCCTTCGTGATCCTTGGATAGCCCCAGTTCGAGTTCCGAACAGAGCATCCCTTCCGACTGCACGCCGCGAATCGTTGCGGCCTCTAGCGGCACGGCGTCTTCAATTCTGCCGGTCCCTGCGCCATGAACTCCACCGAACAGACGCGCGCCAATCCGGGCCAGTGCCGCGGTCATCCCGACGTGGACGTTGGGCGCGCCGCAAACGACCCGATGCCGGCCAGCGGCACCAGCGTCAACCTCGCACAGACTTAGACGATCGGCATTCGGATGACGCTCCACCGCCAGCACTTTGGCGACGTAGACATCGGTAAAGGTCGCCGTCATCCGGTCGACGTTCTCGACCTCGACTCCCGCCATAGTCAACCGCCGACAGATCTCCTCCAGCTCGGCCTCCACAGTTACGAATTCGCTCAGCCAGCTCAGAGGAAGTTTCATGACGCCGCCTCGCCCGACCTGAACTGCCGCAGAAAGCGCATATCGTTCTCGAAAAACAGGCGCATGTCGTCCACGCCCAGTTTGAGCAACGATTGCCGCTCGATTCCCATACCGAACGCAAACCCCTGGTATTCGTTCGGATCGTAGCCGACCGCGCGCAGAACATTGGGATGAATCATTCCCGAGCCGAGAATTTCCGTCCATCCACTTTGCTTACACACCCGGCATCCCGCGCCATTGCACAGCAGGCAACTGACGTCGACTTCGGCGCTCGGCTCGGTGAAGGGGAAAAAGCTTGTACGAAAACGCACACGCTTGTCGGCACCATAGAAGGCACGCGTAAACTCGGTTAGCACCCCCTTCAGATGGGCCATCGTAATCACCCCGGCCCGATCCACCATGAAGCCCTCGATCTGGCTGAACATAGGCGAAGCGCGGACGCTGAGCTCGTCGCGGCGATAGCAGTTACCCGGACAGACGATCGCGAGCGGCGGCCTGCGTTGCTCCATCACGCGAATCTGGCCGTTTGACGTATGCGTACGCAGCAGCAGCCCGCCCGGGAGAAAAAAGGTGTCCTGCATGTCGCGCGCAGGATGGTCCGGCGGAAAGTTCAGCGCGCCGAAGTTATGGAAATCGTCCTCGACGTCCCGCGTTTCGATCACCTCGAAACCCATCGAGACGAAAATATCGAGCATCCGCTCGCGGGTCTGAGTTAGCGGATGGAGCCATCCGCGCGGGAGGCGGGCGCCGGGCAGCGTTACATCGATGCGTGTTCCGCCCAGCGATCGTTCCATCGCGGCCCGCTTGAGGCTATCGGAGAGCTCGGCGATCCGCGCCTCAACCTCGTTCTTGACCTCGTTGACCAGCCGGCCCACGACCGGCCGTTCCTCGCGCGCCAATTCGGGCATCCGGCGCATGATCTCGGTAAGCTCGCCGGACCGCCCGAGCACCCGAACACGGACCGTTTCGATCTGCTCCTCGGTCGCGTCCGCGGCAAGTTCACGAATCGCGCGGGCACGGATCTCCTCGAGTTGTTCCTTCATTTCAGTGTCTGGGACCTTTTCCCGAATGCGTTTGAATTGCCAACATGACGCCCAAACAAAAGACCATGTGGGGGCCCACATGGTCCTTGAAAGTGCGCGGCCTGAACGGGGCGCGGGCGCTTAAGCGGCCTGGATGCCCAGCGCGTCCTTCGCGGTGCGCACCAACTCGCTAAACAATTGATCGCGCTTCAGTGCCAGCGCGGCAAGCTGTTTCCGATCGAGTTCGATTCCGGCTTTCTTGAGCCCGTTGATAAAGCGGCTGTAACTGAGACCGTGCTCACGCACCAGTGCGTTGATACGAGTGACCCACAGCGATCGGAAGTTGCGCTTCTTCTGCTTGCGGTCGCGATAAGCGTACGTTAGCCCCTTCTCGAGCGTATTACGGGCCTGACGGTAGAGCTTGCGGCCTCCGACAAAGCCGGAGGCGAGCTTCAATTGCCGCTTATGGCGGCGGCGGGTCTTCGGTCCGCCTTTGGCGCGGGGCATCGGATCAACCTTTCCTTATGGATTCTGCCTAACCATACGGCAGCAGGAGGCGCAGCGACGCGGTATCGGTCTTGTTCAAGGTGCCCGCCTGCCGCAGGCGGCGCTTCCGCCCACGGCTCTTGCTGGTAAGCAGATGGCGCAGGAAGGCACGCTTGTGCTTGACCTTGCCGGTCTTGCTGAACTTGAAGCGCTTGGCGGCGCAACGGGAAGTCTTAAGCTTCGGCATAGCTCGCGTCCCGGTCCCCGAAATCAACGCGGTGTCAACAGTACCGACATATTGCGCCCTTCCATCCGGGTATGCCCGTCAGGCTGCGCAACGTCCCGAACCTGTTCGACGATATTGTCAATCAAGGCCCTGCCCAGTTCGGGATGGGTAATCTGCCGGCCGCGAAACGAAACCGAGAGTTTAACACGCTGACCATCCGTAACAAAGCGCCTGATATGCTTAACTTTGAATTCGACGTCGTGCTTTTCGGTCAGCGCGCCCATCTTGACTTCCTTGACGGCGCTCGCGGTGGCGCCGCGTTTGGCGTCATGAGTCTTTTTCTTCTGCGCGTAACGATACTTGTCGAAGTCCGTGACCCGGCAAACCGGCGGTTGGGCGGCAGATGCTACTTCGACCAGATCTAGCCCGCGACTCTCGGCCAATCGAATCGCGTCGCGGACGTTCATAATCCCGGCCTGCTTGCCGTCGGCGTCGATCACCCGGACCTCGGTCGCCCGAATTAGATTGTTGACGCGGATAGCAGGTTCTCGTGATGGCGGCGTGCGAAAATCTCTACGAATAAACCACCTCCTCCGGCCTCGCGGCCGAACATTTAGTTAGCCTGAATCGCCGATCGGCGCTCGCGCAACCGCGACGCTCCATTGATTTAATTATACGCAAAGGAAGGAGAATAGTGTTAGCAAATCAGGGATGCCAGGAACCGCAAAACATGCACGTTCGAGCATTTCGCGCAGATACAAGGGGATTTGGGCTGCGCCGCAAGACTCGGTGTCCATAGCGTTCGTATCCCGCCTCTGTTGGCATTCTCACTCGGCAATCCTTGCTCATGCCGGAACGGGTTCTCCTTTGAGCCGCTCAACCAATTCTTCCACCGAGTATGTCTGGTTCTTCTCTCCCCTCAGCATCCGGACCGACACACTGCGTGCCATTGCCTCGCGTTCGCCGACAACGACCATATACGGAACTTTGGCCAACTCGGCTTCACGAACCTTAAAACCCAGTTTCTCATTGCGGATGTCGGCGGAAGCGCGAAACCCCTCTTTCTTGAGCATCGAGGCAATCTCGCTCGCGTAGTCCTCGATTTTCTCGCTGAGCGACAGCACTCGGACCTGCTCCGGCGCGAGCCAGAATGGCAGGACGCCCCCAGTATGCTCGATCAGCACGCCGATAAACCGTTCCAGCGATCCCAGAATCGCCCGATGGATCATTACCGGACGCTCCTCGACACCCGCGCCGCTGGTGTATTTCAGGTCGAAGCGCTCGGGCAGGTTATAGTCCAGTTGAATCGTCGCGAGCTGCCATTTGCGCTTGAGCGCGTCGGGCACGTAGATCTCGATTTTCGGACCGTAAAAGGCCCCTTCTTTCGGATTGATCTCGAATGCGACCTTATTGCGTTGCAGAGCATTGGCGAGCTTCTCTTCGCTCAGCCGCCATTGCTCTTCGCTGCCCATATGTTGATCGGGCATCGTGGCGAGCTTGAACTCGACCTGATCGAATCCCAGTGTCGCATAGACCTCGCGAACCATCTCGAGGTTCATCGCGACTTCGTCTTCGATTTGCGCCTCGGTGCAGAAGATATGCGCGTCGTCCTGGGACATCACGCGCACCCGCGTCAGCCCATGCAACACGCCGGAACGCTCTGCCCGATGGAGCCGCGAAAATTCCGCTATTCGCAGCGGAAGGTCGCGATAAGAACGTTTCTCCGCGCGATAGACAAAGGTGTGGCCGGGGCAGTTCATCGGCTTTACGCCGTACCCGAGGCGCCAACCGTCCGGACCGGTATCAATCCGGGCAGCGTCGCCCTCGGGATCGGGAGTCAGGAACATGTTCTCGCGGAAATTGTCCCAGTGACCTGACGTGTGGAACATCTCGTTCCGATAGATCTGCGGAGTGATCACCTCGTCAAAACCATATCGCCGATAAAGGCGGCGCACGTAGTCGACTAGCGCGTTGAAGACGATCATTCCCTTGGGGAGATAAAACGGCTGCCCCGGCGAGATCGGATCGAACAGGTAGAGCCCCATCTCGCGTCCAAGCCTACGATGGTCGCGCTGGCGGGCGAGCTCGAGCATCCGCAAATGCTCCTCCAGCGCCTCCTTGCTGCCGAACGAAGTCCCATAGATCCGCGAGAGCATCGCGTTGTGCTCGTCGCCCCGCCAGTACGCGCCGGCCACGCTCGTCAGCTTGAAAGCCCGAATGTAGCGAGTCGAGGGCACGTGCGGGCCGCGGCACAAGTCCATCCAGCCGCCCTGCTGGTAGATCGACACCCTGTCTTCGGGAATGTTCCTGAGAATCTCGACTTTGTAGTGCTCCCCCATTCGCTCGAAGGTGGCAATCGCCTCGGCGCGTGGAACTTCGGTGCGTTCCACCTTAAAGTCAGCCTTGGCCAGCTCGCGCATCTTCTGCTCGATCTTGGGCAGATCTTCGACCGTGAAAGGCCGGGCGGGCGCGAAGTCGTAAAAGAAACCGTCAGCGATCGTCGGGCCGATCGTCACCTGCGTTCCGGGGAAGAGTTCCTGTACCGCCTGGGCCATCAGATGGGCGGTCGAATGGCGCAGCACATCGAGACCGGCGGGACTGTCTATCGTGACCGCCTCGATCGTGGCGTCCCGATCTATATGACCGCTCAAATCGACCAACTTGCCGTTGACCCGCGCGGCTACGATGTCACGCGTGGCCTTCCCATCAAGACATTCGCGCACGGTGGTTCCGGCCGGGACCGTTCGGGAAACGCCGTTGCAAGTGACGATTATTTCAGCGCTCATGGGGGAAAATCGCAGAAGCGAACGCGGCCAAGCCCCAAATTATCGGCGCGCTCTGCCGTCCGTCGAGTCTGGAAAACGCCGACCTCACGACACGCTCGCTCACAATTTGGTAGGCACGGGCGGGATTGAACCGCCGACCCCTTCCGTGTCAGGGAAGTGCTCTCCCGCTGAGCTACGTGCCTTTGCGTGAGAAGGTTTCACCATCGAGTAGCGAGCCAACGGAAGCGTAAACAAAATCCCCGCGTCGGCAACTAAGTGCTCACGCGTCCACCACCGGTCAGTGCGGCGGCTGGTTCGCCAACAATCCCTTGCCGGGGATGTAATTGACTTCGAGTCGGATTCCGTCTGGGTCTTCGAACAGCACGGAATAATAGCCGGGCGCCCAATTGCCGACCTCGGGAGCGTGGAGGATTTTCGCACCCAGTTCGCGGGCAAGCTGATGGACCGCGTCGACGTCTTCGCGCGATCGCGCCCGGAAGCAGACGTGATGCAGTCCAGCCTGCCCCTGCGCAAACGGTACGTCGCGCCACTCCGCCGCGGTTCGCGTGATGCCGAAGCCAGTGCGTCCGCCGATACAGTAGAGCGAATCGGGGTTGTCGCGCACGACGAAGGTGAGCCCCCATGAAAGGCAGCAAACGGCGATAGAACGCGGCGCATTCATCGTAGTTTCTGACCGAGATGTATATGTGGGCGATTCCGTTGACTTCCACGCGGATACTCCTGTTGTGACCGTTGTAGCATCCGCGCGGCGTTAGTACGCAAGCCGCGCCAGAAGAGCCAGTTGAATTAAGCAGGACCGCCTTATGCTACCGCTTGTCGCTTCTGCTAAGCTCGGCGCCATTCGCCGTACTATCCGATGAATCGCGAGCGCATCGTTGTAGTATTTTTTTTCGGCCTCCTGGCCGTCATTGCTTATCAACTCTACGCGGTGCTCTATCCGTTTCTGACCCCGATCGCGTGGGCGATCCTGCTGGCATTTCTGTTCCATCCAGCGTTGCTCGCGCTCAATCGCGTGGTGCCGCAACGGACGACCTGTGCGGTGATCATCACGGTTGCGGTCGCGCTCGGAGTCATCCTTCCGGCTATCTGGATTTCCGCGAGACTGCTGCGCGAGGCCCAAACGCTCTACGGTACGATTGCCGAGCTCTCGACCACCGGAGGCCTGTTCAAAGCGAGCGGATGGATCCGGGGGACACGCGTCGGCGCGATCATCGATTCATCTTTGAGCAGGCACGGCATGACGCTCGAGCAGGAGTTGCGGAAATTCGCCTTGGCCGGCGCGAAGGTCACGAGCGATTACGTGGTCGCGCACGGGAGCGCGGTCGCGAGCAATTTCGCGAGTTTTCTATTCCACTTCTCCATCGCACTGCTGACTTTTTTCTACCTCCTGCGCGACGGCGAGTCCTACTACGAAGGGCTGCGCGAGCTAACCCCGCTGCACGAGGAAGACAAAGAGGCTGTGTTCGAGACCTTGCGCGTGACCATGTCGTCGGTGATGCGCGGACTGATGCTGACGGCGCTTGTCGATGGCGTGGCGCTCGGGCTGGGCTACCTGGTGTTGGGCGTGCCGTACTGGGCGCTGCTCGCTCTGCTCACGGCGGCAGGCGGACTCCTGCCGTTCGGAGGAACGGCGGTTGTATGGGTGCCGATCGTAGTTTACCTCGTGGTCGAGGCGAGCTGGGGCGCCGCGATCGCCCTGGTGGTGTGGGCCGCGATCACGCTGGCCATCGTAGATAATTTCCTCAAACCACTCGCGATGCGCCACGGCACGGGACTTCCCACGGTCGCGTTGTTCTTCGGACTCGCAGGAGGGATCGAGGCGTATGGACCGCTAGGCATTTTCGCGGGTCCGGCAATAATCGCGATCTTCGGCGCCTTGCTGCGGGTCTACCGCCGGACCTATGTGCGATCGGACCCGGAAGGCGCTCAGACCGTTCAAAGTGCTCAAACCTCTCGAATCGCTCCGTCCGGAGCTACCGTTCCATTCGGTAAAAACTCGACGGAGGAGGAATAGAGACGCTATATCATGCCTTATAACTATTTGGTGACTGAACGGAAGAAAGCGAGCAGATCCTGAATCTGCGCGGTGCTGAGCTTGTCGCCGAAAGCGGGCATGACCGGTGATTTGCCGCTGGCTTTGCCGCCTTTAGCGACGATCGAGACAAACAGATCGTCAGCGACCCCGCGGTTGGTCTCGGCGTCGGTCCAATCGTCGGGGGTGGTCGCGGCTTGCAGCTTGATGAGGTCCGGACCGTCGCCCTTGGCGGCTTGGCCATGGCAGCGGGCGCAGCTTTCCCTGAAGATTCTGGCGCCCGACGTTGCGTCCCCCGCGGCCGCGCGGCTGGGCACAAGCAATGGAACGATCAACGAAATGACCAGCACGCAGACTGCCGCGGACAACCTGGTCACACGCTCAAGCGGAGTTGGGCTCATGGCGCCGCCGTCCGCGATCAACTTCAATCGGTGTTGGGCGGATGGGGCTTGGAAGGGCATAGTTTCAGCGGCGCGCAGCGATCAATGGGCCGGATCTAGTTAGACTGAATCGACCTGATGTAGTCGACCAGCAGATCGATTCTGCGATTGACTTCCAGCCGGCTCGCGGCGGGCGGCGCGTGGAGGGCACCGTTGGCGCTGCCACGATACTGAAAGGCAAGGCCCCAAATGGGCATTTCGCGATCGCCGTGCGAGGCCAACTGCTTGGTGCCGTCGACGAAGTCACGAATCTCCTGTTCGGGAAAGACGCCGCCATTCTTTTGGGTGAGTATGCGGAGGTTGGCAGGCGGCGTTCTGAGCGCGCGGGCGACCGGACCGTTGCCGGTTCCCTCCATCCCGTGGCATTGCGAGCAGTAGAGACGGAACTCCAATTCGCCCTGCTGGATCTCCGCCGCGGTCGGTCCGGTGACGTGCGGGCCCGCGGTGATCCCGGTTTGCCCGCGCGCCGCGGTTCGGGCACAGACGAAGACCAGCAACAGCGGGATCAAGCGCCTAAGCCGGGATGAGTGGCAGCGAACACGCGCGGGCATCACTTATACCTGGAGCATGCAGGTTCAGAGCAAAAAAACGGCGTCCACCGAGGTTTTCGGCGGACGCCAGGTCGTACCCTTGAGAACCGACCGATCGCGAACGGGACGCGGGTCCTATTTCGCCTGGATCGACTTTACGTAATTGACCAAGGTTTGGATCTTTTCGTTGACCTGCACTTCGGTAAGTCCGGGGCCGCCGGCGCCGGTGCCCTGGGAGGCCGTACGGTGCTGAAAGGCATAGCCCCAGATCGGCATTTCGCGGGTGCCGTGAGACTCAGCGGTCTTGCTACCGTCGATAAAATCGCGGACTTCCTGTTCGGGGAAGACGCCGCCGTTATTCTTGGAGAGGAGGGTGAGATTGGCGGGCTTTTTCTTGAGCGCGGGGGCTACGGGTCCATCGCCGGTCGCGTCCATTCCGTGGCATTGCGCACAATACTGACGAAACTGCAGCTTGCCACTGGTCATAGCGCCGCCTGCGCCCATGGTCACCCCTTCTTGAGCCAGCGCGAAATTCGCCGAGAACGCAATCGCAGCGCCGCCCAACATCAAAACGGCCGCCAAGTTCCAGAAGCTGAGACGTTTATGCGCCATTTTTCCTCCCCCGCGTGATAGGATTATCTAGGCGGGAAGCGTTAACATTTCTAGTGAGGCGCGTCAAATGTCCTTTGCGCCGCTTTCCTCGCTAAAAGATGCCGGGGACGTTCGGAATTAGCAAGATCTGAGAGTGGCGTCCGCCCCCGCCGGGATGAGCGAAGTGGCAACCAGCTTGGAGAAAGAAGACAAGGCCCTGGCGATTATTCGTCGGCTGCGCGAGCACGGATTCTCCGCGTATCTCGCGGGCGGGTGCGTGCGCGATCGGGTGCTCGGCGTAGCCGCGAAGGACTATGACATCGCGACCGACGCGCGACCCGAAGTGGTGCAAGGTCTGTTCGATAACACGATCGCGGTGGGCGCCCGCTTCGGCGTGATTGGCGTGCTGGTGGGCGTTGACCTGTTCGAAATCGCGACCTTCCGTGCGGATGCGCCGTATCATGACGGCCGGCGACCGTCGGCCGTGACCTTCGGCACGATCGAAGAGGACGTGCGGCGGCGGGACTTCACGATCGGCGGGATGTACTACGATCCGGCGACGGATCGGGTGATCGACCTGGTGGACGGGATGCGCGATCTGCGCAGCGGGATTGTGCGCGCGATCGGCAACGTGCACGAGCGTTTCGCCGAGGATCACCTGCGCATGCTGCGCGCGGTGCGTTTTGCCGCGCGCCTGGATTTCGCGATCGACCCGGCGACGTGGGCTGCGATCAAACAGAGCGCGCCGGCGATCGGCCAGATCGCAGCCGAACGCGTCGGCGAGGAAATCGTGATGATCATGACCGAGGGCGGCGCCGCGCGTGGACTCGATCTGCTCGTCGAAAGCGGGTTGGCCGCGGCCGTCATACCCGAGGTGATTAAACTGATCGGCTGCGCGCAGCCGGCGAACTTCCATCCGGAAGGCGACGTTTATCGCCATACGCGGCTGTTACTTTCTATGCTGCCGCCGGGATGCAGCGAGACGCTGGCGTACGGCGCATTGCTGCACGATATCGCGAAGCCTCAATGCCGCGCGGTGGACGCGGACGGGCGAATGACCTACTACGGACATACCGAGCAGGGGGCACTAGTTGCGGTGGAAATCCTGCGGCGGCTGCGGCGATCGCGCGCGGTGCAGGACCAGGTGGCGTACCTGGTGCGGTACCATCTGCGGCTAACAATGGCTCTACGGATGCGGCCGGCGACGCTAAAGCGGATGTTGGCGGAAGCGGGCTTTGCGGAACTGCTGGAAGTGTCGCGACTGGATGCGCTCGCGTCGAGTTCATACATGGGGTTCTACAATTTCTGCCGCACGGCGATGGAGCGGATGGGCGAGCGCGAGATGCGTCCCGCGCGCCTCATCGGCGGCGCCGATCTGATCGCGTTGGGCCTGCGCCCGGGGCCCGACTTCAAGCGGATACTGAGCGAGGTCGAGGACCATCAACTGGACGGTGCACTGAGCACGCGCGAAGAAGCGCTGGATTATGTGCGGGAGCGTTACCGGGCGGGGGTTCCCGAGGATAGCGCCTGACGTTGCTGGCCGCGAACGGGATAAGCAAGCGCTTCGCCCGCACGATCGCGCTCGACGGGGTGAGTTTTTGCGCTCGGCCCGGCGAGATCCATGCGCTGGTGGGTGAAAACGGCGCGGGCAAGAGCACGCTAATCAACATTTTTGCAGGGCGGCTGCGGCCCGACGGGGGCCAGGCGACGCTTAACGGTGTGGCCTTGCGGGCGGGATCGGCGCACGCGGCGCTGCGTGCGGGGATCGCGGCGGTTTTCCAGAGTCCGATGCTGTTCGAGCGGATGTCGTGGGAGGAGAACCTCGCCCTAGGAGGTTTCGGCGGGGCCGCGAACGAGCGGCTCGATTTGCGCGTAGTGGCTGCGCGCGCCGGTCAACTGGCGGATCGCCTCGGCTTCGCGCTGCCGCCCGCCGGCGCCACCGTCGAGGAGCGTACGGTCGCCGAACGCGTGCGCCTCGAAATCTTGCGTGCGCTCAGCTTCGAGCCGCAGGTACTGATCCTGGACGAGCCGACCGGAGTGCTCGCACCGGGAGAGCTCGCCGCATTTCTCGAAACGCTGCGTCGGCTGCGCGCGGAGGGCCGGATCGTGGTGCTGGTGACGCACAAGCTTGCCGAGGCGCTGGCCGTGGCCGACCGCGTGACCGTGCTGCGGCATGGACGGACCGTGGGCGAAAGAATAGCGGGCGCGACCGGCGAGACCGAATTGGCGCAGATGATGATTGGGGAGCTGCCGGAATCGTCGCGCCGCCCGAGCTACTATCGCGCGGGCGGTAAGATCGCGCTGACGATCGAGAATCTGGTCTACGAGCGCGAAGGCCAGCGGGTGGTCGACGGCGTTTCGCTGAGGATCGCGGCGGGCGAGATCGTAGGGATCGCCGGGGTCGACGGGAACGGGCAGTCTGAACTGGTCGAGCTGCTGGCGGGTGCGCGCCGTCCGATCTCCGGCAGCGTCCGCCTCGCGGATACCGCGGGCGGAACGATGGCGGTAGTGCCCCAGAATCGCGACCTCGACGGACTCATCCTGGATATGCCCTTGTGGGAGAACCTGATGCTGACGCCAGTCTTGCGGCGGCGCTTTACGACGCGCGGCGGCTGGCTCCGACGCGCGGCGGCGGTCTCGTTTTGTGCTGAGCTGATCGCAAAATTCCGCGTCCGCGCCGCGGGTCCGGATGCGACGGCGGCGGCGCTATCGGGCGGCAACCGGCAGCGACTGGCGGTCGCGCGCGCGCTGGCGACCGCGCCCGCTGTGATCGTCGCGCACGATATCTGCCACGGACTCGACCTCCGTGCGACCGCCGACGTCCATCAGATGCTGCGCGAGTACAGCGCGGGCGGGGGCGCCGTGCTGCTGATCTCGTGCGACCTCGACGAACTGCTGGCGCTGTGCGGTCGGCTGGCGGTGATGAGCCGGGGGCGATTGACCGAGATTGCAAGCACGGAGCGCGATCCGGTGCGCATCGGCTTACTGATGTCGGGGGCGGCCGAATGAAGGCGGCGCTAACGCCGATCGCGGCGTTGGTGATCGCCGGCGGAATCATTGCGATCGTGCTGCTGGCGCTGGGCGCTTCGCCGCCGGGGGTTTTCGCGGCGTTGTGGGAGGGCGCGTGCGGCACGCCGATCGCCTTTGCGGACACGCTGGTAAAGTCCACCCCGTTGATTTTTTGCGGGCTCGCGATCGCGGTCGCGTTCCAGGGGTCGCTGTGGAATATCGGGGCCGACGGCCAGTTGATTTTCGGCGCTATGGCCGCGGGCGCGATCGGTCCCTATCTCGGGCGCTGGCCGCATCCGCTGGCGATCGGGGCGATGGTGACGGCAGGTGCGTGCGGCGGCGGACTGTGCGGCGGAATCGCGGGATGGCTGCGGGCGCGGCGCGACGTGAACGAGGTGATCAGCACGATCATGCTGAATTTCGTCGCAGCACAGATGCTCAGTTGGGCGGTTCATGGTCCGCTGATGGAGCCTTCGCGGGCGTTTCCGAAGAGCCGGGAAATCGCGCAGGCGGCACAACTCGAGCTGTATTTTGCGCCGAGCCGGATCAACCTGGGCATGCTGCTGGCAGTGGTGCTGGCGGTGGCTTGTCATCTCTTCCTGTTCCACACGGCGACCGGGTTCGAATTGCGCGCATTCGGGCGAAATCGGCGGGCGAGCGCGTTCTTTGGCCTGCCGATCGCACGACTGACGCGGCGCACGATGGTCCTCAGCGGTGCGTTGGGCGGGATCGCCGGCGCGGTCCAGGTCTCCGCGATTACTCATCGGCTGTACGAAAGCCTGTCGCCCGGATGGGGCTACGAGTCGATCGCGGTGGCGCTGCTGGCACGGCTCAATCCGATAGCGGTACTGCCGACGGCCGTATTTTTCGGCGCGCTCGACAACGGCGCGCAGGCGATGCAGCGCGCGCAGGGCGTCTCTCCCGTGCTGGTGCAAGTGATCCAGGGACTGGTCATCATGATCCTGCTGGCGTTCGACACGCCGGCGCTGACCGGGATCTGGACGGGCGGGTGGCGCGGCGCGCCGGCCGCCGCAGCAGTGCCGGCGGGCGTGGAGACACGCGATGTTTGAGGCATGGCTTGCGTCGACAGTGGTGATGACGACGCCGATCCTGCTGGCGGCGCTGGGCGAAACGATCGTCGAACGGAGTGGCGTGCTCAATGTCGGGATTGAGGGATCGATGCTGTGCGGCGCATTCTTCGCGCTCGCGGCCGCGTATTTTTCGGGAAGCCTGATCCTCGGACTGATCGCGGGAGTCGCGGCCGGAACTGCGATCAACGCACTGATGGCGGTGCTGGTGATCAATCTGGCGGTGAGCCAGGTGGTGGTCGGCACCGCGATCGATATCTTCGCGCTCGGGCTTACGGGGATATTGTATCGCCGGTTTTTCGGGATCACGGGCCGGGCCTTCGCGGTGGCGCCGCTGCGGCCGTTGGCGCTGGGTCCGCTGGCGCGCTTGCCGATAGTGGGGGCCGCGCTGTTCGATCAGAACGCGATCGTGTACAGCGCGATAATCCTGGTGCCGGTGGTCGGGTTTGTGCTGTCGCATACGCGGTACGGCTTACGGCTGCGCGCCGCGGGAGAACGGCCCGAGGCGGCCGATGCGCTCGGACTCAACGTATATCGGCTGCGCTGGCAGGCGCTGCTAATCGCAGGGGTATTGACGGGGTTGGCCGGAGCGTACCTGACGCTGGCGTATACCGCGACGTTCGTCGAGGGGATCTCGGCGGGGCGCGGGTTCGTCGCGCTTTCGGTGGTGATCGTTGGGCGCTGGAACTCGTACTGGGTGGCAGCGGCGGCGGTGCTGTTCGGCGCCGCGATGGCGCTGCAATTCGGTTTGCAGGCGGCAGGCGCAGCGGTTTCGTACCAGCTTTTCCTCGCGCTGCCTTACGCGCTCACCCTACTGGTGCTGGCGTTTCTCGGCGGGCAGGCGCAAGCCCCGAGCGCGCTGGGCGAGCCCTACGTGCGCGGCTGAGCGCGCAGCCATTGCGCCGCAGCGATGGCGACGGGCGCGGCGACGTCAGGTCACGCGAAACTCATTCAGGATAGCGCGGGCGCGGGCTTGCGCTGTGGCAACGACCGCAGCGTCATGCGGGCTCGCGGGTAGCGGACGTTTGACGAAGGCGGCGAGTTCGGTTCGATGGCGGCGTAGCGCGGCGCGGGCCTCGGCGGGGTTGGGCGATTTGTTCGCCTGGAGCTTGCGCGGACCTTCATGCCCGCCTTCGGAGATATACCAGTCCTTGAAATCGCCGCGGAAACCGGCCCGGAACATCAGGGAGCCGAGGTAGCTGGCCGCGGGCGGTACGCGCAGGAGCAGTGCGGTATGGGTTTCGTTCTGGCCGGGGCTTTCGTACTCCAGCATAAGATGGCCACCGGGCGGTACCAGCGTGCCGAGTAGGTTGACGAGGCCGGCCTCGAGACCCGCGGCACGCGCGTCGAGCAGGGCGCCGCCGGCCATCTGGAGGGTAGGGTAGAGCCGGCCTTCAAACCACGGCATCACAAGACGTCCGCCGCCGCTCACGATGCCCATCATGAGCGGACTCGTCGCGGGGACGCCGTTGCCGTCGCGCACGGCGATTGCAAAGTAGAGCCATCCGGTGCGCGGGCGCACCGGCTTTTGGTCGGTAACGGCAAGACGGTAGCGGCGGGAATCGGCGCCGCGCAACTCGCGACCGTTAATTCGTGCGGCGAGGGCGAGTGCATTGGACGCGGGAGCGACCATCGTAGACCTTGAAGTTCGTCTTTACCTCAGAGTTGGGTGTTGACCGCGAAGTTTCGCGTAGCGGATAAATTGCGCGCGTCGGATTATCGAGAATCGGTGAAAAAGCATTCGGCACTCGTAAAGCATAGTGATTTGATTTGCGAATGTACGCGGGGCTACTATAAAAATCGCTTATGCGCGAGGCTTCTATTAGCTCTTCATCCTTCCCAATCGCACCCTGTGAGGCGTGCGGTAAGTCTGTGCTGCTTTATCTCGCGTTCAGCGGTGACGGTCAGGAGCAGCGTCGATGTGTTCATTGCGACGGACCAATTGGCTCGGATATCGCCTGGGTTACCGCCGAGGAGTTGGAAGCCGACGGTTATACGATCGGTTCGCCGAAGGCTAAACCGGCGGGCGGAGGATGTGGCGGCGGCTGCGGCGGGGGTTGTGCTACACGCGGTCACTAGGCAGGTGATGCTTATGACGGCGGGAAGGAAATAGTAACAACGGTTTCTGACGGGAGGCACAATCAATGAAAACCACGATTTCGGTCATCAAGGCGGACGTCGGATCGATCGGGGGGCACCTGAAGCCCAGCACGAAGCTGAAGCAGACGGTCGAGCAGTTCGTGCGTGAGAAGGGTAAAAAGCTGCTAATGGACGTTTGTGTCAGTTCGACTGGCGACGACGTGGCGTTGCTGATGTCGCACGACCGCGGGGTGGATGATTCGAAAATCCATGAGCTGGCTTGGGACGCGTTCATGGCGGGAACACGGGTCGCACGGGAGCAGGGTCTGTACGGCGCGGGGCAGGACCTGTTGAAGGACGCATTTTCGGGGAATATCCGGGGGCTGGGACCGGCGTCGTGCGAGATGGAGATCGAGGAGCGGCCAAACGAGCCGTTCCTGTTCTTTGCGGCGGACAAGACGGATCCGGGTGCGTATAATCTGCCGTTCTACCTGGCATTCGCCGATCCGATGCATTGTTCGGGGCTGTTGCTGTCGCCTAAGATGGCCAAGGGTTTCACGTTCACAATAATGGATGTTAACTATACCGAAGGCGATCGCGTAATCGAGCTCAACGCCCCCGATGAGCTGTACGATATCGCGTGCCTGTTGCGCGACAACGAGCGTTTCGTGATCGAATCGATCCGCAGCCGTGCGAGCGGCGATATCGGATGCGTGGTGTCGACGTCGCGGCTGCACAATATCGCGGGGACGTACACCGGCAAGGACGATCCGGTGGCATTGGTGCGGGTCCAGGGAAATTTCCCGGCGACGGGCGAAGTGTTGTCGCCATTTCGCATCGGCCATTATGTGGCAGGGACGATGCGCGGGAGTCATCATGGGCCGATGATGCCGATCAAGCAGAATTCGAGCGTCAGCTTCTTCGATGGTCCTGCGATCGTCAGTTGCGCGGCATTCTGTGTCCACGAAGGCAAGTTCACCGAGTCGGTCGATGCGTTTGACCATCCATTCTGGGACTGGGTGCGCAACAACGTCAGCGCAAAGGCCGCGGAAATCCGCAATCAGGGGTTCTCGGGACCGGCGATGCTGCCGTATACGGAGTTGGAATACGGCGGCGTGGTCGAGAAGATGGGCCAACTCGACACGCGTTTCATGGTACGTAAGGAAGGGCAAGCCGCCGCCGGCAACGGGCGCAAGAAGAAAGCCGCCTGAGCGCGCGTCGCCACACGCGTCGAATGAAGCCGGCCCCGCGGCCGGCTTCGTCATTTCGAGGGGAGATCCGCTGTGTCCAAGTTTTACGACGTCCTCACACCGGAAGTGGCAGAGTTCATCAAGCGCCAGCCGGTGTTCTTTACCGCCACAGCGCCGGAGCAGGGGCGGATCAATCTATCGCCCAAGGGTATGGATGCCTTCCGGGTCTTCGACGAGCGCACCGTCGCGTATATCGATATAACGGGCAGCGGCAACGAGACCGCGACGCATCTGCGCCAGAACGGGCGGATCACGGTTATGCAGCTTCGGCCCCGTTGCCCGTATCGTGCGACTGTACGGAAAAGGCCATGTGGTGCGCCCCGGCAATGCGCGATGGGATGACCTCCATCGCCATTTCCCGACCTATCCGGGCGAGCGCCAGATCATGGAAATCACGATCGAGTCCGCAATGACCTCATGCGGCTATGGCGTGCCACGGATGGAACTGGTCGAACCGCGAGACACCTTGGAAAACTACTGGATCAACAAAGGACCGGGCGCGGCGGAGAAATACTGGGGTATTCACAACGTGCACAGTATCGACGGTCTCGAGAGCGGCATCCTGGAGGAGACCGACAAGCCGCCCCGGCGCAAGACCGCCCCGAGACGGAAGGCCCGCGCGTAGCTAGCGAAAAGAAACCAATTGAGGTTGCGGAGGGGCGCTTACCGGCCTTCGAGCAGGTCGCATCGACGGAGCGCCTCGTAGAGCACGACCGCTACCGCGTTTGAAAGGTTGAGACTGCGCACGCCGGACTCGAAGATCGGAATCCGGTAGGAATCGGCGCGCCGGGCACGCAGGAGTTGCTGGCCCAGTCCCTTAGTCTCGCTGCCGAAGACGAGGAAGTCTCCGGCCGCATAGTCTGCTTCGAGGTACGACCTCTCCGCGCGCGCGGAGAAATATTTGAAATTGGTCGAATCCGCCGTCAGGTAGACTTTGTCGAAAGCGCTCCATTCCGGATAGGTGCGCAGATCGACGAGCGGCCAGTAGTCTAGTCCCGCCCGTTTCAGATAACGATCCTCGATCGAGAAACCGAGCGGGCCCACCAGGTGCAGGCGGGTCCTCGTTGCCGCCGTGGTGCGCGCGATCGAGCCGGTATTCTGCGGTATTTCCGGCCGCACCAGCACGACGTGAAAGAAGGGCGCGGTCGGAGCCTGCGAATCCTGCATCAAGGGCGCAAAACGGTCAAACCTGGTTGGATCAGGCCGCAGAGTTGCGGCCCGGGGCAGTGGCCGACGCGATCCGGATTGGGTAGCGGTGGCCGGCCACAAGGATCGAAACCAAGTCGCCGTCTTCTGCCATGAAGGCGCTGCTGAGATGATAGTAGGCCGGGCGCAGAAATCGCGCGCGGAATTGGCCGGCCTTCACGCGGCAATAGAGAACGTTATCGCGTCCAACCTCGAGCGTGGTCGGATCGATCGGTTCGCGCTCGTCGTCGTTGGTGACGAGGATAAAGCCGCCGGCCTTATCGTCTTCGATCGTCTTGACCACGTACGGCGTATCCTCGACCGCGATCGGCGCTCGCTCTTCCGCAACCTGGAGGTAGAAACTGCCGTCGGGATTACGCCTGACGCTCTTGCTGAAGAGCAACGCGATTCGCGGGTTGTCGATGCGTTCTTCGTCGGTGTACCAGTTGCCGTCATGCCGGAAGGAAATCTTACCCGACTCGACGGCGTAAAATCCTGCACGTGCCATGATTAACGACCCCGGCTATCTATTAATATTGTCACTGGCCCGTCGTTCACAAGTTCGACCTCCATGGTTGCGCCGAACTCGCCGGTTTCCACTCTAAGACTGCGCGATCGCAGCAGCGCAACCAGTAGATCGTATAGGCGCCGCGCCTCATCAGGCGGGGCGGCGCTGACGAACGAAGGGCGGCGTTGGTTAGTGTCAGCATAGAGCGTAAATTGGGAGATGACCAGAAGATCACCGCCAACGGCATTCAAAGCCAGGTTCATCTTGCCGGCACTGTCCGCGAAGACCCGGATCCCGGCGATCCGATCGGCGATAAACTCCGCGTCGGCGGTGGAATCGCCGCGTGCGACACCAAGGAGCACGACGAAGCCGCGTCCGATCTTGCCGATAATCCGTTGTTGAATACGGACCTCGGCGCGGCTCACTCGTTGAAGAATCACGCGCACAAAAGCGTCGTATTAGCATAACCGGTGAAGCGCAAGACTTTTGACGCAACGCGCGATTTTGACCTGATGAGCGATTTGCAGCCGATGTAGTCTCGCGCAAAGATCCGGCTTGTAATAGTCTTTACTGTGCAATGATTCCTGTCCTTCTGCGTCTAGGGCCGCTAACGATCTACAGCTACGGTCTGATGATGGCGCTCGGATTTATCGCGGGCGACGTCGTGCTGGGACGGGACTGTCGCCGCCGCGGCCTGAGTCCCGAGCTGGCGAGCGCGCTGGTGGTGTGGGGTGCGATCGCAGGAATCGCCGGTTCACGGCTTTACGACGTTTTCGACAACTGGCCCGCCTACCGCAGCGACCCATGGTCGATCGTGTTCTCGGGATCGGGTTTCGTCTGGTACGGAGGGCTAATCGCCGGAATCGTTTCAACCTGGCTGGTCGCACGCTATCACAAGGTCCGTTTTTTGACGGTCGCGGACATGTGCGCCCCGGCTCTCGTGCTCGGACAGGCGTTCGGACGGCTGGGATGCCAACTCTCAGGTGACGGCGACTGGGGAATGCCCTCGACGCTGCCATGGGCCATGGCATATCCGAAGGCGATCGTCGGCTGGGACCCGCGCACGGTGCTTACGCTCGACAGCCACGGCAACCTGGTCTCGGGGTTTTTCGAGGGCGTCCGTGTGCATCCGACACCGGTTTACGAAGCGATTCTCTACGCGGCAATTTTTTACGTCCTGTGGTCTTTGCGCGAGAGGGTCAACGTCGAAGGGCGGATCCTCTGCCTCTATCTGATACTGGCGGGAGGGGCGCGTTTCCTAGTCGAGTCCGTACGCATCAATCCGCGTGTATTAGCTGGTCTAAGTGAGGCTCAGCTTATTTCAGCCATCATGATCGCCGCCGGAGCGATCGGCTGGGTCTGGTCGGCGGCGCGTCAACCGGTGATCCGAACACGGGTGGCAGCGCAGATTTAAAGCAATGAGTCGAGACGCCAAGATACTTTCCCTGGTGGCGGCGGTCGGCCTGGCGGTCGCCGTGGGGATCGTGGTCCTCGCAATGCCAGGCAGGCATGGCGAGCCCGCGGCCGATATCCGTGCGAAGCCGGTGTCGGCGGGGCGGATGGCCGCGGATTTTACGCTGAAAGATCTCCAGGGCAGAACGATTTCGCTCTCCTCTCTGCGGGGCAAAGTGGTATTTCTTAATATATGGGCGACTTGGTGTGGGCCTTGCCGGCAGGAAATGCCTGCGATCGAATCGCTGTACGAAGAGTTCAGCAACGATAAGAACTTCGCGATCGTGGCCGTCAGTCAGGACACGACGGGCCGGAAAGCGGTCGCACCGTATGTTAAGAAAGCCGGGATCAAATTCACGATTTTGCTTGATCCGGCGAACGAGGTGGGCGAGGCGTACGACGTGAGCGGGATTCCGGAGACTTTTATTATCGGGCGCGACGGCCGGATCGTCGCGCATCACCTCGGGCCGTACGACTGGTCGAACTCCGAGTTACGCGAGGCGCTCCAGGAGTTGATTAAGTCCAAGGAAAGTTAATTCAGCCGCAGCGCGCGGAGCAATACAGGCGGATTTGGGATGCCATTAAAGAAACGCAACCGGGTGATCATCGCGATGGGGATAGCGCTTGCCGTATGCCTTTTCGTGATTGGCGATTTGGCCGTGCAGCGCGCCCAGGCCCTGCCCGATGACACTTATAAGGAACTCCAGACTTTCGCCAACGTGCTGGCGATCGTCCAGAAGAATTACGTCGAACCGGTTTCAACCAAGCGGCTGATCAACGGCGCTATCACCGGGATGCTGGCGTCACTCGATCCGCATAGCGCATACCTGACGCCGGATTTGTATCGCGACCTCGAAGTCGAGACGCGCGGCAGCTTTGGCGGGCTGGGAATCGAGATAACGATCAAGAACGATGTGCTGACGGTGGTCTCACCGATCGAGGGCACGCCGGCCTACGAAGCGGGGGTGAAGGCCGAGGACGAAATAATTAAGATTAATGACGATTTCACCAAGGGAATGACGCTGACTGACGCGGTCAAGATGATGCGCGGTCCGAAGGGTAGCAAAATCCGCTTGACGCTCCATCGCCAGGGTATCCCAGACCTGTTCACCGTCAGCGTCGTACGCGACGTAATCAAGATAAAGTCGGTGCGCACGAAGGAACTCAAGGAAGGTTACGGGTATCTGCGGATTTCGACCTTCCAGGACGGGACCAACGAGGACGTCGAGAAGGCGATCGACAAGTTCCGCAAGGAAAACCAGGGCGCGATCAAGGGCGTAGTCCTCGACCTGCGCGATAATCCGGGGGGACTCCTGAACCAGGCGGTCTCGGTTTCGGATGATTTCCTTGACGGGGGTTTGATCGTCTACACGCAGGGCCGGCTTGAAAACCAGCAGCAAAAATATTTCGCCCACAAGAAGCGCGATTTCGCGGATTTCCCGATGGTCGTGCTGGTAAACGGCGGCAGCGCCAGCGCGAGCGAAATCGTGGCGGGCGCTTTGCAGGATCAGCGGCGGGCGATTATCGAGGGTATCCAGACTTTTGGCAAGGGCTCTGTGCAGACCATCCTGCCGCTGGATGATGAGTCCGCTCTGCGGCTCACCACAGCCCGCTATTTCACCCCAAACGGCCGATCGATCCAGGCGGTCGGCATCACCCCGGACGTAGTCGTCGAGCCGCCCAAGCCCACGCTCGCGGCGCTCGAGCTTCCGAGCGTCGAGCTTAACGACGATGACATCCGCGAGAGTGACCTGCTGCATCATTTCCAGAACAATCAGCATCTGGGGAACGGGGCGAAACCTGCTCCCGGCAGTGAGTCAGGCGCGCAACCAGGTGAAAAGCCTGCAAGCAAGCCGGACGAACAGGGCAAGGCGGGCAAGCCCGTAAAAGACCTGCAACTCGACAAGGCGATCAGCATTCTCGAGCACTGGAGCAAGTACAAGGTGCAACTGGCCAAGGTCGACGAAGCGTCGGCGGGAGCACCGGCGGCGGCGAGCGGATCGAGCCAATAACGGGGCGCGCAGCCCCACTACTTCCTCTACTCCGCGGAATGCCGTGGGCGCTGCCGCGCGTGATTTGAGCGGAGAAGACCGTGTCCGACAATTGTTCGCTCCGGCCAGAGTACGGGGAGGACGTTCTGCCGCGAGGCGTGCTTCTGGTAAATTTCAGGTCAATGGCAGGGCAGCTCGAGTTCAACCTTAACGCCACGCGCCGCAGATCGCGCTCAACGTCACGCAGTTGGTGCGGTTGGTGCGCGAGACGCTCGAGGTTCGTCTCGACGAATACTGGGTGGTCGGAGAGATTTCCAACGCCCGGGTCGCACCCTCGAACCATCTCTATTTCACGCTCAAGGACTCGCGTAGCTCGATCAGCGCGGTGATGTTCGCGTCCGCGTGCCGCCGGCTGCGTTTTCGCGTTGAAGACGGGATGGCGGTGATCGTGCGCGGGCGGGTGAACCTGTTCGAAGCGCGCGGCGCGCTGCAGTTCTACGCCGAGGAGATGGAGCCGCGGGGACTGGGCGCACTCCAACTGGCTTACGATCAGTTGAAGCAGCGCCTGGGCCAAGAGGGGTTGTTCGACGCCGCGCGCAAGCGCCCGTTGCCGATTCTGCCGCGAACCGTGGGAATCGTGACCGCACTGGGCGGCGCTGCGCTGCGCGATATGCTGCGCACGCTGTTCGACCGCTACTCCAATCTGCACGTAGTGATCCGGCCGGCGTTGGTGCAGGGCGCGGGTGCGGCGGCCGAAATTGCCGACGCGATCGATGACCTTAACGCCGACGGGCGCGCGGAAGTGATAATCGCGGGACGGGGCGGCGGTTCGCTCGAGGACTTGTGGGCCTTTAACGAAGAAGTCGTGGCCCGCGCGATATACCGATCGGCCACCCCGGTGATCTCCGCGGTCGGGCATGAAATCGACTACACGATCGCGGACTTCGTGGCCGACGTGCGCGCGCCGACTCCGACCGCGGCGGCACAAGCGGCGGTGTCCGACAAGGCCGATTTGTTGCGCCGGCTCGACGAAATCCGGGCAACGCTGCTGGGCGCGATGCGCAGTGCGAGCAGCGCCCAGCGGCGCCAGATCGAGCATCTGGGAGCCCGCCTGCGGGATCCGCGCACGGTGCTGCGCCAGACACGTCAACGCCTCGACGAGGCGTCGGCGCAACTGGACACCTCGATACGCGCGCGGGTGGACGATTCCCGGCGATGGACCATGCAATTCACTGCGCGCCTCCGGAATCCGGTGGCGTTGGTTCGCGAGCAGCGTCTTCACGCCAGCCGCTTCGCTTTCAGGCTGGCGCAGGCCCTGGGCGCGCGCACGGCACCGATGCGGCGCGCGATCGAGCGAATCGGCGCGCGAATGGGCGAGTCCAGCTTGCGCGCAATCGTGACCGCCCGGCGCGTCCGGGTCGAGACCGCGCAGGCACGGCTGCACGCAGCGATCGCGGCCATGGAGGAGAAGCGGCGGATGCGCCTCGGATCCGCAGCGCAGCGCCTGGACTCGGTGTCACCGCTGCGCGTGCTCGAACGCGGCTATGCGGTGGTCGCCAAGCTGCGCGACGGGCGCGCGATCGTTGACGCAGAGAGCGTCGCGGTCGGCGACGAATTGAATATCCGGCTCAACCGCGGGCGGCTGACGGCCCGCACGATCGCGCGGGAGACGTGAAATCAGCCATGGCGAACAAGCAACGGTCCGAGGAAATCGGGAAGCTGGCGGCCAGCGGCGAAGTGGGCAATGTGAGCGGATCCCGGAAGTTCGAGGAGGAACTCACCGACCTCGAATCGATCGTCACACAGATCGATTCGGGTGAGCTTTCGCTGGAGGACTCGATCGAGGCGTTCGAGCGGGGCGTTGGCCTCGTGCGCTCGCTGAACCATAAGCTCGACGAGGTCGAGCGGCGCGTCGAGGTGCTGATACGCGGCGCGCAAGGAGATCTCAAGACCACGCCCTACCAGGGGGAGGGACTCCCCAAGGACGATGGCAAGTCGAACGGCGGCGTCAAGGACGACGACGATATTCCTTTCTGATCGTAATTCGTGCCGGAGTGTTCGCGGCACATCGACGAGTCCTCGCGAGCGCGGCTGACTCCAGTCAGGCAGGAAAATCACTCGCGCAGAACTATCATGCGCTCACGCCTCGATGTGGAGATGGTTCGCCGGGGTCTCGCCGAAAGCCGAGAAATTGCGCAACGGCTGATCATGGCGGGACGCGTGCGCGTCAATTCGCGGCCGGCAGCGAAACCGGATATCCGGGTCGAAGCGACCGTTGAAATCAACGTGATCGGAGCGGCGTCTGAATACGCTAGTCGCGGCGCATACAAGCTGCTGGGCGCGATCGACCATTTCGGCGTCAATATCAGGGGACGTCTCGCGCTGGACGTCGGTGCGTCGACCGGGGGCTTCACCGATGTCCTGATTCGGCGTGGCGCCGCCCACGTGATCGCGCTTGACGTAGGTTACGGGCAGCTCGCGGATCGGCTGCGACAGGACGCGCGCGTGACCGTGATCGATCGCTGCAATATCCGCCATGTCGCCATCGGCGATCTCCCTTACCGGCCGGACTTGATCGTTGTCGACGTGAGCTTCATCTCGCTGCGGCTAGTCTTGCCAGCAGTGACGACGCTGGCGGCGACGCCCGCGGAAATAATCGCGCTGGTCAAACCGCAATTCGAAGTGGGCAAAGGGAAAGTCGGCAAGGGTGGGATAGTGCGCGACGAGTCGTTGCGTGCGAACGCGCTCGCAGAAATTATGGAATTCGCGACAGGGATTGGGCTGAAGTCGGTGGGCTCGATGGAATCGCCGATCGCGGGAGCGGCGGGAAATCGCGAATACCTGGCGATGTTCCGTTATGAGAGGACGGATTAGAGGTCGAACGAGCAAATTCGACTTTGACAGGGCAAGTTTGGGGTGATTTTAGCTACATTAGGCTAGGTTCAGCCGGAGCGAGCATTTTTACAATTTTCGCGTTTGCATCGCGCCGGGAATGGATTACGCTGATTATAGAAAGGGACGGGGATTATCTTTGATGGGCAGCAGGATATTGCGTCGACGAAACGGGCTCCTGTGCGCGGTTTTCTCGGGCTTAGGCTCGTTCGTGCTGCTTGCGGTATTGAGCACCGTGGCGAGGGGCGTAACGGAGCAGGATATTGGTGCGTCAGGGCCAGCGCCGACTGGGCCTGCGGCGGCGCAGCCGCAGGTTACGCATCCTGGACCCGGCGAACCCGCAGTACAGAACGACGCCATGACCCAGGCGGAGGTCGCCAGCCGAGCTCATCCTACGGTTCCTTATACCATTCGACCTGGTGATACGCTTGGCTCTATTGCTGCCACGTTCGGCGTCGCGGTTGCGGATATCGCGCGCACCAACCGGATTAGCCCCGACGATGAATTGACCGCCGGTGAAACGCTGCGGATTCCTAATCCGTTCGTCGCACGCGAACGGTCGCTGATCGAGGAAATTGGCGAAACCTCGACTGCGCGGCAGGTTGCGGAACAGAAGGCGGCAACGAGCGAAGCAAAGGTGGCTGCTCTGATGGCTCAGTTCGAGGAGCTGCGGACTGAAAGGGAGCAGAGCGATCATGACCTGCGTGCGCTTCCATGGTGGCGTGCGTTGGCCTTGAGCGCAGCCGTCGGCGCGTTTCTAATGCTGGGGGCGATGGTGATGGCGGTGGTCGAATGGGCGATGTTGCGAGGCCGTTTCCGCGCGGCTGCCGAGATGAACGAGTCGTTGCGGCGGCTGGATTACAAGTACAAAGCGCAATTGGCGAAGGCCGAGCTACGCTTGCAGGCACTCTACGGACGCAGACGCCGCGGTATCCAGGATGGTCAGGATCGACCCAAGATCGCTGAAGAGATGGAAATCGAGGCGCTGAATCGTCAGCTCAAGGAGATCCTCGAACGTCATCTCGAACGCCTAAAGCCGCCGAGCGAGAGCGCGCGGCGCGCCCGTTGGCGCGAGTTGATCGCCGGTGTCGGTTCGCCGGTCGAGGCACGGTCGCTGCGCCGTTAGTGTCGGTCCGCGCCGGCGCGCGTGCAGGTCCAACCAAGCGACGCCGATAGCTGCGTCCCCTCGAAACGCGGGGGCTTGGCCCCGGAACCCGGGGTCGCGCATCCGCTCATTTTTTGCGATAATTCCCCCCCGGATAAGTCAGTCAATTTCTGCGCCCCGCTGGAGTTCGATGCGCCGCGCGGACTGGATGAAACCACGATCGACAACCAGAGGTGGATGATGAACAAATTTGCGATAGCGAGTCTGGGAATTGTTCTCTCGGCCGGTCTTGCCGTAAGCGCATTTGCTGCGGAGAAGAATGTGACTGGCACGCTGGAGGACAGTTTCTGCTACGTCACGAGCGGAGCGCACGGTGCCAGCCACAAAAATTGTGCGACCGGTTGCGCAAAGAAGGGAATTCCCGTCGCCCTGGTCGAGAAGGGCACGGACAAGATGTACATATTGCTCCCGGAGAAGAACGCCAGTTCGCTGCCGGACTCAGTGGTCAGCAAGATGGAGGACGAAGTTACGGTTACGGGCGACGAGTACAGCAAGGGCGGAATCACGTATCTCACCGTGAAATCGGTGAAATAGTCCATTGATCGGACGGGTTTCAGCGGCGTTGGCAGCCCTGTTTCCGGGCGCGCTGACGCTGCAGAATTTACACCCGTTGATAGTGCATTATCCGGTAGCGTTTCTTACCGGCGCGACTGGTATCTACTTGATCGCGTGGATCGGACGCCGCGAGGCGTGGGCTTGGACGGCGCTGTGGATGCTCGGCTTGGGGACTTTGAGCGCCGCTGTATCGGTACTGACGGGCTTGCGGGCGGGCGATGGAGTGATGCTGGCCTGGTCGGTCCGAGACCACATTCTCCAGCATCACAAGCATTACATGCTCCTGGTCTTTGGGCTGAGCCTTGGGCTTACCGGGTGGGCGCTTATAGCTCGACCGCTGCCGCGGCGCGGGCGCATGGGATTTGTCGTACTGATGGTAGTCATGGCGGCGTTAATCGCGAAGGGTGCGGACTACGGGGGCTGGATGGTGTACGGTTACAATGCCGGGGGAAGTTTGCCCCAGCCGATCGAATTTTCACAATAATTCTGGACAAGATCTCGAGCGATGGAAGACCGCCAGGACACTCCTTGTTGAAGGTTTGAGCGCCGGATTCACAACGAACAATAGGGGGGTGATATTGGCGGGTGCGCGCGGGAGGCGTCTGCGACGGAGGGTCCCGTTTGCCATCGCCGCTATGCTGTTGGCGGTCACGCTAGCTTCCGGATGTGCGGCGCATAAAGTCAAGCAGCCGGTCAGTCAGCAGGGGACCATTGCGCCACGGGTTGCGGACAGCGCGCCATTGCCGGGGCCCGAAGCCAAAATCCATATCAGTTACGCGCTTGCTGACGATTTTCTCAGTTCATTGACGGTCACCAAGTATTCAGGCGCGCAGAGTATCTTGACCCTCGACTCCAAGGATGGTCAGGGATCTTCGATCATCCGCTTCGACGGAGGCACCGAAGTATGGCGGATCGACGTCGACAAGACCCTGCTCAGCGAAGTTCCCGTCCTCGGTAGCGAAAAAGGTTACGCACCGGCGGAGGTCAGCTACGGGAGTATGCCGCCGCGTTTTCTCCAGTCAGTTCCTGATGGAGAACCACCGGAACCGCTCGAATCTGATCGTTACTACATTTTCGCCGTAACGCGGGCTTCAGGGTCGGCCAGCTATGAGGCGGTCAAAGTGGATAGCGACGGATCGCTCGAAGCGTATGAGGCTGAACCGCGCGCCGGCACGAGCTTTCGGTTGTGCTGCCACCTCGGAGCGGACTTCACCGTAGCGACGACCCCGCACAGCGACGCGGGTCCGCCACAACCCTGATCTCGCGAGCACTTAGCCGCGCCCGGCGCTGTCGACCACCACGGAACCTAGCCGTACAAGCGTTTCGCTTCCGCGGTCAACTCCCCGCGGAAATCGGGATGGGCAACAGAAATCAAGTTGCGCGCGCGTTCCTTGAGCGATTTGCCCTTCAGGTGGGCGATTCCGTACTCCGTCACCACCTGATGTACGAAAGTGCGCGGCAGTGTCACGACCGTCGCCGGGGCCAAAGCCGGAACGATGCGTGACAGACGCTTTCCCTTGGCCATCGCGCACGACGGCAGGACGATGATCGAGCTACCGCCGCTCATCGTGGAACCGATGCCGAAGGCGGTTTGACCGCCAGTACCCGTATACATCTGATGGGCGATCGATTCGCTCCCGACCTGCCCGGTAAGGTCGATTGCGAGAGCGTTATTGATCGAGATTAACCCTTCCTCGCGCGCGATCAGCCGGATATCGTCGGTGAAGTTGAAATCGTAAAGCTGGAAGCCCGGATGACCGTCGGCGTACTCCAGCTCTTCCCGCGGCGTCGCAATGGCGAAGCCGCTGCCTACCACCAAACCAGGAAAGAGCTTCTTGTACTTCCCGGTGATGACGCCATCGCGCACCAGGGATGTGGTGCCCCAGGGAATGATTTCGGTCTGCATCCCGAGGTCATGATGGTTGCGTAGAAACGACATGATCGCGCCGGAAGTCGAGCCGACGCCGATTTGAAGCGTCGCACGATCCGGGACTAATTCATGCGCTACGGTTTCGCAAATCGTGGTCACGAGGCGCTTTTCCTCCTCGGGCACGGGCGGCGCGTTTAGTGGAACGACCGGGGTTTCCGGGGTGCGTTCGACAAACCAGTCGATCTCCGAAATGTGGACGGAATTATCGCCGCAGATACGTACTGACGCGGGGTCGATCTCGGCGATCACCAGGCTGGCGTTGCGCGCCAACAGCTTCGACATTATTTGGAGGTCGCCAAAATTCACCATGCCATCGCGATCGGGCGGCGAGACTCGCATCACGTAGACGTTGAAATCATCCAGGCCAGGCGGCAAGGTACCCGCCCGATAATAAGAGAGTGGAACGAACTCGCCGCGGCCGTCACCGAACAGATCGCGGCCGACCGGAGATATGTAGAACGACTCGAACCGGAACCGCTCGCCAAGTCCCGGCAAGTCCCAGCTGAACAATGCCGCGCTGTGATTGACGACGACATTCTCGAGTTCCATCAGCCGCCCGGCCAAGGCGGGGCATACGGCGAACGGCGTCGATTGCGCGATCGACATCGTGATGCGGTCGCCGGAACGGATATGGCTGACCGCCTCCTCCGCGGAAACGAGTTTCGCGCCGATCAGCGCGCGCCAATCGAAGAGCTGAGAGTTGGATTTCACGGCGGTCGCCATAGGGACTCCCGTTCGCGCGCGGCGTCAGATGAGCGGCACGCTTGAATTAAGTTGACGCACTCCGATGCGTGATTGTTCGCGAAAGGTAGCAGATGCGCGCGGAACTGGACAACTTTCGACCGCTACACGCGTCGCAACGTGGCTACGATTGGCAAACCTCACTTGCGACGGCGATTAGCGCTGAAATTTCGGCGGCGACAACTCCTTCCCACTCAAGAGCATCATGTAACACATGGTTGCTTTATATGCCTCAGAGTCCCTGTCATCGTTTCGATTAGTGGGTTCGTACTACTAGTCAACCGATGCGAGCTTTGGCAGTTAGCGGTGGGCTCGCGGGAATCCAACCCGCCAAATTGAACCGCGAAGGAGTTCTAAATGCATTCCAAGATGAAGCTTCTCAGGATAGCGGCGGCGACGGCGCTAACCGGGATGCTATGGTCGAGCCCGGCGCTGGCTCAGAGCTATACCTTTACGCAACTCACGGCGCCGAACGCGAATTACGCGGTCGGTTATGGCGTCAACGCTGTCGGCTCGATAGTCGGCACTCTCGCTCCTGGCCCAGACGACCCGACCTTTACCTTCCTCGATAGCAAGGGAATCTTCCAGACGATCTCCTTCCCTGCTTCCTACAATTTCGCCCAGGCTGACGGACTCAATCGCTCGCAAATGATCGTGGGTTTTTGGGAAGACTCGGGCGGTGGGCCAAATTTGAATCCGATGTTGCATGGATTCTTGTCGACTCAGCAGGGAAAGCAGCCGCGTAAATTCGCGAGCCTCGATTTTCCGGCCGCAACGGCGACACTCGGCAACGGAGTGAATGACGGCAATGAAATCGTCGGGAGCTATACGGACGCGAGCGGGGCCGGGCATGCGTTCACGTATAAAGTGTCTACCAAGAAATTTCTCAATCTCGACTTTCCCAGTGCAATCGATACCGTGGCGAGCTCGTCAACAATACCGGCCAGATTGTCGGCTTTTACGAGGACCAGGGTGGTGCAGTCCACGGCTTCCTGTCGGCCAAGGGAAAAATGACAACCTTCGATTTTCCAACCTCGGTCGGTTCCACCGAGGCGACGGCCATCAACAACAAAGGGTCAATCGTTGGAATCTACGGTGGGATCCGCGATCTCGTTCCCCAGGCAAACGGCTTCCTATATAGCCGCGGCGCGTATAGCACCCTGGATTATCCAGGGGCGCAGAGCACCGTCCTCACGGGTATCCCCGCCACCGGCGAGGTCGTCGGCTTCTACTACGGAACCACCTGCAGCGCGCCGCCACTCGATGTGACTGACCATCCATGCGGCTTTCTGGCCACGCCTCCTTCCGCGCGGCGATAGCGCGGGTTGCAGGCAGTCAAAGCAGCGCCCCTCTCCAGAGGCGTCTCGGGGATCAAGCAGCGGTCTTTTTGACCGCTGCTTGACTACGTTCAAGCAACCATCAATGCTTCGTTGGACGCGGAGAGGTTCGGGAGTCTGGTTTAACCGGCGTGACTCGAAATCACGTGAGCCCTTGTGGCTCCGGGGGTTCGAATCCCCCCCTCTCCGCCAGCGAGCTCCGTCTCTACGGATTCTCCGGTCAGATCGGCGAAAAATCGCTAATAGTTTAACGGCAGGGCTGGGGCCGGCATTGGATCGCTGCAGCGCATCCATGGGACGCCGGGCACCGCAATGTTATACTTGCTTCCGGTGCCGGAAGAATCACCACACTTTGATCGCTCCGCTCTGCAGGCCGTCGTCGCGGCTGCTGCAGAGGAGTTCGACAGCGAGATTCTGCTGCTGGTCCGCGATGGGCGCAAGACGAGGCTGGGTGCGTCTGAGAGTGCCGGACTCAATGCGCGAGTTATCCTGGCGCAATGCCTGAGACGTTTGGATCAATTGGAAGCGCGAACTCCCGATACGACCGCTCGAGCATTTGTCCGCGTCGTGTCGGAAGACCTGAAGAATGATCAGCTCGTGTTGTTGATTGTGCGTGGGCAGGGTGACATTCGACTGGCAGCAGGTGCCGGAGCCCGTGGGAAGGTGCGCGACATGCTGAATGATTCCCTGGAAGCCATCGGCGGTGAACGCCGGCGGCAGTAGTTGATCCAAGGCCCTACTCGAACCGTTGACTGCAGAGGGAGGCTCGCCCGCCTCCCTCTGCGCCTTTATAGATGTAGCCCTCGGACCTTTCGACGATTCACCGTCTGTCGTCCGCAATCTGCGGCGACCTCGGATCTACAAGGAATCGGCAAAGCCCTTGATGTCGCGAACGGTGGCCGCGCAAACCTCCGGAATCGCCTTATGGAAAAGCACGTCAGCGGCGTGAATCGTGCCGTTAACCGTTCGGCTGTATCCGGCCACTCCGGCTGACAGGAGACGCCGGTAATACGTCAGGCCCTCATCGCGCAGCGGATCCAATTCGTTGACCGAGATCACATGCGGCGGCAAACCGCGCAGATCTTCGACCGTGGCGCGATACGGCCAGCACAACGGGTTATCGCGGTTTTTGCCGTCGACATCATATGTGGAGGCCATGATCGGCATCGATTTGCAATCGATGAGGTAGCCGTCATTTTCTGTCAGCGACGGCAGTTCGGAGGGGTTCCGCTCCCACGCGCCGAAGATGTACGGACAGAGGGCATAGACACCGGCGATCTGGTTGAGACGCTGCTCGCGCTTGGCCCTCAAACACGTCGCCAACGATAAATTGCCGCCCCCGGACTCGCCGGAGAGGATGATGCGCGAGACCCCCAATTTGTCCCGGTTTTCGAACGTCCACTGCAAACCGGCCATGCAATCGTTGAGACCCGCCGGGAATGGATGATTTCCGAGCTTCCCTCCACCGTTACGGAATTCCACGCCCACGACCACCAAACCCACTCTCGCTAGCTCATCCCGCCAGCGCCGGTATGGAGGATCGTCCGCGGTCAGAATGACCATCCCGCCGCCATGCATGTGATAGACGCATGGCATGGTGCCCGCGGCCTTGAGCGGCGAATGGATATAAAGCTTGATCTCGCTTCCATCCTGTCCTCGGATGGTCTCGGTGCGGCGAGCGACGTTGGTAATCGGCGGGAGCTCGGCAACCATGCCGGCAAAAAGACCTCCCATCCCAGCTTCAGTGGCCGCCAGATACTCCAGTTTCGCCTTCATTGGGGAATCCGCTCCCAAGGCGACCGGCGGCGGAGGGCCGTCCAAGCCCAGCCGAGCCAGGACTGCGAGAAGGCGCGGATCGGCGCGCGGGTCAGTCTTCAACGTTCGGGCTGGATCGCCAAGGCGACCCGGCAAACTCGGATGATTGGCTGATGGCATCTTTTACCCTCCGTGTCATTTATCGGCTACCCCGATTGTAGCCGCGGGCGGCTTAATTGCCAGTGGTTGCCCTGCCTCGTCCGCCTGCGCTGATCACTCCGAGGCATCGGTTGGCTTTCGAGAATAACTCAGAAATATAGATGACTGGTCGGCGGATCGAGATGGATTTGAGCCTCCGCGACCATTGCTGATCTCCGCGAATTTTGCGGCGGTCGCCCAGCTTGGGAACTGGCTGAAGGACGAGCGCCCCTTCCTGCTCACAGTCGGCGCTCACGGCCGCGAAGGCTCATGCCAGGTCCGCCGCGCGAGCCGCGCTGGACGCCCCGTAACGGGTCGCGTACAAGGATTCACAGACTCAAAGCAAACCACCCAACCTGGCGTCATCTACTCTGAGTTAACCGATTCGGATTTGCGTGCGACGGGAGAAGGCGGAGCATGAGCAACTACGAGCAAATCGTCGCCGAGTTCGCCAAGTTGATCGAAGAAGGCCGGGGCATAATGACCAGCTGCGGTTATAACCCACGCAGCTCGGCTGTCTGGGGTGGATGGCCTTCCGATGATGACTACTTCCGCGTGCGAACGAGGGCTTCAAATCTCGTGCGCAGGGCGTGTGGTGAAGGCAGTGCCCACGTTCGAGAACTAGAAAGCGTCGGAAGGGAATCGCAGGAACTACCGAAAGTGGTGGGCATTCTAGAAGCAGCTAAGCGAGACTTCGAAGGCGGCTTCCTATTCAATCTCAAAGCATTGGTCGAGGCAGAAATCCTCGGAGACTTTCTCGATCAGGCATGGGCTCTCTTTGCAGCAGGTTTTCACGTACCGGCAGCGTCTCTAGCCGGAGCAGTGCTAGAGGACACCCTCAGAAAGATGTCCGATGCGGCCAAAATCTCATACGCCGCGAACACCAAGATAGACAGTCTCAATATCGAACTCGCAAAGGCGAGCATCTACGACAAGCTGAAACAGAAGCAGATTACCGCGTGGGCGGATATTCGAAACAATGCCGATCATGGGCATTTCGACAAGTTCACGAAGACTGACGTTGAAGACATGATCAAATGGGTGCAGCGGTTTGCCTCTGAGCACTTAAGATAAGGATCAGGCTATTGCCCTTCGTTGAACGGCCAGATTTGTTCCACCTCCCACCGGGAGAAAGCACCATCTGGAGATATATTGATTTCACGAAGTTTGTGTCGCTGTTGGAGAAGCGCGCACTGTATTTCGCAAGCGTAGAGACTCTATCTAAGTCAGACCCGTTTGAGGGACTTTATACGAAAGCCAATCTAGCCGCCGACCAAATACCTTTCGAGATGATTCCAGAGGAAGTGCGGAAAGAGAATCCGGCGTATGCGGATAAGGATACCTACGAAAAATCTGTAATCCAAGGCACTAAGGCCATTCGTAAAACGGCAAAAACGTGGCGTGCCGTTACGTTCGTTAACTCTTGGCACATCTCGACGTATGAGTCAGCGGCGATGTGGACACTCTATCTTAAAAGTAGTGAAGGCATTGCGATACGTTCGACCGTTAACCGCCTTCGAGATTCGTTTTCCAGTTACACCGAGTTCGCTGTATTCATCGGTGCGGTGAAGTACATCGACTTCGACTCGGAGGCCATACTTATGGGGAATCCCTTGCTGCCGTACATGCACAAGAGGAGAAGCTTCGAACACGAAAAGGAGCTGCGGGCGATGATTTTCGGACCACAGCGCGGGAAAATAAGTCTCACAAATGCTTCACCCGGCCTGTACGTGCAAACGGATCTAGATACGCTAATCGAGGCGGTCTATGTAGCACCGGGTGCTGAAGATTGGTTTCTCGAACTTATCCGTTCCGTCTGCTCCCGCTATGGAATGAAAAAGGCGATTTGTCAGTCAGATCTGGGCAGTAAGTCTCTTTACTGGGGCGCTAAACAGCCTCGGCGTTCCCCTCGACGAGTATCTGCCGGGCGCGAAGAAATGAGGAGCCCCTGGCGCAGTCGGCGGGGATGCGTTGAGGAGCATAAGAACACATGAAATTCGGCCTGCACTATCAACTGCCCTGTTACGGTACGCAGTCCCCAGTCCAGCGCTATCGGGATACGATCGAACAATCGGTCCACGCCGAGGCGCTCGGCTTCGAGTCGGTGTGGCCCGTCGAACAGCATTTCAACGCTGACCTTTCGATTACTCCGGCGCCGCTGCTGCTGCTCGCCGCGCTGGACGCCCCCTAACGGGTCGCGTACAACGATTCACAGACTCAAAGCAGACCACCCCAGGACGTGTCCGGATCGGAGGCAAGCGCATGATCGAAAGAAAACAACGAGTACCCTTCCGCGATTTTTCCACGCTCAGTGCCGAGGATCGCGAGCTGGGTGAACGGGCCCAGGTCAACGGCAAGGTAATCAATATCTTCCGAGTCTTAATGCAGCATCCCAAGCTCGCGCGCGCCTGGTCAAAATTCGCCAACTACATCGTTACGGACCAGCAGACGTTAGCCGCCCGCGAACGTGAGATCCTGATTCTGCGAATCGGATGGCTCAACCAGGCGCAATACGAATTTGAGCAGCACGTCCGCCTTGGAAAAACGGCTGGTCTTAGCGATGATGACATCGATCGCATCTGCAAGGGGCCGCAGGCCGGCTGGAATAAACACGAGGCCGCATTGATTCAGACGGCCGACGACCTTTTCGAGAAGTCCGTCGTCTCGGACGAAACCTGGAAAACGCTTTCCGAGCGTTACAATACCCAGCAGATGATGGACGCAGTGTTTACCGTCGGCCAGTACAACCTGGTGTCATGGGCGCTTAACAGCCTCGGCGTTCCCCTCGACGAGTATCTGCCGGGCGCGAAGAAATGAGGAGCCCCTGGCGCAGTCGGCGGGGATGCGTTGAGGAGCAATAAGGACACATGAAATTCGGCCTGCACTATCAACTGCCTTGTTACGGTGCTCAGTCCCCAGTCCAGCGCTATCGGGACACGATCGAACAATCGGTCCACGCCGAGGCACTCGGCTTCGAGTCGGTGTGGCCCGTCGAACAGCATTTCAACGCTGACCTTTCGATTACTCCGGCCCCGCTGCTGCTGCTCGCCGCGCTGGCGGAACGAACTCGCACGCTTCGTCTCGGCATAGCGATTGTTCTACTACCGCTTTCACATCCGATACGGGTGGCAGAGGAGATCGCGAGCCTGGACGTGCTCAGCAACGGCCGCGTGGAATTCGGAGTCGGCCGGGGCGCCATTCCCACCCACTTTACCGGCTTTGGAGTTCCGCAGACCGAGAGCCGCGAGCGCTTCGATGAAGCGCTCGAAGTAATCGTCAAGGCCTGGACCAATGAGCGCGTGTCGCATGCCGGCCGCTTCTTCAAGGTCGATAATCTCTCGGTCGTGCCTAAGCCGGTGCAGCAACCCCATCCACCGATCCGAGCGGCGGCCAACAGCCCTGAAACCTTCGAGCATATGGGCCGCGCAGGCTATCCGATCTTCGTCGCCACACCGATCAACCCGTTCTCGAAGCTGAAGGAGACGCTGCCGGTCTATCGGCAGGCGCGCAAGGCAGGCGGTCACCGCGACAACGGCGGCGAGGATATCACGCTCGTTTTGCCCGTGTTCGTTGACGAAAGCCGTGCCCAGATCAGGCAAGTGATGGAGCCGAGCATAAGCCACTACCTGGAGACCGTCGCCGCTATCTATCGGTCTACGATCGCAAAGCCGGGGAGCGGGCCGTCGCCACTGGAGCGTGTCGAGCGCTTCGGCCGTACGACCTACGAGCAGGCCTGCGAGTCGATGGCGATTTTCGACACGCCGGAGGCATGTCTCGAGCGTCTGCGCAGTGTATGCCACGAATTCGATATCGGTCGTGTAATCTGCTGGTTCAACATCGGCGGAATGACACCGCATACGCAGGTCATGCGGAGCATGGAACTCTTCGCGGCAAAGGTGATGCCTCATCTCTGACGACGCAAGTCGCCAGACGGATTCGCTTCAAACTGGCGTGCCGATGACCCGCACATACGCGCCGACGTCGTATGTCCACTTGACGCTTCTCTGCCATCCCGCGTCCGCCAGCATGTTATCAAAATCCGCCTGATCGGCGGGATTTATGACGGTTGGGGGCGAGACCACCCTCACGCAGTTGACAAAATACGGAGCAAGATCCCAGGCCGCCAGAATCTTCGGTGGTACTGCCTTCAGGAGATCCCGCGCCACTTCGGCGGCCCTTTGCCCTTCCAGAATTCTATGGATCATTGCAGCCTCCCTAAAGGCTCCGTTTGGTTTGCTGATCTGTTTTTAGTGTTGCGAGGGTGGGCAGTTCACACCGTCTTCGGAAGAGTTCGCTAACCGCGGGGTCGACGCAGAAAATCATGGCTGCCAATCCCGCGGCAGCATCACCGAACTGACGTACCGATCCCGATCGCTAATTCGAACGATTGATTCGCTGGCTGAGACGCACGCCGGCGACCATATCGTGAAGCAGCACGTTGCGCTCTTCTGCCGCCCTGGCGTCGAAAATGGCTCCGGCAACGATGCCGCCGAGAAATTCTCGCTCTTTCTTCGCCGTGCTTACCTTCAGGTATCCGCGTAGAGGCGCGCCGGCCTTTTTGGGTGAGCTTTTGCCCAAGCGTCGGTGAAAATTTCCCAAGTTGCTTTCTCCCAGTACGTTTAAGTTGCTCAGGGCCTCAACCCACGGAGCAAGTATCAACCTAAGTGTATCTTATTGCAAGATATGAAGGCTATGACATCTTTATAGATGTCCACAACTATTGGATTTCAGTTCATCGCACACGAGTGCTCCATGTGCTAGATTCGGTCTGGGGTCGCTTTTCGGCAACGCTGTGTAATGCCCGCGGGATCACGAGGCACGGGAGGGAGCGAGTCGGAAACTTCAGTCGAGTTTCGATGCTTAGGCCCCAGCTAGATATCTACGTGACACAAGCCGAGTTTCAGCGCGCACAAGTGCGTCTCGTTGACGCTCGAAACGCTGAAGCTGATGGCCTGGTGGCATTTACCAGTGCGCAAAGTACGTCTTCCATAAACCGCCGTATGGTATAAACCGCCGACGTGCGTCGGTCGTACAAATCTCGGCGGCGCGCCAGCGTCGCTTATCGGTTCCCGGAATCTGCGTTAGGAATCGGCAGCGCGGTCAAAGTCTGATCCTGCGAAGGCTTGTGAGGGATCCCGGGCGGCAAGTAGATAACCTGTCCGACACTCAACTGATTTATATTGGTTAGCTGCGGGTTTGCCTGGATAAGCTCATTGATGCCAGCCTTCGATCCGAAATAGCGAATGGCGATACTCTCCAGCGTATCCCCATACCTGATGGTAATCGAACCTCGCTGCTCCTGGGTTGGGGGCACCTCCGTCCTTTTCTGAATCCCGGCGATCCGGGCCGGAACGGTGGAACTCGTCGCCCGCACGGGAACGTCATTCCCGGTTTCCGCCAACGCCACAACCGGGGTAGCAACTGACGCCGGCAATTCGGCCGGACGGGGCGCGACATAGGGAGCAGTTTTCAGCTTACCGCCGAACTCCTGATGTCCTTTGACACCACGTTGTTCGACCGCCTTAACGCGCACGACTGCTTTGACTGGATGAGCCGCTGGTTCGACCTGCTGCACGGATGAGGGGCTGTGATAGAACCAATTTGACCAGGCATTTGGATGAACGAGGCCGAGAAACAATAGAGCTGCCAACCCGATACCCATGACTAGAGCCGGCATCGCCAGAAGGCGCCGGCCTGAATGCGGTTTCGTTATACTGACTGAGTCGTGGTACGTGGCTGCGATCTTCTTCGCGGTCTTGACGCTGACTTTCTTCTCCGTCGCCTGAAACGCGGCCAGCATCGCGCTGTGACAGAGCATGTTGATCTTCCGCGGTAGTCCGTCGCTTCGCCGAAGCAGGTGGTTCAGAGCGCCGGGCTCGAAGGTCGCCGCGCAACTACCTCCCTGCGCGCTCAGCCTGCACTCGACGTACATGGAGCCCTGCTCAGTGGTCAGCGGGGTAAGGACTCCTCGGGAGGAAATTCGCTGATTCAGTTGGCGTAGCTGCGGCTTCTTCAGCCGCTCCGCGAGTTCAGGCTGACCGACTAAGATGAGCTGCATCAGGCATGCGTCGTTGCGTTGACCGCGATTCGATAGCAGCCGTAACTCCTCCAGTACGTCGTCGCTCAAAACCTGCGACTCATCGACGACGATGGCAATCCTTTCTTCCTTGCCGCGAAGCTCCAACAAATGGTCCAGGGTATTAACGTAGTCCAGCTTCGTCGAACCTGCGGAGTAGAGATTCATTTGATTCAGGATCGCCTGCATCATCTCCAGGAACGAGAGCTTGGGATCATCGATGTGTGCGATCCTCACGCGCTTGTAGTCGCGCTGAAGCAGGGAGTAGATGAGCGTGGTTTTTCCAGTCCCGGCTTCGCCAGTCAACAGCGTCAAGCCGCTCAGCTCCCCTGACAACCCCGATTCGAGCGTCGCAAGGGCTTCAAGATGAGTTTGGCTAAAATAGACCGCGCCGTGACGTGACGCAGGTTGGAAGGGCGGGCCTTTCAAGCGAAAGTACTGGTAGTACTCCATCTCTTCTCAATTTCTATTCTGGTCGAATTGCATTGTCTATTCAAAAACCAGGAAACGCTCGTGTCAATCCGGGACGGACCACGGGTCACGGTTCTGAGTCTTCGACCGCCGATCGCAGACGACCGGATCGATCATCCGCGCACGAGTCATTCCAGAAGGTCGCCAGCAACTCCGCGTCCCTCATCAGCCAATCCCCCTCTTCCTCTCGCTTCTTGAGAAGCCGCGTTAACAATTCCTCTCAAAACTACCTTTTAAGCGCGCAAAGACCTAGCGAAATTTTTCAGTCACTCATCGAGAGTCGATCAATGCGATTAGCCTTTGAGAGGTATTTATCACCTTAAATATGCTAATACCCATACAGGCCACCATTGTTGGCATAATCTGGGGCTGAACCCGTACTTTGGTAAGCCCGTCAAGCAGGTCGAGTAGTCATTGTTCTGCGTAATTCTACGATGCTCTGCGTATCCCAGCGGTCAAGTTCTCGCGCAAGGTATTCGATGGGTGGCGCGCGAGCAATTGCCTCGTCAATGTCAAAGATGCAGATGAGCCCCGGAAGCCAACGCTCGATTCGTCGATGAAGCCGCTGTCAGCACGTCATTATCATTACGTCATTGCAGTGACACTACGTCATTGCAGTGACACGGAGATGACTTTCGATCTAAGTAGCTAAGGGGCGCCCCTGAACCAACATCAATCTTTGAGCCGGGAAGTTAACCTATGTCGACTGGTAACGTTGAAGTCCTCGTGATCGCGCCTGTCGCCGACGATGTATTGAAGCGGATTGCGGCAATCGATCTTCGCGTCCGGGTAGTGGATGCGCGCGGATGGTTCGACGTTGAAATCATCGAGACTTGGCCGGCGTGGACCGTGCACCGTTACCTCGGCCAGCGCGCAATTCCAGCCAGTTCACGCGCGGATCGCGACCGACTGTTGGCGGCGGCCGAGGTTGTCCTTGGCGGTTGGCCCCCTTTGCTGGACTTGCGGGGTCGGGCGTCACGTCTGCGTTGGTTTCATCAATTGCCGGCCGGGGCGAGCAATCTACTGCGCGCGGATCTATGGGGCAGTGACGTAATCGTCACGACCTCACGCGGCTACGGCAACACGCATGCGATGGCTGAGTATGTGCTGGCTTGCCTTTACAGCTTTGCGCGCGGACTTCCCCATGCGTACCTGGACCGCCAGCGGCATCGCTTTGACCATCTCAGTTATGGCCCGATCGTTCTGGACGGCAAGACCCTCTGTGTCGTCGGTGCCGGCGGTATCGGCCGTGACGTGGGCCAACTATGCGCCAGCGTCGGTATGCGGGTGATCGGCACCCGCCGCAGTCTGGTTTCCGGAGCTGATGCTACCGCCTGGTTTTGAGCGGTTGGAACGCGCGGATCGTCTCCATGCTCTGCTCGCGGAGAGCGATTGCGTGGCGATCTGTTGCCAATGGACGCCGGAGACGACGAACCTCATTAATTCCGCGGCGTTCGCGGCGATGAAGCCGGGGACTATCCTGGTCAACGTCGCGCGCGGCGAAATCATCGATGAGGAGGCACTGATTGTCGCCCTAAACGGTGGCAAGTTGCGTGGCGTCGCCCTCGATGTCTATGTGGGTGAATTCGAACGCGAACCCGACCGCCGACTGTGGGACGACGAACGTGTGCTGATCACGCCCCACGTCTCTGGCAATAGCGACGTTGGCCAACACCGTGGGGTCGACCTCTTTTGCGATAATCTGCGCGCCTACCTGGATGGCCGCCCGCTCATAAACACCATCGATTGGTCGGTCGGATATTGAGCGCTCAAGCCGGTAACTTGAAAGGTTCTGGCGTTTGCAAATGCTTTGGCGTTAGTGAGAGCTTGATTCGAAATTCATGAAACTCGCCGCATCTATAGATGAAGAGGTTAACGCACATGCCCTCAAAGGAGAAAAGCGCATCTCAAGCGATCCATGATCGGTTGGGCCATCAGGTTATTGACTCAGACGGCCATTGGCGCGAGTTCGAGCCGGTCGCGCTCGAATATCTCAAGGACACCGCAGGTCCGAAGGCCGTCGAGCGCTGGACTTCCCGGCTGCGCGCGCTGGGCGAGGGTGAATTCGCTAAGATGACGCCGCAGGAACGACTCGATCGCCGTGCGAGTCAGCCGGCCTGGTGGGGTTTGCCGGTAAAGAACACGATCGATCTGGCGACCTCTTTTATCCGCGCCTCATGCATGATCGGCTCGAGGAGATGGGCCTTGATTTCGCGATCCTCTATCCGACCCATTGCCAGCTTTTCGCCCCGTATATCGGCGACGAAGAACTGCGCCGCGCCGGATGCCATGCGTTCAATCAGTTTGCGATCGACTACCTGGGCGGAATACTGCGGACCGGGTCACACCTATCGGCGGCGATCCCGATGCACACACCGGAAGAGGCGATCGCCGAACTCGAACACTGCAAAGCGATCGGGATCAAGGCGGTCGCACTCGGCAGCCTGATGCGGCGCTCGATTCCCGAAGCCGACAAGCTCGGCGTCAGCCGCCGCTATGCATGCTGGCTCGACGTACTAGGCATCGACAGCCTCTATGACTACGACCCCGTTTGGCGCAAGTGCGAAGAGCTCGGCTATCCGGCGACCTTCCACTCGGCCGCATCCAATTTCGGCCTGCGTAACTCGACCAGCAACTTCGTATACAACCATATCGGCCATTTCGGCGAAGCGGGCGACGCCGTGGCGAAGGCCCTTTTCATCGGCGGGGTAACGCGGCGTTTTCCTCGTCTCAGGTTCGCGTTTCTCGAGGGCGGGGTTGCGTGGGGATGCAGCCTGCTCGCCGCGCTGATCTCGCATTGGGAGAAACGCAACAAGGATTCGATCCAGGAGCTGAATCCTGCGCATCTCGATCGCGAAGGCCTTGCCGCGTTTTTCCGAGAGTACGCCAGCGAAAAGATGAACGCGAAATTCGCCGAGTTCGATGAAATGATGATGAAGAAGGGTATGGGCCGGGCGGCCCCCGACGAGCTCGACGATTTTGCCGCCGCGCGAATCGAGCGCAAAAGTGATATCCGCGATCTATTCGTCCCCAAGTTCTTCTTCGGTTGCGAGTCCGACGACCCGACCGTGACCTACGCCTTCTCTCCGGCCAACCCATTTGGCGCCAAACTGGGCGCCGTTCTCAGTTCGGATATCAGCCACTTCGACGTCCCCGATATGACCGAAGTGCTGACGGAGGCCTGGGAACTGGTCGAAGAGAAAGGGATGTCCGCAGAGGACTTCCACGCCTTTACCTTCGCCAATGCGGTTCGGTTGTGGTCGAGCCTCAACCCGGACTTCTTCAAAGGCACGATCGTCGAAAAACAGGCGCGGCAAGTCATCGACCGCGACATGACTCTGCAACCGTCAGCAGCGGCCTTCTAAGCCCGCCAGAGAGCCGCCTCGATGCGAACCGTACTCCATTTCGTTCCGTATGCGAGCGCGGAAATGCTGCGCAAGGCGCTCTTGCTCAAGGCCGACGCTCTCGTACTCGATCTTGAGGACTCGGTTACGCCCGACGAAAAGCATTCGGCGCGCACCACCGTCACCGAGTGGCTTAAAAACGTCGATTTCGGTGAGCGCGAACGGCTCGTCAGGATCAATGCTCTCGACTCGGAATGGGGTAACGCCGATGTAGATGCCACCATGGCGGGACGTCCGGACGGCTACCTCGTCCCCAAGTCTGGCGACGTCGGTGAATTGCGTGAAGTCGATAAGCGGATCGGCTCTCTCGAGCAGCGCCACGGTTATCCCGCCGGCACGGTTAAGCTATTGCCGATCGTTGAAACTCCCGAGGGGGTCCTCAACGTTAACGAAATCGCGCAATGCCCACGCGTAGTGGCGATTTGCGGCGGGCGCGGCGGACTGGATATGGCGGCAGCGCTCGGCGCCTGGCGGGTACGCGATGATCGCGGCGATATGCTCGACATCTTCCGACTGACCGGAATGCTCTGCCTCCTTGCCGCAACCGCCGCCGGTATCCAGCCGATCGACTCGGTTCTACTTCTCGGCGACCTCGAGCGGATGCATCGCGAGTGCCGCGAAAGCGCCGAAATGGGTTGCACCGGATGGATAACGATCCATCCGAGCCAGATCGACGTAGTCCACGAGGCCTGTTTTCCCACCGCGGCGGAAATCGCCGAGAGCCGGGAACTGGTTGCGGCGTTCGCGGAAAACCGGAAGTTGGGCAAGTGGGCCTTTCGCTTCAAGGGCCAGATGGTCGATGTACCGAATCTGAAGCGCGCTCACACGATCCTGGAGCGCGCCCGTATCAAGGAAGAGAATGACCGGCGCTGGCGGCGGCCCTGAATCACGGTGATCTGCGGGAGAACCGCGCCTAGAAGAATGGATCGCCCCACATCCCGAAGTCCATCTGCTCCTGCTCGGCCGCGGACTCGTTCATTTGTGCGGTCTCTCGCTCCTCGTTGGCGAGGTTTTGCTGTAGCCGCAACTGCTGATACCGGTCGTAGGTCTCCTGATTCCCGACGTAAAGGCAATGGCACAAGACTGGATCGGCGAACCAGTAGCGCATTTTGCTGTCTTTCGGGACAGAGTTGACCTTGAGCGGCGTCATCGCTTGCAGGTTACCAAGCCTGGCCGGAGTGTCGGCGGGATGAACGTGGAAGCCGGCCGCCGCCAACATTGGCTCGATCCGGCGGGCGCGCTGGACCGGTGTCTCGGCGCAACCCGCCAGGGCTATGAACGCGAGTACGGCTCCTACGCTTCGGCCAACGACGATACGCGCGAACCCCGCAGTTACTCGCGGCAACATCTCGGCGTAGACTCCGCGATCGTACGTCAATCCTTCAGCGGAACGATCATCATCACGCGCGGCTCGTTGCCGACTGCTCGCGTCGTATGACCCTTTCCCGTCAAGTCCTCGGCCAGGATTCCCTCTCCGGGTCCGAAACGATGCAGCGAGCCGTCGCCCAGCCCGATCTCGACTTCACCCGCGAGCGTAATCACGTACTGACGGCGCGGCGCGTTATGCCAATCGACGAATGCCCCCGGCGCCATCCGCGTAAAGATCACGCCCGTCGCCGGTTGCAGCGGTGTTTGCTCCGCGATTTGCCCCGGCGCAAACGGCATCTTCAGTTCTTCGAGATGCGACTGCTGATCGTCACCGCTATAAAGACGAAAGACACGCATGAGTATGACCTCCGCCGGCAATCTACTAGTCAACTCTAGTCCCTTAGCGTGATTCGCAGGTTGGGAACAAGATTGAAGCGTGCTATCGACCAGGCAATGCTGAGCGCGAACGGAGGTGAGCGATGTACGACATCGTCCTCAAAGGCGGCACCGTGGTGGATCCATCAACGGGCCTCCATGACGTGCGTGATATAGCAATTGAACGCGGGCTGATCGTCGATATCGCACCCGCGATCCCTGGCGAAAAAGCGCGCCGCGCGATCGAGGTCGCGGGCAACATCGTTACGCCGGGGTTGATCGATCTTCACGCCCATGTGTTCGAAGGTTTCACCCGCTTCGGCGTCCATCCAGACATGGCCGGCGTACACGCCGGCGTCACGACCCTGGTCGACGCCGGCAGCGCCGGATGCGCGACTTTCGAAGGTTTTCCACGCCACATCCTGCCCAACTGCCACACCGAGATCATTTCTTTCCTGCACATCTGCCAGACCGGACTCGCTACCATTCCCGACATCATTGCCGAACAGAGCATCGACTTCGAAGGTACGCTACGCGTCGCCGCCCGGCATAAGAGCCTCATCCGCGGGATCAAGGCCCGAATGGTTTCTCCGGCGCTCGAGATTCTCGGTATGGAGATGCCACGACTGGCCAAACGCGCCGCCCGCGAGAGCGGCATCAAGCTGATGGTCCATATAGGAGATACTGAGAAGCGCTACGACCAGACGGTCATCCGGCGACTGCTGCCTCTGCTCGAACAGGGAGACATTCTAACTCACTACTTCACGGCGAACCCCGGGGGTGTGCTCGACGGCAACGGGCGCCTGGTGCCAGAGGCCTGGGAGGCCGCCAAAACCGGGGTATGGTTTGACACCGCGCACGGCCAGATGAATTTCAGCTTCGAAGTCGGGCGCAGAATTATCGATCAGGGATTGCTGCCCCATTGCATCAGCACGGATATCACCGTGCCCGGCCGGATCCGCACCGTGCATAGCATGACCGAGATGATGACTCGCTTTCTTGGTCTCGGCTTCACACTCGATCAGGTTGTCACGATGTGCTCGCACAATCCCGCCGCGGCGATCGGAGTGGCGGATCGCTTGGGCAGCCTGGCGATTGGCCATCAAGCCGACATCAGCGTACTGCGAATTGCAGAGGGCGACTGGACGGTTTACGACGTGCTTGGTGCGAGTCTGAAAGTAAGCAAAGCGGTAATGCCGGCGTTGACGGTCAAGCGCGGCGAGGTTTTCACCCCCGAATGGGGGCCGCGTCCATGGGGCTGGGAACCCGACCCCGGCCCCGCGGCCGTTGTCTCCCTCAAGAGCTGTTGCTAGTCGCGGAGTTTACGACGCGGCGACGTCGATGGAAGGAGTGAATCATGAACCGAGAGCCCTTCAAGATAGAGGTTCCGGAGGCCGTGCTGAACGATCTGTATGAGCGGTTGTCGCGCACGCGCTTTCCGATCGATTTCGCCAACGAAGATTGGGCCTACGGCACCAACCGCGCCTACCTCGAAGAACTGGTCGCCTATTGGCGCGACCAGTACGACTGGCGCAAACATGAGGCCGAGATCAACCGTTTCGCGCACTACCGAACGACCATCGATGGAGTCCCGATCCATTTCATTCACGAACCGGGCAAAGGCCCCAAGCCGATCCCGCTGATTCTGTCGCATGGATGGCCGTGGACGTTTTGGGATCTAAGCAAGGTGATCCGACCACTGGCAGACCCGGCGGCATTCGGCGCCGACCCGGCCGACGCCTTCGACGTCGTCGTCCCATCGCTCCCGGGATTCTGCTTTTCCACGCCGCTCACCAAGCCCGGGATTAACTGGTGGCGCACCGCCGACCTGTGGGTCACGCTAATGCGCGAAGTACTCGGCTACTCGAAGTTCGCGGCCGAGGGTGGCGATTGGGGCGCTTTCATAACCCAGCAACTCGGTCATAAATACCCACAACATCTCATCGGGATTTATCTGACTCTGTCGATTCCGATGGACTTTTTCAGTGGCGGCGGCCTGAAGGAAAGCGACTACGCGCCAGATGAGCAGTCGGCATTGGGGCGCACGCGCGAAGCCCGGCCTGGTATCATCAGCCACGTCGCCGTCCAGACCCGCGACCCGCAGACCCTCGCCTACGGCATGCACGATTCTCCTGTCGCGCTATTAGCCTGGATCCTTGAACGGCGCCGCGCCTGGAGCGACTGTGGCGGCAACGTCGAACGGCGCTACACCAAGGACGAACTGCTTACGCATATCATGCTCTATTGGGTAACCGAGTGCTTCGTGACCTCTGTGCGCTACTACTATGAGGCTCGCCAGCATCCATGGGTGCCGGTGCACGATCGGATGCCTGTGGTTGAGGCGCCAACAGGGATCGGAGTGTTTCCACGCGAATTGCTAATTCCGCCGCGCAAATGGGCCGAACGGTATTTCAACCTGCAGCATTGGACACCTATGACGTCGGGCGGCCACTTCGCGCCCAGCGAAGAACCCGATCAGCTGGTCAAGGATATCCGTGCATTCTATCGCTCCCGACGTTGAGAAGGCCTCGAAACCGGAAGTGATTGCGTCGCGTGCTCCCGGGCCCGATCCTCGTCCTTTTGCATTTCTAATAGCCATCGACGCTGGTAGCCACGTACTGAGTAATCAAGAGCAGCCCGTGTCGACAGCGCCTTCGCGCTAATGCGACGCAGTACTATCGCCACGCAGCGACTTGCTCACTTTCGAACAGATCGCTGATAAACCGGCATCGGTCGCGATCGCAACGAGCTAGCGCGCTACGCGGTGAGATCACCGCGATTGTAGAAGACCCAATCGGGACCGCTCTGAGGTTGGTTTTGGCGTCCAACGGACAGCGCTGGCGAAATCGAATCACGCAGATGGCACGACCCTACAAAATCGAAGCCAACGGAAGCTTGCCTCTTGCAATTTGGAACTTCTCTGTGGAAAATGCCGCCGAAGTGTCGCGCCGCTGATGCCGCATCGAAAGAGGTGCAGCTACGCCTGGGTGCAGACGCCATCAGGTTCATTGTGACCTGAGCAATCTCGAGCCTGTGGGGGACATGAAAATCTTCATCACTGTCCATACATTTGGTGGCCGCGGTTCGCCCTCGCTCTGAACCCCGATAGAGTGTCCAGTCGCGCGACCCGGCGGTCCGCGCACTGACCATTGCTCGACTCCGAAGCAGCTGATCGAAGTATCCTCAGGCGCTTCCAGGTCGGCACAGAATTAAATAGTCGGCGCCAATCGTGGTCAGGAGTCATTAGTCACTCCGACCCAGTCTGATATCCGCGACTTACGGGCGGGAGAGCCGTTTTTATGCGTCATTTGGCGCGGCGGCGAGATCTGCCCGGAAACCGGCGGTGGCGGTTCCGTGGGCGCAAACAAATGAAAGGTTACATGACCATGCGGCGATTCGTATTGTTGATTTGTCTCCTATCTTTTTCAGCGGAGAACGCAACCGCAGGACCGGCAAATAGAAACGCCGCTCTCCGCGGACACGCTTCGCTCACCATGCCGGTGAACGTGATCGGTTTCGGCGCTCCCTTACCGGGAGTCGTAAACAATCCCGCCGACCTGAGCGTTTTCGTCGTCGGGCAGATGAACTTTAAGGAAATCGAGAGCCTGCCGCAGGTAGGACCGCTCATGAATGGCGTGTCTTGCGCCGGATGCCATTCGCAGCCGGCGATCGGCGGGGGCGGATTGTTCATCAATGAGATCCGCACTCGCAATAATACTCAGCCCGGCCCGGTCCACATTTTTGCGGTGGACAATTTCCTGCGCAATGGCGCGCAAACCCAAGGTGCCACAGCGATTTTTTCACAAGGCATCGAAAGCGAGCCCCTGGGTTGCCAGATCACCAGCCCCGGCTGCCAGCTTTCGCACTGTCAGCAGGAGGAAGTGGCGAAAACCACTTTCAGCACGACACTGCGGACCTGCGATCCGACCAGCGCGGATTTTCAGAGCGGTGGCAATTGTGTAGTGGGACGTTCAGCACAGCCACTCTTCGGCGAGGGACTGGTCGAGGCGGTCTCAGACGACACCTTCAACCAAATCGCGCAGAGCGAACCTTCGCAGATTCAGGGCACCGTGAAAATGGTGACGGAGAACTTCGCCAGTACGCCGCATGTGGCGCGCTTCGGTTGGAAGGACGACCATGCCACTCTGCGCGGATTTTCCGGTGACGCTTATCTGAATGAAACCGGGATTACGAACCCGGACAATCAGCAGGAAGTAAGCCAGTGCGCTATCAACGAAAAGGCCTTCGGATTACAACTGCAGGATAGCGAGGTCGAGGACACCACCGGCGCGGACGGCCGCGCCGACATCGATCGTTTCTCCGACTTTATTCGCGGGCTGGCGCCGCCACCAACCCTGCATGCAAACGCTTCGGCTCAGAACGGATCCCACCTCTTCAGCAGCATGGGCTGTACCGGTTGTCACGTTCCGAGCATAACTACTGCGTCGAACCCCGCATCGTTCGTTCCCGCAACCACCGGGGGCGTGCCGATTAGCAATTCTTTGAACTCTTCCCTAGCCAATCGAACGTTTCACCCTTACTCGGACTTCCTCCTGCACGACGTCGGCGCGCTCGGCGATGGCATCACCTCAGGCGCGGCCGGTCCCACCATGATGCGGACCGCACCGCTGTGGGGCATTCGCGCCAAGTCGCAATTTCTGCACGATGGCCGTGCGCGCGATATCCCCACCGCGATCACGCTGCACGACGGGCAGGCCAAAGCCGCGGCGCAAGCTTTCGATGCGTTGAGTCCTCAGCAGCAGCAAGACCTGGTGAACTTTCTTTTCACTTTATGACGGCGTGACGCGCGGATGACCGATGTCTCCGCGGTGGGCGAATAAGGAACCGCGAGTGGGCGGCGGGTGCGGGACCCGCCCCCATTCCTAATGAGCGGCCGGGGTTAACGATCCCGCGCTTGCGCCGTGGAATTTATAGTCCGAGTTCGCCTCGTGACCGAGTGAGCGTGTCGATTACTGCGTACATGATTGCCCGTGCCGTCTTCATCAGGTCGGGGACGCTTACGACCCCCATTCCGCCCAGCCCTTGCCGAAACTCCGGCGGGCAATCGCGCGGCGGCGCAGGAAAGCCGATGCGCGCGCACGGAATCCCGAGCTTGCGGATAAGCGCTCCGTCGGTCTGGCCCCCCAGCCGCGGCGGATCCCCGTGCGGCCGTCCCGCCACTCTCTCCCATCCGCGCCGGCACGACTGGATAATCCAGTTTTCAGGGTCGGTAGCGCCGCCGGGCACCGCGCCAACCATTTCCCATTCGACCGCGACCTCCGGATGGCGCAGGGCGATCGCCGCCATCGCCTCGGCGAACTGTGCCCGCACAGCGCCCGGTGTAATTTGCGGATTGCAGCGTAAATCGAGGTAAATCTCAGTGGTCGCCGAGGGAAAGGCTGGCCGCTCCGGCCACCCCGCTCGTACCGCCGCGATATGGCCTTCGGCCGCGATCGCGGCCGAACTGTTGCGCATGCTGTAATGCGGAATCCACTCCTCGATCTCTTCGATGATACGCGCGGCCGGCATTATCGAACCCTGAAAGCCCGGCGCATCGCGAGGCGTTCCCGCGTAGCCCAGCGTGCCGTGCACCGCGACCTTGAACCAGCACATTCCTGGCTCCTCCGCGAACACGCGCCAAACCGGCTTCATGATGATTGCGAAGTCCGGCGCTACCCCGCGCGAGAGCAGATGGTACAGCCCGCTGCTCATTCCCCAATTGTGCCGCGTCACAGCCTTGACCGGCATGCCACCCCCGGCGAACGCCGCGATCACATCACCGAATAGCGGCACCCGGGCTTCGCTCAGCGCGGTCGCTACCTCGACCAGCGTCGCCACCATGCTCTTGGGATTGGCCGCACCCAGCCCGTACACGAACTCGCCCTCAGCGGATGCCTTGGGGATCATATCGCGGCGCAAGGTAGGAGCAGCCCACGGGACGTCCTGATCCGGGTCGCCTTCGAGATGGGTGTCGATCGGCGCGTAGAGGAGCAGCGTCGCGCCACCGCCGCTTCCCCGCAACTCGCCGACCGCGTTACCGGTCCCGTCGTTGATCGGTTGATAGAACGCGCGTGCACCGCCGACTTGCTCACGCATCCAGGTCGCGACGAACTCGCTCGCCTGGCGCTCGCCCCCGGTCGGGCTCGGGATGTCGACCAGGCGCATCAGCAATCGCTTGAGGCGTTCGGCGTCGAGACGCGCGCAGGCTTCGACATACCATCGTTCTCGCTCATCTCCCAGAGCGACTACACGGGTCACACTCGCCATCGACTTACCTGCTTCGCTGCGGTCTCGCTATGCCGCGGCGGGTTCACCGCGCGTCGCTCCATGCGCCGCCGCGGGCGGCATCGGCGAAATCTTGGCGGGCGCGGCGCGCGTAACGAACCTGCCCAGCGCGCGAACCGTGTTCTTCGCCATCGCCGCACCGACCCGGCCAACGATCGCCGGGCGGTACAGGTCCGCCAGCGGCCGGACCAGTTGCGCGACCTCCAACAGGCGTCCGCGCACCATCGGGTCACGCGCCGCCAGCCCGACGCCATCGAGGTAGAGGTTGAACAGCTTCATCGACCACGGCCGCGCCCCCAGCGAGAAGGGAAAGCGAAGGTCGACTCCGGCGGATAGTCTCCACGGGTCATGCTGGACTCGCGCCTGGGCCGCGAAGAAATCGCGCGGAAATGCCGGTGCGCCGGGTTCGTTCCGCGCGAGGCATGCGCGCAGCATCGTCGCCGACAGCGCCAACGCGGTCATGCCCTGCGCGTACACCGGATTGTAGTGGCAGAAGGCATCGCCGATCGCGATGAACCCGTCCAGCCGTTCGTGCCAACGTTCGTAATGGCGCCAGTGATTCCGCATCGCTCGGTTTCCGTATACTGGCGAGACCGGCTCCATCCGCCGTACCATCTCGGCAATGATCGGCGAACGCAGGCGCGCGAGCGATGCCATGAATTCGCTTTCGTGAGTCGGCGGATAGCGGCGGTTGAAACCCGCTAAGGTCAGATGCCAGCGATTGTGTTCCTTGAGTTGGAAATTCGCCTCCGTCAGATCGTCGGGACGCCGGCGGATGTAGGCGCCGGCCCACCACCACCACTCTTCGGGCCAACTGCCCGGCGATGGTCCCTGGAACCAGCGCGACGAGTAGCCCGCCAGCGGGTCGACCACGCTCTCCGCGGGCGGCGTCAACCCGGCCGCTTCGAGCCATCGCGGTGCCCGCGAGACGGCGCCGCTCGCATCGACGATCAGATCGGCTTCGAGCATGCCGGGACTGCCGCCCTCCTGCGCCGAGACCGTTACGCCGACGCAGCGAGGCGCGCCGCGGTCGCGAACGACCCGCAGACCGGTCACCGCGACACGTTCGCGCAATTCGACGTTGGGCAGCCGGCGGAACAGTTCGCGTACGCACGATTCGATCAGCTCCCGGCTCGCGCTCAAGAACTTCAGGTGCGATCGATAGCGCGGCTGCCATCCCGTGGGCCTCAGCACCACGAAATCCCACGTGTGGTCGTGGAAGGTCGCGCCCTTTTCGACTGCCAGCCGCTCGAAGCCGGGAAATGCGTCCTCGTACTCGCTCAATCCGCGCAGCAACAATCCGTGCACGTGCCGGGCCTGCGGCACGCCGGCACGGTCCGCGCTACCCTCTGGAAAGACGTCGCGATCGAGCACGGTCACCCGGTCGAAGAAATCGCTTAGAACGCGGCCGGCAAAGAGCCCCGAGAAACTGCCCCCGATTACGATTGCATGCGCTCTGGCCATCGGCGCTTTACCCTAGGCTCCAACGTTCAAGATGCAAGCTCAGGTCCAGTGACAATTTTGCGCCGCCGCGCCTGCGAACACGTGTCATTTGGCCCGCGTCAACTCGGCACGAACTGCTCCGCAAAGATCCGTTCGCGGCGCATCCCCAATTCGACCAGGCGCACCCGCGCAGCCGCGATCATGGGCGGCGGACCACATAGATACGCTGTCGCCTCCGGGTCGTTTACTTGCTCGGCGCCCAGTGCGTCTACGGGAGTTCCCTGGATCAGGCCGCTCGCCGAATCCTCGACGCGGTCGGCGCTGAGCCGGACGCTGAGCTTGGGCATCCACCATTGCCGCAGTTCGATTTCGTCGCGATAAAAGATCGTCCGGTCACTCGCGCATCCGAAACTGAGCAAGATCCGCGGCTGTGTTCCCGGCCCGCGCCTGATCGTGTCGATCATCGCGAGGATCGGCGCGAGTCCGGTGCCGCCGGCGACGAAAACGTGCAACCCCCGGCTCGCATGGAGAATGAACGCGCCGAGCGGTCCGTCGATCTCGAGCCGATCGCCCGCGCGTGCCCCTTCGCGTAGGTATTCCGACATCGCGCCGCCCGGAATGATCCGCACCAGGAACTCCATGCGCGGCAACTCGCGCGGTGTTGCGCACATCGAGTACGATCGCCACTCCTCAGTGCCGGGAACCTTGATGCGCGCGTACTGACCGGCGCGAAACAAAAACCTCGTATCGCCGGCCGTCGCAATCACGAGCTTGGCCACCGAGGGCGCCGGCCATTCGACTTGAATCACCTCGCAATGCAACACTCGCCTCTCGCCCTCGAAGATCAGCGTGCTCGGGTAGTGCAGACGCAGCACGCTATCGGCGTTTGCGTGCGAGCTGCACAGCAGGCGCTTGCCCTCTGCGACCTCGGCTGGAATCAGCGTCGTCACTCGGTCGCTTGCCATCTCGACCGCGCCGCTCGCGACGCGCGCGACGCAGGTGGAGCAGCTTCCGGACCGGCATTGGTGCACCAGCGGGATGTTTTGCCGCAGCGCGGCATCGAGCACGAACTCGCCGGCGCGCACCTCGATCTGCTTCTCGACGCCGTCTTCGAAATGCAGCGTTACACGGCGCGTTGGCGCACCGGCTGACGGGGAGTTGGTCTGCTCTGGCATTTGGGGGCGGACCGTTGCGGATCCTGTGCAGTTTACCGGGCCGCCGGTGACGTGGGCGGCTCCTGCACGCCGCGGTTGAACCGCGCGGCTACCTTGCGCCAGGTGATAGTGGCGGCGTCGAACGCGCATAGCTGCTCGCGATTCCACCCGTCGCCATGTTCGTAGAATTCCTGCATCGCCTCGCGCGCGAACAGATCGTTGTCGTTGAAGTCGCGCAGCGCCAACGGCTCGAGAAAATGATCGTAGACGTAGTCCGCCTCGCGCCGTTCCTCCTCGTTGCGGCACGGCGGACCGACCAATACTTCCCAGTACTCGTGATGCTTGTCGTCAATCGGCACGTACCATTCGTACTGCGCCCATTCCGGCAGCGGCCAATGCTCGACCAGCAGGACCCCCGGCAGAAAGACCGAAGTCCGCGCATAGTATGCATTCTTACCCCGCGCGCGCATCTTTACCGCCGGGTTCTCCATGATGAACTTGTAGGCCCGCGTGTTGTACATGTTCATCATGCCCTTGGGGCCGTCGGGCTCATCGATGATCTTGATCGCGTTCTCGCTGATCGGCACCACGCCCAAGCCCAGCTTGCGATTCGTCGCGGCAACGATCTGGTTGTCCCAGTGGATCAGCAGATGGCCCGGGTCGAAGCCGTTCTCGACCGCCAGGCGCCAGTTGGAATTGCCCGCTCGATGGATTCCCCGGACATAGACCGCTTCATCGAGGATATGCGGTACCGGGTTGGTGTCGTCGGTTATGCGCACCGGCATGTCCGATTCCAGCGCCGGCGCCGGATCGAAGCCCTCGTCGCCGACGAAGACGAAAATGATCCCGGCGCGCTCGAGCACCGGATAGGTGCGAATGCCCACCCTGCCGATTAGCGGATCCTCGGGCGATCCAACGATGGTCTTGAGCACACCGTCTTCCAGACCGTAGGTGAAACCGTGATACCAGCAGCTTAGCGTTTCCGCCGTCAGGCACGTCGGCCGCAACGAAAGCCGAACGCCACGATGAGCGCAGCGATCCCGCAACGCATAGACTCGCCCGCCCGATCGGCGCAGCGCAATCTCGTGACCCAACATGGTAACGCCCTTGACGGTGTTCTCGCCCAGTTCATGGCTGAACAGGGCCGGATACCACGCGTTCTTGAAGCCCCAATCTGCTTCAACGTACGGAGCATATTGTCGGCTCGCGGAAATGCGGGATCGCGTGTCAGCTGTGGGCATAAGTGTTTCCCTGGCCCCGCTCTGGCTCCGTTGGCGAGCATCTTCCGATACCGCGGGACGGACTTCCGAGAGATCATATGCTAGCCGGATTTTCACCCCGCTTGTAGACCGCATGGTCGCGCCCGACCGCCAGCGCCCGTCGGTCCTTGCCTTATGTCCGCGTCAATGCGAAGAGTTGCGGCGCGTGGGAGGTGCTCCGTCCGATGCCCCAGACAACGAAACGCATGCTCGAAGGCTATCGCGTACTCGACTTCACCCAGGTCCTCGCTGGACCGACCACGACCCGTTACATGGCCGAGATGGGCGCCGAGGTCGTTAAAGTCGAATTCGCGCCCAACGGTGATATCTCCCGCGGCGTGCCCTATCTACGCGATGGCCGCAGTGCCTACTACGTCCAGCAGAATCGCGGCAAAAAGAGTCTCTGCCTCGACCTCAAGAATCCCGCGGCGGCGTCGCTCATCCGCGAACTCATCCCCAAGGTCGACGTGCTGGTCGAGAATTTCGCGCCCGGTGTCATCGGACGGCTCGGCTTCGGCTACGAGGCCGTTAGCGCCCTCCATCCGAAAATCGTCATGTGTTCCATCTCGACCTTCGGACAGGCCGGACCCCTGGCGAACCGCCCCGGTTACGATTTTATCGGATGCGCTTATTCCGGCGTGTTGAGCATGATCGGGGAGCCCGACGGCGCCCCGTCCCTGCCGCAGGTCGGCGTCGGCGACATCAGTACCGGGGTCCATGCCCTCAGCGCGATCACCGCCGCGCTCCTCCATCGCGAGCGCACCGGTGAGGGCCAATTCGTCGAAACCTCCCTGCTCGATTGTTACTTCAGCTACAACGACATGACGGTGCATACCGCAAGCCTGAGCGGCGGCGCCTTCCTACCGCGGCGCAATGGCGCACATCACTTCGCCGTCGCGCCGCTCGGCGTGTTCAACGGCAAGCAGAGCCCCATTTTGATCATGGCGAGCACCGAACACCAGTTCGGCTATCTCTGTCATGCGATGGGCCGGCCCGATCTCCCGACCGACCCGCGCTTCAAGAGCAACTCCGATCGCATGGCGCATGTCACCGAACTCAAGCGGCTCATCCAGGATTGGTTCGACGCGATGCCGAGCGACGACGAAGTCTACCGCCGCTTCGAAGAGCATCGCGTCCCCTACGCCCAGGTGCTGTCCATCGACCAGGCGATCGCGCATCCGCATCTGCGCGAACGCGAGATCGTGCGCACCATCGATGATCGCTTTCTTGGCGAATTCGCGATTCCGGGATTTCCGCTCCGCTTCTCGGCACATCCGCGCCATCCCGAGATGGCGGCGCCGACCCTCGGCGAGCACAACGAGTCGGTGCTGCGCGAGTACCTCGGATATTCGCCGGAACGAATCGCCAGGTTGGAAGCGCAAGGCGTTCTCCAACGCGGGCCGCGCTAGCGCACGCAGCGCCCAACCAAAGCTCCGGCTCGGTGAGCAGCGCGCACCCCTACCCGTAGCGCGAAGACCTAGCCCTAATCCGCGATCGAGGCACGCTCGTCCGCGATCTTCCACCTCTCGTCCAGCCGCCGGAACCTCCAGACCAGGACCGCGCACGCCCACACGGCCACGAACATCGCGAAGATTCCATAGCCGAGTGACTCGAAATTCAAGGCCGTGATTCCGTCGAAAAAACGCCCGTGCAGATTAAGTTCGATCGCCAGCACTTGCAGGAGTTCGATACTGCCGATCAGCAGCGCGATCGCGACCGCCAGACCGGTCGTGGTGATATTGTAGTAAATCTTTCGTAACGGATTGGAGAAGGCCCAACCATACGCCTTCACCATGAAGACCCCGTCGGCCGTGTCCATCAGCGACATCCCCGACGCGAACAGCAGCGCGAGGGACGCCACGGCGAGCACCGGCGCCGCCTCCAGCGCAACCCCGACCGTGAGCCCGAGAAGTCCCATCTCCGACACGGTATCGAAGCCGAGCGCGAAGATCATCCCGACCGGATACATCTGCCAGCTATGCGCAATCAGTTGCTGCAGCCGCCCACCCATCATCCGCCGCATCAGTCCGCGCCGTGCAAGCACCTCCTCGAGCTTTTCGGCTTGATACGCGCCGCGCCGCGCCAGGCGCCAGATCCGCAGGATGTCCACCAGCACAAGCAGATTCAGTATCCCGAGCAGCCACAGGAACACCCCCGCGGCCGTCGCGCTCGCGACGCTGCCGTAGCTCTGTAACTGTGGCAGCGCCGTGCGCATCGTATTGGTCGCCAGCACCAGCGCCATCGCCATCGCTAGCACCACGGTCGAATGGCCGATCGAGAAGAAGAACCCGGCCGCCAGCGGTTCTTCGCCTCTGCGTAGGAGATAGCGGGTCGTGTCATCGATGGCCGAGAGATGGTCGGCATCGAACGCATGACGCAGCCCGAGACCATACGCCAGGGCGCCAAGACCAGCCATCGCGGGAAAACGCGGAGCGTAGAGAAAAAATAGCCCCCAACCGGCGATGTGCAGCAGCCCCACGCAGCCGAACAGAACGGCGGCGCGCTCCCAACCCCGGTCGGCCTTCCAGCGGCTCGCGGTCAACATCAATTTCCCCGGCAAATCCTCAATCCCTCGAACATATCCGCGGCCTCGCGGCGGAACGCGCCGCGCGATCGCTCACTGCGCGGACCCGCGTGCACTAACCGCCTTGCACCGTATCGTGCGGCCGCCGCGCAAGCAAAGTGGCCCTTAACCGTACCGATCCGCGACGCACCGCGCGCCCGCCGAATCTCGAACCGGCCGGATTCCGCCACGCCGCTCACCGCTTGACAACCATGCGCCTGCCGCAGTATTTAACCATCAGGTTATTTAACTAAATGGTTTACGCAGAGCGCGCCCCCGATCGTCTCAGCTCCACCTTCGCGGCCCTGGCCGATCCCACCCGCCGCGCGATCCTGGCCCGCCTCGCGGCCGGCGCCGCTTCGGTCACCGAACTCGCCGAACCCTTTGCCATGACCCTGCCCGCCGTTTCCAAACACTTGAAGGTGATGGAGCGCGCCGGTCTGATCGCGCGCGGCCGCCAGGCCCAATGGCGGCCCTGCCGCATCAACCCTGCCCCGCTCAAGCAGGCCGCCGACTGGATCGAAAATTACCGCCGCTTCTGGGATGAGAGTCTCGATCGCTTGGACGATTATTTGCGTGAACTTCAGCGCAAGGAGAAGAAAAATGGTCGCAGAAAATAGCGCAACGCGCGCCGCCGAGGATTTGCAACTGGCGATCACGCGCACCTTCGATGCGCCCCGCGCGCTCGTCTTCAAGGCCTGGACCGAGCCCGATCAGTTGGCCCGCTGGTGGGGTCCCCAAGGCTTCACCTTACCCTCCTGCAAGATGGAGTTCCGCCCGGGCGGGGCTTACCGCTTCCACATGCGCGGACCCGACGGCGTCGACCATTTTTCGCAGGGCGTCTTTCGTGAAATCGTCGAGCCCGCACGGCTCGTCTTCAGCGGCTGCTGGGCCACTGCCGACGGCACTCCCACCTCGCCGCAAACCCTTGTCACCGTAACCTTCGACGATGACGGCGGCCGCACTCGGCTGACCTTGCAACAGGCGTTTTTCGAGACCGTCACGGCGCGCGACGCCCATCGCGGCGGATGGAGCGGCTCGCTCGAACGCCTGGCTGAGTATCTCGCCACCGCTTGACCGCAGCAACCAACTCGCAAAGGAGATCTCATCATGGACCAGCACAAAGTAGTATCGAGAGACGAATGGCTCGCGGCCCGCAGGCAGCTCCTTAACCGCGAAAAGGAAATCACCCGCCAGATCGACCAACTGAACGTCGAGCGGCACAACCTGCCATGGGTCAAGGTCGAAAAGGAATACTTCTTCGATACCCCGGACGGCAAAAAATCGCTCGCTGACCTGTTCGCCGGCCGCAGCCAGCTCTTCGTCTACCATTTCATGTTCAGTCCCGAGTGGAACGAAGGATGCGTCGGCTGCTCGTTCTTTGCCGACCATGTTGACGGGCCTAATCTCCATCTCGCGCACCACGACGTAACCTTTGTCGCCATCTCGCGCGCGCCCCTGGCCAAGATCGAAGCCTACAAGGCCCGCATGGGCTGGCGCTTCCCGTGGGTTTCCTCCCAGGGCAGTGACTTCAACTACGACTTCCACGTCTCCTTCACCAGCGAGGAGGTCGCCCGGCGCAAAGCGTTCTACAACTTCGAAATGAGCGAGGTCACCGGCGAAGATCTTCACGGCACCAGCGTCTTCTTCAAGGACGAAACCGGCGCGATCTTCCATACCTATTCGGCTTACGGTCGGGGCGATGAACGCGGCATCGGCGCTTACATGTTCCTCGACGTTACGCCCCGCGGCCGCAACGAGACTGGCCCCAACTTCAACCTGACCGACTGGGTAAAGCGTCACGACATGTACGAGCAACGCCGATGAGTCCCTGCTGCTGCGAAGTCCCTCCGCCTGCCCCGGCACACGCTGGGGCCGGCGCGGCGGCGTCCGCCCGGCGATGTCGCGAAATCGCCGGGTGGATCGTCCCCGGCGCGGTGCTCGCCGTCCTGCCTAAATGCCCGCTATGTCTCACGGCCTACATCGCGCTCGGTACCGGCTTGGGCGTTTCGTTCTCGACCGCGACCGACCTCCGCATCGGTCTCCTTATCCTCTCGATCGCTTCGCTTTCCTGGTTTGCCGCAAAGCGCTTGGCGCGCCTGATCGCGCTGGGGTCCCAGACTTGTTCCGCAGTCTTCTCACCTCGCCGTTCCGTCTAACGGCTCACCGGATCGAACGAGTTCCGCGTCCCACAGCCCCCCGGCCCGGGGCGCGCTTGCGTTGAAACCCACGGAAGCCCGTGCTACGCACGGTGAAGCTTTAACCCCAACAGGTGAAGACACAGCAGTGATTTATTTAGCAATTCTGGTTATGACGCTCGTCCTCGTACCCTCCCCGCTCCTCGCCCAAGTAAGCAGCAACCCGGCCGCCGGCGCCAACGCTACCGTGGCGCAACGTGACGGCACGGCTGACCTCGACCACTCCGGCGCCGCCGACTCGATCGCCCCCGGTACCAAAATCACCATGGAAAACTGGCAGAAATTCCAGCAATTCATGCCCGAGGGAATGGTCGCGCTCTTCCAGGGTAAATACTTCTGGAAGATGCCGGCCGACGTCTCCATGGAAGTCGGACCGACCGTCATCTACCCCCTGCCGCGCAACTATTTGGCCGCCACCGAAAAATATGGCCAGACCAAGATTGTCGAACTGCCCGACGGCGGGCTCACCTTGGCCAACTACCGTGGCGGAATCCCGTTTCCGAATCCCGAGGATCCGCACAAAGGTTGGAAGGTGCTCGCCAATATCTGGTTTCGCTACCTACCCCGCCTGATGGTCGATACCTTCGGCTACGGCTGCGGGATAAACTCGATGGGTGGTACCAACTGCTTCGGCTACACCTACGTCACCCATCAGTTCGCTTACCAGACCGACGCGAGCCCCGATCCCGCGCCTCCGCAGGGCAGCGATAAGTATTTTACTGAATGGTTCATGATGCTCGAGCCCGAACAGGAGCGCTACACCACCACGCTCAGCATCGACTACGCCGATCCCACGCGTCCCGAGGACCTCTACCTCTTCGTCCCGTCCCTGCGCCGCTATCAGCCCGTCTCAACCGCCGCGCGATGCGCGCCCACTCAGGGCCTCGATGCGACTCCCGAGGACTACCACTTCGGTCTCGACACGAACATCACCCAGCTCAACGTCGACTACATCGGCCGCCGCAAAATGCTCGTGCTGGAGAACGTCACCCTGCCCACGGAACAGTTTCCCGCAGGCTTCGATATGCCCCTCGGATGGCCGACGCCGTCGTGGGGTAAATGGCAGGTCCGCGATGTCGACGTGGTCAGCGCGAGTAAGGTCCCATCGAAAGCCGGCGGCTATTGCTACGGCAAGCGCGTGATTTATGCCGATAGCCAGTTTTATGGTCCTCAATGGGAAGAACTCTATGATTCCAACATGCGCGTGTGGAAATACGAGGCCTTGTTCACTCACGCGATCGACGTGCCCGGAATCGGGATCGTGAATTCGACCGGCTCTTTTGCCCAGCTTTTGTGGGACATCCAGCACAACCACGCGACATACAGTACCGACCCCGCGATGGGCAAAGCGTTCTACGTCAACGAACAGGCGCCTCCCGAGTACAACGACCTCCCGCGCTACAGCACGGCCGCCGGGCTCAACCTGATCATGCGGTAGGCGCCCAGCCGACGGCGCCTCCTAGTCGAAGGCGCTTTCGCCCGTGATCGCGCGTCCCAGGATTAGCGTCTGCACGTCATAGGTGCCTTCGTAGGTATTTACCGTCTCAAGGTTGAGCATATGGCGAATAACCGGGTATTCGTTCACGATACCGTTCGCGCCCAACATGTCGCGGGCCGCCCGTGCGATCTCGAGCGCAGCATTCACATTGTTCCGCTTGGCGAATGAAACCTGCTCGGCTGTCATCGTCCCGGCGTCCTTCATTTGCCCGAGCCGCAGGCAAATCAACTGTGCCTTGGTAATCTCCGTCAGCATATCGACGAGCTTCCGCTGAACCATCTGATAGCCCGCCAGGGGACGCGAAAACTGCTTGCGCGACTTCACATAATCCAGCGCGCACTGGTAGCAGGTCCGCGCCGCACCGATCGCGCCCCACGCTATCCCGTAGCGCGCCTGCGTCAGACATGACAAGGGAGCTCGCAGCCCCCGCGCGTTCGGCAAATGATGCGCCTCGTTCAGCCGCACATCGTCGAACATCAGCTCGGACGTTATCGAGGCGCGCATCGAAAACTTGCCGTGGATGTCTCGGGTACTGAAACCCGGCGCGCCCTTTTCGACGATAAAACCCGTGATCCCTTCCTCGACCTTCGCCCACACGATCGCAATATCCGCAACCGAGCCATTGGTGATCCACCGCTTCGTGCCGTTGAGCACCCATCCAGCGCCGTCCCGGCGCGCGCGCGTCTCCATACCCCCCGGGTCGGACCCATGGTCGGGCTCCGTCAGGCCAAAACATCCAATCACTTTCCCCTGGGCCATCGACGGCAGGTACCGGTTCTTCTGCTCCTCGGAACCGCTCGAATAGATCGCGTACATCGCGAGCGCGCTCTGCACCGAGGCGAATGACCGCAGCCCCGAATCCCCGGCCTCCAGCTCCTGCATGATCAGGCCATAGGCGATATTGTTCATTCCGGCGCATCCATAGCCGGTAAGATTGGCGCCAAAAATTCCGAGCTCCGCCATTCGCGGCACCAGCGCGAGCGGGAAACTCTCGCCCGCGAAATGCCGCTCCACCTCGGGGACAACCTCGCGCTGAACGAACTGCCGGACCGCCTGCCGCGTCATTTTTTCTTCGGGGCTGAGCAGTTCTTCCAGGCGGTAGAAGTCGAGATCCTTGAGGAAATCAGACATACGTGCGGCTCCTTAGACTATCAGGGCAAAAGCTACATCAATCGAAACGCCCGATCCAAGACTCATTTTAGAACACTATTCGAATTATCTGCTACCGCCCGATGACGCGGTCGATGCTCCCAAATCGTTGCCAATTTTCCAGACGTTGCCTCACCCCAGACCATGAATTATCCTTATAAGAGACTTAAGCTGTATGCACATCGAGACGTTAAAAGTCTTCTGCGATATCATCGAAAGCGGCAGCGTTTCTTATGCTGCATCGCAAAATTTCGTCACCCAGTCGGCCGTCAGCCAGCAGGTCCGCAGCCTCGAGGACAAGTACGAATGCCGATTGTTGGAGCGCGCACGCGCCGGTGTCAAACCAACCCCAGCCGGCCAAATCCTCTACAATTCGAGTAAAGAAATCGTTCGCCGCTTCATCGAACTCGAGAACCGGCTGCGTGAGATCGGTTCCGTCGTCGCCGGCTCGATCCGCGTCGGCACCGTCTACAGTGTCGGCCTGCACGAACTACCGCCCTACCTGACCGAATTCCTACGAGCCTTCCCGCAGGTGAACGTGCACCTCGAGTACCTCCGCTCCAACAAGATTTACGACGATCTGATCGAAGGAAAGATCGACCTGGGCATCGTTGCCTATCCGGCCAAACGCGGCCAGATCGTAACGATCCCGTTTCGCCACGACGAATTGGTGCTGGTGGTGCCATATGACGACCCATTGGCGAAAATGAACCGCGTGAGCGTTGGTCAGCTCGTAGGACAGAGCTTTGTCGGTTACGAACGTGATATAGCGACCCGCAAAGCGTCAGACCGTATTCTGCGCGAACATGGCGTCAAAGCCCACTACACGATGGAGTTCGACAATATCGAAACCATCAAACGGGCCGTTGAGATCAGCCAGGGAATCGCCATCGTTCCCCGCTCCACCGTCGAACTGGAGACCGCTCGCGGTTCGCTCAAGATGCTCGAATTCACCGAAGGACCTTTTACCCGTCCGCTCGCGATTATCTACAAGCGCGGTCGGGAACTCTCCCCCGCCGTGCGGAAGTTCGTCGAAGTTCTGACGACCAGCAAGATCCCGATTCCCGGTCAGGCACCGCCGCGCGCCGCCGATAAGACCGAGCGCAACGAACGATCTGAGCGACCCGAGCGAGCGGAACGAGGCGATCGAGCGGAAAAGGTCTAGCCTCCGGCTATTTCCCCAACTTTTCCTTTCCCACATAACCGAAGTCCGGGTTTATCGATCTAGCGGCGTGGGCGCGTCGTCCTCCCGAGAGTGCCAATTACCGCATCACGTCGGCATTTTTGTGGCACTCCGGTCAGCTCCCTTGGCGAGCAGCGAGCCCATCGCGAACGTCGACCTATTCTTACTACTGGTGAGATTTTCCAAGCGATACACGTCACTGTTCCGTTTCTCCATCTCGAGTGAATCGAGCGATGCGAGTCGTTAGACAACGGTGAAAATGGCATGGCGCCTGCTTATTCGGATCAATGCAGGCGAATGCGCCAAACCGCGACGGTTCCCGCGCAGGTGCTGAGCGCACTGGTTGATGAAGGGCACAAGTTTCTTTTTCCGACTCTATCGACGCAGAAACGCGCGCGGCCAATTCATTGTACTGGCAACTCTGGGGTTGATTGCGCTCATCGGGCTCGTCGGACTGGCGATCGATATAGGGTATTTCTATAGCGCCAGGCGACAGTTGCAGACTGCGGCCGACGCCGCTGCGATTGCCGGTGTGAATGCACAATTGAACAGTCAGAGCAGCGGCTCTCAGCAGACCGCGCTCGACGTTGCGGCGCTGAATGGTTTTACGAACGGCAAAAACGGAGTGACAATTAACGTCGGACCTCCGGCCACTCCACCCAATCCGTCGACCAACACCTATGTCGAAGTCGACATTTCGCAGGCCGTGCGGACTATTTTTTTGTCCGTGCTGGGATATCCCACACTCAACGTCAGCGTGCGGGCGGTCGCCGGAACCAGGAATGCGACCTCCTGTCTCTATGCGCTGGATCCGTCGGCGCCGGACGCCATTTCATTGAACGGAAACTTTACGATCAATGCGAATTGCTCAGTCGTGAGCAATTCGTCCAGCTCTTCCTCGCTTCGGGCCGTCGGCAACGGCACTCTCACCGCTAACTCGATTGGCGTCGCCGGGAATTATTCGGTCAATGGAAACGTTACCTTGACTCCTACTCCTCACGTGAATGTCGCTCCCGTCCCCAATCCTCTTGCATCGATAACGCCGCCGACCGTGGGCACCTGCTCGCAGCAGGGCACGACCAACAACGGTGCTTTCAAAGTCAGTGCCAACAATCAGACCGTTACCATACTACCTGGCGTGTACAAGAAGGGCATTGCCGTCACAGGAACGGGCGACGTGGTGACGTTCAGCGGGGGCAACTATGGCAACAACATAAGCCTTGGCTCAAGCATCGCGCAGGCAACTTTCAACCCCGGCCAGTACCAGGGGGGCAACGGCGATAGCCTGGATATTGCTGGAGGGACGATCGTCTACAATTCCGGGCAGTATATGTTCTGTGGCCCGGTCGCAGTCAGTGGAAACAACCGTGTCACGCTGACCCCCGGATTATATTCGGGCGGAATCAGTGTCTCCGGCAACGCAAGCGTAACGTTCAATCCGGGTACCTATGTTCTGGCGGGCGGTGGATTGACGGTTTCCGGCAATTCGACGCTGACCGGCTCGGGCGTGACCTTCTACGACACCTCCGGCTCCAGTGGCTACGCGCCAATTTCCCTGAGCGGCAACGAGACGGCGAATTTGAGCGCGCCGACCTCTGGTCCCTATACGGGAATACTCTTTTTTCAGGATCCCTCGGTTGCCAATAGCAAATCCAATGGCAGCAGCATAGTCGGCAACTCGACCTCGACCTTCGACGGTATCCTGTATTTTCCTACAACGTCCCTCAGCTATGTCGGTAATTCGAGCAGTAATGGATATACGTTCCTGATTGCCGACACGATCTCCTTAGGGGGAAATGCGACAGCGAGGTTGGGAAGCGATTACTCTACGCTGCCTAACGGATCGCCGATTAAATCCACCGCGCTCTACGAGTAGGATCTTGACCAGCGGGCAACGCGGGGCTGGATGGCGTCGCCGGTGGCACGACGGTCAGAGCACAGTCGAGTTGGCGCTAATTCTGCCGACTATGCTGTTCCTGTTGCTCGTGGCGGGCGACTTCGGCCGCGCGCTGTTCGTCGCCGTCGATCTACAGAACGCGGCGCAAGCGGGTGCGTTGTACGGCGCGCAGAGCGTGATCACGTCCGCCGATTCGGCGGGAATGATGGCGGCGGCAAGAACGGACGCCGCGGAAATCGGCAACCTGACGGTGAGCGCGAGTCAATGTACCTGCGTTAGTTCGTCGAACGTGCCCGCGTGCAGCCAAAGCTACTGCGCCGATAACCCGCGGGCCACCTACGTAGAGGTGGATACGCACGCGTCCTATCAACTGATTGGAAGCTATTTGGGCATTACTTCGCCGATGCAGTTGTCGGGCAAAGCGATAATGCAGGTTCAACTTTGAAGACTTCCGGCGATCCGGGCCGCAGAGCGGGACACGCTCCTGCACAGACGATGGTCGAGTTCGCGCTGGTCGCCTCCCTTTTCCTCTTGCTGCTCTTTGCGACGATGCAGCTGTCCCTCGCCGTTTTAACGTACAACTCTGTATCCTTCGCGGCCCGGGAAGCTGCGCGTTATGGCATGGTGCATGGGCCGAGCAGCCCAAGCCCTGCCACCACCGCGGAAATTCAGCAGATTGCGATCAATGCGGCGCCCAGCCTGGGCCTGAGCGCGAGCAACATAACAGTAAACTGGCCCACCGATCCGAATCTTCCGTCGAAACAGGACGTGCAGGTCCGCATCTCCTACAGTTACCAATTGCAGATCCCATTTGCGCAGGCGGTCACGCCAAACTTTGTCAGCACTTCGCAGATGGTCGTAGCGCAGTAGCGACCGCGTCGCCGCGGGTTGGCGCGGCGGTTCTACGCGTAAGATTCAGCCGAGAGCAGCGCGCAAACGCTCGCGGTCGAAACCGGCGATTATAGCCTTCCCGGTAACTATCAACGGGCGCTTAATCAGGTTGGGTTCGCGCGTCATCAGCTCGAGCGCCTCATCCGGCGTCAAGACCTTGCCCCTTAAGCCGAGTGCCTTGAACGCCGGGCTCTTCGGATTGAGAAAGTCGCGAGGATCGAGTTCGATGAACAGTTCTTTCAATTCTGTGAGAGTAAGCGGCCGCCTGGCATAGTCACGCTCATCAAGCTCCACGCGCAGTTCGTCACGCAGGAAGCTCCTTGCGTCACGGCACGTGGAGCAAGTGGATTTCCACAGAAAACGTGCCTTCATGCATTACACCGGGCGGCCGCGTCATCGATAGGCGATCATTCGATACTAGTGTCCGGGGCTCGCTTCGTCCCGGATACGGATTTTGCGGGCGCGGACCCGTAGCTCGTCGAATGGCTGCCGATGGACCCGCTCCCCGAAGAATCGATCGGGCTGCTGCTGAGCGAGCTACCGCCGATCGGGCCGGCGCCGCTATCGATCGGATGAGTCGCCGTCGGCGGCATCGCAGTCCCGGACGAAGCGTTCGAGCCTGCCGATGAAGTCGCGGACGCATAGCTGCTGGGCGAGGCGTTCATTCCGTGCGTACCGGAATTGACCGCGGAGCTGCTTCCCGGATCCGTCTCCGTGGGCCCGCTGAAATGCACCGGTTGCTGGCCCGTCAGCATGTCGGGGGTGACGACGTAGTCGCCGCCCAGCGAACTGCGCCAGATCGTGTTCGCCACCTTCTCATTACCGCCGGTCAGCGCGTAGCCGGCGCCGCCGGCGATGCCACCGAGGACGCCATAAACCAGCTTGGCGGGAATATACACCAGGTTGGTCGCGAGGGTGCCTGCGCCGACCCCAACACCTTGCCAATTGACGCCTCTTTCAGGCTGCGGGATCTGCCCCTGGTCCGACGTACTTGCCGCCGCGGGGGCCGTGCTCTGCGCGGTGGCAGCCGCTGGAAGCGCCGCCGCAAGGGCCAGCGCCAGCATGAAACTCACACCAGATTTCGTCTGCATTATCCTTCCTCCTCCACCTCAAAAAAATTCTGGATTACTCCGTTTTGACCACCACTGCCCGCGGCAAAAGCTCGAGCAAGTGGTTGAACGCGCTTTCGAGATAACCGCTGTCCTTGGACTCCAGCGTGAGCTTGACGCGATATTCGGGATCGCCGATCCGCGGATAGGAACCGAGCAGCAGGAGCGGATAGGTCCGCAGGCAGGCATTCAGATACTCCGCGATCGTACCTTCGCCCGCGCTCGTATAGATCGCACGGATGAAGTACGGGTCGGTGGCGAAGCGTCCGGCGAGTGCAATCAGCTTCGACTCGAAGATCTGCGGGATTCCGGGCAGGATATAGACGTTCTCGAGTTGAACCGTTGGGAAACGCAGGTTGCCGCCGGCGTTCAACACGGCGCCCTCGGGAACTTCGGCCATTTTCATCCCGGTTTCAATTCGCTCGTTAAAATGGGCACGGATCACGCCTTCGAGTTCGGGATGGATGACGAGCTTGCGGCCGAAGGCGACCGCCACCGCTTCTATTGTAATATCGTCATGGGTGGGACCGACCCCTCCCGAGGTCAGCACGAACTCGAAGTTGCGCGCGCAATGGGCGACTTCATCCGCGATCGGCCTGATCTCATCCGGTACCACGGCGACGCGCCTGAGCGCGACGCCGATTTTACGCAATTCGCGGGCTGCAAAGTAGGAATTGGTGTCTTGGACCTTGCCGGACAGAATCTCGTTGCCCACCACTACCATCGCACAGTTTCGTTCTTGCATGGCCGTTCGCCATCCGGCGGGAATCCTATCACAGCCGCGGGGGCAGTTCCGCAACCCGGGCCGAATTTTCGCCTCAGGTGTCTGCCTGATCGATCTCGCTGCCCTGTTCCTTCATGAATTCCTTCAGGCGCCGCTTGAGGCGCGTCTCGATTTGGCGCACCCGCTCGCGACTGATGCCGAACTTGCCGCCGATCTCCTGCAGTGTAGGGGGGTTCTCTGAGAGCAGCCGCGTGCGGAAGATTTCGAGTTCCTTGTCTTTGAGCGTGGCGGCGAACTGCTCGATCTTTTCATGCGCGAAGTCGTGCCATTCGGTTTGCGATGCGGTCTCTTCCGGGTTCCATCCGCGATCCGGGATAGCGTCCATGAGTGGGGTTTCGTCGCCGGGTCCCGAGGGTTGATCGAGCGAGACCTCGCTCTGTGCCATCCGTTCCTGCATCTCGCGCACTTCGCTTTCCTTCACACCCATCCTCTGCGCGAGCAGCTTGGGTTGCGGGGCGAAGCCTTCGGTCTCGAGCCGGTCGCTTTCCTTGCGGAGATTGAAGAAAAGCTTGCGCTGTGCCTGGGTGGTGCCGATTTTGACCAAGCGCCAATTGTTGATCAGGAAGCGGTAGATGTATGCGCGCACCCACCATACTGCGTACGACGGAAAGCGGATCCCGCGGTAGGGGTCGAAGTTCTTGACGGCCTCCATCAGGCCGACATTGCCCTCCTGGATAAGATCGAGCAGGTTCTTCGACGCGCGTGCGAACTCGTTCGCAATCTTCACCACCAGGCGGAGATTCGCAGTAACCAGCTTGAAGGCATCCTCGCGATTGTGGAACTGAGCGTAGCGCTTGGCGATTTCGATCTCTTCTTCGCGGGTGAGAAGAGGGAAGCGGCGGATTTCCGAGAGGTAGCGACTCAGCGGGTCGAACGGAACCAGTGAACCTGTGTCAGATGCGGCCGCCGACTCGCTGTGCCCCTCCTCCAGCTCATCGAGCCCCGGGAGCCGCGTCTCGTCGACCGTCACTTCGGGGGCTTCGTCGTCATCCGCGGCGGAAACCTCGACCTCGAGGGGCGGCTCGGGTTCGCCGGGCAGATCCTCTTCGCGCGCCACGGCCTCCACTTCGATCGGTTCATCGGAGTGCACTGGCTTACCCGCCGGCGATAGCCGAGACGGTCGCCCCACGGACTTGCCGCGCCCGGAGCGTGATGATTCAGGCTTGCGCGCCATCTCGATACTGTTCGCTACCCTCGGTCTCTGCGATTTTGTGGCGCTCGCGCGCGCAACGGTACCGGGTGCTTGACAGGGCAGCGTCCCGCGACTGGAATGGCCGGGTCGCTGCTACTTTTCCTCGGGCTGGATGACTGTGACTTTTCCGGCGGCAATTTCGCGTAAAGCCGTTACTACTTCCTTGTTGTCGGAATCGACCAATGGCCGCGCGCCTTTCAGGAGTTGCTTGGCCCGGCGCGCGGCGCCGAGGACCAATTCAAATCGGTTAGGAATCTGTTCGAGGCAGTCTTCTACGGTAATGCGCGCCATTATTTCAATTTTCCGGCCAGCACGCGCGATTGTCAACGCAAGGACGAACTTGGCGGTTACCGCTACCGCTACAGGACTTTTCGCTGGATTCCTTTCCGCTATTTTTCCGTAGCGAGACCGGCCTGCACCCATGCGGCATAGGAACCGTCGAAGAGCCGTACGTCGAAACCCAACTCCCGCAAGGCAAAATAGCCCAACGCGGCGCGGGGACCGCTGCGGCAGTAGGCCACTATCTTATCGGCGCGCGTGACATTTGCCTCGCGCAGCAGCGCTTCGAGCTGCTCTACGGGCTTAAGCAACCGCCCGGACAAACCGCCGATTTCGTGCCATACAAGGTTGACGGCACCCGGAATATGGCCGGGCGGGTCGTTCCCGATTGACCTTTCGCCGGTAAATTCCTCGCGGCTGCGGAAGTCTACCAGTCTGAGCCCGCGGGTCCCACGTACATCCTCGAGCGTCGCGCGAATCGACGAGTCTACCCGTGGAACGGAGTGCTGTGGGGTAGTTTCGACCGGTTTGTAGCGGACTTCGCGTCCCTCTGCCTTCCAGGCCTCGAACAAGGTATCCATAAGGTAAACGTCGCTGTGTCCAAGGTATTCCAGGATCCACGCGAGCATCGTGGCGTTTTGCCCCTCGGGTGAGTCATAAAGCACTGCGGGAGCAGTATCCGCCAGGCCTCTACCGCCGATATGGGCAGCGAGGGCGTCGGGTGACAGGAGGCGGCCGTCAGCGCCAAAGGCCTGGTAAACCGGGATATTAATCGCGCCCGGGAGATGCCCGAGCAGGTACTTCATCGGGCGGCGCGGATCGATCACCGCGATCGAGGGACTGTCAAGCCGCTCGGTGATCCACTGTGCGCCGACCAGCTTCGCCATCCAGGCCCTAGACCTTCTCGAATTCGGTGACAATCTTGGTCGGACGCGCGACCGTTTGCGTCACCGGCGATCCGTCGACGGCGGCCTGCCAGATTTCACGCAGGGTCTTCTCGTCCGCGTCGGCGCGGACGAAGCACTTGGCCTTGACGGTCGGATAGCCGGGATTACCCGCCGGCGCGTGCCCTGCCCATTTCAGGATGTTGTCGAAATTACCTTCGAGCGCGATTTCGAGGTCGTGCACCTTGATTCCGCGCTTGGTGGCGTTGAGCACGTAGCCGACTGTAAGGCAGCTCCCTATGGCTGAGAGCAACTGTTCATGCGCGCTGGCAGCCGAATCGCTGGCATCGAGGCCATCCGGCTCGTCCATTTCGACGGCATGCTTGCGCATGTAGGCCTTGGCTTTGAAGCCGCCCTGCCATACCACGCGTGACTTCCACGGACCCGTGACGGCTTTGAGGACCTCGGGATCGTCGCGCATGGAATCGAGGATCGCTTTGATCTTTTCGACGCGAAGGCCATTGAGGGTGGTGACGTCTGCCATTGTTCGATGCCTCGTTGGGAATTAGCTTCAGGCGTATTCCTTCCGCAGCATCGCGGCCGCGGCGGAGATCGACTGTAATTTACGGTAAGCGACTTCGGGCGTATTCACACAGCGCTCGGCGAAGGTGCCAAAGCCGCAATCGGGGTTCAGATAGATCTTCTCGGGGTCAAAGTACTTGAGCACCTCTTTGACCCGGCTAGTGATCTGCTGGGGCGTTTCGATTTCATCCGTACGCGGATTGCATACGCCCAGACCGATTTCTTTCTCGTTGCGATATTCCTTGAAGACCTCGATCTCGCCCGCCCGCGGCGTCGCCATCTCGAGCACGAGCTGATCGACGTTCATTCGCATCAGCCACGGCAACAACGGACCATAGTTCCCGGTTAAAAGAACGTCCTCCTTGCGGCTCCAGTTGCCGCGGCAGACGTGTACCCCGAATTTCACACCATCGATACCCTCGACCGTCTCGTTGACCAATCGCACCGCGAACTCGAGTTCAGTGGTGGGCTCGGTGCGCGAGCCTAGCGCGGCGCACATGAAGGTCTGCTCGGCTTCGTCGCCGTAGACGACCTGCGAAATGGACGGTTCATCCAGTTGGATAAAGTCGATGCCGGCGCGCTTCAAGGCTTCGCACTCTCGCCGCAGGATCCTGACCACGTCCTTCGCCAGATCTTCGCGCGTCGGGTAGACCTTGTCGGAGAGCCCTTCGAACCAGCTCGAGCGGGTGAGCAGATAAGGCCCCGGTATCGGCATCTTGGTCTGCCGCTGGGTATGGGCCTTGAGGAAGCGCGCCTCGTCCTGGCAGATTCCCTCCTCGTGCTCGCGAATCCGGTCGATCGCGATTGGACTTTTGATCGCAAAGGCGGGCACGTCGAGCGCGCGCAGGATTTCCTCGAACCCGGCCCGATCCTTCATGTAGTCGAGCAATTGCGAGAGCTTCATCAAGCGCATGCCCGAGAGTTTTTCCACCACGAAGGAGTAGAAGTTATCGCGCCGCATCTCGCCATCGGTCACGATGTCGACGCCGGCGTCTTCCTGGTACTTGATCGCGGCGAGCACCGCGTCATCGGCGATACGGTTGAATTCCTCAGCGGAAATCTCGTCCGCCTGGCGGCGGCGCAATGCGTGCACCAGCCATTCCGGCCGTGACCACGAGCCGACCACGCTCACCGGAAAAAGCTTCTGTTGTTCCATCGGAAAACTCCAGAACCTCTGAAAACTGGCTTACTTTTGCAATACCGGCCGTCGATCGCAAGGCAATACTTCTGGCGGTCGAGGCAACCTTGCCCAGGGCCGCAAAACAAATGCGGCCCGGCCTTTGATTGCCGGGCCGCAGATCGCGCGCCTAGGCGAAAGCTATTTGTTCGGCTGCGGAGTCATGCGCAGATAGGGCTTGAGCTCGCGCCAGCCCTTGGGGAACTTCTCCTTCATAATCTTAGGATCGGTTAGCGATGGGACGATCACGACGTCCTCGCCATCCTTCCAGTTCCCGGGGGTCGCAACCGAGTGATTGTCAGTTAGTTGGAGCGAATCGATCACGCGCAGCAGTTCCTGAAAATTACGCCCGCAACTCTGCGGATATGTAATCATCAAGCGTACTTTCTTCTTGGGATCGATCACGAAGACGGACCGAACCGTGGTCGTGTCGCTCAGGTCGGGATGAATCATGTCATAGAGAGTCGAAACCTTCTTGTCCGCGTCGCCGAGTATCGGGAAGTTCAACCGGGCTCCTTGAGTCTCCTCGATATCTTTAACCCAGCCGTTGTGTGATTTCACATCATCCACGCTGACCGCGATCGCCTTGGCGTTGCGCTTATCGAACTCAGGCTTCAGTTTCGCGACCAGTCCAAGCTCGGTGGTGCACACTGGGGTGAAATCTTTCGGATGAGAGAACAGAACCGCCCATTTGTCCCCAATCCACTCATGAAACTTGATCGTCCCTTCAGTCGATTCCTGGGTGAAATCCGGGGCCGTGCTTCCCAGATGAATGGCCATATCGCCTACGCCTCCACGATGTATTTTTTTCTGGTGTTTTTCCGAATTAGCTGCTGATCGCCAGCCTAATGATGCATTCTATCTCACAATCAGCCCTGGCAGCCAGTTTCCGGCTTTATTTGGGGATCCGCTTCAGATCGGGTTTGCGTTTTTCCATAAAGGCGCTGACGTACTCCTTGTGCTCCGCGCTCGCATAGCACCGTTCGAGTGCGACTGTCTCGAACTCGATCGCGTTGTCGATCGTACCGTTCAGCCCATGGTAGATAGCGTGGCGGGTCAGTGAGAGCGAAAGGGGAGAGCCGAGAACTATCTCGCCGGCCAGTTCACGCGCCTTGGCGTCAAGGTCTGAAGCGGGCACGACCTGGCTCACCAAGCCCATCGCGAGGCATTCGGCCGCGCTGTATTGACGTCCGGTCAGCATCATCTCGGTAGCGCGAGATACACCGACAAGGCGTGGCAAGAGGTATGAAGACCCCAATTCCGACATCAGGCCGACACGCGAGAAGATGAAACCCAGCTTCGCTCCCTCCGCCATGATCCGAATGTCGCACGGCAACGTCATCGTCGCACCGATACCGAGTGCGAACCCGTTAATCGCCACGATCGACGGCTTGCTCAGGCCCTGCATCAAAGTTGGATACGAGGTCATTCCTTCGCGGCGTTCGCTCGATCGCGGCGCGCTCCCGGATTCGCGGGCCTGGATATTCCCGGCGAACATGCTGATATCGGCACCTGCGCAGAAAGCACGTCCCGCTCCGGTCATTATCACGACGCGGACGCCACGATCCTCGTCGGCCTGGCGCATCGCCTGGACGATCTCGACTCCCATCTCCGCCGTGTAGGCATTCATCTTGGACGGTCGATTGAGCGTGATCGTCGCGACCTCGTCCGCCACCTCGTACCGGATCGTCTCGAATGCCATTGCCGTTGTCCTCCGTCAGAACTGCGATTCGCCGACCGCCTGCATCGCGGCGTGACGAATCAGCGAAGTCAGGCTCGCTTCTTCTTCTGCAGCTTGCGCGCTTCGCGAACTCTCGCTTTGAGCCGTTTCTCGCGCCGCTTGCGCCGGCGCTTGATTTCCTTTTGCCGTTCACTCGCCATGCCGAATGCTCCGCCTCGCCAGGTTGGTTCTATGCCGCGCAGGTCAGGTACAGGTAAACGCGCGCCGCGCAACCCCCGTATCATAGGTTCGCCAGGCGGCGGGCGCTAGAGATGCCGGAACCGCCGCCCCTGGCGTTGCTTGCAGCGGCAGGTGGCCCGCGTTACAAGCGACGCAGGAAGCCGCACGTTCGATCGAACCAGGAGGGCCCAACGATGCCCAGGATCATCATCGAAAAAAACATCGATATCCCGATGCGCGACGGATGCGTCCTCAAGGGCGACCTCTTTCGCCCCGATACCCCCGAGAAACTCCCGGTCCTGCTCAATCGCACCCCTTACGACAAGAAGTTCCCGCAAATCTCCTTCAACACCTCGACGCGATACGCGCGGCCGCAGCGCGGCTATAACGTGGTCTTCGTCGATTGCCGCGGGTCGCTTCGCCTCGCCCGGCACCTTCACCTGCTTCGTCGACGAGACCCTCGACGGCTACGACACCATCGAACAGGTCGCGCGCCAGCCGTGGGCCGACGGCAAGGTCGGCATGTTCGGGGCGTCCTATATGGGCGCGACGCAATGGCTCGCGGCGACCCAGTTGCCGCCAAGCCTCAAGGCGATGGTGCCCTGCGATCACCGCCAGCGATTACCACGACAATTGGACCTATCAGGGCGGGGCGTTTTCGCTTTTCTTCAACGTGAGCTGGCTGATGAGCAATCTTGGGCTGGCGCGCCTGATGCGCGAGCGCGAGGAAAGCGCGGACGCGCGCAAGGAACTGGCCGCCATGATGTCGACCATGGACTCCATGCGATCCCAGATGGATGTTCCTCGCCGCTCAAGGAATTTCCGCATGTTCCGCACCGGCGCGCCCTACTTCTTCGACTGGCTCGACCATCCCTACTACGACGACTACTGGCGCAAGCTCTGCATCGAGGAATACCACGCGAAGATCAACGTCCCGACGCTGAATTTCGGCGGATGGTACGACATTTTCGCCGGCGGCACCGTGCGCAACTACACCGGGATGAAAGCGAAAGGCGCGTGGCGCCGCCGGACGCAAGCCACGCCTCGTGATGGGCCCCTGGTACCATACGCTTGCCTCTCGCCAGCCTCGTCGGCCAGGTCGACATGGGCTTACCGCTCGAGTTTCGTCTCGATCGATTACGACGGGATGCAACTCGACTTCTTCGATCACTGGCTCAAGGGCAAGCGCAACGGCGCCGGCGACGACGCGCCCGTGCGGGTCTATGTGATGGGCGCCAATGACTGGCGCGACGAGAAGGATTGGCCGCTACCCGACACCGAATGGCGCCGCTACTACCTGCATAGCCGCGGCCGCGCCAATAGCGCCGCCGGCGACGGCGCGCTTTCGCGTCGAGGCGCCGGGCAACGAACCCGCCGATGTCTTTCTCTACAATCCGTTCAATCCCGTCCCGACCAACGGCGGCGGACTCTGCTGCTATCACAACGCCGTACCGGGCGGCGCCTTCGACCAGACCGCTATCGAGCATCGCGCCGACGTACTGGTCTATTCCACTGAGCCACTGGCCGAGGACGTCGAAGTCACCGGCCCGTCCAGCTGACCCTGTATGCCTCGTCGTCCGCTCCCGATACCGATTTCACCGCCAAGCTCGTAGACGTCGACGATGCGGATGCTTCGCGCGCAACCTGACCGACGGCATCTGCGCGCGCGCGTGCGCGAATCGAAGTCCGATCCTAAGCTGATGACCCCAGGCAAGGTCTACGAATTCAATATCGACATGTGGTCGACTTCGAATCTGTTCAAGGCGGGCCATCGGATCCGGCTGGAAGTAAGCTCGAGCAATTTCCCGCGCTTCGATCGCAATCCGAATACCGGACATGATCTCTTCGCCGACGCCGAAACGCGCCGGCCCTGCAGACCCTGAGGCACGACCGCGGGTTCGCGTCCTATCTGACCCTGCCGGTGATCCCGAAGCGGCGTTAGGTGTCGCGCCCGGAATAGGACCCAGCAGCCGAGTTCTCAAGTAAAGCGCGCGGCCGGCGATCGTCGGCCGCGCCACTTTTTTGTCCTTGAATTCATCGCGTGGTTAATAGTATTAACTGTCAGGTTAACTATGGAGAAGGTCCGCGATCTCGCGCGTACTCGCGAACGCATTCTCGGCGCCGCCCTCGCCGAATTCGCGGCCCACGGCCTCGGCGGAGCGCGCTGCGGCCAGATTGCGCGTCGCGCCGGCGTCAACAAACGCATGCTCTTCTATTGCTTCGGCTCCAAGGAGGAGCTCTACCGCGAAATCCTGCGACGCAAATTCAGCGAACGCGCGAACTTCTTCGAATCCGCGCCTGATGATCTTGCCGCGGCTATTCTCCATTGGTACGAAGCCGGCTCGAGCGACTTCGAATGGGTACGGCTGCTCGAATGGGAAGCGCTGAGTGCCGCCGGCGACAAACTGGTCGGCGAAGACGAGCGCCGCGACTACTTCAAACGCACCAATGCCCGCTTGCGTCGCGCCCAAGCCCATGGTCGCATCCCGCGCGACCTCGACCTCAGCCAACTCCAGATCACCCTAATCGCCCTCACCGTATTTCCCCTGGCGTTCCCGCAGATGACCCGCCTCGCCACCGGCCTGGCGCCGACCGACCCGCGTTTTCGCCGCAGCCGTTTGCGCTTCCTGCGATGGCTGGGTGAACGGCTCTCGGTCAACGACCCCGCGGATGCGCCGAAGCCGCGGTCCCGCGGCATTCCGGACGCAGGCTTGCGGCGTGCGCCGCGCCGTGCCCCGCGCATGGCGACCGACGGGTGAGACCCGGGAATTCATCGAAGAACGGGTGAATCATGGCCGCCGCCGTCGAATCCGCTCTACAACCAGCCCAGCATCCGGCACGCCCGCCGCACAAATGGCTCATCGCCATCGCCGTGATGCTTGGCGCCGCGCTCGAAGTTCTCGACGGTTCGATCGTCAACGTCTCCCTGCCCCATATGCAGGGCAGTTTCTCCGCCAGCGTCGACGAAATCGCCTGGGTCCTCACCAGCTACCTCGTCGCCAATGGCGTCATGATCCCGTTGACCGGATGGATTTCGGCGCGCTTTGGCCGCAAACGCTACTTTCTCTGTCTCGGTCGCTACGTTTCGTCGGGGCCTCAACCCTCTGCGGCGCCGCCCGCTCGCTGGATCAGATGGTGGTATTTCGCCTGCTCCAGGGAGTGGCCGGCGCTGCGATGATCCCGTCTTCCCAGGCGATCATGATGGAGACCTTTCCGCCGGAGGAGCAGCAACTCGCCATGGCGATGTGGGGAATGGGCCTGATGGTCGCCCCTATACTCGGTCCCACCATCGGCGGATGGATCACCGACAACTGGAATTGGCGCTGGAATTTCTACATCAACGTCCCCATCGGCGCCATCGCCTTCGGGATGGTCACAGCTTTCGTTCACGACCCCGCATATCTGCGTGCGCGCGGCGCGGGCAAGAGCGTCGATTACCTGGGTATCCTCTATCTTGTATTGTGGCTGGGCCTTCTGCAGATCGTGGTCGACCGAGGCCAGCGCGCAGACTGGTTTAACTCCGCCTGGGTGGTTTGGGCCAGTGCGATTTCCGGGTTAGCGATGGTTGCTTTGGTGGTCCACGAGCTCCGGGTCAAGGAGCCGGTCCTCGAGTTGCGATTCCTCAAAATCCGCACAATTTTCCAGCGCGCTGTTCGCGGTCGTGATGTTGAGTTTTATCCTCTTCGGCACTGGATTGCTCAATCCGGTCTTCCTCCAGGAATATATGGGCTACACCGCCTGGAGGGCCGGACTCGTGATGGCGCCGCGAGCCCTTGGCGCGATGACCGCGATGCTCTTCGCCGGACAGATCTCGCGCGCCGGCTATGACAACAAACGCCTCATAGGCCTCAGTTTCCTTCTGATGACCATCGGCTTGTGGTCGATGGCGCGTTGGGACCTGGACGTCGGCATGTGGGACGTGATTTGGCCCGGCATCGTCCTCGGGCTCGGACTCGGGATGTGCTTTCCGATTCTATCGGCGGCCGCCTTAAGCTGCGTCCCGCGCGAACAGATGGGCTACGCGGCAAGCCTGTACAACATGATGCGCAATACGGGCGCCGCAATCGGCATCGCCTACCTCACCAACATGCTCGTTCGCGACCAGCAGGTTCATCAGTTCTATCTCGTGCAGCACTTCTCGGTCTTCGACGCCTGGCGGCTGGGTAGCATGACGCCGCGCGCGCCCGGTGCACCCGCCTTTCCATTCCTCGGGCAAATCATCACCGGGCGGAAGCAGGGTCTCGGCATGATCTATGGAGCCGTCCAGCAGCAGTCCGCGATGCTCGCCTTCAACGATATCTACCGGATGTTGAGCATGATCGCCGTACTGATGATTCCGTCGTTCGTCTTGTTCCGTGCGAGCAAGCAAACTGACCGGGGTGCTGCGGCCGGGCACTAGACTCAACTGCACGGGCCCGCTTCCGCGCGCTCCCTTGTCGCCACCTCTCGTATTGGTGTAGGCGTGGTGTTGAACCCAACCCAAGGCCAACAAAATTCGGATCGGAGGTACCATTGCGATGTCAGCCGAACAAAACAAGGAACTGGTGACGAAAACCTGGCGCGCCTTTATTTCCGGCGACCTCGACGCCGCCCTCGCCAACATGTCCGACGAGATTAGCTGGGTTATCCCCGGCAACCTGCCCAACGTCTCGGGACTCAAACGCGGCAAGGATGCGATCCGCACCTTCGGTAACGGTGCGCGAACCGCCTTCCCCAAGGGTCTCAACAGCGAGATCCACAAGGTCCACGCCACCGATGACAATACCGTGATCGTGGAGCTGACCAACCAGGGCAAAGCCGCGAACGGCAAGGACTATCGCAACGAATACTGCTTCGTCTTCGAGGTCGAGAACGGCAAGATTCGCCGGGTTCGCGAATACGTCGATCTGCTGACCGTGAAAGAGACTCTACTGTCGTAGGCAGGGCGCGGCCGGTGCGACGCGTCGCCGATGGCGCATCGCACTGGCTGGTCTTTATTGGCCAGGCTCTAGCGCGCCGACGGTGACCTGTTTTTGGTTGATTTCTCGCGGCCGCTATAGAGACCGGACCAGAAAATCTCATAGACCTGTTGTACGGCATCGGCGGCGTTTACGCGCAGATTTACCAGCAGGTCTGGGTCGATCATCCGCTTCACCGACACCAAAAGGGCCTCGGCGGCCAGCCGAGGTTCCACTTTTCGGAACACTTTTTCACGAATACCGCGTTCAATCAGGCGTCCAAGCGCGTTTCCAAATGTCTCCTCCCAATGTTGGACTGCCGCGGCTCCCGCCGGGAAACGCATGATGTCTCTGAACCAGAGGGACGAAACATTTCTCAGGTTGTCGGCGCTCGCCTCGACAAAACCCAGCATCGCAGCCTCTATGCTAGGGGCGTTTTCCAACTCCTCGATCCGCGCGACGACTCGTGCCAGCCGGCGAGAAATTATTACTTCGAAAAATTTCTCATGGCTCGGTGCCACGGCATAAATCGTGCGCTTTGAGCACCGTAGTCGCTGCGCCAGACGATCGGTACTGAGGTGAAGAAACCCCTCCTGCGTGAATACTGCCTCAGCCTCGTCCATCAGGCGCCGCGTACGCTCTGACTGCAGGACATTCGACATTGTCTGAATCTCTAGAGGCAAGACGGCAGATATACAAGACGGCGATCGACGATAACCGGCGACTGGTACAATAAACACTATCGCTGTACCGGCGTGGTCTCGCCGTCAGCGCTGGAAAGACCAACCCCCGGGTGGCTCCGCGAGGAAGAGGCACCTGGTCGCGCTGGAATTTGACGGCTCAGCAAACGCGCTCACTGCGTATGCGCAAACCGGAGTTGTACCTACGACGCTCGCGCTCAAGTCTTTCGCGCTTCCTTCTCGATCAACCCGTTTTCCCGCCGCCGCACGGTCCATGAGTACACCGGAACTCCACTCAGGGCGATTAACAGCCCTGGCCAGGTGTAACGCGGCCGAACCACCAGCAGGTCGCACATCAACGCGACCGTTGCAGCGATATATGCGGCGGGCAGCCATGGATAGCCCCATGCGCGATAGGGGCGCGGGGCCTCGGGCTGTTGTATCCGCAAGACGAAAACTGCCGCGACCGTCAGCACGTAGAACAGCAACTGCGCGAAGATGACGTAGTCGAGCAGTTCAGAGTAGGTCCCCGAAACCGTGAGCAGGGCCGCCCACGCCCCCTGCATCATGAGGGCCAAGCCTGGAACGGAGTTCCGGTTGAGACATCCCGCCGCGGCAAAGAAGACACCGTCCTCCGCCATGGCGTAAACGACGCGCGCGCCGGTGAGAATCAGACCATTGGCGCAGCCAAAGGTCGAGATCATCACGAGCATCGCAGTGATGACCGCGCTCCTGCCGCCCCACACCATTTGCATCGCGGCCGTGGCGACGCGATCGCCCTCCGCCCCGGCAATGCCGCGCGCGAAAACATCGGGAGCACCACCCGCCGCGCGGACTCCCACCACCGGCAACTCGAACAGGTAAGCGCAGTTGGTCAGGATATAAAGAACGATCACGATCCCAGTGCCCAACGCCAGCGCGCGTGGTAGATCGCGCTTGGGATTGCGCACCTCGGAGGCCGCGAAGGTTACGGTCGCCCAGGCGTCGGCTGAGAAGAGTCCGCCCACCATCGCTGCGCCAAAGGCGGCGAGTAAACCCGGCGAGAAGTTGCGCGCTCCGAGAAAACCGGCGCTGCTGCCGAAATTCGCTCGAATCGCGGTAGCATTCGGCGCAATCAAACAGCCCAGCACCGCGATGAAAATCAACGACAGGATCTTGGTGCTGGTGAACGTATTTTGCACGAGCCGGCCCATATTCAAGCCGCGCAAATTGACCATGGTCAGCAGAGCGATCACGGCGATCGCGCCCGCGCGTTCGCCCGAGAGCCCGAAACTTCCCGCGCCCAGGAATATTTGTCCATTGAGCGCCGGCCAGATCACGCCTGCATAGCGCGCAAAAGCCACGGCAACCGCCGCGATCGTTCCGGTCTGAATGACTAGTAGCAATGTCCAACCGAAGGAAAATGCGCAAAGACGGCCGTAGGCCTCGCGCAAAAAAACATATTGCCCGCCCGCTTGTGGCATCATCGCCGCCAACTCGCCGTACGCCAGCGCGCCTGCGATGGTCATTAGACCGCTCGCGAGCCAGACCAACAGCAGACCGGCGGGTGATCCTACCTCTCGCGCAATATCGGCCGAGACAATGAAAATCCCTGATCCGACCATCGAGCCGGCAACTATCGTCACCGCGTCGAAGAGTGAGAGCGCTGGTCGCAGGCCCGTGTCTTCCATGGATCCTCGGCCGGCAGGTGCCGAAAGCCGCATCTTAACTGCCCGACAGGAGAAGATCAGTGCGTTTGCGGGAGAGGAGCGAAGTTCCCGCTGTCGAGAACTTTCACGATTCGGCAACCGCCGTGCCGATCATCGTCCCCGGCATAGATTGCCTCGGCCAACGCCGCTCTTTTCAAACGTCTTGGCGCTGACGGAACCGCGTACCCGGCGGCGGTGGGGTTTCAGGCGGACCGGCGAAGCATTGCGCGATTGCCATCCAGGCCGTGGCGGTTTTGCCGACGACTTTTAACGAGGTATCGGCGATATTCCGAGTTTGCGCGACGACCTGGCAAAACTCGACGGCGCTTCCTTCGATGAAATTGTCGGAAGCTGCCTCCGGCCAATCCCATTGCGCACCCGACGGGGCGGTTAGTCGGACATTTGGCCGAATACCCGGCGGCTCAATCCCACGCGTGGCGAAGGTCCAATTAAACGTGTTGATCCCGATAATCGCGATGTTCTTCACGCGATCGGTGTCGACTCGCGTCTTCCCAAAGAGATCGTACACGGCCTGGCCGTGCGCCCAGGTTTCCATCAAACGCGCTGAGATACTGGAGAGCACACTCATATCGGGGCCAAACCACTTCACCCTTCGCCGAGGCTCGGCGGCGACGAAGCGGCCGGTCATCTCGCGATAGAAATCGCGATAACGGAGCAGCAGATCACGGTTGCTGATTCCGCCGATCCAGGCGTGCGTCGCGTCGAGGTGGCGACCGGCGTTGCGGCCCAATTCGGCGAGGCGCCGACCGAAAGCGGCGAACTCGTCGCCGCCCCGCAATGAAAGGTCCGCGGCATAGTTGCCCATGTGCAGATGGGCGACAATATCGTTGGAGGTCCAGTGCTTGAATTGGGTTTGGCGGGTCCAGTCGGACTCGTCGAGAGGTTCAAGCAAGGCAAACAGACCATCACTCTCGTCGCGGAAGTCCAGCGCTTGATCGATCATGGGGGCATCGTAGCCGCCCCTCGGATGCGGCCTCAACCACCGCGACTACGTCAACCGGCCTGCGTAGGCGCTAAAGACAAGCGACCCTCGGTATTGAATCCAGGAACCCGCAACGAGGGTCCCGTACTCCTGCGCGTCAGCGTGATACCGCGGACGCGCAGGTGACGGGAGATGAGAACGGACGCTGTCTCAGGAACCAGCCGGCGAAGCAGCCGGGCTGGCTTCGGCAGGACTCGCCTCGGGTGCTGCGGCGGACGCGGCCGGGCTCGCTTCCTCGGAGGCCGCGGCAGAAGCGGAAGCCTCAGGAGAAGCTGGGGTTTCTTCGGATTTGTTGCAAGCGGTCGCCGCAAAGAACATCGAGACCAATGCCAGGAACAGGACTTTGCGCATCACTACCTCCTTCGTACCATCCGCGCTCGCCGAAACGCGCAGAGCTTTGAAAACGGCGCTAGGATACTTTACGTAAGCACTGACTTCAAGTGATTACCGATGTCGTAACCCATTGAGATCGCCCTCGATAAAATATTTTTTGCTCAGGGGCCGGAGACTAATATATAATTTCTTCCGAGTTCACCGGAGGATGCTCAACCAGATGGAGGTGAGACAGCGTTTCCTTTCCAGCGGCGGGAGATCGCCCGAGCGGGTTCATCGCGTGGTCGAACCGGAGCTTGACATGTACCGGGCACGGCCGCAGGACTCGTCCTGGCCGCGATACCTGCGCGAACTCATACTCTGGATCCTCTCTCCCGTTAGCACTAACCCCGTTGTGAAAGCGCCCAAGCGTTCCATCGGCCGTGAACTCGAAGAGGACTGGCCCCCGATTGAACGCTGACTAGCAGGCGGATGCGCCCACTGGGGGCTATCGAGCATGCAAAAAATCAGCCGCATTGCCAGCGGCGCGCCGTGGGAACCGATCTTCGGCTATTCTCGGGCGGTCCGCGCCGGCGATTGGGTGGCGGTATCCGGCACGACCTCGTTCGACCAGCAGGGGATAATCGTTGGCCCCGGGCAAATGTATGTGCAGGCGCGCCAGGCCATCAGCAATATTGCCACGGCGCTCGAGCGCGCGGGAGTCAGCCTTGCCCACGTAGTGCGCACTCGGATCTTCGTAACCGATATCGCGCGATTCAATGAGGTGGCACGGGCCCACCAGGAAAGCTTCGGAGCAAATCCTCCCGCCTCGACGGCCGTCGAGGTGCGGCGGCTGGTTCATCCGGACATGCTGATCGAAATCGAAGCCGATGCCTTTTTCCCGTCGGAGGCGCCATCCGTGACGGTGGCTCCGGTCATCAAGGCCAAATCCTCAACCTCGAAGGCAAACGCGGCGAAACCCAAGGCCGTGAGAAAGTCGCCGCCTGCCCCTAAGACCGTATCGAGCAAGCGGCCGCGAAATCGCCGATAATATCGCGGCCTGCACCTTCCTTGCGCCTGCAATCACGGCGCGATCCGACCCGGCGCGGTCGGCAAAATCGCACGAAGGTCAATCTTTACGGCAGCAGCGCCGTGGCGTGCAAGGCGGGACCGCCAACTGCAGCCGCGAACGCGTTTACCGCCGCACTGATCGGCGGTTGCGGATACAGCCCCACCATGATCGTGCCGACGACGGCTACCGCGATACTGATAACCAGAGCGGGACGCGCACCCATCCGCTCAACTCCTACGCCGCCCTCCTGCATATACATCGCCACGATTACCGCGACGTAGTAGTAAACCGAGATCACGCTGTTGAGCACGGCGATAATCACCAGCCATACGAGTCCGCTGCGCAACGCTGCCGCGAAAATGTAAAACTTACCGACGAAGCCCGCCAGCGGCGGCACCCCGGCCAGCGACAACATGAACAGCGCCATCGCTGCCGCGAGTCCCGGATGGGTCCGCGAGAGACCGCGGTAATCCGTGATCAGGTCGTGCGACGCCCCGCCGCGTTCCAGCGCGACCAGCAATGCGAACGCACCCAAGGTCGCGAAGGCATAGCCAAGCAGGTAGTAGAGGATCGCGCCGCCCGCAGCGGGAGTCGGTGCCGCGGTCATCCCCACCAACACGTAGCCGGCGTGCGCGATCGCGGAATACGCCAGCATGCGCTTGATATTGGTTTGAACGAGCGCGCTCACATTTCCGACCGTCATCGTCAGCGCCGCGAGCACCCACAACACCATGGTCCAACGGCCGCTGACCGGACCTAAGTGCACGAGGAATATCCGCAGGAACCCGGCGAAGGCCGCGATCTTTACGCCTACCGCCATGAAGGCGGTAATCGGGGTCGGCGCGCCCTCGTAGACGTCGGGCGTCCACATATGGAAGGGCACCGCCGCGACCTTGAAGCCGAAACCCATCAGCATCAGGCCCAGTCCGAGCAGCAGGAGCGGATTCGCTCCCACCCCGCTCACCAGCGCCGCGCGAATCGGCTCCAGCCGTATCGTCCCGGTCGCACCATATATTAGGGCGATTCCGTAGAGCAGGAAGCCGGTGGAAAAGGCACCGAGCATAAAATACTTGATAGCTGCCTCGGTCGACTTGGGATCGTGCCGCTCGAATCCAGCGAGCGCGTAGACCGCGATCGACATCGTCTCGAGCCCCAGGAAAATGATTATCAAGTCACCCGCCGCCGCCATCAGCATCATGCCGAAGGCGGCGAACAGGACGAGACCGTAGTATTCGGCCCCCGGCAAGGTGGCGTCGGCCACATAGCCGAGCGACATGCCGATCGTAAGGGCCGTCGCCACTAGGATGACCAGCTCGAAAAAGGCCGAATAGTCATCGGTAACGAGCGAGCCACCGAACGCGAGCGTGTTCTGCCCGAGCGTTAAGAGCGTCAGGATAAAAGCCGCGAGCAGCGTCAGGAGCGCGAGAAACCCCAGCCCCTCGCTCTCGTCGTCTTCGAGGCGCACCCCTACGAGCAGCACCGCAATCGCGCCAATAGCCATCGCCCCGAGTGGCAGAATCGGCAGCCACGCAAAATTTATCGAGGAAAGATTGAAGTTCATTCGAACGGCCGATGATGCGCCGCCAGACGCACGCCCGTAAACCTTCCCTGTGGTCGCATATCAACTCGCGCTTCAGCGGTATGCACGCGGGTGAGGAGCGCTGCGACCGACGGTTCCATCCGCGCGATTAGCGGCCGCGGATAGAGCCCCATCAGAACCATCAGCACGATCAGCGGAACCATCACCGCGACTTCGCGCAGGTTGAGGTCGGCCAGCGTCGCGTTCACCGCATGCGTGATCGGACCCCACATCACACGTTCATAAGCGTAGAGCATGTAAAGCGCACCCAGGACGATTCCGGCGATCGCAATCACCGCAAACCACCACCACACCGGTCCGAGAAACGTGCCGAGCAGGATCAGGAACTCACCGACGAACCCGTTGAGTCCCGGCAAGCCGATAGAGGACAGCATCACTACCATGAAAATCCCGGCAAAGACCGGAACGCTTTTCCACAGGCCGCCGAACTCGGAGATCTCGCGCGTGTGTCGCCGCAGGTAGATCATCCCCACGAGCAGGAAAAGCCCACCCGTCGAGAGCCCGTGGTTGAGCATCTGGTAGATCGCACCCTCGACTCCCTGGGGGTCAAGCGCGAAGATTCCCAACATCACGAAGCCGAGGTGGCTCACCGATGAGTACGCCACCAGCCGCTTGAGGTCGTGCTGCGACATCGCGAGCAGCGCACCGTAGACAATCCCGATAACTGCCAGCGTCATCAAAAGCGGCGTCGCCTCGATCGCGGCGGCGGGGAAAAGCGGAATCGCAAAACGCAGAAAGCCGTACGTCCCCATCTTGAGCATCACGCCTGCCAATATCACTGAGCCGGCGGTGGGAGCTTCCGTGTGGGCGTCCGGCAACCAGGTATGTACCGGCCACAGCGGAACCTTGATCGCAAAGGCGATCGCGAAACCCGCAAAGAGCCAGCGGCCCTCGCTTCTCGTCAACTGTATTCCGTAGAGCTGGGGCAAATCGAAGGTGAAATGGCCCAACTGCGCGCGCGCCGCACCCCCCAGGTACAGGATCGCCACCAGCATGAGCAACGAACCCAGCATCGTGAACAGCACGAACTTGAAAGTCGCGTAGATCTTTCGCCCATGACCCCAGATGCCGATTAGAAAGTACATCGGCACCAGCATCACTTCCCAGAAAACGTAGAAGAGGAACAGGTCGATCGATACCAGCGCGCCGATCAGACCCGTCTCCAGCAGGAAGATGAAGAAGCAGAATTCACGCGGACGCGTCTCGATATCGCCGCCGCCCGAATAGAGTAGCGAGAGCGTGATCAAGAGCGCGGTCAGAATCACCAGGAACAGGCTGATGCCGTCCAGGCCGAGATGGTACGAGATGCCGAACTCCGGAATCCACCGGTAGGCCTCGACGAACTGGTAACCCGCATCGTGCGGGTTGAACGCGGCAAAGAGATAGAGACTGATCAGCAGTGGAATCAACGAAAAAACCCACGCCGATCGCCAAATCGCGCGATCCTCCGTCTGCATCAGCACCGCCAGCGCGCCCAGTATCGGCGCGAACGTCAGCGCGGTCAGCCAAATCTCATCCATCAACGCATCACCAGGTAGATGTAGTAGGCGGCGATCATCAAGACGCCGACCAGGTACGCCAACGCGTAATGCTGAACGTTGCCGGTCTCAACCTTGCGCAAACCTTGGCCGCTCTCTTCCACTCCGATCCCGGTCCCGTCGACGGCCCCGTCGATAATGAAGCTGTCGACGCCTCGCTGGAGCACGTTCGTCGAGCCCCAGAACAGCGGCCGCGTGACGATCAGGTTGTAGATCTCGTCGACGTAGTACTTGTGCGTCAAAATCCCATAGAGCCCGCGCATCCGCTCGGCCAGTCGCTCCGGCAAGCCGGGATCGCGGAGATACAACATCCATGCGAGCACGATCCCGATGAGCCCGGCCGCGACCGCAATCAGACTCAGCAGCGGGGCGCCGATACCACCGCTAATCCCAACCGGACGCGCCATCGCCGTACCCGCGAACACAGGTGCGAGGAACCGCTGGAACGCGTCACCCCACAGGAACCCGTCGGGCATCCCGACGAATCCCCCAATCGCTGCGAACACGGCCAGCACGATCAGCGGAATCGTCATCGTGCTCGGCGCCTCGTGAATATGCAGCGCTCTGTCGGGCGCGACCCGGGATTCGCCATGAAAAGTCAGAAAGATCAGCCGGAACATGTAGAACGCGGTCAGCCCTGCCGTGATTACCCCCATCAGCCACATCCAGCTATGGCCCGACGTGTACGCCGACTCGAGCACCAGGTCCTTGGAGAAAAACCCGGAAAACGGCGGCATCCCGCTGATCGCGAGCGTCGCCACGATCATGGTGCCCCAGGTGATTGGCAGCTTCCGCCGCAATCCGCCCATCCGCCTCATGTCCTGCTCACCTTGCAGCGCATGAATCACCGCGCCCGCGCACAAAAACAGCAGGCTTTTGAAAAATGCGTGCGTCATCAGGTGAAAAATCCCGGCCGCGAACGCTCCCACGCCAACGCCGAGCATCATGTAGCCAATCTGGCTGATAGTCGAATAGGCGAGCACCCGCTTGATATCGGTTTGCACGATCGCGACCGTGGCGGCAAAAAACGACGTCAGGGTTCCGATCACTGCGACCACCCACATCGCGTCGGGCCCGATCACGTAAAGAAAGTTGAGCCGCGCGATCATGTAGACGCCCGCCGTGACCATCGTGGCCGCGTGAATCAGCGCGCTAACCGGCGTCGGACCGACCATCGCGTCGGGCAGCCATACGTACAGCGGGATCTGCGCCGATTTCCCCGTCGCACCGAGGAAAAGCAACAGCCCGGCCGCGACCGCAACCGGCTGCAACAATTCGGCATGCGCTCGCATCCCCACGAACGTCAGCGTCCATACGCCGTGGCCGGCGAGCGCCCCGGCAATCACCAGGATGCCCAGGATGAACCCCGCATCCCCGATCCGCGTGACGATAAAGGCCTTGCGCCCGTTGTAGGCGAACTCGGGGTTGCTATACCAAAAGGCGATCAGCAGGTACGAGCAGAGTCCCACCCCTTCCCAACCGATAAACATCAGCAACAGATTGTCCGCGAGCACCAGCACGATCATCGCGAATTCGAACAGGTTCATGTACGCGAAGTAGCGCGCATAATCTTCGTCTTCCGCCATGTACCCAACCGAGTACAGATGAATAAACGCGCCGACCCCGGTTACCACCAGCACCATCACCGCGGATAACGCGTCGAGTCGCAGCGCGATTTCCGTGTGGAACGGCCCCGCGGCGATCCATTGCCACAGGGTGAACTGGAGCGCGAACCCCGCCGGTAGAACGATCAATCTGACCAGCCCCCAGATCGCGACGCCGAAGGAAAGGAAGATCACGCCCGGCCCCACCACATTCACCACTGCGCGGCCGGCCCGATTTCCCCAAAACAGGTTGAACGCCACGCCCAGGGCAGGGAACAGCAGGATGAGACCGAGTGCGGGGAAATCCGAAGTCATCTCTACCAGCGCAACAGGTTGATCTCGTCGGCGTTGAGCGTACCGCGAGTGCGGAAGAGCGCTATGATTATCGCCAGGCCCACCGCCGCTTCTGCCGCCGCCACCGTCATCACGAAAAATACGAGCACCTGCCCGTCCATCGAACCGATACGCCGTCCTAATGCGACAAAGGCGAGGTTGACCGCGTTGAGCATCAGTTCGATCGACATGAACATGACGATAACGTTGCGCCGGATCAGCACCCCCGCCACGCCGATTGAGAACAGAACGGCGCTGAGCGCCATGAAATAGCTGATCGGCGTGCTCACCGTGCGGCGCTCCCGGCTCGCGTCGCGGTCTGCTTCCCGGGTACCGTCGGCGCGATCGACCCCCCGGGCAAACGACGCGCCAGCGCCATCGCCCCAGCCACCGCGGCCAGCAACAGCACCGACGTTACCTCGAACGCCACCAGGTAGTCGGAGAAGAGCAGGCGCGCCAGGCGCTCCACGGACCCGTAGTCCGCCGGTATCGTAGTCACCCGCGGTACCGAATCGGCGCGCCAAAAGAACAACGAAAGCTCCGCCGCCAGCGCCGCTGCCCCGATCGATCCGAAGAACTTCAGCGCGAGATGGCTGCGCGGCGGCGGCGGCTCCGCTTGCAGATTCAACAACCAGACCACGAACAGGAACAACATCATGACCGCGCCGACGTACACCACGATTTGCAAAAATCCCAGTGTCGCCGCACCTAGTCCCACAAAAAGCGCACCGATATCGACCAGCGTCAGCGCCAGCGCGAGCACGCAATGCAACGGGCTGCGCTGGAGAATTACCCCGAACGCGCCGCAAATCGCGATCACCGCGAGAAATATGAAGAGCCACACCGGCATCGCCCTACCTCGCTCCTCCCGCGACCACCACGAACGCGGTCACCACCAGGTTGATCAGTCCAAGCGGAACCAACCCCTTCCATCCAAACCGCATCAACTGGTCATAGCGGAAACGCGGCAGCGTCCAGCGAATCAGGATCTGCAGCCAGCAGAAAACTACCGTCTTCACCCAGAACGCGATCACCTGGGCGATCGTGACGACCAGGCCGGGCAACCCGAGATGGGCGCCGCCGGGGAAATGAAAGCCGTCGCGATAGAGCCACGGCACCTGCCATCCGCCGAAAAAAAACGTCGTTATCAATGCCGCCACCAGCACGATCTCGGCGAAATCGGTCATCATGAAAACCGCCTGCTTGCCGCCCGAATACTCGGTGAAATAGCCCGCGATTAGTTCCGATTCGCCCTCCGGCAGATCGAACGGCACCCGCTTGGATTCCGCCATGCCCGCAATCAACAGCAACAGAAACGATACCGGCTGCAGCAGGATGCCCCAGCGCGGTAGCCAGCCGAACCAGGTACCGCCCTGCATCCGGCAGATCTCCTGCAAATCGAGCGTGCCATAGGCGACCACTACGGCGATAATTGCCAGCCCCATGGTGATTTCGTACGAGATCATCTGCGCGGTCGCCCGGATTCCGCCGAGCAGCGCCCAGCGATTGTTCGAGGCCCATCCGCCCAGTGCAACCCCATACACGCCGACACCCAGTGTCGCGAGGATATACAGGGCTCCGACATTCAAGCTGGCCGCCTGCAGGTTGATACTGCGCGTTCCGATCTGCAGCACGTCGCCGATCGGTACCACCGCGAACGTTATAAGCACCGGGAACAACGCAAGAAACGGGGCCAACGCATGCAAAAAGCGGTCGGCTCCGTCCGGCACGAAGTCTTCCTTGGTGAACAGTTTGATCGGGTCCGCCAACAGCGTGTTGATCAATCCCAGGTTCGGCAAACCCATCCTTTGCCCGATACCGAACACCGCCGCCCGGTTAGCCCCCACCCGGTCCTGGATGAGTGCGCTGCCCTTGCGCTCGAACCAGAGCAACAGGGCCGCCAGGTTGAGCACCATCACGAGGACTACGATCGCCTTGATCGCGCCGATTATCAGGTCAATCGCCACGTTTTCTGAGCTCGTCGATTATCTGGGCGACCGCGTCCGTGGTCAAATTCTCGAAATAAGTGTCATGGTTGAGCTGCAGCATCGGCGCCGTCCCGCACGACGCCATGCACTCGACGACACCCAGCGTGAACATCCCGTCGTCCGTGGTTTCGCCCGGCTTAATCGCAAGCTTTTGCCCGACAAAGTCAATGATCCGCTGAGCGCCGCGTAGCCGGCACGGCAGATTGTTGCAAACCTCCAGATGGAACCGCCCAACCGGCTGGCGGTAAAACATCGTATAGAACGAGACCATCGCACCGACCTGCGCCACCGGCAATTCCATGAGCTGGGCGACGTACTCCTCAACCGCGGGACTGATCCACCCGAATTCCCGTTGTGCGATCCAAAGCGTCGGCAACAATGCCGCACGGCGGGTCGGATAACGGCTCACGACCTCGCGATACTCCGCCAACGCCTTGTCGGAAAAAACCGCTCGACGAGCGGCTGAATCGTCGGCCACTATAATCCCACCTTTTTTGCGGGGTACGGTTGAATTCGAAAATCCAATGATAGGTAACTCAAATAGGGCGAGCGCGCCAGTCTCCCAACCGCGATCCCGCACCTTGGGAACGCGCGAATTGTCGGCTCCTCGGATAGAAGCCGCAACCGCCGGCCGCTGGTAGTGGGTCAGTTTGAAAATCCGGCATCTCGAAAACGCGATGCGATTGCGCCCGCGCTGTGCGATAATGACCGCATGGCGGTCAAACAGAGGAAGCGCCCGCGCGATCTCCTCGCTCTCGCGAAGATGATTGGCGATAATCGCTACCGGCCAAACGCCCGATACGGAGCCGGACAATCGGAATCAGGCCGCCGTCGAATTGGGACGATGGGTGGAAAACGTGGCGGACGGGCGCGAACCGACAAGATGACGCCTGAACGACGGCGGGAAATCGCAAGAAAGCGGCACAAAAACGCTGGTCTAAATGAAGCGTCACGGCAAGGTTTCTAGCTCATTAAGCATCGCAATGTGGTCCTGATTTTTTAGAGGAGCTTGCGAGAAGTATTTATCTTCTTCAAAAGGTACGCCGACCCGACGTTCGAGAGAAAACGCGGTTGCAAACGTGGGCGGATTAGTCAATTTCCCCGTATCGTAATACATGGAAAAGGCTGTCGGTTCGTAGTCGGGGCATGCGGCAAAGCCGTACTTTTTTAGTGATTGCGTGATGCTACGTCCAGCCGATTCTAAAAAGCGGAGATGATCTTTTATGCGCTTCTCCAGTTGGACTTCAAGTTGGGTTAAGTAGTTCGTTGGAAACACTGGCTTCGTGTCCAAATGAAAGGTCTCGCTAACCCACTTTATCAGATCCTCAAGAACTAGATCGCAGTCATCGGTTGACGTTGCAGTAGATACCATGATCGTAGTCGCGAGAGCCGGATAATTCATTGCCTCTAGTCGAGCAACTGTGATCTCACGGCCCTTTAAAGTTTTCTTTCCCCACACAAAACTCGCTGGCTGTCCTGCGGGAGGATTGGTCAACTCCTGAATAGTAGGGATTTGTCGGAACGTATAGCGTTGCTGGAGGGCATCCGCGAGTTCAATCGTCTGGACGCTGCCGAAGACATTAGGTTTCAAAGCATAAACTGCTTGGGCGCGAATAACTGCCGTGATTTTCATTGCACAGCACCGCGCGCAAGATTCATTAGTTCTGAAGTTTTTTGATACTGGTCGGGGTTCTCTTCCTGAGCCGATGCCAAACCCTCTTCTTTCAAATCTTCGAATGCTCTCGCAAGAAACTCATCGAAGTTATGCGAAAGCGTTTTGCTCGTTTGTGTCGCTAAATCTTGGGCAGATTCGCTTGGCGAGATCGTATCTTCAATTGCAGAACGCGGGAATGAATCGAAATCCATAGCTAGTCCGACCATTACGTCACTGATCATATCGATGGTTAGATTGCGGGCAGAGCTTAGCAACCTACTGACATGCGACTCTGAGCGGTGAATCCGATCGGCGAGGTCTTTTTGGGTTAAGTGTTCGTTGCGCTTAGCTCTCTCGATATATGCCTCTATTATCGCCGCATGGAAGCGGTGGCGTAAACGTTCACGAAAATAGACGAGCGTCTCATTTGGAATTGGCTCTCTTTGGCCGAGGACTTCGGAGAGGAAGGACATTTGTTGAGATGTAATCACTTATTTCGCTCCCTAGGTCTGCCGGATAATCAAGAAAGAGATTTAGCCATTCTTGCTGAACGGCACGAATATCTCCCTCGTAATCTTTCCAGCGCCGATATTCCCCTCGTTCTATAGGACCGATGAACGCCACAAATACGTCTGTTTTGGCAAATCTACCGAATGTCCTTAACTGCGGACTGGCTGTAGCTGCGCGAAATTCCCATACGTTGTCGCGCGCTGGTGTCAGCCGAGCAATGTCCGATCCCCGAGTAGCTTCCTCATCGAAAAATTTGATCGACACTCCATCGCCGGATGCGAACCTATCAAGGAGCGCTTGTAGTTTCCGCCGTTGTTCATCGCCGTGACTGGTTGTGGCTGGTCTCGTTAGGAAGTTGTAAAGGCTCGGGCAGGCATAAAACCAACGCTTGCGCTCTGCTTTCCAATCAAGGGACTCGATTAGAAACAAGCGTTTTTGTTTGCATAGCCGATCAATCTCATCCAAGATTGCCATATAAGTCAACTCTTGAATGTGGATTCCCTAAAAACAATTGACGACTCTCTTCTTTGCGGGAGGTCTTATTATGGCCCCTCGCGATTGCGCTAGGAATTAAGCGTGACAGGAACGTTAAGCGTGACAGACCGCCGCCCGCCCACGCTTCTGCTCGCGCTCCGTGCACGGTGGGCGGCGATGGTAGCCTGCGCGTTACGATTCGTTGAGCCAGTGTCACTTTTGAGCAATACCGGCCTGCGGGAGGACACCCATTGCGAGTAATTGCGGGCGACGCACATGGCCGCCGGCTCGCCGCACCACGTGGACTCTTGACCCGCCCCGCCACCGCCCGGGTGCGCGCCTCGATCTTCTCCCGCCTCGCCTCACGCCTGGACTTCAACGGCATCAAGGCTCTCGATATCTTCGCAGGTTCCGGCTCGCTTGGTCTTGAAGCGCTTTCCCGCGGCGCCGCCGGAGCCGTCTTCGTCGATTCTTCGCGCGCAGCCTGCGCCGCGATCGCACGCAATCTCAAAGCCACCGGTTTTGCCCCACGGTCACGAATTCTCCAACTCGATTTCCGGCACGCACTGGCAGATATCGCCGCGATTAATGAGGTGTTCGGGGTGATCTTCGTCGACTCTCCCTACACCAGCGATGCCACCGCCGAAGTTCTAGCCCTGCTGACCCAATTGAATCTAATTGCCCTCGATGGATATGTCGTGATACGGCAATTCCACCGGGCACCCGCCGCCCAACCGGTGGGGCTCGAATGTGCTAGCGTCGCAAGGCTTGGCGATCACCGCATCGCCCTTTACCGGCGGCCCTGAACGCCGCCGAAAACGAGCGGGATGGTCCTGCATGGCCAACAAGATGAGAGAGCAGTCGCCGTTGATCGCGATTTACCCGGGCAGCTTTGATCCGATCCACTACGGTCACGTCGATATCATCCGGCGCAGTGTCGCAATCTTCGACGAGGTTATTGTCGCTATCGCTTACAATCCCCACAAGGATTCTGCGCTGTTCAGCCCCGACGAGCGCGTCGACATGATCCGCGAAAGCATCCGGGACCTCGAGCCCAAGGCGCGGGTCGACAAGTTCAGCGGCTTGTCGGTCGACTATGCTGAGCGAATCGGCGCCCGCGTTATCATCCGCAGCCTTCGCGCCGTCACGGATTTCGACTACGAACTCCAGATGGCGCACATGAACAAGCAAATGAAGGGCACGGTCGAGACGATCTTTCTATTCGCCAACCCCAAGCTCTTTTTTACCGCCTCGCGGCTGATCAAAGAGGTCGCCAGCTACGGTAAGCGGCTGCCCGAGCTGGTGCCCGAACCGGTGATGGACCGACTCCGCGCAAAGCTGAAAGTGGTCTAGCGTTGCTGCGGCTTCGCCGCGGCGACTTTGGGCGCTCCGCCCGTGCCGCGCGGTCGCCCTGGGCGTCCCAAACCCGCGGCCATCACGGGACCTGAGCAAGGCGGCTTCGTCGCGTCGCCGCTTGCCCTTCTGCTTTCCTGTCTTCTTGGCTTTGCGCCGTTCTTCGGCTCTGGCTTGTTGCTCCGCGAAATGCGGATGCGTCTTGGGATGATACTCGCCACACGAGCGACACTAAAAGAACAGAAATTTTTGGGCGTATGGAGCCATAGCAATCAAAATGGATGCGATTCAACGTTGATGACGACTGTATTAACCGGATCATCCGGGAGTTCTACCGGACTTAAATCCGTCTGGTTCGCAACCAAAAGCGCCGATTTCAATGCTTTCGTCAGAAATGACGCCGCTGCACGAGTGTGCGGCGATGCCATAGGAGCAACCTGTATCCAGATGCCTTGGCCGTTGCAGCCTTTCCAGCGGTCGGCGAAATCGGCGTTCCATCCAGCAGCCTGCAATATTGTCGGCAAAAGCATCGCTGTATCGACCGTATCAACGTCTATGTACTGGTGCGAGAAATATATCTCGCAAAATCGCGTCTTGACTTTCTGGCTAGCAAATTCCGGTATCTTCAGTCTTGCGACGAGGCGTTTGCGATTTTCACCATACAACAACGCTGGCCTTGGCATTACGCGGACAAGTCTAATTTCTAAATCTGTCCTTATATTATCTGATTTATCGTCGACCTTGTTGCCCCAAGTCCATTCGATCCCGACACCGATGACTACTAGTAGTCCGACGACGAACATCAAAGGTTTTTTCGCACGTTCTATCCGTGTCTCTAGGATCGTTGTTGCTCTTTTGCCTCGTAACAACGGGGCGTGGGTGGTTTCTGGCCAAAATCGGTCAATGATCGGTTCCAAAAGTACACCAACCAATAGGAGGACACTCCCCCAATCTCGCACATGGCGATATTTGTGTAATTGGTGGACGAGTTGGTCGATGTCTGGAAGCATTCCCGATTTTTTTCAAACACCAGACAAAACAGAGAACCAATTACGGATCACCGTCGCAATTTTATACATCCTAGCCGTTGTACTTAGATTGCTTCATTTTCTGGACAAAGGGCGATGGTTCTAAAAATAGCTCCAACTGGATCGGTTCGCTGGCGTCTGACGGCTTGCTCTGAAGCATCCGCCAGTCGTCTTGCTTCAGCAGCCTGGGTCTTGCAAGCAATACCTGCTTACCCAACGTTGGGAAACAGCCGATCGAACTGGCCGAAGGTCATTTGACGGGTGAACTTTGGCTGATGTTTATTCTTCTCGCTTGCCATACGAAGAACCTTAGCGAGAACCTAGATGGTAGTCTCAAGCAGTGTGGCCTTGAACCAAACCAAGAGGGATATTTTGGATTCCTCGAAGACAGTGCCGGTCAGAAGCGAGAACCGATATGGCGAACGATTGCTCTTGGAGCGGCATAATACTCTTTCTTTGGGGCGCTACCCGCGCCGTGCGGTCGCCCTGGGCGCCCCGAACCCGCGGCAATCACCGGATCTGAGCATGCCGTTTTCGTCGCGTGCCGGCGCCCTGTAGAATGCGCGTTGGTCGCCGCCCCCTATCACGATGATTAAACTCAATCGCAGGATTGCCGCCCTAAAAGGCTCCGCCACCCTCGCCGCGGATGCCCGCGCCAACGAAATGCGTGCCGCCGGTATCGATGTCATTCCGCTGGCCGCCGGTGAACCCGACTTCGACACCCCCGAACGCATCAAGCAAGCCGCGCGAGACGCACTGGCCGCCGGCAAAACCAAATACACCGCGGTTAGCGGTATCACCGAACTCAAGGCCGCAATTCGCCATAAGCTCAAACGTGATAACGCCCTCGACTACGACCTCTCCGAGATAATCGCGACCGCCGGTGCCAAACAAGCCGAAGCCAATATTCTCGCCACGCTCTTTGACGAGGGCGACGAGGTCATTATCCCGACGCCGGCGTGGGTAAGCTTCTCCGCGATGGTTGCCCTGAGCGGCGCCCAGCCCCGGCTGGTGCCGTGCCCCGAGAGCAATGGCTTCCTGCTCGACCCGGATCGCCTGCGCCAGGCGATTACTCCGCGCACGCGCGGCATCATCATCAACTCGCCGTCGAATCCCACCGGCGCCGTCTATTCCGCCGAAGTCTTCGCCGCGATCGCGCAAGTACTCGTCGATACGGACATCTGGGTGCTCTCGGACGACGTTTACGAACACATCATCTACACCAGCTCCGCGCCCCATATTTTCGCGATCGAACCGCGCCTCAAGCCGCGTGGGATCGTGTTCAACTCATTGTCCAAGGCCTACGCGATGACCGGGTGGCGCCTCGGTTTCGCCGCGGGTCCACGCGAAGTAATCGCCGCCGCCGGTCGACTGCAGAGCCAGAACAGTGGCAATCCAAATTCGATGGCGCAGGCCGCCGCGGTCGAAGCACTCACCGGGCCACAGGACGAGGTCAAAACCATGGCGCTGGAGTTCCACGCGCGCCGCGACCTCGTGGTCGATCGCGTGCGCAGGCTCCCGGGATTCCAACTGCCCAATGTTCCGCAGGGCGCGTTCTACGCTTTCCCGAATATCTCCGAACTGGTCGGCCGCAGCCTTGACGGCAAACCCATCACCGACGGCGATGCTCTCGCCGTCATTCTGCTCAACGCGGCGCACGTCGCCTTGGTCGGCGGCAATGACTTCGGGGCCCCCAACCACGTGCGACTCAGTTATGCGACCTCGCGGGAGAAACTGAATACGGCCTTCGACCGCCTGGAACGAACCCTCGCGCACGTCCAGCGCTAGTTCCCTTCCTCGTACGGGGCATCCATCAGCGGGACGGCCGTATTGATGGCTGTAGATCGGGGCGGCGTACCGCTGGATCGCGTGCTTGACGAAGGTGACTGGCCCTTCAATCCGCAGAAGTTCCAGAAACTGGCCGAACCGGCCGCGCGCCCCGCGTGCCGGCGGTACGCCCGGCAGTCCGATCGCAGCCCTGGATTCGGCCATCATGCCCTCGTTGGCGAACCGCATTAACCGGGCGGTCGCTCGATCTATGCCCGAGCAAATTGCTCCGTTTATGTCCGCTATCCTGATCAACGGAAACTCGATCGACCGGCTTTCGAGGCGTGTCTAAACGATACCGCTCTTTGCGCGGCCAACCAATTCAGGCGGGATTTTTTGCTGTTGCACAATGCTTTCCTCGACGAGCGCATTGTGCTCAAAGATTCTTCAAAGGTCGCCGTGAAGTTACCCGACAAGTCTTCAGAGGCAGAATAAATGAACAATAGCGATGGCAAAAATCCTCTGCTCGTCGAGCACGAACCGCCGCTCGGATGGATGATCATCAACCGGCCCGAACGTCGCAACGCACTCAACTACGAGACCTGGGTCAGGATGGGCGAGGCCGTGACCGAGCTCAACGCCGACCCCGACGTGCGCGTGATCATCATGCGCGGTTCCACGCTCGAGGCGTTTATCTCTGGCGCCGATATCTCCGAGTTCCCCAGCCATCGCGCCAACGCCGAACAGGCGCGGCTCTACCGCTCCGCCCCCGGCAACGCCACCGCGGCCCTGGTCAACAGTCCCAAACCGGTGATCGCGATGATCGCTGGAATCTGTATCGGCGGTGGACTCCAGGTCGCGCTCTCGTGCGACATCCGGATCGCCGCGCGCGGCACCAAGTTCGGAATACCGGCCGCACGGCTCGGCCTCGCTTACCCGCTCGACGGCGTGCTCTCGCTCTCTCAAGTTGCGGGACCCGCCAACGCTCGGGACATCCTCATGTCGGCGCGTATTTTCGACGCCGACGAAGCGCTGCGCATGGGACTGGTGACCCGGCTGGTGGATCCGTCCGAGCTTGAGGCTAACGTGCGCGAGTATGCCACCCGGATGGCCAGCAATGCGCCCCTGACGATGGCCGCGGCGAAAGCGACCATTCGTGAAGGTCTCAAGGATGGCGCCGACCGCGACCTCAAGAAGATCGCCGCGATGGTCGCGCATTGTTTCGATAGCGAGGACTACAAGGAGGGTGTCCACGCATTCCTGGAAAAGCGTCCACCGCGATTTCAGGGCCGGTGATACGAAACAGTCAGGACTGATTGTATCAGTCGAGTCTGTATGTTATTCTGGCTGCGTCGTCGTCCGTCTGCGACGGCGTCAGGCTCATGCCAGGAGTACAGGAAGAACGCAGTGCGGAAACCCGCAAGCGGCTGCTCGACGCCACCCTCGAATGCCTCCACGACCTGGGTTACGCCTGGACCAGCACACCTGAGATAGCCCGCCGCGCCGGAGTCTCTCGCGGCGCTTAACTGCATCACTTCAAGCGCAAGGAAGAGCTGGTCGTAAGTGCGCTCGAATACGTTTTTGAGTTGCGCCTCGCGCGGTTCAGTCAGGTCGCGACCGAACTGCCGCCGGACCCTGAGCAGCGCGTCAAAGCGCTGATCGATCTGCTGTGGCCGCAGTTCAAAGGACCGACTTTTTACGCGTGGCTCGAGCTGGTGGTCGCTTCACGGACCGACGCTGCGCTGCGCGAAGCGGTACGCGCGGCGAGCGATCGTTTCATCGCGGGGATCCACGAAATCTTCAAAATGCTTTTCGGGATTCATGGCGGGGCGGGGTATCAGGAACCGCTCGAAGTGTTGATCTTCGGGATGCTCGAGGCTTTGGCCCTCGAAAGAATTCTGTGCAAGTCGGAACAAGACGAACAGGAAAAGATCGAACCGGCGATCAGGCTGGTGAAAGTGATTGTGGGCGCGCTCGCGGCGCGATCTTCGCGCCGGACAGAATGAGCACCGGACATCATTGCCGGCCAGATCGGAATTTGTCCGCAAGGAGTTAAGCAATGGGAGCAGCGTTGCAGACCGCTCAGGAGATCGTTTTCAATCCGTGGGACGAGGGCTTCCGCGCCAACCCGTATCCGCATTACAAGCAGCTATATTCGCGTCCGCCGTATCTACTGAACCTGTTCATGCAGCTGGCGCTGGTCGCGCGATACGATGATGTGAACGCCGTGCTGCGCGACCATGAGCGGATGTCGAGCGTCCAGCCGCGGATGCCAGGCGTCGAACAGCAGGATCTTTTCGGCGAGGTTGCGACGGTATTGTTCTCGGACCCGCCGACGCATACGCGGCTGCGCCGCTTGGTGAGCCGCGCTTTCACGCCCAAGCGCATCAAGGATCTCGACCCGCGCATCCGGGAGATTACGAATACGCTGCTCGATCAGGTGGATGCGCGGGGTGAGCTGGATATTATGGCGGACCTGGCCACACCGCTGCCGGTGATGGTGATCGCAGAAATGCTGGGCGTGCCGCCGCAGGAATACGCGCAGTTCAAACATTGGTCGGATCGGATCGTCGAGGGCGACAATACTCCGCCCGGGATGCCGTTGCCCGCCGAAGTCCGCCAGGCATATGCCGACCTGGGGGGATATTTTGCTCGAGAGATAGAGCGGCGGCGGCGAGAACCGGGGGAGGACCTGGTGAGCGCGCTGGTCGCGGCGCACGAGGAGACGGACGCACTCACCGCGGCGGAGTTGCAGGCATTCGTGGTGCTACTGCTGCTCGCGGGTAACGAGACCACGACCAATCTGATCGGGAATGGGATGCTCGCGCTGGGACGGCATCCGGAGGAACTTACGCGACTGGCCGGCGATCTTGCGCTGCTGCCGGGCGCGATTGAAGAGATGTTGCGCTACGACGGGCCGGTGCAATCGACGGTGCGCTACAACAAGGAGGCGGTCGAAGTCGGCGACACGGTTATACCAGCGGGTTCGGTGGTCTTCGCGATCCTGGCGGCGGCGAATCGCGATCCGGCGCAATTCCCCGATCCGGACAGATTCGATATTACACGCGCGCACAATCCCCATCTGGCTTTCGGTGACGGGATTCATTTCTGCCTGGGCGCGGCGCTTGCCCGCCTGGAAGGTGCGATTGCGTTCGGCAGCGTAATCACACGCTTCCCTAAACTGCGTCTGGCGCAGCCGGAAGCGGCAGTCACGTACAAGGGTTCGTATTTCCTGCGCGGTCTGGCAGCCTTGCCGATGGCGATCCGCTAAATCTTCAGGCCGCGGGATTTGAAAGTCGCGGTATAAAAGGGGGGGACGGTGCCCAGCGAAAACCAGCCCGCCGAGGCGGAAGTGACGGCGCATCGGGCGCGGGTGTTGTTTATCGCCCGGCAGTTTCCGCCATTCACGCCGCGACAATGGCGGGTTTTCGGGATTTCCACCACCGCCGGGTTCTTCGACAACTACGACGGGGCGCTACTGAGCCTCGCGCTCAAGCAGATTCAGCGCGGACTGGGCGTGGCCGAAGCGTCGCTGGGCAACATGCTTTCGATCATCCGGCTGGGCTACCTCGCGTCGCTGCTGGTGGCGCCGTTGGCAGACGTTTTCGGGCGGCGCCGGCTGCTGCTCTATACGATCGTCGGATACACGGTGTTCACGGCTTTGAGCGCGTTGGCGCGCGATGAGCGGAGTTTTGTCGGGGCGCAGGTTCTGGCGCGGGCCTTTTCCGGAGCCGAGGCGACGATTTCACTGGTGATCCTCGCCGAGGAGGTTGGGGCGGCGGTGCGCGGATGGGCGCTGGGGATGCAGGGGGCGCTGTCGATCAGCGGCTACGGGCTGGCGGCGATAGTATTTTCGATGATCGCGATAATGCCGTATGGCTGGCGCGGGCTTTACGCACTGGCGGTGATTCCGCTGGTCTTGATCATCCCGTTGAGGCGAATGCTGCCCGAGAGCAGGCGGTTCGAGGGCGAGGCGGCGACCGGAGCGCGTCCAACGAACCTGGCCGGGCCACTGATGGCGCTGATCCGAGTGGCTCCGCGAAGATTGCTGATAGTCGTGTCGGTTGCGTTCTTCAACGCGGCGGGCGCCAGTCCGGCCGCCTTCATGGTGCCGAAGTACCTGCAAGAGGCGCACAATTGGTCACCCGGGCAGGTTTCGTCGCTATACGTTTTCGGCGGCGCGCTGGGGATCATCGGCAACATAGTGGCGGGACGCAGCAGCGACCGCTTCGGGCGCCGGGTGATGGGTTCGGTCTTCATGATCAGCGCGGCGCTGTTAATCGTGTTGCTCTACTCGGTGCGCGGTAACAAGGTAATCGGTTTGTGGATCGTCTGGTTGTTCTGCGATCAGGCCGCGAGCATCCTGGTGAGTGCGTACAGCGCCGAGCTATTCCCGACGTCGTTTCGATCGTCGGCGGCGAGCGCGATATTGGTCGCGCGACTTACCGGCGGCGCGCTGGGCCTGTTCCTGGAAGGGGTGATGTATGGCATCGCGGGAACGCATTGGGGTGCGATCAGAGTTCTCGTCGGTTTTTCGCTAGCGGCTGCGGTCGCGATGTTCCTGTTCTTTCCGGAAACCGCGGGACGGGAACTCGAGGAGATCGCGCCGGAGGCGTAGTGCGCGACGCCGACCAGAGATAGATTCGCGAAGGTGAAACCCGGTGGTTCGAAGCTTCGATACCTGACCCTGTCGGAACATCTGCGGCGAGGGCTTTGAGGACAGGACATGGGCCTTCTTCGAAGGTGTCAAACCGCGCGGAGCTTGCGGACCCGGTCAGCGGATGCCCGCGTTCGTCAAGCACCACGACTGTGTTCCGGCAGACCAGAAAGTTCCATCTGCAGCGGATGCAGTAATAGAGGCGGGCTTTTTCGGCAAAGAGCGCGCTAACGCAGAGAGGTCCGATTACGAATTCGTGTCGAAGCCTCCGGTCGCGCGATTCCGGGTAGACGCACTTTCCCCAAAGCTTCATGAGAAAATAGCAAGGGCATTTCTCGTACCAGACGGAAAAACCGCTTAAATCAAAGCCGAAGTGTGCTATCGGGGCAGCGCGTCCGCAAAACCGTGCCGCATAATGAAATACGACATTGCATTTTGAATGGTCCCCGATCGCGGTGTAGATGTGGCGGGACGTCGCACCGGAGGCGTAGTGCGCAGCGCCGGCGAGAGATAGGTTGGCGCGGGTGAAACCCGGCGGTTTGAAGGTTCGATACCTAACCCAGTTGCTTGCGATCGCGGCCGTTGCGGCGTTCGTGCTTACGCCAAGGACGGTACGGGCAATCGCACCAACCGTCGAAATAGTCGCGCGCGACGGCGCCGTGCGGGCAACGGTGCGGGTGGAAATCGCGGACAGCGCGGGCAAGCGCGAATTCGGGCTGATGTACCGCGATCATCTGGATGAAGATGCCGGCATGATTTTCGTGTTTGCGCAGCCGCAGCATCTGACGTTCTGGATGAAACACACCGAGATTCCGCTGGATATGATCTTCGCAGCCGCCGACGGCAAGATCGTGGGGATAGTGGCAAATGCGACGCCGCAATCGGAGCGATCGCTGAGCGTGGACGGAGACTCGGAATACGTGCTGGAGGTGAACGGCGGTTTTTGCGTCCGACACGGGATCAAGGCGGGAGACGTGTTGAAGTTCGAGGGCTTCGTCGCGCACTCGCGCGACTGACGACTCCCCTTTTGCTGAACTCGCTCGCGACAGCTTGAAGTGTTTCGCGCTGCGTATTGAGAACCCGGCGCAGCGGACTCTTTTTTGTCTTACGATCCAACAGTCCCATTACAACCGCGGCCCGGCCCGTACCGTGATGATGAATATATTAATGCCCTAATTAGGCGTCTGTTAGCGTGTTGGCGGATAAGCATTCTGCCTGTATCTTTGACTTGTCAAAGAACCGTTTTTCGCAAGTTTGACAAGGGGCCGAATATGGCAGAACACAGCGAGAACAGCGCAGTGTTTGCCTTCTGTGACCTATTAGGTCTGATGTTGGCGCTACCGTTCGGAGATGCCCTTAGGGGCGCGCCGATCACGCCTCGGATGATTGTGTTTGCTTCAGTGGGATTCTTATCCGCCATTTTTGGCCATTCTTGGCCGAAACTGAGCTCCGGCGTGCGGTTTCCCACACGTCTTTCCGAGACCGTGCGGACAGTTAGTACAGATTTTCGCTGGTGGCTGGCGATAATCTTGATTGCATTTGTATTCGGTGGACCTGATGTCTTGGGTCTATTGCGTTCGACATTTACGCCCACTGTCCCGCAGGCGCCAACCACAACAATGCTGGACTGGAACGATGTGATCAGCCTTCAGGATGCTATTGGAACAATGAAGGAATCCTGCTTGATGAAATTAACCGCCAATTCTGGCGGTCCTGCTCAGAACATCCGAAATATTATTCGGCGCACCGTGACTGAGTTGAAAGGTTGCGAAATCTATGACGCTCAACAGGATGACAGTCCTGATTTTTCACCGAACGCCGATGCTACACCAATGCCCAAAGAAGAGCCGGGACTGATTGTTAGATGGAATACTGATACTGAGGCTGAGCGGCTAGCGGGTCAAAATGTGTTCAATGCTCTAAGCCGACGATTTGTTGCAACCCCAGGTCGCAAAATGCCACCGAATAGTCCGCCCAATCTCATATGGGTTCAGGTCAATGGCGAACCTTGGAGAGAAGAATGAGGCTAATCTTTCGGTTCAAATCATCTTCACGTGCATGCTGCTTTCAACAGAATGCAAAGCGCCAGTATGATCCTTGAATTGAATAACGACCCGTCGCAAAGCTAGGGCGGTTTCCTTTGAAACCAGGAATCGCACCCACCCTAAATACTTCCCGCCTCGGTCTATGTCTTATCGTCGGAGACTAAATTCCGACCACCAACTAAGGGAGTCTTCCGGTCAAAATCTTTTTCTGCCAAAACGGTCGTCAAATCATTATTCAGCGTATAAGAACCTTGCCAGTCGTGCAGTGAAGTAGGAGTGCCGCTATTAAGTATTTCCATGTGAAATGTTAAAAAATAGGGCGGTTCCTTTATGTCATACGCTCGCTGAGTAACCTGCACTTCTCGAAAGTGGACAATTAAAGATGGCGTATCATGTTTAGGATTCGGACCGGGTAAGTCCTTTGGATTTGCGAGCTCATTTTCAGCATCATTCCACGCCCGGAATCCCGCATAGAGAAAGAAGGCGGCTAGACCAAATCCCCATATCGCCAACCGCTGAGCGGGATCGACATGGATGGCCAACATGACTTTTTTTTGCACGTCCAAGGGCATTACAACGGTCCAGACCGAATAGACAGTTGCGATCCAAAACGCCGCCATGTTCCATCCGTGTCCCACTAGAACGGCTCCATATCGATAGAGACGCGGCAATAACGATGTTGATTCGCGCATAAGACCGGAACTATGCGAGGATTATCGCTTCGCTGAGTGTCAAGCCAACATAATCCGCCTAATCAGGCCATTGACCCTCGATGGGGGGCTACTCAGACGTAGCCGTTGCCGTCGCACCAGGCGCAGGGCAGTTCGGAAGCGGGAAGTTTGCCGCTGCCGGCGCAAGCGCTACAGATGCTGCGAACGCGGGGAACCTTGGTCCGTTTTGGCTTGCTGGCGGAGGCCGACGCGAGGCCCGATGCAACAGATGCGGCGGGACCGGATTCCTCGATGGTCCGCGGCGCGGCAGGCGGGAGCGTAGCGGTGATGAAGGTGCCGATGACGGCGACCGCGTAGAGCGAGCTAAGCAAAAGCACAGAGAACCAGAAACCCATCATCACATTGCCGCCCTGCTGCGCCTGCACGGCTGCGGCCTCGGAGTACATCGAAAAGCGCATCGCGACGAAATACAGGAGGGCCGCGACGGCGCAGATGCGGCTGTCGAGATAAATCCCGACGGCGAGGCCCAGGAGCAGCAGGGCGGCACCGAGACCGGCCGGATTGAAGGCCGGGAAGAAGGCAATCAGCAACGAACCGAGGCCGCTCAACAGCGCGGCGGCCGAGCCGGCCAGGGTCATCAACCTTGCGGTTCTACGGTCGAGCATAGCCGTTTTATCCTCCGGCGGCGCGCCTTTCCGGCGCGAGCGGACAATTGATATATTTCGGCCTCGCGTCATATTCTGACACGATATTGCGGTTTTCAGGAGATAGGTCTGGGCGATGGGGCTTAAGGAAAACATCGAGCGCATGCAGCAACTGTCCCGCGAGGCCGACCTGGGCGGCGGCGAGGATCGGCTCAAGCGCCAGCGCGAAGCGGGGCGGCTGACGGCGCGGGAGCGCGTCGAATTCATGCTGGATCGCGGCTCCTTCGTCGAAATGGACAAGTTCAAGACGCATCGCGCGACCGATTTCGGGATGGCGGAGCGCAAAATCCCCGGCGACGGGGTGGTGACCGGCTACGGCACGATCGACGGGCGGCAGGTGTGCGTATTTTCGCAGGATTTCACGGTGTTCGGCGGCAGCCTGTCGGGCGCCTTCGCCGAGAAGGTCTGCAAGGTGATGGATCTGGCGGCGAAGGTCGGATGCCCGGTGATCGGGCTCAACGATTCGGGCGGCGCGCGGATCCAGGAGGGGGTGGTTTCGCTGGCGGGCTACGCGGACATCTTCCTGCGCAACGTCCTGTCTTCGGGCGTGGTGCCGCAGATCTCGGCGATCATGGGACCCTGCGCGGGCGGGGCCGTCTATTCACCGGCGATGACCGATTTTATCGTGATGGTGCGCGACACTTCGTACATGTTCATCACCGGTCCCGACGTGATCAAGGCGACCACGCACGAGGAGGTCACGATGCAGGACCTCGGGGGCGCGGACACGCATTCGACGAAGTCGGGGGTATGCCATCTGGAGGCCGAGGACGACGAGGCCTCGCTGCTGGTGATTCGCGAGCTGCTGTCGTACATGCCCTCGAACAACGCGGAGGACGCACCGTTCAGGGCCAACGGCGACGATCCGAACCGGCGCGACGAGGCGCTGGATACGCTGGTGCCGGAGAATCCGAATCGTCCGTACGACATGCGCGACATCATCCTGCGAGTGGTGGACGAGGGCCATTGGCTCGAGGTGCAGAAGGATTGGGCGCAGAACATCATGGTTGGTTTCGCGCGGCTGGGCGGCTACTCGGTGGGGATCGTGGCGAATCAGCCGGCGTACCTGGCGGGGTGTCTGGATATCGACGCTTCGATCAAGGCGGCGCGTTTCGTGCGATTTTGCGATTGCTTCAACATCCCGCTGGTCACGTTTGTGGACGTGCCGGGGTTTTTACCGGGAACGGCGCAGGAATTCGGCGGGATCATCCGTCACGGCGCGAAGCTGCTCTATGCCTACTGCGAGGCGACGGTGCCGAAGGTGACGGTGATCACGCGCAAGGCGTACGGCGGCGCGTACGACGTGATGTCCTCCAAGCATATTCGCGGCGATTTCAATTTCGCATACCCGAGCGCCGAGATCGCGGTGATGGGCCCGGACGGGGCGGTCAATATTGTCTTCCGCAACGAGATTGCGCGCGCCGCGGACGGGGTCGCGGAGAAACAACGGCTGGTCGAAGAATACCGGCAGACGTTCGCGAATCCGTTCAAGGCGGCCGAGCTAGGCTACATCGATGAGGTCCTGATGCCGCGGGATACGCGGCCGCGGCTCATCGGATCGCTCAAGGCGCTCGAGAATAAGCGCGAGAAGAATCCGCCGCGCAAGCACGGGAATATCCCGCTGTAACGACGATTCGTGCCCGGCGCCCGCGTGTGCAGTTTTTTCCGATGGGGACCGCATATTCCATGCACGCCGATGGGCCCGGCGGACGTCAGCGGACCCCGGGGATTCGCAGAGGAGCCGATGTTTAAGCGTGTACTGATAGCCAATCGCGGCGAGATCGCAGTGCGGATAATCCGCGCCTGCCACGACCTCGGAGTGGAGACGGTCGCGGTTTTCTCGGAAGCCGATCGGGTCGCGATGCACGTGCGTGAGGCGGACTACGCGGTGGCGGTCGGACCGTCCCCGGCAGCGCAGAGCTATCTCAACACGGAACGGATTCTCGATGCGGCGCGGCAAACCGGCGCCGAAGCGATCCATCCGGGCTACGGGTTCTTTTCCGAGAACGCGGGCTTTGCGCGGGCAGTCGAAAAGGCGGGCCTGGTCTTTATCGGGCCGTCACCCGCGGCGATCGAGCAGATGGGCGACAAGGTCCAGGCCCGCAAACTCATGGCGGCGGCGGGCGTCCCGGTCGTACCGGGTTCGCCGGGAACGCTCGAGCGGGAAGCGGACGTGCGGGCGTTGGCGAAGAAGATCGGCTTTCCCATCATGGTCAAGGCGGCCGCCGGTGGCGGCGGCAAAGGGATGCGGCTGGTCGAGGACGAAAAGGAGCTTGCATCGGCGGTCAGGAGCGTCGCGAGCGAGGCGAAGTCGTCGTTCGGCGATGGGCGTTTATACGTTGAGAAGTGCGTCAACCGCCCGCGGCATATCGAAGTACAGGTATTCGCCGATCGGCAGGGGCATACGGTGCACCTGTTCGAGCGCGAATGCTCAATTCAGCGGCGGAATCAAAAGGTGATCGAGGAATCGCCGTCGCCCTTCGTCACGCCCGCCATGCGCGCGGCGATGGGTGCGGTAGCGGTGAAAGCAGCGCAAGCGGTGAACTATACGGGCGCGGGGACGATCGAGTTCCTGGCCGATGCGGAGCGTAATTTTTACTTTCTGGAGATGAATACGCGCATCCAGGTCGAGCATCCGGTGACCGAGATGGTGACCGGGATCGACCTGGTCAAGTTGCAACTGGAGGTCGCGGCGGGCGAGGGGCTGCCGTTTGCGCAGGACGATCTCGCGCAGCGCGGGTGGGCGATCGAATGCCGCGTGTACGCCGAAGATCCGGCGGCGGGATTCGTGCCGGCGCCGGGGAAGATCGAGGCGATGAGACTGCCCGACGGTCCGGGAATCCGGGTTGACGCGGGGGTCTACGCCGGCGCCGAAGTTTCGATCTTCTATGACCCGATGATCGCGAAATTGACGGCGTGCGGACGCGATCGCAACGAAGCGATCGCGCGGATGCGCCGCGCGCTCAACGAATTCACGATCACCGGCGAATTGACCACGAACCTGGAATTCCATCGCTGGATCATGCGCCATCCGAAATTCGTCGTGGGCGATTTCGATACAGGCTTCATCGGCCGCGAGTACCATCCCGAGAGCATCGCCAATGGCAACGATAACGCCAGGATGGCCGCGATTCTCGCCGCGGCAGTGGCGATGCGGCGTGAGAACAAGGGTTCGGTTGCGGCCACGGATGCGGCGGCGCCCAAGCCTCCGGGTTCGCCCTGGAAAACGCTCGGACGCCTGGACGTGCTGCGGCGCTAAGCGGGACCGGGCGGCCGACTCGTAGAGATCGATCAGGACGGATTCAACAGGATGCCGACCAAATACGTGGCGACGCTGGCGAGCGCCGAGCATGAACTGGAAGTGGCGGATACCGCCGCGAATACGCTGGCGATGAAGCTGGGGCAGGAGGCGTTCGAGGCCGACGTGCGGCGGGTTGGACCCACCTCCTTTTCGGTACTGATCGGCAACCGCATCTTCGATCTCGACGTGATCGAAGCAGGCGACGAACTGATCGTGGTCTCGCGCGACGGAGTGACCCGTGTCACGCTGTACGGATACGGCCCGTCGGCGGCATCGCGCGGGCGCGCGGCCTCAGGCCGGAGGCAAAGCGGAGATGCGGGCGATGATGCCGGGGCGGGTAGTCAACGTGCTGGTCAACGTCGGCGACGAGGTGGCACATTTGCAGGGCGTGCTGGTGGTCGAGGCGATGAAAATGGAAAACGAGATTAAATCGCCCAAAGCCGGGAAGGTCGCGGAGATCCGGGTGACGCCGGGCCAAACGGTGGAGAAGGGCGAGCTGCTGGCGGTAATTGAATAGCTGGGGCAAGTAATAATGGCCGACAACAAACCCACGATCGCGAGCGCGCGCAAGGCATGGAACGAGAAGAAAGTCGCACCGGCGTTGAAGCGCGGGGGCGAACGGCGCGAGCGCTTCGTCACCGGGTCAGGCATCGAGGTCAAGCGCGAGTACGATCCGGACGACCTCGCCGGCTTCGAGTACATCACCGATCTCAGCTTTGCCGGCGAATTTCCGTTCACCCGGGGCGTCCAACCGACGATGTATCGCGGACGCTTGTGGACGATGCGGCAGTACGCGGGCTTCGGCGATGCGGAGGAATCGAACCGCCGGTATCGATACCTGTTCGCCAACGGGCAGACGGGGCTTTCCGTGGCCTTCGATCTGCCGACGCAGATGGGCCGCGACGCGGATCATCCACTGGCGCGCGGCGAAGTGGGGCGCGTCGGGGTGGCGATCGGATCGCTCGAGGACATGGAAACCCTGTTGGCGGAACTGCCGCTGGATCGGATTTCCACTTCGATGACGATCAACGCAACGGCGTCGATCCTGCTGGCGCTGTACCTGGTGGCGGCGGAGCGTCGCGGGATCGCCTGGGACAAGCTCAACGGCACGATCCAGAACGATCTGCTCAAGGAATACATCGCGCGCGGGACCTACATCTATCCGCCGCGCGGATCGATGCGGATCATCACGGATATTTTCGAATTCGCGAGCCGGGAGGTTCCCAACTGGAACACGATTTCGATTTCCGGGTACCATATTCGCGAAGCCGGTTCGACCGCGGCGCAGGAACTCGCGTTTACGCTGGCGGACGGCATCGCATACGTGGAAGCGGCGCTGAAGGCCGGTCTCAAGGTTGACGACTTCGCCAGCCGGCTCTCGTTTTTCTTCAACGTCCACAACAATTTCTTCGAGGAGATCGCCAAATTCCGCGCGGCCCGGCGCCTATGGGCGCGGATTATGAAAGATCGCTTCAAGGCGCGGGACGAGCGCTCGATGATGATGCGGTTCCATGCGCAAACTGCCGGATCGACCCTGACCGCGCAGCAGGTCGACAACAACGTCGTGCGTGTCACGTTGCAGGCGCTGGCGGCCGTACTGGGCGGCGCGCAATCGCTGCACACCAACTCCAAGGACGAGGCGCTGGCGTTGCCGACCGAGAGTTCGGCGTTGCTGGCGCTGCGCACGCAGCAGGTGATCGCGTACGAATCGGACGTGACGGACACCGTGGACCCGCTCGGGGGTTCCTATTACGTCGAGAGCTTGACGCGCGAACTCGAGCAGAAGACGCTCGAGTATATCGGCAAGATTGACGACCTCGGTGGCGCCGTCGCCGCGATCGAGCGCGGCTATATGCAGCGCGAAATTCACAACGCCGCGTTTCTCTACCAGCGCGAAATCGAAAAGAAGGACCGGATTATCGTCGGGCTCAACAACTTCACGACCGCTAACGATCGGCCAGGCGATACGCTCAAGATGAATCCGGCGACCGAGGAGAAGCAGCGCGCGCGGCTGGCGCGGATCCGCGCGGAGCGCGATCAGGCGGCGGCGCAGGCAGCGCTGAGCAAGGTGGAAACGACCGCTCATGACGGGGCGAACCTGATGCCGCCGATTATCGAGGCGGTGCGGAATTGGGCGACGCTGGGTGAGATCGCGGACGCGATGCGCAAGGTGTTCGGGGAGTACCGTCCGGCGAACGAGGTCTAGCCGCCGCACGGAAGACTACGGCGCCGGGCCGGGGCGCTTTTTTCCTGCGCGCAGCGCGTGGACAATGGAAGAGGATCCGCCGGCAGCGGACGCGGCGGATCCCAATGAAGCAGGAGACCAGGACATAGATGGGGCCGTTTCCGAAGGGTGTCTTCCTCACCAAGGGTGTCGGCAAACATCGGGAGAAGCTCAACTCGTTCGAGCTTGCCCTGCGATCCGCGGCAATCGCGGAATTCAACCTGGTGCGCGTGAAATCGATTTTCCCGCCTAACTGCAAGTTGATCACGCAGCAGGAGGGATTGCGCTACCTTTCGCCCGGCCAGATCGTGTTCGCCGTGATGAGCGACAACGCGACGGACGAGCCCCATCGGCTGATCGCGGCGTCAGTGGGCGTGGCGATTCCCGCCAACGCGAGTCAGTACGGTTACCTTTCGGAGCATCACAGTTTCGGCGAGACCGAGCAAAAGTCCGGCGACTATGCGGAGGATCTGGCGGCGATGATGCTGGCAACGATCCTTGGCGTGGATTTCGATCCGAACGCGAGTTACGACGAGCGCAAGGATATCTGGCGCTTGTCGGACAAGATCGTGACAACGCGCAACGTGACGCAGTCGGCGATCGGCGACCGCGACGGCCTGTGGTCGTCGGTAGTGGCGGCGGCGGTATTCGTCGACCTAACCAACGGCAAGTAGCCGCCGCGGCGATTTGAGCGGCGGGTCACGGAGCGCTACGCTTTGGGCTATGGCAACAGAAATCCTGTATTGCTCGGTTTGAGGCTATAAACCGCGCGCGACCAGTCTGGCCGCGTCACTCCAGACCCGTTTCGGCGAGGACGCCCGGATCAAAGCGGGGAAAAGCGGCCAGTTCGACGTGGTCGTCGACGGCACTGTGATTTTCTCCAAGGCAGACAGCGGACGCTTCCCACTCGACGATGAGGTCGAAGAGATTTTCGCGAAGCTGCGCAAGGAAAAGTAGGTGCGAAGTCAGGGCTGGTCCGGGGTCGCGAGGATGCGCCCGATCGCCGCTGGCACCAGCCGGATTCCTACCGAGAAGGGTCCGAACTCCGCGTAGCGCGCGCTCGATTCGTCGAAGCGCATCTCGTAGACCAGCTTTTTGAAGACGATGGGATCGTCGGCGAACAGGTCAACGCCCCATTCCCAGTCGTCGAAACCGACCGAGCCGGAAATCACCTGCGTGACGCGTCCGGCGTAGCGCCGCCCGATTGTCCCATGTTCATGCATCAGGCGCTGGCGCTCTTCGATCGGCAACATGTACCAATTGTCTGCACCCTGGCGGCGTTTGTTCATGGGATAGAAACAGATGTAACGATGCGGGGGAATCTTCGGGAACAGGCGCGCGGCGAGCTTTTCGCGCTGGCCGGCGAGGTCGGCCTCGACGGCCTCCCGCCACTCAGGTGAATATGGCTTGAGCCCCTTGCGTTCGAGCTCGGCGTGCAGGGTCACCGTCGCTTCGTACAACCCGATTTCGACCACGGACAGGTAGGATCCCGACACCTCGAGAAACTCGCTGAGCAGCAGGCGACTGACTTCAAGCTGGGCATCGGCGATCTGGTCGAGTCCGCGGCGGAAATGAATCGCGATCAGGTCGCCTTTATGGCCGATCTGGGTAAACAACGCGCTCTCGCCATCCTCGCACCGCGTCATCGCCTCGAAGGCCGTCGAAGCTTGATCGATCGCGGCCGTGCGCCGCGCCGCGGGCAGCGCGTTCCATTGCGGCCGCCGGATGCGAAAGAACTGGTGCAGTAGGAAGGAGCCCTCGATCGTATTTGGCGCGGCAGGCATTTCGTGATAAGCGTTGTCCGCGGAGCGGCCGTCTTTCATAACTGCGAATTCAGTTGGCTTCATCCGAGTCTATATTCTCTGCCGCTCACGGGCCAATCGCGGATCATCGGTCCGACCCACCACGCAGGCATCGTCGGCTAGCGTCCGCGGCGTTCCGCGCAGGCCGAAACGAAGGCGGCGGCGACCGCCGGATTCGACGCCCAGTGCGCATGAACGTACGAACCGACCACGTTGCCGATGCGGTAGCCTTCGCCGAACGGTTCGCCACCCCATCGCGGAGCCACCGTGTAAAGCCGCTCGACGCGATGCGGTAGCGGCGGCTCGAAGATCGAATAGCGGAATTGATGACCGCGCCAGCGAGTTCCTGCCGGCCCCAGAATCGAGGGCGCGCGGGTCTCGACTTCGACATAGCCGAGTGCCTGCAGCCGGTCGCGCATAACGGCCACGCCCGGAATCACGCCCGCCATTGGAAAGGAGTGCCCGTCGAGGGTGCGGATCGCATCTACGAGATACATCAAGCCGCCACATTCGGCGTAAATCGGTCCGTGATTCACGAAATCGCGCACCGCCGCGAGCATGCCGTGATTCGCCGAAAGTTCGCTCGCGGCGACCTCGGGGTAGCCGCCGCCGAAATAGAGACCGTCGACCTGCGGAAGGATGCGGTCGTGGACCGGACTGAATCGCACAATCTCCGCACCCAAAGCCTCGAGCAGTGCCAGGTTGTAGTCGTAGTAGAAATGAAAGGCCTCGTCGTTGGCAACGCCGATACGGCATCGCGGACTCGCGGGCCGCGCCAGCGGCGCAGCCGTGTCAGTCGAGACCAGCGCCGGAGCCGATCGCGCGATCGCGATGATCGCGTCCAGGTCGAACCATTCGGCCGCGATTTTTGCCCAGGCAACGATCGATTCGTTGGAAACGACGGCTTCGTCTGCGGTGAAGAGTCCAAGGTGGCGTTCAGGGAACGCCTGCGTGGAATTCAGCGGAAGTGCGCCGACGACCGGTATTGCGCTTTCCACGGCGCGAAGCAGGTCGAGATGACCGCGGCCGCCGACGCGATTGCAGAGGAGGCCCGCGAGTCTGACCCCCGGGTCGAACTGCGCGAAGCCGAGGGCGATCGCGCCGATCGTGCGCGCGATGCCCGAGGCGTCGACCGCGAGCAGCACCGGAGCGCCCAGCCATTTTGCAAGCTCCGCGGTCGAGCCTTCCTCACCGGTGGGCGTCGCGGAATCGTACAGACCCATCATGCCCTCGATGACGGCGATGTCGGCGCCGCGGGCGGCCCGCACAAAAGTAGCGATTGCCGCTTCGCGCCCCATCATCCAGCCGTCGAGGTTATGCGAGGCGCGACCGGCCGCGCGCGCGTGATAGCTCGGATCGAGGTAATCCGGGCCACATTTGAAGGGCGCGACGGCGAGCCCACGGGCGCGAAGCGCCCCAATCAGCGCGACCGTGGCGGTCGTCTTGCCGACTCCGCTGCCGCTCCCGGCGATCACGACAACGGGAATGTTCCGGGAATCGGGCATCGAAAGATTTCCGTGGCAATCGAACTGTCAGAAGAGGTAACGGCGGATGTTGATGCTGATCAGCATGCCCATCGCGATCATCATGGCGATCAGCGACGATCCGCCGTAGCTCACCAGCGGCAGAGTGATGCCGACCACGGGCAGCATCCCCGTTGCCATCCCGATATTGATCGCCACCTGCCAGAAGATAATTGCCGTCACGCCGATCGCGAGCATCGCGCCAAAGCGGTCGCGCGCATGACGGGCGATCCAGGCGCCTCGTGCGATGAGGCCACCATACAGCCCCAGCAACAGGAGCGAGCCGGCGAAGCCGAACTCCTCGGCAAAGACCGCGAAAATGAAATCGGTGGTCTGTTCAGGGAGGAAATTGAGGCGCGCCTGAGTGCCCTTGAACAGGCCCTTGCCCCAATGGCCGCCCGAGCCGATCGCGATCTCCGACTGGATGATGTGATAGCCGGAACCGAGCGGATCGGATTGAGGATTGAGGAAGCTCACCAGCCGTTCGCGCTGGTACGGCTTGAGGTAATGCCAGGCGACCGGCGCGGCCAGCATCGCCCCGAGCATCAGCACCACGAGCGTGCGCCAGTTGAGGCCACCGACGAAGATCAATGTGGCCGTCAGCAGGATCAGGATCAGCGCGGTGCCAAGGTCGGGCTGTTTCAGGACAAGGGCGGCGGGAATCGCCAGGAGCAGAGCGGGAATGGCCATCTGGTGCGCTTTCCATCCACCGCGCGGCGGTTCATCGCGGAGATAACGCACCATTACGAGTACCAGCGCCAGCTTCGCTACTTCCGAGGGCTCGAGCTTGAGCAATCCCAGATTGATCCAGCGGCGCGAACCGCCGGTGCTATGGCCGGCCAGAGCCACTACTACGAGCAGGCCGATCGCCACCAGGTAGATCAAATAGGCGTAGGAGCCTAGAGCACGATAGTCGAGCAGCGCGACCGCGGTCATGAGGGCGGTACCCACGCCGATCCAAAGGAGTTGGCGCACGACCAGCGGGTCGAGACCGTGGTGCGAGCCGCCCCAGGTGCCGCTCAGAACGCTCACCAGGCCGACCGCGGCGAGGCCGAGAGACAACGTGAAGATGGTCCAGTCGAAATGGTAAACGATGCGCCGATCGAGAACCGCCATTATTCGGCTCCGGCGACCCGTGCCGGCCTCGCGCGGGCCGCAGCAAATGTTCGGGACCTCGAGCGCATCTCGCTACTCCGTCTGCGGATCGACCTGCTCAACGGGCGGCGCAGCGGTCTTGGAGGCCTGCTCGAGGACTGGGCCGGGCTGCCCCTGCGGCGGATTCATCTCGAAGAACCTCTGCATCACCGCCTTGACTACCGGCCCGGCGGAGCTGCCGCCATGGCCTGAATGCTCGATAATGCAGGCGATCGCGATTTTCGGATGGTCGACTGGAGCGAAAGCGATAAACCACCCGTGGTCACGATATTTTTCAGGCAGCGCGGTTTCCTTGATGCGGACACCTTGACCCTCTTTGACGATCTGGGCCGTACCGGTTTTGCCGGCGACGATCACGCCGTCGATCCTGGCGCCGTGGGCAGTGCCGTCGGGTTGATTGACCACGCCGGCCATCCCGTCGCGCACTTCCTGGAGTACCTGCGGATCGATGCGCACGTGGCTTTCTATAATCGGCGGGAAACTCTTGACGACCGTGCCATCGAGGGCGTCGATTTCCTTGACGAACTGTGGCTTATAGAGCGTGCCGCCGTTTCCGACCTCGGCAGCCAGTTCCGCCAGTTGCAGTGGAGTGACCGTGACGTAACCCTGGCCGATCGCGACGGAAAGGGTCTCGGCGGGATACCAGCGCTCATGGAATCGGTGCTGCTTCCATTGCGTGGAGGGGATGGTCCCGGTTTTTTCGTTGTCCAAACCGATATCGGTTTTCTTGCCAAAGCCCAAGGCGTGCGCCCAGGCCGCGATCCGATCGACCCCGAGACGCTGACCCACCTGGTAGAAGAACACGTCGCACGATTCGACGATGGCACGATGGACCGAGAGGGTGCCGTGACCCTGCTTGCGCCAGCAGCGATACTCGCGACCGCCGAAATAGAGTCCGCCGGGGCAGAAGTAGGAGGTTTCGGGAGTAAGCGTGCGATCCTGGAGGGCCGCAATCGAATCGACGATCTTGAAGGTCGAACCGGGTGGATAGGTGCCCTGGATGGCGCGATTCTCCAGCGGATGATTCGGGTCCATGGCGAGCGCGCGCCAGTTGGCTCCAGTAATTCCGCCGGCGAAAACGTTGGGATCGAAGGCCGGGAAACTGGCCAGCGCCAGGATGTAGCCCGTATTGGGATCGATTGCGACGAGAGCCCCGGCGCGATTGCCGATCGCTTGCTCGGCGGCGCGCTGGAGGTCGAGGTCCAGGGTCATGACGACACTGCTGCCGGGTTTTTCCGGAATCTCGCGTAGCAGGCGCAGACGGCGTCCGACCGAATCCACCTCGATCTCCTGCCCGCCGCTGTCGCCGCGCAAGGTGTTCTCGAGGCTTCGCTCGAGGCCGAACTTGCCGATTTCGTCACCCATCCGGTAGTCCGGGAGCCGATTAAGATCGCGGACGGTGACTTCGCCGACATAACCGAGCAAATGCGCAGCCAGGGAATCGTAAATATAGTGGCGGCGCGGGTTCACCTGGAGGCTGACGCCCGGCAATTCCAACTGATGCGTCTCGAGGGCAACGACTTGCGGCCAGTCAAGACGCTCGTCGACCGTGACCGGATCGAACTCCGGGCGCCCCTGATCCTCGGCGTCTTCGAGTTTTTCCGCGATATGATCGTCGATTCAGCACCTTCTCGAGTTTTTCGATGGTAGCCGAAAGATTGCGCGTGTCTTCGGGAACGATCACCGCGTCGAACGAGGGGCGAGTATCCACCAGCGGGCGAAGGCGATCGTCATAAACCAGGCCGCGCAGGGCCGGGAGCCGCTGGATCCGGATACGGTTCCGATCGGCAAGTTCGGACATTTCGTGATGCTTGATCACCTGGAGGTAATAGAGCCGCCCCCCGCAACCACCATCACGGCCGCGATCAGTGCGCTAAGCGCGGCGATGCGCGGTTCCAGCTTGGGGATCGCTCGGTTCTTTTCGCGGGAGCCGAATCTGGCCACTCTTGGATTCCACTAATATCCTATTCACGCTGCCCGCGTTGGCGCAATCCGACTAGTCCGGTCGCCCATCCGGTGAGCCCGAACATCCACGGGGTGACCAGGGCGGTGATCGCGGCTTGCAGCAGCGTCGGCATCATCACCGCGCCCAGGTTCATGGGTGTGGCGAATCCTGAGCTAGCCAGATACACGCCGAAGTTCTGCAGAATCACCCCGGCGAACACCGCCACCGCGCCCATTGCCGGACTGGCCGAAATCAACACGCGTGAAAGCGCGTACGCGAGCATGAAGACCACCGTCAGCATCATCGTGTTCATCCCGAGTTGCGACCCCGAGAAAGCGTCGGTGGCATAACCGATCACGAACGCCATGACCGCGGCCAGAACTCCATAGTGGCGCAAGCCCAGATCGACCGTCAGGATCAACACGAGGTCAGGAAAGAACGCCGCAAGCGGCAACAGCCGGGGGACGGTCGTCTGGAGAATCAGAGCAACGAACGCAGCAATTGAAAATATCCCGATCAAGCGCACTCGACCTCATTCCGTCTCGGCGCCAAGCTCTACGGGCTTGCGCGTCAGAATCAGCACCTGCTCAAGCTTGCCGAAGTCCACGGCCGGGCTCACGTCCACATTAAGAAATAGTCCGGGGCCCTCCTGGGAGACCCGCGAAACTCGACCAACCAGCAGCCCGCGCGGAAAGATTCCGTCCACTCCGGAACTGACTATGGTATCGCCCGCTTTGATGTCTTCGGAGCGATCCACGTACTTCATCATCAGTCCGTCGTCGACCACGCCGGCGACGATCCCGCGTGCGCGACTACGCTGATCGAAAGCATCGAGCGCGGAGTTGTGGTCGTTAATCAGCAGGACGCGCGAGGCGTTGGGGCTGACCAGAATCAGCCGGCCAACCACGCCCGCGGTCGAGATCACCGGCAGGTCGCGGCGCAGGCCGTCGCGCGAGCCTTCGCCCAGCACCAGCGTGCGTGCGAGCCCGCCGGCGTCGCTGCCGATAACGTCGGCGGCCATCGCGGGGATCTCGAGTGCGTCCTTGAGCTCGAGCAGGTTGCTCAGATGGCGGTTCTCGGCTTCGAGTTCGAGCAGGCGCACGCGTTGACTTTCGAACTGGGCGAGTTGCTTCTTCAGCGTGATATTTTCCTCGCGCACCCCCACGAGATCGAAGTAGTCGCGCGCGAAACTGGTGGTTTCGTTACTGACCGCGGATTCCAGCGCCTGAAAGGGTCGCAGCAGGTCGAGCAGAATCTGGCTAGCTTTACCCGCGCGTGCATCCTGGTTCACGCGGGTCGAGATCATGTGCAAGCTGACAATGAGCAGCAGGCCAATGGTGATGGTCACCCGGTTGCGCCAGAGGAAAGAGCTTCTCACCGTAGCGCCCTGAAGATCAGAACGTGGTTAGTGCAGCGGCGCGTGTGGCCGGAGCGCACCTCAGTCGACAGTGACGTCGCGCAGCAGCGACAGCTCGTCGAGCACCTTGCCGGCGCCCATTACGACCGCGGTCAGCGGGTCGTCGGCGAGCGTCACCGGCAGCCCGGTCTCTTCGCGGAGCAGCACATCCAGGTTGCGCAGCAGCGCGCCACCGCCCGCGAGCACAATGCCTTTTTCGACGATATCCGAAGCGAGTTCCGGCGGCGTACGCTCCAGCGCTATGCGCACCGATTCCACCACCTGGTGAACGGGCTCCATCAGGGCCTCGCGGATCTCCTCGTCAGTAATCTCGATAATTTTGGGAACACCGGCCACGAGATCGCGGCCCTTGATCTCCATGGTTTGGATTTCGTTTCCGGGGTAGGCCGATCCGATGGTGATCTTGATCAACTCGGCGGTGCGCTCGCCGATGAGGAGATTATACTTGCGCTTGATATGCTGGATGATCGCTTCGTCCATTTTGTCGCCGGCGACCCGGACGGAACGCGAAAAGACCACGCCAGCCAGCGAAATCACCGCAACTTCGGTGGTGCCGCCGCCAATGTCGACAATCATGTTACCGGCCGGTTCGGTGATCGGCAGCCCCGCGCCAATCGCCGCCGCCATCGGTTCCTCGATCAGGAAGACCTCGTGTGCGCCGGCCGATTCGGCGGACTCGCGCACTGCGCGCTTCTCCACGGCAGTGATGCCAAAGGGGACGCAGATGACGATACGCGGCCGCACGAGGATCTTGCGGTTGTGGGTTTTCTGGATAAAGTGACGGAGCATGCTCTCGGTGATTTCAAAATCCGCGATCACCCCGTCTTTGAGCGGGCGGATGGCTACGATCGATCCGGGCGTTCGGCCCAGCATCTTCTTGGCTTCGGCGCCGATCGCCAGTACTCGCCGGCCGCCGCGGGAATCCTTCTGTACCGCCACGACCGAGGGCTCATTACAGACAATACCCTCGCCCTTGACATAGATGAGCGTATTGGCGGTTCCAAGATCGATGGCTAGATCGTTTGAGAACCATCCGAAGATTGAATTGAAAACCACCGGATTCTCCCCCTATGCCAAAGCGCCTGATGCGCTATCCCCTCTTCCTCCCGAAACTCCCAACCACCCTTTGGCTCGAAACCGTCCGAAGCGGGGAACAGATGAGAGGTCGCCTTGCTACGTTCGCGTTAGTTAAAACTATTAACAGAGATGTTTTACGGGAAGCAAGTAAGAGACGCGTAATTGCCTAAATAAAAGCTACTGGACTATCATTGAGGTGTTATGCTTCAGGTTTTCCGCAAGCATGCATATTCGTACGTCACCCGCATACTGCTGATTCTATTGGGCGGCATCTTCGCCCTGTTCTTCGGCAGCGTGGGCGGCTTTTTTTCTCAGATTCAGCCGATAGCGTACATCAATTGCCATCAATACCTATTCGGATTGATTACCCTTCCGGGATGCCACGACGTTATGTCCGACGATATCCAACGCGAGGCTACAGATATTCGTAGGACCTTTGAGAACAGGTACGGCAAAGATTCGGCATCAATGCTACAGGCCGTTAACCTGCAGCAGATGGCCGTCGAGGCGATCGTCGAGCAGGAGCTGATTATACGTGAGGCGCGACGCCTTGGGGTGCAGGTCAGTGAGGAGGACCTGGCCAAGACGATCGAATCGCAAACAGCGTTTCAAGTTGACGGACGGTTCAATGTCGAACTGTACGAACGCACCTTGCGGAACAACGACCTCGAACCCGCAGCCTACGAGACCTCGACCCGCGAAAAGATGCTCACATCTATCCTCCAGCAGATGGTCTACAACGGGTTGAGCGTCAGTAACGCAGATGCACGGGCACAATTCGACCGCTATGCCGAAAGGCTCAATCTTGCCTATATGGAATTCCCGTATTCCAGTTTCACCGCTGGCATTCATCCGACGGACGCCCAGATAAGCAAGTTCTACAACGAAAACCGCGAGGCATTCCGGGAACCGGAGCTGGTCAAGCTTGCATTTGTCCGTTACGACCCAAAAGTATTGGCCGGCAGCCTGATCCCGTCAGCATCGGATATTGAGGAGAATTACGAGCGCAATCTGAAAACGATCTTCACCCATCCCGCACAGGTACACGCGCGGCATATTCTTATCAGCGTGCCCTCCGACGCCAGCCCACAACAAAAGGCCGCCGCCAGGGCCAAAGCCGAGGAACTTCTGCAAAAGCTCAGGGCGGGCGCGGATTTCGCCGCATTCGCGAAGCAATATTCCGATGACCCCTCGAACCGAGACAAGAGTGGCGATCTCGGCTACTTCAGCCGCGGCGAAATGGTCAAGCCATTCGAGGATGCCGTGTTCAACCTTAAGGCCGGCGAAATGGCGGTAGTCGAGACTCAGTATGGCTATCACATCGTCAAGGTCGAGGCGGTCGACCCGGCTCATACGGACACTGTCGAGCAAGCGCGGCCGCAGATAGTTGCCGCTATCAGGGAGAAAGCTGGAACCGACACAGCCCAGCTGGATCTCGAACAAGACCGCGCCGCGGCGCTAGAGGGCCGAGACTTGGGCGACATTGCCAAGAGACGCGGGTTGGTCGTCGTTACGACTCCCTATATTTCGCAAAAGGAGCAGATCAAGGACAACACGGACGGTCCCAAGCTGGTGGATGAGGCGTTCAAGATGAGCGCTGGAGAAATTCGTTCCGTTGTCGGTGGATCGGCTCCATACCTCGTGAAACTGGTCGACCATAAGCCGTCGCGGATTCCGGGTTTAAGCGAAATCAAGGACCGGGTGCGAGATGCTCTGGTCAAGGTGACTGCCGATAACGAGGCCCATGACGCGGCTGCCGCGATCCTCAAGCAGATGAAAGCGCCGGGTGACTTCGACCGGCTCGCGGTGGCCAATCATCTGGACATTCACACTACCGGTGAATTTATGCGCGCGACCAGGTCGGTCCCGGGAATCGGCCAGTTCCCAGAGGTCACAGAGGCCGCTGCGGCAGTGCCGTCGCCTCCGGGGACGATCAACCAGGTTCTGGAAAATGGCGGCAACTCATTCATTTTCAAGGTACTCACGCGGACACCGCCCAGCCCTGACCAGTGGAAGATGGAAGGTCCCGAATTTACCACTCAGCTGCTTCAGCAGAGGCGGGAGCATGCCTGGACGAATTTCGTCGACGAGTTGCGGCGACGCGCCGTGGTGGTCGTCCGTCAGGATCTGCTCGGTGCTAATTCCGAAACCCCGGCACGTATGTAGTCGCCGGACCGGCCGCCGAATCCATTGCCTGTGAGTTCTTCAGAGATTTATCCGTACACCGCGCAAGTCGACACGGGAGAATTCTTCTTTCCCGGGTCGGGCGTCAGCGCTCTGTTGGTTCACGGCCTGAGCGGAACGCCCTATGAAATGCGATACCTTGGCGAACAGCTCGCCGCGGCGGGGATACGAGTCCACGGTGTGAGACTGGCCGGCCACTGTGGGTCGCCCGAAGACCTCGGCCGAACCACCCATTTGAACTGGTACGAGAGTGTGGTGGAGGGCTTCGAGCGGCTGCGTGCCTACGGCGACCCCAACGTTGTGGTCGGGCTCTCGGCGGGCGCATTGCTCGCGGCGCGCCTGGCCATGGACCAGCGCGAAGCTGTGGGGGGCGTGGTGATGCTGTCCCCCGCTTTCTTCCTGCCGCTATCGAAGCGCATCGCACTTCAGCTTATTCAAAGTGCTCGGGGATTCGCCGATCGAATCTACGTCCACAGCCCGAGCGGCTCGGATATTCATGATGCCGCCGCGCGCAGCATCCATCCCGGTAGCCGCCTGATGCCGTTGAGCGCGGCCCTCAGTCTGATGGAGTTGAGCGCCCACGTACGGAGGCGCATGGCGGAGCTGACTCAGCCGACGCTCGTGATCCACGGGCGCAACGACCATACCTGCCCGTTCTCGAAGAACGTCGAATTCGTGATGAGCCATGCCGGAAGCGCGAGTAAGCGCGCCATCGTCCTCGAGGAGAGCTTCCACGTGATTACGGTGGACAGCGAGAAGCAGCGGGTAGCTCGCGAGACCGCGGATTTTGTTGGGCAATTCCGGCAGGCTTCCCAGCCGCTGCAGGCAACCCTCGCTTGACACCAGGGAATTCGCCAAAACTCGGCGTTTCGCAAGCAGTTTTTCCGGGTACGCCAACGCCAATGAGGGTAGAAATGCGTGTCTGGGCAAATTTGACTCTGCGGATCGCGCCATAAATAATGTCACCTATCTGAGACTTGGCAAAATGCGTTCCGGAGGTAGCCAGGGTGGGCAGCACCAATGGGTTGGGGGTGGTAGACCTGCTGCTCGGCACGGGACCGGTCGTCCAGCTCGTGCTCTGGACTCTGGTGGCGTTCTCGGTCGGTAGCTGGGGCATAATTCTCTACAAATTCGTCCAAATCTCGCGGGCGCGCGGTGAATCGGAGCACTTCATCACGATTTTTTGGGAATCCAAAAATCTGGCCGCGATTCACAACGCCAGTGTCGGCCTGAAGCACAGTCCGATCTCGCAGGTCTTTCGCGCTGGCTATCAGGAACTGCTGCAGCTCACCCGCGCTAAACGCCAGGCCGTTGGCGCCGAGAGCGGCTTCTCGACGGACCTTGGCGGTGTCGAAAATGTAACGCGCGCGATGAAGCGGCAGTCCAATATCGAACTGACCAAGCTGGAGGCGGGAATCACGTTCCTGGCGACTACCGGTTCGACCTGCCCATTCATCGGCCTGTTCGGTACGGTATGGGGGATAATGACTGCGTTCCTGGGTCTGTCGGCTGCGCACACGTCAAATATACAGGCCGTGGCGCCAGGAATTGCTGAAGCCCTCATTACCACCGCGGTGGGACTGGTCGCGGCCATTCCGGCACAGATGTTCTACAACTTTCTGACCACGCGGGTGCATCTGCTCGCCACGGAAATGGACAACTTCATCTCCGAATTTCTCAATATCGCCGAACGTCACTTCCTTTCGTAGCAGGAAAAGCATCGCGCCGTGGCATTCGAATCCAGACAACGCGGATCGCTGGTGTCGCAGATCAACGTGACGCCGCTGGTCGATGTAATGCTTGTACTGCTGATCATATTCATGGTGACTGCGCCGATTATTCAGCAGGGAGTACAGGTGACTTTGCCCAAGGCCAAGGCGTCTGCGCTACCGGGTAAAGAGGAGCAGTTCATCGTCTCGATCACCCGTAACAATGAGATTTACCTCAACGACCGGCTCCTCAGTTCAGCCGAGCTTACGCGCAAGCTTGCGAGCATAGCGGTAGAGCGACCGGATCGCGAAGTTTTCATTCGCGCCGACGAACAAGTGCCCTACGGCGAATTGATCCGAACGATGGCCGCGATCAAGGCGGCCGGCATCGAAAATGTCGGGATGGTAACGGAGATGCCGGGAGGAGAAGGGGAGACACGAGGGACAGGCGGATCCAACCTTGGCAGCGCCGGTCCCTAATCGCAGTGATCAGTCACCGCGGCCGGGATACCTCTGGGCGATACTTGTCTCGGCAGCGGGCCATGCCGCTTTTTTTCTGGCGGTGTTGGTGATCTTGCCCCTGATTTTCAAGGGCAAGGCTCCGCCAAATGCATATACGGTCAAAATAGTGGACGCGTTGCCGGCCGGTGATCTGGGTACTCATCTACCACGACTAGGATCCGAGCAGACGCGCGAAGAACCGCCGTCCCGCGCTGAGCGTCACACGGAACCGGAGGCTACACCAGCGCCGACCCAGCCGCCCGACAAAGACAAGAATGCGCTCGTGCTTCATACGACTCACACCATGACGCCGACTCCGACACCTCCCCCGACGCCCGTACCAGCCGTGACGCCTCCTTCGCCCGAACCGACTCCGAAGGCTACGCCGCGTCCAAGAAAAAGACATGAACCGAAGCCGACGCTCGTTCCCACGCCATCTCCCGAACCGAAGCGGACCGAGCGACACAAGCCCAAGCCAATCGAGACTCCCGCTCTGGTCAAAACGGAGCCTAATCCGCATATCAGGCAAAAATTGGAGAAAGTGCGCGAGCATTTGCTGGCTGAACATCTCCGGGAAATGAAGGGCGCGGAGAAAAACGCAACGAAGACCGCTCAGAACGGCGGTCCGGCGCTCGCGAGTACGGAGCGGCCCGGTAAGGGAATGGGGGTGGGGTCGGGAAGCGGAAGCGTAGGCATTCAACAGGACCCGGGGTTTCTGCTCTACTATCAAGACGTGCAGGAAAAGATTAAAAAGGCCTGGAGTTTCGCCGGCAGCAACCCCAACTTGAGCGCGACCGTAACCTTTGGCATCAACCCCGACGGTTCGCTCAACGCGGTGCAAGTCACGAACAGTTCGCGCGACCCAGCGTTCGATGATTCAGTGGTGCGGGCGATCCGGCGCGCGGCGCCCTTTGCGCCGCCGCCCGAGAAGTACCGGCCGCAGTTTTCAGCCGGCCTCGAGGCAGTGTTCAAACTGGGCGAACTTACTTCTTGAGGCGTATTCGCCGGGGTGGGGCGGTGGTTGGGGCATTGGAAACGATCCTCGGCTGCTCGAACCCGCAATTCTGAAGGAACAGCCTGAGAGAGCGTTATGATCAGATGGTTCGCGATGGTGGTGGTAGCGGTGGTGGTGGCGACGGTCGTCCCGATCAGCGCGAGCGCGCAGAATCCTCCGCCCACTGGTGGGCCGCTGCAGATGACGATCGTGGGAGCGCAGAAGGTGTCGCCCATAGCGGTTTCCGCCCTCAAGAACCTCGGCGGTGACGACGGTCGCAAAGTGTCGACGGTTTTTACCGACACCCTAATGCGCGACCTCAAGCTTTCCAGCTTCTTCAGAATGATCGATCCGCAATCCTATATCGAGGATCCACAAACGTCGGGATACGACATTGGCCAGTTCAATTTTGGCGATTGGCGTTCGATCAACGCAGAATTTCTGGTTAAGGGTTCCGTCAAGCGCGATGCCGACAAAGTGACGGTGGAGGCATTGCTATTCAACGTGGGCGAGCAGCGGCGAATGATGGGAAAACGCTTCACCGGCGAGCCGAACGAGGTCGGCGAGATGGCTCGACGCTTTGCCGACGCGTCTGCTTAACGGTGACTGGCAAGCGCGGGCCGTTCGACACCAAGCTGGCATTCGTCTCGACGCGTGGCGGCCGGTTCAAAGAGGTCTACACGTCATGGCTTGACGGTGGCACGCTTTTTCGCGTCACCGACAACCCGACGATCAATCTGTTCCCGAGTTTCGACAAGAGCGTCGAACATCTGCTTTATCTGTCCTACAAGACTTCGACCCCAGCACTGTACCTGGTCGATTTGGCCCGGAGGTTGAGACGCGGCATCGCGCCCAATCTGGGAATGGCAGTCGGGGGTACGTTGGCCCCGGACGGCCAAATTGTCGGCAGCTTTTGCTCGCGGCGGACATACCAATCTTTATTTGCTCGATCGATCGGGCACCAGATTCGCGCCCTGACCGACAACAACGGCATCAATGTGAGCCCGTCGGTATGCAGCGACGGCAGCCAACTCGCCTTTACCTCGGACCGCTCCGGAGATCCCCAGATCTACGTTATGAAGATGTCGGCGGGGAGGCGCAGCGCGTGACTTATCAGGGCGACTACAATACGGCGCCAGCATTTTCGCCGGATTGCAAGAAAATCGCCTACGAGAGCCGTTCTCAGGGGCATAATCAATATCTTCGTGATCAATGTCTGATGGCGGCGGCGGGCGTCAGCTGACCAATGAAGGTTCGAACGAGTGGCCGACGTGGTCGCCAGACGGGCGTTATCATCGCCTTCAGCTCGACGCGTGAAGGCCGTTCGCGAATCTATCTGATGCTCGCGGCGGACGGCCGCGTCGGACTTGCGCCGTTAACCGAAGGAGAAGGCAATGATACTAACCCATCGTGGTCATGGTGGTTGGCGGTTAGCTTGCCGACGGATGCGCTTACAGAGCGGACTGGCCGTGGCGATTTTCGCGTTTGCGCTCGTGGGCTGTTCGTCGAAGAAAAACCCGGCGCGACGGTGAAAGCGGGCGGTCCGATCCGGCCGGGCTCGGACAGGAAGGGTCGGCGGCGCCGGCGGAAGTTCGCTTAGTCAATTCCAGAGAGGCAGCTCGGGCAGAACGGCGAACAAGGGCCGCTTGAGCGATATTCATTTTGACTACAACGACTATCACGGTCCGACCGCAGGACAGCGAAATTCTGCACAGCAACGCCGAGTGGCTGCAGAAAAATCCGGACGCCGCGTTCAGATCGAAGGCCATTGCGACGAACGCGGCTCAGAGGAATACAATATTGCTCTCGGCGCCAAGCGCGCGCAGGCGGCCAAGGAGTATCTGCAGACGCTCGGTATCGCGCCGGACCGGATGTCGACTATCAGCTATGGTAAGGAGTTGCCCCTGTGCACGGAACATACCGACGATTGCTGGGCGCAAAATCGCCGCGACCATTTCGTCGTGAATCAATAGTGGCGTTATCCGCACATGGCTTGCGCTGGCTCGCCTGGACGTTAGGGTTCGTCATGCTCGCCGGCCTCGTTGGATGCTCGCCGGTGGCGGATCGCGACCAGTCGCAGGATAGCGATTCGATACTGCGCGAGATGGTTGCGAATGACCGTCAGCAGATCGAATCGCTGCAGCAGCGGATTGCCCGGCTGGATGATCGAATCGCGGAGATGGAGCACAACGGAGTTGCGTCCGCCGGAAAAAACCTGTCTACGCTCGAGGCTCGCGTGAGCAAGCTGGAGGCGCAGGCCATGCCAACGCAACCGAGCGGGGCCTCTACACCGGTACCCGGGGCAGCGACTGGTGCGGCATCGGGTACAGCCGCACCTGGCGGGATACCGGGGACGCCACCGGCGCCCGCGGCCGGTGCTGCGGACGACGGGTCCTCCGGCGAAGAGACGGCGTCTGCGGCACCCCCAGCGCCGGTTCCACCACCTCCCGTAGCTCCCGCGCCCAAGCCGGCCACGGCGCCGGCCGCCGCTCCGGCGCCGGCGACCGCCGCGCCGTCGTGGCGGGAATTACTCAGATCAGGAACTTGCCGCTGCTCACAGTGACGCCGGAGCGAAGGTCTATCGAGCGGGGTTGACGGATCTGAAGGCGGGTAAATATTCGCAGGGTGTCGCCAGAATGCAGGATCTTCAGCGCAAATATCCTAAATCTGAACTGAGCGAGCCCGCAGAATTCTTTGCCGGCAATGGACTGTTTGAACTTGGCAAGTACGATCAGGCGATATTACAGTTCAACGATCTGACGATGCGTTTTCCCAACGGTCACTTCGCCACTCCGGCTCTGTTGCGCGAGGCGCAAGCGTTCGTGAAGATCAACGATCCCATCGATGCGCGGCTGACGCTCCAGAAGCTGCTCGCCGAACATCCGGACGCACCGGAAGCGCCGATGGCCAAATCGATGATGAACACACTGGCGAGCGGCTGATCGTTAATGGAGATAATTCGTGACCTTAGAACGTTGCGGCCGCGACCGTCTGCAGTGGTCGCGCTGGGTAATTTCGACGGCGTCCATCTAGGCCATCAGGCGATTCTCCGAGCGGCGATCGATCGCGCGCGGGCGATCAGCGGCCGCGCCTTCGCGTTAACCTTCGACCCGCTGCCCTCCAAGGTCCTCTTCCCCGGTCATGCGCCACGGTTGCTGCTGACCCCAGAGGACAAACTTCAACTGCTCGACCGCTCGGGCATCGATGGCGTCATCGTGCTCGAGTTCACGCTCGAGCTCAGCAAGGTCACGGCGCGGGCCTTCGCGCTCGACTATCTGCTTGGAAGAATCGGCGCGAAGGCCGTGGTGGTCGGACATAGCGTGAGTTTCGGCCACAAGCGCCAGGGCAGCGCGGCCGTGATGGCGGAACTCGGGCGCGAGCTCGGCTTCGAAACGATGGTGGTCGGGCCGGTCCGGGTCGCGGGTATGGAAGTAAGCTCGACCAAGGCGCGCGAGGTGATCACGGCGGGCGATATGCAGGAAGCCGCGGCCCTACTAGGCCACCCGCATTTCGTTCGCGGACCGATCGTGCATGGGCGCGAGCGCGGGCGCACGATCGGCTTTCCCACCGCCAACATCCAGAGTCGCACTGAGTGCCTGCCGCCAGATGGCGTTTACGCCACGCGGCTGATACTCCCCGATGGGCCCTATCCGTCGATTACTAATATCGGTATGCGGCCAACGTTCGCAGAGCCCGAGCGCACAATTGAGGCGCACGTGTTCGACTTCAGTCGCGACATCTACGGCCAGGACGTCCGGTTGGAATGGATCGAGCGGATCCGACCGGAACGCAAGTTCAATTCCGCACAGGAACTGTCCGCGCAGATTGCCGCGGACTTGAAGCGTGCCAAGGAAATTCTCGCCGCGACCTGAACCGCACGCGGCGCCGTAACCACCATGGATACGCCGCAGCGGCCGCAAGTCTCAATTCTTTTTCCGGATCAGTACAGCGAGGCGGCACAGGTGCTTGGGCGCGCCTTCGTCGACGATCCGTTGCTGAAGGCAATCATCCCGCCAGCTGACGACGCGCAAGAGCGGGTAAGGCGAATGACCGCGCTCTTCCGTGTCATTCTCGCGGGCCATCGGAGGGGCGGTCAGCCCGTCGTGGGCGTCATGCACGAGGGCCGCGTGGGGGCCGCCGCAGTCGTCGAGCAGATTGCCCTTCCAGCTGGCGTGGTCGCAACGGTACTTCATGACTTGCCGCATCTGCCGGCGCTCGTGCGGGCTGTCGGTTGGAGTGGACTCGGCCGGGCGATCTCCGTGCTCGATACCTTAACCCGCAACCGGCCGCCGCAACCACATATCTATCTGAATATCCTTGGGGTCGATCCTGCGCTCCAGCGGCGCCACTTCGGCGTTGCGATACTCGATTTTCTGCGGGCTCAGGCCATGCTTGGAAGCACCATTTCCGGGGTCTATCTGGAGACCGCGACCGAGGCCAACGTCGCTTATTATAGCCACGTCGGTTATCGTGTGATTAACGAGATTCATCCGCTCGACGTGCGGATGTGGCGGATGATGCAGGACCGCACCGGTTGACGCGAATCTCAGTCGCCACGAACGCTCTGCGGGCGCGGGCAAATAGTCAGTGAGAATCGAGTGAACACGTAAAGTGCGACTGACTATACCAGTCTCGCCGCGGGTTCGACCCAATCGCGTGCAATCGACTCGAGGTATGCGGGGATCTCCTTATCATCCACCGGAAGCCGCATGAAGGGCACTATCTCCGTGACGCCCAACTCATGGTAGGCGCGCAGATCGGCGGAACTGATCGCATGATGGTAAGGCGAGATTATTATTTCGATTTCGCGCCGACTACGTCCCTTTTCCTCGAGCAAAGCGTCGAGTCTTGCGATCTTGGCGGCCGCCTGATCCGGATCCAGATTGACGCCGTACCAGCCACTGCCATAGTTCGCAACCCGTCTCAGCGCGGGTAGACTCTCTCCGCCGAAAATCACCGGGACGTTGCCGCCCTGCGCCGGCTTGGGGAAGCTGCGCGCACCGGCGAACTTGACAAACTCGCCCGTATGGTCCGATTTTTCTTCGCGCCAGAGCTTGCGCATGACGTCGATATATTCGCCGGTCCGCTGGGCGCGTCGTTCAAAGGAGATCCCTAACGCTGCGAACTCCTCGGCCGACCATCCGATCCCCACCCCGAGGGCGAAACGGCCTCCGCTCAGGGCGTCGAGACTTGCGATCACCTTGGCCAAAACGAGCGGGTTGTGTTCCGGCACCAGGCAGATGCCGGTGGCGAGCCGGATGCGACTGGTGCGTGCCGCCGCGTAACTCAAGCCGACGAAGGGATCGAGCAGGTTGATCGTACTGCCCGCGAGGAAGCGGCCGTCGTCTGAGTAGGGGTATTTTGACTCGTGCTGGTCGAAAAGCACGACATGCTCGGGCGCCCACAGGGTGGCGAAGTTTAGCCGCTCGGCATGCTCTGCGAGCGGTCGCAGCGTGCCGGGCCGCGCCGATTTGCCGATACCAAATCCGGGTACACCGATTTTCATGCGATGCGCCTATGACCTATCAGCCGAGTTTCGCTGCGGGTTCGACCCACTCGCGCGCCATCTGTTCGAGTTGCGCCGGCAGTTTCGCTTCGTCCTCGGGGATATTCAGCAGCATCACGATTTCGCTGATGCCGGTCGCGCGATAGTCGTGTAGATCCGCGGTCGTCATGTTTTTCAAGTACGGCGAGACGATCAGTTCGACCTCGCCGGCGGACGCGCCCGCGTTCGCGCATCAGCGTGTGGAGGCTCGCGACCTTCGCCGCGGCCTCAGCCGGAGTGAGATTGAAGCCGAACCATCCGGTGCCGTAATCCGCGACGCGGCGCAGCGCCGGCGTGCTCTCGCCGCCAAAGATAATCGGCAGCTTGCCGCCCTGCGGCGGCTTGGGAAATGCCCGGGCGTCCTTGAAGTTGACGAACTCGCCGTTGAAGCTAGGTTTTCTCTTCGCTCCACACTTTGCGCATCACCTCGATGTACTCGCGCGTGCTTTGCGCGCGGCGCTCGAACGGAACCCCGAGCGCCGCGAACTCTTCCGAGGACCAGCCGATGCCCTACACCCAGCGCGAAGCGCCCGCCACTCAGGAAATCGAGACTGGCGATCACTTTCGCCAGCACCAGCGGATTATGTTCGGGCACGAGGCAGATGCCGGTGGCCAACCGAATACGGTTGGTGCGCGCGGCGACATAGCTCAGCGCGACGAACGGGTCCATCCAGTCGATCGTGCTTGGTGCGGCGAAGGCCCCGTCGTCCGAGTACGGATACTTGGAATCGCCGTAGCGGTCGAACAGCACGACGTGCTCCGGGGCCCATAGCGTGCCGAAACCCAGCCGGTCGCAATGCTCGGCGAGCAGGCGGATCGTTGTCGGGCGCGCGCCCTTGCCCAAACCGACCGTCAGTCGTCCGATTCTTCACGTATGTGTATTCTACTCCCCCTTACCAGGGTTTGACGAATTTCAGGACGAATCAATCCTGCATCCGATTCATCTCCCAGAACGGCTGCGTGCGGTCATCCTTGGGATTCCGCAGCACGCTGGAAGCCGCTACGAGCTGGAATCCAGCCTGTTCGATCTCGCGAGTCTCGAACTGTTCATCGATCCGATGGAGCGTGTTGGCGTCGCGGGCGTCTGATCCCGCTTGCGCGCTGTTATCGGTCACGCAATACTTGCCCCCCGACTTGAGCGCCTTCATCACTGCGGCGTTGAGTTTGACGCGATTATAACCGCGACCGACCGCATCGTGATAGTTGAGATTGATGAACACGGCGTCGAATGACCCGGCGCCACCGGCAGGACGTCGGGCGCGTCGAACGGCTTCGTCACTTCCACCACGATTGCCCATACCGGGCTCCTTCAGCCGATCTTCCACCAGTTTCTCGGCGGCCTTGAACTTCTCGGGAAATTCAGTGTTCTGCGAATAGACCTTGCCGGTCGGGCCGACGATTCGCGCGATTAGCTCGGTCGTATAGCCGCCGCCCGCCCACAGGTCCCCTACCTGCATCCCAGGTTTGATGCCGAAAAACGCCATCAACTGCGCGGGCTGGCGCGATTCGTCGAGCTTCCGGTCGGCGGCGGGCCGGTCGGGCGAGTTGACCGCATCGATGATATATTGCGGTATCTGCGGTCTCCGCCAGCGTGCCCTGCTCTGTAGCAGCGGCCGCGGAGCGCGACGCCGCCGGGCGCCCTCGTGACGGGCTAATCGCTATAACGGCACACGTCGCGATCAAAGGCCGCCCGCCACGAATTTGCAGATCTTCATCGATCCCTCGCGGGTATGTTGAGCGGCGCGGCGCGCCTTCATTCTGCGCCTGGTCTGCGCGCGTCCGCGCTCCATTACCGCGTCGCGCCGATTCTCGAAATCGCGCAGGCCCGCGCCGCTGTTGAAGGCGCGGAAGAAATCCTGCTCGATGCGCAGACCATCGTGAAGCGAGGCGCGGCTGGTCAGCTCGTAAAGCCGCTTCATCTGACGCACTACGTCCTGGTTGGCGCTCAGGATCTGTGCGGCGATCTCGTTGGCCGCCCCGATCAATTCGTCTTTCGCAACGACGCGGTTGACCAGTCCCATCCGCTCGGCTTCGCGTGCTCCGAGGTAGTTGCCCGTGAGCGAAAGCTCCTTGGCCTTGCGAATACCGATGGCCCGTGGGAGCCGGACCGACATGCCGCCACCCGGCATCACTCCGACCCGCACATGCGTGTCGGCAAACTGGGCTTCTTCGGCCGCGATAATCATGTCGCAGGCCAGGGCCAGTTCGAAGCCGCCGGTCACCGCGAACCCATTTACCGCTGCGATTACCGGCACCCGCATGTCTTCGATCACCGAGACGAAACTGACGTTACCCTCTTCACGGAGTCCGCTCACGCCGAGTTCGCGCAGATCAAGCCCGGCACAGAACGCGCGGCCCGCGCCCGTGATGATCACGACACCGGCCTCGCGGTCCTCGCGCAGCTCCTGCATCGCGCGGCAGAAAGCGGAACGAAGTTCGCCATTAAGCGCGTTGAGCTTTTCTGGGCGATTGAGAGTGACCGTCGCGATTCCGCCCGCCTTCTTTACGAGTAGCACTGGCTCGCTCATGATGACCTCGCATTGCCTCCAATCGGGAAGAGCTAACACAGCGGCCGCGACAGTGGCAAAACGGACGTGTCCCCTCCCTTGTACCGGCGCTCTTCGCCTATACTATCGGGTAACCGAATCGATTGAAGGAGACGGATGGAATCGCAGGCCGAAGATGACCTCGCTGCAGACTTCAGCGGTATCCAGGTGGTCGCGTTCGAAAGCCGAATGGCGGCCGAAACTGCCACCCTGATTACGCGTTTCGGTGGACGTCCGATCGATCGCCCCGGCAATGCGCGAGGTGCCGCTCGAAGACAATCACGCGGCGCTCGACTTCGCGCTGCGCTTGCTCGAGGGCCGTGTCGATCGTCGTGATATTTCTCACCGGCGTCGGCACGCGCGAACTGTTCCGCGTGATGGAGACCCGCCATCCGCGCGCCGCGATTGGTCGCGGCGCTCGCCGGCACGATCACGGTCGCGCGCGGCCCGAAACCGATCGCCGCCTTGCGCGAACTCGGCGTCGAACCCGCCGATCATGATTGCCGAACCCAACACCTGGCGCGAGATTCTTGCCGACTCTCGACAGCGGGTTCGACACTCGCCGGTAAGCGCATTGCAGTGCAGGAATACGGCGTCGCCAATCGCGACCTGATCGCCGGCCTCGAGGCGCGCGGCGCCGAAGTCGACGGCGGTGCCGGTCTATCGCTGGACGCTGCCGGCCGACCGCGCGCCGCTGCGCGACGCGATTCGCGACGATCGCCGCGCGGCGAAGCCGACGTCGTGCTCTTCACCAGCTCGAACCAGGTGACCAACGTGATGCAGGTGGCGGAAGCCGAAGGCGTGGGCGCGGCTCCGCCGCGGTCTCGCAGCGACGATGGTCGCGCTCGATCGGTCCGGTCTGTTCGGAGGAGTTGCGCGCGGCGCGGCATCGCCGTCGATATCGAGCCCGAGCATCCGAAGCTCGGCCACCTGGTCAAGGAGGCCGCGGCGCGAAGCGCGCAGTTCTTGCGGCCAAGCGACGCGGCTGCGCGGATCGCAGGTGACGCGCGCCACGTATCGCGATAGAGCCGCCGGGCGCAAGGCGCCCGGCGAGGCCGCGCGACCCGGCGATGCATGACCATCCGATTCATGCAGGCATGCCGGCGCGAGCCGGCTGCCGTACACGCCGATTTGGCTGATGCGTCAGGCGGGGCGTTACATGCCGGAGTATCGGCGCGTCCGCGAGCAGCATTCGTTTCTCGAGATGTGCCAGCGGCCTGACCTGGCGGCCGAAGTGACCGTCACCGCGGTCGAACGGCTGGGCGTCGACGCCGCGATCATCTTCGCCGACATCCTGCTGCCGCTGGTTCCGATGGGCGTCGGGCTCCATTACGAGAGCGGCGACGGGCCGGTGATCGATCGGCCAGTGCGCACGCTCGCGGATCTCGAAGCATCCCGCCGGTCGACGGCGCTCGATGTCGCTCGGCTTCGTCGGCGATTCGATCCGGCTGGTGCGACGCGCACTCGCCGATCGCAAACCGCTGATCGGTTTCGCGGGCGCGCCGTTTACACTGGCCTCGTACCTGATCGAAGGCGGCTGGCTCGCGCCAATACCAGGCGACCAAGACGCTTGATGTACACGCAGCCCGCGGCGTGGCATCGGCTGATGGAGATGATCGCGCGCGTGACGGCGGATTACCTCAACATGCAGGTCGACGCGGGCGCGGACGTGGTGCAGCTCTTCGATAGCTGGGTCGGCAGCCTCGGGCCCGACGACTATCGCCGCTTCGTGCTGCCGCATACGCGCGCCGTGATCGCGGCGGTGCGCCCGGTGTCCGGTAATCCATTTCGGCACGGTCACCGGCAACCTGCTCGAGTTGATGCGTGAGGCGGGCGGCGACGTGATCGGGCTCGACTGGCGCGTCGATCTCGTCGGAGGCGTGGGCGCGGCTCGGGCACGGCGTCGCGGTGCAGGGAAATCTCGATCCGATCGCGCTGTTCGCCGACGTTCGCCGAGATTCGGCGGCGCGCACGCGCGATACTCGACAGGCGGGCGGCCGGCCCGGCCATATCTTCAATCTCGGCCACGGCATCCTGCCCGAGACCCCGGTCGATCACGTCATCGCGCTGGTCGACGCGGTGCACGAGATGAGCCGGCGGTGAGCGGCCGACGAAAGCACGCGTGCGACGCGCGATGTACTGCTGGTCGGCTTCGGCGGTCCCCGGCTTCGGCGCCAGCTGAGATGCGGCCGTTTCTCGACCGCGTGCTCCAGGGGCGGCCGGTGCCGCGCGAACGCTACGAGAGGTCGTGCACCATTACGAATCGCTCGGCGGCCGCTCGCCATACAACGACCTGACGATGCGCCAGGCGACGGCGCTACGTTCGCGAAGCTCTGCAGGGCGACGGAGCCGACGTTCCGGTCGTGGTTGGGATGCGCAACACGCCGCCGTTTATCGACGAGGCGCTTGCGCGAACTGGCGCGCCGAGGAGTCGCGCCGCGCGTTCGGATTGGTCCTCGCGGCGCATCGAAGCGAAGCGAGTTGGGAGCGCTATCAGGTCAACGTGGCCGACGCGCGCGCGAGTCGTTGGACCGGCAGCCCCAAGTCGAATACCCCGCCGCCTGGCACGACCACCCGCTGTTCGTCGAGGCTGTCGCAGATCGGGTGCGCGAGCGCGGCGCGCGCCTCGCGGCGCCGATTGCGAATGTGCCGAGCTCATCTTCACCGCGCACAGCATCCCGGCCGCGATGGCGGCGCGCGCGCCCTACGTCGAACCAGATCAACCAGTCGGCACGGTTGGTCGCAGCGGCGGTCGGCATCGCGAATTGGCGCTCGCTTTTCAGAGCCGCAGCGGAGATCCGCGCGATCCGTGGCTCGAACCCGATATCGGTGCGGTGCTGCGCAAAATGAACGGACGCGCGCGGTGCTCGTGATGCCGACTGGGTTTCCTCTGCGACCATGTCGAGGTGCTCTACGATCTCGATGTCGAGGCGGCGCAAATCGCGCGCGCGACGGGCGTCACCGATGGTGCGGGCAGCGACCGTCGGCGACCATCCGCGCTTTATCGAGATGATGGCGTCGATCGTGCGCCGCCATACGGCATCGAGGCTGATCGCATGGCGTCATGCCGGGCTCGATGGCACCGCGTATCGCGGTCGATCGGCGGTGGTATCAGCCGGACTCAGCGCGGCATATCGGCTGCACGAACTGGCGGCCGCGCGCCAGAGGCCGATCGAGATCGCCGTCTTCGAGGCCGGCGACCGTCTCGGCGGCGCGCTCGAAACGATTCGCCGCGACGGCTTCGTCATCGAGACCGGCGCCGATTCCTTCTTGTCGGAAAAGCCCTGGGCTTTGCAATTGGCAGAGCGGCTCGGCCTTACCGATGAGTGGTCGCGCACGCAGCAGCAGTTCCGCAAGACGCTTCGTCGTCCGCAAAGGGCGGCTGGCTGAGATCCCCGAGGGCTTTTCGCTGCTCGCGCCGCCCTCATTCGTCCCGTGCTCAGCAGCTCCTTGTTCAGCATGCGGGGCAAGCTGCGCATCATGCTCGAACCGCTAATACCGCGGCGGCGCAGCAGCGGCGACGAAAGCCTCGCCCGTTCGTCAGGCGCCGGCTCGGCCGCGAGGTGCTCGAGCGGGTGGCGCAGCCGCTGGCCGGCGGCATTTACACCGCCGACCCGGAAACGCTTGAGCGTCGCCGCGACGATGCCGCGATTTGTCGAGATGGAGCGGCGCTATGGCAGCCTGATCCGCGGACTGCGCGCGGCAGCCCGGACCCGCAACGACGAAGCGCGACGACCAGCGGCGCGCGCTGGAGTCTGTTCCTCAGCTTCAAGGGCGGCATCAGCACGATCGTCGACGCGCTGGCGGCGCAGCTTCGACGGCTCGATTCACCGTCGCGCGCGCGTAGTGGCCGCTCGACCACCACCCCGACCACGCCAATGCGACCCGGCGCTGGCGCATTCGATTTGCCGACGGCGCAGAGTATCGACGCCGATGCGCTGGTCTGCGCCGCACCCGCGTTCGCCCTTGCGCCACTGCTCGAACCGCACGATGCGGCAGACTGGCGCCGCGCTGGCCGCCGTCCGCTACGCTTCGGCGGCTACAGTCGCGATGGCCTTCCGCGCCAGCGACTTCCCGCAGATTGCCGCGCAGCTTCGGTTTCGTCGTGCCGGTCGTCGAGCGCCGCCGAATTATCGCCGGCAGCTTCTCGAGCCTCAAGTTTGCCGGGCGCGCTCCCGACGGAATGATTCTCGCGCGCGTGTTTATCGGCGGCGCGCTGCAGACCAACATGATGGCGCTCGACGAGGACGCGATGATCGACCGTGGCGCGCGAGGAGTTCGCCGCGCTGCTCGGGGTAACCGCAAAGCCTGCCCTGGTCTGTGTGCGGCGCTGGCCCGACGCGATGCCGCAATACGAGGTCGGCCACCTGGACCGCGTCGCGGCGATCGAACAGGAAGCTGCGCAGCTCCCGGGATGCGCGATCGCCGGCGCCTTTCTGCGTGGCGTCGGCATCCCGGACTGCGTGCGCAGCGGCGAGCTCGCGGCCGACACGGTTTTCTCGTCGATCGCCCCCAGCGGATAATTCTTCGCACCAGCGCGGCAGCGAACCCGCCCGCTTGGCCCTATGGATCGAGCCGAACCAGGAAACCAAGAGCCGTTCCGATCCGCTTCTGACGCGGCGGGTTGGTCGCGTGTAATCGCCCATGCGGATATGGACGCGTTCTACGCCTCGGTCGAAGAGCTCGATAATCCCGAGCTGCGCGGCAAGCCCGTTATAGTCGGCGGCAGCTCGACCCGCGGCGTCGTCACCTCCGCCTCATACGCCGCGCGCAAATTCGGCGTGCACTCCGCGATGCCTTCGGCACAGGCGCGCAAGCTCTGTCCCGATGCCATCTTCGTGCGCGGCCGGATGTCCCGCTACGTCGAAGTTTCGCGCGCCGTGCGCGCAGTCTTCGATTCTTTCAGTCCGATCGTCGAACCGCTCTCGCTTGACGAGGCGTTTCTCGACCTGACCGGTACGGATCGCCTCTTCGGTACGACGCTCGACACCGGACGCGCCCTCAAGCAGCGAGTCCTGGAGCGGACGGGCCTCGTCGTCTCCGTCGGTATCGCGCCGACCAAGATGGCGGCGAAAATCCTGAGCGACATGTCGAAGCCCGACGGTCTGGTCTCGCTCGGTCCGGAATATCTGCGCGAATTCCTCGAGCCGCTCCCGGTCGAGCGACTGTGGGGCGTCGGCCGCGTCACGCTCGCGCGGCTTCAACGGGCGGGAATTACGACCATCGGCGATCTTGTGCGCTATGACCCGGCCGCGCTCAGAAGCCGTTTCGGCTCCCTGGGATCGCATTTGCACGAACTGGCCAACGCGCGCGACCCGCGTCCCGTGATCGCCGACTGGCAACGCAAATCGTACGGCGAGGAGAGCACTTTCGAGCACGACCTCGCGCTGGATTCGCTCGACCTTCGGCGCGTGTTGATTGCCCACGGCGAAGCGGTCGCTAGGCGACTGCGCGCCGATCAGCATCCGCGCGCGTACGGTGTCCTCAAGCTCAAGCTCGCGCGCCCGCTCGGCGGCGGACGCTATCCGACCCTTACCCGCAGTGTCTCGTTCGCTCAGCCCAGTGACGACGGCGGGACGATCGCCAGGTCCGCGATCGCGCTGCTTGCCCGCGTTAGTGACAAGGAAAAGATTCGGCTGGCGGGAATTCATGTCCACAATCTCGAACGCATCGACCCACTGCAAATGGGACTGTTCGACCAGACCCAGAGTGGCTCGAAGACCAATCGTCTCAATCGCGCACTCGATGCCGTCCTGGATCGGTTCGGCGAGGGCGCGGTGACCCGGGGCCTCGTCCACGCCCAGCGCGCCGCCCCCTCACGCCGGATCAAATAGGCGCTCCACGGCCCGCTTTGACCTGGACCTGTCCGCTCGGCTAATCCTGATATCCGCAACTATTCACCGGAGGACGGTTTTCCCGTCATGGCCGCGCAAACTTTATTCGAGAAGATCTGGAACACTCACGTCGTTCGCGAATCCCCAGGCGAGCCTGCGCTGCTCTATATCGACCTCCACCTGGTTCACGAGGTCACCTCGCCGCAGGCGTTCGAGGGGCTTGCCCAGAGCGGGCCGCAAGGTGCGCCGCCCCGACCGCACCTTCGCAACCCTCGACCATAACGTGCCCACCACCGATCGTACCGTGCCGATTGCCGATCCCGATTCGAAGCTCCAGATCGAGATGATGCGCAAGAACTGCCGCGACTTCGGCGTGCGCCTGTTCGACCTCGGCGATGCCCGAGCAGGGGATCGTTCACGTCATCGGTCCCGAACTCGGACTGTCGCAGCCCGGAATGACGATCGTCTGCGGCGACAGCCATACTGCCACCCACGGCGCCATGGGCGCGCTCGCCTTCGGTATCGGCACCAGCGAGGTCGAGCACGTGCTCGCCACCCAATGCCTCTGGCAGACGCGGCCCCCGCACGATGGAGGTACGCGTCGACGGCAACCTCGTCTCGGCGTTGGCGCCAAGGACATGATCCTCGGAATCATCGGCAAGATGACCACCGACGGCGGCACCGGCCACGTCATTGAATACCGTGGTTCGACCGTTCGCGGACTCTCGATGGAAGAGCGGATGACGCTGTGCAATATGACCATCGAGGGCGGCGCTCGCGCCGGCATGATCGCGGCCGACGAGAAGACGGTCGATTATCTGCGCGGGCGGCGCTACCTGCCGACCGGCGCGAAGTTCGATCGGATGGCCGCAGGAGTGGCTGACCTTCCGTACCGACGAGGGCGCAACGTTCGACAACACCTTCGTCTTTGACGCGGCGTCGTTCGCCCCGCAGGTGACTTGGGGAACCAATCCCGGGATGGTGACCGAGGTGACGCAGAGAGTTCCCGATCCGGCGAGCTTTGCCGACGCGACCCAACGGCGCGCCGCGGAACTCGCACTTGAATATATGGGATTGCAACCCGGCATCCCTATCCAGGACGTCCGCATCGACCGCGTCTTTATCGGCTCTTGCACCAACGCCCGTCTGACCGATCTCAAGGCCGCCGCCGAAATAGTCAAGGGACGCAAAGTCGCCTCGAGCGTGCGGGCGATAGTCGTGCCGGGCTCGCAGCAGGTTAAAGCGGAGGCCGAGCAGCTTGGACTGCATCGCGTTTTCGTCGAAGCCGGCTTCGAATGGCGTGAATCAGGATGCAGCATGTGCCTGGGCATGAATCCGGACATCCTGCAAGCCTGGCGAGCGCTGTGCGAGCACTTCGAACCGCAATTTCGAGGGTCGCCAGGGCAAAGGCGGGCGGACCCATCTGGTCAGCCCGATCATGGCGGCGGCCGCGGCGGTCGCCGGCCATTTCGTCGACGTCCGCGAATGGGCGAGCCGCTGACACCAGCGAAAGGAACATACCCGTAATGCAACCGGTCAAGAATTTCATCGGTCTGGTCGCTCCGCTCGATCGCCACAATGTCGACACCGACCAGATCATCCCCAAGCAGTTCCTCAAGGCGGTCGTACGCAGCGGCCTCGGCAAGGGCCTCTTCTATGATTGGCGCAATCAGCCCGACAGCCAGTTCGTGCTCGACAATCCGCGCTACAAGGAATCTCACATCCTGGTTGCCCGCGCGAATTTCGGCTGCGGCAGTTCGCGCGAGCATGCGGTATGGGCATTGGCCGATTTCGGCTTCAAGGCGATCATCGCGCCGTCCTTCGCTGACATCTTCCGCAACAACTGCCTCAAGAACGGCATCCTGACGATCATTTTAACGGCGGAAGAGGTTCAGGCGATTTTCCAGTCGCTCAAGGATCACGAGGAGTACCGCCTGACGGTGGATTTGTCCGCACAAACCGTTTCCGACGAATTTGGCTGGTCCGCACGCTTCGCGATCGACGCGCATGCCGAAAAAATGCCTGCTCGAAGGACTCGATGACATCGCCCTGACGCTCGCCCACGACGATGAGATTCGTGCTTACGAAGCCGCTCATCCGGTGCCCTACAAATTGTAGGGTTTACCACTTGGCGATAAAACCACCGCAACGGCGGCGCTTCCGTCGGCTCATGAAAGCGACACCAGTACCCGATGGCGCGGTCAGTTCGAGCGTAAGGCCAGTGGAAGCTATCATGGTAAGGTGGCGTCGCGGATTCTGACGGTCAGCGATGAAAACCATCGGATGCGGCTCGATCGGTTCCTGACCGTCGCGCTTGCTCCCGAGTACTCGCGATCGCGCGTCGCGCGCCTGATCAAGGCGGGCCTCGTTGCCGTCAACGGAGCCACCGCTCGTGCTTCCATCGTGGTCCGCCGCGGCGACTGCGTAGAACTCGCACCCCTGCAGGCTCCTGCGCCGCCTCCACCTCCTCAAACCGCTCCGCCGATTGAGGTTCTGTTTTCCGACGCCGAGTTGATCATCGTCAACAAACCCGCCGGAATGACCGTGCATCCGGCTCCCGGCCATCCCTATGCCACGCTCGTCGACGCTCTGCTCGCACGCTTTCCCGACCTCGCCGCGATGGCCGAGCTGGACGGCGTAATGCGCCCGGGCATCGTCCATCGACTCGACAAGGAGACCTCCGGGGTGATGGTGGTGGCGCGAACCCCGTTCGCGCGCACGGCCCTTTCGCAGCAGTTCAAGGACCGCACCGTCCGTAAGCTCTATCTCGCGATTGTCCGCGGCGTCGTCGCCCGCGACCGCATCACGATCGCGCGCCCACTCGGACGCCACCCCACCGAGCGCAAACGCATGTCCGTGCGCTCACGCTCTCCGCGCGCCGCCGTCAGCCACGTTGTAGTAGTGCAGCGCTTCCCCGATACTCGCAATGGCGCGAGCCTTGTCCTCGTGCGTCCCGAGACCGGCCGCACGCATCAGATCCGCGTCCACCTGGCGTCAATCGGGCATCCCTGCCTCGGTGATCCACTCTACGGCGGCGCGTCGACCAGCACTTTCGAGAGTGAAGTGGCCTTCCACGCCCGCCAGGCGCTGCACGCTCTGATGCTGTCCGTCGCTCATCCCCGCACGGGTGAGACTATGGAATTCATGGCGCCGCTGCCGCCGGATATCGCCCGGTTTATCGCTGCGCAAGGAGTCGACCCGAACGACCGGACTATCCGCCGCTGGATCGCGCTATGACAAAGGCGGCCGCGCCTCTAACGCTGCGGCACGCCTTACGCTACAATCGAGCACTCGATCGAAAAGAGCGATGGGCTCGTTAGTACAATTGAAGCGCCGCCGTTCCGTTGAACGAAGCTGGCGCAAAGCCCCGGTTGACGTCGCCAGCCGGCAATCCGCAAACTCGCTCTTCATTCTCATCGCCGCGTTCGGTGCGACCGCGATCGCGATGAGTGTCGCGGTCGTCGTGGTCGCCTCGAATACCTGGAAGGATGTGCTCATCATGAGCGCATTCGTGTTCGTCATCGCGCTCGCCAAGATCGTGCTGGCCGACGTGCTCTTCTATGTGATGCTCCGCTCCGATGCGACGGTGGAGGCTGAAATTGCCGCGAAGGCCAAATCCGGCGCGCTCTTCCGCCGGCCGCCTTGGGCGCCTCCGCGTCCGGGGATCAAGCCCTCGCCGACGCGCCGACGAACAGTGCGGACCGTCGGGAGCGCCAAGCTCGCGTCGCTCTCAAGCCGGCCGCGTCCCTGATCCTCTGCATTCCCAGGCCGCGGCTGGTGCGGCTTGAGTACTGAATTCCAGTTCCGCCGAGGCGCTAGAACCGGGCCTTGGGCACCGGCAGGCCCGCGACCTCGGACCGTGTCCGGAAGACCGTCCCTTTGAGCTCGCGATTGTCGTTATTCGCGGTGACCGCGTAGAGATCGCGCATGTCCGGCCCGCCGAACGCAACGCTCGTGACCGTCTTGGCCGGTACTTTGATCCGTTCCACCATCGTGCCGTCGCTGCGGAACCGGACGATCTCGCCAGGACCACCCACCACCGCCACCCATACTCCGCCTTCGGCATCAACTGTCATCCCATCCGGCATTCCGTCCGGCAGCCGTGCAAACTCTTTGCGATCGCTGACGGTGCGATCGCCGCGAACCTCGTAAACCCAGACGGCGCGCGTCGTCGAGTCGCAATGGTACAGCAGTTTGCGATCGGGACTGAAGCCGAGGCCGTTGGTGACCTCGATTCCCTCCCAGAGCTTGGTCACTTTTCCCGGCGGATCCACCCGGAAAAGCGATCCCGGCGCCGGTTTGCTTTTGAAATCGAACTGGTTGATGTCCACCCCGAATGTGCCCAACCACACGCTACCGGCATCGTCGGTGGTCAGATCGTTGATACCGAATAGCGGCTTGCCTTCCCACTCGGCGAACAGCTCGCGGACCTTACCGCTCGCTTCGTCCCAATGCGCGAGCGACTTGCCGGTGACCAGGATTCCGCCCCCGGCATTCAGCGCGATGCCGCCGACGCTCTTCCGATCTGCGATCAGCGTCTCGATCTTGCCGTCGGGACTCCGCCTGAAAACGCCGCCGCTGCGCACGTCGCTATAGTAGAGTCGGTTGCGCTCATCGGTGCGCGGACCCTCGAGCAGGCCGTAGCCGGTTGCCAGTGTTTCGAATTGCATGATGCCGCTCCTCGCCGTCTTTTTCCGCAAAATTAAGGATGCGGTTCGCGCCGCTTCAACTTAACGCTCTCAACTGCACAGCACGTCGGCGGCGTGCATGGTGTCGAGATACTCCTTCACCTGCTGGATCTTGCCGTCCCGCACGATGAACAGGAAATGGTACTGGTTCTGGTAGGTTTTGCCGTTCTTCATCTTGCCGTAGGACTCCGCCTCCACGGCGACGCGATCGCCCTCGGCAGTGCAAGCCTTGGGCGTGACCCGCAGCGCACCTTCGATCTTCGGGGCGAGTTGCCCCATCAGCTCGCCAAACTGTGCCTTGGTCTTACTCCCTGAAAGTGGAAAATTCCCGGCCACCCACCAGGTTGCCGAATCAGCCAGCGCGTTCATCACCGCCGCGCCATTGCCGGCGTTCATGCTTTCGAAGAAACCGAGAACAAGATTTTTGTTGTCTTCCGCGCTCATAGTTGCCCCTGCAATGTCCGTATTCCGCCTAATCGCGGTCCGATCCGGAACTTAGTCCCGATCCCGCGATGCTTGCAAACGCGTGTGCGGGATCGCTCGCTCATTGCGCGGGCAGCATCTGTTCGACCAACAGTCGCGGTCCCGCGCTGTCGACGGCCGCCGACTGCAGAAGCGGTTTCAGGCAGAGGCGCGCGGCGGGCGCCATTTCATCGAAACGCCACTGCCGGATCACGATATATCGCGGGAATCGCGTCTCGGCGCCGCAATTGAAGCGGAAGACGGGCTCGATCGGGCGCGACGAATAGAAATAGAGAGCGCAGTCCTCGATGCCGATATGCCCGATTCGTGCTTCCGCTGGCACCGTCTGCGCGACCTCGCGGGCAAATCCTTCCAAGGTCTCGCGCTCCGCAAGGGCGGGGTTCATCGCTCCAAACCAGAACAGGGAACCGGACGCCGCGATTGCCAGCACCGCCAGCAACTGCACAGTAATCGCGCGGCGGCGAATTCCCGCTAACGCTGCGATCGCCCCTGCGCCTGACGCCAACATCCAGACCAAAAGCATCGGCGCTCGCCGCGACCGCAATTCCATGAAAATATCGAGATAGCGCCGATCCGTTGGATGCAGCCACGCCGCGATCGCCCCCGGCGCGCCAAACGTCAGCAGCCCGGCTAAAATAGCGCCTGCCACGAGCACTCCCGCCGCGATCGTCGCGCTTCCCACCCCAATCGCACGCTCGATCATCGGCCGCTGCGGACGCGTCTCGAGCGCCTCGCTGACGGCCCATCCAGTCAAGGCCGCGAGCGGCGGAAACGCCGGAAGGATATAGATGAGGCATTTTCCGTGAGAGCTGGAAAAGAACAGGAAGATCGCCGCAAACCAGCACAACGTATAGGTCACGGACTCTTGCAAAGCGCTTTCGCGCCGCGGCCACGCTGCAATCGCGACTGCCGGCAGGTACAGGCTCCATGGCACAAACCCCGTTACGACCTGCGGCGCAAAATACCAGACCGGATGAACGCAGTAGCCCGCCCCGCCGGCCTCGGCCGGCACGAAACGGCTCCACAGATTCATCGTCAACTGCCAGTCCAGGAATTTGCGACCACCCACCGCGTAGGCTGCCACATACCAGGCTAGTCCGATCGCGAGCCCGCCGGCGAAAGCCACGATCAGATCGATGCGAAAAAGATCCAGCAGTCGCCGTCGCACGACCAGGTAAGACGCGATCGTCGCGCCCGGCAGCACTATCCCGAGGATACCCTTCGTCAGGATCCCCAGTCCGATCATCAGCGCGGCTAGCGCGAGGTAGACCCGGCGGTTTCCCGCGGGCGCATCACCTGACCCGTCTGTAGCGTCACCGTTGACGGCCCCCTCGAGCAGAACCGTGGCCGCCGTCACAAACAACGCGAGCATCGCGTCCATCCGCGGTTGCCGCGCGGCGTCGAGAAAGAAATGTTCGCACAAAAGTGCCGCGACGGCCCACAGCGCCACCGATCGTCCGATCCTCACCCGCATCCACGCGAAGATCACGGCGCATGTCAGCGCGGCCGCGACCATCGACGGCAGCCGCAGCGCGATCTCACTCCATCCTAAAGCTTTGACCGCGAGCGCCGCCGTCCACCAGTACAGCGGAGGGACGTGGACCATCGGGCCGGGGATGAAATGCGGCAGAACCAGATTGCCGGCCAGGACGTCGCGCACGGCCCCCGCTTCGCATACGCCCAGCTCCCGTGTGAAGGGCGCGGTCGGCGTCAGCGCGCAGAGCGCTCCCATCGCGGCAAGAAAGACCGCGCCGGACTCAACGACTACTCGACGCGCAGATGGCGGACCCTTCATCGCCGAGAGTTGCGCACCGACGCGCGGTCAGGCGTGGGCCACGAGGATCAGCGAAACTCCGAGCGGAAGCCGAGTGATGGAAAGTAATCGCCGCTCGCTCGAGAAGATGCGCCGCAGGAAGTCATTGACCGGCCGCGACGGCATCTTCAGGTCGTGTCGCTCCTTCGTGCCGTTCGTCGATCGGGGGCGCCACCGATGCACTGCTCGCACCGCCGCGATCGCCGGGAACAATATAAAGTTGTAGTAGCTTAGAAATTCGACCTTGAACCCAGCGTCGCTCACCACCTTCCTCAATTGCGCCGAGTCGTAGCGCCGGTGGTGATGGTGCGCGACATCGTGCTCACTCCAAAGCCACGACAGCGCCGGCACCGTCAGCAGCAACTGGCCGTCTGGCCGGAGCCGCGAATGCACCGCTCGCAGTGACCCCGCTTCGTCGTCCAGATGCTCCAGCACGTCGGTCATGACGACCAGGTCAAATTGCGTATCGCCGAATGGGATATCTCCTGGCAGGGACCCCTGGCTGATTTCCGCCAGGCCGCGTGAAGCGGCGAACCTCAGCGCCGATTCGTCTGCGTCCATCGCATAGAGCCGGCCTCGCCGCGCGAGCATCGGAAAATTTCCCCCTGTCCCGCACCCCGGCTCCAGGATGACGGTCGTAGGCGGTAACGCCATCCGATCGAGCATCCCGTTGCAGACGGCGCGGCGCGATGCGAACCACCAGTGCGTATCCTCGACCGCCGCCATCCGCCGATAAATGCTGGGATTCATCGCGAAACGAGCTACTCCTTGGGCTCGAAGCCCCAGGCCTCGCGCACCAAATACAGCGGACGGCCCTTAATCTCGTTGTACATCCGCGAGAGGTATTCTCCCATGATGCCCAGGGTGATTAATTGCACTCCGCCAAAGAATAAAACCGCCACCATCAGCGAGGCGTAACCGGGCACATCGATGCCCCGCACGATCTTGAGACTGGCGAGAAAGAGCGCATAGAGGAATGCGAAAATTGAGGCGATCAGACCCAAATAGCTCCAAATCTTCAGCGGCAATCGAGCTGAACGACGTGACCGCGTCGATCGCGAAATTCCACAACCGCCAGTAGCTCCATTTAGTCTCGCCCGCATGGCGTGGCTCGCGGTCATAGACCAGCGCCGTTTGCCGGAACCCCACCCAGGCGAACAAGCCCTTCATAAAACGCGTGCGCTCCGGCAGGCGCACGAGCACGTCCACTACGCGGCGGTCGAGCAGGCGGAAATCGCCCGTGTCGTGCGGGATCGGAATGTCCGTGATTCGGTCGAAGATGCGATAGAAGTAATTAGCGGTCGCCCGCTTGGCGAGGCTTTCGCCTTGCCGCCGCCGCCGGGTGGCATAGACCACGTCGAATCCGTCACGCCACCGGGCAATCATCTGCTCGATTAACTCGGGCGGGTCTTGCAGATCGGCGTCGATCGGCACTACCGCGGCACCGCGGGTATAATCGAAACCGGCGCTAAGCGCCACGTCCTTGCCGAAATTCCGCGACAGGCTCACCAACTTGATTGCGGGAATCCGTTCGCGGAATTCCAGCAGCCGCGCAACGCTTGAATCAGTGCTGCCGTCATCCACGCACACCACTTCGTAGGTGAGGTTCAACCAGTCAAGCACCGGCAGTAGGCGCGCAAAGAGTTGGTCGAGGTTCGCGGCCTCGTTATGCAACGGAATCACCACCGACAGTTCCACCGACGGGTTCCGCGCGGTCGGCGGCCGTGTTTGCCCCATGCAGCGCGGCGGCGCCGTGCTGCCCGAGAATGGTGTCAGAGTTAACGCGCATCCTAAACCAGGTTCAAGGAACCGCTCGCTCCGCCCGGGAGATCGCGAACAGATCGTAATGGCCGGCGGCGCCGCGGGGATATCGCCCGATTAATTGCAGACAGGTGTCGGCCCGCGAGATTCCGTACCGATTCTCGTCCCGATCGCTCAACACGGCATAACCAGCATTCGCTTGTCTTCCAATCCATCCGCACAAATTCGCCGGGCGGGCTTCGGGCAGCGGCACGAAAGCGGCATCCGCATACCACGCGCCTCGTCCATCGACGCCAACCACGTCGTGCGGCTTTGTTCCGCGCTGCGCGATGGCCTGTCCGGCGTAGCGGATTCCTCGCATATCGTACCCGATCGGCCAGAGCGTCCGCGGCAACAGCACCAGCGCCACCGCCAGCGAAATTATAGCAGCCGCCGGCCGCCGACCCGCTAGGCGGGTTACCAAGGCGGAGGCGACCTCCGCGCCGCACGTCACCCAGCCCAGGGTGAAGGGCGAGAGATGCGCCATGAATCGGGCCCCGGTGTATGAAAACGCGAAGCCGCAGAAATAAAAGAGCAGGAAACCAGCAAGTAACGCCTCCGGAAAATTCCGGACCAGCACCCACCCGCGGCGCCACAATCCCAACGCCAGCAACACCGTGAGCAGCGGATCGAGCGCCTGCACCATGCCATATGCGGACGCAACGAAACCGTCTGCCACCTTCTCGAGATAAAGCCGCGGCTCCGCCAACACTGCCCCTAGCGCCGAGGTGCTGGACGAATAGCCGCGCCTGCGCCATTGCTCCGGATTGTTCGCCACGTCACCCATCCCGTACATCATCGCGGCTGTGAATTCGCGGCCGACCGACCAGTGGCCGGTGCTGCTCTTGAGGTAGATCAGGTAGGGCGACGCCACCAGCATGAACCCGCTCGTCAGCACGATCCCCGCCATGATCGCCCACTTGAATTCGTAACGGCGCCACACCCAAGCGCCCGCCGCGATCCCGCCTAGCGCCACCGCTGGCAGTCCTATCCCCTCCGTACGATACAAATAGGCCAGTCCCATGAGCGCCCCGGCGATGCCGATTGCCACGAGTCCGCGTGTGCGCAGCCCGCGCAGCATCAGCCACACTCCGGTTGTAACCAGAAAGATGTAGCCGGCTTCGGTTCTTACCGAGGCAGAAAACGCGGCCATGGCGGGGTGAATCGCAGTCAGCGCGGCAGCACCTAGCGCCAGGTCGCGGCGCGCGAACGCCTCCCACGTCATCGCATAGATCGACGCGACCGCGCCTGTACCCAGCAGCACCGAGACGAACTCGCCGGCAAGTTCCCAGCGGGGTACCGCGACATGCATCGCCGCAACGAGCATGGGGTATAGTGGTGAAAAGACCGCGTGAAGCGCCGTCCCAGCGTCGCCCGAGGCGAACTGCCGCGCCATCGTCAGGTAGGCAACCCCGTCCCCCGAAATGCAGTAGCCGGTCAGGCTCAGGTAAAGCCGTATCGCGAAGGCGACTGCGATCACGCAGCCCAGAGGCTTCGCGACCCCGCGCGAAGACAAACTCGGCAGGCCCTCACCCCACCCCTCGTCAGGGATCCACACAGCGCGATATCTTAATCCGCTGCGCCAGCCGCTCAAACCAGCCTTTGCGACAGCCGCCCCACCCCCGTCGACACGCGCGGGATGGCCGGAACTCACGGTCCCGCCGAACGCCTACTTCCGCACGACCTTGGCCGCCTGCAAGCCCTTAGGCCCTTGGGCCACTTCGAATTGCACTTCTTCGCCCTGTTCGAGGGAGCGGAAGCCGGACCCATCGATGGCGGTGTAATGGACGAAGACTTCCTGCCCGTCATCCATCGTGATGAAGCCGTAGCCCTTCTTCGGGCTGAACCACTTGACTGTGCCGATAGCCATTTCCCCCGAAAACCTCCCTGCCGAAGCAGTAAAACGCCCCAAGCGAAAAGCCGTTTGCGGCACCCGTCGTACTTTGCCCCCAAAGCCGGGCGACACCAGCGGTTAAGGCGCGCATATACCATAAGCCGGCCACGTTACCAAGTAGTCGGCAATTCCCTTCAAAATGTCTTTTCGTAGTCTTTCGCGATTGGCTACGGCCGTCGCTATCCGCGCCAACGCGTCGGACGGGCGTGGATATGACAATGATCGGGGATCTGCCGCATCGTACCGTCGATTATAAATTCGTCGGCGCCATATTTCTTGCGCGCCACCAGCGACAGCGCCTCGACCATGAACTCCCGCTCGTCAGCCGTTGGGACTGCCCGATGCTCACCCAGCACCGCCATCGGCGTATCGCACGAATCGCACTCGAGGATCGCAAAGGCAAACGGCAAGGTGTAGCGCGCGTACCATGGGGTATATTCCTTCAATTCGCACAGGTCGCATTTTGCCATGATGCCAACGTTTAGCCGCTTGCGCCGTTCCCAACAAGCGCGCCTGACGCGGTATTCGCGCCTGTCACCCAATCTGAAGCATAAATCCAATCCGCGACCCTGCAAACGCGTCGGTTCGGCTTCAAGGGCGCAGGTCGAAATTTAGAAAGGGCTCGACGCTCAAGTGCGTCCGTGCGAAACTCGAAACCATTCGGCGCAACGGCGAGGTATTCTCCTATGGATGCAAAAGCCGCGGCACGCGACCAGCTCCAGTCGGCGCGATCGGACCTGGTCCAATTGAGCCATCGCATTCACGCCCACCCGGAGTTGGGATGGGAGGAGGAGAAGGCCTCGACCTGGCTCGCCGAAGCACTTGACGACGGCGGCTTCCGCGTCCAGCGGGGTTTCGCTGATCTGCCCACCGCTGTGCTTGCCCGCGCCGGCTCCGGTCCACTGCACGTGGCCTTCTGCGCCGAATACGATTGCCTTCCCGGTATCGGCCACGCCTGCGGCCACAACGTTATCGCTGCTATCGGCGTCGGTGCAGCTCTCGCGGCCGCCAAGGTTGCCGACGACGCCGGCCTCACCGTTTCTCTTCTCGGCACGCCCGCCGAGGAAGTATGCAACGCCGGTGGCAAAATCCTGATGCTTGAGCGCGGCGCGTTCGCGGGCGTCCACGCCGCGATGATGGTGCATCCCGCTCCAGTAGACATGGCGATGCCACCGATCATCGCCGCCGCCATGTTCGACGTCTTCTACACCGGCAAGGAGGCCCACGCTTCAGCATTCCCCGAACGCGGCATCAACGCCGCCGATGCGCTGACCGTCGCGCAAACCGCCATCGGCTTGCTTCGCCAGCACATCCGCAATACCGACCGCATTCATGGCATCGTCACGAACGGCGGCGCTGCTCCCAACGTCGTCCCCGCTCACACCTCGGCCAAGTACTTCGTCCGCGCCGCCAGCGTCGCGAAGCTTGGCGATCTACTCCCGCGTGTCCATCGATGCTTCGACGCCGGCGCGATCGCCACCGGATGCAAAGTCGAAATCGTGGGCGGCGAGAAGCCCTACGCCGAAATGCTCCACGACCAGCCCCTCGCCGCCTTCTATGCGCGCAATGCCATCGCGCTGGGACGCACCCTGCGCGACATCGGCGCCAAGGGCGGTGTTGCCACCGACCTCGCCCGCGCCGCCGGCTCTACCGACATGGGCAACGTCTCGCTCACTATTCCCTCGATCCATCCGATGATCGGCATCAACTCGCTGCCGGCGGTAAATCATCAACCTGAATTCGCCGCCCACGGTATCACCGCCGACGCCGACCAGGCGATTTTCGACGGCGCCCTGGCGCTTGCGTGGACCGCCATCGACGCCGCCACCGATCCCGCGACACGCCAGCGTCTGCTCGCGGCCGCCGGCTGATCCGAGCCGCTCTTGCGTTACCGCACCGTTCGCATTTAGCTGTGTAGGCGGGCCCGATCGCTCATGCCGGCAAAGCGAAAACGGAGACCAAACCCATGATTCTGATGTACTTCACCGAGCGTCCGTATCGTTACGTGCCCGAAGACGAAGTGATCCGCCACGGCGGCTTTTTCGGACTCCCCAACAAATTCTTCGACCGCGACAAAGCCGCCCAACTCTACGACGAGTACCTCAAGGAAGCTGTCTATGCCGAGGAGATGGGCTTCGACGCGATCATGCTCAACGAGCATCATGGTACCCCCTTTTGCATGGGCGCGGTGATGAACGTCGAGGCCGCGATCCTCGCACGCATCACGCAAAAAGTCCGCATCGTCCTGCTCGGTAATCCGCTGCCTACCTTCAAGAATCCTCTGCGCGTCGCCGAGGAGCTCGCCACCATAGATTGCATCTCCCGCGGACGCCTGGTGCCCGGATGGGTCCGCGGCGCCGGCAGCGAACAGGTCTTCAACAACGCGAACCCCGCTTACAATCGCGAATTGTTCAACGAGGCCCACGACCTTATCCTCGCCGCCTGGACGCGCCCCGGTCCGTTCCGCTGGGAGGGCACCCATTTCACCTACCGCTACGTCAACCCCTGGGTGACGCCCTACCAGAAGCCGCGGCCTCCGATCTGGATCCCCGGCGTGCTCAGCCCGGAGACTGTTCGATGGTGCGCCGAACATCGCTATCCATACCTCGGCCTCGGCACGAGTCTGCGCGAGACCGTGGAACTGTGGAATCTATACGGAGATACCGCCGCCAACGCGGGCTACATCGCGGGTTCGGAAAACTTCGGATACGTCAACCACGTCTTCGTCGCCGAGACCGAGGAGAAAGCCGAGGAGCTGGGCAAGTGCCACCTGTTCGGTGGCGGCCAGGTCAATTTCTCGCGGCCTGAACACACTTTGCCACCGGGCTATAACTCCAAGGAAGCAACGCGACGTCTTGCGCGCTCTTCCGCCGCGCAATCCGGCACCGCTTTTCTCGGTGTCAGCGCGGAACAACTCGGCCGCGCGCAGCAACCCGCATCCGCTCCACGCAAGACAAGCACCAAACAGCGCCTGCAGCGCGGCGAGGCCACCATCGACGAGGCTCGCGCCGCAATCTACGGCCGCTATCCCAAGACCGTCAAAAGCATGGCGGTCGTTTCCGGTACGCCCAGAACGGTGCTGCCTAAAATTCGCCGTATTCTCGAAACCTTGCGCCCGAGCGTCTTCGGCTTCTTTGCCACTCAGGGACCCGTCAGCTTCGCCGATCGCATGACCAATATCCGGCTCCTCGGCCAGGAGGTTCTCCCGGCTGTTCGCGAGTATGGCAAGGAGCTTGGGCTAGTCGACCCGTTCGAGCGTGAGCCGGGCTCACGCGCTTACACCCCTGGGACGCAACGCGATCCATTGGTCTCCGTGAAGGCGCCGCGCGCGGCTGCGAATTAGCGCCCCCGTAACCCGTACGCTTCCTGCCGTTGCAGGTGGCTAGTGGCCGGGTATGTTTTTCACCGCGGGGCGTGACTTCTGCGTGTCACTCTTGAATGGCGTATCGGCACGCGCAATGCTCTTCTCATTCGGATCGCTATGGCTAGCAACGTCTCACGCGAAAAACTCCTCTTTTACGCCGCCGCCGGCGCCCTTGGCGGCTTCGGCGCCTGGGGCGCGTCCGAGACCTTCCTCGGCGTCCGCCACGTCTACACTCGCGACCTGTTGCTCGGCGCCTTTGTCGGACTCTTCATCGCCGCCTTCCTCGCGTCGATCGAAGCACTCAGCGTCGGCCAGTGGCGACAAGCCCTCCGCGGAATCCGCACCGGTGCGATAATTGGTGCTATCGGCGGCGCGCTCGGTCTCCTTATCGGTGAAATTGCCTTCGATTTTCTCGGCGGCTTCAACGGACGTATCCTCGGATGGGCCGTGCTCGGCCTGCTCACGGGCCTCGGCGTCGGATGGGCCTCCAATTCCTCCGCGCGCCGGCGCAATGCGGCCTTCGGCGGCGTGATCGGCGGCGCACTCGGCGGCTTCTGCTACCAGGCGCTCACTGCGACCTTCCCGCAGGCCTTCGGCCGCGCCATCGCGATAATCGTGCTGGGCGCTCTGATCGGATTCTTTATCGGCCTGGTCAGTGAGTTGCTCAAGCATAGCTGGCTGATGATCGTGCGGAGTCAGAGCCGTAACGCCCGCGAGGGCCGCGAATATCCCTTGACCAAACCCGTCACCACCATCGGACGCGCCGAAGAAAGCGACATCGGACTGTTCGGCGATCAGACCGTGCTGGCGCGCCACGCGATTATCCGCACCGAAGGTAAGGATTTCTTCGTCAGTCCCAGCGCCGGTGGCCAGGTGATCGTGAACCATCAGCCCGTCAGCGGCCGTCACGCCCTCAAAAGCGGCGACCGGGTCGAGGTCGGCGGGACTCTCTTTCTCTTCCGTGAACGCACCCAGTCGGGGCGAAACTAGCGCGGTTATGGCGCGCGCATCGGCCTGGCGCGTAACTGCCCTCTCGCTCCTCCTTGGTTCGCTCGCCGGATGCTCGACCGGGCAACGCCAGCTCTACCTGAAGCCGGCTTCGATCGAAAACGTCGAGTACTACCCTTTTCAGGTCAAGGGTTATCAGAACTCCTACCCCGCCCGGATCGTTGTCGTGGTGCGCCCGACCGACGCGCGTGACTTCAAGGACGTCGCCGGCGTCAGCCATGAGCCGCAGGACGGCCATCCCGCGGTCGGCGTAGTCCTCGACGAGAGCGGCAAAATCGACCAGCGTCTCTACGGACCCCCGCTCCCCGAACTCTTCCAGAACGCTATCGCCGGCGCCGCGCGCGAGGCCGGGATGCTCTCCACCGATAGCGCCCTCGACGCTGCACTCGACCCTCGCGGCCCGCGGCGGCGACTATGTCATCGACGCACAGATCACCCGATGCTGGGTGAACAAGCATCGCGGGCTGGACAACGCCGCCGGACCGACCTGGTCCGCCGTGGCCGACGTCGCTCTCGCCGTTGCCATCTACAAGCCCCCCTTCAGCGTGCCCTTCTGGCAGGGCGACAGCACCGCGACCTACGACGATCCTCCGCTGCCCGCGTCCGGCACCAACGCCATGGACGATACGGAAATCTACGACCAGCCGGGCCAAGTCCTTTCGGTCGCGATCACGCGCGCCGTTGCCGGTATCTTCAAGCGCGACGACCTCCGCACGCTCATCGCCCAGGATTCCCTCCCGCGACGCTAGCGCTACGCCCCACGCATCTCTTCCGTGGCCTTTGCACTTGGCATAGCCTGAAAACTATCCCTGCGACACCAGCCGCACCCCGGTAATCCCATGCCCGACGATTTGCCGCACGATCGGAACGCCAAGAACAGCCCCCTCGATCCCCTCGCGCGGCTCGTGCCGCGCGATATCCCATGCGTGCTCGTGGTCTTCGGCGGCGCCGGCGATCTCAGCCATAAAAAACTTCTGCCCGCCCTCTATAATCTCGCGCTCGATGGTGATCTCCCCGAACGCTTCGCCATCGTCGGCTTCTCGATGGAGAAACTGGACGACGACAGTTATCGTCAATTCGCCCGCGACGGCATCGAGAAAAACTCGCGCCAGAAACTGACCGACGACGCCTGGAACAACTTCGCTCCCAAACTCCATTTCGTCTCCGGCTCCTTCACCGACGCGGCCGACTACCAGAAACTCCGCCAGCGCCTCGCCGACCTTGACCGCACTCTCGATACCGGCGGCAGCCACATCTTTTATTTCGCGATACCGCCCCAGTTCATCGATTCCTGCTCCGCCGGCCTTACCGCCGCCGGTTTGATCGAGCGCACCGAATCCACTCGACCATTCACTCGCGTCGTCGTCGAAAAACCCATCGGTCACGACCTCGCCAGCGCCGTCGAAATTAATACCCAGCTCGCCCGTCATTTCGACGAGCACCAGATCTTCCGCATCGATCACTACCTCGGTAAGGAAACCGTGGAAAATCTGATGGTGCTGCGCTTCGCCAACGCCATCTTCGAACCGATCTGGAGCGCCCGCTTCATCGACCAGGTCCAGATTACCGTCGCCGAACAGGAGGGCGTCGGCACCCGCGCCGCCTACTACGAACATGCCGGCGCGCTCCGCGATATGGTCCAGAGCCATATCCTGCAAGTCCTCTGCATGATCGCGATGGAGCCCCCACGCTCGATCCAGCCCGAAGCGGTCCGCGACGCCAAGCTCGACGTCATCCGTTCGCTCCGCCCCTTCGATCCCGCCGACACCTCCCGCTGGGTGGTCCGGGGCCAATACGATGAGGGCCTGACCGGCGGCGAAAAAGTTCCCGGCTACCGCGCCGAGGAACATATCCCTCCGGATTCGAACGTCGAGACCTTCGTCGCCCTCAAATGCTTCATCGAGAATTGGCGCTGGGCCGGGGTCCCCTTCTATCTGCGCACTGGCAAGCGGATGCCCAAGCGCGCGAGCGAGGTCGCCATCTACTTCAAACACGTTCCGCGCGTGCTCTATAACGCGCGTCCCGGCCCCTCCCTGGCTCCCAACGTGCTCTCCATCCGGATTCAGCCCGACGAGGGACTCTCGCTCGATATCGTCGCGAAACGGCCTGGCGCCGCGCTCAAGTTGAATCCCGTCAAGATCGATTTCCACTACGCGAGTGCGACGCCCGAAGCCTACGAAACCCTGCTGCGCGATATCATCATCGGCGACCAGACCCTCTTCATGCGGCGCGATACGGTGGAAGCGGCGTGGAGCTTCATTCAGAATATCCTCGACGCCTGGGTCGCTGCGCCCGCCAACCCCTTCCTCTATGCCGCCGGCTCGTGGGGACCGACCGAATCGGCGGTTATGATCGCCCGGGACGGGCGCGCATGGCGCACGTTGTAATTCATCTACGGGAGCTGATCCGATGCCAGCAGTCGTGATTGCCGGCGACGTCGGCGGAACCAAAACTCATCTCGGGCTCTTCCAGGTCGCAGGTGAGGATGTGACCCTCTTGCGCGATCACGTCTTCGTCACCCACGAGTTCCCCAATCTCGAAGCCACCTTCGCTCGCTTTCTCGAAGACGCCGGCCCCATCGACGCTGCCTGCTTCGGCGTCCCCGGTCCCGTCATAGACCACGTCAGCCACGCCACCAACGTTCCCTGGGAAATGCGCGAGCAGACCATCGCAGCCGCCCTCGGGAGTACTCCCACCCGCCTCGTCAACGACCTCGAAGCTACCGCCTTCGGCATGCTCCATCTTGACGACAAGCAGTTCGCCGTCCTGCAGCCGGGCGAAAGCCATCGCCCCACCGCAACCATCGCGGTTATCGCTGCGGGCACCGGGCTCGGCGAGGGCGCCCTCATCGCGACGCACGACGGCTGGCAGGCGATCGCCTCCGAGGGTGGCCACGCCGACTTCGCGCCCCGCGGTTTCGCGCAAATCCGGTTGCTCGAATTTCTCGCGCGCGAATTCGGCCACGTCAGTTTCGAGCGCGTGCTCTCCGGTCCGGGACTGCACAATATCTACCGCTTCCTGGTTGCCTCTTCACCCTCCCCCGAGCCCTCCTGGCTGGCGGAACGGATGCTCCACGGAGGACCCCGCAGCCGTCATCAGCGAAGCCGCGGCGACCGGTGCCGACGCCACGTGTCGACACGCGCTCGATATCTTTGCGGAAATCTACGGCGCGGAGGCCGCCAACCTCGCGCTCAAATTTCTCGCCCTCGGCGGCGTCTATCTCGGCGGTGGCATCGCGCCTAAGATTCTGCCAATCTTGATGCGCGGCGGCTTGCTCCGCGCCTTCCTCGACAAAGGCCGCTTGCGGACGACCCTTGAACGAATCCCGTGCGCGTATCCCTCAACGACTCGGCTGCGCTGATCGGCGCCGCCCATATCGCCCGCACGATACTCCGCTGATTGACCCGCTTAGCGCAAAAGTTGCACAGATCTTGAAACTCATCGCAGTAGTTACATCAACGGCCTACCGGAGAAAACTGACGAATCAGGAGTTGCCCCGATGATGACCAGGCGAGTCAAAGAAATTCTCGGCTACTACGACTCCGAAAATCCGGGCGTGCGCGCCAATCTTGCCCGCTTCCTTAACCACGGCCGTCTCGCCGGTACGGGCAGACTGGTAATCCTGCCGGTGGATCAGGGCTTCGAGCATGGACCGGCCCGCAGCTTCGCGCGTAAATCCGCCCGCCTACAATCCGCATTACCATTTCGAGTTGGCATCGGACGCCGGATGCAACGGCTACGCCGCGCCGCTCGGCTTCCTCGAAGCCGGTGCGGCCGAATACGCCGGCGAACTGCCACTGATCCTGAAGCTCAACAATCACGACCTGCTCTACGACGAACGCGATCCCACTTCCGCCGTCACCGGCAGCGTCAAGGATGCCCTGCGCCTCGGATGCGCCGCCGTCGGCTTCACCATCTATCCCGGCTCATCCGCAGCGTAAGGAAATGTACGAGCAATTGCAGCGAGATCGCCGAGGAGGCCAAGGAATACGGCCTGGCCGTGGTCGTCTGGTCATATCCCCGCGGCTCGGGCATCAGCAAAGAAGGGGAGACCGCGATCGACGTGGTCGCCTATGCGGCGCAGATCGCGGCGCAACTCGGCGCGAATATCGTGAAGGTCAAGCTCCCCGGCGCATCTCGAATGGCTGAGGCGAAAAAAGTTTACGAAGCCAAAGGATTCCCACGGAGACGCTGGCTGAGCGCGTCCGCCATGTCGTACAAAGCTGCTTCGACGGCCGCCGCATCGTGATTTTCTCGGGCGGCGAAGAGCGAAGAGGACAAGACTGCTCGAAGAGGTCAAAGCGATCGCCGGGCGGCGGCTACGGATCGATTATCGGCCGCAACTCGTTTCAGCGTCCGAAGGCCGAAGCCATCGCGATGCTGAACAAGATCATGGAAATCTACGCCGGCTGATGGCTCGGCGCCGTATTGAAGTCCGTCACCTTCGATACGGCGCCCGATATGGACGCATTGAGATCAGGCCCTTGTCCATCTCGGTGTCGCCTTCGCCGGCATCACGGAAACATCAGCTTAGTCGTCTGCAGTTGTCCCGACGGCGGCCCCAGCGGCGGCCCCAACGGAAAGTCCACGATTCCGCCATCAGTCCACACCGGATGCGCTTCGCTCACGCCGCCATTAACTGTCGCCGCGATTCCCGCGTAGTCCCCGATGAAGGGAGCAAAGATAAAACCCGTACCCGAGTCGATCGTCCCCGTCAGTTGGAGAGGGGTGGCGAAGCTCAGTGCCGGCTTCGTCGTCGCATAATTGGCATAGACCGAATAAAACTCCGGATTAGCCGCCTGCGCGTCGAACCAACTCATGTGCACCACCCCGTTGCCATCCGCCGCGATCGAAGGAAAGAAGTTGTCGTTGACACGGTCGGCATCGACTACCACCGGTGCACTGAATCCGTTTCTGCTCCGGGACCGGATGCTCCCGAATGGATAAACTCGACCTGCGCGGGGGCGCTACTCGAGGATTGGCTGGGGTAAACGATGTAGGCGGTGCCCGTTGGTCCAACCGCGATTGCGGGAAAACTGTTGGTCCGGGTCGATCGAGGGGAACGTCAGCTCGTTGAAAATCGGAGTGACTGCAACTGGCGTCTTAAAACTCGCGCCCCCGTTGATGGATTTGGCCAGGAATTGCTGGCGCCGGTTATTGGTGCTGGGGCAACTGGCATTTTTGGTGAAGTTTGCGCAAAAAAGCTCGTAGGTGACGTAGACCGTCCCGTCGCCAGCGACGCAACTTGCGCGCCTTGAACTCTGCCGTTCTGCGACGCCGGGTTGATGCGGATCGCCGTCGACCAGCTCTGACCCTGGTCTTTCGATCCTGCGAACATAATTGCGGAGCTGGTGGCAGTGAAATTCGTCCAGGTTTCGTAGATAATGCCTGATGCGTGGTCGATGCCGAGCCACGGCTTGTCCGGCTGATTGGCACCGCTAAAGTCGACCGGCGTCACGGGCAGAATACCGCTTTGATCGAAGTTAATGTTGCCGCCCGCGTCTCGTATCGCGTGTGCCACGTAGAGTCCAAGGTAGAGAATCTGCCCGGTGGTCGCGTCAATCGCGATATCGAGGTTGGACAGGTAGACGTTTCCCTTCCCATCGTCCGCCACCGTCGGATCGCTGTTCGCCGACCAATTCTGATTATCGCCCGTCACGAGAAAACCGGCGGCGCTGATAGGGAGAAACGCTTCGGCCCAGTTCGCTCCATCGTAGTTCGAGTAAGC
>CAWIMH010000020.1:0-16827 GCA_963837035.1 uncultured Pseudomonadota bacterium
CGAGCCGGTCGGCGCGGTTTGCGGCGCGTTTCACATCGTGCTCGTGCTTAGCGTGCGCGACGTTGACCTTCAGGTGGTTCATGTCGTCGGCGATCTTCGCCTTCACGGCGCTCCAGTTTCTGTTCGCAGTGTCGTTAGCCGACTTAACCTCTTGATTGACCTTTTCGACTGCCTTGGTTGCGGCCGCGTGCGCCTGCTCCTTCCGGGCGACGATCTTGTCGTGTGCTTCCCTTTCGGCCGCATCCAATGCCTGTTCAGCGCCCTTGGCGCGGACCGACAAATCGGCGAGTTGATCGGAGAGTCTCTTAGTCATCTGTTTGCTCCTTTGACGAGCGTGAAAAGTTTGAAGTACGGAAAGTGACGCGTCGAACCATACTCTCCGCAAAGAGAAAGGCTTGCTCGGTCCTGCTCAAAATTGGATGCCTCTGCCGGGATCGGCCCGCTCGCTAAATTTTCGCAAAAAGGCGATCTTTATTTTTCGATCGAGACACGGGTCTAAAATAGAGGCGCAGCTCCAAAGTACGTCACGCTGTCGCAAGAGGCTCGGATTGATCGACGTGGCAGCGATCGCTTATGCGCCCGGGTGACGGCACAGCCGATGGTCGGCTAATGGTCGATTGGCGCACGACGTCGCGCGGTCAAACTACACTGCCTGTTCTGACTGCTTCAAATTCTAGCCGGTGACGGTAATCATGCCATACGCTGGGCGGTCCGCCCGTTTGGCGTGCGAACACGCGCGAGAAATGGGCTTCGCTGGCAAAGCCGGAAGGGAAAAAACAGCATTTTCGACAAAAGCCGCCCAGTTCGTCCAATCGCTGGCCAGGAAAGCGGCGCTTCCCTTTTGGAATTCATTACGCCGCCGTCCGTGAGACTTCGCCCTGCTCCAGCCCTCGCCGCCACGCGCCGGGGCTGATTCCGGTCATGCGCGTGAATACCCGGGTGAAGTGACTTTGATCAGCAAAGCCGCATGCAAGAGCGACGTCGGACAAAGTCTTCTCCTGTTTGCGCAGCAGATTTTTAGCTAAATCGACTCGGAGCGACTGCAGCCACTTATGCGGCGCAACGCCCACTGTTTGACGGAAGCCGCGAGAGAAATGGCTGACCGATAGACGGCATTCCTGTGCGATTTCCTCGAGCGTAATGTCACCGTCTAGGTTAGCGCTGAGCAGTTCCTTGGCGCGGCGCACCTGCCAGAGTGCGAGCCCCCACGCATGGGCCGCGATATAGGCCGCAGTCCGCCGTAAGTCTGGGCGACGTGCACGCCGATCGCGAGGGTGACATGATCAACGAAAAGTCGATCGGCTTGGTCGGGAAGTCCAAAAGCAGCGAGTAGCGAATGTCCTAGATTGCTGATCGTGCTATCCGCAACACCGGTGCCCGGTTTGTAATGCAGATCACCAATAGGCGGTGCGTCTACGTCCTCGGCTATCGCATTAAACGTGGCGCGAGGCAGATAGAAATTCACGGAGTGAAAAGGCTTGTCGAGGAGAACGATAGGATCGCGTTTGAGATCATGAAAGCACGTTTCGCCGGCATGCAAATCGCAGATCGGCGCCGGTTGCCCGTGCTCCCAATATTCACGACGTGGGTAGTCGCGAAGTTGCAGCCCGACGAGGAACGCATCTTCGCGTGGAATGGATTTGCTCATTCCACGATTGGGATGATCGGACCGAATTTCCGTGGCGGCGATAACCGCCTTTCGCAATACGCGCGTCATGATCACCGATGCGCTTTTTGCCTGCAGCCGCTCTCCGAGCCTTTCTCCATATGGCATGGCCGATCTCCCAAGCTTGGGAATAGCTTCTATAGCTCAAGGGCACACGGCCCTTACGCCAGCGCGTCCTTAAGCTGGTATTGCAGGGCAAGCGCGATGGACATCGAGACTTCTGTCTGTCGGCCAGCGTTCATGAGAACGACATTGCTTATAATCGGTTCGGCTTTCTTGCTCGCCGCTTTCGTGAGCTCGTCGAACAATTGCGAGATTTCAGTAATGCTCAGCATGGATTACCTCACAATCCCTCGGGATGACGTAACGACTCGTCGCAGGATCCTTTGCGCTATTCGCGCCATTCGGGGGTGCCGGTATCAACGGACAGGCTTGAATGTGTTTGCCGTGTTGTGCCGCGTGTCGACCGTGCTCGTAAGCGGAGATCATGGTCAGCCTCAAGCGTGACCCCTATCGGGAGCCTTCTTATTTGCGACTTGGCAGGACCATCCTCCGAAGTGATACGCCTTGTGCATATCCGGATGATCCTCCCAGAACTTCTTCGCCGAGTTGGCACCTTCGATGCCTATGCAGCCCATCATGCTTATTTCGGAACCGTCAGGCTGGGCTTGGGTGCTGTCAGTGACTGGCAGAGAGACGCAGGTGTTGTCATTGGTAGGATCGAGACAGGCGATCAAATAAAGGGCAATGAAGCCGTTCATGTCACGCGCTCCACACGGCGTCGCGCCGATGCCCGTTTCTTGAGCACTTGCAGATCGCGCCCATGGCGATCTCCTCGTGCTACTCGTTCACGTTCGCAGCGTGATAATAAGGAGAGAATTCGCCTGCGCCATTAAGCGCATGGTTGATCGTGCTACTCTCTTCGTTGGAGCACCTATATAGTTGGTTTATTGCGGAGCGCCATCCTCGGGACCCAGCAGCGGTGAGCGCAACGATTTTAGCCCAGCGTGGAGCAGGCCGGTGATGAACCTAAGCGCTGATCGCGCGCAGGGTGCAGATCCGGTGCCTGGAAATGCGAAGAGGCGTCAAATATTGAAGCCCATTCAGGCGGTATTCCGACAGGGTCCTCTTTCGCCCAGAATTGATCCAGTTGTACAAATCCCGTCGGAATGAAACGAAATGTGGTGTCTTCGGGCGGCTCGTCCGACCTACCCAATCGCTGAATTCATGAGTTCGTTCTCCAGCCTGGGCAAAGTGAATTGTAATACGGCGCCGCGAGGTTCATTCGCGTCTGCCCACAGCCGGCCCCCATGGGCTTCGACGATAGACCGGCAAATCGACAGCCCAATTCCTACCCCGCTGGATTTCGTGGTGTAGAAAGCGTCGAAAACGCGGTCGACATGCTCAGGATCGATGCCCGGCCCGGAATCGCGCACGGACACGAGAACCCCACCGGTCTGGGTTTGCTCGGTGCTGATCAACAACTCTCGTGGCCCCGCCTCGACCGTGCTCATGGCTTCGACCGCGTTTAGGATCAAGTTCATGACGACTTGTTGCAGTTGAATACATCGCCCAGAACGGGAAATAACTAACCCCTCGGCAAGGCAGGTCCGGATCGACAATCCATTCTCGGTGATCGCGCTTTGCGCCAAGGCAATCACCTCGTTGATTGCCTCATTGAGATCGAAACGATCCTTTCGAGGCGGCGCTTTCTTGATGTGAACTCAATCCGTACATGAGGCCGAAATTACCGAATGACCCCATTTCGAACTTGGGCGAGCTGCAACAAGCTTCCTCGCCTCAATAGGAAGACTCACGCCTCTTGTACAAGTTTAAGTTTGTCCGCCATTCTGGTGAGCTCGCTTAGCGACCGAGCTTTCATCTTGCGTGTCAAATTACTGCGATGGACTTTCACCGTAGTCTCGCTGATGCCAAAATCTCCGGCAATTTGCTTGCTGAGGCGGCCGCGCACGACCTGGACCATAATTTCGCGCTCTCGCGGGCTTAGGGTTTCGAAGCGAGTCCGGAGGTCACCCAACGTCGTCTCATTTTTGCGCCGGGAGCGATCTCTTTCGAGGCCTAGTTGTATAGCATCAAGCAGATTCTGCTCTCGGAATGGCTTGGTCAGGAACTCAATAGCACCTCCCTTCATCGCCTGCACCGTCATGGGGATGTCGCCGTGCCCAGTAATGAAGACGATTGGGAGGTGGATGTTTGCAGTGGCGAGCTCGCGCTGAAAGTCCAGGCCGCTTTTACCCGGCAACCTGATGTCAAGCACCAGGCAGGCCGGCGTATTTGGGCACCCCGACTTAAGAAAATCGGGAATCGACCCAAATAGCTGCGCATTCAATCCGACGGATCGTAGCAGACGCCCGACCGAATTACGAAGGTCCGCATCGTCGTCGATGATCAAGACAGTTGAGTGCGCTTCAGAGTTTGCTTCTGCTCGCGATGAAACGGTTTCGGCCATGGGCTTTTCTCCGTTCACAAAACTCCGGCTTCGCGCTTACACCTAAGGCTTTAGCTTACTCACAATAGATGCGTATGAACAGCTGCTTTGCTATGGGCCGCAGATAAACCAAGGTTTAGGCATCTGCCGTTGCCCTTTCTCCGTTTCCAGTCCAGGTTACAGTCTTGGCACAGGCGACCGGCTCTTAGCCGGCGACTGTGCTAACTTGCCCGGAGCGCCGTTTGCGCAAAGAACCTGTCATCTCGATCATTGACGACGATCAATTCGTTCGCGATTCCTTGAAACGATTGATGAAGTCTTTTGGTTACATTGCAGCGGCTTATCCGACGGCCGGCGACTTCATCAAATCCCCTCAACTTGAGGAAACTTCCTGTCTAATCGCCGACGTGCACATGCCTGGCATGACCGGCGCTGAACTCTATGAATATCTAATCAAGACAGGTTTCGCGATCCCAACAATCCTCATTACTGCCTTCCCCGATGATCGTGTCAGGACGCGCGCCCTAGACAAAGGAGTTCTCGCTTACCTCGTTAAGCCGTTTTCGGAGACCGATCTCACGCGTTATGTTCGGTTGGCTCTAGAGTCTGGTAATCGCCAAACCTGAATGCATGATTTTTTTACGGTGCCGACGAGCTCAAGCTGGTGCCTAACAAGCTGCAACGCTCCTAATCCGATTTACCCGTTAACGTCGCACCACCAGGTGCCCGCGTTCAGCTGCATCGCTGCGCCCCGCTCTGGAAAGCCCCAGGGATCTCGCCAACGACCCTAAACGTTGGCTTAGCGCATAGAACCGGAGAGCTATCCCGCGCTACTCGCGTGCAATCGATTTCGGCACGTCAAACCGCCAAAATCAGTGTCAATAAGAACGTGCACGGCTCTGCCTTGCACACTTCCGAATCGATGGATGTGGAACATGAGTGCCGATCTGACTTTCGCCACCGGCAGATTTCCACGGGCAATTCGGTTCGTTCTCGTTAATAACCGCGTCCCGCGCACGGACCGACACTGCGCAGTGTGCGGTGGCCTTATTGAGAAAGGCTACGTTCGTGATTTACGGACGCGGGTGATCTGCTGCGATACGCAGTGCTTCGCAGGATGGGCACATGACGCGGCCCCCGTCGTCAAAAATCGTGGAAGGAAAGCGTCGTGAAATGTTCAAATCCAGACTGCAAACGCGGCATTGGTCTTATCGCTTATCGCCGCGGCTGGCTCAGCAAGCGGCGCTACTGTTCAAAACATTGCCGCGATGCGTTCGTCGCTGCTGCACCGAAGCCACAACAAGAAAAGCCACAACAAGAGTGGAGTATGACGACCTGCTTGGAATGGCTTTTTTTTTGCAACCGATTGAGAACCGCAGCTGAAGCTGAAGCCAGCAGTCATCCGATTGGCGTCGCAGCAGATAGAAAGGCGATGCTCGAGTGCGCCATCGCGGCTCTCAAGGCCAACGAGGCCGCCGCGCTATCTGCATTTAACAAATCTCGCGGCGCAATTGCCCCGCAGTCCGGTTCTCGCAGCCTGCTCGTGATGCAGGCAATGATTCTTCTCCATAGCGAGCCAGCCCCGCCGTGGATACGAGCCGGGCTGAACGGGAGATCCCGCTAAAACGGCCCCAAGGCGTCACAGTCGCTGCAAGGCAATGAAATATCGGATGGCTTAGCGCAACGCCCCCCACGGGAAAATTTATTGACTGGCAGTGCGTCGGCGGTTGACAAGTCAGAAGTTTCCTCTTTGTCTTCAAAGTGTACCTTTAGGTCGGTTGGACAAAACAAGCCGTTGAAATTGCTGCATCTGGGCACGCCTCCCGGGTGCGACATGGATATTACCTTCATTCTTTGTCGGAGATCACTCTGGGGCTTTTTGTGATTGCTCCCGACGCAAATATCGGCGCGGTCAGCGCCCCGGAGCCTAAGACGGCACGTAGGAATTGGGGATGACCGTAGTCATTGTCGAAATACGTCCGATACTGCACTTCGATCGCCGCGGGCGCCATGACCGTATTTGCGCCTGTAACCGGCTGACGATTCTTCGTCTGGGACGCAGCGCTGTTAGAGAAGGAACTGCCCGTTCAAGCGGACAAACTCGTCGGCGGCAGCGATGCAGTGTTAGTAATCGATGACACCGCGGTGCCGAAGAAGGGCAAGCATTCGGTCGGTGTCGCTTGGCAATATGCCTCTGCGCTTGGCAAGAAAGGCCAATTGCCAGACGCTGGGTCGGCCCTCCAAAAGCCGACTGCCCATGAGTTACAGAAAAACTGATTTGGGAATCCCGCGGCGCTCAAAATCTGCCAAAGTAGTGCTAGCCCATTAAGCCCGTAGTGCTTGAAATCAAAGACCGCCGACGCGAACACGCGTTACTCTAGGCAATATTTTGCTTGCCAAGGGTGATCGTCTACCTACCTCCCACTGGCAAGGTTCCTAAACACAATGGTTAGCTAAAGCGCCCTTCGGCACAGCTCCCACCGAGGCACGACGGAGCGCATGTGATGGTGTGTTGATGGGTCCCCGGCGCGCCTGCTCCCCTCACCCCCGTGGTGCGCCGGGAGGCCTCTCACGCCGCCATCACTCGCAGTTGGGATTTCTACGGCGAACCGACAGACAACGGGGAGAGGGTTGGGCAACCAAGTACCAGGTGGTTAGATGACAGCAACACTCCTGGCAGCTAACGCGGTAGCATGGATTGCGGTCGCGATAGCGCTGGTCACAGTGCGTTAGGCACCTCGGGCATCATGTGGACCATGCGGCTCTGGGAGACGTTGGTACGTGTGACCTTCGGGACGTTTATGGGCGGCCTCGTACTGCTGCTCATTCTTCTTTATTCCGGCGTGCCGATCGTCTGACGCAAGAAGAGCCTTGGGCCTTTGCACGGTGGGCACCTCGGCCATACCAGTTTGCATCGGGATGACAGGGGGTGAGCTCTTCCGCCACCTCATTGAGGCGGGAATTGCCATTTTATGGCGTTGAAGCTCATATGACCGGCGGCCGGCTCTCGAATGATCGTAAGGATGTTGGTCGCAAATTGCGCAGCTTGAGCCCTATGAGCCGCGCCCTGCGCTGCGCGGCGCCGACCGGATCCGGTGTCCACACAAATGCAAACCTTGCGGTCCAAGCTTCGTTAAATGGACAGAAGACGAAGCAGCCGTCCCAGCTCTATCGATTACCCTTGCGTGATCGGCTGCAATACTCGCTGCGCGATCGGTTAGCACGCGTAGATCGGTCGGCACCAGGCCGTCCTGGGCGCCCCTTGCTTCCAGCGCCTTGAGCCGCTTGGTCATGGTCTCGAAGGTCGTGGCGCTACCGCACACCCGCGCGTGAGACGGTGAGCCCGCGTTTTCTCAATTCGTTGGCGATGCGCACCTGACCAAACGCCGGCTGTTCAAGGATTCTACATGGCCGAGCTTTTTTTTGCTGGACCGCTGTTCGCACTCGCATGAAATGGTGCCGTCATAGCGGTCACTTCGTTAGCCGCTGGATTATGTTCTGCCGACTGAAGTTTCGGGCGCCGCGTCGGATGTTCATTTCTGCCGTGAACATTCAACCGCTTAAGCGACGGCGCCCGTGCGGAAAAAGGAAGTATACCGTTCTTTATCGCACTTGCGAAAGTCGGAGGTCCAAATAGCAGGCTAAGCGTCAGCACAGCGGATATGAACAAGGCCACAAACTCACCGATCGGGATCATTAGATCCTCTTGTGCTCGGATGAAGCGAGTTCCGGACGGTTCGTGAAGATCGTACTTCATCGATATAGTGGTAGTTCGTCAAAGGCGATTTCGCGCCGGGAGCCCATCAGCATATCAGGGGATAGTCCCCAAATGCTCAGGCTGGTAGCTGCCCCAAACGGCAAGAACCTAAATTGTTGTTTAGATGATGCACCTCTTCGTCTTCCCCCTGATGCTCGTTCTGCGATCAGGCTAATTAGTGTGGACGATATACCTCTGGCCGTGTCGGCACGCAGGGAGCACGGGTGGCATAGGCCGAACGGCTTCTACATTAGACACCAGAACGATCCTGGATGGGTGATTTCGGCAATCCTTCCGGCCTGCCAACTCGCTGAATTCATGAATTCCCTGCCACACGTGGCAAGGTGAACTTGAATACAGCGCCGCGAGGTTCATTGGCCTCGGTCCACAGCCGCCCCCCATGGGCATCGATGATCGACCGGCAGATCGACAGCCCCATCCCTACTCCGCTGGACTTCGTTGTGTAGAAGGCCTCGAAAACGCGCTCGAGATGTTCCGCATCAATACCCGGCCCAGTATCGCGCACTGCTACGAGGACGCCATTTGCTTGGGTTTGCTCCGTGCTGATAGACACTTCGCGCCCCTCCCGAACCGATCCCATTGCTTCGACCCCATTCAGGATCAGGTTCAGGACGACTTGTTGCAATTGAACACGATCCCCCTCAACGGAAAGCGCCCCCTCCGTAAGGTGGGTATCTACCGAGACTCCATTCTTGGCGATTGCGGTTCGCGCCAATACAATTATTTCATTGATCGCCTCATTGAGATCAAAACGATGCTTCTGCGGAGGCGCTTTCTTGATTTGGTCGCGGATCCGGTCGATGATGTCTCCAGCTCGATCGGCGTCGTTTACAATACAGTCGAGCGCCTCCCTTACCTCGCCCAGCTCCGGCGGCTGCTTGTCCAAGAAATTCAGGGCTGCACTCGCGTTGTTGCGCGCCGAAGCGATCGGTTGCTTGACTTCGTGAGCCAGCGAGCCCGCTAGTTCCCCCATTATGCTCAGGCGGTTCATGTGCGCGAGATCTGACTCTAGCTGGCGCAGCCTCTCATGCTCCTCCTGCGCGCGCTTGCGCTCCGTCACATCGACGTGTGAGCTGACAGTCTCGACCAGCGCGCCGAGCGAGGAGAACACATGATGGGTGGTTGCTTCGAGGTGTTTGACTGTTCCATCAGGTAGTACGATTTTGAACTCGGCCGCGAAATCTCTTTTCTGGCGCAATGCCTCCTGTTGTTTTTCCCACACCCTGTCTCGATCGTCTGGGTGAATGCGTTGCCACATATTTTCTCGGCTTGGCATGCCTTGCAGCGGATCAAACCCCCAGATCCGGTAACTCTCGTCCGACCAATGGAGATAACGCGTCGCTGTCGCGTTGTAGACCCAACTACCGGTGCGGCTTAGCCTCTGTGCTTGGGTCAGCCAGGCTTCGCTGCGGCGCAACGCTTCCTCGCTGTCGCGAAGCGCCACTTCGGCTCGTTTGCGGTCCTCTATGTCCGTCAGAACCTCGTACCACTTGAGGATCTTGCCCCGGTCGTCACGCAGCGGCACGGCGCGAGCGAGAAACCAACGATACTCCCCATCTGCACGGCGAAAGCGCGTCTCGATCTCAATTGGCTCGCCGCTCACCAGCGACGAGCGCCACTTGCTAACGTGTCGATCAAGATCGTTGGGGTGGATCGTAGCCTTCCAGCCTGAGCGCCGCGCTTTGTCCGCCGAAAGACCAGAATATTCGACAAACCGCTTGCCAATGAACACATCCGTTCCGTCGGGCAGAATCGTGACGGTCATCGCGGGGATGGTCTCAAGGAGATCGCGAAGCTCCTTCTCGCGCCGGCGCAGTGCTTCCTCACTGTCGCGAAACGCCACTTCGGCTCGTTTGCGGTCCTCTATGTCCGTCAGAACCTCGTACCATTTGAGGATCTTGCCCCGGTCGTCACGCAGCGGCACGGCGCGAGCGAGAAACCAACGATACTCCCCATCTGCACGGCGAAAGCGCGTCTCGATCTCAATTGGCTCGCCGCTCACCAGCGACGAGCGCCACTTGCTAACGTGTCGATCAAGATCGTTGGGGTGGATGGTAACCTTCCAACCTGAGCGCCGCGCTTTGTCCGCCGAAAGACCAGAATATTCGACAAACCGCTTGCCAATGAACACATCCGTTCCGTCGGGCAAAATCGTGACGGTCATCGCGGGGATGGTCTCAAGAAGATCGCGAAGCTCCTTCTCGCGCCGGCGCAGTGCTTCCTCGCTGTCGCGAAGCGCCACTTCGGCTCGTTTGCGCTCGGTCAGATCAACCACAAAGTTCACAGCCTGATCCGGCGGATTGCCGAATGCCGCGCCGCCGATGAGCACCGGCACACGGCTGCCATCCTTTCGGAAGTACTCCTTTTCGTATGGTTGAACTGTCCCGGTTCGTTCCAGGTCCGCGATGGCACGAAGGGTGTGGTCGTGCCATTCCGGCGGAGTCAGATCCGTCCACCGCAGGCGTCCTGAGATTAGGTCCTCGCGAGCGTGCCCCACCATTTCAAGAAAAGCGTCATTGGCCTCGATCATCTGGCCCTCAATCATCTGGCCTTTAATATCCGTAACGGTGATCCCAATGACGTTGGCATCAACCAGACGTCGAATTTTCGTATCGCGTTCCTGAAGGTTGCTATAGAGACGCGAAATCTCGAGCGAGATTGCTGCTTGCGACGCAAGCACCTTCAAAACGGTGACGCGGTCAGCGGCAAATGCGTGAGGCGTGAGATTGTTTTCGAGATAGAGAATTCCGACGAGTTTGCCCCGGGTAATCAATGGCGAACAGAGAATAGATCGGGTTCGATGCTCAGCGACATAGGGATCCGCAGAAAACGGTGTCTGAGTAGATGCATCATCCAGAATTACGGTCTCTTGAGTGCGAATTACATACCGAACGAGCGACTCCGCGAGCGTGGATGCTTTGCGGACGCCGTCACGCATGTGCACCGTTATATCCTCTCCTTTAGCGGTCGCTTCCGCCTCTATCTGCAACTCATCATTTCGCGGGCCAATCAACAAGCCGCGTTGGGCGCCTGCGTGCTCTATGGCAGCGCGCATAAGCTTGTCGATAAGCTTTTCCAGAGCAATCTCGCCCGAGACAGCTTGCGACACCTTGATCACGGTCGCGAGGTCGAGGTGTTCGACGGACGCCGCAATCGTACGCGTCACGCCGGAGGCTGGCTCATCCTCTCGGAGCTGCGGATACAATTTATCGATTTGCCGCACCTTGCCGGTCGCGCCCCAGCGCGAATAGCAGTAACGAGCTTTTTGCAGATACGCATGGGAAATGGTCTTGAAGCCACGTGCTTCATAGAAGCGAGCGGCGAGCTCGTTAGCAATCGCCTCATTGTGAACAAAACCGTTTTCGCGCGCCGAGCGGATGGCCTGCTCGTACAGGCGTTCGGCATCGAGTTCGCGGCCTTCCAATCGGGCCATCTCGGCGCCGACCAGCGCGGCGCGGTTCTCGAAATTTTCCGCGCAATTCTCTGCCCAGATTTCGAGCTGTCGGTGATGGGCAGCCAGGGCCGCCACGTGCCGCCGGCGCACGTCTGAAGTGCCGGCATCGCAAACTGCAGCGCGGGAAAGCGCCCCGTAGAAATGATATTCTGCCGATTTCAAAAGGTATCGCGCCATCCAAAGCAGCGATTGCGCCCTGGACGCTGCATCAACGGCCGATGCATAGTCGCCGCTAAGAAAGCGGACCTGCAACTTGCGAGATCCAATAGGAGAACTCCGCACGCGCTAGATCCGGATTACTAGCCAAACGGCGCTCGATCTGAAGCTCATCAAGCTGCGTATCGTTAAAGCAGCCGAATTTCGGGGTAAGTCCCCGGAGAGTCCGGATCAGTCCAAGCTGGATAGTGATGAGGTCAATGGCCTCCCTGAACCGTGTCTTCTCTGCGACCGCGAGACCATGCTCGACTTCGCGTTGCACGTCGGGAAGCGGGTCACCCGCCGCGAGAAGGTTCGTGATCAAGGTGTGGCAGCTGTACCCGCTGAAGGTTAGGTCGCCGCTCTCGTTCGCCATCTCGAACACCCGACGCAGCAGACCGAGGTTACTTCTGACATGTCTCGTCCAGGGGAGAACGTGAGTTCCAAATTGGTTATAGACTCTGGCCTGGAAACCCTTTAGCCGGCGTTGCTCGACCAGCTCATAACCGATCTGGCCGAAGCGAAAACCGGCTCTATAATCGCCGAAGCGCGCACCCACGATCGCGCCAAGCATCACGTACGCGAAGGTCGAGCCGTCGCAGTTGCCGCGCTCGAGGCTAAGATTGACTGCTCTACAGCTGACTAGGCAAGCCAGATTGGCCTCTGTGTACATAGCTGCAGCAAGCATCTTGGTAAGAACATTCATCGTCGCGAGGGAGGCCGGGTCGCTCATCATCGGCAGATCAACGAGTTCCTCCATCGGCCGGATCCCGAGTTGCGACCGGATCCAATCGTATTCTTGCCGTACCTCTTCTTCTGTTGGATGCGGTGAGCAATGGATACCCAAACGCCGGAGGAAATCGAGACCGACGGCAATGGCGCGCGCGTTCTGACCGAGGGTCGTGTACAGGTCGATGCACAAGCACACAACGGTCGCTTGTTCCACCGTACTTGCGGCGCGAGTCGAAAGTGCATTTAACCGCTGCTCCGCAGCCACCAGCTCGCCAGCGAGGAATTCGCATTCGGCCCGGTGCAGCTCCAGCTCGAAGATCAGCTCATGCCGGCGCCTCCACGAGTCCTCCGTCAGCAGTGCCGAACCGGCGCCGAGATAGCTGCGCGCAGAGGCGTACGCTGTCGAGGCTTTGGCGCGTTTGCCCGCGATCAGGTTGAGCTTGGCCAGCTGCTCGCGTTCGTCCCGCGCGGTGACCAGTGCAGCGCCACGGTTGAGCTGATTGACGATCTCGAAGATGGCCTCTTCGCGCTTTTCAGGGGGCGTCTGCGCCACGAGCAGCCTGCCGATCCGGAGATGGGCCGCCGCGCGCAAACTTTCCGGGATCAAAGAATAAGCTGCTTCCTGCACCCGGTCGTGGAGGAACCTGTAGGATTGTTTGGCGCGAACGATGAGGCCCGCTCCAATCGCTTCCCAAAGCCGGCGATGCATTTCCTCACTCGATTCCTGGGAAGCCATTTCTAAAAGGTCGAACCCAGCACTGTTGCCCATGCACGCGAGTAGCTGCAATGCTTGCTGCGTTTCGACGGGCAGGCGGTTCAGCTTACCGACCATAAGGTCGACGACATTGTCGGTGTAACCCTTGGCGTGGATGCTATTTAGATCCCAGACCCATCGCCCCTCGCCATAATCGAATGTGAGTAAATCCTCCTCGACAAGCGCAGAAATAAACTGAATGGCGAAAAATGGATTGCCCGCTGTCTTTTCATGGATCAGTTCTGCCAGGGAGGCCGCGCGTTCTGGTTCACAATGAAGAGCGTCAGTAATTAGCTGTGCTTGGTCTGTGCGGGTCAGGGGCGCAAGGCTGATCTCCTCCACGGGCGCCCCAGCTTTCCGGATCGCATCCAGCTTCCTCATCAGCGGATGGGAGGAATTTACTTCGTTATCTCGATATGCGCCGATCAACATCAAGTGCTTCACATCGGATTGGGTCAGAAGATCCTCGATCAAATCGATTGTTGCCGAATCGAGCCACTGCAAATCGTCGAGGAAAAGGGCAAGCGGATGTTCCGGCTTCGCGAACACTCCAATAAATCGCCGAAAGACGAATTGGAATCGACGTTGGGCGTCTTGTAGCGGGAGGTCGGGGACTGGCTGCGGTTCTCCAATGATGAGTTGCAATTCAGGAACAAGGTTGACAATGAGCTTTCCGTTCGGACCCAGCGCATCGTGAAGCCTATCCCGCCATTTGCTCAGCTCCGCATCACTCTTGCCCAGGAGGAGCCGGATCAGGCTCTGAAAGGCTTGCGCCAACGTGGCATACGGAATGTCGCGCTTGTATTGATCGAACTTGCCTGAGGCGAAAAGGCCGCGCGGTGGCACGAGCGCTTTGTGCAGCTCGTTTACGACCGAAGACTTGCCGATGCCGGAATAACCGGAGACCAGGACGAGTTCCGGGGCGCCGCCGTTGACGATGCGATTGAAGGAGGCGAGCAAGCTCTCGACCTCATGTCCCCGACCGTAAAGTTTCTCGGGAATCAGGAGCCGGTCGGGCGTGTCGTGTTCGCCGAGCGGGAAGTCGTCAATCCGGCGCCGCGCCTCCCATCTGGCCAGGCAGCTCCGAAGATCATTCTCGAACCAGCTGCTGTTTGGTAGCGCTCCTCAGCGGTCTTGGCGAGCAGCCTCATGATGATCGCCGAGACGGCGCTGGGGATCACCTTCACCCGGTCGGCGGGCGGCACCGGCCGCCTCGCGAGGTGGCAGTGCACCAATTCCATGGGATCGGCAGTGGCAAACGGCAAAACACCGGTGAGCATTCGGTAGAAGGTGACGCCGAGCGCGTAGAGGTCGCTGCGCGAGTCGATCGAACGGTTCATTCGTCCAGTCTGCTCAGGGGCCATGTAGGCGAGTGTGCCTGCGAGGGCCTCGGGAGGCTCAATCGCCTGTCGCTCGCGGGATAGGCGCGATGCGATGCCGAACCCGGTGAGCCGCACCTCGCCGGTCGCGCTGTTTACCAGGATGTTAGTCGGCTTAATGTCCTTGTGGACGAGGCCGCGCTGGTGGAGCTTGCCCAGAGCCATGGCAATTCCGGTGGCCAGGTGCAAGAAGTGTCCCACCTCCATGGGTTCGCTGAGTAGCAGGTCGAGCGGTTCGCCGCCGGGATCTTCGAGCACCAGCATCGCCCGATCGCCGTCGCGCACGAGGTCCAGCGGCTGGGCCGCCCACGCCTTATCCAGCCATCCTTTAACCCATATTCGTGGGCGAGACGATCAAGGCTTGACGGCGACGGATGTTCAGCGGCAGGCAGAACGACAAGGACAGCGCTACGATCGCCGCCATCGCCCACGCGCCACCCTCGGCGGAAGACGCGTTCGCCGTCCTCAAATAAGACCTGAGAGCCGCTATCTAGCGAATACGGCTTCATTTGTCAGACCCCGCGCCGAGCGCATGTTTGCGAAGCTTTGCGCGTGAGGCATCAGCCCGCGGCCTCTCTCGGCTCCCGCAGCAATCGTACAGTCCCTGCCTGGCGCCTATCCCCCGAACAGGGGATCGAAGGGAGCGCCCATGGGGGGTGCCTTTGACGGAGCTACACTTTACCTCCTTTACTGGCGCGGCGGCGGAAAAAAGACCAACTCAATGGCAAGTCATTGATCCTGAACCTTGAAAAGTTTGTTTAGGCGCTGTGGCTGGGGCCGAAATGACGATCGGTCGCGGACTCACTGGACCAATTGAGGTTCGAAACCGCGCCGGGCGAGTGGCCGACGCGTCCAAGCGTTTCAGTAATTTCGCGCCAGCTTGGTGATAATCCATAGTTTAGCGATCGGTCCTCTTGGACAGCCATTGTCTCCGACCATTCGCGCTTACTGTTGTGGCGTTGATGGAGCCGTGACTGGATCAAAAAATCCGTCCGACCATTTCGACGTTGATTAAATCTGCGTGCCGTCGTCCGTGGAGGTCGAACGACAGCTTATCTGATCCGGCGGAGTTGACATTCCGCTTCAGGAAGATTGAACAGCCAGTCGGCGATGTCGATTTTCTCTGATGGGGCAGCAATTCTATGGCGGTAAGCAGACGACTAGAGGATTTTGTCACCCGGAATTACGTCACTCATTTGTGTTCCTTTCCAGCGTTATTGTTCCAGCGTCATAGGTCGCTAAGAGGCCTAGGTCCTTGGCGGCGATCTCGGAGGCGGGCGTCGCAACCGGAATGGGGCACGAGGGGAAAGTCAGGTGGCGAGAGAAGATCGTCGGTCTTCGAAGGCTAAGGCGCCAGGCAACGAAGTCTGGTTTCACTTCCAAGACCGGGGATGACTGCCTCGAATGTTTGCTTAATCAGCGGATATCCTCGAAATCGGTTTTGAAGGAGAATGGCGTAGCAAGCCGATCCCGAGGACGAGCCGGAGCAGATGCGCTCAGCTCCCGCTGACGCAAGCAGCGGCGGCTCGTGGGCGCGAACGAAGTATACGGAACGCGAATTGTCATCAGTGAGGAAACGCTTCGCCTTGCGCGGCAAGAGGTTGACCGGCGAGCCCGGTCGATACACAAGTCCGCTTGCTCTCACGGGGTCGCGTCGGCTGCTGACCGGTAAGCGGGGGCCCATTCAATTTTTTGGAAAACAACCCCACACAAAGTAGTTTTTGGGTGCGCTTCATGCCCTAAGACATTGAGAAATTGATCATCCGAACACTTTCACGTCTTTTCGCCGCCCCCACGCTTGAGTGTTCGGATGTTCGGCTCGGGTGGTAAGAAACACGCAAACGCGTCCTCGAATTGCGCCGCCCTGTAACCGTGCCGCGAGAAATCGGCTCGCTTAGTCGGATGAACGACGACCGGTGTCGCGAACGCCGATGTCGTTGAACAGGCAGGTTGCCACCGCCGACGCCGCCTTCGACCATGAAGCCTGGCTCCTCGACCCAGGATAGCGTCGACATGGCCAAAGCAGGGTAGGTGCTTTTGGTGACTGACATGATCCAGATGTCAACGCCGCGCCATCGTACCTTTTGTGAGTTGATCGGCCAGAAGCTGTCGGTCGAAATGTTGGCGACCAGCCATTGACCATTCTGAGCGAGTTCGCCCTTGATGATGTTCTTGAGGTCCGCCTGAATCTTCAGGCCGAATGCCGCGATCGGCAAAATGGCGGCCTATTTTCGACAAGTACAGGTCATACCGAGCTGAAGCCGGATTTAAGAACGAACGGGTATTCCGAAACGTTGACGATCCCAATGAAATAATCATTTGGGGGGAGGCGACAAGCGGATCAAAATTACGCAGGGCGCTGGCAAGCCCCGGAGCTCAAGGCCGCGATGAAAGAAGCGGGTGGCGTGGCTGGAACCTTA
>CAWIMH010000021.1:0-420000 GCA_963837035.1 uncultured Pseudomonadota bacterium
TAATCGCTGGTCACAACTGCGGCGATCCAGATTTGGCCGAAAAACGAGGCGAAAGCAGGCAACCCGCGGCAAAGCCGTCGGCCGAAACTAGTACGCAACAACTACATAGCCATCGAGAAGAAAAGCTTGTGCCGCGCGGCGCAAAGTTGGGCGCGTTTGAAATATGAGGTCGGCTGCCTTCCAGCTTAGGCGCGAAGAGAATCCAGTAGCGCTTTGGCATCTTTCAAATCTGCGGTGTCGAAGCCCTCGGTGAACCAGTTGTAGATTTCGGCGAGCATCGCCCTCGCTTCGTCGCGTTTGCCCTGCTTAGAGAGTAGTCGGGCGAGGCTGGTAGTAGCGCGTAGTTCCAACGACCTGCGCTCTGCTTCCGCGCTATCTCAATCGCGCGCTCAAAGAATCGCTGGACTTCCGCGACGTTGAAATCGTCCTGTCGCAGCAGCAACTCGCCCCGGAGTCGATGGATTTCAGGCTCAAAGAAATGTTCTTCATTTTCCACCCCCGCAACCCATCGCACCGAAGCAGCCAGAGCAACGGCCAGCGCATGCGGCGCTGAAGCCGCTCAATTTTCGAATTCCCGCCGATTTCCGGCGGGCCTTCAAGACCTACGCCGCCCGCCACGACCTCAAGCTTAACGAGCTGCTCCTTCGCTGCTTCGATGCGTATCGAGCTCAGCAAGGAGACTAGCGTCCCAACAGATTACGCGCCTGGCTATATGGCAATCCACGAGTTGATATTATACACGATGTGATGCCCGTGCTTCCTCTTACCCAATCTGGTTCCGGCTTCTAGCTAGTAACCGAAACGCTCTGGGGCGATCTTTCCATCAATGAAATACGGAACTTGCTTTCGCGAAAAGCCGAAGACCTCATAAAATTTGACGACCATGCCGAACGCCGCCGGGTCCGCGTCAAAGTCCCTGTCAAGCCGAACTTCCCTGGGCTCAAAGTCTGTTATTGGGAACCGGCGGGGGCCGTCCAACAGAGCGGGCGATACCGGTAAATAAGGATAAAGAAGGGCTCCTTGGATGTTCCGATATTCCATGCGCCAAGAAAATTCGCAGTCAGTTTTCAGCCTTCGATACAATTCCTTTGCGAAGCGTAAGAAGCTTGCGGGAAATTCCACAACGGCGGTGGGCCAAAGCCTTGGAGCCTTCGCGTATTCGTCAAGCGATTGCTGCCAGCAAAAGAGAGAAGGATCGATCGGAGCCCAAAACTCAAGATGCCCAGATCGGGTGAGATGAATCGAGACTACCTCCGTCTTTTCGGAATGGAGCCCAACCGAATCGGAAACAATTTGGCTTCCAAACGGTCCGACGCGCACGTTCCAGCCTGCCTCTCGCTGCCCAACAGTCGGATACCAAAGGAAGGTCTTCAGATCTTGGTTGCTGATGTCGACAAGGCCGTCGCGCAAGTCGTGAGGAGTTATCGTCAATCGCAGGTACGGTGCGCCCCCTATGATCGATTTGAATCGGGCGTCGAGGGCCTCCCACAAGACCTCTCTATTGGTGATCTCATTCCAGCGCGTAAGGTCGCTTGCGAGCCGACGCTGAGCGAGCAATAGATCAGCGGCGTTCTGGGCCTGATTCATTCTCGCTCGTATCTCGGCTGGGTTCATAGGGCGCTTGTCGACGCCAACTCTCTTCCAGAACTCGGTCTTGCCATCGAACACTACAGCTCGCAAGCTTGGCGACTTCGGAACAAACAGTACGACAATGTTTTCGCCTGCATTCGTCTGCAAGGCGGTTGGAAAGACGGCAAGCGGTTCGTCGATGTACTTGGCGCATGCGTCCCTGAGCTTCTTGCGGACTGCTTCCGTATCTGGCAGCGAATAGAAGCCCGTGGATTTCTTGGTTTTGGCGTCCTCCATGCAACCGATTATGATGAATCCACCTTCAGCGTTAGCGAACGAGGAGACATCTCTCGCGATTTCGGGCGCGGGCGTGGAAACGATCGTCTTTTTGAATTCGAGACGCTGATTCTCTTCGCGACCGATGACTGCGGCTAAATCATCAGGACCTATCGTGGAACCTTCGTTGTCTTCGAAATTCACCATTACGGATGAACCGGTTCGTCGCCCGCCAAAACACCAATGTTAATCCGCCGAAAGCGACTCCGCTACTTCGCAGCCTGTCGCCGCCGGGCTGCCGCGTCTCGCTCTTCTCTCATGGCCGTGAAGAGGAAGCAGTTCTCGGTCGAGCAGAGACGATGAGCGGTCACGTACGAATCGCGCCACTCTCCCGGTCGGTTGCGCGTCCGCTTAGCTGCTGGACACGAATCGGCATGACGGCGCCGACCTGTCAACGGGAATCGTCGCACGCTAGGTCCAGTTTCTGGGACGACGGAGCGATCGGGCAGGGCAGTCGGCGTCAAGCGAAGCGCCATTTTAGTAGGAGCATGACGGGAGAGACGCGCAAGCGGTTCTCCCTCAACCCACAAAGCTAAACAGAGCCAAGACTTACGGACGGGACTTTCTAACGAAGAATCGAGCCAATCCCGATTCCCGACCAGTCGCCTGCGACTTTAAAAGTCTCTATTATCCGCGGCCCGAGGCGCAACCCAAGGGTCTTCATCTGTTGCCACCGCGCCAATGCGATCTTGGCTTCTTCCTTTCGAGCCGCGACCACCCAGCGTTCAGCCGACGAAACGACAAGGCCATTGATGTCGTCCACAATTCTTTGGACACCCGTGTCCAAGATGTGCCAGATCCAGCCACCTTCAGACACATCAGCAACCAAAAAAACCCTTTATTTTCCATGATCCCGACCGGGTTCGATTCCCGGGCGGGGCACGTAGCGCTCAAAAATCCAGCGCGCAGACTATCGTCGACTTTACGAGTCAGACCCAGCGGTTCTGCCCTCGGGCTTATAAGCTCCGCCTAATTCCTCACCATTTCGCTAGCGGGCATAAGTGGTTGACAACCCGTGAGCAACGATCGGCCCTCTTGCCGGTGTGATGGCAGGGAAATTTTGTGGTAACAATTGTCGTGTCTTGGGAACCAGAGCCTTCGCACAATTGTGCGCGCAAGCCTGGGAATCTGTGGCGAGAGGGGTCGCGTCCCCTTCCACCCCTCGCCCCAAAGACGGAGAGATAAGTTGAGCGAATCACAGGATAAACCGCTGGTAGGCGTCATGAGGGGCCTCCCCAAGGCCAGGCGCCCGCAAGAGTACTACGAGCAGATCAAGCAGAAGTTCGCCGAGGAGCGCGACCTGAGGTTGAACTATCGGCCCGAAGGCACGGAGCAGTATACGTCCGACCTCAGCGGTATCGTTGGCGAAGTACGAGATCGATCCCTACGGCGGTGAAGTCAAACCCCGCGAACCGATCAACGACACGGTCGAATGCCTGTTCATCGGGGGCGGGTTCTCCGCGCTTCTGACCTCGGCACGGCTGCGCGAATGCGGCGTCGAAAGTATCCGAATCGTCGAGCGCGGCGCGGACGTGGGCGGCACCTGGTACTGGAACCGGTATCCCGGTGCGGCATGCGACGTCGTCGCTTACGATTATCTGCCGCTTGCTCGACGAGATGGGCTACGTGCCGACGCGCCACTACGCCCAAGGGCCCGAGATTTTCGCCCACTGCCAGGCGATCGCGCGAAGGTACAATCTTTACGAGCTTGCCGTTTTCCAGACCACCGTCACGTCCACTATCTGGGACGAAGCCGAGCAGATGTGGAATATCGCCACGGACCGCGGCGACCATCTGAAGGCGAGGTTCGTGATCTGCGCCAACGGCACGCTCTCCAAGCCCAAGCTCTCGAAGATTAAGGGCATGGAGTCGTTCAAGGGCCATTCCTTTCACACCTCGCGATGGGATTACGAATACACCAAGGCGGACCTGTCGGGCCTGGAGGACAAGGTCGTGGGCATCATCGGCACCGGGGCGACGGCGGTCCAGGCGATTCCCAGTCTCGGCGCGGCGGCGAAGGAGCTGTACATGTTTCCAGCGCACGCCTTCTTCGATCGACATTCGAGGACGATTGGGCGACCGATCCGGAATGGGCGCGGAAGCTGCGCCCGGGATGGCAGGCCAAGCGGCGCGCGCAGGCGCGGAAGGAGCCGGAGCTGAGCGAGGAGGAACAGGCAGAACAGGCCGCCATCTCGCGCGAGGAGAAGATTCGCCGGCAGGAGAACGCGAACATCGACTACATGATGCGGATCCATCAAGCGCATCGATGAGATCGTCAAGGACAAGGCGACCGCGGACGCGCTCAAGCCATGGTACATGTTCATGTGCAAGCGCCCGTGCTTCGACAATGACTATCTGCCGACCTTCAACCTGCCAAGTGTCCATCTGATCGATACCCAGGGGCAAAGGCATCACCGAGATCAACGAAAAGGGACCGGTATTCGAGGGCAAACAATACGAACTCGACGTACTCATTTACGCTACAGGCTTCGAGGTGCAGAAGACCGGCATCTATAACCAGATCAAAGGGGAACACGGCCTCGACCTGAATGACAAGTATAGCGAAGGCATCCGCACCCTATTCGGGATACACTCGCAGGGTTACCCGAACCTCTTCATCATGGGCGGCTATCAGGCTTCATTCCAATTCAATTTGACCGATATGCTCCAGTCCCAGGGCGATCACATCGCCGCATGCATCGACTACACTCGTCGCCATGAGCTATCAGACGATCGACGTAACACCGGAAGCCGAGGAGTGGTGGGTGCAGGAAGTCATCGAGCATCGCGGCAAGACCACCCGCAACCAGGACTGCACACCCGGGCTACTATAATTTTGAGGGCGAGTTTCAGCGCCGGCAGGATGGCAATTACAATGGCGGGTTCAATCGGTACTGCACGCACATGGAAGAAGTGAGAGCGAAGATGGATGAGCACTTCATCTTCACCAAGAAGTAAGGGAACTGTCACAGTCCGCGAAGGGGAAGTCCTTCGCGCCGCTACATCATTGGACGGCTGGGCCGGCGTAGCTTGACTACTCGGTCCAGCCGATCTGTTTGTAGATGGTCAACTGACCGTAGTTTTTTGCGTCGCCGTATCCAGCCTGCGCGCTCAATCCAAGTTTCCAGGGTCGGTAGTAGAGGCCCAAATCGGGCCCTCCCTGACCATTGACCTGACCGCGGACTACGTCGCCACCGAAAATGGCTCCCCCGGCACCGCCCAGCACCATCCAGTTCTCCGTCGAAGCGAAAGCCAATTGAAGGTCAATGGCGCTACTCGTTACCGAATCTTCAAAAATGTGCAGCGCGCTGAAGGAAACGTTCAGCGGATGGCGGCTATGAGGCAGCAGCCAGCTGCTGAAATCTCCTTCTATCAGGGTACCGCTGGCGTCTCCGGCATTTCCACCGCCTGAAATGAAGCAATTCGTACCCGGATAGAGTGTGAAATCGAGACCGCCTTGGAAGCGCCCAAAATTCAAGCGGACGAATGCGCGCTCGACGGGTTCAGTGGGCTCGCTTCGCCGTGATTCAGATATACCTGGTACGCAGTAGCGCGGCCGAACAGCCCTACATACTGGGTAATGCTCTGGTCCAACTGGAAACCTTCTTCGGTCGCTCCGTAATGCCCACTGGCGAATCCTGATTTCGATACTGTGAAACGGCCCACTTCGATGCTGTAAATTGGCCCACCCTCCTTTAACCGGGGCATCCTGCTGATTGAGGCAGGAGGCCGGGATGGAGAGGAGAGCTAAGGTGGAGTTGTTCGAGCGGATCCGCAGGGAATACGAGTTCGGAGTCGGAAGCATCAAAGGTGTTGCGGCCAGGCTTGGGGTGCATCGGCGGATGGTGCGGCAGGCGCTCGCGAGCGCTGAACCGCCTGAGCGCAGGCCGGTGGAGCGAGCGCGACCGGTGATAGGACCGCTGGTTCCGTTCATCGAGGCCATCCTCGAAGCCGATCGCAGAGCGCCACGTAAGCAGCGTCACACCGCGCATCGTATCTGGCAGCGGATCCTGGCTGAGCGGCCAGAGCACAAAGTCGCCGAGGTTACGGTCCGGCAATACGTACGCGAGCGGAAAGCGGAGTTGGGATGGGCGCTGCGTGCGACCTGTGTGCCGCAGAGCTATCAACTCGGACAGGAAGCCCAGGTTGATTGGTACGAGGCTTGGGCGGAACTGAGCGGCGAGCAGGTGCTGCTGCAAGTGTTTTCGATGCGCAGCATGGCGAGCGGCGCGGCCTTCCACCGCGCGTATCATCGCGCGACCCAGCAGGCATTCCTCGACGCTCACGAACACGCGTTCAATTATTGTCAGGGCGTATTTGCCGTTCTGCGGTACGACAACTTGAAGGCCGCGGTGAGGAAGATTGTGCGCGGCTATCGGCGCGAGGAGACCGCGCGCTTCATAGCTTTCCGCTCGCACTGGCGTTTCAGCAGTGAGTTCTGCTCGCCGTATGAGGCGCACGAAAAGGGCGGCATCGAGAGCGAGGCCGGCTACTTCCGGCGCAACCACTGGGTGCCGGTGCCGAAAGCGCGCGATCTCGAGGATCTCAACGCACAGTTGCTGGCCTCTTGCCGCGCCGACGAACGACGTCAGATCGCTGGGCAGAGCCGGCCGGTGGGCGCGCTGATAATCGAAGAACGCGCGCATCTGCTGCCGCTCGCCGAGCACGGCGTCGACCTAGCCGATATCTCTTTCCCACGGGTCGACGGGCTCGGCTGCGTTAAGGTGCGAACCAACTTGTATTCGGCTCCGGTCGATGTCGGCAGGACGGTCGAGGTCCGACTCTATCCGAGTCACGTAGAACTCTGGAATGAGGGTCACTGCCTCGCTCGTCACGAGCGCTGTTACACACGCGATCAACAGGTACTCGATCTCGAACACTATCTCGACGTGCTGGAGCGTAAGCCGGGAGCGCTTATCGGATCGAAGCCGCTGGCGGCGTGGCGGCAACGCGGGCTGTGGCCGGAGAGTTATGATCGCCTGCTGGCCGAACTCATCGGTCGGCACGGCAAGCAGAGCGGCACCCGCCAGATGATCCAAGTGCTGAGTCTGATCAGGCAGCATGGGCATGGGCGGGTGCGCGCAGCGATCGAAGAAGCGCTCGCGCTTGGATGTTCGGATGTGGCAGCGATCCGGCATCTGGCCGAAGCCGCCGATCTGGTCCGCGCGCGCAGCACCATCATGGAGTTGGGCGCGCTCTCACGCTACGAACGTCCGAAGCCTTCGCTGACCGATTACGACGGACTGCTCGGCCAGGAGGCAGCATCATGAACGCGGAGAGCGCCGCGCTGGAAGCCGCCACCATTCGCCAACAGTGCAAGGTCTTGCGTCTGCCGAGTATAGCCGCGCAGTGCGCGCAACTCGCGGAGCAGGCGCTGCGCGAACGGCGCACCCACCTCGGCTATCTCGAAGCGCTGCTGCAGACGGAACTCGAGGATCGCGAACAGCGACTGATCGAGCGACGCATCCGCGAAGCTCGTTTGCCGCGGATGAAAACCCTCGAGGAGTTCGACTTCGCGCGCACCCCCCGGATCTCGGCTCAGCAGATCCATGAACTGGCCAGGGGCGACTACCTTGTTTGCAACGCTTTAAAACTGAGCCACTTTACCGGCGTAAAAGTGAGCCACCCTGGGTTGGTTCTTTCCTCAGTCCCTTTTTGAGATTTTAACCGTCTGGTCCTTTCCTCCGTGCGCGTTAGGTGTGGCGCGCCAGCGCGTACCTTGCGCGCAAGCGATACTAATGCGCTTCACTATCGTCGGCATGTGTATCCTTCTTGGCGCCGCCGGCGGCTCTGATTGCTCGCTGGCTGCGAAAGGAATCGCCGCGAGTTGTCAGGATATGGGCGTGATGGCTGAGGCGATCGAGCAACGCCGTTGTGAGCTTTTCATCGCCGAACACCTTGACCCACTCCGAGAACGCCAGATTGGTGGTGATGATGGTCGAGCGGCGTTCGTAGCGCTGGGCAAGCAGATTGAAGAGCAGCTCGCCGCCGGTGCGCTCGAAAGGCACGAACCCCAGTTCATCCACGATTAACAGCGCGACTTTCTGATACCGCTGTTGCAAGGCGGTCAGCCGCCGCTCGTCGCGCGCCTCAACCAGACTCTGCACCAGATCCGCTGCGCGGGCGAAGTGAACTCGCAGCCGCCGGCGCGTGGCTTCCACTCCGAGCGCGATCGCGAGATGAGTCTTGCCGGTGCCGATCGGACCGGCCAGGATTGCGTCCTCGGCGCGTCCGATGAACTCGCCGCTCGCCAGCTCCATGAGCTTTGGCCGTGACACGCCCTTGAGCACCGCCCAGTCGAGCTGGTCGAAGGTCTTGATATCGGGAAAGCGCGCTTCGCGCAGCAGGCGGCGCGCGGTGCTTTGATGCCGATTGGTGATCTCGGCTTCTAGCAGCTCGCGCAGCAGGTCTTCGTAAGCCCAGCCACCGTCGCGGGCGCGCCGGCAGAGCCCCGGATAATCCCGCACCACCGCCGCGAGCTTGAGTTCGTGGCAGTACTCCTGGATGACCGCCTCGCAGGCCGCGTTACTCATGGACGGCTCCTTCGGCGAGCAGCAGATGATCGTAATCAGACGCGCGTCCGGCTTCGACCACGTAGGCGGCGAGCGCATCGGGAACCGCGACGTTCTCGAGCTTCGGTCCGGGAACGGGGAGATCGAGCACGTCGATACGGTGCTGGTTGATCGCCGCTTCCAGCGCCAGGCGCACCCGATCTTCGCCGTGTTCGCAGACCACGCCGAGCAGCCGCGCCACCACTCGCGCTGCTTCCAATTCGCCGTGCGTGCCGCACAACAGTCTCCACAGTCCGCTCCACGGTGCGCCCAACTCCGCGATCAACTCCGGCGCCACTTGGCGCACCGCGTGCGGCTTGCGCGCCAGCTCGGGAAGATAATGACGATAGCGGACCTGGCGCGTTCCAAACCGCGCTCGCGGATGCGTCACGCTCTCGCCCATGCAGGTGATGCGGACGTCGTCCACGCCGAGGTACGCGGTCGCATCAAGCCGCGCCCAGCGCGACGGCACCGAGTACCAGGCCCGTTCGATCCTGACCATCGCGCGCGAGCTGATCTCGACCGGGATTGGCTTGCGCACCTCGAAGCTCGTAGCGGGTGCCGGCAGCAGTTGCACACGTTCCTCCGCCCACAGCTCACTGGCGGACCTTCCAGCACGGTGCCGCGCGGGGAACGCGGCGTCGAGTTCGGCGAGCAGCTGGCGCGAGATTGCTTCCAGGCTGTCGCCGCGCGGAATCGGAGTGAGATGCTCTAGCCGGATCGCCTTACCGCGGCTTTCCACTCCGCCCTTGTCGTGCCCTTCGCCGATGCGGGCGAAGTCCGGCTCGAACAGATAGTGGCTGACCAGCGCCAGGAACCGGCCCGTGAGTTCGCGCCGCGCACCGACAATCTTGCGCACTGCGGCCGCGAGATTATCGTATACGCAGCGCCGCGCGACTCCGCCCAGGTGGGCAAACGCCCGCACGTGGCCGTCGAGAAAGGCGAGCTGATCGCAGCGATCGTAGAGCCAGGCGAACTCGCGGCCCGAGTACATCAGCCGCAACAGGAACTCCCAGGCTTTGCGCCGTTCGCCGCCGACTTCCACCACCACCTCGAAGAAATCGATCTGCGCTTCGCCCGGGCGATTAACCAGTGGCACGTAGACCTCGGCTCGTTGCCGCCGCCGCTCGCGCCAATAGTCACCCACCAATGTCCTGCCGACCTGATAGCCTTCCGCCTTGAGCTGACGATAAAGCCGCATCGCGGTAATCCGTTGCTTGCCGGTGGTCCGCGGCTCCCACTCCGCCACCAGCTCCTCCAGCCGCGGCTGCACCGCCTCCCATACCGGCCGCTCCCGCTGTCGCCGCGAACTTCTGACCGGCTCGGGCTGATCGAGGTACTTGGCTACCGTGTTGCGGCTTAAGCCGAGTTCACGCGCCACGCGCCGGATGCTCCGTCCCTCGTTCAGCACCTTGTGTCGCAGTACATGCACTTGATCCATCTTCAGCATCCCCATCCTCCGGCTTCCAGCCGGAGTCTACGGCTCGGGGTGGCTCACTTTTACAGCGGTAAATGGATCAGTTCTTTAGCGGCATATCCATACCTCGCCAAAGCCGAGCCGATCATCTTGATCGGCGACAGTGGCACCGGCAAAACCCATCTGCTTACCGGACTCGTGGTCGCGGCCTGCCGGCAGAAGCGGCGGGTGCGCTTCGCCACCGCCGCGGCACTGATCAACGAACTGGTCGAGGCCAAGCATCAGCTGCAACTCGGGCGCGTGCTGGCGCGCTGGGCCCGTTACGATCTGATTGCGCTCGATGAAGTTGGGTACGTCCCACTCGCAGAGGTCGGCGCGGAGTTCTTGTTCCAGGTGATCGCGGAACGGGCGGAGAAGGCAGCGGTCATCGTCACCACCAATCTGCCGTTCTCGGAATGGACCCAGGTGATTCCCAACGCCAGGCTGTGCAAGGCGCTGCTCGATCGGATCACCGATCGGGCGCACATCATCGAGACCGGTAGTGAGTCTTATCGCTTCCGCAGGACCGCGGAGCGACGCAAGAACCGAGCATCGCTAACCACTGGATCAGCTTAGACGCAGCGGCGAGGGGGAATGCTTCCCCCTCGCACACCCCCTAACCAGCAACTAGGTACCGAACGCGGTGGCGAGAACGAAAACATGAAAACCCGGAGGGTGGGCCAGATCTGAATATCAAAGTGGGCCAGACCGCATTGTCAAAAGCAAATCCCCCGCCGAAAAGTGTCGCTTGCAAATATCCAGGGTTTTCTACTTGCAAAAATGCAGGATAGAGGTTCGCCGGCTGGGCCTCGGCACTTCCGGCGAATCTTGCCAGACTCCAGATCGCGGCGAATACGGCGATCAAACCTGTCCTCTTGCTGATTTTCACCAACCGCCTCCATGCTACTACTTTGCTCGGCCGATACAGACTACCGATCATTTGCACCCGGGCGGCGGTGGCGACAGCACCGCCGTAGCGCTTGATGGAGGTGCCGTACTCAATGATGGGGAAGGCCCGCTAAACGCTCCGATCACGCCTGACCCGTGACCCCAAGTGGGACCCGGCGGGAGCGCTGCGGCCGAGCAGGCGACGGTGGTTTCGTAGCCGGCGGGAACTTCGACCTGCGTCGATGGACTCGAGACATTGCTGACAGCGACGACGCCCTCGTATACGGCAACATCGGTAAACTGGCGACATGAGCCGTAACTGCCTCGTGCGATGCCGTCGTGGTAGGCAGTGTCAAATTTGGTCCCGCGAACAGCGCTTACCGCATTGGGGGTGTGTACGGCAAAGTCTGCTTGGCTCATTCCGGTCTTCACGATCGATCGGACGATTCCCGACAGGAGGCCAATACGCGTCTGCGTTCCGCCACCGACAAGTGTACGGTGCTCATCGATTCTCGTAACGCTTGATTCGCCAATTTCGAGCTCGCTGTGGTCACTAAACACTACTGCGGCACGACCATCGTTCGCGGTAACGATTCGATCCCCCTCATCAACAGAAGTGCCGATGGCCGGTTTGACCACGTTTCCACTACGCTCGATTCCGACTCGCCCGACCAGTGATGTGATCGTGCCAACGGGCGTTTGCGCCATACCGCCGAGAGGCGCGACCAGCACGACACCCACGGCGACCTCTGATAGGAATAAGAGTCTGGTCAACACATTGGGAAGTCCGCTAGCCACCGACACACCACCCCGTCCAGCACCAGCCCACTTATGTGGTGGGCGCAGAGATTCCCGTCGATTGCTAAATTTCTATAGAATCAATTCAAGAAGCCGCGCCTCAGGTTCATAGCGCGCGGCGAAAATGAAGTCCGAGAGACGTGTATCCGAGGTCAGACCGGGTCGAGGTCAATGATCTGGCCCGGTTGCGGTCCAGGAACCATTCCTGCGAGGTCGGCATCTTTGCCATCTTTGACTTCGCGTTGTCGTTTTTCCGCGACACGTTGATCGCGGCGACGTTCCTTGTCCTGCTGTTTTTGCCTGCGGGCTCTTTCCCTTTGGCGTTTTTCCACGCTGTCTCCTTAGCCAAACGTCGCGACTAGGTCCGGCTCTGCGTTGAGTACCGGACCCAGCCGCTACGGTATAGGCTCAGTTAAGTTGAAGCGGGTTTAGGGCTTACCAGCGGTTGCGTCCGCGGGCTGCTCCTCCGCCGCTGCGATCGCGGTTGCCTCCACCACCACCGAAACTCGATTCGCGTGGTTTGGCTTCATTGACCTTGATGTTCCGTCCTTTGAGTTCGGAATCGTTGAATTGCCGAATCGCGTTGGCGACTTCTTCCGCAGTCGTCATCTCGACGAACCCGAAGCCCTTCGACTGTCCAGAGAATTTGTCTGTGATCACCGTTGCGCTCTGCACTTGACCAACCTGCGAGAAGAGCTCTTGGAGATCGTCATTCGAAACCGAATAGGCCAGATTGCCTACGTACAATTTGCTGGGCATTTGCCCTCCGAAAAGTTTGTGCCGGTTAGCTCCGAACAGAGAACCCGGGCTCATTCCCGGGTAGAAGTGAAGGGAACATTCCAACGTTACAACACGATTATATCCCTTTTCTGCGAGCAAGGAAACCCCCCTTCCTTTTGGTGCGAAACGGGCCCGCCACGAGGCAAAATCGCCGGATTGGCCGAACCACCGCATATACTTCCGCAGTCGCAGGGAATAGAATGTTTTTACTTACTCGCCTTCGGATCGACTCACTCGCCGACGCAGGTCGCCTGCCGGGACGATACGAACAGCTGGAAGCAAAGATTAGGAGGTCTCTGATGCCCAAGGTGTATGTCGGCAATCTCGCCAGTTCGGTTACCAGCCGTGACCTTCTCGATCATTTTTCTCGCGCTGGCGCAACCCTCGGCGCTCTAGCTATTACCGACAAGACCTCCGGACTCTGCCGTGGTTTTGGGTTTGTGGACATGGCTGACCTTTCCGATGTGGCAGTCGCATACAGCCTGCTGAACAATACTGTGCTGAACGGACAATCGATAAAAATCGAGCCCGATCCCTCGTTGAAAATCGGCAAATCGCGCCACCGCACGACGCACGAAAGCTAGGCCGAGTCCGCTCGGGGGGGGGACCGTTGGAATTCTTTGTCGCACAAGACCGGAGGGTCGGAACACATTGCTCAAAAAACACTGGCAGACACATGACTTCACCGTGAAGATGCTCGATTGGTCGGCGACCCGAGGGTCAAGGCTGGCATTTACATGCCGCAAGTGCAGGCGTAGGTTCTGCCATTTCACTATTCTGAACCAGCAAGCGTGGGCAGTGGACGCAGAAGGCCGGGCATTAGAAAACATCGTGAGCGATCGATGGCTCTCGGAGGAATGTCCCCGACTAATCAACCTAAAGGACGAGGATGATCGCAAGCGACTGTCCAAGACTATGGCGCAGTAGAACCCCAGAGCCAAAACACGTGAATCCAATAAGCATTGTTAGAGTACGCCATCAGCAATACCGCCTTTTCGCATTAAGCGGATCCCTACATCCGATGGTCTCGCCTGATCGGAGCTCCGCGGCGTGATCAATCAACAAGCCGCCCCTCGCGCGCTGCCAACTCCAGGATCGGATTGGCCGTGGTGGCGTAGCACCAGGGAAGACGTCGTGGTCATGCCTTGGTTTGCGCTAATCCATCTGACCGGCTTGGTTGGCCTAATTCTAGTTCCCTTGCCCGGATGGAAGGTTTTTTCTGGCGCCGTCGCCCTCGCGTGGATCGGCGGAATCGGCACGACGGTATGCTACCACCGATCGCTCGCGCATCGGTCCTTACGGTTGAATCCGGTAGTCGAAGGGATCCTGATATTCTTCGCGATGTTCAACGGTTCCGGATCCCCCATCACTTGGGTAGCCGCCCACCGCGTGCATCATGCTCATGCCGACACTCCGGAGGACGTATCCAGTCCGAAGTTGCATGGCTTCTGGTGGGCTCACTTGTTATGGATGTGGCAGTCAGAACCGCCTTCGATTGAACGTTATTGCCCCGATCTCAATCAAGTCAAATATCGAATTTGGCGGCGATTGCAGCCCTTCGTCCTTATACTTTCGTATTTCGGAGGTTTGTACTTCAGTCTCGCCGCGTTTTTTTGGCTAGGGGCCATTCGTCTGGTCTTTTCGCTGCATGCCCAGTGCTTCGTCAATAGTATATGTCACTCCGAACCAGGCACTCCGATTGGAGAAGATTCAAGCCGGAACGTGCGTTGGCTGGCACTGATGCAATTCTTCCAGGGGGAGAATTGGCATCGCAACCATCACGCGCGTCCTGCGCTCGCACGGTTAGGACGCACGTGGCGCCAACCGGACGTCGGCTACGTTGTAATTTACCTTCTGGAGAAAGTGCGTCTGGTTGCTGATGTGCGACGCGCGCGAAGCCTCGCGTCCGAGTGAACGGGCGGAATCACGACCATGACGAAGACCGCGGCTTTCCTCCCGGGCCGCTATAGGTAGCGGTAAACCCGGGCTCTCGCTCGAACCGGATTTGCGGCATCCTTTCGCAGAGCGCCTTCCACGCCGCGATAAGCTCGTCTTCGGCCCGATAGTCGAACGGATCCTGGAGTATCTTTTCACCAGCCCCGCCACGTTCGAGAGGATGATCGCGAAGCCAACGAGCCGTGAGCATCAGTCCGCGTTCCGGCGTCACCACGTCGGTGTACCCGAGTTGCGTCTTGATCTTCGTGAGATCAAAGACCCGATGCGTGCTCCAGGGCTGCGCCATCAGCGGACGCGCAGGTGTGGCGAAAGGCCACGGCATCGAAACAATCTCCAGCTTCTGCGCCAGCGACTCCGCAATGATCGCCACGGTTTGACGCAGGGTCAGCAGGCGCTCATCTCCGCAATTGTAAATCTGGCCCTTTGCTGCATCGGGCCGATCCACCGCGAGTAACACCGCATGCGCCGCGTTCTCGACGTAGGCCGAGTGATTAAGCGAAAGGCCGTCCTCCGGCAGAACCATGGCGCTGCGGCCGTCGAGTATCCGCCGCACCACGCACCATTCACGCGGCGCAATCTGATAGGGCCCGTAGAGGAATGGGTAACGAAAATGCGTGGCTTCCGGATACCGGTCGAAGACCGCCTGCTCGGTCTGCGCGACGCGCCATCCCTTTGGATCTTCGTTTTCCACGGGGACGACCGGCGCGCCTTCCGGGGTCGGTACGGGCAAACCCTCCGGACGTAACACTGTCGGGTTCATGTACCCGCGATACGCGGGTACACCGCCGATCGAAATAAAACGCCCCGTCCGGCCTGCCATCAGGTCCACAATCCGTCGCAAACGCCCGTACGCGACGATCGTCAGGTCGAACGTACGACTCCCAAGTGCGTCGCGTAGCGCCTCCTCAGAAAACGGATCGGTGTGGATGTGTTCGATGGTCGCGGGATTTTCGTCCAGTTCGTGACGTCCCGTGTGAAGCATCGCGACGTGATAACCGCGCTGCACCAGGCCGTTGACGATGAAGTGACCAGTCGGTCCCGTACCGCCTATGACGAGTGCTCTCAATGTCCCGTTTCCCTTGACCGCGGCGCGTTCCCGGCAACCAGTAGTTCTCAGACCATCAGAAAGTCGGAAGATGCTGGATCTCTTGTATTTGTAGTATCCGGGGCCGACGCCATACTCCATAATTCCGAACCCGATGTCGTTGCCACAGCGCCATTCGATCAGATGATCGCTCAGCGTACTCGCCTCGGCGAGGACCTTCGGATCGCTCAGGTCCCACGACGTCGTGTTCGGCGTAGTAGTCGCCCTTGCTGTCGCCGTGATACCAGCCGCGATATCCGCCGTAGCCGCCGCCCTTCAGATGCCAGCGCGGCGGGATGCGTGACGAATGAGACCTCGCCGGCGTCTCGCCATTCTTGAAGAAAAGCTCGATGTCGCCGCCCTTGAGCGTCTGCACCGGCCCGGAGGCGTCCCAGCGAAAATCCTGCTCGGTTCGTTCCAGAAGCCATCCCGGGATCGCTGTTGTCGCCGAACGGCAAGACTTTTTCGCCGCTGAAGTAGCTATACTTGCCCGGACCGCGCTCGACGAAGCGCCAATGGAGCGCATATCCCGGGAATTGCGCCACCGACCAACTGAACAGAAACGGCGCGAAGGTGGTGCGCTTCGAGTCCGCGGCGTCGGTGCGCAGTGGACGGCGCGTACCCCACGAGCGATCGCGATGCCCCCACCATGCATCATCGGTGAGCGTGATCGTCTTGCCGCCGAACTCCAGGTGCCGCGCGCGCGCCCGACCTGATCGAAACGCGAGATATCCTGCACGACTTTGCCGCCGCTCTCGCGGAAATCGTGTTCCTCCTCGATGCGGATTCATCGAGGCGATCCATTCGATGTCGAGCCGCAGCGTCGAAGGGTTGTCGTCCAGCCGCATGCGAAAGCGGCGCAGGCCTTCGAGTATCTCGACCGACAGCGGGCCGATTTTTACCTCATCGATCCGTGGCCGCAGCGTTCGCGAGGCACGGAAGTTGTACTGCTTGCCCTGATGCCAGACGGTAGCAAATCCATCCTGAACATTCTTGTTGGGATACTGCCCGACGCCGAAGCCCAGACATCGTGTCTCTTGTCGCGGACATTGTAGATGCTGACGTAGATGCGCTCGGTCCACTCGGGATTGTCCGTATGCACATGGTCCATCGTGGCGGGCAATTGATGGCACATGATTTCGTCCCACGCAGTCAGCATCGTTCGCTCTCCCTTCAGGCCTGCGTGACGTTGACTGGCAACGTGGCGGTTCAGAAGCCCAACGCTTTGGCCGCCATGTCGAGCACCACCGGAACCGAGTAGGTCGTGCGCGCGAGGCGCAGGTCCTTGTTTCGGCCTTCGGCAAAGAGTCCCGACGCGCTCAGCCAGAAGGCCGTGCTGCGCATCATGTAGAGGATTTCGTAGTAACGGCAGACCTCAAGATCGATCTTGATTCCGGTGAGCTGCTGGTAGTAGTCGAGAAAAAAATCGCGCTCGACGACGCACGACAACAGCGGCGAGCCTTCGCGATTCAGATCGGAAAGCACGTAGGCCACGTCGTACATCGGATCGCCGATCACCTGCAACTCCCAGTCGATCACCGCGGCGATCGCATCATCCTTGATGATCAGATTGCCGGTCCGATAGGCGCCGTGAACGAACGCCAGCCGCTGCACTTCGGGCGCGTTCGCCTTGAGCCACATCAGAAGTTCGGTCAGCACCGGCTCGGGCTTGCGCATGCGATTGGCTGAATCAGCGATTCCCATTTCGCGATCTCGCGCAGGGCGAAATCCTTGCCCGGCCCGGGCACGCCGATGAAATCGAGGCCGGCCGCGCGCCAATCGAGATTGTGCAACGAGGCCAGCGCTTCGACGAAGCTGCGCGGCAACTTCCCGCGCTTGGCGGCCTCGGCGTAGAACTGCTTTCCCGGCGCGCGACCACGGATTCGGCACTTCGCCCTCGACTTTTTCCATCACGAAAAAAGGGCCACCCAGCAGCGACGGATCTTCCTCGTACCAATAGGCCTTCGGCGTCGGCGCCGCGGTCTTTTCGAGCGCCTTGATCACGCGAAACTGTTCCTTGAGGCTGGAGAGTTCGCGCAGCAGGCCGGAGCCCGGATCCTTGCGCAGGCAAAAGCCCTGGCGCATCGCGCGCCCGTCCTCGTTCCAGTTCGCGTAGAAGATGATAGATTTCGTGCGACCATCCGCCGGCGGTATGAACGAAGTCGGAAAGCGTGAGGTCGCGCGCGGCCGGCATTTTCGTGACTGAGATAGCCGCGATTTTTTCCTGAATCGTGCGCTCGTCCGCCATCTCTCAATCCTCGCTCTTTCCCGCGACCTTGAGTTCCTGATCGAGCAACTGCGCAAGCGTCTGGCGCACGAGCCGATTGGCGGTGCCGAAGGTCTCCTCTCCGAGTCGCCCTCGCTCGGCATATAGTCTCTCGATCAACCGGCTCAACCCATTCTCGCTCGGCCGGTTCGCCGCCGACCAGTAGGCGCGGTCCCCGCGTAATTGCGCAAGATCGCCGAAGAGCGCCGCCAGGGCGTGCTCTTTGCCTCCGCGATATCGCTTCGCTCCTCGACCTGCCGCGCCACGAACTCCAGAATAACCGCGGCCATGTAAGCTTGCGCCTTGGGATATGGCTCAGCCACCGCCGGAGCGACTACGTTGCGGATTGAACTGACTATGTCACTCAAAAGTTGCTTGGCTGGAATCATCGAACTGTCACGCGCATAACTGCGGCTCGATCGCGGTTTCGTTGTCCGCTTAGCTTAGCACCCCTGCGGCGCGAAGCTCCTCGATCCTTTCCGCTGAGTAGCCGAGTAGATTCGTGAGAACGTCATTGGTGTCCGCGCCTCTCAGCGGTGCGACCTTTTGGACCTCGCGCGGCGATCGGCTAAAGGTCCACGGCCTCCCCGCATGCACCCTGCGACCGACCTCCGGATGCTCCATTTCAACCAGGTACTGACGCTCGCGCAAATGCGGATCGTTCGCTAGATCCTTGTTGCTCATCGATGGAAACGCAGCAACGCCCGCCTGCTGCAGCAACCTGGTTATTTCCCAGCGATCGTGGGCTCGCGTCCACTCAGCGATAATCCCATCGAGCTCCCTTTCGTTGTGCTTGCGCGCGGCCTGGGTGTTGAATCGAGCATCATCGGCCAGCGACGGTTTACCGATCGCGGCGCATAGCTTGCGCCACTCCTCTTCGTTGCCCACGGCGATACTTACCCACTTGTCAGCATCGCCCATCGCCTTGTAGGTCTCATGCGGCGACATCAGCGCGTCGTGATTGCCGGCGCGTTTCGGCTCCGTTCCGGTCATCTCGAGTTGCAGCAGGCCCGCCGCCATCAATCCCACCGCGGTCTCGAGTTGTGACTGATCGATATACTGACCTTGCCCGGTTTTCTTGCGATGGATCAGCGCAGCCATCACCGCGACCGCGGCGAAAATACCGGCGTTGGGATCCATGTACGAAATACCCAGCTCCATCGGACCCATCCCCTCGTAACCCATCTGGTCGAAGAATCCCGACAGGGCGGCTGCCGGTGGCCCATAGCCCAGGTAGTTGCGATAGGGGCCGTTCTGTCCATAGCCCGACATCGAGATCATGACGAGGTCGGCACGGAACTCGCTCAACTTTTCGTAGCCAAGTCCCATCCTGAGCGCCACTCCGCCGGCGAAATTTTCCACTACCACGTCGCAGTGTCGCACCAGGTCGTAGACCACCCCCAGGCCGGCCGGCGCGCCCAGATTCAGCGTAACGCTGCGCTTCCCCTGGTTGTACTGATTGAAATATCCCGCGCGATTGGGTCCGGCAATATCGTCCGCAAACGGCGGGATCATACGCGTGATGCACGGCCGGTTCGTGGTCTCTACCCTAATCACCTCCGCTCCCATGTGGGCCAATTGCAATGTCGCAAACGGTCCCGCCCACGCCCAAGTGAAATCGAGCACGCGAACTCCCGACAATGGCATTCCCCGATTGCTCATAGCGGCATCGCTCCTTCAGATTATCTGGGCTTTTTTCAACGATTCGATTTCGGCTCGCGTCAGGCCTATTTCACCGAAAATCTCCTCGTTGTGCTGCCCCAGCCGCGGAGCGATGCTGCGGATCGACCATCCCTCAACCCCATAGCGCGACGGCGCACCAGGCATGCGCAGCTTGCCAATTCCGGGATAGTCCACGCTGACAAAATAGTCCCGGAACTTGAGCTGATCGTCTTCGTAGACTCCCCTCATCGTGTTGACCATGGCGAACGGCACCCGCTTGCCTTGTCCCTTATGGAAGAGCTCCCGCGTCTTCCAGGATGACGCCCACTCTTTGATAAACAGGTTCAGCGCATCGGCATTGGCGCCGCGGGCAAGCCGATCCTTGAACAGTTCTTCGCGCGCCCATTCGGGATCGCCCATCACCTCGACCATCCGCTGCCATTGTGCTTCTTCCGCGCAGGCGACAAAGATTACGCCGTCGCTGCATTCGGCCAGCAGCCATGGTCCCAGGATGCGCTTGCCCAGGCGGGACGTCTCACGACCCGTGTAGGTATAGTGCATCAGGTTGTTCTCGAGCATGGCGGCGAGGCATTCCTGCTCCGAGACTTCGATCGCAAGCGGCGTACCGCCATTGAGACGACTCCAGTACGCCGCCAGTGCCGCATAACAGGCGTGTACCCCACCCTGGTACTCGGCCTGCTGACCGACGGCCTTGAGTGGTGGCAAATCCGGGAACTGTGAGGCGCCGGGCGCCAGGAACGCCATCCCGCCGGCGTTTTCTACATTCAAAGCGTACGCCTTCCAGTCCCTATAGGGACCGCTATCTCCAAACGGGGAGATTCCGGCGACGATCAGCGAAGGAAACTCGTCCGCGAGCTGCGCGCTATCCAGGCCACGACTCGCGCGATCGCGCGGATGAACGTTGTGCACCAGGATATCGGCCTGAGACAGCAGCGTGCCCATGAGTCGGCGCCCTTCGGGCCGAGCGTAATCGAGAGTGATACCGCGCTTGTTATTGTTGAGGTAGAGAAAGAGTCCGCTTTTTTCGGAGTCAGGTTGGTCGTGCGGAAATGGGCCACGCTGCCGTACGAAATCGCCGCCCCGGGTTTCGATTTTGATCACATCAGCGCCAAGGTCGGCCATCATCTTCGCGGCGAAAGCGGCGGCTACGCCCTCGCCGCATTCGACCACCTTCACACCAGCCAGCATCCCGGGCCGGTGCGACCTGTCTTCTCCGCTCATCTTGAATGGTCCTCTACGTTTCGATCCTCGCCGAAATGCTCGCGCAGCTTAGCAAATTCCTTGGCATATCGAAGATCGGCGCAGGCCGGCCAGAAGCCCGATCGCTGAGCCCGCGGCGTGTACGCACCGTGGCGCTCGACCACCGCCGTGCGGCAATCAACGCGTTGGGTGCGCTCTCCGACAAAACAGTCCGGAACTCAGCGAACCTTTGCGGCGATCGACGCACCTTCGTCCAATCGCTTAAGCGCCTTGTCGGCGGCCTCACTTGGCTGTCCGAGCACCAGATGCGTGAAGCCAAGATCGATCAAGCGTTTGCAGGTATCCACCTTCGGCACAAACACCGCGATCGCCAAATCGATGGTTTCGAATTTGCGCCCGGCACGGCTCGCCGCCTCGCGCATCGCCTGGAGCCTGCGCTGGAGCGCCTCGATCGGAGCTTCAACGGGGAACCATCCGTCGCAATAGTCCACCACGCGTTCGATCGACTTCGGCGAAAGTGAGCCCATCCAGACCGGCGGTCCGCCCGCCTGCGCCGGCTTCGGCCAACACCAGATGGGATCGAAATTCACCTGATCGCCATGAAATTCCGCGGCGTCGTCACGCCAGATTCTCTTGATAGCCTTGATGCGTTCGCCCGTCACTCGCCACCGCTTCTTGAAAGGAACGCCGTGATCTTCCATCTCTTCCGCATTCCAGCCCGCGCCGATTCCCAGGATCAAACGGCCACCGGACAGCGCGTCGAGCGAAGCTGCCTGTTTCGCCAAATGGATCGGATCGTGCTCGGTAACCAGGCAGACGCCGGCTCCGATTTTGATCCGCGTAGTCGTCATCGCCGCGGCCGTCATCGCGATGAACAAGTCATGAACGTGCGAATATTCCTTCGGCAGTTCTCCCCCCATCGGAAAGGGCGTTTTGCGGCTGGCGGGAATGTGAGTGTGTTCGGGAAAAAAGACCGAAGTAAATCCGCGCTCTTCCGCCGCCTTGGCGTATACATCGGGACGTATCGAGTAATCCGTGGGAAATATCTCTACTCCGAAAGTTGCCATCACTTACCTCTTGTTCGACTGCGGAGATCACCACCCGTGCACCTGATTCGAGATAGCATCGTCGAGCTTCTCGGCGCAAAGACGGAGCGCACGGAAGCAGGCCTAGTCTGTGATTTTTACCGAAGGTTGACGATCCACGCGGAGGACAACGGCGCGTGAGTGCGATTCACGACGCGGTGGTCGCGGATAGCTCCGGCTCGGGCTCGACAGTCGTAGAGCGCGCGATCCAGAGGAGGAGCAAAAGGGCCGGTATCGTCACGACGGTTGTGAGCGTAAAAAACCACACCCAGCCGAGTCGATCGGCTATCACCCCTCCTGAGGACGCCACTAGGGTGCGGCCCACCGCTGACAACGACGAGAGCAACGCATACTGGGTCGCGGTAAAGGCGGGTGAGCAAAGACTTGAAAGGTAGGCCACCAGCGCCGCGCCGGCCATCGCGCCCGTAAAGTTCTCCGCGGCGACGCACAGCGCAAGATAGTCGAGCCGATGACCACCAATGGCCTGCAGCACGTAAAACAGGTTTCCAGCCGACTGGAGCACCCCGCAAAGAATCAGACCACGCAGCAGCCCAAGTCGTACCGTTATAATTCCACCCACGAGTGCGCCCACGATCGTCGCAGAAAAACCCACCAGCTTGGAGACCGCCGCGATTTCGTCGAGCGAAAAGCCCATCGAGACGTAGAGCGGCATCGACATCACCCCCGCCATCGCCTCGCCCATCTTGTAGCCGAGCACAAACAGCAGGATCACGGGCCACAGCGGCCGCCGCATGAAGTCGGCAAAGGGTCCCTCCACCGCCGCGGCCAGCCAATCGCGCACTGCCTCCCATCTGCCGGACCCAGGAGTGTGCGTGGTCAACGCAGACACGTCCGGCTCCGGGCCGACTATGAACCCGATGATCCCCACTCCCAAAAGTGCGGCCATGGTTGCGTACGCGGCAAACCATCCTGCGCGCGCCGCAATGAAGAGCGCGCCGGCGCCCGAGACCAGCATCGCTATCCTGTAACCGGTCTGGATCATCGCGGCGCCAGGACCCTGCTGTTCGAGCGTGAGAATCTCGACCCGCCACGCGTCGATTACGATGTCCTGGCTGGCCGAGAGAAACGCGACCACCAGCGCCAAGGCGCCCATCGTCGTTAGACTTCGTTTGGGGTCGCACCACCCCAGCCCAAGGATCGCGGCAACTAGCGCGATCTGTATCGCAATTCCCCAGCCGCGCCGTCGCCCTATCGGTATGGGCGGTGGCAGTCGATCTATCAGAGGTGACCAAAAGAACTTCAGAGCGTAGGGAGTGCCGATCAGAGCGAAAGCGCCGATCGCGCCACGGCTCACCCCCTCGGTGGCGAGCCAGGCCGAGAGCGTCGAAAAGGTGAGCAACAGGGGCAAACCGCTCGCAAAACCCATCGGTAGGACCAGCAGGACCCGCCGATCCGCATAGTCTGCCAGCAAACGTCGCCAGCGGCTCATAACATTCCGCTGGATTCGTCCGCTTGCGGAGATGTCTGCCCGAAGCGGAAATGTGCTCTGACTGCCACCCGTTGTCCGCCTCCCACCCCTTCGCCTCAGCGCTCTCATGCACCTTTCGCGAATCGACCGAACGAATCAAGTAGGCTCACGGAGGCTGGCCAAGGCCCTACAAGCCCGCATCAGGAGCGGATTCTGCGCAATTCGCGGAGCTCGTAGCGAAAACACCTCAGTCGTCGGGCGTAACGTCCAGGATTTTGTCCACTGCGCGAATTTGCGGAAACAAAAGCATGAAGGCGCCGACTACCGCGAGCGTTCCAATCCCGCCAACAACCACTGACGGTACCGTGCCGAGCCATGCGGCGGTGATCCCGGACTCGAATTCGCCCAGTTCGTTCGACGCGCCTATAAAAAGGGAATTCACCGCGCTCACACGCCCGCGCATCGCGTCCGGCGTCGCCAACTGAACGAGCGTCGACCGTACGTACACACTCACCATGTCCGCAGCTCCCAGTACGATAAGAGCAGTCATGGAGAGGGCAAAGTTGCGCGATAGCCCGAAAACAATCGTTGCGGCTCCAAAGAGCGCCACACACGCAAACATGACGAGTCCAACGCTTCGACGCAACGGAGTCCGCCCCAGTATAAGACCGATTGCCGCGGCTCCGACGGCCGGCGCGCTCCGCAGAAGCCCAAGTCCTGTAGGTCCGATTCGTAATATATCGCGTGCATACACTGGCAGCAGTGCCGTTGCCCCGCCGAGCAGTACGGCAAACAGATCGAGCGAGATCACCCCGAAGATAATGGGCTTGCCGCGCACGTACCTGATTCCTGCGGTCAGTCGAGCGAAATCAGATTCGTTGCTCGCAGAAGTAGTGACGTTGCTGCGCGTTCGCACGGCGGCGACCGCGGCAGTGACAGCGAGGAAGGTGACGAGGCATACACCGTAGGCTATACCGGCACCGAGTAGATAGATCGCACCGCCAATCGCAGGACCCGCAATTACCGCGATCTGCCGCGCCGAGGCGGTCCAGGCCACCGCTTCGGGAAATTGTTCGTCCACCACCAGTAAGGGCAGGAATGACTGCCCGGCCGGCTGACTGAATGCGCGCGCGGCGCCAAAAAGCGCGAGCACCGCGTAAAACGGCCAGATCTCTCCGGTCCCAAGCATCGTTATGAGCAAAAACAGACCCGCCCCTGTCGAATAAGCGAAATAGCTGATGGTCAAAATTATCCGTCGATCAACCCGGTCCGCCAAATCCCCAGCCACGAAAGTGAACGCCAACATCGGCAGAAACTGAACCAGTCCGACATAGCCAAGCGCCAGCGGCGTATTCGTCAGCTCGTAGACCTGCCAGCCCACGACCACCGAGAGGATCTGGTTCGCCAGCGTGGCGAGGAAGGTCGCGCTGCAATACAAGCTGAAATCGCGACTTTGAAAGACGCTAGGCATAACATCGGTCCCGGAAATCGCCTCCGTCATGAACAGACCCCTTGGCTCGTTGACGGCATCCGCGATCCCGTGGGACGGAGCCGGCGCGGGGATGGTATCGACATAGACAGCGTTAATACCACCGGCAAAATGACTTGATCGCTCAACCTGCTCGAATCGAATCGCTCGAATTGCGCCCGGCACAGACCGTCTGCTCCAGCCTGCAGCAAATTGGTCTTGCGGTCTTGACAGATATGTAGCCGATCGGTCACATAAATTATGTAGCTAATAGGTTACATATAATCGATGCCGTTGGACGGAACCATCGGAGGAAAAGCAATGACGATTCATAAGTCGATTTGGGTCGCACGGTCACCGGAGGTCTCTTTCAAAGTGTTCTGCGAGGAGATGGGCGACTGGTGGCCTGGTGGGTTTGGGGGCAAGGACTGCAAACTGTTCCTTGAGCGCACGGTCGGAGGGCGCTTTTACGAACGGCGCCCCGATGGCACCGAGTACGAAATCGGATTGGTAACCGCCTATCAGCCACCATCGGTCGTGGCTTTCACCTGGCGTGCGCCGAGTTGGGACGTTACCACTCAGGTTGAGATTCGCTTCACCGCCGAAGCCGCCGGAACACGGGTCGAACTTGAGCATCGCGGATGGGAGCAAAGCGAGAAGACCCACGACGCGCGCAGCAACTACGACTCAGGATGGGGCACGATTCTTGGCCACTATCAGGCAGCGCTGGTTGAGCCGCGGGATCAAAAAGGAGAGCGCCGATGAAGCTCTACGTCCTGCGAGCGGTTTAAGTCATTCAAAACGCAACCAGTCAGCGCATCCATCAGCAAACCGTAAGACCGCATACGAATATGCCGCCCATTAAATGCATCTCCCGCTCTATCTAGTTTTCACCACCAACGGTCAGCAGGATAGATCTGCGATCTATTTGCTTCGCTGGACGCTTCGGTAGGATATTCGGCTTGGTCGCCCTGTGGTGGAACCATCTCCCGCTAAGCTTTAGAAGCACCGCGGCTCTCGATGGTGGCTCCCGTATAACAAGTCCCTCAGTCGCCATCGCGAACTGCGGAGACTGGAGGCAGTCGTATTGAAGGAGTGCTGTCCTAGTGGACGACGGAAAGTCAACGGAGAGTGGGAGCGAGCCCTCCCGTCAAACAGTGGCCGCCGGGGGCAAGCCGGGGGACGACGTACAGGTCGCTTCTCCTGTGCTCGGAAAGTTGGGTGAAAAGCGGCCCCTTTGGCAGTGGATTGCCGGCGCCGTAGTGGTCGTTCTGGCCTTGGTCAAGGTCATCCCCTGGGTCATCAACGCCTCGAGGACCGTCTCTACCGACGATGCCTACGTCAACGGACATGTAACCTTCGTCGCACCCAGAGTGCCCGGTCAAGTCGTGCGCGTTTTAGTGGATGACAACAATCGGGTGCGCAGGGGCAACCTGCTCGTACAGCTCGACAAAGAACCCTACCGGGTGCAGGTCGAAATCGCCAAAGCCGCGGTGACAGTTGCCCAAGCCGATGTTGTCGCAGCACAGGCCAAGGTTCGAGGCCTGGCGGGGTTGGCCCGCAGCCAACGGTTCGATCTGGATCACTCGATGGAAGAACTCGGCAACCAGGTCGCCAACCTTCACGCCAAAGTCGCTGCCCTGCAAGCAGCAGATGCCACGCTCACCAAAGCCCAGGCCGACTACCAGCGAGAGCAGCAGTTGCTCAAGCATCAGGTGATATCGCAGCAGGAATTCGACGCGTACCTGGAAACATATTCCGTGGCGAGGGCGCAGGCGGCAAAGGCGCGGCAAGAGGTCTACGAGATTCGCGCCGAGTTGGGGCTCCCGCCCAACCCTCCGAATGGGGGCGATCTGGCAGCGGTTCCGCCGGATCTGGACCAACACTTTTCGGCAGTTAAAGAGGCTCAGTTTCGTCTGGCGGAAACCGCTGCGCAACTCGGCGTCGTGCAAACCTTCAAGCAGACCCCGGCACAGATGCTTGCTGAATTCCGCAGCCGCGATCCCTCAGGCAATATCGATACGATTCTGGAACAGCTGCTCAAGGACGCCCCCGACGTCAAGCAGGCGGAAGCAAAACTGAGTCAGGCCCAAGCCAATCTTCAGCAGGCCGAGCTGAACCTTGCGTATTGCGATGTGGTGGCTGACATCGACGGCGTTGTGACTCGCCGCAACGTCAACCCCGGCAATCACGTGGTCGCCGGCGAAGAGTTGATGGCGTTGCGATCGCTGACCGAGATCTGGGTCGACGCCAACTTCAAGGAGACGCAACTCGCGAAGCTGCGTATCGGGCAACCCGTGGATTTGGACGTAGATATGTATGGCAGACGACGGCGTTTTCACGGCCGTGTCTCCGGGTTCACGATGGGAACCGGATCGACGCTCGCCCTGCTGCCCGCGGAGAATGCGACCGGCAACTTCGTCAAGGTCGTGCAGCGCCTGCCGGTGCGAATCGAGCTGACCGATTACAATCCTGACACCACGCCGCTCTTCATTGGCCTGTCAGTCACTCCCTACGTGCACATCTATGCGAAGCCCACGGGTGCTAATGCCGGAAAGGTGCTTCAAGCCTCGCTTGCCGGGAAGCTCCCAATGCTTCCGCCAAACCCGCGATGACTGGCGCAGCCTTCCAGACGCTGCGCGCCGGGCGAGCGGCTCCTCCCAGTCCCTGGTTGATCGCCGCGGCGGTAGTGATCCCGACCTTCATGGAGGTCCTGGATACGACGGTTGCCAATGTCGCTCTGCGTTATATCGCCGGCGGCCTGTCGGCCGCCAACGTCGACAGTGAATGGGTCATCACCAGCTACCTTGCATCCAATGCGATCATTCTACCGATTTCAGGATGGCTCGCGTTGCAGTTCGGCAGGCGGAACTATTTCTTGCTCTCGATCGCGATCTTTACCCTGGCCTCGGCTTTATGCGGCGTGGCTGGCAGTCTGAGCGCGATTATCGCAGCACGGGTGTTGCAAGGTCTCGCGGGGGGTGGGCTGCAACCCTCGAGTCAAGCCGTGCTGTTGGACGCGTTCCCGCAAGAGAAACAGGGCCAAGCGATGACCATTTTCGGGATGGCGGCGCTGCTCGCGCCCGTCGTCGGGCCGACGCTGGGGGGTTACATCACCGACAACTATGGTTGGCGCTGGATCTTTTATATGAACGTGCCAGTCGGCCTGTTGGCCTTTTTGATGTGCCGAGCGCTGGTCCATGACCCGGAATACCTAGTAGCTGAGCGCGCGAAGAATCGAGGCCGGCGCCAGCCCTTCGATACTTTTGGGCTTTGTTTGCTGAGCGTGACCATGGTTTGTTGGGAGGTCATCCTGAGCAAGGGGCAGGAGTGGGACTGGGTAGGCGACCCCTTTATGCGCGTGCAAACGCTGATGGTCCTGTTCACGATCGGCATCACCGGTTTGGTGTATCGCGAGTTGCGGCTGCGCAATCCGCTCATCGCGCTCAGGACACTCACCGATCGGAATTTCCGCGCATGCTGCATCATTATTTTCTGCGCCTACGGCGTCCTCTACGCCAACACCATCTCGCTACCGGCGCTGTTGCAGTCGCTCTTTGGCTACGACGCGACTACTTCCGGGCTAGTTTTGTCGCCCGCGGGGGTGTTTGCCATCGGGACGCTGGTGGTCGTCGGCGCGCTGCTGTCGCGCGGGGTCGACGCTCGCTATCTGATGGCGGGCGGGCTGGTGATTATGGCCCTGGGGAACTATTGGATGGCCCATCTCAACCTCGAGGTTAGTCCGTTTCAGGTGGTTTGGCCCAGGGTGATCCTGATTGCCGGACTGTCGATGCTGTTCGCGCCGCTTAACGTGGCAGCATTCATCTATCTCCCGAAGGAGATCCGTGGCGCTGCGGTGGGGTTGCTCGCGCTGTTGCGCAATGAGGGTGGCAGCGTCGGGACCTCGGTCGCCCAAATCATCCAGGAACGGCGCGATCAGTTTCACACCCTGCGGCTTAATGAGACCCTCGATAGTCTCAACCGGCCAGTCAATGATCTGTTAGCCCAGGGCCAGGCGTTTTTCTTCCAACATAACGGGGACGCTCCCTTGTCGCATCAGATGGCATTGGGAATCCTCGACCAGGCGAGAGCTCAGCAAGCGTCGTCGCTGGCTTACTTTGACGTCTTCTCCGTCTCGGCCATGGTTGCGGTAGTATTGGTTTTTTGGGTTCTGTTAATGCGCCGATCCGTTGCGGAGAAAGGAGCCCACATCGGTGGGGAGTAGCCGGTTTCGTTCGAGTCAGTTAGCGGCGAGCTTCCCAAACTGTCGCAAAACGATGGGGATTCATCACGCGCAACCAGACGCGCGGCACGTAAGAGTGCTCATGGCAGAAGAATGGCTCGGGCTCACCCAATCGCGATCCTGATTCCATTGGCGGTTGGCGCAAGCGCCGTTGCGTGCACGATTTTTATACGCGCGGTGGCCGTAATGGTGACGGTAAATTTCGTTCGTCACGAGAGAAGGCTCGGCCGTGCCGGCGCAGGGTTCTGGAACGACTTTTCAATCGTTGCGCTGGCGATCTCTATCGCACTGTTGGCTCACCTGGTGGAAATCGCTTGCTGGGCGGCCCTGTTTGTCCTCTGCGGAGAGTTTGCCAACTTCGGAGCCGCCTACTACCACTCGGCGGTCAACTACACGACCTTGGGTTACGGTGATGTGATTATGACGCCTTCGTGGAGAATGCTGGGACCGCTCGAGGCGGCCAATGGAATGCTCATGTTCGGGGTTTCAACCGCGATCATCTTCGCCATCCTTCAACGATTGATTCAGGCCAGGTTTACGGACTTGAGGGACTGAGCGGCGGGAGCCGATTGAACGGCATAATTGGCACACACGTCGGTTGAATATACCGTCGCGTTGGTGCATGGAATGATGGTTCCGCACCACGGGTTGCACGACCTCGTACGCATTTCGGCTCGTTGACCGTGATGGTCGCGAACCGGCGCGAGAAACGGATGGAGTATGAAGGGGAGAGCGTTGGAGAAGAGTTACACTAAGATGAAGTCTGTGATCGCTTTGATTCCACTTATGGCGCTGTGCCTGATGCTCAACGCAGGAACGACGAAAGCTCAAGATAAAGCGGAGCCTGCCGGAACGGCGCCGTCGCCAGCGGCGCTCGATGGAGTCGCGCAAGGTTCGACTGACTCGATTCCGGTGGGGACCTCGATCACGACGCAGAACTGGGCGCAGTACAAGCAATTCATGCCGGAAGGGATGGTCGGTTTCTTCGACGGGCGGTTTCCGTGGAAGATACCCGCGGACGTGCAGATGGACGTCGGCCCAACCGTGATCCATCCGCTGCCCAAGACTTACATGGAGGCCACCGAGAAATATTCCGGCCAAGTCAAAATCGTCGAGCTTCCGGACGGTGGGCTGACGCTCAACAACTACCAGGGCGGCATGCCGTTCCCGAATCCGACGGAAGCGCATGTTGGATGGAAGATCCTGGCCAACGTCTGGTATCGCTACCTACCGCATCTGATTGTGGACACTTACGGCGACGGGTGCGCGGTGGACAGCACCGGGACGGTGAACTGCTCTGCCGCATTAATCGTAAATCGTCAGTTAGCCTACAACACCGACCCCGGCACGCCCGCGTCGTATCCGGAAGCGGAGGGGAAGTTTTCGTCGGAGTATCTGATGGTGCTGGAGCCGGAGCAGAAGCGCTACACGGCGACGTTGACAATCTCGTATGCAGATCCGGCGAAGCCCGAGGACGTTTACCTGTTTCTGCCGTCATTGCGCCGTTATCAGCCGGTGTCGGCGGCGGCGCGGTGCGCGCCTAACCAGGGGACTGATTCGACGCAGGAGGACTATCGCTTCGGCTTCAATTCGAACATCACCGAGGCCAAGGTGGATTACCTGGGCGAGAAGAAGATCCTGACGATGATGGATTACCAGATGCCGGCTGGCAGATTCCCCGACAATTTCGATATGCCGCTCGGATGGCCGACGCCGTCATGGGGTAAATGGCAATTGCGCGACGTCTACGTGATCAGCGTCAGCAAGATACCGTCGAAGGCGTCGGGCTATTGCTACGGCAAGCGCGTCATGTACATCGATAAAGCGACCTACGCGCCGCTGTGGGAAGATCTCGCTGACTCAAATATGAAGGCGTGGAGGGTCTTTGGGCTCTTCCTGCGATCGGTGGACGCTCCCGGGATCGGACCGGTCACCGCGTCGGGCGCGTCGGTGTGGGCGTTCTGGGATGTCCAGCGCCAGCATGCGACGTTTTTCATCGACCCGACCCACGGGCACGAGTTTTATCTGAACGAACAGGCGCCACAGGAATACTTCGACCTGACGCGATATGCGTCACCCGCCGGCCTCAACTTGATCATGCGGTAGACTTGTGCGAGCGCGTTTTTATCCCTTGGGCAGGCCGAGGACGCGCTCGCCGATGATGTTGTGCTGAATCTCGTTGGTGCCGGCAGCGATCGTGCCGCGCCGCGCCGCGAGCATCCGATGCGACCATTTGCCCCGGTCGATCGCGCCGTCGGCCTTGTACTCGAATTGGCTGAACGGTCCGAGCAGCTCCATCGCGAAGGCCTGAATGCGGAGGTTCAGATCGGTGGTACCGAGCTTCATCACGGAACCTTCGGGTCCGGGCTGCAAACCTCTGAGCTGGCGGGTCAACTGGCGATAACTGGTGTACTTGAGGGCTTCGGCTTCGCAGGCAAACCTTGCGATGCGCTGCCGCACGTAGCCGTCGTCCCATGCGAGGCGTCCATTACGCTGGACCTGGCGAGCGAGTTCGCCGAGTTGCCGCACCTCGACCATCATATCGGTGCGCCCGCCGTGGATCGTGCGCTCGAACATCATGTTCGTCATCGCGACCATCCAGCCCTGGTTTTTCTGGCCGACCAGGTTGGACTTGGGCACCTGGACGTCTTCGTAGAAGACCTGGTTGAAGCCGTGCTCGCCGGTGATCTGAATGAGCGGACGCACGGTGACGCCCGGGGTTTTCATATCGACCAAGAGATAACTGAGCCCCTTGTGCTTGGGCAGGGTGGGATCAGTCCGGCAGAGCAGGGTCGACATATCGGCGTGATGCGCGTTGGAGGTCCAGACCTTGGAGCCGTTGACGACGAAGTGATCGCCCTCATCGACAGCGCGGGTCTCGACGGCGGCAAGGTCCGAGCCGTGATTGGGTTCCGAGAGGCCCTGGCACCAGATCTCTTCGGCGGTGGGGATTCTTGGAATGTAGCGTTTTTTCTGTTCGGGCGTGCCCCATTGCATCAGGGTGGGGCCGACGCGCGCGATCCCCTGGAAATTGACGGTGGGCGGCGCCTTGGCGCGGTCCAGCTCCTGGTTGTAGATGATTTGCTGGAGCAGAGTGGCGCCGCGTCCGCCGTACTCCTTGGGCCAGTTGATGCACATCCAGCCGGAATCGGCGAGTTTGCGGTGCCATGAGCGGCGGCGTTCGAACTCGGTCTTGGTTTCGGGATCAGCCTCCTCGCCGTCGTCGCGCCAATCACGCGGGAGGTTCTGTTCGAGCCAACCGCGGAACTCCTGGCGGAATGCTTCGTCTGCTTCGCTGAACTTGAAATCCATGGCGCGCCTCTTCGTTCGATTTGGAACACCGGCTAGCGCAGACCCAACTCCTGGAGCGGAGCGCGGTCCGCGACCGGAGCACGCGCAACGCCCGCGGCAAGCGCGACCGAGCCTGGGGTGCGTTGGAAGGGATCCGGCAGGTCGATGGTCCTGGCGTGTTCATGCAGCGCGGGCATTACCTCCTGCGCGAACAGACGCATGCTGGCCATCCGATCTTCGTTGCTGACGGGTCCCTGCACGCTGAACATTATGAAGACCCCGGGGCGAAGGATATTCAGGATCGCTTTAATTTTCGGGGTCACGGTTTTCGGCGTGCCGGCGATCACCTGATAGTTGCGCTTGACCTTTTCGAGTCCCGCGACGAGCTTGCGGTGAACGTCGCGGTAGTCAACCTCGGCCTCACGACCATGCATCTGCTGCTGCATTTTTTCGCCGCTGACACCGAGCCAGCTTCCGGTCGGCTGCTTGGCCAACGCGCGGATTGCGGCCTTCGAGTTATATCCGGGCGGCATCGTGAACTCGGGGGCGGAGAAGGCGTTCTGTCCGCCGCCATAGACGAAGTTCTCAGCGATGGCATTGGCTTTTTCTTCAGTCTCGGCGACCACCGTCGGGATCAGGTAGCCGAAGTTCTCCGGCCCCGCCTGATACCCATGCTTAGCAGCTTCGTTCGCGTAATAGTCCCACAAGTCACAAGTCGCGCCGAGCATCGTGCCAAGGCCGATGTAGGGGTAGCGATGGTCCGCGCACCACTTCACGGTTTCGGGGCTGATAACTCCAGGGATCCACATAGGCGGATGCGGCTTCTGGTACGGCAGCGCCCACGGATTTACGTGGCGATAGTGGAAGTGTTTGCCTTCGTAGCGCCATGGACCGGGGCGGGTCCACGCCTGGACGATAAAGTCGTGCGCCTCGTTGAACATCTCGCGGTTGTAGGCGGGATTGGCGTTGTTGAAGAACTGCTCACTGCCGGCGCCACGGACCCATCCGGTAATCAGGCGGCCGCGCGAGATCAGGTCGATCTCGGCCAGTTCCTCGGCCATCCGCAGCGGATGCTTGATGACCGGGAGAGGATTACCGATCAGCACGATTTTGACGCGCTTGGTCATCTTCGCGAGGATCGCGGCCTCGACATTCATCACGCTGCCCATGCAGAACGGGTTGCCGTGATGTTCGTTGAGGGCGACGATATCGAAGCCAAGTTCCTCGGCGTAGCAATTTTCGTCGAGGTAGTAGTTGTAATCGTCCGCCGCTTTTTCGCGGTCGTAGAGACTATTGGACACGGCGAAAAACGCGTGGTTTTTGAGGATCTCTTCTTCCGGAAGCCATCGATAAGGGCGTTCGGTAAAATAGCCGATTTTCATGTTAGGCGATCCTCCCGCAGACAATTTACGCCGCCAGGAACTTCCTGACGACGCGCTCGAACTCGACGGAATTTTCGATTTCGGGCCGATGCCCGGCGCCTTCGATCTGTGCGACCTGCGCACCCGTGAGCGTATTCTTGTAAGCCTCGATGCAGCCCCGCGGCACGACCTGGTCGCGCGTGCCCCAGACGATCAGTGTCGGGGTTTTCACGCCGCGCAGCAGGTAAGGAAGGCTGGGGTTGTGCATGTATGGCTCCCAGCCTAGACGCGCGGTTTCGGCGCGAGCGTCCTCGAAGGCCTCGAACTGATCCGGCGACATCTGGCCGCCGTAGATCTGCGTAAATTCGGGTGTTCCCTCAGGGTCGGCGACGGTCGCGCGTAGATGGTGGCGGATGGTCAGCGCGAAGGTGTCCATGATCTCGCCTTGCGCGGGCTTGAGACCCATCGGGGCAACCAGCACCATATGCGCGAAAATCCTGGGGTCCGCTGCGACCATTTCGGCAGCAATAAAGCCGCCGGCGGAGAACCCGATGACGTCAACCGGATCGAGGCTCATCTCCCGCACCATCTGAGAATAGAAGCCGCCGAGGTCGCGGTAGTTCATAATCCAGTCGAGTTTCGGAGTCTTGCCGAAACCGGGCTGCGAGGGAATCAGCAGGGTGCGCTCGTGCGCGAGACTCTCATTCCAGGTCATCCAGCCGGGGAAGCCGAGCTCGTCGTGGAAAATGAGCAGCGGTTTGCCCGAACCCCCTTTGATCATAGCGATTTCGGCCCCCGCCGCCCTGACGGTTTCCATGCTCCAGGTCGTCACAATATCACCTCGCACTTGGTGCAGTCCTTTTTTTCCAAGAATACGGCGGGAGTGTCAATCACAGCCTTGCCTTTGGATTCCGCCGAGTGATTAAGATGTGCCACTTATGGAAAATGGCCGCCCCAAGCCACGCGGAGGTAAATGATGGAGTACCGAAGTTTCGGAAAGTCCGGCCTGCAGGTCTCGCTCGCTGGACTGGGTTGCAACAATTTCGGGATGCGCATCGATCTGGAGCAGACCAAGGCGGTAGTGCAACGCGCGTTGGACGAAGGAATAACCCTATTCGACACGGCCGATATCTACGGCGGGCGTGGCAAGTCTGAGGAGATGCTCGGCAAGGCGCTCGGCTCACGGCGGCACGAGGTCGTCGTCGCCAGCAAGTTCGGGATGGTGATGGGCGAAGGTCCATATTTGCGCGGCGGCTCGCGCCGCTGGGCGATCGCGGCCTGCGAGGCAAGTCTCAAGCGCCTGGGCACTGATTATCTCGACCTCTATCAGATCCACACACCCGATCCTTCGACGCCTGAGCAAGAGACGCTCGAAGCATTCGACGCGCTCGTCCGATCGGGCAAGGTCCGCTACATCGGATGCAGTAACTACGCCGGTTGGCAATTAGCCGATTCGATGGGGATCTCACGGGCCAATGGGCTGGTCTCCTATGTTTCGGCACAAAACCAGTACAACCTGCTCGACCGCAGCATCGAGCGCGAGCTGATCCCCGCCTGCCGACACTATGGCGTCGGCATCCTGCCGTTTTTTCCACTGGCAAGCGGATTCCTTACCGGCAAATACCGGCCGGGTGTCGAGCCGGGCAAGGATACCCGCTTCGGCGCGATGAAACCGCTCGCGGACCGCGTCCTGAATGAGGCGAACTTTGCAAAGCTGGAGCGCCTCGAGCAATTGGCGAAAAAAGGTGGTCACAGCATGGTCGAAGTCGCGGTCGGATGGCTCGTGGCGCAGCCGGAAAACTCGAGCATCATTTCGGGCGCCACACGTCCCGAGCAGGTCAGCGAGAACGTCAAAGCTGTCGATTGCAGACTGACGAAGGAAGAGCTCGCGGAAATAGACAAGATCACACGCCAGTAGAAGCCACTACCATCGAGCCCAGCTTGGCTTGCCCAGTGCGTCCGGCCATGTTGGTCGGGAGCGTAGGTCACGCGGCCGCATTTCAAGACCCCAACAACCCGGGCATGGTTTTCCGATTGGTTTATTCGATCACGGCTCGAAGAAAAGGAGAGTGCGTGTCTCGATTCTCTCTCGCGCGGGTGCGTCGGGCGGACTTGTCGGATCGTCGAATGCGGTATGTGCGGTGAAACGCGCGCGGCCATCGGCCGACGAATCGTAGCACTTTAAGAGGAGCGCCTCGTTGCGTTGCATCCGCGGGAAATAGAACCATCGATGGCGCGGGCTGAAGGTAATGGAATAAACCTCGCCAGTACGATCGCGATATTTGAGATCGCTCTCGACCCAGTCGCCTGGTGCGATACTGCGCGCGTCACATACTGCGATGGGCGATTCCTGCACCGGTCCACGAATCGGCCGCCAGACGTTGATCACCGCGAATCGATGCTTCAACAACTCGTCGGCCTCGTTCGGGAGAAGGTCGCGAACGCGCTGAGGGCCGGACTTGATGGTGTAATCGTTGTGCGCGAACTTCACCGGTTCGCGTGCTCCATTTTCCTTGCGTCTAGCCATCGGCAGGCAACGCACGTTGTGGTCGAAGGCATGGACGCGCAGGGCTCCGGTCGCTTCTTTGACCAATCGTTCGACCTCGGGGTAGTAAACCCGACGCACTTCCTCTGCGTCGAAGAAATCTCTTATAGCGGTCTTGTGATCGAGCAGTACGAAGCCCTCCCGATCCAACGAAAGTTCACCGAGAATCGCGCGTCCGTCGAATATTGCCACCGGATAGCGAGTCGAACGGAGCGACATTGCCGGTACGCCCGCCGGCGGTTCGTACATGTAGGTGACCGGCTTTTCGTTCGAATCCGTCAGGTAACTCAGCGAGGTGTTGACGTAATTCAGTTCGGGCAATGTCTCGGAGGCGGTGCTGGTGCTCATAGTCACTGATTACAACGCAGCCGTGGGATTGTACAGCATCGTTGAAATGCGGAAAGACGCGGCACCCTTACCGTTGAGAGGCCACGATCGCAAGACCGGCTTCGGTCAGGCGTTCTTCGAGGACAGGGAGCCGATCATGGCCCCAGAAGGGCTCGCCGTCGAAGAAAAATAACGGTACTCCAAAGACATTGTCGACCGCGGCTTCGTCTTGAGCGCGATCGTAGGCGCGAGCGCCCTCACCCTCGAGATACTCGATATACTCATCCGCGGATAGCGCGAGAGACGCGAGCAGATGGGCGACCGCCGCGGGCTGATCAGCTTCGAACTCACGACGAAAGAAAAGCTCGAACGCCCGGCGACTGTAGTCGAGCAAACGCCCCTGCTTTTCGGCAAAGAGCCCGCCGATCAATGCGGCTCGAGTATCGTAGACCTTGAGCGGTCCGCGGATCATAATTCCGCGCGGCTTGGCCCAGCGACGCGCGTCGAGGTAGGAATAACGGGCCTTGTATTCGGAGTAGGTGCTGCGTTCGCCCTTGCCCTTGATGCGGAGCTGAAAGGGAATCCAGCGCAGTCGAATGGAGTAATGTTGCTCGAGGGCAAACGCCGGATCGAACGCGAGGAAGGCAAATGGACTCTTGTAGTCCGAATACATTTTGACTTCCGCGTTTTTCATTGGAAGCTCGCGGACTGCGGTGCGCCCCTAGCCTTTGGGCAGTCCCAAGACACGTTCCCCGATGATGTTGTGCTGAATCTGGTTGGTACCAGCGTAAATCGTCGTTCCGCGCACGGCGAGCATGCGACGCAGCCAACGGCCCTGGTCAACCGCGAACTCCGCATCGACTTCGAACTGGCTATACGGCCCGAGCAGCTCCATCGCGAACAGGGCGATCGCGAGCGCCAGTTCGGTGCCACAGAGTTTGTTCATCGAACCCTCGGGGCCGGGCGGCATCCCCTTCAACTGACGCGTGAGCTGGCGAAAGTTGGTGAACTTGATGGCCTCGGCCTCGGTCGCGAAGCGCGCGATCTTCTGGCGCACGGCGCTTTCGTCCCATGCATAATGCCCGTCGCGCCCCGTGCGTTTGGCCAGCGACACGAGCTCATTCACCTGCTTCATCATACCGCGATCGTTGCCGCCCGCGCGCTCGAACATCAAGGTAGTGATCGCGACCTGCCACCCGTTATTCTTTTCGCCGACGATATTCTTCTTGGGCACGCGAACGTCCTCGAAGAACACCTGATTGAAGCCGCGCGCACCAGTCATCTGCACGAGCGGATGAACGGTCACGCCCGGCGTCTTCATGTCCACCAACAGGTAGCTGATACCCTTGTGTTTGGGCGCATCGGGGTCAGTGCGAACGAGGAGGAAGATCCAGTCGGCGTGATGCGCTTGCGAGGTCCAGATTTTGGAACCATTGACGACGAAGTAGTCACCGTCTTCGACCGCGCGAGTCTGTAGCGAGGCGAGGTCCGAACCGGAATTGGGTTCCGAATAGCCTTGACACCAGAATTCCTCGCCACTCAGGATTTTAGGGATGTGGCGCCGCCGCTGCTCTTCGGTGCCCCAATGCATCAGCGTAGGTCCCAGTAGCGAAATCCCAAAACCGCCAGCGGCGCCTGCGTCGATCCGGTCGAGTTCCTCGTGATAGATAATGTTCTGCAGGAGCGTGGCGCCGCGCCCGCCGTATTCTTTGGGCCAACTGACGGCGACCCAGTTTCCCTCATGTAATTTGCGATGCCAGCGGACGCGCCCGTCCCAGTCGCTCTCGGCTTCGTCGACCAACGGTTCCTGCATCGGCATCGCGTACTGACGGTTTTTTTCAAGCCAGGCACGCAATTCCGCTCGGAACGCTTCGTCCTCAGGGCCGTAGTTGAAATCCATAATTTACCGCGTGCGCGAGATTCTCCCGAACATCGAGCATGCCGTGGAGTCAAATCGAGCGGATCGACCCGCCATCGAGGCGAATCATCGAGCCGGTGATATAGCCGGCGAGGGGGCTGGCGATGAACGCCGCAATCGCGCCGAACTCGGCGGCCGTGCCCATCCGGCCCACTGGAATATTACGCGCGATACGCTCCGCAGCCTGCTCGGCCGTAACTCCTTGTGCGCGCTGAACGCCGAGTACACGGTCGGTCGCAAACGCCCCTGGCAGCAGCGTATTGACGGTTATGCCGTCGCGCGCCACCTCGCCGGCGAGCGTTTTGGCCCAACCGATCACGGCGCCGCGCAGAGTATTCGAAATCGCGATCTGTGGAATCGGCTGAACCACGGATTCGGAAGCGACATTGATGATACGCCCCCATTTGCGCTCGCGCATCTCCGGCAGCAGCATTTCCGTAAGCTTGAAGAAGACCAGCACCATCGAATGGAATTGCGCTTCCCACAATTCGGGGGCGGTGCCGATGACGCGTGTCGGCGGCGGACCGCCGGTATTGTTGAGCAGGATATCGATCGGCCCGAGTTGCTGCCGCGCGGTCTTGACAACGCGATCGATCGACACCCAATCGGAGGTGTCGCCGACCAGACCAATCGCGCGCCCGCCGCTTGCATTGATTTCGGCAGCCGCCTTGTCCACGGCCTCTTTGCCGCGCGAAACGACCGCCACCGCTACTCCCTCGCCTGCCAACGCGTTGGCGACGCCGCGCCCGAGCCCCTTGCTGCCGCCGAGGACCAGCGCCGTCTTGCCGGTGAGCTTAAAATCCATGTGGTCGCCTCCTATCCGGTCGCAGCCGATCCTAATGCATCGGCCCGCGGCTTGTCAGTACTTGCCGCCGAGTTTCGAATGGTCCCAGCTGGCGATCTTGGCCGGTGTCAGTTTGAGGACGACGCGTTTGGGCGCGCTCGACGAGGCTCCGCTGGGCACGGCGGCAGCCGCATTGCCTTCCTTCTCGGCCACTCCCCGCATCGTCATCCGCACCGTCTCGGGGTCTTCGAGAACCTCGCAATTTCCGCGAATCATCACACCTCGCAGCTCGGAATACTTGCGTCCGGCCTCGACCATCACCCCCACCTTCGGATTACGACGGACGTTGACTACCTTTTGCGCCTTGCCGTACGACGTCATGTAGATGGCGCCGTCCTTGTAGAGGTAGGCCATCGCGACGACATGAGGGAATCCATCCTTGTCGACGGTCGCCAACGCAGCGGTGTGCGGCTCGGCCAGGAATTTATCTCGCTCTGCCGTGGTAAGTTCGATCTGTTTACGTCGGCTCATGCGTCTCCTCCACAAGGAACAGTGATGGTGCCTCAACGGCGCATCGTTCAGGCGGCGCCTTTAGCGCGATCTACCGCGGCGCGCAGGCGGGACACAGTCCGCTCGCGGCCCACCACCGCGATCACCTCGTAAATTCCCGGGCTCACGGTACCGCCGGTCAAGGCGACGCGCACGGGCTGCGCAAGCTGCCCCAATTTCAGATTGAATTGCTCGAGGACCTGCTCGAAGCCCGCCTGAATCGATTTCTCGCTAAAATCGCCGTCAAGGGAGTCGAGCTTTGAGGCCAGGATCGCGAGCGGCTCCGCCACCTCCTGTTTCAGGAACTTCGCCGCCGCCTTGGGATCGATCTCGATCGTCTCGTTGAGATAAAAGCTGGCGAAATCGACGAGCTCGACCAACGTCTTCGCACGCTCGCGCAGCGTCGCGACCATCTTTTGCAGCCACACCTCGTCGTCGGGCAGCCGCCAACCGCGCTTTTCGACGAACGGCTTGATGTCGCGTGCGAGCTGTTCGAGGGTCCGTTCCTTCAAGTAATGGAAATTGAGCCACAGCAATTTTTCGGCATTGAAGATTCCCGCCGATTTGCCGCAATTGGCAAAATCGAAATAGTCAAACATCTCCTGCTTCGAGAAAATCTCCTGGTCACCATGCGACCATCCGAGTCGCACCAGGTAGTTGAGCAGCGCTTCGGGAAAATAGCCGAGGTCGCGATACGCGAAGACCGAAGTGGCGCCGTGTCGCTTGGAGAGCTTCTGGCCGTCGGGCCCCATCACCATCGGCAGGTGGGCGTAAGCCGGCGGCTCGAGACCGAGTGCGTAGAAGATCTGCATCTGCCGTGGAGTATTCGGCAGATGGTCGTCGCCGCGGACGACGTGCGTGATCCTGAAGTCGGCGTCGTCGAGGACGGTCGCAAAGTTGTAGGTTGGCACGCCATCGGAACGGAAGATTATGAGATCATCCAGTTCGCCATTGTCGAAGACGGCGCGACCCTTGATCAGATCCTCAACCACGGTCTGGCCGCTGCGCGGCGAACGGAAGCGAATCGTGTAGTTGCGGCCGGCAGTCTTGTCCGGCAACGCGACGTTGGCAAGTTCCGCCAGCGGCGTGCGATCGCGACAACGCCCGTCGTAACCCGGCTTGCGGTGCTCGCGCTCGGCCTGCTTGCGCATCGCGTCCAACTCCGCCGCGGTGCAGTAGCATGGATAGGCCTTGCCAGCGCGCAGCAGTTGCCGGGCGCCTTCACGATAACGGTCGAAGCGGTTCGATTCGAAGTATGCCGGATCGGGCGGTCCTTCATCCCATTCGACGCCGAGCCAGCGCAGGCTCTCGAGGATTTCGTCCAGGGATTCCTTGGTCGACCGTTCACGGTCGGTATCGTCGATCCGGAGGATAAATGTTCCCTGGCTACTCCGCGCGAACAGGTAAGCAAACAGCCCCGAGCGAACGTTGCCGATGTGCAATGCGCCGGTCGGGCTTGGCGCGTAACGCGTGCGAACCGTCACTTTCACTCCCATTCGATCGTTGCCGGCGGCTTCGAGGTTACGTCGTACACCACACGATTCACGCCACGCGTCTCGTTGGTGATTCGGCTTGACAGGCGCGCGAGGAAACCCGGATCGAGCCGCGCCCAATCTGCCGTCATCCCGTCCTGCGATTCGACCGCGCGAATGGCGATCACGCTCTCGTAGCTCCGTCCGTCGCCCATCACCCCCACGGTCTTGAGTGGCAACAGCACGGCGAACGCCTGCCACAAGCGTCGCCCCAAGCCTGCCGTCGCGACTTCCTCCATCACGATACGATCCGCACGTCGCAGCAACTCCAGCCGTTCGCGCGTGACCTCGCCCACGATACGCACCGCAAGCCCGGGCCCGGGAAAGGGTTCGCGATCGACGACTTCGGCGCCCAATCCAAGTTGGCGCCCGAGCTCGCGCACCTCGTCTTTGAACAACTCTCGCAGCGGTTCGATCAGTTCGAGGCGCATCCGTTCCGGCAAACCGCCAACGTTGTGATGACTCTTTATCGTCGCCGACGGTCCTTTGAATGAAACCGATTCGATAACGTCGGGGTAAAGCGTTCCCTGGCCGAGAAATCGCGCGCCGCCGATCGCTGAGGCCTCACGCTCGAATACTTCGATAAACGTGTGTCCGATGACGCGGCGTTTCTGTTCGGGATCGAGCACACCAGCGAGCCGTTCGATAAATAGCGCGGAGGCGTCGGACACCTTGAGCTCGATTCCGAGGTCACGTGCGAAGGTTTGCTCCATTCGGCCGCGCTCACCCGCGCGCAACGTCCCGTTGTCCACAAATACGCAGATCAGCTGGCGTCCGATGGCGCGACTGATCAGCACCGCGGCCACGGACGAATCCACCCCACCCGACAAACCCATCAGAACGCGTTCCTGCGCACCGACTCGATTGCGGATCTCCGCGACTTTGGTCTCGATGAATCCCGCCATCGTCCAGTCGCCGGGCTCAGCACAAATGCCGAGTACGAAATTGCGCAGCACCTGCTTCCCGCACGGCGTATGGGCGACTTCCGGATGAAACTGAATACCTCGGACACGCCCGTCGCGGGTACGCACCGCGGCGAACGGAGAGTTTGCGCTGTGCGCGATCGAGCACAGCCCGGCCGGAATCGATTCGACGCGATCGCCGTGGCTCATCCAGACCAATTGGTCACGCCGGTCGATCCCCTCGAAGAGCGCATCCGGTTCGTCGATCTGGATTGTGGCGGGCCCGTACTCCCGCGCGTGCGCACCGGCGTTGCGAGCGCCCATATGCTGCGCGATCACGTACATTCCGTAGCAGATTCCCAGTACTGGACATCCGCTGTCGAGCACCTCGTCGCTTATGTCGGGAGCGCCGTCCTCGTACAGACTGGCCGGACCACCGGACAGGATTATCCCGCGTGGCCGCATGGCGCGAATCCGCTCCGCCGCAAGGTTGTAAGGATGAATCTCGCAATAGACCTGCGCTTCGCGCACTCGCCTGGCGATCAATTGCGTATACTGACTGCCAAAATCAAGAATCAGAATCACGGAGCTTGCCTGCCCACCGTACTATAGCCGAGCGCAGGCTGTGGCCGAAGTCGACCTGCCGCCCATTTTCCAGAACCTGCTGAGTTCTTCGCCCGTAAATGTGCGACGACCCGAGATCCGTCAACCGCCCTGGGGCTTAGTAGCCGGCGTTGTCTTGCGCTTTTTCCCACGCTCTTCCGCCCACGACCGGCCGGTTCGCCGGAACTCGATTCGTAGCGGCGTGCCGACCGCTACGAGGTCCAGCGCTTCGCGGAAGCGTCCTTCGAGGAATCTTACATAATGCGCCGGGATATCGCGCTCGATATTGGTGAAGAAGGCCAACCGCGGGGGAGCGGAGCCGATTTGCGTCACGTACATTAGCTTGAGACGCCGCCGCGCCACCAGCGGGGGATCCATCGCAGCAGTCGTCTCCGCCAGAACGCGATTGAGCAATGCTGTCTGAAATTGCGAATGCCATGCGGCGCCGGCTCGCGCTGCCGCCGGGATGATCTCGCTCACGCCGTCGCCAGTCATCGCCGACGTGAACACCATCGGCGCAAAATCCAAAAACGGGTAGCGCGTTCGCGCGTCACGTACAAATGCCGGCACGCGCCGGTTGAGTTTAGCCGCCAAGTCCCACTTATTGCACACTATTATCATCGCGCGGCCCTCATGCTCGACCAACCGCGCCAGGCGCACGTCCTGATCCGTGATGCCCTCGGTGGCGTCGACCACCAGCGCCAGCACTTCGGCTCGGCGAATCGTTTCGATCGCGCGTCCCACGGCCGATTGCTCCAGTTCACCTTCGACCTTGGTGGGCCGCCGGATTCCCGCGGTATCGATCAAGAGGACGTCACGGTCACGCGCATGCAAGCGTACGTTTACCGGATCGCGGGTCGTGCCAGGACGTTCGTCGACCAACGCTCGTGCGAACCCCGATAGGCGGTTCAGGATCGACGACTTGCCTACGTTGGGACGACCAATTAAAGCGAGTCGCAGATCGGGCCTGGTTTCTGGCACAGCCTCGCGCGGCGGCAGTATCGTCGCGATCGCTTCGAGTAGATCATCCAGTCCATGCCCATGTGCCGCGGAGACGAAGGCGATCTTGGGGATGCCCAACGCATACGCGTCGGCGGCAACCGCGCCTTCACGTCCCGGATGATCCATTTTATTGACCGCAATCACGATCGGCCTTCCGGTCTCCCGGATCAACGCGAGCGCCTCCAGGTCACCGCTCGAAATGCCTGCGCGCCCATCCACCACGAACACGACGACATCGGCTGACGCCATCGCGCGGAGGGCCTCTTCCGTAGCCCTCTCAGTGGCCGGCTCGCGCGCGTAGAGTTCGAGTCCGCCGCTATCTACCAGGGCAAATTCGCGCTCGTCGTAGGCGGCGCGCGCGATGTTGAGATCGCGAGTGGTGCCCGCGATGGGGCTCACAATCGCGCGCCCACCTCTCACTATCCGATTGAACAACGTCGACTTCCCGGCATTAGCGCGTCCAACGATTACCACCACCGGCAGTCCCGCCCCGGCAACCACGTCGGACGCCAACATCCGGGTCTTTGCGCCCCCCGGCACGTTGGCCGCCGCGCCTGGTTCGGAGCCTTGCCGCATCGCTTTCACTTGTCTGTCGTTGAGTGTCGCAGAGAATTACCAGCTAAAATCCCAATTCCCTCAACTTGCGCGGATCCGAGGTCCATCCCTTCTCGACCTTGACGCGCATCTCGAGGAAAACGCGGCGCCCAAGCGCTTCCTCCAGTTCGAGCCGCGCACGCGTCCCAACCTCTTTGAGCCGCTGCCCACCCGCCCCGATCACCATTCCCTTGTGGGCTTCGCGCTCGACTATTATCAGTGCAGTGATTCTGACGAGTTTCCGTTCCGGTTCCTCGACGAATGCCTCCGCCACGACCGTGGTCGAAAACGGAATCTCCTCGCGCATCGCAAGGAAAATCTGTTCGCGGATCGCCTCTTCGGCAATCATGCGCTCGGTCTGGTCGGTGTATTCGTCCGCCGCCAGCAACGGCGGGCTCTCGGGCAGCATCTGCTTGATTACCCGTACGAGCTCGTCAACGTTCGTACCCTTGAGCGCACTCACCGGCACGATCTCGGCGGCCGGAAAAGCAAGACTCACCGCCTCCACCATGAGTATCAACCGCTCGCGCGAAACCCGATCGATCTTATTGAGCGCCAGCACGGTCGGACGCCCTAACCTGGCGAGTTCCGCCAGAAACTCACGATCCTCGTCGCCCATGCGATGTGAGGCGTCGACCACGCCGACGACAACTTCCGCCTCTGCCAGGCATCGCCGCGAGGTCTCGACCATCCTGCGGCCGAGCGGGTTACGTGGCGCGTGGAGTCCGGGAGTATCGATTAGAATTGTCTGTGCGTCGGGATCCTGGCGAATTCCCACGATGCGCCGGCGGGTGGTTTGCGGCTTGGGCGTCACGATCGCGACCTTCTGTCCGACGATCCGGTTGAGCAAGGTCGATTTGCCGACGTTGGTACGTCCGGCAATTGTCACAAAGCCTGCTCGATGGGCAGCGTTTTGCCTCGTATCTATTGGATTGCGGGTCACGTCCAAGTCTTCCTATCGCACCATTGTCACAACTGTGCCGAAGAGCGACGATCGGGTTCCGCTGCGCCGCGAGAGCCACTGGCAAATCGCGAAGAACCGCCTCGGATGGTTCCGCGAGGCGAAAGTCGACCGGTTGACCTCTTGCTTTGCATAACGGTTGCACCGAGCCTCGCCTCTGGGCGCGATTCCCCTCCGCGCGCCCTACCCTATCCTCGCGCCTGGCGTTCTTCCTCGATCACGCTCAATGCTGCGCGTGCCGCAGCCTGCTCGCTCTGCTTCTTGCTACCGCCCTCGCCCACGCCCAGTTCGCGGCCACCGATCCGAATCCGCGTGGTAAAACGCTTGGCATGGTCGGGACCGCGCGCCGATACCAATTCGTAGACCGGCTGCGCGCGAAAGCGCCGATAGGCAATCTCCTGGAGTTCAGTCTTATAGTCGCGCTCCGCAGACGGCCCGCCGATGTCATCGGCAAACAACTTTTCGACTACGCGTTGCACCGGCGCCAAACCGCCGTCGGTGTAGATCGCCCCGATGACCGCCTCGAACGCTGCTGCCAAGATCGAAGTCTTGTCGCGCCCGCCGCTCTTCGCCTCGCCCTTGCCCAAGCTTAGCTTGGGTCCAAGACCAATCTCACCCGCCTTGAGTGCGAGTGTGCGGCCGTTAACGATCGACGCGCGCTCCTTGGACAATGCGCCTTCCTTCGCCTCAGGGAAGCGCCGCATCAGCAGGTCCGCAATGGCCAGATCGAGTACGGCGTCGCCCAGGAACTCCAGCCGTTCGTAGTGCGCCTCGACGCCGCTGGCTGCGCTCGGATGAGTCAGGGCGGTCGCCAGCAGTTGAGGGCGCTTGAAGTCGTAGCCCAGCGCCCGCTCCAGATCGGCGTGATAGTTTTCAGCCGGGGGAAACGGGGTCCGGGGCGCCGTCCGAGCGCCCCAGCCCCTGAACAATTCTGCCAGCCAGTTGAGCGCCCTCTGCAAACGATGCCTCCACCTCTACTTCCTGATTGCACAGTGCTGCGTCGCCGCGGGCGGAGACGCGGATATAATTGCGGCTGTAACCATGCAGATGTCCGGCCGCGTCGGCCTCTTCAAATAGTACCCGAAGCCGGCTGCCGTGAAACCTTCGCGCGAAGGCCCGCCGCTTCTGTTCACCCAGTTCGCGCATTGCCGCTGCCCGTCGTTTGATCTCCTCCGGCTTGACCCGGCCACCGAACTTCGCCGCAGTCGTTCCCGCCCGCACCGAATAAGGGAACACGTGGAAGTAGGAGAGGGGCAGGCTCTCGACGAACTTCAGATACGCGGCGAAATGGGCGGCAGTCTCCCCCGGGAAGCCGACTATCAGGTCGGTGCCGATCGCCGCGTCCGGAAGAGCCTCGATCACCCGATCCAGCCGCTCGCGAAAATATGCGACCGCGTACCGCCGCCGCATCCGCGCAAGTATCGAGTCCTCCCCGGCCTGCAGCGGTAGATGAAGATGCGGGCAGAATTTGTCGCTTTGCGCGACGATCGCAATTATCCGATCGCTCAATTCCTCTGGGTCGAGTGAACTGATGCGCACGCGCGCAACTGGCGCGCGTTCGGCGATCATCTCGAGCAACGCGTCGAGCCCGATCGACGGCTCCAGGTCTTTGCCGTAGCCGCCCAGATGCACCCCCGACAAAATCACTTCCTTAAAGCCGCGCTCTGCCAGCTCATCCAGCGCTGCCATTACCCGCCGCGGCTCCACGCTGCGCGATCGCCCGCGCGAGAACGGCACGATGCAGAAGGTGCAGAACTGGTCGCATCCTTCCTGCAATTTGAGAAAGGCGCGCGTATGCCCTTCGAGCGTCACCGCGCCAAGCTCGATTACCTCCCGCTCCCTGCGCAGGTCGGTGACCATCACCCGTTCGGTCGCGCCGCCCACGGCCGCGCGCTCGAGATCTCCGAGCCGCGCCAGCCCTACCACCGCATCGACCTCGCGTGCACGTGCCAACACCTCCGGACTTGCCTGCGCCAGGCATCCGGTCATGATTACACGCGCCCGCGAATTGAGCCTGCGCGCCCTCCGCGCGATCCTGAGACTTTCCGCGTCCGCACGATCGGTCACCGTGCAGGTGTTTACGATGAATACATCGGCGGTGGCGTCGAACTCGCCGCGCTCCATCCCCAGTGCCCGCAGACGCGCCTCAATCATCGCGGAATCGTACTGATTTACTTTGCAGCCTAGTGTCGCAATCGCAAAACGCATCCGCACTACCCTAGGTCGATCGCCCGCTCGATGAAGCCGCCGCCGATTACTTCGTCGCCCCGGTAAAACACGCACGCCTGGCCGGGTGTCACCGCGGGTCCCCCGCGGCCAAAGCGTACCTCTGCACTGCACCTATCCGTCATCAGAACTGTCGCAGGAATCGGCGGATGGCGGTAGCGAATCTTCACTTCCACAGCCATCTCACCTGCATTCGCGGTTTGCGGATCGACCAGGGTAACCGATCTCGCGACCAGCCCTGCAGAGGTAAGTTCGTCGCGCGTTCCAGCGATCACGTCGCCGTTATCCGCGGAGATTTGGCTAACGTACAGCGGCTGCCCGGTCGCGACGCCAAGCCCGCGGCGCTGCCCGACTGTGAAATTATGTACGCCGCGATGATACGTGAGCGTCTGCCCGGCTCGATCGATGACTCGCCCACCACGGATTCGCGCCGGATCGGCGTTGCGCTCGACGAAGCGCGCATAGGCGCCATCGGGCACGAAGCAGATTTCCTGGCTTTCGGGCTTGCCCGCGTTAGCCAGTCCCAGCGCCCGCGCCCGCGCGCGCACGTCCGTCTTGGTCATCGCGCCGAGCGGGAATAGCGTCCGCGCCAACTCGGACTGGCCGAGCGAGAATAGAAAATATGACTGATCCTTGGTGGCATCGACTGCGCGCTCGAGATGAAAGCGGCCGCGACGATCGCGCCGGATTCGCGCGTAGTGACCGGTGGCGATAAAATCGGCATCGAGCGCCCGCGCGCGCGTCCACAGCCGATCGAACTTGATTTCGCGATTACACATCACGCACGGGTTAGGCGTGCGTCCGCTGAGATATTCCTCGACGAAATTAGCGATCACGCGCCCCGCGAAGTCGGCGCGCAGATCGACGACATAAAAAGGGAAATCCAGCCGCTCCGCCACCCGGCGGGCGTCTTCAAAGTCGTCGTGCGAACAGCAGGTTCCGCGCCGCCGGCCGGCTGCGGCCGGAGCGTCGGGCGCCAACCGCATCGCGACGCCGACGACATCGTAGCCTCGCTCGCGCAGGATCGCAGCCGCGACCGAACTGTCGACCCCACCCGACATCGCGACCAGCACCCGCGCGCTCATCCAAGGGCCTCGAGGGCCACTGGTTCCGCGGCGGCGACGCGCTGCCATACCCGGGGTATAATTTCGGCGGCACGCGCTATCTCTTCCGCCGTCGTCGTCCAACCCAGGCTGAGCCGCAACGAACTGCGTGCCTCGGCGGCGCTCCGGCCCATCGCAATCAACACATGGGACGGCTCGACCGCGCCCGCGGCGCAGGCCGATCCCATCGATACTTCGACTCCTTCGAGATCGAGCGCGATCAGCAGGCTCTCGCCGATCACTCCGGGAAAAGTCACATTGAGCGTATTCCGGATCCTATCGAACTGCGGTCCGTTGAATCGCAGACCCGGTATCGCCGCATTCAGGCGATCCCGCAGCACGTCCGCAAGCGCGGCGACCCGCGCGCTTTCTGCGCCGATAACGCGCGCTGTCTCCTCGGCCGCAGCACCGAAGCCGACCGTCCCGATCAGGTTGGGCGTACCCGCGCGAAAACCCGACTCCTGCGATCCGCCCATGATTTGCGGCTCCAACGTCACGCCGGACCGGACATAGAGAGCGCCGGCACCCGCAGGACCGCCGATCTTATGGGCGCTCAGTGTCATCAAATCGCAGCGAAGCTCCTCGGCTTTGAGCGCAATCCGCCCGGCCGCCTGCGCCGCGTCAACATGAAACCGCGCCCCTGCGCCAGCCGCGGCTTCAGCCACGAGCGACACTTGCTGCACGGCTCCGGTCTCGGCGTTGGCGAGGCCCAGGGTAACTAGAGCTGTCTGATCATCAATCGCCGCAACCACCTGCTCCGGCACGAGCCGTCCATCGCGGTCAGGCATCACCCGCACCGCATCGAACCCGTGGGCCTCCAGATGACTGAGCGGGGCGAGTAGCGAGGAATGCTCGATCGCCGAGCTCACGATTTTGCGACGCCGCCCAATACCCTCTGCGGCGCCAAGAATCGCAAGGTTATTTGCTTCTGTGCCTCCGCTGGTAAAAATCACGCTACGCGCGGGTACGCCAATCAAAGCTGCAACCCGGTCCCGCGCGTTCTCGACCATTCGCCGCGCAAGCTGGCCTGCCCGATGGACGGACGCGGGATTGCCATGTCCGCAATCCTCGATACAACGGATCATCGCCAGCCGCGCACAGTCCCTGAGCGGCGTAGAAGCGTTGTGGTCGAGATAAATCCTCATCAACCGATTTACCAGCGCAATTGAAGCATATTACTCTATCGCACCCGCTACGGCGGCAAAAGGCGCGACCCAATGGCTCAATTGGACAATCCGGACGTAATCGTCGTGGGGGCCGGCGTGGTCGGCGCAAGCATCGCGTTTCACCTCGCGCGCGCAGGCGCCACCGTTACCGTGGTCGAACAGGGCGGTATCTGCGCCGGAATGACTGCTCGCTCGGGCGCCCTCATTCGTATGCACTATACCTTTCCGCCCGAGGCAGAATTGGCATGGAAGAGCCTCGTCTACTTCGCCAACTGGCGCGAAATGGTAGGTCCTGGCGATCCGGGCTTCGTTCGGACCGGGGTCGCGGTTGTCGTGGGCCCTGACAACGTCGAAAAGCTGAGGACCAACGTCGCGATACTCCGCGGGCTCGGCATCGACACTGACCTATGCGGTCCGCGTGAGCTCGACCAACTCGGCAGCGGCATCAACACCGATGACATTTCCATGGCGGCCTACGAACCACAGAGTGGTTACGCCGACCCGAGCGCAACAACCTTGTCCTTGATCGAGGCGGCGGTGCAGCGCGGTGCGCAGTTGATGTTGCATAGTCGCGCTGAACGGCTCCTCTATCGTGGCGAAAGAGCAACGGGGCTTAGACTCGCTGAGGGACCGGACCTTTATGCTGGCGCAGTGTGTTTGGCGGCAGGGCCGTGGACCGACTTCCTGCTCGCGCCGAACGCTCCGCGAATCGGATTGACGATCGAACGCGCCCAGATCGCTTTCTTTCGTCGCGATCCTGCAACACGTCACGCCGGATGCATCGATACGGTCGCGGGGGCCTATTTCAGACCTCACGGCGAGAACCTGACGCTGGCCGGGCTGGGCGCGTGGCGCCCCGAACAAACCTCCCACCCCGACAACTTCAACCAGGGTAATGACGCCGATTTCATCGAGGATGTCGGACGACGCCTTGCGCGGCGCATCGCCGGAATGTCGCAGGCGCCATACGCGCGTGGCCATTCCGGACTCTACGACGTGAGCCCTGATGCTCGCGCCGTACTAGGCGGAGTGCCGGGAATCGAGGGTCTTTACGTCGCCGCCGGCTTCAGCGGTACGGGATTCAAAACCGCACCCGCGGTGGGCGCCGCGATGGCCGATCTGATGCTCGCGCGACGCGGTGAGAGCGTCGATATTACGCCGTTCGGCTTCCAACGCCTGCTCGAGGGCAGCCTCATCGAAAGTCCCAACGAGTACGCGATGGGCGCTGGCTTCGGGCACAAGCTTTGAATTCAGCGCCGGATTCGATCAGTCCTGTTTGGAATGATCGGGATCGGATCGGACCGCCGACTCCTGATCTACGGTCGCTTTGCCGTTAGCTGGCGTCTGCGCCGGCATCAGCTTGTCCTCGATGCAGTCCTGGCGCTCTTCCATTTCCTCAAGCTTGACGCCGAGTTGGTTGATCTTATCGACGAGTCCGCTGATGGCTCGCGCCACCGGATCGGGTAGCCGAGCATGCTCCAGAGTCGCGACGTCCTGGCGCGTGCTCTCGCCCTCGATCACCTTGCCCGGGATACCGACGATCGTGGAATAGGCCGGGGCTGACGAGACTACCACCGCGCCCGCTCCGATTCGGCTGCCGCGCCCGATCCGCACTGGACCGATTACTGCGGCGCCGGCACTGATCATTACCTGATCCTCGATAGTCGGATGGCGTTTTTCCTTTTTGAGACTCGTGCCGCCCAAGGTGACTCCCTGGTAAATGAGCACGTCGTCTCCAATCTCGGTGGTTTCACCAACCACCACTCCCATTCCGTGGTCGATGAACAGGCGGCGGCCGATAGTCGCCCCTGGATGGATCTCGATGCCGGTCATGAAGCGCGCAACCTCGCTGACCAACCGTCCCAACAATTTCAGATCGTGCCGCCAGAGCCAGTTGCCGCAACGGTAAAGCCAAATAGCGTGCAGTCCGGGATAAGACAGCACGACCTCGAGCGTAGTGCGCGCCGCCGGATCGCGGTCGAACACCGCCTGAATATCCTCGCGCATCCTGTCGATTGCGCTCATGGGTGCCTCCTCGCGTGTTCCACGCCCGCCTTAGACTTTGGCGATCGCCCCGCCGTCGGGATGGCGCGGCCGCTTCGTGGAACGCGTACCAACGGGTTTCGCACCATTGCTCTTGGCGCTGTGGGGTTTGGCGCCGTTGAGTTTGGCGCCATTTGACCTTCGGGTCTTGGCGGGCATCTGCGCCGTGAGGTCGTCCTTGTGCAGCTTGAATTCGATCGAGTCGACCAGTGCCTGCCAGCTCGCCTCCACCACGTTGCTCGAGAGTCCGACCGTGCCCCAGCGCCGATTGCCGTCTGTTGATTCGATCAGGACGCGCACTCGAGCCGCCGTGCCGGCTCCGTCGTCAAGCACCCGAACCTTGTAGTCGGTCAGTTGCATGTGCTCGAGGCTCGGGTAGTACGGCACGAGGGCGCGCCGCAGGGCCGAATCGAGAGCGTGGACCGGTCCGTTGCCGATAGCTGAATTCCGCGTGCGTTGGCCGTCGGGCCCCTCGATTATCACTACGGCTTCGCTGAAGGGAGCCTGGTCCTCGTGCCACTTGTCGTCGAACACGCGGAAGCTGACAAAGTTGAAGTGGTCGTGCGCCCGCCCGAGCGTTCGCAACATCAGGAGCTCGAAGGACGCGTCGGCGCCCTCAAAGGTATAACCCAGGCTCTCCAGACGCTTGAGTTCTTCGAGCAAAGCTTCAATCTGTTCGTTGCTGAGCTCGGCCTCGACTCCGAACTCGCGAGTCTTGTAAAGGATATTGGCCCTTCCGGAGAGCTCCGAAAGCACAACGTGGCGGTCATTGCCAACCTGCGCCGGGTCGATATGTTCGTAGGTCCGCACGTTGCGCTGAATCCCCGAAACATGCAACCCGGCCTTGTGGGTGAAAGCGGCGCGGCCAACGTAGGGCAGACGCAAATGCGGGGTGATGTTGGCCAGCTCATAGACCAGCATCGAGATTTCCTGCAGCGTCTTGAGCTTCTCGGGCGGTACGCATTCATAACCGAGCTTGAGCTGCAGGTTGGCGATGATCGAAATGAGATTCGCATTGCCACAGCGTTCACCAAGACCGTTGATCGTACCCTGGACCTGAACCGCGCCGTTGCGCACGGCAGCGATAGAATTGGCGACCGCAACCTCGGAGTCGTTGTGGCAATGGATGCCAAGCGGGCTGGTTACCGCCGGTACCACGGCTTGCATCGTAGCTTCGATTTCCTGCGGGAGACGCCCCCCGTTGGTGTCGCACAGGCAAATCAGATCAACCCCGGCCGCGGCGACCGCCTTGATGCACGCCAGCGCGTACTCCGGGTTAAAGGCGTAGCCGTCGAAGAAATGTTCGGCGTCGAAAATGACTTCGTCGACGTGCTGCTTCAGATACGCGATCGTGTCGTGCAAGATATCGAGATTGGCGTTGAGCGAAATTCTTAGAGCTTCGCGCACGTGCAGATCCCAGGTCTTACCGACGACGCACGCGACCGGAGTATCCGCGCTCAGCATTAATTGCAGGTTGCGATCGGCCGCGGCGCGAACGTTCGCGCGTCTGGTCGCTCCGAACGCAACGATCTTCGCGTGACGGAGCTTGAGCCGCTTAACCTCCTTGAAGAAGGCTGCATCGCGTTCGTTCGAGCCCGGCCAACCGCCTTCGATATATCTGACCCCGAGATCGTCCAGCCGTTCCGCAATCTCAAGCTTGTCTTCTATAGTTAGCGAAACATCCTCGGACTGGCATCCGTCGCGCAGCGTCGTGTCGTAAATCTGAATCTTTTTGGCCGCCGCCATTTGCCTAAACCGTCTCCCCTGGCGCGTTGTCCGCGCCGTCTCCCAAGAATGCTTCGTGCAGGGCCCGCATCGCAAGCCCTCCGTACTTAGCGTTAACGATGACCGAAACCTTGATCTCGGAGGTCGCGATCATTTCTATGTTGACCCCTTCGGCGGCTAGCACACGGAACATTTTCGCGGCAACCCCCGCGTGTGTGCGCATGCCGATGCCGATGATCGAAACCTTGGCGGCCTCCTCTTGCTGACGAATACCGGCGGCGCCGATCTCGTCCGCAACCATCTTTACCAGTTCGAGCGCGCGGCGCAGGTCGGTGCGGCCGACCGTGAAGGTAACGTCGGTGCGCCCGTCGGCGCTGGCATTCTGAATGATCATGTCAACGACGATCCCGGCCTCCGCGATAGGGACGAAGATTTTCGCGGCTAGACCAGGACGATCCGCAACTCCGGTCAGCGTGATCTTGCTCTGATTGAGATCGAGGGTAACACCGGAAACCAGCACATTTTCCATCGATTTATCCTCTTGCCCCACCCGGGTTCCGGTCGAGCCCTCGCTGAAACTCGAGCGCACTACCAGCGGTACGTTGTACCGGCGCGCAAGTTCGACTGACCGGAGTTGCAGTACCTTGGCGCCGAGTCCGGCCATCTCGAGCATCTCGTCGTAGGAAATCCTGTCCAGACGGCGCGCCTTGGGGCAAATGTTTGGATCGGCGGTGTATACTCCATCGACATCCGTGTAAATCTCGCACACCGAGGCTTGCAGCGCCGCCGCCAGTGCGACCGCCGTGAGGTCCGAAGCCCCGCGCCCAAGCGTGGTGACGTCACCCTTGGAATCGACGCCTTGGAAACCGGCAACGACCACGGTGTTACCCGATTCGAGGGCCTTCGTGACCCGGTCGCATTCCACGGATTTGATTCGCGCCGCACCGTGCCGCGAATCTGTGGTGATCCTTAGTTGATGAGCTAGAAACGATACCGTTGGATGGCCGAGGGCTTGCAATCGAATCGCCAGCAGCGCCGCCGACACCTGTTCACCGGTCGCAACCAGGACGTCCGTCTCACGCGGGTTGGGTGAGTCGCTTAGTTGTTCGGCCATTTTGAATAGCCGGTTGGTTTCGCCCGCCATCGCCGAGACCACGACTACCACGCGGTCGCACCGCTCGAGGGCGTGACTTACACGCTCTGCAACCGCCTTGATCCGATCGATCGAGCCGACTGAGGTACCGCCGTACTTCTGAACCAGAAGAGCCACAAATCAGGTTCCCACCCCGAGTTCGGGGTAATCACTGATTATGCGTGGAATTTGTGGGCTAAACCAGAAGGTTCCGCGCAAAAGTCACACGCCGGTGACCAAGGGCGCGGATTAGCGCATGAGTTCTATTCCGACTGCGATAATGTAGGCAAAGAACCCAAACGCGCCGAAGAACATCAGTGTGCTCAGTCCCGTTCTTTCAGCGCGAGAGCCTCCGTAGATTCCCAGCGCCACGGCCGCCATCGCAAAGATTATGCGACTCGTTAGCGTAAGACCTTCCCAATACATCATCGCCAGATGAGGCATGGACATGAGCGCGTCGAGCGCTTCCTCAAAAAAAGCTGGCATGCCTAAAACGCTAGCAGATCGAGTTCACCCGTAAAAGAAGGAATGTTCACCTATATTCTGTTTTAGCATGCTTAATCATCAAACTGGTCAAAAATCACTCAAAATTGCTAGCTGAAGCGGTTTACCAGGCTTTCCAGCAACCTGGCGTAGCGGTCGCCGAAGGCTGCGAGCTCGATCCGGCGGCGATTCGCCGAAGCGTAGCTTATACGAATAGTCAGACGCTCGATCGCGCTGGTTTGCTGCAGTCGTTCGAACCACTCTACTGCGGCGATTGCGTCAGAAAACAGATATTCCCGCAGACCAAGATCTTCGAGTCCCACGCTCTCCAGACGATAAAGATCGATATGGTAGAGCTGCAGACGGCCGCTATGCTCCTGAATCATGGTGAAAGTCGGACTCAGGATCTGTTCCTCCCTTAGGTTCAGACCGCGAGCCACTCCCTTGATGAAGCAGGTCTTGCCTACTCCGAGTTCACCCTCAAAAGCGAGCAGTTCGCCCCCCCGAAGGACCGATGCGAGGCGCCGGCCCCATGCCTTGGTTTCGCGGCTGGAACCGCTATCGATAACGAACGTCTGGGATTCCACGGCCTGCCTCTCACGCGGATGGAAGCTGACTTTCAACCGATTATAGCGCGACCTCAGCGGGAAAGCGTGGATATCGCAATTGGCAATTCGCTGGCCACTTCGCTGGCAAAGTAGCCGACTGGTCCGAGACGAGCCGCAAGATGGTCGGCGGCATGTCCGTGAAGGAACACCCCTAGCCGGAGTGCGCTGCCCGGATCCATGCCCTGTCCGAGAAACGCTCCTACTATACCGGCGAGTACGTCGCCCATTCCGGCTGTTCCCATACCTGGATTGCCGCTCGAATTTATGTCGACTGCTCCGTCTGGCGATGCGATCACGCTATGTGCCCCCTTTAGGAGGACGATGGCTCCCGTAGTGGTAACAAGCTGTCTCGCCGCGCCGATGCGGTCGGCGTTTACGGCCGCGGTCGTGGAATCGAGCAGTCGCGCCATTTCACCCGGATGAGGGGTAAGAACTACCGGACCGAGCGCCGTCTTGAGAATCGCAGGACCGCGCTTGGACAGCACATTCAGGCCGTCAGCGTCGATAAGAAGGGGGCGGCCGCGTTGCGCACCTTTGGTTACGAGCCATTCGACGAGTTGCGCGCTGTCCTCACTCGCACCAATACCGGGCCCAACCATCAGCGCGCTCTTGCCGACGATCAGCGCTTCCAGATTCACGATCGTCGCGGGGGCGTCGAAATGGCCATCGCGGCTCGGCATCGCCTCGGTCATCAACTCTGCTTGCTCCGTTGCGACGATCGAGGCGATCGCTTCGGGGATCGCAGCGGTCACCAGCCCGGCTCCGGCACGGAGCGCCCCGCGCGCGGTCAGGATCGCGGCGCCGGACTTGCCACGTCCGCCCGCGATGATCAGAACATGACCATTGGTTCCCTTGTGCGTGTTGATCCCACGCGGACGGAGCAACTGCGCGGCGTCGGCACGTTCGATCATCCGGCCGCGCGGAGCGATGTCACCGATCGCCTCGTGGACGAAACCGATATCGGAGATTTCGAGTTCTCCGCACAATGCGGCGCCGGGATATGAAACGTGACCATATTTCGCGTAACCGAACGTCACTGTGGCCGCCGCTTCGACGCCTGCACCCATCACCGCACCAGTATCGGAGTCCACGCCCGACGCGATATCCACCGCGACTATCGGCGTGTGATCGCTGGCGCCCAGACGGTTGATGGTTTCGATCGCGCGCCGCTGCGGACCGCTCACCTCCGCTTTGAGACCGGTCCCGAAAATCGCGTCGATTATGACTCCCGGACGCACACCGGCGAATGCGCTATCGAGTTCACTTTCGTCCGTAACTTCCCGGACAAGCCCGCCCTTGCCGACAAACTCGTGATAGGCCCGCAGCGCATCACCTTTGAGATCTGCGGCCCGTGCAAGCAGCACGACCGTAGCCTTCTCGCCGGTATCGAGCATCGCGCGCCCAGCCACGAATCCGTCACCGCCGTTGTTGCCCTTGCCCGCAACGATCAGCACTCCGGCAGCGCGCGCGTCGGGCCACAGACGCTCGACCGTGCGCGCCACCGCTTCGCCCGCGCGCGTCATGAGGGAGTATGACGGCACACCGTATTTGACCTGGCACAAGCGATCGAGTTCACGACTTTCGGCGGCAGTTAAGAGAATCATGCGAGTCCTGTCCGATCAGGCTTGGCCTATGTCGGGAGCAACGCCACGCGGCGGGATCTAGTGACCGCGCGCCAGCGCTCTCCGATTGATCAGAGTATTCATCTCGCGGACCGCCCGTCCCATCCCGACAAGGATCGCGCGCGCAACTATAGAGTGCCCGATATGGAGCCAGGAGAGGCCAGGAATCGCGGCGACCGGCGCTGCATTGCGGTAATTGAGGCCGTGGCCAGCGTTCGGTTTGAGCCCGTGCGACCGGGCGATTTTCACTGCGACACGCAGCTTGTCCAGCTCCGCACGCGTCTGCGCGCTCAACGCCCCAAGAACGCCGCGCAACGGCACGCCGGGTCGGCCGTCCATTTTGGCCAGGTCCCTGTCCGCGAGATTGGCATATGTTCCAGTGTGAAGTTCCACGAACTCCGCCCCCATGACCGCTGCCGCCTCGATCTGCGACGGTTCCGGGTCAATAAACAGACTGACCCGGATTCCGGCGTACCTGAACCGTTCGACGATAGGACCCACGCGCTCCGCGAGGCCGGCGACATCGAGCCCACCTTCGGTCGTCAGCTCCTCACGCCTTTCGGGAACGAGGCAGACTTCATGCGGACGCAGCTCGAGCGCGATTTCGACCATTTCGGCGATAGGAGCCACTTCCTGATTAAGATGAATTTTGATCGCACCTTTGATGCGTCGCAGGTCATCGTCCTGGATATGCCGGCGATCCTCACGCAAATGCACCGTGATCGCGCTCGCGCCAGCTCGCTGTGCGGCGATAGACGCCTCGACCGGATCGGGATAAGCAGCGCGCCGTGCCTGGCGCAAGGTTGCGACGTGGTCGACGTTGACGCCGAGCTTAGGCATCGTTCCTATGCGCCCGCGCGCTTGCGAATCGCCTCGCTAATCTCGCTCGCGACAAACGCGATTTGCGCCTGATCCTCCCCCTCCACCATAACTCGCGCGAGCATCTCGGTGCCCGAGTAGCGGACCAGCAATCGTCCGGTGCCCGCTAAGCGCTGCTCCGCGTCCGCAATCACGCTCATCACGTCCAGCATTTCGGCGAACGGCACGCGATCGCGCACTTTTACGTTTTGGAGCACCTGCGGCACTCGATGCATCGCGCGCAATTCACTCAGCGGCCGTTGCGCTTCGATCACACACGAAAGTACGAGCAGTGCGCTGATCAGGCCGTCACCGGTGGTGGAGTAGTCCATCAGGATGACATGGCCCGACTGCTCACCGCCGAGATTGTACGAGTTGGAGCGCATTTCGCGCACAACCGCCGGATCGCCGACGTCGGTGCGCACCAGGCGGATACGCTCGCGTGAAAGCGCGAGTTCGAGCCCGAAATTGCTCATCACAGTAGCGACGACGGTATTGTCGTGGAGCCGCCCTTCGCGAGCCATTTTGCATCCCAGCAGCGCCATCACATCGTCGCCGTCGAAGACCTCGCCGTGCTCGTCGATTAGCATCGCACGGTCTCCGTCACCGTCCAGCGCGATGCCGACGTTCGCGTTGGTGCGCAAAACGGTCTCGCGCAGATGCTCCAGATGCACCGCACCGCAGCCGGCATTGATATTCTTGCCGTCGGGGTCGTTGCCGATCGCGACCACCTCGGCGCCGAGTTCCTCGAGCACGTCCGGCCCGACTTTGTAGGCGGCGCCATTGGCGCAATCGATCGCGACTTTGAGTCCTTCCAGAGTCATGCTGCGCGGGACGCAACTCTTGAGGAAAACCAGGTAGCGCCCAATCGCGTCTTCGATTCGCGTGGCCTTGCCGATATCTCCTGCGACGGCGCGCGCGTGAGCGAGCGCCTTATCATTGAATACCAGTTCCTCGATCTCGCACTCCGTGCGGTCATCGAGCTTGAAGCCGTCACGCGAGAAAAACTTGATACCGTTGTCCTCGAATGGGTTGTGCGAAGCCGAGATTACCACGCCGGCATCGGCGCGCATGCTCCGCGTCAGAAAAGCGATGCCGGGGGTGGGCAACGGCCCCACCAGCCAGACATCCGCGCCCATCGAGCAGATGCCCGAAGCCATCGCGGTCTCAAGCATATAGCCCGAGAGCCGGGTGTCCTTGCCAATCAGGATTCGGCGATGACGGCCGTGCCCATGCTTGAAAACATACGCGAGCGCGCGTCCGAGCTTGAGCGCGGTCTCCGAAGTGATCGGTTCGGCGTTGGCGACGCCGCGTACGCCGTCGGTGCCGAAGAGTTTATTGCGCCTGGTATTCAATTGTTGGCCGCCTCTCGTTGTACATTCTCACCCTCACCTTCGTGGGCGCCTGTCGCACCAGTTCGATGCCGTCGGGCAGGGTGACTTGCACCGCCAGTGTGTGCAAGCCGGGGGACATCCCGGCGGCTTCGGCGTATACAGCGTTCGACAGATCGAGTTTCGCGAGGTCCGGCTGCGGACCGCGCACCGTAACGGCAGCGCGGCTCGGCTCCACCTTGTAGCGCCAGTCGCTGTCGCGCACCGCGATCGCAACGCCACGGAACTCCCGATCCCCGACGACGGACGCGACGGCCACGCGCACAGTCACTTCTTCCGGGTCGACCCTGATCTTTCCCGCAGGCACGGTGAGGCCGAGAACGCTCGAGACGCTCGCCGTAAGCCCGCGGACATCCATCGGCTCCGTGTCGACCGCGTCGATCCGCGCCAACTCCTTGCTCGGCCCCCAGAGAGTAACGGTGGCCGGAGTGATCTCGGTTACGGCGAGCCGATACCCTTCCGCGATTTTGCCTGAGGTTGTCAGACGCGCCGGCACATTGCGGGTCGCCATGTGATCGATATCAAGCACGATTTGCGACGGCAGGATGCTCTGAACGCTGGTTTGACGCGGAACCGCAAAGGCGTCCGGACCAATTTTGAACGACGCTTGCCCAATGCTCACGCCGGCCAGATCCACCCGCAGCGCGATTCGACTCGGATCGATCAGTGAGAGCAGTGTGCGGGGTCCGGAAACCTGGATCGTAACAAGTTCGGGATGCTGGTTGACGATCACGAAGCCCGCTGGCAACCCCCGATAGACGATCGGTACCGTGAATTGCTTGAGCGATTCGTGCTGACCGGCGTTGACAAAAACCCACAGCCCGAGCGCCAGCGCCACCGAGATGATCCGCAATCCCATATTGCGGCGCGCGCGATCGCGAAGGGATGCAAGCGAGTAGGGGCCCTTGCGACGCGACGCGGCCGGGGCCGGCATCTCCGGTCCGGTGCGTTCCAGATCTTTTGCCGCGGGCGACGCCACCTCAGCTCAACCTCCTTAAGCGGGCGCGCCAGATCGTTTTTAACTGAGTTTTCACGCGACGCTATGCCTTAAACCTCAGACCGGAAGGCTTTGCAGCGCTTCAATCAGTTGTGGCGACTTGAGACCGCGCAACAATTCGCCATGATGGGCGAGCGAAATGGTTCCGTCCTCCTCGGAAACCACTATTACCAGCGCGTCGCTGTCCTCGGTCAATCCAATCGCCGCGCGATGACGCGTGCCCAAGGCAAGACTCACGTTGGGGTTCGTCGAAAGTGGCAGCAGGCACGCGGCCGCCAGTACCTGGTCGCCCTTTACGATTGCCGCGCCATCGTGCAACGGCGATCCGCGCATAAAGATAGTCTCGATCAGTTCGGGCGATACCGTTCCATCGATCGTCCGGCCCGTTGCGACAAAGTCCTGCAAACCCATGTCCTGCTCGATTACGATCAGCGCGCCGATCCGTCTGGCCGATAGCCATGCCGCTGCGTTCGCCAATTCTTGTGCGACCCCGGCAACGCTCGGCCGCGCGCCGAAGAGCGACTGCGCGCCGACACCGGTGAGCGCACGCCGGATATCGGCCTGAAAGATAACGACCAGAATGACGATCAGGGAGCCCAGGAAGTTGTTCAGCAGCCAGTTCAGCGTGAACAGCCCCAGCATCTGTGATCCGACGAACGCCGCTGCGACAAAACCCAGCCCGATCACCATCTGCATCGTCCGCGTGCCGCGGATCAGCAGGGCAATCCGGTAGATTACATAGGCGACGATCAGGATATCGAGGAAATCCTGCCAGCGCAGTCTGGGAATGACGGAAACTAACCCGTGCATTAGTTACATCAGACGCGGCTTCGCATCGCCGCTATCGCCTTCACCATCCGCACTACCGCCACCGCCGGTCCAGTGTCATGAACCCGTACTATCGAAACCCCCGCCGCAATCGCCAGCGCATTCGCCGCCGCGGTACCGAAGAGGATGTCTGCTTCGCTGCCGCCGGAAATTCTGCGCACGAAGCTCTTACGCGAGCATCCTACCAATACAGGATAGCCTAGCGCGCCTATCCGTGGCAGACCACACAGAATTTCGAGATTATGCTTCGCCGTCTTGGCGAATCCGATCCCCGGATCGATCACTATCCGCGACCGCGGAATCCCCGTCGCGACGGCGAAACGGGCGCGTACGGCGAGATAGCGGGAGACTTCACCGACCACGTCGCGATAGCGTGCGAACTTCATATGATTCGCAGGGCCGCCTCGCATATGCATCAGTACCACCGCGCACCTGGATTCAACTACCAGCCGCGCCATTTCGGGATCCGCCTCCAGTGCGCTTACGTCATTGACAATCGCGACGCCCTTTTCCAGGGCAGCCCGGGCAACCGCCGTCTTGCGCGTGTCGATCGAGATTGGCACGTGCAGCCTGCTTCCCAGTCGGTCCAGGACCGGCATCACACGCGCCAGCTCGACTTCGACTGGAACTTCGGTCGCACCGACCGGCCGGGTGGACTCACCGCCAACGTCGATGATCGCCGCCCCTGCAGCTTCCATCTCGAGAGCATGGTCGAGGGCCTTCGCTGGGTCGAGGTAGCGGCCGCCGTCGGAAAACGAGTCGGGCGTGACATTAAGCACACCCATCACGGCGGGGAATCGAATCTTGCGGCCGTCGTGAAGGTGCAGCAAACGGGGAGAAGCGACTGACCGTGGTGAACGCATTGGAACGCGACAGCCCTCGATAATCGGCAGGCCAGTCAACGGCTCCGGGCGCGCCGCGAGAAGCGACTGGCGGCGCTAACCCTTACAAGGGCGTGCTGGGAACGCACGGCACGGCTCTGCGGATTTCAACTATGCAATGAATGTGCGGCTTCGAGTTCAGTCTCAGGCGAGAGAGGGCTTCGGTGCGAGCCCGGGGATCGCGGCCTCTTCTTCCGCGGCTTTGGGCTTTTCGCGCGTTGCGACTGCCCCGCCGCTCGGGGGAGTTGGAGCCGCAGCGACCGGCGACGGCTCGCTAACCAGCGGGCGACCCTCACGATACGCTTTGACCATCGCGGCAACTTCCGCACCCTCTACCACTTCTTTTTCGAGCAGCCGCTCGGCGAGAGCATGCAGCAGAGGCAGATGCCCCGATAGTAGCGACTTGGCCTTTTGGTATGAGTCATCGACTATGCGCCGCACCTCGCGGTCGATCTCGAGTGCGGTATGCTCCGAGTAGTCCTTGTGGTGCGCAATATCGCGGCCGAGGAAAATCTGCTCCTCGTGCCGGCCGAACGTCATCGGCCCGAGTTCCTTGCTCATGCCCCATTCGCAGACCATTTTGCGCGCAAGTTCGGTGGCCTTTTCGATATCGTCGCCCGCACCAGTTGTCATGTGGTTGAAGATCAGCTCTTCGGCTACACGCCCGCCGAACATCATCGCCAGTCGCGTCATCAGATAGTCGCGGGAGTAGGTGTACCGATCATCGAGCGGCAATTGCTGGGTCACCCCCAGCGCCATTCCGCGCGGTATAATCGTGACCTTATGGACCGGGTCGGCGCCGGGTATGAGCATCGCGACCAGCGCGTGGCCGGATTCGTGGTAGGCGGTGTTGCGCCGTTCAGCCAGCGACATCACCATCGAGCGGCGCTCGGCACCCATCATAACCTTGTCTTTCGCCAGCTCGAAATCAAGCATCTCTACGCGTTCCTTGCTGCTCCGGGCGGCAAGCAGGGCCGCTTCATTGACCAGGTTTTCGAGGTCGGCGCCGGCGAAACCCGGAGTCGAGCGGGCCAGCTTCAGAATATCGACATCCTGTCCAAGCGGAACGCGCCGGGTATGAACCTTCAGGATACCCTCGCGGCCTTTGACGTCTGGCCGGGGCACCACCACGCGGCGATCAAAGCGGCCTGGGCGCAGCAGCGCTGGATCAAGCACATCCGGACGGTTGGTGGCAGCGACCAGGATCACTCCCTCATTGGCCTCGAAGCCGTCCATCTCGACCAGCAACTGGTTGAGCGTCTGCTCGCGCTCATCGTGACCGCCGCCCAAACCAGCGCCGCGATGGCGGCCCACCGCGTCAATTTCGTCGATAAAGATGATACAAGGGGCGTGTTTCTTGCCCTGCACGAACAGATCGCGCACGCGCGACGCGCCGACGCCCACAAACATCTCGACAAAGTCGCTACCGGAAATGGAGAAGAAAGGCACGCCCGCTTCTCCGGCAATCGCGCGAGCGAGCAGGGTCTTGCCGGTTCCCGGCGGTCCTACCAGCAAAACGCCCTTGGGAATCCGCCCGCCGAGGCGAGTGAAGCGCTTGGGGTCCTTCAGAAACTGAATTATTTCTTCGAGCTCGTCCTTGGCTTCGTCAATTCCGGCGACATCGGCGAAGGTGACTTTGTGGGTGTTTTCAGTAAGCAGCTTCGCGCGGCTCTTGCCAAAGGACATGGCCTTGCCGCCACCGATCTGCATCTGCCTCATGAAGAAGATCCACACCGCCACCAGCAGCAGCATCGGGAACCATTGAACGAGCAGGACCATCCACCAGGGATCGCCCTCGGCGGGCTTCGCCTCGATCTTGACGTCGTTGGCGCGTAGGGTTTTGACCAGGTCTGGATCGTTGGGCGCGTAGGTGCGGAAATGCTCGCCGGATTTCAGGGCACCCTGAATCTGATTGCCTTGGATCGTAACCGAAGCGACGGCGTGTTGGTCAACGTCATTCAGAAATTCGGAAAAGATCTTATCGGGAACACTGTGCTGCGTGCGGCTGAAGAAATTCACCAGCAACAGCGCCATCAACACCACTACCAGCCACAGTGCGATATTACGCGAAAACTGATTCATCTATGACGAAAGCGTAGCACGCGGGTTAATTTCCAAGCAACGACGACACTACCCTGCGTTTCCATAGGGAGTTGCGCGCAAACAAAGCACCTTTTGCGTGGCTGGCGTAACGATAGCGAGAGCACTGCGCGCCCATTGGGGGATCCAGGCAACTTCCCCGTCGCTAATCACGAGCGGCCAACGCGGCCGCAACGCTGCAGGCAGCTTCTTGTCGATAAACACGTCGTGAACCTTGCGCCGCCCGCCCTTGCCGAACATCCGAATGCGGTCGCCGGGAGCGAAACTTCTGACTACGAGGCTGCCCACGGCGTCGGCGTCGAAGTACGCCTCGAGCTTGCTCTTTGCTTTCAGGGGAAGCGCGTCGGTGCCGTCTCGCTCAATCACCCGGGCGGAAAAGGCGAAGGCCGCGGCCTCGACAACGGTACAGCCTTCGGGCCGCAGCTCCACGGCAAACGGCCCGGGCGGTTCGCATCCGCCGGGATGGAGGCTCGCCAGTCCGTACTCGCGACGAAACGTCCATCCGCCGGGAAGTCCGATGACGACGCTACCGGAGTCCGCGGGAACCATGCACACTCGCCGAATCGCCTCGATCTGGACTCTACGGATATGTCTCAAGCCGCCCATGGACTTGCGTAGAAAGGCGCGCAGGACGGCCGCGGCAAGCGCGGGTTGCAGGTCGGAGAAACCCGCGAGGTCGAGGCGATTGTCGGGACGGAGGCGGGTCGCGATCTCGCGGTTGGCCTCGGTGCTCAAAAAATCGCTCATCTCGCTCATTTCGCTCGCTAGTTCAACTAATCTGCGACCGAACCTTGGGGCATACTCGCGTTCCAGCATCGGAAGCAGCTCGGTGCGGACACGATTACGCCGGAAGTCAAGCGAAGAATTGCTGGTGTCCGTGACGTAATCCGCATGAATCGCCTCAAGGTAGGCTAAAACGTCATCGCGCGAGACACCGAGAAGAGGGCGGAAGAGGCGGCCGGGGCCGATTTGAGCCATCGCGGCGAGTCCTGACGCACCACTTCCACGCAAGAGACGTAACAGAACGGTTTCGGACTGATCATTGGCCTGATGCGCGACGGCGATGAGGTCCGCACCGAGGTTCTCGGCTGCTTGGCTGAGAAACTCATAGCGCTCATTTCGCGCGCGCTCCTCGAGATTCGCGCGCGTACGCCCCGGGGCGGGCGCCCGACCGACCACCAGGGGCACTTCGAGTCTGGCGCACAGGTTGCGCACGAAATCCTCGTCTTGGTCCGATTCTGCGCCGCGCAGCCCATGGTTCAGATGAGCCGCTGCAGTCCGATAGCCCAATTCCGGATTAGCAGCCCGCAGGCGCGACAGGGCGTGGAGCAGGGCGACGGAATCGGGCCCGCCGGACACGGCGGCCAAGACCAAGCGGCAGCGCGGTACCGAGGTCAACGCCGTGTGCACTGCCTTCTCGAGCATCCTAATGGAACGCCGTTCCATAAGATAAGTATAGCAGAGGTTTCGACGCGCCGCCGCGTCGAACCGTGGCACCGACGCGGACCCAATCGATGAATTGCGCCATCGAGCGAGCCAAATCGGGTCTTAGCGGCCTGCTTAAGCTCTTATGAGCTCGGCGCGGGGATCAGCGATCGCGCGAGCACGGCGATGCTCGGCAAGCTGTTGCATCAGCTTGCGCTCTTCGTCGGTGAGATCGGTGGGAGCGAGAACGCGCAGTTCGTACAACAGGTCGCCGGCGGCTTCCTTACCGCGGGCGGGGAGTCCTCTCCCCTTGAGGCGCAGCACGCGTCCGCTCTGGCTGCCGGCTGGGATCTTGAGCGCAATCTTGCCGCCGACCGAAGGTGCGGTTACCTCGGCTCCGAGGGCCGCTTCGTAGTCCCACACGGGAAGCGTACAGCGCACGTCGCGTCCGTTGACGCTAAAGACGCTATCCGGGAGGAGGCGCAATGTGATGATGAGGTCGCCGTTGAGTTCGGTATGCGGGCCCTCGGTCCCCTGTCCCTTGAGCCGCATCTTCGAACCGTCGACCATCCCGGGCGGAATCGTAACGTCGAGGGTACGGTGATGATGAATCACGCCGCTGCCGCCGCAATCCTGGCAAGGCTCGACGGTACGGGCCGCGCGGGCGTTGCCACGCTTTTCCTGCCGGCTGACCATTCCCGCGCCGCCGCAGGTTGGGCACTGCTCGGCGGAAGCGAGGGTGATACGCTTCTGGACACCGCGCACGGCCTCGGTGAGGGAAATGGCAACCTCGGCCTGTTGGTCGGGCGCCCGGCCGCCGCGACCACGGGGGAGATCGTTGCCGAAGTCGAAGCCGCGAGTGCGTCCGCCACCGCCGAGTCCGCCAAAGAAGCGCTCGAAGAAGTCGCTGAAGCCGCCACCGCCCATTCCGCCGTCATCGGGCTGGGGCGCTCCGGCGCGCGCATAGCGGCGGAAGACCTCGTCCTCGGCTGCACCGTTTTGCCAATCCGCGCCCATTTGGTCGTATTTCTTGCGCTTACCGGCATCGCCAAGAACCTGGTAAGCCTCGTTGATTTCTTTGAAACGGCGCTCGGCGTCCTTATTATTCGGGTTAACATCGGGATGGTGTTTGCGAGCGAGTTTGCGATAGGCGCTTTTGATTTCGCCGGCGGTAGCGGTGCGTTCGACACCGAGGGTCTTATAGTAATCGCGAAAATCCATTTAGGGAGCAGTTCTGCCGTATAAGATGCTCATGAAATGGAGCTGCCGCAACGTCTAGCGTGACGTTCGCGACGCTTGCGCCTCCCGGCCGGTAGAACGAGATGAGCGGGCGTTCCGGGTAGCCAGTTCCTCGCGGACGCTGCGCAGGCCATTTTCGAGGACGCGCACTTCGGCGTCGAGCCGGGCCTGCCGCCGCCACAGGAAGAGCACGTAAAGGAATATCACCGCGAAGATTATCGTATAAGCGGCGAACAGATAGCTAAGATTTTCCATCAAAGGTCTCCAACTGCCGCCCTGGCCTGACCCAGTTCGCGGCCGAGAGCGTCGCACCGCGTGCGCGTTCTCAGTGTCGAAAAGCGCAGCATCAACAGCCAGGCGAACAGGGCCGAAAACGCCGCCATCGAGAGCAGCAACGTCGCCACCATACGCGGATTCTCGAGGCCATGACCACCCTGACGCGTGACCAGGACCGCGGGATGGATGGTACGCCACAAGCGCACCGAAACAATGATAATCGGCACGTCGGCGGCCGCGATTATACCGAAGACCGCGGAGGAGCGGGCGACCTGCGGGCTATCGTCGGCCATCGCGCGGATCATCAGGTAGCCGGCGTAGAGGAGCCACAGGATCAGGGTGGTGGTAAGGCGCGAGTCCCAGGTCCACCATGCGCCCCAGATGGGCCGGGCCCAGATCGACCCGGTCACGAGTACGAGGGAGCAAAAGACCATCCCGGTCTCGGCCGCCGCGTAGCCGAGGTCATCCCACACCTGCTGGCCCAACCATAAATAGAAGATTCCAGAGAGGGCGACGAGGGCGAAGGCGGCAAAGGCGACCCAGGCACAGGGCACATGGAAGTAGAAGATACGCTGGACGGTACCCTGGACCGCTTCGGTCGGCACATAGACGAAGACCATGAAGAGCGCCGCTACCATCAGGAGCAGGGTCAGGAGGCCGAGGGCATCGATTGCGTTTCTACTCATCGGGCGAAACCAGCCCTCACCTATAACATTTCGGAAGGCAGAAGGCGCGCTCCAGCGTCCCCCCGCTATGGACTACGCGAGAACGCTTCTGCCGGAGCCTATTGTAGATGATCTGGATGCGTATGCGACGTTTGTACAGTTGGATGTAGACCACGATCGACGGCAATCCATCCCATTGACTCACCCTGGCACTGGGCGGGATGATCGCGGCGCCATAGGTGGGTATGGAACGCAAGCTCGACCGCCATACTCTGCGCCGACGTGTACGGCTACAGCCGCCTCATGGGGGAGAACGAAGAGGCGACACTTCGCACCCTGTCCTCGCACCGCAAGATAATCGACAGCCTGATCGAGCAGCACCGCGGAAGGTTCGTGAACTCTGCGGGCGACAGCGTCTTGGCCGAGTTCGCCAGCGTGGTCAATGCAGTCCAATGCGCAGTCGACGATGCAAACCAGCGCTCAAGCGGAAAATGCAGAATCTCCGCCCGCGCGCCGGATGGAATTTCGCATCGGCGTCAACCTCGGCGATGTGATGGTCGAGGGCGAGCAGATTTATGGCGACGGGGTGAACGTCGCGGCGCGGCTGGAGAGTCTCGCGGAACCGGGCGGCATCTGCATTTCGGTACGGTCCACGATCAGGTCAGCACCAAGCTGGCTTTGAGCTACGCGGACCTCGGCGAGCAGCAGGTCAAGAATATCGCCGAAGCCGGTTCGAGTCTTTCGGGTGCTGGCGGACGGCGCGGTAGCGCCACCGGAAACGCGCAGTCCACGCAGCTATTGGCGAGGCGGCGTGCTGTCGTTGACGGGACTGGCAATCATCGTCGGGACCATCGTCTTGGTACAGCATCTGTCGCTCAAGCCGCCGCATACTCATGCTTCCATTCCGCCGGCGCAAAGTCCGGCGCTGGCGCTGCCCGACAAACCCTCGATCGCGGTGTTGCCGTTCACCAACATGAGCGGGGATCGCGAGCAGGAATATTTCAGCGACGGCATCACCGACGACCTGATCACCGACCTCTCCCGGCTTCCGGGTCTCTTCGTCATCGCGCGCAGTTCGACCTTCACTTACAAGGGCAAGGCGGCAAAGCTGCAGGACGTGGGCAAGGAACTTGGGGTGAAGTACGTGCTGGAGGGCAGTGTGCGCAAGGCCGCAGGGCAAATACGGATCATCGTTCAATTGGCGGATGCGACTACCGGCGATGAACTGTGGGCGGAGCGTTATGACCGGCCCATGCGCGATGTCTTTGCGCTTCAGGATGAGATTGTCCGCAGAATCGTGACGACGCTGAACCTTCAACTCGCCTTGTCGCAGAAAGGTATCGTGATTCCCCGCACCACTGAGGATCTTGAGGCGTATGACGATTTGCTGCGGGGCACGGAGTATTTTGCCAGCCTGACAAAGGACGGGAATACGAAAGCGCGCCCGCTGTTCGAAAAAGCCATCGAGCTGGATTCCAAGTACGCCGACGCCTACGCTCTCTTGGGTTACAACTACTGGGTTGGTTGGTTCTTCGCCTTCAATCCCGATCCCAGCGCTATCGAGCATGCTCTGCACATGGAGGAACAGGCCCTTACTCTCAATGACTCGTTGTCCACCGCCCACAGCGTAATGGCCGAACTCGATACGGCAAAAGAGCAGTATGATCAGGCGGCAACAGAGGCCCAGCGCGCCATTGACCTCGATCCCAATTCCGCCGACGCCTATAACGTGTTGGCAGACATATTGCGCCAGCAGTCGAAGCCACAAGAGGCCCTGTACGCGGACGAAAAAGCGGTGCGTCTCGACCCACGCAATGCTGTGGCCTACATGGGGGGCGAGGGCGTTGATTATGCTCAACTGGGACAGTGGAAAGAATCGATTCCCCCTCTCAAACGTTACCTGCTTGGATTTCACTATATTCTTTGGGCCCATATGTGGTTGTCTACTGACTACAGTCAGACAGGGGATGCCGATGCCGCACTGGCGGAGGGGCGGCGGAAGTCAAACGGGCCGTTGCTCTCGATCCCAAATCCGCTATGGGCTACTGGGCGCTGGCGAATGTGCTGAATAATCTGGCGAAACCAGTGGAGGCCGTCGTCGCACTCGACGAGATGATCCATCTCGATCCGCAAAAGCGTGACGATAGTCTAGGTGAATACGGTCTTGCCTATACTCTGCTAGGGCGGTCGCAAGACGCGACTGCCGCTCTCAAGCCTTCCCTGGTCCGGCATCCCGATGATTTCTGGGCCCACGCTCAACTGGCCGTTGACTATATGGAACTCGGCCAAAACGATGCCGCGCGGGCAGAGGTGACTACAGTTCTAAGACTCGATCCTCAGTTCACTGTAGAGAAAATGTTCCCGATGGTTGGCCTGATACATAAAGCGTTTCCCACAGAGATCGATCGCTTTCGTGCCGACCTGCGCAAGGCCGGCCTGAAGTGATCGTTCCAGCAATGTGAGCCATGGATGGAACGCAAGCTTACCGCCGTACTCTATGCCGACCGTTGGGGTGCAGCGCCTCAAGGCCGAGGACGAGGGGGCTACTCGCCGCATCCTAATCTCGCATCGTAGGATTATCTTCTGAGCATCGCGGACTTATCGCAAAATCTGCATTAGTCCGGCGGGGCTGCCATATTCGACCCCGCCTCGTAGGCTTGTAGCGTGCTGACCGCGATACCGCCGGCTTTCGACAAAGCGTAGCGGGACCCGAACTCCGCCACCAGCTCTTGGAGACGTGGCGAAAAATGCGATTCTGAATCCAGTTCCTGACCGCGCCCGGCTACTTTCATTCGATGGTTTCTCCAAACTAGATTGCGTAACACCGTATAATCCTGTATATCGTACTAGGAGTGCCCGGAAATGGGCCCCGCAAGCTCTAGTCGAGAAATAGCCGAGAATTAGCAATGTCGACGCGAAATCCGGACGGGCGCTTCCGCAATCTCAACCAACCGGCAGTGCTTTCCTCAGATATGCTGCGCGCGCAGTGGGTTGAAATTGAGGCGATGCGCCTCAAACTAAACGGCCTTAGTTACGAGGCGGTGGCCCAGTATATTACGCAGGTCGGGCGCGGGCTGCAGCCGCCCCTGACGCCGCTATTGGAGGGCGTAGACTTCCCGCCCGATTACACGATCACCGCCATGGCCTGCCACAAAGCCGTACGGCGAGCGCTTCGGCGCGCTCCCGCTTTGCAAGCGGATGAGATGCGGCGCATGGATACCGAACGATGCGAAGACATGTACCACTCGCTGACGGCCGGCATTCAGCAAGGCGATCCGCAAAGCACGAGAGCCGCGGTTAGCGTTCTCGCCCATAAAGCCGCGATCAACGGGTACAAGTCGGGCGAGGTCAGGGTTGCGCCTGGACCTAGACCGAAACCACTGCCGCTATTCTTTGAGCCGTTCAAAGCGATGATGGAGCTCCTTCGCGCATCCGACCGACTCGACTTGGCTTTGCAACCAGCCGGTGATGCGGACGATCCAGCTCTTCCATAAACCACCGCATGGCATAAACCACCGCCGCCTCCCAGCGGGTGGTTCCCACGGGCCCTCTCAACGCCACTTGGAAGCCCGTCTTACCCGTCACCATGGATTGACAGGGATTGAAACCCGTCCTGATGAGGAGCCGGGGTCGGGATTGGAACGCAAGCTGACCGCCATACTCTGCGCCGATGTGTACGGCTACAGCCGCCTCATGGGGGAGAACGAAGAGGCAAGAGCCGGCGCGGCATGGGCGACGATTAGCGGCCGACGCGGGACGCGTCAGTCGAGCGGGGGATGCTGGTCACGCCACGGACGCGCCTCCTCGAACTGCGCAGCCAGCGAAATGATTCCTGCCTCGTCGTTCTGACGGCCCACGATCTGCAAGCCGATCGGCATCCCCGCTTTGGAAAAGCCGTTGGGCAACGAGAAAGCCGGCTGGCCGGTCGCGTTGAAGGGGAAGGTAAACACCAGCCATTCAAAAAGATCACGCAATCCCTTGGATGGATCCGCGGGCATCGTGCCCAGGCGCATCGCGGGCCGCGTGAGCGTCGGCGTGATCAACGCGTCATAGGGGGCGAGCGTCTGGACGATGTTCCGGGAAATGTTGTGCATCTGGGAGACCGCGCCGAGGTAATCGGCGGCTTTGATGTTTTTGCCCTGGTCCCAGGACATCCGCACGACCGGATCCATCAGGTCGGGGTTGGGCATCGGCACGGAACTGACGCCCGCGTTGATAATCGTTCCGGTGATACCGACGAGCAGAGCGGCTGGATCGAGCTTTACCTGTTCGACGGTATGGCCCATCGCCTGGAAAGCCGCGAGCGCAGATTCGGTGGCGGAGAGCACTTCGCTATCGACCTTGCCTTCGGCGCTTTCGAGAATCGAAGCGAGGCGCAATTTCTTTGGACGCCTATCGACCGCGGCGCTGAACGGTTCGGCCGGAGGAGGCGCCCAATAGGGATCGCCGACTACGGGACCCGCGAGCACGTCGAGGAACAGCGCGATGTCGCGGACCGAGCGGGCGATCGGGCCGGTCGTAGCAAATCCGCCCCACGCTTCGCCAAAAACCGGTGCAAAGGAGACGCGTCCGCGCGAGGGTTTCAGTCCGACGATCCCGCAGCAGCTCGAGGGGATGCGGATCGAGCCACCGCCGTCGGAGCCCTCGGCCAACGGCCCCAATCCCGCCGCGACGGCGGCTGCGGCACCGCCGCTGGAACCGCCGGCGGTGTGATCGAGGTTCCACGGATTACGCGCGGGGGGACAGAGACCGCCTTCGGTCGTGGGCCGTCCGCCGAATTCCGGGGTGGTGGTCTTGCCGAGGAGGATGCCACCAGCGTTGGACATCCGTCGCGCAGTTTCGGCATCGAGCGGCGGCACGAAGTTTTCGTAGTTCTTCGAGCCCATCGTGGTCCTGATGCCTTGGGTCCAGGTGAGATCCTTGAGCGAATAGGGGACGCCAAAGAGCGGCATTTTAGCAATGTCGGCGGCACTGGCCTTTTCGAGGCGGGCGACGTCGGCGAGAGCGCGATCGGCGGTATGGGTCATGAACGCGCCGAGCCTGGGATTGAGCCGTTGGATTCGCTGATTGAAGAATTCCGCGACCTCACTCACTTTCACTTCTTTTTTCACGAGCAGATCGCGCAACTGCCATGCCTCGATATATGGGTTCAGCAAGTGCGTTCCTCCTGGTCGGGTTTTCGCTTCGAATCCGCGCTGGGAGTATCCGGACAAAGCCCGAATACGAAGTATGGGTATTACTTCGCGTATAGCGATAAATGCGCCTGCAAGCTAACGATTCGAGGTCATCAATCCTCTCGAGACTTCCATCCAGGCCGCGATAAACAGTCGTCGCGGAGATGATCACTCCTCGCCGATCACGTGCTCGAACAGGAGAAAGCCGGCGCTGACGAAGAGCACGTCGAAGGCGATCAGAATTTTGAGCCATTCGGCGAACATCGCAAACGGCTCGCCGGAGAGCGCGGCGTCGCTCGCTTTGACGCCGGCGATCAGCGGCGGAACGAAAAGCGGAACCGCCAGCAACGGCAAGAGGAGGTCGCCAGCGCGTACGCGACCGGAGATCGCCGCGAGCAGTGTGGCCAGCGCCGCGAAGCCCACCGCACCAAGTGCGAGCACCGGCGCGAGACGGGCCAGGCGCAGGTCGAAGTCGAGATTGAAGAACAGCACCATGAGCAGCACGGCGGCCAGGTCCGCGACCATCATGAAAACTAGGGCAGCGACCAGTTTGGCCCAATAGATCGCCGCGCGATCGGCGGGACTCAGGAGCAGGGCACGCAGACAACCGTTGGCGTTTTCCGCGACGAGCACACGCGTCGCCCCGAGCATCCCGGCGAAGAGCAGGGCGACCCAGAGCGCACCCGCCGCGGTGCCGGTATCGCGCGCGCCGCCGACGGGATTCAGGGCGAAGACCATGACGATCAGGATCAGCAGCGAGAGCGCGAGCAGGGTGACGGTGCTTTCGCCGGTGCGCAGCTCGAGGCGCAGATCCTTGCGCAAGATCGCGATGAAGGCGGCCATCGCGCTAACGCGCCATCGCGGACGGACCTGCGCCGGTCGCGGGATCGTCGCGCGGCGGAATTGCGCGCGGTCCCTCAAGGCGTCCACGCACGAGGTCGTAGAGTGCGAAACGCATCCCGGCGAGCGGCAGCGGATCGTGGGCGGTGACCACGGCGGCGCAACCGCGGGCGAGCGCGTCGCGGAGCAAACCGGTGACGATAGCGGAGCCGTCAGAATCGAGCGCCGCGAAGGGCTCATCCATGAGGAGCACGTCGGGCGCCGGCATCAGGGCCCGGGCGAGGCCCAGCCGCTGATCCATGCCGCGCGAGAAGGTACGCACGCGTTCGTCAACGGCAGCGGTGAGACCGACCCGTTCGAGCCATCCGGTGATATCGGCGCGCGCCGGATCGAGGCGATAGAGGTCGGCGTAGAATTGGAGATTTTCGCGCGCGGTCAGGTTCGGATAGAGGAAGCTCTGATGCGTGACGAGGGCACAGCGGCGGCGCAGAGCGGGTTCGAGCGCGCGGCTGGCGACGCCGAAGAGGCGGGCCTGGCCGGTGCTCGGCGACGAGAGACCGGCGAGAAGGCTCAGCAGAGTCGATTTGCCGGCACCGTTGCGGCCGATGATCAGCGCGCCGGAGCCCGCATCAACCGCGAGGTTTATGCCGCGGAGGACGGGGGTGAAGTGAAAGGATTTGTCCAGGCCGCGAGCTTCGACCAGGGGCGCGTCCGTCATTGGAACCGGGTGGCTCCGGGCGCGCCGGACGCGAGCGCGACCCCGCATTCGCTGCAGAAACCAGCGGCGGGGGCCCGGCGTGCGCCGCATTGCGGGCAGAAGTTACTGCCCGCCAGAGTCCGGGGGGAGGGACCGCCCGGAGGGGACGGGGCGGCGATGGACGGCGGTGCGGAGTCTTGGGCGCGCGCGCGGTCGAGCGCGGACATCGCGGCGAGCGCACGATGTTCCAGCGTGGCGCGCAGCCTCTGGTAGTCGGCGGCGTCGAGTTTGCCCATCTCGTGATCGAATTCGAGTTCACGCAGACCCTGCATCGCAAGTGCCTGCGCATGGCGGAGGCGTTCGATTTCGAGTTCATCGGTGTTGGTACGCCGCCGGCGCCGGACCCCTTCGGTGAGCGGAGCGGCGACGAACAGCGCGACGGCCGCGACGATCATGAACGCCGCCAGGTAGGTCGCCACGGGCTAAATCCGTTCCCGCAGTTCCCGTTCCAGACGCCGCCGCAGCTCGGGATCAAACACGCCGGAGCCGACGGGAGCGACGGAGACCTTAGGGTGCCAACGGCGAAAGGCGAGGAAGATGAAGCCGCAGCCCGCGGCCAGCATCGCAAAGGGCATAATCCAGGCGAGCAGGTTAAAGCCCTCGGTGGTGGGCGCGGACAGGATCTTTTCGCCGTACCTGGTTCGGAACCACGCGATGATTTCGGGGCGGCTCTTGCCGCGAGCGATCATGGCCTCGATTTGGGTGCGCATCGGCACGGCGAATTCGCATTGCGGGTGGTTGCAATTCGCGACGGTCAGACCGCATCCGCACTGGCAGGTGAGGCCCTCGCTCACGGCCTGGAGAGAGGTGCGCGGCGGGATCGACGCAGCGCGGGTCACGACGGCGAGACCAAACGCAATGGCGAGGATCGCGGCCGCGACAGTCAGGAGTCTGCGCCGTAGCAAAGGATCAATCACCCCCGGGAACGGCTTGCGGCCCAAGGTCGAGACCGGCCGGCGCACGTACGGCCGCGGTGATCGCGGCACGCTCGCGAACGTTCGGCCACATCGTGACCGCGGTGCCCAGCGCCATGATGAATCCACCAGCCCACAGCCAGAAGACCAGCGGGGTAAGAAAGACCTGAAACGTGGCCATCCCGGTGGTGTCGTCGATGCCGGCGAGGACGACGTACAGATCGCTGGCGGGAGTTGAGCGGATAGCGACTTCGGTTGCGGGTTGTTGCGGCCGTTTGTAGAAGAGCTTGGCCGGGGCCATCACGGCGATCGCTTTGCCGGCGCGGAATACTTCGACGCGGGCGCTGGCGCTCTCGAGATGCGGCGTCTCACGGGTGGTGAGTCCGAGGTAGGTCAATTCGTAGGGGCCGACAAAGAAACTGTCGCCCTGCCTGACGCTTTTCTTCACCTCGACGCGGAAGAAAGAGGACGCGACAATCCCGACGAACGCGCAGATGACGCCGACATGGATCACGTAGCCGCCATAGCGGCGGTTATTTTTGGCAACGAGATTGATGACTGCTTTTGCGGCAGGCTCGGAGACCATGTGGCGTCGCGCGGTGACGCCGCGGCGAAACTCGGCAACGACGGTGCCGAGGACGAAGGCAGCAAGCGACATCGCGGTCAGTACGTACCATTGGTGCAGCCCGGCGAGGAATGCACAGAGTCCGGTGACGACACCGAAGGTCGCAGGCGCGGCGAAGGTGCGGCCGAGATTATCGAGGGACGAGCGTCGCCACGCGATCAACGGTCCCACGCCCATCAGGAAGATCAACGCGAGTGCGAGCGGCGCGTTGACCTTGTTGAAGAACGGCGGCCCCACCGTAATCTTGACGCCGCGTACCGCTTCCGAGAGCACCGGGAAGAGCGTACCCCAGAAGACCGCGAAGGCGATCCCGACGAGGATCAGGTTGTTGAAGAGGAAAGCGGCCTCGCGCGACAGATAAGACTCGAACTCGGCGGACGTTCGCAGCGATTTGACGCGAGTCAGGAGCAGCACCGTGTAGAGCGCGGTCACGACGAGCAGAAAGGTCAGGAAGTATGGACCCAGGCCGGAGTGCGGTAAACGAGTGTACCGACGAAATGACGCCGCTACGCGTCAGGAAGGTGCCGAAGAGAGTGAGTCCGAAGGCCATCCCGATGAGCACGAGGTTCCACACCTTCAGCATGTCCTTGCGCTCCTGGATCATCACGGAATGAAGGTAGGCGGTCATCACGAGCCAGGGCATGAACGCCGCATTTTCGACGGGGTCCCAAGCCCAGTAGCCGCCCCATCCGAGGACCTCGTAGGCCCAACGCGCGCCGAACAGGTTCCCGAGCGTCAGGAAGAACCATGAGAAGATCGCCCACCGGCGGGTGCTGCGGATCCACGAATCGTCGAGGCGGCCGGTGATGAGCGCGGCGGCGCCAAACGCAAACGGGACGCTGGCGCTGACGTATCCGGTGTAGAGTGACGGCGGATGGATCGCCATCCAGTAGTTCTGCAGCAGAGGATTGAGGTCCTGCCCTTCGGCGGGAATCGCGGCGAGCATATCGAAGGGGCGCGTGACGAAATTCAGCATCAGGAGGAAGAAGATCGCGAAACCGGCAAGGACCGCGAGCGCGTAAGGAGCGAGATCGGGGTTGCGGCGGCGATGCTGGAACGCAACGATCGCGGTGAAAATCGTCAACAACCAGGTCCACAGCAGGAGCGATCCCTGTTGGCCGCCCCATAGCGACGTTATCTTGTAGAAGGTGGGCAACGTCGAACTGCTGTAAGAGGCGACGTATTCGAGTGAGAAATCGCTGTGGAAGAGGCTGATCCATAGCACCGCGATCGCGACGGTCACCATCGCGCATACGGCCCACACGGCATGTCGCGCGCTCGCGACGAGTGCCGGGATCCCGCGGCGCGCGCCGATAACGTTGGCGACGATCGAATAGAACGCGACGATCAGGGCCAGGGCGAGAGCGAGTTGACCTATCAGTGGCATCCGGCGGCTACTTCGATTGTTTCGGAGAATACTTCGAGGGGCAACTGGTCAAAACTTGCCGCGCGTCGATGGCTCCGGCGTGCGTAAGCTGTCCCTCGACGATAACGTCGCGGCCCGCGCCGAACATGTCGGGCTTAGGTTGGCCGCGACAGATCACGACAAAATCGGCGGCGCGGGATGAGACCGCGACCGGTGTTATACCGGGATCACCGGGACCCGGCGGCGGCTGCACCATCGCAAACTTGAGCGTCAGGGTGCCAGGATCCCAGGAGATCGAGCCGCCTTCGACACGGCCGGCAACCCGAAGCATCTGGCCTGAAAGCTCATTTTGACGCGCCTTAACTTCGTTTACCGTCAAATAATATTCGGCGGTATTACGAACGGCGGTCACGATCAGATACGCGATCGCCGCGACCATCAGACCCGCCCCTAGGGCGAAACGAAGCTTTTTCGGCATAGACGGTTCTTACCAAGACTCCTGCGTTCCGCGACGAGCGCCAAGGAGTGCGTGCCATTGTTGCCGACCGCACCCTTTGTCGGCAAGAACCCTCGAGCGGAAGTTAAGGGCGATTTCCGGGTTCCAGCACCGGCAACCCATATGCGAGGCATCCGCGACAAACCGTCCCTTTAGTCGAGGTGCCAAGGTTTCAGGGAGGCTCGCGGTCGCGAGTGACTCAGGCTTTACGCTGAATTGCGAACTCCTGCATGAGCCGGGCGGCGCGTTCCTGCGACGAGGACATCCGCTGGGTGCGCAAGAAGAACTCGACCACTTCTTCGTAGTTTGCTTGACCAGCCGGACTCGCCACCTCGACCAATTCCTCGATCAGGCTGGGAAATTTCTCCCCGGGGATATAGTAGTTGGCCCAGCCGAAATTGCAGTAGCGATGAAGGATCTTCGCGATCGTCTTCTCGAGCGAATCGCGCCGATTTGTTCCAAGTTCTTCGTTCTGTGCCAACTGCGCCTCCAGCAACCGGTGGCTCCGAACCATGGCGGTCAGACTTTTATCGCAGACGGGTACCGCGGTTCGCAAGCCCCTTCAGGCCGATTTTTCCAGCTCGGGCGTATCGGTCTTGGTTTCTTCCACCCACAGGAGCTTACGATAGTCGAACTTGGAGCCGCCGAGGACGTCGAATTTGATTATCTCAAAGTACGGCGACAGGTCGAAGTCGCGCGGAGTGATCAACGTGGGCGAGACCATCTTCAGGAGGCCCGGCAGCGGGCGTCCGCTGCGCGAGAATCGTCCGAGGAATCCAGCAACAGCGTTGATCGGTTCAGCACCGGGTGGAAACGGTTCATAACGCGGTACGACAGGATAACGTACGCGGTGAAAGCATTCGGCGACAAGGCTGGAACAGATCACCGCGGTGGGGTTGCTGCTGCCGAAGTGTAGCGCCTGGCGGCGCCACCGCGCGGGCACGATGCTTACAGGCAGGAAATAGCGCGCGAGATCGAAAATATTCTTCAAGTCATACTTGAGCCCGACTTGACTCAGCGCAAAGTTGACGACCTCACGCAGATCGGCCGAAGCAAGCCGGTGGGGGCGGCAAATCCTGATGTTAAAGTTGCGATACTTCTCGAGCGGCGTCAGTACGACTCCGGACTCGACAAGGGCCTCAACCAATAGATATTGCGCCTCATCGCCGAACTTCTCGGTGAGTTCGCGCTTGATCTCGGGATCGTGTTTGAGCGCTTCGTCGCCTACATAGATAGCGGAGTGCGACCAAGAGCTCTGCGTCAGGTACTTGATACACTCGCTGATCCGTTCGTTGCCCTCGACCAGCAGCACGTCGCCTTTGCGCATGCCCCGCTTGAGCTGGTCGATGTCGTTGGGCGCCGCGAGCGTATAGCGCGCGATCGGTTTGGTGAGGAGGGTGACTGCAAAAGCGACTAGTTTGTGCAGGAGGTACGAGAACGGATTCAGTCTGGCCAGCTTCGACATCGGTCTCCCGGTCGCCCCTGACGGCTCACTTCCAATATAAGGTCGAATCGGTCGCAGAAACAACCGGCCGGTAACCCGGGCTCAGGGACCTCCAGCGACAAGGGCTTCAACCCTTGAAACTACCCACGATGCCATAGAAGGGCACCTGCAAGGTCTGCTGCTGCGGGTCGTCGGTCTTGATCGCCAGCGCTCCGAGAAGCTTGCCATCGGGTGTGTTGGGTCGCAACTGCAGCGTTATCCGGTAGACCTTGCCGGGGGTAACGGCGTCGACCACCGCCATGACATTCTGACTCGTGCTCGAGACGCCGATCACCTTTACGGTGCGGTCGCCGGAATTTGTCAGTCGGATCGTGCGGAGTACGCTCGCGTGGTGGGGCACGATACCGAACGAAACTTGCGGGGGCGTGACTGAGAGATCGCCGACCACCGTGCCGAAGACCGCAATCTCCAGCGGCGCACGGCTGTTTGCCACTTTCACAATGTCGTTGAAGGGTCCCGCCGGCATCGACTTCAAGACCGTGATTGTCAGTGCCGCGCCAGGCTTGCCGTCCGCGCGCGGCTGCTGGGTCACCGTGATGTCCTTGCTGGAGTTGGAAAGCGAATCGATCTTGAAGTCCTTGCCGCCGCTAGTGTCGCTAATAATTACCTGCCGCGATTGCTCGGTTTCGTGCTTGACGTTGCCGAAGGCGACCGGCGACGGAGCCGCCTCGACGTCGACTTTGACGTCGCCCTTAAGCGTGAGGTTGAGCTGCTGATGCTTCGGGTCATTGGTGAGCACGGTAATCGTGCGGGAAGCCGGCCCCTTGTCGGAGCGAGTATCGAAGGTAACCGCGATGTCCGATTCGTCGCCAGGCTCCACCGTGCTTTTGGTTGGCTGAGCCGCGGTGCATCCGCAGGAAGTCTGTACGCCACCGATGATCAGCGGCGCGGTGCCGACGTTTTTGAGGCGAAAGAGGTGCTTTACCGCAACGCCGTTTAGCGCAGTGCCGAAATCAAATACCGGAGCGTCGATTTGCACGCTGGGCGAGCCTGACGAGCCGGCCGGCGCAGCGAAGCCCGAGAGTCCGCCCGGCTCGCTGGATAACCCTCCGGCGGGCAACTGGTTCCCGGAGGGGCCGGCCTCCTGTGGGCGGGCTGCCCACGGCGTCAGTAACACGGCCAGCAGTGATATCGCACCGATCGTCCGGCGCCTGAGATAAGCGCGGTGCTTCATACGGAATTGCTTCGCGATCGCACTGCCGGGCAGAGATTGCGGCTGGTTTGCTCCATCTGATGCGACGCGCACGCGTGGGCCTACGAGGCTTTCGCGGCTCGGCTTTCGACGGCGTCGGCCACTTCGCGTGTTTCATAGCGCTGCAGGAAGTCCGTCGCGAATTGACCTGCGAGAAAGTCCGAATCTTCGAGGATGCGCAGATGGAGCGGAATATTGGTCTTGATGCCGTCGATCACATATTCGTGCAGCGCCGCCTGCGCCCGGGTGATCGCGAGATCACGGCTGCCCGCATGAACGATCACTTTCGCGATGAGCGGGTCGTAGTGTACCGGGACGCGATACCCGTCGTAGAGCGCGGTCTCGACGCGCACGCCCAGGCCGCCCGGTGCGTGATGGTTGGAGACAACGCCCGGCGACGGCAGGTGGGTATCGGGATCTTCGGCGTAAACGCGGCATTCGATGGCCGCACCGTCGATCGCGAGCTGCCGCTGCTTGAAGCTCAACGGCGCGCCCGCCGCGATCCGGATACTTTCCTGTACGAGGTCGGTGGCAGTCACCATCTCGGTAACGCCGTGCTCGACCTGAATCCGCGTGTTCATTTCGATGAAGTAGAACTGTCCGTCGGGTGCGAGCAGGAACTCGACCGTGCCGACATTGGAGTAGCCAACGACCTGCGCCGCACGCACCGCAGCCTTGCCCATTTTTTCGCGCAGGCGCTTGGTCATTACGGGGCATGGCGCTTCTTCGAGGACCTTTTGATGGCGCCGCTGGATCGAACAGTCACGCTCGCCGAGATGGACGACGTTGCGATTGTTGTCGGCCAGGATCTGGAATTCAACGTGGCGCGCATGCTCAAGGTACTTCTCGAGATACATGGTGCGCGAGCCAAAAGCGGCTTCGGTCTCCGCGCGGGCCGGCATAAAGAATTTGCCAAGTTGCTGCGCATCGCGCGCAACGCGCATACCCTTGCCACCGCCGCCGGCGGCCGCTTTGATCAGCACCGGGAAGCCCAGGCGCTTGCCGTCAGCCAGGGCGTCACGGAGTTCGGTGACGCCAGTGCCTTCGCTCCCCGGCAGAATCGGCACGCCGGCCCGCTTCATGATCCTGCGCGCGCGCGGCTTGTCACCCATGAGCCGAATGTGGCGGGCGCGCGGCCCGACAAAATTCACTCCTGAGCGCCGGCAAGCTTCGGCAAAGTCGCCATTTTCGGAGAGGAAGCCATAGCCGGGATGGACGGCGTCGGCCCCGTAGGTGAGGACCGTGCTGATGACCGCCGGGATATTCAGGTAGCTGTCCTCAGCGGCGGCCGGTCCGATGCAGACCGCTTCGTCCGCCATCCTCACGTGCAAAGCGTCCTTATCGGCGGTCGAGTAGATGGCAACAGTTTTGATGCCAAGCTCGCGACATGCGCGGATTATCCGGATCGCGATCGTACCGCGATTTGCCACTAGAAGTTTCTTGAACATAGCGCCTTCCTCTTTTCAGGCGACCTCAACCACTACTAGCGGCTGGCCGTATTCCACGGGCTGCCCATTCTCGCACAGAATCTTAACGACCCGGCCCGCCATTTCGGCCTCGATCTCGTTCATCATCTTCATCGCTTCAATGATACAGATGGTTTGACCCTTGCGCACTGCGGCACCCTCCTCGATGAAAGGCTCAGCGTCCGGCGACGAGGCACGATAAAAAGTCCCGACCATCGGGCTGGTGACGAGACGCTGATTTTCCTCTAGTGCCGGCGCTTGGGCCGGGGCACCCCGCCGTGAGGTCGGCGGCGGTACGACCAGCGTCGGAGCCGCTATAGCCGCGGGATCCTTCGGCTCAGGCGCAGTAGGCTGACCACTTACGGCAGAACCATCCGCGCGCACGAGGCGCACCCTGCCCTTTTTCTTGTCGTCTATTTCAAGCTCGACCAGACCATATTGTTGCATCAATGCGAGCAGCGCCTTTATTTCTCGAACTTCCATCTGGCTCCGGAATTGATCGCTCCGTTCAGACCAGGCCGTTCCACGGGTGCGCGCCGCGGTCCACCTATTCAGGGATTGTTCCCGGCACCGACCAACCGGAGGGCAGCGCGCAGCGCGAGCAGGTAACCGTCCGCGCCAAAACCCATAATCCGGCCCTCGACGATGTCTGCAATCGTAGAATGGTGGCGGAAAGACTCGCGCTTGTAGACGTTGGAGAGATGCACCTCGATCGCCGGTACCGCGACCGCTCCGATCGCGTCACGAATCGCGACGCTGGTATGAGTATAAGCCGCCGGATTGATGATTAGTACGTCGATACGGCCTTGCGCCTTCTGAATCTTGCCGACGAGCGCACCTTCGTCATTCGACTGGAAAGTCTCTACATCTATTCCGAGTTCGCGGCCGAGCTCAACGATTTGGCGGTCAATTTCAGCAAGCGTCGTCCGGCCGTACACTTCGGGTTCGCGCGTACCCAACAAGTTGAGATTCGGGCCGTGGACAACCAGCACAGTGACCTTCGGACGGCGCGACGAGTCATGCGTTATCTTAGATTGGCTTTGCTTTGCCCTCGTCGCCATCCCCACAACCCCATGAGCATTGAATCTTACGGCGCATAGGGTTTCAAGCACCCGTAGACGGACCGTCGAGATCCCAACGCCGCCGCAGACTGAGATTCACTTTTTGGGCGAAAGTTCACGGCGGATACGGACCATCAACTTAACCTGGGGAACCCTGCCGGTCGCGCAGCTACGATGTGGCCGGGAGTTTCTACCAAGCGTTCGCTTGATCCTTTGCAATCCCGCACAAAATAATGAAAGAATCGCCGATATCGGGGAGAGCGCCCAAATCGACCGCGACGGAGGATCCTATGAAGTTTGGCTTACTCTACGAAATGGAAACACCGCGTCCATGGAATGCACTGAGTGAATACAATACCTACTGGCAGGCGCTGGCACAGATTGAACTAGCCGACCGCATCGGCATCGATTACGTGTGGGAAGTGGAGCATCATTTTCTCGAAGAGTATTCTCACAGCTCTGCACCGGAAGTTTTCTATGGTGCGGTTAGCCAGCGCACCAAAAACATTCGCATCGCCCACGGCGTCCGCCTGCTCCCGTTCAACTTCAACAATCCGATTAAGGTGGCAGAACAGGCCGCGGTGCTCGATATCCTGAGCAACGGCCGAATGGACCTCGGCACCGGCCGCTCGACGACGGCGCAGGAGCTGGACGGCTTCAGTGTCGACTACGATCGCACGCGGCAGGAAGTCCGCGAAGCACTCGACGTTATCGTAAGGGCCTGGACCGACGAAATCCTCGAATACAACGGCAAACTCATAAAAGTACCGCCGCGGCGCGTGGTACCCAAGCCAATCCAAAAACCGCATCCACCGATGTGGATGGCGTGCGTGGCGCCCGACAGTTACCAGATGGCTGGCGATCGCGGTCTAGGCGCGCTCAGCTTCAGCCTGAACTTCGAGCAGGTTCAGAAGAGTATGCAGGCGTATCACGATTCGTTCGCCAAGCGCACCGATCAGGTCGGGAAGGTGCCGAACGAGGCGTTTGCAGGGTTGGTAATCTGCCATGTAGCGGAGAACAAAGAGGAAGAAGAGATCGGGATCGAGGGCGCGCGTTGGTTCATGCACAACGTCGCGAAATTGTTCGAACCGCTGATGACCAAGAACAAGCTCTATTCCTACGAGTATCTGCGCAACCTGATGGCGATGGATATGGATCCGAAGGACACGCCTGACGCCAAACTCAAGCAGCATCACATGGTCGTCGTCGGCAATCCCGACGAAGTGAACCGCAAGCTCGAAGAATTCGAGCGCAGCGGTATGGACCAAGTGATCATGTTCAAGCAGGCGGGCCGCATTCCGCATCAAAACATCATGAAGTCACTGCGGCTGATCGCGAAGCACGTGCTGCCGCACTTCAATCCACACCGCACGGTCGCAACCGAAGAGCTGTCAATGGCCGCCGCGGGCCGCTAAGGGAAATCCTCCGGGAGGGAGCCGTCGTGGCTCCCTCCGCTTTTTCACCTCGCCTCGTAAGAGATTTTCGGTGAGCGGAACGTCTGCCGCGGAGAACGAAGACCGCGAGAGAAAGCGCGATCAAATGCTTCGGCAGGTTTTCCTCTCCAGGCCTTTCGATTCCTTTTGCGCGCATCGCATGCACAGCACTAAGCTGCGGGCGCCGCTGTAGCCGCCACGACTCGGGGAGAGCGCGATGCCGAAAAAAGAGCCCTTCACGATTTCAGTTCCCGACGCCACGCTGAACGACCTTCGCGAACGGCTCGCACGCACGCGGTGGCCTCACGACTTCGGCAATGCCAATTGGGAGTACGGCACCAACCTCGATTACCTGAAGAGTTTGGTCGAGTACTGGCGCACGGATTACGATTGGCGCCGCCACGAGCGCGAGATGAATTCGTTCTCCAACTACAAAACGGAGATCGACGGCATCCCGATCCATTTCATCCAGCAGCCGGGCAAGGGCCCAAAGCCGATCCCGCTGATCCTGAGTCATGGATGGCCATGGACGTTCTGGGATTTCCACAAGGTGATTCGCCCGCTCGCCGATCCTGTGGCCTACGGGGGCGATCCCGCCGACGCTTTCGACGTGGTGGTGCCATCGCTGCCCGGGTACGGCTTCTCGACACCGCTCGAAACCACGGGGATTAACTACTGGCGGACCGCGGATCTGTGGGTCAAGCTGATGCAGGATGTGCTCGGCTACCAGAAGTTCGCGGCGCAGGGCGGTGATTGGGGCGCGATCATAACCGCACAACTCGGCCACAAGTACGCCGATCGTTTGATCGGGATTCACATGAATCTGCTGGTGTCGCTGAATTTCTTTGGCGGCGGCGGGCCCTCGCCCGAGGACTTCGGCCCGGGCGAAGAAGGCTGGCTCGAGCGCAACCGCAATTTCATGTCGAACGAATCCGGCTACATGCACCTGCAGACCACCAAGCCGCAAACGGTGGCCGTTGCGCTGAACGATTCACCAGCCGGACTCTGCTCGTGGATCCTCGAGAAGCGACGGACCTGGAGCGATTGCGGCGGTCAGGTCGAGCGGCGCTTTTCCAAAGACGATCTGTGCACGACGATGACGTTGTACTGGGCGACCGCGAGTTACGGCACCTCAGCACGCTACTACTACGAGGCGCGTCACAACCTGTGGCAAGCGTCGCACAACCGAATGCCGGTCGTCGAGGCGCCGACTGGCGCTGCCGTCTTCCTCAAGGAAGTGATGCTGATGCCGCGGAAGTGGGCCGAGCGCTACTACAATCTGAAACGCTGGACTGTGATGCCGTCCGGCGGCCATTTTGCGCCGATGGAGGAACCTCAGCGATTAGTCGACGACGTGCGCGCATTTTTCCGCCCGTTGCGGTGATCGGAGCGAGGCCGCATCGTCCTGCCCTATTGGATTTTGGCTATCATTCGATCGGGCGGCGGGCGCGGATCGTGTTTTGGTAGATTTCCCGGCTGCTCCGTCCGGTAAGCTTGGCGACCGCCGCGGCGGCCTGCTTGAGACCAAGCCCCGCTTCGCACAGGACCTCCACTGTTCGCTTATCGTCAAAGGTCCCGACGCTCTCTCCACCCGAGTCGCCGGCGGCGCCGGCGACAACGAGCGTAACCTCACCCAACGGCGGCTGGCGTGTAAAACGGTCGGTCAGTTCGGCGATCGTGCCGCGAACGGTCTCTTCGTAGGTTTTGCTGATCTCGCGCACCATCACCGCAACCCGTTCGCGCCCGAAGGCGACGGCCATGTCGTCCAGAGTCGAGACCAGACGGCGCGCCGCCTCAAAGAAAACCATGGTACGTTCTTCGTGCGCCAAGCGTTCGAGCGCGCCACGCCGCGCAACTATCTTCGTGGGGAGAAAACCCTCGAAGACAAACCGGTCGGTGGGCAGTCCCGCGATCGAAAGCGCCGCGATCGCCGCCGAGGCCCCCGGAATCGCCGCTACACGAATTCCCGCCTCGTGCGCCGCGCGGACTAGCCGATACCCTGGATCCGAGATCGCGGGCGTACCGGCATCGGTCACCAATGCGACTTTGGCGCCGTCACGCAGCCGTTCGATTATCGCGGGCGTCCGGCGCTGTTCATTGTGCTCGAAGAAACTGAGCGTTGGTGTGCGAATCGAATGCGCCACGAGCACACGGCCGGTGCGCCGCGTGTCCTCGCATGCGATGAGGTCGGCCTGCGCCAGTACGTCAAGCGCGCGCGCCGTGACGTCGCGCGGATTGCCAATCGGCATGCCGACGACGAACAGCACTCCACCCTCGCCGGCCGGGACTTTCTCACTCAAGCGCCCTGCACCCGCTCCGACAACTGGCGCGCAACCGTTTATCGGCCAGGCGTCCCCTCCATGTAGGCCGTCTGGAAGGTCCGCGACTTGAATTTCCAGGTGTCGCCGACTTTGGTGTACACGTCGTCATAAAAGCCGGTGCCAATCCATTTCATGTTCTGTTTGACATTGCGCAATTCGACGTAACAGCGACCGGTCGCGCGCCCATTACCCTGCAGGTCGATCACGTGATTGTGGATATAGGGGCGCGGCGTGATATCACCGGAGGTGAGCCCGCCGTAGAGCTTGAGCAACGCGTCGCGGCCTGAAGCAACGTGCTCGCGCTTGCGGCCCTTCGTAATAAAAGCCGCGTCGGCGGCGAACAAGTCCACGATACCGGTAATGTCGTTACGCCAGACGCAGTCGCAGTACTTGATCGGCAGCTCGCGGATACCCTCGCGGTCGGCCAAATCGTTTGCCATCTGCTCGATGCTTTTTGCCATTGGTCATACCTCCGGAATCGAAAATCGAGGTCGTCAGCGGTCTCCTTGTCGCACAGAAAGATTTTTGAGTTCGCGGCACCCGCCAGGAACCTGTTGCAAACCGCGGCTTCAGTCGCGGCCGGCCATCCTTCCTTCGCCGTGGACCAATTGCACTCTCCGTGATTTGAACTTCCATTCGTCGCCGGTCTTGACGTATTCGTCGTTGTAGAATCCGGTGCCAAGCCAGCCCATCTTATTGCTGGCGTCGCGCAGTTCGACGTAGCATCGGCCGGTGGCGTGACCGTTGCCCTGCAATTCGATCACGTGGTTGTGGATGTAGGGGCGCGGGGTGAGCGACGACAGGCCCTCTTTATAGGTCTTCAGCAGTTCGGCGCGGCCGCGATTACTGTTCTCTTTCCCTTTGGCTCCCACCATCGTGAACGCGCCGTCTTCTGTGAAGAGATTGACCAGGCCGTCGATATCACCACGCCAAACGCAATCGCAATAACGCACCGGCAGCGCGCGTATCGCTTCGCGGTCGGTCAGTTCGGTTACAGTTTGTTCGAGGCTCTTCGCCATCGCTCGTTCCTCCGTATCGGGGCTCGTGGCCGCTTCGCGGCGCCATTGTTTTCGATGCTTAGCATCTAACCGCGGGAAGGTGAAAGCGGCACGCGCAGAAGGCTAGGGCGGAGCGATCGTTTTTAGCGCCGGGCCAGCCGACGTCCCGCGGTAAACCCGCCGTCCACGACGATTGCCTATCCCGTAATGAACGAGGCGTCATCCGAGCACAGGAACAGTGCCGTGCGCGCAATCTCCTCGGGTCGTCCCAGGCGGTTCACCAGATGCATCCCCTCCCACGTGCGAAAGGCGCGTTGCTGCTTGTCGGGTGGCAGATGCGCGTAGCCGCTTTCGAACAACGGTGTGCCAATCGTCCCGGGACAGATGCAATTGACCCGTACGCCATGTTCCGCGTAGTCCATCGCCATGTTTTTGGTCAATAGGATCACGCCAGCCTTCGCGGCACAGTAATGCCCCATGTGGCGAACACCTTCGATCCCAGCGACTGAAGCGGTACTCAGGATCACGCCCCCATGCTTCATAAGTTCCGGCAAGGCATACTTCGAACCGAGGAAAACTCCCTTGAGATCGACGTCGACGACGAGATCCCATTCTTCCTCGGTCATTTCATGCACGGGCTTGGCATTGCCGATGCCGGCGTTGTTGTAGATGATATCGAGACGGCCGAAACGGCGAACCGTTTCCACGACCATGCGTTCCGCGTCGGCACGCTTCGTAATATCGGTCTTGATCGCGATCGCTTCGCCGCCATTCTGAGCTATCTCCGCCGCCACCGCCTTCGCATTGTCTTCGGCCCAGTCCGCGATCGCGACCTTGGCTCCCTCCGCGGCGAAGAGCAGGGATGTCGCCTTGCCGATACCCGATGCGCCGCCGGTAATAAGTGCGATTTTCTTGTCGAGCTTACCCATAGATCATTCTCCTGCGATGACAGCTACCGAGCCCGGGGCGCTCGATACCCTGAGGCGAGAATATCCTGCTACGAGCGACCGGTGAAAAAGTGAAGCGATCGACTGGCGAACGCAATCATCGGCGGAGGATAAAGCCCTAGGAAGATCGTGACGATCGCCAGCACGCCCATAAGGCCGTAATTCCAAACTTCTGCCGTAAATGGCCTCTCATCGTCCTCCGGTTGTTCCAGGAACATCTCCTTGATCGGACGCATGTAGTAATACAGCGAGACCACTGAGTTGAGAATGCCGATCACGGCGAGGATAAAGAACCGCTGGCGGATCGCGGCGGCAAATACGTAAAACTTACCGATAAATCCGACCGTCGCGGGAATCCCGGTCAGCGAAAGGAGGAAGATGCTCAGCGCAATCGCGGGAACGGCGCCACCCCGCCAGGCCAAGCCGCGGTATGCGCCGATATCCTCGCGTCCAGTGGCGTTCGCCATCATCATCACGACCAGGAACGCGCCTGCGTCCATCATGTAGTAGGCGAATAGGTACACCAGCATCGCGCGGATCCCGTCGTCAGAGAGCAGCACGAAACCCATCAACGCGTAACCCGCCTGCGCGATACTCGAATAGGCGAGCAACCGCTTCATATTATCCTGTTGCAAGGCGGCGAGATTCCCCAGCGTCATCGTGACTGCGCAGATGATCACGAGCAATTGCGGCCATTCGACGCCCTTCAGGGCTTGCCAACTTCCACCCGCCGCTAAATGTGAGATCGCTGGGTAGAAAAATCGCGTCAGCAGAGCAAAACCCGCGGCCTTGGAACCGACTGCGAGAAAGGTGGTGATCGGAATCGGCGCGCCTTCGTAGACATCAGGAGCCCACATATGGAACGGCACCGAAGCGATCTTGTAACCCATCCCTGCCAGGATCAGTACCAGCGCGATGAATACCGCAAGTGCGGGCACCTGGCCGCCGGCGAAGAGCGCCCGGTTGATCACGTTGAAGTCGAGCGATCCCGCGAGCCCGTAAATCCAACTCATTCCGTAAATCATCGTGCCCGAGGCCACGCCGCCATAAATCAGGTACTTCAGCGCCGCCTCCTGCGACCTCCGGTTCTGTTTCATGATGCCCGTCAACACGTACGAGGTGAGGCTCACGAACTCGAGCGCCAGGTACGCCATCAGCAGATTCACCGATTCCGCCATCAGGAACATGCCGAACGTGCTCGCGAGTAGCACGGCGTAGTATTCCCCCTGTTCGCAGTGATGGACCTCGTTCGATCCGATTGACATCCAGACGGCCACCAGGGCGGCGAGAGCGATCAGTGCGCGGAAGAAGATCGCGAACGAATCGTAGACCAGCATCCGGTTGAACAGCCAGGCCCCTGCGGTATGCGCCTCGAGTCCAATCAACAGCAAGGCGCCTGCGGCGATCAGTAGCGACAGGTCACCCAGGATTGCCTTTTCGCGCAGGACCAGATCGATCAGCACAATCGCGAGCATCCCGGTGGTAAGTAACAGTTCGGGATAGAACAGGCGGAGGCTGGCGAGATTACCCAGATCCATGGTGTTAGGGCGTACGGCTGCAAATCCTAGTGGAGTGCAACGGTGGCTACAGGACCGCCCGACAGCACGATCTGGTTGAGATGGACCAGCGAAGCGTTGAGCAGGCTCAGCACCGCGTGCGGATAAATACCGAGTATCAGTACGATCACTCCCAGCGGAACCAGGGTGAACGCCTCGCGCAGGCTCAAATCACGATAACCTTTATATTTCTCGTTGAACGGTCCCAGGTAAATGCGCTGGAAGCACCACAGCAGATAGCCGGCCGTCAGAATCGCCGTGCCCGCGCCCAGGATCGTCATTATCGGATGCGGTTGCCACGCGCCGATCAGTACCAACACCTCCGAGATGAAGGCCGACAGCCCGGGCAGGCCCATCGCGGCGAAAAAAGCGAAACCGGTTATTCCCGCATATATCGGCATTTGTACGGAAAGGCCGCCGAACCCATCGATCTCGCGATGATGCGCACGGTCGTAGATTACCCCGACCAGGATGAACAGCATCGCGGTAATCGTGCCGTGATTGAACATTTGTAGCACCGCGCCATTGATTCCGGCTGCAGTGAAGGAGGCCATCCCCAGCATCACGTAGCCCATATGGCTAATCGAGGAGTATGCAATGAGCTTTTTGTAGTCGGTCTGCGCCATCGCACACATCGCGCCATACACGATGTTGACCGTCCCGATCACCCCGAGAAAAATCCAGGCCAGCTCATGGCTCGCCGTGGGCAGGATCGGATAGTTCACCCGCAGGATTCCATAGGTGCCCATCTTCAGCAGCACTCCGGCCAAGATCACGCTGATTGCGGTCGGCGCCTCGACATGAGCGTCGGGCAGCCACGTATGGAACGGGAAGGCCGGAATCTTGATGGCGAAACCGATGAAGAGCGCGATCCAGACGATGCGCTGGAAGTTGAGCGAATAATGCCGCGCCTGCGTCGCCAGCACCGTCATATCGAAGGTCGGCGTCGCCCCGTAATAGTAGAGCCCGAGCATCGCCAGCAGGATCAGCACCGAACCGAACAACGTGTACAGGAAGAACTTGATCGCGGCGTATTCACGGCGCGGACCGCCCCAAATCCCGATGAGAAAATACATCGGCAGCAGCATCACTTCCCAGAAAATGTAGAAGAGGAAGAAATCCAGCGAGACGAATACTCCCATCATCCCCGTGTCGAGCAGCAGTAACAGCGCGTAATAGCCCTTCTCGGCGCGGTCGATACTGAAACTCGCAAACACCGAGATGAAACAGATCAGCGCCGTCAGCAGTACCATCGAGATGCTGATGCCGTCGATGCCCAGGAAATAAAAGATGTGGTACGCGCGGATCCAGGGCGTCCGCTCAACAAACTGCATCGCGGTGGTCGCAGTATTGAAATTGATGTAGAGCCAGCCGGCGATTACGAGCTGCGGCAGGGTCGCCGACGCCGCAATCCATCGGTACGCCGGCTTGAGCGACGCGGGACAGATCAGAATCAGCACCATCCCGATCAGCGGAACGAAGGTAATCAGTGTTAACGGATGTGTCATGAGGGTCAGTTCGTCAGACGCGCAACATCGCGCGTACGATCAGGATCACCATTACCGCGGCCAGAATGCCGTAAAGATAGCTGTTGATCGAGCCAGTCTGAAGGCGGCGCAGGCGGCCGCCGGCGGCGAGCGTCGCGTTGGCCGTTAAATTGACCAGTCCATCGACGACGTAGTTGTCGAACAGGCCGGAGAGCCATGCGCCGAAAACCGTGAGCACCGCGGTGAGATTCACCAGGCCATCGATAATGTGCTGGTCGAACCACGCCATCGCCCGCGATGTTGCCAGATAGGGCCGTACGACCGCCGCTTGGTAGAATTCGTCGACATAGTATTTGTCAAGTGAAAGCCGGTAGAAGACCCCGGCGGCGAATTCGCTCATCTTTTCCGCGCTCAGCCGCTGCGTACGATAGGTGAGATCGGCGAGTAACCAGCCCGCCGCCACCATTAGTAGGGACATTCCCGCGAACAACGCCTCAAGGCCCCTATCGTGCAGGCCCGCCTCGAGCACGCGACGCGTCGGCGCCGATGCAAACACTGGATCGAGAAAGCGTTCGAACGGCGCGAACGGCGCAATAAAGTCGGGCATCATCGCGAAGCCGCCGACCACTGAAAGAATTCCCAGCACGACTAGCACTCCCGACATCGAGGGCGGTGATTCGTGCAGGTGATGCTCCTGCTCATGCGTGCCGCGGAACTCACCGAAGAACGTCATGTAGACCTGGCGGAACATATAGAAGACGGTCACGCCCGCGCCAATCCAGAGCAGCGCCCAGATCCCGACATGGCGATGCGCAAAGGCGCGCCAGATAATCTCGTCCTTCGACATGAAGCCGGCAAAGGGCGGCACTCCGCAAATCGCCAGCGTCGCCGCAAGAAAGGTCCAGAACGTGATCGGCACGCGATGGCGCAACCCGCCCATCTTGCGCATGTCCTGCTCGCCGCCCATCGCATGGATCACCGATCCCGCTCCGAGAAAAAGGCAGGCCTTGAAGAACGCATGCGTCATCAGGTGAAAGATACCAGCGGCGTAGGCGCCGACGCCGACCCCAACGAACATGTACCCGAGTTGGCTGATGGTCGAATACGCCAGCACCTTTTTGATGTCGTTCTGGGTTACGCCGATCGACGCGGCGAATAGCGCAGTAATCGCCCCCACCGTCGCCACCACTGTCATCGTCGCCGGAGCCATCGAGAACAGAAAGTTGAGCCGCGCCACCATGTAGACGCCCGCGGTAACCATAGTCGCGGCATGGATCAGCGCACTCACCGGCGTCGGACCCGCCATCGCGTCGGGCAACCATACGTGCAGCGGAAGTTGTGCCGATTTCCCGGTTGCACCCAGGAACAGCAGCAGCGTTACGAAAGTGACCAGCGACATCCCCAGGTAGCCGGCCTGCCCGTGGAGCTGCGGCGCATAGGCCGCGACCTCACGGATCACCAGCGTTGGATGCCCGCTTGCGCCTAGTCCCGTGAACAGCGAGTAAAGCGCGATCACGAAAGCCCAGTCGCCGACGCGGTTAACGATAAACGCCTTGTTGCCCGCGTTGGTGTTGTTGTGGTCGGTGTACCAGAATCCGATGAGGGCGAAGGAGCACAGACCCACGCCCTCCCAGCCGACGAACATCAACCACAGGTTGTCCGCCAGCACCAGCACCAGCATCGCGAAGGTAAACAGGTTGAGCCATCCGAAGAACCGCCAGTACGACGCGTCTTCGTGCATGTAGCCGGTTGAGTAGACGTGAATCAGCCCGCCGATCCCGGTGACGATGAGCACCATCACCATCGAGAGCGGATCGAGCCAGAAAGCGATATCAAGGTTGAGACCTCCGACCGCGAACCATCGCCAGAGATCGTCGATCAGGAAGCGCCGATCAGGGGCCAGCGTCAGCATTAGCCCGAAGGCGCGGATCGCTATGGCAAAGGCCGCGATCACGACCCCACATCCGACGATGCTGACGGCGCGCTTCCCCAGACGCCGCTGAATCATCGCGCCCGCCAGGAAATTGATCGTCGCGCCGGCCAGCGGCAACGCGACTATCCAGCGGATAAAGGCGACGCTCAGGGGATGGTCCATGCCACTAAGGTTCCACGGTCTCGCTGCGATCCGTCCGACAAACGACTGGATATAAGCAGAAAATCACTGGCGCGCAAAGCGTGTTCTGCTCGGCGACGATTTTCCGCAGGCGCGAGACCTCGCTAACCCCTGAGGCTTTCAGTCGCGCCGACATCGATCGTCCGCAGGTTCTGGTAGATGGCCAGAATGATGGCGAGACCGATGACCGCCTCCGCGGCCGCCAGCATGATGACGAAGATCGCGAACACCTGACCATCGTACTTCGCGCTGCCACCCCCGAAGAACGAAAAGGCGACGTAGTTGACGTTCGCGGCGTTGAGGATCAGTTCGATACCGAGCAGGATACCGATCGCGTTGCGGCGCGCCAGCACGCAGTAGGCGCCCAGCAGGAAAAGGCAAAGACCTAGCACCAGAAAGTGATTCAAGGTCAGCTCGCTCGCCATCGTACGCCCGCTATCCCCGCCGCTCCGGACGCGAGATCACGATGGCACCCACCAAAGCCGCGAGCAAAACTATGGAGGCGACTTCGAACGGCAGCACATACGGGCCGAGGAACGCATTGCCAATGCCGTAGGTCGTCGGCGTCACCGCCCTACCCTGGCCCTGGTACCAGGGCGTATGCGCGATCGCGTAATACATCACCAATCCCGCTAGCAACGTCGTGATTAGGGCGGGCGCAACCCCGACCGCGCGGTTCGACACGTTCACCTCGGCGATTCCCTGCGTCAGCATCACCGCAAAGATAGTTACCACCAGGATGCCCCCGATGTAGATGAAAATCTGGATGATGAAGAGAAAATCTGCGCCCAGCAGCACGTAAATGCCGGCGACTCCGGCAAATGAACCGAACAGCGCGAAGGCCGAATAAACGATATTGCGCGAAAAAGCGGTGATCGCCGCCGAACCGACCGTCAGCACGAACAGCGCGTAGAAGATAATCTGCGAAACCATCCCCTGTCGCCCCTACCTCACGCCGCGCGGCCCCGATCCCAGGTCATCCTTCCTTCTCACTCCCGTCTTCAGGATTCGCGTGATCCTTCGACGTCGTCGCGCCGCCAGGTTGAGGCTCTGTCGATGCAGCGGTTCCCCCGCCGCGGGTCGTATCACCGCGCGTAGCGGCACCGACCCCCGGAGTTACTGCCGCGGGCGTGGCCGGCGATTTGGCGGGTGCCGGGCGGGGAGCGGGACTGGGACCCGTGCCGACCGCCGCCGGCTTGGACGTGGCCGGCGGCGCAGCGGGCTTGTCGCCTCCCGGCTGTGCCCACTCATCAACGTATTTCATCCCACGCTCGAGTAATACCGCTACCTCAGGATCCGTTTCTGGCCCTTTCTTCGCCTTGTAAGCCACCACCGGCTCCGCGATGAACCGGCGAATCAGGCTCTCGAGTGAGTAGTCCGCGCCCTCGAACTCGGTCGTATGATGTATCGAACCGGTTGGACACACCTCGCTGCACAAGCCGCAGTACATGCACTTGGCCATGTCGATATCGAACTGCGAGATCACGATCTCACGGGTCTGCGCGTTCTTCTCGATCGCGATCGCAATACAATTGATTGGGCAAGCACGATCGCAGGCTAGACACCCCGTGCAGATCTCCATGTCCACATCGAGAATTCCGCGATAGCGGAACGGCAGCGTGTCCTGCACCCGCACCGGAATCCGGTCGGGATACTGAATCGTGTAGGGCTTGCGGATAAAGTGCGACGCCGTCACCGCCATCCCGTCGAAAATCGTGACGACTGCTTCCTTGATGTGCCTGAAGTAACTGGCGGCCGCGCCCATAAAGCTATCCGTCTAACGTCCCGTTCAGATCGTCGGATGGAAATAGAGTTCCATCCGCGAACGTTTCGCAAAATACGCCACGCGCCATACGAACGCCGCCCCGATCGCGATTCCACCCGCAAACATCAGCCACGCCGCGATCGGATTTCCCTCCGGCCAGACCGCCACCCACACCGCCGTACCGATCAGATCGACAAAGGCGATCGGCACGAAGAATTTCCAGCACAGCGACATCATCTGATCGATCCGTACCCGCGGCAGCGTCCCTCTGATCCACATCGAGAGGAACACCAGCGCGAGCACCTTAAGATTGAACACGATGAACTGCAATGCGTTCATCACCAGCGGGTTGCGGCTCATCTGCGGGAACTGCCAGCCGCCCAGAAACAGCACCACCACGATCGCCGACGAGATGAACATGTTGCCCCACTCTGCCATGAAGAAGAACAGGTAGCGCATGCTCGAATACTCGGTCGCGAAACCGGCGACCAGCTCGGACTCGGCCTCGGGCAGATCGAAGGGCGTGCGATTGTTCTCGGCCAGCCCCGCTATGAACAGGATAATCGCAGCAACGAAGCAGAATGGATTCGCAAAGATAAACCACCGCTCCGGCGCCCATCCCTGCGCCCGGATTATCCCCTGCATCGACAGCGTGCCGGTGATCATCACGATCGGAAAGATCGAGAGTCCGGCCGGAATCTCGTAGCTGATGATCTGCGCCGCCGACCGGATACCCCCGATCAGCGACCACTTATTGTTCGATGCCCACCCCGCCATCAGCACGCCCACCACGGTCAGCGCCGGCACCGCCGTAATATAGAGGATGCCGATGTTGAGGTCGGCCAGGATCAGGGCGGACGAAAACGGCATCACCGCCCACGGCAGGATAAAAGCTAGTACCACCAGGTACGGCGCCAGCTTGAACAAACGCGCGTCGGCCTCCGCTGGTATCACGTCCTCCTTGCAGACGTGCTTGACCCCGTCGGCCAGCCATTGCAGGAAGCCGTTGGGACCGACCCGGTTGGGTCCGACCCGCGACTGGATCCGCGCCCATACGCGGCGCTCAACCCATGTCACCACCGACGCGAACGGCAGCGCAACCGCCAGCAGCACGGCCGTGCAGGCGATCGCGATCGCGATCACATAAACCAGTTCACGCGGTGGATGCGGTCCGAAAGCACCGCGCGCCATCAAACTATCGAGCCAGCTCTGCATCGAATCAATTGCTGCGACGCGCCGGGAGCCGCTACCTGTCGATCTCCGGCGCAATCACGTCGAGGCTCGCGATGAGCACCACCAGGTCAGCGATCATGAGCCCCTTGCTCAGCTTTTGAATAATCCCCATCGCGGCGAACGATCCTGTGCGCACATGCACGCGCCACGGATTGGCGGTGCCGTCGCTCACCACGTACCATCCCTGGTCACCGCGCGCGCTCTCGACCCGCACCTGGCATTCGCCGGGCGCCGGCTTGAAATTGCGCACCACTTTGGCGAGCACGGGACCGTCGGGCATCTGTTTGAGCGCCTGGCGCAGCATGCGCAAAGACTGCACCATTTCGCGAATCCGCATCATGTAGCGATCCATCGAGTCGCCGATCGTACCCCATTCGCCGCGGCCGAGCGGAACCTCGAAGTCGAGCTCGGGGTAAATCGAATACGGGAGGTCCTTGCGCACATCCCAGTTCACCCCGCAGGCGCGCAGGTTGGGACCAACCAGGTTGTACTTGATCGCTTCCTCCGCCGAGATCGGCGCGACGTTGGCCAGCCGCTCGACGCAGATCTTGTTGTATGAAAAGAGCGAGTTGAACTCGTCGAGAATCGGTTCGAGATGATCCAGGTAGGCCAGCGCTTTCTCGCGCCACCCCGGCGGTAGGTCCCAGGCGACCCCGCCGATTCTCATGTAGTTGAAGGTCAGCCGCGCGCCGCACAGCTCCTCGATCAGGTCGTTGATCATCTCGCGTTCTCGCAACGCGTGCAGGAACGGCGTCATCGCGCCGATATCCATGCCCATCAGCCCGACGGTCAGCAGGTGCGAGGCCAGGCGATTGAATTCCGCCGCGATCACCCGGCAATACTCACCCCGCCGCGGCACCTCGATTCCTGCCAGTTTCTCGCACGCCATCCCCCAAGCCTGGTTGGTAAACATCGCACAGACGTAGTCCACCCGGTCCGTGTACGGCATGAAACCGTGGTAACCGACCTTTTCGGCGATCTTCTCGATCGATCGGTGCAGGTAACCGACATCGGGAATCGCTTCGCGCATCACTTCGCCATCGGCTTTGATCACGAAGCGCAGCACGCCGTGCGTCGACGGATGCTGCGGCCCCATGTTGAGCGTCATCTCTTCGGTATGAAGCGCGCTTATTTTTTCTTCGGTATGGAGCGTACTCATTTTTTCTTTTGGTCGAGTCGTATGATCGGGCTTTCGCGCACGGTCGAGATACCATGGTATTCGGACGGCTCGACGAAATCCTTGCGCAGCGGATGACCCGGCCAATCCTCGGGCATCAGGATGCGGCGCAGATCGCTATGACCCTCGAACACCACACCCAGCAGGTCGAAGATCTCGCGCTCCATCCAGTTTGCGGAACGCCAAATCTCCTCGACCGTCTCGACCGCCGGATGCTCGCGCGGCAACTTCACTTTGAGCACGCACGAATGGCGGTGACGGAATGAAAAGAGATGATAGACGACCTCGATTCGGTCCTTGTAGTCGACACCCGTCTCATTGCTCAGGCAATCCATCGCGCACTCGGGATCGTCGTAGAGGAACAGCCCGATTCTGACGATCGCGGCGGGCGCCACCACCGCGAACGGATCCGGCTTGCGTTCGGAAACCTCCAGGACCTCGTTGGGAAACCGCTCCTTCAAGCGCTCGTATATCTTCAGCGCCTCCATTTCAGGCTGCAGACGTCGTGGCCGCGCTATCGCGCGCCAGCCACCGCTCGCTCATGATCTTCTCTTGCAGCTTGAGCAGGCCTTCGGTCAGCGCCTCCGGACGCGGCGGACATCCCGGAACGTACACGTCCACCGGAAGAATCTTGTCGACCCCATCACAAACCGAATAGGCCAGCTGGAATAGCCCACCGCAGTTCGCGCAGCTTCCCATCGAGATGATGTACTTCGGATCGGGCATCTGGTCGTAGAGCAGCCGCGTCCGTAGCGCCATCTTGAGCGTCAGCGTACCCGCGATGATCATTAAGTCCGATTGGCGGGCCGAGGCGCGCGGCGTCGCGCCGAAACGCTCGATATCCGATCGTGGGCCCCCGGTATGCATCAGCTCGATCGCGCAGCAGGCCAGACCGAACAGCATGTACCAGAGGCTCGATTTGCGCATCCAGTTGATCAGTTCGTCGGTCTTGGTCGTCAGCACGTAATCGGGCAGCGTATTCAGCAGCGGCATTTTAACCTCACGACGATGGTCACTCCGGCACCTTCTTGATCCACTCCAGGTCGTGTTTGACCCAGACGTAAATCAGGCCAACAAAAAGGATTAGGAGGAAAATAAGAATCTCAGTTAGCGCGAAAAAGCGCTGGCCGTGATGGATCCAATCGAGGTAGACGCTGGCGATCGGATACACGAAGGCCACCTCTACCTCGAAAATCACGAAAACCAGCGCGATCACGTAAAATCGCACGTTAAAATTGATCCAGGCGCCGCCGGTCGGCGGCTCCCCGCATTCATACGGCATCTGCTTGCGCGCAAACGGATTGTTCGGCGCGAGCAGCTTCTGCAAGCCAATCATCGCGGCCATCAGGGCCAGCCCAACAATCGTCAGACCAAGCAGAACTCCGTACTCAAAGTACATGATTAGATGCCGTTCCCCATCAAGTCGATAAAACCGCCCATCGCATCTTCTCGGCTGAAGCTCTTCCGCTCAAACCTCGCGACAGCTCACGCCAATCGAGTCCGGCGCTGCACTACTTGAGGCGCTTCAGCAACGCTTCGAGCGTTTCGTGATCGATCCATGCGCCGTGCCCGCTAGCGCAACCCATTATCGTGAATCCGGCGGCCCGACGCGGGGTCAGCTTGACGTTGCAGTGCGGGCAATTCAGCTCCGGATGTGGTTTCTGCCGCAATTTCTCGAGCAATTTCTGGTCTTGATCGTGCGCCCATTGGTCCTCGCGCGCCTTTTCGACCTCGCGAAGCTTGTCGCCAAACCGGTCCTTCTCGTCGGCCATAGTCACCTCAACCAAACGAAACTGGAAACCCCCGCACCGCCATCGGGCCCCAACGGAAAAGTCGCGGCGATCAGGTCATCTCCTTGATTAGTTTGCCGCTCCGCGCCTTCTCGACCGTTTCATCGAACTTCGACCCGAGATCGACGCCCATCTCCTTCGCGCGTTTCTTCGCCCACAGGCCGACGTTCCGCGAATCCCGGTAAAAGGATTCGTCGCGCGGCCGGCTGGTATCGAGGCCGGAAAGCCGAGACGACTCGCTGTCGATCACCGCAAAAGACGACATCACGCGACGCATCCGCTTGGCACCGCAAGCGGCGCAGCTCGGACGGACCGCGCGCCGTGTTCCAATCACGATACTCGATCCGATCCGGCCGCACGCGGCACATTCGTATTCGTAAATCGGCACCCTTTCAAGGATAGTCCAGCCCGGTTTAATCGGCAATTCGATGTCGAAGCGGGATGTGCCAGAGCGAAAAGTTGCGCGAAATGCCGATTCGAACGCCTCACTAGAGCGGCGGGCCCCCTAAAAGCGACGAAGTCGGCGAACGTCTGGCGAAAAAAATCACCCAGATCGCGGGCACTCCTGCACTAGTCACAATCCACCACATATTTCCATGAGTGAAATCTCCGATTCGCCATCTTGACCGTCGCTCGGTGTCGCCTCAGCGGTTATCCGCACCGTGACGCTCGCGTGGAAGTTCCAACCGGCCCGGCAGCAGGTGGCGCACGCCCCCGACCGGATCGAACATCGCCACTTCCATCGCCTGTGCATTGTGGGCATAGCCAAAATGGCCACTTTCGTCGACGAGTACTATTCCGGCCTCTGCGCCGGTCGCGACTTGCAGTTCTGCAATCGTCAGCGTTGCCGCCTCCTGCGCCCGCCTGCGCGACAACGCCGCGACCGCTTCCCGGCACAGCGCGACCTTCATTATAGCCTCACCTGCTCCGGTCGCTGAGGCGGCGCCCATGGCGCTGGCGAATAGCCCTGCTCCGATGATCGCGGAATCGCCGATTCGCCCTGGCATCTTGCCCCCCATACCACCGGTTGAGGTCGCGGCGGCCAGGTTGCCTCGACTATCGACGGCGGCCGCCCCTACCGTGCCGTGCTCGTCTGCGTTGTTCGCGGATGAAGCGGCGCTTCCGCGCAGCGCGAGCCATCGTTCACGCGCGCGGGGACTGACTAGCTGATCCGGCCGGCACAGCCGCAAACCCGCCTGCCGCGCGAGTCGCTCGGCCGCTACGCCGCCGACCAGCAGATGCGGCGTCCGCTCCATCACTGCGCGCGCGAGCCGTATCGGATTGCGCACACGGCTTACTAGCACTACGCCGCCGGCGCGTATCGTCATCCGCCGGCGCCCATCGCCGGACGCCGCCCGCTCGGCCACCATGACTCCAGCATCCATCTCGGGCCGTCCCGCAGTGTTTAGGACCGACCCATAGCCGGCGTTGAAGAGTCCGTCGTCCTCGAGCTCGCTGACGGTCGCCACCACCGCCTCCAGCGCGCTGCCGCCGGCGCGCAGGATTTCGGCCCCGTTCTCGACGGCAGCCAGTATCCCGCGTCGCCGCGCGGGACGCTCGGCTGCTTGCGCGCGGCCGCCCGCGCCGCCATGCGCGATCAGAGCGGGGATGAAATTAATGCGCTTCACCGCGAATCAGCCTGCGGGCCGTCGCCCCCACAGAAAAAGCCGGCGAAACGAGAAGGTCAGTGCCGTGCGGGTGCCGTACGCGACCTCGAGCCGCCGCGTGAGCTCGGCGATAAAGGGACCCTGTTGCTCCGGCGCCAGGCGATCGAGGAACGCGCGCAGTCCGGTCGCGCGGTAGAACTCGACCACCTCGCCGGGACTCTGCATCGCGTGACGAAAAGTATGGTAATAACAATCGACCCCGGCAAAACCGATCTCTTCGAGCATCGCCCGGTACGCCTCGGGCGCGAGCACGTTTTGGTTCGACGGGGTCTTGACGGCTGCCAGAGTCGCGCTCCATGGCGCTTCGGCTGCCAGCGCCTGCATCGTCACCTGCGCCGCTTCGATCTCGTTCGCGGGCACTGAAATGGCCAGCCGCCCGCCCGGACGCAACGCGCCGTAGCACGCGGTCAGAACTTCGCGATGGCCTCCGACCCACTGCAACGCGGCATTGGAAAAAACGATGGTATATTCGCGGTCGCCAGCGAAATTGCGGAGGTCACCGATCGCGAAGCTGACCCGTCGCGCGAGTTCCGGCTCGAGCGTAGCCGCGAGCTTGAGCGCGCGATCGATCATTGCAGGCGAGGAATCGATCCCCTCCGCGAATCCGCCGACGCTGCGCCGCGCCAGCTCGACAGTATTCTCGCCGCTGCCGCATCCGAGATCGACGATCCGTTCGGCAGGGGCGCATTCCAGCCGATCGAGGATCATGTCGACCGGCTCGGCCCGGTAACGTCGAAAGCGGTTATAAAGTTCGGGATCCCAGTCCGTCATTGCGTGAACCCGTCAGCAGCATAGGTCCGCCCCAGCACGCGAACAAGTCGCAAGCGCACCATCGCGCGACCGAGTGCGCGCTTGACAATCTTACGACACCCTGAAATTTTCCAACGCCGCCGAATCGCAACAAAACGGCCGTTTCAAATTTGGGGGGAATCAGCGATGGCGACCGATCCGATCAAGCACGTCGTGGTCCTGATGCTGGAGAACCGGTCTTTCGACCATATTCTCGGCACGATGAGACAGGTCTATCCGACGCTCGAGGGAATCGATCCGGCCAAGCCGGGCACCAATTCGTGGCAGGGCCGGGTCTACCCGCAAATCCCGGGCGCCGCCCGCAGCGGCGTCACCGACCCCAAGCACGACTATGCGAACGTATTGGGGCAGATCTCGAACAACAACGGCGAATTCGTCGCCAACTACTCGCTCAACGAACCCAACCTTAGCCCGGCGCAACTTTCCGAAGTGATGAGATATCACGACCGCGGCGCGCTCCCCGCGCTGCATCTGCTCGCCGAGAATTTCACCGTCTGCGATCACTGGTTCTCGTCGGTGCCCGGACCCACATGGCCCAACCGCCTCTTCGCGATGAGCGGTACGTCCTTGGGGCGCGTCAAGATGCCCGAAGGCACGATGCCGACCGATCTCCATTGGTACGATCAGGATACGATTTTCGATCGTCTCAACGAGCGCTCGATCCCGTGGAAGGTGTATTTTGGCGACTTCCCGCTGTCGCTGCTGCTGGTCCATCAACGAGAGCCGAGCAACGTCTTCCTGCACCGAAGAATGGCCGAATTTCGCGAGGATGCCGCCGGCCCGGAAAATAAATTTCCGAGCTTTGCGTTGATCGAACCCGCCTACCTGCCGCCGTTGCCCAATGACGACCATCCGAGCCACGACGTCTGGAACGGCGAGGCTCTCGTCGCTTCGGTCTACAATGCCCTTCGCGCCAACCGCGACCTCTGGAACTCAACCTTGCTGGTCGTGCTCTTCGACGAACACGGCGGCTTCTACGATCATGTGGCGGTGCAGCCCACCGTACCGCCCGATCACTTCCAATATCCTGACGAAGGGAGTTTCTTCCTGACCGGCCTGCGCGTTCCCGCGCTACTCGTCTCGCCGTACGTCCAGCCCGGTGTGCTGCCCGACGTTTTCGATCATACGAGCCTGCTCAAGTACCTCATCGACAAATGGCAGCTCGGTGCGCTCTATAATCGTACGGCAGCGGCCCGCACCTTTGCCGCCGCGATCGGCAGTCAGGCGCGCACCAACACGCCCCCGCAGATCACCTTGCCAAGTACGCCCGCGCCGCCGGTCCCGCTGACCCGCCTCGGCTCCAACCACAGCGCGATGCTTGCGCTATCCCATCTGCTCGAGACCATGACCGACGAGGATCCCGCCACCGTCGCCGCCCGCAGTCGCCAGATCCTGAGCAGTCCGCAGAGCCGGCTCGATGTGATCTTCGACCGCGCCGAGGCTTTTATGCGCCAGCAGAGCGCGCGGTTTCTCGCGCAGCAATGATTTCTGGGTGCCGCGAGCTTATCGAACTGTTGGATTCTGGCATAGTCAGAAAATAGCCTCACAGAGCATCACGGCACGCCGCTCGCGGCAAGCGGGCGGGAAGCTCTCGCCGCAGCGTACGCTTGGCTGCTTGCCCCGCGTGGCGCCAGGGGTGAGCTGAAATTGGCCTTTGTCTGCGAGCCTACTGGATGGCGGAATTCGGTTGCGAACTACTCTCCGACGAGGACACGGCGGTTTATGCCATGCGGTGGTTTATAAGCATCGACGCGTTAACTTTGGCCCCTCATTCCGAGTCGAGAGCAAACGCCCTCAATCTGAGGGCTTTTGCTAACGCGTCCATAACCACCTTACCGAACTGTCGGATTCTGGCATAGTCAGAAAATAGCCTCAAAAGAGCACCACGGCGCGCCGAGCGCCGCCGGCAGAGCGTGCGGTTTCGCGCGCAGCGATGATTTCTGAGCGCCCTCGCGCCCGTTTCCGCTCGCTCAACCCTTGAGCGCGGCCTCGATCTTTGCGCCCTCGCGCTTGCGGAATTCGACAGCCACCGCCAGCCGCTCGAGATGCTGATCGATAATCTTGTGGCCGAGCCGCGGCTTATGCTGCTCGAAGAACGCCGTCGACCTCGTCCTGGCGGTCGAGCAGCCCAACGATCGCCTCGCACATCCGCGGCAACGCGCTGTCCGGGAACCGCTGGACCATCGCGTCCCAGTTGCGCTTGACGAACTCCCACCCCTCGTACCGCGAGACTGGATTGTACAGCAGCGAATGCATCAGGAAGGGTGCGTTCTGCGTCCGCACATCGCCGCTCAGCGTCATCTCCATGGTCTGGCGCAGCAGGTCGGCGGCGCGGAAACCAGCCAGCGAAAACAGGAAGCGCTGCTCTTCTTGCGGCGTTCGCGCGGACTTAAAGTTGCGCTTGAACTCCTGGTAACGCGCCGCGCCGCCCGAATGCGCGAGAATATTGATCAGCGCGGGCATCAGATCGCGGTCCGCCTGCGCCGGATTGCGGCTCCACTCTTCGTACAGATCGCGCGCCCGCGACTGCACCGCCGGATCGTCGCCGATCGTGCCGAGCGCCCCGATAATCGTGCCGCGCAATTGCCGCGTCAGTTCGTCTTCGCCCGGCTGCGCCGTCCAGCCGAGCCGTCCCGCGATCCCGCCCAGCACGCCGCGCACCGCTTCGGCCAGCGCCGGACGCTGGGCTTCGCTCACGATCATGTCGAGGTAGCTGAAGCCGCCGAGCAGCGCCCGCCAGACCGCGAGATCGTTCTCGCCCCGGAACAACCGCGCCATCGCGACAAACTCGCTGAGCGGCGTCAACCCCATCACGGTTGCCGCCCACGTATCGCTGACCAGCGCGAAGCGTTCGATCGCGCGCAGTTGTCCGAGATTCGCCGTCAGCGCGCGGAGCAATTCGGGCGCGTAGCGCACCCGGAAAAATCCGCTGCTGTCCTCGTTGACCAACGCCCATTCGATCTTGCCTGGCAGTTCGATTTCCGCGCTCGCGTCCGTCAGCAGCAGCCGGTGGGTCGAGACGCCCCGCGCGGTCTTCGCGCGCACGATAATCGGTACATGCCAGAGTTGCGGCTCGGGCCGTTCCGGCGGCAGATAGAAGAACCGCCGCTGCTCGAAGCGCAAGCTCGTGCCGCCGGCTCCGGCCGTTACGCTGACCAGCGGAAAGCCCTGCTGGAAGATCCACGTGTCCATCATGCTGCGCACCGGCTGCCCGCTCGCCTCCTGCAGCGCGTCCCACAAATCGCCGGTCTCGGTGTTCGCGTATTCATGCCGCTTGAGATAGCTCGAAATCCCCTTGCGGAAGACTTCCGGCGCCAGGTACTGCTCGAGCATCCGCAGCACCGACGCGCCCTTCTCATAGGTCAGCACGTCGAACATCGATCGGCAGTCTTCGGGACTGAGCACGGTGTACTCGATCGATCGCGTGCTCTTGAGCGCGTCGATCGCCATCGCCGCCGCGCGCGAGACGCCGAAACTGTCCCAGCGCTTCCACTGCGGCTTCCACGCGTCGACCGCGAGCATCTCCATGAACGTGGCGAACGCCTCGTTGAGCCAGATGCCGTTCCACCACTTCATCGTCACGAGGTCGCCGAACCACATGTGCGCGTTCTCATGCGCCACCACGTCGGCCACGCGTTCGAGTTCGGCTCGCGAAGCGGTCTTGTCGTCCGCCAGCAGCGCGGTTTCGCGAAAGGTGATTGCACCCAAGTTTTCCATCGCGCCGGCGGCGAAATCGGGAATCGCGATCAGGTCGAGCTTGTCGCCCGGATATGGGATGCCGTAGTAGTCGGCGAAGAACTTCAGCGAAAAGGCGCCGATCTCCTGTGCCCACGCGCTCAACCCTGCTTGCCCGGCACATGCACCACCCGCAGCGGTGTCCCCGCGTCGACCGTCGCCGTCGCCTCAAACTCGCCCACGATAAAGGCGAGCAGGTAGGTCGACATCTTGATCGTATCCTTGAAGACGACCTCCTTCTTGCCGCCGCCAAGTGCACGCTCGCGCTCGACCCCAGCGTTGGAATAGGCCGCCAGCTCCTCGTCGATCACCAGCGTGACCTTGTAGACCGCCTTGAGCGCCGGCTCATCCCAGCACGGAAAGGCGCGGCGCGCGTCGGTCGCCTCGAACTGGGTCGTCGCGGCGACGTGGCTCTTGCCCGCGGCGTCGGTATAGCTGCTGCGATAGAAGCCGTGCAGCTTGTCGTTGAGCACGCCGCGGTATTTGATCGCGATCGTCCACTCACCCGGCGCCAGCGCCTCCGGGAAATGCAGATGCGCCCGCTCGCGTTGCGGCTCCAACTCGATTCGGCTCGCCCGCACGCTGGTTGCGCCGCGGGTGGCCACGGCTTCGTCCAATCCCAGTTCGAGCGAGTTGAGCACGACTTCCGCCGTCGCCTCGTGCACCGTAACCACCACGCGCTCTTCGCCCGCGAAGGTGAAGGCAACGAGGTCAGGCGTCAGGCGCAACTCGTAGCGGACCGGGGTTACCGCCGCCGGCAGCCGGTGTTCCAGCGCCTTGTCGGCGCTGATCGAAGTCTCCTGATCGAACATCGAGTTTCCTCTTTCCGCGGTCGGGACCGAGCGAATTAGTGTGACGCGGGCGCGCCGCGTCACCGTCCGCATTGTAGTAGGAAATTACCGCCCGATGCGAGTTGATGGGCCGCCATCCCGACCGCGCGGCGAAGAATCTTTCCGCGGTTCCAGTGCCCCCGGTGACCCGCATCGAAACGGACGAGGGCACGGGCGTGCCACCTATTCGGGCGTTGGCGTCAGCAGGAGTCACAGCGTGAAACAAAATCCGCAGGTCGAAGGAAGCCGAACGTCGAGTTAAAGCCGACGCGAAGCGCGCACGCAAGAAGCCACGCAGGAAGGTGAAGGGCCCTCGCCACCGTTGTCAGCCAGCAGAAAGAACTCTCGACGTAGACAATTTGCCGTGAGGTAGCTGGCGACTCTAGCGGTTGGTCTTAATCCCAGTCGTTAATATTTCTATGAACATCCTCTTGTCAGGGCGAGCTTGCGCTAGTCTGTACTCCAATTCGATAAGTTCCATCGCCTCTTCGATCCGCCGGGCCGCATGGAATTCAGCACACCGAATTGATAATCGACTTAGCCTCCTAAAGCGTGCTCGCATGCCTTTTAATATTCTGGGCGCTATGGCATCGAAATCATGATCGCAGGTCACCAAAATTGCGCTATCCATATCGCCGACGGCGGCGACAACGAGATCGGGCGAATCTATAGGCATAATATCGCGAAGCAATACGACCGTGTGCCCCCGATCTCGAAATATTTGTGAAACTGGATCGGGAACGTTGTGGTCAAGCAGGAGATGCAACGGCGTCGCCTAGATGCCGGTACTTAACCTGCTTTTCGCGCAAGCCCCTTCTCGTGAGAAATCGCGGCGGCAATATCTACTGGTTTTAATAGTGGATATTCTTGAATGATGGCAGGCGTTCTATATCCGGCTTGGTGATAACGCCAGATCGTTTTGGTAGGAATCCGTGTTCCCGCCACTACCCAGGCGTTGTGAACGACATTTCGATGCCGCTCTAGGTGACCGATTTGGTCTTCTCTCCGATGCCGCAGTGCATCCGCCTTAGATTGGATATCGGCGATAACGCTATTCACTGCAATCGGAAAAACGAACTGAGGATGGTCAACCTTTCGGATTTCTTTAGTGTCAGGCTCTTTAAAATAGACGTTCTTGCCACAGACATACAGAACAAGTGCCGACCACGGTCGCGGATGATAGCGGCTCAATTGCTCAGCAATCTTGCGGAGCTTTTGAAGCGGGATTGCATGGTCGTTCCGCAGGATCGCAACTAGCCGAAGCCCGACGACATCCTCGAAGGAATAAACTCGGCTAAACGGACTGCGCCTGTTTTCTGATGCGTAGTATGGCGAAAAAAAATTCAGTATCGTCCCAATACGACAGTTGACGTAGGGAGAGCCCAGTCAGACGGCATACGTGAAACGCGCTGAATGCTCGAATTACGCTTGCCATGAGACTCGGATTGTGAAGAAAAAGACGAGATTATTCAACCGCGGCGCGAGCGGTTCGCTGCGCAGTACGTCATCAACTCCCATCGGGCGGTAATTTCCTACTACAATGCGAAGCATCGCGCGCCGCTCAGAGCGAAAGATCGCGTGCCGCTGGATGCTGTCGCAAGAGCATTAGGCACCGCCGCGCAATCGCCCGGGCCGCTTCCGCCCGCACCTGTTCGAAACTCGGCCAATCGTTGAAATCGACGATCGCGAAACGCCCGTCCTTGACCACCGCGTCGCCTCCCCACACTTCCAGGCCCAGGGTCTGCGCCGCCACTCCCGCCGCCTGCGACAACGCCAGCTTGGCCGCTTCGCCCATCGCGTCGCCGCCGGAACTCACCGAGAAATACTCGGCGCCGCCCACGCCGTAGAATTTCACTACGTCGCCGACCGCCTCCTGCTGCACGTACGCCAACCCGACTCCGCGCCGCGCGAAGCGCAACAGTGTCGCCTCCAGTTGCTCGAGTCCCTCGACCCGGCACACGTCGTCCGGTCCCAACGCATGCACATCACCGCGCTTGACGTACATCGGCGCCGATAGATCGAGCGTGCGCAATGGCTTTAGGTTAAGCGGCGCGGGGGTCTGCACCAGCGCGCCTTCCGGCACCGGAATTCCCGCCCGCATGAGCCCGGCCCCGAGCAGATCGCGATAGCAGTTGCGGATCGCCAGCGCCGAGTTGAGCGTCACCGCGCCTCCCTCCGCCACCGTCGCCAGGCGCCGCAACGCCTCTCCCCCCTGGCACATCGCGAGCACCATATTCGCTTGCGGCAGTGGGTCCGAGATGAAGCGCACGGCATCGATCGTCGCGGTCTCGGCGCCGGCGGCGCGCAAGTGCCCGAGCACCGCATCGAGAATCGCGCCGTCCGCTTCCGCCTTGCCCGGAGAGAATTCGGCTTCCCGATATACTCCAAGTATCCGCAAACTCATCTGCTTCTCCGCTCGGGACACTTCGGGTCAGCGCGTGCGCTCTGGCCGTCCTGCCGTCTCCGGCCCGGCAATCGCGCGCGCCGTCTCGAGGTCTCCGCCTTCATCAACGTCGACCACATGCTTCATTTCGATCGCGGCAAACCTCATTTCCTTGGTCAAAAGATAAGCCAGAAACTCCCGCATGGCACCCAGTCCCGCGGCGCGTGCGCCGGCGCTGTGGGCGAAAATCCCGGTCGAAAACAGATACACCCCCGCCGTCACTAGCGGCGTCGCGTCCTCCCCGAAACTCGCGATCAGACCCCCCGCGGCGATGCGCACGAACAATGGCTTCCGATCCCCACGCCATTTTACCACTCCCAGCGCTCCGTCGAGAACATGAACCCCCGCGGAGGCGGCGGGATCGGTCAAATTTGTCGCGCGTGCGACAAAGCCCCGGAACTCGCCCGCGCTCGTCACCGCGTCCACTGTGGCAAGCACGAAGCGGCCGGCGGCGATCCGTTCGCCCAGTGTCAACAGCGACTCCATCGAGTTAGCCGTGTCGCGCACGCACAGTTCCACGCCCGCTGGCAGCGCGGTCGCTCGCCCGCGCATCGCCTGTGCGGTCTCTGAATTCACGATCACATGCACCGGGCTCACACCCAGGGACAGCATCGTTCGCGCCTGCCGCACGATCATCGGCTCACCGCCCACTTCGACCAGCGGCTTGGGTATTCCGCCCACGGCCTCGCGCAAACGTTCGCCCCGCCCCGCCGCCAGAATCGCTCCGCTCAATCCGGCCATTTGAGATCTTCTAACTCCGCAAGGTCCCGAATCGTGAAGTCCGCCAGCAGCTCTTCGACGCCGTTCGCCGCGACCCCGCGATGTCGCAGCCACACCGTGGTCAGACCTAGCCGGTGGGCGGGAGCGCAATCCTTGTCGATCGAATCGCCGACCATGGCCGCTTCGCGCGGCGCGACCTTGAGCTGCGTCAATGCGGCGTGAAAAATCCCGGCAGCAGGCTTCGAGATACCAACGCGGGACGAATCGGCCACCGCGTCCACGTTCTGCGCCACTCCGGTCTCGGCCAGCACCCGGTCCAGATTGCCGTAGAAATTCGAAACAATACCGATCTTGAAGCGCGCCCCGAGCGCGGCGACGATCTTCCGGCTGGCGGCGAGGCCGTCCAGCGATTCCCGCGTAAACCCTTCACTTATACGATTGGCCAACTCGGCCTTTCCGGCGGCTCGCGTGGAATTCAACAACGCCGTGACGGCGACCGGGCCGGTCTTCGTTAGTTCCTCGATCTGCAGTCCGACCAGATAGCGAATCAACCGGGCAAGTCCGAGTTCACGAATCGATTCCGCGGCCCGATAGGCGGTTTGCGTCGCGGCGTCGTACGCACGATCCAATTCCGCCCGGCTCAAATCGATTCCGGCGCTCCGATATTGCCGCAAAAAGCGGTCGAGCCAATGGCCCGGATAGTCGAGAGTTCCGCCAAAATCGAACAGAATTGCTCGCATCGGAGGGCCCAAGCTTAGCAGCCGCGCTCGACTCGCTGCCAGCTGCCCCGCTTGCAATGGCATCTTCGCTGACTCAGCGTAGCGCGGGCTCCGACGAGCCAAAACCTTGAAGAAATTACCGTATTGTTGTGGGGAGGTTACATTGACTCATCGGTCAATTTCCTTTAAAAACCTAGTTCTAATTCGTCCAAGTGGAAACCACTTCTATCACCACCGCGCTGATTGCGGCTCCTTCGCGTGCCGCGGAACGGATTTTCGGCCGTTCCCTCTTAGAACGGCTGATCATCCAATGTACGCGCGCGGGAATTAACCGTTTCGTCATGGAGGTTCAGCCCGCGCGTCGCGACCAAACCCTTGCTCTGCTGACGCAGCTCGACTCTGGCGCGCGCTTCGAGGTCGTCGACTCGCTCCACGCCACCATCGGATCGTCTGGAATCGAAGCCACTACCCCGTGCCTGCTTCTTTCCGGCAACCTGGTCCTGGCGCAGTCGCAACTGCGCGCCGCCCTGGACGATTTCGCCGCACAGCCGTCGCGTCCGCTCAGGGTCTTGAGCGTGGACGAGGAGCACGGCGGCATGCTCGCGATCGGACCCGCCGGAGCGCTCATCGACGCTCCCGCCGGTGCCCGCCCGCGCCCGGGCGCAAGCCTGCAACTGCCCTTCGCGCTCAACGGCCGCCCCGAAGACCGCGAAGAGGCCGAGGTCCGTCTCGCCCAGGCAGTGCGAAACGAAAGCGTAACCACCGACGCCCTGATGGCCCGGGTTTTCGATCGTCGACTCTCATGGCGTTTGAGTCTCCCGCTCGCGCGCGCACGGCTGTCGCCCAATACCATCACCCTGGCCAATACCGCGCTCGGCTTCGCGTGCGCTGCGATGCTCGCGGCGGCGGGTTATTGGATCAAGCTGGCGGGCGCGATCCTTTTCCTGGTCTCGATCACGCTTGACGGCGTCGATGGCGAGGTGGCCCGTCTGCGGATGGTCGAGTCGAAAGCCGGCGCGCGCCTGGACGTCCTTACCGACAATATCGTCCACGTCGTCGTCTTCATCGGCCTGTTCGTGGGATGCTACCGTGCCGGCCATAGCTCGACCTATTTTTACCTGTTGGCAGTTCTGCTCGGCGGCTTCACCGCCTGTGCGTTTTCGGTCAATCATGCGCTCTCGGTCAACGCGGGCAAGGCCGAGCAATGGATCGGGCGGGTCGAGCGCGCCACTGGAAGGGACTTCGCATATATCCTCGTCGTTCTCGCCGTCCTGGATCGTCTTCGGTATTTTGCTTGGGGGGCCGCCTTCGGAACCTACATCTTCGCCATTGCCCTATGGGGGCTCACACAGCGCCGCAAACGCTAGTAGAGGGGCCGCTAAAAGGGGAAGGTCGGGCCGTTCCTGCCGGAAAACCTTGGTAAGGAGTGACTGTGAAGAAACCTCGTATCCTGTTGATTCAACCCACTACCGTACATCTGGATGGCACGCCGCATAAGACGCGGTGGCGTTTGATCATGGGCCTGATGATCCCGCTACTCGCCGGTCTCACCCCCGACGACTACGACGTCACCCTGTGTGACGAGCGACTCGAAGAACTCGATTTCGACGGCGGGTGGGATCTCGTCGGTATGACCACCACGATCGGCGCTTCCCTGCGTGCCTACGATCTCGGTGACCAGTTCCGCAAACGCGGAATCCCGGTCGTAATGGGTGGATTCCATGCCACCTTGCAGACCGAAGAGGCGCTCAAACACGCCGACTCCGTGGTGCAGGGTGAAGCCGACATGGTCTGGGCCGAACTGCTCCAGGACTGGCGTGACGGCAAGCTCAAGCAAACCTATAAGTCCGATAAGCTCCACGACCTCAAGAACCTGCCCCGTCCGCGCCACGAACTGCTCAAACTGAACCGCTACCTGTTCAAGGCGGTGCCAGTGCAGGCCTCCCGCGGATGCCCTTACCGCTGTTCATTCTGCGAAATCCCGGTCTTTTACAGCGGCAGCTACCGGACCCGCCCGGTCGCCGACATCGTCGAAGAGATCAAACAGGTAATGGAAGTCACGGGCTTCCGCCGTTTCCAGTTCATCGACGACCAGATCACCGGTAAACACAAATTCGCCAAAGAGCTGTTCAAGGCACTTGAGCCGCTCAATATCCGTTTCTCCTGCTTATGGACGGTCAATTCGAATCACGATGAGGATCTACTCGAATTAGCAGCCAAAGCGGGTGTCTTTCACGTCAATATCGGTGTGGAATCGATCAGCCAGGACAGTCTGCTCTCGATGAACAAGATTCAGAACCACACCAAGGACTATAAGAAGCTACTCAAGCGGCTCGAACACTACGGCATCTACTATTCGTTGAATTTCCTGTTCGGACTCGAAGAGGACCATCCGCAAATCTTCGACGATACCTTGAAGTTTCTGCACGAGGTCAAGGCGCCCGAGGCCTTCTTCAATACGGTCACGCCGCGTCGCGGCACCCCGATGCGCGAGCAGTTGGAGGCCGAGGGCCGGGTCATAATCCCCGACGCCGACATGTATACCAACAACTTTCGCTGCATGTTCGTGCCCAAGAACCTCTCGCCGCAGCAGGTCGAAGAAGGCGTCTGGCGCTGCACCAAGGAGTTTTACTCCTTCAAGTCGATGTTCAAGCGATTGTTGATGCCGCCCGGGAAGTTCACCTGGCAGGGCCTCACGGAAAACATGCTGTTCTGGTATGGGGCCAAGCGCCAGGTCGATCCCGTGGACTATTATTGAGCGTCCACACCTAACGACCGGATCGAGCGAAACGAGCCCTTATCCTGTCCGGGCCAGATGCAACTCGCGTGGACGGTTCTGCTCGTCGACGTGAACAACGGTCGGGACGTGGCGGCGCGCCCTACCCTCGTCCATCGGCGCGAACGTCGCCACGATTATGATGTCGCCGGGTTTGCCGCGCAGAGCCGCCGCGCCATTGAGCGCGACCTCGCCCGATCCGGGCGCCGCCTTGATCGCGTACGTCTCCAGGCGCTCACCGTTGCTCACGTTCCACACGTGCACCATCTCGTACTCGACGATCCCGGCGGCCTGGAGCAGGTTCGAGTCGATAGCGATGCTGCCTTCGTAGTCCGGGTCGGCTCCCGTAAGGCGCAGGCGGTGAAGCTTCGAACGAAGCATGATACGCATGATGGGGCTGACTCCTTGATTTGCCTGCCTGCCGGACTGTCGCCGGTCAGGCGGTTCGGATCAGAGAACATTCGGACTCTGTGCTTACGTCTGGGATTGCCCTGCAGGTCTTCCAAGCACCGCGTTGTCGATTAGGCGGGTGGCTCCGACCTGCGCGGCAATCGCGACCACGACCGGGCTGTCAATCATCGCGCACGGCTGGAGCGTTTGCGCGTCGACCGCCTCGACATACTCGACCCGCACTCCCGGCGTATTCTCGAGTACGGCCCTGGCCGCCTGAACGATCTGCGCCGGTTCGCGCGATCCGGCGTTGAAACAGCCACCGGCCGCTTTGAGCGCGCGGCTCAGAGCCAGGGCCTTTTCGCGCTCATCGGGCTTGAGGTAGGCGTTGCGCGAACTCATCGCGAGCCCATCCGGCTCGCGCACGGTCGCCACCGGAACTATCTCGAGGTCGAAGTTGAGATCTTTGACCATCCGCTCGATTGCGCGCAATTGCTGGTAGTCCTTCTCGCCGAACAGCGCGACATGCGGCTTGACGATATTGAACAGCTTCGCGACGACCGTCGTAACGCCGCGAAAATGGCCCGGGCGATGGTCACCGCAGAGGCCGCGGGTGACTTCCGTTGCCTCGACAAAGGTCTGCGAGCCGGGCGGGTACATCGCCTCGGGCTCGGGTGCAAAAAGTACGTCCACCGGGACGGAGCGCATCAAGGCGCAGTCGCCTTCGAAGTTGCGCGGATAGCGCGAAAAATCCTCGTTGGGGCCGAACTGGGTCGGATTGACAAAGAGCGAACTGGCGAGCACAGACGCCTGCTTCCGCCCCTCGCGCATCAGGGTCAGATGTCCCTCATGCAGGAACCCCATGGTGGGTACGAAAGCAATCTTCTCGCCGCGGCGTCGCGCCCGCTCCGACCACTGCTGCATTTCTTGCGGCGACGCGATGATCTCCACGCGGCTCAGCCTCCCTTGACGCCATAGCAGTGCTCGGGCGCGGGAAAGACGCGATCGCGGACCTCGCGGACGTAGCTGGTCGCGGCCGCCGTAGCATCGTGCCACAGGTTCGCGTAGGGCTTGGCAAAACGGGGCACGAACGACTCGCTGAGACCCAACATGTCATGCATGACGAGCACCTGGCCGTCGCAGCCCGGCCCCGCGCCGATGCCGATGGTCGGAATTCCCGACTTGGAAGTGATCTCGGAGGCGAGATCGACCGGAATACCTTCGAGCACCATCGCGAACGCTCCCGCCTGCTCGACCGCGGCCGCGTCCTCGAGCAAGCGTTCACGACATCCCGGTCCTTTTCCGGAACGACGGCCCTGCACCCGATGGCCGCCCATTCGATGTACGGACTGCGGGGTGAGACCGATATGCCCCATCACCGGAATATCGACCTCGACCAGGCGGCGAATAGTCTCGGCCATCGTGGTCCCGCCCTCGAGTTTGACGGCCTCGGCGCCGCCCTCCTTGATGAGGCGCCCGGCATTGCGCAGCGCCTGCTCGATACTGACCTGATAGGAGAGGAACGGGAGGTCGCCCACCACCAGTGCGCGCTCCGCGCCCGCACCACCATGCGGACGTGATAGACGATTTCGCCGAGCGTGACCGGCAAGCGTGCTGTCGGCACCCTGCACAACCATCCCGAGACTATCGCCGATCAGCAGGATATCGACGCCCGCCTGATCGAAAATTCGCGCGAACGGGTAGTCGTACGCGGTCAGCATCGTAATCGGCGTACCCTCCGCCTTCATTCGGGCGAGATCGGTTACGCGAACTTTGTCATTTGCCATGGTCACGCCTACTTGTCGGCCTCTTAAAAAATAAAAAGCGGAGCAGCCCTGACCGGCGACCCCGCCAACTTTGCGCAACTGGAGACGCGCTCAAGTCTCGTTTCGGGGTCCCGGTCCTTACCTAGCCGGATCCGGGCACGAGCCCAAGCCTATCCGCAATTCCAAAGGCTTTTTCAGCCTTCTCTCTGATTATTCTCCCCGGCGCGAAACCGCGACGGACCAGAACTTGTAGCGCGAACGGATCGAACAGTAAAGCGGAAAAGGCCGACCCGCCGATCAAAACGTGGGCGGCGGCAAGGTCTGGGGAAGGTGGACCGGCACCTGCAGCCGGCCGCCGTCACGAATGATGCTCAAGTAGACTATTTCTCCCGGCCGCACGTCGCGCAGCAGTTCGGCGAACTGGATGTAATCGGTGACCCGAGTGCCGTCCACGGCAATTATCATGTCGGAGGTCTCACCGACATGAACCTGGTCCATGATCGGTAACAGGATTACAGCGGGCGGAAAGAACAGCGCCCCCGCCACCGTAACGCCCTTGAGTACGTCACTGACTGTACGGTGGAAGGAATGCAATCCAGCTTTCGCTGCCGGACTGTTCGCGGTCACGTCCACGATTTGCAGACCATCGGCCATTTGCCCCGAAGCCAATTTGCACCGAGCCTGGCGAATTTCGATTCCAAGCGGTGTCCCACCCGAGCCTTCACTAAGAAACTCCTGGAGGGAATGGAGGTGAGGGTCGAAGGCCGGATCTCTCTGCCAATTCTGGTAGTTGACGATTTCCGCGTCGTCGGCAGAAGCATCGGCCGCCGGAGCGCTATCGGCGCGCGCCGGTTCGGTTTGCGGCGCGGCCGAGGGAATTTCAGTGGTACTCTGCGCCGAGAAAGCAGGTACCGACATCGAATCTGGTACTACGTAGGTCTCGGTCCGGGAAGCTGCGGGAGGAGTTGCAGCGACCGGAGCGGCGTCGGCGGCCGGGGAACTGGCGGCGGCCGGAGAAGCATATGCCGTCGGCACTGGCAAAGTCACCGGGCCTGCCGGTGAGCGTGGCAATGCTGCCGACGCAGCCCCCGTGGTGTCAGAAGGCGATGGGCTGATCGTCGGAGTCGGCGACGCTGTGATCCCGTCGGTGGTGGTCGAATCGGCGACGCGCTCATACAGCGCGTCCGCGGCCAGAGTTTCGGCCGCCACTCGATCCTGGGCAAACGCCGACCCGGCGACCATCGCGAACGCAAAAGCGCTCAAGGCGCTCGCCGCAATCAGGGCCCCCAGCCAGGCCTTCCTAGTTGAGCGCCCAGCGTTTGTCATGCTCCACCACGCGTCCTTCCCCGAGCAGCTTCTTCAGATGCGAACGGACTGATTGGGCAGCGGCCGGATGCAGAAATTCCGGTACGTCGGTATAGATCTGCTTGACGATGGCCATCGGATCGAGCGGCCCGTCCTTCAGCGCGCCGAGCACTTGCCGCTCGCGCAACTCGCGATGAGCTATATATTCGCGGATTTTTTCCTTGGCCCTGGGAATCACCGGCCCATGCGCCGGATAGATGGTTTCGACGTCGAGTTCGAGCAGGCGGCGCAGCGAGTTCATGTATTGCCCGAGGTCGCCCGTTTCATCCGGAATAATCGTCGTTCCGGCCCCGAGCACGACATCGCCGGTGAACAAGGCTTTTTCCTCGACGAGGTAATAACAGAGATGGTCGGGGGCATGTCCGGGGGTAAAGACCGCGCGCAAGGTTGCACCCTCGGTGGTCACCACGGCCGCATCATCGATCGGGCTAATCGGAGTCCCGGCGGCATCGTCGGGTCCCGGAACCGGCCACGGTTTCTTGTAGACTGCCTTGTTTCCGAAGAGTCGGCTTACATCCTTGACGCCGCCGATATGGTCCTGGTGGGCGTGCGTAAGAACGATCTTCTCGATATCGCCGGCATCGGACAGCGCACGCAAACCCTGGGGCAACAGCTCCGCCCATTTCGGAACTCCGACGCCGGTATCGAGCAGCAGTGGGAGACGACCGGTGCCAACGATATAAGTGTTGGTGCCAGGGCCAGTGAAGGGTCCAGGGTTGTGACCGAGCACGGTCGCGACACGGGACGAGAGCCGCGCGTAGTCGGGCAATTTCAGGCCGATCATGTTGTCGGTGACAACGCGCCGTGGCTCAGCCATCGAGTCTCTCCTCATACGTGGTGATGCAAAGCACCACTCCTCTTTAGTCGAAATGTCCGCCAAGACGCCAACGCGCGGGCAGAGGTCGCGTCTAGACGCGGCGGTTACGTTCAAAAATCAGACGCAACCCCTTGAGAGTCAGGAATTCGTCAGTTTCTTCGATCGTCTCCGATTCCGGCGCGATTAAATCGGCTAGCCCGCCGGTCGCGATTACGCGGGTCTTTTCGCCGCGCTCGCGTATTATCCGTTCGACCAGCCCATCCACGAGCGCCGTGTAGCCATAGATGAGACCGGACCGGAGCGCGCCGACAGTGGTGCGACCCACCACATCGCGCGGACGGGCCAACTCGACCCGATAGAGCTTTGCGGCATGCTCCACCAGGGCGTTCATCGAAATTCCCAATCCCGGCGCGATCGCACCGCCCACATACTCGCCGCGGCCGGTGATGTAGTCGAAGGTCGTGGCCGTGCTGAAATCCACCACGATGCACGCGCTGGCGAAGTGGTCGAAGGCCGCGACCGCATTAACGATTCGGTCCGCGCCGACTTCCTTGGGATTTTCAAAAAGGATCGGCATTCCGGTCTTGATGCCGGGCCCAACCACCAGCGGCTGGCATCGAAAGTAATGTTCGGCCAGGTGCTCGATCGTCTGGTTAAGCGGGGGCACTACACACGCGATCACCACCCCTTCAGGCTCCAGCGGGGTTTCGAGGTCGGCCCCTTGGAGCAAACCTCGCAAGGTCACGCCGTATTCATCGGTGGTACGGTCGGGATCGGTGGAGAGACGCCAGTGATTGGTCAGGCGTTCGCCTTCGTAAATGCCAATTACGGTATGGGTATTGCCGACGTCGATTGCTATTAGCATGGGCAGCCAGAGTGCTTCAGCGACGCAAGAGCGATCGCGTCAGGGTAATGAATACAACGGAACTGTGAAGCTTACTAGAGGAAAATACAGCGCTCGAGGGAATCCTCAGCGATGGGTGCGCGTCCACCAACCGCCGGGTATCGACCCGCCCCGGGGCGAGCGAGATAGCATCGGGCTAGTCGCGAGGAATGGTCCTAATCCACCCGGGCGCGCGACAAAAGGACTTGCAGGAGTTTGCAAATATCCAGTAACCGCGGGGATCGACGTTCTCGGCATTGCGATCAGGCCCACGGGAACGCCCACGATGCCGCCCGGATAGGCGTTCAGCTCAGCGCCCGCGGTCTGGCTCTCGTACTGGTTGACATCACCGAGTTGGTCCTGGGGCATGTTGCCGGCGTCCGCATCGCCTTCAGTATCGGCAGTCTGAGGATTGGATGGATCGATTCGCTGTGGCAGCTCAAGCACCTGGCCTGACCCGTCATCCGCGGAGTCGTCGATCGTCGTATAGTCGGCGGCGGCCGACGCGTCGTCAGCGGTGGCAGATGCGTCGTCAGCGGGCGCAGCCGCGATCGCGGCTCCGTCGTCCGATTGCGCGCGGGCCGAAGTTGCAAGAAACAACAAACCCCCAAGTGCAACAATTAGTGTGGTTGCACACAACGCTGATGCACTGGTCGGGCCCGTCTTACGATCTGATCGCGGATTCATTTCGATGATCGCCACCTTCGACGCTAGCACTGGAACGATGCCGCCGCCAAGCGCAGGCGGTCCGATCACGAACAGGTAACCCACAAAGGTTTGCCAAATGATTCGAGCACGCTAAAATGCGCGGCATGCCAGAGTCTAAGGTTGCGTTGGTCACGGGTGCGGGTCGCGGTATTGGACGCGACATCGCGCAGCGGATGGCACGAGAAGGTTACGCGTGTGGGCTGATCGCGCGCACGAAGTCTCAATTGGATGAAACTGCCGATCTCATAAGGCAGCGAGGCGGCAAGGCGCTTGTCACCCCCACGGATGTTTCGAAGCGCGAGCAGGTAGTGTCCGCGGTCGAAGCCGTCGAGCGCGAGTTGGGCCCGATCGCGGTGCTGATCAACAACGCCGGCGCCTATCTGCGTAAACCATTGATCGACACCAGCGAAGAGGACTTCGACTTCCAGCTTAAGGTGAATTGCTACGGTCCTTTCTTTTGTACGCAGGCAGTGGTGGCGAGGATGGCCGCGCGCGGCAATGGGACAATAATCTTTGTGCTAGGATCGGAGACGCGTGGTGGTCCGGCGCAATATGCGGCCTACAATGCGTCCAAGGTGGCGCAGCGCGCGATCGCCGAGTCGGTCGCGCACGAATTCATGCATAGCGGAATCCATGCGGTCGCGCTCGACGTTGACGGCGCGGTTGGACTCCCGCGCATCACCGAGGGTGCGCCGGAGGAGGACCCGGACCATTTCGTTTCGACCGAGGCGATTTGCGGCGAGATTGTACACCTGATCAATCAGCCCAGGAACGCCTGGACGTTCGCGGTTGACCTGCGATCGTACTGGCAATGGCGCCCACGGGTCGCCGCGAAAAAGAAGGCATAGCAGAATCGACTTCGGGTGAAGCCGCCGCCGGAATCGTCCCGGCGCGTACCTCTTGGGTTGATTCGGAGGATAAGTCATATGGCAGTGTGCGACTGTTGCGGTAATGATAAACTCGACGTGCGAATCCGAGTCGGGTTGCGGGGCCTGGACCCTCGCGGCCGTCGTACCACAAAGCCGTTCCATGGCCCTCTGTGCGAGGAATGTCTCGCGCGCGCCGGCAGGCTCGGGTCGGGCGAGCAACGCTGGCTCTACACTCAGATCACGCGAGGCGTGCAACCTGCCCCGAACGGAGGAGCAGTGAAGCCTCGGCGTGGGGTCGTCGTCCCACTCCGAGCGGCCCGGCCTAAACCCGCTGAACCTCGTCAATAGAAGCCGGCTAGTCAGGGAAAAGGAGCACGGCCATGCCACTGACAGGTAGCGATGTATGGGACGCCATCGTGAAGCTGGGGCTCATGAGCGGACCCTACGAGCCAAGAACCAACCGCTATTGTGCTAATGCCGACCGGATCGCGCACCTACTCAACGAGACGGTGGCGAAGCGGCAAAGCTGGCTGCCCGATCTGATCGAGACCGAGGATGCGATGCGAGGGTGGGAGAGCGATACTCCGCGCGAGTACGTACTGCGGCTGTACAAGTTTCTTAACCAGATCGGCTATACGGTAGTCGGGATCGATGCCGCGATTGAGCGCGAGGCGTCCAAGCGCAAGGCGGCGACAGCGGATTCCACCACCAAAAAGAACAAGCCGTGAATCTGACGTGCGACTAAGCGGTTCGAAAAAACCGAAAACAGCCGCACAAAAAGCCTTCCCGCCCATTACAGACGGACCCACCCTTCGGCAACGAGGAGACTTGTGCGAACGCCCGACTATAGGCGCAATCGCGAGTTTCCGTAATTGATCAAGGATGCCCCGCCGAATCGCTCTGCCATGCCATCTCTAAAGCTTGAAACCAGGTGCTGCATCGCCGGGGGCGGTCCCGCGGGAATGATGCTGGGATTGCTGCTGGCGCGCGCGGGCGTCGACGTCGTCGTACTGGAAAAGCATCGCGATTTCCTGCGCGACTTTCGCGGCGATACCATTCATCCATCGACGCTCGAAATCATGCACGAACTCGGTTTGCTGGACCACTTCCTCAAGTTGCCGCACCAGGAAGTCCGCGGACTCGACGCGCAATTTGGAGAAACGCGGACGGCGTTCGCCGATTTTTCGCACCTGCCCACGCATTGTAAATTTCTGGCGGTCATGCCGCAGTGGGACTTTCTCGATTTCATCGCGGCGCACGCCGCAAAGTACCCATCCTTTAGACTCCGCATGGGCGCGGAGGTAACCGCTCTGATCGAGGAACCCGGACACATTGCGGGAGTTAGCGGGACAGCCCAGGAAGATACGTTCGAGGTGCGCGCACGACTCGTGGTCGGCGCCGACGGCCGCAGTTCCACGGTACGGGAGAAGGCCGGGCTCAAGGTGGACGAATTCGGTGCGCCGATGGACGCACTGTGGTTCCGCTGCTCCCGCCTTCCGGATGACCCCGCCGAGATCGTCGGGCGCATAGACGTTGGTCAAATCTTCATTGCGATCTATCGCGGCGATCACTGGCAGTTGGGCCTGGTGATTCCCAAAGGGACGATCGACAGCGTTCGCCAGCAGGGTCTGCCGGTTTTCCGCGAGCGTATCGCCAAGCTGGCGCCGTTTCTGCGGGCACGTCTCGACGAACTGCAGGAGTGGGACGCCGTCAAGTTGCTCACCGTCCGCGTGGATCGGTTGCAACGATGGTTTCGTCCCGGCTTACTCTGCATCGGGGACGCCGCACACGCGATGTCGCCGGTGGGCGGCATCGGCATCAACCTCGCGATCCAGGATGCCGTCGCGGCGGGCAACCTTCTCGCGAGGCCTCTTCGTGACGATCGTCTAGTCGACGAAGACTTGCGCCGGCTGCAAAAACGTCGCGAGTTGCCCACGCGCCTGACGCAGCGCCTTCAACTTGTGATCCAGGAACGAGTGATTAAGCGCACCCTCGAGCGGGGTTCACCGGGCGACGGCGTCGACCTGCTCAAGCCACCCCTGTTCTTGCGACTCGTGCACCGCTTCGGCTTTTTGCGCCGCCTCAATGGACGCCTGATCGGCCTTGGGTTTCGGCGTGAGCATGTGCGCACCCCGAGTGCGAGGCCGGTCTAGGTGTTGTGTTCCGCGGTGTCAGCACGGGTACGCGTCGTGTGGGACCGGCGGGTGAGTCTCGACTGCTCTTGACGGCGCTTCCTAACAGGTGGAGATTCTTTAGCGATTTCGCTCAATTCCTTCCCGCGGTCGGGGCGTGGCGCAGACTGGTAGCGCACACGCTTGGGGTGCGTGTGGTCGCCGGTTCAAATCCGGCCGCCCCGACCAAATGAAAGTCCTTCATCTGCAAGCAGTTATCAGACCGCGGGCTCGTCCGCTTGTTCGACGCGCGGTTTCGAATGCTCCCTTGTAGCTCCACTGACCCATCGGACGATTCAGGTCCACGATCCGCAGAAACCCTGGCTAATGCCTAATGTGAGGCTGGGAGTTCCGCACGCCCAAACGGATGACCTACTTGCCTAGTTCGTCCAGCAGGGCCTTGGCGTCGATGAGGTCGGCGGTGTCGAAGCCTTCGGTGAACCAGCAGTAGATTTCGGCGACCATCGTGCGCGCTTCGTCGCGTTTGCCTTGCTTGGCGAGCAGGCGCGCAAGGCTCATCGTCGCGCGCAATTCGAGCGACCTGGCGCTCTGCTTTCGCGCAATCTCAATGGCCCGCTCAAAGCAATTCTTCGCTTCCGCGGTGTTGGAATCGACGATTACTGGCTTCACTCCAGGACTGGCGTGTTCGGCTCCACTTCGTTCCGCCTGGCGCCTCAACAGCAACTCGCCTTTGAGCCGGTACATCTCAGCCTCATAGAAGCGGACTTCATGCTCATCGGCAGCGGCCAGTGCTTCCGTCAAGGCATTCAAACCGTCGTCGAGGCGGCCCGTCTCCATGTATGCCTCCGCCAGTAGGCTCAGAAGATATGACCGGTACAGTTCTGCCCCTGTTGCGCGATGCGCAGCTAGGCCCTTCTGTATCTGCGTAATCCCCTCTCCGATGCGCCCCATTTCGGCCATTGCCCAGCCGCGAACGCTAATGGCGAGCGCGATAACGTCGCCGGCGCCATGCTCGGCAGCGACCGCAATCCCAACCTCAGCGCTTGCTTGAGCTGCGTGACCTTGCCGCCGATATTGACGCAGAACACCGAAAAAAATCTCCGCCAAACCTATACTAAGAGGATGAGACCGCGCTTGAGCCAATGAGAGTGCTTCATTGCCCCGCTTGAGAGACTGGTCCGCATAGCCAAGCTGCCATAGAGTCAAAGCGGCCATCGACAGGCAAGCGACCCCAGCATCAACCCCGCCAGAGCGGAGGACGAGTGGCCGCTCATGCTCATAGAAGGAGATCGCGTCTTCAAGATGTTCCCTGGCGGAGAGAAACTCCCCCATCTGGAATGACGTCGCCCCCCGAGCCCCATACGCATACAAGAGCTGTGATTGCTCCTGCGTGCTCTGTGCCAGTCGCAGCATCTCATCGGCAAGCTCCGATGCTTTCCGTAATTCGCCTCGCACTAAAAGCGTGACCCTGAGTCCCAGCAAAGCGTGAAAAAGACCTGGGTGGTCGCCTAGTCGCTCACTCAGCTCCCGCGCGCGCGTGTAGGCACGCTCGGTTTCCGGCGCGGCAAGCCCTTTGACTGCCATTGATGCCGGTCCAACAGCCAACTGGAGAAGCACTTCCCGCTGTATGCGTTCGGGACTGTCCGGTAGTTTCTGGAGCAGGTTTATCGCCGCACTAAGGTTACTGAGCGCATCAGCATAGGCGGAGCGCTGCAGTGCCTGCTGGCCCGCCCGTCCTAGGTACTCGACCGCCTTAGCGGTGTTATCGCTGCGGCTGAAATGATGCGCCAGCTCGTCCAGATGGTCTTCCAACTGGTCGGCGAACATCGACTCCAGCGCTTCTCCAGCGCGCTCGTGCAAGAGCTTGCGCCGTTCGACCAGGACCGAGTTGTAGGCGACCTCCTGCGTCAGTGCATGCTTGAAAATGTATTCGGTGTCACCCGTGGCCGGCTGTTCATAGATGAACTCCGCCAGCTGTAGCTCGCTAAGCATCCGGTTCAGGTCGTCGTCGGACTTGAGCGTCACGCGGCGCACCAGCCCGAACGGAAATTCCCGTCCCAGCACCGCCAGTGTCTGCAACAACTCCTTCTGCTCCGCGGGCAGCCGATCGATACGGGCGGCAATCACGCCCTGCACCGTGGCCGGGACCTTCACCGCGTTCATCGACTTGCCGAGCTTCACCGCGCCGTTGCGCACCAGCGCTCCCTGCTCGATGAGTGCCTGGTAGATCTCCTCCATGAAGAAGGGATTGCCTTCGGTCCGTTCGATGATGAGGCGCTTGAGCGGAATCAGATCCCTGCCGTCACCTAAGAGCGCCGAGAGCATCTCTTCCGCGCTCTCCTTACCTAGCGGGTCGAGCCGTAATTGCGTGTAATAGGTCTTGTTGCCCCACTGATGGGAGTACTCGGGGCGATAGTTCACCAACAGCAGGATTTTCGCGGTGCCGATCGAGTCCGCTAACAGATTGAGCAGCTCCTGGGTCTGCTCGTCGATCCAGTGGAGGTCCTCGAAGATCACCATCAGCGGTTGATTAAGGCTTTCGCGCAGTAGAATTCGCTTGATCGCCTCCAACGTGCGGCGCTTCTTGATTTGCCCATCCATCTGCGCGAGTGGGTCGTCACCGTCGACGATGCCGAGCAAGCCGAAAAGATACGGCAGCGTGTCCTCGAGTGCGCGGTCGAGCGCGACCACGCGCCCGGTGACCTTCTCACGTCGCGTTCGTTCGTCGTCCTCGCCCGCGATCTTGAAATAACCGTGTAATAGATCGAGCACCGGCAGATAGGCGGACGCCTTACCGTGGGAAATCGAAAACGTTTCCAGCACCATCCATCCCGATTGCGACGTTGCCTTGAACTCGTGGAACAGGCGTGATTTGCCGACGCCAGGCTCGGCCACAGCGGCGACGATCTGCCCATACCCGAGCTTCGCCTGCTCGGCGGTGTGCTTGAGCGCTTCCATCTCGCGCTCGCGGCCGACGAACTTCGTAAGCCCGCGCCCTGCCGAACGCTGCAGACGAGTGCGCAACGGTCCGAGCCCGGTAACTTCGTACACGTTGACCGGCTCGCTCAGACCCTTTACTCGTGTCGGTCCGCGCGCCTTCAACTGAAAGTAACCCTCGACGAATTTGCGGGTCTGTTCACTGATGGCGATGGACCCGGTCGGCGCCACCGCCTGCATCCGCGAAGCGAGGTTAGTCGTATGCCCAATCGGCGTGTACTCAGCCTGTCCGGCGCCAGTGGTAATCGAGCGCACCACCACCTCGCCCGTATTCACTCCAACGCGCGCTTCGATCGGCATTCCGCCATCGGCAATCACCTTCGCCGAGTAGCGGGTCATCTCTTCCTGCATCCGCAGCGCCCCATAGAGCGCCCGTTGCGGATGGTCCTCGTGCGCGACCGGCGCCCCAAACAAGGCGAATACGCCGTCTCCAGTCGATTGCACTACATAGCCATCGTACCGCTGGACCGCGTCGATCATCAGTTTCAGCGCCGGATCGATAATGGCGCGCGCCTCCTCAGGGTCGAGGTCCTCCATCATCTCGGTTGAGCCCTTGATGTCGGCGAACAGCGCCGTCACCGTCTTGCGCTCGCCGTCGAGCGGATCGCCGGCCGACTTCTCCGGCGTGACACGAATATTGGGAGCCGTCGAGGCTTTAGATGAACTCGCAGCGGCAGATGCCGCATGACCAGCGAGCGCGGTGCCACAGTCTTCGCAAAACGCCGATGAGGGCGCATTTTCAGCGCCGCACTTTGGACAGCTACGGGACAGCGGACTGCCACACGCCGCGCAGAACTTTCTGCTCGTTGTGCTTTCGGTCCCGCACTTGGTGCAACGCATGCGCCTTATCCTAAGAGACTGCGACGGATCCCCTCTTTTATCATCCAGCATCGCGCAGCGACCAGCAGGCCGCGGAAGGACCATCGCGATATCATATGGAGAGCTGGGCGACCGATGCTGGTGATGCCGGACGACACCCTCGCGCACCCGTACCAGACCGCCGTAGATATCGCGTCGTTGGCGCCGATGACCGAAATAACGGTCTATCCCTGACCAGAGCCCCCGGAGCCGCGTTCTACGATAGAGGCGACGTCCGCATCCACTACGAAGAGACCGGCGCCGGCTTCCCGTCGCTGCTCATCCCCTGAGGCGCTTCAACCGTTTTCGCACCAGCGGCGCTAATTGAGGGAGCGTACAAATTCAATGAGGAGCCGGTTTACCTCGTCCGGGCGCTCCTGCTGAGTCCAATGGCCGACGCCGGGAAGAATCACTTTCTTCTTGAGATTCGGCACGTTGCGCTCCATCGCTGCGACCTCTTCGCCCCAAAATCCGAGCACACCATCGCGGTCGCCCGCTATGAAGAGCGTCGGCTGACGCAACTTGGCGCCATCGAGAAAGGGGGTCAGCGACCAGTTACGATCGACGTTGCGATAATAGTTGAGGCCGCCGACAAAACCAGTGCGCTTGAATTCGCCGACGAAGAATTCGATGTCAGCTTCGGTCACGAAGCCGGGTTTTCGCGAGACTTGCGGAACCACGCCTGCCGCTTCGGCGGGATCCACTGCGAACTTCCATCGTTGATCCGGCGGCGGCTCACCTGAGGCGCTATACAAAGCATTCACGATCGTTCCACGCACATCCGCCTCAAAGAACTGCTCGGAGCCAGGCGCACGGAACATCTGCTGATAGAAAATCTTGCCCGGATATTTTTGCTGCTCCCACTGGCTGGGACTGATTGGACCGCGCGGCAGAAACGGAACGCTGAGCAGCGCCACCGCGCGAAAGAGATCTGGCCGTAACAGCGCAGCGGCCTGCGTGATCCACGCGCCCCAGTCGTGCCCCACGATGACTACCGGCTCTGCCCCGAGTGCATTTACCAAACCAACGAGATCGCCGGTGAGCTGAAAGATGTCATAGGCTTCGACTTCACGCGGCCGATCTGTCTGGCCGTATCCGCGCATGTCTGGGGCGATAACGTGCAACCCGGCGTCTGCCAGCGCTCGCAGCTGATGCCGCCAGGAGTACCAGGATTCGGGAAAGCCGTGGCACATCAACACTCGCGGCCCGGAACCGGCCTCCGCATAGTGCATCCGGATTCCGTTGGTAGTGACAAATCGATGCGCGATCTCAGCCATAGCCGCCTCTCATCGGTAGTTGACCTGGGATCCCAGCAGATCGAAGCAGACCGGGACTTCGTCTTTCGAATGACTGATAATTGCTCCCGTCAGCCTCCGATCGCATCAGCCAGTACCTGCGCAGGATGGTCACGCGGATTGACGCGGTCATATACGCGCTCGATTTTACCCGCTTCGTCGATCAAAAAGCTGATGCGACTGGCATAACGCGCCTTCGGATTGTCGCATGCCCCATACGCGATCCCGAGCGCGCGATCGGTATCGCATAGCAGCGGGAACGTGAAGCCGTTCTTCTTTGCGAAAGCGGCGTTTTCTTCCACCGTGTTGAAGCTGGCACCCAGGACAACGATACCGTTCTCTGTAAAGTAATTCTGCTGGTCGCGGAACCCGCGTCCCTCGGCGGTTCAGCCGGGGGTGTCGGCCGCGGGGTAAAACCACAGCAGCACCTTTCGCCCGCGCAGGCTATTGAGGGAGAGTTGCGTCCCCTCGTGAGTCATCGCAGTAAAGTCAGGAGCTGTTTCACCTACGCTTGGCATCAATCGCGTCTCCTCCGGCAAAATTGCCATAACGGCCCGATCGAAAGGAACTTGCTTGATTGGTATCAGGTAGCATTAGGCAGATGCAAAGGCAGGACCACCAATCAGAAATGCGAGACCGGCCGTGACGTTTAGCCACGGCCGGTCCTATTCGATCACAGCACTTGCGACTACAGTCTACGACCGCAGTCGGCCATCTCCTGCTAGCGCAGGATCTGCATCAAGCCGGAAGGACTGCCGTACTTGACGCCGTCGAAGTATTCCTTCGGCGCATTGCCGTCGAGGTAAGGCTTGCGCTTCCAGGGGTTGCCAAAACCGGACCAGATGGTCTCGTGCGAGTTCTGGAAATCCATCGCCATCGAGGAGACACCGTTCCACATATGGCCCGCGCCCGGTACGTCACCCGCCGTGTTGTAGTAAGCAATCGCTTTCCACAGCTTTTTGTTGGAATCGTACAGGTCGGCCCAATTCGCGTTCCAGTGCTCTTTATCGGCGTAGAGGATCCGGCTCGAGTAGCAATAGCCAGCGGCCTCGCTCGGGATCCGATGGACATCGTCGACCGCATGCTCACGCACTTCCCATTTGCCCCACGAAGGCTTCGGGAAGCCAAGCGGCAGGATGTAGCCGTCGGGGAAGATCGCGCCATCCTGGTTGAAATGCGCGAGGGTCAGGATCTTGCGATCGCCCAGGAAATCTCCCGAATAGATCGACGTACTGCCGTTGAAGCCATTCGTCTTGGCATCGTCATAACTCCAGTCGAAGCCGAATACTGGCGAGCAACGGGCTGTATTGGCCAGACGCAGCGAGCGGCGTAGCGCCGGCACGAACACGAACGTGTCAGGGAACGGAGTCTTCTCCTGGTCGATGAAGAAAAGATTGAGCGATGCGGTGTAACGCGCCTGCTCAGGCGATTCTTCCATCAGCCACTCCGTGTACCAGGTGCCCGGGGCGTAGTTCAGATCCTGAGGTACACCCTGGTCGGTTACATACGCGCTCCAGCGGTACACGACGTCGATCGTGGTCTGCGCGACGTTGCCGTACCGATCGACTGCCCATACCGAACCGTAATTGTTCGGGCTGTTGACATAAATCGCTGGCACGAACGAGTAGAACACGTTGGCCAGGATCTTCCAGCCCTTGTTCGGCTCCTGAGGATTCGCGAACGGGGTTCCGCCGTGGTAGTTGTGCATCACGAAGTGCCCGTTCGGTAGCACTTCCACCGTGGTCTGCGAACCATACTTCTCCGTGGCCTCGACCCAGGTCTTGGGCAGGAAGTCATGAGTAGTAGGACCGACCTCGAGCTCGGCATCCGCTGGAATCTTCCAGAAATATTTACCGGAGAAGAGTTCGGCCATTCCCAGCGGCAGGAACTGTTTATATTGCTGCCAGTTCTGCGTCGTAACTTTGGTCCCGACTGGCAGATCACCCTGGTGTGCGGAATCCTTCAACCATTGATCCATTTCGCTGCGATCCGTTGTCTGCGCCCATCCAAGGGCAGGCAGCAGGGCCAGCAGCAGGCCCAGTCCAATTGAGCGAAACATATGCTTCATAAAACGAAACCCTCCTCGAACGTTGTGCCCCGTGCTTTCCAGCCTACTGCCAACAACCGGGCGGAGCAGTTTGAAGTCTCTCTCCCATCGAAACGCAGAGGTCGACTAGAGATCAGCAATCTACCTTCCGAAAAAAGGGTGCTGTCAAGTTGCTATTTTTGGCCAAAACAGTGCGGCGGACGACCCTCTTCCGGGCCATCCGCCGCCATCGATTCAACCGCCTTTTGGACGTTCGTCGTTCAGGCCGAAGCCTCCAATAGCCTCTCGTTGCCGACCGGATCCCATTTGCCCGATGCCGGGAGTTTGCGCGATCCCGGCTTCACCTCAAATGGCGAGGTAAGACCCATTTCCTTGCCGATCTGCTGCAACTCCGGCAGGACTTCCTTGCCGAGCAACGTTACGCAGCGATGGCGATCAGCGGGCGGAATCGGACCGTCAAGCCAGAACGAGAAGATTCCCGGCCGCAGAACTTCGAGAATGTGCCGCAGCTTCTTGACCAGGGTCTTCGGCGTTCCGGTGATAATCTGGCCCTGCTTCTGCCAGTCAGGATAGGTCGCGTAGAGCTTACGCTTGAGCTCCTGAACTTCCGCGTCGGTCTCTGGGTCCTTATCCTCACTGTGGGAGGCCGGCAGGTTGGGGTTGGCGAACATGCTCGCCAGCCGCCGCGTCGCCGCCTTGGAGTTGTACCCGGGCGGAAACATCCATTCGGGCCGCGCGAAATGCGAGAAGCCGCCGCCGAACATGAAGCACTTGCCCATCTCCTCGGCCTTCTCGTCAGTATCCGCGCAAAATACCGGCTGCAGATAACCGAAGTTCTCGGGACCGGCCTGGTAGCCCTGCTCACCCGCCAGCTTCGCGTACATGTTGAACAGTTCAAGGGTCGGCTTCAGCATGGTTGCCAGTGCCACGTACGGATACTTGTGCGCGGCCGTCCACACGACCGTCTCGGGGCTGATCAAACCTGGAATCCAAATCGGGGGGTGCGGTTTCTGCAGCGGCAGCACCCACGGATTCACGAAGCGGTAGTGAAAGTGCTTACCCTCCCAGCGAAATGGACCGGGCTTGGTCCATGCCGCGAGAATCAGGTCGTGAGCTTCGTCGAAGTATTCGCGGTTGTACGCCGGGTTCGCGTTGTTGGCGAGCTGTTCGCTGCCGGCGCCGCGGACCCATCCCGGGACCAGTCGTCCGCCCGAGATCAGATCGATCATCGCCAGCTCTTCCGCCAGCCGCAGCGGGTTAGCCACCGTCGGTATGGGATTGCCGAGCAGAACGATCTTGACCCGCTTGGTGGTCTTGGCCAGTACGGAGGCCTCGACGTCCATCACCGATCCCATGCAGAAGGCGGTGCCGTGATGCTCATTCAGCATCACGCCGTCGAAACCAAGCTCATCGCAGTAGACCTTCTCGTCGAGGTACATGTTGAGCAGTTCCGATCCCTTCTGGGCATCGAAGAACTTGTTGGGAACGCCGAAGAAGCTGCGGCGTTTGAGCACCTCGTCTTCCGGAACCGCGTGGTACGCTCTCTCCGTAAAGAACATTACGTGCATATGGGCCTCCTCGAACTCAGTTGCCGGTCCGCGACTACGGCCGCGCCCCGGGACCACGACCTAAGGCATAGGACGCGGCATTTCTTCCTTATTAACAAAAGCGCTTGCCCTTGGCGATCTTGCGCCTCCGCGCCTTCCTTCCCGCCGCTTAGTCCAGGAAATTCGTGACTTCCCTGATAAATTCGTCGGGCCGCTCGACTTCCGGCATATGGCCGCAGTTGTCGAAGCTTACCAGCTTCGATCCGGCAATTTTCTTCTTATACGCTTCGCCCACGCTCAGCGGCACCACTGCGTCCTGCTTGCCCCACAACAACAGCGTGGGCAAGCCTGCGATATTCTCGAGCAGATGGTCCATGCTCAGATTGAACATGTACGGCTGCCAGGCGAGCCGGGCGGTTTCGGCGCGGGCATCTTCCCACGCCTCGAACTGCTCGGGCGTCTGCTCGCCGCCGAATAACTTTTTGAATTCGTCTCCTTGAATATCGACCACGCTTCGGTTGAGGTAGGTGCGCGCGGTGACCGTGAACAAGTCCATGATTTCGCCGGTCGGCGGCCGTATCCCGGTCGCCCCCACCAGGACCATCTTGTTCAACTGCTGCGCGTTGCTGATCGCCATCTCCGCCGCGATCCATCCGCCCAGTGAAAACCCGATTACATCGACCGGCTTCATTCCCTGCTCGCGGATGAAGCGTGAGTAGAATATCGAAAGGTCGCGGATCGTCATGATCCAATTGGCGATCGGCGATACTCCGAATCCCGGATGGAGCGGAAGACACAGGGTATGCTTGGCCGCCAATGCAGCATGCCATTTCAGCCATCCCGGATTGCCGAGTTCGCCGTGCAACACCAGCAATGGCTTGCCGGATCCCGCCTTCAATACTTGCAGCTCGGCGTCGCCGACTTGGAATTTCTGCTCGGTCCAACCTGATTTTTCCGCCATGTAAGCTCTGTCTCCGCTGGATTGGTGATTCGAAAATCCCCGTGCTGCCCGCCACTTTTGGTTATGGTGGGCCGCAGGCGCTTAGCTCTTGCGGCGCCAACTATAGCCCGAAAACTTCAAAAAAAGGAAACACGGCGGCGCGCTTCAGGTCCACGGTCGACGATGCTCCGCCCAAAGAAAACGGCGCGACCAAAAAGCCGCGCCGTCTCTGTCAAGCCTTCGACCGCACCCGTCTATGTGCGGGGGGCGTTGTCCCGACACAGTGCCACTAGGCGTGCGCCTCTGCCCGCAACGCTTCGATCGATCCTACCGAAGCGGGCTTTTGCCCCGCCTTCAGTGGGCGCGAGCCCGGCGCCACTTCGAACGGCGAAGTCAGTCCCAGTTCCTTGCCGATCTGGCGCACCGCCGGCATCACTTCGGTCGCGATCAAGCGGATGTTGTTGAGCCGATCCTCTTTCGAGATCGGCCCGTCGTTTTGCCAGAACGCGAAAATTCCCGGCCGCAGTACTTCGAGCACTTTGCGCAGCTTCGGAATTACCGTTTTCGGCGTCCCGCAAATCACCTGCATCGATTTTTCAACCGCCGGGAAAGTTTCGAAAATCTGTTTGCGCGTTGCCTCGACGTCGATCTGCTTCTGCTGCCACACGCCCGACCGCTGTTTGACGAACGCGTCGGAGATTTTCTCCGTCACCGAGCCGTCGGCGAGTCCAGCCCACGGGCTGCCGCTCTGCGAATCCGGGTCGGTGAATTGGCGCGCCATGCGCTTGGTCGCATCCTTCGAGTTGTATCCGGGCGGGAACATCCATTGGGGCTGCCCGAACAGGCTGTAGCCGATTCCGGCGCCGCCGAACATGTCCCATTTCGCGATTTCGCGCGCCTTCTCGTCGGTCTCTGCGACATAGACCTTCTGCAGGTAGCCGAAATTCTCCGGTCCGACCTGGTAGCCTTCCTCTGCCGCGGCGTCGCGATAGATGTCCCACAACTCAACCGTCGGCTCCAGGAAAGTCGCCAGCGCGATGTACGGATAGCGATGCTTCGCGCACCACACGACGGTCTCGGGGCTCAGCAGCCCCGGAATCCAGATCGGCGGATGCGGCTTCTGAATCGGAAGGCACCACGGATCGACGAAGCGATAGTGGAAATGCTTGCCCTCGTAGCGGAACGGGCCGGGCTTGGTCCATGCCTGGATCACGACCTCGTGCGCTTCGTTGAAATATTCGCGGTTGAAGGCGGGATTGGCGTTGGAGGCGAATTGCTCACTGCCGCCGCCGCGCACCCATCCGGCGACCAGCCGCCCTCCCGAGATCATGTCGATCATCCCGAGCTCTTCGGCCAGCCGCAGCGGATTGCCGACGACCGGCAGTGGATTGCCGAGCAGCACGATTTTCACGCGCTTGGTGATCCGGGCCAGAATCGACGCCTCGACGTCCATCACCGAGCCCATGCAAAAGGCGGTGTCATGATGCTCGTTGAGCATCACGCCGTCGAAGCCGAGCTCTTCGGCGAGGATCTTCTCATCGAGATATTCGTTGAGGAGCTGTCCGCCTTTGACCGAATCGAAATGTTTGTTCTCGATGCCGAAGAAACCGTTCTTGATGACTCTCGTCATTGGAGACGTACCGGTACGGACGTTCGGTGAAATACATTATATGCATCGGTCGAAAGCCTCCCCGCGAATTGAACTTCCGCTGTCCTCGCTGATCCTATCCAGGTCCGGCGAAGCCAGGCCCTCATCGCAGAAATTTCTCGACTTCACGAAGAAAATCGGCCGATTTCTCCACTTCCGGCCGATGTCCGCAGTTGTCGAATCACGCAACGCTCGCGACTTCAGCAGCACGCTTGTACGTCCTCGGCGGCGCACACCGGCACGACGCGATCCTCGCGCCCCCATACCAGCAGCGTCGGCAAGTTCCGCGCCGTCGCCAGCAGATGCGGCAGGCTGGGGTTGTGCATGAAGGGCTGCCAGGCGAGCCGCGCCGACTGCGCTCGCGCCTCTTCCCAGCGCTCGAATTGCTCCGGGCCTTGGCCGCCGTAGAGATCGTCGAATTCGGGCGTCGCGTCGGGATCGTGACGGTGGCGAAGAGATGCTTGGGCGCCATCAACTGGAAGAAATCGAGGATATCACCCTCGCGCGGCCGGATTCCCATCGGCGCGACCAAAACCATTTTGTGGAACTGAGCGGGATTGCCGCCGCCATCTCCGCCGCGATCCATCCGCCAAGCGAGAATCCGATGACGTCGATCGGTGCGAGATTCTGCTCCAGCAGGTAGCGCGCATAAAATCCGGCCAGGTCGCGAATGTTGCTGATCCATTCGGCGCGCGCCGTGCGGTTGTATCCCGGATGCTGCGGGATGAGCAGCGTGTGATTGCGCGCCAGCGCGGAATTCCATTTGAGCCACCCGGCCAGCCCAACTCCTCGTGGAGGATCAAGCAGCGGTTTGCCGCTGCCGCCTTTGATCACGACGAGATCGGTGTCGTCGACGCGAACCGTCTCTTCGCGCCATTCCTGCGAACCATTGCCGGGTGGTGTCATCGCGCAAATCGCCTTTCTGAGTGCGACAGTAACATTATTTCCCGAGAATCGAAAAGCCGCGGGCGATAGCCGGCCCGCCCACCTCAGCCTAGAATCGACGTGCACCGCTGTGTTCCCGCGAACAGTCCAAGGAGGCATCTGCCGTGGCCGCTACCGTCATCGATTCCAGCGTTTTGACCGGCCTTTTTACCACGCCCGCGATGCGCCGCGTGTTCTCCGACGAGACCCGGGTGCAGCTCTACCTGGACGTCGAAGCGGCCCTCGCGCGCGTGCAGGCCCGCCTTGCGATCATCCCGAAGCGGCCGCCGCCGAAATCGAAACCCAGGCGGTCATCGCAAACATCGACTTCGAAAAGCTCAAGCTCCAGACCGAAGCGACCGGTTCGCCGGTGCTTCCGGTGATCGAGCAATTGGCCGCGCTATGCGGCGGCGACTCGGGTCAGTATTGCCATTGGGGCGCAACCACGCAGGACATCACCGACACGGCGACCGTACTGCAAATTCGCGCGGGCCTGGATCTGATTGAGCAGGACTTGAAGGCCATCGCCGCCTCGCTGGCCGCGCTGGCCGCGCGCCATCGCGACACCATGATGGCGGGCCGCACCAAACTGCAGCACGCCGTGCCCATAACCTTCGGCTTCAAAGCCGCCGCGATGCTTGCGGCGATCGAACGCCATCACGTCCGTCTGAATGAACTCCGCCCCCGTGTCCTGGTCGGCCAGTTTGGCGGCGCCGCCGGAACGCTCGCCGCGCTGGGCGCACAGGGTCTCCAGGTCCAGTTCCTGCTCATGGGCGAACTCGAACTCGGCCAACCTGAGATCGTGTGGCACGCGCATCGCGATCGCATGGCGGAGGTCGCGTGTTTTCTCGGCCTGGTCACCGGCACCCTGGGCAAAATCGCCACCGACGTAAAACTGATGATGCAAACCGAAGTGGGTGAAGTTTTTGAGCCGCCGTCTCCCGGCCGCGGCGCAAGCAGTACGATGCCGCAGAAGCGCAACCCCGTCGCCTGCAATTATATTCTCGCGTGCGCCGCGATGGTCCGTCAAAACGTCGCCGCGATGCTCGAAGCGATGGTCCAGGATTACGAGCGCGCCAGCGGCGCCTGGGAAACGGAATGGATCGCGGTGCCGGAGCTTTTCGCGCTCACCGCCGGCGCCCTCGCACACACCCGCGACCTGCTCTCCGGGTTGGTCATCGACGAAGCACGGATGCGGGCGAATCTCGACTTGACCAACGGGATGGTGCTCGCCGAAGCGGTCATGATGCGGCTGGCAAAATTCGTCGGCCGCGATCGTGCCCATGATCTCGTCTCCGGCCTCTGCCGCGACGCCGCCGCGCGGAATCGCCCACTGGCCGATTTGCTCAAGCAAAATCCCGAAATCGCCGAGCGGATCGATCGCGCGGCGCTGGATAAGCTGATGGATCCGGCGAACTACCTCGGTCTCGTGCATGAAATGATCGACCGCGTGCTCGAACATCGGACCTGAGCCAATCGAACCGGATGTTCGGGCCCAAGGGAGCGTGTTTTCCGCCGACGGGATTTTGCGGCTTGCTCTGGACAATTCAGATAGAGTTGGATGTCGATGCTTCAAATCGTTTCACTGAGCGGGAAATCCGATCGCGGATGGCGGCGAGGCGCGGCGCTCGCCGTCGTTCTTTTTTTGCTGGTATCGCCGGTCGGGCGAACGTACGCAGACGCCGTCGGCTCCGGCGCATCCGATCCGATGGCGGAGCTGAAAAGCGCGATCGGCGAAGCCGTCGCGCTTTTCAAGGACCAGTCGATGAGCCTTCCGGAACGTCGCGAGAAGCTGCGCGACCTCGCCGCGCGCCGCTTTGATTTCGCCGCGATGGCGCGCTCTGTCCTCGGCTACCATTGGCGCGATCTCAACGCCGATCAACGCGGTCAGTTTGTGCCGACCTTCGCGGGTTTCATCCAGGACGCCTATCTCAGCAAGTTGAAGGACTACACCGTCCAGAAAGTCAAACAGGAGGTGCAAAGCCTGAATATCCAGTACACGCGCGAAACTTTGGACGGACCCGACTACGCCCAGGTCGACACCAAGGTCGCGCTGTCCGAACAGAAGGATCCGATCCAGGTGAACTACCAGATGCACCGCGACGGTGGACAATGGCGAATCTACGATGTGACGATCGACAGCATCAGCGTCATCGCGAACTACCGCAACCAGTTCAATCGCGTCATCAACAGTCGTGGTTATGATCAGCTGGTCGCCGAGCTGCAGACGAAGCAGCAGCAATTCCGCCAGACGCTCGAGCAACCGGCCACCACGTCTGGCCAGCGCTGACCCGCCGCCGGCAATTACGGCGGATTTGGGCGGGAGTGCCTACGCAGAAAGCTTGCGCAGTACGTCGAACCGCAGCTTCAGCTTCTCGCCTAGCCATAGCTCGTTCTGCGAATGATCCTGGTACGCGTCGCCAGTATTGGGATGAACGAGAATCGTTAATCCGGCCCGGTTGAGCATTAGCCACGGAACGATCCGCTGAAACTCGGCGGGAGCGAACTTCACCTGGTACATCGCCTGCGGATGGGGCCCGACGGGTTCGTCGCGCCAGCGTCCCATTTCGACCGCGAACTCGCGCTCGATCTGTTGGCGCAAGCTTGCCGCGGTCTCGCGCGAGTCCGGGTCGTAGTAGATATGTGCGTGATAGTCGTGGATGTCAGTGGGACTCCTTGCATCTGCCATCGAAGTTCTCCTTAGGCAGCGATGATCTTGGGTGATACTCGCCCCGCGCGTCGCCGATACGCAATCCCGCGCGCGAGTCATTCGATCCGCTCAAAAACGCTCGATCCCTTCGAAACGCGTGATCTCAAAGAATTTTCGCGACGGCGACACTATTTTTAAGCGGTGCGATGGTCGTAATAGGTACTCATGGGCGGTTTTTTTGCGATAAAACGTGGTTTCTTGCCTGAATAAACGTCATATAACATCTAGAAAACTTGGAACCGGTGGGATTGCTGTTGATAACACCATTGACAGAACTGTCCGTTATGTGATTCTAAAACTACTTGATAAGACTCTGCGCGTGTATTACATAGGGTTGAGATGATTCAGACTTACATCCGGTGCTGAAGTGAGCGATTTTTCGGTTTGTTGCGACGAAAGGGGTTATGGCCGCAGGTTGTTTTGACAACCATGATTAGCCGACAAGGATGACAACCCAATGACCCCCATCTTGCGCATCTTCCTTCGGCTCCGCGAGTCCCTGCACGGACAGACCATGACCGAATATGCGTTCGTACTGGCCGCGGTGGCTATCGCGGTGTACGTGACTTATCAGGTCTTCGGCCAGGACGTGAGTTCGCTGGTGAACCAGGTGAACGTCGACATGAGCGCTTCATGACGAAGGGGAGCACCGAACTCCCCCCATCGCCCCTTGTCGCTCCACTCCTCGGATAACTCGAGCCATCTTCAACTTTTTTGTTGCGCGGTTGCATCGTTGTTGCAAACGGGGACTATGCCCCACGGAGCCGCCACTAGCACGTCTCCAGGTGCGACGATTCCGGGCTTTCAAATTTTTTTGGAAAAGTCTTCGAAAAGTGCTCGTATTCGAGATGAGGGCGACGAAACAACCCCGGGAATGGCCCGAATGCATCGTCCTGCATCATTATAGGCCGCGAGCGAAGCTTCGCCGAAGAAATTGACTGATGCGGCTAGGGATTGGGCATCGGGATTGCTTGAAAGAAGAGAGGCGGCTCCGGCCGAGGGCAGATTACCGCTCTGACAAAGACCGTGCAGACACCCGAAGACCAGGACCAAACCTTCGATCGGCCGGTTGTTGACGCCGCCTCAGTTGCCGAAGCTGCTGACGTGTTGGAGCAAGCGAGCGCGGAAGACGCGTTGGCGGCAGATCGCTGGGTCACACGCAAGATCCGTGTTGGTCTAGCGCTTACCGTTGCTTACCTAGCCGTTCAAGCGGTTTTAACCGCGTTACTGACACCAAATGCCCCGGCGCGCCTTTTCGTTCTGCACGGTTTCAACCTGCTTGCGACGGGGACGGCGCTCGCGCTGACGTGGACCGGCTGGTACCGGCGCAATTGGCGCGAGTTGGTGTTCCTGGAATGTTCCGCGATGGCCTTGAGTCAGGTCGCGGTGAGCGCGGCGATCGGGCAGCCGACGCAGTTGTACGTGGCGGCCGTCCTGTTGCAGCTGGGGACCGCCGCGCTGGTGCCATGGGGTTCGCGCTGGCAGGCCAGCTTTATGGCGGTGTGCGTTATGTCGGCGTTGATGGGATCCATGTTGATGCCCGCGCCCATGGCCCGGATGGCGTACCGTTGGCTGGAGCTGGCCAGTGCCTGCGGGCTGGCGCAGTTCGTAGCGACACTGACCGAGAGCGCGAGTCGGGAGACGCAGGCGCGGGTGAGCTCGCTGCAGGAGAGCGAAGCCAAGCTGTGGAAGATTTTCGATGCGACGCCCGATCCGGTTGCGGTAACGCGGCTTGCCGACGGCCGCTACATCAACGTGAGCGAGGAATTTCTGCGCAGCGGATTCAAGCGCGAGGAAGTGATCGGAGCGACCGATCAGGAGCTGGGTATCTGGGTAGACGAGGAGGAGCGGCTCGACTACGAGCGCACACTCAAGCTCGGCGGGTTCGTGCGTAATAAAGAGGCGCGGCTGCGGACCAAAGACGGCACGATCGTACCGTGCATGATCTCCGCGATGGTGGTGGAATTGAGCCACGGGCCGTGCGTCATCACGCTCCTGCGCGATATCGGCGCGATCAAGGCGACCGAGAGCGAATTGGTGGCTGCTCGTGAGGCGGCAGAGCGGGCGTCGCGCGCCAAGTCCCAGTTTCTCACCAGCATGTCACATGAGATCCGCACGCCGATGAACGCGATTCTCGGCATGGCGGAGTTGCTGGCTGACAGCGATCTCGGCAGCGAGCAGCGCAAATTCCTGAGCATCATGATGAATAACGGGAACGCGTTGCTCGAGCTAATCAACGACATCCTCGATTTCGCGCGGGTCGAGAGCGGCCGGCTGACGCTGGAGCACGTCGACTTCGATCTACAGGAGTTGACCGAGCGCGTCGCCGAGACGCTGTCGATCCATGCCCATCAGAAAGGGCTGGAAATCGGGGTACATATCGCTCCCGGAACGCCGACCGGCCTGATGGGCGATCCGCTGCGCCTGCGGCAAATCCTGATCAACCTGGTGGGCAATGCGATCAAGTTCACCGAGCAGGGGGAGATCGCAATCACGGTGAGCCGCGAACCGCACGGCCAGGCGGGAGTGCTGCACTTTACGGTGGCCGATACGGGAATCGGAATCGCGGATGATCAGCTCGAGCGGATTTTTGCGAGTTACGCACAGGCCGAGGCTTCGACCACGCGCAAGTACGGCGGCACCGGACTCGGGCTGGCGATCGTCAAGCAACTGGTGGAGTTGATGGGCGGGCGGATTTGGGTGGAGAGCGAAGCAGGCAAGGGCAGCCGGTTTCATTTTACTGCCCGTTTCGGGCTTAACCCGGCGAGCCGCGCGTTGCACGAAGGTCCGGACCTCGCGGAGGCGCGCGTTCTGGTGGTCGACGATACCGCGATCAACCGGATCGCGTTGTCGGAGATGCTTTCGCTGCGCCACGCGCTGGTGACGCCGGTGGGCAGCGGCGAGGAGGCGCTCTCGGCACTGCGCAACGCGCGCGGCATCGGAGCGCCCTACCTGATCACGCTGCTCGACTGCCGGATGCCCGAGATGAGCGGCTACGACGTCATCCGCTGTATCCAGGATGAGGGTTTGCCGGCTGGGACCATAATCCCGATGCTGACTTCGGACGATCTCAGCGTACGGTTACCGTCCCTGCGCAAACTGGGACTGACGCAGCATTTGATCAAGCCGGTCAAGCATTCGGAGTTGTTCAGCCTGGTCAACGCGGTGGTAACGCAATCACCGGCGGTGGCCGCAGCGGCAGTGGAAACGGCGGACGAGGCGCCGCCGGCGCACGAGAGCGCACCGGTGGCGCCTGCCGAAGCGGGCAATCGTTTGCGCGTGCTGGTCGTGGACGATTCGGCCGACAACCGGCTGCTGATCGACGCTTTTCTAAAAAAGACCGAGTTCGATCTGGATCAAGCCGAGAACGGCGAGGTCGCGGTGAAAAAGTTTCTCGCCGGCAAGTACGACGTCATCCTCATGGACATCCAGATGCCGGTGATGGACGGGTACGCGGCGACGCGGCGGATCCGCGAACTGGAAGCTGCGCACGATCTGCCACGTACCGCAATCATCGCGTTGACCGCTTCAGTGCTGAACGATGCGATCGGACGAAGCTTCGAGGCGGGTTGCGATACACACGTGAGCAAGCCCGTGCGGCGTCCGATCCTGACGGCCGCGATTCGAGAGGCGGCGCGTGCCGCGCAGCGGAGAGAAGCGGCGGAAAACGGGCTGGCTGACGACGAAGAGTCCAGCGAACCTGCCTCGGGCAGGGGCGCGGCGGCGGTCCGCCGCGATGCGTCGCGAAAAGGAGGTGTCACGCCCCCGGTAGATCCGCTTTACCGGATGCGCGGTCTGCCCGGCAGTACGCACTGAAGGCAGGGCGTTACGCGACCCGTCGCGCGCTGGGCAAATCGGCCACGGAGCGCACCAAGTCATTCTGAGCGCAGTCCGCGCAGCGAAAAATCTGGCCCGTCGAATTTACCAGGAAGATAGATCCTTCGCTCCGCTCCAGGATGACTCGAGCAGGAGTCCATCCCCGGCGACCTTGGCTTCAATGGCCTTGCAGGGGATAACGGCATCGAGTTCTTAGCTCCGCCCAGAATGATTGGGCAGGCGAACAGGCTTTTGCGGCCTGCGCTTTTTTCGGCTATCTGGTTAGGCGGTGCTCCGATGGCGCAAGCGCGCGAACCGATCACGTTCTATTACGACTACAAGAGTCCATTTACCTATCTGGCCTTTGCCCCGGCGATCGATCTGGAACGGACCCATCGGGTGGCGTTGCGCTTCGTTCCGTTGGAAGTGGATTTGAAGTCGGCTTACGGGGGCGAATTGCCGCAGCGCAAAGACCGCGACTGGTACAAGGTGCGCTATCTCTATGCCGACGCGCGCCGCTTCGCCAACGATCGTGGGCTGGTGATCCGCGGACCGCAGAAGTTGTTCGATTCGCGCCTCGCGCTGTGCGGCGGGCTTTACGCCGACACGCACGGCCGTTTTCGCGAATACTCGATACGGGTGTTCGAGCGCTTCTTCAAGCGTGAGCTGGATATCGAGGACGGCGGCGCGATCGAGGCGGTGCTGGCGGAAGTGGGCGTCGACACGACCGCTTTTCGCGCTTACGCGCTCGCCGATGGACCCGCAGCGCTCACGGCGGCTGCGCAGGAGGCGGAGCGTGATGGGGTTTTCGGCGTACCGATGATCATGGTCGCCGGCGAGCCGTTCTGGGGCAACGACCGGATTGCGTGGGTAATCAAGAAGCTCGACCGGATGGGCCTCGGCGGCGGAACCGCCGCCTGAGCGAGGTGACAGGAAAATTCGATGCGACAAGTACCAACCGGAGCAAAGGGCAAACTACGAATTCGTGGTGGCGGACAAAGATCTCGCGGGAACCGTGGAACCGTCGCTGCCGCCGGTGCTGGCGACGGCGATGATGAGTCTCGCGATGGAGCTGGCGGCAATCGATGCGCTCAAGCCCTATCTGGACGCGGGCGAGATGTCGGTCGGCGTAACGGTCAACGTGCAACATACCGCGGCGACGCCGGCCGGATGGAAGGTCCGCGCCGAGGCGGAGGTGACCAAGGCGGAGGGCCGGCGGGTGGAATATGTGATCCGCGCCTTCGATGAAAAGGAAGAGATCGGCGAGCGGCACGCATACGCGAGCGGTGGTCGATCGCGCCAAGTTCGATGAGCGCTTTGCGGCGAAGGTGAAGTCGCGGCCGTGACCGCGAGGGCGCGGTGAAAGGCATGGCAGCACAGATTTTCGAACCGAAGGAAGTTTACGTCGGCCGCGATTACGGCGGCTACGAGTTTGAGATTACGCGACGACGCGGTCGAGAACTATATCGCTGGGACCGGCGACGACCATCCGTGGTATCGCGGCGCGTCGCCGCTGGGCTATCCGATCGCGCCGGCGCTGATGATCCACTCCGCGGTCTTCCGCAATCACGACTGGTACCTCCCCAACGTTTTCGGCAACCTGCATGCGCGGCAGGAATGGGACGGCTTCGCCCGATGCGGGTCGGCGAGCGGTTGCATTCGCGCTCGGTGATCGTCGACCGCTACGTCAAGCGCGATCGCGAATACGTCGTCAACGAATGCCTGCTACTGAATGCGCAAGGGCAGATTGTGCAGCGCAGCCGCACGCATCAGAGCTTCCTGATGGAATTCGGAGTGGCGGAGGTTTCGCGGTCGATCGCTCGCGCGAAAAATCCGCCGCGCGCGAGTTCAAGATGGGCGACCGCGGGGGCGAAGCGATCGCGACGCCGATGCGCCAGGTGTCGCAGGCAATGTGCATGGCGTTTTCGGGACCCGGCCGCAACTATCACACCGACGCCGGCGAGGCGCGCAAAGCTGGGTTTTCCTGAGATCGTCGTGCAAGGAATGTTCTCGGTGTGCCTGATTGCCGAGATGATGACGCGGCGTTTCGGCTTGGGCTTCATCATCGGCGGGAAATTCGATCTGCGCCTGGTCAACGTGCTGTGGGCCGAGGAGACCACCGGCGCCAAGGGGCGAATCGTGGGACGCCGTCCCGAAGGACAGCGCACACGCGCGGAAGTCGAGGTGTGGTGCGAGAAGGCGGACGGCACCAAGACGATTGTCGGCAGCGCCAGCGCGATCGAGTTGTAGGTCTCGTGTAGCACCATTCAGCGGGCTCAGAGCACGCAATACTTTTGGTCGCATCGGCCCGCGAGATTCTTCGCTCAGCAGACCTCGCTCAGAATGAATTGGTGCGCCGGCTCCGCTCTGAATGACTCAGGCGCGGGATGAGGTTACGCGGCCGAGGTGGTTAGCGTCTCGACCTCCGCGATTGATTTCGGCACCGCCGCGGTCATCACTTCGAATCCATCTGCGGTAACGAGGACGTCGTCCTCGATCCGGATGCCGACGCCGCGGAATTCGGCGGGGGCTTCCTGGTCGTCAGCCCTGATATAGATGCCGGGCTCGGCAGTAAGGACCATCCCGGGTTCGAGTTTGCGCGACTCCGCGCCGATGCGGTACCGGCCAACGTCGTGGACGTCCATGCCAAGCCAGTGGCTGGTGCGATGCATATAGAAGCGCCGGTAGGAGCCGGTGTGCAGGGCTTCGTCCACCGTGCCCTTGAGCAATCCGACCCGGCACATCCCTTCGATCAGGACGCGCGGTGGCGGCATCGTGCGGGTCGTCGAATCTGACTCCCGGACCGACCGTTTCGATAGCTTTCAATTGGGCGGCGAGAACGATTTCGTAGAGGTCGCTCTGGGACGCGGTAAAACGGCCGCCGATGGGAAAGGTGCGCGTAACGTCGGAAGCATAGAAGTCAAACTCGCAACCGGCGTCGATCAGCAGTAATTCGCCAGCGCGCATCTGGCGATCGTTGTTGATGTAGTGGAGGGTGGCGGCGTTCGGGCCGGAGGCGATTATCGAGGGATAGCTGGGACCGGCGGCGCCGCGCTTGCGGAAGGTGTAATCGACCAGCGCCTCGATTTCCCATTCCATCATGCCGCCACGTGCATGGAGCATCGCGGCCTCGTGGGCCTCGGCGGAAATAGCGATGGCGCGACGCATCGAATCGAGTTCCTCGGGACTCTTGTGGAGGCGCATCTCGTGAAGGATTTCGCGGGGATCGAGAATGCTGTTGGGCCCGGAGCCGGCGCGCGGGCGCATCGCGGCAGACGCCCTGACCAGGTCAAGCACGCGGGTATTCATCCGCTCATGGAGGCCGAGCGGGTAGTAGACGCGTTCGGCGTTATCGAGATAGCGCGGGACGACGCGGTCGAGATCGTCGATGACGTAGGACTTGTCGGCGCCATAGTCGAGCATCGCACCTTCGAGCCCGGCGCGCCGGCCGGTCCAGGTTTCGCGGTCGGGATCGCGAGGGCGCACGAAGAGGACGAACTCATCCTTCTGGCCGGGCGCGATGAGCGCGACGGAATCGGGCTCGGTAAACCCGGTCAGATAATAGAGGTCGTTGTCCTGGCGGTAGATGAACTCGACGTCACCGGAACGCGTCGCGACGGGGGCACTCGGGAGGATCGCCACCGCGTTGCCGATGGCGGCTTTGAACCGGGCGCGGCGATCCGCGAAGATTTTGGCTTTACCGTTCAGACTCACGATCGCACCAGTCGGGGCGCGGATGGCGCCGCCCCGCACCGTTTCATTATGCAGCGTGTACGCCGATCGATCGAGCGCGTGGGTTCGCTTCTTTTAGGGCCAGCCGGCGCCGGCAACCGGGACCTGGATGGTATCGATGCGGGCGCTCCGCTTCGCGCGGCACTCGTCGGGATTGATGCTGTCGGCAAAGAGGACGAACAGGGTCTTGCGTCTGGGACCGCCGAGGGCACACGCGATGGGCATCGACTCGAAGCCGGCGCGATCGGTAACTTCGCCGCCCTCCTTGACGCGCATCACCTGTTTGCTCAACGGGGAGGCCACCCAGACGGCGTTTTCGGCATCGAGCGCGATACCGTCGGGTACGGCGTCCCCGAGTTCGGCCCAGACGCGGCGGTTGGTCAAGGAGCCGTCGGGCTCAATATTGAAGGCGGTCAAGCGATGACCCATCGATTCACCGACAATGAGTGTCTTGCCGTCCGGAGTCTCGACGGTGCCATTGGGAAACTCGAGTTCGTCGGCGACGATACGGGCGGCCCCGTCGGGCTTGACGAGGACCAGTTCGGCTTTTTTCGCGGGGGCACCGGAGAGCAAGTCATAGCCGAAATTGCCGACGTAGGCGCGGCCAACGCCGTCGACCACCATATCGTTGCAGTGGAAGGAGGCGAGACCGCTCAAGTCGGCATAGGGTTTGAGCGCACCGGATTTCTCACGGACTAGAAGCATGCGATCGGTCATTGAAACGATCAGCATCTTGCCGTTGGGGAGCCATCCGAGACCTGAGGGCCAGCTGGGGACTTCGCATAGGTCTTCAGCGTTACCCTTCATATCGACGGCACGGACTTTGTGGGCGTGCATGTCGGAGAAGTAGAGCTTGTTACGATGCCAACGCGGTCCTTCGGGAAACATCAAACCGTCGAGTAGTAAGTGAAATCCCGCCATTCTGAAGTACCTCTTTAAGGTTATGGCAAGGGCGCGGGCGCTATTCGAGGGCACCCTGCGCGCGTAATTGCGCGACCTGAGCGGCGCTATAACCGAGGAGTCCGGTAAGGATCTCGTCGGTATGTTGTCCGATCAAAGGCGCGGGCGAGCGCACTCGTGTCGGGGTACGGCTGAGTCTCCACGGCATTCCGCAATGCTGTCGCGCGCCGGTCTCGGGATGATCGAGGTAGACGAAATAGTCGCGTTCCCTGATGTGCGGGTCCTCGTCGGCCAGGTATTTGTTGTCGGCAACGACCGCGGCGGGAATGCCGGCATGCTGCAGGGTCTGGGCCACTTCGGCGGCCTTGCGGGTGGAAGTCCACGCCGTGATTATCGCCTCGAGTTCGTCCTCGTTGGATTTGCGTGCGGCGAAACTGGCGAATTTCGCATCGGCGGCCAGGTCGGGACGTCCGATGGCGCGGGCGAGTCGCCCCCAGTCGGTGTCGTCGGCACAGACGATCGCAACCCATTGATCGATTACGTTTCCGGCGATGCGCTCGGGCCGGTCGAGGCATTTGAAGATACCGTGCGGTGCCATCAACGGATCGGTGTTACCAAGACGTTCGGGCTGCTGCGCGTTCATCGTGTAGTCCATGATGCCCTCGGGCAGCACCACCATCGAGCATTCCCACTGGCTCATGTCGAGATACTGGCCCTCTCCGGTCTTGGCGCGATGGAACAGGGCGGTGAGGATCGCGAACGCACCGTGCACGCCGGCGTTGGGGTCGCCGTAGCTGAAGCCCGAATGCATCGGCGGCCAGTCTTTGTAGCCAGTCAGCGACGAGAGCCCTGAGAGGGGAACTTGCGCCGGGCCGTAGGCGACATAATCCCGGTAAGGGCCGGTATCTCCGTAACCGGAAAGTGAGGCCATTATGATGTCGGGTTTGATCTGTCTGAGCGCCTCGTAACCGAAGCCGAGCTTGTCCATCACGCCGTGCGCGAAATTGTTGACGACCACATCGCTGCTGGCGACGAGTTGGCGCGCGATTTCGACCGCGGCGCTATCCTTGAAATTGAGCGTCAGGGAACGTTTGCCCTGGCTGTACTGATTGAAGTAGCCCGAGCGATTGAGCCCGCCCGGCTTACCCTCCGGCCATGGCGGCAACACGCGCGTGATGCAGGGGCGGGTGCGGGTCTCGATGCGGATGACATCGGCGCCGAGATGGGCGAGTTGGAGCGTGCAATACGGTCCCGCCCAGACCCAGGTAAAATCGGCGACGCGGATGCCCTCGAGTGGAAGCTTCGCCATCAGATCACGCCTCCACGTTTCAGTTCGGCGACGCGCGCGGCGGGGAGGCCGAGACGCCGACCGAAGATCTCCTCGTTGTGCTGTCCGAGGACCGGCGCCGGCCTCCGAAGTTCCCAGGGCGTGGCAGAGTACTTAATCGGTGCGCCGGGATACTTGAAGCCACCCGCGACCGGGTGGGTAATTTCGGCGAAGAAGCCGCGGGCGGTGAGATGTTCGGAGTTGAGCAGATCGCCCATGGTCGAGACCGGGGCAAACGGTACGCGTTTGGCTTGAGCCTTCTTGTAAAGATCCAGCACGGTTTGATTGCGCGACGTATTCCTCGAGAAAAATCTTGAGCGCCTCCCAATTCTCGGCACGCTTGACCCGATCGGCGAAGATCTCTTCGCCCGCCCATTCGGGACTACCCATTACCTCGACGAAGCCGCGCCACTGATGCTCCTCGATGCAACAGACGTAGATCCAGCCGTCCTTGCACTGCATCGATTCGACCGGTTGGATCGGCTTGCGCCCGAGCCGGCTGGCGATCAAGCCCATATAGGGCCAATACTCGAAAAACAGCTCGAGTTGCGAGGCGATTGACTCCTGCACCGAGACATCGACGTGCTGTCCTTCGCCATCGCGGGTCTGCGCCAGGACCGCGCCCATAGTGGCCACCGCTGCATGCACACCGCCTTGAAAACCGGCCTGTTGACCGAAAGTCTTGAGCGGCGGCAACTCCGGATGTTCGGCGCCTCCGCCGTTGACCACGCAGACGCCGCCGGCCGCCCATAGCGTCAGGTTTTCGGCACGCCAGTTTCGATACGGCCCGGTCAATCCGTAAGGCGTGATCGAGGTCATCACGAGCCGCGGATTGGCCTTCTGCATGCGCTCGAAGTTGAAGCCGATCCGATCCATATCAGGCGGCCATATATTGTGAATGACAACGTCGACCTGAGCGGCGAGTCGCTCGAGCAGTTCCATGCCGTCGGGCTTCGAGATGTCGAGCGTGACGCCGGATTTATTGGCGTTGAGATAGAGAAACAGTCCGCTTTTCTCGGGATGCGGGGTATTGCCGGGGAACGGTCCGCGCGAACGCGCACGATCGCCGATACCCGGGACTTCGACCTTGATGACTTCCGCGCCGAGGTCGGCCATCAGTTTGGCCGCGTATGGTGCCGAGACCATCTCGCCGATTTCGAGAATCTTGAGACTGCTTAACGCTCCGGCCATCGCAACTCCGCCGTGAAGAATCCGCCGCCGGCGACCGGCACTGCTAGGGCACGACCTGGCGGAAAGGTTTGACCTCGACTCGCTCGAACACGCCCTGTTTGGAGTAGGGATCGTTGCGCGCGAATTCGAGCGCCGCCGCCTCACTCTCCATCTCGAGCACCATCAGGCTGCCGCTGCCATCGGTGAACGGACCGCCCAGGATCACCCTACCCTGCTCCACCAATGGCCGGAGGTTTTCGAGATGGGCAGGACGCACCGTCGGTCGCAGCGTCGCACCCTGAGGGCTATCATGCCCGATTATGACGAAGAGCATTGCGGTCGTCTTCCTCGCGAGATTCTCTGCGTCAACCTAGCATGCCGGCTCCGGACCGCTCCAGCATGACGCGAACGGTCGCGTCACCGCTAGATGGTCAAAGGGAGGCCGACGAACCGATGTTGGGTGTGATGCGCGCCGGCGCCGTGTTGATCCGCATGCCGTGCGGAGCGCAGAATCGCGGCCGATGAGGACCTACGAGCGACACCGCATCGGGCTTGTGCTGCTACCGATAGCTTTCCTGATCGCCATGCCTGCCGCGATCGGCGCGCCCCCACTCGTTCCCAAACCGCTACCCGAGCCGGTGATCTCACAGGCACCCGGAATCCGCCCGATCGGGCGAGGCCGCCAGACGTTGTGGGGCATCCACATGTATGACGCGACCCTATGGGTGGTCGGCGATCAATTCGCGCCCGCTGAGCCTCACGCGCTCGACGTCGAACCCGGTAAGAGCGTCAGTGCTGAGACCCTGATAAAGAGCGCGATGGACGAAATGAGCAGGCTCAAGCTCGGCGATCCAGCACAGCTTGCGGCCTGGCGCCAGGAGATGCGACGGCTATTACCGAACGTCAAGGCCGGCGACCAGATAGTGCTTTTCTGTCCGCACGACGGGCGGACCCTGACGTACTTCAACGGCCTCAGCCGGGGCGAAGTGGACGACACCAGTCTGTGCCCGGCGATCATGAACGTGTGGCTCCATCCGGAGAGTAAGAGCAAGGAATTGCGCAAGTCGCTACTGGGCCGCTGATCAACGAGCGGATGAAATCATCGCACGGGACGCTCCTGCATACCCGGACGTCGCAGCAAGACTTCAATATGCAGTATTGTTTTAGGAGCGCGTTTGGTTGTGGACTGTCTTCCAGAAGGGATACAAACGTCACGCCGGCGCCTCAGCTCTAGTTGGGTGAGATTGCGCCATAACCGGTGTAGTAAACGACGAATTGCGCGGTGCCCAGCGCGATCAGCGCGGCAAACGCAGCGTAGTCGCGCGGACGAATCGGATAGTCGATGAAACTCGTCGGCGTCGCGCTCATCCCGAAGCCCCGCGCCTCGAGCGCCATCGCCATGTTATTGGCCTTGCGCAAGGCGCCCATAAAGACCGGGATCACCACCGGAACATAGCGCCGGACCCGTTCGAACGGGCCACCCTGGTTGAAATCGTAGCCACGCAGGCTTTGCGCCTGCACCACTGTCCCAGCGGAATCGATGAACAGCGGCACGAGCCGGAACGCGAGGGTGATCGCAAAACCGACGCGGTACGGTACGCCCATTCGGGACAACCCCGCTGTGAACTCCTCGACCTTGGTGGTCGATAGAAACAATACCGAGGTCGCCAACAGTTCTGCGAGCTTGAGTCCGCGCCCGACGCCGAAAACCAGCGACGCCCGGCTGAAATGGATGATCGGCAGGTTAATCAGCGGCGGACCCTGGCGATAGAAGATCATCCAGGCGAGCGTCGTGGTCAGTATGATGAGAATGAAGAGCCAGCGCAGGCGATAGAAATTCGGCCAGGACCCCGTGACGCCCACCAGAGCGGCGATCACCAGTCCAAGCGGCAGCAGCGCCAGCGGATGGTCCACCCAGTAGACCGACCAGAACATGATAAAGAGCGCGAAGACCTTGACCGTCGGATGGAGGCGATGAACGAACGATCCACGATCGATGTACAGGTAGATCGGCATCAGCCGGGTCCCCGGAGCGCCGCGGCCAATTCCTCGGGACGCAGCGCGGTGATGCCGAAGCGGCGGCCGAGCAGGGTCACCTCGGGCGCGCGGAACGACGAGCTTTCGAGTAGATCGCTCTCGTCGAAAAATTCGCGAACCGGGCCGTCGTAGAGCACCGCGCCCTTGCGCATCAGGACCACGCGGCGCGCATATTCGGCCACCAGCCAGGGCGTATGAGTGATCATCACGATGGCGATCCCGGCGCGGTTGAGATCGCTCACCAACGTCATCATGCGCCGCTGTTCCCGGTAGTCGAGCCCTGTAGTCGGTTCGTCGAGAATCAGCAGGCGCGGCTGGAGCGCGAGCACGCTGGCGACGGCGAGGCGTTGGCGCTGGCCCTTGCTCAAAAGGAAGGGATCGCGTCCGCGGGCGTCGTCCAGGTTGACCGCGTGGAGCACTTCGTCACAACGGCGCGCGACCTCTTCGCGGTCGAGGCCGAAATTCCGTGGTCCGAACGCGACCTCCTCCTCGACCGTGGCGGCGAAAATCTGATGGTCGGGATTCTGAAAGACGTAGCCGGCTTCGCGTGCGGTCTCGGCCGCAGGCAGCGCCGCGCGATCGCGGCCGGAAAGCAGGATTCGCCCCTCCGCGGGCGCCAGCAGACCCACGATATGCTTGGCCAGCGTGGTCTTCCCCGAGCCGTTCTGGCCGATGATCGCGATGAATTCACCGGTATCGATCTCGAGGTTGACGCGATTGAGCACGCGCGGTCCGAAGGGATAACCGAAGCTCACGTCCTCGACCCGGACCAGCGCCGTTCGCGGGCTCGCGACCGCGTCCGCCGGTGCCGGTCTCGGCGATTCGCGCTTCAAACCTGGAAGGGGCATGGTGGCTCGGATCAGTCGTTCGGCCTCATCAATTGACGCGGCATGAGCCTGGATTCCGAGCAGCGCGAGAACGCGGTTGACATCCGGCGGATGCACGCCACATTGCTCGAGGAGATCGATGCGTGTCATCACCTCGCCGGGCGCACCCTCCGCGATAATTTCGCCATCGCTCATAAGCACGATCCGATCGCAATTGCGCAGTTCCTCGGCTTCATGCTCGATCACGGTAAGGCTCAGTCCCTGCTCACGCAGTCGCCGAATCAGCGCGAAGACCTCGGTGCGGCCCTCGGGGTCGAGGTCGCTGGTGGGCTCGTCGAGCACGATCACGCCAGGGCGCAGTGCGAGCACGGCCGCGATCGCCAGGCGCTGCTTTTCGCCGCCGGAGAGCGACGTCGGATCGCGGTCTTCGAAGCCGGCGAGGCCGACCGCCGCAAGCGCCGGAGCAATGCGGGCGGCGATCTCTGCGCGTGGCATCCCGACCTGTTCCATCGCGAACGCGACCTCGTGCGCGACGTTGGTCGAGAACAGTTGCGATTCGAAGTCCTGGAAGACCATCCCGACCATCGGCGCAACGGCGCATACGCGATCGCCGTCGAGGGCGTGGCCGCCGACGCGCACCACGCCGTGAAAATCGCCGTCCTCGAAGCCGGGAACGATGCGATTGAGGCATTTCGCCAAGGTCGATTTGCCCGCTCCGGACGCGCCCATCACGCCGATGGTCTCGCCGGATCGAAGATCGAGGGTGATGCTCCGCAGTGCCGGCTCAGCGCCCCCATGGTAGGTAAAAGTCACCCCTTGGAGCGCAGCGGCCGGGCTCTGCGCCGGGGCGTTCGCGGCGGCGCCAGCGGCCGGAGGTGGCTTCACATCACCACCGTTCCGGCCATCGCGAGCAGAATAAACGGGCTCACCAGAATTGCGATCGATTTGTCGTAGGGCGGCTGGACCATGGATTGGGGCAGGAAGGCGGGAATCCAGTAACCGGTCGAGACCAGATTGCCGATGAGCCACGCGCCGGACTCGCCCGACAGCAGCATCGCGAGGCCGCCGAAACGCGCGCTGCGTGGACGCGGTTTTAGTTCCGGCATCACGTCCTGGTACAGCATCCTGGCTGCTCGCACCCGCGGATAGACACCGATCAGAATCAGCGGCGCGAGCACCAGCGCGGAGGCCATATTGTTCAAGACGATGATATTACCGAGCACGCCGAACGGTCGCAGCGCGAGTAGATTGTCGCCCCATCCGACCAGGTCCGCGCAGAGCACGCTCGCCACCAGGCAGACCGCAACGTACTTTGCGATCACGCGGGGTGAGCGGCTGACGGGGCTTTCACCCCGCCCGATTATGCTCCACACCTTGTACGGGATGTAGCCATAAACCAGGTTGGCGAAGAAGCCGAAGATGTCGCCAGGGCCAACGCCGCCGAAGAAGTCGCCAATCATGTTGCCGATGGCCGAACCCCAGGCCGCCGCCGGCCCGAACAGAAAAGAGCATACCACCGGGATCGCGTTGGCGGGGCGCAACTCGGTAACCCCGGGGATCAGGGGCACGACCTTGAACGGGACCAGCACCGCGGCATACAGGGCGGCAGTGATCGCGCACAGGACGACCATTCGAGTGTTGTGCCACATCAGGCGCAATTCATGCATTTCTTTTCGCGGGCTGGCTTTCGGGTAACTTCGTTGTCGATCTACCGTTTACGCATGGTTCAAGACGAGAAATGGAACATCCGCCATTTTTCCAGCGGTAACTAGTATGACGTCGCGCAACAGCCAATCAACCGCCGGGACGGCCCTAACCTCTCGCCCTGGACGGCGATAAACTGTTCACAACGGGTGCAACCAGCTTGCGGTGCGACGCGCACCTGCACAAAAATAGGCTCGCTGGACGTTTCTTCAACGGAGCATCGCGATGCCGATCTACGAATATGAATGCGACAAGTGCCATCGCTCCACGAGCGTACTCACGATGCGCGTGAGCGAGAAGGTCAAGCCGGTTTGCCGCCATTGCGGAGCGACCGCGATGCGCCGGCTGATGTCGCGGTTCGCGATGCCGCGCAGTGACGAGGCACGGATGGACGCTATGGCCGATCCTTCGAAGTTCTCCGGTCTCGATGAAAACGACCCGAAGGGCCTTGCCCGGATGATGCGCAAAATGGGCCGCGAGATGGGGGACGAATTCGGCGGTGCTGAATTCGACGAAGCGGTCGACGAACTCGAAGCTGGCGGCGATCTTGGCGGCGACGACGGATCGGGCGGCGATGAAGACCTGTAGCGACGGGTGATCCTCCCAAATTCGCGAGATCCTTCGCTACGCCCCGTATGACGCGGAGAGTTTGAGCTTCTCCTTCATTCGGGACCCCATTTATTCATCTGAGGCTGCCGGACAAACCGGTCAGCGAGTCATTCGCGGCAGGACTGCGAAGCGAAGCCTGATCGCGCCATCCAAGGTACACACGCGCGCCGATTTGCAAATCAAGCGTAGTCCGGTCCATAAATCCCTCTGCACTGCGACAATCCCCGGGAGGTTCAGGTCATGGCAGGACAGTTACAGGGAAAAATCGCGCTCGTGACGGGCGGCGGTTCGGGCATCGGCCGCGCCACCGCCCTCCGTATCGCGCGTGAAGGCGCCAAGGTGATGATCGCGGATTACGTTCCGGACAGCGCCGAGCGCACCGTCAAAATGATCAAAGACGCCGGCGGCGAAGCGAATTGCGTCGCGGCCGATGCGTCGATCGGAAAACAGGTCGAGGCGATGGTGGCAAAGACGGTCGAGACCTACGGCCGTATCGATTGCGCCTTCAACAACGCCGGGATCGAAGGGCGGATGGCCAATACGGTCGAGTGCACGGAGGAAAACTTCGACCGCACCATCGCGATCAACCTGAAGGGCGTCTGGCTGTGCATGAAACACGAGATTCCGCAGATGCTCAAACAGGGTGGCGGCAGTATAGTAAACACCGCCTCGATCGCTGGGCTTGTCGGTTTCGAAGGACTGCCCGCCTACAACGCATCCAAACATGGGGTTATCGGGCTGACGCGCACGGCAGCGCTCGAATACGCCACTCGGAATATCCGCGTCAATTGTGTCTGTCCGGGAGTGATCCATACACCGATGGTTGAGCGCCTGATCGATAGCGGCGGGATGAACGAAAGCGATTTGCAGGCGGGTGAGCCAATCGGTCGAATGGGTAAACCTGAGGAGATCGGCGAGGGGGTGCTGTGGCTGTTCTCCGACGCCTCGTCGTTCGTTACCGGTCATCCGCTGGTGATCGACGGCGCCTGGATCGCGCGCTAACACCGCGTCCGAATCCACGCGTTTCGCGTGAAACGAAAATCATAGCGGTACGCCTCGTTAGACGCGCGGCGTACCGCTTAAAGATGCGTTCTCCTCGGGAATCAGTCCTTCTCCAACAGCACGATCGCGGCGGCGGCCATACCTTCACCGCGTCCGAGCGTCCCCAGACCCTCGGGGCTCGATGCTTTCAGGTTGATGCGGTCCTGGTCGGCGCCTATTGCCGCGGCCAGTCGTGTCCGCATCTCATCGAGATACGGCGCGAGTCTCGGGCGTTGGGCGAAGATCGTCAGGTCCGCGTTGCCGAGGCGCCATCCGAGGCCTGCCGCTTGCGTCCATACCGTGGCCAGGAGGCTCAAACTGTCGGCGTTTTCGTAGCGGGGATCGCTGTCTGGAAAATGCCGTCCCAGGTCGCCGAGGCCCGCCGCTCCGAGGATCGCGTTAGCCAATGCATGCGCCGCCACGTCGGCATCGGAATGGCCGCGCAGGCCATGCGAGTGAGCGATTTCGACCCCGCCGAGGACTAGTCTTCGACCTTCGTGTAGGGGATGGAAATCAAACCCCTGCCCCACTTTTACACGCATCGCCGTCCCGCTGCGGTTCCCCCTGAGATATCATCTGACGTTGACAAGAGTATCTCCACAATCCAAGCTTTTAGATCTATGTCGGAATTCTGGAAACGTCCGAAGTTCTGGATCGCCACGATTCTCATTCTATGGGTGGTGTACGTCATTTACGCGAATTTTCAGCTCGATCCCGTAGAAATCCATCTTGTACCGCGACTTGTTATTCTGCAGTTGCGGGTTTCGGCCGTTATAATCGGCTCGGCGATCTTTGGGTCACTGCTGACGCTAGGGCTTCAGTACTACTGGCGCAGGCGCGGTTCGAAAACCGGCGTGCAATCTTCGGTTGCGGCCGGGTCGAGCAGCAGTACCGTCGCCTGATCGCCCTTCTTCAGCAAGCTTACACCGGCGGGTCCAATCAGCAATGCGTGGGCGCGTGACAGCGAACTGAGAATACCGGAGCCCTGGTTGCCGGTGGGCGAAGCGAAAAGCTCGTCGCCGCGCCGTTCGAGCGTCACCCTGACGAACTCGTTCAATTCCGTGGCAACGCGGATATCGGCCGCGCACCGCACCGCAACGCGCGGTAATCCGTGGTCGCCGCGTCCCGCCATCCGATTCAGCGCCGGATACACGTAAAGGTAGAAGCACACCATCGTCGAAACTGGATTTCCCGGCAGACCGAAGATGGGTCGAGCGCCGATCGTGCCGAATTTCAGCGGCCGTCCCGGTCTCTGTGCCACGCCATGGAAGAGTTGGCGCAGACCTAATTCGTCAAGCACTACTTTCACGTGATCAAACTGACCGACCGAAACTCCCCCGGTCGACAGCACGACGTCGAAGGCCAACGCCTCGACGAGGCGCGCGCGCACTTCCTCCGGACGGTCGCGCGCGACTTTGAGCATAACCGGCTCGCCGCCCGCCGCGCTAATCGCCCCGGCGAGCGCATAGGCGCTGGAGTTGACCACCTGCGCTCCCGACGGCGCCTGGTCGACGTCAACCAGCTCGTCACCGGTGGCCACAATGGCGACGCGCGGGCGGCGATAGACGTCAATCATCGCTCGGTTGAGCGTGGCAATCATCCCGATATCGGAAGCCGTCAGCGACTTGCCGCAGGAAATCACGAGTTCGCCGCGCCGCAAGTCTTCGCCGCGTGGCCGCACGAACGCACCTGCTGCGGGGGGCGCCAGAACCTCCACTGTCGCGCCAGTCCCGCGCGTCCGCTCGACCTGAACAATGGCGTCTGCGCCCGCGGCGATCGGCGCGCCGGTCATGGTGCGAACCGCCTGGCCCGGTCCAACATTGGTCGCCGGCATCTTCCCGGCGCCGACGGTCTCCAATACCTGGAGCACCACGGGACGATCCTGACTGGCGGAGGCGACGTCGATGGCGCGGACCGCGTAGCCGTCCATCGCGGAATTATCGAAGCCAGGGATGTCGCGCGGCGATCGGATTTCCTCAGCCACGCACCTTCCCGTCGCCTCAGTCAGCGGGATTCGCTCGATTCCGAGCGGCGCAACGTTCTCCAGCACGATTTTTAGAGCTTCGTCGGCGCTAGTCATTTTTATCGCTCATCTAAAACCAAGGATACGCGGCTGAAAAAAAATTAGAAACGCACGTAACCGCCGTGAAGGCTCGACGTATAATAAAACAACCAGACACAATTTGGTTTTCTGCGCGGAGGGGCGAGGTTCGTGGATGTCGCCTCCCCCCGGCATCCACCCCTCCCTCTCCTTCCAGTCTCCGGGAGCAGATCACCCCGCAAGGATTAATTGTCGGAGCAAACTTGGATTTTATGGAGTTCGGCCGTCTTCAAACAGGTGGCGACAAAGATCAGAAATCCTGAAGAAGCATAGTGGTCTCAAGACGCGTATCAGGTAGGCGAATATTGTAGGTTGCGTCTCCGGGGGGCGTGCGATCTCGCAGCAGCGCCGGATTGAGCGTGCGCAGAACCGCCAGTGAAGTATGGTGGTCCTCGGCCAAACCGGCCAACTTTGTTCCCCCCGGAACCGAGATCAGGCTGTAATGACCCGGTGCAGAGTAGTCCACCGGATCGATTCCGTATTCTTTGGCGTGATGGGCGATAAGAGCCACCGCCATGAAGCGATTCATCAGAGAGCGGGTCCTACGCGGGAGATGGGACATCAGGCGCTCATAGCTCGCGTCTTCCAGGGCAAGGTAATGGTCGATCCTGGCTTCGCCGTTGTTCCAGGCTATAAGCGTCGTACGCCAGTCCTGGTTTGCTTGATCATGGAGCGTAGCCAAATACTCCGCCGCTGCCTTTGTAGATTTTATAGGGTCGCGCCGCTCGTCGACCCATCGATTGACCTGTAACCCGAAACGGCGTGCTGTCGACTTGTTGAGCTGCCACGGGCCCGCGCCATCCTGCTGAAAGGCGCTTTCCGCAAACGAGAGATAGATCAAATCGGGTGGAAGGCCCTCCTCCTGCAACTCGCGGGTCATTTCCGGTATATATATCTGGCTGCGCCGGAACGAGCGCCTCAAACCCTCTGGCTGGTTAAGGTAATCGTCCACGTAGGCTTGTACGGTCCTATTCAGAACCAGCGGGAATGGAGCGACCTCTTTGGGCTTGCTGCGCACGAAGGGGAGCATTCCGGGAGTGGTAACCGATAGATCCGGCCGGGGTAGAGCCTCTGCTTCACCTGAATTCAAAAGGCGCACGGCTCCGGCCGGTGTGGCCGTGCCCGTCTGACCCGTGACCGAAATCTGATTGGCCCGGTCCTGAGACAGGTCAGTGGTCTGAGCGCATCCTGCCAACAAAAGCGCTAGCAGCCCAAGTAGTGTAGTTTGAAGCCATGTCCCCCGCATGGTTTGTCCCTCAACCGAGCCCTACCCTACCGTCGGTCCCATTCTGGATCAACCTGATTTCCGTTAAAAAGACTTATACAAGCATTGCTTCAATCTAATACATGGAGTCGTTATTGGCGCTACGTTTGTCTTATTCTCGTCCCTTTTGGATTATTTCCCACACTAGCTTAGGAGGGCTTTTGGCTCTTTCACTCATGTGGCGGTCGGTATGATCGTGCTAGGGTACGGTAATCGGACTTTCTATGCCTGCAATAGCTGTTTTTTCGGATTTGTGTTGTGGAATGGGCCGGATTCGGCCCTGGCCGGCGCCTTCAAACCCGGTAAAGCCTCTCCGGACGCACTGAATCAGTGGATCTCTGGCGCGAAATCGTAGACAGCCTGAGCGACGGGTTGGTCGTGCTCTCCCCCGCCTACGAGCCGATCGCGACCAACCCCGCGCTGCACACTCTGCTGGGGACATCGCACGTCGATCGAGGGACGATCGGCAGCTTGCTCAAGCGTAACGAGTGGCTCATTCGAATGGTCGACTCGTGTCTCGAAAGTGGACAGAGCCTCGATAACCCTGAAAGCGTCCTGGTCCTTGACCGTCGCTCGACGACGGTTCGCGCCGAGACCGCGCCTCTCCTGAATGCTCAGGCGGAGCGAGAAGGCGTAGTGATACTTTTTCACGACCTATCGCTCCAAAAGAAGGCGGACCATGCGTACGAGTCGGAGGATGGGTTCATGCGCCTGTCACCCGCCGGGCTCGCTCACGAGGTCCGCAATCCGTTGACCGGCATCAAAGGGGCAGCCGAGCTGCTGGGATCCATGTTTTCCGGTGATTTCCGGGCGCAACAATACTGCCGCCTGATTCTCGAAGGCGTGAGCCGGATAGCTGCGCTGGTCGAGCAGGTCCTAGCGGTCTCCAATCCCCAACGTCTGCAGCGCGAGCCCGTCAATATCCACCAGGTGCTCCACCGTGCGCTCCGGACGTCTGGGCTGTACCCCCAGTCCCATCCAGGGGTTACGGTCGAGCAAGACTTCGACCCCAGTCTGCCCGAGGTTTATGGCGATGCGGCTGCGCTCGAACGGGTCTTTGTCAACTTGATCCGAAACGCGCTCGAGGCGATCGCACAAGCCAAAACAGCGGCGGGCGAGTCACCGGCGACTGCCGGCCACACGATCCGGCTGCGGACCGCGATGGCAACCGATTTCCGCTTAAGTGCGCAGGGTCGCCGTCGCCAGTTTATGCGGGTAGAGGTGAGCGATACCGGCAGTGGAATGGCGGCAAGCGAAATCAAACAGCTTTTCACGCCTTTTTTCACCACCAAGCCCTCCGGAACGGGTCTCGGCTTGGTGCTAAGCCAGCGTATCGTCGCGCTACATGGCGGCAAGCTGTGGGCGGAAACCAGGGTGCCGAGAGCCGCGTCGACTGGAGTAGGCTCGCACCCGACTGCAGCGACTGAAGCGGGAGCAGCCGAGACCAGCCCGGAACACGAACCTGGGATGACGTTCTGTGTGATGCTGCCGGTGGGTTCCGATTAGCTCAATTTTACGCACTTGGTCGGCGTTTCGGCGCCAGAATCCGGATCCTGCGGGCGCATGGTCCCGGGTCTATGTAAACGCAACTCTCGCGGCCAGACCTGGGTTTCGGTTACCATAACGGTATGACCCGCACTAACAGACTCGGGCGATGGCTGCCCAGAATTTAACCACATCACACCTCGCCTCGGTCCTGGTGGCAGACGACGACCCGGGAATCCGGCTGGTGTTGCGGCATCGCCTCGAGGACGCAGGCTACTCGGTCGATGAAGCGGCCGATAGCCAGGGCGCGCTCAGCGCACTCCTGAGCAACCGTTACGACGTGGCCCTGCTCGACATAATGATGCCGGGTGTGGGCGGTCTCGAAGTATTGTCAGCGGCGCTCGAAGGTAAAATCCGCACTATGGTCATCGTAATAACGGCCGCGACGACCATGAACAATGCGGTCGAAGCGATGAAGCGAGGCGCCTATGACTACCTGACCAAGCCGTTCGAAAATCTCGACCTGGTGGCCACCGCGGTCGCTCGCGCAGTCGATACCGCGGTCCAGACGGGCGAACTCACGCGACTCAAGGACGATATCAATCGCCAACTGGTAGGCGGCGAGATCATCGGGCGCAGCCCGGCGATGCAGGAAGTTTACAAACTGATCGGCCGGGTGGTGAACAGTGAAGCGACCGTGCTGTTGTGCGGCGAAAGCGGAACGGGCAAGGAACTGGTGGCACGGGCGATTCATTTCAAGTCGCCGCGATGGCGCGGACCCTTCGTGGCGGTCAATTGCTCGGCGATCCCTCAGGGACTGCTCGAAAGTGAGCTCTTCGGACACGAGCGCGGGGCTTTTACCGGCGCGACCGACCGCCGCGCAGGTAAGTTCGAGCAGGCCGCCGGTGGGACTTTGTTTCTCGATGAGATCGGCGATCTGCCTCTCGAACTGCAACCGAAGCTGCTGCGGGTCGTCCAGGAGCGAGAGTTTTCGCGGGTCGGCGGCTTCGAGATTTTGCGCGCCCAGGTCCGGATCATCGCAGCTACCAACCACGACCTCGAAGCCGCGGTCGCCGCGCGTCGATTTCGCGAAGACCTGTACTTCCGCCTCCGCGTCATCCCGATCAACCTGCCGCCCCTGCGCGAGCGGCGCGAGGACGTCGAGGAGCTGACGGACTACTTCGTAACCAAGGCGGTGCGGGACATGGGCGCGCACATCCGCTATGTCGCCCCGGAGGCGCGTACCCGGCTGGCGGCGTGGAACTGGCCTGGGAACGTCCGCGAGCTGGAAAATACCGTTCTACGAGCCGCTCTGCTCGCCCCCGGCAACACGATTCGCGCGGAAGACGTCGACCTAAGCCTCGCGGGCGGACCCCGCAGTTCCCCTCGCCCGGATGCCGGCGCGCCGCTCTCCGAGCTCATCTCGATGCGTGTGAGCGAAATGCTCGAGGCCGACGGCGAACCGCGCGACCTCTATCAGAGATTCGTCGCGGAAATGGAGCGGCCCCTGATCGAGCTGGCGCTTAGACGCGCACGTGGCAACCAGGTCCACGCCGCGCGTATCCTCGGGCTCAATCGCAACACGCTGCGCAAGAAGCTGGTCGAGCACGGCATCACTATTCTGAAATCGCCGCCGGGGTGACATTTATGCGGATGCCGTCACCCTTCTACGCGATGGTTGACACCGCCGGCGGCCATGATCCGGTAACGCTGGCGCGGACGCTGCTCGAGGCTGGCGCTCGCGTGATGCAATTACGTTTGAAGGACTGCGGTAGCCGGGAGTTCCTCGCAGCCGCGAGAGCTATCTCGGCGCTATGCCGCGCGCATGGAGCGATCCTGATCATCAACGATCGGGCCGATATCGCCAGTCTTTCGGAGGCGAACGGCGTTCATGTTGGACAGGAGGACCTGCCGCTTGAGGCCGCGCGCCGAGTGGTCGGACCGGGCAAGATCGTCGGCGTTTCCACTCATACGATCGAGCAAGCACGGACCGCTGAAGCGGACGGCGCGAGCTATATCGGTTTCGGCGCGATCTATTCGGGCGGCTTGAAGGACGTCAAACACGCGCAGGGTCTCGAACGTCTACGCGCGGTACGCCGTGCGGTAAGGCTTCCGATTGTCGCAATCGGCGGCATCACCGAAAGCACTACCGCGGAGGTCATTGCCGCGGGCGCGGACGCCGTCGCGATCATTACCGATGTCGTTCGTTCACCCGACATTCCCGCGAAGGTTCGAGCGATCCTGGCGGCCGGTGACCGTGGCCGCCCGTAAGACAATGAGCGATGGTGGCAGCCGCCCCCGGTCACCTCGTTCACTCAGGACGAGGAACGCGCGACTAGTTCGTTGCCGAGCGCCAGGCGATTCACATGACTCAGCAAGCTCACGTAGTACGCGGTGAGATAGAGCGATCCGAAACTGACCAGCGGACCTACCCCGAGCACCGCAAACAACACGAACATCGGCAACGCCATGCGCACCCACCGATGCATCGTTGCCCGTAGCTGTTGCGCGACTTCATCTGAAGGCAATACGTAGGCTTTGCGCTGCCAGGGCCACAGATAGACGAATTCGCGGCCGTCCGTCGTCCGGCCGAAGGCGGCGTCCACGGGTCTGTGAAAGAAATCCGCTATCCGTGAAGAGAGCTTGGCTCCGATGGGACTCATTACCGATCCTCTGCAGGTTTGTTCTTGATCATGATCAGATAGCCGCCGGTCACGGCCGCCGCGGTGAAATATGCCAGCATCAAACCGGCCGCGAGAAAGGCCCGCGAATCGTGAACATGGGTCATCAGGAAGACGATCGTGACCATCGCAAGCAGGGTGACGCCCTCGATTACGCAGAGCAGCGTCCTATCAGTCTCGGCGGCTAGCGTTTTGAGGCTTCCAATCAGAGTGGACTCCTCGTTGGGGGTTTGCTGTTTTGCTCGATCGAGGACAGCTATAAGACCAAGATCGCCACTGGAAAGAATGTCCAACTGTCCAGTCAATCTCGTCATTTGAGTTTGCCTCCCACTAACTGCTGCATCGTGTGACCTAACTAGAAATCACTATAGACGTTTGTCTTAGTTAATTGATGCATTTTTGTGTCAACACACGTGATTTTTTTCGACAACTCTCTACGGGGGTCAATTTAGCCTTGCGTTGACAGGAACCGAGCTCTGCGGAACCCTGTGCGAGGAGCACTGAAGGCAGTATTCGAGCGAAATTATAGCGGTATCAAAGCGAAACTAACGCGCGACGAGCGAGCCCACGCCGTTTCATAATAACGATCGCAGCCAGATTCAGGTGGAAGCGGCGGCCCGGACCACCGACGGGCGACGCGAGCACTCGTCTTCGTATGACCTGCACGCAAAGGTCACCAGCGCGGCGAGCAGGTTTACCGCGATGATCAACTCGAAGGCCGGTGTGAAACTACCGGTCACATCGATGATCTTCCCTGCAACCAACGGCCCTACCGCAGCGCCGGTGGTCTGCGCCAAGCCGGTAATACCAGAGATGAATCCGAATCTCTTGAGCCCTAACGAATCGGCGATTAACAGCGGTAGCAGCATCAGCGGTGCCGCGACCGAGATTCCGTAAATTGCGATGAAGATCACGATCAAACCGGCGTGGCCAGCGACAAACACGAGCGCGACGCCGACGGATTGAATCGCGAAGGTCAGGGTCAGCGCCAGCCGTGCGGTGATACGGTCCGCGACGAAGCCCATGATCACCTTGCCCAGCGCGGCGAAACCGAAGATTAGACTTATGGCGAGCGCAGCATTTGCGCTGGTGTAGCCAAGGCCCTCAAGATGCGACGCCATATGGATAAGCGTACCGGTCGCGCCAAAAGCAAAGCAGAATTGCGCGATTACGATCATCCAGAATGAGCGTGTGCCGAGAGCGGAGGAGGCCTCGAAACCCTCGAGGCGGTCGGCGGCTTGCGCGACCGTCAACTTGACCGAGCCGGGCGGCCGGCTGCGAATCATTACCAATACCAGCGGCACGACGACCACGATCATCGGTGTGCCGAGCGTCAGATAGGCCGCGCGCCAGCCCCAGTTGCGAATCACATAGCCGGCCATCAGCGTCATCACCATCCCGCCGGTGGTTGAGCCGGAGTTGGCGATACCCATCGCGAGTCCGCGGCGGGCGGTAAACCAGTTGGCCAGGACTAGCGAACCGGGTAACACGGTACCGGCTGCGATCCCGACGCCCAGCAGCAGGTAGGCAATGATCATCGGGGTCAATGATTCGGCCCGGCTGGCGAGAATGAAGGACGAACCGGCGGCGAGCGCCCCGAAAACCATTACGACACGAGCTTCAACGCGGTCGATCAGCCATCCGACGGGCAATATGCTCAAACCGGCCGAAGCGGCGAGCACGCTGGGCAGGATCGAGACCCGTTGATGGCTCCAAGTGGGAAACCCTTTGAGCAAAGCGGGGACAAAGATGGGCACCGTGTTATAGCCGCCGCCGAAGACCAGCAGCAGGACCATAAACACGGTCGCTACGATGAACCAACCCTGACGTTCGCGCGGCGTCATAGAACCCCCGGATGCGCCCCAAGTCGGTGACAGGTCGAACCCGCGTCCGGGCCTGACACCGTCGCCAGCCAGTCTTTCCTTCAATTGGGGGCGCTTGTCCAGCGCCGCGCCGGCTACTCGAGCGCGGTCATGGGTATGAAGCCTTCAACTCCGTCCCTCATCCGGATCTTCAAATAGTTGAGAGAGAGCCCGACGACGTGGACATCATGCCCCTTGTGAACCTCGGAGATCTTCTTGCCGTAATGGTTCGGTTCGGAAAGCACGGGCGCGTCTGAGGTGAGTTGAAAGACTTTGTCGGTCGGTTCCGTGAGGTCGACGGCCGCAGCGGGGACGTAGGCGGTCGATCCGTTCTTGAGCACCACGCGAACATAGGAACTATTGATGCCGGTAACATTGAGAATTTTGCCGGCGTGTACCGGTTCGATACGCCTGGCCGATTTCGAGGGACGTGAGTAGGCCCATGAATCCTGCTTGAGCCGAAGCTTGCCTTTCGCGGCTTCGATGTCGGCCGGCGCGGCGGGCGCGGTTTTGCCGGATTTGACGGCTTTGGCCGTGTGATGAGTTGCGGAGCGATGGGCCGGAGCCGGCTTCTTGGAGGAAACAGGCTTCGCTGGAGCGGGCGAACCCTCGTCTGCGGGCGTTTCTACGCCCCAGGTTTTGCCGCCTTCAGTAGGCGCGGGGACTTCCGCGCCCGTACCACCGTCAGGCGCCGGTGAGATCGCGGTATCCGGGAGACTACCCGGAGATGGGGCGGTTTGCGCCAACGCCAGCGCCGGCGCGGTCCGGATCATAGACAGAAGCGGCGCTAACGCCACGAATCCGAGCGCGATCGAGGCAGCACCCGCGCGTTGCATCCGTGACCATCGGGCGGATCGTACCCGGCTCCCCCTCCCCCTCGATCGCATCATCTCCCTCTCCTCCTTCCCCTCATCCCCTCATTCTCAGCACGCGCCGCACACCGTGCAGCGCGTCACATCGCACGGCCTGGTCTGATGTTCAAAGTGTGCTTTTTTGCGCTCTGATAGCAGAAACCATTTGTGGATGTGATGATCGATAAAATCCCAAGGCAGAACCTCATCGTGAGCATAGCGGCGCGTAACGAAGAAATCAGGATCGGGCAGGTCGGGATTGTGAACAAGTTCACCCTTGATTTTACGAAGTTCATGCCAGATCGCGCCGGGTTCTTCGCAGCCACGTCGCGCTGAGGCGCTCGAGAATACCGCCGACGCGGCGATCGCCGCGTGACACCAGCGTCTGAAAATACGCCTCGCGCGGCGATTCCGCGTCGAGATCGATCGCACCGCCGCCGATTCGTCCAAGCTCCGCGCGGACGAGTGCCACCTTGCGCTTGAGGGCCGCGGCATCTTCCATCGGGTCCCACTGAAAAGGCGTCCAGGGTTTTGGGACGAAAGGATTGAGTGAGACGGTTACGTGACCTACGTGGCGTTTGCTGCTTCGCGCTCGATCGAGGATCCGGCCGGTCAAGCGCGCAACCTCGCGCACGTCGGCATCCTGCTCCTCGGGCAGCCCTATCATGAAGTAAGCTTTCAGGTTCTCGACGCCGCCGCCGATCAGCATCTCGGCGGCATTCAGGATTTCGGTCTCGGTAAGATTCTTGTTGATAACCTTGCGCATCCGCTCGCTGCCGGCCTCGGGTGCAATCGTCACACTGCGATTACCGTTGCGGGCGAGCGCGGAGGCAAGCTCGGGCGAGATACAATCCGCCTTGAGAGAAGACGGCGAGAGCCGGCCACCGCTGTCGGCCACCGCTTGCGCAATTCCGGCAACGCCGGGCACGCTCGCGATCTCAGCGCCAACCAGTCCAATCACCTTGCGCTCGCGACAGTCCGCAACTGCGCTTCGGCCGTCAGACGTTCCGGACTGCGATAGCGAATCGGACGGTACATAAAGCCGGCGGCGCAAAAGCGGCATCCCCATTGGCATCCACGGCTGGCCTCGACCAGGTACATGTCGCCAAAGACCGATTCTTCGGTGAGGATCAGCGAGGAGGTAGTAAAGCGGTCGAGGTCGTCGATCAGCCGGCCGCTTGACGCTGCGGCAGACCGGGACCGCAATAGCCGACGATCTCATATCGGCCAGCATCATCAGCAACGGGGATGAAATAGTCGGGCAGGTAGGCGCCTTCGACGCCCGCGAGCCGTGCATCGGCGCGCGACGAGCCGCCGTCCGCATTCGCGCGACCTTCGATAGGCGGTCGAGGAACTCGGGCACCATCTCCTCGCCCTCGCCAATCAGAAACAGGTCGATAAAGTCGGCGATCGGTTCGGGATTGAGGAAGATGGCGGAGCCGCCCGCGATGATCAGGGGATAGTTGCGTCCGCGGCGATCGGCGCGGCGCGGTGGAATCCCGGCCATTCGCAGAATCGAAATAAGATTGAGATAGTCGGTCTCGAAGGAAATCGAAAACGCGATGATCTCGAAATCGGATAGCGGGCGGCCCTGCTCAAGGGACAGCAGCGGCGCCTGGCGGTCGCGAAGCGCGGCACGTTCGTCAGCGTCGGGGAGAAAGGCGCGGTCCGCGGCGACGCGCGGCGCGGCATCGAAGATGTGGAAATCGGCCTGGAAACCTAGATTCGCCATCCCCAGGCGGATAAATGTTCGGATAGACGACACAAACCGGGAGGTCTCCCCCGCCGCGGCGCGGATAGAGCACCTTCTCGTTGGCGATGCGCTCGAGCGCGCGTTTTCGCGCAAACATGATTGGGTAATCGACTGATCTCCAAGCTTATCCCCCGTGAGTGATCACACTCAAGCGGCCCTGGAGCTGCTGGCTGAGCGGTCCGCTTTGGTTCCCCTTATTCAGTCTCGCCCATACGAAGGAGGGTGCAATCCACTCGCTCTCGCCGGATCATGCGCACTGATGGGGCACCCCGTTTGGACCCACGACTATTTGCCCAGTTTGCGCAACTGGCGTTGGGTGAGCATCCAGAGCAATTCCGCGCGGCCGCGCTGAAAGCGATCGAGAAGTTCAAGGGCAACACAACCACCCTTCTTGAAGCGCAAGCGAACGGTGTCCGTCGAACCACTGAGCAGCAGCGAGACGAGCGCGCTCAACTGGGGCTCATGTCCTACGATCATGAGGTTGTCATAGCGCGTGAATGAGGCGAGCGCCGCGACGACATCGGCCGCGGCGACTCCGGTCGACAGAGCCGGAAGCACCTGTGGCGGCGGATCGTTGGCGTAGGCGGCGGCGACGATATCCGCGGTTTGCGCCGCGCGCGCCAGCGGGCTGGTGACAATACCGTCCAGCTTCACATCCATCCTACGCAATCCAGCGGCCGCGCTGCGCATGCGACTACGTCCGCGCGGAGTTAGCTGGCGCGCTTCGTCACCCCCCGGGGCAGCCTCGTCTTCGGCCTGAGCGTGGCGCAAGATGTAAAGGATCATGCCGCAGTAACCGTGGACGCCTGGTCTTGCGGATGCGGGCGCGCGTTGCGCGCTACTTCCGCCAGCGCCAACCGGATGATGCCGTCCTTTTCAAACCTTTTCCAGCGTTTGCGACTGCGCGTGGCGAGTTTGACCTGCCGCCGATGAATCGAGTGGATGAGTGCGCCTGCAGCGAGCAGGGTCTGCGGCGAGGCATTCGACGTGCCGGCGAAGTGGCGCAGCCAGCCGATCGCGACCACCGCATCGTTGTGACGCCCGAGCAGATCTTGCAGCTCAGTCAGGCGTCGAAGCGCCTTGCGGGTACGCTTTCCAGCCAACTCGTCGATCATTTCGAGCGCATAGCGCAGACGCTTGATGCGGATGCGCAAGCGATGAAGGAGCTCCGGGCGACAGTGGGGAGCAAGCTTGGATCCGGCGCGCATCATGCTGCTGACGAGCGGCCGCAGCATCGTCGGCGCCATGCGGCGTACGGTCGCGTCCGCAGGGAACCTTCGCACCGGAGCGGCGGCGAGGCGCTTGAGCAGGGCGTGATAACGCTTCGAGCCCAACATCGTGTCAATCTTGATCTGTTCGGTGCGTCGGAGCGTGGCAAGTGCGTCGGCAATCGCCGCGACCGCCTCGCGCGCCGCTGGGTCGAGCCGAGCCGAGCGGTCGTGAATTAACCGTTCGCTAACGTCGCATTCGCGCGTCGCACCGGCAGTCCGCCCGACCCAGGGCAACTCGCGCCGCAAGACCGCGACCCGCGTAGCATGCAGGACATGCGCGAAGAACTCGACCGCGGCGCGCAGACGGCGGTTGGTCACTCGCAACTGATGGATAGCTTCGATGTCGCCGGTGATGCAGGCTGCCGTGTAAAAGCTCAGCCCCTGCAGGCCCGTTCGGAGCGCGTTGCACGCCGCGAGTCCTACTGGCTCATCCGGCGCCAGAGCGATTTTCGGTGGCTGCGTCTCCTCCTCGGCGGACTCGGCGGCGGGCGCAGTGGGTTCCACGACAGCTCAGTCCCGGGAACCGGACGAGGTCGGAGAGTCGGACGGGCCGAGATCCATACGGCCGCGGTCATGGGTACGCAGGTACTTCGCGATCTGATCGCGCAGGGCGGCCTGGACTTCGTCGATCGGCGGCCGCGCGTCGGTTGTCGCAAACCCAAATTCCTCGGCGAGGCGACGATACTCGCTAATCAGTCGGCGCTGGTAGCGCAAGAAGGAGTCGAACAGGTCGGTGCCCAGCGCCAAGTGCATGCCGGATTCCCAGTAATCCATTCCTTTGCCCTGGACCACGCGCGGAACGAGAGTGTCGACGTCTATATCCAGGTAGAGGACGAGGTCGGGCACCAGCGCCATGCCGAAGAGATCACGCGTCCACGCCGGCTCCGCGCCCATCACTGTATTCCGCGCGAAGGCGGTGTACATGTAGCGGTCGGCGATAACGATAAAGCCGGCCTGCAAGGCGGGAAGAATTTCGTGTTCGAGACGGTCGGCGAAGTCCGCCGCATAAAGCAGGCTGAAGGTAGTCACGGTCAACTGGTGGCCCGCCTTGGCCTCTTCGATGGTTTCGTGAAGCAGAGGCGAGCGGGTCCAACCGGTGTTGCTGACGGCATAGCCTTCCAGTTCCAGCCATGGGCGCAGCAACTCGATTTGGGTTGAGCGGCCTACGCCGTCGGTGCCCTCGATGGCGATCAAGTGGCCGGGCAGGCGCTTTTGCGCCACATAAGGCATCCCGTGGCCGTACCACGTTTTGCCGCGCTTCGATCTAGACGGCATGATTTCCCCTCGCGCGGTTTCGATCGTAGTCGCGCAAAATATCCTGCACCATCTTGCGCACGAGCTTTTGCTGGGCAGGGATTTCGCTGGCGGCATCGATCGCGCGCAGGCTGAATTCTCGCGATAGTTGATCGTAAATCTGCAGCACGCGGCTTTGGAAGAGCCTGAAGCTGTGGACCGGATCGGCCGATTGCGTCACGTCCATCCCGGCCTCGTGATACTTGAGCTTGGCCCGCCCGGACAATAGTCGCTCGAGCGAAATCTCGATCGGCACGCGAAAATAAAGCGTCAGGTCCGGCCGCAAGGCGAAACTATAAACTGCGCGCACCCAATCGGCATGCACACCGCGGGCGGCATCGCGGGCGAACGCGGTGTAAACGTAACGGTCGGCCAGGACGATCATTCCCGCCTTGAGCGGCGGCAAAATCTGATAGGTCAGGCGATCTGCGAAATCCACCGCGTGAAGCAGGCTGAAGGTGGTGGGTGTGAGCAGATTCTTTCTTTTGCCGCGGCTCATCGAGCGGCGCACCAACCGCGAAGAATTCCATTCGGTAAAATGAACGGGGTAACCCCGCGCGCGCAACCAGCGTTCGAGGAGCCGCAGTTGCGTCGACTTGCCCGAACCGTCGATTCCTTCGACCGCGATTAGCCGGCCGGGATAGGGATGGGGCGCATAGAGCAGACTGCGCCCAGCGGCTGCGAGTCGCGACGTCTGCTCAGGGTCGTCACTCGACAGCGCGGACTGGGAAGAGGTGTTGGACGGCAGCGATTCTATTGTCGCAGGATCACCCGCCGGTCCAACAATTTGGCCAGCAGGTCCGTCCTTCTCTCGCATGTCCATAGTTCCAAGTCCGCTTTCTCCCGAGCGGAGCCGACTTCGATTTCAAAGCGGCCGGGGGAGTAGGTCACATTGATTTTTTTAACTACGCCGAAATGGCTGCGATCGAGCGCGTCGGCGACGCGCAGGATTGCGGCCATACCGCGCACGGTGCGCCGCCGGTGGGCGCTGAGGTTGCGTAATTCCGGCGATTCAAGTTGTGCCGCCTGTTTGCGGTGGCCGCGCGCGGCGAGCGCAATCATCTCTATCTCCAACGGATCGAAACCGAGCATTTCGGCATTCTTGATCAGGTAATACGAATGACGGTTATGACGGTCGTGGTCAATCGTATGGCCAATATCGTGAAGTAAGGCAGCATATTCAAGCAATTCCTTGCTGCTCTCAGGTAGTCCAAGTACAAGCGCGGTCGCGTCAAATAACTTGAGCGCGAGATTGGCGACCTGGCGACCGTGCTCGTTGGACCCGGCAAACTGCGTTGCCAGGGCATTCACGGAGCGCCGCCGAGCGTCCTGCGAACCGCGACCGATGGCCGCCCGCGCCAATCCAAGCAGCAAGCCCTCCCGAATCGCCCAGGTACAGGCGACCAACTCAGGTGCACCGGATCGGCGCAAAACGAAATCCGCGAGCATTCCGGCCGCCGCCATTTGATCGGCGCGCTTAGCGTCGATTCCAGGGAGTTCCGACCTCATTGCGGGGTTGGCCTCGAGCAGTTCACGGCTCACACGGCTGACCTCGTCCGCCGAAGCGCTTGCGCCGTGCAGACGGCCAAGCTCTTCGCCGCGCTCCGACCGCGCCATCGCGACAATGGTGTTGATGGTGCCGGAGGTGCCGATCACGCGAGTCACTTTGGCGTGCCGGGCCCTCTGCATCAGGTTTCCGATCTGGTGGTCGAGGTGTTTCTCCAGTCGGCGTCGCTGTGGAATGGTCGGCGGATCGTCGGTCAGGAAATGCTCCGTCAGCCGCGCCGCGCCAAGCTTCACGCTGCGCATCCAGACCGGGCGGGCGTCCTTGACCAGCACCAATTCGGCGCTCCCGCCGCCGACATCGAGCAGCAGATGCGGCCCGCCCTCGAGTCCCAGCGCATGGCGCGCGGCGACAAAGATGAGCCGGGCCTCCTCCGCGCCGGAAATCACCTCGACCGCTATCCCAGTTTCGCGCTTTATGCGGCGGATGAACTCGACGCGGTTGTGAGCCTCGCGCACGGCGCTGGTGGCAACGGCACGCATGCGGCGCACCCGCCTGACATCGGCGAGGCGGCGGAAATGCGCCAGCGCATGCACCGCCATATCCATCGCCTCCTCGGTGAGACGCCCGGTGGTAAACGAGCGCCGGCCCAGGCGCACCATCTCCTTGACGCGGTCGACGACCTGGAAGTGGCCCTGCGGGGTGACATCGGCGACGATCATATGGACCGAGTTCGAACCGACATCGATCGCGGCCAGCCGCATGTCATCAAGCGTAACGGGAGCGGTGCTGGTTGTCACTAGAGCGGAATTCATCCGAAGAACTTGTGCTGACACACCATAAGTTCAACCGCGTGAGCGTTAACGGGCGATTAATTCCATGTAAGCGAAATGTAAAGTACGGCACCCGTACTCGAATGCGCTGTCCGGCAGAATGGACGCGGCAGGCTAGCCGATCATCTGAGGATGAGGAATCCAACGCAGCCGCCGCTGATCGTCGCCAGCACCACTACCGCGAGCCGCTTTGCGATCGGCGTGTTGCCGACCGCGGACGCGAGGATCGGCCTCAACAGGATGTTGACTAACGCCGCCGTTAGCAGCGCCTTGACCGCGGTTTCAGTGCCGACGATTCCCTGTAGTGCCATACTCGCAACCGAAAGGCTGATCGCGTCGACGTCAATTAAGCCCGCCAGCCCAGCGACAACGTAGAGACCCTGTTCGCCGACCAAGGCCGTTGCGGCACGCGATATGAAAGTGATGACGGCGAGGATCAGGCCGAATTCGAGCGCAGTCGCGAGTCCCAATGGATTGCCAAGGTCGGCCGGCGGAGGCCCCTCTCGTTCCGACGAAGAGAAGCCTTGACGGTTAAACCACAGCGCCGCCACGAGACTGGCGGCCGCTCCAGCGAGCAGCGGCCCGGCGACCTTCAAGCCCACCGCCGAATCGATGAAGCCGATGATCAGCAGCATTCGCGGGAGCATGATTGCTCCCGCAATGGCGACGCCCGCGGCTAGCAGGTCGAGCTCGCCGCCGCTTTCCTCGCGGGCACGCCGACTCAAGTTCAAGGTCAGCGCCGTTGCCGAAACCAATCCCCCGAACAGGCTGGTCAGCAGCACGCCGCGCCGTTCGCCCAACAGCCGATTGGCGAAGTAGCCGACATACGAGAGGCTCGCCACCAGCACGACCATCCACCACAGTTTGTATGGGTTGAGCGCCAGCCAGGGGCCAAAACCGCGGTTGGGCAACGCCGGCAACACGACTACCGAAATGAGCAGTAGACGGAGCGTTGCCCGCAGCTCCGCCTGGTCGATATGCCGCAGCATCTGGTGGAGCTCCGGTTTGAAGCTGAGCAGTAGCGCCACCACCACCGAGGCGGACGCCGCCACCGTCAGGTCACCGGCACCCGCTATCGCGCCCAAACACAAGGTCAGCAGCGTGCACACTCCCGTGGTGATGCTCAGATCCTGGTCGCGCTGCGATTCCCGCCAATACCCAAGTGCCGCGAGCGCGCCTACGACGAGCGCAAGCGCGGCCAGCAGCCAGAGCATCGCGAACTGTTGAGCGACGCCACCGAGCAGGCCGACAATCCCGAAGGTTCGCAGACCAGCCGAACGCGATCCCTCGGCTTGTTCGCGACGCTCCCATCCACGCTCCAAGCCGATCAGCAGTCCGATCGCCAGGGCTACACCGAGGCGCTCCAGCGTTAGCAGATGGACGAATTGGTTGGCAGGCATTCGCGAAGTGCGTCGCTTCAGCGGAGTGCCGGCAAGCTGACCGCCAGCTCCAGCAGAATCAAAATTACGATCGCGAATTCGAGCAAGAAAAGACGACGGTCGCGGGCTACTCCGACCAGCAGCTCCAAAGCTTCCTGAGTGCTGCGCAATTTGAATTCCAAAGCTTCATAGCGATCGCCCAGATCGAACTCGGCCCGGAGATCGTTATATATGCGATCCATCGCCGGATCGTCCCAGGTGGCGTCGGGCCGATCGAGCAGGTGGAGCACGGAAAGCACTTCGCCCCGCGTGGTGATCGCTTCGCCGATGAAGCGATGGAGCGATCGCGTCCGAAAGGAAACCGTGCCGCGGCGCTCGAGCCGATCGACGAAGGCGCCAGTACGCGTGAGCATACTGTCGACGATGCTTTCGTAATATTCCATCGCGGCGCTTTGCGCGACAGTCAACGCGACGATTCCCGCGCGCGCCGGCGTGAAGCGGTCGACCCGCAGCATCCCCTCGGCCACACCGATCTGAAAGGCGGGGTCCTCGGCGACCAGATAGTCTTCGCGCACTACCTGCGTCGTGAGTTTGGGGACGAAGCGGCGAAGCCGCGCGATCTCGGCTTCGCGGCGATCCGGCGTGACATCATGCGTTACGAGTACGCCGAACGAATAGACGTAGAGACCGCCGCCGCCCTCATCGATAGGCGTGTACAGCTCGTGCGCGCTGATCCTGGCATTAGGAAAGAAAGGCGCGAGCTGGCGCAGCGACAGATTTTCCTCGAACGCCACCGCATAGAACTGATGCCTCCGCGCATTAGTGTCGCCGGTCTCCACACGCCCTGCCCTCGCCATCCCCACATCCGAGTCCTGAACCACACGCTGACCCGCTATGCGGCTGGGGCAATAGACGCAGCGTTGCCGCGGGCATTTTTGCGCGGCGGGGTCTCGCTTCGGGCGGGCGTGATCCTGGACGGAGGCGCGGCCGGAGTCGCACCTTGCGACGCTTTGGGCATAACGGTTTGCGGCGGCTTCTGCTTTGGCGTGGTTGAAACTGTGCGCTTGTGGACACTCTTGGCGACAAGGATCTGTACGTCCTGCCAAAGGCCAATCCCGCCCAGGAGTCCATCCAGGTTGCTTATGATCGTCACCTGACGCGGTAACTTGAACTTGATGTACTTCGCATTTCCGCCGCCGAGGTAGAGCCGATCGTAGTTAAAGGTTTGCTTGAGATCGTCGAGCGCCTCGCGCAACAGTCTGTTCCACTTCCTTTTGCCCTTCTTCGCCAGCGCGCGGTGGCCCAGCTCGTCCTCATAAGTCTTTCCGGCGTGAAATGGATGGTGGGCGAGTTCGAGATGGATTCGATGACCATCGGCAAACAATACGGATCCGAACCCCGTGCCGAGCGTGATCACCAATTCGATTCCGCGCCCGGTAACGCAACCGAGTCCCTGCACGTCGGCGTCGTTGGCGACCCGTGCCGGCTGCCCGAGTCGCCGTTTGAGCTCCCGCGCGAGAGGGAACCCCTTCCACCCTTTGCCCAGATTGGCGGCCGTGTAGACCACGCCGTCTTTGACTACGCCGGGAAAGCCGGCGCTGACCCGGTCATACGCACCACTGCGCCGGGCCAGTTTGCGAATTACCCCGACCACTGCGCTGGGCGTGGCGTGCTTCGGCGTCAGCACGCGTACGCGGTCATTGAGCGGTCTGCCGCGGGCGTCTAGCACCATCGCCTTGATTCCGGTGCCACCCACGTCAATTACGAGGGTTCGTGGGCTCTTGCCACGGTCACCTCGCCCCGCGTTGTTGGGTTTTTTCGCCATCGGCTCGATCCTCCTGCCGTCGGCACGGCACACGGCTCCGCACGGCTACCGCGCTTACGATTGGGGGTTCAGAACGCTCTCGTCGAGGCCGATCAACTCCATGAACTCGCGAACTTGCTGATACGAGGCGGCGCGCGACATAAAGGTCATTTCGCCGCGATGAATTTCAAAGAAATCCGTCCCCACGCCGAAATGTCCGCGATACAGCCTGCGGTCGTAAAATGCGACTTCGATTGGCGGCAGGGGTTCACCCAGCCAGGGTTCATGGTAACCGGTCAGGTTCGAGTTGGCGAAGGACACGATCTTGTTTACCACCGCTGGGTCGTCAATTTCCTTGACCACGTCGCCGTGCTCCCGCGTGGTGACCACGACCCTTACCCTGGTGACGTCATTCCACGCCGGGAAGTCGTGAAGGGACGATGCGCACGCGGTCATGAAAAACGCGACCAACAGCCCACCGGCAAGGCGGCCCATCCGAGAACGCCCAGCGCGGCTCACTATCAAGTCACGATCCTTTCAGGGGCAGCGTAAACGTTGAAGTTGGGTTCGCGCAGAAACCCCACCAAGGTCACGCCGAGTTCCTGCGCCAACTCGACCGCCAGCGATGACGGTGCCGATACCGCACACAGGATCGGGATCCCGGCCGACGCGACCTTCTGCACGATTTCGAAGCTCGTGCGACCGCTGACCATCATGATCGAACGGCTGAGCGGAAGCGCTCCCCGCATTAGCGCGTGACCTATCACCTTGTCGACAGCATTGTGGCGTCCAACATCCTCTCGTAAGACCACCAGTGAGTGGTTCCGGAAAGTACCGTCGACCCCGCTTACCGAGGCTGCGGGCGCAACCTCGAACAGAGCCGCCGCGTGCAATCCGCCCGTGGCGGAAAATACTTCCTGCGCCTCGCGCATTATCGCAGGCAGCCGGACGAGTATCGCGCCAGCAACCCTGAGGCCGTCCTCGAGCGGCGCGACCCGTTTTTCGATCGCCTCGATACTGGTCTTGCCGCAAATTCCACAACTCGAAGAAATCACGAAATTGCGCTGCAGACGCTCGCGCAGCGCTGCTGCGGGGACGTTCAGGATAACGTCGATCGCATTGGGATCAGGCGCGCCACCCATCCCTCGGACGCGGCGGACCTCGCCCAACTCTTCGCGCGAACTGATGAACCCCTCGGCGAGAAGAAAACCCGCCGCGAGTTCCTCATCGTGACCTGGCGTGCGCATCGTCAGCGTGAAGCGACGGCCCCCGAGCCGGATCTCCAGTGGCTCCTCAACTGCGAGATGATCCGGTTCACGGCTCACCGCGCCTTCGCGCCATCTCAGCGCCGAAAGTTCCTTGATGGACTCGCTCACGTAGTGGCGGGCTCTCCCGGATCAAGGCTTAGCACCTGGCACAACGGGTGGGTAGCGACCACTTGACCACTAGCGAGATTCGCGGGGCGGCTCGAGCGTGAGGATCGCCTCGCGTACGATAGTTTTCAAATCGCCCGCACCGCTGCGTGCATAGGCAATGATCTCGCGGCGCATCCTCGGTTCCCAAAAGCCCTTAAGATGTGCGGCTATGGCGTCGACCGCTTCGCGGCGATCAGGGATTTGCTCGAAGAATCCCCCGATCTCGTTGGCCATCTTGACCAGGTGATGAAGGTCCATCGCGTCGCGTCCGCAAGTTCCGATGCCCTAACGCGCAAGGGCCGGACTCGCGAGGGAACCTCGACCCCCCGGCACCCGCTCGGGACGGCGCGGCGTTGGCATCACCTGCACTGCGGTAACCTTGTATTCCGGGCAGTTCGTCGCCCAGTCGGAATTCTCCGTGGTGACCACATTTGCCCCGGTCTCGGGATGATGGAACGTCGTGTAGACGACGCCCGGCTGTACCCGCTCGGTAATCTCCGCGCGCAGCAGTGATCGAACCGGCGCGGCTGCTGAGTCTCGACCCAATCGCCGTCGCGGACCCCGCGCTGCTCGGCGTCGTGCGGATGAATCTCCAGCCGGTCCTCGCCATGCCAGGCGATATTGTTGGTGCGCCGCGTCTGCGTGCCGACGTTGTACTGGGTCGAGGATCCGGCCGGTAGTCAGAATCAGCGGATAGCGATTGCTCGTGCGTTCGTCCGTCGGCACATATCCGTCGGCAGGAACCGACCTTTGCCACGCACGAAGTGATCCACATGCATCACGTGGGTGCCCTCCGGCGCTTCGTCGTTGCACGGCCATTGCACGCTACCGAGCCGGTCGAGCTTTTCGTAACTCACACCGGCGAAGGTCGGCGTGAGCCGCGCGATCTCGTCCATGATCTCCGAGGGATGGCCGATAGTCCATCGGATAGCCGAGTGCGTTCGCCAGGTCCATCGTGACTTCCCAGTCCTCCTTGCCGGCCAACGGCGGCAACACCTTACGTACCCGCGAAATCCGGCGCTCCGCGTTAGTGAAGGTGCCGTTCTTCTCCAGGAACGAGGAGCCCGGCAAAAAGACGTGCGCGTACTTCGCCGTCTCGTTGAGAAAAATATCGTGAACGATCACGATCTCCATCGCGCTCAATGCCGCCGCCACATGATGCGAATTCGGGTCGGATTGCGCGATATCCTCGCCCTCGACATAGAGACCCATGAAGCTGCCGTCGAGCGCGGCGTCGAACATGTTCGGGAATTCCAAGTCCCGGCTCCGCATCAAGCGTGACGTGCCACTCCTTTTCGAAGTCCGCAGCGCAGCTTCGGATCGGAAACGTGGCGATAGCCGGTCAGTTCGTGCGGGAAGGAGCCGACGTCGTTCGAACCCTGCACATTGTTCTGTCCGCGCAAAGGATTCACGCCGACGCCGGCGCGACCCAGATTGCCGGTGACCATCGCGAGGTTGGCCATCGCCAGTACCGCGGTGCTGCCCTGGCTATGCTCGGTGATGCCGAGTCCGTAGTAGATCGCGGAGTTCGGGCCCTTGGCATAAAGCCGGGCTGCCCCGCGAATCTTATCCGCCGGCACTCCGTCACGTGATTCTCAGCCGCCTCAGGGGAGTTTCGCTTACCGACGATAAAGTCATGCCAGCTGTTGTATTCGCGCGCGATCGCAGCGCTCGCTTGACGAATTTTTCGTTGGCGAGGCCTTCAGTGACCACGGCGTGCGCCATCGCGTTAAGCAGCGCAACGTTGGTTCCGGGCGTGAGCTGCAGAAAATAATCCGCCGCGATATGCGGCATCCGGACCAGTTCGATCTGCCTCGGGTCAGCGACGATCAGCCGGGCACCCTCGCGCAGCCGGCGCTTCATGATGGATGAGAAAACCGGATGGCCTTCGGTCGGGTTCGCGCCGATCACCATGATAACGTCTGCCTCGTTCACCGAATCGAAGTCCTGGGTGCCCGCCGGCGTCCCGAAGGCGGTCTTGAGTCCATAGCCGGTGGGCGAATGGCAGACGCGTGCGCAGGTATCGACGTTGTTGTTGCCAAAGGCGGCGCGCACCAGCTTTTGCACCACGTAGGCTTCTTCGTTGGTGCATCGCGACGAGGTGATGCCGCCAACGAGCCGCGCCCATAGTGTTTGCTGAACCCGCTTGAACTCCGAGGCCGCGTAAGCTTGAGGGCTTCGTCCCACGAAACTTCCTGCCATGGATCGCTGATTCGCTTCGCGGATCATGGGTTTTTCCGCGCGATCCGGATGGGTCGCATAGCCCCAGGCAAAGCGGCCCTTGACGCAGGAATGGCCGTGGTTCGGCATGCCATCCTTATTCGGCACCATGCGGACGATTTCGTCGCCGCGCAGTTCCGCCTTGAATGAGCATCCGACGCCGCAATAGCCGCAGGTGGTGACAATCGCGCGATCGGCGAGACCTCCCTCCAGCAGCGATTTTTCCATCAGGGCGTCGGTCGGACAGGCCTGCACGCAAGCTCCGCACGACACGCATTCGGAATCGATATAGTGCTGATGTTGCCCGGGCGACATCAACGAATCGAAGCCGCGCCCCTCGATCGTTAGCGCGAAAGTTCCCTGAATCTCATCGCACGCGCGGACACATCGCGAGCAGAGGATGCATCGCGACGGGATCGAAACGTGAAGTAAGGATTCGAATCGTCGATCTCAGCGCCAGATGGTTCCGCCTCGTGATGATAGCGCACCTGTTCAAGTCCGACCACTCGCGCCATCTCATGCAGTTCGCATTGCCGCCCGCCTTGCATTCGAAGGGGTCGAGCGGATGGTCCGACATGTAGAGTTCCATCACGCCACGGCGCAGGCGCGCCAGCTTCTCGTTCTGCGTGCGCACCTTCATGCCGGGCTCAACAGGCGTCGTGCATGAAGCCGGAAAACCGTTGCGACCTTCAATCTGGACCAGGCAGAGGCGGCATGAACCGAAGGCTTCGAGCGAATCGCTCGCGCAGAGCTTGGGAACCATCACGTCGGCAAGGGCGGCCGCGCGCATATGGAGGTGCCTGCCGGAACTGTTACCTCACGCCCGTCGACTTCGAGCGTGAACGTCTTCTCGGAGGACGCGCGGGCGTAGCGAAATCCTTGTCGTTGATCGCTTGCACAGTCGACTCTGTTTCGCCCGGCGCTCAGGACCTTGCGACGCGCCGGCAGACCGAAATCCTCGGGAAAATCGCGGAGCGCACTCATCACCGGCAGCGGCGTCAGTCCGCCCAGCGCGCACAGCGAGCCCGCGGTCATTGTATCGCACAGATCGCGCAGAAGATCGGCACTGGCCATTTTGTCAGCGATCACGGGCTCGCGCATAATTTGATCGACAACTTCCATTCCGCGCGTCGAGCCAAGCCGGCAGGGAGTGCATTTGCCGCAAGATTCGAGCGCACAGAACTCCATCGCATAACGCGCTTGCTTGGCCAGATCGACGGTGTCGTCGAAGACCACGATACCCCCATGGCCGAGCAATCCCCCTTTTGCCGCGATATCGCTTCGTAGTCCACGGCAGATCGAGCATAGATTCCGGGAGATAGGCGCCGAGCGGACCGCCAACCTGAACAGCTCGCACCGGCCGCCCACTCGCAGTGCCGCCGCCATACTCGTAGATGATTTCGCGCAGCGTCACACCAAAGGCTTTTTCGATCAGCCCGGATGCTTCACATTGCCGGCAAGCTGAATCGGCAGCGTCCGCGCGAACGCCCATCCCGTAATTCTTTGTAGAAGGCTCCGCCCTGTTCGAGAATCACGGGGACGGAAGCCAGTGTAATCACATTGTTGATTATGGTGGGCTTGCCGAAAAGTCCCGCGATCGCCGGCAAGGGTGGCTTGAAACGCACCATGCCCCGTTTGCCCTCGAGACTCTCGAGCATCGCGGTCTCTTCGCCGCAGATATAGGCGCCCGCTCCCACTCGCACCGCAGCCTGAAGACTTTGCCGCTGCCGCAAACATTATCGCCAAGATAGTTTTTCCGCTCCGCGACAGCGATTGCCTCGCGCAGTGTACTAAGCGCATGAGGATACTCGGAGCGCAAATATATATAACCTTGGGTCGCGCCGACGGCGATCGCGGCAATCGTCAACCCCTCGATTAGCACGAGCGGATCGCCCTCCATGATCATGCGATCGGAAAAGGTGCCCGAATCTCCTTCGTCCGCGTTGCAAACGATGTATTTTCGTGATCCCCTTCGGCTTGCAGGGCAGTTCGCCATTTGATACCGGCGGGGAAAGCGGCGCCGCCGCGCCCGCGCAGCCCGGAGAGCGCGACTTCGTCGATGATCCGCGCGACCGTTCATCGCGAGTGCGCTTGCTAGCCCGCGATACCCGCCGTGCGCGACGTAATCCTCGATCGAAACCGGGTCGGTTATTCCGACACGCGCGAAGGTGAGGCGTTCCTGCTTCTTAAGATAGGGAATCTCTTCGGTAGTCCCGAGCGCCAGCCGATGCGCGCCGCCGTCAGAGAAATTTGAATCGAAGAGCGAAGTGACATCGGCGACGGCAACTGGTCCGTAAGCGACCCGCCCGCGCGCCGTCTCAACTTCAACCATTGGTTCCAGCCAGTACAATCCGCGGGAGCCGTTCCGCTTGATGAGAGGTGACAGCCCGCGCCGTTTGGCCTCCGCGTGGAAGCGCCACCGTGACGGCTTCCGCACCCACAGATAAGGCACCGGAATCGCGTGGGACGTAAATGATTCGATCGCTCATCACCCCGCCCTGCCCAAGCGCGCGATCGCCTCATCGAAACGCGCTGGCGAAGCCGGCCGATCAATTCGCCATCGATTACCGCCGCCGGCGAGCAGGCGCAGTTGCCAAGACAATAGACCGCTTCGAGCGTGAACGTCCGGTCGTGCGGTGGTTTCGCCAAAATCGATACTTAACCGCCGCTTGATATGTCCCTCAAGCGCAACGCCGCCCAGCCGCTTGGCAAGATTCGGCGCGGCAGACCTTAATAACGTTGCGCCCAGGCGGATCGGGTCGGAAATCGTGGTAGAAGCTGATTACGCCATAAACTTCGGCCCGCGAGAGATTTAGAAGTTCGCAAGCATCGGAACACTTTCGCGCGGGACCCAATCCAAGTTCGTCTTGAATCCGGCGAAGAATCGGCATCAACGCGCCGGGCTTATCCTTGAGCGCCCGGACGATCGATTCAACCTTCCCCTTATCCCATGAAAGCTGACGGTCCATCAGGCAGCCTCCGAGGTGTCCCTGCGCGCGTCTACGGCTGAATCGCCCCAAAATGCAAATTTTACGCGTGCGGACCTTGGTTATGAGCGTTGTCCAACGTCGCGGCCTCGTCAAGAGGTGGCACCGCCGTGCCCATGCTATGCTGAAAACCGGCTCGGCCGCAGGCTGCTAGCGAGGTGAAAAGCATGTTTCGCCGGTTCAAGTTCGAAGACGAGATCCATCAGGCTCTGAGCTGCGTCCCGATGGCGGCGCGGCGTAAACTCGACCGGGCGGGGGTCAAGATCAGTCTTGAGCAATGGCAGGCGCTAGGACGTGGCGAGCGGCTCGCGATCTGTCACCTGCCGACCGGTTCTTCAGAGGAGTGCGACGCGATGAAGGTCTTCATCGAGGAAGCGGTGCTCAGCCGCTGCGGTTCCGCGCCGAAGCCTGTCGCCGAAGCGATGCGGCGTGCTGCCGAACCGCCCGCGTCACCGCCGCCGGCGCTGGTGACGAATGCCCAAGCCGAAGGCGTCAAGCTGGATCAGCGGACCTGGGAACGCCTCGATCCGGATGAAAAGTATGCGCTGATTAAGCTCGGTGGCGTGGAAACCTGTAGCCACAACTTCGCCGCGGCGCTTCACGAATTGATCGGCTAACGAAACTCAACTGCTCACGAAGTTCAACTGTTTGGTTGAATTCAGGCGATCGAGCAGCGAACGGGCTTCGTGCAAGTCCGGGAATTCAAGGCCGTCGCTGAACCATTGGGTAATTGCGGACAATAACGCGCGCGCTTCGCCTCGGCGGCCGGTCGGTTCCAGCATCCGGGCAAGTGCGACCGTCGCGCGTAGCTCAAACAATTTTGCGCGCTGGTGCTGCGCGAGCTCGATCGCCTTGCGGAGGAGGGCCTCGCTTTCCATTTCCGCATTGCGGCCCCCAGCGAGCAGGGTCAACGCGGCGTGGACACGATAGGTCTCCGCGGCGACGACGCCCAACCCCGCATCCTCGACGAACTGGCGCATGCGGACGATCATGGACAGGCCTTCGGCGGTTTTGCCGAGTTTCGCATACCCTTCAGCGGCGCAAAGGCGCCAGATCCCCGCGACAGCGCCGCTGGTCTCGTAGGCCACCGCGCCTTTCTCCAATGCTTCCAGACCCTCATCGACGCGCCCCAGTTGGACCAACGCCTCTCCGCGCAACGCATCGGCCTGTGCCAACCACATCGCAAAGCCATGTTCCGCCGAGATGTCGGCCATTAACTGGGCCATCTCAATCGCGCCGTCCGGATCACCGAGCCGTATGTGAGTCTGGCCGACGTAGTTCAAGGCGAGCGCGTGCGAGTGCGCTCCGGAGCGCTGCCCAACCGCGATCGCTTCACGCCCCCGCTCGAGCGCGCGCACCGGGTAGCCGAGAACCGAGAGCGCCGACGCGGAAAGCGAAAGGTTCATGGTGAGCGGGTGCCCTACATCGGAGAGCGGGAAACTCGGAATGTCGCGGGGCAAGCTGAACCCACGCTCGCTGAGTTCCTCGGCAAAGGCGAATTCGCCCAGGAAGAACATCAGCTGCCCGAGCGCGACGTACGCCGACATCCGCATCGCCGGATCGCCCACGCGCTCCGCGGTGGCCAACTGCTGCATACCGAGTTCACGCGCGACCGCGAGATCGTGCTTCAACATGTGGAAAAATTGAAGTCCGTAAACGACCCAGAACAGGTCCTCGGTGTCGCCGATCTTCTCACACAAGTCGCGCGCGCGCTCGAAAGCCTTGCCAACCTCCTCGGCCGCCGGACCCTTGAGTGGAAGCAAATAGCGGCCGAGGGCGGATCGCTGCTTGATTTCCAGACGGTCGCGGTCAACGCTTTCGGGGAGCACCTCCAGAGTTTTGAGACTCACCTCGAGAAAATCGACCGCGTCGGCATACTCCATACGGTGCGCCGCTTGCGCCGCCGCGCGCCCGAGATATTCAACCGCCTTAGCGGGATTGCTACCGCGCTCATAGTGATAAGCGAGCCTTGGCAAGTAATCGTCAAGATTCGCGGCGAACAGGCTCTCGATACTCTCGGCGATGCGCTCGTGCAGCGTCTTACGACGCTCCGAGAGTACGGAGTTGTACGCCACCTCCTGCGTCAGCGCGTGTTTGAAGGAGTAGAGGGTGTCCGGCTGAGCGGGCTCCTCGTAAATGAAATCGGCGTCCTGAAGGTCTGAGAGGACTCGCTCCAACTGGTCTTCGGGCAAAGCCGCGGCCCGCCGTGCGAGTCCGCGCGGGAACTCGCGCCCGATCACCGCGAGCGTCTGCAGCAATTCCTTGCCCGCCGCCGAGAGCCGATCGATGCGCGCGGCGAGAATACCCTCGACCGTCGTCGGAATCTTTACCTCCGCCATCGGGCGCGCAAGCTTCACCACGCCGTTGCGCACGAGGATTTGCTGCTCGAACATCGCACGCACCAGCTCCTCGATGAACAAGGGATTACCGGCCGTGCGTTCCGTGATAAGTTGTCGAACCTCTACTAACCTGTGGGACGCCTGCGCTTCACCCAGTAGCGCTGTCAGCATCTCGCCGGCGCTGTCGGCGCCGAAGGGTTCGAGTCGGAGTTCCGTATAGTAAGGCCGCCGATGCCATTCGTGGCGATACTCGGGGCGGTAGTTGAACAACATCAGGATCCGTTCGGGGGTGATGGTTTCTACCATCAGGTCGAGCAACGCCTGGGTCGCGCTATCGATCCAGTGCAGATCCTCGAACACGAGGATCAGCGGTTGGTTACGGCTTTCGCGCAGGAGCACCCAGTTGATCGCCGTGAGCGTGCGCTGGCGCTTGATCTGTGCATCCATCTGCGCGAGCGGATCGTTGCCTTCCTGGATTCCCAGCAATGCGAACAGGTAAGGCAGGGTACTTTCAAGCTCGCGATCGAGCGTAAGCAGTTTGCCGGTGACGCGTTCACGTCGCCGCCGTGCATTCTCCGCATGCTCGATGCCGAAATAGTCGCCAAGTAGTTCGATCACCGGCAAATAAGCGGAGTTGCGGCCGTGAGAAACGGCGAAACCTTCGAGCACGACGCACCCGGTGCGCGCTGACGCCTTGAACTCATGGAACAGACGCGACTTGCCGACGCCGGCCTCGCCCACCGCGGCTACCACCTGCCCATGGCCGGCCATAGCCAGCTCGCGCGCCCTTCCGATTGTGTCCAGTTCGGCTCGGCGTCCGATAAACCTCGAGAGTCCGCGCATTTCGGCGGCTTGAAGACGCGTTCGCAGCGTGCCCAGTCCAATCACCTCATAGATCACCACGGGCTCACTCAAACCGCGCACCTTAACCGGACCCATGGACTTGAGCTCGAAGTAGCCCGCGACCAGCCGCGCGGTCGTGCTGCTGACCACCACCGCCCCGGTCGGCGCGAGGGTTTGCAGGCGCGAGGCCAGGTTCGTCGTGTGGCCGATCGGAGTGTATTCGGTACTGCGTTCGCCGGTCCTGATCGATCGCACGACGACTTCGCCGGTATTGATTCCCACGCGGATTTCGATTGGCGGGCGGTCATCGGCGCGTGGCCGCGCGGCATATTCGCCGATTCTTTCCTGCATCCGCAAGGCCGCGTAGAGCGTCCGTTGCGGATGGTCTTCATGGGCGATAGGCGCGCCGAACAACGCGAAAATTCCGTCGCCGGTGGACTGTACGATGTAGCCGTCATAATGACGCGCCGCCTCAATCATCAGCTGCAGAGCCGGATCGACCAGCGCACGCGCCTCCTCGGGATCGAGATCCTCCATGAGCTCGGTCGAGCCCTTGATATCGGCAAAGAGCGCTGTGACGGTTTTGCGTTCGCCGTCCACCGCGGCAGCCTCGTCGCCCTGGTGGGCGATGCGGATCGGTGCGGCGACGACGCTCCGGCCAGGATCTAAACGTCCGATGGCCGCGGCACGTCCGACCAGATCGGCACCGCATTCATTGCAAAATTTCGCCGCGGGCGGATTGACGGTGTCACAGCGCGCGCAGCGGCGGGCCAACGTCTTGCCGCATCCACTGCAAAAGCGCGCAGTTTCAGGATTTTCAGCTTGACAATTCGAACAGCGCATCGCTCGCTACGGTCCACGCCGCAGGCGCACTATCAGGTTATTTGCGACGGTTGGCCCGCGCAATTGCGCGACAAACACGACTCGCCTATGTCCGCACGCTATCTGCGGGCGAGATGGTCCAGCACGGTCCGCCCGGCGCCGAGCGTGAAGCCATTGCGCAACGCCAGCGCGACGAATGACTTCGCGCGGCGCACCGCCGTCTCCAATTCCGCCCCGCGGGCGAGCCAGGCGGCGATGGCTGCGGCGAATGCACATCCGGTGCCGTGGGCGCCTTCCCCGGCGATGCGCGTACCCGCAAACTCAACGAAACTGCGGCCGTCGTAAAACAGATCCACCGCGCGCGGCGACAGCGTCGCTTCGACGCCGGCCGTCAGCGAGAACGGATGTCCCCCTTTTATCACGACGGCGCGGGCGCCCATCCGGCGCAACGCACGTGCGGCGACGCGCATCTCCGCCGCTCCACCAATCGCAACGCCGGTCAACGCCTCCGCCTCGGGAATATTGGGCGTGACGATTCGTGCAAGTGGGAGCAACCGCTCACGCATCATCGATTCCCCACGGGCGTCGAGCAAGCGCATCCCGCTGGACGAGATAATCACCGGATCGACCACCGGCGCGGGCAGCCGTAGGTCGCGGATTGCCTGGGCCACTGCCGCGACGATCGCGGCCGTGCCGAGCGCACCCGTCTTGAGCGCCTCGGGCCGGCGCTCGGCCACTACAGTTTCGATTTGTGCGGTGACCAGCGACGCCTTGACTGGGGCGATGCGCGTCACTCGCGCGCTGTTTTGTGCGATCACCGCTGTGATCACGGAGAAGCCGTAAACCTTCAGCGCCGCAAATGTCTTCAAGTCAGCTTGCAGACCGGCGCCGCCGCCCGGGTCACTTCCCGCGATGGTCATCACCACGGCTATGTTCGACCTTTTTGTCAACGCGCCCGAGTTTAACATAGTTGACGGAGTAACTTTTTGCGGTCTGACCGGCGGGCAAGGACAAAGGCTGCGGCTTTTGTGCTAACCTTGCGCGAAAGCGTCTTGATTGTCCGCTCAAGCGAAGAGTATTTTCGCTCAGTCAGATGGACCGGCGCGAATCATCGGTATGTCCGACGCGAGGGAAGAAGAATTTCTCAATTTGCCGTTCCAGGAGAAACTGGAGTTTCTCTACGGCCTGCCCGCTCGCCAAAAACGCGACCTGATCCTCTCCGCACCCGAAGCCGAACGCCTCGTCCAGTCGTTCGCGCCCGAGACGCTCTTTTACACGCTCAAGGAGATTGGCATCGCCGATGCCAGCGACCTGCTGAGCCTGGCCATACCCGAACAGGTCAAATCGCTGTTCGACATGGATTGTTGGGACAAGGATCGGCCCAATCTCAACCGCATGCGCGACTGGATCGAGGCGATGGCCGAAGGGGGGCGCAAGCGCATGGCCGACGGTCTGATGGAACTCGACCTTGAGCTGGTGTCGCTGTTGCTGCGCCAGTACATCCGGGTCCATCGCCTGGACGAGCCGATGGAGGACGCCCCATCGAACCGATTCGTCCAATTCGACGAGCACTATCTCATCGAGTTCATCCGCCATGACACTATCCAGGCGAACATCCTGGAGTTCCTCGAAGAGGCGTTCGAGCGTGATTACCAGCATTTCACCGGCCTGATGGAAGAAGTCTACTGGGGCGTCGAGGCCGAACTGGAAGAGGAAGCCTACCAGTTCCGCAGCGCGCGCCTCGCTGATCGCGGTTTTCCCGACTATTTCGATGCGCAGGGCGTTTTCGGCTACCTCGATCCGCAGAATTTCATCGCGATTCGTTCGCGCTATGTACCGCCCGAGCGCGACACGCTCGAGGAGAGCGAGATTATCGCCCCGTCGCTGGCGCCAGCGATTACAGGCGGGAAGTCGCTGTTCAACGCCGCGCTGACCGCCGGGTTCGCCGCCCAGGGCAAACGCCAATTGCGCAGCGAGATGGCGATGGTGACGAACCAGGTGCTGGTCGCGCGATCGGTCGACTTCGGCGACCTTGAAGCGGTGCAGTTGGCGGTCGAGATGACCCACAACTACATGAACCTCGGCCTGGAGAATCTGGCGGGAGGCGATCTGAAGGCGGCGATCGATCATCTGCGCGACACCCCTTTGCAGTTGCTCTTCCGGCTGGGGGTGAGTCTTACGATTGATTTACGCAAGCGCGCGCAGGAGGCCGTGGCGCGGCTGGGCCTGGCCGCCGATCGAACCCGCGAGGTGCCACACCTCGATTCGCCGTTCCGCGAGGCGTTGGCCGGGTTCCTGCAGCGCCAGCCGCAATTCCACAGCGCGCTCGATCGCGCGGGTGGAGTGGTCACGCGTGATTTTCGCGAGATGCGCGACCTGCATCTGGGCTACGCTGTGATCGAGCAGATTGACGCCGTGCCGGACCTGTTCAAGGCGCTGATCGGTATGGATATCGCCTCACCGGCCTTTCGCGCAGGTATCGCCGGTCACGAAATTCATCTGAGCCAGATCCTGCTGACCGCGCTCGCACGTTATGCGCTCGACCAGCGCCTGGTATTTGCTCCGATCGAGCCCGAACGCCTGAATGACCTGCGCGACAAAATGATGACCCGGAATGAACGACCGGCGCGTATCAGCGAGGGCTTCCGCAACGCGGTGGAGCAACTCATGGCGCAACGGCTAAACGAGCCTCTGCGCCAACGCAGCGCGGGTTTTCTCAACTCGTGCCTGAACCGTCTTGAGGAAGAACTTGGCGAGATCGATCCGCACAGTGCGATCGACCCCCGCTTTATCGAGACCCTGCTGATTCGCCGACAGTAACTAGCGCTGCGTCGCCTTGCCCATCCGCGGCAGGGTGACCACTTGCGTGCGGCCTTGGCGCAGCACCGTCACCGCGACGTTGCCGGCGGCGCCTGCAGCGTCCGACTCGCGGGTGAACTCTTCAGGCGTGTGCACATCGTGCCCCTCGATCTGCGTTATTATATCGCCGTGTTCGATGCCTGCCGTGATTGCCTCAGGCCCCGCCTCGGCGACGAGCACACCGACCAGCGGAGTGACCTCGAAGTACTGCGCCAGTTCCGGCGTTATTTCCTGCACGCTGAGACCGAGCCGGTGCACGGTGCGGATCGGTTTCGCGGCGACCGGACCATTTGAAACTTCCAAAAGACTGCCGGAGACAAAGATTGGTGCGTCGGCACCCAGCGCGAGCGCGATCGCGTCGCTCGGCCGGCTATCGATAGAATAGCGGCCACGGTCGAGAAAGATCCTGGCGAAATAGGTCTGACCACGCAGTTCAGCGATCACCACGCGATCGACACGATTACCCGTACGCACTATGACCTCGCGCAGTAGCTCGTAGGTAAGTGGGCGTTCGGGTTTGACGCCGTGGAGTTCGAATAGGATTGCGCGCGCTTCATCGGCCCCAATCAGCATCGGCAGGGAACGATTGCCGCCGTTTTCCTGGAGCAGGACGTAATTCAAGCCGGTCTCCTGGTCGACGCCAACCTTCGCAACGCGCACACGCACCTGATCCCGATCCGGCGCCGCGCCACCACCATTGGCGCATGAAGCAACGGCCAGGGCCCAAACGAAGGCCCACCACAGCCCGGAAAATCGTGTCGTCCGGCGCGGTGTCATTGCAAGCCACCTTACCCGCGGCGGTGCTCGATGCCAAACCGCAGGACGTCCCGCATAGCCGGTCAGTCCGGCGCGGCGCCGGGCGCGCGGAAACTCCGCGCCACGACGTAAAGTTCCGCCGAACCCGGTCGGCTCGCACGTGTGCGTACTACGTCGATCCGGGCAAAGCGCCGCTCGAAGCACGCGCGCATTTCCGCAAAACGTCCACCCATGAACAGCTTGGCTACCATCGACGCACCCGGAGCAAGCACCGCGCAGTCGAACTCGAGGGCAGCCTCGTTGAGGTCGAGCGACAATGCCTGGTCGCGCTCGGCGATACCGCTGAGCTGGGGCGAGAGATCGCTCGTGATCAGATCGGCGGTACCTCCGAGTGCCCGCGCGACCGCGTCCCGCACCGCCGGTTCGCGGATATCGCCGACGATCGTCACGACATTCGGGCCAATCGGAGCGGTCGCGCGCAAATCGACTCCTACCACGCGGCCGCGCTCACCGACCGCTGCTCCCAGAATCGCGAGCCATCCCCCAGGCGCACATCCAAGATCGACCACGCGTGAACCCGCTCGAACGAGCTTAAACCGCGTGAGAATTTCCTCGACCTTGAACGCCGAGCGCGCGCGCAGACCCTGCGTGCGGGCCTCGCGATAGAAGCGGTCGTGCGGTTCGTAACGCGCCATTGTCGGTGATGGCGTGGCTCCTGCGGATTTTTGTTTCGCCGTGGTCCTTTGCGAACGCGCCCGAAAAATAAAGTGCGTGGCTTCACCACCACATCCGCAACCGTATTTTCGCATCTTTCGGATCAATATTCTCTACAGTGCTTTTCGCCAGTCACATAAGCGCGTATTCTCTGGGACTGCTTCATCCGTAACCTTGCCCCGGCGAACCCACGATGTCATCGCTCAGCCTCGAGGATTTGAATCCACAACAACGCGCCGCGGTAATCGCACCCGAAGGTCCGATTCTGATACTTGCCGGAGCCGGCTCCGGCAAAACCCGCGTACTCACTTCCCGCATTGCCCATCTTCTGGCGGAAAGAGCGGCGACGCCCGAGCGCATGCTGGCGGTCACGTTTACCAACAAGGCAGCGAGCGAGATGCGCGAACGGGTCGCACAGACGCTCGGCGGGGATTCGCGCTTCCCGTGGGTGAGCACCTTTCATTCTGCTTGCGCGAGAATTCTCCGCCAGGAGGCTGCCGCGATCGGCTACGATCGCAACTTCACGATTATCGACGAGTCGGAGGTTCTCACCACGATTCGCCGCGTGCTCGAAGAAGCGCAGATCGCCGACGCGCCCCCGCCGGAACTGATCCGCGCGCGCATTGATCAGGCCAAGAATGAGGCGCAACTGCCCGATCAACTCGCCGAGCAGGCGGCGGACGGCCGAGATCGCGCACTCGCCCAGATCTATCAGCTCTACCAACAGCGCCTCCGCGAGATGAACGCGCTCGACTTCGGCGACCTTCTGCTGCAGACTTACCAGCTCTTCGAAACCAACCCGGACGTGCTCGCACGGTGGCAATCGCGCGCGGCGCACCTGCTGGTCGACGAATACCAGGACACCAATCGCGTTCAGTATCTGTTGGTTCGCGCGCTGTCCGCAGCCAGTGGCAACCTGTGTGTGGTGGGCGACGAGGACCAGTCGATCTATCGATGGCGCGGCGCTGACATCCGCAACATCCTGGACTTCGAGCGCGATTTCCCCAATGCCCAAATCTTCAAGCTCGAACAGAACTACCGTTCGACCAAGACGATTCTCGCCGCCGCCGGCGCGGTCATCGAAAACAATCGCCAACGCAAGGTTAAGCGGCTGTGGACCAACAACGCCGAAGGCGAACCCGTCACCTACTACACTGGATTGACCGAGCGCGACGAAGCCGACTACGTGGCCCGCGAAATCGGCAAGCTGGTCGGAACGGATGGCCTGCAAGCGGCAGATATCGTTGTATTTTATCGTGTCAACGCACAATCCCGTATCCTTGAGGAAGCGCTGGTACGCCGACGGGTCCCCTACTACATCGTCGGTGGCTTACGGTTCTATGACCAGCGCGAAATTAAGGACCTCGTCGCCTATCTGCGCGTGATAGCCAACCCGCCCGACGCGCTCAGTCTCGAGCGGATGGTCGGTGTGCCTCCGCGCGGAATCGGCGCAAAGACTCTCGAGGCGATAGGCGAAATCGCCCGTCGCGAAGACATCTCGATGTTCGAGGCGATGGGCCGGCTCGAAACCGAATCGCGCATCGCCCTGCGCATCGGGAAACAGGCCAGCTTGCTCTACAACTGGATGCGCGATCTGATCGCGCGGAAGGACACTTTGACGGTGCGCGCGCTACTCGACGAGATCATTGCGCGTAGCGGTTTCTCCGCCTATCTCGACGGCCTCGTCGACGGCGCTGCGCGACGTCAAAACGTCAACGAATTACTTGCCGCCGCCAACACTTTCGACACCGAGCACGGGGTCGGCGGACTTGGTGAATTCCTCGAACGGGTCGCTCTCGTCAATGACAGCGACCAAGTCGCTCTTCAGGGCGGGCGTGTCGCTATGATGACCCTGCATACCTCCAAGGGCCTGGAGTATCCGGTGGTGTTCATCGCCGGAATGGAGGAAGGGCTATTCCCCCACATGCGTTCGGGCGACGACGCCCATGAAATCGAGGAGGAGCGGCGGCTCTGCTACGTTGGGATGACTCGGGCGCAACGCCTGCTTTATGTAACCAATGCGCTTTCGCGCGAACTCTACGGGAATCGTCAGGACGCTGCCCCATCGCGTTTCCTTAAAGAGGTTGATCAGACTCTGTTCCGCCGGATTGCGCCTGACAAGGACGTACAACCGATGCTGCGTCCGCCCTCACCGCATCCCTATATCGACTACAGCGACAGCCAATTGCCCGAGGCCGACGACGCGGCCGGCCTCGACAGATTCGGCGTCGGGGCCAAAGTGTACCATCAGACCTTCGGCGACGGAGTCATCCGCCGCCGCGAGGGTCGCGGCGAGGCAGCAAAGGTGTGGATCATGTTCCAGCGCGGCGGACTGAAGCTCCTCGTGCTGAAATTCGCGAATCTGCGCCCCGTTGCCGGATAGTTGCACTTCACTTAGTATTTATTTCTGAAATCGATTCAGTCACTGGGGGTGGCGGTCGCCGTGTGCGCATCTGACGCGCGTCGGCCTGAGGACGAATGCATAAATTAGTGAGATGTATGGTGGTGGTGGCGGTGATGCTCACGCTCGTCGTTGCACCCTCTATAGCGCATACCTGGAAGGAATCCGACTTCGCCAATCGCCCGCTCTACGCATATCCGCTGCCTACCGGCCACGACGACATTGTTGGTTCGCTCACCACCTACAAGTTACAGCCGGGAGATACCCTGCTCGATGTTGGCCGTTGGTTCGGTCTCTCCGCAAAGGAAATCTCCGACGCCAATAACCATCTCGATTGGTGGTCGCCACCCGCTGGCAAGGAAATCGTTCTCCCCTCCGAGCATATTCTGCCCGAAGGCCCGCGTACTGGAATCGTGCTGAATATCCCTGAAATGCGCTTGTACTATTTCTACCCGTCAACCATCGTCGCTCATCACAAAAAGCGCAAGCTCACTACCATAGCGCTTGCTCATTCACGCGCGCAGGTGGTCTATACCTTTCCCGTTGGACTGGGACGCTTCGATTGGAAGACCCCGGTGGGTGATTGGACGGTCGTCGCCAAGACCAAGGATCCGACCTGGGTGGTGCCCGACGATATCTATGAAGAGCATCTCGAACGCGACGGTGAAGCTGACCACGTGATTGACGGCGGCGACCCGGACAATCCGCTAGGCCATTACCGTCTCTCGCTCAGCTTGCCGCTGTACGCCTTGCACGGCACCAACGTTCCCTGGGGCGTCGGTATGAATATCAGCCACGGATGCGTGCGGCTCTATCCCGAGGATATCGAGCGCTTGTTCGACAAGACTCGGGTGGGTACTCCCGGCCGCTTCGTCTATCAGCCAGTTAAGTTCGGCTGGCGCGGCGATTCGCTTTATGTCGAAGTCCACGACGATCTTTACGCCAAGTACCCGGGACTCTGGAACCACGCCGTTCACGAAGTGCGTCGCCTCGATCTTGGCGACGACGTTGACATGGAGAAACTTGAACAGGCAGTCGCTGCGAAGAGCGGGATTCCGACCTACGTGATGCCGGGAGCAGAGCCAGGCACCACTGGGGATCTTGCCGGCCACGACGAAGCCAGCAGAAGGTAGCTACCTGTAGCCGACCGGCGCCCAACTTCCTCCACGGCCACGCTCACATCATTCAAACTCGGCCCTTCTCCCGTATCGTCGACTCCGACGCGACGTATCTACCCCACCTTGCCGCCCTTTCGTACCGGTCGCTATACTCGCCGCAGTTGCGTTCGCTGATAATCATGAATCCACACCCGGAAAGCACCGCCCGCTGATGCGCCAGATCCCTTTCCATCGCCCTGCGATCGGTCCGGACGAAGAACGCGAGGTCATCGACGCACTTCGCTCCGGCTGGATTACGACGGGACCCAAGGCCAAAGCGTTCGAGCGTGAATTTGCCCAGTACGTGGGCGCGCGCAATGCGCTCGCAGTCGCTCATTGCACAGGCGCACTGCACCTCGCACTGTTCGCCATCGGGCTGCGTCCCGGCGACGAAGTGATCACGACGCCGTTCACCTTCACCGCCACCGCGGAGGTTATGGGCTACCTGGGGGCGCGGCCGGTCTTCGTCGATATCGACCCCGGCACCTTTAATATCAATCCCGCGCGCATCGAAGAGGCCCTCGAAAGCGGTCAGCATGAGAGGGTTCGCGCGATCCTGCCGGTGCATTTTGCCGGCCAGGTATGCGACATGGATCGGGTCATGGGTATCGCCCGCCGCTATGATCTGAGGATTGTGGAAGACGCGGCGCACGCCTTCGGTTCCGCGCGCCACCTGGAAGGTCGCGGAATGTCCAAAGTGGGAGCCATCGGCGACATCACTTGCTTTAGTTTCTATGCGACCAAGAACATCACCGCCGCGGAAGGCGGAATGATCACGACCGAGGATGACGCGCTCGCGGCCAAGATGGCGATTGCGAGCTTGCACGGGATGGATCGCGACGCGTGGAAGCGCTACGACGCCAGCGGTTCATGGTTCTACGAAATCCACGACGTGGGCTTCAAGTACAATCTTTCTGACGTCCATGCAGCCATCGGTTTGGCGCAATTGCGCCGCGTCGCTGAATTGACCGCGCGCCGCCAGGCGATTGCGCAGGCCTACAACGAAGCCTTCGGCCTGCTCGAGGAGCTCCAGGTACCCTACGTCGGACCGGGCAACGAACACGCGTGGCATCTATACGTCCTGCGGCTCAGACCCGAGCTTCTGCGCGTCGGCCGCAATCAGTTTGTCGAACTGCTGCGCTCGCGCGGAATCGGCACCTCCGTACACTGTATTCCGCTGAACAAAATGGACTATTACCAGACCCGCTACGGCTACCGGAGCGGCGATTTCCCCGTCGCCGAGGATGTCTACAGCCGTTGCCTCTCACTTCCCATCTTTCCGACGATGAGCAGCGAAGACGTCGCCTACGTGGTCGACACCGTTCGCGCGCTGATCCGCGAAAACCGCCGCTAGCGACGAAAAATCCCAGGGTCCGGGGGAATTCCGCTGCAGCTACTTCCGTCGTTCCACCACCTGCCGTAGAATTTCCCTACGGAGGCACACGTGCGAACGCTGGTTACAGGCGGTGCTGGATTCCTCGGTTCGCATCTTTGCGATCGGCTCCTACGCGACGGTCACGAAGTTATCTGCCTCGATAATTTCTTCAGCGGCAAGCGCGAAAATATCGCGCATCTCGTGCGTGAGCCACGCTTCGAGTTGTTGCGTCACGACATCGTCGAACCGGTACTGCTCGAGGTCGATCGCATCTATCATCTCGCCTGCCCCGCTTCGCCAGTGCACTACCAGTACAATGCGGTCAAGACGATCAAGACCAGCGTGATGGGTACGATTAATATGCTCGGGCTCGCAAAGCGGGTGAAGGCGCGTATCCTGCTCACCTCGACGAGCGAAGTTTATGGCGACCCGGAGCAGCATCCGCAGAGTGAAAGCTACTGGGGCCACGTCAATCCGATCGGCGTTCGTTCATGCTACGACGAAGGCAAGCGCGTCGCCGAATGCCTAATGATGGACTACCACCGGCAAAACAACGTCGACATCAAAATCGTACGGCTCTTCAATACGTATGGTCCGCGGATGGCCATAAACGACGGGCGCGTCGTCTCCAATTTCTGCGTCGCCGCACTCAAGGGCGAGGAGCTCCCGATTTATGGCACCGGCGAGCAGACCCGCTCGTTCGCCCACGTCGACGACACCATCGAAGGCATCGTGCGGATGATGGACTCGCGCGACTTCGTCGGTCCGGTCAACATTGGCAATCCCGACGAGTTCACCGTGCTCGAGTTGGCTCGGTTGACCCTGGAACTCACGCACAGCTCCTCGAAGCTTGCCTTCCATCCATCGCCGCCGGACGATCCAGTGCGGCGGCGTCCCGACATCTCGCTCGCGCGGGAAAAGCTTAAGTGGAGCCCGCGGATCCCGTTGCGCGAAGGCCTGGCCGAAACTATCAATCACTTTCGCAAAGAGCTGGGCCTCGTCCAAACCTGACACGCGATGCTCGCGGCGCGGGGCCGGACACCCAAAAGGGGCCGCGCCTGCCTCAACTCACGAACCAGGCCGAATCGCTGTACTGGGGGAAAACCTAAATGCCTACCGCGCTGATCACGGGTGCCTCGAGCGGAATCGGTGAGCAATTTGGCTACGCACTTGCCGGGCGGAAATATGACCTGGTGCTTATCGCACGCCGCGAAGATCGCCTGAACGCCGTTGCCGCGCGCGCGCGGGAACTCGGCGCGGGCCGGGTCGAGAGCGTCGCGATCGATCTGGGCCAGCCGGGTGCCCACCAGAGAATCCACGACCGCCTCGCTGCCGCCGGAATGCAGGTTGACTACCTGGTCAACAACGCCGGCTTCGGTACGAGCGGCCACTTTGCGCGACTCCCGCTCGAACGCGAAATTGCCGAGATCGACCTCAACGTCACAGCTCTGGTGGCCTTAACCCGCGTTTTCTTACCCGCGATGATCGAGCGCAAGCGCGGCACGATCATCAACGTCGCTTCGACCGCTGCTTTCCAGAGCGTCCCTTTCATGGCGACCTACGCGGCGACCAAGGCGTTTGTGCTGAGCTTCACCGAAGGACTCGCCGGGGAACTCGCGGGCACCGGCGTGAAGGTTCTCGCGCTCTGTCCGGGACCGGTCAAGACCGAATTTCAGGGCGTCGCCCACAACGAACATGGGCGGGTGCCGTCGTTCGTGTACATCGACGCCGCCACCGTCGCGGCACAGGGAATCGCAGCCGCGGACAGCGGGCGCCACGTTTATATCGGCGGCGTAATGAACTTCGTCGGCGCACAGGCGACGCGTTTTCTGCCGCGCGCCATGATCAGGCGCATTGCGCGAGGGCTCTACCGTCCCGTCGCGGAAAACTAAGCTCCCGCGCGGCTCACGCCTTGAGCAGGTCGCGCGCGATCACCACGTGCTGGATCTGCGAGGTTCCTTCATAAATCTGCAGCAGCTTCGCGTCGCGCATCAGCTTCTCGACCGGGTATTCTTTCATATAGCCGTAGCCACCGAAAATCTGCACCGCGTCGATCGTGATCTTCATGCATGCCTCGGAACCGAACAGCTTGGCGTAGCTCGAAATCGCATTGGGCGTCTCACCGCGATCGACCAGCCACGCCGCCTTGTAGGTCAACAGCCGCATCGCTTCGATATTCACCGCCATGTCGGCCAGCATGAACTGGATCGCCTGAAAGTTCGCGATCGGTTGACCGAACGCACTGCGCTCACGCGAGTATCTGAGGCATTCGTCGAGCGCACGCTGGGACACGCCAACCGCAATCGCCCCGATTTCCGGACGGCTGTGGTCGAATGTCGCCATCGCGTACTTGAAGCCTTCCCCTTCCTTGCCGACCATCGCTTCGAGCGGAATGTGCAGGTCGTCGTAAACGATTTCGCCGGTGTCGGCCGCCCGCTGCCCAAGTTTGCCATGCATCCGGCGGCGGCTGATCCCCGGCAAGTTCGCAGGGAAAACGAAGCACGAGATCCCCCGATGCTTCAGTCGCTTGTCGGCGGTCGCAAAGGTCACGATCCAATCCGCCATCGAACCGTTCGAGATGAAGTGCTTGGTGCCGTTGATCACGTAGGAATCACCCTTGCGCCGATACGTGGTGCTCATCGCTGCGACGTCGGACCCCGCCCCCGGCTCGGTGATCGCGAACGCGCAGAAGGTCAGCTTCTCGACCAGGGCTCCAAGATAGAGGCGCTTTTGCACAGCGCTGCCGGCCAGCAGGATCGGCAGCGCGCCCAGGTCATTGGCGCTGACCGAGTTCGAGATTCCCGAGCATCCGTAATTCAGTTCCTCCTGGATCAGGCAAGTATCGAGTATCCCTAGCCCTGGGCCCCCCAGATCGGCAGGCACACCGAAGTTCATGAGTCCGGACGCAAACGCCTTGGCGCAGATATCGCGCGGGAAGATTTCTTTCTCGTCGTACTCGCGTGCGCGCGGGATTATTTCCTGCTCGCTGAACTTGCGTGCCAGCGCTTTCAGTTCGCGCTGTTCGTCAGTAAGATCAAAGCCCAACATTCGATGCTCCCTTACCCCGGACGGTCTCGCGGTAAATTATCAACGCGGGTCGTGGCTGTTAATCGGAATCGGCTGGTTGGACGCCCGGCGCTAAACCTGATTTGATTGGTCATCTTGAAATTGCGCCTGGAGGCGGCTAAGACCGCTTGCATGCCGCGCCTTCGGCGAGCAACGTGAATGCCACGCCCAGAGCCTATCGCCGGCGCGGCCAAAGGAGAAGTTGGATGTCAGTAACTCTCATCGCCAGAATCAAGGCCAAACAGGGCAGCGAAGCTCAACTCGAACAAGCCTTCCGCGAGATGATCAAAAAGGTCCGCGCCGCCGAGCCCGGATGCCAGGCCTATGTACTGCACAAAGCCAATGATGATCCCACTCAGTTCGTGTGGTACGAGACCTACACAGACCAGGCCTCCTTTGACACCCATCGCAAGACCGACCACATGAAAGAGATGGGCGGACGGATCGCCAATCTTCTCGACGGGCGTCCGCAGATCGAGATGCTGACCGAACTCGATCGCAAGTAACGGCTCGGCGCCTGCACGCCGGCGCACGAGTTAATCCTCGTGCGTTGGTCGCGACGCCGCTGCTGCACCAGTTGGCGGGCGTTTAGACCGCGTTCGGTGTGAGTCTGGCGGGATCCGGCTTTCCATGCCGCGCACCATCCTGATGGGTGATCCGAGATACTTCTCGGTGCTTGGCGGCGCGAACCCGCACACGCGCAACCTTTTCGGGATGCGCAAGGGAGTGGACGCCGAGCGGGCGCGCCGTCAATGGCATGCACTCGCTCGCGCGCTGGTGGCACGCGGCACCGAGGTTTGCATCATTGAGCCTCACGAAGGACTCACCGGCCTGGTTTATCCAGCCAACGCCGGTTTCCTCCACCCTCTCACGCTCGGTCGCAGACCGGACCCGGGGGACGGCCTCCAAAAGGTCTTCTACCTTTCCAACCTACTGCCGTCGCGCGCCGCGGAGCGTGACGTCTATCGTCCGTTTGTTCGCGCGATGGGTTACCCGACGGTCGACGTACAGAACCGCTTCGAGGGTGAAGCGGATCTCTTTCCCGCCGGCCCGTTCATGCTGTTTACCCATGGCCGGCTGGAACAACAGCGTTTCGTCGCGCGCTTCGGCATCCCGCCGTGGAAGCGCATCTACGGCTTTCGCTCTCAGAAGGAGGTGGCCGAGGAACTTGAGCCGGTCGCCGCGGACCGCCCGCTGCTGACGCTCGAGCTATGCCAGGAGGCCTACTATCACGGAGATACGATCCTGTGCTCATTTGGCCCCAGGCGCGAGTACCTGCTCGCCTACCTCGACGGCTTGACCCCGCCTTCGCGCGAACTGCTCCGACGGCAGTTCGGCCGCAACCTTATCCCGCTCTCGCGCGAGGACGCCGCGATCTACGCCGCGAATTCGTTTCAGACCGATTACGAGGGCAGACTCTACCTATTCATGCCCGAGGGCGTCAGCGACCAACTTCTCGGCGAGGTTCGCACCCGCTCGATGCTCCCGGTGCTGATCAACGTCAGCGAATTTCTCGCCAAGGGTGGCGGCTCGATCAAATGTATGATCCTCGATCTCGGCCCCACCTCGGAACAACCTGTCGATCCCGTCGCCGCGAAATTCCGGCAGAGCCGATCCTATCAATACCTTTTCGGCGCGAACCTCTGAGGCGGCTCGCGCCGGGTCGACGGGCAGCATGGCTGATGCGGAAAAACGGCTGATCCGGTCGATCCTCGCCTCAATCTTCTTCGGCTACTCAGGGATCAACTGCCTGCTATTTTACCGACGCACACGCGACCAGGCCGCCAACTACAGAAACCGGCCCTTCGCGGCCTTTCTCCACTCCTCGCGCTTCGGCCCGACTCTATGGCTCACCGGCATCGTTGGAGGCGATCGGTTTTGTGATCTCGTCGTGGCAGGTGGTGCTCAGTCTGTTGGTTATCTGGCACGGCCGTTAGGCGCGTTCAGCGCATGATGATGCCGTCGCGCGCAATATCTAGGCAGGAGGCCACGCAACCGGCGGCCGCGCCGTTCGGGCGTGTAGCACCCGCAGAAGGCGCGGCGCCGAACGCCTCGATCACTTCGCGCAGTTCGACCGGAACAAAGCCCAACCGCCGCAAATAACCGTCGTCGCTCGATAGCGCGAACAGTCGCCGCGCTCCTCGCGTATGCGCCGCTTTCCGCGCCGCGGCGAACAACGCCGATCCGATACCGCGTCGGCGCAACGGCGTCGTCACCACCAGGAACCGCATAAGCGCGTCATCGACTACCGTCTCGATTCCAACCGCGCCCGCAGGGTCGTTGCCGTGGTACGCCACCAGATAGCACACCGCCGGCCGCGCGAAGTCCTCGACCGTCATCCCAGCGGCTTCGAGCAGCGCCGCGACCTGCGCATAGTCGCGCGTCTGCTCGATCGCGATTTCACCCGCAAGCCGTTGGCGCTTGATTTTTCTGACTCGGCCGGGCACCGCATTCGACCTCGCCGTCGATTGGGACTGCTCCGCGCTACTTCTTTGCCGCGGGGAACAACTGGTCGCCGGTATCTTCATCGACGACAATGATCGCTTTCGCCGGGCATGCGCGTGCGGCCGCCATGATCACGTTGTCGGGCGCGCCGGTCTGATTATACACTTCGGATTTATCGTCGCTGTCGAACTGGAACACGCCGGGCGCCATCTCGACGCAATCGCCGCTGGCAATACATTTGGTTTTATTTACCGTGGTCTTGAGCTTGGCCATCGTGAGCCTCCACCCGAGCATCGGGCCACGCCGAACAATAGAATCGGCGGCCATCCCCCGCAAGTATGCCGGCGACCACTTGCACCGCCCCCCGATTGATACTTTGCTGATAGTATTGTGGCGATCAGCGGAATCGGAATCGATATTATCGAGGTCGAGAGGATCGAACGGGCGCTCTCCCGCCCCCTGACCGGCGCACGCTTTCGCGCCCGTGTCTTCACCGATCGCGAGATCGCCTATTGCGAATCCCGCGGCCGTCCACGCTTCGAGAGTTACGCCGCCCGCTTCGCTGCGAAAGAAGCCGTGATGAAAGCGCTGGGGACCGGATGGAACCGCAACGTCGCTTGGAACGAGATCGAGGTGGCCCGCGATCGCGGCCGCGCCCCCACCATCGTACTCCACGGCAAGTCGGCTGACTTCGCCCGCCGCCGCAACATCGCACGCTTCCACCTGAGCCTGAGCCATACCGCGATCGGCGCCGTCGCCCAGGTCATCGCCGAGGAGTGACGCGGTAAGGCGATTGCCTGCCGTGGCTACTTCGCGCCCGGAGTCGCCTGCGGTGACGCACTCGCCGACGGACTTGGCGTCGGCGTCCCGTTGAGATCACCCTCCAGCCGCGTCACCGTTCGCCCCAGATCGGCCACCTTGCCCGGCTCGATCTGGTATACCGCCCGATTCGCGCTGGTCGTCCCATAGCCGAAGTGGCGATTACCTGGATTTGCGCCGGCAGCGGGCGCGGCTACTGTGACTTCCAGTTCGGAGACCCTGACTTCACCGATCTCTTTGCCGTCCTTCGCATAGAGCGTGAACACCAGGCTCGGATGCTCCAGGCCGTAACGCTTCGGATCGGTCATCGGATCCTCGACGATCTTCGTGCCCCGCAGGTCGTGAATCTGATCGAGCAGGCTCTCCGCCACGAGCACCTCGGCGTTCGCGGTTTTACCCCCGCTCGTGATCGTCCATTTGCCCCCCGGTGCGCGCGCGACCACCCCCGGAGGCGGTCCACCGCTGATCGCTATCCGCTCGACCGCGGCTAGATCGAAGGCCAGCAAGGTCTTGTCGCGCAGATCGTCCAGACCCTTGTCGGCGGCAGTGAAGAGATAATCCGCCACCGACGCGACCGGCTGCGCGACGCCATCGCCGCGGCGCACGTAGATCGCGTTCTTCGACGCCTCGGGCAGCTTGAACCCGAACAGCAGCGTCTCGACCTCGCGATTGTTCTTGCCGCCGTATAGCTCCACCCGCAGCGACGGATTGCTAAGTCCGTACTTGGCGAGGTCGGTCGGCTTGTCGTTGACGAACTCCGACACCTGTCCCGCTGTCACCGTGTCGAGGAATTGCTGTACCGCGCTGCTGTCCGCCGGAATATTCTCCGGCCGCAGCATGCTCCAGTCATCGCCATGCCGTTGCAGCTCGATCGCGACGCCGTTGCCGCCGGGTGCGATCACAATTCGGTCGATCGCGGCGGGTTTGAGCGTAACCAGCGCACGCGATCGGAGGTCATCGACCTTTTTCTCGACGTTCGCCGGAAAGGTCGACGCCACCAGCAGCACCGCCGGCTTGTCCGCCGTCTTGATGTACGCAGAATTACCGACGGGCGTCTGCTTGCCCACCAGGATCGTCGGCAGAACGCGCTTGTCCTTGGTCGTCACCGTCACGCTTACGGCCGGCCGCGCCAGTCCGAACTCGGCCAGGTCGGTGGGCTTCTCCGCAACCGTGTCGGTCACCTCAAGGTTCGCAATCGCTCCCGCCATTTCATCGACCGTGGACTGGTCGGCGGTGGCCGCCACCGGCTTGGTCACCACCCAGTTCCCATTACTGCCACGCTCGACCACGATATCGTCGATTAGCGATCGCAATTCGATTTTGGCGATATCGGGGGCCGCCACTTGGATCGGCGTATTCTTGGCCGGCTCCGGCCGATTCCCGACGTAAACCGCATACCCGCCAACTATCGCCAGGAGCACGACCACGATAATCGTGTTGCGCAGTCGCATGATTCGCTCCGCCGCCGGCCGCCCCTAGCTGCGCCGCTCCCACCACACCGCGATTCCGATTATGAGCAGCAGTTCCGGGATCAACAGCACCGACAACACGAACACCACGTCGAACTCGCCGACGGTCAGGCTGAACCGCGATGCCCGCAGCGTCTTCGGCCGAATCGTGATCGCGTTGGCTTCGCCCGCCAGCCAGTCGACTCCATTCATCAGGAAATCGCGATTGAAGAAATTCTGCAGGTATTGATTATTGGCGAACCCGGTGTCGCCCAGCACCACCATGCGCGCATTGCCCGCGCCCCATTTCAGCTCCGCAAGGTTGGCTTCCACCGCGTCGGCCACCGTAATCGGTCCCTTGACATCCGCCCCGCCGAACTCCGCCGTCTGCTTCTTGAAAATCCCGACGAGATCGGTCTCGGCCCACGACGATTCGCTGGTCTTGGCCAGCGGCGTCACTACCAGACCCGGCTTCGGCGGTTCGATCGGCGTGACCGAGCGCACCATCGGAAAAACCGTCTGCCGCGTGAAGGTCGCAGTTATCGGATGCGGTCCGTAAGTGTTAACCAGTGGATTCAGCCCCAACGCCGGACCCGCAAACAGCCGTACCACCTGGTCGACCACCACGTTGTTACCTGCTTCGACCCCCCAGTCCGCGACTAGCTTGACCAGCGCGGTCTCGTCGTTTGGCTCGTCGGGCCGTGGCGGCCGCAGCATCACCAGCGCCCGCCCGCCGCGCTTCAGATACGCGTCGATCGCCTCGATCTCGTGCGGCAGCAGCGGCCGGATCGGCCCCGCCACGATCAGCACCTGGCAGTCTTCCGGTACTTTGGCTTCCGCCGCGAGCAGGGTCTTCTTCACCGCGTAGTTCTCACCTTCCAGCGCCGTTTTGAACTCGCCGAATCCGTCCGCGCCCTGCGCATCGTCGGGATCGGCTTCGCCGTGGCCTTCGGTAAAATACACGGTCTTGGTCCCGGTCTTGAGCAGCTTCAGGATCCCGTTGGTGATCGCGGCTTCGCTCATATCGGTGACATTGGTGCCCTCGCTGCTGCTATCGCCGCCGTACTGGATATGCGTCGTATTCGTCACCGAGACCTTGAAACGCTCGGCCAATTCCGGATGCCGGTTGGGGTCGACCAGCTCGTAGGTCAGCCGCGGCTGCGCATAGGCATATTCCTGGTAGAGGTTCTCGGCCGTCGGACTGCGCCCCCCCTGGACGAAACCGTATAACTTCATCGGCCGCTTGAGCCCCTTGAGCAGCTCGATCGTCTGCGGCGACAGGCTGAAAGCCTTCTCAGACGTCAGGTCGAACTGCCGGTGATACCTCGCCGCGAGAAAGTTGACCGCCACGAGCAAGGCGACAAAACCGACCGAGTAAATCGCCGCGTTAGCGCCGTAACGCGTGGCCCGGCTCCCCGCCAGCGACCCTAGCGTGCCCCAGCTCGACATCAGCCAGCCGGTCACGGCGAAGAGCCCGCCGAGCAGGTTGACGAAGATGAACAGCCGCGCAAATCCGCCCGCGGTCAGTCCGTAACCAATGATGCCGAACGAGACCAGGACGATTCCGATTAGGCCCGAGAGCGCCGAACTCCTCTTCATCCGCGGCTCCGCGTCTGGCGCGTCCCGACCACATCCATCGGCCGCGCGCCGCCTGTCTCCCGCCTCGCCCCGAGGAGGAGAAAGTTTTTAGGTAGACCCGCACGAAGTGCCCGGGCCGAGGTCATTGCGAAATTACCGATTTCCCGCACCGGGCTAGCGCCAGCGCGCAGATTCAACTGATCGCTGGGTCAGGAACAGCGACACCAGGATGAGACTCAGGAAGAACACCAGGTCGCTAGTGTCGATCACACCGCGTACCAACGTCGAGAAATGCTCCGGCAGTGACATGTATTTGAGTAGCCCCCACAGCAGCCCGCCCCCGCTATCCGCCGGCCACGAGATCACGAACAGCAGGATCAGCAGACCGAACGAACTGATCGCCGCGATTATCTGGTTCTGCGTGAGCGAGCTGGTGAAAAGACCGACCGCCACGAACGTCACCGCGAGCAACGCCAGCCCCACGTATCCGGCAAACATCACCCCCACTTCCGGATTCCCGAAGATCATCAGGATCAACGGGAAGATCCACGACAGCGCGATCATGATCAGCGTGAAAGTGGCCGACGCGATAAACTTGCCCGCCACGATCTCGCCCGTACGCACCGGCGCCGTGAGCAACAACTCGTATGTCCCCGTCCGCTTCTCCTCGGCGAATACCCGCATCGTCAACGCCGGCATCACGATCACCAGCACGATCGAGAGATCATGCAGCAGTGGCTCGATCACCCGCGCGTTCAGATTCATCTGCTGCAGTTGCTGGCCCTGTCCCATCATCTGGATCAACTGGACCATCTCATCGAACTGCCGCAGGAGGGAAAAAAAGAACCATCCGCCGAGCAGCAGGAAAACCGTAAGCACCACGTACGCGACGGGCTGGACGAAATAGCCCTGCAGCTCCTTGCCGGCAATAACGAGCGTATTTCTCATGGGATGCTAATTCGCGTGGCCGGCGCCCACTTCCTCGAGCGTCTCCTCGGCGGACGCGCCCGCCAGATGTCCTTCGCGGGCGATCGCGTTCAGAAAAACATCCTCGAGCGAAGTCCCCACCGGCAGTTGCGCGATCTGTTCCTCCAGCACCACCCGCCCATCGTTGATGATCACGACCTTGTCGCAGATTTGCGAGACCTCTGGCAGGATATGCGTCGACAGCACGATCGTGCGCCGCCCCGCCAGCCCGCGAATCAATTCGCGGATTTCGTGGATCTGCCGCGGGTCGAGTCCGATCGTCGGCTCATCCAGCACCAGCACCGGCGGATCGTGAATCAGCGCCTGCGCCAGCCCCACGCGCTGCCGGTAGCCCTTCGAGAGCTGGCCGCAAATCCGATGGGCCATGTCGCTGAGTCCGCAGACCTGCACCACGTGCTCGACCGCTGCTTCGACCCCGGCGCGCCGGACCCCGCGCAGCTTCGCCACAAAACGCAGGTAGCCGTCAACCCGCATATCGGTATAGAGCGGCGGAGTCTCGGGCAGGTAGCCGATCAGCCGGCGCGCCTCAAGCGAGTTCGTGAAGATATCGAGCCCGTTAACCGCGGCCGTGCCCGACGTCGCCGGCATGTAGCCGGTGATTATGCGCATCGTCGTGGTCTTGCCCGCGCCGTTGGGCCCAAGGAAGCCCAGGATCTGACCCTCCTCGGCCTTGAACGAAATATCGCGGACTGCGACGAAGCTGCCGTATGCCTTGGTTAGATGTTTAACCTCGATCATTCGCCCGCCATGCCGGCGCGATCGGCGCGCTGCGCCGTCCGCCCGCTTCGCTCACTTATTGACGATCCACGACCGCTATTGATTCAAGCAACGTAAGCAGCCAATCAGTAAACTCACGCCCGCCCGCACTGTCAATATGGGTTAAAGTGGTTAACGATTCGTTCACCCTAGAGGACTTAAATGACGAGGTCGTAATGTTTCACGCAGACTGCCCGGTTATCCAACTACAAAAACCGGCGAAGCAAACAGAACACTCAGAGTAGAGCCTGGTTGTCCTTCCTCCCGACAGTGAGGTCCGGATTTTGCCCCGCCATCGGTCTTTGTTACTCTGACTTCGATCTCCCGATGACAGACGAACGCCGCAATCTCTATCTCGTCGACGGCTCGGGGTACGTTTACCGCGCCTTCTTCGCCCTCCCGCACCTCAACAATTCGCGCGGCCTCCCCACCAATGCGACTTTCGGCTTCATCCGGATGCTCCTCAAGCTCCTCAAGGACGCTCGGCCCGCCTATGTCGCGGTGGTCTTCGATTCGCCGCGCAAAACCTTTCGCGATGACCTCTTCGAATCCTACAAGGCCAATCGCCAGCAGACTCCCAACGACCTCATCACGCAAATTCCCTACATCCATCGCGCCGTCAAAGCCTTCAACATCAGAAGCATCATGATCGAAGGCTACGAGGCCGACGACGTCATCGGCACGCTCGCCGTCCGCGCCGCTCGTGCCCGCTTCAATACCGTCATCGTCACCGGCGACAAGGACTTCATGCAGCTCGTGGGCGGCAATATCTCGCTCTGGGATACCATGCGCGACCGGCACGTCGGTCCGCGCGAAGTACGCGAACGCTTCGGCGTCGAACCTCACGCCCTGATCGACATCATGGCCCTGATGGGTGACGCGATCGACAACGTCAAGGGCGTTCCCGGCGTCGGCGAGAAGACCGCCAGCTCTCTGATTCGCCACTTCGGCTCGCTCGAGGCGATGTACGCTGGACTCGACCGCATCGAGGAAACCAAGGTACGCGGCGCCAAAAAACTCGCACAAACTCTGACCGAACACCGCGCCGACGCCGAACTCGCCCGCAAGCTCGTCCGCATCGAAACTGAAGTCCCCCTCGACCTCGCTCCCGACGACCTCGCCTGGACGGGAATCGACCAGACCACGGTCGCCGAACTCATGCGCGAACTCGAATTCGGCACGCTGCTCGCCGAACTCACCCCGGCCCAAGCCTCGCTGCCGCTGAATCATGTCGCCACCGAAATCACGGTCGACCGCGCGAGTCTCGGTTCTGCGCTTGCGGAACTCGGCCGCGCATCGCGCCTCGCGCTTCATCTCGAAAACGGCGCGGTGGTGGGCGACGCCAAAGCGCTGGAAACGACGCTGAAGCTCAAGGGCGAGAATACCCCGGTTTACGCGTTCGACACCGCTCTACTGCCGGATCTCGCGACCGTTCTGGCGTCACCTACGCCTCCCAAAGCTTGCCATGACCTCAAAACCCATCTACGCCGATTGAAATCCCGCGGGCTCGAACTCGGCGGTGTCGACCTCGATACGATGCTTGCGGGTTTCCTCATCAATCCGGGCAAGCCCGAGCCCGGGTTAATCGATCTCTACCACGAGCACTTGGCTCCCCTGGGCGGCAGCGCGGCCCCCGGTTCCGCGCCTGCGGTGGTCGAAGCCTTGCGCGAGACCTTGCTCGCGCAGCTCCGCGCAAACGGCCTGGAGGCGCTGTTCAGGGACATCGAACTGCCGGTCGCGCAAATCCTCGCCGAGATGGAGGAGGCGGGCATCGGTATCGACGGCGCTGCCATCGAGGCGATTTCAGCCGAATTCGGCGATCAGTTGCAACGCCTCGAACGCGAGTGTTTCGAACTGGGCGGACGTGAATTCAATTTAAATTCGCCCACGCAGTTGCGCGAGGTGCTGTTTGACGAACTTAAGCTTTCATCCAAAGGTCTTAAGAAGACCAAAAGCGGATTCTCGACCGACGCGGACTCGCTCGAAAAGCTCGCCGCCGTCCATCCCTTGCCGCGGAAACTGATCGAATACCGTACCATCGCCAAATTGAAGTCCACCTACACCGACGCCTTGCCGAGCCTGATCAATCCAGCGACCGGCCGTATACATACGTCTTTCCATCAGGCCGTCGCCGCCACCGGACGCCTCAGCTCGACCGATCCCAATTTGCAGAATATCCCGACCCGCAGTGAAGAGGGGCGCCGCATTCGCCGGGCTTTTGTCGCGGCGCCCGGTTTCCTCCTGCTCTCCGCCGATTACTCGCAAATCGAACTGCGCGTCCTCGCCCACCTGTCGGCCGACCCCACGCTTATCCAGGCCTTCGCCCGTGACGAGGATATCCACCTGCGTACCGCCACCGAGGTGCTCGGCGTCGGCCAAGACGCGCTCGGCAAGGAAGCCCGCCGCCTGGCCAAGGTGATCAATTTCGGCATCATCTACGGGATGGGCCCGCAACGGCTCGCCGGGGAGTTGGGCATTCCCTTCAGCGAAGCGTCGGCCTACATAAAGCGTTACTTCGAGCGCCTCCCCGGCGTACGCAACTATCTCGACGAAACCCTGCGCCACGCGCGCGAAAACGGTTACGTCTCGACGATGTATGGACGGCGGCGCTACCTCCCTGAACTCACCGGACCCGACGGCGGCGCGCGCGCACAGGCCGAGCGTATCGCCATCAATACCCCCATTCAGGGCAGCGCTGCTGACCTGATCAAGCTCGCGATGGTCCGTTTGCGCGCAACCTTGGCCGATCGGCGCTTGCAGGCGAGGATAGTGTTACAAGTACACGATGAATTGCTCATAGAAGTGCGAATAGATGCTATAACTACTGTCGCCGAGGCCGTTCAGCACGATATGGAGGGGGTCGCCGTGCTCCGCGTACCGCTCAAGATCGAGCTCAAAGCGGGCCCCAATTGGGCCGGACTCGAGCGTATATCTGCCGCTGCAAGCCCAACCGCATGAATTTGTTTAGTCGCGCGCCCGTCTAACCTATTGAACAATCAGGCACCGCGGCCCAAAGCTGACGAAACTGAGCTGATCCGGCGGGCAAAGGAGCGAGATCCGCAGGCTTTCGGTGTCTTGGTCGAGCGCTATCAACGTCGTGTCGTCAGCGTCGCGCAGGCGGTGGTTCACAATCCGGACGATGCGCTTGAACTGGCCCAGGAGGCCTTTGTTCGTGCTTACGAAAATCTCGCCCAGTTTGAATCGCGCTCCAGCTTCTCGACCTGGCTCTATCGCATCACCGCGAACCTCGCGATCGATTTTCGCCGCCGCGAAGGCCGCCAGACCGTGCTTCGCGGCGAGGACGCCGAAAATGAAATCAGCCGCCTCCCCAGCGAGACTGGCGATTCGTTCAAGGAGACCGCACGCGGCGAGCTCAATCGCCGCTTGCGCGAGGCGCTTTCGCAGTTGACGCAGGAACATCGCATCGTGATACTTCTACGTGAGGTAGAGGGCCTCTCCTACGACGAGATTAGCGACATCCTCCAATGCCCGCGCGGCACGGTAATGAGCCGGTTGCACTATGCACGGAACCATCTGCGCAGCGTCCTGAAGAGTGAGAGTGAAAGCTAGCTCGATGGCCGATTGTGATCAGATTGGCCCGCTGGTTGGGCCCTTTGAAGACGGCGAACTCGAACCTCACGAGATGCAGGAGGTCGCTTTTCATGTCGTCGGCTGCGATAAGTGCACCGCGATACTGGAAGAGTACCGCGGGCTCGCCCTAGCTTTGCGAAACACCGTTCTAATTCCGCCACTCGACGGCTTCGCCGCGGCTGTCAATGCACGGATCGAGCGAAGCGAGCAACTCGAGTGGTCACACACCCCCCTGCGCGCGCGCCTCGGACGCTACTTCGGTTCCGTAAGCGATCGCTTGAGGGTGGGCGTTATGATCGGCGCGGCAGCCGCGGTCTCAGCGATCGTCACGGTCGTGCTCGTCACCCCGATCGCACACCGAGTCGTCGAGGGCGACCATGCGGCTCCCTCCACCCTCTCCCGCGGCGAACCACCGTCGTCGGTTGCCATGGTTAAGCTACCCGGGGCGGTCAACTCGACAGCAAACGCGAAGACTTCCGTCGCCGATGTAGTCGCGGGCAGCGAAAGGCCTGACGCGCGTAATTCGCAAGCGGTCATTTCGAGCCTCGAAGCAGACAGTCCCTCAGTCGCGGTATGGAACGAACCGCGTAGCGACACCACTGTAATTTGGGTGCCCGACCAACCCTGATGCGCAAAACCACGGGTCTGCTGGTTGTCATGTTGCTGACGCTGGTCACGCACGGAGAGGCGATCGCGCAGAGCCACGCGAGGAATACCGTAAGGGTCCGCGTTGAATCGGTGCTGGCGACACATACCCACAAGGGGATGGACGCGAGCCTCGCTTCGAGTCCTGTCGGCCGTAGCCTGAAATCTATTTTCGATTACTCGAGCTACCATGTGATCAAGCACAATGAAGAGTTCACGGTTTTCGGCCAGGCCGTGGCCTTCAACCTTCCCGGCGGACGCATCCTGCACGTTGCCCCGCTCGCAATCGAAGGCAACATGATCGTAATGGAACTGGTGCTGTTCGAAGGCGCGCACCTGATGATGCGAACGCAACTGAAGCTCATCAACCGGGGCGCCTTGATTCTGGTCGGTCCGCGCGCGCCGGAGCAGACTTACATCACAACGATCGCGACGGAGACCTCCGAGCGACCACAGGAAGAGGTTGAAGGGCCGGAAGCGCCCGCGACAGCTGCTGGACCCGCGCCGGCCAAACTCCCTTCAGCCCCGCCTCTCCCGACAGCGCCCTGAACATCGGACGTCAGCGCGGCGCCATCCGCAACGCTCCGTCGAGCCGAATCGTCTCGCCGTTGAGCATCGCGTTCTCCGCGATATGACGCGCCAGTGCGGCGTATTCCGCGGGCCGGCCCAGCCGCGAAGGAAACGGGATAGACGCGCCTAACGCCTTGCGCGAGTTTTCGGGGAGCAACGCCAGCATGGGAGTATCGAAGGTTCCCGGTGCGATAGTGCACACGCGGATCCCCGACGGAGCGAGATCGCGCGCGATCGGCAGAGTCATCCCGACGACCCCTCCCTTCGACGCGGAATAAGCCGCCTGCCCGATCTGTCCATCATACGCGGCGATCGAAGCTGTATTGATAATCACCCCGCGCTCGCCTTCGCGATTGGGTGAATTTTTCGCCATCTGATTGGCCGCAAGCCGAATCACGTTAAAAGTGCCGACCAGGTTGACCTGCACGACCTTATTAAAGAGATCGAGGGAATGCGGTCCTTCCTTGCTGATCGTGCGCGCGGCGCGTCCGATTCCAGCGCAATTCACCGCAAGATGAATCGTGCCGAAGCGAGCCACGGCTCGGGCGATCGCCTGCTCGACCTCCCCGGCCGACGCAACGTCGGCAGCGACAAAGAGTCCGCGCTCGCCCAGCGACTCGGCAACCTTCGGTCCGGGAGAACTGGGCAGGTCGAGAATCACAATCCTTGCACCGCCGGCCGCGAACTCGTGTGCTGTCGCTTCGCCCAAACCCGATCCGCCGCCGGTGATTACGGCTACAGCGTCTTTAAGATCCATTTTTTCAGCCTCGTACTCTTGAGCACCTTCCGCTTTGCGCCCGGATACTGTTCGTCAGGAACCCATTCGCTGCATCAAGCGTCGCCTGATGGCCTCGCCGACGAAGATCACGGTCCTGGCGGATGCTACCGAGCCTGGTCCAGATATTCCAGTTTAAGGAGCCTTGAGGGCACGCCCGGTCGACTGGTCGGAGCCGCGCGGGCGAAAGCTAATATCCGAAGTACCGGACAGGACTCGCTTGCAGATCGCTCGGCGTCGGTGCGAGTCTAAATGGTCCCGATTTGGGCTTCGACAGAAATCACGACCGGGAAACTCGCCGACCGCAGCGGCCGTCAACTGATCGATTGGCAAGTTACCTAGAACTAGCCTGAGGTGTCGCAATGACCGTCAACTCCCGGCGCATGCTCGAGGGTTACAAGGTTCTGGACTTCACCCAGTTTGTCGCTGGACCGACCGTGACCAAGCTCATGGCCGAGATGGGCGCCGAGATTATCAAGATCGAGCTTGCGCCCAACGGCGACCTCTGCCGCAATTTTCCCTATGTCAGAGACAAGCGCAGTGCCTACTTCGTTCAGCAAAATCGCGGCAAGATGAGCCTCTGCCTGGACATCAAGAACCCCGCGGGAAACGCCATCGTGCGCGATCTGATTCCACAGGTCGACGTGCTGGTGCAGAACTACGCACCGGGCGTAATCGGACGAATGGGCTTCGACTACGAGAACGTCCGCCGGCTGAATGCGCGAATAGTCATGTGCTCGGTCTCGACCTTTGGACAGACCGGACCACTTGCGCCGGAGCCGGGCTACGACTTCGTCGGGCAGGCATATGCAGGTGTGACCTCGCTGAGCGGCGAGGAGGGAGGCGACTATTTTCCGCCGGCACTCGCGATTGGCGATGTCTCGACCGGGGTGCACGCCTATGCCGCGGTCGCGACCGCATTACTGCATCGCGAGCGTACCGGAGAAGGCCAGCATCTGGATCTCTCGCTGCTTGATTCCTATTTCCACTATCACGACATGGCCGTCGAGTTGCTGAGCGCGAGCCATGGCTCGATGAAAGTGCAGCGGATGGGCAATCAGATTGGCGCTTTGTCTCCGGCCGGACTCTTCAAGACAAAGACGGGTTCGCTGTGGATCTTCGCGTTCCAGGATAATCATTGGGCGAGCCTTTGCCGCATAATGGGCCGGAGCGATCTCTCGAAAGACCCGCGCTGCGCCGACAACAACGCTCGAGTCGCAAACCGTCAAATCGTGAATGCGGCTATCAGTGAGTGGCTCCTGACCCTTTCCGGCAACGAAGCCGCTGATGCGGCCTTGCGCGAGGCACACATCCCGCACGCACCCGTTCTGACGGTCGCCGAGGCGATGGCGCATCCGCATATGCGCGAGCGGCGCACCGTTAGAACCATCCATGATCGGATTCTTGGAGAGTTCCAGGTTCCCGGCTTCCCGATGCGTTTTTCGGCGTTTCCCGATGAACCTGTATTGGAAGCACCTTTCCTCGGGGAGCATAATCGCCGGATTCTAAGCTCATACCTCGGATATACGGAGGAACACATAGCCAAACTCGAGCGCGAGAGCGTATTGTGCAGCGCCCCCTATTGAAGCGCGCCCGGGTAAGGAAGGATCCGCAACCGCCTCGTTCAAGGAGGTCCGCCGTTGAGTCAAAAAGTGCACGAGGTACGGCTCGATAAAAATCAGCGGCTGGGAGCGCAAGCCTCGAAAGGTCACAATCGCTGGCACCCGGCTATTCCCCCTGTACTCAGACTCGATGACGGTGACGAGGCCGTTCTCGACACGATCGACGCGCTTGACTGCCAAATCGGATCCCGCGGCGTGGCTGGTAGCGCTGGCTGGGATCTTAATGCGGCGCATCCGTTGACCGGTCCAATCTGGATCAACGATGCAGAGCCCGGCGATCTGCTGGAAGTGCAGATTCTGGATATCGCCGCGGGCAATTCCGGCTGGACCGCGCAACTGCCGGGATTCGGCTTTCTGCGCGACCTCTTCCCGGAGCCGCACCTGGTCCAATGGCGTTGCGACAACGGGTTTGCCGAGTCGCCGGACCTGCCGGGCGTGCGGATCCCCGAAGCCTCATTTCCGGGCGTCATCGGCGTCGCACCTTCAGTCGAACAGCTCGCGCGAATCACCACTCGCGAGCGCGCCTCTGCAGCCCGTGGCGGAATGGTGATGCCGCCGGAGCCGCGATCCGCAGTACCGGCGACCGAGCCGGTTGCCTCGCAGGGTCTGCGGACGATTCCGCCTCGCGAAACCGGTGGCAACCTCGACGTCAAGCAACTGGTCAAAGGAACCACCGTCTACTTGCCTGTATGGACGGCCGGCGGCCTGTTCTCGATCGGCGACGCTCATTTTGCGCAGGGGACGGCGAGGTCTGCGGTAGCGCGATCGAGATGGCCGCAACCTTCCATTTGCGTTTTGGTCTGAGGAAGGGCGCGGCGCGCGATCGTCGGATCCGCGGCGTCCAATTCGAAGGAGTCGAGCGGGCCGGTACGGCGCGGCGCTATTACGCGACGACGGGACTATCGATGCGCGGTGAAGAGGTCCAGGAAAGCGAGGACGCAACGCTGGCGGCGCGCAACGCACTCCTGGCGATGATCGACTATCTGCAGCAGCGAGGTTTCAACCGGCAGCAGGCGTATGCGATCAGCAGCGTCGCCGTGGACCTGCGGATCAGCGAGGTAGTCGACGTGCCGAACTTCGTCGTCACCGCCTCTTTGCCGCTCGATATATTTGTCGTCTGAGGCACCGTCAGAAGCAGAGCAATTGTGATCTATGAAAGTACTATTCGAAAAAAAAGGGCACATCGCGTACGTCACGATTAACCGGCCAGAGCGCCTGAACGCCTGCGACTTCGAGACCTACTCGCGGCTATCGGAAGTATGGTGCGAGTTCCGTGACGACCCGGCACTAAGGGTGGGCATCCTGACCGGCGCCGGGACGCGCGCTTTTTGTGCAGGCAGCGACATCAAATCGAACTACGTTCAGCACCGCGGCGAAGAGCCGCACAATATTCTATTTCCGGTCCTGTTCGATCTGTGGAAGCCGATCATTGCGGCGATCAACGGTCACGCGAATGGGGGCGGCCTCGAACAGGCGCTTGCGTGCGACATCAGGGTGGCTGCGGATCACGCGCAGTTCGGTCTCGGCGAAGTACGGCTGGGGTGGTTGCCGGGCGGCGGCGGCACGCAACGTCTGCCGCGCCTGATTCCACTTGGACGCGCACTCGAGATGCTCTACACGGGCAATCGGATCGGCGCTTCCGAGGCGCTGCGGATCGGGCTGGTTGATCACGTCGTGCCGATGGACCAGCTTATGACCAAGTGCGAGTCGATCGCCACGGAGATCTGCAAGAGCGCGCCGCTCGCGGTTCAGCGGATCAAGCAGGTTGCGCTGCGCGGTATCGACCTTCCGCTGGCCGATGGACTACGGCTCGAACGCGAACATTACGATTGGCTGCAAACCACCGACGACTCGCGCGAAGGAGCGCTGGCGTTCTCGGAAAAACGTTCGCCCGATTGGAAGGGGAAATAAAGCCGTGCGTTAGAGGCCTCGAAGAAAGCCCAGTAGCAGCTGGTTGATTTCGCGGGGGCGCTCCTGCTGAATCCAGTGCCCAGCGCCCGGGATCACGGTGCTGCTGCGGCACGCGGGCATAGTCGAAGCAACCAGCGAGAGCGCATCGGGAATCATCCGCAACACCACGTCGTGCTCGCCCGCGGCGAACAGAGAGGGTTGCCTCAGCTTTGCGCCGTTGAGAAACGCAGTCAGCTCCCAGTTGCGATCGACGTTGCGATACCAGTTAAGCCCCCCGCGAAATCCAGATCGGGCGAACTCGCCGACAAAGAACTCGACGTCCGCCTCAGTTAGCCATTGAGGCAATTTTGCAGGTTCCTTAATCAGGTCGAGCGGCCGCAGGTCACGCGAAAACAGATGCTCGAAACGGTCCTTCGGCGGCGCGTCGCCCGACGCACCATACAGGACCTTCTTGATGGTCGTTCGTATATTCGCTTCGAAGTCCGCCTCGGCTTTGCCGGGTTCCTGGAAGTAGTGTTGATAGAACCATTTGTCCCCGCCTTCGATCATCGACCACATCGCAGAGGGCCGAACCGGAGTCCACGGGATGAACGGTACGCTGAGCAGCGCGCACGCGCGGAAGAGATCAGGCCGTAACAGGGCGCAGTGCCACGCGACCGGCGCACCCCAATCGTGCCCCACGATTATCGCTTCGCTCACGCCGAGCGAGTTCACCAAGCCGACGATGTCGGCGACGAGGTTCGGGGTATTGTACGATTCGATCGCTTGCGGCGCGTCGGTCTGTCCATAGCCGCGCTGATCGGGCGCGATTGCGCGGAATCCCGCGGCGGCGAGCACAGGAATCTGGTGACGCCACGAGTACCAGGACTCGGGCCATCCGTGGCACATGATGACCAGCGGTCCCGAGCCGGCCTCCGCGTAGTGCATTCTGATGCCGTTGGAATCGATAAACCGATGAGCAACTTCAGTCATGAGCACATTCCTATGCGTATTGGCGAGCCGTTTCCAGCGATCATCTGTGGGCGCGCGGGACCGGGACGCTTTTGCTGCCGTTGGTTTCGATTAGATCGAAGTCGACTTGCGCCGGAATTGCGCGAGCGTTCTCGGCCAATGGGCGCGGAGACCAATGATCCTCCCATTCGCTCCACATTTCGCGCAATTGTGGCATCACTTCACGCGCGAGAAGTTCCGTACTCTTGCGCACCAGTTCCGGCGGCATCGAACCCATGTGGATACCGGTGATGAGATGGCCGCAATTGAGGCTCTTCATGGCCTCGCGCAGGCGATCGCGCACGGTCCTCGGAGAACCGGCAATAATGATCCCCTGGTCGATCAGGTCCTTCCAGGTGTAGTGCGGTTTCAGCGCTGCCGGCAGGCCGGATTTCATCGCCGCGCGGATCGAATTCAGCGAGCGATAACCGGGGGCGTCGGCGAAGTTTTGATTTATATGGAGACAGCGGTTGTAAAAGTAGTCCGCATGCGGAGCGAAGTCACGCTCGGCCTGTTCGTCGGTCTCTGCCACCGCCACTCCCTGGGCAAAGGCCATACTGTAGGGATTGAGTGGCCTGCCCTTCTTGGCCATTACCTCCCAGTACCCGTCGGCGACCTTCTTGGCCGCTACATAGCCGAAGAATGAGAGGAAACTGTACTGGTAGTCATGATCGGCGCAGAAGTCCCAGGTCTCAACCGAACCTCCGCCAGGTACCCAAACGGGCGGATGCGGCTGTTGCAGCGGCTTCGGCCACAGATTTACGTAGCGCAGCTTGGTGTACTTGCCGTTGAAACTAAACACCTCCGGATCGGTCCACGCCCTTATGATCAGATCGTGCGCTTCGCGATACTTCTCGCGCAGCGTTGCCGGCACTTCGCCATAGCAGTAATTGGTGTCCATCGCGGTGCCGACCGGGAAGCCCGCGACCAGTCTTCCCCCGCTGATCACGTCGAGCATCGCAAATTCTTCGGCGACGCGAATCGGCGGATTGTACAACGCAATCGAGTTGCCCAGCACCACCAGATTGGCATGCCTCGTCCGCCGCGCGAGTGCCGCCGCCATAATGTTGGGTGAAGGCATCAGACCGTAGGCGTTTTGATGGTGCTCATTGACGCCGATCCCGTCGAAACCCATACGGTCGGCGAATTCGAGCTGATCCAGGTAGTCGTTATAGATACGATGCCCTAGCTTGGGATCGTACAGGCTGCGCGGAATATCCACCCATACGCTGCGGTGTTTCCTGGTGAAATCGTCCGGCAGATAGGGATACGACATCAGATGGAACGCAGTGAATTTCATGACTTCACCTCCCGTACGGGCTTAGCGGGGCCTGTCGCCGTGGACCAAAGCGGGCACTTATCGCGCACGCATCCGGTACCGGATCGGCATGTGTTTGATGCCGCCGACGAAGTTCGAGCGCATGCGCGCGACCGGACCGGTTTGCTCAACACTTTCTAGGCGCTGCGCCAGTTGGCGGAACATGATCTGCAATTCGAGCCGGGCCAGGTTCGCGCCGAGACAATAGTGCTCTCCGATGCCGAAGGCAATGTGATTATTCGGCGAGCGGCCGATATCGAAGCGAAACGGCTCTGGAAATGCATCCTCGTCGCGATTGGCCGACGGATAAAACAGCGCCAACAGGCTGCCTTCAGTGATCTTCTGGCCGTGCAATTCGGTGTCGGCCGCGGCGATCCGTGCAAACTGTACCACCGGCGAGGTCCAGCGCAGGATTTCTTCGACCGCTAAGGACGCCATCGATGCGTCCCGTTGGAGCCGCTCCCATTGGTCCGGATGATTGATCAGCGCGAACAACCCGCCGCTAACCGCGTTACGGGTCGTTTCGTTCCCCGCGATAATCAGCAAGGCGAAGAAGGAGAGCAATTCGAAGGTTGGGATAGGCTCGGCGTCGACGCGCCCGTTGGCCAAGGCGCTCGCGAGGTCGTCGCGCGGATCCTTGCGTCGGTTCTCGACCAGCTGAGTGAAATAATGGAAGAACTCGAGTTGGGTCTTCTGCAGACTTTCCTTGATGGTCTGTCCGCCGCCGTATTCGGGATCGGCCGGTCCGATCATCGCGTTGCTGAGCCGGAACAGCATATCCCAGTCGGAACGCGGGATTCCAAACATATGCGCGATCACGGCAAGCGGAAGCTTGGCCGACACCTCGGTCACAAAGTCACATTCGTCACGGTCGACCACGCCATCGAGGACCTCCGCCGTGATCAGTTCGATGTCCTCCGCCAACTGGCGAATGGCGCGCGGAGTGAAACGGCGGTTAACCACGCCGCGGTAGGCGCCGTGTTCGGGCGGATTCATGTTCAGGAGTTGCCGCAGGAAAACCTCATCCGGAGACGGGGCCCCCGGTTCCTGCACCGTGATGAACAGGATTTGTCCGCTACGGAACAAATCCGGTTGACGTGAGACCGTGACGATATCGTCGTGGCGGGTAATCGCCCAAAAGGGGGTAACGTTCGGGCGCTCGTACCAGAAGACCGGCGCGTCCCGGCGCAACAGCCGCCATTCCTCATGCGGGTACCCGCGCTGGACATAAAGGTCCGGGTTGAGAATATCGAGTGTATCGAGATTCGCGGTCTGCATCACGTGATAGTACGCCCTGTCCGGCCGGTTGGCGACTTGCCGATCAGCGGGTGGTGTCGGCAGCATCTTCGGCTAGCGACCGCAAAAAAACTCCTGGCACCTCCTCAGGAAAACTCCCTTTTGGCTGACGGATTGAGTCCTCGGTGTTCGAAGCTTGCGGGCCACTCGCGGGCACTGGTATCCCCTCGAGGGTGCGATTGAGTCTATGCCTTTTTTCGGTCGCCTGCGCCCTCGTAATGGGTTGCGCGCCTGCCACGCAGGTCCACAAATCCAATCCGGCATCTGACCGAAGCATGACCACGCATGGGGCTCGCCGGAAGGACCCCGCCAAAAGGAGCGGCTGTTCCGTAAAGATACTTGCTGAGCCTCCATACGACGGCGCCCCCGCCCTTGGGATGATCCACCTCGCCGGCCGCGTATCACAGGAAGGGGAGGTGATCAGGCTCGTGAACCAGAAGGCCTGCGACATCGGAGCGGACGCGGTCTTCGTTCGGCAGATCCAGCAGCGCAGCACTGATGGTAAGATTGATTATGAGATTTCTGCTGCCGCGTATGCGATCGGCGACGATGTATCGCCCGAGGCACCCGAACAGCCCCTCGCAAGTCCATAAGTAAGCACAGTCGACCACCTTGGACTCTAGACAGGCAAATCGATGAGGCAGAGGCCTTTGGCTCGCAAGAACTAAGTTGTGCGTACATATGCAAGATTGTGGATAATGTCCCCAGGCTCACTGGATGTTGGGGGCGTCGGTGATTAATCATATACTTGAAGCGATGGATGCGTGATGAGGAGCGGGAGCGGCGGAGCGATCCTGGCAATCACCGATCCCTGATAAACGATTTCGAGGGGTTTCCGATGCGATGCGTCGAACATGTCCGTGGATTGAGCAGTCGGTCTACGCACTTTGGGTTACAATCGCGAAAGTCGCTACACGAAATCTCGCGATTGATAATGGGGTGTCCGGTGTACGCCTGTTGATTTTGTGATCCACGGTCACAATCTCATTGTGGGCCTGTGAGCGGACTTCAATTCGTGGCTACGTACTATCAGCATTTCGGCCTGAATGGGCCTCCCTTCGATGGCGGGTCCTTGTTCAAGACTCCCTTCGCAGGCACACCACAACGACAGGCATACGCCGAGCTGGAGTTGGGCATGGCCCAGGCGCTCGGTGGCTTCACACTGCTAGTTGGCGAATCTGGTGTGGGCAAGAGTACGCTCGTCAAAGACTTCCTGGCGCAACACCCACAGCACCTATCTGAATCTGCTCAACGCGCCGTGATCGTGGTCGACGAAGCCGAGGAGCTAACCGACGAGAATCTCAACGACCTGCAACAGCTCGCAGATTTCGAGGCCAAGGATGAAAAGCGCCTGCACTTCCTCCTCGTAGCTCGACCGGAGCTATTGGAGCGATTGCGTGCGCCGGCACTCCGCAGCATCTACGAGAATATCGGCGTTCGCGCCACTCTGGCCCCTCTCTCACTTAATGAAACATCTAGCTACGTGGACTACTGGATGCGGCGACAAGGCGGCAGCGTGCAGAAAATCTTTGACCGGCGCGCCCTCCACCGCCTGGCGGCCGAGAGTGCTGGAATCCCGCGCCGAATCAATATCCTGTGCGATAGAGCGATGCGAGCGGCTCACGATCGCGGCGCCCAAACAATCACAATGGCCGACGCGCGGTCGGCGGTGGCCACATACCATAGTTTGCGCGCGTCGCCGAGAACCTCTTCCGGCGGGTTCGTGCGGACAAGTCGGCCACTCGGGACAACCCGAACGGTAATTGCGGCGGCCGGAGCGCTCGTGGCTGCAGCCGCCGTGATGATGTTCCTCGCTCAAACGGCTGGGTCGCGAGGCCCGCTCGTACCTTCGCAAAGACCGATACCCTCAGATAGCATTCTTAACGAAGCGCCTACCATTTTACGTCCGGCAACATTCACCAGGGATGCGATCAGCCGGTTTTCAGTGCCGCCCAACCTCGAACCAACGACCTTGCGAGATTACGCCGCCCCGATTGCCGACGCTCAGCCATCTTCCAGCATCGGGGCTGTCCCGGAGGGATACGGTGTCGGCCCGAGCGACACCCCGAAACAGCAGACTGATGCCGACGTCGAACTTACGGCTGAGCCCGGACGCGCGCCACCCGTCGCTCGGCGGCGAAAAGATGTTAAGCCGGTTTCTCGCGACACCTCTCCAGCGTTAACGGTTGCAGCGCGATCGGCGGTCAAACACTACGAGAGGCTGGGAAGGCGAGAGAGCCTTCAAGAAATCTATCCCGATGAAGCGCGCGAAGAGGCGAAGCCAGCGCAGCCTGACAAGACTGCCGGAGAAGAGCGCATTCAGTCTCTCGACCCTAACTGGTGGGTCGTCCCGTCATCGCATTGAACCAGGACCAGCGACGCTCGAGCCGTGACGATCGCGCGATTACTGCCGGGCAGGCAACTCATCGCTGACTAATTATTCCCGTAACTGGAACTCGGAAAGCAGCTTGAGGGCATCGGCGCGTTGTTGCGCGGACATCTCAGTGGAATGCACCGTGTACGATAAGCGGAAGAGGTTCAATTGTCCGTAGATGACGCGGACGATTTCATCCTGATCGCCCAATAGCGGACATTTCGCAACCTTCGATTCATAGGTGATTTCGGTTTCGCTCTCCTTTGCCACAGCGAAAATGACTCCCGGGCATTTCTTCTCGAGATTCAGCTTCTGCCGAACCATGAACGCTAGAGGCGGCTCATCCGGCCGCGGCCCGTTCATGTAGCTGAAAAATTTGCTCCAGTGAGACGAATCTTCACCTCTATGGACATAACCGTAGACTACATATTTGTCTTCTTCGCTTTTTTGATTGAGCGCGACCATAACCCAGTCGTTAGGACCGGCATCCGCCTCCGCCGAGTCGCCGGAAAGGAAACGCGGCGCACTGGCACCGACGATGCTCCTTGGGAAGGCGAGTCCCTCATGTCCCGAGGTCTTGCTCGGCGCAACCCGCGACTCATTCCGCAATGAATCTCCGGCGGAGCATCCGACCGCCATCGTCAGCAATAACCCGATCATGACGGTGCCGCATCTCATCAGGACCACGGTATCGCACAAGCTGAAAGCGCTCTCAACGGAAAGGCACAAGAAGACCAGTTGGCCAGCCCCCCCCGACTTGTGCCGAATGGCGATCGACCGAGTAGCGTTGGTCTGCATCCTGCGGCACTGGGCGACGGTCTCCGCTCCTGGGTAATGAGTCTATATTTGTAGTTGGCAGCCGAATGACTCTGGATTTCCTCGCAGGAGTACAGGTGAATGGACAAAGACTCCCTGACCACCATTTGGGAAAAGCATCTCGAACATGAATTCACGACACGCGATACCGAAGCGACCCTTGCGACGATGGTCGAAGATGCGTACGTCAACCATATTCCAGTCCTCACCGGAGGCGCGGGAAAGGTCGAACTGCGCGAGTTCTACTCGCATCATTTCATCTCGAAAATGCCTCCTGACACCAAGATTACGCAAATCTCGCGAACTATTGGCAGCGGTCGGATCGTCGATGAGATCATCTTTCAGTTCACCCACACCGTGGCGATGGACTGGATGCTGCCGGGACTATCGCCGACGGGCAAGCGGGTCGAAGTACCACTTGTCGTGATCGTGAATTTTCGCGACGACAAACTCGCTTCTGAGCACATTTATTGGGATCAGGCCTCGGTATTCGTGCAACTCGGCTTGCTGGATCCGACCAAGCTGCCAGTTGCCGGGATCGAGTCGGCGCGCAAGGCGGTCGATCCGAAATTACCCTCGAACCAATTGATCAACCGGTGAACCGCAAGGCGCGAGCCTGGGTTCAGCGCGACAGCGCGCCCCATTTCGGCAGCGGTTGATTCTTTCCGATTGCAAGAGCGAGAAGTTCGCCGGCCCGCACGCTCAACGCGACACCGTGGCCCGCGTAACCGCCGCACACCAGCACGCGTGAATTCGCGGGATGGGGTCCGATCAGCGGGATCGAATCCTCCGCGAAGGCGATCGGTCCGGCCCATGCGCCCTCAAAGCGTTCACTACGCAGCGCCGAATGTAGGCCACGGATTCGCTCCTGCAAACGAACGATCACCGCGGCGGAATCACTTGTGCCGATGCGGGAATTTTCCAGCTTGACTGGCGTGCCGAACACCAGGCCAGCGCCGAAAATCACCCGCCCGTCGCCAATCGTGCGACCCCACAGATATGGCAGATCGCTGGTATAGAACGGCACCCCCCCGTCAAGTCCAATTGCGGCCAGTGTCGCGCCGTCGAGAGGTGCAGTAACGCACGCGAAGGTCAGACAGCTGTGCAGAGGCGGAGCATCGATCAGAGTCGCGTTGATCCACGCATTGGTGGCAACAACGATGTGCCCCGGTGTGATTCGTTCCCCGCTGACCTCCAGGGCTAACTCGGGTCCGGAAGCAATCTGCGTAACTGGCGATTGCTCTCTTATCGTAGCTCCGAGCCGTATGGCCGCTTGCGCGATACCGATCGTCAATGCCGCCGGCTGCACGACCCCGCCGCTGACAGTTTTTGTGATCGCGACCGGCCGGCCGCCATCCGACCAAGGTAGAGCGCGCGTCCCGGAGATCCTGCGATGCTCGATTTCCCAGCATCCTGGCAGGCGGAGGTCACAGTCGATTTCCTCTTCCTTGACAAGACGCAAGAGGCCCGGGACGCAGTCGTCGACTCGATCAAAAGAACCCGCCGCGGTACCTTCGAGAACCAGACCGCCAGTTCTTCCGCTTGCGCCATCGCCGACGAGACAGGCTTCGAAAAGCACGGCGCGGATTCCCATTTTTGCCAGATGAAAGGCGGCCGATGCGCCGGTTAGTCCCCCACCGACGATCGCTACGTCCGGAGTCTTCGAATACGCCGCAGGCGTCGCCTTGCCGGTGGCGAGAATGGGCCGGTTCCATGGCGCCGCGCCCCATTGTGATCGCAGCTTTGTCATCTTCCGGCGAAACGCGTCGCTTGGGTCCTGGCGTCGTTTACCTCAGGGCGACCGCGGGATCGCGCAGGCGCGGAAGCGTGAACCAGACCGCGTTGCAGGCCTCCACCTCCTCTTCTTCAAGCGTTATCTCCGTTGCGGAAATCGATTGCCGCAGTTGCTCCGGTGAAGTCGCGCCGACGATCGCCGAGGTGATTTCAGGTTGTGCCAGCACCCACGCGACCGCGACCTGCACCAGCGACTTGTTGCGCGGTAAAAAGAACTCTCCTAGTTGCTGGACCGCCTCGAATTGAGCCTCTTGCCAGTACCGCTTGTGATAGACGGAGCGGGTTCGGCCGCCAAGAAAACCGAACCGGTCTTCGCGGGTCGGTTCCTGGTCCAACTTGTACTTCCCGCTAAGAAAGCCACCCGCTAGCGGATTATAGGGAATCACACCGACACCGTGATGACGGCACAGTGGCAACAACTCGTTCTCAATCTCGCGAAAGAGAATGTTGTAGCGCGGCTGCACGCAATCGAAACGTTCTAGCGTCAGCTTGTCACTCGTCCACAAGGCAGATGCAAGAAGCCACGCGCTGAAGTTCGAGCATCCAAGGTAACGCACCTTGCCCTGGTGCACGAGATCGTCGAGTGCGCGCAGCGTCTCGTCCAATGGCGTCTGCGGATCCGGCGCATGGACCTGGTAGAGGTCAATATAGTCAGTCTGCAGGCGGCGTAGGCTGTTTTCCACCGCGTCGAAGATGTGCTTGCGCGACAGTCCGTGTTCATTGGGATGGGATCCCATCGCGCCCCAGCATTTAGTCGCCAGTACGATCCGCTCGCGCCGCCCTTTGAGCCACTTGCCGACGATCTCCTCGGTACGTCCCACGGTCTCCAGGCTTCCGCCCAGCGGGTAAACGTCCGCCGTGTCGAAGAAGTCGATTCCGTGCTCGAGCGCCGTGTTCATGATCGCGCAGCTCTTCCCATCGTCACATTGCAAACCGAAGGTCATCGTGCCAAGGCAAATTTCAGAAACCTTGAGACCAGTGCGTCCCATGCGTTTGGTCTTCATCTATATCCTCTCAGTAACTGGAAAAGCGCGGTAAAAATATCTTAGCGGCCCGTCACGCGCGGCCCCGCAACGACACCCTCGTCGTGCAAACATGCAATCTCTCGGGTATTCAGACCGAGCAGCCCCAGGATTTCGTCGGTGTTCTCGCCGAGCAACGGTGCCCTTCGCACTGGCAGCCGCGGCACCTCCGAGAAATCCAGTGGTGATCCGGGCATCAAATTGCTCCCAATACCCGGCTGCTCCACCTGTGCGAACATCGGATTCGCGATGGAACAGCGCGGGTCCTCGTTGACCAGTTGGCGAAAGGTCTGATACGGGCCCCAGGAGACATTCGTTCCAGCAAATCCCGTGCGAATTGCCGCCAAATCGCGCGAGGCGAACCAGGGTCGGAGGAGCGCAGCGATCAGATCCCGCCCCTGGAAGCGGCCGCTCTCGCTGCTCAGGTCGTAGCCCGTGGCATGCTCAAGATCTCGGCACGCTTGCGCGATTCCGGTCGTTTCCACCAGCGCCGTCCATTGACGCTCCGTCAGCGCCACTACCATCACCCGCCGACCGTCACGCGTCTCGAAATCATGACCGAAAGCGCCATACAAATAATTTCCGTCTTTGTGCTGATCCTGTCCGCCCAATTGGGCTTCCGCGATACGGCCAAGATTTCCGACCATCGCAAAGGCAACATCCGAGAGTGACAGACGCACCAGCTGGCCGACGCCGCTCAGTCGCCGGTGACGTTCGGCCGCAAGCATCCCGACGGTAGCGAGCGTCCCCAGCGCGATATCCCATGCGGGCAGAACGCTGTTGAGTGGCTCGGCAAGATTTCGCGGGCCGGTCGCCCACGGAAATCCCGTTGCCGGGTTAACCGTATAATCAACCTCACTGGTTCCGTCGGGGTTACCGGTCAAGGCCACCATGACCAGGTCGGGCCGCCGCTTTGCCAGCGTCTGGTATTCGAGCCACCCACGCGCGGGAAAGTTCGTGAGAAACAGGCCAGCGTGCTCGCCCGGCGCGGTAATCAGGGCGGTAGCGAGTTCGCGTCCGGCAGGCGACGCGAGGTCAAGCTGAATCGAGCGTTTGCCCTTATTCAAGCCCGCCCAGAATAGACTCTCGCCGCTCTTCGCAAGCGGCCAGCGCCGATAGTCCAGCCCACCTCCCAGTTGATCGAACCGGATCACATCGGCGCCAAGCTGAGCGAGAGTCATCCCGCCGAGCGGGGCCGCAACGAACGCCGATCCTTCCACAACCCTCAAGCCGGAGAGGATTCCGCTCATGCCATAACTCCAATAAAGCGCCAATCGAGCACGTCCTGTGGAGCACCCTTACCATCGGCTTGCACGCGCGACCGCAGATGAACCAGGCCGCCACCGTTGGCCAGCGCTTCGGTGCGTTCGAGTTCGATTGTGCTGCGCAGCGTATCACCCTCGTGTACCGGAGCCAGGTGATCACAACTATGCCATGCAACAATCGTCACCAGATTAGGCAGCGCGCGCGCCGCCTGAGCCGCAGCCAAGCCAATCGTGTGACCACCATAGACCAGCCGCCCGTCGCGCCCTGCGCTCGCATCATGATGCGCCCGCGCGATGTTGAGCGTGAGGCGTGCGAGCTCAGGTGCGCATGAAACTACATCGCCGGCCGTGACTCTCCAGATCGCTGCAGATGGCAAGTCGGCGAAATGAGGCCCGCGCACTGTCGTACGAAACAAACTTAAATCCCAGCCTTCCATGGGCTCGCGCAGCGCGTCAGCGTCAAGCTCCGCGGGAATCTTCTCGAGATCCGCTGCGTGTGACGTGACGCCGGCGGGGTCGCGCAACGGCAGCATCGCGCAGCGCCAGAAGTCCAGTACCGCGCGCCCCGCAGAATCACTCGTCCGCACGCGCAGCGCGGCCAAACCGGTAGCGGCACGATCGGGGCGCGACCGGCTTTGCCGCAACGCGACAACCTCGGTCGTCGTATGCAATGTATCGCCGATTCGTGGAAACCGCCGGAACAAAAACCCGCGATAGAAAAGGTTCGCAATCACCCGCTGGGTCGTCAGTGTCGACTGCCCGATCGCAACGTCCCATACCAGCGCCGGATGCGCGAGTTGGCCGCCAGTCACGCGTTGGCTCAGATCGTGATCAAGTGGCAGTCGGAGACGGTCGCCAACGATCGCGCCGTGCATCGCGGCGAGTCCTTCGGTTAGCGTAAGCACCGGAGCACTCTCGACCGTTTCGCCGACGCGCAAATCGTCGAAGAATGGCCCGCCCACCTCTTGCGTCGCCGATTCCAAGGTCACCTTCCTTTGACGCAGAAAAATCCGGCCGAGCTCCGGCCGCACCAATCTGTAATGTGCCGAATCTTACACACTCACGGCCACGATACTCAATTCGCGCAAAGCCTCGCCGAGGGCGGCGCATTGAACAACCCTTCGACTATACAGGGTCGGACCACCATCCAAGCCTTGAATCCCTCCCGCACTGCCAAGATATGGACTATCCATCGCTTAAAATGAGACATATGAGCGCACTGACGCTTCCTGCACATTGGCGGATACTTGGCGGCGCATGGGGAAGCTCCGGGAGGGCCATACATGAGTGATTCGGGAGCCGAAAACGGATCGACCAAGCGCGTGCGATGGGCACGTGCCTTCCCTGAAATTGGTACCGGGCCAATCGCAACGGACCGCTGCCTTTCCCCGGAATATTTCGCGCTCGAGCGCGAGAAAGTCTTCAAGCGCGTGTGGCTGAAGGTCGGTCGCGTCGACGAGATACCCAACCCGCGCGACTACAAGGTCAAGCGCCTCGATTTCGCCAATACTTCCGTGATTCTTACCCACGGTGGGGACGGCCGGATTCGAGGCTTCCACAACATCTGCTCTCATCGCGGAAACAAAGTCGTCTGGGGCGATGATACCTACGGACTCCGCGGAACGAGTCGCACGAAGACCTTCGACTGCCACTTCCACGGATGGGTTTACAACCTCAAGGGTGAACTGGTTGGCGTGCCCCAGGAGGAACTGTTCTTCCAACTCGACAAGTGTCAGAACGGCCTGCCGGAGATCGCGACCGACACCTGGGAGGGGTTCATTTTCGTCAATCTCGATCCGTCACCCACAGAGAGCCTCAAGGAGTTTGTCGGCGAGCATGCCGACCGCCTGGGCGGTTTCCCTTTCGCGGCGATGACGGCGGTTTACGAGTACTACACGGTTCTAAATTGCAACTGGAAAATTGCGTGGGACGCCTTCTCCGAGGCCTATCATGTTTCGACAGTGCATGCCGGCTCGTTTCCCGGCGTCTTCGACGCCGAAGTGAAGCAGGTCGGAATGTACGGGATTCATCATTCGGGCGCGGCGCATCAGGAGCCCTCGCCACCCGTCGGCCGCGTTGCCGCTCTCTCCTACCAGCTCGCGACCGCTTCGATCGCCAAGCCCGGCTTCCGGTCATCGCTTCCTGCACGCATCAATCCTGACCGCTCTCCCGATTTTGTCTTCGATCAGAGTGCGATCTTTCCTAATTTCCTGATCCACGTCAGCGAGGGGCTCTATTTCACTCATCAGTTCTGGCCGATCTCGCTCGATAAGACCCTGTGGGAAGGCATCCAGTACTTTCTCCCCGCGCGCAATGCCGGAGAGCGTTTCAGCCAGGAATTCGGTCAGATACTGCAGCGTAACGCCTGGCTCGAAGATACCGGTACGATGGAAGCGACGCAGTTGGCCCTGTCTTCCGGCGTAAAGAGATTTTTCCACTTTCAGGACGGCGAGATCATGCTGCGGCACAACTACCAGGTCATCGACGAGTATGTGAATCGACCCTGATCGCTGGTTTGCCGATTTGCGATTTATCGCTGAAAACCGGGGGCAAGATCGCGGACTGGTCGGTACCCGGCTCGACTAAGGAGATATTGCGATGAGTACGTCGCTCCCCGAGGCCTTTCGTGATCTCGAACGCTTCGTACCGAGCTGGTCATTAGCTACGCAGAACCAGAGAGAAGCGGCGCGACGCGCCAGCTCGCCGCAGGCGCGTCAAGAGTTTTACGACGCTGTCGCACCGCGCTTGACCGAAATCATCGATTTCCTTAATCCGTTAGCGCTCGATTCGATGCCGGAAGATGCCCGCCGCCTGCTCCATCTGACACTTGCAATCGCTGAGATCGCGCCGAACGTCGAGCTCTACAAGGGCAGCTCGACGGTTCCCTTCAGCTTCGAGGAAACCAGATTTATCGCCGTCCACGGTGATCGCGAAGATTAGGCGGGAACGCGATTTGGTGCGAGGGACGAGGGCGAACCAACCATGGAAGACCCGGCAACACTCCAGGACTTGCGCAATCGGATCGCACTGCTCGAAGACCGCGAGGAGATTCGCGACCTCATCGAGCGCTACGCCGAGGCGGCAGATCGCGCCAATGACCCGGCCATGATGCGCGATCTTTTCGCTGATCACGCTATATGGGAAGCCTCGGGGTTCGGCCGTTTCGAAGGCCGCTCAGCGATCCTTGTCGGGCTTCATGAAATCGGCACCAAACGTCTCATCTGGACGATGCACTATATGATCTCGCCGCGCATTCGTATCGCCGCGGATCGCGCCACCGCGGAGGCCTCCTGGCGCGTATGGGAGCTCGCCACCATGCAGGGGAAAAATCAGCCGGAGGCTGTATGGGGCGGCGGGACCTACCGCGTCGATCTCGCTAGACGCGACGGTAGATGGCAGTTCAACCATCTCCGCCTGACACTCAATCTGATCAGCCGGTATAAGGAAGGCTGGGCCGCAACGCGCCTCGCCGAAATCTGACGCTGATTGCCCTTATGGTTGTGTCCCTGCGTCCTCCGACGTGGCCGAAATCTACGATGCGCGAAGCGATCGCTTGTCCCGAAGCGTGAACGACACGATCCGCCGGGCAGAATCTGACGCAGGTATGTACCCGGCGGCTTGCGACTGCTTGGGGTTTACCAACCCGAACAGGTCGCCAAGCGCCTCGTCGAGACTGCTCTCCGACAGGGGCTCTGCCTTGCTCGCTAAGGCTCCGGTAGCGACAGGTTCGTCATGCGGGACCTTGTCTGCGATATGGCCGTCGTCTGCGCGAACGATCTTCCAGTGATCCGGAGCGAAAGGCGACACGCCATCCCAGAAAAGATAGTAAGTCACACCGTTCGTCGACCGGATCATCACGCAACCTCCTTCTCCCGCTCGTGGATCTGAGAGAGCCAACGGAGTCGCGGTAACCGTTTCGCCGTCGAGAAAAAGGGTGAGCCGATCGACCAGAACGTTGCCGACGCGCAGCAGGTCCGGGGTCACTAACAGCGCGGATCCTTGTTCTGCCTTGCGCAGATAATGCCGAACATATCTGCTCAAATGCCCCACGGCGAGGGACCAGGCAGTGGCTCGGCGCCTCCCTTGTTCTTTTCTTTTGATGTTTTCAAGAAAGCTCATATGACTCTCCGAAAAGAGTTTGAGTCAGCCTGTTACTTTTCTGAGAGGCAACTAGCACAAACCGCAACAAAACTCCCAATTTTTTTTTAGGCCGCCCAAGCTTAGCTCGCGATGAGTCCGATCGGGAGGGTCTGACCATACCGAGATAGGCGCGTCCCCAGCCGTACAATAGCTGGGCGTCAACTCGCCGGCCGGCGCAGCACCACTGGATCGATCTTGCGCGGAACCACCTTGCCGCCGCCCAGCTTGCCCAGGAGGCGGCCCTCTTCCACCAGCACACGCCCTCGCAGAATCGTGGTGACGGGCCATCCCTTCGCGCGCCATCCCTCCCACGGACTGTAGTCGCTGACGTGAAAATCGGCGCGCGTCAGTTCACGATCTACCGTGGGATCGATGAAGCACAGGTCGGCGTCACTGCCGGGCGCAATCACGCCTTTGCGCGGATATAGTCCGAGGATTCGCGCCGCGTTGGTCGAAGTGACGTCGGCAAAACGCTGTAGCGACATGCCCCGCTTAACCACACCCTCGGTATAGACGATGCCCAGTCGCGCTTCCGCACCGAGATTACCGCCGGTCACGTCATCGATCTTCTTGCCGCGCAGTTTGACCTCCAGTGTCGTCGGGAATTCGTCCGTCGCCGTGGTCGATACGCCGTCGCGCACCAGTCCTTCCCACAGCGCGGCCTGGTCCTCGGGGAACTTTAGCGAAGGATAGGTGTGGTAACAGAAGCCTCGCGGCTTCTTGTAATCCTCAGCGGAGAAACAAGCATAGTGATGGAGCGTTTCGGCGTATATCGGCAGGTTATGCCCACGCGCCTCGACCACCGCCTCAACCCCTTCGCGCGCCGACGTATGCACGAAATAGACCGCCGCGCCGGTCGCCTCGGCCATTTGGATCGTACGGCGGAAAGCCAGCCTTTCCGACAGCTTGCTGTGCACCAGATGCAGGTTGGTCCCGTCGGTCAGTCCCTCGGCGTGGAAGCGTTCGTAGTTGAACTGCACGAGATCGTCGTCTTCCGCATGTACCACCATGATTCCGCCATGCCGCGCCGCCCGTTCCATCGCCAATCCAATGCGGCCGAAGTCGAGCTTGAACGGCTGACGTTTGGGATGCGGCGGCAAGACCTCGTTTGTGAATATTTTGAAACTCGGGAATCCTTCCTCGATCGCTTCGGGAATCTGCTCAAAAATTTTGAACGGCAGCGCTCCCCCGAGCGCGATATGAAAGCTGTAGTCGACGTACGAATTCGCCTTCCAGCGCTCCAGCCGTCGTGCTAGTGCGGTCGGCACGTCCGTTGCCGGGTGGACGAAAACGAAGTCGATATGCGTGGTCACGCCGCCAAAGGCCATCCCCAGCGTGTCTTCCTCCGGCCCCAGCGTGAATACCCTTCCCTCCGGATGCATCCCGATAAGGCTCGACAGATGAGCGTGTGGCTCGATCCCACCCGGTATGACTATTTTGCCGCTTGCGTCGATCACCTGATCGGCCTGGATCGACGGATCATCAACGCCGACCGAGGCGATCTGCTCGCCTTTGATTCCGATAGCCCATTTGCCGACGCCTTGCGGCGTCACGACATCACCTCCGCGAATCAGCAGATCGAGCATGGTCCTCTCCTTCAGACTGCCAGTGCGCGGCCCCGCCGCGGCAATCCGACGCCGTTTCAAGCGTAGGGTAGACCCGTGCGAGCGCGGTTCCGCCCTCCCCGCAGAATTTCACTCCGACCATATTCAAAAATTGGTACCCAGCGCGGCGCATCCGCTACCCGGCGAGCAAGTGGATCGCCCTTCGGTATAGCACCGGTCCGGCGAGACAGACCAGCGGCCGACCTTTGCCGGGAAGTGAGACTGACAAGCCGCTGCCGCCGCCTCACTGGCGGGGCGGATTCCGCCTACGACTCCTCGCCGCTTAGACGCTTTCTGCGGCCGATGGGGATAGCGACTGAGCTGGCGGCTGCGAACATTCCCGCACCAGACCCGCGTAGCTGATCGGACGAAGTGCTTGCCGAAATGTTGCGTTCGCACATAGCGCTCTGTGCAGTTCCGGCAGGCGATAAAACGGAACGCTCGGATAGGCGTGATGCTCGATATGAAAAAATGCGTACTTCGGCGTCACCAGCATCCGCTCCAGCAGGCCCAGCTTGTATTCCAGGGACGTCGTGTATGCGCTTGTGCGCTCGATCTTCGGATGCTCCGACATTGTCCGGATGCGGAAGATGAACATCAACCACGTTAGAAACGGCGCGGCCCAGTACAGTACGAAAAGCTTGAACGCGCCCATGTAGATAATGACGCCGGCAGCGGCCACGTAGAATCCCGTGCGCGCCAACTTGTATAAACGCGTTTCGTCGGCCGTGTTCTTGTCCAAAGACCGAAAGACCTGTACCAGGTAGACGAACCCCAACCCGGTGAACTGCTTCAGAATCATCCGCGTGAGCTTCCGGCGCTGCATGGGGAACCGCCACTCGGGGTCGTTCTGCTTGCGCACGATGTCCGGGTCTTCGACGGTGTTAAGGTGACGATGGTGCGCCAGGTGGTTGCGGCTGAACGACCGCATTGAAACCAGGCAAGGCCATGCCAATAGTAAGTCGCCGACGATTTCATTTAGCCGCTTGCTCTTGAATAGCCGGAAATGGACCGCTTCGTGCATAAGTATCAGCATCGCGTGTTGCCGCGATCCGATTATCAGCACCGCGAGAAGATAGATCAGAGGGTTATTAAAGCGTTGCGCCACTGCGATCGTCGCAAAAACCACTGCCCACTCGAACGCGACATGCAGACCGCCTCGGCCCGGCGTCAGGATCGATAACCGGCGGATTTCATCCCGGTCGATATCCCACGGCTTGAACGTGGTTTCAATGGGATCCCAGGACATCCTTCACCCCTTTAGACAGCCGATCCTAACCCGGCGTATTGTGGCATTTGAGCGCGCCAGCGGCCATTAACATTTTTCGCCCTTGGCTATTCTGCTGCCCCAAGCGCGGTGCCCTGTTCGCAGGCTGCGTGACGTAGGCCACTAACACAATTTTGCTCGGAATAGAAAACTATCTCGAGTAACCGGCCTCGCGCATCTAACTAATCAAATTGTGGGAAAAAAAATCTAAATGAGGCAATAGGCCTCTTCGTCATGAAGGCGGAAATTCAGGACGCTCCCGATGAGGGCGGATCCGCCCTCTTGCGCCCGGTAATCGCATGAAGTTGCCCGCGGCTGCGTGAAGCCTTGTCCCTGGAGTTCTTCTGCGCCGGCTGCGCGAGCATTACCCTGGCGCTAGGCCGCCAACGTTTCGTCCCCACGCTCGTTCCTCGGCTCTGCCCGAACCACTCGGCCATCCAGACAACGACGGCTGCCGAGCCGCAAAATCCCACTATCCACCAGACCGTGTACGACAGTCCAACGAGGTTGGCGGACAAGGCTCCGGCTGCGGCGCCCAGCATAAAGGCCAGAACCCACCAGAATCCGACTAATTGCCGCCGTCCGTTGCCGCCAGCCATTCGCTCCTCCCAATGCGAATGGAGCAACCGCCCCATTTATCTTGGATTACACCAAGCACGCGCCCGAACAAAGGGTTTGGCGGGCCAGATCGGCAAAAAGCTCAACTTTATTGCGATTTCGCCAACTGCTGCAGGGCGAGCCACCGATGGCTTTCTGCCGGTTTTTGCGTCGGTACCGGCCGTAAAACCGTCCCTGTGGCCGTTACTCCTGAACGGCCCGCCTTCGTGGAAGGCTCCTACTCGTCTTCGACCGACTGCCGGATAGCGTTCAAAATGAATAGGAAATTACGCGGGGACGTTACCCGTCCCAGCAGGCTGATCTGCGACAACACTTTCAGTTCGGCTGGGTTGACGTGATGGTGATCTAGCAAAGCTTTGTTGCTCGCAAAATCATTCCAGGTTTTGCGCGCTGCCTGCCTCGGCTCCGTATCGGGGCGAGGGGCAATGAATGAACTTGCCTCAGGATGAGCCAATAGGAAGAGTGTCTCCCTTTGCAGTCCCAGCACGTCTGCGATTCGGCTGAGCAGGCCCAACGACGGCCTTCGCCGGTCACTTTCGAGGTAGGTTACGTGGCTGGACTTGACGCCCAACTGGCGCGATAACTCACGCTGCGTCAGCCCCAACAGTTCTCGCCGTTTCCGTAGTACCTGACCCGAAGGTCTTCTTTTTCATATGTCGTACTCAATCAGGAGCGCCCAACGCAGTTTCGCGTAGTGAATCATTCCGGCCAGGTAGTGCAAGCGACGATCCGGCGGAATTCGTTCCATCAGATTGAAGCCGTAAATCTTTTTGAGATGTTTCTGAACCTCGTTGAGCGCCGCTTCTGGCAAGTTTTTCGCGCGCGCCACCAGACCCCAGTTCCATTCCGTTGCGAATGCCTTACGCGCCATCGCCTCCGGGTATGCCGCAAGACTCACCATGGCGTCGGAAGCGAGTTCTCCAGGTTCGGCCAGGTGTGCCGCGTAATCGGCGTCGAAGAAGAAATGTACAGCCTCTTCGGCCTGGGCTTCAAACAACTCCGAGCTGAAATGATGCGCCAGCTCGTGACAAAAGGTCGCAGATACAGCCAACGGATGATGGGCCGTATTCACATATATAAGCGGACGCTTAAGAACTCCTTGGTTTCGAGTGACGTAAAAACCCCTTAGCGCAAGACCTTCAGGTCCTTCATAGGGTGCGGCTTTGAAATGAAACTGCATATCTTTCGCCATCTGTGAAAAACGCTCGATCGACATCATCCCGGTGCTTTGTCGATTGAAGTCGGGCAAAAAATCCTGAAATGAGGCCACCAATTGCCTCAATTCATGGTAGTTCATGTTGCGGCGCAGACTCGTAACGTAGTCATGGCCGACGAGTCGCCGCAGATCTTTTTCAGGTTTTTTCCAAGCCGCCAGCTTGTGCGCTCCGGCGGACTTGGCATTGACAAGAATCCCGGTTATCAGTTCCTCGATTTTCGGCGATTTCTTGTTTGCGCGCTCAGCCATCTCACTCTTCAAGAGAACTCAGGCCTCACGTCAAACTTTTATTTGACTTCTTGTGAATTTGCAACTAACCGTCTGTTAGCGGTGTTAGACAATTTGTGTTCGTCAATTTTGAGTTTTAGTTAGCAAATCCGGATGGAATGTAAAGGCGTTCAATAGTCAGAACGGAGATGGCCGAGGAGTCGGGAACTCATTCGAGTACTAGAAAACATCTATGAGTTCGAGATGCAAAGGAGTTTCGGCGAACATGGGGGCGTTCGCCGGACCATAGGCTCAAACATCACTCAGGAGGATGTCGGATGGGATGCGGTGGCAACGGATGGATCGGAGCCCAGAGCGTTTGGTTTCGGGTTGCGCAGCGACCCGACCAAGGGAGCGAACAGCGGGGAACCAGCCACCGACCCGCGGGAGGACAGCATGGAGTTGCGGCTTTTGTCGACCGAGGCCGAGAAACGCGCGTTCGCGCACAGTTTGTCGCAAGCCCGGACGACGAGAGGAGCTGGATTTTCCGAAACGCCTCGTTCGCTGGTTGGCGAAGCGCACCTAGCCTTCGGACGCCTCTACGCCGTACTTGACAACGAGGGACCCAACCCAGAATCGATGCTGGCGGGGTTCTCCATCCACGACCTTGCGACATTCCCCCAAACTTATCCCAAACCTGATCTCACTCGCCTTCCACCCGAAGCGGTAATCGAGTGCGGCGAGCTGTGGGCCGTCGCTGCTGGAGGAGCACGCCTGGCTCGTCACGCAGGATGGATTCTAGCCGGAATTCTGCATGCGCAGGCGCTGTTGGTCTATCCGATCTTCAAACCGTGGAACCTGAGCTACATGTACAAAGGCTTCGAGCGAGTCGGCGATCCAATCGAATGGCCTTACGCGCGTACTCTCGACGACGGGAAAATTTTCGTTCAGGCAATGGTGCTTGAAGGCGAAGCACTGGGGCGGACGATCAAAGAAGCGGGTGAATTTGGCTTCCAGGCGGTTGACGGCGAACGCCGTATCATCTTCAACAGTCCCTTTCCCATTTGCCGCAAGCTTACCGAAAGGCGGGCCAGTGATCTCGATCACCCGCGACCGAAGCGGAGTGCTCGGGCGCGCGAGGCCGCCTGATCAGTCGGTGCGAATCTGCCACGACTTTCTCTTTCGATGACTGGCGGAGCAGTCGCGCGCAGGTAGCCGATCTGCTCATCTCGCTCGATTCGCTCATTCCACTCATTTCGCTCGATTCGCCCGCAAGTCTGACCTCTTTCCCGCTGAAAGTTGGGTCCGGGGCGGGCGGTCGAGCATCCGCTAGGCTGAGCAATATTGGGCATTGGTAGGCTATCCCTTCTTTATGAAGTTTTTATCATCTATAAATATTCAAAACTAATAAAGACCGATATATATCCTATTTAATGATTGCAAGACATATATCACAGTAAAATATAGTATTTAGAGATGACTAAACATCAATAAACCACTTGCACCCGCACCACAAGCGGACTAAGCTCTGCTAACTAGATGTTGACTTGTGCGGAGACTCAAAATGATCGCTAACGTAAAGTCTTTGAGCGTGTCGGTCGGCGATGGTCGTTTAGGGCGCGACCACGACGACGAATGGCTTTCGCTTGAACACTTGCGCCTTGGCGCCGAGGACGTGGGCGGGATGTTGGTGAAGTCGGGACCCATGCGCAAGGTGCTGAAGACGGTCACGCGACTGGGGCCGTACAAGGCGACAGTGCTGGTCAGCGGCGAGTCGGGCACGGGTAAGGAGTTGGTGGCGCGGGCGCTGCATACGCTGGGACCGGTGCCCAAGGGGCCGTTTGTCACCTTCAACTGCTCCAACCTGGTCGATACGCTGGCCGAAGCCCAACTCTTTGGCCACGTGCGCGGCGCCTTCACCGACGCGCGCGAAGATGCGCTGGGCTATTTTCGCTCGGCCAACGGCGGCACCCTGTTCCTCGACGAGATCGGCGAACTGCCCCTGCGCCTGCAGCCCAAGCTGCTGCGCGCGGTCGAGACCCACGAAGTCCAGCCGGTGGGCTCGGCGCAGAGCTACAAGGTCGATATCCGGTTGATCGCGGCGACCAACCGCGACCTCCGCACCATGGTCAAGGCCGGGCAGTTTCGCGACGACCTCTACTATCGCCTCGGCGCCACCACGATCGTGATTCCGCCGCTGCGCGAACGCCGCGAGGCGCTCGACGCGCTGGCCGCCCATTTCATCGAGCACTACAACCGCCTCTTCGGCAAACAGGTCGAGGCCATCTCCCATCGCGCCCTCACCGCCTTGCGCGCCTACGAATGGCCCGGCAACGTCCGTGAATTCGCCCATGCTATCCAGAGCGCCGTCATGCTCACCGATAACAACCGAATCGGTATCGCGGACCTGCCCAATAATCTGTGGGAGGGAGAGATCAGTCCCGAGCGCTGGGACCATGGCGCGGAGGACGAGAGCGACGCTACAGACGCGGAAGGGGCACGGCTCTTTTCACTCGACGAGGTCGTCAACCGGGCGTCGAAGACGGCGCTGACGCGTGCGCTGCGGGAGACCGGCGGCAACTGCCACCGGGCGGCGCAACTGCTCGGTGTTTCGCGCTACACGGTCTACCGGATGATCGCGCGCTACGGGATGGGCACCAGCCGTTCGCGACAGACTAACATTGAGTCGTTTTCGCCGGTCAAGGCCTAGCGCCCCATACGGCGGGTAGTACGGCAATTCCAGCGCCGCGCGGTCAAGGCCGGGCGGCGCAGTTTTTTCCGCGCACTTTTTCACGCGGTGCGCCTTCCAAATAGCGGTGCGAAACTGGGCGCGATCGAGGCGGAGACGCCGGAGCGCGGGGCCAGCCGAACCGTGCCGCTCCACGAACTCGGTGATTTTGCAAATCCGCCGCGGCGACATAAGATAGGCCCGAACTCTAGAGCCGTCGTGTTTCGGGGCGCGCCGGCTAGGCCTGGTTCGGAATTAATCCGGGAGGAGCTGACGCGAGCGGTTCTCGACGGCGGCGATTCAGTTCCCGTATATCACCGGAGCCGCGCAATGTGTCCTTGGATACGCACGCGCGCAGCTTGGCCGCCCGACCCAAGGAATCGACCTGATTAATCGAGGAATAGCCACTATGATAGAGAATGGCGCCCATCTGCTGCTGAGCAACTTTACGTCGTACCTGGCCGCGGCGCAGGAGCGCGACGGCGCTATCACCGAGGCGTTGGAAACGGTGGAACGTGCCCTTCAGGTGAACCCCGACATACTCGCATACCGACCGGAGACCTTAAGGTTGTGCGGCGAAATTCGACTCGAACAAGGAAAGGGGGAACTCGGGGAGGCCAGCCTTCGCGAAGCGATCGCGCTTGCGCGTAAGATCGGTGCGAGCGTGGGAGCTGCGCGCGACAACGAGCCTCGCGCGACTGCTGCGTGATACCGGCCGTCGCGACGAGGCGCGGATGATGCTCGCTGAAATCTACGGCTGGTTCACCGAAGGCTTCGACACCGCAGATTTGAAAGATGCGAAGGTGCTTCTCGACGAGCTCGCCTAATTTTTACGCGGCTCGCGAAATCACCTGCTCGCTCCGCGGGGCAACCACGCTCCGCTGGCGCGACCTGAAAGATACGGAGTATTGCTCGATCAAATCAGCAGCCCGTAAAGGTCCGCAAAAAAACACCAAACCGATCAGGAGAATCCTATGCTGCAACGACTCTTTCACGTCAATATCTGTGTCCGAAACATGGAGCGGTCAATCCGTTTCTACCAGGGGCTCGGCTTCACCAAGGTCAACGACTTCACGATGGAGGATCCCACCGTCGGCGACGCGCTCGGGGTGAAGGCGAAAAAGCTGCGTGGGGTGTTCATGCGCCTGGGCGATGACCGTAACGCACCGGTGCTCGACCTGGTCGAGTTCATGGATCCGCCAACGCAGGGTCAGCCCTATGCAAGCTTGAACAACGTGGGCATCTGCCGCATCGCCTTCACCGTAGACGATATCGACAAAACCTACGAAGAGCTGAAAGCAATGCGGGTGGAGTTCGTAGCGCCGCTCAAAAAGTTGACCGGTCCAAACGGCGCGCCGATGGGGGTGGTTTGCTTCAAGGATCCGGATGGGACGGTGCTCGAGCTATTAAGCGGGATGTAGGGGGCATCGCCAGCGCTTCATACGAGGACAAGTGTCCCAAAACGCCGATCTGAGGGTCTCGCGGGTGGCAAGGGCCCGTAGGCATCGCCGCGCAATCTCAAGCCACGTTTGGCGGTAGTTCGAATCGACATGGCGGCATCGGCCTTGCTCTGCGTATCCGGAAAGCGGAGCAAGCCTGTTTCTGCTGTGCGATTCCTGGGTGCAATCGGGACGGACGCGCGGTCGCGCGCCGTGGGAAAGATACGGTTTCCGCAAATCGGCGATCTGGGGGCAAAGGTGCGCGAGCGTCTTGGCTATGCGCTCGGGCGACGGCATCTGGCCGAGCTGAAGACGGCCAATCTGTGTCTGTGTAACGAAATAGCGCGGCGCGAGCATATCGAGCAGCGTTTGCGCGAATGCGAAGCGAATTTGCGGCGGATCACCGATACCTTGTCGGACGCAATCGCGATTAGCCGTTTCGCGGACGCCATCCTGATCGAAGTGAACCAGGGATTCGAGCGATTGGGATTTCGCCGCGAAGAAGCATTGGGGCGCAGCTGGGCGCAACTCGGGGTCTGGACAGATCAAAGACAGCACGAGGAATTCCACCGGCGGCTCGCTGCGGATGGAACCGTTCTCGAGATGGAGATGAACCTTCGCCGCCGGGACGGGTTAAAGTTCCCGGCACACGTTTCGGGCGCGTTGATTGAACTCAACGGCGAGACCTGTGCGACCACGGTAATGCGCGACGTCAGCGCGCTCCGGCGGGCGGAGACGAGCCATGCCGCGACGTGCGAGGCGCCCCTGACGATACTCGGGCTGGGGACGGTACCTCTTGCGCATATATCGCACGAAATCCGCACGGCAATGAACTCGATACTGGGCATGGGCGAACTACTAAACGAGACCATGCTGGACGCGGTGCAACATGACTATTTGGATATCATGCGACGTAATGGCGAGGCATTGCTCGGCGTCCTGGGCGGTCTTTTCGACCCGACTGGCGAAGGAGCGGAGCGCATCGAGGATGGCGCCAGCGTGCTCGATCTGAAGGCCGTACACGCTGCCCAAGGGCCGGCAAGCGATGCCGCCGAGAACGCATCCCCTAAGGATCACCAGGCGGACGCCGCGGACGCGCGCGCGACGAGAATCCTGCTGGTGGAAGACTCAGTCGATAACCGCATCCTGGTACGTACCTACCTGGAGAGGATTTCGTGCGAGATCGATGAGGCGGAAAACGGCGAAATCGGCGTCCGCAAATTTGCCGCGGGATCTTATGACATTGTCCTGATGGATCTGCACATGCCGGTGATGGACGGCATCAATGCGACCCGGATGATTCGGGAATGGGAAGAGCGTCACGCGGCGGGGCGTACGTGGGTGATCGCGCTTACTGCGACCTCGTATGACGACGAAGTGCGGCAGATGATCGAAGCGGGAGCGGATCTCGAAGTGCGCAAACCGATCAACCGGGCCGCGCTGATCGAGGCAGTGAAGTACCTCCGAGGAAGGCGCGCGGACGAGAGTGTAGCGGTTCGCGCCGCCGCCGCCGATTGAATCGAGCGCCGGGGCCGGGCTTTCAATAGCGCTGGCAGAATCGAACAATCTCGAATGCCTTTGAATCCGAATACCAAAAAAGGAGTGCGCGGCGAATTAAGTATTGACAGGTTGATGCACCGAGGAACACTCTCTCGCGTCAGGGTAGATTATCGACAAACGTTAGATCAGACGCCGTTCTTCGTCTCGCAAAGATCTGGTGGACGTGGCAACAACCTCAAGATCGTACTCTGTCGCGCTCGTTCTCATCTCGGCGGCTGCCTTTGTCCTGCGAGTCGAACCCTTCCTGCAGAATGGGCCGGGGATCGATAGCGCGGCTGGGGATCAGCCGCGTTTGTCTCGTGCTCGCGAGTAGGTGGAGGGGAATCAGTTATCACTCGCGCTTCGGTTCGACGATTCTGTTAAGCGTTGCCGCAGTTCTGATCATACTGTGCGCCGCTTCCTCCGCAAATTCGGAGCGAGTGAGAGTGTCGTTCGCCCCGATAGTCGTGATGCTGGCTGCGATGGGATGGACCATCGAGCAGGCCTTGTTCATAATCGGGCCTTCCAATCAACAGAAATCCCTGTAAGGATTGCGGTTCTTCCGTTCGATTCGGTGAGCCGTTAGCTCAGGCCGGTAGAGCATGTGACTTTTAATCACAGGGTCCTGGGTTCAAGTCCCAGACGGCTCACCAAATGAGTTCTCCTTTACGATTTTTTGCTATAACCCAATCAGCGATCGTGATAAAAATGTCGGTGCATGTACAAATCTCGCCCGGCGGGACTCGGGACATCTATAGGCTGGGCGGTGGCGCCCTCCGACCGGAGAAGCGACCATATTTCCTCGCCGGTCCGTTTCCGAGAATCCAATAACCAACGAATGTTAGCTGCCGGTTCGATCCATCCGTCTTGGCGTCTCAAAGCGCTTGATGCTCGTTGACCAAAGCCGCGCTGTTCTGCTACAAGACCCGCAATCTCGAGTCAGCCGCTGTAATGGCGGGGCGATCGATTCCCTAAAAGATGCGAAAACTAAAGGCGCTTGTCACCGGCTCCGGAGGATTGGTGGGGTCGGCTTGCGTCCGATTGCTGGCTAAAAACGGATGGGACGTGGTCGGCATCGACAACGACATGCGCCAGACGTTCTTCGGCACGCAAGGCTCGACGGCGGGGGCGATCCGGATGCTGTGCGAAGAGCAGCCGCGCTATGAGCATCATGGGATCGATATCCGGGACCGCCAAGCGCTGCGAGATTTGATCCGCACTATCCGTCCCGGGTTTATAATTCACACAGCGGCGCAGCCGTCGCACGATAAGGCGGCGTCGATACCCTACGAGGACTTCGATGTCAACGCGGTGGGGACGTTGAACCTACTGGTGGCCGTGCGTGACTACTGTACGGACTCTCCGATCTGCTTCACCAGCACCAACAAGGTCTACGGGGATCGCCCGAACGAGCTTGCTCTGACTGAACTGGGGAGCCGCTACGACTACGCCGACGGGCGCACGGGAATCGGCGAAACGATGGCGATCGATCAGACCCTGCATTCGCTGTTTGGAGCGTCAAAGGTGGCGGCTGACGTTCTCAGTCAGGAATTCGGGCGCTACTTCAACATGCCGATCGGCATTTTCCGCTGCGGATGCATTACGGGATCGCAGCACGCCGCAGTCGAGCTGCACGGTTTCCTGGCATATATCGTTCGCTGCGCGGTGCGGGGTGTCGAATATACAATCTATGGGTACAAGGGCAAGCAGGTCCGCGACCAGATACATTCCGACGACGTTGCTTCGCTCTTTTACGAGTTCTACAACGCGCCGCGGTGCGGGGAGGTCTACAATCTCGGCGGTGGACGCGAAAATAGTATTTCGATTCTTGAGACTATCGATGCGTTGGGGCAGATGGGATTCACTCTCAGGCGCAAGCCGGAACAGGCTAACCGCAAAGGGGATCACATTTGCTACATCTCCGACCTGTCGAAGGTCAATGCGCATTTTCCCGGATGGCGAATTGAACATAGCCTGACGCGCATCCTGTCCAGCCTCGCCCGTCACCAGCACGACGCGCAATGAGGCTGGGCGGCGCCGATCTTCGTCGAGGAGCCCGTGCATGGGCCGGTATGCGCGAGCTTGACGATTGCGGACGACTCGCGCATCCGGTTTTGTTGCCCGGCAAAGGGAATTAGAGGAATCATGGTTGGCAGCCCCCTACTGATCGCCGAGAAAGCGCGGGCGCGTTTGCGCTTGGTACTGAGCTCCATTCAGGAGGGCAAGCTCCCTAATTTCAGCGGACTCAAGTTACCCAGCCCATCCGATCTCGTCATAACCCCTTGCGAAGTAGTGGACCTGCACGGGACCGGCGTTCTGCTTTCACGGATGTTTCCCGACTCATCATCGATCGTATCGCTGCGGAGTACGAATTTTTACGATGTCCGGCAGCAGTTTGGCGCGGCGAATTTCTGTCTGCCGCTGATTCAGGCATCACTCAAAGAAGTTACCGCGTGGGTTAAATGGTGCCTGGCCGGAACCACGGTGCGACGCGCTCTATGTCTTCCTTATCTACCCGCTGAACCGGTTATCGCGATCGCCATCAAGGAACTATTCAAAGTACCGCTCTGCACGTTCATCATGGACGACAAGAACGTGTGCGCCGATGGAATTTCGGATGCGTTAATGGCGGAAGTTCTGGCGAAATCTGACCTGCGGCTGGTGATTTCCCCGGAAATGCGGACAGCCTATGAGAAAAAGTATGGCTTAAAGTTCTGGTTGGTGCCGCCCCTAGTTTCCGACAATCTGATCCGTCGATCACCGAGCCCGGCCAGAGAGGGAATCGATCGGAAGCGCGGCGTGTTGATCGGAAACGTGTGGGGACAGCGCTGGCTCGACATGCTGCGAGATACCTTTCGCGATACCGGATATCAAGTGGATTGGTATTGCAATCAGAAGAATCCGCGAGCGCTTCTGTTCGACCGCGACGAGTTAGCCAGAGACGGAATTCATCTGCGCGACCCGGTACATGATACGGAACTACCGGCGATTCTGGAAGAATATGCGTATGCTATCGTGCCGTCCGATCCGCTCGATGGCGTAAGCCCGCCCAGTGTTCAAGCGATCGCCGAACTGAGCCTGCCCAGCCGCATGACCTTCATTCTGGCCACTTCGCATCTCCCAATTCTGCTCTTGGGTCATCCGCGGAGCGCCGCGTCGCAATTCTTGGAGCGGTTCGAGCTCGGCAGGATCATACCGTACAATGCACAGGCGGCGCAGACGGCGATCCAGCAACTCCTGGAGCCGACGGCGCAGTCGTCGATCCGGGCGCGGGCGTCAGCCCTGGCCGACAAATTTTCCGCTGCCAACGCCGCTGAGTGGATCTGGCGTTCGCTCGCGGCCGGCGCGGCATGCGATCAGACTTACGAGCGTTTGATGCCGCCGCGCGAACTCAATGGTCGGCACGCCGATGTCTGAGACGTTCAAAGAAACGAGCGACAACACGGCGTTGTACGAGTTGGAGAGCATCCTCCACTCGCTCGTCGCCAACGACACCACGATCCTCGACGCGTTGACGCAAATGCTCGGCACGCTGCACGAGGTCAGCGCGCGAATTGAGGAAGGCCAGGCCAAGCTCAATACTGCCATCGTCGGGCTGATGGCGGATGTGCGAGCGCTGATCCTGGAGCGCGTGGGACACAGCGAAACCCCACGCGAAGATCAAACGCATCTGCGGGTGGTGGCCGGCGATGGCTTTGCTCGCGAGAATCCGGAAGTCGGGTTGCTGAAATACCTCTATTCGTTCTTGTCTGACACCAATGCGATAGATGTGGGCGCACACGTCGGTAGCTTCTCTGAGCAGTTGCTCGACGCCGGCTATGCGGTTTACGCTTTCGAACCCTACCCTCCCTCGTTCGAATCCCTCTACAAGCGGTTACGATCGAATCCGGCGTTTCACGCATTTCAACTCGCACTTGGCCGCGAGCCGGGCCAGATGGACCTGCACATCGCGTCCGATCTATCGGGAGTGGCCAAGCGTGATGCGACCCTCTACAACTCGCTGGTCCTTCGGCCGCTGCTGCAGGATCTGCAGTTTACCGGGACGGTTTCAGTAGCGGTCTCCAGTATCGAGCGGCTGATCGAGAATGGCACGCTCCCGCGCAAGGCCGGGCTGCTCAAGGTCGACGCAGAAGCTTACGACCTCGAGGTGCTGCGAGGTCTCGGCAATGCGGACATCGACGTGGTCATGGCCGAGTTCTGGGATCCGGCCCACGCCTTCGGCGCGACGTCTGACGTTCCTCTCCGTGATCTTGTTGCGGAAATGAGGCCGCGCGGATATCAGTGGCATATCGTGGTTTACCATCTGGATGAAGAGGACACGATCTCTTACTATTGCAATCGAACTGATACCGTTCGCGGATCATGGGGCAATGTCCTGTTCTTTCGCGATCGAATTATTTTCATGCGAGCCTTTCGGTGGTGCGAGGAGGTGATACCCGCCACTTTGCACCGATAGCCTTTTTCCCGGACCGAGCCCGAGATATCCAATCGATCAGGGTTAGACTATGGCCGAGGACCAACAACTGCTGCTTTGTTGCGGGATGATTCGGTCGGGTTCAACCCTCCAATACCAGGTGGTTGCTGAGCTGGTAGAGCGGAACCAGCGAGGCCGCCGGGCTGGCTTTATCGATGAGCAAAACGCCGCGGATGCGTTAGCGGGAGCCCGTGCAACGGCGGGGATGGTGGTGCTTAAAACTCACCGGCTCATACCGGAACTGAGGGCTGCAGCACAACAGGGCACCGCGCGGGTGCTGTACACCTTCCGCGACTTGCGCGCCGTTGCGGTGTCTGCGATGCGGAAATGGGAACTGCCATTCACGCATGTGATTTCTCACAACGGATGGCTCGAAGTGGCCGTACGCGCATCCCTTGAGATTCTTGCTCTACCCGATGTCTGCCTGAGCCGTTACGAGGACATGGTAAATGCTCTGCCGAGTGAAGTGGATCGATGGGCGGCCGCGATCGACGTAAAAATCTCTCGTTCCGAGGCCTGCGCACTGGCGAATGAGTTTTCACTCGAAGCGCAGCTCGAGCGAGTCAAACAGATCAGATTGCAAAGACCGGACGGCAAGGCGGACTACTTCGACTCGGGCAGCTTGTTGCATCACGATCATATCTTCGATGGGTCGATCGATGGTTGGAAAGCGCAATTGGAGAACTGGCAGATTCGTCAGATCGAGCGCCGTTTCGGCGATTGGCTACAGGAGCATGACTATCCCTTAATGACCTAGACTCACAATGAACTCTGGGTCAAGTATATTGGGCACCGTATAATCGCGAGCCGATGCGCAAGCCGCTACCTGAGTGGAATCCAATTTGTAACATTCGCAGCGCGAATAGACGCTCGACCCTCGACTAGGAACCCATATATGACTGCCGCAGTCGAGGTGGAGCACCTGACCAAACGCTATGGCGCCCTGACGGTGGTCGACGACGTTTCGTTCGCGATTGAGCAGGGTGAATTCGTCGGACTATTGGGACCCAACGGCGCCGGCAAGAGCACTACCATACACATGTTGCTCGGCTTGATTTCGCCGGATCGCGGAGAGATTCGGATCCTGAGACGCGATCTGCGAGTGGATCGCCGACAGATTCTGGGCAAGGTCAACTTCACTGCTCCCTACGTCGCTTTTCCCGTTCGTTTGACCACGTTCGAAAATCTTATGGTGTTCGCACAGCTCTACGGAGTGCCGCGCCCGGCAGAGAAGATCATGGACCTGCTGGTCCTGTTTGGTATCCAGGATCTCAGGAATAAACCGGTGGGCCGGTTATCTTCAGGAGAAAACACGCGAGTCGGACTCTGCAAGGCATTGTTGAACGACCCCGAGCTTTTACTGCTGGATGAACCTACAGCGTACCTGGATCCACAAGTATCCGCGGTGGTCACCGCGAATCTGACGGCTTTGAGCAGAGCCGGAACGACCATTATCTACACGTCGCACAATATGCGGGAAGTGGAGATGCTGTGTAACCGCGTCATCTTCCTGAGCCATGGGAAGGTTCTCGCGGACGGCCCACCGCTAAGAGTGACGCGCAGCGTACTGCGCGACAATCGGAACGATGCGGCCCTTGGGGAAGTATTTTTACGCCTCGCCGGGAGATCGGGACATTAAGCTTCATCGAATCAGGGCAGTGATTCTGCGCCATTACTACGACACCCGGCGCAACATCAATCGAATCGCCGAGATGCTCTATTGGCCCGTGCAGAACATCGTGGTGTGGGGTTTTTTTACCTTCTATCTGAGCCGGGATAACCACCTTCAGCCCGGCGTCATCACGTGCCTGTTGAGCGCCACAATTTTGTGGGGAATGTTCTACGCCTTTCAGCGCGATCTGACGACCTGCGTTTTGGAAGAACTATGGTCGAGGAATTTCCTGAATCTGTTCACGACGCCGCTTGACACTTCCGAGTACATGACTGGCCTGATCGCAGTGAATCTGCTCAGGGCCTCGGCCGGAATGGCATTAGCCACGGCCACCGCGTGGCTGTGCTATGCCTACAACCTTTTCCCATTTGCCCTCAAGCTGCTGCCATTCATACTTGATCTGATGATTTTTGCGCTCGCCGTCGGTGTTTTCACTACCGCACTGATAATCCGTTACAGTACACGTATTCAGACTCTCGCCTGGAGCTTTGCCGGACTGCTGATGCCCTTTTCCTGCGTGCTCTATCCGATCACCTCGCTGCCACGCTCGTTGCGGCCGATTGCCTGGGGACTGCCGACGACTCATGCCTTCGAAGGCATGCGGCAGGTAATTGCCGCTGGGCAGGTGTCTGGCATACGTTTCAAATTCGCGTTGCTGTTGGACGTGGTCTACCTGCTGCTCGCAATTTTGCTCTTTCGCCGGATGCTGCGATCGGCGCACGCGCGAGGCTTGTTGGTAAAGTTGACCTAAATCTTTGGGACCCCGGCCTTCGTCGTGAGAAGCGGGACCGAGCGCAACACGCGGACGCATGATTCTCGCATTTTCTTCCCCGTTTCGGCCATGACACTTGTCATAAAGACAGTGACATGGCATAAGTCCTACCGTGAAAATACGCCGCCAATACGAACCATCGTGAGCAGTCAGCAGCGGACGCGATTTCTTGTCGGATTCATACTGGTTCTGGCTGCGACGTTGAACGGCGTCTGGGTGACCCAAGCCGGGGATCCGCTCACATCACTGCAGGTGGCTTACGCCGGGTCGATGGGTTCGATGATGGACGGCGCCATCAAGCCGGCGATCGCCAAGGCCCTCAATGCGGACCTGCGGGGACGAGCGCAGGGTTCGACCGGGCTGGCCAACTTGATTGTCGCGGGAAGTATCCGGCCGGATGTCTTCATCGCAGTGACGCCGGGTCCGATGCGATCGGTGCTCAGGGCAGGAAAGGCGGACGACGCTGTGCCGATCGCGCGAACCGAGATGGTTCTCGCCTATGATCCAACGGGCCGCTTTGGCGCCGCTTTCAAGAAGTCGAATAACCCGGCGGCGGAGCAATGGTGGAAGATTCTGGAATCACCGGAAATCCGCTTCGGCCGCACTGATCCGAATACTGATCCACAGGGTCTGAATATAATATTTACTATGCAATTGGCGGCTAAGTACTATGGTCAACCCGGCCTGGTCGACAAGATATTGGGCCCCCAAATCAATCCGCTCCAGATCTTTGAAGAGCCCCAGGTGATGGCACGCCTGCAGGCCGGTCAGCTCGACGCGAGTTCCGCGTACAAGACCCAACCCGCCGCGCTCGGTCTGCCGTTTCTTTCGTTGCCAAAAGAGGTGAATCTTGGCGATGCCGCGTTGGAGTCGTACTACGAGTCGGTTTCAGTGACACTCAACGGCAAGACGGTCCGTCCCGCGCCGCTGGTCTTCTATGCGGCCGTTTTGAAGGATGCGCCTCAACGACAGCTGGCAGCGAGATTTCTCGATTGGATACGGAGCCCGGCTGCGCGCAAGATTTTCTCCCGCTTCCATTATGACGCCCCCGGCGACGCCGTCGCACTCGCCCAATAAACCTCATCGTCACGGGTTGGTATCAACCTGCGAGTCAATGCGACACGGTCACGCCGCACAAGAGGTCGGGGCTGCTAGCGGGCGCACGCCGGCGGCCATCGCCGCCAAAAGCGAAGCCATTTTCGTCAGTCGTTCAGGGAGCGCAAAGGTGCCTGCAGCGTTACCTCGCGGCAAAAGATCGTTAAGCTCTGCTAGATGAGCTTCGAACGGCGCCATGAAGCACTATTGCCGCGACACCTGTTTATCCGGCGGCTTGCACGATGGGGGTTTGTCGCGGGTATAGTTCTGGCTGGTTCACTCGCGTTCGGAATCTGTGGCTATCATTTCCTGGAAAAGCTGCCATGGATCGACGCGACCCTGGACGCTTCAATGATCCTGAGCGGGACGGGTCCGGTGGACCCCATCCACAGCGCTGGCGGCAAACTCTTCGCCTCGTTTTACGCGCTGTATAGCGGGCTCGCGCTCATCGGCGTAATCGGACTATTGATCGCGCCGCTAGCGCATCGCCTCTTCCACAAATTTCATCTCGAGGAACCGAAAGAATGACGCGTCTGCGCCGCGAGATCCCTACACCTTGCTTCCCTCCAGTACCTGGCCGCAATCCGCCCTTCAGCACGCGCGCGCGACCGCATAAATGTGCTAAGGATTCCTGTACCCCTGACGGAGGATATGTCCATGAGATATGACGTCATTTCAGCCGATTGTCACATCGACCTGATCTGGCTCCCTCCCGATCTGTTCACGTCCAACGCGCCCGCGGCGCTGAAGGACCGGATGCCCTATGTGACCGAGGGATCGCACGGGAAAAAATGGGTGGCCAAGAACGGCGCTAACTTCGGGCTGATGAACGGGATGGGGTCGGCCGGTCGCGAATATATCCCCGGGCAGATTCACCGTTCTGATCGGATGGCCTCGACCGGTCTTTACGACGATGGGAAGAAGGGCATCCGGCGTCTGAGCGATCCGGAATTGCGCTTAAAAGACCAGGAACGCGACGGGGTTCAAGCCGAAGTGCTCTACGGGATCCTCGGCGCCAGCATGCGGATCAACGACGACGAAGCCGCCACCGAAATGCTGCGGATCTACAACGAGTGGCTTGCCGGCTTCTGCCAGACGCATCCTGATCGCTACGCTGGCCTGGCGTGTATTCCCAGCCACGATATCAACGCGGCGGTGACGGAGATCGATCGCGTCGCTAAAAAGGGCGTCTTGCGCGGCCTCGATATCGCCAACCGCCCCCGCATGACGCCATTGTGGGACCCCTGGTGGAACCCACTCTGGGATATCGCGGCTGAGGTCAGACTCCCGATTCACCTGCACACCATCGGCGGCAGGATCCCTGATTTCGCCAAGCTCCCGCCTAAGGTCGGCCGCGCGGCTTTCGCGGCGGTGATCACCAGTTTCCAGATGTTCATGGCCGAGCCGCTATTGTCGATCATCTTCGCCGGCGTGCTCGAGCATCATCCTGAGATCAAACTTGTTATCGGCGAGAGCGGCATCGGCTGGATCCCCTACATCCTCGATCACATGGACGTTGAATGGGAGGACCAGTTCAAGGACCTCGATTTGACGATGAAGCCCAGCGACTACTGGCGCCGGCAATGCTATGCGACCTATCAGACCGACCGTATCGGCATAAGACTGGTCGATGAAATCGGCGAGGATAACATCATGTGGGGTTCGGACTTTCCGCACCCAGACGGGGTCTGGCCTGACTCCCAGGAATATATTCAGCGCGAAGTGGGCCGCCTGCCCGAGCGGACTCGCCGAAAGATCACCTGCGACAACGCTTCCAGGCTCTACGGTTTCACTTCGAACTAATGGTTGGTGAAGCCGCGGCCGAGCGAATCACAGGAAAAAGAAGCAAATGGATCCGATAAGGAAGCTCGATCGTTCGGTGAAAGGGCGCGCCGTACTGGTAACCGGCGCCGCGAGTGGAATGGGGCGTGCCACCGCCCACCTCTTTGCTCAGGAAGGTGCGTCCGTCGCCGTCACGGACATCAACGAAGCGGGCGTCGCTGCCGTCGTAAAGAAATCAAGGCCGAAGGCGGGAACGTCGAAGGCTGGCGTCTCGACGTCTTCGACAGGGACAAATCAAGCGCGTCGTGAACGAAATCGCCAACCGTTTCGGCCGCCTCGACATCGTGATCAACAACGCCGGATTCATGGGCTTTCGTCGCATCGACGACGAAGGCTACGACGCCGTCTGGGATAAAGCGCTCGCCGGCCTGCTCACCGCGCAACAACGCCTCGTGCGCGCCGCCCTGCCCCACCTCCGGAAATCCGACGCCGCGCGCATCGTCAACATCGCCTCCACCGAGGGCCTCGGCGCCACCCCAGGCGACGCCCCTTACGCCGTTGCCAAAACCGGCGTCATCGGACTGACCCGCGCCCTCGCCGTCGACCTCGGCCCCGAAGGCATCACCGTCAATTGCATCTGCCCCGGCCCGATTCGCACCGGCCTGACCGCATCGATCGCCGAGGAGCACAAGGAGATTTTCGCCAAACGCCGCTCCGCGCTAAAACGCTACGGCTACCCTGAAGAGGTCGCGCACATCACCTTCAGCCTCTGCCTCCCGGCAGCCTCTTACCTGACCGGCGCGGTGATTCCCGTCAACGGCGGCCTGATGATTCGCAACGCATGAGAAGATCTGGAACCGGTGGAATCTTATGGTCTAGTTCGCAGCAAGCGGCTTCGCACCAGACCAGCTTCGACGCCGTCGTCGTCGGCGCCGGCTTCGCCGGCCTGTACATGCTGCACCGGCTGCGCGAGCACTCGGCTTGTCGCGTACGCGTGCTCGAGCCGGCCGACGGCGTCGGCGGCACCTGGTACTGGAACCGCTACCCCGGCGCGCGCTGCGACATCGAGAGCATCGACTACTCCTACTACCTTCTCCGACGAGCTCGCAGCAGGAGTGGGACTGGACGGAGCGCTACCCGGCGCAGCCCGAGATCCTCCGCTACCTGAATCACGTCGCCGACCGCTTCGACCTGCGCGCGCGACATCAGGTTCGAGCACGCGCGTCGCGGCGCCACGTTACGACGAGGCGCGCGGCGCTGGCGAGGTCGCACCGACCGGGTGACATCTCACTGCGCGCTACTTCATCATGGCGCCGCGGGCTGCCTGTCGTCGGTCGAACCTGCCAAAGTTCGACGGCCTCGATGAGTTCGCCGGCGAAAGCCTACCACACCGGGCGCTGGCCGCAGGACGGCGTCGACTTCACCGGCAAGCGGGTCGGCGGTCATCGGCACCGGCGCCACGGCGATCCAGCCATCCCGTCATCGCCCAGCAGGCGCAAGCATCTCACCGTCTTCCAGCGCACCGCCAACTACTGCGTGCCGGCGCGCAACGGCCAGGTCGATCCCGAAGTGGCAGCGCTCGCAAGGCCGAATATGACGCGATTCGCGCAGAGGAGTCGTGACTCGTCCTTCGGCTTCGAATTCTCATTCGATGCGCAGCAGTCTGCGCTCGAAGCCTCGTCGGAGGAACGGGAACGTGAGTTCTGGAAGCGCTGGGACGACGGGGGCTCTCGGCTTCTGGCTCGCCAACTACCAGGACATGCTCTTCAGCAAGGAGGCCAACGAGATCTGCGCCGAGTTCCTGCGCAGCGCGATCCGCGAGATCGGTCAGGATCCGATGATCGCCGAAACGTTGATCCCCGAGGACCTACCTCTACGGCACCAAGCGCCGCCGCTCGACACCGACTACTACGAGACCTTCAACCGGCCCAACGTCACGCTGGTGGACGCTGCGCAAAGACACCGATCAGCGACGATCACGCCGAAGCGGGATCGCGACCGCGACAGCGCGAACATACGAGCTCGACATGATCGTCTTCGCCACCGGTTTCGACGCGATGACCGGCGCGCTGCTGCGATCGACATCCGCGGGCGCGGCGGGCTGTCGCTCGCGGACAAATGGAGCGAGGGCCCGCACACCTATCTCGGCTGGCGGCGCCGGGCTTCCCGAACATGTTCACCATCACCGGCCCCGGCAGCCCCTCGGTGCTGAGCAACATGGCCGGTGTCGATCGAGCAGCACGTCGAGTGGATTACCGGCTGCATCGAGTACCTGCGCAAGCACGGCATCGACGACCATCGAGGCGACGACAGCGGCAGAAGCGCGTGGGTCGCGCACGTCGCGAGGTGGCCAACATGACGCTGTTCCCGCCGCTAACTCCTGGTACCTGGGCGCGAACATTCCCGGCAAGCCGCGGGTGTTCATGCCCTATATCGGTGGTGTCGGACCCTACCGGCAGAAGTGCGATGAGGTCGCGGCGAAGGACTACGAGGGGTTCGTTTTAGCCTCATAGCGAACACGCCTCAGCATCATCGGAGTAAAGCCGGGGAGGATCCTATCCTTCCCGATCCATATCATCGGTAGGCACGCCGATTTCTGCTTGGATGTCGATACAATCCTCGCGGGAACTCGTTCGGCGCGCCGGTCGGCGATTGAGTTTGCCGTCGGCGCGACAAGATGATACCCGCACATGAGTTAGGGAGGACCTGCGATGCGCGTTGCGATCGGCGGATATCTGGTTGCGGTCAATACTTTCGCGACTCAGCGAATGGGGCTCGAGCGTTTCCAGCGCGCGATACTCGCGGGTGACGCGGTGCTCAGGCTCGCCCGGGGCGAAGGCGCGATCGGCGGGTTCGAGGTGCGCGCGAGCGCAACTGGGAGGTGGTGCCGCTGCATTTCGTCTTTCCGGGTATCGCCGGCAAGATAACCGACGAAGCTCACGAGTGGACGAAGGAGGCATTCGTCGCTGCGCTCCGCAAGGCGGGCAAGCTCGATGGCGTTTTTCTCCAACTCCACGGCACCGCCGCGACAGACAGCCTCGACGATTGCGAGGGCGACCTGCTAGCGGCCATACGCGGCGTCAGATCGGCGACCGGACGCCGATCATCGCATCGCTCGACGGCCATGCCAACGTGACTCCCCTGATGGTCGCGCAGGCGACGCATGCTGATCGGGGTCAAGACCAACCCCCACTACGATTTCGCCGCACCGGGCGACTCGGCGCGCAGCGTGATAGCCGGGATGTTGATCGTTCGCTCGCCCCCGTCAGCGCCTGGGCTCAGCCCGCGATGGCGCCCGCGCTGCAGAAAGCTCTACATCGCGCCCGGCTGGCCGATGGAGCATCTGATGCGCCTGGCACGCAACTGTCAGGCGCGCGACCCGCGCGTGCTCGACATTTCGATGCTCTGCGGATTTTTCTGTTCGGAGCGGCGCGAAACCGGGATCAGCGTCGTGGTGACCACTGATCGCGAGCCGAATCTCGCGCGCGATATCGCCGACAGAACTCAAGCAGGCCTGCTGGGACAAGCGCGGCACGCATTTCATACCGACATGGTGTGGTCGCGGACGCGGTGCAGCGAGGCGATCGCGACCGAAGAAGGTCCAGTCGTGCTGGGCGATCTCGCAGACAGTGGCGGGGCCGGTACTCCCGGCGATGGCACCGCGATGCTCGCCGAACTGCTCGAGCAAAAGCGCAGCGGCGCCGTGGTCGGAATATCGCCGACCCAGCGGCGGTGAAAGAGGCCGTTCAGGCTGGCGTCGGCAAGCAGATCACGCTCACCGTCGGCGGGAAGGTCGACCGATTTCATGGTGAGCCAATCCAGATCAGCGGCCGCGTACGGATTATTCACGACGGCGTTTTCACGGCCGCACCCGATTCAACGCCGGCACCGTCCATCGCGGGCCTACAGCAGTGGTCGATTGCGGCGGGAGTCGAGGTAGATTCTGACTTCGCGTCCGGTGCTGGTGTTCGAGCCGAATCATTTCCGCAGTCTCGGGATCGAGCCGACCGACAGCGCAAAATTCTGGTATGCAAATCCGAGATGCAGCATCGTGCGGGTCTGGAGGGAATTGCCCGCACATTTATCGACGTGGACACGCCGGGTCTGGCGACGCAAGTGCTCAGCCGGTTGCCATATACGAAGATTCGCCGTCCAGTATTCCCGCTCGATGATATTTAGGCGGCGGTCGAATTTTGCGCCGTTCGCGCCGGAAGAACAGAGGCCGCGCCCAGCAGCCGGTGACGGTTTCCTTCCGCCCGGCACTCCCATTCACTTGCTGCTTTGCTCACTCAGCTTAACGGGCGCAAGGGGACCGCATCCACGCGCCCGGCGGGCGGCGCCAAAGCGTGATACAAAATGGATCCTGCTCCCAGGATCTCAGCCGAGCGCCGTACTGGCTAAGCGATCCAGTTTGGCTTTGTAGTCGCCGACAAAAAGCGGTTCGACCGCGCTGACCTCGACTATCCGATTGACCCCGAGCTCTTCCAACTGGTGAATAAGATCCTGTGTCTGTGAGCGGTCGCCGCTCAGCGAAATCATCACGGTGATATCAAGCGCCCGGAAATCGCGTCCGACGTTATTACATTCCTGCTTGAGTTCGGCGAGCCGTCCCTTGACGAAAGCGGCGGCCTTGGTGGTCGAGAAGCACACGGGGATATAACCGTCGCCCCATCGCGCGACCCACTTGAGCGCGTGCTTGTCGGTGCTGCCGATAAGCACTGGCGGTCCAGGCCGCTGGGCGGGTTGCGGATTACATCTGATGGAACTGAATTTCACATACTTGCCCTGGAAGGAGGCAACCGGCTTGGACCAGAGCTCGCGCATCGCTGCTATATACTCCGCCGTCTGGGTCCATCTATGAGGAAAATCGGAGCCGAGAACCTCGGCCGCTTCACGGAGCCAGCCGGCCCCCACTCCGAACAGGAACCGCCCACCCGACAAGCGGTCCAGAGTGGCGATGCGCTTGGCAGTAGCAATCGGGTTGTGTTCCGGTACCAGCAGCACGGACGTACCGAAGCGAAGCTTTTTGGTCGTCGCCGCCGCCATCGAGAGGACCACGAATGGCTCAGGGAAATGCGCGTAATGCTCGGGGATTGGCCCACCAGCTGGAAACGAAGATTTAGGCTCGCCCGGAAAGAGCATGTGATCTCCCACCCAGACCGACTCAAGGCCCAACTTTTCACATTCCAGCGCGAACGCCCCCGGGTCGGGCGTCGATTCGTCAACCCGGTTGTAGATCATCGCGATACCGATCTTCATAACCAATCCTCCCTGGCAATTCGAACACCGTTGGTTGCTGGTTGCGCGATCGCCAACGTATCCTAGTAGATTACGACGATGGCTCGCTAACGCGGCTGGCACAGGATTCTATGCTTGGTAGAATGCCGCTTGTGATACTCTGCGCATTTCTCACAAAGCCGCGTTAACAGATGAGCTCGAGCACCGAAGAAACGCCGAACACGTTGGAGGTTGAAAATCTCCGCGTCCACTTCGGAGCGGTGGAAGTGTTTCGCGGCCTGAGCTTCGTGGTGCCCCGCGGCAGTTCCCTGGCGGTCCTGGGACCGAACGGCTCGGGCAAGACGGTTCTCTTCAAAGCGCTGATCGGCTCGATTCCCTCCACGGGCGGTATTCGCTGGGCCGATGGAACGCGGCTCGGGTATGTTCCCCAGAAGCTCGACCTCGAGCGCGATCTCCCGGTTAGCGGCCGCGACCTGCTTCGCGCCAAGGCTGCCGTCTCGAAATCGTCGCAGGATGCACTGGTCAAAGCTCTTCAGCTAGTCGAGTTCGACGAGTTGACGCTATCGGTACCGATCGGTGCGATGTCAGGCGGGCAGTTCCAGCGGCTTTTACTTGCGTTCGCCCTGATCGGCGAGCCGAACGTGCTCCTTCTTGACGAGCCGGCCGCCGGCATCGACGAACCCGGCCAGGAAAAGCTCAACACCATGATTCAGCGACTCCAAGAAGAGAAAGGCGTTACCGTCCTGTTGATTTCGCATGATTTGAGCGTCGTCTACAAATACGCAACGGCGGTTCTGTGTCTCAGTAAAAACCATACATGGTTCGGAGCGCCGCAGACCGTACTCAATCCCGAGATGCTGCAGCAGCTTTACGGCGCGCCGGCGCATTTCCATATCCACGATGGGCGTTGAGGCCAGTTCGCTAACCCTGGCGGTTGGAATGGCGGTGGCCGCCGGGTTGGTCGGGTGCTTCGCCGTCATGCGGCGATTGACCCTAGCTGCGGATGCGATCTCTCATGTCGCACTGCCCGGAGTCGGCATCGCCCTGCTCCTCCGGATGCAGCCGATGGTGGGTGCGCTGACCATGCTGATCGTCGGTACGGTGCTCATCTGGGCGCTCGAATCGCATACGAAGATGCCGACTGAAACGATAATTGGAGTGGTCTTTTCAGTCGCGCTGGCCATCGGAAGCATGACGACCTCAGGCGAGCAATTGGTCGAAGCGCTTTTCGGCGGCATGGGCACCTTGACGAACTCCGAGCTCGCGTTAGGCCTGTTGGGCGCTACCGCTGTGACCTCCTTTATTCTCGCCGCCAGAAACAGCCTGGTCGTAGCTCTGGTCTCCCCCGAAATCGCTATGACTTCCGGCATCAATGTGTCACGCCTGAACTTGTTCTACCTGTTGACCTTCGCCGTCACGGTTGCGTTGGGCTTGCGCTACCTCGGGGTACTGCTGATGGGATCGCTAATCATCATCCCGGCGGCGACAGCGAAACGCCTGGCGCGCGACTTGAACGGGATGCTCGTGATCTCCGTGATTGTCGCCGTGGCGTCGACGTTGCTCGGCACATATGGCGCTGCGCGCTTTCATGGAGAGACCGGCCCCTTCATCATCACGGTGGCGGGCGGACTCTTTCTCCTGAGCCTCCTCGCCTGAGTTCGGCCTTCGCCGCATACCCGACTCGTTCTGCTACGTCCGCTCGGTCGGCGTCAGTACGAAGTTGAATTCGAGATAGTCAGGTTCGCCCTTGGCGCGATCGCCCTGCCCCACACCGTCTTTCTTATAGCCGACGACGAGCGATTCCTTCGCGCCGAAAACCGCATCAGACCCGATATATGGGTCTCCCGCGATATAAAGCGCGGTTGTCAGGGGTTCATAGCCCGGCGCGGTGACAATGAAATGTATGTGCGCCGGCCGGTAGGGATGACGGCCCAGGGCGAGCAGCAGCTCTCCCGCAGGACCGTCGTGCGGTACCGGGTAGCTTAACGGCTTGAGCGATCGAAATTCGAAGCGCCCCGCTGGGTCGGTACGAAACTTCCCCCGCATGTTGAGCTCGGGCTGGTTCTCGTCCTGGAGGTCGTATTTGCCATTGGGAGCAGCCTGCCATACGTCGAGGCTGGCGTCGCGCAGCGGCTTCCCGCCGGCGCCGGTAACCACGCCTTTAACGGTTATCGCTTCGCCGGCCGTATCCCGCGCGATGCTCGCACCGCCGGCCATTTCCGGTACGCTCTCCCGATAGAACGGCCCCAGCAGACTCGAATCGGTCGTACCCACCGGTTGTCGGGCGTGGCTCAGCAGATCGACCAGTGCGCTCACTCCCAGCGTGTCGGAAAGCAGGATGAACTCGTTGCGTTTGTCGTCGGTGATATGGCCCGCGTCAGCAAGAAAATCGATCGCCGTCTTCCATTCCGCCGGGGTCAGTCTCACTTCGCGAACAAAGTCGTGCAGATGGCGGATCGCGCTGGTAATGACTTGTCTGAACCTCTGATTGCCTATTTCGCCGAACCGGTCCAGCGCTACGTCGGTGATATTGGTCGGGGTCAGCTTCTGCATGAAAACTCCACCTCGCCTGGGTCAGGCCGATAGCGGTTGGACAAAGGTACGCGCGCGAATTCAGCCCTCGCGCAGCAGGCGCCGCACTTCCTGTTCGACTCGGGTGCCTTTGAAGAACTCGGGATTGACGTCGGTCTTGGCCCGGACCGGATTTACGAAAACGAAGTCGCGGAAATCTGCCTCGCTGATCAGTTCCTCCTCGACCAGTTCGTACGCTTCCGCAGCTGCATCTCGCATATCGGGCAGATCAAAATGCCCGATGTCAGAACTGTAGATCGCGTTGAGACAGGACCGGGTTGGGCTTTTGCCGCGATCGAACGCGAGCGCCGCGAGCCGATCGTCCCCCTCGCAGCCAAAGAAGAATCGCGGAACGAAGAGGTCGCGGATATCCTGCTTGCCCTGGATTCCGCACTGCGCCCATTCGTCCAGCCTGGTGCGATCCTCCTCCCTGCCCCAGAGCAACTCAGAGCGATCTTCGCCCATACGCGCGACCAGCCGCTCGCCGTAGTCGCCACCATAGTCGCGGAAAAGGCTGCGCATCAATTGCTCGTCGCGGCCAGCCGGGTCAAGCCGCGCGAGCGCCTTCAGATTGCGCTTCTCCCAATGCCCGATGAGGTCGCTGTAGAGCGTGCAGGCCCAGCCCACGCCGCCCTCCATAAAGGCGAAGCGCAACTCGGGAAATCGGCGCGTCACGCCGCCGAGGAACAACGCCTTGCAGATTGACTCCGCCGACGCTGCGAAATGGCCGATATGATTGTAGACGAAGCTGGAGATGGACCGGCGCGTGCCGATGCCCACCGTTGGCGAATGGAAAGTTGGCGCGACTTTGAGCTCGCGGCATTTCGCCCACACCGGGTCGTAGTCGTATTCGCTGTCGAGACAGAAGTTGTCGAGCCAGAAGGCATGGTGTCCGGCCGCGGGTGATTTGCGCGCCACCGCCGCAATCGGCCTGCGGGCAAACGCCGGCATCAACACCGCCTTCATGCCGAGCGCACCGATGGCGTGTTCGAGTTCCGCGATCGCCTCTTGCGGCGAGTACATCGGGATAACCGCCACCGGGGTCATCCGATCGCGGTATTCGTGGAAAATCTCGGCGTGAAGATTGTTGTACGCGCGGCAGGCGGTGAGGCGAACCTCGTCGTCCGGCAGATGGAGCATGAACATTCCGAGGCTCGGGTATATGATCGTGAAATCGAGCCCCATCTCGTCCAGTCGCCGGTGCAGCAATCGCGGCAGTGAACTGGTGGCGCGGTCGAGCGTGTTGCCCGCCGGATGGACCCACCAATGGGGGCGTGGTGCGCGCTGATCGCTGATTTCCTGCGTGGTCATGCCATACCAGCGGAACGAGATGGGACTGTCGAATGACTTGAGCCGCTCAACTGCCCTGCTGCCCCCGACCTCGCGTAAATGGTCGAAAAAGGCTGGCTCAAACTCGGCGATATGGCCGTCCGAATCGATTATGGGATGATTCAGCCGTCCCCGAACTGCCGCCGACTTCGACCGCGCTTCCGCTGTCGCTCCCATGTCTGTTCCCTCGAAGTAGTCCGACCGCCGACTACGCCTCAAAGTTGCGCCATCCGGGCGCGGCGGGCAAGTCTGCGGGGCGAAACCGCCGGCGACGTCCCGCCTGATCCTCTGAAAAAGCTGCTCGCGTCCTAAAAATCGATCGGGTTCGGCTTCAGCTTTTTCTTCGCATAGAGTTCCGGCAGGCTCGCGTCGGCGTTCTCCCACACCAGCAGCATCGAACGCTTGGGCGCAAACCCTTGATGGCGAATGTCTGCGGGCATCGCGGCGACATCGCCGGGCTTCATTACGGCCCGGGCGCGCGGCGCCCCGGTGTCGCGATCCGCAATCTCCCACTGAATTTCGTCGCTGAGTTGAACGAACCATTCCACGCGGTCGTTGCCGTGGATCACTGGAAGAGCGAATTCCTCCGTGGTCGGGCAAACCAGGCTGTCCTTGACCACCGCACATACCGACGGGTTCCACGTCACGTCCGAACGCGAGAGGTAGCCGAAGAAATTAAACGCATGGACTTCGTCTTCGAATCCCGGTTCGGCATGCACCTCGGGTTCATCCTGGGGAACATCCTGGAACTGGCGGTTGACGGGATATCCGTTCTGGTCGTTGCGCAGGGGCGTATCGTCCCTCATCCCGGCCATCCGCTTGGCGACCACTCTTACGCGTTTGACCGCGCGACTGTTGTTACCACGTTTCGGGCCAAGGCGCTGCCGGTCTCCTGCGGTGCGGCAAACGGATCGAAGCCTTCCACGGTCCAGTCATCGAGCATCGCTTCGAACAGCGCGCGGGCCTGCTCGCTGCTGAAGTTTTCGACGTGCTGCTTGTTCTGCGCCCGATAACCGGCGTTGTACAAGCCGGCAAAGACGTCGACCGTGCCGTAGTGATTGGTCGTACCGAAGACCTCGTCGAAATTCACGATCCCGTAGAAAAAGTTCCAGGCGACATCGCGCATCAGCGACTTGAGAAACCGGTCGACCGGCAGCATATGACTGCCGCCCGGCCACTCGATATGGGCGAAGTATTCGTCGCGCCGGAAACCGAAGGTTCCGAGCCGGAAGATCCGGTAACCATGCTCGTTGGTCTCTGACCGGTCATCCTGAGTCATTGCAATTATCTCTTCCCCGCTACTTGGAAAACGATCGCAGCAAGCGCGCGACCAGCACTCGCGCGCTACTTCTGACAAATATCCTGCCAGCGCTCGATGGTGAGGTCGCCTTTGATCGTCTGCAAAAGAATCACGCTCGGACGCGCAGCACGGAACTGATAGGCCGCGCCCTTGGGCAGCAGTGCCATATGCCCCCGCCGCGCGATTATGTAGCCCATCGGAGTGCCCGCTGGCCCGCCCTCGAGCATGGTCGTGCCCTCATGCTCCTCGGCCACCAGTTGCGCGTCCAGCTTGACCAGGCGAATCTCCACCTCGCCGTCCATCACGGTCGCCACTTCATCATGCGAGGCGGCGTACCACGGCGAGGTTTGATCGGCGCGGATCGCTTCGAGAACGTACTTGAGATTCTGCGCGACGGCCACCTTCTCCCACGGCTGCGCGCGTGCGGCGACCTCGAAGATGTTGGAGAACGCGTAGTTGCGCGGATCATCCTTGATCGGATGGATGCCGCCCTTCTCGTAGCTTTCTAGCGAACCGAAGCGTGTCTGCTGCCCCATCGCTGGCGCATCCCTCCGATGATCGAGAGCGCTAACACTATCAAATCTCGCAAACCTAGGGATAACGCCCTCGGCGCACGTTGCGTTCAGAGAATCCTTCCCGTCAATGACCGGGGGTCGCGCATAAAACCGCGCCCGCTTTCGACCTGATGGAAGAATTCATCGACGAACCGATTGAAGAGCGCCGGCTCCTCGAGATTGACCGCGTGACCCGCATGCGGCAGTACGACCAGACCGGCTGACGGGATTGCCCGCTTCATCATCAGCGACGCCTCGAGACACGGATCATCCTCATCGCCGGTCATCACCAGCACCGGCACCGTGAGCCGCTTCATTGCTTCGACCAGATCGTAGAGCGACGGGCGGCGCTTCTGCACGCCACGGAGGGTGAGCGCGGCGCCAAGCGGCGAATGCTGGGTGAGCATCTGCTGAAACTCCGCCCATCCGCGCGGATCCTTGTTCTGGAGTTGTACGCGCGTGGGCCCGATCGCATAGCTGCGGGCCGCATCTTCGATTGCCAGGGTTTCAAAGCGCCGCGCGGCGGCCTCGGACTCTTCCTGGAATTGCGCGCGCTTGCCCGGTTCAGCGCCGTAGCCGCACCCGCCGATTACCAGCGAATACGCACGTTGCGGGTAGGCGAGTCCAAAGTGAAGCGTGGCGAACCCGCCCATCGAGATACCGACGACGTGTGCCCGCTCGATCTCGAGCCCATCGAGCACGGCGCGAAGATCATCGCGGGCGCGGTCCTGCGAGTATTTCTCCGGATCTGTCGGAATGTCGGACGGCGGGTAGCCCCGCGCATTGAACGCGATGCATCGATAGCGCCTTGAGAAATACCGCAGCTGTGTTTCGTAGCTGCGGTAGTCTCCGGCGAATTCGTGAACGAAGATTACCGATACTCCCGCGCCCGCTTCTTCATAGTAGAGTTTGACCCCATCGTCGGCAGTAACATGCGGCATGCTGCAGCCCTCCCCCGCTCCGGGCCACTGGCATCTCAGGCCTGCCAGCCGCCTTTGCTTACCATTTTGATGCCGAGCGATTTGAGAAAATTCGTCGGCAACTCGGCTCCGATCATGGCAAAGATCACGTCGTTGTCGAGTTCGAACGGAGCCGCCAGCCCGGTGCCCGCTGGCGCTTCGGCGCTCGCCCGGCTCTTGACCGGATTCAGCACCACCGTGGCCGCCCGTATCTCCTTGAGCGCGCTCGAAGGATAGACTGCGAGCCGGTGTAACTGCTGCAGCGCGCTGATGCGCTCCGCATTTTCCCGCGTGACGTTGGTGAGCACCGGCGATCGGAACGAATAACTGACGGTATTACCCAGCTCCTGCGCGGCGAGCGCCTGCACTACCTCGGCACCCGCGTTGCCGCCACCGACCACCAGGATCTTCCGGCCACGGTACTCGCCCGGCTCGATCAGATTGTAGATCACTCTCGCTGGCGTCTCGCCCGCCAGGTTGAGATGGCGCGGATTGCCGCGCACACCGATGGCCAATACCACGCAGCGCCCCCGGAAAACGCTGCCGCGCGCGGTCGTGACCACCAGGCAGTCAGGCTCGCGACGGATATCGACCACGTCCTCGCGCTCGTTGATGTGGAGCCCGGCCTGCGCGATTACCTTGTCCCACAGTGCGATTAGCTCCTCGCGCGAGTTGTCACCCTCCAGGAAGAAAATCCGTATTCCGCTATGTCGATCGGCGTGGCTTGCACGAACTTGGCCCGCGGATATGAGCGCAATGTGCTGGCGGGTGTCATCTTCTCGAGTGTGACGTAGGTTAATCCGGCGCCCTTGGCGGTGGCGGTCGCACCCAGTCCCGCGGGTCCGCATCCCACAATTACCACGTCGACGACGTTGTGCGCGTCTTGACTTGCCGGCGTCCGCATCGCGCGCAACTCATTCGCCACCGCCTCGATTACCTGCCGGCCGGTGCGCATCGCGAGGTTGATCGACGCGGTTCCCGCGGCCTCCCCGACGATATACAGATGAGGAACGTTAGTCTGATAGGTATCATCGATCGCCGGGACCTCTTTCGCCACCTGCGGCGCGACCCCGGACACAACTTCCTGCGCCGCCTGTTCGTGGGGCAACAGCCGGATCCATCCGAAGGTCGCAAACCCGAGAACCGCGCAGCCAAGCAAACCGATCCACCAGGGCGAGAACAGCGTCCGTTGCAACGTGATCCAAGTAGCGCTGGAGTCGCCCGGCGGCCTCAGGTGCGGCACATAGAGAATGAGCGCGAGCCAGTGGCGTCGATTCTTGGGGAATTTCGGCGCGGGGCTCGGGAAGTCTTTTATTGGAAGCACGCCATAAACGTGGAACAGATGGCACTCCCCGCACTTGACCACGGTTTTTTCCACTAGCCGTGGCTTCTCGACGGCTGCTGCGGCGAACGCGACACCAGCGAATCCATCGACGCCATCAGCGTCAGCTCTGGCCGGTGCGGGCGGCTGATGGGCGTGACAGGTGAAGCATTGTCTCAGTGCCAGCGACGCCGGATCGTTCGGATTGCGGCTGTTCGCGGCGTGAACGTGACACTCCTCGCACCCACTGCGTAGATGACCCGCCGAATGCGTAAAGACCGCGTTGATATGCCGCACCGGACGAACCCCCGAATAGGCAATCGCCTCCGGCGACGGTCCTACCGAAGCCGGCATCCGCATATGACCGTCTTGCGGTGTGACGTGACATCCCGTGCCCGCGCAGCCGCTCCACGCAAACCTCATCTCCTCGGCCGCACCGGGCGTAACTGGCTCGACCAGATGGCACGCGCGGCAGTTGAAGCCGCCCGGCCGCGGCGGGTACGCCGACGTGATCAACAGTCGATGCTCGTAATGATTGAAGGGCTGTGCGAACAGATGCCGCACGAGGAACTGACGCTTCATCTCCGCGATCACATGCTCGGGGACTGCACGGATTGCGGGATGCTGATGGCAAAACGTGCAGGCAGTCGCAGCCAGCACCTTGGTATCGGCGGCGCGGCCGAGGTGTTCGCCGTGACAACTAAGGCACTCGAGGTTATTCAAGGACGTGAGCGCCAGGCTTTTGCCGGTCAGCAGTCCGCTATCCCCGTGCGCATCGACGCCCGCATGCTTGTTGCTGTCACCGAGATCGCCGTGGCAACTGATGCATGCATCGCTCTGAGGTCCCCGCCAGGGACGGTGACAGCTGGTGCATTCCCCCTCGAGTTGGGCGTGCGCCGCCAGCAACTGTCCTGGCTCATAACTGCTGCGCGGAACGATCAGCCAGGCCGCGATCGCGGTCAACGCCACGCCCACCGCGGATATCCACAACCTCCTGTCCATCAAATCCCCGCGAAGTAGAGCACCCCAATCACGTGAAACGCGATGAGTCCGATGACCATCAACGCAATGCTGATATGGAAGCCCAGCCAGACCACCCCAAAACGCAGGTTGAAACGATTCTGCTCGAGGCGAATCTTGCGCTCCGCGATACCCACCAGTTCGGTGTACGCGCCCGCATCGCCGCCTAGCTCCGCCGCAACCGATCGCGCCGCGGCGCACACTTCAGGAGCAATGTCCTTCCCGCTGAGCGTGGCCCAGAACAATTTGCGAACGGGTCGCGTCCCGGTCAGGATCGGCCTCACGTGTCGCAGGTACGCACGGACGAGATTCTCGGAATGCCCAAGCACGGCTTCCTCCGCGTCAACGTAGAGGGTATGGAAGCGCGCCTCGACATCCGCGGTGCGCACCTCCTGGTCACCCCGCTTGCGCATCGCCGGCGGCAGAAAATCCTGGATGATCGTTCCGGTGAGGCCGCTCGCCACCAGCACCAACACCATCACCTTGAGCGCGACTTCAAGTACGGACGCCCTGCCGGCGTCGACGTGCCACCAGAACGGCAGGAGTGAGAACACCCCGATCGTGATGTGCGCGGTGCGCCAGGTCTCTAGCCGATCGAACAGCACTATCCGCAACGCCAACCGGCGCGGAAGGAGCATCGCCCACCGCAGCCACCGGACCGAAAACCACAGCGTATGCTTGCGGAGCGTATAACACGCGGCGAGGATGAACATGATGACGGTGATGATCCCGCTGCGGTACGATCCCAGACGCGCCGGCAGCCCTGCGGTTACCACATGCACGCCGATCACCACAGCGCCGCACATCGCGGCCCACAACGCGATCGAAGCAACCGGGGCCGAATGTCGCCGATCAGCGGCCTCGCCTATCTGCTCTCTCACCTCGAGGTCTTCCGCTTGATCAGCAGGACTAGTCGCTGCCGCCCCGTGCCTTGCGCACGCGCGATCCTGCGCTCATCGCTCCGGTATCCTCGAAAAGCTTCGCCGGATCGATCCGGATCGCCGCTCCGGTCGGACAATTGTGCACGCATCCCATGAACGGCAGACCGTCGCATAGGTCGCACTTGATCGGAAAGGCGACCGGCAGTGATCCTGGTCCCGCCCTGCGGGCAACGTCACCGGCTTGCGTTTGCTCCCTCTCTGGCTACCGAACAGGCGCTTGAGCAGCCCATCCTCCGCACCGACGTCGTGCGCAGCCACCGGATACGGCCGGAAGAAGTTCGGATCGTTCATGATCGCGACTTTGCGTGCCTGCGCGCGATCGAACGTCGGCGTGTCGATCATCGCGATATTGTCGTAGGGACATGCGATCGCGCAGTTGCCGCAGCCGATGCACATATCGTACTGGAAGTAGATCTCGCCCTCCGGCCGTCGTTTGATCGCGCCCGTCGGGCAACTGTTCATGCATTTCGGATCGTCGCAATGGCGGCAGGCGCTCGGCACCAGGTACTTCCCGATCTGGATCCCGTTGCGGATCAGCCGGCTCTGGCCATGCAGCGATTCGCACGCCTTGACGCAATTGTCGCACTTGATGCACAGGTCGAGGTCCATCACCAGCAGCGCGTCGGCCTGGATCACTCCGAGCTGTCCGCTGCGCTCGAGCAGTTCCGAAATCTCCGGCGTCACCGTATTCGTCCTGCTCGCGCCGCTGCGCGATTACTTTGCGCACTCCGCTTCGATATGCGGATATCGCCGGCACAGGTCGAGAAAATCGTCGCGCCCGATTTTGATCAGCTCGCATTTCCCCGCGGTCAGCACGCTCGCCCAGCGCACGCCGGTCTCGAACAGCGCCATCTCGCCGAAAAATTCGCCGGATCGCAGATAGTGCAGCACGCGATGGGTGCCGTCTTCGCGCTCACGCACCACCTGCACGAAACCGTCGCGCACGATATACAGCGCGTCGCCGGGTTCTCCCTGCGTCACCACCGGCACCCCGCGCAGTTCGTAGCGCAGGATCTCGCATTTCGGCATCAGTTCTGCGATGAACTCCGGTGGCACTCCCCTGAAAAGTTCGAGCGCGGCCGCAGTGACCTGCACCGCCATGCTGCGGTAGCGATCGCGCGAGCAGCGCCCGTGCTCGGGGATTGATCTCGACGAATTTAAGCGCGTGCCGCGGAACATAGAAAATCTCGGTCTCGCTCCCCGCCACGACGTCGACCGTCCGCGGAAGCCCCCCAATCGCTCCGAGCTCTCCATAAAACCGCCCCGCTTCCAGGGTCGTCAGTTTCTGCCGCTCGCCCGATAGATGGTCGAATAGGTCAACGTTGCCGCTTAGGACAAAGCAAAGGTCGAGCTCGTACTCGCCCTTGCGACACACCCACTCACCCGCCGCAAACCTCCGCAGCCGGATCGCCGGGTCGCTCTCGTACGCCCTCAGGAACGAGTCCCGCTGATTCTCAGTGAAGTCCTGGAAGACCTCGAGTCCGCTCAGCCGCTGCCATAACAGCCAGGACGGAAGCTTCTCGCTAGACACAAGCCGAGTTAGCCCTAGGCTTTCTTTTCTGTCAACTGGCTCCGACAAAGAAGGTCGTGGACTTTGCTTCCGCGAAAGAATAAATGCATACTGTGGAACATAATCGCCCGGACGCACTTTTCACTTAAACCCGCTTTGTTGGGTTTCTCTGGTTGCGCGCTTCCCGGCACAGACTAAGGAGGGGGCAAACTGATGCCCACAAAATTGTACGTAGGCAACCTCGCCTACTCAGTGACCAATGAGGACCTGGAAGCGCTTTTCACGCAGGCTGGCAAAGTCGACAGCGCGGTAGTCGTTGTCGATAAATTCTCCGGCCAATCGCGCGGTTTCGGCTTCGTCGAGATGGCCGACTCGAACGATGCTGCCAAGGCGATTGAGGAATTTAACGAAACTGAACTCAAAGGCCGTGCAATCCGCGTCAACGAAGCCCGTCCCCGTGAAGGCGGCCCGCGCGGCGGAGGCGGTGGTGGCGGCGGCGGTGGAGGACGTGATCGCCGGGGCGGAGGCGGTGGTGGTGGCGGCGGCGGTGGTCGCCGCTGGTAGGAAAACCGTTATCGAATCGCATATCGGGCGGGTGTGAGAGCACCCGCCCGTATTACTTGAGCCGCGGTGGCACTCGAACCGGTTCGACGCCGTCCGCCGCGAACGTGGCCCGCCGCGCTAAGTCCCTGCCCGATCCTCTGATTGCGACCCTTTTCCGCAATTTGCTATAAATCTACTCAAACCTGCGTCCGGTATGAGTTCAGCCAAAGCTCTGTCCTGACCTGCGTTTCAGGCTGTTATCGCAAACGGAACAGACCAAGGAGCGTGGACCGTGTTGACCGAATCCGAACAGATCGAACACCTCAATCTGGCCGCCCAGTTCGCCGGACTCAAACTGCCCGGGGTCACCCTGCCCAAATCGCATCACATCGTCGTCGACCGGATGCGCTTTCACTACCTCGACTGGGGCACCGCCAAACGCCAGCCGATCCTCTTCCTCCACGGCGGCGGCCTCAACGCGCATACCTGGGACCTCGTCTGCCTGATGCTCCGCGACGACTACCATTGCCTCGCCCTCGACCAGCGCGGTCACGGCGACAGCGAATGGGAACCGACCTCGGACTACAGCTTCGAGAGCCAGATTCGCGACATCGAGGGCTTCGTCGAAAAACTCGACCTGAAGCGCCCGCTCGTCGTCGGCCATTCGATGGGTGGATTTGCCGCGATCGGCTATGCGATGGGCCACTCGAAATCGATGGCTGGGCTGGTCCTGGTTGACGTCGGTCCTGAACTGAATATGGCCGGCGGCAAGCGCATCCGCGATTTTATCACTCAGGATCGCGAACTCGACTCGGTCGACGAATTCGTCCAGCGCGCGATGGCCTTCAATCCCCGCCGCAACCCGGAACTGCTCCGCCGCAGCCTGCTCCACAATCTGCGCCGCATGCCCAATGGCAAATGGACGTGGAAGCACGACCCCAAGCGCATGTCGCCCGATTTCGCCAGCGAACGGATCGAGCGCGCGCGCCAGATTCTCGACGATATCCACAAGATTTCATGCCCGACGCTGATCCTCCGCGGCGACCGCAGCGACGTCTTCTCCGATCAGAACGCCGAGAAGTTCGCCTCCGCACTGCCGAACGGCCGCTGGCTCCGCGTTGCCAACTCGGGCCATACGATCCAGGGCGACAATCCCGCGGGTCTGCTCGCCGCGCTGCGCCCGTTCATCAAGGAACTCGGGCTCTAAGACCGTTTCCGCCGAGCGCTACACCCTGCCGCTGCGCAGGACGCCCATCTGCTCGAGTTCCCGCACCCGCGACTTGGGGTAGCTGAGGTACTGCGTCAGCACCTCCTCGTTATGCTCGCCGAGGGTGGGCGCCTCCAATTCGAGCCGCTGCGGGAAATCCGAAAAGCGCAGCGCGAATCCCGGGACGTCGAAGTCTCCGAGGATCCGATCGTGCACCGTGCGGACCGTTCCGCGCTCGCGCAGATGCGGATGTTTGATCGCCTCCGCCACTGACAACACCGGCGCGCACGGCACTCGCAGTTCCGACATCGTCGCGAGCACCTCTTGTTCGGGCGTGGCTTGGAGGTATCCCTCGATTATCCCGATGAGTTCCTTCAGGTTCTCGAGGCGCGCCGCGTTGACCTTGAACTTCGGGTCCGACCCCAGCTCCGGCCGCCCCATTCCGCGGCACAACGCCGCAAACTGATGGTCCAGCGCCGCGATTACGATGAAGTAATGGTCGCGGCCTTTGAAAATCCCGGCCGGCACCGCGTACCACGAATGCATCCCCGAACGCGTCGGCTTTACCGCCCCCTTGCTGATCGTATGACTCTCGATTCCGGCCTCATGGTAATGGAAGTAGGTATCGAGCAGCGAGATATCCAGATGCTGGCCGTGGCCGCTGCGCGCCCGCCCGAGCAGCGCCGCGCAGATCGCACCCATCGCATGCGCCCCCGTGCTCACGTCGCCCAGCGCGATCATTGGAAAATACGGCGACCCGTCGGCCTCGCCGCACATCGACACGACTCCCGCATAAGCCGCGCCCAGGTAATCGTAACCCGGTTCCTGCGCGAGCGGGCCCGTCTGGCCGAAGGCCGATATCGAGCACATCACGAGTCGCGGATTGATCTTGCTCACCACGTCATAGCCGAGTCCCATGCGGCCGATCACGCCGGGCGCGTAATTCTGCACCATCACGTCCATCTGCGGGATGAGCGCCTTCATCATCGCAAGCCCTTCCGGGTGCTTCAGGTCGACGCACATGTCCTTCTTGCCACGGTTGTGCTGCACGAAGTAGCCGCTGCGCCCGCTCACCATGAATGGACCGCCGCGCGCGGGATCCCCGTTGGGCGCCATCTCGACCTTGATCACCTCCGCGCCCATCTCGGCGAGCATCAGGGTGCAGGTCGGCCCTGCCACAATGTGCGAGAAATCGAGAACCTTGTAGCCGTCAAGTACGTGCCGCATCGCCGCTTCGGCCATGACTGCCTCCTCGCGAGGTCTATGTATTTCGAGTCCCCGCCCCTCTATACATCATCACGCGCACGTCGCCTACATCTCGTGACGCGCTCCCACTTCTACCGTGCCGCTTGCTGGTGGGATTCATCCAGCGGATCCGGCGTCGGATCATCCTCGCGGGATTTTCCCCTTGCTCCAGCTTAATGCCAATCACTCCGTCGCGACGCTCGCCCCGCCGCCCCCCGAGCGATTGAGCAACAGGCACCACGGCGCGCACAGCAGCGCGCACAGAGCCAGCAGACGATAGGCGTCATTGTAAGCCAGCAGCCACGCCTGCGACTGGATCATCCCGTAAACCAGGTCCAGGCCCTGCTTCTGCCCCGTCGCCATCTGCTGCATGTAGTGAAATGTCGGGGAGCCCGGCATCAGCGCCGGCATCTTGCTGAAGCGCCACGCCTCGAACACCGAGAAGTGCTGCACCAAGTACGTCTGATGCACCTGCTGGCGCGACGTGATGATATTGCTCACGGTCGCGATCCCGATGCCCGCGCCGGTGTTGACCATCATTGTGAACAGACTCGACGCGAAGCCCATGCGCTCGCGCGGAATCGCTCCCATGCCCGCGGCCGTTACCGTCGGAAACACCGCGCCGAGGCCCAGCCCGAACATCAGGATCGGCCACAGTACCGCCTGCATGCTCACCTCGAGATTCCATTCCGACATCTGCCATATTTCATAGGCCGCGAGCACGAACCCGACGCAAACTAGCGGACGCATGTCATAGTTGCGCCGCGAAAGCTGACCCACCGCGAGTAGCGCGACGATCACGCCGACTCCGCGCGGCGCCACTGCCAATCCCGCCTTCCACGCGTCGTAACCGAGCAACTCCTGCGTGAACAGCGGATTCAGCAAATTCACGCTGAATAGCACCAACGACTGCATCGAGATCAGAATTATCGCGAGACTGAAGCCGAATACCTTGAGCATCCGCAGATCGAGAATCGGGTCGGGAAACCGTAATTCGTGATGCACCAGCAACACCACCGATCCCACCGACGCCAGCGCGAAATAACGCACCCACTCCGACGCGAACCAGTCCGCCCGCTGCCCCCGATCCAGCACCATGAACAGCGCGCCCAGCCCGATCACGATGTAGATGATCCCGAGGTAATCGACCCGCCCGCTCCCGCGCTGCTCGCGCAGATACGGCGGATCGTGGACGAACGCATACACCATCATCGCCGCCGTCGCGCCCGCCGGCACGTTGATGTAGAAATTCCAGCGCCAGCTCCAGTTGAGCGTGATCCATCCGCCCAGCGTCGGACCCAGAATCGGCGCGGCCATCATCCCCAGCCCGAAGGTCGCCATCGCCATCGTGTGCTCGCTCGGCGGAAAGGTCTCGAAGAGGATCGCCTGCGACAGCGGCATCATCGCCGCCCCCGCCGCCCCTTGCAGAATGCGGAACAGCACCATCTGATGCAGTCCGGTGGCGACCCCGCACAGCGCCGAACCCGCTACGAACAAGCTCACGGACCACATGAAGTACCGTTTGCGCCCAATCCGCGCCGCGATCCATCCGGTCAACGGAATCGTCACCCCGGTCGCCACCAGGTAGCTCGTCACGATCCAGGTAATCTCGTCCACACTCGCAGCGAAGCTGCCCTGCATGTAGGGCAGCGCCACGTTGACGATCGAGGTATCGAGGACGCCGAGAAAGGCCCCGAGCATCACCGCGGACGCGACGAGCCACTTGTGCGTCCGCACCGGCTCCGGAGGCTTTATTGCCGCGGTGATCGAAGAAGAGGCCGCCATCGAATATTCAGTCGGGTCGGCAAGGTCCTATGCGTCGTGTCCGACGCTTTATCGTTGCTGCCGACGAGACTTACACCTTTTCGGCCGCGATGTCGCGCGTATCAGCGCCAGCGGAGCGCGGTTGCCGCGCGGAGCGAGCAGGAGTCCGCGAGCTGCGTTTTAAGATTCCGAGTTGAGCTTATCGAGCAGCAAGCGGGCGGGAGGCCCTCGCCGCAGCGTACGCGTGGCTGACTAGCCCGCGTGGCGCTAAGGCGTGACCTGAAATTGTCCTCTGTCGCCAAGCCTGTTTAGGCATCAAATATCCGCTGTATCTGGCGGATGCTGGATGGCGGAGTCTGCTGCGAACTACGCTCCGAGCAGGGCACGGTGGTTTATGCCATGCGGTGGTTTATAAACGGTCGTACTGGCTCTACCGCATCGTCGTCAGCGTGACCGGCGATGACCCGCGCCAATGCTTCTGCAGTCTCCCGACCTTTCTTTGCTCGTTCCATCAACGCGTTGACTTAGGCCCTTGATTCCGAGTCGAGAGCAAACGCCAGCAATTTACGGGCTTTTGCTAACGCCTCCATCACAAGCTTACCAGAACTGTTGGATTCTGTCAGTCCAGAAAATAGCCTCAAACCACCATCACGGCGCGCCGCTCGCCGCAAGCGGGCGGGAGGCCCTCGCCGCTGCGTACGCGTGGCTGCCTGCCCCGCGTGGCGCTAAGGGGTGACTCTGAAATGCCTCTGGCTCCTGCCCAACCCTGTTCCGGTTGACGGGTTAGGAGACAGCGGCCAGTTTCAGGTCACCCCAACCTCGGTTTTGGGGCGTAGAAAATAGAGGTTGCATTTTATCCGCCTAATGCCATCTGATGAGGAGTGTTGTGCAGACACTCTCAGTCAGGACCCAAGCCGCTATGCTCCGATTTGTGGAGCGCTTTTGTTTTCCGATAGTTAGCGAGTACGGGAAACCTAAACCGCTACTCGGCACAGCCTCGGTACTTCACGTCAATTCCCGCCTATATATCGTTAGCGCTGCTCACGTCATCAAGATCTACAAGGCGGACCCGAATAATTTCGGCGTGCCGCTCGGCAGAAGGAAAGCCACAGTCTGGTGTCTCGGCAATATGAGCTACGGAACCCTGCCTTCAGATCGGAAGTTTGACGTTGGTGTGGCTCGCGTGGATGAACCAAGCGCTTCTATGCGGTTGAAACGATCCTGTTGGACATCCCTCACGCCAAAGCATCTGGGAAGGGTTGGTCCATATAGCGACACTTTCGCCTTTATTGGCTACCCCGGCAGTTTGTCAGACCCAGGGAGTTTTCCCGAAATCCGATCCGGGCGTCTGCTGGCGATATCGCCCATCTATCGAGGCCGATCGATTCAAGAAATCAATTCTGGCCTAAACCCAAGTGACGTACCCATCGATGAGCGAATCGATCTATTGCTCGAATATCCGAAGAGCTTCCTTGAGATGGAAGGTCAAGTTCTTGGTCCAACGAAACTGGACATAAGCGGCATTAGCGGAAGTCCAGTGTGGACAGTTTTGCGCGACCCGTCTCTTTCTCCCCACAGGCGGCTCCGACTTGTCGGTATCGTGACCGGCGGGCTAGTGGGTGAATTTGTCATCGTAAAAAAATGGAGTTTAATCGCGCAGGGATTCAAGACCGTCGATCCTGTCGCTGCGAAGAGCTTGATCGCGCGCACATATAGCGATTGGTTTCCGGGAAAAATCCAAGGAAGTACATGAAGTCGTCGAAGTCGAGACCGCGTGAAGTGATCTACAATGACTTGGGCCTCTGCCGATATTAGCGGTCGCACCTGACACCCCGCGATACGCCTACATCCTGTTAAGTCTTCGATTCTTTGGTATAGACCGCGACGGCGGCGATTCGCCAGGTTTGGTAGCGCAAAACAGAACAGTCACAACCATTAGGAGCGGAAACAATGTCTAAAGTCATGCTAGCACTGGGGTCTTTCATTGTGGGTGCTTCTTGCGCTTTCGCCATCTCGGCGGGTATCCAGACATCTACTTGGGCACAATCTTCGTCAACCGGCTCCGCTCCAATGACAGAAGCGATTGCCCTACCTAGCCAGATTCCCGTTGTTCCAGTCTTTTCCCAGACTTTGTTGGTCCGAGACGGCGCTTTTGGGCCTGCCCAGAGGCAGCAGTTGGATGGATTGGATTGCGAAAACTGTTCCTTTAATGCCGCTGTTTTAACGTATGGTGGCGGTCCTTTTCGGCTTGTAAATACAACCTTCAACGGTGTCATCGAAGTTCGACTCATTGGCGCTGCGTTGAATACTGCGCAGCTGTTGAGAGTCTTTGGCGCATTTAACCAACGTCCGAATAAGCCAGAACCTTTCGTTCCCCCGCTGTTAGAGCAAGCGACGATCTCTAATGTAAAAGCGGTCGCTAAAAAGCCCACAGCCATCACTTTGGTCAGCGTTGTTGGCATCAAATAGCCGCGTAGTTGGCGATTCCGGTCAGTCACGGCTTCGCCGTTGGATCGCTTTTCGCTCGTCGTCATATCCAACATAATTTCGGTTGACAGAAAACCAGATTTATAGTGGCGGCGCTCCATATCCATCGGATCGACTCGATGCAGGTTCGTGGGGAGGAGGATTGCGCATCGGATTTTTCGAGGGGGTCGCCGCTTTCCACCCGCTTCACAGAAATTGGATAACGTTTGCTCACGCCCGCAACGCTTGCAAGGTAGGCGCGCTGCATGAGTTTGAGGATCGGCACCTCATTCTCCCTGAAGCGGACGTGTTTCGTCTTGGTGGAAAAGAAGTGGTCAGCCGGTGCGGGCGCGCGATGATTCGACGCCATCTCCGACCGGCACAAACACTTCTTGCGCCTCGGCGACCCCGCGCAGATCGTAACGCCCCAGGCTCTCGAGTGGCTCCCGTGCGGCGGCGGCGAAACTGGCCGACGTCACCAGGCTCCGGCCCAGCTCCGAAGCCAGCCGTTCGAGCCGCGCCGCGTGGTTCACCGCCGGCCCTATCACCGTGAAATCCAGCCGTTCCGGCGAACCGATATTCCCGTAGTAGACCTCACCCAGATGCAACGCGACCCCAAAGCGAATCTCCGGCAAACCGCCGGCGCGGCGTGCCACGTTCGCCGCCTCCGCCGCCGCAAAAGCGGACCGCGCCGCGCGCAGCGCCGCCGCACAGCAGGGACCCACGTCGTCGCCTGTGCACAACTCGAAGATGGCCAGCATCCCGTCGCCGACGAACTTCAAAACCTCGCCGCCTTCGTCGTTGACCGCCTTTACCGCGATGCCGAAATAATCGTTGAGCAGGGCCGTCAACTCGCCGCTCGGGAGCCGATCGGCCAAGGTCGTGAAGCCGCGCAGGTCGCACGACCAGATAACCGCCCGGATCGTCTCACCGCTGCCCCGCCCGATCGTGCCGGACAGAACTCGCGCCCCGGTCCGCGGCCCCAGGTAGGTATCCATCAGGCTCTTCCCGATCCGCCGCGCCGATTGCAGCTCCACGATGATTCCCAAAACTTGCGCAATCTGCTCGAGGCCGGCGACCTCGGTTTCGCTAAAGCCTTCGGCCTTGTCGGTCAGAAACGTGATCGCGTTGACGTCGCCGTCCGAACACACCATCGGCAGTACCAGGTAGTCTGTACCACCCTCGCTTTTGAGCTGCTCCAGTATCTTGAATTCGAATGGACCCGCGGAATCGACGAGGCGCCGGCGGAAAAGCTGGCGGGTGCGGCGCGCCACCGTCAGTGGGCTGTTGGTGAATTCCTCGCTGTCCTGAAGTCCGCGCGAACCAAGTACTCGGGTGGCGCCGGTATCGCCCCGCTTCCATATGTACGCCGCCGCCCCGACCTGCGGATGTAGTGTCCCTACGTAGCAGAAGCCGCGGGCTATCGGGATCCCCGCAGCAACGATCCGCTCGCACATCTCAGCGCCGAACTCGCGCATACGCGTGTTGTACCGGCCCTCGCCCAGCATCCATCGGACGACGGCCGCAGCGCCGAGATGTACGCGGGTCTCATTAGGAGGGTCCATTTTCGCTTAAGCGCTGCCTACGCCGTTTGACTCGCGCGGAAAGAACTTCAAGTCGAAATTCTCTGCGATCACCAGCCTATATTCGCCTGATTATGCTTAATTCCGTCTATTACTACTACGTATCATTTAGAATCTTGTCTGGAGTATCCAAACCGCTATATTATTTGTAGCTGAGATTAATAGTGCAAATGCGCCCCTTAGAAACTTTCCTCTTGGTCCTAGTCAGAAACTCGGTCATTGACAATCATTTTCTAGCCCTGAAAATGAAGCTGAGAAACCTGTGACGCGGTTTACCCTCGCTACAGCGGTCTTGGTGAGTAGCCTCTTTGCAGGCGCGGCTTCTGCCCAGGTCGCCACCGCTCCACTCGTTGGCAGCCACCCGCTCGAGGCCGCGAACCTCGGCTTCCAGGCATCCGCAAACCGACCCCTGAGCATACACATTTCCTTCGCCCTCCGAAATCGTGAGGCGCTCACTCAGCTTCTCGCCGATCAGCAGGACCCGGCTTCATCGCAATACCATGGCTGGCTGACGCCCGACGAATTTGACGAGCGCTTCGGCCGCACTCCAGCGGAAGTCGCAGCCATGAGGGATTGGTTGTCGCACCGCGGGTTTCGCATCACCGGCTCGAACGCACGCGGGATAACTGCAACTGGCAACGCCGCTCAGGCCGAAGGCGCATTTGCGACGAAAATCGCGAGTTCCGGTGACGGCGCGGTTTTCGCCAATACCAGCGACGCGAAGATCCCGACGCAATTCTCCGGCATGGTCGCATCGGTCGAGGGCCTCGACAACCTTCGTCATTCATTCGCCCTGGCCACGGGGGTGAAGAACCTCCGGCGGGTAAGCCCGCGCGTTTCGAGGGGAACGCGCGCCTTGAGCACATCTAGTGCCTTCGCGAAATCTCAACCCGACCGCATCATGCGCACTGCGCTATCGATTCCGGACTTTGATTCCGGATCGGGTCTCGCCTTCGGCCCGGGCGACCTCGCCACGTTCTACGACCAGAACCCGTTGATCAGCGGCGGCACGACCGGTGGCGGGGGCGATTGCCTTGCCTTCATTGAGGACTCCGACTATCTCAGCGCCGCCGTCACCATGTTCGATACGACCTTCGGCTTGCCCACGTCTAACCTCACACGGGTTCTTGCAGACGGCACCAGTCCCGGACGCAACGGCGATGAAATCGAAGTGTTGCTCGATATCGAATGGGGTCATGCGGTCGCTCGCGGCGCTGCGCTCAGCGTTTATATCGGTAATTCCGCCCACGAAACGATCGATCCGCTCACCGACGCGATAAAGAAAGCGGTTGTCGACAACAGGTGCGGCGCGATCAGCATCAGCTACGGCTTCTGCGGTACTACGAACTCCTTTTACAGCGGGACTCTCGATCCGTTGTTCGCACAGGCGGCCGCACAAGGTCAGTCGGTGTTCGTGTCCTCGGGTGATGAGGGCGCCGCTGGAATCGTTTTGAGCGGAAATACGTGCGTGGCCGGCACGAGCCCGCACGTCAGCGAAATGTCGGCCGATCCCAATGTAACCGCGGTAGGCGGTACGCAATTTACTCCCAACTATTCCGGAACGAGCGACGTCGGCAACGTCCCGGAGTCCGCGTGGGATGACCCTTCGGGATCCACGGGCGGTGGCGCGAGTGCGATCTTTCCCAAGCCCGCATATCAAAATACCGTGACCCCGGCCGACGGCATGCGCGACGTTCCAGACATCGCGCTGGGTGCAAGCCCATATTCGCCAGGTTTCTATTGGGCCACCGACAGCGGTGGCAGCGCGGTCATGAGCTGCTGCATCGGCGGAACGAGCATCGCCGCGCCGATGTGGGCCGGACTCGCCAAGCTGGTGGCGCAAACCGATGGCGGACGGCTCGGCAATATGAATCCCGAGTTATACACCTTGGGCGCAATGGCGAACCCTGCGCTATCGGGGCTGCGCGACGTTACCACCGGAAACAATACGTTCAACGGCGTCACCGGATTCTCCGCGGTGGCCGGATACGATCAAGCAACGGGATGGGGAACGGCCGACATGGCCACGTTTGTCCTCGCCTATAATTCCAGCGGTGGTGGACCGACCCCAACGCCCACTCCGGTGATGGGCCCAATGGTGACGAGGCCAAAGGGCATCGCGTATGGCATTCATAAGGTTGCCACGACCAGCAAGCCGAGAATCGTCACGGTGGTCAACCCGCTGAAGAACAAGCAATCCCTGACTCTCGGAACTATCACGACGAGCGGCGGTCAATTCACTATCGACCCGACGACCACGACCTGCGTGAACGGCGCAATCCTCGCCATGGGCTCCCGCTGCAAGGTTGGAATCATCTTCAATCCCTCGTTGGTGGGATTGCAGACTGATACGCTCACGATCGAGAGCAACGCCAGCAATCAGCCGCGGATCGTTGTCCTACGGGGCACCGGGCGGTAGATGTTTGATATTTTGGGTACCGGCGAGAGCTTTAAGGCCATCGCGATGACGAGAGAGAGATTTTAAGGCGACCATCGAAAAGACTGATCGACCCAGCTTGATTTCTCTCACCTTGACTGATTTTACGCCAACCGACACTGTGCAGGCACAGCAAGCTGTTTGACGAATCAATTTCGTCTGCATCTTGACGAGGCGGTTGTGGGGAGGGGGAATGGCATTGGCGCGAGTCGGTTCCGGTCGGGTTCGTGGCAGCAGAAACTATCGCAAATTCGTAAGGTTCGCGGCGGTGCTGGCGCTCGGCGTCATGTTCCGCGTCTCCTATGCCGGCACTGGAGCGGATCCCAAGATCAGCCCAGGTATCCCAGATGCCGTTACCTGCGGCTCCGGCAATCAGTTCACGTTCACCAACAGCAATTCCTATCCGGTCTGGCTCGGTGAAGCGTACCAGGGCGGTGGCAGCCTGAGCAGCAATATCATCACGCCTCCCGGCGGTGACTGGAAGATTTCTGCCACATCGTCGGTAAACCTCTGCATGCCGTCTGGCTGGAGCGGCAACTTCTGGGCTCGAACCGGATGTGATTTCGACGGGCTCTTCAGCAACGAGGCGGATTTCAAAACCTGCGCCACGTCCACGGATTGTGGGATGACCAACGGCGTCCAGGATATTTGTTATGGCGGAAAATGCCTGATCGACTGCTCCAGCGGCGGCGTTTCGTTGTGCCAGGGGGCAACCGGGCTTAACGACTCAAACGCGGTATGCCTGAGCGGCGCCGGCGGCACTAAAGTTTGCAGCTTTACTCAAGTATGCCAGACCGGCGATTGCGGAGGACTCTTTCAGTGCTACGGCACGTGGGAGAGCAACGACGTCAAACAGGGAGGGGCGCCGCCGGTATCCCTATTCGAACCTACGTCGAACAGTGCAACAGATGTCAATTACGATGTCAGCCTGGTTTCGGGCTACAACACCGCGATCTCAGTCTCGCCCTCGGCAAAAACATGCTACGCGCCTGGTTGCGTAACGGATCTGAACCAGGTCTGTCCAAGCAACCTGCTGGTTACCGCGACCCCGGTCGCTTCCCCCGGACCCACGCCGATACCATGCGGCAACGGCTTCTGTCAGACCGGGTTCTGCCAGAATGCGGCTTGTGTAATAGGCTGCAACCAGCCTGGCATCCAGTGTTCAACCGCGTCGCCACCGGCGGGCCTTCAGTGCAACACCGTGGTACCGTCACCGGCGGCGTCTCCATTCTGGACCCCCGACGGCGCCAGTTATGCCGATATGTACTCCGCGAAGAACTCGAGCGGGAACGTCACTCCCGATGGACTCGGCATAAGCATGGCGTCGGGGAATCAAGGCACTGCGACTTGCTGGGCTGATATAGATTGTGCTCCTGGCAAGACATGCGACATGGGCCTCGTCAGCGGCTTTCCTTCCGGCGTCGGCCTTTGCTCGCCGGTCGGCCCTCCGATCAACTGCGCGGTCCAAGCCGATGTCGGGAACTCCTGCGGCGGTTACGAGGGCGACGGCTATCCGCAAGCTCTGGGCTACAGTTGTGTGAGCACCGGTCCCAACGACAACGACGTGGCGTGCGTTCCGCCGACGACGGCGGGAATCGGTTCGCTGGAACCACCCACTGGCACGCCGTCACCCGCCCCTCAATTGTTCTCAGGTGTGGGTGGTCTGACTAACCCGGAGTGGCAGGCTGCGGCGCTACAAGCAGGCAACGGCTCGGTTCCGTTCTATGAAACTTTCTCCAACTCCTGTCCGCATGAATACGGATGGCAATACGACGATAAAGCGGGTGGTCTGGATTGTAACAATGCTGGCGGAGCAAACGTGAATATGAAGATCACGTTCGGTGGCGCAGCGAGTCCGACACCGACGCCGACCCCGACTCCCACTCCCACGCCGGCCGGCGCGATGAAGGTGATGCCGAAGGCCCTGGCATTCGGTTTTCACAAGGTCGGAGTACCGAGCAAAGTGAAAATCGTCAACGTGATCAATCCGGCCGCAAACCAACAGTCTATAACTCTCGGCAACATGACGACGAGCGGCGTAGAATTCGGTTTCGATCCCAGCACAACCACCTGTGTCAAGGGCGCGGCACTACAATCCGGTAATCGATGCAAAATCGGAATTATCTTCACAGCATCGTCACCCGGATTGCAGAGCGATACCCTGACAATCGGGAGTAACGCGAGCAATCAGCCGCGAAGCGTGCACCTACGGGGAACGGGGAGGTGACGGGAAGCGGACGGCCTTAGCCAACGAAAATGCGCCCGTTGGCTGCGTGTACCGACCACGCCGACGAAATAGTAACGCGGCCCGTACCTCGTCCACCTCAAGCGCGCGCTTCGCCATGCGCCGGCGGTAACTACTTGCCGAAGGCAGCGGTTACCAGCTCCGTATCGAGATATTCGGTCATCTCCTGGACCTTGCCGTTCAGGATGGTGAATACCTGGCAGTAGGTATTGTTGTACGGCTTCCCATTCTTGGACATGGACTTGCCGTGCGCCTGCATCGCGACGAAATTACCCTCGGCGATAAAGTTGTCGGGAGTAATCGCGAGGCCGCCCTCGAGTTGCGCACTCAACGGGGCCAGCAGCTTGGTGGTCAACTCCTGCTTGCCGTTGTAGGTACCGGAATACTTGCTCGTACCGATTATCGTGAAGCGGACGTTATCGGCCAGCGCGCCGAGAAACCCTTCGGCGTTCCCCTTGGATAGCTCGGCGAACATATTGCGGACGAGTTCCTTGTTCTCTGCTGCTCCCATGAACCGTCACCTGCGCGCTTGAATTTCGGGCGGATCCGCCCGACGCGAGAGACTTTATGCCGAAAGTCCCGGCGTCGTCAAAGCGTGGGAACGACAAGGCCAAGGGAGATTAGACACGGCAATAGCTGTTCCCGCGCGCCCCGATCCTCGCGAAGGCTCTAATTTTCGCGGTCGGGAATCAGATCCAATTGTTCCATCCAGGGGGTCGCCTCACTGTCGCTGGGGGCGCGGTAGTCGCCGCGAGGCGAGAGGGAGCCACCAGAGCCAACCTTAGGCGCGTTGGGAATGCAACTTCGCTTGAACTGGCTAAGTTTGAAGAAGCGCCACAGAAAATTCCGCAGATGCGACTTGATCTGGGCAAGGTCGTATTGGTTGCGCTTGGCCTCGGGAATATCCGGCCATCCGCCGGCGGCGCGGTCATGCCAGGCGCACCAGGCGAGAAAGGCGATGCGCGGCGGCGAGTAGCCGAAGCGCAAAGTGAAGTAAAGGTTGAAGTCCTGCAATTCGTAGGGTCCGATAATCGCCTCGGTCGACTGCGCCGGTTGGGTTGCGCCGGCGATGCCGGGAACAAGTTCGGGACTGATTTCCGTCGCGAGGATCTCGAGCAACGTCGCGCTTGCGGCGCGTCCAAAGCGATCGGTTTCGGCCACCCACCGGATCACGTGCTGAATCAGCGTCTTAGGCACGCTCGCGTTGATCGCGTAGTGCGACATGTGGTCGCCGACACCGTAGGTGCACCAACCCAGCGCCAGTTCGCTCAGATCGCCGGTGCCGACCACGAGGCCATCGTTTAGATTGGCGAGGCGGAACAGCAGGTTGGTGCGTTCACCTGCCTGGACGTTCTCGAAAGTAACATCGAAAACGTCGTGCCCGCCGACATACGGGTGGCCGATGTCCTTGAGGAGCTGGGTCGCAGCGGGCCGGATATCGAGCTCGTGCGGCTCGCAATCGATCGCCTGCATCAGGCGGCGCGCGTGTTCGAGTGTGCGGACGCTCGTCGCGAAGCCGGGCATCGTGTAGGCGAGGACGTTGCGGCGCGGATAGCCGAGCCGGTCCATCGCTTGCGCACACACCAGCAGGGCGTGAGTCGAATCGATTCCGCCCGACACGCCGATTACCACGCGGCGCAGTCCGGTCGCGCGCAATCGGCTAACCAGACCTTGCACCTGGATCTCGTAGACCTCCGAGCAGCGTTCCCCACGCCGGGCCGGATCCGATGGCACGTACGGAAAGCGCTCGTAGCGGCGCTCGAGCAGGAGGCGCTCAGTGCGGGGAAGAGTGGCGGAAAAACGGATAGTCCTGAACCCCTTCAGCCGTGTGCTCTCGCGCCTCACCGATTCGCCGAAACTGGTCTGACGCATCCGCTCCTGGCTTAGACGTTCGAGGTCAAGGTCCGCGCAGACGAGCTGCGGCGTATCCTGGAAGCGTCGCGACTCGGCGATAAGGTTGCCATTTTCGTAGACGACGGCGTGACCGTCCCACGCCAGGTCGGTGGTCGATTCACCTGGGCCTGCGGCGGAGTAAAGGTACGCCGCCAGGCATCGCGCGGACTGGCTCGCGACCAACTCCCGGCGGTAGTCAGCTTTGCCGACCGTGATGTTGGAGGCGGAAAGATTGAGCAACACGGTCGCGCCGGCCAGCGCCGCATAGGACGATGGCGGAAGCGGCACCCAGAGGTCCTCGCAGATCTCCGCGTGGAAGGCCAACAACGGCTGTTCGTCGGCCGCAAAGACCAGGTCTGTACCGAAGGGAACGTTGCGCTGGCCGCAGAGATCGAGTTCGTCGCTCACGGCGCTCGCGGCGGAATTGAACTGGCGACCCTCGTAAAATTCGCGATAGTTGGGCAGATAGGTCTTGGGCACCACGCCAAGAATACGCCCTCGGTTGATGACAACGGCACAATTGAAGAGCAGATGGCCGACCTGGAGCGGCATCCCCACCACGGTCACGAGCGGCCATCCGGCGGAAGCCTCACAGATCGCGCGCAGCCCGTCGCGGCAGCCGTCGAGCACCGCGCGCTGATGGAACAGGTCGTCGCAAGTGTAGGAAGAGATTCCCAACTCCGGAAAGAGCACGAGCAACGCCTTGCGGTCAACCGCCTGATGTACGAGTGCGATGGTCTGGGTGGTGTTAAACGCGGGATCGGCCACCCGAACGGCTGGAATCCCGACGGCGACGCGGGCGAAGTCGTGATTGTATAAGTTAAAGAAATTTTCTCCCTGACGCACGATTCAGCCCTTCTTCAGCTAGCGCCCACACACACCGCCGATAAGGAGATCCCTAAACCCTCGCTAACACCCCTGTAATATTACTCCATATGGCAATGTGAAGCTTGGCCGGTCCGCGGTCGGATTGACGCGGCGGCCGGATGAAACAGGGTCGCTACGAGATTGCCGAGGAGGACACCGGCGGCGAGTTCGTGGCACAGGGCGCCCAGGCCGGCGGTCGCCCCGAGTCTCCGCTGGACGCGTGTCTAGTCGGTAACCGCGCCGAGACTGCTGGTCGAGACCTGCGCCGCATACTTGGCGAGCACGCCGCGGGTGTAGCGCGGCTTGGGCGGGGTCCAGGCGGCGCGCCGGCGCGCAATTTCGTCGTCGGGCACGTTGAGCTGAAGAATCCGCTTATCCGCGTCGATCGTTATCGAATCGCCCTCGTGAATCAGCGCGATGAGTCCGCCTACCTGGGCCTCGGGCGCGACGTGGCCGACCACCAGACCGTAGGTGCCGCCGGAGAAGCGGCCATCGGTGATCAGACCGACCGCGTCGCCGAGTCCTGCGCCGATAATCGCAGACGTCGGGGAAAGCATCTCGCGCATCCCGGGGCCGCCACGCGGTCCCTCGTAGCGGATCACGAGGATATCGCCCTTGTTAATCTTGCCGGCGAGGATCGCTTCGAGCGAGTCCTCCTCGCGTTCGAACACGCGCGCGGGGCCGGTGATTTCATGATGGGCGATGCCGGTGATTTTGGCCACGCATCCCTCCGGCGAGAGGTTTCCCTTGAGGATCGCGAGATGGCCCTGCGGATACATCGGCGAGTCCCATTGGCGAATAACGTCCTGATCCTTGCGCGGCGCATCGGGGACCTCGCGCAACGTTTCCGCGATGGTTTTCCCAGTAATCGTAAGCGCGTCGCCGTGTAGCAGTCCGTGATTCAACAGCATCTTCATCACCTGAGGAATTCCGCCCGCGCGATGAAGGTCGGTCGCAACGTAGCGCCCGGAAGGCTTGAGATCGCATAGCACGGGCACGCGTTGCCGGATTTCCTCGAAGTCGTCGATCGCCAGCGGCACCTCGGCGGCGTGGGCCATCGCGAGCAAATGCAGCACGGCGTTGGTCGAGCCACCAACCGCCATCACCACCGCGATCGCGTTGTCGAAGGCGTCGCGGGTCATGATTTGGCGAGGCAGGATGCGGCGATGGATCGCGTTGACCACCGCCTCCGCCGACTTCGCGGCGCTTTCCGCCTTCTCGTCGTCCTCTGCGGCCATCGTCGAGGAATACGGCAGGCTCATCCCCATCGCCTCGATCGCCGATGACATAGTGTTGGCGGTGTACATGCCGCCGCATGATCCGGCACCGGGGCACGCACGGCGTTCGACCTCGAACAACTCCTTCTCGTCGATCTTGTGGGCGCTGAACTGGCCGACCGCTTCGAACGCGCTGACGATCGTCAAATCGCGGCCTGCGTAATGGCCCGGTTTAATCGTGCCGCCATAGACGAAAATCGCCGGGATATTCATGCGAGCGATCGCGATCATCGCGCCGGGCATGTTCTTGTCGCAGCCGCCCACCACGACCGCGCCGTCCATGGTCTGCCCGTTGCAAACGGTTTCGATCGAGTCCGCAATGACTTCGCGTGAGACCAGGGAGTATTTCATGCCCTCGGTGCCCATCGAGATACCGTCGCTGATCGTAATAGTGCCAAACAGTTGGGGCATCGCACCGGCCGACGTAGCGGCCGTCTCGGCCCGCTTCGCGAGGATATTGAGGCCGAGGTTGCACGGCGTGATCGTACTGTAACCGTTGGCGATCCCGACGATCGGTTTTTCGAAATCGCGGTCGGTGAAACCGACCGCACGGAGCATCGCGCGGTTGGGCGAGCGCTGCACGCCTTGTGTAACGATTTTGCTTCGCAGATTGTCAGCCATGGGCCATCTCCATCAGACGTGCGAACGTCAGGGCAAGATCCGCGCCGTTTTCCCGACTTCGAAACGAGCCGGAATTGCACCACAAGCCTGTGCCGTTAATCAAGCGCGCTCTCCGGGCGCGTCAGGGCTTTCAAGGCAGCGCGCTGAGACTCATCGGAGGGGACAACGGGATCATTCCCTACCTCTCTAACTGCTCGCTGAGACGTAAGTTCAAATCGCCCGGAATGTGCCGCCGCGGATCGCGACGGAAATTGGCGCCAGGCACCGGACCAAAAAGCCGGCGCACCCGACGATGCTCAACTGACCGTGATAGTCCACTCTATATCGTGACGAACGCAAGGGTCGCGTATCAGGAGTGAATTTTGCCAAAGAGTTTTACGCCGTGGTTTGCAAGTACCGTTTCTTAGGGATAGTTACTTTTTTGACTGATGTCATCAATAAACTCACGGTTATAAATGCTTAGCAAATTGTCAGTTGCAGTTCTCTGCGCCTCGATCCTGACCTGCTCGAGCGCCGCTCGTGTGAGCGATCGGTCCGCATGGGCGCAGGTAGCTAAGCAACCTCCCGCATTCGGATTCCAGGGCGTGCTTACATACCACAATGACAACTCGCGCACCGGGCAGAACCTGGCGGAGACCAGTCTCACGCCGGCTAACGTCAAGAACGGTACTTTCGGCAAGCTAATTTCGTACCCGGTTGACGGGTTGGTCTACGCCCAGCCGCTCTACGTTCCGGCGGTCAAAATCCCACGCAAAGGCCTTCACAACATAGTTTACGTCGCGACCGAGCACGACAGTGTCTACGCGTTCGACGCCGACGGACTCGTGAGCGGCCCACTTTGGCGACACAGTTTCTTGAGAGGAAAGACTGTTACACCGATTCCTGCGCTCGATACCCATGCAGAAGCAGTCGGTACTGAGATCGGGATAACCTCGACACCGGTAATCGATAGCAGCAGCGCAACGATCTACGTCGTCGCTGCGACCAAAAACAAAGCCGGCCGATACGCACACCGAGTTCATGCCTTAAGCTTGGCGACCGGTGCCGAGAAATTTACCCCAAAGGTCATCACGGCAACGATACACGCCCAGGGCGACGGTTCGAACAACGGCGTCTTGAACTTCGCCCCGCTGAGCCAGCTTCAACGCGCTGCGCTCCTGCTCAACCAGGGCGTCCTCTTCATTGCCTTCAGCTCGGCGGGGAGCAACGCCCCGTATCACGGGTGGATATTTGCGTATAGCGCCAAGCAGCTCGGACCATCCGGCACCTTTAATGACTCGCCAAATGGCGACGCGGCTGGCATCTCACAATCCGGCAAAGGCCCCGCCGCCGACGCCGAAGGCAACGTATTCATAGCGGCCGGCCAGGGTACTTTCGACGCCAACACCGGCGGTCCCGACTATGGGAACAGTCTGTTCAAGCTGACTCGAACCGGCTCCAAGCTCGCCGTCGCCGACTACTTCTCGCCCTGGAACCAGGCAGAACTACAGGCGAATGGACTGAATTTCGGCTCGGCGGGGCCGATGCTGCTCCCCGATCAACCGTCCGGACCGGCCCATCTCGCAATTCTTGGAGACGAAGGAGGTACCGTCTACGTCATCAACCGGGATAGTCTTGGCGGCTTCAACGTGGGCGGCGATACGATCGTCCAGGAACTGCCGAACGAGTTTTCGTCGGGACTCTATACCGCGCCCGCATACTTCAACAATCGAGTTTACTTCGGGCCGACTGGCAACCCGCTCGTTTCTTTTCCTTTGAATGGCGGCCAGATCGACACCACGGGCAATGTGGCTCTCGGGGTGAACAACTTCGGATTTCCCGGAACCGTGCCGGCCATTTCAGCTCACGGGTCCGCCGACGGTATTGTCTGGGCCATTGATACGTCCGCTTTCGCCACCAGCGGCCCGGCGGTGCTGTACGCCTACGACGCCTCGACGATGACCGAGTTGTACGATAGTACGCAGGCGGCCGGCGACACCGCTGGTCCCGCGGCCGAGTTTGCCGTTCCGACGATCGCCAACGGCAAGGTCTATGTAGCGACGCAGAGCGAACTCGACGTCTACGGATTGCTGTAGGAGAGTCGACCGAATACTCGTAGACCGGCCCAGCGCTTTTCATCGACGAGATCACCACCTCTCCGCGGCGAGCTGCTTTGGATTGCCCAAGCACCTGTCTTCTTGCAGCGCCTTTTTGACAACCTTCGACAAAGATGAAATTATATGCGCGCTAGTATCCCACAGTAGGATAATCTTGATGAACGCCGCCGACCCTCTAGTCACAAGCGAACTGGGAACGGCGGTCTCGCGACCCGCGACGGTCGGTCTCCAAGCCGGACGCATAAACGACCCTGATGCCACGCACGAAGTTACTCGGGAGCTAAGGTCCGCGGAGAAGCTGCTCTGGGCCGGGCGGCCGTTTCAGGGCTGGAGGCTTTACAGTGTCGATTGGGTGCTGCTGCCGATTACGTTGCTATGGTCAATCGTCGCCCTGGCCACCTTCGCAGTCGGGATCGAAACGCTGACTGCTTACCTGAGCGGATTAGCTGATCCGATCAATCCGGAGATCGGCCGACGAACCGAGCTCCTTTTCGCCATCGTATTCGTTACGTTGGTTCCTGCCTCAGCCTTTCATCTCGCCTGTGGGCGTTTCATGCTGGATACGCGACGGCGCGCGCGCACATGGTACGGCCTGACGACGGAAAGGATTCTCATCGTCCGCGGGGTCGCCCCAAGAAAGGTCATCGATATACCGCTGCATGATCTGGGACACATCACGTTCTCGCAACGCGCGGACGGGAGCGGCACCATCTGTTTTGTTTCGTGCGCAGCGATGCGACCGGCCAGGTTTCGCATGGCGGGCGCCGGCTCACGTTTTCAACTTGAGCGTATTCCGCAGGTACGGAGGGTTGTGCGCCGGCTCACGTCGGCACAGAGGAAAATTTGAGGATGTGCAACGTGCGCCCTACTGCATTTGCTGAGCCGTGACCGTACGGACCCGTTCGCCGTCGCGCGCGGACTGCCCGACGTTAAGCGCGATCATGTCCTGGCTGGAAATTCCACGCGTGATCTCGATATTGATGCCGTCGTCGTAACCGAGGGTAACCTCGGCGAGTTTCAAATGGCTGTCGCGAACCACCGGCACGTATGGCTTGCCGTCGCGAAATATCAGCGCGTCGTCCGGTACCATCGGCACTTCCACCGGTGTGCTCACGGAGAACGTAACAGTGGCATACATCCCCGGGAGCAAGGCTCGGTCCTCATTTGACAGATCCACCTCAACCAGCATCGTGCGCGTGGCACTCGTCAGTGCCTGCTGATGGCGCGTGACAGAGCCTTTGAATTCACGGCCGGGATACTCGGTAACGGTTACCGTGGCGGGATCGCCGTCGCGGATGAAGGGCGCCGTGCTCTGTGGGACGTCCGAATAAATCCGTAGCGGGGACAGCGTTGCCATCGCAACGATGGGCATCGGCGATGTCGACGGCGTGGTCACTTGCGGGATGAGCGTGCCGGGATCGACGTAGCGCGCTGTGACCACCCCGTCGAAGGGTGCGCGAATTTCTTCGTAGGCCTGCATCGCGACGAGCTGAGAGACCGTCGCTCTGGCTTCCTCCATACTGGCGCGCGATTCGTCCGCCGTCTGCTGGGCTACGACACGGCTCGCGAGCAACGCCTGGTTGCGCTCGTCGGTCAGTCGAGCCAATCGGTAGGTCGCCCGCGCACTCGTGACTTGATGGTCGAGTTCGGGCGATTGCAGAATCGCGATCAACTCTCCGCTGCGTACGTGGTCGCCCTTGTCAACGCGGATACTCTTCAGGTAGCCCGGAACCTTCGCGTAGACGGGCGTTTCGATGAATCCATGCAGGGTTCCCGGCAATTCGACGCTCCGGCTGCTCGGCGAATGCAGCGCTCGCGCGACCAACACACGCGGCCCGAGCTGGATTGCCTGCTCGAGCGCATCGCTCTGACGGCTCAGGCGCAGGCTATGCGCCAGCACAAGTCCAGCAGTCAGTCCCAGCGCCACCACGATCGCCACTACCCAGGCAACGACGAAGAATCCGCCTGGTACGCTCGGTTGGTAGCTTTTGGGATCGTCCTCCATGGTCCTGCAACCTCAGGCGCCGGGCAAAGTGACCGCCTCGATTTCAGCATCGCGCTGATGTTTGCCCTTCACGTTGCCGCTGAAGATGGAATAGACGGCGGGAACCACAAACAGCGTCATCAGCGTCGCGACCATCAGTCCACCGATTACCGCGCGTCCCAGCGGCGCATTTTGCTCGCCGCCCTCGCCCATCGCCAGCGCCATCGGAAGCATCCCGAGAATCATCGCCAGGGCCGTCATCACGACCGGGCGCAGGCGTGTCCGCGCCGCTTCGATCGCGGCCGTCGTGGCGCTATAGCCCTGCTCGCGCAATTCGTTGGCGAAGATCACGACCAGGTTGCCATTCGCCACCCCGACCCCGACGGCCATGATCGCGCCCATCAGCGACTCGACATTGATCGTCGTGCCGCGTCAGCGCCAGCATCCAGAGCACGCCGGCCAGTGCTCCCGGCACCGCCATCATGATGACCAGCGGCTCCATCCACGACTGGAAGTTCGCGACCATCAGCAGATAGACCAGGATGATCGCGAGCACGATGCCGAGTTCGAGCGCGCGAAAACGACTCGTACATCGCCTGGCTCTGCCCGCGGATAGTGATGCGCATGCCGAGCGGCAATTGACCCAGGCCGTCGATCGCCTTCTGTACCGCCGCAGATGCACTGCCGAGGTCGCGTCCTTCGACGCCGCTGTCCACGTCGATCACGCGCTGGACATTGTAATGATTGACCACCGCAGGCTCGACTTCCTGCGCGCACCGTCGCCACGTTAGAGAGCAATTGCGGCGTCGCCGCAGTTCCGTCGACGACTCGACGGTGTCAGCGGCGTGTTGCCCAGCGCCTGCACCGAATCGAGCATATGCTGCGGCACTTGTTCGAGCACGCGTATAGTTGACCCCATTACTTGGATCGAGCCAGTAGCTCGGCAGCAATAAGTGGTTGGTGGCGAGCGAGGTCAGCAGGTCGAGCTTGCGACCGACCGTTGATCGACGCCGAGTTCGAGCGCCTTGACCCGGTCGACATTGACCCGCATCGTCGGATAATCGAGCATCTGCGCGATCGCGAACGTCGGTCAGGCCCGGAATCCGCTTGCATCGCGGCCTGCACGCGGCGCGCGACATCGTAGTCCGGCCTTGAGATTCTGCCCGGAGATCTGCGCGTCGATCGGCGCCGAGAGCCCGAAGTTCAGCACCTGGCTGACGATATCGGCCGCCTGGAAATAGACCTGCACGTTGGGAAAATCGCTCGCGCGACCATTCGGCGAATCGAGTCGCTGATAGGCGGCGGTCGGATGGTGCCGTGGCTTCAATGAAATCAAGATGTCGGCGTCCTGCGGACCCGACGCTGTCGGTTTGATAGAAGGCCAGCACGAAAGCGAACGGCGGCAGGCCGATATTGTCGCTGATCTGATCGAGTTCGGTGGCGGGAATCAGCCCGCGCACGCTGCGCTCGATATTGTCGACGATTCGTTCCGTCTCTTCGATACGCGTGTCCCGGTCGGCGCCCGCACATGCATCTTCATCATGCCGGCGTCAACGGTCGGGAAGAAATCCTGGCCGACCACCGGCATCAGGAACATCGACGAACCGACCAGATAGCGCCACGCAGGTCAGGCCGAAGGCCCGACGCGCGATGAACTTGCCGAGCAGCTCGCGATAACCCTCGCTGAAAGCGCTCGAAGCGGCGGTCGAAACCGCTGCGCGAAATCGCGCCCACAGTCCGCTCGCCGCGTGTTCGTCATGCGTTTCCGGCATCAGATAGCGCGCCATCGCCGGCACCAGCGTGCGCGACAGCAGATACGACGTCAGCATCGAATACACCACCGCCAGCGCCAGCGGCGTGAACAGAAAGCGCGCGACACCCGTACAGCAGCACCACCGGGAAAAACACGATGCAAATCGCCAGCGTGCCGATGAATGCGGGCGTCGCAATCTCGCCGATCCGTCGAGGATCGCCACCAGCAGCGGCTTATGCATCGCGTGATGGCGATGGATGTTCTCGATCGCGACGGTCGCGTCATCCACCAGCATCCCGACCGCAAGCGCGAGTCCGCCCAGCGTCATGATGTTGATCGATTGGCCCGAGAGCTTGAGCCCGATGATCGCCGTCAGAATCGAAAGCGGGATCGAGAGGATTACGATCAGCATGCTGCGCGCCGAACCCAGGAAAATCAGGACCATCAGCGCCACCAGTCCGGCGGCGATCGCCGCTTCGCGCACGACGCCCCAGAGCGCGCCCGCACGAACACCGACTGATCGAAGGCCGAGGTTGAGCTTCATCCCCTTCGGCGCGGTCTCCTGGATCAGCGGAATCATCTCGCGCACCTGGTCGATGACGCTGAGCGTCGAGGCCGCGGCGTGCTTGTAAGATCGGCATATAAGTCGCGCGCTTGCCGTCGATCCGCACGATGTTGGTCTGCACCATGATGGGTATCGGTCACCGGCGCGACCTCGCCCAGAAAAATCGGCGTGCCGTTGACCACCTTCACCGGCAGATGGTTGAACTTCGCCACCTGGTTGGGACTGCCGTTCAGTTCGACCCGGTATTCGCGATTGCCGATCTTGACCGAGCCCGCCGGAATGATGATGTTGGTGGCGGTCAGCGCGTTGCCAACATCCTGCGGCTGACAGGCCATTCGCATACATTTGCGCTCGGGTTGAGGTTGACCATCACCGCGCGATTGCGTCCGCCGAACGGCGACGGCACCGAAATGCCCTCGATGCTGTACAGGCGACGCGGATGAAGTTGAGGCCGTAATCGAACAGCGCCTGCTCCGAGAGCGTGTCGCTCGAAACATTGAGCTGCGCCACCGGCACGTTGGCGGCGTTATAGTCGACGATGTTCGGCGCGGTGCATTCCCGGCGGAAAGATCGCCAAGTAACGACTGCGGCATGCGCCGCGAGCTGTGCGATGCCGCCGGCGGTGGTGGCTCCCGGCATGGAAATACACGCTTGATGATCCCGCCGCCCGCGATCGACTCCGACTCCATGTGCTCGATATCGTTGACCACGCTGGCCGAGGCGCGCTCGTCAGATAATCACCACCCGGCGCTCCATGTCGATCGCCGACAGTCCCGGGTAGTTCCACACCACGATCACCACAGGCAGGTCGATCGCGGGGAAGATGTCGGCGTTCATCCGGCATGAAGGACGAGTACACCCAGCACCAGCATCAGCAGCGTCATCACTGCGACGGACAAGGGTCGCCGCAGGGCAAAAGCTACTATCCACATAAACCGAACGTACTCGCTGTGCGTCGCTAGAGCTGACGCCGGAAGGCGGGGACCAACTCATCGCACTGCATCAACGGCTGATTTCCTTCCACTGACTTCCTTTCGCGCTCGAGGCACGAGATGGATTGGAGATAACGGAAGGCCTCGATGAGGCTCCATATTACTCACGCTGGGTGGCCTCGCTCCCTCGGGAGGCACCCACACGCCATAAGATACAGGCCAGCACGTCCATCACCGGCAAGTTCCCTCTCGTCGAAGGCTGCTGTCGAGTCCGTAGATGGCACCTAACAGCCTCCGCGCGGCCGTTTTTCAAGCCTCTGGCCGCGTTCGCGGTTGTTTCAGCGCCCCGGAACGGATAGAAAGGATAGTTCGCGGCGGGGTCGTAGTTCAGCCCGGTTAGAACGCCGGCCTGTCACGTCGGAAGTCGTGGGTTCAAATCCCATCGGCCCCGCCAAGTCCTTTGCGGCGCGCGCTTGAGCGCTGAAGCTCGGCGCGGCGCCTGGATGGGTGGCCCAGTTGAAACTGACCGAACAGACTATCAGTGTCTCCCATGAAAACGCCCTGCGCGACCGGCGCTGGATCCTTATCGACGCCGACGGGCGCGCCCTCGGTCGAGTCGCTTCCCGCGCCGCCAGTGTCCTCCGCGGCAAGCATCGGCCCGATTTCACGCCCAATCAGGACGCTGGCGATTTTGTCGTGATCATCAATGCCGCCAAGGTCAAGCTCACGGGCGCTAAGGCCACGGACAAGCTCTACTATCGTCACAGCGGCTATCCCGGCGGTATCCGCAGCACTTCGGCGGGTAAGATGCGGGCAGGAAAAGCCCGAACGCCTGATCGAGACTGCGGTGCGCGGTATGCTACCGAAAAACCGGCTCGGTCGTAGGCTGTTCAACAAGCTCAAAGTGTATCGTGGCGCCGAGCATCCGCATGTCGCTCAGCAACCCCAGCCGATAAAGCTCCCCTAACGAGGCGTTGTAGGTCCCGATGGCAGACAAGAACGTTATTCGGACAACCGGCCGCCGCAAGACCGCGGTCGCCAGCGTTCGCCTGATGCCCGGTTCGGGCGCGATCACCGTCAACCAACGCTCCCTCGAGGATTATTTCCCGCGTGACACCGCCCGCATGCGCATCCTGGAACCCTTTGAACTCACCGAAACCAAGGGCCAGTACGATATTATCATCAGCGTGCGCGGTGGCGGTTCCTCGGCCCAGGCCGATGCGGTCCGCCACGGCATTTCGCGCGCGCTCGTCACCGCTTCCGAGGCATTGCGTCCCGCGCTACGCAAAAATGGGATGCTGACGCGCGATCCTCGCGAAGTTGAACGCAAGAAATACGGCCGTCACAAAGCCCGTAAGCGTCCGCAATACTCCAAGCGTTAGGCGCGTACGCGATTGCTGCGGTCGAGGCTTATTGCGGCCAACCCCCGCATAATCGTGCCTTATCAGCCGTCGTCTACCTGTTTATTGTTGTCGTAGTACCCACGACCAAAAAACTGGTGATCCGGCAACCTTCGTGATAGTTGAGCTAAGCAGGTATTAATTCTCCTTAAGGGACACCGCGAGCAAATGGCTTCTCCCGACCGGGTCAAGGTGGCGATTCTGGGTGCGTCCGGATATTCCGGCATTGAGGCCGTGCGTATTCTGTCCGGGCACCCTTTCGTCGAGATGAACCTGCTCACCTCCGAGCACTATGCCGGGCGTGAAGTCGTCGACGTCTATCGTCATATGGCGGGCGTCGACCTGCCTCCGTTCGAAGAGTTGCGCACCGATCTGATTCACGGGCGAGCTGAAGTGGTGATTTCCTGCCTACCGGAACGCGTCGGCGCACCGATCCTCGCCGAATTGGTCGCAGCTGGAATCAAGGTGATCGACGTTTCCGCCGATTTCCGCCTCAAGGATCCGGCCGAGTACCGAAAAACTTACGGCGCTGAGCATCCGGCACCCACCCTGCTCAAGGAGGCCGTCTACGGGCTCAGCGAATTCCATCGCCGTGAGCTGCGTGAGGCGCGGCTTGTCGCCAACCCCGGATGCTACCCCACGGGAGCACTGCTCGGGATTCTGCCGCTGATCCGGCGGGATTTGGTCGATCCGTCTTCGGTCATCGTCGACGCCAAATCGGGCACGACCGGCGCGCGCCGTCAGGCCGCTATCGATCAACTGTTCGCCGAGGTCAACGAGAATTTCCGCGCCTACAAGGTCGGCAGCCATCGCCATGCACCTGAGATGGAGCAGGAAATCGGCTTCGCCCTCGGACGCGAGATTGCCGTAATGTTCGTACCCCATCTGCTGCCGGTGACGCGCGGAATCCTGTCTTCGATTTTTATGCGCCCACGTGCGGGAACCACTGAGCAGGACGTCCATGCCGCCTTCGAGGCAAGCTTTGCCAAGTCGCGCTTCATCCGTCTGTTGAAACCGGGCGAAACTCCCGAACTCAAAAATGTACGCGCGACCAACTTCTGCGAAATCTCGTTCGTGCTCGACCGCCGCACGCAAACCCTGTGTGTGCTTACCGCGATCGACAATCTCGGCAAGGGTGCCGCCGGCCAGGCCATCCAGAATCTCAACCTGATGCTCGGCTACGATGAAGCGGCGGGTCTCCTCGCCCCGTCACCCGTTCCCTGATTCGCGCCAGGCGGCCGCGATTCCTGACCCTTCTTCGTAAGAGATCAATAGCAGCCTTAACCTTTGTTAAGGTTCGTGCGCCCGCTTTGGTGTGCACGATGCCCCGGCTCGTATAACCGATCGATCGCCCCTGCCCGCTCTCTCAGCGTACGTTAGTTAAAGCGTGTAATTTTGCTTCTGATTGGCTTCATTCAAGCGGGCATGCTTGATGCTCCGCTAGGGGGCGACGGCCATCACGAGGTAAACGGTTGCGGCCGTACGCAGGAGGTTCGACGCCATGTTATCCAGGAGGAACATAATCTCAGCGATGGCGGGTGTTGCGATGCTGGCGGTACCGGTCAGTGCTCTCGCCGGCCACCCTCATGACTTCAGAGGCCGCCCTAACGCCTCGCATGACCAGGGATGGCATCAAGGCTGGTTCAAGCACGATCGGGATGACGATCGGTTCCGGCGGCCCGACTTCGCGGACCGCGATTGGTCCAACAAAGGACGTCGAGTCGGACCGCGTACCGGCTACTGGACCCCGACGCCTTACCGGCCTGCCCCGCGAACAGTCTACTACAACGAGCCGGACGCGGATGACTACGGAGCACCAGCCCCGAACTACGGTTCCGGTTGGAACGGCTACAACTATGGCCAGCCTTTTTCGTACTACGAGGGGCTTCCGCCGGCGGGCTACAATTCTTCCCAGCAGGTCGCCTGGCTGTTGCAGCGCCGTCAGCAGGCTTACGTAGTCTTAGCCAGGATGCGCGCGCGCCACGACCGTAACGCGGCAAACCGGATGTTGACCGTGATCAACAACCTCAATGCGCGAATCTCGGGCCTCAACCACCGCAATGCCTACGCACCAGCGGCCGGCTATCCCTACGCGCCTGCGGCCGGCTCTCCGTACGCTGCTAACCCGCTTGGGGGGATCTATAACTCGTACGGCTCCGGCTACAACCCGGGCTACGCTCCGTCAGCATACGCGGGGACCAACCCGATGATGAGCACATTGGGTAGTGTCGTCGGACCTTTGTTCAACCTGCCCTACTAGCGGAAAGCGGGTTTCCCGCTGCATGGTCGAATGCACCGACGCCCTGCCTTACGGCGGGGCGTCTGGCTTTTGTAGCCCGCGCTCACCAGGCCGACGACAGCGCCTCCATCGCGCGCATGATCCGCACACGCTTTTGTTCCGGGTCCTTCACGTAAGAGGTAAATTGCAGCGCTGTCGATCCGATACCAGCCTTTTCGTACTCCTTGAGCCGCTTGGCCCACCGGTCCGGTTTTCCGTAGACAAAAATCGACTCCATCATCGAGTCGGGGACCGACGCGAGCGCCCGTTTGCGATCGCCGGCGTTCCAGGCTTCGATCGCGGTACGCGCTTCGTCTTCATAACCGATCCATTGGAAGAATCGATTGTACTGCGGCACCGTCAGATAGGCGGTCAGCTCGCGCCGCAGCTGTTCACGCACGACCTCGTCTTCCTGGTCAATCGCGACCACGATCCGGCAGGCGACTTCGATTGCGCCGGTATTTTTTCCGGCCTTGCGCGCACCCTCCCGGATATGCGCGAGCATCTGCGGAAAGGTCTCGGGCGTGATGAAATTGACGATCACGCCGTCGCCGATTTCACCTGCGGTGCGCAGCATCAGTTCGCCTTGCGCGCCGACATAGATCGGCGGCGGCGTGTCGAGCGGTGTCCCGAGCCGAAAGCCGTCGAACTGCAAGGTCTTGCCCTTTAGCGAAACTTTCTGCCCGCTGAAGATCGCGCGCAGCGCCTCAACGGTTTCGCGCAAGCGCGTGATCGGCTTCTCATAGGCACGCCCATCCATTGCTCGACGATCGTGGGTGTCGAAATTCCGAGCCCCAGGACAAAACGACCACCGGAGAATTGCTGCAGACCCGCCGCCGAAATCGCCAGCAGAGCGGCGGACCGCGTGAAGACCGGCACGATCGCCGTGCCGAGCCGCATCCGCTCGGTAACCGCCGCGGCTGCTGCGATCGGCGTGACCGCATCGCCCTGCAAGGTCTCGTACGACCAGGCGTCGACGTAACCCAAGCTTTCCGCATGGCGCACGAGATCGACCAAGTTGCGGTTCTGAAAGCCGTCAAGCGGAATCGTGATTCCAAGACGCATCATGTGCTTACCTCGCTGACGGTCGCGGGCATCGCCCGCCTGGCCGTGGTTGAGATTGAGCACTTGCGCAAGATGCAGCGGGCGGCGATCCGGCGCAAAATTGCCGGATTTGCGCGCGGCAGGCAAAGCCGTCGGCGACGATCAGAGTATCGGGCGCGCTAGCGCTGAATCGCCGGAATCAGCACGCGCTCGCCAATCGTGCGCGAAACTGCGAAGCGCCCCGCGTCGTAGCCAAATGCCCCCGCCATCCCGCAGCAGCCCGCGTCCGGCACTTCGATCGCCAGTCCCGGCGCGCGTTTCGAGCATGCGAGATTCCGCACTCATTCCGGCCAGCGCCTTCTGATGGCAATGGCCGTGGACCAGCGCAGGTCCTGCCAGCTGCGGCGGCGCGAAGCCCGGCGCCTTCGCGCGCGAGGAATTCGTCGAGCAGCAGCGCATTCTCGGCCAGCCCGCGCGCGCCGGAGACTCGCGGAAAGAGTCGCCGGCAACTCGTCGCGAAACGTCAGAAGGCAACTCGGTTCCAGTCCGACGACGTTGACTCCGCGCTCGACAAAGGGCGAAATCGCATCGAGCGACGTCGAGCAGTCCGCGCCGCGCCGCGTCAAGCATCCCCTGGTCATAGAGCGGACGTCCGCAGCACAGGTCGCGCGCCGGAATCACGACCGAAATCCGGCGCGTTCGAGCACCTCGGTCGCCGCGATCGCGACCTCGGGCTCGAAGAAATTGTTGAAGGTGTCGGGAAACAGCAGCACCTCGGGCGCCGCGGGTTGCGGGGTCTGCCGATCCGAACCAGTCGCGGAAGGTCGTCGCGCAAAGCGCGGCAACTGGCGCTCCGGATGGAAGCCGGAGCATCCGCGCGCGACGATTGCGCCCGCGACCACCGCCGCGAACTCAGATTGGCGAGCGCCGGGAGCCAGCGACGGCGAGTCGCGCCAACTCATGGATCCGGCCGAAGAACTGCGCCTGCAGCGGCCGCCGATGGGTCTCATAGTAGTTCGCCAGGAACTCGGCCTTGTACGCCGCCATATCGACCGACGCCGGGCATTCGGTCTTGCACGCCTTGCACGACAGGCAAAGTTCGAGCGCTTCGTAGAGCGCGCTGGTCGGCGAAACCGTCTTGCCAGCAGATCGCCGGTCAGCGCCTCGTAGAGTCAGCCGCGCACGCCCGCGCGTCGAATGAGTCTCCTCGCGCGTCGCCATGTACGAAGGGCACATCATGCCCGCGTCGGTCTTGCGGCATTTGCCGATGCCGACGCATTTGAGCGCCGCGCCCGCGAGACCGCCCTCCGCACTGAAGTCGAAGCGCGTGCGAACCGGTTCGGGCTTGTAGCTCGCGCCGATGCGCAGATGGGCGTCGAGCGGTTCGGGATCGACGATCACGCCGGGATTCATTCGATGCGTCGGGATCGAAGGCTCCTTGAACTCGCGAAATGCGCCGATCAGCTCCGGCGCCGAACATCTTGGGCAACAGTTCGGAGCGCGCCAGCCCGTCGCCATGCTCGCCGGAAAGCGAACCGCCGAATTCCGCGACCAGGTCGCCGATATCGACCATCGCCGCGCGAAACTTGGCGATGCCGTCCGCGGTGAAGAAGTCGAAGTTGATCCGGCAATGGACGCAGCCTTCGCCGAAATGTCCGTAATAGGTCGCGGCGGCGAGGTCGTAACGCGCGAGCAACGGGACCAGCCGCCGCAGAAAATCGCCGAGCCGCGCCGGCGGCACGGCGCAATCTTCTGCGCCCGGCCAAGTGCGCGGATGCCCGGGATGAGAGCGCCCGCGCCGAGGCCCGATTCGCGAATGCCCCAGACCGCACGCTGTTCGGCCGGGTCGATCAGCATCGCGACGCCGGAACATTCCGCGACGCCTTCGGCCTGTCGCCTGACGGCTTCGGCGCGGCTGCGCACTTCATCGTCGGTGTCGCCGCCGAGCTCGAGCACAGGAACGCTGTGCCCGCCGGCAAGCAATCGCACGGCCGCCATGCCCTTTGGCGCGCGCAAAGTCGGGCAGGTGGTGGTCGAAGCCTTCCAGCGCCTGCGGGCGATGATCGAGCAGCCACGGCGTCTGATCGGCGGCGACGAAGACATCGTCGAAACCAAGCACGACCAGCGCGAGCTTGTTCGGCATCGGCACCAGGCGCACCGTCGGCGGCGAGCACGACCGCGAGCGTCCCTTCCGAGCCGACCATCGCGCGCGCGAGGTTGAAGCCGTTTTCGGGCAGCAGTTGATCGAGGTTGTAGCCCGAGACGCGGCGGGGGATTTTCGGATAGCGTGCGCGGACCAGATCGCCATAACGCGTCGGCCAGTGCGCGCAACGTTGGCCGTGAAGTTCCGCCGCCCGCCCTCGGTCTTCGCGGATGGCGCCGCGCTTTCGCCTGCGCCGTCCGCGCCGAGCGTCAGCCGCGTGCCGTCATAGAGCAGGACGTCGAGCGGCTCGACATTGTCGACGGTCTTGCCGTACGCCGCCGAATGCGCGCCGCAGGAGTTGTTGCCGATCATCCCGCCGAGCGTGCATCGATCCTTGGTCGCCGGATCGGGCGCGAAAAAGAGTCCGTGGTGCGCGACCTGGGCGTTGAGCTGCGCCTGCACGACGCCGGGCTCGACGATCGCCAGGCGGCGCTCGGGGTCGACTTGCCGCATCCGCGTTCATGTATTTCGAGAAATCGAGCACCAGAGCGGTATTGGTGGTCTGGCCGGCGAGTGCGGTGCCTCCGCCCCGCGGCAGCATTGGGATACCGTTCTCGCGCGCTAGCGCGACGGTCTTCACGACGTCGCCCTCATGTCGCGGAATGACAACGCCGACCGGCACGCGGCGATAATTCGAGGCGTCGGTCGAGTACAGCGCGCGGGAGGCGCCGTCGAAGCGGACCTCGCCTTCGATCGAGCGGCGCAATTCCCCTCTGAGCGCGTCAATGGAGGCCATCGTCGATGCGGATTGTAGTGCAGACGAGCCGCCAAGTCACAATCATGCGTTCAAACTCGCCGCGGGGTGTAGGCGAATCTGGCGGATGCTCACATCGCTCGATTCGTTCGTTCTGTTAGATCCGCCCGTTTCGTTTGCTTACTGGGATTTTTGCAGCAAGCCGGCGCTACGCTGCAGGCGGCACGATCGCGATCTTGCCCGCGATCGTGCTCGTTTCCATCAGATCCTGTGCCTGCGCCATTTCCTTGAGCGGGAGCACCTGGCCGACCACCGGCTTGATCTGACCGCTCTCGACGAAGCGCATCGCGTCGATCAGTTCACCCTTATTGCCGAGGTGAGACCCGAGGTAGTTCTGCTGCTTGTTCCACAGCAGGCGGATGTCGAGATGAGCGTCGAAGCCGGACGTGGCGCCGCAGGTGACGATGGTGCCGCCCCACTTGAGGCATTGCATGGAGATCGGCCAGGTCTCGGCGCCGGTATGCTCGAAGACGATATCTGCGCGGCGGCCGCCGGTAATCTTGCGCACTTCCTGGAAGATGTCGTGTTTCTTGCGATGGAGCACGAACTCGGCGCCGAGGTCGCGGCAGAGTTCGAGCTTGTCGTCGCTCGAGGCGATCGCGATCGCGTGCGCGTTATACAGCCTGGCGACCTGGAGCGCCATCACGCCGAGACCCGCCGGCCGCGCCCCAGACGAGGACGAAATCGCCGGCCTGGATACGGGCGCGCGTCACCAGCATCCGCCATACGGTGACCAGTACGAGCGGGATCGTGGCAGCTTCCTCGAAGCTCAGGTTGGCGGGTTTGGGCAGGACATTCACCGCAGGAACCTTGCAGAACTCGCCATGTGCGCCGTCGAGCGGGTCCGGTCTGGAAGCCCCAGATTTTGAACTCGGGGCAGAAGAACTCCTCGCCGCGAGTGCAGTAGTCGCACTGGCGGCAGGCGATTCCGCAATGCACGACGACCTCGTCGCCGACCTTGACATTGCGCACCTCGCTCCCGGTTTCGACGACGACTCCTGCAGCGTCGGAGCCCGAGATATGCGGCAGGATGATCTTCATGCCGGGCAGGCCGCGGCGCGCCCAGATATCGTTGAAGTTGCATGCCGACGCCTTGACCTTGATTACGACGTCGTTTGGCCCGGCCTTGGGCTCGGGCGTATCGCGATATTGGAGAACCTCGCAGCCTCCGTTCTGCTCAAAGACTATGGCCTTCATTCATTCCTTTTTTCGTCAGCCGCATTCGCGGTGCGACCGGGAGGTAGTGAAACAGGCAATAGCTATCCGTTTTCGGGTCTTTTGACAACACCGTTTCTAACTGCGCTACTACGCTCGTTAGAGATATGGTTGACGTGTATTTGGAAATCACGTAAAGGTGACCGCGGCTTTGACCGTGGCGTCGCCAGTCATTAGGCTCACAACAGCCCGCCGAGCCGTCAGCCTTTACGGAGTGATTTAAACCAATGTTTGTTTTGGATCATGGCACCCGCTTCGTTATTCCGCGCACGGAGATGACCTATCCGGGCCACAACCTGAAGCTCCATCAGAATGCCGCCGACGCGGTCAAATGCCCGGTCGATCACGTAATGGCCGATTTTGAAGACGCCTGTCCGTACGAGTTCAAGGGCGACAAGAGCCGCAAGGTGATGGTCGAGGCGCTCAATTCGCTCGATTTCGGCAAAAAGGTCGTCACGGTGCGTCCGAACAATATCCACTCCCCGTTTTTCAAAGGGGATATGGAAGCGATCGTAATGGGCGCGCCGAATCGGTTTCACGGGATCGTGCTGCCGAAGACGCGCGGCCCCGAAGAGATCCGTGAAGTGGCGAAGTTGCTTGACGATCTCGAGAAGCGCGCGGGATGGACCTACCGGATTCAGATCGAATCGTTGATCGAGACGCCGCAATCGCTAATCAAGGCGTACGAGATCGCGACGGCCTCCGACCGCATGTGCGGGCTCATTTTCGGCATCGCGGACTTCGCCGCGAACATCGGCGTGCGGGAAATCGTCGAAGCGCAGAACCAGAATTTTCATTACGCCAAGCAGGCGACCGTGGTTGCGGCGAAGGCCGCCGGTTTGCACGCGGTGGACAACGTCTATTTGCGGTTGTGGCGCAAGGAGGACTCGCCGGAACGGGTGGCGGAACTGCAAAAAGGGTTACGGGCGAAGAACGTGGGCGCGGCCAACCTGGGCATGGACGGCACCTGGGTGATTCATCCGCAACAGGCGCCGATTTGTAATGAATGCTACACCCCGAGCCGTGACCAGGCCGAGGAGGCACGGCGCGTGATCCGGCTCTACCACGAGAAGGGCGGCGGCTCGATGGCGGATCCGAAAAGCGGTGAGATGATCGACGAAGCGACGATCAAGATCGCGCTAATGGATCTCGCGAAGGGCGCGCAGGCGGGGCTGGTCGATCAAACCGAGCTCAAGGATTGGTCGGAGAAAAGCCGCGCGATTACCGGATATGACATCCTGGAACTGATGCGGCGCGTGGTCTGAGGGAGTCGGCATTTCGTGGGCACTCGACCTCGTCGTGGGCCAAGCGGGAACATGCGGGTCAGAACGCATCTGGTTTGCGGGATTCTTCGCGCCGCGCCCTCCGCTCAGTATGACTTCACGGGCAGGTCCACGAAGAATGACTTCGATGATCGTCAATCAGGCCGCCGCCTTCATCAGCGGACTCCGGGCGGCAGAATCTCCTGCTCTCCCAGTACTTCGGAGCGATAGAGTTCCGAGATAGACGCCCAGCGCAATTCGCAGATCTCCAGCGCCACTTCAAGTGCGCGGGCTTCGAGCGCCGGCGTGTCCAAGTATCTGGCGCAAAGGTCACCTTGGCGGCGGCTATGCACGACATCGGCGGAATCGTGCTCGGTGAAGAATTCGATCTCGCGCGCAGTGCGCTTGAAGCCATAATGCTGCGCGAAGGCGGGAAGCAGCACCTCGGCGATCAGACCCGGCATCTGCCCTTCCTGCGTGGTCTGCATCGCCAACACCACGCCGACCGGCTCGGTCGCGACTGTGTGATAGTAGTAAAGCGAGCGCGCCCACCAGGCCGGAGGCATCTTCATGGCGCGGACCTCTTCGTCGCTCAGGCCGGCAGCGCGACAGAACCGAAAGATCAACTCGATGTGATCATGGGGCTCGCTTCCGGGTTGCGGGATAGCTTTGAACCCCTCCTCCTCAGCCAGATTCTCGGCCATCATCTTGCGGACGTCATCGAGGTGATAGAAGCGCGCATAGAACAAGCCAAAACTCCGCACTGCGTAGGCGACGAAGTGGTAATGCAGCGCCTGGTAGCGTCCGAGCGCCTTGAGCGGGAGCGTGCCTTCGCTGAACGCGCGAAAAAAGGGATGGCGCTTGGTATGCCAGCGGTCGCGAATGGCGAGAATGCGTTCGGCTATCGGAGCCGTCGACACATGATTCACTTTCATGGCCATGGTGCCCTCGGTGACGTGCGGACGTCGCTCGTCCGACGCTAACGCGACGTGCTCTGCGGCCGTCGTTCAGCCTTGTACGACCGATCTCTAGTTGATTTAGGCCGCTCTGTTCGAGTTTGCACACGTGGTTCAGGACTGATTGCGGCGTCAACTCCGTTTTCGGATACTCATTTGGTTTGCGAGATTCTTCGCGGCGCGGACTCCGCTCAGAATGACAAGTAGCTTCCCCCGCGTGACCTTCCATTCATGGGGTCCTGTAGGGCGGTCCCGGAGCGGCGGCGTGCGGACGCCCGGTGCGCTAGATCAGCCCGAAGGCGCGCGCCACGTTTTCTCCGAGTACGCCGCGGCGCGCCCCTGTAGTCATCCCCTCGACCATTCCGCGCAACTCCGCGAGGTAATCGCCCGGATGGTCGGGATGGGGATAGTCGCTCGCCCAGAAGAAGCGATCCTCGCCTACCAGCCGGGTCATCGCGGCGATCGAACGTTCGTCGGGATCGGCCGAGATATAGCACTGGCGGCGGAAGTAGTAGGACGGCTTTTCCTTGAGCTGAACGGTGCCGCCCAGGGCGGTGCGCCGATAGATCGCGTCGCCACGATCGAGCCAGTAGCCGATCCATCCCGCGCCCGATTCAAGCACGACCACGCGCAGATTGGGGAAGCGGTCGAAGACACCGTACTGGAAGAAGGTCGCGAAAGCCTGCGGTACGCCTTGCGCGGCGAACAGGTCGAAATACCAATCCGCCCAGCCCATACCGTCGAAGCGCTGATGGACCGACCATGCGGCGGGTTCGAGAGTCGGATGGATGGCGATGGGGACGCCGAGGTCCTGCGCGGCGGCGAAGACGGGGTCGTGGTCGGAATGGCCGTGGGGCTTGCGTGTGATGGTGAAGGGGCAGACGAAGGCACCGCGGCATCCGGCTTTTACGGCCCGCTCCAACTCGCGCGCGGCTTCGGTGGGATCGCCGAGCGAGAGGTGGGCGATCGGGACGAGGCGGCCGCCGGAGTCGCCGCAGAACTCGGCTATCCAGCGGTTGTAGGCCCGGCAGTAGGCGCTCGACAATTCGACGTCGAAGAGTTCCGCCTCCCACAATAGAGCGAGCGTGGGATAAATCACGGCATTGGTCATGCCCTCGCGGTCGAGGATGTCGAGGCGGTCCTTCATGTCCATAGCGCCGGGAGCGCATCCGGATAGATACGTATCCTCGGCGCGGCCGGTGCCGAGGCTGTCGAAAACGCCGTGCTTTTCGTCGCGGGCGCGTCCGAGTGTATCGCGGCGGCGTGCGTTGAAGTCTTCGACCTTCGCACCCATCTCGCGGAGCATCTTCATGCCGCCGAGGGAATGGAGCAGGGCCGCGCTGGTGAGTTGGGCGCGCTTGCGATCGATTTCGAGGAATTCGAAGCCGTCGTCACCGACGCGAATGCGCAGGGCGCGGTCGCGATATTTGGGTTCAAGGTAGCGTTCCCACAGGTCCGGCGGCTCGAGAATGTGTCCGTCGGCGTCGATCAGCAACTCCTCTGAACTCATGGTCTCACCCCCAGCGAGGATTTTTGGCGACTTGTTTCTGGAACGCGGCGGCGTCCGGTCGCGATAATGCTGTTACACCGGCGGCAGTGGTTTGGGCAAGCGCAGGCGGCGACCCCGAGGAGCGGGGCGAGAACGAACGGACGTAAGCGCTATGAGCATCCACGCCATGACCGAACCATCGCTAAAACGGAGGTGATATGCGTCACCTGTCCGAGGGAGTTTCGGGGCGCAGGGGGATTGCGAGAGGGCGGTGTGGACACCGCCCTTTCAACAACCGGCAGGCCGAGCCTGTGGATTAACCTTTCGCGGCGACCGGACTAGGCGTGCAATTTACGCAAAGACCGCCCACTGCGCCGTCCGCTTTGGACCGGCACCGGGGATGCCTTGCTACGCTTGCCGTGACCATTGAAGATCTTGCCTACGCGCGGGACAGGCTTGGCCATTGCGATCGGCGGCGCTACCTCCGGGCGTTTTTCGATCTCAACCGGGGCGGCCGGCGCTTCCACCAGCTGAGTCGGATTCAGCGCGGCGAGCGCTGCGGCCTCGGCCCGCGCGGCCGCTGCACGCTGGATCGCTTCGACCTTCCGCTCCTTCCACTGTTTGAGTCCGCGACGCATGTAGTCGGGATTGATATCCAGCATGTCGCAGACATTGTCGAAAGAGAATACCCAGCGCTTATCTTCGAGCGCGATCCATTCGTCGGCGTCGCGGAACAGGCGTTGGCCCTTGTTGGTCGGCGATTCGATACACTTCATGAAGCATTCGACCGCGTCTTCGAGGACGCTCAGAATCAACCGCTTTTCACCTTCGAGCAGATGCTTGCGGCGCATCGCCTCAAAGTACTGGATGGGCAAAAGCGTGTCGGGCTCAAACAGTCCCGGCAGCTTTTCATCCAATGTTTCCTTTTCCTGCATCTTTCCTCCGTGATCTAACCTCATCGCATCCACCGCCACCACCTCCTGATCTTAGACGTCACGCGCGGGCGACAATATTCAGGCGTCGTCCTCGCTGGTTTCCTCGTACAATTCGTTCCAGGCCATCTGAATCGCCTCGAGTTTGCCCTCGCTTGAAGCGGCCGAGCTCGTCGTCGAATTCGTCCAGATCGATGACCCATTGGCGCAAGTCGACGAAGCGCACATCGAGCGGGTTAAGTCCCGGATGATTCTCCGCCAGAACTTCGGCGATATCTTCGGCCTGATCCCACTTTAATCCCATCCAGATTCACTCCCGCCATGACTTCGTCGCGGCACGCGCCGCGCGGTTTCAAAGCAACTCCTCGATCGATTTCTTTTCGAGCGCGAGCTTGATCGCGCGGTCCATGATGCGTTCGGCGAACGGCGTGGTCAGCTCGTTCAGCTGTTCGACCAGGCGTCTGATCAGTTCGCGATCTTCACCGCGGCGGGCCGCGTCAAGCTGGGCCGACGGCCTCCTCGATCCGCCGCCGCTCCTCCGTCTCGACCAACTCACCATATTCATTAAGCTGCTTTACGTAGCGCTGTCAGGATTTGGTCGGCCTCGTTGCGCGCGTTTATCAACAGGCGGCTGGTCGATATCCTGCTCGCCGAGATCGATCGACTCCTCGAGCATCCGCTCGATTTCGTCGTCGGTGAGTCCGTAGCTCGGCTTGACGTCCACGGAATGCTCGCGGCCGGTACGCTGATCGCGTGCGGTGACATTGAGGATACCGTTCGCGTCGATCAGGAAAGTGACTTCGATCCGCGGCATCCCGGCGGGCTGCGGATCGATCGGTCCGAGCTTGAAGCGGGCGAGGCTGCGGCAGTCGGCAGCGAGTTCGCGCTCGCCCTGGAGCACGTGGACGTCGACATGGGTCTGGTGGTCGACGGCGGTGGTGAACATCTCGGTCGTGCTGGTAGGGATCGTGGTATTGCGATGAATCAGCCGCTCCATCACGCCGCCCATGGTCTCGATTCCAAGCGAGAGCGGGACGACGTCGAGCAGGAGCAAATCGCCCTGGGTACCCATCAGGACGCCGGCCTGCACGGCGGCACCCGAGGCTACTACCTGGTCCGGGTCGAGCGAGCAGAGCGGATCGCGTCCGAAGAATTCTTCGACGCGCCGCCGCACGACGGGCATCCGGGTCGAACCTCCGACCAGCACCACCGCATCCACCTCGCTGGCCCGCAGCATCGCATCCTCGAGCGCCCGTTCGCAACATTGCCAAAGTGCGTTCGACGAAGGGCGCGGCCATCTGTTCGAGGTCGGCGCGGGTCAGGCGCCGGTGGATTGGCCCGCTCGGGGAGATCCAGGCGGAGCTCGACGCTGTCGGCTTCACTCAGGCGCTTTTTGCCGTCTTCGGCAACGATTCGCGCACTGTTCCAGACTGCCGGTCGCTGCGGACGGCGTCTGGCCGCGTCCGCGAGCAAGCCATTCGACCATCGTGCGGTCGATATCGTCACCGCCAAGATGGGTATCGCCGTTGGTCGCGAGCACCTCGAAAATCCCGCCCTTGATACTGAGAATCGAAACATCGAAAGTGCCGCCGCCGAAGTCGTAGACCGCAACCTTGCCCTCGGCGATCTGATTGAGCCCATAAGCAAGCGACGCGGCGGTCGGCTCGTTGACGAGACGGACGACCTCGAGGCCGGCGAGCCGGCCGGCATCCTTGGTCGCCTGGCGCTGTCCGTCGTTAAAGTAGGCGGGAACAGTGACGACGACGCGATCGACTTTTTCGCCGGGCAGAGCGGCCTCGGCACGGTGCTTAAGGGCCTTTAGAATCTCCGCGGAGATCTGCGGCGGCGTGAACGAGCGCTGGCCGACCTGGAATCGCACCACCGGACCGGAGAGATCGGCAAAGGCATAGCGACCGCGGTCGTCGGGAGCGATCTCATCTCCGCCAAGGCCCATGTAGCGCTTAACCGAGCGCACCACGGCGCCGGCCGCGCCGTCGGGGAAGCCGATGGCGGAGCCCTGGCCGTTGTGCTCGACGCTAAGATGCGGTTCCCGCGCGATGGCGCTGTCGCCGACGAAGACTTCGCCGTCCGGCGCCAACGCGACTACCGAGGGCAGCAACGCATTCGCGGTCGCCGGATCGGCGAGCACGCGCGGAGTCTTGCCGTCCATCAGCGCGATAAGGCTGTTGGTGGTGCCGAGGTCGATGCCGAAAATGCGGGACATGATCGCTACTACAATCCCAATAAATACAAGCCGCACTCAGCGAACGCCCGGACTAAAGGAGCGTCGGAGTGCGGAATCCTTCTTCTCTCAAGCTGCTTGGGCTGTGTCAAGCTCCTTGTCGACGTCGCGGAGGAGGGTTCGCAGGTACGCGATGTTGGAGAGGATCGACTTGAGCCCCTGGAGGAGTTCATCGCGGCCGGGACCGTCGTCGGCGTCGAGAGCCGAAAACCGGGCATTCAGTTCGGTCCATTCGGTGCGTCCATCACGTCCTGCAATTCGTCGCGGCGGGCCTTGACCTCCGCGTTCAAATCGCGGGCCGCCTGGCCACCGCGAGCGCGCGCCGCTTTGAGGCTAACGAGTTGGTCCTGGACGTCGAAAACCAGTTCGGCGAATTCCGGCGGGACATTGTTGTTATTATCGGCCAGTTTACGCCGGCCAATTCGAGCCAGTAGAGACCGCGGCTGATCGGATCGCGCAGGGTGCGGTACGAGCGGGTCAGCAGGGCGGTCGCGCGCAGGCTCGCGTCGCGCAACTTGACCGGGCTCGAGGCGAAGCGGTCGGGATGAATCCGCCGGCCGAGGTCATGATAGGTCTCTTCGAGGCAGACGGGATCGATTAGAAGTTTGCGCGGCAGTCCCATCGCAGCGAAATAGTCGAGCTCGGAGCCGTGGGGCGCCGCACTCAGGACACAGAATGCGCGGTTCGATGCAGCCGCGCGCATGACGGGCATTGCACCATGATTCTGCGGTAAACACCGCTCCCGTTCACTCATACGACAAACGATTCGCCGCATCCGCAGCTGCGCTTGACGTTGGGATTAACCAGCCGGAAACCGGCCGACATCAACTCTTCGGCGTAGTCGAGTTCCGAGCCGTTCAAATAGAGAAAGCTTTTTTTGTCGACGATCAGCTTGGCGCCGTCGCGCTCGAAGATCTTGTCGCGCTCCTTGGCCGAGTCGAGTTCCATCCGGTACTGCAGGCCGGAGCATCCGCCGCCTACGACTTTAACGCGCAAGCCGGCGTCGGGTTTTTCACCGGTCAACTGCTTGATCTTGGTGACCGCGTTATCTGACAGCGTAACCATCCTGAGATCCGTCCGTAGCTTTAAGCTTGTTCTGCCTTTTTGCCGTCGGCTGGAGCGTTGGCGGTCTCGCCTTGATGCTTTTTCCAGTCGGTAATCGCAGCTTTGATCGCGTCCTCCGCCAGCACCGAGCAGTGGATCTTCACCGGCGGCAGATTGAGTTCCTTGACGATAGTCACGTTCTTGATGGCCATTGCCTCGTCGATACGCTTGCCCTTGACCAGTTCCGTCACGTAGCTGGAGGAGGCGATGGCACTGCCGCAGCCGAAGGTCTTGAATTTCGCGTCCTCGATCACGCCGTTGGCGGGGTTGATCTTGAGCTGCAATTTCATCACGTCGCCACATTCGGGCGCACCGACGACACCGGTGCCGACGTTCTCTTCGTTCTTGGCGAAGCTGCCGACGTTGCGCGGATTGGTATAATGGTCGACCACTTTTTCTGAATAAGCCATGATTCCCTCGTTTGGCTGAAGGCGGCTACTCGGTCTTCCAGTTAACCGACTTGAGGTCGATCCCTTCCTTCGCCATCTCGTACAGCGGCGACATTTCGCGCAGCCGCTTGACCTCTTTCGAAACACGCTCAGTGACGAAATCAACTTCCTCCTCGGTGTTGAAGCGGCCGAGGCCGAAACGGATCGAGCTGTGCGCCAACTCTTCGTCGGTACCGAGCGCACGGATTACGTAGGACGGTTCGAGCGTCGCCGACGTACAGGCGGAACCCGAACTGACAGCGATGTCGTTCATGCCCATCAGCAACGATTCGCCTTCGACGTAGGCGAAGCTGACGTTAAGGTTGCCGGGTAGTCGTGCGGTGGGGTGGCCGTTGAGATAGACCTCGTCGAGACGCTCGAAAATCCCGGCCTGCAGCCGGTTGCGCAGATCGAGGAGCCGCCGGTTCTCTTCCGCCATGTCGGCTTGCGCGACCTCGCAGGCTTTGCCGAGGCCGACGATGCCAGTGACATTGAGCGTCCCGGAGCGCATCCCACGCTCATGGCCGCCACCGTCCATCTGGGGAGTCAGGCGGACCCGCGGGCCCTTGGACCGGACGTAGATACCGCCGACCCCCTTGGGACCGTAGATCTTGTGCCCGCTGAGGGACAGCAGGTCGATGTTGTCCTTGTCGACGTCGACCGGAATCTTACCGACCGCCTGGACGGCGTCGCAATGAAAAATTACGCCCTTTTCCCTCGCAATCTTCCCGATCTCGGCAATCGGATGAATCGTGCCGACTTCGTTGTTGGCGTACATAATCGAAATCAGCACGGTGTTGTCGGTAATCGCTTTGCGCACGTCGTCGGGATCGACCATCCCGTACTTGTCAACCTTTAGATAGGTCACGGTCGCTTTCCCGGTGCGCTCGAGCGCCTTGCAGCTATCGAGTACGGCCTTATGCTCGATCACACAGGTGATGACGTGATTCCCTTTCTCGCGCGAGAATTCGACCACGCCCTTGATCGCGAGATTATCGGATTCGGTCGCGCCGCTGGTGAAGATGATTTCCTTCGCCTTGGCGTTAATCAGGCTTGCGATCTGTCCGCGCGCCTTGTCGACCGCCTCCTCGGCTGCCCAGCCGAAGCTATGATTGCGGCTGGCCGCGTTGCCGAACGTCTCGCTGAAATAAGGCAGCATCGCCTCGAGCACCCGTTTGTCAACGGCTGTCGTGGCGTGATTGTCCATGTAAATCGGTAACTTCACCATGCGCTTTCACTGGAGGCTCAGCCGGAGCCCCTGTCGCCCTGCAGATTAGTGGACCTGACAGGTATAGTATCGCCGCCGATAGTCGAAGTCAAATTGAGGTAGACCTAGTCAACAATTCTCGACCTTCTTGGTCTGGTATTGCTTTTCGTCATATTTGTCAAGGAGAATTTCGCCCGACCGTAGGGTCAACGCGCTGGCGTATGGAGTACTCGGAAGATGCCCTGGCGCCAGACGGGCTTATAACTGCCGTTCCTTTCAGGCAGCTATTCTGATGCCCGAAGCTCATTTGGCTCGAGGCTTCAGCTCCAGATGCCGTTCGTGAGTCCAGTCTTCATAGCCAAGCTTGTACCAAGCGGACGACCCGAGCCAGTTACGATGAAAGACGGTGAGCGTCACAATGGTCACGCCCTTTTCGCCGAGCCATTCGTAGCCCTGATCGAGCATCGGTTTCATGAGCCCGCGGCCCCGCCAGGCCTCGTCGAGAAACGCATGGTTCACGAAACCCTTGACCCGCGGGAGATAGCCGTGATGGTCGCGGCGGAGGTGGATCCACAGGTAGCCAACCAGACGGCCGTTGCCGTGGTCGGCAACCCAGATTGCGTGATGGTCACGATTGAGCACGGTCTTGAGCCAGTTGGGAGCGTCCCGAATCTCGTCCCAATCGAAGCGCGCGCGGGGGTCGAGGGCTTCGTGATAGGCCGCAAGTCCAGCGACGAGCCGGGCGACCTCGGGAATATCGCTTTCCGCCGCGCGGCGGATGTCAACGTCCATGGTTGGTCTGCCCTCCTCGGGTCTTGGTCAAGCCCGCAATAGCCGCACGACCGCTCAGAACGGCCCTCGATTGGTGGCGTCGAATACAACCTCGTACAGGCGGTGCTCGCTGCGAATCGACTTGAGCGCCGCCTCGCGCGTAGCTTCGAACTCGCGCTCGACCCATGGCGCGATCCGCGTAATCAGATCGTCCTGCACAATCGGTTCGTCCCGACTGTCCGCTCTGTCAGGGACGTCAGGTTCCGCGTCCGGCTCGTGGTCAACCAACGCGCGTCCGATACGGCAGCGGAAGACCACCCGCTCGATGCCGTCGGCGCGTTCGAGCGCGAGGGTCAGAACGATCGAATCGCCGGCAGCCTCAGGAGCCGCAGCCGACGCCAACCGGTAAAGCCCGCGTCCGGTCCTGAATTTCAGTGCCATCTAATTGTGCGTCGAAGCAGCGAGCGCGCGACCACCGCGCGCGGTCACCGGCGAATCAGGCCGCGCGAGCGGAGGTGCTCTTCGCGCCGCGGCCGCCTTCCCAGAAAAGCACCACGGGCCCGGCGATATAAATCGATGAATAGGTTCCGGTGATGATTCCGATGAAGAGCGTAAACGCCGCCGGCCGCAGAATCGGCCCACCGAGCAGCGAGCAGCGACAGCAGCACGGTCAGACGCAGTGCCCGAGGTCAGGATGGTGCGTGACAGAGTCTCATTGATCGCGCGGTTCATGATCGATTCGAGCGGCTCGCGTCGGCGTTTGGCCGCATCCTCGCGAATCCGATCCGAGACGATGATCGTGTCATGGACCGAATAGCCGATAACGGTCAGCACCGCCGCCAGCGTGGTCAGATCGAACTCGAGCCGCGAAAGCACCAGCGCTCCGGTGACGACCAGCACGTCGTGGATTAGCGCGATTACCGCACCGGCGCCAAAACTCCAACTGACGCCGCGGAACTGCACCGCGATGTAGATGCCCATGAAGACCGTTGCAACCGCCACTGCGAGAAATGCCGTCCACGCGCAGGTCGCGGCCGACTTTGGCACCGACCGTCTCGACCCGCAGCACATGCGCCTTGTTGCTTTGCCCGTAACTTTCGTTAAGCGCCCCCTCGAGCCGCTTGCCGAGGCTGCCGATATTCTCGGACTTTTTCGAAGCGTGCGAGAAATTGATTCTGGTCCGCGGCGCCGAAGTCCTGCACGGTAACTTCACCGAGTTCGAGCGGAGCTAGTGCCTGGCGGATCCGTTCGGCCGAGGTGGGTTGATCGAACTTGATCTGGACGACGCTGCCGCCGGCGAAATCGACCCCGTAGTTAAGTCCCGACGAAGATCAGCAGAAAGATGGCCGCGAGGTTGATGACGGTGGAGAGCACTGACGAAGAAGAAGCCGTTTGCCGACAAAGTCAATGTTGATGTCGGGCCGGATCAGCTGTAGTGACATGTAACCTTTTCCAACTCCGCCAGGCAGCGGTGCGGGCAGCAACCTGCCGCCGGTCCCATCCGCGTACTCTTCACTGATAGTCCCTTTCCGCATGACAATTAGCCGGCAGCGGCGAATAAAAGCCGGATGAAGAGTCACTCGCCGCCTCTCCGGCCCGATCGCGGATAGACCAATTGCCGCGCGCCAATAACGCCTCCATCCGGATCCGTCCACAGGGCGCTAGGCCGCGGCGGTGACGCGCCTTGGCGCATTTGGCGCACTGGTTGTTCTGATTTGTCCGGATCTTCCTGCAGGCCCTCGTCGAGGGAGTGGCACACCTTCATGCATTTGGTGCAGATGAAGTAGATGCCCTCGATGGTCTTGTTGATGCGTTCGCGGTTGAGAATGCGGCCCTTGAGCTTTTCGATGCGGATGCCGAGCAAATCCTGGTACTGGCGTTTGATTTTGCGTCTGCCGGCTTCGTCTTTAGGCAGATCGGCATCTTCCTCGCTCTCTTCGACCGCATCGCCGAACCCGGCATAAAGTCACGTTTGGAGGACTTCGTCTTGACGGACTCGTCGCCATAACTGTGCTCAGCCTCCGTCAGCGCGTGCGGTCCGACGTAGCCGCAGTTTTTCTCGCACACAACGAAGAAGCCCTTGCGGCCATAGCCGGCGAAGAGCGTTATTTTGCTCTCCGCGCCGCAGTTCGGGCACATATGCCGGTGTTGGGCCTGACCGCCCTTTTCTGCCGTTTTTGCCTTTTTCTCCGCCATTTTGGATCCGCCTATCGAATGTTTATCCGGCGCTCGCGCCTTTCCCGTGAACATGCGCGAAAGCCTCGCCGTGTGAATAGTATACTCCGATTATTATACGCTGTTCATCGCAAAAAATTACCCGGCCACTGCTCAGCCAGATGCACGCATCGGATGAATCGCAATCGCCGGGTCTCCGGATAAGCGTAAACGCGGCCCGGCGGCAGAGTCAATAGGGCGGTGATCCCCGGCCTACCTCGACCATGCAATCGCGGTTGCGCTCGCGAGCATCAACGTTTAAGCGTTAACCAAACATTGAATCATCTGCTTAAAGAAAACGACGCCGTACTGTTCATCGATCGCAAGGGCCGCCGCTATCTCAAGATTCTGCGGCGCGGACAGAAGATCACGATTCGTGGCGAGATCGCAGCCGGAAAGCCTCTACGGGCTGACGGAAGGATCGCGCGTCAAACTGAGTTCCGGCGAGACCTTTCTCGTGCTGCGACCGACCTACGCCGACCTGATTCCGCATCTGCCGCGCGCCGCGCAGGTGATCTATCCGAAAGACACCGGACCGCTGCTCGTCTGGGGCGACGTTTATCCCGGGGCGACGGTGATCGAGGGCGGCGTCGGCGCGGGCGCATTCACGATCGCGCTGCTGCGCGCGGTCGGCCCAGCGGGACGCGTGATCTCGTACGAACTGCGCGAGGATTTTGCGGCGCATGCGCGGCGCAACGTCGCCACATTCTTCGGCGACGCGCCCAACTGGGAATTGAAGCTGCGCGATCTGTACGAAGGCTTCGACGAAACCGACGCCGATCGACTTTTCGTCGACCTGCCGGAACCAGGCCGCGCGCTCGAAGTGGTCGCGCGCGCACTGCGTCCGGGCGGCGTTTTCGTGTCGTACGTGCCGACCGCGATCCAGCTCAAGGATACCGTCGAGGCACTGCAGGGTCGTGCGCGACTTCGCCGAAATCGAGAGTTTCGAAACGCTGCTCCGCAACTGGCAGGTGAAGGGGATGAGCGTGCGGCCGGTGCATCGGATGGTGGCGCATTCGGCGTTTATCATCGTCGCGCGCCGCCTGGCCGACATGGCGGCGGAACCAGGCGACGCGTCGATTTCGCGCGCGACTTCGAGTTCATCGCTGGAACACGCGGGCGGCAATGCGCGCCGCGACGCCGCAGGTCACCAAGACGATGCAGCGAAGCTCGGCGGGGATCGCCCCACGATCGAACCCGATCCCGACGACTCCGACGAACCCGAGTAGCGTACCTCAGCGCGCCATCCGGTTTCCCACCGAAAGTGCTACAGCTTGAATCCAGTCCAGCACGCGAGGTGCGAATGCCGATGGCTACGACTTACACCACGGCTCAAATCGCCGAACTGCTCGAGAGCGTCAGTAACTGGGGCCGCTGGGGCAAAGACGATCAGCGCGGCGCGCTCAACTACATCACCAACGAAAAGCGCGCGGCGGCGGCCAAGCTGGTCGCACAGCGGCGAGACCGTCTCGCTTTCGTTGCCGCTGGCGACACGGCCGGCGCGCGACAATCCGACTCCGGTAACGCATCTGATGATCCGTTCGGGCCAGGTCGGGCATCCGCTCGGTTCGTCGGGATGCGCCGACTATTTCGCGATCGAGCCGCACGGTCTAGCGACCACTCATCTCGACGCGCTGTGCCATCATTTCTATCGCGGCAAGATGTACAACGGTTTCGACTACACAGAAGTCGATTTCCAGGGTGCGCACAAATGCGCGATCGACGTCGCCCGCGATGGCATGATCAGCCGCGGCGTGCTGATTCGACATCCCGAAAATCCGCAAGACCGAATGGGTTGAGCCCGGCGACGCCATTTATCCTGAAGATCTCGAAGCGGCCGAGCGGGACCATCAGGTGCACGGTCGGGGAAGGTGACGTGATGCTGCTACGAACGGGGCGCTTCAAGTTGCGCCGAGCAAAGGCGCGCCAGGCGATCCTTGACGCGATGCCGGGGCTGCATGCGTCATGTCTCAAGTGGCTGCATGAGCGCAAGGTCGCAGTGCTGGGGTCCGACGCCGATAAGCGACGTACTGCCGACGCCCTACGACGCGCCGCTGCGGATGCCGATTCATACCGGGACTCTGGTCATGATGGGTGTGCATCTGATCGACAACGCCGACCTCGACCTGCTGGCCGAGAAATGCGCGCGCGATGGACGCTACGACTTCATGTTCAGCCTGTTGCCGCTGGTGCTTGAACGCGGCACGGCTTCGCCGGCAAACCCGGTCGCATTATTCTGAGTGGACGGACTAGTCGGCTTTGCCTGGCGGCGGCAGTACCAAAAACTGGCCGCTCATTTCCGGCTGATGGCGCAGGCACTTGAGTTCGATCAGTCCCTCGCGATGAAAGGTGAAGATATACGAGGTCTTCGCCAGCGGCGGCAGCTTGACGTACATAAGGACCTTGAGGTCGGGACCGAGCAACGCGAAATCGTGCTCGTCGTCGGATTGCAGGTTCCAGAACTCGATCTGGGTCGGTACGTCGCGATGGACTGCGATAAAGGTGGGACTGAAAGCGTAGACTTCGCCGAATTTCTTCACGGTCTGCCGCGGGCTGGTCTCCTTTACCGCAACCGCCTCGGTCAGAACGGTAATTCCAGCCTGGGCCTCGCCGCTCTTGGTAACCGTGACGATTTTGGCCGCGTCGCTGGAGGGCAGAAAGAATGGGCCATGTGCGGGCCCTGGATCGGCGGCGCACGCAATCCACGGAAATTGGGCCGCGACCAGGATCAAAATGTATAGCATGCCCATGACGAGTCGCCCGATGCGATCGTCGCGTGCGCTTGGTTCGTCGCGCGCGATGCGCGCGAACTCTTCGAATTTCTGCGGCTCTTTCACGTCAATAGATTGTGGGTAAAATCTAAGCCTTACAACCCTAACGCACCGGTCTAATTGCTGTAACAGGTGGGCAGTGGCAGATATGGACTGGATGGGCCGAGACTAAGCGTTATGATTCCTCGAATAGCCTAACCATGACTCGCCGCAAATTCATGAGAATGGCCGGTTCGGCCGTCGCCCTGGCAGGAATCCCGCTAGCCGCGCGGATCGGGCGTGCGGGGACCCCGGCGGTGCCACCGGGCAAATTTGGCGGTCCCACGCCGAACGCCGATTTCTACGTTACCTCCTATGGCGATACGCCGACGGTCGATATCGCGAAGTGGACGCTCAAGATCCACGGCCTGGTAGATAATCCGATTTCCCTGAACATGGGTGATATCGTCCGCCTGCCGCACGTCCAGGAGACGCTGACACTCGAGTGTATCGGGAACCCGCCCAACGGCAGTGCGATCGGAAATGCCGAATGGACCGGGGTGATGTTGCGTCCGCTGCTGGAGCGCGCGGGTGTCAAGCACAACGCCGTGTACGCTGCGATGCGGGGCGCGGACGGCTACTCCACGGGGATACCGTTGGACGAAATGATGCGCGAAGTGAATTGGCTGCCCTTCCTGATGAACGGAGTGCCGCTGCCGCCCGCTCACGGCTATCCTCTGCGGGTGTTCATCCCTGGCAAGTACGGGATGAAGCAGCCGAAGTGGCTCACCGAGATCGAATTCGTCGACCACCAGTTCACTGGTTACTGGGAGGGCCGGGGGTGGAGCAATGAGGCCTGGCGCAAGGTTAACTCTGGGTTTTTCTATCCCGCTCCCGATACCGGCGGCAGCTTCCTCGATCTGCTCTCCTCAGGTGCCAGCGCCAAAGTTAAAGGTCCAGTTGATATTTCAGGATGGGCGCTCGCCGGACCCTCGGGGATCAAGCACGTACAGATCTCGACCGACGACGGGGCCACCTGGACGGGTGCACGGCTGGTCGAGAATGGATCGCCCTACGTCTGGACGGTCTGGAAGTATCACTTTTCACCGAAGGCGCCGGGTCGGTATTCGATACGTGTTCGCGCAACTGACGGCGCCGGGAACACGCAGCCGGCCCGCGATCCCGACTCCTATCTGGGCCAGAGCGGGCAGCCGCGGATGAAGCTCGAGGTGCTCGCGGTCGGCTGATGGAGTTACTGCAGACCCGTCAAGGAGCCGGCGTGGGATTGGGCGAAGCCGGTTTGCCGCCACCAAAGATCGAGCCAAAGAAATTCCCGACCGACCCGAAAAAACTGTTGCCCGCGGGTGGATTCGACACGGCCGCCGCAGTATCTGAAGTCGGCGGCGTCCCTCCCGACGAGGGTGTCGTCAGCGGAGGCCGCGTCAGCCGCGCAAACAATCCGCCATGCAGCGGACATTGTTGCGTCGGCTCGGTCCCGGTCAGGTAGGGTAGCGACACCACGCGCGGACACGACGGGGTCGCGATTCCTCCACTGGCGGGGTCAACCGCAACCATTGTGATCCCGGGCGGCGGTGGCCCGAAACCGAGCTGCGGCTGGCGCACCGCCTTAGTCATGAACCGCACCCACGCGGGCAGCGCCGCCTGGGCTCCGGTCAGGCCGATCGAGCGGGGCTCGTCGAAACCGACCCAAACACCGCATACGAGTTGACGGGTATAACCAATAAAATACGCGTCGCGATAACTGTCGGTCGTACCGGTTTTGCCGGCCGCCTCGAAGTTAAGGCCGATCCGCTCCGCGCTCGCCGCTGTCCCGTATTCGAGCACCCCGCGTAGTGCACCGGTCATCAGGTACGCGATCGCGTGACTCATGAGGCGCCGCTGATCGGCGCGATGCTGGTAAATCATCTGGCCCTTGCCGTTGACCACCGAAGCGATGGCGTAGGGCGATCGCGCAACGCCCTCGGCGGCGAAGACCTGGTAGGCCGACGCCAGTTCCAGCAGCGTCATATCGCCCGCGCCAATCGAAATCGGCAGGTAAGCTGGCAGGTCCTCATCGATTCCCATCTGATGGGCGGTACTGATGATCGACGACGTGCCGAGCAAGCTGCCGAGGTACGCCGTGGGGATATTGAGCGAATCGGCGAGCGCGTCTTCGACCGTTACCTGTCCCTGGTAGGTGCGCTCGTAATCCGCGGGGGTCCAGCCGCCGAAGGACATCGGCCGATCCGGCAGGATCGAAGAGAGGGTAACGGGTTGCGAGAGTGGTGAAAGTGCGGGATCGAGCGCGGTCAGGTAGACGATGGGCTTGAAGGCGGAGCCGGGCTGGCGTTCCGCCTCGACGCGATTGAACTGGCTCGCGGCGTAGTTGCGCCCACCGACCATCGCGAGGATCGCCCCGGTGCGGGGATCCATCGCGACCAGGGATCCCTCGAGCCGCTTGTCGCGCGCTGCACGCCGCAACGCCGGATGATCGTGCTCGAGCGTCTCGAGGTTATCTTCGACCGTCTGATTGGCGACCGTCTGCAACTCCGGGTCGAGCGTGGTGTAGACCCTCAGCCCCGCGAGTTGCCCGTTCACCGCGGGCAGCTTGGCCACCTGAGCGGTCACGAAATCGGTAAAGTACGGGGCACGCCTCAGGCCCGGAGCCTTCACCGTGACGATCGGCGCTCTAACCGCCTCGGCATACTGGGCCACGTCGATCACCCCCGCCCGGCGCATCACGGCCAGCACCGTATCGCGCCGATCCCTGCATTCGGCAGGATGGCGCCGCGGATCGTATAGGGTGGGCGCCTGGATCATACCGACGAGGATGGCGGCTTCTGCAGGCGTCACTTCACGCACGTCCTTGTTGAAGTAGTAGCGTGCCGCCAGCGGCATCCCGTAGATCGGGGTGCCGTCATATTCGCCCATGGGAACGTCGTTGACGTAGCGCTCGAGTATCTGGTTCTTCGATAAGCGCATCTCGAGAACCACTGCGATCGCGAGCTCGCGAAACTTGCGCCGGAAGCTGCGCGCGTGCCGCTCGATAAAGGTTCGCGCCAGTTGCTGGGTAATGGTGCTGGCCCCCTGGCGCAAACGATGCGATCGCAGGTCGACTATCGCGGCCTCCAGGATCCGAATCGGGTTGAAGCCGAAGTGGTAGTAGAAGAAGCGATCCTCGGTCGCGAGCAGCCCTTTAACCATGTAGGGCTTGAGCTCGCCGAGCGAAACCTCGACCCGCTGGGCCGGGGCATCCGCCATCAGCCGCCCGATCACTTCAGGCTCGATGGCGACCTGATCGAGCGCGGCACCCGCCGGAGTGGCGACTCCCGCAACCCGATCGCCGTCAAAGCTGAGCCGCACCATCGTCGCCGGGTAACCGCGCGCGCCGGCGCTGAACTCGCGCACGTAGAGCGTCATCGTGCCGGGCACCATGGAGTATTCGCCCGGCTTCGTCGGCGTCTCGACTCGCGTGTAGCTGAGTGCCGCCAGGCGATCGACCAGATGAAGCGGGCCGACTTCGTCGCCGGGACTGACGATAAGTGGCGCGGAGTAAATCGCCGAGGTGAGCGCGGCCCGCCGCTGTTCGATCAGGATTGAAATGTCACCGTAGAGGTTAGCGACGTAATACCCGGCAACGAAAGCGGAGAGCAGGATTCCGCAGATCAACCCGCGACGCCAACCGAGCCGCCCGAGCAGTCCCACCGCGCGCGCTGCCATCCGCACCCCACCCTGCCGTCCGCCTGCCTTAGCCATGCGCCTGTCCCTCGCCCAACCTCATTATCTTTGCCCGAACGCGCCGTGACCGCACTGCGCTCCGCAGGCCGTATTATAAACTATGTAAGCGTACGAACGCAGGCAGTGCCCGCCGGCGCCTAATGCTTGTAGCCGAACCGCCGCAGCAGGGCCTGGCGCTCCGACTGTTCCTGATCTCCTTCGACTCCCTTGGGAGAGCTGCCGTCGATCACTCCGATTACCCCACGCGATCCGTCGTGCTCTGCCACGATCACCACGAGCGGATTCGCGGAGGCGCAGAAGATAGTGCATACCTCGCTCACGGCCTTGATCCGATTGAGCACGTTCACCGGAAAAGCGTTGCCGAGCATCACGACAAATACGTGGCCAGCGCCGATCGCGGCAGCGGCTGCGATCGCGGCCTGGGCAAGGTCACGGTCCGTCCCGGTATGACGGATCAGGCAGGGACCAGACGCCTCGCAGAAGGCTATTCCGAACTTTACGCCGGGCACCGTCTCGACGATCGCTTCGTAAACGTCTTCGACCGTCTTGATAAAATGCGCCTGGCCGACGATCACGTTCAGGTCCGGCGCCGGTTTCGTGATTGCGACTGTCTTCAGTTCCATTGCGATCGTCCTCTTCGCGGAATGCTTCCTCGGATCATAAAGGGTCGCCGCGCCGCCCGAAACCGCTTGCGGCGCTCACGAAACCGGCTCCCGATAAAAGAGTGGAGATAGTGGACGGAAGATACTGCTGGAGGAGCAGCACGATGACGCGATTTGAGCCAGGGCCGGCGGAGAAGTTGGAGCGCGCGGGAGGTGTCGAACCTCCACCGAGCCGCTGGTCGCGACCGGAGCCCTCAGTGAGCACACGCGCTTCGGGGGAGACTTCGACCCTACCGCAGCATCCGCGGGATTTGCAAATGCATTGATCGGTGGCTGGATTTGCCCGCGGCCCGGGATCCGTGCGGGGGAAAAAACCACCCTGAAAGGGTCACATGAGATCCTTCGCTACGCGGACTCCGCTCAGAATGACTTGCTGCGCCGCGCTAAACCCGCGACCGGTGCGCCGAATTCCTACAATCAAACCGGTACGAGTGTCTCGGATTAGCGGGTCGACCCGTGCGCAGCGGCGGTCCTGTGAGTAAATCGTCCGATGCCGATTGACCGGAAGTTGCGCTGTCGCGCCGATGATCACAGGATTGAGGGTGCAGTGGACGCGGGACTGAAAGAAACTGCGGCGAAGCCGCCCGTACCGCACAAAGCGGCGCTTCCGCGCTACTTCTATCGGCTTTCCGCCCGCGCGCAACGCACTTACCTCAAGGGTGACGCGATTGAGCGGATCGACCTGGTTCCGAGCGGGAGCGCCTTCTCACTTACCGGCGCGCTGATGCGCGCGCTGGAATTCGGCGCGCCTGCCCCGGTCGAACGCGCCGCCCAGGCGCTCGTGGTGGAACTGTGCCGGTTGCTCGCGGTCCGCCCGGTGCGGATCCAGGTCCGCAATGTGCGGCCGCGCAGCACGGTCAGCGAATTGCACGGGATCTTCTATCCACGGGGACCCGGAGGCAGCATGGCCGCGCGCGGAACCGGCACGGCGACGCGAGCGGGCGATCCGCTGATCGTGCTCTGGATGCGCACGGCGCAGCGCCACGACGTCGTCAAGCCCAAGACTTTTCTGCGGACGCTGATGCACGAACTCTGCCACTACCTTGACTATGCGCTGCTCAAGCTCGATGATTCCTTTCACAATTCGGGATTTTTCAAACGCGAATCGTTCCTAGTGCGCACGCTCTTTCGCGCGGATACGCCCGGCTGATTCTGCGACGCCGCACTCGCGCGCGCCATCAGGCTGGTCGAGCCTGTGATCGGTGTTGAAACGCGTGGGCGCTCAAGGTATCGATTGGGGCCACCGAATTGAGCCTTCGAAGCGTACCTCTGATGGGAATACTGGAAAAAATCCGGGCCTCGTTCTCGCCGCGCGCACGCCTGCTCGAGCATCTCGCAGTCAGCGCCGGCCGCTGCGAAGCGCTCGCTGGGAATCTGCAGCGTCACTCGGCGATGTGCATCTACCCCAATATCAAGAATGGTCTCCGGCTGCTTGCCACCGCCGAAGCCGCGCAAGCCCTCGTGCTCCGCGAAATCCTGCTCGATCGCGGCGCGCAGCCGCGGATGCCCGAGGCCGCGGTACACGATGGCTCGAGCAACTGGGAGCGGCTCGAGGCCGACCTCGCGATGCAGGTGGCACTGCATCGCGACCTCAACACGGAAATCGCCGAATGGGACCCCTTCGAACCGGCGGTCGCCGAACGGCTGCGCGAGTTCGCCGACACCGAGCTTGACCATATCGCTCGCTTGCGTGACCTCACCCTGAAATGCGACCCACAGGCGCTCGACTAGAAGGGGTATCGACGACTCGGACTGCCTTTGGTAGGCGAGATTCTTCTCTCCGCAGACTCCGCCCAGAAGGATGGTGCGCCGGTCTCAGAGGTAGCGGGTGAGGCGGCGGCGTTCGAGTTCCTCGATCACGCGCCGCACCTCCTGCGACCGCGACCGGTGCGCGATCAGGATCGCATCGCCGGCGTCAGCGACGACCAGATCGCTCACACCCAGCAACACCATCAGGCGGTCGCCCGCACGCGCAAGGACGCCAGCGGTCTCGAGCGCGATAACGTTGCCGGAAAGAGCATTGCCGCCGCGCCCGCGCAGCGCCTCCCACAGACCGTCCCAGCTCCCCACATCGTGCCAGCGAAACCCTGCGCGCACGCCAAGTACGTTAGCACTCTTCTCCGCCACGACCCGGTCGAAGGCATCGAAATCGAGTCCACGGTATAGCCGCGCGAGTTGGGCCGGCTTCATCGCGGCAAACCCGAGCATCGCGTCCGCCAGCCCCGGCGCATGCGCCCGGAGTTCCGTCGCGAGCGTGAACGGACGCATCACAAACATCCCGGCATTCCACAGGAATTTAGCCGAGCGCACCATCCGTTGCGCCAGCGCCGGCGGCGGCTTCTCGACGAAGCGCGCGACCCTGAAGCCGCGACCGAGCGGGCGGCCGATCTGCTGATAGCCATACCCCGATTCCGCTCGTGTCGGCGGCACGCCCACTACCACGATCGCGGGATTTTCCGCCGCGAGCCCGATCGCCTGCGCGATGGTCCGGCGGAAGGCGCCTGGCGGCATGATGTAATGATCCGCGGGCATCACCGCCACGACCGTCTGTTCGCCGAACCGTCGCGCGACGATCGCGACACCGTAAGCGATTGCGACAGCGGTGCCGCGGCCAGCCGGCTCGACAATCAGGTTGCGCGCCGGAAGGAGTCCCCGCAACGCGCGCCGAAACGCCCTGGCCTGGTCCGCCGAGACCAGCACGAAGATTCGATCGCGAGGCACGAGCGGACTCGTCCGGGCGATCGTCGCAGCGAGCAGCGAGGTTTTCCCGTCGATCGAAAACAGCGGCTTGGGACGGTCGGCGCGGCTCTCCGGCCAAAATCGCGTACCGCGCCCGCCGGCGATTATCAGGGCCGCCGCCAGCGTTGCGCGCTGCGCTTTCCCGCGCGCGAGTCGGCCTTGCACTCCGGGTCGGCGCGCCATCCAATTGGATCCGATCAGACTTTGGCGCCCAGTTCGGTGAGCTTGCGCTCGAAGAACGTGCGAATTTCGCCGAGCGCCTTCTCGTCCTGCGCCTCGAAGCGCATCACCAACGCGGGCTGCGTGTTGGACGCCCGCACCAGCCCCCATCCCCCTGGAAAACTCACGCGCGCGCCGTCGATGTCGATCGTTTCGTAATGGGCCCGGAAATACTCGGCGGCTTTGCGCACCACTTCGAACTTGAGATTATCCGGGCAATCGAGGCGGATTTCCGGGGTAATCGCGGTGCGCGGCAGATCGGAGAGGATCGCGCCGAGGCCGCGCCCCTCGCGTCCGAGGATTTCGAGCAACCTGAACGACGCGTAAATCGCGTCGTCGAAACCGTAGTAGCGGTCGTTGAAGAACATGTGGCCGCTCATCTCGCCCGCGAGCGCGGCGTTTTCCTCCTTGAGCTTCGACTTGATCAGCGAATGCCCGGTCTTCCACATGATCGGACGGCCGCCGTGACGCGCGATATCGTCGTAGAGCCGGTTGCTGCACTTCACATCGCCGATGATCGCGGCGCCCGGCCGCTCCTTCAGGATCGAGCGCGCGAACGCCACCATCAGTTCGTCGCCCCACACGATCTGGCCATTTTCGTCGACCGCGCCGATCCGATCGGCGTCGCCGTCGTAAGCGATTCCGACCGCCGCCCCGCTGCGCTTAACCGCCCCTTGCAGGTCGCGCATGTTCTCCACCACGGTCGGGTCCGGATGATGGTGTGGAAAGCGGCCGTCCATCTCGATATAGAGTTCGACGGTTTCGAGCCCGAGTTCGCGCATCAGCGGCGCCGCCACGACTCCGCCACAGCCATTGCCGCCGTCAACGGCAACCTTCATCCCGGGCACGAGCTTGATGTGATCCTTGATATATTGGCGATAGTCGGGGTTGACCGGGCGGGCGGACAGCTTACCCCTCGTCCCTGTGTTCTTGAATGCGCGCGCCTCGATAATCTTGCGAACGCGCTGAATCTCTTCGCCGAAAATGGTAGTCGGCCCGACCCCGAGCTTGAAGCCATTGTACTCCGCCGCGTTATGGCTCCCGGTAATCATCGCCCCGCCCTCCATGCCCCAGTGCAACACCGAGAAGTAGAGTAAGGGCGTCGGCACCACACCGACGTCGACCACGTTGATACCGCTGGGCAGCAGGCCTTCGATCAGAAGATCGCGCAAAGCGTCGGAGGACAGGCGGCAATCGCGTCCCAGCGTGATCGTGTGTTTGCCGGCTTCGAGCAGGATGGTAGCGTAGGCGCGGCCGAGATCGACGACGAAGTCGTCGTCAAAATCGGTCTCGACCACGCCGCGGATATCGTATTCGCGAAATACTTGTGGATTCATCGATTTCAATTTTCTCCGGCCGCGATTTCTGAAGCAACCTGGCCCTCGTGGCGCAAACGCCTGATTACACGTTATTATCGTGCTCGAGTCGCCGCCACCCGCATGATGCGGGCGCCGAAGGGCTCGCGCCTATGTCTGCAGACCCCATCCAGAAAGTCGCGATCGTTACCGGAGCCGGACGCGGCATCGGCCGCGCGGTCGCGATCGAACTGGCGCGGGCCGGCTTCGCCCTGTGCCTGGCCGCGCGATCGGCCGAAGAGTTGGCGCAAACGCGCGCGCTCACCGGCCTGCCCCCTGATCGATCGCTGATCGTGCTGGTCGATCTTGCCAGTGCGGAGGCGCCGGACAACCTGGTCGGAGCGACCCTCGATCATTTCGGGCGCCTCGACGTGTTGGTTAACAACGCCGGATGGGCCCCTGCGCGCACTCCGCTCATAAAGATCAGCGCCGTGGATCAGGATCGGATGATCGCGGTCAATCTGCGCGCACCCATCGCGCTCACCCGGCTCGCGGCGACGGCAATGGCGGCGCAGGAGAGCGGTGGCATCATCGTCAACATTGCGTCGCCGGCCGCGCGCAACACGCCACCCAACGAGGCGATCTATGCGGCCGCGAAGGCCGGGATCATCGCCTTCACTCGCGCCTGCTTCGGCGAATTCCGTCGCCACAATATTCGTATCGCGGTGGTTGTTCCAGGGCTGACCGACACGAGCCTCATTCCCGACAACAAACGGCTCGATCGCTCGCTGATGCTGACGCCCGGCGACGTCGCCGCCGCCGTAATGACCATCGTGAACGCTACGCCAAACGTATGCCCGATCGAGTTGTCGGTGGAACCCGCGCGCGACCCGATGCGCGGCGCCCGCTAAACGGTAATCCTGTCGGCAAGATGGTGCGCACCTTCGGCCAAACCGGGCTTGGGCGGGCGCACGCGACCGCCCGCCGCGTCCCCGATTACTTCACGTTGTGGTTTACGTTTGCTCTGGCGGCCGGTCTCGCCGCCGCGGTAGTGATTGCGCCCTTTGCCGCCACCATCGCCGCCGCCGCCTCGCTGCATATTCCTTTCCCGCGAATCTTCGACCGCACGGTGATGGTGACGCTAGCGGCAGCGCTGATCTGGTTCGCGCGCCCGCTCGACCTTGTCAACCTGCTGCACGATGGCTTCGCCGATCCGCGGCAGAATTGGCGCATGATCGTCGGCGGCCTGGCCCTGGCCGTCGTTGCTATCGCCATACTGTTCCTCGTGGCATTTGCGCTTCACGGCGCGATTCCCATGAGCCAAATCGCTACGCGAGCGGTCCGCTACCTGGCCGCAGCCGCCACGATCGCCCTGATCGAGGAAGGGTTTTTCCGCGCCTTCCTCCTCGGTGGGATGCTGCGCGATTTCAGCCGACCAGTTGCGCTGGGCGCCAGTTCGGCGATCTTCGCGATCGTACATCTCGTGCGGTCGCCGGCCCGGTTCTATCTGACCGGGCTTCACCCGGCGGCGGGCCTCACCAATCTTGCTGCGAGCGCGTCGAGGATCGTCTATCCCGGCGATGCGGTCCCGATGGTTGCGGGGCTTTTCCTGCTCGGGCTCGTTCTCGGGACGGCTTATCTACGCAGCGGGCGCGCATGGTTTTCGGCGGGTATCCACGCTGGCCTGGTACTGGGCGCCAAGACCTGGCCGCTAGTCGCAGATGGAGGGGCGGCGCTGCCCGGCTGGCTCGCGGGGCCGGGACCGGTCCCGCTGATTGCCGCGCCAGCCGGCTGGCTACTCGCGATCGCGATGCTAGCGCTGCTGCCATGGCTGATCCGGCCGGTTCAGCGCACCGTGCCTGACTCGCCGCTCTGAAGGGCGCGACGCGCTGTCGCCGAGGCCTACGAATCGTAAACGGGCGGGGCGCCGCGCGGGCGTGTGCGGTAGCGCCGATGCGTCCACAGGAATTGCTCGGGATAGCGGCGCACGATCGCTTCAATTGCGCCAACCAGGCGGCGCGTATTCTCCTCGACGTCGGCCGCCGCGTCCTCAGTACGCTGCATCGGGAGCGCATCCTGTATATCGATCCGATGCGATCGCATGTCCGGCTCGCGGATGATGAAGACCGGAATCACCGGCGCCCCGGAAATCCTAACCAGCCGCGCGACTCCGCTCGAAGTTGCAGCGATTTCAGCGAAAAAAGGCACGAAGATCGCCTCGCTGCGCTTGGCGTTCTGGTCGAACGGAATACCTACCATCCCGCCCTGCCGCAAGGCCCGGAGCACCGCGCGCGCTGCCGCATGCTTGCGGAGTACCGTCACGCCCGCCCGCTCGCGGACGAAGGTCACCAGTGCGTCGCCTGCCGCAAAACGCTGGGTGTGATGCACCAGGTTTATCGGATAGCCATTCATCGCGTGGGCCGCCGCCAACAGTTCGAAGTTTCCGAAGTGAGCGGAAAGGACGATTACCCCCTTGCCGGGGTAGCGCCGCTCGACCTCATGCCAATAGCCCAGGCGATTGTAGTGCGCCCGTTCCTTGAGGCGGCGGTAGAAAAACCCACTCAGCCGGATGTACTCGGCCGCGCCGCGGCCCAGGTTCACGTAGGAAGCGCACAGGATCCGGCGCCGCTCGGTCTCGCGCCGCCGCGGAAACGCGATCGCCAGGTTGCGCATACCGATCTTTACGTGTCGGCGATCGCACAGATAGAAGATGTACCCCCCGGCGATCCCCAGCGGGTACAGCACAAAATCAGGCAGCAGGCTGATCAGGTGAAGCGCGCCAACCATCAGGTAAAATAGGCCGCGCCGCCAAAGATTCAGCTTGTGCTCTACAATCGCGGGCCCTCGCCGGTGACCGCGCGACAGGAATGCGCCTACCTCGGTCTTGCCGTTTGCACGAGCCCCGGTAGCGTCCGCGGGCTCAATGCCGGCCTCCTGACTGTCCACTCCCACCACCTTCCCCCGCGTGCTCGCCGCCATACTATACGAAACCCCGATTATGCTTCGGTGATTTTGGAATCACGACGATGCCGGACTCAGTAACGAAGAACCGTCGGCGGTCGCGATCGAGGTCGTAGCCGATTTCGTCACCGTCGGCGATTTGCACATTCTTGTCGATTATCGCGCGGCGGATCTTCGCGTTCCGCCCAATGTCGCAATAGTCCATTATTACGGAATCGTCGATCTGGCTGTACGAATGGACGAACACCGACCGCCCCAGTACGGAATTACGCACCAGGCCACCCGAAATGATACAGCCCTCCGAAATCACCGAATGCAGCGCCTGGCCGCGACGGAGGTACTCGTTGAAAACAAATTTGGCGGGCGGTTGGTTAAAGTATGCGGTGCGCAGCGGCCAGAACTGGTTGTAAAGGTTCAGATGAGGCCGCGCGTCGCGCAGATCCATGTTGGCCTCGTAGTAGGCGTCAATCGTGCCGACGTCGCGCCAGTAGCTCAGATTCTCCTCCGAGTCGCCACGAATCCGATTGCTCATGAAGTTGTATGCGTAGACCGGCACTCGATCAATCAGGGCCGGAATCAGATCGCGCCCGAAATCGTGGTGACTAGCTTCGTTCTGAGCGTCTTCCATCAGCGCCGTCCGCAGCACCGTGGGATCGAAGAGGTAGTTGCCCATCGAGGCGAGGCATTTTCCCGGCGCTCCCGGCATCGCACGAGCACGTTCCGGTTTCTCATCGAAGCCGAAAACCCGCTGCCCGGAATCGACGTCGAGCACCCCGAACTGGTTGGCGTCGCTGATTGGCACCGGCAGCGTCGCCACCGTCACCGACGACTTCCGTTCGAGATGGAACTCGATCATCTGCGCGATATCCATCCTGTAGATATGGTCCGCGCCAAAGACGGCGACCAGGTCGGGCTTGTAGTCGTCAATCAGGTTCAAGTTCTGAAAGATGGCGTCGGAGGTGCCCTGGTACCAGCTTTCTCCGAGGCGCATCTGTGCAGGCACCGGCATGATAAAATCGTCGTGCATGATGCGGCCCATCTGCCAGCCATCTTTCAAATGCTCGATCAGCGACTGCGAACGCCATTGGACCAGTACGTAGATCGAGTAGATCTGAGAATTGATCAAGTTGGAAAGGACGAAATCAACGATCCGGTATTTGCCGCCGAAGGGGACGGCGGGCTTGGCCCGGTCGCGAGTCAGAGGATAGAGCCTGGTCCCCTGTCCACCAGCCATCACCAATGCGAGAGTTCTCATATTGAGCAGTCGAAACCCGCAGCCGCCCCCGTTGTGATCACACCTGCCGCGACCTTACTCCGCTTATATTAAGGGTGACCATCACATCAGGGAAGGCCAAGGCGCGAGTAGCCTAAAGGCACTTTCCCGATCCGCAGCGCCACCACCGAAGGTCGTCAGCCGACCTTTAACCCGAATGGTGCGAATTTATTGCTAAATATCACGAGGGGCGCCTCGATACGCACCGCTCGATACGAAATTAGCCGCGAAATCGTTAGGTTTTTCGTGGTTCGGCAAATTATGTCGGCCGAGGCACAGGCATTGCTTGAAACATCTGGCAATGCTTAACGTCTAATATTCCAGCAACGGGAGTTGTCCCATAGGGAACCGCATCCAGTAAGAGGTGCGGGGTATGGAGGCCAGACATGAATTCAGCTGCACCGAGCGTTCGCGCACCCAACAAAGGCAGAACCGAAGGCGGAATCGTCTATCGCACCGTTTGTCAGAATCCAGGATGCGGCCACTCCTTTGAGCTGCGAATAACTCCGGTCAACGCAGGCCTGCTGAGCGGAACGATGCCGTGTCCGCGATGCCATCGCCGGGGCGGGATGTTGAAATCGCTGGGCAGGCTCGGCAACAAGTTATTTGCCGCCAAACTGACCTTCCGGCTGACTGGCGTCGCGCCGCTGCCGGATGAGGACGAGCGAGTGGCCAAAGAAGCGGAACTACCCTATTAAGCTGCGGTCGAATGATCTAAGCTCGACGTTGCCGTACCCGCATCTGCCGTTTGTTTAGGATGCGTTAAAGCGCCGCCTATTCGTTCTGGTGGCGCTTTTTCTTTCCGCGGCGCGTAACGCTGACTGCCGGTCTCTTCCACACGGTGATTCCGGTGCCCAACCGAGAACCAGGGCTCCGGCTAGAGCCCAGCCAGCAACTGCGCCGTTACTCCCTGTAAGTTCTGGATGCTCGGCCGCTCCAGCATCCTACGAATCCAGCCATCGACGTTGGCTCGACCGGCGGAGGGATCCAGGCCCAGTTCGCTCAACACCATAATACGTGGAACAAACCCGATGTCTGCCACGGAGAACTGCGCGGCGAGAAATTCCTGGCCTTGTAATTGATGGTTTAAGAAATTGAGCATTCTCTCGACTGACTGCTGCAGCCGGGTTATGCGACCCGCGTCGCGATCACTTTCGGGTTTGCCCATCTCGCCCATCAGCTGTCCCACTTGAATCGTGAACGAGGTGTCAGCGAAGTCCTCCCAGGTGCGCGCCAGCGCACGTTGAGCACTGCGGCCCAAGGCGGGCAACAGCGGAGGTTCGGGATATTCGTCTTCCAGGTACTCGTTGATGGTCGTCGAGTCGTAGATAGTCGTGTCCTCGTCGACCAGAACGGGGACCCGCGCGAAGGGATTGAGCCGTAGGAAATCGGGACGGCGCTGCTCACCCTGGGCGAGGTCGATTTCGACAAGTTCGTAAGAAAGGCCCTTTTCCGCCAACACGATGCGGACTTTCTGGCCGTAGGGACATGGCAGGAAGTCGTAGAGCTTCATTATTGTTCCAATCGCGCCTCACTCCGCCGCAGCCGCAACATTGAGCTTCAGGTTGGCCTCGACCTCCGGCTGTAGCCGGACCACCACCGTATAGTCGCCGAGTTGCTTGATCGGATCAGCCAGGAGTATCCGGCGGCGGTCGACTTCAAACCCGTGATCACGCAGTGCACGCTCAATATCGATATTGGTCACCGAGCCAAACAGTTTGCCCTCCTCACCCGCGCGCGCGTTAACACTTAGGCTTAGCGCCTCGATCCTTTCCTTGAGCCCAAGAGCCTGGTTTTTGAGCGTTTCGCGTTTGAACATCGCAATCCCTTTTTGATGCTCGAAAGCGCGCAGGTTCCGCGGATTGGCCTCGACGGCGAGCCCGCGTGGCAGCAGATAATTACGGGCATAACCGGCCCGGACTTTAACCACATCGCCGGGGCGGCCCAGATTGGGCACGTCTTCATTGAGAATCAGTTGCACGTTCATAGCTTAGCCTGCCTCGTCCAGACCGGTTTTACAGAAAGTCCCCCAGGTTACGCGCCTCTTCGCTGGGCGGCTTCAACCGCCGGAAATCTATCCAGAGATCAAAAACCCCCACCGCACATACCAGCGCCGCGAGCACGGGCTGCACGACGGTCACAAAATAGATCAAGCCGCGGGCCAGCGGCGGCATCGCTAAGACCTTGAAATAAAAGGCCATCACCGCGAGGCCCTGACAAAAATAAACGGCGACTACACAAACGAAACAATCGAGCGCTATGGTTCCTAGCGGAGCCACTGGAATGAACAAACCGAACCCCGCCACCAATAGGCCCCAAATCAACCATTCGGGCGTAGACCAACGCACCAAATCACCGAACAGCGGATACCCGACCCGCTGTTGCCGTCCGGTAATCCTCCAGAAGACTCCCAGATTGATCAGAACCCCAAACGCGATCGTGATCGCGGCCAGCGCGGGGCTCAGCCGCAGTGCGCTGTCGACTATAGTCGCGCGAGTGTCGGGTGCGATCGCCGCTTCGATTCCGAGCGTTTTGTAGAATTTTTCACCGCGCACGAGTGCCGCGAGCAGGTCATTGTGCATGCTCTGCGCCAACACCTGCGGCGATCCTTCGATCGCGAATGCCAGCAGCGTCCCAGCTACGACAACGGCGCCGGTGGTGCATAGCACGATCAGTTCGAACGGGTAGCGCCGTTCGACCATCTGACAGATGAGCGCGGTGGCCAGGGCGATGCTTAACGCATATGCGACCGCCGCCATCGGGCCCGCGGTGAGCCCGATAATGGCCGTCGCCAGACCGAGCACCGCGACGGTTCGCCAACGCGGGCGAGGATAGCCGACCACGTAGGTGAGTACGGGAGTGGGCGCAAACAGCATCACCACCCCACCCGCCACGGGTATCAGCGCGCCGGCCAGAAACATCGCGGCCGTGGTGACCGCTGCTCGTACTAGCCCTAATAGGTCCTTACGCGTCACGCCAGCCTCGTTACAGACCCAGTGTAGAAAAAGGCAGCAGCGCGAGTACCCGCGCGCGTTTAACCGCTACAGCGAGTTGTCGCTGATGTTTGGCGCAGTTACCGGAGGTACGGCTGGGCACGATTTTTCCACCCTCGGTCACAAAGCTCTGTAACGTGCGCACATCCTTGTAGTCGACCGCGAGCGTCTTATCGGCACAGAACCGGCAGACCTTGCGCCGTCCACTGGGCCGGCGGCGGCCTCCGCGATCGCCGGAACGGCCGTCGCCGTCGGGCCGCGGACCGCGCCCGCCCCTATGCTCGCCACCATCGGAGGATCCGCCCCCGCGCTCTGATCGTTCTTCGTCAGCCATAGTTCAATTCCCAAAAATCTCTGATCTTAACCTGCACCGTCCAGCGACGATTGTGCGTCTGACGGTAAGCAGAGTACATTTTTCGTTGTCCTGCCCCGATCGTTCAAGCGGTCCCAACCAGAGCTATTTCAGCGGCCACGACCTCGATCGCGTCACGGGCTAGTCCACCCCGTCGCCCAATCGCGCGCAGCGAACCGACGGCGCGAATCCGTTGGCCCATTTCGAGGTTGGCGGCAAGCGTCCGGGCGCGTTCTCCTGCCATTACGATGCTCATCGTCAGTTCGTTCCCGCGTTCACCGCATTCGACCATAAGACGCAGCAGCGCGGTTCCGGCCGGAGTGGTGCGCAGTTGCGGAGCCTCGGTCAGCTTGCCGCATAGTTCAATCGTGTTCGCCACTCTCCGGATCTGAAGCCTCTTCAGCCTCTTCGTTTGCCTGTTCGGCCCGCTTCGCCTCCGCCGCCGCGTCGGCGGCATCGGCCGCTGCCGCTCGGGCGTTCTCCCTTTCCGCAGCAGCGGCCGCCATGCGGGCCTCGACCGCGGCACGCGCCTCGGCCGTGCGCCGCTTCCGAGCCTCAATTTCAGTGCGAACTTTCTCGAGGTCTGCCGCGGTGTCCACTAACACGGATAGGTAGCGCAGAACTGAGTCCGAGAGCTTAAGGTTGCGCTCGACCTCGTTCATGGCGGCGCCGGTGCCGCCATAGTCGAGTCTAACGTAGTAGCCACGCCGCTCGCCGCCGATTCGATAGGCGAGTTCGCGGAAACCCCACTCGTCAGTCTCGACGAGATCACCGCCACTGCTGGCGATGATCCCTTCGAACCGTTTGATCGTCTCTTTTTGTGCTGCTTCGCCCAGATCGGGCCGCAGAATAAAAATTGTCTCGTAGCGCCTCATGCGCCGACCTCCTTTTGGATTTTAAGCCCCCTTCGGGAGCAAGGAGCGTGTGAGATATTAACAGGCCGAGCGATGCCCTAACAAGCTAAAGGCGGTCGAATAAGTAAAGCTAATCAACGGGAGCGCATGTATTGGTCCCGTATAACGGCTCCCCGGGCGCGATGTCCGTGGCTGTTCGCGGCGAATTCCCAGACACATCGTCGGGGGACTCTTGTGCCCAGCGTCCTGCGCCGTTAAAAAGGGAGCAGTTGCATCGCAAAACGCGCCGATCCTTGGGAGGAACTTCGATGGCCAAAGCCAGCAAACCCGGACCTCGCCGCAAAAGCAGTCCCAAGGCCAAGCCCGCGATGAAACCCGGGTCGAAGACTCAAAGGAAAGTCACGAGCGCTAAGGCCAGGACGGTAAAACCGAGCGTCGCCGCGAAAGCGCGCGCCGTGGCGAAACCCGCGCGGGTGAAACCCGCCTCACGTCCCGTGGCGCCGCCGGCCCCCCGCGTGATTCGAGCGACGCCGCCTGCCCCTCGTGCGATTCCCGCTGGATTGCCCGGATACGACGAGCTCCCAACCCGTCCAGGCGCCCCCGCTGGTGCCGCGTGGGGCATTTTCGGTGACGATGATCAGGTCGGGACTATCAATCTAATGACACCCGATCGCGTTAAACAGGCGACAGGATTCGTTCGCAGCGGGAGGGTCTTCGCGCTCAACTTGCCAATAAACATACCCGATCCACCGATCTTCACACGAGGCAAGCATTCGCATCATATAAAGCAGTTTAACGGGTTCATCCTCGACGACTATCTCGATAATTTTTATCCGCAGGCATCTTCGCAATGGGACGCGCTATGCCACGTCAAGCATCCGGTACATGGTGCATACAACGGGATCCCGGACAGTGAAATCACTGGATACGGCGGCACCAAGCTCGGGATCGACAACCTGGCCAGACGAGGTATCGCGGGTCGCGGCATATTGGCCGATATCGCGCGTTACTATGACCGCCAGGGGAGCGCGCTGAACCATGGGACCAATGACGTCGTGCCGTTCGAGGATCTAGTCGCAACGCTCGACGCGCAGAGGACCGAGGTATGGCCCGGTGACGTTTTGCTCGTGCGCGTAGGCTGGACCAAGGCTTATCTGCAGATGACTTCCGAGGAGAAGGCCGCGCTGGCAGCGGATACCAAGAGCCCGGGAATCGAGGGATCCGCGCGAACCGCCCAATGGCTGTGGGACAATAATATTGCGGCAGTGGCTTCGGATTCGCCTGCGCTCGAAGCGATCCCGCCCCCAAGACCCAGGATTTCACGGAGTCGAAGGACTTGCTGCATTTCCACATGTTATCGTTCTTCGGGATGCCGATCGGCGAGATGTGGGATCTGGAAGGGCTGGCGGAGGATTGCGCGAGCGACGGCCATTACGAGTTCTTCTTCACGTCGGCGCCGCTGAATATCCCGGGCGGGGTCGGGTCGCCGCCGAACGCGATCGCCGTAAAGTAACTATTTAGTGATTGACGAGCAGCCCAACAGTCTTGACCTGATTCTTCGGATTGCTCGCGATGCTCGGGTGAACGGCTAAGTCCGCGGTAACCGCGCAAGCGAATGTTTGAAGAGAAAAAAAGACTGGTTGAGGAGCGCGCAACGACAGTCTTTTACTGAAACCTTGTGAGGCTTCAGACTTACCTTTCGGGAAGTTATTGGCGTACACGCACGGGTTAACGACTCCGGCGAGAAACAATCGCGGTCGGCGCCGCAGGTATCGGCGTGGACCGGCATCCCGTCGGGGCCAGACCGGCCGCTGCGTAAGCAGACAGTTGTAACAGGCGGTGGAGCTGTCGGGGTCGATCAGGCGTTCCCCGCCGGCGAGCGGAAGTAGCCGGACTTGGTCCGCAACAAGACGCAGAACTTGCGCTTGACCGTCATCGCTAGGCTCGCTCTCGATCCCCGCGGCGCGCAGCACCGCGCGCCGGATGAGGGCTTTCGCGATCGGCACCTTGTAGCCGTTATCGGCCAGCGGTTGCGCCTGCTTGAGCGCCGCTTCCGCTGCCCGCGTCGCGCTAGCTGGCGATCGAGGCGCGATCCGACCTGATGACCTTTTCGGCTTCCGGCGACCGCCATGGGATCGGCGCGACCGCGCCCATCACGATTCGCGCTCGCACGCGACGACGCCGGCATTGTCGGTGGTGACACGACCGCGATGCTCACCAGCGGCCAATCGAAGCTCTGCTTCTCGCGCACCTCGAGATAGACGCTGCGCGACCGCGAGGCGGGGCCGGAAGCAGATCTCGTAATCACTTCGCCCGGCTTGAGCACGTTTTCGCGAGTGGGATCGGCCTTGGGCAGGGTGAAGAATTGTTCGAGCGCCACCGTGCGTTCGCCCTGAGGCCCAACAATCCTGAGGCTCGCGCCAAGGCGATCAGCGCGGGCGCGAGATTCGAGGGGTGCACGATGAAGGAGGGGCCGCCGCCGAGGATCGCGTGATAACGGTTGAGCCCTCCCACGCGTAACAAGTATCCCCGCCCTTTTTGAGACAGTCGACGTCTGGATTGCGGAAGTACCAGCATCGCGGGCGCTGCAGCAGGTTGCCGCCAACGGTCGCGAGGTTGCGGATCTGCGGGGTCGCGGCTTCGCCGGCGGCCTCGGCGAGCGCCGTGAACCGATCGCGCACTGCGGATGCGCGGCAACTTCGGCGCAGTTTGACGAGCGCGCCGATCCGGAGACCACCGGCGCCGTCGGGATCGAGCTTGGATCACATCGAGCCCTTGAGACCTTTCAGATTGACCAGGCTCTTCGGTGCGACCACGTATTCGTTTGAGCAGATCGAGCAGATCGACGCCGCCCGCGAGCGCTGCGTGATCAGGCTCGGCGAGCAGATTGCCCGCTTGCGCCAGATCTGGCCGGCGCGATCTACTTCGAAGCGGTTCATCAGACCCTACCCATCGCTGCAAGCACCTTGTCGGGCGTCATTGGCAGAGCGCGGACCGGCACGCCGATCGCGTCGTACACAGCGCACGCGATTGCCGCAGCGGTCGCGACATGAGCGGCCTCGCCGAATCCAAGGACGCCTGTATTGGTAATGCCGTTGGCGACCTCGACGAAGAGCGCAGTCGATCTCGGGAACGTCGAGCGGGCCGGGCAACTTGTAGTCGTCCATCGTCGGATTGACCATAAGCCCGAGTCTGCGGATCGAGCCGCCGCTCTTCCAACAGCGCGAAGCCGACTCCCATGATAACGCCGCCGTTAACCTGGCTGCGCGCGGTCAGCGGGTCAACGATCCGGCCCGCGTCATGCACGGCAACGACCTGAGCTACGCGGACGACGCCGGTCTCGGTGTCGACTTCGACTTCCGCGAACTGGCAGCCAGCCTGATCGCGCGCGGAAGCCATCATAGTTGGGCACGTGCTCCCCCTCGGCGGAGAGCGAATCGCCGGGGATATGACGGCAGACCTCGGCAAATGCGAGCGAGCGAGATGGTGCGGAACGGACACGAATGAAGCGAATCGCGCGCTTCGAGTTCGCCGGCTTCGCGTGCCAAGCATTGCCGCGGCAATACGGAACAGCTTGGCCCTCAGAAAAGCAGCCGCCTGGCGGACGGCAGGTGTGTTGGATGGGGCGGTCCCGCTACCCCCGAAGGCACCGAATAAAGATAACGCGTGTCTCCGATGTCAGCGCTGACACGGGCCGGCGGCAGTCCCAACTCTTCGGCGGCGACCATCGCGAGAATCGTGCGCGTTCCGGTACCGATATCCTGAGTGCCGGTCCGGACCTCGACGTGGCCGTCACGAAAGGCGATTGCCTGCGCTTGCGGACCGGCAGTGCCGATACCATGCGACCACGCCGCACTGGCCACGCCGATACCGCGCTTGAGCGGGCCCCGCGACTTCGGCGCGCGGCTGTTCTCGTCCCAATTGAAGGCGCGGGCTCCCAGGTCGAACTCAAGCGCGCGCACTGGATTCGAATTGTTGCGCCGTCGAAACTCGAGCCGATCGAGATTTAACTTACGCGCCAGCTCGTCGATCGCGAGCTCGAGCGCGAAACATCCTTGTGGCCATCCCGGCGCCCGCATCGGCGATGACGGTCCGGCATTGATATAGACATCGCGCTCCTCGGTGCGAATATTCGGGCATCGGTAGACCGCCTTGAAGGGGCCAGAACTACCGGCACCGCCACCAATTCCGCCGCTGCCATGCTCGATCAATTCGATCGCGGTCAGCCTGCCGTCGCGGCTGGCGCCCAGTTTCACGTGTTGCCACGAGCTCGGCCGGTTGCCGGTGGCCACATGCTCGGCAGCACGCGGGAGCATCAATTTTACCGGTGCATCGGCTTCGCGCGCGAGTTGTGCCGCGATAACGACCTCGGCGCCCGCGCCGAATTTCGAACCAAAACCGCCACCCAGATAAGGGGTAAGCACGCGCACCCTGTCCGGCGGCAAATTAAACAGCACGGCAAGGTCGTCGCGGACGGTGAAGATGCCCTGGGTTGAGCACCACACTGTCAGCTCGTCGGCATCCCACTGCGCGACTGCGCCATGGGTTTCGAGCGATACGTGGGTTTGCACGGGCGTGGTATAGAGCGACTCGTGGATCGCGGCAGCTTCCTCGAAACCTGCGGCGACGTTGCCCTGCGTAAAGATCTTTGGCGCGGAGGCGTTCGAGCCAGTGGCGAAAACTCTCGGTGCGGAGGGCGCGAGCGCCTCCTCCATATCAACGACGAAAGGCAGCGGATCGTAATCGACGGCGATGAGCGCGAGCGCATCGGCGGCGATCTGCGGGTTAATCGCCGCAACCGCGGCTACTTCCTGGCCGGCGAAGCGCACGACGTCGTCGTCGCGTTTGAGGGCGGCGCGGATTCCGGGTAAGCGGCGGACGCGAGTCAGATCGACGCGGCGCACGCGGGCATGCGCGTACGGACTGCGCAGGATCGCACCATAAAGCATCCCTGGTAATTCAACATCGTAGGAGTAGCGAGCGGCGCCGGTCGCCTTGAGCGGCCCGTCGATTCGCGGCACTTCGGTACCGACGACGCTGAATTTGTCGCCCCATTGCCAAGGGGTCGGTTCGTCGTCAGGGATCACGAGGGTCGCGTCGTTGACGTGGCCCTCAAATCCGAGCTTGACGGTTACCCGGCGCGCCATCAGGCCTTTCCTCCGGCCGTCGTCGGGCCACGAAGACGCGCCGCCGCCAGCGCCGCCTTGAAGACGTGTGGGTATGTACCGCAGCGGCAGATATTACCTGCCACCGCCTGTTTAATTTTATCAAGAGTCGCGTCCGGGATGACGCTCCAGTACCGCGGCGATCGACATGATCATGCCGGGCGTGCAGAAACCGCATTGCAGCGCGTCCGCCTCGACGAACGCGGCCTGAACCGGATGCATCTGGCCGACGCTGCCAAGGCCCTCGATCGTCGTAATCTCATGTCCACGCGCGTCCACGGCGAGAACCATGCAGGACGTCACCGGATCACCGTCGAGATGCACCGTACAGGCTCCGCACGCGCCCCGATCGCACACCAGTTTTGGTCCATGCAGGCCAAGATATTCGCGCAACGCTTCGAGCAATGTCACCCTCGGCTCGATCGCAAGCTTTTGCGCGGCGCCGTTGACCCTTAGTTCAATAGTCTCCGGGCCAGGTCCCAAGCGTTCTGCAACGTCGTTGGCGGGTGAAGCCGGACTATCGGCTTCAGCAGGGGAAGAGTCAGGCCAAGTACCGCCAATCAGTCCGGCGACCGCGGCCGCCGCTCCGGCGCCCTTAATAAATGCTCGGCGGCTGAACCGTGAAGTCCCTTTGGCGTCGTCTGTCCGATCAGTCAAGCCCGTTGATCTCCTTTTGCGCGATAACCGTTGGCGGCAATCCTGACGAGCGATGAATGAGCCAATCGGTCATGGCTGCCCGGGTGTACCGGACGACGCCGCTTCCAGATCAGCAGCGCCGCCAGCTACGAAAAGCACCGCAACGACGATCGCAACGAGTCCGAACCCGGCCACGAGGGCGAGGCATGCGGTCTTCAGGAAGTAAACTCCGGCGATCAAAAGCTTGTCAAGTTGGATCCGGATTTGGTAGCTCGCGACACTGCTGATCCGATCCTCGAGAACGACCCCCAGCACGTCTGGTCCGAGGCGCGCGGCGGTGGCGCAGACATGAACGAGGGGAGAAAAAGCCAACACCGCAAGGATCCCCGACCAGACCGTGCAGCGGGCACGGTTCTCAGGTTGGTTGATCAAGCGTCTCGCGAGACCGATCGCGACGAGCAGTCCGAGAGCGGTCGCGGCGCCTTCCATCAGATAAAATTGATAGGAGTCAAACCAGGCGCCCAAGGCCGGATTTTTCATGCGTACTATATTCGCCCCACCCAACGCGTAACTCATCGCTGATAGCACGCCCAAAAACATCGAAACGACGGTGAGCCATCGAAGTGCGCGTGAGTGTCGACCAACCCGACCCATCGCTTCACAATACCGGAATAAGGGTTCGCGAATAGCCCCTTGGCGCAGGGTGCAATGCAAGGCTCCCTTAGGTTTGATGTAGCATGACACGAGCGCGACTCACGCGGCCGGCTGATCACGCATCCGGCGAGCATTTCTTCGATGGGAGCAAACGATGGTGACCTACGACTTTGTCATAGTTGGCGGCGGCATCGCCGGCGCTTCAGCGGGATACGAGTTGGCGCGCAGTTCGCGGGTCCTTCTGATCGAGCGTGAGAACCAATTCGGTTACCACACCACCGGGCGGTCGGCTGCCGTGTACCTCAAATCACATGGACCGGAAGTGATCCGAGCGCTCGCAAGCGGGAGTAAGGATTTCTTTCTCAACCCGCCCGAAGGTTTCGCCGAGTATCCTCTATTGAGGCCGCGAGGCATGCTCTTCGTCGGGCGTCGAGACCAGATAGCTGACCTCGATCGCACCGAGGAGCAATGTGCGCGCTTTGTCAGCGGGGTTCGTCGCCTCGATTTCAGCGCGGCTTGCGCAATGGTGCCGGTACTGCGTGAAGATTACGTCGCAGGCGCCGTGCTCGATCCCGAAGCGATGGATATCGACGTCCACGCGGTACACCAGGGTTTCCTGCGCGGGCTACGCGCTCGCGGCGGTACGACGCTAACCGGAGCCGAGCTGGTCGAGCTTAAATACACGGGTCATGCGTGGACCGTCGTGACCTCCACGGATACGTTCGCCGCACCGGTCATCGTCAACGCTGCTGGGGCATGGTGCGATAGAGTCGCGGCTATAGCCGGCGCAAAACCGATTGGCCTGATTCCCAAGCGCCGAACCGCGTTCGTCTTCGAGCCCCCGCCGGGAACCGTGGTCGAGTCGTGGCCGATGATCGATGACGTGGGTGAGTCCTTCTATTTCAAACCGGATGCCGGCCGTATCCTCGCTTCGCCGGCTGATGAAACCCCGATGGAGCCTTGCGATGTCTATCCCGACGACGTCGATGTGGCGATCGCAGTCGAGAGGATTCAGAAGGCCGCCCGGCTGCCGATCGCGCATATCAGCCGGAAATGGGCCGGGCTCAGGTCATTCGTCGCCGACGGCTGTCCGGTGGTCGGTTATGACCCGCGTACGGAAGGCTTCTTCTGGCTTGCCGGCCAGGGTGGCTATGGTATCGAGACCTCGCCCGCAATGGGCCGGCTAGCTGCAAGCCTCGCGCTTAACCGTGGAGTCCCAGGCGATCTCGCCGGGCTGGGAGTACGTGCCGAGACGGTTTCGCCCGAACGATTAGCATCTAAATGAGACTCGCCGCGGGTGAGCCCTAGAGAAAGGTAGACGATCAGCAGCACCAGGGCTCCTGTGGTGATCCCGACACGGCGAAAGCGTCGTTGCAGCAAAGCTAACTCCGGGCCAGGAGCGTTTATGCGCCAGATTTGTGCTCCCAGATTGCCGTACTGATAGACCGCCAGGGCTATCACCACGGTAACGACGAGCAGTTTCACCGCGAGCAGACGGGAAACTTCGCCGACGAAGACGACGTTGAGAAATCCAGTTAAAACAAGGAGCGCGAGCGCGGTGAGGACGATTACCCCCAGACTGCGAATGACGCGCCGCACCACGCGCAACCGGCTAGCCGGATCGAGTTCCGCCGCCAGGATCGGTGTCAGGGCGAAGGTCGAGAAGAGCGAACCACCCAGCGCGACGATCACCGCGGCGACATGAACAAAGAGAACGGCAATCCGCCACGAGATCATTCAGAAGCGCGCTACAGTTCGCGGCGGTAAGTCACGAAGTTTCCGGTGACCCGCGCGCCGAGGCTCTCGGCGGTTCGCCGCGAAGGCCAATTGTCGTCGAGTACGAGCGTGTAGCCCGCATAGCGCATCCGATGCTGCTCCATCGTCAAGAACGATCGCGCGGCCATCGCGCGAGCGACACCTCGCGATCGCGCCTGCTCGAGCACCCCGACGTTGATCAACGCTCCGCGCGTGCCACCGCCGCGTTCGGGACCAACTTTCACGCCAAGACGTACCTGAGCAAGCATTCCGCTCAAATCGGGCACCGAAAACACCGCGCCCACCGGATGACCATCTAGTAGCGCAATCATCGAAAGATCGGCGACAAGCGTTCCACCCAGCGGCAACAGCATGGGCCGCACCTCCTGCCGGGTTACGGGATTCCAGCCCCAATGGCGATCAAAGGCGGCGTTGGTGACGTCCGTCCAGACATCAATCGCCGCCATGAAACCGTATTCGCGCCAGCTCTTGATGCTGGCGCCGGCGCGGAGCGCCGCCTCGATCATCTGGCGGTAGCGCTCGAGGATCTCTGGAGTCAGCGACGCAGTGTAGTCGACCTGTCCTTTCTCCGTGGCAAAACGTGAGTTTTTGAAATAGCTATGATAGCAGTCCGGATTTCCGCGCAGCAGAAAAGAGGACAGTATCCCGTAATTGTCGATCGCATAAGGATAGTCCAGAAACGCGGCGAATCCGCTGCGCGCCACCGTCATCCCGCGCCGTGACAGCCACTCCAGCGCTTGTTCGAATAGTGCCGCAACGGCTTCATCTTCGCCGGGCAGCGCTTCGAAATGAATCAGCTGACCGAGCTTCTCTTTCCAGTGTTCGTTGTAGCGATAGTTAACGACCGCACTAACGCGTCCGACCAGTTTGCCGTCACGCCAAACGCAGAATGGATTGAGGTCGAGGTGGGCGGTGATGAGTGCTCTACCGGAGAGCAGATCGATCTCGTTTTGAATGTCTGGGGGCCACCAGGCTTCCCGCCCGGCATAGACTTCGAACGGCAAGCGCGCGAACTGCTCGAAGCCCTCTCGTGTGCTGATCTGTTCGACCTTTATCTTGCCGCCGCTCACCGGCCTGACCTTTCCAGCGACAGCTCCCAGCCTAGCATTACGGCGCCGGGAATTCTCAACCGCACCTCGGTGTCATCCGCTGTCAGGAGTTTAGGGCGCGGAAACGGAGTCCGCGCCATTCGATCCTCCGACATTTAGGGGCGGAGACCGTGGCCCGGAATGCGCGGTTGGTACGGTTGTCCTAGTTGATCGGTCTGGTCCGCTTGGTCCGTCTGATCCGTCTGGTCACCCTGGTCGTTTTGGTCATTCTGATCCGTTGGATCAGCTTGCTCTGCAGGGTCGGGTTTCTCGGCTGGGTCGTTCAGCTCAGGCTGAGCCGTCTCGTCGCCGGAACTCATCTGGTCGGGGCTGTCCTGATTGTCCTGATCGGTTTGGTTGTCTTGATCTTGCTGGTATTCGTCTTCTTTGCGCTTGCGCTGAAGGGAAGAATCCTCGTTGTTGCTCGAAGCGTCGTCGCCGTTGTAGGCGGAATCTGGCGACGACTGCCGATTGATCGAGTCAGGTCGGAATCCGGTCGGCGGCTCCGTGGGCTCGTGGAATTCATGTCCACCCCCCGTATCACCAGAATCCTGGGCGCGAAGCGTAGGAGTCAGGGCAATCGAACCTGCGAATAGAACCGCTAAAACAACCGCCATTCGCTTCATTAAGAGAAACCCTCCACGTAGCCGCTGGCCAAAGTCAGGCTCTCACCGGGCATTGACCAAAGTCAAGCTCGCCAATCTGGCTACAAAAGTGGCAGCCGGATAGCTTGCTTATTGTAGCAAGTATGCAAATCAAATAGGGGAGATGTCTCGGCGTGCGACGCCGAGTACTTACGCTCGCACGGCCACACAACATCGGAATGTGGCAACAGTGCTAATCTACCTAGTCTTTTCCTCGCTATATTCGGTGGCCTGTTAATTGCTCCCTCGGTTCTCAAATCGCCCCTCTGGCTCGGACGCTTTAAGCAAGGGGTAGGTGGAGGATTGGTGCTATGCGGGTGCGCGTACTGATAGTGGACGATTCGGTATTCGTTCGCGACGTTTTGCGCCACCATCTGGAATGTATCGGATGCGAAGTGGTCGCGGAAGCGGAGAACACCGCACAGGCCCTGGACCTATTCAGAACGGTAGCGCCGTCGTTGGTTATGCTAGATGTGGCGGTGCCGCAAACCGGTGGAATCGGTGCTCTCGCGCTCTTCCGCATCATGCGCAGAGAAAACCGCGAAGTCCCGGTCCTAGTCGTATGCCCGGCTCTTCCCGAAGTGCGCAAGTCGTTCCTTAGCGAAGGCGCTCTCGATTGCTTAGTCAAGCCGCTAAACGCGGCGAGTTTTGAACGAGTATGCAGTCGCCTGATTGGGGTCTTCCCCCAGTTGGGGCTTAGCCCCAGTCACCCTCAGCCGCAACCTTCAGAGGTTCGCGACAGCGGCGGCCACCGACTCACTCCCGGACTACGAGACGCTCGATCCTGATAGGCTCGCCTGGCAGGCAAGTCACACGAGCCACCCATCCAGCCTCTTCGCTGGCGTATAGAGGCGCAGGGGTTCCGCAATAGAAGGCTCGCGTGGCTCCCTGCGAGACGTCGCCAAATACATGGATGTGGCCCAACGCTATATAGTCGTATGCACTCGCCTCGATCTCGGCGGGTGTGATCGGCGAAGAACGGTAGGTCTCACTGTCCTCGGTGAAGAATCCATGAGCCAGGGCAATATTCCATTTGTCCGGAGCCGGTGCCGGCATCCCGGACAGAGGCCGGTATTCGGGCGAATGCTCGACCAGGGCGCGACCCCATAGACGCGCTCCGAGATGCGGAAAGTCGATAGTTCGTCCCTCCGGCTCCAGAATCAGATGCAGGTTCCCTGGCAGAATGTCCGCAGGCATCGCGGCGTATATCGACCGCTCGTCATGGGCGTCATGGTTTCCCGGAACCATCACCACCGGCATCTGCGCTCGGCCGATCTCGCCCATCGCGAACCCGAGTGCCTCATCGCTTACCCTGCTCGAATCGAACAGATCACCGACGATCAGCAGAAGGTCCGCCTGATGCCGATTAGCCAACCCGATCACCCCGCTGAAGGCCTGTCGTACCCGATCGCGAAACACGTCACCCTTCGGTCCCGAACCAAAGGTGTCGCTTTCCAGATGTACGTCCGAGGTATGAATCAGGCGCAAGGGCCTGTGAGGACTACGAGGCACAGTCATCTCCAGTCGACGGTAGATGCCGCGAGCGTGAAGGCGTCCAACCCGACACCACGATCCTAGCAGGATGGCGCTTAATATCACAATTCGACTCCACCTGGCTGGTTGTCGGCGCTGTGGCGCCAAAACCAACGTTGTTAGCCCTCGGCCACGGCGCTAACGTGGACAGTCTGAACGCATAAGGAGATATCCCAGTGATTGTTGTGATGAAGGCGCGCGCCGCGGAGGCTGACATCGATGCCGTCGTCAGGATGGTCGAGGCACTCGACTATCGTGCTCACGTCATCCGCGGAATCGAGCGCACAGTGGTGGCGTGCGTTGGCGATGAGCGCGGGGAAGCCCACTCCCTCCAACATCTCGAGTCGGTGTCCGGAGTCGAGCGCGTGATGCCCGTGTTGCGGTCCTTCAAACTCGCCAGCCGGGAAGTGCGGCCCGAGGGCTCGACCATCGATGTCGGCGGTATCGTTATTGGCGGCAAGCGCCTGGTCGTTATGGCGGGCCCCTGCGCAATAGAGAGCGGACCACAAATCGAGGCTGCCGCCACCGCAGTCAAGGCAGGCGGCGCCCACCTGCTGCGCGGAGGCGCTTACAAACCGCGCACCTCGCCCTATTCCTTTCAAGGGATGGAAAACGAAGGTCTCTATCTGCTCGAAAATGCCGGACGCCGTGTGGCCCTGCCGGTCGTGACTGAGATCATGGACACGCACGACGTCGACCTCGTCGCCGAACACGCGGATATGCTCCAGGTCGGCGCACGCAACGCGCAAAACTTTTCTTTGCTGCGGCGGTTGGGCAAAATCCGCAAGCCCGTTCTCCTCAAACGCGGGATGTCAGCACGCATCGAGGAATTCTTGATGGCCGCGGAGTATATCCTCTCCGCCGGTAATCCCAACGTCGTATTGTGCGAACGCGGTATCCGCACCTTTGAGACCGCCACCCGCAACACGCTCGACCTGAATGCCGTACCTCTGCTCAAGGAGATGACCCATCTGCCAGTAATCGTCGATCCCAGCCACGGGACCGGAATCTGGTCGCTAGTGAAACCTATGGCGTTGGCTTCGATCGCGGCCGGCGCCGACGGACTGCTGATCGAGGTGCATCCAGACCCTGCCAAAGCTCTCTCCGATGGGCCACAACAGTTGAAGCCTATGCGCTTCAACGAACTGATGGCGGCTCTACGACCAGTCGCAGAGGCACTCGGCCGCACTCTATGAAGATAGGGTCTATTCGGGAATAGTTGTGCGATCTCACCTACGCAGCTAAGAAAAAACGGCGGGCATCCAAGGATACCCGCCGTCGCGATTCACACCGCTTGGTCGAACGACGCCGACCAAGCCCCGTCCAAGAATTTACATCATGCCGCCTGGAGGCATCCCAGGTGCGCCACCGCCGGCGCCCTTCTCGTCAGGCTTCTCGGCCACCATGCACTCCGTGGTCAAGAGCAGGCTCGAAACCGAAGCCGCGTTTTGCAGCGCGCTACGCACGACTTTGGTCGGATCGATAATCCCTGCCTTCATCAGGTCTTCGAACTCCTCGCTCGCCGCGTTGAACCCGAACGAGCCCTTGTTGTTCTTGACCTTGTCGACCACGACGGAGCCTTCCCAACCCGCGTTGGTCGCGATCCAGCGACACGGATCTTCCAGCGCCTTGCGAATGATGCCGATGCCGACTTTCTCGTCTTCGCTCGCGCGCATGTTATCCAGCGCCGACAAAGCTCGGATGAGCGCTACACCGCCGCCCGGCACCACGCCCTCTTCGACTGCGGCGCGAGTCGCATGAAGAGCGTCTTCAACTCGTGCCTTCTTCTCCTTCATCTCCATCTCGGTCGCTGCGCCGACGCGCACCACTGCGACGCCCCCGACCAGCTTGGCCAGCCGCTCTTGCAACTTCTCGCGATCATAGTCCGACGTCGTCTCGTCGATCTGCGCGCGGATCTGTTTGATTCGGCCTTCGATATCGGCCTTCTTGCCGGCCCCATCGATAACGGTGGTGTTGTCCTTGTCGACCACGATCCGCTTGGCTCGCCCGAGATCCTGAAGCGTGATGTTCTCCAGCTTGATCCCGAGTTCCTCGACGATGACTTTGCCGCCGGTCAGGATCGCGATGTCTTCGAGCATCGCCTTGCGCCGATCGCCAAACCCCGGCGCCTTCACCGCCGTGCAGGCTAGCGTCCCGCGAAGTTTGTTTACGACCAGCGTTGCCAATGCTTCGCCTTCAACGTCCTCGGCCACGAGCAGAAAAGGCTTGCCGGTCTTTGCGATCGACTCGAGAATCGGTAGTAGGTCCTTCATCGACGAAATCTTCTTCTCGTGGATGAGCACATACGCGTCCTCGATTCTCGACTCCATCCGCTCGGGATCGGTCACAAAATAGGGCGAGAGATAGCCGCGGTCGAACTGCATGCCCTCGACCACTTCGAGCGTGGTCTCGAGCCCCTTGGCTTCCTCGACCGTGATCACGCCTTCCTTGCCTACTTTCTCCATTGCTTCGGCGATGATGTCGCCAATGGTCGAGTCGTTGTTGGCGGAGATCGTACCGACCTGTGCGATTTCACGGCGATCTTTGGTCGGCTTCGACAGGTTCTTCAATTCGTTGGTAACCGCTTCGACGGCACGGCCGATTCCGCGCTTGAGCGACATCGGGTCATGGCCGGCGGCAACCATCTTGATGCCTTCGGTAAAAATCGAGCGGGCAAGCACTGTCGCGGTGGTGGTGCCATCGCCGGCTACGTCCGACGTCTTGGAGGCGACCTCCTTGACCATCTGCGCGCCCATGTTTTCGAACTTGTCTTCGAGTTCGATTTCCTTCGCGACGGTGACACCGTCTTTGGTCACCGTGGGTGCGCCGAAACTCTTTTCGAGTACGACGTTACGTCCCTTGGGACCCAGCGTCACGGTGACGGCGTCGGCGAGGACGTTGACTCCTCTCAATATTTTCTCGCGTGCTTCCTGGGAAAAACGGACCATCTTGGCAGGCATAACTGTTTGCCTCTCTTTTTTGCTTCAGATTTTTTGGGTGTCTTTCGAGATTGGCTTCCTGCTCAGCCCTCGAGTACGCCCAGGATATCGTCCTCGCGCAGGATCAGGTGTTCTTCGCCCTCGAGCTTGACCTCGGCGCCGGAGTATTTGCCGAAGAGGATTTTGTCGCCGGCCTTGACGTCAGGCACCAGCAACTTGCCCTGCTTGCAGTCATCTTACCCTTTGCCAACCGCCACGACCTTTCCCTTCTTGCGGTTTTCTTTGGCGGTGTCGGGGATGATGATCCCACCCTTGGTTTTCTCTTCTTCTTGATCCGCTTGACTAGAATGCGATCCCCCAGCGGTCTGATTTTCATGGGTGACCAGCGGCCTCCTCGTGTGAATTTTTTTGTCGGAGTCGCCCAAACTTTGGACAACTCCCCTGAAACTAACCATGAATTGCGATTTGTCAATTGGCACTCTTCATCGAAGAGTGCCAACGCGGACAATAATCTTTTCGGGACTCAAAGACAACAGATCGCTGGTGCTCGCGCAGCAGGTCGGACACGTATGCGCTTCTCACTTTAGCCGTTGCATGGTGGATATTAATCTTTATTGACTCTATTAGGTTCTTTTCTATCAGAAACTTGCGATGGTGACTTCTTGCAGTTATCATCTCCGAGCGTTTCGGGACCACACGCTTTGTGGGGTCGGCGGAATCGCAGGGAGGAGAAGAGGGAATGCGACAAGAACAAACGGGAGGTGGACGGAGGGAGATGATGATGACGGAACGACTAAAGGATTGGTTGAGGTTATTAGGGAAAACACATCGACAAACTAAACTTCACTGGAGAAAGCCACTGGCACTGGGGGCCTTAGTCCTTGCTTTGGCGGCTGGACCCGCACTACTGAGCTTCGCGCAGACATCAACAGTGGGACCACCACCGGCGGGGACCTCGCTTGCGGTGCCGGTGCCGCAGGCGACTGCGACGCCTTTCAAAATTCTGCCGCCATTTATTGGCTTGGGGCAGGGTACCGGGGTAGACACATTCACAACGTGTGTCGACATCGCATGTGCGGGCGGGGACGCTTGCGTTTGCGAAACGGCTAGCGGAAACATCAAAGGACAGCTCATCGGGACAGGAAAAGCCACGTTCACTTTCGAGCTAAGTCTCAACGCAACAACCGCAGTGGCGACTGGGAGCTTTGGCGATAGTCTTCCCACGCAGGGCATCGCGACAATAACGCTGCCAAATGGAACGGATAAAATAGATCTACTGGTCCAAGGTACCGCAAGTGACGTGATCGGCGGCAGCATCTCTACCTTTACCGGTGGTTATTTGGTCACTGGCGGCGCGGGAAAATTTTTGGCTGCCAAAGGAGCCGGAAACATGACGTATAGCCTTAATTTCGCGACCGGACCGACGACCCTTGTGATGAACGGCACGTTATCCTCGAAGTAAAGCCCGAAAACGAGTTCCGTGCTGCGACTTTACTGGAGGAGCGGGCTCACTGAGTCCGCTCCTCCGTTTCTTCCAAACAAGAGCCTTTAGCGTGTCGGACCCTTCTTGCGGATCTCTTCTTCACGGTAGCGCCGGTACAGAATGCTCCATTCGGCGCCGCCCTCGACCACGCCCCGCTTGAGCGAGGCGATTTTCTGGCGTACCGATGCGTCAATCGCATCGCCTTTTTCGACCCACTCCTCAATCAGCTCCCGCGCGTGACGCAGCGCGATCGGAAAATTGACAATATCGGCCAACCCTTCGTCGCGCATCCGCACCAATGACTCGCGCGCGAGAAAAAGGACCCTACCCTCGCTTAGTTTCATCGTTCCCCTAAAGCGTAAAGCCCTTCTTGTCGGCCAGTCGCCGTTTGATCATGGATCGTAGTTTTGTGGCGTCCGTTCCAGGATTCTGCCGCGCCAGCGTCTCGGCCTGCTTTTCGGCCTCGTCCTCCATCCGAGTCTCCTCCTCGAAATTCGCGGACATCAATTCGACTACACAAGCGAGAAGATCCTTTTCGTCGGCCTTCGGTTTAATCGAACCACGCGCGATCAGGCCGTGTACCAGATGACTTACCAATGCATCGATCTGTGCTTCGCTCAGCATTTGCCGCTCCTGAGCCCGAGGATCGATCTCTCTTATAGACCTGACCATGGTCCGGACCAAACACGCGGGTTTTACGTACGCAACCCCTCAAAAAGAGAAACGGGCGTAGTCCCGCGACCGCGCCCGTATCCATCGTTGCTATACCGGTGGCTGCTATGCCGGCGCCGCTGCGAAGTTGCCGCCGTCCCCGCGCAGAATCGCGTCGAAGCGAAGTCCCCCAAGATACTGACGGCGCGCCTCTTCGTCAGTGATCGCGCCGCGACGCACGTCGCGCCGCAGGATCTGCCACACACCACCGACCATAGGATGGCGATCCTGGCGATAGCTGAAGAAATAGTAGACGAACTGCCGCACCGTAGATCGCCGCGCTTCGGCCGATAGTCCGCGCCCACCGGCAATCGAGAACACCGTGTGCAGCAGCTTGGGCAGCGTATAGAACCCTGTGAACGCGTCGCGATAGGCCTGCATCCATGAATGCTTGTCGAGTTTGGGGTGCGACAGCGTTACGTGCTGGGAATCCAGATTGTTGAAATCCCAATCAATGATCGCTCCCTCCTTGGCGTAACGCACCTGGTCCTCGGTTCCTGGCAAGGGCGTCATGATGAAAAAGGAGACGATGTCGAACCCGATCTTTTTGAGCGTCTTGGCGGCGATCCGGCCGCAGTCGGCGCCGTCGAAGGGAAATCCGAGCATGTAGCCCGCATGCACGGAAATGCCGACCTTGTGCCAATTGTCGACCACCCGCCGGTACTTGTTGAACACGCGACGCTGCGAATCCTCGAGCGTCAGGCGATGCTGGCGGTCGTCGGTGTTCTGGTATTTGGTGGCAAAGTTCAGATTGTCGGGATTGAGCGACTCGATCCCCACAAATGCCTGGTAGCAGCCCGCTTTTGCCGCGAGATCGACGAAACGGCTGCTGCGCCGATGCTTGGCGGTTTCCTTCTCACCCTCTTCGAGGTTCGCGTAGCTGGACGCATCAACATCCACCTGCATCATGAAGGAAAGCTGCGGATATTCCTTCTTGACTTCAACTAGGCCGGTCAGAATTTCTTCCCAGCGCGGGCTGCGGAAGAAATCGTCATCGACCAGGAAGAGCGACTGGATACCATGATTGCGTACCGCGTCGCGCACCCATCCCACTACCGCGTTCGGCTCACGCGAGCGCATCGTACGCCCCATCACGTTCTTGACGCTGCAGTAAGAGCAGGTGAACGGACAACCGCGTGACGTATCGATCGTCGTCATCGTTTCGTTGAAGAAACGAGTGAGGTAACGCTCGTCGATCACCGGCAATTGCGCATCGGTGATTACTGGAACGATAATGTCGTCCTGTCCGGTCTTCGCGCGGATACCTTCGGTGACGGAGTAGTTGAGCTTCAACTCGCCGCGCAAGAAATCCTCGATGATCGCACTCCAGAGGTTCTCCGCCTCGCCCACCACCGTCGTGATGCCGCAACTGTTGAGGAACTCGCGAGATTCCGGATAGCCGCTCACATGAAAGCCGCCCATCATCGTCGTGATCCCTTGCGCAACGAACTGCAACGCCAGATCACGACCCCGCGGATACTGGTTGGATTGGACCCCGGACATCCCCACCAGCAATTCCACACCGTCCTCAACGGCCTTCTCTTTGATCGCCTTGATGGTCTCGGCGCTAACCACGCCGTCGCAAATTTCGTCCCAGATCACGGTATCGAGATAGACGTTGCGATCGGCCGAGTTACGCGCGTTGAAGCCCTCGGTAAGCGCCTTCAGTACGGTCAGGGTGTTGTTGGGCTGCACCCCGAACCGGAAGATCTGAACGTACCCCTCCTCGTCGTACCGTGATGGTTTGATGAAATAAACTCGGATGGTCCGGCATGGCTCCGGCTTCAGCACGCCGTTGGCCAGCGCGCGCTCACTCGCGCCAAGCTGCAGCAACTGCGCCGGGCGGTCTCCACCGTAGCGATTCCTGCCGAGAAGGAGATATAAAATTGTCGCGGCTACCAGAAGGAAGCCGATTAAGCCCGTAAGTACAACCATCACGCACTCCTCCCCGCCGTTCTAACCGAACGGTCAGAGTTAACTAACCCGCACTCGGGAAGTCAATCACCCTGGGCAGGCTTGCGCCTTGAAAAAGGCGATTGCGCACTGCCTCGACCGTTTTCTCAGCATACATCTTTCCCGGGGCATATGCTTCAATGGCCTGCCTTATTAGCATTTCTTTTCTTAGCGGTACATCTCAACCATTTGGATGAGGCCGAGGTCGCGGTAACGCTCGATTAGATATCCCTTGATTTCCTGAACGCTCGCCATTTGCAGCACGTCATGCGCAATATGCCGCGCCGTCTGATAGTCGGTGGCGCGCACCAGCGCGCGGACCACCGGAATAAACAACGGACTCAGGCTTAATTCATCGAGACCCATTCCCATCAGCAACAGCGTCGCGAGCGGATCGCTCGCCATCTCACCACAGATGCAGACACGCTTACCCGTGCCGCGCGCGACGTTCACCACCTCAGCGATGGCCGAGAGCACGGCTGGATGCAGCGGTTCGTAGAGATGCGCGATCTTGGGATTGTTGCGATCGGCCGCCAATAAATATTGGATCAAGTCGTTAGTGCCGATCGAAAAGAAATCGACTTCGCGCACCAGGCGCGGCGCCAGCCATACCGCTGACGGTACCTCCACCATAATTCCGACTTCGATATTGGGGTTGTGCTCGAGCCCTTCCTTGTATAGTTCGGCCTGCGCCTCGACCAGGATTTCGCGAGCCTTCTGCAACTCTTCGAGGCTCGAGATCATCGGAAACAGGATACGCACCTTGCGATGTGCTGCGGCCCGCAGAATCGCGCGCAACTGTACCTTGAAGATTCCTGGCAGCTCGAGCGAAATCCGGATCGAGCGCCATCCCAGGAACGGGTTGTCCTCGCGCGGAACTCTCAGGTAGGGAGGATATTTGTCAGCGCCAATATCCAGTGTGCGAATCGTGACCTCCCGATCCCCGACCAGCTCGAGTATCCGGTTATACAAAGCCAACTGTTGATTCTCGTCCGGAAAATCCTCGTAGGTCAAAAAAGAAAACTCCGAACGCAGCAGCCCCACCCCCTCAGCACCGTAGCGCAGCGCGAGCTGAACGTCCGGGATCAGCGCGATATTCGCCAACATCTGCACGCGATGTCCGTCGCGAGTGGCGGCCGGCTCGTTCAATCCCACCATCAAATCGCGCCGAAACGCTTCGTAGCGCCGAATCAACACCTGGTACTCGCGTTCGACTTCGCTGCTTGGATTGACGTAAACAATCCCCGAACTACCGTCGAGCACCAGGTTGTCGCCTTCGGTCACCCCCTCGATTAAATGCTCGACGCCGACCACGGTTGGAATCTCAAATGCACGCGCCAGGATCGCTGCATGCGAGGTCACTCCGCCGGATTGCAATGCGATCCCCGCGAGATTCTCATGCGATACCAGCGTCATCTGGGAGAGCGTCAGCTCTTCCGCGATTAGGATCGTCGGCTTGGAAAATGCCCCACCGCGCTCCTCTTGCCGCAAATGGCGCAGCACGCGATGGCCGACGTCGCGAAAGTCAGTCGCGCGCTCACGCAGATAACCATCAGCCACCGCCAGCATCTGCGCGCTCAGTTCGTCGATCACGCGAAAGAGCGCACTCTCCGACGCATAGCCGGAACTGATCGAGTCGCGAATACGCGTTATGAATTCCTCGTCTTCGAGAATCAGCCGATGGCCATCGAAAATCTGGAGATCTGCCTCAGGCATCAACGGCGCCATCCTAGCCTTCAATGCCGCCAGTTCCCCGCGTGATCGGATCAGCGCTTCCTCGAGGCGCTTCAATTCCGGCTTGGGCTCGCGCGCCCGCAGGTTACGATCGATGGTGCTGATGAACGTGCCGACGATGTGGGCCGCGCCATGCGCGAACCCAGGTGCGGCAGGCAAGCCTACCAGCCGTGGTCGCCGCATCTTAACCGGCGCCGCAACTCGGGTAGCCCCACCCACTTTCTCGTAGCCCTTGAGCTGGCGGTTGGCTTCGATCATTCGCCGCCGATACTCGTCGCGCTCTTTTTCCTTGGTCGCGAGCGTCTCGCGCAAACGGAAGCGCGAAAGAATCTGACCGACCTGAGCGGCCGCGGTCCGCAGGAGACGCACTTCCGGCTTCGAAAACTTGCGCCGGCGCAGGGTTTGCACCACCAGCACGCCGATCGGTTTGAGCCGCCCTTCCTGAATCTCCACGGCGAGAAAGGTGTGGTAACGCTCCTCGCCGGTCTCGGGAAAATACTTGTAGCGCGGATGGCTCATCGCGTCTTCGACCACAACCGGCTCGGTCGATTCCAGCGCGAGGCCGACCAGTCCCTCGTTCGAGCGCATCGACACCCGCCCAACCGAGTCGCGTTCCAAACCCACCGTCGCACGCAAAACCAGCCTTTCACGCTGCGGATCGAACAGGTAGATCGAGCAGACTTCGACCTCCATCCCCGACGCAATCGTCGCCACGATGCGATCGAGCGTTTCGCGCAATTCGGTGCCAGCGTCGGCACCAATCGAGGAGATCTCTTCGATCAGCGCGAGTCGGTCTCGGTTAGCTGCCATGGTGGTTTTTTGGGGGCCGAAACAGTCTACCGCACGGCCCGCACCCTCACAACAATCCCGGCGCAGGCGGAGGTATTGAGCCTGGGCGCGTTGGCTTACGATGGTTTAGGGCCCGGAGCGAAGCGTTCGACCGCATCAAACGGACCAAAGACGCGGGCGATCGTCGCGGTGACGCGCGAGGTGGCCTTGGCGATGGCGGCCAACTCGCCACGCGCGACAACTTTGAACAAGATCGCGCCGGCCGGCGCGAGACCGTCGAGCACGCGGGAATCGCCGTGGCGAAGTCGCTGCTCGATGGCGGCGTCGACTTCGACCTCAGGCGCATCCTCAATCGCGTGGCGCAGGCCAATCAAACCCGGATCGGATCCCGCTTCCAGCGCCGCCATCACCTGTTCAAACGGTCGAGTCTGATCGATTGTAAAGGTCCCGCTGCGCACCCGACACAGCTCGGCCAGGTGGGCCACGCTGCCCAGGGCCACACCGATATCGCGCGCCAGTGAGCGCACATACATCCCCGGCGAGCACATCACGCTGAAGCCGATCGCTGCGCCGTCGATCGGTCTCAGCGCCAGCCGCATAATTTTTACCTTGCGCGGCGGCGGCGGCGCGACTTCACCGCCCCGCCGGGCCAGCCGGTACAGGGGCACGCCGTCCCGCTTGATCGCCGAAAAGATCGGCGGCGTCTGTTCGATTTCCCCGGTAAACCGCGCCGCCACCTCGGCCAATCGCGCCTCGCCCAACGCAGGCGCCGCTGCGGTGCGCACCACCGCGCCCGTACAATCGAGAGTATCGGTCTCGACGCCGATGGCGATTATGCCCTGGTATTCCTTGTGTCCTTCCTGGAGAAACGGCGCGAGCTTGGTCCCTTCGCCGACGAGCACCGGCAATACCCCCGTCGCGAACGGATCCAGCGTACCAAGATGACCGACGCGCGCCCGCCGACCAAGCCGCGACTTAATCCGGCGCACGATCTCGGCCGAGGTCGGTCCGCTCGGCTTGTCGACGACAATGATTCCGTCCATCAGGGATTCAGATTCGCGCTAGGTCGGGCCGCGCTCGGGCGTCGCCACCGCTCTCAGTCTTTGGCTCGAACTTCGCGCAGCAGCTCACCGATCCGCGCGGCGCACTCCAGCCCGGGGTCGAACTCAAATTCCAGCTCCGGTGTGTAGCGCAACCCCAGCGCGCGTCCGATCTGCCGGCGGATAAACCCAGCAGCGCTCCGGAAGCCGCGCACCGCTTCGGGCGCTTGCGCGCGCCCCTCCAGATGAGAGAAAAAAACGCGTCCGAGGCGAAGATCGTCGGTCATTTGCACCGACGTCAGGGTCACTCCCCGAAGGCGCGGGTCCTTCAGGTCCCGCAACAACATCTGCGAAAGTTCACGCAAAACCATCTCGCCAACCCGTCCGGGCCGCCTGCTATCGCCCTCAGCCATACTACTACAATCCTACAGTTCCGCGCCCGCGCCACAAAGCCACGGATGGCAACGGCCGCCGCCCGCGCGCGACGCCACGGCGCGATATCAGTAGTTCAGGATCTCGAGGCTCTCTTCGCCCAGCGGAGCCAGCCCAAGGCCGTCGATAAACTTGACGACCTCGCGCAACGCCGAATCGACGAACGCGCGGTCGCTCCCGGCCTGGCAGATTCCCAACTCGGCCCGCTGCCACATATCGTGACCGTCCGACTCGGTGATCGACACATTGAACTTGTTCCGCACGCGATCTTTGATTGCCCGGAGCACCTGGCGTTTGCCCTTGAGCGAATGGTTCTCCGGCAGGAACAGGGTAAGCCGCATGACGCCGACGACCATTAGGCCGATCCTCCCACATGGAAGCGCACATAACGCGCCCGGACGGACGCCGCCCTGGCTGATCATTCCGCGGCCGCGTGTCGTCTCAGATCAGGGCTGTAGCTGCTTCTCCACGGAAGCGCCCCCACCGCGCACTTGCTCGGCCTTGGGGGCACCGAGCTTGCGGAGCACAGCTTCCATCTCGAAGTTCTCAATCACGTCGCCGGGCTTGAGGTCGTTGAAGTTTTCCAATCCGATACCGCATTCGTAGCCCGACAGCACTTCACGAACGTCGTCCTTGAAGCGCCGCAGCGAAGCGATTTTGCCCTCCCATACGACGCGTCCGTCGCGCACCAGCCGCGCCCGGGCGCTCCGCGCGATTTTGCCGTCGGTCACCATGGCGCCGCCGACGGTGTTGCTCTGTACGACAAAGGTCTGGCGAATCTCCGCTCGTCCCAGCGCCTTTTCCCGATAGGTCGGCGCGAGCAGACCTTCCATCGCCTCGCGAATATCGTTAATCGCCTCGTAAATGATGGTGTACAGGCGTATGTCGACGCCCTCTTTTTCTGCCAACTGCGCGGCCTTGGGCTCGGGCCTTACGTTGAATCCGAGAATGATTCCTTTCGAAGCGGACGCCAGCGTCACGTCTGTCTCCGAAATGGCGCCGACCGACTTGTGGATCAGTTCGAGCTTCACCTCCGCGGTCGATAGCCGCGCGAGCGAGTCGCCCAACGCCTCGACCGAACCGTTGACGTCGCCCTTGATAATAACCCGCAGCTCCTTGACCTCGCCCGCAAGCATCCGCTCGCTCAGATCTTCGAGTGAAACGCGGCTGGTCTTTTGCAACACGCCCTCGCGGAGTTTGGAGCGGCGGAACTCTGCAATCTGGCGCGCCTTGGACTCTTCGGCTACCGCGGTGAACGTGGTGCCGGGCTCAGGTACACTTGAAAGGCCGAAGATCTCGACCGGCGTCGACGGTCCCGCTTCGGTCAGTCGTTGCCCCCGATGGTCTTGCATCGCCCGTACCCGCCCGTAGGTCGCCCCGCAAACGAACGCGTCGCCCTGGTGCAGAGTGCCTTCCTGGATTAACACCGTCGCCACCGGGCCGCGGCCACGATCCAGTTCCGATTCCACCACCGTGCCGCGCGCAACCCGGTCCGGATTCGCCTTCAGCTCCATTAAGTCGGCCTGTAGCAGAATCATCTCGAGCAGCCGCTCGACGCCCTCACCAGTTCGCGCCGACACCGGCACGACAATCGTCTCGCCGCCGTAATCCTCGGGAATAAGGCCGTGCTCGGTCAACTGTTGCTTGACGCGATCGACGTTGGCTTCGGGCCGGTCGATCTTGTTGAGCGCCACGATGATCGGCACGTGCGCTGCGCGCGCATGGTTTAACGCCTCGAGCGTCTGGGGCATCACGCCCTCGTCGGCCGCCACCACGAGTACGACAATATCGGTGACCTTGGCGCCGCGTGCACGCATCGCGGTAAACGCCTCGTGACCAGGAGTGTCGACGAAGCTGACCCCGCGCCCATGAACATCGACCTTGTATGCGCCGATATGCTGCGTGATCCCGCCGAATTCTCGCGCCGTAACATCCGTATGGCGAATCGCGTCGAGCAGCGAGGTCTTGCCATGGTCAACATGGCCCATCACTGTCACGACCGGCGGCCGCGGCAGCGCCACGCCCTCGATCGTCTCCTCGCCTTCCTCGATAGCGGATTCTACATCGAAAGCGACGTTTTCGACGCTATAGCCGAATTCGCCGGCCACCAGCGTCGCAGTATCGACGTCGAGCACCTGGTTCAGCGTGGACATCACACCAAGGTCCATCAGCTTCTTGATTATTTCGCCGGCCTTGACGCCCATATTGCGGGCGAGGTCACCCACGGTGACACCCTCGGCGATCCGCACTACGCGTTTGGACGCCTTGGGCGTGGTTATCTCGGTTTTACGCAGTTCCTTGCCGGGCAATGCGCGCCGTTTCTTGGGGACGCGTATCCCGCGCATCTCGCGCTCGGCGGTGGCGTCTGGCGTGCCTTTCTTAACGACCCTCTTCTTCTTGATTACCCGGGCACCCGGTTTGGCTGCATCGGGTGGCGGTGGAGGTCCGAACGACTGCGGCATTGGAGCGGAAGGCGCCCCACCACCAAAACGGCGTTCGCTCTGTCCCTGTGGGGGACCACCCGGCCGGGGACCCGTGGGCGGCGTCGCTGGCCTCGGCGGAGGCATCGGCCGGCGCAAATCGATTTTGCCAAGGACCTTGGGACCACGCGGTCCGTCGTCGAGCGTGGGCCCCGACGCGTGTTCACCGCGGGTCAAATTGATCGTGCGCCCAGGTGCGGGACCCTCCCCTGGACGCTGCTCGATCCGTCTTGTCGGAGCGCCCGGCTGGAAGCGTCGCGCTTCACCCGGCCTTTCACCGACAGGTGGATGCTGCGGTGCGGTGGGCCTCGCCGTGGACGTCGCCGGACGAGTATCGACACGGGCCGCCGGAGCCTCCGGGCTCTTGGATGTAGTCGCATCCGCTCCTGCCGCATGCGCCGCGCCATTGGGCGCGTGAATTCCCGCCTCACCAGAGAGCGGCGCGATCTTAGCTTCCGCCGGTTGTTCAGGTGCTGATGGCGCGGCCTCCGCCGTTGCGGACGGCGCTTCGGGCGGCATGCTTACTGGCTCTGGCGGTGTCACCGGTTCGAAGGCCGGCACTTTCGCCAGCTCGGGCTCCGGCGCAATCGGCTGATCGAAAAGCGCTTCGACGAACGGTACTTCGTTGTCCGGACTGTCGAAATGGAACGGTTCGGCCGGTTGCGCGGCCGGACTTGGCGTCACTTCGGAATGCCGCCGGCGCATAACGGTCGCATTCAGCCGTTTTTCAACGACTGTACCGGCGCTGGTCTCGACTACCGTTTCGCGTCGCAAGAGAGCTACGCGATGAGCCTGTTCTTCCAGATCGGCTTTCACCCGATCGGTCTCATCTTGAGAAATCAGGCTCGATTCGGAATGGGCGTGTTGAAGCCGCAGCCGCGCGCAACTCGCGAGGACTTCGTCGACCGGCACGCCCCATTCACTGCCAAGGGTTTTTATCCGCTTTCGCGCCATCTGACCTATTTTATTGAACCGTTGACTTGCTATCCAGTCTTGCGAACCAATCCGCTATCCGCTGACGCTCGTCAAGTCCGAGCGTCCGGCGCAACGAGCGGAATTCTCTCACCTTGCTACGCACGAATCTTTCCAGGCACGCCGCGCGGTGGTGCATATATCCGCCACGTCCCGGCAACCGCCCCTCCACGTCCGCGACGCACACCCCACCAGCTACGACGATTCGTATAAGCGCGGCCTTTGCGTCGCGCTTCATGCAACCGAGGCAGGTGCGCTCGGGTCTATGATTTCGCGCCGGCATCACTTTCCGCTTCGATTGCAGGCTGCTGGCCGGCATCTTCCGTTGACGCGGCCAATGCGGTCTCGGCTCGCGCCGCCGACTCGGCTTCCGCTAGATCGGCCGCCGCCTGAGCCTTGGCGTCTTCGACCCGCTTCTTATTTGCGACCCATTCGCGCGCCGCGAGAATCACCTGCCGCGCCCGCTCGGGACTTATCCCTTCGACCTCGAAATTATCCTCGTTGGCCTCCGATAGCTGTTCAGCCGATCGGAACCCCCACTGGTAGAGCAACTCGGCGTTGATATCGCCGATGCCAGGAATCGCGTTGAGCGAGGCCCGCGCGGATCGCGCCTCTTCTTCCGCTTCCGAATCACTGCGGACGTCGAGCTTCCATCCCGATAAACGATGGGCCAGGCGCACGTTCTGCCCACGCTTGCCGATCGCAAGCGAGAGTTGATCGTCAGGCACGATCACTTCCATCGCGCGCTCTTCCTCGTCGATAATCACCTTGGAGACCTTGGCGGGCGCTAGCGCGCGGCACACCAATTCCGCCTGGTCATCGGTCCAGGGGACTATATCGATCTTCTCGCCGCGCAACTCCTGAACCACCGATTGCACGCGCGTACCCTTCATTCCGACGCAGGCACCCACCGGATCGACGTCGTTGTCCTTCGAATAGACCGCGACCTTGGCGCGTCCGCCGGGCTCGCGCGCGCTCTGCCTGATCTCGACGATGCCCTCGTAAATCTCCGGCACCTCCTGTTCGAACAGCTTCATCAAGAAGAGGTTCGACGTACGCGACAAGACTATCGAGAGTCCCTTTTCCGACAGGTCGACATCCAGAATCAGCGCCCGGATGCGATCGCCCTGACGGTAACGCTCGTGCGGAATTTGTTCCTTTTCTGGCAGAATCGCCTCGGTGCGACCGAGATTTACGATCATATTCTTGCGCTCGAAGCGCTGCACGATCCCCGAAACGATCTCACCCTTGCGATCCTTGAATTCGTTGAAAATCTGTTTGCGCTCGGCATCGCGGATATGCTGAATCAGGTTCTGCTTGGCGGCCTGCGCCGCGATCCGTCCCATCGTCGCGGTGTCCAGCTTAATCAGGATCTCATCGCCGATCTGGGCTTCCGGATCGTATTTCTCGTGGGCCTCCTCGAGTTCCACCTCGGACGCGGCGTTGGCCACCTGCCCAACCACCGTCTTGATCTCAAACAGTTCGATATCGCCGATATCGGTGTTGTAGCGCGATTCGATATTGCGATCGGGACCGAAGGTGCGGCGCGCGGCCGAATGCATCATCTCCTCGACCGCGGTGACCACGATCGCCCTGTCGATCCCCTTTTCCTTGGAGACCTGTTCGATAACCCGGTTCAGATCAACCGACATAACGCCTCCAAACGACATTCGTGATGGCCTTCGGGCGGAAGCCCTGCCCTCGGCCTACCGGCCCTCCAGCTATCCTATACGCAACCAGTTTGAACCTCCCCGGACCGAGCGCTCCTCATCTTCGTGCATGGTTGCTCGCAAAATTATGCTCGTAATTCGCCACCTGGATCTGGTCGAAACGCAACGCCTGGCGCTGACCGCTCTGCTCATCCTCCACCTCGACTCCAGCGCCGTCTACCGCCGCAAGCCGGCCCGCAAACACCTTGCGACCGTCGTGCGGCTGGTAGGTCCGAATCTTCACCCGTTGACCTCTATACGCCTCGAAGTCCTTCAGCTTGGCCAACGGCCGGTTGATCCCTGGCGAAGCCACCTCCAGCGTGTAACGTCCCTCGACCGGGTCGTAAACGTCGAGCAAATCACCGATAATCGGGCTCAACCGCTCGAGATCACTCAGCGCTATCCCTCCGCCCGGCTTGTCCACCAAAAGCCGCAACAGCGAAGATCGCGTACCCTTGCGGAATTCGACGCCGACGAGTTCGAAACCCTGCCGCTCGATATGTGGGTCGAGTAACTCTACAACCTTCTTAGCCACCGGATGAAGCTGTAAGACCATTGCCGGCCATTCCCCTCGAGGTTCGCCTCCAGAGCAAGTCCAAAACCACGATGTTCCCGGGAGCGAGTGGCAAACTAACAAAAAAATGGGCCGCAGCCCACACCGCTAATCTATCACTCCCCCACGCCAGTCTTCAAGGCGGTTGCCGACTTACTCCACGCGGATGTGCACAGGGCCGCACGCGCTTCGCCCGCATTTGCCCTTGGCAATTGGCGCACTCGCCATAAGATTGGCCACAAACTTAGGATAGACGCGCTACTATCGTCGCTCTTACGGTGCCGTGTACGGACCGGATCGGCTCGCGGCCGCGTGACTCAAAACGAGGATCGTAATTCGCAAGAACGTGCAATCGTAAGCTTACGCTAACTTAGTCATACAGTTATCGTCATCTCAGACCTACATTAAGCAGTACTTAAAGGACGCGTCTTCGATATTGCACGTTCGACCATCGCCCAAGCGTGGCGGCTGACCCGACATTGATCCGGCTCGCTACTCTTCGTCCTCGCGCAGCCTGGCCAGCACCGACAGATCTTCGAGCGTGGTCGTATCGCCCAGCGTCTTATCGCCGGATGCAATCTGACGCAGCAGTCGCCGCATGATTTTGCCGCTGCGCGTCTTGGGCAGGGAATCCGAGAACCGCAGCTCATCCGGCCGCGCCAGCGCCCCAATCTCCTTAACGACGTGCTGGCGCAATTCGTCGCGCAACTTGTCATTGCCCTGGCGTCCGCCCTCGAGCGTGACAAACGCAACTACGGCCTGCCCCTTCATCTCGTCTGGCCGCCCGACGACTGCAGCCTCCGCGACGGTCGGATGCGACACCAGCGCGCTTTCGATTTCCATCGTGCCGAGGCGATGGCCGGAAACGTTGATCACATCGTCCACACGGCCCATCACCCAGAAGTAGCCGTCCTCGTCGCGGCGAGCGCCGTCACCGGTGAAATAGGCGCCGGCGACCTGGCTGAAGTATTGCTCGCGGTAGCGCTCGGGATCGCGAAAGATCGTCCGCAGCATCCCCGGCCATGGCCGCTTGATTACCAGGAAGCCGCCCTGGTTGGCACCGACCGGTTTGCCTTCGCGCGTAACCACCTCGGCCGCCACTCCCGGCAGCGGACGCGTGGCGGATCCGGGCTTGGCCGCAATCGCTCCAGGCATCGGCGCAATCATGATGCCGCCGGTTTCGGTTTGCCACCAGGTGTCGACAATGGGGCAGCGCCCGCCACCGATAACGTTGTGATACCAGATCCACGCTTCGGGATTGATCGGTTCGCCGACCGTACCGAGCAACCGCAGGCTCGATAGGTCGTGCTTTTTCACCCACGAGTCGCCCCACTTGATGAACGTGCGGATCGCGGTCGGCGCGGTGTAGAGAATATTGACGCGATACTTCTCGATAATCGACCAGAAGCGATCTTCCTGGGGAAAATTCGGCGCGCCCTCATACATCACCACCGTTGCACCCGCCGCTAGCGGCCCATAGACCGAATAGCTGTGCCCGGTGACCCAGCCGATATCGGCCGTGCACCAGTAGATGTCTTCCTCCTTGAGATCGAACACCCATTTCATCGTCATCAACGTATGCGTCAGGTAGCCGCCGGTGGTGTGAACCACGCCCTTGGGCTTGCCGGTCGTTCCGGAGGTGTACAGCGTGAACAGCGTATGTTCCGCATCGACCTGGACCGGCTCGCAGTTGGCGCTTTGTGCCGGGACGAGTTCGTCCCACCATACGTCTCGTCCATGGCGCATCTCGACGCGTTCGTCGGCGCGCTTGAGCACCAGGCATTTTTCGATCGTCGGGCAGCGTTTGAGCGCCTCGTCGACGTTACGCTTGAGCTCGACCTTCTGCCCCCGCCGCCAGCCGGCATCCGCGGTGATCACCAGCTTGGCCTCTGCGTCATTGATCCGATCGACCAGCGCCTCGGCCGAGAACCCTCCGAAAATCACCGAATGAACCGCCCCGATTCGCGCGCACGCAAGCATCGAGATCGCCGCCTCCGGCACCAGCGGCAGATAGATCGCGACCCGGTCGCCCTTGACGATCCCGAGGCTCTTCAGCGCGTTGGCGCAGCGCGCAACCTCCATCGTCAGCATCTGATAGGTGAACACCCGCGAATCGCCGGGCTCGCCCTCCCAGATCAGCGCGGCCTTGTTACGCCGGGGTCCCGCCAAGTGCCGATCGAGGCAGTTGTAAGCGGCGTTGAGCTCCCCACCCACGAACCACTTGGCGAACGGAAGCTGCCAGTCGACGACTTTGCCAAAGGGCTTGGACCAGGCTAGTTCGCGCCCGCAATCACCCCAGAACCCCTCTGGATCCTGGTCCGCGCGCCGACAGAGAGCTTCGTATTCGGCTACGCTCTTGACCCAGGCCTTTTGCGAGAACTCGGCGCTAGGAGCAAATTTCCGGCCCTCGCGAAGAATTGACTCGATGTCCACCTTGGTTTCGTTAGTAGCCATCGCGCTCATACCCTCCCGCGCGCTTCGCGCGTTTTGACGCTCAAGTAAAGCGCCGCCGCATCGGGGATCTCGCGCCGATTCGAACGAATTTGGCGCAGCCGCTGGATTAATTCATGTTCGACATCAGGTACCAACTCGGCCGCCAGTTCCAGCGTGCGCGCTGCCCAGCGTAGCGCAACTCGCCCTTCCGGTCCGCCGAAATCGTCGAAAAACCACGCACAACTGGTTAGCGTCGTATGCGCTGCGCGCTGCAGCTCGAACAGGCGCAACAGCCGTTCGCGCGCCGCTTCGTCGCGTACCCTGTACCGCACGAAAAACTCCTCGCGCGCGGCAGGTTTGGTATCGGCGAAGAGCGGAGCCGACTCGCGCAAGGCGCTCCACGGATCGGCTACCAGAGGTCCCGCGAAACGCTCATAGACGGCGTCGGCGTGGTCCTTCACAAACTCCATCGCAGCCCGTAGCGGTCCCCGCCATTCCTGGCTCGTACGCCCATCGAGCCGGCATCCGCAGTTGGAACGCCAGCGCTCGACTCCATGGGGGCAACTCCACGAAGTCGTGGCGTTCATTGCGAAACTGCCCGCCGCCGGATGCGCTCGCAGGTAATCTGCGCAATTCGTAACGACTAATCCCTCGCGCTCGGCCAGGATCGCGAGTGCGCGCGCCAGCTCCGCCGCTCCCGAACGTTTATGATGCCCGAACGTCTCGCCGTCCGTCGCGATCGTAAGCGCCGCACCCGGCGGCAACGCGAGCGCGGTCTGCGCGAAAGCTTCCGCCATCTTGGTGCCATCCTGCAACGCGTCGCCGAAAGCCACGTATCCTGAGAGTTCGCGATCGAAGCGGAACACAGCCAGGCTCTTCTCGTCCCGGCGCCAGAGGAAAGGTCCCGCCTCGCGCCCCGGACTGCTGAATTGTCCCTGGTCGGAGGCCAGGATTACAAACTTGATTCCCGCCGCTGCCACCGTCGCCAGCGTATCGTCGTCGGCCGCGCACTCAGGTAGCCACAACCCCTCGGGGCGACGCCCGAAGCGCAGGAGAAAATCCTGGATTCCCCATTCCACTTGCAGCCCGCGGCTGCGTTCGTCGAGCAGCGGCAGAATCGAATGGTTGTAGGATTGCGCCATCGCATTGCCGTGACCGCCGTGCTCCTCGAGACTAACTTCGTCGCCCCGCCGAACCGCGCGATAGGCCACTTTGCCGTGATTTTCCAGCCACCCCAACAATGTCGGCCCAAAGTCGAAGTTGATCCGCGCATAGTTGTTGTGAATATGCACGACGTGGCCGTTCATGAGCTGTGCATGAGCGTTGGCGCTGTAGCATTCGCTCAGGATGCGTTCATTCCAGTTCGCGAACGGCGCCGCGCCTGGTTCATCCGCGACTAGCCCGGTCCACGGACTTTGCCGCGGCGGCTGATAGAAATGGCCATGAACAATGACGTATCTGGATTCTTCCATCGCAAACTCAGGATAATCCGCCGCCTCGCAGAGAAATAGTCTATCTCTGCCGGCGCGGACACAACGCCGATGTCCATTGGGGGCGGCGCGGGCCGGGCGGCCGATCGCGTTCGCCGATTGTGCGTTAACTCGGCTCCGTCAGCCGGCCACTACGGCAAAGTTCCCTTTAACCGTCGCCTCACCCTTCTGATTGAGCACTTCCACGTCACCTTCGATGATTCGTTCGCCGTTACGCTCGGTCTTGTTAGTGACCGTCCCGCGGCAAGTTAGCGTATCGCCCGGCCATACCTGACGTGAGAACCGCACTTTGAACCGGCGCACATTGCCTGCCCCGGCATAGTCGGTCAAGCACCGCGATAGACATCCTGCCGTCCACATCCCTTGGGCGAATACGGTCGGGATTCCAGCAGCCTCAACGAAGGACTGGTCATAATGCAGCGGCACGAAGTCCCCGGAAGCACCCGCATACCGCACGAAATCGGGGCGCGCCACCCCTTCGATCATGATCGTCGGAATCGCATCTCCAACTTTAACATTCTCGTATTTGATTTTACTCGCCATCGCCGCCTCACTGCCGGTGCCGACCCGTCGCACCGCGAGAAATTTGAAGTTAATCTCATGCTTTAGTTTCGCGTAAAGTAACGCTTGAACTTCGCATCGCGACTCTACCCGGTAACGGCCTGACCGGTCTCGATCAAAGTGGCGCGCGCGATCGCCACCTTTTCGCCCTGCTGATTTTTGTATTCGATTTCCGTGATCATGAACGTCATCTTGCCGCCGCGGCCACCTTCGCGCTCCAGGACATCCACGACCCGCGCGGTGCCCGTAAGGACGTCACCCACCAGGATCGGTTTGTAGAATTCAAATTCCTGCTCGCCGTGCAGAATTCGACGCAGATCGAAATCGGCCGCCGGCATGGAGTCGGCGTTCTGCCAGAATGCCGCTACTTGCAGGAAGGTTGGCGGCACGGGGATTCCGTTGCATTCCTTTTTCGCCAATTCCGGATCGAAGTAGACCGGATTCGGGTCTTTGATCGCGCGGGCGAACTCGCGCACCTTGCTCCATTCGATCGGCATCGTGAACGGCTTGCCGGTCCTGCCGACGATACTCTTGTCGATTGCCATCGTTGTCCTCGTTTTCGGGACGTCGGTCCCATCCTTCGCTAAACCAATCGGCTCTCAACTAACAGCGCAAAGCACCGCCTATCTGATGTAGTAGCCCGACACCCGCCATTCCCCGTCCTTGCCCATCATCGGCGTAACCGTCTCGGTCGCGGCCCGCTTGTGCGCGAATGAGGTGTCGTATTGCAGCACGACGTATTTGCCGTCGGGCGCGGCGGGCATACTCGTCATGAATTTCCCATCTTTGAGTTTTCGCTTAATCACCACGCCTAACGGTTCACGGACCGCCCCGACCTCCTGCACCCATTGGTCCATTGTTACCCGATCCTTGAAAAAGTCCGCGGCATTGATCCAGCTACTGCGATAGTCACCCTTGTCGATCAACGCGAGCCACGTGTCCGCCGCCTTCCGAGCCTGCTCGACACTCGCCGACTCGCTCCCTGCGAACCCGACGCTCGAGGTCATCGGCGCAACACCCCACGCAACCAGGACGATCAGCACGAGCGCAAGCCGCGGTAACTTCTCTTGGCATCGCGGCGCGTTCAAAGTTTTATTCCCTGCGCCACCAGTTCGCGATTGTAGGTCGCGTCCCCGAAAGTGAACTCCGAGGACTTGGCGCGCTTGAAGTAGAGATGCAAATCGTGATCCCAGGTGAACCCGATCCCTCCATGGACCTGTATTCCTTCGGCCGTCACTCGGCGGTACGCATCAGACGCAGCAGCCTTCGCCAACGCCGAGGCCAGCGACGCCTCGGCCACCTCGTTGCTCACCGCCCACGCCGCGTAGTACACGGCCGACTTCGCCCCCTCGACGTCGATCATCATGTTCGCGCACTTATGTTGCACGGCCTGGAAGCTGCCGATTGGCCGACCGAATTGCACCCGCATCTTGGCGTAATCAACTGCCATGTCGAGGACCTTCTGCGCACCGCCCATCATCTCTGCTCCGATCATGACCTTGCCGCGATCGGTCAGTTCGCATAGCGTCTTCCAACCGCCACCGGCTTCGCCGATGACGTCCGCCGCCGTCGCCTTGACCCCCGCGAACTTCACCTCGCTGAGCTTGCGCGTCTGATCCATCGTCTTCAACGGCGCAACGCTAATCCCGGGACGGGTCGCTTCGATCGCGAATAGCGTGATTCCCTCGGCGCCGCTCCCGCCGCCGATACGCGCCGCGACCAGGAAGCAGCCAGCGATATGACCGTCATTGACGAAAAGCTTGACCCCGTCGATAGTGAACTCGACGCCGCGAGCCCTGGCCTGCACCGTGATTCCGTCGGGGCCCCAGACTCCCGCGGGCTCGATCAGCGCCGGCGTCGCGATCAGGGCGCCCGCCGCGATCTGCGGCAACAATGCCTGCTTCTGCGCCTCGCTCCCGGCGCGGATCAGCGCCTCCGCCACCATCATCGTCCAGATAAACGGCGTTGGCAGCAAAGCTCGCCCCATCTCTTCGAGCACGAGCACCAGGTCGACGTAGCTCAGTCCGGCGCCGCCATAGGCCTCCGGAATCACCAATCCGGTCCAGCCGAGTCCGGCTATCTTTTTCCACAATTCGAGGTCGTAGCCGCGGTCATCGTCCATCAGGCGGCGCACGAGGCTCGAGGGGCATTCCTTTTCGAGCAGGCCGCGGGCACTCTGCCGCAGCATCTCCTGCTCGTCACTGAAGCCAAAGTCCATTTGAATTCCCTACCCGCGATCGCTTCGCGACCGCGCTGGCCGTTTCGACAGGTGCATTCGCGGCTTTTGCGCTTCCGCTACCGGGCTTTCGGATACCACGAGCTGTCCGCCGCGACAAGCGCTGTCGGCCCACTACCAGCTCCAAGGACCAGCGCGACCGGCCACCCGCGGCCAACTATCGTGTGCGCGCGGGCGCCGCCGACGGTCCCTTCATTCCCGTCCGCTACAGTCCCAGATGCACAATATCCGCCGCCCGGATATTCCCGCCATCGATTACCAGCGTGGCGCCCGAGATCCATGCCGCCGCGTCCGACGCCAGGAAGATGCACGGGTACGCGACGTCTTCCACCGTTCCGAAACGCCCCAGCGCCCGCGACCGCAGCATCATGTTCTTGACCTCTTCGTTGGGCCAGATCCGCTCGGCCGCGCCTTCGGTCGTCACCGGCCCGGGGGCGAGGCAATTGACGCGAATCCCGTGACGGCCCCATTCCCCCGCGTGCGACTCCGTCAGCTTGATCACCCCCGCCTTCGACGCCGCGTACGGCAGCATCACCGACGATCCGTGAACACCCGAAGTCGACGACAGGTTGATGATGCAACCCGGGCTCTTTTGCGCGATGAACTGGCGCGCGGCAGCCTTCGAGCAGAAGAACGTGCCATCCAGATTGATCGCGATTACCGCACGCCAGCCGTTGGGCGACAGGTTCATACTCGGCGCCGTGATACTGCCGCCATGGTTGTTGATCATCACGTCGAGCCGGCCGAAATGCCTGACCGCCTCGGCGATCATTTCGTCGCACTTGGCGGCGTCGCGTACGTCGACCACGAACATCTCGCACTTGCCGCCCAGCTTGCGGATTTCGTCGCGGACGGGCTCGAGATGGCCGGCGTTGCGGCTCGCGATCAGCACCGGCGCGCCGCGCACCGCAAATTCACGCGCGATCGAGATGCCGATTCCCGTGCCGCCGCCGGTTACGATCGTGACCTTGCCTTCAACGCTGAATACATCTTTCAAGATCGGGAAGCCTCCTCGCGATGGGCCGCCCGCCGCAACGTCATCCGCGGTCCGCGACCGGCGCGCCCTTGCTTCCTTGATGTATCGCAGCCGTGGCGCGAGTCCAACCGTCGCGCGCGAACGCGGGAGCCAGGCCTCGTCTATCAGACCCGGTCTATATAGAGAGGGAAAGGTCTCGGCCTTGGTGCAGGAGTCAAACCGCCTGCGGCACGCTTACCGGACGGCCCCGTCGATGGCTCGAATGGCGCGAACGCGTCGTCAACTTGAGATGCAGCCCCGGGGTACTCGGATGCTCGGCGCGCTGCCGATGCACCGCGTGCTTCCAATCGATCACCCGCCGCCGCAAAAGCGCCGCATTGATCCCCAGCGCCTCGCATACCGTGCCGAAGCTCAGCGCGTTGCAGACCCCCTGGTCGGCCATGATCCACTGTTCGGCATCTACGAACAGCCGCCGCGCATTCGCCATCCGCGAGAGTGCCCCGCGCTGGTAGACGTTGATCGCATCGGTCAACAACGCCAGCATCAACCGCTGTTCCCCGGTTAGATGGTGCCCCCCCGAAACGTCGTAGTATTGGCACGGCAGGATCAGGTCCGATCCTGAAATATGGTCCATCGGAATGCTCGAAATGGTGCACAGCCTCGAACTCATCCCCGATCCACCTTCCGACTGGATCCGCAACCGGCGAGGGCAACCCCCGTTAAGCGACCGTTGCGGTCTCGTTGCCTATACGTCAAACAGACGTAGGGCCGATTTGGTTCCCTCGGGGAAGGATGAACTGTGCCGGTGCCACGGCCGCGACCATCACTTAGGGCTCGCCAAGCGATGGCAGAAACCGTAATTGCCCGTTTTAGGTGATTTTGTGGGATAATAGGCGTGGAATGTCAGTGCGCGCCGCCCAGCCGCGCAATCGCCTCGCGCGCCTGCCGCCCCGCGTCTGCGCCCTCAGCGTCGGTCGCTTGCGAGGCCCGCTTATAATGGCTGATCGCCTGTGCTCGGTCGCCGATCGCCTCGAACGCCAGCGCGACATTGAGTTGCGCCTGTCCGCTCCCCGGGCACGCCGTGACCGCGTCCTGGTAATAGCCGAGGGCGTGCGTGAAATCGCTGGCCGCGAAGCGCACACCCCCCTTGCGCGTCGCCTCCCGCATCACCGCCTTGTCGCAGCCGCCGGCCGCCGCGTCATGGCTGGCGGGAGTCACCGCGTACGACGGCGGCGCTTGCTGCGCCTGCAGCGCTACGACCTGCTGTTTCAGCTCGTCCAGCTCCTTTTGTTGCTGATCGAGTTGCCGCTGGTTCGCCGCGATTTCCCCGCTGAGGCAGCCGGCCAGTGCTGCCGCAAGCATCAAGGCGGCGGCGATCGCAATAAGGGTTCGCCTCGGTCCGAGTCTCATACGTTTCAATTAAGGCCGCTCGTCACCCCGTCGATCAAGACCATTTCGCTGCTCGCAAGCCCTTTCCTGCGCCCGATTTTTCCGTCATTCGATTTGAAAAGCAAAAAAACGATACTATCCTGCACCTGTTCGATTTGACCGGAGGTACCCCCCTTGCGACCGCATCGATTCCTGCCGATTCTTATCGTGATCTTCCTCATTCTCGCCGTCCCCGACGTGAGCCGGACCGCGTCCGACCGGCCCGGACCGTCCCCGGATGACGCCCTGCAGCAACTCCTCGACGGTAATGCGCATTACGTTCAGGATCGAGCCGAACGTCCCGCCCAGCGCCCATCGGCCGCGGCCCAACATCCGCTCGCCGTGATCGTCTCATGCTCGGATTCGCGGGTACCGCCCGAGATAATCTTCGACCGCGGCGTCGGCAGTCTCTTCGTCGTGCGCGCCGCCGGCAATACCTGCGACCGTCTCGGCATCCAGAGCATCGAGTATGCGGTAACTCACCTCGGCACGCGGCTAGTCCTGGTGCTCGGACACGACTTCTGCGGCGCGGTCACCGCCGCCGTCAAGTCCTATCCGAAGGCGGGAACGGGTCCGATGCTCGAAAATATCTACCCGGCCGTGCGCGAGACTCAGCATCGACCGGGCGACGCGGTCGCCAACGCGATCGACGAAAACGCCATCCTGGTGGCCCGCCGGCTCGCCGAAGATCCCGCGTTTTCCGCCAGCGTCAAACGTGGCACTCTGAAAATCGTGCCCGCGCGCTACGCGCTCGCCACGGGCAAGGTCCAAATCCTCTCGGCTCAGTGAGGTCTTCGCATCATGGCTGAAACCCAACAAAAACCGGTCGCGGTGGTGATGGCGGTAGGACCCGGAACGGGCGCAGCCCTCGCGCGTCGGTTCGCCAAAAAATACGCGGTCGCGATCAACGCCCGTAGCGCTGATTACCTGCACACCCTGGGCACGGAAATTCGCGGCGGCGGCGGGCAGGCGCTCGAAATTCCCGCCGACGTCGGCGACGCGACCCAGGTTGCCGCGGCCTTCGCCCGTGTCCGCGCCGAACTCGGCGATCCCGAGATACTCCTCTACAACGCCGGCAGCGGGACCTGGGGCACCATCACCGAGATCACGCACGAACAGTACGAAGCCGCCTGGCGCGTCAACGCCCTCGGCGCGTTTCTGTGCGCCAAGGAAGTCGCCCCGGCGATGATCGCGCGCGGCCACGGCGTGATGCTCTTCACCGGCGCCACCGCAGGCGTCAAGGCCGGTCCGCGTTCCGTCTCCTTTGGTCCGGCTAAGTTCGCCATGCGCGGACTAGCGCAGGCGCTGGCCCGCGACCTCGGCCCGCGCGGCATTCACGTCGCCTGGATCAACATCGACGGCGGCATTGATATCCCGCGCGTGCGCGAGCGCTATCCGCAGATCAAGCAGGAGGATCTGCTTAAGCCCGACGCCATCGCCGAAACCTACTGGCACCTCGCGCATCAGGATCGCAGCGCGTGGTCGATGGAACTCGAGCTCCGCCCCTTCAAGGAAAAGTTCTAAAGCGATCCGCGCGCGCCTCAGTCTTGCAGTGGCTTGACGATCACCGCCTGCAGCAGCGTGATCGATCGCCCGTCGACGGTCTTGGCGATCAGCGTGCAGACATAGTTTCCGGGGTTCTGGTAGGTGTGAAAAATGTATAACTCCGGCGGTAACGCGGAGACCGTGCCGTCGCCGAAATTCCACTGATAGGTCAGAAAGCCCAGGTCCTCCGGATCGGTCGCCAAGACGAAGAAACCCACCTGCAACGGCGCGTTACCGTAAGGCGGAGTCGCGATCATCGTACCGGTGATCGGCTGCATCAGCGGAATCTGCGGCACGGCTGTGGGACGGTCGGGTTCATCCGGCCCAGCCGTCACGGGCGGCATCATCGACTCGCCCCCGTTCATCTCACTCCCGGCATCGCCGCTCTGAGCTTGCGCGATACGCGCGGGCCAGCCGATCAGCGCCAATCCGACCAGCGCCGCCATAAGCGTCGTCAAAGGGCCCGTCACCAAAATCCGCGGCACCGCCGCAGCGCGGCGCCGGACTCCCCTGCCGCTGCGCCCGGGTCGCGCCCGCCAACAGATACTCATAAGAAAAGTCTACAGCGCCCGTCGCGAAACCGGCAACTTCACCGCCGCCGCCACCCCGTCGCGCCGGTTCATTGCATGATGATGCCGCCGTCTGGATGCAGAATCGAACCACTGAAATACGCGCCCTCTTCGCTGGCGAGAAACAGCGCGGTATTCGCCACATCGATCGGCTTCCCGATCCGTTTGACCGGGATTCCTCCGACCATCCGCTCGAAACGCCGGCTCGATTGGATATCTTTGGTCATCGGCGTGTCGATCACGCCGGGGCCGATCGCGTTCGCCGTGATCCCGAAGCGACCGAGTTCCAGCGCCATACACTTCATGAGCATCCAGACGCCGGCCTTGCTCACGCAATACTCGCCCGACCCCTTGAGCGGCACCTTCGCCGCACCCGACGAGATCGCGATAATCCTGCCGCCGCGATTCTGCTTGATCATCTCGCGCGCGACCGCCTGGCAGGTCAGAAACACGCCGTCGAGGTTGATCGCGAGCACCTTGCGCCATTCCTCGAAGGACAGTTCGTTAAGGAACTTGGGTTCGACCTTGCTCTCACCGTAGTTGGCGGCGGAAACACCTGCTGCGGCCAGCACGATATCGATCCCGCCCAGCTCCTTCGCCGCGTGCTCGACCATCGCCTGGACCTGTGACGGGTTGCTTACGTCGACGGCGACCGCGAGGCTCTTGCGCCCCAGCTTGCGGACCTCCGCGGCGGTTTCCTCCGCGGCTTTGACCTGGCGGTCGGCGATACAAACGTTGGCGCCCTCTTCGGCGAAGCGCAGTGCCGAGGCGCGGCCGATGCCGCTCGCACCACCGGTGACTAGGAAGTTCTTGCCGTCCACTCTGAGACTCATGGATTCAACTCCTCGGGGTTTTTCCGTCGTCGCCGCGATACTTCGCGCCGACCAAGGCGCGAATTCCGCGCTCCGTTGTTAGCACGCTCCGCCCGCCGCCCGCCAGCGCGCCCAGCCCTCGACCGTCGCTTGGCCACCGCACGCCTCGGCGGCCGTTCGCGAGCGACCACCGGCCAATTGCGCCCTCTGCTGAACGAAAGCTACTCTGGAACCATTCTTCGCCTATACCGGGAGGAAAATCGCATGACCTGCCGTCTTTCCCTGATATTTCTCGCCCTCGCGTTCGTATTGTGGTTCCCTACCTCGCGAGGTTCATTGGCCTGGGCGCAGGGCGACGAAAGCGCGCAGAGCAGCGATCCCAACGCGTCCGCGCAAAACGGCCAGGACTCGTCTCAGGACGCCGCCGATCCGAATGCGTCCCCCGACAGCGGCGATACGTCTCAAGACACCGATGGGGACCCTCCCGATAAGCTGGAAAAGGCCGCCACCGACGCCCAGAATGCCGCCGACAAGGCTGCCGAAGTCCGCGACAACCTTCCCGACGACGTCCCCGATGACGTACGGCAGGACGCCGAAAATGCCGCCGACGAGGCTCAGAAGGCTGCCGACGACGCCGCCGCCGCGGCCGCCGACGCCCCGGCCCCGGACTCCTCGGACGATGGATCTCAGCAGCCAGACGACTCCGCTACCCCGGCGGCGGATAGCTCGAACCAATAATCCTGCTAATACCGTCGCCCGCGCGCATCCCGCTACAATCACCTCCATAGTAGGCGGATCTGACCGCGGCCCGGGGCTAAGGCTAACTGACGCATTGTTCAGGCGGGTAACCCGACCCAAGTTGATCGCCGCCCCGTTCATCGCCCAGGAGACTTTTCGATGGAGCCCGCGCAAAGACAGAAGCTCACCACCCTGCTCACCCAGGAACAGACTGCGATTCTGGTTACGCAGGGGGAAAAATGGCCGACCGTCAACCTGCAGGCGTTTGCCGCGACACCCGATCTCGACATCTTGTTCATTATGAATGAGACCACCGAAAAATTTCAGAACATGCGCAAGCGTCCCGAGGTCTCGGTCCTGGTCGATACCCGCGATGTCGGTACGGTCCCGACGTTCGAGATCGCTCGTGCCTGGATTAAGGGGCTCGCTGCAGAAGTGCCGCGCGGCGCCGAATTCGAATCGCTCAAGGCCTTCTTCCTCGGGAAGAACCCCTTCGAGGCGCCGTTCTTCGAGCACGACACCCTGCGCATGATCCGAATCAGGCCGAAGCAGGTCTCCTACGCATTCGGCTTAAGCGACATGTTCAAGGCCGAGTTTTAGCAGCGCGACCCCTCAGTCGTCCTCGTATAGCAGCAACGCGCGCAGCCTCATGCGCAAGTTGGTTTCGCGCTGGTCCCGCTCCGGATTCGGCGGCATCGACTTGACCAGGTCGAGCGCCGCGCTGAGCTGGGCAACCGCTTCGGCGGTTGTACCCGAACGCTTCATCGCCAGTTCGCCCGCGCGTTGCAGATATTCCGCCGCTTTGGTGATGTTATTGCTCCGCTCGTAATGATGCGCCAACTCGCCCAAGTTATCCTCCAAGTGATCGGCGAACATCGCTTCCAGCGCCTGGCCGGCGCGCTCGTGCAGGAGTTTGCGGCGCTCGACCAGAACCGATCCGTAGGCCACCTCCAGCGTCAACGCGTGCTTGAAGGTGTACTCGATATCCGGAAACGCGGGCTGCTCGTAAATGAATTCGCCGACCTGAAGTTCCGCCAGCAGCCCCTGCAGCTCATCGTCCGGGATGCCCACCACCTGCCTTACCAGGCCCAGCCGGAACTCCTTGCCCATCACCGCGAGGGCTTGCAGCAGCTCTTTCTCCTTGGGCTGTAGCCGGTCGATGCGCGCGGCCAGGATCCCCTGCACGGTCGGCGGGATCTTCAATTCGGCCAGCGGCCGGGTGAGCTTCACCGTGCCATTGCGGACCAGCGCGCCCTCGTCGATCAGAACCTGCACCGTCTCTTCCATGAAAAACGGATTACCCTCGGTCTTCTCGACGATCAGGCGCTTGAGCGGGGCCAACTCCGCGCCCGCGCCGAGCAACGCCGCCAGCATCTCCTCGGCGCTCTCGCGCCCGAGCGGGTCGAGCCGCAACTGCGTGTAATAGGTCCTGCTGTTCCACTGATGCGAATACTCGGGCCGATAGTTCACCAACAGCAGGATTTTTGCAGTGCCGATCGACTCGCTGAGCAGGTTCAGGAGTTCCTGCGTCGCCTCATCGATCCAATGCAAGTCCTCGAAAATTACGATCAACGGCTGATTGATCGACTCGCGCAGCAGGATCTGTTTGATCGCTTCCAAAGTGCGCCGCTTCTTCAGCTTACCGTCCATCGGCGGCAGCGGATCCGCGCCCTCAACCATGCCCAGCAGCGCGAACAGATACGGCAGCGTGTCCTCCAACGCGCGGTCGAGCGCGACCACGCGCCCGGTCACCTTCTCGCGCCGCTTGCGCTCGTCGTCACCCGTCTCGATTCCGAAATAGCCGTGCAGCAGCTCGATTACCGGCAGGTAGGCGCTGGCCTTGCCATGCGATACCGAGAACGTCTCCAGCACCATCCAGCCCGACTGCGCGATCGCTTTGAACTCGTAAAATAGCCGCGACTTGCCGACGCCCGGCTCCGCCATCGCCGCCACGATCTGTCCGTGGCCCGACCCGCACCTGATCGAGCGCGCGCTTGAGCGTTTCCATCTCGTGCTGGCGGCCGACGAACTTGGTCAGTCCGCGCGCCGCCGATCGCTGCAGTCGCGTACGCAGCGGCCCCAGCCCGACACCTCATATACATTGACCGGCTCGCTCACGCCTTTGACCTTGGTCGGGCCCAGCGGTTTCAGCACGAAATATCCTTCCACCAGCTTGCGCGTCTTCTCGCTGACCGCGATTGATCCGGTCGGCGCCAGCGCCTGCATCCGCGACGCGAGATTGGTGGTATGCCCGATCGGCGTATATTCGGTCTGCCCCTGCCCGGTGGTGATGCGAGCGGACTACCACCTCGCCGGTGTTCACGCCGACGCGCGCCTCGATCGGAAGGTTCCCGGTTTCGCGCAGCTTGGCCGAATAGCGCCGCAGCTCTTCCTGCAGCCGGAGCGCCGCATAGAGCGCGCGCTGCGGATGGTCCTCATGCGCGAGCGGCGCGCCGAACAGCGCGAAGATCCCGTCGCCGGTCGATTGCACCACGTAGCCGTCGTAGCGACGCGCAGCGTCGATCATCAGCTTGAGCGCGGGGTCGACCATCGCGCGCGCCTCCTCCGGGTCGAGATCCTCCATCAACTCCGTCGAGCCCTTGATGTCCGCGAACAGCGCGGTGACGGTCTTGCGCTCGCCCTCGAGTTTTTCGGGGTCGACGGCCTCGCTGACGCGCACCGCCGGCGTCTCGGCTTTCTTTGATACGGCCGCCGCCGGCCCCCCGAGCGCGGTGCCACACTCGCCGCAAAAGCGTTTCCCCGCGGGATTGTCGGCGCCGCATTGGGGACAAAGATTCGCTAGTGGCGCACCGCAATCGCCGCAGAACTTCTTGCCGGGTGGATTTTCCGCGTCGCAATAGGAGCAGCGCATCGGCCCGTCCCAACCATCACAATACGTCCCCTCGCACTATAAAGCAGTAGCCGCAGTGCCAGCGGAGCGTGGTCGCCACTCGCCGCGAGCAGGCGAGTCTTGATCTAGCACGGCTCGCAGACTCGCCTACTCGGCTTCGCCAGCGAAGCCTGCAGGAGCCGCGTCAAGATTCCGAATTTAACTCGTCGAGCAGCGCCTTGGCGTCTTTCAAATCGGCGGTGTCGAAGCCTTCGGTGAACCAGTTGTAGATTTCGGCGAGCATCGTGCGCGCCTCGTCGCGACGGCCCTGCGATGCGAGCAGCCGCGCGAGGCTCATCGTCGCGCGCAACTCCCAGGCCTTCGCCTGCATCTTTTGCGCGAGCGCGATCGCCTCGCGGAAGTCGGTCTCGGCCAGTTCGGTCTGGCCTACTTTGAGCCGCAGCTCTCCGCGACAGGTCAGAGCATTGGGCCGGAAGACGAGTTCCTCGGGGTTCGCCTGCGAGCGCCTCCTCGATGGTGACGAGCGCGTCGTCGATCTTGCCGTCGAGGGCCTGGGCCTCGGCCAGACGCGTGAGAGGATCCGTGATACACAGCCTGATTCCGGCCTCGGCCAGGCCGGCTAAGCCCTGGCGGATCAGCGCAACGCCTTCACCCGCGCTGCCGAGCTGCGCCCGCGCCCAGCCGAGCATCGGGCGGGTCAAATTCCTGACGAACGGAAAGCCGTGCTCTTCAGCGATGGCTAACGCTTGCGTGGCCGCAACCTCGGCGCGCTGCGGTTCTCGCAGCAAGCAAGACAGCCAGCTTTCAAAGCATCGCCCGACCGCCAGATCGTAGGGGTTGTTGCTATCCCGTGCGAAGGCGATCGCCCGGGCAATGCGCTCGCGGGCTGAATCGGCGTGACCCAAGGCCCACGCGCAAAGGCTTGCGACACCGATTGCTGCAACGGCCGCGCCGGGAACTTGCCTGAAACCATCCGCGTCAAGGAAGCCGCTCCAGCGCGCGAAGTGCTCCTCGGCGCCGGCGAGGTCGCCGCGAATAGAAGCTCGCGTCCACCTGAGCACGGTAGGCGAAGCCAAAGCTCGCGGGACTGCCCTCGCGCTGGGCGAGGTCGAGTATCCGGTCCGCCAGCAGGGCCGCCGGTGGAGTAATCGCCCGCGACAATAACGCTACGCCAAATCCCGAAGACCTGTGCAACCAGTTGGGCCAGGTTGCCGCCCTTCTCGGCCAGGTCGCGGGCGCGCTCGGCGGCCGCGCGCGTCTCGGGCGCGGTGAATCCTCTCGTGACAAGCAGCACCTGAGCGAGTGTGCTCGCCAGCTCGAGCTCGCGCGCGTCGCGCTCAGGCGATTCGGGCAGTTTCTTGATCCATTCGAGACCCTGTTGCAATTGCGCTTGCGCCTCGGCGAAGGCGGAGCGATTCAGCGCCTGTTGGCCGGCGCGCGTCAGATACTGCACCGCTTTGTCCGGATTGGCGCTGCGGCCGTAATGATGCGCGAGTTCGGCCAGATGTTCCTCGACCGAACTTGCATAGAGCGTCTCGAGCGCCGCCGCCGATGCGCTCGTGCAGTTGCTGGCGCCGCTCCATCAATACCGAGTTGTAGGCGACCTCCTGCGTCAGGGCGTGCTTGAAGATGTATTCGGTATCGCCCACCGCCGGCTGCTCGTAGATGAACTCGCCCAGTTGCAAGTCGTTGAGCAGGCGGTTGAGTTCGTCGTCCGGTTTCGTCACGACCGCACGAATCAACGAAGCGGAAATTCGCGCCCGATCACGGCCAGCGTCTGCAGCAGCTCCTTGGCATCGGCGGGCAGGCGGTCGATACGCGCGGCGAGAATCCCTTGCACCGTCGGCGGAATCTTCAACTCCGTCGAGCGGCCTGGTGAGCTTCACCGATGCCGTTGCGCACCAGCGCACCCTCGTCGAACAGCACCTGCACGGTCTCCTCCATGAAGAAGGGATTGCCCTCGGTCTTCTCGATGATGAGACGCTTGAGCGGCGCCACGTTCGACCCCATCGCCGAGCAGCGCCGACAGCATCTCCTCGGCGCTCTCCTTGCCCAGCGGGTCGAGCCGCAACTGCGTATAGTAAGTCTTGCTGTTCCACTGATGTGAGTATTCGGGACGATAGTTCACCAGCAGCAAAATCTTCGCGGTCCCGATCGAGTCGGCGAGCAGGTTCAGGAACTCCTGGGTCTGCTCGTCGATCCAGTGCAAGATCCTCGAAGATCACCATCAGTGGCTGATTGAGCGATTCGCGCAGCAGGATGCGCTTGATCGCCTCGAGCGTGCGCCGCTTCTTGAACTGCCCGTCCATCTGCGCCAGCGGATCGTCGCCCTCGACGATGCCGAGCAAGGAAAAAGATATGGCATCGTATCTTCCAGGGCGCGGTCGAGGGTGAGAACCTGCCGGTGACCTTCTCGCGCGCGTTTGCGTTCGTCGTCTTCGCCGGCGATGTTGAAATAGCCGTGCAGCAGATCGATCACCGGCAGATAGGCCGACGCTTTGCCGTGGGAGACCGAAAAAGTCTCCAGCACCATCCAGCCGGATTGCGAGGTCGCCTTGAACTCGAAGAACAGCCGCGACTTGCCGACGCCCGGCTCGGCCATCGCCGCGACGATCTGTCCGCGTCCCGCCTTGGCCTGCTCGGCGGCGTGCTTGAGCGCTTCCATCTCGCGCTCGCGCCCGACGAACTTGGTCAGCCCGCGCCCTGCCGAACGCTGCAAACGCGTGCGCAACGGTCCGAGCCCGGTCACCTCGTAAACGTTGACCGGCTCGCTGACGCCTTTGACCTTGGTCGGGCCCAGCGGCTTCAGGATGAAGTAGCCTTCGCACAGCTTGCGCGTGGCTTCGCTGACCGCGATTGAACCAACCGGGGCGCGCAGTCTGCATCCGCGAGGCGAGGTTGGTCGTATGCCCGATCGGCGTGTACTCGGCCTGCCCCGCGCCGGTCGTGATCGAGCGGACCACCACTTCGCCGGTGTTGACGCCGACACGCGCCTGGATCGGGCTACTGCCCTCGGCAACCACCTTCGCCGAATAGCGTTTCAGCTCCTCCTGCATCCGCAAGCGCCGCATAAAGCGCGCGTTGCGGATGGTCCTCGTGCGCCACCGGCGCGCCGAACAACGCGAAGATGCCATCGCCGGTCGATTGCACGACGTAACCGTCGTAGCGGCGCACCGCCTCGATCATCAGCTTCAGCGCCGGGTCGATGATCGCGCGCGCCTCCTCGGGGTCGAGGTCCTCCATCAACTCGGTCGAGCCCTTGATGTCGGCGAACAGCGCCGTCACCGTCTTGCGCTCACCCTCGATCGTCGTGGAAGTGTCGGGCTGCTCTCGCGTAACGCGCGTATCGCGGGAACGGTTGGTCTTGCCGGCAGCGTCGCTGAGCTAGCTTGAACCTTTCCGGTCAGTGCGGCTCCACAGCGACCGCAGTATTTGGCGTTAGCCGCATTTTCAAAGCCGCAGGAAGCGCAAGGCTTTTTGAATGCGCTGCCGCATTCATTGCAAAACAGCAAACCGTCGGGATTTTCTCTATTGCAGTTCGAGCAGCGCATGCGCCCTCATACCGGCGGTTATCCGGCTAGTTCTTCGAGTAATTCCTTAGCATCTTTCAAGTCGGCGGTATCGAAACCCTCGGTGAACCAGCCATAGATCTCGGCGAGCATCGTGCGCGCCTCGTCGCAGCGGCCCTGCGATTCAAGTAGTCGGGCAAGACTTGTTGTCGCCCGCAACTCCAGTGATTTCGCTCGCTGCGCGCGAGCAACCTCAACAGCGTTTTGAAAGCACGTTTCCGCTTCGATGAAGCGTGCCTCTGTCGATGTCAGGAGAGACACCTCGCCCCTAAGACGGTATAGTTCAGCTAGGTAGAAACGTTCTTCGGTCCGATGGGCTATATCCATTGCTTCATCGAGCGCAGCAGCAGCCGTGGACATTCGTCCCGCCTTCGTGTGGGCTTCGGTCAAAAGAGCAAGCCAATAGGGTCGCCAGAGCTCCGACCCCTGTGACCGCCACCCCTGTGCGCCTCGAGCGAGGCGCTTGAGACCTTCTTCCGCTTGACCATCCTCAATTAAGACCCAGCCCAGCATTGCTTCGGCGAATCCGAGAAACTGTGGAAATCCTTGCTCGCGCGACACGTTGATGCCCGCTTGCGCTTGGTCGCGCACATGAGTGACATGACGTCCTAATTGTAGGGCCAGGGCTGCCGTGCCATGCGCATACGCGAGAGTGAAGGGATGCTTGATCTTTTGTGCTAGGTTAACGGCTTCGAGCGCCTTCAATCGAGATTGGTCAGGATAGCCAAGTAGCCAAAGCGCGCATGCAGCAAAAAACCGACAACTCATTCCCGGATCATGTCCATACTGTAAAGCCAAGTCGTTCCGAGCATCGTTGCCATACTGGGTTATTCCCTGCTCCAAGTGGTGAAGTGCAGCTGCTAGGTCACCACGAAAAAACGATGCGTAACCGGCAATAAAGAGGCCCTCGATAAGGGCATCCGCATTTCGGTGCTCACGTGCCAGCGAGAGCATCTGCATACCAAGCCTCAGCGTTTCGCTGAGGTCTGGGCGTACCGCATACACGGTGCACGTTCCATAGCACCTGAAAATGATGATGAGTCCCACCAATCTGACGAGAAAGGTCCATCGCCCGTTGGTAAACGGCTTCGGTTGCCGGAGCCGACCACCCTTTGCTGGCAATGAGGACGGGACCGAGGAGCAGGTTTAGATCCAGCTCTAGCTTTGCTCGCTCGATACTCATCGGAAGATTAGACAGCAACTGCAACCCTCTATCGATGTGGCTAATGGCTTCGGCAATACCTGATCTGGCAGCCGCTTGTTCATCTGCTCGCCGCCAATACGGAATGGCCTCTTCGAAAAGGTGCGCCGCCGTTAGATGATGCGCGATCAACTCAGGCTGCGTGTCGGCCACATCGCCGAAGCGGTCTTTCAGTATTCGCGCCACGCGGGCGTGTTGTTGCTGACGAGTACTATTAAGCAGCGACTGATATGCGGAATCTTGGATGAGGGCATGTTTGAAGATGTAACGCCGAGGAGGGAAGCCTCGTTGATGAAGTATCTCGGCATGCACCAAAGTCTCCAGGGCGCTTTGCAGCTCTTCAGAGGTTGCAACAACTGCGCGAAGCAAATCATAGGAGAACTCTCGACCAAGCACCGCGCCAACTTGAGCCACTTCTCGAGCTGTGGAAAGCCGGTCGAGTCGCGCCATTAGAGAATCTTGGAGCGTGACCGGAATCGCTAACGGCGGAAGCGGTCCGCTCAGTTCAAACGACCCACCAACTTCACGCATTAGTCCGGATTCGAGAATCGTCTTAGTCAACTCCTCGACGAATAACGGTACCCCATCTGTTTTGCTTAGGATCTGGTGCGTGATCTCCTTAGGTAGGCGCTTTCCGCGGGCGACACTCGCTATCATTTCAAGTGCCTGCGTCGAGGGCAGGCGACCGACGGTCAGCGACGCAACATAGGACCGAACTCCCCAAGGCGGGCTGAACTCTGGTCTTCCAGTCATCACCATTAGCAGTCGGCTGGTAGGCACTTGGTCAAGTAACATTCCAATTAATTCGAGGGTGGAGGGATCAGCCCAGTGCAAGTCCCCCCAAATCGCGAGTATCGGCGCACGCTCCGCCTCCTCGAGGAGCCACGCAATCAACGCCTCCGCCGTCTTTTCCTTTCGTTTTTGCGGACTCAGGTCCGCGAGAGTCGAATTTCCCGGCTCCGGTAGCGAAAGGAGAGCGGCCACAAGTGACAAAGTGTCGCCTTTCGGGAAATTGTAACGCGAAAGTCGCTGTCTCAATTTATCGAGCTTAGACCGTCCATTATCTTCTTGCTGCAGCTGCAACAGACGTTGTAGGTGATCAACAATCGGATACCACGCCGTCTGCTGGTAAAACGGGGAACAGCGATATTCGATCGTCGCGCCTCCACTTCGTCCGACCTCATCTCGGAGAGCATGGACTAATCGAGATTTACCTATACCTGGCTCGCCGCTGAGTGTAACAACTCGACCAGCAGTCGATCGCGCTTCGTCCCAATGTCGTATTAGGAAGCGCAATTCTTCTTCTCTACCAACTAGAGGCGTTAGCCCAGATCTGATCACAGCTTCGAAGCGATTGCGGACATCTGTTACGCCGCGGACCTGGTAAAGCTGCACCGCGCTAGCCACACCCTTGAGCGTCTTCGGGCCGATATTCTCGCTCACGAAAAATGGCTCCACCAGCAGATGAGTCTCTCCCGTTATGACTACGGTGCCGGGCTCGGCGGCTGCCTGCGCTCGTGCGGCTATGTTGGCCGCATTGCCGAATGCATCAATCTCCTTGCCTGCGCCCACCCCGACCACGACGCGGCCCGAATCGATACCGATTCGCACCGCTAACTGCAAGGGGCCGGCTTCGTTTAGGCGCGCGATCACGTCAAGAATAGCGCGGCCCGCACGCACGGCGCGCTCGGCGTCATTGTCGTGCGCCTCAGGGTAACCGAAGAAGGCCATCACGCCGTCGCCCAGATATTTCGCGACATGACCACCGAAGCGCTCGATCGCGTCGGCGGCGGCGCGATGATACCCCGCCACTGTCTCGCGCCATTCCTCGGGATCCATTTTAGCGGCCATCGCGGTCGAGCCTACGAGGTCGCAGAACAGCACCGTCAAATGGCGCCGCTCCCCGCTGGTCCTCTGCCCATTCCCTGCGGCCACGCTCACGGTTGTAGACCCGCCGGGCTCTAATGCCGAAAGCCGTGTGGTGCATTGGCCACAAAATTTGAAGCCAGCCGGATTCTCGAAACGGCACTTGGGACAGATCAGAGTCAACGGGTTGGCGCACTGCCCGCAGAACTTTATCCCCTCTGGATTTTCAGATCCGCATTTGCTGCAGCGCATGATTACAGTGTTATCTCAGCTCAGACACTTAGTTCGTCGAGCAGCGTCTTGGCATCCTTCAGGTCGGCGGTGTCGAAGCCTTCGGTGAACCAGTCGTAGATTTCCGCGAGCATCGTGCGCGCCTCGTCACGTTTGCCCTGCCTCGCGAGCAGCCTCGCGAGGCTCGTGGACGCGCGAAGTTCCCAGGCCTTCGCTCATCGTTTGCGCGAGGGCGATGGCCGCCCGGAAGTCGGCCTCGGCGGCCTTATCGTCGCCAAGCTTAAGCCGAATTGCGCCGCGAAGTCTCAACCCCTCAGGCGCATATGCCATATACAAGCGCTTTTGGATTGTGGGCTCGAGAGTTTCGAGAGCGTCGGCGAGGTCTCCCTGGCTCTCTTGAGCACTAGCGAGGAAGAAGCTCCAGGTGTGACTGGCTTCCCCAACTTCCAGCAACTCTGCGATCCCCCGGCGAATCAGAGCAATGCCATTTGCTGCGCCGCGCAGCTGCATTTGCGCGAGGCCGAGAACACAGCGAACAGTGGCGGCGATTTCGGAGAATTGATGCTTCTCAGAAAGCTCAAGGGTCTTGGCCGCCATAGCTTCGGCTTCGTCATAACGCCTCATCCGTACTTGCAGCTCGGCAGCAAATCGTCCTGCGAAGGCCAGCTCGTAGGCATTCTGGTCTTTGGCAAAAGCCATCATTCGCGCCATTCGATCACGGGCCAGATCTGCACGTCCGCTCATCCATGCGTTCGAACTTCCATAGTTGAATGCGGCCACCGCAACACCCGGGATTCGCGTGAAACCGGGATGTTCGAAGTACTTGAGCCCTTCGACGAAATGCTCTTCGGCACCGCCAAGGTCGCCGCGATAAAAACGCGCCATAGTCTGGAGAAGATAGGCGCGCCCCCGCACACTCGGACTGCCCTCGCCAATCCCGAGATCGAGCGCTTGATCGGCCAATGCGCTTCCTCCGGCCACGTCGCCACTGATAATCGAGCTTATCCCACGCGCAATTATCAAGTTGAAAAGCTGTCTCAAATTGCCACTCTATCTTGGCCAGCGCGGCGGCGCGCTCGGTGGCCGCTATTGTCTCGGGCTCTGTATATCCCTTGGTCATGAAGAGCGTACGAACCAGCGATTGCCTCAGCTCAAGTTCGCGTAGGTCACGCTCGGCGGATTCCGGCAGCCAGCTCAACAGCGCTACTGCCTCACCGTAACTCTCCTGGGCTTCTTCGAAGGCATTGCGGGCTTCGGCCAGTGCACCAGCGCGCTTCCATTCCGCGATCGCCCGTTGCGTTTCACCGGCCTCGGTCCAATGGCGGGCGAGGAGTTCCGGCTGCATCTCCTTGAGCGCCGGGAACTGCTCGTCGATGGTGCGCGCAACGCTCCGATGCAGTTCCCTGCGGCGGCTCTTGAGCAGCGCCTCGTAAGCGGCGTCGCGAATCAGCGCATGCTTGAACTGGTAGGTCGAGTTGGGCGCGATACCGCGCACATGTAGCAACTCCACATCGGCCAACTCCCGCAACGCTCCCTGCAACTCAGCCTCAGGAACTTGAAACACTGCGCGCAACAGTTCGTAGGAAAAGTCGCGGCCAATCACCGCGCCAACCTGGGCCACTTCCTTGGCCGGTCCGAGCCGGTCGAGCCGTGCCATCAGCGAATCGTGCAGCGTCGCCGGTATCTCGCGATTCGCGCTGTCACCGCCGCGCTCGAGTACCGCCCGCGTCAGTTCCTCGACGAACAGGGGCACCCCGCCGGTGCGCTCGACTACCGTTGCCACGGTCTCGTCCGAGAGCGCAATCTTGGCGGCAACCTGCGACACCATCGTGCGCACGTTACCTGCGGTCAGCCGGTTGAGGTTGATCTGCGTGTGATGCGCGCGCATCGGCCACGGCGCACGGAACTCGGGACGCGCTGTATATAAGAGCAGCAGCCGCGCAGGCGCCCCCTGTTCAACCAGCAACTGAGTCAACTCCAGCGTCGAGGGATCGGCCCAGTGCAGATCTTCGGTCACGATCACCAGGGGTTGAGTTTTTGCGGTACCGAACGTCCGCGCGACGAGTGTGGCCAGAAGCCGCTTGCGCTGCTGGTCCGGCGCCATTGATAACGGCGGATACCGGGTGCCAAGCGGCAGTTCCAACAGCGACGCGATCAACGGCACGGCTTCGTCCGGCTCGAGCCCGGCTAGCCGGAGCGACGCTTCCAAGGCAGCCAGCCGTTGTTCCACGGTGTGACTGGCGTCCCAGTGAAAGCTCTGCTGCAACATGTCGGCGATCGCATAAAAGGGCGTGTTCTGGAAAAACGGCGCGGTCGCGCATTCGAGCCAGGTGTTCGGATTGGCGGCTATCTCCTCCTGAAAGCGCTGCGCCAAGCGTGATTTGCCGATCCCGGCTTCGCCGACAATGGTGACGACCTGACCCTCGCCCTCGCGCGCGCGCTCCCATCGGTTCAGCAGAGAACGCAATTCGTCCTCGCGCCCAACGAACGAAGTCATACCGCGCATGGCGGCCATCGCCGGAAAGCGCCCGCGCATTCCACTGGGCCGGACTACGCGATAGAGTTGTAGCGGCCGTTCGATTCCCTTGAATTCCTGCGCGCCGCAATCTTCGACTACGAACAAGCCCGAGACCAGCCGCTGCGTAGCGCCAGTGATCGCCACGGTGCCCGGTTCTGCCGTCGCCTCCACGCGTGCTGCGATGTTGGGCGCATCGCCGAAAACGTCAGCGTCCCGGCCGGCGCCTTTGCCAATCATCACCAGGCCGGAATCGACCCCAATCCGAGCGGCCAACTTCGCACTCGCTGGCTGTTCGTTGAGCTTCGTTAGCGCGTCCAGGATTGCCAGGCCAGCGCGAACAGCACGCTCGGCATCGTTGTCGTGGGCCTCGGGATAGCCGAAGAACGCCATTACGCCGTCGCCCAGGTACTTGGCGACATGACCACCGAAGTGGGTTATCGCCTCGGCGGCCGCGCGCTGGTACCCCGCCAGCGTCTCACGCCATTCCTCGGGGTCGAGCCGGGCCGCGATTTCGGTCGAGCCGACCAGGTCGCAGAACAGCACCGTCAGATGGCGCCGCTCGCCGGTTAAGCCTTCGCCAGCCTCAGCCTTCGCTGAAATCGACGCAGCAGCATCGAGTGACGCTCCGCATTGCGCGCAAAATCTAGCTTCTGGTAAATTTCCGAACGCGCACTTTCGACAACGGCGCTCGAAGGCATTTCCGCACCGAATGCAAAACTTCGCGCCTTCGGGATTTTCGCTGTGACAGTTCGAGCAGCGCATGCGCCCTCATACCGGCAGTTACCCGGCTAGTTCTTCGAGTAATGTCTTGGCGTCTTTCAAGTCCGCGGTGTCGAAGCCTTCGGTGAACCAGCCGTAGATCTCGCCGAGCATCGCGCGCGCCTTGTCATTATGGCCCTGCGATGCGAGCAGCCGCGCGAGGCTCGTCGTGGCGCGCAATTCGAACGATTTGGCGCTCTGCTTTCGCGCAACCTCGATAGCGCGCTCAAAGCAATTTTGAGCTTGGGTAGCATTGGAATCGGCGTGCGCAATTTTCAGATTCGACTTTTTGTGCTGAGGTCGCAGACTGCTTTGCGGGCTCCGCGTCGCTTCGCCAGTGAGATTTCCATTTTCTTCCGCATGGCGTTTCAGCAGCAGTTCGCCCCTCAGCCTATGGGTCTCAGCCTCATAGAAACGGTCTTCATTCTCATCTGCGGCGGCCAGCGCTTCCGTCAAGGCACTTAGCGCGTCGTCGAGATGGCCCATATCCATGCACGCCTCGGCCAGTAAGCACAGAAAATATGCTGACACGAGTTCCGCGCCCGTCGCACGAGTCGCGGCTAAACCCTCCTGAATCTTCGCGATTCCCTCTTGGTTGCGGTCCTGCTCGACCATCGCCCAGCCGTGCAGGATGGTCGCAAATGCGAAAAAGTCAGCTAGCCCGTGCTCGGCAGAAAGTGCACTCAGACCTTCCGCAGTTTCTTGAGTTGCTCGTACTTCTCCTCGCAGTTGACGCAGAACGTCAACAAACACCTCGGCCCAAGCCAGACCAAAGGGGTGGGACAGCGCTCGAGCCAACGCCAGCGCCTCACTGGCCCGATTGAGAGCCTGGTCCGGATAGCCAAGCTGCCAGAGAGTCCAAGCCGCATAGGACAGGCAACGTACCCCGGCATCGGCCCCGCCATAGCGGAAGGCGAGCGGCCTATGGCGCTCAGGATCGTAGAGAGAGATCGCTATTTCGAAATGTTCTCTGGCGGGAACGAATTCGCCCATGAAATACGAGGTCGATCCCCGAGCCATCCGCGCGTATATCAATCGCACTGGATCGTGGGTGCTCAGTGCCCGCCGCAAAAGCTGTTCGGCAAGTTCAGAGGCTCTCCGTAACTCCGCTCGCACCAAATGCACGGCCCACAACCCCCACAAGGCGGGGAAAAGCTCCGGGGGATCACCCAATAAATCACAAAGCTCCCGCGCGCGAGTATAAGCTCGCTCCACCTCCAGCACCGCTAACCCTTTGACGGCGATTAAAGCGGGGCCAAGGGCCAGCTGAAGGAGTAATTCTGGCTGAAACCGTTTGGGGTCGACCGGCAGCCTATGAAGCAGAGTTAACGCCGCACTTAGACTATTGGTCGCATCAGCATAGGCAGGGCGCCGCAGTGCCTGCTGGCCCGCCCGCCCCAAGTATTCTACCGCTTTGGCGAGGTTATCGCTCCGGCTATAATGATGCGCCAGCTCGTCCAGATGGTCTTCGAACTGCTCCGCGAACATCGACTCCAGCGCCAGTCCTGCGCGCTCGTGCAAGAACTTGCGGCGCTCGATCAGCAGTGCGTTGTATGCGACCTCCTGAGTGAGTGCATGTTTGAAAACGTATTCAACATCTCCGGCCGCTGGTTGCTCATAGATGAACTCCGCCGACTGCAGTTCGGCTAGGATCCGCTCCAACTCGGCGTCTGGCTTAAGCGTCATCCGGCGCACTAGCCCGAGCGGAAATTCTCGCCCGAGCACAGCCACGGTCTGCAGCAACTCCCTCTCCTCTGCCCGCAAACGGTCGATGCGCGAGGCGAGTACGGCCTGTACCGTGGCGGGGACCTTGACCGCATTCAGCGATCGGGCGAGCGTCACCGTCCGGTTGCGCTGGAGCACCCCATCTTCGAAGAGCGCCTGCACTATCTCCTCCATGAAGAAAGGCGTGCCCTCGGTCCGCTCAATGATGAGCCGCTTGAGTAGATTCAGATCCTTGCCGTCGCCCAACAGCGCCGAGAGCATCTCCTCGGCGCTCTCCGGGCCGAGCGGTTCGAGCCGCATCTGGTTGTAGTAGGGCTTGCTATTCCATTGATGCGAATACTCGGGCCGATAGTTTACCAACAGGAGGAGTTTCGCTGTACCGATCGAATCAACCAGTAGATTGAGCAGCTCCTGCGTCTCCTCATCGATCCAATGGAGGTCCTCGAAAATCAACATCAACGGCTGATTGAGGCTCTCCCGCAGCACGATGCGCTTAATGGCCTCCAGTGTCCGCCGCTTCTTGATCTGTCCGTCCATCTGCGGCAGCGGATCGTCACCCTCGACGATGCCGAGGAGACTGAACAGGTACGGAAGCGTGTCTTCCAGGCTTCGATCGAGCGCGAGCACGCGTCCAGTTGCCTTCTCGCGGCGCTTGCGCTCGTCGTCCGTAGGCGAAATATCGAAATAGTTGCGTAGCAGATCGATTACTGGCAGATAAGCCGACGCCTTGCCGGGCGAAATCGAAAACGTCTCCAGCACCATCCATCCTGCCGCGCTGGTGGCCTTGAACTCGAAGAACAGCCGCGACTTGCCCACCCCCGGCTCGGCCACTGCCGCGACGATCTGGCCATGTCCCGCCTTGGCTTGATCAGCAGCGTGCTTGAGCGCGTCCATCTCGCGGTCACGGCCGACGAATTTGGTCAACCCGCGGCCCAGCGGAACGCTGCAACCTGGTACGCAACGGTCCGAGCCCCGTCACTTCATAGACGTTGACCAGCTCGGTGAGGCCTTTGACCCTCGTGGCGCCAAGCGGCTTGAGGACAAAATAGCCTTCGCATAACTTGCGCGTGTTCTCGCTGGCCGCGATCGAACCGACCGGTGCCGCGGTCTGCATCCGCGAGGCGAGGTTGGTCGTATGCCCGATCGGCGTGTATTCCGTGTGGTCCGCCCCGGTCTGGATCGAACGCACCACGACCTCGCCCGTGTTGATTCCGATGCGGCCCTGGATCGGGCTGCTGCCGTCGGCGACTACTTTCGCCGAATAATGTCTTAGCTCTTCCTGCAGCCTGAGCGCCGCGTACAGCGCACGCTGCGGATGGTCCTCGTGGGCAACAGGTGCGCCGAAGAGCGCGAAGATGCCATCGCCGGTCGATTGCACGACATAGCCGTCATAGCGGCGGACCGCCTCAATCATCAGTTTCAGCGCCGGATCGATGACCGCGCGGGCTTCTTCGGGGTCGAGATCCTCCATCAACTCGGTCGAGCCCTTGATGTCGGCGAACAGCGCGGTAACAGTCTTGCGCTCGCCTTCGAGCCTTTCGGTGTCGGGTGCGTCCGCTAACCGGACTGACGCTCGCTGTTGCTGCGGTTGACCGGCAACGGCAGCCGGGACTCCGAGCGCGAACCCGCACTCGCCGCAGAACCGTTCTCCCGGCTCGTTCTGTCCGCCACAGGATGGACACGGCAGCTTCAGCCGATCACCGCACTGGGCGCAGAATCTTCGCCCATCACGATTATCGGTCCCGCATTTCGCGCAACGCATCGCCGCACTCCCTAGGAGCCGCCGGTCCTTTTGTATCACCTGGCGTCGACTAGCGACCAGCAGGCTTGTCGGTCCACTGCCGCGTCGAAGCCGCGGTTGGACCCGTCGCCATAGCCTCCATAGAAACGGCGAACGACGCGCCCCAACGGACAAGGCCATCATCCTGTCACGTCCTCATCGTTCTTTCGCGGCGGTCATAGAGCACGGTCTCGTGTGCTTTGGCGCCCGAGCGGCAACTGCGGGACGGAACCTTCAGTTGCGTATCGGCGCAGCGGCGCGCCTCCCCGCCTCTCGCCCCCCGCCCAACCTTCTAATAAGATTCCTCTGATCAAATTGTCCTTTGATTCCGATTGGATTCAGATAGGACTCCCAATTTGTTTGGTCAGATAGGACTCCTGAATGCCGCATGAAAGCGCGGCTACCGCCGACGCGGAGCCGACCAGTCTCTTTGCCGAAATCAACGGACTCAAGCTTCACTACCTGGATTGGGGCGCAGCGGCCGGCGCACGCACTATCGTCCTGTGCCATGGTGGCTCCGCGCATGCCCACTGGTGGGACTTCCTCGCGCCACTCCTCAAACCCTATGGACGCGTGATCGCCCTTGACTTCCGAGGCCATGGCCGCAGCCAATGGGCCGCCATCTACGGCCCCGCCAGACATATCGCCGACCTCAAGGCTTTTATGCGCGATCATTGCAACGGGCGCGTGGTGCTGGTCGGCCATTCGATGGGCGGCGAAATCGCGCAGCGCATCGCCTGCGACTGTCCGGAACTGCTCGAAGCCCTGGTGCTGGTTGATTCGCCCCACGGTGGTCCCCCTCTGCGCACCCGTCTGATGTGGCGCTGGAAGCGGCGTAGCCAGGACGGTCCCCGGCCTGAATTTGCCAGTCCCGGAGCGAACTGGTGCGCCAATTTCGCCTCTCGCCGCCGGGCGACAACCTCACCGTGAGGAGTTGGCCGGACTGGCCCTCAAAGGCGCGGAGCAATTGCCCAACGGTAACTGGGCTTTCCGCTTCGATCCGAAGACGCGCAAGATGACGGCGGATGGAGACGTCACATCAGATTCCCACTTAAGTCGATCAACTGCCGACACTGATTCTGCGCGGCGAACATAGCCGCTGGTCTGACCGGCAGATCGCCCGCAAGATGCATCGGCGGATCCACGATTCGCACTTCAAGGCAGATCCCGACGCGCTACCATCATGTGCCGCTGGATAACCCCACCGACACCGCCGCCGCCATCGCTCGATTTATAGCGTCACTTTAACTTCGGCACATCTGGCGGCTAAAACCGTCCGGGCGCGAGGCGCTGGGGTTAGCTGCGGCGATAGCGCGACCGCAGCGGGCGAGATATCCCGGTCGAGACAGTGAGTCGGGCAATGAACTCTGGCGTAGCTTCGTGTCAACCATTCGCTGAGATCGAGCGACATCGCCTCGCCTTCGAGTCAGCATCAGGGATTTGGGCGAACGCCGGAGCATCAGCTTGGCGACATCCAGCTCGCGCGGGAGCATGATAGATCAGATCGCCGGCCGATGAGCGAGACGATCCGGACGCGCTCCTCGCCATGACGCTCGGAGCCCGAGATTTCGTAGGGATTAAGATGGAACGGGAAGCCGCGCAGCCGGATGATGGCCTGCGTCGTAGTCCTCGATGACGCCGACGAAGAGGCGCGTGTTGTCGTCTTTGTAAAGCTTGCGTTCGATGATCAGCACCCGATCGCCGTCCCTTAACGCTGGCACTCTACTCCCCTCCTGTAGCGCGCGCCAACCGATGCTCTTGGTTAATTCTACGCGGTCGGCGATTCTGAAGCGATGTGTTCTTTTGGCACTCGCCGGATCACAGGTGCGGAGCTTTCAGTATCGGGGAGCGGCGGCGGTGACCTTAGCAGGCTTTGATACTACTGCGAGTAGGCGAATCGTAAGAGACCTAGCGGACATCCTCCGCGGGAGCTTACGGAGTGCTGACGCTCGATAAAATGACCAAATTCTTCGGCGGACGCGTTATTTTCGACGGCGTGAGCTGGTCGATGCCCGACGACGCCCGCGTTAGCCTGGTGGGTCTCAATGGCGCCGGCAAATCGACGCTGCTGCGAATAATTGCCGGGACTGATCGAGCCCGACGGCGGCCGCATCATCGCGTCCGCAGCGTACGCGCGTCGGCTACCTGCGAACAGGACGCGCCCGAGATGGGCGGCCGTTCGGTGCTCGAGGAAACCCTCTCGGCGCCTGGCCGAGATGCGCGCGCTCGACCTGCGCCGGCTCGAACTCGAAGAAGATCCTCGCGCACAGAATACGCGGCCCGGCCACGATGCCGCCCTGGACGAACTCGGCGAAGTGCTGCACGAACTCGAACGTCACGACTTTTACACGCGTCGAAAGCCGCGCGACGGCGGTGCTCTTCGGCTTGGGTTTCAAGGATGAGGACCTGGGTCGCGACGTTGCGGAATTTTCGGGCGGTATCCGGATGCGGATCGCGCTGGCGCAAACTGCTGCTGCAGCGCCCGGATTTCCTGATGCTCGACGAGCCCACCAACCATCTTGATATCGAGGCGCGCAACTGGCTCGAAGATTATCTCGACGAATACGAGGGCGGGATCATCCTGGTCTCGCACGACCATTATTTTCTCGACCGGGTGACGCGCCGCACGGTCGAAGTCGCGCGCGGCGACGCTGACCGAGTATGCGGGCAATTATTCCTACTATCTCGCGAGCGCGAGCGGCCGCTTCGAGGCCGAGCTGGCGGCCTACGAAAAGCAGCGCGCCGAAATCGAGCACATGGAAGCCTTCATCAGCCGCTTCCGCTACCAGGCGAGCAAGGCCAAGCTGGTGCAGAGCCGGATCAAGCAGCTCGAAAAGGTCGAACGGCTGCAACCGCCGCCGGGAATCGAGAAACCGCCCGCGATCAGCTTTCCCGCGTGCGAGCGCAGCGCGCGCCGCGTGGTCGAACTGCAGCGGCGCGGTCAAGCGCTACGACGAACTGACGGTTTACGGCGGTATCGACCTCGAGATCGAGCGCGGCTCGCGGATCGCGCTGGTCGGTCCCGAACGGCGCCGGCAAATCCACGATGATCCGGATCCTGGCGGGCGTCGAGGAGCTGACCGCGGGCGCAGCGCACGATCGGCGACCGAGTGGCGATCGGGTACTTTGCGCAGAACCTCGTCCGAAGTCGCTCGATTACAGCCGGACCGTGCTCGACGAACTCGAGCCGCGAAGCGCAGGGGATGACCACGACGGAGATTCGCAACCTGCTCGGCGCGATGCTGTTTTCGGGCGACGACGTGAAAAGCGGGTCGGCGTGCTGTCGGGCGGTGAACGCGCGCGCCTCGCGCTGGCGAAGGTAATCGCGCATCGCAACAACTGCCTGCTGCTCGACGAGCCGACCAACAACCTCGACATCGTCGCCAAGGAGACGCTGCTCGAAGCGCTGCGGCGTTTTCCCGGCACGGTGATAATCGTCAGCCACGATCGGCACATCCTGAACCAGCTGGTGAACCGAGGTGATCGAGGTCGGTCACGGCCATGCGATCCGCTACCTCGGCAATTACGACGAGTACCTGGCGAAAAAAGCGGCGGACGAGGCTGCGGTTATCGGCGTCGACGACGGCGCGGGCGAACGCCACCGCCGCGGATCACTCCGCGATCCGCGCGCAACGGTGCCGGCTCCACGGCGGCCTCGCCGGCCCCTTCCGCTCACGCCGCGGACGATCGCAGGGCGAACGCTCGCAGCGGTCGCAACGATCAGGCGCGGGACACCGACCGGGAGGCCCAGCGGGCGAAATCCCGAACCGCCCGGCAGCGCGCGGAAATCGAAGCGCGCATCGAAAAGAATGAGAGCGAACGCGCCGCGATCGCACTTGAGATGAACGATCCCAATTTTTATCTCGCGCGCAAGGACGCCAAAGAAATGATCGACTCGCTACGAATGGCTGGGACGCGAAATCGAACGGCTCTATGCCGAATTGGTGGCTTCGAGCAGCCCGGCGCCCCCTGACCCTTCCGCTCCGCGACGGCATGGCTTCGCGCATGGCGCAGCCGCTAAAATTACCGGTGTGACATCCGCGGGCATGTCGGTTCCCGAATCGTGGATCATCAGGGCCGTAAGCCGGTGCTGGGCAGGCGCGTCCACCACAACTGATCGAGCCACTCAAGGGCGACGCTTCGAGCCGCCGCTTCTGGCGTGTCGCGATCGCTCCTGATGCCGCCTATGCAATCCCGCCGACCGCGATCGCGATCGACCTCGGCCCGGACGATCTCCCGCTATATGCGCGGACGCTCGGGCTGATCCCCGAGCCGCTGGCCGAGCCACCCTGGCTCAACCTGCACCGCTTCCTGCACAAGATTGGCGTGGCTGTACCGGATCTTTACGCTGCGGACAACGCGGCGCGGATGCTGCTCGTCGAGGACGTCGGCGAAGTCGCGCTGTTCGATGCGGCGTGCGCGGCGATGCGGCGGACCTGTACCGGCTCGCCGCCGAGGAACTCATCTTGTTTCATCTGGAGGGCACGCGGCGGCTCGACGCCGACTGCATGGCGATGCGCCTCGCGTACGATGCTCGGCTGTTTCGCTGGGAACTCGAGCAGTTCGCCGAATCCGGAATCGATGCGGCGGCGCCGGGCGTTCGACGCAGCGCTATCGCGCCCGAACTGGATGACCTCGCGGCGCGGCTCGGCCGGTTTCCGCGCGTCTTTTCCCATCGCGACTACCACGGCCATAACCTGTTCGTGCAGATGCGGCCGGACCAGCGCGGCGCGCCACGGCTGCGCGTGATCGACTTTCAGGATGCCCTGATGGCGCCTGCGGCGCAGGATCTCGCGGTGCTGCTGACGACGCGCGATACCGCGCGGATCATCACGCCGGACGATCGAGCGCCGGCGTGCTCGACTACTATTACGCCGGGTTCGTGCGCCGCGGGCGATGCCCCGCTCGGCTGACGATTTCATCGAAAGCTACCGCCTCTGCGTGATCCAGCACGCGCTCAAAGTGATCGGCCGCTTCATTTTCCTCGAACGCAAGGGCAAGACCGGTTACGCCGCGTATCATCCCATATCGCGCTGGCGCAGGCGCGCCGGATGCTCGCGCAGCGAGCCGGACTTTCCCACACCTGCGCGCGCGCCCTTGCCGCGCAACACGGGCGTCGCTATGAAGGCGCTGGTGCTGTCGGCGGGATATGGCGAGCGGCTGCGGCCCGCTAACGGATAAGATTCCGAAGCCATTGCTCGAAGCCGGCGGCCGTCCACTCATCCATTATCCGCTGCTGATGCTCAAGGGCGCGGGAATTACGTCGAGATCGCGATCAACGTGCATCATCTGGCGCGGCCAGATCGAGCATGCACTGGGACGGCGGCGACGCTCGGCCTGCGCATCACCTATTCGCCCGAGCCGGTATTGTGCGGCACCGGCGGACCGCTGGTCGCGTTGCGCGATTATTTCGGCGAACGAACCTTTCGTCATCGATGAACTGCGACACGATCCTCGGTCTCGACCTGGCGCGCATGATCGCGTTCCATCGCGGAGCACGCTGCGCTCGACGACATTCGCGCTGCGCGACCGCGGCGATCCTGATGCCTACAGCCGAATCGAAATCGACGGCGGCGGACGGATTCGCCGGATGCGCCTGCTGCGCGGTCGTACGCGCGGCGAGTTCGACGACTATCCCGCCGCAATTGGACCCGACGGTCGCCGCCGCGCTCAAGCCATACATGTACTGCGGTGTGCTGGTGTGCGAGCCGGCGGTCCTCGGGATGCTGCCGCCGACGCCGCCGTTCAGCCTGATGGGTGACGTGTTCGCGCCGATCGCGGCGCGTGGCATGCCGCTTTGCGGCTACGTGGATAACAGTTTTTTCCGCACCGTCGATGATCTCGCGAGCTACGCGGCGTTGCGCGCCGAGTTTGCCGCCACACCACCCCCGCTCGCGTACCTGCCGCGCTAGTCCGGCAGAATGGCTATGCGCGCAGGCCCATACCCTCGCGCATTTCCGCCGCGGCGGCGCCGCTGCTGCTGTCGCGCAGGCGCATCCCGCCGATCCGCCGAATACCCACGAGTCCGATCAGAAGCGTGACCGCGTTGATCGCAATCAGTATCCACATCGCATACCAGCAGAGGATTCTCGCGAGATCCATCTGCGCCGGCAGCACGGCCTCGACGAACAGGACCGCCAGCGGCGATCCGATGGTGCCCGAGAGATGGAGCGCGATCCGAGCGGCGCGCGAGAGCGCGAGATAGCTGCCGTAGTCCATTTTGAGGCGCGGCTCGATGCCATAGAGATAGCCGTAATCGTAGCGCACGCCGAGAGCGCGGCCGCAGGCGGACTTGATCAGCGGCTGGAAAGTCGTGGCCCAAATCGCGGCGCCCGCGATCGCGAGGACATTGGAGCCGCGCGAAATGCTCCAGATGAGCAGCAGCGCGCCCACGATCGTGGCCACCAACTCGGAGCCGATCGCGACGCCGACATTCATGGTCCTGCGGCCACCGCGCTTATGCAGCTTGCGGCTGACCCGCGCGACGGAGGGAGCCACTTCCGCGCGTTCATCTTGCGGCCGTGCGCGCAGGGACCGCAGCAGCGAATCCCACGGGCCCGGACGATAGATCCCGCCGTCGAGGTCGTCTTCGATCGCGACGAGCTGTCGATACAGTTCGGATAGTGTCCTGTCGGTAGCCATCTCGCTCCGCACGACGCCATAATACACTTCATACCGGTGGTGAGCGCGAACATTTTCTTGGTCCCGTGCAGTTTTGAAGCGGCGGGTAGCGTGGGTGCGCAACTCAAGGCAAGGGAAGGGTCACCAATGGCGAGTTGTGGCGGACGGAGAGAGTCGGCAGCAACATGTGACGGCGGGGTCCGCGATTGCTAGCCTTGAGGGATAGCGCCCGTCTTCAGATCTGGTAGATAAACACGCGATTTTCGTGCGGACTCAGGTAGACCTTGGCCTCGGGCTTGAGCGCCAGTGCGCGCAAGCGCTCGTGGTCCATCTCGACCCGCACCGGATCGCCCCATTCGCTGGTCAACTCGATCTTCACGCGCGGCCCGGCCACGTTGATGTGCTTAACGATCGCGGGAAAAGCATCCTTGCCGTTGGGCGCGAGGTGGATATCGAGCAAATGCGGCCGGATGTAGACCATCGCGCGGTCGCCGTCGGCCCCGACGTGAACGCCATTGCCGTTCTGGACGGCGACCGACGTCCCCCGGATATAGACGCGGCCGTCGTGAATCCGGCCGTGAAACAGGTTGACGTTGCCGAGGAAGCCCGAGACGAACGGGGTCGCGGGATCGTTATAGAGCTCCTCGGGCGTGCCGACCTGTTCGATTTTTCCGTTGTTGAGCACCGCGACGCGCGTCGCAACCTCGAGCGCCTCTTCCTGGTCGTGGGTGACGAAGACCCCGGTCAGGTGCAACTCATCGTGCAGGCGCCGAAGCCATCGCCGCAGTTCCTCGCGAACCTTGGCGTCGAGGGCGCCGAATGGTTCATCGAGCAACAGCACGCGCGGTTCGACCGCGAGCGCACGGGCTAGCGCGACCCGCTGGCGCTGTCCCCGGATAGTTGTGACGGGAAGCGCGCACCCGACCATTCGAGCTGCACCAGCTTCAGTAGCTCGTTGACGCGCGCGCGAATCTCCGGTTCGGACGGACGAGTGCGTCGCGGCCGTACGCGCAATCCGAACGCCACGTTTTCGAACACCGTCATATGCCGAAACAGCGCGTAATGCTGAAAGACGAAGCCTACGCCGCGCTCGCGGGCGCTTCGCCCGGTCGCCTCCTCACCGCCCAGGTGTACTGATCCGGCCTGAGGCGCCTCCAGTCCCGCGATTATCCGCAACAGCGTGGTCTTGCCCGAGCCCGAAGGGCCCAGCAGCGCCATCAGTTCCCCGGTCTCAATCCGCAAGTTGACGTCGTCGAGGGCGCGGAAGGCGCCGAAGGATTTACTCAGATTGCGAACCTCGATACTCATGCCGCCTCTTGCTCCATGGGTGCGAGCGCTTCCCCGGGCGGCTCCTGCACCTGCGCTTTCCCGCCAACGAGACGCTTCGCGATCAGCGTGACCAGAGCGAGCGCGGTCAGTAAGGAGGCCACTGCGAATGAAGCTGCGAAGTCATAGTCGTTATACAGTATCTCGACATAAAGCGGCATCGTGTCGGTCAACCCGCGAATGTGTCCCGAAACCACGGAGACTGCGCCGAACTCGCCCATGGCGCGCGCGTTGCAGATCACCACGCCGTAGAGCAGTCCCCATTTGACGTTCGGCAAGGTCACGCGCAGGAAGGTCTGCCAGCCGCCGGCGCCCAGCGTCAGCGCGGCCAACTCCTCTTCGCTGCCGATCGCCTCCATTACCGGAATTATTTCTCGCGCGATAAATGGGAAAGTCACGAAGATCGTCGCGAGAATGATCCCCGGCACCGCGAATATAATCCTGATATCGTGCGCTTGCAGCGTTTTCCCGAGCCATCCCTGGGCCCCGAACATCAGCACGAAGATCATTCCCGAGATCACCGGCGAGACTGCAAACGGCAAGTCGATCAACGTAGTCAGGAGGTTTTTGCCGCGGAACTCGAAGCGGGTGATCGCCCACGCTGCGGCCAGACCGAATACCAGGTTGAGCGGCACCGCGATCGCGGCGGTCAGCAGTGTCAGCCGGATCGCGCTGCGCGCTTCGGCGCTGGTGACCGCCGCCACGTAGACGTTAACCCCCTGACGCAACGCCTCCGCGAACACCGTGATCAGCGGGATGATCAGGAAGACCGCGAGGAAGACCATCGCGACGCCCACGATCAGCACCTGTGCCCATGGTGGATCGCTCGTGGCCCGCCGGATGCGGACGAGCGAATCGTCGTGCAGCATGCCGATCATCGCCCGCTCCGGAATGCGCTCCAATTCCGGTTCATCCGACGGCATGGCGTCCCAAAGTCCATCTTTGCAGCAGATTGATCAGAAAAAGCATCGTGAACGACAGCACCAGCATCACCAACGCGATCGCGGTCGCACCCTGGTAGTCGAATTGCTCGAGCTTGGTCATGATCAGCAGCGGCACCACCTCCGTGCGCATCGGCATATTGCCCGAGATAAAGACCACCGAACCGTACTCACCGAGCGCACGGGCAAAGGCCAGGGCGAAACCGGTGATCACGGCGGGCATGAGTGCCGGTGCGATCACGCGACGGAAGGTCTGCATCCGCGTGGCGCCGAGCGTCGCCGATACCTCTTCCAGTTCCGTCTCCAGGTCTTGCAGGACCGGCTGCACAGTGCGCACCACGAATGGTAGTCCGATGAAGGTGAGCGCTACGATCACGCCGATCGGCGTGAACGCCACTTTTATTCCGGCCGGCGCGAGCAGCTTGCCGATCAGTCCGTTTTGCGCGTAGATCGCCGTAAGCGTGATTCCCGCAACCGACGTCGGCAGCGCGAACGGCAGATCGACCAGGGCATCGACCACCCCCCTCAGCGGGAAGCGGTAACGCACCAGCGCCCAGGCCACGATAAACCCGAAAATCGAATTGATGCTCGCACCAGCCATCGAAGCGCCCAGGCTCAGTCGGTAGGCGGCCATTACCCGGGCCGAGAGCACCAGGCTCCAGAACTGATGCCATCCCATTCCGGCGGTCTTGAGCAGGATCGTCGATAGCGGGATCAGCGCAATGAGGCTCAGGTAGATGAGCGTGTAACCCATCGTCAAGCCGAAACCTGGAATCACGCCCTGCCTGTTTATCCTGACTCGCGCCATCCGTTCTTCACCCGCCGAGCACCTATTGCTTGTAGATTTGGTCGAATACGCCGCCGTCGGCGAAATGGGTTTGCTGGGCCTTCCGCCAGCCGCCGAACGTCGCATCGACCGTGAACAGTTTTATCTTCGGGAAGCCGGGCTCGTATTTGGCGGCGGCGGAGGCGAGTCGCGGCCGGAAATAATGCCGCGCCGCAATCTCCTGCCCGTCTTCCGAATAAAGATATTCCAGATAGGCTTGCGCCACCGCGCGTGTCCCATGACGGTCCACCACCTGGTCCACCAATGCAACTGGCGGCTCGGCCAGGATACTCGTCGAAGGATAGATGATCTCGAACTTGTCCTTGCCGAAATGGTTCACCGCCAGGTAGGCCTCATTCTCCCACGACAACAGCACATCTCCGATTTCCCGCTCGACGAACGTGGTGGTCGAACCCCGCGCACCCGAATCCAGCACCGGCACGTTTTTGTAAAGTTGCGTCACGAATTCCCGGGCTTTCGCGTCGCTACCGCCGGGCGAGTTCAGTGCGTAACCCCAAGCCGCGAGATAGGCCCACCGCGCGCCGCCCGAGGTTTTGGGATTGGGCGTGATTACCAGAACCCCCGGCTTGACCACGTCGGGCCAATCCTTGATCCGCTTGGGATTTCCCTTGCGCACTACGAAGACGATCGTCGACGTGTAGGGCGAACTGTCATTGGGCAAACGGCTCTGCCAGTTGGCTGGAAGCAAGCCCGCTTTGTCGTGAATCGCGTCAATATCGTAGGCCAGCCCGAGTGTGACCACGTCAGCCGCGAGCCCGTCGATTACGGCGCGCGCCTGCTTGCCTGACCCGCCGTTGGATAAGTTGATCGTGAGATCCTGACCGCTCTTCGCCTTCCAATTTCTGACGAAGGCCGCGTCGAACTCCTCATAGAATTCGCGCGTCGGGTCATAGGAAGCGTTGAGGATCGTTACCTGGTCGGCGCGCGCCGAAACTGTCAGGAACGAAACTGTCAGTGCGAACAATGCCGCAATCACTCTGCTCGCGCCGATGCGCATTCGCTGCTCTACCCCGGTTGAAAACCGTTCTCCTAGCTAAGCGGAGACCACTCCCGCGAGGATCGGATCGTGATTAAGCGGCACCGGTGCCGGATGGACACACGCAGCCTCGCCGGACGGTTTCCCACCCATCCCAACGCTGCCCGGAACCGCCCGTCATAAGCGCCGAACCCTGTGATCCGCACGCGTCGTCTCGATGGTACAGATACTCTATCGGACGACTCGGATATACCTTACGTTGGTATTTTGTGTCAAGCGAGGCCGCTTGGCCTCCTTGCAAGTTTGAACACTCCGGTAATGAAGAGACCGACGCAGTGTGAGAATCTCTTGATCTATCTCGTCGGAAATAGGCGAACAAACAACGGAGATTGCTCGAGCGTGCTCGGCTGCGTCGACCAGTAGTCGGACCTATTCCGACTCGCCGTCCTTGAGCCGGTCGATCAGCTCTACCAACTCCCCCATCGACCGCATCACATGGTCCGGACGATGCTCCGGATGGTCCCGCAGAAACCCATACGTCGGAGCCCCCGTGGCGACCGCCACTTTTGCCCCATATCCGGCGCCTGCCGCGGCCATCATGTCGCGCGGTTCGTCACCCACGTACATACACGCCTGCGGAAGCATCGACGCGCGCGCGGCCGCGTGTTTGAGGCTTTCCGTCTTGTCGAGCGCCCGCAGCGTCGATGTCGCCTGGGTAAGGACTTGGTCGAAGAACGAGGCGAGCCCCACCATAGCGAGCTTTTCGATCAACCGGCGTGCTTCGCCCGGGCGACTGGTGATAATTCCGGTCGCATAGCCACGACGTCTAAGTTCCGCGAGCGTCTCCTGAACGTGCGGCAGCACTTCGAGACGTTCGGTACGGTCGAGTTCCGCCACGAGGTAGGCGAACGCAAGCTTCATGTAGTCGGGGCGTTGATACTCGGGTACGCCCAGCCAGAGGTCGTCCCGCGCGATCGCCTGATGGTAGCTCTCACGGGTAAGCAGGGGATGGCCCAACTCGCCCAAGGCGTTGCGCGCCGCGATATAGAGCGGGCCGTGAATATCGACGAGCGTGCCGTCGAGATCGAAGAAGACCGCCTTGAATTCGCGTCCCAAAACAGATGCTCCGAGATTCATGCGCTCGAGTTTATCAATCCGCCGCATGCTTCTCGTGTCCCATCAACCTTTTTGCCGCGCTCATTGTCAAGCACGTCCGCGTTCCTCCCGCTCATCCGGGGCCGCAGTTCGTCCGACAGGGTTCACGCCGCGCTTGTTGATCGAAACTAGTCACGCGTCGGAGAAACGGCGCGCTTTCGGGCCATTCAGTCGTGCTACCGTGCTGTCTTGACTGTACTTCTCGGTGCCACCTATAGTGGACTTCGGCACTCCACTAATCCGCGCGTCCGTTCGCGGGACCATCAAAATCCAGCTAGACTGCGGCCTTAGGACCATCCTGCGACTCCGATGAAACGTACCGAACAAATGAGCTTTTGGGAGCGCCTGTATATTCTCCAGGTGCTCAGAGGGCTGATGGTCACCAATTATCATTTCATGCGCAATCTTGCGCTTCATATCGCACACTCATTCGGTCTGGCGAGGAACCGCTCCGCCGCCGTGACCACCCAATACCCCGAGCAGCGCAAGACCTACCCCGACGGCTATCGCGGCAGCCATCGCCTGACCCTGCGTGCAGACGGTTCGATCCGCTGCACTTCGTGCTTCCTGTGTGCAACGGCGTGCCCTGCGCAATGCATCTACATCGAGGCGGGCGAGCATCCTGATCCGGCGATCGAGAAGTACCCGGTGCGTTACGAAATCGACACCCTGCGCTGCATCTACTGCGGCTTATGCGTTGAGGCTTGCCCTTGCGACGCCATCCGTATGGACACCTTCGTGCATCCGCGGATCTGGGGTTTCGACCGCCGTGACTTCGTCGAAACCAAGGAGATTCTGACGCATCGGTCGCGTGTCCTTGACGAAAAAGGACGCGACGGCAACATGAACGAAATGTTGGAGTGGTACGCGAAGCAAGCGCGCGAAGTCTACGACCCGTTGCGCGGCGAACTGCGAACCTACAGCGAACGTGAACTCCCCCAGCGATGGGAGGAGCGGCCGGCCGAGCCCGAACTTCCGGCACTCGACCGCCGCCATGCGCCGCCCGAGAACTCCAAGTAACCAACCGTACGCGGCCCGCCGCACTGAAATTTTCATTCTGGAAACAGTGACGTCGGCGGGCGAGGCGGTGTATATAGAAGGTTCGCCGGAGGCCCATGGTGGCTCCGGCCATTGCAAGCCCATTCAGAGGTGCCGACATGACCCAGCTTGAAGCTGCACGCAAGGGCGTCATCACCCAGCAGATGAACGAAGTGGCCGAGGACGAGGGACTCAGCCCCGAGGAAGTACGCGCGCTGGTAGCAACCGGCGAGGTGGTCATTCCCCATAACCTGCATCATGAATTCCGCGCAATCGGCATCGGCCGCAAATTGCGCACGAAGGTCAATGCCAACATCGGCGCGTCGAATTTCCATCAGCTGATCGAGGAAGAGATCGAAAAGCTCTATACCGCGGTGCGCTTCGGCTCGGACTCCGTGATGGATCTATCGACGGGAACCGACCTCGATAAGATCCGCGGCGAGATCCTTTCGCGCTGCTCGGTGATATTGGGCACGGTGCCGATTTACCAGGTCGCCTCCGAAGGTTCGATCATGGAACTGGGCGCACCGGCGTTCCTCGACGTGATCGAGCGACAGGCGCGCCAAGGCGTCGACTACATGACGCTGCATTGCGGAGTCACCCGTGAGAGCGTGCGCAAGTTGCGCGGCCATCAGCGGATCGAAGGGATTGTTTCGCGCGGCGGCGCACTGCTTGCCTCGTGGATCGAGCGCACCGGCAACGAGAATCCGCTCTACGAGCGTTTTGACGAAGTTTGCGCCATCCTGCGCGAGCACGATGTCACGATTTCGCTCGGCGATGGACTGCGGCCGGGCGCGACTGGCGACGCCACCGATCGTGGCCAACTGGCCGAACTGCTGGTCCTCGGAGAGCTTACCGAACGCGCCCGTGCACTCGGGGTACAGGTGATGATCGAGGGGCCTGGCCATGTGCCGCTCGACCAGATCGAAACCAACGTCAAACTCGAGAAGCGGGTCTGCGGCGGGGCTCCATTTTACGTGCTGGGGCCCCTGACTTGCGATGTCGCCCCCGGTTACGACCACATCACCGGCGCCATCGGCGGCGCGATCGCCTCGGCCGCGGGCACTGACTTCCTGTGCTACGTCACCCCGGCCGAACATCTACGCCTCCCCGATATCGAGGACGTTCGCGAGGGTGTGATCGCCACCCGTATCGCCGCCCATTCTGGCGACCTGGTCAAGGGCGTCCGCGCGGCGAAGGTCTGGAACGATCAGATGTCGCGCTATCGCAAGGCGCTCAATTGGGAAGGCATGTACGCGATGGCGATGGATCCGGACAAGGCGCGCCGTTACAAAGAAGAGAGCGAAGCCGCGGGCTCCAACGTCTGCAGCATGTGCGGCTCTCTCTGCTCGATCAATATCGACAATGCCGCGGTCAAGTTCACCCGACGCCGCGCCATCGCGGCCGAAGCGGAAGCCCATGCCGCCGCGGGTTGAGGAGGTACGCGCGGCGGACTACTCCGCCGCGCTGGGAATCGAACTGTTGGATCAGCACGGTGCGGCCCGCCGGCTGGCCGACCTTCGCGGACGCAACCTGGTCGTCTACTTTTATCCGCGCGACGATACCCCCGGATGCACCGTCGAGGGCAAGGAATTCCGCGAATTGCATGATCAGTTTCTGGCGCTCGATTGCGCAGTGATCGGAGTCAGCACCGATTCGGTCGAGTCGCATCGCGCCTTCGCGGAAAAGCATGCGCTGCCCTTCACCCTGCTGGCGGATACCGAGGGCGCCCTCGCGCGAGCCTTCGGTGTGTTAAACGGTGGGATCGCCAGCCGCTCGACCTTCGTACTCAACCACGATGGGCGCGTCGTCCGCAGCTTTCTCGAGGTTTCGCCGCGCGGCCACGCCCAGCAGATGCTCAACTTCGCGCGCACGATGGTCGAGTCGCATCGGATGCTCGGCGGCTAGGGGCGCATGGCCGGTATTTAGTGGCATGATGCAACCAATCGGCGCAATGATTATACTGATAGCCAATGGACTGGCCAGGGATGAAGCTGGCAGGTATCTCATGGCCGCGGCGGCGTAACGGTGTTTTTATATGGCAAAGACTTCCAAGAACATTCTCGACGAGGCGCGGGCCTCGATTAAGCAGATCGACATCGACGAGGCGCGCCGGATGCTCGAAAAACCCGGCACTGTGCTGATCGATGTGCGCGAAAGCGACGAATGGCGTCAGGGGCACATCCCGCAGGCGGTCGGTATCCCGCGCGGCTTCCTCGAACTGCGCGTCGAAGAGAAAGTCGCAGACCACAAGACGCCGGTGATCCTGCAATGCGCCTCGGGCACAAGGTCGCTGCTGGCGGCCCGCTCATTGCGCGAACTCGGCTACGAGAACGTCTACAACATGACCGGCGGCTTCAACGCCTGGAAGGATCGCGGCCTGCCCTGGACGGCGGAGCGCGTCTTCACCAACGAAGATATCACGCGCTACTCGCGCCATTTCGTCATCCCCGAGGTCGGCGAGAAGGGCCAGGCGAAGTTGCTCGATTCCAAGGTGCTGATCCTCGGCACCGGGGCGCTCGGCTCGCCATCGTCGCTCTACCTCGCCGCTGCCGGAGTCGGTACGCTCGGACTCGTCGATTTCGACGTGGTCGATCTCTCCAACCTGCAGCGCCAGATTATTCATTCGGTCGATCGAGTCGGGATGCTCAAGACCGAGTCGGCGGCGAAATCGATCAACGCGCTGAATCCCGGCATCACGGTGGTTCGTCACGATGTCCGGCTCAGTTCCGAAAACGTCATGGACATCGTCAAAGACTATGACGTGGTAGTGAATTGCGGGGACAATTTCCCGACCCGCTACCTGATTAACGATGCCTGTGTATTTTTGAAAAAACCGCTGGTCGATGGCGCCATTTTCCGGTTCGAAGGCAACGCGACGGTCTTTCATCCGGCGGCAGGCGGACCCTGCTATCGCTGTCTCTACCCGGAACCGGCGCCACCCGACATGGCGCCGTCCTGCGCCGAAGCGGGCGTGCTCGGAGCGCTGCCCGGAGTGATCGGTTCGATCGAAGCGCTCGAGGCCATCAAACTTCTGCTGGGTGCAGGCAAGCCGCTCATCGGCAGGATGGTCTACTTCGACACGTTGTCGAGCGAATATGTGCGAATCCTCAAGATTCGGCGCAATCCCGACTGTCCGGTTTGCAGTGAACATCCGACCCAGACCACGCTTATCGACTACGAAGCATTCTGCGGTCTGGCGGCGCCTGGTGACAACGGCGCGGCAGCCGGTATCAACGGGCATGCGGCGGCGGCAGCCGGCCGCTAACGCGGTTTCAGGCGATTTTAAAGTGGAAGCTGACGGCGGGCGTCATCATCGGCGCCCGCCGTCCTCGTATTTGCGCATGGCTTGCGCCCGGGGACTACTATGGCGTTGGGGCCTTTCTACGTGGCACAGAAATTAACGGAAACCGTCGGCGTGAAGGGGACCGCGCTCCTCATGCGTCACGGCGAGACCGACTGGAACGCCGCAGGCCGGGTGATGGGCCGCCACACCATCGAACTCAATCCCAAGGGCCGCGCACAAGTCGAAGCCGCCGCGCGCTTCGCCGCTAACATCAAACCCGATCTGATCATAACCAGCCCGCTGGTGCGCGCGCGTCAATCAGCCGAAATTATCGCCGCTGGACTCGGTGGCATCACGATCGTCGAAGACCCCGACATTGCCGAGGTGCTCTACGGCCGTTGGGAGGGTCTCACCTATCACGAACTGATCGATGATCCGTATTACCTCGAGTATCGGAAGTCGCCGATCGAATACCCTACCCCCGGGGGCGAGACCATCCCTGAGGTTCAAACCCGTGGCGTCGCGGCAATCGGCCGCGCGATTTCAGCGCATCCGGGCCAACGGATTCTGTTCGTGTCCCACGGCGACATCATTCGCACCGTGCTCTGTCACTTCATGGGGCTGGAATTGCGGTATTTCCACCGGCTGCGCGTGGATAACGCCGCACTTTCGGCGCTGCAGATCGCAGGAAATTTCGCCGAGCTGAAATTCATCAACGTGCTGCCTGAACCGGGCCGCGCCTTCGTTTCGCCGTTCTCGACAGCAAAGCCAGTTCCTCCACGCCCCGAACCGAAATAAGTTACCGGGCACGCCACCCGCGGAATCGCCTCAAGTCATTCTGGTTGAGCGAACGAATGCCTACGCCGGATGGTCGAACGGCTTGACGGCACCGTCGAGCAGCCCGCGCCCGGCGCGCGTCGTGCGACCCCGGATAGCCTCGATCAGCTCCCGCTCGGTCCGCACCGGCTCTGCGAACAACGTCGTGACCACGCCGATCGAGTTCGCCGAATGGGAATCGGATCCCGCGACTTCGGCCAGGCCGAGGGACCGCGCAACCTGGAGTGCGAACAGGTTCTCTTCTTCCGAGCAGGCGGCGTTCAGGACTTCCACCGCATCGCACAACTGGATGATCTCGAGCTTCGCGGCCCGCTCCGGATGCTCAGCATCGATCGGCTCATGGTCGGGGTTGATGAACGAGAACCGCGGGTCCAGTTTGTAGCGGAACGGATGGTTGGCGATCATGATCCCGCCCAGACGATCGACTACCTTGCGCAGCTCGCGCAGCTTGTAAATACCGCCGACGTACTCGTTCAGCCCGAAGACTCCGACATGGCCCATCTCAGTCGTCACTTCCATCCCGCGCAGACAAGACACTCCCGCCTCGGTGGTCAGTGATGCAATCTCCTTGATGTCCCAGATGGTGTCGTGCTCGGTGATGCAGACTGCGCCGATACCGATCGTGCGCGCCCGATCGACAAGGTCCTTCGGTGAAAGATTCGAGTCCGCACTACCCCTGCTGGTGTGCAGATGAAGATCGACGGTGAAGTAGGCCCCGTGAAGGTGGCCGCTTCCGGCTGTGCCCATGAATGTTCTACTTCGGCAATTCGCTGGTCAGCGTAATCTTCTTGATATGGTCGCCCACCTTGATCTTCTCGACCGCGGTCATCCCCTCGACCACACCGCCATAGACGGTGTACTGACCGTCGAGGAAGGGAGCGGGATCGAGACAGATATAGAATTGGCTGCCGCTCGATTTCCGTTCGGGATTGACCTGGTCGCCCTTGCGCGCCATCGCGACCGAGCCGCGCAGGTGTTTTTCGGCGGGATTGATCTCGGCCGGGAGATCGTAACCCGGGCCCCCAGTGCCATTGCCCGCCGGGTCGCCACCTTGAACGACGAAGCCGGGCTCCACGCGATGGAATGTCAGGTTGTTGTAAAAGCCGTCCTTCGAGAGTTTCTCGAAGTTAGCCACAGTTTTGGGAGCGACCGCGGGGTAAAGCTCGATTACGATGTTGCCGCGGTCGGTGTCGAGAATAGCGTAATGACCTGTGTTTCTCACGGGAAGTCCATCCAATTTGGGATTTGGCGTCGCGCCCTGGCAGGCAACGGCTGCCAACGCGGACAGCACTAAAAGGGAACTCAAAAAACGAGCAATCATCAGTCTCCTCGAAGCGTGTTCTGAGCGCAAGGGTCACAAGTATTCGACGACTCGCGGATGCGCAAGCTGTTTTGTTTGATCAAGGCAGCATCACCGTGTCGACGTTGGTCCGCGGCCTCACCCCCAGCGCCTTCAATACGGCTTGTGTGACCACGATCTTGTCGTCCTGGCGCTCGGCAGCGGCGAGCACGGCGCGAAATCCGCGGCCCCCGTCGGTTGCGATCATGTAGAGATGGACCCGCTCCGCGGCGGGTGCGCCCTCCACTCCGACGCACGTGCGAAATTCTTTTACCGGACGCAGCTCTTCTGTCGGCGCGCCATAGTATGGCCCTCCATCGAACGGATCTATGTGGTTCAGGAAGCGCATCCCTGCCTGCTCGAGCAATCGCACGGCACCGCGGCTATTCTCGCCCACGGCGCCCAGCGAAGCGCGTGCCCCTTCGGGCAACAGAAAGGTGTACAGCGGCGTCTCCGGAAACAAGGCGCGGATGAACTCCTTATCCTGAGCCGATAGAAGATCCGCCTCGCGAAAGGAAAGCCCGGTCATCGAACGGCCGAAGTGCTCCCAGAAGATGTTGTTATGATCCTCGATCATCGGTGCCAGCATCTCAGCCAGTACTTGTGTCTCAAAGCGTGCGCGATGCTTCGCAATATAGAGAAAACGTATCCACGAGACCTGTTTGCCGACACGCTCGGGATGGCCGCGCATCGCGTGCGTAACGATCAGCCCACCGATCTCGGTCGGTCCGTCCATCGAGTAACGTAACTTCACGTAAGGGTGCCGAAACATGCGGCGCAACGTGTGGGAATAACGTTCGTCGCTCCCCATCTCGAGGTAGTAGTGTGGTGCTTCGGGCGTCCCGTGTTTGCCGATAATCATCGAGGCGGCGACGACACGCCCGCTCGCTATTTCCTCCGCGCAAAAGATGTAAACGGCGCGCGCATGAGCGCGCACGCGACCGCGAAACGAGCGGATCGAGCGCTGGAGCGCTTCGCGCAGGTCGCGCGAATTGCCGGGCAGGTTGATCGAGTCCAGTTCGCGCGCAAGACCCAGGAGTTGGGAGGCGTCGCCCATGCGTGCTTCTCGGATCAGGAAGGTTGGTTCGCGGAGGGCGTCCATAAACGAAGTCTAACATCGCCGCGGGTCGAGGTGAATTTGTACCGTGCAGGAGCAGCGTTCTACCGGCCTAAAAGTGCATTGCTTTAGCAAATTGGGTTAGATAGGTTTGGCGTCGGGGCCAATGACAATTGGCTAAGGAGGCTGGGTGATGGATCTGCCGAAGTGCCAGAAGTGTAACAATGGCACGCTTATTCCTCTGTCAGACTATGGCCAGGAGGGGTCGTCGGTGATTTTCAAGGCCTGGGCTTGCACTAATCCGGATTGTGGGTTCAGCCTGCGTGTCGATAAGGGCGAAGTCTCCTACGGCCGGCGTATCGAACCCAAGCACTAAAGACTGCAGACTCCCCAACGGGAGCTTCCAGGGCGACTCATTCTGAGTCGCCCTTTTTTTCATCTGTGATAGGATTCCGCCTCGCATTTCCTAACGTGGGGAGGCAATCCGATGAGCGCGAGCGTCTATCGTTCCCAAACTATCGGTTCAATGCTGCGCCCGGACTGGCTGCGCGAGGCCCGGCGAACCATACGACGAGGCGAAATCAGCGCCAGGGAATTCAAACGCATCGAGGACCGGGCGGTTGACGAGGCCGTCGCGCTCCAGGAAAGCGTCGGACTTGACCTTATAACCGACGGCGAACAGCGCCGGGCTAGTTTCCTCGGGTCGCTGCTCGAGACTACCGAAGGCCTTACTCGCAGCCTCGCCTTGACCAAGCCGTGGCATGAGGATGAAGACCACGTTGTCGAGCTTTCGCTCGGGCTCTGCGTAACCGGCAAATTGCGGCGTTTGCGCTCGTTGGTGAGCGAGGAGGTGACCTACATCCGTGCACGCACCTCCAAACCCGTCAAAGTTACCCTGCCAAGCCCGATGATGCTGGCAATGTTCTGGTCGCCAACCGAATCGGGAGCGGTTTACGACGATCCCTTCGACCTGTTCGCGGACGGCGCCGAGGTGATCCGCGCGGAGATTCGCGAAGTGACGCGCCTGGGATGCGAATATATCCAGATCGATGCGCCCGAGCTTGCGATTCTGGTGGACCCGGCAGCGCAACGCGACGTCTTCGAAAAGAACGGTATCGACCCGGCGCGCGTCCTGAGTGACGGGGTAGATATCCTCAACTCGTTGGCTGGCGCTCCGGGAGTAACCTTTGGGCTGCATATGTGCCGCGGCAATAACGACGGCCGTTGGCTGAGCGCTGGCGGCTACGACGCAATTTCCAAAGAGGTGTTCCGGCGCGCGGACCGGTTCGACGAATTTCTACTCGAATACGACGACGCCCGCTCCGGCAGTTTCGAGCCCTTGGCCGATGTCCCGCGCGACAAGGTGGTGGTGCTGGGGCTGGTCTCGACCAAGAAGAACGTGCTTGAAACGGCGGACGAATTGAGCGCGCGGATCGAACAGGCCGCACGCTATTTTCCGCGCGACCGGCTTGCCCTGTCGCCGCAATGCGGTTTCGCGTCGGGAATCAAAGGCAATCCGCTGGACATGGAGATGCAGCGACGCAAGCTCGAACTGATCGCCGAGGTCGCGCATCGCGCCTGGAAATCGTAGGCACAGAGGCGGCGGGAGCGACAATGAAAAGGGGAAGAGGCTTGCGCCTCCTCCCCCAATTTTTCAGGATCCGGTCTACCGCGTTTATGCGGTGGCCGCGCTAGTTGATGTGGTATAGGGTCCGCGCGTTGTCGTAGACGATTTTACGCTTGACGTCTTCGGGGACTCCCGCGAAGTCGCGCTCGACCACTTTGCGCGATTCAGGCCAGGTCGAATCCGTGTGAGGGAAATCTGACGCCCACATATAGTTTGCCGCACCGAATAGCTTGTATGCGGCGGGACCGACCGGGTCATCCTGGAAAGTCGCGTAAACCTGCCGACGGATATATTCGCTCGGCTTCATCGCCAACGGCTCAGGCATCAGCACGTTGAATTTCTCATACGCATGGTCGAGTCGGTACATGTAGTGCGGGAGCCAGCCGACATCGTTTTCCGCCGAGATGATGGTCAGGTTGGGAAACCGCTCGAGGACGCCACTAAAGATGATCGACGTAAGGGAGCGCTGGACCTCGTGGATCAGGTTGGCATAGAGCTCACCCATCGTGATCCTCGCCCCTTTCTTTCCTGCGAGTGCTTCGCCCACGGCGCTCAAGTCGCTATCCTTGCCCTTCCCGGTTATGACATGGAGCGATAGCGGGAGGTGGCAGTCCGAGGCGGCTTGCCAGAGCGGATCGTAAACGTGGCTCGAGTACGGCCGATTTGCCGGGGGCGACCCCCAGATCATCGCGCCACGCAGCCCCTTTTTCGCGCATTGCTCAAGCTCCTTGATCCCCTCGCCGATATCTTCGAGAGAAATCAGCGCGGTACCGATGAGGCGCCGGGGATTGTGAGAGCAGAATTCCGCCAGCCATTCGTTGTAGACGTGGAAGCATGCGCGTTGCAGGTCGGCATCGTCGAGACCGAACAGCGGCATCCCGAGCGTCGTATACAACACTTCGGCGTCGACGCCGTCGATATCCTGGTCTTTGATACGCTCGACCGGGTCCCATCCGCTGGGCCGCGCCGCTTCGTAGCCCTTCTTCATGTGTTCCTTTAACTCCTGACCGCTGCGGCCACTGCCGAAACCACCGGCCACCGGAAAGGGGTTTATCCCTGGAGCGGTAAAGATATAGCCGGAGCCATTGGGGCGCGGAACCACCCGCGGGGAGCGCTCGCGGAACTTTTGGTCGAGACGGGTCTCCCAGAAATCAGCCGGCTCCATGACGTGTGAATCCGCCGAGATGAGTCGTAAATCCGCCATGATCGATTCCTCCAAAAGCGCTTCGCCGCCCCAATCCTAAGGCGCGGCGGCACGGGACCGAATTGTCACGTGCGGGGGCCAACACCCCCGCACGTGCGGCTCATTCACGATTTTTCAGCTATTACCCGAGCGCATGACCTGTCCCGGTAGCGCACCGGTCGGTTTGCCGTGGTCGTACAACTCCTGGCCGTTGACGACAACGTGTTCGATACCGTTTGGGCGCACTACCAGCCGGCGTCCGCCGCCAGGCAGGTCGGTAGCCATCTCGCCGCGCTTGGCCGAACCGACCGTCTTGTAATCGAATACGGCCACGTCCGCCGCCATTCCCGGCAACAGGCGGCCGCGGCTCTTGATGCCGAAGTAGTCCGCCGGTTCGGAGGTAATGCGCTTGATCGCGTGCTCGAGGGTCAGCGCCTGGCGATCGCGCACCCAGGTTCCGAGGAGGTAGGTGCAATAGCCCGCGTCGCACAGCATATCGACGTGCGCACCGCCATCGCTCAACCCGACCATCGTGCGTGAGTCCTTGATCAACTCGGGGATGCGCGCTTCGTTGGCGTTGAACATCTCGATGGTGAATTCGATCTTGAGATCGTCTTCGACGGCGAGGTCGAGGAAAGTGCCGACGCCGTCCTTGCCGCGTTCGCGCGCGATGTCGGCGACATTGCGGCCGATCAACGAGCGGAATTCAGGTTTGCCGACTTCCTTCACTTCGAGCCGTTCCCAATTGCCCTGAAAGATCGCGGGATGCTTCAGGTCTTCGCGGAACTGGTTGCGGAATTTTTCGTCGGCATAAATCTTCTTCTGCGCCTCCGCGGGCTGGTTGAAGACCGGATTCCATGCCGCGAGATTCGCGAAGATGAACGGATTCCGCATATTGATCTGAACGATCAATGGGCGACAGGTGACCTGCGGCACCCCGCCGCGGCGGATCAGCGGTTCGAGATCGCGCAAGGCGTCCTGACACGCCTCGGGCATATCGTCGCGGTTGAGCAGCGCGAGCCATGTCACCGGGCGGCCACTTTCGGTCAGCATAAAATCGAGGAATTCACGCTCTTCTTCGGTGACGATGGAAACCGACTTGGTCAGCACCATCTCGATTGCGCCGCGCCCCATCTCCTTGAGTACGTTGGCATACGCTTTGTATTCGTCCCGGCTCGCGTTGCGGCAGGCGAGCGGCCGTCCCTTGTAGCCGATGTGCTGCGGCGCGGTCGTAGTGCTGAAGCCGAAGGCGCCAACGGTGACGGCTTCCTTGATCAGGGCCTTGATTTTCGCCGTCTCGGCGGGCGTCGCAGAGCGTTCCATCGATTGCTCGCCCATCACGTAATGGCGAAACGGGGTCAGCGCCGCCATGAATCCCAGGTTGATGCCGGTACCGCGTCGCTGGGCCGCATCGAGATATTGCGGGAAGGTTTCCCAATCCCAGGTGACGCCCTTGGCTAATACTTCAAAGGGAATCGCCTCGACGTTGACGAGATCCCATGCCGCGATCTCGCGGACCTCTTCGCGGCAGGGCGCGATGCCGACGCCGCAGTTCCCCATGATCACGCTGGTCACGCCGTGCCAGGACGAGGGTGTGATGTACGGATCCCAGCAGATCTGCGCATCGTAATGCGTATGCGGGTCGATGAAGCCTGGGCTGACGATGAGGTCGGACGCGTCGATCTCGCGCTTCGCGCCGCCGCTGATTTTGCCGATCTCAGCAACTTTTCCCGCCGAAATCGCGACGTCGGCCCGCTTGGGCGGCGCACCCGTCCCGTCCACCACTGTTCCGTTTTTGATCAAGAGATCGTAGGACATCTGAACCGGCCTCCCTTCCCTAGAACGCCCAGTCGAGCTTTTCAGGGGTTGTGAATTGTTGGATCGCGCGCGGCCGCGTGAATTCGGCAGGACTCCTCAAGGTTGCGGATAGCGCCATTCGTATTCCGCACCGCAAAAGCCACTCTGGCAGGGCAAGCGGAGGTTGCCCTACTGATCAGAGAAACTAATGGAGTCAGGGCCGGTTTGGCAAGCATCGCCCCGGCGCCGGGACTGCGAGTAGGATGCAACGCCGCTTCGGCAACAGCGGCATCGCGCGAGGTAAGACTCAGTATGTCTTCACTGCCACGTTTTATTTGACGGTGGGCGGTTGATCGCATTTATTGCGACCCGAGTGCCCCGAACCGAGCCAAAGGCCGCCGGTAGCTCGGGACAAGAGACCGGCGTTTAATGAAGCTCGCACCCTCCCCGAGCTCGCACCCTGCGGCCGCGATTTTTGGGAAGGCTAAAGACCCGACGGCGGTGGGAATCCCGCTTTGACGCCCTGGCCAGATCAAGTTCGGGGGACGAACTAGATCGTGACGCCGGGGAGCAAGGACTAAAGAGGTAATGCCGTCGTCGGGTTGCCCGATGCTAGCGCCCATCGCGCCCACAAACGCAAACGAAAGGACCAAGGAACCCGTAAGTACGCGGAATCACGCGCAACTTTTCAATCTGCGACACAGACACTACAGGCGGGCGGCATCGTCGAACAGGATCAGGCCTTAACCTAAAACCAGAAGGCCTGCGCGCGGCAGCTTTGACGACCACCGACGTGCGGGCTTTCGACTCCAAGGAGTTTTCGGAGGGTTCCCTGTCTGTTTCTCGTACCTTTTGACCATACCGAGAGTCGGGTTTCGCGTCAACCTGGATGATCGGCATGCTTTATGCGGTCGAACGGTCGCAGGGATCGGGCCGTGCCGATGCTGTGGCCGGTCATGACGCAGTTCGGTCGGAAGTGGGGCATCGAGCATGCGACAACTGACTCTCATGGCACCTGACTGAAATAAGCCTTGATTATCAAGGACAATGCTATTAACTGGCCTACAAGGGGAGAAAATGCGACAGGTGCAGCAATGAGCCAGGGAAAACCCAGCCGGGTACATCTAATCGTCGGCGGTTTTCCGCCGGGATCGCCCGCCGGACATGATATGGATTACGCACGCCTGCGGTTGCTCGAGCTACTGCAGAAAAATCCGCCGACCATAGCCACCGTTGCCAACGATTTTGCGGACGTCGCCAAATGGTTGGCTGGAAGCAGACTCCTGGTCACCTACGTCGCCGGTCCCCATCCGACCGATGATCAAAACGAAGCCATCCTGCGATGGCTCGAAACGGGCGGACGCTGGCTCGCGCTGCACGGCACCAGCGGCGGGAAGGCGGTCATGGTGAGCGAGCCACGCCGCGGGCGGAAAATGGTCAAGGGCAGTCATCATGCGACGCTCGGCGGCTTCTTTCTCAATCATCCTCCGGTACGAAAGTTCCGCGTGGAAATTGCCGACCGCACGCATCCGATCGCGGCTGAGATGCCGACGTCTTTCGAGGTGATGGACGAGCTCTATCTCATCGAACTCCAGCAACCGGCAACCAGCCATATCCTGCTGACCACGGAACTCGAGCACGATCCGTCGCCACCGGGCTTCGGCTTCGTTTACGACCAGGACACGGCCTTACAGCCAGACGGAAAGACTCGAGTACTCGGGTACACCCGCAACGTCGGCAAAGGCGAAGTCGCGTATATCGCGCTTGGGCACTGCCATTCGGTAACCAACAACGTGCAACCGTTCGTCGATACCAGTGTCGATGCTGCGGGCACGACACCGAAGACGTTTCGCGGCGTCTGGGAGACCGCACCGTTCGAGCAATTGCTGCGCAACGCGATCAAATGGGGATGCGAGGGGACCGCGTAATAGCGACCTTCAGTCCCGCTCGCCAGCGGCGTTCACCAATCAGCGCAGGCAGCCGGGCTGGTAACACGCATCGCGCAAAAATCATTGCCCAGTCCCGCTTACGCTGACGATTTGGGGAGTGTTCACGGCAGTGTCGCTGACGGTCAGCATCCCCAGTTGCAGCCCGGTCGCTATAGGATTGAATTTCAAGCCGACCGCGCAGGACGACCCCGGAACCAGCGCAGCGCCGTTGCAGGTGGTGATGGAACCGTCGATGACGAATTCCGAGCTGTCTCCGGTACTGATGCCGTTGATGATTAGCGTACCGGCATTTCTGCGCGGGTTCACCAGCTTAATCACATGGGTCTGGCTCGTCGCGCCCACCCGGACCGGTCCGAAACTGATTTGCGCCGGCGATAGATTGGCCGGGCCCGACTGTGGAGCCAGCTTGGTCACGAAAGCGTCGGTGCCGCCGGCGAGAATCGGCTGGAATACACCGGGAGTTGTCACGAAGTCGGGTGAGGTCGTGGAGCCGACAACATAGACGTAGCCGAGGCGGTCAAGCTGGATGCCCGTGCCCTGATCCGCGCCCCTGCCACCCAGATAACTCGAGTAGATCAACGACGAGCCGGCTGCGTTCAGCTGGCTGACAAACGCGTTCTGAGTACCTGTGCGACTGCTTTGCTGAGCGTTGGTGGTGACCGGAAAATCATCAGAACTGGTAGCCCCGGTCAAAATCGCCTCACCCGACGAATCTACCACGACACTGGTTGCGGAATCCGCGCCGCTGCCGCCGATGTAGGTAGAGTAGACCAAAGCCGAGCCGTTGCGGTTGAGCTTGCTGACAAACGCATCACAGTTCGGAAAGTCCGTCACGGCACAACTCCCGGGGCTGGCTTGGAAGGCCCTACGCGTGGTTGGAAAACCCGATTCGGTGACACCTACGACGTAGGCATTGTTGGCCGCGTCCAGAGCGATAGCGCTGGGAACGGTACCCTTGGAACCTCCCAAACAGGTCGAGTAGATGAGTGCCGACCCCAGGTAGTTCAACTTGCTGACGAAGCCGTTGGCAGAATTGCTCGAGCAGTTCGTCTGGAAGGCGCCGGGCGTCGTCGGAAAGGGCGCGGTACCAACGCCGATCGAGCCAACCGGAAAATCGTCGCCTGCTATAGACGCTTCGCCAGCGGAATCGAGGACGATGCCCACTCCTTGTTCGTTATCCTTCCCGCCTATGAAAGTGGAATAGACCAGCGCCGAACCGATCGAGTTTAGCTTGGTGACGAACGCATCCGAGGCGAAAATACAGCAGCCTCCGCCGAAAGCCGTCTGATATGCACCCGGTGTTGTGGGGAAGCCCGGATTCGCCTTGCCCGTGACATACGCGTCGCCCTTGCTGCCCACCGCGATGGCGAAGCCGATTGGACCGGCACCGCCGCTGAGGCAAGTCGAATATTCCAGAGCGGAGCCGCTGGCGTTGAGCTTCGTCACAAAAGCGGCATTGTCGCCAAACGCACAGTCGGTTTGAAAAGCGCCCGCAGTCGTAGGGAACCCATCCAGCGGAAAGACCGTGCCGGTGACGTACGCATTACCCGCGGTGTCGACCGCGATGGCGTTCGTTTCGGCGTTCAAGTACGTCGAATAGAGCAGGGTCGTCCCGTCACTGCTCAACTTGCTGATGAAAGATGTGCCAGCGATCCCTGGGGCCGTCTGATACGCACCCATCGTAACCGGGAAGGGGGGAACGGCCGTACCGGTGACATAGGCGTTGCCGGACGCATCCACGGCGACGCCGGTCGCCGCGGCGCCGCCGCTGCCGGCGAGATAGGTGGAGTAGACCATCGCGGGGTCGATGGTCAGCGGCCGTCTCCGATCATAGCGAGCCAGCTTGAACCCGATCATGTTGTGCCCCCGCGACTCGTAACCGCCCGCTATCGGATGCCGCCCATCATCGGTTTCCTGGTAGATCAGCGGGGCGTGCTCGATCACCTCGCTGCCCGCAAGCCGTACGACCAGGTTCCCGTCACGGTCGATGCGCAGGTCGTTGGCGCCGGCAAAGCGCAGCGTTATCTGCTTCGGGTTGGCACCCGGCGCGATCACGAAATCGTATTCCAGTTGCGTGCGGTTGTTGCCGTGATAGAGCAGGTCCACGCCCTGATAGACGCCCTGATATTTCACGCCGGCAAAGGTCGAGATCCCCGTGCGCCAGTCTGCGGGATCTTTACCGGCGAAATAGTTGTTCCGCCCCGGCAGCGGATCGATCCCCGCTATGTGTGGATTTTGCGAGGCGCCCAACAGCATCACACGCAAGAGATCGAATTCCGGGCGCATACCGGTCCGGAGGCTTTCGCGGCGCTGAAACTCCGCCGTATACAGGCGCGCCCGATCGTCGATTGCGGCGGGCAATCCGTCGGCACT
>CAWIMH010000021.1:427500-890169 GCA_963837035.1 uncultured Pseudomonadota bacterium
GGCCGCTAAAAGTTACGTCCGGTACATAGGTTTTTGACCGCGGGGCGGAAGGCAAACAATACCCGAACCCGTCATGGGGGCCCCGGTTCCACAAAAGAGGCGCTTTGTCCCGCCGCCGCGAATCCGCTAAAAGTATTGAGTTTTCACCAATGCACAAGATTCAGGATCTTCATGTTCTCTCCACGACGGCGCTCGCCGCGCCGCGCGTTCTCAAGGGTGAAGTCCCGATCGACGAGACGATCGCGGGCACGGTAGCCGAGGCGCGCGCCACGATCCGTCATATCCTCAGCGGCCGCGACGATCGGATGCTGTGCGTCGTGGGACCCTGCTCGATTCATGACCCGGCGGCGGCGCTCGACTATGCCGAGCGGCTGGTCAAACTGCGGCGCGCGCTCGCCGATCGCCTATGCATCATAATGCGCGTCTATTTCGAAAAACCGCGCACGACCATCGGCTGGAAAGGCCTCATCAACGACCCGCATATGGACGACAGTTGCGAGGTCGAGACAGGGCTGGGTATCGCGCGCCGGCTGTTAATCGACATCAACCGGATGGGCCTGCCGGCGGCGACCGAACTACTCGACCCGATCACACCGCAGTATATCGCCGATCTGATCTCGTGGACCGCGATCGGCGCACGGACGACCGAATCGCAAACCCATCGCGAGATGGCGAGCGGGCTTTCGATGCCGGTGGGATTCAAGAACTCGACCGAGGGAAACCTGCAGGTCGCGGTCAACGCCATCGAATCCGCGCGGCGGCCGCATTCCTTTCTCGGTATCAACCAGGAGGGCGTGACCGCCATCGTGCGCACCAGCGGCAATCCCGATAGCCACGTGGTGTTGCGTGGCGGCAAGACGCCCAACTACGATGCGAGCAGTATCGAGGGTTGTCAGCGTCTGCTGGCCAAGGCCGGACTCGAGCCGCGGGTGATGGTCGATTGCTCCCATGCGCAGACTTCCAAAGATTACACCAAGCAACCTGCGGTCTTCGGCGCGTTGGTCGATCAGATTTGCGCGGGCAGCCGCGCGGTCATGGGCGCGATGCTCGAAAGCAACATCCACGCGAGTAATCAACCGCTGACCGGCAACCGCGCTACGCTCAAGTACGGGGTTTCAATCACCGACCCGTGCATCGACTGGACCACGACCGAGCAGTGCCTGACGGCAGCCGCCCGCGCGCTTGCCGCGGCGCATGCGTCAGCCGCCACGGTCCAGGGCAAGTAGCCATCCCGACAGTCGGTGCGCCTAATCCTGGCGCTTCTCGGTGCGCAGCCGCGTACTGATCAGCGTCGCATTGAGTGCGGCGGTAGTCTTCACCGGGTAGGTCTCGGGTTTGTTCAGATCCTTGTAGCGCTGGTCGAGCTTAGCCATCGATTCGAGGAGGCGCTCGCGCGATTCGGCCAGCGACGGGCGCGGTGCGAGGCGCCGTCCGCCGCTAAAGACGCGCTCAAGGAGCATTACGACTTCGGCGGGCGCCGGCTTGAATTCATGAGACACGGTGGTAGCGCCCTCGTCTGCCAGACCGATCAAGTCCGCGTAAAAGCCGCCCCCAGCGTTAAGCGCTCGGAACACCTGCTTGCGTCCCGGCAGGGTCAACTTGTCAGGCGAGGTCTTGAGTCGCGGAACGCCCTTGTACTCGGTCAGCTTGTACGCGACGTCGAGCGCAGGTGCATCCGCGCTCACCACTATCGCAGTGCCGACGCCGAACGCGTCGATCGGGGCGCCCGCCTGTACCAGATCCTGAATGCGATATTCGTCGAGGTTGCCGCTGGCGAAAATCGAGACGTCCTGCAGGCCGTTCTGGTCGAGGATGCGGCGGGACTTGCGGCTCAGGTCCGCCAGGTCGCCGCTGTCGAGCCGGATCGCTTGGAGCTTTAGACCGCTCTCTTTCAGGCGCAGCGCGGCCTTGGCTGCATTTTCGACACCGCGCACGGTGTCGTAGGTATCGACCAGAAGGGTGCTCAGCCTGGGGAAGAGTTCGACGAAATGCGCAAATGCTTCGCGCTCGGTTTCATGCGCCATGATGTAGCTGTGCGCCATCGTGCCGTAGAGCGGTATACCGTAACGGCGCCCGCCGAGAACGTTGGAGGTTCCGACGAAACCGGCCAGGTAGGATGAGCGTGCCGCGATGAGCCCGGCATCCAGCCCCTGGCTGCGGCGCAGGCCGAAGTCGATCAGCCGCCGACCGCGCGCCGCGATCACCGCACGCGCCGCCTTAGCGGCGATCAGGGAAGCCATCCCGACCTGGTTCAGCACCAGGGTTTCGAGCAACTGCGCCTCGATCAGCGGGGCCTGTACCTCGATAATGGGCTCATTGCCGAAGAATATGGTCCCCTCGGGCATCGCGCGGACCTCACCGGTGAAACGCAGCCCGCCAAGGTACGCGAGAAATTCGGGCGAGAACAAATGAAGCGAATCGAGGTAGTCGATCGCCGGTTCATCGAAGCGGAACTCCTCAAGCGCCTCCAGCAGCCGTTCGGACCCCGCCGCGACCAGAAAGCCGCGCCGCGGCGGCAGGCGTCGCGCGAACATGCTGAAGCTCGCCAGTTCATTGAAGCCGAGCTGGAAATAGCTGGCCGCCATCGTGAGCTCGTAGAGATCGGTGAAAAGCGGAGCTTCGTTCGAGTCGAAACGCAGGTCAATCGGCATGGTTTTTCAGGAAAGTTCAGCGCGATACGGACTTTTGATGATGTCTTCGATGCGTAACCGCGCGAACTGGCGAAGCTGCCACTGAACGATCAACGCGGCGGCTCGGGCGGACCCGGTGGTTTGGGAGGCGACGCGGCGGTGGTGGACTCCTGGATCACCCGGGTCTCCGGGAGCGGGCGTTGGCGCAGCTTTTCGCTCATTTCGCGCAGGCGCGCGCCCACTTGGTAGTTGATGGTGCCTGGTTCGTCGAGCGTGCCCGCGCGCACACCGGTCAGAAGTTCGATTCCGTCATCGATCGTATCGACCGCGTAGATATGGAACATCCCGCGCTCAACCGCCGCGACCGTCTCGAAATCGAGCATCAGGTTGCGCAGATTGGAGCGTGGCACCAGAACGCCCTGGGTCCCAGTCAGGCCGACCGCCTTGCAAACGCGGTAAAAGCCCTCGATTTTGTCGTTGACCCCCCCGATCGCCTGCACCGTTCCGCGCTGATCGACCGAGCCGGTGACCGCGAGATCCTGGCGCAAAGGCACGCCGCTGAGCGCGGAGAGCAAAGCGTAGAGTTCGGTCGAACTCGCGCTATCGCCGTCGATTCCCGAGTACGACTGCTCGAAGCAGATGCTCGCAGTCATCGCCACCGGATTATCCTGGCCAAAGCGCCAGCGCAGGAAGCCGCCCAGGATCATGATGCCCTTGTCATGGGTCGAACCCGACAGGCGCGCCTCCCGTTCTATATTGATCAGTCCCGCCTGGCCGAGGGCGACCGTCGCACTTACGCGCGAGGGCCGGCCGAAGCTGTAGCCGCCGACGTCAAGCACCGCAAGCCCGTTGATCTGGCCGACGCTGGTGCCCTCGCAGGTGAACAATGAGGGTCCCGTTGGCGATCAGCCGGCGGATCTCCTCCTCGATAAAGTTAAGGCGCTGCACGCGTTCGTTGAGCGCCCGATCGACGTGCTGCAGCCGTCACCTTGGATCGCCCCTCGGCGCGCGCAAAGTAGGCGGATTCACGCGCCAGGTCGTCGATCGGTTCCATCATGCTGGCGACGCGATCGCGATCCCCTGCGAGCCGCATCCCGTACTCGACCATGCGCTGCAGCGCGTCGCCGTCGAAAGGCGGCAGATTCTCACGCCGCTGCAACCGCACCCACGCGCGCAGCATAGTGACGCGCCGCCTCGGCGCTGGCGTCGACGACGGGCCGGATCTCGGCCTTCACCTTGAACAACTCGGCAAATTCGGGGTCATAGAAGTAGAGCAAGTTGTAGAGATAGGCACCGCCGAGCACGATCACCTTGTTGCGAATCTCGATCGGCTCAGGCTTGAGCCCGCTCAGCATAAAGAAGGGGAACGGCTCGAAGGTCTCCAGCGTCATGCGGCCGGTCTTGAGGCTGCGCTTGAGCGTCTTCCATACGCCCGGCTCGACCGCCGCATCCTCGAGGTCAAAGAGCAGAAAGCCGCCATGTGCCTTGAGAAACGAGCCGGGAATGATGCGGGTGAAGTTGGTCGAGGACCGGCCCAGCGGATCGGACCAGCGCTCGATGGTGCCGAACAGATTGCGATAGGTGGGCGCGTCTTCGCAGATGACCGGGGCGCCGGTCCGGCCGGAATTGTCGACCAGCACATTGACCTGGTATTCGAAGAAACGGGCGCCCTCCTCCTGGTCGCACGTGGCGGCGCGGTCTCGGTGCCGGACTGCGCCTCGGGCGGATTCTCGCGGAAGCGCTCGAGATGGCTCAGCATGTGTTCGGCGACTTGGTCGAGGTAGGTGCGAACGGCGAAGCGTTATCGAAATGCTGCTTGATCGCGGCGATCGAGGGCGTGATCAGGCGAGCGGCAAAGGCGCGCTCGATGGCGCGGATATCGCCGATCAGCTCCTGCATGATCTCCTGCTGGCGCATCATCAGGTTGACCAGTCTCGTTCTGCAGTTCGCCCTGCACCTTGCCGAGCCGTTCGCGCTCGGCTTCGGTCATCGCCTCCATCTCGCGCTTGCAGCTCCTCGGGCGATTCGGGCAGCTTGCCGCGGATCAAGGGAATGAAGATAAGCTGGCCGTTGGGCGCGTTCTGGATCGCAAAGCCGCGTTCGCGGGCGCGCGCCTCGAAACTGCCGAACAGCTCCTGCGCGCGCTTGTTGTATTTGTCGCGCAGGGCGGCGCGTTCCTGGTCGAAGTCCTCGCGCGCGAAACGCCTTGGGCAATTGGTCGAGCACGAAATTGATCAGCTCCTGCATCCGCGCTCGCAGTTCGCTGCCCTGCCCTGGCTTGAGGTAGATCGCGACCGGCGCCTCCGGGGTGCGGAAGTTGTTGACGTAGACCCAATCACCGGGCGTCGGCATTGTCGCAGCGCGCTGTTCGAGCAGTTGAAGAATTGCACCGCGCTCTCCGCGAGTGCGCAAGCCACTGACGAAAACGTTGTAGCCCGGGCGCGTCGACGCCAATCGCGAGCCGGATGGCGTCGAGGGCGCCGCTGCTGCCCGAGCAGGTCGTCGCCGCCACTGTCCGCGACCGCGAGTTCGAGCTCCTCGCGCGACAGGGGCGAGGAGCCTCGCAGCTCGGCCGCCGCCAGCTCCGGCCGAGGTGCGGCAGGCTTGAGCGAATCCTTCTTTTGTGAGTCCGAGTTGTCAGTCGGTTGTGCCATGAAAGACCGCCGAAATTGGCAAAGCGAAGCGCCGCACTATTCGACAGTGATTTTGCGGCCCGGCTTCTTCGGTAATTTGATTTCGAGTACGTCGCGGATCCAGCGCGCGGTGACCGCAGCGGCATCGACGGTTTGCGGCAGCTCGAAGTTGTGATCGATCGGTCGCGCGATGTCGGGAATCCGCACGGTGAGCCGCCGCTCGTTCACCTCGATTTCTATCAGGCGCGGATCGGCACCCGCCGCCTGGATGCGAACCTCGTAATGCGCGCCGTGGTCGACCACCGGCGCACGCTCGAGCAGTGGCGCGCGCCAACGCGACAGCAGCAGATCCTCGAACAGGTCGTCGACCGTGCGCTCGAGGTCGCCAAAGACAATCGCACCCACAACGGGAGAAATGCGTTTAGCCACGATACCGATTCTAATGCAGGCCGCACTTGCCGGTCGAGCGCTGGCCGCGCAAAAAGATCGTGTGCGTGCGCCCCAGGAACGAGCGCCCCCTCGGTCGCGCGCACGCCTCTAATTGACCCTTGCCGAAGTCCCGCCCGCGGCGTATCGTCCAAAACGTGCCGACCATCAGCAAAATCCTTCTCGCAACTGATTTCTCGGACGACTCGAACTATGCGCTGACCTACGCGGTCGAACTGGCGCAGCGCTTTTCAGCGGAACTGGTGGTCCTGCACGTTGACCAGCCGCTCGCGCCAGTGATGGTCAGCGAGCTCAGCCCCGGCCTCGACATGGGCGCGATGAACCGCATTGCGGAGGAGCAGCGGCTGCTCGCGCTGCGCGAACTCGACAAGATCACCGATCGCTTGCGGGAGCGTGGACTCAAGGCGCGGTCCTTGCTGCGGGTGGGCGCGCCTTTCTCGAAATCGTGGCGCAAAGCGAAGAGTTCGATATGATCGTTATCGGTTCGCACGGGCGCACCGGTCTTGCTCACGTTCTGATGGGGAGTGTGGCCGAACGCGTAGTACGCAAGTCCCGTTGCCCGGTGCTGACCGTGCGCCATCCCGACCGCAAGTTCAAGCATCCGCTCGACAAGGACAAGTAGACGCCCCACCTTCGCGGCCGCGCCGCATTTCACCCGCGATGCCGGTCTAACGCGCGGCCTAGCGTCCGGGGAAGCGCGGCGCTCGTTTCTCGAGAAAGGCCGCGATGCCTTCCTTGAAATCCTCGGATTCCGCCATGACGCCGACCGACTCATCTTCGTCTCGCAGAGCCGTGGCGAGGTCGGTGAACAGATGGTTGTAAACGTGACGCTTGGCGTGCGCCACCCCGAGCGGCGAGCATTGCGTCGCGATCTCAATCGCCAGTTGGCGTACCGCCGGCATCAGCTCCTCCTGCGCCACGACGCGGCTGACCAGTCCCATTCTTAGCGCTTCCTGCGCATCGACCAGGCGGCCGGTCACGGCGAGATCGATCGCGTTGGCGATACCGACTATGCGCGGCAACATCCAGGAACTGCCGAATTCGATCGCGAGACCGCGGCGCACAAAAATGAGACCCATCCGCGCTCGATCCGAGGCGATCCGGATATCGCAATAGAGCGTGTTGGCGAAGCCCATGCCGACGGCGGGACCATTGATCGCGCCGATAATCGGCTTCTTGATCGAGAGCATCCAGGAAAACCGCCCGCGATAGTTCGGATCGAGATTCTCGGTGCCGGGCGCTGGCCGGCCCAATCCGCCAATCCGCTCGGTGCCCTGTGCCGCGCGGCTGAGCCTACTCATATCGGCACCTGAGCAATAGGCCCTGCCTGCACCGGTTATGATAATCGCACCGACATTGGGGTCGGTATCGGCGTCAGCGAGCGCGGACCGCAGTTCGTCGAACATCCGCGTCGTCCAGGCGTTCATCTTCTCGGGCCGATTGTAGGTAACGGTCGCGACCCGCTCAGATTTCTCGTAGACGATATCTTTCAAGTCCATCGCTCGTCCTCCAGCGCATGTGCGTACCGGGCGATCAAAGCACGTCGCGCGTGGAAAATCTAATTGAGGACGGTGCGAGAGGGCCTTTCGAACCATCCCGTCGCAGGTTCGCTCGGTCGGCGCCGGTGACGACTTTCCTTGCGGCCCCCCGGCTGTTAGTAAGAGCCGATGCCACCAGGCCGGGACTATCGATTCAGCGTGTCTAAGAACGCGCTGATTTGTCTGTGCGCGATCGCGACTCTCATCCTCGCCGATTCGTATCCGGCGACCGCCGAGCAGTCGCACCACGCGATGGTCGTGGCCGAGGGCGATCTTGCCGCGAGGGCTGGTCTCGGAATCCTCGAGCGCGGCGGCAATGCAGTTGACGCGGCCGCGGCGGTTTCGCTGGCGCTGGGCGTGACGAACTCGGGGTCCTGCGGCGTTGGTGGCGGCGGTTTCATGCTCATCTACTGGGCAAAAACAGGCAAGCTCTACGCGCTTGACTACCGCGAACGCGCGCCCGCCGCGGCTACTGCGACAATGTTCATGCGCGACGGTAAGCCCGCGGAGGAATTGGCCAGAACCGGTCCGCTGGCAGTCGCCGTCCCCGGCGAGATCGCGGGGCTCGACGCGGCCTTGCGCCGGTTCGGCACGATGAGTTTTTCCACGGTCGCCGCGCCGGCGATCAAACTGGCGCGCGGAGGCTTTCCGCTGAGTCCGCACATGGCGAGGGACGTAAGCCTGACCGCGGACACGATCGCGCACGATGCGGGCTTTCGCGCGGTATTTTTCGACAAAGGCGGCCTTCCGCTCAAAGCCGGTGACACGGTTTACGACCCTAACCTGGCGGTCCTCATGGAGCGGCTGGCGGATCAGCCTGCGAAGATTTTTTATCATGGCGCGGTCGCGACCGGGATTGCGGCCTATATGAAGCAGCGCGGCGGCTTGGTTACGGCGCAGGATCTGGCCGACTACGCGCCGGTATGGCGGGAGCCGATCCACCTGGCGCATCACGGCTACGAGGTCTATACGATGCCGCCGCCGTCGTCGGGCGGCATAGTGCTGGAAATACTCGGCATGTTCGGGGCTGGGCATATCGCCGGACTCGGCGTGGACTCCCCGCCGTACCTCGCACAATTGATCGAGCTGATGCGCCAGGGTTTCATCGATCGCGACCAGTACGGCGATCCGGCGTTCGTCAAGGTGCCGGTCACCTATCTGCTTTCACCTGCTCATCTCGCGGAGGCTCGCGCCAGCGCGCTGCATCGTCAAAAGGAAGAAACATCGCCGGCTGCGGCGCACGACCACGGCACCTCGAATTTCGCCGTCGTCGACCAGGCTGGGAACGTGGTCGATGTCACGACCACGATCAACACGATCTTCGGCGCCGAGATGATGGTGCCGGGGCTCGGGCTCGTCCTCAACAACGAGATGGACGACTTCAGCGTCGCACCGGGCGTCCCCAATGCGTTCAAGCTGATCGGCGCCAAGGCCAACGAGGTTGCGCCGGGCAAGCGTCCGCTATCGAGCATGTCGCCGCTGATTGCGCTCAGACATGGGCGGCCCGCGTTCGTCAGTGGAGGTTCGGGCGGCCCGACCATAATTACTGGCGTGGCCCAGGTTACCCTTGATTCCCTCGACTTCGGCCGTACTGCCGAGCGCGCGGTGGCCGAACCGCGAATCCACTACCAAGGGGCGCCGGATGTCGTATTCATCGAAGCGAGCATCCCGCCGCAGACCACCGACGAACTCCGTCGGATGGGCTACAAGGTCAGAACCGTGCCGGAAGTGGGGGCAGTAAACGCGATCAGCATCAGGCCCGGTGATCTGCGCGGCGCCTTCGATCCACGCAAGGGGGGCGGCGCGGCCGGGAATTAGCGGGAGGCCTGCGCCAGTCTTGGCGTTGGTCTTGGCCCTACTGTGATGCACGCGGTGGCCCGGTTAGACTTGGGCGCCGTGCAACGTGACCCGTATAAGGACGCGAGTCCGGCGCGCGATACCGTCGCTGCCGGGGCGGCTTCGACCGCCGGCAATTTCGGTCGCGACGTCGGCGGTCTGATCGCGGTATCCGCACTGGCCGCGATGGTCTTCTTCTTCAATCTTGGAAGCTACGGACTGTGGGAACCCGACGAAGGGCGCTACGCGGAGATCGCGCGCGAGATGCTGGCAATGCGCGACTTCATCGTGCCGCATCTTAACTACGTTGCCTACATCGAGAAGCCGCCCCTGCTCTACTGGCTTACCGCCTTGTCGATGAGCGTGTTGGGCGTAAATGAGCTGGCTGCGCGACTGCCCAACGCGATCGCCGCGCTGGTCGGAGTGAGCGCGACCTATGTTTTCGTGTTGCGGGTCTTTGACCGCAGGCGCGCGATTCTGGCCGCCTGCGTGCTCGCTACCAGCGGCCTCTACGCCGTGATGGCGCAGGTGTTGACGACGGACATGCTGCTCACTGCCACGGTCACGGTCACGCTGTTCGCCTTCTATCTCCACTGGCGCGATGGCGGGCGATGGTGCTGGCTGGCCTATGCTGCGACCGGCCTCGCCGTTCTGACCAAGGGACCCGTCGGCGCGGTGCTGCCGTTGGTCGCGGCAGTAGTCTTTCTGCAGCGCATGGGCGAGTTACGCGGCGCGATCCGCAGGTTCCACGCGTTCGCGGGAATCGTCGTTGTCGGCGCGGTCGCCCTGCCCTGGTTCGTGGCGATCACGATACGTGAGCCGGGATTCCTACATTTTTATTTCATCGGGGAGCATTTTCAGCGTTTTCTTGACCCCGGCTACAGCCACAATGAACCGATCTATTACTACGTGCCCGTAATTGCCGCCGGGATGTTGCCGTGGACGATCGTTGTCCCCATTCTGCCCTGGCTACGGTTGGAACCTCATCCGGCGCGCCGCTTCTGCCTGATTGCTGCGGTGGCGATCCTGGGGCTGTTCTCGATCGCCAGCGCCAAGCTGATCCCGTACATCTTGCCGGCGCTCCCACCGCTCGCGGTGGTGATCGCCGACGCGATCATGGCGTTCGCTCCCGATCGATCCGCGGCGAGCGAGGTCGCGTCGTTGCGTCATACCGACCCGCGCCGTCTGGCCGCGATCGGTCCGCTACTCGGAATCGCTGGGGCCGCCACGATCATGGTGGCCCTCGATGCAAGTAGTTTCACGAGACCGGGACCGATGACTGTGCACCTGGCGCTATACGTCGGCGGTGCGGTGGCAGTCGTGGGCGGGGTCATCTGCTTCGTGGCGTTCTGGCTGCGGCACTTGTTCGCCGGGCTCCTCGCATTAGTCGTGACCGCAACTGTGACGCTGATGGTGATCAGTTACGGCCGTATTCTCGCCGAACCGCTGCGGTCCTATGCCACATTCGCGCGGGCGGTCGAACGGCGCGCTCCTGACGCCGTCCTCATCTGCTATCCCCGCTACATCCAATCGCTACCGTTTTACGGCCGCCGGCGTGTCGTGCTGGTCGGAGCAAAGACCGAACTCGCGTATGGTGCCGAGCACGCGCCCGACGCCGCGCAATATTTCTTCAGCCGCCGCGCCGATTTGTTGCGGCTGTGGAACAGCCCGCGGCCCACCGTGCTGGTAGTGGACTGGACGGCACTGGCACCCTTGCAACAGAGCCTCGGCTCATACCGCGTGATCGCCATGGACGCGAAAAAGGTAGCGATCATGCCGGTGCGCCCGGAGAACAATGGCCGAACCGATTCCAAATAGTGCCCCGGAAGTCAGCCAGCGAGCGCCCGCGGCGCGCGCCCGGGCTTATCGGGGCTTTGCGCTTCGTGCCGGCCTCGGAATCTCGGTGGTGGCGCTGCTGTTGTGGCATTTCGACGCCAGACCCATCCTCAAACTGCTGGCGCGGGAACGCCCGGCATTTTTCACAGCCGCGCTCGTACTGTACGTGGCGAGCCAGATCCTGTCGGCTTTTCGCTGGCAAATCCTGGCGCAGGTGGCGGGCTTACGGGGACGGTTCGGCGAATATCTGGCGTTCTATTTTGTTGGAATGTTCACCAACCTGTTCGTGCCAGGGCTTATCGGTGGCGACGCGGCACGCGCCATCTATCTGGGGCGGCGTCAGGGGAAAATGGGCGAAGCGGTCGCTTCAGTAGCGGCGGATCGCGGACTCGGCCTGCTCGCGCTCTTTTGGTTTGCCGCCGTCTGCGCGATTACGGTCACGAGTGTGGCGCTGCCGCGCGCAATGGTGCGCATCACCGTGATCCTCGGAGTGGTCTCGCTGGTGGCCTTTCTCGCGGGGCCGGTGGTCTCGAGCATCCTCACGTACTTACCGGCAAAACTTCGAAACTTCGCCAGCCCGGCAATCATCTACCTGGATCGGCCGCTCGCGTTGCTGCCGGCGACCGTCCTTTCACTCATCCTCCAAGCCTTGCTCGCCGTATGCCAATATCTGCTTGGACGCGGACTAGGGCTCGACCTGTCGATTACCGCGTTTCTGCTCTGTGTTCCGATCGCCAACGTCTTTGCGAGCTTGCCCGTAACCTTTAACGGCCTCGGCGTGCGCGAAACCGCCTACCTGGTGCTGTTCGGCTTCGCTGGCGTCGAGAAACCGGATGCGATTGCGCTCGGACTGTTGTGGTTTGCAACCACCTTGATCGGCGGTCTGACCGGTGTAGTCGGATTCATGGCGACGCCAATGCGAAGCAAGGGCGAAGACCGCTCGGTCTGATCCGTTCGCGTCCGGGGTCAAAATCGATAGTGAAGGATTTCACCCTGAGAAGGGTAGGTAAACCGCGCTAACGTACATCCGAAATAGAGACGGAGAACGACGAAGAAACGAGAAACGAGCTGTATTGCGCCCACCCCTGAGCATTTATATAGTCGGCCTGCTGTACTAACCATTCGGACAGGCGCCTCAAGGGGAGCGTTGTGGCATGGATGTGATGAAGACCCTATTCCTGAATCCGCCGTCGTATGACGACTTCGACGGCGGTGCAGGCTCGCGTTATCAGGCTACTCGGGAAGTCTGGTCATTTTGGTATCCGACCTGGCTGGCGTATCCGGCCGGAATGGTCCCGGGGCCCGGCTGCTCGATGCACCGCCGCACGGCTACACGCCCGAAAAGACCGTCGCCGAAGCCAAGCCCTACGACTTCGTCGTCATCCACACCTCGACCCCGTCGCTCCGGATGGATGTGCGGACGGCCGAGGCAATCAAGGCCGCCAATCGCGATTGCGTGATCGCGATGGTCGGCGGACATCCGACCGCCCGCGCCGGAGGAGACGCTGAAGCTGTCCGAAGCCATCGATATCGCAGCACGCAAAGAGTTCGACTACTCGATGGTCGAGGTGGCCCAGGGGATGGACTGGGACAAGATCGGCGGCATCAGCTATCGCCGCAATGGATTGATCCAGCACAATCCCGGATCGCCCGATCCTGACCAACGAGGACCTCGACAGCTGCCGTTCGTAACCGAAGTCTACGAAAAGAACCTCGACTACCTGCGCTACAACAGTCCCTACTGCCATTATCCCTACGTTTCGATGTACACCGGGCGCGGATGCCCGGCGCGCTGCACCTTCTGCCTGTGGCCGCAGGTGACCCAGGGGCATAAATACCGCGTGCGCAGTCCCGAGAACGTGTACGAAGAAGTCTCCGCGATGAAGGCGAAGTTCCCGAAAATGAAGGAACTGTTCTTTGACGACGATACCTTCACCGCCGATCCGATGCGCGCACGCAAAATCGCGCAACTGCTCAAGCCGCTCGGGATCACCTGGTCGACCAACTCGCGCGCCAACGTCGACTACGAAACGCTCAAGATCATGAAGGATGGCGGGCTGCGCCTGTTCGTAGTCGGCTACGAGAGCGGCAACGCCGAAATTCTGAAAAACATCAAAAAGGGCGTGCGGCATCGACCGCGCGCGCCGTTTCACCCGCGATTGCCACGAAGTTGGCATCCTGATCCACGGCACCTTTATCCTCGGCCTGCCGGGCGAGACGCGCGAGACCATCGAGGAATCGATGAAGTTCGCGCAGGAGATGGATTGCGAAACGATCCAGGTGTCATTGGCGTCGCCCTATCCCGGGGACCGAACTCTTCGAATACGTGTCTTCACACGGTTACCTGGCGGTCGATCCGCTGCTCGACGAATCCGGCTATCAGAAATGCACGGTGCAATATCCGGGTCTCAGCGCCGATGAGATTTATGCGGCCGTCGAACGCTTTTACCGGAGCTTCTATTTTCGTCCGCGCTATATCTTCAAATCGGTACGCAAGATGCTGAGTTCGACTGAGGAGTGCAAACGTCTGCTCAAAGAGGGTGCCCAGTTCCTTTCGACGATGCGGCAGCGGCGTGCGCAGACGCGCCAGGCGCATCAGAACGCGGAGGCAGCCTGAATTACACGCTCCCACTCCTGTGCAATCCGGGCGGCCCTCGGCCCCGCGGAAAGGACAACAAGTCCGGCAAGGCGCGCGGTCCTGCAATTAAACTGCGATTCTCTCTAAGCGGGAGAACAAACGGTAGCAGGACGGTCGAATAATGCGTCGGATCCAATGAGCCTACTAATCTGGCTTTCGGCGACTTGCGTCGGCGTCTCGATCTTTTACTACATCGCCGCAACCATCGCCGCGCTCATATTCGCGCGGCGCTGTGCCTTGCCGCCGCAACCGCTGCCGAAAATCGCGCCGCGCGTGGCGATCCTCAAGCCGCTGCACGGAATGCGCAAGTGCCTGCTCGAGAACCTGACCAGCTTCATGGAACTGGACTATCCGCGCCTCGAATATCTCTTCGCGGTCTCTCATTACGAAGATCGCGCCGCTGAGGTTCCCATCGCGCTCAAAGCGCATTACAGCTTTGCCCAGTCCACGCTGGTCGTAGGGCTGGAGCCCGACTGCGCGAACCGCAAGGTAGCTAAGCTGATCCGCATGGTGGATCGCGCTAGCAAGGCCGAAGTCTTCGTGCTCAGCGACTCGGACGTCGAGGTTGACCGCGATCATCTGCGCCGAGTCGTAGCCGAGCTTTATGCCGACGAAAAGATCGGCATCGTCACTTCGCTCTATCGCGCACGCCCCAATGGCACGATGGCCTCGGCGCTCGAAGCACTGTTCGTCAATACCGACTTTGCGCCGATGGTGCTTTTTTCGACCGCGATCGAACCAATGCGCTATGCGCTCGGTGCGACGATCGCAGTAAAGCGCGAGGTACTGGACGCGATCGGTGGCTTCCGCGCGATCAAGGATCGCCTCGCGGACGATTATTTCCTCGGACAGATGGCGACCGAACACGGCAACAGAGTGAAGCTTTCGAGCTCCATGGTGACGGTCAATTGCGAAGAAGCCGATTTCGCCGACTTTTGGCACCATCAGATCCGTTGGGCGCGCACCTACCGCACCACCCGCCCGATCAGCATGGCCACGATCATCACCCACGGGCCGTTTTGGGCCCTGCTGCTGATTGCCGCCGCCGGTCCCAGCGCATGGACGCTGGGTGCACTTGCCGCGGTGCTCGCAGTGCGGGTCGGGATGTCGGCGTTGATGTTGCGCAAAGTGCTCAAACTCCCCGAACTCACCCGTTACTCGTGGCTGGTCCCGCTGAAGGATCTCGTCATGACCGGCATCTGGCTGGGAAGTCTCTTCGGCAACGAGGTGATATGGAGCGGACGCCGACTGCGGATTCAGCGCAACGGCCAGATGCAGGAGGCAGATGGGTAGCGGGGGCTCGCTCTGGCCCTTTCTGATAGTCGGGATGGTGTCCAGCGTGTTGCTCGCGCTGGGCCTCCTGATGATGAAGAGCCGAGGTGAAGCGCTGCCAGTGGCGAGTGGCGGGGGCGTGCTGCGCGCGATCTTGGTCTGGCTGCACGATCCGGTGTGGTTGGGCGGTCTCGGAGTTGAAACAGCCGGTTATGCACTCTATGTGATCGCGCTCGCGGCACCGGTATCGCTGATCGCCGTAGTTATGCAGGCCGGGATTGCCCTGTTCGTGCTGTTCGCGGTGGTCTTTCTGCACGAACGCGCTAGACCACACGAATGGACTGGAATATGCGCTATCGTTCTCGCGATGATCCTGCTGGCGTGGTCGATCGGAGGTGGAGCAGCGCAAGGCGGGGTCGATTCGGTTGCACTCCTTGTCCTGACAACGGTTGGGATCGCCATCGCCACCGCGCCGTCGATGGACACAAGAATGAGAGCCAGCGGTGCGGCGCCGGCGATCGCTTCGGGAATCGCGTTCGGTCTCGGAAGCCTCTATACCAAGGCGCTCGCCGATATTTTCAGCGCCTCAACTGCCATCATCGCGATTGAGCGGATACTCGTGAGTCCGTGGCTGTATCTCACGATCGCGGCCAATCTCGCCGGGTTGGTAATGTTGCAGAACGCGTTCCATCGGGCGCGCGGGATTATCGCGATGCCGTTGTCCTCGGCGTGCTCGAACGTCGTGCCAATCGTCGGTGGGATGGTCGCGTTCGGTGAGCTGCTGCCGGCAGACGCCGTCGCCGCGACGATGCGGGCCGCCGCTTTCGTACTGACGGTCGCGGCAAGCGCCTTGCTCGCGATGTCGCGAAACGAGAGTGGAATGACAGCGGGACTCGGAGGCAAGCAACGCGCCGCCGATGCTTGATTTCCGCTGAACAAAGCAATGTTCTTCGGCACCCCGAATTGATCCGTCGGCAAGTCTGATTCCGCAACCATCTCGACTGCATAGACGTTAGGCGTCCCCACTCGCCGGTGAGGGCGACTCATAGGCCCCGTCACGTGACGATTTTATCCGCGCGCAGCGAGGCGATTTCGGCCGCGCTGTAATGGGCCGCCTGCAGCACTTCCTCGGTGTGTTCACCGAGTAGCGGGGGCATCAGGCGCTTTACCGACTTCTCGTCGTTGACGCTCACGGGGATATCGACCAGCTTCATTTCGGGGATGCGGAAACCGGGCGCCACCGACGGGAGCATCCCGAGCGCGTTTACCTGTTCATCAACGAAAACCTGATCCATCGAGTTGATGGTGCTGGCGGGGACGCCCGCTTCACGCAGCAATTGCATCAGTTGTGCTGAAGTATATCTGCGGGTTGCACGCTCGATAATCTCGTGGAGTTCATCGCGGCGGGCCACTCTGTCCGTGTTGGCAAGAAAGCGCGGGTCGCGTGGGAGTTCGGGACATCCGAGAACGTCGCACAGCCGGGCGAAGAGGCGGTCGTTGCCGGCTGCGATTAGCACCCAACTATCCGACGTTGCGAAAGCTTCGTAGGGCGCAGCCGCAGGCGAAGCCGACCCCTCGGGTCCCGGCACCATACCGGTCGCTTGGTATGCGGTCATCAGCAGCGTCGTCCAGGTGACGCCGGTTTCGAGCAGGCTGGTCGCAACCTTCGCGCCTTTCCCGGTTTTGGAGCGGTCGATGATGGCGGCGAGGATTCCGCTGAAGAGCCAGAGGCCCGAACCCATGTCGATGATCGGCACGACGACGCGTGCAGGCGGCGAGCCCGGATGACCATTTACGCTGATGATGCCCGAATAGGCCTGACCTAATGGATCGTAGCCAGGCAGCGCGCGCATCGGACCCTTCTCGCCGAAGCCGCTGATCGAAGCGTAGATAAGCCGCGGATTCTCACTGGAGAGGTCGTCGTAGCCTAAGCCGCGCGCTTCCATGCTGCCGGGCTTCATCGAATGGACGAAGATATCGGCCTTGCGTACAAGACGGTGAACGATTTCGCGTCCGCGCGGGTGATCGAGGTCGATACAGACGCTCTTCTTGTTGCGGTTGTACGCGAGGTAGGCAACCGATTCGCCTCGCCATTGTGGAGCGAAGTGGCGTACATCGTCACCCGCGCCCGGCCTTTCGATCTTGATTACTGTTGCGCCGAAGTCGCCGAGCAATTGCGTGCAATACGGGCCGGCGACATTCTGCGTGAGATCGATGACGGAGAGTCCGTCGAGCGTAAGCGGCATGCGTGATCTCCCTGGCGCTGTAACGATCTATCAATTCCACGACCGCATGGACGTCACCGCTCAAGCGAGATCGATGAACCGGCGCGGATGAGCAGCGTAGCGCTTCACGGCGTGATCGAAAACGACCATGGATAGGTTCTCACCGCGGTGGTGACCGAAACTTCGTAGGTGCCGGGGGGCAGCGGCGCACGTGGAATCAGGACCACGCCACCGAAATCTCCCAGCCCATCGCGTCCGCGGGTTTGCGCAAAGGCGTCCGGATTGCGGTAGGTGTTGGCGTCAAAGACGCACACCTCGACCGGTACGCCCTTCGAGGTAAGCGCATAACCTGAGATCGCCGGTGTCACCAGCGCTCCCAACTGGAGAGTGATCGGAAGTCCTGCGTGAGCGGTGTAACCCGGGCAACTCGTGAGCGGATCGGGCCATTCACCGCTGAAGTTCCAGCCGCGCATCGCCGACCGGTCGGGCGGATACTGTATGGGCATAGCGAGCGGTTGGGGTTTTGACGGCAGCCGATCGGCGTCGCTGAGTACGTTGAGCGAGGCCACGCACACGTCACCCTCGCAATAGGAGCCGTAACCGACGCGATGCAGATCGGGGTTTAGGATCGTCATGCGATGGAACGGCACCTGCATCCAATTGTCGATTGCCCAGGACGGCGAAGGGGTTCCGCGCGGGTCCCATATTTCGTCAACGTCGCCGGCGCTGGCGGCGGCTAAGCCCTCAGCCGTGTACCAACGATTGCCGGCTTCCTCGGTGTGCATTCGCGCACCCAGGTTAATCCCCTTGCGGATATCCTCTCCATAGTTCTTAACGAGGTAAAGCGAGTGGAGGTAATCTCCGCGGCTCAACTTTGCGTCGGCCGCGACGGGCGGGAGCCTGGCAATCGCACGATAGTGATTGAGCGGCCCCAGCCAAGCCTGAACTTCGGGTGCCAGTGGCGTCTCCGACCCCGCTTTTCCAGGCTTTTCCAGCGAAATGGATGCAGCCGCAGACGGTACTGGAGTTGGTGACCTCGCTGAACTCGTCGAAGCGGGAGAGGCGGTTGCAACGGCCACCTGCTCGAGTCGGCCGAAGTTGAGGAGGAAATCGACGAGCCCGAAGCTGAACACGAAGCCGATCCCGATAGTCGCAACCAGAACCGGCACCGAAAAGCCGCGCGATGGTTGTGGGGCCGTGCCCGAATAACCCTGCAGGACGAAGCGCGCGCTGCCGAAACGGATCTCATCGCCGCGCCGCAGTTCCGCCGTATCGGTTACCTTGCGCCCGTTAACATACGTTCCGTTGGTCGATCCGAGATCGGTTACACGGTATTTGTCGCCAATGCGGACCAGAACCGCATGATGGCGCGACACGGTGTCGCCGGAAATCACTCGATGGTTGTCTGTGGCAGAGCCGATCTGGATCTCGTCGCCCTCGAGAGGCAATTCGCCAAGTTCCGTCCCATCGAGGGATACGAGCCACGCCCGGGCACGGCCAACCGCCCCGCCGTTGGTTGGCTGCGGTCCGATTTCCCAGTCCATAAACCGAGTGTGATCGGCGCATGTGCGAATGGCAAGCGACCGCCCGAGCGACGATGCGCTGACGGGAATCCGCGCCGCATCGAGGAGCCGAGAGCGTCAAATCTTAGAGTATTACTTCAGGTTTTGACGAAGCCACGAATCAGGCCGGCAATCGCGCCGGGCTGCTCGAGCGGCGCCATGTGAGCCGCGTTCGCGACCAGTTCCACGCGGGCGTTCGGAATCAGCTTGCGAAACTCCTCGGCGTAGAGCGGCTTGACCAAGCCATCTTCCTTGGCCCAGACGACCAACGTCGGCGCCGAGATGCGATGAATGCGCTTGCGCAGGCCCCGGTCGGGAAGAGGCCAGATGAACTTGCCGGTGCATCCGAGTGCCCAGGTGACGCGGATGACAGAATCGGGCTCCTCCGGATTCATGTAGACCAATTTGCGGGAGGCATGATTCTGATCGTGAAAGAACAGGGGATCGAGCTCAGCCTGAGTGGCCACCATGTAGTTCTTGATTGGCGCGTCGTCGCGCCACAGTCCAAGCGGATTGATCAGGACGAGTTTGCCCACGCGCTTGGGATTCGTAGCGGCCAGTTCCGCCGCGACCATCCCACCGAACGAATGACCCGCCAAGGCGGGCGCGTCGAGTCCAAGCTTGTCGAACAGTTCGTAGTAATACAGTACCAGGTCCCAAAGGTCGTCCAGCCCTTTGATGGCGTCGGGGTCACCCGCGCTAGTGCCCGGATGCTCGGGTGCATAAACCGTGAAATCCTGCGCGAGAAGGTCCAGGAACTCACTCCATATCAGACCGTAACCGGCGTGCAGATAGACGAGAACCGGCCCCTGGCCGGCGACCTTGACGCGTGCGGTGACTTTACCGTCCCAAAGGCTGACTGTTCGCTCGGAAGTTGCGGGCATAACTGTCGGTTCTCTCTTCGAGTAGATCTTTAGGGCCCAGCTGCAGGGTCGCCCGGCCAGGCCGCTGCTACACTCGCGTCGACAGCGGCACTACATTCGAATCGCCGGGAAGAACCCAGACCGTCTGAAAGGATCAGATTCAGCCTACTTGCCAGCGCGGCTCTCCGTTCCGCTCCGACGACCAGCCGCCACCGAAGCCCCGTTGGCCTTCAGGGCAGTGGGCCACCATTTATTCTCCCAGCCGTCTTCGTCCCACAGATGGCTCAAGTGGGGTTTCACTTCGCGGCTGAAAAGCTCGATGTTCTTGAGCGTTAACTCGTGCGGCATCGAACCGATGTGCAGCAGGACCATCAGGTTGCCAACCCGCAACTTCTTTACGGCTTCGGTCAATTGATCGCGCACCGTAGCCGGCCCGCCGGAAATGACGAATTGATTGTCGACGAAATCCTTGAACTTCCAGTTGGGAATTTCGTTGACGAGCTTGGCCTGAACGGGGTTCAGGTTCTTAACGCTGTTAGCGAGGCTGCGGTAGTCCTGATGGCCGGGGATGGCCATGAACTCGGGCAACACATGGAGACATTTTTCATAGAAATAGCGGATGTGCGGGTAATAATCTTTCTCCGCCTGAGCGTCGGTCTCGGAAACCGCAACCAATTGTAAGAAGCCGGCACGATACGGATTGGTCTCCAGACCGGACTTCGCGACAAACTCCCAGAAGCCGTCCATCACGCGCTTACCGAGATTGTTGCCGTAGTAGCTCAGGAAGCAGTAACAGTGTTCGTGCTTGGCTGCGAAGTCCCAGGTACTCAGACTTCCGCTGCCGGGAACCCATACCGGGGGATGAGGCTGCTGAATGGGCCGCGGCCATAAGTTGACCATTGGTAATTTGAAGAATTTGCCGTTCCAAGCGAAGATTTCTCTGGATTGCCAGGCCTTCAGAATCAGATCATGAGCCTCATAGTAGCGTTCGCGTTGCTCGATGGGGCTGATGCCATAGCAAAGGTTGACGTCCATCGGGCTGCCCAGCGGCATTCCGGCGACGACGCGCCCACCGCTGATACAATCCAGCATCGCGTATTCTTCGGCTACGCGGATGGGGGGATTGGTGGTCGGCAAGGTCGCGCCCATCTGGACGATTGCGACCTTCATTCCATTGGTGGCGCGGGCCAGCACTGAACCCATAAGGTTGGGGCTTGGCATAAACCCGTAGGCATTCTGATGATGCTCGTTAACGCAGATACCATCCATGCCGCTCTTGGCGGCGTGGATCAGCTCGTCGAGAGTCCAGTTGTAATATTGCCCAACCTGCCCGGGTTCAGCGAGGTCCCAGAACGGAGGGTCAACCCAGACGGAGTGATATTTCGTCTCAAAATCCGCCGGTAAGTCCCGGTGCGGCATCAGATGGAACATCGAGATCTTCATACGACCCTCCAAGGAGGTTTAGTCAGCCCAAACTGCAATAGCACGCGGGTCAGGCCCCTCAAACACCTTTGTAGCAGATGCCCGGGCTTGCGGCGCTACATAAACTGCTGCTCATGGGCTAACCGTAAATGACCAGGTGTATTGCTGGCCCGCAGCGTTGATCGAGGCGGTGTAGTTTCCAGGCGCAAGTGGCGAGCGCGGGATCAGGACGATCGCGCCGACGTCGCGCAGGGTGGCTTGAGCCTGTTTCTCCGCGACCGGGTCCGGATTGTGATAGATGGTGTTGTTGAAGCCGCACGCCTCGATCCCTGCTGGTACGGTACCGTTGAGAGTCAAGGTGTAACCGGAGAATTGCGTCTGCGCGATCTGGCCGAGCTGCAAGGTCAGCGGCAAGCCACTCGGTACAGAGTAGCCCGGGCAAGGAGCCAGCGGATTCGGCCATTCGCCCTGCGCAGAGGTCATGCGTACGATCGAGCCATTGGGGGGAAACTCGACTGGGTATGGAAGGGCTGGAGCGGCTTGAGCGAAGCCATCCGGAGACCGCACCTCCAGCACCGCGCCGCATACCCCGCGTTCACAGAACTCCCCGTAGCCAACACGACGCAGGGCAGGATTCAGGATCCACAGCCGATGAAACGGCGCGGTCATCCAGGAGTCGAAGGCCCACGATCGAGAGGCGGGACGGAAGGAATCGGTTCCGACGGCGAAGTGAGTGTCGGAAACGGCTGCGGCGGCACTTCCCGCGGAAGTGTACCAGGGATTGGCTGGATCCTCGCGATGGGTAAGCGCGCCCAGATTGACGCCCTGACGAAGCTCTTTTCGATAATTTTTGACCAGGTAGCGAGCGTGTTCCTGTGCTCCCGCCGTCATCGCCGGATCGGCATTGACGAAAAGGAGATGCGCCACCCCGCGATAGCGGTTGAGCGGTAACAACCATGCGGCTGTGAGTTCGGCTGACTCCGCCGGTAGTGGTCCAATCGCAGGTGCGGCATGCCGAGGATGAGGGCTCGGATGGGGCGACGGGGATACGCTGGCACCCTTCGGGCTTGCGAGCGCGATGGAAGCGGCGGGCGCCGCGGTGGGCGACGCGGCCGCTAGAGTGGCGTTCGTGCTGGCTGCGAGGCTCGGGGATTCTTCGGGCTCCGGAGGCGGCCCATATCGAAGCCCGTACTTTGTGAGGACAAAGGCGGCGGCGAACAACACAGCGACGATGCCCCCGATCAGCAGCGGGTCCATCCGGCGGCGCGGCGTCGGTTCCGGCGTCTCGGGGTGCCACTCGGATCGCGGGGCACTCTCCGGCTGCGAAGCGGCGACCGGCGCGGCGGGTATGGGTGGAGGTCCAGGGTCTTCCGCCGGCACAACAGGTGGAATCGTCTCTTCGTCGGCGGCCAAGTGGGTCTGAACTCCGGCACCGTTGGCTTCGCCGGCGCCATCGTTGGGCAACAACTTCCCTGGCGTATCGCCTAGCTCATACTGAATGGACCCGAATCCCAATTTATCGCCGAAGGCGATGACTACCGTCCCCGTGATGCGCTTGCCGTTGACAAAGGTGCCATTGACAGTTTCGAAGTCGGTCAGCCGATAACCATTGTCATCGCGCACCAGCCGCGCGTGGTGACGGGAAACGGTCGCGTCCTGGAGGACCAAGTCGTTGCCGGGACCGCTTCCGATGAGTATCTCGTCGTAGTCCAGGGGGAATTCCGCTGGCTGGCTGCCCGCGATTGCGATCAATCGTGGTCGTTTAGGGCTTGATTCCTGTGCCTGCGACTTCACGTCACCTCACCTCCTCCCACAACCTCAGCGGACGACCCGCCCGCGCCAGATCTGCCACGGAACGGCGAGCGACTAATCGAGTTTCCAGTGCGGCCCAAGAAAATATTTGGCTCGCTCGACTATAGGCACAGCGCGGGGTGCCGTCGGGACAGGTATTATCGTCTCGTCGGCTTCGCGTCCCAGCTCATCGATCAGCGCCCGTCCGGAATCTACCAGAGCTCTTAAATCGTAGCCGCCTTCGAGCACTGCGACTAGCTTCCCGTCGCAGCATTCTGCGGCAAGACGCTTGAGTCTGCGCGCCATAGCGGTGAAGCCATCTTCATTCACACGCATCATGGCAAGCGGATCGCGTTGATGGCAGTCGAACCCAGCGGAGACAAGTATAAACTCTGGATTAAACAAGCGAGCAATTGGTAGGAAAAGCTCATCGAAGATAGAAAGGTACTCGTCATTGCCGCAGGTCGCCGGCAAAGGAGCATTAACCGTGAACCCGGCTCCGGCACCCGAGCCGGTTTCATCGAGCCATCCAGTTCCCGGATAAAGGGGGAACTGATGGATAGACATGTAAAGAACCTGCGGCGATTCGTAGAAAATCTGCTGAGTGCCGTTACCGTGGTGGACGTCCCAATCAAGGATCAATACGCGCTTGAGCCCGCGTACACGCGTGAGCCACGCAGCCGCGATCGCGACATTATTAAAGAAGCAGAAGCCCATGGCGCGCTCCGGCAGCGCGTGGTGGCCAGGAGGGCGGACTATCGCAAACGAGTTGCGCGCGGCGCCGTCCAGCACAGTTTCGGCGGCGGTCAGAACTCCACCGGCAGCAAGGATCGCAGTCTTCCACGTCTCCGGTGAGGTATGCGTATCCGGATCAAAGTCGAAGCGGTCGAGACCGGCGGTGCTCGCCACCGCTTCGATGTACTCGGCTTGATGGCACAGGGCGAGTTCGTCGAATGCGGCAGGGCGGGGCCGGTAGATCTTGAGATCCGCACGAGTCGAATCTTCGACCATCTCGATCATGGCCTCGATGCGCTCAGGGCGCTCCGGATGGACCCTTCCGGCAAAATGCTTCAAATAAGCACGGTCGGCGATGAGCGCGGTTTTGTTCATCGTTGACTCTCTGGGGCGCGATCACGATCATTGTACCTGAAGCTGCGCGAAGGTGCTTGGCCTGGTCGGGCGGGCTTCAACTCTTACTGAACCGGCATCGCGTTTGGGCATAGTCGAAATAGTAGTCTTACTGATTGTCGCGCTCGTCGTCATCCCCCCGGAAAATCTGCCCGAGGTGGCCCGAGCGGCGGGAAAAATCCTGCGCGAATTGCGCCTGGCAAGTAACACCGTAATGCGCGAGCTCGGTGGCGCGATTGATGAGCCGAGCCAGGTATTTACCGAGCCGCGGCCGGTCAACCCCGAGCCGGGCGAGGTAAAGCCCACCGAACCCGCCGGTCCCATATAACCATAGCGGTTGCAGTGCCCAGCGACGACCCCAACCAGTCCGGCGTGGGGCCTCAACGTGCGGAGGAGGCCCGGATGCCCTTGATCGAGCATCTGAAAGAGCTCCGCACGCGTGTGATTCGTTCGTTGGTGGCGGTGCTGATCGGATTTCTGATCGCGTATGCCTTCGCCGATAGGTTATTCGAACTGTTGACCTGGCCGCTGCGGACGGCCGGTCACAACAAGGTGCTGCTGATCGGGACCGGGGTGGGCGAGGCCTTCTTTACCAAGCTTAAGGTGGCATTGATCGCAGGGTTTTTTCTCGGCAGTCCAGCGGTATTTCTCGAGATCTGGAAATTCATAGCACCGGGCCTTTACGAGACCGAGCGGCGGCTGGCGAAGCCTTTTGTCTTTTCCGCTACCGCGTTTTTTCTCGCCGGCGGTTATTTCTGCTGGGCCGTGGTATTCAGGATCGGCTACGCGTTTTTCCTGAGCCAATACGCCAGCATCGGGGTGACGCCGACGCTGCGGATCAGCGAGTACCTGGCGTTCTCGGCCAAACTGCTGCTGGCCTTCGGCGTGACGTTCGAAATGCCGATTTTCGCATTCTTCCTTACGCGGCTCGGTGTGGTCGATTACCGGGCGATGATTCAGTATTTCCGATACGCAGTGCTGGCGATTTTCGTAGTTGCCGTGGCATTGACCCCTCCGGACATGATCTCGCCCTTCCTGCTGGCGGTGCCGCTTTTGCTGCTTTACGGATTGAGCATCGCCGTTTCCTACGTCTTCCGTACTCAGCCGTCGGCGGCAGGGGACGCTGCCGCCGCAGGACCTGAGGTCACGGTCTAGATCGGCTACCAGCCGCATTCCCGCAATCCATCATCGAACTTCGTGTAAGCCTGCGGAGGAGTAATGGCGACTATAGAAACCCGTCCTGCTGCTACCGGAGGTCCGGGCATCCCCCCAAGATGGACGCACAGTGCCAAGGACGTAGTCGGCACCGCTTATTCGACCTCGAGCAGCGTATGGTTCACGGTCTCGGACGGCGTCATCAGTGAGGTCTACTATCCGACACTGGATCGGCCGCAGATCCGGGACCTGCAATTCGTCGTGACCGACGGAGAGACGTTCTTTCACGACGCCCATCGCAATCTCTATAGCTCGGTCGAGTATTTGGGCGAACATGGTCTGGGAGTACGTCTGGTCAACGCCGACCCCGCCGGACGTTACCAGGTGGTGATAGAGGTAATCTCCGATCCGCATCAGCCTTGCGTGCTGCTTGAGACGCGGCTTGAAGGTGACCCTGACCTGCTGCGCCGTCTGCACTTGTATACGTTGTTGGCGCCGCATCTGGAGGTTGGCGGATGGGGCAATAATGGCAATATCGCGTCGATGTCGGGCAAAGAATTTCTGACCGCTCACAAGGGTGGAACGTGGCTGGCACTCGCGGCCAGTGTGCCGTTCCTCCACCGCTCGTGCGGTTACGTCGGCACCACGGACGGATGGCAGGATCTCGCCAGCAACTTCAAGCTCGACCATGAGTTTGCTGCGGCGGTCAACGGTAATATCGCATTGATCGGCGAGATCGACCTGAGCCACAGCTACCGCTTCACGCTGGGTCTCAGCTTCGGCCATTCGCTACATCGGGCGGTAACGAACCTCTTCCAGTCGCTCGGAACGCCCTTCACAGAACATCGCGAACGCTTCCTCGATCAGTGGGACCGCGTCTGCAGCCATCTTTATCCGCTCGAAAAGATCAGCGGGGACGAAGGCCGGCTCTATCGGCGCAGCCGCGAATTGCTGCTCGCGCACGAGGACAAGAATTATCCCGGAGCACTGGTCGCTTCACTCAGTATCCCCTGGGGCGAAATCAAGGGCGATGAGGATCTGGGTGGCTATCACCTGGTATGGACGCGCGACATGGTCAACAGCGCGACCGGACTGCTCGCCGCGGGCGACATGGCAACGCCGCTGCGCGCTCTTATCTATCTGGCCTGCACCCAGAAAGAAGATGGCGGCTTTCCGCAGAACTTCTGGGTCGATGGAGACCCTTATTGGAGCGGCATCCAACTGGACGAGGTGGCCTTTCCGGTTCTGCTCGCCTGGCGCCTCCGCAAGGTTGGGGCACTCGCTGACTTCGACCCGTATCCGATGGTGCGCGCTGCGGCGCGTTATCTGATTGTCAATGGCTGCGTGACGCCGCAAGAACGATGGGAGGAGAACAGTGGTCTTTCGCCCTCAACGCTCGCCAGCAACATCGCGGCGCTCGTCTGCGCGTCGGCCTTTGCCGCCGAGCGGGGTGATGAGGCAACCGCTCGTTTCCTCGGCGAATACGCCGACTACATCGAATCCCACATCGAGTCCTGGACGGTGACCAACAATGGGGTATTGATGCCTGGAATCAAGCGCCATTACGTGCGCATCAATCCTACCCAGGTCAGCGGCGAGATGCCGGACGAGGACCCGGATCACGGAATAGTGGCGATACGCAATCGTCCACCGAACACACGATGGGAATTCGCCGCGGCCGAAATCGTCGACGCGGGGTTCTTCGAGCTCGTGCGCTATGGGATCCGCAAACCCGGTGATGCGTTGATCGAGGATTCCCTGCGTGTGATCGACGCGACCTTGCGAACCGATTTTCCGGCGGGACCGTGCTGGCGCCGTTACAACTTCGATGGCTATGGGCAGCGCGATGACGGCGGCGCCTTCGACGGTTGGGGGCGCGGACGCCCGTGGCCTCTACTGACCGGCGAGCGCGGCCATTACGAACTCGCCGCTGGACGTGGCGCCGAGAAGTATCTTCGTGCGATCGAGAATTTCGCTACGCCTACACGCCTCCTTCCCGAGCAGATCTGGGACAACGCCGATATCCCACAGCGATTGATGCGTTTCGGCAAGCCCACGGGCGCGGCGATGCCGCTCATGTGGGCGCATGCCGAATACGTCAAACTGTTGCGATCGGCAGCCGACGGCCAGGTCTTCGATCTTATTCCTGAGGTCGCAGACCGCTACCGGCAGGCACGACCACTCAAACCGCTGGAAGTCTGGAAGTGGAACCGCAAAATCGGTTCGATCGCGGCCGGCTCGACCCTGCGGATTCAGACACCCGATCCTTTCATACTGCATTGGAGCAAGGATGAGTGGCATAGCGCGCATGACGCGCGGTCGCTGCCGACATCGATTGAAATCTATTTCGTGGACATTGAACTCGCCCAGGACGATCGCGCACCCATCACATTCACTTTCCTGTGGCTTGCGGACAGTCGCTGGGAGGGTCGTGACTATATGGTCGAGGTCAGGCCCCGTCAGGCGTAAGCCGGCGAATCGAAAACTGCGTCGTTAGCGAATCGATCAGAGTATCGACGTCGCCAGCGGATTCCGGTGTAAAGTAAAGCTTCAGATGATGCAGCCGCGGATCTTCTGTGCGTAACGTAGCCAAATTGTCGTAGGACTCGACTATCGCCTTGAACTCGGCAATGTTCCGCGGAGGTATCTCGAGCAAGAGAGTCTGCATCGCGGCAGGCGCTCCGAGCTGACCGGGAACAGCCGGCGGGTTGGCGGATTCATCCTGCATAGAGCGACCGCGGTGGACTGTCCCGCACGGCCCGCTTAGATTCCAGCCATGGGATTGCCGCGTCTAATCTTCGTAACCGGGAAAGGCGGCACAGGCAAGAGCACTGTGGCGGCCGCACTGGCCATCTCGATCGCGCGCCGACGTCCCGTGATGATCGCAGATCTCGAGCGGCGTCACTCGATCGCGAACATGCTTGGCGTCGACCTGAACGGCGCGAGGAGCGTGGTCGTTGACGACAACCTGGAAATCATGGCGCTGACGCCGCGGGCCGAGCTCGCGGCATTTATCGGGAAAATCGTACCGCTACGGGCTATCTCGCGCCGGATGCTCAAGAGTCGCACTTTCGGCTACGTCACCGCCGCATTGCCGGGCCTGGAAGCTTTTTTGATGATGGAACGACTGCGCCTCATGGCTGGACAGGCACTAGTCGAGGATCGCTACGCCGTTATCGACGCACCGGCGACTGGCGGCGCACTTGAGTTGCTCTCCGTGGTCCGGAGCGTCCAGCGGATCGCGACACGCGGCACACTCAACCGCGTCGCCGGAACGGTCGGAGAATTTATCACCGATGCCAACCGCTTCGGTGTGATCCTGACATTGTGCCCGGAAGAACTCGCGTGCCGCGAGACGCTGGCGGCCGCGGCTGAGTTGCGCGGTCAGCTCAAAGTCCGATGCATCGCTGCGGTGCTCAACGGCGTTACCGAACCGGTGTTCACCACGAGCGAAATCGCAAAGGCCCGCATGGCTGGGATGTCCGTGCGACTAGCCCAACGCAGGCGCGACATCGCGGACCACGCGGCGCAGACCCGGCGCGAGCTCGAGGCCGCGGATCTCCCGGTAGTCGAGTTGCCGTTACTTTTCCGGCCGGAGCTACGGCGCAACGAACTCGCGCTGCTGGCCGATCGTTTCGACGCCGAGCCCCTCCTGCGATGACGGACCCTTTTAAACTCGAACGCCACCGGCTGGTGCTCTGTCTTGGACCCGGCGGTGTCGGCAAAACCACATTGAGCGCCGCAATCGCGCTGAACGCTGCGATCGGCGGCCGCACGGTCGACGTCATGACGGTGGATCCAGCGCCGCGACTGCTCGACGCGTTGGGACTGGCAGGCGATGCGACCGAACCGCGCCTCGTTCCGCTTACAGGACTCAGCGCACGGCGTGGCGGACGGTTGCGCGCGCTCAAGCTCGACCCGAAACAAACCTTCGACCATTTGATCGAGCGTTACGCGCCCTCGGCCACCGCGCGCGAAGCCATCTTGTCCAATCGCATTTATCAGAACCTGTCGAATGCCCTGGCCGGAGTCGGCGACTACATGGCGATGGAACGATTGCTGGAATTGCATCGCGATTTATCAACCGAGGTGATCGTGCTGGACACACCTCCAGCGGACGAAGCGCTCGATTTTCTCGATGCGCCGCGCCGGGTGCTCGATCTGCTCGGGTCGCGCGCGATCTCGCTGCTTAACGTTTCACAAGGGATAATGCGCGGCCCGGTGGCAGTGTTCGACCTTGCTGCGCGGGCTGTGCTTGCGGCATTTGACCGGCTGACCGGACTGCACCTTCTGGCCGACGTCCAGACCTTCGTACGCGGTTTCGAAGGTATGTACCGCGGGTTCGCGGAGCGCGCGGCCGCGTCCCAGTCGTTGATTCGCAGCGCAGAAAGCTTCTTCGTCGTCGTCACCTCCGCAGCGACGGAACGTGTCGCGCAGGCGCAGGAATTCGTCACTAAGCTGAACGAATTGGGCTTTACGGTCGGTGCGGTTGCCGTGAATCGCGTAATGGCGGGGATACCCGATGTGGCGGAACTGGAGAGGGTCAAAATACCAACGGCACTCAAACGCAAACTACAGCGCAATCTGGCGGATTTTGCGGCGCTGAAACAGCGAGAATCGCTCTCGATCGAGATTTTGCGCAAAAATCTCCCGCGAGAGACCAGACTTATGATTGCGCCAGAGCTTGGCCACGAACCGCGAACCCTCGAGGACCTCGCCTCGATTGGCGCGAGCCTGCAGTACGCCTGAGCCCGCCCGCCGGATCAGATCAGCATCTCGATGAGGTTCGGACCGGGTTCGGCCAGCGCGCGCTCGAGTTGCTCCCCGAGGGCGCCCGCAGAATCCACCCGTACGGCGGGGACTCCCATCCCCGAGGCTAGCCTGCTCCAGTCGATCTCGGGATCGGCCAGGCTGGTCAGCCCACGCGCCTTGATTCCTGGCTCGGTGATGCCAGCGCGCGCGAGCTCGACTTGCAGGATCCGGTAGCGACGGTTGTTGCAAATAAGAGTGGTGACGTTCAGATGCTCGCGCGCCTGCGTCCACAGCGCCTGCACGGTATACATCCCGCTGCCGTCGGCCTGAAACGCGATCACTTTCCGATCGGGACATGCGACCGCGGCGCCGGTCGCGCATGGAAGTCCCTGCCCAATCGCACCGCCAGTTAGTGCCAGATAGGTGTGAGGAATGGCGGTGGATGCGCCGAAGAATGGCAAGCCAGTGGTCGCCGCCTCATCCATTACAATGCAATTCTCCGGCATCAAAGCGGCGATGACGGCACCAATCGTGGTCGCGTCAAGCTTCCCCGCGGGAAGTTGCGGCCTCTGCGAATGGGGGGCGGGCACGTCCCGCGGCGCACTTATGTGATCGGCGAGCGCTTCGAGCGCGGAAGCAACATCCTGATCGGGCGCGGCGAGCGTCTCTACTTCGCGTCCCGGTGGAATCAGCGCGCTCGACATGTTCGGATAGCCAAAGAACGCCACCGGGGCCGGCGCACCAGCGAGAATCACCGCTTCGAAGTTGCCAAGAACTTCGAGCGCCTGCTCAGGGAAATATGGGAGCTTGACGACGCCGGGCATCCGTCCGCCGCGTTCAATCCGGGCGGGGAAAGTTTCGCACATCAGGGTGCAATCGGTTTTCGCGGCGATTCGACCGGCGGCCTGCAGGCCGCGCGCGCGGATCGCTTGGGAACCCATAAACAGAACGGTCTTAGCACCCCGCTTGCGAAGCAGTTCGGCGGATTTTGCGATCGCGTCGTCAGGGACCTGGGCCGTGGCGCTGGCGGCTAACGGAGCGGCAGACGCTTCCGCGGGATTCCATTGGCAATCAGAAGGCACAATCAGTGTCGAGACGCGCCCGGGCGCATGGCCGGCCGCGGCGATCGCCTCGGCGGTGTCAAAGGCCACCGACTGCGCGGATTTCACCTCGCGCACCCACGCCGACACGGGCCGTGCGAGGGAAACGATGTCGGAGGTAAGCGGCGCGTCGGCAGCACGATGCCACGTCGCCTGGTCGCCTATCACATTGACCACCGGTGACCGGGCACGCCGCGCGTTGTGGAGATTTGCGATCCCGTTAGCGAATCCGGGCCCGAGATGGGTCAGTGTAAGTGCGGGTTTGTCGGCCATCCGGGCATAGCCATCGGCCGCGCCGGTGCAGACCCCCTCGAAGAGCCCAAGCACCGCGCGCATCCCCGCCACCGCATCGAGCGCCGCTACGAGCGGCATCTCGGTCGTGCCAGGATTGGCGAAGCAGACATCAACTCCCGCGGCCAGCGCGGTCCGAAGCAGGCTCTCAGCGCCGTTCATCGATCAACCCGCCATACTGCGCAGCACTTTGCCGGGCATCCCGCCCTGGTAGGCGTCATGTACGAAAAGCGGCTGCCCGCCAACGATCGTGTACTCGATCCCCTCGGCGCGCTCGATCAGCCGAGGCTGCTTCCCAGGCAGATCGTTGACCCATTCGGGCGGCAGCGGCCGAATACGATCGGCGTCGAATAGCACCAAGTCCGCCTCGTGGCCGGGCACGATGCGACCGCGAGTGCGCAGACCCAGGAAGTCTGCCGGTTCAGAGGTTAGACGGCGCACGCCCTCTTCAAGTGTCAGGGTTCCGCGTTCGCGGACCCATTCGGAGAGCAGGTACGAGGACAAGCCTGCATCGCAATGTTGGGCGACGTGCGCGCCCGCGTCAGAAAGCCCGATCAGCGTGTTGGGCAATTGGAGCAACTTGTGCACTACGTCCTTGTTGACGTTGATGACGGAGAGAGTGATACCGAGCGCGAGGTCTTCGTCGAGCCCGAGGTCGAGGAGCGCGTCCTCGGGATCCTTGTGCAACGTCGCGGCCAGTTCCGCGATACTCCAGTTGAGGAAGCGTTGGTTTTCTGCCTTCTCGGCCCGCACAACGTGGACGCGGTCCCAACGTCCGCGAAATACTGCCTTAATCCCGTCGCGGCGAAGCTCATCCTTGAAGGCCTGGCGGAACGTCGCGGAGCGAAAGAGCGCCTTTTGTTCCTCGGCGTTGCGATTGAACACCCCTTTCCATGGATCCAGCGCTGCGAAAATAAAGGGATCGCGCAGCGTGTAATATTGCTGGATCGGGCGAGGTGTCACCTGGGGCAGAATCCTGAGGCCACGCGCGAGCAGGGGTTTGAGCCGCTCGATGGTTTCCTCGTGCACGTTGAGCGGAGTCCCAGGCAGATCGAGAATCGCCAGAAAGGTCAACGGGCGCTTACTCTGCTCAGCCAGGAATACCAGCAGGTCGAACCCACCATCGGACGGCGCCATGCTGGCGCCACCGCGGCTCGGCAGAATCTCGATGACGCCGCGGTCAAGGTCGCGCATCACTCGGCAGAGAGCGCCGAGTTCCTCGCGGCTGGCCATACGCGAAGCCAGGGGCCGGCCCTGAAAACCGATATGCTGCGGCGCGAGGCTCAAAGAAAACCCGTAGGCTCCCGCGATCATCGCGTCGCGGAACAGCGCCGCCATCTGGGCGGTTTCTTCGGACGTCGCGGCGCGCTGCGCCGCTTCATCACCGAGTACGTAGAAGCGAAGCGCCGACAGCGGGACGAGAAAGGCGGAGTTGAGCGCAACACCGCGACGCTCGATTGCGCTCATGTATTCGGGGAAGCTCTCCCATTCCCACGAAACTCCGTCCATCAGCACTTCGTGGGGTAATGCCTCGACGTTGACCAGATCCCAGGCCATGGTGGCCCTCTCGCGCGGACGGACCGGGGCCACGCCGACGCCGCAATTGCCCATGAGCAGGCTGGTCACACCGTGCCACGACGAGCACGTGAACAGGGGATCCCATGAAACCTGGGCGTCGTAGTGCGTATGGATGTCCACAAAACCAGGCGAGATAACGAGACCGCCTGCGTTGATCTCGCGGCGGGCGGCACCCGTTACGTCACCGACTGCGGCGATTTTGCCGTGATCGACGGCGACCGATCCTGAGTAGGCCCGCGCGCCCGTACCGTCACAAATCCGCGCATCTCGGATCAACAGATCGTAGGACATAGTACGCCCTCCTCCGAAATCGCAGCGGCACCGCCGCATTGCGATGCAGTAGCAACCTCTGGGCTAGAGTTCCTTCGCGGTCTTCTCGGCGGTCGCCCAATCAACGATTGGAGTGAGGCGCCGCTTTGAAACGATCCCCCGGGCAAGCGCGCCGCTGAACGGGCTAAAGGTCAGGGCGTGGTCCTGGATGTCGAGGATGAGCACGATCTTGGGTTCCTCGTTGGAGGCCCAGGGACCGGCCTTCAGGGTCACCCCGGGCGGGAAGCCGTTCTTGATCGCGCCACCGATCAGTTCGACCGCCTGCTTGAACGATTCCTTGCTCGCCATGTTGAAATAGATTTCATCGAGATACAGCGGCATCGTTTTTCTCCTGTGCTGGTTACAAGCCCCAGTTGTCCTTATACACGGAAACCGCTCTTTAGACGCAAACCGGGTGAAGCTAGTGGCGGCTCATCCATCCATAAGTCCGGCGTGACGGACCGGTCCCGACTACGCAAATGCAGGCATCACTTCGCGGCCGAACAGCTCGATACTCTCCTTCGAGTTGAGATCGCCGAAAATTATGGTGAAGAACGTGATCCCTTTGCTCACGCGATCGCGCAAGGCGGCCACGACTTGTGTGGGAGTTCCCTTGATTCCGGTGCGCCAGAACGGCAGCCGCTGAGCGATCTTCCACTTTTCCTCGACCTCCGCTTCGCTCGCGGCGACGCACACCAGCAGCTGCTCCGAGATATTGATCGAGTTGATATCGCGGCCGACGGCGGCGCAGTGCTGCTTCAGAACACCGAGCTTGTGTTCGAAGCTTCGGTAACCTGCCGGGCAGTTCCAGCGGTCGGCGTGTTGCGCCACGATACGCAGCATCGTCTTCTCACCGCTCCCGCCGATGGTGATGGGTGGATGCGGCTTCTGCACCGGCTGGGGATTGTTGAAGGCGTCGGCGACCGTGTAGTAGCGGCCGGTGAAGCTCGACTTGGCCTCGCTCAACATCGCCTTCAGGATTTGCACGCCCTCTTCGAGCTGCCTCAAGCGCGCGCCCATCGAGGGAAATTCATAACCGTAGGCGCGGTATTCCTCGTCCATCCAACCCGCGCCTAACCCGATTTCGAGCCGGCCGTTGCTGATATTGTCGATACTAGCCAGCGCTTTGGCGAGCATCGCCGGATTACGGAAGGAGTTGCAAAGCACCAACGAACCGATACGCAGCTTCTCGGTGCGCGCGCATAAGGCGCTCATGCTGGTGGTGCATTCGAGCACGTCGGCCTGAGGTACTCCGCGGTTCCAGAAGTGGTCCACCAGCCAGTACGAATGGTACCCGAGTTTCTCGACATGCGAGGCGCGGTCCAGCATCGCCTTGAAGGACATTCCGGCCTGCGGCGAAAAGAGACCGAATTCGATTTTACCGGCCATCGGACGCTCCCTGTATCCAGTTTCGGTTGTGTTCGGCGCGAACGCATCGCACCGTGCGCGCAACCCCTGCGGCACGACTCAGAGTTGTTTCGCACGGCGGACCCGACGGGTCAACGCCCGCCAATTCGAGCGGCTGCGGGCGCCGGGGCGGGTTGCGGAAAAAAAGTGAATCCTTATGCTGCTGAGAAAGGTGAACGTCTTCGCGCCGAATAGAGTACCCGATGAGGCGACCTGCAAAAAAGCTTTTGTTCACTCGGTGTTCATCGATCTCGTCACCGAGAAGGGGACCTGCAAAGGCCGCGCTTATCGCAACGTTATTGATCGCCGCCGCGTACCGCGGTCTGGCCGCAGCCGCTGACTTCGATTCCGTTGGGGCCCCACGTAACTTCCGGTCTGCGCCCGGTGTTCACGAAACCGTTTTCCAGGCGACTCGCGGCCCCTCGCCCTTCGACCATATCGCGCTTCATCGCTACGCTCGCGATTCGCGCTCATCTGCTCACCCCTCCATCGTGATGTTCTATCTTCCGGGTACCAATATGAACGGGGAAGCAGCGATCGACGACCCGCGCTATTCGCTGGAGATCTACTTTGCCCAGCAGGGAGTGGACCTATGGGCGCTCGACTACAGGACGCACTTCATTCCGCCGCAGACGCCGCCTGACCGGCTCATCGAACTGAAGGATTGGACAGACGAACTGTTCGAATCCGATATCGATATGGCGGCGCAATACGTAATGCAGAGGACCAGCCGCAATCGCATTTTCGTGGCGGGCTTCAGCCGCGGCGCGACTTTCGCCTATCTCTATGCGGCGCAACATCCCGAGCACGTTCAGGGTCTGGTGATCTTCGACGGTATGCTGGCGGACGGCCGCGAGGGAGCGCCTCCTCCGGGCGACTACGCCACCGACGTCGGAGGGCGGCATCTCACCTGGGACAAGCGACAGACCCTCCTCAGGATGGTGATAGAAAACCCTGCTGGCCGTGCACCGATACCCAAGTACAAGACCGCTGGCGATAACCTCGCCAACGTCGTCTATTACTCCGCAGGATTCGGCGGCAAGGGCGGACTAGCCAACCCGTTTGGCGGCTTCTCCGATCTGAACGCGCTCGCGCGAACACTGATTGGCTACGACCGCTACTGGCCGGTCGTGCAGGACTACAAAGATCCGGAGACTTCGAAACACGCGGAAGCCCTAGCCAAGTCCAAAATCTCCGTGGTCGCCTTCAGCAGCACGAATATCGCGCCGGACTGGCCGCAGCGGGTCGCCAAATCAGCCGCGTCGACGGGCAGCAAGGACGTAACGGTCAAACGGTTGGCGGGATGGGGTCATCTCGATCTGATCTGTGGGAGTCACGCGGAACAACAGGTCTTTGCGCCAGCAGCTGAATGGATCAAGCGGCATCAGAGGTAGGTGGGAGCGGCGGCTCTCCTCGCCCAGCCCCATAAGATCGCATCAACAACACAAATCCGAGCGCCCAGACGCCCAGCGCAAACCCGATGACCGACCAGACCGCGGGCGACCAGCCGCGCCGAGCTGCAATTACCGCGGTGAGCGGCGCCAGCGAAGCGTCGATCACCAAAGATGTCGCGATGATTTCCGCCGAAGGCTCGTGCCAGCCCATCAGTGAGAAGCCGGAGGCGAAGCCCAGTATGATCGCGATCAATTGCATCGTTTGGCCGGTGAGAGCCGTCTGGCTATAGTTAACCTATGGCACGCCGGGAAGCCGAAAGCTTGATCGAAAAGCTACGCCAAATGAGCGAAGAGGGCATCTCAAGTTTTTTCAGCGAGTTGATGGCGAATGAAGGACTGCGCAAACGCTTCGGCCGCGCGGGCGAAAGCCTCTTCGCCAATAAGCGGACATTCGATCGCAATGTCGAAACGGTTCTGGACTTCGTCAATCTGCCGTCCAAGCGTGATTTCCGCGAGCTCAAGGCTCGTCTGGACCATCTGAACGGCCAGTTGACCAACCTTAACATGAAGATCGACCGGATGCTGGCGGGCGCAGGATCGGCGCGCACAGACGCGTCCACAAAACCTCGTCCGCGCAAGCGTGGTCCGAGGCCGGAAAGCGGCGGCTAGCCGCACAACGCATGCTGGCTGAAGACGGCGCCGCGGTGCGTAGGAGGCCAGGCTCAACCGCCAAACAGACGTAGGAGCGCGCCCGGCAGTTCGTCCAGCCGCGCTATCCGGTTGGTATGATCGGTCCGTGTGCCCAGCGCGATAAAACTGGTGCCGGCCGCCTCCGCAGCAATCCGATCGGTCTCGCTGTCGCCAACGTAGACCGCGCCCCTCGCCGCGACTCCGGCACGCGCGAGGCATAGCTGGACGATATCGGGCGCAGGCTTGGGGCGCACCTTGTCGCGCGCACTGGCGACCGCGTCGAACACTCCGTCGAGTCCAAGATACTCGATTATCGCGGGGATCGTCGCCGAGCGGTTAGTGGCAAGCGCGACGCGATAGTTACGCTTGATCTCGAGTAGGAAGTCGCGCAAGTCCGGATGCGGTCGGAGAAGGTTGAAGAAAGGCGTCGAGTCCATCGAACGCGCGGCAGCGCGCATCCGCTCGATCCGCGCACTCTGGCCCGCCGCGCGTAACTCGAAGACCTGTGGCGCGGACATAAAAACACCCGCCCTTTCCTCCTCCGGGCTCATCGGAGACTCGCCGATACTGGCGAAGATCGCGTTGTAATAGGCGGTATTGGAATCGGTGGAGTCGAAGAGAACGCCGTCGGCGTCGAACATAACCAGTTCCAGCATCTTGCGCACAAGTCTATATCGTTGCGTGGCAGGAAGCGATTTTGCTAACCCCATTGCTGAACCCAGGCGGAATTGCCAGCGCGCTAGGCTGGTGATCTCGCACTCGTGCCAGGGAGGCAAGACCGGTGAAGGCGATTCAATTCAAGGAAGTCGGCGGTCCTGAAGTCATGCAGTTGGTCGAGATTCCCAAGCCCGAATTGAGGCCGCGGATGGTTCGCGTGCGCAATCACGCGATCGGGATCAATTTCGCCGACAATTTCTTCCGCCAGGGCAACTACCAGATCAAGCCCAAACTGCCGGATACCCCCGGAATGGAAGGAGCGGGTGTAATCGACGAGGTCGGTCCGGAAGTTCAAGGCTTCAAGGCGGGGATGCGTGTGGCGGGAATCGGTCTCAAGGCCTACGCGGAATTCTCTTTGTTCTACGCCAACCAGCTGATTCCGCTGCCCGATTCCGTCAGCTTCGAGGAAGGCGCGGCCTTCCCGATCCAAACTTTGACGGCATGGTTCATGATCCACGCCTGCCACCATATGACGCCGGGACAGACCGTGATCGTCCACTCAGCGGCGGGCGGGGTCGGGATCGTCGCTATGCAGATCGCGAAAGCGGCTGGCGCGCGTGTGATTGGCACAGTCTCCAGCGACGGCAAAATCGGGATCGCAAAGCAGTACGGCGCCGACGAGGTAATCAACTACGAAACTCACGACTTTGCCAAGGAAGTGATGCGCATCACCAACGGCAAAGGCGCGGATCTGAATCTCGATGCGATCGGCAAACCGACCTTCGAGAAAGGCATCGGGTGCATGGCACCCTTCGGACACGTGATTCTCTATGGCCGCGCCGGCGGACCCCCGGACAAGCTCGACGTTTTCCGGCTCTTCCAGAATGCGGTCAAGGTGAGCGGGTTCGTTCTGCTCACCGCCTCTTCGCAACATCAGCTCATGCGCCAGGGCACGGAGGCATGCTTCAAGCTGATGGAGGAAGGAAAATTGAAGATGCTCATCGGGAAGAAGTATCCCTTGGCGGAGGCGGCGGAGGCGCATCGTTTCATGGAATCGCGGCAGTCGGTCGGTAAGCTAGTGCTTGTGCCATAGGGGTCGGGAGCGGCTGCTACCAATGGCTATGGGTCTTAGGTAGCGCATCGAGCGGAGCTGCGTTGACAAGTGCCCCGCCCGTGGCAAGACTGTAGCCACAGCGGCGGTTTCGCTGTGGCTTTCAGTGACACGGCGACGATCTGCACTCGAGGGATGCCACTCGCGTCTTCGTCGGCCGTTGGAGGCTCGAATTCGGCCATGAAGTTCTCGTCTGCCAGCGGTCGCGAAGTCGCGATATCGCCCAGAGGCTCCGCCAAAATAATCTCGTCTCCCGCACCCAACGAAGCGCTACCGGTGGATTTCACGTCAATGAGGACTTCATCCGTTAGATGAACTTCCACCAACAGAGACGACTGCTCAAGCTAGGAGCCGGCCGGATGCCTCGGGAAGCGGAAGCCGGCCGCGCATGAGCGGTCCCTCGATGGATTTCACCGAACTCGCTGGACTCGCCGGTGGACATGCTCCGGCGCGAGCAATCCAGGTCGCACTTAAACTGGGGCTGTTCGAGATTCTGCGGCGAGGCGAATGCTCCGGACCCGAACTTGCCGCAGCGCTCGGCTGCGAACGGCGAGCAACCATGTTGCTGGCCAACGCCCTCGTCTCGCTGGGTATCCTCTCTCTTTCCGATGAACGCTATGCGCTCACCGAATCGTCGCGCCGGATGCTCGTTGAAGCATCCCCGGAATATCTCGGCGGCATGATCCTTTTCGATGAAGCCTTGTGGGCGACGTGGGGCAATCTGGAGCAGTCAATTCGCGACGGCGGTCCGGCGCGAACTCCCGATATGTATCAATCGCGTCCCGAAGAGACCGCCCGGTTCATCCGCGCAATGGACAGCCTCGTGCGCGCGCGCGGTGACGCGACCTGGGCGGCAGAGCATCTCGACCTTGGCTTCGCTCGTACGATTGTCGATCTTGGCGGTGGTCCCGGAACCTATCTGGTCGAGTTTCTGCGCCGCAATCCGCAAGCCCGCGGTGCTATATATGATCTTCCAGCAACACTTGAGGTTGCGAGACGGATCATCGGCGACCGCGCGCCTTGGGCGCTTGCGCGGATCGACCTGCGCGCGGTCGATTATCGGGAAGGCGAACTCCCTGGCCCGGTCGACGTAATCTTCGCGTCAAATATCGTCCACAGTGAGGACGAGGCGACGAACAGCGCGTTAATCTGCAAGTGTTTTCGCGCACTCAATTCCGGCGGTATGCTCGTTATCAAGGACCACATCATGGATTCGCGGTTAGTCGAGCCTGCCGCGGGAGCAATCTTCTCGCTTTACCTGCTCCTCACCACACATGGTCGCGATTACAGCTTTAATGAGGTCAGCCACTGGCTAGAGACGGCTGGCTTCTCCGAAATCCGGCATGATCCGTTGCCGAGCCCGCCATTCACCTCCTCTATGGTGCTCGGGCGGAAAAGATGAGGGTTTTGATAGGCATCGCATCACCAGCGAACTTTCGCGTGACGCGGCTCGGATTGTTGGCGATAGCCGCCGCGCTCACCATCGGAACCTGTGGCTGCTGGGCCGCGGCTCTTCAGCTCGCTCCACTTGGCATCTCCGCAGTCGAAGCAGTCGGCTCCGGTACTGTAAATCTGGTCGAGGCGGCAACGATGTCCGCGCATCAGGGCTCCGGCAAGAACGCCACCGATCCGAATCATCCGGAAGAAGATGAAATCGATCGTGAAGAGCGCTGCGACGAGCTCGAACTGGAAGTCCCCGGCGTCATCGAAATACGGAGGAACGGATCTGGGTCGCCGGAGTACCGCGAATTGAGCGTCGGGGGTTCGCCTGACGAACCGCAATGGACCCCCCTACTCGACAAAGACACCGGTCCTGGCGGTTGGCATCCTGCCGTCAATTTCCTGCAGATGAATTTCACTCCGGCGCTATCTGGCGCATTGCCGCCGTCGGGGAGCGGTTATCTCGCCTACGCTGCGAACGAACCCAAGACGGAAGTCGAGCAGAACCGCCTGGTCGCGCTTACCGTCGATTTTGGTTCGGGACCAGGGACCTTCACCTGGAACAACCGCGTCTACCAATATGTAGTGGCAGCCAAGCTGCCATGCTTCCCGCCGCCGAACGGATGATGCTATTCCGTCGGGTTATTCAGATACGAGGACGAGCGTTCTATGCCATCGCAGTTCCGCTTCTCGCTGTCGTGTTATTCGCGGGACCGCTTGTGGTCCGTAGCGGGAAGCCGGATAGCGTTGTTGTGAGACCGGCGATGAGTTTGCAACCGGCAAATTGGCCTGCCTCCGCCCTGACTATCGCCAATCTGGGCCATGCCACATTGTTGATGAACTACTTTGGGGTCAGGTTGATTACTGACCCGACACTATTCGAGAGAGTTGGTTTCTCTGTCGGTTCGCTCTTTACCATCGGGCCGCATCGCCTGGCTCCTGCTCCGCTCGAACCCGGAAAACTACAAGCGCTCGATGTGATCTTGATCACTCACGCACATATGGACCATCTTGACCTGCCCTCTCTTGAGGCGCTGCCCAAGACGGCAGTCGTGATCGCCTGCACCGGCTGCAGCCCGCTGATCCGTCCACTGGGTTTCAAAGACGTGCGCGAACTTGGATGGGGCGATCATACTGAGGTTGATGGTCTGACGGTCACCGCTATGGGAGCGCGCCATTGGGGTAGACGCTGGCCGCCATACGGGCGCGACTATGGCTTCAACAGCTACGTGCTGCAAAAAAATGGAGTACGGATGTTGCTCGCGTGCGACAGCGCCCTGACCGATATCTTTGCCACGCTGCACCAGAACCCGCCCGAGATCGCCGCCTTTTCGATCGGCGCATACGATCCATGGATTCACAATCATGCCAACCCCGAACAAGTTTGGACGATGTTCAAGGCGACCGGGGCCCACTATCTGCTTCCGATTCACTGGGGAACTTTCCGTCTTTCCAAGGAGCCCATAGACGAACCGGTTCGCCGGCTTGTCGCGACGGCCGGCGACGAGGCGGGCGATATTGTTTTGCGCAGGATCGGCGGCGTTTGGACAGCCCCGCCGGTTCCGATAAGCGCAGACACGGATTTGCAGACACACCGCATTCCTTTGTCCGAGCAGATGATCGGCCGCGCTCCACGCTGAGAATCGGTAACTCCGGCAACGCGTCTTCCTGGTCGGCCCCGATTTTTCCTTGACAGTGGACCGCTAATCCGGTGCCATCTTGAGGTGCACCTACCACTGACGACAGCCCGAATCCTCGGAACGGCTGCACGCCATTCAGTGACCCTCGTCGCCTCAATTGCCGCGCTGGTGGTGATGCTGGGTGCCGCGACCGCGTTCGCGCAAGACGACTGGGAGGTCGTCCAGCACCCAGCTTCCGACACTACTTCGAAAAACGCCGCGGTCCGAACACCGGCTTCCACCGGCAGCAGCGATGGCACTCCCAAGTCGGTATGCGGGGAAGAGGCGCTGCCGGCAGCACCCGCGATCAAGACGCTCGTCGGACAGATCAACGACTTATGGGGCAGCAATTTCGAGGTCTACCAGACCGTTGCTTTAGAGCAGCCACATGCGTCGTCTGGCGAATGCATTTTCTACAACTCGACCGCAATGGGCATGTTGATGACAGCTCGGCTCGACGTTAACGATCCGAATGTGATCGCACCGATGCTGTGGGCGATCTTCGCGCACGAGGTTGGCCACGAATACCATCACGATTCCGAGGCTTCGCGCGCCGACGTGCCCATCGAGATTAAAGAACTCGAAGCCGATCGCTTCGCCGGTTACACACTGGAGCGGCTCAAGATCCGCGCCACTGACCTGACCCCCTTCTGGACTATGACCGGAGACGAGTTCGGCGGCGGCGGCCACGGCGGCAAGCACGGTTCCTCCGAGCAACGGGTGGCCGCCTTCAAACAGGGATGGCGTCTGGCGGAATGGAACCGTGCTGAAAATTCGCAGTCGGTCGAGGATGCGCTTAACGACTCGGTGGCGCCGGATAGTCCCGACGCAGCGCCGAAGTAACCATCTAGCGTGTCAAGCCTTCTTGCGCTTCTTCGAGAGGTAGTCGACCAGCATGTACTCGCCGAGATGGTCGGGACGCGTATAGAGCGCGCGGCCGCGATTGATCTGCGTCATCTTCTCGACGAAGGCGCGCAGGCTCGGCGAGTCGTCGAGCATGAAAGTGTTGATCGTTATACCCTTGCGCGTCACTCGCTCAACCTCTTTGAGCGTCTCCTGCGCGGCGCGCATGCTGATCCCGCCGAACGACAATGGCCATTCGCAGTACAGCCGCTTGTTGAGAAAGTACGCCGTCGGCTGACCATCTGTGATGACGATGATATGCGGGTTTCGCGAAGGATGGCGTCCTAGCAGATCGGAAGCGAGCCTGAGCCCATCCTGAAGATTGGTGAACGGATCGCCCATGTTCCACGAGGCCTCGGGCAGATCCTTGAGCTTCAACTCAACCGCACGGGTAAAAAACCCGACAATGGAAAAAAAATCGCGCGGAAACTTGCGATCGAATCAGCGTTTCCAGTGCCATCGCGACCTTCTTGGCCGCAGCGAACCGCCCCTCCCAGCTCATCGACCACGACATATCCAGGCAGAGCACGGTCGACGACGAACTGCCGAAGTCGTTTTCATAGATTTCGAAGTCGCCAGGATCGAGCTCAAGCGGCACGCCGGGCTTGCGCGTGAGCGCATGCTTGAGCGTTCCGACGAGATTCAGGTTGAGCGGATCGCCGTAATGTGTAGGGCTTGACCTCGTCAGGTCGCATTTCGGTGATGCCGCGATGGTCGGTGATATGGTTGCCGGCACGATCCTTGAGCAGCCCCTGGTAGATGTCGCGAAGCGCTAATTGTCCGATTCGGCGTACGCCCTTGGGCGACAATTGCGTATGGTCGCCCTTCTGCGCCATGTAGCCCGAGTTCTGCAACAGAAGCATCACCTGGCGCAGGTTCTGAAAGTCCTGGTGACGCCTGTTGGCCCAGCAGATCCTTCAGGTCTTCCATCGAGATCGTCTCGAAGTTGCCCTGCATCAGGTCCTGCTCGAGCTGGCGCATCCGTTCCATCTCGCGCATCAGCTCGAGCGCACTGCTCATAGTTCAGGCTCTTCGGCCCGTGGAACATATGGTTGAAGCGGTCGCGGAAGTTCTCGAGGTCGCGGATATTTTCGTATTCAGCCAGAAGCTCGTCGAAGTCGGCCTTGGCCTCCGCGTCCTCGAATTCGTAACCCTCAAGCTTGCGGAGCGCCTCCGAGAGACGGCGCGGGCATGCGACTGAACTGGCGCTCTTTTTCCTCAGTTCCGGGCTTCTGTCCTCGCGCGGCCTCAAGCGCCTGGCGCTCGCGGTTCAAGATGTCGTCGAGCCGCTGCTCCATTTCCGAGAGCGCGTTGCGCAGATTGAAATCGCGGTAGCGCTGACGCATCTCCTGGCGCAATTGCTCCAGGAATTCCTCGAGCCCCTGGACCTTGACCCCGTCGAAATCCATCCCCTGGCGCATCATCCAGTCCATCGCCTGGCGGACGTCGTCGGTGTATGAGAGGTACTCGGCCAGCTTCTCGAAGACTTTGTCGGCGTCGAGTTTGAGCTTCTGAGTGCCGTCCCACTGGGTGTAGCGCGTGGTTACCATTTTGCGCGCCTGGCGTCAGGCATGATACGAGAAGCGGCCGCCTTGGCGTTCCTTGTTGAGTTTCTGATGGAGATGGAGGCCTTCGAAAATGAACTCGCTAGCCGTCGCCATCAGGCCGGGCGTTTCGAACGCGCCAAGCGTATCCACCGCCTCGCGGAGTCCGGGCACCTCACGCAGAGCGTCCATGTAATCAGAGGCGGGCGAACCGTCGGAAACCTCGACGCCCCAGCCCTCTTCGAAGTAAGTGGTCACCCGCTTTAGATCGTCGAGCTTAAGATATCGATCGAAGATCTTCAGCACTGCGCGATTGACCAGCCGCTCGATCAGATCATCCTCCTTTTTGTCCTCGCCTACGTACTCGAGTTCGAGCTTGCCGGCCGTCGAGGCATAGAGCGAATGCAGGTCGGAGAGACGGGGCACGATCTCCTGATCGCCGTTGCGCACCGCGCGTTTCTCAGCGTTCGAAATGATCGACTCGAAATTGTTTATGGTCGCGCGGACGGACACTCCCGACGACTGGTTGATTTCGTTCGAGGCACGCGCCTCGAAGGTGACTTGCGCGAGAATCTCCTTGAGAAACTGCGCGACCCGCAAGGGCATTTCGGAGCGCAGCGGATAGCTGCATTCCTGTTCCATGATCGCGATCTCGTGCTCGAGCGTCTTGGGATAGTGCGTGCGTATCTGGATATCGAAACGGTCCTTGAGCGGAGTGATAATCCGTCCACGCGAGGTGTAGTCCTCGGGGTTTGCGCTGGCGACGAAGACCAGGTCAACCGGCAGACGGATCTTGTAGCCCTTGATCTGGACGTCCTTCTCCTCCATCAGATTGAACAAGCCGACTTGCACCTTTTCGGTCAGGTCAGGAAGCTCGTTGATAGCGAAGATGCCGCGATTGGTCCGCGGGATGAGTCCATAGTGGATGGTCTCTTCGTCGGCGAGATAGCGTCCTTCCGCCACCTTGATCGGATCGATTTCGCCAATCAGATCCGCCACCGACACATCGGGCGTCGCGAGCTTCTCGGCGTAGCGGAGGTCGCGCCCAATCCACGCTATCGGCGCCGCATCACCCTTCTCCGCCAGTAGTTTGCGGCAGCGCCGGCAAATCGGCGCGTAGGGATCGTCGTTGATTTCGCAGTCCGCGACCGCCGCCACAAACTCGTCCAGCAAAAGAGCGAGCGAGCGGATTATTCGCGACTTCGCCTGGCCGCGTTCACCCAGCATGATCATGTGGTGGCCTGCCAGGACGCCGTTCTCGATTTCCGGCAGGACCGATTCGTCATAACCGACGATTCCCGGCAGAATGCGCTCCCGCTCGCGCAGCCGCGTGAGCAGGTTGTTGCGCATCTCCATCCGCACCGGCAGCGTCTGGTATCCGGCGCGCTTCAGTTCTCCAAGTGTACGCAGCTTGAGGACAGTTTGATCCATAATAAGTGCCGCTGAGAAAAGCCTCTCGCTTTAGGATAAAGCAGTGTCGATCGCTTTGAAATGAGGCGCAAGCAACGCGAAACTCTCGTCCAGATGCTGCGAGAGCACGCGCGTCGAGCCGACTACAGGCATAAAGTTTGAGTCGCCATCCCAACGCGGCACCAGATGCCAGTGCAAATGCTCGGAAAAGCTGGCGCCTGCGGTCCGCCCCAGGTTGGCCCCCAGGTTAATGCCGTCGGGATGCAGCGCGCCACGCAGCCGTTCGACCGCGAGCGCCTGCAGTTCGGCGATAGTTGCACGCTCTTCCCGCGTCAGCACCTCCGGCGTCGCGACGTGCCGGCGCGGAGCAATCATCAAATGGCCGTTGTTGTATGGATAGCGATTCAGCATCACCAGTGCGAGCGGCCCCGCATACAACGCCAGCCGGCGTCGCAACGATCGCGCGTCGATCCGGGGCAGGCAAAAGATACACTCGCGAGGGGTCGTGCGCGCGGCGCTGATATAAGCCGAACGCCACGGCGCCCACAGGCGCGCGCCCGCAGTCTCCGACTCAGGCCGAGCGGGCGGGAAGGACCCCGGCTTCGACATTGACCTCTGCCCGGAGTTCCTTGCCCGCGCGAAAGAACGGGATCCTTTTGGCCGCGACCGTAACCGCCTCGCCGGTCTTGGGATTGCGTCCCTGGCGGGCATGACGTTGCTTCACGCCGAAGCTGCCGAAGCCGCGTATCTCGATCCGCTCACCCCGGGCGAGACCATGCGCCATCGCATCGAACATTGCGTTGACGATCGCTTCCGACTCGCGATGCGAGAGGCCCGGATGCCGCGTCAGCAGCTCCTCGATGAGTTCCCGCTTGGTCATAGGCCGCCAGCGCTCCTCGCACCGATTGTTCCCTAACGTCCTCGCCCGCTGCGTGCGCGACTACTTTCTTCGCGGTCAAGCCGTAGTTCCTCGTTGAGGATGTCCTCGAGCGAGAAGCGCGACGCCTCATGATCGCGCTTCAGGTAGGCCTGCATCTCCTCGCGCTCCTCATGCTGGCGCAGGGCCTTGATCGAAAGACCGATGCGCCGCTCGCGCGTGTCGACCTGTACCACTAGCGTCTCGAGCTGGTCGCCCACTTTATACAGTGACGACGGTTTGTCCACCCGCTCGTTGCTCAACTGGGAAATGTGAATAAGCCCCTCGATGCCTTCCTCCAGCTCGACGAAAACCCCGAAGTCTGCCACCGAACTGACCTTGCCCGTGACCCGGGTATTAAGCGGATAGCGCTGCGCCACGCTGTCCCACGGGTCGCCGCCAAGCTGCTTTACGCCCAGACTGACGCGCTCGTTGTCGACCTCGATGCCCAGCACGATCGCATCGACCTCGTCTCCCTTCTTGTAAACCTCTGACGGATGGCGAACTTTCTTGGTCCACGAAAGGTCCGAGATATGCACCAGCCCGTCGATGCCTGACTCGATTTCGACGAAGACCCCGAAATCGGTGATCGATTTCACCTTTCCGTGGATCGTGCTGCCGATCGGATGGCGCGCCGAGAGGGCTTCCCACGGATTCGGTTCCGTCTGTTTGAGACCCAGCGAGATGCGGCGATTGGCCTCGTCGACGCCCAGCACCTGCACTCCTACTGTGTCACCGACGTTCACCACCTTTGACGGATGCACGACCCGTTTGCTCCACGTCATCTCGGAGACGTGAATCAAGCCCTCGACCCCTTTTTCGAGTTCGACGAACGCGCCGTAGTCGGTCACGCTTACCACCGTGCCGTTGAACCGTGCGCCCACCGGGTAACCCTCGGCGACGCGGCTCCACGGATCGGCCATAATCTGCTTCATCCCGAGCGAGACCCGCTCGCGTGAAGCGTCGTATTTGAGTACGACCACCCTGACCTTGTCGCCAACCTTGACTACTTCGGAAGGATGCTGCAGCCGACCCCAGGCCATGTCCGTGATGTGCAGGAGACCGTCGAGACCACCCAGATCGACGAAAGCGCCGTAGTCGGTGATGTTCTTGACCGTACCTTCGAGGATCACGCCCTCCTCGAGCACCTTGAGCGTCTGTTCTTTCAGCGAAGCGCGTTCACGTTCGATCACGCTGCGGCGCGAGACTACGACATTGCCGCGCGCGCGGTTGAATTTGAGGATCTGGAAACGTCCGCGTTGGCCGACGTAACGATCGAGGTTGCGCGCGGGTCTCAGGTCCACGTGCGATCCAGGCAGGAAAGCCGGTACCCCTATGTCGACCTGGAGCCCGCCCTTGACCTTGCCGAGGATCATGCCCTCGACCGGAGTCTCTTCTTGAAACGCGCGCTCGAGTTCGCGCCAGACTTTGTACTTCTCGGCCTTCGCATGCGAGAGCACTACGGTACCGTTCTCGGTTTCGGTACCCTCGAAGTAGACATCAACTTCGTCGCCTTCCTTGATCGCGACTTTACCTTCGTGATCCAGGAACTCGGCGAGCGGCACCTGCCCCTCGCATTTGTAGTTGATGTCGATGATTACGTTATCGCGGGTGATGAGAAGTACGGTGCCGGCAAGCACGTCACCTGGACGTGGCGAGCGCAGGCTCTGTTCCATCAGCGATTCGAAATCATTCGTTCCTCCGTTCGTTTTGTCAGACAAGTTCTTTCTCCATTAGTGGGACCTTACGCAGACCTCGAAGCTATTGCCATCCATACAAGGGACCTAAGCACGTTTCAAGTCCTTTTCGCCGCGTCAACCCCGCGCCAGCCTTGATCGATCCGCGACTTCATCGCCGCGACCACTTCGTTCACTGCAAGTGCGGTTGCATCGATCTCGATCGCGTCGTCGGCGCGGCGCAGCGGCGCCAATTCGCGCTCCTGGTCACGCCGATCGCGCTCGCGCAATTGCGCCAGCACCGCAGCGAACGTGACCTGCTCGCCCTTGGCGGCCAACTCGGCGAAGCGGCGTCGCGCGCGCACTTCCACGGCGGCCGTCAGAAAAAATTTGAACTCGGCGTCAGGAAAAATCGCGGTGCCGATATCGCGGCCCTCCATCACGATGCCGCCGTCGCGTCCGGCCGCACGCTGCGCGTCGCGCATCCGCTCACGCACCACGGCCAGTGTCGAAAGGCGCGACGCCGCGTCACTGACGGCGGGCGCCGCAATCTCGGCGCTCACGTCGCGCCGGTCGAGCAGGACACGCTCGCCGTCGAACGCAATCGCGACGCTCTCGAGCATCGCCGCCAGCCGGGCCGCCAACTCCGGATCATCGGGGTCAATACCGCGCTCGCGCGCCGCGATCGCAACCGCCCGATACATCGCGCCGGTGTTAAGGTAGGTAAATTGCAGCACGTTCGCCAGCGCCCGCGCGACCGTCGATTTGCCGGCTCCGACCGGGCCGTCGATCGCGATCACCGGCCGCGAACGTTCGCTCATCTTGGCCATTTACTCGCCCCAGCTGTCAGATGCGCGCTCGACCCCGGAGCCTGCATCATTTGAGCCGCTCGCGCATCCCGCGTCCCTGCTCGAAGAGCCGCGCCAAGCCGTCGGCGTCGGAGGTCTCGACCGCGTGCACGAATTGGTCGAATGCCCCGCTATAGAGCGCAAGCGCGCGCAGGATTGCCTCGCGATTGGTAAGGCAGATATCGCGCCACATCTCCGCCGACGACGCCGCGATCCGCGTGGTATCGCGTAGCCCGCCGGCGCCGAATCCCGCAGCCCAGCGTCCCCCAACATGCTCGTCGGCCAGTGCCCCGGCCAGCGCACTGGCCGCGATCTGCGGCAGATGGCTGGCGAGAGCCAGAATCGCGTCGTGCTCGGCCGGCGCCATGCGCTCGACATTCGCTCCGGTCGCGCGCCATAAGGTCTCGATCTTCTCCACCGCCGATGGCGTACTCCGCGCAGACGGCGTGACGATCACGCGCCGACCCACGAATAGGTCTTCGGCGGCGGATGCCGCACCGACGGTCTCCTTGCCGGCCACCGGATGGACGCCGACCAATGCCATCGCGGGACCGATCAGCGGCTCGAGCTCGCGCACCACCCACGATTTGACGCTCCCGACATCGGTGATCACCGCGTCCGCCGGCAGGTAGGGCATCATCGCCGCGAGGGTCGCGGGAAAAGTCATCACCGGTGTCGCCAGCATCACCAGGTCGGCGCCGCGCGCCGCTTCCGCCGGGTCGCGCGTCACTATATCGGCGATTCCGCGCGCCCGTGCGACATCGAGGTTAGCCTGCGTGCGGCCCAGGCCGACCACGCGGCCCGCCAGACCCTGTCTACGCACAGTAAGCGCGAGCGACCCACCGATCAGGCCGACTCCGCAAATTGTCAGTTGGCGAAAGATCTGGGGCATTAGGCGGGAGTTAACACCTTGCCGAGTGCTGCTACTAATTGGCGGTTTTCGGCTTCGAGACCCACCGTGATCCGCACATGGCGCGGCAGGCCATAACCGCCCATCGGCCGGACGATAACGCCGAGCTTGAGCAATCGCTCGAATACCCCGCGGCTGTCACCGACCTCGGCCAGAATGAAGTTCGCATGGCTCGGAACGTAGGCGACGCCGAGCCGCGCAAATTCGCTCGCTAGGTAGGCCATTCCAGTGTTATTCACCCGCAGCGTGTTGCGGACATGCTCGTCATCGTCCATCCCGGCCATCACCGCGACCTGGCCGAGTGAAGTGACGTTGAACGGCTGGCGGACATGGTTGAGCATTCCAATAATGTCCGGGCGGGCCACGGCGTAGCCGACTCGCAGCCCGGCCAGGCCGAAAATTTTTGAGAACGTGCGCAGGGTTACGATCAAGCGCTGCCCGTCGTGATACCGGAGTGAATCCGGGTAGCCGGCGTCACGCACGAATTCGAAGTAGGCCTCGTCCGCGACGATCACCACACGCTCGGGCACTTGGACCAGGAACCTTTCCCACTCGGGACGCCGGTAAATCGTGCCGCAAGGATTATTGGGATTGTCCAAAAACAGCAGCCGCGTATTTTCGTCGATCGCTCCCGCAATGCGCTCGAGGTCGATGCAAAACCCCTCCTTCATCGGGACCGCCCTGCCCTCGCCACCTGCAGCGGCCGACGCCAGCGCATAAATCGCGAATCCATGCTCCGAGAAGATCGCGTTGAGACCGGGCCGCAAGAACAGGAATGCCAGAAGATTCAAAACCTCGACCGATCCGGACGCCATGAATATATGGTCGGCTTCCACCTGATGATGCGCCGCTATCTTGTGGCGAACTTCCCAGCTCGACCCGTCAGGATAACGATTTAGCTCCCCGACGGCGGCACGCACCGCCGCTACCGCCTTGGGCGACGGCCCTAACGGGTTTTCATTCGAGGCAAGCTTGACTGGTTCCAGGCCCAGTTCGCGTTGCACCTCTTCGATCGGTTTGCCCGGCTCGTAAGGCCTGAGCGCTGCGACCGAAGGCAGAACTAAATCTTCGGCTTTGATCAAGGCAGGTAGTCCCGCGGCGGGCGCCAAACTAGCCGCCAACCACCCTTCCTTCAGGATACGATCCTGCCACCCTTAAGAAAAGAGCCCCCCGCGTGAGCGCGCGCAATGCACGCTTCACGCGTGGGTCGTCCCGATGACCCTGCAGATCGACGAAAAAAATGTAAGCCCACGGGCGCTCGCGCTGCGGCCGCGACTGAATCATCGTGAGGTTGATCCGTTCGCGTGCCAGCAGGCTGAGGGCTCCGTGCAACGCTCCGGCGCGCTCCGGCAACGCGAACAACAGGCTGGTCTTGTCGCTGCCCGAGGCCGGCACGGGTTCACGGCCGAGCACCAAAAAGCGCGTGGTGTTATGCGCTGCGTCCTGAATATTTTCGGCGATCACCTTGAGCCCGTGGGCGGCCGCGGCCGCGGTCGAGCAGATCGCGCCCGCGCCCGGCTCCTCGGCAGCGCGTATCGCCGCCTGGCTGTTTGACGACACCGCCTCGAGTTCGCATTGCGGGAAATTCGCGGCAAGATATTCGCGGCATTGCCCCAAAGACTGCTGATGCGACAGGATCTTCCGTAGCGCCGTGCGGTCGCCGTCGCGCGAGACCAGCGCGTGCCGTATTGGCAGTAAAATCTCGCCGATTATCACCATCGGCGTGTCCATAAGCAGGTCGAGGGTAAGGCCGACCGAACCTTCGGTCGAATTCTCGACTGGAACCACGCCGTAGTCGGCCCGCTGGTTGTCGAGCGCGTGGAAGACCGCGGCGATCGAGGGCTGGGGCTCGAAGCTGGCGCTCGCGCCAAAGCGGCCACGCGCGGCTTCGTGGGAATAGGTATGCTCAGGGCCCAGGTAAGCGATACGGATCGTGCGTTCGAGCGCGGTACAGGCCGAGATAATTTCGGTGAAGATACGGCGCAGATGGTCCGCGCTGAGCGGACCCGGATTGCGGGCCACCACGCGCTCGATCACTTCGCGCTCGCGCGCTGGCTGGTAGATCGGGGCGCCGCCGGCATGCTTCAGCCGCCCGATCGCCTGGGCCAGGCTCGCGCGCTCCGCGAGCAGGGCCACCAGCTTGAGGTTGATCTCGTCGATCTGCTTCCGCAGATCGCCTAATTCGTCCGCGGGTTTCGCGGGCCGTTTCGAAGCCGCTGCCATGGCGGGGAAAGGGCTAACCTATCAAGCGTCGGTTTTCAACGAGTCGGAACTGTAGGACCTTTGATGAACGTCGAGCCCATGGCACGGAACCGGGCCTCGCGCTGGCGGCGCAACTGGGCGGGGCGCATCCGCACAAGCCGGTTCAGATGCCGCGTAATTGCCGCCCCCAGCATCTGAATCGCCTGATCGGGCTCGCAATGCGCGCCACCGGTCGGCTCCGGTACGATTTCGTCGATAACCCCCAGGCCGACGAGGTCTTCAGCGCCCAGCTTGAGCGCCGATGCCGCCTCTGCCACCTTTTCGGGTCCGCCCTCGCGCCACAGGATCGCGGCGCAACCCTCTGGCGTAATCACGGAATAACACGCGTTCTCCTGCATCAAGACTACATTGGCGACACCCAGAGCGAGCGCGCCGCCCGATCCACCTTCGCCGATGACACAGGCAATGACCGGCGCAGTCATCCGCGCCATCCGTTCCAGGTTTACCGCGATCGCCTCGGCCTGTCCGCGCTCCTCCGCGCCCACTCCGGGCTCCGCCCCCTGCGTATCGATAAAAGTCAGCAGCGGCAGCCCGAAGCGATCCGCGAGGTCGAAGACTCGGGCGGCTTTGCGGTAGCCCTCTGGGAAGGGCTTGCCGAAGTTACGCCGGAGACGTTCAGCGGTCGAGCGGCCGCGTTGATGGCCGGCAACGGCAACCGCACAAGAGCCCAGGTAGCCGAGACCGGCGATTATTGCCCCGTCATCCGCGTAACGCCGGTCCCCATGCAATTCGATAAAGCCAGAGAGCAACTTTTCGAGGTAATCCTGAGTCTGTGGACGTGCCGGGTTGCGGGCGAGCCGCACCCGTTCGATGGCACTCAGAGTCGCGCGCAGCTCCCGTTCCAAGCGCTTTTGTTCGAGCCGGAGGCGGCGGCGATCGGACGGCGCCGCGCTCGCGATCTCCGTTTTGATCTGCTCAAGTCGATTCTCGACGGCGCCGCTTCCAGGACTGAGCTCGTTTTCGCCGTTAGGCATCCTGGATTACGCTCCCGTGCACGAAGAAATCCTCGAACCGCCGCAGCGCAGGTTCGAATCCGCTGCGGGGATCCATCCAGACGGTATCGCACTCGGCACTAAACCATGTGATCTGGCGCTTGGCGAGACGCCGACTTTCGCGTTTGGCCGTTTCAACTGCGCGCTCGAGCGTGATTTCGCCGCGCAAATACGCCGCTATCTCGCGATACCCAATGGTCGAGAGCAGCAACGGGCCGGGGTCGGGCCCCGGCGCCAGCAGAGCCCGAACCTCATCCACCAGCCCGGCCGTTATCATGTCGTCGAAGCGGCGCTCGATCCGCTCATAAAGCTCACTTCTCGGAAGATTCAGGCCGATCGTCAGGCTGTCGAGTTCGCGCGCTCTAAAAGCGTGTTCCCGCTGATAGCGGCTAATGGGGATACCGCTCGTTTCTTGCACTTCAAGCGCGCGAACTATTCGTTTGGTGTCGTTAGGGTGAATCCGCGCGGCGGCGTCGAGATCGAGCGCTCGCAGCCGCGCATGCAAGTGCGCAGAACCCTCCCGGGCTGCTTGCGCGGCCAATTCGGCCCGCAATGCCAGGTCGATGGCGGGAGCGCGGAAAATCCCGCCGCGCACGACGCGCAGGTAGAGGCCGCTGCCGCCCACCAGCAGCGGCCGTTTTCCGCGGCTGACAATATCGCTAATCGCCTGATGCGCTAAGCGGGCGAACGCGGCGACGTCGAGCGGCTGACCAAACTCCAGGTGGTCAATCAGGTGATGGGGTACGCGGGCACGTTCGACCGCGCCGGGCTTGGCCGTACCGATATCCATACCCCGGTAGATTTGGCGGGAATCGGCATTGACGATCTCGGCGCCAAGGCGCTCGGCCAGATCGATCGCAAACGTCGTTTTACCGACTCCCGTGGGACCCACGATGAAGCCGACGCGCGGTCGCGCTGCCGGGATCGGCGCCGACGCGGGCGCCCCGCTGTTGGCCATTGTTGCCGTCATCGGCGGAACATCCGTTCGATCTGTCCGCGACGGAATTCGATATGCACCGGCCGGCCATGCGGACAATTGGTCTTGAACTCCGTACGATCCAGTTCTGTGAGCAATTCCGCTATTTCCCGCACCTCGAGCGTGCGCCCCGCACGCACCGAACCATGGCATGCGAGTGTCTTGAGCAGGTCCTCGAAGGCCGCTTCGCCGCGAGCGCGGAAGCCATTCTCGCCTACGCTCTCGATCATCTCGGCGAGCAAGCCGCGACCTCCTTCGAACCCGAAGACGGCGGGCGTGCCGTTGAGCAGCAGTGCCGAGGCGCCGAACGGTTCGACCTCGAAGCCTAGCGCCCGGATTTGCGGCAAGGCCGCGGTGACCGCCGCTGCTCGCGCGGGATTAAGCTCGACCACGTCGGGGGTAAGGAGCGGCTGGACGCGCACGCCACCTGCACGAAGCTCCGCGCGGAGCTTCTCGAAGGTAACGCGTTCGTGAGCCGCATGCTGATCGATCAGGATGAGCCCGTCCTCGCCTTCAAGGGCGACAAAACCCGCGAAAACCTGCCCCAGGATTTTAAGACGCGAGTAGACCGGCACTGCTGGGTCTCCGCGCGCCTCCGTTGAAACAGCGTCCGGGTCGCGGCGAAAGCCGAAGCCGAGTGGACGCTGGACGGCCGGGGAAGGCGCGTTTGCGTCGGCAACCAGCCGCAGCGGACGCACCGGCAATGACCCAACCTCCGAAAAGCGGGCGCCGGATGGCGCATCAGGCGTCGACGCATCGGCTATGTCCGCGATACTTCGACTTGCCACGGCGGAAGCGGTCCCACCGCCGAGGTTGGCGCCGTTTTCCGCTGAGGCACTGTCGCTGTCGGGTGCGCGCGCCGTCGTGCCTCCCACCGGAGCGGTCTGATCCCTCAAACGCTCCCGCAGAGCGTGGTAAACGAGTTCAAACACCGCTCCGCCTCTACGGAAGCGCACTTCGGTTTTCATCGGATGAACGTTTACGTCGACTTCTTCGGGCGGCAATTCGATGAAGAGCACGACGGCGGGGTAGCGGCCGCGCGGAATCAACGTCTGGTAGGCCTGGGCAATCGCGCGCATCAGCATCCGATCGCGGATCACGCGCCGGTTGACAAAGGTCAGGGTCAACCGCGGCGTGGGGAACGACTCTTGGCTCCGGGCGCACAATCCCCAGGCCCGGGTCGCCCCGTGGCCCAGTTCAAACGGCAACATCACGTCGGCAAACCGCGCGCCGTGGATTTGACGTATCCGCTCCAGCGCGGAGGTGGCCCGCGGCAGGTCGAAGAGGGTCCGTCCATCAGCGATCATCAGGAACGCCACGGCAGGGTTCGCCAAGGCCAGGCGCTGGACCGCCTCGGCCGCGGCACCCTGCTCGGTGGCGGGAGTCTTCATGAACTTCAGACGCGCCGGGGTGTTGAAGAACAGATCGCGCACCTCTATTCGAGTGCCTTGAGCCATCGCGCAAGCCCGGGTTTCGGGCGGCTCACCGGCATGGGATAGCAGCTCGACACCGTGTTCATCGCCGGCGCGCCGGCTTTGAAGCCGGAGGTGCGACACGCTGGCGATCGAAGCCAAGGCCTCACCGCGAAAGCCAAAGGTGCGGACCGCCCAGAGGTCGGCTGCGTCGTGAATCTTGGAGGTTGCGTGGCGGCGCAGGCTCAACACCGCATCCTGATACCCCATCCCGGAGCCATCGTCCGCGACTGCGATGAGCCCTGCGCCACCGCGATCGAGCTCGACCTGGATCGAGTGCGCACCTGCATCGAGCGAATTCTCGACCATCTCTTTGAGGGCGGACGCGGGCCGTTCGACCACCTCTCCGGCAGCGATTTGGCTGGCAACCTGTTCGGGCAGGATATGGACGACGGGTTCACTCACGCTGCTGGCACCGTGCCTCCAATTTGAGGTTTTTAACCGGCCGACTCAAGCTGGCGGCGTGTGGCGATCCGAGAATTGGCAGTGCTGTAGCCCACAGGCGCGAAACGAGCCTGTGGACGGGGCCCCTCTTTAATCGCGGAGCGGATTTAGGCTAGGTTGAAGCGGTTCGAGGTTGAGATCGATGAGACATTGTGCGATTTGCGGGAAGCGACCTTCGGTTGGCAATAACGTCAGCCACGCCAACAACAAGACCAAGCGGCGGTGGAACCCCAACCTTAAGGAAGTACGTGCGGTGGTCGGCGGCGGCGTCCGCCGCATCCTCGCATGTACCCGTTGTATTCGAAGCGGCAAGGTCCGCAAGACGGCGTAACCGCCCCGGAGCATCCCCTTCAACTGATTCCGGCGCCCTGCGCGATACAGATTCCGCGCATGTCCCCTGGCTACGGCAATTGCGTGACCGTGTGTTCGTTGCGCGCCGAAACCATGTTGCCGACCTTCATGAATGCTCCCGTGCTGGGGTTGAATACTTCTGCGGTCTTGAGCACGGTTTGGTCACCAAAATCGATTCCACCTGTGATCAGTACGAGTCCGTCCAGTGCGCCGCCGGCCAGACCGATAGCGGCTTGAGTCGCGCGCCCGTCGACCATGCTTTGGCGGCATCCTTCGGCGTGGGCTGTGTTTTTGCCGACGCATTGGAAGGTGTTGGACGCGGGATCGTAGATTTCAGCAGTAGTTGCAACTTTGTGCACATGATCGCCGAATCCACCGGTCACCAGCACCTGGTTCTTCAGCGCCCCGTCCGGAATCATTGCAAACTGCTGCCCATTGCGTGGCATATGCATGTCCGGACCGCGGACCATGCTGCCGGTTGCCGGATTATAGATATCGGTGGTTTGGGTAGCGTCGCCAGGGAAATGGACGTTGTTGGAGGTTTCGCCGCCGCTCACCAGGACCGTGCCATTGGAGAGCATCGCCACCGCGTGCTCCCAGCGCGGGGAACTCATAACGCCGACGCATCCGGATGTCGAGTTATTGCCGCCGACACAGGTGAAAGTCTGTGAGGACGGATCGAACACTTCGGCGGAATTGTTAGGGCCGCCGCTGGGATCCACCGCATAGCCACCGGTCACGAGGACGTCCCCATCTTGCGCGCAGTTGCATCCTGAGATGAGGAGCGCGCGATGCTGGCTGCGCGCGACGTTCATTGAGCCGCTGGTCGCGGTGAAGGTACCAGTTGAAGGATCATAGATCTCGGCGCTGGTGGTGGCCCTGAAGCCGTCCGACTGCGGAGTCTCGCCCCCGACCAGCAAGACTTTTCCGGCCAGCGGGCCGCTTCTCATCAGAGTTGCCGAGTGTCCCGCGCGCGGCTGAGTCATCGACTGAACCGTAGGGCTAAAGGTTGCGGTGAGGGGATCGTAGAGCTCAGCCTTGGCAGTAACCTCGCCGAGGGCATCGATCTGGCCGCCGGTGATCAGCACATCGCCGGCCTCGGACCCGGAAACCACCGCAGGATCCAGGTAGGTTGCGGTCTGGAACGCCCGCGCCATCGTCATTTTTCCGGTCGCGGAAAATTTGCAGAGACCGGGATCGAACAACTCCGCGGACGCGAGCGGCCCGTTGAGATTGAGTCCCCCGGTGAGCAATACCTGATGGGATGAGGGGCCGGACGGAGCCTCCCCGCGGCCGGACAGCGAAACGACAAGCGGAGTCTTGACCGAGTCATAGTAGATCGCGAGCGATCCGGGCTGCTCGACCGGGCATCGCGGAGTAATCGCCAGGGTGATCTGGCATTTGGCTTCCGGCGCCAGCTTGCCGACGCAGGAATTGCTGGTAATTGAGTAATTGCCGGTAACGTCGATCGCGTCAATGTGACGCGCACCTGGTCCCGAACTCCTGAGTGTGATCTTCTTTGTGCTGGCGCTGGTGACGCCCGCCGTCTGGGTGCCGAACAAAAGCTTCGAAGGCTTGACCACGATGGCGCCACTCGGCTGGTTTAGGTGCTTGCCCGACCCCGAACGAGCCGACGCATTGCCGCAGACCGTCAAAACAACGGCCGCTACAGCCGCACCAAGCGAAACTCCAAAAGCCGTAACTCGTGGAAACTCCACTACAACAACCCCCCCGACAAGTTACTTAGCCGTAGTGTTTCGAATCGGGACGTGGACACTCCCTAATTCGCTAGCGGCAAAATAATGCTATGAGAGGTGCGCTTATGTGGGAATACTCTGACAATGACTGGTTTTAGGCAGCGTTAGCTTTAGCGTCGCTCAATCGCCACCCGCGCCCGGATTGTGAAGTTGGGCGGAGAGAGCCGCAAAAATTTCCTAGCGCCCTTCCAGAAAGCCGATCCGGGGCCGAGAGCGCTACAGCAGCGATTCGAGCTTTTCTGGCGGCCGCGCAATCATTGCGCGTCCACCCCTGATCACCACCGGCCGCTGCATCAGCTCGGGATGCTCGAGCAGCAGGCCAACCACTGCGTCTTTGCTGGCGTAATCGTCCGCCTTAAGCTTGAGTTCGTCGAACCGCTTGTCCTTACGAACGAGTTCGGCGGCGGGAACCTCGATCATTTCAATGATTCGTTCGAGGTCGGCGCGTTTGGGGGGCGTTTTCAGGTACTCGATAGTGTCGAATTGGATCCCGCGAGACTTGAGCAGATCGAGTGCGCCGCGGGAATGTTTGCACGCGGGATTGTGGTAAAGCGTTACCGATTCGCTGGCATTGCTCATTTGTGCACCTCTGATACGGCCCCTGCGGCGATTCTGTCAGCGAATGCGTTCCAGCACCACGACTGGAATCTGTCGCGCAGTCTTCTTCTGGTAGTCGTTGAAAATCGGCATCTTCTCGGCCTGGCGGTCGAACAGCCGCTGACGCTCATCACCGCTGGGGACGATCGCACGGGCCTGAAAGCGATCACCTCCCACCTCCACCGTCACGGTCGGATTGGCAACCAGATTGACGAACCACGCCGGGTTGTGTGGTGACCCGGCAAAAGAAGCGATGAGGACGATGCGGTCGCCGTCCCTGGTGAAAGCGAGTGGCTTGGTCAGCGAACGGCCGGTCTTGGCGCCGGTGGTGGTCAGCAGCAAGAGGGCCATGCCGGCGAACTGGCCGCCAACTTTTCCCTGGTTCGCCCGGAACTCGCTGATTACGCGCTGGTTGAATTCGTTCAACTCGGACACTGGGCGTTCCTCCCATCGCAAGGCGCTCTTTACTGGCGCCAGCTTGGTACAGACCGCAGTGTCGGATCAAGCGGATTCAGAGGCGAAGCTGTCCGCTATGGGACAGTTTGAAATCATCTAGAGACGCACGGAATGCTTGCTGTCTATTGAATCGGCGGCAAGTTCGTCCCGCCACCAGAAACCTGAACTCAAAACCAGAACGGTCGTGAATACTGGCACCAGGACGGTTGTAAGGTGTCGAATGTGCACCCCGGAATACCAGAGCGAACGGCCGATCATCCTCCCCGCTCGCCAACCCAGGAATCCGGCGACTGCGCTCAGCAGCAGCGGGTAGCGCCTCACTAAGCCGGCTATGAAAATGCTGGCGAATACCAGCGCACCGGAACTCAGGAGAAGCCCAAGGCATAGGGCCAGCGGGTAGCCACGCGCGATGGCGGCCACCACCAGGATGTTGTCCAAGGACATCAACAGGTAGGCGATGACGACGGTCGCTATGCAGCTATACAGGGTGCCAACCTGATCGTCGGGCCGGCTTTGATCCTGCGTCCGATCGCGGCGCTTGAGACGAATTGCGATTGGGATAAGGAGTACTCCCGCAAGGAACGCAAGCGGCGGGAATCCAAGCATCGAGGCGACAGTCAGCGTCGCCACGATTTGCACGACAATCGCGAGTCCGATTCCGACCGACAGAGCGAGCCGTTGCCGCCGAGGCGGCAGATTGCGCACCGCCATCCCCACGGCCATGGCGTTGTCGCCGCTGAGCATCAGGTTGGTGCCGGCGATCGCGGCAAGGTGAACGGTGTCTGTGTATGTCCAAATCAATGGGAGAGAGCGTTTCGACGCGCGACTGGCAGCTAACCAGGTTGGATCGGTAAGGAGTACCCGCAAACTGCTTTTAGCCTGTTCCAATAGCGGGCCGCAATGTGCCCGCTGGAAATGCGGTGTTAACAATGAAATTTTGCGTCTACGGCGAGGGTAAGGCGTCCTGGTGAGAGGAATCGCTTCAAGAGGGATTGTCGCGGATAATGGAAATAAGCCCGCGTCCTGGAGGCGGCGGGCAGGAGTTGACGCGTGACGCGCGAATTGCAAAATCTGTGGCGCCGGCCACAAAGCCCGAGCTTATAACCCCCGAGCTTATAACCGATGACCCATTCGACTTTGTTCACGACGTTTTCAACCGCCTTTGCGCGCGCGGCGGCCGGGGCGCTGATCGGTCTCGCCGGAAGCGTTATCGTTCCGGTCACGGCCCGGGCAGGTCAGGTCAGCGGCACGTTGACCGGCTATAATAGTACGGCGCCCGAACCGAGCCGCGACCTGCATTTTCAGAACCGGTACACGCGGGATATCTACCTGTCGCCGAGCCATACCGACGGTTCCTTTGCGCAGGACCTTCCGCCTGGGATTTACGATTTGCGCACGGAGAGCGGGGTTATCCTGAAGAGTTCGATTAACGTGGGCAGAGACAAGGTGCCGCTGGGAATCGTAAACGAAGCGGCGCCGTTGGCGCCGGGGCGACTCTTCGAACGGCAGACCCTCGCACCCTCGATCCTGACGAGCCCGGCGCCTTCAACGGCCTACGTCATGACCCTGGACGCGACGGTGCCATCGTCGAATTCGACGCTTGTTCCCAAGCCCGAGATCGACTGGGAGCAGGCGCCCAGCGCGTTGAGCGCGGAAGCTCCGCCGCCCGTTCCAGTGGCCCCGCCGATCAATTCGGGTGTAATGCCGAAGCTCAGTCCAAATGCGCCAGGACTGGAGGCTGCGCCACAACCGGCAAATCCGGCCAGGGTGCAACCCTAGCAGGGCGTGGGCGCTTGATTCGCGCGATAATCTTCGATCTGGACGGTACGCTGGCCGACACCGAGCCGATCCATTTCGAGGCCTTTGCGCGAGTGTTGCGGGCGGATGGTATCGAACTCTCTCGCGAAGCGTATTTCACCCGACTGATTGGCTATAACGACCGCGACTGCTTTGCGGCGGTGATGCGGGATCACGGCCGTGCGGCAGCGCCCGCCCGGATACGGGAATTAATCACCGAGAAGGCCACGGTGTATCAGGCGATGATCGCGGGGCGGGACGTAATGTACGCGGGAGCGGCTGAATTCGTACACGAATGCTCTCGGCGCTTTCCATTGATCGTGGTGACGGGAACGTTGCGCGCGGAGGCGGAAACGATTCTCGGGCAGGCGCAAATCCGCCAACTCTTCGTGGACGTCATCGCGGCCGAGGACGTCGATGGGGGTAAGCCCGCACCCGACGGCTTCCTCGCGGGTCTGGGGCGGCTGGGGTTTATCCTGCGCCCGCGGCCGTCGATCACGGGGGCGGAGTGCCTGGTGGTCGAGGATACTTCCGCTGGAATCGAAGCCGCGCATCGAGCGGGGATGCCGGTGCTGGCGGTCTGTCATACGGCACCGGCCAGCGAACTCGCGGCGGCCGAGCTCGTTCGCCCGTCGCTACGTGAGACCAACCTCGACGATGTGCTACGGAGCTTCGCCAGGCGGCCGGACTAGAGGGGCTGCGGGTGGCGCAGGCCCAGCGCTTGGAGCAGTTGCAGCGGCAAATTGTCGAACGGGCCGTTGGACATGCACAGCATCACGTCACCGGACCGCGCATCCGCGATCATCCGATCAAGAATTTCGGCGGTCGAAGCGCACGCGATCGCAAACGGTCCACGCTTGCCGAGTTGCGCGGCCAGCGCGGCGGTATCGAGTCGTGCACCGGGTGGGATCGGATCGTTCTCCTTGAAATAGACCGGCCCCAGGTAGACGCGCGCGGCGCGATCGAAGGCAGTGGCAAAGCCGTCCTGAAAGACACTGCGGCGCGCACTGTTTGAGCGCGGCTCGAACGCGGCGAGGATACGCCGGCCAGCGAAGCGCTCCGCGGTCGCTTCGAGGGTAGCGGCGATCGCCGTCGGATGATGGGCGAAGTCGTCGATCACGGTCACGCCGCCGGCGACTCCGACGATCTCCTGACGCCGCGCCACGCCGCGAAAGGATTCGAAACCGCGCGCGAGATCATCGTCGCGTGCGCCGAATTCCTTGAGCAATACCCATACGCCGAGGGCGTTGGCGACATTCATGCGGCCGCCGATGGTGAGATGCAGGTTGCGCGCAACGGGTTTCCCGTGCCGCGAAATCGAGAAATGCGCACCGTCCGCAGCGATCCGCAAGTCCGTTGCCCGGAAGTCGCCGGCGGTAAGACCAAAGCTAAGGCGCCGGGCGCGGGAGCCCTCGCTCACTGCGAGCGCATGCGGGAAGTCGGCGCAGACGGCCAGCACGCGCCCGGAATCCATGCCGGCGACCAGCGCGCGGAATGACGATTTAACATGTTCGAGATCCTGGTAGATGTCCGCATGGTCGAATTCGACCGCGGTAATGATCGCGCCTTGCGCGCGGTAGTGGAGAAACTTGGGGCCCTTGTCAAAGAACGCTGTATCGTACTCATCGCCCTCGATGACGAAGTCGGATCCGGCCCCAAGGCGATAGTTGGTCGCGAAATCACGGGCGAGCCCGCCAACCAGCATCGAAGGGTCGTGCCCGGCGGCGCACAGCACGTGGGCCATCATCGCAGTCGAGGTGGTCTTGCCATGCGTCCCCGCGACCATAAGGACGCGGCGACCGCGCAGGAAGAAATGCCACAACGCCTCGGGCATCGAGACGTACGGGATCGGCGAGGCGAGCAGCGCCAAGGCCTCCGGGTTCGAGCGCGTGACCACGTTACCGACCACGACCAGGTCAGGTGCGGGTTCGAGATTGGACGCCGCATAACCGGTGCGTAGTCCGATCTTGAGCTGCTTCAGGAGCGACGCCGCCGGCTCGTAAAGCTGGCTGTCGGAGCCGGTGATTTCAAAGCCGCGCGCCGCGAGCATTCCTGCCAGCGCCGCCATCGCCGAGCCGGCGACGCCGATCAGATAGATGCGGCGAACGTCCGCAGGAATGCGCGCAAGACGCTTGTCAGATTCGAGAGCGATTTCCGGCGACATGACTCGACAGCCTCCCCCCCACAGCATTCACGGCGCCATCGCGACAGAGGCCCGGCCTTCGGGCAGCGCGAATGACCGGCCCGCGGCTAATTCGCCTGTTCCAGCGCCTCCATCACAAGGTCGTGGATCTTCGGACGAAAGTCGCGGATGGCTTGATTGTCACGCTTTGGATGAACGCGATTGGTCAAAATTGAAACCGCAATTTCCCGCGACGGCTCGATCCAGATCGAAGTGCCAGTGAAGCCGAGGTGGCCAACGGCTTCGGGTGAGAAATGGCGGCCGGAGCTGGAATATTCGGATGACGGCGAATCCCACCCGAGCGCCCAAGTCGAGCCTTGCACGGTTTTGTCGCGAGTCCAGAACTCCCGCATGATTTTCTGCGGCAGGAAATCCGAACGTCCGGCGTAACACCGGATCAATTCGTGCGCGATACGATCCACTTCTCTGATCGGAGCGAAGAGTCCGGCGTGACCGGACACTCCGCCCATCGCAAAGGCGTTCTCGTCTTCGACCTCGCCGACCAGCAGGCGCTTGCGCAGGGGGCATACGGAGGTCGGCGCGAACATCTCGGGTACCGGTTCCAACCGGCGCGTGCGCACCAACGAAATGTCGATGAAGTCGGTCGCATGCAGTTCGAGAGGTCGAAAGATCTTGTCCCGGCAGAAACGATTGAGGGCCACGCCAGAGACCTGTTCGATCGCCTCGCCGAGCAGGATGAAGTTAAGGTCGGAATAGTTGACCTTGGTGCCGGGGATACTTTCGGGCTTCGCGCGATGGATTTCCTCGTAAACAAATTCCTTGGCGCCGCGACTGGCCATGAAATTGACCTTGCCACCGCGCTCGACCTCGGCGATTTGCTGATAAAACGGATGCCATGCCGCGAGCCCAGAACAATGCGCCAGGAGCTGCCGAAAGGTCACGTAGCCTTTGCCGTGGACGCCGAAGTTATGGAAGAAGCGCGTGACCCGTTCGTCCAGGCGCATTCTGCCGTCACGGGTCAGCATCATCACGCCGATAGTTGTAGCGAGCGGTTTAGTCAGCGAGGAGAGGTCGAAAACCGTCTCGAGCCGCAAGGGCGAGCGTTCAGGTACTAGCGCGCGATAACCGAACGCGCCTTCGAACGCAATGTCCTCACCTTTTCGTACGACGATCGTGGCACCGGGAATAGCGCCGTGCTCGACTGCCTCGTTGATCGCCTGCTCGACTTCGCGCCAACCCAATCCCTTATCCCCCTCCCCTCGCGAATACTCCGATGCGCATCGCCAAAAATCCGATCGAGCGTATCAGGCGTTGTTCAACTAACCGCCCTTTCCATAATGGTCAGACGGCGGCTTCCACTATCGAGGCGAACGCACACACCGAGTGGCAGGGTCAGGTTTTCCGTACCATGTCCGGCCTCGATGCCGAAAAGTACGGGACATCTTAAGCCCTCGCTGCAATCGGCGATGAACCTCGCAATCAGGGCACGCTCCGGTTCGCGGCCTTCGACTGGCCGGATCGCACCAAAGACCAGTCCAGCGACGCGTTCCAGGACACCTGCCTGCTGCAATTGTACCAGCATCCGATCGATTCGATACGCCTTCTCGCCGGTGTCCTCCAGAAAAAGAATGCGGTGGTCGAAGGTGGGTGCCCATGGCGTGCCTAAGGTTGCGGCCACGACCGAAAGACATCCCCCAATCAGTTGACCTTCGGCGACACCCGGACGAACGACCTCGCGCGCCTCGAGTTCAAAGGCGGCGCCTTCTCCGCTCAGCAGACGCGACAGGTGATCGAGTGAACGAGGCGTGAGTCCGCGCGCGAAGTCCATAGCGACCATCGGGCCGTGAAAACATACGAGCGCACTGCGTTCCACCAGTGCGTTCAGAAGGAACGTTTCGTCGGAGAAACCCAGGAAGATTTTCGGCGTACGCGCGATCGCGGCGAAATCGAGCAGAGGCAACAAACGCCCACAGCCGTAGCCGCCGCGGGCGCCAAAGATCGCTCTGACTTCAGGATCGCGGAAGAACGCGGTGACTTCGGCGGCGCGATCGTGATCGCTGCCAGCCAGGATTCCCCAGCGGTCCAGCGCGTGAAGGGAGACTTTGACACGAAACCCCATCGCCGCGAGAACGCCAACCCCGCGCTCGAGGTATTCACGATCGACAGCCGCTGCGGGAGCGACGACACCTATCGTGTCGCCGGGCCGCAGGGCGGGCGGCTTGATGATTGCGGCACCCATCTTAACGTTGCAGCAAAAGTTATCATGCGGACCAATGCGGGGCGACTGGGTATCCGGCGAAAACCATAGGGAGCACCGACCCTCGCCGAGGCTCTCGCACACCGACGTTCAGGGAATCCCCGTTCGCGGCCGGTCTTTCTATCCGCTCAGCGCGAGGTGTACTGGCGCGCGAAACCGCGGCCCAGTCCCGCTTTCGTCGAAATTGTGCACGGGCTAAAATCGCGCGACAGATGGAGCAGATCGCCGAAACTCTCAACTGGCTCTACTCGCTCGAAGCGCGTGGCGAAATCTACAAGCTTGAGCGGATGGAGCAGGCGGTCGGCCTAATCGGCAACCCTCATCACGAGCTGCGCGCGGTACACATCGCGGGAACCAAGGGCAAGGGTTCGACCGCCGCGATGATCGACGCGATCTTGCGCGCTGCCGGCTACCGCTGCGGCCTCTACACCAAGCCGCACCTCGTGAACCTGACCGAACGCACGCGAATAGACGGCGCCGAGATGCCACGCGATCAGATGCTCGGCTATATCACGCGGCTGCGCGAAATCTACGAACGGGCCAGCCTCGCGTTGACGTTTTTCGAGTTCACGGTCGCGCTGATGTTCCTTTACTTCGCCGAGAGCAAGGTCGATGTCGCGGTGATTGAGACGGGGCTCGGCGGACGGCTGGACTCGACCAATGTGGTGCATCCGGCGCTAAGTGTCATCACGCCGATCGGCTTCGACCATATGGATCGGCTGGGCTACACGATCGCGGCGATTGCGGGCGAAAAAGGCGGCATCATCAAGCCAGGCGTACCCGTGATCGTTGGCGCGCGCGACATTGAAGCGCGCACTGTGCTTACTTCGATCGCGGCGCAGCGGCAGAGCCCAATGGTCATGATCGGCCGGGAATTCTCCTACCGGTCGCACGCGCCGGCGCATCGGCTCGACTACGAAGGGCGCGGGCTCCGGCTCGAAGGCATCGAGCTCGGCCTGGCGGGTCCTTTCCAACATGAGAATGCGGCAATCGCACTTGCGGCGATCGACCAGCTGCGTGCGCAGGGATGGAAGATCGATGATGCAGCGATTCGCCGCGGGCTGAGCGAGGTCCAATGGCCGGGGCGCTTCGACATCGTGGCGCGGCGGCCGACCGTGATTCTCGATTGCGCACACAACGAATTGTCGATGGAAGCACTGCTCGAGACGATCGCGGTCGAACTTGGCCCCGAGGTGAAGCCGATCCTAGTCTTCGGCTGTCTCGAGGACAAACAATGGGAGCGGATGGCCGCAATGCTGGGGCCGCGGGTACGCGAGACCTGGTTGACCCGGGCCATGCCGAAACGGCCGCTGGAACCGGAGCGGCTGCTCGACGTGTTCTCACGTTATGGGCCGGCTCGGGTAGTGCGTTCACCGATTGCAGCACTCGAGCAGGCTATGGAAAAGGCCGGGCCCGATGATGTAGTGTTGGTCGCCGGTTCGGTTTATCTGGTGGGGGAGGTCTATCCTTGGTTTCTGGCGCGTCAGGGACGGCGGGGACTATTTCCTGAAGCCGCGGCGTAAATTGCGAGGGGTTGCGATCCTCTGCGCGTCGTTCGCATTGGGGTTGAATGGTCTGGCGGTCGCACAGCAGAACGGCTTTAGTTCATTCGTCCAAAGTACGCACAAGGGACCGGTCAATGTGACCGGGCGCACCTTCGTCTACGACTACAAGACCGACAGTTTCACGGTGCGGGGCGACGCGGTCATCACGCAGCAGAGCAGCGTCCTGACCGCTGACGAGGCGAATCTGCAGAGACGGCAGCACCTGCTCCACGCCAAGGGTCACGTGCATTTGGTCGATCCGCTTGGCGATCTGAAGGGCAGCGAGGGTTGGATCAACCTGCAGGACGAGACGGCGCAACTCGACAACGGGAGCGTCACCAACAAAGACAAGAGCTACCTGCTGAAGGGCAAAACCATCACCAAGGTCACCGGCCAGCGCTACCAGGTGACCGACGGTTTCTTCACGACCTGCGGACGCGATCCGGGAACGCCTGCTTGGAGCATCCTGGCCAATGATATGGATGTGCATTTGGGCGGCACGGCGACGGCGCACCAAGCACGATTCACTATCCTGGGTTATCCCGTACTGTATCTTCCAACCGCGATTTTCCCAGCCGATACCGATCGTCATTCCGGCTTGTTGGCGCCGCGGCTGGGCGAATCGGGATTGCGCGGTTTCCAGCTCGTGCAGCCCTACTATTGGGCGATCAACAAAAGCTCCGACGCGACTGTGGCAGTTGACCTCGAAACTTCGCAACGGGTCGGCGGGCTGGCGGAATATCGTCTGGTCAACGGTATCGACGATTATCTGGTGGCGGACGGCGCGTTCTACGACGAAAGCCTCCGCAGTGCCCAGAACCGCGAAGACGACATCATCGACAACCAGGTCGCAGATCCACATATTCCGCTGGACCGTTACGACGTGATCGGAATGGCACGGCAGCACCTGACCGACGACCTCGTAGTTTATGGCGACGGCATGACCGTGAGCGACAGCTTCATGCTGCGCGAAATGAACGTATGGACGCTGTCGCGGACGGTGACTCCCGGCATCGCATTTCCGAACAGCATGGCGTCGTTGCGCGACGCGCCGTCGGACTTCGGCGCCTTGTACAACTATCAGAACGGCTTTGCGCGGCTTCAGGGCACCTGGAACCAGGATTTGATCCAGCCACAGGAATTCGCCCTGCAAACTCTGCCGCAACTCCTGGTCAGCGGACGCAAGGAGCTGCTGGGAGGGCTCGGCTATACCGACTATGACTTCGAAGGCGACAACTTCTGGCGCGGCACCGGGCAGAGCGGCCAGCGCTTCGATTTTAATCCCCGGGTGACGATCCCGTGGCGTTTGAGCGACTATCTCTACGGCTGGGGAACGCTGGGACTGCGCGAGACCATCTATTCGGTTGGCGGAGATGAGATTTCGGTCGTCCCGGTCGGCACACAGGGACTCCAGTATAACAACGCCCTGCTATTGGGTCCGGTGGGAGACGGTGGACTGCATACGCGCGAAATGATCTACGGCAGCGCCGGGATCGCGAGTGAGATCGAGAAAGTCTATGACCTCAACTGGAAGTACGTCGAGAAGATCAAGCACACGATCGAACCGTTTGCGACGTACAGCTATGTACCACAGGTAAATCAAAGCGCACTTCCTCTCTATGACGAGATCGATCGGATGGAGCCGCGCAGCCTGATCACTTACGGCTTTACCTCGAGAATTTTTGCCAAGCTACGAGCGGCGCCCACCCAAGCTCCCGAGGGAGTCGAGGAAGACGCCTCGGACATGTCGGGCATCAGTCCGTTCCGGGCGCGAACCAACAGCGCTGGAAGCTCGGTTGAAGAGCTGTTCCGTTTGAGCCTGCTGCAGGCTTACGACACCAATCACGCCGTAGCGCGAGGCGGAACTCGCTTCTCGGACCTTGATGTCACTGGCACGATGTTCCCCACGCGCATCTGGTCAATGGGCGGCCAGTTGGGATACGAACCTCAAGGAAACCAGATTCAATACGCGAGCGCGTATCTGAACTTTCAGCCATGGTGGACCAAGAACCAGTCGAGCGTTTACCAGGGCAAAGCCGAGGAAGGATCGTTCCTTCAAGCAAGCTACAACTATATCGCACCCGGCCCTTCCGCCCAGCCGGGCATCAACGCGGGCTTCAGCCAATTTCTCGTGCTGCGTGCTTACTACGACCTGTTTGACCGGATGGGAGTGTATTTCGCGCCATCGTACGACTTCGTCGCGCACAAGCTGCTCTCCGCCGAATATGGTGTTCGCCTCAAATCGGCATGTGATTGCTGGGCCTTTGACATGGGCATTACCAAGACCATCAACCCGAGCGAGACGCAGTTCCAGTTCCAGGTTACGCTCGGCGGAATCGGGTCGGTCGGCCAGAGTCCGTTCGGCAGAAATCCCTTCCAGCTCCACACTGGCGTCCTCCCCAACTATCGCTAGCCTCGAGCGTTGTAGCTGGCAGCCTGCCTTCGCAGTTGTACGGTTACGCGTGATAGGAATGATCGCGCCCAGAGCGCTACACTCTAACGCAACTGAAGCGCAAGGCTTGCAGCGTTTTTGCGCAAAGCGACAAGGGTCTAAAGCTTGTTTGCCTTTGGCACCTGCTCCATCAGGGGAACTCTAAAGAATGGTCGACAATAGCCAGGAGAAAACCGGACCCTCGGCGAGAATTGACGCCGAGGGCTTGAAGCGTTTCGTCCTCGACCAGCGGCTTGGCGACCCCGGCGATCTGAGCACCGAGAACATTTCCTTCGGTCACTCTAACGAGGTTCACTTAGTTCGCTTCGAGGGTAAGTCATGGGCCCTCCGGCGGCCTCCGCGCGGGCCGCTGCTGCCCACCGCGCACGACGTGCTCCGCGAATACCGCGTGCTGAAGGCCTTGCAGGAAACGCCAGTGCCAGTGCCGCGGGTGTACGCGAGCTGTGACGACAACTCATACATTGGGGCGCCTTTTTACCTCATGGAATATATGAGCGGCAAAGTGATCCGTTCGGGACTGATTCCTTCGGACGAACAAAGTTTTGCCGATACCCCGGAGAAACGACGAGTGGTAAGCGAAGCGATGATCGACTTGCTGATCTCGTTGCAGGAGGTCGATTGGCGCAAAGTGGGGCTCGAGGGATTCGGTCGCCCGGACGGCTATATCGAACGCCAGTTGCGCCGCTGGATCGGCCAACTCGAACGCACCCTGCCATTGACGCGGCCGCTGCCAGTGATGACCAGGATCGAGGAATGGCTGAAGGCGCACATCCCGCAGGTGCAACCCGCGACTATCGTGCACGGCGACTTCAAGCTGGATAACGTGATGTGGGACACAAGCGGCGCCCTGCCCAAGGCGATCGCACTGTTTGACTGGGAGATGTCCACTATCGGCGATCCGTTGGCAGACATGGGCTGGATGGTGACGTACTGGACCGACCCCAGCGACAGCGAAATGCGCAGAACCGTGGTTTCGAGCATGGAAGGCGAGCCCGGGTACTACAAGCGGCGCGAGATGGTCGAGCTTTACGAGCGAAGGTCCGGGCGGGCAATGCGAGACTTTGCGTTTTACGAGATTTTTTCGCTGTTCAAGCTCGCCATCATTCTCGAGGGAAGCTATTCACGTTATCTCACCGGACAGGCTGACGATCCGATGTTCGCCACGTACGATGTCCGCGTTCCGGACATCGCCGAGGTCGCGTGGTCGCTGTGCCAATCCGCGCGATAAGGTTAACCGATATGTCCGATTACAAGTTCATCCAGACCGACGATCCCGAAGCCGCGATCCGCCGTATCTCGCTTAATCGCCCGGAGAAGCGAAACGCCCTCTCCAATCCGCTTCGCCGGGAGCTTTTCGACGCGTTGCGCGTGGCTGATGCCGACCCCGCGATTGGCGCGATCATCATACGTGGCAACGGCAAATGCTTCAGTGCGGGTTACGACCTCGCGCAATCGCCCAAGGAGCCCTTGCCGCGAATCGTCTCACCCGGCGAGGGCACCTGGCCGCGCCATCTGGTCGATGGATGGTTTGAGATGTGGGACATGGCCACGCCCATCATTGCGCAAGTGCATGGCTATTGTCTCGCTGGCGGCACTGAGTTGGCGACCGCTTGCGATCTGGTCTACGTCGCCGAGGACGCGCAGGTGGGTTATCCGCCGGTGCGCGCAATGTCTACACCTGACTGCGCGTATCATCCGTGGCTTATGGGGATGCGCAATGCGATGGAGATGATGCTGACCGGCGACTCGATTTCGGGAATCGAAGCGGCGCAGATGGGTTTTGCCAACCGCGCCTATCCGGCGGCGCTACTCGAGGAAGAGGTACTCAATATCGCCCGGCGGGTGGCGAAGATTCCGCGCGATTTACAAGCGCTCAACAAGCGCTCGGTGCATCGCGCGATGGAAATCATGGGAGCGCGCGCCGCGATCAGGTCGGCTACGGAAATCCAAGCTCTGTGCTTCCATCAAACCTCTTCGCGCGAGTATATGGCCAAAATGCGCCAGGATGTTAAAAGTGCGCTGGACGAACGCGACTCGCGGTTCGGTGACTATCGAACTGCGGAACGCAACAAGAAGTAGCCCCGCACGGAGCATAGGGCCTGTCAAAGAAAACGGCAGGCAAGGGTTCTACACCCTGCCTGCCGTTCTGCTTTCCTTCGCGTCGGCGCGATATTCTCTAGGCTGCGACCTGTGTCGTTCCCTTGAACGCGTCCTGTGCGGGGTCGCAGAAGTAGCGGACCTTCGAGAGCGTAACGTCGCAGGTCGTGAAGCTGGCCGAGATAGGATAGTCGGCCCGAAGCATGTCGCCGGCGCCCCATGACTGCGAATCCACCGAGATCATATGCGGACGACCGCGCTCGGCCTTGTGGAACGTCCACGCCGGATCGACCTGCACAACCACCAGCTTGCCGTCTTCCTTGTTGCGCGCCAGATGCATGCTCGAAACGTACTGAACGTCGTTGCCGGAGATGAACTCGCGGTCGATCATCTCCATGTCGAGCGCCTTCTTGCCCTCGGCGGTAGTGACGTTGGCGACCACGCGATCGTGGAACGCGCGCAGATACACTTGGCCGACCACCGCCGGGTATCCCCATCGCTTCGCCAGTTCGTTGGCCGCGGCCTCGGTGCTGATGTAGCTGCGCAGGACGAACCCGCGCGGACGCACGCCCGCCCGGCTGCCGATGCGGACCTCGGCGATCGCGAATGGGCCGGCCGGGCTCTCCGGATAGCGCGTCACATTGAACATGGCGTAGGCCGGAATCGCGGGACGCATCGTGACCGGAACCAGGTCTTCGACGGTCTCGTTGTCGATCTCGTAGAGGATATTCAGGATCTGAGCGCCCTTGAGCGTCCAGGCCTCCGTCTTGAAGCCGTGAATTTCGCGGGCGGTTCTCGCCGCGAACGGCTCTACCAACATTCTTCCAGAACGCGGCATTAGCGGCCACCCGCGGCAGCTGCGGCCTGCGTGCTCGAATCCTGGAAGTGTGGCATCACGTGCTTGGCGAACACGCGCAGGCTGTTGAGGACCTGCTCCTGCGGCACGGTCTCGAGCGCGTTCAAAAGGAAGTTAACGCGATCGACTCCGCACGCCTCCCACTTCTTGCAGGCGCGCAGCACGCGCTCGGGATCGCCGATCGCGATACCCTCGGGCACACCCGCCTCATCGCCGGGCCCCGCCGCTTCCTCGCGCAGCGCCGGCAGCAATCCGAGCGACGGATAAGACCGCGTCGGGACCGCCTCGCGCGCCGCGAGCAGCTGCGCGGCGAGGAAGTTAAAAGTCCCGAGCAGCCGGCGGCCGACCTTGTTGCCGGTCTCAGTGTCTTCGTGCGTGAACAGGAAGTTCACGGTGCTGACCTTGTCGTTGACGAAGGAACCAACCGGCTCGCAATCCTTGATGATCTTTCGATAGAGCTTGACCTTGTCGTCTTGTTCCTTGAACGAACCGAAGGTAATGCCGAGCGCGCCGAGGCCCCGTTCCGCGGCATCGATCTCGGTGCCGGGGCTGGTCACCGCGACCCACATCGGCGGATGAGGTTTCTGATACGGCTTGGGGATAATGGCGCGAACCGGCATGCTCCACGAGCGGCCCTGGTAACCGAAGCGCTCCTGGGTCCACATCTTGGGAAGGCAGCGCACGAATTCGTCCCAGGTTTTCTTGGTCTCGTCAGGGTTGGCGCGGAAGCCCCCTAACTCGTTCCACGTGGCGGAACGGCCGGTGCCAACTTCGAGACGGCCGCCCGAGATAATGTCCATCGTGGCCGTGCGCTCGGCGATTTTGATTGGATGGTTGAACTCGGGCACGCAAATCACGATCCCGTGTCCTACGCGCATCTTCTTGGTTTTCATTGCGCACGCGGTGAGAAAGATCTCCGGCGCGGAGCAATGAGAGTACTCTTCAAGAAAGTGATGCTCGACGGACCAGACGGAGTCGAAGCCGAGCTCGTCAGCGAGCTGGACCTGTTCGAGGCAATTGTCGAAGACCTTCTTTTCCTTTTCGCGGTCCCATGGTCGCGGAACGGAAATCTCATAGAAGATTCCAAATTTCATGGCCTTACCTCCGTGTCGTTTAGCGCACTCAGGCTCGAAGAAAACGGTCCGCCGAAGGTGCGTGGACGACCGCTTGTCCTGCCCTTCGGATCGGTACTCGCCGCGGCTCGACTACGCCGCGTGCAAGTCGGACCCCCTCCTCTCGCTGCCGAGCGCGATTACCATAGCATCGAGGCTCAAAACCGTCGAGGCCACCAACACCAGCGCTGAGGCATAGCCAAGATCCTGCGCGATCAGTGCCTCCACATACGCCGCATTCGCCGCGAGCAGCACGCCGAATTGATACGCCAATCCTGAAAACAGTCCGCGCACCGCTCCCGGCGATAGTTCCACCAGATGAGCGGGGATGGCGCCCCAGGCACCCTGCACCATGAACTGCATCAGGAAGGCGCCGAGCGTCAACAGAACGATCGATTGCGGATAGACCCAGACAGGCACGACGATCAGGCCGAGCGCTACCGCGGTCACCATCGCCCGGCGCCGGCCCCACACATCCGAAAGCCAGCCGAAAAGCAAACCGCCGGCCAGCGCGCCAACGTTGTAGATGACGGCGATCACTGCAACCGTCCTCGGATTGAAACCACGTGCTTTCTCGAGGAACGTCGGGTACAGGTCCTGCGTACCATGCGAGATCAGGTTCATCATGGTCATTAAGAGGACCAGATACCCGAAGAGCCCGAGGTTGCTGCGAATCGTCGTCCAGATCGCGCCGGGTGCGATGCGCATCCGCTCCCATGCTTTGGATTCGGGTACCTTGGTGCGGATATAGAGGGTCAAAAGCGCCGGCGCACCACCAATGAAGAACATCGCGCGCCAGCCGAAGTGCGGGAAGACGAAAAAATAGGCGGCCGCTGCGAGCAGGTACCCTACCGCGTAACCCTCCTGCAGCATCCCCGACAGGAGCCCGCGCCATCTTGGCGGAATCGCCTCGATCGCAATCGACGCGCCCACGCCCCACTCTCCGCCCATACCGATGCCGTACACGGCACGGAGAATCAGAAACCATCGGTAGCTCGGGGCCAGGCCGCTGGCGAACTCCATCACGGAGTAGAGAACGATGTCCGCCATCAGTGGCCCACGCCGCCCGTACCGGTCCGCCAACCAGCCGAAGACCAGCGCGCCGACCGGCCGGAACGCCAGCGTCGCAGTGATCGTGAACGCGATATCTGCCACCGACCGGTGGAATTCCGCAGCAATGGCCGGCAGCACGAAGACCAGCACGAAGAAATCGAACGCGTCCAGCGTCCAGCCCAGGAAGCTCGCCACCAAGGTGTGAGCGGCTTCTGACCTGGTGAGACGTTCACGCGCCACGAGCGGCGACGAGCCCGGCGCCTCGTTGCTCATGCAATGAGTGTCATAGCCGGTTCGTCGCCGCGGCCCGGCGGACGACCCCGGGACGCGATCGCATCACTACGTCCTCGGGAGTCGATGGGATTTTGCGAGACGCGCCGTTATTCCACCTCGGATTGTTGTTTGAGCTGCTCGATCTCCCGGCGCTGCTGCTCGATCTGCTGCTGTTGCGAATTGAGCTGCGTTTGCGTCTGCGCCTGCTGCGTCTCGCGATTCTGCATCTCGTTGCCGACGAAAAAACCGCCAGCGCCGCCGATAGCGCCGCCGATGGCTGCGCCCGCACCGGGCGCGCCGACCGCTGCTCCGATGATTGCGCCGGTGCCTGCGCCGACCAGGGCGCCGATACCAGTACCCTTCTCACGCGTGCTCAGCGGCTGTCCCGAGCATCCCGCCACCGCCAGCGCCATCACCGCCGCTATCACGATCGCAACCAGCCTTTTCCCATTCGATTGCATAGCCAATCCCCTCGAATTGCGAAGAATATGCGCCCGACCAGGCCTCCGTCGGACGGCCAAAGCATCCTCCGGGCCATCGCGCGGTAGTTCCCGAACTCTCTCGTTCCATCCAGGCCGTCATTTAGCCGACTGCTCGGGGAGCCCAGCGATCGTCTTGCCATCCTCATCGGCAAGTGCGATTCCAGGATTCCCCTTGTGTCCGATGTGCAACTCCAGCCGATCCTTGCCGTTCTTGTCGAAGAGTGCCAGTCCAGGCTCGCCTTCCGGAGTAACGCCGAGCCCAACTCGAGCACGACCGGTCGAGGGATCATAAAGTGTGAGATTCGATTCGTCTTTGTCCGTGACTGAGAGGAGCGCGAGTTGGCGTCCGTTGGAACCATAGATTGCCACGCCCCTGCGCCCTGCCACGGGTTCGCCGACGACTACTCGTTGCGCACCATTGTGGTCGTACAGGGCAACCGCCGCGGTCCCTTGCTTGGTGACCTGAAACTCCCCACGGTTGCGGCCGCTCGCGTCCATCAACCCCAGGTCGGCCGTTCCGTCAGCGGTCACTTCCATGTCGCCCCGCTTGGCTCCGTCCTTGTCAACGAGAACAAACTGTTGGGCCCTGATCGATCGGACCTGCTTCGCCGCCATCGCCACCGCGGGCAACATCTCGGCCGCGATCGCACCACCGATAAAACCGCCCGTCAGTACGAGCATCCCATACAACCAGTTTCTCCTGTTTTTCATGTTCAAGTCCTCCTTCCCTCTGACGTGCCTTTCAACCTTCCATTCATCGGTCTTCCAAATCAATACACTCCCTACGAGCCTCGGCGCGAAAGTGGCAACAAGGACTCGCAAATTCCGACGCTATTCAACTTGTTTTATGGATTCGGACGGCAATCTGACAGGTAGGGACACCAGGAAGCGTCCTTCGGCGGGCACACTAATCATTTCGACCGCACCACGATCTCGTGCCAAAGCCGCGCTCAGAGCGAGGATCGCGGCGTCGGCGGCATCAAGCGTCTTCACTTCGCCACAGCTCTCCAAAGCGACCTCGCGGGCCATACTCTCGAGGATGCGTTTTCGTGCCGCAAACGCCGCGGCCGCCGTGATCCTCGTCTCGCCGGATTTCTCCTTGCGCCCTTTCTTGGGAGGCAGGTACGGAGTCGTACACCATAAGCGGAACTGCAGATCGGGGTAGCCTTCGTACACCGACGCGCCGAGCATCGCGAGCGCCCGGTGCGCGGCGAATCCTGCGATCATGAAGCGGGTAAACGTACCGCCCGTGAGTTGCGTCGGACCTGCTTCCAGCGCTGGTCCGAAGAGCTCACGACCGATCGCTCGGAGATGCTGCTTGCAAGCGTCATGCATGATTCTGCGGGCGAAATAGTCGAAGCAGGGAGTGGGAAAGAGTCCCAGCGGCCGCAACCCTGGATAGGTGCCGGTACCGCGCAATTCCGCTACCAGCACGCGCAGAACCCGATCTATCTCTCGTCCTTCGCGAGGATTACCGCCGCGCGCCGTAACGCCGGGCTTGGACAAATCCAGGTCGGCGGGCCAGGCGGGAGAATCCACGATTGCGATTGCGCCGGTCAGCGCCGGGGCCGCCGCGCGAAGCCGATCCGCGATCGTCCCGATCGCACTCGGGCGCTCGACGAAATCAGCGTCGCCCTCCGCAATTTCGTCCAGCGGCACCCGCGTGAAAAGGACTTCGCGCGCACCGGAAGTGACTAACGCAACATCGAGGAACCGTTCGCCAACATCGACTCCCGCAATCGCGGCGCGCGTATCCAGTTCAATATGTTGAAGTACCCCTGGCGCCCCCGACGTTGCGCGACCAACCACCCGTTACCCCGGTGTATTTGGAGCCGGCGAATTGGCTGCCGCCGAAGTAGGATGCTGATAAAGCAAGTGGTACTCGCGCAAGCCGCCAATCACCTTCTTGACGTAGTCGCGGGTCTCGCGAAAGCCGATATTCTCCACGAACTGATCGTCGTCGCCCGGATACTTGGCCGTCCAACCCGCAACCGCCTGCTCGCCGCCGTTGTACGCGGCCACTGCCTTGAACATGTCGCCGTTGAACATCACAAACAACTGCCGCAGATAGGTCGTGCCGATCTGGACGCTGACGTTAGGATCGTAGAGATCGATCGGCGAAGGCGTAACGCCCGCCGCCGTTGCGTAGCGTTGCGCGGTGGATGGCAACAACTGCATCAGGCCGCGGGCGTCGGACACTGAACGTGCCTCAGGATTGAACAGACTTTCCTGCCGGATGAGTGCTGCGACGAGCATCGGGTTGAGCTCATTACGCCCCGCGGCGCTACCGATCAGATTCCAATAGCCGCGTGGATACCGCAGCCGCTCGGCCATCAGCGGATCAAGCTCGTTCCGCTTGACCATCCGCTGCGCCATTTGCACCGCGTCGTACCAGGCGCCCTGATCGGTAAGCTCCTTGAGCACGAAGTTGCGTAGCGCGGAATTGCCGCCGATTTGCGGTTCAAGTGCGAGTAATTCGGCCGGTTCGAGTTCGCGCAAACCCAAGTCGCGCAGCAGCATCTCACGATCGAGGTGGAATTGCGCCAGTCCGTTCGTCGTTGCGGGGTTGCTCACCGCTACGATTTCGGGGGCCGCCGCCGCAGGAAAGAACTGCGGCCCGCCGCCGACCCTCATCGCCGCGAGCGCTGGATAGTAGTTGCTGTCGGTGCTCGCAGCGACGGCGGTTAAGATCGCCCGACTGTTGCTTGCGTCACCGTTGCGTTCGAGCGCGCGGCCTTCCCAATAGGCGAACATGTCCCGATCCGAGGTATCCGACACAAGCGCGCGCGCCCGGCCGAACTCCTGCGCAGCCTGCTCGTAACGCCCCAGCATGTAAAGCATAAACGGTGCGCGGAAACGTGCGTCGGCCGTTTCGCTCGCTCCCGGATAACGTTTGATCACGGCGAGATATTCGCTCCGCGCGGACTCGAATGCGCCATCGTCTTCATAGGTTCGGCCGGCTTCGAACAACGCCTTGGCTGCGGCGGATCTGCCGCGGAACTCGCGCAGGATCCGGCTGAAGTAAACTCTCGCGCGTGCGGTGTCGTCCGCGCGCCAATACGAATGAGCAAGCGCGCTCAGCGCCGTCTCCGCGTGTGCTCCCGTGGGAGCCAGCAGGAGGTATCGCACCAGCGCCGCCCTCTCCGCGTTTACATTGCCCTGCAATGCCTCTGCGTAAAGCCAGAGCAGTTCGGCGCGCGCAGCCGGCGGCGGAGCCATCAGCAGCGCCGACCGCACCTGGTCAAGCGCGAGCGACGTCCGGCCCTCGCGGATCAGCAGCGCCGCCTCTCCCGTGCGGTAGTGCAGCGACGCGGTATCGACGAGCCCCGGATTCTGCTGCAGGAGGCTATAGCAGAGCGCGCGTGCATCAGCGTCGTTCGCCCCACGTGGGAAGCGTTCGCGCAGTGCCTGCGCTTCGGCGTAGGCGGCGCGGTAGTTGCCGGCTGCGAGTTGCGCTTTCGCGATCAGGATCTGGGCGTTCTGTTCGGCAGCCGTTCCGCCGAAATTGCCCGCCACCCGCGTCGCTGCGGCAATCGCCACCCCGGGATGACCGAGATCGATCTGCAGGCGCGCGTATTCCAGGTTGCCGGCGTCAGCGAGGACGCTCTGCGGATAGCTTTGTGTCAACTCGCCGAAAGCGAGTGCGGCGTCCTGCGAATCCCCATTGGCGCGCTGCGCCTCGCCCAAATAGTACAAAGCGTAGTCGGCCAATCCGGGCAGGCTCTTGGCAACTAGCTGCATCCGCTCGATCACCGCGAAATAATCGCGGCGCTGGTACGCTTCATACCCCTCGACAAAAGCCTTGCGCGGATCGATGGGCTCGACCTTGTTGCGCTCGAAAGGCAGCAGCTGCGCGAGTGTGAACCGTCCGTCCGCCGTGTCCGCGCCGTTCGCCCGCGCAAAGATGGCGCTCGCCCCCAAGGTCAATCCTAACCAGGCGCTGACAATTGCACCAATCACGAAGATCCGGCGACGCGAGGATTTCACCGGGGGTTGGTCAGTCGGCGATTCGTCCCGGTAAGACCGCAATCTCCCCGCGTGCTGCCGGCAGCGCTCAATCTGCTCCTTACGCTTTCGTTCCACCGCACCTTTCCCCATGGCAAGCTCTTGCGGCATGCCGCGCGCTCTGCCAACAACTTCTTCAGCGTACAATATATGCAATACGCAAAATGCAGCAGCCAGGATTGATCCTTGCCTCCGGTTCACCTCGGCGCAAGAGCCTCCTCAGCGCTGCCGGGATCGCATTCGAGGTGGTCGAAAGTGGCGTCGATGAAATCCGCGGCGCGTGCGAGACTGCCCCCGAGTTCGCACTGCGCGTCGCTCGCGACAAGGCGCTCAGCGTTTCGGCCCGTTTCCCCGTGCCGATCGTGCTCGGGGCGGATACCGTGGTCGAATGCGACGGCGAGATTCTCGGCAAACCCAGGGAATCCGCCGACGCGCGCCGGATGCTGACGCTATTGTCGGGCAACACCCACCGCGTCGTAACCGCCTTTGCCCTCGCCCGCGCTGGTACCGTGCTGGAAAGTGCGGCGGTAACCAGCGGCGTCACCTTTCGCCATCTCTCACCTGCTGAGATCACCGCGTACATTGAAACCGGCGAGCCCGTCGATAAGGCGGGTGCTTACGGTATCCAAGGCGTCGGCGGCGCGTTCATTTCCGCGGTCGACGGTTCGCGGGACAATGTGATGGGCCTGCCGGTTGACCAGGTGCTGCGTGCATTGCGCGCGCATCAGAAGTGAGCAGTCGCACTGTGCCTGATCCATCTTCAATACCGGCGCGCTTTGCCGAAATACCGGCGCGCCTTGCCGAGGTCAGGAGCCGTATCGCTCACGCGGCCGGCCGCGCCCATCGCACACCCGACTCCGTTCGTCTGGTGCTGGCCAGCAAGACGCAGCCGCCCGCAGCAATCGCCGCCGCCTACGACGCCGGTGCTCGCGATTTCGGCGAGAACTATGTTCAGGAGGCAGCTTCCAAGCGATCGTCCCTCCCGGCGATGAGCGACCTCCGTTGGCATCTCATCGGCCACCTTCAGACCAATAAGGTTCGTGCGGCGATCGAAATCTTCGCCCTGATCCACACGCTCGACAACGTGCGGCTGGCGTCCGCGCTGCACCGTCTCCGCCCGGCGCCGCCGATGCCCGTGTTGCTCGAAATCAACCTCGCCGAGGAAGGGTCCAAGAACGGCGTGGCTCCGGTAGAGGCCGAAGCACTGATCGAAGCGGTGCGCGGCAGCGTCGAAGTAAACGGTCTGATGACGGTGCCGCCGCTTAGCGCCGATCCCGAGACCACTCGCCCGTACTTTGCACGCCTTCGCGAAATGCGCGATCGCCTGGCCGTCATTAGCGGTCTGCCCCTCCGGGATCTTTCGATGGGGATGACCAATGACTATGAAGTTGCTATCGAGGAGGGAGCCACGATCGTGCGAGTCGGGAGAGCCGTCTTCGGGGAGAGAAAGCTGGCGAAGTAGGAGATGCAAGGAAAAGGCACCGCATTAGGATCAGACATGGCCGAGATAGTTCGATATCTTGCATCGAATTTAACTGACTTTGTGAGACACGCGGTTAGTTTACGCGACGGATGGAATAGGCGTCCCTGGTTCCGTGGACACGCCAATTCCGATTGGCTTCTTACGCCCTCGCTTTATCGGTACGGGTCGGAGGCCGACGTCTTCGATAAAGAAACTGGACTCCGAATCGACTTTCAACGTGTTGGAAGTCAATTGCTTGTTGAACGGCAGCCTGCGAATCATTGGGAGTGGTATTTTCTTATGCAACACTATGGGACTCCCACTCGTCTTCTCGATTGGACGGAGGGCGCACTCACCGCTCTGTACTTCGCTGTAGCACCGCGCTTTCGGGAGCCAGCCAATACCGCCAAGTCCGCGGTTGTCTGGGCCCTGGACCCCATTTGGCTAAACTACCTTGTTCGCGGCAGAGGGGTATTTGCAGTTCCAGAGCGCGCCACGGATTGGCTGGCTAGTGACCCTCTGGCTGATAATCCGACAATGGAATATCCGCTGGCACTTGTTCCAACGCACGTGGCACGACGTATCGCAGTACAACGAGGTCAATTCACTATTTTTGGCACTAAAGCGAATGGTCTCCGAGACCTAGCTGAACATGGAGTTTCACAGGGTCAGGTTCATCGTGCCACACAAGGTAAGGTTCATCGTGCTACACAGGGTAAGGTTCATCGTGCTACTGCCGAGGCTGCTGCCGATGTTGCGCCTGAGCCTAAAAATCCGCGGCTAGTCCAAATCGCGATTCCAGCGGAATCTGTCTCCAACATTTATTCCGATTTGGCACTGTGTGGGTTTCGCGAAACGACTCTCTTTCCCGACCTTGAGGCCCTATCGCGCGAGCTTACTGAAGAATGGCTGACTCACCCCGAGTTGATAAAGTAAACTGTGGTTCACGTGAGGGGCTGGAATTCGACCATATCATTCCGATAACGGTTGGTGGCAGCAATACAGATCGCAACCTTCAGCTTTTGTGCGAGTCGTGCAATCGTTCCAAGGAGCGAAGATATAAGAGCCGCGCCGCGCATCGCGTCCGAGGACCCGCGCTTGGCGAAGTAGGCGCTGTGGACAACTACTAACGGGCAACCTTCCCTACCTCGTAGCGTTACGCCCGGATCACTGTACCCTCCTGGTTATTGCGCCGGCTCCGGCTGGTCTAGTGACCTGACATTCAGGTATATGACAGGCCCGCGGACCGCGCCTCTCGTCTGGTGAGAACCTACGCGGCCAAGTGCGCGGCACCTAAGACCAAATCTACTTGATTTGACAGGGATTTATCAGGTTCGGGGGGAGAAGATGAAAAAGCTTGGATTTGTTGGCGGTGGGAATATGGCCGAAGCGCTGATGCGCGGCCTGCTCGACAAGAAGCTCTTTGCCCCCGCCAGCCTGATCGCTTCGGACGTCGATTCGTCCCGCCGTCAGCAAATCAAGCGACGGCTCAAAGTGGAAACCACCGATGACAACCTCGAGGTGCTGCGCTCGGCGTCCGCGATTCTGCTCGCGGTGAAACCGCAGAATATCGATGAGGTGGTGCAGGAATTGGCCACTGCTATGGATCGCGACGGCGGTTCCTCGACTGCGAAAGACAAGGCCGCGCGGCCACTCAAACTGAAAGATAGGCTATTCATCTCGATCGCGGCGGGAGTACCGCTCGCACGGCTGACTCGCCTGCTTGGCCCGCACGCGCGGATAATCCGGGTGATGCCCAACGCGCCGGCGATGGTCGGCCAAGGGATGGCCGCGATGGTGCGCGCGCGCGGAGCGAGCAAGGCCGACGAGGCGTTCGCACTGCGCGTCTTCCGCGCCGTCGGTGACGCGATCGCACTTACCGACGAGGGTCTGCTCGATGCGGTCACGGCGCTCAGCGGAAGCGGTCCTGCCTATGTCTACCTTTTCGCCAAAGCGATGGCAGACGCGGGCGTGACCGAAGGATTGCCGGCGGAACTGGCGATGCGGATGGCCCTGAAGACACTGCGCGGCGCCGAGGAAAATATGCGGCAATCGCCGCTTAGCGCCGCCGAATTGATTCGGATCGTCGCTTCCCCCGGCGGCACCACCGAGGCGGCCCTGCGCAAGTTCGCTGAAACCGGATTTTCTGATATCGTGGCGGACGCTCTGCACGCCGCCGCCGCGCGTTCACGCGAACTAGGACGCTCGTAGGGCCGGAAAGAGTCAGCCTTAACGTGCCCCACCTAAGTCTTGCTCAAACAATCGCGTATATTCTGAGTCAACTACTCGGTTTTTATATCTGGGTGGTGATTATCGCGGCCGTGATTACCTGGATCGAACCCAATCCATACAATCCGATCGTGCGCTTTATCTACTCGATCACTGAGCCGGTTTTTGACCTCGTACGGGAACACATCCCGTCAAGTTTCGGCGGAATCGATTTTTCGCCGATGGTTGTTATCGCCGTGATCTGGTTCCTTCAGATCTGGCTGCTTCCTACTCTGGGCAACTTGCTGACGCCCAGCTATGGCTATGGTTGATATGCCATCGACGGGACGGGCGCTTCATAAACCGCCGCAACGATTCTCCTTTTGACCTGAAGCAGTCATTTCTTCGAGTATGCGCCGCGCACGAAAATCTGGCGAAAACTTGGGCGTCACGTTGACAAAACAGGATTCGGTGGTTAGCTCTCCTTATGGAGTGTTTGGTCGCGGCCTGTAATCAAGACGCAACGATCTATGCCGATTTACGAATATCAATGCCCTAAGTGCGGTGTCTTTGAAGTAACCCAAAAAATCAAGGAAAGTCCGCTCAGGAGATGTCCGACCTGCAAAGCGAAAGTCGAACGAATTATGTCGGCTACGTCGTTCGTCCTCAAGGGTAGTGGATGGTACGCGACGGACTACGCAAAATCCGGCGCGCCGAAGACCGAAACCTCTAGTGACACTTCAGGGTCGAGTACGACGCCTTCCAGTACAGAAAGCAGCGGCAAAACGAACGGTACCGCTGCGACTTCTGAGGCGTCATCGAAACCGACGACCGAAAAGCCCGCCGCCGAAAAAAGCACCAGCAAGCCCGGCCATTAATCCTCGCGCTTCTCTGTCCCGCTGTGAGCGTCAGAGAAGCCCTGCAGCAACGCAACCCGTTCTTCCATCAATCGTACTCGCATCCCACAAGTCTTGGCGCAGACGTGCGCTCGAAGTATCCGGCGTTGGGCGAACCTTACGCTACCGGGTCGTGCACGCAAGCATTGACATCGCCGGGGCAGCGCTGAAGAGTGCGCGGATGAGAATTTCCAGGGGCGGCGATGCCTGAGCGGCGGCGCGCGCGGGCGCAGCGGTCACGAAGGCCCATTCAAGACATCGAACCGATTCTCGTCGGGATCGATACTGGCGGGACCTTCACCGACCTGGTGGCGATGATCGGCGCAAAAACCTTGGTTCACAAGGTGTTGTCTACACCGGATGACCCCGCGAGGGCGGTGATCGCCGGCCTTAAAGCGATGCTCGAGGATCGCGCACCTGCAAGCGTCACCTATAGCTCGACGGTCGCGACCAACGCCTTGCTCGAGAAGAAAGGAGCGCGAGTTGCCCTTTTTACCGACGCGGGCTTCGAGGACCTGATTGAGATCGGCCGGCAAAACCGTGCCGAAATCTATGCGCTCGCCCCGTCGCGGCCCGAGCCGATAGTGCCGCGCAGTCTGCGGTTCGGGGTGGGTGGACGCACACTATTCAATGGGCATATTGCTGCTCCATTAAGCGCCGCCGACCTCCGACGAATTCGTAAGCTCGCCGAAGAGAGCGGTGCCGACTCGTTCGCCGTCTGCCTTTTGCATTCGTACGCAAATCCGCGGAGCGAGCTCACGATCGGCCGCGCGATCGCTCCCCTGGGACGCCCGCTGTCGGTATCACACCGGATCTTAGCGGAATATCGAGAGTTCGAGCGACTCGCGACCACCGTCATCAATGCGTACGTCGCGCCCAAAATGGTCGAACATCTCGAGCGCCTCGAGCATCAACTCGGCAGTGCGCGGCTACGCGTGATGCAGTCGGACGGCAACGCGATCGGCCCGGTGCTTGCGCGCGACGAGCCGGTGCGAACCATTCTGTCGGGACCTGCGGCAGGGGTAGCCGGTTTAGCAGGGTTGTCTCGCGCTACCGGGGTCGACCGCTTCATCACCTTCGATATGGGCGGAACGTCCACCGATGTTTCGCTTTTCGATGGGAATGCAAAAATCCGCACGCTCAGCTATCCCGGCGGCTACGCGGTGCGAACGCCGGTAATCGATATCCATACCGTGGGGGCCGGTGGCGGCTCGATCGCGTCGATCGACGCCGGTGGGTCGCTGACGGTCGGCCCTCAGAGCGCCGGCGCAAACCCGGGTCCCGCTTGCTACGGGAGGGGCGAGTTGCCGACGGTGACCGACGCCGACCTGGTCGCGGGACGCCTGGTCGCGGAACACTTTCTGGGCGGCCAGATGCGGCTTTACCCCGAACGAGCGCGTCTCGCGATGGCGAAAGTTGAACGCGCGATGAGGAGCGACGCGGCCAGCGCCGCGCGTGGTGTGATCCGCGTGGTCAATGCCAACATGGAGCGGGCAATCCGGGTAATTACCGTCGAACGTGGATTTGACCCGCGCGACTTCGCCCTGATGGCGTTCGGCGGTGCCGGTCCGATGCATGCCGCTGAACTCGCAATCGATCTGGGGATCAAACATATCGTGCTGCCCCGGAATCCAGGTCTACTCTGCGCCTGGGGCGCGCTGGGGCGCCGATCGGGCGCGAATACTCGTTGACCGTGCGCGATGCCGCGCCGGATTTGCGCCGGCTCAACCAGCGCGCGCGGCCAATGATGGCGCGGGCTCGCGCGGATCTGGTCGCACAGGGCGTGCGGCCAGCAGCAATTCGGCATGCACTGCGCGCTGACATGCGCTACCGCGGACAGTCCTACGAAATCGAAGTAGCGCTCGGGCCGCGCTTTATCGCGGACTTCCACGAAGCGCATCGGCGGACTTTCGGCCATGCGACTCCGGCGGCCGCCGTCGAAGTTGTCAACCTGCGTTTGCGATCACACGCGGAGGGCCCGGCGATCGTGCCGGCGCGAATCACGAGTGCGATCAAAGAGCCCACCGGCGCTCAGGAAAATCCGGACAATTACCTCCAAAACGTCCCGCGCTGTGCCGATCTATGAGCGCGAGGCCATCGGCGCGAGAACCCGGCTCCGAGGCCCGCTTATCGTCGTGGAATTGAGCGCTACTTCCTATGTCGCGCCGGAGTTCGATCTGCGTTGCGACGACTATGGCAATCTGCACTTGGAGGCACGGTGAAGATCGACTCGGTGACCCTCGCGGTGATGAACAATCGGTTGGCTGCGATCGCCGAGGAGATGGGCGTGGTGCTGGGACAAACCGGGTATTCGCCGAATATCAAGGAGCGGCGGGACTATTCGTGCGCACTGTTCGACGGGCGCGGGGAACTGGTCGCGCAGGCCGCGCATATCCCGGTACACCTGGGGTCGACGCCGCTCTCGGTACGCGCCGTAATCGAGCGGTTAACCCTTGCGCCCGGCGATGTGGCGGTGGTGAACGACCCGTTCGCCGGCGGCACCCACCTGCCAGACGTTACAGTCGTCGCACCGATATTTCTGGCGGGCGAGCGGCGGCCTTTCGCCTATGCGGCCAACCGCGCGCATCACGCGGACATCGGCGGGATGGCCCCCGGGTCGATGGCGCTGGCAACGGAGATCTACCAGGAGGGGTTTCGTCTGCCCCCGGTAAAGCTGATGGTCGCGGGCCAACCTGCGCGCGACGTCTTCGAGCTTTTCCTGGCCAACACACGTGTGCGCGAGGAGCGCGAGGGCGACCTGCGCGCGCAGGTTGCGGCTTTGCGGGTGGGGACAGCGCGCACGGCTGCACTGGTCGAGACGGTGGGCAAAGCGCAAGTGGCAGCCGCGATGGAGGCGCTCAAGGACTATGCGGAGCGCCTCATGCGCTCAGAACTGCGGCGCCTCAAGCCCGGGACTTATCGCGCACGGGACTATCTCGACGATGACGGCTTCGAGACGGAGCGAATCCCTATCGTTGTCGCGATTAAGATCGGTGGCGGGCGCGCAACCGTTGATTTCACCGGATCTTCGCCTCAAGTGCGCGGATCGGTGAACGCAAACTACGCGATCACGCTTTCGGCAACATTCTACGCGATGAAGTGTCTCGCGACGTCGGCGGTCCCGGCCAACGAAGGATTGTTACGCCCGGTCAGGCTCATCGCACCGGCAGGCTCTATCGTCAACGCGCTAGCGCCGGCGGCAGTGGCCGGTGGCAACGTCGAGACCTCGCAGAGGATTGTTGATGTACTTTTCCGCGCATTAGCCAAAGCGGCTCCCGATCAGATTCCCGCGGCGAGCTCGGGATCGATGTCGAACCTCACGGTTGGCGGTTACGACAGTTTTCGCGCGCGCCACTTTTCGTACTACGAAACGATCGCGGGCGGGGCTGGCGCTGCCGCCGGACATCCGGGAGCGTCAGGAATCCATACCCATATGACCAACACGCTCAACACGCCGATTGAAGCGTTGGAGGCCTACTATCCCATGCGCGTCACCGAGTACCGAGTGCGACGCGGATCGGGAGGACAAGGGAAGGCCAGAGGTGGCGACGGGTTGGTGCGCGAACTCGAATGCCTGGACGAATCCAGCGTGTCCGTACTGACGGAGCGCCGGACGATCGCGCCGTGGGGACTCAACGGCGGTGGAGACGGAGCCAAGGGCGCCAACTGGATTGTACGGCGGAACGGTGAGCGTCTCAGGCTTCCAGGGAAAGCCAACGCTCGGCTAACGCCGGGAGATCGCATCCGGATCGAGACACCAGGCGGCGGTGGCTGGGGACGTTCGAAGTAAGACCTACGGAAAAATCAACTGCCTTAAATTATTTTAGCCTCCCGTAGACGCTGGCGTGCGGCGTCGTCGAGACCGAGGTCGGCGAGAATTTCATCACTATGTTCGCCGAGTTTCGCCGCGCGTGCGCGCACCCGCGTCGGTGTGCGCGAGAACTTTGCCGCGGGACCGGTGATCGGCACGATGCGATCGTCTTCCTGGGCGATATCCTGCAGCATGTCGCGTTCGCGCACATGGGAATCGCGGGCCGCCTCGGCATAGCTGCGGACGGGTGAGCAGGGAATTCCGGCCTCGACGCACGCGGCCACCACCTCGTTCGAAGTCTTCCCGGCGCACCATTCAGCAACGACTCCGTTGGTTTCCGCTCGATGGGCAACACGGGCGGCGGCCGTGGCGAAATCCGGATGTGCGGCCAACTCGGGCCGCCCGATTAGACGCGCAAGCATGCGCCAATGCGAATCGAGGAGGACGCCAAGGAAGACCGCGCCATCGCGACAATCGAAGGCTTCGATCGGCGCGGTAAACATCGAATCATTGCCCATCCGGCGTAGCGGATGGCCAATGGCACCGAGCGTGAGCATGCCGTTGGATTGGAACAGCACCGAGTCGAGCAGCGAAACATCGATATGATTGCCCTCGCCGGTTAGATCGCGATGGCGCAACGCTGCAACCGCGCTGAGCGCACCATGCAGGCCGGCAAGATCGTCGCACAGGTAGGTCGCGCAGCGCACCGGCCGACCGTCCGGCGAACCGTTTAACGACATGAACCCGGAAGCGGCTTCGGCGATGGGATCGTAACCGACGCGATCGTGATCGGGACCAAACTGGCCGTAACCGCTGATCGAGACGTAGATGATGTCGGGCTTGACCGCGCGGCAGTGCTGGTAGCCGATGCCCCATTTGTCGAACGTGCCAGGGCGGAAATTCTGCACGACAATGTCGGAGCGCGCGGCAAGGGTGAGGAAAATTTGGCGCCCCTCGCCATGGCGCAGGTCCAGGGTGAGGCTCCGTTTATTGCGGTTGACGGTGGCATGCAGGAAGCTGACGCGACCGTCTTCGCCGGTCAACCACGGCGGCACTTTGCGCCCGACTTCGCCGTCGATCGCCTCGACCTTGATGACATCGGCTCCGAGATCGGCGAGCAGGCAGCCGCACATCGGACCGGCCCAACTGGTCGTCGCCTCGAGCACGCGGATTCCCTGAAGCGGTCCGGTGAGATCGCGCCGCGCATCGCGGTAGAACTCCGATTTTTCCATCGCCAATCCTCGCTCGAAAAAGAAAGTGTCCCGCCGGCGTGAATCTACTGCCTCGTCCGGCACCGACACAATCACGGTATCGCGCAATTGCGCTCGGCACGCTAATCTCTCGGACGGAGGGTGGTGGAGAGGATGAAGGGGTCCCGCTGGCGCCATCGGACACTGACCGATGTCCTGCCCGATCATCAGCATTCGTTTGTGTGCTCGCCGTTGAGCCGCCGCCGTGTGGGTTCCATTGGGCGGTCCGGTCAGAAAGTCATTTCCGGTGTCGTTACCGGTCTATCCGAACGCCGAAAACCAGGGCCGCGAAAGCATATAGCCGCAGGTACGAAACTATCGACTACCTTGCGGATACGCTCACCACTCTGGGCTCGTTGTTCGCACCAAATTTCATCAATCGTTCGTGCGGTCGCGTCCGGAGGGACGGCCGGAGGCGGAATCTAGGACGCACCGCCATTGGGTGCGAAATCACAGGGAGAGTGAGGGATGGCCAACAGGACAGTGGAGCGGTTGTGCCGGGTGCTCGGATGCGTCTGGTTAATCGCCTCGGTCGGTGCGGCAAATGCGGGCACCACGAGCGAAGCGCAGATGCTTAAGCGGATCCTGAGGGAAGTTGAGGAGCTGAAGGCCGACAAGATACACGACGAGGCGAAAATTCTTGAACTCGAACGAAGAGTCGGCGAGATACAGGGCCAGAATCAGCAACTGAAGGAGGCCAATCAGAAGCTACAGACCGACACCGGCGCGAAGATCGCGACACTGCAGACGAAAGTCGAGGCGCCCATGACGCCGTCGCAGTTTGGAGATGTCTTCGATCGCTACCTCGGATCGCATACGTTCACCGTAACCGGGGCGGCCGGGGGCAGCTTTATCTACGATGCGCAACGCAGCCCGCTCGATAGCTTTCATAATGCATCGCAGAACTCGTTCTTTGTCGATTGGGAGCCAATGATTCTATACCGTCCCACCGACTGGCTGCTGTTCCAAGGAGTGATCAGCGCGGGATTCGGCAGTACCGGCACGGGAACCGACCTGTCGACCGCCGACTTTCAGATACTAGTAAACAAGTATTTGACTATTGTGGCCGGGCTTTTCGACCAACCATTCGGTGATTGGTACGAGGCCCAGAGTCCGATGTGGGTGAACCGGTTTGTCACTGCGCCGTTGCCATTTGGCGTTGAGCCGGTGGTTCCGCCGGCGGAGATTGGAGTGCAACTTCGTGGCGGCGTGCAATTCGGCAAGCTTGGCCAGGATTTGGACTACACGGTCTGGGGCGGCAACGGTCCCAACTATTCCTCGGCAAACCTCGGCGCCGCGGTCTCGAGTCCAACTTCAAGCGCATCGAGCCAGACCAACGGCAAGTCAATCGGCGCCCGTTTTCGCGTCTATCCGCTGCCGGTTGATCTGGAAATGGGCCGACTCGAGCTTGGCGCGTCCACTTACAACGGCAAGTGGGCAAACGGCAATTGGTTGACCTCGTGGGGCGTAGATTTCAACTATTTCATCGATAATCTACAGACGCGCGGCGAATGGCTGGAGGCGTACCGCAAGATGCCCAACGGACAGGCCAGCGACAACCGCCAGGGATGGTACCTGCAAGCCGGGTATTTCCTTAATACCCTCAATGTTCCGGGCTTTTCCGATCAGATCAACGGGTACCTTCATCGAATCGAGCCGCTGGTGCGCTATTCGGGAGTCAACCAACGCGGAGTTTCAACCGATGACATCGCCGGCGCCACCGGAGTCGGCCTGGGCGGCTCACAGGTCGGGCTGGTACCCGATTTCGGTCTTAGTGGCTCCCCTTCGTTATACGCACCGCACTCGCGCGAAGTGGCATTGGGCCTCGATTATTGGTTCGCACCCTCGATTGTTTGGCAGAACGAATTCGACATCGAATTGCCACGTGCAGGAGGCGTATTCGTTGCTTCGAGCGGCGCTGAGACACCCGTCGGTTCGACTCCCAACGACCGCGCATTCCTAAGCCAATTCACCGTGGGATTCTGACCGTGACCGGAGTCATAGTCTTGAAAAAAATAATCGCGGCTATTTTGCTCGTCACCATAGCAATCGCATCCCTAAACGTGCGGGTTTCGGCGGATGAAATTGCGAATCCGGCCGAGCAGCGACGTCTGTTCCGGCAGGGAGCGAAGCTGTGGCCGCTATACTGCAACACCTGTCATAACGCGCGGCCTGGATCCGAGAAGGCACCCTATGAGTGGGACCAGATCATGATGCATATGCAGACCGTCGGAAACATCCCGCCCGACGATGCCAAAGCAATTTTGCAATATCTGAAGGCCCGGTGAGGGCAGGATTATTACGGAGAAGAGCTAAGTGGCTAGGAGAGCACAAACTATTATCGGAGTAGTCGCACTGTCGTGTGTGATCGCAACCGCGGTATCAGTTCAGCGCGCGCGAGCCGCCGGTGATGATGAAGGCGCGTCCGTGCAATACACGGTCTATTGCGCTAAGTGCCACGGTCCGTCCAGTCACGGCGATGGTGCGAATGCCGCAACGTTAAAGACCCGCCCGCGCGATTTTGCCGATTGCGCAACGATGAAAGCCATCACCGACGATACAATGTTCAAAGCGATCAAAGAGGGCGGCGCCGCGGTCAATCTTCCGGGCGATATGCCGCCGTGGGGACAGGCTTTCGACGATAGTGAGATCAAGGGGCTGATCGTCTTCGTGCGCGCCTTCTGCAAAAAATAGCGCCGCGCTCTATCAATTCGGTGGCTGATGCGATCGCGGAAAACGGCGAAAACGCCAGTTCAGCGAAGGTGACCGCGGGCAACTTTGAGACGCCCCCGCCAATAGCCGACGAAGTTCGCGCATTCGAGTTCGTGGTGCACGGCGCGCACGGTATCTCCGCGCGCCAGAGCGGCAATCATGCGCACGGCGTTGCGTGCCAGCTTGTCGAAGCGATTATGGGTGGGGCCCCCCGCGATCGCGCTGCCAAAGCCAAAAGCGTAGCTCTTGCGGCGAAGGTACGCACGCCTCATCCGTTCAGCCGGGATGATGTGGTGGACACGTGCATTGGGCGCAAAGCCGATTTTGCCACCATTGCGTAAAATGCGCTGGAAGAGTTCGGTGTCCTCGCCTGACATTGGATTAGCGCCGATGTTGCCAAGCTCCTTGCGAAAACGGCCGAAGCGTTCGAAGGTGCGGCTTCGGAACCCGACATTGGCGCTGAAATAGTTGTGGATGTTCTCGATGTCGGCGGGCAAGGCTGCGGCCAGCTTCTGTTCGTCGTGAACGGCAAGGCGCACGTACAGGTCGGGGCCGAGCCATCGCGGGGGCTCTGCGGTCCATCGCGGCAGCACGAGCCCGCACACGACGTCGAGGCTGTGGCGCTCCATGACTGCGAGCATCTCGAGGGCCCATCGCGGCTCCGCCACGGCGTCGTCATCGATGAAAAAGATGAACTCGCTTTTGGCTTCATCGATGGCGCGATTTCGCGCACAACTGGAGCCGACCTCGGGTTCGAATACGCAGCGCATCGTGAAAGGCGCCTGGGCGGCCGCGCGTGCCACTACTGCGGCGGTGTCATCACTCGAGTTGTTGTCGATGACAACGCATTCGACATTGGCGGCTGGCGGAATTTCGATCGCAGCCACACTGGCCAGCGTCTTCGCGAGCAGGCTGGCGCGGTTATGGGTCGGAATGGCGACGGTTATACTGAGTTCCCAAAGAAACGAGATCCTACGAATGCGGCCGGTCATTGAGCGGGGGAGCCGGTTTGGAAAGCTGCAGCGGTTTGCCGATCGCGATGCCTGGCGGTGCAACGGATACGGTTGGAGAAACCTCGGGTGAGGACGCACCCCTCGCCGATCGGGTAGCCGGCAGCGGCGCCTGGGACTGCGTGAACGCGATCGAACTCACTGTAACGTAGGGTGAAGCATCCTGCTCGATCTGAGCGGGCGCGGACAGGATAAACCCGAATTGGCGCGTTTCGCCGGGGGTAAAGGGCAAGACCGAGCGGCCGAAATCGGTGAACTGGAGAGGAGTCGCGACAACCGGATGGACTTCGCGATGAACCGCATGCAAATCCTTGCCACGACCCTCATAGAACGTCACCGCGAGCGTGACTTCATCCAGCGGTTTGTCGCCAGTATTCGTCACGGTCCCGAAGATAGCCGGGATTCGCTCTTCGGACATCTTTACGGCAACGCGATCGAGCTTCAGCCGGGAAATGTAGGCAGTGGTGGAGCCCTCCTGCGTCATGATTCTCTCGATAGCTGAGAGTTCGCTGCTATAGCGTTGAGCGAGGCTGCGGCTGCCGGTGGCCTTCTGCTTTTCGAGATCGGTGATCATCGACCTGAAGGTTGCGACCGCCGCGCCAAAGTCGTGTTCATGGTACTGAACGACCGCCTGGCGATGCCGATCGATAATCAGGTCACGCGCGCCGAAACCGGCGACGACACGCCAGTGGTGATGCTCCTTGACCAGGAAAAACATGTCGTCGTACGCAACCTTGGGGTAATCACCGGTGTCGAGCGAGCGTTGCGCGCGATCCGCGCCAGTATCGCCGGGGCCAGCGGCAGCGTCGAGGATCCGCTCCCACAGCGCGAGGTCGGGCATCGTGATACGGACGGGCACGGTGGCCGACACGCCGTCGCCGCTGCGATGTTCCGCGCCAAGCTCGTAGTGCATCTTGTGCAAGATCGGACGGAACCATACGGGACTTACGTCCGGTGCGAGCGGAATCTCGGTCAGGGCCTCGCGCAGCGTACGATCCTTACGATCCTGGGCCGAAAGCAGATGGTACGTTGCCGAGTAATTGAACTGCTGTAGATTTTCGATATAGCGTTCGGCGACACCATGCGGTGAAGCGCGGCCGCATCCGGCAAGCACCAATGCCCCAACCAGCACGTGTATAGTTGTCCGGGCGAAGGCGCGTACGCCACCCTGTCGGATTTTTTCAGCCGCGCACGCAAGCGCTCCGCAGCGCATCAGGTGCGGACTCCAGCCGGCATCTGCTTGAGCTCGACCACGTTGCCCTCGGGATCACGGACATAAATCGAGCGGCCCATCCCTCGCGCTCCGTAGCGCAACGCGGGCTCGCTTATCACCTCGATCGAATGATCGCGCAGATGGCGCACCACCTGATCGAGGTCGTCGGCTTCGATGCCGAGACAGAAATGGTCGAGGTTGAGGGTGGTATCGAGGCCGCGCGCGGCAGCCGGCACGAGATCGAGCATACTCGCGCCGGCGCGCAACTGGATAAGGCCAATCTGATCAAGCCGTCGCTCCTCCACCAATCCCAGCACATGCGTATAGAAGTCGAGCATCTTCGGCTGATCCCGGCAGCGAAGGACCACGTGATCGAGCTCGGCAACCTTAAGCGGGATGTCCACGGCTCAATATTCCACCGGCAGATGCGCGTCGTTCCAATCGAGCATCCCACCCTTCATGTTGCAGACGTGATCGAAGCCGAGTCCGGTCAGAATCGCCGCGGCGGTGGTGCTGCGGACGCCAACGCGGCAGATAGCGATGATGTCGCGGTCCTTGAACTGCTCGAGCTCCTTGGCGCGTTCGGAAAGTTGGCCGAGAGGGATCCTTACCGCGCCCTTCACATGCCCCAATTCCCCGGTGAACTCCTCTTCTTCACGCACGTCGAGCAGCAGCGGGGGGTTAGCACCGCCCATCCGCGATTGCACTTCTCTGGCATCGAGCTGCCGCACCTGGTTGAGCTGCGCGAGGTTGGGAAAGCTGATTGCCGCAGCGTCGATCTCGCTCTGGTTCGGCTGCAGCGACTCTTGGATCCCGTCAGGAAGGGGCAATCCCAGGTTGTTCATTAGATCGATATACCCCTGGCGGGTGCGCCCGGCCACGCGCGGATTGCTGCGCTTCTCGTCGCCAATACTCGACTGGGTATGGCCTCGATAGTCGTGCGCCGGGAAGACAAGGGTAGAATCGGGCAGGGCAAAGAGCTTGCGCGTTATTGAGTCGTAGCTTTCTCCGGGATCGCCACCGGCGAAATCGCAGCGTCCGGTACCATGGATGAGCAGAACGTCTCCGGTGAAGACCCGATCAACGGCGGCGATACTGATCGAATCGGGAGTATGGCCTGGCGTGTACAGGACCTGCAAGTCAATGTCACCAATTCTGAACCGCTGACCATCGTCGACATGGACCTTCACGTGCGGAGTGGGGGACCGCCGATGCATTGCGACGGGCGCACCGGTCAATTCACCGAGTTCGATTGCCCCACTGCGATGGTCGGCGTGAGTGTGGGTATCGAAGATCAACTCGAGTTTACACCCATAGTAAGCGAGCAGCGCGATGTAACGATCGATGCGGTCGCGCAACGGGTCAATTACGACGGAGGTGTGATGAGTCTCCGAAATCGCCATGTAAGTCTTGCATTTGGCGTGATTGACTTCCCGAAACATCATCGATTGCTTAGCCGGCGACGCGCCGATTCTCCGGTGAATTCCACTCGCACCGTGGTGGCCTGACTATAGCGCCCGCGGTCTCCATGTTGAACACACAAACCCACCCGCCCAGCGCATCGGACGACCAGCGGCGATGCTGATGGTGGTCGGGGAACGGCACTCTCTGACCGCCTAGGCCGACGGCATGGCACCGGTCTCCTCACCGCGCGCGGGTGGAAAGCAACAGCGCACTAGCTCCGTACGGTCTACGGCTGCCGCTACCATCGGGTCCACCTCCAGGCGCGCCTCGGCCTCGACGACCTCTTCGAACCGCGCGTGCGTTTCCGGATGCGGGGGTACGAAGAGCGAGCAACAGTCCTGGTCGGGCAGAATCGAGGTCTCAAAGGTTCCGAGCCGTCGCGCTTCGTTGATAATCTCGTTCTTGTCCATCCCAACCAGGGGACGAAGCAACGGGAGCGTCGCGGCAGATTCGATCACGACCATATTCTCCAGGGTTTGCGACGCGACCTGCCCTAGGCTCTCGCCCGTGACCAGCGCCTGCGCGCCGATGCGCCGGGCCAGCGCGCTTGCGATCCGCAGCATGAAACGCCGGTAAAGCACAACGCGCAATGGGCGCAGAGTACGTGCTACAATTTCGCGTTGGATATCGGCGAACGGCACCAGCATCAGGGACGATCGGCCTTCGTAGCGAGTAAGATGAGCCGCGAGCTCGCAGGCTTTTTCCCGGCTGGCGGCCGAGACCAGCGGATGGCTGTGGAAATGCACGAAGTCGGTATGCAGCCCGCGCTGCATCATGCGGGCGGCGGCCACCGGCGAGTCGATTCCGCCTGAGAGCAGCACCAGACCGCGTCCAGTGACCCCCACGGGCAGGCCCCCGGGGCCAGGAATTTTACCGGCGGAGAGATACGCACCGTCGGGTAGAATCTCGATCGAGATCGTCAGATCGGGATTCTCAAGGTCCACTTTAAGTTTTGTCGCCGACACGACCTCAGCGCCGACGAGCCGGTCGATCTCCATGGAATTGAGCGGAAACCGCTTCTCGGCACGGCGCGTGGAAACCCTAAACGTCCGCGCCACGATGTTTTGCGCAGCGGTGACAGCTTCGCGCTTAAGCGCCTCGATCTCGCATGGCACCGGCCGGCTGATGGAAAAGTTCTGCAGACCGAAGAGCAACATTGCGCGCTCGCGCGCGACGGCATCGGACACATCGTCGGGCAGTACGACCATCAGCCGCGGGCCTTCACACCGCATCTTGCCGAGCCGGTAGTCGGCAAAAACCACACGCAGGTTATGTTTAAGCTGGTCAACAAAGCGCCAGCGATTGCGGCCTTTAAGCGTGATTTCGTGAAAGCGGCCGATCAGATATCGCATGCTTTAATACGGACGTGCTGGTCATCTCCACCGCACAGCGATTTCACCTAATCACCCGGCCGTCCCAGTTACCAGCCCCACCCTTGCGCTCCAGGTCTCTCCGCACGATTATCGGAACCGGCGCCAATTTATGAAACAACGGAGAGGTGGGTCGCAAGAAGCTTTCGGATGAGATGGAAAATAGCCCCGAAATTCTGAATATCCGCGAATACTTGGAAGGTCTGCGGCGAAAGCTGGGACTCGCCGCCGCCGTCCCTCCGCCCAGGCCTGGTACCGAGCGAAAGGCAGCGGCTGTACTAATCCCCTTGATTCAGCGTGAGGACGGCCTGTCGATCCTGTATACGAGGCGATCCGATCGGCTCGCGAGCCATCGGGGCCAGGTCGCCTTTCCCGGCGGCCGGTTCGATCCGCGCGATCCGAATCTGCAGTTTTCCGCCCTGCGCGAAACTCACGAGGAGGTCGGGATTCCGCCTGATCAGGTCGAAATACTCGGCTGCTTCCGGAGTCGCCGCACCCGCAGCACCGAAATTTTGGTAACACCTTTCGTCGGCTTGGTGCGCGGGTCGCCCGCGTTGCGGCCGGATCCCAAGGAGGTCGCTGAGATCTTCGAGGTACCGCTCACCGCACTGCGCGACCCGCAGTACCGCAGCCATCACCCATACACCAACGCCGGGACCTCGGCGCGGCACCCGGCGATTCTCTATGCGGGCCAGGTGATCTGGGGACTCACCTATTATTTTACGCTGACATTCCTTGAGCTGACTGCATCAACTCGAAGTAGGAAACGTCGATGAGATCGGCTTCGGCGACGCCAAGCGCGAGCAGTATCGATTCGACCTCCGCACGATAGTCTTCCGGCTCCTCGCCGTCGCGTAACACGACTTCGATCTCGCAAAAATCGCCCAAACCGTGGACCTGATCGAGATGCAGCCTGATACTTCCTCGCACGAGCAGTATTCGTTCCTTGTGCACTTCGGCCCGCACGCCCAAGGCCGCGACCAGCATCGCGCGAGTGGCAACCGGGTCGACTACCGCAACGATGTCGTAGTTGCTCAGTTCCAGTTCGCATAAATGATGGCGGCGGTAGTGGATCAGCCAGGCGCCGGCGGGCTGCTGGCGAAGCTTGAGCTTGCCCGAAGGCACTACAAAGAAGGTATCGTGTTGGGCAAGCAATGCGCTGAATACAAACCCGATAGACTCAGCTCTGGCGCGCGCGACGGCGAGGTCGGGCAGCCTGAATTTTGCCTCCAAATTGCGCATAATCCTGCTCTTTTCCCCTTGAACGCTATGAGCCGTCATCTGGTCCTGCCAAGCTTGACAGCTCGGAAATCGTACGCATAGGCTCGCAAAATCCGAATGCAATTTTTATGGGAATAATGAAGGAAACCGAACGATCCGAGGCGCGACTGCGCGAACTCGGCTTCGACCCCGGAGCACCGCCCGAACAGGCAATCGCGAAGCTGCGCTCACTGAGCGCTACCGCCGGTGCTGGCGTCATCGCGCAGGCGCTCGGCGGCATCGCGACGACGGAATCGGCGATCATACTAGCTGAGATGGAAGCGGGGGCTACCGGCAACGTGCGCCGCGAAATTCGCCGCGCACTGTTCCGGTTACGCCAGCGCGGTATCGTGCCACCCGAGAAGGCCGCGCCGTTGGCTCAAGTGCCGGTCAAGTCCGAGGCGGGGCTTAGCGCCCTGCTCTCGCCCGCCGACTCAGAAGGCGCATCGATCGCATGGCTGATGAAGGCGCGCGCCGGAGGCGGTCTCAAACGGCTCTGGGGGCTGGTTTCGGAACTCGAGGGGCTGATCGGCGCGAATGTCGAAACGCTCTCACGCAAGGACTTGCGCAAGGAACAATCAGAGGTCGAGCGACGCGCCGGCGCGAAACTGGTGGATGCTGACTGGCAACTCGTCGACTTCATCCTATGCGACGCTTATCGCCGGACACCTGAGGGACGGCGCGGCAGAGTCGGCAACTTTCTCACGTTGCGCACGGAGATCGTGGCGGCGTCGCCACCAACCGAATTTGTTCATCCCATCTACACCGAATTTCCGGCCGCCGTCACGGAGGAACCTTCGGCTGAGCTTATGAAGGAACCCCAAATCGCCGCCTTCAAACTGCCGGCCGCAGCGATCAAGCCGTATACCGAAGAGGCGAGCAGCCTCCAGCAGAGCGTGATTGTCCTCAGCCAGGTGCAACAGGGGGAGCGCGTCAACACAGTTGTCGAGCGCGCGCTCGGTGAATTGATCACAGGCGAAGCAGCCTACACGCTGCGCCGCCATCTCGAAGATGCGGCATACTTCTTGGCGCGTGCCGGCAACCGCACGCAGGCGGGGTGGGCCGCCGCGGCGGCGGCGAGAATACGCGATGGTGCTGACCTCAGGCGGTCCGCCTTCTTCCAGGCGTTCATGCGCATGCAGCTGGGCACGATGATGGCCGAACAGCAGGAACAGGCGCGGCAGGAGACACGTCTGATCATGACTCCGGCCGAGGCTATGCGTGCGCGACAGGCGGCGCAGGCGCGGATGCGCAGACGGCCCCGATGAGACTCGCTACGCGCCCGAGGGGATTGCGATGATTGCACAACAACCGTTGCGCGGGATCCGCGTACTCGACTTGAGCCGCGTCCTCGCCGGACCTTTCTGCACCATGAATTTAGCCGACCTCGGGGCAGAAGTTATCAAAATCGAGATTCCCGGACGCGGCGACGACTCCCGCGGGTATGCACCGCGTATTCCCAATTCTCCCGACTCCGGCTACTTCTACAGCATTAACCGTGGCAAACAGAGCGTCACGCTCGATCTTCGAAACCCCGAGGGCGCCGAAATCCTGCTCGCGATGGCGCGGCAAGCTGACGTGGTCGTGGAAAATTTCGCACCTGGCACTATGCAGCGGTTCAACCTGGGCTATGAACGCCTGCGCGCCGCGAGTCCGCGTATCATACTGTGTTCAATTTCCGGGTTTGGGCAGACCGGTCCGATGTCGGAGGCACCCGCGTACGATATCGTGGCCCAAGCGCTCGGCGGAACCATGAGTATCACGGGCCAGCCGGATGGCGAGCCGACGCGATGTGGCGTGTCAATCGGTGATCTGGCTGCGGCACTCTACGGCGTTGTCGCGATACTTGCGGCCTTGCGCACGCGCGACCTGACCAACTCAGGACAGCATCTGGATATCGCGATGTTGGATTGCCAGGTGGCGTTGCTCGAGGATGCGCTTGCGCGCTACTCGGCGACCGGGCGGATTCCTGGCCCGATCGGGTCGCGCCATCCGTCGATCACCCCTTTTCAGCATTTTCGCGCCGCGGATGGCCATTTCGTTGCCGGATGCGGCAACGAAGCGATCTGGCAGCGGTTCTGCTCCGCGATCGGGTTGGAGGCCCTGAAGGACGACGTGCGCTTCGCAACCAATAGCGACCGCACTGCGAACCACGCCGAGCTCGAACCGATCCTCATGCGACATTTTGGGACCGCCCCGCGCGCGGAATGGCTGCGACGGCTGGAGAGCGCGAGTGTTCCGTGCGCGCCGATCGCTAATGTTGCCCAAGTCGCCGAGAATCAACATCTCAAGCAGCGGGAGATGATCCTGCACGCGGAGCATTCGGCCTTTAAGGATCTTATCGTTCCGGGCTCGCCCCTGAAGACGGCAGGTACAGAAGGCGCGCCCAGCACGCGCGCTCCGAACTTGGGCGAGCATACCGACGCGGTGCTTGGGCGACTGCTTGGCTATGACTCGGCCCAGATAGCCGACCTGCGAGCGAGGCACATCATTTGAGGTTGCAGGGGCCAGGGGCATTTCGCAGTTCGAGCGATGTAGATCGGCGCTTGGAATAAGCAAAGCGAGAAGTGGATTTAGCCCGGCGGCGCACGATAAGATAGTTCCGATGATGGATGTCACCGAACTCCAACAGATGATCGAACGCGGCATGCCTGGCGCCCACGTGGAAGTCCACGATATGACCGGCGGCGGAGACCATTTCGAGGCGTTGGTCGTGAGTACGGAGTTTGAGGGCAAGGGCTTGGTCGAAAGGCACCAGGTAGTCTACTCTGTGCTGGGCGATGCAATGCGGGGGGCGGTACATGCGCTGGCCCTCAAGACGCTGACCCCAGCGCAGTTCCAGAATCGGAGGTGAATCAATGTCAGACGCAATCGAGCGTATTCAATCCGCAATTTCAGACAACAAGATCTGCATCTTCATGAAGGGGAACCGTAATTTTCCCCAGTGCGGCTTTTCCGCTGCGACGGTACAGATCTTTGAAGAGATCGGGGCACCTTACGGCACTGTCGACGTGCTAAGCGACCCCGAGGTCCGCGACCAGGTGAAAACCTACAGCAACTGGCCGACGATACCCCAGGTTTACATAAACGGTAAATTTGTAGGCGGCTGCGACATCATTCGCGAACTTCACGAGACCGGTGAACTGCGGGCGATGGTGGAGACTGCCGTGGGTCAGCCAGCCACCCACTAGAGCCTACTCTTCACTACTTACGATTACGCGAGCTTGCGCGGCGCGGCGGAACGGGAGTACCGGTTCGCCGCGTCTTTTTTGTTACGGAGCCTCAGGCAGCACGGAGGTTATCGGTGCGAGACTCCGTTGCACCTCGACCATCAAGGCTGATTGCGCCCGCCCCGAAACTCGCGACGACCAGCAGACCGCCCATAATCGAAATGTTCTTCAGAAACATAATTTGCTGAGTGAGCGCGACCATCGGCTGCTTGTCAAGGACTGCTTGGTGATAGGCCGCCACGTGGAAAACAAGCGTGACCGGGATGAACCACAAGAAGATGAGCATCGCCGCCCACCGCACCTTGTATCCAAGCACGAGGAGTAGACCGCATCCAAATTCAACCGCGATGCTCAGGTACAGCCCGGGGTAGATCAGGCCGGCGGGGAACCCCGCGTGCGCCATATAGCCCGCGCTCATGGCGGGGCTTGTTAACTTCCCGAAGCCGGAGAGTACGAAGATCAGAGCGAGCAGTACACGGCCGACCAACGCTCCAAAATCGCGTGCCCCTGCCATTGGTTAACCTCCTGCGTCCAATCCTGTTGAAGCTTGACGCGGATTGTTGCTCTTACGCCAATCCGCGCCGGGTAGCAAGAAAAGATTGGCGAGCGTAGGGTTTGAGCACAGGTTTGGACGGAGTAGGCTCACCAGCTTAACCTTTTTCTTGACATAATCGCTGTCGCGGACGTTGACTCGACCCGAAAGGCAAAGAGCATGGCACTGTGGAAACCTGACCAAACGTTTTATCCTTCGCCCCGGATGGCGATGGAGGCCCCGCGCGAGCGACTGGCCTATGTGGCCGCGTTCAACCCGGAGGCCAGGAATAATTCGGCGGCAAATGGCCGGCATGATTCGATGTGCGTCCTGGACGTCGACCCGGCATCGTCCACGTATAGCCAAATCGTTGGGCGGCTCGAAGTGCCCGGCGCTGGGGATGAGCTGCATCATTTCGGTTGGAACGCCTGCAGCGCCGCCCTCTGTCCGTATGCGCCGCATCCGCATGTTGAGCGCCGGTATCTTATTGTGCCTGGGTTGAGATCGTCCCGAATCTACATAATCGATACGAAACCGGATCCGCGAAACCCTAAAATCGTGAGGACCATCGAGCCTGAGGAACTCGCCGCGCGGACGGGCTACAGCCGACCGCATACGATTCATTGCGGCCCCGATGCGATCTACGTGAGTGCATTGGGCGCTCCCAACGGTGATGGTCCAGGGGGGTTGTTTCTACTCGACCATGAGAGTTTCGACGTGCTCGGCCGCTGGGAAGTCGATCGCGGACCGCAGCAATTTGCCTACGATTTCTGGTGGCATCTCGGTTACGACGTCGCCATCACCAGCGAATGGGGTACGCCGAACATGGTCGAGAATGGCGTGCAGCCGGATCTACTGCTGGCCGGCAAGTACGGTCATGCGCTTCATCTGTGGGACCTGCGCAAGCGGCGTCATCTACAGTCGTTGGATATGGGTTCTGAGTACCAAATGGCGCTGGAGCTACGCCCGGCGCACGACCCGACCAGGGCGTATGGTTTCGTTGGCGTAGTAATCTCGACCAAGGATCTCTCGGCCTCGATTTGGCTCTGGCATCGCAACGACGGAGATTGGAATCTGCGCAAGATCATCGAAGTCCCGGCCGAGCCATGCGACCCTGATCTTCTGCCGCCGGCGCTGAAACCCTTCAAAGCCGTACCGCCGTTGATCACAGATATCAACCTGAGCCTCGACGATCGGTTTCTCTATCTTGCCTGCTTCGGGACTGGCGATCTGCAGCAGTGGGACGTAGCGGACCCGTTCCACCCCAGGCTGACGGGCAAGGTACGGCTAGGTGGAATAGTCTCGCACGCGCCGCACCCAAAGGGGGGAGCGCTCAACGGCGGTTCGCAGATGCTCGAAGTAAGCCGCGACGGAAAGCGCATCTATTTGAGCAATTCGCTGTACGGGTCCTGGGACGAACAGTTCTATCCGGAAGGCGTCCGCGGGTGGGTAACGGTGGTCAATGCCAATCCAAAGGGCGGTTTAGCGATTGAGCCGACATTTTTCGTTCCGTTCGTCGGCGAGCGGGCTCATCAGGTCCGGCTCGAAGGCGGGGATTCCTCATCTGATTCCTACTGCTACCCGTGACCGGCGCGTGGCCGTGGATCGCGGTTGCCCTGCTGGGCGCCTACCACGGCATCGACCCCTCGATGGGCTGGCTGTTCGCGGTGGCGCTGGGCCTGCAGGAGCATCGCCGCGGCAAGGTACTCGCGGCGCTGTTCCCGATCGCCGCTGGTCACTTCATCTCGATCGGTCTTGTGGTTGCGCTTATTGCAGGCGCAATGGCAGGCTCTGCGGCCATCCTGCACCCATTGGGAGCGGTGGCGCTGATTGGGTTCGGCGTCTTTCGGTTCATCTGGCCGCGAGCCCATCCGCGCTGGGTGGCGATGCGCGTAAGCGCCGTGGAACTGGCTCTGTGGTCATTCCTGATGGCTACGGCGCACGGCGCGGGGTTGATGTTGTTTCCGATTCTGATCGGCATCCCAGGACCGCCGATGGGGCATCATCACCATATGATGCCGGCGATCGGTCACGGAACCTTGGGATTTGCCGTCGGCACGGCAGTGGTCGCGCTGCATACCGGCGCGATGTTCATCGTGATGGGAACGACAGCGATGATCGTCTATGAATGGGTTGGGCTGCGGATACTGCGTAGCGCATGGATCAATCTTGACGCGATTTGGGCAGGTGCCCTGGTTGCGGCGGGTATACTGTCCCTGGCGATTTAACTCCACGCCTGGGCGCTTCGCGGTTCCAGGAGAGAGGAGACCCCCTTTCTAATCGTTGCGCGGTGCCGGACAATGCTTGGCGGCATAGTATTGCGCCGAGGACGAGCCTTCGATGCAGGACCTTCACCTGCTGGTTGTAGAAGACGAGATAAAACTCGCAAAGAGTCTCGCCCGAGGCTTGGGCGAGAAGGGTTTTGCCGTGTTGAGCGCAGCAAGCGCAGAAGCCGCTCAACGCGCGGTGAGAGACGGCCTGTTCGACGCAATCGTACTGGACCTGCGACTGCCGGGAATGGACGGACTCGAATTCCTCGCCCAGCTTCGCGCGGCGGGCAATCAGACCCCAGTGTTGGTGCTGACCGCACGCGGCTCGCTCGAAGAACGCGTCGCCGGCCTCGATCGCGGCGCTGACGATTACCTGGTCAAGCCGTTTGCTTTCCCGGAGCTGATTGCACGCATCCAGGCGATCGTGCGCAGGCGGGACAATACGCCGCGGACCATACTCTGGGTAGGCGACCTCGAACTCGATACGATCAAACGCCGTGCGTCGCGAAGCGGGCGGGTGCTCAACCTCTCTCCCAAGGAAACCATCCTGCTAGAACTCCTGATGCGCCATTCCGGCCAGACCGTCACCCGCTCCATGATCGCCGAAGTCGTATGGGGCTCAGCCTATAACGATTTCACCAATCTGATCGAAGTGTTTGTTAACCGATTGCGCCAGAAGATCGGGGACGGCGGCGCAGACTCGCTGATCGCCACGATCCGCGGCGAGGGCTATTCGATGCGCAAGGTGCCGCGCCACAAGGCGGGCCAGGACGAATGACTATTCGCATCAGACTTACGCTCTATTGGGCGGCAGTGCTGACTGTGGTCCTCACGGCAGCCTGCGCAGCGGTAGCACTGCTCTTCGAGCGTCAGCAATGGGGCGGGCTCGACAGCGCACTGATGGAGGAAGCGGACACCGCCGCGGAGACCATCGCTCATGGTGGTTTGAGTTCTGCCGACGCAATCATCCGCCGCCTCAGCAACGAACGCGATCTCGGTCCGAGCCGGCGCGTTTGGCTCTCACGCGGCGGTCGTGTCGTCGCGGATTTCGGCAATGGAGCCGCGGACTTGCCGTCGTTCGCATCGACAGAGCCGGCGCGGGCCACCTTCGATGGCCAGCGGGGAGTTTTCCGCTTCGCGGTCGTACCCTTCAAAATTGACGGGGCAAGCGCCTATCTGGCGGACGGAGTGGACGCGACCGCCGTGCGTAGCTCGATAGAACGCCTGCTGACGAGCCTCATCCTGATCGTTCCGGTGTTGCTGATTGCCAGCATCGGCGGCGGCTATTGGCTTGCTGGACAAGCCCTCGTACCGATCAATTCGCTTGTTGCCGGGCTTGCGAAAATCGACCCATCCGACCTGACGAGTAGGCTCGAGTTGGGAGCGGCGCAAGACGAAATTTTCCGCTTAACGATCGCCATCAATTGGCTACTCGAGCGGGTCGAACGGGCCGCTGGAACGGAGCGCCGCTTCGCCGCCGACGCCGCGCATGAACTCCGCACGCCGCTGACGGTTCTCCGGACCGAACTCGAAATTGCGCTCAGCCAAGAACGCGACGCCGAAGGATACGCTCAAGCGTTGAATGCCGCGCTGCACGAAACCGTCGCCCTATGCGTGCTCGCCGATGATTTGTTGACGCTCGTCCGGCTCGATCAGGACACGTCGATTGAGCGGGCACCGCTAGATCTCAGCACGATCGCGCGAGAGGTGGCCGAGGCAGTAGAACCGCTCGCGCAAGCCAAGGACCTGATTTTCGTAACCGCCCTTGGCAATCCGGTTTATGTGAACGGCAGTGCGAACCATCTCCGGCGTCTCCTGATCAACTTGATCGACAACGCAGTCAAGTTCGCGCCGGCGCACGGTCACGTCGGCTTCGCACTGGAAGCATCGGAGGGGCAGGCGGTCCTGCTTGTCACCGATAACGGACCGGGTATCTCGGATGACGATCTGCCGAATGTCTTCGAGCGCTTCTTTCGCGGCAAGGAGCGCACTGAATCGGGCAACGGCCTCGGCCTGAGCATATGCCGCGAAATCGTCCGCCTACATCACGGCGAAATTACCGCCTCCAACCGCGACGGCGGTGGCACTGAATTTGTCGTAACGTTGCCGACCGCCGACGCGGCCTGAGAGACCACCGGCGCGCGTGCATCAATTTGCCGGCGCGCGTCTTTCAAATCGCACCTTAACATTTGTTAATTAGACGCCTTCCATGGGCATTGTTATGATCCAGCCCATGCCCGGATTCCGCCGTTACATCGCCGTGGCAGTAGTATTTTTCGCGGTCGTGATCGTCCCGATAACCGCGCGCGCCGTCGACACCCTGTCACTCGCCGATACAATAGATCGTGCACTCCGTACTGCTCCCGCGTTGGAGGCGGCGACAGCCCAAAGCGACTTAGGCGTCGCACGCGTGGGCGAGGCCCGCGCGCCGCTGTATCCAAGTATCGAAGCGGGCGCCGAATACAATCAGGCGCCTGGTTACGACCAGGTGATTAGCAACCGCGGCCTCTCGCTGGCGCAACTGATGCTCGGTTACACCGTCTATGATGGGGGTCGCCGCGCCGATCAGGAGCGTTCTGCCCGGTATGCCGCCGAGGCTGCGACGCTGGGCGTCGCCGCTGAGCAGGCACAGATCGTCTTTGACGCGTCGGTTGCGTACTTCGATCTCATGCGCCAGCGCAAGAACGAAAGTGCCTTGACGGCAAGCCTGGCTCGCCTCGCGTCTTACGTAAGGATCGTTGAATCACTCCAACACAACGGCCGCGCGATTGCGAACGACGTTCTCAAGATACGCGCAACTCGTGACAGCACCGAATTGAGCCTGGCCACCGTTCGCCAGGCCGCCGCGCACGCCTCGATCGTATTGAGTTCGATGGTCGGCGAGTCAGGCCGGAGCGATTTGCAGGTCGTGGATCTTTCGGCCCTGCCGCCACCTCCCGTTGGCGAGATCAGAGCCAGTCCAGTCTACGAAGCCGCCGACCGCCAGGTGCAAGCTGCAAAACTCGCTGTAACCGCTGCCGAAGCCGAACGCTACCCGACCTTGAAGCTCGCCCTAACCACTGGGTGGGAGGGAGTCGATCCACCGAAGACTTTCTCGCATCATCTCGGAGCTTCCTATGATGGTGCAGTCTCGCTACCGATATTCACAGGGGGCCTGGTGCAGTCGCACGTCGATCAGGCGAAGGCGGGCGAGCGGGCGGCAATCGCTCAACAGCGACAGGTCGAGTTGGACCTCAAGCGGGACCTGATGGACGCCACGGCTCGCTACCAGAACGCACGCGATCAACTCCGTCTGCTCGAGCGGTCACAATCCACGGCCGACGACTCGTTTGCGCTCGATTGGACACGCTTTCTCGGTGGCGGAAACGTAAGCCTGCTCGAGGTAACCGATGCCTACCGCCAAGCAGAAAATCTTCGCCTTTTACGGTTCGACCAGGAGTTTGTTGCGCGCCAGGCGACCGCGCAAGCCAAATTGCTCTTAGGTCTCTCTGAATGACTCGTTCTTTCACTTTAGCGAGCCCGGCCGCGTTGTTGCTTACGTTCCTCGCCCTTTTCCCCGCATGTAATCAGGAAGGTTCCACGGGCAATGATGATGCCTCTCCGTCGTCGGTTGTGATGTCGGTGACAGGAGCGCGGGTCGTGATCGCTCCGATGCGCCGCGAAATCCGGCTGCTTGGTACCACCGTGGCACTGCGGCACATAGTGCTGCGCGCACCGGCTGCCGGCCGAGTCCTCGCATTCAACCTTCAAAATGGTGATGCGGTGCGACCGGGCGAGGTCGTCGCACATATCGTCAATCGTGAAGTCGAAGCCGTCGAGAGCGGTCTCGCCGTCGCTAAAGAGATCGATCCCGCTGAATCGGTTTCGCTCGCGCGGGCCGCCAGGCGTTACAGGGATGGCGCAGGTATTCCGGTTGCCGCGACGCAGGATGCGATCGTCGACCAGCGCTTCGTCAGCAGCGGCCAGATGGTCGCCGATCTCGACCCATTAGCCGACCTCATCGATCCCCGGAGTATGTATGTCGAGGCTGCCGTGCCCATCGGCGACCTGGCTCTGATATTGCCAGGAATGAATGCGAGCGTGAGTTCGCCGATCCTGCCCGAGGCTGAGCTTCCCGCGCGCGTCGCCGCAATCTCGCCGAACTTCAGTCCGGGCAGCGCCACCGCGCCCGTACGCATCGAGTTCACCGGCGCACGGATCGAACAGGCGGGGGCCCCGGTCGAAGTCCGTGTCACTACTCAATCAGTTCCGAATTCCCTTGTAGTACCTGACGCGGCGCTGTTCGAGGACGCCGCAAATGGCACTCGTTTCGTTTTCGTCCTTGGCACCGACGCCAGAGCGCATCGCACACCCGTGGTGGTTGGGATCCGATCCGCGAATCGAGTGCAGGTGATCTCAGGACTGACGCAGGGCCAAATCGTGCTGACCTCCGGCGGCTACGCCCTTTCCGATGGGTTGAGAATCAACGTCACGGTATCCGAGAATTGAATCACGGCAACACGCTGCTCGTTCTCTGCACGGTCGCCGCGGTATCTGTGCTTGGCTTAGCTCTCTCGCGCACCATTCCGCGCGCGATCTTCCCGGAAATTCAATTCAACCGGGCAATTATTCTCGTTGATAGCGGCGATCTTCCACCGGCTCAAATGATGGTAGCGGTGACCCGCCCGCTCGAAGAAGCTGCCTACGGCGTCGCCGGCACAAAGCTAGTACGTTCGACCACGATTCGCGGCAGTTCCGAGATTGACGTCACTTTCGCGGAGGGCAGCGATCCTGTAACCGACTTCCAACTCCTCAACAGCGCTGTCGGTGACGTACGCAAGAACTTCCCCGCTAACTCCAGCGTAGACACACGGCTGCTGACCAGCGGCACCTTCCCCATTCTCGATATCAGCCTCAGCTCACGCTCCCGCGATCTGGTAGAGCTCACCGATGTCGCGCAATACGATCTTCGCCCTGCCCTGCATCGGATTCCCGGCGTTTTCCGCGTCGAAATCGTCGGGGGCAAATCACGCGAGTACGTCGTACGGCTCGATCCGCTACGGATGCTGCAGCATAAGATTGCACCTGGCGATGTAGTTGCCGGGCTTGCCAAAGCGAACATAACTACCTCGGCCGGGCGCGTGGTCGATTCCCATCGGACGATCCTCGCGGTGGTTACCACGGGCCTCCACGACGCGGACCAGCTCGCGGCGCTACCAATCGCCAATGTCGGAGGTCAGCCGGTCTACGTGCGCGACGTTGCGCGGGTCGAGCTGGGCATCCACGAGGATTATGTTCGCACCGCGAGCGAAAACGGTTCCGCCGTGCTGGTCACGGTGTCGCGCCAGGCCGATGGCAACACGGTCGCGATTGCGGATGAGACGCAGACCCTTCTCCGCGATTTTCGCGCGCGGTATCCCGATATCCGATTCTCTTTCTCGTATGATCAGGCCCCCCTGGTAACAGAATCGATCGCCAGCGTCCGCGACGCCATTGTCCTCGGATTCGCCCTTGCAGTCGTTGTGGTTTTCCTCTTCACCTCGAGCCTCGCGAGCGCCGCCATCGCCGCAATTGTCGTCCCCTGTACCATCGCAATCACCTTTGCCGCGATGAAAGCGAGCGGGATGACCTTCAACATGATGACCTTAGGCGGGCTCGCTGCGGGGATTGGACTGTTCATCGATGACGCCATAGTCATGGTCGAGGGCACCTACCGCGCGCGCGCGCGGGGCGAACGAGCAGGCGCGAGCGTGAGCAGCGTGTTGGGCGAACTGAGGCGGCCGCTGATCGCGTCGACTGCAACGGTGATCGTCGTCTTCTTGCCGCTGATTTTTCTTTCTGGCGTGACCGGGGTCTTCTTTAGAGCGCTCGCGTTCGCTCTCGGCTGCGGCCTGTTTGTGTCGCTGCTGCTCGCGCTGTATTTCACCCCAGCATTGGAGCTTGTGATCGAGCCGCTCAGGCGCCCAAGCCGTGAAGCCGGCCGTATTTTCTCGGTGGTCTCCGATCTTTATCTCGCAATGCTTCGGCCGTTCATGCGTGCCCCTATGCTCGCGTTGATCGCCGTCGGGATCTCGATCGTGGCCGCCTTTATGCTCTACCGTAGTATCGGCACCGACTACCTACCCGCGCTCGACGAAGGCGGATTCGTCCTCGACTATGTCACTCCGCCGCAAAGCAGCCTCGCTGACACGCAGATGCTCGTCGGCAAGATCGAAGATGTTTTGCGGACCACGCCGGAGGTGGCCACCTTTTCCCGCCGCACTGGAGCGCAGCTCGGTTTTTTTCTCACCGAATCCAACCGCGGAGACATGTCAGTGCGGCTGAGGCCCAACCGCTCTCATGACATCGACCAGGTGATGGACGGGATCCGGCAACGTATCCTCGCCACCGTGCCCGGAGTCACGATCGAATTTTCGCAGGTCTTGCAGGACTTAATCGGCGATCTTTCGGGAACTCCGGAGCCAATCGAAGTCAAGATTTTTGGCGTAGATCAGGCAACCATCGGCACCACCGCACGCGAGATAGCTGCTGACCTGCGAACGATCCCGGGAATCGTGGATGTCTTCGACGGCCTGGTGCTGAGTAATCCACAGACCGAAGTGTTGCTCGATGAGACCGCCGCGCAACGTTACGCGCTCGACGCCGATGCACTGCAGGCCACGTTGCGCACAGTGGTCGAGGGTACCGCTGCGACCCAGCTTGCGGTCGGCGATCGGCTCTTTGACGTTCGGGTTCGGTATCCCGAGGAATATCACCAGGACCTCAGCCTTCTCGAAGGAGTGCTCGTCAGAATCCCCAACGGCGGGGAGGTTCCACTTTCGTCTTTGGTCACGTTCCGATGGCTCGGCGAGCAGACGGAACTTGCACGCGAACGCCTGCGGCCCGTGGTACGCGTTACCGCCCGAGTCCGCGGAATCGACTTGAGTACGGCAATGGCGCGCGTGCGAAGCCGTCTGGCAAATCTCGTCCTGCCGCCGGGCGTTAGTCTCGAATATGGTGGCCTCTACGCTGAGCAACACTACGCCTTCGAACAGTTGTCACTAGTCTTGGCGGTGGCGACTATCGCTATGTTTCTGGTCATCGTATGGGAGTTCGCGCGGCTCGCGCCCGCGATTGCGGTCCTACTGGGCGGGCTGTCATGCATTGCCGGCAGTTTCATCGCGCTCGATCTGACCTCGATCACGCTCAACATCTCTTCGTTCATGGGCGTCGTGATGGTCGCTGGAATTACCGCGAAAAACGGCATCCTACTGCTCGATCACGCGGAGCGTGAGGCCAAATCAGGCATCGATCCGCGCGCCGCCCTGATGCACGCGGCCTTGGTTCGCCTTCGCCCTATTCTCATGACGACCCTGGCCACAGCGGCTGGCCTTCTTCCGCTCGCAATCGGCCTGGGCGCTGGCGCAAAGGTACAACAACCGCTCGCCATTGCCGTCATAGGAGGACTCGGTTTCGCACTGATTTTCTCGACGCCGCTGGCCGGGGGGATCTATCTGCTGGGCCCTCGCACGTCGTCAATCACACCTCAATCCTGACACTAAGCCATAGCGTCATAAGAGCCTCGACTGGAGGCGCGGAGCGCGTCGGGGAGAAAGCGCCCGGTCGGCCTGGTCAGCCATGGAGCATCTGGACGCGTAATGTCGAAGGGAGTCTGGCGCTTGATCGCCGAGACGCAGGAGGCTGCGATCCGTGCCGAAGCCGTAGGTCTCCCGCGAGAAGAGCATACGGCGCGTGCCAAGGCACGCGCCGTATACTTGGAAGGGTCACAGCAGGTTGAAGTTATATTGAAACTGAGCAGTCAACATGCTTTCGCCTTTGAACAGTCCCAATCCGTTGCTTGCCGCACCACCCAACACCTCGATCGCCTGGAGTTTGAGGAAGTATTTCTTGGTCCACGGCGGATTTAGCACCAATGAAGGGAACATCGCCATGTTCCTTCCTCTCGCTTGATAGATCGTTGTGAAGGTCGGATCGAAATCGTCCCACCACCACGAGGTGCCGATGTTAAACAGGATGCTGACATCGTTTTTCGGCGGATTCGCGTCAACCGAATCGCCGACCGTGTACAGCTTCTTGTAGTCCATGATGATGTTGTCTTCGACCTCGAGATTGGCCGACAAATTGCCGGTAGTCGTCAACCATGGCGCGTACGCCTGATCGAGATCGATCGCGACCATCCACTTCACTACGTCCGACCATCCCTGCGCCGTAAAGTTTAATGGGCTCATGTCGGAGAACGAATTATGGTTGGAATACAACACTTCCGCACGCCCGACTGCTGGTATGTATTCAGCCAACGCGGCCGGCACGGGCAGCGGACGATCCGCCGTGACCCCCGCATTCTGGATGTCAGGATAGGCGTATTGCCACAAGTTAGTATAAGGCGTCCATTTGAGCGTGTAAGGGTTACCGCCGTTTACGTTGTCGTTGTAGTAAAGGGCGGTCAACTCAGTGGCACCGAGCAGGGTGTGGAAACGTAGGCCTTCATTCCAATTCTCCGGCTGCATCCCGGGAACACGCCAATTGCCGGTATCGACCAATGTGCCGTCGCCAATTGGGCCGTAGTTGCCCTGATGCTTGTTCAGCCCAAGGGCGCATGGATGTCGGAATCCCACCGGAACGGTATTCCAGCCTGGCAGGACAGCCAGCGGAAAGTTCGAGCAACTCATCGCTTCATGGCCCGCGGGGTTAGATATCAATCCACCGTTGCCGGGGCCAGTCGGCAGCGCGAAAGGTGCGCTCAAACCAAACTTGGCGGTGACCGAATAGTGAACGTCGAAGCGTGCGCTAGGCCCATGGCTGGCCGCGGGCAAACATGGACTCGCCCGGCCCGCTGTCGTCATCGTCTGATACTTGTCGTAAGGGTCGTTGGTCTGTTCCGGACTCCACCGCGGTTGAAAACCCGGCTGCAGAATCCCCTCGACGAAGTTTGATGTAAACGGTCCAATTTCGGGCAGGTTGAGCACGGGATGCAGCATCCATTGCGCCACGCGCGACTGCTCCAGGTTGGCGAACCCGAACGCCCAGCAGGTGTCCGTCGGATTGACTACATCGCCGACGCGGAAGGCTAGCGACTGTCCCCACACGACGATCTGATTGCCGATGAATGTGGTGAGCGGTCCGGTCTTGTTCTCCCACCACGCATCACGAACATCGTACTGGTTGTAGAAGCCGTTCATCTTGCTGCCGAAGCTCGAATGAAACGGGGTGGCGGCTCCGTACGCGGCGTTGTTCGCGCTGTTAAACGAGTACGGTGGTTCGTATACGAACCATTCACGCATGAAGAACGTGTTGGATTCGTTGAGCCGATAGTTCTCGTCGACTTGAAGCAGCGAACGCGCGACCGACAGATTATTGCGGCTGGGAGTGAAATCCTTCAGCGTGGTCGGGTTTTGCCACATCCCAAAGGTCTGTGATGCATAACCCGAGATATGCAACCCGTTGAGCCATCCGCTTTCCACGGGCTGAGTTTGTGGCAGCAACGTCGCCGCCGAGTTAGTGGCATTGAGCGTACCATTCGGTTGCGACGCGAGATCGGCTGCCGATCCCTGTGTTGCGCCGAGTCCAACTGAAATGATCGCTACAGTGGCTATTTTCGCCGCTGTCTTGGTCCAACTGCCGACCTTCTCAAGACAGGTGCAGACCCTGAACCTCATAACTTCCTCCTCCGAGCTAAGAGATGCCTCCAGCCGTCCCCACGGCTGGTACTTCACTCGACCTCTCTCGTTTGTTTCAAAATGAGGACGGTCTCTTATATTTTTGCGTTTTTTGCTGCCGCTAGTTTAGAAAAGCTCTTGCAGCTGACCTCCTTTTCCCGTTCTGCGTTGCAGACAGAAACGTCCCCGAATTAAATGCCGCTCTTGTCATTAATTGACCATGAACAGGAATGCAATACTCCCCCGATGATTTGACCTGACGTGCTTTTGGGCTTTTTTTAGCCAAAGCTGCAGCACCGAAGTAGAGTGATCTGAGGGAGTCTAGGCGAAAAAACCCGAACCCCGGCTGATCGACCGGTGGCAACGCCGCGTTCCATTTCTTCGGCGCTGCGGTCGAGGATTCGAGCTGGCTAGAAAATGAAGGGCAAGATTCGGTAATGCACGTGCTCGAGGTACGCGCGATAGCCGGCATCCGCTTTCAGCAGGGACTCCTCCTGAGCGACTCGCCACACCAGGAATGGCAGCACCGTCAGGATTACGAGCATGTTTCGCAGGCTGGGATAGATCAATGTGAATCCGACCGAGAGCAGTAGCCAGCCAGAGTAGATCGGGTGGCGGACCACACGGAAGGGGCCCGACGATACAATTCCGCGATTTGCCGGGAGGAGGCCAAATCTGCGTCCCAGGTACAGGCGCGCCACCTGCGTCAACACCACACCAGCGATCTCGACCACAACACCGACGCTATACAGCGTTCCGACCGTCGCAACTGACGGTTGCATCATCGCCGGCACAATCATCATTCCAGCCGTTGCGGAAATTGTTCCGACGTTGATTGCCACCGTCTTAGGGGGTATCCGTACCAGCGAAAGCAGCCCCATCAGGCCGGCGCCGATTGCCCACACCATGTCAGCGAAGGTGTTTGCGTAATGATGAATGCCCGGGATCAGCGCAAGGAAAAACAGGAACGCCAGGCAGATGTTTGAGGCCGCCTGGGCAATGCCGCGCTTCCCGACTCTTAAACCCTGCGCACCAGCCGCACCCGCGCCCGCGGCGAAACTCCCATCCGCAACTACCACCTGCGCTTCAGGCGCGTCAGCCATATGGCCCCCTTGTGGCGCTATCGAGCATCGAATAATTTTCCCACACGTCCATCCGCGAGCGAAATCATAAACTGTTGGGAAGGTCGGATCCGCTCGCCTCGCAATACGTCCCGTGCTGAACATCCCGTGCTGACGGTATTGTCGCCAGGCAAATTCGCGTCCTATTATTCTTTTGTTCGCTATGGAGTGGATGGTAATCCAAATGGTGCTTCCCTGTTTCGCTGGTCAGGTTGGCGCCCACGCTTGCCTCGGGTGGTCTCGATCCACCATCCAAATCGGCTGTTCCTTGGTCGGTGTTCAGGAGTACGAAGCAACGTGAGTTACTGCACGATCGCTCCGGGACACCCTCTGCACGGCCCGTATCACGACCTCGAGTACGGCTTTCCGGTGAGAGAAGAGCCGGCGCTGTTCGAACGGCTGGTCCTTGAGATCAACCAGGCGGGGCTTTCGTGGTTGACCATTCTCGCCAAGCGGGACAACTTTCGCGCCGCCTATGACAACTTCGACGTGGAGAAGGTTGCGCACTATGGGGCGCGCGACCGCACCCGGCTGCTCGCGAACCAGGGGATCATTCGTAACCGTCTCAAGGTCGACGCCGCGATCAACAACGCGCGGGCCCTGCGCGAGATTGGCCGGACCTACGGCTCGTTCTCAGCCTGGCTCGATGATCACCATCCGCTCAGCAAGCCCGAATGGGTCAAGCTGTTTAAGCAGACCTTCTCCTTCACAGGTGGCGAAATCACCGGCGAATTCCTGATAAGCACCGGTTACCTACCGGGTGCGCATGATAAGACCTGTCCGGTGTATGCGAAGATTGCGCGGCTCCGACCGCCCTGGAGCCATCGCGCCGACTAGCCGACCGCCAAAACCTCGACCGCGCCTAGCGCACCATCTGCGTCTGCGTCACATTACTGCGGAAAATTAGCGAGTTTTCTGTGTACGCGCACAAGGACTTCGTGATAATTCGGTAAATTGCGCGTCTGGCGAGTCCACAGCAAGTCCACTTTTTTGGCAGATACCTTTTGCGATTTTTCGTTGCGGTTGACGGCGGCTCGGCTCCGTGATTAGGCTGCTTCCTGCCGATAGATGCGCGGGCTGTCGAGACACCCAAAAAAAATGAGACACCCGAATATTGGCTGACTTGCGAGTTACCGGCAGCCCAAGAGGTCCGCAAACTCGCCCCTAAACCCTCCCGCGCGAATCGAGCCCAATTCAGGGAAGGGTGTCTCATGCCTACATCACAGATTCAGGTCGAAGACGATCTGTACCTCACTCGCGAGGATGCGGCGGCATTTCTGCATCGAAGCGTCCGGCAGTTGAAGGAGTGGGAGGATAGAGGTGTCCTCGCACCGTCAGCGCACGTCGGACGGTCGCCATATTACTCGACGAAGGATTTGGCTGTTTGGTTGGCGAACGGTGGTGCTCGCCGCCGCGGTCCGGGCCGTCCTAAAAAATCCGTCGCACGCTCGCGCTGACATTCCTTCGCTTCCGTTGAACGGTGGAGGCCGGGAGCAACCGGTTTTCGGAGAGGTGGAGGATGCTCAGCCACGTCGTGCTTTCGTCCAATCGTAACGACTGGAAAACACCGGTCGATATCCTGAAGCGCGCCCAGCGAGCGCTCGGAAAAATCGATCTTGATCCGTGCGCCGACGACGGTAATCCGCACGCGGCGCGCCACTTCACCAAGCAGCAGGATGGGCTTGTCCAACTCTGGCACGGTCGCATCTTCGTGAACCCGCCATATGGGCGCGGCGTGATCGACAAATGGATCAGGAAACTGGTGATCGAAGTCGATGCCGGCCGAGTAACCGAAGTGATCGCGCTGCTGAAGTTAGCTCCCGAGACGAAGTGGTTTGATCCGCTCCACGAACGGGGCGCCGTGCAGTGCCAGATACGCAGACGGCTCCATTTCGATGATGCAAAGGACAGCGCGACCTTTCCGAGCGTAGCCGTGTATCTCGGCAATCATTCCGAGCGCTTCGCCGCTGCGTTCCGCGACCGGGGCACTATCTATGTGCCAATGCAATTTCCGACTGCAATGACAGAGAAGGAGAGTCGCCATGGGTAAAAGCACCAACGGAAAAATGACCAAAGCCGACCGCGCCGAACTTATGCATCTCATTCGCAAGCGCGAACACTTACTATACACGGCCCTCAAGGAACACGGCGCCAACATGCTCGAGGAATTCGAGACCCAGATATCCGCGATCTACCAACCTGAGGACGATCCGATCTGGGAACAGGCTATGGCCGAGGTGGAGAAACTCGAAGAGATTACTCAAGCAAAAGTTCAACAACGGGTGAAAGAGCTTGGCATCGCCCCTGAGTGCGCTCCCAGTGTTCATATTCAGTGGTATGGCCGAGGGCGAAATGCTTCCGCTTCCCGCCGTGCGGAACTACGCAAGCTCGCTATGTCTCGAATCGACGCCAAACTCGCATCAGGCAGAACCGTCGTCGAACGTATGAGTTTGGGAAGCGCAAACCGAGGTTGTCGCGAACGGCCTAGAGAGTGAAGCCGCCCGAACGTTCCTGGAGAAGATGCCGGACGTCGACACTCTGATGCCGCCGCTCGAAATCGAAGAAGTGAAAAAGTTGATGAAGTACGGTGAATCATGAGTCGCCAGCGTTTATGCACGTAAAATCACGCCTTCGCCCACAGTGAGGAAAATCGGAATTCCATCACTGTGACGCGAACCGTGGGAAAAACCGATGCGAAAAACACGAAAGTGTAAATTTTGTTCTGCGCCATTCCATCCAAAGCGGCGCGGGCGGCGGCAGCTCTACTGCAAACCTTCTCACGCCCAGCGTGCCTATGAACACCGGCAGCGGCATCGCCTCAAGGATCGGAGCGAGCCAGTGCGGGCGCTGGTCATGGACATGCGCCAGATGCTGCTCCGAAAAGAAATCGAAACGCTCGTGCGCAAGGTCCTCAGTGCGATCCTGCCCGACATGTTGCAGGTGTTGCTGCAGCCGAAGGAGGAGAAGCAGCCAGCGCCTCATTTGCGGCTAGTCAAGCGCAAGGGCGATGAAGGACGAGAGCCAGTGAGCGAAAATTAACCATGGGTACGGCCCCCTGCGTTGAAACCCTAAAGAACACTCTCTACCCCTACTTGACCGTCGATTCTCAATCCGTCAAAGACGGCGACGCATGAGGAAAATGAGTAACAGCGACGACTCGAACACGTTGAGATTCGGTCGCATGAACGTACGCGAGGTTGCGCGCGAACTCCGGATGCAGCCGAAGCTGGTGCGCAAACTGATTCGTGCAGGCGAGCTTCGAGCATCTCGCGTGACGCCGCGTCATACGCTCGTGACGGTGGCCTCGGTTCAAGCGCTACTGCGCAGAACAGAAGTCGAGTAGCTCGATCGCGGAGGGTTAGGAACGAAAGCGCCCCCGCGGCTGCCGAGACCGGAGGGCGCGCAAGCCTAGAAACGCCGAACCAAAAAGCAATCGGAGGAGATTCCGAATGTCGTACTCGAAATTAGTTGAACAATCCCCTGTGAGCAAGGGCGCCGCCGCGCCGCTAACCGGCAACGATGAGATCCTCACGCTGGAGGAGGTTGCGAAACTCCTCCGCGTTCACCCTTCGACCATCCATCAAAAAGTGAAGGATGGCTATCTCCCCGTGCTCCGCGTCGGCCGCCGCGCTATCCGCTTCCGCCTCGCTGACGTTAGTGCAGCCTTGACCCGTGACCTCGCCCAGGGAGAGGCGACCAAAGGCTGACGAAGGATCGCGCTAAAACCCAAGGGGTGGTGGGGCTGATGGACCTAACCCACGATGAAATTCGCGACGCGCTGAGCCACATTCATAACCGCGATAGTCGAAAGGTGTGGCGCGATGTAGGGATGGGCTTGAAGTCCAGCCTGGGCGAAAGCGGCCGCGAGTTATGGGATCAGTGGGCGAAAGAGTCGGACAAGTATAACAAAGCGGACCAAGAGACGGCGTGGCGCAGCTTCAAAGCGAACGGCAAAATCACCATCGGCACGGTGATCAAACTCGCTAAGGACGGCAACTGGAAAGACCCGCGTGCGCAAAGCGCCAACGGTGGTAACGGCACCGGAAAAAACTCGCGCGACTACGAGTTAGTCTGGCCGATTCCGGATATTCCCGAGATTCCCGACCCGGACGGCCTCGCTGAATTTTTTCGGCAAAAACTCAACGCGGCCCTTGACTTATATGTACCGCAACGCGGCCGGCCTGCTCCTCATGTGCACATTTCGTTTCACGCTTCCCGGCACGACTCGCGGCAAGTCCAAAAAAACCATCCGGCCCGCGATGCTCTTCCGCGACCGCAAGACCGGGAGGTTACAGTGGCGCTCGAAGTGGCCAGAGATCCGCTCGATCTATGGCCTTTTCCGCTTAGCGCAGTATCCGGACAAGCAGCCGCTGTTGGTCTTCGGCGAAAAGAAATGCGAAGCCGCTGCCAAGCTGCTAGGGGAATTCTTCGTTGTGGTCAGTCTGGCGGGCGGCGACGGGGCGATAGGCAAAATCGACCTGGACCCGCTGAACGATCGCCAAGGCAGCCTTGCATGGCCTGATCACGACAAGTCCGCATACGACGCTGTGTTGACGGCCGCACGCCGGATCAAGGGGATGCAGATCGTCGTACCCGATCCAACATGGGCGCCAGCATACGACATCGGCGACCTAATCGCGGAAGGCTGGGATGCCGCGCGGTTGGTCGAGTACATCAAGAATCATCTGGTCAGCGTCGAGGAGTTCGAGAAGATTGCGCGCGAGGAGTTCCCGTCTAAGTCACCTGCGCCCACCATTGAGGCGCCGAAGGAAAAAGCCAAGGCCGCCCGAACTGAACAGACCGAGACCAAGTCACGTAAAGCCGAAGCGCAGCTACAGAAGTTCGAGGAAGCGAGCGCCTGCGCCGCAGCCGCCGAGCCCAAACGATCGAAGATCGCCGCAACCGACCCGTTCCGCCCTCTCGGCTTCACCAACGCTAGTGGCCGCAACCTCTACCACTATTCGAGCAAGCTGTCCGACTCGATCATCTCGCTTCCGGCATCGGCTCACCGCAAGCCCGACTTCTTTCAGTTGGCGCCTCGCGAATGGTGGGAAGCTAAGTTTCCGCTGCTAAAGAAGATCGAGAATCCCAAGACCGGCGAGGTAATCGAGATTGCCATACCTGGTGCCATCGATTGGGAACGCGCGCAATCAGAGACGATCGTTGGATGTTCAGGTTACGGTATTTTCGACCCGAGCCGTCACGTCCGCGGCGTCGGCTTCTGGCGCGACGCAGGCCGCGTAATCTTCCATAAGGGCGACGGCATCATCGACGACGGCAAGACCTCGAAGCTCGCCGAGTTCAAGACCGAATTCGTTTACGAGCAGCGCGAGATAGTCAAACTCGAAGCGGCCGCCAGCGACGACGAAGCGCGCGTGCTGCTCGAAATCTGTCAGCACCCGGCCATCCTCTGGGCCGATTCCATTTCTGGAAAACTATACGCCGGATTCATCGCGATCAGCCGTCTTGCTGGTGCCCTGCGCTGGCGCTCTCACACCTGGCTCACCGGCGGGGATGAATCTGGCAAGACGACGTTGCTCGAACGCGTCGCCATACCAGCACTCGGCGGCGATACCGGCGGCCTGCTGCATATCATAGGTGGCGCGCAAACCACCGAAGCCCACATCCGGCAAGCCCTAGGACCGGACGCTAAGGTTTGTCTACAGGATGAAGCCGACCCCAACACCGAGATGGCGCGCTTACGGCTGCAGGCGGTGATCGGATACATGAGGGCCGCAAACATGTCGGGGCAGATCGGCAAGGGTAGCGCCGACGGCCATGCCTTGAATTATCCGGTGCGCTCGATGTTCGGTGTGGCCGCGATCTCTCATCCGCTCGATGAAAACGCCGACGTGCGCCGTTTCACCATTTTCTCGCTAACCCGACCCCCCGAGACCGACGAGGCACGCAAAGAGTGGTCGGAGCTCTCGAAGCAGATCGACGAAAAGATCACGCCTGAATTTGGCCGCAAGCTGACGGCCCGCATCATCCGTGACGCTCAAGTTGTGCTCACCAACGTGGACCGTTATCGCGTTGCGCTCACTGCCAGAATCGCGCCCGGGATGGCCGATCAACTCGCGCCGTTGCTCGCCGGCGCCCGCTTCCTCGAGACCAGTGAAGCGATCGAGCCAGTCGATGCGTACGAAGAAGTCCAGGGACTTGATTTGTCGCCCTTTACCCGTGCGAGCCGAGCGGAATCCCGCGATGAGGTCCGCTTCTTTGAAGACCTGTTGAGCCAGAAAATCAGGGTCTCAATCGAGGTGACGGAGAAGGGCTTAGGCGGAAAGTCCCATACCCGCACCATCATGGACGACCGCGGCATCGGCGAACTGATCCAGTATGTCCGGCGCTGCCTGCCACCTCGCGATAACAATCAGCATGATGCTCTGAAGCGCATCGGCATCCGCGTTGACAACTCTGGCAACCTCCTCATCCGCACGCGCCACAACGAGATCACAAAGCTGCTCAAGGGTAACAAATGGGCGAACAACTACGCTCTCGCGCTCCGGCGTTTGCGCGCTCAGCACGGCTTCCCGCCCGGTGCCAGAGAGTCCACGCGGACCGCGCGCTTCGCCGATGGCGTGCGCGGTGAAGCGACCGAGCTGCCAGCCGCGATGCTCCAAAAGCTGTTCGACGAGGACGAAAAAGGGGTGTCAGAAAAGTCGTTCTGACAACGGCAAATTTTTATTTCGTAATGATTCCGGGCACTTAGACCCGAAAAAATTTGTCAGAAATTTTCCAAAAAGGACGCTTATAGGAGAAGAAGTGAGAGCGACCGACGATGAAGCCGGGTAGACGAAACGAGCGAGGGGGTCGCGCGTGTAGTGTTATTTTCTTCTGACATTCTGACAACTCTCTTTTATGACGAATAATGTAATGGATAAAATGCGTTTTCGTGTCAGAAATTTGTCAGAACGCATTCTGACATTCTGACAACCGAGAACCTCGTTGAAGGGCTGGTCAGAAAGCACGTTCTGACATTCTGACAACTCGCGGAAGCCACCAAGCCGAGCACGCTCTCGCTCCTCCTTCGCGCCGTCGAGCCTGCGCGCAAAACCGCGACCGTTTCGCCGCTCTCCGCTGACCGGCCTGAGAACGCCACCAGAACCGCCGCGCCGCCCGCCGCACCCGGCCTTTGTGGCGACGATCTGGCGAAAGTCCACCATCTTAATCAGACGGCAGCCGGACCCTTCAAAAGACAATTTCGGCCTCGGACTGACCGGAGAGTGGATCGCTGGGGTCAATTACCTCAGATTCTCTAGCGTTGGTATGAGGTGAGCCGATGATTGCGTATCAGCGGCGCACATGAGAGTGCGCCGTTGATGTCTGCGCGAAAATTAACGTCCAACCCGCAACACTTCGGTCCTCCGGAGTATAACCTAGCCTCCACGGCAAGCCCGGTGCAGTCCTTAGGAGCTTCGCGACTGACGGGTGTCAAAGCTGGTCCACAAGATGTCCTCCGCTAGGTCACGAGGCTTTACTAGGTTTCGACCTTGCCGTTGCCCGGAGCAACGTGGTTCAGCGTCTTTGGAGAATCGGCCCCGCGCTCGTCCAAGTCAGGTCTGTCCGCTTCGCGCAGTATCTTGAACGCGGCTTCAAAGGGCTCGATCATCATCGGCAACGGCAAGTCAGCATTGCCTTGAAAATCCTCAGCTGCAGAAAGGTCGACAGGGCCGGTCTCGCGCCAACCGCCGCGGCATTTTAGAAAGAAAATTTGGGCCGTGATATTTCCATTCCTCGCGCTCTCGAACAAGGAGTTCGCGATTGTTCGCACACCAATGGCTCGTCCCTTTTTTATATGTTCCGCAAAAGCCGCAGAATCCTTTTTTCGACGCTGCAAGGTGTCCGTGCTGATACCCAAAGAGGCTGCTATTTGAGCTTCGGTCAAACCACGTGACGCCAACTCCTCGACGCTCTGAAGATTTTCGTCCGAGGGAATCCATCGAGGGCGACCATATTTGGTGTTCGCGCGCACTTCACACCTCTTGACAGTATCAGCCACTTTACCAGGTTATCATGCGGGTAGCAGCGACACACGCCCGATAGCGGTAGAGCAGCGGAAAGCCTCAACACCGGCGCTCTTCCGCCGGTTCGCGCAATCGATGTCGCTATTCGCGGTTGCAAGTATCGTCGAGCGTCGTGTTGTCCGAAAAAGCTGTCGATTTGGTCGTAAAGCGAACCACCGGAGTGCCGCTATTCGTCCGAAGAACTGACTCGTTCGGTTGTTGAGAGCGGCGGACGCGATGCTGCGTATCATCAGCACATGATGGAAGTTAACGACCGCTTGTTTCTTCGCGACAATCATCACGTAAACTCATTCGCCACTTAGTCTCTTGCGGCTGCTTGACGCCTTTAGATGGCATCTCTGGCGATTTTAACAAGTCGCCCACGAGTTCGAATCCACTTCGCTCAGCCAACCAGTCTGCGAACCTTGGCATTTCTGGAGAAGCCGCGGAAATTCGCGCGTCGCGCGGGTTCCCGCAGTCGCGAGGGCACCGGAGAGGCCGTGATACGGACCTGTTCGGGCCAATTCTGCGGATTTCTCTCCGAGGAGAAATGACCCGGGCCCCTTCCCCGATCCCTGCCCCGAAGGCCATCCCATTTCGCCATTCAATCGTCGACCGCCGAAGGTAAGACCACGGAGCAAAAACTGGCGGCTCGAAACGCGGCATTGGTGCGGAAACACACCGTGCGAACGCCTCGACATGATTGTAGGTTCGGACCTCGGCGGTCCACTCGTGCTTCCTCTTCTGCATCCGAGGTCCGAGGTATCAGTTTGCGGCTTCAATTGCGATCGCTTCGAAAGAATGGTTAGAGGGCCATCTGCTGATCCTTCCAATCAAGCGGCAGCGGCTGAGGGCCGTCCATCAACATCTGCAGGTTGATCCCAGGAGGTGCGTGCCCCGCGGCGACCGCTTCTGCGACGACCGGCGAAACAAACGCCAGTCTGATGAGCCGCGTGACGTAGCGCTTGGGAAGCCCTTCGCGTCGCGCGATCTCGACTAGCGATTGGACGCGACCAGAAGCTATTTCTTCGAACCAGCAGCGCGCACGGGCTATTGCCTTGAGCAACGCTGCGTCGACGGGCTGAGGCGCCTGGAGTTGACCGGCGACAACAATCCGCATCTCGACGCCACGGCGCTTAACTTTCATCGGGACAAAATGAGAGAGGCGAAGGACCGGAGTGGATGCCTGCTCTTTTCCAACGGGTCCGCTTCATCCTCGAACGTGCTCTGCGCGAGCTCAGGGACGAATTTGGTCAGAAGGAATAGGACTGGGGCGGATGCTGTTCCGTGGCATTGCGGGTCGCCCTATTTGTTAGTTGTCAGTTCTCCACCGCCTTCCGCGTCAGCCGGATCATCCTGCCGCCCGTAGCAGCACAAAGTAGATGACAAGCAGCACCAGGCCCATCGGCACGCCGATCTTCGCCCAGTCGCTCGCTCGGATTCGCAGTGCGCCGGCGGCCACGATATTGGGGACGTTGCCGGGTATCAGCATCCCGCCTGCCACCAGCAGCGCGACTATGGCCGCGCGCGCGGGCCGGATCCATCGCATGGATTTCCAGGGCGACCAGCGTCGCATTATCCATCGCCGCCGAGATTGTATTGGCCCAGAACAGCGCCGAGTGGCCGAGCCTCGGAACATACCGGGCAGCCAGCGGCGAAAAGGCTTCGCCCACCAGAACCAGTCCGGCGATGAAGACGTAAATCTCGAGCCCGCGCATGAGGGCGAGGACAACCGATTCGCGGATGAGCACGACGGTCGGCGCCGCGGCGATTGCGCTTGCCCCGTCTTCGCGAGACGAAAGAACCCCGGCGACGATCGCGCAGGCCAGCATCCCCGGCAGCACGTACGGCGAGAGCATCGCGAACAGTCCGCCAAAGCCCATCCCCAGGCCGCTCGCAGCCAGCGTCGAAAGTGGACCGCCCAGCGGCGTCAACGACGACCCCAGTCCAATCGCAAAGCATCCGGCGACCGTGACCTGCAGCCGCGCGCGCGGCCCCAGGCGCATAAGCTCGACCAACTCTGCCAGCATCAGCGCCGCTACGATCGCGGTGAGCATCGCGGAGATGAGGGCGATCGCGAAGACCGCCCCGCCGCAGAGCAGCGGGCGCGCGGTCCGCGCCTGTACCCATCCAATGGCGCGATCCATCTGTCCCCGAATGCGGCCGAAGACGATGTCGGCGACGATCACGGTCAGCGTGATTCCGGCTGGCACCGAAGCGGCGCAGCTCGCGACGTCCCATCGCCACGCTCCGGCGAGCGTCATCGCGAGCAGGCCGATCGCGAGAAAGAAAATCTCGATCCGTTCTTCGATCGCGCGCGATACCACCGGTCCAATGAGCAGCAGCGCGATGAGTGCCAAACCAACAACAGGGTTCATGGGGATGGGATCGGCATCGAGATTGTCAATGGCCGCGCCAAGCATGCATTACTTTGTGAGCTTCTTAAATTTAGGGTGCGTGACGGTCGTCCGGATTGGCCATTCGATGTGGTGATCGCGGCATCGCCGTCTGCGAGCATATACAACCCCGGGGGTTTACCGAAGCAAAAATATCATCTCGCTGGTGCAAACCAAAAACTAGCTTGCGCGGATCCTGATGATTATCAGGAGTTACTTCCTTTCAATTTGTACGAGTCGGACAAGGTTTTCTGCCCAATTCAAGATCAGCGATAAGGCAAACGCCGGACCTATCACTATTAATGATATGGACGCCTGCGCTGCGGTTTATCATCGAAAATTGCAACACCATCGCTCCAAGGTGAAATCCAGCTGTCTGTAGGAAGCCGAAATCCTCTTTGCTTGTGAAGCTTTCTTTGTTGGCACACTTGTCGCTCCTGTTCCATGCGTGGAAGGGAAGGACAAATCCTTCCTGAGTCAGGTTCAAGAACCTGAAGGAATGCAGCGAGCAGTCGGCACTTCTATTTTGCATAAGCTTGATCACTTTTCTTTGTGGGGAAGAAGAATGAAGCGGATTATGGTGCCTACGGACTTTTCTGAACACTCACTCGAGGCCTTAAGATACGCCGTTGGATTAGCGCGGGAGCAGCAAGCCGAAGTGGTGCTGGTTCACGTAGTTGAGCCGTTACCTCATGGGATCGCGCGTTGGTATGAACCCACCAAATTGCTTTGGGGTCCTTCACGACGTGATCAGTGAGCTGGTGGTCAAACTTGAGGTCGACCTTATAGTCATGTCCATGCGTGGACAAACGCACCTACTTGACCTGTTCATCGGCGGCACTGCTGAAAAAATCCTGCGGTACGCACCGTGCCCCGTCCTAAGGGTACGTACCGACCGAGTCCCGAAACGGCAACGTACGACAGCGACCACATCCTGCGCACTGACGTAAGACACCGATAACATCCCTGTGCGATAGCGGAGCGAGTAAGGTGGGTGCTTGAGCTCCCAACGCTTCGGCGAATTCCGGCGGAGACAGCGATGTTGCGGGGACACCGTGATGCCAAGGGATACAGCGCCCCTTACAGCCCCTTGGCGTCATTGCTCGGCTGCTGCGAAATGCAAGGAAACAGGAAAATCGGCGCCAGAGAACTAAAGCTTGCGAGCTTGGTTTCCGGCGTCGCCTGTGCTGTGGGCCGGGGCTGCATTCTATAACCGCACCTTCCTCGACTTCGCGCATCATCATGGGTTCGTGCCGCGGCTGTGCCGGCCGTACCGGGCCAAGACCAAAGGCAAGGTCGAACGTTTCATCGGCTACTTGCGCGCCAGCTTCTACATTCCGCTGGCGAGTCAGCTCAGTCCCGAAGGACTCAAAGTCGATCGTGACACCGCCAACGCGCGAGCCGGCAGTTGGCTACGCGAAGTCGCCAACGCCCGCGTGCACGCGACCACAGGCGAGATTCCGTTGGTGCGGCTCGAGTTGGAGCGCGAACGTCTGCAGCCGATACCAACACCGTGGCCTGGATTGATCCGGTCCGCTCGGTCGAAACGTCCCGCGCCGATACCGCGGGGCTATCAGCATTCGCTGCGAGTGTACGAAGAGCTGATCATCGCGGCAGGGGTTGGATGAGCCTCCAGCATCAGCGCGTGGTCGAGCTGTGCAATGAGCTGCGGCTCGGCGGCGTGGCCGCGCAGTACACCGCGCTCGCGCAGAAGGCCGCCGAGAACAGCACCTCGTTTACCGATTTCGTCGAGGAGCTGCTGGTCGCGGAGCGCGAGTCGCGCCGGGCACGGGCCCGCGAGATGTTCGCCCGGGTGGCCGGCTTCCCTGCGATCAAGACGCTGGATCAGTACGACTTCAGTTTCGCCACCGGCGCGCCGCGTAAGCAGATCATGGAGCTGGCCAGCCTCGCCTTCATCGAGCGCGCGGAGAACGTCGTGTTCCTCGGACCCTCGGGTGTCGGCAAAACTCACCTCGCGATCGCGCTCGGCTATCTCGCCACGCAGAAGGGTTACAAAACTCGCTTCTTCAGGGCCGCCGATCTGGTGCTGATGCTGGAAGCCGCGCAGCGCCAGGGCCGCTATCGCGAGGTCATGCACCGTGCGATCAACGCGTACAAGCTGTTGGTCGTCGACGAGATCGGCTATCTACCGATGAGCCGTGAGCAGGCCAACCTGTTCTTCCAGGTGGTGGCGCGGCGTTACGAGCACGGCTCGATGATTCTAACTTCGAATCTCACCTTCGGCAGCTGGGATACGGCCTTCGCCGGCGACGGCGTACTCACCGTGGCAATGCTTGATCGGATCCTGCACCACTCGATCATCGTCAGCATCAACGGCGAGAGCTTCCGACTCAAGGACAAGCGCAAAGCCGGACTGCTCGCCGCAACCGCCAAGACCGCGAAACACCAAGGGTCCACAGAAAGAAGGGACCAAGAAACGGTCATGCTCATCAAATCGATCGGTGTGATAGAAGCAGATCCGTTTGCAGCTTTCATCGAGAGAGCATTCGAGACGAAGTTCGAAGTACGAGCCGCGAGCCTATTGGTTTACAAGCTGCAGTTGCCGGACCCCTCCGGACGTAGAATGTGAGGCAGTCTAGAAAAACTTCCCGGTCGGCTCTCGCGCTCTGTGTAGTGGTATTGTTCGCGGGGTGGGTGACAAAGGCTCGCGGCGAACCTATCGCCGTGCTGACAGCTTTGGCGCCCGCCGCGGAGAAGGATGCGGACGACATCCACACCCAAATTCCGCGGACGGTCTCTGAATGGGCTCGTGGCGCGATGCTCTTCGACGGCCTCGGTGACTTCCACCGCAAGGCCACGACGTCTTCCGCCGAGGCACAGAAATTCTTCGATCAGGGCATGCGCTTCCTCTGGGCGTTCAACCACGACGAATCGACGCGCTCTTTTGCCAAGGCGACCGAGCTCGATCCAAGCTGTGCCATCTGTTACTGGGGCGTCGCGCTTACGGTGGGTCCGAATTACAACCTCCCAATGATGGCGGAGCCCCGTGCGAAGGTCACTTGGGAAGCGATCGGGCAGGCCGAAAAATATTCATCGGAGGCAAGCCCAGCCGAACAAGCGCTGATCGCCGCAGTCAGTAAGCGGTACGATGGCCCGAAGGCGCTCGACCCTTCGAATGAGATGCCCGTGCTTACCGCCTACGCGAGTGCAATGAAAGCCGTCGCCAAGAAGTTCCCGAACGACCTTGATGTGCAGACGCTCTATGCTGAGGCGATGATGAATCTCAATGCCTGGAAGCTGTGAACCCTCGATGGTAAGCCTGCGCCGGGTACGAGAGAGATTCTCGCTACGCTCAAATCGGTGTTGAAGCGCGACCCCGGGCATCCCGGCGCGAACCACTACTACATCCACGCCGTCGAAGCGTCGCCTGACTCGGGTCGGGGTGTCGCCGCTGCAGAACGCCTGCGCGGCATGATGCCGGCATCTGGCCATCTCGAGCACATGCCCGCGCACATCATGGAGCGAGTTGGACGCTACGAGGAGGCCTCGGAGGCCAACCGCAGGGGCATCCGAGCTGACCTCGCGTATCTCTCGAAGACGAGACGAAGCCCCTCGACTACTACAATCTTGTCTACACAGCTCACAACTATCAGTTTCTCGCATTCTCGGCCGCTATGGAGGGCCGCAGCGAGGAAGCGTTGGAAGCCGCGAGGCGCGCTCGCCAATTCGTCACGGACGATCTGATAGCGATGATGCCGGGGATGGACTGGCCGTTTTCAGAGGCATACTCCGTTTTGGTGCGCTTCGGTCGATGGGACGAGATGATCGCGGAGCCGCCACCAAATCGGAGGTTCAAGGCGCTCACTGGCGGCTATCTGTATGCAAAGGCAACGGCGCTTGCCGCCAAGGGCCAAGTCGCGCAGGCGAAGCGAACAGCCGGTAATCTCGAGAAGCTCGCCCGAGAACTGCCGGCCGACGCGGCCGCGGGCTTCAACACCGCGAAGGACGTGCTCGCAGTCGGCGCTCTGGTCGCCAAAGCCCGCATCGCCGACGCGCAAAACGACCCCGAGGAGGCGATCAACCTGCTGCAGCAAGCTGTCGCGAAGGAGGATCAACTCGCCTACGATGAGCCCGCCGATTGGGTTTTTTCCGGTACGACATCTGCTCGGCGCACAGCTGCTCGGGGCGGGTCGTCCGAAGGAGGCCGAAGCCGTCTATCGAGCCGACCTGAAACAGCATCCCGCCAACGGCTGGGCGCTCGCCGGGCTCAGCGCCGCACTCGACGCCGAGAAAAAGAGCGGCGCCGCTGCCAAAGCCGAGTCACAGATGGAAAGCGCATGGAAGAATGCGGACATCAAGAAGCTCGTTTCGTCAGCTTTCTGAGCGCTCTCGGAGAATAGGTGGCTGACTCTTGCGGACTGGCGAGGAGGGCAGCCCTCCTCGCGCTCCACCCCACCGCTCACCGCAAGTGGGTCAATTTTACTTCGGCGATCCCCCGCAGAAGGCGGGTCAGAATTAAACCGGCGTTGACAGCGCCAATAGGCGCGGAAACCGCGCCGGTGCCAACGGATCACAGTCTGCGGCTGCACGATGATGATCGCGTCCAGCAACGACGGGTATAGTCGATAGAGCCAGACCAACAGCAAGCGGTCGATGTTCCACAGTCTCACGCGCTTGGGGGATTTGCGCCGTAGCACTACCAGCTGTTGGCGTAGGATAAGATTCTCCGCCTCGATCTGCGCACGCCGCGTGAAGCGCGACCGGAGCGCAAGCAGTAATTGGATCAGAAACGCGACCATCGCCCGCTTCATTACCATTCGCCCATCTGCCCGTCATCCCGGATAAGGTTTTCAGCAGGCACAACGGGCCTGCGCGCTTACCGCCCCAATTGTCACCCGGATCAGAACGGTCATCTTGCGGGAAAACGAGAATCTTCAGGAGAGCGTCCTGCGATTGATGCCGAGGGAGGAGATCCGCGCCGACAAGGTCGAGGGCTTCATGCCGAGCAGTTGTGCGGCACCGTGCGGTCCCGAGACCTTCCCGTTGGTCTGCTTCAGAGCGTTTATAATGGTCTCTTGTTCCTGCCGCCTTAGTTCGTCTCGTGTCATGAGTCTGGCGCTCGCCGTGGCTTTTGCCGGGGAGACCGCGTCGGGGTGCACCGGCAAGGCAGGTAGATCGAAAGTAAGCGGACCTTCGCGCCACAAGATGATGGCGCGCTCGACAGTGTTCTGAAGCTCCCGCACGTTGCCGGGCCAGTGGTAGGCGGCGAGCTGGTCCAACGCTGTCTTGCTGAGCTGAGGCTCAGGACGATTCATCCGACGCGCGCTCTGTCTGACGAAATGCAAGGCCAGGGGCGCTATGTCCTCGCGCCGCTCTCGGAGCGGCAGAATTGCGAGGGGAAAAACGCTCAACCGGTAGAAGAGATCCTCGCGGAAGCGGCCCTCATCGACTTCCTTTTTCAGGTCGCGATTGGATGCGGCGATGATGCGTACATTAACCTTGCGCGTGCGCGTGTCGCCGACCCGTTCGAGCTCCTGCTCCTGCAGCACGCGAAGGAGTTTGGCCTGCATGGCGAGGGGCACCTCGCCGATCTCATCAAGGAACAGCGTACCACCGTCGGCAATTTCAAAACGGCCGGGCTTGTCCTTGAGTGCCCCAGTAAAGGCCCCCCTCACGTGTCCAAAGAACTCGCTCTCGAAGAGACCTTCCGGCACAGCGCTGCAATTCAATTTCACCAGGGTGCGTTCACTTCGGGCACTTTGCTCGTGAATCGCTCTCGCGACGAGTTCCTTACCCGTACCGCTTTCCCCAGTGATCAAAACAGTAGCGTCGGTCGGCGCGACCAGTTGAACCTGTTGCATCACCCTTAGCAGTCCGGAACTTCCGCCGATGATATCGCCGAAGCTGTGTTCGGTGCGAATCTCCTCGACCAGATAAGCGTTCTGAGCCTCCAGTCGTGCTTTTTCTTGTTCCAACAACACCCGGTCAGTGATGTCGAGGAACATGGTACGCGTATATTTCCCGTCTGGTTCGGGTCTTGACCACCACTGGACCCAAACCGGCCGGCCGTCATCCTTGCGCCGCAACTCGAGCACCACTCCACTGGTGTCGGTACCTCCTCCGATCGAGTCCAAGGCTTCGCTCATACGGCGCTGAGCATCCGGAGTGTCGGGAACAAGCGAACTGCCGAACAATCCCGGCACCTCTTCGGGCTCGACCCCGAGGATCCTCAGCGCAGCGCGGTTCGCTCGAATAAGACGCGAGTCGAGGCCTTCATGCACGTACGCAATCGGCGCCTCCTCAAAGAGATCGCGGAATTGTTCTTCGCTCCGGGTCAGCCGCTGGATCGCCTCGCGCAAGGCGCCCTCGATGCGTAATCGTTCGACCTCCGCGCGCACGCGCGCTGCGAAGATCCGCATCACATCGATCGCCCGCTGCTGTTCAGGCATTGGCTTGTCGTCGATAATTGCAACGTGACCGAAAATCCGGCCCTGCTCATCTAACACCGGCACACCGCAATAGCTCTGCGCGCCCCATTCGGCCAGCAAATGATCGTGGGGGAAGCGGGCGCATAGTCTCCGTCGGATAGTGGGCGGTCTGCCCGTGAAGCACGAGCTCGCATGGAGAGCCCCTCAGCGGAAGTTCGACGTCTTTGCCAAAGTGATCACGCTCCCACAACGCCAGCGTCCTAAAGTAGATGCCGTCGTCGGAAAGGCGTGTTACGAAGGCGTACTGAACACCCAGCGCAAGGGCAAGATTACGGGCCAGCGATGAAAAGAAGCCCTCGCCAATTTCAGATTCAACGCCCTCGGCAATGACCTTCAGGGCATTGTCATCGGAACCCTTCTGGCCAATTTTCGCTGGAGGTTCCATGACGAATATCGAACGGATGCTCCCTCGCTCGTCGGTCGCAGCGTTAATCACGCCGGATTCAAACGGTGACAACTGCTGCGGGTGCCGCTCGCAAGAAATTGTAATTTTACAATTTTTCGGTGACCTCTATGACGGCCCACCCTTACAGAAGTCGCGCCTTCTGAGTGTTTCCGGATAACCGCCGCTTGGCACGAAATCTGATTGTCCCTCTACTCAGCAAACACGGCAAGCGTCGCGATCGGGCGCGGAGAACGCGAGTCTCGCAAACCACCATACGCGGTTTTCGAGAGAAAGCTCCCAGGCGGAAGAGTGGAAGTGTCGCTCGCGTGGCTACCGATGCTGATTGCGGTGCCTACGGGCCGTGTTGCTTAGAAATTTGGCAGTCGATCGCGAATCTACCATCGGTCCCGGTCGCGCAAATTGTGAGGCTATGAAGGCTATCAGATCACGCACGACACTAAATTGGAGGGTTCGTTAATGAACAATTATCGCATACTCGTTTTTACTGCGGCTGCTTTGCTCGTGACTTTCAGTCTCGCCCCGAGCATCAATGCTCAAACTACAAACAGTTCCACGATGCACAACAGCGAAATGATGACCCACGATAAGTCGATGGGTCATGACGAAGCGACGTCAATGTCTAGTCCGACCGCGGACAATGGCGGCCACATAAGCAACACGGACAGCGGTACCGCAGATCAGATGAAGAGTGGTCATATGACCGACAGTCATATGACGGACAGCCACATGACGGAAACGGGACATGGCAACATGAGCAATGGTGGATCGACTGGACAGATGAGCCACTAATTCAACCAGCTCATTCAAAAACAAACGACGCCGCATAGCCTCACAAGTGCTTAGCCGTTGGATCCCGTTCAGAGTCGCGTTTAGGAGATCGGTGTCAGATGCCTACTCAGGGCGCCAGCAGTCGGTCGAGTAACAGTTCGCGCGCAGAGCGAACAGAAGCACTGAGCATCACGCCAGGGCGCGAGCCACGAGATGGCGGCGCCCGGCCTGCGCCTTCAACTCGGAGCGAGCAGCGGAGTCTGCAGCCCTTGCCCATTCGCCTCGTCCATTGGCTGAACGCCCTTTTCCTCATTTTCATGGCCGGAAGCGGGCTTCAAATACTTGCGGCGTATCCGTCGCTTGGACCACAGGGCGAACAGTACCGATGGTATCCCTTCCAAGGGACACCTCCCCCGCAATGGCTACGAATCGGCGGATGGCTGGCGGGAGCGCGTCATTGGCATTTCGCGATAGCATGGTTCTTTGTTCTGGATGGACTCGTCTACGTGACTTATTTGCTCGCCAGCGGCGAGTGGCGGCGCCGCTGGTTCCAGCCCGGCCGAGACGCGAGGAATGCAATTGCCCAATTCGCATACTACCTGCGGCTTCGGTCGACATCACCACAGGCTGACTTTTACAACGGGCTGCAACGGCTCGCATACACCTCAGTGATCTTATTCGGCTTGTTAATGGTGTTGTCCGGGTTAGCCCTATACAAGCCTGTGCAATTGCATTGGCTGGCACTGTTATTTGGCGGATACGACGGAGCCCGTGTAGCCCACCTGGCCGGCCTCTGCCTGTTCGTACTTTTTGTGGCGTCGCATCTCGTCCTGGTCGCATTACATCCTCGAGAACTTCTGAACATGATCACAGGAGGAAAACATGAGTGACCTCCTGACACGGCGAAAATTCCTGATTGCCTGTGCATCGACTTCCCTTCTAGCGGGATGCGATGGAGTGCATCCGGTTAGCAGTCTCCTTCGCGGAATGAAGAACTGGAATGAACAGTTCGAACAGCTCCTCTTTTCACCCAACCGCCTTGCACCAGAGCTGCCTGCGTCGGCAATGACTCCCGAAGACGCCTTTCCAATCTATTTCATCTCCAACTCAATCCCAGTTGTACAGGGTCACTGGGCCCTTAAGGTTGGCGGTATGGTTGCCCGGCCCACCGTGTTTTCCTTGGCGCAAGTACAAAAGTTGCCGCGGACGGAAATGCGCGTGCAGCACCATTGCGTCGAAGGATGGTCGGCGGTTGCGTCATGGAATGGGGTGCGACTAAGCGAGATCGCCAAGCTCGTCGGGCTGAGTCGACAGGTAAAGTACGTAGAGTTCCGCTCATATGACTCGAATTACTGGTCTTCATGGGACTTGGCCAGCGCGGTGCACCCACAAACCTTGCTTGCGTATGGCATGAACAATCACCCGCTCGGCCCTGAGCACGGGGCGCCGCTTCGCGTCTACTCTGCCGTGAAGCTCGGCTACAAGATGGTCAAGTACTTAACCGAGGTGAATTTCCTCTCGCATCAAAGCGGCGGTTACTGGGAAAACCAGGGCTACGACTGGTTCGGGGGAGTTTAGAAGATTGGTGGAATCTCTTGGACACGTCGCATTGCCCTGTCCCTGCTAAAAATTCCATCTGAAGCGGAATTTAAGCACGGGCGAGAAATTTGATTTTGAATTGCCTTGAAAGAATGGATTCGGGACGAGCCATGCCGCACGAATGTCCGACGCGTTATTGAGATCGAACAAGCCGATCGCGCGATCGTCAGACGAGGTGCAGCGGCAAGCTGTCCAAACCATTGGTAAGCAAAAATCATGGAAGAATCAGGCAGCGAGACGTTCGTAGCGGTGATGCAGGCCATTGACTGGTGGAATGGCGACGACTCTCCCGCTCCCGGGTGGCATGACCGGGCGTGGATCCGGGCAATCCTTGTCGAGTGAAAGATGCGTGCGGCTGCGCTGGTAGTAGTCCGCATACGAGGAGAGGACGCGACGCAGATGGCGCTCGTTGCAGATTACGATGTAGTCGAGGCACTCGCGGCGAAGCGAACCGATCAATCGCTCGACGTATGCGTTTTGCCAAGGTGAGTGTGCAGCGGTGACGACTTCCCTGATCCCCATCGTATCGACCCGCCTCCGGAATTCCGCGCCGTACGACGCGTCGCGATCGCGCAAAAGATAGCGCGGAGCGGTGTCCCACGGGAACGCTTCGGTTACCTGTCGCGATAGCCAGCTTGCGGTCGGGTTCCATGTGACATCAAATCGTACGATCTTCCTGCGATCGTGGGCCAGAATGATCATCACATACAGCAACCGAAACGAGGCGGACGCCACAACGAACATGTCGATCGCAGCGATGCCGGCGGCCTGATTGCGCAGAAAGCTGCGCCAGGTCGGCGAAGGCGTCCCTCGTCTTCGCACCATGTACTTGGCGACCGTCGCCTGGCTGATCTCGATGCCGAGCTTGAGCAGCTCGCCGTGGATTCGGGGTGCGCCCCAGAGCGGGTTGGCCGCGTTCATCTGCCGAATCGAATCCCGAACTTCTCGATCTACTGACGGCCGTCCCAATCGCGAACGCCAGCGCCAGAACAGGCGGAAGCCCTGGCGGTGCCATTGGACGACGGTGGCCGGCTTGACCAACACCATCGTCTCCAGACAGCTCGGCCACAATCGGTAAAGCCAGACCCAAAGCAGACGGTCGATCGTAAACAACCGAGGCCGACCCGGCCGCTGGCGGCGAAGAACATGCAGCTGATGACGGAGAGCGAGGTTTTCCAGTTCAAGAACGGCCCGACTGCGGAAACGGCGGGCGATAGCGGCCACGATGGAATGCACATGCTTGAGCATGCGGCGACACTACGTTGACCCCTCCCAAAACTCTAGACTTTTCGCCGCTTTCAGAGTTTTCAGTATGGACAGGAAGATCGATTCGCCGTGTGAGCGCCTCTACCGTCAGCTCGACTGGCTGGCGTCCTTCGGCGATCGCCGCGACGATTCGCGGCGCGAGAAAGCCGAGCGGAAGGAGCCGGCGCACCGAGCGACCGTCGATTCCTTCCCGTCTTGCGAGTTCGCCGACCGACCGCGCTTTGGCTGATACCAGGTCGTCGGCCCATCTGCGGGCGCGGGCGACAGCTTTCAGTAATGGCAGGTCGACGGGGTTGGGCGTGGAGTCGCCCTGTAGCACGATCCGTATTTCAACACCGCGACGTTTCATCTGCAGCGGCACGAGCAGGCGGCCCCACGGCGAGCCTGTCCAAGTCGATGCGGCTGCTGTCGCATCGACGGCATCGAGCGCAGCATCGGGAAACTGATCTCATGTCCATTCGGTTAGGGTCGTTCTTCCTCTTCCGTTACGGGTTTAGAAATTCTCCACTGACGGGCGGATATCAAACTCGTGCATCCACGTGTCACGCGGCTGGGCGACGGCTTGCGCAACAACGCGAGCAATGGCGCGTGAGTCGAGCCTGCCTGCCTTCACTTCACGGTCTTCTCCTAGTGGCACGTTGTCGATGCCGCCATCGATGATGACATGAAAGACATGGATACCCTTCGGACCGAATTCACGTGCGTTGCACTGCGCTAATGCGCGCAATGCGAATTTGCCCGTGGAAAAGGCTGAGGATTTCGCATAGCCCTTCACCGAACTGGTGGCGCCGATGTAAGCGACTGCTCCTCCTCCATGAGCCAGCATGTCGGGAACTGCTTCCTTGGCGCAGAGGAATGGGCCAAACGCCTGGCCGTGGAGGTTCTTGAGAAAGTCTTGCGGAGTGACGTCTAGAAAGGAACCACGCTTAACGCCCCCGCCGGCGTTGCATATCAACAGATTCACTGGCCCCAGTTCGTTGCGCACACGAACGAAGGTTTTCTTGACCTGCTCTTGATCCGTAATGTCAGTTGTCCAAAAGACGCAACGCGCAGCCGTTGCGCCTAGTCCCGCGCGGATTTGTTCCAGGGAATCGGCGTTGCGCGCCAGCGCTACGACACGGTACCCTTCCTGCGCAAAGGTTTCGACAAAACGCGCGCCAATGCCTGGCCCGACGCCAGCAACAACCGCGACTTTATCGTTCGCCATTTTCATTCCTCCTAATTTAGTTTCCTTGAGAGCGGTCATCGGAGAGCCTTGTCCTGCTTCGCTTTGGCTAAGATCAGGGAGCCCTCCAGCACGGCGATGAGGTACTCGGCCAAACTCTGGGTGTCAGAAGGCGTCTTGGGGGCATACTGCACCTTCGCTTCATCTGGGTCTCGCTTGAGCGTTGCGGGCCACTCGGCAAAGCTTTGGGCCCCGCAGATTGGGGAGGCGGAAAAGCAGCAGCTTGTTTCTGAGGTGCAACGCTTCTACCCTCTGCTCCGGCGGCAGGCTGATCGGAATGTGATCATCAGCAGCATCAGTTGCTCCCCTGTATCAGCCACCAACCCGCGCTGGCTTCCTTCGCTTCCGCGCTCTTTGCTCTGTTCCTCATCGGCGGCTCCTTCCCACCTCGGGGACGGCGTTCTTTGGCCAGACCCATTCTCAGGCCGGCTTGGAGCCGACGCGACCTATTCAAATTTCAACATGGACTGGGCATCGCCAATCCTCTTCGCTGCGCCAGCGAGCATTGAAGCGCGGCGGAAGGTATATTCAAGTTGCTTGGTGCCGCGATTCAATTACGCTTCTCTGTCCGCGAATGCCAATGGGCCGAGCAGGACGTAAAATGACGTGAAAACTCCTGTGCGACACGGGGTTATTTTTCTAAATCTCATTCGGTCTCGGGTCACGAACCCGTTCGGTCGGATTGCTAATCAGGCGAACTGGGTAATCGGTACCGAGGGCTTGAATCTCTCTCACGCCAGCGAGGCTTCAGTGTTCGAGATTCTCCTTCCGAGCGCGTAAACAACAAGCAATTGCATGAATCTGGCGGCGCAGGTCCACCTGAGAACTGCTCTCGTATAGGTCCAAACGCGAGTGTTGGAGATTTCTCTCTGTTTTGCAGGTTGAGGCTCCAAAGTCTCGGGTTGCTTATCGCATTATTAAATTGAGTCCCGACGGCTGAGCATAACGGGTGACGTCTGAATACTCGGGCGGCGCCTGATCATTCACATAGAAGGGATAGCCCTCTCCGGGATCGATGAAGAAAGTCGCATGGTTGTTCTGAACGTCCCAAAAGCTGTAGACCATCGAACCCGAGGCATCCACTACGCCAAGCCCGGGCACGTCGAGCGGATGAAGGAACAGCCCGTACAGTCTCCACAGCCTCATCTGCGAGTCATAGAGATCCTCCCATAGGGGCGCCAGGCTAGCCTTATCGACGTACATAACGCGCTTGCCGTAGCAGTAGCCGCTTGCGCGCGAGGCGATTTTTCTTACATCGATTTCATAAACATCGCGCACTTGCCATCTGCCCCAAGATGGCTTCGGCCAAGCGAGCGGCAAGTCGAAATCGGCCGGAAACGTCCCAGCCGGCATTCGAGACGGCAGCAACGCGACAATTTTCCTTTCACCTATGAGTTCGACCTTGAGTTCCGTCAGGTTGGAGTCGAAGCCATATCGCCCCTCTTCCAGAGTCGAGTCGGTTCCCTGGTTTGGACTGCACCGCGCAAGAGTTGAGACTGGCTGGTAACGCCGCAGCGCTGGAATGAACACATAGGAATCATCAGGGCGAGAGAGATCATCATAAGATATATTCAAAGATGCGGTATAGCGCTTTTGCTCTGGCTCAATCACCATCAACCACTGAGAGAAGAATTCCCCCTCAGCTCCCGGCGTGTTGGCGAGTGTACCCGGATCGGTATTGTAAGCGAGCTGACGGTAGACCAGTATGCCCGCTTCGCAATTTGTCGCACCGCCTAGGCTCATGAGACAGGCATCGCCATGGGTATCGACAGTCAAATGCGGCACGTACCGATACCACAGATTAGCGAGGATTTTCCAACCCTTGTGCGGATCAGCCGGCTCTGGAAACGGCATCCCTCCGCGGTACCCACTAAGGGTCAATCCGCCACCTGGGAGTTCAATCAATTTAACCTGGCTTGCGTATTTTTCGCTCGCTTCGCGATACGTCGAGGGAAGCGCACGGGCAATCGTTGGGCCAATTTCCATTTGAACGTCAGAGGGGATCTTCCAAGCGAAGCGCCCCTCGAACAATGCCCTCATGCCCTCCGGCATGTACTGCTTATAGCTTTGCCAGTTCTGAGTGGTAATTACAGTACCGGCGGGAATACTCTTGTAGGCTGCGCCCTGTGATGTGCGGGATGTGACATCTGTTGGTGGCCTAGTGACTGGAGTGTCGGCAACGTTCGCAGGTGTTACCTGGGACCAGACCAGCGTGGGCGGCGGTATAAGGAGGATATATAGAAGAATTCCCGGCAGGACTTTCATTTCAATATGCTCCAAGGCAATTCAATATGCTCCAAGGCAATCACCGAACGCGCCAACCCGCATCACTCTGAGAACGATGCTTCCCCCAGACGAACCGGGTACATATGTTAGCGTTGATTTCCGCAACCAAGTTTATTCGATTCCCCGCGTGACAATGCTCGTAGCATCATCCCGCTCCTTCTCTGGGTAGGGAGGGGGCCTGACTGGGAGCGGCACCTCTCCATAGCGAGAGAGGATGAGGCTCGCGGCCTACAGCTCCATCGGATCGCGGAAGTGCTCGCGGAAAATTCGCGAGCGGTGTTCCAGCAGCAGCGGGTCCAGTGCAGCCTTGACGACCGGGTCGGTGACGACGAAGCCCGGGCGCCAGGCCTCGGGCATCGGGCACCGTTCCTTCGGCAAGGGGTCCAACAAATTGGCGAAGGCAGTCCAGTAGATGTCCAGAGCGCTCACGGCGTCGCCGACGAAATACCGTAGGCCGCGCGCGTACTGTGATTTGAGTTGCGTGGCCAGCGCTTTCAGCGATGTGGCGATGTGCTCGCCAGCGGCCTTTGCGCCGCTTTCGTTATAGCCATATTTGCCGCCCATTCGACTGATGTTCGGCGGCGGGTTACCGGATGCATACGCCGGCGCAAAGAGCTGTAGCCGCCGGTTCCAGCCGATGCCCATTTCCCCGCAGATCTCGTGCGACAGGCCGATCATCAGCGCGCGCTGCGTGGCGTCCGTCGGAATCAGGGAAGGCTTGGGCGCAAGCCGTTCGGCCAGGTAGAGGATATCGATCCAACGATGGATTGGCTTTTCCTTGGCCCACGCAACGATGGGCGCGCTGGCTTCGCCGGCCCAGGCCACGATCTCGGCGTTCGGTTCACCCGCCATCCACGGCGCGGCAACATAGTCGAGGCCCTTGATTTCGAAAATAGTCTTGGCGGCCTGACCCCAGGGACTGGGCATGCCCTTGACCAGCACGATGCGCAAGCCAGGGTGGTCAATGATTTCCTCGAAGCTGCGGTATTCCAGCATAATGTTCTCCTCCGATCTTTGAAGCCTGGTTCTAGCGGGTCAGGAGTTTCTGCGCCATTTTCACCATCTCTTCGGTGTTCTCGTTGTCCTTTAGTACCACCGGTTCCGGCACGGCGATGCCTCGCTGGCACCCCGGACGCGCTTCCATTCGGGCGATCCAGGCTTGCAGATTCGTCAGGCCGTCGATTTTAAAGCCGCTCCACTCGTAGATGCGCACCCAGCACCAGTTGGCGATATCGGCGATGCTGTATTCGTCGCACAGGTATTCGCGGCCCTTGAGTTGCCCTTCCCGCACTTCGAACAGGCGCCGGCATTCGTTGTGGTAGCGCTGGATGACCGACGGCAGTTTTTCCGGGAAATAGCGGTAGAACACGTTGGCCTGGCCCATCATCGGGCCGATCCCGGCCATCTGGAACATCAGCCACTGCGTCACCCGCGACTCGCCTTTTTCATCCTTGGGCAGCAGCTTGCCGGCTTTGCGCGCCAGGTACAGCAGGATGGCGCCACTTTCGAATACGGCGAAGTCACCGTTGCCGCGGTCCACAATGGCGGGAATACGGCCGTTGGGACTCAGGCGCACGAACTCGGGCTTTTTCTGGTCGCCTTTACCCAGGTCGATGCGGTGGACCGTGTACGGCATGCCGACTTCTTCCAGGAACACGGAGACTTTCCAACCATTGGGCGTAGACGCGGTGTACAGGTCGATCTGTGGCGCACTCATCGTTGATTTCTCCTCCGGGGCGTAATTAGTACGGCGTCTGCGGCGACAGCGAGATACTGTAGACTGTGTGTCGTCAGTGAATCGAATGCGTACTGCCGAATACATTGACGGTCGCGGTGCATGTCACGCAGTCGTTCTTCCATGTTTCGCCAGGATCCGGTTCTTCAAATATACGACGATGGGTGCTGGTTCCTTAGGCTGCCAATCCCGATAGGCCGTTTTCCAATCAACAGGCCACGTTATTGGAAGGTCCGTTCGGGCAGGAACATTGGTCCGCTCATACAAAGATAAGGCAGCGATCGCAACCTTCGTCTGCATCTCTCGGTCGTGAGGCATCCCAAATGGATGCCCGAACGGGAACTCTACTCCGACGACGCGAGGTAATCGGAACCGCTCAGCAATGTCGGGTAGCATGGTTACAATGACGGTCGCGATTCCGGCGGCTTCGACGATTCGTGCCAGCACGGGCACGTTTCTGCAGCAGTCGGGTCAGCCGGGCGCCAGAATTAGAAGGTCAACCCGGTCTTCTGTGAGCCGCGTCGCGAGCTCGGGTCCATAGACATCGCGCCAGCCCTCGGATGAGCTTCCCTGATACCCCATGAAGGAATAGTTATTCTTCGCCAGAGAGCCAATCTTCCCCTCGTCCTCGAATCGTGCAAACAGATCGAGCGGAAGCGCTATATTGAAGTCGGCGAGCGTATCTTGGGGATTCAAATGGAGATGAGCCATGGCTATCTCAGTCTGACGAACATGACGCGGAATAACGCGATAGGTCGGATCTCCCCATAAAGGCTCTCGTCGCTCGCGTTCCAAATCAAACGACGGCTGCTCGTCTTTTAGGTACAATCCAGCTGACGTCAAAAGTGCCACGCGCGCGCTCTTTATTGGTACCGTAGGTAACGTCTTCGTTACCTCATCAGCCTGGTATGGTAAGGCTTTAAATTCCGGAATCATGCTTCGTGGCAGGAACTTGTAGCCGTCTATTCTGAAGTGTTCATCGGCTGTTGACATTGCGCACTCCTCTCTCTTGCCTAGAGGCTCGAGTAAAGTTCCCGAGGTTTCTGCCGTGTGTACGTGCTGTTGCAACGCGAAGCGTTCTTCGTCCGGCGCTATCGCATTATCAGGCTGAGACCGCCGGGCGTCGTGTATCGCTCGAGGTCAAGGAAGTCATTCGGCGTTTGCTGGTTGATGTAAAACGGCTCACCTTCTCCGGGTTCAGCGAAGATTGTCGCGTGGGAATACTTCACGTCCCAAAAGCCATAGACCATCGAATTCGAGGTATCGACAGCTCCCATTCCCGGAACATCGAGCGTCCGCAGGAAAAACCCGACGAAGCGCCAGGGTTTCATGTTCTCATCGTAAAGGTCTTCCCAAAGAGGGGCATAGGTGGCTTTATCGATGTAGACTACTCGTTTGCCAAGGCAATGGCCTGCGCCGCTTCCCAGCTTGGTGGCCTTGACTACATAAACGCTCCTGATTTGCCACTTTCCCCATGAGGGTTTCGGCCAACCAAGTGGCAGATCGTAGTTATCGGGGAACCGGCCGGACGGTATCGAAAAATCCATGAGCGCGAGAATTTTCCTTTCGCCAAGCAGCTCAGCTTTGACTCGTGTGAGATTCATGTTGAAACCATAGCGGCGATCATCGGGCGTTTCATCGGTACCCAGATCGGCGCTGCATCGAGCCGAAGCGGAAATCGGCTGATATCGCCGCAACGATGGGATAAAGACGTAAACGTCTTCGGGACGGGTCAAATCGGCATAGGAAATCGTAAGGACCGTAGTATATCGTTCCTGTTCCGGTTCCTTCACGGTCTCATACTGAGTGAAGTATTTTCCCTCGGCGCCAGCGACGGTCGCCGGCACTCCAGGGTCCGTGTTGAAAGCCAATTGCCGATAGACTTTCATTCCGGCCTTGCAGCTGACGTGGTTGCCGCTGTCCATGGTACAGACGACGCCATTGGTGTCCACGCTCAGATGCGGCAGATAGCGGAACCAGAGGTTGGCGAGAATCTTCCAACCGGCGTGCGGTTCCGCCGGATTCGGAAAGGGAATGCCGCCCTGGTAGCCGGACAACGTCAAGGCACCATCCGGCAGATCGACTAGCTTGACCTGACCCGAATACTTTTCGGTCGCGTCCAGATAGTTCTTGGGCAAAGAGTGAATCACCGTGGGACCGATATCCATCTGGATGTCACTCGGCATCTTCCAGAAGTATTTGCCCTCGAAGAGCATCGCCATCCCGTCCGGCATGTATTCACGATATTGCCGCCAGTTTTCCATCGTGATTTTGCCGGTAGGCGGTGTTTCATCTTTGATGCCGGCCGCAGTTGTTTCGGGCAAGAGAGGCTTTGGAACCGAAGCTGCTATCCGGCGCAGGTACCTGTGCGTAGGCGGTCGCGGAGCCGAGCACGACCGCTATTGCTAAGACAAATCTTGCACAGACGCTGGAGAGTCTGAGTCGCTCTCGACGCCGCACCGACTGCGTCGCCACAAACATATAGGAGCACCTCTTTCTGTTGTTGACGGTTGTATGGCTGAGAATGGCGTCTGACAGATTCGGGGGCATAGCGCACAAATCAAGCTTTTGCTGCCGCCCACGACGCTTCGGCGCTAAGAGCTCGAGAGCGAGTCCAGAGCCAATATGATCGAACATGCACTGTGCTTTCGCGGTACCGCAGTTTTACGAGACTTTATTTTGTCGCGTAATCGTCAAATTTTTCGCCGCATCTGAACCTTGCCGCGGTGATTGTTCGAGCACCTGCAGAATCCAAGCCCGATTCAGCGGCGCCCCTGGAAAATCAGGTATCGTATCCCGGAGCCATCCGGGCGACCTCGAAGCGATCGAGCAACCTGCCGCGCCAAAGTGCGACCGGATCGTCCTTTTCCAAGAGCTTAAATGGGCTCGTACTCCGGGCCCACATAAAACCGCCGAACACTATGTAGTCAGCGTAATTGGGCGCCGCTCCGCCCAGGAACGATTGTATTTTGAGGGTTGCACGGAGCGGCTCGAGACCCTGCCGGAAGCCGATGACCTTATTGTCGCGATCGGCGCACGCCGCCTCCAACGTCATTCCGAGCCGCCGCTCCCGGCTGGAGCGGAAGTATGCCCGATCCTTCTCGTGAAGATGCGCAAACACGTCAACGAGGATCAGAGGCACCAAGCTTGGCAGGAGTATGGTATCGGTCCAGCTTTCTACGAAACGCGTTAATGCCGCTCCGACCGGTCCGTCAAAGAGCGAACGGCCGGCCGGGTAATTCTGTTCCAGGTGGTTCGCGATCGTCCACGAGCCGGCGAGCGCCTTGCCGGCGTCGACCAGCACCGGCACTCGGTCCTGGCCCGAAAAGGCGATTACTTCCTTGTCGGTGAAGCGCCAAGGTATGGTTTCCACTGGCAGCTCTTTGTGCGCAATAGCCAGGCGGATGCGCCAACAATAGGGGCTGAACCGTCGATCGGCGTCCGCTCCCGCAAGATCATATAGAGTAAGCGGCACTGTGATTAGTCCTCAGCGGCGAGGATATTGGCGGCGGTCTGGCCGAAGAGGATTTTCTTCGCCTCGTCGCTCATGGTTTGGCCGCGCCTTTCCTTGCCGAGATCGAGTCCTCTGATAACGGCAGGACGGCTGTGGATCATATCGAACCATATTTTGAGTTTGGGGAAATCCTCGAGCTTCTGGCCTTGCAGCTTATAGGGCACAATCCAGGGAAACGCGGCCATGTCTGCGATCGAGTAATCGCCAGCCAAAAACGGCCGGTCCCTCAGCCGATGCTCGATCACTCCGTACAGGCGGTTGGTTTCCTTGACATAGCGGTCGATGGCGTAAGGGAGCTTCTCAGGCGCGTACACGTTGAAATGATGGTTTTGGCCAGCCATTGGACCCAGCCCGCCGACCTGCCAGTACACCCATTGAAGCACTTCGTACTTACCCCGCGGTTCTCTCGGCATGAACTTCCCAGTCTTGTCCGCAAGATACTCCAGAATGGCACCGCTCTCGAAAATCGAAATCGGTGCGCCTCCACCCAGCGGCTCGGGGTCGACGATCGCAGGCATCCGGTTGTTCGGACTCATTTTAAGGAACTCGGGTTTGAACTGCTCGCCGGTTCCGATGTTTACATACTTCACATTGTAAGGGACGCCGCATTCCTCCAACATGATGCTGATTTTCCAGCCGTTAGGGGTCGGCCAATAGTAAAGATCGATCACGGCAGGTCTCCTTGCGGACTCTTCTACTCCGATTTTTTGGGTGCGGCCCGAATCCCGTCTTCTATTCTCAGCGGCAATTGGAATCTGACCGTTTGCGGCGTTTCGCAGACTTCGTCACTGCAAGCCTGAAACCGCAATATTCCATCAATGTGATGGAGGCCCGGTTCGATTCGCTTGCCCAAAGGCTCCAGAAACTTGGCCGGTATGGGAGGACTCCACCTGATGCCGAGCTTGCCGATCGCACGAACTTCCGCCTCATACACTGGCAATGTTTCACTCAACGCCTTAAGCAGCATTGGCTTAGCCGGCGGCATCTCTAGCGATTGTTCATCCACGAGCGGACCTTCAAACGTCAATTCTGTGGCCTGGTAATTCTTCGGCAGAGGCTTACCATAGATATGCCAGCCCGGTTTGAGGCATAGTTCCAACTCGACTCCCAGTTCCTGTCCCGGAAAACAGCGATCAGTCGACAAACTAACTGTTGCGGAGAGCACGTCGGTTTTGATCTCGACCGAATTTCCGCCCGGGCGAGCGCCATGGTGGCGTAAAGTGATCTCTGATGCGGACGCACGATGCTCGTAGCTGCGCAGGAAGAGCTTGTCGCGCACAGTTCCATCGGGTGCGATTAGAAAATCGCCGGGCCACGGCATCCCGTACATCATCTTGTGATCTTCCGGGATATTTGTGTTGAGTATTCCAAACGCCCTAATCACCTTGCTGCCGACATCGGAAAGGAGCGGATACTCAATCTTGTAGGCTTCAGCGAACCGTTCCAGGACCTCGCGGGAGTCGTAGGTTACCGACGCGGCATTGATTCCGTGTGCCTTGAGATTCTTGAGCGAGAGTTGCAGCTCGACGAGCTGATTGCGGCAATAGGGTCACCAATCGGCGCTGCGGCTGAAGACCACCAGCAAACCATTAGGTCCCATCAATTCGTTTAACGACCGGTTCTGACCGTGCTGATCGATCAGCGTGAAGTCCGGAACCTTTTGACCGATCTCAGGCCCAGTTTGATAACCGTCATTTTGCGCCTCGACGAACTCGAGCCATTGGTCGGTCGTGATGTCGGCACCGCCGGCTCCCATCTGCCGAATCATACCGTGCAGGATCGCGGCTTTGGTTGTTGCATCCATGATTTTGCTTCCTTTTTCTCGGCGCCTCGGTTGGTCGATCGACACGACGAGGCAGCTTTCAACCTGTTCGTGGACTACTCGACCGTACTGATTCTAGAACGATCAGTCAAGCAAAGAGGCTTGCGATTGCGGACTGCTGCCCACTACTTCCGAAACTGCTATGTTTATTGTGGGAATAACAGTTGTGGTTGTGAAACGACGGTTGTTCCAACATGATCCAAAAAATGGCGGGTGTAAAACAGTTTGACCGTAATGAGGTTCTTGATCGCGCGATGGCGCTGTTCTGGACCCGTGGCTACGAGGCAACGTCAATTCAGGATCTGGTCGAAGCGACCGGCATAAACCGCGGCAGTATTTACGCCACCTTCGGCGATAAAAAGCGGCTGTTCCTCGCAGTACTCGACCATTACGCGGAAAAAGTCGGAAAGCCTTTGATGGCGGAACTATCGGACTCGGATCCGCGGCGCGCGATCGAGCGCATGTTTGACTCGATCGTCCAGCGCACGAGCGATCCGAGATTTCCGCGCGGCTGTCTCAACACGAATACCTCACTCGAGTGTCCGGCCAGTGGAGACGAAATCACCCGTAAGATCGCGGAAGGGTTGGGCCGGCAGGAATCGGCGATTTATGGCGTTCTGCGCCGGGCCCAGGCTGAAGGTTCGCTAGCCTCGACTCTCGATGCCAGGGCGCTCGCGCGCTTCTTTATGGGTGTCGCCCAGGGATTGAACGTGGTGAACAAAGCTGTGGCAGACGCTGGCGTCCTCAAGGACATGGCCAGGGTCGCCATGAGCGTTTGGGATGCGCCCGAAGGACCTCGGCAGCGAGGCTCCAGGCCCCGCCAGCGGAGCCAAAGTCAGACGCTGGGATAATGCGCTCGATCAAGCCGGGCGGAGGACTGTGGTCCGCAAAAACTCAACGACACTCATGCAGCACGGGCCAATAGGCTGTACTCGTGGTGAAGTCCGTTCAGGATGGGGTGCGCCACAACTCGGCTTGATCGGTCGAAACGATGCCTCTGCCGTTGTACATGTACGGGCAAATTTAGGGGCGGGTCGGGCAGGCCGGGCCCCAAAGAAGAGTGTGGTCGGCCCCGATTGTAATGCAGTAGCCAAGACCGCAGGGTTTTTCGAAGGTGGCCCTCGGTCAAAGGGATAATCCAATCCAGACACTCGCGCCGCAGTGTCCCGATTAGCCTTTCGCAGAGCGCATTCGCCTGCGGGCTCCCCACGGGTGTTTCGATGACTTCAAGGCCTAGGTGCGCTAGCGAAGCATCGAATCCAATGGAGAAGATCGCGTCGCGGTCATGGAGGATAAAACGGTACATGTGGTCTGAGGGAATGGCCTCACGCAGTTGTTGGAGGGTCCAGGCTGCGGTCGGATGGCGAGTCACGTTGAGGTGAATAATCCGGCGTGAAGCATGTTCCATGAGCACCAGCACGTAAAGAAATCGGAAAGTGGCGCTCGCGACGACGCAGAAGTCGCAGGCGATGATGGCCTCGGCGTGATTCTTGAGAAAGGTTGCCCAACGCTGATCGCCGCGACGGCCACCTGTCGCTACTGAAAACTCCGAACGCGTCGAAGAGTCTAGAGTTTTGGGATGGGCCGCCGTAGTGTCGCGGGCATGCTCACACTCTTGCGTTTCGTCGTTTCTCTTCTTGTCCGCCGATTTCGTAGCCGGGCGGGCCTTGAACTAGAGAACCTCGCCCTGCGCCATCAGCTGCACGTTCTTCGTCGCCAGCGGCCGGGTCGCCCCCGACTGTTCGCGATCGACCGCTTGCTCTGGGTCTGGCTCTACCGATTGTGGCCGCGCTGTCTGGAGGTGATGGTCTTGGTCAAGCCGGCAACGGTGATCCAGTGGCACCGTCAGGGATTCCGTTTGTTTTGGCGTTGGCGCTCGAGATCCGGGCGGCCGTCGGTGGAGCGCGAGATTCGTGACCTGATTCGGCAGATGAGCAGCGCCAACCCGCTCTGGGGTGCGCCTCGGATTCATGGCGAGCTGCTCAAGCTCGGCATCGAAGTCAGCCAAGCTACGGTCGCCAAGTACATGGTGCGACGACGAGGTGCGCCTTCCCCGACCTGGCGCACCTTCCTGCGGAATCACGCCGAAGGCATCGCTGCCATCGACATGTTCGTCGCAGCGTCCGCATCGTTTCGGCTGCTCTACGTGATGATTATTCTGGCCCACAATCGCAGGAAGATCGTACGCTCGGCCGTCACTGAGCATCCGACAGCAGCCTGGCTCTCGCGCCAGGTAACCGAAGCGTTCCCGTGGGACACCGCTCCGCGCTTCCTGCTGCGCGATCGCGACGGGTCGTATGGCGCGTACTTCTGCAACTGAGTCGAAGCAATGGGGATCACGGAGGTCATCACGGCGCCACGCTCACCCTGGCAGAACGCTTACGTCGAGCGCGTGATCGGTTCGATTCGCCGCGAGTGCCTGGATCACATCGTGATCTTCAACGAGCGCCATCTGCGTCGCGTCCTGTCCTCGTACGTCGACTACTATCGAAGCACCCGCACGCATCTCGCGCTCGACAAGGATTGTCCCGACTCCAGCCCGATCATGTCACGCAGGATCGGAAAGGTGGTCACCATCCCGCAGGTCGGCGGCCTGCATCACCGTTACGAACGTCTCGCCGCCTGATTCGTATCTGATTCTTGCTCAGTCATCGTTGCGTCTCGGCCAGTCTGCCATCGGCCTGATACTCTCTTTATCGGAGACTTTAGGTCTCGATCTGAGGCTGACCGTTTTGCCGTCCTGATTGCAGGTCGTCGAAATTACGTGCCATCAATTCGATAGCAATTCTCGCAACCAATCAAATTACAGTTGAGAAGGAATTTTTAGCAGGGACAAGGAACAAAATACGCGCCGAGATCACGGTTCACGGGAAGTGCATGCCGAAACAAGAGTCTCATTTAGGATTTTGAGCCTTACGCTTGTTGGAGGCGGCTCTCTTCTTACCAAACAGGTATGTCAGCTCCTCGGCAATAGCAGTCAGAGGTTCGCAGCTTCTTTGCGCACGACTCAGGATCAAACCTCCCTCAAGTGCCGCAAGAACCAAGGTCGCCGAAGTTTTTGCTCTTTTCTCCGTCATTCCAGCCCGAGCAAAATGCGCCGCGAACATTTTCAGCCATGTATTCAGGCCTTGCTCGCAGGCGTGACGAAGCGAATCCCGTTCACAAGCCGCATCGATCGTGACTCCCGCTATAGGACAACCGTTGCGGAAATCGGACTCGCTAAACGACTTGGCTGTGAAATCCACGAGCGCGCGCAGAGCCTTTGTCAGGTCCTCGCTGGAACCGAGAAGAGTAGACATCCGTTCCTGCATCTGCGGAACCACGTGGCCAAGGGTTTCGATCGCAAGCTGATCTTTGCCGCCCGGAAAGTGATGATACAACGAGCCTTTGGGAACACCGCTGAGGCGCAACACCTCGTCGAGGCCGGTCGCGTGAAACCCTTGTGCGCGAATGAGTTGACTCGCGGTATCGAGCAGTTTGGTACGAGTCTGTGCGGTCTTGATCGAGCGCTTCATCTGTGAGCTCTTGACAATTAGACCAGTCTGTTTAATCTTAGCCGATGTCAGCAAAGTGATCGACGAACATCGCGCGTTGCTCGTCGTGTTTATCGATCAGGACTTTGCACGAGAGCTCCTGTCGGGCCGGCAAGCTGAGGTCCAGGTCATTGCTGACGGGCGAAATTCCAATACGGCAGAAACCGCATTGAGTTATCTCGATACCATCGTGGAATCCTTCAACGAGCAATGGCGTGCCTCTCACGGCGAAAGCGGCTCCCCGGTGCGCATCGATCTTCGCGTCTGGTACAACGGCAATCTCGAGAGCCGCTGGAGCATTGTTCCGAGCCTGATAGGAACAATGACTCTGGCCGAGATTCTTCTGTTGTCGGCAATGTCGGTCGCGCGCGAAAAGGAGCAAGGAACCTTCGACCAGTTGCTCGTAACCCCCTTCCGTCCATCTGAAATCATGGCCGGAAAAGCGCTATCCTGTCTACTGGTGGGACTCAGCCAAGCTTCAGTCGTCCTACTCGTCGCTCTTCTCTGGTTCCGAATTCCCCTTTCAGGCTCAATTCTTACGCTTTACGTTGGAATCGTATTTTTTTTGATGGCCGTGGTAGGGACCGGACTGTTGCTCTCGTCGGTCATGGAGACAATGCAGCAGGCGCTGCTTGTTTGTTTCATGATTGCTCTGCCCCTTTTGATGTTGTCGGGACTATTCACGCCGGTGAGCAGCATGCCCAGGCTCCTCCAGGTTTTCAGTTTGATCGATCCTGCACGTTACATGATCGACATTTCGAGACGTGTGTATCTCGAGGGTGTTGGCTTGAATCGTCTCACATCTGATCTTCTACCTCTCGCGACAATGGCCGGTCTGACACTTTCGATTGGCTCTTGGGCACTCGGTCGCCGCTTGAAGTGACCGTAGCTACACGAGCCGTGGAATGGAGTTGCTCGGTAAGGACCTTTGAATCAATCCGCTGATGGTGGACAAGTCGGGTGTCGGGATCGCAGTCCTCGATGCCCTTCCACTCCGGCCATATTGAGAGGCAAAAAAATTGAGGCGAGTAACAACAAAGCATCGGTCGGTAAGGAGAGTATCATGCCCAGGCTTAAGGAAAAGGTAGCCGTCATCACAGGCGGGAGCAGCGGTATAGGATTCGCCACAGCGAAGCGCTTTGTCGATGAGGGTGCTTACGTCTTTATCGTCGGTCGACGGAAAGAGGAGCTTGAGAGAGCTGTCTCAAGCATCGGCCGCAACGTCACAGCGGTTCAGGCAGACATTACCAAAATGGAAGACTTGGACCGACTCTATAAAACGGTTAAAGAAGTCTGCGGCCACCTGGACATCGTGGTCGCCAATGTTGGACGGACTGCTTTTGTACCGCTCCTGGAGATTACAGAAAAACATCTCGACGATCTGCTTAACTTGAATCTGAAGTCGGTTCTGTTCAGAGTCGAGAAATCGCTTCCTTTGATGAGAGACGGCGACTCTATGATTATGACGTCTTCGATCGCGGGCGTGAAGGGTCTGCCAGGTCTGAGTGCATATGCGGCCGCGAAGGCCGGTTTGCGCGCCTACGCGCGGGTCTGGACCACGGAGCTCAAGCACAGAAAGATACGTAGCAACGTCCTTACCCCTGGGCCGGTCAACACTCCGGCCATGGAAGGACTTCCTAGGGAGGCCATCGATCAGATCGTCTCGTCCGTTCCGATCGGAAGAATTGGCGAGCCCGAAGATCTTGCCAACGCTGCACTCTTTCTCGCTTCCGATGAGGCCGGCTTTGTTAATGGTATCGAACTGTTCGCCGATGGCGGCGCCGCACAGGTCTAACCGAAAGATGGCGCCACACACGCTATTTTAGGAACAGACTGCATGTTCACATAGCTTTAGTAACTCACCTGAGAAATTTGTCTTCTGGTTTACAAGAGAGGAAACCGCGGCACGCAGTCAGAGCAGGCGTCACTGAGAGCAATCCATTGGCTTTGGAACTCGAACCTTCCTTGCGAGGCATCTAGAATGATCGATCTTTATTGCTGCGCTAGCCCGGATGGGCAGAAGATCATTACCTTCTTTGAGGAGGTCGGGCTCGAATACCGTTTGAATCCAGTCAATGAAACTAAGAGCGTAGATCGCACCATAGAATTTTCGAAGATGTGCCCCGACGGCAAGATTCCGGTGATCGTCGATCACGGCGGCCCGTATGGCTCACCGATTTCGATATTCGAATCCGGGGCGATCCTGCTGTACCTGGCCGGCAAGACAGGGCAATTCATGCCAAAGGAAGTTGTGAGCGGCTACAAGGTCATCGAATGGCTCATGTTTCAGATAGGCAGTGTGGGCCCGCTGCTCGAACAGCTTCATCAGTTCCGAAATCACTCGCCGGAGCAGGCACCATTTTCGATCGATCACTATCTTAAGGAAATACACCGAACTTATGGCGTGATAGATGAGCGATTGGCCGAGGAAACATATCTAGCTGGTCAGTACTCAATTGCCGATATGGCCGCATATCCCTGGATAAAGTGGCACGAGACACGTTGCGGCAATATAGGTGATTTCTCAAACCTCAAACGCTGGCTCGATGCGATCGCGAACCGCCCGGCCGTCAAACGTGGAACGAAGATGATGGCCGAGACGTGGCATTCTTGAAGCATTGAACTCGTTACACAATCTTGACTGATCGTTCCACATTTAGTTATCTTGTGGCCTCGCCCGTTCACCCCTCGTGGCGTCGAACTTAATGGCTTGAGGAGCGGCATATGGACACGAAGGAACGACATACCATACTTAACGATATCGCCCGCAAGATGGGAGGCGGAGGCGCCGGTATCAATACCGCGAGCTGGCTCAAATTCGTAAAGGCTATCAGACAGGTCCGGAAATCGGGGACCGAGTTCCCTACTTCGAGTTACGTGATCAAAGCGGCGTCGTGCGCGCCCTCTCAAATCTGACTGGGCCCAGCGGGCTGCTGTTGGTCTTTAGCCGCAGCGCGGCCTGGTGACCTTACTGTCGTAACCAGCTCGTCGAGCTGCAACAATCCCTATCCAGGCTCCAGTCGCGCGGTATTAATGCTGCTAGCATTACGTATGATTCAATCGCAGTCTTAAGTGCTTTCAGTCAGACCTACAAAATTGAATACCCGATGCTGTCCGATCAAGGCAGTAAAGTGATCCGCGCTTTCGGCATATTCAATACCAATATCCCCGATACCCATCCGTTCATGTACGGGATTCCCTGGCCCGGCGAGTACCTTCTCGCACCCGATGGCAAAGTCCGAGATAAGGTCTTCGTCCCAAACTATGAGTTCCGCCGCGCCGCCTCCGAAATCGTATTGCGTAATTTCGGCGCCGACACGGGCGAGAACGCAGTCTCGATCCAAACAGGCGCATTCACCGTTCGGATCACTTTGTCATCAGATCGCTGTTTTCCGGGTCAGGAACTTGGAGTTCTTCTGGATATTCAAATGAATCCCGGCTGGCACATCTATGGCAAGCCGTTACCCGAATACTATCGTCCGCTCGAGCTGGTGTTCAGCGGCGACCTGGTCGGCACCCAGCAGATAAGCTACCCCGACCGAAACCCAAAGTCATGCCAGCGTTGAATGAAACATTATCCGTTTATGAAGGACAGGTCCGGGCCGCCGGCACGCTCGGTATCCGATGGAGCCCCCGCATGCCGGCACCGTTCTTGATGCCGCTGGCCAAGATGATAACACCGGGCAAGCACAAGATTGTTGCGAATCTGCGTTTCCAAGCGTGCAGCGAAACTGTCTGTGACCCGCCCGACGAAATAAGTGTCGAACTGCCATTAACGATCGACGAGGGAATTCCACCGGCACCCAAGGCCGTTTGACCGCAGGGTATTGGTCTCGGACGGAGGAAAGCTAGGCGAAAAGGTTGATCATAGTTGTACAACTGGTTATCCGAATAGCGGGCTGCCGGATTCGGGTAGAATGCGGTCCGGAGTCGCCCGCGCACGCCTTTATGAGTGGGTGCGGGTCCTGCGGACGATCGCTGAGAAAGCGTCCGCAGCTCCTGCTATTGACCGACCTCATCGAGCGACTCGTCCAGCGGGGGGCCGCCGGATCCGGACCCCCGGTACGAGCGACCGACAAGAAACCTGGCCGAAGATGTTCGGCGCCAAGCAATGCGAACGTCGCTAATGGAACTATATGTGGAGAGAGACTAATGAAAATTTACGAAAGCCATGCTGCACCAAATCCGCGCCGTGTCAGAATTTTTCTCGCCGAAAAGGGCCTCAAGGTTCCATACGAAGAAGTCGATATCGGTAAAGCGGTAAATCGCGGTGAGGATTTCCGTCGAAAGAATTCGCTCGGTACAGTGCCGGTTCTTGAACTTGACAACGGCACCTACATATCGGAGAGCGTCGCGATCTGCCGTTATTTTGAAGAACTTCAGCCGGAGCCGGCGCTTTTCGGGACTGGTCCGGAGCAACGAGCATTAGTCGAAATGTGGAATCGGCGCATAGAATTTAATCTTCTGCAGCCGATCGCCGATTCATTTCGTCAGCGCCACGACTTCTTTAAGGGTCGCATTCGTCAGTTGCCGGAATATGCTCAAGTGCAACGCCTGAACGCTGAGGACGGCCTCAGATGGCTCGATCGGGAATTGGCCATGCGCCCCTTCATCGCTGGCCACCACTTTTCGATCGCTGACATAACTGCGCTCGTGGCAATCGATTTCGGTCGCGTCTCGAAACTCGCGATCCAGGCCGATCAGTCAAATCTCTCGCGCTGGCATGCAGATATAGCCTCTCGTCCGAGCGCCCAAGCATGAGGCTCAGAACAGCAAGGATTCGAAATGGTAGGCGCTCGAGGGCACCGAGATCGGTGAACACAAACTCGTTGGCATTGACCCAGCAGTCGGCACAATCACCGTTCGATTAAAATTTCAAAGGACTCTCGAATCGGCTCTCCTCAGGGCCAAGGCGTAAACGAACTGTTGAGACCCGCACTTTCTACCGCCGTTCTTGGTGCGAGCGCGATCGCGCGGGCGGCCAACGAGAAACAGAAAAAGCAATACCTTGCCTCGATCGCCGCGGGCGATTTGATCGCTGCGCTTGCAGTAGACGAAGCCGCCAAGCATCGTCCGGATAGGATCGCGCTCAACGCCATTCGATCGGGCAGCGGCTTCGTGCTCAAAGGGGCCAAGACCTTCGTCATCGATGGCCACGTCGCCGATCTTATGATCATTGCCACACGAACTGCGGGCACCCCAGGTGAAACGAAAGGAATCACGCTCTTCTTCCTCGATGGAAAAACGAAGGGACTGAGCGTAGAGCGGACCGCGATGGTGGATTCGCACAACGCGGCGCGGGTCACATTCGACGGCGTGAGCGCTGCGGCCGACGCGGTGTTGGGCGAGGTCGATGGGGGATGGATCTTGCTCGAAAACACGCTCAACGCTGGGCGCGCGGCCGTCGCTTCCGAACTCGTCGGCATTGCCGACGAAGCCTTTGCCCGCACGGTCAGATATCTCAAGGAGCGCAAGCAGTTCGCCCGCTCGATCGGAGAATTCCAGGCTCTGCAGCATCGGGCCGCCGATCTCTATTGCGAGATAGAAGTTACCCGCTCGGCGGTGATGAAGGCGCTCCAAATGCTGGACGAGTCATTCGAAACCGCTGGCCCTGCGGTTTCAATGGCGAAGGCAAGAGCGGGCGTAAGCACGACCCTTGCGGTGCAGGAAGGCGTGCAGATGCACGGCGGGATCGGGATGACCGACGAATTCGACATGGGGCTGTTCATGAAGCGCGCCCGCGTCGGCCAGGAGCTATTCGGCGACGCAAACTTCCACGCCGATCGGCTGGCGCGGCTCAATCACTATTGAGGTAAGGGGCTCGAGTGCGCGCATGTACATGTGCGTTCTCAAAATCTGATCCACGCGGTGCGCGCGAACGTGAATAGTTTGGCCGATACGGAATGATGGTAAGCGAAATTGACCTCGCTACGCTCGTTGCAACGGGACAGTATGCCGAAGAGTTGAATGTGAAGCTTCGGTGTCTACGGGCGAAAACCCAGTCAGTAGCCGTCGAATCGGGCCTGAGCAATAAGCACTCCGGCGCGTTGTCGGGCATTAGTAAGGCCTGTTGAGCCCCGAAAATTCCAGGGTTAAACGCCGCTTCACAGCAGATTGGTCGCTAGGTGCGGTTGTGGCGCTTCCAGTGCATTCACCGGAGGTTTCTGAAGCGTTCTCCACACTCCGTTCGACTATGCGTGTTCCATGCACAAACGCGGGTATCTTCGTGAGTTCCGGTAGAGAGAACCTGGTGATAGAGAGTGCCTGCGGAATTCGAAGTCTAAGGCGACTTCTTGAGCCGTCAGTAAGCCGTCTCAACCATCGATCAGATCGTTACCGACAGTTCGAATTCACTTCGCTCCGCCAAGCAGGTCGCTAGGTTCCGCACATCTCGGAGACTGCCCGAAACCCCCGACTGGAACCCAGTGCGACTCGTGCAAGACCCCCGCGTTGCCGAAAACAGGCGCCGTCAAGCTGAAGAGAGTGGCGGGCGGCAGACATTCATACCTGACAGAACCGCCAGCCCCATTATTCGGCCCTGCACGCGTTTTCATCCCAACCGCCGGTTGAACAGCCAGCCGCCGATCGAAAGCGTCAGGACTGCAGTCACGGCCAACGGCCATAAATCGGGCGTCAGCCGATCTAGACCGATGCCTTCGAGATACACTCGTCGCGATATATCAATCATGTAGCCCAGCGGATTAATCAAATCGAAGTCCTGTATAGCCTCCGGCATGCTAGTCGGTGAGGTGAAGACTCCGGACAAGAGCATGAGGGGCATCGCCAGCAAGAAACACAAGAGCAGCGCTTGCTGCATGGTCCCGACCAGCGACGAAAGCAGGAGTCCGATTCCGGTCACCGCCAAAAGAAATAAGGTAAGGCCAAAATAAAGCGTGAGGAACGACCCTGCGAAGGGAATCCGAAACCAAAGCTGAGCGACCAGCAGGAAGACGGTGGCTTGGCTGAGGAACACGAGCAGCGAAGGCAACGCCTTGCCAATCATGAGTTCGGCGGGACGAAAGGGTGTTACCAGCAACTGGTCAAAGGTCCCTTCCTCCTTTTCGCGAGCGACGCCCATCGCCGTCATCAGGAGCATCTCGGGAAGCGTGAGTGTGCCAATCAAACCTGGGATGATGCTCCAACGATCCACCAGGTTCTCATTATACCAAGTGCGGGTGGTCACCCTTACCGGCGGCCCGCCGCCGCCGTGCGCTGCCCACCATTTAGCATTGAACGAATCGACTACGGTGCGGACATAGTTGAGCGCTGTGCCGGCCGTGTTCGAATTGCGACCGTCGGCGATGACCTGTACGGCGGCCGATCGCCCGGAAAGTAAGCGGCGCTCGAAATCCTGATCGATCTGAACCGCGACCAAGGCGCGTCGCTCGTCAATCATGGTCTTCAGGTCTGCGGCGCGTTCGAGATTTGCAACCCGTTGGAACACACCCGAGCCGTCCAACGAAGCGAGCAGCTCCGATGACGCGGCGCTGCGGTCGCGGTCAAAGGCTATGTAGGCAACGCGGGTCAAATCGTAGTTCACGACATACCCAAACACGATGCACTGTAATACCGGCGGGACAAAAAGGACGGCGCGTCCGCGTGGATCCTTGAGCATTGCAAGGAGTTCTTTGCGGACCAAAGCGACGATGCGGAAAATGGCGGCGAGCATGATCTACCTCAGTCGAGCTGCTTCCTGAATCCCACTCGGGTCAGAACGAACAGCAGAACGGCCATGCCGGCCAGCACTGCCAGATTCGGCAGAATGATGGACCAGACGTCGCCCGCCAGCAACACGGTTTGGAGTAGCGCGACGAAGTACCGTGCGGGAAACAGATAGGAGAGCAAGCGGACCGCCACTGGCAGATTGTGCAGTTCAAAGAGGAATCCTGAGAGCATCAACGCTGGAATGAAGGCCGCCACCACAACTATAAGACTGGCGACAAACTGCGCCTTCACTGTCGAAGAGATCAGCAGCCCCATACCCAGCGCGACGAGCAGGTAGAGTAGTGAACCGAGGCTTAATACCCACAGCGACCCAAGAAATGGAACCTGAAAGAGAAATTTGGCGCCGAGCAGGCATAGCGCAAGTCCGAAGACGCCTAATCCCAAATATGGGAGCACCTTGCTGAGCAAGATTTCACCGGCGCGAACGGGCGTTACGAACAGTGCTTCAAAAGTGCCTTGCTCCCATTCGCGCGCCACGACCAGCGCCGTCAGCAAAGCGCCGAGGACCGTCATGACGAGCACGACCAGACCGGGAACCAGAAAGTAACGGCTCTCATTGGCCTCGTTGAACCAAACCCGGTCCTGCACGACCACGGGCCCCCTCGACACTTCTTGTCCTTCGGCCATTCGGCGCGCGGCCCACTGGCCGACCGCCCCTTGAACATAACCCTGAATGATACGGGCGCGATTGGCATCGCGACCGTGAGCCAGGATCTGCACCTCGGCATCTCCGTTTCTCATCTGGCGCGAGAAGTCGGAGCGGATGCGGATGATGCCGTCGACTTGGCTCGCAAGAATGAGATCCTCGGCCTGGGCCATCGAGGTCATCAGCTGCGCACGAAAATAGGGGGATAGCTGGAAGGTCGACGCCAATTCGATCGCGTCCGGAGAAGTGTCCTCCAGCACGACCGCGACCGGGACGTTCTTTACATCGAGCGTCAGGCCATAGCCGAACAGCAAAATCAGCAACACCGGCATCACCACGCCGACGGCCATGCTGCTGGGATCGCGAAGGATTTGACGCACCTCCTTTTTGACCAGCGCCCAAATCCGCCAAGCCCTCGCAGCCAAGTCAGTCGTACCGTCGATCTTAAACGGGCGTCGTGCCGTGACCTGCGGCTGTACAGGCGGGCTAGCCTCAACCCCTCGGGCCGCCGCGACGATGGCGATGAAGGCGTCCTCCATCCTCGACTCATGCCCCTTCTCAACAGGCGCATAGCGGCGAATCTCGGCCGGCGTGCCGTGGGCCAGGATCCGGCCGTGATCGAGGATGGCGACGTGATCGCAATATTCCGCCTCCTCCATGAAATGCGTGGTGACAATCACGGTGACACCTTGCTCGGCCAGCGAGGTGATGCGTCGCCAGAATTCGCGGCGCGCCAGCGGATCGGCGCCGCTGGTCGGCTCGTCCAGAAATAAGATCTCAGGCTCATGCAGCAGTGCCGCCGCCATCGCGAGCCGCTGCTTATAGCCCCCGGGGAGGAGGCCGCTCGGCTGGTGCATAAGCGGTTCGAGCTCGAATTGCTCCAGCGCCCAGGCAATGCGCTCACGCCGTCGAGCGCCGCGCAGCCCGTAGGCGCTCGCAAAGAAATCAAGATTCTCGACTACTGACAGATCGCCATAGAGCGCAAACTTCTGGGCGACATAACCGAGCTGCTGGCGGGCGGCAGCGCGCGCGCTGTGAAGATCGACACCAGCTACCCTCAGCGTGCCATGCGTTGGCGGGAGTAGGCCGCAGAGCATGCGGAAGGTCGTCGTTTTGCCCGCCCCGTTCGGCCCGAGCAAACCGAACATCTCGCCGCGCCTAACGGTGAAGCTGACGTGATCGACCGCGGTGAAAGCGCCGAACTGGCGGACCAGATCGTCGACCTCGACCACCGCCTGGCCGTCATCGGTCGCTGAGGGATGTTCGAGCATCATGGCGACAGTAGGTCGATCCGGCGTGATCCGTCGCAGGAGAAGCATGAAACCATCCTCGAAACGCGGGGGCGCTGGCGTCAGCGAAGCGCCATCGAACGTCGGGCCGCTCGGCTCGGCGGCCATCACCATGCGCACGTGCCCGCCTTCCGGCACAGCGTCGATCACATCAGGGCTGTCCAGCATTCGCGCCTGCATCCCTCGGGGCGTCCTCCCCGGGAGGGGTTCCGCAAGAAATACGCGACCTGTCGCCAGCTCGCTCACTTCGTCCGGACGACCCTGGGACAGTACCTGTCCTTCGTGCAAGACGACGACGTGCGCGCATCGCTCGGCTTCGTCTAAATACGAAGTGCTGAGCAGCACCGTGAGGCCCTGCTCATTGACGAGCTGCAGGATAATCGCCCACAGTTCGCGCCGCGATAGTGGGTCGACGCCGACTGTCGGCTCATCGAGAAGCAAGAGTTCGGGCGCGCGGATAAGGGTGCAGGCGAGACCCAGCTTCTGCTTCATGCCGCCCGACAGCCGGCCGGCTTGACGCTGGACAAAAGGCCCGAGCGCCGTCATTTCCATCAATCGCGGATAGTTGTCGCGCCGCTCGTCGGGTCCGATTCCATGCAGATCGGCGTAAAGGTCGAGATTTTCCTGGACGCTGAGATCCTGGTACAACCCGAATCTCTGAGGCATATAGCCAATGCTGGACTGGGCTTGTTGCGGATTGGCGGCAACGTCGATACCGAGAACGCTCAAGGCACCGGAATCGGCGGTCATCAATCCGGCGGCCAGACGCATGAGCGTGGTCTTCCCCGCGCCATCCGGTCCGACCAGCGCGGTGAGCGCGCCGCGCCGGACCTCGAATGACACATTATCGAGCGCCCGCGTGGCTACGCCTTTATCGCTGATAAACGTCTTATGGATCTTGTCGCCGGTAATGACATTCGCCATCGACCCGGCCGTACTCACTGCTGTACTCGCGCGATGTTTGCTATGCCAGAAGATGGTAAGTCGCCATTGGTTGGCAGATACACTGTAGCAGGCGAGCCGAGGTGGAGTTCGTCGGACGGATCCTTGACGAAAATCCTGACCTCGTAAACGAGGCTCGTTCGCAGCTCTGTAGTTTCCACCGTCTTCGGCGTGAATTCGGCGACCGGAGATATAAATCCCACCCACCCGATGAAGCGTCTTTGCGGGAAGCTGTCGAGCGCGACCGACGCGGCCAGTCCCGTTCTCAGCTTGCCGATATCCGGCTCTGCGACATAAGCACGAACCCATTTCGGATCAGTGACCGCGAGCGAGAACACGGGCTTTTGCGGCGACGCCATCTCCCCCGGCTCCATAAGGCGCGTACGGACGACGGCATCCACCGGGGCCAGCAGTCGGGCGTCCGCCAGCTCTTGGCGCAAGAAAGCCGCCTGCGCCTCGTCGGCCCGTCCCTCGGCCTCGGCCTGACCGATATCTTCCTTGCGCGGTCCGGCAATGGTCAGATCAAGTATCTTCTGACTAGCGGCCAGCCTGGCCTCGGCGACGTCAAGCGCGGCCTTCGCGTTCTCGAAATCCTGTTGGCTCACAATCGAATTCGCCGCGAGCGTCTTACGCCGCTCGTATTGTCCGCGGGCGTTAATCGCGTCCGCCCTGGCCGAGTCGACATTCGCCCGAGCTTCCGCGATCTCTTGCGGGCGGCTGCCATTGTGCAATCTTTCGACGACCTGATGCTGCGCGGCGGCGGTTGCCTCGGCCTCTGCAACCTGCGGTTCCAGCCGCCTCGCATCCACGCGTGCCAGAAGTTGGCCGCGCCTTACGCGGTCGCCCTCTTGAACCAGAACGGCGGCAATGCGTTCATTGTTGTTGAACGCGAGCTCGACCTGTCGCAAATCCACATTGCCGTAGAGCACGAGATCTTGCCGATGAGGGCCTCGGCTCACACGCCACCAGGTCGCCCCGGCTGCGGCGACGCCCGCCAGCACAAGGGTCATCATCACCGTCGATTTCGATGGTTTGCGCGTAGTCAGACTCCTTTTCGGGGGCATCCCCCACAAGCAGATGGTCTGAAACGAAGCACGATCGCCAAATCGTCCAAGACTATATTGGGCGTTCCCGGTCCTTGTATTACAGTCGCTATAGTGATTGTTATAGATAATCTTATGTAGACCGGTCTGTTTGTCAAGAGCCGCAGACGTCGAGAGAAAAGATGACAAAACGATCCGCCAAAACTCAAAAAACTCGCACGCGGCTTCTCGACACCGCCAGTAAACTGTTCCGTTCGCAAGGATTCCATGGCACCGGACTTGACCAAATCTTGCGACGCAGCCGCACCCCGAAGGGTTCTCTGTACTATTACTTCCCCGGCGGCAAAGACCAGTTGGCAATCGAAACTTTGCAACACGTGGCCGGCGAACAGAGGCAAATGATGTCCGCGATTTTCAGCGCTCAGAGCGATCCACTGGAAACACTACAGACGTTCTTTGCTCACACAGCGGAGAATCTGCAGGCGTCCGACTTCCGCGATGGATGTCCGATAGCGGCCGTCACGCTCGAAGTCGCTAGCGATCGACCCTCGGTTTGCGCGGCCTGCAGACAGGGCTTCCAAACCTGGCTAGAGGTACTAGTTCAACATTTAAACCGCGCGGGACTTAGCGAAGCACGCGCAAAAAGCATCGCCACGCTAGTTCTTGCGTCGCTTGAGGGCGGACTAATTTTGAGTCGCGCGCAAAAAAGCGTGGAGCCGATAAACACCGTCACCAGCGAACTTGCACAGATGATTCAAGCCAGCATCTCCGCGAACAACTAAATAGGCTTGTCCCTACCAAAACTCTGAAATCACACTCCATTCTCCTATGTGCGCTCGACACTGGCTAAGGATGGACCATTGTAATGATAGTCCTGGCGACACGCCTTCATCAGCGTGCGCATATCTTGCCGGAGTTCCTCTAGCGTCGGCCGCCCAACAAACCACCAGCCATCATAGATCGCGTGGATTGTCAGGTCAGGAGCCAGGGAAAAGGTATACGGAAGCGCGACCAGGCCGTATTTGAAATCCGCCGGGGTCACTTCCACGATATCGAGCTGACGGGTGGCCTTACGCTCGTGGTCGCTGAGAAATGTATACGTCGCGGCCAGTCCGGTGCGGAAGGCCGCGCTGACTTCCGGCGGGTCGGTGCTAATGGCGGCCAGCTTACAGTAGTTGACCTGCAAGTCCTGCTGTAATTCGAGGAAACGCCGCAACTGCAGCGCGCATTTGGGTCACCAATAGCCACGGTAGAAGCTCAGGATCAGCGGAAAGCCATTCGCCAGTTCAGATAGCGTGATCAGTTGCTGCTTATGGTCGGGAAGCGTCAAGTTCGGGAATCGTTTGCCGATAGCGAGATCGGGATGCATAGGCATCTCCTTACATGGCATGAGGCCAATAGCGGCTGAACGGTTTTCCTTAGCGTGACTGAAACAGCGCCAACATGAAATAGCGGCGAGCGTCAAACCAGGTACGGCGCAGAACGAGATTGGTCCGGCATCCCAAGTCACGGACTTCGTCCGCAGTATACTTATAAGAACTTTCCGTATGAATAGTTTCGTCTTTGCGAAACGATATTGCTTGCCCGATCTTGACGATGGGCACGCGCTGGGGCAGCCGGCTCCGGAGGTGCATCTCGATACGGCCCATCTCAGCGTTATAAAAGGCCACGTGCTCAAAGCCTTGCAGGTCAAACCGCCCGGCCAGTTCATAGTTAATACGGCGGAGGACATTCCGATTGAAGGCGGCCGTGACGCCCTGGGCGTCGTCATAGGCCGGGACGAGGATCGCAGGCGATTTTTTCAGATCGATGCCCAGGAGAAAGACGTCCTCAGGTCCCAGAATGGCGGCCGTGCGCCGGAGGAACTCGGCACTTTCTTCAGGCGTGAAGTTCCCGATGCTGGACCCGAAAAAAGCCACGGCTTTCTTCTCCAGTTGAAAGGCCTGAATGACCTCCGGTTCTCCCGCAAAATCGGTATGCATGGCGCGAATCTCAATATGGGAATATTCCTGCAGGAGCCGGTTGGCGGTGTCCCATAGGATTTCTCGAGAAATGTCCACCGGACAATAGCGAAACGGTTGCGCCGCCAATTCATACGCCGTGAGGAGGTGACGAGTCTTTCTGGCATGCCCGGAACCAAACTCTACCAGCGCCAGGTGACCAATCTCGGCATGTATCTCAGCGGCATAGGTGCTGAGAATCTCCAATTCCGCCCGGTAGAGATAGTACTCGGGCAAGGCGCAAATCTGCTCGTAGAGTTGGGAGCCGCGCTCATCATAAAAATACTTCGGGGGCAGCCATTTTTGTCGGGCGGTTAGGCCAAAGGCCACGTCCCTTGCAAAGATGCGCCGATGCATCGCTACATCCGTGTCGTGAAATTGAAATCGCTTGTCGCGAATGAGCTGGGTCTCCATGGCTATCCTCTACCACGATCTCAGACCCATTGTTGTGGGAAACTTTGAGCCGTGGTCAACCGAATTATGCCGTGATTTGCTGGCCGGGCTTCTGCCGCTCGCTGACTCGCCGGGATAAATAGCATGGCGCTAGCCCACTTTGGGGATTTGGAGCTTACTCCCGGATCGTTCTGGCGAGCCGTATCCCCATGAACTGCCATCTGGCATCGGCAGGGAAAAAGTTCCGATAGGTGGGCCGGATATGCGAAATCGAGGTCGCGCACGACCCGCCGCGCAACACAAACTGGTTGGCCATAAATTTGCCGTTATACTCCCCAAGGGCGCCAGGTGCCGCGGTGTACCCGGGATATGGGGAATAATGGCTTTGGGTCCACTCCCAGACATCTCCAAAAATTTGGACCAGCGGGACAGCGTTATCGATCTGGCCGATGGGCGCGGGATGGAAGGTTTGGTGATCAACGAAATTACCCGCGATCGGCAGGGACATCGCCGCAACTTCCCATTCGGCCTCGGTGGGCAAGCGCGCATCGGCCCAGCGTGCGTAGGCGTCGGCTTCGTAGTAACTGACATGACACACGGGTTCGGCTTGCCGCACGGGTCGCATCCCGGCAAGGGTCATCATCCACCAGGTGCCATCCCGCTGTTCCCAATACAGCGGGGCCTGCCACCCTTCGCGCTGAACCGTATCCCAACCCATTGACAGCCACAACTCCGGCCGTTCATACCCCCCATCGGCCATGAAGGCCAAATACTCCCCGTTGGTAATCAGCCGCGACGCTAACTCGAAGCGCTCGACAAAGCTCCGATGCCGAGGGAACTCATTGTCGAAGGCGAACCCTTGACCGTCATGGCCAATCCAGTAGACGCCTTCGAGAACGCTCACCCATCGGAGTGGGCTCAACGCCGGCACAGGGGCCGCGATGTCGGCGGCTATATACACAGGTCGCAGGGGATTGCAGGCGAAGTTGTATTTTACATCGGTCAAAATCAATTCTTGATGCTGTTGTTCATGGTGCAAGCCGAGCTCGACGACCGGAGACCAGCGCTCGAGCGTCTCGCCCCGCAAACCTTGCAAAAAAGCGGTCATATGCTGGTCCACATAGGCTCGATAGCGATAGACCTCCTCAATGGTTGGACGTGAGAGTAGCCCGCGTTTGGGGCGGCAATGCCGCTCACCAGCCGCCACGTAATAAGAATTGAAGAGATACGCATAGGAGGCATGCGGCGATCGATAGTCCGAAGAGGCCTCAGCCAGAATAAATGTTTCGAAAAACCAACTGGTGTGTGCCAAATGCCATTTAGGGGGGCTCACATCGGGCATGGCCTGAATGACATAATCTTCCGTCATCAAAGGCTGGCAAAGCCGGTGGGTAAACTGTCGCACCTGATGGTAACGCCTAACAAGCGCCCCCTGGGGGGCAGTCTCACCGAGACCGTAGAGGTCAATTCCGCGATGAATACCGTGATCGATTGGCGCATTCATATCCTCTTCCACTTGTCTTCACCTCGACACCCACCAGCTCCACTCAGCCTCGCGATTCTCGCACGAGATCCACCAACTCGCGAAAGCTTTCGATGACATGATCCGGTGCACACCGTAACAGAGCTTCCCGCGTGCCGAACCCGTAGGTGACGGCACAGGTCTTGGTGCCAGCCGCCTTTCCAGCCAGGACGTCGGCGGGGGTGTCGCCGACCATCATGGCGTGCGACGCCGCACAGTGTAATGCTGCGAGGGCCGCAAGTATGGTGTCGGGGGCGGGCTTAAGGCGCAGACCAGGGCTACCACCCTGGACGTGCTGGAAGAAGGGGATGAGCGCGAGCCGCCGCAAGACGATCTCCGCTTGCCCTGACTCTTTAGTGGTGACGACGCCGAGCGTGAAGCTGGACAAGGCCTGCAAGGTGAGGGTAACCCCAGGGTAGGGTTGAGTCAGACAGGCCTCCTGACTGGCATATGCGTGGTCGTATGCAGTCAGGAAGATGCTGAGTAGCGGAGGTGACAGCATAGCACCGAGCTCGCTGACCATCTTGGCGAGCGGCTTGCCGATGTGCTGGGCAATCGCGGTGGCGCTGGGCGGGATCCCACCAACTACGGTACGCCAGGCGTGCTGAAAAGCCACAGCGATATCGTGCCGGGAATCGACCAGCGTGCCATCGAGGTCACACAGGATGGTAGTGGTCGTCATGATCTCGCTGCGCTAGAGCCTTCTCTTTCATGCCCGCTATCAAGGCCTTACAGTCAGGCGAACGCCTGCTGCTGTCAGGGCTGGGGATGCCATGCGCAATGCCATATTCTATCTCACGTACAACGGGCTCTATAATTTCACCAATGGCATTGGCACGCAGACACAGCTTCTGATCAGCGGCCTCGAAGTACTGCGGGAGATGCTGGTCAGACGCTATGGCCCGATCGATGTGCACGTGGCCTGCCCCACGCCCGATACGCACACCTGGGGTTATGATCACGCCTTCTTTTGGCGCCAGCAAGAACGTCTTGCGAAACTCGATGGGCACGTGCACCTCATTCCGTATAAGCAGGAACACACCCAGGATCTCTGGGAAATTCGTTCCTGGAAGGCCCTCTGTCAAAACGTCGCACCGCTGTTACGTACCCAGACGGCGGCCTATGAGCGGTCGTTGATCATCTGCGTGGACCAGCCCTGGTTGCAGACGCCTTATTCGCTTGGAATGGGTCAGGGCCTGGAGCGTCAGGTCGATATTCTCCTGGTGCTTTATAGCACCGCGTTTATACGGGGCGGGGAGACGCCTGACGCGGCAGAGGTTGCGTGGGAACAGGAAGCGCTCGAAGCGTCACAGCCCGGTTCGCGGGTAGCGATTGCCGACGTTTGCCCGTCGTCCGCCTCGCACCTCAAGACGCACTTCCGGGTGCCGGCGGCGCAGTTCGCGCCTTACACTTCGAGCATCCTCGCCGATAGCCCCACCTTTGTCTTGCAGGACGAGACGGTCGTGCGGACAACGCTGGAGGCCTATGGCATCCCCCTCGATGCGGATCTGGTATTGGCATTTGGCAGAGCCGCGCCGATCAAAGGATTTGAGCGGCTCATTCCCGCCCTGGCGCCGCTGCGTGACCGGCTGCATTTCGTACTTATCTCAGTGCCGTATATCAATGATGACTCACAACAACAAGTATATGACCAACTCCTGCAACAGCACGCCATCCGGGCAACCCACATCAAGGGGTTTACGCGTGATTTACCTCGTGCCCTGTGCCAATGGGCGCGGACAAAAGTAGTGGTAGTCCCTTCTCGGCACGAAACCTTCTCCAATATCCCCCTCGAAGTCGCACTGTGGGCCCGGGTAAAGGGGCCAGTCATTGTGGCCTCGGCCGCCGGTGGATTCGTTGATCAAATCGAGCCCGGTGTCACCGGATTTCTTGTCGATGTCTCGTCCTCTCAGCAGGTCACCCGGACGCTAGAGCAAGTGCTCGATCTCTCGCCAGAGGCCCACGGCATCATTCGGCATCAGGCGCATCAACGAGTTCTGCAGAGATTCGACTTTGTACACAATTTTCCGGCGACCCTTTATTGGTTTTGGCAGGGGGGCCTTGGAGATCAGGCCAGCACGCACGCCAAGGATTGACGGCGGCATCTCAGGGCCAGCCTGAGTCACCAGTGTGGAAGAAACTGCGAGGGTCCAGCGCTAAGCGTGCTAACTCCCGTCAACTTCTTAGGGGAACTGAGCCGGCTGGCCCTCTGGCTCCAGGATGGCGTTCAACTGCTGACACAAGGCGATGACCTCATCACCATAGCGGGGAAACCAGGCATGCATCCACATGGGACGCTCGAAAAACGCCTGCGGCGGCTCCTTCGGGTGTCGAATGCCAACGCGCATCACCAACCCGCTGGCGTTGATGAAACTCACCTCCTCCAGCAAGCGCCCGGGCGCCGCAAACCCGATCGCAATCGGGCATAGTGCCGCGATACCCGCCACCGACGCCGCGACACCTCGCAGGCAAAAGGTCTGAGTGCGCGCCCGTACCTCTGCTGGCAATGCCAATAAAACCGTGCGCATCGTCTGTCCGGAAAAGACCGTATCATCAACCACTGCCAGGGAGGATACGGCATCGAGAGGCGGTAGCTGTTGCACTAACGGGATCCCGGTAGTCGTGACGACGTTATAGCCGCCCTCGCCGTCTTCTTCACGGGTGATGTCCGCACGCGAGATTTTGGAGAACCAGCCTGTGCGCGCATGTAGTTGTTGTGCGACACGTTCACCGGCTCGGCCGATGCCAATCGCCAGCGCAAAGGAAGCATACCTGCCGCGTGCCAATAACGACGCCATTTGAGACTCTAGAGTGAGCAGCACCACGCGCCCCGGATCCCGGCACACAAGTGCGAAAAGCTGCCGTGTAAGATGCGAGGCCGCCGATGCCTGTCCGAGCTGCCGCGATACATAATCGCTTAGATCGTTATGAATATATAATATCTTCGGGGTCGGCGCGGCGTAGGGCTCAACATCCCTCATGATCGTCATCTCCCTTCGCGGCCACAGAGTGCGCCGCATCCGACGGCTGCTCGGGATACCGTCCGAGAGGCGCTATGATAACGCAGGCCATCGCATGGTGGAGTGGTTCGCCTGTGTCCGAGGATGAATGATCTTAAGCGGGATCGCAATCCGCAGCCGGAGCAGAATATCGCCCGACAAATACAGGACCCAGCATGCCAAGTAGCGACGTGCCCTTCCCCAACTGTAAAGAGGCCCAAATTCATGAAAAAAATCGCCCTAATAATACCGAGTTATAACAATCGCCAATCGTATGAGCGTAACCTTTCTTCTGTCATTGCCCAGGATTATCACGACTTTCGCGTTATCTATGTAGATGACTGCTCATCAGATAGGACAGGCGAACTGGTGGAGCAATTTATCTTAGATCGTAATTCGGGCAATTTGATCCATTTGATTCGTAATCCGGTTCGCATTGGAGCTTTGCAAAATCTATATAATACAATTCACACGTGCGATGATGACGAAATTGTGATTCTCTTGGACGGCGACGACTGGTTTGCACATAATGGAGTTCTTAAGAAAGTCAGTGAAGTGTATGCTAATCTAGGCTGTTGGATGACTTATGGTCAGTATCGATCGTGGCCGGATAACATGATCGGATATTCAAGAGAGATACCTTCAAACATCATAGAAACTAATAGCTACCGCGAAAATGAATGGTGCTCTTCTCATCTTCGTAGCTTCTACGCCTGGCTATTTAAATTGATAAAAATGGAAGATTTAATCAGTCCATGTGGCGCTTTCTACCACATGGCTTGGGACCAGGCGATAATGTTTCCCATGCTGGAAATGTCAGGGCATCGAGCTAAATTCATTAGTGAGGTGCTGTACATTTATAATGCAGCAAATCCGCTCAATGACTACAAGGTCGATCGCTCGTCGCAACGAAGCCTTGAAACGGTAATCCGCATGCAAAAACGATATGACCGTCTTAAATCGGCTTCAAGCGTCAAGAACGGTTCGAAAAGACAGCAAATAGATAGGGAACCGTGAGTTTGGAGTTGCGACAATGTCCGCTTGGCAGAGACCAGCTTGCCAGCAGGCTCGTGAGCATCTCCGCTGCGACGAGACTCCCCGTTTAAATTTTGAGCCGCGCTCGAATTCGACAGCCATCGCTCGATTGCATTCACAGCTCTGATCGCGGAGTGCGGTTTGCTGCAGAACCTATCGCTGTGCCATTTGTCGCCACACTCGAACGCTTCGATGAGTCGCCGCGGCGATCCCTACGGTCTAAGGCCCGCGGCACAGCACATCGCGGTGAACCGCCTGATCGGGCAGCCGGGTTGAGTCAGCGACGCGCATGCAGGCTGGTGCAGATGGTGACGCATCGGATAGCCGGAATGAACTCGGAATAAATTCGGAATAAGGAGACAACCATGCTCTCCCCCGAGGCGCGGGATCTGTTCCCGCTTAAGGAAGGGGCGGTCTATCTGAACCATGGCGGGTTTGGCGTCGCGCCGCGCGAGGTTATGGCGGCACGCGCCGCCATCTTGCGGGAGATTGAAGAAGCGCCCAGTTCATTTTTCACCCATGACTACCGCGGAAAATGGAATTCGACCGCAGTTTGCGTTGCCGTACGCCTCGGGGTGGCGCATGATAGCCTGGCGCTGGTCGATAACGTGACCGATGGGATCAACGCGGTCTTGCGCGCCCTTGCGCTTAAGTCCGGCGATGAAATTCTTACGACGTCGCTGACCTATGGCGCTATCGATTTGGCCGCCGAACATATCGCGCGCCGGTGCGCCGCGACCGTCGTGCGGATGCCAATCCCGTTTCCGAACCCGAGTCCGGCGCGCTGCCTTGCGGCGTTGCATGCGGCACTCACGCCCCGGACCAAACTGGCCATTCTCGACCATGTCACTTCAAGCACGGCGATCGTCCTGCCGATTGCGGAAATGACGCGGATCTGCCGAGAGCGCGGTACTGCCGTTCTTGTCGATGGCGCGCATGTCCCCGGTAATGTCCCCTTCGATATTTCCGCCATAGCAGCCGATTGGTACGTCGCCAATCTGCACAAATGGTATTTCGTACCGCGTAGTTGCGGCTTCTTGTGGGCGGCGCCTGACCGGCGCGGCGGCCTCGTGCCGAACGTCCTTTCCTGGGAGATCAAGCGGGAATTTCCGCACAGCTTCGAATGGACGGGAACGCGCGATCCGAGCGCATGGCTATCGATTCCGCCTGCCTTCGCCTTCATGGATAGATTCGGTGAGGAGAAGGTCCGCGCTCACAATCACGGTTTGGTGCGGCAGGGAATGGCTTTACTCACGGACGCATGGAAGGTGCTGGTCGATACGCCCGATTCCATGATCGGCAGCATGGCGCTTGTTCCTCTGCCGGATGGCATGCCTTACGCAACCGATGAAGAGAGCCGGATCAGGCTGCAAAGAAGACTGTGGGACGGATTCGGCGTCGAGGCGAATCCGTCATTCGCCGCCAGCGGCACGATCTGGCTGCGCTTTTCGGCCCAGATCTATAATAGCCTTGCCGACTACGAAAAGCTGGCGCGCGCCATTCTGGTTTTGCGCTCTGAATAGACAAGATCTTAAAGCTTCCTTGATAGTAATTACGTCTTCAGTTTTTTTGATGTAGTGCATCGTAGGCGAGCACTCCCGGAAAACGCGTCTTCTTGATGTCGCGTCCAACGAACAAATGCGTCTTGCGTCGAAGATGGTTTTCGTCGCCTTGCAACTTGTCCGCACCGTTTTGCCGGCCCGGTCTCAGCCCAGATCCTAATACATGGCAACAATCCGGTACGTCGTCTTAATCGCTAGGAACAACCGGGGCCGAGTGCCGGTTCAATGGTGCCTCCTCGGGCTCGGGGACAGAAAGAACCTGTCTTGAATTGCAGGCTGACGGCCCTTTCGACGACATGGACGGCACTCTGTTTCGGCGGTCGCCGCCTGCTTGAGGCACCAGTTCTTTACCTTCCGAGGGAGGATGTGTATCCCGAATCGAGCAATGTGTGTGTCACCCGGATAGGAGCGGGTGACTATGAAGAAGCCCTCAAAGATGAAAGCAGAGCCGACCAACCTCGACCAACAACTGGAGCAACTCAAGCAGCTCAAGCCCGAGGAACTGCGCAAGCGATGGCAAGCGGTGTTCGGTTCGAATCCGCCGGCGAAAGTTCGTTCGTCGTTGATTATTCAGGCGCTCGCGCGACAGTTGCAGGAAAAAGCCCTTGGCGGCCTCAAACCTATCACCCAGCGGCTGCTACAAAAGGTCGCCGAGGACGCCGGCGCTGACCGCAAGGCTCCGACGACCGGAAAAAAGGCCCAGCCGCGAGTCGGCACGGTTCTAGTGCGGGAGTGGCACGGCACCAAGCATCAGGTCAACGTCGTGAAGGACGGTTTCGTCTATCGCTCAAAACGGTACGGTTCGCTGTCACAGATCGCGCGGACCATTACCGGCACCCAATGGTCAGGTCCGCTGTTCTTCGGCCTAAAATCAAGGACTGAGCAGAGTCGTGGAGCCGCGTAAACAGAAGACGTTGCGCTGCGCGATCTATACGCGCAAGTCATCGGAGGAAGGTCTCGAACAGGAGTTCAACTCGCTCCATGCCCAGCGCGAGGCTTGCGAGGCCTTCATCCGGAGCCAACAAGGAGAAGGGTGGCAGCTTCGCAAGAACCGCTATGACGACGGTGGTCTGTCAGGCGCAACCATGGAACGTCCGGCACTCAGACAACTGTTGGCGGACATCGAAGAGCGGCTGGTCGATGTCGTGGTGGTATACAAAGTTGATCGGCTCACCCGTTCGCTCTCAGATTTTGCGCGAATGGTGGAGATCTTTGACCGCCACGAGGTTTCCTTCGTGGCGGTTACCCAACAGTTCAACACCACCACGTCGATGGGTCGACTAACGCTGAATGTGTTGCTCTCGTTTGCACAGTTCGAGCGCGAGGTGACCGGCGAGCGCATCCGCGACAAGATCGCAGCTTCCAAGCGCAAAGGAATGTGGATGGGAGGTTTGGTCCCGCTGGGCTACGAAGTACACCAGCGGCAGTTGGTGGTGGTTGAGTCTGAGGCGACAACCGTGCGCCACATCTTCGAGCGGTACTGCGAAGTCGGCGGCGTGCGGCTGCTCAAAGCGGAACTCGACCGCGACGGTCTGCACTCCGAGCTTCGCGTCGCGCGTAATGGCTCGCGGTCGGGCTCGCAATCGTTCTCGCGTGGCGCGCTTTACACATTGCTGCGCAACCCGATTTATATCGGTGAAGTTCGCCATAAAGGCACGAGATATCCCGGACAGCATGAGCCAATCGTCGTACGTCTCCTATGGGAAAAGACTCAGGAACTCTTGCTACGGCATACAGTCCGAACGATTGGAAGGCCAAACGGCTCTATGCGGAGTCCGCTGGTCGGCAAATTGTTCGATGAAACGGGCGAAAGGCTAACGCCGAGTCACGCAGTCAAAGGTAATCGGCGCTACCGCTATTACATCTCCCGCAGCTTGCTGAAGGGTGCAGCAGGGCAGGCCGCTCAGGGGTGGCGGAGTCCTGCAATGGAGATCGAGTACAACCTCGCGGCCGCGCTGTCCAAAATTCTCTTGGACCGAGCTGCGCTGCTTCGCGATTTGCACCACGATCTCGATGTCGCGAAGATGAAGTCGATCCTTGAGATTGCCGAACAGTGGAGCGCACGTCTTCGCTCCCAGGAACAGAGCTCCGAGGCTCTCGCTTCATTGATCGAGCGCGCAGAAGTCGGCGAAGGCGGAATACGCCTCTCCATTCGAGTCCCGCTTCAAGAGAGCGGCCAATCATCGACTTCACGTGATACGTTCTTCTTCAAACGGGATTTACCGTTACAAGTGCGGCGGCGGGGAATCGAGATGCGGCTGGTTGTTGGTGGGGGTGCCGACCCGAAGATTGATTCGGCAATCCTGAAGGCGGTGGCCCGCGCAAATCAGTGGTTGAATGAACTTTTATCCGGACGCTCGAGCTCGCTGGTTGAAATTGGCGAGCGCGAGGGAGTTGGCAAACGCTACGTCAGTCGAATCGTTCGGTTGGCCTTCCTCGCCCCTTCGATCATCGAACAAATTGCCCACGGCCACCAGCCACCTGATCTTACCGCCCAAGCGCTTTCGACCCGCCGCGGCGACCTGCCTCTGAGTTGGCAGACACAAAGAGAAATCCTCGGCTTCGAAGCTCGCGCCTGATTCTTTACTCACCCGCTCGCTTCCATGGATCGTCTGCGACGTGCCGGATCGCTAGTTCGAACGAATCTTCGTTTCACATGAGTCGCTAAAGTCCAACCATGTGCCCGGGCGCCTGATCGCTGAGTCGGACGGGTTTCGCTTTGCAGGCAATCCGCCGGAAGCTAAGATCGCCTCGGCAAGACGCCACCATTCATGAGGGAGAAGCTCTAATGGCCATATCGCTATATTCCGGCTTTGTGCCGGTGTGCCTCCAGCTGCTCGGCGGCCTCAAGACCGTTTTGCAGAAAGCCGAGGAACACGCCACCGCGCAGAAATGGGACACTGCCACGGTACTCAATCTGCGGCTCTATCCCGACATGTTCACGCTGGAGCGCCAGGTGCGCCAGGTCTGCAATCACGCTCTCGGCGCCGGTCGCGTCGCCGGCGTCGCTCTTCCGAGCCTGCCGGACCAGGACAACAGCTGGGCCGAGATGCAATCGCGCATCGACAAGACGGTCGATTTCCTGAACGCGCTGCGGCCCAACCAGCTCGACGGCAAAGACGATTCGGACGTCACCGTTCCGATGGGTGGGCAGCTGCGCACGATGAAGGCGCAGAGCTATCTGTATCACTTCGAAATGCCGCAAGTCGGCTTCCATACGACAACCACGTACGACATCCTCCGCCAGGTCGGCGTAAAAATCGGCAAGCGCGACTATCTGGGCTCGATGCCGTCATAATGGGTTGGATGCGGTCATAGTTTCTTAAGCATCGCGCACCACTTTGACGTTGATGCGTGTCCCCCGGGTTTGCGCCGGGGGACATATGCTGGTTCTTATTCGCCGTTTTGCGACGCCTCTTGGCAAGGCCGATCAAGGCGACCGTACTGATCGGCTCAGCAAATCACAGATGAAACGGATGGGCGAGGCGAGATGGAACCCGATCCAACGCGAGTCGTCTGGTCTGTTCCGTGAGTCCCGTTAAACGACCCATACTGGCCAGAGTATGAGACGGAATTGATTGGCCCGACGTCATTCGAACGAATCATCGTTTCACATGAGTCGCTAAAGTCCACCGCCTTCCCTGGAAAACGAGAAAAGCTCTGCAATTCCACTAATTTTTACGACAGTGCCGATCTCTGGTGGACTTTCAACGCGCACAATGCCCGGCTGCGCGCTAAAATGGAAACTTTTCGAGCAAGAACCCGACAGACGCGACTCGCTGGCGGAGCGAAGCGAATTCGAACTGACGGTACCGACCTAATTGATGGCTTGAGATGGTTACTGACGGAAGAAGCGTGTTAGAGTTCGAATTCCGGCAGCTCCACCATTCAGTTCGCTAATTTCTTAATACTTCAGAGAATTCCCTGAAATCGGCGCCTGTGCGAGGGAGTCGAACGGCCCATGAAGTTTTACAGCGTGGCGGCGTCCGGCGGTCTGCGCGGGCGGCTACAGGCGGTTACTGCGATCCGCGCACAATAATACCAGGAACGGTCGCAAAATTGCCGCAGCGGCGGAACCTACTGATAATATGTATGTTCGTCGGGTCGACGATGTTCAAGTTCTGTAACTCTTGGAGGAAGGAATCGTGATGGCAGACCTCCATAAGCCTCATACTTTGCGAAGTGCTGTTACGGTGATGCTGGGCATCGTGTTATTGGCCCCGCGGGTTTCGCTCGCCGCCGGCGTCGTTCTGCCGCTGCCCCCAGAAGACCAGCAGATGATCAGCGCTCAGCTTGGTCCTGCGGTGGTCGGCAAAGCATTGCCGAGCAAGCCGATAGACGAGGTTTCCGTCTATTTCCCGCTTCACGAAAAAGCATCGATTTATGAAGTCACTGCTGGCCGTCACGCCGGGGATACGCAGAGGCTGGGCGTGGCGAAGGTCCGGCGTCCCAACGGAAAGGTGGCGTGGCGGTTCCAGTTCTCACCTTCGCTGACGGGATTCATACGTCAAACGCCTGAAGGCGACCTCATCATGCCCTCTCTTGGCGACACCGGCGAAGGTGTAGTCGTGATTACGTCCCCAGCTAATCCGTTCTTGATCAAGGGTATGAAGCCTGGTGAGTCGCGCTCCTACGTGCAACAGGTTGTGGTTAACGCTCTCGACGATCCGTCCGACCAGGAATACTCCGGATCGTTAAATTGCACTTATACCTATCTGGGCACGTATCAAGTTACGGTACCCGCCGGCTCTTACGAAGCAATCCTGCTCCGTCTCGAATGCGAAGGCAAGGTCGGTCCGGCCCGGACCAATGATACGGCTTACTACTTTCTTGCACCCGGTAAGGGTGCGGTCGCCATGATCAACCAAGAGGACGCGACTGCCTTTTGGATCATTCATCTCAACACTACGTCGGGAAGGGTGCTGACGAGAGATTGAAATGCCTGGATGGTCTGTTACCTGACCGTCTGGTGAGCTTCTTGAATTTATCAACCCTAAACATTGAGTGCTTACGGTGCAACAACCAAAAACTATAGAGAAAGGAACAGCCCATGAAAGGAATGGCTGTCATCTCACGAGATATGGTGGCGGAGCGGACTTCGAACTCTAAGGCGACTTCGTAGGTGGTTTGTAAGACTGATACCGGCCAAACCTTATATCAAGCGTTCGACACTGCCGACGAATGCAACAAGTCTCTGTCGTCGACACAGACCAAGTACCAGCAGACGGCTACGGCACCAAGCGGCCGCATAAAGAAGGGAACACGTGCCTTCGCACTTCAGATAGCGTTCGCACGCTGCGTTTCCAGCGACAATCCGAGCCTCAAGGGAAAGTAAAGAGGACCTGATGCGCGAGCTGCGCCACGATTACAACTTCCAGCCCAATTTGAGTCTCGGCGCACTGACGCCCGTAGAGTTCGTACAACCGCGGTAGGGACGGCCCGCCTGAGCAAGCTCAGGGCTCGGCCCGCTTTGATATACACACGAATCGCGGACCAGCCTGATCCGCGACAATCAGATCTGAAGACGCATTGACTCAGGACTTTTGTTACCGAGTCGCCGGTTGTTGCCTCAAGTAAACTGCTACCGCGCAGCGAAGGCGCTGCGGGGTGGTGGTGGAGATGGCGAGGCAGCTGAGTATGGCGACACGGCGAGAACTTAAGGATGCGATCAGGCAGCGATATCAAGCGAGCAGCGATCGTCGCGAGCGGCGACAGATCCTGGCCGAGTTCGTCCGGGTAACCGGATATCACCGCAAGCACGCGCTGCGCGTGTTGAATCATCCGCCGACCGCACCAACCGCCCGCCAGCGGGAGCGAGTTTACGACGAGGCGGTGCATCAGGCGCTGGCGGTGTTGTGGGAGGCGGCCGATCGAATCTGCGGCAAGCGGTTGCGGGTTCTGCTCCCGGTGCTGATCGAGGCGATGGAACGCCACGGCCATCTCCAGCTCGCCCCGGTGGTAAAAAGCCGGTTGCTCGATATCAGTGCTTCCACTATCGATCGCCTGTTGCGCCCGCAACGCGAAGCAACCGGACGTGTGCGCCGGCGGCGGTGGGGCGCGGGCTCGGCAGTGAGGCAGAGCGTACCGGTGAGGACCTTCGCCGACTGGGGCGATCCGCCGCCGGGTTTTGTCGAATGCGATCTGGTCGAGCACTGCGGCGGAGTGAAGAACGGCGGCAACTTCGTCCATACCCTGACCTTGACCGACATCCACAGCGGCTGGACCGAATGCGCGGCGCTGGCGGTGCGCGAACAGAGTCTGGTGGTGGAAGGAATCAGCGCCGTCGCCCAGTGCCTTCCCTTCGCGCTGCGGGGGCTCGACACTGACAACGACAGTGCATTCATGAACGAGACCCTGCACGGCTATTGTCAGCAGCACCGCATCGAGTGGACGCGTTCACGCGCGTATCTCAAAAACGATCAGGCCTGGGTCGAGCAAAAGAATGGCGCGGTGGTGCGGCGTCTAGCCGGATACGGGCGACTGAGTGGGCTAACTGCGGCCGCTGCGCTGCAGCGCTTGTACGTGAGCGCCCGGCTCTACGTCAACTTCTTCCAGCCGTCGTTCAAGCTGGCGAGCAAACAGCGCGATGGTGCACTGGTCCGTAAACGCTATCATCCGCCGCTGACTCCGTATCAACGGCTGCTCGCCTCCGATCGGATCGACCAGACAGTCAAAGGGCATCTTCGGGAGCAATTTGCGCTGCTCGACCCGGTGGAGCTGCTGACGAGCATTCGCGCGGCGCAACGAGAGTTGTCGATCCTTTCCAATCGTGAAACCGGCGCCGCAGGCTTCCCCGACCAGCCGGAGTATCTGGCCGCGTTCGCGACCGCATGGCACAGCGATTACCGGGGGCCCAAGGGCCGGAGAAAGAAAGCCGCCGAACATTGGTGGCGAACCCGCACCGATCCGTTCGCGGATAGTTGGCCGCTGGTGGAAGACTGGCTGGTGGCTGAACCGAATCTCGCTGCCCGAGAATTGCTGACGCGGCTGCGCCAGCGATTGCCCGATCTGTATCCTACCGGAGCGCAGCTCCGGACCTTGCAGCGGCGTGTGAAAGTCTGGCGTGCAGACCGGGCCAGGCAGCTGGTGTTTGCCGCGACTTCTGCTCAACCCGGAACGCTCGGCTCACAGACAACGCCATGAACGAACTCGTGGATACTTGATGCCGAAAGTCATTCACAAAACACCGAAGAAGCAGAAGTGAAGACGACGTCATTGCGAAATCACCACACACGCACCGGCGCCGTCATGCCCGTCCAAAAGTCGCTGGCGTTTTACAGGGACCGGCGAGGAGGGCAGCCCTCCTCGCGCTCCACCCCAGCTCACACAACGACGACTATCGGGAGTAACATTCTTGGTTGAGGCAACACGCAAACAGAAATGATTGACGCGGCGCAACCAGCCGTTACCGCGCGAGGGCTAGACTTCGTCCGGTTGGACGATCACCAGGCTATTCGCGCCGTTGCGCCCACCAGTGCGACAGCAAGATCCAAACAGGCGATCAAAGCGACAGAAGCGGGGAGGACGAGCCCGGCTGCGCTCCAGCACCGCATTTGATAGCGCAGTGCGATCGCCTCCAACATGCGCTGTCAGAGAATGCATGAGTCGCAGACCGTTTGCTCGCTGGCCCCCATCTCCACTAATGACTTAAGCCGATGTACTGATCACGAGGCCCCTCAAGTATGGCTTGCCGCGATGTCGCCGACCGGCAGAGCACTTCGGCAGTCGGGTGCATACTTGTTCGATGAAGATGGAACCGGTTCAGGTTGCGGTTCATTCGGTTTTGGACACCGTCTTGCGGATAAGGGCGGCACGGCATGACCGGGTCCCTGAACGATATCGCTAATGCGTTTCTCCTGGTTTACGCCGGATTGTTCCCGATAGTGAACCCGATCGGCGGCGCACCCATATTCCTAGGCCTGACGCGACACTGTGCAAACCACGAACGCGACGCGCTTGCGCTGCGGGTGACCTGCAACAGCTTCTTCCTGTTGCTCGGCTCGATGTTCATTGGCTCCGATGTGCTTGAGTTCTTCGGCATCACGTTGCCCATCGTGCGCATCGCTGGAGGACTCGTAGTGACGGCAACCGGCTGGAACCTTCTCCAGGCGGGAAGTCAGGGAGACGATGAGCGCTCCGCCCATAAACCGGTCACACCGACCGACGCCTTTTATCCCCTCACCATGCCGATAACGGTGGGCCCAGGGTCGATCGCAGTGGCGATAACGCTCGGTAGCCAACGGCCACACGGTGCACTGAATGAGATAGCAGTACTTGGCTCCGCAGCAGTCGCTGGCCTCATTGCGATCGCTGCGACCATCTACGTTTGCTACCGATTCGCCGAGAGAACCGCCGGAATGCTCGGGGAGAACGGCACCAATGTAGTAGTGCGGCTGTCGGCCTTCATACTGCTCTGCATCGGCATCGAGATTTTATGGTACGGCTACAGTTCCCTCGTCCGCGTTGCCGGCTGATCACGATCACTTGTAGCGTTTGGAAGCGGGTCTTGCTTCGCCCGTTAGCCGCGCTCAGGTTTGGATGGGCGTCGGAGGAACAAGCATGTCACTACACAAAAAGAATGACCTAGGCAGGAAGGCATTGGACTTTATCGATCCTTCCGGCGATGTTCCGAAATACAAAATTCCCCGCGAGGAGCGTTTGCCGCGAGACGCTTATGCACTTGTTCACGACGAGCTGTTGCTCGATGGAAACGCTCGCCAAAACCTCGCGACCTTCTGCACCACCTGGATGGAGCCCGAGACGCAGGCCCTCATGGCCGAATGCGGCGCCAAGAATATGTCCGACAAGGATGAGTATCCGCAGACCGCCGAGATCGAGAGTCGGTGCGTTCATATTCTCGCCGATCTTTGGAATTCTCCCGTTGCCGCAAACACTATTGGCTGTTCCACGACCGGCTCCAGCGAAGCCGCGATGCTCGGTGGTCTGGCGGCGAAATGGCGCTGGCGAACCCGGATGCTTGCGCAGGGCAAGGTTGCTGACAAGCCGAATCTGGTTTGCGGGCCTGTGCAAGTATGTTGGCACAAGTTCGGCCGCTACTTCGATGTCGAAGTGCGGGAAGTTCCAGTCGAAGGTGACCGTTTTCTGATGGGACCCGAACAGGCGCTGGCTCTTTGTGACGAAAATACCATCATGGTCGTACCCACGCTCGGCGTAACGACGTGCTGCTTGTACGAACCGGTTCAGGCCATCGCCGCGGCGCTGGACGAGCTTGAGGAGGACACCGGTCTCGACATCCCAATCCATGTGGACGCCGCCAGCGGCGGCTTTCTTGCGCCCTTTTGCGACCCCGGTCTCACCTGGGACTTCCGGCTGCCGAGAGTCAAGTCAATCAATACCTCGGGGCACAAATTTGGCCTGGCGCCGCTCGGCGTTGGATGGGTCGTATGGCGCGATCATGCGGATTTGCCGGAAGATCTGATCTTCCATGTCAATTACCTGGGCGGAGATATGCCGACATTCGCGTTAAACTTCTCCCGTCCCGCCGGTCAAATCGTCTGCGAATACTACAATTTTCTTCGTTTGGGCTTTGAAGGCTATCGCAAAATTCAAGACTCCTGTTACCACACTGCCCAATACCTTGCGGCTGAGATCGCTAAGATGGGGCCATTTCGCATCATCCACGATGGGCATGGCGGTATTCCGGCAGTTTGCTGGACGCTTCGAGACGGGACCGACCACGGCTTTACGCTTTACGATCTTTCAGACCGGCTCCGCGCGCGCGGATGGCAGGTTCCTGCTTACTCGATGCCACCGAATCGGCAAGATCTCGTAATTCAACGAATCTTGGTCCGCCACGGGGTGAGCCGTGACCTAGGCGATCTTCTACTGGACGATATTCGTCGTTCGCTGGTGCTTTTCGAAAAGCATCCGGTGTCGCGGCCCCTCACCGAAACCGAGGCCGGCGGCTACAATCACAACTGAGGCTTGAAGCGTTCCTGCGGCACAGCGGGGTTTTCGATAACGGTAAGGGCACAAATTGCGCACAGCGGCGCACAAAACTGGGCACAGCAAGGGTCTCACTGTTTCGGAATTTGCTCGCCGAAGTAACGCCGTGCGTTGTCAGTGCCGGGTTGGGAAGAGCGTTTACGACGACAGATGCGCGGCGCACGCAGCAGCCGTCAACTGAGCGTCCCGCGGTTGATGCCTAACGTGTTGATGCGCGAGGCTAAGTTAGACGGGTTCATCCTGAGCAACTCCGCCGCACCGCCCCGTCCGGAAACCTTTCCGTCCGTCCGTCTGAAAGCGTCTATGCTAGTCTCGCGCTGCTGGCGTTTCAATTCGTCCCGCGTAACGAGGCCCGCCGTTCACGGCTGGGTTCGCCGATTGCGCAAGGACTGCCGCTGAAAAATCCGGCTGTAGGACGAGTTATGAAAACCGGACCGGGTTCCTAGCAAGAAGGGGCACGCGTCTATGGGCTAACGGCGCGGTTCCACGGTTTCAGCGAGCGCTTCCTCGAGTCGCTTGGCCTCCGCAACACCCAAGCTAATGAGCGCCGCAAGCAATCGATCCACGTCGGCCCGTAAGGCATTGTCTGTATCAAGCAGAGCCGGCGCCTGAAGCAGAACTTTTTCGATCCATACACACACGCGGCAACCGATACGGTGGTCGACCCAGAAGTCGTTGTCGTCGGCGTAGCTTCCCAACCAGGTCTTAGCCGCTTCGACAAGAAACGGCACGTGCGCCATCCTTGGAGAAACTTCAAGCAGGTTGAGGGAAACGACAGCGGTAAAAAGCGAAGGTCCGCCCTTCACCAACTCTTCCAGACACGGAGAGGAAGGGGTGGAGCCTATCAACACCTTTTGGCAGCAAGTAGCATTTGGCGGGATCCATGAGGCCGTAATCATTGAAGAAGAGCACGGCGATGGCCGGTCCAATATGAGCCTCGATGGAGGCTGATCGGCTACCGCCCAGTCGTTTCCAGCCTCTGGTCGCCATTAATCGGTTGGCGAGCGCGGACCGAATACTGATCGCGATGGTTTCCCGCAGGCCTGCATCATTGAAATAGACGACGTCAACGCTTCGCAGGAACCGGTGATTGCATCGAAGAACGCGTCGTCGGGCAGCGAGCAGATAGGCGTTAGTGCGAGTAGGTCAACCTCCGGCAACGTAAGGCCCGGCAGGCAGCGGGCCAGCAGATCGAAGTAGGCGTTGTTCCACTCTCTGGGCGGGTTACCCACCTCTTCGTGCATGTCCAAGCCGGCGCCGTTCGCCTCGGCGGTCCAAGGGGCATAGGTCCGAGCAATCTCGCGTAGCCAAGGCCGCGCGGCTACATCTAGGAGGCTACCGCCTTGGCTAAGCCACAGCGCAGCACCTTGGTAATCAGCATATTCGTCGGGTCGCGACCGCGGTGCGGGCCTCGGTCTGCTCTGCTCCCCGAGTGGAGTGGAGACGCCAGCGAGATTGCGCTGCTTCCGTCGGGAACGTCGGCCATTCAGGTTCGGGACGCTCGTTGGCAAGCCATGCCAGTTCGGCATCCACAGCCGCTTGGCGTCGTTGGCGGTGGTGCTCGCAACGCTCAGCGACCTGTTCTTCGGGGAGAGCCCATCCGCGACTCGGTCGAATAGATGCCGTGAAGGCACACCGCAGCACCGCGCGCGGCAAGCCGTTCATCGAAGGAGTCGAGTGCGGTGGCCGACACACCGAATCCGTACGCTGCAGCCGGGTCATCGCGGATCGGCTACCTCGAGAATGGCGCGGACATCACCAGTGGCAGTGCGGTCCTTTAGCGAGTAGAATCATTCCGCGAACGCAATTGCTATCGGGTTGAACCGGAGTCCGGACCGAAATCGATAGACCGAATCCTCTTTGGTCTGAAAGCGCCCAAGCGAAGACACCGCTTGCCCATCCTTCATACCGGGCGCGCAGCTCGACGTCGCCATCGCGCATCGCGATCGTTGCCGCGGCGACGACGGCGTGTTCACGCATCCGGTCCTCGTCCGCTCCTTGCCGTTCGTTCTTCGGCATGGCTGCCGCGCTTTGCGCCCATTCAACTGCCGCCCCGCAAGTTGGGTTGACGAGCGGGACGGGTCTTCCAATGCCAGCGCCAAGGGACAATTGCATGTTGGTGTCTGACAGTCTGTTCCGCGCGGCTTCCTGCAGGGTGCGAGGTGGCGATTTTCGGCCTCCGGCGACACGTACTCGTAAGCCGTCCCCTGCCTGCCGTCGGGCAAAGCAGCGGAAACCTCGCGCCAATTCCTGGGATCGACCAGGTTGAGTGCGTGGACCGCCATGAAGCGAGGATCGCCTAAGTCCGATTGTTCCCCGGGCGGACCCAGCCGTTCGGCCGACCGGTGTAGCAAGTTAGCGAGACGCTCTCGAGTTCGGCGGGTCCAATCATCGCGTATTGACCGATGAGCTGTTCCAGGGAAGCCTGGCGTGAGGGACGCTTTTTCAGACTGTCGAGGGTGACGGGACCGACCGGCTCCCTTTCGAGTGCCTTAAGCCCGAAGAAATCCGGATACTCGAAGTTGTCCCGTGCCAGCCGCTGACGATCGAGGCAGAGAAGTTCAGGACAACCGAGGAAAGGGAACAGCCGCTTCGCGCGAATTCGGCCAGTGCGACAGGATGAGGTCGACCGCGACTAACAGGTAAGCCACTGGTGCGGGCAGAATGCCGATGACATCTGAGAGAACTCTATCAAACGGCTTCCCTGCCTCTATTTGTGTGTGGCCCCATGCTTCAAGGGCCATTAGAGCCGAAGTCACGCAGTAGGAAGCCGACGCCTCCCGTGACCACGCATATGATTGCATCCACGGGAAGGCCCGCTCGCCGTCGAGAAAGGGGATGACGATAGCGTCGGAATTGTGTAGTCGGCCGCCGCTGTAGAACGAGATTGCATGGTCGACGAGGCGACGGATTAGCGAGAGGCCGTACTTTGCAAGCATGAGTCAGGAGCTCAAGGAATGGCCCCTGCGCGGGCGATGCCGGAATAAAGTCGTGGTCGAGGAAGTCAAATGGTTGTTCGATCTCGCGACGACTGCGCGGCGTATCGGTAGGCTGCCTCGTCTGGATAAGCGCGGCGGCAGTCAGCTCAGCGAGTTCTGCGGGCGCAGCCTGAGCAAGCGAGCCCCGAAATTTCAGGATGCTGCGGAGAACATCGTTGCTATGCTGCCGCTGTCTCACCGATCGCAGATATTCTGCCGCAAGTGATGGTGTGCGGTTGCAGAACAAAAGAAACCCGGTTCGGAGATCGGACTCCAAGGATCTGATTCGATCGTAATCAAGCTCGCCACCGAAAGGTTTCCGTAGATCACGAAAGGCTTTAGTGTCGCGGGCCGTCTCTATCTCGGTCAACCAGCGATACAGCCACGCCAGCAAAGACGGCGTGAGCGAATCGAGACCGACCATCCCGAGGGACCATGCGGTATAGAGGTCGACCGCGTCTGGGATCACGGCGACAGGCAATCTCTGCCCAAGACTGAGTAACCAGCAGATCAGCCGGTGCCAGGACGGTCGACTTGGAATATTGAAGCTCGCCGGGATCGTCGCCGGGTCCAGTCCCGCAGCCGCGAATAGCGGCGAGGCCGGCTGAACGTCGACTGCCATCACGATCCGAATGAGCTCGCGGAGAACGACTGCGCGGTCGGCGAGCAGAAGGCCCGACGCGCGTGTCAGCAGTTCGGAACTGACCTCAGAGCGAACGAGTGCCAGCAGTGCCGCCCGCCGCCACGATCCGTGTGTCCCCTCGCGGCTCAGACGATCAACGATTGACTGCCATCGGGTGCTGTCGACTCGCACGCTCAAGCGCCATGCGCGATGCGAGTTCCACGCCCCTCGCCAAGGCGGCTGAGGCGGGGCGGTCGAGACGCAGGTGCTCGAAGGTCGCTCGGCTCGGAATGAAGCAGGTTGGCGATCGCCCATTCGCGAAGAACATCATGGCGGAATGTGACGCGGTCGTTCCCCAAGTCTCGTAGCGTTTCGCTCGTAACGAGCGCGTCGACAGCCCTCGCTGGGCGGTCACTAATTTCCAGCGGCTCGGCGCGCGAGAGCGCCTGTTCCGCTAAAGCCTTGAGCACCCTGGCGCGCTCTCTCCGGTTGCCGTCAAGTCTGCCGTCGGCCGTCTGCCACCACTGCTCGGCCATATCGACCTCGGTGCGGGGAAATGGCTCCTTCCTTGGTCGGCTTGCAAGGCGGGCGAGGCGAAAGAGGTTCCGGGTCACGTCGCGTGCCGGGTGATTGTCGGCAAGGAGCGCTGCGAGTCTCGGGGCGGCATGCCGAATCTCTTCAACTTCAGCGTCGCTCAGCTCGTCAATCACGACAGGGTCAGCGCGGCCCAAGCGGTCGAGTGCGTCTGACGGTAGCCAGTTCGGCTCCTCGACTCCGAAGTTGCGTCTCGCTGTCGCGATCACGGCGAAGCCCGGAACGATCGATGCTTCGCGGACAAGGTCAACAACGGTTCGACGCTCCTCATCGTCGAAGAAATCTAGGTTGTCGACGAAGAGGACCGCTCCACCGTTGCCGGCGAGGTCGGTCAGGAGGTCATGAGCTGTGCCATCGAACCCCAGCACCGCTCGCATTGCGGTCCATCCCTTTGGGGTCGTTCGGCCAGGGCTGAGTACGATAGCGCTCGCCTCGGTAGCGATCTGTTCGGCGAAGTGCTTCAGCACCCCCGACTTACCTACGCCCGCATCGCCGCGGATCTCGACGTACCGGCCACTATCAAGGGCGGCGTGTACTGCGGCGACACGCTCGTGTCGGGTCAACATCACGTCGCCGACCCGATCGCCGATGTCGGCAAGCGCGTTCCGCGAAGCCTCGGCGAGAGTCGCCCGCGCGGATGAGTAGCGCCTGTCGCCGGCAAGGTGAAACGACTGATTCCTAAGGTCCTCGATCAGTCATCGCGCGTTCGGTCACCGCCGCTCGCCGCGATCCGCAGCGCGAGCTCGACTAAGCTCGTCCAAAGGTTGCCAGCCCGCAGAGCATCGTCGGGTGGCAGGGCGCGGACGGCACGTTCCTTTGCAAGCTCCTCGGACGCAGAGCCTCGGGCGGTGAAGTCAAAAATGAGGATCTGGAGCTTCCGCAGTAGCCCCCAGACCGTCTCGTCATCATCGCGCGACCCGGCGTCACGCAGATGCGCTTTGAAGGTGCGCACGAACGTGCGCATATCGTCGTTGGCGGAGCCCGGCCGATCAATCCGGGCTATGAAAGTCTCTGCATCACCCAACTGTCGTGCCCAAGTCAGCACGTCTTGGTAGGCACCCTCAATCTTCCATGGAGGTTCGAGCGGTCGCGATCGCGAGCTCATAGCGGCTGGTCCAGAAGTCTGGTCTGCGCGACGTCTCGACGATCTGGCCCACGACGGCACGGAATACTTGGTCGCCGGGCGCAAAAGTGATGCTTCGCTTGACCTGTATCTCGAGAACGGCCGGATCTCCCCGCGAGTCGTGTGCATGGACAATAACGTCATCAAGCGCCCGTCCCTCGGCTCGCTCGCTGAAACTCGAGGCGGTCGATCTCGGTCCCGGGCAGGCCGCGTGGCTCGGCGCCCGTCAACATCGACAACAGGTAGTACGCGCCGACCTGACCCTCGAAGTGGCTGCCGGCCGGCCCAGTCGAAGCCGGGCTAGTCGCGTTCGATGTCACTTGATTCTGTCTCCGGCGTACTAAATCACTTCGTCTACAGTCCGAGCCTGGACCAGTAAACGCATGCCTTACGGGCGACCAGCGTTCGCTCGGTTCTCAGCCGTTGCCTCTATCCTAAAAGAGTAGCTGCGAGCCGCTCAACACAGAACACACCGAAGATCTTTGCTCGCCTCAGGACGCAACAGTTCGCCTGCATGCTACTTAGCGTGAATTAGCGCGCGGCTCCGGGGTGGATTTGATTGCGCGCACCATGCGCTCCACTTTATCTGGCGGTCGCATAGGCGGGTCATACCTCGAGCACGCACAGGGCGGGGTAGCGTTCGCGGGTCGCGCAGAATCCAATGCCACACCTTCCTGCCTGACCAACACGACTTGTATGAATCAAATACGCAATCGACCACACAGAGTATCTGGCCAACTGGCTGGCTCCACATCTTCGCGTCCAGCTTTGAGCGCGGGACGCCGCAGTCGACGAAGATGTCGATGAATTCCTGCCTCATCCTGGGTCGCGGTCGGCACTATCGTCGTAAACCTGCGAGGCATGGATCAGCAAGCAACCGCGATACTTCGTTTCCAAAGTTCGATTCTCGACGTCTTTCCAACTTTGCATGATCGCCGACACCCAGGGCTGTCTAATGCTAAGGACGCGAATGGATTTGTCCTCCCATCAAAAGTCCGGCCGGCCTCACCGCACGATGGGTCACTTCGCGGCCTCGATTCCGATCGCCGTCACGCGGTTGTAGTGGTCGCCGATCGCGCGCATGGCGTCGGCTGCGGCGGTTGTTCCTGCGCAGTGAACCTTAATTCTCAAGCGTCGGTTTCTAAGTTCTCCGCATCAAGGAGAAGGGCGTACGCAAGCTTGCGAGCATCGGCAGGCGTTAGGAGGGCAGACCGCGAACCTTGGGCTTTGCCGATCTTGAGTTCCAAGTACTTACCGACTATCGCCCGCGACAAAGAAACCGGATCGGATACCTTGTCGAGTACGAGAGACATAGATCGTTCCCCCCTTCTTGAAAAAATGCTGGTGGCGTTACCGACCAACGCGATCGCGCAGGGTCCTCCGCCCCTTTTGTAGAAGCCCGCTTATATACCCGCCGTCGCTGTTTTCGACCTGTTCTCCGTCATCCCTCGATCTCGAACCCTAGCCGCCGCAGAATCCCGTAAGCTTGCTGAGAGGTGAATTCCGCTGGCGGCACGCCAATGCTGCTAGCGAGCACTTCCTTAATCGGCATTCTCTTGCGTCCGATTTTGACGCTGTACCTTTGAATCCTGCCTGGGTTCCATCCCTCCATAGCGGCCTCGACTTGTGCGCGGCTCAACGTGTAGGTCTTCCCGTATAGCGTGAACGTAATCGTATCGGTATCGTGCTCCATTTGATCATCTCCTTAATGTTGAATCTTCGAGAGAAAGAATAGAAGGAATAATAGGAGGAAGAGGAGAAAGAATCAAGGTCTCCTGGCTCTAGACAACTATTTCGCGACGGCCACCTCCAAGCTAGATAAGCGATTGCGAGGATGTTCGAATGCGAACAAAAGAAGAGTTACTCGCCGAATTGAATAAATATGGGCAAGGTGACTTTCAACATAAAGCCGCCCAAGCGGAGTTAGAGATACTGCTGGCTCAGGAGTATCTCGCTCTTCTGCAAAAGACTCGCGAGAACCTGTATGAAGTGCTCGCGGAAATGAACACTCAAATCCTGCGTTTCCGTGATGTAGTAGACCGAGCGGCCGCTGATGCCTCGACGACATCACACCTACTGGTCAGATGGACCAAAGTTCTCGCCATCACGACTGGCGCTCTGGTGCTCGCAACGCTTGCTCTCGTCTTCGCGACGCTTAAGGCGGGCCATTAGATTTCAGACTGTTTTCACTTCGCCGCCTCGATTCCGATCGCGGTCACGTTGCGATAGTGGTCGCCGATCCGCTCCATCGCTGCGGCCGCCGCGTGGTCCTGTAGATGACTGTAGCGCTCGGTTACTCGGCTCGTGGTGGAATGGCCGAGGAGGCGCGCGACTACGAACAGGGGCACGCCGGATGAAGCTAACACCGTGGCGCCGACGTGGCGCAAATCGTGAGTGTGCAGCTCAGGCAAGTTCGCCTCTCGTGTGATCTTCAACCAGCACCGGCGCAAACTGCCGTGGCCGTGGTCGCGGCCGGGAAAGAGGAAGCCGTCATCCGCTGTCGTTACTCTCGCGGCCTTCATCTCGCGTAGCAGCTTGAGCGCGCCGCCGACTACCGGGACACGCACCGTCTTCTTCGCCTTCATCCTTGCCGCGGGCTTGATCCAGAATCCGGGCGAGGTCTCCAGAGCGAATTCGTTCCAGCGCGCTCCGAGCACCTCGTTCATGCGCGCGAGCGTGAGCATCAGCAGTCTGATCTGACGGCCGGGGGTGGTGTCCTGGCGCTTATCGATGGCGGCGAGCAGCCGTGCCATCTGGTCGGGCGTGAGGTTCTGGTCGCGTGGCTCCTCGTGGAAGCGGGGGATACCGCGTGCAACGTTCGCCGCGCCGTCACCGAGCCAGTGCAAGCCCTCGTGGCCGGAGACACCGTTACCGGCGAAATTCAAGAGCGACGAGACGAGCGAATGGAAGCGGTTGGCCTGATAGAGCTTCGCCGCCTCGATTCCAATCGCGCGCATCGCCTCGGCGACGTCCTTGCGCCTAATCTCGTCGACTCGCAGGTGGCCGAGCCGTGGCTTGACGTGCACCTTGATAATCGCGCAATCGGAGCGCAGCGAGCGCTTGTCCTTACGCGCAGCGATCCATGTGTCGCAGAGCTCGGCTATCGTGTGGCCTGTGGCCTGCTCGGCTTGTTGACGCTCGCGTCCAAGTATCCGGTCGCGCAGCGGGTCGAAGCCGTCCTCGCGGACGCGGTTGCGCAGCTTCTCGGCAAAGGCTCGCGCAGTGTGCGGAGTCTCACACTCGGATTCCGGGAGTGTGTACAGCCTTTGGGCGCCGTTGCTGTCGCGATACTGGTACGTGTAGCTGATGGCGCCGCTTGAGCCGACTCGGAGCGCGAAGGCTTTGATCTTCGCGTCACGCACTACCAGGCGGTGGCCTTCCTTCCGTGCCTGCTTGACCGCCTTGGCGACGGTCTGGTGATCGATGGTCTCGCGTTGCATGCTGCTCCTCTGGTCATTTGCGGTCCACAATTTCGGTCATTTAACAGCACTGAACCGCAGAGGATAACAGCGTACCAGTTATGAGCCGCAGTGTAAAAGGTAGCAGGACCAAGGACTTTTTGGAAAAGTGCCGTAGTTACCGGCACTTCGGATTTATAGTACCATCTGAGTCTGCGTCACCAACGCAAGGAGCCGGCCCTCGGCGGGAAGTGACGTGGGTCTGCCAGACCATCGTGCGTTTACCTCGATGCAACGGAACGCATTCGCCTGTCACTTTCGTGCCAACAGGAGCCGGCGCAAAGAAATTGGTCTTCGACTCGATTGTCGTCGTACTCGCTCCCTCGCGCAGGTTGAGTATCGTGGCGCACGCGCCGAGGGTGTCGGCAAATGCCATCAACGCACCCCCGTGCAAAACCGGGGGCGACGTACAAAGATCCGCGCGAACCTCCATTTCGGCTTGCACGCGCTCCGGCGCGGCACTAACGAAGCGGATCCCGAGGACCGCGGCGAACGGCAAAGGACTCTCCTTAAGAATAGTCAAAGGATCCATTTCAGCTCTATTATCATCCTTCCGGGAACGGAACCCCGCCGGGTTCATCGATCTTCCGCTCGCAAAGAGAACCCGCGCCGCCAAAGATTTGGGTCGGCGCGGGAAGCGGATGGCGTCAGCTTCAAACTGTAGGGGCTCTCGCCCGGCTCGCTGCGATACCGCCCTTCAGATCGCAGTGTAGCCTCCGTCAACCACCAGTTCTGATCCGGTGACAAACGATGCTTCATCACTCGCCAGGAATACCACGCACCAGCCCACTTCTTCCGGTTGCGCCCCGCGTTTCATCGGCGCCAGATCATGGTTGGTTGCAAATCCGCCCTCGGGATAATGTCGACCATCGGCGTCAGTATGACGCCGGGATGTACCGAATTGACCCTGATCTTTTCGGGCGCATATTGCACAGCCGCTGCCTTGGTCAGCAACCGTACGGCGCCTTTTGTTCCGTGATAGGCCGCGGATCCAGCCGACCCGATTATGCCGAAAATCGACGAGATATTGATAATCGACCCGCCACCCCGCTTGCGCATCGCCGGTACCGCCGCTTTCATCCCAAGCCATACGCCTTTCTGATTGATATTGACGATCGAGTCCCACTCCTCCTCGCTGGTCTCCTCGATACCCTTCAGATTAGCGATGCCCGCGTTATTGACCAGGATGTCCAGACCGCCGAACTCACGCTCACAGACATCGACCGCCGCCCGCCAATCGGCCGCGCGAGTGACGTCGAGATGGAACGCAACGACGGTCCGCGCGCCAGTCTTTGCGTTGATTTCATCCGCGGTCTTCTTGCACAGATCATCGCGCACATCGCCGATAACGACCTTCGCGCCTTCAGCGGCGAAGAGCCGCGCTTCGGAGGCTCCCTGTCCGCGCGCTCCACCCGAAATCAGGGCAACTTTACCTTTGAGCCGATCCATCGCGGTTTCTCCTCTTTGATTTTTCCGTCTGCATGTGGCCTCAGATCGCGTTGAGCCCGCCGTCGACCACGAATTCAGCTCCGGTGACATAGGAGGCGTCGTCGCTCGCCAGGAACAGCACTAGATTGGCGACCTCTTCCGGCTTGCCTTCACGCCGCATCGGCACGACCGTCTGGAAAGCCTGGCGTTGGCCGGCCGGTATGATGTCGACCATCTGGGTGCCGATTAGTCCCGGGTGGACCGAGTTGACTCTGATCTTCTCCGGGGCGTATTGCACCGCGGCGGCCTTGGTCAACAAGCGCACCGCACCCTTCGTACCGTGATACGCGGTCGAACCGGTCGATCCGGTTAGTCCGGCGACTGATGAGATATTCACGATTGACCCACCGCCGCGCTCGCGCATGGCAGCGATAGTCTCTTTCATCCCGAGCCATACGCCCTTCTGGTTGATATTGACGATCGAGTCCCACAGCTCTTCGCTGGTGTCCTCAAGCCCCGACATGTTGAAGATACCGGCATTGTTGATCACGATATCGAGGCCGCCAAACTCGCGCCGGCAGGTTCCGACGGCGTTGCGCCAGTCGGCCGCACGGGTCACGTCGAGATGCACCCCGATAACGACCCGCGCGCCTGCCTTTTTATTGATTTCATTCGCGGTGCTCGCCACCTGATCGTCGAGCACGTCACCGATTACGACCTTCGCCCCTTCGCTGACAAATAGTCGCGCCTCGGCGGCGCCCTGTCCTCGTGCGCCCCCGGAAATCAGCGCTACTTTTCCCTTGAGCCGGTCCATATTCGCGATTCCTCCCGCATTGCACTGTCAATAGCAGGGCCCTCGGCCGATCTAAAGCATAGGACCAGCAGGGTTAGGCGGTTAAAGCGAGGGCCCACAACGTTATCACTACCCCGGCCACGCCGGCGACGATCCCCGATTGCCAAAACGTCTCGCGCTTGGTCAAAACGGCAAGCGACATCAAGACCAGGGAGAGCTCGGCGGCAAGTTCCGCGAGATCCAGGCGCTCGCCCTGATGGTGGGCCAGGTAGCTGTCCGTTATCGCGCGCTGCGCCGCCGCTTCGGATTGATGAGCCTTGTCGGTCAGCCCCTCGGCCTTAGCGCGCAATGCCGGCAGCTCTTGTGCATGATAGTGCTCACTTTCCGCGCGCCACTGAGCGTTCAGTTCGGATCTCCGCCGGACCGCCTCGGGCCCGGGTTGCGTTGGCATAACCGACAAGAGCCCGAGAAAGAACTGATCTTCGCTATAGCGGATATTCTTGGCCTGGTAGTAGGCCCATTGGTCGGAAGCCTCGGTGTGGTAGATATTGGCCTCTGTCCTCAGATGGTTGGCCTGGGCCTGTAAACTCAACGCTTCGGTGTGGGCGCGATGACCGAGCATCGTGATGCACGCGAGCCCCGCCGCGACAATCGCCATGCTCATAGCGACCCGTCGGTCAAATGAATTGGATTCCCTGGTTGCTTCTTCGACCTGCCTCGACAGTTCCTCGGGTCCGCCAGCCATAGCTTGTATTCCCTCCTCGGGTTGGCGAGCGGATTATCGGCCCAAGTTGCTACTTTGCGAAAGAGGCCGTTCTGTCGACGATCAGCTACCGATGTCTACCGCTACGTCCTTGGCTCAAGCCGCTCTCGCCAGGGCTCGTGGCAACACAAAGTCATAAGCCAAGGTATAGTACGGCTTTGTTAGTCCTGACGTGCGCAGGTCGGTAGGATCGTCGTGTCTAGTCAATCCAGCAACTAACGAGTGTTTGACGGCGCCGACGACGTCGGAATCGATCCAGGGGTCGCCGGCGACAAAAACCTGGGTGGTCAGCGTTTCACAACCCTCATGCGTCAGCCGTAAATGGATATGCGCGGGACGCCAGGCATGCCGGCCCATCGCAGTTATCAGCTTACCGGTTGGTCCCGCCTTCGGAATCTCGTAGGAAGCCGGCACCCACGTCCGCACCTCGAATCGCCCATCCTGGTCGGCGCTCACGCGGGCACGCAGATTATACGGCGCTAAGGCCTCGGCAATGTTGAAGTGCGAATAGGCGCCGCGGGCATCGGCCTGCCAGATGTCGATTACAGCCCCAGGCAGGGCTGCACCGTCAGTTGAACGAACGGTGCCGGTGAGGATCAGTACGTCGCCGGGCTCGTCCTCGCGATGGGGCAGGATACACGGGGATTTCATCGCGGGCGCACCGGCCACGTAAAATGGGCCCTCGATGCACGTTTCGGTGCCGCCACGGCCCGCGGAATTCTCCTGGTCGACCGTTACTTCCAGAAAAACGTCCATAAGCAAGGGGATTTCGCCCGTGGTACCAGCTTCGGTGAGAAAGTCTACCGCCTGGCGGTATTCTTCATGTGTTAGGTGATTCTTGCGGATAAACGAGCGCAAGGTCCCTAAAAGCTCATCAAAAAGATAATTAAGGCGCGGATTCTTCACTTCGGGCTTCAAGGTGCTCATGGCACTCTCCTCCTCTCGTGCTGGCTCGCTAGAAAGAATTCCCTTTCTACCCTTCTACAGTCTTTAGCGGCGTCTACCCAAGCCCTGAAACGATTTCGCAAATTGCGCTTTGCGGGCTCGGCTCTTAGTTGCAATTACCATAGACTGGGCACGTGTTAGCGCTCGAGCTCGACAGCGTCCGTAAATCCTACGACAGCGTGGTAGCGGTTGATGACCTCTGCGTCACGATCCCCGAGGGTTGCATCTTTGGCCTGCTAGGCCCCAACGGCGCGGGGAAGACCACCACGATTCGCATGATGGTCGGCATCATCATGCCGGACGCGGGGACGGTGCGGATATTCGGTGAACCGTTCGAACGTCGGCATCTGCGCAAGGTCGGCTATCTGCCCGAAGAGCGCGGCCTGTATCGGAAGGCCTGCGTTCGCGATCTTTTGCTTTATCTCGGCCAGCTCAATGGTCTTAAGCGTGCCGTCGCCCTGCGCTCGGCGGAGCGGTGGGCAGAACGTCTGGACCTCGCGCAGTGGCTCGGGCGACGGGTCGAGGAGCTATCCAAAGGAATGCAGCAGAAGGTTCAGTTTATCGCGGCGATTATCCACGAGCCGCGCTTCGTCATCATGGACGAGCCGTTCGCGGGACTCGATCCGGTCAACACCGCGCATTTGATGGGCATCCTGCTCGAACTTCAGCGATCGGGCCACACCATTCTGTTTTCAACCCATCGTATGGACCAGGTCGAAAGATTGTGTGAAAGCATATGCCTTATCGACCATGGACGATCGGTCTTACAGGGTCGTCTCAGCGATCTCAAGGCAGAATTCAGCAAGCGCGACGTCCGCATAACGTACGAAGGCGACGGCCACTTTCTTTCGGACAGCCAACTCATAGCCGCACACACCGACAAGGGCGGTTGTGTGGAACTGCGGCTGGCGCCCGACGCGGATGCGCAGGAGGTATTGCGGCGAGCGTCCGAGAAATCGCAGGTAACGCGGTTCGAGTTCATCGAACGATCACTCGAGGAGATCTTTATCGAAGTAATCGGGGCGCGGAATGGCCATTGAAGAACTCCGTGCTGTTTGGCTGGTTTTTCGGCGCGAATACATCCTACGCGTTGTTTCACTCTCATTTATCGTCACCACCCTTATGACCCCGGTGCTGCTGCTGATCATCGCGGCATTGCCGGCGATCTTCGCCGCCCCTCATCTGCTTGCGCACAAGCACATTATTGTCGCGACCGGTGAGTCTGCGCTTGGGAGGGGACTCCGCGAGCGTTTAGTGAAGTATTCTCCGTTCGGCCGATACAAGGTCGATCTCGTAACTGATATGACGGCGCGCGAGCGTCAGCGTCTGGACGCGATGGTCCGCGACTCGCAAATCGATGGGTTCCTATGGATTGACCAGCAGGCGATCGCGAACGGACACGTCACCTTCGAGACGCGCGGGGATCCGGATTTTCTGGAAAAGGAATATCTTCGTGGTGCTCTGTGGCAGGAGATCACACGCGAGCGGTTTGTTCAACACGGGCTCAAGCCCCGCGAGATTGACTCAGCCCTGGACGAAGTAGCGCTGGAGCCGTTGGTCATCGGCGTCGCTGGGCACGTCGCTGGCAACGACACCGCGGCCTTTTTCATCACGCTCGTTTCGATCACCTTGCTCGAGATGAGCCTGTTGTCGTACGGCATCATCGTGATGCGATCGGTGCTGGAGGACAAATCGTCGCGCGTCGTGGAACTCCTGCTTTGCGCAACTACTCCGCGCGCGCTGATGTCAGGGAAAATCGCCGGAGTGGGAGCTGCCAGCATTACACAGGTGTTGATTTGGGGCTTGACCTTCGCCATGGCGGCTGCGTTGGGCGCACACGTCACCGGCGTTTCGATTCTGGAAAAGCTTAATATTCCGTTGAGCAACCTGCTCCTTTTCGGGCTTTTTTACCTCCTCGGTTACATGCTCTACAGCTCGCTCTACGCGGCCCTCGGAGCGGCTTTCAATACGGCCGACGAAGCGCAGAACTGGAATTTCATCCTGACGCTTCCACTTCTTTTCTCCGGGATCGGCGCCTGGTCACTAATCGAACGGCCAAATTCGCTACCCGCGGTCGTTTTATCGTTATTCCCGCCGTGTGCCCCAGTGATGATGAGCATGCGGATCGCCGCCGGGGCGGCCTCCGGGTGGCAGGTGGCGAGCGCCCTTGCGCTTCTCGTCGGCGCGATATACCTGGCCGTGGTTGTCTGTTCGCGAATCTATCGCGTCGGAATATTGATGTACGGCAAAAAGCCATCGACGCGCGAGATCGTGCGATGGTTGCGATATGCTTAGACTGCTTCAGGTCAAAAGGAGAATCGTTGCCGCGGTTTATGAAGCGCCCGTCCGTCGACGGCAAATCAAGCGTAGCCGTAGCTGGGCGTCAGCAAGTTGCCCAAGGAGAATCGTTGCCGCGGTTTATGTGCGCCCGTCCGTCGATGGCATCAACCACCGAAGCGCTGATGCGCGGGCTGCTGCTCGACAAGCGGTTTGGAAGTTCCTTATCGGTTCCGGTGGTGTTAGCCCTCGGGAAGGGCATCGGGACACCACCGGAACGCTAGGGGCGGGGTTATGCGACATGCTTGAAGCCCGCGTTTTCGCGCTCTTCATACGTGGTCGGCGCGGGCGCCTTTGGGGTCTGCGCCGCAAGCTTCGGCAACCGCCGGTCGGACGCAAACGTCGCGGCCCAGACATACCAGTCAACCGCCACCAAAGCCGCCAACAGCGCCACACTCCAGATCGCAACGGAAATTGTTGGTAACATCATCTCTTGGAGCCTCCCTCTCCTCGTCGGGGAATCTAAGCATTCTCTGTGCCATCGGCAACAGCCCGTAATTATTGAGCTTTCAGTACATTTCGTCATCTTTGGATATCGCGAATTGCGAATCGACAATAATTCAGGTTCGCAAAACGAGTAGAGAGAAGGCGCCTTGGCGAACCCATCGAAGACCGCCCTTGTGTGTCCGCATTGGCGGCGTACCCGACCTTCTCCTTCGGCGCCTGGGCAATGGCTGTGCAAAGCGCTTGCGGCGCAGGGTTTCAAATGCGGACTGGTTCGGCGATCCTGAAAATTGTGTTGAACGCCGAACGTCCGCAGGAGGTGCTCGAGGGCACGCTCGACCAGATCCTCTATGTCAACGAGGCCAGCGGCTACGTTGTCGTGGTGGTCGAGACCGGCAGGGACGATTCCGGCGCACGGCGCCGACTAACCGCGGTTGGCTATCTCGGCGCGATCGAGATCGGGGCGGGTCTACGCCTAAGCGGGTACTTCGAAAAGCATCCACGCTATGGCGATCAGTTCCGCATCGAGGATTTTGAGACGATTCGGCCAGCGGGGGTGGCGGCACTCGAGCGGTATCTGGCCTCCGAGATCAAGGGAGTCGGACCGGCGCTGGCGCGACGAATCGTAACGCATTTTGGCGAAACCCTGCCCACGGTGCTCGACACCATGCCGGAGCGTCTGCACGAAGTGCGCGGGCTGCCGCGCCTGGTGGCACAGCGAATTGCATTCGCCTGGAGCGATTCGTCGGGCTTGCGTGAGCTCACCGTGTTCCTCCGCGGACACGGAATCGCGGCGGCGCACGCGCGGCGGATTCACAAGGTCTATGGCCGGGATTCGCTCGAGACGATCCGCAACGACCCTTACATCCTCGCGCGAACGATAGCGGGTATCGGATTTCGTACGGCCGATATCGTCGCCGAAAAGCTCGGCATCCCGCGCAATTCGATCCAACGAGCGCGCGCCGCAATGGTCTATCTGGTCGAGCGTATGGCCGAGGAAGGCCACGTTTTCGTGCCGTTTGGTTATCTCGAGAACCAGTTCGCGACGGCGCTCGAGATGGAGCCGGAACTGGCGACCGCGGCGCTGGGTGAGTTAACGGAAAGCGGCGAGCTTGTGGCCGAGACGATTGACGACTATCCGGCGGTATACCTGAAACGGCTGCACGAGGCAGAAACGACAGTAGCCGAGCGAATCCGTGACTTGAGCGCGGGACGTCCGATGGGCGAAGCCGTGATCGCGCGCGCGCTGGCAACGGCCGGCAAGACCGACGGCGTGATTCTCTCTTCCGAACAGCGGCGTGCCCTGATGGTCGCTCTCAAAGCCAAGGTCGCGGTCATCACCGGCGGTCCGGGCACCGGCAAGACCACGCTGTTGCGGTCGTTGCTGGTCGCGCTCGATGCGGCCGGGCTCAAGCCGACGCTCGCGGCGCCCACCGGACGGGCGGCCCGGCGTCTAGCTGATGCCTGTGGGCGTGAGGCTAAAACCCTGCATCGCCTGCTCGAATATTCGCCCGAGACACAAAACTTCCTCCGCTCCAAGACGTTTCCCTTGCGGACCAATTACCTGGTGGTCGATGAAGCGTCGATGATGGATATCGAGCTGGCGGCGAGCCTCGTGCAAGCGATTATGCCGAACTCCTCGCTACTGCTGGTGGGCGATCGCGACCAGTTGCCATCGGTGGGCCCCGGCAGCGTGCTCAAAGACGTGATTGCCTCGGGGCTGGTGCCCGTAGTGCAATTGCGTGAGGTATACCGCCAGGCGCGCGAAAGCTTGATCGTCGCCAACGCCCATCGGCTCAACCGGGGCGAGATGCCCGAGACCCGCAACGAGACGGATGGCGATTTTTTCTTCTTCGAGCGCAACGCACCCGAGGACGTGCTCGGCACCATCAAACAACTCGTGTCCGCGCGGCTGGTTGGACGATTCGGAATCCAGGACCCGCGCGAAATCCAAGTACTGACCCCGATGAACCGCGGACCGCTAGGCGCCCAGGCGCTCAACCGCGAATTACAGGATCTGCTCAACCCGCGCGGACGCGAGCTCAGGGCGGGCGATCGGCGTTTTCGCGAGGGCGACCGCGTGATCCAGTTACGCAATAACTACGACAAGCTGATTTTCAATGGCGCGATCGGACGGGTTGCCGCGGTCGATCCTGAGCGCGCAAAAGTCGGCGTCGTCTTCGAGGAGGGCCACGCCGAATATGATCCAGCCGACCTGGACGAACTGGGCCTCGCCTACGCGATATCAATCCACAAGAGCCAAGGGAGCCAGTACCCGGCAGTCGTGATCCCGGTCCACCAGACGCACTATCTGATGCTGCGACGGAACCTGCTTTACACCGCGATTACTCGCGCCGAACGAGTCTGCGTATTGGTGGGGACGCGCAGCGCATTGGCCCAGGCGGTGCGCAACGAGGACGAGCGCCGTCGGTTCAGCCGGCTCACCGATCGGCTGCGCGTGGACTGATGCCTTCAGCTCGCCGCCGCGCTCGCGGCGGCCCGGCCGCGCGCGAAATCGGGCATCACCTTTTCGACAAACAGATCGAGCGACCGGCGCGATTGATCCTGGGTCAATCCACCCCAGGCGAACGACAACACGAGGTAGTTACAACCGCTCTGGTCGAAGAAGCGGCCAACCTCGTCGCGTACCTGGCTGACCGAGCCAACGAGCGCGACGTCAGCCTTGCGCGCAATTTCGAGGTCGGGTGTGAAACCGTAGTCCGGAAGTGTGCGGAAATCGCGCCACAGCTTCGTTATGTTGTTGTAGTAGGCGGTGTAGGCGGGGGCGGCGATTTCAGCGACCTCACGATCGTTGGCGGCGACGTAAATATGACGGATCGCACCGACACGCGGCGCCCCGCACTGCGGATTCAAATCGGCTTCGAGGCCGCGCGTGCGCGCGACCTCTTCGCGATAAACGCCGGTCAGATTCTTCAGCATCGAGATGGGTCCGCCACCGACCATGTGCATCCCATACCGAGCGGCCAGATGCAGGCTTTCGGGTGAGCTCACCCCGTACCAGAAAGGCGGATTGGGCTTTTGCTTCGGCCGCAGCTCCATCGGCACGCTGTCGAAGCGGTAGTGCGATCCTCGATGGCTCAAACGCTCATTGCGCAGTCCTTTAACGACTACCTCCAGCGCCTCCTCGAAAATCTCCCGCGAGTCCATGAACGAAACGCCGTAGTAGGCGAGTTCAAAGGGCGAGACCCCGCGGCCGACGCCGAGTTCGAGCCGGCCACCGCTCATCTGATCGAGCATGCAGATTTCGCCGATCAGCCTCAGCGGATTGTAGAGCGGTAGCAAGTAGACCAGCGGGCCGAGGTGAATCCGGCGAGTGCGTTGCGCGGCCGCGGCTAGAAAAAGCCCAGGCGACGGCGCCATCCCAAGCGGGGTCGCGTGGTGTTCAGCGACGTGGTAACAGAAAAAACCCGCAGCGTCATATTGCTCCAGCAGACCAAGCCGCCAATCGAAGAGAGTTTGCGGATCCACGCCGCCACGCTCGATATGATCGAATACGCCAAACGCGATGTCGTCCATGTTCAACCTTTTGGCCGTCGTCAGATTTCTGCCGTATGCAGTCGGTTCACTTGATCATTTCGACCCCGCCCGTAACAAACGCCAGGACGGTCGCACCATTCTTCGTGGTGACGTTATGAGTGCATCCGTTGGGCCGGTAATTGGCGTTTCCGGTCAGCACCTCGCCCGATTCGTCGGCGTTGGATCCTTCGAGCACGAAAATCAGTTCGTCGCCTAGATGGCGATGGTAGGGAAGTTTGGCGCCGGCGTCGAAGTGCGCGATGACGGCGCGGCGATTGGTTTCCTTGTCATGCCACACCGGCTTTTGATGCACGCCGGGCATCGCGTCGCTCCAGGGAATGTCGCTCACCACGATCGTTTGCGAGCGCGGCGCATTGCCAATATCGGTGGCCGGCTCAACGCCGCCCGTGATAATCGCAAAAACGGTTGCGCCGTTCTTGCTGGAAACCGAATGAATACAGCCGTTGGGCCGGTAACCGACGCTGCCGGCGGCGACGGTGCCCGCCTCGTCCGCGATAGCGCCTTCGATGACGTAGAGAAATTCGTCACCGACGTGCTTATGCATCGGAAGCACTGCGCCTGGGTCGAAGCGCGTCAACTGGGCCCGGCGTTTGGTGGCAGGATCGGTCCACAGAGTCTTCGCCTTGATGTTAGGCATCATCTGTTGCCATTCGCGATCGCTGACGGAAATGATTTGTGAGGGTGCGTTGGTTGCTGCCGCCATGACTTGCCTCCCCTGCCGGATTGCTGGTCGAGGAACGAGCGTGGCAGGTAAGACGGTTGCTAGTCCGGTTGGACCGCCAATGTCAATTGCTCGCGCCGCGCGGCGGCGAAGCCTGCGCTGGCTCGGCGAGCAGCGCATCCGCTTGGGCACAAAGGCGCGTCGGTGATATTAATGCGCGCAATCGCGCCGCCGCACGGACCCGCGGCGCGAGCAGGAAGTAGCAATGGCAAAACTCGAAAACAAGGTCGCAATCGTAACGGGCGGGGGTTCAGGAATCGGCGCGGCGACAGCGCGGCTTTTGGCGACGGAGGGCGCGCGCGTAATTATCGCTGACATCGACGAAAAAGGCGGGAACGCTGTGGCGCAGGAGATCGGCGGCCAGGCGGTCTTTTGTCGCACCGACGTGAGCGATCCGCCGCAGGTCGAAGCGATGGTCAAGTTCGCGGTCCAGCGCTTCGGCCGGATCGATGCGCTCCATAACAACGCCTTCTACACCACGACCGGGGTCGTCGGCGAGACCACGATCGAAGGCTGGCAAAAGACCATCGCCGTCACGCTCTCCGGGGTTTTCTACGGCATGCACTTCGCATTGCCCCAGATGGTGCAACAAGGCGGCGGAACGATCGTAAATACAGCCTCGATCTCCGGACTCGGCGGCGATTACGGAATGTCCGCCTACAACGCGGCCAAGGGCGGCGTGGTGAACCTCACCCGCACCGCCGCGATCGAATACGCGCGCAAGAATATCCGCGTCAATGCGGTCTGTCCCGGCATGATCGCGACGCCGCCGGTGATCGGCATGATCGCGGGAGCGCGCTCACCGGAACGCGCGCAAAAACATGCGCTCGAAGCCCATCCGATGGGACGACTGGGCAAGCCCGAAGAGATCGCAAAGGTGGTTTTGTTCCTGTTGTGTGACGATTCGTCGTTGATGACAGGCAGCATCGTGGTTGCGGACGGCGGCGTGGTGGCCCATACCGGTCTACCCGGACATCCACTGCTTTAGCAACGCAGAGCAAGACGCGCTGAACCAGAATAATCGCAGCACGTTCCGAGAAGAGGACTCACGATGAAAGTCTACGAAATAACCGGCGCTGGTATCGACTCCCTCAAGATTGTTGAGCGCACAGTGCCCAAGCCGGGCCCACGCCAGGCGTTGATCCGGGTGCATGCGACCTCACTCAACTATCGTGACCTCGTCACGGCAAAGAATGCGGCGGCATTGCGCGTGAAACTCCCGCGAATCCCACTTTCAGACGGCGCGGGCGAAGTAGTCGAGGTGGGGTCGGGAGTCGAGCGGGTCAAGGCTGGCGATCGGGTGGCGGCAAGCTTCTTCCAGGAATGGCTCAGCGGTCCGCCGCGCCCAAGTCACGGGCGGTCGGCCCTGGGCGGAGCAATCGACGGCATGCTTGCCGAATATGTTCTGCTCCACGAGGACGGGTTGGTCTCGATACCGCGTTATATGACATACGAGGAGGCCGCCTCGCTGCCTTGCGCCGCGGTGACCTCGTGGAACGCGTTGGTGACTGAAGGACGGCTGCGGTCGGGCGACGTCGTTCTCGTGATGGGAACCGGCGGAGTATCGATCTTTGCGCTGCAATTCGCGCGAATGCACGGGGCGCGAGTGATCGCGACCTCGAGCAGCGACGCGAAATTGAAGCGGCTGACCGAGATGGGCGCGTCGGACGTGATCAACTACAAGACGACTCCCGAATGGGATCAGCGGGTACTCGAGATCACAAACGGTGCGGGTGTCGACCACGTAGTCGAGGTCGGCGGAATGGGTACCCTGGAAAAATCGCTGCGGTCGGCGCGAATCGGGGGGCGCGTCAGCCTCATCGGGATTCTGGCTGAAGGCGGCGGCATAAACCCGATGCCTGTGCTGTTCAAGAGTCTATGCTTGCAAGGCATTTACGTCGGATCGCGGGACATGTTCGACGACATGAACCATGCGATGGAAGTGAACCGCATCCACCCGGTAATCGACCGCACCTTCAATTTCGAGCAGGCGCGCGAAGCGTATCGCCATCTGGAAAGCGGAGCCCATTTCGGCAAGGTGTGCATCACGGTTTAGCGGTCCGCGGATAGGCGGCGCACAATCGGGTCTTATGCTATGGTCGGCGTCGCCAAGGACATGGATTCGTCAAACACCCCTATGGGGACCCAGCGTTTAAGGGAACTTGAAGGAGCACAAGGATGAAGAAATCGGCACTATACATCGGAACGGTGGCGCTTGCCGCCGCCCTGGCCTGGAGCTTCAGCGGACTGGCTCTGGCAGCCGACTCCAAGGCCCAGATCACGGACCTCGAACACAAGTGCGCGGCCGCAACGACCGTCGATGAACTGATGGGCTGCTACGATTCGACGGACGAGGTGGTAGTTTATGACGTCGGCACGCCGCGCGAGTTCGACGGCCCCAAGGCCGTACGCGGCGACTTTCAGAACTTTTTCGACACCATAAAGAACCCCAAGGTGGAGTTCGTTTCGTTGCACGTCGTTTCCGACGGCAAGATGGGTATGGCCAACAGCCTGCAGCATTTCACCGGTACGGGTAAGGACGGAAAGGCTGTCGACATGACTTTCCGGGTGACCGATGTGTGGCGCAAGGAGAAGGGCGGCTGGAAGATAATCCACACGCATGTTTCCTTCCCCGTCGACATGGCGAGTGGCAAGGCTGACATGCAGTCAAAGGAATAAGCGCCCCGCAAAGGAGGCACTCGAATGAGACTGGCCGGCTCGATTACTGGCGCGATCGCCGCGCTCATCGTCTCGACGGTTTTTTGCGGAATTGTGGACGCCGCGGCGGCGAAGAGCGACACGCGCGCGCAGATTCGCGCCTTGGAGGATCGCTACGTCGCCGCGGTCGACGCCAGGGACGTCGACAAAATAATGGAGTGCTACGCGCCGGGTGACAGTCTTTTCGTCTTCGACGTCATTCCTCCCCGCGAATACGCTGGCGCTGATGCCTATCACAAGAATTGGTCGGATCTGTTCGCGGGTCTTAAAGGGCCGGTCAAGGTGGAGTTGAGCGATCTTGGCGTCACCGGTAACGGGAATCTCGCATTCGGGCACGTGGTCCAGCACTTCACCGCCACTGGCAACGACGGCAAGCCGGTGGACTTTACGTTCCGTACGACCGATGTCTACCGGAAAATCAAGGGCCAGTGGCTGATCGTGCAGGAACATAACTCTGTGCCGGTGGACGTGGCGACCGGGAAGGCGGACATGCAGTCCAAGCCGTAAGCATCGCCGGAAGGTGTCGTGATGAAAATCGGAGTCTTGACGTTTCTGACTGAAAAATCCGGCGAACCCGGAGCGATTGCACGCGAAGCTGAAAACGTTGGCTTCGAGTCCTTCTTTGTCGCCGAACACTTGGTGATGCCCTCGCACTACACGACCTACTACCCACGTGGTCGCGACGGAAAGGTGCCCGAATTCTACGCGAGCCTGATCGATCCCTTCGTTGCGCTGGCAATTGCCGCCCATGCGACGACCCGGATCAAGATCGGTACCGCGATTTGCCTCCTGCCCGAGCGCGACGTGATCGAAACCGCGAAGGTGACGGCATGCGTCGATCTGTTCTCGAAGGGACGGCTGATCCTCGGCGTCGGCGCGGGCTGGTTCCCCGAGGAGGCTCAAATTATGGGGGTCGACTTCGCCCGCCGCTGGACTCATCTGCGCGAAGCCGTCGAGGCTCTCCGTCTACTGTGGGCGCAGGACGACGTAAGTTACACGGGCAAGATCGTCAACTTCCCCGCGGTTAAACTTGGTCCAAAGCCCGTGCAGAGGCCAGGACCGCCTATACTGCTGGGTGCTCACGACCCAAAGTATGCGATGAAACGGGTGGCGCGTTACGCGGACGGCTGGTGCCCTGGCGGTCTCACAGTTGAAAAAGCGCGGGAATGCATTCCACAGATCAAGTCTATGGCCCGCGAGTTCGGGCGGGACGGAGACAAGCTCGAGTTCTCAGTGCTGCTCACCGGTGGAGATGGGCCTTCCGTTGACCTGATGAAGCAATACGAAGATGCCGGGGTAAGCCGCCTGGTGATCGGTGCGGCCGGAACGGTCGCTGCGGACGGCGTCAAGGCCGTGCGCGCTCTGGGCTCGATCGCCGAGCGGGGCGCGAAGCTCTAGAAGATCGTGGCGTAAGATACTGCGCGGTTAACCTTTCCCAATGAGCGTTCGTCCTGCCGTGGCTATCGCCTGGAGCATGTCGTCCAAATTGCGCGCGCGCGGTGAAATTATAAGCCGCTGCACGCCGGCGTCCGCGTAGCGCCGCGCAAGCGCGCCGTCGAGTTCAGCCTTGGGTGTAACGCTCACTTCGATCTCGTCGAACGAACGGCCATGCCTCGCGCATGCGTCGCGAATGCCGCTAATGCAGTTCGCCGTCGCCTCGAGGTCCAGACCATAGCCGAACCAGCCGTTGCCGAGCCTGGCTGTGCGGGCAAACGCATGGATGGTCTTGCCACCGAAGACGATCGGCGGATGCGGTTTCTGTAGCGGACGCGGCTCTGCGCGCACTCCGCCGAACGAGAAGAAGCGGCCACGGAATTCAGCCCGCTCCATCGCCCAGAGCGACTTCATTGCGGCGATCATCTCCTCCGCGCGTTTTCCCTTGTGATCGAAGGGCATCCCCACCGCATTGAACTCGACCTCGAGATTGCCGATCCCGACGCCGAAGATGAACCGTCCGTTCGAGATCACGTCCACTGACGCAAGCTGCTTTGCGAGGACGACCGGATTGCGCAGCGGGAGGATTATGATGCCGGTGCCGAAGCGGAGTGTCCGGGTATGCGCCGCGGCAAACGCGATCGTCGCCGCGAGGTCGACGAAAACGATATTCGGTGGCATCGGTGACGCCGATGTCTGCGGATCGGCGAGGGCGATGTGCTCACCGCCCCAGAAACTTTCGAATCCGGCGTCCTCCACCGCCCGCGCCACCGTCGCAATTGCTTCGGGCGTAACGCACGGCCGCATATTCATCCCGAAAAGTCCGAATTTCATGCCCGAGGGACTATCACGAAATCTTCGACGCCGGTATCCAGGAATTCTCCGGCACACGATGGGCGCACAAGTCACCGAAAGACTTTACGGACAGTGCGCCAAAGTGTAATCCAGCGCGGAGACTAGACGCAGTCGCCTAATCGCCGGAGATCGTATGAGTACGGACAAACCCACGCATGTCCTGGACGGTTATAGGGTAGTGGACTTTTCACAGGTGCTGGCTGGACCGACCGTGACTCGGCTAATGGCCGAGATGGGGGCGGAAGTGATCAAGGTGGAGTTGCCACCCGGCGGCGATCGGTCGCGCGGCCTGCCGTTCCTTCGCGATGGTCGCAGCGGATATTTCGTCCAGCAGAACCGTGGCAAGAAAAGCCTGTGTGTCGATCTCAAGACTACCGCCGGCCACGCGATCGTGCGCGACCTCGTGGCCAAAGCTGATGTGATGGTCGAGAATTTCGCGCCCGGCGTAATCGGCCGTGTGGGCTTCGACTACGAAACGGTCCGAGCGTTCAATCCACGCTTGGTGATGTGCTCAATCTCACTGTGCGGCCAGTCAGGCCCCATGGCCTTCAAACCCGGCTTCGACCATATCGGCGCCTCCCTCGCCGGAGTTCTCGACATGACCGGAGATGCCGACGGTCCACCGGTCATGAACACCATGGGAGTTGGCGATATCAGCACTGGCGTCCATGGTCTGAGCGCGGTGCTCGCCGCGTTGCTCTATCGCGAACGCTCGGGCAAGGGCCAATGGGTCGATGTGTCGCTGGTCGACACCTATTTTCACTACCACGATATCAGCGCGCAGGTGCTGAGCCTGAGCGGCGGAGCGATAAAGCCTCGGCGCAGTGGCGGTCATCACTACCTCGTCACTCCTGGCGGCATCTTCAAAAGCCGCGAGGGCTACATCTTCGTCGTCGCGCTCGACCATCAATGGGCCGACCTCTGCCGGACGATCGGGCGACCCGATATGATCAACGACCCGCGCTTCAAGACCAATCCGGCGCGGACGCAAAACGCAAACGAATTGATCAGGACGATCGAGAACTGGCTGCAAGCTCAAAGCAGCGACGAGGAAGCGATCAAACGCCTCGACGAGAACCGCGTGCCGAACGCGCCGGTGCTGAGCGTCGAGCAAGCCGCCCGACATCCGCAACTGCGTGCGCGGAGGACGATACGCAAGATTCAAGACCGCATCCTCGGTGAATTCGACGTCCCAGGATTTCCGCTGCGCTTCTCGGAATTCCCCGGAGAGCTGACGCTCGAAGCGCCTTTCCTCGGTGAGCACAACACTGAGATCTTGCGCGACGATCTCGGTTATTCGGCCACGCAGATCGGCGAGCTCGAAGCCGCCGGGGTGCTGCGCCGAGGCGACCGCTAGAATGCGCTCAGGGACACTGGCCCAGACGGATCAGACGTCGAGCTTGTAAAACCTGATAGCGTTCTCGCGCATGATATCCTTTCTGTGCGCTTCTCGCGGTTTAGCTGGAGGTCGGGTGGATTTTGATTTGTGTCATCCTTTTCACCGCAGGGCCGCCTGCTTAACCCGGCCGCAGGGTCGCTCGAATATTGGACGCGGTCAAAACACTCATCGCTGCTTCAGTCTCCTCGTAGCGCACGTTGACGAAGCCCTTCGTTAGGGGCCGTGAGAGCTTGCGTGCTTTTATTCCCGCGTCGCGCAGAACCTTGACCGCGGCACGAACTTGCGGCTCGTCCGGTGGCTCGACCACTATGATAGCCATCGCTTCAAAATCCCCCAGAGGAAACGTCAAAGCGCCGTAGCATACACTTGGGATGTTACGGGTGCTACCGCGCGCGCGGCAGTCAGACTGGAGCGTGGGGTAGGGCTTGAACCTACGCAGCAGGAGAGCCCGCTCCCTGAGTTTATCGGGGGAAACTCAGGCCGTTACCCGCTCCGGCACCCACGCCCGCGCTAGAGTGCGCGGATTCCCGAGCGCTCCTCTATCAATCATTTGTTTAATCTGAGTTGCGTTTGTGTGTTTTCGCGGATTTGCCGTTGAGCCGCGGCGCGTCGGCTTGGATCAGTCGCACCGCTTCCTGAATCTCATCGAGCGCTTGCGCACCCGCCTCAACCTCCGTTTCCGCGCGCCTGTGAGTAGCCAACGTTGTAACTGAGATTCACCCGCGCGGACGCCGATTGCTTTGACCCCGTCGCTCGCGGTTTCTGGTATATGCCCTTTAGTCCGTGGCTATCCACACCTATAAGGACCCTCGCGGTACTGCCTACGTGCCCGTGTTTCCAGTCGACATTCGCACCGTGCCGCGGACCCCAACCGGCCCTTGACCGGCACAGACGGATCAGGCGTCGAGCTTGTAAAACCTGATCGCGTTCTCGCGCATGATATTCCCGCGCGCCTCCGCTGGCAGCGTGCTCAATGCGCCTTCCACCTGCGCGACGACGCCGGGGTAGGTGCAATCAAAGTGGGGGTAGTCCGAACCCCACAGAATATTGCGGTCGAGGCCAAGCGCGCACATCGCGCCCAAAGTGCGTTCGTCCGGATCGAGCGATAAGTAGCATTGTTCCATGAAGTACTCGGTCGGCCGCTTCTTCAACCACGGTACCATCGATCCCATTTTCTCGTAGTGACTATCCATGCGATCGAGCCAGTAGCCGGCCCAGCCAACCCCGCATTCGAGGAAACCGACTCGCAGGCGGGGGAACTTTTCGAGCACTCCACCGCAGATCAAGTCCATGCACGCCGCCTGCTGCTCGAACGGATGACACACCATGTGAAAGGAGAACACGTCTTGCAGGTAGCGGTCGGCACCGAGTGTAGGCATTCGAGTGCCGAAGCTCGAATGGACGGCGACGGCCAGGTCGAGTTCCTGCGCGGCCCGCCAGAACGGCTCGTATGCAGGATCGTTGAGACGGCGACCGTTGAACGGGTTCGGCCGGATCATCGCAGCCTTGAAGTTCAGATCCCTGGCCACGCGCCGCATCTCCTTCACCGCCTCGTCTACATCCACGATCGGCATCGGGGCTACGCCGAAGAGCCGCCGCGGATTGACCTTGCAGAAGTCGCCCAGCCAGTTGTTGTAGGCGCGACAGGCCGCGACCGCCACCCGCGAGTCGGTGAAATCGCCGTAGATGAGCCATAGCGAGGGATACAGGACGGCGCGGTCGATGCGCTCGGCGTCCATGACCTTGATCCGTTCATGCGGATCCCAACTCCCCGGCAGGATCTCGTCCCAGGTCGCCGTGCGCGCGCGTTCGGGATCCAGAAAGCCGCCAGGAATCATCGCCGCGGCGACCGATCCCCCTACACCGCGACGTCGTTCGCCGTTGATCCAGAATTCATCGATGCCCTCGTTGTTGCGGCGGACCTGGATTACGCGGTCGCGGTATTCCGGCTCCGTATACTGGTCCCACACCACATGCGGTTCGACGATATGCCCGTCAGCATCGACTATCGTGACCATGATGCGCCCCTCTCGATTGCGATGTTATCCGTCTTGAGTCATGTCCGCCGACGCTTGTTTGTCAAGTTATGACGCCCCTTCGCCGCGATCGCGAGGATAAGGGGCCGTGACGCGCTACGCACAGAAGCACCTGAAACTCGCCAACGGCGTATGGTCCAAGAATTCGTGCCCTCAAAGCAGCCGCTCCACGATGCTCAGGGCAAGCGGTTCCTTGAAGCGCACCGTGCCCAGGCACGTCGCCCTGGTTGCGCGGCTCAGGAACTCTGCGTCGCGGGCAACGCTCGCTGACGCTTCGCGATCGAGCGCGGTCAGAATGAACCCGGCGACGCGGATTCCACCCCGCTCCGCATAGTCCAGCGCAAGCGCGGCCGCATTGATGAAGCTTGCGCGGTTCGCAACGACCAGAATCATCTTGAGACCGCATGCACTCGCCAGATCGGCATAGGTGTGCTGCCCATCGAGCGACGCCGCCAACCCTTCGCAATCCTCGACCAGCATGACGTCGCTGCGTGATTGGATTTCCCGGTAGGCCTGTTCGATTCTGGTCCAATGCGGCAACGGCGCGCCGTCAGCTTGGGCTGCCGCTGCCGGCGCCAACTTCGCCCGGTAACGATAAGGGCACGCGAGTTCTGCCGGGACGTCCGACGAGGCGGCGGCCAGCATGGCCTCGGCGTCATCCGCGACCAGGGTATCGTTCCGCACGGCACAGCCTGTCTGCACCGGCTTCATCACGCCTACCCGCATCCCCCGGACCTTGAACGCGAAGGCCAACGCGCAGCCCACCATCGTCTTCCCGACTCCCTGGCCGGTACCGCTGATGAGAAACCCGATTGCCATTCGACACATTACCCGCAGCGGCACCAGCATCGCATAAACTCCTAACTTGTGTTTATGGAAGCGCCTGTGGTTAGATCGCCGATCATCAACTGTCACTTTAAGGCGAGGTGAACGTCATGGACTACAACGTCATCGACGCTGACGGTCATATCTGTGAACCGCCCGATCTGTGGGAGAAATACATCGACCCAAAGTTCCGCGAAGGCTGCCCCAAGCTGATTACCGCTGGGGACGGCAGCGAGGTTCTCCGCATCGAAGGCGATTACGCTATCGACCTCGGCCACGGCAAGAAAAAGGTAAGTTTTGGCGCAATCGGCTGCGATTGGCTCGCGGGACGGCAAGGTCTCGCCAAAAATCCCCTACTCGGAGGGGCGCAGGGGCGGCTTCGATCCGCATGCCCGTATCCCCGACATGGATGCCGAGGGCATCGACGCGACGTTTCTTTACCCGAGCCTCGGGCTTTTCCTCGGCGCGATAAAGGATCCTGATTTCTCGTCGGCCGCTTGCCGCGCGTACAACCGCTGGCTCGCCGACTATTGTAAGCCTTATCCCGAGCGTCTGTTTGGCGCCGCGATGCTGCCGATGCAGTCGGTAGCTGACGCCGTTCAGGAAATGCGTTTCGCGGCGAAGGAACTCGGTTTTCATGCCGGCTTTATCCGGCCGAATCCGTACAACGGCCGCGTCTTCACGATCCCGAGTACGATCCGCTATGGACCGAGGCGCAGGAACTCGGCTTTTCGATCGGGATTCACGGCGGCTCGGAGAGCGGCCAGCCAACGCTGGCGATGGACCGCTTCAAGCGGGGCGGCGCGGTGCGCCACTCGTGGCCCATACCTTCGAAATGATGGCGGCGGCGACCAGTCTCATCATGTGCGGCCGTGCGATCGCTTTCCCCGGTCTAAGGGTCGCGTTCCTCGAGTCGGGCGGCGGCTGGATGGCCGGTTGGCTCGATCGGATGGATCGCCATTTCGACGACGTCGGTATGAACGACACGCGGTTTATCGACGCGACCGAGCGAGATTTTCCGCCGGCAATGCTTTATTTCGTTCGAGCCAGTCGAAGCGTTCGCTGGCGTGTTAGCCGACTATATCGGCTCCGACCAATATCCTGTGGGCGACCGATTATCCGCATCTCGACGGCTTCTGGGACGCCCCGGGAATGATCCGACGAATGGGTCTGCCGGCGGAGACGCTAGCCAACGTCCTGTCTGCCGGCGCCAAGCGCTATTACAACTTGCAGTAACGCCGGAGATCTTTTGTCGATCTCGACCTCACGCGACCAGATGAGGTCAACCGGGAACGCGGGGTGAACAGTCATGGAATACAACGTCATCGATGCCGATGGTCATATCCTCGAGCCACCCGATCTCTGGGAAAACTACATCGAGCCGAAGTTTCGCGCGGGATGCCCCAGGTCGATGACCACGCCCGAAGGCGGCGAATTCTTCGTCATCGAGGGCGACGACGCGATCGACCTCGGTCGCGGTAAAAAGCCGTCAAGTTTGGCGGCGCTCGGAACGATCGGCGCGCGCGCGGACCGGCGGCATCCGAAGTCGCACAAGGTACCCTATCTCGAAGGAAAGCGCGGCGGCTTCGACCCGCATGCGCGCATCCCCGATATGGACGCCGAAGGTGTCGACGCCGCCGTTCTCTATCCGAGCCTCGGACTGTTTCTGGGTGCGACGAAAGAGCCGGTCTATTCCGCGGCGGCCTGCCGGGCCTATAACCGGTGGCTCGCCGATTACTGCAAGCCCTATCCCGAGCGGCTGTTCGGCGCGGCGATGCTGCCGATGCAGTCGATCGAGCTGGCGGTCGAGGAGATGGAATTCGCGGCCAAGGAACTGGGCTAGCATGCGGGTTCATCCGCCCCAATCCTTACAACGGCCGCGTGCTGCACGATCCGGAGTACGATCCCCTATGGGCGACGGCGCAGGACCTCGACTTTTCCATCGGGATTCATGGCGGCTCGGAGAGCGGACAGCCGACCTCGGCTTGACCGCTTCACCCAAGGTCTCGCGGTGCGCCATGCGGTCGCGCATACGTTTGAGATGATGGCGGCGGCGACCAGCCTCATCATGTGCGGGGTGTGCGACCGCTTCCCGCGGCTGAGGATCGCATTCCTCGAATCGGGCGGCGGCTGGATGGCCGGATGGCTCGACCGGATGGACCGTCATTTCGACGATGTCGGCATGAACGATACCGGCCTCTCGACCCGCCCAAGCGAGATCTTCCACCGCCAATGCTTCATCTCGTTCGAGCCGGTGGAGGGCCACTCTGAGCTATCTCGCAGAGTATCTGGGCTCGGACAATATCCTGTGGGCGACCGACTACCCGCATGCCGACGGTTTTCCCGACGCGGCGAACATGATCAAACGCATGGGCATGCCGCCCAGACACTCGCCAATGTGCTGGCGGGCGGCGCGAAGCGGTACTACAACCTGCAATAGGATCTACGGGTGCCGGGGCGTACGCGCGTCCCGGTACCTTCCGTCAAGTGCACCTAAAGTAACGGATTAGCTTTCTCGGACGGTTGTCCTCTGCCGGAAGTGAGGCGCCATCCGCAAAATTTCGGCGCCCCCTTCGCATCGTCCCGATCTCTTGACAGTCTCGCCTCCGAACGCGGATGACTGCATAGCTAAGGAGCCAAGTCAAATGGAATTTGCATCGCCTATCCGGCGCGGCCGGATGCCTGGAAGGACCTCGTCATCGCCGAGGATCACGGTTTCACGAATTGCCTGGTTCTACGATTCGCAGATGATCTACAGCGACGTCTACGTCTGCATGGCGCTCGCGGCCGAGCATACGAAACGAATCAAACTAGCGACCGGGGTCGCGATTCCGTCGAATCGGATCGAGCCGGTAACCGCCCACTCGATCGCGACGATTAACCTGCTCGCGCCCGGGCGCGCCAGCTCGGGATCGGCAGCGGCTTCACCGGCCGCAACACGATGGGCTTGCCGCCCGATGCCGCTCGAGCAATTCGCGCGTACGTCGCGATGGTGCGCAAGTTGCTGCGCGGCGAAGAGGTGATGTATCGCGACGGCAAGCGCGAGCGTGCGATCCGCTTCCTCCATCCGCGTACGGAGCAGGGCTACATCAATATCAAGGATCCGATTCCCATCCATTTGGCGGCGGATGGGCCGAAGGCGCTCGAAATGACCGGCGAAATCGCCGACGGCTGGATGACGGTGCTGTCCGATCCGGACCGCTTCAGCAGAAGTACGAGCTGGTAAAAAGGGCGCCCAGCGCGCCGGACGCTCGATCGACAATTTGCCCAACGCCGTGCTGACCTCGGGCTGTGTGCTGCGCGACGGCGAGCGCGCCGATTCGCCGCGGGTGATCGAGCGGATGGGGCCGTTCGCGCTGGTCTTTCTGCACGCGCTGTGGGAAGCGTCGGCGGTCTCCGCGGGCTTGCAAGGGCCTCTGCTCAAGTCGTGGGAGCGCTATCGCGACGAATATATCCCGAAGATGAAGACGCCGGAGTCCAAGCGTTATCTCGAAATGCACGAAGGCCATCTCATCTACATGAAGCCCGGAGAGGAGAAGTACGCGACCGCCGAACTGATCGGCACCATGACGCTGACCGGACGCGGCGAGGAGTTCGGGCGCGTATCAAAGCGCTGGAGGCCGCGGGCGTCAAGCAGATCGCGATCCAGGTGGTCCATCCGTTCGGCCGCGAGATGATCGAGGACTTCAGCCGCGAAGTGATCGCGAAGTATTGATCGGTCGGCGCGCAGAAAACCGTCACATCACGGAGCAAGGAGTGGTATGGGTTTGCCGCTCGAGGGATATGCGGGTAATCGAGGTCGCGCAGATTTATGCGGGTCCGTATTGCGGGCTGCAAGTTGCGCATTTTGGCGCTGAGGTGATCAAGATCGAACCGCCGGGCGACGGGCGAATTTCTGCGGATGCGGCCGCCGATGCATCGGGGGCGCCAACGCGGGTTTTCTGATGCTCAATCCGGGTAAAAAATCGATGGCGCTCAATCTCAAGGAGGTCCGCGCGGCCGCGAACATTCTGATGCGCCTGCTTGCAGACGGCGGACGTGCTGGTCGAGAATTACGCGGCGGGCGCGCTCGAGCGCATGGGACTCGGCTACGACGATCTGGCGCCGCGTTTTCCCCGGCTGATCTACGCTTCGTGCAAGGGCTACGGGCGGACAGCCGTTGGGCCCGGCTCGGCGCGCATGGATTTCACGTACAGGCGGCCTCAGGGATCGTCGACATGACCGGTTACGCCGACCGTCCCGGGGTGCGCGCTACCGCCGCGCTGGTCGATACCAGCACGGGGATGCATCTGGTCGCGGGATCCTGGCGGCGCTGATCGAGCGCGGGCGCAACCGGACGCGGCCGCAAGGTCGAAGTCGCGATGCTCGATGTGTGCATACCGGCGGTCAACGGAGCATGATCGCAAGCGCGCTCGAGAGGGCGACCAGATTCCCGCGCCTCGCCAATCGCCATCCAAGCGCCTGTCCTTCCAACAGCTATCCGACCGCTGACGGCGAGATTCTCGATCTACTGTCTGACCGAGGAGCATTGGCGGCGAATTCGACCCGCCTGATGGGCCGCGCGGAATTGCTCGATCGAGCCGCGCTATCGCGACAATCACAGCCGCTACGCGATTATCGATGAGGTCGACGAGCTGGTCGCGGCATGGGCCGCCACATGGCAGCCGCGATGAGCTGGTCGGATCTGTTGATCGAGCATGAGATTCCCTGCGCGCCGGTGCGGACGATCGACGGAAGTGGCCGAGGACCGCTGAACTCGAGCGCGCGGGCTGCTCCGCACGGCGAGTTCTGGCGGCTACGGCGAGGCCAAGGTGCTCGGCACTGCGATCAAGATGTCGCGAATGGCGGCGACCGTCGCCGTCACCAGGGTTCCCGAGCTGGGTGAACATACGGCCGAGGTGCTCGGTCAGCATCGGTATCGGCGTGGCCGAAATGAGGAAATTGACGGCGGGTGTGGTTTGACCGCCGTAGGTCCTGCGCGCGATAAGTAGCTGAATGCCGCGGCAATGAAATGAACTCGCACCAGGGCAGCCGCATCAACAATTGGTCCCTCGAAGCGGCAGCGCCGCGCTCAGAGTGAGAAAGGAGATCGCAGATGTCCAATTATTTCAAAGTCGCAAAGGAAGACGGCGTGGCGGTTCTGACTTTCGACCGCAATGAGAAGCGCAACCCCTCAACGAGGAGAGCATCGCGGAACTGGAAGCCAATCTATCGGCGCTGCGGGACGATCGCGCGAGGCATCCGCGCTTTTTCACGGGTGCTGGTAATACTTTTTCGGCCGGCGCCGACTCTCGCGATGAAGGGGATTACGGACAGGCCGAGCGCCAGCGGCTATTCGCGCGGCCCCGGCACAGCGGCGCAGATTGGTGCGGCGGACGCTGCGACTCCTGACAGAATATGGAGATGCCGACGGTGGCGGCGGTAAACGGTTTCGCCGTCGGCGGTGGATGGTTCCTGGCGTTGGCCTGTGACCTGCGCATCGCGGTCGAGAGGCGCGGAGTTCTGGATGCCGGAGGTTGATCTCGGGTCGCCCGGGCCGCGCCTGCCCCGAGCAATGGCTGACGGCCCACGTCGGCGCGGCGCGCGCCAAGGAAATAATCTTCACCTGCCGGCATTTCAAGGCCGAAGAGACTCTATCAATGGGGTTTGCTCAACCGGTCGTGGTAAAGAAGGCGGAACTGATGCCGGTCGCGATGGAGCTGGCGCAGAGCCTGGCTGCCAAGAACCGGCTGCGATGGTTCAGGCCAAAGCGCATATCAACGGATTCTTCATGGAGTAAAGCGGGTCTCCCGGAGTAATGTCGATGCCCGAGAATTTCATGATGGAACAGGACGGCCCGCGTTAGCGACTATCACGTTCAACCGGCCGGAGCGGCGCAATTGTATGACTCTCGAAGTGATGCTCGACTTCGAGCACCTGATCCATCGGGTTCGCGACGGGCATGAGACACGCGCGCTGATCGTGACCGGTACCGGCGCGTCGTTTTCGGCCGGCGCTGACCTTTCTGGCGCCAAAGGCGTGACCGATCCCAAGGAACGCGCCCGGATCTTTGCCGCCAACAACAAGGGCCTGCCGCGGATCATCGGCCGTATCTTCGATACCATCCTGCGCCTCGACTGCATGACTATCGCGCGGTCAATGGCTACGCGGTCGGCGGTGGCTGGGCGCTCGCGGTGGCCTTTGACTTCGTCGTTGCGTCGGAGAATGCGGAGTTTTGGGTGCCCGAAGTGGATTTGGGCGTGCCCTTCTCCGGCGGCCCTGCGGAGATCATGGCGGCGCGAATGGGGCCCTGGCGGGCGAAGGAGGCAATGATCCTTTGCCGGCACTATTCGGCTCGGGAGCTTTTCGACCTCGGGATGGTAAACAAGGTGGTTAGGCGGGACGAACTGATTCCAGCCGCCAACGAGCTGGCTCAGACCCTGCTCAAGAAACCGAAGCGCGCGGCCACCACGACCAAGCACGCGGTCGACACCGTCTTCGCCGGTCCACGCCTGTACTGATGCTCGCCCTGCGTGTGCAGAAACCGGTGGCGCATGCCTTGCCGTACGCGGCTATCGACGGTTGTGCGCGGTAGCGCTAGACTCGCCTCACAAAACTCAGGCGTGAGTCCCATAGGAGGCGTCGACAATGATTCATCCTGATCGGATCGGGCACGTGGTAATCAAGGTGCGAGACATCGAGCGCTCGCGGAAGTTCTACACCGAGGTTATGGGTCTGCAGCTCATGATGGAGCTGGGGCAGCTCAAGATGGCGTTCTTCGCCAGCAATGGCCGTGACCATCACGAGATCGCGTGTATGGAAGTCGGCAAAGACGCCAAAGCACCGGAGTGGCGCCAGGTCGGGCTGGTGCACATTGCCTTCCGCTTGAAGGACGAGGACGAGTTGCGCTCAGCTTTCAAGGTGCTCAAGGATAACGCGGTGCCGATTTCGTTCACGGTCGATCACGGCATCACCAAGAGCATCTATTTCAGTGACCCCGACGGCAATCAGCTCGAGGTCTATTGCGACAATCCACCCGAGTACATCGCGAAGATGCGCCAGAACAAGTACGCCGGGATGGACAAGCTGGATTTTGCGCCAGACGAGCCCGGGCTCGCCCAGGCGTTCTCCTCGATGGCGAAATAGTCTCCCGGTAGAGTGTAAGGCAAATCTCAAGTTTCGAGAGCGGCCGCACGGGCACCTGCCTGAGCGGCCGCGGGTATCCGCATGGGCGTACGGACGGGAAACGAGTATCTCGAGAGCCTGCGTGACGGCCGGACAATCTTCGTCAACGGCGAGCGGGTCAAGGATGTCACCACCTACCCGGCCTTTCGCGGCGTGCTCAAAACGCTAGTTTCGCACTATGACTTGCAAATATCGCATCGCGCCGAGCTGACCTATCAGTCCGCCACGACGAATAAGCCAATCAATACCTCGTTTTTAATGGCCACGACGGTTCCGGAAGCCGAAGCTCGGATTCGCGCGGATGAACTGCGCGCAACGCACACCTTTGGCCTGATGGGGCGGCTACCGGAGTTTTGCAATGCCATGGTGACGGACTTCGCGGCCGCGCACGCCTATTTGGGCCGCCGTGAGGCGCGCTATGGCCAGAACATAGTCCGATACTACGAGGATTGCCGCGACCACGATTGGTGCCTCACGCATACCCTGGTCGACCCGCAAATCGATCGATCGAAAGGCCCCGCGGAACAGCCGGATCCCTACGCCGTGCTAAGAATCGTCCGTGAGACCGATCGTGGGATCGTGGTACGTGGCGCCAAGATGCTTTCTACGCTCGCGCCGTTCGCCAACGAGATGTTTGTGGGGCCCTTTTATCCACGGCGTGCCGGCGAAGAGCCGTATGCGCTGTGTTTTGCGCTGCCGATGGACACTCCGGGCATGAAGTTCATCTGCCGCGAGACCTTCGATGGGGGCCGAGGCGCTTTCGACCGGCCGCTCAGTTCGCGTTTCGACGAAGAGGATGCGCTCGCCGTATTCGACGATGTCGAAGTTCCCTACGAGCGCATTTTCATCAACGGCGACATAGACATTTTCAATGGAATCCTGCCGCGTACACCCGGTTACGCGCCGCTTCAGGCGGCTGTTCGCGGAATGGTGAAGCTGCGCTTCATGGCCGGACTCGCTTGCCACGTCGCCGAAGCGATCGGCCGCAATACGGCGATCCATCTCCAGGCGCAACTGGGCGAACTCGTCGCCAACGCGGAGTTGGTTGCCGGATTGGTACGCTCGGCGGCTCAGGAGGTGGCGCTGGGCGCGTCGCAAGCGATGCCCCACCGGTCACTCGCAGCGACGTTGTGGGTGCTGATGCCGCAGGTACAGGTCCGCGCGGTGGAGGTGATCCGACAACTCAGCGGCAGCGGCCTGATCATGACCCCGACCGAGAACGATTTCGCCAATCCCGAGATCGCCAATTATCTGGAGAAGTATTTGCGGGGTAAGGACACGTCGGCGAAGGACCGCGTACAATTGTTCAAACTGGCGTGGGACATGATCGGCGAGCCCTTCGGCAGCCGGCAGTTTCAGTATGAATGGTTCTTCGCGGGCGATCCGTATTTCACCCGGGCGCGCTTCTACAGCTCACCGGTCGTGAAGGAATTCAAGGCGATGGTGACGCGTCTGCTGGACGGCGCGGAGAAATGAACAGCTAGCCGAGCGAAATTTTGCCGGCTGAGGCGCCGGCGATCCGGCCGAAAACTGCGCCGGACATCAGACCGGTACCGCCCGGATAATTAAAATAGAAGAGCCCACCGACCAGTTCGCCGGCGGCGAACAGACCACGAATCGGGATACCGTCGGTGTCGATCACACCGCCGTCGCCGTCGATGCGCAGACCGCCGAAGGTGAAGGTGATTCCGCAGGTCACCGCGTAGGCTTCGAAAGGCGGGGTATCGAGAGGGTTGGCCCAGTTGGTTTTCTCGAGCGGAAGCCCGCGCGTGGAGCGGCCGTCTTTGATATTCGGGTTGAAGGCGACCTGTGTCTGCACCGCCGAATTGTAGGCCCGTACCTCTTCGATAAAACCGGCGGCGTCAACGTCTTCGAGCTTGCCCGCGAGTTCTTCGAGCGTTTCGGCACTGACCCTGGTAACCCGCTTGATGCGGTATTCATCCCGCAGCAGATGGCTCACCTTGCGGTCGAAGATCTGCCACGCGAATTGTCCGGGTTGCTCGAGAATCGCGCGCCCATACTTCGCATAGGTGTAGTTGCGGAAATCGGCGCCCTCGTCGACGAAGCGCCGTCCGCGCGCATTGACCAGGATGCCAAACGGGTAGCTGTGTTTCTGGAAGCCGTCGCCAACGCTGAGGTCGCCAAACTCGGGCGCGTTGCGATCCCATCCCACAGCGTGACATCCCGACCAATTGCCATATGGCATAGCGCCGATTTCGAGCGCCATGCGGATGCCGTCGCCGGTATTGAAGCGGGTACCGCGGACCTTCGCGAGATCCCAGCCGGGACCGAGATAGCGCGTGCGCCATTCGGCGTTGGCCTCGAAGCCACCGGTGGCGAGAACGACCGCTTTCGCGTCGAGCCGGCTCGTTTTGCCCTGCGTACGCACGACAACGCCGCGTATGCCGTCGTTCTCGCGAATCAATTCGAGCGCGCGGCACTGGTAGCGGACGTCGATTCCGTTCCGATCGGCGAGCGCATAGTACGTGTCAATCAAGCCTGGCCCGCCGCCCCACGCCTCGACGGTCAGACCGCCCCAGAATTTGAACCTACCATCGACCTTGAAGGCCTGCCGTCCGAAAATGGGGGCAAAGCGGATCCCGTTGGCGCGCATCCAGAGCATCGTCTCGAGGCTATGCGTGACGAGCGTCTCAGCCAGCTTCGGGTCGGTGCGGTACTGCGTTACCCGGCAAAGATCGTCGTAAAACTGATCTTCGGGATAAGTGCCAAAATCGGTGCCGGCCTTTTCCTCCGGGGTCAGATCGGGCATCAGGCGGGCGAGGTCCTCGACGCCGTTGTAGGCCACGCGCATCGCGCCGGCGGTGAAGCGCGAATTGCCGCCGCGTTCGGCCTCGGGCGCCGCCTCGAGGACTAGCACGCGCGCTCCGGATTGGCGCGCCGACAGCGCGGCACAAAACGCCGCATTACCACCGCCGAGCACGATCACGTCATATGAGGCCATAGCGCAGACTCCGCATACCCTCGGTGCAATCTTAGCGCTTGCCCCGAGCCGGAGCAGGAGGCACGACGCTTCCGGCGATCGACGCGTCGAGCGCTTCGTAATCGTGGTAGCCGATGGTTTCGTACAGATCCGTCCGCGTCTGCATCCGACCAAGCATCGCCACAGCGCTCCCCTCGCGCGCGAGACAGGCGTAAAGATCCGCGACCGCGCTGGCCGCGACCCGCAGCGAGGATACCGGCCATATCACCATCTTGAAGCCGAACTCCTCGAACTGCTTCGCGCTCAACTGCGGGGTGAGGCCGAACTCGGTCATGTTGGCGAGCAGGGGCGCCTTAATCCGGCGCGCGAATTCCCGGAACATCGCCGCGTCCGTAAGCGCTTCCGGAAAGATCGCGTCGGCTCCAGCCTCGAGGTAGCGCCGTGCGCGCGCAAGCGCAGCATCAAGGCCTTCGACCGCAACCGCGTCGGTGCGGGCGATAATGCGGAGGTGGCGGCGAGCGCGTACGGCGGCGGCGACTTTCGCGACCATCTCGGCGGGCGGGACCAGGCGTTTATCGCTCAAGTGGCCGCATTTTTTGGGAAGTACCTGATCCTCGATCTGAACCGCGGCGGCACCGGCGTCTTCCAGATCACGCACCATCCGCATCACGTTCAGGATTCCGCCAAACCCGGTGTCGCCGTCGACAATGAGTGGGAGCTGTGTCGCGCGGACGATCGCGCGTGTGAAGAAGCACAGCTCTTCGAGGCCGAGAATCCCGAGGTCGGCCAGGCCGAGACTGGCGCTCAAGGCCGCGCCTGAGAGGTAGAGCGCCTTGAAGCCGGCCTGTTTTGCGAGCAACGCGGTGAGCGCATTATGCGCGCCCGGGATCGCGACGATGCCGGATGCGCGCCAGAGTTCAGCCAGCCGCTCGCCAGGCGCGGGCGCATCGGTGGTTTTGTCCTCGAGCCAGATCATTATCAGCTACTCCCATGGCGTCGCCGGCCCGCCCGTCAGCGGAAAAGCGGGGGCGTCCGCAACTCTTTTCTCGCATGAGTAGGCGGGCGCGGCCAAGGCGTTTTCGAGCCTGACCGGCTTTGTGCAATATTCGGTTGCGCGCTCCGCGACCGGTTGGCGGAGGACGTTTTCCAGTACGCCAGCAGGGAGACCGTGACGATGAAATTCGGGCTGCTATACAACACCGATTACTACCCTGATTTGCACGGATCCGCTTCGCGCTACTACGGGCAGATTCTCGACCAGGCGCAACTTGCGGACGAACTCGGCTACCACGCGGTCTGGTTTGGGGAGCATCACTATTCGGGCTATTCCTTCGGGTCGCCCCCGGTGATCGCAACTGCGGCCGCGGCGCGGACCAAGCGGGTGAAGATCGGCACAGGAGTGTCGCTCATCCCGCTCAATCATCCGGTACGACTCGCCGAGGAGTACGCGATGGTCGACGTGCTGAGCGGGGGGCGGCTGGAGTACGGTATCGGGCGCGGCTTCCTCAATTACTCGTACGAGGTCTTCGGGATCGACCCGGAGCAGAGCCATGCCCGTTATCGCGAGGGCACCGAGCTAATCGTAAAAGCGTGGAAGGCGGACGGACCGTTCTCGTTCGAGGGGAATTTCTGGAACCTGCGCGACTACACCTTCTTTCCTCCGCCCGTGCAGAAACCGCATCCGCCAATATACGCGTCGGGGGCGATCACGCCCGAAAGCTTCGTCTGGGCCGGACGCATGGGCTTTCACCTGAGCAGCGGCTTTTTCGTACCCGCGGCCGAGCGGATTCGCGAGAATATCGGACTGTATCGCCAGGCTCTGAGCGAGAGCGGGTTTGACCCGTCGACGCGCGAGATTTCAGGAGTGTTCCAGATGTATTGCGGCGAATCGCGCGAAGACGCCCGCGATCACGGCGGGGTTTACGCGATGCAGTACTACAAATTCTTCGATTCGCTCGATCGCCGGAAGATGCATACCGCGGCCGCGTATGAGCTTTATCGCCGCGGCGTCGCAAGCCCCTTCCTGGGCAAGACCTTCGACGAACTTGACGCGTTGCGCGTGCTGTTGATTGGCACTCCCGACCATCTGATCGAACGCATACGCTGGGCGCAGGAGTTCTATGGCGCCACCTATCTGATCCTCGAGGTCGCGCAGGGCGGTGAGCCGCACGAATATGTTGTGCGATCGCTCGAGCGGTTTGCGAAAGACGTGATGCCGGCGTTCAGCGGCACCCGTTAGGCGAAATGGCGAAGATTGATGGCGGATTATGACGTAATCGTGGTTGGCGCGGGCAATGCCGCTCTATCCGCCAGCGTGTCGGCGCGCAACGCCGGTGCGCAACGCGTCCTGGTACTGGAAAAAGCGCCCGAGGAGATGCGCGGCGGCAATACCCATTACAGCGGCGGCCTGCTGCGGATCGCGTTCGACCGCACTGAAGACCTGCTGCGGCTCGTGCCCAGGGCGCGTGAGTTGCCCGGGTTCGTCGAAGGTATCGAACCCTACCCCAGGGAAGCTTTCGGGTCCGACTTGCGCCGAATGACGGACAATCGCACCGACCCCCAGCTCGCCGAGATCCTGATTGGGAATTCATACGAAACCGCCTGCTGGATGGCGGAGCAGGGAATCCGCTTCGAGCCCGCGCTTTCGCTCGGCGCGGTCCGCGTGGGAAACGTGATCAAGTGGCCGAAGGGGGCGATCGTGCGCGCGGCCAACGAGGGTGTGGGACTGTCGCGGATGTGGTTCGCGGCTGCGCAGAAAAGTGGCGTCGAGGTGCGCTACGCCACCGCGGCCACGCGCCTGCTGCAAAACAGCCAGGGACGCGTATGCGGCGTCGCCGTGCGCGATAGCGGCGGCCTCCATGAGTTGGCCGCCCGGTCGGTCGTGCTCGCCTGCGGCGGCTTCGAGGCGAATGCGGCATGGCGTGCGCAATACTTAGGGCGGCCGTGGGATCACGCGCAAGGTCCGCGGCACGAGACACAATCAGGGGGATGGCCTGCGCATGGCGCTGGAAATCGGCGCAATGCCGTGGGGACAATGGAGCGGATGCCACGCGACGCCGATCAACGCCGAGGCACCCGCCTTTGGCGATCGCCAGCTAACCGACAAAACCAATCGACTCTCGTATATCTACGGCGTGATGATCAACAAGCCGGGATTGCGTTTCGTCAACGAGGGCGAGGATCAGGCGCTGTTCACCTATGCCAAGTTCGGCGGCAGCATCCTGAACCAGCCGGGCGGGATCGCGTACCAAATTTTCGACGCCAAGGTCGCGCATCTGCTCGAGCCGCGTTATTCGACCAGTCAGCCGAGCACTGCAGAGCGGATCGATGAGTTGATGCGCCAGATCGACGTCGACCATAGCACCGCAGTAAAGACGATCGAGGAATTCAACGCTGCCGCCGGTCATGGGACGTTCAACCCCGGCGAACGCGACGGCATGAGGACAGAGGGGCTGGTGCTGCCCAAGTCCAACTGGGCACAAAAGATCGATACACCACCGTTTACAGCGTGGCCGGTAACCGGCGGAATAACCTTCTCTTTCGGCGGGCTCAAGACCAATGAACAGGCGCAGGTGATCGGCACCGGCTGGGAGCCGATTCCCGGGCTCTACACCTGCGGCGAGATGGTCGGCGGGCTCTTCCACAACAACTATCCGGGCGGGTCGGGCCTGATGTCGGGCGCGGTTTTCGGCCGAATTGCGGGAGCCAGCGCGGCGCGCGAGCAGGAATGAATCGCGCCGATTAGCGCGAAGATGACAATGGCGCAAGTCAAGCTGCGCGCCGTATTTATGCGCGGCGGAACGAGTAAGGCGATCATGTTCCGAGCGGAGGATCTACCGTCCGGCCGGGAGCAGTGCGACGCGATTTTCCTGGGAGCGATCGGAAGCCCCGACGCCAATGGCCGGCAATTGGACGGAATGGGGGGCGGCCTGTCCTCGCTTTCGAAGGTCTGCGTGATCGGGCCGCCGAGCCGAGACGACGCGGACGTGGACTACACCTTCGCACAGGTTTCGGTGCGCACAGCGGCGGTAGACTACAGCGGAAATTGCGGCAACATGTCGTCGGCGGTCGGTCCGTTCGCGGTGGACGAGGGTATGGTGGCGGTGAACGGAGATGCCGCGACCGTGCGGATTCACAATACCAACACGCGGAAAATTATCGTCTCGCGTTTCGCAACGGAGGGCGGTCTCGCTGCGGTCGAGGGAGATTTCGTGCTGTCGGGGGTCGCCGGCAGTGGCGCGCCAATCCGCCTGGATTTCCTCGACCCGGGCGGCGCGGGAACCGGCAAGCTATTGCCCACCGGGCGGCCGATCGATCGGATCGAAGTGGCGGGCCTGGGTAAGATCGAGGCGTCGATGATTGACGCGGCAAACCCATGCGTCTTCGTCAACGCGCAGGCACTGGGCCTGACCGGCGTCGAGATGCCCGACGAAGTGGAATCGGACCCGGTACTGATGGCGCGCCTGGAGACGATTCGGATGGCGGCGAGTCTCGCGATGGGAATTGCCAAGACGCACGAGGAGGCCGCGCGCAAGGCGAGCATCCCGAAGGTCGCGATGGTGACGGGACCGCGGGAGGCGCGGACTCTGGCGGGTGAGATTTTACACCCGGACACCGCGGACCTCACCGTGCGGATGATGTCCCTCGAGCAACCGCATCGCGCGGTGCCGCTGACTGGCGCAATGTGCCTGGCGGTTGCCGCGCGTATCCCCGGCACTTTGGTCAACCAGGTAGCCAGACCCGCGGAAGCCAATGACGCGCCTGTAAGAATCGCTCAACCGTCGGGGCTGACCGTGGTCGGGGCGCTGGTCCGGTTTCAGGAGGGCGCATGGCGCGCCGAGCATGCGACGGTTTATCGAACGGCGCGACGTCTAATGGCGGGAGTTGTTTACGTACGCTCTTCCACAGTTGGAAACATGGGCGCGGCGGAAAAATCCCAACTTTCGCGGAAATAAATAGCGGACAAACCGTCCGGTGCCGGTTACTTTGCGCGACTTCGCCGCACACCCACCGTTGGACTTGCATCATGTGCGGCTCCCGTGCAGTTTGTAGGGCTAACGCGCCTGAAACTTCGGGACGCGAAGGTAAAGATGCGTAAAGGGTCCCCCTGGCCGCGCCGAAACCCGGAGGACCGGCTGAGCTGATGGCTGCCGCACCTTCCCAGACCTCGGTTCCACCGGTACATAACGAGCCCTCGAACAAGTGGCTGATCGCCGTCGCGGTGATGATGGCGACGATCATGGAGGTGCTCGACACGACGATCGCAAACGTTGCGCTGTTGCATATCCGCGGCAGCCTGTCGGCGGGGGTTGACGAAGCGGCGTGGGTGCTGACGTCGTATATTGTCGCCAACGCGATCGTGATTCCCCTCACGGGATGGTGTGGCGCGTACTTCGGGCGCAAGCGTTTCTTCAACTTCTCGATCCTGCTTTTCGTCGGCAGTTCGCTGATGGCCGGGATTTCGCCGAACCTCGAGACCCTCGTTTTCTTTCGGATCCTGCAAGGCCTCGGTGGCGGCGCGATGATGCCAATGTCACAGGCGATCCTGATGGAGACGTTTCCGCCCGAGGAGCAGGCGGTCGCGATGTCGGTGTGGGGACTGGGGATGATGCTGGGGCCGGTGATGGGCCCGATCCTGGGCGGTTGGATCACCGATAATTACAGTTGGCGGTGGATCTTCTACATCAACGTGCCGATCGGAGTCGTCGCTTCCTTCATGGTCGCGGTGTTCGTACACGATCCGGTCTATCTCAGGCGCAATATCCGGTCGATCGACTGGTGGGGACTCAGCTACCTAATCGTCGGCATCGGCGCCTTACAGGTGATGCTCGATAAGGGCGAACGTCTGGACTGGTTCGGATCGCACCTGATCGTGCTGCTCACGGTGATCGGCGGCCTCGCGGTGCTGGGATTCATTTTCCAGGAGATGTGGACGCTCGAGCCGATCGTCAATTTGAGGGTGCTGAACAATCGCACGTTCGCGGTCGGCACGCTATTCACGACCATCATGATGTTCGCGATGTACGGGACGTACATCCTGATTCCGCTTTACTGCCAGCAGATCGCGGGCTATACGCCGTTGCTGGCCGGATTGGTGCTTTCGATCCAGAGCTTCGGCACGTTTATTTCGATCGTGCTGGCGGGCCGATTGTTCAACAAGTTCGATCCGCGCGTGATGGTCGCGATCGGCTGCATTCTGGCCGGCATCGGGAGTTGGGACATGGCGCACTTCTATGCGCAAATCGACTTCTGGAGCATCGCCACCCCGGGAATCCTGCGCGGCATTGGATCGGGTCTGATCTTCATACCGATGACGACGCTCAGTCTGGGAGCCGTGCCGCGCGAGGAGATGGGAACGGCTTCAGGACTATTCAACATGGTGCGAACGATCGGCGGCAGCGTCGGTATCGCGGTACTAATCGCGATGCTGTCGAGCAGCGCGCAAATACATCAAACCTACATCTCGGGACACGTCGATCCGTTCCGTCTCGGCGGCTGGCAGTATGCTTACCCGGGAGCCGCGAGCGCGATCAGGAATCTGACGCGCCATGGCTCGGCGCCGCTCCTGGGCATGGTGTACGTCGAAGTCCAGCGACAAGCCGCGGTAATGGCGTTCGTCGACGATTTTCGGATCATCGCCTACATCTTCTTTTTCCTGAGCCCGTTAGCGTTCGTGATGCGTAAGCCCCGGCAGGGCTCGAGCGCTCCGGCGGCGCATTGATCACTCGGCGCGGCGAGCGGGCACGTCCGCGCGCGGCGTCACGCGACGGGCGGAGTAACGTCCGCCCACAGGCGGCGCATGAATTCAATGTGGGTCTCCACCGCCCACAGTGCTTCGGCCGCGGCGCCTTCCGGAACCGCGCTGAAGATCGAGAATGCGCTGCTGTCGCCATGGTCTTTGTCGACTTCCACGTGGACCGAGAAAAAGCGGACGCCGTCATCGTCAAGACCGTAGTGGCGCTTAAGACCGCTGATAACCCGCGGATACGCGTCGGGATTATGCAGCTCCGAGCCGAGGCTGATGCCGGCGAGCGTGGTGTACCATGGCTTCGAGTCGGCCAGCCAGTACATCCAATGGACCATAGCAGTGGCGTCGGGCGACATTCGCGTATGGATCAACTGGTCCCGCGGGATGCCGAGCGCTTCGCCGAATTCGAGATAGAGTTCCATATGCGATCGCATCACGCCGGATTGACGACCCAACTCCTCTTCGTTGAGGTTCTCGACGATCGCCTTGCGCGCGGGAAAGCTGTCGCACTTGGCGTAGATCAGACCGAGGATATTGGCGTTATGGCCCTTATTGCCGATGTAGAGCTGTGTCGCCCAGTGACGCAACTGGTCGGAAGTGAGCCGACCTTGTTCGATCGCATCGATCGTGGAGTTATGCTTGAGGGTTCTATGCTCACGGTCGAGCCGCTCGAAGAGCGTGTTGAGTTGACGCTTGCCCTGCATCACGTCCATCAGCGATCCCTCCCGGCGGGCGTGCGATTCCGTACCCACCTGGGCGGAAATGTAGCCGGAGCGCCGACGCTATGGCAATCGAGGACGGCTTGAGGACCTTTGCTTGCCATCGCCGTGCCGGGAATGGTAGGCAAATCTGCTCCAACGCGGAGGCAGGAACCGGTAGAAGTTCCGGGGGGTCGAGATGGATTACCGCCTGCCACAGCGGGGGCCGCGGAGACCTAATTGATGGCAAACGCTAACGGCAAGGAGCCCTGGGGGCTCGGCCGATTTATCCTGCAGCATCGCGCCCTGATTGGGCTCATATTGATCGCGATAACCGCGTTCATGGCCTATTGGGCTGCGCGAGTCCAAATCGCGACCAAGTTCGAGAACTTCTTCCCCGCCAATCACGAAGACACCCTCCTCTACCGCGAGTTTCAATACCACTACGGCGGCGCTCAGACGCTGATGCTCATGCTCCGCGTGAAGAACGGGGACATCTTCAACTATAAGACCCTGCACAAGATCCAGGACATCACCCGCGACGTTAACGTCCTGCCCGGAGTCGACCATAACGAGATTTTCTCGCTCGCCTCGTATCGGGTCGCATTCTCGCGAGCCGTGCCGGGCGCGCTGCATTTCGACCAAGTTCATGTACCCGCAGGTGCCCGGAGACGCAGGAGGAACTTGACAAGCTCGAGCACAACGTGATGGCCCATCGGGAGCCGGTGGCCGGGCTCGTCACCGGCGACGACAAGGGTGCGCTGGTGCGAGCGAGCTTCAACGAGCAGGGACTCGACTACAAGGCGCTGTTCGACGAGATCCAGGGCATCATCCACAAATACACCGATGACAACACCGAGATTTTCGTCGCCGGCCAGCCGGTAGATTTCGGGCTGGGGCTACTACTATCTGCCGCGTATCACCCTGATTTTCTTCGATCTCGATAGCCCTGATGCTGGTCATTCTGTACCTGAGCCTCGGTCAGCGCAGCAGTTGGTGGGCGCCGATCCTGACCGGATCGTTTTCGGCGATCTGGGGTCTCGGGTTCGTCAGCCTGATGGGTTACAACTTCGACCCCGTGATGCTGGTCATCCCGTTCATCCTGACCGCGCGCGATCTTGAGCCACGGTATCCAGTGGCAGGGGCGCTACTACGACGAACTCGATCGCCTCGACGACAAGCTGCTGGCGTGCGCCACGACGACCGACGTGATGCTGCCGCCGGGGCTGCTGTCGATTCTGGCGGACATCGCAGGCATCATCTTCATCTCGTTCGGCGGGATTCCCGTACTCAAGGAGATCGGGCTCGGCGGGGCGGTATGGCTGGCGTCGAGCCTGACGATGGTGTTCGTCTTTCAGCCGATCTTCATGAGCTATCTGCCGCGGCCGCGGATTCGCGAGCGGAGATGGTGCGCCGAAACAGCAGACGCACGAAGCGGCGCGGTCATGTTCATCGCGTTTATTCGACTGGCTGATCGGGGTGCCGGTGACGCCGGGCCTGCGCGCGGCGCACTGTTGCTTGCGGGGGGCGGCGTTTTCATCGTGTTGGGGCATCGTTTCGGGCCAGCGCGCGCATATCGGCTACGAAACGCCGGGCACGCCGCTCTATAAGCCGGACTCGAAGGTCAACCAGGACATCGCCGAGATCGGCAAGTTCTTTCCGACCGACGAGGGTTGGATCGTGCTGACCACGCCGGACTATCCCGATCCGCAGTCGGGCATCGGGCCGGAAGTGTTGCGGATGACAGACGACCTCGGGACTTACTTGGTGAGTCGCGGCGACGCGCTGGCGGTTGTCGTCATTCGCAACCTTGCGATCGAGCCGCTCGACAGATGTTCCACAACGGCTTTCCCAAATTCCGCAGTATCTCCGACGCGGACACGCAGCTCGGCGGGCAATCTCTGGTACATGTTTTGGCCGGTACGGCGCCGGGCGAGATGGAGCGTTTCTTCGCCCATTCGCCGCAAGATGACCAGCTCATGCATCCGGGTGTTGCTGCCGGACCATACCTACAGCCGGCTCAACCGGTTGCGCGACGATATCGAGAAAATTCATCGCGGAGCGGGTCGACCGCGGACCCGAGCGCTGAGCCACGTGCGGTGAGATATCTCGGCGGCGAGGCGGGCTTGTATCTCGCCGCCAACGATGTGCTCAACGGCTCGACTTCATCAATATCACGTTCGTGTTGCTGGTGATCTATCTTTGCTGCGCGTTTACGTTCCGTTCGCCGGTGGCGGGCGCGTTGTTTATCGTTTCGTGCGTCATGGCGAATTTCGGCGCTTTCGTCTACATGAACGCGCGCAATATCGGTCTGACCATCGACACGATCCCGGTGATCTCACTCGGTATCGGTCTGGGCGTCGACTACGGCATTTACACGGTCGCGCGAATCCGCGATGAAGTATCGGGCGGCGCGACGATCGAAGAGGCGATCACGACAGCGCTACGCACCACGGGCGCGGCGGTCTTCAGCACGTTCGCGGTGATGATCGGTGGAATCTTGCCGTGGGCGTTTTCGCCGCTGCTCTTCCACAACGAGATGAGCGTGCTGCTGATTTTTCTCATGGGCACGAACATGATCGCGGGCGTGCTGATTCTGCCAGCTTACATCGCATGGCGACGCCCGCGTTTTATTGCGCGCTACGAGAAAAAGGGGGCTTCGCAGATCGCGGCGGCCGGGGCTTAACCGGCCTATGCGAAGCGGGCACGTAGTTCCGGCTTCGCGGCCGGCATCTCAACCACGGCCCCGATTCGCGCTGCGGCCTGCTGGTGCGGCTGACCGTCTATTGGGCGCGCGCCTGTGACGGCATCCGCGCTGGTTCGATCAGTTCCAGGATGGTCCCGTCGGGGTCATAGAAGCAGGCATACAAAGTCTCGCCTGCGGGCGTCTTCAATACCACCGGCTCGGAAATGAACTTCACGCCTTTGCGCTTCAAGTCGTCGTATGTCCCGGGAAGATCCTTGGTGAAAAGGGCAACCCGAGCGATACCGAGATGATTCAGCTTCGCGTAGGGCTTGCCTTCGCTGGATGGACTCTTCCATTCGATCAGATCGAGGCGGGTCCCTCGAGGATCGTTGCCCAGCTGCATGATGGCGGCGCGCCCGACTCCATTTTCGAGCCCGAGCCCCTTGTCCATCTCGGCCGAACCGCCTTCGGGTATATCAACTACAACTTTGAATCCGAGTATTTTGTAGAACTCTAGCGATCGCTGGAAATTGGAGCAGTTGATGTTGACGTGAAAGATACCCTTGATCATCGCGCACCTCGCTGGGAGTTCCTCGGATCGATAGGTGATTGAAGAAACTGATAGCACAAACCCGCAACGATCAGGATGGCGCGCTATATGAGCCGTCCCCAAGTCAGATTTGATGTCCCTGCTAGGCTCTCCAGCATTTGTACCGATTTAAGCCAAACCGGCGCTGGCGAGAAGGATAAAGCTGGCTACAGTTCCATCGCGAACGATTTTACCTTGACCGGGTGAAATTCCGTCCTTAGAGTCCGAGCATTCCTTGAAGTGTCGGAACAAGGATCGCGTGATGGCAAGCCGAGTGTTGCGATTGCTCTGTGCCGGTTTGATAGTCACTCTGATTTGCGGCTGCACGGCAGTCACAACTCCAGAGCAATCTGCCGCCGCGAAGAACCAACCGACCGCAACGGGTAGCGGCACGCTCTCCACCGCGCCCGACGAGTCAGCGGAGCATCGCGGGATAACCGGCGTTTGGGAAGGGGTGAGCGTCGCGGATTGCACAGGCGTCCTGATTGCAGATATGGGCCGCTGCGCCGCCAGGCAGAATATCACACTTACTATGTTCCAGGAGGGCGGCGAGGTGAAAGGCTATTATAGGTGCGCCTACGGCACGCAGAACTGCCGGGGCCTCGCCGAGACCGGAGTGATAAAAAACGGCAGCATGGAAGGGCACCGGCTGATGATGCGCGTCATGCTCGATGACGGTTCGATGTGTTACTTCACCGGCATTCCGGCCGGCGATCACCTCGACGGACGGTACTCGTGCATGACCACCGGTCTATTCGAGCAGGGCCGCTTCCGCACACAACGAAGCTATTAAGGCCGCACCACGCGACGGGCGCGTTCGATCGCCTTCCGCGCAATCCATCCGAGCGCTCGGGAGCCGATGAGGTCTGCGCGTGCAGCGCATTGACCGAACTGGACTGCCCCTGTAGAGTCCTCGCGAAAATTGACTATGCGATCACAAAGCGAAATTACGAGCGCTGCGAAAATCCTGGCCATCGGAAGTTTCATAGTGATGAGCGTGACCGGATGCTCGTCGAACGCGTCTTATCAATCGAGCTACGCGCCTGCGCCCGCGCAGGCTGCTCCTGCCACCACTGCTGCGGCGTCGACCGCGACGGCGAAGGCGGACAGCGGAATCCTGGGGGTCTGGGATGGAACTACCCTCGCCAGTTGCTCGAGGTCGCTGCCCAGCCGCTGTAATGCACAGCAGATGGTCTCGATAACTCTGATCGAAGGCGAAGATTCGAAAATCGGCGGCTACTACAAATGCTCGTACGGAAACATGGACTGCTATCACCTGAACGAAACCGGCAAAGTCGTTGATGCGGCGATGAACGGCACGCAAATCTCGATGCGGGTGATGATGAGAGACGGCACCTCGTGCCGCTTCGGCGGGCGCGTGGATAAAAGTTCGGTGATTGGCGGATACTCGTGCGCCAGCGGCGCTGCGCAGTTCGAGCAAGGCACCTGGCGCGCCACCCGGTCATACTAACGACTCGTTCCGGCGGTAAATCGAGGTCGCGCGGCTATCGGCTTCGTGGTGGTTGGGTACGCGGACCGCGAAGCGGTGCGCACTGCTCCACCACGGCCAACACGGCCTGCGCCTCGGCCTGGATCGCTGCGGGATCGAAGCCCCGGCCTTCGGCGCGTCGTGACACCTCCGCCAGGGTACGGTCGTAGTCGTTGTGGAACCGATCGTTCAGCTCTTTCCAGGGCACTGCGGTGAGCGCTTCGATCACATCCACGCGCGGATGGCAGAGACCGCGTACAATCATCACGGCAATCGCCGGATAACCCAGGTATCCCTGCCAGTAGGACGCATTGTCGTTGGAGGAGATCTCGCGGCCGTCCGCCGAGGTTTCGACCTGGTAGGAGCGGCTGCCGTCAGACGAAGCCACCGAAGCGTGCTGAGCGTCAACAATATGCACTCGGCCGTCACCGATCGCGCCTAAGGCCTCATAGACCTTCGCGATTGGAGGCATTTTCCAAGGTCTAGGCTCACGGCGTCCCGGCATGATCCGCTCAAATCAGCTTTGGCCAGGTAGTGCAAGCGCACATTCGTTCTATCCGGTCTTGAGATTGAGCCGGTACGTCGTTTGTGGTGATTCTCCTGAGTATTATTGCTTGGAAGAGTGCAACTCGCGGGAGCTACAGGAAATATCCAATGGGGAACCAACCGATCGGCAAGCTCGACCATATCGGGATAGCGGTGAAAAGCGTTGCAGAGGCGCGCAAGTTCTTCGAGGGAGTGCTCGGCGCGAGTTTCCTCTATGAGCACGCCAATCCGGAAGCCGGCTACAAAATCTTCGAATTCGATTTCAACGGTCTAACGCTCGAATTGCTCGAACCGCTCGGGAACGAGTCTTTCTTGCACGGCTTCCTCGAAAAGCACGGCGAAGGAGTGCACCATCTGACGCTCGACGTGCCCAATTCGAAGGGAAAGATCGCGGAATTGAAGGGCGCGGGCGTAAAGGTCGTTAACGAACGCGAGTTCGCGCCTGACTCGTACGAAGCCTTCATCTCGCCGCGATCCAGCCATGGTGTACTAATCCAGATTGGATCGGGCTATCCCACGTTGGCGCGCGCCGCTGAATGGTTCAAACGCTGACCGACTAGGGGGGCATCGGCCACCCGTCGGCTAGCCCATCAGACCCTTGGTCGTACCACCGTCGATGGTGATATTCGCGCCGTGAATAAACGCCGCGCGGGCGGAGGCGAGAAACAAAACCAGATCAGCGACTTCCTCAGGCTTGCCGGGGCGGCCCAGCGGAGTCATCCGGCGCAGCGCCTCGTCGTCAGACTGGCTCCCGCTGGACGGGCTCTGCCCACGCGCATTTTGAGCAGCCGTTCGGTCAAGATAGGTCCCGGATTGATCCCAACCACGCGCACTCCATATTGAGCACCTTCGTCGGCGAGGGCCTTGGTGAAATGGTTGAGCGCGGCGTTGGCGGCGCCGCCGACCATGTAACCCGCCGCGCGGAACCAGCGCAGCCGTGCCGATGAATTAACGATCACGCCGGCTTGCGCTCGCTGCCATCCGCGCCATCGCCTCACGCGCCATCCGCACATAGCCGAAAAACTTCAGCGTCCAGGTCCCGAGTTCCAGTCCTCGTCGGAAATTTTCTGGAATTCGCCGGTCCGGGCGCTGCCAGCGTTGTTCACCAGGATATCGACATGGCCGAAGCGTTCGTCGAGCGCGCGACCACGCTTTGATGGCGCAGGATCGGTCAGGTCAGCCGCCAAGGCGGCGATCCGTTCGCGCCCGCCATGGCCAGCCGCAGCGACCGTCTCGTCCAGCGCTTCGCGGCCACGGGCGCAAACCAGCACCGATGCACCTTCGTTGACGAATCCCAGCGCAGTGGCTCGCCCAATGCCTTTGCTCCCGCCGGTGACTATTGCCGACTTTGCCATCAAGTTCGAGTTCCATAGGACGACTCCTGAAGACTATTCAAAGGGCAACGACGCGAGTTTCTATCGCCCTTGTAGTGTCCTGGTCGGTCAAGGTCTACCACGAAAGGCGTGCGCTGAGCAGCGCGCAAAAGCTTCAGCTGCTACTACCGCAGAAGCGCTGTATCTGGCACGATCAACGAGCTTGAGATGAAGGACCTGATCGTTTCCCTACTGAACGACGCGATCGCTCGTGCGCATGCGGCCGGGCAAGCTTGTGTCCGCCAACGCGGTCGTGGCAGTCGAAGCGCCCAAAGACTCCGCGCACGGTGATATTGCGAGTAACGTCGCGCTCACACTCGCGAAGATTGAAGCGAAGCCGCCGCGGACCATCGCTGGCGCCATAGAGGAGCATCTCGAGCTCCCGGAAGAGGTCCAGGAAGCCGTAATCGCGGGCGCCGGGTTCATCAATTTCAGGATGGCCCCTGCGTATTGGCATCGCGAGCTGCTGCGCGTCGCGGCACTCGGAAAGAATGTCGTTCGCCCGCAGATTGGCGAGGGGAAAAAGGTACAGGTCGAATTTCTCTCTGCCAATCCGACCGGCCCACTCACCGTTGGCCACGGACGCAACGCGGTACTTGGGGATACTGTCGCGCGCCTATACGAGGCGGCCGGATTCAGCGTAACTCGGGAATACTATTTCAACGACGGCGGCCGTCAGATGAGGCTGCTCGGGGAGTCGGTTCGTGCCCGCTATCTGCAGGAGCTAGGGAGGGCGGCAGAGCTTCCCGAGGACGGTTACCAGGGCGAATATATCGCGGAGATCGCGCGCAGTCTGAAGCGGGATCACGGGGAGAAGCTGGCGACTGCGACGGATTTGACGATTTTCGTAAGCGAAGCAGTGACCTCGATCTTCAGCGAAATCAAGAAAACCTGTCAGAACCTTGGGATTCGCTTCAATGTCTACACCGCCGAGCGCGATCTGATCGAAAAAGGGCTGATCGATGCGGTGCTCGGGGAACTCGGTAAGCGGGATCTTCTCGTCGAGAAAGACGGCGCAACCTGGCTCAAAGGCGAACCGCTGGGCCTGCCCAAGGATGTGGTCCTGGTGCGATCGGGCGCCGCGCGCGAACCTACTTATCGCACGCCGGATATCGCTTATCACCTCGAGAAACTAAAGGGTGGTTTCGACGTGATCGTCGATGTGTTTGGAGCCGATCATATTGCGGAGCACCAGCAGGTGATCGCGGCGGTGCGCGCACTGGGTTTCGACACCGCGTCGATTCGCGCGATTATCTATCAATTCGTGACGCTCACGCGCGGTGGCGAGAAGATCAAGATGTCGACGCGCAAGGCGACCTACGTAACTCTCGACGAGCTTATCGAGGAGGTGGGCGCCGACGTTGTGCGCTTCTTCTTCCTCTTCCGCAAGCACGACAGCCACCTCGACTTCGACCTCGACCTGGCGAAGCGCCAGGCGCCGGAAAACCCTGTTTTTTACATACAATATGCTCATGCGCGGCTGGCCAGTGTGTTCCGCGAGGCAGAGACTAAGGGTCTGTCCCTAACCGAAGATGCCGGCACGGTCGCACTCGACTTACTGTCAGACGAGGAAATCGCCCTGGCAAAGAAAGCGGTAGGAATTCCCGACGTGGTGGCCGGCGCCACCGAAGCCCTTGAACCACATCGAATTCCGTTCTATTTGCTTGAACTCGCGGGGGACTTCCATCGCTACTACAATAAGCCGGCGAATCGTATAATCGACACCGACCGGCGTGAGCTAAGTCTCGCGCGGCTGTTTTTGACGAAAGTGTTGAAGGACACAATTGCGGGCGCGCTGGATCTGCTCGGGGTGCGCGCCCCCGAACGAATGTGAGGGGTAAGGCGGATGCGGTTCGAAATTAGATCCGGCGGCATTATCGCAATCGTGGTCGGGGTGGCGCTGCTCTCCGGCGCAGTCTTCGTCCTTGGAATACTCGCGGGTTACGATGTTGGCCGCGAAAGCCAGACTGCCGCGGCGCAAGTCGCAACGGCCTACCCGTTACAGGCACCGCCGGTGACCGCACAGAACGGGTCTATCGCAGTTCCAGTGACGGCTCCGGCGGCGGTCCAGGTATCGGCGGGCTTAACGGCGCCATCTGAAACAATGAAGCCCGATCCTTCAGGGAGCGGCATAGCCGACAAGGATGCCGGCAGCGTCGCACCGAGTGAACCCGACGCGATTGCACAAGGTCCCTCATCAACCCCGACTCCCTCCCCTTCGGCCGGCGAAGATGGCTCCGGCACCAGCGCTGAGGACAACACCGCGGCGGCCGAGCATCCGGCGGAAGCCCCAGGGAGTCGGCGGCACAAGCCGTACAACATCCAGATCCGTGCGGCGATGGATCTAAACGGCGGCAACGCGATGACGAAGCGCCTGGCCGAGTTGGGATATCAAGCTCACCTGAGGCCTACCCAAATCGCTGGTCAGACGTGGTACCGGGTGGAAATCGGCCCCTATGACAGCCAGCACGACGCGGCAGCGGCCGAAGCCGAACTACGTCAAAAGTACAACAGCGCCTATGGAAGCGGCCGTCCCACGCAAGCTCAGGCGGCAGCCGCGAACCCCGCCGAGCCACCGGCGCAATCTCCAGGCAGCGCGCAATCGAGTCCGCCAACCGCGAATTGATCGCCTTGGCCGCGGCCGGTTACTTCACGCTCCTGAAGCGCCGTTGACAGATCTTAGCGGCATCAGGTAATTTGCAGCGTGATGACGAATTACTGCAACCGGATGGCTTGGGCGAACTGGCGCTGGCGCGCCGAGGTATCCGCCTGCGCGCCGGTTTTGTAGTCATCATAACGCAAAGCCGAACTACCGAGGGCCGCAGGCGACTAGTCCTGCGGCTCTTTTGTTTTTTGGCCACCCGCGGGACTCATCGCCAGATTCAGAGGATAGGGAGACGAGCTGGAGGTGCATATGGCGACGCTGACGCCGGGTGAACGAGAATTCGAAGCGCTGGCCGGTGAGGGATTTAACCTGATTCCGGTGGCGCGGGAAATCCCGGCCGACCTCGAGACCCCGGTCTCGGCATTTCTCAAGGTCGCGCAGGGCGACTACTCGTTTCTTCTCGAAAGCGTGCGCGGCGGAGAGAAATGGGGACGCTACACGTTCCTCGGCACGGAGCCTGCCCTGGCGATAAGGGCGCGCGGCAGGCGCGTCGAGTTGATTCGTCCCGGCCGCGCTGTCGAGGTGCGGATGGTCGACGACTCTTTTGAAGAGTTACGGCGCGAGGTGCAGGCCTTCCGGGCCCCACAATTGCCCGAATTGCCGCGTTTTTTCGGCGGTGCGGTCGGGTTTCTCGCCTACGATATAGTGCGGCACTTCGAGCCGCGGATACCCGCTACCGCGCTGGATGATCTGGGTATCCCGGATCTCTGCATGATGTTTACCGATACCGTGCTGGTCTTCGACAACGTGCGGCAGACTCTCAAGATAATCGCATGCGTGCCGGTCGCTGAATTCGGTTCGACACGGAGCGCCTATGCCAGCGGCCAAATGAAAATTGACCAGACTATCGAACGGCTGCGCGGGCCCGCCATCCCACCGAGCCTCGAGTTACCGGCCGCCGCAACTGAGTTGAACGTGACCTCGAACGAAACCCGCGAGGGCTACATGGCGATGGTCGATGCAGCGAAGGAATATATCGCCGCGGGCGACATTATTCAGGTGGTGCCATCGCAGCGGTTCGAAGCGCCGCTGCCGGCGCATCCGTTTAACCTTTATCGCAGCCTGCGCATGATCAACCCCTCGCCCTACATGTTCTATCTCCGGCTAGGCGACCATACGCTGGTGGGCGCGTCACCGGAAACGATGGTCCGCGTAGAGGGGCGACAGATCACGCTGCGTCCGATCGCCGGTACGCGCAGGCGGGGTAGTTCCGAGGCCGAAGACCTCGAGCTGGAGCGCGAGCTTTTGGCCGACCCCAAAGAACTCGCCGAGCACATCATGCTGGTCGACCTTGGTAGAAACGACGTCGGCCGCGTCGCCAAAATCGGATCGGTCAAGGTGACCGAGTTGATGACGGTCGAGCGCTACTCGCATGTGATGCACATCGTGTCCAACGTGGTCGGCGAATTGAACGACCAGATGGACGCCTTCGACGCGTTCCGCGCGACCTTTCCGCAGGGCACGGTTTCGGGGGCGCCGAAGATTCGCGCCATGGAAATAATCGACGAACTCGAACGGGTGCGGCGGGGCGTGTATGCGGGCGCGGTCGGCTATTTCAGCTACACCGGCAACACGGATACCGCGATCGCCCTGCGCACGCTGCTGGTCAAGGGGAATCGCGTTTATATTCAGGCGGGCGGCGGTGTAGTGGCGGACTCCGATCCGGCGGCAGAATACGAAGAGTCGTGCAACAAAGCCCGCGCGATGATCCGGGCGCTCGGGGCCGCACGCAATTTCGAAGCGGCGGCGCGGAGGTAAAGCGCGGTGGCGACGAAAATCCTGATGATCGATAACTACGATTCGTTTACCTACAACCTGGTGCAATACCTCGGCGAACTCGGCGCCGAGGTCATCGTGCGGCGCAACGACGCCATCGAATTGCCGGACATTCCTGCGCTGCGAGCCGATGCGATCGTAATCTCCCCCGGCCCGTGCACTCCGGCCGAGGCCGGAATCTCTGTTAGAATCCTGCGCGAAATGGCCGGTCGAATCCCCATCCTGGGCGTGTGTCTGGGCCATCAATGTGTCGGCGAGGCCTTCGGCGGCAAGGTCGCGCGCGCGGCGCGCCTGATGCACGGCAAGAGTTCGCCCATAATCCATGACGCCAAGGGAATTTTTGCCGGGCTGGACAACCCGTTCGAAGCAATGCGCTACCATTCCCTGCTGGTCGAGCGAGACTCGCTGCCTCCATGCCTAGAGGTGAGTGCGCGCACGGAGGAAGGCGAAATCATGGGGCTGCGCCACCGGCTGCTGCGGGTGGAGGGCGTCCAGTTCCATCCTGAATCGATCGGCACACCGCAAGGCAAGGACCTTTTGCGTAATTTCCTGGCGGGGGTCGGCGCGTGATTAATTTGCGGCAGGCCTTCGAGGCGGTCCTCAAAGGCCGATCGCTCGACGCTGCCGAGGCCGAGAGTGTGATGGGAGAAATTCTCGACGACGTGGTGCCCGACGCGCTCGTTGCCGGGTTCCTGATCGCGCTCAGATTAAAGGGTGAATCTGCTGCGGAACTTACCGGCGGCGTGCGTGCGATGCGCAGGAGGTCGCGGCCATTGAGCCTCAACGGGGGCAATGTGCTGGATACGGCAGGAACCGGCGGCGACGGCGCCGGCACCTTCAACATCTCGACCGGCGCGGCTCTAGTGGCCGCAGCCGCGGGCGTACCGGTCGCCAAGCACGGCAATCGCGCGGTCAGCGGACACGTCGGCGCCGCGGACGTGCTGGAGTGGATGGGCGTAAGGATAGAACTGGATCCGGCGGGGCTCGAGCGCTGCCTCAAGCAGGCCAATATCTGCTTCGTTTTCGCTCCGGCGTATCATCCGGTGCTGGCACGGCTGGCGGTGTTGCGCCGCACCCTCGGGGTCCGCACCGTTTTCAATTTAATGGCGCCGATGGCCAATCCCGTGAGGCCTTACCGGCAGCTGCTCGGAGTCGCCGAGCCGCGTCTGCTCCGTCCGATGGCCGAGGCGCTGGCCGCACTTGGCGTCAAGCACGCGATGGTTGTGCATGGCAATGACGGCCTTGATGAGATTTCCCTGGGAACCTCGACCGCGGTGGTCGAGGTGCGCGGCGGCGAGATGCATGAATTCGAAATAGCTCCCGAGACGTTCGGACTCGAGCCCGCAAGTCCGGCGGAATTCGTGACCGGGAATATCAAGGAGGCAACTGAACTTTTGCAACGAACGCTCGCCGGTGAGCCCGGCGCAGCGCGCGATGTGCTCGCGCTGAATGGCGGGGCGGGGATCTATGTGGGTGGCGGTGCCGCGTCGCTCGCCGACGGCGTCAGTCTCGCACAGGAGATCCTGGTTTCGGGACGTGCGCTCGAGCGCGTGGAGAAGATGCGTCTGGCGAGTCTGGACCAAGCCGCCGCATAATATTCAGACGGAGACCCCGCAATGCCTTCCATACTCGAGCAGATTTTCGCAGCCAAACGCGTCGAATTGGCACAGCAGCGCGCCGCCGTACCGCTCGCCGCGGTGGTGGCCCAGGCGCAAGCGGCGCCGACCCCTCAGCGTTTCACAGAGGCATTGCGAACGCACCACCCCGCGATTATCGCCGAGGTTAAGCGCGCGTCACCGAGCAAGGGCGACATTCTGCCGGGACTGGATCCGGCGGCGGTCGCACGAGACTACGAGAGGGGCGGCGCCGCTGCGGTTTCCGTGCTCACGGACCGGCATTTCAAGGGTTCGCTCGCGGATTTGCGCGCTGTACGTACGGCAGTCGAGCTTCCGCTCCTGCGTAAGGACTTCATGTTCGACTCGTATCAGCTTTTCGAAGCGCGTGCTGCCGGTGCGGGCTGTATTCTACTGATCGCTGCGATGCTTGCGGAAAAGGAACTGGCTTCGCTCGCGGCGCTCGCGAGCGAACTCGGGCTGGCCGCACTGATCGAGGTGCATAACCAGGCAGAATTCGAGCTGGCGCAGAGGCTTGGCGCACAGCTCATTGGCATCAACAACCGCGACCTCCACACGTTCAAAACCGATATTGCAACCACTGAAGAATTGCTCCGCGGCTATGATGGCGACGCCCTGATCGTGTCAGAGAGCGGAATTGAAACACCCGAACATATTCGGCGCCTGGCTGGAGCCGGCGCCCGCGCCTTTCTGATCGGCGAGAGTCTCCTGCGCGGCGGCGATCCGTCCGCGGCGCTCCCGGGACTCGCTCAACGCGCTCGGCTGCGGGGAGACTCAGGGCGCAAAGTGAACGTGCGGATCAAAATCTGCGGCGTGACACGGGTGGACGATGCGGTCGCCGCTGTCGCTCTGGGCGTCGAGATGATCGGCCTCAACTTCCATCCGCCGAGTCCGCGATCAGTCACCTTGGAGCGCGCGTTGGAGATCCGCCGGGCGATCGGCCGGCGCTGTGACGTCGTGGGGGTTTTCGTCAGCGCGGACCGCGAATATATCGCCGAGCGACTGGGCGCGCTCAGCCTCGACCTGTTGCAGTTCCATGGCGACGAGGACGAGACGGCGCTGGCCGGCTGGCCGGTCAGGGTGATTCGTGCGCTCAGGCTCAAAGACGAATTGCCATCCGATCGGATCAGCGCGGACGCGGGCCGACTATGTACTGTTGGATGCTTTCCATCCGCAACTATACGGGGGCACGGGCCGGACGCTTTCGCTGGAAGCTCTAAGCGGCCTCGACGCTGGACCGGACTTTCATTTCGGGCGGCCTCACGCCGGAAAATGTGGCCAAGGCAGTGGCTTTGCGGCCGTTCGCCGTGGACGTCGCGAGCGGCGTTGAATCCGCACCGGGGATCAAGGATGCCTCCAAACTCAGGAGCTTTGTCGCCAATGCAAAATCTGCCCGATAGTCGCGGACACTTCGGCGAGTTCGGTGGCCGTTATGTCGCGGAGACGCTGATGCCCGCGCTGTTCGAACTGGAAGCGGCATATAAAGCGGCCCGGCGCGATCCTAGGTTCCGGGACGATCTCAAACGCTACTCACGCGACTATGTCGGGCGCCCCACCCCGCTCTACCATTGTGCAAACCTCACGGCGCGGCTCGGCGGCGCGAAGATTTACCTGAAGCGCGAGGATCTTTGTCATACGGGCGCACACAAGGTCAACAACACTCTCGGACAGGCACTGCTCGCGGTGCGGATGAACAAGTCGCGTATCACCGCGGAGACCGGCGCAGGTCAGCACGGTGTCGCAACCGCGACTATGGCGGCGCTGTTTAAGCGCGAATGCGAAGTCTTTATGGGAAGCGTCGACGTCGAGCGCCAGGCGCTCAACGTTTTCCGCATGAAGCTCCTCGGGACAAAGGTCACCGCGGTCGATTCCGGCAGCAGGAGCCTGAAAGATGCGCTCAACGAGGCGCTGCGTGACTGGATCGCGACCGTGCGCCACACGTATTACCTAATCGGCACCGCCGCCGGTCCACATCCTTACCCCATGATCGTGCGCGATTTCCAATCGGTAATCGGACGCGAGGCGCGGCGCCAGGTGCTGGAAAAGGAAGGACGCCTGCCGGACGTACTGGTCGCGTGTGTAAACGGCGGTTCGAATGCGATTGGGTTATTCTACCCGTTCCTGAAGGATCGGAACGTCCGCATGGTCGGAGTGGAAGCAGGAGGGCTTGGCCTCAACGGTTTGATGCACGCGGCGACGATTACTGCTGGGTCCGTGGGTGTCCTCCATGGGAATCGGACACTGCTGCTCCAGGATGAGATGGGACAGATCCGCGAAACGCACTCCATTGCTGCGGGCCTTGACTACCCCGGCGTTGGACCGGAGCTCGCGTGGCTCGGGCACACGGGGCGCGCCGAGTACGTCGCCGTGACCGATACGGAAGCGCTGGAGGGTCTCAAGCTGCTCTCGGAAACTGAAGGAATTATACCGGCGCTCGAGAGCGCGCATGCGATCGCTCACGCGGTCAAACTTGCGCCCGCTCTACCCCGCGATCAGACGATGATTGTCAACCTTTCGGGTCGCGGGGACAAGGATATGCAAACCGTCGCTCGCGCGACCGGGGTGAGTCTGTGATGAAGCAGAGAGCGGCGGCCGACAGCCGGATCGTAACCACATTCAATCGATTGCGGGAACGCGGCGAGATCGCACTGATCCCGTATATCGTCGCTGGCGACCCGAGCCTCGACATAACGCGCCGCCTGGTGCTCGAACTCGAGTCGCGCGGCGCCGATCTGATCGAGCTGGGGGTGCCGTTTTCGGATCCGATGGCCGATGGGCCGTCGAACCAGCGCGCCGCCGCGCGCGGGCTCGCGGGAGGCGCCACTCTGCCGGCGATCCTCTCGACGGTCGCCGAATTGCGCAAAGTTACACAGATTCCCGTGATTCTCTTCGGCTACTTCAACCCGATTCTGCATTACGGATGTGCTCGGCTATGCGCCGACGCTGCTCAGGCCGGAGTCGACGGGCTGCTCGTCGTCGACCTGCCGCCTGAAGAGGTGGCGGAGTTGGCGAAGCCGGCGCGAGCCTCGGGCGTGGATATAGTTTATCTACTCGCACCAACCACTCCGCTCGCGCGAAGCCGGATTATCGCGCATTCAGCGAGCGGCTTTCTCTACTACGTATCGGTCATGGGTGTAACCGGCGCGCGTGCGCAGATTGCGGCGGACCTCGAAACCAAGGTACGCGACCTGCGCAGCGTGACCAGTCTTCCAATCGGTGTCGGCTTTGGCATTTCGACACCGGCCCAGGCGCGCGAGGTCGCGTGCTTTGCGGACGCGGTCGTGGTGGGGAGTGCGATCTCGCAGCTGATCGAAAACAACGTGGGTTCCGAACAGCTGGTCCCGCTCGTCGGCGACTTCGTCAGCTCGCTCAAGGCAGGCATCCGCGGCGCCAGCAGAGAATCGACTGTGGCGGCGACGGAGTAGCGCATGGCAACCGATGAATCCGCCAACGCACCGGCCGTGTCTGCTGGTACCACGACTGACCAGATGTGGTCGAAGTGCCCAGGATGCAAGGAAATAGCCTTCCGCAAGGAGGTCGAACGTAATCTAAACGTTTGTCCCAAGTGTGGGCATCATTTGAGGCTGACGGTTGAGCAACGGCTCGCGATTACCCTCGACCGGGGAACGTGGCGAGAGCTGTTCGCTGAACTGGCTGTCGGCGACCCTCTCGGATTTGTCGATACGCGACCGTATCCGCAGCGCCTGGAATCTGCCCGGCGCACGTCCGGCCGCAGCGACGCAGTCGTGACGGGCATCGGCAAGATTGAGGGGCGCGATGCCGCGATTGCCGTTATGGATTTCAACTTCATGGGCGGCAGCATGGGCGTGGTGGTCGGCGAGAAACTGGCGCGCCTGGTGGACTACGCCGTGAAGAGAAAATTGCCCCTGGTCGTGTTCTGCGCCTCGGGCGGCGCGAGGATGCAGGAAGGGGCGCTCTCCTTGATGCAGATGGCGAAGGTTGCGGCCGCCCTCGCGCGCCTGCGCGATGCGCGGGTCCCTTACCTATCGGTGCTGTGCGATCCGACTACGGGCGGTGTCGCCGCGTCTTTCGCCAGCCTCGGCGATCTGAATCTCGCCGAACCGGGTGCTGTGATCGGTTTCGCCGGACGCCGCGTGATCGAACAGACGACCAGTCAGCAGCTACCCGACGATTTCCAGACCGCGGAATTTCTGCTCGCGCATGGCATGCTCGACGCTATCGTACCCCGACACGACCTGCGCTACCGACTTGGCCAATTGCTTAAGATGTTGCATCACCCGGCGACGCGGACTCTGGACTCGGGTAAGTCAGCACGCCGTCGTCGAGCCATCGCGCCACGAGCGCGTTGATTAGCTTCTCAGTATTTTCACCTGGATCCGCTTCCATCGCGACAGCTTCGCAGATCGAAGCAAACGGCGCTCCATCCCGGGTTAACATGAGCGCAGCCCCTTCGACGCGTTCGAGCGCCCGGTAATGCGTTTGTGAACCGCGCCGCCAGACCAGAACGCGAGTTTGACCGGGTACGGGTTCAATCGATGCCTCGTTCTTTTCGACGGCTCGAAGCACCGTGTCCACACGCCATTTCAGGTCCAGGATCCGCGCGGCTGGATGCATCTGCAGGATCAGCTTCGGCCAATCATCCGGTAACACGCCCCGCAACGTGGCAACGTTGAGCACCGGCGCTGTGCGCGCATGGAATATCTCCAGGTTGGCTCGCTCCAGTCGCGCCAAATCGGCCAGATATGGCCAGCGCTCACTGAACGGATGCGCGCGAATGTAGTCCGGAAGACAGCGGCCGGCGTGCAGGATCGACGGCTCTACCGGTGGAAACTCGTTCAGGAAGCTGGTGATCAGATTGTGAAAGTTCACGTTGCCGACGACCGATAGTGTCGCAGGAAACTCCTCTTTGAACACGTCGAGCAATCGGTAGAAATATGCGTTCGCGTATATCGCGAGGCGCTCACCTGGCGAGAGCCGATCGTCGCCGTTGATAATCCCGGCAAGTCCGTGAGGCAACAAATCGTTCCGGGCGGCAAGTCCTTCCTCCACCCCTTCCGGCGCGACTATCAGGCGATAGAGCAACGTCTGGAGGCCTTTCAGATCGAGGCTGCCATCGATGCCTCTAGGCGCCCGTTTCTTCGCACAGGTTGTCTTCATCCGATTGCATCGCTACGAGGTTGGGTCAGTTCCCGGATCGCCGACTCGGACCTTCGACGCGCTTCGTCGGTGGTCTCCTGAAGCGTACTGAAGCCGGGGATTAGATCGTCCCACTCGATCAGCGTTGAAACAGCGCCGAAGCGCCGCACCGCCAGTTCGTAGAGTCTCCAGACCTCGGGACGCAAGGGATGATCATGCGTATCGAGAAGATAGCTGCCGTGGTCTTGATGGCCCGCCAGATGGAACTGCTGGACCCGCCGGATCGGCACCGCCTCGAGGTAGCGCTCGGCGTCGAAGCCGTGATTGAAGGCGTTGACAAAGACGTTGTTGATGTCGAGCAAAATACCGCAGTCAGCCTCGTCGGCCACGGCACTCAGAAATTCCCATTCGGTCAGGCTCGAGCAAGCAAACGTCATATAGCTCGAAACGTTCTCGATCAGTATCGGACGGCCAAGAATGTCCTGTACCTCGCGAATTCGTCGCACGACGTGCGACAGCGCCTCTTCATTGTAGGGCAGCGGCAGGAGATCGTGTAAATTGTGACCGCCGACCCCCGTCCAACACAAATGATCTGAAATCCATGCGGGTTCGAAACGGCGAGCCATCGTACTCAACTCGCGCAGATAATTGCGATTGAGCGGATCGCTCGATCCGATCGAAAGCGACACCCCATGCATCGCTATTGGATAGTGTTCGCGTACCCCCTCGAGCACTTCGAGCGGACGCCCACCCGCGACCATGAAATTTTCCGTAGTTACTTCGAACCAGTCCATCCGTGGATGGCTGTCGAGGATCTCGGAGTAATGGGGCCGGCGCAGTCCGACGCCGAAGCCCAGGGACGGGAAATTGTGGGCGTCCATTTTGATCCTATCCGCGGCCCGCGAGCCGCTCGACGGATCAGCTCTTGTCGGCGTGGCCACCTTTCTGGGTACATTCGTCGACGCTCGCGGCTGTGACCCAGCCTTTCCCTTTGCAGGCGTTCTGGCCCTTGCAACTGTTGCTCGCGGACATACAGGAGCTTTGGCCCTTACAACTATTGCCTCCGACACACTTTACGTTGGCCTGATTTGTCCCCTGAGTCTTGCTGGTATCATCGGCAAAAATCGGCTGCGCGAGAAACATAGCCGCAACCGAAACCGCAAGCACTGCGCCGGCGACCTTTCGTTTTTCCATTTCTTCTCCTTCGCGAAAGAGGTTCTTGTGAGATTTTCGGCAATTGTACGCCGCGAATGGCGCTTCGCCAAAGTGGGTTAGCACGAATGTCGAGTTTCTATAAGCCCTCGCGTCGTTTGATTAAAACCAGCTCGGTCCGGTTTGGGTTCCCGCCGCGGCCGGCCTTCCGCCCGGAGCAACGACAAGGGGGTTAGGACTTACTCAAAACTGGTGCTATGTTCGATTTCTGACATATGGGCGCAAGACGCTTCAGCACCGGGGAGAAGCGGCACTTGTTTGAACAAGTCGCCTTGCCGCATTTGGACGCCGTCTATTCCGCGGCGGTTCGGCTGACCCGCAATTCGGACGACGCGAAGGATCTGTTGCAAGACACGATTCTGCGAGCTTACCGATTTTTCGACCAATTTCAGGTAGGAACGAATTGTCGGGCGTGGCTGCTGACCATCCTCTACAACAATTTTCGCAACTGCTACCGCCGCAATGCGCGCGAGCAACTGGCCGTGACCACCGAACAGTTCGATCATCAAGCCGAAACTCGCAGCCTTAGCGACCTCCCGCCATCCCACAATCCCGAAGATTTGATCGCCTGCCGCTTGATCGCAGGCCAGTTTGAGACCGTGCTGGAAACCCTGCCACCGGAGTTCCGTGAGGTTCTGATTCTGGTTGATGTTCAGGAGCTGAACTATCAGGAGATCGCGGATACCCTCGATATTCCGCTTGGCACGGTTAAGTCACGTGTGTCGCGAGCCCGAGCTTTGATGCGTCAAGCTATGTTAAAGCTAACTGTGATGCGTGGTAAAACTGGCTCTTGACAGCGCTGATTCGCGGACATACTCGAAGCTCTAATGGCGCACAGCGTCAATCGCTACGATGGAAGATAGCTCACGTTCGCGGCCGACCGCGATCGGCTGCTCGGAATATATCGATTGGTTCGTATCCGCGCACGCCGACGGCGAGCTAACCGCGGGCGAGCGCCGAATCGCCGATGACCATCTCGCAAGTTGCCTCTCGTGCCGTGCACGCTTCGCGGAAGAGCGGTCGCTCAAGGCTCTCGTTCGCCAACATTCCGACATTATGAGAGTGCCGGCCGAGGTGCGGTTGAGGATTAGGGCGGCGATTGGCGAGATGGCGGAGCCAAGCCTTACTGCCCGAACATCAGAGCGCAGATTCGGTACCTTTGTCCGGCAGACGCGAGTTTGGGCTCCGCTCGCCGCCGCTGCGTGTTTGCTCGTGTTTCTTGGAGTCTATTCGGGTCGTCATACGGGCGAAGGTCCTGCGACGAGTTTTCACCCGGTTCCGGCCTTTGATCTCGCCATCAGCAAGTACGACTCTTTCGCGCGCGACTTCGTTCCCAACGTGCCAAGCGAGCGCGACGGCACGGATTTGGCCTGGGTAATGGACCGCGACAACGTTGAACCGCGCGATGGAATGCGTGGAGATATCGGACGCTCCTATGCGGAAGCCGACATGCCAGATGACCTATACAACTTCGATGGTGCCGGTTATGCGTTAGACGGGGGGCGGGTAGATCATCTCGCGGATGGCCGTCCGGTCACCTATACGCTGTACCGACGCGAAGACAATGCAATCCTCAACCTCGACTTGAAGAATCCGCGGATGAGCGCGCCCGTCGGGGCCGTCTACTGGTTGGGAATGCGCTCGTTTTACCGATACAAGGGCTACAGTTTCTGCGTGACTTTCCACCAGCCGGGCCACGTGGTTTCAATTACGCTGACTCGCGCACCGCTGACCGAATTGATTCGCGATGTGGCGCTGTCAGACGTGGTAGCGACCGGAAGCGACCGCTAGCCTCCCCCAATCCGTCTGGTTGAGCCGGCTTCTATCGGGTTTCCAGAGGCAACTCACCGCCGCATCGTGGCGGCGTTCCCGTGGTCGGCCGCATCGAACAGGCGTAACTGATGCGGCGGCCGGTCCCTGGGGATCTCGACCGGGTATTCTCCGGTGAAACAGGCATCGCAGAATCCTTCCCGGTTGCCGTCAACGAACGAGTAGAGTCCCTTCCAACTCAAATAACCGAGTGAATCTGCAGTAATGTAATTTCGTATCTCTTCCACCGACTGATGCGAAGCAAGGAGTTCCTCCCGAGTCGGAGTATCGATCCCGTAGAAACACGAGTTAGTCGTTGGGGGCGCGGCAATTCTCATATGAACCTCGCGCGCTCCCGCCTGCCGCAGCATCGGAATAACTTTTCGCAGCGTGGTGCCGCGGACCAGGGAATCCTCGACCAGGACAATCCGCTTACCCTTAAGCAACCCTGCAACGGGATTGAACTTGATCTTGACGCCGAAATGACGGATCGACTGGCGCGGCTCGATGAAGGTCCGTCCAATATAGTGGCTTCGCACCAGCGCCATCTCAAATGGCAGTCCTGACTCTTCCGCGAAGCCGAGTGCGGCGGCATTGCCCGAGTCGGGTACCGGCACCACGATATCCGCATCTGATGGACATTCCCGGGCAAGCGCGCGTCCCTGCTGCTTTCGGACCTGATAGACGTTACGGCCATACAAGAAGCTGTCGGGGCGGGCGAAATAGACGTACTCGAACATGCATCGGCGTGTGGGCGCTGGCGCGAACGGGCGCAGTGATCGCATTCCGTCATCGTCAATTACGATGAGTTCGCCCGGTTCGACCTCACGAATATACTCAGCGCGGACTAAGTCGAGCGCACAGGTCTCTGATGCCAGGATTGTAGCGTCGTTGAGTCGGCCTATTACCAGCGGGCGAAACCCAAAGGGATCGCGTGCACCGATCATGCCGCGCTCCGTGAGCAGCACCAGTGAGTAGGCGCCGCGTACCTGCGCGAGAGCCTCCACCACCTTGCCCGGGAGGTCGGAACTGTGGGCACCGGCGATGAGGTGGATGATCAATTCGCTGTCCGACGACGACTGAAAAATGGATCCGCTAGCTTCCAACCTCTCCCGCAATTCGTCGAAGTTGACGAGGTTGCCGTTGTGCGCAAGCGCAAGCCCGCCGTGGGCATATTCAACCACCAATGGCTGACAATTCTTGAGCGACGTCGAGCCCGTCGTTGAATAGCGGTTGTGACCGATTGCTGCCGTACCCTCGAGCTGACATATCACTTCGTTGTTGAAGATATCCGCGACCAAGCCCATCCCACGATGAGCAATTAGCGCCTTGCCGTTGGAGGAAACGATGCCGGCGGATTCCTGTCCTCGATGCTGTAGTGCGTAGAGGCCAAGGTAGACCAGGTTAGCAGCCTCAGGATGTCCGTAAACGCCAAACACGCCGCATTCGTCGTGAAAGCGATCGAGCGGGGATTCTTCTACGGCAACCGAGAACGCGTCGGCCTCATTGTTCATTTCGCGCCGAGCCTCCGGGGTAACTCCCCCTCGTAAATCCTCAACAGATCTTCCACGTCTTCGTCAATCAGCGAATCAATGCGGAGACGTTTGCCTCCGCTCACGCGTCCGATCTCGCAAACCTCAAGCGGCGAGAAGATACCCGCTATCAATTCAACTCTATCTGCGGGAGCCGAAATAATCACGCTCGAAGCACTCTCACCAAAAAGCACTTCATCGACCCGGTCCGGCACAGGGGCAAGGACCACATCCGCCCCAAGGATCCCGTGCGGATTAAAACACGCTTCGGCCATCGCGACAGCGAAGCCACCGTCGGCAACGTCGTGAGCGGAGTCGATCAGGCGCTCTTCTGCGCATTGAACCAAGCCATCGACCAGTTTCCGTTCACGAGACAAATCGATAGCCGTCAGCTGGTTGGCATTGGATCCAAACAATGACGCGTATTCGCTGGCGGCCAGGGACAGTGATTGTGTGGAAATAAGCAGGATGGCGTCGTCCAATTTATTGAAGTATTGCTTTACATACCGTGTGACATCGGTAAATACGCCAACCATCGCGATAGTTGGTGTAGGAGGAATCGCTTGCCCCTCAGTCTCGTTGTAGAGGCTAACGTTGCCGCTGATAACCGGGGTCTCGAAAGCGAGCGCAGCGTCGCGCAAGCCTTCGATTCCGCGGACTAATTGCCACATGATCTCGGGCCTCTCGGGATTGCCATAGTTGAGGCAATTCGTGATGCCCGCCGGACGTGCGCCGGCGCAAGCCACGTTGCGCGCAACTTCACACACTGTGGCGACCGCTCCTAGGTATGGATCCATCGCGCACATTCGTGGATTTGAATCGACCTTCATCGCAAGTCCGCGCCGCGACCCCTTAATTCGCAGGATTGCGGCATCGCTCCCGGGCCCGACCACCGTATTGCTTTGAACAATCGAGTCGTATTGTCGATAGACCCAGCGCCTGGAGCATACATTCGGGCTGCCGAGTAGAGCGCGCAATGCGGCGCCGGGTGTAGGGGACGGAGCGCGTTTAGTCCTACGCCCCGATGCCGCGACCGGCTGGACCGCCGGTCGATCGTACATTGGAGCCTCGTAGCTCAGCGCCGCCACCGGTATATCCGCGACTACCTCCCCTCGGTAAAGGACGCGCCATCGACCATCATCGGTTACGTGGCCAACCGTGACCGCATGCAGATCCCATTTCTCGAATATCTCGGCGAGTTCGCGTTCCCGGTCGCGCTCCGCCACCAGAAGCATCCTCTCTTGTGACTCCGACAGCAGAATTTCGTATGGCGTAAGGCCGGCTTCGCGCAATGGAACGCGGTCGAGGTTCAGCTCGATACCGAGACCGCCACGCCCCGCCATCTCGCTCGACGATGAGGTGAGTCCCGCCGCCCCCATATCCTGAATGGCAACAATCGCGCCGGTCTTCATCGCTTCCAAGCATGCCTCTATCAGCAGCTTCTCGGTAAACGGGTCGCCGACTTGCACGGTCGGCCGTTTGGACGCACTTTTGGCGTCGAATTCCGCCGAGGCCAAGAGACTCGCGCCGTGAATGCCGTCCCGGCCGGTCGCGGAACCGACGTACAAAACCGGGTTGCCGGCGCCGTGCGCACGAGCGCTCTGCAGCTCATCTTTGCGCGCAAGCCCCAGGCAAAAGGCGTTCACGAGGATATTGGCGTTGTACGCAGAGTCGAACATCACCTCGCCAGCGACAGTTGGCACTCCGACACAGTTGCCGTAACCGCCGATTCCGCCTACGACACCGCTTAACAGATACCGTGTGCGCGGATGGTCGAACGAACCAAATTTGAGGGAGTTCATGCTCGCGATCGGCCGCGCGCCCATGGTGAAAATATCCCGCAGAATTCCCCCGACGCCGGTCGCTGCTCCCTGGTAAGGTTCGACAAACGACGGATGATTGTGACTCTCGATTTTGAAGACCGCGATCCAGCCATCGCCAACATCGATCGCGCCGGCATTTTCGCCCGGACCACCGACCACCTGGGGTCCTCCCATCGGCAACATCTTGAGGTGCTTGCGCGACGACTTGTAGGAGCAGTGCTCTGACCACATCACGGAGAACACCCCGAGCTCCGTAAAGGTAGGGGTACGCCCGAGACAGCGCACGATGCTGGCGTACTCGCCTTCAGTCAAGCCATGTGCCCGCGCCTGCCCCAGGTCGACCGTGGGCTCATGCGGAAGTGAAACTGCGCTCATCGAGCGCTCTCGATTACCGAGCGAAACAACTTCAGGCCGTCGTCACCGCCAACGAGTAATTTTTCAACCGCATGTTCGGGATGCGGCATCAACCCGAAAACGTTGAAGCGTTCGTTCGCAACTCCGGCGATACCATGCAGTGAGCCGTTCGGGTTCGCGCCTTCGGTCTCGATTCCAGACGCATCGACGTAACGCAGCAGGACTTGGCCTCGCTCCTCCATCTGAGAAATCTGGCTCTCGGGCGCGACGTAACATCCTTCGCCATGTTTTATCGGCAGGCGCAGAATTTCGCCCGCCCGAGTCGCACGAGTGAACGGCGTGCATGCATTCTCGACGCGCACGCGGACCTCATCGCACACGAAAGACAACGAGCGATTCCGGGTAAGAACGCCGGGCAGGAGGTGCGCTTCGCAAAGAATCTGAAAGCCGTTGCAAGTCCCAATCACCAAGCCGCCATCCGCGGCGAAACGCGCGACGGTTTTCATTATGGGAGAGAACCGCGCGATCGCGCCGCAGCGCAAATAGTCGCCGTAACTAAATCCGCCCGGTAGCAGGACGCATTCCGCGCCCATCAACCGCTCGTCCTTGTGCCACAGCCGGGTCGCGTCCTGACCCAAGACCTCGCGCAAAGCATAGAGCGCGTCTTCGTCGTCAAGGGAGCCGGGGAAGCTTACCACGCCCCACTTCATTCGCCCTCAACCTCGAAGCGGTAGTCCTCGATCAACGGGTTAGCGAGCAACTGCTCGCACATCTTCTTCGCGGCTTCCTCGGCGGCCGCCTTGTTGCGAACGTCGAGATCAAGCACCATGTAGCGCCCAATATGAACGGACTTGACGGCGCCGAAACCCAGGCTTCTGAGGGCACCCTGAGTCGCCTGTCCCTGGGGGTCGAGAATGCCCTCGCGGGGCGTTACAAAAACCTTGACTCGCAAGAATGCCCTTATGGCGCTGGCGTTAAGCGACCGAATCTAACCCTCAACCCGACGCAACATCTCATGATACGCCTCTTCGACATTGCCCAAATCTCGCCTGAAACGATCTTTGTCGAGCTTTTTGCGCGTGGCCTTGTCCCAGAAACGGCAGGTGTCGGGACAAATCTCGTCGCCGAGAAGAATCTCACCTTTATGGCGTCCGAATTCGAGCTTGAAGTCCACCAGGATTATGCCACGCTCGTCCAGAAAAGGGCGCAATACCTCGTTGACCTTGAGCGCCATTGTTCGGATGGTCTTAAGCTCCTCCTCGGTGGCCCATCCGAAAAGGAGGGCATGCTCCGGGTAGATCAGAGGATCATCCAGCGGATCGCTTTTGTAGTAGTACTCGACGATCGGATGTGTTAGATCCTCGCCCTCCTCACGGCCCAGCCGCTTCGCCATCGAGCCGGCTACGATATTGCGCACGACCGTTTCCACCGGCACTATGTCGAGCCGTTTGCACAGCATGTCGCGGTCGTTAAGCCGGCGCACGAAATGGGTTTTGATCCCGCTCTTCTCCAGGATGCCGAAGAACAGTTCAGACATTCTGTTGTTGATTACGCCCTTGTCCTCGATCGTGCCGCGCTTCTTGGCGTTGAAGGCGGTAGCGTCGTCCTTGAAGTAGGCGATTACGAGGTCATGGTCGGGAGTCGAATAAAGCTTCTTGGCCTTGCCCTCGTAGAACATTTCGAGTTTTTCCGGAGTATCCTGCACGTAAACCTCCGCCGATTGCCAACGGTACGACTACATCGTCATATTAGCTTGGCCGGGGCCGAGGGACAAAATGCGAGCATAGCTCGCCTTGCCTGCTACGTGCGCGGTTTTCCACACACACGAACGCCTATACACAAGCGCGGGCGCGGGATTCTTTCGACGGATCGCGGGATTTAGCTCGGTTCGAGGAGCACACTAACGATAGCCGAAGTCGGGTAACAGGGGCGCTGGAACGTTTACTGGTGGACACCTCGAGCCATCGTATCAGTATCCTAACCCAGCTCGCGAGTTTTCGGCTCGGACACCATCTGACTTAGGTCCTTGGATTTTTCTTTTGACTCGGCGGCGTGAACCGTTCGACCAGCTCGACCGCGTAGCCGAGATAGTCCTTCGGCTCAAGCCGCGCAAGCATAGCTCGCCCTTCGGAGTCGAGCGGGAGGGTCTCAACGAACTCTTCAATCATGCGACGATCGACCGCGCGTCCGCGGGTCAACTCCTTCAATTGCTCGTAAGGACGCTCAAGACCGTGGCGACGCATCAGGGTTTGAATTGCCTCGGCAAGGATCTCAAACGTCTTTTCGTCTTCCAGGTCTGCTGCGGTGCGCGCACCGTTGAGTTCTAGTTTTCTGAGCCCGCGCTCGAGCGAACTGAGCGCCACGATGACATGACCGAAAGCGGTTCCGACCGCGCGAATCGCCGTGCTATCGCTTAGATCGCGCTGCCATCGCGAGATCGGCAGCTTGGCCGCTAGATGTTCGAAGAGCGCCGTGGCGATTCCGACATTACCCTCGCAGTTCTCGAAATCGATCGGGTTGACCTTGTGCGGCATGACCGAACTACCGACTTCGCCGGCAACGGTCTTTTGGGTGAAGTAGCCCAAAGACACATAGCCCCAAATGTCACGCACGAGGCCGAGCAGAATCGTATCGATTCGCACTATTGTGTGGAAAATCTCGGCGAGGAAATCGTGACTTTCGATCTGGGTGGTGAGCGGATTCCAGACGAGACCCAGACCCTCGACGAAACTGCGCGAATGGGCGAGCCAATCGACCTCCGGGTAAGCGAAGCGATGAGCATTCCAATTGCCAACGGCGCCGTTTGCTTTCCCGAGATATTCCTGCGCGCGGAAAAGTTTTATCTGGCGGTCCAGGCGATAAGCAAAAATCGCGAGCTCCTTGCCCATAGTCGTGGGGGACGCCGCCTGCCCATGGGTTCGCGCGACCATAGCGACCCCTTTGTAGCGTCGGGCCATCGAAGCTAGCTCGCCGCCGATTCGCTCCAACGCCGGGAGCAGCTCGCGCTCCGCAAACTCCTTGAGCATCAGGGCGTATGCCAGATTGCTGATATCCTCGGAGGTGCACGCGAAATGCACCATCTCGAGCGGCAAGTCCGCGTCCAGTTCGGCGATTTTCTCCTTGAGAAAATACTCCAGCGCCTTCACGTCGTGATTGGTCTCGGCTTCGAGAACTTTGACGCGGCGCGCGTCGCTAAGCGAAAACTCATTATATATGTTGCGCAGACGTTTCGCGGTAGCTGGGGCAATCGGCGGCAGCGCCTCGATCGCAGGATTTGCCGCCAGCGCCAGGTACCATTCAATTTCCACCAGCACCCGGTAGCGAATCAGTGCGTACTCGCTGAAGTAACCTACCAGCGTGCGCGTGCGCGAGCGGTAACGCCCGTCCACCGGAGACACTGCCAGCAGTGCTTCCTGGTGATCGTTTTTACCAACGTCGGTTTTAGCCCGACTCATCGAGTATGCCGCCAGTAACCTATCGGCCCGTGTGACCGAAACCACCGCTTCCGCGCGCGCTGTCCTCGAGTTCCTGTACCTCGACCAGTTCAGCTCGAACCACCGGCGCAATCACAAGTTGCGCAATACGATCGCCGGGATTTATCCAGATTGGGCGGTCGCCAAGATTGATCATGAGCACTTTGATCTCGCCGCGGTAGTCAGCGTCGATTGTGCCGGGCGAATTGACCAGAGTGAGGCCTTCACTGAGCGCTCGTCCACTGCGAGGACGCACCTGACCCTCGAAACCAGTCGGAATTTCGACAGCGATGCCGGTGGGTACGGCCGCGCGCTCCAAGGGTTGCAGGCTCAGCGGTTTGCCCGCAGCCTCCGCCGTAAGGTCGAACCCCGCCGCGGAGTCCGTATGGTAGCGCGGCAATGGCTGGGAACCTTGGCGCAGGCGCTGAATCTTGACTACCGGTGCGGACATCTCGGGAAAGTTATTTCGCAAATGGACCTCGTTAACACTAAGTCAAATCCTCGCGCCGCACGCAACCAAGTGATCGTTTTTCGCCAGGCATGCTGGAAGCGGATGGGTACCGCGGATAGAGTACGCACATCGGTTCCCGCTGGTATCCGTTAAAGGAGGCGGGGGCAGGAGGAATCAGAATGGTTCGCGGACGTTTTGGCAGAATCGCGTTGGCAATTGCGTTGATAATCTCGGCGATGGCGGTGAAGCCAGCGCTTGCTCAGACCAAGTTGGTTAAACCGGCTGCCGGGTTTCCTATCAAGATCACCAAAGCCGGTAGCTACTTCCTCGGCTCCACCCTGATCATCGGAGTCATTTTCCCCGACGCTATCAAGGTCTCGGCGAACAACGTTTCGATCAATCTGAACGGCTTTTCGATTATTGGGCCTGCGACCGGAACCGGAATCGGCGTAGACGCGGTTGGTCAGAGCAATGTGACGGTCTCAAATGGCAGTGTGACAGGAATGGGTGGAGCAGGGATCTCACTTGGCAACAATGGCACCGTGCAGAACGTTCGGGTCATCGGCAACGGCACCGGAGGAAGCGGCGGCGATGGAGTTGACTGCGGAGTCGGCTGCGTAGTCAGCGGTAGCGTGATCAGCAACAATTTGGCCGGTAACGGAATGACCTTCACCGACGCGTCGAGTGGTTACCTGAACAATATCATCAATGGAAACAAGGCCACCGTGGTCGGAGGCACTCCCATGGGCGTAAACATCTGCAACGCCACTACGACCTGTCCGTAGCCATGGAAGCCACTGCCTCCAGTCAGCAGAGCTTGGTGACGAGACCTAAGGGACCGTTGGACGGCGATCCTCCTTAGTTTAGCTGAGCGGAGACCAGACTGCGGGGCCGAGTTCGCGACCCTTGAGATCACCCAGCAGCACCATCCCCATGCGCTCCGGCCGGAAGCAGGTGGAAGCAAGCTCGACGATCTGATCGTTGGTCACCTTCTCGATTTCGCGTGCCAGTTCCTCGAGCGGTATATCGCGCCTGAAGTAGATTTCGTTGCGCGCCAGACGATTCATGCGGCTGTCCGTCGATTCCATTCCGAGCAGCATGTTCCCCTTGAGCTGGCTTTTGGCGCGTTGGAGTTCGGACGGCTTGAGTCCCTCGCGGCAAAGCTTAGCGACTTCGCCCAGGGTTACCTCGATCACTTCGTCTACCCACTCCGGGCTGGTGCCCGCGTAGATTGCGAAATATCCGCAATCCATGAAGGCTGAAAGGAACGAGAAGATGCTATACACCCGCCCGCGCTTCTCGCGCACTTCCTGGAAGAGACGCGACGACATCCCGCCGCCCAGTGCGGTGTTCATCACGTACCCGGCGTAGCGCAGCGATGCGACTTGGCTGATCCCCGGTCCTCCGATGCACAAATGGGCCTGCTCGAGCTTCTTGGGATAGTTGAGGACCATCACCGATTCCTGTGGCGGTGTGATCGGATCTGCCTTGCCGTCGCCCTGGACCGAATTAAACAGCCGCTCGCACTTGGCCACGAGTTGATCATGATCGACCGCTCCGGCGGCCGAGATGAACACGCGGCCGGCCCGATAGCGCTCTGCCATCAAGGACAGTAATGCGTCACGATCAATCGCATTGACGGTTTCGACCGAGCCGAAGATCGGCAGCGCCAGCGGATGACCCCGCCAGAAATGAAGATTAAAGAGGTCGTGGATAAAATCGTCGGGCGTGTCTTCGGCCTGCGAAATCTCCTGCAACACGACCTGCCGCTCCCGATCAATCTCGGCGGGGTCAAAGACCGATTCAAGAAAAAGATCGGCCAGCAGGTCGGTCGCCATCGGCAGATCCTCGCCAAGGACCTTCGCGTAATAGCAGGTATATTCCTTGCCGGTGAAGGCGTTGAGGACACCGCCCACTGCGTCGACTTCTTCGGCGATTTGCGCTGCGGTGCGCTTCTTAGTGCCCTTGAACAACAGATGCTCGATAAAGTGAGAAACCCCATTCTGCGGGGGTTCCTCATAGCGCGATCCGTTTTCGACCCAGATCCCGATCGTCGCCGACACCACTTGGGGCATCGCCTCGGTGAGGACGCGCATACCGTTGGATAGAACGCTCTTGTGTACCATACCCGCCCTGTCAGGCAGTTGAGAAAGCCAGCTCGGTACCCTTCCCTTGCACCTCTTTTCCCACTAACAAAAAAGACCGGGAAGTCCGCCGGGCCCTTTTAATTTGATTTCGCGGAGCAAGCTCTTCTAATGAGCCTCTCTCCGCAACCGCCGGTTATTTGCCCTTCTGTTCGAGTTCTTCCTGCGCCTCGCGCAGCGAAAGACGGATCTTGCCGCTGCGATCGACGTCGAGCACCTTGACCATCACTTCGTCGCCTTCATGCACCACGTCTTCCACCCTGCGCACTCGTTCCTTGGAGAGCTGAGAGATGTGAAGAAGGCCGTCTGTGCCCGGGAAAATCTCGACAAACGCGCCGAATTCGACAATCTTCTGGACCCTGCCACGGTAGATGCGCCCGACTTCGGGTTCGGCCGTGATCGCCTGGATCGCGGCTATCGCCTTTTCCATCGCAGTGGCGTCGGCGGAGGCGATCAGTACCGTGCCATCATTCTCGATATCGATCTTGCAGCCCGTCTCCTCGACTAGCCCGCGGATAACCTTTCCGCCAGGACCGATCACGTCGCGAATCTTGTCAGGCTTAATGTGCAGCGTGACTATTCGGGGCGCATACGTTGAGACTTCCTTGCGCGGTTCATCCAACGCCTTCTGCATCACGCTCAACACAAACAGTCTCGCGTCACGTGCCTGGCGTAACGCTTGACCCATCACGTCACGCGTGACTCCACCGACCTTGTTGTCCATCTGGATCGCCGTAATGCCCTCGGAGGTACCGGCGACCTTGAAGTCCATGTCGCCCAGGTGATCTTCGTCGCCCAGGATATCCGTGAGCACGCGCACGTGCTCTCCCTCCTTGACCAATCCCATGGCGACCCCAGCGACCGCCGCTTTGACCGGCACGCCCGCGTCGAACAGCGCCAGGCTGCCACCGCAGACCGTCGCCATCGAGGAACTGCCGTTAGACTCGAGTACCTCTGATACGACTCTGATCGTGTACGGGAAGTCATCCTCGGGCGGCAATACGGGAGCGAGCGCGCGTTCGGCAAGCGCGCCATGGCCAATCTCGCGACGTGATGGACCGCGCAGGAACTTGACCTCGCCGGTCGAAAACGGCGGAAAATTATAGTGCAACATGAACTTCTTGTAGCGCTCGCCCAGCAGCGCATCGATCTTCTGCTCGTCGGCAGATGTGCCCAACGTGACCGTCGCTAACGCCTGTGTCTCGCCGCGGGTGAAAATCGCAGAACCGTGGGTTCGCGGGAGCACCTGGACCTGGGCACTCAGCGGTCGAATCTCGGTCGAACTACGGTCGTCGATTCGGCGATCCTGTTCCAGAATGACCCGCCGGACACGATCGCGCAGTACCCTCTCGCAGGCATCCTCAAGCTCTTTGGAGCGCTCCGGAAGGCGCGCGCCCAGTTCCTCTACCACCCGGTCAGACACGGCGTTGACCGCGGCACCACGCTCTTTCTTCCCACTGATCTTGAGAGCGGCCTCGAGATCCGCTGTCATCCGCTCCTTGACCGCACTGAGCAACGCCGGATCCATAACCTTGGGTGAAAACTCGCGCTTGGGCTTGCCCGCGAGGCGGCGAAGCTCGTCCTGCATCTCAAAGATGGGCCGCATCTCCTCATGAGCCGTAAACAGAGCCTCAAGGATCGCTTCCTCATCGACAATTTGAGCCCCGCCCTCAAGCATCACTATAGAATCCGGCTTCGCCGCGACGACCATCGCGACATCACTGCCCTCCATTGCCGCGAGGCTCGGGTTGACCACCAGCTTTCCGTCTATACGTCCGACTCGAACCGCCGCTACGGGCCCGTTGCAGGGGATATCCGAGACTTCGAGCGCAGCGGAGACCGCGATCAGCGAGAGCATGTCCGGATCATTTTCGCGATCCGCCGAAAGCACCGTGACCACGACCTGAGTTTCCCGATCGTAGCCCTTCGGGAATAACGGGCGTATCGATCGATCGATCAGCCGCGAAGTGAGAATCTCCTTTTCGGATGGCCGTCCTTCGCGCTTGAAGAAGCCGCCGGGGATCTTCCCAGCGGCGAAAGTTCGCTCCTGGTAGTCTACGGTAAGTGGCAGGAAATCGATCTTATCGCGGCTTTGATATGCCGAAACGACGGTGGCCAGAACGATTGTATCGCCGTACTGCGCCAACACAGCGCCGTGCGACTGCTTGGCCAACCGGCCGGTCTCGAGCGACAAAGGTCTGCCTGCAAACTGAATTTCTAGCTTTCGATACATTGCTTACACCTAAGACGGAGAGGAACAGCCCCCTCATTATCGGGGAGAGCCGCAGAACCTCGTGCCGGACGCTTTTGATCGGGGCCGATCGTACCAACACTCCAAAGAGCGCGCGATTGCGCGAGGCCCGGCGAACAGGGCCTATCTTCGGATGCCCAATTTCTCAATGAGTCCTTTGTAGCGACCGAAGTCCTGCGAGTGCAGGTAGTCCAGCAATCGACGACGCTTGCCGACCAGTCGCAACAGACCGCGACGCGAGTGATGATCCTTAGCGTGGGACTTCAGATGCTCCGTCAGGTATTCGATTCGCGCCGTAAAGAGCGCGATCTGAACTTCCGACGAGCCACTGTCATTGGCGCTATTGGCGTGGGTTTGTATTATTTCCCGCTTGCGGGCAGCCTCGAAGGGCATCAGATGTCGCTTCTTTCCTTTTATTTTGCTTAGCCCAGAAAGCTAACAGAGCAGCGAAAGGTAGTAAAGCTGTGGGTTTGAGCGTTACAGAACCACGCCTAAAGGCTGAGCTTAGGTTCTCTCCCTTACTCTTCAACGACCGGTAAGACGAGATGCGACGGATGCTCGAGGTCGTGATGTACCGTGTTTTGCGCCACCACTATCGCACCGGGTTGCCCTAATGAACCGCCAGTGTTGGGGTTGACATCAAAACGCGGAAAGTTCGACGACGCAATATCTATGCGGCTCCGATGTCCGGCCTTGAACAGGTTGCTGGTAGGGTAAAGAGGAAAACTCACACGGTAGACTTTATTCGGCACCATGAGCTCGGGCTTTTCGAACGAATCACAATAGCGCATCCGAATGATAGAATCGGTCAGATTGAGTGTATAACCATCAGGATAATCGATATTAGGCGGATAGAGGTCAATAAGCTTGGCAGTAAAGTCGGTATCGACTGCCGATGATGACACCCAAAGGTTCGCGACGACTGGGCCGGTCACCTCGAGATCGCGTTTCCAATGGATCGCTCACGTAGGCCACCACGTCGGCCCGTACCACCAGAGGCAAAGTGTCATTCGCGCCAAAGGCGCCTGCGCGAGTCCGCTGGTCGAATCCGCCGGTAGGCATAAACTCGAAGCCGACGGAGATATTTCCGCCGATCGTCGGCACCGGGTCACACGGGTCAAAGCGCCAGGAAGTGGCACTGGCTCGCACTTGCGGCGCCTGGGTCGAACCCCCCCTCCTGATTGCAGATAAAATGGTGTCGGACGCGTACCCGTCGGCAGCTTCCCGCGCGAAGGGGTACCATTCGCCCTCCGACTCGCCGCGCCCACGCACATCCTGGATTACGACCACGTAGCCGTGTTGGGCAAAGAATCGCGCCTGCGCGACAAAGCGGGGTGAATGCTTGTCGTAGGGAGTGCGCTCGACGATCGCGGGGAAGCGCGCGTCAACGGGAGCGCCGTCGCGCGCAGGGCGATAGATATCCGCGGCAAGGCGGATACCGTCGCGCATCGCGGTCACGACGTTGCGCTCGACCACCACGTCGTACTCATGCCAGGAGCCGTGCCGGCGCTTCGATGCCATACAATTGCTCCGTGTTCAGATATCGCGCCCATCTTGCCGCAGTGTCGGGCGGAAAAAAAAGTGTCGCGGGGCGGCAGAAGCCTAATGCAGCGAAGGAACGGCGTATCGTCGCTCCGCGGACGTTCGCTGCCGCCTGAAACTTCCGGCTGCGCCCAGGGCTGAGAGGGCCGGTCTAATCTGAGAATCTTAGTGAAGCGGCGGCGCGCCAGCCGCTGGATCCGCTGACGCCGATTCGGTTCCGCCGCCCACGGTCACGCCTTTGCGCACTCTCACGCTCGAGTCTCCTCGACTCGGCACATCCACGCGGAGACTGCGATAGCCGCCGCGGCCGGCATCCGGAGCAACGAAGCCGATGGTGTACTGCTCGCGCAGTTCGCGACTGATGGTCGCGCAAGCATCGCGCAAAGCTCGGCCATCGCCTACTTCGCGGACTACGTAAGTCTTGGCCCCGGTCTCACCCGAGAGCAGGTTAAGGGTGCGGGCATCGACCTGATCGATGTCGCCGTTGACGATAAACGGACCAATCGCGAGGCTGGGTAGCGACGGCGCATTGGGGTTGCCGATTCCGATCGAATAAACCAGCACACCCATCCTGCGCGCCTGTGCGATTACCCGGTTCACGTCCGACTGGCTCGCGTTATCCATGCCGTCGGTGATAACCAGCAGCGCCTTTTTGTCATAATGCCCATGCTGGACCATCAGCAGCCCGTCCAGAATCGTGTCGAAAAGAGCGGTCTGTCCATAGGCGTGCAGTAGTACGAGCCGGCTCAGCACCAGGTAGTGGTTCTTGGTGAAAGGCTGCAACAGAAAAGGACGGTCCGAGAAGGCAAAGAGGAAAACGTCGTCGTTGTCATTGAGGTCGTGGATAAACTCCGTGATCGCCGCCACCGCTTGGGCAGTCTTGGGCTCCATGCTGCCAGAGGTGTCGACCAGGATCCCCACGGAGACCGGGGTGTTGAGGTCCTGGCGAAAAAATTCGATCGCCCGCTGCTGGCCGTCGATATAGAGCTGGAAATCACCTTTCTGCAGATTGGTGACATAGCGGCCCTGCTGGTCGGTGACCGTGACCGTTACCTGTTCGTACCCCGCCTGACCACGCAATTCGCGCGATGGCAGCGTTAGCTCCTGTCCGTGCTGAGGTGCGATCTGAGGTGGTACGGTCTCGCTGGAACCCGGCTGACTTCCCGGCGTTACCGGCAGTTCCAGGACCGAACCGTGCTGGCCGCGGGTGACCGGTGCCGCGGGCTGTGGATTGATGCCACCCTGCTGCGCGATCGCTGGACCACCACCGCTGGCGAGGCAAAGCCCGAGGGTGAGCACGACCACTAACGCCGCCGTGAGCCGCGAACAGCGGCTGATCTTCAATGGCATAGGAGCAAGCCCCCGACCTGGAGCGCGTTTAACGATCCTGATCTTCCTATTTGCCTGTAATTGGAGCAAGCGGCAGAATTCGCCGACGCGAAACCTCGTACCCTTTAGTGACGAAGGATCCCGGTCAAGGTTTCAACGCCCGACCACGAATTTCGTAGCGGCTATGTATTTTTTTTGCTAACCCCATCACACCACCGCCGCTGCCGCAGGCAGCAGTGGGAGAAGTATCAACCATGCCGGCCAGTCGTGAAGCAGTCGAGCGCTTTCTCTACCAGGAGGCCCGGCTGATGGACGCTCACAGCTTCGACGAATGGCTGGGGCTCTGGGCGCTCGACGAGGCGGTATATTGGATTCCCGGCACCGCCGACGATATCGACCCCGCCCGCACCGTCTCGATCATCTACGACCGCCGCGGCCAAATCCGTAACCGGGTCCAGCGACTCAAAGACACCCTGTGGCTCAAGGAGCAGGCGCCTCGCCTCAAGCGGCTCGTCTCGAATATCGAAGTTACCGAACAAACCGCCGACCAAGTGACGGTGAGTTCGTCTTTCATTCTCGCCGAGCTTCATCGCCACCATCAGTACATTTGGGCGGGGAGCACGACCCACCGGCTGATTGCTGATAGTGGTGGTTTCAAGATCAAATACAAAAAGGTCGTATTGCTCAACAATAACGAGGCCCTGCCGAACATGCTCTTTCTATTGTGAAAGAGGCAGCGGTCTGCGGCTTCAACGAGGAGATGAGATTGCAGTGGTATTGAACAGTGAATTCGCCGCAGTCGAAGTGGAACGCGACGACAGTGGCAATGGCCCGCGCCTGATGATCCGCGATCTAAGCAGCGGCAATTGCGTCTTTTTGGACCCGCTCGAGCTCGCCGCGCTCGCCTGGCTCCGCCACGAGGAACTGACGTCCTTTCTCGACCCGGCGCGGCTCGATCCACATGTCCCCAGAGGCTCGCGGAAGCGCGGTTAGTGGCCGACTCTGCGACTGCGATTCTGATATAACGATTGATAGCGACGAGACCGCAGCCGCTGCCAAGGTGGAACCGTTATGGCGACCAAGGTGGAACCGTTATGGCGACAATGATCGATGATCAGATCGACTATGGGCAGCTCGTGCGCAACGATCGCGTCAACGGCCGCGTCTACTACGATCCGGAGATCTTTCGTCACGAGATCGACACGCATCTGGCATCGGGAATGGGTCTATGTCGCACATGAGAGCGAAGTACCCGAGACCGGGCGACTACGTCACCCGCCAGATCGGCCTGCAACCTGTGATCGTCTCTCGCGACGAGGACGGCCGCATCCATCTGCTGCTCAACCGCTGCATGCATCGCGGCAACACGGTATGCCAAAGCGACGCGCGGCAACGCACATGCTTTTCGCTGCGCGTACCACGGATGGACCTACAACAACCGCGGCGACCTGGTCGGCGTACCGTACGCGGCGGGCTACGACGCGTCGTTTGCAAGGAATGAATTCGCGCTGACCCGGGTGCCGCGCGCCGGCCAGCATCGCGGACTGATCTTCGCGAGCCTGAGCCCCGCCGGCCCGTCCCTCGCCGAACATCTCGGTCCAGCCAAGCCGCTTGATCGATCAGTTCGTCGACCTCTCACCCGCGGGCGAGATCATTTTGCGTTCCGGCGTGCTCAAGCATTCCTACGAGGCAACTGGAAGATGGCGCTGGAAAACTCCGTCGACGGCTACCATCCCAACATCCTCCATCACGCCGCGATGGTGATGATGATGAAGGGGAAGAACGACATGGAGGCAGTCTTCGGCGAGACGCAGCGAGGCCCGACGCGCGATCTGGGCCGCGGCATCGAGCAGCTCGATCTCAATCCCGTGCAGTCAAGCGCAACGGCGGGCGAGTGGTGCCGCCCGGATGGAGCAAAGCGGCGTTCGACCAGTATCAAGCTGCGATGAGGCAGCATTATGGCGAGGCCGCCGCGGAGAAAATACTCGCGCGAAGGGCCGCCGCACTTCTGCATTTTCCCGAATCTCATCTTCATCTTGAACCAGTTCCGCGTCATTCAGCCGGTTAGCGTTGACGAGACCGTGGTCTACTACTACCCCACCCTGCTCAAGGGCGCGCCGGAAGAGATCAATCAGCGCCGTCTCGCCGAAACCTACCTTATCCATGGGCCCGCCGGACGCGTCGCGCCCGACGACTTCGAGGCCTACGAGCGCAATCAGATTGGCTTCCAGGCGCAGGTTAACGAATGGCTCGTGCTGCGCCGAGGATTACATCGCGAGATCCGCGAAAACGGCAACGTCGCCGGTCACGAGACCGACGAAACCACCCAGCGCGGCATCTGGCGGCATTACCGTGACGTAATGACGCGCTAAAATACACGCGGAGTGCGCTATTGTTGAATCCCCTGCCCCCGGCGTAAGTTCAGCCAGTGCGCCCATGCGGCGCGTTAAGGAGAGAACATGAAATTCGGCATCTTCATGGCCCCGTTCCATCGGGTCGGTGAAAATCCGTCACTCGCCTTCGAGCGTGACCTGCAACTCATCGAATGGCTGGATGAACTCGGTTATCGACGAAGCCTTTGTCGGCGAGCATCACTCGGCCGGATGGGAGATTATTTCGTCGCCGGAAATTTTCATGGCGGTCGCGGCAACCCGCACCAAACGCATCATGCTGGGCTCGGGCGTGGTCAGCGTGCCGTATCATCATCCGTTCCATATCGCCAACCGCTTTGCCCTGCTCGATCAGTTAACGCGCGGCCGCGTCATCCTCGGATGCGGGCCGGGCGCACTCCCGTCAGACGCTTACATGCTGGGGATCGAGACCACCACGCAGCGCGATCGCATGGTTGAGGGCATTCAGGCGATTATGCGGCTCTTCAACGAGGAAGGCGGGGTCAGTATCGACGGTTCGTACTTCAAGATGCGCGACGCTCATCTGCAGGTGAAGCCTTTTCAAAAGCCGCACATGCCGGTCTTCGTAGCCAACACCTTCTCGCCGTCCGGGATGGTCGCGGCGGGAAAGCTCGGATGCGGCGTTTTGTCGATCGCGACGTTCGCGCCCGGGGGGCTCAACGAATTGCCCAAGCGCTGGGCCATGGGTGAGGAAATTGCGGCGGAAAACGGCAAGACCATCGACCGCAACAACTGGCGCCTGGTCTTTCCGGTTCACCTCGCGGAATCAAAGAAGGAAGCCCTCGACGATATGCGCGACGGCTGCAACCTCTGGATCAAGAAATACTTCATCCAAACGCTCGGAGCGCAAATCCAGTTCGAGGAATATCCGGGACAGCCAATTGACGAAATGAACGCCGATCGGATGGCCTCGCGCGGCGGCGTAATCGTCGGCACGCCGGACGATGCGATCGCGAAAATCAAAGAGGTGTGGGAAGCCTCGGGCGGCGGCTTCGGCGGGATGCTGTTGTTGGCGCACGAATGGGCGCCGCGCGAAAAGATCCTGCACTCATACGAACTGTGGGCCCGCTACGTTGCGCCCCACTTCCAGGGCGTCGACCGTGCCGATCCAGTACTCGCAGCAATGGACCGAGAAACGCAAAGACATGCTCTTCGGCACCTCGGTGCAGGCCATCATGAAATCGATGCAGGACTACAGCGAGCATCGCAAGGAAAAAGGGCTTCCCCCCGTCGGAACTCGTCAGATCGTCCCGGTGACGCGGGTTCGCCCCTGAGGACGGAAACCTGGTTCGCCACGGCCCTCTTGCTCAGCGAGCAGGGCCGGGCGACGTTACCCTTTTCAGCCGATAGCCGGCCGCGGCGCCCGGAGCTCCATCATCGCGCTCCGAACCGCGGACCGTCGATGTGGATCAGCCGTCCATCATCGCGCCGATCGCTCCCGCAGCCAGCGTGCGACGATCGCCATCGTCTCCAGTTCGCCGCGTGGGATAGGCTGCATCGCGAATCGCTCGTAATTCTCCGCGACGAACGCCGCGATCTCGTCGACTGCGGCGGAGGAATCGAGTTCGCGAGACAGTGCGAGACGTCCGCTCAAAACGACGTACGCGACCCCGACGAGCGACCTTCCGCTGCTCGCGGCGGCACGCACGATTACGAGGTTGTTCTCCTGACCACGCGACTGAGCCGCTTGACGCGGTCGGCCAGCGTGGTCAGTGCTTCGAGCTCGCGATGGCACCGGTTGCGCCTCCTCGAAACGCATCGCTGACGCGGCTTGATCGCGCGCCCGCGCCAGTTCACCCAAATCGGACCACTCCGCCCGCGCAAAAACGACACTCGCTCGCCGCACCTGCTCGCCGTATCGATCCTCGCTCACGCGCCAGATTGCACGGCGCCGCGCAATGGCCCATCTGCCCGTAAACGCATGGCGAAAAATCTTCGTCGGGCGTCCAGCCGCCCGCTGCAGACCCGCAGGCCCAACAGACGCGACAGCGCGCGCGCCGCATGGTCGAGATTGCGCCGCCCGATGAACGGCCCGAGTTGCATCACACCGACGCTGCGCGCTCAGCTTCTGTCGCGACTTGCAGCCGCGGGAAACGGATCCATCAGGTCGAGCCTGAGAAAGTAGGCGGGCGCCGCCGACTTCAGCATCCGGTTGTAGGGCGGCTTGAGCTCGCGAATCAGCCGCGCCTCGGTCAACGCCGCCTCGAGCGACGGATCGCGCGACGCACATCTCGATCGCACCAGACATGGCTGACCAGTTCTGCTGTTTTCGCGTTGAGAAGCCGCGCCGCTTTGAAGTACGAGCGCGACGCGCTCCGCGAGCCTGGCCGCTTTGCCGACGTAGAGCAGGTCGCCGCGCTCGTTGCGCATCAGGTAGACGCCCGGCTCGCGCGGCATCGCGGCGATCACTTCGGCGGCACGTGACGCTCGATCCGCCGGCCGCCGCACCGCGCCGATGATGGTCGATCAGGCGGTCGAGCCGATTGAGCCCCATCTGCGCGGCGATTTCGAGAAAGATCGAGAACAGCTCGGCCGCCATCCGCGCGTCGCCCAGCCCGCGATGGCGCCCTTCGGTCGACAGCCCGAAATGCTCCGCCAGCAGAGTCGAGCCGCCGGCGCTTGAGCGACGGCAGCAGCCGCCGCGCCATCCGCACCGTGCACAAAATCGGGTTGAGTCAGACCGATCCCGAAGAGCCGGCGGAACTCGAAATCGAGAAACGAACGGTCGAACTGCGCGTTGTGCGCGACCATCACCGCATCGCCAATGAATTCGCGAAAAGCCGGCAGCACCTGCTCGATCGGCGGGGCTGTCCGCCACCATCTCGTCGGTGATCGAGGTCAAGCCCGTGATAAACCGCGGGATCGCGCATCCGCGGACGCACCAGGCTCTGAAACGAATCGCCGATACGCCGCCCGCCATCCGATACGCGCCGATCTCGATTATCGAACCAGGCGCGGCGCGGCCGCCGGTGGTCTCGAGATCGACCACGACGAAGCGCGCCTCGTCCAGCGGGACGCGCAGCGACGCGCTTCGCGCAGCGACCACACGCCCTTTCCGGGTCGAACGGAAATTCGGATCATCGCCGAGAACGCGGTCGATCAGGCGCGCACCCAGCTCCGGATCCGAGCCTACCCCCTTGAAGAGCAGGCCCATTAATTCGCCGTCGTCGGCGCCAGCGGGCCGCGCCCGCAGAAATGCGTGGAGCTTCTCCTTGGTGCTCGCGTGCGGCAGACGCCGGAACTCGGACGCGAACATTACGGTTCGCTCTGCGCGCCGCTCCGCACCCTCATCGACCCCCTGCACCGCGTCTTCGTCGCGCACCATGTCCATCCCCGCCCCACTCCCATCTTCGTCCTCTTTTCGCCTTAGCAGACCGATGGTGCGCCGCAACGCCGGTCGAATCGTCCATCCTCTGGCGCTGCCGCCCCGTAAGCCTTAAAATCCAGTTACCTCAAAGGAAAAATATGACTATGGAACGCGTAGAGCTTACCCGTGATTGCGAAGCTGTGCAGATTCCCGCAGGCCATCGAACCACCCTCGAAAAGGGGATCGAAGTGTTTATCACCCAGTCCCTCGGCGGTACCTTCACCCTACAGGTCCCCGCCCACGGCGGTCTCTTTCGTATCGCAGGTAAGGACGCCGACGCAATCGGTTTGACCCCCGTCGAAGCGCAAGCGGCGGCAAGCAGTGGCGATCTGGAGTCGATGGTTTGGGATCAGCTTAAGACCTGCTTCGACCCTGAAATTCCTGTCAATATCGTTGACCTCGGGCTCGTCTATGGGATGGAGATGTCGCCACAGCCGGACGGCACGCAAAAAGTTGACGTCAAAATGACCCTGACGGCACAAGGCTGTGGGATGGGCGCGACGATCGCGATCGACGCCAAGCAGAAGCTCATGGGTATTGCGGGTATCTCGGAGGCCAACGTCGACATCGTGTGGGATCCACCATGGAATCCCCAGATGATCTCGCCCGAAGGGCGCGAGCGGCTGGGCATAGATTGATTGAGCTGGCGGCGCATGGCCGCCGCGTTGACACGTCAACGGTCCTCCGCTAATTAGGTGGGTTCTGATTCAGCGATGTTTGCAATTGTAAAAACTGGCGGAAAGCAGTATCGCGTCGGCCCTGGCGATCAAATCGTCGTGGAGCGAATCCCCGGCGACGTCGGTACTCAAGTTTCGTTGGATCAAGTCCTGGCTATCAGCGACGGCGACAGCAGCACGATTGGGCGCCCCACACTCGAAAATGCTTCGGTACGAGCCCTGATCGTCCAGCAGCCCCGCGGCACCAAGTTACTGGTCTTCAAGAAAAAGAAACGCAAGAATTATCGTCGCAAGCGTGGTCATCGCCAGGAATTGACCGTTCTGAGAATAGAGGAAATCAGCCATGGCGCATAAAAAGGGGCAAGGCTCGACCCGCAACGGACGTGACAGCCCGGGACAGCGTCGCGGCATCAAGATCTACGCCGGCGAAAAGGTCAGAGCCGGCAATATCCTCGTCCGCCAATGCGGTACCCGGATCCATGCGGGAGTCAACGTTGGACTCGGCCGCGACTACACGATCTATGCCAAGATTGACGGTATCGTGAAGTACGAGACGTTTCGTCGCGTTAAGCACCGGGTAAGCGTGGAGCCGGCAACTCCAGCCGCAGCGGCGGCGGGCTGACCAACACCTTCACCATCAACTACGACCTCGGCCCCGCGATCAAGTTCGCGGGGCTTTTTTATGTTCGACGCGGGAGCGCTATAGTCTCGCTTCGGGAGGAACCTCAATGCGACTCGGATTAGTCACCGGATATTCCGGCCCGCGCATGGGCGAAACTATCAACCTGATCCTCGAAGCGGAAAAGCTCGGTTTCGACTCGGTATGGTCCGGCGAGGCCTGGGGTTCCGACGTCATCACCTTCCTCGCCTTCGTCGGCGCGCGTACCTCGAAGATAAAGCTTGGCGCCGGGATCATGCAGATGCAGGCGCGGACTCCCGCCATGGCCGCGATGACCGCGATGACGCTCGACGGCCTGACCAATGGCCGCTTTATCATCGGGGTCGGCCCCTCGAATCCGCAGGTAATCGAGGGCTGGCACGGGATGCCCTACGGGAAGCCGCTCCAGCGCTACCGCGAGTACATCGCAATTATCCGCAACATCCTGGCACGCGAGCAGCCACTCCAGTTCGACGGCAAGGAATACCAGATTCCCTATCGCGGTGCGGGGGCAACCGGACTGGGTAAGCCGCTTAAGAGCATTTTGCACGGACGCCCGGATATGAAAATCTACACCGCCTCGATCAGCCCCAAAGGAATCGAGCTGGCAGCCGAAATCGCCGACGGTATCCTGCCGGTTTGGATGAGCCCGGACTGGTACGACCAGCTGTATAAGCCGCATCTCGAGGCCGGCTTCGCCAGGGCGAAAGCCGGTAAGAGCCAGCAGGATTTCGATCTCGCACCCTTCGTAACTTGCGTCATGGGCAATGACCTCGAAAAGTGCCGCGCGCCGATCAAGGCGAGTCTGGCCTTGTATATCGGCGGGATGGGTGCGCGTAACAAAAATTTCTACAACAGCTATGTACGGAATTTCGGCTACGAGGACCTGGCGACTCAGCTACAAGACCTCTACCTTTCGGGGAAGAAAAACGAAGCTCAGGCTGCGGTACCCGATCAGCTCGTCGACGCGGTAGCGCTGGTCGGTCCCAAGGAGCGGATTCGCGACCAACTCGCACGATGGAAGGCGTCGCCGGTCACTTCGATGCTGATTGGAACGAGCCAGCCCGAAGCGCTGCGTACGCTGGCAGAATTGGTTTAGGGAATATTCCTCGGAAAACTCCCTTCGCCGTGGCGCCGCTGGCGCGAGCCGCTGCCGCTTGAGACGGGAAACCGTACTGGCGGCAGATTGCTTACTGCGCAGCGGCTGCAAGCTTCTGCTGCCGCTCCAGGACGCGGGTGCGCAGTGGCTCGCTGGTCAACTCCCATAAAGGTCTGACCAATTGGAAGACATCGTTCACTATCTTTTGAACCTCCATGTCTTCCGCAACGATCGAATCCAGTGCCGCGAAGTACCGTCCACCGTCTTCCATACCGGGCGGACGCTCGCCTTTGGTCTGCGGAAAGATAAAATCCGCTGCTCCCGCCAGAATCCACGGAGCGGCGATAACCTCCGCGGCCTTAGGGAAAAACGATCCCGCGAGTCCGTCCAGCCCCTGCCCCGACGTTCGCTCGTTCAGCACCTGCTGCAGCGCGCGTACCTGCATGGCCGCCGAGCTCATCCCCTGCCCATAGACCGGATTGAAACTGCTCATAGCGTCGCCCAGAACGAGGAATCGTTCCGGAAACCGGTCTAAACGCTCGTAATGGCGTTGTACGCTGGTTGGAAAGCGATGGTGCGAGATTTCCGTCAACCGCTCCGCACTCTGCAGGAGTTCGTGGAGTTTGGGCGTCGGTATGGACTGGGCAAAAGCGAGGAAAGCTTCAGGGTCGGTTGGCGGATAGTCGCCGAAGCGGCCCGCCAGACTGACCATCCAATGCCCGTTCTCAATTTCCGCCACCGCGGCTCCGCTGGTGTGCTTTGGAGGGGTGCCGGCGAAGAGCATCACCAGTTCGCCTTCATAGTGGGCGGGTCTACGAAATTTGGCGCTGCTGTAGGCGAAGTCGCAGCCGATGGTGGTTTCCTCCGGCGCCTTGAAGCCCAGCTCAACCAGCCAGCGCGGAGCGCGCGAGCCGCGTCCGCCCGCATCCACCACCAAGTCCGCCCGCAGCGAATCCTTCGCGCCGACCGCGCCTAGACCCACGCCCAGTACGCGGCCGCTCTCGTAGACCAGGGCGTGCACGGGCGTCTCGCTCTTGAATTTCAGATTCGGCAGCTCCAGCGTGGACTGGCGAAGACAATATTCGAGCAACGCGCGGCTCTGACTATACGCGTGGGTCCCGAGAGCCCGCGGCTCCTTGACCGATCCGGTGGGAGTGAAGGCCCTGCCGCGCTCCGAATAGAAGCCGATGTCCTGGCCGATCCGCAGACGTATCGCACCGAGCTTCTGCAGCCGATCCGTAAAGTCAGGGTAGAATGAGGAAACGACCCGCTCGCCGCCCAGTAGCAGTGCATGAAGATGGTTGCCCTGCGGAACCGACTTGTGGACGACCGGTTCCGCCGCAATCTGGTCGCGCTCCAGTATGGTGACCTGTTCGAAATAATCGCTGAGCACCCGCGCCGCCAAAAGACCGGCTATGCTGCCACCAATGACCACCGCATGTTGTCCGAGACGACCTGCCATTTTGACGCCTTCGCTTCCTCCGTGCAGCCCTTGGCGAACCCGACACGGTCCCTTAACTATTGCAAACGGGGGTAGTCGACGATAGCTGGCGAGCCAGCGCCTCAAGCGAGATATAATCTTTCGCACGCGTATGCGCTTTATCGACGAAACCAGAGTTTATGTGCAGGCCGGCAAGGGCGGGGACGGCGCAATCGCGTTCCTCCGCGAGAAATACCGCCCTTTTGGCGGACCCGCCGGCGGTGACGGCGGACGCGGCGGCGACGTGATTCTCGAGGTTGACGAAGGACTTTCCACCCTCCTCGACTTCAAGTACAAGCCCCGCCTGGTCGCCCGCGACGGCGAACCTGGCCGCGGCAAGCAGCAGTATGGCCATCAGGGCGGCGATCTCGTGGTCCGTGTGCCCCCGGGCACCATGGCCTTTGACGAAGAGAATGGGCAGTTGCTCGCTGACGTCGTGGTACCGGGCGACGCGCCATCATCGCGCACGGCGGTGGCGGCGGCCAGGGCAATATGCACTTCGTCTCTTCGACTCGGCGCGCACCGCGCATCGCGACCCCGGGTACCAAGGGTGAACAGCGGTGGGTCCGGCTGGAATTCCGGCTGGTGGCGGAGGTTGGCCTGGTTGGCCTGCCCAATGCGGGCAAGTCCACGCTGCTCGGGGCGCTGACGGCGGCGCACCCTAAAATAGCGCCTTATCCGTTCACCACGCTCATTCCGAATCTCGGCCGCGTCCAGCTCTCCCCCGAAGAGGGTTTCAACCTGGCCGATATTCCGGGGCTGATCGCGGGCGCGCACAGGGCCACGGACTCGGAATTCGTTTCCTGCGCCACTTAAGCGTACGCGCGCTGCTGATCTATGTGCTGGATCTCACACTAGCCCGGAACAGGATTTCGCCACGGTGGGGCGGGAATTCGAGGCTTTCGACCCTGCGATGGCCGCGCGTCCGGCCTTGATCGCGCTCAACAAGCTCGACCTCGTTGCCCCAGACGAAGCCGAGAAGGCCGCAGCCACGATGCACGCGCGCAGCGGCCTCGAGGTGTTCGTCATCTCCGCCGGAGCGGCATGTCGGCCTGGACCCGCTCAGTCGATGCCATCGCACACCTGCTCACAACCTTGAAGCCAGCCGAAGTCGAATGCCGCAGATGCGACTACAAGGCGACGCTGATTGGCGCCGGTGCACAGGATCGTGATCAAAGTCGGCAGCGCCGTGCTGTCCGATCCTGACGGGCTTCGCGCCGATGTGATCGAAAATCTCGCGGGACAGATTGAATCGGTCGTGCGCGGCGGGCGTGAAGTCGTGCTGGTAACCTCCGGCGCTATCGTCGCCGGACGGGCTCGGCTCGGCCGCCGCGCTTCGACTATCGCTGAACGCCAAGCGGCCGCGGCAACGGGGCAGATCGAGCTGATGCGGCAGTGGGCAAAAGCGTTCGACGCGCGCGGACGCACGGTCGCACAATTGCTGCTCACCCATCAGGACGTCGCCGAGCACAAGCGCCGGCTCAATGCGATGCACACGATCCAGGCGTTGATCGCGGCCGATACGATCCCGATTATCAACGAAAACGACACCGTCGCAGTCGAGGAAATCCGGATGGGCGACAACGACGTGCTCTCCTCGTTGGTGGCCGGGATGGTCCAGGCGGACCTCCTGATTATCCTGAGCGACGTCGCCGGTGTGCTAACCGGCGATCCCCGCAAGCGTCCCGACGCCCGGCTGATACCCCTTATCACCGATGCGGAAGCAGAGATGCGCGGCCTGGTGGCCGACAGCGCCGGGCCGCTTGGCAGCGGCGGGATGGCCACCAAACTCAAAGCGGCGCGGCAGGCCGCCCGCGCGGGTATCAGCGTGATTATCGCCTCCGGGCGGGAGCGCGATACGCTGCGGGCCGCGCTCGATCCCATGCGCGAGACCGGCACGCTCATCCTGCCTGCTCGAACCCGGCTGAAGAGCCGCAAGTATTGGATCGCTTTCGCGCTGCGCCCGGCAGGCGTGCTGGCGCTGGACCATGGAGCGGCGGATGCTTTGCGCTTGAAGGGGCGGAGTTTGCTCGCTTCAGGGATTCGCGAAGTGCGGGGCGACTTCACCAGTGGCGACTGCGTCAGCCTGCTCGATAGCGAGGGCGTCGAGTTCGGTCGCGGCCTGGTGAATTATCCTGCCGCCGATGTGCTAAAAGTCAAAGGCAGGCGCTCACAGGAAATCGCGCGCCTGCTCGGCTACAAGGTTGCCGACGAAATTGTCCATCGCGACAACTTCGTACTGGTCGAAGACCTCGAATGAACTTTGAGACCGAACTGCTTACCGGTTTGACCGCGGCGCGCACCGCGGCGAAAACCCTCGCCCTCGCCTCCACCGAACAGAAAAACTACGCGTTGACGGCCCTGGCGAAGGCGCTGCGCGCAGCGACCGCAGAGATTCTGGAAGCTAATCGCGAGGACCTCGAGCGTGCTCGCGCCGGCGGATTGAGCGGCGCTCTAACCGAGCGAATGACGCTCACCGTCGACCGCATCGATGCCATGGCGCAGGGGGTCGAGCAGGTCGTGGCGCTGCCTGATCCAGTTGGTGAGATATTGGCGAAATGGGAACGGCCCAATGGGCTGGTTATCTCTCAGGTGCGCGTACCACTCGGTGTCGTCGCGATAATTTACGAATCTCGGCCTAATGTCACGGTGGACGCGGCCGCGCTCGGCTTCAAGTCCGGCAACGCCGTGGTGCTGCGCGGCGGGCGCGAGGCGCTAGCGACCAACTCCCTACTCGCCGACCTGGTGGCGCGTGCCGTCGGCGGCGCGGGTCTCGACCCGAATTCAATAATGTTCGTGCGCAATCCGGACCGCGAAGCGATCCAGATCATGAAGCGCCATCCCGAAGCTATAGACCTGATAATCCCGCGTGGCGGGAGGGCGTTGAAGGAGGCGCTCGCCGGATCCGCGGTGGCGGTGCTGCCCCACTTCGACGGCATTTGCCACACCTACGTCGATCGCGCGGCCGACCTCGAAATCGCGAGTGAGATTTGCTTCAACGCCAAATGCAGCCGCCCCTCGGTGTGTAACGCGATGGAAACTCTTCTGGTGCATCGCGACGTTTCAGAGCGGTTTCTGCCGCCGTTAGCTCGCCGTCTGATCGACGCGGGCGTCGAATTGCGCGGCGACGAACAAACCCAGGCGCTCGTGCCCGCCGCCAGACCCGCAGTGGCCGAAGATTGGGACACCGAGTATCTGGACCTGATTCTTGCGATCAAGGTGGTCGATTCGTTCTCCGAAGCGATCAAATTCATCGGATGCCACGGTTCCGGGCTGGCCGACGCGATAGTAACCGCTGACGAGTCGGCGGCTTCTCGCTTCGCCCGCGAAGTCGATTCCGCCACGGTGTACGTGAATGCCTCGACCCGTTTCACCGACGGCTTCGAGTTTGGCTTTGGCGCCGAAACCGGGATTTCCACCAGCCGGTTGCACGCACGGGGACCGATGGGTTTGCGTGAACTGACCACGTACAAGTACTTGATTCGCGGAAACGGCCAGGTCCGTCGATGACTGAACCCTCAAGCCGTGGTTTAAATTTCGCCCTCGCCTCGGCCGAAATCGCTGGTAGACTTTATTTAGCCGGCCGGTTGGAACCCACGACGGAACGGGCCGAGTCACTTGGGATCGGAAGGGTATGATGCGGATAGGATTGTATGGGGGGAGTTTTAATCCGATTCACTTCGGCCATTTGCGCGCGGCCGAAGAGGTGCGCGAAGCGCTGAATCTCGACCTGGTCTATTTCATCCCGGCGGCGACACCGCCGCATAAGCCGGAAGGGAAGCTGGCGCCGGCTGACCATCGACTGCAATTGGTGCGCGTGGCGACCAAAGGCAACCGGCATTTTATGGTAGCCGATATCGAGATCCGACGTGCCGGTCGATCCTTCACGATCGATACGGTTCAGTACTTCCGATCCACCATGAAGGGACAGCCGGAGATGTACCTGATGATGGGGGCGGATCAATTCGTAGAATTCGAAACCTGGAAGGACTGCGACGAGCTCACACGACTGTGCCATCTCGCCGTGCATACCCGACCGGTCGAGGGCGAAAAAGCGCCGGCTGACGGAGAAATCGATCCCCAGGTTTTCCTTGCGACCCTGAACCGCTTTGGCTACAGTAAACAAGAGAAACACTACGTGAATCCGAGCGATCACACGCTGACTTTCATTCCCACAACCTTCCTCCCAATTTCAGCGACCCTCATTCGGCGCAAGCTGAGCGCACACGAATCGATCCTCTATTTTTTGCCCTATGACGTCTCAGACTATATTCAGCGCCACGGCCTCTACTGAGCTTTCGCACCTATCGCGTGCGATCCCCGCTCGCCCGGAATCCTCGTGGGCCAGCGCCTATGCCTGCCTGATCGCCCCGAACTCGTGACCGATACGTTAAAGAGAGCACTCGTCGCAGTCGAAGCTGCGTTGGAGAAAAAGGCCTACGACCTGGTTGTCCTCCAAGTCGGCCATCTGAGCTCGATCGCAGATTACTTCATTGTCGCGACCGGCCGCTCTGATGTTCAGGTGCAGGCGATAGCTCATGGGATCGAGGAGAGAATGAAGCGCGAAAGTGAGCACCCGATCGCGATCGAGGGCCTAAAGCATGGTCATTGGGTCGTGCTCGACTATACAGATATCGTGATCCACGTTTTCTTCGAGCCAGTGCGCGAGTTTTACCGTTTGGAGCGGAACTGGACCGACGCCCGCGCGGTGGACTTACCGGATTCGTTCAGATCCCAGGCGAGCCTCTGACGCTTGACTAGATAGATTAACCCACTATCGTCGGTTTTGGATAGTTTTTGCATAGCTAAGACTATGCAAAGACGCGCAAAAGCGCCAGTATACGGTTGCGCTGAATCGCCGAATCCAGGCCCTTCAAGGCGAGAATAGGTGTGGGGGATCGCGGAGGCAGAACTGGCCTACGAAAATCTATCAGAGGCGGAATAAGGCCTAAGGGATTAACGTGACACCTCTTAACATGATTCTCCTTGCTTCCTTCTACACTTTGGCTGGTACCGTGTGCCTCGTATGGCCGCGCCGTGTGCAAGCCATAGTTCTGAGTCAGAGTCCCAGCGAGGGGGCCAAATATGGCCGGGTGATCCGTTTCGTGCGATCACACCGGTACATTTGGGCGTTGCGGATCGTCGGGATTCTTTCCGCGATCGCCGCAATTGTACTTCTCCAGACAGCTTCCCGTACAAGCGTGACAAACAACGTCCCGCAACGCTACATTCAGGTCGATACGATCCACAGCATCTGAACCACAGCGACGAGCCCTGACGCGCGAGGTATCGATGAACGACCTGGTGGAGCGGTTTTCCGCCGCTCGAGAGCAACTCCGGCGACGTCCCAGCGCCTACGCGATGGCGCCTACGACCTTCGACCACAAATTCTATGCGTTTATGATCTCGATTTCGGGCGCCGGCAAGAGCGATCGCGTACTCGACGTCGCGTGCGGGGCGGGCGGTGGCACGATGGCTTTCGCCGAACGCTGCAAGAGCGTGGTTGGAATCGACGTCGTGGACGAGCCATTGGTCCGGGCGCGAGCCGCGGCAGCCCAGCGCGGTCTCGCAAACGCCGGTTTCACCCTGAGCGAGGTCGAGCGTGTCCCGTTCGGCGAGGGGGCGTTTACCGGCGCGATCTGCCGCTTCTCGTTTCATCATCTGGTCACCCCTTCGCGTGTCTTCGCGGAGATGGCGCGCGTCGTGACACCAAACGGCTGGATGGTGATCAGCGATATGGTGGCGTCTGAGGATCCCGAAAAGGCGGCGTTGCAAAACCACCTCGAGCGCTTATGCGATCCGACACACGGGCGGACGCTGCCCATCTCCGAGTTCCAGGGTATGTTCGCCCAGCACGGCTTTCGCACTGCGATGAAGGTCGAACGCGATTCGCGAATCACCCTCGACGACTGGATACGCTTCGGGGGCGCGACGCCGGAGAACGCCGCCAAGTTGCGCGAACTGTCCGAAGAGGCCGTCGGTAGCGACCGCGCCGGATTGCGGATGACCCGCGATGGCGACACCATCCGTCTGATTCACAATAGTGTGAGCTTCGTAATCGAGCGAGACGACTGATTCACCGCTTGCGCCTGGCTAGCCGACGCGGCACACATAAACCGCTGCCTGTGCCCCGAGAATAGATACATATAGAACCTTCTCCAGGCGCAACCTGCTGCGGCGCAACACCTCGCCCATGAGACGCGCTTCCCCGGTAAGCATCACGATAAGGCCGCCGGGATGCACGACGCGCCTGAGTTCGGCGACGATCCTGGGATAGGCGCGGCGGTTTTCCTCATGCGAACCATGCCGGATGCCCCACGGCAGATTGGTAATCGCTTTGCTCACCGCGCCGTCGGGCAAAGGCAGCGCGACCGCGTCCCACGGATGAAGCTCGATGGGTTTGTAGCGCGGGCCGATATTGGTGCGCGCCGCCGCCAGCGCCGTGCCATCATGATCGCTTCCGATCAACAGGTTATAGCGCCCGAGTTGCGCGCGCTCGATCAGCACGGTACCGGAGCCGCACAAAGGATCCAGCACCACATCTTCGTCCGCGGGCTCAGAGAGCCATCCCAGGGCCGCCGCGACTGCTGGACGCAGGGAGCCGGGCAGATGGGCAACCTTGTACTCACGATGCCGCATCCGCTCGTCGCTCAGGCGGAGCGCGATTAGGATCTCGCCAGGAAACATCGTCGCCCAAATTTCCACGTCGGCGTTGTCCTCGACCAGCCGCCAGTCGCGATCGCCCCGCTCGGTCACGCCGCGCTCGACTGCGCGTTGCAGGTCGACCCGGCGAAACTCGTGCTCCCCGGCCATCCGGGCCACCACGCGAAAGCGCAAGTGCCGGCCACCTCGCCGTCCGGGAAGCATCCGCGTCATCGCAGTCAAAGCATCGTCCACAAACGGCGCCTCGCGGGCTGCGGCGCGCACGCGGTCCAGGTCGGTCGTGCCGCGACCCGCCAGCCCGCGACGGTAACCAACCAGTGCGAAGATATCTTCAGCGGTGCGAATGAGCCGCAAAGGATCCGGGCGCGGGATGGTAAAGATGGACATTCCAGCGCGTCCGGGTACGCTGCGGCGGCCGAGTTCGCGAGCGGCGAAGCCGCCCCGTAACTTGGCCGTCGCTGCTATCCGCGGCAACGGCGTGGCCCCCTGGTCGGAGTTTGTCCCTCCGCAGCGCGCTGCGATCTCCGACCACGCCACGCCCTCAAAGCCGGGCTGAGTCTGCGCGAGGTAGATTCGAGGACCAAAGACCAACGGGGCAGCGCCGGGGCGCGATGGCGCAGATCGCGGCGTAGCGCGGCCGTGAGGCGCCCCGGGACGGCCGCTGGCTGCTCTGCCCGCGCGATCCATCTCGAATAGTGGTCTCAGCGGCTCCGATCAGAAATGGGGTCTGGCAACGTCGCGACACGGCATCGCCGGGCCCGGTAAGAGGACCGCACTCGCACAGCTGACTACTTGGTGCGCGAGGCGTACTCTCTGGTCTCGGTGTTGATCGTTATTACGTCGCCTTCGTTCACAAAGTGCGGCACCTGAACCACCAACCCCGTCTCAGTCTTAGCCGGTTTGAGGGTATTCGTTACCGCGGCGGTCCTGATACCGGGTTCGGTCTCGATAACTTTGAGTGCGACCGTCTTGGGCAGCGTGACGTTCAGCGGCGTGCTTTCGTAAAACTCGACTTCAACTTGGAGGTTGGGAGTGAGAAGGCCCTGGACATCCTCGACGAGATCCTCCGGCAGCGTGAACTGGTCGTAGGTCTCGGTATTCATGAAGTGGAAGTCGTTGCCTTCCCGATAAAGGAATTCCATCTGCACCTGATCGAGAATGACGCGCTCGACCCGGTCTTCAGAACGGAAGCGGTTTTCGGTTTGGGTGCCGGACTGTATATTGCGCAGTTTGGTCTGGACCATCCCGCGCCAATTGCCCGGCGTAATATGGCTGATAGTCATGACTCGCCATAGTCCGCCGTTGTACTCCAGCACCATCCCGGGCCGAAGTTGTGTCGCCTGGATCAGCATCTGATGTTCACTCGCGAGGATTTCAAAGGTTTCCCACTAAACTAGTCGTTGGCGCGGCAGCAAGCCACCCGGCCGAGCCCAAATAGCCACAAGAGGACTACCACAACGGACGCGTCGACGGAGGTGGCGCGGGCCGGGCACCGTAGGGATTCGCGAACGGACTCGTCGAATATGGGGATCCGTAGTAGGAATTCCCGGGCATCCCGTACGGATTCATCGGCATTCCGTAGGGATTGGCGCCCGCATACGGGTTCGTGGCATACGGGTTCGTGGCATACGGGTTCGTGGCATACGGGTTCGTGGCATACGGGTTCGCGCCAAAGGGGCTGATCCCACCAGCCATTACTGGTTGCTCGGAGTAGGCGCCGCTGGAATCGAATGCCCGTACGGTGGCCGATCCCATCGCGGGATTGAACTGCACGGTGAAATTGGTGTTGCGTACAGTTCCCGGTGTCAGAGCACCCAGTAATCCTCCGAGAAGGCCGCCGATCGCGATATTCTGGGTAAGCATTCCGTTCTGATAGAGACCGGCGGAGGAGAGATTGCGGCCGGAGATCACCCCGGTCACAACGTAGACATTGGTCCCGAAAGGCCGCACGCCCGTGATTTGTATCAGCGGCCCCTGCGGCCCCATAGTCATTCCCGGCGATAGAGATGCCATGCCGGTGCCACTGGCAAGATCGAGCGAGCTTTGGACGAACTGATCGCCGGCACCGTACGCCCGAATCGTTGCGGCGCTGCCATTCATCGGAAACCGCTGGTCGAAGCTGGTAAAACTGCCGCTGTCCTCGATTGGAATTTCCTTGACCAGACGGCCGTCAACGTAGACTCCCGCACGGGTTACGCCGCTGCCGCTGATTTGCCCTACCACATCGTAGGATGGTGGCATCGTTTCGATCTGGGTCACACCCATAACGTTTATCTGCACGTTACCAAGCTGGCCGCCATGGGTGTGGCGCCTGGAGGGCGACCGTGTGTGCGCCCCGTGGCTCGGAATCTCCCTGGTGTTGGCGCCACTGTCGGTGCCGCCGCTCGGCGCGGCGACGTCACCATCGGCGCTTGACCCGCGGGACACTTCGACCCCGCCTTCAGTGGTCGTGCCGGCGGACGCGATCGGACCGGGCGGAGGGGCTGCCGCTCCGCCTACCCCAGCCGTCACGTCGAGTATGGGGGCCTCGGCGAAACGACCATTGCCGTCGGTCACGCGAATCACGGTATCGGAAGTCGGGCTCGCCAGACCCAGATCGAAATTGACTCTTTGATCCCCAGGAACATCATTGACTTTGAAGCTCCGCAGTTGCTGTCCGTTCTCATAGATGCCGCTGCTCTTGAGCGCGTTACCTTCGAAATATCCTTTAACGCGAACGACCCCGCTTGAAGCCTCCGTGTTCCTGGATTCGATCACGACTTTGGGCGACGTGGTGTCTGGCGACGTCGCAACTGGTGCTGCGGATGCCGCAGCCGGCGGCGGTGCGCTGGCAGCGATCGGGGCGGCAGCAGGATTCGGGGCGACGCCTGGCTTGGCCGCGACGGGTTGGATTTGTCGGACGATCTCGTCGAGCTGTTGTTTCAGGCCGATCCATTGCGCGGAGTCCAGGGCACCCGGATGGGCTCTCATTGCGGCGTCAGTGTTCGCTTGGTCAGATTGCAATGTCCCAATTGCGCCAATCGCCGCTGCACAGTCGCCTTTGGCTAGCGCACTGTTTAACGTCTGGGCGTCGCCGGCAAAGGTCGCGACTTGGGGCAGCATCGGATTTGTCTGCCCACCAATACTTTGCTTGTTCACCGAATCGAGCAACGCGAAGGCACGGTCGCTCAGTTGCGCCGCCATCGCTTTGGTATCGGCGGCGCGGACAGTCGCGGCGGTAGCGGCAAGCGCGAGCACGCCGAGAGCGATTACGCACCACCACCGCCCGGAGAGATCGGGACGGCGTTGTGTGCGCCATTCGCGATTAGGGTGAGCCGTCATTTCACGGGGTTCTTTCGGTCGGCTGTTGCTTATAGCGCTCCATCGTTCGCTTGATTCCGGCGTGAAGTTTCAAAAACATCTCACCTTCGTTGTAGATCACGAGCGCCAGGGTGATGGCGATTCCGACGATCAGTCCGAACAGAAATCCGCCCATAGGTTGCGCCCTCCTCGGGCGGATTATACGTCAAGCCCGGCCTCACCGAGAAACCGGATTTGGAACTGCCGAAGCAGGAACTGTCACAGTTAGCCGCCGCCGCTGGTTCGGTATCCGCATAAATGGCGGAGGTAGTTGTGGCGAGAATTACCGATCTGTTACATTAGTTTTCTGCCGTAACACGGAAAGTAGTTCTGTTTCCAGCACCAACGTGGCTTCACTCAACCAGCGCGTCAGCACCGTGCCCCAGCCGAACCCAGCAGATGGAGGCGGGGGTGAATACGCGGCGGTCAGGATGAGCATGGCGATGCGCCTGCTCGACGACCGCCTGGTCGTCCGGGTCACCGGGGATGACCATGTTTCGTTCTTGCACGGGATGTGCAGCGCCGATATCAACGGGCTCAAACCGAATACGCTTACGCCCGGGTTGTTCCTTACCGAACATGCGCATGTAATCGCGGATTTCTTCGCGTACAAGACGGGCGACAAAGCGATCCTCCTCGAAATCGACCGCGGGGCCTGGCCGCGGACGCGCGTTCATCTCGAGAAGTTCCTGGTCGCGGACGACGTCGAATTGGAGGAAGCCGAAGGATTCGGCCTGTTGGACATTGAAGGACCGCAAGCGATCGAGGCGGTGACGACTCTCACTACCGCGCCGGTCGGCACCCTGTCGCCGATGCACCATCTCCAGGCTGGAGATCTTCGGATCGCCAACCTGCCGCGCCACGGGAGTCCGGCTTTCTCAATTATCGCAGACCGATCCAGGCTCGCGGTCCTGATGGCCGATTTGCGCGCCCAGGGTGCCACCGAGGTCAGTGCGCAGACCCTGGATATTATCCGGATCGAAAATGGGATCGCCCGCATCGGCGTTGATACGACCGAAAAAACCATCGCCCTCGAGGCGCGACTCGAAGCGTCAATCTCCTTTAGCAAGGGCTGTTACGTCGGGCAGGAGACGGTCGAGCGTGCAACGGCTCATGGTAAGCTCAAGAAACGCTTGTGGGGCTTGCGCATCAGCGGAGAACGAATTCCGCACGCGGGCGCCGCGATTCTGTTCGAGGGCCGAGACGTCGGCCGTCTGAGCAGCGCTGCCGCCTCGCCGACGCTCGGAGTAATCGGACTCGGGATTGTGCATCACAGCGCATGGTCGCAGGGTGCCGGGGTAGTAGTCGTGGACGGCGGAGGCGAGATCAGGGCGACGATGAGCGATCTACCCTTGCAATGATCGGGCTTACGGCCCTTCAAGTAATGCTTGATAAGTGGTACTCGATAGAGCCGATTTCGCAGAAGTTACAAAGATTCTTCAGGAGGCTCCAAGATGGCCAACGTACTGGGTAAGCGTTACATGTGTGAAAAGTGCGGGACAGAAGTGCTTTGCAATAAGGCCGGCACGGGCGCACTGGAATGCTGCGACGGAGATATGAAACTTAAGGAGGCGAAGCCGCTTCCTTCCTCCGACTGAAGTAGCTCTCGAGTCGAAGAATTGGTTCGCTACCCGGTTCCGGGAAGCGAATCGCAGGCGAATCGAAGGTGGAGTTTGGAGGTCTGTGGGGCGTATGGGGACGACCTTCGATAAGGCCGATTTGGTTCTGCACGACGGCGTGGTCTTTGGACACCCGGAAAGCGATTCGGTGGCAATCGCAGACGGGTTGGTGGCGGCGCATGGACGCTACCAGGATCTCAAGCCGTTCGTTGGTCCGCGGACACACCTGATCCCGCTGGCGGGGCGATCCGTCGCTCCGGGCTTTGTCGATTGCCACCTGCACTTCATGGAGGGTGCGTCCGTTGCTGCGGGACTTTCAGTTCTTCGGTGCCGTACGATCGAAGAGCTGCTCGCGGATTTGCGGGTGGCAACCGGTAAGAGTCCGCCGGGCAATTGGCTACGCGCATTCGGCTGCGACGAGGCACTGATCCGCGATCGACGCGGCCCCACCCGCGAAGAGCTCGATCGGGCGGTACCGAAGAACCCGCTGCGACTGCGCCATCAGACGCTACATGGATCATGGCTGAATTCCCGAGCGATTGGCCTTCTCGGCCTCGAGCGGAGCGACTTCACGCCGCCTGCCGGGGCCTACCTGGGACGCGACGGGAGCGGCCGTCTGACCGGCTTCGTCGCCGGAATGGAAGAATGGATTAGCAACCGCCTGCCGCTCGTGACACCTGCGGAATTGGAGGCACGGGCACGTTTTTTCAGCCGTGAATTGGCCAGCGCCGGCATCACTGCATTCACCGATGCGACCGCGAGGAACGGACTGGACGAAGTCTCCGCTTTCGCGCGGCTCGCGGCGGGCGGCGTCATCTCACAGCGCACGTCAGTGATGGTGGGCGCCGCCCATCTGGGCGATCTTCCTGCGATTGCCCAAGCTGCCATTTCCGCGGGAATCGGCATCCCCGCAATGAAAGTCCTCGACGCGACGCAATGGGAGATGCCGCACCTGGTTCGTGTGGTTGCCTATGCGATGGCAGCCGGAATCGATTGCGCGTTCCATGCAACCGAGGTCGAGGAACTCGACGCTGCGCTGCGCGCTATCGAATCGGCGCGCGAGCGGGTTCCCCAGAAGATGCTGGGACGCTCGGTTTCGCGTATCGAGCATGGTGGCCTGATCCCGCCCGAATACCCCGAGCGAATCGCGGCAACAGGCACGTGGATCGTTACCAACCCGGGCTTCGTCTACTACCGGGGAGGCAAGTACGCGGGTGAACCCGGGCTGATTCCTTTCCTCTATCGCGCAAAAAGCCTGGCGACTGCGGGTATCAATCTGGCAGCGGGCACCGACGCGCCGGTGACCCCAGCCCGCCCGCTGGCCGCGATAGCATCGGCTATGGCGCGCGTGTCCGTCGAAGGTTATGAGCTTGGTCCAGCGGAACGCCTGACAGCGGCGGAGAGTTTCGCTCTTTTTACGACCTCCGCCTCGCGGCTCTCGAGGCTGGCGTCCGGGGAGATAAATGTCGGATGCCTGGCCGACCTGATCGTCCTGGCGGCGGATCCTTTGAGGCTGGATCCGGCCGAATTGCTCAATTTGCCGGTGGAACTCACAATTATCGGTGGCCGCGTAGTCTATGAACGTGGGCGGCCGCTCGCGTCACAGAGTCCCACGGCAAGCTTGTTTTCCGCCTGAACCCAACTAGATTCGTTTGAATAGGTCCGTGAATTCATGGCGCAAGACAGGCCATTGCCGCGGGGCGAAACCGCGGTTGCGTTCGAAACCCTGATTTACGAGAAACGCGGCAGCGTTGCTTGGGTTACGCTCAACCGCCCGGGAAAGTTCAATGCCTACAACGTCGCGATGCGCGACGATATGTTCCAGGTACTAAGCGCGATTTATGAGGATGCGGAAGTACGTGCGATGGTCCTGGCGGGCGCCGGTCCGGCCTTCTCGACCGGCGGCGATGTGAGCGAGTTTGGCCAGGCGCCATCCCCGTCAGCCGCCCGGTGGATTCGTTTCCGCCGCGATGTTTGGGGCAGATTGAGGAAACTGGCGATCCCGACCGTGGCGGCGTGTCACGGCTTTACCGTGGGCGGCGGGATGGAGATGGCGCTGCTATGCGACGTCGCGATCGCCGCCACGGATTCGCGGTTTTGCTTGCCCGAGACTGGGCTCGGGATGATTCCTGGAGTCGCTGGAACCCAGACCGCTCCACGGCGACTCAAATTGGGCTGGGCGATGGACCTATCGATCACAGGGCGTTGGATTGACGCCCATCAGGCATTGTTTGTAGGTTTGGTCGCCCAAGTGGTGCCGTTGAAGGCACTCGACCAGACCGCCCATGCCTGCGCGGTGGCGCTCAGCCGGTTGCCACGTGAGCACGTGACCGCGGCCAAGCTCGCGGTATGGGAGGGCCTGGATAGCTCGCTTGCGCACGGATTGGAGCTGGAAAAGCGCTTGGCACGACGGCTGGAGATCGTATCGGGGCGTGCGAAGGCACGCTAGGCTCGTTCAGGAGGACGCAAGGCAGTGAATACCGTCAATTTTATCTCGATTCCGGGCTCGATCGTCCCTGACCAGGAAATTCTAGTTTTTGGCTCGGAACGCCTCAATTACCAGGCGCTTAACGAACTGGTCGCGCGTCTGGCTGGCGCGTTCAAAGGACTCGGCCTGAATCAGCGCGACGTCGTCGCCGTCCTCGACACCAATTCTCATCTCTACGTCGCCGTTTACTATGCCGCCGCCAAGGCCGGTCTCACCTTCCTTCCGCTTAACTACCGCGCCAAAGAGCCGGAACTCGAATACATGGTCAATACCGCGAAGGCGAAGGTGCTGTTCGTAGGTGATCGCTACGTCGAACTCGCGCAGAGGATCCAACCGCGGCTCCACGGGGCCCGTACGTTCGCGATCGGCTCAGGGAACGGCAAGCTTCCCCGGCTAACTGACCTGTTGGCTAAGGCGGAGGCCGACGAGAATGAAGCCGAGGTCGAGGACGAGGACGTCTCGGTCCTGATGTACACCAGCGGCACGACCTCGCTGCCAAAGGGTGTAATGCTGAGTTTTCGCGATTTCACCGCCTACGTCACCGCCAACGTCGAAATGGCCGACGGCACGGAGCGTGGCGCCTTTCTGGTGTGCGCGCCCTTTTACCATATCGCCGGCACGACCGCGATGATGACCAATCTGTGGACCGGCCGAAAAATGATCGTCATGCCGCAATTCGAGCCGCGCGCATGGCTCGAACTGGTGCAGACCGAACACGTCACGCACGCATTCATTGTGCCGACCATGATGAAGCAGCTGCTCGACGAACCAACTTTCAACAAGACCGATTTTTCCTCGCTGACCAATCTCGCCTACGGCGGCGCACCGATGCCGATTGCGGTAATCCGGCGCGCGATCGAGGCCTTTCCCAAAACGGTCGGCTTCGTCAACGCGTATGGTCAAACCGAGACCACCTCTTCGCTCACTATCCTTGGACCGGACGACCATCGAATCGAGGGCTCTGCCAAAGAAATTGAGATGAAGTTGATGCGACTCAACTCGATCGGCAAGCCGCTCCCGGATGTCGAGATCCGCGTCCGCGACGACGGCAATAATTTCCTCCCGTCCGGTGAGATTGGCGAAATCATCATTCGTACACCGCGTATCATGAAGGGCTACGCAGGCCGCGCCGACGACGCCGCTTTGGCTGACGGATGGCGAGCGACCGGCGACCTCGGATGGGTGGACGAGGAAGGCTACGTGTTCTTCGCGGGCCGCAAGGACGACATGATCATTCGCGGAGGAGAGAATATCGCACCGGCGGAGATTGAAACGATCCTGATGAGCCATCCAGCGGTCGACGAAGCGGCGGTGATCGGTATCCCGTCCGTGGAATGGGGCCAGACGGTCAAGGCCTTCATTGTCGTCAAGCCCGGCCAGAGTGTCGGCGCCAAAGATTTGCGCGAGTTCTGCAGTACACGCCTGGCAAGCTTCAAACGACCCGAGCAGATCGAATTCATCGAGGCGCTGCCGAAGAACGCACTAGGCAAAATTCTGCGCAAAGAACTGCATACACGCGAGCAGGAGCAGGCGCAGCAGTAACCGCCGCGGCGCTCAAGACGATGAAATCAGCTCCGGCTCGACGCTCCGAAGTCGCTATGCGACGAGCCTCGCCCCCCGGAGGCTCGCGGACGGCGCGAGATCCGGGCAAAATCGAGATGGAACTCAACGGCGGCTGCGCTCTTGTCACGCTCAGACGACCTCCACGCAACCGCATTAGCGCGCCGATGGCGCATGCCTTGATGGAGGTGGCGGAAACGGTCGAGGACGACGACTCGATCCTCGCGCTCGCGATTAGCGGTGGCGGCGCGACGTTCTCGATTGGTTTTGACGACGACGTCGATCCACGCCTGGTTGAAACTCTCGCTCTGCTCTCCAAACCGACTATTGCAATTGTCAACGGCGACGCGCTCGACGAAGGTCTCGAACTCGCACTTGCGTTGGACTTGCGCGCAGCTATAGACAGGGCACACTTCGCCCTCGGCCAACTAAAGCGCGGCATACTGCCGCACTTTGGCGGGACGCAACGGCTGCCTCGGTTGGTCGGCGGGGCCCCAGCCCTCAGGATGATTCTCACCGGAGAGCCGATTCGCGGTGAGGAGGCGATGCGGCTGGGGCTGGTCACCTATCTCGCCGGCGATCGCGACGAGCTTGACCGCGTTACCCGCGAACTGCTTGGCACGATCGCTTCACGCGGCCCTCTCGGCGTAAGAATGGTTAAGGACGCCGTACGCAAGGGCGCCGACATGACTATCGAACAGGGCATCAGGCTTGAAGAAGACCTCTACGCCCTGCTACAAACCACGGCCGACCGGGCGGAAGGCGTCAAGGCCTTTATGGAAAAGCGCAAGCCGCTCTTCAAGGGAGCGTAACTGCTGACTCGAAACGACTTTGATCGACCAGAACTGAATCTGAGGAGTATTTCGGCGAAATGGCTAACCAGCTAGGCAAGGTTTACATCTGTGGAAAGTGTGGTTCGCAGGTCATCGTCACCAAAGGTGGCGGCGGCCAATTGAAATGCTGCGGCGCCTCGATGGACCAAAAGAAATAGGACGCGTCGCCGCCTGCCTCAAACGGATCAGGCTCCCGGCCGAGCGCTATCTCTGAGGCGCTGCAAGGTGCGGAGCGTAAAAGGTGATGCGGGTACACCTGTTTGGAGCAATCATCATCGGCCTTATCGCGGGATGGCTCGCCGGCAAGCTGATACGTGGGCAGGGCTATGGGCTTCTCGCCGATATCGTGCTTGGCCTGATCGGCGCGGTAGTCGGCCAGTGGATTTTCGACCGCTTGGGAATAATCGCCTACGGTAGAATCGGCTTTCTCGCGATGGCGACGATCGGCGCGATCATTTTGATCGGCGGCGCACATCTGCTGCGCGGCGCAGTTCATTCGTGAGATCGCGCGGGGACGGCGTCGATCGATGGAACCGTGGAGACCAATTCCGACCTCGCCGTTTTCGCTGCCTCTAAATCCTGGACCGCGTTGAATCCTTCTCGGCTGAAGAGTACGCGGTGCGCGCCGAGGCGCTGCCGCAGCGCCTCTACCAACTCCAGTTCGGCGGCCCCGGGTCTGAACCACTGTGCGTAACCCCGCCGCTCATACAGTTCGCCGATTCCCAAGGCACGCGTACGACGACCGTGCGAGCCGTCGCCGTCGAAGAAGGTATCCAGCACTACGCGATCGGCTTGCCCATCCACTAATGCCGCAAAGTGCGAAGGATCGTTGGGCAACATCGGCGCGATTGCGATCTGTGTGAACACACCGGCGGCGCGCAGACGTCCCGCGGTCACCAGTCGGCGAGCGATCGTTGGCGAGGTCGGGGTCAGCGCGCGCCGAGTATTCTCGTTGTCGGTTTCGATCGTAATCGACGCGATCACCCGGTCGCCCAACCGCTGCAGGACGCCGATGTCGCGCTCGATCAGCGGACTTCGCGTCTGCAGCAGGAGCCTCCGCGGCGGCGTTCGCGCAAAAACCTCGAGCGCGTGACGGGTAATCTCCAGGCGGCGTTCGAGCCCTTGATATGGATCGGTCGCGCTCGACATGAACATCGTTGCCGCTTCAAGCTTGCCCGCATTCGCCAACGCCTTGAGCTCGCGTTCCAGCAATTCCGGCAGATTGCTTTTCGCGATCACCCAAGCGCCCCACGGCCCGCCGCCCGCATGAGCGATCGGCATCGCGCGCACGTAGCAATAGGGACAACCACCGGCATCCCCGAACGCGCACCCGATGTAGGGGTTGAGGGAGAACGCAAATCCGCGTAGGAATCCGCCCGTGGGCGTCAGCGCCCGGGTCACGGACCGATAGCCGTACTTGCGCATCGGCTTACAGGCGAGAAGAGAGCTCATCTCCACCGAAAGCGCCGCACAAAGGAGGCGTTGACACAGGGCTTCGCACCGGCCAAAAGTTTAACTTATGAAGCGCATTTTAATTGGTCTCGCTGTTCTCGCCTTCGCGTGTTGGCCGGCGATGTCCCACGCCCAGTATAACGAAGGGGAACAGAATCCCAATCAATACAATGACGTTGAGGACGGTCAAGCACTAAAGGTCATTGCGTATCTACTAACGCCCGTTGGGATGGGGCTCGAATGGGGTTTGACGCGTCCGCTCCACTACCTCGCAACTCAAACCTCGGCTGGTGTGCTGATTGCGGGGGATACCGAAAGCAGCTTCTTCGGCGAGAGTAACAACGCCGACCTCCTGCCCCCGGGAACTTTCGATCCTCATGTGATGACGGGGCAATACACGAACTACTCTATCCCGGCGAGCGCGATCGGAGCGTACACGAGCACTCCGGCGACAGCGCCTCCCGCGCAGCAAATAACCCTGCCGCCGGCTGCCCCCAGCGTGTCTCTGCCGGGCGGTCAACCGGGCATGGTTCGCTGATTTCGCGTACGGGGGTACGGGGCGCTCAACCAAAAAAAAGCTCTCGCCCGCTACTCCGGCTGAGTGCGGACGAGAGCCATGAATTTCCAGGCTACTTCGGGTTTATCGCGATCCTGCCCTTCACGAAGTCCTTACCCGATAGCTCAAAACGATCCTGCATCACGGCATCGTTCTGCGTGAACTCACGGGTGAGGCAGCAGTATTCAAGCATCAGGCCGTTGGGATCGCTGAAGTAGATCGACTTCGCCCAGTCGTGGTCGACGACGTCCGTAACCTTGACCCCTTTGCCGATCAGTTCCTGCCGCTTCTGCTCGAGCGCCGCCTCATTACCGGCTTCGAAGGCGAAATGGTAAAAGGCCGGTGGCACACCCAGTCCCCGGGTTATTGACGTATCGTACTCAGTGGGAATGCCGTCGACGTTGCGCGCTTCCATGAACGCCATGAGTTGGTCGCGTCCGGTATCGAAGAAGATATGGCGGATATTTCCCCCCTCCTTAACCTTGATGATATCGCAGCGGACGGCCTTAAAGCCCAGTACGTTCTCGTAGAACTCGCGGGTCTTGTCGAGGTCAAGAGTGGATAATCCGAGATGGGAAAAACCTTTATTGGCCATCGCTGAAGCCTCCGCCGGTTTTACCGGAACTGGCCTGCGTCGGACTCGCCGCGCAAGCAGAAGTTATCTCATCGACAACGCGCGCTAATCTTAGCAAAGGCGATAATTAAACCGCAATGCAACTGGCACATGACCGGTCGTCGCCGAGCGCATCCTAAGCTTTCGCCTGGCGGTACCAACGCTGGACCGCTTCGAAAATCACGATAACGAGCACCAGGCAGATCAGGATGGCGCCAAATCCGAATACGGCGCGTCCAAGCTCTCGTTAATCCTGGCACTGATGAAGGGAATGTTGGTCGAAAACTGACGAGGACCGGGCCCGAACGCAATCCAGAGTCCTATCGCCGCTAAACAGACGGTTACTATTAGCGCCAGTCCGTGCAGCGACCAGCGCACCCAGGCACGCGTCCCTGGCGGAAAACTGCCATCGGCGCCGGCGGTCACTCCCTCGATCGTTTGAATCACCACCGCCAAACCGCCCGCCAGAAACGCCAGACCCACACAAAAGCCGATTATTGTCGATTCTCGTGTCGGAGGGCGTCCACCTACATGAATCGCACCCAGCGACAAGGCGACGTAGAAAAGGCCCATGGAAGCAGCGAGCAGGCCGCAGGCGATCGTCGATTTGTCACCGGAACGAAGCGGCCGTGCCATAGCGTCTAGACCCGCGCTCGGCGAGGACTCAGCAGACGTCGTCGGTGATCATCGGCCCGTGGACCGAACGGCGGAATCCACGGTCATAACAGTCCCGCCGCGCGCGCCCAACGGTATTTTGCGCCGAGCACGGCAACCGGTTTTTCCGTCGTATAGGGATACGCAGGGATGCCGTGGTCAAAGAGATATGCGCTCGCCTGTTCGACCTCGACATCGCCCACCAGCGACGCAACCACGGGTTTGTCGATCCCCTTGCGGCGGAACTCCTCGACAACTTCCGTCGCGAGCTTCGCAAAGACCATCGGTGGGGTGATTATCGTATGCCAGTAGCCAAGCACCAGCGCATGGATGCGTTGATCCTCGAGTCCGAGAGCGATGGTGTTGCGATAGGTCGTGGGTGGCTCGCCGCCAGTGATATCGACCGGATTTCCGGCAGCGCCAAACGGCGGGATGAATTTGCGGAATGCCGCGTCGAGATCCGGCGGCATCGCCATCAGTCTTAATCCGTTGTCCACGCACGCATCTGAGAGCAGCACACCCGAGCCGCCCGCGCCTGTAATGATAACGATGTTCTCGCCCTTGGGTGTGGGTAGCACCGGTAAACATCGTGCGAATTCGAGCATGTCGTTGAGGCTCATCGCGCGCACCACACCGCATTGGCGCAATACGTCATCGTAGATCCGATCGTTACCAGCGAGCGCCGCGGTATGCGACCGCGCGGCGCGTGCGCCCATCGCGGTGCGCCCGGCTTTGAGCACGATCACCGGCTTTTTCTTCGAGACCCGCTGCGCGACTTCGGCAAATGAGCGCCCATCTTTCAGATCCTCGACATGCATCGCGACCACTTGCGTATTCGGGTCCTGTTCAAAGAAGGTGAGCAAATCGTCTTCGTCAATATCTGACTTGTTGCCGAGCCCGACGATCGCCGAGACACCCATCTTGGCGGAACGGCTGAAGCCGATTATCGCCATCCCGACACCGCCGCTCTGCGACGAGAGCGCCGCCTTGCCCTTGACGTCGTAGGGCGTGCAGAAAGTCGCGCACAGGTTCTTGTGCGTGTAGTAAAAGCCGTAAATGTTCGGACCCATCAGGCGCACGTTATACTCGCGCGCGATGGCGACGATTTGGTCCTGCAATTCGACGTTGCCGGTCTCGGCGAAGCCTGACGGAATCAGGACGGCGCCCGGGATCTTCTTCTCGCCACATTCCTTGAGCGCCCCGGCCACCAATGCCGCCGGAATCGCGAAGACCGCGACATCGATTGGACCAGGAATCTCCTTGACGCTCCTGTAGGCTCTCTTGCCCAGGACTTCCGGAGCTTTCGGATGGATCGGATAGATCTGTCCCTGGTAACCGCCGTTAATGAGGTTCTTCATCACGGAGTTGCCAATCTTGCCGTCCTCAGGTGACGCCCCAATTACGGCTACCGCATCCGGCTGCATAATTCGGTTCATCGCACGCAAGATCTCCTCTTGCGTAGGGCGATAGCGCTCCCGCGGCCGTTCGAAATCGAGCAGGACCCGCACGTCGGCGGCAGTCGCGCGGTCCTGGCGCGCGAACACGGGATTGAGGTCGAGTTCGCGCACTTCCGGAAAATCGTTTACGAGATTGGATACGGCTTCGATTATTTCGGCCAGCGCCTTGCGGTTCACCGGCGCGGCGCCGCGCACGCCGCGCAGCACCTCGGCCGCTGCGATACCGTCGAGCATCGAGAGCGCCTGGTCCGACGTTGCCGGAGCGAGACGAAACGTCACGTCCTTGAGCACCTCAACCAGAACGCCCCCCAAGCCGAACGCGACGACCTTGCCGAAGCTGGGGTCGGTGAGGGCGCCGACGATGACCTCCTGTCCGCCGGCGAGCATCGCCTGCACCTGAACGCCGTCGATCTTCGCATCCGCCTTGTATCGCCTCGCAGCGGTTAAAATCGTGTTATAGGCCTGCTGAGCCTCCGCACCCGATTTAACGCCGACGATCACGCCGCCAGCCTCAGTTTTGTGCAGGATATCGGGCGAAACCACCTTCATCACGACTGGGAAGCCAATTTGCTCCGCTAAATTCGTCGCTTCGGCGGCACTTGTGGCGATTCCCTCACGCGGAACCGGGATACCGTAGGCCTCGCACAGGAGCTTGCCCTCGGTTGGGGTCAGCGCCGTACGTCCCCGCGCTTTGACCGTATCGAGGAGCCGCCTCGCCGATGCCTTGTCGTAGCTCATTCAACCCTCCGCCTTGCTTCGGCCCCTGGTGTGTCGTGCGGGGCACAACCGCCACTGGCATGTCGACCACCGGAGCGAAGCGCGAAAAGAATCACGGGTTTTCGCGCTGCCTTGAGTTTGCGCCCACCGTGTGCGCTAATTGCTCAAGGATCACAACCCTAACGCCACGCCTGTAAGCGCGTCAAACCGCGAAGTGGCTGCTTCCTTCATTCAGGAGCCATCTGGTATGGTTGAGAAAATCATTGATCTAATCGGGGTTTCGGCAAATTCTATAGAAGACGCGGTCCAAATAGCGCTGGCGCGTGCCGGAGTGACAATTTCAGGGATCCATCACGCGCACGTGAAGGATATTTCCGCGATCGTGGACGATAACCAGGTCAGTCAATGGAGGGTCGCCATCCAGGTTTCATTCCTGGTTAAAGACCAGCTGCACGAGTAAACGCGGCCCACTTTCCCCGGACCAAGAGGACCTGCTCACGCGATTCGCGCGCGAGTCGGCGAGGCCGGTATGAGGTGGGTCAACGGAACGGAACGGCGCGTACCAAATCGACTCGCAAGGCGATTATGGTCGACCAAGCCGTCCGGGAAATCCAGGAAAGATGCCAGCAAAAATAACCGAGGTCCATCCCGGAATCTACGAGATCTTTCTGCCGCTCCCGATGCGGCCGACGATCATCAACGTCTACCTCATCGACTGCCACGGCGCATGGGCGTTAATCGACACCGGGATGAATACCCCGGACAGCTTCGCCACCCTCAACGAGGCCTGTTCCCAGGTCGGACTGAAACTCGAAGACCTGGACCTTCTCATCGGAACGCATCATCACGTCGATCATTTCGGTACATCAGCCCGAATCAAGAAGCTGAGCGGCGCGACCACGCTTCTTCACGACCTCGAGGTCGAGCGCGTAACCCGGATGTTGACGATGGGACCTTCGGCGGCCCGTCCCGAGGCTCGTGAATTCTTCGTCACTCACGGCTTTCCGATCGAGAAGTATCCGCTCGAGGGCATGCGCCCCACGTGGATGGGGACCGACATGTACAATCCTTTGCCGCAACCTGACAAGTATTTGGCTGACGGCGACATTATTCCGGTGGGTGATCGCAAACTCGAAGTCATCTGGACTCCTGGCCATGCGCCCGGCCATTGCGTCATCTATTTGCGCAAGGAAAAGGTGCTGGTGGTCGGGGACCACCTCTTACCGAAGATCACGCCCCATGTCGGCCTCTATCCGAGCAGCCCGGCGGACAATCCGCTCGGCGACTTCATCAACTCGCAGATGAAGGTTCAGCGCTTCGACGTCGAGACCGTCCTCCCCGCGCACGGCGCCGTTTACCACGACCATCGTCATCGTGCGACTCAGCTCATCGAACACCATCGCTACCGTGAAGCCGAGATGCTGGACATCGTCAGGCGCAAGCCGAAGTGCGCATTCGAAGTGGCCGAGAGCATTTTCGGCCAGAACGACCTGCCCATTTTCCATGTAATGGCAGCGACGTTCGAAACGCTCGCGCATCTCGAACTCGCCCGGATTGAAGGACGCGCAAGGAAAACCGAACGCGACGGGCGGACCCTCTATCAGGCTCTGTAGAGTTCCTCGCGCTAGAACGCAACGCTAGGCGTTACTCGAAAGACGAACCGAAGCCGCTGCCGCGGATTCCGCCTGTACATAGGCGGACTGTCCGCGTCAACAGGCTTTAATGCGGTTTTGTAATTTCCCCGGGGCTGACGTCGATCGGAGCCTCTGCCCCAAACGATCAGCCTACCTGGGTCATGTTCTGGCGGCGATTGCGACGGGTCGGAGCACTAATCTTGCCGCTCCGAACAACCGGGGAGCGCCGCGCGAGGCGCCGGGTCGACACCCCAGCCAACTGCTGACTGCGCCACTCGCGCAACCCTGAACGAAGGAAGCCAGGCTCGATTCCGAGGGTCTCGCAAACCGTCTCGAACGAGAACGGACCGTCTCCGCTCTCGCCGCAGAGCCACTGCTCCGCCTCCGTGAAAATGCGCCTGCGTGGACCGCTCTTCGCGTCGGCATTGTTCTGAAAGCAGCGTAGCGCGTCCTCCAGCACCGCCATCATCAAACGCTTGACGGGTGCAATCGTGCTATCGTCGCGCCGGGAATCATAGTACTGCTCAGGTGTAATGACGTCGGGAACAAAGATAGAACCAAGAACGCCGTTTTCCCATTCCATTTAATTTGCCGTCTCCACTTTCTCTAGATGGACCCCATCGTCCATCTGCCCCGGCTTCACAGCGAAGATTGACTCCATTCGCTGTTTCGCTCTGCTGTGCCAACCTGAAGCAAGAGCGATGCCGCGCCGGATCGGTCGTAAGATAGTTCGTAGTTCGTTAGTAATCGGGTGTTAACGGACGCTCTGCAAACCTAATATTGGTGCTTCACCGAATTATGCGCAATTTGCGAAATTCCTGGTTTTCACGTCCAACGTGCCTTATCTGCGACAGTTGCGCTCCAAACTGTGGGCAAGTTGCATCTTCGCACGGCGTTGCAACACGTCGATCGGCTGCGGCGCTGTGCCAAGCAACAGTGCTAACCCAAGGCTGCACCTTCTAATACGCAAAAAGTGCGGTCTGGTTCCGCCGATTCTCGTTACGTACGAGTTACCGATCGGACAATTCTTACTCTGTCGGAATTGAAGTCTGGCGCTCCGCTCGAGGACTTACTGAACCGGACCCGAATCGCCGCCCTCTTTCCCGCCCGGTCCGAGCTTTCGCTCCTCCAGCTTGAAAGTCATAACGTCGAGCAGGCATTCCGCCCTGTTCTCACAGGCCTCGAGCAAAGTCTGCTTTTCGATGGGCGACACGTCGAGATGAAAGCAGATGAAATTGATCAGGTCGGCGCCGCGCAGGCCGCGTTGCTCGACCAACGAATGCCACACGTCCTGCGCCGCAACGCTGCCAAGGAACGTCACCAGGCGCTCGTGCAGATGCGCCATCTCGGCCTCGTCGAGATCGAGCTTATGCGCCGGTGGAGGGCACCATCGTACCTGCGCCTTGCGGAAAGGACGATCTCGGATCTCGCGCACCACGCGAAATTCGCTCATACCATCGAGCATCAGGTTGTATTTGCCATCGGGCAACTGCACCAACGCGCTGATTTTGCCAGCGCACCCGATGTCAAAAACGTCGGGAAAATCGTAGTAGTCGCGCTCCCAATTGCCCTTGAGCATCATCATCCCGATGATTCCGTGGTCCATCGCCACTTCGGCAACCATTTCTCGGTAGCGCGGTTCAAAGATGTGTAGCGGCACCTTAACCCCGGGAAACAGTACAAAATTGGGCAAGGGAAAGATTGGGATGATTTCCGGCAGATCCGCCATCGGAGGCTCCACTGCGAGAGAGTAGGACCCTTACCGAGTAGGGTCAAGCCGCCAGCACCAGTAACGCCCGCTTATTCTCGTACATCGCGATTTGATCGCTACCCATAGCGGACAACAATAGTTAGACTGCGCGCTAGCCTGACCTTGGCTGCTTAAGCCTGAAAGACACCGACGTAAAATGAGGATTCCGTGGGATCAGTTCGAGCAGGAGACCATCGGACGCCTCCGCGAGCTAGTCGCGCTTGACACCACCAACCCGCCGGGAAACGAAAAGATCGCCACGGACTACCTGGCCGCTGCGCTCGCCCGCGCAGGTATCGATCCCACGATAATCGAGGGCGCGCCAACTCGCTCTAACCTGATCGCGCGCATCCACGGACGCGACCGCGGAAAACCGCCGCTGATGCTCTCGTCCCACACCGACGTGGTGCCAGTCGAAGCGGCCCGCTGGACGCGGGAGCCGTTCGGGGCGGAAATCGCAGAAGGCTGTGTATGGGGGCGCGGCGCCATCGACATGAAGTCGAAATGCGCGATCGATCTCGGCCTCGCGATCGCCTTGAAGCGGGCGGGCGCAAGCCCGGAACGCGAGCTGATCTTCGCCGCCGTCGCGGATGAAGAGGCGGGTTCCGAACTCGGCGCGAAATTCCTCGTCGAAAACCATCCTGAACTCATTCGCGCCGGCTTCGTCCTCAACGAGACCGGGGGCTTCACCCTGTTCATGGGCGAGCGGCGTTTCTATCCGATCCAGGTCGCGGAAAAGGGCTTCGTGACGGTGCGCATGACCGTAAACGGAGCGCCTGGGCATGGATCGATGCCGCGCTCCGACACGGCGATCGCGTGGATGGCCGAGTTGATCACCCGAATTACGCGCACGCCAATGCGGCGGCGGCTCACTCCACTCATCCGCAAGACGCTCGCCGAACTTGGGATCACCCCGGAGAAGGCGCCGCCGCTCTTCGGCCCGATGATGTCGAACACCGTCACGCCGACGATTCTGCGGGCCGGCTATAAGGACAACGTGATCCCAGGCGAAGCCTCCGTGATTCTCGACGGGCGCACCCTGCCCGGCGAGGATGAGCGCAGCTTCATGCGCGAATTGCGCGAAATCGTTGGACCGGAGCCCGCTCTGGAGGTGATCAAGTCCGCTGCTCCTGCAGAGGCGAGTCCCGACACTCCCCTTTTCGGATTGATCAAATCGCGAACTGAGGCAGCCGATCCGGGCGCGCGCGCGATAGCATGGATGCTCCCCGGAGCGACGGATTCGAAATTCTACGCGCAGCTCGGAGCAATCTGTTACGGCTTCGCGCCGGTGCGGCTCGACCCCAAGATGCCGTTCGGTTCGTTGTACCACGCCAACGACGAGCGGATGCCGATCGCGGGCCTGCTGTGGGGACTGCGACTATATACTGATGTAGTCCTGACGTTTCTGGGGCTGCGGCTCGACGACGTGTTCGCGTAAACGGCTCGTCCGCATTTTATCTCATCGACTCTGTCTGGTCCGGGCCTTGCGTAGCGAAAGTTGTTCGCGCGTCACTGACGGCGCGACAATTCTAAGGCCAGATTCGATGAGCGATTGAGCTGACCAGACGCAATTTCTCCTCTTGCGCAGAAGCCGGTATCGGATTGCCCTCCCACACGGTGCCAAAGCCACACTGGGTCGAAAGAGCAAGACGTTCGCGCGGAAAGTAGCGACTGGCCTCTTCGATTCGCTGCACGATCTCGTCGGCAGACTCGGTCGCGGTGCGCTTGGTTGAGATCAGACCGAGCACCACATCGGTACCGGACGGGACTTCGCGCAGCGGTTCAAACGACCCCGACCGCCAGTCGTCATACTCGAGCAACAGCCGCGAGAACTTGCCCGCGCGGCGGAAAACCTGCCTGGCGATCGACTCGTAGCCACCCTCACCAACATAGTATCCCTGGTTGTTGCCGCGGCACAGATGAAGCCCGAAAACGATGCCGGGAACCTCCGCAACCGAGTTGAGGATCTCGATGCCCTCGGTCAGGAGCCGATCGGGGTCCATACCGCGATCGGCGAAGTCGAGGCGGCGGCGTTGGGGATCACACAGCATCCCGAGTTCCGGAGCGTCAATTTGGACATATTCGCAGCCCAGCGCCGCCAACTCGCGGGCCTCGTCGCGAACGATCGCGGCGGCGTCGGCAAACAATTGAAAGGGATCGGGATAGGCGTCGCGCGAATACTCCGGCGACCAGCGCAGCGTCATCATCAGCGGGCTGGGCAGCGTGACCTTGAGCGGCCGCGTGGCACGCGCGCGGGCGTAGGCAAACTCCTCGTTGGTGAGTGATCGGGTGCGGTGAATCTTGTCGACCACCGCGTATTGCACCTGGATTTCAACCTGCTGCGCCGGCGCACCGGGCTGATGGGGCATTTTCCAGACGCGCGTGAACGCTGGAATCGATTTCACCCCAGAAATGACATCGGTGAGCGGCGCGATAAAATGCGTGCGCCGCATCTCGCCGTCAGTCACCACATCGAGCCCGAGGCGCTCCTGCAAGGCGATCATCTCGTCCACCGCGCGATCCTCGAACTGCTTGAAGTCACGCACCGTCAAATCGCCGGCTTGCCATCGCTGGCGGGCCTGCTTGAGGTAATCAGGCCGCAGCAGGGAACCGATTACTTCGGCGCGGTAGATATTTGCCACGTGCGGACTCCTTCCGGATTCCTGTTGCTCGGCAAGCTCCGGGCGCGGACTTTAGCAGAGATCGGGTCAACCGGTGAAAAGGCGCGCCTCGCGCCAAACGGACGGCGAGGCCATCGGACTGGGAGCCCGCCCGCCAAACCGTCAGGAGCCCGCGGTCTGATCCGTATCGGCGGGTAGCGTGGGCGGCGGCCCGGGAAGGCCACTCTGTGGAGTGAATGTCACCAGCAGACGGGCCGGCTGATCCAGGGGCACAATCGCGAAGCGCGACACCGGACTCGTATTGACGGTCACCGTCGTACCGTTGGAATCGGTTTCAACATCGCAATCGCGGAAGATCGAACGATCGAACACGAAATGCCGCGCGAGCTTCGAATCGGGAGTTACGCTCTTCAGGAAGATCTTCAGCGTCGAGTAATCCGAGCCATGGTCGATCTTGTCGTCGAAGTTGACCGGGCCTGTGAGATCGAAAATCACCGAAAGCGGCGGCTGCGAAGATGACAGTCGAACCTCGCGTAGCGTCGCGGGCCCCGGATTCTCGGACGACTTTGCAGCTGGCGTAGCGGCGGCTGCGGGCTGATGGTCAAGGATCGGCAGGCCGTCCGGTCCGTAGGCGGGGTTGCCGGCGGAGGCGAGGTTCGCGAGGCTCTCATGTACCGATACATGGTCCGCGTTGGCCACGTCGTCACCAAAGCCGCTCTCCGTCAGCACCAGCTTCAGCGGATCTTCCTCGGTGTCGATCGGTTGCTTCAGGCTCGCCAACTCGCGGTCGGCGTCGGTGGCGTACCGCGTGCCGGGGAAATGAGTCTTGAGCGCAGTAAAGGCCTGGGCGGCGGAGTATCTCTTGCCCTGCTTCTCGAGAGTGCGGCCGAGGTTGTAGAGCGCCTCCGGCGCGATCGGCGTGTCCGGATACAACGATATCAACTCGGCCATTCGCGATTCCGCCGCCTTGTAGTTTGCGCGCCGGTAATAGAAATCGCCGATAAGATACTCGTGCCGCGCCAGCATCTCACGGCAAATCTCGATTTGTTGGTGTGCGAGCTGGGCGAAATCACTTTCCGGAAAGCGGCGCTCGATCGTCTCGAACTCCTTCAGGGCAAGCTCGGTATGAGTCTGGTCCTGGTCGGGACGGCCCATCTGGTCGTAATGCGCCATCGCCAAATAGTACGACGCGACATCGAGACGCTTGCTGGTCGGATGCATGCGCAGGAAATCGTTGAAGGCGCCCACCGATTCCGCGTAGTTGTGCATCTTGTAGTACGCGAGGCCAATGTTGAGTTCGGATTCCTCGGCGTAAGGGCTGAAGGGATATTGGTCAATGAGCTTCTGATAGTCGTCGATCGCGGGCTGGTAAAAATGTGACGAATATTCCTGGGTGGCCTGAACGTAGTAGTTCTCCCCGTTGCGGGGTTTGCGGGCGGCGCAGCCAATCAGACCGGCTAGGGCGCAGACCATTGCAATTCGCAGGGCGTGCTTCATAGGAAACAGCGAAAGGTTAGACGTTGAGTCCCACGAAAACAAGACGCGACTAAGTCCACTTGTGCAAAGATCCCGCGAGACGTAATTGGTCACGCGATCCTCTTCGGCCACGGGGATGGAATGGCACCCCCTCGGAACCACTCTGCAAATCGAGTGCCTACGTGATGATCGCGGCATCGCTCAGTCCGGGAAACAGGCCATCGGAGTCAGGTGCTTACGTGGCTGCCGCGTGACACTTCGAGGTCGTGGCTCATAATCAGTAGATCGCGCGGGCGTCCGTTGCGATCGACAACCCAGTCTTGCAGCAGTGCTTCGACCTGGAAACCCAGCCGTTCGAAGGCGGCGCGAGCACCGGTTTGGTCAGGGGTCATCATCGCGGCCATCTTCTTGATGCCGCGTGCCTGGCCGAGTTGGAAAATCTCGGCGGCAAGGCGGCGGCCAAGTCCTATGCCGCGATAGGTGCGTCCGACCTGAAGGCGAATTTCACCGACCCGCCGCGTCCACTGAGCCTGATCGCTATGCAGCGACGCGTAGCCGGCGATATCGCCGCCGATCTCGGCGAGCACCGTGATCGACGCACCCTTCTCGATATTGCGCACCCATTCGTCGATGATGGCCGGTTGGGTTATGTCGATACGAAGGAAGAGCAGATCGTCCTGGGGGAGCGATCGCGCGAACTGCAGGATCCGCTCGGCGTGAGCGGGGCCCATAAGATGCAGCATGACTTTTGGACCCCCAGGGAGGTTGAATTCGTGCGGATACGTGTGGACGTCGTGTACGCCGCGTCCATTGCGGACCTTGTGCGTCTTAGCCACAGTTGAGGCTTTTTCAGACGCCATAGCAGGCAAGTTCCGGGCGAGAGAGCGAGCGATTGTGGCCACATATGAGCGGCCGGTGTGTACAGTGTTGAGCGGCTCTGAGCGGCCGGCGCGCGCGCCGGGTGAAGAATTTCACCCAGCGCGGCGGAGGCTGATCAGTCGGAATATTGGCGGTGGGCACCGTCTCAGTAACCGGCGAAGCCCATGTCCGTGGTCGCCTGGGCCTCCGGATCGGTGCAGACGTTGACCAGAGCGGGTTTGCCGCTCTTCATGGCACGATCGATCGCGGGGCGAATGTCGGCGGGCTTTTCGACGAATTCGCCGTAACCGCCGAAGCCCTCGACCATCTTGTCGTAGCGCTGATAACCGAGGTCACGGCCGACATTGCCGCCGGTTTTGCGCGAGGTGAAACCGCCGTTGTTGGAGAGCACCACCACGATGTTGAGCTTGTGGCGAATCGCTGTGTCCATCTCCATCCCGTTCCAGCCGAAGGCGCCGTCGCCGCTCAACACCACGACGGGCTTGTCGGGGGCCGCGGCCTTCGCGCCGATACCGAAGGGGATACCCACGCCCATGCATCCGTGGGGACCTGCGTTGAGGCTGCCGCGCGCGGTGAAAGCCGGGATCGACTGGCGCGCGAAGTTGAGGATCTCGTGGCCGTCGACGACGAGAATGGTGTCGCGCGAGATGATGTCCTTGACCTCGTTGCACAGGCGCAGCGGATGGATCGGCACGTTATCGGAATGGAGCAGCGGGGAGTTGCGCTCGAGGTTGGAGCGATGTTTCGCGGCAAGCTGGGAGACCCACATGGTCTCCTCCCTGGGGAAACGGCCCTTGGATTCCTCGGTGAGTTGCAGGAGCACCAGGCGAGCGTCGCCGATGATACCGATATCAGCCGCGCGGTTGTGGCCGATCTCGCGACCGTCGAGATTCACGTTGATGAATTTGGCGTCGGGCGAGAAGCGCGGCGCGCGCAGGAACGAGAGCATCGAGTTGGCGCGGGCGCCGATCACGAGCACCACGTCGGCCTCGCGGAAGGCGGTCGAGCGCGCGGCCGGGAACGAGCGCGCGTGGTCCTCGGGAATTACGCCGCGGCCCTGCGGGGTGGTGAAGAAGGGAATGCCGGTAGTGTCGATAAATTTGGCGAGTGCCTCTTCGGCACGCGACCAGAGCACGCCGCTACCGGTGACGATGAGGGGTTTGCGCGCACCGGCGAGGAGTTCGACGGCCTTGCGGATGAGCGCCGGGTCGCCGGCGGGCCGGGCCTCGGTGCGATAGTTACCGTTGACCCAGTTAATCTTCTCCTCGTCAACCTTGCCGGAAAGGATATCGCCGGGGAGGTCGAGATAGACCGGTCCGCGCTTGCCGTCGAGGGCCTCGCGGAAGGCGATCGCGATGTACTCGGGGATGCGGTAGCCGAGGTCGACGCGGTAGGCGGATTTGACAATCGGCCGCATCATCGGGACCTGGTCCATTTCCTGAAAAGTGTCGAGGGTCCATCCGCGCATCGGGGCGGAGCCGCCGATGGCGATAATCGGGGAAGCGTCGGCCCAAGCGTTGGCGAGACCGGTGACGAGGTTGGCGACCCCAGGGCCCATCGGGGCGATGCAGATGCCGGGCTTGCCGGTGACGCGGGCGTACGCATGGGCCATCATGGCGGCCGCCTGCTCATGGCGGACATAGATGCCCTTCATGCCAAGGTCGAGGCAGGCGCCGGCGGTACCGCCGGTCGGTCCGCCCATCATGAAGAAAATGGTGTCAACGCCCTCCTGCTGGAAGGAGCGAGCGATAATTTCTTCGCCGCGCAGGGTTCCCATAGCCGTTATTACCTCCCGGTCAATTGGGACCGATGGTCCACGGTTGGTTGGAACAAGATCGCTGCGGTGCTGTCAAGGGAAGCGGACACCGCGTTGAACTTGTGGGCGGGTACCCCTTTTAGCCCGATGCGGTCCGCCTTGCCGATTTTTGGGGGCCTCTGCTAGAAGGCGGTGGAATGAAGATCCACCATGCCGCCGCGCTCGCATCAGTTGGCTGGTATCTGATTCTACCGCCGTTGATGAATGCTCCGTCGAAGATCGATACGGAGGCTCCGGTGAAAAGCTGGAAAGTCTCTGAGCAATTCAACACGGCGGAGGAGTGCAGAAAGTCGCTGTCGGCGGCGCAGTCCAAGTACAAGGACACGGCAAAGGCACCGATCGGCAGCATCAAAAAAGGAACGCGGGCCTTCGCGCTGCAGATCGTGTTCGGGCGCTGCATTTCCAGCGACGATCCAAACCTGGCGAAATAAAACGCATAGTTCGCTAAAGTTGGTTTGCTCTCGGCAGGCGCACTGGTTACTGCTTCAAGGGTTCGTTCAAGCGATCCCCCGCCGTTCGAAGTCGATACGAGTCTCGAGCGAGAGCTAAGCTCTGATTGGAGGTGGACGATGTTGCATACCCGCGTTTGCGACCTGTTGGGCATTACTCACCCGATCGTGCTCGGTGGAATAGGATCGGCCACCTCGGTCGGACTCGTGACCGCGGTATCCAATGCGGGCGGATTGGGGACCCTCGGCGCGAGCCTCTTACGTCCCCAACAAGTGCGCGAACAAATCGCGGCGATCCGCGCGGCGACGACGAAGCCCTTCGGGGTGAACTTCCTGCTATTCATGGCCGAGGAAATCGAGGCGAGCCTGGCGGCCGCCCTGGAGGCGCGCCCGCCGATCGTTGCCTTCGCCTGGGCGCGTCCCGACCAGGACCTGCGAGCATACGTGCAGCGCGTGCATGATGCCGGGTTGCTGGTCATGCATATGGCCAGCGAGGTGCCCGAAGCTGTGCGCGCGGCGGCGGCCGGCGCGGATGTGATCGTCGCGCAAGGAACGGAGGGCGGCGGCCACGTCGGCTGGATGGCTTCGATGGCGGTGGTGCCGATGGTCGCGCAGGCGGTCGCTCCGGTGCCGGTGATTGCGGCCGGTGGAATTGCCGATGGCCGCGGGATGGCCGCCGCGCTTGCGCTGGGCGCCGAAGGGGTCCTGTTGGGCACGCGCTTCATGGCCACGGACGAATCACCGCTGCATCCGAACTTCAAGCAAGCGATAGTGCGGAGCGACGGCCATGACACGTGCTGACGGAGATTCCCGATATTGCGCAGGGCCGCATCTGGCCGGGTGCGATGGCGCGGACGTTGCGCAATCATTTCGTTGAACAATGGGCCGGAAGAGAGTGGGCTCTGCGACAGCAGGCACGCGCGGCGGCGGAGGCCAGTATGCGGGCGCGGGCGGCCGGGGACGTCGAGCAGAGCGCGCTTCTGATTGGGCAGGACGCCGGTCTGATCGACTCGATTGTGCCGGCTGGCGAGGTGATTCGGCGGATGATGGCCGAGGCGGAGGAGATCATCGGAGGCCGCCTGCGCTCGATGTTACGCTCGCGATCCGCCTAATCCCCGGCGGCGCATGGATCAGCGCGGGAGATTTCCGGGACCGAGGAACGGCGCTTTGACCTCGGCGATGGTCACCATCTTCCAGGCTTTGCCATCGCGGCGGACGGTGTAACAGGCGCGCCCCTGCTCGAGAATCGAACCGTCCTCCTTGTAGCGCTTGTAGTCTGCAACGATCATCCCGAGGTCGTCGGCGAACGCCCACGCGGTCATCCGGTCGATGCCCGAACGGGCCCATCCGCGCGCCTTCAGGTCGATCATGATCTTGGCGAAGAAGCGCTGATGATCGCTTTCGCTCGCGCAGGACGCAAGTCCGCGATCGCCGGTGATAAAGGCGTAGGGAAAGGCGAAGGCTTCGGCGAAGGCGTCGATATCCTCGCGGTTGAAGGCGTCGATATAGCCTTTGTAGAAGGTTTCCAACTCACTGACTATTTCGGCTGCAGGCATCTAAGTACCTCGGTGTTATATCCGTTTCGAGTGAGCGCGGCACGAGTGGCTATGCGCTCCGGCCCAACATTGCGTGCGCTTCGCGTTCGAGTGCTTCGCGGAAATTGGGATGGCTAATCGCGACCATCCGGCGGATCCGCTCGTCGAGCGGCTGACCGCGCAGATCGGCAACGCCGAATTCGGTGACGATGAGGTCGGCGTCGCTGCGGGCGGTGGTGACGACGCCGCCGTTCAGGCGCGCGACGATTTTGCTGATCTGGCCATTGCGGGCGGTCGCGGGCATCGCGATGACGGCGCGGCCGCCGACGGCCATCTGGGCGCCGCGGACGAAGTCGCCCTGCCCGCCCACCAGGCCGATCTGCACGCCCGCGGCGAACTCGGCGTTGATCTGGCCGGTCAGGTCGATCTCGATGGCGGAGTTGATCGCGAGGAACTTGCCGAGCTGCGAGATGATTTCGGCGCGATGGGTATGCATGAAGGTGAAGAGGCGGACGGCGCGGTTGTTGTGGGCGAAATCGTACAGGCGTTTGGTGCCGCGCAGCGAACCGCACGACGCGATGCCGGTGTCGATGGGCTTGCGCGCGTTGGTCATCACCCCGCGTTCGATGAGGTCGGCGACGCGGTCGCTGATGAGGCCGGAATGAATCCCGAGGTCACGGCGGTCGCCGATGCCGGCGAGCACCGCGTCGGGAATCGAGCCGATGCCGATCTGGATGGTGGTGCCGTCCTCGATATATCGCCCGACGTGTTTCGCGATCGCGGCTTCGGCGGGACCGATCGCGCCCTCCTTGAGTTCCATCGGGGGATACGAGGTATGCACGACGTAGTCGATGCGGGCAGGATCGAGGCGTCCTTCGCAATAAGTCCAGGGCAACTGGTCGTTGACCTCGGCGACAACCACGCGCGCGTGGGTCATCGCGGCTTGCAGGTAGTCGTTTTCGAGCGAGAAACTGTATTCGCCGCGATCATTCTGGCTCAGGTAGAGAAAAACCACGTCCGCCTTGATCAGCCGATCGGCGAAGTAGCTCGGGACCTGCGAGAGATGGCAAGGAATGATGCGCAAGACACCGGCGCGGGCGAGATGCCGCAGGGTGCCCTGTGCGCCGAAGGCGGTGAAGGTGATGGCGTCGGCGTGTTCGGGTTTGACGATCTCGTCGTAGCAGATGCCGCCGAGAAAGACGTGGGGATGGCCGAGGTGGTGGCGCTGCGCGATGAATTTTTCGACGAGGGTGAGCGGCTCGCCGGTACCGGAGCCCCAGACGACGTGTTCGCCGGGACGGACGATGGCGGCGAAGTCGAGGTTGCGTGCGTCGATTTCCTGCGGCATCGAGGTACCTGCGCGGGCGGTATCGCGCTGGAGAATTGCACAAAGCGGCGCGGATCGGCCAGCGTTGGCGCAGTCGCCGACGGTGCGAGGTGCGCGCGCTTTATTCGCGGACGCCGCCGAAAATCGCGAGATCGAGATATTTCCAGTAACAGTCGACGGACTTGAAACCCGCCTCGACGAGCCATTCCAACTGGCTCGGGAGCGCGGCGATATGGGATTGGTGGCGTTCGCCGGCGAGGCGCAACTGTTCGCGCATCTCGGCCTGGAGCGCTTCGAGCGTGCGGGCGACGCCGTGCTGCGCGCGATCCTGATCCTGGATGACAAGCAGGTTGAGCGCCTCGAAGCGAGCCTTGAGCGCCGGCGGCGCGGTCACGATATCGTTATTGAAGAAGAGGCCGCCGGGACGCAGCAGCCCGAAGACCTCGCGATAGAGTCCGCGCTTGCGCGCGTCGCTCAAGTGATGGATCGCGAGGGCGGAGACCGCGACGTCATAGGGGCGAGGCAGATCCGTGGGCCATGACGAATCGGCCAGGTCGGCGAGATGGAAGCGCACGCGCCCGCGATGGGGGGCAAGCCGATCCCGCGCGAGCGCCATCATTTCGGTGGAACCGTCGACGCAGGTGACCGTCGCGCGCGGATAACGCTGGAGAATGAGTTCGGTGACGGCGCCGAAACCAGCGCCGAGATCGCATACAGTGAGCGCCGCATCCTCAGGCCAGGGGAAGAGATCGAGCAGGAGGGTCAATTGCTCGCGCCGGCGGGGCACGATGATCTCGGCGTTCTCGAGAAAGTAAGCGGCCTTGTTTTTGTCGCCCCAGCCGCACAGCGTATCGGGGACGGGCATGGCCTCCACCTCCGCATTGGGGATCGAGCGTCCGCGACGATCGCGGCGACGCAGCGACCGCAGCGCCTAGCGGCGTGCGAGCGTCTTCCTGATATCCGCGGCGATCTGTTCGGGCGAAGTTGCGGTGCCCTGATAGTGTTCCACCCGGGCGCCGTCAGGCGCAATCAGGAAGAGGTCGAGCACGTGGGTCATCTCGTCCTCTTCGCTCTCGTTGTGGGAGATATTGTAGAGCGCGAGGACGCGGCGCACGTCCGCGGGTTTGCCGCTCAGGAAGAACCATCCCGGATGGTTGGCGCCCTGGGCCTTGGCGTAGGCGAGCATCTGAGGCGGCCCGTCGTGGTCGGGATCGGTCGTGAGGGTGACCATCGTGACCTTGGCGTCAGGATGCGCGCCGAGCCTTGCGTCGACCTCCTTCATTTTCGCGGTCATCATTTCGCAGGGCCCCTTACACGACGTATGCACGAAACCGAGCAGGACGGTCCTGCCGCGCAAGGTCGCGAGCGAGAGCGGAACGCCGTTCTGATCGGTCAGGGTTATCGCGGGCAGTGACTGCGTGTGTTGGGAGGCCTGCACCGCCGCATCGGGGCCGTTGGCCGCGGCCGACAACGGAGCGGCGGCGGCGAGCAGCATCGCAATGATCGAAAAAACACGTACGATCCGGGTCGCGCGCGGAATCGCACTTGTATCGAAGCAGCGGGCATAATCCATGCGCGGCACCAAGGTTTCCTCCTGAGGGGTGTCCCACCGTGGGATCGGCGGGCGCCATCGAGCGTACCGATGTTCCTATAGATTCCTTTTAGCACCTTCGGCGGCGATATGATCAGCCTGCCTGATGGCGAGGGTCACGATGGTCAGGGTGGGATTCTCGCCCGCGCTGGTCGTGAACTGGCTGCCGTCGGAGATGAACAGATTTTTCAGATCGTGAGTCTGGCCCCACTTGTTGCAAACGCCGTCGCTGGGTTTTTCGCTCATCCGGCACGTGCCCAGGTTATGCGTCGAAGGATAAGGCGGGACGGCCATGGTTTGCACCGCGCCGGCAGCCTCGTAAACTGCGGCGCCGCGCTTAAAGGCGTATTCGCGCATCGCGACGTCGTTGGGATGGTCGTCGTAGTGGACGTTGGGGATGGGCAAGCCGAAGGAATCTTTCTCGCTCGGGTGAAGGGTCACCGCGTTGGATTCCTGCGGCATATCCTCGCCAACGATCCACATGCCGGCCATGTTCGTATACTGGTCGAGGAGCCGGGTGTAGTCGCGGCCCCAGGCGCCCGGATTGAGGAACGCGGCGGCGAAGGGGAGTCCGAGGGAGATAGTCTCCATCTCGAAGCCGCCGGTGAAGCCGCGCTTGGAGTTCAGCTCGGACTCGTCGGTGATGATCCCGGCCATCACCGTGCCACGGTACATGTGCACCGGCTGTTTGAAGATTCCATAGACGGAGCCGGTGGTATGGCGCATGTAGTTCATGCCGACCTGGCCCGAGGAATTGGCGAGACCATGGGGGAACGTCGAATCGGCGGAATTGAGCAGCAGACGCGGGGCTTTCGATCGAATTGCCGGCGAGGCATACGATGCGGGCCTTCTGCACGGTCTGTTTGCCGTCCTTGTCAGCGTAGAGCACGCCGGTGGCCTTGCCGTTTTTGTCGTGTTGAATCTGGAGGGCGCGAACCTCGGTGCGCAAGTCGAGCCTGCCGGTTTTTTCGGCGTGAGGAATCTCGGTATAGAGCGTCGACCATTTCGCGCCGGACTTGCAGCCCTGGAAGCAGAAGCCCAGCTGCCAACAGGCTGAGCGATCGTCACGCGGCCGGCTGTTGATCGCCATGCGGCCGGTATGAACGGTCTTGTAGCCGGCGCGGGTGGCGCCGTTGTACATCACCTTGAAATTGTTATTGCCCGGTAATCCGGGAATATCGTTGGTGCGGGTCACGCCCATCTTGTACTCGGCCTTTGCGTAGTAGGGCTCGAGATCGGCGAGGGTGAGCGGCCAGTCGAGGAGATTTGCGCCGGTAACGTTGGAATAAACGGTTTTGGTCTTGAACTCGTGATCCTGGAGGCGCAGCGAAGCCCCGGCCCAGTGCACGGTAGTTCCGCCGACGGTCTTGCAGATCCAGGCCGGCAGGTTGGGAAAATCCTTCGCGATACGCCAGTTGCCGGAGGTCGTCCGCTTGTCGAGCCAGGCGAGCTGGTTGAAGGCGAACCATTCGTCGTTGTGAAACGTCGCCGGCGACTGATGCTTGCCTGCTTCGAGCAGGACCACCTTGAAGCCCTTCTGGCAGAGCTCGTTGGCGAGAGTACCGCCGCCCGCGCCGGAGCCGATGATCACGACCACGGAGTCGTCTTTGGTTTCGAATCGAGCCACGACATGACCCTCCCGGTCAGGCAGGCTTGGGGCTGGCCGATTCGGGCGGATCCGGCAGCCATTTCAGATCATTGAAGCCATGGTGGAGATAACCGCCGATAGGATAGGAAGCCCCCTGGTACCCGAAGTGCTTCCACACCTCGTGATTGTTGTAGAGCGATACGAGTTCGGTGCCGCGTACCTTCTGGAAGAAGGGCGAATCCTCGATTTTTTTGAGCGCCGCGAGCTGATCGTCGCCGCTCAACGCGGCAAAGTCCTTGCCGACGGCGCGATCGAGATCCGCCACCCCGTCGCGAAGGAGCTTGGTAACGTCGGGGGCCTTGGCGGCCTCGGCATCCAGATCCGCTACCACTTTCTGGTAGTAGCTGTCGGCAAGTTGATCGTGGGGAAAGATCTGTCGCGCGATTTTGAGCAGAGTCTCCCCCTCTTTCGCGCTGAGCGTTTTCAGTCCGGCGGTCCATTTGCTCTCGTCGGCATAACCCACCATTGTAACGCCCGAGGCGACCGCCGCCGCACCAGCGACCACCAAGGCGCTCTTCTGCAGGAACTCCCGTCGTTTCATTTTCGATCCGCTCCCTGTCTTCCCTGCGCCAGGCTGCGCACGCGCTCGACCAGCGCGCCGACGATCCCGGGTTCGTTTTCGAGGTCGGGGTTAGGCGCCATCTCGCCGCTCATACCCACAGCGCTTCCGCCGTAAACGATAGCCTTGGCAATCTCGGCGTCGGTCACGGCTTTTTGCCAGCGGCGGTTGTGGAAATCGCGCGGCCGGGGCTTGAGGTTTTCCGCCGCGGGGCCGTCGCCGCGGCCTTGCGGGCCGTGGCAGGAAACGCAGCGCTCCTCGAAGATCTGCTCGGCCTGTGCGCGCGCTTCGGGCGTCACCGTGCTTCTGGTCGACCGCGCGCGGGCGCCGTCGGCGGACTGGTCCGCGCTCGCGGGTGCGTTGGAGGATAGGACGGCTGCCAATCCCATGATTACGGCCAACCTTATCCAATCGCGAATCACGCGCTTCACAAACACCACTAACCAACCCGGGACGCATCAAGGTACCAGGACAGCGCGTCCCTTTACCTTGCCGGCTTGGAGATCGTGCAGGGCGGCATTCGCATCGCTTAACCGGTATTGCCTGGTCGCCAGATTCACCAGGCCGCGATCTGCCAAGGCCATCAGTTCGACGAGGTCGGGATAGGTCCCGACCAGATTTCCAATGATGCTTTTCTCGGGGACGATCATGTCCATCGTGGGGATTTCGACTTTGCCACCGTAGCCCACGATATAGTAGCATCCGGCGTTGCGCGTCATCTTGATGCCGTTGGCGACCGCGTCGCCCTCGCCGACAAAATCGAGTACGGCTTCGGCGCCGTTACCATCGGTTAGAGCAAGCACCGCTTCCACTTCATTGCCGTCAGCTTTGACGAGGTGGTGGGCGCCGCACTCCTTCGCGAGGTTGAGCGCCAGATCGGAGCGATCCAACGCGATTATCTCGGCGCCGCACAAAGCTTTCAGGCATTGGATCCCGATATGACCGAGGCCGCCTGCGCCAATTACTACAGCGAATTGATCCGGGGATAGATGCGCGGCCGCCTTCTTCGCGACATGGTATGCTGTCAGCCCCGCGTCGGCATATGGAGCCACATCTTTGGGTGCGAGGGTCTGCGGTAATTTGATCAACGCACGCTCGGAGGTTTTGAGCAGTTCGGCATAGCCGCCGTTCGAGTCGATCCCAGGGAATGCGCCCCCGGCGTGCATGTCGTTCCCCCGGCGTGCGGCCAGAGTCTCACCCTTGCTCAGCAGCGGATGACATATCACGGGGTCGCCTGGCTTGATGCCCTGCACCGCAGCGCCGACGGCTTCGACCCAGCCCGCGTTTTCGTGCCCCATTATGTAGGGCAGCTTGACGCTTACCCGCTCGCGCCAAAGCCCTTCGATCACGTGGAGATCGGTGCGGCAGACACCAGCGCCGCCGACCCGGACGATGACGTCGCTCGCGCTTTCGATGCGAGGCTCAGGAACGTTCTGATAGACGACGAAATCCGCCCGGCTGAGGCTCGTGTCGTAATCGTTGAGAACCGCCGCTTTCATCCCGATCCCTACGCGTTCAGGGCAGGTATTGGGCGCGGAACTCGGTCGGTATCAGCACAGATTTCGCGGTGACCATTTCCTGTTTGCCCTCGGCGTTCTGGAAGCGCAGCACGCCGGCGATGAGCTGCTGCGGATCGTGCAATGGGATGAGCCGTTCTTCCTCAAAAACGCCGCTGGACATCGTCAACGAAAGATTCGCGGTCTCACCCGGAGCAACCGGTTTGTTCGGTTCGACTGCGAGTTGACCGACGAAATCCGCCGGCCCCGCCTTGGCTTGCTCCTCCGCCCCGCCGTTGACAAACACGGTCATCGCCATGATGTATTGCTTCAGCACAAGGGCGCTGGTGCCGACGTTCTTGACCGCCAGGTTGATCTTGAGCGTATCGCTCTTTTCGTCGTAGGTTGCGCCGCGCGCACGAACTTCCGCAAGATTTGGCCCGGAGGAGACGAACGCGGGCTCGAAACGATCGGTCTGCTGCGGCAACCGCACCGGGTATTTCAGCGCCATGTAGGCCCATCCGACCACCAGCATCAGGATGGTTAAGCCGGCGAGAACGTTCATCCAGACTTGATCTTTGTGGCGTGATCAACCCGATATCGGGAGCGTCATCGTTGATCGGGATCTGCAACGTCACGGCGAGGCGCGTCACCGTTCGCTTCGGCACGGTCCAGTAGAGCATCCACACGACACCGATGAGGAATCCGGCGAACGACCACCACCATACAAACCTGCCGCCGTAGTGTTCGAGATCGACCGTCTGGCCGTTGAGCAGCGTGACGTCCAGGCGAAAAGGCTTGCCACTCGGCTCGACGGTAACCCATTCGCCTGGTCCGATCAGCGTGCCGGTGCCCTGGATAGCGATACCCGGATGGACGTGCCAGTGACCCGGATTGCGCCCCAGCATCACCATCTTGAAATTGTAAATTCCGCCCTTCTCGATAAAAATCGAACCGAACGTCAGGGTCGCCGTTGACCGTCCGCTCGGTCAGTGCGAACACCGGACCGGGCACGACCGGTGTGAGGTATGCAGTCTGAGGCGGATCGAGCGTGTACGGCCAGGTCTCGAGAACTTTCAGACTTCCGGTGATAGTGACCGGCTCTCCAACCTTGACCGCGGCCGGCGCGATATTGACGTCGTAGAACGCGACCGTCAGATCCTTGAGAAATGGCTCGTCGGCGGCCTCGCCGTGGGCAAATACGCGGGGTGCGCTGGCCATGACCAGGCCGATCGCCGAGGCGAGACATATCGCAAGCCGCATTCGCATTCCGCGTTCCTCCGTGGGCGCCAGGTTACTTCCGGCCGCGGTGGCAGCGCGACCTAGCGCGTCATCCTTCGAGCCACTTTGGCGGATTTGCGGCCGTTGCGGGGACGTCGCGACGGCCACAACATCACGATCCAGTAGCAGACGATCCCGAGCATGGCTGAGATAATGACCGGCGGACCGAGTTCGTCGGGACCGGCTATTCCCCCATGCGCGTGGGCCGCTGACGCCGTGGCGATCATCCATAACGCCGCTATCACAAGTCCGGGCATATACCGGCCCGCCGTCGCTTTGCTGCACGTAAGCATCAGTAGGTCTTGAGGTAACGGCCGATCGGCCATACCGCCAGATATCGTCCGATCAGTTGGCCCACCCAGTAGCCCAGCACCGCCAGCGTGCCGCCGAAAAGCAGCGAAACGTATTGCGTCTCGCCGAGGAAGCTGCGCAAAGCTCCGCGTTCGATATGGCGCAGGTACTCGGGGGTCTGCGAGCGGATATAGGCGATGCCCTGGACATCGGACACGGTCAGAACGTGATGCATAAACTGCGCGGGCTGCAGGAACGGGGCCAGCGGAATATAGTTGAAGGCCCACACCAGGACCGCCCAGAGCGGCTCCGCCGACCAGCGAAGTAATCACGAAACTGCGCGTCTTCATCAGGATCCAGTCGAGGATGATCGCGGCCGGCACTGTCGAGATCGGCCACACAAAGTTAAGCGGATAGGTTTCCGCAATGTGCCATTGGAAATAGCGACCGATCCACGAGCGCCAGGAATAGGCATACGCAGGTATAGGTCGCACCGGTGGGGAAACGCCACGCGACCCACTGAATCCACTGCAGCGCCGACGGGATGATAATAGTCGCGAAAGCCGTGACGACCGGCCACCATTGCGGATCCTTCCAATCGGTCCAGAAATCCCAGTCGCCCGCGAACAGCAACTTGGTGATGTCCGCGGCGCCCGCGACGATGAAGATCGCCGTAATCCAGAAGACCACGTCCCAAGTCCGATCGATGCATCGGTACTTGGCATTCAGCAGGTCGCGCAGTTCGAGCCGCCGCTGCTTTTCCGCCAGGCGCGGCGGCCGCTGTGGGTGCTCCTGCCGCCATGCTTTCCCCTCCCGGCCTCAGGTTGACGAGCGTTCGTCTGCGGATCATCGGCCGCCGGCCGCCGCCGTCTGACCGGGCATTTCCTGTACCTCGGGCACTCTTTCTCGATTGTCAAAAGACGCAGGATGGTCTCGCCCCAGACCGCGAACATTCCGCTCGCGAGCCAGCCATACGCCACAAACGGCCAATGGAACGGCACCGAGAAAAACTCCTCGGACAGCCACAGACTATGGCCCCACTCGTTGAAGGCGACCTGCACGAATTCCAGCACGGCCGCCGTGATCAAAAGAAAAAACGACCAAGGAAAGCCCTTTTCCCGGCCGTAAACCGCGGGTAATCCGGAAATGCCCATAGAGGTAGGCGCCCAGCGCCAGCACCACCGACAGCGGGAAGAAGAAGTAGAACATCGGGATATGCGTCGGGGTCAGTGCCGTGTCGCGCACCATGGTCTGATGCCACGCGCCGTCCCAGTTGGGCCAGAAGCTCGCCTCGATATAGAGCGAAAGGCTGGTCGCGCCGATGATGCCCCACAACACCGCGATACGCCGCACTTCCTCGCGCGGGTGGAATCTCCTCGCCCTCGAGCGCTTGCCCGGTGCGCACGAGCCATCCGTACCAGATGCCGGCAAATGCGCCGACGCTCAAGCAGCTCGCCCCAGAACAAGGTGCGGTAGTGCAGTGTGAAGGAGCGACTGGCCGAATTTAGTCCGGCGGTAAAGGCAAAGTTGTAGTCCCAGATCCACAGAAAAGCGTTCGCGATGAGCAATATCGCGCAAGACCAGAAAAGCGTCCACCAGCCTCCCAGCCAATCCGTCGGCCCACGAGCCGTTCCGGCGTCTGTCCTCGCGGAGTCCATGGTTTTAGTCCTCCTCAGCCCAAGACAACTTCATCCTGCCGTTTACACCGCATTTGCGCTCAGGGTCAATGGCGGCTTACGATTTGCCGGGCTGCCGCGGCGATAATGGCGAGGGCCTCCGCTCCGACGCGGGCGGCACTCTCTTACCCGTTGTTGCGGCCGAAGCGATACCAGGGAGGTCGGGCGATGAAGGCATTTGTCATGCGGGGACTGGAGCGCGTTGGCTTTTCGGAGAAACCCGTGCCTCAGGCCGGGCCGAACGACGCGATCATCCGCACCACGCGCGCCCTGATTTGCACCTCGGACGCCCACACTGTTCATGGTGCGATCGGTCCCCGCGAAGACCTCACCCTAGGGCACGAAGCGGTCGGAATCGTGCATCAGGTCGGGAGCGAAGTCCGCCGTTTCAAACCGGGCGACCGGGTGATAGCCGGTGCGATCACCCCCGATTGGGGCGATCCAGCCTCACAGGCAGGACATTCCTCGCAATCGGGCGCTGCGCTCGGTGGATGGAAATTCGCGAATATCAAGGATGGCGTCTTCGCTGAGTATTTCCATGTCAACGAGGCGGATGCGAATCTCGCCGCGATCCCCCCGGAGGTGTCCGACGATGCCGCGGTCTACTGCTGCGACATGATCTCGACCGGCCTGATGGCCGCGGAAAACGCCAACATCCCGATTGGCGGGACGGTTGCCGTATTCGCGCTGGGGCCGGTCGGCCTGATGGCCGTGGCGGGCGCACAGCTGCGCGGCGCGGCGCTGGTGATCGGGGTTGATTCCGTGGCGAAGCGCGCGGAACTGGCCCGCACCTACGGCGCCGACCTGGTCATCGATCACAGCCGGGAAGATGCCGTGAAGCGAATCCTGGAACTGACCGGCGGGAGCGGCGTCGATGCTGCGATCGAGGCGCTCGGTGGCAACGAACCTTTTCAGAATGCGATTAAGGTAACCAAGCCCGGCGGTACCATCTCCAACGCCGGCTATCACGGGAAGGGCGATTTCGTGAATATCCCGCGCCTTGAATGGGGTGTCGGGATGGCGGAAAAAACTATTCGCACCGGTCTCTGCCCTGGTGGGCGCTTGCGCATGGAGCGAATGATCGAACTGATTCGCCGCGGACGCATCGACCCGACACCGATGACGACTCACACCTTTCCTTTCGCGCAACTGGAGCGGGCATTTGCCATGATGGATCGCAAGGAGGACGGTATCATCAAGCCATTGATCACGTTCTGATTGGCTCGCAAAGCGGCGCGCCGGCCGATTATTCGGCCAATACGTAGTCGGGGACCGCGGCAGGACCTCCGCCCCTGGGTTTCCAAGCGCGCCGACTTCTGCCAGTGTCGTAGCTTGAGGCCATTATCATGGCGGAAGCGGAAACCCCACTGGCGCGCGCACGGATCGCACACAGCCTGACTCAGATCGAACTGGCAAGACGCGCGCGAATCTCGCGCCAGGCCCTGGGCGCGATCGAATCCGGAGTCTATCAACCGGGGGTCACCGTGGCGCTGCGCCTCGCGCGCGAGCTTGGCGAGACCGTCGAGAATCTCTTCGGCAGCGAGACCGGGGAGACTTCGCAGCGCGTCAGCGCAGGCTGGACGGGCGACGAGAGTCCGATGTGCCATCGGCAGCACGTGGCGCTCGCGCGTGTCGGGGGGAAACTCGTCGCGGTGGAACAACCCGCCGCCCAACTCGCCCTTGCGCCGTTCTCCGGCGTTATCCGGCACGCCATGCGCCGCCGAGCCGAAGTCTCGACCTTCCTCTCTCGCGATGAAATCGATTCGACCTTGCTCATCGCGGGATGCGACCCCGCGGTCGCGATTATGGGGAACTGGCTCGCGCGGCGGCGATCCGCGGTACACATAGTCGCGGTCCAATGCTCGAGCACGCGGGCTCTGGAAGCCCTCGTTATCGGACAGGTGCACGCAGCGGGCGTCCATCTGCGTGATCCGAAGAGCGGCGAGTACAATCTGGCGCAGATCAAACGATCGTTGGGGCGCAGGCGCGCGACCGTGGTTACTTTCGCGAGCTGGGAACTGGGGCTGGCGACCGCCGCGGAGAATCCGCACAAAATCGGGAGCGCTGCTGATTTGGCCCGGACGGGATTGAAAATCGTCAATCGCGAGCCGGGCTCGGGCGCGCGTCTGGCCCTCGATGAAGGACTGGCCGAGCTCGGCCTGCACGGGAACCGGATCGTCGGCTACCGAAACGAGTTGGCCGGCCATCTCGAAGTTGCTGCGGCGATCGCGTCTGGGCAGGCCGATACCGGGGTGACCATCAGGGTCGCCGCGGAGGTCTTCGGCCTAAGCTTCATTCCGCTACGTGAAGAACGGTACGACCTGGTGATCCCTGACCAGGAACTCGGATCGACTCAGGTCAAGGTAATGCTTGATGCCCTCAGCTCGCGGCGGTTTGCGCGCGAGATCGGTGATTTCTGCCTATATGAAACCGGCCAAATGGGCCAGGTAATCGCCAGCCTCAACTAAGTCAATTTTCCGGCGGTTTGCTGTCCCTGATCGAGGACGGGTGTACAACGGAGCGGGAGGCCTGTCCCCCGGTGACGCCCGGGGCAGATCCTGATGCTGGCACGCAAAGCGGCGTAGGCGCTAAGCTCGGAGACGAGCGTTTGCGGGCAGGGTTTCGACTCCGCCCGCTTTCTTTTTCGGTGAAGCTCCCTGCGATACGTTAGGATACCCTCGGAGGGTATCGCGGGACGCTACGGCCGATGAATAAAAGCAGTGACTACGACGCGATCGGTCACGGCTATTCGCTCAATCGGGGGGCCGATCCGCGAATCGCGCGCCAGGTCTTGGACGCACTCGGCGATGCCACAACGGTGGTGAACATTGGGTCTGGCGCCGGCTCGTATGAGCCATCTCATCTTGCGGTGACGGCGGTTGAGCCCTCGATGGCAATGATTCGCCAGCGCCCTCCGGGTGCCGCGCCGGCGGTGTGCGCAATCGCCGAGCAGCTTCCGTTCGCGGACCGATCCTTCGATGCCTCGCTCGCTGTTTTGACGATCCATCATTGGCATGATCAATCCGCTGGACTGGCCGAGATGCGCCGTGTGGCGCGACGGCGGGTCGTGATTCTGACGTGGGATATAGCTGCTGCCGACACGTTCTGGCTGACAGCGCATTACTTCCCCGAGATCACGGTCCTTGATTCCACTCGGTTCGGCCCAACCGAAGAACTCGCGAATGCGTTACGCGGAAAAGTAGTTCCGGTTCCCGTTCCACGCGACTGTCAGGACGGCTTCCTTGCCGCCTTTTGGGCAAGACCGGAGGCGTACCTCGATCCTCACCGTCGTGCAGCCATGTCAGGCTTTGCGCAACTCCCGCAGAAGGCCGTCGAAGGCGGCCTCCAGCGATTGGCGGTTGATCTCCGAAACGGCGCCTGGGATCGGCGTTTTCGGTTGGCTGCGCACTCTGGAGAGTCTTGACGCAGGGTATCGCCTAGTGATTGCGAATCTTGCGCTTCCCTCTAGTGATTAGCTCGGATTTAGCCAAAGCGATTCTAGGTTCCGGCCGCTGAATGAAGGTGCGAATGTCCGGGGAAACCTTACCCCAGCAAGCCCTTTTTCATGACGCTGACCATTCCCTACCCTACTGACTCGCCGAAGATGGTGACTGCGCTGTTTCGCCGATATCAAGGGTTCGACTGAGTTGATGGAGGAACTCGACCCCGACGAGGCGGCGGCGATCATCGATCCGGCGTTGAAACTGATGATCGATACGGTCCAGCGCTACGACGGTTATGTCGTGCAATCCACCGGTGACGGCATCTTCGCGCTATTCGGCGCACCGCGAAGTGGACCATTTATCGGGACAGCGATCGCTCGATCTTAAGGTACAAACCTGCCGGGGTTAATCCTCGGTTCGTTCTTTCGGGGCGGGCGCATCTGGAACCGTGCCGTAAACGCTATGCAAGGTCGCGATCCATGTCTTATCGGACAGTTGGTCCCCTGGGACACGAAAATCAACTTTTCGCTGGCGCAGGTCCGCGATAAAAATACTCATCACCCGATCGAGATCTAGTAATTCGGCATTAGCTTCGGTTTCAAGGTTAGCTTTCCAGACGAGGGAAAGACGTACTGCGTTAAACGGATAAGTCGCGCGGACCTCGCCATTCTCCACGATCGCCCATGTGTCACCACTGATAGCGCAGAGCTCGGCCGCGGCCGTCATCTGCGGGAGCGGCGCGTCGGGCGCGCCCACGCTTCCAATGCGGTGATACATCACGTCGTTGTCAGCCATTATCGCAACATTGCGAAACGGTGGTTGCTCCCTACGCATCGGGCCCTCCAGCCCTTCGGGCCAGTACTCAAAGTTGCCGCCCGGTCCTTTGTAGAACCATGAAACTGCGCCCGCCTGAACCACGCGCCAGCGCTCGAAAAGCTCGGACCGACCCATCGCGATAAGCCATCCGAGCGGATACTGCTGGCGGGTCACGCCGCGAAAGGTCGGGACATCAACGTGCGTCGGACCAGCGGGCATTGGCGCGTTCAGATTGACCACGATGAACGTGGGACGGATCTTTGAGCTACCGAATAGCGCCCGCGCTGCATCGATGAACCGACGGTTGTGCAGAATAGTTTCTGCCCCGCCCACGAGAGGCTCACCACCCACCGCCCAGTTGCCTCGAAAATAGGGCAAAACCGGCTCCTCCGGCTTTCTTGGAATGTACTCACCTATTGTGCGGTAAGGTGCATGGAGCTCAAAGAGCGCCCGGACCGAATCCGGATCGTCGAACACCGGTTGAATGCGAATCAATTTGGCAAGGTTCTGCATAGCACTCCGCCCCTTATGCTCGAAAACCTTTTGAAGCGGCTTCCTCTTCGATTGGCGCTCGATGCAAAGCGAGGCGCGGTGGGCATGTCCTCGTTGGTAACACTTACGTTAATGCCTCATTCTGCCGCCGCTTGGCGCCCAGCGCCAGCTCGAAATCGCCCAAGAATACGGGTTCTCGACGATGGCCAATGCCACTGTAATTCAGGGCTGGGCGCGAAGTCGCCGTGGTGAGGTCGAGAGCGGCATTACCGAAATGCAAAGCGGGGTAGCCGTCTTCGAAGCCAGCGGGGCGCGTGCTCCAACGTTCTTGTTGGCTCGTCTGGCCGAGGCGTATCTAAACGCCGGCCTGATCGGCGAGGCCGGCCGCCTGATCGAGCTGCCGCTTGAAACGGCGAACCAAACCGATCAGCGGACGCATGAAGCTGAGCTTTATTGAGTAGGAAGCAGCCATATCTGAAGGAACCAGATCACGGCGATAACAACCATCGGCGAAAAATCGATTCCGCCGAAACTTGACGGGAAGTGTTCCCGGACGAGGACCCAGGTTAAAAGCGGCGGTGATTGGTCCGATCACGGCCGCGACCGCGCGCCACGAGGGCTTCGAGGTCGTCGTCTGTCCGGCGGAATACACTGTGGACGCGCTGATCGACGCGATCGTTGCGCACTTCCAGGCGCGCACCGGAGCCAGGCTCGCACCTGAGCAATCGCGCCGTTGCCGCGGTTTATGTTGCGCCCGTCCGTCGACGGCAAACCAACCGTAGCCGTAGTTAGACGTCAGTAAGTTGCCCAAGGAGAATCGTTGCGGCGGTTTATGTGTGCCCGTCCGTCGATGTGCATATCAACCATAGCCGTAGCTGGGCGTCAGCAAGTTGCCCACGCCTTAAAGGGGGTCTGTTGCTCAAGGATCGACCCGACGAGCCCGCGGCGGAGACCTGCTTTCGTCAAGCGATCGAGGTCAGTCAACGTCAGCACGCGAGAGCATGGGAGTTGCGCGCAACGATGAGCCTCGCCCGCTTGCTGGTGCAACAAGGTTGTCGCGATAAAGCGCTCGCGACGCTCGCGGAAATTTACGGCTGGTTCACCGAGGGCTTCGACAGTATCGATCTCAAGGAAGCCAAAGCTCTGCTCAACGAGCTGAGAGCCTGACCAGGTCGATTGCACCCTGCCGAAACCCCGCCCGCTCGCCAGCTCATGGCAACGCCGGCTCCTGCACACAACACTGCTGAATCTCGGTTTGCGCCTTGTCCAGATCCATCGGATTGAGATGTGGATGTCCCGACAGGACGCCCCAGCCAAACTGTTCCTTTATGTAATAGACACGGGGCTGTCCGTCGATTTCCACCGCGTCGGCGCTTTCGCCGCCTTCCACGCTGCATTCGAGCTTCTGGCCCGCCGGGACAACAAAGGCGTGGTAGCCGCCCGGGCCGATCCGAGCGGTTTCCTCCCCGCAAGTAACGGTCGGACGCAGGAGCGAGCAGACGTAGGTGTAAGGACGGTAGACATATACTGTGGCATGCTCAGGTGGGGCGTAGGCCTTCTCGAACGGAGGCCCCTGCACGGCGCAACTCGAGGCCAGAGCGAAGACAACACCGCCTGCGACCATCGCGAGACCGCGATTCATCTCACGTTCGCACCGTTTGCCGAGGAAGCAATTTCCTGACCCAGGCGATCCGCATCGCGGTGAAGCTTCTGGTCGATTCGGGCGCGCACAGCGGCTCGGGCATCCTCCTCCAACTGCTTATGAGTCGGCTCCGAGTACAAATTGTATGACTTCGAGACGTGTACCTTCGCCGTATAGTCGCGCAGAACCCGGTCGCCTTGGGCGACCGACAGCGAAGCGAAGGCGGTAACACCGTAGTCACCCAACGGAGAGCCGAAAAAAGTCACGGGATCTAGCGCGGAGAACCATAAGGGGATGTGGTACTCGTCGTGGGTCAATTCTTCGCGATACGAAAAGACGACATTCGAGTTATTCGACAAAGAAAGAGCTACTGATGGCGGCAATTCGCCTGGATCACCGTCAGCGAGCCGCCCTTTAAATGGTAACGGCTGTGCTCGCGCGGCCTGCGGCGAAGCGTTGACGACGGCAGCCGAGGGCTCCGGCGCCGATAGTGAAGCGGTGCCCGGAGATAGCGTCGAATCAGGCGTTGAAGTCGCGCTAGGCTGATGAAGCCCGCATCCGCCAGCCAAAACGATCGCTAGCGCTAGAGCGATGAGGCGCATCGGGATTCCGAATCCGGCAACTTAAAGTTAAACTTCTAGTTTGTTGGGCTGGCAGGCCGCGATTGCCGCTCGATCCGCTCACTAACGATGCGCATTGTATCAAGGTTGTAGGGCAACGCACAGTGCGTAGACTCGACCTCGAACGCCGTGACGTCCGGTCCCGACTCGAGACAGCTCGTCCAATCCACCACGCCGTCGCTTTTCGTATAGATGATGGTTTCGCGAATTCCGGGAGGCGGATCGAACTGATTCACGCCGCAGATTGTGGCCAGGTCGCCTGAGCATCCACGGCGGCTTTCGTGCAGGTGGCGAGTAAGCACCGCGAGCATCTTGACGTAGGGGTTGGAGTGCTTCAACGGCTCGTGAATTGGCGAGCCCATAAGCACCACTTGCTCCACATACTGAGGCATTCGGCGCGCTAATTCGCGCGCATAGATGCCGCCGAGGCTGTGCCCGATAACGACGATTTTCCTGTGAGCCGCTTCGCTGCGGTCACGTAGCAGGCCAGCGAGACGTTCGATCGCACTTTGGGGGCAGTCCGTGTTGGCGAGGATTCCTGAGAAGAAAACCGTGTGACCCCGGCTGCGCAACCAGTCCGCGAAGGGGTAGAGGACCACATCGCCAGCGAGAAAACCGGGAATGAGGAGTATCGAACATGCATGCTCGGCGCGGGGGGTAAAAGGCCGGGCCCAAGCGCGATTGGCAAACCGGGCGAACTCTCCTACAGCGCGAAACTCCCGCAGGATATTGAGGAAATTCATTCCGGTAGCGCCGCTCATGTGTTCTCGCGTAGGTGCGGAAAAGTTGCAACCTCGATCAAATGTAGCGCAATTGAAACATTTGCGAAATCACTTATTACGCGTTATCGCCAATGGCGGATAGAGAGCCCAACTCATTGGTAGAGAAAGGGTTTTATCGCTTACGCGGGTGCCGCGTAGGCCCGCGAGTAGACAGGCAGGCCAGCGGCAAGGAATTTTCGGGCGAAACCGGTTCCGTCCGCGCCCGGGACGACGGTCTCTAGACGGTTCATTCCGGCGGCTTCAGCCATCGCGAAGATCGAATCGGCGTAGTGTTTTACGTCGGTCGCAATGAAGAGCGGAGCCCCGGCTGCGAGTTTGCGCGAGAGAGAAAAAACGAACGCCTTCGTAAACAAACGATGTTTTATATGATGTCGCTTGGGCCACGGGTCCGGGAAGTAGATATGGCAAGCGGCGAGGGAACGATCCGGGAGCATCAGGTTGACCAGCGGGCGTGCATCCATCCGGACGAGGCGGAGATTAGAGAGATCCCGCCGAGCGGCGCGGACCGCCATCATTTGCGCGATCGATTGAGCCAGCTCCACCGCTAGAAAATTGCGTTCGGGGAAGGCCGTGGCGCGGTCGATAATGAAATCACCCTGCCCCGCCCCGATTTCGAGTTCGAGGGGTGCGTCATGCGAGAACAGCGCGTGAAGGTCGATAGCGAAGACGGGACCGTCGCAAACGACCATGACGCGGGCAGCAGCCTCACGCGCCCGATCCTGCCAACGCGCCGAGGTTTTGCGCAATCGAGCCATCAGGCTGCTTCCCGACGACGTTGCCTCGCGGGCGCTCGGAGGCAATGTGAAGAACGTCTACTCATCGCAATCAAGGGGCGGATCAGTGCACCGAACAGCTAGTCGGCGCGCTTGAGGAAGTCCTCGATGCGTTTGACCAGGGGTTTGAGGTCGGTGTTATCGACCAGTGCACTGGCCAGGCGGACGGGATCGCCGAAGAAAAAACGTTCGTATAGTACCTGGCGACCACCGAAGGCGCTCCCTGCGACGTCCCACGCCAGGCGATAGAGCGCGACGCGATCGCGTGCGGATGCGCCACCGGACGTTAGATAACGCTCGATTTCCGGCAATAGTGGACTGTTGAAGTCGCTCTCGGACGGCGTTGCCATCAGGCTCGACGATGAGTTCAACTGAATGATTTCGACCATCCGGGGATAGAGACGCGGGAAAAGGTTGCGTGCGACGTCGAGCGGCGGACGCGCGGGCACGAACTCCCCCCACTTATCCTGGTAGGCGTCGGCCTCGGCGGAACGCAGGCATGAACGCATCAGTTCCGCGGTAATAATCATCTCGGCGAGGCGGTCGCGCACGTGCGGGAGCGGAATCGAGTCGCTCACCTCGGCGATCTTGACGGCGAGACCGAGCAGAAACTCGGCCTTGACCGCGCTTTTGACCACGACCTGATGCATCATATTGACGACGGCGTTGGTCTCGGCATAGAGCGCATTGCAGCGCGCGAGGTCGCCGCAGAGGAAGACCCGTTCCCAGGGTACGGTTACGTTTTCAAAGACAACGACGCAATCCATCTCTTCGAAGCGCGAGGCGAGCGGCGCGTCAAAGTGGGAATGGCCCGGGTCGAAGGTGTCGCGGCATATGAATTTCAACCCCGGGGCGTTGCAATTGATGGCGAAGGCAAGGGCGAAACGATCGGACCCGGGCTCTTCCTTGAGCACGGTCGAAGGAAAGACCAACAGTTCCTCGGAGAGCGGGCCCAGGGTCGCGAGCATCCGTGCGCCGCTTACAACAATGCCGTCATTAGTACGGTCAACCAGCCGTAACGCGAGATCGGCGTCCGTCTGCCCGACCCATCCCGCGGCACGGCTGGCTTTGGGATTGACGAGCGTATGGGTTGCACACCAATCATGCTTTCGTGCTTCGCGATAGTAGGCCCGAATGTTGTCGCCGAAGCGCGGATCGCTCTCCGCGAAGAATCTCCAGGCGGCCGCCATCGCGGCGATACTGGCGTTTAAGTAGTCGGGTGAGCGTCCGATCATCCCGCCGCTGTACTCGGCCCATCGGCGAAACATCGCACCGCGCTTGCGTAAGTCCTCCAACGTTTGAGGCTGGATGAAAGAGAGACCCGCGCGGCCGCCATCTTCGATCCGATAGGTCATCGCCTCCGGATGCTCGATCTGCATGTCGTAGAGTGAGGCGAGTGATCGGGCGCAATTGACGAAGGCGGGGTGGACGGTCGGATCTTCGACCCGCGTGCCGCCGATCCAAACGTCGGCCTTGAGCCTGCGCAACGCGGTCAGAAAGTTATTGCCGGAGCGCGCGCCCATATCAGGGCAACTCCGTCGACTTGAGCGGCGCCGTCACCAGCATCGGAAAGAGTCCTGTGAAGAACTTCACCAGGTGCTGTCCCGATTCGTGGTGCGGACGCGCATAGCCCTTGAGCATCGTGGGTTTCATCCTGGCGCGAACGGACAAGACGAAGAATCCTCAGGCGCCGGATCGGTCTACAGTCACTCACCACAACGTGCGGGATCAAGAGGACGAGCAAGTCACAAGGCGGTGGGGATGACGGCTTTGGCGGTGGTGAGCATTCCATTTTGCATTGTCTCGTTGCGGCATCCTGCAATGTGAGGCTTTTGGGCAGCAAGAATAGCCCGCTTTTTCGCACGCTTTTCTCCTTTGGAAGAGGGGCACGCTTCGTGCGCTAAGAACTCGACATGATGGACGTAATTTTCGTTTTGGCGACTTGCGCCTTTTTCGCGGTCTCAATCCTGTACGTATCGGGGTGCGCAAAACTATGACTCCCTGGGAGCTGGTCTTGGGTTCGGTGATGGCGTTCGCCCTGACCGTATACCTGGTGTACGCGATGCTGCGTCCGGAAAAGTTCTGAACCGGAGGGTGCGCGATGCTGGGAGATGCATTGATTCAAATCGGCCTGTTTTTGATCTTGGTGACGGGGCTCAGCGTTCCGCTGGGGTTATACATGGCGCGGGTCTTCTCGGCACAGCGGACTTTCCTCGATCCGATAATGCGGCCGGTCGAACAAGCCATCTACCGGATCTGCGGAGTTCACGAGGGCACCGAGCAGACCTGGATCGAGTACGCGGTCGCGATGCTGCTGTTCAGTAGGTTGGGAATGATCCTGCTGTACGCAATTCAGCGGCTGCAGTTCATGCTGCCGCTCAATCCGCAGGGGATGGCCGGGGTTGCGCCGGATCTGGCGTTCAACACCGCGGCCAGCTTCACCACTAATACGAACTGGCAGGCATATGGCGGCGAGTCGACGATGAGCTATTTCACGCAGATGGCGGGGCTCGCCTTCCATAATTTCGTGTCTGCTGCCGCTGGGATCGCGGTTGCGATTGCCGTTATCCGCGGGTTCGTGCGGCGCAGCGCGAAGACAATCGGTAATTTCTGGGTCGATCTGACGCGCGCGACGCTGTGGGTGTTGCTTCCGATCAGCATCGTTTTCGCGCTGGTACTGATTTGGCAGGGAGTGCCGGACAATTTCAGCCCGTACACTCATGTCAAGACCGTAGAAGGCGCCGACCAGGTTATCGCGCAAGGACCGGTGGCCTCGCAGGAGATCATCAAGGAACTGGGAACCAACGGCGGCGGATTCTTCAACGCCAATTCCGCTCATCCGTACGAGAACCCGACTCCGCTGACCAACCTTATCGAGTTGGTCGCGATATTCGCGATCGGCGCCGGGCTCACCCATACGTTTGGACAGATGGCAGGAAGCCGCCGCCAAGGCTGGGCGCTGTTCGGGACGATGGCGATTCTGTTCCTGATGGGTGTGGCGCCGGCGGTGTGGAGCGAACAGAGAGGCAACCCGCAGTTTACGGCGATGGGAATCAATGAGGCCGCAAGCGCGACGCAGAGCGGCGGCAACATGGAAGGCAAGGAGGTGCGCTTCGGGATCGTCAACTCAGCGCTGTGGGCGACGGTCACGACCGATACTTCTTGCGGCGCGGTCAATTCGATGCACGACAGCTATACGCCGCTCGGCGGGCTGATTCCGCTGCTCAACATCCAGATTGGCGAGATCATCTTCGGCGGCGTTGGTTCGGGCCTCTATGGGATGCTGGTGATGGCGGTACTGGCGGTGTTTATCGCGGGACTAATGGTGGGGCGCACGCCGGAGTACTGGGGAAGAAAATCGAGGGGCGCGAGATGAAGCTGGCGATGCTCTTCATCCTGATCTTCCCAGCGGTAATTCTGTTACCCGCGGCGATAGCGATCGTGACCAAGGCGGGGCTGGCGGGAATTTCCAATCCGGGCCCACATGGTTTCTCACAGGTGCTGTACGCCTATAGCGAGGCTTCGGCGAACAACGGTTCGGCGTTCGGCGGACTTAACGCCAACACGCTCTTCTACAACACCACGCTGGCGGGAGTGATGTTGTTCGGGCGCTTCTTGATGAAAGTGCCCGTGCTGGCGTTGGCGGGTTCGCTGGCAGCCAAGAAGTCGGTGCCACAGAGTGCGGGAACTTTTCCGACCGACGGAGCGATCTTCGTGGCACTGCTTGTAGGCGTAATCCTGATCGTTGCAGCACTGACTTTTTTTCCGGCCGATGCGCTGGGCCCGATCGTGGAGCATCTAGCGATGCTGGCGGGCAAGCTTTACTGAGGAAGGGATATTTTCGATGGCTACACGCAAGGCGGCAACGCTTTGGGACGGCAAGATCGTCCGACGAGCGCTAGTCGATTCGCTCTGGAAGTTCGATCCACGCATTCAGGCGCATAATCCCGTGATGTTCGTGGTCGAGGTCACGGCGCTGGCGGTGACTGTGATCCTGGCGCGCGATCTCTTCATGGGCCATCTGCGACTGGCCGGGTTCGAGCTACAGATCGCGCTGTGGCTGTGGTTTACCGTTGGATTTGCAAACTTTGCGGAGGCGATGGCAGAGGGACGGGGCAAGGCTCAAGCCGAGAATTTGCGCAAAACTCGCACCGAGACCCAGGCCACGCTCCTCAGGGATGGCAAAGAGATAAGGGTTCCAGCGCCATCACTTCGCCGTGACGACGTGGTAATCGCGCGGGCAGGTGAAGTCATCCCGGGCGACGGCACGATAATCGAGGGCGTCGCCGCCGTTAACGAGTCGGCGATCACCGGCGAATCCGCTCCGGTAATTCGCGAAAGCGGCGGTGACCGCAGTGCGGTAACTGGCGGCACCACTGTAATATCCGACTGGCTCAAGATCCGCATCACCGCGAATCCCGGCGAGACCTTTCTCGACAGGATGATCGCGCTGGTTGAAGGAGCGCACCGGCAAAAGACCCCCAACGAAATCGCCCTCAGTATCCTGCTTGCCGGGCTTACCATCATCTTCATGCTGGTCTGTGTCAGCCTGTATCCCTTCGCGCTCTATGGGGGCACGGCACTGACGCTGCCGGTGCTGGTGGCATTGCTGGTGTGTCTGATCCCGACGACCATCGGCGGCCTACTCTCGGCGATCGGGATCGCGGGTATGGACCGGCTGGTCCAGCACAACGTACTAGCGATGTCCGGGCGGGCGGTCGAGGCCGCAGGCGACGTCGATACCTTGCTGCTCGACAAGACCGGCACGATCACACTCGGCGATCGCATGGCGACCGAGTTCATCGCGGCACCTGGTGTGGACCCCCGCGACCTTGCCGAAGCGGCGCAACTGGCTTCGCTGGCCGACGAGACGCCCGAGGGGCGATCGGTGGTGGTGCTGGCCAAGCGCCAATACGATCTGCGGGGCCGCACGTTTGCGAATCAGGAGGCCCAATTCATTGCGTTTTCCGCACAGACCCGCATGAGCGGCATCGATATTGGGCAGCGCAAGATTCGTAAGGGCGCGGCAGATTCGGTCGCAAGATTTGTTCGGGAATACGGCGGAACCGTTCCGGCTGAACTTACGCGAGCGGTTGAGGAGATCTCGCGGGGCGGCACCCCGCTGGCGGTCGCCGACGGTGCAACGGTCCTTGGCGTCATCCACTTGAAGGACATCATCAAAGAGGGAATCAAGGAGCGGTTCGCACGGGTACGGGCGATGGGAATGCGCACGGTGATGATCACCGGTGACAATCCTTTGACGGCCGCCGCCATCGCGCGCGAAGCGGGAGTGGATGATTTTCGAGCCGAGGCGACGCCGGAAACCAAGCTGCATCTGATTCGCGAAGAGCAGGCGCAAGGCAAACTGGTCGCGATGATTGGGGACGGCACCAATGACGCACCGGCGCTGGCGCAGGCCGATGTGGGAATCGCGATGAACGCCGGCACGCAGGCAGCGCGCGAGGCCGGGAATATGGTCGATCTTGATTCGAATCCAACCAAGATCATGGAAGTCGTCGAAATTGGCAAGCAACTGCTGATCACGCGCGGCGCACTGACCACGTTCTCGATCGCCAACGATGTCGCCAAGTATTTCGCGATCATTCCGGCGATGTTCGTGCTCGGATATCCGCAACTGCAGACGCTCAACGTCATGCACCTGGCGACCCCGCAGAGTGCGATCCTCTCAGCCGTCATCTTCAACGCCCTGATCATCATCGCGCTGATTCCGCTGGCCCTGCGTGGCGTAAAGTACCGGCCGGTGGGCGCGGCGTCGATACTCACGGCGCAACCTGCTAGTTTATGGGGTGGGCGGAGTCATCGTCCCGTTTATCGGTATCAAGGCGATCGATATCCTGATCGCCGCGTTCAAGTTGGCTTAGGAGGCCAAGCGGATGCGTCTCTCGGTGGCGATCAGAATGGTTCTCGTTTTGACCTTGATTGCAGGTATTGGGTACCCAATGGCGATGGTAGCCCTCGGACATCTGTTGTTTCCGTGGCAGGCGGAGGGCAGCCTGATCACTCGCGACGGCCGCGTGATTGGCTCCCGCCTGATCGGTCAGAACTTCACCGGTGCCGGGTATTTCCACGGGCGTCCCTCGGCGGCGGGGGACAAGGGTTACGATGCCGGCAATTCATCGGGGTCGAACCTCGGACCAACCAACAAGGGTCTGATCGAGGCTGTCAAGCAGCGTCTCAAGGACACGATAGAAAAAAATCCGGGCGTTGATGCGGCGCAAGTTCCGATCGACCTGGTCACCACGTCCGGCAGCGGCCTCGATCCGGAGATCAGTCCGGCGGCGGCCGAAATGCAGGTTCCGCGGGTGGCTAAGGCGCGCGGACTCACTAACGCGTCGGTTCGGGAATTGGTGAGTTCTCATACGCGGCACCGATGGGCGGGCATCCTTGGCGAGCCGGGCGTCAACGTAGTCGCGTTGAATCTCGCGTTGGACGAACTCAAGGAGGAGCATCTTGCTTCGCGTGCACGGCAGTGAGTGAGGCGGCATAAATGATTTCGAGAACACTGGTCCTGGTCGCGGCTGCGCTTTTGGAGACCGGCGGCATCGCGTTGATGCGGTGGGGAATGCAGCAGAGCGGCGTGTTGATCATGGTGGGCGCCGCCGGCCTGGTGGCATACGGCGTGGTGGTGAACCAGGGCGGTCCCGACTTCGGACGTCTGATGGGCGTCTATATTGCGGTGTTCTTCGTAATTTCACAGATCATCGCAGTTGCGCTTTTTCACCAGTTTCCCAATACCCGGACTTTGATCGGCGGTGCACTTATCATAAGCGGCGGCGTGACGATTCTGACCTGAGGCCCCTTCGGCGGACTCGACCGAAGAGTTAGACTAGTCGTGCGACCATGTCTTTCGGGAAATTGCGCGGCCAATCAGGGAGGCCTGCGGAATCGCTGCGATGAAGGATGAGGATCTGAGAGATCCCGGGGCCTTTCTCGATCTCACGCCGACGCCCAAAAAAGGCCTGCTAAAGATCTACCTGGGAGGAGCGGCTGGGGTAGGAAAAACCTATCGGATGCTCGAAGAAGCGCATCATTTGCGGGCGCAGGGTCATGACGTCGTGCTCGGGTTCATCGAAACGCACGGGCGGGTGGAAACACAGGAGCGCATCCGCGATCTGGAGTCGGTCGCGCTATGTGACGTGCCTTACCGCGGCGTGACCTTGAAGGAGATGGACCTAGCGGCGCTTCTGGCGCGCAAACCCGAATACGCGATCGTGGATGAGTTACCACACACCAATGCGCCGGGATCGCGTCACGAAAAGCGCTACCAGGACGTGGAGGAGCTGGTCGCCAACGGAATTAGCGTAATTACTGCGTTTAACATTCAGCACCTGGAAAGCCTGAAGCAGAAGGTGCGGCAGGTCAGCGGTGTCGACGTCAAGGAAACGGTCCCGGATACGTTTCTGGAGGAAGCCGACCAGATCGTTACGGTCGATATCTCCGTAGAGGAGCTGCGCCAGCGACTGCGGGAAGGGCGGATTTACCCACCAGAACAGGTCGAACAAGCGCTAAGAAATTTCTTCAAGCCGGGCAATCTTGCCGCTTTACGGGAACTCGCGCTGCGCGAAGTGGCGCGCGATCAGGGCCGCCATCGCGAGGAACTCGAACAACTCAAACGCGAGGGTGGCCGCCGCACGGCGCTCAGCGAACGCATGATGGTCTGCTTATCATCCAATCCCGATGGCAGCGAAGAATTACTGCGTCGGGCGGCCCGTACTGCGGCGCACTTCAACGCTGACTGGTACGCGGTACATATCGAAACCCCGGCGGAATCAGTGCAGAAAATCAGCACTGCTGATTTTCGCGCGCTGCTGGACAACATCAACCTGGCGGCAGATCTGGGCGCGGAGACCGTCTGGCTCAAATCCGATGAAGTGGTCAAGGCGCTGATCGAGTTCGCGCGCGAGCACAAGATCACCCGGATCATTCTTGGCCGCACGCATCAAACGCTCTGGAAGCGACTCTTAGGCCGATCCGTGAGCGACAAGCTCATCGCCCGGGCGGCGGACTTCGACATCGAACTGTTTGGCCGCGAGAGCGCGAAAGGATCATGATGGCGCCGCCGTCGCTGCGCAACCGCATTCGCAACGGCACGCTGCTCATGCTGGCATTTGCGCTGGTTCTGGGCTCCTTTGCGGCGCCCTCGATCAGGCGGTTGGGGAGCGCGATCAGGGATACGCTCTATCGGAACTACATCAGCATCGAAGCCGCACAGCATATGCACGCCGCGGTATACGCAGTCCAATTGGCCCAATACAGTGGAACGCTCCCCGCGGTGCTGGCAGCAAACCACGCCGTGTTCAATCATTGGATAAGTGTCGAGCTGAGTAATATCACGGAGACGGGTGAAGCGGAGTTGGCGGCTGATATTCAGCGGCGCGGAACGCGTTTGTTCGGCGAACTCGCGGCCGGCCCCCCGGCCGGGTCCTTAGGTGAACAATTCGCGACCCTTCATCAGCGGCTTGACGAACTTATCGCAATCAATCAGGAGGCAATGTTCCGTGCTGACAGCCGCGCGAACCGAATGAGCGAACGGCTCGCCTACGAGTTTGTCACAGGCCTGTTGTCGCTGCTGATCTTTGGTGCCGCGCTGTCATGGACGATCGCGTGGAACCTCTGAAAACCGCTGGCGGAACTGTCCGACCACCTCCGCAGTTTCAGCCTGCGCGGCCCGTCCATCCGACTTGGCGAGCAACGTCTTTCCGAACTGCAGACCGTGGCCGTTGAATTTAATCGGATGGCCGAGCGCCTCGAGCAGTTTGAAAAGCTCAATGTCGACCGCCTGATCTATGAGAAGAGCAAGACCGAGGCGATCATCGAGAGCATTGAGGACGGCATCGTACTGATCGATCCGCGGGGGATCGTTACTCACCTCAACGAACTTGGCGCGATCATTCTCGGCGTCGATCGGGAGGAGGCACTCGGCAGTCCATTCGACGATCTCAACAGCAGCCATCCTCACTACATGAAAATCAGGTCGGCGCTCGCGGGCTTGTCCACTGTGACCGATCCGGGTCAGGTCGAAGTCGACCTGCATTTGCGCGGACGGGATCACACTTTCCTTCTGAAGCCGGTGCCATTGAAGCAGAGAGAAGGTGAGTCATTCGGCACGATTCTTATCCTTCAAGACATTACCTACCTGCGCGACAGAGACCGCGCTCGCACGAACCTGGTCGCGACTTTGTCGCACGAACTCAACACTCCACTAACCTCTCTCGCGCTGGCGATCGATCTGCTCGAACGCGGCGGAGGGCTGACCCGGAGCCAGACCGATTTGGTCTCCGGCCTGAAAGAGGATTTTGCGCGGATGCGCAATCTGGCCGCGAGTCTCCTCGACTTAGCGCGCGGCGAAGGCGTAGCTATCACCTTGCATCCGGTTTCAGTCAATCTAGGCGAACTGCTCGGCAAAGTAACCAGAACGTTCACGCTTCAGGCCGAGCAGAAGCACATCGCGCTGACGACTTCTTTGATGGAGCGGGCACTGGAGATTAAAGTCGATCCGGTCAAGCTATCGTGGGTAGTCTCCAATCTGATTGCAAATGCTCTTCGGTATACTCCGGCCGGCGGCACCGTCAACGTAGGCTCCGCGATGGGTCCGGCGGTAGTCCGGCTGACGGTGAGTGATACCGGACCTGGCATCCCGCCAGAAGTTCGTGATCGGCTGTTTGAACGCTTTGTGCAATGGAACGTCAATGGTGCAGAGCCGGGCACGGCCGGCCTGGGACTTGCCATTGCTAAGGAGATTGTCGAAGCGCACCGTGGAAGGATTTTCGTGGAAAGCACGCTGGGTCACGGCACCTGTTTCACCGTCGAATTACCGGAGCGGGCGGAGGATCCATGGCCAGACTCCTGATCGTCGACGATGAAAAAAATATACGGGAACGCCTGGCTGCGTTTTTCAACAGTTGCGGGCATCAAACTCGCACTGCGGAAAGTGGACAACAGGCGCTAGAAATTATCGCCCAAGGCGATCCCGTTGACATCGTGCTCAGCGACTACCGGATGGCGGAACTGAACGGCCTCGAGCTACTCGATCAGATCAAGCGAAGTCGGCCGGATACTGCGGTTATTCTGATGACTGCCTATGCTACGGTCGAAAACGCAGTGGCCGCAATGAAAGCGGGCGCTCATGACTATCTGCCCAAACCGTTCTCGCTCGACCAGGTTCAGCACGTCGTCGAACGGGCGCTCGAGCTGCGGAGCCTGCGTGCCGAGAATCGGACCCTGCGTGACACGCTAGAGGAACGGCCGCTCCTTGAGTCGGCTAGCCGCACGACGCGCCGCCTGCTCGAGACCGCCCGGCAGGCGGCGGCCAGCGAAGCGACTATCCTGCTGACCGGCGAAAGTGGCACGGGCAAAAATGTTCTAGCTCGCGAGATGCATCGATGGAGTCCGCGCAGCGCGCATCCTTTCGTTGTCGTCAACTGCACCACACTCTCCGAACATCTGCTCGAAAGCGAACTCTTCGGTCACGTACGCGGCGCTTTTACCGGCGCCATAAAAGACAAGCCTGGCCGGCTGGAAGCGGCCGATCGCGGCACTGTCTTTCTCGACGAGATCGGCGATTTGGGCGTGTCGTTGCAGACAAAATTTCTTCGCTTCGTGCAGGACCACAGCTTCGAACGCGTCGGTGGAAGCTCGACACTACGCGTTGATGCCCGCATCATCGCGGCCTCGAATCGGGACCTGGCGATCGAGGTGAGCGAGCATCGTTTTCGCGAGGACCTCTATTACCGGCTCAATGTGATTACCTTGCGTGTACCGTCATTGCGCGAACGTCCAGAAGATATCCTGCCGTTGGCAGAGCGGATGCTACGGGCAGCAGCCATTCGCAGCAGGCGCCCCGAGCTGCGCTTTTCGTCCGAGGCAGCGACCGCGCTCTCGCACTATCGATGGCCCGGCAATGTGCGCGAATTACGTAACGCGGTCGAACGCGCGGTAGTGCTTGCGGCAGCCGACCTGATTACCCCCGAACTTCTGCCCGACACCGTGTTCCGCGATCCTCCAGATCCAGCGAGAACGACCGCGCAACCGGCCAGTCTCGAAGAGATCGAACGCGAACACATCAGTCACGTGCTGGCCGAGTCGCCAACCTTCGAGGACGCAGCCCACACTCTGGGCATCAACGCGTCGACGCTCTGGCGCAAGCGCAAGCGCTACAAGATCGACTGATCCCCCGGATTTCGGCCTCAGCGAGATATTGGCTGAGCTTGCGGATCTGCGGGACATCTCGATGTTGCTCCGAGACTAGATAGCGCGTAAGTCTTTGGTCTCACGAGCGGAGAGGTGGCCGAGTGGTCGAAGGCACCAGATTGCTAATCTGGCGTACTGGGTAACCGGTACCGAGGGTTCGAATCCCTCCCTCTCCGCCAACGAGTCTCAGGTTCGAAGCATTCTCTGGGGAAGAGCGCAAACTGCGCGCGTGTAGCGGGGATCGCACGGCCCATCGGCACCGGAGAACGCCAAATTGCCGGGCGGTGGTGCGATACTTCTACATTCTCTCTGTGGGCGAATAATTCGGTGCCGATGCCCGACCCCGGCGAATGGGACCGATGGCGAGGAACCATCGATATGGCGGGAGATGCGACGATTGGGTCAACCCTCCGACGGGCTATAGCGTCTAATTTCATCACTTCTGGCGCGTCTTCAAGACGATTGCGGATCAGAGGCGCAAGAGCGAGATTTCCTGGCTACTCAAAGCCCAGGGCAGCTCTCTGCGCGCTCCAAGAGAGGGACAGGACGATCCGCCGGGTGAGCGCTTCTGCGGTAAGCGTGGTTGGCTGCCGGCCCTCGACGATGGACTCAACGATTTCCGGTGCCAGGAAAGCCAGGCGGATCAGGCGACCCACATAACGAACCGCCAGACCCTCTCGAGCGGCGATCGCCGCAAGTGATTTTGCCTTGCCGGTGGTGATCTCCTCGAACCAGCGATGAGCACGTGCGACGGCCTTCACTAGCGACAGATCCACATAGGCCGCTGATCGATTTTTCTTGCCTACGATCAGCCGCAGCTCGACTCCACGCCGCTTCATTTGCATTGGAAACGATCGCGCGATTGCGACGTGGTCAGGAAGCAGAGTCCGGGACTTAACCGCATCTCCGACGGGCAGCTTAATCGACACCTTTATGCCATCAGATGTGAGATCAACCCGATCCACCAACTCGGCAATCACTGAGTTTTGTTCGGCTTCAGATTGAAGGCGCTGAAGCCAGGTCCGCGATGCGTGCAGTACGCGGTCTATTTGGGTGGAATTAATGACAGATTTTTGAGCTGCCTCAAGCACGGCTGACTCGTCACCGAGCATCTCGCCAACCGCGCCCGCGACCCGGTCTTCGATCTCTCTCGCAGGCAATCGCCAGCCGACGCGCGATGGCGCAAGCCCTTGGGCCGGGAAGCTACGCGAGACGTAGTAGCGGTACCTTCTGTGTCCCTTCCGTGCATGGCTGGGTGTCAACCTCACGCCGTTCTCGTCGAACAACCGTCCGATGAGGGCACTCTTTTCGACGCTTCCATCGTGGCGCTTGGTGCGAACCCGGTGCTCCTTAAGCTGCTGCTGAGTTCGCTCCCACAGCGCTCGATCGACAATCGCTTGATGCTGCCCGGGATGGCGGAGGTTCCCGTGTCTGATCTCGCCGACGTAAATCGGATTCGAGAGGAGCGCATACAGTGCACCTCGGGAAAACGAGCAGCCACCAGACTCGACGCCGGTCTTTGAGGTTCGCCGCTTGGATACGACACCACGGCGGTCTAGATCTTCCTTGAGCAGCCGAACACAGCCGAGCTCCAGGTAACGCTTGAAAATATTTCGGACGTTCTCCGCCTCCGGCTCTTCAATCACAATGTGTCGGTCGCGGACGGTATACCCCAATGGAACGACACCGCCCATCCACATCCCCTTGCGTTTGGACGCCGCGATCTTGTCGCGGATCCGTTCCCCCGTCAATTCGCGCTCGAACTGGGCGAAGGACAACAAGACGTTGAGCGTCAATCGCCCCATCGAAGTCGTCGTATTGAATTGCTGAGTGACGGCGACGAAGGAGACTCCGTGCGCGTCGAACACCTCCACCATCTTGGCGAAGTCGGCGAGCGAGCGAGTCAAGCGGTCAACTTTGTACACCACCACCACGTTGATCAGACCCTGATTGATGTCACCAAGCAGACGCTGAAGCGCCGGTCGTTGCATCGAGCCCCCGGATAGACCGCCGTCGTCGTATGCGGTCTTGACTAGACGCCAGCCGTCACCGGCCTGGCTCTTGATGAACGCTTCGCACGCCTCGCGCTGCGCGTGCAGCGAATTGAAGTCCTGTTCCAATCCTTCCTCGGCAGATTTGCGAGTGTAAATTGCGCAACGACGGCTCGAGGCTTTAGCGGGTTCCATGATTTGATTCCTTCATGACGGATTTGAGGCCGAAGAACAGAGGTCCCGACCAGCGTGAACCGGTGATCACGCGTGCAACTTCGGAAAGTGATTTGTATCGTTTACCGCGAAACAGTATTCCGTCTTCGAGCACCTTTGCCTGATGGGTGACTCCGCCCCAGTCACGCACCAACACGGCCCCAACTCCAGGACGCAGGTTTGGGTAGTGCGGAGACAGGCGGGGAGTATCCGGATTGTTGACGGCTTGAATCAGATACCGCCGAACTGAGGATTTCAGCGAACCGAGGGCATTCTCCTGCAGTCGATGAGCAACGGCCGCGATAAGCAAGGAGCGGTGAATCTTCTGAGGAGGCCTCGTTCCAAAGAGAAGGCCCCAGCGGTTCTTCAGCTCGTTATCGCCTAGCGCTTCGAGATGCTGCAAATCGCTCGCGAGTTTCTCAGATTTCGCGCCCGATACAATACGTTTCATAGGCAGTTCCTGACCCTCCACATACCCACACATTGCTCTGTTCGCCGCGGGTAGCCAGTCCTGTGGGGGAGTACGAATCATTCGTTGAGGCGATTTCGCCGGAGCTCATTCGCCTTCCAATCGCCCCAAATCGTGCCGACCGGTAATTGGCGTGGATACCGGGCTTCGCGGCGCCGCACGAATCCCCTGGGAATCAAATAGATTTCGCTCGCTTCATGGACGGAACAGAGCAAACATCCCGCCGAGCCGTAAGGCTCGGGAGGTTCTTAGACCATGGGTAACGTGAAATCAGCGAACGGAAGCCGCAATGAATCATCGATCGTCGGCTCCCGTACACGGGCCGGGAAAGATCAGAGGGAGGCGAGTCCGGCCGGCACGAAGTCTCTCCAGAAAAAGTCTGCCACGAAAGCGATCAAGAGGGTTCGGCCTCAGCGGAAGGGGATCAGTAGTAAGATGAAATCAGACAAGCTGGTGTGCCGCTATTGCGGGAGCGACGATCTGGCTCCCAGCTTCATCAAGCGGCGGGATCGTCGCTGCCGCAAGTGTTTCAGTAAACGCTATGGATCAGCGGCACGGGAACGGAAGGCGAAGGTCAAGAAATAGTTTGACCACGACGCGGGAAGGGGCCCGGGCTCGACAGGGCTCGGCCCTACTTTGTTTTGGGCTTTATCCGGCGGCGCGGCTCTATAGCGATAAATCTGGCGGAGCACGGAGCGGTTTTTCAGCCGAGAGGGTGTTCCACAGATAAGCCCGAGATACGATTCGAACGGCCGAGACGGGCGGAGAGGTCGTATGCCGGTGAATTGGTCGACCCAGGTAGGCGGATTTTTCTTGCACGGCGGCCGAGTCACGACTTAGCGGCAACGCATAGCACCTCGCGGGCGAGATCAGAATGAGCGGACTTACGGCACCGCCCCGTAGACACTGATCTAGCGCACCTCGGGGCTTTGCCAGCCGCAGTGTTCGCATTCGGACACGTAGGGGCGGGGCCACTCCGGATTGTATCCTACGTCGAGATTATAAGAGCCGCACGTCGGACACCGCTCGGGGCTGCCGCTTGCGTAGCGTATAACAGCACTGCCGAACGCTGCGAGAACCGTATGCGTGGCGTCGACCACGATGACAGCATCGTGGTGAGTGGCACCATTCGCATGCGTCAGCCAACCGACCAACTCCCACGTGGAATTTGCGATTGCCTTCAAGTGCCCCCGGACATGCTCCGCGCTGGCGCCGCCCGCGATAGCGTTGGCGATCAATTCTGACCAAGCAGTGAAGTTGCTGCGCTGCGGGTAGTCCTGCGCGGCTGAGCGCCGGCCACAGGCCGTAACGCAGCGCCGTACTGCGATGCATCGGCTGGCCGTCTGGCATCGGAAAGACCAGGTCATGCTCACTCTGCGGACATTGGAGCTTCCAGCGTCGGAGCGCTCCCGCGAGTTCCGTCGGAATCGGCAACGTGCGAACGCGCGCCTTCGTTTTGGGCGGAAAAAAGCGCGGACGGACCGGACCGTCATCCGTCTTCACGCGAGCCCACGAGAGCGAGCGGCGAACGAAAATTCGTCCGCGTGAGGATTCCTTGCCGGTCTCCGCATCGATTCCTTTGAGCTCGATGTCTGACCATCGCAGCGCAAACAGTTCGCCGCTTCTCATGCCCGTCAGATACGCGGTTAGAAACAGGGTCCGGTAATATCCGGGGTCAGTCTTTTCCAACACCTTGCGGATCTCGTTCGGATCCAAAACTTCCTCTGGCCTTAGCGGCTGAACGCCGTCGCCGCGCTGCTCCTTCGCCGTCTCATCCTTGAGTTCAGTTGCGCCCATGAAGGCGCGCTCTGCGTCTGCGGCAGGGTTGCCGGTTGCTAGCTTACGCCGAACTGCCAGCTTGAAGATTGCCGCAGCCGTGGTCAATACGGCGTTCACACTTTTGGCGCTCAGTCTTGCGCGAAGCGCGTCGCGCAGCTTTTCGATCAACACGACGTCGATCCGATCGAGGCGAAGATCGCCCAACTTCGGATTCAGATGCAGATCGATCTGAGCGCGCCAGTTACCGACCGTTCCGGGGCGACGATCACCCTTTGAAACGAACCAGTCTTCCGCGAGTTCGCGAAATCTCGGCAGAAGCTTCGACGCTACGTATTCGCCTTTGCCGATTCGCGATTTAATGTCTGTCAGCGCGTTGTCGGCTTCCTTCCTTGTGTCGAAGGTCGCTCGATGCCGTCTGCCCTGGCCGTCACGATAGTCGATTCGCCACCGTCCACCCGTCTTTTGAATATTCCCGCCCATCTTAATTCCCTCGCCTGGCCATTTTACGTTCCTCAGCGAGCTTCTCCAAAAGCCTCGCGGCCGGCTCGGAGATAGCCATCTCGCCGCGTTCCCAGCGCGCTACGGTGTTCGAAGTTACCCCGATCGCTTCTGCAAGGGCAGCTTGCGTAAGCGCCAACTTTTGCCTGATGGAACGGAGTTCTCGCCCTTTCATGACTATACGTATCGTATAGTCATGAATTAGAAAGTCAAGCGGCCTGGCTGGCCCGTTCCGTCAGAAAGCGCTCGACTTCTTCAATTCTGAAGCGAACGTAATGGCCGAGTTTGAAAGATGGGAGAATGCCGAGGCGAGCCTGTTCTCTGACCCACGATTCTGGAACGCCGAAAAGCTCGGCGAGTTCGCGCGCGCCCAGCAGTTTGCTCGCGACGTGGTTGAGGCCTTTCGTCGCGATGCGCTCGCTCAACATTAACGAAAGCAGCGCACCTTCTAGAGTCTTCAGCGCCGCAACGCGCAACGCAACCTCGCTCAGGAGTTCTGGGACGGACTCCAGAACCAAACCTTTTGTGCGCGATGGATCGGCGAGGAGTTCTTCGATAGTTGCGGGCGACGGTGTCGCCCGCGGCGTAACTTGGTGCGGCGCTTGATGCGACATAAACCCTCCCAAGGTCGCAAGCACCCCACAACCACACACTCATCCGAGCAGACATTGAGCAACTGCAGTGCCGCTTTGGATTCTGTGCGCGAGATATGCGGTTCATGCTGACTCCGTCCCGATCGAGAACGACGCGTGGGCCGGCTTCGGCGGTCAAACGGCCAAAAGTCAGGTGTGCATGTGCAATCTTTGCACATACCTTCATAACTGTCCCACGCGATTTCGGAATTTGGCTTGCTCGCTCTGCATATGTGCAAAGTTTGCACATTCAGCGCAATGCGAGAAGAGAATTCTCCGTCTCGGCGCAAGCAAAGAGCAGCCGATAGATGTGCGGGTTTTCGCCGCGTCCAATCGTTCATTGCATCAATCGATCCGCGACGGGCGACTGCGTGAGGACCTCTACTACCGTCTCAACGTTTACACCATCGAGCTGCCTCCGCTGCGCGATCGGCTCGAAGACTTGCCTTTGCTGATCGCGCACTTCATCCAGGAATTCAACGCGGAACATAAGAAGGCAGTTCAAGGTATTGGCCAAGACTGCCTGGATGCCCTCAGAGACTCACGCGTGGCCCGGAAACATTCGAGAGTTGCGCACTGTCGTCCAACGCGCGGTGATCAGATGCCACTCTCCGGTGCTCTCCGCTGGAGACTGCCGACCGAGTCCGTTCCTCAGCATCGCGCAGAAGCGCATTTCACGGTTCGGCTTGGGTCGCCAATGTGCGAGGTCGAACGCGAGTTGATCTTCCGGACCTTGGCCTTCGCGGGCGGAAATAAGGCTCGGGCATCCAATCTTCTCGGAATGAGCCGGCGCAACCTCTACAATCGGCTTCAACGCTACGCGACGTGGGATGTGAATGGGCATTTCGACGGGTACGCTCATCGCAACGGTCGCAACGGCTCGTCTTGAATACGAGACCTTGCCTCGCGTCGCGCGGCGCTGACAGAGGATGGCCGTTTCCTTCGCGCGATTTTCTTAGCTTTCGCGGACAAAATGATTTGCGTCTCTGCCGAGGTTTGGCTTCTTAGTCGAAAGCTGCTTTGCTTTCGCGGACGATTCCGAACGCCGGCCGTCATGCTCTCACTTTCGCCACAATCGACGTTTTGTGTAAAACGCGGAAGAAGCAGTTGAGACGGGCGGGGCGCTTCGTTCCTGTCTCTTCAGAAGCGTGAGGAGAATCACAATGATGGCGATTGAAAGAATCTTGGTGCCTATCGATTTTTCCGCGCCTTCTCTGAAAGCGCTCGACGAGGCCGTCGAATTCAGCCGGCCTTACGGCGCTGAACTCATAGTAATGTTCGCGGTCGAACGCAGCTACTACGAATCGCCGTTGTTGGTACCTGATTCTGGAGCGCTTCTCGAACATCAAGCACGAACAGTTGAAGAGAAGCTCGAGGAAATCTGCAGAAGTTTGGGCAAGCGCGGCGTCAGCTGTCGGACGCTCGTAGAGTTCGGTGTCGCTTACCAGGCGATTGTTGATGCTGCGAAAAAAGTCGACGCAAGCCTGATCCTCATGTCGACACATGGGCGAAGCGGTTTAGCCCACGTTCTCATCGGGAGCGTCGCCGAAAGGGTCGTGCAGCACGCTTGCTGTCCAATTTTGTTGTTTCGAAACCTCGCCAAACGAAACGGCGAGCACCAGCACGACAAGTAGCTAAGAATCTGGGACGCGATCGCTGAAACTACGGCGAACCGGCCGATTGGCTCACGATAGGATAACCACTAACACTTCGATCACCTCGGCAAACGGACACACCGTCTAGTAAAGGCTCCCATAGAAAACCAACAGCTTGATGGAGCGTCCAGGTGGACGTACGTTGGCTTCGTGTCGCGACCAACGATCTTGGTTTCGGGGACGGGAATTGCGGGTCCCACAATCGCTTACTGGCTATCGAAGCGTGGGTTCGCGCCCACTCTGATCGAGCAGGCGCCGCAATTGCGTCAAGGCGGCTACATCATCGATTTCTGGGGCGTAGGCTTCGACGTCGCCGAGCGAATGGGTCTCATTCCCGGACTGCGCGAGGCAGGCTACAACATCAACCGGGTTGCGTTCGTCACGAAGAAGGGCCGGCAGAGAAGCGCGCTCGGGCATAATGTTCTCAAGCGCTCGCTTGGCGACCGCTTCCTGAGCATTCAGCGCGGCGACCTCGCGAATGCCATCTACCGCACGATTGAGCAGGATGTGGAAACGATTTTTGCCGACAGCGTTGTCGAGATCAGGCAGAGAGGTGACGGCGTCGACGTCACGTTCGAGCGTGGTTCGCCACGCGCCTTTGATCTCGTCATCGGAGCGGACGGCCTCCGTTCGGCGGTTCGCTCCGCGGTGTTCGGACCTCGCGAGAAGTTTGAGCGCTACTTGGGCTATTACGCAGCCTCGTTTCTAACATCGGCCTATCCGAGGCGCGACGAACACGCTTATCTGAGTTACGCGGCGCCTGGCCGCCAGATCACTCGATATGCGCTGCGGGAGGATCGCACGGCTTTCTTTTTCGTATTCGAAAGCCAAAATCAGATCGCCGAGGCGGCGCACGATCTGGCCACGCTGAAGCAAATTTTGCGGGACACATTTTCGCGCGAGGCGTGGATTGAGTGGCCTGAGATCGAGAGCCGTCTGGAGGCGTGCGACGATCTCTACTTTGATGCAATCAGTCAGATAACATTGCCGCGCTGGTCTGAGGGCCGAACGGCGCTGGTGGGAGATGCCGCATATTGCCCGTCCCTGCTGGCCGGTGAGGGTGCAGCCTTCGCGATGGCGGGCGCCTACATTCTGGCGGCTGAGCTTGATCGTGCTGGCAGCGATTACCGAGAAGCCTTTGGAACATATGAGCGCCGCTTCCGCCCGTTTATCGAACGCAAGCAAAAATCGGCCCGTGCATTTGCTTCGAGTTTTGCGCCGAAGACTTCGTTCGGCTTATTTCTGCGAGATCAGGTACTACGGCTGAGTGCGATCCCGGCCGTAGGCGATTTTCTGATGCGCCGCTTTGTGGCGGATCGCTTTTTTCTGCCGGAGACTGAGACCGCGCCGGATAAGGGTCTCTATGACCGTCACAACGATGACGGAGAGGGTGGTGGCGCTAATGATTGGATGCGAATCGTGAGATAGTTTGAACCGAGCACCTCCGAATATAAGCCCGACTTGGCCGCGCGAAAGATGCTAATTCCCACGGAAGAGGGATCGATACCTTTGCTGCTCGTTTGCGCGAACGGCCGATGCCCGCGGGCGCCGCGGCCTCTCGGGTCTTTTTCATTACGCTGTCAAGACAGGATCAAAAATGGCACTTCGGCTTATAGAAGTGTTCCTGCCAATTGAGCACGGCTCGCGATTGCAGGAGAGACTGAGCAAAGACGGTGTTGTAGCGCACTGGACCGAGCGGCTCTCCGAGCAACAGATACTCGTGAGGGTTCTGCTCCGAGTCGAGGATACGGAACCCTTCCTGGATCGTCTCGAGGGGAGCTTTGCAGGAACGGATTTCCGGGCGGTGCTCCTCCCGGTGGAAGCGACGCTTCCGCGGCTTGAACCCGAGAAGGAACAACTAAGCCAAGTCCCGGACTCCGCCAGCGAAAAAGCCGAGACAAAGAGGACGCACACCCCAAGGATCAGCCGCGAAGAGCTTTATCAACAAGTCAACGAGGGCGTTCAGCTTACCAGAACATTCGTCGTGCTCGTTGCGCTATCGGCAGTGGTTGCTGCGGTGGGCGTCGCATACGACAACATCACCGTGGTGATTGGCGCAATGGTTATAGCACCGCTACTCGGACCGAACGTTGCGCTCTCGCTGGCCACGGCCTTGGGTGATATAGACCTCGCAAAGTCCGCCGCGAAGACCAACATCGTCGGCATTCTCGTGGCGCTTACGGTATCGATACCGATCGGCTTTCTTGTCAGCGTGGATCCGCAAGTCGGAGAAATCCAGACCCGTCTTCACGCGCAGGTCAAGGATATTGTTCTTGCGCTCGCTTCAGGATCGGCCGGCGTGCTTTCAATTACCACCGTGGCGCCCGCCGCCCTAATTGGCGTCATGGTTGCGGTGGCCCTAATCCCTCCCTTGGTTACTTTCGGGCTGCTGGTTGGCTCGGGTCATGTGGACCTGGCCTTTCGTGCGCTCCTGCTGTTCATCACAAATGTGATCTGTATAAACCTCGCGGGCGTCGTGACTCTTCTGGCCCAGAACGTGAGACCGAGAACCTGGTGGGAAGCGGATCGAGCAAAGAGAGCGATCAAGATCGCAATATCGCTCTGGTTTCTTCTGTTGCTAATACTGACGGTAGTAATTGTAGCGCTGCAGCGTGGACGCTGAGCTGACGCATTAGCTTTGGCGTGCCCCCCGAAAACCCCCGAGAGTTAGCGTAGAGTTCGTCACCAAGAGGAGACGGACAGATGAAGGGGAGCCGGTTCAGCGAGGAACAAATCATCGGGATTCTGCGCGAGGCCGAGGCGGGGTTGAAGGCTGCGGAGGTGTGTCGGCGCCATGGGATCGCGGAAGCGACACTGTACATCTACGGACGGCTCCCCCGTGGCAAGAAGGATTAGATTTTTCCGAACTGACCTGATCGCTTGCAAACATCTATTCGGCGTCATCATCTAGGTGATGCGCCCAAAATGGGACATCCGCTCACACTCTCCTCGACAAGTGGCCGGCCTGAAAGGCCATTATACAGCACACGGTTTGAGTGTGCCGGTTCGATCCGTCAGCCCATCTTCCGATCCTTCGAGCAACCTCGGGTGCATCTCACGCTGCGGCGCGGTAAGGTTGGCCGCTGGACAGCACGGCCCAGATTACCCGTGCGTTCTTATTGGCGACCGCTACCGTTGCGCGGTTGTAACCGCGCCGTAGGCGAACTTCATTGACCCACATACTCCTTGCATCAGTTTTTCTCACCGCTGTGCGGACGACGGCCCGGGCGCCATGTACGAGCAGTGTTCTCAAGTGCTGACTGCCGCGTTTGCTGATGCCCATCATCACATGGCGCTCGCCGCTGGAATGTTGGCGTGGGACCAGCCCCAGCCAGGCTGCCAGATGACGTCCGTTCTTGAAGTCGGAACCATCGCCAATCGCCGCGATCATCGCCGTCGAGGTCTTCGGTCCAATTCCGCGGATCTTAGCGATGCGCTGGCAGACCTCGCTGGCTTTGAAGATTGCTGCGATCTTCCGATCAAAACCCTTGATGCGATCGTCGATCTGCAGCATGAAATCGCAGAGACTAGAAATAATCTCGCGCATCATCTTGGTGAGCTCATCATTAGCCGCAGCCAGAATCTTTGGAATCAGCCGTCGAGCTCTGGTGGCCGAGACCGCGATGGCGATACCGCGGTCGAGCAGAAGTCCGCGCATCTGGCTGATGAGTGCGGTTCGATGATTGACTAATCGCTGCCGCGCGCGATGGAGCGCCTGGATGTCCTGCTGTTCGAGATTCTTCTTGGGGACGAATCGCTTGTTTCGTTGCTGGACCGCCGTGCAGATCGCCTCGGCATCGTTCGAATCGTTCTTCTGCCGGCGGACGAAGGGCTTGACGTACTGCGGCGCCATAATCCTTACCGCGTGGCCGACCTTCTCAAACTGCCGCTGCCAGTAGAATGCGCCGGTCGAGGCTTCAATGCCGATGAGGCACGGCTCCAGTTCGCCAAGGATTCCCAGTAACTGCTCGCGCCGGACCCGGCGTACCAGAATCGGGCGGCCTTTGCGGTCGACGCCATGGAGCTGGAAGACATTCTTGGCCAGATCGATACCTAATACGTGAACTTTCATCGTCGCTCTCCCTCCTAGTCGCGTTTCACGCTTGTATGACGAGTAAGGGGTAAGCTGTCCATCCCATTAAGTGGAAAGCCAAGTATGGCGGCATGGAAGTCGCGGATGCCAAACGGCTGAAGGGGCTGGAGGATGAGAATCGGCGGCTGAAACAGCTACTGGCCGAAGCGATGCTGGACAATGCCGCGCTGAAGGACATTTTAGGAAAAAACGGCTGAAGCCTGCGGTGCGGCGAGCGATGGTGACGCGGCTTTGCGCAGAGCACGGGCTAAGCCAACAGCGCGCCTGCAGGCTGGTGGGGATCGATCATTCGGTCTGGCGCTATCGGAGCCGGCGGCTGGATGATGAGCCGCTTCGTCAGCGCCTACGAGAATTGGCCGCGGTGCGCCGGCGCTTTGGTTACCGCCGTCTGGGCTGGCTGCTGGTGCGGGAAGGCTTTCGCTTGAATCATAAGCGACTGTATCGCCTTTATCGTGAAGAAAAGTTGATGGTGCGCCGGCGCGGCGGGCGCAAGCGGGCTTTGGGAACACGCGCACCAGTGCTGCCGGCCGCGCGTATAAATCAACGCTGGAGCCTCGATTTTATCGGTGACACGCTCACCGATGGCCGTCGCTTTCGCATTCTATGCGTGGTCGACGACTTCAGTCGCGAATGTCTGGCCTGTGTGGTCGACACGTCCCTAAGCGGCGTGCGTGTGGTGCGCGAACTCGAACGCCTCACCAATGAGCGCGCGACGCCTGAGATAATTGTCAGTGACAACGGCACCGAACTGACTAGTTCGGCAGTTCTTCGATGGGTTCCCGGTCGCGTGAGGGGGCACTATATCGAGCCCGGCAAACCCGTCCAGAATGCGTTTAATCGAAAGCTTCGGTGCCAGCCTGCGCGACGAATGCCTGAACGAACATGTCTTCGGCCAGGCTGGCCGAAGAGATGTTCGTTCAGGCATTTTATCGAAAGCTTCGATAGCCGCCTGCGCCAGGATTACAATCACGCCAGACCACACTCGAGTCTAGGCAAACTGACTCCGAGCGAGTTTGCAGAGCTGCAAGGGGACGGTCCGCCTGAGCAAGCTCAGGGCTCCGCGGCCCGTCCCCTTGCTCCACCGCCCCACCCGGGGCAACACATCAAACCGGAACTCTATGCATAATCGCGGGTAAATTGGGGGGCACGCCAGCTTTCAGAGCCGCTAGCGCTGGGGAGGACATCCGCGTCCCTCCCCAGGACGCTTCACTCAGCTTCTCTTCCTTGGACACACTCGCTGGGATTTCCGAGGAGGGTAGAGATCTCGAGCAAGCGCTCTCCCCAGAATCCTAGCAGAACTACTTAAGTGACTTCAGCGACAGCGTGCGTTCCGGAGATTGGCCCACATCGGTGCGTGGTCCAAGGATTCGATTGAGTTCGTCCGAGCCGACGGTTTCCTCGCGCAGTAGTGCGTCGACGAGCCGATCTAGTTTCTCGCGGTTGCCGGTCAAGCAGGAGCGGACGTCCTTGTGCGCTTGTTCGATTAGCCCCAGGACTTCCTGATCGATGCGTGCTGCGGTCGCCTCGCTGTAGTCGCGCCCCTGGGAGATCTCATACCCAAGGAAAGGCTGCTGCTCGTCCGCTTTAAAGGCCACCAAGCCGAGTTTTCCCATTCCCCAGCGGGTTACCATCCGGCGCGCGAGACGGGTCGCCTCGATGAGATCATTCTCTGCGCCGGTGGTTACTTCATCGAAGACGATCTCTTCCGCCGTACGGCCACCCAGCATCACTTCGAGTCGAGCCCTCAGATAGGAGAGGCTCAGGTTGTGTCGCTCCCGGCCGGGAAGCTGCTCGGTCAGGCCCAGAGCCTGGCCGTGCGGCACGATCGTGACCTTGTGGACGGGATCTGCCGCTGGAGTCAGCCAGGCGACCACCGCATGACCGGACTCGTGATAGGCGATGAGCCGGCGCTCTGCGGGATCCATCAGTTGTGGCTGCGCGGCACCGAGACGGATTTGGTCCTGCGCTTCTTCGAAATCCGCCATTGATACCATTTCGTGGTTGTGCCGCGCGGCGGTGAGAGCCGCTTCGTTGCATAGATTGGCGAGGTCGGCGCCGCTCATCCCGATCGTGCCGCTTGCAAGAATTTGAAAATCAACCTTCGCGTCGAGGCGCAGCTTTCTGGTGTGGATCCGCAAGATGCCCTCGCGGCCCTGGCGATCGGGAAGCCCCACCACCACCTGGCGATCGAAGCGTCCGGGGCGCAGCAGCGCTGGATCGAGTACGTCCGGACGATTCGTCGCCGCCAGGATGATGACTTCGAATCGCTCATCGAAACCGTCGAGTTCTCCCAATAGTTGATTGAGTGTCTGCTCGCGCTCGTCGTTCACCGTCCCCACTCCTGCACCACGCCGCCGTCCTACGGCGTCGAGCTCGTCGATGAAGACGATGGCCGGAGCAGTTTCCTTGGCTTGGCGAAAGAGGTCACGCACGCGGCTCGCTCCGACCCCAACGAACATCTCGACGAACTCGGAGGCGTTGAGACTGAAAAATGGGACTCCGGCCTCACCGGCGACCGCCCTCGCCAGAAGCGTCTTGCCGGTTCCCGGTGGACCGACGAGCAGAACGCCTTTCGGGATGCGCGCTCCCAGGTCATGGTACTTCTTCGGTTGCTTGAGGAAATCCACCTCCTCCTGCAACTCCATTTTGGCCTCGCCGGCGCCCGCGACATCGTTGAAGGTAATCTCCGGCCGATCGCTCGAATAACGCCGAGCCTTCATACGCCCGATGCCGAACATGCCGGATTGGGCCGCTCCTGTGGCTCTCGCGCTCATCCACCAGAAAAACCCGATCAGCAGAAGCATCGGGGCCCATCCCATAAGCACATCGAGAAGCCAAGGGGTGGATGTAGGCGACACCTCGACGACGACGTGATGCGACTCGAGGAGAGGCATGAGGCCAGGGTCGCCTACGGTAGCCGGAAAGGTCGTCTGGAACGCAGTGAACCGAGGGGGAGGCGCCGTGGGCTTTTCGGCTTTAGCGGAAGGAGACTCGCGAGAGTCAGGCTTCGACGCGGTCGTTGGCTTCGGCTCTGGCCACAGAAAAGGTCTCGCAAATGAGCCGGAGATGGATGCGCCCACGACGTGGACGTTGAGGATGTTGTCGGCACGGACCTGGGTCAGAAATGTCGAGTACGGAATGCTGGCCTCAGGATGGGAGCGCGGCCAGAAGAGTATCAGGTCCCAGATCAAGACCGCGGCTAAGATCGGCCACCAGAACCGAGGTCTTTGCGGCGGCGATCGCCGTTGCCCGGGTATTCGGTCCTGCGGTTTCTCTTGTTGAGAAGGCATTTTTATATTAGGTCGCGTCGCTGACTTTTACGCGACAGTTCTGAACATGCAATGTCCTGCAACTCTGCTTTCAGAGGCGCTTCTTTCTCGGCATGGGAGCCGTTACGGCGTGGCCCTTGGCAGCAGGGACTGGCCGCAGTTTTCTTGATGCGGACCACAGCGCGTCAAGATCGCAGACTCGTCTGAATTCTCACGGGGTCGATGATGAAACGGCGATGTTCGCGCATGACAACGCCTTCGGCAACAAGCTTCTTGAGGCCCTCGCTCGCTTTTGACCGCGAGCAGTCCACGAGGTCCGCGATGTCCTGACCACTCAAGCGCAGATTTATCATCATCCCACGTTCGTGTTGCACGCCGAACTTGCGACCGAGGTCGAGCAAGGCTATCGCGATTCTTTCTCGAATGGTTTGGTTAAGAAAGTTTGAATGGCGTTCCAAAAGTTTCCACCATCGGCCGATCGTCAAACTGAGTGCCTCGTTGAACTCGCGAAGTGGAATGCCGACGATACCCTCAACCAGCTCGGTCGGACTCACCAACCCGATCTGGCAATCGGTGAACGCCTCGAAGGAGAGTTTATGATGAATATCGGGCAGCAATGACGGGATCTCGATCACGTCGCCGGGTCCCAGCACCTCGAGCAGGTTACGTTGCTGCTTTCGGCTGAGACAGATAAGCTTAGCGATGCCCGAGAGCACAACATATACGGCGCGTTCTGATTGACCCTCCTCATAGATGATTGAGCGTTTGGAAAACTGACGAAACGTCATCCTCGCACGCAAGGCTTCCAATTTGCGCAACGGAAGGTGCGCCAGCCCTTCCAACTTTCCCAAATCTTGAGCGCTGACTGCGCGAGGGCGGGGAGGCCTAGCAGCACTCTGCCTTATCGATCGGCCGTGTGACGCACGCGGTGCCATGAGTACGAAGATCGAAGAGACCTCGCTGCCTTTAAGTTTAAATCACGCTCGGATCACATCGCGATGGTCGCTGGCTTCCAGCGCAGTGGCGAACGTAACGACAATCCGTACGATAAAACAACGAAGGTTTTGTCCCAAATGTAACAGAATCTTGGTTGAACGTAATTTCCTTACAGAACACGATCTATGGTCAGGCTTAGTCGACAGATATGGGACGAGCCACGGTTGCCATCCGACATAGCGGTTGGATCGTAAACAGGACGACCGAAATGCAGGCAGGGCCCGACAAGAGCTAGCCATGAAGTTCTCCGAACAGAATCAAAACCGATGCGCGATCATTCTCGCCGGAGGCGACGGCAGACGCCTGTCCGAGGTAACCCGGCGGATTACCGGTGAAGCCACGCCGAAGCAGTTTTGTCCCCTGATAGGCAGCACATCGCTGATCGAACAAACTCGTCTACGCGTTTCGGTGGCAGTCGCTGAGGATCAGATTCTGGCCGTGGTCGCCCGCGCACACGAACGCCATTACCGCGATTTGCTCAAGGAGATACTCCCGGAGAACCTGGTGATTCAGCCCGAGAACCGAGGAACGGCCCCTGCAATTCTGTACGCACTTCTGCGATTGTCCAAGGCCGCGCCCGATCGGTTCGTGGCAGTGTTCCCGTCGGATCATTTCGTGAGCGATGACCGCGAACTCATGCGCCATGTCGATTTGGCCTTTGACGCCGTCGGGTCGCGGCCGGAGATGACCGCTCTGCTGGGGATCACGGCGCATGCCGCGGAGCCCGGATATGGCTGGATCGAGCCGGGCGAACTCGTCGTCAGGCGTGCACCGTTGTTTCGCGTGCGTCGGTTTTGGGAGAAACCTAGCAGCAACATCGCGAGCGAACTGCTCCATGCCGGTTGCCTGTTGAACAGCTTTGTAATGGTAGCGCGGGTCTCCACTCTGATCAGCTTGATCATGGTCGCGCTCCCGGAACTATTCGCTTCCTTCTCGAAGATTCACGACCTGATGGGCACTTCCCGGGAACCAGACGCTATCGAAAGATTATACGCGCGCATCCCAACGGCGAGCTTTTCGGATGAAGTGCTGGAGCGTTATCCGACTCACCTGGGCGTGCTTCCGGTTCACGGTATCGAGTGGAGCGATCTTGGCGAGCCCCAGCGGGTCATGGCTGTTTTGTCTCGGTTGGGAATTCATCCCGAATGGGAGGCTGCATAACCGCTTTCGAATCCGGGTGTCTAGGGTAAGCGCCCCATAAATCTGTGCGTTGCGGTTGTGAGTTTGAAGCTTTCGGCTCACAAACCTGTCGCGTCTATTTTCGGTTACCCGCGGAGCTTTCGAGTCCCAAATGTGTCGCGGTCGCTCTTGTAAATTCCAAAAGGTCGACGTGAATGACTAATTCCAAATGGGGCAAGAGACGGCATGATGTTTTCAGAGGGAACAAGAAGGTTGCTCCCGAAGGCAAAGTCGATTCGCCGGAGTTCTGAAGAAAGCACGATCGATGATGGCGCGGACACTGCGTTAGATTCTTGCAACTCAGGCAGGAAGGATCACAACAATGCCGACCAAGATTGCGATCAACGGCTTTGGCCGCACTGGGCGTATGTTTCTTCGAGGTGCGCTTCACCACCCAGACCTCGAATTGGTAGCGGTCAACGATCTCACCGATGCTGCGACCCTCGCGCATCTGCTGAAACACGACTCGATTCACGGTGGGCTCAAATACGAGGTGAAGGTCGAGGGTGACTCGATCTTCGTCGCCGGGAGGGCGATCCAAGTTCTCAGCGAGCATGATCCGGCGAAGCTGCCATGGCAGCGCTTAGGGGTGCGGATTGCGATCGAGTCCAGCGGCAGGTTCCGGACGCGAGAGAAAGCCGCGCTCCATCTCGCAGCAGGGGCGAGCAAGGTTCTCATAAGCGCGCCCGGTGATGGTGCCGACGTGACGCTCTGCTTGGGGGTTAATCAGGAGGCTTACGACCCCCGCCGCCATCACATCATCTCGAACGCTTCATGCACCACCAACTGTCTCGCCCCTATAGCGAAAGTGCTTCAGGAAAACTTCGGGATTGCGCACGCCTTCATGACCACCGTGCATGCTTACACGAACGATCAGATGCTGCAGGACGGTCCACACAAGGATCTCCGCCGTGCCCGTGCCGCCGGTCTTTCAATGGTGCCCACTTCGACCGGAGCGGCCAAGGCGATAGGGCTGGTGCTCCCAGCCCTTGCGGGCAAACTCGATGGGATCGCGGTTCGCGTTCCAACCGCCAACGTTTCGGTCGTGGACCTCACTGCAATGCTCGAGAAGGATGCGGACGAAGAAGCAATCAAGGCCGCGATGAAGCGAGCTGCTGACGGCGAACTCAAGGGAATCCTGGAATATTGCGACGAGCCCCTGGTGTCGACCGATTTCAACGGGAACTCGCATTCATCGATCTTCGATGCAGCGTTGACAAAAGTATTGGGCCACCGGATGGCAAAAGTCTTTTCCTGGTACGACAACGAATGGGGCTACGCATCCCGTCTGGCTGACGTGGCCGCAATGATTGCACGACAGTTGTGACCAACGAGGAAACTGCGATGCCCGAAAATGTTTCGCCTCGGGGTTTTGCAGAAGCCGAGATCAATGGCATTCGACTGAATGTAAAAGCTTTCGCCGTGACATGCGGGCTGATCTGGGGAATCGGCCTCTTGGCACTGACGTAGTGGATGATGGCCTTCGAGGGCGCCACCCATCAGGCAACCCTGATCGGCCAGGTTTACCGCGGCTACAGCATCAGCCCCCTCGGTAGTCTCATCGGACTCGTATGGGCGACTCCCGACGGACTGATCGGAGGGGCTATATTCGCCTGGCTTTACAACGTGATCGCGGACCGCGCGCGTTAGGGGGTACGAGGAACCCACGCGACCGACGGAGATAACCCACGTCTCGTTTCCGCGCGACCAACTCAAAATGGGGAAATGCATTCTCATAACCGAGGTAATGAGGTCACGTGCTCGGCTGGCCCGACCTGTCGCCGCGGAATAACCCAATGACAGTCCGTGGTCGGGTCCCGGCGCATCGGCACCAACCGAAGGACCAAGCTGCCAAGCATCGGTCGAGTGGAAGGTTCTGGAGATGGATTTGGAAAAGCGTGGTCGGTAGCGGCGGTGTGGGCGCCAAAGGAAGAGGCCCGAAGATTCATGAGCGGTGCTTCCGCTGACAGATGAGATGGATTTAACGGCGGACTATCAAGAGTCGTAAGACGCTATTTGAAATCAGCGCGCGAAAATTTTGTTGAGACGAAACGTCTATTCACGACCGAATCACGTCGAAGACAAGAAGGGGACCAAAATGGCAGAGAAAAAAGAGGCCAAACAACAGTCGGTCATTGGAGAGAAGCCGCAGCCCACCGAAGACGAGATCCGTAAGCGCGCGTACGAAATATATTGCGCCCGTAATGGCGGTCCCGGCAGCGAGGTGGACGATTGGCTGAAAGCGGAAACCGAGCTCAAGGAAGGGCGCGCTGCGGCCAGGTAGTCATAGCAAAACTTTTAATTTTGATCCGAGGGCGATCGCCGCGCCGAACTCTGGATGGCGCGTGGCCAGCGATGCTACGCTGTAATGGGCCCAGCTCCAAGTAGTCCTCGTGCCCTTCGGGGCCTCAGAAGTCCCCAAAGAGCGGTCGATACCTGAGTCGAGCAGGCCCGAGCCCAACTCGGAAAGGTCGGCGTCGGTGCTTAAGCCAACTGTAAATTTGCTCGTGCGGCGCGGCGGACCAGCTAGCGCGATACTCAAGGTGAAAAATGAACCGCGACTCCGATCTGAATCGCAAGGGCTGAGCATGGAGCGATAGACTTGAGCGATCTGGTTTTGGGAAGCGTAATGGAGCGTATGGTGCGCGAATCGCCGGTTCCTGGCTTACGGTCTGAGGACGGCACGGCGCTGAGCGGCAGAGGTTTCACTTAGGTTTTTACCGGAGAGTCGCGATGAAAGTTGAACAGATCATGAATCGTGACGTCAACCCCTGTCGCCCGCAGGAGTCGCTGAACCAGGCAGCACAAATGATGTGGGACGAGAGATGTGGTGCTGTTTCCGTTGTAGACGAGCAATCAAAACCTATTGGGTTTCTGACCGACCGAGACATTTGCATGCCCGCCTATACTCAGGGCAAACCGCTGGTGGCGCTCCGGGTTGAGGGAGCTATGGCTCGGAACGTTGTCTGTTGCCGGGCTGAGGACGATCTGGATTCAGCAGCGCAGCTGATGCGTCAGAACCGTACTCGGCGGCTTCCGGTGACCCATAGGGAAGGGGTATTGGTCGGTCTGCTCTCGCTCGACGATCTTGCCTGCGAAGCAGCACGGACGCTGCGAGGTGGAACGAATGACGAATTGAGGAATCTAGTGCTCGAAGTGCACTTGTCGATTAATCGCGGGCGCGTGCGGGTTCACCCGGCAGTTTAAAGCGAGTCAGCTTGCGTCGCAATTGCGCCGAGCAGGCAGAGGAGATCATGTGACTTCGAATTGGATAGGAAGGGAGCAGGTCCTAGTCAGCACCCTCGCGGAAAGGGAGTCGAGTCATGATCACGACCATCGCCGAATGCTGACCAGAGAAGAGATTCGAGTCTTCTACGACCGGTTCGGCACGCTGCAGGACTGGCAAGGATTCTACGAAGATATCGCCGCACGCAATCTCATCGCGCATGCGAAATTCGAACAGGCAAAAGCGGTGCTCGAGTGCGGGTGCGGCACGGGCCGATTCGCGGTGGCGCTCGTGGCTCATAGCCTTGCTGAGAACGCCACCTATACCGGCTGCGATCTGAGCGCGACAATGGTCGGCGTGGCTCGTGGGCGCTTGGCACAATTCGGTGCTCGCGCGCAGGTGGAACTGACCGATGGAGCGCTCCGTTTGGCCGCACCAGATGCAGCCTTCGATCGGTTCGTGGCAAACTACGTGCTCGACCTACTGCCACCGGAGGACATTGCGGTGCTGCTGGCTGAGGCGCACCGCGTACTCATGGCGAACGGGCTTCTCTGCCTCGTTAGTCTGACCCGCGGAGTGACGCGCATATCTCGCTTCGTGTCGTCGGCGTCGGAGCGTCTGCACCGCTTGCGCCCAGCCCTCGTCGGCGGCTGTCGGCCCATCGAACTTCTGGAGTTTCTCGCCGAGGGCCAGTGGAAGGTGGAGCACCAAGACGTCGTGATCAGCTTTGGAATTCCATCAGAGGTCTTGGTCGCACGCAAGAATCTCTGAAGGCTACGTGCTCTGTCATCCTTTTTTGATCGTCGTATTCGGGGCATTTCGATGACAACTGCAGTACTACAGAAAATTTCCTCAACAGCCCAGGCGATCCCGGACTCGGACTCTATCGAGGACGTCGTCGCCAAGTTGGCTACGAACACCGAATCCGGCCTGACTCAGGATGAAGCTGCTCGCCGTCTCGAACGTTACGGGCCCAACGCGATCGAGGAGAAGCGGATCAGCCCTCTCAAAAGATTCCTATCCTACTTCTGGGGACCTATCCCATGGATGATCGAGGTCGCCGCAATCCTTTCGGCAGCGGTCCGCCGCTGGGAAGACTTTGTGGTCATCGTTGCGATGCTGCTGATCAACGCGGGCGTGGGATTCTGGGAGGAGTTCAAAGCCGACAACGCCATAGAGGCGCTCAAGCAGAATCTCGCGCTACGTACGCGAGTGCTGCGGGACGGACAGTGGCGCGAGCTGGAAGCCAAGACGCTGGTGCCCGGAGACATTGTGCTCATTAGACTCGGCAACATCGTTCCGGCTGACCTGAAGCTGTTCGAAGGCGAATACGTGAGCGTCGACCAATCAGCGCTTACCGGGGAGTCGTTGCCGGTCGACAGAAAAGTCGGAGGTCTCGCGTATTCGGGCTCGATCGTTCGAATGGGCGAAATGAAGGGGCTGGTCGTGGCCACGGGCATGAACACCTTCTTTGGCCGCACAGCACGCCTGGTTGAGACTGCCCAGACAGAGTCCCACTTTCAGAAAGCCGTATTGAAGATAGGCAACTTCCTGATCCTTACTACGCTCGGCCTGGTCGCGTTGATCCTGGTGGTCGCGCTGTTTCGCGGTGACCCCCTGGTCGAAACTCTACTCTTCGCGCTGATCCTTACCGTCGCCGCAATTCCGGTTGCGCTGCCTGCCGTTCTCTCCGTCACCATGGCCGTTGGGGCGTCTGTCCTTGCGAAAATGCAGGCGATTGTCTCGCGTCTAGTCTCCATTGAGGAGATGGCCGGGATGGACATTCTCTGTTCGGACAAAACCGGGACGCTCACTAAGAACCAGCTTGCTTTGGGTACCCCCGTGGTCTTCAAGGCCAGCAACCAGCAGGACCTGATTCTGAGCGCGGCGTTGGCGTCACGCACGGAGGGAGGAGACACAATTGACGCCGCGGTGCTTGCGGCCTTGCGTGAGCCCGTTCAGCTGAAGACTTATCAGATTGTCCGATTCACGCCCTTCGATCCGGTAAGCAAGCGAACCCAGGCCGAGGTGAAGCACGACACCGTAGCTTTCAAAGTCTCGAAGGGGGCACCGCAGGTAATTCTCGACCTCACCAATCCAGATCCATCCACCCGGGCTAAGGTTGAAGAAGAGGTGGAGAAGCTGGCGGCCAAAGGCTATCGGACACTGGGAGTCGCCCGGACTGATCCTCAAGGAAAGTGGGAATTCCTTGGACTTTTGCCAATGTCCGATCCGCCGCGCGACGACTCAGCGTCCACAATTGCGACGGCGCGACGCATGGGACTGCAGGTTCGCATGGTGACCGGCGACAACGTAGCGATTGCGCGCGAGATCTCGCGCGAACTCCAGTTAGGGCCCAAGATCGCGGTTGCCACGGAACTTTTCGCTGATGGGAGGGCTGACGATGTCGACCGGATAGAGGCGGCCGACGGCTTTGCCCAGGTTTTCCCTGAGCACAAGTTCAAGATTGTCCAGACGCTCCAGGCGCGCGGCCACATCGTGGGAATGACCGGGGATGGGGTCAACGACGCGCCCGCACTCAAGCAAGCTGATGTCGGAATTGCTGTCAGCGGCGCGACTGACGCCGCGCGCGCAGCGGCTGATTTGGTGCTCACAGCTCCAGGTTTATCGGTAATCACGACGGCAATCGAGGAAGCACGCAAGATCTTCGAGCGCATGAACAGCTACGCGATCTACCGGATCGCTGAAACTATTCGCGTACTATTGTTCATGACTCTTTCCATTATTGTCTTCAATTTCTATCCGGTGACCGCTCTTATGATCGTACTGCTGGCAATACTGAATGATTTGCCGATCATGGCGATCGCCTATGACAACGCACTGGTTGCCGAACGGCCTGTGCGCTGGGACATGTACCGCGTCCTCACGCTTAGCAGCGTACTCGGCGTGCTCGGTGTGATCGCGTCGTTCGGCCTGTTCTGGATTGGAGAACGCTATCTGCACATGCCGCGTCCCACGATCCAGAGTCTGATGTTCCTCAAGCTGCTGGTGGCCGGCCACCTCACCATCTATTTGACGAGAACCGTTAAGCCCTTCTGGAGGCGTCCGTGGCCGAGCTGGCAACTCTTTGTCGCCGGCGAATCGACTCACGTGCTCGGAACGGTGGCTGCAGTCTATGGTTGGGGCATGACGCCTATCGGTTGGATTTATGCTTTGGCCGTCTGGGGATATTCGCTGGCGTGGTTTCTTCTCAACGACATCGTGAAGCTAGCTGTTTATCATCTGATGCGGCGCGGAGTTGCTGCACACGAGCGTCATCTTTCGCGAGTTGCGATGCCGCTAAATACGCCGCCGAGTAAAGTCTGGCCTTCGAGCTAGAGCTGTTCCCTGTCGTGGCCTCACGAGCTTGAGCCACAGCCGTCGACGATTCCGCATCAGTTACCCAGAGGAGGTAGTCGGAACCATGAGCACGCCCGCGAGAACATCAGAAACCGTTCGGATAATCGAAAAGATTTCTGCGTACGGTCTTGCTCGCTCGACAATTAAGGGAACCCCGCTCAGCCCCGATGAACTACGAAGGATCGACGCATACTGGCGCGCCAGCCTCTACCTGTGTTTGGGGATGCTCTATCTAAAGGAAAATCCTTTGCTGCGCGAGCCGTTGAAAATCGAACAAACCAAGCCTCGGCTGCTTGGCCACTGGGGGTCGGACGCCGGCCAAAGCTTCACCTATGTTCATTTCAACCGGCTGATCAACAAGTATGACTTGAATGCGATCTTCATCTCCGGCCCCGGACATGGTGCGCCCGCAGTCTTGTCCAATGCGTACCTCGAAGGAACCTACTCCGAAATCTACCCGGATAAGAGCGAAGATATCGCGGGACTGCAGCGCTTTTTCAAGCAGTTCAGCTTCCCCGGCGGCATCGGTAGCCACGCGACCCCCGAAACCCCGGGCAGCATCCACGAGGGTGGAGAGCTCGGCTACAGCATTTCGCACGCCTTCGGGACCGTTTACGACCATCCAGACCTGATCACGCTTGTCATGGTGGGAGACGGTGAGTCCGAGACCGGCCCGCTCGCGACGAGCTGGCACAGCAATAAGTTCCTTAATCCGATAACTGACGGCGCCGTACTGGCGGTCTTGCATCTCAATGGCTACAAGATCAACAACCCCACGGTCCTGGCCCGTATCAGCCACGAGGAACTGGAGTCACTGTTCGTGGGATACGGATACACGCCTTACTTCGTTGAAGGCAGCGATCCGCAGAGCATGCACCAGGCGATGGCTGCGACTCTGGAGCATTGCGTACACGAGATACGCAAAATCCAGGATGAGGCACGGCGGACCGGGAAGGCGTTGCGGCCGCGTTGGCCGATGATCGTCTTGCGCAGCCCTAAGGGCTGGACCGCTCCACGGCAAGTCGATGAGCACTACTTGGAGGGCTTCTGGCGCGCACACCAGATCCCGATTGGGGACATCGCTACGAATCCAAGCCATCTGAAGGTTCTCGAAAACTGGATGCGCGGCTACAAACCCGACGAGCTTTTCGATGAGATGGGTCGGTTAGTCCCCGAGTTGAAGACGTTGGCTCCCAAGGGAAGTCGGCGGATGAGCGCAAACCCGATCGCTAACGGTGGTCTTGTGCGCAAGCCTCTCGATATGCCGGATTTTCGGAGCTCGGCGGTGGAGGTGAAGAAACCCGGTGTCAGCGTGGCGGGGAATGTCCCGACTCTCGGCAATTTCCTGCGGGAAGTGATGCGGCTGAACATGGATCGCTTTCGCGTCTTCGGACCGGATGAGACCCAGTCCAACCGACTTGAAGCGATTTATGAAGTCGCCAAGAAAGTCTGGCTGGCGGAATACTTCCCGGAGGACAGCAACGGTGGTGAACTTGCTCCCAACGGGCGCGTAATGGAGATGCTAAGTGAGCATACCGTCGAAGGCTGGCTGGAGGGTTACACCCTCAGCGGCCGACATGGCTTGCTCAACAGCTACGAGCCCTTCATACACGTGATCGACTCAATGTTTAATCAGCACGCCAAGTGGCTGGAGAAATGCAACGGACTGCCGTGGCGCGCCAAAGTTTCGTCGCTGAACTTGCTGATCACCGCGTTGGTCTGGCGGCAGGATCATAACGGGTTCACACACCAGGATCCCGGCTTTCTCGACGTAGTCGTCAATAAGAGCCCCAACGTCGTCCGAATCTACTTGCCACCCGATGCCAACAGCCTGCTCTCCGTCGCTGACCACTGCTTGCAAAGCGTCAACTACGTCAACGTCATCGTTGCGGACAAACAAGTACATCTGCAGTACCTGGACATGGAAGCGGCAATCGAGCATTGCACGAAGGGCGTCGGCATCTGGAATTGGGCCAGCAACGACCAAGGCGTTGAGCCCGATGTCGTCATGGCGAGTTGCGGCGACGTCCCAACGATGGAGTCTTTGGCGGGTACCGCCCTGCTTCGGGAGCGGCTGCCCGACGTGAAGGTCCGGTTCGTAAACGTTGTCGATCTTTTCAGGTTGGTGCCCAACACGGAACATCCTCACGGATTGACGGACCGGGAGTTCGAGGCCATCTTCACACCCGACAAGCCGGTAATCTTTAACTTTCATTCCTACCCGTGGCTGATTCACCGGCTCACCTATCGCCGACCCGGGCAACACAACATCCACGTGCGTGGTTATAAAGAAAAGGGTAACATCAACACGCCATTGGAATTGGCAATCCAGAACCAGACGGATCGCTTCAGTCTCGCAATCGACGCCATCGACCGTGTGCCTCGGTTCCAAGTCACAGGAGCCAGCGTTCGCGAGGCCCTGCTCAACCAGCAGATAGCGAGCAAAAGTTATGCTCATGAGTTAGGCGTCGACCCTCAAGACGTCACAAATTGGCAGTGGCCGTTCTAACGCCAGCGCATGTGCAAAAATTCAAGGATATCTATCACAATTAGCCAGTAGAAGTGGACCGATCTTTAGTCTCGCCCGGGTACGTTGGGAACTCGGCGCTTAACGAAGACACTATGTTACCAAAAGTAGCCATTGGTCGACCTAATGCGGCGGTATCCGCGGATGTTGAGCAGTATCGCATTCTGGTCGGTGACGAACTGATGGACGAAGTTGTCGCACTGGCTAAGGCTCTCAAGGGTGCGCGCATCTGTCACATCAATTCCACAGCTTACGGCGGCGGTGTGGCTGAACTCTTGTCTCGATACTTACCGCTTCTGCAGGGATTGGGAGTTTCCGCCGAGTGGCGCCTTATCCACGGTCAGCCTGAGTTTTTCACAGTGACTAAGGCATTCCACAATGCGTTACAGGGCGGCCACTATGACCTTCAGGAGGCCCAGCAGAATACATATTTGGAGGTGAACGAACAGAGCGCCAGACTTCTGGACTCAAAATACGACGTCATCATCGTCAACGACCCGCAGCCCGCGGCCATTCGTCATTTTGCAGGGCAGCGGGGCGCAAAATGGATCTGGCGGTGTCACATTGACAGTTCCTCCCCAGACGAAAGCGTACGAAAGTTTCTTGTTCCCCTCATTCATGAGTACGACGCATTCGTCTTCACTATGCCCGGGTTCCTGTTACCGGGGTTGGATAGGAAGCGAGCTAGCTTTATAGCACCAGCGATTGATGCGTTTGCCACCAAGAACATGAACTTGCCGATGGACTTGTGCAGACGGGCAATCGCAGATTCGGGCGTGGATATAGATCGGCCGCTTCTCCTGCAAGTGTCGCGGTTCGATCCCTGGAAAGACCCGTTGGGCGTGATTGAAGCCTACCATCTTGTCAAGCGTGAGGTTCCAGATGTTCAGTTGGCCCTGATCGGCGCGATGGCGGGCGACGATCCTGAGGGCTGGCAACTCCTCGATCGTGTTCAGGAGGAGAGCGCGCATGACTCGGATTTATTCGTTTTCACCAATGTTGCAGGCGTCGGCAGCATGGAGGTCAATGTTTTTCAGCGAGGATGCGATGTTGTCATCCAAAAGTCGCTCCGCGAGGGTTTTGGGCTCGTCGTGTCGGAAGCGCTTTGGAAGGAAAAACCGATTGTAGCGGGGCGCGCCGGAGGCATCCCGATGCAATTTCCGGAGGGGTTCGACCGCTACTTGATAGATAACGTGGAGGACTGCGCTACTCAGATTACGTTTCTGCTGCATCATCTTGGGAAACGGGGCGAGTTTGGTCGGGCTGCACGTGACCGGGTGCGGCGTGAATTCTTGCTGCCGCGGTTGGCCCGCGATGAACTCCGCCTAATTAAAGAGGTCCTGTGATTGCAGACAGACGCGTCTTCTCCCAATGGCGCGTGGAGAGGTGAAGGTTTCTCATCAGGTCTACGAAAGCGTTCGGAGCGATCCATGAACATTAGTATTCATGCGGGAAAGTTGGCTGAACCGTTGATGCTCGTCAATATCCCGCGCCTGGTGACTGCCTATTACTCCGAGCGGCCAGATCCTTCGATACCCGTCCAGCGTGTGGCGTTCGGTACCTCAGGCCATCGAGGTTCCGCGTTCGATGTTGCCTTCAATGAGGCGCACATTCTCGCGATCACCCAAGCCATTTGTCATTACCGAAAGCAACAAGAAATTGACGGCCCGCTTTTCCTGGGAATGGACACACACGCCCTCTCCGAACCGGCTTTTGCGACTGCGCTTGAAGTCCTGACCGCAAACGATATCGAAGTCATGATCGATCGCAACCGCGGATATACACCGACGCCCGTCGTGTCCCATGCGATCCTAAACTACAACCGCGATCAGAAAACGAGTTTGGCGGACGGTATCGTGATTACTCCGTCGCACAACCCGCCGGAGGACGGCGGCTTCAAGTACAACCCGCCGCATGGGGGTCCTGCCGACACTCATGTGACAGCCTGGATCGAGGAAGAGGCCAACCACCTTCTGGCCGACGATTTGCGCGCGGTTAAGCGGATTCCCTTTGAGCGTGGCATGAAAGCTTCCACAACTCACCGCCACGATTACGTGGGCAGTTACACCAGCGAGCTCGGAAGGGTTGTCCACATGGCCGCGATTCGCGACGCCAAGCTGAAGCTCGGCGTCGATCCATTGGGCGGGGCCGGAGTGCATTACTGGGGTGTCATTAATGAGCGCTACGGGATCGGGGCGGAGGTCGTCAACGACTCGGTAGATCCTACCTTCCGCTTCATGACGGTGGATTGGGACGGAAAGATCCGCATGGATTGCTCGTCGCCCTATGCGATGCAGCGGCTGATAGCCCTTCGGGATCGATTCGACGTGGCCTTTGCGAACGATACAGACCACGACCGCCACGGTATTGTCTGCCGGAGCTCCGGCTTGATGAACCCTAACCATTACCTGGCCGTCGCCATTTCGTATCTCTTTCGGCAACGCACTGAATGGTGCAGGGACGCGGCGGTTGGCAAGACCATCGTCAGCAGCAGCATTATTGATCGCGTGACCGCTAAACTTGGTCGCCGGCTAGTGGAAGTGCCGGTGGGCTTTAAATGGTTCGTCGATGGTCTCCTGGACGGATCGGTGGGCTTCGGCGGTGAAGAAAGCGCGGGCGCATCGTTTCTAAGAATGAATGGGAGCACCTGGACGACCGACAAAGACGGAATCATTCTTGGCCTGCTCGCGGCCGAGATCACCGCCCGAACCGGGCGGGACCCTGGAGAACTGTACAGTGAGATGACCCGCGAATATGGGGCACCCGTCTACGAGCGAATCGACGTTCCCGCCACCGCGCAGCAAAAGAGAACTCTGAAAGCGATCTCGCCCGAGCAGATTCATGTGCGAGTGCTCGCGGGTGAAGAAGTCCAAGCGACACTTAACACTGCGCCCGGAAACGGAGAGCCAATCGATGGGCTCAAAATCATCGCGCCGAGCGGGTGGTGCGCGATGCGCCCTTCCGGCACCGAAGACGTTTACAAGATTTACGCCGAGAGCTTTCGCGACGAGGCGCATCTTCACCAGATTCAGGAGGAGGCACAAGCGTTGATCCGGAAAGTGTTTTCGGAAGGACGGTAGGACATGCGGCCGATAACAGAAGGCAGCTCGTTCTGTGACGCCGTCCTCACTAGAGGAAAAGATCGTAGTGGCTGAACGAACAAATGAGACTCGACTGAGCTCACAAACCGAAAAGGCGTTGGTCGAGCTCGCTCTGGATCTGCGCAACTGCTGGAATCACGCGACCGACCCATTATGGAGCAAGATCGAGCCGGAACTTTGGGCACGTACACACAATCCATGGGTCGTTTTGCAGACCGCCTCTCAGACCAAACTCAAGGGGCTCCAAGGCGACCCCGAATTCCAACAGCGAGTCCGAGAACTCGCCGAACGTCAACGACAAACGCTGAAGGGTCTAACTTGGTTTCAGCAGGCGCATGACAAGTCGCCGCTGAATTGCGTCGCGTACTTCAGCATGGAATTCGGGCTTGGCGAAGCGCTCCCGATTTATTCGGGGGGACTCGGCAATGTCGCCGGCGACCAACTGAAGGCCGCCAACGATCTTGGCGTTCCTCTCGTTGCGATAGGACTGCTCTATCAACAAGGTTACTTCCGTCAGGTTCTCGAAGCGGACGGAAGCCAACATGCCTTGTACCCATATAACGACCCCGGCCAGATGCCCGTGACTCCGGTCCGCGATTCCGATGGCGAGTGGATTAGGCTCAGTATCAGCTTCCCTGGTGAGAAACTGTGGTTGCGTGCTTGGGAGGCACATGTTGGGGGCCTCAAGCTCTACTTGCTCGACAGCAATGATCCTGCGAACGCGCCGGCTTATCGCGGCATCACGAGCGAACTTTACGGGGGTGGACCCGAGTTGCGATTGGCGCAAGAGCTGGTGCTCGGGATCGGTGGTTGGAGGCTTCTGCGCGTCTTAGGGATCAAGCCAGAAGTTTGTCATCTGAACGAGGGACATGCGGCCTTCGCCGTGTTGGAGCGCGCCAGAAGCTTTGTGGAGGATAGCGGCCAGCCGTTCGAGGTCGCGCTGGCGGTTTCGCGTGCCGGAAACGTCTTTACAACACACACTCCCGTTGAGGCTGGTTTTGATCGGTTTGCGCCCGAACTGATTGGCCGCCACCTCGGCAGCTATGCCGAAGAGCAGCTTGGTATCGATCTTCAGCGTCTGCTCGCGCTCGGCCGCCTGCATTCGGACGACCAGGATGAACCATTCAACATGGCCTATCTGGCAATTCGAGGTAGCGGCGCAGTTAACGCCGTCAGCCGCCTACATGGCGAGGTGAGTCGGCGAATTTTCCAGCCCCTGTTTCCGCGCTGGCCCGAAGGGGAAGTGCCGGTCGGACATGTCACCAATGGAGTACATACGCCAACTTGGGATTCGGCAGCCGCGGACGCTCTTTGGACTGAGGCGTGTGGCCAGGAACGGTGGCGAGGTGAGATGGAAACTGTCGCGGACGATATTTGCCGGGTCTCCGACGACGCATTGTGGCGGCTGCGTTCGCAAAATCGAAGCGAGCTCGTTCGCTTCGTGCGGGAACGAATCGCTACCGAGCTTGCCCGCCGCGGCGCAGATGCCAAGGTCGCACAGACCATCTTCGATTCCGACACGCTGACGCTCGGCTTCGCGCGCCGATTTGCGACGTATAAACGCCCAAATCTCCTGCTGCACGACCCGCAACGGCTTACTCGAATCCTGACCAACGCGGATCGTCCGGTTCAACTCGTGATCGCCGGCAAGGCGCACCCACGCGATGAAGACGGGCAGGCGATGGTCCAAGCCTGGGTGCGCTTCGTTCAGCAACCTGAGGTGCGGCGCCATGCTGTTTTTCTCAGCGACTACGACTTGATACTCGCCGAGCGGCTCGTGCAGGGAGCTGACTTATGGATAAACACTCCCCGCCGCCCTTGGGAGGCCTGCGGGACGAGCGGAATGAAAGTGCTCGTCAACGGTGGTCTCAATCTGTCAGAGCTGGATGGTTGGTGGGTTGAAGCATATTCGCCGCAGGTCGGTTGGGCGTTAGGTGATGGCAAGGAACATGGGGAAGATCCGAGCTGGGACGCTGCCGAAGCCGAACAGCTTTACGATACCTTGGAGAAGGAAGTCATTCCAGCGTTTTACGATCGTGAGCGGAACAACCTGCCTCAGCAGTGGATCGCCCGGATTCGCGAAAGTATGGGGCAGCTAACGCCCCGGTTCTCGGCAAATCGAGCGGTCCGGAATACACGGAGGACTACTACCTTCCTGCCGCCACGGCATACCACGAGCGAACCGCAGGTCGAGGCGCGTTCGGTGTCTCGTTGCTGAAATGGAAAGAGGACTTGACGCGGCACTGGGGCGCATTGCGGTTCGGCCAACTTCACGTCGAGAGTTCGCCGCGGAACCACTCGCTAAAGGTCGAAGTGCATCTTGGGGAGCTTCATCCTGACTCGGTGCGCGTCGAGCTTTACGCGGCTCCGAGCGACGGCGGGCCCGCGTTTGTATCGGCAATGATCTCGTGTGACGGGACGGACCGTCCGCATCAGTGGCGCACTTATGCGATCAATGTCCCGGCCTCCCGACCGGCATCGGACTACACACCGCGCATCGTTCCATCGAATTCTGGCGCAAGAGTCCCACTCGAGGACTCCAACATCCTATGGTTTCGCTAAGTCGCACTTATTAAATGCGGTTTATGGGTGCTGATTTTTACGCCACCGCGCGACGGGCCACGAAGGTTAATGAGTAGCTGGGTACAGATTGAAGGTTCGCCACAACCGCTTGGTGCCGTGAGGCTAAGCGAGGAAGGGGCCTACAACTTTGCGCTTTACTCTCGACATGCGACTGGCGTGACGCTCCTGCTGTATGCCGCACGCGACTTGGTAAACCCGACCCTCCGCGTGCCCCTCGACTACCTGATCCATAAATCCGGGCGGATCTGGCATTGTCGTCTCGCGGCACGCGATATCGCGGATGCGCGTTATTATGCGTACTCGGTCGACGGACCGAACGATCCTCACGGAGAACGTTACTTCTTCGATTCCGAGAAGGTACTCCTGGATCCATACGCTACATCGATCTATTTTCCACCCGACTTCCATCGAGCCGCCTCGATGGGACGCGGATCGAACGCCGGAAGCGCGCCTCTGGGCGTGCTCGCCAACGACCTTGCATCTTTCGATTGGGGCGGCGACTCCAGACCGATTTACAATTCAGACACAATCATTTACGAATTGCATGTCAAAGGGTTTACGATGCGTGGCAACTCAGGCGTGACTGCAAACAAACGCGGGACGTACGCGGGAGTGATCGAAAAGATTCCCTATCTGCGAGAACTTGGAATCACAGCGGTCGAACTGATGCCAGTATTTCAGTACGACCCGGACGAAGGGAACTATTGGGGATACATGCCCTTGAGCTTCTTCGCGCCGCATCAGGGTTATGCTTCAGCACGCGGTGCCATCGAAGCCGCGGCCGAATTCAAGACGATGGTCAAAGCGCTCCATCAGGCCGGCATCGAAGTGATTCTCGATGTGGTTTACAACCACACTACCGAAGCCGGGTTTGATGGACCAACGTATAGTTATCGAGGTATCTGCAATAGCAGCTACTATCTTCTCGACGAAAGCATGACGCACTACCGTAACGATACTGGCACAGGCAACGTGCTTCGATCGGCCCATCCAATCGTGCGGAGGATGATAGTCGACAGCCTCCCGTTTCTGGGTTACGGAAATGCACGTTGACGGATTCAGATTCGACCTCGCGTCAATCTTCAGCCGGAACGATGACGGATCGATAAACCTCATAGATCCACCGATCATTTCCGAAATCACCAGCTATGAGGAATTCGGCTTGGTTCGCCACATCGCGGAAGCGTGGGATCCGGTCAGTTATGAACTCGGTCGAAGCTTTCCCGGCAGGTCGTGGAGCCAGTGGAACGGTAGATTTCGAGATGATGTTCGTGGGTTCGTCAAAGGTGACCCCTGCAAGGTGGGCGATCTGATGACTCGGGTCTATGGCAGCAGTGACCTGTTCCCCGATGACTTGGATAATGCCTATCGCCCGTTCCAGAGCGATAGACTTATGTCGCTTCCCACGACGGTTTTAGCCTCTACGATCTGGTTGCTTACAATCGCGAAGCACAACCTGGCGAACGGCCAACACAACAACGACGGGACTGACAATAATCTGAGCTGGAACTGCGGATGGGAAGGCGACCTGGACGTACCTACGGAAGTCATGCAACTGCGTAAGCGGCAAATCAAAAACTTCTTCTACGATCCTGATGCTTTCCAACGGGATTCCGATGTTCCGCGCCGGCGACGAGTTTATGAATACGCAAGGCGGCAACAACAATCCCTGGAATCAGGATAATGAGACCACCTGGCTCGACTGGGGTCGCCTGGAGAAACACCGGGGACGTGTTCCGCTTCTTCAAAGGCATGATTGCCTTTCGCAAGCACATCCGTACCTGGGGCGCAGCCGCTTTTGGCGTGAGGACGTGAGCTGGTACGGTGTCGATGGGCAGGTCGACCTCAGTTACTTCTCACACACTCTGGCGTTCTGCGTGCATGGCACCTCGCAGCAAGACCGGGACATTTACGTGATGATCAACGCGTACTGGGAGGATATGAATTTCCGAATTCAGGAAGGCGATGCGAACGACTGGATGAGGGTCGCCGACACCGGTAGACCAAGCCCGTTCGACCTGCTGGACATTGGCAGCGCAGAGCCGCTCGCTTCGCTCGATTACAAGGTTAAAGCCGAATCCGTCGTGGTACTGCTACGAAGCGCCTGACCGGAGGACGCTTAAACCCCAACTTAAAAACCCGGTGCCTTTTTCTAAAAAACGGATACTGCGTCCCGTCGACTCGACGATTACTCAGGCGAGGCTCTAAACGAGGCGGCGGCGCTCACCTTGAATAGTGCGGGCACGATGCACGTATTACACGTAGTGCAAATCAATCCGCTGGTCGATCAGGGGGCGGCTGAAGGTTTTGCTGGGGGAGAAATGTATGAGCCCAAATCGAATTCGCGCGAAAGAAAGTCGAGCAAAAACTGACCGCGTTACCTCCAGAGGTGAAGCGGGAGGTCATCATCGAAATCGGCGAACCAGGGGATTCGATCATAGATGTGCAGGCGAAGCTTGGAGCCGACCTCGTGGTGATGGCCACCCATGGGAGAAAGGGGTTTAAGCACCTCGTGCTTGGAAGTGTCGCCGAAAAACTCGTGCGCGAGTCGCGCGTCCCGGTGCTGATGGTCCGACCGGCTCCTCGCGACGACTCAGAGTCATCTGGGAGAGTTGCCGCCAGCCGTGATAGGCTGCCGATGGAGAGAGAAACTGGACGGCGATGCGAGATCCCGAACCACAGAGGAAGAAACCCGAGCCGAAGCTGCAAATTTCTCAAAGCCTGTGGTTCTGGTGGTTTGCCTCCGCTGCCTTGCTGGTTTGGAGCTTGTTCAACCTATGGACGGGACCGCCCTCCGAGGTGGCGGATATTCCGTATTCGACCTTCCTAGAACAGATACGGGCTGATAACGTTTCAAAGGTCCACCTCATCGCAGATACAATCACCGGAACTCTTGCAAAGCCGCTGCTGTGGCCCAAGCCGCAGCCGAAAGTCGAATCGAAATCGCCCGGGGCCGCCGACCATGCGGAAAAATCGACCTCTGGCGCATCACCCTCCTCTAAAGCCATCTCGGAACAGCCGAATCAGCAGAGCCCGGCCTACTATCACGAGTTCCGCACGACGTTTCCGGCGGTCGTCGGAGACCCGAATCTGATGACTCTCCTCGAGTCCCACCACATCATGGTGGAGGTGTCGGCACCATCCAGACCTTGGCTTCTGGATGTGCTCATCAACTGGTTCCCAATGTTGCTGCTGATCGGATTTTTCTGGTGGATGGCTACTAATGCGGGCCGGGGTCAATCGGGGATGTTCGGCTTCGGCTATCAAGGCTCGGCGTTATTCGAGCGACCAGCCGAAGGTAACCTTCAGCGATGTAGCCGGGGCGGACAAGGCCAAGACAGAGTTGCAGGAAGAAGTCGATTTCTCAGGAATCCTCAGAAGTACCGCGACCTGGGCGCTCGCATTCCCCGGGGGGTTCTACTCGTCGGGCCGCCGGGAACCGGTAAGACCCTCTTGGCGCGCGCCGTCGCCGGCGAAGCTGGAGTCCCATTCTTTAGCATCAACGCTTCCGAATTCGTCGAGATGTTCGTTGGGTGTCGGAGCCAGCCGCGTGCGTGACCTTTTCCGCCAAGCCAAGGAAGCGGCTGTGCTTAGTCAAAACCTAAACTCGGACGTACTGATGATGCAGCCCACCGAGAATTGAGATGCTTGCGATCGGACCGAACTTTTGCGCGCGCCGAAAATCGGGCGCATCTTTTCGCAACGAGAGATGCGTGCGGACCTGGTTGTAATAGGAAGTGTAATTCTTCAGAACGCGACGGAGCTGCACCTCGTCAAACACGATCAGATGATCGAGACTTTCTCGCCGAATCGATCCGATGAGCCTCTCGACGAGGCCGTTCTCCCACGGCGAGCGCGGTGCGGTCGGGTGATCCTGATCCGCATTGCACGAATGCGGCGTACATAAGCAGGACCGAATGCGCCGTCGCGATCGCGAAGCAGATGACGCGGCGCTTCGTCCCACGGAAAAGCGTCAGTCACATGACCAGCTATCCACTGGGCAGTCGGATTGGCGGTGACGCTGATCGTGACCAGCCATCTGCGGGCGTGACGCAGGATCACCAAGCCGTAGAGCAGCTTGAACGAGATCGTGCGTACGACGAACAGATCCAACGAGGCGATCGCGGCGGTATGATTGCGCAGAAAAGTCTTCCAACCTTGCGATGGTGGACGGCGGCGCCGAGCCATATATCTGCAGACAGTTGATTCTGCGACATCGATCCCGAGCATCAACAATTCGCCATGGATCCGCGGTGCACCCCACAGCGGGTTCTCGCGGTTCATGCGCCGGATCAGTGCTCGAATCTCCGAATCGATCCGTGGACGGCCGCCGACGTGGCGGGACCTCCAGTGCCAATAAGCGCGGAACCCGCGCCGATGCCAGCGGATCACAGTCTCCGGTTGAACGATGATGATCGCGTCGAGAAGCGACGGGTACAGTCGATAGAGCCACGGCTCGGGATCCGCGCCGGGCCCGCGTTGAAGTAGAGGTCGTCCGCAAATGCGCAACGCTGGTCGGGGATATGGTTCAACTGAGTGAGGAAGGTAGTAGAATAGGAAGATATGAAAGAAGGATGGATGAAGTATGGAAGGAGCAGCGCGGGGGCGGGGGATAGGGAAGAGAAGGCGGATGGTGAGGAAGCGGTGGCGCTAGTGAGTGTAGTGGTGCGCGGGACGGGATTTGAGCTGTGTTATGGCGGGATGATGGAAGGGCGAGTTGGAGTGGGGCGGACGAGAGGTGGTGGTGAGGAAGGTTGCGCGCGCGGGTGCGAGCTGAGGTTGCGGAGGAGACGCTGGAGTTGAGATTGAAGGAAGGTAGAGTGACGCGCATTGTGCGCCGACTGGGGAGGGAGTGAGTGAGCGGGAGGGCTGGGGGGGCCATGACGTGCGGGCGACCGCGGGTAGACGTGGTGGGCGAGGATGTGGGTGGGCGAGCGAGTGCTGAGCGCGCAGTTAGGAGGGTGAGCGTGCGATGTAGAAGGAGGGAGCGGGGTTGTCGGATTAGTTGCGGTGAGATTGGGGCGCAAGCGGGGGCGAGCGCTGAGGGCGTGGGGTAGAGAGGCGGTGCGGGAGGGGAGGAGAGGGTCAGGTGCGTAGTGTGTTGCGATCGCGAGGGATGGGGTGGTGGCGAGCGGTGGCGTGTGGGAGATCGTGCGCGATCTGTGAGCGAGAGTGAGTAGTGGTGGCGGCGGGCGCGCGCTCGTGAGTGGTGTGCGGTGACGCGCGCGAGATGCGAGTTCGCGCGCCGTTGGGGTGCGGTGCGGATGTCGAGGGTGGCGGAGGTCGTTAGCGCGAACGTACGTGGATGGCGGTGAGGTGGCGCGGGATGGTGGAACGAGATATGCCAGGGACCGGTAGCGCCGGCGCGAGTATCGAGAGCGGTACGGAGGTTGCAGAGCAGCGACGTAAAAAGCGCAGCGACGGCGCGGCAGGGCGGCGTCAGCAGGCGCTCGCGAACTTGACGGCGCACGGCGCGGAGGCTACCGCTTATACAGTGATCAACGCAGCTGTCGTTTATGTGACTCAACATGTGTACCGCGCCGGATGGTCCAGTTCCGTCCGCCGACTCGTTCGCGAGCCTCCAGAATCGTAACGTCGTAACCGGCCTTGCGAAGTTCGTAGCCCGCCGTAAGACCGGCTATTCCGGCGCCGAGTATGACGACTTTGGTGCCATGGCCGGACTGGGGAGGCAACGACGGCGGACCCGCGTAAGCCACCCGAATGGGAGCGAAACCGAGCGCTTCCATCGCGACGTGCGCAGCGCCGACGCCGCCAAGGATACCGACTCGCCGAACGAATTCCCGCCGCGATATTCTCATTTCACGCGATCTTGTGCGGCAACGTCGAGATTGCCAGCAAACGATCGGATCTCATGTTTCCATAAGGGAGGCAACGGATCTGAAAAGTGCAACGCCCGGAACGGGGACACCGAATCGGGCGCCGCAGTTAGCCCGGGCCGCGACCGGGTCATCCCTAAGGGCACGGCGCTCGCTATCTCAATTGCGCTCAAAGTTGCCGCAAGCCTGCTCGACCGCTTCTCGAAAGCTCGCGAAGAATTGATGGTCGATCCGGTCGAGACACGTTCTCCGGTGCCGATGGCTGATGCAAATCGCTGCCACACACGGGCAGTTCGCGTACTTCTCCGGAGATTGCCTGAAACCTGAGACTCGTTGGCGGAGCGAGGGAGATTCGAACCCCCGGTGCCACGAAAAAGTTTCTCATCTCGAATAGAACCCGAAATTGGCGAGCTTTCGGCCTGCATGGTTCTATACGCTCCCAGAGAGACAGTTCGCCTTGAGTTCGGGCCTTCACGAGCAGGTGACTTTTAATCACAGGGTCCCGGGTTCGAGTCCCGGACGGCTCACTCCATATCCCACCAGATAAACACTTTTCGTGCAGATTGCGCTGACGATAGAGGCCGATTGTGCGGACAAAAGCAGAGGCGACGATCATAGTTCGATCATAGTTGGGCGTTGATGACCAACCTAGTCGTCTACTAGGACATAGGACGATGGCCCTAGTCGGCTTGATCGATGCCATCGCTTGCTCGTGCACCAGTGTCTTTAGGCCAAAAGCCATATAAAGCGAAGTAACCGTGTTGCGCGATCTGAGGTGCTGCGGGGTTCTTGCCGGGTAGCGGGCTCTGGCCGGCTTGCCCAGGCTGCGGAAGCTCGCGCGCTCACCGTAGGTCACCCAAGAGGCTCGAAGTGCCAATCGCGCAAGCGATATGTTACGCCCAGGTGCTTTAGTCTCATTCCCGAGGATGATGCCCTTACCTTCATCGATTCGTTCCGCGTAACCGTGCCGGCTATAATCGGTGCATCCGAATTTGGATCAAGCATTTTAAACTGTATGACATCTATTTGAGGAAGCTTGGCCAAAAGCCTTACGAGCGCTGCGTCCGCGTCCTTAAAGCACTGCTCAGCAAAGAGCTGTGCGATGACCGCCGGCGGTAAATCCCGATTCCACGGATGGACCTGACGCGCGCGCCACTCGATCTCCAGGCGATTGTGGAAATGGGTCAGCGACAGCCCATCAGACCGGGCCTCCCCACGGTCGTTGAGCGCGAGCGCTTTGCTTACCCGACGACGGAGCCGGCGACGAGCAAATGCGGCGCGACTATTCCCAATCTTCTTAAGCATTCAACTCGCCCAAAGAGGTCATCCGATCCAGTGGAGCACAGCAAAGCACAACAACATCAAAGGAAAGCCGGCGACTAGTCCGACGCGTGCCCATTCGCGGCTCGAAATTCCCAGGCGTCCGGCAGCCACGATATTCGGGATGTTTCCGGGTATGAGCATTCCACCGCTGATCAGCAGCCCCATCAGAACACCGCGCTGCTGCGCTGGAGTGAGAGATGGACCGATTTCGGCGGCAGTCAACGTCGCGTTGTCGACGATCGCCGAAATTGTGTTCATCCAGAATAACGCCCACTGCGGCATCCTGGCGATGTATTGATCGACCAACGGACGCAGCCCCCATGACAGGCCCACCAATCCAACCACGAACAGGTAGACCTTGCCGGCCCGAAGACCGATCTCGACCCAACTGTCGACGTGAGCATCCGGCTTCAATGAATGACCGTATTTTGCAGGCAAAAAGAGGCTGAGAACGCCGACGATGGCTATTCCTGCCAGCACAAGAGGGCCAAGGAGTCGCACCAGGTACCAGAAATCGGCCTTGAGCGCGGCGATCGCGACCGTGCCGAGAGGTTCACCTATCGGAGTCAATGCCGCACCCAGCCCGATCGCGAAGCACGCGAGGACAACAGCCGCGATTTCGCTGCGGCGGTCGAGCTTCAACAATGCTATGGCTTCAACCAGTATGAGAGCAGCTATCACCGCCGTGATAACGCTCGAAAGCAGGCCCAGAACTACTATAAGACCAAAATAGAGCCATCGTGGCCCGACCACCTTCACCGACCGTTGCACCGCACGGTCAAGCGTCGGACGTAGGAACCGTGCGATCACTCCAAAGGCCAGAACAGCTATTGTCAGCGCGACCGGTTCCGTTACTGCGGCGTGGAATAAGTCCCTTCCCCACTGGCCGGTGACTGCCGACGCCAGTCCACCAGCGAATAGAAAGAACACCTCGATGTTCTCTTCGATCGGCTTGACCAGCACGGGACCGAGCAGTACCGCGACAAGGACGAGTCCCAACCCAAATACCATCACATTGTCGCTTTTTGCGATCCTGCGCAGTCAGATGGCGTCGTCGCCGTGTTCTCGGGTGCGGATTCTGACGACATCCTTCAGATCCGTCACGAAAATCTTCCCATCCCCTATTTTTCCGGTATGGGCTTTCAGCATGATCGCTTCGAGCGCCGGCGTGAGCTGATCGTCCTTGACTACCAACTCGATCTGAGTTCAGGCAGAAAATCTACGATGTATTCGGAGCCACGGTACATCTCGGTGTGACCCTTTTGGCGGCCGAAGCCCTTTACCTCGTACACCGTCATTCCGGTTATCCCGATACTCTGAAGCTCTTGCTTAACCGGATCGAGCGTAAAGGGTTTGATGATCGCTTCGATTTTTTTCATCGCAGACTCCTGTTTATCTGGCTCGAGCCAGTCACGCCGTCGGAGCGCGCCAAATCAACCACGTTACAGCCAGCCCGACGCCCGCAACTGCCGGTATCGACGGAACTCCCACGAGATAGATCGCGCTAATCAGTGCGATCACTTCTGTTCCGATCGTGATTGCGATGTGACGGTTTTTGCTGAGCGGATTTATTCGCCTAATCATGTCTTACGCCTCCGCCCCAGCAATTTGCTGAAGTCAGGTCGCCATGCCCGGCGTGGATCGCGCCGCTCCTCACTAGCGAGCAGATCTCGGCAATCTTTCTCTGTTCGGCGTTCTCGCAAATCCAGAGCAACCTGCAATTCTTCTTTGGCCTTCGTAGGGACGCCGACGCGCTGAAACAACTCGGGCCATCCTCAGATGTGCGTAGAAGCTCCTCGGTTCGAGACCAATCGCAGTTTCAAGAGCCTCCTGTGCCGCCGGTATTTCAAGGGCCTTGGTGAGCGCAATACCCAGCGCCAAATAGCCGTGAAAGGACTCGCGATCGAGTTCGACAGTTTGGCGCAGCAGACCTACGGCCTCGTCAATGTGGTTGCGCTCAAGCGCATCGATCCCGCGAACTAGCAGAGCGTGTGCATCTCGAACAATTGGTGTGGGACGTTTACCGTCCATTGAGGCAATCGAACCTGTATCCAGCGGCTGCACACTTACTTCCATTTGTTGGGCCTACTTTCAAAAATGCTCTTACCGGGCTTAACAAACTGCCAACCGACGAAAACGACCAGCATGATCACGGTGAATGCGATTTGTCCTGCCATCTTTGTCTATTCCCCTGCTTTAGTCGGCCGCGCCAACTTCGATAGAACGACCGAGTCCCGATGTTACAAGCTGGAATTCCGGATACCCAGTGCACCCATCTCCGGCAGATCGAGACCTTCAAGCTCGCTCTGCGCACCAACGCGCTGTCCAACAAGAACGTCCACGAGCCAGTTGAACAAATACGAGAGGGTAAACACAATGCCGACCAGGGTTGCACACCCGATGAGTTGTGCCACGAGCTGGCTGGGATCGCCGTAGAACAGGCCAGTAACCGAGCCATTTACGCCGTTCCAGCTCCCGCCGTAATTGCTGGTGCCATCGGCGAATAAGACCCACGGAGATGACACCCCACAGGCCGCACGTTCCATGTACCGAGATAGCACCAACCGGGTCGTCAACTTTTAGGACCCGCTCTACGAACTCAACGCTCAGACATACAATCATCCCTGCGGCGAAGCCGATTATCGCAGCGCCCACGGTGTTGACAAAACCGCTCGGCGCAGTGATGGCGACCAGACCGGCGAGCAGTCCATTGCCCGCCATCGAAGCGTCCGGCTTGCCGAAACGGATCCACATATAGAGCAGCGACGCAATCGAACCGGTACATCCAGCTAGCATGGTGTTGACGGCGATCGCACCGATTCGAAGATTGCCGTTGCCAGAGGCTCCCAGTGTGCTGCCTGGATTAAACCCGAACCAACCAAAGGCCAGGATAAAGCAGCCGATCAACACCATAGTGATGTCGTGCCCCGGCATCGGATTCGCTTTACCGGTTCTAGTATATTTTCCTATGCGCGGCCCGATGATCATGGAAACCGCTAGCGCGCTCATCCCGCCTACCGCATGAACCACGCCCGAGCCGGCAAAATCGCAGTAGCCATGCCCTATCCCGTAGTTCGCGCCTAGTTGCGAAGTCCAGCCGCCCCCCCAAGCCCAATTGCCATACAGTGGATAGACGATGGCCGCAAGAAAGAACGTCGAGATCGAGAAGGCCAAAAATTTCCAGCGCTCCGCAGCCGCTCCAGTGACGATCGTCGCTGCGGTGTCCATAAAGACCATCTGGAACAGAAACATCACCATTACGCCGACATCGTAAGCGCTGCCCGAGAGAAAGAATCCCCGCTGACCGAACAAGCCCCAGGGTTTGCCGCCGATAAAATTGAGAGTGAATTCCGAGTTGAGTGGACTCAAACCTCCGAGGTTCGTATTTCCGGCTGAGCCGCCCTGTTGAAGTGCGAACCCCATTACCCAGTACGCAAACAGACCCCATCCGTACACCATGAAGTTCATCATGAAGGTGTGATTTGCGTTTTTCGCCCGGCACAGCCCGGTTTCGACAGCAGCGAAGCCGGCCTGCATGAACATAACTAGGTACCCTGTCACAAGCGTCCAAACCAAATTTATCGCGATACGGTTTTGGCCGACGGTGTTAACCACATCAGCGAGCGAGAGCCCGGCCTTCGTATCGGTGACCGGAATATCGTTGACAGTCCCTGTTATAGTGCCGCCGGGATCACCCTTGGCCAGGTCCGCCGGGGAAGGTCCGCTGATGGATTTGATATCTGCAGTTGTTATCGGTTTCGGCGGCGCGGCAGGAGAGGAAGCCGCCGCAGGGGGAAGCTTGGGCGAGCGCGATTGTTGTCGGCAAGAGCCATCCGCTGGCCAGCAGTAAAACCACCATTAAGCTAAGTCGGTGGCGGGCGCGATTGATTCGTATCAGCATCATTAGTCCCCCTCAGACCTTCCAAATGGCGTCTTTGAGATGAGCGCGATTGACGATCGCGAGCGCACCGATCGCCGCCACGACGAGTCCGGTGGTCGACACCAAGAGCTGTGCGTAGACGCCGGGGACTTTCACGCTCAAGACAGCTATAAACCAACCAAGCACACACACTAAGAGACCAACAATCTTCATCTCTGCTCTCCCAATTGAAGTTTGCTGATGGGTTGCTTAAGAAACGGCGCGCTTCGCCTTTGGCACCACACCGACATTCTCAGGACTCCCCTGCTCCAGATGTTCGAGGGGTTTGATTCGGTAACACCAGACGGCGGAGACGATCAGACATACCAACCCGACAATCGAAAAGAGCGGACCCAACGCAAATAAACCCGCCACGAAGAAAGTGAAGCCGACGACAAAGAGCAGCAGTGCCCATCCCTGTTGACTATTCGCACCCATTCGGCAAACGAGCCTCCACATGTGAGTTGGCAGAATCCGACCGTGCCCAGTCCCCACCCAGGCAGGGCAGGTCGAAAACGCGGTCGCGCAAAATGCACGACTGCACAGCAACGTGTATGCCATCAATAAAAGCACTTAAAATTGAGTCTACGTCGAATAACTGAGTCTAGAACTTAAGATGGAGGTGCATACCCATCGTTAGTTTGAGGACAAAGAAGGAAACTGGGTGAAAAGACGCCTTCTATCAGAAAGACGTTGAGTCAACTATCAAGGATCTTAAAGAGCCTTGCCTTGACGCAAACGCGTCCGCGCTGATGCTCACTTGCTGAGCATCAGGTCCTTTTTTAAGCAGATCCTTGGACAGATGTGATCTTCTCGTGGCTCAGCGATCTGAACCGCTCTCACGATCTTGGCTCGCAATTAGTCCAAGTCGAAGCGCGTATACAGCCAACTCTGTGCGATCGCGCACCTCAAGTTTCGCAAAGATGTTATTGAGATGGGTCTTGACCGTGCCTTCCGTTATCGACAAGCGTTCCGCAGTTTCGGCATTCCGAAGTCCTGTAGCGACTAGGCGAACGATTTCAGTTTCGCGACTAGTTAATCTTTTGGAATCTGACAGCACTGACCGAGCCTTGACCATCTCCGCCTGCAAGGCCGGCGGCATCCAGACGGACCCGTCGGAGACAGCGTGAATCGCCTCTATGAGCGTTTGCACCGCAAATCGCTTCTGCACGACCGCGCGCGCTCCCATTCGGATTGCCGCCATCGCGTTTTCGATGTTCTCGCTGGCGGTCAGCACGATCACTTTGGTGCGGGTGGCAAGCTGTCCGATGTCATCGAGCGCCCAGCGTTCCATCTGCAGGTCAAGCAAAAGAACATCGCAAGTCGTCTCGTCCAACACACTCATCAACGCCCCGACGCTGTCGACCTCAGCAATGACCTTCATGTCGCGCTTACGCCGAAGGAGAGACTTCAGGCCATCCCTGAAGATGGCATGGTCGTCCGCAATTATAAGCCGAGTGAGACTCGTCATCGTCGTCTATGCGGTCGGAATGGCAATCTCGAGATGAGCGCCCGGGGAATCTGAGCTGATCGCCAACCGGCCGCCAAATTCGGCGACACGCGACGCGATCGTCCATGGCGGATTGATAGAGTCTGCGAACCCGACTCCGTCGTCGTCGATCGTTATGAGAATCGTCGCGCCGACTTGCTGCACATTGATCGCGGCCAACCGGGCATGGCCATGCCGCCGGGTGTTTCTGACGCCTTCCAGCACAATCTGAATGACGTGTTCGATGATCTCTCCGCGGCCCGCAAACGCGGCTTGAACTCGAAATTGAGTGTTCAAGTCCGCGAGTGCCTGGCTCGCCATCTGCCGGTCGGCACCGGTCAGGGAACGCACGTACTCGCGGACTTCATCGTATTCGCGGGCTACTACGATTTGCATCTCCTTGATCTCGGAAAGTGCTTCCGCCGGCTGATTGCTGATCAGCATGTCGCGGCAGCTCTCCAGCCGCAGGCTGATGCCGGCGAGTGCCTGTATATAACCGTCGTGAAGAGAGCGCGCGATAGCCTCCCTTGCGGCTTCCGCTTCGAGTTCACGCAGGCGCGTCTCGAAGGTGACACGTTGCTGTCCAAAGAATCCGATGAGATATCCGGCAATCGCGAGGTAGACCGCCCTCATCACATAGACGCTCAGCGGCCCGCCGGAGAGCGCGATGACCAGGATATAGAGTACGACGGAACACGACGTCACCAGCAAAGTGTCGCGAAAGCCGGTGCGAAAGCCGACGGCGACGATCGCAAACACGAAGAACACAAATGATGGACTGGTCCGCCCCTCCGTGAGGAAGGCAACCGCAGTGGCAAAAAGCAGGTCGAGCGCGGTTGAGATTTTGCGGGTGGAGTGGATTCGAGCGCCGAGGTTCAGCGCCAAGTACATTGACGAGCTATAGACGAGATGGCAGATCAGCGTTATGGACGCCCACTTGTCGAGATGAAATAAGCCTCCAGCGCTAGGGTCTACATACAGCGACAACATCGCGAGAAGCGATAGGACGACGCGCGCCTTCGCGACCCGCAGGTCAAGCTCATCAAAGTCGGCGTTCATATAACGCTTAGCGCCCGAAATTCAAGCAGTTGTACATGAGCGAAGCATACCGCGGACGCATAGAAGGAGACGTTCCGATGAAATTGCCTGTTACCGAAGAGAGCAAGAATCATTCCCCACTGGCCAGCTTGATCTGCTGGCAGGGTGCCGGGATCGAGGAGGATTGAGCTCAAATCTTGTACTTTTCTCAGCAAGTATGTTGGATGGTCTGTCGGAATCAAGGTCTCGTCTGGCAAAGATGATCCACTGGGGCAACTGGGTTGGGAACCCCCTAAGCTTTCAGACTGAGTTTTCTCAGGCCCATATGTTTTCAAATCACTGCGGCGCGGAATAGCTCCCGAGTCCTTTGGGGTATTCGCTTCCTCTGATCATCTGTGCTCGTCTCCTAGGCTAAACGAGCCCCAAGCGAGATTTGGGGCATTTCTTTCCACTTGTCGCACGATGTGAGTGACAAGCAGGGCCCAGTGGAGGCGATCGCAAGCTCAAGGAAGTGCTACACGGCGGGGTTCCGGAATACGGATGGCTCTCCGAGGAGGCCACTGATGACGGCGCTCGGCTCGCCTGCGATCGAGTATGGATCGTCGATCCTCAGCGGAACCAAGGAGTTCATCAAGGGCGTGCCCGAGTTCGTGGTCGCGTCACGAGTGAGCCACAAGTTACTACACGCAATTGCGCCTCGATCCCGGCGCACGTCACAATTTTTCCCGGTAATTAGTTGCGGAGTGGCGGGATTGATATTGTTAGGACATGCCGGCCGATAATTACGATCCATTCGCGCGCGGACCGTACCCCGCTGGAGTCCGCACTATCGAGGCGACGGACACTACGCGGAAGCGCATGTTTCCATGCGAGATCTGGTATCCCGCAGCTCCCGAGTACACCGGACGCGATCTGGCGCCGGAAACACAGGATGAGTTCAGGGTGCCGCCGCGGCCACCGCAGCGCCAGCTGAGTGTCCGCGATGCTCGAGCGCGCTCCGGAACCTGGCCGCTTATCGCGTTCTCGCATCCCAGCTTCCTTCACCGGAGGTCGGCGACTTTTCTTTGTACGCATTTGGCTAGTCACGGCTATGTTGTGGCCGCGCTGGATCACTCCGAGGTCGTCGCCCCGGAACTAGCCGAGCGCGAAGATGCTACGGAGGAGGAAACTAAAGCACGCATCGACGAAATCATTTCCAGCCGCGTTCCAGATATTTGCGCACTCCTGGACCGGCTGCTTGAGGCACCATTTGATCCCGATATCACGTTGGACGCGAGCCGAGTCGGCATCGCGGGCCATAGCGCCGGCGGTTGGACCGCACTAGCGGCGCCCGACGACGAGTCGCGAATTCGTGCTGTCGTGGCGCTGGCGCCCGGCGGTGCTTCCAATCCCCGGCCCGGAATCCTTCCGCTCAAGCTATCACTCGAGTGGAAGCGCGACGTGCCAACGCTGCTTTTGGCCGCAGAAAACGACGCCGCTTTGCCGCTCGCAGGCATGCGCGAGATCTACGAGCGACTGCCCGCGACGAAGCGCATGGTGATTCTGCGCCGCGCGGACCACGCGCAGTTTATGGACAACGTGGAGCGCGAGCACGAGGCCTTCCGCACGGCGCCGCTGCCCGTCCTGAAGGCGATACAGCAGGAAATGCTCTTGAGCGCTGACCTCACCTCCGGTGAGAAGGCCCACCTGTTCACGTCTGCTCTAACCACCTGCCATATGGACGCGTTCCTGGGCGGGAGGCCGGCGGCGCGGAGGTTTCTGGAGGGCAATATAGAGGGCGAGATGGCGGCCCGCGGAGTGGAGGCGAGGCTTGAGCCGTAGGGCAGACTTCAGCGACTAGAGCGCAACCGAGGTTGCAATCCATAGCGTTCCTGCGCAGGTTTCGCCAGCCTGTCTGTTCGGCAAACATGACCGTGCCGAATAGCTCTTGCATTCTTTGAGTTATCCGCTCTTCTATGATCATGTACGCTCATTCCCTAGCCGTAACTCGCCCCAAGCCAGATTTGGGGGACAGTTCTTTCTGCTTGTCGCCCGGTGTGAGCGACAAGCCGGCAACAGGTTCCGACGAGTGAGGACAGCACTCCGGCTGCGCCCGCGTCGCGCCCGATCGAAATGAGAGTTTTTCCCGGACGTGTCTGTGCGGCGAGGGTAGACCAGTGCAGACGGAGAGCATAAACGGTTCGCCCAGATCTGCGAAATTCGAGGCCACCAAAACAGAGAACCGCGCTAGTCCACAGATAAAAGGAGGGACCGATGATTGTGATCCAAGGTTGGCTAAGACTCGCTGACGGCGAAATCGAACGGCTCCGCGCCGCGGCTGAAACGATGATTCGGACCACGCGCAGCAGCGAACCCGGATGCATCGAGTACGCTTTCGCCGTTGACGTGCTCGAGCCGAATTTGCTGCGGATTGTCGAACGCTGGCAAGATCGGGCCGCCCTGGACGCTCACTTCGCGTCCGCGCACATGGCGACTTTTCAGAAAGCGATGGCGGGTGCAAAAATCCTGGGAATGAGCACGTTGGCTTATACTGGCGGAGAAGAACGCAAATTGATGGGATGACCGAAAGAGATCGTCGCCGAGGGACCGCGACTCCCTTGCTCAGGCGTATGATGGGATCGCTCACCTAGACCCCGTCTTCGCATGAAGACAGCATCGTAAACCATGAAGAGAGGACCTACCTAGGCAAAAGTGCGCCTGAAGAGAATTCGTCAGATTTTAACCAATAGTGTCGTCGCTAGAACCGAAGTCGCTTCTTAGCTGCCAGCCAACTGTGTGCAGCCTTTGCAAATCAGACTTCAGTAGAGCAACTTACCCTTGTACCGAGGAGCCACGCACCTCAGGAAATCTCGCTTGGTGGGTCCGCTTAACGGCGAAACTCGGAACGAAGAAGGAGAACAGGCAAATGAGCACCAGCGGCGAGCAGCGATCAGCCACGCCGAAAGGCTTCGTCAGTCGGCCGCATTTTGACGACTACCGAGAGAAATTCGCCCCGCATTTCAAGATGGAGCGCCGCAACGGCATCCTGCAGGTGCAAATGCATAGCAACGGCGGCCCTGTGATGTACGGCCTACCGATGCACAATGCGTGGTCTCAGCTATGGATGGAACTCGGGAATGACCCCGAGAATGAAGTGCTGATCTTCAGCGGTACCGGGGATCAATGGATTGCCGGGTTTGATCCCGAGATGTCACGGCAACCCTTCCACGAGATGCCCGGCGAAGCATTCTACGACCAGCTTTACCATGATGCTACCAAGCTGCTGGAAGCGTTTATCTTCAATATCGAGATTCCCACCATCGCCTGCATCAACGGGCCGGGCCTGCACACAGAATTCGCCCTGCTCTGCGATATCACGCTCTGCGCCGAACACGCGGAGCTGTTCGATCCTCATTTTCGCTTCAACCTCGTCCCCGGCGATGGGCAGGGCCTGACCTTCCAGGAGTTGATGGGCCCCAAGCGGGCTGCTTACTACCTCTATACAAGCGATAAAATTAGCGCGCACACAGCCAAGGAACTCGGGCTGGTAAACGAAGTAGTGCCGCTCGAAAGACTATTGCCACGAGCGAACGAGATCGCGGACAAGATTATGCAGAAGCCGCGGAGCATCAGGCGGCTAACAACAGCTGTGCTCCGGCGCCAATGGAAGCGGCGCTTGGTACAGGATCTTGGCTTCCATGTCACGCATGAACTCCTTGGCATGCATCTGAGTAAACCGAGCCTCAGGTAGTGGCATGAAGGAGGAGGAAGAGGTTGCAAACCTAACGCCGTACTCCCCTGTTTGGCTCAGCCCAGTTTGATGTCCACCTCGGGGCGCCATGGTCGGCGAAGCGTCATTCCAAGCCCCTCTGCGGTGAACTGAACACCGGCGAATTCGGCCTCCGCGTCTTCGTCGGAGTAGTGGACGCCCGACACGGGGAAGTAAGAGCGGCGGTCGGCCACGTTCCACAATACTTCTGGCGTGGCTCGGTAAGGCTCACCCAGCACCCACTTCATCAGACGCTCGGTGATTACTGGAATGTTGGGCGCTCGGCGATAGACCACGGATGAACCGATCGTGTTCTTTGAGAGCACCGCAACTTCGAAGCGCGTTTCGGCGAATTCTTGCGATGGTATGCGGAGTCTGCTCGCCAACGACGCCGGCTTGATCGCCAGCCAGCGGCGCGACAGCTCAGCTTGATCGACTCCCACCAGCAAATCCTTATCCGTATACTCAACATCGCGGATGCGGTCAGGTGCCGTAAGCCATTTGAGTTGGCAACCCAGCGCAAAATGTCGCGCACGATCGACGATTAGCAGGTCGAGATCGGTTTTATCCGGACCCAATTGAACGGGAATCCTGCTGGTACACGTTAAACTACGTTCCGACAAGAACCCGGTCAGCGATCGGAGCCAATATTCTTCCTTCTTGTTTCTGAGAGCCGAATGGAGCTCGGGTCGGATTATCGACAGCAAATCCCACACGTTTCGCTCCGCGTTGGAGTCAACCAGCAAAGAACCGGACAGCGCAAGAAGGTCGTGTTGTAGCAGAAAGAACGGTTGGCAGGTAATGTCGGGTTGCCTTCGTCCGGGCGCGTATAAGTCTTGGCGGAAAGTCAGATCCCTAAGGATCGCGTTGACGGCATCGCGCGATACATTGCTCCAACGAACGATATTTTTCTCCCATCGGTCCTTTTTAAAAAATGGGACTACGTTTGCAAGACCGACACCATGAGCTCCAGATCGGAAGCACGCCAGCTGGTGGGCCGCAGCAAACGTGACCAGCGCTAGCCACACCTCGCGAAACTCAGCGAGCGTGTAGCCGCCCAGATTCCAGCTAGGGTCCAGCTCCCAGAGGTGATTCAGGACGTTGCGATGAATCGCCTTCATTTCTTCAAAGACTGTTGGTGACAGGTCATATTCGACTTTTCCCCCGCCAGTTGAGCGCGGCCTAAGCTTGGGAATCAAATCTTCGAAGGCGAGGGACTCGAATTCGATCCGTTCGGTCTCGGAGGGCGGGTCGGGCGCCGAGACGAGCCTGCCGGCAACGTCGAACTCGGAAGCTAATTCGTCAGAATAGCGAACACGTAGATGATCAGGAGATTCCCATACCGCAACGGCTCGCTGCCGAAAAAGCAGAGTAAGAAAATCCCAAACGCGCGAGTATTGCATCGCGCCTTGAAAGATCGGCCAGCAGTGTGCGTAAGCATCGTCCCGTAGGGACAGTTCAATCGTTTCTGATGACGGGCAACGCCGCATAACCCACAACATCGCGAAATGAAGGCCATCCTGGGCCAGCTTGCGCGCAGCTAGGTAATCGTCAACATTTCCATTGGCCAGTGTCGGGGCATAGAGGCGCAGATAGTACTCGTAGAAACGCAGCAAATGGATCGCCATCACTGGTTTTGGCAAGGCCAATGCTGCAAAAGAGCCAATACCAGCATCGATCCGTTTATCCAGAACTGCCATTTCAGCTTTAGAAAGAGGCGTCATCACCATCGTTGGCCACGAAACAAGGATTATAATACATGCACGCGGTTATCGCCTTCAGCAGCAGCGACGCTCGTCGGATGATCGCAGGTGCATCGATGGGACACCCATTCGTTCTAAAAATGGCGTGAAAGGTCTAGCGCAGGACAAATGGGTCGCGCATCGCCTGGCCACGAACCGCGACTTGGGTGCACTTCAACGCGCCCGTGCCAGCCTGTGCTCCGCAAAAACTAGCGGCGACTTGAAACGGGCAAAATAACGGCCAAATTGAAGGATGGAAAATCAAATGTGTCGGTGCGTGATGGCATGCTACCTGTGTTGGCTGAACTCCCTTGCCGATCTGCTGCGCTTGCTGGCCCTCGGCTTGCGATCCAAAACTTCGCTTTCCGCCGAAAATCTCTTCCTGCGCAAGCAGCTCGCATTCTACCAAGAACGCAACATCAGATCACGACGGCTCGACGCTCCAACGCGCTTGACGTTGGTGTGGCTCAGTCGCTGGTTTGATTGGCGAAGCGCCTTGGCCATCGTAACGCCCAAAACTTTCATTGGTTGGCACCGCAAGGGTTTCCAGCTTTTCTGGCGTTGGAAAAGCCAATCTGGTCGACCACAGATTCCGCTGGACCTCCGACAGCTGATCCGCAGGATGGCGGGCGAGAACCCATCTTGGGGCGAGGAACGGATCGCGAACGAGTTAATGCTGAAGCTCGGCCTGCGCGTGTCGCCGCGCACGGTCCCGGAAGTATCTGCCAAAGTCGTCGGCAACAGGCGGAAGGCCTCGCCGCGATCAGCGTTGGCCGACGTTTCTCAAGAATCACGCTCACTCCATTGTCGCCTGTGATTTCTGCGTCGCAGCGACCGCCACTTTTCGAATTTTTTATGTGTTTGTGGTGATGGAACATGCCACTCGCCGAATGATTCACGTCAACGCGACGGCCCATCCCAGTGCAGCCTGGACCCTCCAACAGCTGCGCGAAGCCATACCTTCGGACCATACCTACCGGTTTATACTCCATGACCACGACGCCATCTTCTCCCTTGGATTCGATGCGTCTGTAACCGGTCTCGGCCTTGAAGTCGTAAAGACACCGGTTCATAGCCCGCAGGCCAATTCGCTGTGCGAAAGGTTAATCGGGACACTGCGGCGCGAGTGCCTGGATTGGATGATACCGTTGACCGAGGATCATCTGCGACGAACTCTGTGGTCGTGGCTGCCGCACTACAATCGCGGCCGGCCACACTCCTCTTTAGGACCCGGTCTTCCCGTTCCAGGTCGGCATTGCCCGGCGCAGGTGCAACGCCGGCGGCATCATTTCGATCGTCCAAGCCGAATTGTGGCGCACTCCGTACTGAACGGACTTCATCACGAGTACCGCCTACTGGCCGATGCTGCATGACTGTCGTAAGGCTTTGGCGGACGACGATGCGGCGTGACTCGCGCAAGGAACGATGAAGGAGAAGATCCCATGGCACGGTGTGTTGATTTCTGTTCAGCCGCGGATCCGATTGAGCCGGTCGTTCGATCAGCGCAGTCATACGTATCTGGGCTACTCTCTGACGGTACGCGGCAACGTCGGAACTGAGGCCCGGGAGCGTTCCCGGTAGACCGCGAGCGGCGGAGGGACACCGCACCAGGGAGGCGGCAGTCTCTCTTCCTCAGACTCGCGTCCCCTGACTTTCAGATTGCCGATCTTATAAAATTCGACCGTCTCGAGCCGCGGATCAACCACTGGCAGCGCATCAGCGGATACGGTGTCTCCGGCGCGGAATTGGTGCCTGGCGTGCGCGCCTTGCCCGACGCCGAGGAGAAATTCGGTCATCGGCGACTTGCAGCACGAACCTACCAGAAAAAGTGCGCGCGCTGCATTTGGGGATGCCAGATGCCGGTCGAGATGATTGTTGATCAGTGGGATCCGAGTAAGCGCCGCTACCGAACCGAGACCCTCTGTTACGGTCCTCGTTCCTGTCCTCTCTACGAACCCGGACCGGCACGCCAGGTTCCCGGCCGTCGTGGAATGACTTACACCGAGGAGGATTGGGTTGACATGATGCGACTTCCCACCGCCGCCTCGACGAGTAGAGTAGTCACGGCGCGATTGCCCCGTGGAAATACTGGTCCAGACCTTACGCAAGCGTGTGCCTTTCACAGGGAATTATCCTGGTCAACACCCGAATTTTTGCGGAGCACAGCCGGTTTTGGTGCCGGTTAGAGAACGAGACCAGAGACATGGTGGCGAGAACTCATCAGATGTCATGAACACGTTCGATGCGACGCGGCGAGGATTCAAGATTTACGTCGACGAGAGGTGCTTCAGAGCCGCCCTTTTCTTTTTAGTTTCGGGGTCCCATCCCAGCGTCCCTTCGAGGCTGCGTTCAAGTAGCGCTCGCGCCTCAAGTTCCGTGCGCCGGTGCTCATGCCGAACATGGTCAAGAACACCGCGGTCGGTCCGGGCGGAGCAGAGTGGACATCTGTCGATCTCGGTCCGTCGCGTCAAGGCCATCTTTGGGAGAATCGCGCTCTCGTCGTTCGCTACCACGATCGATCAAAAACCAGACTGACGACAGAAGCTTCGCTTTAGTGGCGGCCGTGGAAAATCATTAATGTGGCCGACCAGAAGAATTCTGGGCTGTGGATATCACGCCTCGGCAGTTTTGCCAGAGGTCCAGAACCGGCCGGTGCGCAGCACAGGTCCGAACTCGGTGGGGGCCAGTAATCATCATTTCGAGCAGCTTGGTTTCTGCACAGGCCACACAAATACATGCCGAGCACCACCCGAGGTATAGCCGGGCGGGCTCGATTTTGCGTGGCAAGCAGTAATGTGCCCACAGCGAGTGACCACCCTTGTGTTGGTAGGCTTCCTCCGGTGACGGATTGTCACCCGTGAACCCGAGCAGATCGCAGATTAGTCGTCCCACGTGGTATCGGAGGTATGCGGCCTGTCCAACGTACAAGATGTTATCGTTATGCGTAGGCATGTCGCGCCACGGATTTTCAGACACTATATAAACGCCTGGTCCTTCAGGTGGACGCTTCCATGGGCTGTTCGCTACGCTGCCAAGATAGTCACTAATCTTATGAGGTCCTTCCCAGCTCATTGCAGTCATCAGTTTCGCTAGCAGTAAACGAAATGCCCTCCACGTGTGCGGATATATTCGAAAAGAAAACGTGTAATGCCCTCGGCCCCGTTAAGCCAACTGCGCCTGAAAGAGTTATCTCCAAAAATAGTGCGGTCAAAACGAGCCCACCGGAGATCGCAGTCCCAGAACACGACTCCCGTCAAGTCCGCCCCGGAGAAGTCACACCCGCACAGTGAAGCGTCCTCGAACCGCGCCCCCTGAAGGTCGGCTCCAGAGAAGTCCAACCAGTCCAGATTCGATCCGCGGAATATCTCGCCGGAAAGATGTCGCTTTTCCAAAGGCGTGAACGCGACTCTGCAGATCTTGTGAGCGTCGCGCGGGCGCTTGCCCTTGACGTAGAATTCGTAAAGTAATGTAATTCTCCGCCGCAATTGAACTATTTCGTAAAATGACGTAAATTCCAATGCATGTCAAATTTCCCGAAGACAATAGGACCCTCAGAGGACCGGCTGCTGACTCTCAAGGAACTGGCCGCATACCTGAGCGTCAACGAGCGCACACTTCTCAAGCTCGTGTCGGAAGGAGATGTCCCTGGCGTCAAAATCGGCAATCAATGGCGCTTTCGCAAGGCGATGATCGATACCTGGCTCGACGACCAGATGCTTGGCGTCGCCCCGCGCCGTTTTGAAGTGCGCGGCGCTCCGTCTGCACCGCAGCGGATGCTGGCACTCGAGAGCTGCTTTCAGCCGAGCCACATCGTCCCCGAACTCGTCGCGACCACCAAGCTTGGCGTGGTTGAAGAGCTCGCTGCCTTGGCCAAGCGTCTTGGATTGGTTAGTGACGAGGCCTGGTTCGTCCACGCCCTCATCGAACGCGAGAACATCATGCCGAGCGCAGTCGGTAATGGCGTTGCGTTCCTGCATACGATGTACCGGCATCCGGAGCACGTGGTCAGACCCTTCATGGTGTTGGGAAGGTCCGCGCGCGGAGTCGATTTCGACGCATTGGACGGCAAAGTCACGCATCTTTTTTTCGTCCTCGGCCTAAGGTTCCACGAGCTGTATCTGCCGTGGCTAGCGAAGCTCTCGCAGATGTTCGCGCGAGCCGAAGCTACGCAGGCATTGCTCGAAGGGCGCGACGCCACGGCGATCTTCGAAGTGCTGTGCGGAGTCGAGAGAAACCTGTTTCCCATCTTTCAAAAGAAGTCGATCGCATCATGAAGAGGCGAATGGATCGGAACAGCCTTACGCCTCTGACCGCTTGGGTGAACGAGATGGCGTCGTTGACCCAGGCCAAAAACATGATCTGGTGCGACGGTTCCGAAGAAGAGAAACGTCGTCTGACGGCGCAGGCGGTTGCTACTGGCGTGCTGATGCCACTCGACCAACGCAGGCGCCCCGGTTGTTATCTTCATCGATCGCACCCAAGTGACGTCTCGCGCACTGAGGAGCTGACCTACGTTTGTACGCCCACACGGGATGAAGCTGGGCCCACAAACAATTGGATGGATCCGGGCGAGACCCGGCTAAAGCTCAAAGGCTGGCTTGAAGGTGCGTACAAAGGCCGGACGATGTACGGCGTGCCGTACGTGCTTGGTCCGGTGGGGTCTCCTCTGGCGAAGGTCGGAGTGCAATTGACCGATAGTCTTTATGGGCTCGAGAGACTACCGCGGCAGCGAGCGGCAAGGTCGGCGTCGTGCGCCGCGACCCGATGGCGATGCTCCCTTTCTGTGGCTACAACGTCGCCGATTACATCAGTCACTGGTTCGGGATGCACAGCAAGCTTGCCCATCCGCCCAAGATCTTCATGGTCAACTGGTTCCGAAAGGATCGAGAAAGTTCATTTCTCTGGCCGGGTTACGGCGAGAACATGAGGGTTTTGAAGTGGATTGCCGATCGTGTGCATGGCCGTGTCGGCGCCGCGCAAACCCCTGTTGGTCTCGTTCCTCACAAGCCGGACTTGGATCTTGCAGGGCTGGATATTACCGCGGCGCGCCTTGATGAAGCGCTCGCCGTAAAGCCTCAAGAGTGGGCCGCTGAACTTCGCTTGCAGGAAGAATTCTTCGATCGCATTAATGCCGACCTGCCCCGGGAGCTCGAGGTCCAGCGTGAAGCACTCGCTGCCGCACTCGAGCTCTGAGCAGAAGGTCACCCTGGCCAAAGTGCCAAGCACTGGCGTTGTCGTGGAGAGTCCATGAAGCCATCCGAGGTTAAGGAGTTGAAACTTGCAGCACCCGTTTGGGTGTGGATTGCCCGTTTTGGTAAGGGCCGTTGGTGGCCCGGCACAGTTGAGAGAATCGAAACTACAAAACGGCCTGCCGCTCGTTAAGGTCAGGTTCGAATCTTTTTCGCTTAGCCGGCATCGCACTGATCCGCCGGTTACGGTCGGTTTTATCACTGCGCCGATGAGACGCCTTGAGCGCCGCGACCTTAGTGTAAAGGGCGGCGACCGCCCACGGTTCGTGCCAACTTCTCGCGTGCGAACGCCGGAGATGCCTAGCCCCGCGCCGGGCTTACGTCTCGTCGAATCAGACTCGCGAATCTCCAGCGAAGGCATCAGCGCGAATGGTGCTCACGGCCGCTCTGTCAAAGAGGGCTTATATGGAAACGAGACGATGTCCGCTCTGCTGGGTAAAAGCTGAATATGGGGTTTTCGAGCATCTTCGCCGGGATCATCGCCGCAACGAAGTCGAAGCGCGCGTTCGGCTGGAGCGCACCGATCAGAGATCTCTGGGCTGAATGCCGAAGGCAGGAGAAAAGGAATCTGTTTACCTATACGTCCGACGAAGCTCATCTAGACTAATGGCATGTTGTCGAAGCCGACCAATCCGCCAAAAGCGGATAGAACTGGACCTGAACACGCGTCTGCGTGTGAATTCTTCGGCTCGGCAAAGGTCGTTCGTGGTTCCTGGAGACCGCCGCGAAGTATGGGGGGAGCGGCGGTCGGGGGGTGCAGCGCGGGACGGCGTCTCGCCGTCTCGCGCTCGTTTCCTAGAGTCGTTCGTCGGGACTCTCCGAGTGTAGCGATAGGGCAATCTAGGCGCATCTTCGTCGCTTCAGTGTGTAGTTATTACGCTCAATTATGTTTTGCAGGATTGCTTGATTCGCCGGATCGGCTGAAGGCTATTTCACAAAAGGAGACTGATATGAACAGAGACCGTTGTCCGCTCTGCTACGCTTTCACGGGGAATGGCCCGGTGGAACATCTTGTGCGTGATCATCGCCGAACCTACGCCGAAGCCTGCGTCCTGTTTGAGCGCGGTAGCGGGAACCTTGGGATGTTATGCGTTGGCTTCTCCAGCGAAGGTAGCGCCACCCGCGAACCCTGAGACTTCCAGGCGTTATTGGTTGCCTGTTCCCTCTAGCCTTTCGGTTGTTTCCAATTCTAGTAGTCGCCTGGGTGATAGCCGACAGCCCATCCAGTCTTCGTGATGAATACAGACTCGCAGGATCATCTCACTGGCGTGATTCAGTTCGTGCCTACTGTCGAGCGAATACTGTATGGCGCGGGCACGATCAACGAGTATCTACAATCCGAGGTGGAACGCCTGAACGCCCAGCGAGTTCTATTGCTTGCGCCACGCTCTTTGAATGGCCAGCTACCTTTCCAGCGAATATCAGGAATTCTTGGAAACCGGCTTGCGGCGAGCTTCACCGCTGCGTTCGAGCATGTTCCGCTTGAATTTGTCATTGAAGCTGCCGGCGTCGCACGCCGTTGCGATGCCGATCTTGTCATTGCGCTTGGCGGCGGCAGTGTAATCGATGCCGGAAAAGCCCTCCGCACGTGCCTAGCCGCTAATCTTAATAGTTCGCCGCTACTTGGATCGTTCATGGAACGCGGCGAACCACTGGCTGTGACGCTCATTCCGCAAATAAGCATTCCCACAACTCTTTCAGGGTCGGAATATACTCGCAGCTTCAGCGCCACCGACTCTGAAGTGCGCGTAAAGCGCTCATACACAGCTTCGGCAGTGGCCAGTCGCGTCATCATCTATGACCCCGTCGCTACTGTCCATACACCCATGGCTCTGTGGTTGAGTTCAGGAATCATGGCAATCGACCACGCGCTGGAGGTCCTTTGCGGCTCCCCACCGCATCTTGTCGGGGACGCAATGAAACTTTCCGCGCTACAGACGTTGTTTGCCAATCTGCCTCGTACTCTTCAGGCACCCGACGATTTGGAAAACCGCCTGCGCTGTCAAATAGCGGCCTGGCTCGCCGACCACTCGCCGATGCGTACACAACCTCTGAGGCCCAAGACTCCGGCCCTTCCCAGCCATGGATTGGCGTATGAACTCGCAGCGCTCTGCCGGCTATCCTATGGGCTCGCCGCTTGCGTGACGTTACCGGCCTGTATGCGCTGGACGGCGGCGCGAGAGCCCGCGGTACTGGCACGTCAGGCACAAATCGCCTGCGCGCTGAAAATAGCTTCGCCTGACGCGTCAGAGAGAGACGCGTCGAATGGCCTGATCGGACGGCTACGAAACCTAATTTTGGAGTTGGGTCTGCCAACCAGGTTTCGCGATGTCCGTATCAATCACGAGCAACTGCGGGTCGTCGCCAACCGTTTCGCGGCACGAAGAGCGTCTCTCATCACGGGCCAGTCCGCTACCGAAGAACAAGTGATTTCTCTGTTAGAAGGCGAATTGTGACAACCACATAAGGTAATGATGGAGCGAGATTTTGATGGACCCAGGTGAGGCGAGCAAATTAGCGTCGGGAACCACGGTCTGGATATGGATTGTTCGACAAGGAGAGGGTCAATGGTGCCCGGGAACTGTCCAATCGTTGGCCGCCCCGAACGGAGTGGCAACTGTGACGGTGAGATTCGAATGCCATTCGCTCCGGCGCAATAGTTCACGTCCGACTATCTTCATTGGAATCAGTACGACACAAATGAAACACCTGGAGCGACGCGCGATACGTTCTAAAGGAACAGATCGTCCTCAGTATGTTCCCTCATCGGTCGTCAGCCCCGAACCAGACGTCTCGGCGCACAACCTCTAAGCAACCGGAATGTGAGCACATGCCGAGATGAATTCTGTGCTGGTTGCGTCAGAAGCGACGCAGGTGCCGTTCTGTCCGAAGGCCATACCGTGTTCGGTCTAGATGGATCATATATGGTTTTTGGCCAAGGAGCACCGCAGAGCGTACGTAATAATGGGCGAGGGATGCTGTTGTGAACCAAAAGATTGTGGAAATGCGGTTCGACAGCGACAGCGCTCGCCCTAAAGAGCGTACAGGGATACGCGATTTATATTGTTGGATCCCGGCGACCATGTCACAACCTGCAATCCGGCAGCCCGAACTATCAAAGGTTAACCACGCCGAGCAGCCGCGCCACCACTCGCGCTGCTTCCAATTCGCCGTGCGTGCCGCACAACAGTCTCCACAGTCCGCTCCACGGTGCGCCCAACTCCGCGATCAACTCCGGCGCCACTTGGCGCACCGCGTGCGGCTTGCGCGCCAGCTCGGGAAGATAATGACGATAGCGGACCTGGCGCGTTCCAAACCGCGCTCGCGGATGCGTCACGCTCTCGCCCATGCAGGTGATGCGGACGTCGTCCACGCCGAGGTACGCGGTCGCATCAAGCCGCGCCCAGCGCGACGGCACCGAGTACCAGGCCCGTTCGATCCTGACCATCGCGCGCGAGCTGATCTCGACCGGGATTGGCTTGCGCACCTCGAAGCTCGTAGCGGGTGCCGGCAGCAGTTGCACACGTTCCTCCGCCCACAGCTCACTGGCGGACCTTCCAGCACGGTGCCGCGCGGGGAACGCGGCGTCGAGTTCGGCGAGCAGCTGGCGCGAGATTGCTTCCAGGCTGTCGCCGCGCGGAATCGGAGTGAGATGCTCTAGCCGGATCGCCTTACCGCGGCTTTCCACTCCGCCCTTGTCGTGCCCTTCGCCGATGCGGGCGAAGTCCGGCTCGAACAGATAGTGGCTGACCAGCGCCAGGAACCGGCCCGTGAGTTCGCGCCGCGCACCGACAATCTTGCGCACTGCGGCCGCGAGATTATCGTATACGCAGCGCCGCGCGACTCCGCCCAGGTGGGCAAACGCCCGCACGTGGCCGTCGAGAAAGGCGAGCTGATCGCAGCGATCGTAGAGCCAGGCGAACTCGCGGCCCGAGTACATCAGCCGCAACAGGAACTCCCAGGCTTTGCGCCGTTCGCCGCCGACTTCCACCACCACCTCGAAGAAATCGATCTGCGCTTCGCCCGGGCGATTAACCAGTGGCACGTAGACCTCGGCTCGTTGCCGCCGCCGCTCGCGCCAATAGTCACCCACCAATGTCCTGCCGACCTGATAGCCTTCCGCCTTGAGCTGACGATAAAGCCGCATCGCGGTAATCCGTTGCTTGCCGGTGGTCCGCGGCTCCCACTCCGCCACCAGCTCCTCCAGCCGCGGCTGCACCGCCTCCCATACCGGCCGCTCCCGCTGTCGCCGCGAACTTCTGACCGGCTCGGGCTGATCGAGGTACTTGGCTACCGTGTTGCGGCTTAAGCCGAGTTCACGCGCCACGCGCCGGATGCTCCGTCCCTCGTTCAGCACCTTGTGTCGCAGTACATGCACTTGATCCATCTTCAGCATCCCCATCCTCCGGCTTCCAGCCGGAGTCTACGGCTCGGGGTGGCTCACTTTTACAGCGGTAAATGGATCAGTTCTTTAGCGGCATATCCACGCCGATCAGACCCGCCAGCGGTCATGGCAAGGGCCACGTTTGAGCGCCTTAGCGTCGCTGTTCAATACGACAAAGCTGCTCGAAGCGGAGAACCTCGTTATGCCTGCCGAAAACCTCCTAGCGACGAGCACGGACTCCTGAAGGGGGCCCGTCTCGGACCTACTCTGCGGGTTTTTTGCGGCCGGTACCAGGCGCGATTTCAGCGTCATCGCTATAGATTTGCGGCCGGCGCATACTTGGGACGCGTTAGCCAAGACCAGCCGGGGGTGAGGCGGCTGGTACGGAAGCTTAGGGGCATGAAGCAGAAGTACGAGGGGAAGGAACTACAGAGTCTCGTCGAGCTCGGGCGGGAGCAGGGCTACCTGACTTTTGACCAGGTCAACGACTTCCTGCCCCAAGACGTTACCTCGCCGACCGACCTGCGTTCCGCACTCGAGAGCTTCCAGGACATGGACATCAAGGTCCATCGACGAGGTTCCGGCGGACGGAACGGAGGGCGAACTCGAGGCCGCGGTCAAGGAAGAGCCCCGCGACGAAGGCGCCGAGCCCGCGCCGGCCGCTGATTCGCTCCGCGAGTCGTCTGACCCCGTCCGCCTATACCTCAGGGAGATGGCTAACTTCCAGCTCCTCTCGCGCGAGCAGGAAGTCGAAATCGGCAAGCGCATCAAAGCCGGCGAGCACGAAGTCGAGGAGGAGGTTCTGCGCTCTGCGGTGACGCTCGATTTGGTAATCGAGACGGGCGCTCGGGTCGAGGCGGGCGAGGCCGACCTGCGCGACCTCTTCGAGGAGAACGAAGAGGCTTCCGACAGAGATGAGGAACATGGGCCCGAGGCCAACGAAAAGCAACTCAAACAGCTCTCCACCGCGACCGCCAAGCTCAAGTCGCTGCGGCGCCGGATCGAAGAGTTCGAGGAAAAACTCAAGGAGCGGCCCCAGCCGATCCTGAAGGCGAAACTTGAGAAGTCGCAGCTGCGTCTCAAGCAGAGCGTTAAGCGCCAATTGCATCAGCTCGAGCTGTCGCGCCATCTCCAGGAAGGCGTCATCAGCGAGCTGCGCCGCTTACTCCAGGAAGCGCGCGATTCACAGACGCTGATCCAGCGTTACGAGGAGGCGAGCGGCCGCAGCAAGTCGCAGCTTCTGCGCGAAGCTGCCGAGGCAGAAGACCGCCGGCATGTGCTGAAGATCAACGGCAGCCGCGAGAACCTGCTCGATATCGCCACGCGAGTCAGAGCAGCGCAGAAGACCATCAGGGAGGTCGAACGCAGGGTTAAGGTAGCGACCGACGAATTTGGGCACTCACTCGAAGCGATCGCGTCGGGCCAAGTCAAGAGCCGGCGCGCCAAGCAGGAGCTGACGCAAGCCAACCTGCGGCTGGTAGTGAGCCTCGCCAAGCGTTACAACAATCGCGGCCTGGGCTTTCTCGACCTCATCCAGGAAGGCAATATTGGGCTGATGAGGGCGGTCGAGAAGTTCGAGTACCAACGCGGCTTCAAGTTCTCGACTTACGCGACGTGGTGGATTCGGCAGTCGATGTCGCGTGCGATTGCCGACCAGAGCCGGACGATTCGTATCCCGGTCCACATGGTCGAGGCGGTCAGCAAACTGTTGCGCGTGACGCGCCAATTGGTGCAACGCCTGGGCCGCGAGCCGGGCCCGGAAGAGATCGCCGAGCAGATGGAGCTGCCGCTGGACAAGCTCCAGAAGGTGCTCAAGCTCGTCAAGGAGCCAATTTCGCTCGAAACACCGCTCGGCGACGATGAGCAAAGCTCGCTCGGCGACGTCGTCGAGGACCAACTGGTGCCATCACCGGTCGCGGCGGCGATCCGGAGCAATCTCGGCGAGCAGACGCGCAAAGTCTTGGCGACGCTGACACCACGCGAAGAGCAGATCCTGCGGATGCGCTTCGGCATCGGCCAGAAGACCGACTGCACCCTCGAAGAGGTCGGCAAAGTGTTCGCCGTCACGCGCGAACGCATTCGCCAAATCGAGGCGAAGGCGTTGCGCAAGCTGTGCCAGACTGGGCGCTCGCGCAACCTCGAGGACTTTGTGAAACGCGGGTAGCCTCGGCACACCTGTGTCTCCTCAAAATTTCGACAATGTGGAAAACACCGCAGATTTCGCATTGACCGCAGGAGTGTCGCCGACATGCTGTAACCCATCGGGCAAGGGAGTCCTTGCACTCGTCCGACACCCAACTCTTTGGGAGGTTAAGATCTGCAACCAAGCGATGAACTCGATTGCGCTGGAGGGGGCATCTGAGGCAGATCGTGAGAAGTCGTCGACATAAGCGATTTCGTTAGCGTTGCCCGACGCGACATTAGAGTTGGGAAAGAACTACCCGTGTTCGGATCTCAACATCGTGCGAGAGTCAAAGTAATTCTCCAATTCCTGGGCAAGCTATGCCTCCCCGAAAATCTAGCCCAGAGTGACGACCTCGGAGTTGTAGCTACTCGAACGTTGCTGACTTGCGAGGTCGGCTCGAACGGCGAGCGCCTAAATGCGCGATCGATCGCTGGCGCGATTCCTCTGCCTCGGCAAAGGCTTGCCATTCCCCCAAAGCCGGGCTCGTTGCTGGAACGGAAGATTGGCGCCTGAGACAGAGGGTTAGGTGTTGCTCTGTGCGAATGTAAAGGGAAAGCGGTGCTCGGCGCGGAATGCAACCGGTTGTTAAAGTGCGACGCTCATCCATTCCTGGCAGGGGCGTCGTCGCCATAAAACGGATCAGGCAAGGGACACGCGTAATCGAATACGTCGGCGAGCTGCTTTCGTCTGCGGAATTAGACCTTCGATACGACAAGGACACGTCGGAGCGAGGACAGACGTTTGTCTTCCACGTAGCCGACGACAGATACATAGATGCAATGTGGGAAGGAAACGATGCGCGCTTCATCAATCACTCTTGTGACCCTAACTGTGAAGCGTATCTCGACAATGGTCGAATTTTTATCCGGGCTGTGAAAAATATTCAGCCGGGCATCGAACTAACCTACGACTACTCTCTGGAAATCGAGGATGAGCCACTTCCTTCACGGGAACTCGCGTACGCGTGTCGATGTGGAGCGGTGCGATGCCGGGGAACCATGCTCAAAGGCGACTGAGGTCGCGCAAACGCAAAAGGTCAAGCCGCCAGCAACACCGGGCCTGGGCCCCTCGTCGACAGTTTCTTCATCTACCGTACGACGAGGGAACAAAAACTCGCGTAACGAGGTTCATCTAGAGGCCCCTGGCGTCTCCGGAAAACTTTTTCGTCAGTGACTCTCTGCTGGAGCGAGGTGAATTGCGCACCGCTGGCGAAGTCGCCCAAGAGTCCGACGTCCCCGAGCTCCAGCCGAGCTCCGGTTCGCTTATCGGGGGCCAAATGTAGGTGATTGTGTTGGTATTGACCCACAGTTTGAAATCTGTCATATTGTAGGGCATGGAGACCATCGGTGCATTCGATAAGCGCTTTCCTGATGACGACGCCTGCAAGCAGTATCTAGCCGATCATCGTTGGCCGGATGGCGTTCGTTGTCCTCGCTGTAATCGCAAGGAAAAGGTCTATCCGATCAACGCGAAACCTTTTCACTGGCGTTGCCGCAATGCGGATTGTGGGGGACGCGACGGCTACAAGTTCAGCGTCATTACGCACACTATCTTTCAGGATACTAAGATTCCACTCAAACTGTGGTTCAAGGTCGCATTTCTAATCCTAACCAGTAAGAAGGGCATTAGTGCCTTGCAAATCCATCGCGTTATGTTTGGCGAGGATTCCGGCTCTGACTACCGGACAAGCTGGTTTATGTGTATGCGTTGGCGTGCGGCAATGAAAGGCGACGTGCTCCCACTCGAAGGCGAGGTCGAAGTTGACGAAACCTTCATCGGCGGGAAGGAAAAGAACAAACATGCCAGCAAGCGCCAGCATCTTGGCACTGGCGGAACCGGAAAGGTCGCTGTTATCGGCGCTATCGCCCGTAAAGGTATGGTCGTCGCCAAGGTCGTCCAGAACACCGACACACCGACTTTAGACGGCTTTGTGCGGGAGACCGTCTCCCAGAATGTCAGGCTGCTGGCGACCGACGAGCATACCGGCTACCGGCTCTTAGGCAAGGACATGAATCACCGTGTCGTCCGGCATGGTGCGGGCGAATACGTCGTAGGGACAACCCATACCAACACCATTGAAGGCTTCTGGAGCCTGTTCAAGCGCGGAATCGTTGGCAGTTTCCACAAGGTCAGCAAGGACTATTTGCCTTTGTATTTGAACGAGTTTTCGTGGCGTTTCAACAACCGTAAAAACCCTGACATGTTCGCGGACCTGATTACGACGTGCAGTAAGTAGCCGAGTCTCGTTGGACGCGCTAAAGTATCGGGGTGGCTACCACCCAAGGCGTCAAAGGTCGAAAGCGCGTCAGCGAAAAAACCCGCGCCGAAGATGAGAAACTAAGAAAGCGCCTAGAAAATCTTAGCGAAGAGGACCTAAAGAAATTTGATCGAGCTTTGAAGAAAGCGATCACCCCGAAGGCTTAAATCGTTTGCTGGATCAGATATACAAACGACTTCGCCTGTTGTGGGCTGAACGAGATTCTCTTCGTAAAGAACTTGAGAATTATGCACAGCAAGCCCAAGACATTCAATTGCGAAAATGGTTGGTTGCAGAAAGTCAACAGTTTTATTCGTCGGTAATCGCCATGAACAAGGCCAACAAGAACCTTGAGGACGCCCGCGCTCGTGAGCTGAACGATTTCGACGAGTTGGGCGAATATTTGAAACACGCAAACGAAATGGAGCAACTGGCAATCCGCGAAGCAATGCTTCACGAAGCCTATCTCAATTCAGTTATCACGCGTCTAAGAGATAAGAAAAAGCAATTAGGTATGGCCGACTCATGAAAGCAAGTTTATGAGACTCCGCCATGCTGCTGCGCTCGCGTTTATAGGCTGGTATCTGATGTTGCCGCCGTCTGATGCGGTTCAGCTAAAACCGCCCGCTTCCGTCGTTTGGTTGAGACGACCATCATTAAGCGAATGGACCATCGCCCAAGGCTATGACAGAGCGGACCAATGTGAAGACGGCAAGGCCGGAATAATCCAATCCGCAGTCAACCCTCGCAGCCAACTAGATGCGCATGGTCGTGCCGAATGGCTTGGGCTCAATGCGTTGCGACTAACGACCCTCGCTTGGCGAAATAGTTCTCAATAAGTCGAGTAGGTGATCTGTGGTTTTCCGCCAGCTTAATAACGATTCGCCTTCGGCCAATAGTCTTTTTTCAGCCTACCCCAAGGATTCGCACTAAATTCGAGACCTCCTGCTGGTTGAACAATTTGAGGTTCAAGAAGCTTAAAGAATCTTTCGGAGTCGGCGTCGGTATCGTCCGTATCCATCAAATGTCGCTTAACAAAGAAGCTGCAAGAGTCAGCTAATTCTAATCCAAACGATTCTTTAGGGTCGGCGAAATTGGCAATTTCTACCAAGTGCGGAAACCACATTAATCCGCGCATTCTAGCGGAATAATGCCGATATTTGCGTAAATTCTGTTTGATTCCCAGCATTATATCTTCATCGGCGCGGTCGAAAATACATATTGCGACTTCATCGTCGATTTCGACTTTCATCCAGCTATCAATTGAGTAGGCGCACTCGAAAAAAGTATGTAATTCTTCCGCTGCTACCGCATTCGGTTTTAATGGTCTCCCCTCAGTTGCATAATCCAATCGAAAACCCGCGCGGTCTATCGCGCCCAGAAAAATCGGCAAATTAAACTTTGGAATTAGTTTGACGAATCCTTCTAGCAAGTCATGACGTTTTTCCTTGGTCCACTTTTTAAATGGCGATTTCCCTGACCAAAAGAGGTCTTTGGCATGAAATTCAAAATTTAGGCGTTGTTCTTCGGTTAGTCCCCATTGCGCGTCTTCAATAAGCGCATCGCGATATCGCTCGATGAGTCGCCATTCTCGGTCCCCATGAACGAGAAGCGAAGCAGTAATGCCGACCGGCTCGTCCTTGATCGACGACGATCCGGCGTGGTCGAAATAGGCGAGTCTCACAAGCCTCTCTGGTGCGCTATTACCATCACTTCTTCGTAAATCGTATAACGATCCACTGGTTTTTCTAGTTTCTTCAGCCTGCCTATTTCCTGAGCATATTCTTACTTGTGGGTGCATTGCAACACAATCACCCAAATGTAAGCATCGAAGCGGGCCAGACCGGATTCTCAAAAGCATCAAGTCGCTCTGTCGTCTTGAACAGCGACGCGAAGGCACTCAAAAAGTGGCGCTTTTGGGGCTCGAGCATTGGGGGAAACGGCAGGACATCAGTTCGTACCCCTGATCCGGCCTCCGACGTATGCCGTACGATACCGGACCTTTACCCCCTCAAGGAGAAACCGTGCGAATGCGGCGGGTGCCTCGCTCCGCGCCCGTGACCTTCACGCGAAATGATAATGGTCTAATGGATCACCATCGGTAGTGACATCAGTCCTCGTGACAAGAGATATCCATCGTAGTGAAGGGCTGGTCTGGCGCGGATAGCCTAAGCCGGGAGAAGCGTCCGACCACCGAGCCAAGTACGATTCTGCCCTGCAGCCTGGCCAGGTGTGCACCGATACAGGCGTGAATTCCATCGCCAAAAGCGACGTGATTATTCGGATGGCGCGCAATATTAAAGCTGTCTGGGGCATGAAATTGCGCAGGGTCCCGGTTTGCGGCGCTAATTAGAACCAGCACGACTGCGCCGCCCGGAACCGCCGTCTCGCCAATGTGTGTGTCTCGCGTGCAGAAGCGCATTACCATGTGGACCGGACTGTCGTAGCGCAACACTTCCTCTACCGCATTCGGTGTCAGAACTTCTGGAGCTAACCCAAGGCGTCTTAGCTGGTCAGGGTGGGTGCTCAATGCGAGCAAACCGTTGGCGATCAGATTGGTAGTCGTGTCGCCGGCGAACAGCAACAGCAGGAGGAGAGCGAGCAGTTCGTCCAATCTAAAAGTATCTGTTTGATCCTGTGCTGACACCAAGACACTTATCAGATCGTCGCGGGGACTGGTGCGGCGTTGTGAAATCTCTTCGGTGAAGTAGGTGCGCAATGCCGCGATAGCATCTGCGCTGGAATCATGGACCGAGGATTCGATGGCGCAGATGGGGACGAAATCGTGCCTGCAGGTGGCGCCGTTTGATCCTGACGTGTCGGGACGGCCGGTCAGAAATGCGCCCGCTAGCATCAGGCTCTCACGGACCGACGAGAACACCTGGTCGGACCAGGTTTTGAGCATCGGTTGATGCTCTATCGGTATGCCGAGTATTTCAGCAATGATCGCCAGTGTTAATGGGTAAGCAAGATCAGCTTACCGCGTCGAACTCAGCCTTGCTTTCAATGTTGTCGAGCAGCTGATTGGTAAGAGTCTGAATCCTTAGAGTCAGGAGATTGATGCGCCCGGGCCTGAAGTAGGGCGTAGCCAAGCGCCTGAGCCGAGTGTGCACGGGTGGATCCGAAAACAGCATTGTCTGAGCGCCTGCGAATGGGTCCAGCTTGGTAAGAAGAGACAATTGAGGCGAACTGCTCGAAAATAGCTCGTAGTCTCGTAGAACATTTACGACGTCGCGGTGGCGCGCCACCAAGACAGTAGGTAAAAGGAGCGGAAGCAGCCGAGGTGGCCCGGCGAGCAAAGACGGGTAATGAGAATACGGGTCGCGCCAAAAGGACGAGTCGAACGGATTGATCAAAGAACTCGCCTCGGCGGGCACCATCTTAACGTTTGGGTTCCGCGACTCTGTGCCGGGCCAGCTGCTGGTTTTTCCCAGCAAGGACTGCCAATGATCTTAACAGAAGGAGTCCAAGCGGCCATCGGCATTATCAGGTCACCGAGTTACTCACGAAGACGGTGTGAACGCGTAGGATTCCCTTGCTGTCGCGATAACTCTCATTGCGGCTGAACGAACCACCGCTACCATCCGGAAACAGAAAAGCACCATCCTTCCAAACGCCCCCTTCGCGCTCCACTTCGCCCATATTGTCGGTCTTCCTGTCTTCCAAAATCTTGGCGATACTCATGCGAAAGGCTCCTTGGAGAAGGAAAGCTCCTGGGTAAATTCACAGCGGAGCCTATGCCACCTTCAAAGGCCGTCGCCGACGCACCGTCGCGCACGCCAGTGCCAAAGGTGGCAGTTCGTTGGAGCGGAGATTACCCCATCGGGACCACGACAGTGCGCCAGCGTTCAAGCATTGTCAAATGCGCCCATAACTCGTTCTCAGGAGTTGGCGTCAAGGCGGCCTACTAGGACCAGCCGCAGCGCGCGCTCTATGCGGCGCTGCGGCTGGAGGCATTGCGGGAGCATGCGGAAGCGGCTGGCGGCGCACGGCAAGCCCGACAGCGCGTCTCCATCAACACCGGTGAAGTCGTCACGCGTACGGGGTGTGACCGGCGGACGGGTCGAATATGCGCCGGTGCACCATGTGACCAACCTAACGGAGGCTTCGCGCGCCAAGCGCCGCGAATTCGAGATCCGATTTCGGCCCTGAGTCAAACCCATCATAGCCCGAGCACGCATTCGGGGAATTCCGTACTGCCGGCAGCGCGCGAGGTGTTGCCCCCTGAAGCCGTTACCCTTGGAGAGCGTGGACGAAAAAGAATGGGTGCTCAGCGGGAGAGGACCTGCTCGGATAACGGCTGCGGGTTCCCCGGACTCTGCTCCGTGGGGCTCACCAACAGGCGCACTTGGGGTGGGCGCTTCGCGAAAAATCCGCAGATCGGCGCTGGGGACGTTTGAAAGAATAGGATGAAACTTTCTCACACACATCCGGGTGGAGGACGATCGCCAAAGCCATAGGCTTGCCGCCGATGCAGCCGGGTGCGATTCGCTGGTTCCTAACGGTACCGCGGGAAGGGGCGCACCGGAACCTCAATACCGCCGACCGTTTTCGGCGACCCCCCGGTGGGCGGTAGCCGGGTCCCTCGCCCAGGCCCACCCGCGCAGCGCTGCTCCTACAAGCCAACTTCCGGGGCGGCGGCAGCCTTGCGTCATCGGGCGCAACCTGTTGGCAGCCCCGGCGCTGGCGTATAACCCGATCAGGGAATTCGGAAAGTGATGCCCCTCTCAAAGGTAACGGCTTCAGGGGGCAACACATCGCGCGGCCGGCAGTACCCAATTCCGCAAAGCGTGCGCGCGCCATTATGGGGTTTGACTCCGGGCCGGAATCGGCGCCCGAATTCGCGGCGCGAAGCAGGTGGCTGCTACCACGATATGGGCACCGCCAACATTAGGGATGAAATAGTTAAGACGCCGAACCATCCAGCGATGACGAATCGTCAGTTTCGCGTCGCAGCCGGATGCGAGCTATTGCCGTATTTGATCAGCCTGCCGTCCGGGCTGTCGCGCAAACACGCCAAGGAGCTCCTTCGCTTCGGCGCAGTTACGGTCGACGGCAAGACGGGCGTCAGGCATGACACGAGGTTGCAGGCGGGCGATCTCGTGACGATTGCGGCGCGAGGATACACGCGTGCGGCATCGCCCGAGCTCCACGGTCTGAGGATCGTGCACATAGATGATGCGATCGTAGTCGTGAACAAACCTGCGGGGCTGCTGTCGATGGGCTCCGAGCGTGAGAAAGAGCGAACCGCTCATCGAATACTCAATGAACATCTAAGGGCGATCGCGAATTCTAAGGCGCAACAGGCCTTTATCGTGCATCGGCTCGATCGCGACACGTCCGGGCTGATGATGTTTGCCAGGAGCGAACTGATTCAAGCGGCCCTTCAGGGCAACTGGAAGGCGGTTACCAAGAAATACTTCGCGGTGGTAGAAGGTCAGCCCTCGAACCCGCGCGGGACGCTGACAGACAATTTGATCGAAAGCAGGTCGATGATGGTTCGTCGAGTCGGGCACGGCGGCGAGGTGGCGATAACGCACTATCGCGTGCTGGCGAGGCATGCACACAGATCGCTGCTCGAGTTGACGCTCGCAACCGGACGGAAGCATCAGATTCGCGTTCAGTTGGCTGGCTTGGGGCATCCCGTCGTAGGAGATCGACGATACGACGCGAAACCCGACCCGGCGCAGCGCCTGGCGCTGCATTCATGCGCGCTCAGGTTTCATCATCCGGTTTCGGGCGAAGCGATTGAGCTTCGGAGTGCCCTGCCGGGCCGCCTTAAAGTTCTAATGGAAGGGCGCCGGGGTGCGCCGGCGATTCCCTCGCGCGACCCGCTAGTATCTGGCTGAGGGCGTTCCTTGCGCTCGGCCGATAGTGAGACATAGTGAACTCCAGCGAGTGGAATGTTTCAGCATGGCGTTAAGGATGGTGAGCAGCAGCTTGCGCATCGCCGCAGCGCGCCATTTTGTCAGGTTTGCCTTTCGGTCTGCTGCACGCGATTAGCCAGCCGGTAGTTTCGTCGGGAGCACCTGGGGTTCATCCTAAATGATTTCGCCAATCAGTGTGCTAACGTCTGCAGCTCCGGGTCCGAGACCATCTGTCACCGCTTGCGCGGTACCGATGCGATCATCCTGGACCAGACCGGCACTCGAGATTGAGTTCGGTAGAAACCCCATCAAACAGACGGGCGGTCTCTAGTGGAGAGTGCTACGTCTTCGCGGTACCCATTCGCACCCACCCTTCCGACTCATAGCTAGACGAAAGCCCCATGATCTCAGTTACCCGACGGAAGTTGTGAAACGTGCTTTGGGGGGACAGCCCGTTTGTCCTGCAGCTTCAGACGGTGACGAGCGCGGCGCGTAATGCGGCTTGCCCGTATGGGATCTACAAAGTTTGGGTCCGCGCCTGGCGTATAAGGTCCCCTACCGGCGCCGGTAGACTGGACGGGCGTGCAGGCGGAGGAACGGCCTTTCTCGGGCTCGGTTCTGGCGTGCTGGTGGTTCGGTTCTTGGCGGCGTCTACTGCGCGACAAAGCCGCCATCGATTGACATCGAATGGCCGGTAACGAAAGACGCCGCATCCGACAGCAGCCAGACGACGCCCTCGCCGATTTCTTCCGGGCGTCCCATCCGTTTCACCGGTTCAGCCGCTATGGACTCCTGTTCGTTCATCCCGCCGCTGTCGATCATCCGCGCCACCATCGGTGTATTGATGACCCCCGGACAGACGCAATTGACGCGAATATTCTTTTGCGCATATTCGAGCGCCGCCGTCTTGGTCAAGCCAACTACGCCGTGCTTGGATGCGTTGTAAGCGGAGAGCTTTGCCACACCGACAAGTCCGGCGCCCGAGGCGGTATTGACGATCGAACCACCTCCGGTCTTGAGCAATTGCGGTATTTCGTACTTCATGCAGAGCCAGACGCCTTTGAGGTTGATCGCCATTATCCGGTCGAATATGTCTTCAGGATACTCAGCTGTGTCAACCATCCTGCCTTCGATGCCGGCGTTGTTGAAAGCGCCATCGAGTCGGCCATAGGTAGCGACTGTACGGTTGATCATCGCTTCAACCTGCCCGGCGACTGATACATCTGTCGCGAAACAGCTTGCCTCGCCGCCGGACTCCTTGATGATTTTCATCGTGCGCTCGGCACTCTCAGGCACGTAATCGGCGATCGTCACTTTCGCGCCCTCCCTTGCCAGTAACAGCGACGTGGCGCGTCCGATGCCCGAACCGCCGCCGGTCACCAGGATCACCCTATTCTCCAACAATCTGGCCATGATCCCTCCCAACAACTGGTGCAGAGTGAACTTTGTCTCGACCGTCCAATGTTCGCTGCCGGAAGCACCCGCCCAATGACACAAAGTTCAGTCGTGATCGCTGACGAGACGAGCACCTATGATTTCCTCCGGTTTCTACTCCTAATTGCCCGCTTCAAACAAGGCTCGGCGGTGATACTCTCGGCTGCACTCAAGTGCGTGCTTGAAGGTTCTTCTCTCGAAATGGTGGCGGAAGTATGGCTGCATGCACGTACGTATCTGCAAGCTGTTCTTCACGGAGCGAGGACGCCGCTGGCTGTTAATACGAGCGTGTCGAGTATGCCATTTTAGGTTGGGCTGTGCCCGCCTACTTTTGAAAGTAGCTGGCGTTATATTGGAGATTCTATTTTGAACCCTGCTGTACGTTCCCACCGACATCTGGCGGGTTGCTAAACTGTCAGTTCGAGACTTGGGTTTGATTTTATCAGTATCGATTTTAGTGCTAATCCGTGCGCCGGCACGTTTACTGGGCAGCAGTGCAGGCGTACATATCTTACCTACATTTTTCCTGGGCGGCAGTGCGAAAACCCCCAATTAGCCGGGGTGATATTCCCGTCCGCACCCTGTAACGTGCGACAGGAAAAACTGAGCCGGCTGTCCGTCGCTGAAATCCGCACTTCTCGGTCTGTCACGGCCAGTTTCTTTTGGGTCGGGCATGGATTAAGGCGCTGCGTCGAATCGACGGTGCAGGCGCGCGGCTCGCACTCCCACTCAAAACTAATAGGGATCGTCGTCGACGTGCCGTGCCGCCAGTTGACGGTCTAGGTAGAGTCGGCGGATTTTACGTACCAGCCACGACCGAGTGTGTACGAAACCAACGGCTGGAACTCCATTTGGCTCTGCGGAGTTGCCGACGAATTCGTGTTGGCGAAGGAGATGGGATTCTGGAATAAAAAACCCACCATCAAAATGCGGCACACCTCGGTAGACGGCGGCCGCCGCGGGTCCTGCCTCCCATACATGCTTACCGGCCTGTGAGACTCGTCCGGTCGGAAAAACAAATGTGGGTCCGATGCCCCAGCCGAACCCGGTTTGCTGCGGATCAGGCCAGTTCGAGAGGAATAAGTCGAATAGCTGCATATCGGCGAACTCGGTTATTGTCGAACTGCCAGATGAGGTCGCCAAGGTGCTCATCGGGAATTTGCTCGATTATTTCCACGACCCCCGGCAGCCACGTGACCGCCGCGTACCATACTTCGGCTCGTTCCTTCGCTTTAGCTAAAGTCCAATCCTTCGCCCAAGGGAACCATTTGTCGATCGCGCGGACAACTTCACTCGGAACAATACGCTGCATTTTGGCGCCTCCGTTCGGCGAAACGTGGCTAAGCAGGCTAACGGTCTTCGCGAATTCTACCACGCGCAGATGGTTAACAAGCGTCGCACTAAACGTCGCCGCGCCGCCACGCAATCCAGCGCCAGCGCGCCTTTCCGAAGCCGGACGCACCATGACCTAGGAATTTCTCGCGCTCTGCTAATTCCCGCATTGCTCGCGATAGTGGTAGAAGCGTTAGCGCGCGCAGAGTGGACCGAGCGGAGATCACACGCGCGGTCGACCGCACAAAACCGAGAGGAGAGAAACGAATGGCGACTGAGAGTAACGACACGAAAGTGTTGAAGGCCTATATCGGGGACATTATGGAACGTGGCAAGCATCACGCCGGCAACGTGAGCGCGATCGCTCTGGCTATAGCAGGAGGCATAGTCTGGAAGAACGACACGGGGTCTCTATCAGTCCGTGCTGAAGATGATGGAGAGATGAAAAACGTCCTTTGGATGACGGTCAATCAGCAGAGGTACACTATCAGCTACAACGAGCGCACCGAGGAAATCGAGATTCGCCTCAACAGCACGCATGGCCCTATTTTGCACAGGTTCACGAACGGCACTCCGATTACCGATATCGAAGCGATCTTCCGCGCTCTCTGACTCGCAACCCGCCCTGCTGGCCTCGCTGGCGTTCTCTAGAACACCGAGTCGTCGTCGATCATCACGGAACCGCCTCATTCTGACCAACGCGCAACTACGCTGAAAATCGTCGTCGATTCGATCAAAATCCACATCGTTTGCCGGGTCGACTTTCACACAGACGAGCATGACGTTCGGCGCTTTCGTTGGGAAGAGCGCGAGGCGCCTTTCTAAGCGGCGAACAGCAATCTGCTCGGCTTCAGCGACTATCGGCATCAATCGGACGATTTTCCTGGGATGGCGACCAGCCCCCGAGTTCAGCGCGTCGAGAAAATACCCGTCAGCCCACGTAACCTGATCCGGCGGCGTTTGCCGCTCCGGACTCCAGAGGTCCTCCTTCTTTCGACTCGCCTCGCCGCATATTGGTTGAGATCCTGTGAGGACGTTGCCAAGCCGCCGAAAGCCTCATCTAGCATAGCGAGCGCAGCCTGCTGTGATACTGTAATCCCTGATAATCAAGCTCCTAGCGCAGTTTCTGCTCGCCTTGGCTTCTGTTCAAGTCGTGAGCTTCCCGTGGCTCGCGCTCGGCGCGTTCAACCAGCCAAGAGGCGTATTTGAAGAATTCAATCCTCCAAGCTTTTAAAAGTCTGACGGCCGCCTCCGCCCCGGGCGGCGAAGAGCCGATTCGCAGCGAACTCTTCAGCATCGAGCGCCTCGAGCAACATGCCGAAAGCCTTGCGGCGGCTCAGCCCATCACGACCAGGCCCATGAGCGGTCGACGGCTTACCAGACGACTTCTGGACAACGGCCGGGTGCTGCTTGAGGTGTATCGTGCTATCGCGAAGGCAATCCGTGAGGAACGCGACATCACCCAGGCGGCCGAGTGGTTGATCGACAATTTTCATGTCGCGCGGCAACAGATCCGCGAAGTCCGACGCGATCTTCCACGCGGATTCTACCGCGAGTTGCCCAAGCTTACGGCGGGTCCTCTTGAGGGTTATCCGCGTGTATTCGGGATAGCATGGGCTTTTGTCGCGCATACCGATAGTCGGTTCGATCCACAGATGTTGTGCCGGTTCGTGCAGGCCTATCAACGCGTGCAGCCTCTGTCGATCGGTGAGCTCTGGGGCCTTGCGATTACGCTTCGGGTGGTGCTCGTAGAGAATTTGCGGCGCCTGGCTGAGCAGATCGTGACTGGTCGAGCGGCGCGCCAAGAAGCCGACGCGCTGGCCGACCGACTACTGGGAGTAGGTAATCGAAGGGCAGAGGCAGTGAGTACCGTCCTGCGAGGTTTCGACCAAACGCCCTTAGTCACAGCCTTCGCGGCTCAATTAATTCAGCGCCTGCGCGATCAGGATCCCAATGTGGCGCCGGCGCTCCTTTGGCTGGACCAACGCCTTGCAGTCCAAGGAATCACCGCAGACCAGAGCGTCCGCGAGGAGCATCAGAGACAGGGCGCTACGAACGTGACAGTGCGCAACGTGATCACGAGCATGCGCCTCATATCCGCGGTTGATTGGGCCGGATTCTTCGAGAGCGTGAGTCTCGTCGATGCTACGCTCCGCACCTACACTGACTTCGCCGAAATGGACTTCGCAACTCGGGATCGCTACCGGCATGCGATCGAAGAACTGGCTCGCGGCTCGGGGCAACCGGAGCTCGAAGTCGCCCGGCGCGCGATTGCAGCCGCCAAGCGCGCAGCAGCCGGGCCACGCAGCGGCGACGAGGTAACAGCTCGCCGCGAGCAGGATCCCGGCTATTATCTCATCTCGAAAGGGCGACCGGCAGTCGAGAAAGAGCTCGGATTTCATGTGCCGAGCAGGGATTGGCTAGTTCGCGCCAGCGCGGCCGCGGGGATACTGGGTTATGTAGGAGCGATCGTCATCATCGGCGCGTTCATCATGGCTCTGCCGTTGCTCGGTGTGGCGGAGTACGGGGTCAGTGGACGGGTCCTCTTATTGTTCGCGCTTCTTGCCTTGGCCCCGGCATCGGATTTGGCCATAGCGCTGGTCAACCGCGGTGTCACGAGCCTATTCGGCCCGACGACCCTGCCCGGTCTGGAGCTGCGTGAGGGTGTGCCGTCGAATTTGCGCACGGTAGTGGTCGTGCCCACGCTCTTGACGACAAGAGCAGAGCTCGAGGAGCAGATCGAGCGCCTAGAGATTCATTACCTGGCAAGCCAGGACGGCGATCTCCGCTTCGCTCTGCTCTCGGACTGGACAGACTCCGATACCGAGAGTGCGCACGGTGATGAGGAGCTTCTCGCCGCGGCCGCCGATGGAATCGCGCGCTTGAATCGACGGCACGGTCCATCACCGGAGAGTGACCGTTTCCTCCTGCTCCATCGTAAGCGGATCTGGAACGAGGGGCAGGGAAAGTGGATCGGATGGGAACGCAAGCGTGGGAAGTTGCACGAGCTGAATCGATTGCTTCGTGGCGCAACCAACACCACCTTCATGGCAATCAGGGGCCATCAACCCATAGTACCTCGCGGCGTCCGCTACGTGATCACTCTTGACGCGGATACCCGCCTGCCGCGCGGAGCCGCCAAGCGGCTGGTCGGCAAGATGGCACATCCGCTCAACCGCCCGACGCTCGACCTAGGTTCACGCCGCGTGGTTGAAGGGTACGCCGTGCTTCAGCCGCGAGTTACGCCGTCGTTGCCGGCCGATCGCGAAGGGTCGCTTTTCCAGCGTATCTTCTCGAGTGCCAGCGGTATCGACCCGTATGCCGCCGCTGTCTCCGATGTTTACCAGGACCTCTTCGGCGAAGGTTCCTATACTGGCAAGGGAATCTACGACGTGGATGCCTTCGAGGCCGCTCTCGATGGGCGGATGCCCGAGAGCACTCTCTTGAGTCACGATCTGCTGGAGGGAATCTTCGCGCGAGCCGGACTGGTCACCGACATTGAGGTCGTCGAAGAATTTCCGTCACGCTACGACGTCGCCGCTGCTCGACAGCATCGCTGGGCTCGTGGTGATTGGCAGTTGCTGCCCTGGATTTTTGGCCGCGGGTGGGATTGCAACGGCAGCCAAAGCGAAATCGCGATTCCATTAATCGGCCGTTGGAAGATGATGGACAACCTGCGCCGGACGCTGTCAGCGCCGGCCGCTTTTCTCGCATTGCTGTTGGGATGGACCCTCCCTTTAACTGCCGCCGCCGTTTGGAGCGGATTCGTAGTCGCAACGTTCGCGATTCCCGCCCTCCTGCCGGCTTTCGGCGGGATAGTGCCGCGGAGGCTCGGAATCTCGCAGCGGAGGCACTGGCGTTCGGTCGGCGCGGATTTCGCGCTAGCTTTGTCACAAATAGCACTTCTGGTCACGCTTCTCGCACATCAGGCATGGTTGATGAGCGACGCCATCACGCGAACAATCTTCCGTCTGTTGGTGAGCCGTCGTAGGCTGCTGGAGTGGGTCACGGCCGCTCAGGCGAAGATTAGCACCCGGCTCGATCTCACTAAATCCTATTGGCGGATGGCTGGCGGTGTCGCCCTCGCTGCTGTGGTTGCCGTCATTGTCGCCTGGGTCAAGCCAGGGTCATGGCCGACCGCGGCACCATTCGTGATCCTGTGGGTGCTCTCACCGGCCGTCGCGCGATGGGTGAGTCTTTCGCCACCCGTGGGAGGTCCCAATCCGGTCTCCGGCGCGGATGCGCGAATACTACGGCTCATGGCACGGCGCACATGGCACTTCTTTGAGACCTTCGTCACCGCGGACGATCACATGCTTCCTCCGGACAACTTCCAGGAAGAACCGAAGCCGGTGTTGGCGCATCGGACGTCTCCCACGAACCTCGGACTATACCTTCTGTCGGTGGTGACCGCCCGCGATTTCGGCTGGCTGGGTAGCATCGAAACCGCCGACCGGCTGGACGCGACGCTCGCGACGATGAACCGGCTCGAGCGCTTCCGTGGCCACTTCTACAACTGGTACGACACGCATGATCTTCGTCCGCTGGATCCGAAGTACGTCTCGTCGGTGGATAGCGGAAATCTGGCCGGGCACCTGATCGCTCTTGGAAACGCCTTGGGGGAAATGATCGGCAGTCCTGTGACAGGTCCGGAATGGCTCGCCGGAATCAATGATGCGCTGCAAATCACGCGCGGGTCCCTGCGCGTGCTCGCTGATGATCGGCGGACTCAAACGGTGACTCGAAAGCAATTGGAGGAAGCGCTTGACATTCTCTCAGCTTCGCTCCGAGACGCTCCAACCACTCCAACCGGCGTCGCCGAGCAATTGGGTGAGCTCGCGCTTTATTCCCACACTGTCGTCGACATTGCGCAAGCGCTGAGTGCGGAACGAGCCGATGACGCTGGTGCCGAACTGCTGAAATGGGCAGAGGCCATGCATGCGTCGATCCTGAGTCATCAGCGTGACGTTGAGCAGTTGATGCCTTGGGCGAATCTCGTCGCTGGCGACGCCGAGTTCATCCGTGTGGCGAGCGTGGATACAGACGCTTCTCTGGAGCAGAAGCTTGGGTCCATCTTTGACTCCGTCCCGACCCTGGCCGATCTGCCCGCTCACTGCGAAACGGCGATCCGGGTGCTCGCGCGCCACTGCTCGGGACGAGACTCGCTCGCGCCTGAAGCAATGGACTCGCACGTGCGAGCCGACGCTCTGATGGACGCCTTCAAGCGCTCTGCCAACGCAGCACGGTCGCTTACGGGGCGCTTTGAGGCGCTCGGTGGGCTGACGAAGAAGATGTTCCAGGCGATGGAATTCGGCTTTCTCTTCGACCCGGCGCGCCAGCTCCTAGCGATCGGCTATCGGATCGCGGAGAGCACTCTCGATCCCAATTGTTATGACCTGCTCGCATCTGAAGCACGCCTGGCGAGCTTCGTCGCTATCGCCAAGGGTGACGTGCCGGCGCGGCATTGGTTCCGTCTTGGGCGCGATTTGACGCCGGTAGATCGCGGTGAAGCGCTGATCTCATGGTCGGGATCGATGTTCGAATATTTGATGCCGTCGCTGGTGATGCGCGCGCCGGAGGAGAGTCTGCTCGCACAGACGAACCGCCTCGTCGTCCGCCGGCAGATGGAGTATGGCGTCGAATTTGGCGTGCCGTGGGGCGTCTCGGAATCCGCGTACAATGCACAAGATCTGGAGCTTACTTACCAGTACTCAAATTTTGGCGTCCCTGGCCTAGGGCTCAAGCGCGGGCTCAGCGAAAACGTCGTCGTTGCCCCTTACGCGACGGCGCTGGCAGCGATGGTCGATGCGAAGGCCGCGGCGCGAAACTTCTCACGTCTCACCGTGGTTGGTGGCCTTGGCCGGTATGGTTGCTATGAGGCTCTGGATTACACTCCGGCGCGCGTACGTGAGGGTGAGGAAGTAGCGATCGTTCGTGCGTATATGGCCCATCATCAGGGGATGACGCTGGTCGCGATCGTAAACACTCTCCAAGACGGGGCGATGCGTGCCCGCTTTCACGCCGAGCCGATCATCCAGGCGACCGAGCTCCTGCTGCAAGAACGAACTCCGCGCGATGCGGAGGTTAGCCACCCCCGAGCTGACGAGACGACCGCGGCCGCCAACGTGCGCGAACTCGTTCCACCGATGCCGCGCCTATTCGCATCGCCTCACCAGTCCATTCCCCGGACCCATCTGATCTCCAACGGCAGTTACGCGGTGATGATAACCGCGGCCGGCTCGGGATACAGCCGCTGGCGTGATCTAGCGGTCACGCGTTGGCGGGAGGACACTACCTGCGATTCCTGGGGCACATACGTATTTCTTCGCGACGCACATAGCGGTGAAGTGTGGTCGGCGGGATACCAGCCAAGCGGGGTCGAGCCCGATAGTTACAGGGCGGCGTTCCTCGAGGGACGAGCCGAAATCGTCAGGCGCGACGGAACGATTACGACTGCACTGGAAGTCGTGGTCTCACCGGAGGATGATGCAGAGGTTCGCCGAGTGTCTATCTCCAACCTCGGAAGCGACGTTCGGGAGATCGAACTGACCTCGTATGCGGAGGTAGTGTTGGCAGCCCCAGCGGCAGACGCCGCGCACCCGGCCTTCTCCAATCTCTTCGTACAAACGGAGTTCGTCGCTGATATCGGCGCCGTTCTGGCCACGCGGCGGCCGCGGTCTCCGGACGAGCGTCAGGTCTGGGCAGCGCACCTCGCCGTGGTGGAAGGAGAGGTGGTACGCGGTGCACAATTCGAGACCGACCGTGCACGGTTCCTAGGTCGCGGACGTGGGATCCGGACGCCTATCTCGGTGATTGATGGGCGACCGCTCTCCAACACCGTCGGCGCTGTGCTTGATCCCATCTTCAGTCTCCGTCGCCGTTTCAGACTGGCGCCGGGGGCCACGGCGCGCATAGCGTTCTGGACGTTGGTCGCGCCATCGCGCAGCGAAGCGCTCGACCTGGCCGACAAGCACCACGACCCAGCGGCGTTCGAACGCGCCGTCACCCTGGTCTGGACCCAGGCTCAGGTGCAGCTACATCATCTAGGCATCGGTCCCGACGAAGCGCATCTCTTCCAGCGTGTTGCCAATCATGTGGTCTACACCAACCCCACCATGCGGCCTTCGTCCGAGGTGCTCAAGCGGAGCGATTGTGGACCGTCGACGCTGTGGGCACATGGGATCTCCGGCGATCTGCCGATCGTGTTGGTCCGGATCGATGCGGTCGAGGAGCGGGGGATCGTTCAGCAATTGGTCCGCGCCCACGAGTATTGGCGGATGAAGCAGTTAGCGGTCGACCTGGTGATTCTCAACGAAGGGCCTCCGTCGTATGATCAGGATGTGCAGGCTTCGCTCGAGGCGCTGGTCCGGTCGAACCAATCGCGGTCGCAGGCTCAGCCAGGAGCCGCGCGCGGAAACGTGTTTGTCCTGCGGGCTGACCTGATATCGGTCGAGGCGCGCAGCCTCCTCCAGACCGCCGCACGAGCGGTGCTCCTCAGCCGCCGTGGAAGCCTCTTCGAGCAAGTAGGACGTCTCGAGGAATCCGAGGCTGCCGCCGCGCCACCGCCCAGACACTCGCCGGTGAATGAAGTACCGGAGGCCCTGCCACTCCGACCTGAGCTCGAGTTTTTCAATGGCCTCGGCGGCTTCGCTGACGGCGGACGGGAATACGTGACTATCCTCGGCGAGGGGCAATGGACGCCGGCGCCCTGGGTCAACGTGATTGCCAACCCCTCATTCGGCTTTCAGGTGTCGGTCGAAGGTGCTGGTTACACGTGGTCGATCAACAGTCAACAGAACCAGCTCAGCCCCTGGTCCAACGACTCTGTAAGCGACGGGCCTGGCGAAGTGATCTACCTTCGCGACGAAGACACTGGAGAACTCTGGGGTCCCACGGCACTACCGATTCGCGAGGAAGCTCGGCCATATGTTGTCCGACACGGCCAAGGCTACAGCCGTTTCGAGCACACTTCGCACGGAATCTCGCTTGAGCTTTTGCAGTATGTGCCGCTTGACGACCCGATCAAAATTTCTCGTTTGAAAATCCGGAATCTCTCGAGGCGATCCCGGCGGCTCTCAATCATCGCCTACGTGGAGTGGGTGCTCGGCGCTTCCCGCGTCACTTCAGCGCCGTTCGTCATGACCGAGATCGATTCTGAGACCGGAGCGATGCTGGCAACGAACCACTGGAGGACCGGGTTTGGCAGTCGCGTGGCGTTCGCAGACCTCGCTGGACGCCAGGTCGCCTGCACAGGCGATCGGACGGAGTTCGTTGGCCGGGACGGCACTCTCGATCACCCGGCCGCACTTGAGCGTGGAACGTTGCTCTCCAACCGAGTCGGTGCGGGCCTCGATCCCTGCGGCGCTCTCCAGACCCGGATCGAGCTCGCGCCAAACGGGGAGACCGAGATCAGCTTCCTTCTCGGCGAAGCAGCGACGAGGGCGGAAGTGGTCGCGTTAGTCACGCGCTACCGAACTGCCGATCTCGATTCGGTATTGCGCGCGGTGACCCGACTTTGGGATGACGTCCTCGGCGAGGTACAGGTGCGGACACCAAATCGAGCGATGGACATTCTGCTGAACCGCTGGCTCCTCTACCAGACACTCGCGTGCCGGGTGTGGGCGCGAGCGGCCTTCTATCAGGTGAGCGGTGCTTACGGCTTTCGCGATCAGCTCCAAGACGTTATGGCGCTCAGTGTATCGAAGCCGGAAATGACGCGAGATCACGTGCTGCGCGCGGCCGCGCGACAGTTCGTCGAGGGCGACGTTCAACATTGGTGGCTGCCGCTGTCAGGTCAAGGCGTTCGCACGCGCATCTCCGACGACCGAGTCTGGCTGGCGTACGTCGCTGCCCATTATATCGAAGTCACGGGCGATGTCGGGGTTCTCGACGAAATGGTTCCCTTCCTCGAGGGGCCAGTACTGCGCGCCGGCGAGCAGGAATCGTATTTTCAGCCGACTGTTTCCGAGCAGCGCAGCACCTTATTCGAGCACTGTGCTCGTGCCCTGGACCAAAGTCTTGCGGTCGGTGGCCACGGTCTACCCCTGATCGGCACCGGAGACTGGAACGACGGCCTGAATAGGGTCGGCGCTGGCGGGAAGGGCGAGAGTATCTGGCTCGGCTGGCTCCTTCACGCCACGCTCTCGGCTTTCGCTCCACTGGCGGAATGCCGCGGTGAGCAGAAGCGCGCCGCGGTCTGGCTCCAGCACGCAACCGCGCTGCGGGAATCTATCGAGCGAGAAGGCTGGGACGGCGACTGGTATCGGCGTGCTTACTTCGATGACGGAACGCCACTGGGTTCGGCATCGAGCAACGAATGCCGAATCGATTCGATCGCGCAGTCGTGGGCGGTGATCTCCGGCGCCGGGGACAAAGCTCGGGTTGCGGCCGCCATGGGGTCGCTGGAGGAATACCTTGTCCGACGCGACGATGGACTAGTCCTACTCCTGACGCCACCGTTCGATCGGACACCACACGACCCCGGCTACGTCAGAGCGTACCCGCCCGGCATCCGGGAGAACGGTGGCCAATACACTCATGCCGCAATCTGGTCGGTGATCGCTTTCGCGGTGCTGGGTGACGGAGACAAGGCCGGCGAGCTGTTTTCGCTCATGAACCCAATCAATCACTCGAACACGCGGGCCGCCATTTATCGCTACAAGGTTGAGCCATACGTCGCCTGCGCCGACGTCTACGCCGAGCCCACTCACGTGGGCCGCGGTGGCTGGACCTGGTACACCGGCTCGGCCGGATGGATGTATCGCGCCGGCCTCGAATGGATCCTCGGATTTCGTCTGCGCGGCGCGAAGCTTCTCATAGATCCCTGCATCCCCAAGGCGTGGCGCGCCTTCGACTTCGTATTCCGATACCGCTCAGCAAGCTACGAAATTGCCGTCGAAAACCCAAGAGGGATGACCCACGGTGTTTCCCAGCTGACACTCGATGGCGAAGTCCTGCCGGGAAGCCAAGGGGGGATTCCTTTGGTAGACGACGGGGCTACGCATCGGGTTCGCGTGAGTCTCGGGTGACCCGCACGAGCGCCGGCAAATACATGCTGTTCTTCTTCTGATCCTGCTTGTGCGATAGTTCAGCGAGCCCCCAAGCCATAGAGAGCGAGTATCAGAACACGGTGAATGAGGGATGATGCAACCATGGTTTCGTGCGGTCGCTAGAGTAAAATAATCTCGAGACACGGGAGAATCGTGGTGTTAATCGAGGAACTGACCAGGCAGGCGAGCCTGGACCTGCTGGCCGGTACGCGTCTCGGTAGATTAGCGTGCGCTCAAGGGCCGCAGCCTTATGTCGTGCCTTTCTATTTCGTCTACCACCATAATTACCTCTATAGCTTTTCCACGGTCGGGCAAAAAATCGAGTGGATGCGCGCTAACCCGCTTGTCTGCGTCGAAGCGGACGAGGTGGCGAGCCCGCACAGGTGGGTTAGTGTCATTGTCTTCGGTCGTTACGAAGAGCTGCCCGATAGGCCCGAATCGCAGCCCGAGCGCGAATTCGCGTGGAAATTACTACAAGAGTACGCCACGTGGTGGGAACCCGGTTACGCAAAGACGATCCTCCACGGCGCCGAGCGCCAGCTAGAACCGGTCTTCTACCGGATTTACATCGCTCGAATTACCGGCCACCGCGCCACTCTCGACCCGATGGCCCCGCCCGGCACGCAGCTGTCGATGACCGACGCGGCCGAAAGCAGCGGTTGGCTACAAAGAATTCTGCGGCAGGTCCAGGTGAAGCGCACCTCGTGGCAAAGGAAGTAGTAGCTCCGTACGAACGTACGACATAGCCGCGACCAGCGCGATCCATCAGACCAGTCTGCTCGACGGGCAGATGCGGGCGACTTCTCTCCCGAGTTCGCGGCGGCGGCACCAGCCGGAAGTTGTCGTCTGTAATTGCAAACAGGTTGCGGCGGTTTAAATCCGCTTCTCTCGCTATGCCGCGAGTCGTTATCTTCCTGGTCTTACCCCTCTTAGTATCCCATTCGTAAGTTAGTAGTCGCCGGCGGTATCCGTTTTTTTTGGCCAGTACCATCCTTCAACGCTCGAATATCCAGCCCCTGATCGTTATCTCTGATTAGCATCACAAGTTCCCTCTGGCCCCCCCTTGGACGAAACCCGATCAACCGTGCAACCGCTGGCAGATTCAAAACCCGCGAACAGCGCGCCCTATTTTCGATTTTTATACAGAGAACGCGAAAATCGCGGACTGGATGGCGGAGCGCGATGGATTCGAACTACCAGGCGACTTGTCACCGAAAGCGGCGTAGACCAGAGGCGACGAGCTTGGCGTCGATCTGCTCACCAGCAGCCAGGCGGCCAGCGACGACTTTTGAGCAGAGGCCGCGGCCATTGGTCTTCGACTTCTCGTCGAAGTACACGGCTGGAGACTGCGGCCGGGCTCAGCTTCCACGCATCGCGAATTGAATACCACTCTATCTTTTGTGGCGGCTGGCACAGTGCGAGCATTAACGCTTCAGCGCGGTCAGGGGATGGAATTCCCCTGGCCCGGGCGCTTTCCTTACTCTCGATTTTGACTCTTCCATGAGAATCAATCTCGTATAAGATTCCCGCCAGCTGGCCCATGGTGAGATCATCGACTAGGCCGTGTACTTCCTCACGTTCCAATGCATCCGCCAGCTCCTGATAGTATTGAGCTTTGAGATTTACGAATCGTCCAGCCGGGTCGTTTTCACGCCATTGTGGACGGCTCTCGGCCGCCATACCGACATTGATCAATTCGGTCGGGAATCTCTCGTCCTTGAGATGCAACGCGAAATTGTACCCCACGCCGATCGAATCGACTCGAACCGAACGCAGCCGACTACGATACGGCGCCAGGAATCGGACGACCTCGCCGCGGCTATCAGCGCAGCGCCAAGCGCCCAGAGCGATTATCCTGAAGTCGTGCGGCTTGGATTCGCAGACGTAAACGACCGTTTCCGCCTCTCCGACGCCTACGTCTATACCGGCGACTAAGCTGCTGCTCGCTCGATCCGGCACCGGGCCGCGAAGCGATCGATCCTTGGCACGCTCCAGCCAGGCGAGTTTAATCAGAGCGTTCTGAGCCTGGTCGGGGAAATCGCCGCGAACTCGCGCGCACCAGTTTGGCGAGCTGGCTTCATCGCCATGCCACCAAGCTTTATATTGATCGTAAACCCACCTTTTGGTCACGAGGTAGGGGACGGGATTCTGGTCCAGCGGTCCGCCTTCTGACGAGTCCATTTCTAGGAGTTCGCCGAGCCCAATCCCATTTAGATTTGGGCTGGTGAATGCGTCGATGGTGATGCAGTTCCACAGTTGACGTTCCCGAGTGAATGCGTCGTAGAATGCGCCCGAGGGTTGAGTTGGATTCCCGGCCATTACCACGTGCACTTTTCCGCCGGCCATCGTGCCGGCAATTGCATCCCATACCCCGGATTCGATGCCCGGCGATTCATCTACGACGATCAAAACATGCCGGCCGTGATAACCTTGGAAGTTTGTTCCCCGATCAGTCGAAAAGCCCAGCGCAAAGTTGCTATCGTCACGCAGTCTTAGCTCCGTAGTCTTTAGCCCAGGATACTGAATCCTGGCGTGCGCAATGAGGTCGTGAATCTCGGCCCATACCTGGCTGCGGACCTGCCGGTAGGTCGACGAGGTAGTCAAGACAATTCCATCCGGGTAGCGTGCTAGCCACCAAAGGGCAGCTATGGCCAAAGTATAGGTTTTACCTGCACCGTGACATGATTTGACCGCGGTTCGTCTGTGTTTCTGAACCGAGCGCAGTATGTCAATCTGGCGTTCCCACAACTGAGTGCCAAGGATATGAGTCGCGAACAGCACGGGGTCGCTGACCACTCTGCGTACCAGCGTCCTTTGTTCAGAAGAGAGTTCGGTTCTTTCACTTTTCATCAATCGGCCCGATCACGGAAAGCAGATCAACTATTGTTATAGGCTTTCCGTCTTTGCCTAGCAGCTGTTGTCGCTCAGTGAATGCCATCAGTAGTTGGATGGAGCGATGGTCTCCTTGAGCAGCCTTGTTGACTAGTTGTTTGACAATAACTTGTAGCTTGCTTGCCTTGTGGCGCCGCCCGTTCTCGTTGACCACCACCGGTTCGGCGAGCGCCTCCTCCAATAGGCTGGCGAAGGTCCCGACCCCACGCGGGCGCCCCCGCGGATTGCCTGATACACCTTTGCGAAACTGGGTCGTCCGTGGCGGCTTGCCGTATCCGACGTCAGCCGACATTGCCTAGCTCCTTCGCTCGATCGGCTTCCAATTCATTGAACGCTTTCCCGCTTGTTACGTGTCGGCCGGTTTCGCCCGTGTAGGCTTGCCAACGTCGCACGGTCGTGTCGACGTACAGCGGATCCAGTTCGACTCCAAAGCAGCGGCGGCGCACGCGTTCGGCCGCAATCACGGTAGTGCCACTCCCCAAAAAAGCGTCAAGCACGATTTGGCCCGGAGCACTGCAGTCCAGGATGGCATCCGCGACCAATCTAACCGGCTTGACCGTCGGGTGAAGTGCGAGCAGATTGCCTTCTTCGCTGGCGGTTCGGGGGCTCGGATAGTTCCACACGTTAGTACGATCTCGACCATATTTGCCTAGAAGAATGTTGTTCCGATGCGGCCTCTGGCCATGTTTGTAGACGAACACGAGTTCGTGACGACTCCGGTAAAGCGCTCCCATACCGGTATGATTTTTGACCCAGACGCAGACGTTCTTGAGCTGTGTGTAGACACTGCGGCCGGCGGCGAGCACCTCACTAATGTGCCGCCAGTCCATACAAACGAAGTGAATGGAGCCGTCGGCGCTATGGTGTGCAAACTGTACAAAAGCTTCCGTCAGGAAAGTCCTGAAATCTGCTTCGCTCATCTCGCCACAACCCATCGCAAAGTTGTGGTGTTGAATATTACCTAAGCCACTGACGTTATTTTCGATAGCAACATTGTAAGGGGGGTCAGTGAAGATCATGGCCGCCTGCTCTCCCTTCATCAACATGGCGTAGGAACCCGGATCAAGGGCACTGCCACACATCACTTTATGCCTACCGAGCATGAATACGTCACCCGGTCGAGCTACTGGTTGCCCAGCCTTTATGGTTGCAGTGAGGTCCGCTGGATCTTCCAGTTCGTCATGATCAGAGGTTAGACTTTCAATGCGCAAATCGATCTCACCGATGTCGAAGCCGGTCGCCTCGATGCTGAAGCTGAGCTCGATTGCAGAGAGATCCTTCAGTTGCTGCGCTAGCAGTTCGTCATTCCAGACCGAGTTTTCAGTCAACCTATTGTCGGCAATCATAAACGCTCGGACTTGCTCTTGGGTCAAATGCCCAAGAGAAATCGTCGGCACCTGAACCTGGTCCAGCAGCTGACACGCCAGTACCCGCCCGTGCCCAGCAATCACTTTGGCATTAGTGTCGATTAGAACTGGAACGTTGAAACCAAAGGCTTGAATGCTATGGGCAATCTGACGAATCTGCCGTTTGCTGTGGAGCCGAGGATTTTTCGGGTCGAGCTGCAGTTCCCGAATCGGGCGGTAGACGATCTCGATGTTTCCCCTGGTCGGCACCCCAACTGCTTGACGATGCTGAGTCTTTCGCATATCTGATCGATTATCACGAAATATCGGAGCTATACAATACGATGGACCGTAACTCACCATCCGCGTTGGTCACGACCGACTTTCCGCAGCGCCTCAAGCAGCTTATCGGCGAGTATGGTTCAAGGTCTCGTTTGTCCAAGGCCACTGGAATTCCAGGCTCGACCCTCCAAAGTTATGAGGCCGGCTCCAAACCTGGATTAGATGCCCTAGCCACTCTGGCCAGAGTCGCAAACGCGGATCTCGGCTGGTTGGTGAGCGGTAAAGGCGCAATCCGCCCAAGGGGTCTCGTACCTGGGGCGCTTCTCGCCGACGTCGTGATGGTCGACCAGTACGAGATCGGAACCGCCCTCAGCATGGAAATCGTCATTGGCTCGTTCCCATTCAGCCGCCATCTCCTTGAGTCTAGGTTGCGGCTCAAGGAGCCGAGTAATAAAACGCTGCTGGTGGTTGAAGCGGATTGTGAGCTGTCTGAAATAGCAAAGGGCGATCTCGTGCTGGTGGATCGCGACCAAAAGCATCTCGGACGCGATGGCGTTTACCTGCTCGACCTTCCGGGAACTGTCCTTAGATCGATCACGAGGTGTGTCGGCGGCAAGGTTAGAGTGATGGCCCCGGCGGTCGAGACTGATGAATTGCCTCGAGGCCCCCGAAGAAGGCGCCCGATGCCTTCGAGCATAGAGGAATTAAACCCTAGCGAATTGCTAGGAGCAGACCGCTTTGCTGTTTCAAAAGTTGTGGGACGGACGGTCTGGATCGGCCGTAAAATTTAGCGACATTCCGATCCCCGTTCTTTCTTTTCGATTACCTGATTCCCGTACATCTCGCTAAAAGCCTCGTACTTCAGTCCGATCGCTGCCCGGAAGAGTTCACGATTAAGATTTGCTCGAAAGGAGGATTTAGGAAATTTGATCTCCTGATCCTTAGGCAAAATTCCCTGTTCCACGCTCTAGGGAATTTTCTAAGAAAGGCCAGTAGTCCTGTGGGCTTCTAGACATCGTCGAGCCCCGAGAGAGCCGAAAATTGCGAGAATTCCCTGGAGAGCAGTTCGCAGCAGACTGCGTCATCCGCCAACGAGTCTGTACTATTTCGCTATAATTTGGAGATTGCGGTAGATCCCGGCGTGACGCGGGGCTTTCTGCGCTCGATGCGAACCGGAGAAAGCTATAGCGTTGCGGATTGTACGAATTCCGCGGGTGTTTTCTCTAAGCGCAGAAGAAACGGTTCGCTTCGTGGCTGGAGCGGATTTCGTTCATCCTATCGCCCCTCCGGGATCCCTGCGCCGCGGCTCTGGTGCGATCCCGAGTGCGTCTATCTGTGCCGACCAGTCTAGGGGCAGATCGATCCGGTTGAGCAGCATCTGGGCATTAAGGTCAGCGGGCTGACGTCCTTGGCAAATCGCTTCGACGATTCGGGGCGCGGCAAACGCAAGTCGCGAGAGACGCTCGACGTAGCGCGGCGCGATTTTCTCCCGCCGCGCGATGTCGGTCAGCGAGCGCGCCCGCCCGGAGGCAAACTCTTCGAACCACGCCTTCGCACGCGCCACAGCCTTGAGCAGTGCTATGTCTACTTTCCGTGGCAGATCCTCGCCCTTCGCCATGATGACTCGCGTTTCCACGCCACGCCGTTTCATTCTGAGCGGCACGAAGCGGGAGAGGTTAAGGATGCTGCTGCTCCGTACCCCTGCGCGAGAGCAGTGAACCTGGATTCTGAGCGTTACCGATATGCCATCATCACGTAGCTCTGCTCTATCGATGACCTCGATGAGGCAGGCCATCGCCTCGGCTTCGATCTGCAATTGCCGCAGGAGATTCGAAGTCGATTCAAGAGTGGCTCTCACGTCAGGCGAAGCGATCCCGGACTTCTCGAGGGCTTCCAGCAGACCCGCGCGATCGCTCAGGATATGCTGGGCGGCAATTGCCGCCGCCCGCTCGATCTCCGGCGCGGACAGACGCCAGCCTTTTCCGTTATCGCTGGCGGACCCGTTAACCAGGCGTTTGGAGACATAATAGCGCTAGCGCCGTCTGCCCTTAGTCGCTCCCTGCACATAGAGCGGCTGACCATCTGCGTCGAAGAGCTTTCCCGCCAGAGGACTCGAAATCGATCTGTTCGAGGTTCCTCGGCCGCGCGCCGCATTCTCATTGAGCCGCTGCTGCACTCTTTCCCAGATTTCACGGGGCAGAATCGCTTCGTGTTGCCCCGGATAGCGCTCCTGCTTGTGGCGAATCTCGCCGACGTAAATTGGGTTGGCCAAGAGTTTGTATAACGCTCCACGCGAGAATCGGCACCCTCCGGACTTGATGCCTTGCTTAGAGACTCGGGCCTTCGACATGATTCCTCGCTTCTCCAAGCCCTTGCTGAGCTGCCTGACGCAGCCCAGTTTCAGGTAGCGCTCGTAGATATTCCTTACGGTGTTGGCTTCGGAATGATTAACCACCAGCCGTCGCTCGCGAACGTCATACCCCAGTGGCGGCACGCCTCCCATCCACATTCCTTTGCGCTTGGAGGCCGCAATCTTGTCTCGAATCCGCTCGCCGGTGACTTCGCGCTCGAACTGCGCGAAGGAGAGCAAGACATTGAGCGTTAGCCTGCCCATCGAGCTGGTGGTGTTGAATTGCTGGGTGACCGCTACAAACGAGGTTTCGCGTGCATCGAACAGTTCGACCATCTTGGCGAAGTCGGCCAGCGACCTAGTCAGGCGGTCTACCTTGTAGACCACCACCACATCAATGCGTCCCTCACCGATATCTACGAGCAGACGCTGCAGCGCGGGCCGTTCCATGGTGCCACCCGATAGCCCGCCATCGTCGTATGCAGTCTTGATAAGCTTCCAACCCTCGCTCGCCTGACTCTTGATGAACGCCTCGCAAGCTTCGCGCTGGGCGTGCAGGGAGTTGAAGTCCTGCTCGAGGCCCTCCTCGGAGCTCTTGCGCGTGTAGATCGCGCAGCGAGGGGCTTTAGGTTTAACTTGCCCCATTGGTCTGCTCCTGACGATTTGCCTTCAGGCCGAAGAAGAGCGGCCCCGACCACTTGGTGCCGGTGATCCGGTACGCGACCTGCGACAACGATTTGTACCGCTTGCCGTTAAACACGAGGCCGTCCTCGCGGACGATTACCTGATGCTGGGTGCCGTGCCACTCTCGCAGCAGCACCGTCCCAGGTTTTAGACTGGGGTCGGGCGCTACCCGGATGGTGCGGCGTGCCGAGGCCTCGGCTGCGACCTTGGTCAGCAGTCGGCGTGCGGACGGCTTAAGCCCACCCAACGCCTTTTCCTGAATCCGATACGCAAGCGCACGGATCAGCAGATCCCGGCTGAGGCGCTGCGGCGGTTCGGAGCGGTAGAGCGCCCGCCAGCGCTCCTTGAGATTGGCGGATGTGGCTTCTGGCAGTTCTTCGATTTCACGGACTAGAGCCGAAGCAGATGCGGAGATTTTGCGCTTCATGTGCTGCCCGCCCTCCAGCGCGGGCAGTCACACACATTGCTCTGGTTCGCTGGTGACGCCAGTCAATGCGCTCACGGTTCTATTCGCCTTCCAATCGCCTCTTCTGAGGGATGACCTTGGGTAAATCGCGGGAAAGGACTCGCTTCACGCGCCGACCAGAGCAAACATCCCGACGAGCCGATACGGCTCTAGGAGATTTAGAGCGAAATGGAAACCGCGAAACTGGCCACGGGGAGCGAGCGCAAGGCTATCCGACACTCCTCAACATCGACCCAGAACAGAGCTGCGCGGAACAAGGACGAGCCCGCACAGACCCTCCGGAAGGAGACGGGAAGCAAGTCGAAGTTGGAGAAATTGCTCTGCCGCTATTGCGGGAGCGATGATCTGGCTCCCAGTTTCACCAAGCGGCGGGATCGACGATGCCGCAAGTGTTTCAGTAAACGCTATGGATCGGCGGCCCGAGCGAAAAAAGCGAAGGTCAAGAAATAGTTCTAATGCGACTTCGGATGAGGGCCGCGCTCGAAAGGGGCTCGGCCCTTTTTGGTTTTACGGCCTCGTCCAGGAGCGCCTCGGCCAGTTGCCGAATGGTCTCGACCGGATCGACCATCAATTCTTCGCGAGCTTTCAAGAAGCGGTCGAGCAGGCTTGCGGCAACTTTGAGCGCAATTGAGATAGCGAGCGCCGTGCCCTTAGGGATGACCCGGTCGCGGCCCGGGCTAACTGCGGCGCCCGATTCGGTATCCCCGTTCCGGGCGTTGCACTTTTCAGATCCGTTGCCTCCCTTATGGAAACATGAGATCCGATCGTTTGCTGGCAATCTCGACGTTGCCGCACAAGATCGCGTGAAATGAGAATATCGCGGCGGGAATTCGTTCGGCGAGTCGGTATCCTTGGCGGCGTCGGCGCTGCGCACGTCGCGATGGAAGCGCTCGGTTTCGCTCCCATTCGGGTGGCTTACGCGGGTCCGCCGTCGTTGCCTCCCGAGTCCGGCCATGGCACCAAAGTCGTCATACTCGGCGCCGGAATGGCCGGTCTTACGGCGGGCTACGAACTTCGCAAGGCCGGTTACGACGTTACGATTCTGGAGGCTCGCGAACGAGTCGGCGGACGGAACTGGACCATCCGGCGCGGTACACACGTTGAGTTGAACCATATCCCCGACCAGCGTTGCGCATTTGCGGACGACCTCTACTTCAACGCGGGCCCGGCGCGGATCCCGAGCCATCATCAAGCGGTCCTGGGATACTGCCGCGAGTTCGGTGTCGAGTTACAGGTCGAGGTGAATAGCAATCGCAGTGCCCTGTTCCTTAACGAGGGGGTGAACGACGGACATCCACTTCAGCAACGGCAGGTAATCAACGACACTCGCGGTCACGTCTCCGAGTTGCTGGCAAAGGCCATCAAGAGGGGCGCACTCGACCATGAGATGACTTCCGAGGACAAGGAGCTGGTCGTAGAGTTCCTGCGCGTCTATGGCGACCTTTCTCCCGATCTCTTTTACAAGGGTTCCACCCGCTCGGGCTTTCGCACTCTTCCTGGAGCCAGCTTCCAGGAGGGCGTGCAGCGCGACCCGATCGATATGCGGTTGCTGCTGGATGAAAACCTATGGACCGGCGTGGTCTTCGAAGACGTGTTCGTGATGCAGGCGACGATGTTTCAGCCGGTCGGAGGCATGGACCGGATTCCGGCGGCATTCCACAAGCGTCTCCACTCGAAAATCCGGCTCGGTGCACGGGTCGTCGAGATCACCAAACTGTCGGACGGAGTGCGGATCGTCTATCGTGAGCGCGGTGCCGGCGGACCGGTTGCGATAACCGCGGCCTACGCGATCGTAACGATTCCTCTGCCGGTTCTCGCAGGGATCAAGAGTAACTTCTCCGTTCCGTTCAAGCGGGCGATCGCCAGGACTGCCTATGACTGTGCGGTCAAGGTCGCATGGCAGTCGACCCGCTTCTGGGAAACCGAGGATCACATCTATGGCGGCATCTCGTTCCTCAAGGGCGAGACGAATCTGGTCTGGTATCCGAGCAACGGCTTCCAAAGTCCGCAAGGGATACTGCTGGCCTGCTACAACACCGGTGATGACGCGAGGCGGTTCGGCGCGCTGCCTGTATCCGACCAATACGCTCGAACGCGGGGTGCGGTGAACGAACTGCATCCCGGGCATGGCCCCGAGCTGATCAATCCGGTAGCGGTTTCCTGGCAGAATGTACCTTTCAACCTTGGTCCCTGGGTTCATTGGCCTGAAGGTCCAAATGCGGACTACAAGCTGCTCAACCAAGGCGAGGGTCGCGTTTACTTAGCCGGCGAACATCTAAGCCATATTAACGGTTGGCAGGAAGGTGCCGTCCTTTCCGCCCATCGAGTCGTCTCCGATATCAGCGATCGTGAGCGTGCGGCGCAAGCCTGAGCAAACGGGCACACGCACTCTGCTAGGGCAGGAGCCCGTCACTATTGCCCGTCTCTGCCGCGCTGGTGCCGGAATACACGATTCGCTCGGGCAGGGACTTGCTCACGAAGGCTGAGCGCCACAGAAGCGGCCCCGCCTGAGTCTCGAGCATCGCCTCCGTGCGGCGAGCTTTCTGAAAATTTACCCGACTAGACGGGGTCGCCTTCGAGGCGGAAGCCGATTCTCACTTCCACCTGGAACTCGAGGATGCCGCTCTTCTGCACGGCGCCGCGGATATACGTGACTTCGAACCAATCAATATTGCGCAGGGTCTGGCGAGCCTTGGCTAAGGCGTTGCGAACGGCGTCATGGATACTCTGGTCGGAGACCCCAACTACCTCGACTATTTTGTAAGTTTTTTGCGGCATTGCCCTCTCCGTTCCGGCGGGATTGGTCACAATGCCTCCCTAGTCGCAACGGAAGCCGGTTAGCAAGCGTGCTCAACCCTCGTCGCGCCGCGCAATCTCGACCGCCAGATCGGTGGGTCGGATCCGCACTACAAAGTTCGCGGGGAAAGCGGCGGCGCGTAGCTGGTCCTCTCTCCAGCATGGCTACTTCTATCTTTGCCCAAATACTGAGCCAAACTGGCGGACAATTTCGCCGAGAAAACTGGGCCAGGGGTCGAGGGTTCAAATCCCTTCTGCTCCGCCAACGAGTCGCGTCTGTCGAGTTTCTCGCGCCAAAGTATACGTTTCAGCGCGTAGACGGGCGTTGTGGGCTTCGCCACAAGATCGGGTGTTCATTCGCCCTCTCGGTTCTTGGTGAAGTCGAGCGGCGCGCCAGCCAAGACTTCGATCGCGTCGCTCTCGTCGTCCGTCGAAGCGGCCGACGCATCATCCGTAGATTCGGAAAATGCGGACGATCCATCCACATCAAGTTCGTCAATACGCTCTGCGGATTTCTCGACAATGACTTCTTTCTGATTCTCAAGCGTCTCGTGATAGCGCTGCAAGAGATGCCTCGCCCAATCGATCGAGCGCATTGCCCTCTTCGTGCACCTTCACTACGAGCTTCTTGAGGCCAAAGATTTCCGCGTACTGGTTTTCAATCTTAATGAACCTGTCGAGTGCCAGCAGCTTCTTTTCGTCGGTCTCGCCGCAGGATCTGCCACGCCTCGTAGCGCATCGACTGATAGCGTTCGACGTCGAGATAGGTTTTGGTAAGGGATGGACTGAGGCCGACCTCGTACTGTTGCGAGTTTTGAGCTGTTATCGCGACTCCAACTAGATCGTCCGCCGGAGCGGCGAAGGCCGGGCCGACGTTGGCGGCTGTTCCGGCCTTCCCGCGGGCGATTTGGGATCGTGACGCGCCAACTAGAGCAACAAACAGCGTGCAAAACAGATTCTGCACACCTACTCCTGAACCGCCGCACTGCACCTGAAGCCGCCCTTTCTCGGCCTTGCATTACTCAGCTTTGGGCGCCGGTGGCACTCCTTTTTCGATCGTCAAGGGCAGCTCGAAACGGATCTCTTCGGGCGGCTCGCAAACCGTCTCGCTACAGGCCTGATAGCGCAGCGAACCCTGAATCTTATGCGGTCCTGGCTCGATCACTGGCCCTATCTTCAACAGGAACGGCGCGGGCATCGGTGGGCTCCATTTGATTCCGAGCTTGCCGACGGCCTGCACCTTGCCTTCGTAGATCGGAAGCGTCTCGTTGAACGCCTTCATCAACTTGATTTGCGGCGTTGGCATTGCGAGCGTCAGATGATCGACCAGCGGACCTGACAACACCAACTCGGTCGCACGATAATTACTCGACAGCGGCTTCCCGTAGATATGCCAACCGGGCTGCAGGTTTATCTCGAGACCAATACCGAGTTCCTGTCCCGCAAAGCATCGATCACTCGACAGCGTCACCGATGCATTCAGGACCGCGCTCTTTATCTCAACGCCACGCCCAGCGTTATCGACGCCGCAGTTGCGGAAAATTACCTCGGTCGCCGACGCGCGGTGCTCATAGCTGGGTAGAAAGACCTTGTCTCGCACCCTGCCATCGGGTGCGACAAGATATTCGCCGGGCCACGGGATTCCATACAGAAAGACGTGATCGGGCGGGATGTTCGTATTGAAAATCCCGAAAGCGCGAATCACCTTGCTGCCGACATCGGAGAGCATCGGATATTCAATCTTGTAGGTGTTGCTAAAACCGCTCAGGACCTCGCGCGCATCGTAGGTGATGCTCGCAGCATTGATGCCCTGCGCCTTCAATCTGGATAGTGATAGTTGCAGCTCGACGAGCTGATCGCGGCAGTAGGGTCACCATCCGGCACTGCGGCTGAAGACCAGCAGCAACCCGTTCGCCCCCACCAGATCGCGCAACGAGCGCATCGCGCCATGCTGATCCGGCAAAATGAAGTCGGGAATTTTCTCCCCGATCGCGGGCCCGGTCTTGAAGCCGTCATTCTGCGCCTCGACAAAGTCGAGCCAACCTTCCGTGGTAATCTTGGCTCCGCCCGCGCCCATCTTGCCAACGATATCGTGCAATATGTTGGCCTTGGCTTGTGCTTCCATAGCGTTGGCACCTCGTTCACCCCGCCTTCACCTCGGGGAATTGTGTCGGACCATAGTCTATTCTGGAACGACCAATCAACCATAAAGATATTGCCTATCCGCCGACATCTCTTTTAGCATCAGACGCGTAATCGTTGTTATCGCGCGGCGGCATGCCGAAGCTGAAACGGACTTGGGCTAGCAGCTCCTCCGAACTCACCCGCTCCCCACGCTGAATTAAAGAGTTCGAACGTCGTCGCCCTTTGTCCAACCTTGACGACGCGGTCGAGGACTCCGGACCGCCGCAGATCCTCGGTCGCCCCAAGCATGATCGCTGTGTCTTCAGCTGGTCTTCGTGTTTCGATAGCTTTTCTGAGGGCTTCCAGCTTCTGCTTGAGATTCATGATGCCTCTCGATTTTGGAGTGCTACTCACAGGCTTTAGGGGCATACTCGCTTCTCAGCTCTAAGTCAGGCCCTCATCCTGCATTTTATCGTCTAAGTCGCTGGCGTCGTGACGCTCGTGCAGCTGGCTCGATGGCTCCCCGTAGGTGCGATTGACGATACGCCCTCGCTTTACGGCTGGCCGCGCCAGGAGTTGGTCTACCCACCGCTGGACGTTCTTGTAGTTCTGTACGCTCAGAAACTCGGCGGCTCCATAGAGCCAGCCTTTCGTCAGCCCGCCATACCAAGGAAAAATAGCCATGTCGGCGATCGTGTAGGTGCTTCCCGCTATATACTCACTCTCAGCCAGGCGACGGTCGAGGACATCGAGTTGGCGTTTCACCTCCATCGCAAATCGGTCGATTGCATATTTGATTTTCTCTGGGGCATAGGCCTAGAAGTGACCAAACCCGCCACCGAGATACGGAGCGCTTCCCATCTGCCAGAACAACCACGAGAGGCACTCGGCCCGCGCACCAACCTCCTTTGGCAGGAAAGCGCCGAATTTCTCCGCTAGATAAACCAGGATCGCCCCAGACTCAAAGACCCGAATCGGCGTGGGCCCACTGCGGTCCACGAACGCCGGGATCTTTGAGTTTGGGTTCACCGCGACGAAGCCGCTGCCGAATTGATCCCCATCTCCGATGTTAATCAGCCAGGCATCGTACTCCGCACCCGTATGTCCGAGCGCTAAGAGTTCCTCCAACATAACCGTGACTTTCACGCCATTCGGAGTGCCCAGCGAATAGAGCTGTAGAGGATGGCGGCCGACTGGCAGCTCCTTCTCGTGCGTCGGCCCGGAAACCGGACGGTTAATTTTGGCGAAGCGGCCTCCGTTCGACTTGTTCCAGGTCCATACTTTGGGCGGAATGTATTCAGATGAATCGGCCATTTTTCGACACCCCGTTGGGACCGCCAATTCTCCATAGTTACCACACCTGCAGACAAATCACCGATCGTGGCAAGCGCAACGTTCACGCAATGGTGTCCTCTTGGCGCTAGCGCATAATCAAGCTCAGTCCGCCCGGCGTCGTGTATCTGTCGAGGTCAAGAAATTCCTTCGGCACCTGCTGGTTCATGTAGAACGGCTCGCCTTCGCCCGGCTCCGCGAAGATTGTCGCGTGGGAGTACTTCAAGTCCCAAAAAGCGTAGACCATAGAATTGGAAGTGCTCACTGGTCCGACGTCCGGGACATCCAGCATGCGCGGAAAAAGCGCAACTACTCGCCATGGTTGTAACTTCTGATCGTACAGGTCTTCCCACAAAGGCGCATATGTTTCTTTATCGACGTAAATTACCCGCCTTCCCAAACAATGTTCCGCTTCATCCGATAACTTGGTTATGTTCACCACAAAAACATCTCTCAATTGCCATTTCCCCCACGATGGCTCAGGCCAACCGAGCGGCATATCATAGTTCGCTGGCACTCTACCGGCCGGAATCGTATAATCGACTAATGAGAGAATCTTTTTCTCGGCGATCAAATCCGCCCTAATCTGTGTGAGGTTCGAGTTAAACCCGAACCGCCGATCGTCGGGAGTTTCGTCGGTACCCAGATCCGCACTGCAACGAGCCATCGGAGACATCGGCTGATAGCGGCGAAGCGATGGAATAAAGACATAACCGTCCTCATGCCGCGACAGATCGGCATAGGAAATAGTCAATACGGTAGTGTACCGCTCTTGCTCCGGCTCCTTGACCATCTCATATTGCGTGAAATATTTGCCTTCTGCCCCCGCAACATTTCGCGGTATCCCCGGATCGGTGTTGAACGACAGTTGCCGATAAACCTTCATTCCCGCCTTGCAGCTAATACTATTGCCGCTGTCCATGGTGCAGACGACGCCATTGGTATCCACGGTTAGATGAGGCAAGTAGCGAAACCACAGATTGGCGAGAATTTTCCACCCTTTATGCGGTTCTTCTGGTTTCGGAAAGGGAATACCACCGCCATACCCCGATAGGGTCAGGCGGCCGCCCCCTAGCTCGAGCAATTTAACTTGGCTTGAGTATTGTTCAGTGGCATCAAGGTAGTTTTTAGGAAGAGGTCGCGACTCGGTTGGCCCTATTCGCATCGCGACGTCTGGAGGCATTTTCCAAAAATATTTCCCCTCGAAAAGCATCTGCATCCCGTCTGGCATGAATTCACGATAGTTCTGCCAATTTTGCATCGTGATTGTGGCCTGAACGTCCAGGTTGTGCACCGACCCAACGGCCTGTGCGCACGCGGTTGTGCATATGAGGACGGCCGCGGACAGGGGAAGTAGACCACCAAGAACCTTGAAGAACCGGGCTCGCTTGCCGCAGCGCTCTCGCCGTGTTTCAGACATATCGAACCATCCTTTCTTTTTCGTCACCGCAGCAGAGCTCTGCTCGCTGTTGCTTTTGACAATGCGGTCTGGCCCACTTTGATATTCAGATCTGGCCCACCCTCCGGGTTTTCATGTTTTCGTTCTCGCCACCGCGTTCGGTACCTAGTTGCTGGTTAGGGGGTGTGCGAGGGGGAAGCATTCCCCCTCGCCGCTGCGTCTAAGCTGATCCAGTGGTTAGCGATGCTCGGTTCTTGCGTCGCTCCGCGGTCCTGCGGAAGCGATAAGACTCACTACCGGTCTCGATGATGTGCGCCCGATCGGTGATCCGATCGAGCAGCGCCTTGCACAGCCTGGCGTTGGGAATCACCTGGGTCCATTCCGAGAACGGCAGATTGGTGGTGACGATGACCGCTGCCTTCTCCGCCCGTTCCGCGATCACCTGGAACAAGAACTCCGCGCCGACCTCTGCGAGTGGGACGTACCCAACTTCATCGAGCGCAATCAGATCGTAACGGGCCCAGCGCGCCAGCACGCGCCCGAGTTGCAGCTGATGCTTGGCCTCGACCAGTTCGTTGATCAGTGCCGCGGCGGTGGCGAAGCGCACCCGCCGCTTCTGCCGGCAGGCCGCGACCACGAGTCCGGTAAGCAGATGGGTTTTGCCGGTGCCACTGTCGCCGATCAAGATGATCGGCTCGGCTTTGGCGAGGTAGTCGCCCCTGGCCAGTTCATGGATCTGCTGAGCCGAGATCCGGGGGGTGCGCGCGAAGTCGAACTCCTCGAGGGTTTTCATCCGCGGCAAACGAGCTTCGCGGATGCGTCGCTCGATCAGTCGCTGTTCGCGATCCTCGAGTTCCGTCTGCAGCAGCGCTTCGAGATAGCCGAGGTGGGTGCGCCGTTCGCGCAGCGCCTGCTCCGCGAGTTGCGCGCACTGCGCGGCTATACTCGGCAGACGCAAGACCTTGCACTGTTGGCGAATGGTGGCGGCTTCCAGCGCGGCGCTCTCCGCGTTCATGATGCTGCCTCCTGGCCGAGCAGTCCGTCGTAATCGGTCAGCGAAGGCTTCGGACGTTCGTAGCGTGAGAGCGCGCCCAACTCCATGATGGTGCTGCGCGCGCGGACCAGATCGGCGGCTTCGGCCAGATGCCGGATCGCTGCCACATCCGAACATCCAAGCGCGAGCGCTTCTTCGATCGCTGCGCGCACCCGCCCATGCCCATGCTGCCTGATCAGACTCAGCACTTGGATCATCTGGCGGGTGCCGCTCTGCTTGCCGTGCCGACCGATGAGTTCGGCCAGCAGGCGATCATAACTCTCCGGCCACAGCCCGCGTTGCCGCCACGCCGCCAGCGGCTTCGATCCGATAAGCGCTCCCGGCTTACGCTCCAGCACGTCGAGATAGTGTTCGAGATCGAGTACCTGTTGATCGCGTGTGTAACAGCGCTCGTGACGAGCGAGGCAGTGACCCTCATTCCAGAGTTCTACGTGACTCGGATAGAGTCGGACCTCGACCGTCCTGCCGACATCGACCGGAGCCGAATACAAGTTGGTTCGCACCTTAACGCAGCCGAGCCCGTCGACCCGTGGGAAAGAGATATCGGCTAGGTCGACGCCGTGCTCGGCGAGCGGCAGCAGATGCGCGCGTTCTTCGATTATCAGCGCGCCCACCGGCCGGCTCTGCCCAGCGATCTGACGTCGTTCGTCGGCGCGGCAAGAGGCCAGCAACTGTGCGTTGAGATCCTCGAGATCGCGCGCTTTCGGCACCGGCACCCAGTGGTTGCGCCGGAAGTAGCCGGCCTCGCTCTCGATGCCGCCCTTTTCGTGCGCCTCATACGGCGAGCAGAACTCACTGCTGAAACGCCAGTGCGAGCGGAAAGCTATGAAGCGCGCGGTCTCCTCGCGCCGATAGCCGCGCACAATCTTCCTCACCGCGGCCTTCAAGTTGTCGTACCGCAGAACGGCAAATACGCCCTGAAAATAATTGAACGCGTGTTCGTGAGCGTCGAGGAATGCCTGCTGGGTCGCGCGATGATACGCGCGGTGGAAGGCCGCGCCGCTCGCCATGCTGCGCATCGAAAACACTTGCAGCAGCACCTGCTCGCCGCTCAGTTCCGCCCAAGCCTCGTACCAATCAACCTGGGCTTCCTGTCCGAGTTGATAGCTCTGCGGCACACAGGTCGCACGCAGCGCCCATCCCAACTCCGCTTTCCGCTCGCGTACGTATTGCCGGACCGTAACCTCGGCGACTTTGTGCTCTGGCCGCTCAGCCAGGATCCGCTGCCAGATACGATGCGCGGTGTGACGCTGCTTACGTGGCGCTCTGCGATCGGCTTCGAGGATGGCCTCGATGAACGGAACCAGCGGTCCTATCACCGGTCGCGCTCGCTCCACCGGCCTGCGCTCAGGCGGTTCAGCGCTCGCGAGCGCCTGCCGCACCATCCGCCGATGCACCCCAAGCCTGGCCGCAACACCTTTGATGCTTCCGACTCCGAACTCGTATTCCCTGCGGATCCGCTCGAACAACTCCACCTTAGCTCTCCTCTCCATCCCGGCCTCCTGCCTCAATCAGCAGGATGCCCCGGTTAAAGGAGGGTGGGCCAATTTACAGCATCGAAGTGGGCCGTTTCACAGTATCGAAATCAGTCTGTCTCTTTAGAGGGTCCTTTCCACGCTTGTATCTCGGGCAGTTAGGTCCCGGAGACATTTGAGAACACGGGTTGCACCTTAGCCATTCTAGAACGTACGGTCAATGATGGAACCGTGTGGGCGATAGACGCTGTGAACAAAGGGCAGAAATGCTAGACTTTACGGCAAAGATTCGGAGCCCTAAGTTCTCCATAACGAGCGTTCCGATATGTTCAGACTAAATGGCAGGCATAAAACAATTTGACCGAGACGAAGTTCTGAATCGGGCCACGGCGCTCTTTTGGCGTCGTGGCTACGAAGCGACCTCCATTCGGGATCTGGTCGAGGCGACCGGGATAAACCGTGGGAGTATCTACGGCACTTTTGGCGACAAACAGAGCTTGTTCTTGGCCGTGCTCGATCACTACGGCAAAACGGTCGCCAAACCTATGCTCGCTGCTCTCGACAATCCGGATCCTCGCCGCGCGATCGAAATGATGTTTGAGTCGATTATTTGCCGAACGAGCGATCCGAAGTTTCCTCGAGGCTGTCTTAACACCAATACCTCGTTGGAGTGTCCATCCGCTGGTGACGAAATCTCGCGGAAGATCGCAGAGGGTTTTGGCCTGCAGGAGTCATCGATTTACCAGGTTTTGCGCCGGGCTCAGGCGGAAGGTTCACTTGCCTCGACACTCGACGCCAAGGCGCTTGCGCGCTTCTTCGTAGCCGTCGCCCAAGGACTGAATGTCGTGAACAAGGCTGTGGCGGATCCTGGGGCGTTAAAAGACATCGCCGGCATCGCCATGCGTGTTTGGGAAACCGGTGAAAGAGCTCGGCAGCCTCCGGCTAGGCGGCGGCGCCAAAAGTCGCGGCGCTGACGAGATTTGCGGAGGAGGAATCGTGTTCATCATAATGTTGGCTGCTTAGGTCTTCGCGCTGGCGCCGAAGATCGTCGGGCGCCCCGAGGGGCCGCACGCAGTGCCCGTTGCGGATGGTCTTAGTGGGCGACAGGCGCACCGAACAGCGCGAAGATGCCGCCACCTGTCAGTTGCGCGATATAGCAGGATCGACGATCTCACGCGCCTCCTCGGGGTCGAGGTCCTCCATTAGCTCCATTCGAGCCCTTGATGTCGGCGAATAGGCCGTCACGGTCTTGCGCTCGCCGTCGAGTACGGCGGAGTCATCAGATTCTCGTAACTCGAGTGATGATCGGAGCGGCTCAGGCTTAATAGTCGAGACGTCCGAGCACGTGTTAGAACCGCCTATAACAGTTTCGCGCATATCCAAATGGGCGCCTAGCGGAGGAGTCGATTCAACCGGGGCGCACCGGGGGCCTCACCGCCTTGTTTTGGTTTATATAGCTAGGGTGCCAATCGCCGCTATTAGTCAGAAAATGTCCTGCTTAGGTTATTTGTAGGTTATTTGGATGTCGCGTCTGAACCAGGCTGATCCAAGTGTGGAGACTCGAAGTGCCAACCGTTCAAATTATAATTAACGCCGAGTTCCTTCAGTCGCATTCCGACCGACTCGGACCGAGCGGTGTCGAGATCCGACCGAGAGATTCTACCTGTCAAGATCGCAGTTTCTGACTGGCATTCGAGGATCCGAATGTCGATCGCATCTACCTCGGGCAGCGCATTGAATAACCTGCGGATTGCAGCGTCGGTGTCTTCCAGACACTGCTCCATGAATAGAAATTCCTTTTTCTCCGCCGAGAGGTCGCGATCCCATGGATGGACATCACGGGCATGCCAGGTTAGGTCGAGGCGATAACATTAGCCTCGCCCGGTGCAGTCCATCGCTCCTAGCCTCGCCACGGCGGTTGAGAGCGAGGGCCCTCTCGACCGAGCGACGGAACCTTCGAACGCGGCGCCACGCCTGCAGTCGACTCAAGAATTCCGGCATTGCCTACCCCTCCGGAAGCTTGCCCGCTACCGTGTACAGTATTACGAAGGGATAATTTATTAAGCTTGAGACTCGGCGCTGGCCTTCGCGTAAACAGCGCATCAAGAAGTACGCTGAGGAGTCCGAAGTCACGAGGCTGAGCACACACAGAGTTGCTCTCTCGCCGAACCGGCGTGACGCGGATTCCGCGTTTGAGCGGAACGTAATCTGGTGGGGCAGCGGGACAAGGACCGAGGGCGAGTGAGGCGACGCGCTCGCCGTTATCGGGTTCAGAGAGAGCCTCGCCGGACTCATCCAAGGCACACGCACGACGGCCTTCGACCAGGAACAGCCAGCGGCAGCGAACGCAGAAATATCGATAACGATTCGCCTTGAACCGTCCCGTTCGACCAAGTGGTTCGATCACAAAGTTATGCCGCATCGCAATTGCCGGAGGTGTCGACGAGCGCGCGCATCCTTGCAATTATGGAGCACGACGCGTGCCCGGCATTAATCGGCCATAAACCGCGGGTTTTCAGGCTGAACGGCAGCGGCTGATTGCAAAACGCAGCAATCCCTTGCTGCGTTTTGCAATACAGCTTTTGGGTGAAGCTGAGCCGAGGCCTCTGCGATCGCTCCTTCGAATGTTAGTCGATGTCAATCGATCCTATAACGCTTGCGCTTGCGCCACAGTGTAGAGGCATTGATGCCCAGGGTCTGTGCGGCGTCTTCGAGCGTGGGAGACTCCGCGAGAATACGCACAATCAGGTCCCTCTCCATCTCTTCAAGCGCTCCTGAGGTGGGAGCTGCTACGGCCGACGCGTGCCGAAATAGGTTATCGGGTAGGTGATCAGGCGTGATCACCTCGCCGCTCGCGAGAACGACCGCGCGCTCCACCGCATTGCGGAGCTCTCGCACGTTTCCAGGCCACCCATATTGCGTGAGCGCACTGGCGGCATCAGCGGAGAAGCGCAACGGCGGGCGATGATTGCGCATTGCCTCGGACTGCAGCATGCGTTCGGCGAGCTGCAGAATATCCTCGGAGCGTTCGCGCAGCGGCGGCACGCGTAGGGTAATCACATTGAGCCGGTAGAAAAGATCTTCGCGGAAACGGTGCTCCGCCACCTCCACCGTCAGATCGCGATTTGAGGCAGCGATGATCCGGGTATTGACGCGAATTGTTTCGGCACCGCCGACGCGCTCAAAGCTCTGTTCCTGCACAAAGCGGAGAAACTTAGTTTGAAGCGCCGGGCCCAAGTCTCCGATCTCGTCGAGGAATACGGTGCCCTGGTCCGCCGCCTCGAGGCGCCCAGGCTTGTCTTTTATGGCACTCGTGAACGATCCGCGCATGTGGCCGAACAGTTCGCTCTCCAGCAGGTGCTCCGAGAGCGTGGTGCAATTGACGACCACGAAGAGATGTTGATTACGGGGGCTCCATCGGTGGATTTGGCGAGCGAGTACGTTCTTACCGGTTCCGCTCTCGCCGGTGAGCAGGATTGTGGCATCGCTGCCGGCAGCCTGACGTGCTGTATCGCTCAGACGCCGTATGATAGGGCTTCGAGATTCGAGCAGTGGACGCTGTTCGAGCGTGTCGCGCAGAGCACGATTCTCGGCCCTCAGATTCTGAACCTCGAGGGCGCGCTCGACCACATGTAGTATCTGTTCGAGGGAAAATGGTTTCGTCAGATAATCGAAGGCGCCGGCCTTCATGGCGGCAACGGCGTTCTCGACCGTGGCGTATGCGGTCATCAAGATGACGACCGTCCCCGGCGATTGACGTTTGATCCGCTGCAGCAATTCCAGTCCGTTCAGCTCCGCCATCCTGTAATCGGTGAGTACGAGGTCAACCGCCTCTCCGTCCGTCATTACTTCTAGCGCCCGTTCTCCACTCTCTGCCGTACGAACACTATGCCCGCAGTTCTCGAAGAAGGTGGCCAGCCGAGCACGTATATTCTTTTCGTCATCGACGATCAGGAGCTTTGCCATAGGTCCTCAGGCCCAATGGGCAATTCCACTGTGAAGCAAGTACCCATGCCCGGTGCGCTCTCGACGAAAATCCGGCCGCCATGCGCCTCGACGATTTCCTTGGCGATAGCGAGACCGAGACCGGCGGAACCGGGTTCAGCGCCGTTGACGTTCCACTGGGCAAAGCGCTCGAAGAGATGTTCGCGAAGTTCGGAGGCAATTCCCGGTCCGCTATCCCTCACCCTCAATTGAATGCTTGACTCTGCCCCGGTTGTCGAAACGGAAATAGTGCCACCTGCGGGTGTATAGCGGAGGGCGTTTGCAATGAGGTTGGAGACTACCCACGAGAGTTTGAGTGGATCAGCATGAACAATTGATGCAGATTCGTCAAAAGCCGTCTCGAGTCTCACGTGCTTTTGCTCGGCTTGAAGCCCGAAGGTCTTGGTCACCGCCCCCAGCAATTGGATCAGATCGACCCGTAAGCTTTGGACCGTAATTGCCCCACCTTGTCCGCGCGCCAAGTCCAAGAGATCGTTCGCCAACCGACGCATTCGCGCTACGTCCTCCTCAACCGCGGCCAGCAGTTCGCGCTGTTCACCGTCCAGGTCTTTTCTGCGCAGCAAGAGCTCCATAGAAAATCCGATAGAAGTCAGCGGCGTCTTCAGCTCGTGCGAAAGCGTAGCCACAAGATTCGTGCGTGCCCGGTCCTTGTCACGGAGGTAGGTGATGTCCTGCAGAATCAGGATAGTGCCAAAGGACTGACCGTTGTCCTGTCTGAGCGGAACTGGCTTCAAAACGTAAGTGTGATCGCGACCGCGCACGTGGAGATCGACCTCGACTCGTTGTGCCTCGAGCGTCTCGGTTGCGACGCTTCGCAGGGACGAACGTACCCTCAGGTAGTGAGGGGAGTTGCTGTTAAGGTCGTCGAACGAGCTGCCGAGGGCCTCTTCGCGCTCAATCCCTAGAATAATTCCCGCAATCTCATTGATGTGAGTGACGACTCCTTTCGGATCAATGAGCACGATGCCGTCTTCGACGCTCTCGATAATCGCCTCGGTCTTGCTCTTCTCGTAAATCAGGCGGTCGACATTGAGTTCCTCGAAGCGCTCCAGGCGTTCGGCCATCTTGTTGAATTCCGACGCGACCGCCTGAAGTTCCGCCAGAGGCTGCTCGCCCAACCTGACCGAGGGGCCGCGCGAGCTGAAGCTTCGCAGATGGTCCGACAACTCGGACAAAGGTTTGGACAGGTTCCAAGCCAGGGTCCAGGAGAGAGCTGCGCCTAAGAGGAGTAGAAGCAGCAGACCCGCCGCGAATTCGTAGGCTACGTGATCGCTCATCCGCGTCGCGCGGCTATCGGCCCGGAACATTGCAGCCTGGTTCATCCCAATTAGTTGATCAATGCGTTGATGCAGAGCGCTGAATTCGTCCGGTCCGAGCCCTCGCCCGTTACTGCTATCTGCCAACTCGCTGAAAATCCGGCTCCCTCGCCGTTGAATATCAGTTGCCAGATCGGCCTCTCCTTCCTCGGTGATGTCGCTCAATTCCATCGCGATCCAGTGCGAGAAAAGATCCCGATTAGGCGCTAGGGCCGGGGCCAGCTTGCCGTGGAGTTGAGCGAGCTCAACGGCGTAGAGGGCCGCGTGCATACGCTGAGAAGCCTCAATGCTGGTGTAGTTGCGATAGAGTGTTTCTCGAATAGCGCCACCCAACCTGTGGACTGTCGGTACCGCGAACGCCCCCAACGCCAGCGCAATCGCGAGCATGAGCAGCGTGCCATTGCGGATACGGATACGCAGGGATGGAGGTCTCATTATTATTCCTCACTGGTCCCTTGGGCGACCAGCTCGACATCGAAGTCTTTCGCGTCGGCGATCAGTTTGCTGCTCACCGAGCGGCGGAATAGTCGGTTCCATAGAGTCGGGTGCGTACGTCCGGCCACGATTCGTGTGATTCTGTTTTTGTGGGCAAAATCGATAAGCCCTGTGACCACATCGTCGGACTTGAGCCACACCGTTTCGGCGCCGAGATCAGCAGCAAGATTTATGTTATCTAGCAATGCGCGGAAGTCAGCCGTGCTGATCTTTTGCATAGACTCAGCCTGAGTTGCGACGTGCACCGCGTACCAATCAGCATTGAATCGATTTGCGCTGCGCGCGCCTTACGCAGCAGTTCCTTGCTCCCGTCCGGATTGGATGACAGGCAAACCATCAGTCGCTCGCCGACCGGCATGCGCCGGCCGCGATCGCGCTTTAGCAATTCAGCTTCCTCGCGATGCCGGCTTTGGCCGCGCGCAACTTCGCGCAGCGCGAGCTCGCGCAGAGCGGCGAGATTACTCGGCTCGAAGAAATTCTTCAGGGCCTGCTCGACGCGATCGGGTGGATAAATTTTACCTTCACGCAGGCGCTGGCGAAGCTCCTCTACCGAGATATCAACTGTGACAACCTGGTCGGCGCGCGCAAAAAAGGTGTCGGGAACGGTTTCCCTGACTTCGATCCCGGTCATCCGACGCACCATCTGGTTGAGGCTTTCCAGATATTGGATGTTAAAAGCAGTAATTACGTTGATTCCGCTATCAACCAGTTCCTCCACATCCTGGTAGCGTTTGTTGTGACGCGAACCCGGCGCGTTCGTATGGGCCAATTCGTCGACAATCACAAACTCGGGCTTGCGCGCCACAATGCCTTCGACGTCCATCTCTTTCGGGGTTACGCCGCGATAAGGGACGTCGCGCAGCCGCATGGACTCCAGCTCGCCAATTCGCGCGCCGGTTTCGGCGCGGCCATGGGTTTCGATGAAGCCGAGCACGACGTCGTGCCCTTGTGACCGCAAGTGATGGGCCTCCTCGAGCATGCGGTACGTCTTACCCACCCCGGCGGCCCCTCCGAGATAGATCTTCAGCGTACCTTTTCTTGCCCGAGGAACGAGATCCAGGAAGCCTTCAGGATCTCGCCGATCCTCGTCGTTCATCAGAGTTTCCTTGGTAATCGATACGTCACCTCTTTCTCTCTTGCACTTAACTCATAATCGTAATGCCGCCGATCAGTATGAGTGCGCCGCCTAACAGCGTTCGCGTTGAGGGTACGTCGCGAAAAAGTACCGTCGCCAAAACCTGGGAGATCACGAAGAACACTACTATGTAGCATCCCATCAATCTCCCAAAGTCGAGATTGAGCCCGCTTCGGTTGACCAAGACACTGTAGAGGCCGAACATCGCGATGCCGGCGAAAAGTAGTGGCCACCAATGCCGAAGTAGGGCCTGCCTGACAAAGGCGTTACCGCCGACCTCCAACAGCGCGCCGCCAATCAATGCTACAAGCAGCCCGATCAATTCGCGGCACCCCTCTCACTCGTCCGACTCGGGTGGCTACTCGCGCTTAGATCGTCGAGTGCCAGATTGAGCTCGAGCACGTTGATGCCGGGCTCACCCAAGACACCAACCACACGACCTCTGATATGGGATCGAATCAGTGGACGTACCACTTCTTCGGTGAGACCACGCGCTTTGGCGATACGTGGTAACTGAATCTCAGCGGCGGCGGGAGTGATCTCGGGATCGAGTCCGCTGCCCGACGCGGTGACGAGATCGACGGGAATTTCGCCATGATTTATCCCAGGCTCCTTTTCGCGCAAGGTACTCGCCCGCGAGCGAACTGTCTCGATGAGCGTCTTGTTCGTCGGCCCGAGGTTCGAACCACTCGAACTGCTCGCATCGTAGCCCTTGTCCCCGGCAGCGGAGGGTCGGCCGTGAAAATACTGCGGTGAGGAGAAGTTCTGTCCAATTTGTTGCGCTCCGACAACTTGCCCCCTGCGAACGACGAGACTGCCTTCGGCTTGCACGGGGAAGAGGAAATGCGCGAGAGCAACCATCGCCACGGGGTATGCGATGCCGGTCAGCAAGGTCAGAACGATCGTCATTCTAAAAGCAACCCAAAGTCGCATTGGCCTTGGCCTCCTATGCCAAATGCAGTGCGGCAACCATCAGATCGATCGCCTTGATGCCGATGAATGGAACGATCACCCCACCCAACCCATAGATCAGCAGGTTGCGCGTGAGAATTGCCGCGGCACCGATCGGACGATACTGCACGCCTCGCAATGCCAGGGGAATCAGCGCGATAATGATCAGAGCGTTAAAGATGACTGCCGATAGAATGGCGCTCTGCGGCGTAGCCAGGCGCATGATGTTAAGCGCCTGTAGCTGCGGGTATCCGAGGACAAACATCGCCGGAATGATTGCGAAGTACTTGGCCACATCGTTGGCGATGGAGAACGTGGTGAGCGCGCCGCGCGTAATCAGGAGTTGCTTCCCGATCTCAACCACCTCCATGATCTTGGTCGGATTCGAATCGAGGTCGATCATGTTGCCGGCCTCGCGCGCTGCCTGTGTGCCGGCGTTCATTGCGATTCCGACGTCGGCCTGAGCGAGCGCAGGCGCATCATTCGTACCGTCGCCGATCATTGCCACTAGTTTCCCCTGAGCTTGCTCGTCGCGAATTAGCTTGAGCTTGGTTTCCGGGGTTGCCTCGGCACGAAAATCGTCGACTCCAGACTCCGCTGCAATTGCCGCGGCTGTGAGTGGGTTGTCGCCGGTGATCATCACCGTGCGCATACCCATTGCGCGCAGCCGCGCGAAGCGCTCCCTGATGCCTTCCTTGATCACGTCCTTGAGATGAATTACCCCAAGCACACGCGAACCTTCCGCAACGACCAGGGGCGTACCTCCACCTTTGGCGATCCGTTCAACGATAGGCGCGAGTTCTGCGGGGGCGCTGCCGCCATTTTCCTGCACGAACTTTACGATCTGGTCTCCCGCCCCCTTTCGGATTTGGCGGCCAGCGATGTCGACGCCGCTCATTCGCGTTTGGGCTGAAAACGCGATGAAACGGGCATCGGTTTCCGCCAGTTCGCGGCCGCGCAGTTTGTAATCACGCTTGGCCAGGACGACGATTGAACGCCCCTCGGGAGTTTCGTCGGCCAGCGAGGCTAATTGCGCAGCATCGGCTAGATCCGCAGAGGTTACGCCATCCACCGGAATGAACTCGGAAGCCATGCGGTTCCCGAGCGTGATCGTGCCGGTCTTGTCCAGCAGCAGAGTATCGACGTCACCCGCGGCCTCCACCGCGCGGCCAGACATCGCCAGCACATTGTGCTGCACCAGCCGATCCATGCCGGCGATGCCGATAGCGGAGAGCAACCCGCCGATGGTGGTGGGAATCAGGCAGACGAGCAGTGCTACCAATACTGGCAGGGACAACGCGGTCCCTCCATAAAGGGCGAACGGGTAGAGGCTCACGCAGACCAACATGAAAATTATAGTCAGTCCGGCCAGCAGGATACTTAGTGCGATCTCGTTGGGGGTCTTCTGCCGCTGCGCGCCTTCGACCAGCGCGATCATTCGGTCGAGGAAAGTCTCTCCTGGATTGGCGGTGACCCGAACTTTGATCCAGTCGGAGATGACTGTAGTTCCGCCAGTGACGGCGCTTCGGTCGCCGCCACTCTCGCGAATCACCGGCGCCGACTCGCCGGTAATCGCTGCTTCGTTGACAGCCGCTACGCCTTCGATGATTTCGCCATCGCCGGGGATGACTTCGCCTGCACGTACGATGACAACGTCGCCGCGCCGCAAGGATGGAGCGGGAACCCTTACTTCCTGACGCTCTTTGAGCAGTGTGGCCGGTGTCTCGGTCCTGGTCTTCCGCAGGTTGTCCGCCTGCGCCTTGCCCCGGCCTTCCGCCATCGCTTCCGCGAAGTTCGCGAAGCCGACGGTGAACCAGAGCCACACTGCGATCTGCAACTCGAATAAAGCGAGGCTGCCGCGACCCGAGAAGAAGTCGCGCAGGAGAATCAGCGTGACAGCAAACGCTGTCACTTCCACGACGAACATAACGGGGTTACGGGCTTGGATGCGTGGGTCGAATTTCCACATTGAATCGACCAGCGCAGCCCAAACTATCTTGCCTTCCCAGAGCGGAGTCGCCTTTCGATCAGCCATCGAAGTAGATTCCCTTTTTTAGTAGAGCTTGCCCGCGCGCATCGTGAGTTCCTCGACGATCGGACCGAGCGCATCGGCAGGAAAGAACGTTAAAGCGGCAACGATGAGAATCACGCCGATAAGTAGCACGACAAAAATCGCTCCGTTGGTTGGAAAGGTCCCGGCACTGGGAGGCGCAGCCTTTTTACCCACCAACGAGCCAGCCAGTGCCAGCACAGGAACCTTCATCAGAAAGCGGCCGAACAGCATCACGAACGCCATCGTTACGTTGTAGAAGGGTGCATTGGCATTGAGGCCGCCGAACGCCGAACCATTGTTTGCCGACGCTTCCGTGAACGCGTACAGAACCTGAGAAAAGCCGTGAGGGCCGGGATTACTGATCCCCGCGAGGCCTGCCTTGGTGACCATCGCCACCCCCACAGGAAGTAAAATCACTGCCGGGAAAATGAGAATGAACAGCATCGACAGCTTCATCTCACGTCCCTCGATCTTCTTGCCCAGGTACTCCGGTGTACGCCCAACCATCAGTCCGGCGATGAATACGGAGAGCACCGCCATCACCAGCATCCCGTAAAGACCCGAGCCGACACCGCCGAAGATGATTTCGCCGATCTGCATATTGACCAGCGGCACCAACCCGCCGAGCGGCGTGTAACTGTCGTGCATCGAATTCACAGCACCGCAGGAAGTGTCGGTCGTGACCGTCGCCCAGAGCGCCGAGTTGACGATGCCGTAGCGAACTTCCTTCCCCTCCATGTTGCCACCGCTTTGCGTTCCACTTGCGGTCTGATTGATTCCCATAGCCGCGAACTGCGGATTGCCGCGCTGCTCACTCCAGATCGCGACCGCCACACCCATGAGAAAAAGGAGTCCCATCGCACCAAACAGCGCCCAACCCTGGCGGCGGTCGCCCGCCATCTGACCGAACGTATGCGTCAGCGCCGCGCCGATCGCGAAGATCGCGACCAGCTCCAGAAAATTCGTCAGCGGTGTCGGATTTTCGTATGGGTGCGCCGAATTGGCGTTGAAGAAGCCGCCGCCATTGGTGCCGAGTTCCTTTATGATTTCTTGCGAGGCGACTGGCCCTTGGGCGATCACCTGTTCCGCACCCTCGAGGGTCTTAGCGTGCGTATAGGCGCTGAAGTTCTCCGGCACCCCCTGCCATACCAGGACCAACGCGAAAACTATGGAAATTGGAAGTAGAACCCACAGCGTGACCCGCGTCAGGTCGACCCAGAAATTGCCTAGTGTCTTGCCGCTCCGCCTGACAAAACCGCGGATCACGGCGATTGCCACGGCGATCCCGGCACCCGCCGAGACGAAATTATGGAAGGCGAGCCCGGCCATTTGGGTGAAGTAACTCATGGTCGACTCGCCGCCGTACGCTTGCCAGTTGGTATTTGTGGTGAAGCTAGCGGCCGTGTTGAAAGCCAGGTCAGAGGCGACTGCTGCTAATTTCTGCGGATTCAGCGGTAGGTAGTACTGCAGTCGCTCCATGCCGTACAGCAGCACCATACCGACCGCACTGAACAGCAGCATCGCGACGGTATATTCGACCCAGTTCTGCTCCGTGCCGGGGTGAACTCCGCAAATTCGGTAGATGGCACGCTCGATCGGCTTGAGCACGGGATCCAGAAAGGTTCGCTGATCCGAAAAAACACGGGCCATGTAAAGGCCGAGCGGGACGCTGACCGCCGTGACAACAATCGAGAACAGCCCCACCTGGATGAGAGCGTTTTCAAGCACGAGCGTTCCTCCCGTTAGAACTTTTCCGGGCGCAGCATGGCGTAAATCAAGTAGACGGTCAGGCCGATTGCCATCACCGAGCCCAGCAGCAACTCCCACGGCGTCATAGTCGAGTGCACCCCCATACGTAAGCCAGCGCGATCACGAAGAAAGCGCAGGTCCCTGCAATGAAAATGAAGTCCATCATGCTTCTACCTCTGCGCAACATGCGTGCCGTCCAATCGAGGCCCGAAGGACTGAGCTTTTAGCCTCTCGGAAAGAGCGGCATTGCAAGATGCCGCAACGATCTAGTGCATAATGAAACGAGCGCCGGGTTAGATAGTTAGGGACCAGTGAGGGCGCTGATCCTTTTAGAGTGGAAACCATCATATGACGCGGTGCTCAGTTTCGAGATACATCCCTTCTCTGTTCTCGTCTGGTAGAGGGATGGTTTCCTGAACAACATGCAGTAATGCTCAAGCACTGCACTGATTGGCCAATCGATGGTCTTCACAAGCTTAAATCCAGCCCGAGTTAGTTCTTCCGCGACCACTCGCTTAGGAACGCCGTGCCCACCACGATTGACGGGTACGCCAGGGGGAGCTGGCTGCCCCGGTATCGGCTCGAAGTCGATGATGGCAAGCCGCGCGCCTGGGCGCATCGCTCTATAAAGCGAGCGATCCATGCCGATTGGGTCGGTCAGATGATGGTACACCTCGCGTAGAAAAATCGCGTCGCAGCAGTTGGCCGGCAACTCTGTGTCGTGCTCCCTACCGGCAATCGGAATTACGTTCTGAGCTGCCGCCTTTTGTGCAACACCGCGAATTTTGTCGAGCAGTTTCGGATTGATCTCGCTCGAGTAAACGATTCCATCCGGCCCGACGCGCTTTGCTATCGCGATCGACAGCTCACCGGACCCGGCTCCGACATCGGCAACGGAGGAACCACGCTTGAGCTCGAGTATCTGGGCAAGATGATCAACTTCCGATTCAGCAGAGTGTCCAGCTGCCGAGAAAAGTAGGATGGCAGACAGCAGCACCGCAGCCGACATATAGAGATTCCCTGTTCTTCGCAACTCGACTGCCTGCGCACCTTTGAGTCTTTCAGCGCACCCGGAACTGACCCAGCATCATGACCGGTTAGCTCTCCGCCGCACTTTGCGTATCATTGGGAGATCCCCTTGTCGAATCCATATTTGCCCGGCGCCAGCCCGAAATATTTGGCGATTTTCCCCTTGGAGCGAACGACTCAGCGGCCACTGGCGATCGTAGTTATAGGCGGAGCTATTGACCTGCCCCGCGAAAGTAGGACGGCTGACGGTAGAGAATTGGACCTCGCGCAGTCGGTTAAGGCCGGTGTGACCGGCGTTTTGTGACCTCAACGGACTCAAGTAACTACCTCAAGCAAATCGCTGGTTAAGACTGCGTTTAACAGCTTTTCGGCCCCGCCCTCACGGTCGACACGGGCGGGCCGGAAAGCTATGCCGCTTTCGGATTCGCAGGCCAGAGCGCACTGCACCGCGTGGGCCGTCTGATCTTGCGCCGGCCGAGCGGTGCGCGCGACGGCTGCGCTCCGCATTTCCTGCCAAGTGCACGCAAAGGCCGCGGGCGTGGCATCGCGCAAAGCACTGTGCGGTCTCACCTGATTATAATCGTCGCGCCACTTCGCGAGCTTGTCGCGTACATCGCTGAGGGCGAAGAACACTTCCACGTTCAAACACTCGTCGCGCAATCGACCATTGAAGGATTCGATATAGCTATTCTCAACCGGCTTGCCGGGGCGGATGAAAGCGAGTTCAACCCCGTACTGATAGGCCCAGGCTTCCATCGCGCGACTGTAAAATTCTGAACCATTATCTACCGTGATCGAAGTCGGGGCGCCACGCTCCGCAAGCACTTGCGCCAGAGCCAACGCTACTTTCTGACCAGTCAGTGAACTGTCGGCCAAAAGCAGCAGGCATTCACGGGTAAATTGATCGACCACCGTCAGCACCCGGAACCAGCGCCTGTCCAACAAACGCGCTGCGACAAAGTCCATACTCCATTTTTCGTTTGGGCGCACAGCTTTGACCGCCGGTACGCGGGTCCGCCGCGCGATCTTCTTGCGCACTTTGGTCCGCACCGCCAGGCCGTCCTCGGTATACAACCGATAGATCCGCTTGGCGTTGACCGGCCAGCCCTCACGCCGGAGCAGCACGGTCAGCCGCCGATACCCGAAGCGCACTCGGTTGGCCGCCAATTCCCGCGTTCGCATCCGCAGCCCCAATTGCGGATCCCGTCGAGCCCGATATCGCAGGGTTGCCAGTTGGATCGGCAACAGCCTCGCCACCCGCCGCTCGCTCATCGCGAAAGCGGCTTGCGTCCAGCGCCCCAACTCGCGCCGGTGCCGAGGCTTTACAGCTTTTTTCGGACGATCTCCTGCAACACATGTCGGTCCAGCGAAAGATCCGCGACCAACCGCTTTAACTTGCCGTTCTCTTCGCGCAATTGCCGCAACTCGCGCAATTCCTCCAAGCCCAGCCCAGAGTATTTCTTCTTCCAAACGTAGTACGTCGCTTCGCTCACCCCGTGCTCGCGGCAGATGTCAGCCACTTTCGTGCCGCTCTCCGCCTGCCGCAAAGCGCGCAGGATCTGCTCTTCCGTATGACCCTTCTTCGACACCCTCGTGGCCTCCCTGGCTTCCCAGAAGACCACGCGCAGCCCGCCTTCCTCAACTTCGTCCTGTCCTAGTTTTCGGGTTTTGGGTCACTATTTCAATTGGTCTGTCCAGGAGAGGGGGTCATCCCGCTCCGTCGAGTGAGCGACGTTTAATGATTTGAGGCCGCAAGAAAGCCAGTGGATCATGTATTGGCAGGGCCTTCCTGCGTGATGTGGTGCAACCACCGAACGTGGGTATGAAATCCATCAATTGCCGTTTTGTCCACCACATTGGAGTGGCAACATTAGATTCATATGATTTAGCAGGGCAGCCTGTGTTTTAAATCTTAAATCATAGTCAGAGCCCGCAGCGGTGGTTGGCGCATAGACCTGGCACGCACCGCACCGTTCGACCACTCCGCGGGGCGGTCACGGAAGCGCGAATTAGTCAACGTCATCAGTGTCGGCCGGCGAGGAACCCACTGTACCAATACCGGCTGAAACCTTTGCAGAGAGAGGTCGTCCGGGCATTACGGGATGGGAATCGGAGAGTCAAAACGGAAATTCCGGATTAACAACGCAGGCCGGTAGCCAGATTGACGCAGACGGCGTTGAAGATCCTGACGACCTGTTCTACCGTGGATGGCCATAAGCTGAGAGCTCTCGCGAAACGTCAGGTTGCGAACTGGCCGCACCAATGCTGCATTATTCCGGAAATCTCGGCTAAAGGAGTCTGTCCATGCCTACTCTCTACGGAGCGCCAGTCTCTCCATTCGCCCGCAAAGTGATGGTTGCGCTCGCTGAAAAAGGCATTACCTACGAGCACGATCCGGTGGTTCCTGCGATTGCGCCAGCCGAATTCAAGCGGGTCAGCAAGGACGTCAGTCCGCTTGGCGGGATTCCGCCTATCGCGACGTCGATTTCTCGCTGGCGAGGATTCATCAGTGATCATCGCCTACCTTGAGCGGATAAAGCCATCACCCGCACTATATCCTTCTGACACCGCGATTATGCTCGTGCGCTTTGGTTCGAAGAATATGGCGACGGTGGCCTTGCTCCGATTATCGGAGCAAAAATCTTTTTCCAAAAAATTGCCGGGCCTGCGTTCTTTAAGCAGCCAACCGATGAGGCGGTCGTCAGCAAAGCTATCAACGAAGAATTGCCACCGTTGCTCGATTATCTCGAAGGCCAGCTTGGAAACGGCGACTGGCTCGCGGGACGCAGCTTCTCGGTCGCCGATATCGGCATCGCAACGCAGTTCGCCCAGGCAAGTTTTTGCGGCGTGTCGCCGGAGGCCAAGCGCTGGCCCAAGCTCGCGGCGTATGTTGACCGCGCGCTTGCACGCCCCTCGTTCGCAGAGGCGATTGCCAAGGGCAAGGCGATGCTGGGCTTAAAATAGCAATGTCCGGCGGGGGGCGGGTTGTGTTGCAACTTTGGCGGGATTGGCGGTGATTCTGCAACGACTGTGAACAAAGTTTAGTGCGAATTCTGCAGAGCACTCCATAACGAACCCCGTGAGTTGCCCCAGATTTTCGCGAGCAAGGCGCGCGCCGAGTCTCATACCGATGAAGGGAAATTGCCGCCTGCATCCGGGTCATACTTGCGAAGTACGCACCGCTCATGTGCTGTCCAGATTGCGACAGTCGACTAGTGGCGGCCGATTCCTCACCTGAGATCATTGCCTCTTTTCTCAGGGCATTGACGCCCAACATGCGCTTCAATAAATCGATCAGCATTCAAGTTCTCGCTACGGATCGCTCGCCGCCTTCGGCAAAATCGACGGTCACGTTCGAGGAGGCTCGTCTAGTCACTCTCTATAGCGGCGCTCTGCTCCGACTACGCTCAGTCCGAGCGGCGCCATCTGACGGTGTTGTTCTGCGACCTCGTCGGCTCGACCGAAATGTCGTCAAAGCTCGACCCGGAGGAATGGCGCGAGATCGTCGCGTCGTACCAACGCGCCGCAGCCCAGGCGGTCACTCGCTTTGACGGCTATGTCTCCAAATATTTGGGTGATAGCATAATGGCGTATTTCCGCAGCTAAATCTGGAGGACATTTCTTCTGTTTGTCACCCGATGTGAGTGGCGAGTAGCCGCTTACACGTTTGCTAAAAGGCCGCGATCCCCTTGTCCAAACGAATGTGAAAACTCGGACCAATATGAGGCGCTCAAGCCAAATGACGCGCGAAAATCAAGGCGCGCTACGAGGATAGAAAGTACACTGATCAGCAAAGGTTTTTGGCGCGTGTTTGATTCAGCATTAGCGGACAGGTACATTCTGAAGCTTCATGACCGACCCTGGCGCGAACACGAATCGTTACAGCGTCATCAATTTACGAATTTAGCACCGCGAAGTAAACAATAAGGCCCGCCAGACCCAAAGGAACGCCGATGCGAGCCCACTCGCCGCTCCCAATTCGGATTCTGTTGGCGCATACGATGTTGGGAATGTTGCCCGGGATAAGCATCCCGCCGGATATCAACAACGAGAGCAAAGCGCCGCGCGCTCGCAGCGCTTCGATCCGATGAAACTCAAGTGCAACCAACGTCGAGTTGTCTAGCACAGCCGACAGGATGTTGCCCCAGAACATCGCATCGTTGGAAAGCATCGCGACGTACCTGGATGCGATTGGTGCGAAGGAGTCACTGATCAAGACTAGTCCCCCAATGAAAACGAAGATCTCGATCCCTTGGATCATCGCGTCGCTCATTCTTTCCGTAGCGGCGAATTCCCTCCGCAATTAAGTCGTAAGGACCGCGTGCGTAATAGCCAGCGAAAAAGCTGCTTACAACTATCGCTGGCAATGCCCATGGCGCGAGAAGCCTGAACAGCCCAAGGAAATCGAGGTTCATTGCAGAAGATGCCAGCGTTGTTAGGGGACCGCCGATGGGCGTAAGCGCTGAGCCGAGGCCTATGGCGAAACAACCAGCTACCACGACGCGCGTGCGCGCTGCCGGACCGAGCCGCAGCAGTCCGACTGCCTCAACCAGCATCAGCGCCGCAATAATTGCGGTGACACCGGAAGAGGCCAGACTTATGACGGGGACCGCGCTGGCGGTAAGGGGTCCGCGGGACACGCGGCCGCGAATTTTCTCGAAGCGACGGTCTAGCCAACGACGGACGCGACCGAAAATAGCGCCAGCGATGACCACGGCCACGGTTATTGGGAGTGGGGTGAGCAGAGTGCGCCGAACTAAATCCCACTCCCAGAGTCCAGCGAGAGTTACGGATATCATTCCGAGCGCGAAAAAGTGGCATTCGAGATTGCGCTCGAGCGGAGCGAAAACCACTGGTCCGAGAAGCAAAAAGAGAACTACGATGGCGGCTTCAAGCAAGTTCATTAGGAGACTGGCCGCCTACCATTTGCGGAGCTGGAGCCAAAGCCCCTCGGTGATTTTGCGGTTTCGGCAAGGGTAGGCTTCGAAGCAACAAAATCGGACAGTAGGCGTGCTGCACGACCCTCTCTGCGACACTCCGAATGAGAACGTGGGCCAGGTCGCTACGTCCGTCCGTTGACATAACGATCAAACTTGCCTTGGCCTTTTTTGCCGCATCAACGATCGCTTGGTAGGCACACCGAATTCTACGAGCGTCCGGCATCTGACACCGCGCTTGCCCAAACTTCTGCAGATTTCCTCGAGCCTCTCTTCAGCTGCGCGCGCTTGATGTTCGAGAAGCGCTCTAAAGAATCAGGAACCAACAATGGCGATTCGTAGTAGCTGAGTTCGACGGCGAACATCAATATGAGTTCAGCCTCGTACGGCCGGTTAAATTCGACAGCGTCGTCAAGCGCTTTTAACCACGGCTGAGAAAAATCAATTGGAACCAGGATTCGCTCGATGGCCATATGCGAAAATAGCAAACCTCCGTACCGCTGGATGGCGCGACGGAAATTACCTGGGTTCAGGGCGCTCCAAGTCGATTCTCTCGATGCCTCTTGACCTTAAGCGGCCGGGTGAAGACGCAAGCGTCCGCGATTAATCGACAAGTGCACCTCCAGCACCAGGTTTCTCAGTTCGTCATTTACCCCGCCGCGAAGCGTCCGGGCGGCTTCGCAGGCTAAGTCGTCGAGCGACAACAGCCCGACCAACTCTCCGTTCTGATCGATCACAGGAAGCCGGCGCGTGCGATTCTGCCGCATCAGCTGGGCCGCGGAACCCAGATCATCCTCAACTCCACAGGACACGACTTTCCGGGCCATGGCTGTCTCAACCCGCAAAGCGTCCAGTGGTTTGCCCTGAGTATAGGCGGCCATACAGATGTCTCGGTCCGTCAAGAAGCCGATAGGTCTTGACTGCTCGTCCACGACCGGGACAGCGCCGCAAGCCTCCTCCCACATCATTTGCGCTGCCCTGTTGAGCGAATCTTGCGGTCCGCAGGTTTTGACGCCACGGTTCATGATCTGCTCGACTTTCATCGCTATCTCTCCGCAAAAGGTATGGGTACAGGAATACCTTGCTCATGCATTCCTCTGGTCATCTCGCCGAGCGAGACATTTTCACCTCCGAGCTGCCCCGAACTGAGACGAATCCCCGTCAGAGAACTAGACAATTTGTTAATTGGTCCATTGTTTTCTCTCCGTTTACGCGCCGAACGCAGCCATTTACGCCGCCTTCCTTTTGCCGCGAGCTGCTTTTCTGCGCCGCATTGGTAATCTGGCACTTGGTATCAGGGAGCTTCAGGATCGCAGGCTAGCCTCAATCTTCGGGGAGTCGATGATGAAACGGCGCTGTTCGCGCATTACAACGCCTTCGGCAACGAGCTTCTTGAGGCACTCGCTCGCTTTCGGCCGCGAGCACTCCACGAGGTCCGCGATGTCCTGACCACTTAAGCGCAGATCTATGATCGTCCCGCGGTCGTCTCGCGCACCGAACTTGCGACCGAGGTCGAGCAAGGCGATCGCGACTCTTTCTCGAACGGTTAGGTTAAAAAAGTTTGAATGGCGCTCCAGCAGCTTCCACCATCGCCCGATCGTCAAATTAAGCGCCTCGTTGAACTCGCGGATTGGAATGCCGACGATGCCCTCAACCAGCTCGCTCGGACTTACCAACCCGATTTGACAATCGGTGAACGCCTCGAAGGAGAGTTTATGATGAATATCCGGCAGCAATGACGGAATCTCGATCACGTCGCCAGGTCCAAGCACCCCGAGCAAGTTGCGTTGCCCTCTTCGGCTGAGACAGATAAGCCGGGCGATGCCCAAGAGCACGACGTATACGGCGCGTTCTGATTGACCCTCCTCATAGATGATCGAGCGTTTGGAAAACTGACGAACCGTCATCCTCGCGCGCAAGGCTTCCAATTTGCGTAATGGAAGGCCCGCCAGCCCTTCCAATTTGGCCAAATCCTGAGCGCTGATTGCACGAGGTCGCGGAGGCCTAGCCGCACTCTGCCTGATCGATGCTTCGCGTTGTGCCATGAGTATGAAGATCGAAGACCTCGGTGTCCTCTCAGTCTAAATCAAGCCTCATCAAATCGCGATGGTCGCTGGCGTCGAGCGCAATTAGCGGTACGTAATGACAATCCGTGCGAGAAAACAACTGAAGGTTCGTTCCTGAGGTAACGGAATCGGCCTTGAACGTAAATTTTGTTTCCACGGAACATGCTCCGTAGTCGAGCTTATTTCTATATGCGCGAGGTGAAACGCACCCGCTTGCCACCGGAGCAGAGCGCCCGGATCGGCAACAGGCTGCTCGAGCCGCACGAGGAGCCTGCCGAGAGTTAGCAATGAAGTTCTACGAGGAGAAGCAAAACCGATACGCGATCATACGATGGAAGAGGTGAGGGATGTCGTGCCACCGGCGCTATCAACGGAAAGAACCTACGCTTCGCTTTTACGCGGCTAACTCAATGGGCAAATGCATACTTATAACCGAGGCAAGGAGGCCACGTGCCCGGCGGGACCGACTGTTGCTGCGAAATGGCCGAGCGGCAGTCCGTGGTCGGTGTCCCGCGCACCGAGACCAACCGAAGGGCCAAGCTGCCAAGCATCGGTCGAGCGGGTGGTTCTGGAGATGGATTTGGAAGAGCGTGGTCAGTGGCGGCGGTGTGGGCTCAAAAGGAAGAGGCCCGAAGATTCACGAACGGTGCTTCCGCTGACAGACGAGATGGATTTCACGTCAGACTATCAGAACTCGTAAGAGCTATTTGAAATCGGCGCGCGAAAGTTTTTGTTAACGAAACGTCTATCCACTATGGAATCACGTCGAAGACGAGGAGGAGACCAAAATGGCAGAGAAAAAAGAGGCCAAACAACAGTCGGTCATTGGAGAGGAGCCGCAACCCATCGAAGACGAGATCCGTAAGCGCGCGTACGAAATATATTGCGCCCGTAATGGTGGTCCCGGCAGCGAGGTGGACGATTGGCTTAAGGCGGAAACCGAGCTCAAAGAAGAGCACGCCACGGCTGGGTAGTGATCCCAAACGCTGAATCCCTGCCCCTTGTCGGGTTCCGAACATGATACGAAGGCGAGCGCGATTCGGCGCCCATCAATTGAGCGGTGCAGCGCCAGGCTGACGCAGCCGATCGATTTGGTCCAGCCCGCGACCGGCATGACGTGTTCTTCAGATAACCAAACGCTCCTTGCTCTTGATGGCCGTTGCGCGCACGCTCAGCACAGGGTTTTCAGTAGTAGGAGCGCTGCACCGAGAGATCCTGGCTGGGCGTCGGCCCTGTGAATCGTCACGATCGGGTGCCGGAACACCTTATGAAAAGAGGACTGTCAAGAATACTTGCTTTCTTCTTCGGCCATGACCGACGCGAAAAGAACAGTCCAGTGCATCGCGACTACTGTGTCTGTGGCGCGCTGAAGGTGGCGCCTAATCCACAGCAGCGCGAAGCGCCACCGAGAGCGGAGAGCCGTCTGCAGGCTCTTAATGACATTGGCTGGAAATAGGCGTCGGTGCCGACAAAACGGGACGGAAATTAAGAATGTGCAGGATTTGCCGTGCGGTCTTAACCACAAGCCTGATCATTTCCTTTGCCGCAATCGCGTCGGCCCAATCTTCGGCTGTCCCAGCGTCCAGTTCCACTTCTGAGACCCAGCAGGGCACCGTTGCGGTTCCGGAGGACGTGCTGACCCCACTGATCGGCCAGCCCGACCATCATTTCCACATGGCGAGCACGTACTTTGCGCACGGAGACCGTACTCACGCAGCCACGGAGATCCGGGTCGGCGCAGCGCTGCTGAAGCTCGAGGTGGGGCGCCATGACGCCACGAACAAGGCCGGGCTGGAAGACGCGGCCAAGCATCGCGACGACCTCGCCGCGGGAGTCGCTAATGGTACCGTCAAGTCCCCGAAAGAGCTTAACGACGCTTTTGCCCGCGCTGACCTCGCACTCGCGCGTCATTACCACCAGATGGCCGAGGCGTCGTCGGCGCGGAATGAGCATCAGAAGACCGGCTACTGGCTCCAGGGCGCAGCCGATTCTGTTGAAGATGCAGCCGAATGGTCAGGACACAAGCTTGTTGCTGGCGGCAGGGCAACCGTAAATGGTGCGCGATCTTTGGGCGCCAAACTCTAAGGCGGCGCAAAGTGGACGGCTGACGAGGTTAAGAAGTCGGTCAGCGACCTCGGCAGTGAAATCGAAAGCCTCGGCGGCGGTAGTTAGTCTCGCGTTCCCGCGACAAGCGCCGCGTCGCCGTTATCAGGTCAGCTAGCTCGACCTTGGGAACGACAGACTATAACGAACAACGGCAATGAACTCGCGCGGGTGACGTAAGGAGTCCAGGTCATGACGAAAACGAACTCAGTTGTAGCCATCTACGATACTCACTCCCAGGCAGAAGAGGCGATTAGGAACTTGCAGAAATCCGGGTTTGACATGAAAAAACTGTCAATCGTCGGAAAGGACTATCACTCCGAAGAGAATGTCACCGGATACTATAATACGGGCGACCGCATGAAGTACTGGGGCAAGCTCGGAGCCGTGTGGGGTGGCTTTTGGGGACTCTTATTCGGAGCTGCCTTCTTCGCTATTCCGGGGATCGGGCCGGTGTTGGTAGCTGGTCCTCTTGTCGCCTGGATTGTCGGCGCTCTCGAAGGCGCGGCGGTGATGGGCGGCTTGAGCGCTCTCGGCGCGGGGCTCTACAGCATCGGTATTCCTAAAGACAGCGTCATGAAATACGAGTCAGCGCTCAAGGCTGACAAGTTCATTCTACTGGCTCACGGCACGGCAGCCGAAGTGGCCAAGGCCAGGGACATCATACAGACGACAAACCCCACAGAGCTGGCACTGCACGGGACCGAAGGTTAAGAACGCCGGCTCCGGGTTTCATGGCAGATAAGCCTATCAAACAGACGAAGGTCTACGGCTTAAGTGTGAGCCACCGAGAGACAAAACGACTGGTAAAGGTTCAACCCCAGCAAGAAGCTAAATCTGAAATAATGTGTCGTTAGGAGTGAAACAATAAGGAACCGGCCCGTATCACGCACATGGTGTTGCTGGTGCTGCCGGGGATTGCGGCCGACAAGCAACAACCGGAATCTCGCCAAAGAGGTGATGCCCGACATCCGTGGCGCACTGAGGGCACGTGCTCGTCTCCTGTCCCCTGCGGCTATTTGTTCCACCATTCGTAGGCGGTCGATCGGATTTTTCGCCCTCCTGAGTCGGTGGTGTTTCGAGGAATGTCGCGTCGGGACGGACAACGAGTCACTGCGGATCGAAGCGCTGGCGTTCGGCAGACGGAAGATGAGGTGAAGGCCGACAGCACGTCAGGGTGGCTAGCGCCGCACCAAGTCTTCACTCGCAAGCATCACAGGTGCCGAATGAGTAATGCAAAAGATGCGGTTGTAAAAATAAGTCACATGGCAGGCAAACCTGCCCCGCCCTCGGTGCTGGTGAATGTTCCGAAACTGTTGACTGCGTATTATGCTGAGCGACCCGATCCGTCAATCGCCGCGCAGCGGGTTGCGTTCGGCACTTCGGGGCATCGTGGCTCCGCCTTTGAGAATACTTTCAACGAATGGCATGTGCTGGCCATCAGTCAGGCTATCTGTGACTACCGCAAGCGGCAGGGCATAGGCGGCCCGCTGTTCCTCGGCATCGACACGCACGCACTGTCAGTTCCGGCTTGTGCCAGCGCGCTCGAAGTGCTGGCGGCTAACGGTGTGGAAGTCATGCTCGCGGATAAGGATGAATACACGCCCACTCCTGTGATTTCTCACGCAATACTCACTTACAACCGCGGCCGCAATACAGGACTGGCAGACGGCATTGTCATCACACCTTCGCACAATCCGCCCGACAACGGCGGCTTCAAGTACAACCCACCGAACGGCGGGCCGGCAGACAACGACGTCACAGGATGGATCGAGGACAGGGCCAATGCGTTTCTGGAAAGCGGCCTGCAAGGCATGAAAAGAATCTCTTTCGAGCGCGCCCGGCGCGCCGCTACCACGCACCGGCATGACTTTCTCAATGCTTACGTATGTGATCTTGGCCGCGTCCTCGACCTGGACGCGATTCGCGGCGCGAATATCCGTATGGGCGTGGATCCGCTTGGTGGTGCCGAAGTTCACTATTGGGGCCCGATTGCCGAGCGCTATCGTTTGAATCTCACTGTCGTGAATGAGGTCGTCGATCCGACCTTCCGGTTCATGACGGTCGATTGGGACGGTCGGATTCGCATGGATCCGTCCTCGTCCTACGCAATGCGAAGCTTAATCGACCTCAAGGATCGCTACGATATCTCCTTCGCTTGCGATACCGATGCTGATCGGCACGGCATCGTCACCCGCACGGCCGGATTGATGAATCCCAACCATTATCTCGCGGTCGCCATTTTCTATCTTTTCCGGCATCGACCGAGGTGGAGCAAAGGCGCGGCGGTTGGAAAGACGGTAGTAAGCAGCCGGATGATCGACCACGTCACCGCGAAGCTTGCCGGAAGCTCTACGAAGTACCGGTCGGCTTCAAGTGGTTTGTAGATGGCTTGCTCGACGGCTCGCTTGGCTTTGGCGGAGAAGAGAGTGCGGGTGCATCCTTTATCCGTCTGGACGGCAGCGTCTGGACGACAGATAAAGACGGCATCGTCCCGGCTTTGCTATCGGCGGAGATTACCGCGCGCACAGGCCGCGATCCCGGCGAACTCTACCTCGAACTCACGCGCGAGTTCGGGGAACCTGTATACGATCGTGTTGATGCGCCAGCTACCTCGGAGCAAAAGCAAATGCTGGCGCAGCTCTCACCAGAGCAGATACCGTCCGCAGAGCTGGCTGGCGAAAAAATCCAGAGCATCCTCACCCAGGCTCCGGGCAACGGCGCACCCATCGGCGGTTTGAAGGTGATTACCGCGAGTGGATGGTTTGCGGCGCGTCCGTCCGGCACCGAAGACATCTACAAGATATATGCTGAGAGCTTTCGTGGCGCGGATCGTC
>CAWIMH010000022.1:0-458125 GCA_963837035.1 uncultured Pseudomonadota bacterium
GCTTACGCCAGGAAAGTGGGCCAACTGCACCGCGATTTCGCTGATCGCAGCCATCGGTCCCATCGGGAGCTAGGCGCGAAGCTGCGAAATAGAAAATGGCGCAACTTACGCTCCAACCATCGATCGACGACGCTCGCAGCCGGGCATTGCTGCCGCTGATCGAGCGCCTGGGGGCACTCGACCTCACGTCGATTCTGGTCTATCGGCTGGATTCCGTGCCCGACAACGCGCTGCCGTTGCTAGCGTGGCAGTTCGACATGTTGGCGCCAGAGTGGCAAGTCGGTGCGACCGGAAGCGAGTCCGTGGACGCTTTGACGAATATCGACGCGCTGACAAATATCGACACACTCAGCTCGTCGCCGGGAGCATCCGGGGTGTCGGACGCCGCGTCCTCGGATGCGGCTTCCTGGCGCAGTCTGCTTAAAGTGGCGATACCGCTCCATCGGACGCGCGGGACACCCTATTCGATCAAGACGGCACTGGCGGCGTTGGGGTGGAACGGCGTGACGCTGGTGGAAGGGCAGTCGAGCTGGGGCGGAACGTCGTGGCCCGCGGACCAGGGTTGGGCAGTGTTCCGCGTGCTCGTACAACTGCAGTCGAACCAGACGGTCGGGAACGGTGACGCTTTGCGGGCGATTGCGGCGACCAACTTCTTCAAACCGACGCGGTCCCTGCTCGACTCCTTATGGTTCACCGCTGCGCCGATAATCGACACGGCCCCGGTGCCGAACGATTTCGTACGATCGATTTTCCTACAGCGCGACGCGGCGCCCACACCGATTGATGTGGTCAATGCGCCGGCGTGGCTACTCGCCGACACAAAACTGATCGCACCGCGCCACGACGCCCATTTCCGTCATATCGGCGTGACGCACGGCGCGAACGAACCGGCGGTGGCCGACTCCGGGGTGATCATCAACGGCGTTCCGATAGCGGCAAGTGAATGACTCGGACCCAGTAGCGCTTCATCGGCGCGATGCGCGGCACCGACCGCAGCTCCAGGAAACAACTGAAATGACGAGGAGCCCATGCGACCAAAAGGAATAGCCAGACTATACAACCGCGGGCGGCTGCTGTGGGAAGCGGAGAACCTGTTCGTCGACGCCGGGTTACCGCTACTGGCTAATCTGATCGCCGGCGTGATGGCTGGTCAGTCTATAACTGCGATCGGGTTCGGATCGGGGGCACTCGCGCCGACCGCTGGAGATACGAGCCTGGGAGCAACGCCGGCCTATTACAACGCAATTGGTGCGGCCAGTTTCCCCTCGCCTGGAAGCGTGCAATTCAATTACGCGCTCGCGACCATCGACTATGGCGCGATCGGGATTACGATTCAGGAGCTGGGCTTGTTCGCTAATTCGGCCGCGGTAGCGCTGCCGTCGGCGGTGGGCCCACCGCTTCCGCCGTGGACGGCCAGCACGGCGGAAGCGGTGGGCGAGTTGATCGTGGACGGCAATGGGAATATCCAGTATTGCACGATCGCCGGCGTCACTGGGACAAGTGCACCAACCTGGGCGACGGCACTGAACGGGACGACCGTCGACGGCGCGGTTACCTGGACCTTAGTTGCATTCCACAACGCACCCGGGCCGCTGGTCGCGCATGTGACGGTTCCCGCTTTCGCCTACACCGGCGCAGGAAACTACTCGGGGACCTGGACTCTGACGTTCTAGCCGAGCGTGTGGCATACGCAAATGCCTCGGAGCCATCCCCCGCACTAGAAATAACGAAAGCCGGTGGCGCTTGCCGCCTCAGTCAAGGGACGCACGGTTCAAACGATGACTACACTGATCGACAGTGCTGAATTCACGGCGAATGAGATTTACGAAATTGGTCAGACAGATCCGGTGGAAGGCGCAGGCACGGGGGCGAGCTTCAGTGGTATCGGCATTAGCAACCAGCCCCATCAGCAACTCGCAAACCGAACCGCCTTGCTCAAACAGCGCCAGGACATCAACCTAGCGAATATCGGGCTGTTACAGGCGTTCGCCGCGGGCTTTACCGGATCGCTCCAAACCAACGGATACCTACGGATTCCGATAGTGGACACGCAGCACGGTCCGGTGGTGGCGATCATCCAGTGGGGGTTCTTTGCTCTGGGGCAAGTCAGAATCCCGAATGATACGGAATATGCGGTAGGCTGGCCGATCCGATTCCCGACGGCAATACTCATCCCTCCGCTGGCCGTCAATTACTATTCAAGAACGGGCGGGATGAATACGGTAGTATCGGTGGTTGCCTACAACCAGAGCGGCGCCACCTTTGTGTTCGATGTGCCTGGCGATCTGCTGGGGGTAAATGGCGCAACGGCAGAAGTTACCAACGGATTCTCCTGGCTGGCGATCGGTTTCTAGGCACGCTGATGGCGTCGCCGACGGGGCGCGCTTGATCATTCCTGCGGTTTGGCCGTTGGATCCTGACCCGAATCAGGCGCGGTGGACTCCGGCGTGGCGGGCGCGGGCGCGGCACCGGATTGCGGTGAACCATTGGCGGCGACGGCCTGGTCGGAGCCGACTGCCGGTTCTGGCGGGATGACCGGCTGGATCGAGGGTGCGGCTTGCGCGACAAGCTTAAGCGCTGGATCGCGCCTGATTGCGTCGACCAGGCGGCGCGAGATCTCGTCGGCAGTCTGGGCTGCTTCCATGGTTTGCGCGGGATAGCGAATGACGACCTCGAGGCCCGACTCGCTCAGGTAGAGGCGGCTTTGCGGGCGTGGGGTCTCGAGCGCGACGTTCAAGATCGATTCCATCGCGCGGGATTCGCGCTGAACCGTATCGCGGTAGCGGGCAAAGACCTCGTTGACCACCCCGAGCAGCCGCTGCTCCGCGAGCCGGTAGTCGCACTCTGGGGCAAGTGTCAAACGCACTTCCTTCCAAGTGAAGCTTGCACCCGGCGCCTGCTTGAAGAAGTTGCCATTGGCTTGAAAGACCACTGAATTTGGGAACACGACGACCCGACCGGTGGGCTGGCGCGCGTTTTTATCGTCGCTCAGCTCCATCATTGTAAGCTTGAAGAAGCCAACATCGAGTACGTCGCCATTAATGCCCGAGATTTGGACGCGGTCGCCGATCCGGATGCCGAAGCGGCCGCTCAGGTAGAAATATCCCGCCATCGAAAGAATGACATTCTGCAACGCGAGTGCGACGCCGGCGGCTGCAAGCCCCATCACGGTCGCGAGCGCTCCAAGTTCGTTGGCGAAATCAAAGAGTAGTACGAACAAGAGGACGACGACCAGGATCAATCGACGCAACTGGAGCAACTGATGCCGCCGCTGAAGATCCTGCACGTAGCGGAAAGCAAGCTTGCGCCAGACGAAAGCGGCGGCAAAAACCAGGGCGATCACCAGGGCCGAGCCGAACAGACGCAGGACCAGGCGGCGCAGGGTTTCGGCGAACTGCTCCTGAGCCGTTGCGCGCCAGCGGATGAGATTTTCTGCGCAAAGATTGAGGAGGACCACCTGCTTCGAGAGGGGCAGGAGGGCTGCGACAACCATTTTGTGACGTTCCGAAAGACCTTCGAACCGCGCCTTGTTTTGCCTGATGCCGGCCAGATCACTCGCGCTAGCATCCTTGGCAAGGGCGGCGCCGCGGAGATCCACATCGTTAAGCGCCTGAAGCAAGGGCGCGCGAAGGCTCTTGACCGTGGCGAGGAGGCGATCGCTCGTGTCGATCATGTCCGCAAGCGCCTGCGTCTTTTGCCTGAGTTCGACGAGGGCTGTGATGCGACCGACAACTCCTACGGGCGCGGCAGCCCGAAGGAGAGGTGTCGTGGCCGCCACGGCGGAAACAGACTGCGGCTTGTCAGCCGTAGCGGCGCTGGCCTGCGGGAGGGAACGTTCCAGTTCATCGATTTGTTCATCGAGTCCTGCACCAGCCGGTCCGGCGCCAGTGCTGCCAGTCTCGAAGTCGATCATGGCGTTGAGAGAATCGACACGCGATCGCGCGAGTTCGATTTCGCCTTTGGCGGCAACGATTAGACGGTTGAGCCCGGCCCGTCCGGACTGGGGTGTATGAGGAAGGCGCGCTTGCAGATCCCGGAGCCGAACACGCGCGTCGGTGACTTGCGCCTGATTCTCGTTCCGTCGCTTAATCAAGTCGGCCAGTCCGGGAATTGGAGATTTGGACGCAGACGACTCTCCACCCGATGCGTTTTCATAAACAGTGCCGCCGGCCGTACCAGTTGAGGCGGCCGAACCATTTTCCGTTTCGAGCAGGGCTGCCTCGGCGCGCGCGTAAGCGAAGGCCTGCTTTACGACCTCGTCAGCCGCCTGGCGGTCGTCAGCTAGGAACAGTATTTCGGCCGGCTCGGTGGCGAGACGCTGTTCGGCCTCGATGTGACGGTACCAGCCGATAACCTGGCTGAGGTAAGCGATAACTGCCTCGCGGCGCGGGCGAGCGGGCGCGGACGCGGCTGCGGTCGAACCCGCCGCGGGTAAAGCGGTGGACTGGGCGGCACCAGCTACAGAGGCAACGCGGCCGATCTTGGCGGGTTCCTTGGCCGAAGCCCTACAAGGTATTGCGTACTGGCCGAGGATGAGGGCAGCGAGTGCCGTGGCCATCACTAGCCGCAGCCGGAGTGACGCGTCGACGCCTATTTGCGCGCAAGTTGCCATTGGCTAGATGGGCGAGTTGTACTCGAGTGCGCTCTTTGGAGCAGAGCGCGAGCCCCCTTCTGTGAGAACTCTATCATCTGCGCGCAAGCGGTTCGAATATGGGCAGAAGACGCGGAAAAAGGATGACGGCGGCGAGCCGAACTCGCCGCCGTCAGTGTCAAGTCATGCCGAAAGAAGGTAGTTGGGTCAGTGTGAAAATCCGAACCGCCGATCGGATCGGCTCTGGGACTCGGATGATATCCTTGTGATTTTGGACGAATGGGAAGTTGAACCACATCGGAGAGATGATGCTAACCGTCTTGTTGTTGTTCTGCTCGAATTTCTTCATGACGATTGCGTGGTACGGCCATCTCCGGTTCAGAAACCAGCCGTTGCCTCTCGTTATTGTCGTAAGCTGGCTGATCGCCTTTGCTGAGTATTGTTTTCAGGTTCCGGCGAACCGCATCGGCTACGGTGAGTTTACCGGCTATCAACTCAAGATCATTCAGGAGATCGTAACTCTGATCGTGTTTGCGATTTTCGCGTACTTTTATCTGGGAGAAGCGCTGCGCTGGAATTATGCTCTCTCATTCGTCTCTGGTGCGGTCGCATTCGCATTCTGGGGAAAAATTTAGAGTTTGACTTCAAAACAACCCACTACCCTCAACCAGGATCAGGCATCGTAGTAGAGAGAAAATTCATAAGGATGAGGGCGCAGCCGGATCGCGCTGACCTCCTTGGCCATCTTGTAGTCGATCCAAGTCTCGATGAGATCCTCGGTGAAGACGTCGCCTTTCAACAGAAACTCATGGTCCCGTTTGAGATTGCCCAGCGATTCTTCGAGTGAGGCGGGCATGCTCGGCACTTCGGCCAGTTCAGCCGGCGTCAGAGCATAGATGTCCTTGTCGAGCGGTTTCCCGGGGTCGAGCCGACGCTGGATGCCGTCGATCCCGGCCATCAGCATGGCCGAAAACGCGAGGTACGGATTGCAGGTCGGATCGGGGAATCGCACCTCGATACGTTTCGCCTTGGGCGACGGCGAATACATGGGGATACGCACCGATGCGGAACGGTTGCGGCTGGAGTATGCGAGATTGATCGGCGCCTCAAAGCCCGGTACGAGGCGGCGGTAGGAGTTCGTGCCCGGATTGGTGAAAGCCGCCAGCGACGGCGCATGATGGAGAATGCCGGCGATGTAGTGCAGCGCCAATTCGGACATCCCGGCGTAGCCGGAACCGGCGAAGAGGGGGGTCTCACCCTTCCATACACTCTGATGGGTATGCATGCCCGTGCCGTTGTCGCCAAAGATCGGCTTGGGCATGAAGGTCGCGGTCATGCCATGGCGCACGGCCACGTTCTTGACGATGTACTTGTACCAGGTGAGCCAGTCGGCCATTTTGGTGAGCGACTGGAAGCGCATATCGATTTCGGCTTGTCCCGCGGTGGCGACTTCGTGATGCTGCTTCTCGACGCGGATACCGACGCGCTCCATCTCAAGGACCATCTCGGTGCGGATGTCCTGGAGGCTGTCCGTCGGCGGTACGGGGAAGTACCCCTCTTTGTTTTTGACTTTGTAGCCGAGATTCAGGCCGCCCTTGACGGCGGTCTCCTTGCCGCTATTCCAATTACCCTCGTTGGAATCGATGAAATAGTAGCTGGAGTTCTGGGTGGTATCGAAACGCAAAGAGTCGAAGATGAAGAACTCGGGTTCGGGGCCGAAGAAAGCGACGTCGGCGATTCCCGTGGATTTGAGATAGGCCTCGGCTTTTCGCGAGATGTTCCTGGGGTCACGCGTGTATTCGGCGCGCGTTATGGGATCTTGGATATTGCAGACCATCGTCAGGGTCGGATCCTTGGTGAAAGGGTCCATAACCGCAGAGTCGGGGTCTGGAATGACGAGCATGTCGCTGCTTTCGATCGACTGCCATCCACGGATTGACGAGCCGTCGAAACCGAGGCCTTCATCAAACGGGGCTTCGTCTTTGAACTCGCTAACTGGTGCGGTGAAATGCTGCCAAGTGCCCAACAGGTCGATGAACTTAAGATCGACCATTACGGCGCCCTTGTCCTTAAGCATCTGTAGAACTTGCTTCGGAGTCATGTGACTCGTCGTCCTCCTGGCCGCTTACGAGCGGCACACCCTGAGTTAACTTCGGGAGCCACAGCGCGGGCGCCCTTTTCAGTCTATCAAGCTTCGTACCGGGCCCAGTCGCCCTCGAATTGTGATGATTTCGTTTTGTGTCACGAAATTCGGCACAACGCAACGCCCATCCAAGCGACACCTGCCGCCTGTTTGGAGGGCACGAATCTGGCTGTTGAGCAGTGCGGCAAACCATCGGGTCGCAGCGAAAAGTGCCCGTCGTTTAAGCTTTTTTGGCAAACTTGTTGGCCAACCCGAGATGACATTTGGGCTCGCCGGGCCAATCCTGAATACCACAAAGGCAAGAGCGGTGCCCTTTTGGGGCAAGAGCGATGCCCTTCCGAAGGAGCACGCTGGCTGCCGCTTGCTTGGAATAGTCGAAGCTGGCGCGATAATAATGTGCTCTACAGCCGAAGTACCGCGCCCAGGCTGGCTCGTTTAAATGGAGACTCACGATGGATTTCGAACTGACCGATGCGCAAAAAGAAATCGTCCTCGGCGTGCAGGCGCTCTGCCAGCGTTTTCCCGACGACTATTGGCGGGACAAGGATGCTCGGCGTGAATTTCCGCACGACTTCTATAAAGCGGTAGCAGACGCTGGGTTCCTCGGCATCGCGATTCCCGAAGAGTACGGCGGCAGCGGCCTTGGGATAACGGAGGCCGCGCTAGTGATGCGCGAGGTGGCCTACATGGGTGCGATGAACGCCGCGAGCGCGATCCACCTGGGAATTTTTGGACTTACCCCGCTCGTGGAGCATGGCAGCGAGGAATTGAAGCGCCGCCACCTGCCGCGGGTGATTAGTGGCGAGCTGCACGTTTCGTTCGCGGTGACGGAGCCTGATGCCGGCAATGACATCACGCATACCAAGACCTTTGCGCGGCGAGAAGGCGACTACTTTATCGTCAACGGACGCAAGGTGTTTACCACCAAGGCGCAGGAATCGCACAAGATGCTGCTGCTGACCCGCACTGTCCCGATCGAGAAGGTGACCAAGAAGACGGACGGAATGACGCTTTTTTTTGCGGATATCGACCGGCAGGCGGTAGAAGTGCGTGAATTGCACAAACTCGGGCGGCATGCGGTCGATACCAACATGCTGTTCATCGACAATCTCAAGGTTTCGGCATCGGACGTCGTGGGGCAGGAAGGCCGTGGTTTCCATACTCTGCTCGACGGGCTCAATCCGGAACGAATTCTGGTCTCTTCCGAGGCGATTGGGATGGGCCGAGCGGCGGTTGACAAAGCGGTACGTTACGCCAAGGAGCGGATTGTTTTTGGGCGGCCGATCGGCCAAAACCAGGCGATCGCGCATCCACTTGCCGATGCTTACGCCAAGCTGGAGGTGGCCGAGATGATGATGATGAAGGCTGCTTGGCTATTCGATCAGCATAAACCTTGCGGGGCAGAGGCGAATATAGCCAAATTGCGTGCGGCGGACGCTGGATTCGAGGCCTGCGATCGCGCCGTCCAGACGCTCGGAGGCTACGGCTACATGCGGGAATACGACGTTGAGCGGTATTTCCGCGAATGCCGTATGTTGAAGATCGCACCGGTCTCACAGGAGATGGTGCTCAACTATCTGAGCGAGCACGTGCTAAAGCTGCCGCGCTCATATTAGTGAAATCGCCTATTGTCATCGTTGTTGCTTGCCCCACGAGCGAAAGTAGGGAATAAACATTTGAGCGAGGTGACGTTTAAAGGCGCAGACTAGACTTTCAAATCCATAGCGCCATGCGCGGAAAGTCAGGGAAGTTTCCGGGGGGAAACTGGTTAGGACTGAGCGCGCGTGTATATCCGCTTGAGGTTACCGTTTACTTGGTGGCGTCGATCGTCTATTCCCGGCGGTCCCCTCCTCCAAGAGAGGTGGCCTATGCGGAGCATATGTACGCAATAACATGGTCTGGGGCACTGAATGACGCGAAGGAAAGAACGAACCTTCGGACAGGTAATCCGGGAACGGCGGCGACAACTTGACCTCACCCAGCAGGAGGTGGGACGGCGCATCAAAACTTCGACACCGTACGTCGGCCATCTGGAATCCGGCAAGCGCCACCCCTCGGACAAGGTTCTGAGTCGTCTGGCGGAAGTACTGGCGTTGGATCGCCGGGAGTTGTTCTTCCTTGCCAATCCAGGCACGGTCGAACTTCTCAAGACGCGAGACGGTTCGGGCAAACGCTCGGCGTGGGACGAATTTCGCAAGGATGACCGCTTGAGACGTAATCTGGGTGTCACGACTGACGAGATGGATCTGCTTTCGCGGGTGGCGTCCATGGGCGAGATCCCAACGGCGCGCGAGTTCATCTTTGTCTTGAATACCGTGCGACACGTTCTGGGCCGTTAGGAGTATTCCGGTTCTGGCCGACCATCGTCATTGGCAAAACGGTACCGCGCCAACTAAGCTCCGCTCGGACAACGAGCGAGCATGGAACAAGATTCTCTCGAGAATGCGGACGTCCACGCGAGCGTCGGGGCATGGCCGCGGCGCTATACGATCGTTCTGCTCTTCGCGCTGGCGACCGCGCTGTGTTACGTCGACCGCGTCAACATTTCGATCGCGATAATCCCGCTCGCTCGTGACAAAGGCTACGACGCGACGCGCACTGGGCTGGTGCTGTCGTCTTTTTTCTGGGGTTACCTCTGGCCACAGATGCTCGGGGGGTGGATGGCCGATCGTTTCGGCGGTAAGCGCGTGCTCGCTGCCGGAGTGGCATTGTGGTCGGCAGCCACGTTTCTAACACCGCCGGCGGCGGCGACGTCGTTTGGAACACTGCTACTGATGCGCGCCGTGCTGGGAGCGGGCGAGGCAGTGAATTTTCCGGCCGTACACAGTATTGCGGCGCGGTGGACAATCGCGTCTGAACGGGCACGCGCCATTTCTCTGCATTTCAGTGGAGTGGCCTTCGGCACGATGGTGGCGCTGCTGGCCAGTCCGATCATTGTGATCGGGCTAGGATGGCAGGCGGTGTTTTATATCTCGGGTGCTCTCGGACTCGTGTGGGTCGCGATCTGGTGGAACAAGGCGGCGAACGATCCGGAAGAATGCGACGGTGTAACGGCAGCGGAAATGGAGTTAATACGCCGCGGGCGCAACGAGTCCGGTCTTGCCGATGCGATTCCGTGGGCCCCGATCCTGCACGAGAAAGCGGTCTGGGCGATCGTGATCGCCCATCTCTGCAACAACTTCGGCTTTTACATTCTATTGTTATGGCTGCCCACCTATCTGCATCACACCTTCGAAATTCCGATGGCGCGACTGGGGCTCTTCTCGGTGATTCCATACGCCGCGGCCTTCGTCATGCAGAACCTGAGCGGATGGATCGCTGATCGGCTGCACCAGCGCGGAATGCGCCTGACTGTAGTACGAAAGATGCTGCAATCGATCGCATTCACGGGGGGCGCCCTGCCCTTGCTGGTATTGCCCCTGATTCACACGCCACGGGTGGCGGTCGCGTTGGTCACGCTCTCGCTGGGCGGCACCGCTATCGGGAGCGGCGCATTCGCAGTCAACCATCTGGACGTGGCACCGCGTTACGCCGGAGTCCTGATGGGCTTGTCGAACACGTTCGCGACGCTGCCGGGGATCGTTGGTGTTGCCGCGACCGGCTTTATCGTACAAACCACCGGTTCTTTCGGCGCGGTGTTTTACCTGGCGGCTGCCGTGTATGCCATAGGGCTCGTGTGCTATGTCACACTTGGCAGCGGCGATCGTAAGCTTTAGCCCTGCGGGTCTGGAATCCGATGTCGCTCCCTTGTCGGGGGCCATTCTCCAGGAGGCACATAGTCATGGCGAGTGCGATCGAGCCCGGATTGCCGCGCTATCGATGGGTGATCGAAGCCCTGGTCATCGCGATGTTGATCGGGCAGGTTATGACCTGGCTTGCACCGGCGCCGATTCTGGAGCCGATGATCAGGGGGTTGGGGATCACGCTAGGTCAGGCCGGGCTGATCATCTCGGTGATCGCACTGTGTATCGGCATCTTTTCTTTTGCCGGGACCTTCGTCACTGAACGACTCGGCACGCTTCGTTCATTGCTGGGAGGAATCTGGCTGCTGGGAATTGCAGAAATCGCCAGCGGCTATGCCACGTCTTTTTCCGCCCTGTTGCTGTGCCGGGTGTTGGAGGGCGTCGGTTACGGGATCATGATCGGCCCGCCTGCGGCGCTGGTGATGCAATGGTTTGGCAAGCACGAATGGCCCTGGATGAACACGGTCAACTCGGTCTGCGCGTATGTCGGGATCACGGCAGTGTACGCGGTGACGCCACCGGTCTACGCGGCCTTGGGTTCTTCGTGGGGGAGAGTTCTCACCTGTTACGGCGTCGGCGTGGTGGCAGTCGCAATTCTATGGACCGTGTTCGGCCGCGAGCGCCTTTCCGACGCGACGGTCACGGAAGCTAGCCGTGGCGGAGAGACGGGGGCCAGCCTATCCGAGGTGCTGCGTATGCGCGGGGTGACGCTGATGGCGGTCGCGCTGTTCGGCGGGATGTGGGTGTTCCAACTATACACCGCGTTCCTGCCGCAGTTTTTTCGCGTCGAGCGCGGGCTCGAACTGGGCGCGGCGGCGAATCTGACCGCGGTCCTGCCGTTTGCGGCAATGTTCGCCGCCGGAGCGGGTGGGATCGCTACCTCCCTGGTTGGATTGCGCCGGCCCTTTCTGTGGCCGATGGCAATCCTGACTCTCATCGGCTCCGCCGGTACAGTGTTGTTCCCGACCATCAATGAAATCCGCCTGGCGCTGGTGCTGGTGGGAATCGGGTCGGCCGGCGGTCTCGCGGCGACCGGCACGTTGATGATGGAACTGCCCGAGATGACGCCGGCAAAAATGGGTACGGCCTTCTCATTCGTCTGGGCGATGGGCTACGGAGGCGCCTTCATTTCTCCGTTCCTGGGTGGAGCGCTCGCTCCGATAATCGGCTTGCGCACAGTGATGCTCGCGTTCCTGGCCTTCCAGGTGCCTCAAATCGTGGCGCTGTATATGCTGCCGGAGACCGGACCCGCCGCTAAGACGATCGGGCTCGTGCGACCGGCACAACAAGTAGGATGAGATGATGACGCAAAGGGGAACTAGTGGTGGCGACCGCGCGCGACTAGCCTCCGCAGCTCTTCGTGCAGGTGGCCATTCGAGGCAAGCAGTCCCGTCAACTTGACCGACGGCTGATTGAAGCGCAGATCATTTCCATCAACATCGGTGACTCGTCCGCCAGCGGCGACAATGAGCGCGACGCCAGACGCCACGTCCCATTCGTTCTTGGGCTTGAGCGTGAAGGTTGCGTCCGCCTGACCGGCGGCGACCAGCGCGAGCTTGTAAGCCACGCTTCCCATCTCGCGCGCCTTGACCAAGCCTTCGAAGGGTTTCCATTCACCACGTGCAATCTCGCTGCGGCTGGCGAGCACGGTAGCATTTGCTAGTTGGGTGGTGCCGGAGACCCGCACCGGCGCATCGTCCAGGTGACAACCGAACCCGCGTACGCCCCAGAAGAGCTCGCGACTGATCGGATTGTAAGTAACGCCCAGCACCGGTACGCCGCTTTCGGCCAAGGCTATTGCGACAACGAACTCGGGTACGCCCTTGATGAATTCCTTGGTGCCATCGAGCGGATCAACGATCCATACCCGTTGGCGAACCAGGCGATCACCGTCGTCCGCGGTCTCTTCCGACAGCCATCCATACTCGGGAAACCCGCCTAGCAATATCTCCTTGAGCTTGCGGTCAGCCTCGAGGTCTGCGGTGGTGACCGGGTTGCCACGGCTCTTCTCGTTTACCGTAAAGCCGCGATCCTGCCAGTGGTACGCGAGAATCTCCCCTGCCGCGAGCGCGGCAAAATAAGCCGCTTTCAATTCGCGCGCGAATTCGCCCTGCATCTGGCCGATACTATGTTCGGTCGGATGCGAACCGGAGGTTGAGCGTGATGCCATTCGGGCCGCCTGTTCCCACCCTCAAGATTGCGCCGAGCGTTCGCGTTGGTGACGCACCTTCTCGTATTCCTCGGTCAGTCTGGTGACCATCTGCTCGCGCTGATCATAGAGCCGACGGGGATCGCGCGGCTTGCGCCGCGCCATCGCGTAGGCAGTGATCAGTGGCAACGCCACGGTAGAATCAACGTAGCATACCACCGAATCGGGCAGCCGGTCGGGATCGATTTTACCCCAACTGACCGCTTCATCTGGGGTGGCGCCGGAGAGGCCGCCGGTGTCGGGGCGAGCATCGGTTACCTGCAGGAAATAGTCGTGGCCCTTCTCCGCCACACCCATCACCTCCTGAATTTGCGGCTCGGTCTGGAGCATGAAGTTCTTCTGGGAGCCGCCGCCCAGGATAAATACCGCGCTCTTCATCCCCTGAGCCTTGGCGGAGTACACGATCGCGGCCGTTTCGTTGACGTCGGTCAGCGGATCGAGCCTGAGCTTGTGGCCTTCCATTTCGAGCAGCGCCAGGTTCATTCCGATCGACGAATCGCCTGGCGACGAGGTGTAGATCGGCACGGCGAACTCATGTGCGGCGGCCAGCAGCGAGCGGCGCTAGAGTTTCAACACGCGCTCGCGTTCGGCAACGTAACGGCCGGCGCGGTAATGAAATTCGGCGGTTCCCATCGAGTGTTGGAACTCCGTCGTGGCGGGCCAGTTCGCGGAAAAAAGCATCGGTCGAAAGCAACACGCGGTAGTCGAAAAATATGTCGTAGATGCGCACCACGCCGGCGTTACGCAAAGCGACATCGTCAGCTTCAGCGGAGCCCTGGAACATCTTCAGCCCGAGCCCGAAGTGAGCGTCGTGATACAGGTTGGCGCCGGTCGAGACCATCCAGTCGATGAATCCATGCTCGATCAGCGGGATCAGGCACGACATCCCGAGGCCGGCCGGCGTCAGCGCCCCGGTCAGGCTCATCCCGACGACAGTGTCGGGTTCGAGCATTTTTTCGGCGAACAAGCGGCAGCCTCACGCAGACGGCGGCCGTTATAGGCCATGAAGGCGGTATCGATCACGTCGGCAGCGGACATGTCCCCGCGCACGGGCCGTGGTTCAATCAGGGCGCCCCTGAGGTACGGGGTATGTTCTTTCTTTGGCGCCATTTTTCTCGGCTGAAGGAACTGGCGCTGCGTTGGCGCCGTTCACCACGTCGTCAAAGTCGGTAGAATCCTAGCTGTCGCTGACTCGCGACGCTATCGCAATCGAGTTTGCTACGCGGGGACTGAGCACCTAAGATTGCAGGGGGACCTTCATTAGCGAGGGGACAAGCGATGGCAATAATTACGCTGACCCAGCACCTCGGGACGCGTGGTTTCGCACTCGGCCGCCTCACCGCCGGGCGGTTGAATTACCGCTTCCTCACTGCTGACGAGTTGATTGCGCGAACCTCGAAGATCTACAACGTCACCGCCGAACAACTGGTGATTGTGGATGAACGCCGTCCGCATTTTTGGGAGCGGCTCAAGACGGACACCGAGCGTTTCGTTTCGTTTTTTCGTGCGGTGGTGCTCAAAGAGATGGCCACCGATGGGCTGGTGATAATTGGGCGGTCGGTCGCCCAAATCCTTCCCGAAAATGCGTGTGGCCTCCGCGTACGTTTGGTCGGCCCGTTCAAGGATCGCGCCGCCGAAATCGCCGCCGAGGAACAGCTCGCGCCGGCTGTCGCGGAGCGAAGAGTGCGTGACTACGACCGCGAAATGCGCGCGCGGGTTCAAACGCTGATGGGTGTCGACATCGACGACTCCGCCAACTACGAGGTCACGCTCAACACCTTTGCAATGCCGCTGGAGACACTTGCATCGGGCCTGGCTAGCTTAGCGATCGCGATCGACCACGCCGCGACACCTGAGCAATGGCGCAAGCTGCGCGACGCCGCGCTCGCCGCCGAGGTTCGTGCAGCTCTGATGCTGCATCCGAAGATCGGGCACGCTCCGCTCGAGGTGCAATGCGCCGGCGGCGCCGTCCAAATCAATGGCCCCGGATTGGTCCCCCCTTGGGACGACTTGGTAAACGACGTCGTCCGCCGTCTGGAGGGTGTCAAGTCGGTCGAGGTCGTCGCCGAGGAGCAGCCGGTGCCCGTCCGCCCAAGTTAGCCGCCCATAAGCCCTGGTTGAAAAGAACAAGAGGGGCACTCGGGTTCTCCGCGTCGTGTCCCGATTACCGCCGGACGCGCCGTCGTGCTATCGTCGCCGACTTCACGGATGCGCACACTGACGATTTTTCTTGCCACTGGAGCTTACATCGGGTACACACCGTTCGCGCCGGGCACGGCCGGTGCGGTCGTCGGGCTGATCCTCGGATGGTACCTTTGCGCGCCGCTTTGGAGCCATTCGCCGTCGGCTTTCCTGATGCTTTTCGCTGTGATTTTTACCGGAGCCGTCGTCGCCGCTGGCAGCGCCGAGAAAGCTCTCGGCGAGCACGACAGCCCGCACATAGTTATCGACGAAATTCTCGGAATGATCGCAACGATGTTCCTCAATCCGGTGAGCTGGGCGTGGATGGCTGGCGGCTTCGCGCTTTTCCGCGTCTTCGATATTATCAAGCCTTGGCCGGCGAGCAGCCTTGACCGCGCCAACGGCGGCGCGGGCGTGATGCTCGACGATTTGGCAGCGGGTATCTATGCCAACCTGGTCTTGCAGATTCTCCGGCGTGTCTTCTGAAAAAACCGCTGCCGGCGGGCACGGCGGCCTAAAAGCACGCATCATTCGCGAAGGAGTGTTCAATGATCCAACGAGCGGTGATTCTCTCGACCGGCGATGAAATTACCACCGGCAAAGTGGTCGACAGCAATTCCAATTATTTGGCCGACAAGCTCAACGAAATCGGGGTCGACCTGGTCGCCGTCCTCACCGTCGGTGACGTGCCGGAGCGCCTGGAGTGGGCGTGGCGAACCTCAATGCAGATGGCTGACGTGGTCCTCTCAACTGGCGGGATCGGCCCCACGGCCGATGATCTGACAACGGAGACCATCGCGCGTATCACCGGCAAGGCGCTCTGGCGCGACGAACCCTCGGTCGAGCATATGCGCCGCATGTTCGCCGCACTCGGACGTCCGATGCCCGATAATAACATCAAACAGGCACTCTTCCCGGAAACCGCCGAAATAATACCCAATCCGCTGGGAACCGCGCCAGGTTTCCGGATGGCTGTGTTGCAGGCGGCACACACCGCACACCTGGTGGTTATGCCGGGCGTACCGCGCGAGATGAAGCCGATGTTCGAGAACCAGGTGATTCCTTGGATCCGGCTGAATCGCGGCAGCGACAAGATCTTTGTGACGCGCATTTTCCAGACCTTCGGCATCAGCGAATCGGGGCTCGATGAGGCGGTCGCCGGGTTGATCAGGCCCGAAGAGGCGCGCGTCGGGTTCCGCGCAAGCTTTCCGCAAATTTCGCTGAAGGTGCAGGTCGAAGACATGCCCGGCATCGCCGAGTCCCGCCTCGACGAGTTGAGCGAGCGCGTTCGCGGCCGTATTGGCAATTACATTTATGGTGAAGGCGATCGGACTATGGAAGAGGTCGTCGGCGAGTTACTGACCGAAAAGCGCATAACTCTCGCGGTTTCCGAATCCTGTACGGGCGGGCTTATCGGCCATCGGTTGACCAATGTCCCGGGCAGTTCGCGCTACTTCCTGGGCGACCTCGTCACCTACTCCAACGAACTAAAGCACGACCTTCTTGGCGTACGCGAGGCGACGCTCAAGGAGCATGGCGCGGTGAGTGAGCAATGCGTGCTGGAAATGGCGGCTGGCGCGCGCGAACGGTCCGGTGCCGACCTCGCGATCGCAACTTCCGGTGTCGCCGGACCGGATGGTGGCACGTCCGAGAATCCGGTCGGTACGGTATGCCTTGCACTGGTAGCCAACGGCATCGCCGTATCGCGCCGCTATCAGATGCGCGGGACGCGCGACTGGATCAAGCTGCTGACCTCGCAGGTTGCGCTGGACTGGCTGCGCCGGTTTGCACTCGACTTGCCGCTGGGTGAATCGGTACTGTTCCGGCGCTAGTCACGCAACGCGCCGCAGAGATCGAACATGGACGCCGAGAGCCGCAGTGAACTGTTGCATATGCTTGCGCGCGAATCCTACTTCGAGCGCGACCTGACTCTCGCGTCGGGCCGCACATCGAACTACTACATCGATTGCAAGCGAACGCTCTACCTTCCTCGCGGCGCATATCTGGCCGGCGATCTGATGTTCCAGCTCGTGCGCGACGAAGGAATCGAGCAGGTGGGCGGAATGGCCGCGGGTGCCCTGCCCGTGACAGACGCGATCGTCAGCGCGGCTTGGCGCTACGGCTACGATCTCTCCGGGTTCTTCGTTCGTAAGGAAACCAAATCGCACGGCTTGCAGCAGCAGATCGAAGGCGTTTTCCGCAAGGATCGCCGCACCGCGGTGATCGATGACACGATAACCACGGGCGGCTCGAGCCTACAGGCGGTGGCCGCGATGCGAGCGGCAGGCGCCGTTGTGGCCACTGCTTTTGCCTTGGTCGAACGCGGCGAAGGCGCCGCCGAAGCCTTTGCCCGCGCCGGTCTCAAGTATCGCTGGCTCTTTCAAGCTGAAGAAATCCGCGTCGCACGCAAGTCGGTTTAAAGATGGACGCGGCGCTGACCCTGAGCGGCCGTACGATCTTGACCGCGATTTTCGGCGATCCGGTCGAGCATTCCCAGTCGCCCACGATGCATAACGCTGCCTATGCAGCGCTGGGAATGGATCGCGCATACGCTGCCTTCCATGTCACTCCCTCACGCTTGCGCGACGCGATTCGCGCGATCCCCGCCTTGGGTATTGCGGGCGTCAACCTTACAGTCCCCCACAAGGAGCGGGCACTGCGCATGATGGCGCATCTGAGCGACGAGGCCCGCGTGCTCGGCGCGATCAATTGCGTCATTAATCGCAAAGGCATCCTGTATGGCGACAACACCGATGCACGGGGTCTCGAAATGGACCTGCGAGAGTTAGGGATCACGCTCGGCGGTAAGGTCGCCGTAATCATCGGGGCGGGAGGCGCGGCGGCGTCAGCGCTCCTCGCCGTTATCCGCCTCGGCGCGCAGCGTATCGTCGTGTCAAATCGAACATTGCAGCGCGCGAATCGCCTGGCCCGACGCTTCACGCAACATCTCGGTTCCCGCGGCGGCAGGCGTTCGACGCGAACTATCGAAGCGCGTGGACTCGACACATTGACGGGCATCTCCACGATGCGCGCGGCAGCTATCGTGATCAACGCGACCCCAATGGGCTTGAAGACTGGTGGGTTCGCAAATCTCGCGTATGACGCGACTGACCCGGACTGTATCTTTTACGATCTTATTTATGCGCGCGAGCCGACACCGTTCGTCGCATCGGCGGCGAAACTAAAGCGCCGCACCTTCGACGGCGCCGGCATGCTGATCAATCAGGGCGTTCTCGCCTTCGAGCTATTTAATCGCGTGAAGCCACCCGAGCGTGTCATGCGGCGCGCGCTGATGTCCGCACTGGGCCGTGAGTGACCCCTGGCTAGCCGAACATCTCCTTGAGCTTGTCGACGAAGCCCTTGGCCATCGGGTGATTGACGTCCTCGCCTGAAAGCTTGGCGAATTCCTCGAGCAGTTCGCGCTGCCGCGCCGTGAGCCGTCGCGGTGTTTCAACCACGATTCTCACCAGTTGGTCCCCGCGGCCGTAGCCATGGAGATCGGTGAATCCTTTGCCCTTGAGACGCAGCACCTTGCCCGACTGCGTTCCGGCCGGGACCTTAAGCTTTATCTTCCCTTCCAGCGTGGGAACGTCGATTTCAGCTCCCAAGGCCCCCTGGGGGAAACTCACCGGCACTTCGATAACGACGTCGTTGTCCTGGCGGACGAAGAGCGCATGCTCCTTGACGTGCACCACGACATAGAGATCGCCGTTGGGACCGCCGCCAAAGCCAGCCTCGCCTTCATTGCGAAGCTTCAGCCTTGACCCGTTGTCGACGCCCGGCGGAATTTTCACCGAGAGCGATACCGGTTTGCGTACCCGGCCCTGTCCCTGACACTTCGGACATGGGTCCGCGATGATGGTTCCTTCGCCGCGACACTGCCCACAGGTCGTGGAAATTGAGAAGAATCCCTGCTGCGTGCGGACTTGCCCAGTACCCCGGCAGTTTGGGCATGTGCGCGCTCCTTCCGAGCCGCCCCGCGCACGCGAGCCGTTGCAGGATTCGCACAACGTCAGGCGCTGAAACTTGACGGTCTTCTCGCTGCCGCGCGCCGCTTCTTCAAATTCGACTTCGAGATCATAGCGCAAGTCGTCGCCTCGCCTGCTGCGCGAGCGCGAACGCCCCCGGCCAGTCCCGAAAAAATCACCGAAGATGTCGGAAAAAACTTCCTCGAAGCCCTGCGTGAAGTCGAAGCCCCCGAAACCACCCGGACCCTGCGGACCCTGGAATGCCGCATGTCCAAAACGATCGTACTGGGCCCGCCTCTCGGGTTCGGAGAGAATCTGGTAGGCCTCGTTCAGCTCCTTGAATTTCTCCTCCGCCTGCTTGTCGCCGGGATTGCGGTCAGGATGGAACTGGATGGCGAGGCGCCGGTAGGCCTTCTTGAGTTCCTCGTCGTTCGCACTGCGGGTGACGCCGAGAACCTCGTAATAATCTCGCTTTCGTTCGGAAGGCATCGAACAGCAATACTATTCCACTTCCAGGGGAGAAGTAAGCGCCGCGGAGCTTGATCGCCTTCTGATGCCCTCCGATTTACAAGCAACCTTCACTTCACTTCTTTGAAATCCGCGTCGACCACGTCCTCTTTCTTTTCCGCACTCGCCGTGTCACCCGGTCCCTGCGGTCCGCCATCCGGGTGACCGTCAGCAGCGCCGGCTTCAGCTTGCGGACCTTGGCGGGTCTTGCTGTACATTGCCTCGGCCAGCTTGTGCGAAGCGTTAGCCAGTGCTTCGGCAGCCTTGTTCATCTCGTCGGCGCTCTTCGATTCGAGCTTGGCGCGAGCATCGGCCAGCGCGTCATCGATGACCTTGCGCGAGCCATCGTCGAGTTGCGCACCGTGATCCTTCACTGTCTTCTCGGTGGTATAGATAAGATTATCGAGCTTGTTGCGAGCCTCCGCCAACGCGCGCCGCTCGCGGTCCTCGCTCGCATGTTGCTCGGCCTCGCTCACCATCCGTTTGATTTCGTCCTCATTCAGCCCGGACGAAGCCGTAATCCGGATCGACTGTTCCTTGTTGGTGCCCCGATCCTTCGCATGGACGTTGACGATACCGTTGGCGTCGATATCAAACGTAACCTCGATTTGCGGCAGGCCGCGCGGAGCCGGAGGAATACCGACCAGGTCAAACTGGCCGAGCATTTTGTTGTCGGCCGCCATCTCGCGCTCGCCCTGGAAGACGCGGATCGTCACCGCTGGTTGATTGTCCTGGGCGGTCGAGAAGACCTGGCTCTTGCGTGTGGGAATCGTGGTGTTCTTGTCAATCAGCTTGGTGAATACCCCTCCGAGCGTTTCGATTCCGAGCGATAGCGGCGTAACGTCGAGCAGCAGAACATCCTTGACCTCGCCCTTGAGTACACCCGCCTGAATCGCGGCCCCTACCGCGACCACCTCGTCCGGATTTACGCCCTTATGGCCTTCGCGGCCGAACAGCTTCTTGACCCGTTCTTGCACCGCCGGCATGCGGGTCATGCCGCCCACCAGCACGACTTCGTTGACATCGCTCGCGCGCAGACTCGCGTCCTTGAGCGCTGTGATGCAGGGATTGTCGAGCCGCTCCAACAAGTCGTTGCAGATCGCTTCGAGCTTGGCCCGCGTAAGCTTGATATTGAGATGCTTGGGGCCCGACTGATCCGCCGTGATGAAGGGCAGGTTGATGTCGGTTTCCATCACGGTCGAAAGTTCGCACTTGGCCTTCTCCGCAGCTTCTTTCAGGCGCTGCAGGGCCATCCGATCCGTGCGTAAATCGATACCCTGGTCTTTCCGAAATTCGTCGGCCAGGTAGTCGATAATCCGCTGGTCAAAATCCTCGCCACCGAGAAAGGTATCGCCGTTGGTCGCCTTGACCTCAAAGACGCCATCCCCGAGCTCGAGAATCGAGATGTCGAACGTGCCTCCACCGAGGTCGAAGACCGCTATCTTTTCGTCCTTCTTCTTGTCGAGTCCGTACGCCAATGAGGCCGCGGTTGGCTCGTTGATGATGCGCAGGACGTTCAAACCTGCGATGCGGCCGGCGTCTTTTGTCGCCTGCCGTTGACTGTCATTGAAGTAGGCGGGAACGGTGATTACGGCTTCGGTAACCTTCTCACCAAGGTAGTCCTCGGCCGTCTGTTTCATCTTTTGAAGTATGAACGCCGAGATTTCCGGCGAACTATACTTCTTGCCGCGGATCTCTACCCACGCCGCGCCGTCATCGCTCTTGACCACTTTGTACGGGAGTACCTTGATCGCTTTCTGCACTTCACCGTCATCGAACCGCCGTCCCATTAGCCGCTTAATCGCAAACACCGTATTGGTCGGGTTCGTGATTGCCTGCCGTTTCGCGATCTGCCCTATCAGCCGCTCGTTCGACTCGGTAAATGCGACGACCGATGGCGTCGTGCGGCTCCCTTCAGAGTTCGCAATCACTACCGGATCGCCGCCTTCCATTATCGCCACGCAGCTATTGGTCGTACCTAAGTCAATTCCAATTACTTTCGCCATTTTCAGCAGTCCTCTAAAAGATTCATAACCATGTTTCAGGAGTTTTCAACTTCATTGCCGCCGGATTTGCCGGGAGCGCCGTTTCCGTCGGCATTCCCCTTCCCCTTGGCGACCGAAACGCGCGCCGCCCGCAGCGTCTTATCACCGATCTGATAACCTCGGTGGAACTCTTCTATAACAGTGTTTGGCGGATGTTCCGAGCTTTTGACGTGATCGACCGCCTCGTGCAGTGCTGGGTCGAAGCGTTGACCCACCGCCTGGAGCTGAGACACCCCGTGTCCCTTCAGAAAATCGAACATCGAGCGTAGCACCATCTCGACGCCCTCGACGATCGTTTTATCCTTACCGCCGCTACGTGCGGCTTCGACTGCACGCTCGAGGTTGTCTATCATTGGCAGTAGGTCGCGCAGGAGATTCTCGCGCTGCAAGCGGATCGTCTCGTCCGCCTGCTGGCGGAAACGCTTACGGGTGTTTTCCGAATCAGCCAGCGCCCGCAAGTACTTATCCTTCAACTCCGCGATTTCCACATCCTTCTCGGCAACCTGAGCCCGTAGCTTAGAGATTTCGCCTTCATCTCCCGAATTAGCGCCCGCCGAGTGCTCGGCCTCGATGCCGACGTCTTCCGAGGAGGGGTTCTGCTCGTCTTCGCCGGTAGTATGTTTCGATCGCTTAAGCATCCAGCTTTACCCGTCAAGAAACATAAGCATGATTGGCTCCCCCGCCACCCCTTCCAGGCCGAATTCTGCGCTAAACGACCTCGCCTCGGCAGGTTAGTGCTCCAGCACGCGAGAGAGCGCCCTGGCAGTGTAGGTAACCAGCGGAATCACACGCTCATAGTCCATGCGCACCGGGCCGACCACGGCGAGGCTCCCAAGCGGCAGCGTCCCGCTGGCATATGAGGCCGCGACGACGCTCAGACCGGAGAGCCGCATATCGAAATTTTCGGATCCGATCGATACCGTCAACCCGTTTTGCTTGAGGGTTCGTTCAAGCAGGTCCAGGAGGGCAGTTTTGTCCTCCAGAGCGCGCAACAATTCGCGCAGTCTACCTGGATCGGCGAATTCCGGTTGGTCGAACGCCTTGATGCTGCCCTCAACATAGACTTCGGTGGGAGTCGCGCTTTGGGTCGCCGCGCCACCCAAAACGAGCGCCGCGCGCATGAAGCGATCGTAAGTGGCACGATCTTCCCTGAGCCGCTCCTCAATCCATGTGCGCGCCTGGACAAGCGTACGGCCGCTTACGGATTCGTTGAGGTAATTTGACATACGATCGAGCTCGTCCTGGCTGTAGTCCTGTTCGGTATGAATGAGACGGTTTTGCGCCCCGCCCGCGACTGGAACGAAGACCGCTAATACCTCGCGGGAACGCAGCCTTAGGAACTGAACCCTCTCGATCGAAGCCGACTCCAGCCTTGGCGCCATCACCACCGCCGCCTGTCCAGTCATCAGGGAAAGGAGACGCGAAGTGTCGCGGATGGTTTCGCCAACGTCGTCGGCGTAGACGGAGTAGTGCAACTCGATTTGCGTGCGATCTTTAAAGGCGATGACCGGCGACCGCTCGAGATGATCGACGTAGTAGCGGAAAGCCTTATCTGTCGGGACACGGCCGGCCGAGGTGTGCGGTTGAGAAACAAACCCGGCTTCCTCCAATTCTGCCATTAAGCTACGCACCATCGCGGCCCGCACTCCAAGCGGATGGCGCGCGACGAGCTGCTGCGAGCCCACCGGCTCCGCGGTGGAGATAAACTCCTGAACGGTCGCCAGCAACAACGCGTGCTGTCGATGTGTTAGATCGTCATGCCGGTAAGCCCTTGATTTCATTGACTTTATGATCGCGGGCTTGATTCGCTCGGCACATCTCTGGCACATATTGGCGATGTCTATTGCGCTAACACCAGCCATGGTCACCTCAGCTATGTGCCCTCCCGGGCGCCGCCAGATCGAGATTTTCGACTCCGTGATGCCCGGGCTCGCGCTGCGCGTCGGCAAGGGCGGAACCAAGGCATGGGCGTTCTTCACCCGCGAGGGCGGCAAGCGTAAGCGTATCACTCTCGGCTCTGCCGCTCTACTCTCGGTCGTTCAGGCCCGGGACGCTGCTCGGCAAGTCCTTGGCGGACGTTCCCTGAGCCGGGCGCATAGCGGGGAGTCGGTCGAGGCGCTCGTTGCGCTCTTCCTACAGCGGCTCAATGCGCGCCCGAGAACGGCCTACGAGTATCAGCGGATGATCAAGGTTGAGGTTCTGCCGCGCTGGAAGGGCGCGCGGTCGCCAGCCTCAGCCGTTCTGACGTGTTCGCCGTCCTCGATCCGATGATTCAGCGGGGAGCGAGGGTTGCGCGCCAATCGGTGTCACCGGCTGCTCGTCAGCCTCCTCAATCTGGCCGTCGATCGCGACTGGGTTCAGAGCAATGTTGCGTCAGGGATCCGGGCACCGGGAGGACACGAGCAGCCGCGCGAACGAGTCTTGAGCTTGTCCGACGTGGCAACACTCTGGCTGGCGCTCGAGAAGGAAAAGCCGCTGACTCGAGACGTTCTGAGATTCGCTCTGTTGACCGGGCAGCGCAAGTCGGAGATCACCGGGCTGCGCTGGAACGAAATCGATTTAGCTGCGCGTATTGGACGCTGCCTGCAGCTCGCGCGAAGAATAAGCGGGAGCATGTCGTTCCGCTGGGGCCGGCAGCCATGGCAATCATCCAGAGCCGGAACCCGTATGCGCACCTCGCCAACATTCAGATCATCCGAAGTCGCAGCGAAGCGCGCGTGTTCGAGGGCGTGACCGCGCGGTTACCAGAAATCATGAATCGGACATGCCTCGCGTATGGGATTCAGCCCGCGAACTGTTCACGATCTCCGAAGGACCGCGGCCACATTGCTGACTACCGCGGGCACGCCGCGCCATGTCTTGAAGGCGATACTGAATCACGTCGGACGCGGACATCACCGGAATCTATGACCGCAATTCTTATTCGGCGGAGAAGGCCGAGGCGATGAATAAGCTCGACGCGATGATCGGGGAGGCGGTGCGGCAGATCACGCCACGGCCGGCGAGCTGAACCTCACCGTATCCTCACGATGGCCATGTTCAGTGCGAACGCAACGTCGATAAGGGCGTTAGAAATGACGCGGACACCACAGGTTCTGAGCCAACGCTTCACTTGCGCTCGCAATCGCGGCAAGATCCCGCCCAAGGGGCGGCAATCAGGTCATGGTGCTCGCTATTCGGAGGCACCGCCTGGCGCATCCTGCGCTATGCGCGGAGTCACGTGGACGAACTGATCATTTATGTGCTCGTTATGGTCGTTGTAGGCGCGGCCGTTTACTATCTCCTCTTGTGAGGAACTACAGGACGTGCCCGGGGAAGCGTGCCGGGCAATGCGTTGGTAAAATGGAAGTGTCGGCAGATTCAAGACGGTATTTTGTCGCGCTCGTACTCATCGCGGTTCTTCCGTTCGATTCGGTGAGCCGTTAGCTCTCAGGCCGATGTATGGGCGCTACGCGATCGCGAGTGACTCGGATTTACGAGACAGGGTGCGCCGGCTGTCCGAGCTTGGGAACTGGCGCGCGCAGTTAGGGACGACGTGAAACGATTCGCGGCAGTGTTCGCGTGTGCATTTGCGATTTATCTGGCTACTTTCGGCGGACATTACGTGAGCGGCGATGAGGCTCATAGGATCGCCTGGGCCAAGTCCCTCATCGACTGCCATTGCAACGACATCTCCCGATATTTCCCGGGCGAGCACTATGCGATTTATGGAATCGGTATATCGCTGCTGCATGTGCCGCCGATCTTGCTTGCCCGCTGGATTAAGACCACGACAGGGCTTTCAACTGAGGGCGCGTTCAACATGCTCTTGTACGTGTTCAATGCCGCCATCGGCGTCGCCCTGGTTTATGTCCTACTGGCTCGTGAGCGCGTGGGAACGCGCGCTGCGGCTCTGAGCGCACTCACGATTGGCGTCACCTCGGCGTGGTTCCCGTATTCCAAGGTGAATATGCGGAGTCGGTCGTAACAACCTTGGTGCTCGGGATGTTTCTTCTCGCCGATACCTATCCGTGGCTGGCCGGACTCGTGGGAGGCTTTGCGGTAGCGGTGCGGACGGACGCCCTCATTTTGATTGCTCTGACGGGAATCGTAGCGTCGAAGAAATCCTGGCTGCCGATCGCGCTGGGAACCATTCCGGGGATTCTACTCATGGCCGCCAGCAATTACGCGCGCACGGGCTCAATATTCGATTCTGGGTATGAGGTTAACTTTAACGGAGCAATGTTCACTGGCCTGTATGGGTTCCTGTTTTCGGCTGGCAAGGGCGTGTTTCTCTTCTCACCCTTGATGGTTCTCTTTCCCGTAGCGGCAAGGAGTCTCTGGAACGATCCTACCCGCCGTCGTGTCGCTGTGTGGGCGCTTCTGCTTTTGGGCGCGCAGCTCCTAATGTACTCGAAGTGGTGGGACTGGTCGGGCGACGATGCGTGGGGACCTCGCTTTTTGATTCCAGCCACGATGGTGTGCCTCGCTGTCGTTGCGGCCTCGAGCTATCTACGCTCGACGTGGTTTGTGGTGCTCGCGGCCGCGGGGTTCCTCGTCCAGATCCCGCCTGTATTGATTGGACCGCACAGTTCGCTGATGGTCGTACATCTGCACAATCCCATGAAGACGGATCCAATTACGCACCTGCGCTCGCCGATCACACTGGATGACATGCGCTTCGATCCGCAATTTTCGCAAGTTACGACTACTTTCGAGATGCTGCTTTTCAAGATCTCGAACGGAAGGCTTGAACGGGCGACTCAGTTCCTTAGCTCTTTCGAACCGCCGTTACGACCCGAAGATATGCCGCTTGATATTGTCTGGCTTCACCTGCATCGAAATAGACCGCCTACAAGTGAAAAAACTGAATCGCGCACGGGCGCAATTTCGGGCACAACAAGGTCTTCCAAAGAGCGCACTTCCCTGTAAGGATCGCGGTTCTTCCGTTCGATTCGGTGAGCCGTTAGCAAAGCGTCTTTTCGGCAGATTCGCAGTGTATCGCGTTTCGACGATCCGCGGCTGGCGAAGTAGAACCACCGGCGGCTGCATCGTCGAACAGGATCACGCCGTGAACGAGAAGCCCGCGCGACAGCTTTGACGACCATCGAGCGGGCTTCAACAACAGGAAGTTTCCGGGGGGGTCCCTCTCTGTTCTCGAACTTCGTAACGATACCACTGGTCGGATTTTACGTCAACCTGAACCACCGTCATGCGTATTATACGCTCGAACGGCTTCAGGCATCGGTGAAAGCTCGATCACATCCTGCCGGCGGAACTGGCAATGCGCTGATGAAACTCACGCGAGTCTGACAACTTTCCACAGAAGATCGGCAGAGGTCGCTTGCGCATTTGTTGAATCGTTGATCCTATGAGATCTTTCGAGATGCTAGGTTTGCGGACTTATCCGCAGTATGATAAATTTCGCTTTGCGAGCAACGCGAGCAAAGTGGCAACGCACTCGTCTTAAAGAAAACCCTGAAGCTTATCTCTCGATAAACTCCGGGGGCGGGTTATCCAAGGAGTTAACCGGCCATGGGTGAAAACTTTGGAATGGACACTGTCTGGTTGCAATTTATGCGCAGCGGCCATCGTTGTGAGTGTGCATCGTTGGGTTGTAGCGTCGGCCATCTCGGACGATGCCAGCCACCTTTCGTTTTGATGAGCGTGCTGCGTCAGACCAATTGACTGGTTGGCAGGCGGACCACGATGTTCCGCTGGAGCTCGGTGGGCTAAGCTCGCCTGGAAACTGTCGGATCCTCTGCGTCGCGTGCCATAAGGCGAAGACGAGAACTCAAGGCTGGTTTTCGCAATTGATGGACTTGGCTCCGACAATCAAAGCTGGTGGCCCGTTCTCTGATTTGTCGTCCTTACTTCGAGCACCATCCTCCCCCGGAGAGTTGGGGAGTTTATTCCCCGAGCCCGATGATCCGTTGGCCAAATTAGCGGGCGGATTTTCCGCACCTGGCCTATTCAGTTTGCTCGGTCTGAAACCATCAAAATGAACAGCGCGGGGGAACACATGCTTGACATCCAGGAATGGTCCTATCGACAGGCGAAAAATCGAATTGCGAGCCACGTGGCCCGCGGCACCGATAAACCCGATTCAATCGTGAAGGCCACGCGCACGATGCTGGCCAAATATGACCTACGTCGCGAAGACCAGGAAAGGATGATGACGGAGATCTACGCCGACTCCGTTGTGCCATTCCTCACGGCTCCGCTCGGGTCGCTGTGGCGACAACCGGAACGACTTGAACGGTTCCTTCGCATAGAGACACTTCTCGGAACTTGATCGTGGTGAGTGAGAAACTGACGACAGGTATTCGTGCCAACCACCCAAGCCGAGGAGACCTGGGGCCTGATCACTAACGGTTGTCAATCACTCGCTTTCTAATTTGCTTGAAAAAATGGACCGTAGGGGCAGCGGGTGTTTAGTGCGACGTAGGCGAGCTCATCCTAATCCGTGAGATTTCAACGGAACGGTGCCGACGAGCTAAAACGTCGGCACCGCTCTCAGAATTTAATCTTCTTCCTCGTCGAACACTGAAGCGGGATGCATCTTACGGTATCGATCGTTGTACAACAGAATCAGGCCAAGTTGGCTCGACCGATAATGGATTTTGCAGTTGCGGAGATACTCTCTGACAAGACCTATCCAAACATCGGCGCCGCCCTCAAAGACGCTAGCGTAGGACGCGTCGATAATCACCCGGTTGAATTTGGAGACCTCGCGGAGTTTTCTTTCAGCGCCGGCATGGAGCACCGAATCCTTGGAAAGGGCGCCGATGATCTTGACCTCTTGCCCGGATGTATTGATTTCCAGAGGGTGTCGTTGTGTGACTTGCTGCGCCATTTCCATACCGACTACCTCCTAGCAGATTGGACGTACAGACTGCAATGAAGTTTCATAGCAAGGCGTGTGCCTCAGCTACGACCGGAAGAGCTTCGGGAAATTCGAGGTTTCGTGGCATTACGGGGTCCCAAAGAGGGGGGAAATATGCCTCATAGAGGGGCTTATGCAACGCAGACTGCGCAAAAAGGCTGTCACCTGCGACCATATAGCGAATCGCGAACGCCGGATAGGGAGCGGCGAGCGCGTTGTAGCCGGGATTATAAAGACTTCCTGACTTGTAGCCCGGAAAAAACTCTCCCAGCATCATACCATTTTGCATATAGCTCGGCTTGAGCTTGTTAAGGACGCGAAACAGCAGTGGGCAATTGCTCAGTGCGTCGACGTTTGGGAAGAAAAATAAATCGGTCTTAAGGAGACTGGCCTGCGGGCACGGCTTGCCCGTCTGCACTGGGTCGTAGGCCGGTAAACGCTGTTTGAAAACAGGTATTTGGGATTGGATCAAGGTCTCGATTCCCGACTCGTCCGCTTCACCGAGCGAAGACTGCTCAATGAAGAATTGGCCCGCGTTTATCGCATCAAGAACGAACGGGCAGCCATGGGCACGGTTGTCACCTGCATGTGCCATCACCGACGTGACCTTTTGACCGGGCGCGTACTCGCGCTTGTCAATAACATCCTGAGCACGTTTGAATCTGCAGAGAGATTTGCGTACCCATCCGATCATCGTCTGCATTTCGGTCGAATTATTCGGTGTTTGCGCTTCTTCTGCTCGGAACTCCCCCATTCCTTCCTCTCACCTTTCGTGCAACGGCGATCCGGAAACAGTGAGGAAAAATACATCAGTTTAACACTGCCTGTCAAACTAACCTACGTCAAGTAGATCTATTCTATGCTAGGCTCGGTTATATGACGTATCCACGCGTCGGGTCCAGATCTATCGTGCCGAGCATCTGTGCGACCAGCCGCACTATGTGAGCAGGCGTGTTCCAATGCACGTCGGCGGACGACGCGTGCGTGGTCGTCCAGAATTTCGGTGCTGCGCTCATCTATTCCTCGTCGAGCGGGCTATTCCAAATCACTGGACCGGTAGTCGGGCGCCGGCGCGAGGGTGTGGCTTCATGTCTCACACCTTCACTGACCCTCTCGATCGTTGTGCCGTTCGGGCCGCGGTGCGCTGTCACGACTTCATCACGGTGCTCCGGCATCTTCTTGAGCCAAGTGACGTGCAGCTTTCTGAGTTCGGCTTTGGCGAGTTCCGTCACTTCGCGGGCTCTTTGTCTACCCAAATTACGCGGCCATCCCTCAGGCGGTGGAGTTCGCGAGTAGCTTTGGGTTGGACGGCATAGATCTGGGGGTCCCACACTTCAAGCTCGCCGTGGCTGCCACGCTTACGGCTGACATCGATGTCAAGGCTGTTGTCGAAGTTGCTCTGCGAAGGCCGCATCGCATCATGAATGGTTTCCTCATGAGCGGGAACAATTCGTAAAATTTTTCGCTCTGCCGCCACGGACCCGTCGGCGCATAAAATTTGATCCTTGGTGAACTTGACTCCTGGCCATTCCCGCTCGATTTGGTCTCGAACTTGCGCCGAGGTTTGTCCAACACCCAGCGAACAATGCTGGCTGCGGATGGCGATTTCTTCCGCTTGGCTCTTCATGAGTCTTGCTCCTGTTTGTAGTCGATTGGGGCTCCATCCTGCTGCGCCTGCCGGAACCGGCTGTAGTCGCGAGGCTTGATGAAGACGTTCGTATTGACCTGCACCGCACTTTGCGGCGATGCCACACTCAGCGGCGCGTTCAGGCGATCGAACAAAATGCTCAGCGCACGCAGCCGGTCCTTGGCCTGCGCTTTCGGATCGTGACCGATGCGAGCGAGTGCGGCGACTACATCGCCCTTGACCTTCTTGCCGGTCTCGGGATCGACGAAGCCGACTTCATTGACGGCGTCGACGATCTCCTGTCTCAGCGCGGCGATGGCTGCTGGTAACGTGGGCTCGCCCGCGGCTTTCAATGTTGACCTTCTCGGCATTCAATTAGCTCCTGAAAAAAGTTGGCGCAGGCTTACGTACGCTTCTTTCACGAGGTGAGGTCTGGACTCGTGCCGAGTGTTCGCTTCTCTAAAGGATACTGCTGCGCCGGCTGAAGCCTCATTGTTATCCCTTGCGACCCCGCTTCATTGCCTCCTCGTATGTGCGAGGCTCGGTCGGGTCAGCGCCTTGCGACTTCTTCATGTAGTCAAGAGTCGGCGAGAAGCGCTCCTCGGCACCGGCGAAGTGATCGGCGTCGTGATGCTGGTCCGGCTGGAACTTATCGCGATAGGCTCGGGCGCCTTCAGCCTCCGGAAATTCGCGCGGGTCCCGAGTAGGGCCGCTGTCGCGACGATTCGGGTCGTGACCTTCTGGTCCATTATTCGTTGTCGGGTCGCGGTAATCGCGTCCCTTGCCATTGTCGACGGCGCGAGGGTTGTCCTTTTTGCCGCCGAGATTACTGTAAATCATCTTGAGTCCTCCTGTCAGAAAGGTCGGTTACGATTGCTTGCGGTCTGTAGCGCTTCAAGGATGGCCGCCGCATCAGGGTGTGGACCGTATGCTACTGGTTCGCGCTCGACACCGTTGTTGCGCCTTGACACATCGTGGCCTTCGGGTCCGTTGTTCGTCACGGTCGGACGTGAGGCTTCGCGCTCGTCGGTTTTCGCGTGCGGCTGATTTTTCTCACCACGGCGGATTAGACTTCGATAAAATGACATTACTCAGTACACTCCTTTACTCAGTCGTCAAAGATTGGGTCCGACATCCCCTGCTGCTCGGTGTCGTACTCTTCGTAGTACATCGGGCCGCCCAGCGGATCAGCAGAAAAGACGCCGATGTTCGTACCCGGGATGATGCTCAGGCGTTGGCGCGGTAGTTCAGCCACCCAAGGGCGACCAATCCAGCGATCGCCGTCGGTGCCGAAAGACTCGGCTGGCCGCCCCATTGCTGCCTTCCTGATCGAGGCCATGCCAATGCGTGAAGACCCCGGCAGCAACCCAAAGCGCCGTGCCACATCTGCCTCGTCGTTGGAAAGCAGCTGTGGAAAGTCTTCGGCCTTTCGCTTGAGATCGTCCATGCTGCCGATTACTGACGTCTTGCGTACGGGTGTGAGCGCAGCGACTTTCCCATCGCGCGTGCCACTCTTCATCGGATGGCCGGGTTGTCGAGGCTTCTTCACGCCTGCACCGGGATAGGATTCACACGAGTCCCGTTCGCACTCACGAGTACGCGCATTTGGCGGTTCTCGCCGTTGCAGGTCGACGACTCGCACTTCGACAATACCCTCATGTGTTGGCTCATCAGGGTATTGCGCGGGCCTTCATAAGGAATGGCCTTGGGCGTTTGACAGATCATGCACGCCACTAGCAACTTCAGTAGGTCGCCCTCGGTGGACGCGATGAACTCGCGATACTCTTTATCGCTGCGGTCTTCGTAACTCGGGGCCGCAACAGTCACTTCAGGTTTCTTCTTGGACATGGACCTCATCCTCCTTCAGCCTTATTCTGCGTGTTCGTCCTGCTTGGATGCCGCCGCGCGCTTCTCGAGCAGGCGTCCGAGGGACTCCAATGAGACCATGATTCGTTCACGCTTAACTGTCTCAAGCTGCCCTCTATGCGCAGCTTGATACACGCCGTCCAAGCTGGAGTAGCCGAGGGCCTTCTGCGCTGCTTCTAACGTGACGTACTTCATTCTTGAACTTCCTCGTTGGCATTCCCGATCTCTGCGTGTAATTTAGCACGCTTCCTGACAGCCTGTCAAGCCCTACGTCTCGCGAGATTTTATTCTTATCTGTTGCCGCCGTCGATGTCAAGGGGCGCACGCTTACCGATCCGCCGGCAGCCCGTCTGCCATGGATCAACAAGGGCGCACTCGTCAGCCGCGGCGCGATCGGTCTTCTGCGGTTTCATCGGCACATTGGGGAGGATCGGTAGGCACACGCGCACATGGAGAGTCCTCAGGCCGGGATTTTCAATCTGAGTCCCTTTACAGAATTGGTCCAGCGCGAACCGCGGAAGCGCGAAAACTTGGGGTGCCGGCCCCCTCGCGAAAGTAAATCGCCGACTCACCTCCATTGACCAGTCCCGACGCGTCACATGCTTAAACCCCATACCCAGCACTGGTTTCCTGCACTCTGACTATTGACACCAAATAGTCAGTTAGTTACTATTTCACTATGCCGAATCCTTAAACTATCGGCAAATAGAGTAGGAGTTGAATCAAGTGGATATTGAACAAAACGAAGCACTCGTTGGTGGCGCCGCTCCCAGCTTTCGGCAGAGTGCGCAGAGTTTGCCCGTAGGCATACGCAATTCACCGCCGACCAAACCGCACAACCTGGCTGTCAGGCCGCGTGAACATCTGCTCGAAGCCGAGGTCGAGGCGATGATCAAAGCGACAAGCGGCAGGACAGCGAGGCGCGATTCAGCGCTGATTCTCATTGCCTTCCGGCATGGGCTACGCGCTCAAGAGATCTGCCGGCTTCAGTGGAGCAGCATCGTCCTGGAAGGGAAGGCGACCACGATCCACATTAACCGCGCCAAGGGCGGAAGCTCAGCGCGTTCATCCATTGCGTGGCCCCGAGATCCGGGTGCTGCGGGCATGGAGCCATCAGCAGGGCGGCCGCTCGCCGTACGTGTTTACCTCGATGCGCGGCGGGCCCTTGTCGGAGCGTGCTGTGCATCTGATCGTTCAGACCGCGGGGCGAGCCGCAGGGCTCCCATTCGATGCTCACCCTCACATGCTCCGCCATGCGTGCGGATACAAGTTGGCGGCAGATGGGCAGGATACCCGCGCGATCCAGGGCTACCTCGGCCACCGGTCGATCAACAGACCGTCCGGTATACCGAGTTGGCGCCGGGGCGGTTCGAAAGCTTCTGGAATGACTGAAGGAGGGCCAAGCTACACGATTAAGCTCAAGCAGCCGGGTTGCCGTGGAACAGGGATAGGCTCCCACCGCGCAGGCGCCCGGTGAAGACAGCGCAGCACCCATCGATGCCCCTGCCAAGGGCTCTTGAGACAGGCGCTATTTGCCGGGCACCGCGGCCCGCTGGTGCGGCCGGAAGGGCCTTTCCCGGCGAATTGGCATCAGGGTGTGGGTTTAGCTGGAAGGCGCTCTACGAGGCGTTTATGAAGCGATTTCCAGGGCTGCCCGGGGCGCCGCGAAACCATGTGTCAGCCGTGAAACGCTTTTATCTCTATAAGAGAGTTTGTAATGCTACTGTAAAGAATAGTGGCACTAGGGTAGCATTACAAACGCTCTATCACGGCACTTGCCCAGCGGACTTCCTCTGTCGTGTTGGCTGTCGCGCCTCGGCTGTGGTCCGGCGGGAGAGGCCTGGTAGTCGAGGACTGAGGGCTGACCCGTAAGGATATGCACCATTTTCGCAATCTGCAAAGCTGATTCAGAGTTTTCTGGTTTCATTCCTTCTCGTCTTGAGCGAGCCTTCTCATCAGCCGCCGCAGCGCTGGCCTCGCGCGTAGCCGTAGGGTCGAATCTCGGGCCTTTACGCGCTCGATAAAGGCATTTAACTCATATGGCCTTTGCCCCAATAGGTGAGATTTGCAGCGCACGTCGACCGCCGGACCCCGGCAAGGCAACGGCAACAAGCCGAGTCGCCTCCATCGATAAATTGTCGACCTTGATACACCCAGCCGAGCGCATAACACTCGTTGAGTGAGACGGTGGTGCTGGTAACCGTGTGGTCGAATCCTCATTCTAGTTCCCGCGGCCCCCACGCTGTCTCGCGGCGGAAGGCGGCCCGCAGGTATGGCAGCGGCCTTCAAGGCGAACTTGAGCAGGGGTGGCGCGGCGGTGACGCGGGCCAGGTGGCGCGGCCAAATCTGCACGCCGTTGTTGATGTTTCCGACGGTCGCGCCACCGCGCCACTTTTGGCCATTCTGTAGGCCGTGTTGCTCTCCACCCCTCTTCTCTTTATTTCCCCTTTTTTTAGAGAAAAAGTGGCGCGGTGGCGCGACCGTCGGAAACCTGAGCATTCCCTAGGCGAAACGGCCGCGCCACCCCTAAAACAGGTGGCGCGGAGGCGCGGGCATAGTTGGCGCGGAAACGGCGCGGGCACCTGCGAACAGAAGGAGAAGGTCCACATTTTCAGAACGTCTCCCCGCCCTGGTGGGTTCGCCACAGGTCGCCCATTTCCTCATCGGCCGGTAGGTCGCGCCACCAGTTCGCCGCGTCGTAGCCATTGACGTAGCCGGCAGGAGCGGACAACGCTCCGGCGACCGGTCCCATAAGCCAGTTCCGCGGCCGATCCTTGTCCCGAGGCGCGGTCAAGTACAATCCTAGGCCTGAGAAGACCGAAGACAGCCTCTTGAGTGCGTCGGCGACCTGTTTTGGAGTCCCTGGAAGCGCCCGTACGGCCTCGTAGTCGTCCTTGGATTTACACTCCGCGATCAGATGGTCTCGCAGTTCCGCGGCGGTGCCTTTCCAGTTGCCCGCCTGGGCCAGGGCGATCACCAGCGAGTTGAACGTCGTCGAATCGGCTGTGATCTGGTGACCATGCGACCGGCTGGTGTCGTAGGCATCGAGGAAGGCCTCGGCATCGACACCCAACGCCGGCAACGCGCGCATCGAGAACACGATCGCATCCATCATCCGCCGCGGCTTGCCGATCTTCAGTCGGACCTCAGCTTCGGGCACCTCGACCTCCGACCTCAGACCCGCTTGGACGCCGTGGTATAGAGCTCCGAGGATCCGTGGCAAGTCGGTCTCGAGCATTGTGTCGAGGGCTCGGTCGGTTTGATAGCGTCCAGCGTCGGTCTTCAGGGACTGGTCGGTCTCCACCAACCAACTCCGATCGAGCAGGTCCGAAGCTCGAGCCACGTCGCCAATGCCATTCAAAATTGCCGGCCGCACCGCCTTGAAGCCGACGGTGTCGAAGTTGGTGTACAGACCGCGGACGAGGAACTTCGTACCGGTCGATAGCTTACACAGCGCGTTCTGAAGCTCCTTGGTCAGGAGGCTCAGATTGTCGAAGGCCAGCACCTGCGTCGTGTTGGCGATCGCAGCGAGGTCGCGCGCATTGGCTGGTGCCTCAATCGGCTCGTCGCCATCCGTTACGCGCTTCAGTGTGCGCGAACTACGTGATTTGCCAGATCCTTCAGGTCCGGAGAACACGAGGTGTGGATGACCGACGTTCTTCGGATAAACCAGCGCGTAGAGCAGCCAACCGAGCACCAACGGCCTCGCCGCCTCGGTCACATTGATGTACTTCCAGATCAGGCTGATATCTTCCGCCGGGTTGGCATCGAGCACAGGCTCGGGCAATTCACCGGCATCGTCGGCACGCCGAAAGCGCAGGTCGCCGCACTTCGCGTAGGGAATGACGGAGATCTCGTCGGCTGTGATCTTCACCACAGACCAGGCTGCATCACCGCGATCGATGAAAACTGCACCGTCTCGTTGGGCGAACCTGATCGACACATCCACCGGCGGCGCATCGGCGGCATCGGCCGCGAATGCGTTGCCGATGTCCTTGATCTCGCCGCCCGATAAGACGCCTTCTCCGATCATGCGAGCCGACTTCGTGATCCAGCTATTGAACGCGGCGGATCCGATCGTCAGCGTCTGACGAACACCGCTGCCGCGCTCTCGACTGTGACGTATGCGCGGCCATCACGGTCTCGTTCAACGATCGCCTGCTTGCTGACTCGCAGCGCGTTGTAGATTTTCGTTGCCTTGTTACGCTTCTTCGTTTCCGCTGCCGGCTGTTCCGCTGCGCTGGCCTGCTTCGCCTCAAATGCCGTGTCGCTCGCTTCCATTGCAGCTTGCCGCCGCTTTGTCGCTTCTTCTACTTGTTGCTGGTTCATGAGCGTGCACCGCAAGTGCAAATATTGCTGCGTCGGAGGGCGCACGTTCCTTTATGAGTGATGGTCTGGATGTAGCCAATGCCGTCCCTGAACACGGTGGGCAGCACTTCGTAGATGTTGTCGTCGATCTCGGTTGGCTCGGCGTCCTTCGCGAGCTTCGCTCGCTTCGCCTGCGCCGCGGCTACCGAACGGCCGATCTGAGCGTTGAACGCCTGTCTATGTTTCGGCTTCACCGACCACTTCGGCGTCGGATTGACACTGGTAGGTTTCTGAGTTATATTTTCCACGAAATCACTCCTCGGTTCTTGTTACTCGGAAGCCTGCGTCGCCACCGCGGGCTTCTCACTGTTGGGCTGACTCGGACGTCTTCATTCCGGCTTCGCTCCGTCGCGCAGATCATAAACAACGATTTCGCGCATGCGTTGTTCGCGCTCCGCGGCCGTTAATCCGTGCAGCAGGTCCTTAGCCTCCTTCGCGCGTTCCACGAACATAAGCACCCCGGCGGGACCGGCATTGGTCACCGATAGGAACAGGTCATTCGTGGTGCTGGGCATCTGAATGACTGCACGCCCGAGGAATGGCACCGCGGGAATGTCGAATCGATCGGTCTCAATCGCATTCGCCATCGCCTGCTCCCTTTCGAACTTGGCCTTTGCCGCGACCTCTCGTGCCTCAGCCTCGGCCTTTCTCTTCGCGCGGTTTCGCGCGGTGGCCAGTCGAAAATATTCGCGCTTGCCCACCTTGGTTAGATTGGTGAATTTGGTTCCGCTACCTTTGCTGCCCTTAACCATGTCTGCCGTCCTCCTGGGGAGACTGAGATTCTCCGTGTTTTATAACTTTAGCATCTTTTGGACCCATCTGTCAAGTTAGAGCCGCGCCGCTGGTATTATATTGCCAAGGTCAAGGGCCGCTGTCAAGCCCCATGCGCATAATGCTTACCGATCCGCCTTCGTATAGCGCTCACCAGCCCGCCTCCTGCGCCTCCTGGCCGGTAACTCGTCCGCCCACAGACCGCAGATAGTGCCCGTCGTTGCAGCGGGTTTAGGCATATATGCGCGCGTCGCCAGCCGGCACAGCACAGCCGGATCAGAGGCACATATAGTGTCGCTGAGGCATGTAAGTACTTGATTTTATTGAGGATTCTGGAATCTAATGGGCTGTCGATGTGTCAGGTCATCATTTCGAGCGCTGCCCTGCATCACAGAACCTCGTCTCGAATCGGCACCAGGTGGCCGGTCGGGCAAGCATGCTCGGCTCGGCCGCGAAGACGGTGCCGCTGAGCTTTACAATCTTGTTACTTATCGGGCTTCTCATTCAAGCGCTTCTTGAATCGTCAGAATTCGACGAAGATTTGGAAAGGCTTCCCACGAACCTCCCAGGACGAACCATTGCTCCTGCGGCGAGCAGCCGAACGCCATTTTCGCTTCTTCGATCGCCCTGATACGCTCTAGCCAGGTCGCCCAAACCGATTGTCGTCATGGCTCGAAAAAGCATAAAGCCACGTTCGCTATACGTCCCTACGGTTCCTGCCAACGCGACGTGGCTTGAGAGCGACAGTTATGACCGACGTGCTTGGGGCGAGCTCGGGCTGAGCGCCCCGACTATTCGCGAGCTGATCGCGTCAGGCGAGAAACTGGTGCCGCACTTCGGCGCCCTTCTTCAAGACCTCTTCTTTGGCCTCTTCAAGTACAACCTGGTGTGGCTAAAACCGAACGCGGTTCGTCGTAGCGCGACCCTAAACCATGAGATTCTCGAACATCTGCTACCCTCGCCCGGCTTCGAGATGCTGAAGACACGCACGTTGTTGGAAGAGGACCGGGCGGTCATCGCCGCATTGGTGCTAGGTGAGCAAGTGCTTGAGATGGTGCGCTCGGAAAAGCTGATTAACCGCAACGAAATGCTCGATCTCTGGGACCTGAAGCACCAGGAGGAAGATCTGGAAGAGCGCGCCGCGGCGCTCAAGAACGCCGCCGAACTTGCGGAGGAGCAGAAGCGACGGGCGGACCAGGCGGCTGAGAACGATGCAGCGGAAGCCAAAAATCTCCAAAAAATGATTGATGAGCTGAAGGAGTCCGCAGCGCGAGCCAGCCAGGTCTCGGAGGCCCGGCTGAATCAGAAAGCCCGGCTAGTCGAAAATCAGCTCAAGCACAGCGACCATACGCCACTCAAGCGAATGCAGGTGCGCAGCGCGCAACTCTCCGAAGAAATCGACCGTATCGCCGAAGACAGTCACGATTTCAGCCTGGAATTTGGGCAAGGCGGTCGGCTCTCGGCGGGAGAGCGGCTGGAGTTAGGACGGCAGCTCGCACGCAATCCAAAGTTGGGCCAACTGGCGCGTTTGGTCGGCCGCTTCAAACAGGACGCCCGGGCGTTGCGCCGCAAAACGCTGGATCGCGGTGTCGCCGAAGCCTACGACATCGAGCGCGGCTCGGAATTGGGCCGCCTCATTCCGGCGGAGCTGCTGGCATTGCACCATCCTGGTCTCCGGGCCGATTTTCGCCGCCGGCTGCTCGAGGGTGCCGTGCTCCAATATCACCTGCGCGAAGATGAGGAGAAGGGCAAGGGGCCGATGGTCGTCTGTATCGACGTCAGCTCGTCGATGCAGGGCAACAAAGAGCTATGGGCCAAAGCGGTTAGCCTGACGCTGATGGACATCGCGCGCCGGCAGCGGCGACTATTCCGAGCGGTGCTGTTTTCGTCAGGACCGGAGACCCTGCGTGTAATCGATCTGAACGACAAGCGGCGCTACAAGCCTGAGTTGTCCAAGGTGCTCGAGATGGCCGAGTTTTTCCCGGGCGGCGGCACCGACTTTCAGACTCCGATCGACGCAGCGGTCGCGCTGCTCGAGGATAAGAAACTCAAGCGCGGCGATATCGTGGTGATCACGGACGGCGAATGCCAGGTTGCGCCGGAATGGCTCGCAGCATTGCGGGAGCGCAAGGCGGAGCTGAAGTTCAAGATTTTCGCGATCTTGGTGGACGTCGGCTCAAGCGAGCTGTCGACCCTGGCGCAATTCAGCGATCATGTGAGCTCGGTGAAGAAATTGACCGTGGAGAGTTCGCGCGAAATTTTCCTGAAGATCTTAGCGCCCAGCTTTGCGGTCGCGGCGCAGAATGAAGAATTCGCGCAAGATCCTCGCACATTCCTCGGTCAGAATACCTCCGTAAATCTCGACGGTGTGATTCAGTCGCCCGTCGCGCCCGATATCGTAGACCGACCCTAGCGCACCCGCCTTCGCGTCCCGCGCCCCATAGTAAACTTTGGCTACCCGCGCATTGATGATCGCACCGATACACATCACACATGGCTCGAGCGTCACATACAGCGAGGCTTCCGTCAGACGGTATTCTCCAACGAGAGAAGCTGCCTCACGAATGGCCAACATCTCAGCGTGGGCGGTGGGGTCGCGAAGACCAAGCGGTAGATTGTGCGCCGCCCCGACCACGCGATTATCGATGACGACAACGGCGCCAACCGGAACTTCGCCCTCATCCGCGCCTCGGCGAGCTTCTTCGAGCGCAAAACGCATCGCAGCCTCACCGAACGTGTAACGTCGCGAAAAACGGGATAACCGCTCCTGGTACTCGCCCAGCCGCTCCGAATGGTAGTCGTTGATAGGCATCGTGGATCCGCTTTGCGGCCCTCGGCGTTGACACCGGCGGAGCTCGCAACAAAGATGGATTATCGGCTGAATCGGCGAGGGCTCGCAAATCCAGATGGCGGAAATCGGCGAAATCGAACCCGAAGAACTGAAGCAGCGCCTCACGCGCGGCGATCGGCTGATGGTCCTCGACGTGCGCGAACCCGAAGAGATCGCCCTGGCTTCATTTCCCCAGGCGAAGAACATTCCGATGGGTGATATACCCTCGAGGCTCGCCGAGCTAGACCCGGAGGCCGAATGGGTGGTCGTGTGTCATCATGGAATTCGCAGCGCCCATGTAGCGATCCACCTCGCCCGAATGGGCTTCGAGCGCGTATCCAATCTGCGCGGCGGGATCGACGCATGGGCGATTGCCGCCGACCCCTTAACGCCCCGATATTGAACGCGTGCGCCGTCCGCGCGCGTAGAGGAGCGCAGCGCTTATGAGCACTCATCTAGCGGGGGCAATCCAGATGGCAGCCTCGAACGATAAGTCGGCCAACCTTGAAAAGGCCGAAAATCTGGTACGTCTGGCAGCGGCGCGCGGGGCGAGACTGGTGGCGCTGCCCGAGGTCTTCAACTGGCGCGGCAAGCGGTCCGACGAATCTGCGGCCGCGGAAAACCTCGACGGCGTTACGCTCACGTTGATGGGGGGGCTCGCACGCGAACTCGAAATCCATCTGTTGGCGGGTTCGATTACGGAGCACGTCCAGGGCCAGGACAAACGCTACAACACCTCGGTGCTGTTCAGTCCACACGGCGAGCGGCTGAGCACGTACCGCAAGATCCATCTGTTCGATGTCGATCTACCCGGTCGGGTCACGATCAAGGAATCCGACGCGAAGATACCCGGCGCAGAAGTCGTCACCGCGGCGACAACGCTAGGCACGATTGGGCTATCGGTTTGCTATGACCTGCGATTCCCCGAGCTATACCGGAAATTGGCGTTCGCCGGGGCGACGATTCTAACCATTCCGAGCGCTTTCACTTTCCCTACAGGGGAAGCCCATTGGGAGGTCCTGGTTCGCGCCAGGGCGATCGAAAACCAATGCTACGTGGTAGCACCCGCCCAGTTCGGGCCCAACGTCCACGGCTTCAGCGACTATGGGAACACCATGATCGTCGATCCATGGGGACGAGTGCTGGCTCGCGCCGGGGACAACGAGGGTGTCGTGGTCGCCCCGCTCGATATGTCGTACCTCGAACGGGTGCGGCGCGAACTTCCGTCTCTGGCCCATTCCCGGTTGCGCTAGGAGCCACGCGCGGAGGCCTCGGCGTGGACCCGACGCTGAACCGCCGGTTTTCTCGGCAGCGATCTCTTCGCGTCAGCACGGTTCGGCCCTTTGAGTCGTAGTAATGCTTGACGCACCCTCGATTCGCGGGTTAAGCAGGCTTACGCTTGGAGTGGAACTGTGTGCAGGATACCATTCCGTCGTGGGAGACTCCGCGTCGGTGAAAAATCAGGGAGGGCAGCGGGCGACTTCCGCGTTTGAGGTTATTCCCTATGGCTGATGGACCTCTGGCAGGCTTTCGCATACTTGACCTTACCCAGGTCGTCTCGGGCCCGTTTTGCACTATGATGCTCGGCGATTTGGGCGCCGACATACTGAAGATCGAACCGCCAGAAGGCGATCCCACCCGGTCGATTGGACGCCCGCGAAAGAACGGCGTCACCGCGGGCTTCCTGGTCTTCAATCGGAACAAACGCAGCGCCGTGATCGACCTTAAGAAGGAGGGCGGCCCAAATTTAATCCGAATGCTCGCGGCGAAAACCGACGCGATGATCGAAAACAACCGCCCCGGCGTCGCCGATCGTCTCGGTATCGGTTACGCCGATATTCGCAAGGTCAACCCAAAAATCGTTTACTGCGCGATCCACGGATTCGGACCCAAGGGCCACTATGCGAACGCGCCCGCTTACGACCCGGTAATCCAGGGATTTTCCGGGATGGCGGCTGTACAGGGAGGACGCGGCGAAAAACCGGTGGCCGTTAAGATGGCGCTCGCAGACAAAATCACTGGGATGACCGCCGCTCTCAGCATCGTTTCGGCCCTACATGCGGCACGTAATCGCGGCGTCGGACAATATATTCGCGTTCCTATGGTCGAAGCGATGATGGCCTTCGCGGCAAACGACTCGATGGTTGGCTATGCCTTCGTTCCTGACGACGAATTCAAGGATCAGACCCCAAAAAATGGCAGCCTCGACCCGTTTCGCACCAAAGACGGCTATGTGACGATTGCACCGTATACCGACGAACAATGGGAGCGATTGCTCAAGGGCGTCGGACATCCCGAATGGTGGCAAATCGAGGACCGGCGGGAGCGCCTGCGCACCTGCCTGAAAGGAATCGCCAAGGTATTCCCTGAGCAAAACAGTGCTCACTGGCTAAAGATCATCGAAGAGGCTGACTGTCCGGGCGGTCCGGTAAATAACTACGATACTCTTTTCGATGATCCCGAAGTGGTAGCCAACGAGAGCGTTACCGTCTATGAGCATCCAGTCGCCGGAACGGTCCGGTCCGTAAACCCCGGAATGCGTTTCAGCGAGACTCCGGCGCGCTTGTGGAAGATTCCGCCACGCCTTGGCGAGCATACCGAGGAAGATCTTGCGTGAGGCCGGCATACCGCGCGAGCAGATCGAGGAGATGCGCAAAGGAAAGGTAATTAACTAGACTGAACGCGAACGCCGGAGGGGCGACCGATTACCGTCCTCAGGCAAACATCTCGGGCTCGCGGGTGCTCAGCCAAACAAACCCGCGATACGCGTAATGCATGCCCGACAATGCCGTCACGCCCGCGGTCAAATAGAGCAGAACGTTCCAATCCCGTGGCCATGCCGCACCCGATCGGGCCAGCGCCACGACTATGCAGGAGAGTTGCAGCACCGTGGCCGTCTTGCCGATATACGACGGGCGTACTGGCACCCTTTCATTGGTGAAAAACGACACCATCAGGTAACCGAAGACGATCACCACGTCGCGGATTATCACCACGCCTATCAGCCACGCAGGAAATGAATTCGCGAACGTCAGGGCGATAAACGCGCTCAGCAGCAGCAGCTTATCTGCAAAGGGATCGAGGAACGCACCGATCTCGGTCTTGCAGTCGAACCAACGCGCCACCGTACCGTCGAGCGCATCGGTCAACGCCGCGAAGCAAAACACATAGAGCGCATAGCGGTCACGATGCTTGCTCAGCAGCGCGAGAAAAATCGGAATCGAAAAAACCCGGCATAACGTTAAAATATTCGGCGTGTTGAACAGATGCCCCAGGCTCATCGTCCTGGTTGCGGACGGCCGGGCGGCGGGCTGTATGGATGCTGAGGTCATCGCCAGTTCCGATCGGTCGGAAATCACGCCCCGTTGATCGATACCTTGCGCAGCCGCCCCGCAACCGGGGCACTCACCCGCGCGCGCATGGCCACGATGCCGTTGTTGTATTCCTCGCTCAATATCTCGCCGTCGCGCCGGGCCATCGCAACCAGGTCGCCGCGTCCGGCGGGGAGCATAACCGAGACTTCCTCGCGCCGATCGCCGAAGTTGCGCGCGATCGCACTAAGGAGCCGCTCCAACCCTTCCCGCCGCAGCGCAGAGACGGTGACCGTATCAAACCCGTTCGGCGAGCGTGGAGGGTCCGCCAGCAAATCGGCCTTGTTCAGCACCATAATCCTCGGCTTGGTACCCGCGCCGATCTCGTCCAGCACTCGATCAACTACCTCGATCCGCTCGCCGGCCAAGGGTGAGCTGGCGTCGACCACGTGCAATAACAGATCGGCGGTGCGCACCTCCTCGAGGGTCGCTTTGAACGCTTCGACGAGCATATGTGGCAGGCGGTGGATAAACCCGACCGTGTCGGCCAGCATCACATGATGGCGGCCCGGAAGTTTGAGCCGGCGAATAGTCGGGTCCAGGGTCGAGAACGGACGATCAGCGGCCTCGACACCTGCCTCCGTCAAGGCATTCATCAGGGTCGATTTGCCGGAATTCGTGTAGCCCACAAGGGCGACCATCGGATAAGGAACTTCGAGCCGGCGTTGACGCTGAATCGAGCGCGTGCGCTCGACCTCTTTCAGTCGCAGGCGGAGCCGTGTGAGCCGCTCACGCAGTCGCCGGCGGTCGACCTCGAGCTGAGTCTCGCCAGGTCCGCGCGTCCCGATCCGGCCGCCGATCCCCCTCCGCCGCCAGTCTGACGCGATAGATGGACCCATTGACGGGTCAGGCGCGGCTGCAGGTAGCTCAACTGCGCGACTTCGACTTGCAGTTTACCCTCCAGCGTGTGCGCGCGCTGTGCGAATATATCCAGTATGAGTTGAGAGCGATCGACGACGCGGATCTTGAGTTCGTTCTCCAGATTGCGCGCCTGCGCCGGGCTGAGCGCATCATCAAAAATTGCGAGCGTCGCCCCGCGCATACTCGCCAGCTCGCGCACCTCGGCGGTTTTGCCGCGGCCGATGAAGGTCCGGGGATCGATAGATTTAAGCTTTTGCTGAACCTGGCAGGCGACTTCTGCTCCCGCACTCTCGGCGAGTGCGCCGAGTTCGGAAAGCGAGTCGTCGCTGGTAATTCCGTGGGCAGCGCCGATCTCTACGCCCACCAGGATAGCCCTTTCGGCATTGTCGATGCAGGGGATCGTAGTTTGACCCAGAAGCCAACCTCCTTGCCAAGCCTGTCGTACTTTAGCAAAAGTGCCAGCTTCAGCTAAGCGCAGAGACGGCGAAAGGTTTACCGCGATGCACTATGACCCCAGGCGCAACAATCACAAGCTTCCGCACGATCCGTTCACTTCATGGTTATTCCCCGATGTATCGGCTGGATCTCGACCATCGGACGAAACGGCGTGGTCAACCTGGCACCCTACAGTTTCTTCAACGCGATCGCAGCGCAGCCGCCTTTCGTGATGTTTGCGAGCGCCACGCGTCAAGGATTCGCGAGCGCAACGCTGAGGAGACCGGCGAATTCGTTCACAGTATCGCGACCTTCGAGCTCCGCGATAGAGATGAACATCACGTCGTCGGGGTTGGCGCCCGGCATCAGCGAACCCGAACTGGCGGAGCTGGAAATGGCGACGTCGCTTGCCGTGAAGCCACCGCGAGTCAAAAAATCGCCGATCGCCCTGGAATGCGAATACTCCCAAACCCTCAAGCTGCCCGGCCCCGGCGGTAAGCCGCATTCTTTTGCTGTGGTCATCGGCGAGGTGGTGAGCATCTATATCGACGACGCCATAATCGTCAACGGTGTCATTGACGTTGCGAAGGTCCAGCCGATAGCGCGCCTGGGCTATCTCAGCCGAGTACGCCGTCGTCACCGCCGAGACGATCTTCAAAATGCGGCGTCCGGCCTGAATGAGCAGCGCAGTTAACGCAATTGCACTGAGTCCGGCGCGATCAGTTGTTCGATTTCGGCGACGAAGGTCTCGGTCGGCGCGACCCGGTAGCCGTCGCCGAGCAGAAAGATCGCTTCGCCGCCGTCGTCGAGACCCAGATGCAGGATAGGTCAGCGATTGCCCGTTGTGGCGCCGCAGCAGATCCTTGAGTTGTTCCAGATCGCCGTTGGCCATCCGGTGCCCGCGGCGCGCGGATTCGCACCTCGCGCACCGCGTCGGTCAACGCGACTGCCAGGGGGCGCAATTCGTCGAGGATGATCTGCGCGCGCTCGTCGTCGACGTCGAGCTTGCCCTTGGCCACCACCGGCTCGTCGCCCATGATCACCGATTCGTATTTCTGATAGGCCTCCGGCCACACGATACATTCGACCGCGCCCTCGCGATCTTCGAGCGAGAAATGTCGCGTAGCGCTTACCCGCTTTGTTGTTCTTGAGCTTGACCGCCTGGACGACGCCCGCGACGCTGACCTGGCTGCCGTCGGGCGCGCTGGGCAGGTCGGCGGTGGTAAGCTTGCTCGATCGCGGCGCAACTCGCGGTCGTATTTGTCGAGCGGATGGGCGGTGATGTAGAAGCCCAGCGCCTCCTTCTCGAACTTCAGCAGATCCTTTTGCGGCCATTCTTCGACCGGTTCGCGCAGCGTCAGGGCCGCGGGTTCATTACTTTTGCCGAAGAGGCTGATCTGATTCTTGACCGCGTCGCTCTCCGCGCGCTGCGCGATTTTAAGCGCGTCTTCGATTTGCGCGATCAGGGCCGCGCGCGCCATCGCCGGTGAAATCGAAGGCGCCGCACTTGATCAACGCTTCGAGCACGCGCCGGTTGAGCAGTTGCGTGCCGACGCGCAGGCAAAAATCGGCCAGGTCCTGAAGTCGCCCGCCTTCTCGCGCACCGCGATAATCTCTTCGGCGGACTTCGCGCCGACTCCGCGAATGGCGCCGAGTCCGAAGCGAATCGCCCCGCCGCTGACGGTGAACTTGACCCGGCTCTGGTTGACGTCGGGCGGCAGCATCGCGATCCGCATCTCGCGCAGCGCGGCGATATTCTTGTAGGTCTTGTCGGTGTCATCCATGTCGAGCGACATCAGCGCCGCCATGAACTCGTGCGGGAAATGCGCCTTCAGATAGGCGGTGGTGTAGGAGGTGAGCGCGTACGCCGCCGCATGCGAGCGGTTGAAGCCGTACGAGGCGAAGGTCGCGATCTTCTCGAAGATTGACTCCGCCAGCGCCTTGCTCGACGCCGTTCTTCACCGCGCCCGCGATGAAGCGCTCGCGCTCCTTCTGCATCACGGCGATCTGCTTCTTGCCCATCGCGGCGCGCAGGATATCGGCCTCTTCGAGCGTGTAGCCGGCCAGCGCCTGCGCCGCGCGCATCACCTGCTCCTGGTAAATGATTACGCCGTAGGTGTCGCGCAGGACCGGTTCGAGCAGCGGATGGTCGTACTCGACCGGCTCCTTGCCATGCTTGCGATGGATGAACGGCTCGACCATTCCGGCATCGAGCGTGCCCGGCCGAAACAGCGAAATCGCCGCGATAACGTCCTCGAAGCACGACGGCTTGAGTTCGGTGAGAAACCGGCGCATCCCCGAGCCTTCCATCTGGAACACGCCGACGGTATCGCCGCGCGCGAGCAGTTTGTAGCTCTCGGGATCGTCGAGATTGAGGCGGTTCAGATCGGGCGGAGTTTTGCCGCCGGCCGCGATCAGGTCGAGCGTGTCCTTGATCAGTGTCAGGTTCTTGAGCGCGAGGAAGTCGAACTTGATCAGTCCGATCTCCTCGACTCCCTTCATCGAATACTGGGTGATCGAGACCGCGCCCTCGTTGCGCTCCTTGTCAACGTAGAGCGGCACCAGATCGCTCAGCGGCAGCGTCCGAGATCACGACGCCCGCGGCATGACGCGAGGCGTGGCGCAGCAGCCCTTCGAGCTTGAAGGCGTAGTCGAACAGCTCGGGATATTTTTCGCGCTCGGCCTTAAGCCGCGGCTCCATCTCGAGCGCGTCGCTTGAGCGGAAAATCGCGGCCCTGCTTGGGCGCCGGATAGAGCTTGACGATGCGGTCGGTCTCGGCGAATGAGAGCCCGAGCACGCGGCCGACGTCGCGAATCGCCTGCTTGCCCTTGATCGTCCCGAACGTGATGATCTGTGCGACCCGCTCGTCGCCGTACTTGCGGCGCACGTAGGCGAGCACTTCGTCGCGCCGCTCGAAGCAGAAATCGACGTCGATATCCGGCATCGAGCGCCGGCCCGGATTGAGCCAGCGCTCGAACAGCAGCTTATGCTCGATCGGATCGACTTCGGTGATCCGCAGCGTATACGAGACCAGGCTGCCGACGACCGATCCGCGTCCCGGACCGACCGGAATCCCGATACTGCGTGCGTAGTTGATAAAGTCGGCGACGATCAGCATGTAGCCCGAGAAGCCCATCTCGCGAATTACCGGGAGTTCGCGCTCGAGCCGCTCGTGATAGGGCGCCTCGTCGAAGTCGCCGCTGCGCGCGTGCAGCTCCTGGAGACGCTGCGGCCAACCCCGCGCTGCACCTGCTGGGCGAGCAATTCGTCCAGATCGCTGTCCGCCTGAGCTGTTCGCCGCTTTCTCGGGACGGAAGACCGGGAAGTGGAATTTGCCGAACTCGAACTCGAAATCGATTCGATCGGCGATTGCGACGCGTGTTGCGTACCTCTTCCGAATCCGGCGCCAAATGCCGCCGCCATCTCTTCCGGGGTCTTGACGTAAAGCTCGTCGGTGTCGAAGCGCCAGCGGGTCTCGTCCGCCAGCGTCTTGCCGGTCTGGATGCAGAGCAAGACTTCATGCGCCTTGGCGTCGTCGCGATGGAGATAATGGCAATCGTTGGTGGCGACCAGCGGCAGGCCGGCGCTCCTGCCGAAGTCGCGCAGCGAATCGTTGAGCGGTCCGTGCAGCCCGTTGTCCTGCAGTTCGAGGTAGAAGCGATCCGGGAAAGGTGCGCGCGTACCATTCGGCGGCCTCGCGCGCCTTGTCCATCCGGCCGGCGCGGAGCGCTCGCGCGATCTCGCCGCTGAGGCATCCAGAGAGCACGATCAGGCCCTCGGAGCATTCGGCCAGGATCTCCTTGTCGATGCGCGGCTTGTAGTAGAGCCCCTCTTTGTATGCCGCCGTCAGCAGCCGGCATAGATTCCGATAGCCGATGCGCGACTTGCGCCAGCAGGATCAGATGGAAATTGCCGCCGCCTTCGAAGTCGTCGCCGCGCGGCGTCTGGCTGCGATCGGTGCGTTTGCCCGGCGCTAGATACGCCTCGCATCCGATAATCGGTTTGATTCCGTTCTGCCTGGCCTTGAGGAAGAATTCGACGGCGCCGAACATGTTGCCATGATCGGTCATCGCAACTGCCGGCATCCCGGATTTCTTGGCGTGTTCGATCAGCGGGCCGATTTTGTTGGCGCCGTCGAGCAGACTGTACTGGGTATGCACGTGAAGATGGACGAAACTCATCGCGGCTGTCGAACCCTCCCTGCCCTCGCCCTCGCAGAGCAAACTCATCGCTGCCGCCATTGTAGCGCCACGGGCGCGTGGCGCGTATCTGCGGAGCACCCGCCAAAGCGAGACAGGCTGTTGAAAAAGGTGCCTTTTTCAACAGCCTGTGGGTCCGAGCCTGCGATACGTCGCGGGCTCCCCCTGTACGCCCATTTAGGGTCGGGCTAGCCCTTCTTGCCTCCAGCGGCAGGCGCCGCGGCTTCCTTGGTGGCACCCTCCCCAGTGGCCGCCGCAGCGGGCGCCGCAGCAGCCGCGTCGGTCGGGGCGACCTCTCCCTTCGACCGCAGCGGCAGCGGCGACCGGGGCCTCGGCAACAGTCGGAGGCAGAACAGTCACCACCGGAAGTCGCTATCGAAGATCGGCCGCAGGTTCGCGGCAAAGGTGAGCGCCGAAACATGCATGACGTCATGGATTCCCAAGCTTGTACACGTCAACCTCGACCGCTTCGGGAATCTCGAGTGGCAGGCATTCCACCTCGACCTCGCGCTCCAGAGGTTGCAGAATGCCACCGTCGGCGACGCCCGCCGCGCCTCCGGTGAACCGCAGTGGAACCGAAACGCGTAAGGGCTTCGTCAGATCAACTTCGTAAAAGTCAACGTGTAATATCTTGCCATCAACTGCGCGTGCGTTGGATGTCCTTGAGAATAACGTGCCTGCCGTCCAGCTCACTCGCGGTTGACTTTAGCCGGATCAACCGTTGTTTCGCCGCGGAGCGAACCCTCGTCAGCAGCTCCACCCCGGGAACAGCCACCGCGGTCGCAACGCTCTTGGCGCCGTAAATCACAGCGGGGACTCGTCCTTCGCGGCGGACCCGGTTGACTGCTCTTTTCGGCGTGAGTTCTCGTTTCTCGCAGGCTAATTCGACCGTTTCCATCTCATTCCTCGCGAAAGCTCAGCGCCTTCAGTTGAAGAGCGAGCTGACAGATTCCTCGTTGTGGATGCGGCGGACCGCCTCCGCGATAAGCCCGCCGACCGACAGTACCTTCAGGTTCGACAGCTCCTGGGTCCGGCCCGCAGCGGAATCGTATTGGTAGTAACCACTTCCGCTATCGAAGATCGTTGAGCCGTTCGCACGCCGGATCCGACAGAATCGGATGAGTGGCGCAGACCACGACCTCGCTAGCTCCAGCTTCCAAGCTGACCTTGGCCGCCTCGGTAATGGTGCCAGCGGTGTCGATCATATCGTCAACCAGTAGTGCGACAGTATCCCGCACTTCGCCGACCAGACGCATTTCGGCAACTTCGCTCGCGCGCTGCCGGCGCTTGTCGATAATCGCGAGATCGGCATTGAGCCGCCGCGCAAATGCGCGCGCCCGCTCAACGCCGCCGGCGTCCGGGGATACGACCGTGACCTTCATCCCGTCCAGACGGCTGACGCAGATACTGCACCAGCACCGGCATCGCATAGAGGTTGTCCACAGGAATATTGAAGAAGCCCTGAATCTGCCCGGCATGGAGGTCGACGGTCAGCACCCGCGACGCCCCAGATGCGGTGATCAGATCGGCGACCAGCTTCGCGCTGATGGGTACTCGCGGAGCCACTTTGCGATCCTGCCGCGCATAACCGAAATAGGGGATCACCGCGGTGATGCGTCCCGCCGAGGCGCGGCGCAAGGCGTCCATAAGAAGCAGCACTTCCATCAGATTTTCATTGGGCGGCGTACAGGTCGACTGGAGTCACGAAGCAGTCGCCTCCGCGTACGTTCTCGCGAATCTCCACCATTACTTCGCCGTCGGGAAAGCGGCCGACTTCGGCCTGGCCAAGTTTGACGTTGAGATGTTCGGCGACTTCGCGGGCAAGCGCAGGATTGGAAGTGCCGGTGAAAATTTCCAATTGGTCTTTGGCCCGTTCAGACATTTACCTTCCCTTCGCTGAGCAATCGTTTGAACCGACCGCCCGGGCTATATACCCGCGTTTGCCCCATCATCCCGCAGCGATGGTCTCAAGCCCTGCTCCCCGATGGCTGGGCGGGAAGGACTCGAACCTTCGAATGCCAGGTCCAAAGCCTGGTGCCTTACCAGCTTGGCGACCGCCCAGCATAAAAGTCGACCCTGCTCCACCCATTCAAGGCAACATTAACAGAAACAGCGCGGCTGCGCGGCGATCCCGTCGCAATTACCTCGCAGAATAGCACGGCGCACCAGCTTCAATGGCGTAAAACTCTCTCCTCCTGCTCAATACTGCCCGGGCAAGGGTGCAACGCTCATCCAAGGGAAGCTAACGCGCGGGAGGTTTACGCGATGCTATTGGCGCTCTATTTCACTGTCAACCATTGCCCGTTCGTCCGTCCACCGAGCGAGAGGCGATCGAGCCTTCGCACCAATCGTCTATCCGGCGAATTTGCGGCGGAGCAGGATCAAGCGGGGAATTGATAGGGTCCGACGCTGAAGACGCGAGTTTCGGGCACCAACGCACCAACGCTTAGGACCGCCCTTTCGGCAGCGTCAGCCGTCGGAAAGATCCCAAATACCGCGCCCCCACTGCCCGTCATCGCGGCTGCACTCGCCCCGGCCCGCTCCAGCATGACCCTCAGTTGTGCGATCACCGGCCATTTTTTCATCGCGACTGGAGCCAGGTCGTTGACCAGGAGGGCTGGCGGAATATGTCCTTGCAAGAGTCTGCCTACGTCAGCGGCCGACGCCGGCCCGCTCCATTGTTGCCGTTCGAGGTGGCGAAAAACCTCTGCGGTGGAAACTTCGATAGGGGGTGCGGCGATCACGATGTGGAATTTGGGAACCCACTCGAGTGGCACGATCCGCTCGCCGATCCCGCCGACGCGGGCGGGCACGGGATTGAGAAAAAATGGGACATCGGCGCCAAGTTTCAGCGCGACTACCGCGAGCCGGGCCGAGTCGCGGACGCGCGACATCGCCGCCAGCATCCGGAGCACCGCCCCGGCGTCGCTGGATCCGCCTCCAAGCCCCCCGCCTATCGGAATCTCCTTATCGAGATCGATTAGCACCTGGGCGTCGATATCGAATTCCGCCATAAAGGCGGCGGCTGCTCGGAAAGCGAGGTTACCTTGGTCTACCGGCAATGTCCTCGCGTCGCATTGCAGAGTGACGGACCGCGCCGCACTGGGTCGCATTTCGATTTGCACGCGATCGCATAGCGCTACCGGGATGAAGATGGAGTCGAGTTCATGGTAACCGTCGGCGCGCCGTCCCGTGACCCTCAGGTACAGATTGATTTTGGCTGGCGCAGACTCGCTCAGAAGCTTGACCATGGGTGAGTGACGTGGCTCATCCTGGAGGTTTTTGCCCGGGGACGTGATGGTGGATACGTCCGAAGTCCCGACGTGCGTCGCGCCGGATGAGTCCGAGGAAACCAAAGAAAGTGACGATCAGGCCGATCATCACAAGCGCGTATCCGGTGAGAAAGGTTGCGTGATAGAAGTCCATCCGCGCTGTCGCATACGAGACCCGGCGCTGATCCTGAGTGAACGGCTCCAGCACGGCTTTGGAACTTGAGTCAAGTTCATCAAAGCTGCGGTAAGCTTCGTCGGCACCCGCCGGATGGGCCGCTCGGATAATTTCGCTGTATTCGCCAGTCCGGAGACGCCCCACGGCCCAGTTACCGGCGCCCAACAAAATAAGCGCGACGCCGAGAACGACGCGCCAATCGCGGTACGCGTCAGGCAGCTTCATACCAAACCGGACTGGATTTTCGTGTAATCCCGCTGTTTCACATGAGCCCCAAAATACGGTCGAGGATGCTCTCGCTCCCGGACTGACGACAACTGGCGCAGGCGCGGACTTTTAAGCATCGATGATTACTAATAGCATAGGAGCTGGCGATGGCACCGCTAGAGTCGTTCAGATTCCATGATTGACCCAAAACTCAATTCTCTGCTCGAGCGCTTCGCACAAGGCGATGTACGCGCCCTGGCGCGCCTCATCACATTGGTCGAAAACCGCGCCGCCGAGGTCAGCACAGTCATGGAGCGGATCTACGCCAAAACCGGCCGCGCCTACATCGTCGGCGTCACCGGAGCGCCGGGCGCCGGCAAATCGACCCTGGTCAATGAGCTTATCGGCAAATACCGCGGGGAAAAAAAACTCGTCGCGGTCCTCGCTATCGACCCCTCCAGCCCCTTCTCGGGGGGCGCCGTGCTGGGCGACCGCATTCGGATGACCGACCACTATCAAGACGCCGGCGTCTATATCCGCAGCCTCTCGACGCGCGGACATCACGGCGGGCTAAGCCGCGCGGCGAGAGAGATCGTCAAGCTCCTCGATGCGTTCGGGTACGACGTCATCGTCATCGAGACTGTGGGCGTCGGACAAACCGAACTGAGCGTGATGGACCTCGCCAACACCACAGTCGTAGTGACGGTTCCGGAAGGCGGTGACGGGGTGCAGGTGATGAAGGCCGGGCTCAACGAGATCGCCGACATCTTCGTCGTGAACAAGGCCGACCGCAATGGCGCGGACCGAATCAAGGCCGAGCTCGAAATGAATGTACATCTGCGGCCCGGTGAGGGATGGCGCCCGCCGGTGCTCATGACGCAGGCGGCCAACGGTGTCGGCATCGACGAACTGGTGGCGGCAGTCACGCGCCATGCCGATTACCTGCAAGCCCATCGCGACCCGGTACGCGAAGGCGAGCGGCGCGCCCATGAATTCGTCGAGGTCCTGGCCGCCGAGATGGAAGAGCGCACCACCCGCGCGCTCAGGAATGGCGGGATCGGCGCGCTGGCTATCATGAACGAAGTGCGACAAGGTGTCCTCAATCCATACAGTGCGGCTCGACGGATAGTCGAGGACCGCACCGCCGTGGCCGAGTTGCTCGGGCAGGCGGGTGTGACACGCTAGCCGGAGTAACCAAACGATATGGCCCGCAAGAAAAATCACAATAAAGGCCGGTTGTTCGCGATCGGCGATATCCACGGATGTGTCGACGAACTGGCCGCGATGATGACCGCGATTGCGCCGGTGCAGGGAGACACGGTCGTCTTCGTGGGTGATTACGTTGATCGCGGTCCGTCCTCGCGCGACGTCCTGGACCTGATGGCCGAACTCCGCACCGGCGAAGCCGAGTACGTCTTTCTGAAGGGCAACCACGAGGACATGATGCTTTCGTTCCTGGGCTTGCCCGGCCACTACGGCGACTCCTTCCTCTTCAACGGCGGCGCTCAGACCCTCCAAAGCTACGGCGTGACGGATGACAAGCTCGATCATGGCGGGGAAACCCTGCGCGAGAGCATCCCCGCCGAGCATGTGGAATTCCTGAAGGGATTGGCGACCAGTTATTTCCGTCCACCCTATCTTTTCGTGCATGCCGGGATTTTGCCGACCCGCCAACTGGAAGAGCAGAACGTAGAAGACATGCTCTGGATCCGCCAGGACTTCATTTTCCATCCGCATCAACTCGGCGCGACCGTCGTCTTCGGGCATACCCCGATGCGCGCCGTGATGGTCGACCTCCCCTATAAGATGGGCATCGACACCGGCCTGGTATACGGCGGGAAATTGTCCTGCATCGAATTCGGCGAGGGAGTGCTCTACCAGGTAGCGCGGGGAAGCCACCAGGCGCGATCGCAATCGATAGAAGTGCGCTGACGCGGCGCGCGGATGACTCTTCCGCGAGCGCAGCCATAGGGCTATCCTGATGCGCTCAGTGGCGGCGTAGCTCAGTTGGTCAGAGCATGCGGCTCATATCCGCAGTGTCCGGAGTTCGAGTCTCCGCGCCGCCACCATACCAACTATCTGATAACTACATTTTCTGCGATCCAGGCTGGCTGTCTCGACGAAAGCAGCGGAAAGTTTACCAGCCGGGTCCGCTGGATGGTCAAACCATTCGCCCTCCGCGCTGTAAATGGCGAGGGACCCGGATAAATGAACCGGGATCGGCTCGCGAGCCAATGCGACCGCCATCTGGAAGGTTGTGCTTGATCCCCTGAACCAGCCGGGCTAATTGACTCAATGCAAGGGTGTCCCGGCGAGGGAACCGTAATTTCCTCGACCAGTGACCACGACGTCCGCCGCCCTGATTAATTGAATTCAATGCTTGGAGGAACGTGCCAATGCCCCGCCTTGACGCCACCATCAAGACTCGCGACGGTAACTGTCCGGCTTCGGTCTTCACGCCCGCGGGCAAAGGGCCTTGGCCTGGCGTGATCTTCTTCATGGACGGTCTGGGGATCCGCCCGACCATGTGGGAGATGGGCCAGCGTCTGGCGGATGGCGGCTACGCGGTATTGATGCCCGACCTCTATTACCGCCTCGGGAGTTACCCGCCGAAGGTTCCCGCTCAGGTTCTGGCAGACCCGAAATTAATGCAGGAATTGATGAAAGCAGTGAACAGCCTCGATCGAGAAAAGAAGATCTCCGACGCTGAAGCTTTCATCGGATTCCTGTCATCTCGACCCGAGGTAAAGGGTAATCGATTCGGGGCCACGGGCTATTGCATGGGCGGCAATTGTTCCTTGACCGCGGCCGGCGCGTTCCCGGAGCGATTTGCGGCGATCGCATCGTTTCACGGCGGTAATTTGGCTACGGACAAACCCGACAGTCCCCATCTCTTTGTAAAAAATATCACCGGCCGCGTGTACGTCGCCGGTGCGATCGAGGACGCGAGCTTCCCCGAAGAACAGAAGAACCGTCTCGAAAAGGCTTTGACCGACGCGCGGGTGAGTCATTTGGTCGAGACGTATACGGGCGCGCGTCATGGCTTTGCGGTCCCTGATGTCCCGGTCTTCGACCCAACCGCCGCCGAGCGCCACTGGACGGCCTCGTTCAAACTCTTTCACGAGACTCTTGCTCTCAGTCAATGAGGACGCATTCGGTCGCACACGAAAGAGGATCCAATCATATCCGGCGTTACCCAGAGACGAACGCGAGCACTCGCCGTATGGCGGGTATGAGTGAGCCGACGGAGTGCCCCGATCTGAAATTGGTCTGCACCGCCGAGCCGGGTCTCAGCAAGCCGCGCAAGAACTAATCGGATCAAATCGGTGGACTCTTAGTTCTTCCGCGCGCAGAGAATCATGCGGCGGGTGCTGATGGAGTAGGCCTCGCCGTCAAAGCCGCCGAACACCCCGGTCAGGCGCAGGCCCGCGCGTTCCAGCAAGCGGGTCATTTCCGTGAGCGTATAGAGACGAATATCGTGTCCGACTGATTCACGCCGGGACCCGTCGGGCCCGACGATCGTGAACCGCACGCGCATCCGGCTCGTCGCCAAATCAAGATCGCGACGCTCGACGTACAGCGTGCTGTCCTCGCCGGAATGCCAATCGTTCTGTATGTAATTCGCGACCGCCCACTCGCGGTTCAGCATATCCAGCAATAGGCGCCCACCCGGCTTGCTGGCCTTCGCGGCTGATTGCAGCACGCGCGCATCCTCGGCCTCGGACTCCAGGTAACCGAATGAGGAATACATATTCACGATCGCTTCGAAATAGTTTTGAAACGGAATCTCGCGCATGTCGGCGACCACGGTCTTAAGCGAGACTCTGCCGGCTTCGGCCGCACTGCGCGCGAGCGCCAGATATGCCGGATTCAGATCAAGGCTGACGACTTCAAATCCGCGTTGAGCAAGCGGAACCGAATGACGTCCCTGGCCGCAACACAAATCGAGCACTCGAGCGCCAGAATTGAGTTCGAGCGCCTGCTGGACGAACCCCGCTTCCTTTTCCGCTCGTTCCGTGGTGAATAGATGACCGTAAACATTCAGGTAGTCCTGGCGGAAAAAATCCACATACCAGGCCGAGCTTTGCGTTGTCATGGCGTTACTTTGAAAGAAGGCGCGGCGATGCTAACAAATAGGATTAACGTCTTCAATCTTTACTATTACAGTCTTCGAGAGTTTGAGCATGCGGAGCTCCCTGCGAGCAACGCAAAACGCAACTTAGGAAGGTTCAACTTGGATAAGATCGCGGTTCTTGCGAGCGGTGGCCTTGATAGCGCGGTTCTGCTGGCTGACGAAGCCCAGCACGCGCAAGTCCATCCGATATACGTGCAGTGCGGCTTGGCCTGGGAACGAAAAGAGCAGCAGGCGCTCCAATCCTTCGTGGACGCGCTAAAGAACCCCAACGTTGCACCGATAACGGTGCTCTCGGCTCCGACCGGAAACATGTATGGCGAGCATTGGAGCATGACCGGAAAGAGCGTGCCGGGCGCAGATGAATCCGACAGCTCCGTCTTTCTACCGGGCCGGAATATCCTCCTGGTCGGATTGGCCGCGGTCTGGTGCAGTACTCACGACGTGCCCGATATTGCAATTGGTTCCCTCAAGGGAAACCCTTTTCCTGACGCGACGCTCGAGTTCTTCCAGGATTTTGGTCGCGCGCTGAGTACCGGACTCGGTCACCAGCTCACCGTCAAGGCACCCTACCGCAGTGCACATAAGTTCGAGATCATCCAACGATTCGAACATCTGCCCCTTGGGTTGACGCTGACCTGCATGGCGCCCAAGGGCAAAAAACATTGCGGGCAATGCAACAAATGCCACGAGCGCCAGGTCGGTTTCAGGAAGGCCGGCGTGCCGGATCACACGGCTTACGCCGCATAACACTGCGACAACCCGGCCGAACCCTCCAAAACCTGCAACCGCAGCGAACGGTATACCGCAATGGATTGGCCGAAACTCTCCGCTCGGCTCAAATGGACCTTCTCGCTCGGCGTCTTCGTGATGCTCGCGACAAGCCTGCTCGGTGCCTGCACCTCTCCGAAGTCAACCAAGACCGCGTCTTCCACCTTTCGCGTCGCTCTACTCACGCCCGGCCCGGTCAGCGACGCCGGGTGGAATGCGGCCGCTTTCGAAGGCCTGCAATTGATCAAAAGCAAGCTCGGCGCCGAAACCGCGCTGGTCCAGACCAGATCTCCCGCCGACTTCGACGATTCGTTTCGTGATTTCGCCTCGCGCGGATTCCAACTCATCTTCGCTCATGGCTACGAGTATACCGACGAGGCGCTCACCGTGGCCCGGTCTTTTCCGAATACCTACTTTGTGGTCAGTTCCGGCAGCGCATCGTCTTCTAATGTGGCGTCGCTGACTTTCAATGTCGACGAAGCAACCTATATTGAAGGTATGCTCGCCGGCGGTGTGTCAAAAACCGGTGTTGCCGGCGCTATCGGAGGAATCGAGCTACCCTCGATTCGATTGACCTTCGAAGGCTTCAAACGGGGCTTCCTGGCGGTGCAGCCCAAAGGGCGCGTTCTCGTCAGCTTCACGGGCAACTTCAACGATGTTGGTGCTGCCAAGGAGGCTGCCTTCGCCCAAATCAGTCAGGGCGCGGACGTTTTGATCCACAATGCCGACGCCGCCGGTCTGGGCGTCTTCGAAGCAGCCTCACAGGCTCACGTCTTCGCCTTCGGCGCATTCAACGATCAAAACGATGTCGCCCCGGACGTCGTTTTGGCCAGCGCCGTAACCTCGACTCCGCAGGCTTTCCTCAAAATCGCCCGCGAAGTTAAAACCCGAACGTTTCATCCCGGGATGCTCGAATTCGGCATGAAGGACGGCATGGTTAACGTGGTCTTCAATCCGAAGCTCAAGTCGCGCATTCCGGTCGTGGCAATCGAGCGCGCCCGCGCGGCCGAGCGCGAATTCATGACCCGTCCGCCAGCATCCCCCACCAGCACCGGTGGTTAGTATCGATACGAGGTCCGAGTTCGTGGCGGGAAACCGTAACGACCCAAACGTTGGCGCCTAGAAAGCGTGGTTCAGATCGTGGCGGTGAGGCTTCGTACGAGGGCAGCAGGCTTTGCAGACCATCGGCGTACCTTCCTCCTCAATGATCCGGGAAACCCGGTCGTCGTATTCGGCCCGAGAACTACTCGCCCTGATTGCACTAAGTACCTCTTCCTCGAACGCGATGTGCGCCGCAATCGAATATAAGGCCGCGAGGTCCGCGTCACCGTTGCACTTGCTGCACCTGAGATCGTTCGATTCTTCCACGGTGAACGGCACGGCTAACCAGAGACAACCCTCGGCCTCCAAGCGCCTCAGATGTGCGATGAACGCCTCGATATCGTGCAAGAGGCCGGCCTTGTCCCAACTCGCCATGCTCGTCCTTCTCCCTTGCGTGATTTACTCGAGTTCCCGTGGGTATCCGCTGAACGCATTGTACACTGCGGGCGCGTTTCAATAAGCTCTTAGCCGCTGCGTAAATGAAGGGCAAGGAACGACTCGGCGCCGGCCGACGCGTACGGCGCAAATTGACTCACCTCGACCAGCGCGGCCGCGTTCGCATGGTCGACGTTGGCGCAAAGCCGGTTACCCGGCGCGTCGCCGTCGCTCGCGGCTGCGTGCGGATGGAACCCGCCACCCTCGAGGGTATCCTGGGCGGTACACTCGAAAAAGGTGAAGTGCTCGCCGCCGCACGTCTCGCCGCGATCATGGCGGCCAAGCGCACCTCTGATCTCATCCCGCTCTGTCACCAGATCCCGCTGGAAGCTGTCGAGGTTGACTTTCGTCCTGACCACGCCAGTTCGACGCTCCAGATCGAAACGCGTGTGGTGACCCAGGCTCGCACCGGAGTCGAGATGGAAGCGCTCGTGGCGGCCAGCGCCGCCGCGCTCACGATTTACGACATGGCCAAGGCGGTCGACCGCGCCATGGTCATCGAGGCCATTCGACTGGTGCACAAGAGCGGCGGTCGCAGCGGCACCTTCGTCCGGCCGGGCGAGGCGCCGACGTCGGGCGCTTCGGGATCTACTGTCTAGTCAGCGCTGTTGGACACCCGCTAATGACCATCACCGGACGCGTCTTTCTCAAACCGGGTCGCGACGCTCCCGTCCGCGGCGGGAATCCCTGGATTTTCTCCCAGGCGCTCGCCCGGGTTGAACCGTCTGGGCTTGCGGCTGGAGCGGGCGTCGAGATCCGTGAAGCCGGCGGCGACCTCCTCGGTCTCGGCTATTACCATCCGAACACCACCATCGCCGTCCGCGTACTCAGCTTCGGTCCCGTCCCAGGCCCGGACCAGATCGTCGATCACCGGCTGCGGGACGCCTTGCGCCTCCGCTCGGCGATGATCGGGCCCGACACCAACTGCTATCGCCTGATCAATGGCGACGGCGACGGACTCTCGGGAGTCGTGGCCGATCGCTATGGCGACGCGGTCGTGGTCCAACTCCTGACCAGCGGGGCCGATCTGATGCGCCGCGAACTCGTCGCTGGTCTCCTGCATCTGCTCGCGCCTCGCGCGATCTTCGAGCGCAGTCAGGGGGCCGTTCGCCGGCGGGAAGACCTTCCGGACCGCACAGGCCTGCTGGCGGGCGATTCGGCCGCTCAAATATTCGTAGTCGAGAGCGGGATCAAGCTTGCCGTCGATCTCGAGCAAGGACAAAAGACCGGTTACTTCCTGGATCAACGGGAGAATCGCCTGCTCGCCCGGCATCTTGCCCGAGACGCGCGGGTGCTCGACCTTTGCTGTTACGCAGGCGGCTTTCTGCTGTCCGCGCTAGCCGGCGGCGCACGTTCCGCCGTCGGGGTTGATACCTCCGCGCGTTCCCTTCGATGGGCCCGCCAAAACCTCGAATTGAACGGTCACCATGCCAACACCTGCGAACTGGTTCAGTCCGACGCCGCACAATATCTCGCCTCGGCCGCTGCTCAATTCGAATTGGTCGTGCTCGATCCACCGCCTCTGGCGCGCAGCATCAAGGACGCCACCCATGCTGCTCGCCTTTATACCGAAATGAATACGCTCGCAATGCGCGCGGTTGCTCCGCACGGCCACCTGATGACCTTCAGTTGCTCAGCCCATTTCCACGGCGAGGACTTCGTCCGCGCAGTGCGTACAGCGCAAACCCGCGCGCATCGTCATTTCCGCATCCTCGCCCATCTGGGTCCCGGCCCCGACCATCCGGTACTGCTCGGCCACCCCGAGGGCGAATATCTAAGCGGGCTTCTGCTGGCCAGCCTCGAATAGCGCCAAGTATTGCCGATCGCATCGGCTTCCGTCACGATTCGGGCGGCGGCTTCGCAAAGGGAGGGCAAGATGAGGCTTGAGCGACTCGACCACTTCGGCATCGAGGTCGCGGATCTCGGACCAGCCGAGCGCTTCTATACCGAGGTGCTCGGCCTTACGGTGGTATCCCACTTCGGCGATCAGGTGCTCCTGCAATGCGGCGATCAAAATCTCGCCCTCTTTCAGGTCACGCGGGCGCCGCTCGAGCCTGCGATTCGCCAACAGATCATTGGACACCCGCTCGGCCGCGGTCATCACGCGTTTCGCGTCAGCCCAGCCGATTTCGCAACTGCGCGCGAGCGTCTCGCCGCAGCCGGGGTCGAAAGCGCCAAACCAATCGATTGGGGTGACCACGATTGCGTCTATTTTCTTGACCCGGACGGCAACCTGCTCGAAATTGTTTGCTACCGTTGACCTTACGGATTGCACACCGCGTCCGTCTCTATGAGAGTACCCTCCGAAGGAGCACGATGAACCAGCGCTTCGCTTCGTCCGCGACACTCGCCGCCATCATCACTGCAGTCCTCCTCGCGCGCGTCCCGGCACGAGCAGAGGTGATGCACCTTCCAATCGATACTCAAAAAAGTAAAATTTCGGCCGTCGTAGCCGAACCTTTGAGCAGGCTGCGCGGCGTCGCGTTCGCCGAGGGCGAGTTCCATATCGTCTCGGGCGATATAAGCGGAGACCCCAGCGATGTCGCCACCACGGGCCATGTCAATCTCGTCATCGACCTGACCACTTACGACTCTGCGAATGAACGCCGCGATACCACCGTCATCAGCTCCGCCCTCGAGACCAAGCTGTATTCCACGGCCTCGTTCGAGAGCACTCGCATTGAAAAGGTCGAAGTAGTGGTGCCCGGAGCGGTGGGCTCGGCAACCGTCGTGGGCAATCTGAGCCTTCACGGCACGACCCGCCAGATCAGCGTTCCGGTTCGTCTGTCCCTCAGCCCCGAAGGGCAACTCACTGCAGACGGCGAGGTGACATTTCCCTACACGGATTTCGGGGTGAAGGTGCCGAAGCTGGCATTCGTCTTTCCAGCCGGCGATCAGGTCACCGTCAAATTCCGTATCATCGCCGAACGTCCACAGCCGATCGGGACGCATTCTACCGGTTCATCCGGTAGTCAATGAAGGTGCGAGTGGCTCCCTCGAGCTAACGGTAACAAGCTGACCGGCTCCTAATTCTCAGGAGGCTGTTATGGAACCGCAGGGCAAAGTCGCCGTGATCACCGGCTCCGCTTCCGGGATCGGACGCGCGACGGCACAACGTCTGGCCGCCGCTGGTGCGGCCATCGTGGTCGTGGATTTGGACGAATCGATGGGCGCCACAACCGTTAAGCTGATCGAAGACGCCGGCGGCGCCGCCACCTTCGTCAAAGCAGACATAACCGATGCCAACGACGCGCAAAGGATGCTCGATACCGCAGTGGCCAAGTACGGCAGGCTTGACATCTTGTACAATAACGCGGGAATCGCAGTCGGTTCGCCCGCATACCCGCCTGGCCCACTCGCCCGTTGGCGACGCGTGCTCGATGTCGACCTGCAAGCGGTGATTTTGGGTACATACCTCGTCGCGCCCATGATGGAGCGCGCGGGGGGCGGCGTGATCATCAGCACCGCTTCGATGGCCGGTTTGTACCCGTATAAGGACGATCCGGTTTATGCTGCGGCCAAAGCGGGCGTCGTCAACTTCACTTACTCGCTCGGGCCTTGGTCCGCGCGGCTCAATATCCGCGTCAATTGTGTCTGCCCGGGCGTGGTCGATACTCCCTTGGTGCGCAAGGGGGTGGAAGCTGCCGAGCGCAAGGGAGAACCCACGGGACTGCCTGCGCGGATTATACCGCCGAGCGAAATCGCCGAAGCCGTCCTGGCTATAGTGCTTGACGACAGTTTGGCCGGGCAGGCGCTCGAGGTCAGACCTAGCGGAAGGCGGCTGGTTCAAATTCCAACCGCACCAAGAACCAAACGCTGATTTTCGATCGAGACGGACTAACGAGACTTCGCGTGAACTGTGGCCGGAACTAGGCGGAAGCGGGCGCTCCCAGACTTCACTAGCCGCCCGCTCATCGCGTACTCAGCGTCAGTTGCCGCGCAGGGGCTCGCCCTCGCCAGGCTTCATATTCCGCTCGAGGCACCAGCGATCGATAACTTCAGCGTTGAAACGCCAGTCAGTACCAATTCTGAACCCGGGAAGTTCGCCCCGGCGCAGAAGCTTGTAAATGGTCGAAGGATGAACGCGCAGATATGCGGACAATTCCCTCACCGTCATGACGCGGGGCAAGTTGTATTTTGGTTCTGCCACGATCTTTACTCTCCAGTTCTCCAGGTCAACCCGTTTGCCCCCACCAGCGCACAGATTGGCGTGTTTATATGTCTCATCAAGACTGACTGTTACCTTACGCCATCCTTGACTACATCAAACGTATCGAAAAACGCGAATACTGGTCAAGAGGTAGAGGCTGCCTTATCAACAAGTAGCTCTGTCAGCTCCCAGGACACGTCCACTCAAATCTTCGCTGTCTTTTCCGCGTCTAGTGCATCTTTACATTGAGAATGGCGGTTTTTCAACTGATCAGAAGGAAAACAAAGGCAAATGCATAGTAAATATGCACTGTTTTCTATCTTAACCATGTTCATTGTTAGCACTATTTTCGCTCAGGATTCGGCGTTTAGGCTGCTTAGCCCTGCCTTTACCAACGGAGCCACAATTCCTTCACAGTACACCTGCTTAGACGCCGATACGTCACCGCCACTGGCTTGGGTTGACGCTCCCAAAGGCACCAAAAGCCTCGTCCTAATCGTCGAAGACCCGGACGCTCCCGGCGGTACTTTCGTCCACTGGGTGGTCTATGACCTGGACAGCGCGACTAACCGTTTGGCGGAGAATGCGTCAAGTTCGGCGAATCCCACTCAGGGCGTTAACGGCTTTGGACACCTTGGCTACGGCGGGCCTTGTCCTCCGCGCGGCGCCCCACATCACTACCATTTTCGTCTGTTTGCCCTTGCTTCGCCGCTGGGATTGAAGCCCGGAGCCAGCGCAGGCGAAGTTCTAAACGCCGTCAAAGGACACGTGCTCGGCGTCGCGGAACTGGTGGGAATCTTCGGGCGCTAACCTCGGCCTGTGCCGCGTTCAACAGAATAGTAAAGTCATCGTATGCGCGCCGTTTTCGAGTTCGTCAGTTCGGCCTTTGCGCTCAATCAATGCCCCCACTGGAGCCGTACGGAAGTGGCCGTCGCCGGACGTTCAAACGTCGGCAAAAGCTCCCTGCTCAATGCGATCTCGGGCCGGGACTCTCTCGCGCGCACCAGTAAAACGCCCGGTCGCACACGATGCCTGAATTTCTTCGCGATGGGCGCCAAGCTCGCATTGGTCGATCTGCCCGGTTACGGATACGCCAGGATGGGGCGTGCGGATGCCGACAGGCTCGGCGTTCTGATGCGTGACTACTTGCAAACTCGCGCCAATTTGTCGGGCTTGATAATCCTGGTCGACTCGCGCCGCGGCCCGGAGCGTGAGGAACTGGAACTTTCGAATCTTTTCGGACGTGCCAACGTCGAAATTATCATTGCTGCGACCAAAAGCGACAAGCTGCGGCGTTCCGAGAGGGCTGCCGCGCTCGAGCGCTTCAATATGCTAGGAATCGACCCAGTGATGTGCTCGGCGTCAACGGGCGAGGGAATCGAACAGTTGCGACGGCGTATCCTAACAGTCAGCGCGGCCAGCCTTGCGCGCCAGTCGATTCCGGATTGAAGCCGTTCGGCACCTCAAAAATGAATCCCGCGGTCACCGCAATCATTCCGACCTACAACCGGACGTCGGTTTTCGCGGCGATCGCATCGGTACTCGGTCAGCGTTGCGTGAACTTCGAAGTGATCGTCATCGATGACGGTTCGACCGATGGCACCTGGCCGAAGCTCGAATATATGGCAGCCGCTGCGGGCGATGTTTTACGCGTGTCACGCACCGAAAACCGCGGCGTGGCGGCGGCTCGCAACGCCGGGATAGCATTAGCGTCCGCGCCGTTCGTCGCCTTCCTTGACTCCGACGACCTCTGGGCGCCCGACAAATTGGCCCGCCAGATGGAGTACATGGGTTTTCATCCGGAGTGCGTGATCTCCCAGACCAACGAGATTTGGTTCCGCGACGGTAAGCGAATGAACCAGGGGGCGCGGCACCGCAAGCGCTCCGGTGACATCTTCGTCGACTCGTTGCGCACGTGCTTGATCAGTCCTTCGGCCGCAATCCTCCGGACTGCTTACCTGCGGGACATCGGCGGCTTCGACGAAGACTTGGCGGCCGCCGAGGACTACGACCTCTGGTTGCGGATACTGGCGAATCACCCGGCGGGACTCCTCGACGAACCGCTCGTGACTCGGCATGCCGGCCATCCCGGGCAGCTTTCCTCCACGGTGCCGGCCATCGACCGCTTCCGCATACTGGCCTTGCTCAAACTCCTCGCGCAGAACGATTTGGACACGTTGCGGCACCAGGCTGTCTGCGCGACGCTGGCTGACAGGTGCAGTATCTACGCTCATGGCTTGGCGCGGCGCGGTCGGCAAGCGGCCGCGGATTTTGTGCTCGAGGTGGCGGCATCGGCCCGCGGACCATGGCCCACGCGTTCGCGCGAAGGACTCGATTACGCCACCGTAACGATGCGCCGGCACGTGAAATGCCGATTAGGCAAGGCTACTCAATGAGCGCGGACACGATAGAGTCGAAGATTCGCGCCTGGGCGCAGTCGCGGCGTCTTCCCGAGGTCCATCTTGAGCGATGGCTCGCGCTCGCCGGTCGGGATCGCTCCATACTGCTGGAGATGGCGGAGGCTCTTCGGCTGCGCACCGGACAGTTCATCGGCACCCTGGACCTGCTCGAAGAGATCGCCCTCCGCGATCGGCAGAGTATCGCGAACGTGCTTGCCCGTAGCGATATTCGGGGGATACTTGAGGGCACTGGGTCGGCGCCGGGGCGCGCACGCGTGGTGCTGGGACGCCTCCGCGCGATACGTTTTCCACAGCTCGCTCGCACGACCGACCGACTGCGCGCCGAGGTCGCCGCCCTCGCCCTACCCCATGGTGTAAACGTGGTATTGCCGCAGGATTTGAGTTCTGATGAGCTTCGCATCGAGATAAGCGCGCACAGCGGCGCAGAATTGGAGAAGCTGATCGGCGCGATTGAGAAAAACACGACGGCACTTAAGCGAATCGCCCGGATGCTCGGTGGTGCCGATGAGGTTTGAGCTCGATGCGGTGCTCATCGAGGAGAGATGCCGCGCAAGCGCGCTGGCCGCGCGAGTGACCGCCGCGGTCGGCCCCGCTGTGGAGGTTCGCTATGTCGCGGACGGGCGCGAACACGCCCGCGCGCTCAAAACCGCGCAGGGTGATCAGTTTGGCAGAGGCAAACGGCGGTTGGTCATCATGGAACGACGCGCGCCTTTCCTGCTCGGATGCCCCGCCGGCTCCTCTGAATTCGCCTGTTGCGGTTACCTGGTATTAATAATTGCGTCAAACTGCCCGATGGATTGCAGTTACTGTTTTTTGCAGGAATATGTAGCCGACAATCCCGGATTGCAACTCTACGCCAATTACTCCAACGCCTTCGACGAACTCGACCGCCTCGGCCATCATTCGCCTGGACGCAGTTTCCGCGTCGGCACGGGCGAACTGAGCGATTCGCTTGCATTCGATCGTATGACCGGGATCAGCCGTGACCTGGTCGAATACTTCGCGAAACGCGAAGACCTGTTGCTCGAGCTCAAAACCAAGACGGACGAAATTGAGACCCTCCTGACGGTCGATCCGCGGGGGCACTCCCTGGTGTCGTGGACGCTTTCGCCGGCACGCGTGTACGAAAGCTCGGAGAGTCGGACCGCGCCACCCGCCGCGCGTATCGAAGCCGCGAGCAGAGTCCTCGCGGCTGGCTACAAGGTGGGATTCCATCTCGACCCGCTGATCGCCTATCCCGAGGCGGAGCGGGACTATGGGGAACTGGTGGATAATCTGTTCAGCGTGATTCCGCCGGACCAGATATCCTTTATGAGTATGGGCGGACTGAGGATGACACCGGTGTTGCGCGCGGCCGCACGACGGCGCTTTCCGCACGATCCGATGCTCGTGGGCGAGGAGGTGCTGGGACCGGACGGTCGAATGCGCACTTTCACTCCGTTGCGCTTGAAGCTGTTCGCGGCGCTGCGTTCCAGAATCGAACGGCAGGCCGCCAAAATGCCGCTATACCTTTGCATGGAGAGCGCAAGTATTCACGAGCGAGTCTTCGGCACACCGGCGGCAACTCCCGCCGCACTGGGTACGCGGCTGGCGAGACACGGGCAATGACGGATCGCGGCCGGAAGATCACCCGTGCCCGTACTGCCGGGGTGCGCGCAGGCGCGCGCATTGCCGCATCCAATGGACGGGCGCGCCATGGCACTGGCGCAGCTGCGGATACCCGCAACCGCTCGATCGGGGTTTTCGACTCCGGCATCGGCGGACTCACGGTGCTCAAGGCGCTGACCGAGGTATTGCCGGCGGAGGACTTTGTCTACCTCGGCGATACCGCGAGGTTGCCCTACGGGACCAAGTCGAACGAGATAATTATCCGGTACTCGAGGGAGAACACGGAATTCCTGCTCGCCAAAGGCATCAAGATGCTGGTGGTGGCTTGCAATACATCCAGCGCGGTAGCCCTCGATGACATCTCGCATGACACCGTGGTGCCGGTGATCGGCGTGATCGAGCCGGGTGCACGAGCAGCCGTGCGCGCTTCGCATTCGGGCAAGGTCGGGGTGATCGGGACCGAAGCGACGATTGCGTCGGGGGCGTATACGCGCGCGATCCAGCGGCTCCGGCCACATGCCGAGATTTATACGCGCGCCTGTCCGCTACTGGTGCCCCTGGTTGAGGAGGGCTGGATCGACAACGAAATCGCGGAGCGCACCGTAGCCTATTACCTGGAGAGTCTCAAGGCCAGCGGAATCGATACGCTGCTATTGGGTTGTACGCATTATCCACTTTTGCGCGGAGTCTTCGCTCGCGTGCTCGGCGCCCGCGTGAAAATCGTCGACTCCGCGACGGCGACCGCGGAGACGGTGCGCGAACGGCTGACCGCCCTGCGGCTGGCGCGGCCGGGAGCACAGGGCGCGCAAAGTTTCTTCGTGACCGAGACGCCCGAGCGTTTCGTGCGCGTGGGACGGCGCTTTCTCGGCCCGCAGGTCGAGTCGGCAGTAAGAATCGAACGCTGAAAAATTACCACCAAAAAGCTAGACTTGAGCTTATGCGAACCGCGAATAAACCTGGCGCGGGTATCTACTCCTAGAGCGAACTCATCACGATGGCCTCATCGCTATCCCAGATATCGCGCAAGATTTTCGGCTCCCGGAACGACCGGGAGCTGAAGAGAATGCATCCGTCGGTCGAACGTATCAATCAGCTCGAAAAGGACTTTCAGGAGAAGAGCGACGATGAACTCCGCCGCCTGATCGCCGAATGGAAGGCGCGGCTCAGCGCGATCGAAGAGAAAGGAAGATCGCGACGAAACGACCTGGGAGCTGCTGCCGGAGGTATTCGCCGCGGTGCGCGAAGCCGCGAAACGCACGCTGGGACAGCGCCATTTCGACGTCCAGTTCATCGGCGGCATGGTGCTGCACCAGGGCAAGATCGCCGAGATGAAGACGGGCGAAGGCAAGACCCTGGTCGCGACGCTGCCCGCCGTGCTCAATGCCCTGGCCGGCCGCGGCGTCCACGTCGTCACCGTCAACGACTACCTGGCGCGGCGCGACGCCGAATGGATGGGGCGCATCTACAGTTTCCTCGGCCTCACCGTTGGCGTGGTCGTTCATGGCCTGAGCGATCAGCAGCGCAAGGTCGCTTACGACTGCGACATCACATACGGCCAGAACAATGAATTCGGCTTCGACTACCTCCGCGACAACATGAAGTTCAGCCTGGAAGACTACGTCCAGCGCGAACATTTCTACGCGATCGTCGACGAGGTCGATTCCATCCTCATCGACGAAGCACGCACGCCACTGATCATCTCGGGCGCCTCCGAGGAGTCCACCGACACCTACTACGTGGTTGATCGGGTGATCCCGCGGCTCAAGGCCGAAGATCACTACACCATCGACGAAAAGCTCCGTACCGCCGCGCTCAGCGAAGAAGGCGTGACCCGCGCCGAGCAACTTCTCGGGGTCGAGAATCTCTACGACCCGCGCAATATCCTGCTGGTCCATCACATGAGCCAGGCGCTCAAGGCGCATGCCCTGTTCAAACGCGACGTCGACTACGTCGTGAAGGACGGGCAGGTGGTGATCGTCGACGAGTTCACCGGGCGGTTGATGCCAGGCCGGCGCTGGAGCGACGGGCTGCACCAGGCAATCGAGGCCAAGGAGAACGTCAAGATCGAATCCGAGAATCAGACCCTCGCGACTATCACCTTTCAAAACTATTTCCGCATGTACAAGAAGCTCGCGGGGATGACCGGTACGGCCGATACCGAGTCGGTCGAATTCAAGGAGATCTACAACCTAGACGTCGCGATCGTTCCGACCAACCAAGCGATGATTCGCGTCGACAACCATGATGTGGTGTTCAAGACCGAAGAGGAAAAGTTCGATGCGGTCGTCGAGGAAATCCGCGACTGCTACGAGCGCGGGCAACCGGTACTGGTCGGCACGGTCTCGATCGAAAAGTCGGAGCGTTTGTCGGAGCGGCTGAAGAAGACCGCGATCAAGTACAACGTGCTCAACGCCAAGAATCACGAGCGCGAGGCCGAGATAGTCGCCCAGGCCGGACGCCACAAGGCGGTCACGATTTCGACCAACATGGCCGGGCGCGGCACCGATATCGTGCTTGGGGGCAACCCTGAGGGACTCGGCGCGGCGGAGACCGGTACGCGCGACCCCGCCGACGAAAACTTCCAGCGTGCGGTCGCGAAGTACCGGGAAGAATGTCGCGGCGAGCGCGAACTTGTGCTGCAGGCCGGCGGACTGCACATCCTCGGCACCGAACGTCACGAGTCGCGCCGGATCGATAATCAGCTCCGCGGGCGCTCCGGACGGCAGGGCGATACCGGTTCGTCGCGGTTCTACCTGTCGCTCGAAGATGACCTTCTGCGCATCTTTGGCGCTGATCGCCTGAAGGGGCTGATGACCCGCATCGGCATGGAAGATGGCGTCCCGATCGAGCATCGCTGGATCTCCAAGGCGATCGAGAACGCGCAGAAGAAGGTCGAAGCGCACAACTTCGATATGCGCAAACATCTGCTCGAATACGACGACGTGATGAACAAACAGCGCGAGGTCGTCTACCATCGGCGGCGCGAGCTGCTTTCGGGTGCGCCGCTGAAGGAAGACCTCCTCGACATGTGCCGCGAACTGATCGAAGCGATCGTGGCGGTGCACACCGACAACGAGCGCGACCCCTCCGAATGGGAGTGGAAAGCGATCGAGGACGCATTCTTCAAGCAATTCAAATTCCGGCCCGGCTTTCGCGAGAATCTCAACGGCGCCGCGCTCAACGTGCCCGACGATCTCGTCGAACTCGCCACCGAGCGGATCCAGGAGCTTTACGCACGGCGCGAAACCGAGTTCGGCGAGCCGGTGATGCGGCAGATTGAGAAGATCGTGATGCTGCAGACGCTCGACGCCTTGTGGAAAGACCATCTGCTCGCGATGGATCACCTCAAGGAGGGCATCGGTTTGCGCGGCTACGGGCAGCGTAACCCCCTGGTCGAGTATCAGCGCGAAGGTTTCGAGATGTTCGAAGCCTTGATGCGCGTGATGCAGGAGGACGTGATCGAAAAGGTCTTCGCCGTCGAAGTCCGCCGCGAGCAGGACGTTGATCAAATCGAGCAGCATCAGCAGCGTCCGCAGAAGGTCGTAATGAGCCACGGCGGCGAAACCGTGGACCAGACAACGGCCACGATCAAACGCGAGGGTGACAAGGTCGGCCGCAACGATCCGTGCCCGTGCGGGTCGGGCAAGAAATACAAGCGCTGCCACGGAAAATAATCTCCGCCCGCAAAATCGACACCGATCAAATCTCGCGGTTTGAAATTTTGATGGCGGTCGGCCCGCGGCTATTGCGCCGTGCGTGGGCGTACGTATTAGATCGGCGGCTGAGGAGAGACGGATGGACGTACGACTGGAGCCCGCGGTAGTGCGCGGATTTCGCTTCGCCGGAGTCGCGGCGGGGCTGCGCGCGGAGCCGGAACGCAAAGATCTCGGCGCGCTCGTCGCCGATGCGCCGGCCGCCGCCGCCGGCGTCTTCACCACCAGCCAGGTGAAAGCAGCGCCGGTGCTGGTAGCGCAGGAACGGGTGCGGAGCGGCAAACTGCAGGCGATCGCGGTCAACTCGGGTTCGGCGAACTGTTTCACCGGCAAGCCGGGAGTTAAGCTCGCCCGCGATTCCTGTGCTGCCCTGGCGGCAGCCCTCGGATGCGCGCCGGATCTCGTCGCCCCCTGCTCCACCGGAGTCATCGGACGGCTCTACGACCTCCAGAAGTACCGGGCAGGCATTGTCGCGGCCGCGAACTCCCTGACGGCGGATGGTTTCGAGGACTTTGCGCGCGCGATCATGACCACCGATACTCATCCGAAAGTGGCGTCGACCGTGGTGCGCGGCGGCCGCTCGGAAATTACCGTCCTGGGATGCGCCAAGGGCGCGGGCATGATCGAGCCGAAAATGGCGACCATGCTCGCCTTCATGGTAACCGACGCCTTGGTGCCCGCGGCCCAACTCCGCGGTGTGCTTAAGCGGGTGCTGCCCGCGAGCTTCAATGCGATCACGGTCGATGGCGACATGTCGACCAACGACACCCTGCTCCTGATGGCGAGCGGCGCGGCGGGAAACCGGACGCTCGCCGGGCGGGATTTGCATAGTTTCGAGAACGCGGTGGAGGGGGTCGCGGAGACTCTCGCGCGCGAACTGGTGCGTGACGGTGAAGGCGCAACCAAGCTGGTGACGGTCGAAGTGCGCGGCGCGCGCCGCCCCGCCGAGGCCGAACGGGTCGCGCGCGCGATCGCCAATTCGCCACTGGTCAAGACCGCCTTTTTCGGCTGCGATCCCAACTTCGGAAGAATCGCGATGGCGGTCGGCAAGTCCGGCGTTGTCTTCGACCTCGCACGACTCGAGGTAAGCCTGGCCGGGATACGAATCGCCAGCCGCGGCGCTCTGCAAGCTGACGCGCTGCCCGCGGCTGGTGTGAAAATGAAGGATCGGGAGTTCGACCTCGTGGTCGATCTGCGGCAAGGCAAGGCCCGCGCGCGGATCGTGACCTGTGATCTCAGTTTCGAGTACGTCAAAATCAACGCGGAATATACGACTTGAGTCAGGGCTCGCGTGGAGAGAAGCAGTGGGCGAATTTGTAAAGGTCGCCGCAGTCGGCGAAATTCCCGATGGCTGCAGGCGCACCGTCGAAGCGCGGGGCCGCAAGCTCGCCCTCTTCAATGCCGGCGGGAAATTCTACGCGATCGACAATGCCTGTCAGCATCGCGGCGGTCCCCTGGGTGAAGGCGACGTTTACGGCACCAGGGTGGTCTGCCCGTGGCATGGATGGGAGTATGACTTTGCGGCAGGATGTAATGTCGACGATCCGACGATGAAGGTGGCTTGCTTCGCCGTGCGGATCGAAGGCGATGCCGTGCTCGTCGAAGTTTAGCTACGGTATCGCAGGAGCGAGGACGAATCGCAGCGTGGCGCCTGGGTTAAATGGCAGCGGGAAGGGGCGGTTGCCCGATTTTCTCGGGGTGGGACCGCCGCGCGCGGCGACTTCCTGGCTTGACGCCGTCCTGCGCGGGCACGTGGGACTACCGCGGGAAATCAAGGAAGTCGATTTCTTCGTGAAGAACTATGCACGCGGACCAGAGTGGTACAGCGGTTATTTCGTCGACTGCGACCCGCGGCTGCCCGTCGGGGAAATCTGTCCAAGCTACTTCGGTTCGGAGGACGCGCGTGGCCGCATCGCCGAGTTGATGCCGCACTGCCGTATAATCTGCACGTTCCGTGATCCGGTCGAGATGCTCTACTCGATGTACAAGCTGGCGCGCCGCAATGTCTGGACGCGCGGCGATTTCGAAGAGTACGTGCCCGAGGAGTGGCATCACCATGCCGCGAAGCTCAAGCGCTGGCGTGAGACCTTCGGACACGAACGCGTCCTCGCTTGTTTCTATGACGACCTGGAGACCGACGCTCAAAAATACCTCGATCCAATCTGCGACTTTATCGGGATTGCGCGAATACCCATCGGTAACTCCGCTATCGCGAAGCACCGGATCAATACCTTCAGCCGCGAGCCGCGCAGTCAGCGCATGGCCCGCCGAGGACGGAAGCTGCGGGACTGGCTCGAAGCGCGCGAGGCTTACGGCACGATCAATCTTTTGACCCGCGCCGGTTTCTGGCGCTTCTGCTTCGAAGGCGGCGAGGCCTTCGCCCCGCTCGATCCGGAAACCGAGGCGCGGCTGCGTGAGCGCTTCCGGCCGGCGATCGAGGAACTGGAAGAAGTTGTCGGACGCGACCTGACGACCTGGAAATGCGGCCGGCGGAGTGCCTCGGCGAGTGGCCCGGCAGCGCATCCCTGACGCCGCCAACCTAACCCAACTTCGTCCCGACATGAGAACTTTCCATGCGCTGGTTTCGCCGCAAAAACCGCAATAGCGTACGCGACGACCTGTTGCGCAAGATGGGTCACCGCGCCGTCTGTGCGGAGATCGGCGTATTCCGCGGCGACTTTTCCGAACGTATCCTGCTTCTCGCGCGCCCTACCCGTCTGCATCTGATCGACCCGTGGAAGTACGAACCCGGCCCCGGCTACGAGCAGTCGCTCTACGGCCGCACGCACGTCAGCGGTCAGCCCGAAATGGACGCGGTCTTCAACTCCGTCCGCGAGCGTTTCGATCAGGAAATCCAGGTGGGTACGGTAGTGCTGCATCGGGCGACCTCCGATGCTGCCGCCGAACAGTTCACCGAGAACTACTTCGACTGGGTGTATATCGACGGCAATCACCTCTACGAATTCGCATTGCGCGACCTCGAAAACTACTACCGAAAGGTCAAGACCGGCGGTTATATCGCGGGGGACGACTATGGGGTGGAAGGCTGGTGGAAGAACGGCGTCACCCGCGCAGTCGAGGAATTCGTGGCGCGCGGCGGATGCGCAAAACGCCTCGCGCGTGGCGGCCAGTTCCTCCTGCGAAAGAATCGGCCCTAGCGCGGCACTGGTGCCAGTCTGGATCAAAGCTGGTAGCCTGACCGGATGGCCCGGGTTTCCGCGATTATTCCCGCGTACAACAGCGCGGCAACCATTGCCGAAGCCGTTGACAGCGCGTTGGGTCAGACTTGGCGCGACCTCGAAGTTATCGTCGTTGAAGACGGCTCGAGCGACGACACCGGCGCGATCCTCGCGCGCTATGGCGATCGCATCCGGGTGATCGCGCAAACCAATCGCGGACCGTCCGCGGCGCGCAACGCTGCAGCGGTCATCGCCACAGGCGAGTATCTCGCTTTTCTCGATGCCGACGACCGCTGGACTCCTACCATGCTCGAACGGTGCGTGACCGCGCTCGAGAGCGCTCCGCAATGCGTGCTCGCCTACACGGACCTCGCGTTGATGGACAGCAGCGGCAACTCTCTCGGGACTTCGCTCAATAATGGCGAGGAGAGTCACGCGCCGACGCTCGAAGAAATGCTCACACGGATGTGGCCGATAATGACCAGCGGCGTGGTAATCCGGCGAACCGCTTTTGACCGGGCGGGCGGCTTTTGTGACGAGTTCACGCGAGCGAGTTACGAGGACATCCTCATATGGATGGTGGCGCGGGAGCAGGGGCCGTTTTGCTACATCCCGGAGCCTCTCGCCGAGTGGCGCTTCTCGCTGTTCCCGGGACGGCTCAAACGTCGTGGAGGGAACCTTGCCGCCGGCAAGGTCTTCGACCGCATCGTGCGCCAGCGATGGGGCGTGTCGGCGGCGCCTTTGCTGCATACCCGCATGCGCGCCGCGCGAAGCATCCTGGGGTATATCGGACTACTCGCCATGCGCGACGGTGATGCGGTCCGGGCGCGCGCGGCCTTCGCCGAATCACTGCGCATCGACCCCTGGCGCGTACGAAACTATCTCCGCCTGATGCGCACCTACCTGCCCACGCGGATCGCTCGCGCGCTCAGCGGGCGGACCGGACGGGCGCCGGCGGAGTACCGGGCAGGCCAATGAGACAAAGCGCCTCTACGACCCGGGGCAGCGCCGGAAAAACGTTCATAGTCCTGTGAGTAAAGCGGAACGACTGCCGGATTTTATTGCGGTGGGACCGCCGCGCACCGCGACCACCTGGCTCGAGCGAACCCTCGCGGGACATGTCGGACTCCCGGCAGGCATCAAAGAAACGGATTTCTTCGGCGGTCACTACGATCTTGGGCTCGATTGGTACGCGGCGCACTATCGCGGATGCGATCGCACGCGGCCGATCGGTGAGATCTGTCCGGTCTACTTCGACTCCTCCGCGGCACGGGAGCGAATCGCGCGTCATCTTCCACAATGCCGCATAATCTGCACGCTACGCGATCCCGTCGAGCGGCTCTATTCGCACTATCGCCTGCTCAGGCGCGAAGGTTGGATCCGCGAAATGACCCTCGAACAGGCGTTGGCGAAGGATTTGAAGTGGAGTGGACCGGGCAATTTGCACTGGTCCAGCCGCTACGCAACGCATGTGCGCGAATGGCGTGCTGTGTTCGGCGACGACCGCGTTCTGACCGTGCTCCATGATGATCTTGTCGCGGACGCGCGCCGATATCTCGACCGCATCTGCACTTTCATCGGAATCGAACCGTTCGCCATCGACACGGCCCGCGCGCGCGAGCGGGTGAATACCGTGGAGCACGCGCCGCGAAGTTGGCGGATGGCGCGGCAGGCGCGCAAGCTCCGCGAACGGCTGATCAAGCGGCGGCTCTACGGATTACTCAATGTTTGCCAGCCGCTGTGGAACTTCTGTGCGGGCGGCGGCGCGGCCTTTGGCCCTCTTCCGCCTGCATTGGAAACGCGCCTGCGGCATCAACTGCGTCCAGAGATCGAGGAGTTGGAGTCGCTGTTGCAACGGGATCTATCTCATTGGAGGGAGCCCCGCCGCCGCGCGGCATAGTCGCCCGTCGCCAAGGGGTGACCTCTAGCGGCGTGAGAACAGAACTCCCGCGCCGTAGGTTCCCGCCCCGGCAGCGATCCCGATCGCCATGCTCTCGAGGCCGCTGCGCCACCACGAACGCGCGGTGATCAAAGTCTTCGCGGCGCCGACCGCGAACAGCACGCAGATGGTTACACCGGCAGAAATCGCAATTCCGAGCGGCGGACGGGCAAAAGCATACGGTAGCACCGGAATTGCCGCTCCCAATAGATAGGACAGGCCGACGGTGATACCCGAGCGTAGCGGTGGCTCGGTGATATCGGCGCCGAAGCCGAGTTCCTCACGCATCATCACATTGGCCCAGCGCTCGGGTTCCGCCGTGATATGCGTCACGATATCGTCGAGCAATCTTCCGCCGAAACCCTTGCCGCGGTAGATGCCGCGGATTTCGTCGCGCTCGCGGTCAGGCCAACGTTCAATCTCGTCGCGCTCGCGCTGCACTTCGCTCTGATAGAATTCGTACAGCGCGCGCGTCGAGGCGAACGCGGCGAGACCCATCGAAACCGCCCCGCCGATCATCTCGGCGAGACCTGCCATCAGCACCACCTTTGGCGAAGTGAATGCGCCTGCGACGCCTGAAGTAACCGCAAACGAGGCCACTAGTCCGTCGTTGAGCCCGAGCATGACGTCTCGCACGCTAGGGCCGCCGGCGGCGTGAATCAGCTCGGTATGATGATCGTATTCACGCCGGAAGGCTGAGAACGCCATGAGAATCGTCCCCTTCCCCTCGCAGCTTAATCACTGCTAGTCGCATCGAATCATAATCATTCAACACAAGAGCCATCTGGACCCATCAAAGCACACCTGAGGAAAGGCTAATCACCACGCGCAACGAGCGATTTGATCGGTTCGAACGGTTTGGCGTGCCTTCCGACGGTCCCTCCGGATTTGCCAGGCACGACCTTCAGGTCTTTTCGGAAACGCTGGACGCGGGCGCGAACGCGGAAGAACCGTGCAACGACTTTGCGCGCCTCCGCGCGTTTCGGTCTCCCGCCGAGGTAATTATAGAGAAAGCGCAGACGTTGAGATCGCGAGATAAAACGGCCGATGCTCCTGTCGAGGTGAACCAGGTTGAGCATACGCCGATGCTCGGACACCTTGCGCACCCGGCGAAAATCCTCGAGGTCGACGAAGTACACCGTAATCTCGTCACCGTGCGCCGCCAACATGAGATTCGTCTCCTGGAGATCGCGGGTGTAGATTCCAGCGTCGTGAAGCCGGCGAATCTCACCCGCAAGGTGATGCGAGATCCATTTCCGACGGCGGAAGTTACGGCCGTCGGCCAAGGCGAAGCGGCTCAGAATCCGCGCCTCTGCAAGCGCTTCACTGACTATGCAACTGTCGCGGACCAGCCCAAGCCAGCGCGTTTCAACCGCCGCAACAGCTTTTGGATGAGCAAAGCGACCGCCGTCGAGAATCGCTGCTCCGCGCAAGGCCCGCGCGGCACGGGAACCTCCAAAAGAGTCCGCGATCGACGTGAACCACGAGCTTGCGGCGGTCCGTTTGACGAACAGATCGGCATCGCCGTGATGGAGAAACCCCGCGATGGTACGCCTGTCAGCTTTGACCGAACGAAAGCCAGCGCCAGCTATGAGTTGATCGATGCATTCGATCATGGCGGCGGCATCAGGCGAACTCGCCAGGAGAATTCTGTTGCGCATCAGGCTTCTAAGCCTAGCCGATCATGGCATGGGACGCATCTTGAACAGGACCCCCACGCTGCTTTGACGATTATGCTAGCCTTCAGGCGATGCCGCGGGTGTCGATCGTCATACCGGTGTACAACGGTGAGCGCACGATCGCGCGGGCGATCGAAAGCGCGCTGGCGCAGCGCTTTGAGGGAGAATACGAGGTAATCGTCGTCGATGACGGGTCGAAAGACGCGACTCCCGAGATTTTGGAAAGCTATGACCACCGCATACGGTTGCTGACTCAGGAGAATCGCGGACCCGCCACGGCGCGCAACGCAGGGGCGGCGCTGGCGCGCGGCGAATATCTCGCATTTCTGGATGCGGATGACACCTTTATATCCAACAAGCTTGCCGCGACCGTGCCGGTCCTGGACCAAATCGCGGCCGCGGTGCTGGTGTTTCACGACGCGATTCCGGTCGACGAATCAGGACGGGAAACGGGACGATCTTATGTGACGCCGGGAATGGCGCGGGCGCCCACCATGGCGGATCTGCTTGAGCGGTGGTGGCCGATTATTCCTACCACCACCGTGATGCGGCGCAAGACGTTCGAAGCCTGCGGGGGCTTCGTCGAAGAATTCCGCTCGGCGGCATATGAAGACCCTTACCTGTTCCTGCTCGCGCGTGAGCAAGGAGAATTCCAGTACGTGCCGGAACGGCTAGCCTACTACACGATCGAGCCACCCGCAGTTCGGATGGCGAAGTACGCGGGGGCGCAAGAAATATTCGTCCGCCGGGTGCACGAACGATACGGCGGAGCGGCCCGCGGACTGATTCGCAACACGCGCCATGCTTACGCGAGTGCGCTCGGCTTTGAGGGACTGCTCGCGATGCGGGCGGGACAGACGGCGGCCGCACGGATGTATTTCGCGCGGGCATTGCGGCATCAGCCAGACCTGCGTACCGCGCTCCGGCTGATACGAACATACCTGCCTGCTCGAATCGCTCGTGCGTTGAGCGGCCGGACTGCGCAACGCCCCAATGTTACCGCATAACCAACTAGCCGTTGAATTGCTTGCAGAGCTTCCGCCAGATGTCGTTGTCGAAGGCTGCCTTGTAAGGCACGTAGAAAGCTACGCGGTCGAGCAGACCGTCGTAACGCGCCTTCACCTTTTCGGCAATGTTGTCGTAAGTCCCGGTAACTGCGTAGACGTCGAGCATTTCATCGGTGATGAGCTTCGGCATCGAGGCCCAGTCGCCCTTGGCCGCGAGTTCGTTGAGCTTGGGCGCTACCTCACCCCACCCATGCGTTTCGAGCACTACCTGGTAGGTGCGGGTCGAAGCATAAAAAGATATCTGCTGGCGCACGCCGGCCTTGGCCTTTTCGATTTCCTCGTCATTCCGCCCAACAATTACGAACGCCGTGGTGAAAATGGTGAAATCCTTGCGTGAGCGCCCGGACTTCTGAAGGCCCTGGTCCACGCGCGGGATAAGGAATTCACGCAGATATTTCGCGGAAGTGAACGGATGTGCGTGGAGGCCGTCGCACAACTCGCCCGCCGTCCGAAGGATAAGTTCGTTCACTCCGGCGATATAAATCGGAATCCGGTAGTTGTGCGGACGTGGCGCAAAAAACGGAGTCATCAACGAGAAATTGTAGTATTTGCCCTGGAACGAGAGCTTCCTGCCCCCTTCGGCCCATGATTTGAAGATAGCCCGGAGCGAGAGGATGTACTCTCGCAACTTCGGTACAGGCGGCTCCCACTTGACGCCATAGCGGCGTTCGATGTGGCCCTTCACCTGGGTGCCGAGACCCAGAATGAAGCGCCCCTTGGACAGTGCTGCCAGGTCCCACGAGGAGTACGCGATCGCCATGGGGCTGCGGGGGAACGCGATTGCGACCGAAGGTCCCATCATGATCCGCGACGTATTTTCGGCGGCTAGCGCGAGCGGTAGAAAGCCGTCGTTGCCGGCTTCCATCGACCAGATTGCGTCGAAGCCGTTGTCTTCCGCCGCTCGGGCTTCAGCGGGCACCAAAGCAAGGTCACGCGTTGCAATCCCGGTATCGAGTTTCATCTTATCGCGTCTCCAAATCGAGCGAATCTAGAAGCAGGCGAATCGTAACAGAAGCCCCGACGGGCGCAAAAGTGCAACGATCTATTCAAGCCGCTACGAAAGCCGCTGATCGAACTGAACGATAATTCCGTCCGGGTCCTGGAAAAGCGCCGTCAGAACCTTCTTGCCGGGCGGTTCACCATAAGCGACGGTGTCAGACTCGATCGGCGGCACCACGATCGGGACGCCCGCCGCCTTTAGCTGTTCAACGCGTTCGCGCAGGTCGTCGACCCAAAACGCAAAATGATGGATTCCGACCTGGTCTAGCTTGATCGCTTCACCAGTCGCCTCGCCAGGATTCTGCGAAAGAACAATGAAGCTGGTGTGCGGGCCCTCTTCAAACCGTAGGTACACCGCACGGCGTTTCGCTCGCTTAGGATCCGCAAACAGTGTCTTCAGACCACCGATGCTCTCCATTGTATCGAGACATTCCTTCATGCCGAGCAGGTCACGATAAAAGTGCAGTGACTTTTGCATATCACGCACGCCGATAGCGATATGCGATACTCCCGGGATCATAATGACGCTCCTCCCTATGACACGATCGAGCCAGACTTAAACAGTCGCGCTGGGCGTTAGGCCGGTCCCGGACGCGATTTCATCAACGCCTCAGCTGGTCGCTCGACCACCGTTCCCTTAAAGAAATTTGCGTTCATTCCACTCCAGAACTCAACCGGGTAGGTGAAAACGAAGTCGCGGAAATCGTCTTCGCTGATGATCGCCTCGTCAACCAATTCGTGTGCCTCAGGCAGAACCTCGAGCATATCGGGCACATCGAAATGACCGATATCCGAACCGAACAGAGACTTCAGACGCGCCCCGTACGGATTCACCTTGCGGTTGAATCCCCATGCGTTCATCGGGTCGTCCGCCTCGCATCCGAAGTAGAAATTTTCGGTGAACAACGCGCGAATATCCTCAGCCTTGCGAATCCCACACGCCGCATAGTCGTCAATCACCGCGGCACCCTGTGCCGCCCATGCCGCCGCCGCAGCCTCCCCCTCCGGAACCGCTTTCCATCCGTTCAACTTCTCCGCTGCCGCTTTGCCATGGTACTTCTCCAAAAGCTCGCTTAGCAGCTGGCGATTCAGGTTCGCCGGATTGACGTCCTCGAGCGCTTTGGCGTTGCGCTTCTTCCAGTGGCCGATCAGATCAGCGTAGAGCTGGCACGCCCATCCCACTCCACCTTCCAGAAACGCCACTTTCAGTCGCGGGAAGCGACGCGTCACTCCCCCCATAAACATCGCCTTGCAAACCGCTTCGCCCGCGCTCGCGAAGTGGCCGATATGATTGTAGGTGAAATTCGACGGCGACATGCGAAAACCCATGCCGCGGCCGGCACTATGGAAGGTCGGCGCAACGCCAAGCTCGATACACTTCGCCCACACCGGATCGTAGTCGTAATCGCTGTCCAACCCGAGCATGTCGTACCATGCCCCCGTCCGGATCCGCTGGCCCTCCCGCACTAGCGACGAAATCGGTCGCCGGATCACGCTCCCCATCACCACTACCTTGAGCCCAAGCTGACCGATCGCATGCTCGAGCTCAGCCAGCGCCTCCTGCGGCGTGTTCATCGGGATTACCGCCGCGGGCGTCAATCTGTCCGAGAATTCACGAAAGGTGTCCGCGACGTACATATTGAACGCGCGACAGGTCGCCTGGCGCATCTCGTCGTTCCCGATCGCGTACAACCCTAACCCTGACGTGGGATAGAGCACCGAGAAGTCCAGCCCCAACTCCTCCATCCGTTCGTGCAGTAGCCGTGGAATCATTGCCGTGGCGCGATCGCGTGTATTGCGGGTGGGAAATGCCCACCATGACTGCTGCGCGCGCCTTTCATCACGGCGCTGTTCCAGGCTCATCGACAGTATGCGGCCGACTACCTCGTCACGCGAGGCCAAGCCCTCCGCCGCCTTGGTTCCGCCGACCTGCTTCAGATAGTCGAGGACCATCGGAAAATATTCGACCCAATGACCGTCCGAATCGATCACCGGATGGTTCAACTGGGCATGGATCGCCTTGGGATTCGCGTGATTATTACCCGACATGGCGTATTCTCCTCCGTGCTGCTTCGACGGCGTGGTGCGTTTTGCAAGAGCTAGCCGCCGCGCGATTGAGATGTCAAGGCAGGCCCATTTGGGGGTTCGTCGCGTAACTTGCTAGAACCGACTGACCGGTCGCAGGCTCCGAATGCGGCCGTCTTGCGCGATAAGGCCGGTGCGTAGGAGTCGCAAGCGCCTGCCGAGGAAAGACCATGGGAAAGCTCGACGGCAAAGTCGCGTTTATTACCGGGAGCGGTTCGGGCATCGGCCGCGCCGCCGCTATCCTCTTCTCTCGCGAAGGTGCCAAGGTGGTCGTCGCGGATATCTCACGCGAAGGTGGCGAGCGGACCGCGGCGATGGCTCGCGACCTCGGTGGCGACGTCACCTTTATTCATACCGACGTGACCGACCCGCCGAGCGTGCAGAACGCGATAGCCGAGACCGTCAGAACCTACGGCAAGCTCAATGTGCTCTACAACAACGCCGGCGGCTCGACCTCGCAGGACGGCACCGTCACCGACGTATCGATCGAGGAGTTCTGGCGTGCGATCCGCCTGGACCTGTTCGGCACATTTCTCTGCTCGAAGTACGGTATTCCGGAAATCGTTAAGGCAGGCGGGGGCGCCATCGTAAACATGACTTCCGTAGTCGCCCTGGCCGGCATGAAGGGTGGACGCGACGCCTACACCTCCGCCAAAGGGGGTGTACTCTCGCTGACGCGCTCGATGGCGGTCAATTACGCCAGACACAAGATTCGCGTGAACGCGATCGCCCCTGGCGCGATCCTGACCGATCGCGTCAAAGGCCTCCTGACCGACGACAAAGCGGTCGCCGCCGCCACCGGCAAGCATCTGATGGGTCTCGGGCAACCTGAGGATATCGCCCACACCGCGCTGTTCCTCGCTTCAGATGAGGCGCGCATCATCACCGGCGCGATCATACCTGCCGACAGCGGATGGACCGCATGGTAAGGCGAGCGCCGGCAATCGGCAGGAACGGAAGCGGCGAGAGTTGGTCCGTATTGCGAGTGGTACGAGGAGGAATCGATGGCGTCCATACTCGAGGAAAAGGAAGCGATCCGAGATCTGATGTCCGCCTACTGCTTCCATGTCGATAACGGCGAGTTCGACAAATTTGCCGCCCTCTTTGCGGAGGACGGCGTCTTCGAAGCCGGCCCCCTCGGCAAACTGCGCGGTAGAAGCGCGATTCGGGAATTTATCGGCGCACAAGTCCCGCGCGCAGGCGAGGGTCCCGCCCGCAAGCATTGCACGATCAACCACTTAATTCGGGTGAATGGTCTCGAAGCGATGGCCGACAGCTATATCGTAGTACTGCGTGAATCGGATCAGGGCATCATCGCGTCCCTGGCCGGCCGCTATGAAGACGTACTGGTAAAGGATAGCGGCGAATGGCGCTTCAAGGTCCGCAAGATTCATTTCGATATCGCAGGCGATCTCGGTTTGAAAAAATAGATAATGAGTGAGCCGCGCCAGAAGCCCGTTCCCGTTGCTGACGAACTATCCCGGCCCTTCTGGGAGGCCGCACGCGAACATCGGCTGGTGGTCCAGCGATGCGGCGAGTGCGGTTACTACAACCATCCGCCACGGTCATTTTGCGATGCGTGCCTGTCCCAGCAACTCGCCTTCGTTAGGGTGAGCGGAAACGGTACGATCTTCACGTTTACCGCGATGCATCAGCGTGATGTCGCCGGTTTCGAGCAGGAAGCTCCCTTCGTGAGTATCGTGGTCGAACTCGCCGAGCAGCCGCGACTGCTGATGGTCGCCAATATTGCAACGGCGGAGCGCGAGAAAGTTCGCATCGGCGCGCCAGTGGAGGCATGGTTCGAGGATCGCGGTAATGGTGTAGTGATCCCGCAATTCAGGCTACTACCGGGTTGATTGGGAGCATCTCGATGTGGTCAGGCAAAGGCAGGACGGCGATCGTCGGGATTGGATATTCCGAAATCACGCGCAATCCAACCAAACCGCTCGGGCTACTAGCCGTGGACGCTTGCCGCGCTGCGATTGCTGACGCCGGCCTGGAACCGACACAAATCGACGGTCTGGCAACTTACCCTGAGATGCCCTTCGCCGGTGCCGGAAATCGCGACGGCGAAGACGTCGTCAGCGTGATGTACATCGTCAATCATCTCGCGTTGGGGCCGGAGATTCGCTGGTACGCGCAGATCGAGACCGGCATGATCGCCAGTCCCATCATCGAAGCCGCACACTCGTTGATCGCGGGCGCCTGCGACCATGTTTTGGTGTGGCGCGCGCTGCATCGACCCCGAGCTCGATCCGGTGCAGGAGGAGGCGCGGGAGCGCCGCGCGCGGCTGGCGAAGCACAATTCATGGCGCCTTGGGGATGCAGCACGATTATCCAATGGCATGCGCTCGCGTGGCAGCGCTACATGCATCGGTTTGGTGCGACACGCGAAGCGCTGGCGGCCCTCGCGCTCAACAGCCGGCGCAACGCGAATCTGAATCTTCGCGCTTTCTTCCACAAAGATACAATGTCGCACGACGACTATTTCAAGTCGCGTTGGATTGCGGAGCCGCTCTGCCTGTTCGACTGCGACGTGCCAGTCGACGGATGCGTGGCGTTGATACTAACCAGCGCCGAACGTGCAAGGGATCTGAAGCATCCGCCTGCTTACCTTGCCGGTTACGGTCAGAACACGGCGCGGCGCCGAACGTTGCTGCACTATGCACTCGACGACTACATGGCGTGCGGCCGTTCACTAGCACGGAAGTTGTGGGACTCGACGGGCTTGCGTCCAACCGATATGGACGCAGCGGAGTTGTACGACGGCTTCAACCCCTCGACCCTGTATTGGCTCGAAGCAGCGGGCTTCTGCAAAGAGGGCGAAGGCGGCTCTTTTGTTCAAGACGGTCGGATTGCGATCGAAGGCGAACTCCCGGTCAACACATTCGGCGGAAGTCTGAGCGAGGGCCGGATGCACGGGATGGGACATATTGCGGAAGCGGTGCGGCAGGTCACTGGGCGTGCCGAGCGACGCCAGATAGCCGGCGCGGAAGCCGTCTGCGCAATCGATGGATCGCCGATGTTGCGGGGGAGCGGTATAGTCGTAACCAAGGCTCCATAATCAAAATATGAGCACGTATCTATACGAAGTCCTCGAGCGCCTGGTTGGCTATGATACCGTAAGTGCGAATAGCGACCTGGCCGCAGCGGAAGATCTGGCGGACCACATCGCGGCGCATGGTTTCAAGACCGAACTGCAGCGCATCGAAATCGCGGGTGTGCAGCAGGCGAATCTGATCGCTTGGGCGGGACCACCCCGGCCGGACGGTCTCGTTATCTCGGGTCATATCGATACAGTGCCAGTGGAGGGCCAGCCTGGGTGGGAGCATGACCCGTTCCGAATGACAATCGCCGGCGACCGTATCTACGGCCGCGGCACCACCGATATGAAAGGTTTCCTCGCGCAGTGCACGGAGGCGGCCCGCACATTCGACCGTGCACGTCTTGCGCGTCCTTTGGTGTTTCTGTTTACGGCAGATGAGGAAGTTGGAATGCTCGGCGCCCAGCGGGTTGCGCCGGTGCTACAGAAAATCCTCGGAGAGATTCCGCGCCCGCAGCTCACTTGGATAGGCGAGCCGACATCTTTTAAGATTTTGCATGCTCACAAGAGCATAGTCACTTTCGAGATCCGGGTGTGCGGATGCGGCGGCCATAGCGGCGCACCGGAACAGGGTGTCAATGCGATCGCCGTCATGGGCAAAGTGATCGATGCGATCGGCCGAATCCAGGCGGAACGGCGCGCCACCCGAAGCAACGAGTTCGCCGCGATATTTCCCGAAAACCCGTATGACGTGATGAACTTCGGCACGATCCACGGAGGCATCGCGGCGAACGTGATCGCGGAAGAATGCGCGTTGCGAGTCAGTTACCGTTCGCTGCCCACGACCGACCCGCTGGAGTTATACCGCGAGATTGAAAATCGAGTCGCGCAGATCGACACACACGATTACGGGTCATCCAACTTCGCCGCAAGCATCGATTTGGGCAAACCAACGATCGCTCCAGCGATGTTCTCACAACGTGGAACTGCGCTCGAAAAGGCCCTGTTCGAGACTACGGGCGCAAATACTGCACAGGGAGCGCCGTTCGCAACGGATGGTGCGTGGTTTTCGGGCGTTGGTATGACTTCACTGATCTGCGGCCCTGGCGACTACGACCAGGCGCATCGTCCAAACGAGTCGATCGGTCGCGCGGCATTCGAGCGCGGTCCTGCGCTGATCCTCGAGGTGATTGACAAGATCTGTTGCCGCTAAGCAACGCGTTCAAACCTGGTCTACCGAGGAATCGCCTCGCGCAGGAAGCCGCTGAGAATGCTGTTGAATTCTTCGGGCTTCTCGAAATACACCGAGTGCCCGGCGCCGGCAACTCGCACCAACCGCGACTGCGGAATTCGGCGCGCCATCAGTTCCATCACCTTGGGCGGCGCAAGCACATCCTCCTCCCCCACCAGCAGCATCGTGGGCACCCGCTTCGCGACAATATTGTCGACGCTATGTTTCATGCTCATCAAGACCTGCAGCAGATTCGATGGAACGTGCAGGTTGAGTCCCGAAATCTGCTGGTAGAGAAAGCATCGCACTGGGTCGCGGTGCGGAAAGTCCGCCGCGTACGCACGGGTCAACACTTGCGCGAGGCCTCCCTTGGTCATTTCTCGGAGGGCGGCCTGCTCGCGAATGACATCGGCATCGTCCATGCCAGCCGTCGTATCGCACAACACCAAAGCACTGGTTCTTTCCGGATAATCTGCCGCGAAGCCGAGCACCGTCCATCCGCCCATCGACTGCCCGGCAAGTGACGCCTGCTGAATTCCGAGATGGTCGAGCAGGCCGCGCAGATCCTCGATGAAACATTTGGGACCCCCGCTATCGGGCAGATCGCGCGAATAGCCGAAGCCTCGATGATCGAATGTGATGCAGCGAAATTGCCGCGAGAGCACCGGTATTTGCTGCCACCAGCTCAAGTGGCTGCCACCACCACCATGCGCGAGCACGAGTGCCGGTCCCTCACCGTGAATTTCGTAATAGAGTTCGATTCCGTTGATCCTGGCTAGTGGCATCTGTGCCTCCTGTGGTCGAGTGGGCGGGTTGCAGGCGCCCCAAGGTGTATAGCGGCCATTAGAATCTCCGGCCGCGCTCCCTTTTGCAGATTACCCCGCAATCGCGGCGGCCCTGTCAACACATTGGATTCCACGCATGCTAGCTACGAATCAACGCGGATTCCCCACTGCCCCTGGCGATCGCAAGGGTTATCGCGATATTCGCGTCGTTGGAAAGGAGATATGAACCACGCCGTCCTTCGTGGACTCGCGGATCCGAAAGCCGCTGTTCGCGAATACCTCGAGCATTCGACTGTTGTCGCCGAGCACATCGGCTTCAAACTCGCTGATTCCCGCGGCCCGCGCGATTCTGCAGAGATGCTCAAGCAGGAGCGTCGCTATGCCCCGACCCTGATGACTGTCGAGGACCGCGAATGCCAGCTCGGCACGCTCTGGATGAGAGCCGCGCACATAACGTGCGACACCGATAAACTGCTCATCGTCACCTTCAGGCAATGTTGCGACTAAACCGACGTGCTGGACGAAGTCGAGCGACGTCAGGCGCACGAGTTCCGCTTCGTTCAACGTGCGCTTGATGCCGAAAAACCGATGATAGACTGAGAGATCGCTGAGATTATTGAAATGGCGCAAAAGGCGATCGCGATCGTCGGCACGAATCGCACGCACGTGAATTGAGCCGCCATCTCGAAGTCTCTCTTCCGCACTATAGTTGGCGATGTCGGGAATCGTTTCTTGGCTCACGGCGCCAGCTTACCCCCGTCGATGACTATCGGCGTCCTCTCATCGTGCGGCCACGCGCCCGCGCTGCAGATTCCTCAAATTCGGCAAGTTTTTTGGGGCAATCTCATGGCCCTCGACCGCGGATCGAACCCCCCGCCAAAAAATGACTAGGCTTTTTGCTCCTCGATGAACGCCTCAAGAAGATCGGAAGTGGAGATGATTCCAACCAAGACACCGTTATCGACGACCGGCAAAGCGCCGATCTTACGCTCTCTCAGCAATCTAGCCGCTTCGCGCACGGGAGTTTCGGGACCCACGGTCAGCACCGGTTCAGACATCGCCATCTTGACCTCGGTATGCTCATGGAAGCCGGTGTGCGTCCGCAGGTCACGGTCAGTAATCGTGCCAACGACCCGGCCGTCCTCAACCACCGGCATGCTACGAAAGTTGCCGGCCCGCATGCGCGCTTCGACGACCGAAAGCTTTTCGGACAAGATCGCGGTAATCGGGTTGGAGGTCATCCAATGGCTGACTAACCCTTGATTGCGACTCCGAGTCTCGCGCACCGTCAGCACTGGGCAGGGCGCCTCACGCAGCACGACCTCCGCGACGCTGCCCAGGAAAACCCGCGTAAAGCCGGACCGTCCGTGTGTCGCCATCACAATCAGATCCGCCGCCAGACGCGTTGCCGCCCGCAGAATTGAATTAGCCGGATCGCCCATGTGAGTCGAGATTTCATACTTGATACCGCGCAAATAGCGGTGCGCGATCTCTTCGAGCTTCTGCCGGGCGGTCTCCTCCTGCCCCTTGTAGACGTCGACGTACACTGGTGATCCCGCGGGAGGCAGAATCATGGGCACAACGTGAAACAAGAGAACCGTTCCATCGCCTTGGCGGGCCAGATCAGCAGCAGTTTCAACCGCCCTGATCGAAGTCTCGTCGAAATCTATCGGGTTGAGGATCCGCCTGTATTGAAACGCCATCTTCAACCTCCGCGGGCGAAGACCTGCCCGTTATTTCGGACCGAGCCATGCCACACTCGTGGACGCGCGTACATTGTCTTTATTTGAGCGGCGCGAGACTTCCAGGTCAATGGAAAGAAATATTGCCGCTAAGAAGCGTCCACAAATGTGTCAGCAAGGTTACATATGCGAGACTTTATCGCGCGAACGGGCGCGAGTCATGGGCGGTCCAGAAGCAAATCGGGCAGGACGGCCGCCTTGCCCATTGCTACCGCATTGACGATCGACTTCGCCGCCATTACAGCAACGGGATTCTTGGCGACCAGGCTCTCGGCCAGCTCCCACACTGAAGGATAGAGCTCTTCCTTTTTGACGACGCGATTCAACAGTCCCATTTGGAGCAGCTCGTCAGCGGAGCAACGACGGCACGTGATAATGAGCTCCTTCGCTCTTGCCGGCCCTATGTGAGCGGTCAGAAGCGCGCTGGAGCCTGGACTGAGCGGTACTCCCAGGTCAACCTCGGGGAACCAGAACTGAGAACCCTCGACTGCCACACGAAGATCGCATCCGAGCGCGAGGGCCCATCCGCCTCCGACCGCATAACCGTTGATCGCGGCGATCGTGACCTGCTCGAGGTTGACCAGTAGATCCAGGGTGCGCCCAATAAGCCGCGCGCGCCGTTTACGGTACTCGCCAAAAACCCGCTGACGCTCCGTCTCATTGGCAATGCCTCTTATTTGCGAAAGGTCTGCGCCAGCGGAGAAGGTGTTGCCCGTTCCGGTAAGGATCATGACCCGGACCGCGGGATCGTCGCGGACCTGATACAGCAAGTCTTCGAGTTCACGGACAACGTCTTCATTGAGCGGGTTCCGTTTTTCCGGTCGATTGAAGGTGAGCGTCGCGACACGCCCTTTCGTGTCCAGGGAGAAAAACTTCGCCACGGCACTCTCCTCGATTATCCGTATCAGTCGGCCAGAAATTTAGTGACTATGCGGGTGAAATCGGCAGTCCGCTCCAGTTGCGGGAAATGACCGCAACGATCAATCACCTCCAGGCGCGCCCCGTCGATCGCATTCTTATAAAGGGTCCCACACTCAAGTGGCGCTATCTTATCTTCCCGACCCCACACTATAAGCGTGGGAATGCCACGCAGGCGGGGCAATAGCGCCGGCAGGATCGGGTCGTGCATGTAGGGCTTCCAGCAGTAGCGGGTCGCCGCCTCCCGGTTGATTACATGCGCCTCGCGTTCCTCCGGGCTTGGCTTGCGTCCGAACAGCAGTTCGTAATCCGCTACCTGTTTCACATCAAAAAACGATAGCTTGCGCGCGCCCTCAGTACCGTGGAGAAAGATGTCAGTGAGCTCGCCGTTCTTCGGCCGGACGCCGGCAGCATCGACCAGCACCATCCGTTCGACCAATTGCGGCGACATTACCGCAATCTCCGCGGCCAGCCAGCCGCCGACAAAATGACCCAGCAGAGTCGCCTTGTCGAGTTCGAGTGCCTGCAAAATCCATAAATAGAATCGAGACAGGTCGAGAAAGCCCTCCAACCAGTCGGGACGATCCGAACCGGCGAAGCCCGGATGGGTCGGCACGAAGACCGTAAATTTTCGCGCCAAGTCATCGTAGAATCGCAACCATCCAAGATTGCCCTCGACGCTGTGCAGTGCGACCAGCGGGCGTCCCGTACCGCCCTTCAGATAACTGATCTTTGCCCCGCCAACCGTAATAGTGTGTTGTCGGTAGTCGGTCGTAGCCATTGCTTTTTCGTTCTTTTTGTCGCGGGCGGTGACTCAGGGTGTTTTCTCGAACGGACCGGGAAGGTCGAGTTCATTACCCATTTCATGCAGCGCCGGAATTACTTCCTGCTTCATCAGTTCGAGGCAGCGCATAGTATCCCGATGACTAATCGTGCCGTCGTTGGTCCACAAGCCAAGAATCCCAGGACGAAATATCTCGAGTCCTTCGCGGATTTTCTTGATAACAGTTTTGGGACTGCCAACCACTACGCGATTGCTTTCGACAACCGCGTCCCAACCGGCGGCGTCGACTCCGCCATAAAGTGCGTCCGGCTTGAGCGCATGTTTGTACTGTTCCAGGATCCGCTTCGAACCCTCGCGCGAGTTGTATCCGGCTGGCGCCATGAAATCGCCCGGCAGCGGGACGCGCCCCACTCCTGCGTTGCCGTCAGAAAATCCTTGGCCGACTTCGTATGGCCTTTTCGTCCGTATCCTGCACGTGGACACGCCATAGGTAGCCGAAATTCTGTGGGCCCGGCTCATAGCCGGTCTCCGCGGCCGCCTTGTGATACAGCTCCGTCATCTGCACCGTGACCTGCGGATCGGTCTCCAGATAGATATACGGGTAGTGATGGCGTGCGCACCATTCCAGAGTCTCCGGACTGCCCACGCCTGGAATCCAGATAGGCGGATGCGGTCGCTGCAACGGACGCTCGAAAGGGTTGACGACGCGAAACTGATAGTGCTTGCCTTCCCATCGAAAAGGTCCGGGCGTCGTCCAGGTCTTGATGATGAGATCGTGCGCCTCCTCGAAGCGTTCCCGATTGTGCACCGGATTAGTGTTGGTCGCCCAGCTTTCGATCCCGTGCCGCGCACGAAACCAGACACCAGCCGTCCGCGCGAGATCATATCGATCTCCGCTAGCTCCTCCGCCAGCCGGATCGGGTTATCGAAGATCGGCAATGGATTCCCAAGCAGGACGATCTTAGACTTCTTGGTGATCCGCGCCAGAATCGCCGCTTCGAGATTCATCGCGGCGCCCATGCAGGTCGGCGTGTTGTGATGCTCATTGAGCATCAGTCCGTCGAATCCGGCTTCCTCCGAAAACTCATATTCGTCGAGATATTCATTGTACAGATCGGCGCCTAGTTCCGGATTGAAATACGTATTCGGAAAGGTCAGACGGACCGAGTTGCGGAAACTGCTCCGCACGTCCTCTTCGCTGTAGTTCACATACGCCCGCTCGGTGAATCGCATGATGAACATGATAAAGGCTCCGACGCGACAGCCGCTTTAGTTGAGACCCAGGTCGTATAGCCGGTTAGCGTTGTCGAACACTATCTTCCGGGTGATACCGGCAGGCACTCCCGCGAAGTTCTCCATCGATTACCCTGAGCGAATTCGGAAAAGTCGAATCCGCGTGCGGGAAATCGGACGCCCACATATAGTTGTCCTCGCCGAAGAATTTCCAGGTCGCCGGACCCAAAGGATCATCCTGGAACGTGGCCCACACGTTACGCCTCACATACTCACTCGGTTTGAGCGGGAGCTGCTTCGAATTCGCCACTTTGGAGTGGACGTGATCGAGGCGATGGACCCAGTTGGGAAACCAGCCGACATCGTTTTCGGCCGAAACGATTTTCAGTTTCGGAAAGCGCTCGAAAACCCCGCCATACACCAATCGCGTCATGCACTGCTCGACCACGTGGATGACGTTGAATTTGCAGGTCGGCCGCTGTTGGCATAGCCGGCGTCAGCGGCATCCCCGAGACCAGCGGCTTGTGCAGCGAAATCGGCATATTCGTCTCCGAAGCCACGCGCCACAACGGATCGAAACGCTCGTCGCTGTATGGCAGCTCGATCGCATTCTGAAGCTAGCATCATGACGCCTTTAAGGCCCATTTTCGCGCAGCGCTCGATCTCGGAAACATCGGGCAGCGCTGCGAGCGAGTAGAGTCCGATTCCAGTCAAGCCGCTTGGGATTATGCGCGCAGAATTCGGCCAGCCAGTCGTTGTATACTCGCAGGCACGCCTGCTGCAGTTCGACGTTCTTCATATTGAAAAGCGCGATCCCGAGGCTCGAGTACAGGACCTCGGCAACCACGCCGTCGAGGTCCTGATCCTTGAGCCGCTCGACCGGATCCCATCCGCTCGGACGCGCCGCCTCGTAGCCGTGGTTCATGTGCTCGCGCAGCTCTGCGCCGCTCTTGGCCCGCGGCGAACACGCCTGCGACGGTCAGCGGATGAAAGCCGGGAGCCAACGAACAGGTATGGCGCGCCGACCGCCTGCCCGTGTCTTCATTCTTGACCACCCGCGGAGCATTATCGCGAAATTTGTGATCGAGCCGCTGCACCCACAGATCGCCGGGCTCGGTCATATGCGAATCCGCCGAAATCACTCGTTGCGATGTCATCGTCGCTACTCCTCTCGCTCCAAGTTCTAGGCAACTTAATTCACACGCCATGACCCTGAGCGCAATACCCGGCCCGGGCAGTACTCCCGGTGTGTCGTCGGCCCTCGTACAGCACCTGGCCGTTGACGATGGTGTACTCGATACCCTCAGCCTGCGTAACCAGGCGCCGGCCGCCGCCTGGCAAGTCGTGGCGGATTTCCGGACGCTCAGGCGATCCGATGTGCTCGAAATCGAAAATCGTGATATCGGCGGCCATGCCGGACCGCAGTAGGCCGCGGTCGCCGATGCCAAAGAAACGCGCCGGTTCGGAAGTGATGCGCTTGATCGCGTGCTCGAGCGTCAACGCCTGCCTTTCTCGCACAAAGGTCCCGATCAGGTAGGTGCGGATAGCCGGCATTGCACAGCATATCGACGTGGGCTCCGCCGTCGGAAATTCCGATCATCGTCCGCGGGTCACTGAATTTGCGCGCGACGCGCTCCTGGTTGATATCGAGCAGCGGCATCATGTAGACCGAGCTCGAGCTCGTCCTCAATCGCAAGGTCGAAGAAGACGTCGAGTGGATCCGCTGCTCGCAGCCGTGCGACCTCCGCGATGCTCTTCCATTCCGTCGCCTTTAGCGCCGGGCTGATCGCCTCCTTGACCTTGGCGCGTTCCCAAATGTCGTGGAAAACCGTTCGTCGTTCGAGTTCCTGGCGCGAATGCGCGCCGGAACTCCGGATCCGCATAGAGCCTTTTCTGCGCCTGTGACCGATTTGTCCCCAAACGCCGGTTTCATCGAGTTCATGCTGGCGAAAAGAAACGGGTTGCGCAGATTGAATTCAATGATTAGCGGACGGGCCGCAACCTGTGGGCGGCATCCCCGTTCCAGCAGCGGCGCTACCTGTTCCAGTGTCTCGACCCACGCCTGGGGAGCATCGTCGCGGTCACGCAAATTGAGCCAGGTCACCGGCCGCCCGCTCGTTGCCGAGAGCAGCTCGAGCAACGCATACTCCCGGTCGGAAACGGTACTCGGTTGCCTGGTCAGCGCGATTTCGATTACCCCGCGGCCCAGCTCACGCAGCACTCCCGCGTAAGCCCTCAGCTCATCATCGCTGGCAGAGCCGGCATGCGAGTGGCTGCGCCTTGTACCCCAGATGTTGCGGCATCACTGTCAGTGAAAATCCGAGTGCGCCCGCCGTCATCGATTCCCGTAACAATCCGCGAATACTCGCGGTTTCCTCTGCGCTCGCGGCGCGAGCCATCGACTCGTCGCCCATCACGAAATGACGGAACGGTGACAGCGCGGCGAGAAAGCCGGTGTTGATGCCGAGCCCACGACGATCCGCCGCGTCCAGGTACTGCGGGAAAGTCTCCCAATCCCACGTGATGCCTTGATCGAGGACGTCGTGCGGAATCGCTTCGACATGCACCAGGTTCCATGTTGCAACATCGCGTTCGGCCGGCTTGCACGGGGCCAATCCGACGCCGCAATTGCCCATGATCACCGTGGTGACGCCGTGCCATGACGAACACGTGACCAGCGGGTCCCAGCAAATCTGGGCATCGTAATGCGTGTGCGGGTCTATAAATCCAGGCGCGACCATCAAATCCGATGCGTCGATCACCCGTGCTGCGCCATCCCGGATTTTGCCGATCTCCGCGATGCGCCCCTGCGCCACCGCGATGTCCCCTCGATAAGCGGGTTTCCCGCTGCCGTCCACGATCGTTCCATTTCTGATCAGCAAATCGTGAGGCATCGTCATCTACCCCTCGCACAGCTTTAGCCTTGTGCGTAGGCCCCAAGCTCCGCAAAGTCAAGTGCGCGGGCTGCGCGCACGCGCTTTGACGCGCCCGCGGAAATGGTTAAGTTGAAGCCTGCCCGCCGAGCTGCGTTGCGGGTCGGCTGACGCGGAGCGAAAAATCGTGAACGGGCCTTTGCAATTCCTCGAGAAAGTTGCTCGCGCAACCGTGACCATCCATGCGCAAGTCCCACAAGATCACCCTTCGGTCGCTATGGGGCTCGGCAATGACCGGCGCGGTACGGGCACCCTGGTAAGCGCCGACGGCCTCATCGTAACCGTCAACTACGTGATCATCGGCGCCCAAAGCGTAATCGTAACGCTGGCTGATGGCGAACAGGCCCAGGCACGCGTGGTCGCACGCGATTTTACCACCAGCCTCGGCCTCCTCCAGATTGAAGGTCGCCACCACCCATGGGCTGAGGTGGTCCCGTCCACGGACGCGGCGCTCGGCCAGGACGTCTTCATCGTCTCGAGTCTCGGCGCCGAGAAACGTTGCGCTGACACCGGCCTCATCACCTACCTGGGACCATATGAAGCTGCATGGGAGTTCGCGCTCGAGCGCTGCGTGTGCATCTCGGCATCCGCTCTGAATGTCGGTCTCAGCGGCGGACCGATCTGCACTTCAGCCGGGCAGATCGTGGCGATTTCTTATCTGAATTTCCCCGACCTTGTGCGGCCCGTTCTAGGCATCCCCGGTGAATGCTTCCTCTCGGGTCGTGACGAATTGGTGCAACACGGTCATCGGGTGAGCACGCCGCCGAGACTGTGGATCGGCCTCTACTCGTACACTCTGCGCGAACACGTCGTGATCGCCGGCGTGATGCCGGGCAGTCCGGGCGAGAAGGCCGGCTTGCGCCAGGGTGATCTCGTCCTGACCGCCGACGGCCGCGAGATTCATGAACGCAAAGCGCTGTACGAGGCGATCAATCGCCACCGCCCCGGTGAACGCGTCCAGCTCCGCATCATGCGCAACAATCAGGTTCACGACATGGCGGTGTCCGCGATTGTCGTCGACGACTACCTGGGGTAGCCGCTCTCGGCACCTGGCCCGCGCCCGCAAGTTGCGCTACACGTCCTTGAACTCGCGTTTGGCTTTGCGCCCCTCGATCGCGGCCTGCGCGGCCGCCAGCCGTGCCACCGGTAGACGGAATGGCGAGCACGACACGTAGTCGATCCCGAGTTTGTGGCAAAGCTTTACGCTCGCCGGATCGCCGCCATGTTCGCCGCAGATTCCGATCTTGAGCTTCTTGTTGGCTTTGCGCCCAAGCTCGATCGCGATGCGCATCAGGCCGCCCACCCCTTCCGCGTCCAGTTCCTGGAACGGATCTTTCCGGTAAATCCCGCGCGAGATGTAGTCGTTGAGGAACCTCGAAGAATCGTCGCGCGACAGCCCGTAAGTCATCTGCGTGAGATCGTTGGTGCCGAAGGAAAAGAACTCCGCGACTTCCGCGATCTGGCCGGCCTCGATACAGGCACGCGGCACTTCGATCATCGTCCCAATCAGGTAGTGCAGCTTCCCGTTGCGGCTGCCGACCTCGCGGGCGACTTCCCGGATATCCGCGGCCAGAAGCTCGAATTCCTTGCGCTCGCCGATCAGCGGCAGCATTATTTCCGGAATCGCCGCTACCCCCTCCGCGCGCAATTCCATCGCTGCTTCGAGAATCGCCCGCGCCTGCGCCCGGTAGATTTCCGGATAGCTGATCCCCAGACGTGATCCGCGATGCCCCAGCATCGGATTGAACTCCTGCAGATTGTCGCGAATCTGTCGCAGCCGTTCGGGGTCCGCACCGCTGCTTTCGGCAAGCTTGCGAACCTCTTCGTCGTCCTTGGGCAGAAACTCATGCAGGGGCGGATCGAGCAGCCGGATGGTGACCGGCTTCCCAGCCATCTCTCGCAGGATCGCGCTGAAGTCCGACTTCTGCATCGGAACGATTTTCTCGAGTGCTCGTGCCCGCGCCTCCGTGTCCTCGGCCATGATCATCTCGCGCATGGCCTCGATCCTCCCAGGTCCGAAGAACATGTGCTCGGTGCGGCACAGTCCGATACCTTCGGCGCCAAACTCGCGCGCGATTCGCGCATCGGTCGGCGTGTCCGCGTTGGCGCGTATGCCTAGCCTGCGCTCGTGGTCTGCCCACTTCACGAATTTCCGGAAGTGCTCCGACATCTCGGGCGACACTGTCGGGACCCGCCCCGCGATAACCTCCCCGGCTGAACCGTCCAGCGTCAGATACTCCCCGCGGCGAACGATCCGATCGCCGACCTTGAGCCGGCCCTCCTGATAGTCAATTTCCAGCGCCGAGCATCCCGCCACGCAGCACTTGCCCATACCGCGCGCCACCACTGCCGCATGACTGGTCATGCCGCCCCGCGCGGTCAATATTCCCTCGGCCACCTGCATCCCGTGGATATCCTCGGGCGAGGTTTCGATCCGCACGAGAATCACCGGACGGCCGGCGGCCTGCACCGCAACCGCTTCGTCGGCGGAGAAGACCACTTCTCCATAAACCGCGCCGGGTGACGCGGGCAGTCCGCGCGCGATTACCTCCTTGGTCACCGTAGGATCGAGCCGCGGATGGAGCAGTTGCTCGAGTTGGATCGGCTCGACCCGCATCAGCGCCGCGCGTTTGTCGATCAGATGCTCCTCGGCCATCTCGACCGCAGTCCGCACCGCGGCGGCCGCCGTACGCTTGCCATTGCGAGTTTGCAGCATGAAGAGCCGTTTCCGCTCGATCGTGAACTCCATGTCCTGCATATCGTGAAAGTGCTTCTCGAGCCGGTCCGCGATCTTGAGCAGTTCCTTGTAGACCTGCGGAAAACCCTCCTCCAATGTGGCAAACCGCGAGGCCCGCTCGGCTTCGGGAATTTCGTTGCGCCTGGCCCAAGCCTGGCCCGCCTCCAGGCTTATCTGGAGTGGCGTGCGGATCCCTGCAACGACGTCTTCGCCCTGCGCATTGGGCAGGAACTCGCCGTAGATGCCGCGCTCGCCGGTTGAAGGATCGCGTGTAAAGGCCACTCCGGTCGCGCAATCCGCCCCGAGATTGCCGAACACCATCGATTGCACAGTGACCGCAGTGCCCCAGTTGCCCGGTATGTTGTTGAACTTGCGGTAGGCAATCGCGCGCTCGTTGTTCCACGAGCCGAACACCGCTCCGATCGCCTCCCACAACTGCTCGCGCGGGTCCTGTGGCAAGTCGCGCCCGACGCGCTCCTGAATCAGGGCGCGGAACTCACTGACCAACTCCTTCAAATCGTCGACCCCCAGGTCGACGTCCTCGGTGACGCCGCGGACAGCTTTCTTGCGTTCGATGATCTCCTCGAATGGATCGCGGTCGTTTTTGTTCTCTGGCTTGAGCTTCAGCACGACGTCGCCATACATTTGGCAGAAGCGCCGGTAGGAATCCCAGGCGAACCGCGGGTTTCCGCTCACGGCCTCGAGACCCCGAACGGTTTCATCGGTCAGGCCAAGGTTCAGCACCGTATCCATCATGCCTGGCATCGAGACGCGCGCGCCGGATCGCACCGAGACCAGCAACGGGTTTTGCGCGTCGCCGAATTTGCGGCCAAGCGCCTTCTCGATCCGGGCAACGCTCTTCGCCACTCCCTCGGTCAGCCCTTTTGGATATTTGCCCTTGCGGTCGTAAAAGTAGTTGCAGACCTGCGTTGAGATGGTGAAGCCGGGCGGCACCGGCAGCTTGAGCGAGGCCATCTCGGCCAGATTCGCCCCCTTGCCCCCGAGCAGGTCGCGCATCCCGGACCGCCCCTCCGCCGTTCCGCCACCAAAAAAATAAATTTCAGGATGAACCCGCGCCATTGGTCAAATAATCTCCTTGCGTCGAATTGTCCCGGACACTGTCCGGGCTCGCGGCGCGTTGGTCCGCGCTGCCCTAGTTATGCCAGCCGATTCGCTCGATCAGTGTCTTCACGAGATCCGCAATCGGTACCCGCACTTGCTGCGTCGTATCGCGATCGCGCAGCGTCACCGTGTCATCTTCCATGGTCTGATGATCGATCGTCACGCCGAACGGCGTCCCCACTTCGTCCATACGCCGATAACGGCGTCCGATTGAACCCGCCTGATCGTATCCCACCGTGAAATAGTGCTGTAGCGATTCGCGCACGGCATGCGCTTTCTCCGGATGGCCGCCCTTGCGCAATAGCGGATAGACCGCCACCTTGATCGGCGCCAGTCGTGGGTCGAGCCGCAGGACAATTCGCTCCTCGTTCTCGACCACGTCCTCGTCATAGGCGTCGAGCAGAAAGGCGAGCATCGTGCGGTCCACACCGGCCGCCGGTTCGATTACCCAGGGATGGTAGCGGCTCTTCGTCTCCTCGTCGAAATAGGTAAGGTCCTTACCACTATACTTCTCATGCTGGTCGAGATCGAAGCTGCCACGCCGCGCTATCCCTTCTAGTTCGCCCCACCCGAACGGATACAGATATTCAACATCCGTGGTCCCCCGCGAATAGTGTGATAGTTCGTCCTGCGCGTGCGGTCGCAACCGCAGGTGTTCGGGCTTGATTCCGTACTTCGCATACCAGCCGAAGCGCGCGTCAACCCAATAATCAAACCATCGCTGCTCTTCCGCTGAATCAGGCTTGACGAAGAATTCCATCTCCATCTGCTCGAACTCGCGGGTGCGGAAGATGAAGTTGCCGGGTGTTATCTCATTGCGGAACGATTTGCCGGTCTGTGCCACGCCAAACGGTAACTTAACGCGTTGGGTATCGATCACGTTGGAGAAGTTGGCGAAGATCCCCTGCGCAGTCTCCGGGCGCAAATAGACCGTATTCGCCGTGTCCTCAACCGGCCCCATGAAAGTCTTGAACATCAGGTTGAATTGGCGCGCTTCCGTCAATTCGCCCCCGCAATCGGGGCATCGCACACCCTCGATATGGTCGGCGCGGAAACGATGTTTGCAGGCTTTGCAGTCCACCATCGGGTCGGTGAAATTCTGCAGATGGCCCGAGGCCTCCCACGTCCGCGGATGTTGCAGTATCGCGCTGTCCAGGCCGATCACGTCACCGCGCGACTGCACCACGTCACGCCACCATGCCTCCTTGACGTTGCGCTTGAGTTCGACCCCCAACGGCCCGTAGTCAAAGGTCGAACCTAGTCCGCCGTAAATATCGCTGGCAGGAAACACCAACCCACGGCGCTTGCACAGATTGACCAGTTTCTCCATCGTGACCGGTCGTTTGGATGAACTCGCAGAATCTCCGACGGACAAAAGGCAATCCTCCCTGGGAGATCAGCACATACCGGGTTCCGCTCGTACGCCCAGCTAACTTAGAGTGATTATGTCGGCTGAGACCCGGCCGCCCGGTGCGATCTCGAGGATCGCAACAGTGCCCGGCACGTTGACCAGGTTGCGGGGCAGCGTCGCGCTGCCCGGATTTACTACCAGCGTTTCACCGAACCTTACCACCCCTTCGAGATGGCTGTGCCCCATGACCAGTACGTCCACTGCACCGCCGAAATGCGACCGCATCGCGTTCATAAACACGCGTTCCGACGTTTCGTCCGGCGTCGGCAACGCATGCGCGAGTCCGATCCGCACGCCCTCGATTTCCAGCAGATGGGCGACCTTGACTCGCGCGTCCGTTTCCAGCTTGAACAGATGGCCGTCGAGCCCTTCGTCGCCGTTGCCTAACGCTGCGATTACCGGGGCGATCTTCGCAAGCTCGTCGAGTACCCGGTTGACGTATACGTCGCCGGCGTGCATCACGAGATCGACGCCACGAAAAACTTCGAACACCTGCGCCGGTAGATGGTCGCAGGCTTCGGGTATATGAGTGTCGGAAATGAGCCCAATTCGCATTGGATCCGCGTTGGGGGCATTCCCGCACGCAGGGTTAGAAAGTATCATGCCCCGAATCGCACGGCAATTTTGCGAAACTCGGATATTGTTGGCGTTTGGGACGAGGAATCTCTGTGCAGAGGCGCAGATGAAGCGAAGATCGGAAGCGTTCAGAGGGAGTTCGCGTGAAAATAGTCAGATTAGCCTTCGCCTTCACCTTTATTCTCGGACTGTTTTTGATCGCCGGATGCGGCCATAAGCTGGTCGCGCATGGCGGCGACACGACGGTCGCCGTCTACCCGGACAAAAATGCCTTCGACAAGGTGAAGGAGATGGAAAGGCAGGGCGGGCCTGCCGGGCTAATCGGCGGTTTGGGTGAATCGATGATGACCAAGAAAATCGATGCCGGAACCCCCGTCAAGATTCTTACCAGCGATGACGCCGGATACCGAATCCAGGTCCTCGAGGGCCCGCAGCAAGGGGTCGAAGGTTATGTCAGCAAGGACAGCGTCGACTAGGTAGGCTTCCCCCGTGGACGGCCGTAGGTTTGGGGGGTGGCTACGGGGAGTCTTCCCAGTCCGCTCACAGCGCGTTCGCGCCGCGCTCGCCGGTCCTTATCCGTACCACCTCCTCCATGGGCATAACGAAGATTTTGCCATCGCCGATCCGGCCCGTCCGTGCCGCCCGCTCGATCGTCTCGACTACTTGGGTCGCAGTCTCGTCGGCCACGATTATCTCCAGCTTCACCTTGGGCAGGAAATCGACCACATACTCCGCTCCTCGGTAGAGTTCGGTATGCCCCTTCTGACGGCCGAACCCCTTTACCTCGCTCACTGTCAGACCTTGCACGCCGATGCTCGAGAGGGCCTCTTTTACCTCGTCAAGCTTGAATGGCTTGATAATCGCCTCAACCTTCTTCATATGGCTCCTTCGGGCCGCTTGGCCTTGGGGCGTTTCAGCACCAACGGTCCGCAAAAGTACCTTTGTTACCTTTCAGATTTCGTGCCGTAAGCGCAAGGCTGCCACTACAGATCATTTGTACTCACGCAACGGCGGTGCCAGTCCCTTGCCGCGTCGCTACTGAATAACCTTTATGCCTGTTCGATGCTTAAGGCGACAGGGTGTCTAAACGGCAGGCGAAAGTGCAATCGACAGGCAGATATCATTGCTGCGGCGCCGCCTCTTCATGGGGTTTGCTCGCCCTTCCCACCACCGATCTTCGGCTCCTCACCATTCATTAGCCGCTTGATGTTCTCCCGATGGCGCAAGATGACCAGCCCCGACATCAGGATCGCCAGCAGTATGTAGGGCCTGGGGCATCCCACGGCCGCAACTGCTGGAGGCAGTGAAACTGCCGCGCCTATCGAGGCTAGAGACATGACGCGCGTAGACGCAACCAGAGTTGCAAAGACGAGAAGCACTATCCCAATTGGCGCTGGTGCCAGGCCGAGCCAGACCCCGAGAGAGGTGGATACGCCACGTCCACCCTTGAATCGCAGGAAAATCGAAGCGATCGATCCCACAAACGTCGCGAATCCCACGAGCGCCAGGGCGGGCACCGCGTCCCCACCGAGCACCGTACGTGCGACCAAGACCGGAAACAAACCCTTAGCAAGGTCGCCGATAAAGGTGATCGCCGCTGCGCTCCCGCCGCCAGCGCGCGCCACGTTGGTCATCCCGATATTACCGGATCCGACCGCTCGCGGGTCGAAGCCAAAAACATTCCCGACCATTACCCCCACGGGGATGGACCCGGCCAGGTAGCCGACGACTATCAGGATTGCGAGTGTCAGGGCGTTCGCGAGGCTGGTTGAGTCAGGCTGTGAAGGTGGTCGGGGTGACTGGATTTGAACCAGCGACTCCTGCGTCCCGAACGCAGTGCTCTAGCCATGCTGAGCTACACCCCGCCCCTTGGTCGCGGACTCGGCTTGTGACGCGTCCACGACGGATTTTCCTTATAGCATCGTGGATCGGCCAACGCGAGCAAAGGATCAGGCCGCCCCCGCCTCCCGCCGCATACGAGCGATAATCTCGCCGTAATGGTCGTGCCCGAAGATTCCGGACCCGGAGACAAAGACGTTGGCCCCGGCCTGAGCCGCCGATCCTAGATTTTCGACTTTGACGCCGCCGTCGACTTCAAGGTCGATTCCGAGACCACGGCGGTCGAGTTCCCGTCTGATCGCGCGCAGTTTGGGGATCGTTGCCGGAATGAATTCCTGTCCTCCGAAGCCCGGATGCACACTCATCACCAGGATCATTTCCAGGCGTTCTGCAGCCGCCAGCACGCGCTCCGCGTCGGTCTCGGGGTTGATCGCGATTGACGCGCGGGCCCCAAGCTCATGAATCTTCCCGGCAATTGCCGGAATATCCGCGCAGACCTCGGCATGCACTGAAATCGAATCTGCGCCCGCCTTCACGAATGCCTCGAGATAGCGTTCCGGTTGCTCGATCATCAGGTGCGCATCCAGCGGCAGGCGAGTGATCGCGCGAATCGAGGCGAGTACCGGGATACCAATCGAAATATTCGGGACAAAATGACCGTCCATCACATCGAAATGGATCAGATCGGCGCCGGCCTCTTCAACCCGGCGAATCTCCTCGCCGAGCCGGGCAAAATCCGCTGAAAGGATCGAAGGCGCTATCTTGTATACGCGAGCCATAAGCCAAGACTAGCCGCCCGCCATTCGGCGCGCAAAAAAGCCGACGGATAGAGATCTATACTTGCACGCGAAGCGCCGCGTGGGAATTTCACTTGAACACACCAATTCGTGCGAGCGTCTATCTTCTGCAAAGCGGAGCCTCCTCGTCAAAAGACGCTGATTCGTAGCCTGTGCGTGCGAGGATGTCAAAAAAGAGCGCGCCGATGGAAAGCTCAGGCGAGCCGTGTTGTCGCCCATCACAAATCTGGCGCTGAGATCCGACAACCTGGGCCTCCAGACCAAGTGTCATTGCGGTCCCAGGCGCGAGCCGACGCTGAGGCGCCGTCCTCGGATAAAATCCGCGGCCGACATTCGCCGACGGCCGGCAGCCTGCACCTCGATGAGCGCGATCATTCCGTCTCCGCACTTCACGATCGGCGCCGGCTTGAGCGCTACCAGCGTTCCGGCGGGCGCATCCGACGCGGCCGCAGCCTCGACAACCTTGACGCGCCACAGGAGTAAGTCTTCTCCGCCAAACGTCGTGCGCGCGATCGGCCAGGGATCGTAGGCACGAGTCATCCGCTCGATGCGGACGGCCTCGTCCTCCCAGTCGATCACCGAATGTTCCCGGCTGATCGGCGAAGTGTAGGTGGCGACATTTTCGTCCTGTGGGGTTGCGCTTAGGGTGCCTTGCTGCGCCAAATCCAAAGCCTCGATCAACGCGTCGGCGCCCAGATCTGCGATCTTGTCCTTGAGCATGCCCTGCGTGTCGTCGGGCGCGATCGGGATCGAGCGTTGAAGCAGGATCGGCCCGGCGTCCATCCGCTCGGTCACTCGCATTATGGTGACGCCGGTTTCCGCGTCGCCGGCCAGAATCGCACCCTCGACCGGCGAGGCCCCGCGATGGCGCGGCAGCAAAGAGGCGTGAACGTTGACTGGAATGAGACGTGGAAGCTCGAGCACCTGGTTGGGCAGCATACGTCCGTAGGCCGCGATCGCGAGCACGTCGGGTTCCAGCGACTTCAACTCGGCGAGAAATTCCGGCGTACGAACCTTTGCCGGCTTCAGGGTGGCGAGACTGTGACGCTCCGCGACCGCGGCCACCTCCGATGGTTCGAGCCGGAGTCCGCGCTTGCGTGGCTGATCCGGGCGGGTCACGACCGCAACGATCGTGAAGCCGCGACCCGACGCGGCAACTAACCGCTCGAGAATATGGGCCGCCAGCGCCGGCGTGCCCATATAAACTACCCTCAATGTTGTGTGCGAAGCTTTAGATCCGGACGGCGGAGGGTGGCTTGCCATCGGCCTTGCCCTCCTTGATGAGTTTGGCCAACTTGCGCCGGTAGAGTTCGCGTTTGATCCGGCTGATTCGATCGATGAATAGTTTGCCGTCGAGATGGTCGATCTCGTGCTGGAGGGCTATCGCCAGGAGCCCCTCGCCTTCGAGATCGATCTCCTTTTCGTCGGGAGTCCAGGCTCGTACCAGCACTTTCGCCGCACGCTGCACGTCCGCAGTGAAATCAATCACCGAGAGACAGCCCTCCTCCCATAGGATCGAACCGTCGCTCTCGACGATCCGCGGATTGATCAGTTTGAGCAGATTTTTGCCGGGATGTTCATGGTCGGTGTCCAGGACGACCAGCCGCCGCGCGTCGCCGACCTGGGGCGCTGCCAGCCCGACCCCGGGCGCGGCATACATGGTCTGGGTCATGCTCTCGAGAAAGCTGGCGACGCCCCCGTCGATGTTTTCGACCGGTTGTGCGGCGTTTTTGAGCGCCGGATCAGGGAATTTGCGTATTTTGAGAAGAGCCATGTTTTCCGCTTCGCAACTACTAATTTTATCAAATTGCCGACGCGGCAGGGAGACCCTGGCACTTTGGCAGAGCTTGGGCCTTCTCGCGGGCGATGGTCCAATCGTGCAGTCAAATCACCGCACCCGCGCTGGCTTTGACCGTGAGGGAGTATCGCCCGCGCCTACGGCGCAGCGTTACCGCCGCGTCGAATGCGCGCGAGAGCGTTGCCGACGTCAGGACTTTGGTCTTGGGACCGGCGGCAAGCACCCGTCCGGCCTTCAGCACGAGAGCGTGCGAAAAGGCTGGCATGACCTCTTCGACATGATGCGTCACCAGCACGAGAGTCGGCGCGCCGCGCCGGCCCGCCAGCCGTTCGAGAAACTGCAGGAAATGTTCGCGCGCAACCGGGTCGAGCCCGGCGCAGGGTTCGTCAAGGATGAGCAACTGGGGTCGCGCCATCAGCGCCCGGCCGATCGATACGCGCTGGCGTTCGCCCTGGGAAAGCACCCGCCACGGCCGGTCGCGCAGCGCGGCCACTTCGACCTGGCGCATGATTCGCAGCGCTTCTGCGCGTTCCTCCGTGCGCGTCTCGCCCCACATCCCGATCATCGCATGACGGCCGCTGATGATCGTATCGAGCGTGTTCTCGTGACCCGCCATCATCTGGTGGACGCTCGAGCTGACGATACCGATGCGTTTGCGCAGTTCGCGCCAGTCGGTACGTCCATAGGTCTCACCCAATACCGAAATTGCTCCTCCGCTAAGCGGCATGTACCCGGTGAGAGTTGACAGGAGCGAGGTCTTACCGGAACCGTTCGCACCGAGGATCGCCCAATGATCGCCCCGCGCGACGGTCCAATCGATCGATTCGAGGATTACGGCGTCGCGTTCGACCCGCAGACCCGAGACCTGGATGACGGGTGAGGTGCGTTTCATCTGGTGTATGTCCGGAAAAGGCCGCGCCCATCGACAGCGGAATCTGGCGCCGCAGGACGCCGATGCGGTTTTGCGCCCGGAACCTGGTTCAGGCCAAAAACCCGTGGCCGGCGAAAAACGCCTCGGTCGCGCGAACGCACTCTGCCGGTTTTTCGATCTGGAGGAAATGAGTAGTGCGAGGAATAAACTCGTATTCGACCGCCGCTTCCCTGGCGAGGGCCGCGCCAATAAGCGCCGGAGGCATATTTTCGCCGCCAGCGGGGTCACCACAGATGAGCTTGACGGAGACCGGCATGTGGCTGAGCCCGGTCCACGTGGTGGCATCGCGGTTGCTGCGGAAGATATGGGCCTCGTACTCGCGCGGGCATGCGAGCACCCATTTGCCGGCGACGTCGTCGCGCCGCAAGGTCGCCCGCGCCATCTCTTCATAAGCCTCCGGCTGCCACCCGCGGAGGTATTTGCGAAACTGGCTCGCAAGTTCCATCGGGTCGGAATAACTCGGCGTGCGCCGCTCGGCGCGTGCCGCTATATCATCTTCATTGGCCTCCTGAACGGCGCGCAATGGATGACCATCGCGCGGGTAGAACGGCGGATCGAAAAGCACGAGCGGATCCCAGCGCTTACCCATCCGCTGAGTGTGCATGGTCGCAGCCACCGCTGAGAGAGAATGGAAGACACCGGCCGTGCGCTTGGCTCCGAAGTGCTTCTGTATTCCCTCGAAGACTCGCTCGAGGTCCTGGACGAACCGCGGCCAATTATGATGCGTCAGTTGATGCAAGGGATTTTGTCCGTGATTGCGGAAATCGAATAAGATCAGTTCGTAGCGATCGCACAGCAGCTTCCAGAAACTGAGATAGCCATCGATCGCGAGGCCGTTGCCGTGGCTCAAGGCAATCCGCCGACCGCCCGGAATGCCATGCTGGCGCAGACGGATGGTTGCGCCGTCCTCCATGGTGAGGTCCACGACACGATGTGGAGCCGGCAGTTCGATACTCACTTTACTCATCCTTTCGTCGATGCCGCCAACAATTGTACCAGCAAGCGCGCCGTGCAAAAACGCCTTCCCGGCGCACGCGAGGCGCGAGATCGTGCCGGCATGGCATTCATACCCGGCGGCCATCCCGAAGCGGATTGCTCCGTGAAGGGTCCGACGCTATCGTTTTTCGATGGACATGGAAAATTCATTGGAGAAGCTCATCGTCAGTACGATGAACGACCTGCCCGGTTACGAAATCGTGCAGGTGTGCGGAGAGGTCTGCGGTTTGGTGGTGCGCGCGCGCAACGCGTTCTCCAACATCGGCGCAAGCCTACGAACGGTGTTCGGCGGCGAGGTCAAACAATATACCCAACTGCTCATCGACAGCCGCGGCCAGGCGATCGAGCGTCTCAAACTCGCGGCTATGGAAAAAGGCGGCAACGCGGTGGTGGCGATGCGCTTTGACTGCAACGAAATTGCCAACCTGATGAGCGAGATCGCCGCCTACGGCACGGCGGTCATCGTGCGCAAAAGGTAGTAGCTTCCTACAACATGTTGACGGGGTCGATATCGATCCCGACACGGACGTTCTCGCGATCCGCCAGGGGCGCCATCTCCGCGCGCATCACAGTGAGCGCCGCGCGCATCTCGTTCAAGCCGGTTGATTTCAGCATAACCTGCCAACGGTAGCGCTGCCGGATACGCTCAATCGGCGCAGGCGCAGGTCCCAATACACGCATCGTATCGGCCCGGGCGAGGCGGACGAGCGCGGCGGCGGTCTTCGCGGCGACCGCACTCACGCGCGAGGAGTCCTCGCCTTCGATTCGCACCAAGGCCATCCGCGCAAAGGGCGGATACATCAGCTCGCGCCGTAGCTCGAGTTCGCGCCGCATGAAGCGGGCGTAATCCTGGTCGCGCGCCGCCCGGATACTGTAATGGTGCGGCGCATAGGTCTGGATCAAAACGCGCCCCGCCCGTTCACCGCGTCCGGCGCGGCCCGCCACCTGGGTCAGCAGCTGGAACGTGCGCTCGGCGCAACGGAAGTCCGGCAAGTTGAGCGCGAGGTCGGCCAGGACCACACCGACGAGGGTCACCCCCGGCAAATCGAATCCCTTGGTGATCATCTGGGTGCCGACCAGAATATCGAGCTCACCGCGGGTCAGCGCGTCGATCATCGCGGTGCGCGCACCGCGCCGTCCGCTGGTGTCGCTGTCCATCCGCTCGATCCGTGCGGCGGGGATCTTCTCGGCCAGCGCCTGCACCAACCGCTCGGTACCGAAGCCCTGCCCTTCGAGGCCGAAGCCGGAGCACTCCGGACATTTCTCCGGCGCGGCGGTGCTGGCGCCGCAGTAGTGGCAGCGCAGCGAACGGTCCCGCAAATGAAACGTCATGCTGACGCTGCAATTCGCACAGGCGATAACATTGCCGCAGAGGTGGCATTGCAGGAAGTTGTGGTAGCCGCGGCGATTGAGGAAAACTACGCTCTGGCCGTGGGCGGCCAGATTGTCGCGCAGCGCATCGATCAGCGGCGGCGAAAGTGGCACCGAGTCGTGTACCGCGGTGTCGGCTCCGGGAGCGCCCGCGTCTGCACCCTTGGCCGGCGGCGCGCGATGCTCGCGGAGATCGACGAGCTCGACCTGCGCCATTTCGCGTTCGGCGACCCGTCGCGAAAGCCGCAGCAACTTGTAACGGCCGCGCCGTGCGTTAGCGTAGGATTCCGCCGACGGTGTTGCCGACCCGAGTACGATCGGACAGCGGCTCGCCCGTGCGAGCGCGACCGCCAAATCGCGCGCGTGGTAGCGGATGCCGTCTTCCTGCTTGTAGGCCGGATCGTGCTCTTCGTCGACCACGACGAGGCCCGCGTCGTGCAGGGGAGCAAACACTGTCGATCGTGGGCCGATCATGATCCGCGCCTCGCCGCCTAGCGCCGCCATCCAACTGGCCCAGCGTTCCGCCACGTTCTGCGCACTATGAGCAACCGCCACCAGCGCGCCAAAGTGCTTGCGAAAAGCCCGGACCACTTGGTCGGCCAATGCGATTTCAGGCACCAGCACGAGCACCTGGCGGCCGGCCGCGAGCGCCTCCGCCGCAAGCCGAAGGTAAACTTCGGTCTTGCCGCTCGCCGTCACGCCCCACAGCAGGAACGCCTCGAAGCGCCCGTCGCGCACGGCCGGCGTCGCCGCATCCACGGCCGCCGCCTGTTCCCAGCTAAGCTCCAAGGCCGGCGGTAGCGGCTCTTCGCCTACTGGAACCATAGTTCTTGCCGCGGCAAAATCCGGCGCCGCCAGCTCGACGATCCCGCGCCGCACCATCGTGCGCACCGTCGTCCTGGCTCCCTCAATCCGCTCTTCGAGCCGATCCAGGCTAACTCCGGTCTGACCCGCTCCAAGCAGTTGCCGCACGATTTCCCGCTGCCGGTCGCTCCGTACCTTCGGCGGCGTCCCTTCCGCCTTGAGCCGCACGATCGACGCGATCCCATGCCGGTGGCGGCCGCGAGTCCCGTCGTGACGCTCGACAAAGCCCTCGGCCGCGAGCCGTGCGAGTGCCGCGGCGACCACCTTGCGATCGCCCAGCCGCTGCACCTGTCTGAGTGTCAGCGGACGCTTCCCCAGCGCATCGACGATCGCCCGCTCGATCGGGCTCATCACCGCGAGCGCCAAGGGTCCGGGCACAACGCCGCTCTGGAACATCCGGCGGGATTCGACCCGCGCTGCGGCCGGAATCACGGCGCGATACGCCTCACCCAGCGGCACCATATAGTAGTTGGCGAGGAACCGGATCAGTTCCAGGTGAGCCCGGTCAAAGAGCGGCCGCGGTTCCAGCACTTCGAGGATCGCGCGCGCCACTGCGCCGACGAAATCGATTTCGCTCCCGACCTCCACCACGACGCCGGTAAGCTTCCGCGATCGCATCGGCACGAGCACGCGATGCCCCGGCATAACGCGTTGCGCCATCTCGGGCGGAATTTCATACGTGAGTTCGTCGACGGCGCCCCCCGCCCCAACGATTACCACCCGTGCCCGCATCAGGGGCACTACGCTTGCATCGGTCTCTTCCACATTCATAGGAGCGAAACTGCGCTCCGCCCGCCGCCGTTCGAACCGCCAGTCTATCACTCGCACCCGGCCAACCGCTCGCCCGCTCGCTTGTATGCGGCGAACAGCGTGCGCTACAACGCGCCTAGGTCAAGCGGGAGGCGATGCTATGAAGCTGGAAAACAAGATCGCTGTGGTAACCGGTGCCGGACGCGGAATGGGCCACGCCATGGCCGTGCGCTTCGCCCGCGAGGGAGCGCAGGTCGTCGTCGCGGAGATCCACGAGCAAAGTGCAAAACAGACCTTCGAGGAGATTGGCGGACGCGGCCTGCTGGTCATGACCGACATGAGCCAGGTCGCTTCGATCAACGCGCTGCTCGACCGTACCGTCGCGGCGTTTGGCCGCGTCGACATACTCGTCAACAACGCCGGCGTCACCAAGTCCCTCGGCTTCTTCGATGTGAGCGAGGCCGACTGGGACTGGATGCATTCCATCAACGCCCGCGGGCTCTTTTTCTGCATGCAGCGGGCGGCGCGTGAAATGGCCAAGCAGAAGTCCGGCAAGATCATCAATATCGCCTCGATCGCAGGCAAAGGCTTTCGCGGCACCTCGAATATCGCCTACGCTGGCACCAAGGGCGCGGTCATCGCGATGACCCGCATCGCCGCCTCGCAGCTCGCCCGTTACAACATCAACGTCAACGCGATCTGCCCGGGCGCGACGCGCACCCACATGTACGAAACGCTCCAGGCGGAACTGATCGCGCGCCGCGGCATGACCGCCGAGGAAGCGCAGCGCCGTCTCGACGCGATGATTCCGCTGGGCCGATCCAATTCGCCCGACGATATCGCCAACATGGCCTGCTTCCTCGCCTCGGCCGAATCGGACAACATCACGGGACAATCCTACAACGTCGACGGCGGCCTCGTCTGGGATTAGACCTCGCCGCCGCGCGCGGAACCCGCTGTCCGCCGCCTGCCGCACGGAGCACCGATGGAAGCACGGCATTTTGAAGACTGGAAGGTCGGCGATCGCCTGGAGACCCTCGGACGTACGGTCGGCGACGCCGAAATTTCGCAATTCGTCGCACTCGGCGGCTTCTTTGAGGAGCTGTTCATCAGCGCGGAGTACATCGCCAAGGGGTCGCTCTATCCGAAGCGCTTCGCTCCCGGCGCCCTGATCTTCGCGTTCACCGAGGGACTCATCATCCTGAGCGGATGTATCCATGGGGTGGGCCTCGCCCTGGTTTCAGTGGACGGGATGACTTTCAAGCGCCCGCTCTTCGCCGGGGATACGATGAAGGTCACGGTCGAAGTGACCGAGACACGTCCCACCAGCCGCGGCGATCGCGGTATCGTCACCTTTCGTCATCTGGTGAGAAACCAGCACGGCGAGGACGTGATGGAATGCACGGTCAAGCGGATGCTCAAGGGCCGCAACTTCAAATAGTCGGAGACGCGGTGCCCCTTTTCGGTGCACAGGACGGCAACCTATGCGCCGCGCAGGCGGCCGCGCCCCCGTCGAATCGGCCAATTCGGCCCGATGCGCGCCATGCGGCGATTGCGTTAAGATATGGCGATGTTGCGCTTTCTTACCGCCGGGGAATCGCACGGACCCGAACTGGTCGCGGTCATCGAAGGCGCCCCAGCCGGCTTCGCCATCGACCTCGCGTTGCTCAACCAGGACCTTGCGCGCCGCCAGAAAGGCTATGGGCGCGGTGGGCGCATGGCGATCGAGCGCGACGAAGTGCGGGTCGTCTCCGGAATCCGCTTCGGACGCACGCTCGGCAGTCCGGTCACCTTGGTCGTCGAAAACCGCGATTTCAAGAATTGGGAAAAACGCATGTCCGTCGATCCGCGCGATCGCGGCGAGGCCAAGGTGGTTACCCGTCCGCGCCCGGGCCACGCCGATCTCGCCGGCGTCCTCAAGTACAACCTCGAGGATATCCGCGACGTTCTCGAACGCGCCTCGGCGCGCGAAACCACCGCCCGCGTGGCAGTCGGCGCATTCGCCAAACAATTGCTGGCGCCCTTCAGTATCGGCGTGCTCGGATACGTCGTCGCGATCGGCTCAACCGCCGTGCAGGCTGCGTCCGAAATTGACCTCCTCGAACTCGCCCGCGTGACCGAGGAATCCCCGGTCCGCGTCGCGGACCCCGCGGCCGAGCGCGCCATCATCGCCGAAATCGACGAATGCAAGAAGACCGGCGACACCCTCGGCGGCATCGTCGAAGTTATCGCCACCGGCCTGCCCACCGGTCTCGGCAGCCACGTCCAATGGGATCGCAAGCTCGACGGCCGCATCGGCCACGCTCTGATGAGCCTGCAGGCGGTAAAAGGAGTCGAGTTCGGCATGGGCTTCGGCGCCGCGCGCATTCGCGGCTCGCAGTTGCACGACGAAATCGGTTACGATGCCGCCGCCCGGCGCTTTACCCGCCACTCCAATAACTCCGGCGGCACCGAAGGCGGTATGAGCACCGGCGAACCGCTTCGCGTTCGCGTCGCTTTCAAGCCGCTGTCCACCCTGATGCGCCCGCTGCGCTCCGCCGACATCAAGACCAAGGCCGAGGCCGCGGGCACCATCGAACGCTCCGATGTATGTGCCATTCCGGCCGCCGCCGTCATCGCCGAAGCCGTGGTCGCCTACGAGGTCGCCAGTGCCTTCCTCGACAAGTTCGGCGGCGATTCGCTCGCAGAGATTACCCGTAACTACACCGGCTACCTAAAGCAGGTGCGCGATTACTGAGTGGACGCTGTCTCGACAATGGCCCCGAAGCTGATCCTCACGGGCTTCATGGCTACGGGCAAAAGCGTAGTGGCCCGGGCGCTGGCGCGCCGCCTCTCCTGGCGCATGCTAGATTCCGACGCTGAGATCGTCCGACGCGCCGGCCGGCAAATCGCCGAGATTTTCCGTCTCCACGGCGAGAACTACTTCCGCGCGCTCGAACGCAGCGTTATCGCCGATATCGCGAATGATCGCCGCCGCTGTCCGCAAAGCGGCAAACCACTGCCCGCCGTCGTCGCCACCGGCGGCGGCACCATCGTCGACGGCGCGAATTTCGACGCACTCCACCGCGCCGGTGTCATCATTTGCCTGGTCGCGCGTCCCGAGGTCATCGCGAAACGAGTCGGTTCCGCGGCGGCCAAAGCGCGCCCGCTGCTCACCCAGGGCGGCAAACCCTTAGACCAGCGCATCGTCGAATTGATCGAGGCCCGCAGCGCCGCGTACGGCCGTGCGCCGCTTACCGTCGATACCTCTGACCTCAACGTCGAGCAGGTTGCCGACGCCGCGCTCAAGGCCTTTGCCGTTTACGGGCGGGAACAATGGGCAGCTTCCGGGTAAAACTCGACGTCAACGCGCACCAGGTGCACGTGGGTGTCGGGCTCCTCGATCAACTGGGCGCTCTCGCGTGCGGCGCCGGTCTCAAGCCCGGCCGCGCGGCCCTGCTCACGGATTCCAACGTCGCCATGCTCTACGCCCCGCGCGTGCTCGCGGCGCTCACCGCCGCCGAGTTCGACGCCGCCCTGATCGCGGTCGCCGCCGGCGAACCGATCAAATCGCTCGCGGGCCTAGAGCAGGTCTACGACCGTCTCGCCGAAGCCGGGCTCGATCGCGCGAGCGTAATCTTCGCGCTGGGCGGCGGCGTTGTCGGCGATCTCGCGGGCTTCGCCGCGGCGACCTTCCTCCGCGGACTTCCGCTGGTACAAGTGCCGACGACGCTGCTGGCGCAGGTCGACTCGGCGCTCGGCGGCAAGACCGCGATCAACCATCGGGCGGCGAAAAACCTGATCGGCGCCTTCTATCAACCGCGTCTCATCGTCGCCGACGTCGCCACCCTGACGACCCTGCCGGATCGCGAGTTTCGCGAGGGTCTAGCCGAAGTCATCAAGTACGGCGCCATCATGGACCTCGACTTCTTAGCCACTCTCGAGCGCGAGATGCCCGCGATCATCGCCCGCGACCCGGCCCGGCTGACCGCCATCGTCGATCGCTCATTGCGCTACAAGGCCCGCGTAGTCGAGAGCGACGAACGCGAGGGCGGGAGGCGCAAGCTTCTCAACTTCGGCCACACCCTTGGCCATGCGCTCGAAGCGTCTTCCGGTTACGGCACCTATCTGCACGGTGAGGCGATCGCGATCGGGATGGTCGCCGCCGCCCATTTGTCGATCGCCGGCGCCGGCCTGAGCGCCGACGAGGCGTCCCGCCTGACGCGCTTAATCGAGTCGGCCGGATTGCCCACGCGGATGCCCCCCGGATGGGATCGCGAGGAATTTATGCAGGCGCTCAAGCTCGACAAGAAGCGCGCCGGCGCTGAAGTCGAGTTCGTCCTGCTCGACCGTCTGGGCCACGCGCTCATCCGCAAGCTGGGCTTCGACGATATAGTCGCGGGCGCAGGCTGATTACCGGCCGCGCGCGGACGGTTCGGGAACGCGCATCTTGCGCCGGCTTACCGCGCCGCGGGGACCTTCGGGTCCGGCTCCCCTGATCTAGAAGAAACCGGGAGCGGCCGTAACGCCACTCCCGGTTCTGTTTCCGTCCGGCAAGGCCGCTCAGGCTTCGAAGAACCGCCGCGGATTCTCAACCATCATCGTGTGGATTCTCTTGTCCGGTATCCCCGCTTCTTTCAACTTGGGCAGCACGTTCTTGAAAATGTGCGTCGGTTTCCAGTTTTTGATCGTCTCCATCACCTCGGGCGGCAGGCCGAGCCCCCGTCCTAGGATGCACGCCACCGAATCGTGCGACAGCACGAGCTGCTTCTCGAATCCCACGCCGAGCAATCCGATCAGTGCAGCCGTGCGCAGCCGGTCCGGATGAACGAACTCGAGCCCGAAGCGGTCGAACCCGAGATAGCATCCGCGATCCAGCATGTCCGTGTGATAGCGCAGGTCCGACGACCCGCAGCTATGCCCGATGATCACCTTGGACAGGTCGACGCCTTCCGACTCGAAAATATCGAGCTGCTCCCGGCCCATCGTGCCCTCTTCCGTATGCGTCGTGATGGGCGCGCCGGTTCGTTTCGCCGCGCGTGCGGCGGCTCGCAGGCACTTCTCCTCGTACTCGGTAACGTGATCCTTGCCGGTCGCACACTTGATCAACCCGGCTTTGATCCCGGTCTCGCCGATCCCCTCGGTTAACTCGGCCGTGTAAATCTCGGCGATCTCGTCGGCCGAACGCTGCTTCATGTAGACCGTATTGCCCAGGTCCTCTTTGTACAGGCCCGTCGTGCAGATGATATTCACTCCGCTCGCGTCCGCCGTCTCGGCCATAAACACGACGTCGCGCCCAATATCGTTCGGGCACGGATCCACGAAAGTGCTCAAACCCAGGTCCTTGAGCTCCTTCAGGCGATCGACCGCCACCTTGAGCCCGGATTTGCGATCGAAGCGCGGCGCCTTGCAGTCGAGTTCCCACCCCGCCCAGCCGATCAGCAGATGCTCGTGTACCAGGGTTGTTCCGAGCTTGTCGGTGGTGACCGTTCCCGTGACCGTGTTGATCGTTTTAGTCATCGATGCGCTCCTCGTTTGGAACCGCCTGGATCCATTGATGGGCGGGCGGCCGGTTCGCCGGTGTAAACTTAACGCCACGCAGGGCGGACCGTCAAATCCGAGTTCGAGGGACTACTTATCAATCATTGTGAGCGGAATCTGCGAGGCGAAGAATCCCGCGCCGATAACTACCGCGAATAGATTCTTCGCTGCGCGCAGTATCGGTCGAAGCGCTCTCAAATCTCCCGCATCGATTGTCCCTCGAAGGCCGCGAATAACAGGAATACTCCCACCCCGATTGTGATCGCGCTGTCCGCGATGTTGAACACCGGGTAGTTGAACGACCGATGGTGGAAGTAGATGAAATCGACCACCCGTCCACGCGCCAGCCGATCGATCAGGTTCCCGATCGTTCCTCCGAGAATCAACGCGAAGGCGAAACTCGAGCTTGCGGGCGTCGATCGCCGCACCAGCAGCACAGTCAGCACCACCGCAGCGATTGCCGACAACGCGATGAAAAAGGCTGCACGAAATGCCGCCGGCATGGTCGCGAACAGACTGAACGCCGCGCCGGGATTGAGCGCGTAGGTCAAATCCAGCCAGTCCGGCACCACCGCGACCGTCTGGTAAAGCTGAAAATGGGTCGTTACGTAGAACTTGCTCGCTTGATCAGCCGCCAGTACCGGCGCGGTCACCCCCGCGATCATCGCCCAACCCCTGCTCCGGGTTCCGGGCGGTGCGGCTGCCCCGGCCGTCTCCGCCGCCACCTCCGCGCTCACCTCTCGCTCAACCGTCGACCACGGTCCGGCACCGCGGATCGAGTTCCCCTTCGCCTTCGAAATACATCCAGCACCGCTGGCATTTCTTGCCGGGCGCGCGCCCACCCAGAACGATCACCGCCGGCTGCGAGCTGACCCGCCCGAAACGCCCGTCAACGCGAAAATCCTGCTGCCCGTCGATCTTGCCCCTCACTTTGGCCAACTCGTCCTCGGGCAAAATCGCAACGTCGGAAACGATGAACAAAGCCTTGAGCGCCTCCCGGTAATCCCGCAATGTATCGAGCAGCGCGTGATCGTCCGGCGCCGCGACCCCGAGCTCCAGCCGCGCCTCGAGAGGCGCCCCGATCGTTCCCGCCTGGCGCATGGTTTCGAGCACCTTCAGCGCCTGCTCGCGCAGCGCGAGCAACTTTTCCCATCGCTCCTCGAGCTCCGCGTCCCTGAACTCCGAGTCCGCTTCGCGCAGGGTCAGCAGATGCACGCTGTCTGCGGCTCGGCCCGGAATATGCGCGTACACCTCGTCGGCCGTAAATGGGATAAGCGGTGCGAGCATCCGTACTAGCGTATCGAGCATCAGGTACAGCGCCGTCTGTGCCGATCGTCGCTCGAGGGAATTTGCCGCCGAACAGTACAGCCGATCGCGCGCCACGTCGATATAGAGCGAGCTTAGATCGACGACGATGAAATTCAGAATATCGTGGCACGCCGGCTGGAAGTTATACCCCTCATATGCTTCCCGCACCTTGATCTTGAGTCGCTCCAGCCGTGCCATCACGAAACGGTCGAATTCGATCATCTTCGTCGGCGCCACCAGGTCGCGCACCGGGTCGAAGTCGTACAGATTACCGAGCATGTACCGAAAGGTGTTGCGGATCTTGCGGTACGCTTCCGAGACGCCGGTATAAATGGTGTCGCCCAGCGCTATTTCGGTCGTGTAGTCGAGAAATGCGTACACCAGCCGCAGCACGTCCGCTCCCATCCGGTTTACCGCCGTCCCGGCGTCCTCCGAATTGCCGAGCGACTTCGACATCTTGCGGCCCTGCTCATCGACCGTCAGCCCGTGACTGATCACTGTGCGGAACGGCGCGTGACCGCGCTCCGCAACGGCGCACGCCAGCGACGACCCAAACCAGCCACGCGCCTGCTCCACCGCCTCCAGATACGCGTCGGCCGGCCAGGTCAGCTCGGCGCGCTGACCGAGCACGGCGGCCTGCGAGGACCCCGAATCGAACCACACATCGAGCACGTCCTCTTCCTTTTCGAAGGAAGTGCCAGCGCATTTCGCGCACTTGAGGCCGGGTGTCGTGAAATCCGCCGCCGGGCGGGCAAACCACGCGTCCGACCCCTCCCCGGCGAAAATCCGCTCGGTGACCCCCATCACCTCATCGTATAGCCAGACGTACCCGCAGCCCGCGCACTTGAGCGCCGGAATCGGCACGCCCCAGACCCGCTGACGCGACAGACACCAGTCCGGCCGGGTCTCCGTCATGTTGCGGATCCGGTCGCGCGACCACGCCGGCACCCACTCCGACTTGTCGATTTCGGCGATCATCCGGCCGCGCAAGTCCTCATGATCGATGCGCATGAACCATTGCTCGGTCGCAAGAAAGATCAACGGATTCTTGCAGCGCCAGCAATGCGGGTAGCTATGCGAGAGTTTCTCCGCGTGCAGCAGCGCGCCCGATTCGCGCAGTCGCGCGACAATCGAATCGTTGGCCTTGAATACGTTTTGACCCGCCCATTCGCCAGCTTCCGCCGTAAACGTGCCCTTGGTATCAACCGGCGTGAAGGGCCTGAGCCCGTATTGCGAACCGACCACGAAATCCTCGTAGCCGTGTCCAGGCGCGGTATGAACCAGCCCGGTTCCCGCGTCGGCGGTAACATGATCGGCGAACATCAGGCGAACTTCGCGACCTGCGAACGGGTGGGTGAAAATATCCTTGTGATCGAGCGCTTTGAGTGCTTTGGGCACTAGCGGCACGCGCTTGTCGACGGTGATCCCGCAGGCCGCGATCACGGCGTCGGCCAGCCGTGCCGCCACGATGTAATAGTTATCGCCTGACTTGAGCGCGACGTAGTCAAACGTCTCGTTTAGCGAAATGCCCAGATTGGCCGGAAGCGTCCATGGGGTGGTCGTCCAGATCACGCCATACAGGCGCCCCGCGCGCTGCGCCGCCGCCAATTCACGCCCATCGGACGCCTCGGCCGCAAGAGCAGCCACGTCCCCGGTGGCGTCGTTCACCTTGAACGCCACGTATATCGACGGCGACGTATGTTCGCGATACTCGACTTCGGCCTCGGCTAGCGCGGTGCGATCGGCAAAGCACCAGTGCACCGGACGCAACCCGCGATAGATATAGCCGCGTTCGACCAGCTTACGCAGGACCCCGATTTCGGCCGCGTCGTACGCCGGGTCCATCGTGATATACGGGTGGAACCAGTCGCCGATGCATCCCAGGCGCATAAAATCCCTGCGCTGCAGGTCGATCCACTTGTCCGCTTCCGCCCGGCAGATTCGCCTGAGCTCGAGTTTCGATATCGAGCGTGCTTTCTCGCCCAAATCGCGCGACACCTTGAACTCGATTGGCATCCCGTGACAGTCCCATCCGGGGACGTAAGCGGTCCGGTAGCCCATCATCGATCGCGACCGCACCGCAAAGTCCTTGAGGATCTTGTTGAGCGCGGTGCCCATGTGGACGTTGCCGTTAGCGTAGGGCGGTCCGTCATGCAGGATCCACGACGGTGCCTTTTTGCGGGTCTCGAGCAGACGCGCGTAGAGCCGCGTCTCCTCCCAACGCTTCAGCATCTCGGGTTCCCGCTTGGGCAAGTTCCCTCTCATTGGAAAATCGGTTTTGGGAAGCGCTAGTGTCGCTTTGTAGTCGATCTCTGCCACAGGCACGATGGCGGTCGGCGCGATCACGCGCCGCGCGCCTCAACTCCTAGAGATTTCGCGAGTTTTTTCGATGACTCACCCTATCATAAAATATCGTGGGAATTGACGCGCCCACGAGGCGCCGGACTCGGGTCGCCCTTTAGATCATATGGTAGATCGCGCGCGCTACCACGTAGCCAATGGCAAGCGCGCACAACCCGACCGCCGCACCTATCGTCAATGCCGCCACTGCCATCAGCTTCGCTTCCGCCCCCTTCCACGCCGAGATGCTGTGGACATCGGCGATGCAGCGGACGCTGATGAAAAAGTTCGCGGCGAGGGCGATCCAGGTCAAGCCCGCAAGCACCAGACCCGCAGGTGTGCGGATCAAGGTTATCTGACCTGCTTGAAAGGTAACCCGGAAGAGCCGCGCAAAGCCGAAAAACGGAAGCGCGAGCAGGCATAACCAGGTGAGCGGAATCCACGACCGCGCGACCGCCGCCGGCATCCTCGCAAATGCGCCGTTCCCACCGAGCGCCCTGCCGCTGAGAGTCCACAGACCGGCTTCCGTGTAGAGCAGGGCGATCGCGGCCGGGGCCGCGAGAAGTGTGCCCCTTAACACCACCCTCGGCGGAAAGGAGAGGGACATGTGGTCGCGCGCGGACAGGCTCACGGCGAGGAAACCCAACGCACCGGTGCTCGCCGCGATCCCGCTGGTCCACGATCGCTCCTTCGTCGCAACGATCGCGCGGATCGTCGTACGCGCACCGATGCAGATCAGATGCCAGGAAAGCCGCGGCCGAGCCATGCTTTTCTTCAGGCCGAACCGCGCCCGACCATCACTGCGATTATGCCGAGCAGCAACGCGCTTCCCAGCGCGAAGTTGCCGATCATCATCGCGGCCAGCGCTCGCCAGGCTGAGAAGCGATGAACTTCGCCCAGGGTCTTGAGCGAAATGACGAAGATCCACAACCCGAGCACGACCCTTATCACCGACCAGGCCGAAATCGTCGGCGGGGTGCCGGGCCGCAGGTCTACCGCGTCTGGGCTCAGGATGGCCAGGACGACCCCGACCACGCTCACATAAATCGCCGGCGCTTGAGTCCATGCCAGCGCGGCACGCACCTCGCTCGCGTTGGCGGTGCCGCCCAGGACTCTTCCCGACCATCGGTAGAGGAACCCGAGGAGGTAAAGCATTCCGACTGCGATCACGCCGAGCGCAAAGGCAAGCCCGGCCATCGAGTAGGGCCCCATCGAGCCGAGAAAGTTGGTGACGAATTCGGGGATATTCGGCGTCGCGGGGCCGCTGTTGAACTGGATCTCAAGGTCCAACGCCGCCAATGCCCCGGCGACCCATGCGATACCTACGACGAAGGGCCTCGGGTCGGAATCGACGATCTTGCGAATCGTCGACCGCGGGCTGAAACAAATCGTGAACCATGGAGCGACCAGGTCGGCCTGCGAACTTACCGGGGTTCCCTCGATGTGCTCTTCCATAGCGCTGTGCCCGTGCCCTTTCGTTCGATTACACCAGCCGCACGTCGGTATGGCTAGACGGGGGTCCGCAATGCCAGCGCGCTCGTTTGAAACCGGCGCCGCGCTTCCATATCATTCCCCCCGATTCGCTATGCCGCTTAGAAAAGTCACATTGTTCGACCACGAAGGCGTCGCCGAGGTCCCGTTCGACGAAGAGGGACAAGCGAAACCCTGCGTCCTGGGTGTACGATGGGTGAATAACGACACGTTCGAAACGATTCGAGTGCGCGGCGGCAAGCGTACCGGCCCCAACGGCGAAGTTATCCAGGACGTCAAGCCCACGCTCGATTTAAGCGCCCCCGCGGGGAACCCGGAGGATGGAAAGAAGGTGGGAAAGGCCGGCTGAGCGATGGGGGCTCCATACAGGCCGGGGGCTCTTGACGGTCTGCGGGTCCTCGATCTGACGGACTACCGCGGCCAACTCTGTGCCCGTCTGATGGCCGACATGGGCGCCGACGTGATCAAGGTCGAGCCCCCCGCCGGCGACCTGTCGCGGCGCATCGGCCCGTTCGTCGACAATACACCCCATCGGGACCGCAGCCTCTTCTTTTGGTTCTACAACTTGAATAAACGATCGTTGACTCTCGACCTCGCGCAGCCACGCGGCGTCGAGATTCTCCGGGCGCTCGCGCGATCCGCCGATGTCGTTATCGAAAGCTTCAAGCCCGGGCGGATGCGCGAAATCGGCCTGGGATGGGAAGATCTGCAACGGGTTAATCCCGCGCTCATCCTGCTCTCGATCGCACCATTCGGGCAGACGGGTCCCTTTCGCGACTTCGCCGCCGACGATACGGTTCTCACCGCGCTCGGAGGGATGCTCTACGTGAACGGCTTTCCCGGGCGTCAACCGGTGCGGCCGCTCGGGCTGCAGGCGTACCATTCGTCGGCATACTACGGTGCGATTGCGACGCTCTGTGCGCTTTTCGCCCGCGATCGCGACGGTGTGGGCCAGTGGATCGACCTGAGCATGCAGGAGGCGACGGCGTCCGCGGTCGAACATGTCGCCGGGAGCTATTTTGGAGAAGGCCGCATCGAGCCGCGCCGCGGCACATTGCACTGGAGCCGGTACTTCCGGGTCGGCAAATGTCGCGACGGCTACATCATGCATTGCACGCTAGGCGACTGGACCTCTCTGGTCGAATGGGTCGCGAGCGACGGAAAAGCGCAAGACCTCACCGGCGCCGAATGGAACGATGTCGGTTACCGCGCCGTTCACGCCGAACATCTGTTCGATGTCCTCGACGATTGGTCCAGTGAGTACCAGCGCGACGAGTTGCTCGACCGCGCGCAGACCCTGCGGTTGCCTTTCGCCACCGTGCGCAGACCGGAAGCGCTCTTCGACGACGATCAACTGGCCGCACGCGGCTACTTCGTAGCGGTCGAGCATCCCGAGCTCGGCCGCAGTTTTCGCTACCCGGGCGCACCGTATCTATTCAACGGATCACCCTGGCGCGTTTACCGCCGCCCTCCTCTGACGGGCGAGCATACCGTGGAAATTCTGCGCGGCGAATTGAACCTGGACCCGGGCGAATTACCGATGCTCGCCGCCGAAGGAATCATCTGATCGTGGCCGAACTGCCACTCACCGGAATCCGCGTGCTTGATTTTACCTGGGTGGTTGCCGGACCGGTGGCAACACGGATTCTCGCCGACTACGGCGCCGAGGTCATCAAACTCGAGCGCAAGCCCGGCCCGCCCGGCTCGCGCCAGACCGGACTCCAGGGAGATCTCCATCGCAACAAGCTTTCGATTGCGGTCAACATGGCCCATCCGCGGGGAATTGAGATTGCGCGCAAGCTCGCACAAAAGAGCGATCTCGTTATCGACAATTTCTCCGCACGTGTAATGCGCAGCTGGGGAATGGACTACGAAACGCTGAGCCGCATCAAACCAGACATCGTTTGCGTCAGCATGTCCGGACTGGGACATACCGGACCGCGCTCGAATTACGTCAGTTACGGTCCGACGCTCCAGGCCCTGAGCGGCTATACGCTGCTGATGTCTGAGAGCAGCGGCGAACCCGCAGGATACGGCTATTCCTATGCCGATATGTCAGGTGGATACAGCGGAGCCCTGGCGGCCCTGATGGCCTTGTGGAACCGCCGTCGCACCGGCCGCGGCCAATTCGTTGACCTCTCGCAGTTCGAGGCGGTGGTCAGCGTGGTTGGACCGTCCCTGCTCGATATCGCGGTCAATGGACGCCAGCAATCGGCGCCGGGATATCGTTCCCAGGAGCAATCCGCTGCACCGCACGGAGTCTACCGCTGCCGTCCGCTCGGCGACGACGACGATCGCTGGCTCGCGATCGCGGTACGGAGTCAGGCCGAATGGGATCGCTTCGTCGGCGCGATCGGATCACCCGGATGGGCCTATGAGCCGAAATTCCGCACGCTCTACCTCCGTCTGCGCAACTGCGCAGAACTTGACGCCAACGTATCCCGGTGGACCCGGGAACAGCACGCCGAGGAGGCAATGGAGCGACTGCAAACCGCCGGGGTAGCAGCCGGGGTTGTCGCCAATGGCGCAGATATCTGCGAGAGGAATCCGCAACTGCAAGCGCGCCGATTCTGGGGTACTGTCGGGCTTCCGGACGGCTCAAGCGCAAAGGTTACCGGAGTGCCCGCCAAAATGTCCGCGACACCGGGTTCGATCCGCATCCCTTCGCCTCTGATCGGGTCCGCCAACGACTACGTGCTCGGCGAATTGCTCGGGTATAACGCGACAGAACGTGAAGCGTTGACGGCTGAAAACGCAATATGGCCTTAGAAAAGGTGTTTTCGGCGGTGGCTTAACCTCGAGCCACTTGCGCTTGCATATTTTTGTCCTACTGTGGGAGAATTTCGCTAAATTATCACTCTAGCCCCGAGGTGGCTCCGCCTTGCTCGCCAGCGTACTCTCCAGCGCCCTTGCCGGCGTCGATGCCTTTGCGGTCGAGATCGAAGTGGATATCGCCGGAGGAGCACCGAACTTCCGCATGGTTGGTCTCGCCGAGGGGGCCGTTCGTGAGTCCCTCGACCGGGTGAAGTCCGCGATTCGGAACTCCGGGTACGAGTTTCCGCAGAGCAGAGTCACGATCAATCTGGCTCCCGCCGACATGCGCAAGGAGGGCTCCGCTTTCGACCTGCCGATGGCGCTAGGGATCCTGGCGGGTTCCGGCGCGCTCGAAAAGCGCGGCCGCCTGCACGACTACGTGGTCGTGGGCGAGCTTTCGCTCGACGGGCGGATCAAGGGAGGAAAAGGCGCGCTGCCTAGCGCGATCCTGGCGCGCGATCGAAAAATTGCCGGGATCGTCCTGCCGCTCGAGAACGCTCCGGAGGCCTCGGTTATTGGCGAAGGCATCGAGGTGCTGGGCGTCGAAACTTTGCGCGATGCGGTCGAATTCTTTGAAGAGCTGCGCGAACTCGAACCGTGCAGGATCGATCTGGGCGATTTGTTCAAGAACGCCAGCCACTACGAGGTGGATTTCAGCGAGGTCAAAGGCCAGGAACAAGCCAAGCGCGCACTCGAGGTCGCCGCGGCCGGCGGCCATAATGTACTGATGATCGGCCCGCCGGGTTCCGGCAAGACGATGCTGGCGAAGCGCCTGCCGACGATTTTGCCGGTTATGACCTTCGAAGAAGCGGTTGAGACCACCAAGGTGCATAGCGTAAGCGGAGTGCTCAACGGCCGCGCCCTAATCGCGACGCGGCCATTCCGATCGCCGCATCACACGATATCGGACGCCGGCCTGATCGGCGGCGGTCCCGTGCCACGGCCGGGCGAGGTCAGCCTTGCGCATAACGGGGTGCTGTTTCTCGACGAATTGCCGGAGTTCCGCAAGAACGTGCTCGAGGTCCTGCGCCAGCCGCTTGAAGACAACCGCATCACGATCGCGCGCGTAATGGGGACTATGACGTTCCCGGCAAGCGTGATGCTCGTAGCAGCGATGAATCCCTGCCCGTGCGGCTTTTTCACGGATGCGCAGCATGAATGCACCTGCTCGCCGCTGGTTATTCAGCGCTATCGATCGCGGATCTCGGGACCGCTGCTTGACCGCATCGATATTCATATCGAGGTGCCGGCAGTAAAGTATCGGGAGTTGACGGCGCGGCTACCGGGGGAGCCGTCGGCCGCGATCCGCGAGCGCGTCAACCAGGCGCGCGACACGCAGTTGGCGCGCTTCCGCGCGACCGGGTTCTTCTGCAACGCGCAGATGGGGTCACGCGAGCTGCGCGAATACTGCGAAGTCGACACCGCCGGCGAACGGCTGCTCGAACTCGCGATCAACCGTTTGGGGCTGAGTGCACGAGCATACACACGCATCCTGAAGGTGGCCCGGACGATCGCGGATCTCGACGCGGAACGCCAGATTGGCGCGCACCACCTGAGCGAGGCGATCCAATACAGGACGCTTGACCGAATGCCGCTGTGACCTTGCGCGCTGTAATGGATCGCGTAATGCATTCGGTAATGTTAAAGCATCAGATAGTAGACAGGTCTGGCGGCCAGCCAATGAAAACGGGCCTCGTTGCAGAAGTTGACAAGGATAAAAGCGAGGCTTAACGTTTAGTCGACGTTGTACCTTTTGCCTTTACCTGAGGCGTCCAAGCCGAATTCTTCGCACCCTGCCACATCAACCCCTGAATCATGTTTGACACTCTGAGCGACCGCCTCGAATCCGTATTTAAAAAGCTCAAGGGTCAGGGCCGGGTCACCGAGCGCAACATCGACGATGCCCTGCGCGAAGTACGGCTGGCGCTGCTCGAGGCGGACGTAAATATCCGCGTCGTCCGCGACTTCGTCGAGCACGTCAAGAAGAAGGCGATTGGCCAGGAAGTTCTGCGGTCGCTCTCGCCCGAACAGCATCTGATTAAATTCGTGGCGACCGAGTTGTGTGAAGTGATGGGCGGGCAGGCCCGCGAACTCGACCTCAAGGTCAAGCCGCCCGTAAAGATAATGTTGGTCGGGCTCCAGGGCTCAGGTAAAACCACGTCGCTGGCGAAGCTGGCGCGCCTCCTGAAGACCGATCGCAAGCGCCATCCGCTGATGGTTTCGACCGACGTGCATCGGCCGGCCGCGATGGAGCAGTTGCGGGTGTTGGGACAGCAGCTGGGTATTCCGGTCGCCGAAAGCCGGGAGGACCAGGATCCGGTGGAAATCGTCAGCCGCGCGCTGGTCAAGGCCGACGTTGGCGGCTTCGACGTGCTGCTGATCGATACCGCCGGACGCCTCCAGATCGATGAAGAGTTGATGGAGGAGGTGACGCGGCTCAAGGCAACGGCGGAACCGCATTACACGATTCTGGTCGCCGACGCGATGACCGGACAGGATGCGGTCAACGTCGCCCAGGGGTTTCATGAACGGCTCCATCTCTCGGGATTGATCCTGACCAAGCTCGACAGCGACGCCCGCGGCGGCGCGGCGCTCTCGGTGCGGTCGGTCACGGGTGCGCCGATCCTGTTTGCGGGAACGGGCGAGAAGCTCGACGCTTTCGAGGTTTTCCATCCCGATCGGCTCGCGTCGCGAATCCTGGGTATGGGGGACATTCTGAGCCTGATCGAAAAGGCTCAGCAGAATTTCGATCAGACCAAAGCGAAGGAACTGGAGCGCAAGCTCAAGAAGAACGAATTCACGATCGAGGACTTCGCCGAGCAGCTACGGACGATCCGGCGGATGGGTTCACTGGGCGATCTTTTGGGAATGATCCCCGGTCTGAAAAAGATCGCGGGCGCTGCCGATTCCGACCAGGCCAGGCAGGAAATGGTGCGCATCCAGGCAATTATCGACTCGATGACGCGCGAAGAACGCCGCAACCATCTGGTGCTCAACGCTCGCCGGCGCCAGCGAATCGCCGGCGGCAGCGGTACCTCGGTCCAGGAAGTCAACCGCTTCGTCAAGCAATTCGAGCAAACGCGCAAGGTGATGAAGAAGGTCACGCGGATGGGCGCGGGACAAAACCTGATGCGCGGGCTGGGTCTCGGCAGATAGAATGAGTCAGGAGCAGGAATAAACTATGGCACTCGTGATCCGGTTGCGCCGTCATGGCAGCCGCAAGAAGCCCTTTTATCGCATCGTGGTGGCCGATTCGCGCTCACCGCGCGATGGCCGTTTCGTCGAACAGATCGGCACCTACGACCCCGTGGCGGCGCCAGCCAAGGTCACATTGAAGAAGGAACAGGCCGAGCGATGGCTCAAGGCCGGCGCACAACCGAGTGAGACGGTAGAGAAGCTGATGAAGCAAGCGACCAGCGCCTAAATCGCCTGACGCCTTCAAGGGAGCCAACCATGAGGGAACTAGTCCAGTTCCTGGCGCAGCAGTTGGTGAACGACCCTGATGCAGTCGACGTGAAAGAGACTCAGGGCGACACTGCCTCGGTGCTCGAGTTGCGGGTGGCCAAAGAAGACTTGGGCCGTGTTATCGGCAAGCAGGGGCGCACGGCCAAATCGATCCGTACGATCCTGAACGCGGTCGCCTCGCGCAACAACCGTAAAGTCGTTCTCGAAATTATTGAAGAGAAATAGCCGGCAGGATGATCGCATCGAACCGGCGGCCGCGCCACCCAGCGGCAGCTCGGCGCAGGCCGGGCCGCAGCAAGGCCTCCTTCGGATCGGCCGGGTCACCGGACTGCATGGGCTTGCCGGCGCGTTGCGAGTCAGGCCGGACAATCCGGACACCGAGGCGTTCGATCGAATCCAGCGAGTTTACCTGGAAATCAATCAGACGGTTGGTGAATACAAAATTGTTGCGGTCAGGAAGATCAACCGCAACACTCTGAAAATCGGGTTCGAGGGAGTCGTCGGCGCCGACGCCGCCGAGCGACTCCGCGGGGCCCGGGTGCTGGTCGCGATGTCGGATCTGCCGCCAACCGCTCCCGGCGAGTTCTATTACTTCCAAGTGATCGGCTGCGAGGTTTCCACTACCGACGGACTTCGGCTCGGAACCATCGCGGAGGTTTTCTCCACCGGCGCCAACGATGTGTGGATCGTTCGCGACGCGGCGACCGAAGTGCTCGTTCCGGTAATCGCCGACGTGGTCAAAACGATGGACCTGGAAGCGCGCAAAATCACGATCGAAGCCGTGCCCGGACTGCTCGGCTGAAGGCGCAGCGCTCACTGATGGAATTTCACGTAATCACGCTTTTTCCCGAAATGTTCAGCGCACTCGACGCTGGGTTGATCGGCCGCGCGCAAAAGCGCGGGTTAATCGTGGTTCGCGCACACAACCTGCGCGAGTATGGGATCGGCAATTACCGTCAAGTCGATGACACCCCATATGGCGGCGGCAGCGGGATGGTGATGCGGCCGGAGCCGCTGGCGGCCGCGATCGACGCACTGACGGCGCAGCGTCCCGGTCTGTTGCGCATCCTCATGACTCCGCAGGGAGAGCTACTCGATCAGCCGCTGGTGCGCGAACTCGCGGCGCATCCGACCGGTATCCTCTTCGTAGCGGGCCGTTACGAGGGCTTCGACGAGCGCGTTCGCTCGATGGTCGATCGGGAAGTTTCGATCGGGGACTACGTGCTCTCGGGCGGGGAGCTAGCCGCGATGGTGATGATCGAGGCGATCGCGCGGCTCGTTCCGGGAGTGCTCGGCAACCCGGAATCGCTGGCCGAGGAGTCGTTCGGCACTGGTGGGATGCTCGAATACGCGCAATACACGCGTCCCGAGGAATTTCGCGGAATGCGCGTTCCGGAAATCCTGCTCGGCGGCGACCATGGCAAAATCAAGGTCTGGCGTGAGACGGAAGCGCGGAGGCGCACGGAGCGCCGCCGCCCTGGTCTGATTCCCCCGCGCAAGTCCCGAACGTGACGCCGCTCTTCGCCGCACTCATTCACTACCCGGTGCTCGATCGCAACGGACGGACCATCACCTCAGCGATCACGAGCCTGGACTTGCACGACCTCGCGCGGGCCGCACGGACCTACGAACTTCGTGCGGTCTATATCGTCCATCCGGTCGCCGAGCAGCGTGAGTTCGCGGTACGTGTGCTCGACCATTGGCGGATGGACCACGGCCGTCTGTACGATTCGCGGCGCCGCGAAGCGCTGGACCTGGTCGAGACGGTCGCCGATCTCGAGGCCGCGCTGGAAGCAGCGAGGGCGATCACAGGCGTCCGCGCGCTAACGGTCTATACCTCGGCCAGCGCGCGCGGTGGAATCGGTTTTGGGGAGTTGCGCGAGCAACTCGACAGCACCGTCGGACCACCTCTGATGCTGATGTTCGGGACCGGCTTCGGCCTGGCGCCGGCAATGCGTGAGCGCGCCGACCTGGCGCTGGAGGCTGTGCGCGGTCCCGGCGAGTACAATCATCTCTCCGTACGCGCCGCGGCGGCGATCATCCTGGACCGGCTACGCGGACGGTAAAACGACTGTGGGCGTACAGTTGACCGATTTGTCACCCACGGCTTCCTCGTATGATATAAAACGGCACTGCATGCGAGCTTGGCAGCATTAACCGGCGGACGATGAGATTCTTTGCGGACATTCTAGTTTTTATTGGAGCGATTCTGCTCACCTTCGGCACTGATTTGGAGATTCAAACTGCCGGCCAGTCGGGGACCCTGGGCGGACCGCTCGGCGTTCTCGCATCGCTGATCGGCGTGGCATTTCTGACCACTGGGATCCTCAATCACTGCCGTCTCTCGCGCGAAAGAGCTGATTCCAGACCGGACGCCGATGCGATTACGTCAGAGCGTCGCGGCAAGGCGGGGGACCGGCGCTGAAGCCGACGAACTGATAGAGTCACAGGAATGACGTCGGAGGAGCGGGAGGGGCTGCGGAAGATTCGGCAGTGGCGATCGTGGACCTGGATCCTCCTGGTCGGGTACGTGCCGTTGGTTTGGGCCGTCAAGATTGCGACTCACCTGGATTTGGCGGTGGCCCCCGTCATCCTGATTTGGGTGGTGTGCTTCGTGCGGTGTTTGTCACGCGTCGCGTTCAGCCGTTGTCCACGCTGCGGCGGCTTTTTCCATTCCGTTAGTGGAACTCCGGCCTTCTTTAACGTGCTCGCGAGGCAGTGCCTGCAGTGCGGCCTGCAGCTCAAGACCGATCGTGTGATCTATCCCAGTATGGAGAGTTAAGCCCACTGCGCGCTCAGGAAACGTCGACTTCGATCCCTCCGATCCGCTTCGCCACCGAGTTGTAGACGGCACACATAACCGCGGTCAGGATGAATCCACCAACGGCGTAGCCGACCGGCGGGATGATCAGCATGAAGATCGCGTGCCCAAAGTGTCCAGTGAAGATACTGACGAGCGCCGCGATCACGCCAAAAATCAGGCCAAATACAAAATATAGGGCACCGAGAACGGTGGCGGTCTGCAGAACTCCGAACGATTTCACCTGTCGCATCAAATCCCTCCCCGATTGGTCTTCCGCCGGCGAGAATTCCGGAAGGCGCAGTCCGGCAGTATAATCGAGTCACGCGCCAGCGCCAGCGCCCGCGACTCGCGGTCGCGAATCGGGCGAACCGGTTGAGTGCGCTACAGCTTTCGGCTAGCATCTGGCTCTATTCCGGGGTTGTCTCCCAATGAACAGCGTCATCCAGAAGCTCGAGGACCGCGCTCTGCGCACCGACCTGCCCGCGTTTCGCGTCGGCGATACGCTCAGGCTGCACGTCAAAGTCGTCGAGGGCGAGAAAGAGCGGATTCAGTCCTTCGAAGGTATCGTGATCAAGATGAACCGCGGGGGAAATCGCGCGGCGTTTACCGTGCGCAAGATCTCCTACGGAATTGGCGTCGAGCGGATTTTCCCACTCCATTCGCCGCGAATCGACAAGATCCAGGTGTTGAGCCGGGGTAAGGTCCGCCGGGCACGGCTGTACTATTTGCGCGGGTTGGCTGGCAAGGCTGCTCGCGTCGAAACCGTTGCCTAGACTATTCCGCTGCCTCTGCTTCAGGTGGGGGATTTTGCGGGCGAATCATCCGGACATCCCCTTCCAGGTGTGCACCCTCACAGACGGTCAGATTCTCGGTCTCGACCCTCGCGATGACCTTGGCGTGAGGTCCCAGGACTACCGATTTTGAACCCAGCACCTCGCCGTGGAGTTCGCCGAGGACCAGCAGACGCGGGGTTCGCGTCTTGCCCTCGACCTGCGCGCCTTCCGAGATTACGACCAGTTCGTTCGAGCTGATCTCACCACGGAACCGACCCTCGATTCTGACCGGTTCCTGGAATATAAGCCTGCCCGAGACGTTGATATTGCGGCTGACGGCGACCCGCGTGCGCTCTTCGATCCAGGCCCGTTCGGGGGCATTTGGCGAGATCGACGCTGGGGCCCGTGAGGGCTCGCTATCGAAGATCGCCGCGGTGCTCTTCCCCCCTAAGCCATGTACTCTATCCGTAAAACTCATCCGCACACTGGCTACCTCTCATGGCGCCGGGAAGACATGACAAGCCACAGCGTGGCCATCGCGTCCCTCGACCAGAGGAGGCTCCGCCGACCTGCAAATATCTTTCGCATAAGGGCAGCGCGGATGGAAGCCACATCCTGAGGGGGGGGTCAACGGACTCGGGACCTCCCCAGGAAGCTTTATACGCTCGATGTGGGTCGCTGCGGTGGTGGGAATCGCGGATAGCAGCGCACGTGTGTACGGATGGAGCGGGCGAGCGTAAATAGCGTCGCGCGGGGCGATTTCGACGATCTTGCCGAGGTACATTATCGCGACGCGTTGGCTGATGTGCTCAACTACGCGGAGATCGTGTGCTATGAAGAGGTACGTGAGGGCTAGTTGCTCCTGAAGGTCCTGTAGCAGATTAATGATTTGAGCCTGGATCGATACGTCAAGAGCAGAAACAGGCTCGTCAAGTACGAGAAATCGCGGTCCGACCGCGAGAGCACGCGCGATCCCGATTCTCTGGCGCTGTCCGCCGGAGAACTCGTGGGGATGGCGGTCCAACGCCTCGGCGCCGATCCCGACCATCTGGAGCAATTCGCGGATACGGGCTTCCTTAGCCTGACCCCGGGCGAGTCGGTGGATCTCAAGCCCCTCCCCGACAATCGCCCGTACCCGCATCCGCGGATTCAGCGAGGCGTATGGGTCTTGAAAGACCAGCTGCATCTCGCGCCGCAGATTCCTTAGCTCAGCGCGCGAAAGCGTTGCGAGATCGCGACCGTCGAAGAGAACCTTGCCAGCGGTTGGTTCAATTAGCTTGAGGATAAGGCGGCCGAGGGTCGATTTGCCCGATCCCGATTCGCCGACCAGCCCAAGGGTCTGACCGGCGGGGATTGCGAGATCCACTCCGGCGACAGCCTTGACCGTCAGCCTTCTGCGTCCGAGTAGGTCTTCGGCTCCCGCGGGAAAATCCTTGCGCAGCCCGACGCATTGAAGGAGCGGTCCACCGCCCGACGCGAGGCCTGCCGGCTCGGAAGGGTTAGACACGGATGCAGGCGGCATAATGGGCCGGCGCCTTGAGCTCAAGTCGGGGCTCAGCGCGGGCGCAGTCCTCGATTGCGATTGGGCAGCGGGGATGGAAGCGGCAACCCGACGGGGGATGGAGCGCACTTGGAATCGAGCCTGGTATCGCCTGGAGCCGGTGATGGCGCTGGCCGTCGATGCCGGGAATCGACGCGAGCAGGCCCTTTGTATAGGGATTCAGCGGATTGCGAAAAAGCTCCGCCGTCGAGGTCTGCTCCATAACCCGGGCGGCGTAAAGGATCGTAACGTCGTCCGCGTATTGGGCGACGATGCCGAGGTCATGCGTAACCAGGATCACGGCCAGGCCGAGCCGGGCCTGCAGGTCGCGGATGAGGTCCAGAATCTGGGCCTGGATGGTGACGTCGAGTGCGGTCGTAGGCTCGTCTGCGATGAGTACCTTAGGATTGCAGGCGAGCGCCATCGCGATCATCACGCGCTGGCGCATCCCACCGGAGAGCTGATGGGGGTAGTCGCCGGCGCGCCGATCAGGGTCCGCGATACCAACCATCCGGAGCGCCTCAATCGTGCGCTCGCGCGTTTCGCGGCGCGTGGTTCGCTGATGGAGCCGGATAGCCTCGCCGATTTGGCTCCCGATGGTGAACACCGGGTTCAGCGAGGTCATCGGTTCCTGGAAGATCATCGCGATGCGGGCGCCGCGCATCGCGCGCATCTCGGCTTCGGTCAGCCGCAGCAGGTCGACGCCTTCAAAGGCGATGGAGCCATCGACGATCCGTGCTCCATCGGGCAGCAGGCGCATGATCGAGAGTACGCTGACGGTCTTGCCCGAACCGGATTCGCCGACCAGGCCCGTCAGTTTGCCCGGGGCGACCGAGAAACTGACGCCATCGACGGCGCGAACTTCCCCTTGGGCGGTGAAGAACGAAGTGCGAAGGTCCCTTACTTCGAGCAGCGGCTGCACGCAGCAATCAAACTAGCATCGGGCGGTATCCCGCCGAAAGGCGTTGGCAAACTCGGCTCAGTCAACCTCCGCGAGCTCCATCAGCGCGCGGGCGCATTGGACGGGCTGCGTGAACATCAGCTCGTGGCCGGCCGTGATCGAGAGGGTGGTCGGGTTGCGCAAGCGGTGCGACTGTCCCGGATGCCATTTTTTCGGATCGCCGGCGACCATGTCGTCCTCGCAGATCACATAGCTGGTGGGCAGATCCAGCTTATGAAATTGTTTCATCGGAGCAATTTCGTGAGTCGGTCCGGCCGCTTCGGGGACCAGCGCGGCGAGTACGAAATCCTGCAGGTCGCGGGAGCCGTCCTGAATGAAGTAGCGGCGGAAGCAGCTCGCCTCCATCGTGTTGGAAAGGCCCCCGTTCACTTCCTGCATCGCTGCGACAGTTTCGGGCGTCATCATGTTCGCGACAAAATCGTCCATCACGGTTATGTCTTCCGGTGGAACGATCGCGGTGACGTAGATCACTCGCTTGATGCGCTGCGGAATCTTCACAGCGACGCCCGATATCGTGAGTCCGCCGAGACTATGACCGGCAAGCACGACGTTCTTGAGGTCGTGTTGCTCGATGAGGCGCACAACATTGTCCACCCACAAGTCGCAGGTAACTTTCGAATGATGCACCGGATTCGTACCGCGCCCCGCCAGGTCGAGCGCGAACGCCCTGTGGCCTTCCAATTCGAGTTGCCGCATCACCGCCGCCCAGCACCATCCCCCATGCCATGCGCCATGCACCAGTACGAAGTTGTCAGCCATCGATTTGCTCCCCGAAGCCTAGGTTGAAGGAGACTTAGCCAGCGTGTCCGACGGTGTAAAGACTAGCCCCGGCTACCGGGGTCCAAGCAGTCGCGCAGATAGTCGCCGAGGAAATTGAAGGCCATCACCGTGACCGAAATGAAGATCCCCGGTATCAGCACCCACGGATAATGTTCGATATTCTGCGGATCCATGGCCTGCGACAGCAGGTTGCCCCAACTCGACGCGGGCTCTTGAATGCCGAGTCCAAGCAGCGAGAGCGCGCTTTCACCCAGGATGTACCCGGGGATCGACAGCGACGCGTTTACCGCAGCAAAGCCGAGCAACGACGGAATCACGTGGCGGCTCAGTATACGGCCGCGCGAACCGCCGAGCGCGCGCCCCGCTTCGACGAACGGTGCAGAGCGAACCGACGCCGCCATCCCGCGAATCACCCGTGCGAAACCTGCCCAGCTGGTGAAGGCCATGATCGCAACGATCATAAAGAAGGTCGCCACCGTGCTCATCCCGGACGGGATAATCGCCGCGAGCGCGAGCAGAAAATAAAAAGACGGCAGCGACATCTCGATTTCGCACCAACGCATAATCAGGTTGTCGATCAGTCCGCCCGAATAGCCCGAGAAAGCGCCGACCGCGATACCCAGCGAAAAGCTGATGATAACCCCGACCAACCCGATGCACATGCTCACGCGCGCGCCGTAAACGATGCGCGAAAAAAGATCGCGGCCCAGGCCTTCGCTGCCGAGCATGAACCATGGATCGGCAGGCGATTCGGTGGTGAACAGATGGCCACGGGAAAACAAGCGCACGTAGGTCTTGCGGCTGCGATCCTCGACGAACCGTCGCGCTAGTGAATCGTGAAGCTTCATCGGGTAGGCGTAGAAGAATCCGTGCCCCCATTCAGCCGGGGGGCTCAGATGGAGTCGCATCGGCGGACAATCGGGCAGGTTTCGATACTGGTAGGCCGGATCATAGGGAGCGATCACGGGCGATGCCGCGGCGAAAAGGTAGAATATCACGAGGCTGATCACCGATAGACGCACAGGCCACGACGCCCTGCGCCATTCGTCGTTCAGAACGGCACTTTTCGACCGCCGCTGCGCGGGCACCTGCGGCAGTTCCGATACAATCGGCCGCGGCAACGTGCTCATTGCGACGCCATCGAGCTGAAATCCACGCGCGGATCGACCGCAACCAACGCCACGTCGGCCAGCAGATTGCCCACCAGCAGCAATACCGTCCCCATCAGCACTGAGCCCATCACCAGCGGAACGTCGAGCGAACGCACCGCGTTGAGCAACAGCAGTCCCAACCCCTGCAGGTTCATCACCGACTCGACCAGCGCAGCGCCACCGAGCAGATCTGCCAATCCGTAGCCGGCCATCGTCACAAACGGGTTGAGTGCGTTGCGCAGCACGTGTTTGTAGATCACGGTATGTTCGGGAAGGCCCTTGGCGCGCGCAGTACGCACGAACTCCGAGTTCTTGATCTCGAGAATCTGCGAACGCATGAGCCGCATCAGCGAAGCCATCCCGGCCAGGCCGAGCACGAGTGCGGGCAGAATGAGATGGTTGATCCGGTCTGCGATTTTGCTCCAGGCATCGAGCGCCGCGTAGTCGGGCGAAAAGCTGCTGCCCACCGGGAACCATCCGCTCCACAGCGCGAAGTCCATCGCGAGAAACGCCAGGAAAAACGCCGGCACCGACATCCCGAGGAACGAAGCGAACGAGAGCCCGCGGTCGAGGATCGAGTTCTGGCGCACGGCGACGATGATGCCGATCGGAATCGCAATGGCCCACGAAAGGAACATGCTCGCAAGCGAGAGGATGGCTGTGTTGAACGCGCGTGATTCGATCAACCCGGTCACGCTGACCCGGTAGGCGAGCGAGACCCCGAGGTTCAGATGAATGACTTCCCACAGCCACCGCAAGTAACGGACCATCAGCGGCTGGTCGAGGCCAAACTCGCGCTCCATCTGCTTGATAACTGCTGGTGGAATCCGCGGATCCATCGCAAGGTTGGTGACGAAATTGCCCGGTACCAACGACATTGCACAAAACGAGATGAAGGTGATCCCGACGATAAGCGGGATCATGAGGAAAAGTCGCCTGACGAGAAACCGCGCCATCGGTCAAAGCCTGTTTCTGACATTCCACCGCATGTTCATTGCGCGCGGAACTGAATCCATTCGGGTTTGTAGAGTCCCCATACGGTCGGATCGTAATTCTCCAGGGTGCCCCGATAAGCAACGTAACGAATCTGCCGTACGGTTTCGATTAGCGGAAGCTGATCGTGAAGGATCTGCTGGATTCGCCAGTAAAATGGGGCGCGGGCGAGCGGATCCATCACGCGCGTGCCCTGGTCGAGCAAGTGATCGATCTCCGCCTCCCACGGTGTCGCGGGTTTTGGCTGGGCGGGATTCCACAGGTGGAGATTGCCCGAAGAGCTCAGGAAATCGGCGCCGTTATTGGGTTCGATACCACCCGTGAAGCCCATCAGCACACAGTCCCAGTCGAAGCTTGAATCGAGCGCTTTGACCAGTGTGATGAATTCGAGCGGGCGGTAGTTGACCTGGATGCCGAGGATCGCGAGGTCCTGCTTATAGATCGCGCACATCTCATCCCGGATATTAACGCCCGAATTGGTCGTTAAATTGAAAATCAGCGGATGGCCCTGTGGGTCGCCGCGCACCCCGGCCGGAGCATGCGATAGCCCGCTTCATCGAGAATCCTTGCCGCCAACATCAAATTGTAGTCGTAATCCTTGAGGTTGGGGTTGTAGAAGATCCGGTTCGCCGGTGAGATATCCGAAACCGCCGGCACGCCGAGTCCGCGAAAACAGAGCGCGATCATTCCCTGCTTGTCGACCGAATGCGCAAGCGCGCGCATGAAGTTCAGGTCAGTGAACCATCGGTAACGCGGATCGGTGACAGCGTTGCGAACGTAGTGGCGCGGATTGCGGTTGAAGGCGAAGAACAGCGATCCGGTGTCGATGCCGATGCTGGCGACCTTGATATTAAGCTGTTGGGCGCGTTCGCGCAGGGTCCAGACCTCTTCGGGGCGCGGCGAATAGACATCCGTCAGTCCGCCCACGAAGCGCAGATATTGCGCGTTCTGGTCGGGAACGATGAGCTCGGTCTCGCCATGAAGGCGCGGCAATTGCCCGCCACGTTCGTCGTGCATCCAGTAGTCGGCATAGCGCTGAAATGCGATCAGTTGTCCCGGTACATAACCCGCCATCCGATACGCCCCCAGCGAGATCAGCCTTGCCGGCGGCGTATCTATGCCCCAGGTATGGTTGAACCGGCCGGCGTCAAGCGCCGTCTCCAGCACGTGCGCTGGAACGATGGGGACGCCAATTGAATGGAGCAATGGCGCGAACGGCCGCGGCAGGCGCATCACCACGGTGTAGTCGTCAGGCGCTTCGTATTTGATCGGCTTGCCGTCCACCGTGAGGGCAAATACTTCGCTATTGGGCACGTGCGGGTCATAGATCGCACGCATCGTAAACATCACATCGCGCGCGGTGAAAGGGACGCCGTCGGACCATTTGACGTCGTGGCGGAGGTGAAAAATGATCGTTTTGCCGCCATCCTCGAATTCCCAGCTTTGCGCGAGGTCCGGTTCGTTCAACGTGGTCTTGGGATTGTCCTTGACAAGTCCTTCGAACAGATCGCCGACCGCGGTGCCGGACGCGGCGTCGGTTACCAGGATCGGGTTGAAGGTCCCGGGGTCGCTCGTCATCGACTCATAAAGCGTCTGTGTTGCGGCGTGATCGTTCGGCGGGCGATTGACACGGCATCCCGTAATGTTCGATGCCGTCAGTACCGCCGCCATCCCGAGGCACGGAAACCAGCGCCACCGCACGCGGATTCGGCCTCGCGGCGCGCTGGCCGTGTTGCCCGCGCTCATGCCCGGGTCTATCAATCGAGTCGACGGACCCGGAGCCAGGACGAACGTCGAGTCTGCGATTTCACCATCCACGATCGGCCGTTCATAGCGCAATTTTATGGTGGTGCCAGCTGCTGGGAACGTGGCTTCGACCAGATAAGGGAATTTTATCGCGCCGATATCCTTGTAATCGCTGTAGCGTACTTCGTAACTGACCTGGCCACCGGCCAACCTTTCACGCGCGCGCGTGAGCACGCCGCCGGTGAAGCCCAGCTCATCGACCACGCCTTCAGCGCGGGCGTACGTCAGCAGCTTCATATCAGCATCGTCGCTCTGTGAGGAGGGCGGCGTGGTAAGCATCGCGCCGTCGGGCGAAAGGGCCAGCAGCAGCCGCACCGCCGCTTGCGGCGCCATCGGGATTTGCGCAAAACGCTCCAAAGTGGCCGCGGTCGCGGGTCCGCGCATCAGGGTGTCTTTCGATGGATCGAAAACTGCCAATCTGGCCGCCATCGGCGGCGACCACGAGCGCGATGCCGAGCGGCGACATCGCCTCGACCCGCAAGCTCGCAGGTCTGCGCACGATAATTTGCTCACGCGCTTTGAAATGGCCACGGGGACCCGAGTACTCCATCACCGCCGGCGACTGCACCGAATCAAGCGACTGTTCCCGTTGTGACAGCGCGAGGGCCAGGTCACTGGCGGCGGCTCTTTGCTCCGTAAGGGAGGGCTGGACCGCGCACGCCTGCAGCATGGCGGCGCGCGGCGATCGCTGCGGCGAGTATTCGCGTGACGAATTTTGCGCACCCGCCGGCCGGCCGCATCAATGTTGCGCGTGCTCTTGGACGTATCCCAGCGCCGCGATTTTGGTCTTGAGGCGCTGAACCTGATCGACGTCCTGAGCCTTTCTCAGGGCGTCGTCGATATTGCTGGCGGGCATTGTACGGTTTGCCAATCTTGTCGTAAGCGTCGCCCAGATGCTCGGTTATGGTGGGGTCGCTGCCGGTCAGGTTAACCGCCCGCTCCAGTTCGGTGACCGCCTTTTGGTACTCGCCCTTCTGATAGTAGACCCAGCCGAGACTGTCGACGTAAAAGCCGTCCTCGGGCTCGATGTCGAGTGCGCGCCGGATGAGTTTTTCGGCTTCGTCGAGACGCTTGCCCGACTCAGCGTAGGTGTAGCCAAGATAGTTGAGCGCCGGCGCGTTGCTCGGATTGAGCTCGATCGCCTTGCGCATCTCCTCGATTCTCAGGTCCTTCTGCTTGTTGCTCGTCGTATAGCGCGCCCAGCGTGAAGCGGAACTTATCGTTGCTGGGCTCGAGACGAACCATGTCTTGGCCAGTTCGATCGCGTCGGGATAGTTCTTTTGTTCCTGATAGATGCCGACCAGAAAGCCCATGATTTCGGTATCGTTGGGTTTTTTCTGCAGTGCCTGCTTCAGATTGCGCGATCGCGTTGTCGTAGTCGCTCCGCTTGTCGTAGAGATAGGCGAGTTGCAACCGGGACTCGACGAAATGATCGTCACCGTCGGGAATCTTCTGAAACTCCTCGATCGCCTTGTCGTTCTCATTCAGCTCGCTGTAAACGGTTCCGAGGTAAAAGTGCACACGGTAGTTCTCTGGTTCGGAACCCAGCACCAGGTTGAACTCGGTGGCGGCGCGATCGAAATCTCCGCGCTCGAAGTACAACAATCCGATCTTGGTCCGGGTATCGGCGGGATTGGTCTCGAGCTGTTCCTGACGCTGCAATTGCGCGACGCCTTGTCCGACCTTTTTGTCGTCACCGTATAGCTCGGCGAGGCGTTTGCGCACCATTTCGTTGTTTGCATCGGCCTGAAGGATCTTCTGATAGATTGCGATCGCGTCCTTGGGCCGGTTCTGCAGCTCGCGCAGCACCGCGAGATCCAGCATCACCAGTTGCGATTGACGGTTCAACTCCAGCGCCTTGCGATAGTAGCGATCGGCATCGTCGTATTTCTGCGCCGCCACCATAAGGCGCCCGGCATAGTAGTAGCCGAGGAAGGAACTGGTATCGAGATCGATAAGCTGCTTGAAAATCTGTTCGGATTTGGCGTACTCGCCTTGCTTTGCGTAGAGCGTACCGAGGAAGAGGTAGGCCTCCTGATTCTTCGGCGCGAGCTTCATCACCTCCAGATACTGCTGCTGCGACGCGCCGTCGTCACCCAGCGCCGAACTTATCCCGGCCGACAGCAACCGGGCGCGCACGTAAGTGGGGTCAAGCAGGATCGCGTCCTGCGCCTGAGCGAGGGCGTCCTTGAGGCGGCCGTCGCGGACATAGAGATTGGCGAGCTGCACGTGAAGCGCGGCGTTGTGCGGATCATAACGGACGGCTTCCTCGTAGTTGCTCAGCGCCGCTCCCCGGTCGCCGTCTTCCGTGGCGACTTCGGCCTTGAGATAGGCCCCCATCGCATAGGCGGCCGGCGGTATCTCGACTGCGGGTGCGCCGCCGAATGGACCCCCGCTCCCCATGTTAACCGCTTGAGAGGAGTTCTCCCGCTTCGTGGACGCGCATCCGGCAAGCGCTATCGACCCTGCCAGCAGAATCGCCAGCGCCAATTGACCAGATCTCTTCATCTTGGAATGGAAACCTTCCGACCCTGCGCCCAAATGGCCTAGCATTAGCTTCCCTGACCGCCGCCGCGACGACAAAAAACAACCTGCACTGTTTTACCTCACGCCGGATTCTCTCTAGTCTTGCGCGGCACCCTATGATTGCGCAATCCCCCAGATTGGGCAGCCTCACGCAGTGACGCAGAATTCCGCTGAAACCCCATCGGCCACGTCCGGAAGTCGCCGGCCGCGTCCGGCGCGAATCGGCCTGCTGTCGCTCGTGTGCGTGATGTACCTGGTCGTGAGTGGCGGCGCCTACGGCCTCGAAGACGCGGTACGAATCGCAGGAGCGCGGCTCACTTTGCTGCTCTGTTTGGTGGTGCCGATAACGTTGAGTCTGCCCACCGCTCTGATGGCCGCAGAGCTGACGGCGCTGATGCCGATCGAAGGCGGCTTCTACTTTTGGGTCAAGGACGCGCTGGGACCATTCGCCGGCTTCGCGGAAGCTTACCTCACAATTCTCTACACCGCTGTCGACACGGCGATTTACCCGGTACTCTTCGTTGCCTATCTTGTATTTCTCGTGCCAGTGGGCGTTACCGGTCAGATAATCTTAGGGATCTTGCTGGTTTGGGTGGCTGGCGGCCTCAACCTGATGGGAGTACGGCCGGTCGGCAACGCTTCGCTTCTGCTGACGCTAATTGTGATCGCACCGATGCTCGCGCTGGTACTAACGGGGATGCCGCGCCTCGTCCACTGGCATCTTCCAGCCCAACCGGTTCCTGGAGGCTCCTTTCTCGCCGCGCTAGGCGGCGGACTCACGGTCGTAATCTGGAATTTCAGCGGGTGGGAGAACTTGAGCGTAATCGCGGCCGAGATCGAAGAGCCCCGGCGCAATTACCTGCGCGCGATTATAACCACCCTGCCCCTGGTTGCGCTCGGCTACATCCTACCTCTAGCGGTTTCGATCTCAGGCGCAGGCGACTCAACTCAATGGAGTGTCGGCCAATGGCACGCGGGATGGTTCGCGGAGGTCGGACGCCAACTCGGCGGACCGTTGCTGGGGATGGCCATCGCTGTCGGCGGAGCTGTATCCGCCTTCGCGATCTTCCAGGCGGCGATGCTTTGGGTCTCGCGAATGCCCTTTGTGCTGGCAGTCGAGGGTTACGCACCCAAGGCCCTGGCGAGGCTCTGGAAAGATCAGGCGACGCCCGCGCGTTCTATCGTAATTTGCTGCGTCGCGTTCAGCCTGCTTGTACCTCTGGGACTTGTCACGCTGGTCGTGCTCGACGTCTTTTTCTATATGTTCGCACTCGTGCTCGAGATGTGGGCGCTGCTTCGCCTGCGGCGCTTATACCCGGATCGAAAGGGGCAATTCGTAATTGGAGGCGGGCGCGCAGCCTTATATGCGATCGTATTGGCTCCGATCGCGACTTGGCTCGCGACTTTCGGCCTCGCCGCGCGTCAGGACTCTCGTCTAGCGGATCTGGTTACCGGAATTCTGCTCGCAGCCTTCGTATGGCCGGTGTATGCGCTCCTACGCCATCGCTATGGCGGACCCACGATCAAATTCACGGGCGCGAACTAGCGACGGCGGCGCGGCGGCGGATTGTAGACGTGGAAGAACGAAAACGCGGCGATTACCAGTGCGTGCGAAATTTTGCCCGAGGCGATCAACCCCTTGATCTGGCTCAGTGGAACCGTCACCACCTCGGTTTCCTCGCTGCCGCTGGTGTCATTGCTCGGCTCCGCGATCTTGTGAACGTTGCGCGCCAGGAACGAGTAACAGAAATTGGGCATGATCGCCGGGTTGGGATGAACGCGCCCGAGCGGGATCACGTCGTCCGAGACGTAACCGCATTCTTCGCGCATCTCGCGCACGGCCGCCGCAGCGGGGTCCTCGTCCTCGGGATCCATCATCCCGCCGGGAATCTCCAGGGTAAACGCACTCACACCATGCCGGAACTGGCGAACCAGGATAACCTCGCGTCGACGTGTGAGCGGAATGATATTGATCCATGCGGGAGCCTCGAGCACGAAGAAATCACGCTCACCGCGCTGCGGATGCGCGGATTTGCGCCGATGGACGTCGAAGATCGGAGTGGTGTAGACACGCTCGCTGTCGAGCATACGCCACTTGCGCGCCTTCAACTCGGAGTCTCCCGCAGCGGCGCGTCCCTCCCGCGGGAACCTCTCGTCGGCTGCGATCTGCACGTGGCCCGGTAACCGTTCAAAATAGCCGCCGGTATTCGATCGCCGGACACCGGTCCATCACCAGCGTAAGACCGGCGTTCGCCGCGGTTTCGGCCGCCTCCAGGTTGACCACGCCCAACTGTCCCCAGAGGATGCGGGCCCCCTTGCGAATCGCCTGCGCGGTGATTTCCGGTAGGTACTCCGGCCGGCGGAAGACATCGACTATCTCGCACCGGGTCAGGGATCGACTCGAGATCGGGATAACAGCGTTCGCCCAGTTCTTTGCGCAGCGCATCCGGACCAAGCTGCGGGTTGACCGGGATCACGCGGAAGCCCTTGTGCCTGAGCAGCATCGCGATACGCAGGCTGTCGCGGTCCGGATTGTCTGAGCAACCGACTACCGCGACCGTCGCGGGAGTGGAAAGAATCGTGCGAATCTCGTTGTCGGAAGGATTCGTGAAGCTCATCTGGTCCTCTCCCTCCCCCTCCCCCGCAAGGTTAATCTGTACGCAGCAATCGGTCTATTACCCGTGGAACCAGGCGCATAATCTCCTCGCGGCACTCGGCAAAAACCAGGTCGCCCTTTTCGAACGGGTCGTCAATATCGCCGGCTTCTCCGGCAAATCCTCGCAAGGTATGTACTTCGAGCGTCTCGTGCACTTGAAAGCGTTGGCGCAGGTCGCGCGCCTGTTGCTCGGTCATCGCGATCACTAGGTCGGCGGCCTGCAGCATTTCCGGGTGGCGCTTGAGATCCGTCGAAGTCGCTTCTTCGCCTAGATGGATGCCGACGTCGCGTAGCGTCATTCGCGTATCCAGCGAGACCAGTGCCCCGTCGCGCGCGTACGGCGCGATTCCTGCTGATCGCACGCGCACACGTCCTTCTGCCCCGCGTTGACGCAGCTCGCGCACGATCAAATGTTCCGCCATCACGCTCCGCGCCGTATTCGCGGCACAAATCAGGAGTACCGAGCGAAAGCGCGGCCCGCCTCGAGCCGCGCTTTCATCACCTGGCTTCTTTCCCACGAGTTAAACAGTACCCGAAAGGACGTCGCCCAGGTTCTCCTTCTTGGTGATGCCTTTGGCCAGTTCTTGCTTCACGCGCGCTCCCAGCTCGGATGGATCCCAGAACTTGAGCGGACCCGACTGCGTAATCTTGCCCGCGCTATGCCAGCCGCGCATCAGCCACACCGTGCCCAGGCCGACTCGGAAAACTTCCCCGTGAACATCCTTGGCATCGTCACTGGCTAGCCATGCGACCAAAGGCGCGACGTGTGCCGGGCTGAATTTGTCCACCTCGCCGGTTTTGGGGGAAGGCATCGTCGCCGCGGTCTGTGGCGTTGCATCGATCGTCAAGCGGGTACGGGCAACTGGAGCGACCGCGTTGATACAGACGCCGTAGCGCGACATCTCGCGATCCATGATAATCGCCATCGTGGCAACCGCGGCCTTGGCCGTACCGTAGTTGCTCTGGCCCGCATTGCCGAGCAACCCGGAGTCGGAACTCGTGTTGATCAACCGACCGTTAAGCATGTTGCCGGCCTTATGCTGTTCGCGCCAATAATTGCACGCATGCCGGGCAACGTTGAAGGTGCCCTTCAGATGCACGCCGAGGACTGCGTCGAAATCTTCTTCGCTCATATTGAAGATCATGCGATCGCGAAGGATTCCAGCGTTATTGACCACGATATTGAGCTTGCCGAAATTGTCGATCGCGCATTCGACGATGCGCTTGGCCGATTTGAAATCGGACACGCTCTCGTAATTGGCCACGGCTTCACCGCCAGAAGCGCGAATCTCCTTCACCACTTCCTCCGCCGGCGACCGCGACTGTCCGGTACCATCGAAATGGCCTCCAAGGTCGTTGACAACGACCTTGGCTCCTTGTTTCGCCATCAACAGCGCCTCTTCGCGACCGATTCCGCGCCCGGCGCCGGTGATGACCGCGACTTTGCCATCTAATAATGCCATCGTACTGGTTTCCTCTCTCGTTCCGTCTTCAAACTTGACTCGCCCGCTCGCGATCCCCGACGCTCGGCCCCAATCGAAGTGACTCACCCATGCGCCGGCTCCAATGCGGTCTTGCGGCCGTTGCGAAACGTGCTCGCATTCCGCTTTGGCTGGCGCCGATCCACGACGTTAGGCGCATCCAAACGATTTCTGGATAGGCTTGCGATGGGTTAAAGTCAAGACAACTCCCCCCGAGTAACCTGTTGGTGGGTCATTATATTCACGAGTACAATTGGAGTTTGACGCAAAAGGCGCCGGGGAGACGAGTCTTGACAGGAACCGCGCTTTTTGGGCACTTGGGCACGCTTGACGCGACTGGGGAACGCGCAGGCACTTTTGAGCTGAATATCTCACTTCCTGGGGACAATTGGGATGCAGAATCAGTTCAGTATCTTGTCGATGATCATGCAGGGATGGTACGCGACGTATCCTCTGTTGCTGATCTCGGTTGTCTGCATGACTATCATTTTCGAACGTATATGGGGTTTATGGGGACTCAACTCGCGTGCCGCGCGCCTTGCCGACCGGCTAGTCGGTTTGGTGCGCCAAGGCAGGTTCAAAGAGGCGTTGGATCAGCTACAGACCCGCCCCAGTCCTTGCGAACGAGTCTTTCACGAGCTTCTCTCGGAGGCACAGTCAGCCGACCGAGCCCGTCTCGAAGAGGTTGACGAGGAACGCCGTTTCGCTGAATCGATTCAGCTGCGGGGCTTGATCTGGGTGCTCGCAACGTCCGGAGCGTCCGCGCCCTTTATCGGCCTATTCGGTACCGTGGTTGGTATTCTGGTCGCGTTCCAATCGATGGCGGTGATGGGAACCGGTGGGTTCTCGGTCGTCGCCGGCGGCATCTCAGAGGCGCTTATCTCCACCGCCCTTGGTCTCGTCGTCGCGATTGTCGCGGTCATTTTTTACAACTACTTTTCCCAGAAAATAGAGGCGATCAACGCCACTATCCATATCTGCTCGACTCGGCTGATCGACGCCGCCCTCGCGGTGAGGCAGGCTGATGGCCATTAACATGCCGTCGGGCGGAGGCGGGATGTTCTGGGAAATCAACATCACCCCGCTCACGGACATCTTCCTGGTCCTACTGATAATTTTCATGGTGACAACCTCGGTAGCGGTCGAGTCTGCAACCCATGTCGATTTGCCGCTGGCGGGCAACACCTCGCCCGAAAACAAGGGTGTGATTGTCACCTACACCGCCAATCACGAGCTTTTCGTCAATTCCAAGGACGTCCCCGAGCATGAATTCGCACCTGCACTAACTGAGGCGCTGAGCCGTGTCGACGTTAAGGTCGTGATTTTCCAGGGCGATCGCACCGTCCTGCTCGGTGACATGGTGAGGATTCTCAACGTTGCGAAGGCAGCTGGCGCGCAGCAAATCGCAATTGCGGCAAAAAGAGCCATGACCGGACAACTCAGCTCTAGCGGCGGCTAGTATCCCGGAGAAGGACCCCAAACGCTGGCGAACATCTGGAGATTTTAGAGACCTTCCGCAATGGCGATTCAAACCGGCAGCGAGCGAGGCAGCATCTTCGCCTCCATCAATATCACGCCACTGACCGATATTTTCCTCGTACTTCTTATCATTTTCATGGTTGCGACCGCGATTACGATCGAATCGGCCGCCCACGTGGACCTGCCGCGGCTGCAGACGCCGGACCAGAAGCAGCAGCCCAAAGGCGTGACCGTCACTTACACGGCGGACCATCAGATCTATGTGAATCAGAAAAACGTCGCGGAGGCGGAACTCGGCCCCGCGATCCACGATGCACTCGGGAAAACCCCGGAAAAATTAGTGGTTTTTGACGGAGATCCAAGGGTAATCCTGGGCGATATGGTCAGAATTCTCGATATCGCGAAATCCTCAGGGGCGGACCAGATTGCCCTGGCCGTGTCAGGTAGCACGGGCGGCAGCGGCCCCGCGGTAGCCGTGCCGGGTGGTGTCCCAAGCGCCGACAACGTGGCCCCGGGGAGCGAACCGGATCAGGTCGCACCATCGGATGCTCCTTAGCGGGTGCGTGCGGAATGAATAGCAGGGCAATTCAGACCGTCCTTCGGATGTAATCTGACTGCGGCGAGGCAGTTTTGGCGATGTACTGGCTTATCGCGGCGATCGGCACGATTTCAATCCTGGGTTTGGCCTTCGTTCTCTATCGGCTTACGTGGTCGCGCCAGCGCGCCCAGGCGACGCCGACCCCATCGGACACGAGTGAGTCGGTTATTCAACGCCGATCCGTGTGGGACACGCTTTATTTTATGGCCGGGCCGCTCCCGCTTTCAGTCCTGGTCCATGTCCTGATTCTACTAGCGCTGCTCTGGGGTGTTCATCTGGAAGCCGGTCGCAACTTGATCCAGGTTGATCTACGGGCAGGCGGCGGCGGCTCGACGGACGAAGCGAAACAACTCGATATGCCCGAGATGCCGGTGCCGGACGCGGTTGCTCCCCTACCGATCGAACGCCCGGTGGTGGCGCCACAAAACTCCCAGACTATCAGTATCGCCAGCCATTACGTCCGAACGGTCGCCGGTGGCGGAATCGGCATCGGCCGCGGCGGCGGCATTGGTTCTAGCTACGGAAATGGGATTGGCGCGGGCTTCGGTGGGTTCATCGGCGGTTTGCGGCGCAGCGGCCTCGATGTCGCCATCGTTATTGATGGCACCGGCTCCATGAAGCGAATCATCGGCGACGTCAAGAACAAGATGAAGCAGCTGGTGCTCGCGGTTCATCGCCTTGTGCCGACGGCGCGGATCGGAATCGTTGTCTTCGGTGGCCGTGGTGAGCCGATTCAGAGCCAGCCCCTGACTGTTTCCCCGGACCGTCTCCTGTACTTTCTCAACAATATCCAGGCGCGCGATGGCGGCGAATGGCAGGAAGATACGCTTGGCGCGGTGCGCACCGCGGTCGACCGCATGGCATGGAAGCCTGGAGCCCGCAAGGTGATCGTATTGGTCGGCGATACCCCGCCGTTCGATCAGGACGTGGAACCGACGCTCGAGGAAGTGCGCAAGCTCCGCTCAGAAAATGGCTCGTTCAGCACCGTTGACGTAACCGTTGAGGAGCACGAGAGATTCATCGAGGAATTTTATCGCCTGATGGGCCAGCCGGCTCCCAAGAACGCGCCAATGCCGTCCTTCTACCGCGAGACCGTACAAGCCTACCAGAACCTGGCGGCGGCAGGCGGCGGATCGTGGCACAGTTTGACCAAAGACCAGCAGATCAATCAGCAAGTCCTGATACTTGCCTTTGGTTCAGAGTGGCAAACCGAGGTGGCGGCATTCGGCCGCGGCATCGGATCGAAGTCCTCGGCGGATGAACCGTAGCTAACTCGCGAATCCGTGGGATTTAGCCGGCGCTGGCTCGCTTCTCTTCCAGGGCCTCCAGTGCGACGCGGCTATGGAAGCGGCCGTAAGCGAAGTAGATCACAAATCCGGCCGCCATCCAGACGAAGAACCGGATCCACGTAACACCGGGCAGGCTGGCCATCAGAAAGAAGCAGAAAACAACACCCAGAATCGGCACGAGCGGAACTAAGCGGCGTGCGAAAGGGACGCTGCAGCTCGGGCTCCTGACGGCGCAGAATCCAGACGCCAAGACAGACCAGCACGAAGGCGAAGAGCGTACCGATATTGGTCAGCTCCGCGATTTCCTGGATTGGCAGAAACGCCGCCGTGATCCCGACCACGATTCCCGTGAGTACCGTCGGGATGTACGGCGTGCGGAATCGCGGATGGACCTGGCTGAACGCGGCCGGCAGCAGGCCGTCGCGCGAAATCGCGATAGAAAATCCGCGACTGGCCGAGCAGCAGAACCAGCAGCACCGAGGTCAGCCCGGCGACCGCGCCGAGCGAGACGATCCCGGCGACGAAGTTCATCCCGCGCAGCACGAACGCCGAGGCCAGCGGCGCCTTCAGGTCGATCAGATGCGCTGGGACCATCCCCGTCAGCACGCCGGCGACGAGGATATAGAGCACGGTGCAGACGAACAGCGATGCGAGGATGCCGATGGGCAAGGTCGCGATTCGGCTCGACCACCTCTTCGGCGGCGGTCGAGACCGCATCGAAGCCGATATACGCGAAGAAGATAAACGCCGCGCCGTTCATCACCCCGCTCCATCCGAACGGCACAAACGGCGACCAGTTTGCGGGCCGCACGAAAAACACGCCGACCAACGATCACTACCGCGATCGCAAAGAGCTTGATTCTGACAATCATCGAGTTGAGCCGCGCGCTTTCCGAGATCCCGACGTAGAGAATCGCCGCTGATCAGGAGACGATCAGCAGCGCCGGCAGGTCGATTATGCCCCGCCGCGCCGGCGCATGGGTCAGTGCGTACGGCAGATGAATCCCCACCCCGCCGAGGATCACGTTGAGATAACCCGACCATCCGACGGCCACCGCCGCCGGCGCCGACCGCGTACTCGAGCACCAGGTCCCAGCCGATGATCCAGCCGACCAACTCGCCCATCGTCGCGTAGGAATACGAGTAGGCGCTGCCCGGCAATCGGAATCATCGCGGCGAACTCCGCGTAGCACAGCGCCGCCATCGCGCAGGCGAAGCCGGCGACGACGAAAGAGAGCGTGATGGCGGGGCCCGCGTATTTCGCCGCCGCCACGCCGGTCAGCACGAAGATGCCGGCGCCGACGATCGCGCCAATGCCGAGCAGCGTCAGGTCGAGTCGCGCCGAAGCGCGCGCTTGAGCCACCCGCATGCGGCGCGGCCTCGGCCAGCAAGCTCGGTCGATTTGCGTCTGAAGAAGTTGCGCTCTCAGGCTCCGTCATCGTTCGCGTCGCTGACGAGATCGCTGATCCCTGCAGATCAGCCCGCGCGAATCGTCACCACTGCGCTCTCGCCGGCCGACGGTCATGCTCGCGGATAGGAGTCATCGGCGCCCTGATGCTTGCCGGTTACCACGAGGCGTAGCCGCCGTCGATCGAAAGACCGTCCCGGTGACGTAACTCGACGCCGGACTCGCCAGATAGATCACCGCGCCGCGGATTTCTTCGGGCTGCCCGAGGCGTCCGAGCGGCGTCGCCGCGCTCCATCCGCTCGCGATTTTGCGGCTTGGCCATCCCGCCTTCGGTCGCTTCGGTCGGAATCCATCCGGGCGCGATCGCGTTGACCAGGATGCCATACTGCGCCCATTCGACCGCGAGCTGGCGCGTCAGATTGGCCAGCCCCGCCTTGGTCGCAGTATAGGCCGAGAGCCGATAGATCGAACTCGCCACCAGGCCGTAGATCGAAACCATGTTGATGATGCGCCCGGGCTGCTTCGCCTTCGATCAGGCGGCGCGCGACCCGCTGCGCAAGCATCATCGGCGCGGTCAGATTGGTCGCCAGCGCGGCGTCCCAGGTCGCGCGCGGCAGCAACTCGGCGCGTCCGGTCGGCGAGATTCCCGCGTTGTTGACGAGGATATCGATGTCGCCGAGTTCGCGGTGCACGGTCGCGATCAGGCGATCGAGATCGGCGTCGGCGGTGATATCGGTCTGCACACCGATGGCCTTGACGCCGTAGGTTTTGGCGAGTTCTGCGGCGCCAACGTCTCGAGCCGATCGCCGCGCCGTGCGGCGATGGCGACATCGGCGCCCGCCAGCGCGAGCGCGTCGCGCGCATTCGACGCCCAGTCCCGACGACGCGCCGGTGACCAGACCGACATGGCCCTTCAGCGAGAAGAGTTCGTTCAGCGAATCCATCCAGGTTGTATCGCGCGGAAAAGCTCAGTCGCCGAAGGCTTCGCCCGCCGCTTCGGCCGCGGCCGCGACCGCGCGATCGATATCGCGGCGCGAAATCCCATAATGCGTCACGGCGCGAAATGACGGCGAGCCCGCGCGCACCGACCAGCACCCCGCGCTCCTTCATCGCGGCCGCGAATTTCGCCGCGTCGGCGGCGCCGCCAGTCGACCTCGAACACCACCATGTTGGTGCGCCGCTTCACCGGCCGCACGTTAATTCCGGCGACCAAGCGCCAGCCCTTCGGCCAGCGCGCGCGCATTGAGATGGTCCTCGGCGAGCCGATCGATCATGCGTTTCAGAGCGCGACGATTCCGGCCGCCGCGATAATTCCCGCCTGGCGCATTCCGCCGCCCAGCACCTTGCGCATCCGCCGCGCCCGTCGCGATGAATTCGCGCTGCCGCAGAGCAGCGAGCCGACCGGGCAGGCGAGCCCCTTCGAGAGGCAGAACGAGACCGTGTCGGCGAATGACGCGATTTTCGACGCGGTGGTTTCGAGCGCGAGCGCGGCGTTGAAAATCCGCGCGCCGTCGAGATGCACCGGCAGCGAATGACGCGCGCGCCAGATCCGCGACCGCCGCCATGTGCGACAGTTCGACCGCCGCGCCGCCGCAAAGATTGTGCGTATTTTCGAGCGCGACCAACGCGGGCGCGGCGAAATGCATCGTCCGGCGGCCGTTCGAGTTCCTCGCGCAATTCGTCGAGGTCGAGTTCGCCGTCGGCGGTGTTGCGAATCGGCGTCATCACGATTCCGCCGAGCGCCGCCGCGCCACCCGCCTCATAGACGTAGGTATGCGCCTGCGCGCCGAGCAACGCCTTGGTGCCGCGCGGGCAATGCGTCAGCATCGCGGCCAGATTGCCCATCGTGCCGCTCGGCACCAGCATCGCCGCTTCCTTGCCCAGAGTGTCGGCGGCCATCCGCTCGAGCCGGTTGACGGTCGGATCCTCGCCGTAAACGTCGTCGCCCAGTTCCGCGCGCGCCATCGCCTCGCGCATCTCGGCGGTCGGCAGCGTGACCGTGTCGCTGCGCAGATCGATCATCTTCGGCGGCCGTGCTTACGCGTCGATAGTGACGTAAACGAACGGCGCAACGGTAACTCCTACTCCGGCATGATCGCCTTGACGATTTCGTCGATCGCGCGCTTGCTGTCCAGCTCGTCGGTCAGCGACCAGGTCACCGCGACGGTCGCGGCGCGCCGCGGCGCGATACCCTGGCGGATCAGCTCGCCCGCGTAAATCAGCAGCCGCGTCGAGACGCCTTCTTCGAGCCCCGAGGCCTTGAGGTGGCGCACCTTCTCGCCGAGCAGCGCCAGCTGATAGGCCATGTCATGGTCGACGCCCGACTCGTGCGCGATAATTTCGACTTCCTTCTCGGCCGGCGGATAGTTGAACTCGATCGTGACGAAGCGCTGGCGGGTCGAATGCTTCAGATTCTTCTGGATGCTCTGGTAGCCGGGATTGTACGAAATCACCAGCAGGAAGCCGGCATGCGCTTCGATCGTCTCGCCGCGCTTTTCGATCGGCAGGATGCGCCGATGGTCCGACAGCGGATGGATCAGGACGGTGGTGTCCTTGCGCGCCTCGACGATTTCGTCGAGGTAGCAGATCGCGCCGCGCCGCACCGCCTGCGTCAAGCGGACCGTCGACCCATACCGTCTCGTCGGCCGTGATCAGATACCGCCCGACCAGATCGCTGCCGGTCAGATCCTCGTGGCATGCGACCGTGATCAATTCGTTCGGTCCGTCCGGCGAGCGCCGCGAGCTGATGCGCCATGTGCTCGACGAAGCGGGTCTTGCCGCATCCGGTCGGTCCCTTGAGCAGCACCGGCAGACGCGCTTTGTAGGCGGCCGAGAAGATCTCGACTTCGTCGCCGATCGGCAGGTAATAGGGGGCGTTTGCGGGTCGAGATGGCGGACTTCGGCGCCTTCACGGCTGCCCTGCATCCGGCTGTCAAATGTTTCGAGTTCAATAGCCATCGGCTCACCTATAGCGCGCAAAGCGTTCCTGTGTCGCGTGATTGTAGGGAAGCAGTGGTCGCATTGCTATCAAGGCGCGGGCGCCTCAAGACTCCTCACCGCCGTTTCAGGCGCCGCGCCCTGCCGCGCTGTCCTTGACCTCATAACCTTGCGCTCAATAATTCGCGCTGCAATTCGTCGGCGCGCGCAAAGTTCTTGTCGCCGCGCGCGCCTGGTCGCGCTCCTCGCTAAGCCGCAGCACCATCGTCTGGAGGCTTCGGCGATGCGCCTCCTCGAGCGCCTCTCGAAGTCCGAGTCCGAACGCCCGATCGAACTTCTGGTAGCGTGTTCCAGATCTGCTGATCGCTTGCGCCGGTAGGCTTCTCCGATCATCTCCAGCACCACGGCCAGAGCCTGGCGGTGTTCAGATCGTTGTTAATCGCCTCGATGAAAGCGCTCGACGTACGGCTCGGCCCATCCGGCGTCGACCTCGGTCATCCGCGTCCGGCAGTGACGCCGCACAAATTCGTAGAGGTAATCGAGATTGCGTTCGCGCCGCGCGCACCGCCTCGAGACTGAAGGCCAGCTCGGATCGATACTTCGCGCCGAAGCAGAGCAGCCGGAACGCGAGCGGATTGATCCCGGCCGCAATCAGATCGTCCACCACCGGGAATTTGCCGGCGCTCTTGCTGATCTTCGCCCCCTCCATCCCGACCAGAAACGCGTTGTGGACGAAGTAGCGCACGAACGGCTGGCCGGTCGCGCCCTCGGATTGCGCGATCTCGTTCTCGTGATGGACCGGGATATGGTCGAGGCCGCCCGAATGGATATCGAGCGTCTCGCCGAGGTACTTCATCGACATCGCCGAGCACTCGATATGCCATCCGGGATAGCCGCGCCCCCACGGCGAATCCCATTGCATCATGTGATGGGGCTGGTTGAGCACCCACAGCGCGAAATCGTGCGGACTCCTCTTGTCCGGCGAATGCTCAAGGCGCTGCCCCGCAGTGCTGCTCGTCGAGGCTCTGTCGCGAAGCCGCCCCATCCCGCCCGGTCCGCGCCATTTCTCGACATCGAAGTAGACTCCCGAGCGGCGTCACATAAGCCCAGACCGTGCGCGAGGATCCGCTCGATCAGCGCGATCATGTCGCGGAATGTGATCGGTCGCGCGGCAGAGTCAGCGGCGGCTCCGGCAGCTCGATATTCGAGAGCGCGCACAATCGCGCTTGAACTGCGCGATATAAAGATCCGCGATCTCCAGCGGCGTTTTGCCCTCGGCTCGCGCGGTCTTCTCGATCTTGTCCTCGCCGCGTCCGCGTCGGAGGTCATGTGGCCGACGTCGGTGATATTCATCACGTGGCGGACGGTAGCCATTGAACGCGAGCGCGCGCTTGAGCGTATCGACAAAAAGATACGCGCGCATGTTGCCCAGATGCTGCGGCAGGTAGACCGTCGGGCCGCAGGAGTAATAGGTCACCTCGGGCGGGTTTGCCGGAACGAAACTCCTCGACAGTGCGCGTCAGTGTATTGAAGATGTGAAATGGCTTCACGATGGGCCTTGCAGTCAGGCTACCGTGCGTGATCCGCGACAAACAAGCCGTTTTGGCTCGAAGACTTCATTTGCCCGGCCCCGATGACACCGGGCGCTTCAGCGGATCGCCGCCGAAATCGTGATCGTACCGCGATCGCGCGATACGCTTGTATTGCCAGTCGGCCAGCCAGGCGTATCCCGGCACATACCAGAGGTACGCCAGCAGCCCGCGCATGCCGTGCTGATGACGAAGAATCTCGTTGACCGCCCGCGCCCCGCGCCAGACCTGTCCGTGATCGTCGACCACGTGCAACTCCGCCATCAGATCTTCCATCCACAGGCCGGGAAATTGCGCGCGTCCCTCTTCGTCGTGCAGATCGATCAGGTCAATCGCGTCGGAATTGTCGAAAATGCGCACCGCCTCCGCGCTCACGCGGCAAATATGACATCCTCGATCGTAGAGGACGGCGAGCCGGTTGTGCCGGGCCTTACCGGTCTCGCCGGACGATGGCGTGGGGGTAGAATCCATGAACCAACTAGCGGCGCGACACTCTCGGATCGTCGGTCTGCCGCCGGCGTCTGGTCGTTTCCTGCACGATTCGCCATTCGTAGCCGTCGACCAACGACTTCCATCCCGCCTCAACCGAGTTGGCCGACTTCGCCAGCGTAGTCCAGGTCGAATGACCGTCGGAGAATTTCTTGACCGCCATCACCTCGGCTTCGGTCGATTCGCCGCTGGCGTGGCGTAGGTCTCGGTCACACGGACATCCTCGAGGTAGGGAAAGTACTTGAGTAAGGCCTTGCGGAGGGCAAGGTCGAGAGCATGGACCACGCCGACGCCGCGGGCGGCTTCGGTATCCTCGACGTTTGGCCGATCCGAAGTCACTACGGTCGCGTCAATGGTCATGCGGCCTTCGTAATAGTCGTCGATCACGCGCCGCCGGACGATCTCGAACGGCGCGACGTAATCAGGTGAGGTCCTTAGCTCGGCGAGCTCTCGTGAGGCTTGCGGCGCTTCAGCTTCGTAAAAGATGGAATCTCTTACTGTCACCAGCTTTATACCTGCTTAAACACCGTAGCTTCGTTTTTATTATCGTGATAGACAGATTCATTGTTCAAGTTACTTTTGTTCACACAAAGCGTTCCAGGCCGCTAATATCGCTCCCTAACACATACTTACATCGCGAGGCCACCGTCGATCTGAATTACCGCACCGGTCATGTACGCGGCCGCATCGGAGAGCAGAAATGCCGCCGACCGGCGCGACATCTTCCACCGCCCGAAGCGTCCGAGCGGGATCAAATCAAGCGCGGCCGTGCGATTTTCTTCCGGCAACGCCGCCGTCATGTCGGTCTCGATGAAGCCCAGGGCGAGCGCGTTGACGCGCACACCCATCCGCCCGACTTCTTTCGCCATCGCCTTGGTCATCCCGATGAGCCCGGCCTTGGCGGCAGAATAATTGACCTGTCCGGCCATCCCGACCACTCCGCTGATCGAAGTCACGTTCAGAATTGCGCCGCGCTTGGCCTTCATCATCATGAAGATGGCGGCGCGCGCGAAATTGAACGCGCCGGTCAGATTGGTGCCGGATAACCTCGGCCCAATCCTCCTCGCTCATCATCATGAGCAGCTTGTCGCGAGTGACGCCGGCGTTATTGACCAGCCCGTCGATCGCGCCGAATTCCTTCTTGACCGCGTTGACCATCTCGCGCACGCCCTTGAGATCTCCAACGTCAACCTTGAAGGCCAGCGCCTTGACTCCGAGCGCCCCGATTTCGTCCTTGAGTGAGGCGGCCTGCTGATCGCTTTTGACATAGTTGAAGGCGACGTTGGCGCCGCGACGCGCGGTCTCGATCGCTATCCCACGTCCGATTCCGCGGGTCGCGCCGGTAACGATGATGCCCTTGCCTGCGAGATCCTTCACTTCATTCCGTCACGCATTCACAGCGTGCCAGCTGCGGCAGATTTGGCCGAAACGAACCATCAACCAGTGGCTCCCGGAGCGCGCTGGCCGATCGAAGTTCGCTTCTGGTGAAAAATCCGCGCTTGGCGCGGCGCGGCAATGCGTCGCCCGCGCGTAATCTTCGCTTCAGGCGCTGAACGAGGACCCGCATCCGCAGGTTCGGCTCGCTCGCGGATTGTCGAAGCGGAAACCGGCGTTGTGCAATCCCTCCACATAGTCGAGCGTCGTGCCTGCGATATATGGCAACGAAATCTCATCGACGAAAACGTTGATTCCGTCCAACTCGGTCACGACATCACCGTCCTTGCGGGTGTCGAAATTCAATGAATACTGAAACCCGGAGCATCCTCCTCCAACCACCGAGATCCGCAATCCCTGCTCGACTCCAAGGCCTTCCTTCGCGTGCATCTTCCTTACCGCCTCAACCGCTTTGGGCGTAAGGTTGACACCCGGCGCGGGCGCTCCGCTGTTCGCCACGGATACGTTGGACTGCTCAATTTCCTGCGACATCGAACCCTCCGGAAGATCACGGGTTCATGCAGTGCCCGGATCCATCCTCAATCTTAGCGCAAAGGCCAGTGGCCGCCTATCGCGGCGTTCCTCCAAGTTCCGGCGGCCCAAGCCGTCTGCGCACCGCGATGGTATAATCATAAGACCGATCGGCCCGGAAGCAACCTCGTCAGGTGCCCATGCCTGATGTGGCACATTTGGAGCCGACGCCGCCGACACGACCTCTGCGGCGCATATCGGGGTCAGCTCGAAGCCATGGCAACATCGTGAACTACCTGGAAACGATTGTACGGACAATAGCGCGAGATCAGGGCTTCATCCTGGTTGGATTCGCGGCGCTCAGCCGACTGCAGCACCGCGAAGAGTTTTTCCACCAGTGGATCGCAGATGGACGTCCAGCCGAAATGGGCTGGCTGGCCCGCGATCCCGACCGCCGTTTCGACCCGCGGCTGCTCGACCCGCGCCTGCGCTCAGTGATCACCCTGGCGTTCCCTTACGCGGCACCCGCGCCGCCCGCCCCTCGATGGAAGGGGCAACTGCGCGGTCGGATCGCCGCCTACGCCGTCGGCCCGGACTATCACACCGTCGTTCTGGCGCGCGCCCGCACGATCGCGCAAGCGCTGGCCTCCGCGCGGCCAGCCATCGTCACCCGCACCTACGTCGACACCGGGCCGGTCTTCGAACGCGAATGGGCTGCGGCGGCCCGGATCGGATGGTTCGGCCGCAATACCAACCTGCTCAACCAATATCATGGCTCGTATTTTTTCCTGGCCGAAATTTTCACCGATCTCGATTTCCCCTCCGCGGGCGACCCTTATCGCGATCATTGCGGCACCTGCCGCCAGTGCCTCGATCTGTGTCCGACGCACGCCCTGGCCGACGGCTATGTCCTCGAGCCCCGCCTGTGTATTTCCTACCTCACCATCGAGCATCGAGGTCCGATCGCACCGGATCTCAGGCCCCAGCTCGGCAACTGGATTTTCGGCTGCGACATCTGCCAGGAAGTCTGCCCGTGGAACGGCGACGCGGCTCGCGCAGCCGCCACCAACGAAGATCTCGCGCCCGATCTCGCCGAGGTGATGGCGCTCGACCGAAGACGGGTTTCGGCAGCGCTACGGCAAGACCGCGGTCAGCCGTACCAGGCGGCGCGGTCTCTTGCGCAACGCCGCGATTGCGCTCGGCAATAGCGCTGACCCACGAGCGGTGCCCATCCTTATCCGCACGCTCGAAGCCGAGCATGAGCCCATCGTGCGCGCGCATACGGCCTGGGCGCTCGGACGGTTGGGCGGCGCGAACGCCCGTGACGCACTCGATCGGGCCCGCCGCCGCGAAGAGGAAGCCTCCGTGAAAGGCGAAATTGAAGACGCACTTTCCGCCCTTTCGCCTTGAGCCGCTACCGGCAATTGGAATAACTCTTAAGCAGGCGGTAATCCGATGAACGACGTTCGGCGCGAATTCTCGACACTGGCGGCGCGCGAGCCGATTCCACTCGCACGAGGCGCCTTGCTTATCGCTAAAGAGGAATACCCCGACCTCGACATCGAGCAATGCCTCGACCGGATCGCGGCCCTTGCCCGCGAAGCGGAACCGGCGGTCAAGGCCGGCGCCGACACCATCGCGAAAGTGCAATTGCTCTCCGAGTTCCTGTTCGTGCGCAAGGGCTTCGACGGTAATCGCGAAAACTTCAGCGACCCCCGCAATTCCTTCCTCAACGATGTCCTTGAGCGGCGGCTCGGTATTCCCATCACGTTGGCTGTGATCTACATCGAAGTGGGCCGCCGGCTGGGCCTGAATCTGTTCGGCGTCTCGTTCCCGACCCACTTTCTGGTCAAAGCGGTGGATGAGCGCGGCGAGCTGCTCATCGACCCGTTCAACGGCGGCATGATCCTGGACCTCGACGAAATCCGCGCTCGCCTCGCCCAGATCTACGGCCAGCCCGTGGACGTGCAGCCGGCGATGCTCAAGTCGGTGGGCGCGCGCCAGATCCTCGCGCGGATGCTGCGTAATCTGAAAAACGTCTATTCCACTGCAACTGACTGGCAGCGCGCGCTGGCGGCACTCGACCGCATCTTGATGCTCGAACCGCGCGCGGTTGAGGAGCTGATCGAGCGCGGTGCGCTCTACGAACGCCTCGAATGCTTCAGCGCCGCCCTCGACGACTACCAGAGCTTCCTGAGTCAGGCCCCCGACCATCCAGGGGCCGACACCGCCCGCGAGGCGGTCGTGCGCCTGATGCGCCAGGTCGCGCGCATCAACTGACCTCGAAGGCCTGGAAGCGGTAATGGCGTCCGCCCACAACACTGCCCACGATTTTTTCGCGGCCGGCCGCGCCGGCGTCGCCGATCTCGACCTGCGGCGTAAGCTCGAAAAAGCCACCGGACGTCATCTTGAACAGGTGGCGGCGACCCGCGCCGAATTCCCGCCCTTCGATGGCGAACGCGACGCCGCCCGGCGCATCAAGGAAGACGCCATCGGCCGCCTCGACCAGCTCCTGGTCCAGTTGAAAGACCGCCTCGAAAGCAACGGGGTCAAGGTCTTCGTCGCCGCCGACGCCGCCGAGGCCCGCACCTATATTCTTAACGTCGCGCGCGAATGCGGCGCTAAGCGCGTGGTGAAGGGCAAATCCATGACCACCGAGGAGATCGACCTCAACCCCGCCCTGGCGCAGGCCGGAATTGAGCCGATCGAGACCGACCTCGGCGAATATATCGTTCAACTCCGCAACGAACGCCCCTCGCACATCATCACGCCCGCGATTCACCTCTCCAAGGAAGATATCGGCGCCCTCTTCAGTGAGAAGCTGGGGATCCCGTACACCGCCGAGCCCCAGCGCCTGACCGCAGTCGCGCGCGAGCGCCTGCGCTCGATCTTCCTCTCCGCCGAAATGGGAGTTACCGGCGTCAACTTCGCGATCGCCGAGACCGGCACGCTGGTGCTGGTCGAAAACGAGGGCAACGGCCGGTTCTCGAGCACGATAGCCGAGGTTTTCGTCGCCGTGATGGGAATCGAGAAGGTCATTCCGCAACTCGCCGACCTGCCGCATTTTCTCGAGGTTCTGGCGCGCACCGCCACCGGCCAGAAGCTCACCTGCTATACCAACTTCATCAGTGGGCCGCGCGGCCAGGGGGAAATCGACGGACCGCGCGAAATGCACGTCGTGATGCTCGATAATGGGCGTAGCAACATGCTGGCCGATCCCGTCCTGCGCGAGGCGCTCTATTGCCTGCGTTGCGGGGCATGCCTCAACGTCTGTCCGGTCTACCGGCGCATCGGCGGCCATGCCTACGGTTCACCCTATCCAGGGCCGATCGGCTCGATTGTCAGTCCCAACCTGTTCGGTAGCGTGGCGGCCCATCTGCCGTTCGCATCCACGCTATGCGGTGCCTGCCGCGATATTTGCCCGGTAAAAATCGATATTCCACGAATACTGCTGCATTTACGCTGGAAAGAGGGTCTTGGCGGGGGCGGCGGCATCCCGGCGGTGAAGTTCCCGCGCGGCGTCCGGCGGGCACGGCGCGGGGTCGAGCGTTTCGCGCGGATGGCGCGATTTCCACGGACCATGCGCATCATTTCGCGCGCCGGCGGCTTCCTGCTCCGCCCGTTTGCGCGCGGCGGATGGATTCGCCGAATGCCGGGCGCCTTTCGCAATTGGACCCTTACCCGCGACTTTCCGGCCCCAGGGGCGCGCCGCTGACCTCACGCCTATGGCTGCGGCGAAGCGAACGGGTATATGACCGCCTTTCACCGCATCATCGCGAACGTCCGCTCGGCGCTCGAGCGCAAGCCGCAGTCCGTAGCGGATCACGTCCGGCCGGCCCACGAACCGCTGCCGGTCGCATCGGGCACGCGCCTCGTTGAACTGACTTCGCAGTTCGCCCGTGAACTCGAACGAGTGAACGGCCACTTCGTCGGCGCTCTAAATCCGGGCGAGGTGACCGAACGCATCACCGGGTTGGTCCGCGAACTCAAGGTCGCGAGCGTGGCCCTCGGCGCCAGCATCGCGGTTAACCTCGAGCCTGCGGCACGCGCTTTGGAGCAGGCGGACGTGACCGTTATCCGCACGTACGCGGCGACATCCTCGGACCGCGCAACGCTCCGCGAACGGATCGCCGGATGCGACCTGGGGATCATCGAGGCCGATTACGCGATCGCCTCGACCGGAACTCTTGCGGTACTGGGCGGGGCCGATCGCCCCAATTCGCTGACGCTCTTACCGCCGACGAATCTGATCATCGTGGGCGCCGACCGGATTCTGCCCGACCTGGCCTCGCTAATCGGCGCGATCGTTCCTGCGACTATCGCTGCCCATCGTCTGACCTTGATCACGGGACCGAGCCGCACCGCCGATATCGAGAAACTAATCGTGCTCGGGGTACACGGCCCTAAAGAGCTATACGCAGCCGCGATCTGGCGCTAGACACAGGCCGAACGATGACCGAGGTTCAACTTTTCGCCACCTGCCTCGCCGAGGAGTTCTTTCCGGCGGCCGTCGCGGCGACGACCAGCGTGCTCGAGGGGTTGAAGCTCAAGGTCCGTCCGCTGCGCGCGGCTTTCTGCTGCGGACAAGCCCCCTTTAACGAGGGCTTGCGCGAGAGTGCACTCGACCTGGCCCGCCGCTTCCTCGACGCGTGCCGCCCCGGGATTCCGGTGGTCATTCCCTCGGGCTCATGCGCGAGCATGGTCAAGGTTTTCTATTCCGATCTGCTCGCCGGCGATGCGGCACTGGCCGAGAAGGCCGCGGCCATACGGCCGTGGATTTTTGAACTGTCGCAGTTCCTCGTGAATGTGTTGAAGGTGAAATTTGTCGGCGCGCGTTACGAACGCACGGTCGCGTATCATCCCGCGTGCCATCTGGTACGCGAACTTGGGGTCCGCGACGAACCGCGGATCCTGCTCGGCGCCGTGCAGGGATTGCGACTCGTGGATTTCCGCAATCCCGAGGAATGCTGCGGCTTCGGCGGAATGTTCTCGGTCAAGTTTCCGCAAATCTCGACCGCGATGGCAGAAGACAAGATCGAACGGCTCAAAGAAAGTGGCGCCGAGGTATTGGTGTCGAACGACTGCGGGTGCCTGATGCAGCTAGGCGGCGCGATGCATCGCCGCGGCGTCGCGATCGAGCCGCGTCACCTTGCCGAGATTCTGGCGTCGCGCTGACGGGCGCGCTTCAGGCGCGTTCGCGCTCACGCGGTGCGGGCAGCATTTGCGGATGTAGGAATCAGGGAGGAGGTAGCTAATTCCGGCTGTTGTACGGCCCTGAAGCTTGTTGCCAAACCGGTCAAAGACGAGCGACCTGCGTCACGATCGAGGACGCGATCTTCTCGAGGCGATCGTCGAGGCGCATGATCAGGGCCTCGAGTTCCGCGATCTTCCCGGGGCTGGCGACCGTCTCGGAGACCGGACTGGCGCCGTTGTCGGCGGTTTGGCCGTTCCCGGATGACGGCGATGGTGCCGCTTCCGCCGCCAGCTGAGTCTCCCGATGCCACTGCTCGAGCCGGGCGAGGTGGTCGGCAAGCTCGGCCAGCTTCTGCTCGACAGCGTACAAACGGCTATCCAATTCCTTGGTGAGAATTCTCGTCCCCATCTCTGCGTGTCCTTTTTCCACAAATCCTCTCAGCTTTTCACGAGCTGCCAATGATTTTCAGTATTTGGCTTCCGTTCATGGCCGCTGAAGTACATAGGTCCCGGGCGCCGGTTCGATCGGCCTATAACGCGCGTTGCCAAGTGCTTCAGGAGCAGCGCGCTTTTCGCCCGAGCGCTTTTCTATCCATCCCAGCCAATGATCCCACCATGAGCCTTTGTGCTCGATCGCACTTTTCATCCACTGGTCCGGACCGGCGCCAATTCGTGCGTTGGTAAAATATTTCGCCTTTGCATTGCTCGGCGGGTTGACCAGACTCTGCACGTGACCGCTCGAATTGAGGACGAACTCGACCTGACCGCCGAACAGGCGGGCGGCGCGGTGGCAAGCGCGCCATGAGCAGATATGGTCGGTCAGGCCCGCCAGGATATACATGTCGGCGCCGACGCTGCGCAGGTTAATGGGCGTCCCGAGGATTGCGATCTTATCGGCCTCGATCAGGGGATTGCGGAGCAGGATATCGAGAAATCCCGCATGCAGCTTGGCCGGCAGATTGGTCGAATCGGCATTCCAGAAGAGCAGGTCGAAGGGCGCGGGGTCCTTGCCCATCAGGTAATTGTTCACCCAGTAGTTCCACACCAGGTCGTTGGGCCGGAGCCATGCGAACACGCGCGCGATCGACGCTCCGTCGAGCACTCCCTTCTCCGCCGACCGCGCAGTAGCGGTCCGAACTGCATCCTCCGTCGCGAACATCCCGGTCATCGAAGGCTCGCTCGAATCGAGCATCGTAACCAGCAACGTTGCGGAATTGATGCGGCGGTCGCCGGCCGCGGCAAGGTGGCCAATCAGCAGCGACGACGTAATCCCGCCGGCGCATAACGCGAGCAGGTTGATATCGGGGCTGCCGGTAATCTCGGACACAACCCCGAGCGCCTCCTTGACCGCACCGACGTAAGCGTCCAAACCCCAATTGCGATGTTCGGGACCGGGATTACGCCAGCTCACGGTGAAGAACTGCAGGCCGTGCGCGACGGCATACTCGGTCAGGCTGCGGCCGGCCGCCAAATCCATCACGTAGTACTTGTTGATCTGTGGAGGCACCAGCAGAACCGGGCGCTCATACACCTGGCTGCTCGCGGGATTGTACTGCAGGATCTCGCAGAGATCGCCTCGATAAACGACCGCGCCAGGCGTGGACGCGATATTCTCGCCGACCTTGAACGGACGCTTGTCCACCTGCGACGGCATCCCACCGTTGTTCCACAAGTCGTCGAAGAAATTGCGCAACCCGGCGAGCAGGCTCATCCCGCCCGTCTCGAATGCGCGCTTGAGTGCGGCCGGATTACCGAAAAGGGTGTTGGTTGGGGCAAGCGCTTCGGTCAGCAGGGAGACCGCGAAGCGTTCCTGCGCCGCTACTTTCCAATTGCCGCCATCCACTGAGTCACCCTTGGCGAGATCAAGCGTTGCCTCGCGCCAACTCAGATAAGCCTGCATTAAGCTGCGATAGATGAAATTATCGTTCCATGTCGCGTCTGAGAAGCGCTTATCGGACGGATCGGGAGCTCTCTCCGACTGGCCGAGAGCGATTTTGATCAAATCCGAACCAAGTTTGAACATCCCCTTGGCCGCCTGCCGAGGATGCGCATTCAGGCCGACAATGAAGTCTCCGAGCGCTGAAAATGCCTGCGCCGGGTCGAGACCGACGAACGGATTCGCGCCAAGGATAGCGTCGACGGCCGGTGCGATCGTATCCGACAGCTCCGCATGCTCTATCGATGCGATTCTCATTTGAGCGCCTCTAGGGAGGGCGAATCACACGTTACCACCTGTAGTCGAGTAAAGACAGATAATGTAATGTGATCCGGTAATGGTAATCTTAGGCTAAAAGACATTTTAGTTACTAACCTGGTATTCTGAACCTCTCCTCACAAGAGAGTTGATGGACTATAGCGCGCTCACAGAGGCGCCATCCGCTCCAGTTAGACGGCGGCCGGGACTGGCCGACTAGCCGACCAGTTCAAGCGCGCGCTCGAACATCCGGGGCGCGCAGACCGCGATATCTTCCCACGTCGGATCCGGACGCTTGCCACGCCGATGAAGCATCAGGTTGAACGCGGTTATAACGCCGAACCGGTAGCCCGCTAACGCGCGAAACCATCGCACGTCGGCCGCCGTCACCGGCCACGCGACCCGGTTACGGTACATTTCGGCCAACTCGTCGGGCTCGGGGACGTGTTCGGGCACGAGATCGGTGGCCGTTCCCCAGGTTTCTCTATCCGAAAAGAAGCAGAGCCATCCTAGGTCGATCAATACCGCACCGATCTGCGAGAGTTCCCAGTCTATAACTGCGAAGACACGCCCGTCGCCATAGAGGCAATTGGACCATTGCAGGTCGCCGTGAACAAAGCCGATTTGCGGAGCAGGCGGGAGTGTCGCGCGCAGACGCTCGCGCAGTTCGGGCGCCCGACCGACCACCTTGGGCTCGAGAGTGGGGCGATCCAGAAGCGAATCGAGCCGGACCATCTCATCCGCCAAGGTCAGCGGCTCGCCCCAAATGCCGCGTGACGGCTCCCACGGCTGGCCATGCAGTGCGGCGAGCACTTCGACCGTCGCTTTGGCGAGAACACGCTGCTCCTCCCGGCCGAAGGAATGATCCCCGAGCGCCAACTTGTCGCCCGCAACGAAGCCGGCGACGAAGAAGGGCCGCCCGAACCAGCGCGGGTCGTCACCCGTCCACTTGATAGGTGGTACGGGTACCGGCGTCCCCGCGAGCGATTGCATGATGCGCGCCTGCCGCACGACGTCAGCGGGACCGGCGATCCGGACTCCTTCCGGGGCGAGACGCAGCACGAGTTTCTCGTGCACGGCGCGGCCGTTGGCGGATCGCGCTGCCAATTCGAAGCTATAGCTCTGCCCGGCATGTCCGGGCAGAGCTGCAAGTCCATTCACCCTGGCGTTGATGTCGCCGGTAAAAGCTTGTGCGAGCGCTGCAAGCTGATGGGCGATTTCGGCGTCCGCGGCCATCGATCGTGCCGTTCAGCGGCCTTCGGTTCGAAAAAGCAGGCGCCTAACCCTTCATCTTCAATTGCGCCGAGGCGGGATGGAGGCTCGACTTGGCGCTCGGGCGCGCATCGATACGTTTGAACCACGCGTTGAGGTTCGTGAGCGACGGATCCAGCGGTTGGCCGACTCCGCTGGCAAAATCGAGCGCCGCAAAGAGAATGATATCCGCGATCGTGAAGCGGTTGGGCACGATAAAGTCGCGGCCCGCGATCAGTCCATCGAGCCATTTGAGCCGGGCCTGGGTGATTCGCTTGAGCCCCGGCGCCGCATCGGGTTCACAGGGAACCCGGTTCTTGAAGAGCTCGAGCCCTTCGGCAAAACGAAATCCGTTATACAGATTCTCCGTAATATTCTGTTCCACTCGCCGTTGCCATTGCCGGGTCTCGGCACGATCTTCCGCGGTCGCGCCAATCAGGGGCGGGTTCGGATTTTTCTCCTCGAGATATTCCCAGATGGCGACGGTCTCGCCCAGGCACTTGCCGTTGTCCAATTCGAGCGCGGGCAACTGGCCGCCGGGATTGCGATCGGTATAGGGCGGACGGCGATTTTCGGCCTTCATCAGGTCGACGTCCTTCATCGGGATGCTGATCGCCTTTTCGGCCAGAAACATCCGCATTGCCCGTGGATTTGGTCCAAACGAATTGTATAGCTGCATACGATGGAAACTCCCTCGGTGGGTCTTGATTCCTGCTCCCGCTCGCGCGGTGTGGGTCGGCGGCGACTATACCGTATCGGACCCGGCCGACGAAACGGCGGCAAAGACGAGTCACGGCTAAGCGCAAGGAGCCGGGAAGCGATCGCGCAACCGGGCAGTATCATCGGCGACCCGCGGAGGTGCTGGAAGGGGTGCGCGTTTTTCAATAGTGTGAGCGGTCGAATTCACTTGCGGAGGGACGAGTCCGGGCGTCAAACGCCGCGGTTCGAGCCAGGCATCGTGCGTTTCTGTCCACAGTGCGGCGCGTCGGTAGTCGCGGGCGCGCGCTTTTGCGTCGAATGCGGCCACAATCTCGCCGCCGCGAGCACGGCTGCCACCCCCTCCGCCCGCGGTGGTGAAATGACGGGGCCCGCGGCCGTCCGCGCCGCAGACCTCGCCGATGAACCATCGCTCACGAGCGGCCTGTTCCTGGGCGTGATCGGATCGATTCTGGTCGTTGGTCTTACGGTCGCCTACATAATCATGCGTCAACAACCCGCACGTGAGCGCCTGATCGCTTCGGCTCCGGCCGCAGCCGAACCGCCGGCGGCAACGGCGGTCGGAGGCAAGGGCGACATGCCGCCCGGACATCCCAAAATCACGCTGCCAAAAGAGGCTGTGGATTTCATCGCCCAAACCCAAATGAAGGCGCGCGCCAACGCCAACGACCTCGCGACATGGAACCGCCTGGGCGATGTTACCCTCCGCGCCGCGATGTTCGATCCGGCTTACTATTCCACGGCCGCGGAGGCCTACTCCCATGTGCTCAAAATTGACCCGGAAAATCTCAACGCGCTACGCGGCATAGGCAATATTGATTTCGATCAGCGCAAATACGATCAGGCGATAGCTGCCTACGAGCACTACCTGGCGCACAAGCCTGACGATCCGGACGTACGCACGGATCTGGGCACGATGTACTTGTCCACCGGGGTCGCCGACCAGGCGATCAACCAATACAAGAAGGTTCTGCGGACGCATCCGGACTTCTTCGAGGCGCAATTCAACCTGGCGGTCGCGTACAGCGAGACCAACGATGCGGCCGGGGCGCGCACCGCCTTGGCCAAGGCACTGACAGTCGCTCCGGACGCCAACGCGCGTGGGCGGGTGAACCAGATGCTGGCGTCGCTCAACAGCGCCGTCACCGCGACCGCGGCTGCGGATAGTGCGGCTGGGAACGGTGCGCCGCGGTCCGCGCAACCCACAGACGGCGCCGCTGGCGGCACCTTCGAGGATGCGATGGAGCAGATGCTGCGCGACCTCCCGATTGCGGGCCCCAAGGTTCAATCGGTGCAATGGGAGTCCGGGACGAGGGCGCGCGTCTTGATGGATAACTTCCCGATGGATCAGATGCCGCCGTTCGCGCAGGCCAAGTTTATGAGCGACCTCAAGGCGGGCATCGATCAGGTCAAGAAGTCGCATGAGGTCAGCGGCCCGGTCCGGGTCGATCTCGCGGACGCGGCGAGCGGGCGCCTGATGCAATCAGTGACCGAATGATGGTATTGAGGTCGGGATAAATCGCTCGAATCCAAGGCATGGAGACAGCGACGATGGATAACGCCGGGCAGATCGAAATGTTGCGGAGGGCGGTCGAAATCGCGGGTCTCGACGCGCGCGAAATCGTCCTGCCCCAGGACCACCAGGTCATCATCGGTACGGCACGCTTTCATTACCTGGATTGGGGCGGCAACGGTCACCCGATCCTGTTCCTCCATGGCGGCGGCCTGAACGCGCATACCTGGGATGTCGTCGCCCTGATGCTACGCGGGCGGTATCGCTGTATCGCGCTGGACCAGCGTGGTCATGGCGACAGCGAATGGTCTCCGGCGATCGACTACGGCGTCGAGACCCAGGTGCGCGACGTCGAAGGCTTCGTTGATTGGTTGAAAATGGAGAGTCCAGTGCTCGTCGGGCAATCAATGGGCGGGCTCAACTCTATGGCGTATGCGGTCCGTCATAGCGCGCGGATGAAGGGATTGGTGGTGGTCGACGTCGGTCCGGAAATCAACGCGGGCGGCGTTCAGCGGATTCGCGAATTCGCGAGTACTCCCGAACTCGACTCGCCCGATGCATTCCTCGAGCGCGCGGTACAGTTCAATCCTCTGCGCGATCCGGCCGTATTGCGCCGGAGCCTGTTTTACAACCTGCGGCAGCTTCCCAGCGGAAAGTGGGCGCTCAAACACGACCAGCGGCGGGCTTCGGAGGAAGCCGCGAGAATCAGCACGGCACAGCGTGAACAACTGGCTGACCAGGTGAAAAAAATCGGCTGTCCGACGCTAATAGTACGCGGCGCGCTGAGCGAGGTCTTGACCGATGCGGCGGCCGAGCGGTTCGCGCGATCGCTCAAAAATGCGCGCTGGGTGCGCATCGAGAAGGCCGGGCATAACGTGCAAGGCGACAATCCTCGCGCGTTGCTCGAGGTTATGCGTCCTTTTCTAGCGGAAATTGGACTCTAGGACATGCCTGGACGTCACAAACGGTGGTTGGGACTGAAGTACCGCATTAGACGGATTCGCCGCTGATCGACATCCGGTGTAGGCTTTCCAGCCAGTTCTGATGCTCGCGCAGCAGAGCTCCACGCAGGTACCAGCGGCCCATCGTGGTCAAGGGACCGACCTGTTTCTCCTCCGTCACGACGCGGCAGCCGTTCGCGACCGGCTCCAACTCCCATCCGTGGTAGGCACGGAGGCCAAACGACCTGGCGTCCCACCCCAGCTCACGGCAGGGTTCGAAGATACGGACCAGGCTGCGTACGCGCACCCCGAAGGTTTTCCAGACAAAGGCGGTATTGAGTTGGAGGTCGGGACCGGCGTTATCGCGAAAGCGGACCCAGGCGCAGTTGGAATACCACTCGGGCCAGCGGGCGGCGCGGCATAACCATTCCCAGACCCGACTGGGCGGGGCAGGGATCATGATTTCGTTACGGACGCTTACGACGGCGTTCTGGAGCGGCATATCTTCCGGCCAACGCATGGCTGTCTCCTCACATCCCTAAAAATGCCGCCCACCCGGCGTCAGCTATCCAAACAGCTATCCAAAGGCCTCAATACCCAGGCCTGTTCGGCACCCCCTTTCGCCGCCAGGGACAGGCAAAATACGCCCGCCGCAAGGCTGAGTAATTCTAATTGCATCCGTCAAATTTGAAATTTTACGAACGCAGGCCGCAGCAGATTGGCACAAATCGCTGCCACGGGATAGCAGCCTCAGGGCTGCATACGCGGGCGAGAATGGTTGGTTTTTTCGAGCGGAAGTGGTACGCAGCCGGTCGTTTGAGTGAATAGAATCGCGTTTTAGCGGCCCGCGGAAGGGAGGGGAACGCGAGGCCAGAGGTGTTCCAGCACGGTCGTACTTTCAAAAAAGTTGGGGGCCGGAACGGTTCCGGCCCCCTGCCGTACCCCACATCCGCCACTCCACACCAACATTGGAAAGCAGGAAGGATTCCCGCTTTTTCGATCAATCAGGCCCCGGAGAAGCTTCTCCACCCCACAACTGTCAGATTCTGATCCTCCTCACCGCTCCCCCCCACCACCGCCGCCACGACTTCTCCGAGGCCTCCCGTTACCAGATCCTCCACCCATTGCCGGGGCCGGCTGCTCGGGATACCTGCAGCCTCACCCGTCGGTTTCAAACGTAGATCAATGGTCGTAACTCGGTCCGCACCTGGTCATGGCGCGCTCTCTGGATTCTTCATTCAATCGCCAGTGGGTCGCGCCGCCCATGCGCCAGGCGAGATTCTCGAACCAGAATGTTGCCGCACAGCGCACGCATCGATAACTCATCTCGAAGGGCACTTCGCTCACGGAAGTCAGCACCGCGCCCTCCTTGAGGTCATGGCCGTACTCGCGCAATGCGGCGAATTGCACGCTCCCGAGCAGACATCCGCGCGCCCTGGCGAGTTCGATTCCATAGCGAGCCGCGTCCACCATCTGCGCCCCCTTAAAAAAGCGACCACCTTACGCCATCCGGACGGAGCGATGGCGTTCGCGACGTTCGCGGCACGATTCGCCGGCCGAACCGCCGGATACCTCGTCGCAGCTTCCAGCGTGCGACGCCGTCCGAGGACCACTCCGAGTTCATGAACTCGATCACCGCACCGCAAAACCGACATTGAAAGCGCACTCTGAATGGCACGTCAGACCCGAGTGGCGTGTCCATCGTGGCGTCATTGAGCTCATGACCGAGGGCGCGCTGGGCGCGGTAGTCGTCGGACTGCAGCAGTCTGCGGCGCGCTTGGAGGAATTCAACGCTCCAGCTCATTTGTGTGCCATCCTCACGAACATCCACTGGTGGCTGCCGCAGTTCATGCACTTGTAGCAAGTGCCATTGCGCACCATGATGCAGCCGCAATCCGGACACGGCGGCGCGTCGGCCTGATTGATGAACGCCTGGCGCATGCTGCTGTCCTTGCCTTCGCCGAGATCGGCCGTAATCGCGGCGGTCTTCGGCCGCACGCTGGCGAGGCGCACGGGCGCGGCCGCCTGCGGCTGTTCCGACTCCGACGACTGCGGCAGCGTGATAATCCCGACCTCGCTCTTGGCCTGCTCGTCGAGGAACTTCGACGCCAGCCAGCGGAAGAGGTAGTCGACGATCGATTTGGCGTAAGGGATCTGCGGATTCTTGGTGAAGCCCGAGGGCTCGAAGCGCATGTGAGCGAACTTGTCGACCAGGAATTGCAGCGGCACGCCGTACTGCAGCGCGTATGAGATCGCGGTCGCGAACGAATCCATCAAGCCCGGAGATCGTCGAGCCCTGCTTCGACATCGAGACGAAAATCTCGCCCGGGGTGCCGTCCTCGTACATGCCGACGGTGATGTAGCCCTCGTGGCCGGCGATATCGAACTTGTGCGTGATCGAGCGGCGCTCGTCGGCAAGCTTGCGGCGATAGGGGCCGGAATCCGTCGGCGGCAGCCGCGGCCGCGACGGCCGCTGCTGGCGCGGCATCGGCGCGCTCGGCGGTCTTGCCGGTATTGAGCGGTTGCGTGCGCTTGCGAGCCGTCGCGATAGATCGCCACCGCCTTCAGCCCCAGCTTCCAGGCGGTGACATAGGCCTCGGCGACCTCTTCGACGGTCGACCTCGGCGGGCATGTTGATGGTCTTCGAGATCGCGCCCGAGATGAACGGCTGCACCGCGCCCATCATCTTGAGATGGCCCTGGTAGTGGATCGTGCGCGACCCGGCGCGCGGCTTGAAGGCGCAATCGAAGACCGCCAGATGCGCGTCGGCCAGATGCGGCGCGCCCTCGATCGTCTCGTGCTCGTCGAGGTATTCGACGATCTCCTGGATCTCGCGCGAGTCGTAGCCCGAGCGCGCTTGAGCGCGCGCGGCACTGTCTGTTGACGATCTTGAGCATCCCGCCGCCAACCAGCTTCTTGTACTTGACCAGCGCGATATCGGGTTCGATGCCGGTGGTGTCGCAGTCCATCATGAAGGCGATCGTGCCGGTCGGCGCGATCACCGTCGCCTGCGAATTGCGATAGCCGGCGCCTGTACCCAGGCTGCAGCGCTTCGTCCCAGGCGTCGCGCGCCGCGCGCAGCAGATCGAGCGGCACATAGCGCGGACTCGAGCTTGTGCGCGCAGGTCTGCGGTGGCGTTCGATTACCTTGAGCATCGGCTTCGCGATTCACCGCGTAACCTTCGAACGGACCCATCGCTTCGGCGATCCGCGCCGATTGCAGATAGGCTTCGCCGGTCATCAGAGCGGTCACGCCGCCGGCGTAGCTGCGCCCCTGGTCGGAATCGTAGGGCATCCCGAGCGCCATCAGCGTCGCGCCGAGATTGGCGTAGCCCAGGCCGAGTTCGCGGAACAGAGTGGGCGTTCTGGGCGATTTCGACCGGTCGGATACGACGAGTTGTCGACGAGGATATCCTGCGCCGTGATCATGACACGTCGACCGCGTGGCGGAACGCCTTGACGTCGAATTCGCCGCGCTCGTCGAGGAATTTGAGCAGGTTGAGCGAGGCCAGATTGCAGGCCGAGTCGTCCAGATGCATGTACTCGCTGCACGGATTCGACGCGTTGATCCGGCCGCTGTTCGGGCAGGTGTGCCAGCGAATTGATCGTGGTGTCGAACTGCATCCCGGGGTCGCCGCAGGCCCACGCCGCCTCGGCGATCATGCGGAGCACGTCGCGCGCGCGGTAGCTCATCGGCGACTTCGCCGTCGCTTGACGAAGCGCGTCTGCCATTCGCCGTCGTTGACTATCGCGCGCATGAACTCGTCGGTCACGCGCACCGAATTGTTGGCGTTCTGGAAGAAGACCGAGCCGTAGGCCGGACCGTCGAGCGAGGCGTCGTAGCCGGCGTCGATCAGCGCCCAGGCCTTCTTCTCTTCCTCCTGCTTGCACTTGATGAAATCGACGATGTCGGGATGGTCGGCGTTGAGCACCACCATCTTGGCCGCGCGCCGGGTCTTGCCGCCCGACTTGATCACGCCGGCCGAGGCGTCGGCCGCCTTCATGAAGGAGAGCGGACCCGACGCGGTGCCGCCGGCGGAAAGCTTCTCGCGGCACGAGCGCAGGCGGAAAGATTCACACCCGAACCCGAGCCGCCTTTGAAGATCATGCCTTCGTTGCGGTACCAGTTCAGGATCGACTCCATGTTGTCGTCGACCTTGAGGATGAAGCAGGCGGAGCACTGCGGCTTGGGCTCGATCCCGACATTGAAGTAGACCGGGCTGTTGAACGAGGCCGTCTGGTTGACCAGCAGGGCGGTCAGCTCGGCCTTGAAGGTCTCGCGCGTCGGCGTCGGCGGCGAAATAGCCCTGCGCTTCGCCCCAGCCGGAGACCGTATCGACCACCCGGGCGATAAGCTGGCGGACGCTGCGTCTCGCGCTCGGGGCTGCCCAGAGGACCACGAAAGTACTTCGAGACGACCACGTTGGTCGGCGGTCTGCGACCAGGCACGTGGCACTTCGACGTCGCGCTGCTCGAAAACCACGCGGCCGTCTTCGCCGGAAATGACTGCGGAACGCAGATCCCAATCGACCTCGGACATCGGATCGACACCGGGACGGGTGAAATAGCGTGAGAGCACGACCTCGGCTCGCTTCTGAGGGCTTTGTGGCTGACTTTTGCTGGTTTTCTCGGTCATTTGAGTCATCGTCGCGATCTCCTCCACAACCCGCCCCACCGAACTCCCTTTGGTCAGCCTTGGTTTGCGTCCCGGTATCTTCCGATATCCAGAGCCGTCCGCAGAAATCGAATTAACTCGTAGCTTCGTCGGGTTCAGGGATATTACCGGAAGATGACCTTGTCAAGGTCGGGAACCCCACGGGTTGTATACAAGGGTCTGTTGATAACTACATATTAGGGGATTGACACCGGCTTTGCCAGTATTTCGCCACGACCCGTACGGCTCCCGAGGCGATGAAAACGGCTAGATATAGCGCTCTTGTCAGGGGAGAATCGGGGACGTTTCGCCTCTTATATGCAATTGCGTGGTCTGAGAGACAATTCGAGAGCTTTGAGTAATTGTGGGCGAGTATGTGGATAATTCGGATAATTATCCGGCTCTCGACAAGCGTTGTTGCCTGCGAGGCCGAAAGCGCTATCGTTGACAGCTATGGTGGGGGAGCGACGTAGATTTCCCGTACAGATCGGCGGCGCGATCCAGGACCTGCTGTCCAGGCTCGGAAGAGAAGAGGATTTCGAAATCGTCCGATTGGTACGAGTGTGGCCCGCAGCCGTTGGGGAGGCCATCGCGCGGCGAACCGAGGTGACCTCGCTCAAATTCCATACGGCGGTGGTCAAGGTTTCGGGCGCGATGTGGATTCAGGAACTCAACCTGATGAAACCACAGATACTGAGCAGGGTACGGGACACTTTGGGCAACGACGCGGTGCGCGATGTGCGTTTCGTGCAAGGGCGGTTGAGCCGACGCGAGCGACCGCGGCTGCATGCGGTTCCACGGGCCGCCCGTCACGCGATCAAGCTGCCTGAGTTGAAGGATCCGGAGCTGAAGGAGGCGTTCGAGCGTCTGATCGAGGCGTGGGGACGGGCACCGCGTTAGGCCTATAGACGCCAATACTGGCCAAATGTCGCGAAACCAAGAATTCGCGCGCACGTACCATTTATCAGGATTCTTCAGGTGAGCAGCATCGAACAGGAGCAGCGAGCGCTGCACGCGCTGAACCGTCTTGGCTTCGGGCCGCGGCCTGGCGATCTCGAGAACGTCCGGCGCATCGGCGTCGACCGCTGGATCGACCAGCAATTACATCCCGATTCGATTCCCGAGCCGGCCGAACTGGAGGAGCGCATCGCATCGCTTCGCACCCTTCACATGACGCCGGTTGAACTGTTCACCGAGTTTCGCGCTCCGTTGCGGCAGACGGCCAAGGATGACCCGGAGGCCAAAAAGGAGCTCCAGCGGCAAACCAGGGTGGTCCTGCAGGAAGCCGTCGAAGGGCGAATCGTGCGGGCGCTCGCGGGGCCGCGCCAGCTCGAAGAGACGATGGCGGCCTTCTGGTTCAACCATTTCAATGTCTTCGCCGGCAAAGGCCTGTGCCATCTCTGGATCGGCGCCTATGAACAGGAGGCGATCAGGCCGCATACGATGGGGCGGTTTCGCGACCTGCTGGGGGCAACTGCACAGCATCCGGCAATGCTATTTTACCTCGATAATTGGCAGAACACGGCGCCCGGCTCGCCGGGAGCGCGCGGAAAGCTCGAGGGGATCAACGAGAATTACGCTCGGGAGCTGATGGAGCTGCATACGCTGGGGGTCAATGGCGGATATACGCAGCAGGATGTAATCGCGCTCGCACATATTCTGACCGGATGGGGCCTCGTGCGGCAGCAGCCGCATCCTATCTTTAGCGGCATGGCAACATGGCGTCGCGCCGGCGGCGGATGGCGGGACGCACAACGCTGGCGCCGATGGCCGGCCCCCGGAACCCGCACTCCGGAGGGCTTCTTCTTCGATCCGCGACGCCACGACCCGGCCCAACAGGTCTTTCTCGGCCATGAAATCGGTGGCGGGGGTATCGAAGAGGGCCAGAAGGCGCTCGATATGCTGGCGCGCAGCCCGGTTACCGCCAACCATCTGAGCTACCAACTCGCGCAATACTTCGTCGCGGACGAGCCGCCGCCGGCGACGGTGCAGCGGATGGCGCAACGCTACATGGCGACCGACGGCAATATCCGCGAGGTGCTGCGGACGCTGTTTTCGAGCGAAGAATTCTGGGACGGCCGCTACTACAACACGAAGTTCAAAACGCCCTACGAGTACGTGGTTTCGGCGGTACGCGCCACCGGCACGCCCGTACTTAATGTGCGGCCGCTGGCAGGCGCGATGACGGCGCTGGGCATGCCGCTCTACGGATGCCAGACGCCCGATGGCTACAAGAATACGGAGGAGACGTGGCTCAACCCGGACGCGATGATGACGCGGCTGAGCTTCGCGACGGCTCTGGGCGTGGGCCGACTTCCGCTTGGGCTTCCGGCTAACGCCTTCGCGGTTGAGGACGAACCCAGCCCGGCACGCGGCGAGATGCGGCGGGCGGCGATGGTCGCGCCGCGCGAGCCGAGTGCGATGATGCAGGAGCCGGATGCGGCGCAGCTTGCGATGACCCTCGGCGGGCTATTTTCGTCGCGCACAACCCGCGCGATCGAGGCCGCGCCGCCTCGATTGCGCGCGCCGATGATCCTCGGAAGTCCTGAGTTCATGATGCGGTAGCGGCCGCAGGGCGCTGGAGAAACTAGTCGTGTCGCACAAGATCGATGAGTCGCAAGGGACCTCCGCTAAACCGATGGGACGGCGCGATTTCCTGCGTGCCACGGCAACGCTCGCGACCACGGGCGTCGTACTGCTGGGACCGCATGCGTGGGCGGCGCGCGCGCCGGACGGAGACACGAGCCACAAACGGCTGGTCGTGGTCTTCCTGCGCGGAGCGGTGGACGGGCTGAATGTGGTCGTGCCGTACGGCGAGAGCGCTTACTACGAGGAGCGCCCGACGATTGCGCTGCCACGCGGGGGCGGGGAAGGCGCGCTAATCAACCTGGACGGCCATTTCGGGCTTCATCCGGCGCTGAGTTCAGTGACACCTATGTGGCGGGACGGCACGCTGGCGTTCGTTCATGCCTGCGGCTCGCCGGACCCCAGCCGTTCGCACTTCGACGCGCAGGACTATATGGAGAGCGGAACGCCAGGGCTCAAAAGCACTTCAGATGGCTGGATGAATCGAATGCTGGCGGCGCTGCCCGGAAGCCACGGGCCGACCGAGGCCGTAAGTGTCGGGCCGGTGGTGCCGCGAATCCTGGCGGGGCGAATGCCGGTGGCGAATATCGCGATGGGAAAAGCGGCAGCCCGACCCATGCCAATGGATAATCCCCGCGTGGAGGACGCCTTCGACCAGCTTTATGGCGGCACCGACGCCATGAGCCATGCCTACCGGGAGGGTCGCATGGCGCGAAAGAGGTTGCTCGCGGAACTCGAGAGCGACATGCGGCAGGCCGACAACGGCGCGCCCCCACCTGACGGTCTGCCCGACAGCACGACCCGGCTGGCCCATCTGATCCAGCGCGATGCGACGATCCGAACCGCATTTATCGGCCTTGGCGGATGGGACACGCATGTCAGCGAGGGGTCAGTCAAAGGCCAACTCGCCAACCACCTGAAGCCGCTGGGCGACGGTCTGGCGAATTTCGTCCGGCAATTGGGGCCGGCTTACAGCGATACTGTCATACTCGTCATCTCGGAGTTTGGACGCACGGTGCATGAGAACGGCAACGGCGGCACCGATCACGGTCATGGCAACGTGATGTGGGTTATGGGCGGACCGGTGCGAGGTCGACAAGTCTACGGACGCTGGGCGGGTCTCTCGAGGGGCGCGCTCTACCAGGAACGCGACCTGGCGGTGACGACGGATTTCCGCGAGCCAATCGCAACGGTGCTGCGCTCACATATGGGGATAGCAGGAGCGCAAATCGATCGGATATTTCCCGAACCGGCCCACGGATTCAGGAAATGTCCGCCGGATTGATCAGGGTCTAGTTCCCGCGTTCGCGCAAAACCGGCATCGTCAATAGCCGCGCTGTTTGCGCATCTCGGCGTCCATCTCACGCAATTTCGCGAGCTTCTGATCGGTAGGTTCAAGCGCTTTGTCTCGATCCGCCTTGGCCTGTTCCTGCTGATGATTGGGCAGCTCGCCGCCGATCTTCTCGAGCGCCTCCTGCGCCAGCTTGCGCACCATCGCAGTCTTGTCGTTGCTCACGACTTCGATCAGCTCGTCATTGGCCGAGGGGTCGCCAATCTCGCCGAGGGCAAAGACCGCCGTACCGCGGCTGCCCGGATCGTCGACTTCATCGAGGTACTCGAGGATCGGCAGCGCTCCGCGCGCGTCGCCAATGCGGCCCAGGGCCGCGACCAAGTGGAGTTTCTCGACGGCGGGAGTCTCACGCAGGAAGAGCGCCTGGGACATTAGCGGAACCGCGTCGTTGACGCCGCGCGCTCCCAGCACGTCGATGCCCTTGATGCGAACGCGGACGTCGGAATCGTTGGCGCCGCGGAAGAGCAACTCGGTAGCTTCGGGCTTATCGCCAACGTAGCGCAAGTCTTCCAGGGCCACGACGCGCACTCGAGGATCGGCGTCGATGATCTTCCGTTTGGCATCTTTGATTTGTTCGTCGTCGGACTTGCCGCTGTTTCAAGGTGCTGGGGCCGGCCTGGTCGAGCGACTGCACCGTCGAGGACGGAGGCATTCCGCGAGGACCGGAAAAGCCGGATCCGAACTGGGCGTATGCGCGAAGCGGCAGCGCAACGAGAGCGCCCGCGATTACGACGGCAACAAACGTTGGCGCAGTCTTAAACATTCCATGCCCCTCCGCAAATGGGCAGAATCGAACGGTAAGCGAGTGTATTCGATTTCGACAGAACGTAAAATGCTCCAGACCGGGCGGTTTTGGCGATGGTCCGCTCGAGGGGCCGTAGCGGCCATGCTGCTGGTAGCGCTCAGGATGACGAGCGGCAGGGAAGCGGCAAATGCCAACGACTCAACTACATTGACCACGCCGACGCCCGCCGTTAAGCGGCGGCCCCATCCGATCGGTACGCCGGGTCCGCTACCGCTGCCCGCGAACCTGACGATACCAAAGTATCGTCAGGGCGCGGCGGCGCCGTTTAACAGCGGCGAGACTCTGGTTTATGACGCGTCGTGGATCGGGATCCCTGCGGCCGAGGCCAAGATCCTGATCGCCTATAACAAGGCTCATCCGGAACTGTGGACGGGGCAGATGTGGATCACGCAGCGGGCAAGCGGTCGACCTCGCTTTACCGGATGCGCGATTACTTCCGCGAAGACTTCCAGCGCACGTCCCTGCAGCCGAGTGAGATCTATATCCTGCAGCACGAGAACCAGCGCCGCGACCAATGGCGTGTAGCTTTCGACCATCGCAGTCCGGCTAGTGACCGCGATTAAGACGCAACGCGCATGGCCGCACCTGGATGCGACGCTTCAGCGGCGGCGAGCCGTGGGGGCCGTTTTCGGGCGCGATGATGGCGCTGTCGCAACCCCTCGCCACGCGGTCAGACCTACACCTACGATGTTTTCAGCGGCGGCAATCGTTATGTATTCAAGTTCAACGTGGTCCGGCGCGAACGGATCACGACCGCGCTCGGCACTTTCGATACGCTGCGGATCGAGCCGTCAGTGATATGGCTCAGCGAGGGACATTCCGCAGCCAGGCGCGCGAGACCACGATGTGGGTGACCGACGACGCGCGTCATCTGCCCGTGCGAATCGCCTGCGCGGTTTTTATCGGCAGGTGGTCGCGGACTTGGTCAAGATCACGAACGCACCCGCGAGCCCCGAGCCTAGAGTGACAGCCTCAATCGCCAGGAGCGCCCACCCCAGATTCCTGACCGCGGCGCGATAGGCCCGCCCTCAGGCAGTGTGATATTTTCGCGAGGGGTACGGTGATGGCGGGACCGATTTCCCCGGAAGGAGCATTTCCATGGGCAAAAAGCTCGAATTCTTCTACGACTGTTCAAGTCCCTGGACCTATCTGGCCTTCAGCCGAGATCGAAGAGGTCGCCAAGCGCGGCAACGCGGACCTGGTATGGCGGCCGATCCTGGTGGGCGGCGTTTTTAACGCCGTGAATCAATCGGTCTACGAAAGCCGCGCCAATCCGGTGAAGGTCAAGGCGCGCTATTACAAAAAAGACATGCAGGACTGGGCCCATCTGTACGGGCTTAAGATCGGCGACCCCGGCAGCCTGGCGGTTTTTCCGGTGAACTCGGTCAAGGCGATGCGCGGCGCGTTCGTCGCCGCAAGAGCACGGCAAGATTTCGCCCTATTCGCGGCGAGTATTCGAAAGCTACTGGGGCGAAAATCGCGATATCAGCAAGGACGAAGTGCTGCGCGATATCGTGCGCGCGGTGGACCTCGACGAAAAGGACTATTTCACCAAAATCGCGGCGCAACCATACAAGGACAAATTGAAGGCCAATACCGACGAACTCATCGAGCGCGGGGGATTCGGCTCGCCCACGATTTTCGTGGAGGGCGAGATGTTTTTCGGCAACGACCGCCTGATCCTGGTGGAGCACGCCCTGAAGCACCAGCATTAGAACTCCGCACGGGTGAACGACCTGCCCGACAGAATCCGCGCATTTGTCGCGATCCAATTAGACGCGAAAGTCGAGGATGCCGTGGCGGAGTTCATTGAGACGATGCGGGCTTCGTCTCATGGCGTGCGCTGGACGCGTCGGGCGAACTTGCACCTTACCTTGCGCTTCCTGGGGATGCGGCTCGAGCCGATCAGCTTGAACGGCTGAACAATGGCCTGGAGCAAATCGCCGCGGCGACCGAACCGTTCGTAGTCGAGGTTCGTGGCACCGGAGTTTTTCCGAATTCTGGCCGTCCGCGCGTCGTATGGATCGGGCTCGCGTCCAACGCGTTGATCGATCTTGCCGGACGAATCGAGGCCGTGACCGTCGCTTCCGGATTTCCGCCCGAGCGGCGGAACTTCTCGCCCCATCTGACGATCGGGCGCGTACGGGATCCCCGCGGATGGCTTGCGGTGCGCGACACGATTGCCGACGCCGCGGAGCGGGTTTTCGGCGCGACCCGGGTTGCTTCGCTAGCGCTGTACCGGAGCACCCTCGGTCGCGAAACCTCGATTTACACGGAACTCGCTCGCCATGCGCTGCACCGCAAGGACTGAGCCGGAACGCGGTCCCCGGCGAGGGATTTCCCAAACCCCTGTGTTTGTGCGGATAAGGAGGCAGGTTTTCGCGTCGATTATCTCTGGGGTCTTGGACGAAACCTGTTGATGCCTGCTTCGGCGCGCTAACGCTATCCTCCCTCTTTTATGGCAAAATCTGCTCGCGAGATTCAAAGCCCGCTACACGAGGGCGTCAATGGCGCAGGAAATCAAGAGCAAGGCACTCGACCTGGCACTGAGCCAGATCGAAAAACAGTTCGGCAAGGGCTCGATCATGAAGCTTGGAGAGCAGGCGATCGAGGCCAACATCGCGGTCATCCCCACCGGTTCGCTAGGACTCGACCTCGCACTGGGCGTGGGCGGACTGCCGCGCGGGCGTGTGGTTGAGATCTACGGCCCTGAATCCTCGGGCAAGACCACTCTCGCGCTCGAATGTATCGCCGAGGCGCAGAAGCGCGGCGGTATCGGCGCGTTCATCGACGCGGAGCACGCGCTGGACGCGGGGTACGCGCGCAAGCTGGGCGTGATCGTCGAAGATCTTCTCATTTCGCAGCCCGACAATGGCGAGCAGGCGCTCGAAATCGCCGAGACTCTGGTGCAGTCGGGCGCAATCGATGTGCTGGTCATCGATTCGGTCGCGGCCCTGGTGCCGCGCGCGGAAATCGAAGGTGAGATGGGAGAGCCCCAGATGGGCCTGCAGGCCCGTTTGATGTCCCAGGCCCTGCGCAAGCTGACCTCAATCATCGCGCGATCGCGCACTGTGGTAGTTTTCATCAACCAGATCCGGATGAAGATCGGCGTGATGTTCGGGAATCCGGAAACCACCACTGGCGGCAACGCGCTCAAGTTCTACTCCTCGGTGCGAATCGATATACGCAGGATCGGCACGATCAAAAGCACCAACGAAGTGATCGGCTCGCGGACCAAGGTCAAGGTGGTGAAGAACAAAGTCGCGCCGCCGTTTCGCGAGGCGGAGTTCGACATCCTTTACGGCTCAGGGATCTCGAAGGAAGGCGAGTTGGTGGATATGGCGTCCGAGCACAATATTATCGAGAAGCTCGGCGCCTGGTATTCGTACGGCGGGGAGCGGATCGGACAGGGGCGGGAGAATGCGCGCGATCTTCTACGAGCGAATCCTAAAATCGCCGACGAGATCGAGGCGAAGCTGCGGGCGAAACTGGCGGTCAAGGCGGTAGCAGTGACCGACGGCGCAGCAAATGGCGCCGACGAGGGCGAGGAGGAGCCTGCACCAGCTCCCAAGCGCCGGAATTGAGTGCGATATAAAGAGCGATTGGCGCAACCGCGCTACTGATCTCGCGCTACGAAAGGAGCCTCCAGGCTCCTCGCGCGTGAAAGCGGCGAAAACGGGCCGCACGAATCGACCAATTCGAGTTAGGCCGCATGCGTTGCGCGCTTCGCGGTCGCATGTCTAAATCGCCGTCGGCGATGGAAGCGTTCGACGCCGTGATCGTAGGAGCGGGGGCCGCCGGGTTGATGTGCGCGCTGAGCGCGGGGCAGCGCCGGCGGCGCGTAGCGGTTATCGAACATCTCGATCGCCCGGGCGCCAAGATCTTGATTTCAGGGGGCGGGCGCTGCAACTTCACCAACCTGGAAGCCGTCCCTGAACGCTTTGTGTCGGCCAACCGGCATTTCTGCCGATCCGCGCTGAGCCGCTACACGCCCCATGACTTTATCGCAATGGTCGAGCGCCATCGGATCCGCTACTACGAGGAGACCCTCGGACAGTTATTCTGCGACGGCTCGGCGCGCCAAATCCTCGATATGCTGCTGCGGGAATGCGCGGCGGCCGGGGTTGAGCTGCGGCTTGGCTACCAGGTTGAGGAGATCACCCGCACCGACCGCTTCAAGATCAGGACCGACCGGGGGATCTTCGAGGCGCCGGCGCTCGTGATCGCCACGGGTGGTCTGTCGATTCCGAAGATGGGAGCGACCGACTTCGCGTTTAGCGTTGCGCGTCGCTTTGGCATACCGGTGATCGAACCTCGGCCCGGACTCGTACCGCTCAAGGTCGCCGGAGATACGCTCGGCCTGTGCCGGGCACTCGCCGGCGTCTCGGTCGAAGCCACGGTTGAGTGCGGCGGCCAGACCTTCCGTGAGAATCTCTTATTCACGCATCGCGGTCTGTCAGGTCCTGCAATTCTGCAGATTTCCTCTTTTTGGCGAAAGGGCGATCAGCTCTCGATCGACCTGATGCCCGGGGTCGACGCCGATGGATTCCTCAAAGACCGCAGGCGAACCCGGCCCCGTGCGGAACTTGGGAGCGTGCTGGCAGAGCCGCTGCCGACCCGGCTTGCCCACTCCATAGCCGCTGAAGCACCACAAGCAGAGATGGCCAACTTGCCCGACCGAGTCCTTTCCGCAGTCGCCAAACGTCTCAAAAGCTGGGTGGTGAAACCGGTGGATTCCGAAGGATGGTCCAAGGCGGAGGTAACGGTCGGCGGAATCGATACCAGGGCTCTCTCCTCCAAGACCCTGGGGGTCGGCAAAGTCGCCGGTTTGTACATGATTGGGGAAGCGGTCGATGTCACTGGCTGGTTGGGCGGCTACAATTTCCAGTGGGCATGGTCGAGCGGATGGTGCGCCGGACAGGCGCTTTGAGGTTTTCGTCGCGGAAGGGTCCGGAATGAGCTGGTTGAGCTGGTGCGGAGGGTGATTGCTTCCACCGACCGCAACGTATATAGTCTTTTCACTAGAGCATTATCAAATGTCGTGCTGAGTTATTCGGCGCTCTCACCGCAGGAAATCAACTTATCAAACTCCATCCCTTATCGATGTCGGCCGCAATAGAGCGGCCTAGGTTACAGGTCTAGCTTGTCTTTCGCTGCTTTTTCACTATCACCCGAAATTGATCGTTCGATTCGAGACCGCGGCCATCATGAGGCCACGCCCATCCAATCCGGTGCGATTCCTTTAATTCAGACCGGGAGCGACGTAGTCGCGACGGCAGAGACCGGCAGCGGCAAGACTGCGGCGTTCCTGATTCCGCTGATTGACCGGCTTCATCGCGATCGCGTATCGGGGCCGGCGCTCCTCATAATTGAGCCGACCCGCGAACTGGCCGCTCAGGTTGCTCGGGAATTCCGCCTGTTTGCGCGGCATACGAATCTGCGCGCCGCGGTTATCGTGGGCGGCGAGTCGATGCGCCGCCAGCTCGACGAACTGCACGCGGGAGCACAAGTGTTGATCGTCTGCCCGGGGCGGCTGATCGATCATCTCGAACACCACGCCGTCAGCCTCGACCGCATCTCGGCCGTCGTGATCGACGAGGCGGATCGTCTGTTGGATATGGGTTTTATGCCGCAGGTCCGCCGGATCATGAAGATGGTCCCGACCAAACGGCAGACGCTGATGTTCTCGGCGACCATGGATACGGGCGCCGAACGGATGGCGCGCGAATTCCTCCGTGAGCCGGAACGCGTCAGTATCGGCGACCGCGGAGTTCCGCCCGCGAGTATCCGGCAGACGCTCTGCCCAGCGACGCGTGAGGACAAGGAAGCGCTGTTGCGCGCAATCCTCGAACGTCCTGAAACGGAGAGCGCGATTGTCTTCACGCGGACCAAGAGCCGCGCGGACCGTGTAACGCGCGCGCTCAAACGGCATGGCGTCCGCGCGATCGCGATCCACGGCGACCTTTCGCAGAGCCAGCGCACGGCAGCACTCGCGGGTTTTCGCCGGCGGACGTACCACGTCATGGTCGCGACCGACGTCGCAGCACGCGGACTGGATATTCCCGGAGTTTCGCACGTCATTAATTTCGACCTGCCGGACGAACCCGAAAACTATGTCCATCGAATCGGGCGCACGGCGCGCATGGGCCGGATCGGCAATGCGATCAGCCTCGTCACGTCGGACGATCGGGTTTCGCTGGGACGGATCGAACGAGCGCTGGGAATCACCCTCGAGCGGGAAGTCGTTGAAGGCTTTGAGCAGCCGGAGATCGTGGCACCCAAACCGATGAAGCTGTTCAGTTCGGGGGGTTCGCGAGCGCCACGGCATCGCCCGCGTTTCCGCTGGGCATAGAATCTCTCGCTTTTTTGGACCCTGTCCTGGAGTTGAAGACCGCGCGAGTCGCACTACCGCGACTTCATTCCGCGCTCTGGTCGTATTTTACCTTCTGCGCCTGATCCGCGCTGATCCAGCCCTGATTCGCAGCATACTGCGAGAAATACGCGACGATCTGTTTCGCCGTGGAACCGGCTAGATAACCTGTCGCCGAACGGTAGGTTTTTGCGCCCGCCAATCCCATCGTAGCCGCCCCGGTTGCCGCCGTTACCCCGCCCTGCGCCGCCGCGCCAGCGCCCATCGTGAACGCCGCGCCCGGCATCTTGCCGCTCTCGGCGTGGGTGGTGAAATCAAGCAACTGGGCGGTCGTGCCGCCGGCGACCTGGTAGACCTTAACCTGCGTGTCGAGTTTGGACGCGCCAGCGCCGAAACCGATAACCAGCCGCCGCAGACGATTGCCTTCGTCGATGTTCACGAACTGTCCGTCAATAAGTAGCGCGCCGTTGGGAACAGGCGTGCCCCGCTGCGCGACCTGTGCGTTGAAGCCGAGGTCGGTGAGCTGTTTGACCAGCGTGTCGGACAGATCTTTGGCGGTTTCGTGACCGGTCTGGAGTTCGCTCGCCTGCTGCTGATCGGAATTCATAGTGACGGCACGAAGCGCGCGCTGGAAAATGGCCTGGTTCTGAGTGACCTCCGCGGAAGAGACCGCGAAGTCGTAAATGACTATCGCACTAGGCCGGCCAGTACTAACCGGTTGGGTTTCGGTGCCGGGGTTAATGCTCGCGGGACCGCATCCCGCGACGATCAGTGCGACCAGGAGACCCGCCCAGAGCAGATAATTGCTGGCTAATTTTGGCAAAACTGGAAACCTGACGAACGGCACAAACTTGCGGCAGATACAAATAGATCCGATTACGAGGTCTTCGACACAGCGGGTAGTGGCTAGGGTTCGCGCCGATGATTCCGGCACGAACCCCGCCTTCTCAGCTCGGCGGGCGTTGCCCAAGCTCCACGAAATTCCCGTCGGGATCGCGCACAAAAGCGATTCGTGCGACCTCCCCAAAATTGACTGGCGCAATCGCTTCGACCGCGCCCCCTGACGTCAACTGCTTAAAAGCATCGTCGCACTTGCGCACCTGGATAGTGACGTAACGGATACCCAGTGCCGCCATCTCCTTGACCACTTCGAGAGGATTCGCAAAGGACTTCTTCGCCGCACGTGTGGCACCGGGGTCATGGAAGGGGGCAAAAATGGTATCGCCGATTTTGTAGCGGTTGCCGCCGATTGACACTGCGCCGCACGCTTTCAGGTAAAAATCCTCGTGCGTGCCGACGTCGGTAACGCCCAGCCTGACCTCGATTTGCGTAACATCGTCACGGCCAGGGGGCACCAATTCGATAGTATTGCCATCGGGGTCGGACAGTACTTCCGGCTTCGAAACCTTCGAGGTCGCGATGATCAGGGTTTCGTAACCGCCGGGATGGCGCCGCGGCAGCGGGTCGCGCGAATCCATCAATTTGATCACTGAACCGTTGGCGAGATAGCGATGCTGTCGGAAGCCTCCGCCTACGGGCATTATGGACTCGAAGGCGAGCCCGAGCTTTTCACCGTAAAAGGTCCGCATCTCGTCGATATTGTTGGTGAAGAGGCCAACGTCAACTTGAGGCCGCGCGAGTTCCATGGGCGAATCTCCTCCCGTACGTTCGAAACATCCCAGGCGCCCATGTAGCAGATAGGACGGGCGAAAGGAACCGTGAGGGTCGCCCGGGTCTCGATTCGGCCCCAGTGGCAGGCGGGTGGCCGCCTCAGAGCTTCAATTTATCGGAGCGCTGGATTATGAGTGAAAGCTGGACCGGACATCGGCCAGCATCTTCGAGCGACTGCGAGGACATAAATGGACTTCGAACTCTCTCCCAAGGTCAAGGATCTGCAGAAAAAAGTCTCGACCTTCATGAGCGAATACGTTTACCCTATCGAAAAACAGGTCGATGAAGAGATGAACCGGCCGGGCAAGGAGCATACCGAGCCCGCCGTTCTGAAAGATGTGCGCAACAAGGCCAAAGCTGCGGGCCTATGGGACCTTTTCATGCCGGACAACGAGTACGGCAAGGGGCTGAAAGTCGCCGAATACGCTCCGCTTAGCGAGATTATGGGCCGTAGTCCGATCGGCTCACGTGCCTTCAACTGCATGGCCCCCGACACCGGCAACATGGAAATCCTGGCCGACTTCGGCAGTACAGACCAGAAGAAGCAATGGCTCGTTCCCTGCCTCGAAGGCGAAATGCGCACCTGCTTCTCGATGACTGAGCCGGAGACCGCGGGATCCGACCCAACCCAACTGGCAACGCGCGCCCGGCGCGAGGGCGACTATTACGTAATCAATGGGCACAAATGGTTCACGTCCGGTGCGATCGGCGCAGGCTTCGCCATCGCGATGGTAGTTACGGATCCGGAAGCCGCCCCGCACAAACGCGCGAGCATGTTGATCGTGCCGACCGACACGCCTGGATTCGACTGCGTGCGGCCCGTGTCGGTTATGGGCCATGCCGGCGGCGGCGGACATTGCGAGATTTACTACCGCGACTGCAAAGTGCCGGTAACCAATATGCTCGGGAAAGAGGGCGATGGCTTCGCGATCGCGCAGGCGCGGCTCGGACCCGGCCGGATCCATCACTGTATGCGCAATATTGGAGTCGCCGAGCGTGCGCTCGAGCTGATGTGCAAGAGGGCCAATACTCGCTTCGCGCACGGCAGCCTGTTGGCGGATAAGGCTAACGTGCAGCAATGGATCGCCGATTCGCGTATCGATATCGACGCGACGAGACTGGCGGTCATGCACGCCGCGTGGATGATCGACACGGTCGGCAAGCGCGAAGCGCGCCAGCAAATCGCCATGATCAAGGTTCAGGCTGCGAATATGGTAATGGAGGTACTGGATCGCGCTATTCAGCTCCACGGAGCGATGGGAATGAGCGACGACACGCCGATTGCCCGTTTCTGGCGCGAAAATCGCGCGATGCGCATCGTCGATGGCCCTGACGAAGTCCATCGCATGACTATCTCCCGGCGCGAATGCCGCAAGTGGAGTCAATAACCAACTAAAGATCAGGAATTTAAGCGTACGAATTTGGACCGCCTGGAGACCAGGCTATGTCGGAAGCAGAAATCGATCATAACCAACCGCTGCCTGAATTTGGCGAGGTGCGCGAAGAAGAACAACTCGACTGGCCGCGGCTCGTCACGTATCTACGCCAACACGATGTAGCGGGCACCGATCGCCCACTCGAGGTCAAGCAGTTCTACGGCGGTCATTCGAATCTGACCTACCTGCTACGCTTCGGCGGTGGGCAGGAATGGGTCGTGCGGCGGCCCCCTTTCGGACCGCTGCCCCCGGGCGGGCACGATATGGCGCGGGAGTTTCGGGTGCTCTCACGCGCCTGGGAGGGTCTGAGCCAGGCGCCACGGGCGATCCTGTTCTGCGAAGATCCGGCGATAATCGGGGCGCCGTTCTTCGTGATGCAACGACGAAGTGGATTCGTGATACCGAACCGGCGGCCATTGCCCCCCGGAATCACGACAACCCCGGAGACGTTCCGCAAAATGTCCGAGGGTTTTATCGACACGCTCGCCGACCTCCATTCAGTCGAATATGAGCGGCTCGGATTGGGTGGGCTCGGCCGCCCCGACGGTTTCCTCCGCCGCCAGATCACGGGCTGGATGGACCGCTGGGAAAAGGCCAAGACCGTCGAGGTGCCGCTGATGAACAAGCTGGGCGCCTGGTTCCTCGAAAACATGCCGCCGGTTCAGAAGCCGGTACTCCTCCACAACGACTACTACCTGCACAACGTGATGTTCGCACCCGACAACTCCGGCAAAGTCGTCGGTCTCTTCGACTGGGAAATGTCGACCCTGGGCGATCCGATGGTCGATCTCGGCATCGCGCTAAACTATTGGCGAGACCCGGACGACGCCGCCGAATTGATCGATTTGGCCGAGGGTCACGCCCATACCATCCTGCCCGGCTTTTTGACCCGGCGCGAACTGGCTGCGCGCTACGCCCAGCGGACTGGCCGCGACGTCAGCCATATCGAATATTACTGGCCTTGGGCGCAATGGAAGACCGCGACGGTGGTGCAGCAGATTTACGTGCGTTTCGTTCGCGGGCAGACCACTGATCCCCGCTTCGAGAGCATGGGCAAACAGCCGCCCGTGCTTGCTCGTGCGGCCGCGCGGGTCGTGAGTAAGCTCGGGTTCAAAGAGTAGAAAAGAGAGGCTGTTCGAGCGGGCTGCCGGCGAATGGATGGAGAAGACCCTACCCGCGGGTTGGTCTTTTTACGAGGCTTTGATTAGATTGAACGATCGATAAGAGACAGGGCGCGCGCACTGCGCGCGGTAGGGAGGTTTTGCGGTCTTGCAAGCGATCAACTATGAAGCTCCCAAAACCGTCGGCGAGGCGATCAAACTGCTTGCCGCGCACGGCGAAAACGCACGGCCGCTATGCGGCGGTACCGATCTGATAATCCAGATGCGTGCTGGGGTGCGCCGGCCGGAATATGTGGTCGACGTCAAAAACATCGATGAGATGCGGCGAATTTCGTTCGATATGCAACGCGGCATGCGACTGGGCGCGGCGGTGCCGGCCATCGAGATTCACGAAAACGCCGACATGCGCAAGTATTACCCGGGTCTGACCGAGGCCGCTCACCTGATCGGCTCGCTCCAAATTCAAAGCCGCGCCTCCGTGGGCGGCAATCTGTGCAACGGCTCGCCGGCCGCTGACACCACGCCTGCGTTGATCGCCGTCTCTGCCAAGTGCCGCGTGGTGGGCCCCAATGGGGAGCGGATCGTACCTGTGGAGGATTTTTGCACCGCCCCGGGACGTACGGTCCTGCAACCGGGCGAGTTGCTGGTGGAGTTCCAGATTCCGGGTCTGTCCCGCCATTCGAGCGATGCCTATCTGCGCTTCATCCCACGCAACGAGATGGATATCGCAGTAGTCGGAGTTGGCGCCGCTCTTACACTTGATCTCGCCGATGACCGCTGCGTCGCGGCACGAATCGGACTGGGAGCGGTTGGGCCAACCCCAATTTTCGCCAAGGAAGCATCGCAGGCCCTGGTCGGCAAAAAGCTCGACGCAGCGGCGATCGAGCGTGCTGCTCAACTCGCGATCGATGCGAGCTCACCGATCGATGACATGCGGGGCACTGCGGAATATCGCCGGCATGTGGTGGGCGTACTTACGCGGCGGGTGCTGGCCAAGGCGGCGGAGCGCGCAAGGCTGAATGATCAGAGCCGCTGAAACGGCACTGATCAAATCTCTGACGGCCGTAGGCCACGAGGCCTTCGGTTAAGGATTCAAGCGGCAGGAATATGGCAAAGAAAACTGTTGTCGAAGCCACGATCAATGGGGAACTAACCGAATTTCTCTGCGAGCCGCGCCAAAGCTTGCTCGAATGTCTGCGCGATGTGCTCGAACTTACCGGCAGCAAGGAAGGCTGCCTCACCGGTGATTGCGGGGCATGCACCGTAATCGTTGACGGACGCGCCGCGTGTTCATGCCTGATAATGGGGCCCGAGGTGCAAGGCAAAAAGGTCCAGACCGTCGAGGGGCTGGCCACCGGCAGCACACTCCACGTTTTGCAACAGAAGTACCTCGAGCATGCCAGTCTGCAATGCGGTATTTGCACCCCGGGATTCCTGATGTCCTCCAAGGCGCTGCTCGATCGTAATCCGAACCCGACCGAGGCCGAGATTCGGTACGCGCTGGCCGGTAATCTCTGCCGCTGCACCGGTTATGACAAAATCGTCCGAGCCGTGATGGACGCGGCCAAAACGTCGGTGGCCGCCAAAAGCGGTGCGACGACCAGGGGGCCATCGCAGGCCGAAATGACCCAGGCATTTGTCAAAGAGGGTAACTAGCATGGCTGCATCAACCAATGGTTTTAAGGTAATCGGCACCCGCCCGGTGCGGCATGACGGCGTCGATAAGGTGACTGGACGTGCCAAGTATGGCGCCGATTATGCCTTCCCCGGGATGCTGCACGGGAAGGTCCTGCGCAGTCCGTACGCCCACGCCAACATCAAATCCATCAACACTGACAAGGCTCGTGCTCTGCCTGGAGTAAAAGCGGTAGTCACGTCTGCGGACTGGCCACTGCTGCCCGATAAGGTGGAGCAGGGTGGCGAGGGACCGGTTAACCTCGCGCATCTGTCGCTCAACCTCCTCGCCCGCGACAAGGCGCTCTACGACGGCCATGCCATCGCCGCGGTAGCCGCAACCAGTCCGCATATCGCAGACGAGGCGCTCCGGCTCATCGAAGTTGATTACGAAATCCTTCCGCCGGTGATGACGGTCGAGGACGCCTTGAAACCAGGGGCCCCGATCGTTCTGCCGAACCTCCGCAACAAGGAGGATGGCCCCGAAAAACAGACCAATGTCGCCGCCCATATCCAATTCAAGCGTGGCGACATCGAAGCGGGCTTCAAACAGGCGGACTACGTCGTCGAACACGAATTCAAGACTGCGATGGTTCACCAGGGTTATATCGAACCGCACAATGCCGTCGCCATCTATAATTCAGACGGTCACGCGACGATTTATTGTTCAACCCAGGGCTCCTTTGCGGTACGCGGTCTGACGTCGGCCCTGCTCGGGATGCCCGAGGGTAGCATCCGTGTGGTTCCGGCTGAGATTGGCGGCGGCTTTGGCGGCAAGCTCACCGTTTACCTGGAGCCGGTGGCGCTACTCCTTTCGAAGATTACCGGACATCCGGTCAAGATGGTGATGACGCGCGGGGAAGTCTTACGTGCGACCGGTCCGACGTCAGGGTCGACCATTCGGTGCAAGATGGGCGCGACCAAAGATGGCAAGTTGGTTGCCGCACAGATCTGGATGGGTTACGAAGCCGGGGCGTTTCCTGGTTCCCCCGTCGGCGCAGGCGCTATGACTATTGTCGCTCCATACGACATTCCCAACCTGTTGGTCGACGCTTACGACGTGATCGTCAACCGGCCGAAAACCGCAGCTTATCGCGCACCGGGCGCGAGCAACGCGGCGATGGCTTCCGAGACCGTAGTTGACGAACTGGCAGAGAAATGTGGAATCGATGCGTGCGAATTCCGCCTCATGAACGGGGTCAAGGAGGGTTCAGCGCAGACCGCCGGACCTCCATATAAGCGGATTGGTTTTCTCGAAACGGTCGAGGCAATCAAGAACAGTCCGCACTACAAATCCAAGCTGGAAGGACCCTATCGCGGCCGCGGCATGGCGTCCGGCTTCTGGTTCAACGTGGGTCTTCAGTCGTTGGCGATTGTGAACGTGCATACCGACGGGACAGCGAGTCTTGTGATCGGCTCGGTCGATGTCGGCGGTACCCGCGCAGCGCAGGCAATGATCGTCGCCGAGGTACTCGGAATCGACGTCAAAGATGTGCGGCCGCTGGTGGCGGATACCGATTCCATCGGCCATACGGACGTGACGGGAGGCAGCCGCACTGCGGTAACCACCGGCTTGGCGGTCTTTCAGGCTTGCCAGGACGTGGTTCGTCAATTTAAGGAACGGGCTGCCAAGGTTTGGGAGAAGAAACCTGAGGAAGTCACTTTCGAAAACGGTGTGCTGAGCGCAAAAGGCGACGGCATCCAGCCGCTGACCGTCAAGGAAATTGCTGGTCGGCTGGCGCGTACCGGCGGTCCCGTTACGGGCCGTGCGACCGTCAATGCACGCTCAGTCGGACCGGCCTTCGCCTCTACCTGTGTGGACGTTGAAGTCGACCCGGATACCGGTAAGGTCCAGATACTGCGCGCGACCGTCGCGCAGGATGCCGGCAAGGCGATTCATCCGAGCTACGTCGAGGGTCAGATGCAGGGGGGGACCGCCCAGGGTATCGGATGGGCGCTCAACGAAGAATATTTCTACGATGACAAAGGTACGTTGCGTAACACGGGGCTACTGGACTACAGGATGCCAACCTGCCTCGATCTTCCGCAAATTGAGACGGTAATCGTCGAGGTTCCTGCCCCCGGTCACCCAATCGGTTCGCGCGGAGTTGGCGAGGTCTCGATCGTGCCGCCGCTGGCGGCGGTCGCCAATGCGATCGCGCATGCTACTGGCGTGCGGATGACTCAACTACCGATGTCGCCCCCGCGTCTGCTCAAGGAGATGCTCAAAAAGCGGCTCCACGCGGATAGTCAGGCCGCGGCGGCCGGCCGTTAAACCGGGCTGGTAACTCATCACCGGGCCGGGTCCGTGATGGACCCGGCCCTCCTCTACTGATCATGGCAACCGTTGTCGTTCCGGCCTTGCTACGTAAGTTGACCAACGGTCGCGATCGGGTGCGCGCAACCGGTCGCAACATCGGTGAACTCGTGGCGGATCTTGAACGGCAATTCCCGGGTTTCGCGGGGCATCTGGTCGAAAATGGCGACATCAAACCGTCGGTCGCTGTGTCGATCGACGGTGAGATGGGAACCGGCGGCGTACTGGACCGGGTAACTGAGAACAGCGAGGTATTTTTCATTCCAGCAATCGGCGGCGGCTAGCCGCTTACTGAAAGTCGCGCGGGACCATCGCTTTCCCAACGGAGCATCTTCCATGAATCAGACCTTCCCCGCGGTTTCCGCGAGGTAGCTTCCGCTGTTACAGCTATTGCGTCCTGTTCCGGAGCGGCGGTGCTGCGCAGGGACTGAGGAGGACCGTGATGAAGTTCTATACCTTCGACGAGTTGACCTATCCGGGAGTTCCCGCCGAAATCGGGCCTGAGGTTCGCTTTACCAACAAGTTCTGCGACCCGCGTCTGGTAGCCAGAACCTACCAGGAACATCTGGACGAATGGGCGATCTGCGAAGACCTGAATTTTGACGGCGCCTTCGTCAACGAACACCATTTCACCGGAGTCAACATCCAGCCGTCGTGCAATATCACCGCTACTGCCATCATCATGCGGACCAAGCGCATGAAGGTCGGCGTCATCGGCAATATCCTGCCCCTGCGCCATCCGGTACAGACAGCGGAAGAGTTCGCGATGATGGACTGTCTATCGGGCGGCCGCTTTATCGGGGGCATCGTGCGCGGCGTCCCGTACGAATACGTCTCCTACAACGTCGATCCGTTCACCAGCCGTGAGCGATTGAAGGAAGCCTACGATATCATCGACAAATGCCTGCGCCAGGAAGTCTTCGACTACGACGGTAAGTACTGGAAGTTGACCGGCGTCTCAATCTGGCCGCGCCCTATTCAGTGCCCGTTTCCGTTCTGGATGCCAACCGGATCTCTCGAGACGATTGAATTCGCTGCCGAGCGAAAAATCGCGGGGGCGCAGGTCTTTTATCCCACCGCAGGCTTTCAAAGATTCCTTCGACCTGTACAAGCGAGTCGCCAGGGAGCGCTTCGGATGGGACGCGGGGTTCGACAATTTCGTTGGCGCACGCCTGATTCACATCGCGGAAACCAATAGCAAGGCGATCGAAGAGGCGCGGGAGGCAGTCGGCTATCTGCTGCGTGTGCTCGGACGACCGTTGACCAACCCGGCGCCGCTGCCGGGACTCCATACTGACCGATCCTTCCAGCATCGCAAAAATGTCGAGCGCGATTTCCCCGGGCCCCATACCCCATTCGAGCAGATGCGCGAAGATGGTTTCATCGTCTGCGGTGATCCTGATTACGTAACTCGTTGGCTCGAAAACGATATGAAAATCGCCTGCTATGGGCATTTCCTCGGAATGTTCCACGTGGGCAACCTGCCACACGAAAAGGTCATGACGTCCAAGCGGCTTTTCGCCGAACGGGTAATGCCGCTTTTGCGGTCGTTGAATATCGACACTCGCCCGGCAGTGCAAACGACTACGCCCACAATTGAGACAAGCCGGCCTGCCGGACTAACAGGTGGACGGCTGCCGCTTTATGGAGACTTCAACTACACCATTACCCGGGATTCACCCGAGGTGATTCGCGAGTTTGTTACGGCCAATAACGGCAAGCTCGTCGCCGGATGGGAGATGCATACTCCGGAGCGAGAAGCCGGTGGTTTCCCTTGCCAGATTATCTTCGCAGGACCAACCGCGGACTATCGCGGGAGCGCAATTCGCCTCTCGCTAAGGCGCCAGGACGGCAGCGATTTGTCGGGCGACGCCGACGTTTTGATCGAGATCGCGGATGAGCGTGGCGCCGACCGCCAGACAGTCTTCCAGGGAAAATATCGCGACTTCGCGCAGATCCCGGATCAGCATGCACCCGGCGTGGCGATCGCCGCACAACAACGCGCGGTGGCCAACGACCGTTATGTCATTCGTCTCGTGGTAACGCTCGATTCCGGTGACTCGGCCCCCGATCCCGCAGCCGCAAGCTCCTTCTTCGAGTTGGAGTGCTTCAAACACTGGATCAATGTTACCGCCTAGGTGACTTGAGGGAGCGAGAGCCAATGGGAGCCGGGGATGCCTCGCAGGTCAGCCGCAGCCAGACCGTGGTGGGCGGTTTGACGATTCCATATATGAAAGGTGGCCGGGGACGGCCCCTGCTCTACCTTCACGGCCTGGGTGGCTGGGGGCGCTGGGACACCTTTCATCTCGCGCTGGCCCTGACCAATACGGTTTACGCACCGCAATTGCCCGGGTGGGCAGATGGACGAATCCCCGAAGGTGTGAGCGGCGCGCCCGACTATGCTCGGATTATGCTCGGGTTTCTTGACTCGATAGAGGTGAACCTGGCCGATGTTGCCGGTCATTCGTTTGGCGGCTGGATCGCGCTTTGCCTCGCAGCGGAGAGCCCCGCGCGCGTGGGGAAATTGGTGTTGCTGGATCCTCTGGGGATTCAGGATGCCGGTGCGCCGGCGATCAACTTCGAAGCTCTCGACCAGGAGGCGTTTCTAAAGGCTGCTTTTGCGCAGATCGGGGTTGTAGCCGTGCGGCGAGATTTCGGCGCTGAACTCGAGGACGTACGGACCAGCCCTGAATTTCAAAAACAATGGAAAAGCTGGGAAATCCTGATCCGGCTCCTTCGCGGACGCTACGGTGATCCCGACCTGATCAAAATTGCGCGAAAGATCGAGGCCGAGACCTTGATCGTGTGGGGACGCGAGGACCGACTGGCTCCGTCTCAGAATGGCGAAGCGCTGGCGGCCGCGATTCCGCGCGCGACACTGGCGTTGATACCTGATGCCGGGCATACACCAATGCGGGAAAGACCCGAAACCTCGCAACGCCTCGTGCGCAATTTCCTGCTTGGCGTAAAACAGGACGAGGACGCGGAACTGATCGTGCGGGCGTAGGGGAGCTGGCCGAGTGCGTTTGGACTACACGATCCACCCGTGTTGGCATATCATGAAAAGGACACGGCAGAGATTTTTGCGGGTTTAGTCTGGAGGTTGGGCTATGGCGGATTCGAACGGCACCGCACACGGCGAATTCAAAGTTATCGGCACCCGTCCGATTCGTCACGATGGCGTCGACAAAGTCACCGGTCGGGCGCTTTACGGCGCCGACTATTCTTTCCCCGGCATGCTTCACGGCAAGGTACTGCGCAGTCCCTATGCGCACGCGCGCATCAAGTCGATCAATGTTGAGAGGGCACTCCAGCACCCGGGGGTCCATGCAGTACTGACCGGTGCCGATTTCCCCGAGGTTGAGGGCGTGATGGCGCAAGTCGGCGAACTCATCGTCAACACCCATTACCTGTCGCTCAACGTCATGGCGCGCGACAAGGTCCTCTACGACGGACACGCGGTTGCGGCTGTCGCGGCTGTCAGCAAACACGTGGCCGATGAGGCGCTGGAACTCATCGAGGTCGAATACGAAGTGCTGCCGCACGTGATGACGGCAGAAGAAGCGATGAAGCCGGATGCGCCCGTGCTGCTGCCGGAACTGCGCAGCAGATTCATCGCGCATCGCACCGATCCAGGCTCGCCAGAGGGGCCCGACCGCCCGACCAATATTGCCGCACATATTCAGTTTCAACGGGGTGACCTTGAGGCCGGCTTCAGGGCGGCCGACTATATCGTCGAGCGTGAATTCAAGACGGCTGCCGTGCATCAGGGCTATATCGAGCCGCAAAACGCCACAGCGGTGTACGGAGCCGACGGCCACATCACGGTGTATTGCTCTACCCAGGGCGCGTTCAACGTCAGGACCCTAACCGCGAGCGTACTGTGCCTGCCGGAGGGGATGATCCGCGTTATCCCAACCGAGATTGGCGGGGGGTTCGGCGGCAAGACGACGGTCTATCTCGAGCCATTAGCGGTCTTGCTATCGAAAAAAACCGGACGGCCGGTCAAGTTCTCAATGACGAGGGCCGAAGTGCTGCGAGCAACCGGTCCTACCTCAGGCACCAAGATGCGTGCGAAAATCGGGGCCAGTCGTCAAGGAAAAATCACGGCGGCGGAGGTCTGGCTGGCCTATGAGGCGGGGGCGTTCCCCGGCTCTCCTTTTGCTCCGGGTGCGATGTGCGCGCTCGGTCCATACAATATCGAAAACTTGAAGATCGATTCCTATGACGTGGTGTGCAACCGGCCCAAGGTAGCGGCCTATCGCGCGCCCGGCTCCCCCGCTTCGGCCTTTGCGACCGAAGTTGTGATCGATGACCTCGCCATCAAGTGTGCAATCGATCCGCTCGAATTTCGCCTACGCAATGCTGCCTGCGAGGGCACGCCTCAGCCTGCCGGACCCCCGTTCAAAAAAATAGGTTGCATCGAAACCCTCGAGGCGATGAAAAATAGCGCGCATTATCGCTCCCGGCTGGAGGGGCGACACCGTGGACGCGGCGTGGCTTCGGGCTTTTGGTTCAACGGCGGGCTGCAGTCCTCAGCCACCGTTAACATCCATACCGATGGTACCGTCAGCGTGATCACCGGGTCGGTTGATATCGGTGGACTCCGGGCGTCAATGGCAATGATTGCGGCTGAGGTTCTCGGTTTGAATCCCGCCGACGTACGCCCATCGGTGGGCGATACCGATTCGATCGGTCATACCGACGTGACTGGAGGCAGTCGTAGCACGCTAGCGACCGGAATGGCGGTCTATGAAGCTGCTCACGAAGCCCTGAGTCAATTGCGGGAGCGTGCGGCGAAGCTGTGGGACAAACAGCCCGGAGACGTGGATTTCAGTGACGGGATGTTCCGCTCCAAAGCCAATGGTACCCCACCGATTTCGCTGAAGCAGCTCGCGGGCCGCCTTGCGCGAACTGGAGGCCCCGTCGTCGGACGAGCCAGCGTAAATGCGGGAGCGGTCGGAGCCGTCGGCAACGTTTTTGCTACTGTATGCGTCGACGTTGAGGTGGACCCCGAAACCGGCAAAGTGAGCATTCTGCGCTGCAGCATCGCACAGGATGTCGGTCGCGCGATTCATCCCAGCTATGTGGAAGGCCAGCTCCAGGGTGGTGTGGTTCAAGGACTTGGCTGGGCGCTAAATGAAGAATACTTTTACGACAATAGCGGAACCCTGCGCAACAGCGGACTGCTCGACTACCGAATGCCGACCTGCCTCGATCTGCCGATGATCGAGACTATCCTCGTCGAAGTTCCCAACCCGAGCCATCCCCTTGGAGTTCGCGGGGTCGGCGAGGTGTCGATCGTACCCCCGATGGCCGCCGTCGCGAACGCGATTTATCGCGCAGTCGGCGTAAAAATGACGGAACTTCCGATGTCGCCGCCGCGGGTATTGAAGGCTATACTCGAAAAGGTCGGCACGGGAGCGGAAAATGAGGTTGCCGCAGCAGGCTGAAACTGGCCTCTAGGTCTGGCTCCTGTGCTTGGAGGATTGGACCATACTTGAGTTTTTGTGGGACTCTTGACTAGATTAGGTGAGAACATCAGCGGATGTCGCCTAATTTCACTACGTGAGCTATTGCAAGTCACTAAAAGTTGCGTACAATAGAGCTTGCTAGCCGGGGTTTGCCCCCCTTTTCCCGGTTGGCGGAGGGGCCGGGCGGAGCGATCCGTTCGGCCCTTTTTATTGTCGGTCCTCGACTGATTACAAATTCGCGACGCGGAGAGCGGCGCCATTACTGACTTGATTCATTCGCCGCAGACCGAAAATGGTCGCTTGGTCAAGGGCGATGGATTAGCGATCGCGATCTGAGGAAGGACCGCGCCCCCCTCCGCCTCCCGTACCACGCGCCTGAGCTTCATTGACCCGGATGGGACGTCCTTTGAGATCGCGCCCGTTCAGCTTCTTGATCGCGTCGTCAGCGGCTTCGTCAGTGGCCATCTCTACGAAACCGAACCCACGCGAGCGATTGGTCGCGCGGTCCATGATTACCTGCGAACTGTCTACCTTGCCGGATTCGGCAAAAACGTCGTGCAAATCCTGATCAGTGACAGTCCAAGCCAGATTACCAACGTACAGTCTGCGGCCCATTCAGCGTCTCCTCGGGGGGCCCTAAACTCCGACTGCGCGCGAGCCTGCTGCCTTCACCACAAGATAAGGGCCGCTCTGCACAAACGAGCAATCCACCGATCGGCTCCGGCAATTTTGCCGCTCGCACTGACCCCAACGTGCCTCTCTTTATAGCACCTTCGCCCGTACAAACATAGCGTCAGAGCACTTGGCTCAAGGTAGTGGCCCAGAGGTTGCTTGGTCTCCGCTTCCCATATTGACGAAGCTCGTACGGTGAATAGAACCGTGTCTCCAGTCTGCTCGAGACTCCAAGTGGCTGAAATATTCGTCTCGTTTGCCGTCTTAGTTTAAAAGCTTGAACACCTCCACCTTTGGTTGGAGTCGTAAGTGAAGTCCCATTGGCGACTATGACGCGAAACGCTCACCCAAGCTTCGCGCGCTGCATATGACAGCCGGTTCTTTCTCGACGGTCGAGGCGTGATCGGCGACCGCGAAGTAGATGCTAGAATCGGTCAGGCTACAGTATCGCGTTTCGAAGAAGGAGTTCCCGCTGGTTCTGACCGAGTTACGCTGGTGCCGAGCGATTGAGTTTTGCATGGATCCTCCGCACAGGTTCGGCAGAGAGTTCCTGGTCGCATCGTGGAGGTAGGTCGGTCGTGACATATCGGCGAAGCCGTTCGGCGTCGAAAAGAACCGCTATCCGCCAGAACGCCTCCATGAACCAGTACACGTTGCCAACCACGCTCTTTTCCTTGCTGGCGACTGTTCTGCCTGCATAACCAGCGAGGTCGCAATCATCAGTGCCCGACCGTGGCGGTTTCTGTGAAAGTTTTCACTTTGCGCATGGAAATGACTGCTAGTGGCGACCATTTCCCCGTCGACTGGCTTTCCTGGCACTGCTTGAAGCGGCAGTGACAAGGAGTGCGTCGGCCGGACCGATAGGTCTCGGCACGGAGTATCCGCTTGGGCGTGTTCGGCCTGCAAACGACGCCCGGATCGCAATAGCAAATAGTTAAGATCGTCTACGCGGCCAGACTCGCGAACATAATAAATGCGACTGAGTCGTTGAGAATATTGTGAGATTGCACACCATTCTGCATTGCACATCGCTTCAAAGTCAGCAAAGGTTAACCGGCAGTGTGCTTAGTCGGGCACGTCGACACTGCTCGAGACCCCGACTTTGATAGTATTGATTCAGTTGTAAGTCCCTTCGACCTTGTGTAGTTTCAGTCAGTATATTTTGGTGACTCATCGAAAAGGAGACTGATTAATGCCGCGTAGAAGCAATTCCGAAGGATCGACTTCGGCCTTTCGGCGCGTTCAGCAGCAGGCGCGCTCTCTACTTGTGAATCTGCACAAAGAAATCCGCGCTAAAGAAGCTGAACTGAAGCGTTTAAAGGACGAAGAATCGAGTCTGGGACGTCTCACCGGCCGCGCTACCGCCGTGGCCGCCGCGCCACGCGCCGCACGAGCAGGCAGCGGGAGAATTGATTGGAGTACGGTGCTGGGTCAATTACCGAAACAGTTCAAGGCCTCACACGTTCGTGGCGTACGCGGTCTGAAGAGCAAGCGCCCGTCCGAGATTTTTGCCGCCATCACCCGCTGGATCGACGCTGGATCGGTCAAGCGCAAGTCGCGCGGACTGTACGAACGCTCCTGAACAAGCTTTCCGTCGAGACTATCTGATTCGAGGGACTCGGCCCGGGACTTTGGCTCCCGGGCCGAGTCTTGCGGAATGAGCTTGTGATTCGTCTAGGAATGTTACTGTGCTTCCAGCCCTTCATTCCTATGCTGCGGAGCTTGGGGGAGAAGCTCTCCCGCTCTGCGAATGTATAATCGGTGCGATGATCGTCTCTTCAAGAGCAGGCCTGTGCCCGTAAAAACCATCGAATGGCGCCATGATCATGTGCGCATGATCGATCAACGGCTGTTACCCAGCCGCGAGGTAATACGAAGTTACCGGGACTATCGGGCGGTCGCTGAAGCGATTCGCACAATGGTCATTCGTGGTGCTCCGGCGATCGGTGTGGCCGCCGCCATGGGTGTGGCGCTGGGGATCCGGGGAACCCGCGGCGAGGGTGCGCGCAAGCGCTTCGCGATCGTCGCCCGAAAACTCATCGCGACGCGGCCTACTGCGGTCAATCTCAAGTGGGCGGTCGACCGCATGGGCGGCGTGCTCGAGCAAAACCTTACCCTCGACGCGGCAAGCCTGTTCCGGAGAATTCGCGCCGAGGCGATTGCGATCTACGACGAGGATTTGGCGACGAACCGCGCCCTGGGTCGTCACGGCGCCACTCTGCTCGGATCTCCCACGACCGTGCTGACTCATTGTAATGCCGGTGCGCTGGCGACGGCAGGTTACGGCACCGCACTGGGAGTGGTGCGCGCAGCATGCGAGGCAGGCAAGAAGGTACGGGTGTTCGCGGACGAAACACGGCCGTTTCTTCAAGGTGCCCGGCTAACGGCCTGGGAATTGCGCAAGGACCATATTCCGGTCGTCGTAATCGCGGACAATATGGCGGGTACCTTACTACGCAGCGGGCGTGTGGATTGCGTAATCGTCGGAACTGATCGCACAGCGGCAAATGGCGATGTCGCGAACAAGATCGGAACTTATCCGTTGGCGGTGCTGGCACAGCGCCATGCGGTGCCGTTTTACGTTGCGGCGCCACTGTCTTCGATAGATCTCAACTGTCGAAGCGCCGATGAGATTCCAATCGAAGAGCGTTCGCCCAATGAGATTACCCAGTTTGCGGGTAAACAGGTGACTCCCAAGGGGGTCGAGGTGTTCAACCCGGCCTTCGACGTTACTCCAGCCGAATTAGTTACAGGTATTGTCACGGAACGTGGTATCGCGTATCCGCCCTACGGCGAAAGTCTCGCCCGGCTCAAACGGGGCGATTGAACTGCGTGACCTGGTGGCCGGAAACGCGCATCCTTTTTGTTTTGATCTGGTACGTAGCGATTTCCCTGTAAGATCACTTGGATCTCTGGCCAAATGGCCGGGATGTTGCTGTATTGTCGGGCAGCGGCGTCTCGCGCCACGCGAAGAGGAGAAGTCAACGTGAAACTGTTCACCTTTGCGACCAGTCCATACGCGCGCAAGGTCCGCATCGTGCTCGACCACAAGGGCATTCCCTACGAACCACACGAGCGATGCTATTCGCTGGATCGCAAGGAAGACCTGCGGATGGCCAGCAATCGCGCTGAGGTCCCAGTGCTGGTACTGGATGATGGGCGCACGATCGCGGATTCCACAATAATCTGCGAATACCTCGAACAGGTATATCCAACCCCGGCGATCTTCCCGAAGGACGCGTATGAGCGCAGCCGGATGCGTAAGATCGAGGACCTCTGCGACCGCACCTTCGACGCCGTTGGCTACGGTTACTACCTTAGCGTACTGCGCGAGGGCGCACCCGAGGCGGCCGCAATGAGACAGGCTGCTATCGACGAGTGCCGAGCGCTGCTGGAGACGCTGGAGCGAGAGGTTGGCGATCGCGATTACTTTTGTGGGGATGTGCCTAGTCTCGCGGATTTTGCCGCGATCTGCCACGTGCCGTTAGCCTCTGCCATGCGGATCGATCTAAAGAATACGCCGCGGCTCGCGGCCTGGATTCGGCGGACCCGGGAAATTCCCGCCGTGGCGGCGGACCGCGAACGCGCTGCCAAAGCCTGGCACGGCGCGCAGAACATCGCCGCCGAGTTCGAAGGACCAGATGGCCGGATTCATTGGCGCGACAGCAGACTTGAATGGCCCGTTCGCCATGGCTTCATCGATCTCGTGGCGCGCGAGTTTCACGGCGGTAAGATGATGTTTCCGCCGGACGCAAGTTGAAACCGGCGCGCGTGCCTTTCCTCGGGAATTGTCTTGACTGAAGAATCCTCCGCCGGATTAAACTTGGGTAGGGGCCAAGGAGAATAGTATGCCGGTAGCCTATATCCCACGTACCCGCGCGTTGTATCACGCCTTCACTCCATATCGCTGGGTAGAGAACGCGGATACGCCGCCGTGGACATCGCTAAAAAAGCCGATAGCCGAGTGCCGCGTCGCCCTGATGACGTCGGGCGGAATTCTCTATCGCGACCAAGCGCGCTTCCATCGCGAGGACGCGAGCTACCGCTTGATTCCGAAGAGTGCTACGCAAGCGGACCTTAGCGTCTGGCATTTCGGCTACCTCACCGCAGACGCCGCTGCCGATCACAATTGCGTCTTTCCGCTATCGCGGATGCGTGAACTCGAGGCACAAAGGGTAATTGGCGAGCTACTAGACCCGGCTTATAGCTTTATGGGAGGCATCTACTCGTCACGAAAGGTGCGCGACGAACTTGCGCCACGGATCGCCGACGAACTCACGCGCGCGCATGCGGACGCCTTCTACCTGGTGCCTGCTTGACCCGTTTGCCATCAGTCCGTTGGACTGATCGCCCGGGTGGTTGAGGCTGCCGGAATCCCGACACTCTGTATGACCTCAGCATTGGATATTACGCGCGCGGTGAATCCGCCACGCGCCGTCTTCGTGAACTTTCCATTGGGTCATCAGACGGGGAAACCGCACCAGCCGGATCTACAACGCCGAATTGTGCGCGACGCGATGGCTGCATTCGAAACGATCGAACGACCCGGCACGGTCGTCGAACTACCCTACGAGTGGGATCCTAATGATCGGTTGTGGGAGGAAACAGACTATACGGAGGGCTTTCTCCCGGAACGCCCTCCCAAGGAGGAGGCCGACGCCGACGAAGCGGCGCGAAGGGCCCGCTTTGCCGACGGGAAGTGAGCATAAGAGTTGGCGCGTATGCTACCCCGGCCATGCTTTGCGGCAAGGAAATCGACCCGCGAATCAGGCTCGGCTACGCTGAGGGGAAGGAAAAGCGGTGGTATGGCTCGCACTTGTTACGGTATTTGCCCTTATAGGATACATGGCGCTCGGCCTTCTGGTTGGATGGGCGAGAATTAAATACGAAGTGCCGGCGCCCGCCACGACCGGCAATCCGCTGTTCGAACGTTACTTCCGCGCGTATCAGAACACGCTCGAGACGCTGGTAATATTCGTGCCCGGGCTGTGGCTGTTCGGGCGCTTCGTCAGTATTGCGGCCGCAACAACGCTCGGCATTCTCTTCCTACTCGCGCGAATAACCTACGTGGTCGGCTATCTGTGGAAGCCTGAAAGACGTGCCGTTGGCGCTGCCGCAACTGCGATCGTCAACGCGATGCTGCTGTTCGGAAGCCTGCTCGGCTTATTCGTCTACCTGGTCTATCACTAAGCGGCGGCGCGGGATCAACGCTGGGCGGCCAGGTTGAAGACGAAGCGCATCTTGCCGATGAGCCATCGGGCGCGTGTATGCGCGCCGTCCGGGTGGGGTGCCGCGGCCAAAAGTTCACGAGTTTCGCTGGTTCGCAGCGCGATTACTTCGCCGATCTGAGCAGCGGTTTCGGGGTGAGCCTTGAACAGCTGTGTAAACGCGTCGCGGTTGAGTTCGAGCAGTTCGGCGTCGGTACGTGCCCGGATCGTGGCATTGCGCGGTTCACCGGTCATCAAGGCGATTTCGCCGAAGAACGCCGGGCTCTTGAGATCGCGGATGTGCACCGGCTTTCCGTCACTGGCCATCGCCACAACTTCGACGATGCCGTCACGGATGACGTAAAGCGAATCACCCTGATCGCCTTCACGGACGATCACCTCCGCCGCGCCGAACTTGAGCACGTTGACTTCGGACAGAAGTACGCGGAGCTCCTCATCGCGAAGAGCGCGCAAAAAGTCCACTCCCCGCAACTCTTCCATAATTTCCCGTTCGAAGGCTTCCGCGCCGGTTGTGGCAGCGGAATCCGGGTGAAGCCTGAGCGTACGGACCGGGTACGGAACCTCGATGTTCTTGCGGCGCAGGGCGTACCACAGGCCAGTCGAGACCGCGTCGCGCACGTGCTCGGCATCTCGGTAGTCCGAGAACCAGTACCTGACACGATATTGCAGCGCGTGCTCGCCATAATTCCAGCTTAGGACCTCCGGCGACGGATCACGCAACACCATAGGCGCTCCACGTAACGTTTCGAGCACCACCTCACGCACGTAGTCGGGGGGCGCACCGTAACTGAGTCCTATCGATACTTCATCAGCTACGACACCATTGGAGTAATTTACCAGCGCGTCCTTGGCCAACATCGAGTTGGGAATCTCGAGCTTCTCGTTGTTGCGTGTGACCACGACGGTCGAACGCCATCCGATACCCTGGACCCGTCCGATATAGGTGCCAGACCGAATCCAGTCGCCGGGCGCGAAGGGCTTGCTGAGCTGGAGCGTCAGGCCGCTGAAAATGTTGCCCAGGCTCTCCTGCAACGCCAGACCGGCCACCACCGCCACCACTGCGGTGCTGGCGAGCAGGGGCGTGGGATCAACGCGGAAATCGACACGCAACACTGCCAGCATGACCATCCCATACAGCAGGAACATCAAAATGTCCTTGAAGATGGTCGAGAAATGACTGCGTCGACGCCGCGCGGCCAGGTTCGCCGCGTCGAACAGCAGGCTTATCAGCCCCCAGGCGACCAAAACCTCGCCGGCGGCAGCCGCTATCCTGGCCCAATCCGTCTCCGCTATCGCGGCGGGGGTGGCCGCAATGTCGAGCATCAGGCCGATCCCGCACATCGCGAAACCGGACAACCCGATTGCCTTCAGCCAGCGCATCGACAGCATGGCCAGGGCGAAGAGGATGGCGACAATCGCCTCGATGATCATGCGGGAATCGGGTCGTAGGCCGCCGAGTCCGAGAATCGTTTGCAGAGGCGTCGGTTGCATCGCTTCAGGCAGTCCCGGTCGCGGAGCCGGGGCGTGTAGAAGGCCCGTTCGCGTGTTCGATCAATTGCTGCAACACTTTTCCGAAGTCGAAGTACTCGTGAGCGATTTCACGCGCAGCGCAACCGTGGCGCAGCGGATCGGCGTGGAGCGCCTCGATCGCGGCGCGCGCCTGGTCAATGGTGGAAAAGCGCAGAACTCCTTCACCCGAGGGCAGGGCGCAGCCGAAGCCCGTGTCTTGAACGATCACCGGCACGCCCAGTGAGAGATAACACGCGCTGCGGCATGAAAACCAGCCGGTTCGGCCAGCTACATAAGCGTTTTTGGCCACGCTCCATTCTCCGGCCGAATTGGCCAGGTACTCGCGATAGACCCAGGGATCGCGGGAAACCTCGTAGGCTTCGACCATGCGCCATCCGGCTGCGCGCAACCGATCGCGCGGCGCGCGGCCGCTGATCGCAATTTCCATCGGAAGCCGTGACTGCGCGGGTAAATCTACAAAATGCATAAACTCCGCGCTCTTACCCGTATACGCCTTGCCCGCGACCACCGGACCCTTTTCGGCCGGCTCCCACGACATCACGGTCGTCAATACCTGGCGGCGCGCCGCGGTTGGCACCTCGAATCCGGCCCCGAAGGCTTCATTAACGATCGGTTGGCGCGTAGGGATCCAGTCGATGAGCATCGACGGAACCAGACAATCGGCTCCGTTAACGTTCTCACCGAAGGTGAAGAACACGTCGTGAGCCAGCATCATTTCTACCTGTTCGCGCGACTTGGAGTCGGTGAGCTTGCCTGCCGCATACTCCGGCATCGGTGCTTGCGTATACATCGGATCGCTGTCGATGAAGACGGTACGCGCTGCCGCGAAGTACTCCTCGCGCATGTGGCACGAGGCCGAGATGTTGATGAAAAGGTCGGCGGAACGACAGAAGTCGGCGACCCTCTTCCAGTCCCAGCCCCAGGTCAATCCATCGACATCGCGGAAGAACCAACGATCTTGCAGTTCTGGCGCCAGCTTGGCCAATTCGCGCGACAAATACGCCGCGTTGCGCGCTCCCGATGGAACGAAGGTGGATCGCTCAGGGTCATAGCACCACCTGGCGGTGTCTTCGAGGTAAAGGACCTCGTGCCCCAGCCTGACAAAACCGAGTGCGTACTGGAGGTAGTCCCAGAACACGCCCCCTAACGGATAAGTGGCAGCCAGACCAGTAACGACAATGCGAAGCCGGGACAATGGGCGACTTGCCTCCGGCCAGCAAGTCTACTGCGCCCGAGCGGATGATGGGATAGGCCCGCCGGCAGCGACTAGCCGTTCCAAATGAGGAGTGAGCTTTTCGACGGTAATTCGGCGCTGGCTCAGCCGGGCGGCCTCCTCTTCGCTGATTGCGGCGAGATAACATCCACGATCGGGCAGAAAGAGCACTGATCTGTACGGAAATCCGGTCCGGACTTGGGGATAGCAGCGCTCGGCGATTGTTCCCTCCAGCGCCGCCTCAGCCACGCCTTCGCGCACCAAGCCCTGCTCGGTGTATACCAGCGCGGCCGCTGCACGCAGCCGTGCGGCACGACCTCCGGGCGCGACTCCTGCCATCCGCCGAACCACCTCTTCGGCAAGAACGCGATCGTCAACATCATCGCGACCGAGCCATCGATGCGACATCACGCCGGGAGCGCCGCCCAGAGCGTCAACCTCCAGTCCACCATCGTCGGCAAGCGCCGGCAGCCCCGAATGGACGAAGTAGAAGGCCGCTTTGATTCGCGCATTTTCGAGAAAACTCGCGCCCGTTTCAGGCGCTTGCCGATCCACGCCCGCCTCTCGCAGGGAGACTAGTTTTAGGTCGAATCGGCGCAGAAGCAGACGATATTCCGCGAGTTTTGCCGGATTTGTCGTGGCGACCAGAAGTTCGGTCACAGCGCGTTCATTTCCATGGTAGCGGCTCTCATGCCCGCGGCTGATAAGTGAACTTGAGGCTTGAACGTTCGCGGTGATCCTCGAGTGCCAGCTCGATCAGGCGGTCGATCAGCTTCGGGAGGGGCATTCCGGTAGCCTCCCAAAGCTTCGGATACATACTGATTGCCGTAAAGCCGGGGATGGTATTTACCTCATTCACGAAGACTTCACTGAAGTCCTGGCGCGCGAGAAAGTCCACTCGAGCCATACCGCGCAGGTCCAGTGCTTTGAACGCGGCTACGGAGAGTTCAGCGATACGTTTGGCGGTTTCGAGAGGAATTTCTGCCGGAATCCGTGTTTCGGACCCAGATGAGTCGATGTATTTCGACTCGTAGCTGTAGAACTTGTGAGCGCCTTTGACCAATACCTCACCGGGGACCGACGCCTGCGGACGATCGTTACCAAGCACCGCACACTCGATTTCGTGCCCCTCGCATGAGGCTTCGATAAGAATTTTACGGTCGTATTGAAACGCATCGTCGAGCGCGGCGGCGAGCGTTTCCGGGCCGGCAACTCGGCTGATGCCGATCGAGGAGCCGAGGGCGTTGGGCTTGACGAAGACTGGGTAGCCAAGGCGATCGGCATTCTGGCGCGCCCGTCCAGGGTCATCGTTGTGGGAGGCATGCGTGGTGCAAAAAAATTGCACAACCGGGATTCCAGCGTCGCGCAGCAAGCGTTTCTGCGTCTCTTTGTCCATTCCGATCGCCGATCCCAATACACCAGCACCAACGTAGGGAATGCCGGCGAGCTCGAGCAACCCTTGGACTGTGCCATCTTCGCCGTAGGTTCCGTGAAGGACCGGGAAGATCACGTCCAATGGTCCGGGCAGATCAGAGACTCGTTTTTTCCTGCGCGGCGGGCTGTGACCATTCGACTCTGCCACACCCACCAGCACATGGCGGCCGGGATGCGGCGGCAGGCTCACCGGGGTACCGCTGCGGCCGAGGGCCCGCAGCTTCGGGGCGGCGATCTTAAGCGCCGCTATTGCGTCGAGCCGCAGGAACCAACGGCCATCGCGCGCGATGCCGATGGGCACAATGTCATATCGCCAGGGATCCATCGCGGACATCACCGTAAGCGCCGAGCGCAGCGAGATCTCATGCTCGCCCGAGCGGCCGCCGAACAAGACTCCGACCCGAATCTTCTTACCCCGCGCCATGGCGTTACGCCCCCACTCCACAGCCCCCTTGTTCACCCCAAGAGCTGGGAACCGAATCGATTTTGCCACGCGCGCCTATCGCATTCGAGTGGTTAGAGCGGAGAATCTGGGAGTATACTTAAGATTGAGCGCGGCGGACAAATTAGATCAATCGTGACCGCCGATGTTACCGCAAGAAACACTGGGCGGATTTTGATCGAGGATGCAGCGCTCGATTCAGCATCTTATGACCGAAGCTTCAACGTCTACGAATACGGCAGACGATGGCGCTCGGACCGCGACTGCGATTCTGCAAGCGGAAAAGCAAACGGCTACGTTATAAGGAACCAGCGGCGACGGGCGCGCCGTGATGAAAAGCCCAAGCAGAAGCAAAAACAGGGGGCCGAAGGAAGAACGGCTTGTAATTGAGAACGACTGGAAGGATGCGACTAGGCGATCATTTCGGAAGAAAAAGCCAGCGAAAGGATGGCCGAACCCAGTAAAACAGAAAGGCTCAGGATGATCTATCTTAGTAAGTAGCGCTGCTTGCTCACCTTCTTAACAAATCGGGCCTTTTCGAGAACCGTCTTCACGTCCTTTTCGTCCAGCTTGACATCGTTGCCTGCAAGCGTCTGAGCTTCGCTCATCAATTGATCGAGACTGAACTTCGACCCCTCTTTCGGAGTCAGCGACAATGCCGCTACCTCAAGCAGCGTCACGATAACTTCGAGGTCCTTGCGCGAAGTATCGTTCTTCTTTCGCAGAAGGCGGGTCTCACCTTTGTATGTAAGCTCCTCGTTCTCTATGTCTGCGTTCTGCGCCATTGCAATGTCCCTCCCCGTATTGCCTACCTGATTCATCAACGCCGTCGCTCTGGCGTCCAGCTCGCTCAGCGTGTTCGAGCGAGGCGCATCCGGCGACCTCAAGCCGCGTGGCAGGCGGTGAAATCGGGGATCGTCATCATTTAGACGTAAAATGGTGTCCCACATATTAGCGCCGAGCAAGGTCAGTAATTTGTTACCGGAAAGAGGTCCGCCCACTGCTGCTGCACGCCACATACTAACGCAGAGTGCATCATGCACGGGCGTTTTAACCTCTGCCACTTCCTCGTTTTTTCGCTCGCAGAGCGCTGCCACGACCATCATTCCAGTCCGAGGTCCAATCGCACAGTCGCATACGTCGGGGCGATAACAAACGCGCAGATTGTCCGCCTTTTCCAGTCGCGCCAACGGCAATGGATGATGATCGATGAGGAAAAACCGCTTTTCCGGCCGACTGCTCACAAAGCGGGTCAGCGCTTCGGCCTCTTCCGCGTAGCTGTCAGGTGCGAACATTAGATCGACGAAAAACACGTATTCCGCGTCGTTGATTTCGGGAAGCTGGTTCAGATGCAGCCACGCTCGATGCCCTTGCGTCCGCATCGGATCGATAACGACCTTAACATCAAACGATTCGACCGACGCAAGATTCCTACGCACCTGCTCAGCAATTAGGTGCCCGTCGGCGTCGGCGTGCCCCACGATGAGAACGGGGTATGTCATGGCTCAAGTCCCAGTTTGCCCGCCAGCACTGGCCGAATGGCGAACGAAACTTTCGCTTTCGCCCGATGGTCATCTATGCCGCCTAGCGACTTCAGTCGCAGATCCTTGGTTCGCTTCAACATATTCTCGAACAAGTTTGGCACGCGCAGAATGCCAGTCGCTGTCGAATCCGCATGAGCTAAATTAGCTCTGTCGGTTGGTTCTTGGGAAACGGGGTCGTTCGCCCTTGGTTCGCCAACCAAAAGCTCGAAGGCGGCCACTGGAGATCGACGTGTCCGAGGGAAGATATTGAACGGCCCAAACCCCAATACTTCGGAACGTCGCGTGGTTGATTGATACGGTACTTCTCGAAAAACTTGTACGCCTATGAGATCGCCCGCCGGTGGCGGAACGAGCTTGATGGCACTGACGATCCATTTGGGATGGTCGCGTAGAGCGATGGCGACCTTCGCCAACGCTTCAACCGTCGTGATGGTTGGCATGATAAGCGTAGCGACAGAAACTGACGGATCAGCAACGAGCCGGTCGACGCGTGAAGCTATCGCGTTGGCGACGCGGACGGGATCAGCGCTCTGGGAGACTTCCGTGACATCCTGACCATAATCATCAGGCTTTCGACTGAAAAATCTGGCAAAGACACACCCGACGTGAGCCGAACGCCTCCACTTTACATAATCCGCCCGTGCGGACATGCCCTACAGCGACAGCCTTCTCACGCCACAACCCCTCACGCGATGCCAGGCACAGTCGATCACAAATGTATGGTTGTGATGATGATCGACTGGGACAACTGCGTCAAGTACATCCCGAGAGAATCGCTATTTCCCGGCGTTTGGACGCAATCTCTTGAGCGCCTGTTCGACGCCCGGGAGGCGCTTGACCGGCGCCCCGTCGCCTCGGTCCATCCTGGAGTACTCCTGCACCCGCGTCAGGAAATGATGCGAATGAGCATTGCGCACTGCGGTGCGAAATCCCATCTCGTCTTGCGCGTTGTTGATTGCGAATTTGAGCAGCCGCAGGGTAAACGCATCGGTTTCCGCGATCCGGCCGGCGAGTGCGAGAGTCTCCCGCTCCAGTTCGGCGCGTGGCACTACCATATTCGCCAACCCAGTACGCAGAGCGTCCTGCGCGTCGACGAAACGACTCTGAAAAAGAATTTCCTTGGCCTTGCGCACACTCACGTCCCACGGCGCGGAAAAGTATTGCGTGAGCGAGGGCAGGAACATCGCGTCGTCGGCCGCAACGATCAAATCCATGGCGGACGCAAACATATAGCCGCCGAAAATACAGTAGCCCTGCACCTGTGCGATCGTAGGCTTGGGAAGGTCACGCCATCGCAGGGTATTGTCTAGAAATAGCTCCCACGAGCCGATATGACGCTTCTTGATACCCTTGGTGTTGAAGTAGCTGTTGGGGTTTTCCTTCTCATCAGGCGTCCCGAGGTCGTGGCCGGCCGAGAAATGATCCCCGGCGCCCGCGAGGATAATGACCTTGACGTCATCGTCGGCAGCCGCGGCCTCAAACGCGCGGTCAAGTTCCTTGAGCAGGGTCGTCGATTGGGCGTTACGATAGCGCGGGCGGTTGAGGGTAATCCGGCCGACGCGATCGATTTTGTCGTAAGCGAGTGCCTGATACGCCATCCTGTCCTCCGGTTGCGCTACTGCGCAAAGGCACCGCCATCCACCGGCATCGGCAGGCCAGTGACGTACGATGCGTGATCCGAACATAGCCACGCGACCGCTTCGCCAATCTCGCCGGGTTCACCGAAGCGTTTCAAAGGCTCGGCCCGGATGAAACGCTGCTCGGCCTCGGTGCTCCCGCGCATGATGCGCTGCATCATTGGGGTACGAATCGGCCCGGGACATACCGCATTCACGCGGATTCCGTGACGGCCGTATTCGAGCGCCGCAGTCTTGGTAAGGCCGGCCACGCCATGTTTGGCGGCGACGTAAGCGGGTCCGCCTACGCTGCCAACCAGTCCTGCCATCGAGGAGGTGTTGACGATCGCACCGCCGCCACCCTGCTTTAGCATCTGATCGATCTCAGCCTTCATGCAGAGCCATACGCCGGTCAGGTTGATGGCGATGACCCGGTTCCAATTCGCCATCGTACATTTGTGGGTCACGGCGCCCTCGCCTTCGATACCCGCGTTGTTAAAGGCGCAATCCAGCCGGCCATAGGTCTCGACTGCTTTTGCGACCATCGCCGGGGCGGCGGTCTCCTGCGAGATATCGACTTTCATGAAGGTTGCGGAACCGCCCGTCTCCTTGATCATCGCGAGGGTTTCGCGGCCGGCATCTTCGGCGATGTCCGCAATCAGCAGCCGGGCGCCTTCGCGCGCGAAAATTTTCGAGGTTGCACGGCCGATGCCGGAACCGGCGCCGGTGATCACGGCAACTTTACCATCCAATATTCCTACCATTTTTGAAGCCTCCGTCGGGTGCAAGGCCCTTCGAGATAACTTCGCAATCTTACAGGTTGCGTTTCGGAGCGCCAGAGAACGACGCTCCGGAGATAATGCCCAGCCGCGGTCGGATGCGACGGCAAATTAGGGAGGGCAGCGGCCTCCGTCAACCGGAGACGGCGGAGGAGAGGCTCAGGAATATTTTGCGACGGCCGAGGCGGACAGCACCATCCGGAGACCACTTGCCTCGATCGTGTTCAACAGAATCGCGACGCGCTCGGCGCCGGAGAGGTAACGTTGGAAGATCGCCTCGAACCCGCGAAATGGGCCCTCGACCACGCGAACGCGGTCGCCCCGCCCCAGCACCGGATCTTCGATCCTGATGACACCATCGGTTCCACGACGGCGGATTTCGTCGATGACCGCGAGCGGCACGGCGAGGGGATCGTTACCGGCCGAAACAAAACCATTCACTCCGGGCAAATACTTGATGTCGAAGTACCGCGCCTGAAGATCGAAGCGGGCGAACAAATAACAGGGGAAGAGCGGGCCGACCGTCCACGCCATTTTACCCCATCTCGGGGTTTTGGCCTCGAGCAGTGGCAGGAACACCTCGGACAACATCCCGGTCAACTGATCGTGAACCCACCGTTCCTTGCCTGGCTTGGTGCGAAGCAAATACCAATCTTCAGTGTTTGGCATATTAGTTATCGGGCGCGTTAAGGCGTCAGAACCCTCGAATGAAGGCTGCGGTTGCTCTGGCGAGCCCGTGCCGTCGGTACCCTCGCACCGACAGTACTGCCCAGATTGCCCGCGACTTGTCCGGCTTCGTGCCGGTGTGATTTTAATATCGAATCAGATTGTCCGGCTTCACGCCACAGCCGATGTAAAAATTGTTGTTCACGCGGATCGTGTTTCCGCGATCGCGGGTAAGCGCAGTTGCCCACGCTCTCACGATGTGGGCGTGGCCCTCCATTCCCGGATGGTCAACCTCGATTACCAGCTTCTCCATCTTGGTTATCAATAGACAACTCGGCGCGGTCAAACGGTAAGTGGGAAATCTGACCTATGGCACGACGCTTATTCGAGTTCGGCGGACATCTGGCGGTGGTCGAATTGTGCTCCGGCGGTCCTGATCGAGGCAGATCCCACCTTGTTTGCGGCGCGGCCGCCGGCGCGACACGTGGTCTACAAGCCTTCGCTCATAGCAATTAGATGATAGTTATTCTCATTTAATATTTGCAATCGCCAAACAGCGGCGGAGTCTCACCGTTCAGAGTATCCTGGACAACCTATCGCTTTCAGAGCGAAGCAGAGCGTGTCTTAGCACCAGGTCGCATAACCAGATTGTTTACAATATGCGCCTGACGGTTATTCCCAACATCACCTAATTGAGTTTTTTGCTTGCTAATCGGCATGTCCTTAGGCTACCCTCTCAGCAGTGATGACTGTTAACTGGGAGTGAACAGTCGCATCCTCAGCGGAATGGCGCCGCTGCCTCAGCCGCCTGCGATCCTCCCCAAATACGTATCGGGAACCACGCGCTGCAACCCAAGGAGTTGTATCGTGAACGAATACCCGCGTCGAGGTGAGAACTCTTGCGCCTATAGGCGACGTCAGCAGGCTGCGATTAGAGCACTGTGCGAGGTAGTGCGCCGGGGAGGCGATCCGGCCCGACTGATTGAACAGACGCCGGCCGTGATGGTTGAAGCTTTCGGGGGAGATGGGAAGTTCTGTCAGATCCTCGAATACTCAGATGACAAGCGAAGCCTGGTATGGCGCGCAGGTGCGGGCTGGACCAAATGCGATGGCGCGACGAAGCTGGAGGCGGGCGTTGGTTCCTTCGGAGGCTTTGTCCTCATTTCGAGTCGACCGTCGATCTTCGAAACTCTTTCTGAGGAACAGCGCTTTCGGCCCTCCCCAATGCTGGTTGAGCATCGGGTGGTAAGCGGCGCCGGGGTAGTCATCGGCACCGGCACGCGGAACTCTGGGGCGCTTTGTGTTTTTAGCGATCGCCCGTACAGTTTTGATCAGGACGATCTCGCCTTCCTGGAGTGCGTCGCGGCTGTAATCGCGCATGCAATCGAATCGGGGAAAGTGCGTAGCGCGGAGGGAACGGGAGAGGGCGAACGCCTGTTGAGCGCGCTGGCCAGGTGTTACGCGACCGTAAAAGCGTCACGGTTCGCCGCGGTGTTAACCGCCAATATCAGCCACGAGATTCGCACTCCTCTCAATATAATCCTGGGCTACAGTGAACTGATCGAGGAACAGATCCCTACGCTCGGCGGCCAGGATCTAGCTTCGTACGTCGAGGCCATGCAGCGGGCAGGGCGCCGGCTTCTGCACACGGTCGAGGAGATCCTAGACTTCTCAAAAGTTGAGACGGGTACGCTCGAGTTGAACCCGGTCGAAATTGCCCTGGGCCCGCTGCTCGAGGGGGTCGTTAGCGATTTCAGTGTCCGGGCGGCGGCCAAAGGCCTCAACCTGACTTGCCAGATAGACTCACCGACGGTGAACGTGCGTTTCGACCGACATTGCCTGGAGCGCGCGCTGGCGAATCTGATCGACAATGCGGTGAAGTTCACCGAGCAGGGCTCGATCGCAGTCAGGCTGTTTCGCGAGAAACCCGATCGCGTCATGATCGAAATCCGCGATACCGGCATTGGGATCGACCAGAGCTACGTGCCGCATCTTTTCGAACCATTTTCCCAAGAAGACTGCAGTTACGCGCGTCGGTTCGAAGGCACCGGCCTTGGGCTGGCACTCGCCCGCAAATATCTAGAGCTGAACGGCGCAACAATCCGCGTGGCGAGCACCAGGCGCCAGGGAACAATCTTTACGATCGATTTTCCGCCCGAGGCTCATCGCGTATCCGGTCTGGGTTCACGAAGCCCAGCGGAGACGCCTTTCCCACCGGCTCCGTTCGACGTTCAGTGGGCACCCTACCAGCTTTCGATTGCGTTCTCGTCGCCGCCCCTCGACCGTCGCTTGTAGCTGACAGGCTCACTACCGCGAAAAACGGACTACTCCGCGCCGCGAAGCCCGCGCCGCCCTTCTACGCTGCCGTTGGCCTGCTCTTGACAATAGGCCGACGAGGGGTCATAGCGCGAAAGGCGCATTTCGCATTGATGCTGCCGACGACACCGGCGGCGTGGCGCCAGGTCCAGGGGGGCTTACGGGATCCGGGGGAGATGAACGTTCGCGGACTGGGTTCGTTTCGCGAGACCTAAACCCAGGGGGACAGCGCATATGGCAACCACCGCACCACAGGCGTCACAAGGTGGACTGAAAGGTTACTTTGCTGAGCACCGCGTGTTGGAGACTTATCCCACCGGTTGGAATCGCTGGTGGATGCTGCTGCTAACGGTATTCGCCACGATCGTCTCATTCTATGAGTTCGGCTTTTCGGCCTTGCTACCGCTATGGCTGCCAACGCTGCATTTCACTCGCGAGCAGTTCGGCTGGTTCCTCACCTGCGTGGTGTTCCTGTCGGGCTTCTCGGCCATGGCGGGGGGACCACTAGCCGACCGGCACGGCCGAGTCGTGGTCATCGACCTCTGCCTGGGCGTCATTATCGTGCTGACCTTTGCGAACTTGCTGATGACGGGCTTCTGGTCGTTCGTGATCGTGCGCGGACTGATGAACCTGGTGGCTGGCCTGATGTGGGGCGCGCTGGGTGGACTTACTCGCGACATGTCACCACGTGTGAGTCGAGGGGCCGCGTTCGGACTCCTGACGGTGGGTGCGGTTGCGTGCCAATGGCTTTGGAACCAGGTGCCAGCCTGGACTCTGCCGTTTTTCCATACCTGGCAATCACAGATCGTGATCATGGGGGTCTTCGCTATCATCCTGTATGTCCCGGTTCTGCTGTGGCTCAAGGATCTCTCGCCCAAGTTGCGGCTGATGGTGATGGACAGCGAAGCCGAGGGAGAGGCATTCGAGTCCGGGGACGTGCCTCAGGAGGAAGCCGCGGCCAGCGTAATGGCGGTCTTTGGCCAACTGCTCGGCAAATGGGAAGTATGGGTGCTGGTGGTCGGAGTGGTGGCGTTTCTTACCACCGCGATCACGATTCAATCCTTTGGGCCGCTGATGTTCAGCGAAGCCTATCATTACAAACCGGCGGAAGCGGCCGCATTGACGGCGAACTTCTGGTTGCTGAACCTGGTTATGTTGGTGCCTGCGGGTTGGTTCTCCGATTACCTGCGCGTGCGCAAGCCGATTACGATCGTCCTCACGGTAGTGGCGCTGGCGGTGTTGCTATGGTGGGATCGCAATTTCATTGAGCCGCTCTCACCTGCAACGCTTAGTCGCGTGACGCTGCTGCTCGGTGGTGTCTCAGCTGCGGCATTCATCCCCTGGTGCGCGCTCTATTCGGAGTACGTCGAGGATCTCTCAACTGCGCTTCAGGCGACAGGATGGTCGTTTTTTCAGCTCATTTACCGGATTTGGATCGCGTTCTCCGCGCCGCTGCTGCTGTTTGTCGCAGCGAAATACGGATGGGAGCTTTGGATGGAAGTGATGTCGGCAGGGCTTGTGCTGTTCATTGTCTCCCTGCTGGTCGTGCGGGGTTATTGGAAGCCGGCCACAGCGGCCGCCCCGGCAACCGGACACACCGCGAATGCTCACGCAGCCGCAGGCCGGTGAGCAATTAGCCAGGCGGCGCGAACGAGAGTTGTGGCTTCCGGTTGACGGACGGAGAAGGCCCTTCGCTAGCTGCCGATAGCGACGCGCAGGGCCGAGCCGCCCTCGGCGATCGCAAGCCTGGCCTTCTCAAGCTGCGCGGGCATACCAAAAAACCCGTGGGTTACCCCCTCGTAACGCTTGAGCACCGCCGGCACACTCTCCTCGCGCAGTCGCGCCGCATAGGCTTCACCCTCGTCTCGCAATGGATCGAATTCAGCAGTAATCACAAGGGCCGGCGGCAGACCACGCAGGGTCTTAGCCTACGCGGGACACGCATAGGGATTCACGCGATCGGCTTCCGTAGCGAGATAGTGACCCCAGAACCATTCCATGTCGGCGCGCGACAGGATGTAGTAGCTGTCGCTGGCGAATTGCCGATGTGACGCGGTGGTGAGTTCGCTAGTGGTCGCTGGATAGACGAGGAGTTGATAGGCGATCCGCGGACCGCCACGATCACGCGCCATCAACGCCGTCGCCGCCGCGAGAGTAGCGCCGGCACTGGTGCCGGCCACCGCGATACGGCGTGGGTCGACGTTAACCGCTGGCCCATTCGTCGCAATCCAGTTCGCGACCGCATAGCAATCCTCGGGACCGGCTGGAAACTTATGCTCGGGGGCTAGCCGGTAGTCGACCGAGATCGTCACGCATCCCGCCGCTTTGGTCAGCATCCGGCAGGGCTGGTCGGTCATCTCGATATCGCCGACGACCCATCCACCGCCGTGGAAGTAGACGCAAACGCCAAAAGGTCCGCTACCGGCTGGGCGTATAGACGCGTACCGGAATGTCCCGCCGCCGGGTCCTGGGATACTGCGATCCTCGACACGCGCGACCGGCTCTGGTTCACCTTGCGCGGCACGCCGCGCTCATTAGCTCGCGTGCCTCTTGCGGCGTCATCTTATGGAAAGGCGGCATTTTGGCCGCCAGCCATCGCATCCAGCACAACCTTCATCTGCGGATCGAGCGGCATAGTTTCTTCCCCGATGTTCCTGCGCAGTATAGGTACGGCTTAGAGATAAAGCGCCGCAAGGCGTTCCAGTTCGGCAGCGGTATTCTCGGGGTAAGCCGCTCGCCAATCAGAGCAAGGACGAATCGATGCGTTCCGGTATCTTCGTATTCCCGCAAGCCAGCACTGGACGTCAGCGCGATCTCCACGAAGGTTCCGTTTAATAATCGTAATATCGAGCGCGCGAAAAGTCCGTGCCCGGCTTTGTTGCATTCGTCGCGCAACTTCTGGAGTTCAGACTTCATCGCCGCCGGCGAAAGAAAATCGGGCACCAGCCGTCGCCCCATTGCGCGACCCATTCAAGCGCGTTCTTGTCCTTGCTGCCGAGAAGACCGGCGGACCGCCTTTTCGCGCCGGCTTCGGATAGAGGCGCACGGGCGGGAACTTCACGTACTTGCCCTCGAAAGACGCTTCATCCTTGGTCCATAACTCGCGCATCGCGGCAATATATTCCTCGGTTTGACGTCCAGCGATGCGGGAAGTCGGCTCCGAGCATCTCCGATTCCTCTTTGAGCCAGCCGGCGCCAATACCGAAAATCACGCGCCCGTCGGAGAAATGGTCGAGCGTCGCGAGCTCGTTGGCCGTGAGCAGCGGATTGCGTTCCGGCACCAGGCATACCCCGGTCGCGACTTTGAGCCGTGTGGTCGCAGCCGCCGCCATAGCCATCGCCACAAACGGGTCGCACATATGCGAATAGACTTCGGGAATCTGGCCCTGGCCCGGCGGCGTTTCCGGCAGCGGAGTCGTCAGAATGCACCGGCATCACGGCATGGTCCGGCAACCATAGCGATTCGAAGCCACACTGCCTCCGCCTTGCGGGCGAGAGTCGCCGGATCGACAGCTATACTCATTAACGGCAAGCAAAATTCCGATTTTCATACTCGTTTGTTTTCCGCCGGAACGCCTGCCGTAAGTACTGAGAGATCGATTACCAGTTTCTGACCCCAAAGCATTTCCGCAGATAGGGGTCTCAGGCTTTGTTTTGGCTCCGTAACTTCGCGGTAGACGCGCATCGCTTCGACTGCCGTGGGCACGCCGCTGTATTGCGAAAGATGAATAATCAACTCTTTGATTTCTTCCTTGGTCATCCCGAGATTGAGCGCGCCGCGCATATGCATGTCGCAATTCCGGGCCCCGTCCCAGCGCGATCAACGCGGCCATCGTGATCATACGAGCGGGTTTTGGTCGGGAGCCCGGGGCGCGCCCAGACATACCCGAAAACCTGTTCATTGAGGAAGTTGGCGAATCCTTCGTCGAATTCCTTCAGATATTCGTGGCCGGCCCGAGCGGCCTTTTCGCCGAATAGAGCGGTGCGTACTTCCATGCCCTTTTTTGCGAGATCGTCAGCCATTGCGATAGTTACCTCCAAAGTAGCGATTAGCCGCGGTGGAGTTGGCGGAAATGAATCGACCAGTAGCGCGAATTGCTCTCTCGAAATATCGCGAAGCGGTCAGACCCGCACTTTGACACCTGCGCGGTCCTCCTGGACGGTAAACGCCGCCGATGGAATCCTTCTCGCCGAGTCCGTGGGCGATAGCTTCGAGCAAATCTTGTTCGACCAGGGCCGCAAGCGGCATCGGCACGTTATGCTCGCGCGCGAGTTCGGTCGCCAAGCCCAGATCCTTGCGCGCAAGCCTGAGTGCGAAAGTGACCCGATCGAAATTCCCCTTGAAGATCATCTGCGGCAGCGCGGCCTTGAGCATCATTCCCTGCCCGTAGGCGCCATTCTGCACCGCGGTGAGCAAGGCCTCTGCAGGCACGCCCGCTTTCACGCCCATGGTGAAGGCTTCGGCGAGCAAGCTGAGTGGTGCAGATGGCGATCATGTTATGTACGAGCTTGGCGACGGCTCCCGCTCCGATCGCGCCAACGTACGAGACTTTGTCGCCGATGGCGTCGAGCACCGGTTTAATGCTGTTGTAGATCGCTTCGTCGCCGCCGACCATCACGGCGAGCGACGCGTTACGCGCGCCGACCACACCGCCGCTGACCGGAGTGTCGAGCACAGGAATGCCTTTTTCAGCGAACTGGGCGTGAATGCGGCGAATCAGCGTCGGCGAATTGGTCGACAGGTCGCAATAGACGCTGCCCCTTTGAATACCGTGGATGATGCCATTCTCACCGCCGAGCGCCACCGCCTCGATCTCCTTGGGTCCTGGCAACGAGGTAAAGATAACTTCATTGCCCTGCGCCACGTCAGCAGGCGTATCGGCCCATTTGGCGCCGGCGGCCAAATGAGCGTCCGCCATGTTTCGGCGAACGTCGTGAACCGTGAGGTTGTGGCCGGCCTTGATCAGGTTGAGCGCCATCGGCCCACCCATATTGCCCAATCCGATGAATCCGATTCGCATGATAACCCTCCAATGCCGCAGACAGCGCGCCCCCGCCGGAGGCCGCGCTTCGTCGAGCACTCGATGCTGCTCGCGTTTTTAGTTATTCAGCCCCTTTTAAAGCACCAGCCGACCATCGCTCGCAAGGAAAACGTTCGGCTACAGGCTCGCAACTCGCGCTCAGGGCTTTTGTCGGTGGCCTCGCGCAGCGCGCGCGTATCGCCTCCACTGCGGTGGGCGCCCTCGGTACCGAGAGAATGAATCAGTTCCCGTATCTCCGGTAGCTGGTTGGTCCGTCCCAGCACCGCCGGCACCGCTATCCTGTAGTCGTTTTCACGTCTCAGCCAGATCCTTGAAAGGTTGTAGGTGCACCTCTCGAACACTGATACGAGGAAGCGCGAATCGACTTCCTGACCGCATGGTCGGGAGGTTGACATTGACGCGCCACTGTATAACGCTACGCAAGAGTATTTGCGGCCTTATCCAGAGCGGCGGAGGGACTGGCCCGACGATGCCGCAGCAACCGGCCCTGTGATGGGTGCAGGTGCTAAGTCCTGCGGGGTTTCCGAAACGTCGGAGAGCCTGGAAGATAAGGCGAGAGTATTGGAACCCTCGTCCTTATCGCTGGACGAGGGTTTTGTGTTTTTTGCCTCGGCTTTGCCAGACCCCGCCGCACAAAGACGACGATGAGCGATGCGCAACAGAGGCGTATTGATCGTCGGAGTCGGCGGACTCGGAGTGCCGGCCGCAATGGCTCTCGCGCGGGCGGAAAGCTTGATTTCGGGCTGATCGATCCCGACTGGTCGAGCTCTCCAATCTGCCGCGCCAGGTGCATCTACAGCGACCCGCGATTGCGGAACCCCAAAGTGACGGCGGCAGCGCGCCGACTGCGCGATACCCATCACAATGCTCGAATTTCGACTCACCTCGAGGCGCTCACCGTTGCCAACGCCGTTGAGACTATCAACCCATATCGACTTCATCATCGACGCGACCGACAATCCGGCGACGAAGTTCCTGATCAACGAATGTGCGTCGCGGACCGGGCGGCCATTCGTCTATGGCGGCGTGCTCGGCATGACCGGGCAGGCGATGACCATCATTCCCGGGCAGACCGCTTGCCTGCGTTGTCTTTTCGAGGAACCGCCCGGAGCGGAGGAAATCGCAAGCTGCCGCGAGGCCGGGATCGTCGGTCCGGTCGCGGGCGCAATCGGCGAAATCGCAGGCGGCCGAGGCGCTACGCTGGGTCGACGGACAGATGCCCGCGCTCGTGGGCAAAATGCTGACCTACGACGCCATCAATCCGAGCGTATTCGTCTGACGACAATCGCGACGCGGCCGGGATGCGAGTGCGGCGCCGCGAATGCGACTTTGCGTTTGGGCTCGACAGCCGACTGACAAGAGGACGCGATGAGCTACATCACCAATCTCAAGTGCCGCGAATGCGGCCAGGAATATCCGATCAGCCCGCTGCACGTATGCGAGACCTGCTTCGGTCCACTCGAAGTGGCTTACGATTATGCGCGCATCCGGGCCGCCATCTCGCGCAGCGTGATCGAACGGCGTCCGCACAATCTGTGGCGCTATCGCGAGCTGCTGCCGGTCGACGGCGAGCCCGAGATCGGGCCGAATTCCGGCTTCACGCCGCTGGTCCAGGCCGAACGCCTCGGCGCCGAACTGGGCTTAAGAAGTCTCTATATCAAGGACGACACGGTCAACCATCCGACGCTGTCCTACAAGGATCGCGTGGTCTCGGTTGCGATCAGCAAGGCGCGCGAGTTTGGCTTCACGACCGTCTCATGCGCCTCGACCGGGAATCTCGCGACCGCGGTGGCGGCGCATGCGGCGCGCGCGGGTCTGAAGTGCGTGATCTTCATGCCCGAAGGCGTGGAGGCGGGCAAAATCGTCGGCTCGACGATCTATGGCGCGCAGGTCATCACGATTCGCGGCAACTACGACGACGTCAATCGGCTGTGCAGCGAGATCGCCGACAAATACGGATGGGCCTTCGTCAATATCAACCTGCGCCCCTACTATACCGAGGGCGCGAAGACCTTCGGCTTCGAGGTCGCCGAGCAGCTCGGATGGCGGCTGCCGGATCATATCGTGGTGCCGACCGCGGGCGGCACGATCCTGCCGAAGGTCGCCAAGGCATTCAAGGAATTCAAAGAAGTCGGGCTACTGCGCGACGGCGAAGTGCAAGATCCATTGCGCGCAGGCGGCCGGCTCGGCGCCGGTGATCCACGCGCTGCACAAGGACACCGACCTGATCACGCCGGTCAAGCCCAACACCATCGCGAAGTCGATCGCGATCGGAAATCCGGCCGACGGCTTTTACGTGCTGAAGGCGGTGCGCGAATCCGGCGGATGGGGCGACGTGGCGAGCGATCCCGAGATCATCGACGCGATCAAACTGCTCGCGCGCACCGAGGGAATTTTCGCCGAGCCTGCCGGCGGCACCACGCTCGCGGTCACGAAGAAGCTCATCGAGCAGGGCCGCATCAAGCGCGACGAGACGCGTGGTGGTCTCGATCACCGGCAACGGATACAAAACCCTCGAAGCGGTCGCCAACGCGATCGAGCAGCCGGTCATCATCGAAGCGCGGCTCAAGGAATTCGATGCGCTGTTCGAGCGGCTGGAGAACGGCAGACGCGGCAAATCGCGGGCGCCGCCTGAGCGCATCGCGCTGCCGCGCCGCTGAGGCATAAGTTCAAGCGATCTTAAGCAGTCAGGAGGTCTATCGCCACGCATGGCAATTAGGGTTCGAGTCCCCACTCCACTGAGGCGTTTCACCGGCGGCAAGGACGAGGTCCCGGCCGAGGGCGACGTCGATCAAGCGCGATCATCGAGGATCTCGAACGCCGCCATCCCGGCATGCGCGAGCGGCTGCTCGACGACAAGGGCGAGATTCGCCGCTTCGTCAACATCTATCTGAACGGCGACGATATCCGCTTCCTCGACCAGCTCAACTCGAAGGTAAAGGATGGCGACGAGATCTCAATCGTCCCCGCAATCGCCGGCGGAAACTGAGCCGGAGTTCGTGCCGGTCGCAGCGCGCGCGCAGTGTTCTCGATCTGATCGGCAACACGCCGCTGCTCGAAATCACGCGGCTGACCGAGGGCATCGCTGCGCCCGGGCGTACGCATTTTCGCGAAGCTGGAGGGCTTCAATCCGGGCGGCTCGGTCAAGGATCGCGCGGCGCGCAGGATGATCGAGTGCGGCATCGCGAGCGGCGAGCTGCGGCCGGGCAAAGTGATCCTCGATTCGACCTCGGGCAACACCGGCATCGCGCTCGCGATGGTCGGCGCCGCGCTCGGCTATCCGGTCGAACTGGTGATGGCGTCCAACGTCAGCCGCGAGCGCAAAAGGATCATCGAGGCTTTCGGCGCCAAGATCGATCTATTCCGATCCGATGGAGGGATCCGACGGCGCGATCGTGCTTTGCCGCAAAATTATCGCCGAAAATCCGGAGCGCTATTTCAAGCCCGACCAGTACAACAACGAAGCCAATTCGCTGGCGCATTTCGAAACCACCGGCCCCGAAATCTGGCGTCAGACCGAAGGCCGCGTCACGCATTTCGTCGCCGCGATCGGCACCGGCGGCACCGTGATGGGCACTGGGCGATTCCTCAAATCGCGAAATCGCGACGATCAAGGTAATCGCGGTCGAGCCCGACGATCCGATGCACGGCCTCGAGGGACTCAAGCACATGGCGTCGTCGATCGTTCCGGGCATCTATCACGAGGATGAACTCGACGACAAAATCCCGGTCGCGACCGAAGATGCCTACGAGATGGTCTACGTGCTCGGGCAGATCGAAGGGATGCTGGTGGGGCAGTCGTCGGGCGCCGCGATGGTGGCGGCGCTGAAGCTGGCGCGCACGCTGCGCGAGGGCACTATCGTCACGATTTTCCCCGACTTCGGCGACAAATATCTGTCCACCAATCTCTGGATCGGATGGCAGGAATGGCGGCGCGAACGGCTGTCGCGGCTGTTGAACAAATGGAACGCATCCACGAGCGCTACTACCTGAGTTATCCGCGCGCCCTGATCAAAGAGCCGATTCTTTACCAGCTGGTCAAGAAATTCGACCTCGTGTTCAATATCCGCGGCGCCAGCGTATCCGAGGAGATGGGACTGGTCGCGGTCGAGTTCGAGGGCTCGCCGGATCAGATCGAGCGCGCCATCGCATGGCTCCGCCAAACCGGCGTCACGGTCGAACCGATCGAAAAAAACGTCATCGAGTAATGGCTTTTCTCCGGAACTGCCATCAGCACATCCTTCCGTGGCGTTGACCGACGAACAAATCGAGCGCTATAGCCGCCAGATTATCGTGCCCCGAGTTGGTGGCACAGGACAGGAACGGCTGCTCTCCGCGCGCCTGGTGATTGCAGGGGATCTCGCCGATATCGAAACGGTGCTCTCCTACATGGTGGCAGCAGGCGTGGGTCGAATCGATCTCGTGATCGCAGACGCGCCGCCACTCGCGCCCGACAGCCTGATCGAGCGAATGCGTGAGCATAATCGCGATGCGGCCGTCTCTGTGGCAACTGTCGCGCCAGCCGATACCGGGCTGATCCTGGTGATTGCGGGAAGTGCGGCTGCTGTCGACCTGGGGCGCTTGCTTTGCGCAGGCACTCGTACAACTTCCGCGACGATCTTCGCGCGGCTGGACAATCCGGCGAAGATCGCGATCATGCCTTCGCCCCCACCCTGCATGGCATGCGCTGATACCGACCTGACGCAGCCCTTCTCGCACCGCTGTGATAATGCCGACTCGATCGCGATAATGGCCGCTGCCGAAGCGTTCAAGCTTCTGGCCGGCTATGCCCCGGCCTCACCGGCATCGCTCATTGAATTCCACGGGTACGAAGCCGCGGCGGTTGAATTGAGGCTCTCCGCCAATCTCCCACGGTGTGGCTGTTCTTCCGATGAACCTCGGAGCCCCCGTTGACGGGCTACGACACAATTCCGGCGAAACCGGTTCTGTGGCTCTTCGATTTTGACAACACGCTGGCGGCACTCGAGCCTGAAGTCGATTGGGCCGCAAGCCGGCGTGAACTCGAGGGCTATTTGCGCAACGAAGGAATCGGTGACGCTATCTTTGCCGAATTCCCGAAGGGCAACCTGGTACTGTACGAAGCGTTGCGGTCACGCCTGCGGGATGGCGCGTATGCTCCGCCGCGTTCCATTTCGAGCGACCAACTGCTCCAGGGCGCGAGCAGAATAGTCGAGTCCTTTGAGTTGCGCGGCGTCGCGCGGGCGGCTCCTCTGCCCGGTGCCACGGAGCTTTTGCGTGCTCTCACGAACGGAAACACCTCGATCATCGTCGTCACTTCAAACTCTTCTCGGACCGTTGAGCGCTGGTTCGAGCTGAATCATATGAATGGGCTCGTCCGCGCGGTCGTCGGACGCGACTCGATGCTTCCTCTCAAACCCGCGCCTGATTCCATTCAGCACGCGCTCGCGCTTTGCTCAACATCTCCCGACAATGCTGTTTTTGTGGGCGACAGTGAGGCCGATCTCAACGCAGCCCGCCGGGCTAATGTTGGCTTCTATGGGGTCGCGGTCGGCGAAGAGGCACGCCGCAAGCTCATAGCGGCTGGTGCACGCAAAGTGTTTGCATCTCCAGCCGCGCTAGCTGCGTACCTGTCCCTGCCGAGGACGCGAACCGACGATTGATTTGCGGCCTGCTCCTTCCAAAGACCCTGGCGAGGTGCTCGCCTTTTCAACCATTTGCGGGATGTTCGAGTATTAGATAACTTAGATGGCCTTGAAAGTAATCTATCGGGGGTGACGACTCAGACGATGAGCGACGGCTTTACTTTGTGGTTCACTGGCCTTTCTGGGGCTGGAAAATCAACTTTGGCTAATCTGGTGGCCGCGGAGCTACGGAATCGCGGACGCCGCGTCGAGGTGCTGGACGGCGATGAGGTGCGGACCAACCTCTCGAAGGGGTTGGGCTTTTCCAAGGAAGACCGCGACACCAACATCCGGCGGATCGGATATGTATGCAATCTTTTGGCGCGCAACGGCGTAATTGCGATTTCGGCCGCAATTTCACCCTATCGTGAAGTCCGCGACGAGGTACGGAGGTTGCACAAAAGCTTCTTCGAGGTCTTCGTCAGGTGCCCTATCGAGACGCTGGTCGAACGCGACGTCAAGGGTCTCTATAAAAAGGCGCTCAAGGGCGAAATCGCAAATTTCACCGGGGTCTCGGATCCATACGAGGACCCACTGAACCCGGAACTGGTCGTCGAAACGCATCGTGAGACGCGGGAGGAAAGCCTCCAGCGACTGATCGCAAAGCTCGAATCGCTGAATTATGTGGCGAGCAATGGAGCTATTCGATGAGCGCTGCTGCGAATGCGACAGACGCAATTACGCCTCACGGCAACGGTAATTTGGTGGACCTGCGTGCAGCGGACGCGGAGCGAGCGGAGCTGCGCAGGCACCTCGGCAAGCTACCGGCCGTAGCACTCAATGCGCGTGACCTCGCCGATCTCGAAATGCTTGCCTCGGGAGCGTTCTCGCCGCTGACCGGCTTTATGATTAGCGCCGACTACCTGCGCAGCCGCGACGAGATGCGACTCGCGTCGGGAATACCATGGCCGATTCCGATTACGCTTGGTGTCGAAGAGGGGGTCGCGCGCACTATCTAGCGCGGGCCAGGATATTGCGCTGGTGGCCGAGAACGGTTCGCGCATCGCGATGCTGAAAGTCGACGAAATCTTCCGCGGTCGATCGCAAACACGAAGCGGAGGCCGTATTCGGGACCACCGACGAAGCCCACCCCGGCGTCAAGAACGTACTGATGCAGCCCCCGTGGTGTCTGGGCGGCCGAGTAACTCTGGTCGAAGATATTCCCGGGCGCACATTTTTGGAGTATCCGCGCGAACCGCGCCAGACGCGTGCGATCTTCCGCCAAAACGGATGGAAAAAAATCGTCGCCTTTCAAACGCGCAACCCGACTCACCGCGCGCACGAATATATCCAAAAGGCGGCACTCGAAATTTGCGATGGCCTGCTGCTCCATCCCCTGGTCGGCGAGACCAAGGGCGATGACGTGCCCGCGGCGGTGCGGATGGAAACCTACCGGGTTCTGATCGACCTCTACTATCCAAAGGGGCGCGCGATGATCGGGGTGATGCCCGCGCATATGCGCTACGGCGGGCCACGCGAGGCCATTCTGCATGCGCTTGTGCGGCGCAACTATGGTTGTACGTATTTTATCGTCGGCCGTGATCATGCCGGGGTCGGCAACTACTACGGCACCTACGACGCGCAGCGGATTTTCGAGAGATTCGACCCGGCCGAGATTGGAATCACGCCGCTAACCTTCGAGAACACCTTTTACTGCGGCAAGTGCGGCGGGATGGCTTCGTTCAAAACCTGTCCCCATGCGGACGCCGATCGCCTGCTGCTCTCGGGGACGAAAGTGCGCGAGATGTTGCGCGCGGGTCAGGCGCCACCGCTCGAATACACACGCCCCGAGATCGCGGCGATCCTCGTGCGCTCGATGCGCGAAACGCAGTAATAGCGACCTTCGAAAAAAGCGTCGGGGCCCTCGAGAGCCCGGCGCTCTCACTGCAGCGGGGTTTGCTCGCCAGGCGCCTGCATCACTGGTGACCCGTGGTGGAGCACGAGTAGCCATTTCGCGCCGGAACGCTCGAAAACGTTGGTCGCCAGCACCTGGGACCGCGCGATCCCGTCATACCCGCGGTGGGTCAAATTCTCCTCGGTCACGATCACGGCCAAATCGCTCGCGATCCTAACGTCGACCTCGGTAATCTCGAACTTCATTTCGAAAACGTTGTCGAAGATCCGCTCCCAACTATTCATAACCGGTCCCCATCCTTCGAGTTTGCGCCATCCGGGATGAATGCAGACGATCGAGGCGTCGCGGGACCAGACACCCTCCATATGTTCGACATCGAGACTCTCGAAGGCGCGGTAGAAGGCGCGATTGGCTTTGATTACAGCTTCGCGTTCAGACATCGCAGATCTCCCTTTCAACGGGCTGAATCGAGACTACGCTCACGACTTGACCGGTGCGAGCGCCGGCGCGGCGATGTTATGCTCTGAACGGGAGGGTAGGAAATTGGCGGCGCCTTGGGGTGAGACCGAGATCATCACGAATCTGTTCGTGGGGGACTTGCAGGACGCCCAGCACTTCGAGGGCATGATCATCACTGTGCTGCCGGATGTTTTGCATGGAGAGCCGCGTCGTGCAATCCAGATCCCATTCCTCGCTAACGGGCGCGCGACGCTCGACAGCACTGCCGCCTTGATTGAGGCCGCACTGGCGCTGGGCCAGCGCGTTCTGGTGCACTGCGAGGAGGGTTGTGAACGTGCGCCGCTGGTGGTCGCGTGGTTTCTGAAGACGCGGCGCGGATTCAGCCTCGAGGATGCCTACACGCTGCTCAAAAGCCGTCGGCCAATCGTACGGGATCGCCGCAGATGGCTCGGAATATACGGGCACTGGTAGCTCCGTCGGAGGCGATCATTAGACGAAACTCCAGGTGCCCGTTCGTTGCGTGATTGTTGGGGCCGACGGCATTCCAACGCGTAACGTCCTGAGTAAAATAGACGTAAGTGAAGGTAAGCCTTATCATTGGCAAGATGCATTCACAGGTCCGTTCAATGGTTGTTCCAGATTTTCAGAAACCAATAATCCGGAGGTAGAGGATGAGGACTCGAGCAGTATTTGCCATCTTCGTGGCAATTGGTTTTGCAATGGTTTCCGGGTCTGCTCTGGCGCAGATGATGGGCGCACCCCCGAACCCTGCGGCAGAGGCCCAGTGGAACCGGTATCTCGCTAACCACCCCAACGTCGAAGCGGGGATGGCCAACGATCCGAACTACCTGGGCAAACACCCGGGTATGGCGAAATGGCTCCAGGACCATCCGGATGTCGCGAGTTATGCGCGCCGTCAGGGTGAGATCGGCGGGTGGGACAAGCACAATCAATGGCACGATCGGCAATGGTGGCAGTCCAATGATCCAGGCTGGGTGCGGGAACATCATCCGGAATGGGCCGAGAATCACCCGAATTACGCCCACAGCGGCGATTACGACGAACACCACCAGTGGCATGATCAGAAATGGTGGGTCGAACACAACCATCCGTGGGTTGCGGAACACCATCCAAACTGGTTCAAGGAGAACCCAAACCATCCGCATGACGGAGACCACCACTGATAGCTGAAATGTAGCCGGCACGAACGCAAGCTTGGCTTGCGTTCGTGCCGCCGCAAAACCCTATCCCGATCGGTCAGCTCGACAACCGGGTTGATCTTGTCTCTCTGAGGCCTCCGCTACCCGTTTTGACTCAGCACTCGTACGTGGCGCCATCTGTGTTGCGTGCGCGGCGCGGTCGAGCGGCGATCCAGCTCAGCCGTAAGCCTCCTCAAGCAGGGAGACTATCTCCTCCCGCGTCACTGCGCGGTCCACTACTTTGGCGCGCTCGACCTCGTCGAGCACTGTTCCAGCAATTTGCGAGATTTCCGCACGCGGAACTCGCGCCTCTTTGAGCGAATGGGGAACGTCGAACTGCGCGATGAACCTCGCGGTACGGTCGGCACATTCCAACGCCGCCGCCTTCGCGTTGGCGGGATCGAAGCGGACGCCGAAACCTTCGGCAATGGGACCAAACCGCTGGGGCGCGATATCAGCCATGAACCGCATCACGTGCGGCAGCGTGATGCAGGAGGTCACGCCATGGGCGACGTCCCATTTAGGGCCGATCTGATGGCCGAGCGCGTGGGAAACGCCGAAGCGCGTATTCATTCCCCCGAAGATCGAGAACCACGCGGCCATCTGACAGTTACCTCGATGGGCGAGTTCCTCGCTGCCCGAGGTCTTGATCGATGCCGGCAGGTGTTCAACCAGAAGGGCAATGGCCTTCGAGGCCAGCGTGTCACTGATGAGTTGATGACGGATCGAGTAGATCGCCTCGACCGCATGGTCGAGTGCACGCATGCCCGTGGCAACCCATAACCAGGCCGGCGTTTCGAGTGTGACGGCTGGATCGTTGATGATGGTGCGAGGCTGTAGGCGAGGATCGACGACCGCACCCTTGATCCGTGTCGCTTCATCGGTAACACCACCGGCCGGGGTATATTCGCCGGCGGACAGAGTGGTGGGAATGGCGATCTCAACCAGGTCGCGCCCCGCATCGATGGCCGCGACTCGCACCGCCGAAATCGATATGATGGGCGCCGGCACCCGGTTCGCGTCCCGTCAGAATCGCGGCGGCAGCAACCTTGGCGGTATCGATCGGACTACCGCCCCCGAAGCTGATAAGGCAATCCCCATCGACCCGTTTAATTTCGGTTACCAGTTCTTTCACGGTGGCCAGCGGAACGTGCTGTTGCGCACCCTTATAAACGGCGGCACAGCGCGGCCCGAGCGTACCAGTTACGCGTTCGAGCAATTTCGACTGCCCAAGCGTCTTGCCGGTAACCACGACTGCGCGTTTAAGGCCGCGCCGGTCCAGTTCGCGAGCAAGCGCTTCGACTCTTCCGGGACCGAAGATGACACGTTCGAGGCGAGTGAAATTGAATTCTCCAACCGGAGCTTCCACCGTGGTAATCCTCCCTGGCTAGTCGCCAGATGGTCAGAAGCGGCGACCGCTAGCGCTCAATTACCACGAGTGTGCCGGTCGGCAGAAGGCTGCGAGTTCCTCTATGTCGTCGTTGTCGACCGAAATACAGCCGGTCGTCCAGTTGACGTCGCCAACATTAAGCATCGGATTGTCGGTCCCATGGATCCCAATCTGGCCGCCCGCACGCACCCGATCGGGAATTTCGCGGTTGGCGCGCAGTTGATCAAATCGGGCCTCATCGATGGCATTCGGATAGTTGATCCGGAGAAACCATCCGAAGCGCCGGCTCGGGTGCTTCGAAACGATGAGGTAATTGCCCTCGGGAGTGCGTAGATCGCCCTCCCATTCTTTGGCCCCCATCCAACGGCTCCGGCCAAAGACCGCGTGGTAAGTCCTATAGATATGGCCCCGGAAATAGACATCGAGACGATGCTGGGTCTTGTAGGCATGCACCACCCAGTTGATCGGATTGCGGCGCACGCGGAGGCTGGCCTGCTCAAAAAGTTCGCCACCGAGCGCCAGGCGATCGCGACTCGAGAGAGGTGCCGCGGGGGTTGCACTTGGAGAAGTTTGCGCTCTCGCGGGGACCGCGGAATCGTTGGCTGGTGGGTTTTGCGAAGCTGCCGGCGCGGGGGGTGTGACCGCCGCAATAGTCGCTTCTGAAGTGGGGGTCACCGACGGGGTCAGCAACCGAGTATTGGTTCCAGTGGCGGCGTCTGCTCTTAAAGCTGCGGGACCGAGAGCATTCTGGGCGAGTTGTTGCGCTGCTGAAACACTCCGGTGTGCTTTTCCGTCATTCAGCGTCGTCTTCCCAATCGTTGAGCTGGCCAGCGCCGTGCAGGCGAAGCGAACAACGAACCCGGTGCAGACTACGGTGGCTACAAACCGCCGGAAGTTGAACATCCAGAACCACCCCTCCCCCTTCCCAGCTTTTATTTTGAAAGGCGTTAGCGGTTGCGTCAATCAGGAAACTTCGTTCTTCGCTATAGCCCCATCCCCTCGACCCAGTCAGCGAGTTCCGGAATTCGATAACGCTCGCCGCTGAAGGCCTTGTACATCAGAAAGACCCAGAAGACTGCTGCTGCAAGGTTGAACACATACAGCAGGAAAATCACAATGGCGCCGATCGCGTGCGGCAGAACTGCGATGAATACGCTCCCGATGACATTCACCGCGAACCACGCAACCGAGAAGACTATGGATTGCCGGGCGTGAAAGCGTACGAAGTCGTCTCGATCATATGGCTCGACGTACAGGAATATGATCCCGGTAACGAACCCGAGCAGATAGGCCAGAGCCGCGATCGGCTGTTTTTGCGGCGTTACAGCGTGTTCGCTCATCGCACCCTCCTTAGCGTGCCGTGCCGGATGTGCTTCGGCTCCCTTACTCAAACAGAGGATGCGCCGCGCCGCAATCAGGGTCCGGCTCCTTCACAGACGTAGGGATTTACGGTACGAATCGGCTGTCGGCGTTGCAACCCGTGCAATGGAGGTGGATTGCGATGGCACTCGAGGTGACTTGGGATAGCAAGACCTGCATTCATTCAGGCAACTGCGTGAGAACCTTGCCGGAAGTATTTAAGGTCGAGGGCGGAAAGTTCGTGATCGAGCCGTCGGCTGCCGATGACTCCAAGGTGCGTGAGGCAGTAGCGGCGTGTCCGTCGAAGGCACTCAAGATCAAGGCCTAGTCCGTGACGGTCCATTAAGACTGACGAGGACGAGTTTGGCGGCGGAGTCTCCGAGATATACTACTTCTTTTCGCCGTTGCGGCTGTGCGAGTTGAACTTGTCCAACGCAGCGTCGGTGGCGCGACTGGCGGCCAACATATCGAGTTGCGCGCGGATGCGGCTGGCGAGTTGACGCCGAAAGACCGGCTTCGCGAGAAAGTCGCTTACACCCAGGCGTATCCCTTCGGAACGGGCGTCGAGGTCATCGCGCGCGGTGATCATGATCACCGGGATCTCGGCAGTCTGAGGATTTCTCCTTCAGGGCTCGGCACACCGCGAATCCATCCATTTCAGGCATCATCAAGTCGAGTAGGATGATGTCCACCGGGTGTTCCCGGACAAGACGTATGCATTCGGCGCCTGAGACAGCCTCGATCGCAGCGAAACCTTCGCGTTGAAGATGACGTGCGAGAATTGAGACGGTATCGGGATCGTCGTCGACGACCATTATCTGGGGCACGCTATTGGCTTGTTCCATGGCGTTCAGAGCTCCTCCCGTCCGTCACCCGACGGCGCGATGACCCCGCATCGCCGTAGCTTGGCCGAGAATGTCGTGCGCTTGAGGCCGAGTAAACGCGCGGCGGCCTGTTTGTTGCCGCCGGTCTGCTTGAGCGCTTCGTTGATCATTCGTCCTTCCAATTCGCGGACCAGCGCATTCAAGTTCACGCCGTCCTCACCGAGACTGGTCGGGATGCGGGTTTGGGTCATTCGCGTCCCGGTTATGAGGTTGGGCGGAAGCAGGACAGCGTCGATGACCGAATCCTCGGACAGGATAGTGAGGCGCTCTACCATGTTCTCGAGCTCGGACATTTCCCGGCCAGTCGTAGGACCACAAATGCACCATCGCTTCGCGGGTCACAGCCCAGTCGCGACCGGGCAATCGCGCCCGCATCTTGTCGAGGAAGAATTCGACCAGCAACGGAATGTCTGAGCGCCGTTCGCGCAACGGCGCGATTATGATTGGAACGACCTGTAAACGATAGAAAAGATCTTCGCGAAAGGTCCCCTTCTTGACCGACGCGACAAGGTCGGCGTTGCTGGCCGCAATCACACGCGCGTTCACCGTTGTGGAGCGATCGGAACCGACCGGACGGACGACGCCGTCCTCGATGACGCGGAGCAGTTTGGCTTGAAGCTGCAGCGGCATCTCACCGATCTCGTCGAGAAAGATCGTGCCACCGTCCGCCGAGCTGAACAGCCCGTGGCGGGGCGCGGCGGCCCCGGTAAAGGCCCCACGCTCATGGCCGAACATCTCGGACTCAAGCAATTCGTGGGGAATCGCGGCGCAATTGACCGGTATGAAAACTCGATCACGCCGCCGCGAAAGGTCATGGATAGCGCGGGCAACGATCTCCTTCCCGCTTCCGCTTTCACCAGTTATAAGAACGGTGGCGTCGGTGGTGGCGACCCGTTGCACGAGCACACGCAACTTGACAATCGTCTGGTGCTCGCCGATGAGCGCCCGTGCGCTCGGTGCCTTCGCGGCGAGTTCTACTATCTTAGACTCCAACGCGGGCAATTTGCTTCTCCCTCTATCGGCGACTAGCCCGGCCAAGCAATGATCTAATACGCTCCTACAGTAGTAGACAAGTGGGACACCCGCAAACCCAGCCGGACAGATAGGAAATATTGGAGTCAAGGGCGCTTTTCGAATCGGAAAAGCTCGTCAATGATTACAAAAGAGACGGTGAAGCGTCAGAGCGGATGTTTCAGAGAGGGATTTTCTGCCGGTACACAGCGGCCTGGCCCGGTCCCTCAGCAACTGAAATCTCGATCGAGGCCAAATCGCTCAATGCGTCCCTCAGGCTCAAGGCGGAGTACAATTCGTCCCAGATATAACGCGCTAACTCCTCGGCCGAACTATGCATGAGGGGCAGAATCACGACGTCACTCGCCGGAAAAACGAATTGATCCTGATCGTAGGAGACCCGGATCGCGTCTTTAGTGCTTTCGATCTTCAGGCAATCACTCTTGGCCGGGATGATCGTGCGTTCATCCAGACGGTTGGCGATTTCTTTGGTCAGTTTCTTGATGAGACCAAAGTCCAACACGTATCCGGTGCCACTGAGTCGTCCCTCAACACGAACGCCAACCTGGTAGTTGTGCCCATGGAGCGGCTCCCGGAAACCGGGGTAAGCGATGAAATGAGCGGCCGAGAACTTGAGGTTCTCCTTCGCTACGTGAATCGAAAATCCGGAAGCTCTGTCCTCGCTCATTAGAGTCCGCCGCCTGCACCAAGAAGCGGCTGTAGGCTCGCGTCCGGCGACTCACCGAACGCCCGAAAGTAACGCGATTCATCCAGCGAGGTGGCGCGCATGAAGCGTTTGCGTTCATCGGCCAGCACGGCATCCAGGCGCTGCCCGAGCTCGGCGCGTAATTCCAGCTGCTCTTCGAGTCCGCCAACGAGGTCAGCCACCCCCAGCCCGTGCACCCCACCCAACACGCATTCGACGAAATACCCCACCTGACCATCGCGGTCGAGGTCGAGCGTGTCGACAACGAGTGCTTCGTGTAAAGCCAACAGACGATCCATCCCGAATTCATTGCGCTTGGAGCGAACCGCGGGGTCACCGCTGCCGTCGAAGCCTGATCCGATCGCAGCGATCGCCACGCGACCGTCTTCGAGGGGCACCGGATGGAAGATATAGCCGTGCGACGTATACCCCAGCATTTCGCGAAGTGCGGAACGGTAGGCGAGCAAATCGAAGCCCGTGCGTTCAGCGATGGTGAGTAAGAATTCACCGAGAGGACGACCGGCGCGATCGGCGCGATCGAGCAGCTCGAGGAACTTGGTCGGTTCGTATTCTTCGCGCCGCGAGATCAGCGGAGCCCACTCGCGATCGAACAAAAGTCCGAGGGCGCCGATCTCACCCTGCACGCGATCGCAACCGGCACGGGCCGTGATCGGCTCGTTGGGGCGCGTCGGCTCGAGGTCCATCGCGAGGTAGTTGCCGTGGCTTGAAGGTTTTGCGAGACCGCGGCGGGCATTGCGCAACGAGACAGGAAAAGCGTCACGCGCAACGAGCTTGCTGCCACCGCCGCGGCGTTCGGCCAACATCCCATAACCACTCAAGAGCGAGCCGTAGCCCACGACCAACAGCGTTCGATTCGAGTCAGCCGACAACACGATCTCCTTTCCTTGCGAGAAAGATGCGGTCAGCCAAAGGGCAGGCCTGGCCCGAAGACCGCTTACCTCCTACGAATAGTAGCCTGCCGCCCTCGGTGGATCGACAGCGTTTTATGAGCTGGACCGTCCGCCTAAAGTTTCGCAGCGTCGTTGGCGAGACGCTCCAGGCCGCGCCGAAGTTTCGCCGGATCGCAGGACGGCGGCCCGAAGACCACCCGAGCGACGCCTACGTCCTCCAGCGCCTTCATCGCGTCGGGTTTTCCCGAACCCATCGCGGAGAATTCGATCGCATCGGCATTGCGCCCCGCCGTTTTCGCTTCGTCGCGGACTCAGCGCGAACATCTCCTTGAGCTTCGCCGGATTGGTTACTGTCGGGAAAAAGCCGTCACCGAATGTCCCGCCCGCCGCGCCGCCGCCGACGAATGGCCTCCGACGTGTATCGGGATGCCCTCCTTTTGTATCGGCTTAGGGAAGCTCATGACCTCGTTGAAATGGAAGTGCTTGCCGTGGAATGACGCAACCGGATTCCCGCCAGAGCGCGCGCATCGCCTGGATCGACTCGTCGGTGCGAGCGCCTCTCACGTGATAGTCCAGTCCGACCGACTCGAATTCCTCCTTCATCCAGCCGCTGCCGATCCCTACCATCATGCGGCCTTTCGAGAGCACGTCGAGCGTCGCGAGTTGCTTGGCAAGATAGAGCGGATGGCGTTGCGGCAAAATAACAATGCCGGTGGAAAGCTTCAGCTTGGTTGTGATTGCCGCGGCATAGGCCAGGGGGATCAGCGGGTCAGGGATGGGAACGTCATCGCCTCCTGGCATTTGCCCGTCCTTTGACCCTGGATAGGGCATATGCGGCTGCGGCACGACCACGTGCTCGACCGTCCAAATCGACTCGAAACCAAACTGCTCGACATTCGCGCGCCAGCTCCCGAAAAGTTCCGGTCGACTGAATTTCCCCGAGTTGGCGAATATAATCCCGATTTTCATTGGCTTCACCGCTACGTTGTCTGGAGGATGTCTTACTAGACTCGGCGATTACTTCGTTCCCCATCTGTTCGAGACCGCGCGTCAGATTCTCCTTATCGAAAGCCCGGGGGCGCGACCACGACGCGCGAAATGCCAATATCGGCAAACGCTTTGACCGAATCGAGGCTCGCGCGTCCCACGCAAGAGAGTTCGATCCGTCGGCGTTCCGTCCGGCCTTATCCGCCTCCGTCGCGCATCAGGACAAACAATTGGTTGAGCTTCGGGATGTCGCTGAGCCCGGGAAAAAGCCATCGCCAAGCCGGCCCGCGCGACGTGCCGCGGCTGGCGAGTGGCCGCCGACGTGTATCGGCACGCCACTCTTTTGCGCAGGCTTAGGAAAGCTAGCACTGGGCCAAAGTCGAAATGTTTGCCATGGAAGCTCGACGATTTGTCGCGCCACAACGCGCGCATGGATTTTATCGCTTCGTCCGTTCGAGCGCCACGCGCGATGGAAGTCGAGACCGAGCGCTTGGAACTCCTCTTTGAGCCAGCCCTATCCGATGCCCAGAATTGCTCGACCCCGCAGAAAGCAGATCGAGCGTCGCCATCTCCTTCGCCATGTACAAGGGATGGCGCTGCGGCAGGATCACGACGCCAGTGGCAAGCCGGATCTTCTCGTGATGGCTGCGGCAAAAGCGCAGGGGCAGCAGCGGGTCCGGAATCGCGAACATTGTCACCGCCGGGAATCTTGCCGTCCTTTGAGTACGGGTAAGGCGTCTGGAAGCCCTTGGGGATCACGACGTGCTCCACTGTCCAAAGCGACTCAAAGCCGCATTCCTCAGCCTTTTGCGCGAGATGGCCGAGCAGATCGGGATTGCTGAAAGGACCGGAATTAACGAACATCAGCCCGAGTTTCATCGGATGTCTCACTTTCCACTGGGATTAAGCGCTCCGATATTTAGCGCGCCAGCGCCGGATTTGGGAAACGCTCGACACGTGATGCACGGACTCGCTCCCTATGGCGTTGTCCCTCGGTCTGTTCGGCTTGATAGGGTACGTATCCGCGAGCTATTACGGAACGTATGAATATCGGCAAAATCGGTGTCTGGTTCTTCCTTGATGCAATGACGGCGCCGGAAAGCGCAGAGTTCGCGCGTACCGTCGAAAGACTCGGCTATGGTGCGCTCTGGATACCAGAGGCGATAGGACGGGAGCCCTTCGCGCATTCCGCCTATCTAGCTGCGCGAACCGAAAAGCTCGTGTTCGCGACTGGAATCGCCAACATCTGGGCGCGCGACCCGATCACGATGTCGGCGGCGTCGCAGACCGTCGCTGAACTCTCCGGCGGCCGCTTCGTGCTCGGCATCGGCGTCAGCCATAAACCTTTGGTGCAGCAATCTGCGCGGCCATAGCTACGAAAAGCCTTACAGCTTCATGAAAGACTACCTGCCCAAAATGAAGGGCGGACTCTACCGGGCTCCAAAGGCCAAGGAAGAAGTACCGATCGTAATCGCCGCGCTTCATCCCAAGATGCTCGCACTCGCCGCCTCCGAAACCCACGGCACACATACCTATTTCGTCCCGCCGGAACATACTGCAAAGGTACGCGCCGCGGTCGGACCCAAACCGTGGATCTGCGCGGCCCAGGCGGTAATCCTGGAATCGGACGCCACCAAAGCGCGCGCAATGGCGCGCACTTATATGAAGACGTACGTGCCGCGGCTTCCTAACTACACCAACAACCTAAAGGCGCTGGGATGGAAGGACGCAGGATTTCGAGAACGGGTGTAGCGACGCGTTGGTTGATGCGATCGTCGCTTGGGGCAGCGAAACAAAAGATCCAGCGACCGAATCGACGCCCATCTTAAGGCAGGCGCGACACATGTCTGCATTCTGCCGCTGCGCGCGGACAACGAATCTTTACCTGATCCTCGCGCGATGGAGGCCTTCGCCCCCGGAAAATAGCTGCCCTTGACGATTCACAAAGCAGTGCGCGTTTTTACGGGACTGATTGTGTTGACGTGTTCGCTCTCGGGATGCGGGCCGTCGAGCGAAGAGGTGCAGCGTGCGACCGCGCAAGCACAGCAGGCGCAGGCGAACGCTGGGCACGCGCAGGAGGCCGCCGAAAAGGCACGGGTCGCCGCTGAACAAGCCCAAATCGCAGCGGAACGCGCTCGCAAGGCGGTTGACGATGCGACCCGAGAGATTAACCGCGTCGCCGATCACATCGACCGAATCAATCGCGAACGCTCGGCTAGCGGCGATTGAGTTTTGAAAGCATTACATCTGCGCGCTTGCGCGGCCCGTTGCCGTCTGCGATAAGGCGGCTTGACCAGTCGTCGAGCGTGGGGGGCAACATCCGCATAAAAAAGGGAGTCGCAAAGCGATGAAACTGTACAACATGAATCTTTCGAATTTCGCGACAAAATCGCGAATTGTCGTATACGAAAAGGGCGCAAACATCGAGATTGCTGCGATACCCGGCGGAAACAATAAATCGCCGGAATATTTGAAAATCAATCCTCTCGGCAAAGTCCCCAGTCTGGATGCGGACGGACTGATCATCCCCGAATCCGAGACCATCAACGAATACTTGGAAGAGAAGTTTCCGAATCCTCCGCTTCTGCCTAAAGGCGCCGAGGCACGCGCGAAAGTCCGGTCTTTCACCCGACTGCACGATCTCTACCTGGACCCGCCGTTGCGCGCTCTGTTCGCTCATCTGAATCCGAAGACTCGCGATGAGAAGGTGGTCACCGAGAAGCTCACGGAGCTGCAGGCTCGGCTTGATCAACTTGATGGTATGCTGGCGCCGGCCGGTAATTTCGCGGCGGGACCGGACTTCACCTTGGCGGATTGTGCACTTGCGCCAACGACTTTTTTTCTAGTCAACATGCTGCCTGGATTTGGTGCGAAGTCCGCGCTCGAAGGACGTCCCAAATACGCCGCTTGGTGGAACAAGGTGCAGGAACGACCTTCCGTCAAGAAGGCGCTCGCTGAGATGGGCGAAGCGTTGAAGGCGTTCATGGGCGGCGGGCGTTGAGTCCGCGCCCGTAACGAATTGTCGGCACCGGGTGGGGCAGAGGTACGCCTCTGTCCTACTCGGCCGTTTTATGAGATTCCCGCGTCCGCGCTCAAGCGGCTTTCTTGCGTGACTTCCGCGAAAGTGGGGGATGACCTTATCGGCAAAGAGTTTCATCGAAGCGCGGATCTTTTTGGGATCGATTCCGGGCAACGCCAGTCCGAGTGCCAGGTGCGTCGAGTAGGCCTCCATCTGTCTCGATGTGCTTGATGGCATCATCGGGTGTACCGACCAGCAGGTCGATGAACGAGCCGGAGTCGGCGGCCTTGCGTAGTTCGCCCACCGCTGGAATCTTGGTGAAATTCTCGTCGCCCGGCACGTCGCTCGCTTCCGCGATCCATTGCCCGTAGCGAGTGAGCAGGTACTGGAGCCCGAACTCGCATTCATCCCACGCTTTTTCTTTTTTTGCCGCGATAAAGCCAAACCGCAACTGCGCGATATTGAATTCCTCTGGATTCCGTCCCGCGGCACGCAATGCCTCGCGGTATATTTCCGCCTGGTGCGCGCCGGTGCCCGCCAAGTGATAGCCGTTGCGTGCCGCGCGTTCGGTCGCCGGGCGCGACCGCGCCCCGATCCAAATGGGCGGATGCGGTCGTTGGACGGGCTTCGGATAGAGCGTTACGTCGCGAACCGTGTAGCACCGGCCCTCGTAGGTGACGTTCTCCTCGGTGAAGACGCGGCGTATAATCTCGACGCCTTCACGCAGACGTCGGCTGCGCTCTTCTCTCGGGACGTTGAACCCCGCGAACTCGCGCGGAACATAGCCCTGGCCTAGTCCGAGGTCAAATCGGCCGTTCGACAGCACATCAACCGTGGCGGCTTGCTCGGCGACGTGCAACGGATTGTGCAGCGGCATTAGCAGCACGAACGTACCGATGCGGATTTTCCTCGTGCGCGACGCAATCGCCGCGGCCAGGGGAATCATACTCGGCGAGTAACCATCATCGACAAAATGATGCTCCGTAAGCCAAATAGTGTCGAAGCCGAGGTCTTCCGCCTCAACGCATAAGTCGACGTGCTTGCGATAGAGTTCCGAATAGGAAAGCTCGTTGCGCGACGAATTACGGAACGACATCAGTAGGCCGAAATTCAAGTCCTTGCCCTCCTAACAAATTGGTGTGGACTCCCGCTCGCTCGATCCCTGTTGGTGCGGCATCAGCGGATGCGAGATAATCGCTCGCGCTCTACGACTCTCTTACAATTCTCTTACAATTAGCCGCGAGCCTCTCAAAACTCCAGCAGCGTGAGTAGGCTCCTCTCACTCGCTTGAGCGTGCGAGGAGGATGCTGTGCGTCGAGCTTTCGTCGGGCCTCGCCGCTATCGGCCTTTGGGCAACTAGTGAACGAACTGACGCGTTAGTGTGGGTGTGAGCGCCTCTTGAATTCTCTTGATGTCTGTGGGAAACGTTTAACGCTTAATCTCGAGGGTCACCGGCAAGCATTTCCGATGTGGGGGGCGCAGCGTTGTTCTGCCCGAAATGTACCTTTGCCAATCCTGCATCTGCTGCGTTTTGTAGCCAGTGCGGCAGCCCCATAGCTGCAACGCATCCAGGCACGGAACCGCGCTCTTCGTCGCCGGCCGAACGACGCCAGCTTACCGTAATGTTCTGCGATCTCGTCGGGTCAACCGCGCTTTCGAGCCAGCTTGACCCCGAAGAATTGCACGAACTGACGCGAGAATATCAGACCGTTTGTGCGGAAGTGATTAGTCGTTATGCCGGTTACGTCGCGCAATATTTGGGTGATGGCCTCCTGGTGTACTTTGGTTATCCTGCCGCCCAGGAAGACGATGCCCAGCGGGCGGTCAGCGCTGGTCTCGAGATTATTTCCGCGGTCTCCGGCCTGAGAAAGCCACTACAGGTTCGTGTCGCTATCCATACCGGTCTCGCTGTAGTGGGGCCACTGGGTGACGGCAGCGCCCCGGAGGCTATCGCGATAGCGGGTGAAACGCCCAATGTTGCGGCGCGGATACAAAGTATCGCCGATCCTGGCACTGTTGTCATAAGTGCCGCCACCTACCGGTTGATCGAGGGATTCTTCGTTTGCCGGAGCCTGGGCACAACCACTCTCAAGGGCATCCCTTCTCCCATCGAGCTGTACTCGGCGCTCAAAGCGAGCGGTATTCAAAGCCGCTTTGAGCGAGCCGTCGCTGCGGGTCTCACTCCGTTCGTAAGTCGAGAAGCGGAAATTGCGACGCTGCAGCATCGCTGGGACCAAGCCCGTGAGGGAGCTGGCCAGGTCGTGCTAGTCAGCGGAGAAGGCGGAATAGGTAAGTCGCGCTTGGTAAGGGTACTGAGGGAACGGACGACGGGAGATGTCGCGGAGTTCGGCCTACGCTGCTCATCCTATTACCAGAACAGCACCTTGTATCCTCTGATAAACCTTCTGCAACGAGCATTTCGGTTCAAACCCGAAGACGATCCGGCGGCAAAGCTCGAGAAGTTGGAGGGAGCACTCAAGCAGTTTGGCTTCTCTCTACCTGAGTTTGTACCCTTATTTGCTGCGCTGCTGTCCTTGCCGCACGGAGATCTCTATCCGCCGGCGGTGATGACTCCACAGCGGTTAAAGCAGAAGACCCTTGAAGCCGCCGTCACTTGGTTCATGAAGATCGCGGATCAACGGCCGACCCGAATCTTCGTGGAGGACGTGCACTGGGCCGCCCATCCACACTGGAACTCCTCGGCCTGCTGGTTGAACAGGTCCCGCGGACGCGGCTCTTTCTCGTTCTGGTTTTTCGCTCGGAATTTTCCCCGCCCTGGCGATCGCAACCACACGTCAGCAGTATAAACCTCCGCCGCCTATCCACCGTGGCGACCGAATCGATGATCGAATCCATCGCTGGTAAACGATTCCACAGGGATCTTACTGGCGAGATCGTGGCAAAGACCGACGGCGTCCCGCTCTTTGTCGAAGAGCTGACCCGCATGGTCCTCGAATCGGGAATGTTCCGAGAGCGGGAAGATCACTACGAACTTACGGGGTCGTTGCCCTCTCTGGCTATCCCGTCAACCCTCTACGATTCGCTGATGGCGCGCCTGGATAGGCTCGGGTCTGCCAAAGAGGTCGCCCAACTGGCTGCAACCCTGGGCAAGGAATTTTCATACGAATTGCTTCGTGCGATTTCACCGCTCGATGAGACGAGACTTACCGGCGCTCTGAACAGACTCGTCGACGCCGAACTTTTTGCCCAGCACTCAACGCCGCCGCATACCTACTACAGCTTCAGACACGCCCTGATTCGCGATGCCGCGTACGAATCCCTGCTCAGGAGCAAGCGACGCCAATACCACCGAAAGGTCGCCGAAGTCCTGTTGGAGCATTTTCCTGAAACCGTGGAAGCGCAGCCTGAAGTGTTAGCCACTCACTACACCGAGGCTGGTCTCATCGAGCAGGCCGTCCCATTTTGGCGGCGAGCGGGCCAGAGGGCGCTTGAACGGTCGGCTAACCAGGAAGCCATTCGTCATTTGAACAGAGGATTGGAGTTGCTAGGCGTCTTGCCTGAAACACCCCAACACGCCGAGCAGGAAGTTCTCCTCCGTGTAACCTTGGGTCCGGCCGTGATGGCCACCAAAGGATTCGCCTCTCGGGAGGCGCAAAGCGTCTATGCCCGAGCCCGCAAGCTTTGTCAGCAGATGGGCGAGAGTCCCTTGGTCTTCCAGGTTTTTTGGGGGCTCTGGGTATCTCATTGCGCGCGCGCCGAACTCAACCATGCGCTTGAGGCAGCCCAGGAATGCCTGCGCCTGGCGCAGGCTGCGCGAGACCCTGCGCTCCTTATCGGGGCTCACCACGCGATGGGCACAGCGCTTCTGTGCCTCGGCCGATTTGCTCAGGGACTCGAGCATTTTATGCAGGGTGCAGCAGTCTATGACCGCCGCGAGCACAGCCATATCGTCGGTCTGTATGGACAGGATTCCGGCCTCTGTTGCTACGCCTACCAGGGTTGGGCTCTGTGGTTCCTTGGCTATCCGGATCGCGCCCGCAAACGGATTCAGGAGGCTCTCACGCTCGCACATGCGCTCGATCATCCTTTGAGTACGGTGACCGCATCCAATATAGCGTGCTGGATCTACCCGTTGCTTCGAGATGCGCAGGCGACCTTGCAGGAAGCTGAGCTTGCCATTTCGCTTTCGACTGAACACCGTTTCGAATTTTGGCGAGCAATGGCGACTATGGACTGCGGTTGGGCGTTTGCGGAGCGGGGGCCGCTCGATGATGGTATCGCGCGACTTCGCGCTGGATTGACCGCTTTTCGCTCCACCGGTGCCGAAATAATGTTGCCGTATTTTATGGCGATGCTCGCCGAAGCGATCGGGAAGGCGGGGCAGATTGGTGAAGGGCTCAACCTCCTCGAGGAAGCCCAAGCCGTGCTCGAGGATGACGGCGATCTCTGGTGGGAATCGGAGCTTTGTCGGCTGAAAGGCGAATTGATCCTCAGAGGCCCACGGCGCAGCGCTCAGCCGGATGGCGTGCGGGAAGCGGAAGAATGTTTTCGTCGAGCACTCGTAATCGCGCGCGAAAATGGGTCGAAATCGCTCGAACTGCACGCTGCAACGAGCCTGTGTCGTTTGTGGCAGAAGCTCGGCAATCAGTCTCAGGGGCGAGAAACCCTGGCTCAGGTTTACAATTGGTTCACCGAAGGATTTGATACACCCGACCTACAGGACGCAAAGGCTTTGCTCGATCAAATCTGACTACCTATATGAGCGCGCACTACCGACGCGACCGCTTTCAATCGGCGACCGTAAAGTGAACTGACTCACAATATGCCTCAAGACTTCGACTCGGCATCGAAAAGGAGCGGATCGTGTCCACCGATCTTCTGAACACATTCTGGATAGCGGTCGTGAATTTCAACCAGCAGAACTGGCCGCCACTCGTGGCGCTACTCGACGAACGGGTAGCGATGAAGAGGATAGATGATCCAGGCTATCATGTGGGCAAGGCCGACGTGATTGCGTATTTTCATGGGCACGGTCAACACGATCGAGCGGTATTCACTCCGACCGAAGTTCACCACCAGGTCACTGGAAAGTTTGGTCTAATCTGGGGCACCGCCGATTGGAAAAACCTCGCGGGTTCCGCACCTAGAAATATGGTGTTTTCGTTCGTCTTTGTGCGGCACGATAACGGCAACTGGCTCGAGCTCAATCTATGGGCCGCGCTGCTCTGACCCGAACTCCGAGACCGGCTTGAGTTCCATCACCACTCGGGAAGTCGCCGACTTCTATGACCGTAAGACGCGGGCGGTCCTGCGCCGCTATGGGCCGGGACCGCGCGTGCACTATCGTACCGGGTTCGTGGATGAACCGCTTCAGTTGACGACCGCTGCGGAAATACGGAGACAGATCGTTGCCTCACAGGAACGCGTCCTCTACTACGCCGGCGAATTCTGGCGCTTGCGACACGTTGCATTTCGCGACGTTCTCGATGCCGGCTGCGGACTGGGTGGCGGCGCCATCTTCTGGGCCCAGGAGTTTGGCGCGCACGTAACGGCTGTAACGGTTGCGCCCCGTCATGTCGAATGGGTGGGGAAGTTTGCGGCGCAAGCCAAGGTCGAATCATTAGTGCGTCCGATGCTCTGTGATGCGCTCGAAGTCCCCGGCGAAAACTGCTTCGACGCGGCGGTGGCGCTCGACAGTTCGGATAGTTTTCCTCGCGCGCCCTGGTTCCGCCGGCTTTCGTCGCTCTTACGCTCCGGCGGCCACGTCTTTACCTACGATTGCTTCCTGGCGCGGCCGGAATATGCGGACCCGATTAATCGCCACTGGTGCGCTCAAATTGGAACCCTCCATGAGTACTTCGATGCCGCACGCGAAGCTGGTTTTCGACCCGAACGCTTCGAAGATGTTTCCCATCGCACGGCCGAGTTCTGGACCCTGACCATCGCTCTCGCCGAACGCGAGATGTCCGATTCCGCGCTTGACCAGGGTGAGCGTGCGCGGCTTGACGAATCCGTGAAGGTACACACCCTCGTGCGCGAGGGTCTCTCTACCGGTGGCCTTCGCTACGCGTTGCTCAGCTTCGTAAGGAATTAGACCGGCGCCGTTGGTCCATGCATCTCGGCACACAACGGCAACACCTGAGCGCCGGACCCTGTTTCAACTGGGGCGCACGATCAGCCCGCTCCATTCGTCAACCAGGCCGTAGCCGATTGCCAGCAGCGTCGGGCCGATAAAGATACCGATGAAACCGAAAGCGAACGCCCCGCCGAGTACCCCGAGCATCACCAGGATTAGTGGGGTATTACAACTTCGGCTGATCAGGATCGGTTTGAGAAAATGATCGACCGCACCTACCGCCACGACTCCCCAGACCAGCATGAAGATCATCCATCCGACCGAACCCTCCTGGTAGAGCCATATCGCGGCAGGCACCCAGATCAGCGCCGGCCCGGTCGGAATAAAGCCCAATAGAAAAGTGGTGAACCCGAGGAAGAACGCTCCGGGCACCCCAGCGATCCATAGGCCAATCCCGGCAACCCCGCCCTGGACTAACGCGGTTCCGATGATCCCTTGAACCACGCCCCTCACAGTCAGCTGCGCGACCTCGAGCAGGCGGCGGCCACGCGGACCGCCGATGCGGAAGACGGCGTTGTCGAGTCGGCCCGCCACGATCTCACCGTCGCGGTATAGGAAAAAGCAAATCACCAGACTCAGACTGATATCCAGGATGCCGCGGCCCAGCGCCTTGCCCGTCTCGACCGCCAACCCGCGCACCGGATTGATTAGCGTATGTATCGCTGAACGTTGCGCCTCGGGATCGCGCCCGAGATTCACCAGGTAGTCGTAAAGGTGCTGCCCGACAAACGGAAGTTGTACGATCCATTGGGGCGGCGCCCTCAGACCTTGCTCAACTGCTTGACGAATGGCGGCCACGACGTCCGCGACATTCCCGGCGAGGCTTTCACCCACGATCACGAATGGTCCAACCGCAATCGCGGCGATAATCACGGTCATCGCGAGCGCCGCGATCGACTTGCGGTTGCCAAGGAGAGTCTTTAACTCTCCGTAGGGACCCCAAGTCGAGAAACACAACAGCACGGCCCACAATATCGCCGAGACGAACGGCGCGAGAACTAGCAGGCAGCCGGCGATCAGCAGCACGAGCACGGCAAGCGCGATCGCCGTCTCGATTGGGCTGCGGTATCCCCCGCCACTAGCCTCGGTTTGGTTCTCGCCAGAATTCATCGCCGGGTTCAGAAACGTACAGGTCGATCAGAGTAGCTACTTTTATGAGTCATTGCGCTTTGGAACCCATCTGTTGGTTTTCCTGTCAGTATGCGCGTGAGTCTCGTGCCTGCGTCGCGGCACGAGGCAGACCTGCGCGATTGAAGACCATCACCAGCAACCGCATGAAGGTGTCGCCTGCGGGCACTCCCTTGAGCACCTTGGGATAGGGGAAGAAAACTTGCGCCGCGTTCTCTCGATATCTCGCGACGATCGGCTCAATGGCCGCATAACTGCCGACCACGCCAACCGCGATAGCATCGCCATCCGAGGGACCCAGGTACAGGCCATTGTTGGTGCGGACTTCCGGATCGGTAACCCAGTTGGGCGGTAGCAGTCCCTGTTGCTGGACGCGCATCGGTGTAAGCTGTGAAAGCTCAAAGCCCTTTGCCAGATATTGATTCGCCGCTGATAGCAAAGCCGCCATTCGCGCCGAGTCGCATCTCCGTTCCATCTCTAGCGCACTCACGCCCCGATAGACCGCAAGCTCGGCTCCCTGAGTGCGATAGACCGAGACCCCACCGCTACGCACCGGCGATGAGTCGATCGCGGTGAGAAGCGGTGCCCACAGAGCAAGATGCGCGTCGTCGACTACCACGGTGTAGGCATCGTGCGCGACCATAAAGGTCATCAACTGGGCCTTCGCATCGGGGATCCAGGTTTGGCTTGAAAATGCACCGACAATCGGCCAGCCGGCAAACTCGTGGGGCGTGATTCCGGTGTATCCGCCTGCCATCTTGAAATACATTTCCGTTTCCGCCTGCCACAGCATCGTGCCGTCTGTGATCCCGTAGGGCAGCGCAACGATGGTTTCTCCCGGACGCAAGTATTCCCGATAGGCATCGTTGGCGAAAAAACGGGGCGTGCTCACAGGCGCACGAAAGAAGTTTGAGATTTGATTGGGCATTGACAAAACCCCCAGGCACACCAGCAGCACGCCCTTCAACCATGGTTTGACCGTTTCATCCGCCAGCCATAAAGCCGCCACGACCCCTGCAGCAAGCGACGCGTACGCCATAAAGCGAACCGGAAGCGCGCTCTTGAGCAACGGCACGTGCATGAAAAGCTTCCACGGCATCCCGAACGCGATCATCCCCGCGACGTGCAGCCGCGGACCAAGCGCGAGAATCGAAACGACGGCCAGGATCGTGACGAGAGTGCGCGCGCCACGCTGGTTCCAGTGAGAAAACGCGTACAAAACCACTATCGCGATCAAGGCAATGCCCAGATATGCGTCCGCTTCTCCTATGTTCCCGAAGCGCCGACCCCAATCTGCGATCGCGGGTAGCGCGCCCACGCTTACAGTGGGAGTCGGTACGATCAGATTGAACAGGTCTGCGGAATACGCCCCCGGCGAATTAATCGCGCCGTGCGGCAAACCAAAAGCTAACAAAAAGTAGAGATATGGCGACAGTATGCACAGCGCGACCGCGACGCCGCCAGCGATCGTCGGGCCGAGACCGACAATCTGCGATCGCCCTTCGACCGAGGCGAAACACCACGTAACCGCCAGCGCTAGGGCGCCAAACAGCACCATTGTCGTCGCCAACTCGATCGAGAGCAGGAATTGCACCGTGAATGCCAATGCGGCGAGCACCGCGAAACTCAGCCTGCCCAATCGCTGTCCCAGACGGAGCCATACGAGCATCGCGACTATCGGGGCAGGAAAAACAAAGAGCAGATTCAAATGTCCGCCCACCATCTGCCCGAGCATGTATGACGAAAACCCGAAGATGTAGCCGCCGACGACGGCAGGCCAATATTGCTCGCATACGCTGCGGCACAATAAGAAGGCGCACCAGGCGGCGATGACGGGAGCTGCCAGACTGAGAACGTTGTACGCCGCAACCGGCCCGTACGCCGAGGTTAACGGCGCCGTGATCAAAGCCGCGAGCGGGATCGAACCGGACCAGGCAAGGTTGAAGCCCTCGGGCGCCCATACGATGCGGCAGAGGAACGGGTTGAGATGATGTACCAGCGCGTAAGGCCACCACACCAGCGCCCACATCAGGAAAGATGGGTCCGGACCGCGGCCAAGATGGGCGCTCGTGAAGTTCCCGGCCACCGACCGGCCGAAAAAAACCGCCGCCAGCGTCGCATAGCTCAGGAGCGCTACCACTCCGTACCGATCATTTATAACTTCGCGGTGCTCTTTCGGCGTCATCGAAATGCAGATAAGACTTACGGGATATTGTTGCGGTGGTGTAGGGGGTCGAAAGCCCTGCTCATCGGGCCATCGACAGTCTGGCGTTACAGCGGGGTCGGAATATGGGAGCGGCGGCCAACACTCGCGGGTCGATAACGAACGGTACCGGGCAGCAATTGCTCGAACTGCTCGAGACCCTTTACAGTTCGCGAAATCCTACGCGGAAGTGGCTGCATTGCACGCGCCGCGACTGGATTACGGACCGGATCGCCCACTATAGCCGCGAACGCTCCGCCCGCGCGCTCGAGGTCGGATTCGGGGCAGGCGCCTATCTACCCGCCCTATGCGAATCCTATCGCGAAGTCGTCGCGAGCGATCTCGAGCAGGCGCATCTCGATCACGCACGAGCCTTCGACACCGAGTACCCCAACCTTCATCTCATTACCGACGACATCACCAACTCGCAGCTTCCCGAATCCAGTTTCGACTTGATTCTCTGTAGCGAGGTCATCGAGCACATTGGCGACACCGGCGCCGCCCTGGCCGGAATCAGACGGCTGCTCGTGCCAGGCGGCATCCTGATTCTTTCGACGCCGCAGCGCTACAGCCTGATGGAACTGGCGTGCAAAGTCGCCTTCTTGCCTGGAGTAATCAACCTGGTGCGCCGAATTTACGGCGAGCCGGTGTTCGAGGCGGGACACATCAACCTGATGACCGCGAGCACCGCCTCACGCGCGCTCGAGCACGAGGGCTTCCAAGTCCTCGAACACCACCGGTCAGGGATGTATCTGCCGCTGCTCGCCGAGTTCGGCGGAAACGGCACGCTCCGGCTCGAGCAATGGCTCGAAAGCAAGGTCCGCGGCGGACCTCTCGGCTGGATGCTCTGGACCCAATTCTATATTGCGCGTCGCTGATCCCCGATCATCTTTCCCAGCCTCATCAGGGCGCGCTTTACGGCCCGCTTAAAGTAAACTAGACAGATAGGCGCCGGTCAGCGCTATTCGACGGAAGACAGGAGGCCAGAATCATGCCAGCGAAGTTGATTTCCAAGCCCATCATTTCGGCTGACTCCCACATCATGGAGCCCCCCGATACTTATATCGCCCGTATCGACAGCAAGTATAAGGACACGGCTCCCCGGGTTGTATGGGACGACAAACGAGGTGACACCTACGTCGTCAACGGGATGAAGGAAACCATCCCCATGGGTTTGATCGCAGCGGCGGGGAAGACGGCACAGGAACTCGCCGGCGCCGCGACCCGCTCCAAATTTGACGAATTGGCCCCAGGTTCCTGGAGCCCCGAACCAAGACTTGCAGACCAGGATCGTGACGGGGTCGCCGCGGAAGTAATCTATCCCAGTGTCGGCATGATCCTCTGCAACCACCCCGATCCCGACTACAAGAAAGCCTGCTTCGACGCCTACAATCTCTGGATCGGCGAATATTGCAGCCCGCATCCCGACCGCCTCATTGGCTTGGGGCAAACCGCCATGCGCTCACCCGAAGAGGGCATCAAGGACCTCGAACGGATGAAGGCGCAGGGCCGCCGCGGAGTGATGATGCCGGGATTCCCCGTAAAAGAGGATTACGACAGCCCGATCTACGGCGAGTTCTTCGAAGCTTCGATCGAAATGAAGATGCCGCTGAGCTTCCATATCCTCACGTCGAATGAGGGAGTGGCCAAAGCGCCGCGCGGGCCCAAGCTCAATTCGTTCCTCTCAATCATTCGCGGCAACCAGGATATCATGGGGACGTTCATTCTCGGGGGAGTCTTCGAGCGTCACCCCAAGCTGAAGATCGTTTGTGTCGAAGCCGACGCCGGATGGGCGCCTCACTACATGTACCGAATGGATCATGCCTTCGAGCGCCATCGCTACTGGATGACGGCGAGTCAACTCTCCAAAATGCCGAGCGAGTATTTCCGCGAGAACATCTACATGACCTTCCAGGATGACTGGGTCGCGTTCAAGATGAAGGACCTATGCAATCCCCACCGCCTCATGTGGGCCAACGACTTCCCGCACAGCGATTCGACCTGGCCCAACTCGCAGGAAATGCTCGCCAAGCATGCCGCGGGGCTGAGCGATCAGGAAAAGGACTGGATCCTGCACGACAACGTGGCCGAGCTTTACGGACTCTGATTTCTGCGTTTCGTGATAAGGGCCGGGAGGATTCTAGCGCGGGTTCTCCCGGCCAAGCTCCGAAAAAATTGCCGATCCGCGCACGCTCCAGAAGCAGTGTCCCTAGATAATCCCGCGATCAGTCGGCCCGGGTACTCCAGGTCCCGCGCTCGCCTGTCGGCGTTGATTCGAACGTTCCGCTGAGCACGTCGCGCCGCCGTTCCCCTTCGAAATAGTAGGTCTCGGCCCCGTGCGGCGCCTGGAATTGGACGTGGCTGCCGCGCACGAACCCCTCTATCGGCATCGGATCGCCATAGCCCGGCAGATGCACAACCAGTTCACCGTGGAGAAATCCATTCGGCTGGGGACGCAACCTCAGTTCCATCGGGGTGCCTCGATGTCCCTGGATTCCCTCGACCGTGCCCGTCGCCAACGTCGGGGTGTCCAGTCCCACCGCGGTGCTGGCCGTGCCCAAAGCGCTGCCGCTTGAACTGCCGCCGGCCGAACCGCCGCCGCCGTATGGGATGCCCGCATCGCTGACAACGCGGAACTTGCGCTGCGCGAAATACTGCCCGTTGAGGTAGAAATTGACGGTGTACTGACCCGGTAAGAAGGCGCCACCCGCGGAATTGCCCACGCGCCCGGTAAAAATCGCCCGCTGCTGCGCCCTGTTCACCGTCTGCACGTCGTCAACGCTGCCGAGCGTGCTCCCGTCCGGCGCAACATAGGCTGCGTCGACCCGGTACTGATTGGCGTCGAGACCATAAAGGCGATTTTCAAAGCTCGCACGCCATCCGACGAACAATACCTTCGAAACACTGAATACGCTCGCCGGCCCGGTCAGCACGGTTCCATCCTTCGTGCTGTTGATGAACTCGATATTCTGCAACTGCAGCGGCTTGCGCATCCGTTCCTGGACCATCGCCAGCCGACGCACCTCGTCCTTGCGCCGTTCATCCGCCGCCCGGGCCGCCGCCTCGGCTTCGCTCTTGGCCCGATCCGCCGCTGCTTTTGCGGCGAGGTCCTGCGTCACCGCGAATTCCTCCGCGGCGAGCATCCGGTCATCTGAATAAACCGCGATCTTGTAGCTGCCCGGGACCACCGCCGCGGAATCGGGAATCAGGGCCACTCCGCTGAAGTCGACCGCGGTCTGCGCCGGACCGACGAACCGCTCGGCAGCGCTGCTCGCAATCTGCGTCCCTTTCGCGTCGAAAAAGCGCACTTCGATACGGTCGTTACGCCCCTCGAATCCAGCTAGCCCGTTGGTGAAAGACGCGTTCCATTTGAGGTAACGGTTGGTCAAAAGTTCGGTGTCGGTGAAGCTCGCCTTGGGCGACGAAAGTGCATCCCCCGCCCGGGTCGAGAGCATCAACGACAACTTCTCGAAGTCCAACGGATGATCACGGGCCTTCGCCAGCAACTCCTCATGCTTCCACGGCAAACTATCGATCAGCGGTTTTATCCCCAACTCGACCTGCAATTCCGGATTCGAGTAGATGTAGGTCCCGCCAAAAGCCACGCCGGCGAGCACGAGACTGAAGATTCCCGTCGCGACCAGTCGCCGTTTGACACTCTTGCGCTCTCGATACGGTGCGCGGTGCTCGCTCAGATCGTCCGACCTCTGCTGCCAGGTCAGGCCCGCCGTCCCGCTCTTGCCGCTCACGTGCGTGGAGGCCACTGCGAGACCGCGCCCGTAGAGCAGCATGTCCCGAAACTCCTGAACGGTCGCGGGACGATCGTTCATCTCGTACTTGAGCGCCCGGTCGATCGCACCCGCCAGGTTGCTCGAGATATCCCGCCGCAACTGGCGCACCGGCGGAAAGCTGAATGGCGGAAACTTCTCGGGATCGCGCCCGGTAATCACGTAGTGCAGGGTCGCGCCCAGCGAATACAAGTCGCTGCGCGGATCGGCGACGCCCTGGTATTGCTCCGGCGCCGCGAAACCCAGCGTTCCAATCATCGTGCCTTTGCGCTGCCCCTTGAATAGCCGCGCGATCCCGAAGTCGACCAGTACGATGCGGCCCGTTTCCGGTCAACATCACGTTGGACGGCTTCATGTCGCGGTAGATGATTGCGGGCGTGAGCCCGTGCAGATAGGCCAGCACGTCGCACAGTTGACGCGCGACGTCGATCACGAGCCCTTCGGGCAGCGGCCCGCCGCGAACCGCGATTTCTTCTTCCAGGTTGCGCCCTTCGACGTACTCCATCACCAGGTAATGGCGGTTCTGGTCGTCGAAACGGTCGCTGATCCCGGGAATCGCCGTATGCTTCAGTTGCGCGAGGGTGTCGGCCTCGCGGGCGAAATATTCGTTGGCCTCAATCCGCTGCTGCGGGTCGATGAAATGGTCGACCATTTCCTTGATGGCGCACAGGGACGATTGGAAAGACGCTGATCCTGCGCGAGATAGACCATCCCCATCCCGCCGCCGCCGATCAGACGCTCAATCAAATAACGCCTTTGTAGAATTGTCCCCGCTTCGAGTGGTCCCGGCAGAGGCCCCGATGTCAGCCGAGACCGGCGGATTGGTTGTGTTCGCCATCGGTGTCAGCCCGCAAAAATAACCACCACTGACACGTTATCGGTTCCCCCTCCCGCATTCGCGGCCACCACCAGTTCCCGTGCCGCCTCAGTCGGGATCCACATGTTGTGCAAAATTTCAGCGATCCGCTCATCTTCGACATGCGCCGTCAGCCCGTCACTGCAGAGCATCATGCGATCGCCGCGCTTGAGCCGGACTGACGTCGATTCGGCGCCCGCGGGGCCGCTCGGACGCGCACCCAGCGAGCGCGTAATCACGTTCTTGTGCTCGTGATGTCGCGCCTCCTCAGGTGTGATCTGCCCGATTTCGACCAGCCGCTGCACCAGCGAATGGTCCTTGGTCAGCTGCCGCAAGCCGATCTGCTGCCGTATAGATAGCCCGGCTGTCTCCAACCCAGGCGACCGCCGCGTCGGGCGGTATAATCAGCGCACTCACCGCCGGTAGAACCCATACCCCGCGCCTCCGGTATGGTCTCGCCGTATAGTCGAGGATCTTGCGGTTGGCCGTCTTCCAGCGCGTCCTGCAGCAGCGGCCGAGACGCTGCCCGGCGAGCGTTCGCCGAGTCCGCCTTCAACATAATCGCGGATCGCGCTCACGGCAATTGCACTGGCTATTTCACCGGCTTCCGCCCCGCCCATGCCGTCCGCCACCACGTAGAGAAAATTCTGCGCCGGCTGCACCTGCGAGTCACGCCAGTACTCCACCATCATCACCGCATCTTCGTTGAGCTCGCGCACCATGCCGACATCGGTCAGAGCGGCTGCATCGCACACGGATAACACTCAAGAGCCGGACGAATTCCGCCTTCAAGGCGTCGACGACCGGCCACCGCGCGTCGCGGGATCAAAGAGCAGCGCTCGCCTACCGCCTGCTCCAGCGCGGGTGTCACGACGTGCGGCGGATAAAAGCGGATGGTCCGGCCTCCTCACGCCAGGTCTCGGCCTCGAGCCGCTCGCCCGTCAGGCAGGTGTACAGCAACGCGCCAATCGAGAAAGTATCGGCGCGCTTGTCAGCCTTTTTCGCCCGGTAGATCTCCGGCGCGGTGTAGCCGTCGTTGAACATCGGCTCGCCTGCAACTCATTATCATTGCTGACGTAATCCAGACCGATCAGCCGAATGCGGCCGTCAGCGCCGGCTGCCACGGAGTCGGGACAGATATCGTTGACCCGCAAGACCGCGCCGATGGACGAACGCGACCGCCTGGCAGAGCTGGATCGCGATCCCGATCGCCTCGCTCTCGCTCCATCCGCAGCCCACCCGCGCGACTGGTGAGTGGCGTCAGGCGTTCGTCGCGATAGGCGAGGTAGACCCGTCCGTTGTCCGCGAATCCTTCGACCGCTCGTTGCAGGGCCGGATGGTTCAGCGTTAGCGAGAGCGCCATGACACGGCCGAAAACCTCGCCCAGATCGTCGCCGCCATTGCGCTCCAACCTCCGGTGCCGCCGGTGACCCTGCCGGGGGCATTCCGTCGCCCGGAGCAGCTTTGCCCCCGTCGCCGTTCGATTGCGCAATCGCGTCGGTCAAACCAGTGCGTCGTCCGGGGCTGTGGCGTCGCCGGGCTCGGCACCGCGCTCCGTCTGTGCTACGGCGCCCGAGGCACTTCGTCGTGTGCTGCCGCTGCGGCACTGGAGCGGAGCGCAGGCCCGCGTCACTTTGCGGTCCCGGTCTGTTTCGCGAAGCGGACGCTCGGCATCTTCCTTGTCCCCGCCGCATCGGGTTTGATCGGGGCACTTTAAGTGATTGGTTGCCGTTTTCGCCAGGGAATCGTCGGGCGCGCTAGGCCGGGCCAAGCCGGCCTGCTCGCGCAATTGTAAAATCGCCCGCCGTCGCCGATCGCGTTCCGCCCGATAGCGATTTTCGTGCGAATTCTGGCGCATCAGCGTCAGTGAACTTGATAGCCATGCCCTGAGCGTCGTGCCGGGCTCGAGCGGTGTGATCGTCTGGCGCCGGCCGCGCACCGCCAGCGTCAGGCCCTGGCCGCATCGGTCACAGAATTTCGCGTCGTCTGCGGCCTGCTGGCCGCATTCCGGGCAGGTAATCATCGCCGTCAGCCCTTCCTGAACTCGAGCTTGGCGCCGCCAAGCACCACTTCGTCGTGATCGCGCAGCTTGTAGAGCTGATCACGGCCCAGCCGCCCACGTCCAGCGACGTAGGTGCCGTTCAGACTACCCAGATCCCGAATGAAATATTCCGTCCCCTGCTTGATAATTTCGGCGTGGCGACGCGAGACGCGCTCCGCACCGCGGCGCAGGCCGGATAAGTCGATATCGATTCCGCACCGGCCCTTCGACCTCCCGATCACCATCCGTGCTCCCATCAGCCCGAACCGCTTGCCCTCGCTCGCCGCGATCAACCACGCCGACGCCATCCGATCTGGCCGGCGCGGTGTTGTAGCATAGCCGTTGTGCAGCGCGCCATTCCGGCGGGTCCGTCCGAGACGTGGTTTAGTTCGTCGGCGACCGGCCGGGCGGGGCCAAGGCTCGCCTTAACGGTCGGGTCGCCGGCGAACTCCGGATTCTTGTCTTGCGTGCTTACCGAACGCCGCGAGGGCGCGGAATTCGTCGCACCGGGGCCGAACCGCGGATTTCGCCGCGGCCACTTCATTACGGCGTTGCCACTCCCCCGCTGAACGACCGCTCCAGACCGGCTTGGACGAGGAAGCTGCACTGGCGGATGACTTTCCCTTGAGCCCCAGGTCGCTGGGTTTTCGCGGTCGGTGAAACCGCGGCTTGAGCGGGATGACCGCCGGACTTGGCGGGAATAGCGGGGTTTTGCGCGACGATCCCGCCGGGTTATCGCCTCTTCCCCGGCGCCTGTCGCCGGGGTGCCCACCGGCGGCGTCCGCGCAGGCAATTACCGATTGAGGAGGCGCGGGCCGGTTGAGCACAATCGTCGCCATCTGCCCCAATGCCTGGCGATCCGCTGACTGCCACCTGCGGGTCGAGTGACGGCCCGCCGGGCTATCCGGTAAACTGCCCAGGGCTCCGACCTTAGGGTAGCCGGTCAGCCATCGCGCGCGCGGACTGCGGGACGCTTGTCGAGATCCTTGTCGAGCGCGCTCATGACGACCCGCTCGGTGGTGACCGAAACGTCGGGGGCGAGGTGACGCAGGGGCGGAAAGCTGAACGGCGGCTCGAGTTGCGGGTCGCGACCGGTCAGCAGATGGTGCATCGTGGCTGCCAGCGCATAGAGGTCCGAGCGCGGCTCGAGCTTGCCCAGATACTGCTCGGGCGGCGCATAGCCGACCGAGCCAATCTGCGTTCCCCTTCCGCTCGGGCGGCAGAAAGCGCGCGATGCCAAAGTCGATCAGCATCGCCCGCCCGTGGTGGTCAATCATGATATTGCCCGGCTTGAGGTCACGATAAACGAATGGTGGCTTCTGGACTGTGCAGGAAATGCAAAACGTCGAGGATCTGCCGGGCCCAGCGCACTACCTGTCGCCTCCGGCAACCGTGCCCCAGCCCCATGTTCGTCAGATGCCGTGCTGCAGGTCACTCCCCGCGACATACTCCATCACCAGGTAGTGACGGCCGCGCTCGGCAAAAAAATCAATTACCTGGGGAATGCTCGGATGCGACAGGCTGGCGAGAACACTGGCTTCGCGCTTGAAGTCCTCGATCGCCTTCTGCTCCTGGACCCCGTCGCCCAGAATCATTTCCTTTGCCGCGACCGGTCGATTGGCCAGCCGCGTATCGTTAGCCAGATACACCCGTCCCATGCCGCCCTGACCCAGCACCTTGTGGATGCGATAGCGGCCATCGAGCATATGGCCGACCGAAGCGGCTCACCCGGTTTCATGGCGCTTAAGCGACACGCTTTCAAAGTTGCGTACATATGCAACCCGCGGCGGCTATGGTCGTCGTTGGGACTGGCGCTTTGGCCATCAACTTGCCGAGCCAGGGCGCACCCTGGCGATAAGAAGACTCCTCGTTTCAGGAAATCGGGTTGACCGTCAACTTCAGGAAGGTCTTCCCGATGATAATTTCGTCGCCGTCCTTGAGTTCCAGCCGGATCCCCGGGCTGCAGCCGCGGCTGGCGATTCACAAACGTGCCGTTGAGACTGCCGATATCTTCGATCGTGATCTTGCCGCTGTCGATGCGGATCAGCGCATGCTTGCGCGAGACCTTGGCTTCGGGATCGTCGGCGTCCAGGTCGACCTCGGGAAAAGAGCCGGTGTCAGGATCCCATCGCCCAACCAGATTGTTGCCCGCTTCGAGCTGGAATTCCTGACCCGCGGCCCCCGCGGATGACGCTGAGCTTCGCCTTGAACGGCGCAGCCGCGGCAGCGTACTGGAGCGGCCGCGGCAGGCGTCGCCGCTGCGGTGCGCCTTGATTTCTCCGGTTGGGGCCTCGGACGGTTCCGCCTCGGGCTGCGGCCGGAGCCTTTCGTGCGCAGGCTGCGCCTCTTCGGCGGGCTCCGATGGCTGAGGGCTGGCGGAACTTTCAGGTAGCGATCGGCGCCGGCTCCGCACCTTCCGGCGCCGGTGCGCCGCGAGCTTCGCCCCGCAGCCGTCGCAGTAGTCAAGACCGTCCATATTTTCGTAGCCGCATTCGCTGCATTTGATCATGGTTCCTAAGCCCTCGTCACCCTTTTACCAGGGCGCGTTCTCGCCCCGGATATTATTCCCTGCTCGACAAAGCCCGCTCGAACCTCGGCTACTCACCCTTTTGGATATCTTTCAGCGCGTCGGGATCGAGCATCTGGGTCTTGCGCACCACCGCTTGCGCCTGCAGCGAGCGTGGTCTTGGCGGCCTTGGTTTGCAGGTCTGGGTTTTCTTAACCTGGTCCATCAGGCCGACCAGCGCCTGCGTCGCCTTGATATTACCCAGGCGCTGGGTTCCCTGTATCGCATTGCCCAGCAGCCGAGTCGCTTTGTCGACGTTGCCGAGCTTCAATTCCTCTTCGGCCTTGGCCTGCAATTTGGCGATTGAAACCTGGTCGACAAGGTTCATCACCCGCCCGTTACGCTTGCTGGTGAGCGCGCGGTCAAGCGTGTATTCCACCGTAAAGTCCAGATTAACCACGCGTTCGCCCGCGCCGGGAACCTCGTAACGGAATGCTGACTGCCCAATCCGCACCGGACCTGGTTTGCGCGGCGGTAGCACCAACGTGAGCAGCACCGAGCCCGGAAGGTCGGCTTCGAGATCGCCGATCTCGTAGGTTACTTTGCGATCTTCGAGCAGCGGCGTTCCGAGCGCATAGATTTCCGGGCTCGCGCGAAACGCTTCACGCACCTGCACACCCTGTGACAGGGTCGTCTCGATCTTGCCGTTGCGCACGCTCACCGCGCGCAGCCCGGTCAACTCATCTTCGAAAATCCCGGGAATTTCCGCTGCATTCCCGATAAGGTGATATTTGCCATGCGAGTCCTGGGCGATCCGCATCAGCAGCTTTTCATTGAATTCGACCCCCACGCCCATTGCCGAGAACGACATCTGGTCGCGATTCTGATTGGCCAGGTCGATACAGGCAGTCTCCTCATAGGTCTGCCCGTCGGTCAGCACGAGCACGCGATTCAGCCGATTCGCCGCAAGATTCTTCTTGACCTCATCGATCGCCGCCCGCATGCCGAGCGCCATCTGGGTGCCGCCGCCAATTTCGAGCAGGTCGATATCGTCCAGCGCGCGGCGCACCGCACCCTGGTCATGAATCTGATCGGGGCCGACGATTACCTGGGCCTTGTCCGCGAACGCAACCACCGCGATCCGATCCTCGGGCGCGGCATTCTCGCGCGAGAAACTTGACCGCCTCGATTACGAACTCGAGCCGACGCTCGTCGTACATCGACCCGGAACGATCGAGCACCACGCCGAGATTCAGCGGGAGCCGAGCACCGCCTGCGCCGGCACCGCCACCCGCGATCGCCTCAAGCAGCACATATAAGACGAAGTTTTCTGCCGACGAGAGGACGTAGTCACTGCTCGCCAGCGCCTGAAAGGTAAGCGGGTCGGCCATCGAGAGATTCTCCCGTCGACAATTGTAAAATCAAGCGTTTAAACATAGCAACATTTGCCGAGTGTTGTCGCCCTCCAAACCGCTACTATTTGGTTCCAGGCGCGCTTTTCGCGTGCCAGGTCGTTCCGCTATGCTCCCTCCCGGGTGCGATAGTCCTGCTCCGTAACGAGTTGGAGAAAAACCATGACTCTGCGCGGTAAATGCGCCATCGCCGGGCTCGGCGCCACCCGGATGGGCAAAAACTACGACCATCCCAGCGCCATGGGCTTTGCCATCGAGGCGGTCGAGTTGGCGATCGAGGATGCCGGCCTCAAGCGATCCGATATCGACGGCCTCCTGGTCAATCCCGGCGTCACCTGGAACAACGGGATGGCCTCGTTTGCTCTGCAGCAGGCGATGGGGATGCGTAACTTGCGGCTGACCGCAACCATGAACGCCGGCGGCGCAACCGCCGGCGCGATGGTCATGCATGCGGCCCAATCGGTCGCCGCCGGGATGGCTGAGGCTGTAGCCTGCGTCTTCGCCGACGCGCCGCTCAAACCGCCTCGCCCCGCGAGTGGTAGGTCCGCTGGCGGCTCCGCCGCCGCTTACGGCTTCGGACGCGGCCTCGAAGCTTCGTACGGCTTGTTCGGGGTCAATGCGCAGTACGCGTTCGTTGCCCGCCGTCATATGCACCTCTATGGCACCACCAACGACCAGTTGGGCGCTATAGCCGTGGCGCAACGGCAATGGGCGAATCTTAACCCTCAAGCGCAGTTTTTTCGCGAACCGCTGACCATCGCCGACTACCATAACTCGCGCTGGATCGCCGAACCGTTTCATTTGCTCGACTGCTGCCTCGTCTCGAACGGCGGATTATGCGTCATCGTCACCTCTGCGGAGCGCGCCCGCGACCTCCAACGACCTCCCGCCTACATCCTCGGGATGGGCCAGGGGCACCTCGGAGGCGACCCGATGGACACCCTGGCGTCTGGCGCTCCCATTGCGAAGGAGACTGCGTTTCGGATGGCCGGCATCTCGCTCGAGGACGTGGATATCGTCGAACTCTATGACTGCTATACCTTCACGGTATTGGTGACTCTTGAGGATTACGGATTTTGCAAGAAAGGCGAGGGCGGCCCATTTGCTTCCGACGGCCGGCTGGCGCCCGGAGGTAGCCTGCCGGTGAACACCGGCGGCGGACAGCTTAGTTCCTTCTACATGTGGGGCATGACGCCCCTAAGCGAAGGGGTGATTCAGGTGCGCAGAGAAGGCGGCCCGCGCCAGGTTCCCAAGCATGACATCGCGCTGGTTTCGGGCAATGGGGGTATCCTCTCCACCCACTCGACGCTGGTCCTGGGAGCCAACCCATAGTGGATTGCCCGCTACGTAGCCGATTGCGCAACGTCCGCCGATAAAGTAGACCAAATTTGGGATGCCAGAAGTAAGCAAACCTATTCCAAGCGTAACGCCGCATATGGCGCCTTTCTTCGAGGGCGCACGCAACTCGCGCCTGATGGTCCAAAAATGCGGCGATTGCGGCATCGCGCGCTTTCCAGCCGCGGAACAGTGTTCCAATTGCCTTTCGACCCGAGCTGAGTGGACGGCGGTGAGCGGACGCGGCGAGGTTTACAGCTTCAACATCATGCATCAGGTCTACCATGCCGGGTTCGCGGCCGAGGTTCCTTATGCGGTGGTTGTTGTTAGACTTGAAGAGGGGCCTAAGGTGGTGTCGAACGTGGTTGGGGTGAAGCCGCACGAAATCAAATGCGGGATGCCGGTCGAGGTGATCTTCGAAAAGGTCAACGACCAGGTGACGCTTCCGAAATTTCGCGCCCGCAGTCCCTTATAAAGCGAGTATAATGAAATTTCCGCCCGCGGACCCGTGAGGCCGCGTGGAGGTTCAAGCATCCAAAATGTTAACGCTCGATCAGAACTATCTCCAACGCCTGATTGAAAGCTCGCCAGACATCATAATCGCAGTCGATCGCGAAGGCACCATCATTTACTACAACGACGGGGCGCGCAGAAACCTGAGCTTCAGCGCCTCCGAGATCATTGGCCAGCCCGTCACCCGCATCTATCCGACCAAGGAAGAAGCGCAGCGGGTCATGCGGGCGATGCGCGAATCGGGGGACGGCGGACGCATCTCGAGCTTCGAAACCGTGCTCCGCGACAAGGACAATCGCGAAATTCCCGTCGCCATCTCGGGGTCGATAATTCGCGACGATCAGGGAACGGAGATCGGCTCGATCGGCTATGCGCGCGACATCCGCCGGATGCGCCAGCGCGAACAACTCGCGACGTGCGGCGAAATAGCCGTCAGCCTGGCCCATGAAATCAACAACCCGCTCGAAGCCATTCTCAACAATCTCGACCTGCTGACCAACTGTATCGAGGGCCGCTTGACCCCGCCGGAACAGGTCGAGGAGCGAGCGCGCGTGGATTCGATCCGCGCGGGAATCGCCCGCGTCCAGTCGATCGTCCGCCGCCTGGAAAATATGACGCTCAAGGGCGTCTATGAAACGCGCGATTACCTCAAGGGCCGCAAGATGGCCGACCTGGCTCCGCGCGCAGAGGACGCTGCCGCCGAGGTCGAAGACAACGGCGGCAAAACACCCCGCGAGGAATGGGCATTGGCCGGCATGTCAGTGCTCGTGCTCGACGACGACGTTACCGTGGTCACCTCGCTCGGGGACGTGCTCCGGGCCGAGCGTTGCATTGTTCATACCGCGACTCGTCCCAGCGCCGCACTCGGAATTCTGCGCAACATGAAGGTGGACGCGGTCATCTCGGACGTCGTCATGCCCGAGATGGACGGCTACGAGTTCTACCTCCAAGTCAAGGAAGAAATCCCCAACCTGCCGGTCATCCTGATGACCGCCTACTATTACGACAAGGATCACATTATCAAGCGCAGCCGCCTGCGCGGCGTCGAGGGAGCGATCTTCAAAAAGCCGGTGAATCCCGAGAAGCTGCGAAACATGCTGATGAATGTGCGCCAGAGGCCGCGCGCGCCAAAACCCGCCGAAACGAAACCTGCGGCAGTCACCCCTCCCGGGGTTTCACCACCGACCCGCGCCTAGCACCCCGCGCCGGATTAAGTTCGCGCAGCGCCGGCGCCGTTCCGCCGGGCAAAGAACGCGCTCAAGTGCCGCATCGCCCCGGCCGGCGCGGCAGCCAGGCTGAGCGGCGAGAACAGTTTCGGCGTCCGCACGAAATTCCCGATCCACGAAGCATAGAGCGCCCGCCATTCCGCACCCACCAGGATCAATGGCCGCTTCGGCACGATCCCTAGCAAGATCTCCTGCCACGCGAAGGAAACTTCGGCCAGCGTGCCGATCCCGCCCGGCATCGCGATGTAACCGTCAGCGCGGTCGACCAGCCAAGCGAAGCGTTCGTAGAAACTCGCCGTGTGAATCTCTTCGATTACGTATGGGTTAAGCTGATCTTCGAAGCGCGCCATCGTGATGCCGACGACGTGGGCGCCCGCCTCCCGGGCACCGCGGCTCACCGCCTCCATCATGCCTTGGTAACCTCCGGTCATCACGTCGAACCCTGATTCGCCGAGTAGGCGCCCCATCTCGACGCCTGAGGCATAGAGTTCGCTGCGCGGGCGCGCAGCAGAACTACCGTAAACGGCGATCAGCGGGCGCTGCCGCTTGCGCGTTTGGCTCCTTGCTCCGCGCGCTTTGGCTGCGCGATTGTTGTGCTCGCCGGAAGTTTGGCCGGAGTGGAGGTTGTTGGAATTCTTCATTTCATTGCCGGCGGGATCCTGAATTCGACTAGCCGCGCTACCCATTCTAGGCCGGCCCACGGCCGCGAGTCATCAATCCCCTCGCGAACGTGGACGACGAGGAACCGAAGGCGACGCTACCTCTACATCGAGTTACGGCTGGGTTAACCGAAGGTTGCCGATCTGTGCTGCGGGTCACCTTTTGCGCGCGTCATCGCTTGTTTACGGCGTTGCGACGAGCGGTTAAAGTCGGAGGCCCAAGGTTACTCAATTCTCGACTCCAAGGAGACTTCTCATGGCCGAGGAACGCACTGGCGCAGTCACCATGCGCGGAAATCCGATGACCCTGATCGGACACGAACTCAAAGTCGGCGACAAGGCCCCCGCCTTCTCTCTGGTCGGCAAGGACATGAAGCCGATCACGCTGGATAGTTACAAGGGCAAGGTCAAGATAATCGCGTCGATTCCTTCACTCGACACTCCCGTCTGTGACGCCGAGACGCGACGCTTCAACGAAGAAGCGTCGAAACTGCCCGGCGACGTTCAGGTGGTGACGGTTTCGATGGATCTGCCTTTTGCGGCGGCACGTTGGTGCGGTGCGGCGGGCGTCGACAAGGTCGTGACGGCGAGCGACTACCGCGGCGCCAAGTTCGGGGAGAGCTACGGCGCGCTGATCAAGGAACTCTACCTGCACGCGCGCGCCGTGTTCGTGGTCGACAAGAACGACAAGGTCGTACACGTCGAATACGTCAAGGAAGTGGCCAACCAGCCGAATTTCGAGGCCGTGCTCGAAGCCGCGCGCAAGGCCGCCGCAGCTTGAGGCTTCAATTGCCGGGCCCGAGCGGCGACAGCGCCGTGCCTCCGATTCCGCGCTGCCGCGACCAAGCGCACAGCGCCGGCGGAGTGCCTCGCGGGCGCGCGAGAGCCCGATGGGCCTGATCGAAGACACGCTGGCGGCAATCGCGCCGCCTGACGATCGCGCGGGAACGATCGCGGCCGCGCGACTCGATTCGTTGACCAAGCCGCTGGGAAGCCTCGGCCGGCTCGAGGAGATCGTGCGCCGCTATGCGGCGATCCGCGGCGACCCCTCCGCGCGGATGGGCCGCGGCGCGATCGCCGTCTTTGTTGCCGACCACGGTGTAGCCGAAGCCGGGGTCAGCGCCTATCCAAAGGCGGTAACGCTCGAGATGCTGCGCAATATAGGAGCCGGCGGCGCCGCTATCAGCGTGCTCGCGCGCAGGTGCGGCTACGAATTGATCGTCATCGACGTGGGCGTCGAGACTGACACGAGTGCGGCGCCGTTTCCGAGCGTGCGCTATCGCCGCGCCGGCGCGGGTACCGGGAATTTCCTGCGCGGTCCCGCGATGACGATCGAACAGGCGCGGCAGACGTTGGCAACCGGGATCGAGACCGCGCGCGAGGCAGCACAACACGGCGCTACTCTCCTCGGTATCGGTGAGATGGGTATCGCGAATAGCACTTCAGCGGCCGCGATCCTCGCGGCAGTCACGGGAATCGAGCCGGCGCGCCTGGTCGGACGCGGTACCGGAGTCGACGACGCAGGGCTGCGGCGCAAAATCGAAACGGTCGAAGCAGCACTGAAACTTCATCGCAGCGCGCTCGCCGACGGGATCGCGATGGTCGCGGCGATTGGCGGCTTCGAGATCGCCGCGATGGCCGGGGTATGTCTTGGCGGCGCGGCCGCCCGCGTGCCGGTCGTGGTTGACGGTTTTATCGCGACGGCAGCGGCCGCCGCAGCCGCGAAGATCCGACCCGGCATCGCTTCACATCTTTTCTTCAGCCATCGTTCCGCCGAAGGCGGGCACGCGTTGGCGCTCGAAGCGCTCGGTGCGCGCGCCATCCTCGACCTCGAAATGCGCCTGGGCGAAGGCACCGGTTCCGCGCTGGCGATGAGCGTGATCGAAAGCGCGATCGCCTTGTTCCACGACATGGCGACGTTCGCGAGCGCCGGCGTCTCGGAAAAGATCTCGTGAGTGACGGCGGCGATCAGTCGGAGACCGCGACGCCCATGCCGGGCGAACCGCAGCCCTCGATCGGCACACAGATTCGCCTCGCCGCTGGATTCCTGACCATTCTCCCGGTGCTCGACGATCGCAGCGCCGCATATGGGGATGTCACCGCGTCGTTCGGGTGGTTTCCGCTCATTGGCTTCGCGCTCGGCGCTGCCTTGGCTGCCGAATCTCTCGTGTTGGGATCCATCTGGGGGCGCGGCATCGGCGCGAGCCTCGTCGTCATGACACTGGTAATCGTGACCGGCGCGCTGCACCTCGATGGCCTCGCCGACACGGCCGATGCGCTGGGGGCGGGGCGTGACCGCGACCGCGCGCTCGCGATCCTGCGCGACAGCCGCATCGGCACCTTCGGCGCGTCCGCACTCTTCTTCGTACTCGTGCTCAAGATTCTCGCGATCGCGGGCATGCCGGACCGTACCCGCTATGCCGCCCTTTGGCTGGCCCCTGGACTCGCGCGCTGGACGATGGTGGCACTCGCCGATCGTCTCGACTACCTGCGCACCGAGGGCGCCGGGACGACGCTGCTCGCGCGCGACCGCCGCCGTAACTTCATGCTCGCGTCGACCATCGCCATCGTGGCGGCGCTGCCCATTATTGGCGACCGGGCGCTTCGCGGGTATCTCGCCGCCGCCGTCGTGACCTTCGCGCTGGGCCTGTTCTATCGCAATTGGCTCGGCGGCGTGACCGGCGATCTCCTCGGCGCTGCGAGCGAACTCGCCGAGACCGCGATCCTGCTCGCGATGACCTGTTGACCCGCCCGCCCCTACTTGAGGCGCATCGGATACCCGGCGACCATCAGCAGCACCGTATCCGCCGCCCGTGCGACCTTTTGATTGACCACTCCCAGCAAATCGCAGAAGCGCCGCGCCACCGCATTGTCCGGTACGACGCCCCATCCGACCTCGCCGCTCACCACGATCGCCTCGCACTCCGCCTGCCCCAGTGCCTCGATCAGCGTGTCCCCCTCCGCGATGATCGCGCCGTCGTCGTCGCCCCGACCCATCAAGTTAGCGACCCACAGCGTAAGGCAATCCACGACGACCACATCGACGCGCCCGCCAATCGCCTTCACCGCAGCCCCCGGACGGAGCGGCTCCTCGATCGTCTCGAACCCCGCCGGACGCGTTGCCCGATGCCGCGCGATCCGCGCGCTCATCTCCTCGTCGAGCGCTTCTGCCGTGGCGATAAAGCCGCGCCGCGCCCCCGGCCGCCCCATCGCGAGCGCGATCGCGTGCGAGCTTTTGCCGCTGCGCACCCCACCCGTGATTAGCGTCACGCGTGCCATTTCATTTTGACTAGCACGCGTCCCCGCCCTCGACGAAATGCACTGCGCGAGCGTTGACTACGCATAACGCACCGCGTATCTATTCGGGTCGCATCCGGTGTTCGGGAAGCTGGTGAAATTCCAGCGCTGCCCCGCAACTGTATGGGTGGACGAAGGCCCACAATGCCACCGCGCAACGGCGTGGGAAGGCGGGCCCTAGCATGAAGCCCAAGTCAGGAGACCGGCCGGATGACTTTGCGGTCTGCCTTCCGTGGGGAGGGTCGCTTCGGGCGCGTTCGACCAAAGCCCAGTCCGGGGTTCGACCGGATCGGGCTCGACGCGTGCTGCGATTCCGCTACCCCATTGAAAGACGGCCCGCACCACGAGGGTGGTCATGGAACGAAGTTTCCTGCTGGCCGTTTTCTCTTTAATTATCGCGACCTCGACCGCGCCGGTATTCGCGGGCACTGTGCCCGCTCCCGCGTCCGGCCCTCCGGCTGCCACGATCGCCGCTTCACCCGCTGCGGGCACCACGCCGCCGGACAAGCCGTCGGCGCACTCCTCCACCGCGAAATCCGCCGCCGTGCCCTCCCAGCCCACCACGGCCGCGCGCGAGAAGCTGCCCCGGATGACGATAGTCGTCACCGCCACGCGCAATCCTGAACCGGTCGGCGAGGTCGGCGTGACCACTTCTGTGGTGAGCAGCCGGCGCATCGAGACCCAACAGATCCAGGACGTTGGCACCGCTTTGCGTGAGGTCCCCGGCGTACAGGTCACGCAGACCGGGTCACCGGGCACGGAAACCGACGTCTCGATTCGCGGCTCGACTGCGGCGCAGACGCTGATCATGATCGACGGAGTACCGGTGAACGCTTCGGCCACCGGCGCGTTCGACATCAGCCGCCTCACGACCAACGGCCTCGACCGTATTGAAGTGGTGCGCGGCGCGGGCGGCGCGCTCTACGGCTCGCAGGCTATCGGCGGCGTGGTCAACCTGATCGCGCAGGAAGGATCGGGGCCCTTCAAGCTGAGCCTCCTCTCCGAAGGCGGGAATCGCGCAAGCCAACAGCAAGTGGCGGTCTTCGACGGCGCGAAAGACAAGCTTGCCTACTCCGGCGCGCTCTCGTACTTCTCCACTACCGGCTTTCGTCCCATCAACGATAATTCCGATAATCTCGCCGGCTCGCTGCGCCTCGACTATCACCTCGACGCGAACACCACGCTCCACGGCTTTGCGCGCTATAACCGCGCCAACGTGAGCCTCGCCAGCTTCTCGGTCTCCGCCGGCATCCCGCTCAACCCCAACGCGCATCAGCGCAACGAGTTCATGCTCTTCAAGGGCGGCGTCGACCACCAGTTTGGCGATCGGCTGCTGCTGCGGGCCAACGCCTTTTACGTGCGCGACGAATTGCGCCTCAATGAGGTGCCTTTCGCCGGTAGCCCGAGTTCGGAAGTCGATCACGTTCCCGACGAAACCCGCGGCGGCGATCTCCAGGCGATCTACGCCTGGACGCAGAACCTCCACACCGTGCTCGGCTTCGACTTCCTCGATCAGTGGGCGCGCTCCCGCAGCGATTCCCTGTTCTTTTCGCCGCCGCCGGTAACCCAATTCCTCAGCGCTTTCCATGCGCGCCGGCAGGAATACGCCGGTTACCTCGAGCAGGAGGCGCGCTTATTTCATGGCTATCTGATCGCGACCGCCGGCTTCCGCGTCGACGGCAACAGTCAATTCGGCAAGGAGGTCAGTCCCGCCTGGTCGGTCGCGATCCCCCTGAAACAGTATGGAACGACCTTGCGCGGCAACTACAGCGAGGGTTTCCGCGCCCCGAGCTTCAACGAACTGTTCTTCCCGGGCTTCGGCAATCCCGCCCTGAAACCCGAGATCTCCAGCGAATACGACGGCGGCGTGACCCAGGATTTCGGCGAAACGATGTCCTTTACCGCCACCTACTTCTCGCGCCGCGTGCACAGCCTCGTCGTGACCGTGCCCTGCAACGTCAACCCGCAGACCTGCCCATTCGGCGCGCTCCCCGGCAATGCCGGACGCGTGGACGTGCAAGGCGTCGAAGCCGGCCCCATGTTCTATCCGTTGAGCGGCCTGCGCATGGGTGGCAGCGTCACTGTGCTCGACGGGACCCATTCGGCCGGCTCACCGCAACCGCTGCGGGTGGCGAAGTATTCGGCCACCGCGCTCGTCGAGTACACCCGCGGCAACCTGCTGCGCGCCGAGGACCGGCTCACCGCCGCCGCCAACTACACTTTCGTCGGCGACCGCGACGACATCACCCCCATCGGCACGATCGACAATCACGTCGCGTACAGCCGCTTCGATCTCGCCCTCGCTTATTCGCCGGGAATCCGCTGGCAGGCGCTTCGCGACGCGTCGCTCCTCGGCCGGGTCTCCAACGTGCTCGATCGGCACTATTCCGAGGCGTTCGGTTTCCCGGCGCCGCCGGTGAGCTTCCTCGCCGGCGTGAAGCTCGACTTCTAGGGGGTGTTTGAACAAACCTCCTCGCCCGACGCATCGCAGCGCACCAATCCTCGGCCGGTTCCGCCATGGATTTCGTCCGGGGTTTGGTTTTTTGGCCAGGCAGCGCGCACCAGTTCTCCTGAACAGTAGTTTCGGTCAAGAGTCACTTCCCGCTGTTGGTCCGACCAAGCCGCACATGATTCAAAGCCTTTTCCACACTCTTCTAAGGCACGCGTCCGGCGCCCTCGCGGGCAAAGCAGGCGTCGAAGGTCGCGCGTATCCGCGTGCGGCGCTGCTCCAAGTCCTGCAGCAACCGCTCCGCCACGTTGTCGCGGATGTAACCCATACGCCGCGCGATCGGCGTCAACTGGTCAGGCGCCGTCGGCAGCGCCCACGCCGCCTGGTCCGTCTCGATGCGGAGCCGGTTCTCGAGGCGCGAGAGGAAGCGGTAATCGACCTCCAGGTCCAGCGCCTGCTCCCCGGCCATCAGCTTCGACGCCGCCAGGGCGCGAATCAGCGCTACCGTACCGCGGACACGTAGCGCCGGGAATTCCACGCCCGTAGCGCAATGCCATCATCTGCGTAATGAATTCCACATCGACCAGGCCGCCGCGCCCCTGCTTGAGATTCAACCGGGTGCGATCCTCGGCGCCGATCTCCTGCTCCATCCGCGACCGCATCGCGACGATCTCACCGACTTCAGCCGCCTCGAGCCCGCGGCCGAAGACGAATTCGCGCCGCGCCGACTCGACCTCATCGCCGAGCCAAGCATCGCCCGCTATCACCCGCGCGCGCACCAGCGCCTGCCGTTCCCATACCGCCGAACTCTGCCGGTGATAGTCGCGAAAGCCGTCCAGCGTGGCGACCAGCGGCCCCGCGTTACCCGAAGGACGCAGCCGCAAATCGAGTTTGTAGGCATAGCCCTCGCGCGTACGCGCCTCGAGAATCGCGATCAGCCGCTGCACCACCCGCGCCGCCCCTTCGCGCCCGCCCGCCGCCACCTCGTTCGGCACGTGGTAGACGAAAATCAGGTCGAGGTCGGAGTTGTACGACATCTCTGCCGCGCCCAGCCGGCCCATCGCCAACGCACATAGCCGCAGATCGCCCGGGATCCCGTGGCGCCCCGCCACTTCGCCGCGCGCGAGCGCCAGCCCCTCGCGCAGAACGGTTTCGGCCAGCTTGCTCAGTTCGGCCTGAACCTCGTCCAGCTCGAGGTCGCCCGCCAGGTCGGCGATCGCCACGCGTAAGAACTCCTGATGGCGAAAAGCCCGGATCGCATCCAGGCGGCCTTCGAAATCGGCCCGCGCGGCCGTCAGGCCGCTAATCTCGGCGGCCAGTTCCGCCGCCGATCGATGCAGCCGCGCCAGGTCCGACCGGACCAGCGTATCCAGCATATCCGGGTGGCGGATGAACAGCGCCGACAGATGTCCGCTCGAAGCGAACAGCCGCAGCAGCACTCGGCGGGTCGCGGGATGCTCTTCGAGCAGCGCCAGAAAAGAGGTTCGCGCGCCGACCGCCGCGATAAAAGCCGCCAGGTTCATCAACGCCAGATCCGGATCCGGCAGCTCGCGCATCTCGTCGAGCAACAACGGGCCTAGCCGCTCCAGCAGTTCCCGGCGACGCGGACTCGCCGGCGCGTGCGCCGGCCCCCGCGCCAACAGCGTCAAATGGGCCACGCTCTCGGCGGCGTGCGCGTAACCCAGTTCGCGTAGCGCCGGCGCTGCCCGCTCGGGCTCGAACGCCGCCGCCCACGCCGTCCGTGCGGCGTTCGCCACCACCGGCTCCGTTCGCTCCCCGCCACCCGCCAGCATCTCGCGAAAGTGCGTCGCAACCAGATCTCGATGGCTCTTGAGCGCACGCGCGAACCTCGCGCTCGCAGCCTGGTCCTTGCCGAAACCCATCCGCGCCGCCACCGCCGCCATCGCTTCGCCGCCAGCGGGCAGCGTATGCGTTTGCAGACCCGCCACAATCTGCAGCTTGTGCTCGAGGTCGCGCAGGAACAGGTAAGCCTCTCGGAGCCGCTGCGCCCGCGTCGCATGCATGTAGCCGTGAAGCTCGAGTCGATCGATCGCCGCCAGCGTCTGCGCGACGCGTAGCCGCGGATCGCGTCCGCCGTAGATCAGCGTCAGCGATTGCACGATGAATTCGAGTTCGCGGATGCCGCCATAGCCAAGCTTGATGTTGCGCTCGACCAGGTCCGGCGATCCGAGCTCGCTTTCGACCTGCCGCTTCATCGCGCGCAGTTGGCGCAACGTGTCGAAATCGAGATAGCTGCGGTAAACGAACCGGCCCAACTCGGTGATCAGCCGCTGACCGAGAGCCACCGCGCCCGCGACCGGCCGCGCGCGCAGCAGCGCCGCCCGTTCCCAGGTCTGCCCCAGGCTCTCGTAGAAATTCAGCGCGGTGTCGTACGGCACCACTAGCGGGGAGTTGCGCCCGCCCGGACGCAGCCGCAGATCCGTGCGAAAACAGCCTTGCGACAGCAGTTCGGTGACCATCTCGCCCACGCGGCGCACCGCTTCCCCGCTCGCCTGCCCGCACAGGTACATCAGATCGATGTCTGAACTCAGGTTGAGCTCGCCCGCGCCGAGCTTGCCCATCGCGATCACGCAGAAATCCCTCGCCGCCTCGGCTCGCGGCGCGCTCGAAGCCGACACCGCCGTCAGCGCGCCGCGAATACATTCGTCGGCCAGGCGTGACATCGCCGCCATCGTCCCCGCCACGCTCAGGCCGCCGACCAGGTCGCGGATCGCGATCCGCAGAAAGGCGCTGCGCTTGAAATCCCCCAGGATCTGCGCGGCGTCGCCGCGCGCGGCTACGCTCAGCGAGTCAATTGGGGCAAGCTTGATCGATTCGACTAGAGTTGCGGCCGATTCCGCGCGCGCCTGATCGAAGAAGTCGAGCCATCCCGCCTCCAGTGCGCTCAGATCCGCAGCGACCAGTTCCGACGCCCCCAGGCAGAACACCAGGTCCGCTGCCCGCCTGGGCTCGCGCAGCGCCGCTGCCAGCGTTGCCGCCGATTGCTCCGCGATTTTCAGCAGGTAGGCCAGCGCCAGCCGCTCATCCGGCGCACGCTCGCGCACCAGCGCCAGCGCGGCTCGACTCGCGGCCGGATCGTCGAGGACCTCGGCGAAGCGGGCCGCGAGTCCGCGCAACTCGGGTGCAAGACTTTCGATCGCCGCCTGCGGCATCGACGCTTAGATTAGCAAAGCGCGCCCTGTATCGCTTGGGCGAACGCCGCCCGCGATGCTAGCGTGAGGTGCTCGCAAACTCGCCAGGAGACCCGTGCGCTATGATTGTGCTGTACACTACCGAACGTGATTATCCCTGGGGGACGCTGCGCTCCACCCACGCCTGCAAGACCAAAATCGTCCTGGAGGAAAAGCGCATCCCCTATCGCATCGAAAACCTGCCACCCGGAAATCTCTGGAAAAAACCGCCCGAAATGGTCGCCCGCCACCCGCTCGGCAAGGTTCCCTACGTCGAAGTCGACGGCCTGACGATTTTCGATTCGACCGTCATCGACGAGTACCTCGAGGACCGTTACTCATGGCCGCGCCTGCTGCCCGCGGACCCGGCCGAACGCGCCCGCGTCCGCATGCTCGAGCAATTCGCCGACGATGCGCTCCTCGTCGGAAATCTGCCGCCGATCTGGATGCCCACCTGGAGCGAACCCGAAAAACGTGACAAGGAGCGGATGGAAAAAGGCCGGGAGGGACTGCGCAACCGCGATCTGCCCTATCTCGAGAGAATGCTCGCGGAAGCCCCCGCCGGCGGTTATATCCGCGGCACATTTTCAATGGCCGACGTCGGCTTTATGGTTCTCGCGATGGTTCTCGAAGTCGACGTCTGGCCACTCGACCAGTTTCCGGGCGTTGAGCGCTATCTGAAATTCCTGCGCGAACGGCCCAGCTACCGCGCGATCAGCCCGCGCACGAAGGTCGTGGACGCAAGCTCGCTGAGCAATCCGGGAAGCTGAACGGGAATTCGGGAAATCCGATGGCGTCGGCGCCGCTTCGCGGCGCGTCGCGCTCAGGAAACTTCCGGCGCGTTGCTTTCCGCCATCCTCTCGCGCTGCGGCGTCGCCCGTCTCGTCACCGCGCGGCGCCGATGGTGCGTGCTGCGATGCAGCACCGCGCGATGCACTCGCGCCGCGCCGCCGCGACGGTGCCGCGGCGTGAAATCGGCGCGCACCACCTGCGGTGCCGGCGTCTCCGCGTACTTCAGCTCGGGGAAGTACTTGTCTACGTTCTGGTTGACCTGTACCGCCGCGAGAAACTCCGGATAGTAGTTCTTGCTGGCGAAACCGAAGTGCGGCCCGTTGTAGTTCTTCACGATCCGCCCGTAGTCGCCGTTGTACTCCTCGGACGCCTGCTGCATCCCGCCGGTGCCGTAGTTGTAGGCGGTAATCGCCAGCGGCCAGTTGCCGTCGAACGTCAGATAGTTGGAGCGCAGTAGCTTCGCCGCCGCCTCGGTTTCCCTGGTCGGATCGAGACGATCGTCATGGTACCGCGAGATGCGCATGAACTGCCGGCCGGTCGGGCGCGTGAACTGCCAGACCCCGACGGCCCCCGCGTCCGAACGCGCGCGAATGTAGAACCCTGATTCCACCTCGGCCAGCGTCACCAGTTCGGGCGGCAACCCGGCTTCGGCAAAAATCCGCTCCATCGTCGGCCGGTAATTGCGGCTGCGCAACAGGCTCTCGCGAATACGTTCGCGCATCCCCTGCTGAACCCGCAGGTTCTGTGCCGCCAACGCGTAAGCTGACAGCGGTTCGCCTTTGAACATGTCGGCGACCTGCCGCTCCTCGTAATTTGCTGGGGGCTGCCCCGTTGAGAGCCGGGTCAGCATGTCGGTGTACTTGTGCTTCAGGTAGTTATTGAGCGCGTCGGCGTCGGATCCGCTCGGACAACCCTCGCCGGGAAGGTGCAGGACCTGGTAGACCCGCGAGACCCGATCGCGGTCGTGGATCGCGAAATCGCGCTCGCCATACTTGGTGAAGGTGTCCAGCCAGAACTGGACGTTGGGCTCGATCGCAGCCGGCTGCGGAAAGGGCAGCTGACTGCCCGCTACAGCAATCATTGCACCGCTCGCCACCACGATAACGGCGACGAGTGTCGTCCAGAAAGCTCTCTTTAAGTCACCTATGACCATGTCACCCCTTATCTGACAACATCCACAAGCCAACGGCGGTGGCCGTCCCGCTCGAACTGGCCAAGACTTTAAAAGATTCCAGTGTCCCCCGCCAACACCTGCGACACTTACCCTTTAGTCAATTAGCCGGATATAGTCAACCACTTACGCGTATGGACGCGATAGGAAGCAATTATCATAGTCTTGGTGACTTTACATTAGATCTTCACTGAAAAGACTCAATTAGATGAATTTTCATGTTAAATCTCGCTATCATTGTCCTTCTTGGGTCTGAGATCCGAGCCATTTTCCTGAGCAAGCGTTCGAAACGAGCGCAATGAGCCTCTCGCGCGCGATTAGCATCATACGCGTTTCTCGGCCGGCCGCCCGGTCGAACTTCCGCCCGGCGCGTTAACGACCTTGCCGGCAATCAGCGCTTCGATCTCGCTCTCCGAACGACCCAGCTCGCGCAGGATCGCGCGAGTATGTTGCCCCGTCACCGGTGCCGGCCGCAGATTCATCGCGGTTGAGTTCCCAAAGCGCAGCGTGTGCCCAACCTCAAAAATCTCGCCCGCCTCGAAATGATTCTCGGAGACGATCACGCCGCGCGACCGCAGCGACGGCTCCGCGATCACTTCCGCTGGATCGAATGGCGCAGGCGCGGTGCACGGCACGGCTTCCGCGCGCAGGCGCCGCAGCGCCGCGGCCGTAGCGAGCTTCGCCAACCCTGTCTCGATTGTTCGGGCAATCGTCGCCGCTCCCATCCGCTGTTTGCGAGCCTCGGCATAGCGCGGCCAGATCGCATCGTTGATACCGAGCGCGCGGCGCACGCCGTCCCACTCGCGATCGCAATAGCACGCGATCACGACCCATCCGTCAGCGGTGGCATAAAGCGCGTTGGTCGGCGCATGGCCCCGCTGCTCACGGTCGAGCGAAAACGTCTCGAACTTTCGATCCTTGTGGCCGTGAACATCGGACATCGCGAGCAGGCCGGCGCCGGTCTGCGGCACTTCGAGAAACTGGCCTAGCCCGCTGCGCTCGCGCTCGTATAGTGCCGCTAGCACCATCGCGCATGAGGTCAGACCGCACCCGTAGTCCATGTGTGTCAGATAATGGTCCGGCGGATTGCCCTCGCCGCCGGTCCGACAGAGCATCCCGGTGATCGCGGAATGCAGCGGCTCGAACGTCGGCAGGCGCGACCACGCTCCGGCATTGCCGTAACCCGAAGAGTGGCAGTAGACCAGCCGCGGATTGATCGCGCGCAATTGATCCCAGCCGACGCCGAGACGATCCATCGCGCCCACGCGCATGTTGTTGTGAATCACGTCAGCCTTGCGCACGAGGTCGTAGACGATTTCGCGGCCAGCCGCGGATTTGAGGTCGATCGCCAGGCTTTCCTTGCCGCGCTGCACGCCGAGGAAGATACCCAGCTGCGGCCCGCGCATTGGATCACCGCCGTATTCCTCGACCTTGATTACGCGCGCACCTAAATCGGCGAACAGCCGATTCGCAAACGGCCCCGCCATGTAAGCGCCAAAATCGAGCACCAGGATTCGATCGAGTGGTCCGATCCTGCCTGAACCGGAGGTGGCGCCGTTACTATGAACTCCGTCTCCGTTGCGATCGCTGTTGGGACGCGCTGGCGCCGCCCGACTCGTGAGAAGCAGGTCATTGTCTGCGCCGGCGGCCGGAACCTCGCGCCGGATCTCGATCGGTGTGCGCTCGTATTTGACCAACCGGCCCAGTTGACGTTGGCCGTCTGGCAGCACATCGACGAGTCCGTTTTGCTCCATCTGGTCCAGCCAGAGCGCGTCGCCCGGCTTGAGCGCGGGCATACTGCAGACGTCGGCCTTGGCGAGGATGTCGCACCAATAGTCCGAAGGACGCGTCTTGAAGATACGATCGAGATGACCCCACAGGTCCTTGGCAACTGCGGGTTCGAGCGGAATTCCCAGGATATGCAGGCCCGCGTCCTTATCGATGAGATCCTCACGGCCGACGACTTTGAGCATCCGATCGAATGCACCGCGCGGTCCGGTGTGGACCTGGATCCAGATGCCGTCACTACATTCGAAGAGACCGACGATCAGCCGCACGTTGTTGTGGCGGGTGCTGATTCGGCTCCGGGTAAGCAAAGGCGGTCCCAGCTTCTCGCCGCCGATCCAGCGGACGTTACTCAGGATGGCGGCGCCGTCGAGCAGCGAGGTCGTGACGATCTGTCCGGCTCCGGTACATTCACGTTCATACAGGGCACCAAGAGCGCCGATCGCAAGCATCCACGCAGCTCCGTACGTCGCGTGCGGCCAGCCCAGGAAGATCGGTCCTTGCCTGACGCCATCCTGAAAGTGTTGCATCCCGTATTGGGCTTCGATCAGTTCGCCGCACACCGGATAGCCGCCGCCCCGATCCGGGGAATTGAGTTCACCGACCGTTCGGGGAAACGCGGTCAGCAGTGTGAGGATCTGTCGTCGATCGGCGCCGAACCCGTGGAGCAGTCCCGCGGGCTTATCGGTCCACGGCTGGGCCGTATCGAGGACTATGTCGGCCGAGTCGCGCAACGCCTTCCATTTGGCAAGATCGGCCGGACCGACGGTGACGCTCCTGTTGCCGCGAAACCATACGCGAGTACCCTCGAGCGTACGCACCGGATCGCCGCCTTGCGGTTCGACCCGGATCACGTCTGCGCCGAGATCACCCAGCAACATCCCGGCGATAGCGGCAGCGGGCGAACGTTCCGAAAGGTCGAGGATGCGGACACCATCGAGCGGTCCTGCCATGAGCGCTACCTCCCGCCGCGCCGACGCGTTGATGCGCGGTCAGGTTGAGCCATAGCGCCGCGATGACATGGGGGTCAAATGCGTTTTGGCCAATACCCCTTGCCAAAGATCTATGCGATCGGAGGTCAGCCCTTTTTAAAGGAATTTTTGCTAAAGGCATGGTGGGAGAGTGAGGATCACCGCAATGACCATCGACCTCAAAGCATACCTCGAGCGACTGGAGTATCGGGGAGAGCTCGCGCCGACCCTGGAGACGCTCAAGCGACTGCATTTCGCGCACGCGACCCATATCCCTTTCGAAAACCTCGAGATTCTGCTCGGCCGTCCGATCAAGCTCGACCGCGAAAGCTTGTGGACCAAGATGGTCACGGGCAGACGCGGCGGCTATTGCTTCGAGCAAAACGCGCTATTCGCCACCGTGCTCGAAGAACTCGGTTTTCGAGTAACGCGTCTCGCCGCGCGCGTGCGGCTGGGTGTGAAGGAAATTCGTCCGCGGAGTCACATGCTGCTCGCGGTCGAGATCGAAGGAAACCGCTGGCTGGCAGACGTCGGCTTCGGCGGTGAAGGTTTGCTGCATCCTCTCGCTGCGGGCGGGGGAGGAGTTCCGCAACTTCGCGTGGGCGCATCGTCTAATCGTGGAGGGCGCGGTTCATGTCCTGCAGACACGGCACCCCGATGGTTGGTTCGACCTCTATGCGTTCACTCTCGAAGAGCAGCATCCCGTCGATTACGAGGTCGCCAACTACTATATCTCCACCAATCCCCACTCACCGTTCGTACACATGATTTTCGTGTCGCGACCGGAAACCGACGTCCGTTGGGTCCTGATGAATCGCCGGTTAATCGAGCAAAGACCGGAAGGCAGCATTGAGAGCATCGTGCCGGACGACGAGGCTCTGAGCGAAGTCCTGGCCGAGCGCTTCGGCTTGCGCTTTCCCCCGGGCACGCGCTTTCGCTACGACGATTCGCCATCCCTTTAGAGCACTCGCGTCGAACATCGGCGAAGCATCCGCGCTCACCGAGCGTTTGGTATCCGCAGGCGCGGAGGACTACCTTCAGACCCGCCAGCCGCCATTCTGGGAGGTCCTTTCAAATGCTTTGCCCGGCCGGAGAAGCGTTGCCGCAGGATTCCCCAATCCTGCATGCCGCGATCGGATTGGCCCCCAAGATTCACGAGGCGAGCGAAGAGATCGAGCGCGGACGGCGTATCGCGCCGCATATCGCCCAAGCGATGAAGGAGGCCGGTGTCTTCGGCATGGTCGTGCCGAAATCATGGGGCGGTCCGGAACTGGATCCGCTCACGCAGATTCGGATTATCGAGGCGCTGGCCATGGCCGAGGGGTCGGTGGGATGGTGCGCGATGATCGGCTGCGACAGCGGTTACGTTACCGCGTTCGTCGAGGACGCCGTGGGCCGCGCGATGTATCCCGATATCTGGGTGGCGACGGCGGCAACGGTCACGACCAGCGGGCAGGCAACTGCGGTTCCGGGCGGCTACCGGGTAAGCGGTCGCTTTCCCTTCGGTAGCGGCTGTCAGCATTGCGAATGGCTCTGGGCGGGATGCCAGGTGATGGAGAACGGTAAGCCCCGGGTGAATGCACAGGGAATCCCGGAAACGCGCACCTGCTTCATCAAGCTCGCGGAGTGCGAGATTCTCGACACCTGGTATACGACGGGCCTCCGCGGGACCGGCAGTCACGATATCGCGATTCACGACGTTTTCATTCCGGCCGAGCGGACCTGGAGCTTTCAAGATCCCAACCTGGTCAAGCGGCAAGGACCGCTTTACGCCTTTCCGCTGATGTTTATCGCGAAGGGGGCGGCTCCGGCGCTTGGAGTCGCGCGCCGCGCGATCGACCTCGTGATCGAGAACGCTGCACGCAGGCCCGCGCGACGGTTGCTGCTGGGCGAGGTGCCCGAAGCGCCCAAGATGTTGCGCGACGAAGTCTTCGTGCAGGAGGCGGTCGGCCACGCCGAGGTGCTTTTGGGTTCCGCGCGTGCCTATCTATTCGACGTGATCGGCGACTTGTGGGAAACCCTGGTAGCGGAAAAAAGGCCCACCGCGCGTCAGCAGGCGCGCTTCATCTCGGCGTACGCCCACGTGGTCGGGACCTGTACCGAGGCGGTGCAAACCGTGTTCAAGGCGACGGGAGGTTCGGCGGTCTACCAGAGTGGACCGTTGGATCGATGCCTGCGCGACGTGCTGACGATGAATCAGCATCTGATGGGTTCGCTCAAGACCTACGAGATGGCCGGCCGGTTGCTGATGGGGCTAGAGCCGCAACGCTGGATGTTCTAGGCGGGCACGGAATGCTCGCCGGCGCAGCGCAGAATCATCGCGGTTCAGCGATTTCGGCGCGCGACTTCGGCGAAATACCTGCGCATCGGGGTGAAATAATACTCGCGCCAGCCGGACTTTTAGTCATCCGCCTGATGCGGCGGCAAGTCGCTGTGTAAGAGCGTGATCCGCGTGCCCGTCGCGGTGTCTTCCAGCCTCAATTCGAGCCGTGAATCGACAGCGTTCGGGGGAAACTCGGTCGTGCGCCAGGACTGAACAATCACACGCGAGGGCTTCAGTTCTAGAATCCTGCCCGAGATGTAGCCTTCGTGCGCGGTAAAGCGGCTGCCGACTTTCGCCTGAACACGCGCCTTGGCGCCGGTGAATGCGCCGTGCTCCTTGCTGTTCAACCAGGCATCGTAAACGCGCTTGCGCTTCGCGTGAATTACCGTGGTAAGGCGGAACGAATCCCTCATATGCCGCCGTCGAGAGGGGCCAGCCTAAAGACCTGGCCGCCGGGGGCCTGAAAGAAAAAGCGCGTCGTATCGGGAAAGTCGACCGGACGAACACCGAAGGCTTCGAGTTTGACCCTCCAGGACGCCGGATCGTCGACCTTGAGTTCCATCCAGGTCGCGCGCAAATGATCGGCCTCCGAGAGGGAGTCGGCGGGCGGACCGAAGAACAATCCAAGGACGAAGCCGCCGTCGAATTCGTAGAGGTCGAGGTCTGGGCTCGGACTGGCCATCGGCTTGCACTTGAGCAACCCGGCGTAGAAGTCGCGAGTGCGGTCGCGCAGTTCGCGCGGGATATTCATCTTAAGGTGATTGCCGATCGTAACCATCGAAACGACCTCCCCGATTGATGTGCGGCGTGACCAGCGATGACGGATAGCGCCGCGCCGTCTGGAGGTCAAATGAGTGGGGATTGCGCGAGCGCGGCGGGGCTGCAAGATTCGCCCGCGATGGGGCGGATTATCGAGGCGTCTTACCGGTTGATCGCACCGGCCCTATTTTCGCTGGAGGCCGAACGGGCGCATCGTATCACGATCGCGCTGCTCGCGCGGCTGCCTTTAGTCGCGGCTCTCCCGGACCCGCCGGAACTCCACACGACGGCGTTCGGCGTGTCGTTTACGAATCCGGTCGGGCTCGCGGCAGGCGCCGACAAGGACGCGCGCGCCGGCGCGGCTTGGGCCACTCTCGGTTTCGGGTTCGCGGAGATCGGTACGGTCACGCCGCGCCCGCAAGCCGGGAATCCGCCGCCGCGGCTGTGGCGTCTCCCGGAGCATCGCGCACTGATCAATCGGCTCGGGTTCCCGAGCGAGGGGATGGAGGCGGTTGCGCCACGAATCGAGCGGATGCGGGGCCGCGAGCGGCCGCTGCGGATTGGGCTGAACTTCGGCCCCAACAAGGAGACGCCGACCGACGGTGTCGCGGCTGATTACGCGGCGCTGATGCACCGACTGGGCGGTCTCGCGGATTTCGTCGTGGTCAATCTATCTTCGCCGAACACTCCGGGGCTGCGGGAGTTCCAGGCGCCCGAACGGCTTCGCGCGGTCATCGCGACGATGCGCGCGGCACGCGAGCACGGCCCGCCGCTGCTAATCAAACTCGCGCCGGACCTCGAACCGGCGATGCTCGATGAAATCTGCGCCGCCGCTATCGAAATCGGCCTCGACGGAATCGTCGCGACCAATACCACGCTCAAGCGCGATCAGGTCGGGGTGAGTTCTCCGCGTGAGGGTGGGCTCAGCGGCGCGCCGCTCAAAGCGCGCGCCCGCGAGATGATCACGCACATCTACCGTCATACCGGCGGCCGCATCCCAATTGTCGGCGTCGGCGGAATCGCCACCCCGGAGGACGCCTACGCGCATATAAGGGCGGGCGCGAGCCTGGTGGAACTGTACACCGGATTCGTTTACGGCGGGCCGCGAGTGGTGCGCGAGATACGGGAGGGGTTGGCGCACTTGCTCCGCCGCGACGGATTCCGCTCTATTAGCGATGCGGTCGGAAGTGCGGCCTGACGCGCGTTTGCGCCGCGTATACCGGCGCGCTGGAGGGTGCCATGGCTGGCGAAACCAACACAGAATTTCTCGTCGATGTGGCATGGATCGCGGCACATCCATCGGACGTCGTGCTAGTCGATACCCGGCCGCCCGCCGACTATTGGGCCGGGCATCTCGACGGCGCCCTCAACTTCGATCCCTTCCCGTTCCATCACAGCGATACGGGCGAAGGCGGCCTGCGTGAGTTTCGCGGGCAGCTCGCGTGGATTTTTTCCGCGCTCGGGATCACCGGAAACGAGACCGTGGTGTTTTACGAGAACGACTCCGGGATGCGTGCGACGCGGGGAGCGTGGGCGCTCGACTACATGGGGCATCGCGCCGTGCGCATCCTGGACGGCGGCCTTAAGTTTTCCGGCGGAGAGAAGCTGCTTACCAGCGCGCGGCCTGTGACGCCGGCGAATTTCCAGGGTGCGCCGCGCGAAGAAGCGATCGCGTCGCGTGACTATATTGTCGAACGGATCGGACGGGGCGATACGCAGATCTTCGATGTGCGCACCGACGAGGAATATTACGGCGAGCGTGTGCGGGCGCGCCATGGCGGCGCGATTCCCGGAGCGATCCATCGCGACTGGACGCACAATGTCGGCCCCGATGGCGCATTCAAACCGGCGGCACAGTTGCGCGCGGAGTTCGCGGGCCTCGGGCTCGACCCGCAGCGCGAGATCATCCCCTACTGCCAGGGTGGCTACCGATCGGCCAACGCCTACGTCGCACTGCGGATCGCCGGCTATCCCCGCGTTCGCAACTACCTTGGCTCATGGGGCGAATGGGGTAATCGCGACGACGTGCCGATCGAATCACCGCGCCGCCGCGTACCGCGCAATTGATGGCTCGGACCATTCTGGTAACCGGGTTCGCGCCGTTCGACGGTGAGCGCAGCAATCCGTCGTGGGAAGTGGCGAAACGGCTTGAGGGCGTGATAATCGCGCGCGCCACGATCAAGACCCTGCGCCTGCCGGTCAATTGCGCGCGGGCGGCGCGAATCGTGGCCGAGGCGATCGAATCGACCCGGCCCGCCGCAATGCTCGGGCTCGGCCAAGCCGCGGGACGCCCGGCGCTCTCGGTTGAAAAGATCGCGATCAATATCGCTGACGGACGAGCGAGCCGCGAGGTCGACGGCGGCGTCAACGGCAAGCCGGTTGTCCAGAGCGGTCCCGACGCCTACTTTACGCGCCTGCCGATCGCCGAGATCCTACGTGCGCTCAAGCAGCAAGGCATCCCCGCGGGACTCTCGCTCAGCGCGGGCGTTTATGTCTGCAACACCGTGATGTACGCCTCTCTGCACGCACTGCGGCGGCGCCGTAACGTGCCCGCGGGCTTTATCCACCTGCCGTACGAGGCCGCGCAGGCCGCGCACCATCGCGCCGCGGCGAGCATGTCGCGCGAGATGATGACGGACGGGATCGCGCTGACCCTCGGGGTGATCGCGCGCCGGCTGTAGCAAGGGCGCGGAGGCGACGAGCGGTCGCCACGCCCACGCTTGCCACTGGGCTACTTGATCGCGACCGCGTTGGGTGGCGACGCGATACCGCCGACGAGATGCAGCGGCACGGACACCAGCATGAACTCGTAGCGTTTGTCCGCTGCACAATCGGCTGCCAGCTTCTCCAGGTTGAACTGTTCCCCGAGCGGCAAGCCGAGCAACGACAGGGTGCGGTAGTGCAGCGCCCCGTTCTGACGGAAGTCCCACGGCCACGGCTCGACGGCGGGGCAGTCCGTGCCGATCGCGGCGACGCGGCTGTCCCACAGCCATCCGACCATTTCGCGGCTATCGTCGATGCCACAGGCTTTCAGGTCGCTAAGGGGCGCCATCTTGCGCTTCTGATCGGGTGACGAGGCGAGATACGCCGGCATCCAGCCGGTGCGCACGAGCAGGACAGATCCGGGCTTGAGCTCAGTCGATTGCGCCGCGAGCGCGTGCTTCAAATCGTCGAGGCTGTAGCGTTCATCGTTGAGCGGATTGACGGGACGGCCGGAGTCCGCGCGATAACGAAACGGATCGATAAGCACGCCGCGGCCGACGAAGCGGTCGGCCCAGTTGTGAATGCCGAGCTTCGTGGTGTGCTTGACCTGATCATTGGTAACACCGTTATAGAATGCCTGCGCTTTGAGATTGCCGACGTGTCCGAGGCCGTCCCATTGGCTGCCTTCCTGCGTATTATAGCTGTTGAGTACGTCATCGAAACCAAGCAGCCCCAGGCTCTCGAAGCTCTTTTTCGTGTGACTGACCGGCTCGCGGTCGAACAGGGGCGGACTCGCATAGTTAATCGGCGTATCGAGCCGAAAAACCTTGCCTTGCGCACCAGCTTCGCGGCGTCGATAACTCCGTCCTCGGTCAGAAAATTGACGCATCCCACCTCGTCGTCGTCGCCAAAGACGCCCCAGTTGGAATCCGGAGGCGCACCCGGTTTGACCGCTAGTTCCGAAAATTTGGGGATTTTATTGAAATCGATTTTCGCCATCGGTTCGCCTCCTGAGAAAACTTGTTTTACGAGCGATTCCCGGACAGGGGAAGCGCGTTGCGGATTCCCGTTGCTGAAAAGGCCATGGCAGGGTTGAGGTGTCAAGCCAAAGAGGGCGGTGTCCCGCTGAAACGCATCGTGTAGACTTGCGTACTGATGAGGGTAGGTGCGACGGCATGATGCAGGGTGCGCCGGAGGGCGGTGAAGAGCTGCAGCACCCAGCGCCTCGGTTGTGGGCGGCGGCAACCGTAGCGCGGATGCTCCCCAGTCTTTGGGGGGTAGTCCTGATGGCCGTGATGGGCGGAGCCTGCGGACGTTCTATCTTCCCGTCCGCGACCTCATCGGCCGCCACCGCGACAGCGACGCCAGGCACCGGGGCATTCCTTTACGTCACCAACAACGACGGCAAGGTCGCGGAATTCAAGCGCGCCGCGCTCACCGGGATCCTGACCTTTGTCGGCACCGTGAACGGCGGCGCGGCGAGCGGTCCATTCGGAATTGCCGGCGTACCCACGGGCAATTTCATCTACGTCGCCAATACCACCGGCGGAATCCATCAGTACAGCTTCAACCGTCAGACCGGCAAGCTGGCGGTGATTGGCGGGGGCACAATCGCAGCCGGAAATGCGCCGCGATGGGTGGCGGTTAATCCCTCGGGAACGTTCGCTTACGCTACGAATTTCGGCGGTCCGTCAATCTCACCCTATACGATCGATGGCGCAACCGGCGCGCTTTCCGCCAATGGAAGCGCGGTCGGAGGACCGCTGGCCAACCCCTATGCTGACGTCGCGGACGACAGTTTTCTATTCGTCTCCGATCGCGCCAACAGCGGCACAATCGTCAGCTACCCGATCAACTCCGACGGTTCGCTTGGCGCCTCCACCTTTACCAGCATGGTCTTCGCGGGAACCGGGATGCCGGGACCCCTCATTATCGATCCGAGCGACCAGTTCATATATGTGACTGACGTCGTCAACGGCACGGTTTCGCTGCTGAGCGGCGTCTTGACCGGCGCCCTGACGCTGGTGCAGGTCTATCCAACTTCTTCTCCCGGCACGCCAGCCGTCGGACTCGCCCTCGCGGCGCCGTCGGGCGGAAACGAATTCCTATATGTGGCAAATCAGACGGCCGGAACGATTTCGCTATACGTGGTAACGCCGACAACCGGCGCATTGACTCTGCCGTCAGTCGCAACTTTCGGACTGAACACGCCGACAGGACTCGCGGTGGATCCTTCGGGCGGATTTCTGTACGTGACCAATCAGTCAACCGGTACGATCGCAACGTTCGCGATCAACGCGACCACTGGAGCCCTTACTGCGGTCGGCAGCCCGCTTGCAACGGAACCGTCGAACTCAAATAGCAAACCCTTGTTTATCGCGATTGCCGGTTGAGCCGACGCTCAGACCGCCAGCCAGACCTGGTCGCCCTCCCGGACCCGGCCCGCTTCCCCGATCCCCGCAAAAACGCCTAGCTTCGCCTGATGATTCTGCGCGATACATCGTAGGACTCGCGGGTCACGTGGAAGGTCCTCCTGGCGATGCGTGGTCATAACGCAGCGCAGCGCCGACTCGATCTTGACGATTTGCAGGTGATCGCCGATTTCGAGCGTCCCGCCGACCCATTCGTCCTCGACAAAACCAATGATTCGCGGATCCGTTTCGACGACGATATTCGGGCGAAAGCGCCGCGGGTCGAGTCGGCCCTCCTCGCCGAGCAACGCGCCCATGTGCGCGAGTGAGCCAGTGGCAATCAGATGGATCGTGGCTGAATCGAAAAAGGCGCCGTGGGCCAGAGCGTAATCATCGGGCAACGTCTCCTCGGTGAAGGTCGGCAGCACCTTGGAGACTTCAACCTCGCCGAAGATGGTACGCGGATCGATTTCCGCGCGCGAATGCTCTTTGGAGCCGACCGGGACCAGCCTCAGCTCGCGTCCCAACAGAGTCGAAAGAACCGCGGAAGCGTCGCCGTCAGCGGCGTGAATAGACCGGCCATCGGGCAGTACGATACGTGGCGACGGAAGCTCCTCCGGCCTGGGCTCAACGTCGTAGCTCGCGTGAAAATCGAACATGTTGGCCCATTTTTTCGCCGAGACGATCCGTCCGTTAGTCTCGCGCAACGCCCATGCACGATCACCAATCACGCCCCTCCTGCTGACTTCGACTTCATCCAGGCGCTCGCCCAGCATCGATTTGACGGGATAGCGAAACAATCTCTGGACGACTCCGACTTGACGTCTTGCCATGGACTAGGCCTCCTCGCGTGCGCCGCATCCCTCAACTCGCGAGCACCACTGGATCGCCGAGGCGGATCTTTCCGGGTGCCCCTACCGAAGCGAATACCCCTACGTACGCCTGATGATGCTGCCACGCAGTACGCAAAATCGCCACGTCCCGGGGCAGTTCCGATTGCGCGTGGGTGGTGATCGCGCATCGAATCGAGGGACGCATCCCCACAATGCGGACGCTCGCGCCGATTTCCAGCACGCCGTCGAGCCATTGGTCCTCCAGGAACCCGCTCGAATCGGCACCGGTATCGACATAGATGTTGGCGCGAAAACGGCGCGGGTCAAAGTCCGAATCCGGACGCAGGCTGCGCAGATGCGCCAGGGTACCGCTCGCGATCACGTGCATGACGTCTTCATCGAAAAAATCCCGGCGCGGCGGAAACGCGTCGCCCTCCACCACCGCCGCGAGTTCTTCGGGGGTCATGCGCTCAGCACGGGTTCGCTCCAGACGGACCTTGCGCCGAAAGATGTCGGAAAGCACGGCGGACGCATCGGCGTCATCGGCGCAAATCGTGCGGCCATCGGGCAATTCGATGGAGACTCGCGCGGCGCTCGCGGGATCTCCTTTCCAAGTGGCGCGCAAATGCAACATCGCCGCCCAGGTGCGCGCGCTCATGATGCCGCCGCGGTCAAGTTCGCGCAGCGCCCATACACGATCGCCCAGGATCCCGTTGCTTTCGATTACAGCCTCGGTGAGTGCTTCACCGCGAAACGACTTTACCGGATAGCGCCATAGCGCTCCGACGGAACCAAGGCGGCGCCAACCCATCCTAGAGACTCTTGGGTTCTCCGGGGCTCGCCGCAACCGAAGGGGAAGCTGCTCCGCCCGGCGGATTCACCGGCGTTCCGCCAGAGGCTGCACCAGCAGGCGTTGCGGCGATCGAGGGAACCGGCGACGGACTTGGCAAGGGCGCGACGGGTGGTAGCGAGCCACTGGGTGAGACCCCGGCGGACGGTAAGGGTGACCCGGTCGCCATTGGAGTGCTCGACGGCACAAATAATGTTGGCGCCGGGCTCGTCTCGACCGGCGGCGGAATCGGAAGCGGCGAGGGCGTTGCCCCCTCGGATGGCATCACTGCCGTGCCGATACCATAGGTGTAAACCATTTCGCCGCCCTCGTGCCCTTGGTAAAGAATCGCGGCCACCGCGATAAGTGCGACCAAAAGATAGATTGGACGGGTTCCCGCGACAAAACCGAGGAATTGGATGCCGACCCGCCACAAGGCCAAAGCCGCAATCACCCAAGGAAGAATATCGCCGAGTTCGGCATGGCGCTTCAGTACGTCTTTCGCCGGCCCGGTGACGTGGTCGAACACCTTATCGGCTTCCCAGCCACCGGTAATGTTCGACCCGATCACCGCTATCGCGCCGAGGACGATGAGGGTAGCCGCCATAGAACGAATCCACAGACGCGACGGGAGCAAACTCGCAACGAGATCGGCGGCGACGGCGATTAGAACCAATGCTATACTGAAATGGTCAACGACGGGATGGAGTTGCCAGGCGATGAGTACGTTGACGACCGATTGCATCAAGGCTCCTGTCCGTATTCGAGAATGGGCGCGGGACCAGGCGTGTGCCTGCTCGACACCGAAATCTTTATTGCAGAGCCGGCCAACTGGTGCAAATCGCGTCTTTTCGTTAGCGCGAAGAGCCCGGCGGAAGAATGATTGTCGGTGAGGACTCCCCGTTATGCGCATGGTGATCACGGCGGCGTCGGTGGTAATTGGTCCCCATACCTGCGCCGTCAACCAATAGCGCAGCAACTGCGAGCCATCGATCCGGGCAAGATCCGGTTGCCAGGCTTCCTGGAAATCCAGCGCGTAGCTGGTCTCGGTCTCCGTATCACCCGAGGCTCGCGCCGGCGCGCCTGTGTTTACCACGACCGCGGCGCTTTCGGCGCTTCGCGTGGTCATCAGCGAACGCAGGTACCATCTGAGCGCAAGCGCGTCCGCGCGATCGCTGAAGTATACGCCGGCCTGCGTATTTGCCAGCCGCCGCGTAATTTCGCGGCAACGCTCGGCCGTTTGCAGTGTCGTCGCGCCGTCGCGCCACGCCAGGTTCGCGTGACGGGCCCATTGTGCCTCGCTCGCGTCGGGCGCAAAGAAAACAAAATTGGTGAGCACCTGTTCATATACGGTGAGCAGGGCAATGACCACGAGCGGGTAGCGCACGAATCGCCATGCGCCGGTGTGATGTAGATGTTCGACCGCGAACGCCCCGAGAAACGCGGCGGGCAGCGCCATCGCCATCACGCTTTCCGACATCCGTACAGGTATCCACAGATAAATTGCGACGGTTGCGACGGTCCAGACCAGGCACCACGAGGCGAAGCGGGACCGTACCCGCCTCGCCGCGAGGAGCAGCGCTCCGACGATGGCCATAAAGGCGATTAGGAACTCGTAGAGCGCAATCGCGGGACCGTAAAATGCAACCCCGCGCTTAAAACCAGCGTTGCCCAACGACAGTGGCCACAACGATGTCTCCGTTGAGCCCCGAATTCGGCCGATGATTCCAGGCAGGACGCTCTCCGAAAGCAGCACGAAGACCGCGGCGGCCGCGAGCGTGGCGACGGCCAAACCCGCGTAGCGATCCAGCCACACGCGCAGTCCCAGGTAGGTGCTTCGCCCCATAATGAGGTCCCATAGCCCGATCACTCCAAGCGCCACGACCAAAGCGGCCGCGGTAACTATGCCCGTCGGGCCGGCGGCGACCATCAGCCCACCGGCGCATCCAAGGCGAAGCGCGCGACGCCGCCCGGGTTCGCGGATTAGCGCCATGAACAACGCGATGGTGACCAGCGCCATCGCCGACGCCGGCGCGACGGTCGATCCGGCGCGAGAAAAATACGTGACGCTCGGCGATAGCGCGAGCAGAGTTGCCAGCGCGATCGCGCCGGCCCTTCCCACGTATCGGCGCATCACGAAAGCGATCGCCACGATCACCAGGCCGCTCAGTGCGAACACTATGCGTGCGCTGTAGTCACTCGCTCCAATCGTCGCAAAGAGGCCCGCTGCGAGCAGATGGACCCAACCCGCGGACAGCGCATGAACGCCCGCGGCCGCGGCGTGCGCGGTCCGGTTGGCGAGATCGAACTCCATCAGCGCGTTGCGCGCCTCCGCTGCCCCGAGCGGGCGTGCACCGAGGGCGGCGAGACGCGTCAGCACCGTCCATAGCGCGACCAACGACCAGGCCAGCAACTCGACCGTTACCACGGCGACTGGACGTTCCAGCGCGATGCGGCTGCGGTCGGACGCACCTTCCGCGGGCTTGTCCTGAACGGCTGCGTGCGCTTCGGCGGCTTCACCGAGCCGCCATCCCTCGCCGGGACCTGGATCCGCAATCGTGGCCATCGCCAAGAGCGGTATTTGGCGTGAACCCGGTTGTCAACCGACCGCGTGCGTCGTCACTCCCGCGCGAGAGGGGAACAGTTTCACGCGCTGGTAACAACCGGACTTTGCCAGCCTGTGGTCGCGCGGTTATTCTGGGAGGTTACGCGGGCAGTGGCATGGCAACGAATCAGATAAGCGCGCGACGTACGTTGAACGGCTTGCTGTCGTTCATGGCGGTCGCAGCGATCGTCGCCCTCTTCTTCGAATACCGGCATTACGCGTTCGCGCTTCACGGACCGCATCTCAGCATCTCGGCACGCCATTTGCCGTACTACGCGTTCTGCTCATTTTACCGGATGCTCGCGGCCTACGTCTTGGCGCTGGGGTTCTCGCTCGTCTACGGGCCGCTAGCGGCGCGTAGCAAAGCCTATGAGCGAGTCATGATTCCGGCGATCGATATCGCGCAATCGGTGCCCGTAGTCGGCTTCTTCCCGGCGGCAATTTACTTTTTCGTCGCGTTGGCGCATGGCAGCCGGCTGGGGGTGGAATTTGCTGCGGTCTTTCTAATTTTCACGAGCCAGGCCTGGAATATGGCGCTCGGCGTCTTCGAGGCGATCCGGACGGTGCCGCAGGACTCGATGGAGGCGCTCGACGCATTCGGTGCGGGCCGCTGGCTCAAACTCAAGCGCCTGCTGCTGCCCGCATGCGTACCGAAACTGGTTTACAACTCGATCCTGTCGTGGGTGGCAGGATGGTATTACCTGATCGCATGCGAGATTATCACGGTCGGTCCCGCTCACTACCGCCTGCCCGGTCTGGGCAGCTATCTGATGGAGGCGGCCGACCGCGGCCGCACCGGCGAACTGGTCGCGGGAATGGCGACGCTGCTGGCTGTAATACTCGCCATGGACCTGATCGTATGGCAGCCGCTATCGACCTGGGCTGAAAAATTCCGCTACGAATTCGCGGCATCCAGCGAACCGATTCGCTCGCTCGGGATGCTGCAAGCACTGGCCACGGTCGGACCCGCGATCACGCGCATGGTCAGATCGCTGCTGATCCCGCTGGTGAACTCGATCCATCGCGCCCTCAGCGCGACGCCGCCCTTCAACCCCTCGGACTATCCGGCCTTCGTTGGCGTCGGCAAAGCACTGCGCATGGCTGCATTCGGGTCGGTGATCTTGCTGTTCGGCTATGGGCTGTTCTCCGGATTCGCCGCCCTAATTCGTACGCTGTTCCAGCCATGGCCCGCGGAAGTCAAGCGCATCCCAGCGGCGACGCTGGCTTCGATGCTGCGCATGATCGCTGCGTATGCGCTTTCGGTGGCGTGGACGATTCCATGCGCGATCGCCGCCAGCGAGAGTCCCCGCTTCGCGCGGCGCCTCGCCCCGATCGCCGAGGTTGTCGGTTCGATTCCCGCAACCGCGCTGTTTCCGTTGATCGTGGTTTTCGTCATCCACGTAACCGGAGGAATGAACCTCGCCTCGATCCTGCTGATCCTGACCGGGATGCAGTGGTATCTGCTCTTCAACCTGTTGGCGGGAGTCAGCCAAATCCCCGCCGATCTCAAAGAGGCGTCGCGTTCATTCGGACTCAGCCGCTTCGAGACCTGGCGCAAGCTAACCCTACCCGCGGTGCTTCCCTCCCTGCTGACGGGTAGCATTACCGCGTGGGGCGGCGGATGGAATGCGCTAATCCTGTCGGAATATTTCGTCTACCGCAGCAAGACCTACCAGGTCTTCGGCCTCGGCGCGATGCTGGACGAGGCGACCTACCAGACCGGCAACGGCTTGATGATCCTGCTGACCCTGCTGTCGATGGTGCTGGTCGTGGTCTTGCTGAACCGCCTGATGTGGCGCAGGCTTTACGACGTTGCCACTGAACGCTACAGGATCGACTATTGAAGGTAACGGCGATGAGTGTGCCAGACCCGCCAGAACCATGGCCCTGCTCGAGCTTAACCGCATATCCAAAGCCTTTACGCATGCCAAGGGCTCCTTACGCGTGCTGGAGGACATCAGCTTCAGCGTCGACGAGGGCGAACTCGTCGCGGTCGTCGGCCCTTCCGGCTGCGGCAAGTCCACTATGCTCCGGATCATTAACGGGCTTATGCCCGCGACCTCCGGGCAGGTCTTATACCGGGGTCGCCAAGTCGACGGGATCAACCTCGAGTGCGCACTAGTGTTCCAGTCTTTCGCGCTGATGCCCTGGTTGAGCGTCAAATCGAATATTGAACTAGGTCTGGAGGCGCAGGGCCTTGCCCCTGCCGAGCGCGAAAAACGCGCGAGTATCTACATCGACAAAGTCGGCCTCGACGGCTTCGAGGAAGCTTATCCGCGCGAGCTGTCCGGCGGGATGAAGCAGCGCGTCGGCCTCGCCCGCGCGCTGGCGGTCGAGCCGCGACTGCTGCTAATGGATGAACCCTTCTCCGCACTCGACGCTTTGACCGCGATCACGTTGCGCGAAGAGCTGCTCGATATCTGGCAGGCGCGTGACATGCCGGTACACACCATCGTCATCGTCACCCACATTATCGAGGAGGCAGTCGAGCTGGCCGATCGTATTCTGGTGATCTCGACCGCGCCGGGACGCCTCGTCGCCGATCTGAAAGTTGACCTTCCGCGCCCGCGGGATCGCAGGCGTGAGGGCTTCAACGCGCTTACCGACAAGGTGTTCTCGCTCATCGAGGAGCGCACATGATGCCTCCGACCGGCATCAACCCGATCCCCGACTGTCAAATAACCTGGGTGTTCGGCCTGTTGGAGACCCTCGAAGATCGCGGCGGACGCGACGACGGTTACAAAATCGCTCGCGAGCTGCAGTTCAAATTCTCAGACCTGCTGAAGGTGATGAAGACCGCCGAAATCCTTGGTCTCGTCAGTACTCCGTCAGGCGACGTCGAGCTCGAACCACTCGGACACAGATTTCTCGAGAGCGACGTGAACGCCCGCAAACTGATTATCCGCGACCAGTTGAAACAGCACGGACTGTTCGCTTACTTCGTCCGGCTGCTGCGCGGGCAGGAGGACCGCACCCTGACCAAAGAGGTCATTCTCGAACACCTCGCCATGCTCCTGCCCAATGAGCCGCCCGAAAAGATGTTTGCGACCATGGTCAACTGGGGCAGGTTCGCCGAGCTCTTCGGCTATAACAAGGACGAGGATCGCTTCTACCTGGACCATGAATAGTCTAGGCTTGAACGCTCAAAACACGAACATTTTTAGGAGGGCAAACCCATGTCGACTGAAGCTGAAAGCATTGTCAACGAGTTCTGCAAAGCGTGGGCACGGCTCAACATCGACCAGGTGATGGATTTTTTCACCGGGGACGCGGTCTACCACAACGTCCCGATGAAACCGGCGACGGGTAAAGCGGACATCCGCAAAACGATCCAGGGGTTGCTGAAGGGCACGACCTGGCTCGAATTCAAGATCCTGCACACTGCCTCCAGCGGCAACGTCGTCTTCAACGAAAGGGTCGATTCCTTCGAGGCCGGAGGCAAGCCGCGTATCTCGCTGCCCGTGACTGGGGTCTTCGAGACCACGCCCAACGGCAAGATTAAGGCGTGGCGCGACTATTTCGACCTGAAAATGTATACCGACCAGCTTAAGTAGCGGTTTCTAGTCTCGGGCCGGCGGTGTAACAATCGCGCAGCATGGCTTCTCCGGTCACGCATGCGATTATCGGCACCGCCGGCCACATTGATCACGGCAAGACCGCGCTCGTCAAAGCTCTGACCGGGCAGGAAACCGACCGCCTCAAAGAGGAAAAAGAGCGCGGGATCTCCATCGACCTCGGCTTCGCCTATTTCACCTTGCCCGGCGGCACGCGCGCGGGTCTGGTGGACGTGCCCGGCCATGAGCGATTCATCCGCAACATGTTGGCCGGCGCGCATGGGATGGACCTGGTGCTCTTCACCGTCGCCGCCGACGACGGCGTGATGCCGCAAAGCGAGGAGCATCTCGACATCCTCCATCTCCTCGGCGTGGCCCGCGGCATCTTCGTCATCACCAAGGCCGACCTCGCCAGCCCGAAGCAATTGGGTGAAGTGCGCGAGGAAATCGAGTTGCTCGCCGACGGCACGAGCCTCGAGGGGTCGCCGATGCTCGCGGTTTCCTCGCTGACCGGCATGGGTCTTGGCGAGCTCCGCGACGAGATCGCGCGCCAACTCGACGGCTTCCAGGCGCGCCGCGCCACCGGACTCTTTCGACTTCCGCTGGATCGCGCCTTCGTCATCAAGGGGCACGGCACCGTAGTAACCGGCACCGCGATGGGGGCTGAGGTGCGCGTTGGACAGACGCTACGCGCGCTGCCTGCCGGCGACGAGTTTCGCGTCCGCTCGATCCAGGTTCATGGCGAATCCGGTCCAAAGCGCCGGGCTGTGCCAGCGCGTCGCGCTCAACCTGAGCGGCGCGGAGACCGCCGACCTCAAACGCGGGCACGTGCTCGCCGACAGCCGGCTCGAATTTTCGACGGCGCGCCTCGATGCCCGCCTGGAACTGCGGCCCGCCGCGAAACGCCCGCTCAAGCACAATCAGCGGGTGCGCTTCTTTATCGGCACGGCGGAAACCATCGGACGCGTGATCGTACTCGAGGAACCCGGAGAGATCGCACCCAAGAGCCGCGCATTGGTGCAACTCGTGCTCTCCGCCCCGGTGGTCGCGCTCGCAGGCGATCGTTTCGTGGTGCGCGATGAAACCAACCTCCGCACTCTCGGCGGCGGCGTGGTGCTGAATCCGCTCGGACGGCGCACACGTAAGCCGCTCGATTTATACTTGCGCTACCTCAACGCCCTCGCGACGCCCTTCGGTCCGGACGCGGTCGAAGCACTGCTCCACCTGCAGGACAGTTTCGCCGTGGCCCCCACGCGCATCGCACAACTCCTCAACGCCCCCCCGGCCGACGTCGCGTCGGTACTGAAGGATGCGCGCTTCATCAAGCTCTCCCTCGGCGACGAAGAAGGTTTCACCACCGCCGCCAAGTGGCAAGAACTGAAAGAGTTCGTGAACGATGCGCTCACCGCGCATCATCGCGATGAGCCGCTCGCGGCGGGTCTCGAGATGGAAGCGCTGCGCGATCGCCTGCCCTACGAAGTGGCCCCCCGCGCATTTCGCGGTCTGCTCGATCGGCTAGTGCGCGAGACCTCAATCGTGCGCGAGGAAAGCATCCTGCGTCTGCGCTCGCACCAGGTCCGGATCGGCGGCGACGTCGGTGTGCTCGGCGCGCGTCTCGGCCAGGTCCTGCTGGATGCGGGATTGCAGCCGCCCGACTTGAAGCAACTGGCCGAAATCCTCAAGTTGCCGGCGGCGGATCTTGCCCGCTTGCGCACCCTGCTGGCTGCGATGGAGCGCGAGAACCGCGTAGTCAAGGTGGCGACGGACCTCTATTTCGATCGATCGGCCGTCGAATTGGCCAAGAGCCGCTTGCTCGAACACCTCGAGTCCGCCGGCGAGATCACCGCGGCGACCTATCGCGATCTGCTGAACGCGTCGCGCAAATTCGCCATCGCGCTGCTCGACTATTTCGATCATTCCGGCGTTACCGTCCGCGTCGGCGACGCGCGCAAACTGCGCACCCGACCATAACGCAGCCACGTTGAGTGCCGAGGCACGCGGGCGGTAGACTGGCCGCGAGGCAATTCATGGCCGACAAGGATAGTAATCCGTCACGGGGCGACCTGGTTCGGCTCACTGCGCGATGCAAAGCGGCGGGTTGAGCCGGCAAGCTCGGTCCGGCGGACCTCGACTCAGTGCTCTCGCGCGTCGATCTCGGGACCCATCCCGATCTGCTCGTCGGTATCACAACCGGCGACGACGCCGGGGTGTTCCGTCTGAGTGACGATCTGGCGATCGTCAACACCGTGGATTTCTTTACGCCGGTGGTCGATGATCCTTTCACCTATGGGCAGATCGCCGCCGCCAACGCGCTGTCGGACGTCTATGCGATGGGCGGAACGCCGCGGACCGCCCTCAATATCGTCGCCTGGCCGCAATCCGGGATGCCGCCGGAAATGCTGGTGGAGATCCTGCGCGGCGGCGTCGAAAAGGCGCGCGAAGCCGGATGCGTCGTCGTCGGCGGACATAGCGTGGCCGACGAGGAAATCAAGTACGGCATGGCCGTAACCGGCGTCATCGATCCGCGGCGGATCATTCGCAACGTCGGCGTCAAGCCCGGCGATGTCCTCCTGCTGAGCAAACCGCTTGGTACCGGAATCTTGATGACCGCGTTCAAGCGCGACAGCCTGCCCGTCGAATATTACGACGCCGCCGTGCGCTGGATGAGCGAACTCAACGCCGCCACCGCGCGGGCGATGCTCGCCTATGACGTACACGCGGCTACCGACATTACCGGCTACGGCCTGGCCGGTCACGGCTCCAAGATGGCGAACGGCAGCGGAGTGTCCCTGCGCATCGAGGAGTCGGACCTTCCGGTGCTACCGGGCTCGCTCGCGCTGTGTGCCGCCGGAATGATTCCGGGAGGCGGCACCCGCAACCGCGCCTTCTATGCCCCCCAGGTCAAGATTGCCGAGGAGGTCAGTGACGAAATCGGCGAACTCGTCTTCGACCCGCAAACGTCCGGCGGCCTGCTGATTGCTCTCGGCGAGCGCGATGCCGTTGCGCTGCTCGCCGACCTCCAGCGCGCGGGCAATACCGACGCGCAGATTATCGGCCGTGCGACAGCGCGCGGCCATTACGCGATCGAAATCGTCTGATCGGATCCCAGCCCGCGATGGCGACCGCTAAGGCGCCTGCGCGCGGGCGTGCCTACTTTTTGCCGCCTGCAGAGCGACGCTGCCGGGCCGGCTTCGCCGCGCGGCCATTTCCAGCGGCTGCCGTCGCGGCGGGTTTTTCCTGCTCGTCCACCTCGGTGGCGGCCCCACGCTTTTCCAGCGAGGCCTTGAGCGCCTGCATCAGGTCGATTACCTGGCCGCGCCGCCGCTCGACCGGCACCTCGGTCACCTCCTGGCCGCTGACCTTCTGCTGCGCCGCCTCGATTACCCGATCGCGATAACTGTCGCGATACTTGGTGGCGTCGAACTTCTTCTCAGTAAGTTCATCGATGAGCCGCCCGGCAAGTGTCAGTTCGGCGTCCTTGACCGGCTCGGAGGTGGCGCGATCCACTTCGTCAACCGAGCGGACTTCGTCGGCATAATAGATCGTATGCAGCATCAGGCCTTTCGCGTAGGGCCGGATCAATACCAGATGTTCCTTGCCGCGCATCGTATAACGTCCCAGGGCCACGCGGCCGCTTTGTGCCATGGCGTCGGCCAACAACCGGTACGCCTTGGACGCGCCGGTCTCGGACCCGAGATAGTACGATTCTTCGAAATAGACCGGGTCCACCTGCGCTAGCGGAACAAATTCGGTGATCTCGATGGTATGGTCGTCGCGGGCCTCGAGCTGCTTCAGTTCCTCGTCAGTGAAAGCTACGTAGCGCCCCTTCTCCACTTCGTAGCCGCGCACCAGTTCGCTACGATCCACGATCGCGTCGTCCACCGGGCAATAGATTTTCTGCTGGATCCGGCTCAAGTCTTTGCCGTGCAGCAAGTTGAAACTAACCGACTTCGAGCGTGTCGCGGAAAACAACTTTACGGGAATCGAGACCAGTCCGAAGGAGATGTTGCCGTTGGCAATAGGTCGTGATGGCATAGGGAACGCGCCCTCCGCGTCAAGTAATCGTGCCCAATTCCGGGGGGTCGAAACAAGTCGTCTATGATAACCGTAAAAACCGGTAAAAGTTAGGCGAATTAAGGGCGAAAACTGCTTGGCTCTCGAAAAATATCGCGAGAAGCGCAGCGCCGAGCGCACCCCTGAACCTTTTGGCCGGGCACCGCGCGAACCGCTCGCGCGTAGCCGCGGGATGTTCGTCGTACAAGAGCATGCCGCCCGCCGCCTGCACTATGACTTCCGCCTTGAGATGGATGCCGTGCTCCGCTCGTGGGCTATCCCGAAAGGGCCCTCGCTCAATCCCGACGACAAGCGCCTGGCCGTGATGGTCGAGGATCATCCGATCGAATATGGGGATTTCGAAGGACTGATTCCGGAGGGCAACTACGGCGCCGGGGCCGTGATCGTCTGGGATCGCGGCGAGTATCGGGTGATCGATCCGCCCGGCGCTGACGCCGCTGAATGCGTGCGCGCAGGTAAGCTCGATATCGAGATGCACGGTTTCAAACTGCGCGGGGCCTTCACGCTCGTGCGTATGCGCGACCGCAAGCAACGCGGAAAACCCGAGGAAAAAGAGCAGTGGCTGTTGGTCAAGAAGCGCGACGACTTCACCTCCGACGCGGATCTCACCGCGATGCATCCGCGGTCGGTCCTTTCCGGCCTTACGCTAGCCGAACTGCGCGAGGCGTCGGGAACCGGTGCGAAGGTCACCCGCGGCCTGGCAAAGGCCGGCGCTCCTCCGTTCAAAATTGCGCTCGAACCCGAGGCCTTTCCCCTCAACCTGGCCAAGCTTCGTGAGGACGCTTTCGACGGCGAGGATTGGCTGTTCGAACTGAAGTACGACGGCGTCCGCGCCCTGGCCCTGCGCGACGGCGATCGAATGCGCCTGTTTGGCCGCAACCGGCGTGAAATCACCCGCCGTTACCCCGAGGCGGCGCTCGCTCTCGCCGCGTTGCCCTTCGATCGCTTCGCGATCGATGGCGAGATCGTGGTGGCCGACGAAACCGGCCGGCCCAGTTTCCAGTTATTGCAACGGCGCATCAACGTCGCCGACGAACACGAAATCGATCGCTTGAGCCTCGCCCTGCCGGTGACCTTCTGGGCCTTCGACCTGCTCGCGTTCGACGGCTTCGACGCGCGTCCCCTGCCGTTGGAAACGCGCAAGGAGTTCCTCGCGCAACTGGTCAAAGGCGAAGGTCCGGTCCGCTATTGCGATCACGTGCTGGGGCGCGGCAAGGATTTCTTCGCCGCCGCGGAAGCTATCCGCTTCGAGGGCATCATCGCGAAGCGCCGCCGTTCGCCGTATCGCGGGACTCGCGGCGACGACTGGGTCAAGCTCAAATGCCCACAAACGAAACCCTTCCTGATCGGCGGATGGACCGAGCCGGCCGGTTCGCGTACGCATTTCGGCGCGCTGCTGGTCGGCGCTTACGAACCGGCGGGGGATCTGCGTTTCATCTCACGGGTCGGTACCGGCTTCGACGAAACCCGCCTGCGCGAATTGCACGCGCTGATGAAGGCGCGCGAGCGCAGTGCATCGCCATTCCGCAAGCCGCTTCCCGGTGAGTCCGCGCCGCCGCGCGGATCGCATTTCTGCGCCCCCGACCTGGTCGGCGACGTGCAGTTCATCGAATGGACCGAAGACGGCGGCCTGCGCCATCCGAGCTTCAAGGGACTCGCGCAGGACGTGGAGCCACGGACCTGTGCCTACGAGGGACCCGCCAACGCAGGCGCCGTACCGGAGCCGCCTAACGATGCGTCCGCGGCTGCCGAACCGGCCGCCCCGCCGCCGCGGCCAAATCATGACGGCGTTCCGGATCGCACCTTCAAGCCCACCCACCCAGAAAAATTATTCTGGCCCGACGAGGGCTATACCAAGGGCGACCTGTTGCAATACTACACGACGATTGCGCCGTGGATGCTGCCCTATCTGAAGGACCGGCCGGTCGTGCTGACGCGCTTTCCCGATGGCATTGGGGGCAAGAGCTTTTTCCAGAAAGACGCGCCGGCCTTCGCGCCACAGTGGATCCGCACCGAAAAAATCTACTCCGAAGATTCGCAGCGCGAGATTTCCTACTTCGTGCTCGAAAGCGCCGAGGCGCTTGCCTACATGGCGAACCTCGGCACCATCCCGATCCATATCTGGTCGTCCCATTTCCCGCGCCTCGAGCGGCCCGACTGGCTCCTCTTCGACATCGATCCCAAGAATTCCACCACGCCAACCGCGGTCGCCGTTGCGCGCGAGGTCGGCGCGGTCCTGCGGAGCCTCGGGTTGCGCCCGTACGTGAAAACCTCGGGCCAGAAGGGACTCCACGTATTGGTCGGACTGGTGCCTGAATATACCTACCAGCAGGCGCGCATGTTCGCCGAGTTGGTAGCCAGGATCGTCGCGACCCGCATTCCCGACGCCGCCACCGTCAATCGCGAAATCGCCTCGCGCAAAGGCCGCGTCTACATCGACTACCTGCAACTGGGACACGGCAAAACCATCGCTGCGCCGTTTACGGTCCGTCCCGTCCCTGGCGCTCCCGTCTCGACGCCGCTCCGTTGGGACGATCTCAAGTCCGATCTCGACCCGCGGGCGTGGGACATCAAGACGGTCCCGGGGCGGATGGCGCGCCTCAAGGCCGACCCGTTTCTCGGCGCGTTGACCGACCTGCAACGACTCGAGTCCGCACTCGATCGCATCCAGGACATTTCCTAGATTTATCCGGAGGACTCATCACCGATGGAAGACAAGCAGCGCGATCGGGCTCGCGAGTTGGCACGTCAGGTAGGAGTGGACTTCGGCGCAACCTTGACCGTTGCGCTCGCCTATATCGGCGATCGCCTCGGCGTTTTCCAGGCACTGGCCGACGGTGGCGCCGCGACTTCGGCGGAACTCGCCGCTCGCACCGGACTCAACGAACGCTACCTGCGCGAGTGGGCTTCCACCATGGCCGCGGCGGGCTACATCGACTACGACCCTGGCGTATGCACCTTTGCCATGAACCAAGCGCAGCGCACCGTGCTGCTCGACGCGAGCAGCCCGTTCCATATGACCGGCGCCTTCCAGTACGCGATTACCTGCATCCGCCAGCTTGCTCCGCTGACCGCGGCTTTTCGCCTGGGCGGCGGCGTCCCCTTCGCCGACTTCGGCCCCGGAGATCGCCGAAGCGATCCGCCGGATGTTCCAGGCCGGCTATGAAACGTGGGTCGCGAGTCGCTGGATTCCGGCCGTGCCGGACGTCCACCAGCGTCTTCTCGACGGCGGTGAAGTGGCAGAGGTCGGCTGCGGCTCCGGACAATGTCTGGCTCCGGTCGCCCGGTCTTTCCCGAACTCTCGCTTCACCGGCTACGATGTCGATCAGGGTTCGATCGTCCTTGCTCGCGAGAAATCCGCCGAGGAAGGGCTCGCCGCGCGCCTCGGCTTCGAGCGTATCGCCGCCGAAGATATCGCTGCCCGCGATCGCTTCGATCTGGTGATGGCCTTCAACTGCATCCACGACATGGCGAATCCGCGCGGGGCACTTCGCGCAATTCAGCACGCGCTCAAACCAACCGGCGCGATGCTCTGGTCGGAGGCCAAAGCTTCCGACCGTCTCGAAGAGAACCTCAGCACCTGGGGACGGTCACTGTATGCCGCCAGCACCATGCATTGCATGACCGTATCGCTCGCCCACGGCGGCGAAGGCCTCGGTGCCGTGGTTGGGGAAGAACGGGCGCGCGAACTTGCCCGCGAAGCAGGATTCTCGAGTTTCGGCCGCCTGGCGGTCGAGAATCCATTCCATCAAATCTTCATCCTGCGTAAGTAGAAAATAGCTGCAGTCGTCGGGCCGCGTCAGCAGCTTCGCCTCGATCACCGTAAAATCCTCGAGCCAATCCATTGGCCCTAGACTAACTAATCACTTGGTATTGGGCTCCTGCGCCTCTGCGAGGAGCCGGGGACCTAACCGCGCCGACCATGCGCGCCTGTGCTAATCCATTCCAGCGCGACCCCTAGCCCATCACCGGCCAGCGTGCAGATGAGGGGCATTGCCGCCAGCCGAAACCGCCCCAACCCCCCCGGACCGCCCCCGGTAATCAGGAAGTACCCGATGATCGCGAGCGTCGCGATCATCGCTGAATCCCGAGTCGGCCATCGCGATATTATCGCAATGCCCACACACCCCAGGTACAGGATCTGCCACGGAAGCAATATTGCATTGCTCCAAAAGACCAGACGGTGCGCCCAAAAGCCCTTTCATCGTCGCCGCCAGGCCTCGGTCCGTAAGCGGCCCCAGCAGTCCACCTTGCCTAGGGTACAGGTCGAAGAACTTCAGATAGTCAGTCGCACCCGGGTCAAGCGTCGCCCGGATCATTCCTGCAAGATGAATGCGGGCGTATAGAAAGAGATTGCCGAGTACTATCCGCCCGCCCTCGGCCCGCATGTAATCGAGCCGCCGCGCAAACGACCAGGTCCGTTGCTCCGGGTGGTGCTCGAAGTAGGAACTTTCGTCCAAGTACCCCATTCGTTCCTGCATCACGTAGAACGGCACGTGCTGCTCGACCGCCAGGACCGACGCAGCCGCATAGAAATATACATTTTCGCTATAGATTCCCGAAAAACCCGCATACCCCGTTTCAATCCGGTTGCGGAGCTGCCAGGGGACCGTCAGCACGGCGATGATCATCAGGTAAGTTGCTATTTCCGCAAGCCGGCGTCGCTTTCTCGCCTGAGTCAAAAACGCCCACGCGGCGAGCGCGCTCGCGATCACCAGCGGCAAAAAATAACCGCTCGGACGAATATACACCGACGCCGCCATGGCGGTTGCAGAGGCGATCAGGTCCGCTGTCGACGGCCGCCTCAGGTACCGCACGAGGTGGTATACCCAGATCATTACTACTGCGGTGAACAGCGTCTCCGAGCTCAGCATGCTCGTGAAGAAAATGGACAGCGGGTCGATCGCATAGAGGGCCGCGGCCAGCACCCCAGCGCGCACTGACCTGAATATCAGCCGCGTCGTCAGATATACCATCCACACGGTGAAGCAGTTGATCAGGATTTGGATCGCGACCGTAACGACTTCCACGTGGCCCACCAGGATCCCAGCCGTCAGCAGCAACGGATAGCCCGGCGTCCGTACGATCTCCGGCAATCCGTTGTTATAGAAGCGATGATGGCTGACCAATTCTTGCGCCGGTATAAGATACGAAGCCGTATCCGGGGTATGAAACATCGTGACATCTGGCGTTCGCATATACCCCGCGATAGCGAGCAGGCTGCGCAGCGCTAGCGCGATAACCAATACCCACCGCATCTCGAGTCTGCGGGGCGTCGCGCCCTCGTGATGCACGCGCAAGGGAGTTGCGGGTCTTGTGACGGCCCCAGGCGATGATCGTAACGGCACCGAAATACCTGTCTGGTCCTGACTCTTTGTGCGTTGGATCCGGTCAACTCACACGCTGTCGAGCATGTTCCATACGGCTTGCAGGGCCGCGCCGCCTCCATCGATCGCGCTGCGCTGCTCGTTCGCGCCGATCGCATGCCGTGCGATCAGCGCCGCCACTGCTCGCGCATGCTCCGCGTCGGCCTCCTGATGAACGGTGAAGAACCGCAGACTCTCCTCGTCCACTATCCCATAAAAGCGCCTCAGCCCCTCGATTTTCGCCGTCGCGATCGCCGGAATCTGCGACTCGTAGACGTACAGCGCGGCCAAGCCAGCCGGCACCGGCAAGTCGCGGCTTAGACGCGTGAACGTGTCCACCAGCTCCGCAGTTGACGCCGTGGGTCGAGCCTCCAACACCTGGCGGCGCGTCACCCCGATCGCTGCGGCGAACCTGAGCCACAGTTCCGGATGATTACGACCGCCGCGTTCCTCGTCGATCAGGTTTTCCAGGATCGTCTGGCGGGTCTCCAGGTCCTCGCAGCGTGAATGCAGCGCGCTCAGGTATCGTGGGAACGCCGCAACGTGCATGTAGTATTGCACTGCATACTTACGCAGGCGTGACATCGAAAGCGTACCTACCGTCCACGCCTGGTAAAACGGATGCTGCAGTGGACTTCGCTCCGCCGCCAGCGTATCGAGCGCGGCGATCAACTCATTATGGTATTGCATGTTTACTCCCTGGACCGACGACACCGCGGGGAAAGGATTTGTGGCCGGATCACTCTCATGCTCAGTCGCCTTGCGTCAACCTGAAGAGGGGCGTTATTCGGCGTAAATCAGGCTATTTATAACGACCCTCGTCGTTACACGCAGGATCTCGATGCGCTTCATCGGCGGTTTGCCGACGCCCTCTGCAACCCTTCCCTTCGCGCCTGCCCACTACCGGGACGATTCTCGTGGTTGACCTTCTGCCCTCAATTGCTCCAAGCTTATGGACGGCCAAATCCGCCCAATCAGAGGGATCGGCACATGAAAAACGCTAGTGGGTTGCCGGCGGGCAACCAAGGAGCTTTGCCCATGAGTGACAATATTGACGTTAAGTCCACCGCCAATAGCGGCCTCGATTTCGATCCCGACGCGCTGCGCGCCAGGTACCGCGCCGAGCGTGACCGCCGCATCCGCCCCGACGGCAACGAACAGTACGTCGAGGCCCGCGGCGACTTCAGCCGTTACGTCGACGATCCCTACGTCGAAGCCGGCTTCACCCGTCCACCGCTGACCGACGAAGTAGCCGTACTGGTCATCGGCGGGGGCTTCGGCGGCCTGCTCGCGGCCGCCCGCCTGCGCGAGGCCGGTGTGGACGACCTGCGCATTATCGAGAAGGGCGGCGACTTCGGCGGCACGTGGTACTGGAATCGCTATCCGGGCGCGCAATGCGACGTCGAGTCCTACATTTATCTGCCGCTGCTCGAGGAGACCGGCTATATCCCCAAGGAGAAGTACTCTTTCGCGCCGGAGATCATGGAGCACTCGCAGCGCATCGGCCACAAGTTCGATCTGTACAGCAAGGCGCTCTTTCAGACCCAGATCAAGGCGATCACGTGGAACGATGAGGAGTGCCGCTGGCTCATCACGACCGACCGCGACGACCGCTTCCGCGCACGCTTCGTCGTGATGTCCAACGGTCCCTTGAACCGGCCGAAACTCCCTGGCATCCCGGGCATCGACAGTTTCAAGGGCCATACCTTTCACACCAGTCGCTGGGACTATGCCTACACCGGCGGCGATACCACCGGGAACTTGCACAAACTCGCCGACAAACGCGTCGCGATCATCGGTACCGGGGCGACCGCCGTGCAATGTGTGTCGCACCTCGCACGGGATTCCCAGCACCTGTACGTATTCCAGCGCACGCCCTCGTCGGTCGACTTGCGGCGCAACCGCCCCACCGACCCGGAATGGGTGAAAACGCTGAAGCCCGGCTGGCAGCGGCGGCGAATGGATAACTTCAATATCCTGGTCTCCGGCGGCGATCAGGACGAGGACCTCGTCGGTGACGGATGGACCGACATTTTCCGCAACCTCGGCGGCCTGCTGCCGTCGAAGGTCGGCGCCGACCTGTCGCCTAAGGAACGTGCACGCATCATCGAGCTGTCGGATTTCAAAAAAATGAACGAGATCCGCGCGCGCATCGACGCGATCGTGCAAGATAAGAAAACCGCCGAAGCGCTGAAGCCGTGGTACCGCTACTTCTGCAAGCGCCCCACTTTCAACGACGAGTATCTACCCGCCTTCAATCGCCCCAATGTGACGCTCGTCGACACCAGCGCGCACGGCGGCGTCGATCGCATCACCGCGGACGGCCTGGTTTACGACGGCGTCGAATACCCAGTCGATTGCATCATCTTTGCCACCGGCTTCGAAGTAGGCACTGCGTATACGCGTCGCGCCGGCTTCGAAATCTACGGCCGCGGCGGCAAGACCCTGACCGATCACTGGGCCCAAGGTTTAAGGACGTTGCACGGCTTCTACAGTGCCGGTTTCCCGAATTGCTTCCACATGGGGATTTCGCAAAATGGCTTGACCGCCAATTTCCCCCACATGCTCGAGGAGCAGGCGCGCCACATCAGCGAAGTGATCCGGCAATCGCGCGAACTCGAGGCGCGCAGCGTCGAGCCTACGCCCGAGGCCGAAGCCGAATGGGTCGCGACGATCAAGGAAAAGGCAATACATAGTCAGAGATTTCAGCAGGAGTGCACCCCCGGTTACTACAACAACGAAGGTAAGCCGGCGCAAGGCGCGGGGTTTTTGGGTGAACAATACGGCGGCGGTCCGCTCGAGTTCCACGACATCATTCGCAAGTGGCGCGCCGACGGACAGTTGAAGGGTCTTGACGTCGGGTAGACGGCATATCGCGGGTCGGTCGTACGGCGATAATCCGTGCCGCCGGCCCGCATACTAATCGAACTCCCGCCGCGAATAGCCCGTCTCGTGTGGGCCGCGCCGCTCGGCCAACGCATGAAGGGAACTCGATGAACTTCCTCCGTGCTAACACCGGAGTGAAGCTTTGCTCGATATATCTAGGGCTGTATGTCCTGTCATGGCTCTATGCGGTAGGCTTCCTGCTCTTCAATCCGCCTCCCGCGGAATTCAATCCGCCCAGTCTCGTCGCCCTTCCATGGACCCTCTTCATCGTTCCCGTCGCCAACTCGTGGGGAATTCAAGACTGGTACGGGCGTCACATGGGATCCCCAGTTCTTTACGGGACGGTCATGGCGCTGATCTTTTTGCCAGGGGTATTCCTGAATGCGGCCTTCGCTTATCTATTCGGACGACTTCTCGATCCGCCGCGCGGGAGATGAGTCACAACTGACGGCTGATGGGACGGAAGGTCAATGGCCTGAACTGTCTACCTCAAACGAAAAAACGCCACGTAGACCGAGAATATAATCAACGCCGCCAGTACGATTAGCGCCACAACATACCGCTTATTCCGGTCGGTCATGAAGCAATCATAGTAAATTTCACACGCACAACCGCAAACTTCAGGGCATCCCACAATGTTTCGGCCCAGCCTTCCGTATTCGCGAAGGCTGGGCCGAATGATTCAAATCAATGATCGCAACTCACCCGCTCGGTGAGCACGATCCTCGTCTTAACTCATTTCACTACAAGACCCGCGAAATCACCCTGATCACGCCAGCGCGCCAACAGATCGAAAAAGGCCAGCGCCCCCTTGGGATATACCGCCTGCAGAAAACCACCCTCGCTCGTTCCCTCGCCGTTGTAGTACCCCGGCGTGCAGACGCTCTGGTAATTCGTCATCGGGTTCGGGCTATTCACCGTCCGCACCCACTCCGCTTCGGCCTCGCGCGTCGGCTCGATCGATTTCGCGTTGCGCCGATCCACCAGCGTGATGAGCTGCGCGATATGATACGCCTGCTTGTTCAACATATAGGTGAAATTCGCCGTGAGTCCCGTCTGGGTCAGCCCCATGTGAAAGCAGTTCGGAAAACCATGACTCAGGAAACCGTGGTAGGTGCGCATCCCGTTCGCCCAATAGTCCGCGAGCGAGACCCCGTCGCGGCCATACATCGCGAACTCGCCGCGCCGCGTGTACGCCGTTCCCACTTCGAATCCCGTGGCAAAGATCAGGCAATCCACCTTGTACTCGACGCCGTCCACCACCACGCCGTCTTCCGTCACGCGCTCGATACTCTTGACCGAAGTGTCCACCAGCTTGACGTTCGGCCGGTTGAACGTCGGCAGGTAGTCGTCATTGAAGGTCGGCCGCTTGCACCATTGCCCGAACCACGGCGCTAGTGCCTGCGCGGTCGCCGGATCCCTCACCGTCGAAGACACGCGGCCCCGAATCTCGTTCATCTTCTGAAAGTCGGCGATCTCCGCCAACGCCGCCCGCTCATTGGCGGAGAGCTTGGAGTCCCCGCGGTTGGAGATCAGTTCGCCCAGCTTCTTGAGCGGGCTCGTCCACTTGTCGCGGACCTCGTCGTGCTCCAATTCGACGCCGTCCAGGAGCGCGGTAAAGTTGCGGTTGCGATATTCCTGCCAGCCCGGCTTCAGCTTTTTCGCCCACGCGGGATCGGTCGGCGTATTGTTCCGTTCATCCACCGATGACGGAGTCCGCTGAAAAACGTAAAGCTGCTGCGCATGCTCGCCCAGATGCGGTATGCACTGGATCGCGGTCGCCCCGGTCCCGATGATCGCGACGCGCTTGTCCTTGAGCTTGTGCAGGTTCCCGGTGGTGTCGCCACCCGTATAGTCGTAGTCCCACCGGCTTGTATGGAACGTATGTCCCTTGAATTTCTCGATCCCCGGAATCCCAGGCAGCTTGGGCTTGTTAAGCGGCCCGCTCGACATGATTACGAAGCGCGCCTTCAACACATCGTCGCGATCGGTGGTGACGGTCCAGCGTCCCGCCTCATCGTCCCAGCGCGCCTCTTTGATCTTGGTCTGGAAGCAGGCTTTCTCGTAAAGATGAAACTGCTGGCCGATCCTCTGGGCGTGCGCAAAGATCTCCGGCGCGAAGGAGTACCGTTCCTTCGGAATGTAGGCGGTTTCTTCGAGTAAGGGCAGATAGAGATAGCCTTCGACGTCGCACTGCGCGCCCGGATACCGGTTCCAGTACCAGGTGCCGCCGAAATCCCCGGCCTTCTCGACGATCCGGAAATTGGTGATCCCAGCCTCCTGCAACCGCACTGCCGCCAGCATCCCGCCGAAGCCTCCGCCGACGATCACCACGTCTAGCTCCTCGTGCAGCGCTGCTCGGGTGAAGGCCGGCGCGACATACGGGTCCACGTTAAAGTGCGCGAACTTTCCCGTAATCTCCTGGTACTGTTTGTTGCCCTCGGCGCGCAGCCGCTTGGCACGTTCCGCCGCGTACTTCTCCCGCAGTTGTCCGGGATCGAAGCCCAGCTCTTCCGCGGTTGGGATTTGGTTCGGAGTCGGTTCAGTGATTGCGTCACTCATGACGTCAGTCCTCCTCTGCTGACCAGAACACTTGCGAGTCAGACGGTAGCATCTTTTCGGGCGCTCATGTTACCGCGCCGCCTCTTGCGCCATAGAAAGCGTTGCGCGGTGTACTCGCGGTTGGAGACGTTTCTCCATGGATGGGGGCGTGGCGAAACGAGCGCTTCGCGCGATCCCGGCCGCTCCAACCGGTTAGCGCTGCTCCTGACGGATCACGCCGCGACGCTCCAACTCCGCGATTTGCTCCCTGCTGTAACCCAGGTACTCGCCGAGCACTTCGGCGTTGTGCTCACCCAGAAACGGCGCCTCCAAATCGAGCGGGTGCGGAAACTCCGAGAAGCGTAAGGCAAACCCCGGCAAATCCAATTCCCCCAGAATCCGATCGTGCACCTTGCGCACCGTGCCGCGCGCGCGTAAATGCGGATGATTGATCGCCTCTTCAACCGAGAGCACCGGCGCGCACGGCACCCGATGCTCCTGCATCACCGCCAATGCGGCAGCGTCGCTCGGCAGTGCCGCGATCCAGCTTTCGATCACTTGCACCAGGGCGCGGCAATTGCGCACTCGCGCTTCGTTGTCGATGAAGCGCGGGTCTTCCGCGAGCTCCGGACGACCCATCGCGTTACATAGGTAAACGAAAATATGATCCATCGGGCACATAATAACTATGTACCCTCTCCTGGCCTTGAACACGCCGACCGGCGCGAGGTAGAAGCTGTGCAATCCCGACGGGCGTGGCTTGAATTCACCTTTGCTCACGCTATGCATCTGCACGCTCGCCTCGTGGTAGTGAAAATAAGTGTCCAGTAGCGATAGATCGAGGTATTGACCGCGGCCGCTGCGCTCGCGATAGAGCAACGCACACGCAATCGCGCCCATCGCATGCGCGCCGGTGCTGACATCGCCGATCGCTGCCATCGGGACATACGGCGGTCCGTCGGGCTCGCCGCCCATACCGGTGATTCCCGCGTAAGCTGCGCCCAAAGTGTCGAAGCCAGGCTGGTTGGCCAGCGGCCCGGTTTGGCCGAAGGCGGAAACCGAGCACATGATCGCGCGCGGGTTAAGCGCTTTGACCGTTTCCCAGCCAAGGCCCATGCGCCCAATTACCCCCGGCGCGAAGTTTTCCACCACGACGTCGACTTTCGCGACCAGGGCCTTAAGGATCGCGAGACCCTCGTGCGACTTGGGATCGATACAGAGACTTTTCTTGCCGCGATTATGCTGGACGTAGTAGCCGCTGCGCCCGTTGACCTGCGTCGGGGCGACACGAGTCTTGTCGCCCCCCGGTACGAGTTCCACTTTGATGATATCTGCGCCCATCTCGGCCATCATCAGGGTGACCGTCGGCCCAGCCACGTACTGGGTAAAGTCGAGGACCTTGTAGCCGTCCAATACTCCCAAAGGCGCATCTGCACTCATGCTGGTCTCCTCCCCGGCCGGACCGGAACTCTTTTGCGTTTCAATTTTTCGAAAACATTCGATTCGTAATCCTGTAGGGAACCCAGCGTCAAGCGCGTCCGGGCCGCGTCGCCGCCGACCACAGCTCCATCACCATGCTGGTGCAGCGGACGGTGCCCTACTACTTCGCGCGCGTGCTCGGCCTGCTCAATGGCACCGTCAGCGCGAGCGCTTCGGCGGCGCCGCAATTTCCACCGACCACGGTCGGCGCCAACAATCCGTCGCAAATTCCATCGGGCGGCGACAACAACGGCAACAACGGCACCACCTGCGGCGGCGTCGCGCAATGCGGGCTCATCCCCATCGGACTCGACTACAACACCGTCTATAGCGACAACACCGCAATCGTCATGCAGCAGGGCGAGGTCGGCGCCGGCAACTGGGATCTACTCGCGCTCGGCGGCGTCGGCGGCAACAACCTCAGAAGCAATATCGCCAATGGCTATAACGGCCAGGTCTCGGTCGGCGACTGGGTCACCACCGAACCGGGCAAGAAGGTCGGCCCGGTTGACCAGGGCTTCCAGGACCGCCTCGATCTCGCCCAGTCGGTCGACCCCAACGGCACCTACAGCTCCCATATGCTCACCAATCCCCGCGTCCTGGTCGTCCCCGTGGTCGATTGGGAGCATCCCAACGGACGCTCCACCGTGCAGGTGAAAGCCTTCGCCACCGTCTGGCTCGACAGCTACAGCGGCGGCCAGGTCAGTGTGCACATGATCAGCCAGGTCGTCTTCAACAGTTTCGGCGACCCCAGCGCTCCCAACTTCGGCTCGCGCGGCACCCCGATTCTCCTCCAGTGAGAGCGGCGGCGCGCAGTGAGTATAGACCGACCTGAAACATCGCCCTCAGGAGGAGGAACAGAAATGAAACCCATGGATTACTCCTTCGCGGCCAGCTTGCTCTGCGGCGCGCGAGTCGCCAGCCGCCGCCAGCGCCGCGACGCCTTCCTCGTATAGAGCAGAGTCATTCGGTCCGCGTATCACGGGAGTTTATGTGAGCAGCGTCGAACCGCCGCCGGATCTGTGGTTCGTCTACGACGTCGCGGGTGGCTCGCCCGCTTACAGCGCCAGTGGGCGCAAGAATCGCCTGGCCGTCGACACGATCGTCAAGCCGCGTGGTCCAGGTTGGACTCGCTCATCTACTACTTCGACAGCGCGTGCGCGGGGCAAATCGACCTGATCGGCTACAGCGAAAGGGGTGGGACTATCGGCCGCTACGAGCGTCCGGCCGAAAAGATTTCCTTAGCCTCGCTGGCGCCCGAGATTAGCGGCGCCTTGCGGGCCGGTATCATCCCGTACCCAAAACTGCACTTGTGCGGACAGCGACCGACCGGCCAATAGGATCCGAGGGCGTCGGCGGTTTATGCCATGCGGTGGTTTATGCCATGCGGTGGTTTATGGAAGACCTGGATCGTCCGCATCACCGCCCTGGTTTCAAATCCAAGTCTCGTCGGTCGGCTTCGACCGAGGACCTCCATCATCCGCTTTGAACGGCTCAATGAATAGAGGCAATGGTTTCGGTCCAGGTCCGGGCCCAACCCTGACCTCGAGCCTTGTCGGATCGCCCAGCGGGATATTCGTCGGATTGCCGCCGAGGGTACTGCAGACCGAGTTCGGATCGACGTTCGGAAAGCGCGCGTTGTGTGCGTCGACCCGACTTTGATAGCCGTTTTGCACGACGCTGGAATTGAATTTATTACCCGGCGTCGACGAGATGTTGTCGCCGATGCTGTAGCTGCCCTGGACCCCGTTGGCGATAGCGCCAGCTAGCTGACTCGCGCCGGTTCCCTCACCAAGATCGAGCCACTGCCAGTTGCCTGGCGCCAGGCCCCCGGCGAATTTCATCCTGAAGACCACCGGCTGGCCCGGGTCCAGGTTGGCCAGCGAGCAGGGCTTCGTGCATTGGAGGCCCGCCGGAAACAACCCGCTCTGGTAGTTGTTCACTCCTGCGCTGACCTGGGCAGTGGCCCCCGCAGCGACATTGCCGGTGCTCAGTCCGAGCATTTTCCCGAAGAAGTAGGGAACCTGCCGGGCGAGCTGTTGGGTGTTCGTTGGGTTGACGGTAGTCGACTTAACCTGGTCAACGTAGCTCGCATTCTGCACCGGATTGGGGCAGACCGTACTGTTGCCGTTCTGGGGATCGTTGATCCCATTCAGGCAGGCGTAGCCTTTGGCGGTGCTGATCGCATTGGCCGCCACCGTGCCCGTAGGATCGGCCACCGCGGTCAGCGAGGAAGCCCCGGCCAGCGCCGCTGCGTCCGCCGCTTTCTGCAGTCGCATCCAGTTGTAGTACAGCACACTCACGTCGGTGCCCAACGCGATCGCACCGAGCAGCGCAGCCACTACCAGGGCCATGATAACCATGGTCTGGCCGCGCCTATATCTCCTGCGGTTTCACTATTGCTCCCCCCTTCGAATGCGAAGTGACTTGCGCTAAGCAACCTTTAAATCGAGCGACAACCTGCGGGGCATGCCGACCGCCAATCATTTGCAGTAATCATTCGCAGATCGCCGACTCCGCGCTGCTCAACGAGGTTGGGAAGGTCGCCATGCCCAGAAACGGGTTGGGCAGAACCACCAGATGCGCGACGCTGAAGGTGATCGATACGGTTACCGGGGAGCCGGGCGTGCAGGGCGGGGCGGGACTCAAAGTCGTTTTCACGTACTGACCGCTGTTCGCGCTGATCAACGGCGACGCCACCGAAAGCATGAAGCTATTCACTGCCGACTGGCTGGCGTTGGGATTCGTTGCCGCATACCTGGCGGCTTGGTAGTTGGCCTGGCCCAGACCCAGCGCCGCGGCGCCGATGATCGCAAACTGCACTCCCACCAGCAGCAGCAGGATAGCCAGTGGCGCGATCAGCGCGAACTCGACCGCCGCCTGTGCTCGCGCCAGAGTTCCTCTCCTCCGCGTTGGCGCAACTGGTTCAATCGGATGCGAACTCATCGGGCCCTGCTCATTTGATGACATGCGTTAATCATTATCTCAGTCCGAATCCATCCTTCAATTCCGCGCGCATCCCGTCCAGCGCCATCGCAGCCGAGGCCCATTCCACGCAGAAATAACGAATTCACGATTGCGAAAATGACCATCGCCCGCCCCATCGCAACGCATCCCCAAACGCTTCTCGGCAGCCGGCGTACGCAACCCGATCGGATATTGGAGTAGACCCGTCAACTTAGCGCAATAACTCCCGTAAACATGCCATAGCTTTTACCGATGCTATGCTGCCGCGTCCGCTCCGGGATGCGATACAAAATTGACATCTCGCTGTGGAGCTTCCATCGTTATCAAAACATCGTTCTGCTGTGAGATACAGCAGCAGCCCAGGACCGGTGAGCTCTACCCACACCGCCCTTGGGGTCTATGAGGTTGATTTCAACAAAGACGTGAGCGGCTGCGCGTATGTCGCAACGCTCGGCGACACTAGCAAGACACCGCCACTGGCGCCCGGCGCGGTGAACGTTGCCGGGCCGACCACTCTAGGCGGCGTTGGCGTCATCGTCCAAACCTACGATAACACCCACACGCTAAACGATGCCTCGTTCCATCTACTCGTTTCGTGCCCCTGAGCAGGAGAGCGCAGACCGCTCGAATTGCCGCGTGAATAGAGCCCGGTCGTCGAAAAGGCGATCGGGCTTTTGACTATCGGGCGGATTGGGGTTGAAAAGGAACTGTCGGCAAGAGCGGCGTGACATGATTCCGAGGTCACGGGCAGGAACCTGCATCATCAGGGCCAGTGAATGATAACGCGATTCCAAAAACGCAGCATTACAGGTAGTAATTTATTCTTGACATTTCACAGGAAAGAGACCAGACTCATAGATAGTCTAAGGTTGATATAGCGACTGTGTTAGGCAGGAGCCCCCCAAATGGAATTTATCAATCGTATGTTCGTGAAGGCCCGCGAGTGGCACAAGGCTCAGACCATGACCGAATACGCATTGATTCTGGCCGCCGTCGCCATCGTAGTGTTCGTGACCTACGAAGTGCTCGGTCAGGACATCAATTCGTTGGTCAACGCTGTCGACGCTGATTTTACCGCGAGCTGATCGACCCGCACAGACTATTCGTTATCGCATTCTCATAGGTCCCGGCCGATACGGTGGTGGAGCATATGTTCCGCCACCCATCCCGGCGACCTGCAACTTCCGGAGCTTTTCAACGACTGCTCATCATTTTTGATGGGTCGCCGCCGCACGACATCTCTGCTCCTAGCTTCGATTCGCCTCGCCCGGGGGCATCTTTCTTTTTGAAAGGCGCCTGGGAGCGGAGAGCTTGCGATTTTCGTAAGTAAATTCCCAGTGGCGATCGAGGATATCGTCGCATTCAAGAATGGCGCGAAAAGCGGGACTGTCGAGCATCGGGATTTCCCGGTTGGAGCGGAAGAGCGCAAAGGTTTTGTCGCCCGGGCCCAGCGAGCCCACCACGAGTTGTGTCTCGGCAATTTTCCGGACGATATTGAGCGCCGGGCCGTAGCCGATGTTCTTGACGTAGAGCGCGCGGCTGTAGACGGTTTCATGCTGCTCGATTTCCTGGATGAGAGCGAGCACGGGCATCCGGCCGGTCTTTTGCGCCCTCTTTTCGAGACGGATCAGATACGCGTTGGCTAGGGCGGCGACGGCTATGATTAGCGCCGCAACCGCTATGACCAGAGTGGAGAGAGTGGAAACGACAGAGGAGTTCGTGCGTACCCAAGTCAAAAGCGGATCCATCGGATACCTCGAATAGGGATATGTCAGGAGTCGCCCTTTCCCTTCGCGGGCGACAGCTTACAGAGTAAAGCACCCCAGGCGGCCAAGCGCCTAGCGCGCCGAGTCTATGCGCGATTTTGCCGCGACCATTGGTCGACGCCGGAAGCGTGGCGGAAGGGCGCGCAGCCATGAAGGTCCGGGTTCGAGCAGGCCGGCGACGGTCCGCCTAGCTTTTCCCACGAATCAGATTCAAGTTGTACTGAAATTGCAAAAGAAAAATGTTTTTGCCCTTGAAAACACCGCCGGAATAGGCGCTATACCGGTCGTTGCCGATGACCCCGATGTACTGCAGCATCATGGAATATTTATTAGTCCAGGGCGGGGTAAAAACCATATTGGGAAATAATTCCCAGGTGTTTCCGTCCGGATTGTAGATACCGGGTGACAGTGGGAACCACGGCGCCCCACCACCAGCTGGTAGTGACGTTGAAGAGCAGATTTTCTTCGTTGTGCCTCCAGCGCTCAGCATAGCCGGTATACACCAGGTTCTTGCTCGGATGGAGAATTGTGTAGTTGTTCCATTCGAAATTGGCGGTAAGTGCGCCGGTGGAGCTGACCCAGCCGTCCGCGAGCTGATCGAGGTCCAGGGCCACCAGCGTATTCATCGAGCTCGAATAGACAGCAGCGGAAGACCTGGCTAAATCGAGAGTGTTGAACGGAGTACGATCCTGCCAGGCCGCTTCGCCGCGTATAACGAGCGGAATGCCGGACAGAGTCTCGTCGCTGAAATAGATTGGACGATTAATCGTCGCGCCGAAATCGTTGAGCTGCGGATAGCGGAATTGCAGGTTCTGCGGGCTCGGGGCATGACCATTGATGAACGCGGTGGGGTTGAACTGGTGCCCATGCCAGTAGAGAGCGGTCATCTCGGCGTCCGCGGCGACCGTATGCAGCCGAACTCCGCCCGTGGCGTTTGCCCACGAGTCCGCAGGAAGGCGATAAGTCTGCACGGGGCTGCTGAAACGATCCACCTGCGGAAAAGCCGCCTGAGATCCGGGCGGAGTCTCGTCGACGGTCGCGAACGGGTACGGATAAGCATCGAAGCGTCCGCCGCCTGGCGGCAGCAGGTTCACCGAGCCCGCGACATCGTACTGTCCGGCGTAGCGCCGATCCGCGTAGCTGACCCCGGTGTATAGCGGCTGCCACGGTGGGGCGAGGATACCTTCGATAAGGTTGCTCCCGAACGGTTGGAAGCTCGGGAGACTCAAGATCGGATGGAGACTCCACAGCGGCAGGCGCGACTGCTCGAGATTCGCGAAGCCGAAATTCCAGCTCAGGTCCTGCGGGTTGACCACGTCACCGACGCGAAAGGAGATGGATTCTCCCCAGGTTACGATTTGGCGACCCGTGAACAGGGTAAAAGGGCCGGCCGCGAACTTCCAATACGCTTCGCGAACGTCAAAACGATTGTAGATTTGCGATTGGCTATGATCGTACGCGAAGGTCGGACCGGTGATGGTGCCGGCTTCCCACGGATATGGAGGTTCATAGACTCCCCAGAACCGCAGAAAGAAGCGATTATCGGAATCGTACAGATAGTTCAGATCGAGCTGTAGTAACTCGCGTTCCACCGCCAGCGAGTTGCCGCCGTGGTGTTCTCCGGACTGACGGCCGAAATCTCTCAGTTGCGAGGAATTGGCCCAGATGCCGGAAGTATTTTGCAGAAATCCGCTTACCGAGAGGCCGCTGAGCCATCCGTTCGCGTTGCTTACGTCAATGACCGGATCTGCGCTTCCGGCGAAGATTTCTTGCGCGAACCGACCAGGACTGGAGTATTGGGTGGACTGAGACTGAGCCAGCGTTGGTCCAACCGCTGCAAGCAGGCCCGCGAAGACCAGGCTCCAGACCCGGGGCGCGGAGCGAGCCACGTTCCGGAGGATTTCCACTTTTGCAGGCTGGATCAAACCGAGGCGTTCCCGCGTGGGGATCCGGCTTTACCGGACGATCTTCATCAACGCCTCAGGGCTGGCGTACCGATGAACATCCAGGTACCCGTCGTTTGCGCAATCGGAGTTTACGCAGGGTTTCAGGCCAGGCGATACGGTCACGTGCCGGTTGGTGAAGTTGATCAGGAAGCCGGTATTGGGGCCGGCGAGCAACTCCGCGACATCGCGAGTTCCAGGTATCGAGACGGGATAAAGGAAGACGAGCTGGGTTTTGAAGAGATCGCCGGAAGGGCTGTAGAGATCAAGTTCTCCAGCGCCGAAGTAGTTCTCCTTGTCGACGTACATAACGCGGCGTGAGTAGCAGTACCCCTTGGCGAAGGCTGGCAGGCGCTCGAGTGAAATGACGTAGGTATCGCGCAGCTCCCACTTGCCCATCGTAGGCTTGGGAAACGGTGCGAAGCCGATGGAACTCGGGTAGTAGTAGTCGTTGTCGAGTTGGATCGCGCCTCCCGAGCTATCGAAGCTCGCGGGATTCGCGTGCTCGAGCGCGAGGATTGTTTTCTCGCCGAGGTAATCGATCCGAAATAGTTGAGGGAGCTCCGGCGGGCCATCGCTCTCGTCATCGATAAGATAGTCTGCACCAAATACGGGTGCACATCGCGCGGCCTGCGACAGCCTCAGCGAGCGGCGGAGCGTAGGTACATACTCGTAGAGTTCATCGAGTTTCGTTGGATCAGTTGGTATCAGGTCGAGGATCGTGGAGTATTTGCCCTGCTCCGGGGAGATCTGTTCGGCGTACCTGACGAAATAGTAGCCATCGCCGTCCGGGACGGTGCGCGGAAAATCGACGTCGCTCAGGAATGCGAGTTGCGAGAGCACGGTTTTCACTTCCGCGGTCTGTGTCATGTTGCCGTACTGGTCCAATGTGTAGGTGAAGTTGGGCGCCCATTGGACGCGCGGCTGATAGCGATAATAGGAGTCCCAGAAGATCCGTTGGCCCCGCAGGGCAGGATCTCCGTCGAGCGGCCGCGGAAAGGGTAGCCCAGCAACATACCCAGTCGGGACATAGCCGCCGCCTGGCGTTCTGACCAGCCGCACCTGGCTTGAATATCTGGCGGTGTCCTCCAGATATTTCCGGGGCAGCGGGATCGAGCGCGTGGATCCCACTTCTATGCGGACATCGGCGGGGATGTGCCAGAAGCGCGAACCGGCGAACAACGCCGCCAGGCCGTCAGACATAAACCCGCGATACGATTGCCAGTTTTGCGCGGTTATTACTGACCCGGGCGCGATACGGACAGGCCCCGCCGCCGATTGGGCTGCATGGGCGGGAAACGAGGCGATAAGAGCAAGCGCGAAGGCGGCCAATGCGCACAGCGTCCTTCCCAACTTGTCGTCCATGATGAACCGCTCTGTTGCGAAGCTTTGCAAGGGCGCATCATAGCGCGGGGATCGGTTGCCGAAAACCGGGAAACGGAGCGAGCGTTAATTGGACGGGCTAATTCGGGTAAGCGGCGCGAGCGGATGTAACCTTTGGGTGATCTTGCCTCAATTGGCCAAGTAGTGGCTTCAAACAGACGGAAGAGCGCAAACACGTACGCAGCTTATGGAACGCGCTCAAGACGGAGACCAGGAGGCCTTCCGCACGGCACTATCGTGAAGGCCTCTCGACGCGCAGGCACGACCGTCGGATCTATGAAGGTGCGAATTCACCGGGCTCATCAGCCCCTCAGGCGGTCGCTAATCGGCTAAGCGGATGTCCCAACGGCCGGAAATCGATTACGAGGCCTTGGTCGACCGATCGATCAAAGACTTTCATCCCGTGAAACGCCTCTGGCCGGTCGGGCTGAGACTTGCTGTGTGGGTCATGCTTGAAGCCGGTACCTTGGCGTTGGTGTCAGGGTGGCGGGGCTTGGCGGTAATTCACAGTATCGGCTCAGTGGCCGGAATTGCCGCGTTCCTCCTGGAGGGCATCATCGCGGGCGACCTGGCATTGCGCAGTGCGATACCCGGTCGCGAAGCCGGCTGGCTCTATTTTCTGCTGCTACCGCCAGCTCTATTCGCGCTGAGCATAGCCGGAATCGGCGGGCCAGCGACCACGATGCTTTCGCCTCAGGTACAAGTGGGATCGATTTTGGGTCTCGGCGCTCTTCCCTGGGTTGGGCTGTTTTGGGCTGTACGGCGCGGAGTGTCGACGCATCCGGGGAGAACAGGCGGACTGGTCGGACTGGCCGCGTTCTGCTTTGGGCTGGCTAATTATCATTCGATACTGGGCACGCTGCAATATTCGCCGCGCATCGAACTGCTCAGCGGGGCAATTATCACGGCGGTGTCGGCCTGTGCTGGCGGGTTGTGGCTCGACCAGGTCCGACGGTGGCATAAGGAGCGATTACTTACCGAAGCTCGGGATAATGTTTGGGTACGAAACGGTGCGCGAGCGGCGTTTCCGCTGGCATTCGGCGCAGCGATCGCGGCGCTCCTGTTGGTAATCCTAAACGTCACCCAACCGATCGCGTCCATACCCGATTTCGATCTCGCGATCGAGAAGTATCAGCAATCCCTGGCAGGTTTTATATCGAACGTCCCGTCCGGGTCAGTGCAAGCTGTGTTGACCGCGTATATCGAACACGGCATGCCCTCGTACATGTGGGATTTCGGTCCCGAAGGTTTCAGACTCGTCGGGGGGCGCGTAGAGCGTCTGCCCGATGGAGTCCCAGTTACCTATACATGGTTCGCCGGTGCGAAAGGCGGAGTGATGTGCATGTTCCGGCAGACAGACGGTTTCGCTCCGCCCTCCGCCGCGCACGCCGAACATAACCACCTGCTTTTTTATCGATATAGGGGTTTTAGTATCTGTCTGACTAACGTTGGCGGTTATGGAACATTCATCAGTGTGATTGCGGCTCCGCTGCCTATGCCGGAATTCATGCACCTTGTACTTACTGCAGTGAGATGATCGGAGGCGCGGCATGTTTCGCATTCGCACGACGATTACTACTCACAGGTGTAGTACGTCGTAAGGCGATCGTACCAGCGCGGACGGAGCGGGGTCCTATTTTTCCACCGTCTCCCGTTCGATAGCGATCATTTCATCGAGACCGATCGTATCGTGCACCGCCTCCAGCTCCGCTTTGGCGCCGCCGGACGGAAACAGCGCGGCGCCCTCGCCCCTGCCCATGGCCTGGTAGCACTGCGCCAACGCCCGGTGGAACACCAGGAACGGCGTCACCGGATCGACCAGCAGCCGGAATCCAAGGTCCGCGAGATCGCGCTTCGAGAGTCCCATCGCTTTGAGCCCGCCGTCGGTCTGCAGCGTCATCAGCGGCGGCGCCAGGCGCTGGCCGAGATGCCGAAATTGATCGGCCTTGTAGGCTGTTACGAAGAGCATATCGGCGCCCGCCTCACGGTACGCCTCGGCTCGGCTGAGCGCGTCGTCCATAGTGCTCGAGCGTAACGCGTTGGTGCGGCCGATTATGACGAAGTCAGGGTTGCGCCGGGCGCGCACCGCCTCGCGGATCTTCGCCGCCATCAGTTCGGCCGGGATCATATGCTCGATCCCGATATGATGATGGGCACGCTTGGGCAGCAACTGGTCCTCGATTTCGATTCCGGCGAATCCGGCCGCCTCGACCATGTTGATAGTGCGATGCAGATGCATCGGATCGCCCCAACCGCACGCACCGTCGAGAATCAGCGGCAGCCGGCAGACAGTGCGGATATCGAGGCCGACGCGGACCATCTCGGTCAGCGTCAAATTCGCCTCCGTCACGCATTGGACATAGCCGAGCGTCCCGCCGCCCAGATAGATGGCCGCGAACCCGGCCGCCTCCGCGAGTTTCGCCGTCAAAGGGTTGAACACAACCGGCGCTTCCACCAGGCGGGAGCCTCCGATCATTTCCCGCAAATCAGTCATCGGCTTTCCTCCGGACGATTTTTCGCCGCACGCGAAGGCCACGTGTGAGATCGACTCGTTCCGGCGGCGATTCTCACTTGCTCTCAACCCCGCCGGACGGCTCGTGCAATGTAAGGCTGACCGCAAACCCGATCGCAGGCACGATCGAAAGCAGCAGCATCGTCACACTGAGTCCATGGTGATCGGCGATCGAGCCGAACACCGGCATCAACAGCCCGCCAATCGTCATCGACAGCCCAAGCGTGATGCCGGCCGCCAGCCCCACCCGGGTCGGCAAATACTCCTGACCCATCACCACCACCACGCTCGTCGACGCGGCGAGTGCGATTCCAATCGGCACCAGCGACAAGCCCGCCGCCGATAGATGCTCGAAGCTGAGGAACGCGAGCATCGCGGGCACCAGCGCGGCCATGGAGACGGCTAACACGGTGGTGCGGCCGTAGCGGTCCGCCATGCGTCCGCCAATCAACGTGCCAGCGACTACCGCCGTCAGCATTGTGGTCAGTGCGTAACCTGCTCCACTCTTCGATCCGTGGAGAACGTTTATCCAGTAAAGCGGGACGAACGTGTCGAGCCCGAAAAAGACCGTCGATCGCAGGATCACGACGATCGTCAAGCGGACGAAATCGCTCCATTGTTCCTGTACATCGGGCGCTACACCCGTCGCGGTGTTGCCGATCATCGGGTTCGCTACAGCGCTCAAACGTGGCAGCTGGTGGGCCACCACAATACCCATCGACACCACCGGAATCGCGAGCAGCGCGGCACCAGGCGTGCCCATCGCGATCAATACGGGAGTGATCAGGACGGGGCCGAGCGCAAAGCCCACCATTCCGCCCACCGTGAAAAGACTCATCGAGGTCGCCGCCCGCGAGCCGCTGACGAAGCGGACCCGCCGCGCCGCCTCAGGGTGAAACGCGGATATACCCAGTCCGCTGATCGCGATCGCGGCAAAGATCAGCCAGTAACTATGCGTCAGGCCGGTCAACGCGACGCCAATCCCAGCCAGGCTCAAGCCCACCGGGATCAGCCACGCTGACGGCCTTCGGTCCGCGATCAGACCGAACAACGGCTGCACAATCGACGAAAACAGCGTCTGTGCCAGCACCAGTCCTGCCGCCGCCGCGTAACTGAGATGACCGGCGGCGATCAGAAAGGGCAGCATGGCGGGAACCACTCCCTGATTGATGTCGTCGGACAGATGCGCAGCGGAAAGCAGGCCGATCAGTCGATAGTCGACGGCTTCGCCCTCGGCCGGTACGGTCGATATCTTTGCGACGGAACTCATACCGTCCCCTTTTGTGGCAGAGCGGGGGCGGCTCCGCAATTGAGGGGACTCGGAATTGGCGGGCAAACCGCCGCTACCGGGCCGCCGTGCTGGTGAGCGCGGCGGCCGGCTCGGCGCCTATCCTCGCGCCGGCGGCAGTAATCTGAGCTCCTGAAACCTAAGGAACCACTTCCGGAACATGTCCTCGGTATCCATGCAGTCCTGAAACCCGGCCTGACGCGCCTTGATCGTGCTCACGATCATCGGCTGCGGATTTGCCACTCCATAAGCGAAGGAGAAATCTGCTAACGAAAACGATTCACCCACGAAGGCGTGCATGTCCTCGGGCGCGAGCAGTCCGTACTTGCCGACAATCGCCGCCCATTCCTTCGCGCGCTTTGGCATCTCCCGCGCCAGCGACTGTGGCTCGGGCGCGCCAACCTCCATGCCGAGAGCGTCCGCGATCGTTGGCCATACCTCCCGCCAGGTAAACACGTCGCCGTTGGTAATGTTGAAGATCTCGTTGCGGCACGCGGGCGTGGTCGCCGCCCATTCCAAGGCACTCGCCATCAGATCGACGTCCACCATCTCAAAAATGAAGGGCGGACCGCCCGGAAAGGACAGCGGCAAGCCCGCTTCGCGTCGTAGCGCCGCGTAAACCCCGATCGCCGGCACCGCATTCAGATTGCCGGCGATCGCCTCGCCTACGACGAGTTGGGGCCGCAGGATCGTCCAGTGCCAATTCTTGCCTGGCTGCTTGGCGCGGAGGTAATCCTCCTGGAGCCAGTAGAAATTCTCGTGCGGATGACGCGGGGATCGCTCGCGCGCAGGAATCGCAATCGGCCCGATGTGGGCGCCATAGGCCTTCGTGCCCTGGAGCAACGATACGTGCTGCAGACCTTTTGCAACCGCCGCGAGTGGTTCGAAGAGATTCCTCAGCATCGCGAGGTTGCGTTGCATCTGCTCGCGCTCGATCCACCCCTGCAGCAATCCCGGCTTTTCATTGACCGCGGCATATATCAGATGGGTCACATCGGACATCTGGGCAAAGACTTCGCGGCAGCGGTCGGCGTCGAGCAGATCCACCGAAACGAAAGCGGCGCGGCCGGTAGCGGCAGGGGCTCGACGCGATACCGCGACGACGTCCCAGTCGGGTAGCGCAGAAAAACGGCGCACTGCGGCGTAACCGATCAGGCCCGACGCGCCTGCTATGAGAACTTTTTGTTTCGCCATGATGACTCCGTAAGCTGAAACTGCTTCGCTGTGCCCGATGCGAACGCGCCGAATTTCAGCGGTTCGGCCATCGCGGATTGTTGATCGCCAGCGCGTCCTCAAGTGATTGGCGGATGTGCGACCGCAAGGCGCGGTCATCGCTCGCTATCGCCCCACTGCGTATGCGCTCTGCCAACTTGGCGTTCATTTCATCGACGCTTCCGTCGTAGCCCAAAATTGCGCAGAGCCGTTCGCGCTCCGCGCCTCGCTGCTCCTGCTCAAACTCGAGTTCCCGGCGCACCAGGTTGAGCACATTGATCGTGACCCGGGTCTGAAAGCGATGGTAATCCGCTAGTACGGGGAGCAGTTCCGCTTCCAGGTACTTTGCGGCTGCTTGCAGGAGCGTCGCAGCGTTCGGCAGACTTCGTGGCATGACGTTTCCCTGACTATTCGCGCCCTTCGATCAGGTTGAGAAAATCCCACAGCGGTTCTTCGATTCGCCGCCCAATCGCCGATCGCTCGATGGCCATCTCTTCCACTCCGCGCAGGCCCAGGCGCAGGCAGTCGACCGCCCACTTCACCTGTCCAAACGCTTCCCAAAATCGAACGTGCACCGGGTCCACGGATTCACCGCTAGCTTGCTCATACGCCGCGAAAAGATCCTCACGCGTCCCGCAGCCTCCAACCGGATGCGGTCCCCCAAAGCGCCACGTTCTGATGCAGAGCCACCCGAGGTCCTGCATCGGATCTCCGCTCTGTGCGAGTTCCCAATCGAGCACGCAGCGAACACCCTCCTCACCGACTATAAGATTGCCGAGCCGAAAATCTCCGTGCACCACCGTATGCCGCTGCTTCGGCGGAATATTCTCGGCGGCCCAGCGTAGCGCCAGCTCCAGGGCCGGCAGACGAAACCCGAAATGATCGACAATCCTGCGATGCGCGTCGACATGCGCCGCCGCGTCCTGCCTCATCAGGAACGGCACCTGCGGCAGCTCGATCCGATGGATCGCGGCGAGAATCTCACCGCACTGCCGTGCCATCACCCGGCGCGCACCGGCAAAGCGTCCGTCGCGCACGATCCGCGGTCCGAGTGTCTCCCCCAATACTCGCTCGGTAATATAGCCCTGCCCGAGCCCGTCCGCGGCTTCGAGGATCGCCCGGACTCGCGGCGCCGGGACCCCCGCCGCAACCGCCGCTATCATCAAACGCGCCTGCTGCTCCGAGTCGACTTCGGGCGTCACCCCGGCCACAGGATCCTCGATCGCAACCGCGAACTGCAGGATGAACGGCGTGCGCTTGTCGCCGACCTGTGCATCGAACGCCCAGGTGGCTCGATTGGCGCCGCCGGTAAGACGACGCAAGTCGTGCAGCGTGCCCGGGCCTCCGATCTTCCGCTCGATCACCGAGCGCAGGCGGTCGCTGAGCTCGTCCATAGTCAATCGCTACTCGACGCCTTCCGGCGACTACTCACTGACCTGCGCCCGCTGCCCGAAGCCGAAGAGAATCTGCGCGACTCTGCGTATCTGGATCTCCTCCGCGCCCTCCGTGATCCGGTAGCGCCGGTGATGCCGGTAGATATGCTCGAAGGGCTTGTGGCGCGAGTACCCGATACCCCCGTGGACCTGCATCGCACGGTCCGCCGCCTCGCAGACCAGCCGATTTGCCCGGTAGTTGCACATCGCAACCTTGTCCGAGAGCCGCCGCGCGACTTCCGGTTTGGACATCTGATCCATTTCCCAGGCGGTTTTGTGGATCAGCGCCCGCACCATCGCGGCTTCCGTATGCAATTCGACCAGCGGCCACTGGATCGCCTGGTTAGAGGCCAGCGCGCGGCCGAATGGTTTGCGCTCCTTCGCGTATTTGACGCTCTCGTCGATACAGTACTGCGCCGCGCCCAGCGAAGACGCCGCCTGCCTTATCCGATTCTCGTGTACGAAGTGCTGCGCGACCGCCAGGCCGTCCTCGGGGTCCCCCAGTATCGCGTCGGCCGGTACCGCCACGTCCGTGAGCGATACGCGCGGATGATCCGTGGGCATGTTGAAGGTCCACAAATATTCTTCGATCTTGAAGCCCGCAGTGCCAGTCGGAACGATGAAGCAGGTAATCCCCTTCGCGCCCCCGTCGCGACCCCCGGTGCGCGCGAAAACGAAATCATGGGTGGCCACATGCAGGCCGGTATTCCATATTTTCGCGCCGTTGATACGCCACGAATCGCCTTCGCGCACCGCCCGCGTCTCCATCCACGTCGCATCCGATCCGTGCGCGGGCTCGGTCAGGCCGAACGCAACGCTGATCGATCCGTCGAGAATTCCCGGAATGAACCGGTCCTTCTGCGCCTGGGTCCCGAAGTCGCGAAACATCAGCACCGTCGGCAGATTGCCCACGATCGAACTCTCGTTCTGCAGATCGTTGTGCAGCCCCAGCCCCTTCGCCGCGAGATGCTCGCGGATGATCGCCATCGCGAGGTTCGAACCGTCCTTGCCGCCATATTCCTTCGGCAGCGCGAAGCGATAGTGTCCCGCGCGGTCGGCGCGGCGCCGCATCTCACCCAGCAGTGCCTCCCATTCATGCCGCGGCAATCCGCCCCGCTCGAAATCGGTGCGGGCCCATTCGCGGCGATGGTCGAAAAAACGAATATTGTCGTTCTCATTCTCGAGCGGTTTAATCTCCCGTTCGATGAAGTCGTCGAGCTCCGCCAGGTAGTTCGTGATTTCGTGCGGGATCGTGAAATCCAAGGTCGTGCTCCTGTCGCGAAGGGTTATCGGTACATCGAATCGCGCCGATCCCGCCTGGCCTCGGGGCAATGTTCGTTCCGCCTCGACGCGATCGCGCCCCGGACACTCCGCCGCGGGCTATGCCACGGTCGGAAGTCCCCCGAAATCTTTCTCGGACGCACTTGCTGTCGGCATTTGCGCCTGACGGTACGTTGACTAGGGAGGTGAACTGCGCCGCCCGGTAAGCTGCTTCGACTCCGCGATCTTGGTCTTGCGCGCAGCCTCTTTGCGGCGCGCGAAAACCGCCGCGTCCGCTAGTGGCGAATGCCCATGCACCGGCGCCAGCGCAGGCTCCGCGATTCCTCGCTGCTTCCGCACTTCCTCGCGCGCGGCTACCGTATCATCGTATTCCGCGCCGCGTCCGAGCTTGTGCGCCGCAAAACGCGCCGCCGATCGATCGTCCATCCAGCAGAGCCGCGCTGCCGGCGGCACCCGCAATTTGGTCACGTCGGATCCGGCCGCGGCCGCCCGCTCCCGCGAACTCTCGCGGTCGCGGCCCAGCGCGAAGCTTACCGGCGAAATCACCCGCCGCGACCGCCGCCCGCATTCCGGACAGCGGCGGCTCTTCATCGCCGAATCGCGCAACGGCGCCAGTACCTCGAACGTGAGCTCACACGCCGCGCAGCGGCATTCGTAAATCGGCATCGCGACCAGTCACCGCTATTCGATCTTGTGCGGATGTTCCTTCCAGTCCTCGGGATCATGCGTGATCCACACCGTCGCGTCTTGCATGTCGCGCAGCACTTTGATTCGCCTGATCGACTTCACCGATTGGATCGGGTCGGTATCGATCCCCATCGTCGCTTCCAGGTTGAGCGCCGCGCGCAGATGAACGGTGTCGCCGGTGAGTAGAATCTTGCGATTCGGCAGGTTCACCATCAGCGAGCACTCGCCCGGCGTATGCCCCGGCGTGTAGAGAAACTGCAGAGCACCGTCCCCGAACAAATCGAAATCATGGTCGGGTTCGAGCCAGTCGTAGCCCCGCGTCGGCAGAAAATCGTTGAGTATGAACACCCACCGCCGGTCGGGATCCGGCCAGTAGGCATAACCCAATTCGCGCGCTCCCACGATAAACTTCGCCTTCGGAAAGTAGGTCAAACCGCCCGAATGATCCAGATGCGCGTGCGACAGGATCACGTATTTCACATCGGAGGCCTTGTAGCCCACGCCCTCGATCTGCTTGTCGAGCGTGTCGGACTTCTTCCATTTGATCGGCAGCGCCTTCGCGACGTCGCCCCAATATCCCGCCGCATCATCGATGATCTTGGGATTGCACCCGGTGTCGAACAGCACCAGCCCCTTCGGATGTTCGATCAAAAAAGACGGGCACGGCAGCTGCAAAAGAGTGTCGTCGCCGCCGTGCATCAGCAGAGAAGCTGGTGCGGTTAGTTCGGCGCCCGGAAGGGCCCACATTTTTTTGACTTTGCCGTTTGCCACTGTTCGCCTCGCGCTGAATGATGTGTGTAGACCGCGGCCGGTGTCCCAAAGTTCGCGTCTACTACGCCGGCGCGAACCGTCGCAACGCTAGATCGCCCAAATCGCGCCTGTCAAGGGACGCCCCGCTCCGCGCCCGCGCTCACCTCAGGCAGGCCGCGACGGCAGGCGCACGACGCCGGTCGCCAGCACCGACAATTCGCCGTCCTGGTTGGTCGCCCGCTGCGCGATCTCCGCGTAATGCGCGCCGCCCTCCGCAAACGTCCGCGTCACCTCGCCGTTGATATAGAGCGTGTCGCCGACCGGATTGTGCCGGCGGATCTTCGACTTCGAGCCGCGCAGGAACGCCGCTGTCGCCCATCCAGTTGGTCAGATGATGCGACATCCAGGAGCACCGCTCCGGACCGTAATCGTAGGCCGCCGGCGTGCCGACCAGCGTCGCCAGGTCGTCCTCCCAATGCACCCGCTCGGGCACATCCGGGATGCCGAACTTGTTCGCGATCCCGAGTCCCGGATGCTTTTGCAACTGCTTCCACGCGAGCTTGTTGGCGCGGATGTACAGCCCGCCCCATCCCTGCGCGAACGCGATAAAGCCGGTGACCGTCATCGGCCCCTTCACCATGGTCTGCAGTTTTCGCCGACCTTCACGTCCTCGATATAGCGCGGTGTCGCGCCGCGGATTTCCTCCGCTTCGTAGTGCGCGAAAATCTTCGCGAGGTCGTCGCGCGTATAGTGTACCGGCGCCCTCTTCTTGACCTCCTCGTACTTGGTGCCGCGCTCGCGCGCCGTGTCGCGCTCGGTGCGGAAGCACCAGCTATCGCCCTCGGCCACCAGTTCGCCGTTCTGATTGTAGAATTCGCACCGATAGATCTGCTGGATCGATCGCCCGGCGAAACGCGTCTCATGCTCGACCAGATCCTTCAGCCACACCTTGGTGGTGAACTGGTCGCCGAGCATCATCGGCCGATGCCAGGTCACGTCGATTCCCGCGAACATCGCATGCACGCCCGGCCAGTCCGCCGACGTATCCGCTGAACGATCGGTTAAGCGGGAAGATGAACGAGGGCGGCGCCTGCACGCGTCCGTATGCGGTCTGTCGCGGCGTAAGCCGGATCGCACCACAGCGGATTGTCGTCGCCGATGCCGTGCGCCCAATGGCGGATATTGTCGCGCGAGGCTTCGTAGCACCACGGCTCGAGCGAGTCCTCGATCGGAACGTTGATCAGCTTGCGTAGATCGGAGAGACTTTTGTCGGTGATAACTGAAAATCGCTGCTGGCTCTCGGGCATGAAAATGGCTGGTCCTTTTTCGCGGCTTTTGGCAGGATGGCTCCTGCTCGATTGCTCGTGATCGCTATACAACACCCGGGCTCATATGGCCAATTGTGACACCATCGAACGCTCCCGCCGGCGCCGCGGCCGCAAAGGATCGACCAAATGCACCAGATAAAATTCGGACTCTTTCTTCCTACCGGTGATTTCGCCAAGGCCCGCGCCGCCGCCGAATGGGCCGACGCCAACGGCTTCTTCTCGATTTCCATCAACGATCACTTCTTCTCGCCGCTGGGCTCCCCCCATACGCCCCAGCTCGAATGCTTCTCCACCCTGAGTGCGCTCGCCTCGATCACCAAAAACGTCCGCCTCGTCCCGACCGTCAGCGCAATCTCCTTTCGCACGCCCCCGATGCTCGCCAAGATTGCCTCCACCCTCGACCATCTCAGCAACGGCCGTCTCATCCTCGGCCTCGGCTCCGGCTGGCAGCGCTCTGAATACGACGCGCATGGCTATCCGTATCCGCCCAATCTCGAGCGCATCGACCAACTCGGCGACGCCATCCGCCTGATCAAGGCGATGTGGACGCAGGAAAGCCCAACTTATCGCGGGCGTTATTTCGCCGTCGAAAACGCCTTTAATAACCCGCGACCAACGCAGAAGCCGCATCCCCCGATCATGATCGGCGGCTCGGGCCGGAAAGTCCTCGAACTCGTCGCGGCCGAAGCTCAGCTGGCCAATCTCATTCCGCCGATCATCAATGGCAAGGACTTCGCGCAGGACCCTGCAGCCGCGGTCAAATTCACCAAAGCCGATCTGAAGCGGCGCATAGCGACCCTCCGCGGCCTCGTTGCCGCAGCCGGACGCACCGCCGACGCGGTCGAACTCAGCGTCATCTCGATGGTCACCATCGCGCGCAGCAAGAGCGAGGTCGAAGCGGCGCTGGCCCAAACCGCCTCGACCATGGGTTTCCCCGACAAGGAGGCCGCGCGCAACTCGCCCGTGCTGCTCTTTGGCACCCCCGATGAAGTCCGCCGCGAACTGCGCTCGCGCATCGAGGAACTTGGCACCACCTATTACATCGTCTTCCCTGCCACCCCGGAGTCGGGTGATCTCCTCACGAAACAGATCATCCCCGAATACAAAAGCGTTTAAAATCAACCACTTACGTGTCATTATCACAGGGTTGTGTAAACCCCATATAAACCTTTTCATACAGTGATATGTTGCGTTTTTCTATTGGACTTTTTTGCAAAACAGCCATGCCGCCATGCCGTAAGCGATAAAACCATTGCGAGAGTAGAACGAAATGACGGCATGGCTCATGTTTTCAGCCATGCTGCCATGCCGTGGGCTGTATGATGTGCTCCAGTAACCACCATATACAAAGGACCGCTTTTGGAGATGCGCGAAATGGCGCGAAATGCGCAGTTTTTCTGTATCGACCCAGTTTCAATTTGTAACCGAACTTAACTGGTTTGTTCGTGCATTTTCGCCGCGCCCCGTGCATCGCGCATCGTGGTTCGCGCTCGCGCCACCCCGTCGACCTCGCCGCCCACCCATCCAGATCCACCGCGCTCGGCGCCAACGGCGCGCTAGAACGCGCCCTCGGTGGCCAGAAGCATGGCCGCTGGCGGCGCGGACCGGTGCGGTTTGGGCCGCCGGCGGGGCACTTTGCGCTGAGGCGGCGATTATTCTCCTGACGGCCTCTTGCGTCGACCACTCATTTCTCCTACAATGCAGAAGTAATTGGGAGGTCGGATATGGAAAGAGCCAGCCTTGGGACTTTTGAGTTTCAGATATTAAGCGTACTGCAGCAGCAACCGGATGATGCTTACGGCGTTACCATCCAGAACCGAATCGCGGAACGAACCGGGCGCGATGTCAGCGTGGGTGCACTCTATACCGCTCTCGATCGTCTGGAGAAGAAAGGATTCGTATCATCGCGTTGGGGCGAACCCACCTCCGAGCGGGGCGGACGGCGCAAGCGCCATTACAGGATCGAAGCCCCTGGCATTCGAGCCGTGCAGCGTACGGAAGACAATCTGGAACGCTTCGTCGTTCGCGGCGTGCTTGCGCCGAAGGGGGTGTGATCCCATGAGCATCAACGTCGATATCATCCTCGATGATGGCGAAGTGTTAACTCTGATCGAAGTGAAGAAGCGGAATCGTGATCTCGATTTACATCTGACGCATAGCACAATTAAAGTTCCGTCAGGTTTTGAAATTAGACCTATTTCGGTTGAGTCCTCATCCCCGTCCGCCGAGATACCCGCGATCGGTGCGTCGATCCTAAGTTATCTGTACTCTCCAGAACGCCTTGAGAGCCTGCTCGGCGACCTTGAGGAAAAATGTCGCGATATAGCCGCCAAGCGCGGACCAAAGGCCGCGCGGCGCCGGTACTTCTGGGAGGTCATAGGTTGCGTGTTCGAACGCAGTCTTCGTCTCTTGCGGATTTTGATCTGGATTCGCGAGGCCTTCGAAAAACTCGGATTGTAACCGCTAGCAAATCAAACGTCCTCGCTGACTCTTATAATAAAAAAGCGCTGACAACATGCTCACTTAGTATGTAAACTTTTTGCGCCGAAACACCAAATAGTTTACATGGGTTCTGTTTTGCATGTAAACGGCGAGGTTGTCATTGGTTGTACGTAGATGTTTGTAATCATTGGACTTTATACATTCCAGGGAGGAGAATAGACAACGACTAACAAGTACGTCATATATTCACGAAACAGATCATCCCGGAGTTCGCGAAGGTTTGAAAATCTGGCTGGCTGGATCGCCGCCCTGAATTTGCTCAGGCTCGGGGCGGCGATGCGCACGGAAGTACTGGCGTTCCGCTATGAAGACGGCTCCATCGGACGCCAAAAAGGACGCGATTCGAATCGGCGTTTCCGCATGATGTGCACAACTATTGGACTTCACTTCATCGCACACGAGTGCGCCATGTGCTAGATCCAATGTGGGGCCACTTTTCGGCAACGCTGGGTTGCGGACCTCCGTCCTTTTCTGAATCCCCGCGATGCGGGCCGGAACGGTGGAACAGTTGTGCGCGCTGAACCTCGGCTTGTGTCACATAGATGTCTCGCTGGGGCCTAAGCATCGAAACTCGACTGAAGTTTCCGACTCGCTCCCTCCCGTGCCTCGTCGAAACGCTGAAGCTGATGGCGTGGTGGCATTTCCATAAACCACCGCATGGCATAAACCGCCGACGTGCGTCGGGAACTGATGCTCCGCAATCACGCGTAGGGGACCGCAACTGCAGCTATCATCGCACCGACACCTCCCCGCCATCCTCCAGCGAATAGGTCCGCGTCGGTTCTGTTCTGCCCCTCACGGTCACCCTCGCCCACGGATTTCCAGCGGAACAGAGGCCGCACCGCATCGTAGGTGTGCTCGCTCACGACGATATCGACGCCCATATCCTTGCTCGCCGATTCCAGCCGCGACGCCAGGTTTACCGTATCGCCGATCGCCGTGTATTCCATCCGCTGGTCCGAGCCGATATTGCCCACCACCGCCGCGCCCGAATTGATCCCGATGCCCATCCTGACCGGCGCCCGCCCCTCGGCCTCCCACCGCTTGTTCAGCACGGCGAGTTCCTTTTGCATCTCGATCGCAGCGTTCACCGCATGCTCTTCCTGGAACGGATCGTCCAGCGGCGCGCCGAAAATCACCATCATTCCGTCCCCCAGAAACTTGTCGATCGTGCCCTGGTTGCGCACCACAACGTCGACCATCCGCTCGAAGTATTCGCCGAGCAGGGCTACCACCGCCTCTGGACGCATCACCTCCGCGATCGCGGTGAATCCCCGGATATCCGAGAACAGCACTGTGATCCGCCGCCGCTCCCCTTTGAGCGCGGAGAGGTCGCCCTTAGCCACGAGCGCGTCGAGCACCTGGCGCGAGATGTACCCCGAGAACGCGCGCTTGACCGTGTCGCGTTCGCGCAGGCCGCTCGCCATCGTACCGAGCGCCGCGGCCATCTGGCTGAATTCTCCCGTCAACCCGGTTGGGACCGCAGCGACCGCGCCGAAATCGCCCCTGCCAATACCCTCGATCGCTTGACGCAAGGCGTAGAGCGGCCTGGTCACACCGCGAGCAAGTATCGCCGCGATGAAAATCGCGAGCACAAGCGTAACGCCGAACGGTACGAGCATCGCCGGTCCAAGCTCGCGGACGACGCTGCGCGGCGTCCGGCACCAGCGTTACGCCCACCAGTGCGACGACTTTCCCCGACCCGTCTTTGATCGGGGCGAAGCTCGATCCGTAACCGGCCTGAAATTCATGCAGATTCTGCGCCAGCCGGTCGATCCCGGCGAGACCGATCGTCACCGGACGCCCACCGCGCTCGTAAACATCCCCGGGATGCCGCGCGTACTCGAACCGCTCCTCGGCATCGGCGCCGTATTCGACGACTTGCGGGTTTTGTTGGGCGGGCACCAGCGTAAAGATCTGTTGCGTCCAGACATCCTCGCGCCGGTTGTAATCGCGCACCTTGCGCAGCCGCGCGAGAAGCTCGGCGTATTCGGGTTTTGCTTCGTCCCCGCGCTGTCTGATCGCTCCCGCCATCCCCGCATCGATTAACGCCGCGGTAGACGCAGCAATCGAACGCGCCTTGCGATGGATCTCATGCTGGAGCATGGCGTCGCATTGCCGGTAGTTTGCCCACGCCAAAATACCGTTGGATACGATTACGAGAACAATCAGCAGGCTAAACACCTTTAGCCGATAGGTCATCTGCCCCCTCCCCTCGCGCCTTGTGCGAACCCCGCGCGATCTGAGCGATTCGAGCGATTTGAGCGTTTTCGTCCGGTTGGCGTGGTCTGGCGCATACGAACACGGCCGTCTCCACTAGACGGTTCGAGAAATCATTCCTCCCGGATGACGACGCCATTTCGGATATGGTACAGGGCCGCATGCATCCGGAGATCTCGTCTCAAATCCGCACCTGGATCAATCGTCCAACGATTTGCGCCGCGCGCCCTTCGATTTCCACGGCCCCACCCGCGAAGTATCTCCTCCGCCGGCTCGGGCTCGGGCTCTGGCTCTGCGCTTGCCTGATTCTGACGGCGGCAAGTTCGGCACAAGAAGTTGACCCAAAACCGCCGCAGGTCAGTGTCGACTTCTACTACCCGCCCGGCCCGCTGATACAGCATGGAACGCCGCGGCTGGTCTACGAGATGCTGCTCAGCGAATATCCCCCTACGTCGTACGAACTTGATTCAATCGACGTATCGGCCGGCGCCAGGACCTTCAGCTTCTCCGGGGCAAAATTGCAGTCCATGATGCGCTTGCTCGGCGAAAAGAAGCCAAGCACCACCTCGCGTCACCTTGGGGAGGGCCAGAGCGCGGTGGTCTATTTCATGCTCGAGTTCGCCAAGACGGACGAGGTGCCGGATACGCTCGGCCATACCCTTCACCTTACGTCGGCCGACGGCGGCCACCATGCGCTCGTCGCCCGACCTCTCCAGGTGAGCAAGCGGGCGCCGGTTGTAATCGCGCCTCCGCTTCGAGGTGACGGCTGGCTCGCCGGCGATTCGGTTCACAACGGTGTGGACGCTGCCCATCGACGCACCATCCTACTGGCTGGCGGACAGCGTGGCTGGCCCAACGCTACGCGATTGATTGGGTACGCTATCGCATCGTCAACGGAGTCGCGGTTACGTGGTCCGGGCGCGAAGATCAGAACAGTAGCTATTTTTGCTATGACAACCCGATCTACAGCGTGGCGGACGGCAAGGTCGTGGAAGCGATGGACGGACTTCCGGAAAACGTTCCGCATTCAGGAAGGTATGCGGTGGACCTCAACTTTATCAACGCCGGAGGCAATCACGTCGTGGAGGATATAGGCGAAAATCGCTACGTCTTCTACGCGCATATCCGCCCAGGAACGCTAACCGTGAAGGTGGGAGACCATGTCAAAGCCGGTCAGGTTATCGGGCACGTCGGAAACACCGGCAGTTCCACGGAACCTCATTTGCACATTCACGTTGTCGACCGCCCGTCCTTTCTCGCCGGACATGGAGTCCCGTATGAATTCAAGCGTTTCAGCGCCAGTGGCTCGCCCACGGTACTGGAACGGCCACGCGACGAGATGGTTTTTCGCGACTTCGGCGCGTTAGAGCCTTTTCAAAACGACTATCCAGCGACTAATGCGGCTGTGAGATTTCCCTGATTCCGGGCAGGGTTTTCCGGTCGGCCAGGCGCCCGGTCTCACTTACCCTACTGCCAGCGCACTGGTCGCCGCGGGACGAAGCCGGACGCAACGGTACCTATTTGACCTGCTGCCAGTTGTCCTGGGAGCTATTGGTATCGACTCGCTGGTTCTTCTCGGGTTGATCGGCCGCAGGACTTTCGAAAGTGCGAATATCTTCCGAGTGAGTGGGACCTGACGGGTTGTTGCCTGCGGAGTTCGCGTCTTTACCGAAGTCGGGCGCCCCTATCTTGGGCATCGAGGACGCTGCCCCGGCGCTCTGCGCAGTTACTCCGCCATACTCTCCCATGGTCTGAGCGGCGGCTGTTCCCATACGATCGAAGCCCACGAGGGCAAGCGCAAGGGCGGTGATAAACAAGGTGGAGAAGATCGAGCTTGTTACGACAGTAACAACGCGCATGTAATACACTAGACTCCGGCCCCAAACGCAAAGTCAATAAGCTTCCTCGAGAACACCAGCGTCGGGACCCAAACTCTGAAGCGTGGGAGGTCTTTTCCTGTTGCCAACGAGCTTTTCCCGCTTCAGAGTGGGGGAGTCCGAGTGCTCTGGGCCGGAAGTGTGAGGCGTACCGGGAGCAACCCGGAGCCGCGTCAGCATAAGCCCACGCGTCGCGCGCGCAAAAGAAAATGATAGACAAATCAGTAATCGATCATTCGTATACGGCTTCCAGCAATCATCTGGAACCAAGGAAGCAGGGCCGTCTTGCCGGCCACTAGAGCTAGCACGGAGCAGGCGGGACCCGCTTTGTTGGCGGTCGGCACAGCGCTTCCGCCCAACATGGTCGATCAGCAGTCACTGGCGGCCCTGCTACGCGGCCTGTGGAGCAGCGAATACGACGGTTCGCGGCGCTGGCAGGCGATGTTCGATCAGGTCAATCGCACAGTGCGGATCGACCGGCGTTACCTGGCACTGCCGGTGCGCGAGTACATCGAGCTGAATTCGTTCGCCAAGACGAACGCGGCGTGGACGCGTGTCGCACCGGAACTGGGCAAAGCGGCGGCGCTGGATGCGCTTGACCGTGCCGGCCTGGCAGTGACCGACGTAGACCATATTTTTTTCGTCACCGGCACCGGTATCGCCACACCGAGTATCGACGCGCTACTCGTGAACCGGCTCGAGATGCGGCCCGACGTCCTACGCACTCCGATCTTCGGTCTTGGCTGTGCGGGAGGCGTCGCAGGTGTGGCGCGCGCATCAGACTACGTGCGTGCTTATCCGGACCGAATTGCCCTGGTGGTATCGGTGGAACTGTGCTCGCTCACCCTCCAGCGCGATGACTGTACGATCGCGAATGTGATCGCGGCAGCGCTGTTCGGAGACGGCGCCGCTGCGGCGGTCATCGCGGGTGCACAATGCAGAACGGGACAACGTGGCAGCGTTGCCCGTATAGCCGCCACGCGCTCGGTCTTCTATCGCGATTCCGAAAGAATGATGGGGTGGGATGTCGTGGACAGCGGACTGAAAGTAGTGCTGTCACGCGGGATCCCCGACCTGGTACGCGAGCATATCGGCGCCGATATTGATGGTTTTCTCGCTGCGCAGGGGATCGAACGCAGTGCGATCAGCCACTGGATCGCCCATACCGGCGGCAATCGTGTGCTCGAGGCGCTCGAATCCGCGCTCGAGCTTGGTCCTGAGGCGTTGGAGCGCTCGTGGCGGCTGCTTCGTGCGACCGGCAACCTCTCCTCGGCGTCCGTACTATTCGTCCTGGCTGACCTACTTGTTGCCGCTGACGCCCGCCCCGGCGATCACGGCTTGATGCTGGCGATGGGGCCGGGTTTTTGCGCCGAGCTGGTCCTGCTGCAGTGGTGATATCACTCAAGGTCTACTTGTGGATCCTGGCCGGTCTTGCCGCCGAACGGACGTTCGAACTGTGGCTTTCGCGGCGAAACGCGCAGCGCGCGTTGGCGGAGGGCGGCTTCGAGGCTGGGCGGGAGCATTACGCCGTCATGATCGTTTTTCACGCGGCATTTCTGATCGTCTGCGCCGTGGAATCGTTGATCTCCGCGCGAGCGGTCCCGTCGGTTTTAGCGTCGATAGCACTTGCCGGAGAGATCGCAGCGCAAGCTCTCCGCTACTGGTCAATCGCCACCCTGGGTAAAAGCTGGAATACGAGAATAATAATTGTCCCGGGCCGGCTGCCGGTGACGTCGGGACCCTATCGTTACATTCGGCATCCCAACTACGCGGCGGTCGTACTCGAGATGGCTTGCGTGCCGCTGATGCGGGGACTGATAGTAACAGCCGCGGTCTTCAGCGCGGGGAATCTGCTGCTGCTGGCTCAGCGGATACCGCTCGAGGAGCAGGCGCTCGGCGAACGGTACCGACTGGCTTTCGCTACACATCGGCGGTTCATCCCGGGGTCGTAGGATGGCGTCGACGCTCGCGGCAGGCAGGAGCAAGTATTGGAACGGGCTCTAATCCGTGCGACGGGACTGTCGAAGCGTTACGAGGAGCGGCTCGCGCTCGATGACGTCAGCTTTTCGGTTGCGGCGGGAGAAATCGTCGGGCTGCTGGGGCCGAATGGCGCGGGCAAAACCACCACACTTTCACTGCTGGCGGGAGTGCTGAGGGCCGATTGCGGCACGGTAGAGATCGATGGCCACGACCTTATCCGCGAAGCGGCTGCCGCGCGGAGCAAGCTGGGCCTCGTTCCACAATCGCTAGCCCTTTATCCGACCCTGACCGCTGGCGAGAACCTGCGGTTTTTCGGGCGAATCCAGGGAGTTTCCGCCGTGGCAGTGAAGCGCAGTGCACAGGCGGGGCTGACGGAAGTGGGGCTGGCGGATTGCGCAGACGGCCTGGTAGCGCACTTCTCCGGCGGCATGAAGCGGCGGCTTAATCTCGCGTGCGGTATACTACACGCACCGAAAGTATTGTTGCTCGATGAGCCTACGCTTGGAGTCGATCCGCAATCGCGTGAGCGAATTTTCGCAGTGATCGAACGCGCCACGGAGCGCGGCGCCGCCGTGCTCTATAGTACGCACTACATGGAGGAGGCCGAGCGGCTCTGCGATCGCATCGTGCTAATCGACGGCGGGCGGATCGCGGCGCAGGGAACGGTCGAGGAGCTTATTGCCGTAGCCGGCAACGACCCCACCATCGAGATCGTGACGCAGCGCAGAATGGAAGCAGGATGGGCATCCGGGCTTGCGAGCGTGCGCGAAGGTTCCGCGGGTTTAGAGCATGAACATCGCACCCAGGTTTCCATCACGCGACTAGAGTTGATTCCGGAGCTAATCAGGCGCGCCGAAACCGCTGGCGGTGCGATCAGGGAGTTTCACCTGCATCGCGCGACTCTCCAGGACGCCTTCATGAAGCTTACCGGCCACGATCTGCGCGATGCGCCCTGAGCGGGGCGGGCTGGTCTGCCGAGCGGCGGGCTCTGGCGGGACCGTGCGGGTCTGGCAATGATCACGGCGATTCGACTGACGATAGGAAAGGAATTCCGCCTGCTATGGCGCGATCCGGTCGGGCTGTTCATGTTGCTGATCGCGCCGATCGTGGTCATCGCCGCAGCAGGTTTCTCGCTCGCCAAAATTTACGGCGGGGAGACGGGACGCAAAGCGGAGTACCCTATCGCGGTGGTCGATGAGGACCGCGACATCATCGGCCGCGCGATTACAGACGCCCTCGGACACGAACCAGCCGTGCGGGTGATAGTCAGTTCGAGCCGCACCCAGGCAATCGCAACCGTTCGCGAAAGCAAGAAAGCCCTGATCGCACTGATAATACCGGCGGGTACTACACGAGCAGTGTTCGCCGGCAGGGATTCCCATCTGATTATCTACAATGATCCGGTGCGGTACCTCGAAACTGTGCGAGTCGAGTTGAGGCTTGACGCACTATGCCGGGCCATCAACGCGAGTGCAGCGGCCCAGGTGCGGACGCGCGTAAACCGGGAAGCGGCCCGGCTAAAATCGCAATTGGAGGCAGCGGATGCGGCCGCGGCCACAGCGCTACAGCAGAGGCAACTTGCAGAGCGACAGGCGCAGCGCGAGCGTGTTCGCTTCGAAACCGAGTTGCGGCGACGAATCGACGCGGCCGCCGCCGAAACCCAGGCGAAGACCGAGCAAGCGATCGACGCTGCGATCGTCCAAATGGCGGAATCCGCACGCTCGGAGGCCGAGCAGCAGCGGACCAAATTGGCCGAGCTACACGACTACCTATCGCGCTTGAACGTCGCGGAAAGTCAATTCGTCGACTGGCTTGCGCGCCTCAGAGCAGCGGCCGGAAGCCATGCGGCGGATATTCCGGCGCCGCCCGAACTACCCGCGCCGCCGGCCGAACTGAAGCGGCCGGAAGCGTTCGCGGCGCCTTCCTTCGATGTTACGCAGGCAAGGAAGGAACTTGCCGCGGGTTTGAAAGTGCCGCGGCTAAGTATCGAACTTCCGCTGCTACCCCAGGTTCCGGCGATCGCCCCGATCCCACGGCTCTCCGAACGCGCGCTTGGCGAAATCGCAGTCCCCGGCATCCTCGGGGTCGCGTCCCGGGATTTAACCGGGAGCAAACCCACGCATGACGCCGGATTCAACATTTTCGATCTGCAGGTGCCCGGATTCGCGATTACCTTTCTTCTGATCGGAATGTTGATCGGAGTTTCCGTAGCAATGATCGACGAACGCGAGTGGGGAACGCTGGATCGGCTGCGATCCGCCTCGACTCCGCTCGCGGCGACCATCGTGGGAAAAATGATTGCGCGTTTTGTGGTGGGCCTGCTGCAACTCTCGATTCTATTTGTCGCGGGCCACTTCATCTTTGCAATGTCGCTGGGGCAATCGCCGACCGCACTGATTCTGCCGTGCGCGGCGATCACGTTCGCCGGCGTGGCGTTTGGGCTGGTGGTGGCGGGAATCGGGGTGACTCGCGACGCGGTCCTGCCGATTGGAGCCATCGTCATTATGACGATGGCGGCTGTAGGAGGCTGCTGGTGGCCCATCGACTTCGAACCGAAATGGATGCAGACAGCGGCGCTGGCACTGCCGACCACCTGGGCGATGGCGGCGTTTAACGACCTCACGATCCGCTGGCTGCCAGCGACAACCGCAGTGGTGCCGTCGCTGGTTGATTTCGGCTTCGGGGCGATCTACGCGGTCGTTGGAACAGTTCTGGTGTACCGGCGCTTCTGAAGCGCCGGCGTGAAACTTAGTTCGCGGCGCTTCCGCTCGAGATCTTGAGCTTGTTGCGCACGCCCTTAACTCCGCTCGTCCCCTTGGCGATCTCTTCAGCGTGATCGGAAATACTACTCGAAGCGACCGTACCGCGCAGTGTGACCACTCCGGCGACGGTGGTAACGTGGATCGTGCTGTCCTTCGTGACCTTGTCGTCATGCAGCGAAGTCTTAACCTTCGCCGTGGCCGCTGAATCCGTCACGGCGGTAGCCGTGCCGTGGTAAGCGTGGCTGACGGCGTGGCCGGCGCTGGAGGCAGCGTTCTCGGTTGATTCTCCCGCCTCGTGCATAGACGTGCTGGCTGATTGTGCGAAGGCCGACGTGGCGAGAGCGAGCGAGATGAAGAGCGCCGGCACGATGACGTTCAATCTTGCAATATTTTTCATGGCGACCTCCTTATCTGGGGCAGAGCCTGCGGATATCAGCCGCGGCCCGCGCCCTGAAAGAGAAGTCCGGGAAATACCTGAATCCGCCGTAGAAGACAAATCCGCCAAGGATGCGGGGCGGCGGTCCTCAAGGCCGTCAACGATGATTCGATCATCTAGCAGCCACTTCGTTGACCTAAACGAGTTCCTCAACCCCGTCTCACGGAACAGCTATTTGACGTAGAGAAAGATTCCTTCGTAGATGAGGGCGGGCTTGTCCTGGCCGACAACCTGAACCTGAGTCTCCTGGGTTATCTGGGTACCTTGCGGACGCGGCTCGACTGCAATCACGCGTTGGCGAGCGTGGACCTGTGTCCCAGCCGGAACCGGTGAGATAAAGCGCAACTTGTTGGCGCCGTAATTGACCACGTTGCGGTATCCAGTAACGCTCCATCCGCTGTCAATCTCGAAGCCGGGGATCAAACTCAGGGTAAGGAAGCCATGCGCGACCGGCCCGCCGAAAGGACTGTCGCGTTTCGCGCGTTCGATATCGATATGAATCCACTGATGGTCGCCGGTAACGTCTGCGAATTGGTTAATTTTGTCCTGCGTTACAGCGACGGGTTTACTCCACGGACCAAAGTCATTGCTGATCTTGGAGCGCAAACGATCGACATCGTCGAACCGAATAGTTTCCATTGACTGCTCCTATCTACGTGCGTCCATCCCGCCGCTGTGCGCGGTGGTTATTTCACAGGGCCAAAGAAGACGAACGCTCGGGTTTCGATACTCTCGCGCGGCGGCGCATCGGGGCGACTACTGGGATCGTCGAATCCCGTATGCGCTGTCATACGGGCACGGGTGGCATCGGAGTCGTAGCATTTGAGCAGGATCGCTTCGTCGGGCTGCATCTCGGGCAGATAGTACCAACGATGATTGGGATTGAACCTGACTGCGTAGGTTTCGCCCTTCCGGTCGGGATAGAGCAAATCGCTGGCGATGAAGTCTTCGGGACTCAAACTACTTGCGTCACAGATAGCGAATGGCGATTCCTGCACGGGCCCGCTTATCGGACGCCATACGTTGATGATTGCGAAGCGGTGTCGGAGGAGTTCATCGGCCTCTACGCCGAAGAAATCGCGAACACGCTGCGGAGCCGAACGCAAAGAGTAGTCATTGTGGGCTCCCTTGGCCGGTAGCTTGACGCCCTTCTCAAACTTGGCGCGGGCGGCGTTACGCACTATGTGATCGAAGACCAGGACCCGCGCCGCTCCCGTCGCCTGTTTTAGCAGGCGCTCGCACTCCGGGTAGTAGACTCGCCGCACCTCGGCATCATCGTAGAAATTAGATACGGCGGAGTGATTGTGCACGAGCGCGAACCCTTCGTGGTCGAGCGAAAGATCGTCCTGAATTGGGCGGGCATTCTGGATAGTGACGGTCTCCCTGGCAACGCGCCGGTTGGTGAGGACCGTGCCCGCGGGAGGCACGTAGTTATACGAATAGGGCTTTTCATCCATCGGCGCGAGGTAGTTGATCGGCGCCCGGATGGCATCCAATTCGAGACGTATGTCAGGTTCGAAAGATTTGGCGGCGATATCGGTAGAACCCATAATCTAACCCCTGAAAGGCGCGCGCTCACGGAGCGGGACAGCTTCAGCCGACCTGAGTCGCTGGGTCGTGGTGCCTCCAGCTCTGACACGACCCGATGCGGCGAGTCAAGAGTATCATGATGAAACTAAATATCCACGCCACCCCGACGCAGGGCCTGTCCAGGCAACGTCTAGGGGCGTCGCATAGTTAACGTCGCGCTGTAGCAACAGACGTTGAACCTTCATTCATAGACGGTGCGCACAACCGGGTCCGACGATCCGCCATCGATCGTCAGGACCGTTCCGGTAGTGAAACTCGAAGCGGGGCTGGCAAAATACAACGCCGCACCGACCACTTCGTCGGGGTTGCCGGCGCGCTGCAAGGGAAAGGTCTCCTTAGCGCGGCGCGTATAGTCCTCGGTACGCGACCATCCCTTGCTGATGTCGGTATGAAATGGCCCGCACATGATGCAATTCACGCGCACCTTGGGGCCGTACTCCTTGGCGTGGGTCATCGTCAGCGTGTTGAGTCCGGCCTTGGCCGAGGAGTACGGCGCCATTTCCGGCCGCGGGCGAATCGCCGCGGTCGAGGTGACGTTGACTATCGCACCGCCGTCGCCCTCGATCATCCGCGAGGCAAATAGTGCGGAAAGGCGAAAGGGGCCCTTGAGATTCACCGCGATTACCTTGTCGAACAGGTCCTCACTGGTCTCAAGCGAGGATGGCGCCAGCGGCGACAGGCCGGCGTTATTGATAAGCACATCAGCCCGGCCCCAACGAGCGTAGACTTCGTCGGCCAGGCGATTACAGTCCTGCCATTTGCCGACGTGAATCGAATGCGCGGAGCCGTCGCTACCGAGGGCCCGAATCTCCTTGACCGTCGCGTCGCACGAGTCCAACTTGCGGCTCGCGATCGCAAGCTTGGCTCCGGCAGCGGCAAATCCCAGCGCCATAGCGTGACCGAGTCCGCGGCTGCCGCCCGTGATGACGACTACCTTGCCGGTGAAATCATATTGATCCGAAAGGCGGGTCATTGATTCGCTACCTCCAGTTCGATGCGATCGGCGTATTTCTTGATTGCGGCTTCGCGGAGTGCCGGAATATGGCCCGTAGGGAAAAGCGTGCTGGTTCCGCGATAGTCTCGTAACACCTGCCGCGCCAGGGTTATCTTGTGGACTTCCGTAGGCCCGTCAGCGAGTCCCATCACAAAGCTCTCCATCACCTGTTCCACGAACGGCATCTCGGGCGTGACGCCGAGCGAACCGTGAATCTGCAGCGCACGCACCGCCACGTCATGGAAAACCTTGGGCATCTGGGCCTTCACGGCGGCGATATCCTTGCGCACCTTGAGATAGTCCTTGTACTTGTCGATCCTCCACGCGGTACGCAGAACGAGCAGCCTGAATTGCTCGATATCGATCCAGGAATCGGCGATCTTCTCCTGCGCCATCTGCTTATCGGCCAGGAGTGAACCTTGGGTCGTGCGCGACAGGACGCGCTCGCACATCTGATCAAATGCTTTGCGCACCTGTCCAATCGTCCGCATTGCGTGGTGAATACGGCCGCCGCCGAGGCGGGTTTGCGCAACGACGAAACCACCGCCGCGCGGCCCCAGCAGATGGTCCTTGGGTACTTGCGCATCCTGGTAGCGGACGTATGCGTGGCTGCCTTCTGCTTCCTGGCCGACACCGACCTTCCGCACGATATTCACTCCGGGCGCCGCAGTCGGCACGATAAAAGTCGATAACCGCTGATAGGGCGGCGCGTCCGGATCGGTTACCGCCATCACGATCAGGAATGAGGAAAAGTGCGCGTTGGAAGAGAACCACTTCTCGCCGTTGATGACCCAGTTATCGCCGCGCAATTCGGCGCGCGTCTTGAAGACCTTAGGATCCGCGCCACCCTGCGGCTCGGTCATCGAAAAGCACGAGACGATTTCGTTCTTGAGCAGTGGGTCGAGGAACTGTTTCTTTTGGGCGGGCGTACCGTACTTCGCGAGTATCTCGGCATTTCCGGAATCGGGCGCCTGACAGCCAAAGACGGTCGGAGCGAAGCGTGACCGTCCGAGAATTTCGTTCATCAGGGCCAGTTTGACCTGCCCGTATCCCTGTCCTCCAAGTTCGGGCTCGAGATGGCAGGCCCACAGCTTGTGTCGGCGCACTTCGTCCTGCAATGGACGCACCAATTGATTGCGCTTCGGATCGCGAACGTCGTAGGGAGAGCCGAGAACATAGTCGAGGGGCTCGACCTCCTCCCGCACGAAGCGATCGATCCAGTCGAGTTCTTTTTGAAATTCGGGTTCGGTTTCGAAATCCCAGCTCACGGTCGTTCCTCCATTGAGACGAGATCGCCCGAAGCGTGCTAGGCGCGTTGTGCATGACGAGAAATGCGCCGATCAGCGATTCGGTGGGCCGTCGAGGCGAGACTGCCCCAGCGAGTGGTTTTTCTCAAGAGGTCGGGTGTCGGGCGCCGCGAAACCATGTCCTCAAGGGACTCGCAGTTCTCGGTCCGCGTCCCATATTGGTGGCAGGACGGGCACGACTTGGAGTAAATCATTCAAATCGGCAACGCATGTGCCAATGGGGACAACAAAAATATCCTCAGGTCAGGCCGGGTAGACATCAATGGCCCCAATCTCAGAGGACACCGCCGAAAGGTTGAACGAACTTGTACGCGCGAAGACCGGCGATCCTGGCGCGCGTGCGCATTCGTTGGAAGTACTCCCAGGCCACGCCGGATTCAGTTACAGCTTCGTGCTCGAGCGTACGAATGGTCAGCAGCCCAACGGCAAGCTGGTCCTGCGGATGGCGCCGCCGGATGTGAAAATCGCGGGGCCCGCCGACATCGTGCGGCAGGCCAGAATCATGGCGTCGCTTGCGAACACTGCGGTACCGGTGCCTCCGATATACTGGTCCGGCGACGAGCCTGAGTTCTTTGGCCGACCTTACTTCGTCGGCGGGTTCCTCGACGGATTCAAGCTCAGCGAATCGCCGCTCCCGCCGGAGCATCTAAAACGTCTGGCGCGCAAAGGTTTGGAGATGCTGGGAGCTTTGCACAAGCTCCCCTGGGAGCCACGACGCGAGGCATTCGGTGAACCTTTTGCGCTGAGCGAAGAGCTTCGGCGACTCGACAACCTGCTCGATAGGCCCACGCTCGACCCTTCGGTCGTCGCACGTGCACCCGTGCTGCGCGAACGGTTGCGATCGACCTTGCCGCCGGAGCCCCACGTCGGATGCGTGCATGGTGATTTCCAGTGGTCGAATGTCCTCTTCGACGAGGAGCGTCCGGTCGCGTTGATTGATTGGGAGATTGCGCTGACCGGGCCGACTTTGCTCGACCTGGGATGGATTTGCTTCTTCGCGGACGCCGCAAGTTGGGTCGAGACCGCCGAGAAGAGAGTAATCCCGTTACCGGTGGAAGAAGTAGTCAACGCCTACGCGGAGACCGCGCAGTTCGCGGTCTCGCCGGACGAGGTGCGTTGGTTTCGTGCGTTTGCCGGCTATCGTTTCGGAGTTATTACGTGCTTCAACCTGATGCTGCATCGGCGTGGCAAACGCGACGATCCGCATTGGGAAGAAGTTGCGCTATCGGCGCCGCTAATGTTCGAGCGTGGATTGGAACTGCTGGGGTAGTCACCGCTTTCTGTCTTGCGCTTCTCCAGGATTTCTTCACCGCAAGGCCGTAATCTTCGTCGCCTGAGGAGGGCCACTCCAAGGCGGATCGGAGTGTCGTCCTGCTCCTTTCTGGCCCTTGGGACAACAGCGATCTGAGCAGCCCCGAGACGATCGAGGTTTCCGAGCTTCGAAGTAGCAACGACCAGCGCTGTTTGCCATTTTCCCGCTAGGCTTTGCCCAATTCCGACTCGATTGCTGTCGTGATCATCGAGTCCTTCGGCGTGATGTCTGGCGCGAATCGTCCGACCACCTCACCGCGTCGATCGACCAGAAATTTCTCGAAGTTCCACATGATATCGGTATCGTTGGCGGGTCCGAGCCCGTGCTGCTCCAAGGTCTTGCGCAGGGTACCGTTAGGCTTCTGTTGAGCGTTCGGGCGCGCCGCGATCAGATTGTGATAGAGCGGATTCTGTCCAGCACCCTTTACGACGATCTTTTCGAACATTGGGAACTTTACGCCGAATTTCGTCTCACAGAACTGACGGATCTCCGCATTCGAACCGGGCTCTTGCGCGGCGAATTCATTCGCCGGAAACCCCAGCACCGCAAATCCGCGATCGCGGTAGGTTTCATAGATTTCTTCGAGCTCGGCATACTGCGGGGTCAGGCCGCATTGCGATGCGACATTCACAACGAGCAGTACCTTGCCCTTATGATCAGCCAGTGAAGCCGGGTTGCCATCGATACGACGGACCGGGATATCGTAGAGTGTCGCGGCCATACAATTCTTCCTCCTCAACCGTCAGTGCGATTGAAATTACCTATTTAACGTGTAGACGATCAACCGGGAAAGGGACATGGATACTATCGGCTGAGCTCGTCGTCCGAACACGTCGCCCATCAGAGGACAGCGTTTCATGCGGGATAGCAACAGAAATCTTGAAGGTAAGACTTGCCTGATTACCGGAGCCACTAACGGGATCGGCCGAGTGACCGCGGTGGAATTGGCCAAGATGGGGGCAGAATTGTTCCTGATCTACAGGAACAAATTCCGCGCGGATGAGACCGTCGCGGAGATTCGGGACCGGACCGGGAATGACAAGGTCCATATAATTAAGGCCGATCTCGGCTCGCAGAGCCAAGTTCGAGGCGCGGCGGCAGAGTTCCTGGCCACCGGAAAACCTTTGCATGTGCTCGTCAACAACGCCGGACTGGGCAATACAAAGAGGATGATGACCGAGGACGGGATTGAGATGGTCTTCGCTGTCAACCACCTCGCCTATTTCCTGCTCACAATGCTGCTGCTCGACCGGATCAAGGAGAGCGCGCCGGCGCGGATTGTGAATGTTGCGTCAGAAGCGCATCGGTTTGGAACGATCAATTTCGACGACCTGGGCGGCGAACAGCGCTATGGCACGTTGAGCGCCTACGGCCAATCGAAGCTGGCGAACATCCTGTTCAGTTACGAATTGGCGCGGCGACTGTCCGGAACCGGCGTCACGGTCAATTGCCTTCACCCCGGTGGCATAGCGAGCGGTCTATGGACCAACAACGGACGGTTTGCGCAATTCCTTATGATGGCGGGAAAGCTATTTCTTAAGACACCTGAGCAAGGTGCCCAAACGACCATCTACCTGGCTTCTTCTCCAGAAGTCGATGGCGTCTCCGGGAAGTACTACGCCAACTCAAGGGAAAAGACTTCCAACCGTGAATCGCTCGATCCGAACATCGCGCGGCAACTGTGGGAGGTGAGCGCGAAAATGACTGGCATAGCGGCGTAGGCGGTGGCAGGCCGATTCGGGCAGATTTCCGCGGCGCATCACCTTGCCACCGCGTGCCTGGCCATGGTTTAAACGCGGACACTCAAGAGTGAGAATCGGAGGGGAGTGATTCCTGAAAAGACATGTGTCGAAGTCGCCCTTAACAGCGTTCTCCGCCGGAGTGACCTTCGACTCTCCAGCGCCAGCACGGCAACGTCTTACGAAAAACTAGAGGCCCAGCAAGATTCGTAGTAACAACGAAGAAAGTGCCAGGCTATCTCGCCAATGAGGAGAAAACAGCCATGAGTTCGCCTGATATCGACCTGTATACCGCATCCACTCCCAACGGCTGGAAGGTCTCTGTGTATCTGGAAGAGGTGGGCCTCCCGTACACGGTCCACCGTGTCGACCTGGCTGCGGGCGACCAGAAGAAACCCGATTTCCTGCGTATCTGTCCAAATGGGCGTATTCCAGCCATCGTCGACCGCGGGAATGACAACTTCCCAGTCTTCGAAACTGGCGCGATTCTGCTCTACCTCGCGCGCAAGACCGGCAGGCTTTTGCCGCGGGACGAAAAGGGCGAGTCGCGCGTGACGCAGTGGCTGATGTTCCAAATGGCGGGCATCGGGCCGATGATGGGCCAGGCCAACGTGTTCTATCGCTATTTCCCTGAAAAACTGCCGTCCGCGATCCAGCGCTACCACCATGAGTGCCGGCGACTATTTGAAGTGCTGGAGGGCCAGCTCAAGGGCCGCGAATACCTCTGCGACGAATACAGTATCGCCGATATCGCCAACTGGTGCTGGGTCCGCATATATGAATGGAGCGGAGTCAACATTGAGGGCCTGATCAATCTGCAGGCCTGGATTGCGCGGATGGAAGCGCGACCGGCGTGCCAGCGCGGTATCGCAGTTCCGGAGCCGTTGGTGTTTAAGGAACCCACCCCCGAGATGTTGAAAACGGCGCAAAAGCTCGTAACCCGCTGACACCCGCCCTAATTCGATCGGAGGATATATCGTGTTTCAGTATCACCCCTTCGAGGAAATAATCGGACATCCTGGGTTGCGGATCGTGCTGGTCCAAGGCACGCCTAGCCCGTGGGGGCAGGCGGCCAAAACCATCTTCGAGATCAAGGGTCTCGACTATGTTGCCGCGCCATGGCTGCCGGGTGAGACCAACGCGAATATTGTGGCGTGGGGCGGTGAAAGCAGCGCTCCCATAGCCGCGTGGGCAAAGGAAAAGCCAATCAATCGCTGGATCGACATTCTCTATTTGGCCGAGCGACTCGCGCCCGCGCCGTCCTTGATTCCGACCGACGCCACTCAACGCGCGCTGATGATCGGTTTGTCCCACGAGATCTGCGGCGAGATGGGCATCGGCTGGAACCGGCGCCTGCAGCTTTTTGCGCCGGCGTATGCATCCGGCAGCGCGCCACCAAATATTAATCGAATGGGTAGTAAGTACGGCTACAATGAGCGTGATGCGAAGGCCGCCGATAAACGCATCGCCGGATCGTTAGAAGCGCTGGCTGCGCAACTAAAATCGCAATATGCACGCGGCGTGCGCTACTTCGCAGGTAACTCGTTGAGCGCGTTGGATATCTACTGGACCGCCTTCGCGAATTTGTTGGATCCACTCCCGAAGGAGCAGTGCCCGATGCCCGAATCCTTGCGCCCCCGGTTCGCGCTCAACGACCCAGTCGTCAAAGCGGCGCTTGACCCACTGCTGCTGGAACACCGCTCGCGAATTTTCCGCGAACACTTCCACAGTCCGATGGAACTATAAAAACTCCCGAGGCTCTCGCAACTCCCGTGAAAAATAGATTACGTCATAGGAATGGTGATGCGTCGCGCTCAGTCTCGCCGACCCTGTACTAGGTGCCTGATGCTTCACATCTCCCGATTGCCGGGGTTCATATATTTAAAATGATAGTGACGAGATCCCTGGATCATGGCAGAAGCGATTCAAGCTGGAGTTTCGAGTTCCCTCGTGGTGGAGACTACCGACCGGACTAGCCAGTGCGACTGGTCGTACATCGACCGCACCCTAAATGAGCGGGGCTATGCGGTCATGCACTCGATGCTCACGACAGAAGAATGCTCATCTCTTGCCGCGTGCTATGGCGCAGATGAGTTTTTCCGCAGTCGCGTCGTCATGGCGCGACAAGGCTACGGCCGCGGGGAGTACAAATACTTCTGCTCGCCCCTTCCAGAACTAGTCGCGGCTTTGCGCGAATCTCTTTATCCGCAACTCTCCGGGATCGCAAATCGATGGAACGACGCCATGGGCATCGCGGTACGCTATCCCGACGATCTCAAGGATTTTCTCGACCGCTGTCATAAAGCTGGCCAGACGAAGCCGACGCCGCTCCTGCTGCAATATGGAGAGGGCGATTACAATTGTCTGCATCAAGACCTCTACGGTGAGCACGTCTTTCCGCTACAGGCCGCTTTTCTGCTCTCGGTTCCCGAACGAGATTTCACCGGCGGTGAATTTGTATTGACGGAGCAAAGGCCACGGATGCAGTCGCGCGTCGAGGTTGTGCCTCTCGGTCAAGGCGACGGAGTCATATTCGCCGTACATCAACGTCCTGTGCGTGGCGCCCGGGGCGTCTACCGCGTCAAGCTTCGTCATGGAGTTAGTCGATTACGCTCGGGCCATAGAACGATGCTCGGTATCATTTTTCACGACGCTCAGTGAACGGAACGTGTAAGCAATGCGGGTTGAGCGTTCAATCGTACCTCTGGAAGGCGGCGGTGGTTTATGCCATGCGGTGGTTTATGCCATGCGGCGGTTTATGGAAGACCCGGATCGTCCGCATCACCGGCTGGTTGCAAATCCAAGTCGAGTCGGTCGGCTTCGCGCAGGAGCTCCATCATCGCTTCGTACGGCTCAATGAATAGCGGCAGTGGTTTCGGCCCAGGTCGAGGCGCAACCCTGACCTCGACCTCGCCCGACTTGTACCCGTTGCGTCTCCACGAGCTCAGCAACGACGCCCATAGAAATTTTACACGCACTGCCCGGGCTCCGGATATAGATTATTTGAGCGGTAGGTCATGTCCAGGATTTGCGCTGGATGGGCGGGACTCCCGCGGTCGTGAGACTCGGCGCGGGTTGGAGTAGAAGGACGGGGTGTGTTAGTGGAGCGGCAAGATCAGGAGCGGCCCAGACGCGCTCCCGTCTCATCGAGGAGGATCTGAATTCCATGGCATATGCACAAAATGGCCCCGTAAAGGTTTTTTACGACTCCTACGGGCAGGGCACGCCAATCGTGTTCCTGCATCCCTGGTCGACCAACGGCTATATCTGGTACTACCAGATTTTCCCGTTTGCGCGGACCAATAAGGTGGTAGTGGTTGATCATCGCGGGCATGGCCGTTCGGACAAGCCGGCGGGTGGCTATTCGATCCAGGAGCACGCCGGCGACGTGCGCGCGGTGCTCGACGCCGAGGGCATCCGCAAGGCGATTCTGGTGGGCAACTCGATCGGCGGGATGATCGCAATGCAGTTTACCCTGGACAACCCGGATCGAGTGACGGGTCTGTTTATCCTCAGCTCCGGCACTGGGCTCGGCGAAGGCATGCCCAAAGAGACGGCCGCCGCCTTCCGGAGCAACTATGAGGGTACCTTTGGCGCGCTGATGGAAGGCGCGATCGCCGCGAAGAGCAAGCGCGAACGACCTGAAATTCTCGAGGTAATGAAGGCACACTTCGGCGTGCAGTCAAATTTCCCGAGGCACGTCTTCGACTCCGCGCTCGCAGATCCCAACGGCGTCTTCGGCTGGAATATCAAGAACCGGCTCAGCAGCATCAAGGTACCGACACTGGTCGTTGCAGGGGAAGAGGATCAGGCCACTCCCGTCGCGGCGAATAAATTCCTTGCTGACAATATCCCTGGCGCCAAGTTACTCACGGTGAAGGATGTGGGGCATTTCCATCAGCTCGAAAAGCCGCTCGAGTTCAACGCGACCCTGAATGAATTCGTCAATCAGCTGAAGTAGGCAGATTCAGTCGTTAGACAGCGAACAAAATCGACGGGTCCGCTCGCAGCGGACTCGTCCCACTATCAACCGGGAGGACCTGCCTGCTCGCCCTGAAACGTCGGGCAGGGGCTGACATATTTTCCGCCGGTCCTGACTTTCTGCACGCGGCTGTCAAGTCGCACCACACCTATCGCCAGTCGTCAAACACACTTGAAAGTGCGGCTCTTTGAATAGGGCGGCACGTATGATATCGAGTATTTCCCGAATTGTTCGTAGCGCCGGAGCTAGCTGAGCACAGCATATCGCGCGTCAAGAGGCTGCTGCCAGAAAGGCTCAATCTTCGCTAAAAGAACCGTTCTAAATCGACGAGGAACCCAAAGAGGAACTCGAATGAACACAGCAGTCCGTATCGACCCTGAGACAGGCCTGAAAGTCTTCAACACTCGCGCCGCCAAGGCGTCCGAAAAGATTGCCGGCAAGGGCTATTCCGTCGTCACCGATCAGAAGCTGACGGAACTGCCGAAAATGCCGGCTGGCGCGACCTTCAATGCGGAAGAGCAGGCCAAGTACCTCGCGTTCAAGGAAGCCCGCCGCGGCGCCGCCGACTACATGGCCATGGAAGGCGAGTTCAAGAAATATCTGGACGACGTCTATTCGGAGCCGCCGATACCGCGTGAAGCGCTGGACGATGAGTGCGAGATTTTGGTGGTCGGCGCCGGCTTCGGCGGACTTTTGCTATGGCAAAAGCTGAGCCAAGCTGGCTTCACAGACGTGCGTTTCTGCGAGAAGGGTGGCGACGTTGGCGGCACCTGGTACTGGAACCGCTATCCCGGCATCGCCTGCGACGTCGAATCCTACAGCTACCTGCCGTTGCTCGATGAGACGGGTTACGTCCCGTCGATGAAATTCGCCTCGGGCTTCGAGATCCTGGAACACTGCCAGAGAATGGCCGAGAAGTTCGGGTTCTACGACCACTGCCTGTTTCACACGACCGTCGAGGCGACGACCTGGGACGAGGCCTCCGGCCGCTGGATCGTTGAAACCGATCGCGGCGACAAGATGCGTGCGCGCTTCGTGATCATGGCTAACGGCATCCTGACAACGCCGAAGCTGGCGCGCATCACCGGGTATGGAGAAATTCAAGGGCGAGTCGTTCCACACCTCGCGCTGGAACTACAACATCGACCTGAGCGGCAAGCGGGTCGGGATCATCGGTACCGGCGCGACGGCCGTGCAGGCGATCCCGGAGCTCGCCAAGGTGGTCGGGCAGCTCTACGTGTTCCAGCGCACGCCGTCTTCGATCGACGTGCGCGACCAGCGCGAGACGACCGACGAGGAGCGGGCGACCTGGGCCACGGAGCCCGGATGGGCCCAGGCGAGGCGTGCGCGCTTCGCGAGGATCTCGGAAGTGCGCGCCGCCGTCCTCGCCAACGACGACTACCTCGCGGGCAAGATTCAGGATTTCAAGGAGCGCAAAAAACACGACCGTGAGCTGACCCGAGAGGAGCTGATGCAGAAACAGCTCGATTCGAGCTTCCGCCTCATGGAGCAGATCCGGGCGCGCGTGGACGCGATCGTCAAGGACCCGAAGACGGCGGCGGCGCTGAAGCCCTACTACCCGTATGGCTGCAAGCGGCCAACCTTCCACGACGAATACCTGCCCACCTTCAACCTGCCGCACGTCCATCTGGTCGACACCGCGCCACGCGGCGTGAGCGAGATCAACGAGCGCGGCGTCGTCCATGAGGGGGTCGAATATCCGCTCGACGTGCTGATCTATGCTACCGGGTTCCAGTGGATGGGCACCTCCACCTTCAATCGCATCAGGGGCCGCAACGGCCGTACCCTAACGGAGAAGTGGGAGACCGAAGGGACCAGAACTTTCCTCGGCCTGCATACCCGCGGCTTCCCCAACCTGTTCATCGTCACCGGTCCGCAGGGCGGCGGCGGCAGCTTCAACTTCACCGACGTAATCTACGCCCACGCTGACTATCTCGTATGGGTGCTGCAGACCATGCGCGAGCGCGGCGAGCGCATCGTCGATGTCCGCAAGGAGCCGGAAGATAAATATGCGGAGCATTGCCGTGTCGTCGACCTCGCGACTGCGCCGCTGCGCGATTGCATCTCGTACTATAACGGTGAAGGTAAGGCGGCACCGGGCAGCCTGGCCTATTACGGTGGCCGCCAGTGGGATAAGTTCCGCATGGAAGCGCAGTCGACGCTTGCGCCGTACGTGTTCGGAGAGGATCCGAACTGAGGTCAGTGATCAACGTTCTCTCACGGCAACGCGCCGTGAGGGAACGATCACCTAGATCGCGCGCGTCGCTTGTTTTGACCCTTGTCGCACCGATGTCTGCGCCGATGCGATCTGCGGGCGGAGCAGGCGCGCGATCTTCAGGTTCCCCCACTGAGGTATACTTCTTTCGGCTATCGTCGGAAGGCTCGCGCTTTACTCAAGCTGCCTTCGTACTCAAGCTGCCTTCGGACACCACGATTAATTATTCGACCGAGGACTCGGGACAGCCCGGTAGAATATTTCACTCCACGACCAGATCTTCCTGGAAATACGGCCTCACCACGGGACTGGCTAGAGCCTCCGGATCGCCAGAATGATCCCCGTTCATACGGCGAGCGAGCGGGTCGCGCAGCCAAGTCCAGATCTTCCTTATATCGATGGGGCTGTTAACCGCTGACCGCCCGCTATCGTTCTTGTAGTAGTTATGGGCGCGCGGATCTTTGTACATCATCAGAGCTTCGGCCCGATCGACCTCATCGTTATACCGCCAATAGGCAGCCAGCGAGACGTCGATCACGTGCTTTTTCTGCGTGATCAAGCCGCCGATGCATTCGAGCGCGAATCTCGTTACCATCTCTTCGAAATCGACAATTTGAAGACCACCAAAGTTATTGGTATTCGGCCCATAGATCATGAAGAAGTTCGGGAATCCCGGCAGCATCGTGCCGAGGTACGCACGGGCGCCGTCTTTTTCCCAAAGCTGTTCGAGGCGTTTGCCGCCCCGCCCGCGAACCTCCATCGGCCATAGGAAGTCATTGGCCTTAAACCCCGTGGCATAGACGATGATGTCAACGGGATACTCGCCGCCGCCTTGTACCTCGATCCCGGTTGATTTGATCTTCAGAATCGGGTCGGTGACCAGGGCGACATTGTCACGCAGCAATGCATCGTAGATGGAGTAATCCGCGTCGATGATGATGGGCCGAGCTGAGTAGGGAGGCGCAACGGGAGTCATTTTCTTGATGAGATCCGGGCGTGTTGCGAGCTTTCGCTCAATAAAAGCCAGCTGTTGGTCCCTGATTTTCTTGTTCAGTGCACTCCTTGCGTGTTGATCCTCGAACTGGGGATCAATCCGCATGACCTGCGTGAAAGTTTGCGGCCCCGCAAGCCAGCTGAGGCGGAAGCGGATGAAATTTCTAATGTAGGGGAAGTTGCGATCCAGCCAGTTTACCTGCGCAGGAAATGGATCAAGATAGCTCTTGGTTTCGAAACACCAATTCGGCGTCCGCTGAAAGACCAAGGTATGACCGGCCAATTTCGCGAGCTCCGGGACCAATTGGTATCCGGTAGCCCCGGTCCCAATCACCGCAACCCGCTTGCCCTTCAGATCGAGGCCGCGAGGCCAGCGGGCCGTATGGAATGACGCGCCCTCAAACGTTTCCATACCTTCGATGTTCGGCAGGTTTGGGCGCGATAAGAATCCCACGCTCGCGATAACCGCGTTGGCGTGCCAAACGCGGGGCCCGTCAGGCCCCTCGGCTGTGATTTCCCAGAGCTTGGTGGCTTCATCCCAAACGACCGACTTGACCTCAGTCTTGAACGTAATGTCTTTCCGAATATCGAAGTTGTCGGCCACCCACTTGAAGTACTTCAAGTTTTCGCGCTGCAGACAGAACGCGTTCGGATATTCGAAATTAACGCCGTAGATATGCGTATAGGTGCGGCTAGGGGAATCGACGCGGGCGCCAGGGTACTGGTTTTCGTACCATGTACCGCCGACTTCGTCGTTCTTTTCGATCACAAAGTACGGGATGCCCGCGCGCTTCAGTACAACGGCAGCGTTCAGACCTCCCATGCCAGCGCCGATGACGGCGACGACGAATTTGCTCAAGTCTTCCGCTGGTGGCGGATCCGGCCAAACCAATGCGCGCGCCCACGGATCCAGGGCGAGTTGCTCCAGCCACATTTCCAACTCGGACTCGGGAATATCGGTTCCGGCGACGAGGCTGAGGCTGCGCGGAAGACGATTCGGCGAACCGCAAGGAATTTTGGGGGCACCCTGGTCCCGATAAGACTTGAGGAACGCAGCTGCCTTGGAGCGAATCATCGCCAGGTCCGACGGATTCGAGACGTCGGTCTTGGACTGAACCAGGGCAAAGTCCTTCGAAGTACTGTCTGCGTCTGCATCTCTGGCATCGGCCGTCGCGGCCTGCGTGGCCGCGATGCTTTCGTCGCCGGTCAGCTGATAGAGGAGGCCGCGAAGCACCATCGGGTCGGCATACTTTACGGCGTCATCGATAGTTTCATCCGTTGCCATCAGTAATTCAGATCTGTCGGTCATCTTTTGCGGCCTCTCTCTAACGATCAGTCTGCGAGCCAGGAATCAGTCTGCAGCACGCTGGCGCAATCAAGGATGGTACAGACTTCGGTTGTGCGTCAAGAAGGCGCCACTGGTGCGACGACCGGCTTGGCCATATCGCAGATGCGAAAAGAGCCTTCGGCCACATGCTAGTCTGCAAGCATGCTTTGGCGGCAGTATCGAACCGTCACGAGCGTCACGCCATAACGGGCGCGCTGACCTCAATATCCCGATGATCATCGGCCGCATTCCCTTCAGCCGGCATGTGCTGGAGAACAAAATCGGCCTTCAGGAACCTACGCACGATACGCTGATCGCGATCGAAGCAACGCACAATCTATCCGGCATTCAACGGGGCGACTTAGTACTGATTGACCGGAAGCAAATCGGCCTGATCGACGACGGGCTTTACCTGGTGAAATCTCCGGGGCTGGCGCTCAGGGAAATTTCGGTGTTCCCAGGCGAGTGGGTAATGGTGACTGCTGCCGAAAGTGGGAGGGGAGAAAACCATCAGCGAAGGTCAGCCGAAGCTCGCTTAAGATGCGGCGCAGCGAACTGTTGGGCTCACGAGGGAATGCTTGCAAACTGGTCGGACGAGCGGTTTTGGTGCAGCGAATGATCTAGAGTCGCTACTCCTGCTTACACCCAGCGCGGCAAGGTGTTAGGCGCGATACCAAAGGCCAGCTTCCCAATCAGGCCGAGCGAATCATAACCCGCCAGCGGATGGATAATGCCGGCTCTCACGTCCCGGTACATTTGTTCAAGTGGACCGGAGCGCGAGATACCTGCTCCGCCTGCGATACGCATGGCCTTGTCCACCACGCCGACTGCGGTCTCGGTCACGAAATGCTGGCAGGCCAGCACATCCATTAGCGGCGGATTGGCGCGAAGAGAAGGTTCGCTCAACGCGCCCGCGGTATGTAGCAGCATGGCGCGCGCCGCCCTCAGCCCCACCTCCATTTCGGCGGCCATGAACTGGTTACCCGGGTAGTGGCTCACCGGGCGATCGAAGGGAACCTGGGTCCGTCCGCACGCCCAATTGATCGCATGATCGCGAGCGGCCTGCGCTATACCCAGGTAGCAGGCCGAAACCGAAGTCATAAACCACGAGACAAAGACATTGTTGTAAGTGTCCCAGACGCGGGCCGGGCGCGCCGTCACATTCTCTTCGGGTATGAAGACGTTCTCCCAGACGATATCGTGACTCGAGGAAGACCGGATACTCATGGTGTCCCAGTTGTCCTGAACCTTGAGGCGCGGTTTTGGCGGGCACGGTAAAGAACAGGCACTGGGGTCCTTCCACCGGGTCGTCATAGTGCGCGGTCTCTTCAAAGAAATCCGCGCATGCGCACAGTGTGCCGAACCCCGCGCGGCCATTGACTCTGTAGCCTCCATCCACTCTCTCGGCGTGGCGCGTGGTGTCGTTGAGCCCGGCAAAACCGATCACGGTGTTCATGCGGGGGTCGCTGGTGCCTGAGCACAGAATCAGCGAGTCGCGGGCGCTGGCTTCAAGAAACGGGCGCTGTTTCTCATCGCCCAAGCGCCAGAGGTCGGCGCGTACGGCTACGTTGAATATGTGCATGTTGACCGCGACCGCGGTCGGTCCATCCCCACGAGCCAGCCGTTCCTGCGCCATGACCAAATCCGGCAGGTTGGCGCCGCCGCCGCCGAGTTCTGCGGGAAGCGTCATGTTGAGATACCCGGAGGTCTTCAGCGCTTCGATATTCTCGAACGGGAAGCTGTTCTCACGGTCATGCTTAGTGACGCGGGTCTTGAAGTCCTCGGCGTGGGTGGCGGCGAGCTTGAGAAAGTGCTGCTGCCGTTCGGTCGCAGTCATCTCCATAACATGCTTCCTTTCACTTAAGGCGTACGTAGTTTTATCTGCCCACTCGATGAGCCTACCAGGTCCTCAAATCCAACCTATCTACGCTGACGACTCTTTAAGGGCAAGCAGCACGCCCGATCCGGGACAGCGCCCGGAAGAACGAGTCCGCCGACGGCAGGCCACCTACGACCCACCCAGCTTGCCACCACAGACGCTTAGCGCGGGCTTTAGCATTGACCAGTTTGAACCGCATGAATTTTATCGCGCAGGACGATAAGGTTGTCGTTCTGGTGTTCGAATGGGCGCGCAGCAAAGCTACAGGCATCGCGGTGGACAATAGTTATGTGCATGTCTACACGATCGAGGGTGGCATGATCACGCAACTGCTCATTTTCGAAGATACCGCTCCGATCATTGCCGCCCTGCGCGGTAAAGGAACTCCGTGGGTGCTTTGAGGTTGACGCAAAATGCATCGCATGACTGTCTACCATCTGATGCCGGAGGTCCCGAATGAATGACGCGCAAAAGCTGCTCTCGAGGATTCACGACATGGCTCCGGCAATCTCGGTCCGCAGTGCGGAAATCGAGGCGGCGCGAGAATTGCCTACTGACCTAGTCAGTGACCTTATCGCGGCAGGATGTTTCCGCATGTTCGTTCCGCGAAGTCACGGCGGATTGGAAATCGATTTGCCCGCTAGTCTTACAATCCTCGAGGAACTCGCGCGGGCGGATGCCTCTACCGGTTGGACGGTCATGATCGGATCAGAGTCGGCACTGCTGTTTGCCTTACTTCCGCGTCGACGATTCGATGCACTCTATGCCGAAGGACCCGACGTGATCGGTGCCGGGTCCTTTACTCCGCGAGGCGAGGCCAAAGTCAAAGCTGGAGGCTTTGAGGTAACTGGACGTTGGCCTTTTGCGAGCGGCTGCCGACACAGCAAATGGCTGGTTGGGAATGGTTTGGTAACCGAAAATGGACACCCGCGCCCCGGCCCTCTTCCCGATATGCCCGAAACTCGCTTCATGCTGTTCCGCGCTGAACAGGCGCAAATCATAGATACCTGGTTCGTGGCGGGTCTCAAGGGAACCGGCAGCAACGACATCGCGGTCGAGCGGATTCAAGTATCGGACCAAGACACTTTCGACGCTTTCTTTGGCCAGCCCTCGATCCCCGGCCCTCTCTATATCGCCGCCGTCCCTCAGTTCTCCTTGCACGTTGCATGCGTTGGCATAGGAATCGCTCAGCGTGCGATCGATGACATTATCGCGCTTGCCAGCGCGCAAAAGCGGCGAATTTTTGCTCAGGCCACTCTCGCGGAAACCCCGGTGTTCCGGCACGATCTCGCCCGCGCCGAGATCAGCCTGCGCGCGGCGCGTGCCGTTGTGAGAAATGCGGCGGAAATGTTTTGGACTGGGGTGAGCGCAGGTAAGGTGCCAACTCCTGCTGAACGGATTCAACCTTCGGGCACGGCAGCGTGGGCGGTCGCTACGGCCGCTGCAGTTGTCGATACCTGCTACGCGGCAGGCGGTGGAACGACGGTCTACGACTCCTCACCGCTACAGCGTCATCTGCGTGACATACGCACCGTGACCCAGCACATCAGCGTGGCGGATGGTTGGTTTACTCGCGCGGGTTCGATCCTGTTAGGGAAAGACCCCGGTTTCGGTATTGCGTAGTCTTTACGCGATAAAACGCTCTTCCTCTGTGAGATAACGTCGGATGCGATGTGGTGCGGCTATGCGAATCCGGGGAAACACTTCCCTTACATCGACTCGGAATCCCCCAAGGAATATATGGACGGGGTCAAATATGGCAGCCCCGCCGGACTAATGGAGATCATGCGATAAGTCCGCGATGCTCAGAAGATAATCTCGCGATGCGAGATTAGGATGGCGGTGAGTAGAGTAGCCCCTCGTCCTCGCCGCTGAGGCCCCTGCAGCCACCAACGGTCGGCGCGTAGAGTATTGCGGTGAGCTTGCGTTCCATCCGCGGTCTACAGTGGACTGCAATTCACTTCAGACCCGCCTTGCGCAGGTCGGCGCGAAAGCGGTCTATCTCCGCCGGGAGTGCCTTACGTTGTAGGCTATCCGTCGGGAAAATGATCTCCACAGAGAACTCAGGGTTAAGCCTTTGAACTTCCGTTACCTCCGCCCGCGCGGCATCGTCGCGGCCGATTTCCATATAGTCAACGGCCAGGTAAGCGTGGGCCACAAAGTTCTCGGGATGGCTAACTAGGTGACGCTTGAGAACGGGAACCGCTTCTTTGCCTCGCCCCAACAGAGTATTGGCGATGCCCTGATGGGCTAAAAAAAGATCAGAATCAGGGTGCGGATCGAGGCGCTGCCCTTTATCCACCGCCACGAGAGCCTCTGCAGGTCTCCCCTGAACATTCAATGCGGACGCGAGCGCCGAATAGCCACCCGAGTTGGGGCTGCGGGTTATGGCCGATTCTATTTCGGCCGTCTCAGTCCGCGCACCGTCACCATCGCCGAGAGCGCTATAGTCCAAAACTAACTCAGCGTAGGCCCAGATAAAATCGGGATAACGAGCCACGAAACTCTTGAGAGCAGGAATCGCCTCTTGCCAACGTCCCAGGCTCGTGCAGGCCAAGCCCTTGGGGTATAGATAAATTTTGTCAGGGTTACGCGGATCGAGGCGCATCGCTTTGTCTACCGCGACCAGGGCCTCTGCGGGCTTTCCCTGAAAATTCAGTACGTCTGCCAGCGTGTGATAGCCCGAAGCGGAGTTGGGCTCGAGGGCGATGGCCCGCTGGGCTTCGATTACCGCCTGATCATACTGCCCTTTCTCCGCATAGACTTCGGCCAATCCTCTATGCGCCACGTTCAGCGAGTCATCCAGAGCAACAGCTTGTTGCTCCAGTTGCAAAGCACGCTCCGTACTTTTGGGGTCCGGATCGAAACCAAGCACCCGGCCAAAAAAATAGTTCCAGCCCAAAACCGCATACGCCTCCGCATACTTGGGATCGAGTTCGAGGGCTTTTTCGAGCATCGGGCGCGCTTTCGCGTTCCCATCCTTTGATAGACTGAGGGCGTACTCCAGCCCACGCAGCAAATCGTCGTAGGCTTCGAGGTTTTCTGTGGTTCGCGGAATCAAGTACCCTCGCTGCGACAGGGCGATCCGGAGGTCCAGCGTCGTCACGATTCTGCGGACAATCTCATCTTGCAGCGCAAAGACATCTCGCAGTGGCCGGTCATAGCGCTCCGCCCACAACTCGTCACCGCTAGTCGCGTCCGCCAACTGGACAGTGATCCGTACCTGCCCAGCGGCCTTGCGCACACTGCCCTCGAGGACGTACTTCACTCCCAGCTCCCTGCCCACGTCCTGAAGTTTTGCGGCCTTGCCCTTGTAGGTGAAACTCGAATCGCGCGCGATGACGAAAAGACCCGGGAGCCTGGACAGGTCGGTGATCAGGTCATCGGTAATGCCGTCGCTGAAGTATTCCTGTTCACGGTCGCCGCTCATATTGATGAAGGGCAACACCGCAATCGATGGTTTGTCCGGCAGAGGCAGCGCCGGTTTCTCCTGCGGCGGAATCGAGGCATGAGTATGGGGAGGCTTGATCGATAGATTTTGCACGAGCACGATTGTCGCGACGATGATCGCCAGCCCGGCCAGTGACAGCACGCCACCCCGCCAATATCTGCGCGCAATCCGACGCGTCCCTGGTGGCACCGCCGTGCCATCCATCAGCACCCGGAAGACCTTTACTGGCTTGGCAATGTTCTTGACCTGTTGCTCGCCAAGATCCGCAAAACTCAGCGCCAATTTGTCCCCGAGTTCTTCGCGCACCTTCCCCGACACACAGATACCGCCGGGCTCCGCCAGGCTCTCCAGCCGCGCCGCTACGTTGACTCCATCGCCATAAATTTGCTCGCCCTCGACCATGACGTCGCCGAGGTTGACGCCAATGCGAAACTCCATCCGCCGCACGGTCGGCAAATTCGCATTCTCAACTTTGAGCCTCGTCTGCACCTCGACCGCACACTGCACCGCATTGACCACGCTGGCGAATTCGGCCAAGACGCTGTCGCCGGCCGAGTTCACGAACCGTCCACGGTGCTGCTCGATCAGGCTATCGATGATCGTGCGATGTGAAGACAGGGTTCGGAGCGTCGCCTCTTCATCCTCCCCCATGAGGCGGCTGTAGCCATAAACATCGGCGCAGAGTATAGCGGCGAGCTTGCGTTCCACGCCGACCTCCCAGCAATCATCGCCTTACCTCGGAAGCTTTGTCAAAGTCGTATCGAGCATGGCGGCTGGTTGCCGCTGCTTTCCGGGATCATCTTCGACTCGATCGCTTAGGGGTAGGCGTCACGGGATCTCGGATGCGACTTTCTACATCTATGGACGGCTCCCTGGTATCAAGATCGAATGCTGGCGCGGCACCAACAGGCTGTCAGGTGCCGGCCGTTCGTTTATTTCGAAGCCTGGCGATTGCCAGTCTGAATCGACTGCAGGTAGGCGACCAAGGCTGCGATGCGATGTTTGACTGCGCGCTCGCTTCCCCCTGTCTCAAGATAGAACCGCTCGCCCCATACCGGCATATCGCGGGGGCCGTGAGCCTTAACCTCGGCACGGCCGTCAATGAAGCGGGCGATCTGATCTTCGGGTAGCGGGTTTCCGAAGCGATCCGAAAGCATCCGCAAATTGGCGGGCGGGGTGGTTAATGCGCGCGCCATCGGACCATCACCCGCGCCGGTGAGGCCGTGACAAGAAGCGCAGTATCGCAGGTAGAAAGCGTGCCCCTGCTTGACGTCATCCGCCCGCGCAATGGTTGTCGTGCCCATCAGCCACAACCCGAAGAGCGGAAGCATCCACTTCTGAATCGAAGACATTCAGTGATCCTCTCATGTCACATTGGCTTTCGCCGTGACAGGGCGTGCACCTTCACGGAAACGTGCGATCCATATCATTTGTCGCGCTGACTTAGCCACACCTCAAGCTCACCGCCGTCACCCACGTTATCACCGCCGACAACGACTTCCCCGATCGCCCTATCTTTTCGGCTCCAGAGCGCACGGCTTCTCATAACCCGATCCGCGCAGATTCAGTGATCACGAGACGGTGCGGTACAGTCCCACAAGTATTTCACTGCTTTAGTTTTTCAGAGATGAAAGGGCTTCGGCACCACCTATCAGATCGAGAATCTCCGTCGTCACCGCCTCCTGCCGGACGCGTCGCGCAAGTTTTGTAAACTCCTCAGATTTGCTTCCAATGTTTTGGTGCGCGGCTTCCATCGTGCGGAAACGAGTTGCGTTCTCGCTGAAGAACGACTGCATTGCTGCGTTCTCCAACGCCGCAAACAAGTACTCGCCGACGATGTCATCGAAGAGACGACGGGGACTCAGGTTGATTAGAGGTGGCATTGCCAACGAGCGCCTTTCGATAACCGGCATCTCGAGCGGTAGAAGTCGATGCCGCTGTATCCCCGAGTACTGACTTCCCGCATGCTGCGCGTAGACCACTTCAAGCCCTGCAATTCGACCATCACTGAACATACGGTAGACCTCCGTCGCAACGCGCCGAGCACTGCCCGTCACACCCGCGCAGTGAGTTGCCATCGGCAGCACCAGATCGGGCTTTAATCCGCGCTCACGAAAAATTTGGCCGCCGCGCGATCCGACCACGATCAACACAAAACTCGTCTGCGCGATCGGCCAGCGCTCGCTCGGCGACCTGCAGCGGGCGTTCATTGAAAGCGCCGCACAGGCCGTGCTCAGCGCAAAATACGATCAACGCGGAACTGGACGGTCCAGACACAGGAGCGACCATATTATCGGAGGGAAGCAACGTTGCGGCATCGGACAATGCCCCACGCACCATCTCAGAGTACCGGCGAATTGCTTCGAGCGACCGCAGCGCCTGCTGCATCTGCGATGCGGCGATCGCGCGGATCGCCGAGACGATGCCCAGCAATTCATCGAGTGACGCGATCCGGGTTGCGATTTCCCTTTCCTGCGCCATCATCTATCCGCCTTGGGGAATCGCATGGACAGTCAGTCGTTCGATCAGTTCCGTAATGGCCGCGACAAGCACCGCGCGCCCATCGGTGTCGAGGTCGCCAGTTGCGTTGATTCGGCGACCATGTTCGCCGCCTTGTGTGTTCAGCCACTCGGCGATCGCCGTTCGCAGTTCGGTAACCTTGCCAACGGGAAGCCGGTCAATCAGCTTTTCGTCAATCGCGATCAACAACGCCACCTGATGCGCTAACGAGAGCGGCTCGTATTGCGGCTGCGTCAGAATGGCCCGGATTCGGCGACCGTGCTCAATTGTGTTGTGGGTTCGCTCGTCCACCATGCCTCCGAACCGGGTGAAAATCTCGAGTTCGAGGAACTGCGCGTACTCAAGCCTGAGGGTCTCAGCGAGCTTCCGCATGGCTGGCGATTGCGTCTTACCACCGACGCGGGACACGCTCTTGCCAACATTGACGGCAGGCTTTTGTCCTTCCTGGAACATGCGCGAATCGAGAACGATCTGTCCGTCGGCGATCGAGATGAGATTCGTCGGTATGTATGCTGAGAGATTGCCTTCCTGGGTTTCCGCGATGGGCAGCGCGGTGAGAGAACCTCCTCCGCGCTCGTGACTTAGCTTGGCCGCTCGCTCCAGAAGGCGAGAATGGATGTAAAAGATATCTCCGGGATAAGCCTCGCGTGCCGGCGGATTGCGCAGCAGGAGCGATAACTGCCGATAGATCACCGCGTGCTTGCTGAGGTCGTCGATAATCAGCAGCGCGTCGCCGCCTCGCTCCGAGAAATATTCCGCCATCGTGCACGCCGCATATGGCGCCAGCCACTGGATGCCTGGCGGGTCGTCAGCCGGCGCGAAGACAAAAATGCAATGCTGCGGAGCGCCGTAACGTTGCACCGCGTCGATCACCTGACTGATGGACGAGGTCTTCTGTCCAACCGCGCAGTAGACACAGATAACGTCGGTATCGCGCTGATTGATGATTGCGTCGATCGCGATGGCGGTCTTACCGGTTTCGCGATCGCCGATGATCAATTCGCGCTGCCCGAGCCCTAATGGCAACATCGCGTCGATCACCATGAGGCCCGTATTCAGCGCTGTATGTACGAAGTCGCGATCAACGATCGCCGGCGCTGATCTCTCCACTGGCTCGACGCTCGTAGCATCGATTTGCGGTCCCCCGTCAAGGGGAATTCCGAGCGCGCTTACGGTACGGCCCAGAAGCCGCTCTCCAACCGGCACGCTCGCCACCGCTCCGGTCCCGCGTACCAGGTTGCCGGCTCCGACGCCGGCCGCCGCGCCGAGCATCGCGCATCCAATCAAGTCAGGATCGAGCGTCAGCACAATGCCTGCAACTGGTTCGCCGCCGTCCGAGCGCTCGAACAGCAGCAATTCGCCGAGCCTTGCCTCTGGCAGCCCGCGAACGCTCGCGACATCGTCGCCAATTCGCTCTACCCGCCCAATCATGTCCAGCCGAGGCTCGAACTTGAGCTGACTCAGCTCGCGGCTTGCTCCCAACAGGCGAGCCCTTACCGATTCAGCGAGGCTGTTCATTCGCGGAGCTCTTTCAGTGCCGCCGCCAGGCTATCGCGCCAGTTGAAACGCAGGATCGCGTGCGGGAATGTGATTTCGACACCTGCGATGAGAGTCGGATCGGCGCTGAACGTGATGCTGAAGTCCGCGCCGAGCCGCTTTGCAAGTTGCTCATGCCATTGCGATTGCTCCTGAACGCCGAGCGGATGGGCGATTGTCACCAGGAGGGCGCTCGAACTCGATTGCGAGATAAGCTTGGCGCGCTCTTCGGCCGGCAGCCGATCGAGATAATCGATCACTCGTCCAAGAAATGGCTGCTCGATTGATGGAAAGTCCAGTTCGCGCAAGAGGCGCTCAGCAAGGTTCGTCGCCAAAGCGACGGTCCGTTCGAACAGATCGTTGCTGGCTGCGGCGCGCTCCTCGTCGAGCCTTTTCGCTGCCTGGTCCCTGATCTTTTCCGCTTCGCTGCGGGCCTCCTCGACCTCCTTCTTGCGTTCGGCTGAAAGTTGCGCTTGCGCCTCGTCGATCATCTTTTGACGCTCGGTGCCAATCTGAGATCTCTCTGCCTCGATCTCTTGCTTCAGCCGCTCGGCGCTTTCCTTTTCCGCCGACGCTTCGGTCAAAGCGTGTGAAAGCTCCTCCTTACGTCGGGCAACGATCGCCTTGACAGGCTTGAACAGGAAGCGCTGGAGCAACCAGACCAGGATGAGGAAGTTGGCGGCCTGCAGCGCGAATGTCCACCAACTGAAATTCATCGCACCGCGAATGGGTTTGCGAACAGCAGCAACAGAGCGACCACCAGGCAGTAGATGGCCATCGTTTCAATCATCGCAAGGCCAACGAACAGCGTGCGTGACAACGGGCCCGCAGCCTCGGGTTGACGCGCGATGCCTTCCATGGCGGCTGCAATGGCACGTCCTTCGGCGAGTGCGGGACTGATCGAACCGACCGCAACGGCGACCACCGCGCCGATTATGCTCAGCATCTGAACCGTCATCTTCCAACCTCCGTCACTTCGCAATTGCGCCGATACCGCCGCCGATGTAAACGGCCGCTAGGACACTAAAGATATATGCTTGCACCAGCCCGACCAGGATCCCGAATGCCATGAACGGAATTGGCACCAGCAATCCGGCGAGTCCCAGGATGATTGCGACCACAAGTTCTCCGCTCATGATGTTGCCGAACAAACGCATCGCCAGAGAAAAGGAACGCGTAATCTCGGACAGTACATTAAGGGGTAACAGAACCGGATTCGGCCGGAGGTAGCCTTTCAGATACGGAATCATGCCCTGAAACCGTACCCCGAAGAAATGCACCGAAAGAAAGACAACAGAGGCAAGCGCGGCAGTGGTCTCTATCGAGGCGGTCGGCGCCCTGATCCCTGGCACAATCCCGGACAGATTCGCGACTACAAGGAAGATGAAAAGGGTTCCGAGCAAGTGCAGGAAGGGGCCCGCGTCGCGATCCAATAAAGCCTCTGTCTGCTCCTCGATTCCCAGTACTACGGTTTCGATTACTGCCTGCCAGCCACCTGCGACGACTTTGAAGCCGCGCGTCGCAACCCAGCAGCCGGCTGTAAGCGCCACGATCAATCCCCAGGTCGTCACAACCGTGCGACTGATAGGCACGAAACCGACATAGAAGAGAACAGTATCCTGCAGCGGCGATTGTCTCATGACTTCCTCTCAAGCGCGCGTCTCTGCTGATTGACGGTGGCCGTCCGCACGATCTGAAAGCCGACCACGCTCGACAACAAAGGGAGCGCACCTTGACGGGCGCAGAAAGTGAAGGCTGCGCCGATACCGAGCAGGCGCAGCGAATGGATGAGCACGGCGCTCCATCCGAACCCGTCGTCGACATAGACACTCACGTTCCAAGCCAATGCCGAAAAGTAGGCGACGGCCACCAAAGCGCCGAGCACACCGAACGGCAAGACTCGCCCAACAATCAGATCGATCATTCGCTATTCATCCTCTTCCAGACTGCCCAGAAGCCGGCCGCAGCACCGCTGAAGACCAAAGTCGCGCTCCAGAAAACTCCGGTGTTGAAGGTCCGGTCAAGCCACCGACCGACAAAGGCGCCCAGCAGAATTGGTCCGACCATGGTCCACCCAAAGCGGCCCATCATTGCGAGCGCGCGCCCGAGTGGCCATTCCCCGGTTTGTAACCAATGCTCGCGTCTGCGGCGCGCGCGTTCGACGGCTTCTCCCAACTCCTGATCTTCGCGCATCCGCTCGCGATCGTCGGGTTCCTTTCCGTTCACCGCGAGAGGTTCCCGGCTACTCTTGCGCCCTTGCCTTGACCGGCCGATCGGCAGGCCGCAGGTAGCGATAGAGCTGACGAATCGCTGCGTGTTCCAGCCTCAGCGTTCCCGATTTCGCAGACCGCTCCGCCTCGACGTTTTTTGTCATCGCCGAAAGAACCTGACTGAGCAGATGCCCAAGGTCCTCGCTCACAACTGCCTCGCGCGTTGCGATTTCGACAACCTTCCCGTCTCGGACACGAAGCACACCACCGCGAACAGCGACGTAGTGCTCCACGTTCCTCTGGTCACGCCATCTCACGACGCAGATCGCGAGAGTGGTCAATAAGTCCGCGTGACGGGGCTCAATTCCGAACGCACCGCTGAAGTCCTCGGCGCGAACATAGCGTACCGGCCCTTCATCGACCGCGATTTCGGTGGGCGTGGTGACAACAAGCTTCATTCGCGTTGGCTCATAGCTACCCCTTGCGCGTAGCGAGCTCCTTCAGGCGTGCCTCCTCAAAAGTGCCGACCATGTAAAACGAGCTTTCCGCCCATTCGTCGCCTTCACCCGACAATACCGCGCCGCAGCCCTTGATCGTATCCTCGATAGCGACTGATTTCCCTGCGATTCCTGTGAATTGTTCGGTGACCATGAAGGGCTGTGTGAGAAACCGCTCCAGCCGCCTCGCGCGTGCCACGATTCTGCGATCTTCCGCGCTCAACTCTTCGACGCCGAGAAGCGAAATGATTTCCTGGAGTTCCTTATAGCGCGCAATCGTTCGGCGCACCTCCTCGGCGGCTGCATAATGCTCCGCACCCACAACCCGTGGATCGAGTAGCGCCGAGGTCGAAGCTAAGGGGTCGATCGCCGGATACAGTCCCTCCCCGGCCATATCGCGCGACAGCACAACCGAGGAGTCCAGGTGACGGAAGGTTTCGACCACGGCAGGATCGGTAAAATCATCGGCTGGTACGTAAACCGCCTGGATAGCCGTCACCGAAGCACCCGCGACCGACGCGATCCGCTCCTCCAGTTCAGCGATTTCGGTCGCGAGCGTAGGCTGATACCCGACCCTCGAAGGCAGGCGCCCGAGCATGCCGGACACTTCTGATCCTGCCTGTACGAAGCGAAACACGTTGTCCATCAGGAGCAGAACGTCGCGATGCATTACGTCCCGGAAATACTCCGCGACGGTCAGCGCAGTCATGCCCACGCGCCAGCGCGCGCCCGGCGGTTCATTCATCTGACCAAAGATCAGAGCGGTCCGGTTGAGGACTCCCGATTTGCGGAGTTCGGCGAGTAGTTCGTGGCCTTCGCGTGAACGCTCGCCTATTCCGGCAAACACCGAAATGCCAGAGTACTTCTCGACCGTGCTGCGTATGAGTTCCATGATCAGCACGGTTTTACCCACTCCCGCGCCGCCGAACATCCCGGCTTTACCTCCCTTGGCCAGAGGAGCGAGCAGGTCTACGACCTTAATGCCGGTGCGGAAGACTTCTCGCTTGTGGTCTTGGCGGCTTATCGACGGCGAGCCTCTATGAATCGGCCAGCGCAGAACGTCAGCCTCGAAGGGTTCAAGACGATCTATGGGAAATCCGATCACGTTCATTAGGCGGCCGAGTACCTTCTCTCCGACAGGCACTTGAATCGGACCGCCTGGGTGCCAGACTGCCGCGCCGCGGCGTAGACCCGCCGTATTTTCCATCGCGACGCCGCGAACCGTGCGTGGGTCGAGATGCTCCTGCACCTCGACCACAAGTCGAGCATCACCATCAGAGTCTATGATGAGCGCATCGTTTATCGGCGGCAGTCTCTCGGATGTAAACTCCACATCAACGACCGAACCGCGAATTCGCGTTACGGTTCCTCGCGTTTCCTTTGGAAGGACCCTTGAATTTTGTAAGGGTTCCCGCATTACAAGCTGATCCGAAGGAAGTGCTCAGCAAATGCGCGGGAGTTGCGCGTCGGCGAGAACGTCGAGGAGACGGATTGTTCCGAACGCGGTTCGCAGCAGCACGGGCGGCGCGCCGCTTCGCGTGACGGTGCCGATGTGGCAGGAGCCACTGCCGAGCGGATGACGGCGCATTGCAGCAAGCATTTTGTCCGCAGACGGACTGTCGACGATCGCAACTATCCTACCCTGTTAGTTAACCCGCAGAATCGACTCAATTCATGGCACTCGCCGGTGACTATGCGCTAAGCCGATTCACCGGCAGCCGAGAGTTTAAAAGACGCCCAACCCTCTTTTTCCAAGACCGAATTCATGGCACTGTCAAGACAGTTCTAAGTGCCACAAGTGTGCCAGTCCAACGACGATAGAACCATTGAGTTCGCAACAGGGGCGACAACCAAAAGACCTGACAAGGGTTTCTCGATCGTCGGCGCCACTGTCGTAGCATCTTATTCACCTGACATAGAAGGAGTGAACGATGCTGCAGTTCTCTACCTAGATCGCGACGCAAAAGAACTGTCGGGCAGCCGATGGTGTCGCACTTCCTGAGGGGCGTTGACGCGCTGGCGACCGAATAAGAACTCTAAGATTCCGCGCGATCTACGAACCAAATCGAATATCATGAAAGCCATGCGGCTGTCGCGGTCCGTTATTGGGGGTACTGGACGATGATCGTGGTCAGGGATCGGATGACGCGAAAAGTCGTGACCGTGAAGCCGACTGATACGCTCGCGGCCGTAGCAGCTATACTGAAGGCGGGAGATTTTCGCCGGGTGCCGGTCGTCGAGAACGGCAAGCTAATCGGAATTGTGAGCGAATTTGATCTTGGGCGCCACGCGGACGCGCTCGCGTCGACACTCGTTGAAGTCGCGATGACGCGCGACCCGATCACGGTGATGACCTCGGAAACACCAGAACATGCGGCAAGACTTATGCAGCAGTATGAGATCGGCGCACTTCCGGTTCTCAAAGGGGGCAAACTCGCCGGCATCGTTACGGCAAAAGACCTGATGATGCCCGAACCGCGGCCACTCCCCAAATCGAATCCCCGCAGTCGCCAAGCAAAGGGCTGAAGCAGTTCATCCCAACCCACGGGTATGTGCATAGCGGCGCACCGGTAATTATGGACCGGCGTCAACTTGCGGCGTGGGCTGGCATGATCGGCTCGACGCTCTTTGTGGTGACATTCACGATCGAGGGCTGGTTTCGGCCCGGCTATAAACCATTCGGAATGTTTGTCAGTGAGCTGGCGCTCGGTCCGCGCGGATGGATTCAAGTCGTCAATTTCATCGTCTTCGGGGCGTTGTTTCTCGTGTTTACTGGCGGTGTCGCCGTCGAGTTTCAAGTCGGAAAGGCGTCGCGCATTGGCCCTATACTTCTGGCTATCATCGGAATCAGCTTTGTCCTTTCCGGTCCGTTCGTGATGGACCCCGTTACAACCCCTCGTGACCTGATGAGCTGGCACGGAAAGCTCCATATGAACGTCTTCGGCGCGCTCGTCTTTTCACTCTCGCCCGTTAGCTGCTTTGTGTTCCTGCGCCGTTTTCGTGACGACCCGAAATGGCGAACGCTTCAATGGTGGACTATCGCGGCGGGGATGATAACTGCCGCAGCGGTTATCGTCATGTCCGTTGAGTTCACGCAGCCACCGGCAGCGCCGAATGCATTCAATGAATGGAGAGGTCTTATTCAACGAATCTTCATTATCACGTACTTGAGCTGGATATTCACGTTTGCGCTCGGACTCCACAGGCAAATTAAAAGGGCGCAAATACGGGTTCAGAATCATTCTTCGTAGCCCTTAATATTTTCCCAATCTCACTGAGCCAAGTGAGACAATGCAGTAAAATCAAAGAGCTTTCGTGTCGCACATAGCGTCCCAGATTTGTCTCAGTTTCGCCTCAGAAAGCCACCTCCAGGTGATCCCTCCCTCTCTGAAGGGTCAAGTCCTTCCCCATTTTTTCATGAAACACTGTCATTTGCTGTGCGATAGACCATCGCTCATTCGGCCTCATCAAAACTCTTTCACAATCCTCCGAGTAAAGGGTTGTAAGCGATGAAGACCATGAGCAAGCAGCAGGAGGAGGATTAAGATCATGAACAAAGTCTACTACAGCATCGTCATTGATCACCCGGCCGAGCGAGTTTGGAGCATAATTCGCGACTTCAACAGCTATCCGGTCTGGGTCGAGGGCATCGAGGAGAGCCATATTGAGGAAGGCAAATCGGGTGACGCGGTCGGCGCTATCCGGAACTTCTCGAGCGGTAACACTCGCATACGTCAACGCTTGCTCGCGCATTCGGATCTTGATCGGTCTTATACGTTCGAATCGTGCGAACCGCTCGGGGCGATAAGGTATTATCAAGGAACGGGACGCGTCACACCCGTCGTCGATGGGAATCGAGCTTTCGTCGAATGGTCCACGGTCTTTGAATGTGCCGATGCCGAGCAAAAGAACTGTGCGGCCTTCTTCGAGCAAGGGACACCGCAATGGCTGAAGTCGCTGCGCGCCACGCTCGACAGGATGACTAACGACAAGGCTTAAAGAGCTGGGAATCTTGGCGGCTCCACTATCCCTGGATGCATCCGATCCGATAGGAGATTCCAGATACAGGGAAGGCATGATGGCGGACGGCAAGCGCAAAATCAGTTTCGGGTTGTGGTACGATTTTCGTAATCCCGCCCAATGGTGGCGGAGCGACAAGGAAATCTACGACGCCACGATCGAACAGATCTCGTGGGCGGAGACTATCGGCTACGAGGACGTCTGGCTGACCGAGCATCACTTTGTGGATGACGGACACGCGCCAAGGCGGCAGCGCGACGGGCGGCGCGGCTGGCCGACGGCTACATCGGCGGCGACATGACCGATATCTATAAAATCTATCGCGACGAGTTGCGCGCGATGGGAAAGGATCCGCGCGCAAGCGCGTGTCGCCGGCGGAATGCTTTGGCTGGTCGTCGCCAATGATCCGGAAAAGACCTGGACCGAGATGGCGCCGCATCTGCAGTTCCAAATCAATGTCTATGCCGAGTGGACAAAAAAAGCGGGAATCCCGGGAATGCCGTTGGTTCCGCCGGTGCCGAACCTCGAGGCGCTCAAAGCCAGCGGCATCTTTCAGGTAATGACGCCCGATGCGGCGATCAAAACGATTCGGGAGTATTCGGAGGCAGTCCCGGTCGAGCGCTTCTACTGCTGGACGGTGCCGCCCGGCTATCCGGTGCGCAAGATGGACGAGCATCTCGAGCTGATGGCGACCAAGGTCATGCCGCATTTCCGCTAGGCGTCCGTGTCAGCTGCGCACTTCGGTCAGAATACCCCCGGCGCATCGCGGCGTTCTACTTACTCCGGCTTCGGCTTCTTGACAGGGCGTTCCCGTCGAAAGTGGGGCAGAACGTGTCCGCCAAAGAGTTCCATGCTTCGGAGGACTTTGCGATGGTCCAACCCCGCGAGACGCGTCCAGCATATCAGCTGGGTAAAGCCGTACTGCTCACGCATCTCCTCGATTTGCCTGATGCAATGAGCAGGATTTCCACAAACGAGGGACCCGGTCTGTAGCAATTCATCCCAATCCACGGTCTGCGCATAGCGACGCACCTTCTCGTACTCTCCGTAGCCCTCGATCGGCTTTCCGGCCTGCGAAGACACATACTTCTCCATCATACGAAAATACCAGAGAACCGGGCCTGCAAAGTCCTGCCGCGCCTGTTCGGTGGTATCAGCGCAATAGACCATGCACAGCGCGCCAATCTGCTTTTTGCCCGTATCGTGGCCGCCACTGCGTAATGCCCGGCGATAAGTCTGCAAGTATTCGGCGGTGAGCAGGTTATGGAATCCGGGAACCAACGTGCAAAGCAGGTTGTATCCCCGCAGCCCGGCCAGCTCAAAGCTGGGCACGTTCACTGCGGCCAGCCAGATCGGCGGATGAGGTTGCTGTATAGGCCGGGGCCGGACCGCATGCTCCTCGATCTCAAAGTGCTTACCCTTGAAGCTTACGGTTTGGCCGGTCCATGCGCGCTCAATGATCTGCAGGGACTCATCGAACATCTCGTGTGATCGAGCCTGATCGACACCAAAACCGCTAAATTCAACCGGCTGAAACCCGCGGCCCACACCGAGGTCAAGCCGCCCGTCACTCATCAGATCCACCATCGCGCCTTCTTCGGCGACGCGGACGGGATCGTTGAAGGGCAGTACAACCACCGCGCTTCCGAGCCGAACGCGTTTTGTAACCGAGGCCATCGCGGCCAGCGTCAGCATTGGGGACGCACAGAAGCCATATTCTGTGAAGTGATGCTCCGGCGCCCATATGTAACCGAAGCCCAGCTCCTCGGCCGCGCGCAGTGTGTCAAGCTGTTCCTTGAAGATGCGATGTTCGGTTTTGTCGCCGGCCGGATGTTCGAAGAAATGTAGTACCCCGAACTCCATTTTGTACCTCTTTAGCCCAAGCGGGCCACGCGAGAATCTGGTCAACTCGTCTCGGATGAATCTCCCCGATGATAGTCGCGAAGCACCGAGCGGGCCAGTGTCAACATCGCTGACAGTTGGAACTCTCGACCCACTTTCCGTCCACGCAAAGCTCATCACCAAGGGCGCGCCGGAATCGGTCATCGCGAGATGCTGAGGAGGATGACCCTGGTGTGTGACGACGATCGACAGCATCCGGCGCTCTGTGTTCAGCGAGTGTCTGCGTTGCGAGCGATGTAAGCGGCCCGCAGATAGTCGCCGAATATCAGCTAACATCTGGCTGTCTACCGATCGGCAGCACCGGCTGACAATCGCCACGACATCGTTGGGGACGAGGTTGCGCCGCGGCAGGCATTACTTGTCACTCGCCTTAGCCCGCTTTTCTGCAAGCGGCGAGCCATCCAAATCCCGGTGGAATGATTGATCGCTGGTGGGCTGATGTAGCTAAATGGGGCAGCCTTATGGTGCGCCACTGCTGCCAATTGCACCAGCCGACAGAATTGCATCGGTTGCGAGCGCTAAAAGTATACATAAGCTGAACGCGTTATTTCTGAGGCGAACTCGTCTGTTGCCTGGCACGGCCGTAGCTAAGATCCGGGAGGACTCAAACAAATGCCAGCGAATGTGGTCAGAACCCCCGAAGACGGAATCGTATGGAAACGAGCAAAGCCGCGCGCTCGCATCCAGTATCCGGAGGCGACCGGTGACCATTTTTATCGACTCGTCATGGCTATCTATAAGAAGATGGTTCATCATTCGTCGATCGCGACCGAGACAGCTGCGGCCGCAAGGAGAATGCTATGACCAAGGCCAAGGCTCTTACTCGAAGTATGGATCGGCGCGGGTCGCAATCTGACAAAACGCCACCCGTAGCCCGCAAGCAATCGTTCAGCGATCCGTCTATCTGCGACCGCTGTGGCGCGGTGTACAGGGCGAAAAGCTGGCGGCGCGGTCGTCGGCTAGCGCCCGAATTTCTTGCCAAAGCGAGGTGGGTGGTATGTCCGGGATGCATCCAGGTGGCGACTGGCGAGTATCACGGTCAGGTGCTGATAGAAGTTGGCGATGGAACTGAGCGGGAGGCTATTTCGGCTCGAGTTACCAACGTAGCGGATAGAGCACAGACGACTCAGCCTGAACGAAAGATCGTCTCAACCAACTGGAACAACAAGACTTTAGAAGTCTTGACCACGTCGCAGAAGCTTGCCCATCGCATCGCACACGAGGTCCAGAAGGCGTTCGGTGCGCGCGTCCATTACTCCTGGGCGGATACTGATGGCACCTTATTGGCCACCGTAAAGGTAAAATCGATACAAAAGAAACCGAGAAAGTCAAAATGACCAACATCTCCAAGTACATCTAATACCGCAATCCAATCATTGTCTGTCAGCATCAATCGATTGGGGTTCTCGTGTAGAATTGGCGACCGATGCACCAGGCTGAATACCGAAGCAAAGTCATGTCGCCGGCTGCAGCAGCCGAGCTTATTCCGAGCCGTGGGACTCTTTCCATGGGGATGGCGGCAAGTGAGCCGCCTGCACTGCTTAGGGCACTTGAGGATCGTCTAAAACGAGGCGCCATCGAGGAGCTTCGCGTCTACTATTCCCACTCTGTCGCGGCTGCGGCGACGACCATCCTCAAGTATGACTACATGAACCTCATCAAGCCGCACCCATTTTTTCCTACAGTAGTCGAACGATCGTTGTCGGAGCGCGGCCGCCAGGACGGTAAGCGAGTTGTCTTCTATATGCCAGGAAACTTCAGCGCGATGCCCCGAACTCTGGCCAACATAGGGATCGACGCGTTCGTAATGATGGTCGCCCCTATGGACAAGGCTGGCTTTTTCAGCTGCGGCACCAACGGAGATTATACAATCCCGACCGCGCACGTTGCGAAAAAACTTATTGTCGAAGTAAACCCTAAGATGCCCCGCGTATTCGGCGACTCCTCTGTTCATATTTCCGAAGTAGACGCGATCGTCGAGAATGAGAGTCCGCTTTTCGTAGTGCCCTCCCGAGAGAGTACGGAAGTGGACGAAGTTATCAGCAACCTAATTATCGAGATGGTGCCCGATGGTGCAACACTTCAAATCGGGATCGGCGGAGTACCAAGTGCCGTTTGCAAAGCGCTGACCAACCACAAGGACCTGGGCATACACACCGAGTTAATGATGCCGTCGCTCGTCGAGCTCATTCGGTCTGGCGCGGTAACGAACAGATTGAAGAAGCTCAACCAGTACAAGAATGTATTCACATTGGCAGCGGGCGACGAAGCCTTTTATGAGTTCTTGAACGACAATTCGAGCATGGAAGCATATCCTGTGGATTACGTGAACGATCCCTACGTGATCGGACGGAATGATCGTGTGATATCGATCAGTGCTTTTCTAGAGGTCGGACTAGACGGCGCGGTCAACTCTGAAGCGATTCAAGGAAGACAGTACAGTGCGCCGGGCGGCCAATTGGACTTCGTTCGCGGCGCTCAGCTGTCCAAGGACGGCAAGTCTATTCTGACTGCGTATTCCACAGCAGCGAAAGGAGCCGTCTCGCGTATAGTCCCAAAAGTCCAAGGACCGACGACTGATCCGCGTGCCGATACTCAATACATCGTAACCGAATACGGGGTAGCCGACATGAGTGGTAAATCAACGGGCGAGAGAGCCGATGCATTAATCGCCATTGCTCATCCCAAGTTCCGGGACGAGCTAAGCCAGGCTGCTCGAGAATTCGGCTATCTTTAGCACCAGAGGTCCTCGCGCAGCACGCGATCGTGTATCGCCGCCTCAGGATCGCGATTAGTTGACGCCATCAGACGAGCGTCGATGCTGAAGCACGAGCGAACTGTGAGAACGGAGTCAGGCAAACAGCGCTTAATTCGGATATGGGTAACCGCCTGACAGAACCTTCTCTAATGAAGCGTCGTCACCGTAGATATCGTCGAAGAAATGCGTTTCGCCATTCGGCTCAACTACTGCCGTGCTGTATAGGATGAGAACCGGAACAGGTCTGTCGAGATTAACCTGCACCGTCTGCTCTCCGTTCATCGTCGTGAGGATTCGGTCGACAGTCCATTCCGGCTTATCCCGCAGCAGCCAGGCGGCCAACGCGACCGGGTCCTGCACTCTGATACAGCCGTGGCTGAAATCACGTCGTGGGCGCGAGAACAATCTGGGATGGGGCGTCCCGTGCAGGTAGACGTTGAAGGAATTCGGGAACATGAACTTGATCAGCCCTAACGAATTCTTCGGTCCAGGCTTCTGTCGAATACTAAGTGTACCCGCTCGAAGTGCAGCTAGGACAGTGTCCGAGACGGTACCGTCGGTAACGAGGCTGCCACCGGGATCGACAACTTCAAAATCATCGGATGCCAGGTAGTTGCGGTCACGCTGGATCTTCGGGATCAGCTCGGCCAGCTGGATCGAACGTGGCACTTCCCAGTACGGCCGGAAAACTATGTAACGGATATAACTGGCGAATACAGGTGTTTGATGGCGATAGGCTTTGCCAACCACGACCCGCATATCCAAGATTGGCGTTGCCCGCGCAGTCCGTAATCGGAACTCGGGAATGTTCACGACGATTGGAGGGTGAGGGAAATCTGTTGGAATCCAACGGTAGCGTTCAAGTGCCAGCTGAAGCTGTTGCACCCGTACACGAAGCGGGGTGTTGAGCTCAGAAATGGTTCGCCTATCTAATAGACCATCCGGCTCGAGGCCGTGGCGCGTCTGAAAGCGCCTGACAGCGTCAACTACCGGGTCGGTGTAAGTGGTCGCGTGCTCGCTTCTATCGCTAACGGAACCGAGATCACCGAACTGACGCAAGCGACTCAAAAGCTGGGGTATTCCTTGATAGGTGTCTCCAGGGTGGATGGTCTTGCGCGGCACTGGTAGAGAGTCTGCGTCGCCCTGCTCGGCGAGCTTCACGTAGGTTGCTAGTGCCGCCTTCGCTCGTTGATAACCGGGAAGGGTTGGTTCGAGCTGGTCAATCTTCGTTTTGACATTTGGCGAGTAAATCACCTGATTGCGCAAAAAATCGGTGAGATCGTATTTCCTGGGTCCGACGTCTAGGCCAAACTTGAAGTGCCGCGGGTTAACCCTCCCCAAGCGAAGGGCGGAGATGTAGCGCATGGCACAGACAGTGAGCGCGAGATCGAATCGGATCAGCGCTTCGGGGGATTGCGGCGACGCTAGCGTCTGCATCTTCTCAAGTCGAGCGTCCCAGCGAGGGCCGTCGTAGTCTTCGTCGCTGAGACCGTTCTGCGCGGCCGTCTTAAATTGTTCGATCATCGCGACGGCTTGTGGCGTCACTTTGGAGTCACGAAACCAAGCCAGTGAATAAGCGCCGGCCTGATAGAAAGTGAAGACCTGATCTCGAAAGTCAACGAAGTCTGGCCATCGCAGATCGGAGAGGTTTCCCCCAGCGATCAGAGCGCGAAGCTCGTCTTGGGCCTGCTCAGAAAGGTTCCAGCCGAGCGGCGCTTGTGAGTTCGAGATCGGCGTATTGTTCGAAGCCAGTACGCAGGCCGTGCTAAGGTAAAGCGCGACCGAAAGCGCCGCCAGCATTGATATCGTTTTCTTCAAGATTGCTCTCGCTGTTGCGCTCAGGTTCCCTTGCCGACAAGTAGTTCATAGAAGCACAGAAATTGTTCGGCTGTGACTCAGGTGTCGGCAGAATCCGCACTTTTCCGTAAATCGAACTCAGGGCTGAATCAAAAGGTTTCTTTATTGAATAGCTGAAGCGGCGTCCGTTGCTCCGCCTATGAACTGCTCCAAATGGGGGTACTGAACCGCGTCGTCAAGAAGAAAGAGTTCCGATTGGCGAAAGCTTGGTCCAAAGAATCGGTCGCTGTAATGGCTGCGAAGTCAATCATCAATGTGATCGCTATTAGGAAAGCAGCCGTGTTGCCCGATTTGCTCCTTGAGCGCCTCTCATTCGCGGCGCTTTCTCCGATCCCCGAAGTAGCGAAGAGGACACGTTGCGGACAATCTTTGAACGACATACTTACTATCCTTCGACTGAGTAGGTGTAATCGCCGCTTGGAGAAGACGCCGAATTCTGTAAACGGATATACAGGCGGGCGGCGTAGCCCAAATCTTGCGCGTTCTCCCGATCAAGCGGAGATCTGTGCAAAGGGAGGTGAGCGATGGCATTTCCATACAGGCGCATACTCAATCCGATAGATTTTGCCGACTCTTCGATCAGGGCCGTCGAAACGGCCGCTGAGCTTGCCCGTCAAAACGACGGAACGGTCCTTTTGTTTAACGTCGTCCCGATGATTCTGCCACCCGCGGGAACACCCGTATATGTGGACGTATACAAGGGACAGGAGGAGACCGCCCGACAAAAGCTCGAAGAGATCTCGCGCCGCCATTTGCGGGGCGTCAAGTACGAAATCTCGACTCATATGGGCGACCCGGCCGCTTCAATTCTGCGGGCCGCGACACGTCTGGCGGCGGACGTAATCGTGATGGCAACACACGGACGCTCCGGATTTACACGGGTTTTCCTGGGTAGTGTCGCCGAGGTCGTGCTGCGCGAGGCGCCTTGCCCGGTCTTGACGGTGCGCCAGAGTCGGAGTCGCAGTCAAGAGTCGGTCAGCCATTGGATGACCGCCAACCCGATCACCGCGATTTTGTCCGAAAAGCTCTCCGCAGTCGAAACACGGATGCGGTCGGGCGACTTCCGCAGCATGCCGGTGATTGAAGAGGGCCGTGTCATTGGCATTATTACTGACCGTGATCTGCGGACGCACACGGGCTACCACGAGCACACCGAAGTTAGGGCGGCGATGTCGGAAACGGTGCTCACCGTGAGTCCAGAAACTCCCGTGCGCGAAGCGGCTCGATTGCTGCGCGAGCGCAAGATCGGAGCATTGCCGGTAGTCGAGGATGGTGTGCTGGTCGGAGTCATTTCCACTTCCGACCTTCTTGAAGCGTTTATAGAGGAGCAAAAGGACTAGTCACGCTATGGTAGTTGCGACTCGATCGGGGTCAACCGACAGGGAGGCTAATCCCGAATTTCGCCATGCGGAATCGTCAGGTCTCCCAGCTCCAATCGCCCCCCTGCTGCGGATGGATTCATACCCCCACCCCACGGGCAGCGTTCAGTTCGTTCAGACGCATATCTCGTGGGTTTTTTTGGCAGGCGAATACGTCTACAAAATCAAAAAGCCCGTGCGCTTTGCGTTCCTCGATTCGTCGAGTCTGCCGGCGCGCCGTAAGCTGTGTCTCGACGAGGTGCGTCTCAACCAGAGGCTTGCCCAGGGTATCTATTTGGGTGTCGCGCCGATCGTCAAATCCGGCGATGGGTTCGCACTGGGCGCGATCTCCAACGACCCACCGCGCAGTGCCGTCGAGTACGCTGTGGTGATGCGCCGGCTGCCGGCCGAGAAAATGCTCGACCATTTGCTCGCCCGGGGCGCGGTTGGTTTGGATGAGATCCGTGCGATTAGCCGACGGCTCGTGCAGTTTCATGCCGGTGCGGCGGTGGTTGCGTCCCAGAGATACGGTTCCGCTGCCGCGGTGACTCAAACGGTGATGGGAAATCTCGCGGAATGCGAACGTCTGGAAGGCTACACCGTCGGTCGCGCGCAGCTAAAAGCGCTGATCCGCCATACGAGCGGGTTTCTCCGCGAAAATTGGCAGCTTGTGACTGATCGATCACGTCTGGGCCGCGTTGTCGAAGGCCACGGTGACCTGCGCTGTGAGCATATTTGCATGAGCCGCGGCGGCATCGTCGTCTTCGACTGCGTCGAATTCAGCGAAGCCCTCCGCTATGGAGACGTCGCGTCGGATATCGCTTTTCTCGCGATGGATCTGGACCGCCTTGGCGCGCCGCAGCTCTCAGCGGAGATCGCCGCAACATATGCTAGCGCCACGGGCGACACGGATTTCACACTCTTGCTGCCATTCTACAAGTCGTATCGTGCCGCTGTCCGGGCTAAGGTCGAGAGTCTGAGAAGTCTCCAACCCGAGGTCCTGTCCGTCGATCGCAACGCCGCGCGTGATCTTGCTCGGCGTTATTTCGCGATGGCCTCCGACTATGCTCGATGTTACAACGGCAAGCCGGTGGTGATTGTTGTTTGTGGTCCCTCCGGGACGGGCAAGTCGACCACCGCGCGATTACTCGGAAGGCGGCTGGGTTTCGAGGTGCTGAGCTCAGACGAGGTACGAAAGCGAATGGCCGGGGTAACGCCAACCACATCGCTCAAGGCATCATATGAAGGTGGCATTTATTCGAAGGAGTTCACCGAGCGAACCTATAACGCCTTGCTTGGAGAAGCTCGGCTACGTCTTGAAAAAGGCGCCGGAGTTATCCTCGATGCCACATTTAGACATCCCGGTGAACGCAGCGCCGTAATCGAAACCGCCGCGCAAAGCGGTGCCTCTGTGTTGTTCGTTGAATGCCGTGCGGGGGCGGAGGAAGTGATGCGTCGGTTGCACGCACGTTCTCGACTCCCGGGGTCGGTGTCCGACGCGGACGAGTCGGTGTTTCTCCGTCAACGTTCAGACTTTGTTCCTCTTGGTGACATTCCGTCCGCTAATCGGATCGTCGCTGACACTGTCCGAGGCTATGATGAAATAATCGAAGCGGTCGAAGAAACGCTTGACGCGATGAGTGCGGTGTAGTGACTCGGGAAGTGATTTCGTTGATGCCAGGCCGGGCGATTCGGTGGGTGGCCATGACGTGATGGAGCGTCCTGCCTAAGCCGCAAGCTCAAACATTCTTCGCGGTACAAGCTCGCTGCGGACCAGGCCGTATAGGGCCGAACCCCTGTCGCTACGGGGTTTACTGGGTTAGAAAGAATAAATTTATATAACCCCTGTGCTTAGTCAAAAGCTAAACCCTGACATATTGGTGATGCAGTCCACCGAGAATAGAGATGCTTGCGATGGGCCCGAGCTTCTGCGGGCGCCGAAAATCCGGCGCATTCTTGTTCAATGAGAGATGCGTCCGGACCTGGTTGTAATAGGAAGCGTAATTCTTCAGAACGCGGCCCAACTGCGCTTCGTCGAACACGACCAGGTGATCGAGGCATTCGCGACGAATCGATCCGATGAGGCGCTCGACGTGGCCGTTCTGCCACGGCGAGCGCGGCGTGGTCGGATGATCGCGGATCCCCATTGCCCGAATGCGATGGCTGTAGGCTGGGCCGAAGGCCCCGTCGCGGTCGCGAAGCAGATGACTGGGCGCTTCATCCCAGGGGAAAGCATCGGTCACCTGCCCAGCGATCCACTCGGCAGTCGGATTGGTAGTGACGCTGATCGTGACTAGCCGCCTGCGGGCGTGACACAGAATGATCAAGCCGTAGAGCAGCTTGAAGGAGATCGTACGTACGACGAACAGATCCAGCGAAGCCATGCCAGCGGCATGATTACGCAGGAAAGTCTTCCAACCTTGGGACGGTGGTCGGCGGCGCCTGAGCATATACCTGGCGACGGTTGATTCAGCGACCTCGATCCCAAGCATCAACAATTCGCCGTGGATCCGCGGTGCGCCCCACAGCGGGTTCTCGCGGCTCATCCGCCGAATCAGCGCTCGAACCTCGCAATCAAGCCTTGGACGGCCCCCGACGTGGCGGGACTTCCAGCGCCAGTAAGTGCGGAAGCCCCGGTGGTGCCAGCGGATCAGTGTCTCGGGCTTAACGACTACGACCGCGTCCAAAATCGATGGGAATAGTCGGTATAGCGATACGAAGATCAGCCGATCGGTGTTCCGCAGCCGTACCCGCCTCCGAGCTTTGCGGCTCAGGACGATGACCTGTTGGCGTAAGACGGTGTTTTCGGCTTCAAGTCGCTCTCGTGACTTGAACCGAGCGCGCAAGATCAAAAGGAGCCGAATCAGAAACGCGACCATCGTGCGTTCCAGTAGCACAGGCGCGGCCACCCGTCACACAGGATAAGGTTTTCGGTAGCCACAGCCGACCTACAAGTGGTGATGGCTTATCGGTACCCAGGAACCGACAAAGGTGCAGTCGAGTTGCACCCGATCTCGGGCAGGAAGCCGATTGCTGCAGCAAAGAGTGCCGGTCTCGCTCGGTCGCCGATTCCGGTACTCCTGGTCGAGGGGGACAATCGGCAGGGCCTCGGCTGCGCCCTCGCCAAGGCGATCGGCGATGCCGTGGTCAATCTGAGTTTCGTGATGGCACAGGTGATCAGCCGCAGATATGCCGCCGTGTTTGGCTTCGAGAACGAGTCTGACGCTGCAAAGGCTGCGACTCTGACAAAGAAAGCTGCAACACCGGCCCGCGAAAGGTAGGCTGCATCTGGAGCTCGCCTCGCGACCGAGCGCCCGTTTTCGAGATGCTTCAACTTCAAAGCGAAATCATGCGGGAAGACGATTCGGCGCACGAATAGGGAATCGCCAATCTCCAAACCCAATGAAAACCGCCACGCCGCTGCGCTCGCTCTGTGACTTAGATGACCGAGCTTAAATCTATCTTTTGGGTGTGACGACCGGCGTTCTGTCCCCGATCGTGGTTGGCGCGTTTTTTCGCTGGCGAAAGCGAAGAACAGGCCGAATCAATTTAAGACAACCCCACCCCTAAGTAGGACACTCAGGCGCTAATTAGAACAGTATAGGGAGGACCGGCGCAAAGCATCGGGCAATGCGCACTCAACGAGGAATCCCCTTTCTGGCGCGATGGCTTGTTCGTCTGATAGAGCCAGGCACCCCGAGAAGGACCGATGATCGCCGCGCGGCCAGCGTGAGCTTCTTTGAATCCCCCGCTGGCAAAAAGCTTGCGTAGCCGCCGACCTTCCCCGAAGACACCACAGATCGCATGCTTGCTTAGCACGACGCCGTGGCTACGCCATTGCGGCGAGCGACATCTTTTGGTGAGAACAGTTCCCACGCTGGCGTGCCTCCCTCAGAAGAACGCTCTCGATGCCGATTCGAGGCGCGCGATGCGACTCTCAGCTCAGATTGAGTTGGAAGAGCTGCTCCGTTGCGAACCTGCGGTGGCCCAGTTGCAGCTCTGTAACTGTGCGAAATTCGTCTCAAAGACCGAGAACGCCGGTCTTTACCTATTTAGAATTATATTCACTTGTCTTCAGCTCAATAGTTCAATCACTGGATAACGAGCTAAAGGCATGCCATTTGCTCGCGGAAGAACTGTGACGGCCTAGTAAGGATATGCCCATCACCGGTATCTCGAGCGATGGTTCCTTGCACGACGCTAGACTCCCGCAATTGCGACTTGGAATCGAGGGACAAAGAGACTCTTGTGCTCTATTGGAGTTAAATCCGCCTCTCGGAGGGCTCTCTGGCTGATCCGCGACAACCTGCCGCGAGAATGGAACTCGTGAGTGCTGAGCGGATCACGGTCCTGCTGATCGAGGATAATCCAGGCGATGTCCGCTTGGTAAGGGAAGCACTCGCGGAAAGCCGTGACACCCATTTCGAACTCGAATGTAGCAGTCGACTGTCAGACGGCCTGGAACGTATCAGGGATTCTGGGCCCGACGTAATTCTATTGGATCTTACGCTGCCGGATTGCCAAGCCGACGACACAGTCGCAAAAGCCCGCCTCCAGGCGTCCGATCTGCCGATTGTGGTCCTTACCGGGTTGGATGATGAGCGTCTCGGACGCAGGGTAGTAAAGGACGGGGCCCAAGACTATCTAGTCAAAGGTGATTTTGACAGTCGGCTCCTAAGCCGGTCACTCCACTATTCTATCGAGCGTAAACGCGCCGAGAAGACGGCCGCGGCTCGAGATGCAGCCGTGGAGGCCTCGCGTTTAAAGTCTCTCTTCTTGGCAAACATGAGCCACGAAATCCGTACGCCGATGAACGCCGTGATTGGCATGATTCGGCTGCTGCTGGACACGCAATTGAATAGCGAACAACGGGAACTGGTGGATACTGCATGGTCGGGTGCTCACTCGTTACTGCACATCATCAACGATATCCTGGACTTCTCCAAGATCACGTCTGGCAAACTGGAATTTGAAGATATCGATTTCGATCTTCTCGAGGTAACTGAAAGTATTGTAGCGCTGTTTGTCAGGCAGGCGGGCGATAAGGGGGTCCGATTCGTCTCACAAGTCGACAGCGATGTGTGCAAGCTCTTGCGCGGCGATCCCGGTCGTCTACGCCAAGTACTGACCAATTTGGTGGGCAATGCAATAAAGTTCACCGATCAAGGGGAAGTGGCTATACGCATCACGCTGGAAAGCGAATCTGCTAACGATGCACTGCTGCGTTTTGCGATTAGTGACACTGGCCTCGGGATTTCTGCTGAAGTCCAGCGTCATTTGTTTCAGCCATTTTCGCAGGCGGACAATTCGACCACCCGCAAATACGGTGGTACCGGGCTGGGGCTCGCAATCTCGGCACTGCTCGTCGAGCGAATGCATGGGAATATCGGGGTTGAAAGTGCGCGGGGCAAAGGGTCGACGTTTTGGTTTACGGCCAACTTCGCGAAGCGGCTGCACACAGCCGCGGATCGAATGCACATCAACTTTCTGGGAGGTGTCGGGGAGTTCATCGCTGGCGGCAGTGGCGAGAGCGCGCCCGAACCTTTCCTGAATCGAATTTCGGATGAGCTACGCCAACAGGTTCGCATCCTGCTAGCAGAGGACAATCTCGCGAACCAGAAAGTCGCCCTGTGGATGCTCAAGAGACTGGGCTATAGGGCGGATCTAGTGTCGAACGGACTTGAAGCAGTCGAAGCACTGTCGAGCGTACCTTTCGACATCATACTTATGGACTGCCAGATGCCCGAGATGGACGGCTACGTAGCAACGAAGAGAATTCGGCAGCACGAGCCAAAAGTCCACCGCCCCATAATCATCGGAATGACGGCCGATGCGTTGACCGGCGATCGCGAAGCGTGCCTAGCGGCAGGCATGGACGATTACATCAGCAAACCTGTGATTTTCGAAAAACTTGCCGAACTCCTTGAGAAATGGATCGCTCCTGATGGCGCGGCGGCTCGAAGGGAGAATCTGAAACGCGAGGTCACAGATCTGCTGCCACCAAGGACAGGTCTCCGGAATGACGCCTTTGACGAGCGTCTGATAGCGACTTTGCGCGGCGTTGAGAGCTCTGAGGGTGCTAATCTGCTGTCAGAGCTGATCGATGTGTTCCTCGCAGATACTCCATCGCGTCTGGATGCGATGAAAGTCGCTCTGGCAAAGGGCGACGCTAACGGTCTTCGCCAAACGGCGCACGCGCTTCGAGGGAGCTGCGGCTCGATAGGCGTGAAATACATGCTGCAGTTGTGCGACGAGCTTGAGACGCAAGCACGTCAGGGCACTCTTGCCAATGCGCAGCCCACTTTCCAGGAATTGGAAGTCGAGGCGGGCAGGGTGCGCATGGCGCTCGAGGCGGAGAAGGCGAGAACAGGGTCTGAAAGTTGATCCTAAAGGCAAATCGGTCTCAGCAATAAAGTAGACTGAGACTGAGAGGGGGGCGAAATGCCGATACCGGATGTCGTCGTGGAATTGTTGGCAGACAAGTTATTTGCTCTCGTGGGGTTCGATTCGGCTGAGTCGGCGAGTTTGATTTCGGCATTGCACCGAGTTCGGGCTTCTGGCCGCATACTTGGCCATTCGTCAATACCATCAGAACTTTGCTTGAAGCTCGAAGCTTTCGACATTTGCCTCTTCAATATTGGATCCGGAGCCACATCCGAAGGTGCGATCCCGCTTTTTGGCATGGTCGACAGCTCCAAGCCTATGCTGCTGGTGGGAACTTGGAAAGAGTTAACGACAGCGACGCTCGGCGCCATCGCGTCGAGACGAGACTTTCTCTTGCAACCCTGGGAGCCTGAGGACCTGTTTCTGAGATCATTTAGTTTGCTACAGCAAGCGCAGAACCCGCACAAAGAAAACGCGACGGAACGCGAGCCCCTTGTCCTGATAGTCGACGATGACCGAACCACCACGACCATGGTCGCCGCGATTCTGCGAAAATCCGGTATGCAGTGTAGCATTGCCCGCGATGGGGAAGAGGGAGTCCGAATGACGCAGACTCTGAGCCCCAAGGTGCTCGTACTTGATGTCGACATGCCGAAGCTCAACGGATTTGAGGTCCTGGCTTCGGTAAGAGATCACTCCGCCCGCGAAGTTACGAAGGTGATTATGCTGACCAGCCATCATCAGGAAACCGATGTTATTCGCGGATTCGCTCTAGGAGCGAGTGACTATATCTCCAAGCCGTTCAATCCTGAAGAATTGGTGGCCAGGGTCCAGCGTCTGTTGGTCTAGAGGTCTCACCAACGACAGAGTTTGCGGAATTAAGGTTTCTATCATGTCGTCCTACCCCTGATGTGATGTTTAACTGAGGTACGGTTGAAACAAGAACTGGGTCCGGAGTCTCTTTCTGCTGAATTCGATTTGGCAGACCGAGAAACATTACCGACCAATCAAGCGAAGCATCGCCGCAAGATTTTCGCGGGATTTACGGTGGCCTTGCTGGCACTCCTCACAGTGGGGACGGCCGGCTTTTATAGCATCGGGCAGTTTATTTATTGGAACGGCTGGGTTGAGCATACCCACCTCGTAATCGAGACTCTCGGCCTCGCAAGTGTAGGCTTGGAAGAGATAGAGGATGGTGAAGAGGGTTACGTCCTCACCGGCAACGACGAGTTCCGCAGAAAGGCATTGGCGGAGCGTTCCGTCCTGCTTCAACAAATAGCAGCGACAAGGTTCCTGACAGCCGACAATCCCCTACAGCAACAACTACTAAAGAAGCTGGAAGTCGCGGTCAACGCTCGTCTGAGCCTCCTGGACCGCGCGACCGCGCTGCGCAAAACGCAGCAAGTCCAGGCCGCCGCCTTCCTAATCCACTCTGACGAGCGACAGCTCAGTGGTCAGGTTCGGCGGCTGATTGTCGAAATGTCGCAGCGGGAAAAAGAGCTTCTCGAGCAGCGTAACCGGGAATCGAATGACGCTGGCTCTCTCGCCCGCCACATCATCCTGTTCGGCTCGGCTGTAGCTTTCCTGTGCGTCGGTTTCACCGCCGTTTTCATCAATCGAACCCTAGAGGTCTTGCGCGGTCTCACGGACGATTTAGCCGGGAGCTACCAGAAGCTTCTTTCACTCAGCAAGACTCTGCGTGAAAGCGGGCTCGAACTAGCCAGCTCAGAGCAAACACTGCGCAACCAGAGCGAACTACTTCGCTCGGTGCTGGACAGCATGGATGAAGGCATCATCGCACGCGATCTGGAGACGCGGCCGTTTCTTTTCAATCCAATGGCGGCACGGATTCTAGGTCGAAAAGATTTCGACGCCGAATTCGCCGACTTCGCGAACACAGAGGAATTCTTCCTCAATGATTATGAGGGCACGGCGATTTCTCTCAAAGACATGCCGATGTCGCGAGCACTCCAGGGCGAGGAGGTTAACAATCAGCAACTCCTGCTCCGGAAAGTCTTAACCGGCGAGGAGATATGGCTCGAAATTTCGGCACGGCCGTTAAAAAACGCTGACGGCACCGTGATCGGAGGGCTAACCGTTTTCCGTGATATAGGCCCGCGCAAACGCGCCGAACGGGAACAAGCGTGGCTGGCCTCGATCGTCGAATGCTCACAAGACGCGATAATGAGTGGGTCACTAGATGGTAAAGTCACCACCTGGAATCCGGGAGCGGAAAAGCTTTACGGATATGCTGCCAATGAGATTATCGGCAAGTCCAGCAGCATTCTTGTCCCGAGCGAAAAATCCGCCGAGTGGCGTGAGATCTTGAGCGGAATGGCCAAAGGCGAGGCGATACAGCAGCACGAAACTCGCAGATTGAGAAAGGACGGTAGTCTCGTCGATGTGTCCTTGACGTTATCTCCACTTCGCAACCGGTGGGATCGCTCAGAGGGGATTTCGCTAATTGCACGCGATGTCACCGACTCAAAGCGGATCACTCGCGAACTCGAACAGCGGACCAAGGAACTCGAGCGTTCCAATGCGGAGCTGGAGCAATTTGCGTATTCCGCCTCGCATGACCTACAGGAGCCTCTGCGGATGGTCGCGAGCTATGTCCAACTCCTGCAACAGCGCTACAAGGGCAAACTCGACAGCGATGCCGACGATTTCATCGCCTACGCGGTCGATGGCGCCACCCGGATGAAACGTCTCATCAACGACCTCCTGACCTTCTCGCGAGCAGGAAGAGGAAAGCCGATGAAGCCGGTCAAGGTTACCAGCGCACTCGACTGGGCACTCGCCAACCTTTCCCTTGCGCTCGAGGAGAGCAACGCAGCGGTCACGCGCGATACGATGCCCATCGTGATGAGTGATGAATCACAACTCGGCGAGTTGTTCCAAAACTTGATCGGCAATGCCATCAAGTTCCGTGGCATGGAACCACTCAAGATACACGTAGGTGCGAAGCCGAAAGGCGATGAATGGCTATTTTCCGTTTGCGACAATGGGATCGGCATCGAGCCGCAGTACTTCTCGCGCATCTTTCTGATGTTTCAGCGGCTACATGGGCGGCAGGAGTATCCTGGTACTGGCATCGGGCTCGCGATTTGCCGCAGGATCGTCGAACATCAGGGCGGCCGGATATGGGTGGAATCGACGCCCGGCGATGGGACCACCTTCTTCTTCACGATGCCCATAGTTGATTCTGACGGCGCCGTCGAAACGACAGAGGAGTTGGAGGAGGACGCACAATGGGAAGCCGGCAAACTTGCGACGTGATTGACATCTTGTTGGTCGAAGACAGTCCGGGCGACGTGCGCCTGACCAAGGAGGCCCTCAAAGAGGGGAAGGTGCGTAATAACTTGTACGTCTGCGCTGACTGGGTCGAAGCGCTCGATTTTGTGCGCGGCCGCGGTCAGTACTCCGGCGCATCAGTTAGACCAGATCTCATTCTGCTCGACCTGAATATGCCAAAGAAGGATGGCCGCGAGGTACTCGCGGAAATCAAAGCTGACCCCGAGCTGAAATCAATTCCGGTGGTAATCCTGACCACATCGGAGGCCGAGCAGGACGTCCTCAAGAGCTATAAACTTCACGCCAACTGCTATATTTCCAAGCCGGTCGATTTGGTTCAGTTCATGCGCGTCGTGAACAATATCCAGAACTTCTGGGTCGACATCGTCAAGCTCCCGCCGCACTCTTGACCTGGCTGAGATTGCCAGACTCCTCTCATCGAAGACGCCCCGGCAGAATGCGGGTTAGTACGCAAATCGCTTCCGATAGAGACCGATAGTGACCTCTGTCAGGCAAGCCTCACGCTTGCCTTTTTCCTTTGGGTGTAGGTAATTCTGTCAACAGTGTCCGTCTGTTTTCGCGAGATCTTGCACCGGCCAAAGACCTCCGGGGGATTTCATAAGTCGCTCGATTAGAGCGCGACCCAGTTGGTCATCGGCGCGAACTGTGTGTCAGACAGGGCATCCTGTGCCTATCGAAAACCTCTCGGGATGACGCGCGTATAGGCGTATGGTAATGAAGCGGCCGATGGTCGCGTTTCTGACCCAACCCGCAGACGGGGCGATTTCGCCGATTCGACAGGAGAATCCGTAGAGACGGGCTCCCTGGCGGAGCGAGGTGAATTCGAACTGTAGGGCGACTTCGCCAGCGGTCAGGTAGTTACCTCAAAACCTCAATCAGTCGGTACCGACGGTTCGAATCCATCCCCCTCAGTCCGCCAGGCTCCGCACATCTCAGAGAATCGCTCGGAAAGTGCGCGTGTGCGCGCTTCTATCCGGACATGGTGTGGCCATGGCCGTCCAATGTCGATGGAGAACTCCTCTGGGGTGAGGTTGCCGAGGCTGGAATGGGGACGTTCGCGATTGTAGGCGATATGCCAGCGTTCGATCTTGCTCCGAGCCTCGTCGAGCGAAAGGAAGACGTGCTCGTTAAGACTCTTCCCGCAGCCGGGCATTGAAACTCTCGATGTAGGCGTTCTGGATCGGCTTGCCCGGCGCGATAAATTGTAGTTTCACCCCATGCTCGTAAGCCCATTGATCGAGTACGCGGAGTTCCGCCCCATTGTCGGCTTGAATCACGAGCGGTAGTCCGCGCTCATAGCCAGCCGCTCCAACACCCTGATTACGCGCTCGCCGGTCAGCGAGATGTCGACTTCGATGGCGGGGCTCTCCCGCTTCCATTCGTCGAGCACGGCAAAGGCCCGAAACCGGCGACCGTCGAACAGGCTGTCGTAAATGAAATCGACCGCCCACGCCTGGTTCGCCGCCAGCGGCTGCGCGCATACCATGCGCAAGTGACTCAGACGTTTTGCGCCGTCGTCGTCTGCGCAGTGACAGTCCTTCCTCCCGATACGGGCGCTCGCGCGCTTGTGGTTGGCCTGCCAGCCCTCGCGACGAAGCATCAGATAGAGCATCGGACAGCCCCAGCGGCGCCGCTCCTCGGCCAACTCACGCAGCCGCTGCCGTAATAGGCGATTGCGATCTTCCCCCGGCGCCCGCAGGAAAGCGCGCCGCGTGATCCCGATCAGCCCACAGGCGCGACGCTGCGACAGACGATGAGTAGTCATTGCTTCCGCCACCATCTGACGCTTCACCGCGGGCCGTAACCGTTTTTTGCCAGCACGTCTCTCAGCGCCCGAATATCCAGCGCCTGGTCCGCGATGATCGGCTTCAAGCGTCGATGCTATTCCTCGAGTTGACGCAGCCGGCGCATCTCCGAGATCTCCAGCCCGCGTACTTGCTGCGCCAGGTATAGAAAGTCGCGTCCGAGATCCCGTGCCAGCCGGCATAACTCGCTGACCTTTGCCCCGGCCTCAGCCTCCTTCAACACCTCGATGATCTGTTCGGCGTTAAAACCGTGCCCGCTTCACGCCTGTCTTCCTTCCCGGCCGACACTCACCCACCGGGGGGATACTTCGATGGGGTAAGACCAGGGGCTGGAATCGCATCATCTGATTATCGAGAAGACCAAAGGCAATCCGTTTTTCATGGAAGAAATGGTGCCGGCACTGTTTGATGAGGGCGCGCTAGTGCGCAACGGCGTTCTCAAACTGGTTCGGGCGCTGGGCGAGTTGAAAATCCCGCCGGCGGTACAGGCGCTCCTGACCAGCCGCATCGATCGGCTTCCGTCGAGAGAGAAACTAGCGATTCCAGCAGAGAGCAAGAACGAACACCGGCGCCACCCACGGGCGGAGCATGTTCACACTTTTGATCGCGCCGAATCTGGAATTTCGGCTAAGGCATTCCTGCGCCAACCAAGCTCGCGGTTTGCGGACTGTTAGATCCGCCATCCGTCGCCGTCAAGGTGGCCGTCTGCCGTCCAGCGGTATTCGGGGAGAATTTGACTGCTATCTTGCAGCTCAAACCCGCCGGCAAGGTTCCGACCGTCGGGCAAGTGCTATCGGCCGACTCAATCAGAAACTGATCGCTTTCAGTGGCGACGCTGGTGATGATCGCCGAACCGCTGTTCGTGCTCGGGTTGGTCAGCACAAAGAACTGGGACGGGCTGCTAATGAATAGTTTGGTGGGCGCGTAGACAGCGACGGCGGGTTCGAGCGTGAGCGGGCCGCCCGGAATCGTCGCCTGCACCACGTTGGTGCCTGCGCATCCCTGCGTCAGCGCAAGCAGGCCGAGGACCAGCAAGCCGAGGAATTTGCTTTTCATCGGGAATCTCTCCATCCTGCAAAAATAGCGTTCGCTTTCATCTATCGAACCACCGGTTGACCGCGTCAGTTACTCACACTGCGAACATTCTCAAACTGCCTCTGCGTCGATAAGGATAAAAGCGATACGGCAGTTCTGGTCGCTGCGATTTGACCATGAGTGATTGGTGCCGCGCTGAATAAGGACATCGCCAGGCCCCATTAAGGTCTCGCCCGAGCATCGCCCAGATCTCGCCTTCCAGGACTATCGCGTAGTCGACGGTGTGAGTCTTATGGAACATAGCGTGACGCGCTTTTCCTTTATCCAGGGCGTGACCGCCGCCAACTTCCTCCATCATCTTGCGTACATCGATCCCTTCGAACACCTTGTCAGGTGGAAAGTCGACTATGCGGAAAACCGAGCCTCCGCTTGGTGGCTCGATGCCCAACTGACGGCCTTTCGGCGATGCATCTTCGTTACCTCGGTTCGACGCCGGAGAGCCGTCGGTGATCCAGAGCACCGTATTGACTAATTGCGGAGCCGCCGGCGGGCTGGCCGCGTTAGGTGCCGAATCATCCATCAAAATGACTGATTTCCCTGCTTTATTGTGGCCGGTTACGATACGGCGAACTGGCTTTGCCATATTCAACTCCACGCTGTGGTCGGAATGCAGTCAATGCGAACGGTGTTCGATGTTTGGCCGATAAAAGGCCAGGCGCTCAACGGTCGTCGCCTTGCTACGCGGTTCTACTTCATGGTCTTCGCCCAGCCCTCCCCGATCGGCACCATGAAGAACAACTCGAGCCGGCGCGACTTGAAGAGCCACTTGCCGTCGACTTGCTCGTAATTGTCGTGCAGCCGGCCGCATCCTATCAGGCTCTGATCGCCCTGCTTAGCCCGGTTGTCGAGCCAGCACCATCCGTGCGCGTGGTTGGCGTCGTCAAACTCGATGTAGTGATTGGTGAAGAACGGCTTGACCCGCTGGTTCCAGGTGGTCGGATAGAAGTCCTCGATCGCCGGACGTCCTTTTTTGATCCCCCAACCCACCGAACTAAAGTCCATCGCGCCGTCTTCGGTAAAGAGCCTCGACAGCGCCTCCGAGTCCATCTTTTCGAGCCAGTGACCGTAGGCATAGGTCAGCGACTTGATCTGCTCGCGATCCCACAATTCTTGGACTTTTTCTTCCAGGCTCTTTGCCATCGGGTTTGCTCCGAACGAAATAGCATCTCGAGTCGTTTCTGTATCGCGCAGGCGGGTCGGGGCGTCAACCCTCGTGCGCCGATAGGTTTGTCCATAGGGGTTATGGATTCTCCAACGATATGAAGCCGACGCGCTCGCCGCCATCATTCAGAGCCGCCAGCTTTGAACGTGGATGGTGTGACAGGTGCTGCAGGTGCGCGGCATGGGTCAAATGATCAAGCACCTTGTGCGCATACCCTTGGTAGACTCCCTTCGAGACACGGGCATTCCATCATCGCGCGTCGATCATTCGACTTTGTAGCCCGCGGGCGCAAAGCGTTCGCGCAATTCTTCGTTCGATAACGCTTCCTTGCGCGTCGCGACCATCCACTCGTGACCGAATGGGTCGCGCAATCGTCCGCGACGGTCGCCGTCCGGCTCGTCTTGAACTTCACGTAGAAGGGTGGCGCCTGCCGCGACCGCTTGCTCAGTTACTCCGTCGACATCATCGACGTAGAGATAGAGAGCGAACGTCGTGCCTCCCACAGTTAGCGGACCACGCACGCCGATTTCGGGGTATTCGTCGGAGATAAAGACTTCAGAATCGCCGAACCTGAGTAAGGCGTGCCCGACCCGGCCTGACGCCTCGGTGATCCGCATCGACACGGTCGCTCCGAACACTTTCTTGTAGAACTCAATCGCACGAGCGGCATCGCGTATAGCGAGGTAGGGCGTGATGGTATGTATCAGTGTTGACTTCTTTTCCACGATGTTCCTCTCCAGTTACAAAATTTGGCACTCGCCACTGATGCCAGCGTCAGTGAGTTCGGTCCGTGCCCGATTCGAGCGTCCGATTTGAGCCTCGTCATTGCGCGGCGTCGGTGTGCGCTCACGGGGAGACGAGCCTACTAGTATTCCCATACCGACTGCAAAAAGTTTCAAACGCATGCCCTGATTGTCGCGGCGGGTCGACCTCCAAGGAATGGCATCCAGTAATCATCGAGGTCACGAAAGACCGTAGGAACGTGGATCGCTCGAACCTGCACATCATGCAGGCACATGTCGATGAACAGGTGCGCGAGCGGTTGCGAATGGTAGAGTGGAAATCGCCGTCTCTCGTCCAGTCCGATCGCCGATGGGCGAGCGCGACAGCGGCGTGCCGTGGGTCTGAGGGTTGCTCTAAAGCGTCCGGCAGAGAGAAGGTCGTTCTTCGTCGGACACAATGACATGCGTGCGGATAGCGTACTGAACGGTTTACAAAGGCCACCGAGACTTCGAATTCACTTCGCTCCGCCACGCAGTCCCTGCCGAAGAAGGCCGGCCCGGACCAGTGCCTGCCAGTAATCAATCGATCGGCACTACAGTGGTGCTGGTGTGCGCTACTGGGCATAATCCTCCATTCCACTCACAAGGAGGGTGATTACCGGCCTCATGCGGCGACCGTGCGATCGCGGCTCGGCTGGTTCGGAGGGTTCTCCACCGGAAGGCGACCCGATCGATTTCTTGTGCTTTTGCATAGGATGATGCCGGGAGTGTAAAAGTCCGATGATGGCGCCATCGCGCTGCTGGAGGTTGATGTTATGGAACTCAGCAAGCAGGAAGCCGTCGAAGTCCTCAATCGGATTGTGGAGCTGGAATTGTCCGGAGCGGTCCGTTACACGCAGTATTCTCTGATGGTGTTTGGACATGCGCGCATCCCGATCATGAGCTGGATGCGCGAGCAGGCCGCCGAGGCGTTACTCCATGCAACCCAGGCCGGGGAAGAGGTGACAGCTATGGGTGCGCGCATCTCGCTAGAAATAGGCGAGCTCGCGGGCACTCACCACGAATCGGTCGACGATATCATGCTGGAGCTGCTTCTTCACGAGCGCAAAGGGATCGAGCTTTACCGCCAGCTTCTTAAACTGAGCCACGACCGCAGCGTTTCGCTGGAGGAGTTCGCACGGGAGAAAATTCGCAACGAAGAAATGCACGTAGCGGAAATTGAAAAGATGCTTCGCCGCAGAGGCGACGCTTAGGCAGCACCCCGAGATAATGGAGGATAAAAGGACCGCCGACGTGGAATGCGGTCAGTCGACTTTGAGTCTGAACCCGATTCGCGATCGACCGCCCCCCGTTTGGACCAGGAATCTGCGCCTGCCTCTGCGAAATGGATTACGCAGCTTTCGTCCGGCGTTCTCATACTGCTGCGTAACTCGCAATTGAGCTCGGAGCAATCGACTTCAATTGTGCCCGCGCTTTTGTGCAATCGCAGTTGTCATGTGTCCTCACTTAGTGAGTCTTGAGCGAACGCTGGGCGGGCGCATGACCAATCATCATTGTGTCACTTAAACAGGGAAGCCGATTAACGTGAGTTCCATGTCCGCACTTCTGCTCCCTCAAAAGATTCTGACACACAAGCGAGCCGAGACTCATTCGGCGGTCTCCCATCATTTCCTCCACGAACGCTCGTAGACTTTGCGCCCATCAAGCATCACACACGCATTCATCACCGTCCGCGCATACGAAAACCAGCTCGAAGTCTTTACTTCCAGCTCACCGAGCTGCGGCCCATGCACCTTAAGATAAGTATCCGCCTCCACAGTGGACTGATCCGGACGGTCGCGGTAGGTGCGCGCCACGGCGGTATGGTCCAGTTCGAGCACACCGCCCGCTGGAATCGGCATTGCGCTCCATTGCCCGGTCGTCACCGCGACGGCTCCCGCCACCACATCACTTTCAATCTTGTACCGGGGCGTCATAGCCGCGGCCGCACGCGCGAGGTTCTGGCGCGGCAACGGCCCTCGAAGCACCTCTGATGCAGCGGGAACCACCGGGATGGTCACTGCCGATGGGCGCTCGCCGCCGTGAAGAACTCGCAGCTCTGGATTGTGCTGAGTGGGCCATACGTGCGGAAAGTCCGCACCCGAAATACTGACGCGCAAACGATGCCCACTTCGCACGAGATATGAGGTCGCCAAAAGCGGGATACGAAAGGTGTAAACCTGGTCGGCCCCTAACGCTTCGGGCTGGGCACTCCCGCGGTGATGTGACGCTTTGAGCAACCCCGTCGTGATTAGTGAGGACAGGCCGGCAGAATCGACGTCGCAAAGTTTTGCAACGAGGTTGGCGTCATCCCCTACGGTTAGCGCCGCCTGAAGCATCACTTCACCCGCGCCTGTCACCTCGACGTCTCCCACAAGCGGCTCGGTCGTATACGTTAGCGAGCGCAGATCGTCGGGCGTCTGATCCATCGGCATTCCGACCCCCAACGCGGTCGGATCCCATAACCGGGCGCAGGTTCCCACCGTAGGATCGACGGTGTAACTCTCAGCCCCTTCCTCGCGCTCGGCCCGCTCACCGAGGCTGCCGCGTCCGCCGAGATAGAGCGTACGCTGTATGCTGCGTGATGGCGGCCAGTCGCGCTCGTTGCGCCAGCGGTTAGCTCCCTGCACGTAGATCGTCAGCGCCGGCTCGTCGACGATTCCATTCTTCTCGCTGCGCAGCCAGTAATCGAACCAACGCTTCATCTCGGGCAAAAACTCGATCGGCTCGTTCACCGCGGTCTCAGGCATAGTGTGCATCCACGGTCCCATAAGAAGCTTCTTCGGCCCGCCCAGCCGCGCATAGACGGCCGGTACTGCCTCCTCCGGAAAGATGTCGCGCCATCCACCAACGATGAAGGTAGGGGTTTTGATTTTCGAAGGATCGACCGCGCGCTCCTGCCAATAGGCATCATGCGTCGGATGCTCCGCCCATGGCAGCACATACGGCTCTCCCGCCTCCAGTCGCTGCATCCAGGCCTTGTACCAGCGCCCCTGGGCATCCAGGTTCGTCGGCGGCATCAGGTTCATCGCCAGCATGAAGGAGCCCCACGCGCCGAAGGCGCCCAGACAATTGAGGCATCCGCCCGGAAAGAGGTAGTCGCCATATATGTCGGTACCGCCCTCCATCGGCACGATCGCCTTCAGATGCGGCGGCGCCTCAGCGGCGGTCTTCAGCGACGAGTAACCACCGTAGGAAAGTCCCCACATCCCGACGTTGCCGTCCGACCAGCTCTGGCGCGCGGCCCATTCGACCGCCTCGGCACCATCGCGTCCTTCCCCCCGCTCCATCATCTCCCACGCAACTCCGCTCGAGCCGCCGACACCGCGAAAATCCACCAGCAGATGTGCGTAGCCGCATGCCGCGAAATACGTCATCGCCGGGCCCATAAACGCACCGATGAAATCATCCTTATGGTATGGGTAGTAGCTGATGAGCGTCGGGAAGGCTCCGCCGCCTGTGGGTCGATAGAGGTCCGCTGCCAGAGTACAGCCATCGCTCAGCGGGATCAGAACGTTGTGCTCGACCTTGACCTCGTTAAGTTCACGATCAGCCATGGCTCACCTCGGCAAATTTCGTGTAGACCGCATGTGGCGTTTTAGTCTAACACCCGGGCCCGGTAAGCAGATAACCGTAGCCCTTGGAGGAGGTTCCCCAGCGGCCCGACTCGAGCGCCGCTCCGGGCCGGTTCGAACCAACCGGTAAGCTGGGCCAATTCTGTCGCTCGTCCAACCATATTGCGGTAGCGCACTGTACCTGCGAATCGTACGCGCCCAGTTGGGCCTTTAGCTTGAACCTTGAGAGCAGCCCGTGAATCGGATGACGTTGCATCTGCAGTGGTGGGGGGCCCGCGCCTCGTGCTTGCGGAATTGCCGCTCGGCGAAGACCGACACGACGGCGAACGCGACCAGCGCACTCAGGCTCCAATAGCGATATGGCCACAGATCATCGATAAGCCGCGACAGAGTCGGTGCCGGCTGATTCCCCAGCCGGCTAGTTAACCGCAAACCCGGCTGAGACAGTCCCAGCCGCAGCCCAGGGGCGTCGCAGATGAGGCCACAGCCACAACATACGGCGTTATCCTAACACAAAGACCGACGGCTCAGTCTGCCGCGACGGAGGCGAATCACAACGCGGAGGCGAGCGGAACCTTCGCAACTCCTGATTCTGGCGACACCGAGAGTTCGAATCCGGCTCGCTCCACCAACCAGTCTCTCGATTATCGGACATTTCAGAGAATTGAGCGAAATCCGCGCGTGTGCGGGCGATTTGCCTTCGCATGCGGACCCAGAGAGAGACGTGGTGGGCGCGAATCGGCCAAATTTCGCGAATTCTCTCTGCGCGCGATTTCGCTATGTCCGACCCCCATGCGATGGGAGGCGTGCCGATTCGTGGGTCGGAGGGTTCAGGGGCAGGACATTCGCTCTTCTTTCGGGCCACAAAGAGTGCCGAATCCACTTCCCATCTGGCTGCGTCAGAGCAATGTGTGCTGAGGACGGCCGAAACGCCAAAGTTGCGGCCAGAGAAGGAGAATCGAGATGAGCATCGAAACTGAACCGAGGGCGGGAGCAGAATCCAATCGCCCAGGCCTTGAACCAACTAGGGTTGACCGCGCTCGTCTTCCTGGTCGCGGCGCTTGCGTGCACGCCGCTGAAGGCACTTCTTGGTTGGACCTGGCCGATGCGGTTGAGACGGATGCTCGGTCTCCTCGCCGCCTTCTATGCTCTACTGCACGTCACCACATACACCGCGTTAGACCAAGGTCTTGATTGGCAGGCGATCGCGGACGATGTCCTGAAGCGGAAGTTCATTTTCGTCGGGTTTGCCACCTTTGTGTTGCTGCTGCCGCTGGCTGCGACATCGACAAACCGGGCGGTCAAACGTCTCGGTTACGTGCGGTGGAAGCAGCTTCATCGTCTGGCTTACGTGGCGCCGATACTCGCCGTCATTCACTTCACCTGGAGGGTCACGCGCGACGTGCGCGAGCCGATGGCTTACGGGTTCGTTCTCGCGATATTGCTCGCGGTTCGCGCCTTCGACTACCTGCGCGCCCGATCTATTCAACCGAAAATGGTGGCCGCGGAATCATGCACGATTCTTCGCTGAACAAATTGGCCAATCTTGAACCTGAGCCGGAATAAGTGATGGGTCGAATCCGAGTATTTCCTCGACGGAGCAGCGTCCGCCTTCAAGTGAAATGCAAGACATTGCTTGCGCGAGTTTTCCACGAGAGATTGGGTCCGGTTCCTTGGATCTTTGGTGTATCGGCTGCACTCGCGCTCGGGTGGGCTTTCATCTGTGGGCCCACCGCGTTTTCAGAGCCGAACCAAGCCGCGGAGGACAGCCCAGTTGTCCTGGAGTTGTTCACATCGCAGGGATGCTCGAGTTGTCCGCCGGCGGATGCGCTCCTGACTGAATTGGGGTCCTCGACCAAAGGCGTGATCCCGCTCGCGTATCACGTCGATTACTGGAATCACCTTGGGTGGTCGGACCCGTTTTCTTCGCGGCGGTTTTCCCAACGGCAGAGCGATTATGCCCGAGCCATGAAGCTGGAGGGCGACTACACGCCTCAGATGGTGATTGATGGTGAATGGCAGTTCGTCGGCTCCAACAGCCGAGGAATCGCGCACGGAATCACCGTTGCGCGTCGGACAATGGTCCTCGGTCGTGTGAGCCTCCACACGCTCCCGGGCCCTTCCGGCTCGCACCGACTTCGGATCAAGGTGAAGGCGCAAATGGTGCGTGCATCGGGAACCACACGGTCTCTGGTGATGGTGGCGATTTTCGAAAACGCGCTCGTAACCAAGATTCGTCGAGGCGAGAACGGCGGTCACGAAATTACCTACGACTATACCGTGAGGAAATTGCTGCCGGCGTTTGAGTTTGATGCCGCACCCGGTGCTTCGGTCGAGAAGCAAATCAACGTTGACCTTGACCCTTCCTGGTCGCTCAGCCATCTTGGCGCCGCGGCATTCATCCAGGACCCGGTGTCGCTCCGAATCAACGGGGCCGCATCGGAATATCCGATCGCCGGGAAGTGAAGCGTCATTCCCAACGAAGCATCTACGCAAAACACGATAGGCTCCGTCGCATTGCCGGCGGCGTGGGCTCTCTCACAAGAATTCTGGCCGTAACGAAGGACAATTCGGACAATGAGAGAAGCGCGTTATCAAGGCACCGCATTGGCCGCGGCAGTGGCCGTCCTCTGCTTGGTTTTTGGAATCGGCAGCTTGGCCGTCGCCGCCTCCAACTCTCTAGTACCTGCCGTGAACGTCACGGAGGGCGTTGGCCTTAAGGGCTATGACCCGATCGCATACTACGTGAATGGGCAACCGACCAAGGGCGCGGAGCATTACCGCTTTGTTTGGAAAGGTGTCGCCTATGTCTTCGCGTCCGAAGAAAACGTGAGACGCTTCAAGGCCGACCCATAGAAGTACCTTCCACAGTACGGCGGCTATTGCGCATACGCGATGTCTCTCAACCGGATCGCCGACATAGATCCATCGCGATGGGCGATCGTCGAGGGAAAACTCTACTTGAACAATGGCTTCGTCGCCGAAAAGTTCTGGTCCCTGAACAAGAGAGGAAACATCGAGTCTGCGGATCGCAACTGGCTGCGCTATCGGAAGCAAGCCGCGAGTAAGTGATTGCCTATGGACACCGAATCGAAACGTGGCTTCAGGTGAGCCGAGCCGATCGGTTGCTGCAAGCTGAGCCCTGGCGACTACAGCGCGAGGGACTGTGGTTCCATCCGAATAGGCTGAGAAGATCTCAGCACGTACCTTATAACAGAACAAGAAGGTGTAACTGATCACAATTGATGCAACCGCACATTAGGGCCGCCGGCAGAGAAGGTGCGAACAATTGACCAAGCTAAATTCAGTACGAACGCTGCCACAGTGTGGATTCGGTGGGTTGTGCTTAGTCAAAACCTCTAAACCCTGACGTACTGATGATGGAGCCCGCCGAGGATTGGTATCGATGCGATCGGGCCGAGCTTTTGCGGGCGCCGAAAATCCGGCGCATTCTTGCGCAATGAGAGATGCGTCCGGACCTGATTGTAATAAGAAGAGTAATTCTTCAGAGCACGACGCAGCTGCGCTTCGTCGAACACGACCAGGTGATCGAGGCTTTCGCGTCGAATCGAGCCGATGAGGCGCTCGATGTAGCCGTTCTGCCATGGCGAGCGCGGCGCGGTCGGATGATCACGGATCCTCATTGCCCGAATGCGGCGGATATAGGCTGGGCCGAAGGCGCCATCACGGTCGCGAAGCAGATGACGTGGCGCTTCGTCCCAGGGGAAGGCGTCAGTCACCTGACCAGCGATCCACTCGGCGGTCGGATTGTTCGTCACGCTGATGCTCACCAGCCGCCTGCGAGCGTGGCGAAGGATTACCAGGCCATAGAGCAGCTTGAACGAGATCGTGCGAACTACGAACAGATCGATGGACGCGATCCCGGCAGCGTGATTGCGCAGGAAGGTCTTCCAACCTTGGGAGGGTGGTCGGCGGCGCCGGACCATATACCTGCCGACGGTTGATTCAGCGACTTCGGTCCCGAGCATCAACAATTCGCCATGGATCCGCGGTGCGCCCCATAGCGGGTTCTCGCGGTTCATGCGCCGGATCAGCGCCCGAATCTCGGCAGCAGTCCGTGGACGGCCGCCGACGCGGCGGGACTTCCAGCGCCAGTAGGCGCGGAAACCGTGGCGGTGCCAACGGATCACGGTCTCCGGCTGAACAATGATGATCGCGTCCAGAAGCGACGGGTACAGTCGATACAGCCATACGAACAGCAAGCGATCGATGTTCCACAGCCGCACGCGCTTCGGGGACTTGCGCCGTAGCACTACCAGCTGTCGGCGCAGAATGAGATTCTTGGCCTCAAGCCGCGCTCGCCGCGAACGACGACCGGATAGCCAACAGCAGTTGGATCAGAAACACGACCATCGGCCGCTTCATTACCATACGCTCACAAGCGCGTCATCCCGGATATGGTTTTCGGGAGGCACAACCGTCGTCCAATGGCACCGCCAGGGCTTCCGCCTGTTCTGGCGCTGGCGTTCGCGATTGGGACGGCCGTCAGTAGATCGAGAAGTTCGGGATTTGATTCGGCAGATGAACGCGGCCAACCCGCTCTGGGGCGCACCCCGAATCCACGGCGAGCTGCTCAAGCTCGGCGTCGAGATCAGCCAGGGACGGTCGCCAAGTACATGGTGCGAAGACTAGGGACGCCTTCGCCGACCTGGCGCAGCTTTCTGCGCAATCAGGCCGCCGGCATCGCTGCGATCGACATGTTCGTTGTGGCGTCCGCCTCGTTTCGGTTGCTGTATGTGATGATCATTCTGGCCCACGATCGCAGGAAGATCGTACGATTTGATGTCACATGGAACCCGACCGCAAGCTGGCTATCGCGACAGGTAACCGAAGCGTTCCCGTGGGACACCGCTCGGCGCTATCTCTTGCGCGATCGCGACGCGTCGTACGGCGCGGAATTCCGGAGGCGGGTCGATGCGATGGGGATCAGGGAAGTCGTCACCGCTTCACACTCACCTTGGCAAAACGCATACGTCGAGCGATTGATCGGTTCGCTTCGCCGCGAGTGCCTCGACTACATCGTAATCTGCAACGAGCGCCATCTGCGTCGCGTCCTCTCCTCGTATGCGGACTACTACCAGCGCAGCCGCACGCATCTTTCACTCGACAAGGATTGCCCGGATCCACGCCCGGTCATGCCACCCGGGAGCGGGAAAGTCGTCGCCATTCCACAAGTCAATGGCCTGCATCACCGCTACGAACGTCTCGCTGCCTGATTCTTCCATGATTTTTGCTTACCAATGGTTTGGACAGCTTGCCGCTGCACCTCGTCTGACGATCGCGCGATCGGCTTGTTCGATCTCAATAACGCGTCGGACATTCGTGCGGCATGGCTCGTCCCGAATCCATTCTTTCAAGGCAATTCAAAATCAAATTTCTCGCCCGTGCTTAAATTCCGCTTCAGATGGAATTTTTAGCAGGGACAGTATATCGGAGGCGCTGCAACACTCTTCGACAAAGGAGGGAACCTCACAGACGAGAGCACGCGAAAGTTCTTGAAAAACTTCATAGAAGCTTTCGCGGCTTGGATTGAGAATTTCACCTCCCGTTGAAATGCGAATTCGGCCGGATTTAATCGATTGTTAATCGAGTAACGTTAAGAATGACGAGAATCCATCCGGGATAAAATCCGGCGGATTCCATCATGAGCGGAGTTTGCCCGTTGCGCAGCCGCATGGCCGGCGCGGTTGACTCGTCCGGGCCGCCAGCTGACTATTTTTTCGCGGGCGTCAACGCGACGGCGGCCTCCGACGTCAACAAAAGGAAGGTCAGCGATTCCTGCAGGTACAGGGCTACGGTCTTGTCCGTGTGGCTCAAATAGCCAATCGATATGTCCTGGCCGATATGCAGATCGAAGTCGCCGCCGCGCGTGGTCAAAATAAACGCTCCCGCGATGGCCGACGCGAAGATGATATCCTCGTTAACAAGCCGCTGAATGTGCTGAATCACCGGATAGCCGTGATCGCTCGCTTCGCTCAACGCCGTATAGGCGTCGGCGCCCATCACGACCTTGTACGGACCGTTGACGCCGACCAGGCGCAACTGGCTCAGCGCCTCGGCGATCACGTCGGGATAATGCACCGTGTCTTTCGGCAGCGCCTTGATCGGATTGCTGGTCCCCTGCCGGATACCCTCGATATTCGCCGCCGGATAGCCTTCGAAGATCGCACGATCTTCGGCGAAGGCGATTTGCATCGCGGCGTCCTTGAGCGGCTGCCAGTCGGAGTCGTTCGACCCGCGCTCGACGTCGTCGATCGCATGGCGTTCCAATTCGAACGGCATGCGCAATTCGACCGGGTGTGGCTTCTGAAAACTTAATCCATAGGGAATCATTGCCAGTTTGGGAGGTGCAACGCTAGCGTACAATGATGGTGGTCGGGTCAATCGGAGCAGTTGTACCCGCTGAGGGCGGCTCTCGAACCTACATCGATCTGGTGCTCGAAGGGATCGCGCTGCGTCATCAAATTGCCGTACTCAAGCGTAGCGGGACACGCCGTCCATACTTTCGGCTAAGTGATCGATTGTTCTGGATGTTGCTGTCGTGGTTCTGGTCGGGCTGGCGGGCGAGTTTGATGATTGTCCGGCCTGAAACGGTCTTGCGCTGGCGTCGCCAGGGCTGGTCTGTTTTTTGGCGCTACCGTGGGCGGCGCTGGCGGGGTGGACGTCCGCGAATCCCGAGCGAATTGCGCTTGTTGATCAGGCGCATGGCCCGAGAGAACCTCCTCTGGGGCGCTCTGCGCTCCATAATTCCACGACGGATCCCGAGGGACCAAAATGAATCGTAGCCTGCCCTATCACTACTAAAACTCTGAAAGCATCTAGAAGTCTAGCGATTCACCTCGGCCTACCCTAGTGTTGCCGGCATGTTCGCAAACATCTCGGCGTTCTTGTTTCGACTCGCTGGTGGTTTCGCAGCCACGTTCAGCTGTTGACATGGCAACCAACGAGTATTGGGCCGTACACAATCTCGAACAGGCCGAACGCCGCGATCCAAGACACAGCCGACAAGGCAAGGAGAATCATCATATCGTCCGTGTTCCAGGATGCCGCGACCCGCGTGATCGCGGCGGCATTGATCAGGATAAAGATGACGACCGTCGCCCGGTTCGCGGTCAGGTCGCGCCCGGTATGTCCGAGCGTGACGCGGGGCATCACGGCGAGGATCATGGTGCCGATGGCGCCTGCGGTCAGCGCGTGGATCGCCGAGGCGACCGGAACTCCCGATGTCGAGAAGCGAAAGTCCAAGAAGCGCGATGCCGATCACCACCCAGCCATAGCCGACATGCAGGATGAACAGGAGCGGCTCGGCCAGTGTGGCGACCGCCGGCCCAGCGGGCAAGCCGCCACGCGTTGACGACGGCGGCGATGACCAGAATCACGCCCGCCAGACGGAAATCGGGAAGCACGGCCCAGAGAATGAGCCCCGTGCCAAGCACGCCGACCGCCATGCGGTCAACGGCGCTATGAGGCGCCGGCAGACGCGTGCTGTGGCGTTTGATCAGCCAGTTGCGCGTAAAGTTCGGAATGATACGCCCGCCTACCACCGAGATCAGCAGGATCGGCGCCGCCAGTCCGAGGCGCCAGCCGAGGCCGCTCGGTACGGCGAAACCCAGGGACTCAAGGTGCATGAGCAAGATCGGCAATGATGAAAACCGCGAGGGGCACGGTCATCGGCAGGTTACGCCAGTTCCTGCCGACGATGATTTCGCGGGCGGCGACCGCGAGGAGCACGACCGGGAAAGACAAATCGGCGACGATCGCCAGCCACGCTGGAAGATCGGCCGAAATCAGGCAGGCGATGCGGCCCAGCAGCCAAAGGCCCACGAGCAGGGCGAGCCGCGACCTCGCACTGGCAGCCGGCCGGTCCAGTTCGGAATGGCGGTCAGGAGGAACCCGCCGACCGCCGCCATCACGAAGCCGAACAGCATTTCGTGGATATGCCAGGTCAGAGGATCGAAGCGGGTCGGCAACCGCACATATCCGAGGAACATCGGGAGCCAGATGGCGATACCCACGATGGCCCAGCTTCCGGCGGCGAGAAATAGCGGTCGGAACGCGTAGCTGAGGACCGCGGACGTAGGTAAGCGGCGAGCGCCCTCTTCGACCGTGATGCCCATGTCTTTTGCGCTTCCTGCCAACAGCTTTGACTGGCCTCGTGCCCACCTGGTGGGAGCCAAGGACGCTTCACCGTTGGTACTGCGGGTGAAGGCTCTTAGCAAGTAAGCGACCATCCGTGATAAGCGCTCAAGCGGGTCCTTCGCGCCGGGTGATATCGGGCACGCTCGGCCGCCAAAAATTTTGGACTTCGGCTCAATTGCGCTGCGACTTGGCTGACCCTCACCGGAATCACCCTGGATGCAACCTAATCCTGATCCGCTCGCCCCCGCCGCGCAAGATTTCGTATCTGGGTGCGCCCTTAGAGTTTCGTCGTTTACGGCGACTGATAGGTAGCGATCTGACATCCGCTATTTGGTAATCAATACCTCGCCGACCATTCGGTCCTTTTTCGTGAGGAATGCAGGCGTAGAGATAATGTCCGGCCACCGGTGGAGCGCGAGCGTACGTCGAGACTCCTCGCTCGAAAAGCCCGGCGAAACCGGTCCATCCATTGCATCATCGCTGGACAATGCCTGACCCGAGCGAGGCTTTTCAATTTTCGAGCCGCACCTTCACCCGGATATTGGAACGAACGATCAGTTGAGACTAACCCGTGGCGCCAGAATTTTTGCCAAGCGGCTGCGGCGTTTGAGAAGGTCGGCGAGGGTATAACGATCGAGTGTAGCAAAGAAGTTATCGCATGCTTCCGCGACAACTTCAGCCAAGCCGCACACATTTGAGATCACACAGCGATTCCGTTCGACATCGAAACATTCCACGGGCTTGGGCGGCCCCTCGGTGTAGCGCACGACCTCACCAATGTTGATTTTCGCAGGGTCGCGCGCCAGTTCGATGCCGCCGCCCTTGCCACGGTAGCTTTTGAGGAAACCGCCGCGCGCGAGATTATGTACGACCTTGACCAGATGGTTGCGCGAAATGCCATAACGATCAGCGATTTCAGAGATGTTCACCATCCGATCGTGATTAACGGCGAGATACATCAGAACGCGGAGCGAGTAATCGGTGTAGTAGGTCAGCTGCATGAGGGTTAAATTTCGAACTCCTGAAGAAGTGAGATCAATTCGCGCTCTTCAGCGGGATCGAAGACCATATCCATGAGGGGATAAAGGGCCTCCTCCTCCTTGCGGCAATGGCGTTCGAACAGGGTCATCGGTTCAACTGGTCGGTCGAACATTTCCAGAATTGCAGTGCAGTCGGTGGTGGTGCGAAGCTTGTGAAGCTCGTCGAGAATACGTTCGATCCTGAGATGCTCCGCCCGCATCGGTGCTGTGGCGATGGCAGCGCTCATTTGAGTCTGCGCTTCGAGCAGGGGGAAGAGCACTGCTTCCTCGATATCGACGTAACGCTGCAGCCCCAACGATAACTCGGCCGAGCGGCGATGGACGCGGTCGATCTGGCAAAGCTCCGCGGCACGCTCGAGCTGGCCCCAAAGCCTGCACAGGCGGAGATGGTCGGCGCCCATCACGGCCGCGACGGTCGCTGGCGCATCCAGCGCCGGCTTGGCGAGGGTCGCCCGCCACGCGAGCGGACCGCGCTCAAGCGGCCACCAATAAAAGCGTGTGCCATAGCGGGCATGAAGTTCAGTGACAAAACGGCCCGGTCGCTGCTTCGCAACGATCTCAAGAGAATCTCCCGGCAAGAGGCGCTCGAAAACCTCCAGCGCACGTGCGCGTTCCTGGTCAGAGAGGTCGCTCAGGTTCAGCACTCGACACTCGTGTCTCGTCGGCACGGTCCCGCCTGCGGTGAATGATTGTATTCGTTCGTGCATAGCCCTTGACTGAAACTCATGAAGATGTATATTGAATACATCTTTGATATGCGCCTCGTCAAGATACCCGACGACGACCATCGGAAGGGCAGGCAGCCATGAACACTCTCACTGAAGCAATCCGAAAACATCATCTGAGTTTGGCGAAGACCTTGGAGGCACATGCGCGCGGGGTCGGTGGCGGTGAGCCGCCGAGCGAGCGTGACGCGTTCGTCGGGTTCTTGAAGGGCGACCTGCTGCCGCATGCGATCGGCGAAGAGCGCCATCTATATGGCTGGTCGACACCCTGGTGCGAAAGCACGGAAAGCCGACCGCCACGATGGGTCGTCGATCATGAGTTCATCGCTGACTATGTCGCCAAAATCGAAGGAGTCACGCAGCAGCTTGTCAACGCGACATACGGCGATCAGCGCGGCCATCTCTTACGCCGATTGCGAGATCTCGCTCTACGCCTTGATGCGATCGTAGAGCTTCACCTGGCCAAGGAAGAACGAATTTACCTGCAGCTCATCGAGGAGCATGTCGATGAGGAACGGCAAGGCAATGTGCTTCGAGCGATTCACGAGTCGTACGAGAAGGAGAAGAAGATGCCCGAAGATCGCCCACTGGACGTTCGCAACGTCGTTCCACGAGAACGCCACACGCTCATCTTCGACAGCTTTACGGCCCTAAAGCCCCGCGAGGCTTTCGTTTTGATCAATGACCACGATCCACGACCGCTCTATTACCAGTTCGAGGACGAGCACACGGGTCAGTTTTCGTGGGATTACCTCGAAAAGGGACCGGAGGTGTGGCGAGTTTGGATCGGGCGCAGCGCCTGAGGGCAGTGCCGCGTTCGGTTACAGTTGCCAGCCGGAAATGGTGGGTGAAGAGGAAATCGGCTCGATTAGAGCCGGCTGTCGCCCACGCGAAAGCCGGTTTCCCACACGGTGAGACGGCGTGAGGAGGGTGCAATGGCTATTCATATCATGCCGGAGCGAATCGAAGCCCGCTGTTATGTGGTCGATGAGGTCCTACGAAACGGCAGCGCGATCCGAATACGTGCTATCCGGTCCGACGATAAGGAGAGGCTACTCGAGCATTTTGCGGGGGCGCTCAGCGCAAAAGCGCGTTACTTCCGTTTCTTTGGCTACAAACGAGATCTGACCGATCACGACCTCGCCCGTTTCACCGAGCTCGATTTCACTCAGCACGTCGGCATAGCAGCAACTTTGTACGAGAACGGCCGCGAACGCTTCATTGGCGTCGCCCGTTACATTCGCAAGGAAGAGCCGTCACTCGCCGAAATCGCGCTCGCGGTGCTTGACCAATTCCGAGGCGCCGGTATCGGGCCGCTGCTGATTCGGCATCTGGCGCGCATCGTTCATGAGAACGAAATCACCGAGTTTGAGGCCGACGTTCGTGGCGACAACAGCCGGATGCTCGCGGTCTTGGCCAAGAGCGACTGCATCATCAATTACGTCACAGATGCGAGAATAGTTCATTTCACGCTCAAGTGCCCGGAACTCTCCGGGTTGGCTGCCAACAACGAGTTCAATCACGAGGGCTGTCGATCCGACGGCCCACAGGGAGACTATCATGGCCGATTTTTACGTTAAGGATGCGGCGAAGCATCGTCAGAAGCTGCGTCACTTGAAGCCGGATACCGCCCAGGCCTTCGCGAATTTCAGCGACACTGTATTCAAAGATGGTGCGCTATCCAGCAAGTTCAAGAATCTGATCGCGATTGCAGTTGCGCATGTCACGCAGTGCCCGTGGTGTATCGATGGGCATGTGCGGGGAGCGAAGCGGCTCGGCGCGTCCGACGAAGAGATCGCCGAGGCGATATACGTGGCGGCCGAGATGCGCGCGGGCGCAGCGCTCAGCCACGCGGGAATCGCGATGGCGGCGAGCGAAGGCTAGGCGGCGAGCCAGAACGGCTGATCGAATTGGGTCCCGCAGAGGCGCCGTTTCTGCATGGCGGCGTACGGCCGCCACACCGATGGCGGGTAGGCCTGCTGGCGGCGCAATAAGGAAGCGCGGTTTATGCCTTGGGTCATAACGAGGCTTTGTATTGACTGCTTGGACACGGGATGCGTCAGCGTCTGTCCGGTCGATTGCATCTACGAATATGTGGGCGAGGATCGCGAGCACTTTCCTAACCAGCTCTACATAAATCCGGACGAATGCATCGACTGCGGCGCTTGCGAACCTGAGTGCCCCTGGCAGGCGATCTATGGGGAGCCCGCGGTTCCCGAGCTGTTCAAGCGCGACACCCCGCTGAACGCCAAGACGGTCGAGGTTCCCGATCAGTTCCGGGTCAGGCAGTTCGAGGAGAAGCCCGCTCCCACGCCCGACCAGGTCGTGGAAAACAAGCGCAAGTGGGGGCTCGCCCAAGATTAGTGGGAGTCAGCTGGCAAGTAATGAAGGGAATTATTCTTACGCAATGAGGAGCTCGCAATGAACATGTACGTAATGCTCACCAAGCTTCTGCCACGCGCTTTGGACACGCTGGCGGCGGTCGAAAACCGGAGTCGTCAGGTCAACGAACGGATCAAATGCTCGCGCGTCAGATGGCTTAGCAATTACGCAATCTCCGGCCCTTGGCGATTATGTCGACATTTTCGAGGCTCCTGATGCAGACACCGCACCGCGACCAAGGTCGCGCTTTTGATCCGCTCTTTTGGACGCGCGACATCCGAGTTCTGGCCCGCTACGCAGTGGGATAGGTTCGTGCATATGGCGAAGGGTCTGAGGAGCTAGCTCACGGAACAGCACCTAGATCACGCAACGATCGGAGACACCCCAATGACCGAAAACAGCCACGAATGCGTATGCCAACGGATCGTAGACAACGCCAGTGATGCGATTATTTTTGCCGATGGCGACGGGGGGTGCGGTTGTGGAATGCCGGCGCCGAAAGGATTTTCGGCTTTCGCGCTGCCGAGATGGTGGGCAAGTCGATGAACCCGATCATTCCTGAAAATCTGCGTGAGCGGCACTGGGAAGGATACGACCAGACGATGAAGACCGGGCGGACCCAGTACAGCCGAAATCTTTTGGCCGTGCCGGCGCTCCGCAAGGACGGAACCCGGATCTCTATCGAGTTCACCATCGCTCTGATCCGCGACGCGAACGGCAAGCTGTTGGGCCCGGCCGCGATCCTGCGCGACGTGACGGCCCGATGGAACCAGGACAAGGAGCTTCGTGAGCGGCTGACGACCGTTGAAGCTCAAGTGAAAAAGCTCAATGGAGAATCGGCTTCGTAAGCCGAGGAGGTGTCACCATGGAAACCGCGCAAACCTCGCTCAAATGGGAGCAGGTCGTTGATTACGCCAGGCGCTATGAAGTCCATCCTCTCAAGACTCAGTACGAACTGCCCGGTGTCACCCAGGAGGACCACAACGGCGTGCCGGTAGCAGTACCACCTGCATGGCACGCGGTGGTCACTGCGAAACTGCCCTTTGCTCCCGATCCAGCGCAGCTTCGGGCTACACAGCGGCGCCTGGCCAGGGCGCTGGAAGAACTCGAAAGCATCTTCCCGCTGCGGCCCAATGGTCTGTTTACGCAGGTTGCTTACGGTCTGTCGTACTTCAAGCGCTACCTGCCAAACGAGCTGGTCGGACGCCACATGCCTAGAGCAATCGAAGACGGGCAACCGGGCCGATGGGCAACCATCGACGCGATGCGCTTTCCCAAGGATCCTCCCGAGATAGTTCTCGAGCAGAATGACATCTGCTTCCACTTCAAGAGCGATTACCAGGACCACATCACGGCGGCGGTTCGTGCGCTATTTTATCCTGGCGAGAAGTATCTCAACGGAATTCCGGTTGAATCAGTCAATGTCGCGGACCTTTTTCGGCTGACCTCGATCCGGCGCGGGTTTCTCGGCAAGAACCTGCCTAAGATCCTCGCTAACCGTGAGCGCATTCCCGGCGCTGACAAGATTCCGGACGGCGCGATGCTGTTCATGGGCTTTACCTCAAGCCACGTCCACGGCCTTGCGCAAGGCAACCTCCCAAGTTTCGAGACAATTCCGGGTTACACGGACGCGACACCGTCCGGCTATTTCGCTGGCGGTACGGCCATGCACCTGTCGCACATCCTGATCGATCTCGAAGCCTGGTATCGGCTCGACCATCGCGGCCGGCTGAATCGCATGTTCAATCCGCGGCGCACCGAGGGACCGGAAGTACTCTCTCCATCGCAAGCGCCCGGCACTGTCATCTTCAAGGATGAGCTCGAACAGGATGCGCGGACGCACAAGATGATCGGCCATAACGAACAGATGCAGCATCTGGTCCGCGTTGCCAGAGATACCACTACGATTTACGGAGAAAAGTTGGCGCGCGGCACGGTCATTTTCCTACGGCAGGATTTCGACACCATCGAGAATCCGTTCGAGTACTGGTCAGATGGCCCCGTATCACCGGTGCCGCGGCCCGGAGTCCACTTTGTGGGTATGGCGCCGTCCGCCCAACTCTTTGAGCAGGTGCGGCAAGAAATGGACTCGGTCGAGCTGCAACAACGGCACGGCCTGCCAGACGAAAATGTTGGTTTCACGAAGTTCCTGACGACGACTCACCGGCAAAACTTCCTTCTGCCGCCGCGTGCCCGTCGATCGTTTCCTTTGGCGGAGCTTTGAGGAACCCGCGGTCACAATGTTGTACGAGGGACAGATTATGGAAACCCGAGAACTTTCAGCATTACAGATTCAGGCTGTCGAGGCGATTCCATCCGTTTTTCCCGGCCGTACGTGGCCGGGTGCGGTAGTTGGATCGCTGATGACGGTATCGGATGACTGGCGGTTAGATCAGCGCGCCCTGTTGCGATGGGCCGATGACGGCGGGCGCTGGACAGAGGAAGGGCGAACGACGTTTCAGGAGGTGCGGATATGAGCGAAGAAAGTGCCAGGCAGGCACTTCGCCCGTCTGCGGGTGAAATGCTCTCATTCAATATCATGGACGAGGCCGCTCGTCTCAGAGCCAAGCCGGAGTGGTCGTCAGTAGATCGGCTGGCAGTCAGCCTGGTGAAGGACGATGCCCTCAACATCTTGCTGATGGTGCTCAAAAAAGGTGCGCGGCTTGCGGAGCACCGGACGAAGGGACCGATCGCGGTGCATGTTCTATCCGGATCGGTCCGCTTTGGCGCGCGGAACAAATATACAGAACTTTCGTCGGGAGGCATCGCCGCGCTTGATCGTGAGGTCGTTCACGAGCTTGAGGCTCTTGACGAAAGCGCCATGCTGCTGATCACCGCGATTGCGTGAGGCAGTTGAGGTATGGAGCCAGCGGGCAAAACGGAAGCGGCGGTGAGCGAGAGGGCAGGTGCTCCTCATCCGGCGCGTACCGGTGTGAAGTATGCCCGGCTGCTGTTGCTCGCGCTGTCAATTTTCGTGCTGCTGGCGGCGCTGTGGGCCGGGCTTCTGCGTCTGGGGTGGAGCCTGCCGCCGATCGAACCGGGACTCTACATAGGACACGGACCGCTCATGGTATGCGGCTTTCTCGGCACCCTGATTAGCCTCGAACGCGCCGTGGCCCTGGGTGAAGGCTGGAGTTACGCAGCGCCGGCGTTGAGCGGAGCAGGCGCGGTGGCGCTGATAATTGGCGCTCCCGATCCCATCGGAGCGGCCCTCATTACGTTGGGAAGCGTCGGCCTCATCGCGAACTTCGCCGCGATCCTGCACCGTCAGACCGCGCTGTTCACGATCACGATGGCGCTTGGCGCGGCTGCCTGGTTCGTTGGCAACTGTCTATGGCTCGCCGGCATCCCGATCATCGAGATGTTCTTCTGGTGGACGGCGTTTCTGGTGCTCACGATTGTGGGCGAGCGGCTGGAGTTGAGCTTGACCGGTCTCGCCGAACAGAACCGTCGGTCATTCGTGTTCAGTACGGGCCTGTTCATCGCGGGACTCATTATCGCGCGCCAGATTCCGGCGGTGGGACTTCGCCTTACAGGTCTGGGAATGTTCGCGATGGCGCTTTGGTTGGAGCGATACGATTTGGCGCGCAGGACCGTAAAGCAAACGGGCCTCACGCGCTTCATCGCCGTCAATGTGCTGGCGGGATATTTCTGGCTCGGAGTTGGCGGAGTTGCGTGGCTTTGGTTTGGCGATGACCCCACGACCTTTCACTACGACGTAATGCTCCATTCTGTGTTCTTGGGCTTCGTCTTCTCGATGATCTTCGCGCATGCGCCGGTGATCTTTCCATCCGTGCCCCAGCGACCGCTCCCGTACCGGCGCGCATTCTATGTTCACTTCATGCTCCTTCACCTGTCCTTGGCGCTACAGATCGGAGGCGATCTTTACGGGTCATATCCGGCCTACAGGTGGGGTGGGCTGCTCAACGTGCTGGCGCTCTGGTCTTTGTCGCCAATACCGCACGAGCGATCGCGTTGGGAAGGTTTAGAGCCGGCCGGCGAGCGACGTCGATCGCGGTCGCGCACGGCTCAGCGGGTTGAGTCCTATGCAGCGTAGCAGAGCCGCCGTGGCCTTGTACGAACGGATTGAGATCGCCGAGCGCGATTGGCTCACCTGCGGTCTTCTTTGGATAGCGATCGGAACGCTTGCGGTAAGTCCTCTCGGTATTGTTGCTCGTGCAGGGCGAGTGCTTTTTGCCGTCACCCTCTGTGTTCACATGGTCGAGGCCATAAACGTGGCCTTCCGTGCGCCAACATCGGGGCTTAGCGCGCGGAAGTGGTTTCTGAGGCCGATGGTGCTCGGGTCGCTCGCGTTGCTGGCGATCGAGCTTCATCTACGGAAATTGCCACGTCAGAGGTCGGCGCGATGAAGTACCGATGGTTGGTGGTGGCGCGAGTACTGCACGTGCTTGCAATCGTGATCTGGATTGGCGGCATAGCGGCAGTCACAACGGTGGTATTTCCGGCGATGCGCCGAATGGATTCCACTGAACACAAAGTCTGGTTGTTCGAGCAGGTCGAGCGCAATTTCCGCCCGCAGGCGCGGATCGCGTGGCTGATCGTGGGCCTGACCGGCCTTTACATGCTCGGCTCTATGGGGGCGTGGGTGCGGTTCGTTGAGCCACAGTATTGGTGGATGCACGCGATGGTGGGGCTGTGGGTAATTTTCGGTCTGATGCTCTTCATCATTGAGCCGCTGGTCGTCGGCCCCCGTATTCAGCGCGATCTTGCAAGCGAGCCGCACAGGGCGCTTGCGCGAATGGAAGCCCTGCACTGGCTGCTGTTGGCGTTAAGCCTGGCGGTGATCGCGGCTGTCGTAAGCGGCATCTACGGGCTTCTCTGATGGTGCGGGCGGTAATGAAACCGGAGTCTCAAAGCGGAGCATTCATGAAGGCGTCTCGCTTAACGTTAGCCGGAGAGACCAAAACCTCATCGGTGGCGCCGCGCCGCGGCGACCTCTACGCGTTCATGGCCGCCGAACACGCTCATCTCGACGAACTGCTGCGCAACGCCGCCGGAGAGGGGAGAGCAATCGACCGGGAAGCTTATCAACGCTTCCGAGAACGGCTGCTGCGTCACATCCGGATCGAGGAAAGGATTCTTCTTCCGATGGCCGAGCGCAAACGCGGCGAGGCGCTTCCGCTCGCAGCGCGGCTTCGCCTGGATCATGGTGCGCTGGCGGCGTTGCTGATGCTGCCGCCGGTCGATCACGCGTTTCGGGCGATACGAGCGGTGCTCGACGCGCACAATCCGCTCGAAGAAATCGAAGGCGGCGTTTACGACCTATGCGAAAGTTTGGCCGGTTCGGAAAGCGATGAGCTGCTCGCGGAAATTGCGGCCACGCCGCGAGTGCCGGCTTCGTCCTCGATCGACAGTCCAAAAGTGCTCGCGGCGGCACAGCGCGTGCTGGCGCGTGCCGGCCACGATCCTGAGCTGTTGGGGCCTAATGACGGAGAGTCCCAATGATTGATGCAGTACCCCGTGTGATCATTGTCGGCGGCGGATTCGGCGGTACCAACGCCGCCCACGCGCTGCGCCACTCACCCGTTCGCGTGACCGTGATCGACCGCACCAATCATTCTGTTTTCTTTCCACTGCTGTATCAGGTCGCGACTTGCGGCCTCTCCGCTGACGAAATTTCGGCCCCGATTCGGTTCCTGCTGCGCAGGCAACCGAACGCCGAAGTCCTGATGGCCGAAGTGACGGGGTTCGACCTGCAAGCGAGAACCGTTCGGATGGCCGCTCGACAGCTTCACTATGACTATCTGATCGTGGCGACCGGGACGCAGTATAACTATTTCGGCCATGACGATTGGCCGCACTTCGCGCCCAGTCTCAAGAGCATCGGCGATGCGGCGCGCATTCGTCATCGAATCCTGCACGCTTTCGAACGGGCGGAACTGGAGACCGACACGGAGTCGGTCAGTGGCCTCCTCACCTTCGTGCTGGTCGGTGCGGGTCCAACCGGCGTCGAGCTGGCGGGTGCACTAGCGGAGCTGGCACGGTTCACACTACGGCGCGAGTACCGTCACATCGACACACGCAATACCCGCATCCTCTTGCTCGAAGCGGGCCCGCGAATCTTACCAGGGCTTCCTGAGCGCCTCGCTCAGAAGGCTCGCCACGAGCTGGAACGCAAAGGCGTGCAGGTGATGACTGATGCCACCGTCACTGCAATCGACCAAACCGGGGTCATCATCAACCGGCAGACGCGCATTAGCAGCAGAAACCTAATTTGGACAGCCGGAGTCAAAGCCACCGCTATTGCAGCCACGCTCAGCGCGGACACCGATCACCTTGGGCGAGTTAAAGTGCGCCCAGACCTGTCGATACCTGGTCATCCAGAAGTCTTTGTTATCGGCGATCTTATGGTGCTCGAACGAGATGGCCAGCTATTCTCACCCGGCTTGGCTACGGTTGCGATACAGCAAGGGATCTACGTAGGCAGTTTGATCGCGTGTTGCATAAACGGCCAGAAAGACCCGCCGCCATTTCGCTATAGGGACAAAGGAAGACTAGCGACAATCGGTCGCTCTTTTGCCGTTGCCGATTTTGGCCGTCTCAGGATGGCTGGGTTTTTTGCTTGGCTACTCTGGTGGACAGTCCACGTGATGTACCTGGCGGGTTTATGGAACCGCCTTCAGGTGCTCTCGACGTGGATTTGGGCCTACCTCACGTACCAGCGATCGGTTCGAATCCTCACGCCTGAGAGCGAGAGCCTTCAGGAGCTCCAATGGTCACAACTCATCAGGCCGGAGCAATCCTGTAAAAATCAGAATTCATCCTCGGACAAACATATTACGTAATGCTTATGGACGAGACAATTCAGCAGCGTGAGAATGAAGCTTACCGATCAATGCGAACCCGAGCGGTGGCATTGCTGTTTCGTGCTCTGGCCCTGACTTCGCTGATCACAGCCCTACTGCTGCTTCTGGCCAATCACCCGGTGCGTTTGGCGCGCGCCGCGAGCAAGACTGCAGTGGTCACCATGACCGACAAGCCGCCGACCTACGTTCCTGCAGAGCTCACGGTGAGAGTGGGGACCACCGTGCTGTGGAAAAACACCGGAACGACGCTGCACGACGTGACCACGGACTCAAGTGCGGCGCAGAACAAAAATGACGTGGCCCTGCCGACAGGTGCAAAAGCTTTTGATTCGGGGTTCATGCCTCCCGGCGCGACCTGGAGCTACACATTCACTGTTCCCGGGCACTATCGGTACGCCTGCATTCCGCATGAAAAGGACCACATGCTCGGCGAGATCACAGTGACAAAATAATTGCCTCATAAGGATTTCGGTGATGCCAGATACAGTGATTCTTGAAATAGATCGATTCTCGGACTCCGATACAGAGCCGCACGTCGACACTTTTGAAATTCTGTACCGACCGGACTGGGTCGTGCTCGATGCGCTGAACTACATCAAGGATTGGATCGATGGCTCGCTGACGTTCCGCTGGTCATGCCGGATGGGCATTTGCGGCAGCTGCGGAATGATGATCAACGGCAGGGAATGGCTGGCCTGCGAAAAGCGCATCAGCGACTGCCTCTCGGTTGGCCCGATCCGGATCGCTCCGCTGCGGCACTTCCCCATAATCCGCGACCTCGTGATCGACATGACCGACTTCCTGGACAAGCTGGAAAGGACCAGCCCGTGGCTTATCCGACATGACGGAGCTTCTCCGGCGCGCGAGTTTTTGCAAAGCCCGGCCCAACTCGATCGCTATAGGCAGTACAGCATGTGCATCAACTGCGTGCTGTGCTTTTCAGCCTGCCCGGTTTACGGACTCGACCCGGCCTATGCCGGGCCGGCAACCATTGCCCTTGCGCAGCGCTGGAACATGGACTCGCGTGACCAGAGCGAGCCGGTTCGAACTGACGTGCTTTCCCAACATGATGGCATCTGGGATTGCGTCGTCATCGGCGAGTGCTCCGTGGTCTGTCCGAAGAACGTCGATCCCTCACTGGCAATCCAGGAATACAAGCTCACTGCAACCAAAGAATGGTTCGGCTCTTTTTTGCTGCCGCGGCGTAAAGGGTCGCGGTTTCGCAACGGAGACGTACGATGAACAACACAGCGACCACAACACAGTCAGAGGGCCACGTCCTTATGCCGCCCGTGGTTCAATTTCTGCAGAGCTCGCCGAAGAAGCTGCTGATCGGAGGCAAATGGATGCCCGCCAGATCGGGCAAGACCTTCGAGACTGTCAACCCTGCGAACGAAGAAGTGTTGGCGTTGGTCGCCGAAGGCGACAAGGTCGACGTGGACGAGGCGGTCAAAGCCGCCCGCAAAGCCTTCGAAGACGGCAGATGGGCGAGGATGGGACCGCACGAACGCACCCGCCATCTCCTGAAGATTGCCGATCTGATCGATCGGCACGCCGACGAACTCGCCCAGCTCGAGACCCTCGACAATGGCAAGCCACTCTCGCAGGCGCGGACGATCGACATCCCCAAGGCGGCGGAGACCTTTCGCTACTATGCGGGCTGGTGCACCAAGATCTACGGCGAAAAATCCATCCGACCCTTCGATGTTCAACTACACCCTGCGCGAGCCCGTGGGGGTCTGCGGCCAGATAATACCGTGGAATTTTCCGCTGCTTATGGCAGCCTGGAAGATTGCGCCGGCTCTTGCGTGCGGCAATACCGTCATTCTGAAGCCTGCTGAGCAAACACCGCTTACCGCCTTGCGTCTCGGCGATTTGATCCTTGAAGCCGGCCTGCCCCTTGGTGTGGTTAATATCATCACCGGCTTTGGTCCGGGCGCCGGAAGCTCGATCGCGGAACATCCTGACATCGACAAGGTCGCCTTCACCGGCTCGACCGAGGTAGGGAAATTGATCCTCCAGGCATCGGCCGGAAATCTGAAGCGCATTTCTCTAGAACTTGGAGGCAAATCGCCCAACATCATCTTTCGCGATGCCGATCTTGATGGCGCCATACCGAGCGCAATGCTCGGCGCGTTCTACAATTCCGGCCAGGTCTGCGCTGCCCGTACGCGCATCTTCGCCGAGTGCAGCATCTACGAGGACTTCGTCGATAAATTCGTGAAGGCCAGCGGCAGCATGATTGTGGGCGACCCGTTCGATCCGAAGACGAGAATGGGACCGCTCGTCTCGAAAGAGCAGTTTCAACGCGTGGTCAATTACGTTGAAATCGGCAGGCGGGAAGGAGCGCGACTGGCGGCGGGTGGCGAATCCCTGCCGACCAAGGGCTATTTCGTGGCGCCCACCGTGTTCACGGACGTCGACAACAGGATGCGAATCGCGCGCGAGGAGATTTTCGGTCCAGTCGCGGCGGTCATCCCGTTTAAGGATGAGAGCGACGCCATCCTGCAAGGCAACGACACCATCTATGGCCTCGCCGCGTCCATCTGGACGCGCGACATCAGCCGAGCGCATCGCGTCGCCCGTGCGATTAAGGCGGGCACCGTTCTGATCAACTGTCAGGCCGGCTCTGACGTAATCTCACCGTTCGGCGGATACAAGCAGTCAGGATTTGGCCGCGAACTTGGCGTGCATTCGCTGGAGCTCTACACCCAAGTCAAATCGGTCTACGTCAGACTGTAGAGGGCGAGAACAATTACGAGCTCGACAGTGGACGGTCCTCTAAGCGCTTGGCATGCGTGTAGGTTCCACAGATTACCGAGCAAGGAAGGAAAAAGAATATGGAATATCAGCTAGAAATTTATCGTCCGGGGACGTGCGACGGCGACAATTGTATAAAAACCTTCCCCGCGACCGCCGCATTCTTTTCGATTGGGGTCGGCGACCTCCTCAACACCAAAACGTGGGAGAAGCCGGTTGAATGGCCGCTGTTGCGCGTCGTGAACGTCGAACAATTAATCTCCGAAGCATCGCACGGAATCGATCCAGCAGGCCGAATCACGCACCGGATCCTGCTTTATACCGAAAGTGTTCCGGATGCCATCGAGACGAGATGTAAATCGTCTGGGAACAGCCAGCACTCTCGACCGTAGATTGTCTCCGTCACCTAGCGAACGAGAGATAGGGGCGACCTCACATGAGATGATCATGGTACAGGAGCGAGACCAAAACACTGGACGGCACGCGCGGCTGGCTTTCAGCGAAAGCCATGCCGAGTGCTCGCCGTCCTGGGTTGGGCAGGGATTCGTCCGCAATGGTCAGCTTAAGACAGTGCAAAGGATGCAACAGTCGAATGCGCGCTGCTCGGGCAGGGCTTTGACGACGGATCATTTCGGAAAAAAGGAAGAGATTGATGCGTATCAAAGGTGCTGAAACTGACCTATCTCCGGCAAAGGTGCAACGGATCTACCGTAAAAGCGAAGACAGATATGGTCGCGTGCCGACACCCTTGACGGCGCTTGGGCATTGTCCAGACGTGCTGGAAACGTTGACCGCCTTGTCAGGTGCACTGACGAGTTCCTCGCTAGTCGAACCGAGGATCAAGACTTTAGCATGTCTTCGCGCCGCTCAGATCGCGGGCTGTCCCTTCTGAGTGGACATGAATTCTGCCGTCGGCAGACAACAGGGAATCAGTGACGAGCAACTAGCCGATCTGGATGGCTTCGAAATGAGCGCGCAATTCAGTGACCAGGACAAGGCGGTGCTCCGCTATGCCGAGGGAATGACCCGCACACCGGCCGACGTTCCCGACGTTGTCTTCGCAGAGCTTGAACAGCGCTTCAGCACGGCTCAGATCGTGGAGCTGACGGCGATGATCGCGCTGGAAAACTTCCGCTCGCGCTTTAACAGGGCGCTCAAAATAGAGAGCGACGGGTTCTGTGAACTGCCTGCGAATCATCCGGTTCGTCGTGCTACTTCGCGAGCCCCGTCTTCATGAGCAGGCCTGCAGCATACGGATGGCTGCGCACTCGGGCCAAAGTAATCACTCATTGAGGTGACAGCCGATGGAACATTACAAATATCTGATTGTCGGTGGAGGTATGACGGCCGATTCCGCCGTCCACGGAATCCGGGAACTGGACAGCGTCGGCTCAGTCGGACTCATTAGCGCTGAGGCGGTTGGCCCGTACGATCGGCCCCCGCTCTCCAAGGCCCTTTGGAAGGGAAAGGACTTGGAAAGCATCTGGCGGCAGACTGCCGATGTGGCTGGCGTCAATCTGCATCTGGGAAGGACGGCGGTGCGGATTGATGTCACTCAGCGCCATCTAGTCGATCGCGAAGGCCGCGCGTACTCGTATGAGAAGTTGCTACTCGCCACCGGTGGATCACCTCGACGCCTGCGGTTCGGCGAAAAGTCGATCATTTATTTTCGAACATTGAACGATTACCAACGGCTCCGGACTTTGACGGACGAAGGCGACCGATTCGCGGTCATCGGCGGTGGTTTCATCGGCTCGGAAATCGCGGCCGCGCTGACCATGAACGGCAAGCACGTCGTCATGCTGTTTCCGGAAAGCGGGATAGGGGCACTCGCGTTTCCCGCCGATCTGTGCGAGGCGATCACGCATTACTATCGAGAGAAGGGCATCGAAGTCTTGAACGGCAGCACGGTGGATGGGTTGGAGAAAAATGGCAACCGCTTCCTTGTCCACATCTCCGGCCGTAAGGCAATAACGGTCGATGGGGTCGTCGCTGGCATCGGAATCAATCCGAATGTTGAGCTCGCCAAGGGTGCAACTCTGGAAGTATCCGACGGAATTGTGGTTGATGAGCTTCTTAAGACGAGCGCGCCCAACGTCTACGCGGCAGGGGATGTTGCACGGTTTTTCAATCCTGCGCTGAACAAGCAGTTGCGGGTTGAACACGAGGACAACGCCAATACGATGGGCCGTCTAGCCGGACACAACATGGCCGGCGCGGCAGAATCTTATACGCACCTGCCGTCCTTTTATTCCGATCTATTCGAAGTGGGCTACGAGGCCGTCGGCGAGCTGGACCCGCGGCTTGAAACGGTGAGCAAGTGGAAAGAGCCCTACCGCGAGGGCGTCGTGTACTACCTCCGTGCAGGCAGGGTGCGCGGGGTTCTGCTGTGGAATGTCTGGGAGAAGGTAGAGATAGCGCGCTCTCTCATCAGCGGCGCGCGCACTTTCACAAGCGCCGACCTCGATTCCGCCATTCCGATGTAACTGGCTGCAGTCACCGAAAAGGAGGTACGGCCATGATTGCGATCAAACGAACCTACGATCCTCCCGCTCGCGGCGACGGTACTCGAATATTGGTGGATCGGCTGTGGCCTCGCGGCATCAAAAAGGAAAAAGCCCACGTCGAGAAATGGATGCGCGAACTCGGTCCGAGCAACGAGCTGCGGCAGTTCTTTGGCCATGATCCGGTCCGGTGGCAAGAATTCCGCAAACGTTATCTCGGGGAACTCAAACGCCCTGAGGCGAAAGCCCTGCTAGCCGAGCTCGAGAAGCTCGCCCGCGAGGTGACCCTCACGCTTGTCTATAGCGCCAGGGACCAGGAGCACAACCAAGCGGTGGTGCTCAAGGAACTGCTCGACAAAAAACTTGCAGCAGGCTGATCAAAGGAACCGTCAACACGGAGAAATGATGCGCTCAACTGTCTCGCGTCGGGAACTCTTTCGTCTGCTGGGAACGGGAGCGGCTTTGCTTGGAATCGGCGGGAGCAACGCAATCGCGGCGTCCCTGAATGAATCTAACGGCTCAGCGCCATCAACGGCAGCTACGGCCGCCGCTAAGCCTGGCCGCGGCGTTGTGGCTGATCCCAGCAACATCCCGGCGCCGATAAAACGGGATCATTCAATCCATCACGAAATAACTTTCGAGGGACGCGAGGTCGAGGCGGAGATCGAGCCAGGTGCGAAATTTTCGTATATGACCTTCAACGGCCAGGTGCCCGGGCCGATGATCCGAGTGCGCCAGGGCGACACCGTTACTCTGACCTTGCGCAACGATCGTCACAGCACGACGTGGCATTCGATCGACCTTCATGCAGTCTATGGTCCTGGCGGCGGCGCCGATCCGCTCACGGTTCTTCCCGGGCAGAGCAAGAGCATCACCTTCAAAACCGTGTATCCCGGTGCCTTTACCTACCATTGCGCCGTGCCGGGAGAGATGGACATGCATATCGCTCGCGGGATGTTCGGTATGATCGTAGTCGAACCCGAGCAAGGGCTGCCGCACGTCGATCGAGAGTTTTACCTCGGCCAGAATGAGACCTACACCAAGCAGATGCCAGGGACTACGGGGCCGCGCGATTTCGATTCCGAACGGCTGCTGCGTGAGCAGGCCACCTACGTCATCTTCAACGGCGCATACAACGGGCTGACGGCCGAGCATTTCGGCGCAATGAAAGCCAGGGTCGGTGAGACCGTGCGGGTCTTCATGGTCAACGGCGGGCCGAACCTGCTCTCCAGCCTGCATCCAATCGGCAATATCTGGTCGCGGGTCTGGATCATGGGCGCGTTCGCAATGCCACCGATGCGCTTTCTTCAGAGCGTGCCCGTACCTCCCGGAAATGCAATTGTCGCCGACATGGAATTGCCGGTCCCGCAAACTATCAAGATTGTCGATCACGCAATGACCCGCGCACTGAACAAGGGTGTTATGGCCGAGATCGAGGTCACCGGAAGGGAGAATCCGGAAATCTTCAATGCCAAACCTTCCAATCCCTTAGCCACATGATGCCCTTGGAGCCAGTTAGCGAGGCAGCCCTCAGGAGGGAACCAAGCAAGCAGAGGAGAAGTACGATGGACGTTAAACGGCTGATGAAACATGAAGTCCGGACGTGTCACCGAGACGATATGCTGAACACCGCTGCGCGAATTATGTGGGAGGAGGCCTGCGGCTGCGTCCCAGTCGTAGACGCGGAGTCGCGGCCCATCGGATTTTTGACCGATCGCGACATTTGCATGGCAGCCTACACGCAAGGCCGACCGCTGGGAGAACTCGGAGTGGAGAGCGCCATGGCCAGAAGCATCGTGTCCTGCGGGAGTGAGGACGATCTGGCGCACGCGATGCAATTGATGCGCAATAACTCTCTGCGCCGCCTGCCTGTAGTCAACGCCTCCGGCGTACTGGTTGGTCTGCTGTCGCTTGACGATATAGCGTGCGCGTCTCAGCGTAACCTCCGGGGTGCAACTGACCATAATCTGGCTGGTTATGTTGCGGATGTATACGGTTCAATCGCGTCGACCCGCTGCCGAAGACGTCACAGTTCGGACCCACCCCTAGTCAGTTCATCCCGCTGAGCATTCTTGCAGAGGTCGATCTGCGAAAATTTCATCGTAGGGCGCCATCACAGATGAAGAGCATACGTTTTTACCTACAGCCCTGCGCACCGTTTAGGCTTGACCTGACGGCATGGGCTCTGCGTCGCCGTCCGCGCAACCTGATCGATCGTTGGGATGGCGCGCGATACTCGCGGATCATCCTGATTGATGGCTCACCACTCCACCTCGCAGTCAGACAAACGGCGCCAAGTGACCAGCCCAAAATCGAGTGCATATGTACCTCTCTTGACCGTGCGCCAAAGCCCGAGCGGGTGAGCGTCGCCGTCGAGCGGCTGCTCGGCCTCGACGTGGACATGAGCGGTTTCCAACGACTCGCACGCCGTGATTCCCGTCTAAGAGCACTGGTAAGGCGCTTCCCCGGATTCCACCCTCCGCGCTTTCCAACCGTGTTCGAGGCGGCTGTCAATGCGATCTGTTGTCAGCAGCTCAGTCTGGAGGTTGGACTCGAACTACTCAATCGTCTGAGTTCGCGCACCGGTCCTCCGTTCAGAGGCGCGCGGGAATCGCTCTTCGGACCGCCCGAACCCGGCAATGTTGCCCAGCTTGCACCGCACGAACTTTGTGAACTCGGGTTTAGTCGTCACAAGGCCGCGGCCTTGCTCGAACTCGCGCGAGTGGTGGCTAAAAAAACGGACTATTTCGAAGCTCTTGCCAGAGTCGACGACGAGTCAGCGCTAAGCCGCTTGATGCAGCTACGGGGGATCGGGCGGTGGAGCGCAGACTACATCCTACTGCGAGGATTGGGCCGACTGAACGTTTTTCCGGGTGACGACATCGCTGCGGCGAAGAACCTGCGGCAATGGCTTGGGGTCGGCCCCGAACGCCAACCGTTCGGCTATAACGAAATCGGCGCGGCGCTTAAGAAGTGGGATCCCTTTCAAGGGCTAGTCTATTTTCATCTGTTGCTTGCGAGTCTAGCGAGCCGGGGTTGGGTAACTTCCTCATCGTTGGTTGCGGGCGCCGATAGCCTTCCATGCCCAACATCCACGTAGATCAAAGGGCTGTGGTCTTAGACCGCTTTGATGACATACCGTGTATGAGATTAAGAGGGCAGTCCCGGAGAAAAGCTCTTGGAGTGAGCACAGGCGGCCTGGCTTGCTTGAGTTCGATGAGGTGGGGATCGCCCGAGACGATGAAATGCGCTCCGGCGGCGCGTGCCAGGGCGATGAGATAATCATCGCCGGGGGCGGTCTTGTGGCTTACGTCCAATAAGAGTATTTCAGATACATCTTTGACCACCCGGTCAAGCGCCAGCGTTACCGTGTTGCAGAACATGCGATTTGACGATTGCTTCTTGAAGCGGTTGGGGTCTACTTTTTCAGCGAGAGATGGGGTAAATGGCTGAGCCCGGCGGCATAGCGGCGGCGACCTCGCCCGAGGCCGACGCGCGAATCGAGTTCGAACTAAACCTTTACGGTCAGATGAAATTGATTCGCGCCTTTGAAGAGCGCGTCTCGCGGCTTCACCGGCAGAACAAGATTCTCGGCGGAGTCTATTCCGGCGCCGGGCAGGAAGCGATCGTTACCGGTATTTGCGTGCCGCTACAGGAGGGTGATTTCGTTGCGCCGCTCCATCGCGACCTGGGCGCCTTGCTCGTGCGCGGCGTGGATCCCGGTCGTCTGATGGCGCAGTTGATGGGCAAGGAGACTGGGCTCTCGCGAGGCAAGGATTCGTTCCTCCATGGAGGTGACCTCGAGCATGGAATCTTTGGCTCAACCTCAATGCTGGGTTCGTCGCTGCCGGTCGCGGTCGGCGCCGCGCTAAAGTTCCAGATCAAGAAGGAGAAGCACGTCGCCGTCGCCTTTTTCGGCGAGGGTGCGTCTTCGCGCGGCGACGTTCACGAGGCGATGAACTTCGCGGGGGTGCGCAAGCTGCCAGTTATCTTCGTGTGCGAGAATAACCGTTACGCCTACTCGACACCGCTCGAAAAGCAGATGGCGGTCGAGGATGTTGCCTGCCGCGCCGAAGGCTACGGCTTCAAGGGCCATGTGGTTTCGGGCAACGACCTGCTTGCGGTCGTGCAACTGAGCGAGCGGGTGATAAACCGTGTGCGCGAGGGCGGCGGTCCCGAGATGATCGAGTGCAAGACGTATCGCTATCGCGGCCATAGCGAGCACGACCCGGCGCTTTACCGCAACAAGGAGGAACTGGTGGAATGGGAGAGCCGCGACCCGATTCCGCGCTACGAGTTCTACCTCGAAAAAAAGGGGCACGACGTAAAGCGAATTCGCGAGGAGATCGACGAGCGAACGCGTCAAATCGTCCAGAGCGCGGTCGATTTCGCGGAACAGAGTCCGCTACCCCAAGCGCACGAAGCCCTCGAGGATTTGTACGCCCCCGGCGACAAGCACTGACCTCCGCACAGACGATGGAAGTCACCTACGTCACTGCTATCAGCCAGGCACTACACGAGGAGATGCGGCGCGATGGGAACGTCTTCGTGATGGGCGAGGACGTTGGCGAGCTCGGTGGCGCGTTCAAGGTCACCGACGGCCTGCTCGAGGCATTCGGCGAGGACCGCGTGATCGATACGCCGATTTCCGAGGCGCTCATTGTCGGCGCCGGGATTGGCGCGGCGATTTTGGGGATGCGCCCGGTGCTTGAAATGCAGTTTGCCGACTTCATCTCATGCGCCTTCGACCAAATCGTCAACACCGCCGCAACGCTACGCTATCGTCATGGCGGGACGGTCGCATGCCCGCTCGTTGTTCGCGCTCCGTCGGGTGCGGGAATCCATGGCGCGGTTTTCCATTCGCAGAACCCTGAGGCGTGGTTCACGCGCGTCCCTGGTCTCAAGGTCGTCGCACCGGCAACGCCATACGATGCGAAGGGTTTGCTGAAGAGCGCGATCCGCGACGACAATCCGATTATCTACTTCGAACACAAGCGGCTCTATCGCAGCGTCAAGGAGGACCTGCCAGAGGGCGACTTCACGGTGCCGATCGGCGTCGCGCAAGTCAGACAGGATGGACGCGACCTCTCGATAATCACGTACGGAGGTACGGTTCATCAGTGCCTCGATGCGGCGCGAATCGTGGACAAGGAAGACGGGCTCTCGGTCGAGGTGCTCGACCTGAGGACGCTGCTGCCGCTCGACCGTGAAGCGATCCTCGCGACCGCGCGTAAGACCGGCAAAGTGCTGGTCGTACATGAAGACCGGCTCACCGGCGGAATCGGCGGCGAGGTCGCCGCGCTGATCGCCGAACATGCGTTTGACTCGCTCGATGGGCCGGTGCGGCGATTGGCGGCGGCCGATACGCACACCCCGTATAGTCCGCCGCTCGAAGAGTTCGTCCTGCCTAACACCAACAAGATCACGGAAGCGATTCGCAGCCTGGCGGCTTATTGAGATGGCTGTCGAAGTAACGATGCCCCAGATGGGCGAGAGCGTGGTCGAAGGGACGGTTACCAAGTGGCTGGTAAAGGCGGGCGACTCCGTTCAGGAAGACCAACCGCTGTGCGAGATCTCGACCGACAAGGTCGATACCGAAATCCCCTCTCCCGGTGCGGGCATGATCGCAAGGCTAGTCGCAGCGGAGGGGCAGACTCTGCCAGTCGGTGCATTACTCGCCGTGATCGAGACGGCGGGCGCGGCTGCCCGGGCGGCGAAGCCGGCCGAGGTAATAGCGCCGCCGGCGAATGCCGCAGTAGTGGTCGCCAAGGCGCCCGCTGGGGCCGCGCCGCCTGTTGGACCGCCCGCACCACCGCGCGCAGCGGCAGCGGGCGGCCCGCCGCGCCGCTACTCGCCGGTGGTCCTTCGCATGGCCGAGGAGCGGGGCATCGATTTGAATCTCGTGCCCGGAACCGGCATCGGCGGACGCGTTAGCAGGCGCGACATCGAGCACTACCTGGAGGCATTGCAGCGCGGACAGGTCCCTGTTCCGCCCCCCGAGGCAGGAGCTGCCGCCGGATCACCGACCGCGGCCCAGGAGGCGCCGCCGACGCCTGCGCCTGCTGCTGGCATGGTCTTCCGTCCGCCGGTTTACCAGCCGCGCGAGGGCGATGTTGTCGAACCCTTCACCCGCCGCCGCAAGCTCATCGCTGAGCACATGGTCTATTCCAAGACCCATGCGCCGCACGTGGGCACCGTCGCCGAGGTGGACCTTACCAAAGTGGTGGCGTTGCGAGATGCGCGCAAGGACGCTTTCCACAAACGCGAGGGCTTTTCACTGACCCTGCTGCCGATTGTCGCGATGGCGACGGTACGGGCGCTGAAGGAATTTCCGCGGATGAACTCGTCGGTCGCAGGCGATTCCGTAGTCATCCGCAAGGATATCAACCTCGGCATCGCGATGGACGCGGAGGAAGGGCTCGTCGTTCCGGTGATCAAGGGCGCGGACACGCTTTCGGTTGTGGGACTCGCGCGCGAGATCGAGCGACAACATCGCAAAGTCTTCGAGAAGTCGCTCACCGCCGATGATCTCTCGGGCGGAAGCTTCACGCTCTCGAATCCCGGCCGCGAGGGCAATCTATATGGCTTCGCGATAATCAACCAGCCGCAGGTGGGCATCCTTAGGATGGGCGAGGTGAAGAAGCGCTCGGTCGTGATCGAGGTCGACGGTTCAGATTCGCTCGCCGTCCGCACCATGATGTACCTTGCGCTTTCCTATGATCATCGCGTGATCGACGGCGTGTTAGGCAACAGATTTTTGTTTCGGACCGCTAGAATTCTCGAAGACGCAGACTTCGAGCTATAACGTCGCCTGCCATTGGTGCGGCCTCCTCGAGGTTAGAGCCCTTCTCATTTAGGCCTGACGCGGCGCGGAGCCTCCGTCGACTTCCTGGCATTGATTCATTCTTTTCGCGTTACTTGTTCCCCCAGGGCAGCAGAAACGATTTGAACCATTCCTTCGTCGCGGTGAGCTTATACATCTGAATCGCGAGGGAAGGATCAACATGCTTGGGACATACGACCGAACACTCGCCTATTGCAGTGCAATCCCAGATCCCGTCCTGCTGCGATAAGGTGTCAGTTCGTTCGGATTCGCCCTGGTCACGTGAGTCCAGGTTATAGCGAAGTGCGAGCGCGATTATTGCCGGTCCGGCGTATGCAGGATCGAGCCCATACACCGGACATGCCGCGAAGCAAAGCGCACAGTTGATACACATGCTGAACTGCTTGTACCTTTCAAGTTGCTCGGGCGTCTGAAGGTATTCGCGCTCGGGCTCGGTGTTGTCTTTGCGTACGATCCAAGGCCGGATTTTTGACAGCTTCGCGAGGAAGTCATCCATGTCGATGACGAGGTCCCTGATGACCGGAAAATGGTCGAGCGGCTGTATGTGAAGCGGGCCGGGCGCATAGTTCATGAGCAGAGTTTCGCAGGCGAGCCTCGCGACGCCGTTGATCATCATGCCGCAGCTGCCGCAGATTCCCATCCGGCAGGACCATCGGAGCGACAACGAGCCGTCGAGATTGTCCTTTATGTGGTTCAGCGCGTCCAGGATCATCCAGTCCCCGCGCAGAGGAACCTCGAAGCTCTGGAACGTCGGTTCGGAGTCGCGCTCCGGATGGAAGCGCGCGACTTCCAAGATGATCGTATTCTCCATCTGGCGCCTAACTCCTGTAGGTTTAGGGAATATCTGCGAAAACAACCACTTGCTCGGAATCCGACGGCCACCCCCTCAAAGCCGTCTTCTTCCATTCGCTTACCTCAGCTGTGAGGCCGGTCTCAGGTTTGTAGAGACCCGAGGCAACCTTGTCCAGAGTAAGCATTTCATCCTGAATTTTGAAAGCGCAGGCGCAGCCACGTGGACATAGTCCATATCACCGAGCGCCTTCGAAGGAGCCAGCGCAGCCTGTCAACGTTAAATTCTTCAATTGTGGCTTGGACTAAGACTCGATTCGATGAATTTTCGAAGTTGCTTGAACCAGACCAATTTATCCTCGAAGCGGGGAAAGCTGGCGTTCACGCCGCTCGGGTTGGGCAGCACGAAAACGCGCGTGCCGCAAATCCTCTCCGGTTTGGAGCCGACTCCGGTGCTCCCGGCTATCGTAGGGATTGCCGCGGCGAGCGTTACCCAACGGATGATGGGCTGCCCGAGAAGAAGCGCTTCTTCCCGGATTGCCGCAGCCGTGGTGCAACAAGGATCTCCGGGCGCTAACCGACTATAACGACCGACTCGAGTCTGACCGGCGTAGATAGCGACGCAGACACGAGGCAGGCCTTTTCGCTTTTCTCTAGGATGCGAAGGGCCCGGTCTTTGTCCATACCGACGGGAACCCGCAGGCGCGGCCGAAGCACGATCTCAGTGAAGCGCGTCGCGCCATCCTTGCGATCAACTTTTCCCTCTCCAGACAATTCCAACGATATGAATTCGAGCTTGGATGCCCGAGCCACCGACCGGAGCGTGAACAGAAAACAGGTTTCAACTGCCGCTAGAAACAGATGTTCGGGACTCCACGCGTCTCCCGGACCATCAAAATCGAGCGGCGGCGCGGATTGGAGCTCAGGTATCCCTGCAGTCGAGACTTTGGCGTAGCCATCGGCGCCGCCGGCGAGCTCCACTTCATATACGTGCGGCAATGGTTTCATAGCTGACTTCCCTTGCATGCAAGCGGCTGTTTTCAGGCGCTCCGCTCGGCGCGCTAACGTTTCTGCGACGGAGTGCCGTGCGTCGCCTTCGGACTCACCGTCAGGACCGGACACGACGCTTCTCGGACCACGTGCTCAGCCACGCTTCCGAGGACGAGATGCCGGAGTCCCTTCCGACCATGGGTCGCCATTACGATCAGGTTCGCGCCCCATCGTTTCGCTGCTTGAAGGACCTCGACGCCCCGGATCGCCCATCATGATGCCAACCTCGTAGCGGGCTTTGCCATCAACTCTCTGGCGCGCCAACCGCTCAAGCCTGGTTCGGGCGGTGGCTTCCATCTTTCCGAAGGGTAGCGCCACCTCCGGTCCAGGGGGCATCGCCACTACGTGAAGCAGACGGAGAGTTGCCTTGCGTTCTTGCGCCACCTCGGAGACGAGCCGAAGCGCCAGAAGCGAGTTCGGGTCGAAGTCCACGGGACAAAGAATTTTCTTGAATCGGCGCATCTGTCCTCTTTTGACTAGCGCAACCCAGCGAATTCGACTGATCGCCCGCAAGCACCACCTTCGCTTCTGACAACCCTCACGACGTATACAGTACCCGGAACAAAATTGGGACCTTCAGGAAGTCCAGGGCGATCAGGTACAGCGCACACGCCAGAATGACCGACGCGATCACCGCACTCGGCAGAGGTGCCATCAAGATCCCCCACACCGACATCAGACACACCACTACCACGTCCATGATCGAGCTGAGAATCATCCATCTGCTTGGAGCGGAATTCCAGAAGTGGTGGCGCTCGCGTACCAGATAGACCATCCCCTGACCTGTGAACACGAGGGTTACGAAGACCAGGGTCTGCAACTGAGGAAGCGGCAGGTGAAGAATATCCCGCCCGCAAAAAAACAAGCCAAACGACAGCAGCAGGATGAGACTGCCGAGAGTCATTCCCGCCACCATCAGACTGCGGATGTGCCAACGATCCGGTATTGGCGACGCGGAAACTTGATCGGTCGCAATCGACATGGTCACGAAGTCGTTAGTGAACAGCAGCATTACGATCAGCAGCGGCGTAATGATGAAAGCGCGCGTGAGAATCAACCCGACGCTGAGGAATAGCCCGATCTCGACGGTCTTGATGATCTTGTTGAGCGTGTAAGTCAGCATACGCTGATAGATGCACCGGCTGGTTTCTACCGCGGCCAGGGTGTCAGTGAGACCGGGATTGGTGAGCACCAGGCTTGCCGAAGCTTTCGCCACGTCGGTGGCGGTGGCGACGGCGATTCCAACTTCAGCCTGCTTGAGCGCCGGGGCGTCGTTGACTCCGTCTCCGGTCATGCCGACGACGTGTCCAGCATGCTGCAGTGCGCGCACGAGCTGAAACTTGTCTTCCGGAAAGACACCGGCGAAGACTGCGCAATCGAGCGCCCTACCGATGTTCTCCCGCAAATCCCGAGACGAACAGGCAAGGCCCGCGATCCCGACCTGCGCAGCTACTGCACGAGCCGTCGCGAGCCCGTCTCCCGTTACCATCGCGACGCGAACACCCAACTGGTTCAGCCTTGCCACCAAAGATTTAGAATCCTCGCGCGGCGGATCCTGAAGCGCCAGGAGTCCAATCAAGCGCAGGATGCCGTCGGCGCCACCCGCAACTGCGAGCACGCGGTAACCTCCCGCTGCAAGTCGTTCAACGTCGGCGTCTATGCCGGTAGTGTGTCCGACCCGCGCGGCCACCGCTTGAGGCGCGCCCTTAAGGGCGCGCAATTCTTTTCCATCCTGACCGACGATGGGCTTCGGCAAGTTTTGCTTGCCGGCTCAAACGGAATGAACTTGAGTCTATGAGTCGGCGCCGAGAGCGTGCCTTCCGCTCTGGCGCGGGCGAAAACGGCGAGATCGATCGGGTCCTGACCCGCTTCGTCGCTCGCATATGCTGCGAACCGCAACAGGTCTTGTTCGCTGAACGGTGCATAAGGGTGCAAAACCGCGAGCGACAGCTGATTTTGAGTGATTGTTCCGGTCTTGTCGCTGCACAACATGTCCATCGCCGCCGCTTCCTCGATCGCCGACAGACGGGTCACCAGAACCCCACACTTGGCTAATTCCACCGCGCCGAGCGCGGTTGCCAAAGTGAAGGTGGCCGGTAGCGCGACCGGAACCGAAGCCACCAGCAGAATCAGTACGAATGGAAGCGTCTCGGCAAGGGGCATGCCGACGAGCGCGGCGCACAAGAAGACCCCGACCGCCAGCCCGGTGTCCATCGCCACCAGGTACTTCACGATCAAGAAGATGATGCTTTGCAGGTGGCTGACCGTCTTGGCTGAGCGCACCAGTTCGGCGGTCTTTCCAAAATAGGTTCGCCCGCCAGTCGCGATGACCTCGCCGCTCGCCTCGCCACGCTTGACCAACGAACCGGCGTAAGCAGTCTTGCCCCACTCTGCCTCGACCGGCACCGACTCGCCGGTTAGCGCCGATTGATCGAGCAACACCTCTCCGTCGTTGATGCAGACGTCCGCTGGCACAAGGTCGCCCATTTGCAAGTGAACAAAATCACCCGGCACCAGTCGCTCTGCTGGAATCAGGGCCCATACGCCGTCCCGCAGCACCCTCGCCCGCACGGCAAGCCGCTTTTGCAGCAGCTCCAGCGCACCGCGCGCTCGAGTTTCCTGGAACAGGCTCAGTGAGGCATTGAAGACCAGTAGCACCGCAATGACAGCCGCCTCAAGAAACCTGCCAAGTGCAAGTTCGAGCAGGACGGTAACTTCGAGCATCCACGGCACCGGAGCTCAGAACTTGTCAAACAGCGCTAGGATCAGATGTGGCTTTTTCTCGGTTACAGCGTTGGGTCCGCACTGAAGCAGACGCCGTCGAGCTTCCTCGTTTGCAAGCCCACGCGCTGACGTCCTTACCGCCGACTGCCTGAACCATTCACCCATTCACGGACCTCGCAGATATCGACCAGTCTCTCCCCTGCGCAAACGACTTCAATGAAAACGCTCGCTCGCGACCAAGCTTGCTGCAACCGCAGCAAACCGACAAGGACCAAGCTCTATCAGCGCCGGCGATCGTCGCCAACGGAAGGAGGCCAAGGCTAATTTCTATAAATAGGTTGAGCGGAAGCAGTTGCCGATCACCAGAACCGCTTAAAACCAATCAATCAATGATCACCCAGCGCAGGAGCCCACCGAGCAGTAAAAACCAAATCTCACTTGCCCTTAAAGTCCCAGCTTTAGCGAATGGATCAAACAACCCTGGGGAGCGCCTGCCGGACCCGAGAACCAAATCCTAAAAAACCTCCAGCAGCAGCTTGCCGTCACCAGTGCCTGTTGCTAAAGTCCCGCCACACAACACTAAAAGAGCTTTGCCACACCCCTTTTTTGTTTCGCTCACCGATCAACGTCAATTCAACCTGAACTAAGAGAATGCGCTCGGGACATCGCTCATGAGCTCGAATTTCCCTGTTCTATGTGACCCTCAAATCGATAAAATGTGATCAAAGATCCTGAGGAAGATCCCGCTGGAGCCGAGAACAAACCGGTAGAACAAGATAATTCAGATAGAATGCGGAAGCCTTCTACTGATTGACTACCACTGAGCGATCATCGATGACTGATCTATCGAACGACCGGGAGCAGTTCCGCCCAAAATTCCAGAGCCGCAAACTTCACCGTTAAAGCCCACTGGTGTTCTGCGGTCCACAGGATTAACAGTCACGCTGAAGGTGCGTTGCTAATTTGCCATCAGTCAGATCAGTGTGCGCGGTCTTAGGCCCAAACTCAAGGAGCGACCTTTTCCGCGGAAAAGTTCTAGTCGTATTTGCTTCCGCGCCTGCTCATTCTGACATGCTTAGATTCCCTTCGATGCTACGTTTGCAAGCTTGTTCCGCGAGTACTTTTGCCACGGACCCAGGCTTTTAGAGATTCAGTCGGAATTCTTGTGGAACTCCCAAGTCGAACATGTGGAATACCTCCTATGCTGATCAATGCATACAAGCAGCCGGTTGAAACATCCTACATGGATGCTGCGGTGTTCACTGTTAGTACATTCTATCTTAGTTTGGTCAATTGCAGCTATCCACTTTGGTTTCGATTAACCTACACGGTTTGGCTCATTTATCTGACCTCATTCTCTTATTTTGTCTTAGAAGGTGTTCTTTATGCTTCCCATCTACCTATTTAGGGAGGAGTTCGATAACTGTCCGGTAAACAATGGCCCCGGAACACCAATGTATTCCGTGAATGAGTATTTCTTCAGCCTGCCTGCTATCTGTCTCTGGCTAGAATCTGATGCGTCGAGTCAGCATGGACGCATTCAGGCGGTTCTATTTCCCTGAAGCTGTTGCAGGGGCTATCCGATAGTAGTTCAGTTGTTGCGGTAGTCCTGGCAACTCTTTGACCCAACAGACCGGGCCGCCCACGATCTGCCCGCCTTTCACTGCCTGCCAGCGGACCGTTCCGCGTCTATCTCGCAGCAGGAGTTCCAAATTGCCGGTACCGCCGCGCCAGCCGGTTGGCTCGTTCGTAGCACCTATAACGGTAGCGCCCGCAGGATAGGTGTCTGTGATCCGTGCATCACGCGGTGCAAGCGGAGAACAGCCGAGCAATCTGCCGTCGCTCTCAGTAGAAACGGGCAATCCCCAAATCGTGCCCTGAGCATCACGGAACAGCCCCAAGCGGTCCCCGGTCCCATTCTGGTCAGGTGTAGGGAGGTTGCCTGCCGTGACAATGGGGCCATAAACGCGTTCTAACTCGGGTAGTGGAATGTATCGCACTCGCGGTGTCTCGCGGTGTCCACTACAGCCTGTCAGAAATAGGGCGACAACAGCAAACCAGCCCCAGTGCAACTTGGAAACGCCGAGGGACGTAAACAGTAACTCATGCATTGCTTTCTTACCTCATAGTGGCAACCAAAATAAAAATCGCAATCTTGGAGTGCGAGAGTGTTCCCGTTAGCTCAAGTTGGACAGTCTGCACGGATTGAGGAAGAGAGCTTTTTGGGCACATCTTAGCCGCGGAAGCGGCGACGAGATCGAAAGCGGATAGGCATTCGGAGGAAGCGGCGAAAGCGGTACTGGATATTCGGCGAAGTTGAAGCCCTGCATTCCTGCACTGAACGACTTCTTCGATATCGATATGCGCGGAAAATCCGCCTAGACGCTGCGAGGTACATCTTAATAGGCCACCGTAACCGCCGACAGCGGCGGCGTCGTTGAAGCTCGGATGGTTCGTGATCACCGCCAGACGACTTGCTTTCCGGCTTACCTTCGCGGTGCAATCGATAGCCTCGGTAGAGAAGTGCGACAGCAAGCCACACGCTCACTGCTACCATCGGATATGCAAACAAGCGGGGCAAAAACATACCTAGCGCGCCGAGGGTCAACAAACCCAGTGAGGCTATGATCAGAATACGAGCTTCGACCGGTTCGAGTACTCGGCGATCGCTGATCGCCGCGCCAACCGTGTTGCTGATGCGAACCACTCCCGCAACTGCTCTCCCGGCGCTTCCTTCGTTGTGCGGGACGGGATGAGCTTTTGCCTTGTAAGCTTGAGTTGTCCGCCCTCTATCTAGAACGATCTCGGTACTGTTCTCTAAGTCCCTGAGATACATTTCTTCCATCTCACGCGCGAATGAATCGTTTTCGACGATCGCGTCCAACTCGCAGTTGCTGAACCAACTCGCGATGTTCAGGTTGGTCGAACCGACCCGCGCCCAATGCTCGTCGGCAACCGCCGTCTTCGCGTGAATCATCGTGCCGTTCCACTCAAAGACGCGGACCCCCGCTTCCAGGAGCGGCCGATAGCCAGCTCTGGATAAGGGTCGAAGCATTGGGATGTCGGTCGCGTTCGGAACCAGAAGCCGAACGTCAACGCAGTCCTTTGCAGCAGCTCTCAAAGCTTGCACGTAGGAGCTAGTCCCCGCGAAATAGGCATCCGTTAACCACAGCTTTCTTCGCGCGAATGCTGCAACGAGTTCGTCCAGGCGAATCATGCCAGCAGTGGCGGGCAAGCTCGCCACAATCCTCACGTCCATATCGCCAGCCGAGACCGCAGCATCTGTGCCGATCAATTCAAGCTCGGGAATCGGCTCACCCATCATGGCCCAGATTTGTGCTAATGCCTGCTCGATTTCTGAGACCGCGGGTCCCCGCACTTCAACTCCTGTGTCGCGCCATGGCTCAATATTTTGTTCCGGGTCGCCGACCCACATCTTGACCACGCATAAGCCCGTGATAAAACCGACGCGGCCATCCACCACGAGCATCTTGCGATGGTCCCGAGATATCCAACCCAGCGGACTGTCGAAGCGAGGCCGGTTGTAGCAACGCACCTCGACACCGCCCGCCCGCAAACGGCTCCAAAACCGCCGCGACGCCTTTCCGAACCCACCCATCCAGTCATAGATCAGCCGGACTCGCACGCCCGCGCGCGCCTTCGCAATCAAAGCTTCTACGAACTCTCGTCCGGTATCATCTTCGTAAATGATGTAGCTTTCGAAATGCACGTGGTGCTTCGCCGTGCTGATAGCTTCGAGCCAAGCAGGATAATTCTGTCGTGCGTCTTTGAGTAAGCGCACGTGATTGTTCCCCACCAACGGTGCCCCGGCCGCTCGCGACAAAGCACCCGCGAGGCCGCGCAAGGCGCGCACGCTCTGGCTATCGTCTCGCATTGGCATACGCGTCGGCTGCATCCGCCCTCATGACTTCACATTATCGGCGGCGATCAAATGGGTGACCTTCGGCGTACCTTTCCTCTGAAATCGATGAACGGCTTTGTGCAGCACGCTGTCGGCTTTGGTCACACGCGCATGATGACGCAGATGCTCCAGCCATGAATCGGTCAAAAACGTTTCGACGAATCGGCCTTCGACTGCAGGATCCTCGAACACAGCCCAGTCATACGCGCCATCACGCCGACGCTCACGTGCCAATTTGCCGAGCGCCTTAAGGAACGCTTCACGCTGCTTTGGATCGATGTCGTATTCCGTCGTCACCAGTACCGGCCCGCGATCCCGTTCGATCTCACGCGTCGTGATCGGTGTGGGCCACTGCATCGAGGGCGTGAGGTCCAAAGCAGCTCCGGTTTGCAGTTTCCATCGCCAGGTCAAAGGTATCACTATCAATGACCCCGCCGCGGCGATGAAGTGCGCTAAGGGAAGACCAGCGACACTCGCGACCTGGCCCCAAATCGCGCTGCCAATACTCAATGCACCGGAAAGGACCGTCACGAACATCGCGAGCCCGCGGCCCCGTACCCATTCTGGCAAAGCAACTTGAGCTGAAATATTGAGGCTCGACAGCACCGCGATCCACGAAACGCCTGCGATCACGCTCGCGAGCACCGCGAGAAAGACATCGTGAGCCAGCCCGAATAGCGTCATCGCGACCGCGGTGCCAAGTGTTCCCACGGCTACGAGGCAGTCGGGATCGAGCGCCGCGCTCAATCGAGGCAGAGCGAAAGCACCGCCCACCGCAGCGGCGCCAATCGCCCCGAGCAGGATGCCGTAGATTTCCGGTCCACCTGCGATCTGGCTTCGCGCGATTAGCGGCAGCAACGCCCAGTAAGCGCTGGCGAAGAGGAAGAACGCTGTTGCCCGCACAAGCGTTGCACTCAGCGGACCGTTGTACCTCGCATAGCGCAGACCGGTGCGAATGGCATTGCGGAAGTGCTCTGGCGGCAGACGCTGTGCTGCCGTTCTCGATTGGCGCCACCATACCAGCGCTCCTACAACCGCCAGCGTGCTGACCGCGTTGATCCAAAACGGAGCGGCAATTCCATACGCCATTATGATTGCGCCGCAAAGCGCCGGACCGACCGCGCGGCTGACATTGATGCCGGCGCTGTTGGCAGATATGGCGGAAGCCAATTCCCACTTGGGCACCAGTTGCGGAACAACCGCATGCCAGGCCGGCGCGGTGACTGCCGATCCTGCCTCGATCACGAATGTTAGGATCAACAGGTTGAGCGGATTCACTTGGTGCAGAAAAACGAGCGCGGCAAGCGCAGCTGAAAAGGCGGTGGTAGCAACCTCGCCGAAGATGAGAAGTTTACGCCGGTCCGCAATATCTGCGAGCGCTCCGGCCGGAAGCGCGAACAGGAACATCGGCAAAGTAGTAGCGACCTGAACCATCGAAACAATGAGCGGCGAAGGATTGAGGCTCGTCATCAGCCAGCCGGAGGCAGCACTGTACATCCAGCCGCCAATGTTCGAGACGACGGTTGCTATCCATATGACTGTGAACGATTTGTGCCGGAATGGTCCCCACGCAGAACGAGGGCGCTCGCTCGCAGATTTCGTTGCGGCACCTTTTTTTTTCGATTCGTCCGTAAACCGGTCTACTATTGATCTGCCGCTGTTGGTGCGCACCTGTTTACTAGCCGAAAGAGAGCAATGCGCGCCAGAAATTGACTCAGGAACAATTGGGAGAGTTACTGTGGTCTGTCCAGACCCGAGTAGCGAAGATTGAGGCAGCGGATTCGTCAGTCAGCGATCATATGGTTCGCTCCCTTCATAAGGATGGGCGACAACCGCATAAAAGTCGGAGTCTATGTTACAGCGCCGAAGCGAAGACGGTCGCTTAGCCTATGGTGTGTTGAGAAGGCCGTCATTGAATTGAGTGCTTGCGTGCGCTCCGTTGCAAAACGGTTTGTTCTGAGACGCCCGCAACGGCAGAGCGTTACGCGGTTTCGTTTTTCGTAGCGTTTTCCGTCGTGCGACTCAATGGTAATACCCCCGCGGACCCAGAGCGGGCCACTGCATCCCAGTGCCGGATCTTCCACCACACCGATCGAAGGAGGCAGAGGGTCTTCGATTTCTTTATGCGTTTTCTTATCGTGCAGGACCAAGCGGCCAGCCGGGCAATGCATCGCCTCGCGGACCACCAGTTCACGAACCTCGGGCTCTTATGTTCATCGGACCGGAATCAGTCGGCAAGGGCTGCTTGACGGAATGCTATACCGGCGCGGCGTACGCACCCTACGATGCCGAAAAGGCGAACGCGGTTGGGGTAATCAATCTCAAGCGTCTCGTCAATCCAGATGGTTTCAACGAGGACCTAATAGGATACGAGTACCTCGTTTGCAACGAAGCTTCCCACCCGACCGGCAAAGGGACAACCCGCGACATATCCTCGGAACTTAAAACACTCGGCGACCGCACAAGCATCGAGATTAACCCGAAGTTCCTGGAACGGTTCAAAGCGGTCGACGCGATGTTCGTCCAACTGACCGCACAATTCCCGACCTTCCACGTCGAGGAAGGCATCCGGCGGCGACTATTCGCATTTCTCTTCGAGGCTGCGCGCCGACTGTCTGATGGAGAGTGGTCCATGCTCTTCGACATTGTGCAGAACCCGAAGACCGCGGAACTCGCGCATTTTGCGATGCGGTACTTTTTCGAAATCATGGTCCCCGATGGATTCTTCGCTTACTTCATCAGACCGAATGACGCCATCACGAAGTCGGGGATCTATACAGGTGGTTTTTACAGCCAACGACTTGAGGCCGAACTCGACAATCCCCCCGCTGACCTTGAGACGGGCGACATCGCGCGGTATCCCAAGGACCTGGGGACCTGGACTCTGCGTGCCGACGAGAACGGCAAAGCACTGCGCGACGAGAACGGCGACATGATTCGATTCCCGGTCGAGAACGACCCCGAGTATGAAGCCTACTTGTCCTCAATTCGTGGGAAGCCGCTACCCTCGATGCGCGAACTCATCAATGGCGGTTGTACTACAACGTCGCGCACCGAGATGACGACGGTTTCATCGACGAGCTTGGACGGCAAGGCATCGCTTACGTGCCATTCTTCCCGCTGGGAGGATTCGCCCCGCTGCAGTCCGCTGTGCTCGACGCGGCCGCAGCGTCGTTGAAAGCGACCCCAATGCAGATTGCGCTGGCGTGGCTGCTTCACCGTGCGCCAAACATCCTGCTCATTCCTGGCACATCATCGGTTCACCATCTGCGCGAAAATCTGGAGGCGGCGTCGATGAAACTTCCTCCCGAAACGATCACTGTCCTCGACTCAATCTGCCCGCGTCCCTGACTAGTAGCGCATCCGTCAAGAGCACATGAAGCAGGTTCTCGGATGGGCTTTCCATGGACGAAGTGTTGGCCAAATGGCATCGCATCACACCTAAGGCTGTGGCCGACAAAATCACCTGCCCGCTTCTCATCACATCGAAGCAAAAAGGAGATTACTATGCAGGACAAACGCGTCGCCCTGGTCACCGGGGCCAATCAAGGAATCGGTCTTCAAATCGCAAAGGATCTCGTGGCACACGGCTTCACTGTGCTGGTCGGGTCGCGCAATCTCGAGCGCGGCGAGGCTGCGGCCAAGGACGATTGGGCGAGACGCCCGCGCGCTCCAGCTCGACGTGACGGATCAGGCTTCGATCGCCGCCGCGGCGGAGCGCATCCGCAAGGAGTTCGGCCGCCTCGACGTGCTCATCAACAACGCGGCTATCTCGAATACGGGAAGCTGCGGCCGGACATGTCCATCGAGGAGTACGCTAAGTTGACCCGCCCGAGCAACGTATCTCTCGATGAAGTGCGCGCGGTGTGGGAGACCAACGTGTTCGGCGTCCTCGCCGTTTACCAGGCGATGCTGCCGCTCCTGCGCGAGGCGCCGGGAGCCCGCATCGTCAACGTGTCGAGCGGCGTTGGCTCGCTGACGATGAACTCGGACCCGGCTTACCCCTATCGCTCGATCTTCGGCCCCGTCTACCCTGCGTCCAAGACGGCTCTCAACGCTATGACGCTCGCCATGGCGATCGAGCTGGAGTCGGCCGGGATCAAGGTCAACGCCGTCTCCCCGGGCTTCACCAAGACGAACCTCAACAACTATGCGGGCACGGAGACTGTCGAGGAGGGCGCCGCCGAGGCGGTGCGCGTTGCGCTGCTCGGCCCGGACGGCCCGACAGGTACGTTCTCGCATGCGAAACTCGGACCGCTCCCGTGGTGATGTAGTCGCGAGCGAGTGATTGGCAGCGATTGTGCACTTTCCCGGCGGCTATATCAGGAAGATCCACTCTCTGGCAGCCAGCCGCCCTGACTGAATTATTTCTGGGTTTGGTTTGGTAAAACGCGGCGCTCGCGCATCCGTGCGAGTGCCGCGCAATCTATTCGGAGAGGGGAATTCTGGTCTAGAATCGCTTTGCGGGCAATCCGCCGGAAGCTAAGATCGTCTCGGTAAGACGCCACCATTCATGACGGAGAAGATCCAATGGCCATATCGCTACATTCCGGCTTCGTGCCCGTGTGCCTTCAGCTGCTCGGGGGCCTCAAGACCGTGCTGCAGAAAGCCGAGGAACACGCCACCGCGCAGAAATGGGATACTGCCACGGTACTCAATCTGCGGCTCTATCCCGACATGTTCACGCTGGAGCGCCAGGTGCGACAGGTCTGCAATCACTCTCTCGGCGCCGGTCGCGTCGCCGGCGTCGCTCTTCCGAGCCTGCCGGAGCAGGACAACAGCTGGGCCGAGATGCAATCGCGCATCGACAAGACAGTCGATTTCCTGAAGGGGCTGCGGCCCAATCAGCTCGACGGCAAAGACGATTCGGACGTCACCGTTCCGATGGGTGGCCAGCCGCGCACGATGAAGGCGCAGAGCTATCTGTATCACTTCGAAATGCCGCAAATCGGCTTCCATACGACAACCGCGTACGACATCCTCCGCCAGGTCGGCGTAAAAATCGGCAAGCGCGACTATCTGGGCACGATGCCGTCATGATTGGCCGGATGCGGTCATAATGTCTTAAGCATCGCACACACTACTTTGAGGTTGATGCGTGTCCCCCGGATCTGCGCTGGGGTGGAAGTGCCGGTTCTCGTTCCGCAGTTTGGCGACGCAAAAAGAGCGGAGAGCAGGCGAAGGGCGTGCTCCCTACGCGGGACGAAATGAAGCGCGAGCGCGCGAGACCATCATAGACGCTTCGAAACGGACCGACGGAAACGTCTCGGGGCCAGACGGTGCGGCAGAACTGCTCGGTTTGAAGGCATCGACCTTCTCGTCGCGGATCACTGCCTTGGGAATCAATCACAAAACGCAAAGTTGATGCTCCTGGACGTCTACATACCTGTTGCCGCAACCCTCTGCCCACCCGCCAGCGAAGAGGCACAGGCTGTCTTTGGCGACCGGATTCCGAGACGTCGAGGCCAATTCGAATTCCATACCGAATCGCCACCGGTCTTCGGGTATTGCACGGTTAAGGATACCTGCAATGCCGATTGTCCAAGATGAGGCCGCGTTCGGTTTTCTATAAACACCTCGCGCGGAGCCCCCTTAGTCGGCAGGACCTCGCAGAGGCGTTAGCCAACCACCACCGGCGGGTGCCGCTATGGATGGGCTTTCCAGTGAGCCGCCGGTGTTGGCGCGCTGGTTAACGCTGTCACAATTCCCAGCCCTTCGGTAGAGTGGAGGTCGACAACTGATCGCGTCTCTCGACAATCCGCTATTGCGCGCCAAGAACGCCGCATATCGTCTAGGCAACAAAGCAAGCGCGCCAGCGTTTGAAATCCCCAGCCGCCAATCTGTGCGCGTTTGTCTATAGGCGTCCGGTCTTTCTGATCGAGGTTGAAAAAACCCCAATCGGGGATCCTCAGACGACGGCGGAGCGGCCACGCGGCACAACCGTTGGTAAGCAGGAATCAGGGGCGAATCAGGCGGCGAGACGTTCGTAGCGGTGATGCAGGCCACTGACTTGTGGAATGGCGACGACTCTTCCGATCCTGGGTGGCATGACCGGGCGGGGGTCTGGGCAATCCTGGTCGAGTGAGAGATGGGTGCGCGTTTGGTGTTAGTAGTCGATATATGTTGAGAGTACGCGGCGCAGATGGCGTTCGTTGAAGATCACGATGTAATCCAGACACTCGCGGCGAAGCGAGCCGATGACGCGCTCGACGAAAGCGTTTTGCCAAGGTGAGCGTGAAGCGGTGACGACTTCAGTGATCCCCATCGCATCGACTCGCCTGCGGAATTCCGAGCCGAAAGAGAAGCGACTGGCTTTATGGCGCGGATTGAGCGCACATGGACATCCTATAGGAGGTATCCATGGGGCAATCAGTCTCATCGAAGCGAGGCGGAAAGCGGCCCACCCTGGGCGGCGATTTGGAGGAACTAGCGCTAGAGATCATGCGCCTCTCAGCCCTTGACGTGTCTGCCCTGAGGCTACGATGGGCGGCGCTCTTCGGCGCGGAACCATCGCCCAACTTCGGGCGCGCGTTGCTGATCAGAGCGATTGCGTACCGGCTGCAGGAGAGAGCCTCGCCTGGCCTCAAACCAGCAACCCAGCGGCTCCTCGACCGTATCGCCGATAATCCATCAAAGGATGCTCCGCGATCTATTCCGCAGCCGCGGGCAACAGCCGGGACCGTGCTGATCCGCCAGTGGCGCGGCGTCAGTCACCGGGTCACTGTGCTAGACACCAATGTCGTTTACCAAGGACAACGCTACAAATCGCTCTCGGAAGTCGCCCGCGTGATCACTGGCACGCGCTGGTCGGGGCCACTGTTCTTTGGTCTGAAGGGCCGCGCAAAGGAGGCCACCAATGGCTAGTGCTACCAGACGATGCGCAATCTACACCCGCAAGTCCTCGGAAGAAGGCTTGGAGCAGGACTACAATTCGCTGCACGCGCAGCGCGAGGCCTGCGAGGCGTTCATCCGAAGTCAGGCGGGTGAGGGTTGGCGACTGATCAAGACCGCCTACGACGATGGCGGCTTTTCCGGCGCAGGTATGGAGCGGCCGGGACTCCAGCAATTACTCGCAAACATCCGCGAGGGCCTGGTCGATACAGTCGTCGTCTACAAGGTCGATCGCCTGACCCGGTCACTTACCGACTTCGCCAGGATGGTCGAGCTGTTCGACGCCAAAGCCGTCTCATTCGTGGCCGTCACCCAGCAGTTCAACACCACCACTTCGATGGGTCGGTTGACCCTTAACCTGCTGCTGTCGTTCGCCCAGTTCGAGCGCGAAGTGATCGGCGAGCGCATCCGCGACAAGGTCGCCGCCTCCAAGCGCAAGGGCATCTGGATGGGCGGGGTGCTGCCGCTGGGATATGACGTCCGCGAGCGCAAGCTGGTCGTCACCCCCGACGAAGCCGCGACTGTGAGAGGGATCTTCGAGCGCTACCTCGAACTCGGCAGCGTCCGGCTCCTTGCAAACGACCTGCGCTTGCGCGGAATTATTTCCAGCGTCAGGGTAACCAGGAGCGGCAAGGCTCGGGGCGGCAAGCAATTTTCGCGCGGCGCCCTCTACCATCTACTCTCCAACCCGATCTACCTGGGGGAGATCCGGCACAAGCGCGAACGCCATCCCGGGCAGCACGAGGCGATCGTCAGCCGTGAGCTATGGGAACGGGTCCAGCAAAGCTTGCGCGATCGAGGGGCGCGTAGTGGCGAGGGCCGCAAGACCGAAGCATCGGGCAGTCCGCTCGGAGGTAAGTTGTTCGACGAAAGCGGCGAGCCACTCTATGTGCAGGGGGCGGCCAAGGGCCAGCGCCGCTACCGCTATTACGTCTCCCGATCATTGGTCAGGGGCAACTCGGAGGATGCAGAACAGGGGTGGCGAATCTCCGCACCCGAGATCGAGCAGAGAGTCGCTGCGGCGGTTCAAACAGTACTGGGCGACCGCCCGGCGATCGCGCTCGCGCTCGAAGCGTCCGGTGTCGATTCGAACCTGTTGCCGTCGGGCTTGAAGTCGGCACAGACGTGGAGTGGACGGCTAAGGAGCGACGCCGCGGCGGCGCTGGGTGAGACTCATCGAGCGGGTCCAGCTTAGTCGCGAAAGCCTCCACCTGTCGCTAAAACTTCCGCTCGCGCCCGCCGAACCGTCTGGCGTCACAGGTCCGGTGAGCTTGATGCTTTCGCGGCTCGTTCCGATGCAGATGAAACGTCGTGGTGTCGAGATGCGAATTGTGCTTGAAGGTGAGTCCAACCCTGTCCCCGTCGACCTGCCCTTACTGAAGGCGGTCGCGCGCGCTAAGCGTTGGGCCAACGAGCTGGTATCAGGCAAAGTACGTTCGGTCAGCGACTTGGCAAGACGGGAAGGAATGGACGGGCGCTCGGCGCGGCGTCTTATTCCGCTCGGGTTTCTCTCACCGCGAATCGTCGAGGCGATCGCCGAGGGCCGCCAGCCGGTCGATCTCACCTTGGAGGCGCTCACCCGGCGAATCGATCTTCCGTTGCTCTGGAGCGCGCAGCACCAGGCGCTCGGCGCTAACATCAAGTAGTTTCCAGACGTTGGTTCTTCAATTGAGTCACGAACCTGAAATAGTGATCGGGGCTCAAGCCCTAGAAATCGCCGAGACGGCACCGGCGCTACCTTTGCGCGTAGATTCTGCCGCCGCCGCCCTTCCTTCGGATGGACCTGGAAAAATCGCATCGGGATAGGACTCGCCGGATTCCTCCGATTACGGGCTCTGGAAGCGTTCTCCGGGTCCGAGCGTGATCGTAAATCGCGCGCACGCGGAAGTCAAAACGGAAATCCGGGCTAAATTTGCCACGAAGCAATTGATGTCCGACTGGTTAAAAAATGGTATCACAGTGTGCGAGCACTGAATTCTCCAAGTCAATTCGCTTCACAATGAAGGAATAGGGTCGGTGACAAATTGATTGCTTCGAACATTCGTCTTTCGCTCACCTGTTGCTTAACGCTGCTCTTCTGCTCGAGCGCTGCTGTCGCACAGAATAACGGTCCCACTCCTGATGCGGCCAATTCGATATCGGCGCCAGCCATCTCGACTCCTGCACCTAACCAATCGGAGACCGGTGCAGCCGCCGTGATTCCGCCCGGCATGACGATCACCATGCAGAACTGGCGGAGTTACAAGCAGTATATGCCAGATGGAATGGTCGCCTTGTTTGAGGGCAAGTATTTCTGGAAGATGCCGGATGACGTCAGCATGGAAGTTGGCCCTAGTATCATTCATCCGCTGCCGCCCGACTATCTCGCCGCCACCGAAAAATACTCAGGTCAGGTCAGAATCGTTGAGCTGCCTGATGGTGGACTGAATCTCACTGGCTATCATGGCGGCATCCCTTTCCCCACGCCTGCTGAACCGCATAAGGGCTGGAAGATACTAGCCAATCTCTGGTTCCGCTATATTCCTCATCTTTCGGTGAATACTTACTCCCAGGGGTGTTACGTCAATAGCTTTAACAATTTTAGCTGCGATGCGGGCATATTGGTCTATCGGCAGCTTTCATATAATACCGACCCCGGGATTCCGGCGACGATTCCTGGGTCCGAAGGTAAATTTTTCACTGAATACTTCGAAGCTACAGAACCGGAGCAGGAACGCTACAACGCCGATCTAAAGATTAGCTATACCGATCTCGCCCGCCCCGAAGACGGGTACCACTTTATACCCGCATATCGGCGCTACCAGCCCGAATCCGCGCTGGCGCGATGCGCCCCTGGGTTCGGCAGCGACACCACGCCCGAGGATTATCGCGCCGGTTATGACTCGAATATCACACAGGTCAAGGTCGATTTCTTGGGCGAAAAACAAATCCTGAGCCTGCAGGACTTTACGATGCCTGCTGAGGGATATCCCCATGATTTCGATCTGCCGCTGGGATGGCCTAAGCCGTCGTGGGGTAAATGGCAATTGCGCAACGTTTACGTAATCAACGTCAGCAAAGTACCGCAACTCGCCCGCGGCTACTGCTACGGGAAGCGAGTTATGTACATCGACGAGCAGTTCTATGGCGCGCTGTGGGAGGATCTGTACGATTCGCACGACCAGCCATGGAAATTTCTCGCGGTCTTCCGGCCGGCCCTTCAAGTGCCAGGAATCGGTCCGGTTAACGAAACGCTTTCATACGACGAGTCCATCTGGGATATCCAAAACAAGCACGCGACTTTCTTTCTCGATCCCACCGGTGACAAGCCGATATACCTGAACCAGCAGGCGCCAGCGAACTATCTCGACGTGACACGTTACACCAGCCCCAGCGGGTTAACGATGATTATGCGATGACCGGAGTTCTAACTCTTGGTTGGACCCTGGCTTATTCTCCCCATCCTCTATACGGATCCAGTTGAGGCGTAGCGCAGGATGAGAAAGCGACAATTGGCTGTAAATGGATTTCTGACTCATTGCCAATAAAGTCATTTGCAAATTAAGGGACGTATTCCAGATTCCAGATTACAAACGCCTGCAGGGCGCTTTGCATGCCCTTGAGGCGCGATTGCGCGTATGACGACATGCTGAGTTTCGATTTTGCGAGGTCCAAGCGACATGTCGGTGTAGCGTTAAGTAAGCCTCTGGGTTTCTCGCGAAAGCTCTGATGAAGATGCATACCTGCGTCGTGTCCTTGGTGGGATAGTTTTCTTCGAACGGGAGGTTGGCGATCTCGTCGTAGCGGCTCCCCTGAGCGAGGGCCTGCTTTGTGAATCCGCTCGTTGCCAGCGCGCTAGCGAGGACGGACGTGAGTATCGTTTTTGTTGTCATTTTCATTCTGTGCTTGATTGGTCGGTTATTTCACCTTCTCGACGTTGGGCGCCTTCCAGGTGCCGTCGAGGATGGCTTGGTCGGCCCAATAGGCACGGAGGTAGAGGGAGAACGTGCCGTTCGGCGCTGGCAGCCAATTGCTCTCCTTGTCCGTGCCGGGTGATGAGGCACCGGCGTAAAGCGTCAACGAACCGTCGGCGCCGTGGCCGGTACCGAAGCCTCACGTCAAGCGTCGTAGACGGAGCGTGTACCGCTTATTGGTCGCGTGCGGTAGCGCCGGTGAGTCCAGAGAAACTGTTCTGGAAAGCGTCCCGCTATTTCTTCGACCGCCCTGTTCAGTCGGCGCGTATTCTCTTCGATGTCGGCCGCGGCGTCAGTCGTGTGTTGCATCGCAATCTCGTCCTGGATTTCGATACGATGCGTGCGCTTGGACGGCTGGCGCCCTATGAATACCGGAAAAACGGGCGCGCCCGTAATCGCGACTAGGCGCCAGCCCGCTCGAAGTCGCGGCGATTTCGCTGAAGACACGACTTGGCCTCCTGCGCCTGCGCAATTTCAATCGCTGAGCGGAACGCATGCGTGGCTTCATCGTTTTCCCCGCGTTTGACCGCGATCTCGCCTTTGATTCGTAACAGCTCAGCATCCCATGCTCGTTCGCCCGTCTCGTTTGCCAGACCAAGAGCCTGCACAATTCGATCTGAGGCCACCACCACCTCGCCAGCGGCGACAGCCAGTCGAACTAACCGCTGAGGCCCTCACCCGGCGGATTGAGCTTTCCTTGCTCTGGAGCGCACAGCATCAGACGCTCGGCGTAAAGTAGTTTGCAGACGTAGGGTCCGGCCTAGGCGCTCGTTCGACGATTCGCGAAGGTGCTCCCAACCCGCGATCGGGACCCGAGCCCTCCGGTGAGCCTGAGCCCCAACCCGGTTCCGACCCTCGATTTAACTAGTTGGTGGCCTTCGTCTTTCGAGTGGGCGCGGTCTTCTTGTCATGCGGGACCGAACCATAGCGCTTCTTGAAGCAAGCGCGGCATCGGGCGTCGCGTCGTTTCTTGAAGGACGGCGCAAGGTCATCGCTGCCACAATATCGGCAGACTAGCTTCTCGGCACCGGACGCCCGCGATGACCGAGGCGGACGCTGCGGGGTCTTCTTAGTTTTCGCAGCACGCGCAGTCTTCGGCTTGACGCCGACGGCCGGCTTTTTCGCGGGTGCTGTCGAATTGGCGCTTTGATTGACCAACGTTCCCGGTACGGATCCGGTCTCAGTGTTCAAGCGAGATCTCCTTCTCGGGCAAGGGCGTGGTGCCCCTGCCGTCGTGAACACTCATTGCTCTGTCGCCGCGATGTTGGAAGCGTTTCTTCGCGTCTTTGTCTGGAAATCGCCGAGATGGCACCGCGCTAAGCGGGGTAGATTCTGCGCCGCTCTCCTTACGGATGGACCTGGAAAAATCGCATCGGGATAGGACTCGCCGGATTCCTCCGATTACGGGCTCTGGAAGCCTTCTCCGGGTCCGAGCGTGATCGTAAATCGCGCGCACGCGCGCGGATTCCACGAGATTCCCTAAAGTATCGGAAAATTGCCGGACTGAATGGTGGAGCAGTAGGGATTTGAACACTCGACCCCTTGCCCCTTTTTCTCGGCGAAATTGTCGGCCAGTTTGGCTCAGTATTCGGGCACAGATAAAAGCAGCTATGCTGGAGAGACATCGTTCGCCTCGCGTTCGCTCCTTACTCTTTGCGCCTCTCTTGGCGACCCCCTTCCTCGTCAAGCGGAGAAGGAGGCAGGCGGTTTCGTCAAGTACTCGGAAACAATCGATGGCCGCCATGATATGCCCAAACCAAAAACTCAATTGAAGGCAGCGTAGGAGACAATTAGGTTGGACCGGAGGCTGCGAAACATGGACCTGACGCAATTGCGGAATCGAGTTCGGGGTGACGTCACCACGGCGGCCGACGCCGGATACGAGAGCTTGCGGCGCTCGATGGTGTGGCATCGGCTCGTGCCCGAGCGACATCCTGAGGCGATCGTGCAAGCTGCCTCTGAGCAGGATGTGGTGGAGGCGGTCAGATTTGCGCGCGCTGCCGGGTTGAAGATCGCCCTGCGCGGTGGTGGTCATAGCTGGGTTGGCTTCTCACTGCGCGACGGGACTCTGCTGATCGACCTCGGCCGGCTGAACAGTGTGTCGATTGATCGCGATTCTCAACGTGCCGTGATTCAACCCGCGGTGCGCGGCCGCGAACTGAACCGGTCGCTGGCCGCTCAAGGGTTAGCCTTTCCGGTTGGACACTGCCCGACGGTTCCGATGAGCGGATTCATCCTGAATGGTGGGCTGGGGTGGAACTTCAACGAGTGGGGGCCCGCCTGCTTCAGTGTCGAGGCGGCGAGGGTGGTTACCGCCGCCGGCGACGTGGTCATCGCGAGCACACAGGCGAATCCGGATCTACTGTGGGCGATCCGCGGCGGCGGCCCGGGATTTTTCGGTGTCGTGACTGAATTCACGCTCAGGCTGTACCCTGGGCCCAAAGCGATCACGACCAGCAATTACTATTATCCGCTCGAACAGGTTGAGGAGATCGGCGCATGGGCTGGCGACGCGGCACGCAACCTGCCGAAGCGAGTCGAGTTGACTATCTTCGTGACCGCGGCTCCCTCGCCGATCGCTGATCGATGTGGTTCTCAGCGCGGCCGCGCCTGTATCGTAAGCGGAACCGCATTCGCCGAGAGCGCGGCCGAGGCGGCTTCGATGCTCAGCCGCTTGGATGGCTGTCCCGTGGCCGACGGATGCATGTTGAAGGAACACAACCTCTCGACGCCGATCGACGCGCTGCATGACATGGGCGCCATGCTCTGGCCAGAGGGCCATCGCTACCTCGCGGATACGTTGTGGACTAACTCGCTGCCGGGGGAGGTGCTTGCGGCCTCGCGCGATTGTTTCGCGCGCGCGCCGTCGTCGAAATCATTTGGGGTCCTTGTTCTTTCGACCGGCGAGCGCGCACCCTTGCCGGACGGCGCCTACTCGATGGCGGGTGACGCGCTGGCGCTTTGCTACGCGGTCTGGGAGCGCCCTGAGGATGACACGGCCAATGCCGCGTGGCATCGCGCGACCATCGCGGTGCTCGACCGCTATGCGGTCGGCCATTATGTCGGCGAATCGGACATCGCGGTCGATCCGCGGCGCGCCGAGCGTTCGTATGCGCGGCCGAACTGGGAGCGCCTGCAGGCGTTGCGGCGCAAGTTCGACCCGGACGGTCTGTTCGTCGGGCATTTCGCTCCGTCGCAGACGGACGCGGGGCGGCGCTAGGCTGCCGGCGCCCGGCGAGATCGGGAGACTAATTATAAATTGTAGAACTCGCTGGTACGCCTCTTTGCGGGCGGCTTTGACGGCGCCGTCTTTGGGAGCAAGCGATGCCAGACACCTGTGCCTACCGAAAACCTTGGCCGGGATGACTGGTTTGTAGTCATATTGTAAAGAAGCAGCCGGTGGCCGCTTTGCTGATCCAGCTGCTGCTTGTTATCCGCTCGTGGTTTACGCGGCGAGCGCGGCTTGAGGTCGAGAATCTCATCCTGCACCAACAGCCTGGTAGTGCTAAGACCGAAATCGCCGAAGCGCGTGCGACTTTGGAACATCGATCGCTTGGTGATGGTGTGGCTGTATCGGCTGTACCCGTCGCTCCTGGACGCGATCCTCATCGTCCATCCGGAGACCGTAATTCGCTGGCATCGTCGCGGTTTTCGCGCCTACTGGCGCTGGAAGTCCCGCCACCTCGGCGGCCGTCCCCGGACTGATGCCGGGATTCGGGCACTGATCCGGCGGATGAACCGCGAGAACCCGCTGTGGGGCGCACCGCGGATTCATGGCGAATTGTTGATGCTCGGGATCGAAGTCGCTGAGTCAACCGTCGGCCGGTACATGGTACGGCGCCGCCGACCACCTTCCCAAGGTTGGAAGACTTTCCTGCGCAATCATGCTGACGGCATCGCTTCGCTGGACCTGTTCGTCGTCCGCACCATCTCGTTCAAGTTGCTCTATGGCCTCGTTGTCCTGCGTCACTCCGCCGGCAGTTGGTCACAATCAATGTTACGACCAATCCGACCGCAGAATGGATTGCGGGGCAGGTGACTGATGCCTTTCCCTGGGACGACGCACCGGATTATCTGCTGCGTGACCGTGACCGAGCCTTCGGCCCCGCCTACACCCGCCGCATTCAGACCATGAGGATCCGCGATCATCCCATCGCGCTACGTTCACCTTGGCAAAACGGCCACGTCGAGCGACTCATCGAATCGATTCGGTGCGAAAGCCTCGACCACCTCATCGTGTTCGGCGAAACGCAATTGCGTTGCGTTCTGAAGGATTACGCTTCCTATTACAATCGGGTTCGGACACATCTCTCGTTGCACAAGAATGCGCCGGATCTGCGCCGCACTCAGCGGTTCGGCCCTATTACCGCAATTCCAATCCTGGGCGGACTCCATCATCAGTATGTACGAATTTAGGTTTTGACCAAGCACAGCTATTCCAAAAACTTACAAGGACGTGTGGCAGAACACATGCTGCAAGTGAAGTTCATTGAATTCAAGCCGGTGGTGAAATGTGGAAATTGCGGTAAATGGCTCACCGATTAGGGGGGACCGAGTCCTGTTCGTTTCAAGGCAAGCACCGTGCTTGCTTTCTTCTTGGTCGAGCTCGGTAGTTCCGTCGTGCCGTAGATCCGACAGTTTCTTCCAAGGAACCGGCGCGCTAGTGCTCGGGCGCACCCTACACCTCACGCGCCGGTGAGCAACCGACGCTGTGGCCTCATTCCCGCGCTCCGCCGGTCGCCTTTACCCGTTTGCTCGGATCCTCGCGCGGGCAACAACAAGCATGCGCCGGTGCGCGCGCGAAGGCAAAGATCGGGCTCCCTGCAATGGAGCGTCGGAGGTGGTAAAAATCGTGGAGCAAGCAGGAGAATGCGAGGATTAAAACCATGCCGTTGCCAAAGGGAATTGATCCAGAAGCGCTTGAATTGCTCGAAGCTGATGACTGGCCGTGGGATGATTGGATATTCGGCTTTCGGCGCGCACGTCGATCTTACGAGACGGCGGAAGCATACGATCAGCGCCGACCCGATTTAATCACCTTCGCGGACTTAGAGGATCAAGGCTTGGTCAACGAACGGCTCAGGCCGCCGCACAGGCAGAAAGCGCTCCAATGGCTAAAGGCCCGCATTAGGTCGGCGCCAGGCCCTAAGCTGCAATGAAGCCATCCCACGCCGCCGCGCTTGAGGCTCGGTTGCTCGTCGAACTAGTAGCCAAAGTCAAAAAGCTCAACACCATAGTCGCCCTGGAATCCGGAAGAATAGATTTGAAGTGTCCCTGCGGCACGGTGATCCTCCCGCAGACTCCGGTGATTTCCAATCTCAAAGACCGCCAACGCGGCCACGTGAAATCACGAATGAGGCGGCACCTACGCTCAGATCACGGAATCTCAGAAGAAACAATTCGGGTTGTTCTCAAAGCAGCGTTCGCAGACTAAGACACTTCGCCTTTCAACTTTAGGACAGTCGGGAATTTAGGACTGTTGCCAGCGGTTGCGGCGACTCTTGTTAGACTGGGTAACAAGTAATTTCAATGGTTGAAGTGCGCGAGTAGCGATCCTGCGTCGAATGCTTTATGTTCCGGACATCCTCGTCAGCCGGGAGAATGGCGATGAAAATCGGACTTTCCTCGATTGGATTTGGAGTGTTCGCCGCTCCCGCACTGATCCGGACGATTGCCACGCATGCGGAGCGGCTCAACTTCTCGACCATCTGGGCGCCGGAGCATGTCGTCTTGCTCGACCACTATAAGTCACGTTACCCATATTCCACGGATGGCAGCGGTGAATTCCTTGCCCCCACCGAAATTCCAATCGGCGACCCGTTTCCAACCCTTACTTACGCCGCCGCTTGCACCAATCGCATTCGGCTTGCAACCGGGATTTGCTTGGTACCGGAGCATAATCCGCTCGTATTGGCGAAGACCGTTGCCACAGTTGACTACCTCAGCGGCGGCCGCGTCATTCTAGGCGTCGGAATCGGATGGTTGGCAGAGGAGTTCCAAGCGCTTGGAATTCCTTTCGAACGCCGGGCACAGCGCACTCGCGAGTATATCGAAGCAATGCGCAAGCTATGGGGTGACGATCACAGCAGTTATCGTGGCGAGTTTGTCAATTTCGAGAATGTGCGCAGTTATCCCAAGCCGATCAAACGTGGCAAGTTGCCGGTCTGGTTCGGTGGCGAGAGCGGTCCTGCACTTCGGCGTGCAGCTGAGTACGGCGACGGGTGGTACGGTCTGAACGTCAGTCCCACCGAGGCCGAGGACGATGTCCGCTTCGATGTTGAGATTGAGTAGCGGTAATATAGTCAGTTAGGCGGCTTTCTCCGCATCGTCAATCCTTCTAGCCCGATCGATTTCGACGTTATGTGCGTGTAGCGCGGAGACCAGGGCAGCCATCGCGCGATAGCCAGCCAACTTGCGGAAGCCGCGCTCGGCCTCGAGCACGCCGGCTGCGGTCCAGCGCAGCACCATCGTGCCACTCTGCCAGCGCCTGACGCGGCGCCCGATTTCGCGCACCCGACTAAACAGGTTCTCAATCAAGTTGGTGGAGGACAACACCCGTTCGAGAGCCTCGGGCAGCCCCAAACGCATCACGGTCAGAGTTTCGTCCAGGCCCTCGCGCAATGAGGCGGCGGCGCCAGGATACTGATGTTCAAGCCGGCGTGCGAGATTATCAAGTAGGCGCCGGGCGCGCTTAGCGTCACGCGTCGCATAGGCCTGATTCATCGCGCCGCGGACCGAGGCGCGCAGCCGTTCGGGCAGCGCATCTGTGACATTGCGCTTCTTATGCTCGCGGCAACGCTGAATCAGCGCGTGCGCGCCGAACACCTCGACCACCGCCTTGTGTAACGCTTTTGCCCCGTCGATTACGATTAGCAGCGAATGGCCGGTAGCAAGTCCACGCTCGACCAAATCGGCGAGCAAGGCCCGCACCACAACGACATTCTCAGTCGCTCCCTCGCGCAGTCCGAGCACGTGTTTGTCGCCGTGCTCATCGACACCAACTACCGCCAGCACGACGTGCTCGGCGAAGTGCACCCCGTCGATCATCAGCGCCACCAGGGGCAAATCGCTCAGTTCCCGGCTCATCAACTCCGCCAGCTTGCGCTCGGTGCCATACACGAACCGCTCGCTCACCACGCTCTTGCTGACGCCTCGTACTTCGACCCGCTCAGGCAACGGCTCCAACGAGCGCGCATAGCGCCGCGTCGATACCCCCAACACCATTTGTTCCAAGGCCCGTTCCTCAAGCGGATCCCGCGCACTCCATTCGCGCCAACTCGGCAACCCGAGTTCGTCACCATCGACACCGCGAGCCCGCTGCCGGCTCACCGCGACCCGCCGCCCGCCCAGCACCAACGAACTAGCGACGTGTCCTCCACGGATTGCCTGACGTGCGACGGTATGCGCGTAGCGCGGTCCGCACAGCGCCGCACGCTCCGCTTCCAGCACTTCATTTACGCACGCCAGGCCTGCACCGATCACGGTGTCGTACAGCGCCTCTCGGACCAAACCCGGCAACCGCAGCCACAACTGCCCTTCATTCCCAGCTTTCTTTCCATCCTCGCTCTTGGCACCTTTGCTCATGGCGGCCTCCTCCTCTTACCCAGCCCGATCTTCTGATCGGGTGAGCAATGCCGCCACTCAAATCTCAACAACCTTCAGGACATCGCCGAGGCCGAGTCCAAGATAAAGCGATTAGAACAAATTCTCAGGGTAAATGGGCGCAAGCGCTCGGACCTGGAAATCGCCGTGTCACCCTACACGCAGCACATCACCGTCGATGACCTGAAACGTTATCGTGACGCTGGTGCTGACGAAGTCGAACTTATCTTTCTCGATGCACCTAATGACGAGCGCGAAGTGATTCGCCAGCTGGAAAGGCTCGCCCGCGAATTCGTCGAGCCGGCGTCGAAGTTATAGGATTCGCTGATGTCAAATTCGTCGCCCCCACTTGTTGAAAGTAGAGACTATGGTGGACGTTGCAGCTAAGAGGCAGTTTTCGAAGCCGGTCAGCATCGGCTAGCGCAGCGAACCCTCAGAATAATTGTTGCTGTAAAGCGTTCCCGTTAAGTTGAAAGGCGCGCGCGGCTCTGATGGTTCTGTCTCCAAACCTCCGGTCCTCCGCCCTTCGGGGTTGTAGAAAACCGCGATTGCGTCTTAAAACTCTTTCCCAGTAATACTTGTCTGCGGTTCCTCTCTAGGAATCTGCTTGGGAGTAGTTGAAGGAGGACACGACTAGATGCCAAGCAAGGCACGCGCGATGAGCTCTCGGTTTGAACAGGTACAGAAGCAGGCTCAGCAATTACAGGCTAACCTCCGAAGAGAGATCCGCTCGAAGGAAGACGAGCTGCGCCGGCTCAAGGACGAAGACTCGAAACTCTCCGGTTTGATCGGTTTAACAGCGACCAGCGGTGGCGGCACGACTTCACGTGCAATGGGCAGTGGCAGGGCCCGAATCAACTGGGGGACTATCCTCGAACAGCTACCGAAGCAGTTCAATGCGGCCGACATTCACAAAGTGCGCGGACTCAAGGATAAGGGATCCTCGGATGTTTTCGCGGCTATTACTCGTTGGACAGGGGCGGGGGCTGTGAAGCGCAAAGAGCGCGGTCTTTACGAACGGGTCGATCAATCTCAACCGCGCAAATCCAAGAAGGCCGCCTGACCTCCTATTTGCTTGAATAATGGCTGAGCCAACCAGATCAGTGCTAAGGCAAAGCGATAGACACAATGGGAGGAGGGCAATGGCGATCACGGTAAAGAAGGCTGCTCTTTGGGGCACAGAGGTCGACAACCGTCCTGGAGCGCTAGCCACTGCGCTAGAGCCGCTCGCCCAAGCCGGCGCCGATCTGCTAGTGATGATGGCCTATCGCTACCCTGGGACCGACAAAGGCGCGGTCGAGTTGCATCCGATCTCGGGCAGGAAGCCGATTGCAGCTGCCGAGACCGCCGGTCTTACCCGGTCGTCGATTCCGGTACTCCTGGTCGAGGGGGACAATCGCCCTGGCCTGGGCCACGCACTCGCCAAGGCGATTGGCGATGCCGGGGTTAACATGAGTTTCGTGATGGCGCAGGTGATCAGCCGCAGATATGCGGCCGTATTTGGTTTCGAGAGTGAGGCTGACGCGGCGAAGGCCGCGACTCTGATCAAGAAAGCTGCAGCGCCGGCCCATAAGCGGTGAAAGATGTGCTTACCTAAGATACAGCCACAGCAGGCGGAACAAATTTTGCCATTTCCGGAATGAGTTTTTCTAACTCCGTTACGCAGCGCTCAACTAGCACCACCGTCGCTAAGGCGAAATGCAGGTTTGAGAGGATATTCTGCTGTTGCCAATCGATGCCGCCAAATTGTATACGAAACGGAGCTGACAACGTTTGGCTGTAGATCCCTAAAATACCGAAATGATTCGGGTGCGCGATTTCGCACAAAAACTGATAGTGCGGACGTAGCTTATATTCCGTACCTCCCAGAAGTGCATCCGCCTTGTCGATCGTGTCTATGATGCTCTTCGCTCGGTATTCATCATTCTTCTCCAGCATTTCTTTAAGTCGAGTCGCGAAGCCCGCATTCATAATGGCGTCGTCAAGGGCGTCGACATCACGACTGAGCGTTGCTATCTCCACCTGATCCGAGAGGCGCATCACAGTCGCCGCTGTTTCGAACAAACAACGCGCCATCGTAAGCGCGGTCAGTACATTCTCCGCTTCCCACCCGAGGCGAATACCATCGGCTGCTTCGAGCGTACGGCGAATTAGGCACTGATACACTGAAACCGTTTTCCAAATCATCTTTGGAGCGTTATCGATGTATTCCGCGGTGAACTCGGCAAGAAGACGGTTTTTCAGACTGGAATAAGCTTCAGAGATTCTTATATCGTCTTCGTTGGTTTCGCCTTTAAGAAATGGCATCTTTCCACAGCCTACCCCGGTTAATATTTGATTTTTGAATTGTCGTTTTCTAGCGTCGCCCCATGACCCGCGCCCAACTCATTGCACTATTCAAACAGCAAGGCTTCGAGCCGAAGAATGCCGACGCTGCGTTCCGAATCATGAAGAGGGCACTCAAGGATGCCTCGAAGCGTAAGACACCGCGTACCAGCTCCTCCGGAAGCTAAGAGCTATACCTGTAGCTACCAAAAACTCCGAAAGCAGCCAAAAGTCTAGAGTTTTGCGAAGTCTCGACGTAGTGTCGCCGGGATGCTTAAGGATGTGCGTTCCATCGTCGCCGCCATTGCCCGCCGGTTCCGTAGCCGGGCGGTTCTGGAATTGGAGAACCTCGCGCTTCGTCATCAGCTGCACGTTGTTCGTCGCCAGCGGCCGGGTCGGCCCCACCTGATCGCGATCGACCGGCTGTCTGGGTCTGGCTATACCGGATATGGCCGCGCTCTCTGGACACCATGGTGTTGGTCAAGCCGGCGACGGTGATCCGATGGCACCGGCAAGGATTTCGGCTCGATTGGCGTTGGCGTTCAAGGTCCGGACGACCGTCAGTGCATCGCGAAATCCGCCAGCTAATCCGTGAGATGAGCCGCGCCAATCCGCTCTGGGGTGCGCCCCGGATCCACGGCGCGCTGCTCAAGCTGGGGATCGAGAGCAGCCAGCCACGGTTGCCAAGTATATGGTGCGCAGACGAGGACCCCTTCGCCGACCTGGCGTAGCTTCCTGCGCACGCAGGCCGCCGGCATCGCTGCGACACGATCGTGAGATCGATTTTGTTCTCTTTCGCGAATCCGACGAGCCCTGCGAAATCGTCCTGCGCGATGTTCACCGGCTTGGCGAGCTGATCGATTCCCGGATTGCCGGGCGCGCAAAAGAGCCCCCATACCGACTGGCTCTGATGAAGCCGCCAGCACAGCGCATGCTCACGCGCACCCTTGCCATAACGAGGACTTTCATCGTCACATTCTAATGACGGAAGTGGCGCACGCCGGTGAAAACCATCGCGAGGCCATACTTGTGGCCGCGCGATCACCTCGCTATCGCGCACCGCGCAGCCGGTTGCGCAATCGCCGTCGCACCACCTCCGCGGCGAGGGTCGGGCCATCCGGAAACGGGAACAGCGCCTCGAAACCAGCACCGAACCTTGAAGTGATACTTTAAGTCGCACGCCTTCTCGCGCGCCGCGTAAACCGGGTCGATCCGCGAGGTTGCGCCGCCGCCAACCGCGAGCGTGCGATCCTCGGTGACGAATGTGATCGCGTTCGACTTGA
>CAWIMH010000023.1:0-7485 GCA_963837035.1 uncultured Pseudomonadota bacterium
TGTAGAAGACCGAAGCGATAGGAATCTGCGCGCGGCAAAAACCGCGGATACTGCAAAGGGAATGTTCATGGCGAACCTGGCAGCGCACTATTCGGCCCGTGACATCGAGACGCGAATCCTTGCGGCGCTGCGCGCGGCTGGATTGGATCCCGAGCAACGCCTGTCGCCCGATCAGCTGGGAACGCTTGACCACTTCCACACGGGTGGACTGCGCGCCTCGCGAGAGTTGCTGGAGCTGGCGCAGATTCGGGCCGACGATCGCGTCCTCGACATTGGAGCCGAGGTCGCCGGTCCCGCCCGGCTGCTCGCATCTGCGCTCGGCTGCCGCGTCGACTGCCTCGAATTGTCGCCCGATTACTGCGCTGGCGCGGTTCTGCTGAACCGGCTGACCGGCCTCGACGACCGTATCGAAGTGTACCAGGGCAACGCTTTCGCCCCACCCTTCCCCAACGCTTCGTTTGATGCCGCCTGGATGCAAAATGTGGGCATGAACATCGTGGACAAGCGCAAGCTTTACGCCGAAATCCACCGGGTTCTCAAGCCGGCCGGCCGGTTCGCGTTTCAGGAGATCGCCGCGGGCGAAGGGCCTGCGCCCTACTTTCCGCTGCCTTGGGCAAGCGATCCTGGCGACAGCTTCCTCCTTTCCGCCGCAGCCATTCGCTCGCTCCTCGTCGAGATTGGTTTTAGCGATGAATGTTTCGAGGATGCCAGCGACGCGCACTTGCGCAGGACTGCTGAAGGCGTCGTGCCCGGACAGCTGAGCCTGGCCGTGTTCGTCGACAATCTTGCGCAAAAGGCCGGGAACGCACGGCGCAGTCTTGAGGAGGGTCGGATCCGGCTTGTCCGAGGTGTCTTTCGCGTCAAATGAGCAGTGCCCATCGCGATCGAAGAGCCGGATGATCCGTCCCCGCATCGCCGGGTTTGCTCGATCAACGGCCCTTTCTGGATTTGGCCGGCACCCGGATGGCGTCGATGAACGCCGCGAGGGCCGGCGATAGCTGGCGCCGGCCCGGGTAATAGAGGAAGAACCCGGGAAACGGCGGACACCAATCCTCGAGCACCCTCGATAGCGCGCCAGCCCGGATCAGGGGGGCGACCTGGTCGTCGATCAGACGTACGCAAGGCCCAGGCCGGCCAGCGCGGCATCGAGGACCATGCCTTCGTCGTCGAAGACGAGCGGGCCGTCGACGCCCACCTCGACCTTGCGGCCGGCCTTCTCGAATTCCCACTTGTAGATCGTGCCTGCCGAGGGCAGCCGGAAGTTGATGCAGCGGTGTTTGCGCGAGGTCGTGCGGCGTCGACGGTGCCGGATGCGCTGCGAAGTACTGTGGAGATCCGACGACGGCGATCCGAAGCGGTCCCGTAACCGGAACGGCGACCACGTCCTTCTCGAGCGACTCGCCAAGGCGAATGCCGGCGTCGAAACGCTGTGCGACGATGTCGGTCAAGCCGGCTCGATGAGGACTTCGACGACGATCTCGGGATAGCGTCTGCGATGAACCGGGGCAGGACGGGCGCGACCACCATTCGCGCGGCGGTCCTGGATGCGGTGATCCGGACATGTCCCGAGGGCCGGTCCGAGCAAGCGCCCCAGGTCCTCGACCGCGCCGGAGATTTCCTCGATCGCCGGGCCAAGCCGCGCGAGCAACCGCTCGCCGGCCTCCGTCGTCGAGACACTCCGTGTGCTGCGGGCCAGGAGCTGAATGCGCAGCCGCTCCTCGAGGCGCCGCATCGTATGGCTGAGCGCCGACGGCGATACGCCCAGCCGTGCGGCGGCGCGCGTGAAGCTGCGCTCCTCCGCGACGACGGCGAACGCCGCCAGACTGCCCCAGTCTTCCCGGTCCATTGCTGAAATTTTCTCAGTACCTCATTCGAATTATACCTCTTTATCCGCAACAGTCGGAACGCGGATCATGACGACGAGCATCGTCTTGAATCTTCGGTGGGAGGAAACATGCAGAAGCGCAAGCTTGGAAACAGCGGACTGGAAGTCTCGGCCCTCGGGCTGGGCTGCATGGGCATGAGCTATGGCTACGGTCCGGCGGTCGACAAGAAGGACGGGATCGCGCTGATCCGGCGCGGCCGTCGCGCGGGGCGTCACCTTCTTCGACACCGCCGAAGTCTATGGCCCATTCACCAACGAAGAACTTGTGGGCGAGGCGCTCGCCCCGTTTCGCGATCAGGTGGTGATCGCAACCAAGTTCGGGTTCGACATCGACCCGAAAGACGGCAAGCAGCGGGGCCTCAACAGCCGGCCGGAGCACATCAAGCAGGTCGCCGAAGCGTCGCTCAAGCGACTGAAGACCGACGTCATCGATCTCTTCTATCAGCATCGCGTCGACCCGAACGTGCCGATCGAGGATGTCGCCGGCGCGGTCAAGGACCTGATCCGCGAAGGCAAGGTCAAGCACTTCGGACTTTCCGAGGCCGGGCGCGCAGACGATCCGGCGGGCGCACGCCGTCCAGCCGGTCACCGCGGTTCAGAGCGAATATTCGCTGTGGTGGCGGGAGCCCGAGCAGGAGATCCTGCCGACGCTCGAGGAACTCGGCATCGGCTTCGTTCCCTTCAGCCCGCTGGGCAAGGGCTTCCTCACGGGCGCGATCGACGAGAACACGACGTTCGACAGCACCGACTTCCGCAACATCGTTCCCCGCTTCACGCCGGAGGCGCGCAAGGCGAACCAGGCCCTGGTCGATCTGCTGGGCGAGATCGCGGCCCGGAAAAAGGCGACGCCCGCCCAGATCGCGCTCGCCTGGCTGCTGGCGCAGAAGCCGTGGATCGTGCCGATACCCGGCACCACGAAGCTGCATCGCCTGGAGGAGAACATCGGCGCCGCTGCCGTCGAACTGACGCCCGAGGAGCTTCGCACCATCGAACAGCGCCGTCTCGAAGATCACGGTGCAAGGGGCGCGGTATCCGAACATCTGCAGCGGCTGGTCGGTCGCTGACGCGGGCGATACCGCGGTCTCGCACGGAACGCGGAGGAGAGCATCATGCGCATTGGCATTCTGGGTTCGGGGTTGATGGGCGGCAAGCTCGGAACGGTCTTCGCGCGCGCCGGGCACGAGGTGGTGTTCAGCTATGCGCGGAGCGAGCAGAAGCTGAAGAATCTGGCCCGCAACGCCAAAGGCAACGCCGCGCACGGCACACCGCGTGAGGCGCGCACGGGAAGCGGACGCAATCCTGCTGGCCGTGCACTGGTCGCGAATGGAGCGACGTGCTCAATCAGAGCCGGCGATCTGTCAGGCAAGGTGGTCGTGACCTGCTCCCTGCCCATGAACGAGCACAACACCGCCCTCGTCATCGGCCACACCTCATCGGGCGCCGAGGAGCTGCAAAGAAAATTCCGAAGGCCCGCGTCGTATCCGCTTTCAACACGGTGCCCAGCGAAGTTCTGTTCGGCGTGTACGAAGCCAGGCGCCGCGCCGCCGACCCAGCCTGGTCTATTGCGGCGGACCACGCGGCGGCAAAGAATTGCCGCCGAGCTGATCCGCGACGCGGGCTTCGAGCCGGTGGATGCAGGTCCTTTGCGGATCGCCCGCTACACCGAGCCGTTCGCACTGCTCATCGGGCGAGCTGGCGTACGAAGGGCCGGCGGGCCGGAACTGGCGTATCGGTTCGAGCGTTTTGCGCGACGCGACTGAAAAGCGTTGACCATCCGCTCCGGATCAACTGCCGCCCGGCGCTGACGGCCAGAAGCGGACCGTCGCGAATTTTCCCCTAAGGAGACGATCGCGCTTAGAATTTCATTCCTTGGAATGGCGCGGCAGGTTAGTCACTATTAGGCGGCTTGGAACCATGCCAATCTCGCAGCACCGAAATCCGCGCTCTGCTAGCCATTGCCCTAGCGGCCGCCAGTTTTGTCCTGCTGTGGCGTGCTTCATGCAGCTGGCGGCATCAATTGGCTGGCTTCCTGCGCGCTCGTCTTACTGCTTCCGGTCGCAAACGGCGTATTGTTCGCCGGCGTGCCGATGTTTCTTCGGTCGCGCAATATTTCGGTCGCTCGTTCACCGGCGTCCTTGTGTGGTTAACCGCAGCGGTGACCTTTGCCGTCGGTGCCTTCTACTACTCTCGAACCGTGATTGAATGGCTATGACGCGGCGCGTGAGTGAAACGCACCAGCTTGTGCTTCAGGTTCAAGGGGACGAACTGGAGGATCTCGATGCGGTTTTGGAGCTTGAAAACCAGCTCATCGGGCAACTCGCCGGTGCCGCGATTGTTGACGGCCACGACATTGGTTCGGGCGAGACAAACATTTTTATTCTCACGTCGGATGTTGATGCGACGTTTCACTTGATCAAACCCGTCCTCGAACGGACGCATTTACTGGAAGCAGTCGTCGTTGCGTCCCGACCTATTGGGGAGGGCCAGTACTGCGTCATCTGGCCCAGCTCCAGTCGTAGGTTTCAGGTCGCATAATTCAATTATGTGCCGTCCTAGCTCGCTCAACCCGGACGCCGCCAGCGGCGCTGGCGCGCCGTCCGCCAGCGCCGGGTCGGCTCCGGCCGCCGGGTATCATGAGTAAAGACCTGATGAATTTGCTTCTTTTCGTGGCCTTTGTGGGCGTCATAACCCACATGATCCTAGCTTCTTTGCTGCGCAATAGGATCGCCCCAGGAAGTTCGGAGTTTGCCGAGTTGTTTTCTTGGGGGCATGTTCGCGGTGGCAGGGTGCAGTCTCTCAAGTTCAAATTTCTGTTTCCTTGGGTTGAAACGCCAAATATCTCTGGCACTTCACGTCGCATTTTTTTTCTCGCTCAGGTATCCGCACTCGTTACAGTCGTTGCCATTGCGTGCCTTATTCTGGGTCTAGTCCTGGCATTGGCATGAGGCCCGACCAAGCGCTCCAGCGCACGGCCCGGCCACAGGAGCAGGCCCCTAAAGCTTTAGCGCCGAACGTCCGCTTGTATGGTCGGGGTGGTGTCTTCGGCCCTCTTCTGAGACAGTGAAGATGCCGGGGTGGAGGGGCCAATGTCCGCATCTGCTCTCTCACGAGAGACAGACCCGAAAGAAATCTCCCACCCACACCGCCAAGCGTCGATGAGGAATCTAGCGGCTACGACCGCCGATTTGACCGCAAGCTAACGCCGGTGTGTTCCACCCCAGCACCCTTAATCTTAGCCATGGGAGACACATCATGCAAACCCCAGCCGTAGTGCTCAATATCGGCGCCGATGTCGCCAAGGACGAGATCGTGGTGGCCTGTTCGGAAGGCAGCTTTCCGGTGCGCCAGGTCGCGAATCAGCGCACCGCGTTACTGGCCTTTCTCAAGAGCCTGCCTGCAGGCAGCCGCATCGGCATGGAATCCACCGGTATCTATCATGAGTTGTTTGCGACATTGCCCACCAGCTCGGTTTCATGGTCTTTTTGCTCAATCCCAAGGATGCCCGCCACTATGCCAAGGCCGTGGGCCTGCGCGGCAAGACCGACCGGGTGGATGCTGAACTCATCGCCCGGATGATCGCCCATGAGCACACCAAGCTACACGCCTGGATCCCGCCCACACCCCAGCAACGCGAGCTTGATCGACTGATCAAACGTCGCGCTACACTAGAACCTATCTCAAAATCCTTGAAATGTGAGTTTCATTTACTACACTGACAAGCATGCAGCGGTTGAGCGACGAGCAATGGGAGCGGATTCGGGAGTACTTTCCCGAGGAGAACATTCCCGATGGTCGTCCGGGCCGCAAGCCGGTGCCGGCGCGACGAGTACTCGACGCGGTGCTGTGGATTCTGAACACCGGCGCGCAGTGGCACATGCTTCCGCAGTGCTATCCAAACTATAAGACGGTCCATCGACGTTTTCAGCAGTGGTGCGAACGCGAGATATTGCGTGAGATTCTGACCGAGCTCGCCAATGAGCTGCGTGACCGAGGCGAAATTGACGAGAGCGAGTGTTTTATCGACGCGACATTTGCCAGTGCCAAGGGCGGCGGTGCCGAAATCGGCCCGACGCGTCGCGGCAAGGGCGTCAAGATCCTGGCCATTGTCGATCGCCACGGTCTGCCGCTGTCGGTCAGTACACATGCTGCGAATCATCACGAAGTCACCTTGGTGCAACTGAGTTTCGACTTCTACATGCTCGAAGCGAAGCCGCAGAACTTGATCGGCGACAAAGCGTACGACAGCGATGCACTGGATGAGTCGTTGAAGGTGCAAGGCGTCGAAATGATAGCGCCGCATCGCTCAAACCGAACACTGAAGACGCAAGACGGTCGCCGCTTACGTCGCTATCAACGGCGCTGGCTTGTCGAACGCTTTTTCGCATGGCTGCAATGGAAACGTCGCCTGGTGGTGCGGTGGGAGTACTACACCAGCAACTTCCTCGGATTCGTCGAGCTCGCCTGCATCACCATGCTCCTGAAGCGAATTTGAGATAGGTTCTAGTGTCCCTGCGTGGAGCACTCGAAATGTCGCTCCATGAACTGGACGGATTCGGCGCCGATCTCAAGGCGCTAAGAACGCGCTTCAACCAGCTCATCGCGCGCCTCGATCTGAGAGTCAAGGCGTTAATCGAAGCCAGTCCCGAGCGCAAACAGAACTTCACGCGCTTGTGCACGATCACCGGGGTCGGCCCGGTCATAGGCACCGCCCTGGTCAACACGCTCGAACGGGTGCCCCTGAAGAGCGCGGATGCTTTCGTCGCCTTCACCGGCCTGGACCCTCGACCGGATGACTCCGGACAGCATCGCGGCAAACGGCGTCTCTCCAAGCGCGGGCCGGGCGAACTGCGCCGGCTGCTCTATCTGGCTGCGCTGTCGGCAATAAAGACGAAGACGTGGAGGCCGCTCTACGAGCACTACCGGACCAGGGGTCTATCGAGCACCGCGACCCTCGTCATCCTCGCTCGCCGTATCGCTCGTACCGCCTGGTCAATCTACACCTACAAGACCGAATTCGATCCGGGGCGCCTCACGAAATCCCTTGATATGACCATAGAATCTTTCCGTAAGCCCGATGGCTGCTTCGGGTCGGCTATCTCTGTTGAAAAACTGCTCAAGGCTTAATCAACCCGGTTTTGCGGGGGTCATAAACCATCACCCGGGCGCGTAGCGTTCAACAGCGGGCATTCTATGAGGTCGAATTTTGCCGCTGTGCCTGCTCCGCTCGGTGAAACGAGTTTTTCAACAGAATAGGTCGTGAACCGCCATCGAACGACGGCTGCTGACGGCCAGGAGCGGTCCTAGCGCCTCGATCCCGAAAGCTGCCACTCGCCCATGGTGCGAAATCGGGACGGCATCGGCAAATGGGAGAAGCGTAGTGCGAATAATCATCGCTGACAGGCCTCGCTGCCGCGAACAGACTTTGCAATCACGTGAACCGCTCGACCGGAGGAGACCATGAACCGTCTGGCACTTTTTGTCACAGCCACGTTTGTCCTCATATATGCGGCGTGGAGAATGAGATTGCGCGTTTCTTCGCTGCGCCGGATCGCGGCCTGGGCGTGGACACTTCTCGCGGGCGGGCGTGGTCTCTGGCTTCT
>CAWIMH010000024.1:0-170967 GCA_963837035.1 uncultured Pseudomonadota bacterium
CAGGATGATTGCCGCCCGTCGCGACGGTACCTCCGCATGGGAGCTTCATCGGCGTGCAATCGCGCGAGAGTTCCTGCCGAAGGAGGCCTCTGCCCACGCACGACCGCAAGGCTGATCACGACGCGCGCTCAACAAGACGAGCTCATCCCCACGCGAACTCCACCACCTGCTCCACCTCCGGATGCAGACTCTTCGCCACCAGACACGTGTACGCCGCACGCTCCAGCTTCAGCCTGTCCTCTTCTTCGCTCGAGCGGCTTGCGGCATCTTGATCTTCACCGTCAGCCGCTGAATCTTCCTCGGCCCCTCGCTCGTCATCTCTCTCGACCACTGCGGTTGCGCCCGCGATGTCTACATTCAGCGTCCGCGCCAGGATCCCCATTGTCGTTAGCATGCAACTGCCTAGTGCGGTTGCCGCGAGATCCGTCGGCGAAAAGCTTTCGCCGCGCCCCTGATTATCCTTCGGCGCATCGGTAAAGAGTTCGGTTCCAGAAGGCCCGTGCACCGCTTTCGAGTGCAGGTCTCCCTGATACTCCAATTGAATGGCAACCATCGTTACTCCCTACAGCAGAGTAACCGCACCCGTCGCCAACGCGAAGTACCGCGCCCGAATCTTCAGCTTGCCTTCCTGCACCATCGGCGCCAGCACGGTAGACGTCTTCGCCAGCAGGTTGGCTTGTATCACCGCATTGCGCTTGATGATGTCCTCTGCACTCCCACCGCCTTCCACTGCCGCCTCCAGGTGCGGATACAGCGACGCAATCTGACCTGGCACGGCCTTCTTCGCCATGGCCGCTGTCACAGCGCCGCAGCTGGCGTGCCCCATCACCAGCAGCACCTTCACGCCCAGCACCGCGGCACCATACTCCAGGCTGCCGACGATCTCCGCGTTGATGAGGTTCCCCGCCACGCGCACCACAAAGATGTGCCCGATCGTCTGATCGAACACCAACTCCACCGGAACGCGCGAATCCGCACACGAGAGCACCGCGGCAAACGGCTCCTGCTTGTTGACGGTGTGGTCCCGCAGCATCTTCAGGTCGTCCGCGAAGCTCGTCAGTTGATTGGCGGCAAATCGTCGGTTGCCGTCCATCAATCTCTGCAGCGCGGCATCCGGAGTCGTTGGCGCGGATTGCTGCGCATGCAAATCGCTGCTCGCGAGCAGGCTCGCAGCACTCACTCCGGCAAGAAACGTTCGGCGGGAAAGGTTCTGAGTCATCGTTCAGCTCCTCGTGAAACCGATAGCCCGTGAAGCCCACTATACGACTCTGCAATATACCGTCGTCACCTGCTATTTCTTGTCACTCAGCGCCAAGAGCACTCCGCCCGCCGCCTCTGCCGCACCAATCAACCGCGTCAGCGTCGGATGATCCGCGAGCCACTCCATCGTCCTGCACCACCATCGCGGCCCTCGTGCCCACACCATCGCATCCTGTCTTGGGCATATCATGGCCACCACCCCATCGCCGATCATCGCCATCGCCGCGACCTGCTTTATTTGCCTGCTGCGCATCCGTCTCATACCTCTAGGACTTCCGCTATACACACACCGTTGCCCGGCGCATACAATCGAAGACAGCGATGATCTTCGTCCTCGACAACTACGACTCCTTCACCTACAACCTCGTCCAGTACATCGGCGAGCTGGGCGCGCGAGATCGTCGTCCGCCGCAACGACGAGATCACGCCCGACGAGGTCGAGGCCCTGCACCCCTCGCGCATCATCCTCTCGCCCGGCCCCTGCACGCCGCAGGACGCCGGCATCCTCATCCCGCTCATCCGCCACTTCCCCGCTGCCGAGCAGATCCCCATCCTCGGCGTCTGCCTCGGCCATCAGGCCATCGGCGCGGCCTTCGGCGGCCGAGGTCGTTCGCGCGCCGCAGCTCATGCACGGCAAAACCAGCCCCATCGAGCACGACGGCCGCAGCGTCTTCGCCGGCCTCCGCAGCCCATGACCTGCACCCGCTACCACTCGCTCATCGTCGCGCGAGGACTCCATCCCCGACGAGCTCGAGATCTCCGCCGCGCGCCCCGGAACCGGCGCTCCCGACCCCGGCACCATCATGGGCCTGCGCCACAACACCCTTCCCATCGAAGGCGTGCAGTTCCACCCTGAGTCCGTCCTCACCGACCACGGCAAGCGCCTCATCGCCAACTTCCTCACGCAGTAAAATCACGCTGCATGAAGAAGTTCGCGCGTGTCGCAGGAATTCTTGCAGGAACACTCTTGGTCGGGTGGGCGCTCTTTGTGGGGTGGTGGTGGATCGCTTCGAATTATGACTACGCCGCGCTAGCGGGTACGTACGCGTTCCATGGCGATGGCGTCACATCGAAGTTGGTTCTTAGGCCTGACCAGACCTTCCATCAGGAGGTCACAAAAGACGGCCGGACCTCCACCGCTGATGGCACCTGGCATCGAAGCGGCGAAGCTGGGGTCAACTTCTCAATCGAGTTTCTGCGAATTCCTGGCGCGAGGACGTTTGTGGAAGAGTTCGGCAAAGGCTACGGTTCCGTGGAGGATAACGAGTTTTTCGGACATTTCGATAAGATTCTTGGCCTCTATCCGACTCTAAAAATCAACGCGAATCCGCCCGGCCCAACATTCCATAAAGTGTGGTTTCGTTAGTCTTCTGCGATAGCCTTGTCCTGATGTACCGACCTGCCGCAATCTCGGCTATCTTCGCCCTCGCAACAGCACTCCACGCCCAGCAACCAGCACCCGCCGGGGTCCCCGGGGAGCTTGCTCCACGGGGTAGTGCCTCCATGGGCACCGTCCCCACGCACGACGCCCTCGTCACCGGCGGTCTCGAGGTCCGCGGCGACACCGCCCGCCTCCTCACCAACACCAGCGTCACTGCCTACGACCACTCCGCCGCCATCTCGCTCGCCCGCGGCGGCGAGGTCCTCGTCTGCGCCACCAGCCAGTTCCACTTGCTCCACTCCGGCACCGAAAACTCACTCCTTTTCGGCCTCGACCGCGGCGCCATCGAGATCCACACCGACTCCTCCCCGCAGGACGTCATCCTCACCCCCGACATCCGCTTCACCCTCGAGCACCCCGGCCATTACGACCTGCGCCTCCGCGTCACGCCCAACGGCGACACCTGCGTCGAAAACTCCGGCGCCTCCGCCCCCGTCCTCTCGCTCGCCGACCCATTCTCCGGCGCCACCTACCGCCTCATCCCCGGCCAGCACGTCCTCTTCGAGCACGGCAGCCTCCGCGAGGTCGTCGACAATGAGCGCAGCCCCTGCGGCTGCCCGCCCGCCCCGCCGCCGCCCGTTCAGCAGATCGCCGCCGCCCCCACGCAGAACCCCAGCCAGCCCGCCACCCCGGCCGTCGCCGCCGCCGAGCACCCCTTCCCGGCCGCCGCCAGCCAGGGCCTCGCACCACCCGCACCGCCTCCAGCCAACGCTGCTCCGGCCGGCGAAAAACACACGCAGGTCTCTACCGTCTTCACCTACGACGCAGCGCACCCCAACACCCCGCCCCCCAGCACCGTCGAGCCCCCGAAGCCCACACAGACCGCAAGCTCAACCTCCGGCAGCCCCACCGGCACCGGCGACGCGAACGCTTCACCCATACCACCACCCACCCCACCCGGCGCCCACGACCTCTTCCACGCCATCGGTCACCTCTTCCACAAAATGTTCCATCACGAAAACAAACCTGCCGCCCCGGCGAAGTAACGGAATATACTGCGCCACGAGGTAAAGGCATGGCGATCAAGGAAGGCTGTCAGAGGCTCCGCAAAGCAGGCAAATACCTGACTCTCACCGGCATATTGATGTTGGTCATCGCCATCGGACCAAACTTCCTGGGGCTCTTGCTCTCCGACTCGTCTATTCGAATCATGATCGACGTTATGCGCCCCGTCCTGCCGCTTCTCCTATCCGTCGGCTGGTTAGCGTCCGTCATCGGTGCTCTGCTATGGCTCGGTGGCTGGATCCTCGAAGGCTTCGCCGGCCCACACTCCACCGAAAATTGACAGGCGCAGCAAACTCGCTAACTTGCAGACCCGCTAACTCGCTGAAATCCCCGCTCCATTTACAATCAACCTGTAGGGCCGCGCCTCGCGCCGCCGCCAATCCACTACATTTTTCAGGAGTTCCTTATGGCGATTCCCGCCACGCAGATGCGCCCGGGCATGATCATCAAGCTCAACGACGACCTGCACCTCGTCTTCTCGGTCGAGCACCGCACCCCGGGCAATCTGCGCGCCTTCATCCAGGCCAAGCTGCGCAACATCCGCACCGGCGCCATGTTCGTCGAGCGCTTCCGCTCGCCCGACCCCATCGACCGAGTCAACGTCGACGAGGTCAAAATGGAGTACCTCTACAACGACGGCGACGACTACTACTTCATGGACGAGACCTTTGAGCAGACCCTCCTCAAGCGCGACACCCTCGGCGACGCGGTCGAGTACCTCACGCCCAACCTGCTCATCTCCGTCAGCTTCCACGACGGCAAAGCCGTCGGCATCGAGCTCCCCACTGTCGTCGAAATGACCGTCGTCGAGACCGAGCCCGGCATCAAGTCCGCCACCGCCAGCTCCGTCACCAAGCCTGCCACTACCGAAACCGGCCTCGTCGTCCAGGTTCCACCCTTCATCAACGAGGGCGAAAAGATCCGCGTCGACACCGCCGAAGGCGCCTACATGTCCCGCGCCTAAGTGTCATCCACCTCAAACCCAAAAGACGCGCTTCGGCGCGTCTTTTTCATTCTTCGGGAACAATCTTCCGGATGCCCAACGTCTTCAGCTACGCCGGCTTCTTCAGCCGGCCCTGCACACCGCTGTCGTGAATTCTCGCGTCAAGCGACCGTGCACCGGCTTCAACTTACGAATTGGAACGCACTCAAGACCAACTACCTGAAAGCCGCTCTCGCTGACGAGCCGTTCAAATCGCCGGAGAGTCATGCGGTTGAGGCCGCCGGCAACCTCGTTGAAGTGCCGGGCGCCGTCGTTCTTGAAATCACTTCTCCAGCGAATCAGTGCCTCCTCAGTAAGGAGCGGATGAGCCCACGGAAAAACGGAGAATAAATGCCCTCCCAGCGGAAGAAACCATGTCGGCCCAAAGCTGAAGAGAACTTCTCCGCCTGGCCTCAGCAACGAAAACATCATCCGTAGAATCGCGGCCGGATCCTCAAAATGTTCGAACGCATCGATTGAAGTGACAACGTCGGCGGCGTCACTTGTAGCCGTTACAAATGTGCATTGGTCGGCGAGTCCGGCAGCGGCAGCTCGTTCGCGTGCGATCTCCAGATAAGCTTCCTGGATATCGACTCCCGTTACGTGCAAGGCCCCCAGTCGGGCCATTTCGATAGCCTCATCCCCTTTACCGCATCCGAAGTCAATCACAGTCTTCCCGCAGATCGCGCTCTGCAGCCCATCTCCCAGAAGTGAGAGCTTGGAACCCTCCCTTATCTTCTCAGTGAGCAGATTCGCGCTCCGTGGATACGCCTTCCTGAGTGCGTAATATTGCAAGTCGACCCACGGTCCCATGCGCGCACCTTTCACGACCACATCTTGGGGACCCGGGTACCTTATAGCCGTGCAGCTAAATCTGGAGTGTTTGTATCATCGAGCTGCCACCTGCTGCTTTTGGACACCTGTGAAATGATCGAGATCTCCTCCCGGCGCTTGTTTCGCACGCTGCGATAAGAGACACTGAACCTTCGTCGATGGTCCTTCACTTCCTCATCCGCGGCCGCGTCCAGGGCGTCGGCTTTCGTTGGTTCGTCCACCGCGAAGCCTCCGAGCTCAGCCTTCGCGGCTGGGTGCGCAACACCGACACCGGCGACGTCGAGGTCCTCGCCGTCGGCCCACCGGAAGACCTCGACGAACTCCGCGCCGCGCTCAAAAAAGGCTCCCGCGGCAGCCGCGTTGACAAGCTCATCGAGCACGAGGTCAACGAATCCGAAGCCGCCAATCTCGAAGACTTCGAAATCCAGGGCGCGTGGTAACAATTCCGTTTTCCTGATCCCTGATCCCTAATCCCTAAAGAAAGCCCTCCATGCCCGAACAGATCAACTGCGAGCCGCTCAAGCAACTCATCCGCTCCGTCCCTGACTTCCCGCGCCCCGGCATCCTCTTCTACGACATCACCACCGTCCTCAGTGACAAGACCGGCTTCGCCCAGCTCATCGACGCCTTCGCGCAGTACTACATCGGCAAGGACATCGACGTCGTCCTCGGCATCGAAGCCCGCGGCTTCATCTTTGGTCCCGCGCTCGCCTACCGCCTCAACGCCGGCTTTGTTCCCATCCGCAAGCCCGGCAAGCTCCCCGCCGCCACCGAGAAGGTCAAGTACGACCTCGAGTACGGCTCCGACTCACTCGAGATTCACAAGGACGCCATCCGTCCCGGCCAGCGCGTCATCATCGTCGACGACCTGCTCGCCACCGGCGGCACCATGGAGGCCAGCGTCCAGCTCGTCGAGCGCCTCGGCGGAACCGTCGTCTCGCTCGCCGTCGCCATCGAGCTCGACTTCCTCAAAGGACGCGCCCGCTTCCCCAACCACGACGTCTTCAGCCTCCTCCACTACAACGAGTAAGCGAAGGTGTTAACCTAACAACGACCATGCACAACCCACTGAAGATGCCGCGGGCCTCTCGCGCGGCTCGAACTGCCCTCGTCCTTCTCGCCCTTGTCGTCTGCGGTTGTCTCTGCAGCTCAGCCGAGCGTCCGCAGGACCGTCTCCTGGCCGCGGCTGAACACTCCCATCTCGATTCGCCCGCTCTTAAGCCCTGGCATCTCAAGCTCGATGTCACGCTGTATGACGAGAATGGAAAAAATCCCATCTCCGGCACCATTGAGCGCTGGAACGCCGACAACGGCAATCGCACTGTCTTCACCTTTGGCGACGCGAAGCGCATTGTGCTGAACGACGGCGACAAGTATTACGCCGCTCACAGCGGTCCCGAGGTTCCGGCGCTGGCTGACGGGGTTCTCGAAGCAGTCCTTAGTCCAGGTCCATCGAGCCACGAAGTCGAAGCCTCCTCGCCTGAGCTTCAGACCGAAAACTTCGGCAAGGTGAAACTCGACTGCATCATGCTGTCAGAGTCCATTCTTCACAGAGGCCAGATCGCCCTCGGTCTGTTTCCCACCTACTGCATGGATCCCGGCGGTGAGGTGCTTCGAGCCACGTTCAACTTTGGCAGCTATACCCTCCTCCGCAATAACATCTCAGACTTCCAGGGTCATGATGTCGCGAACAGTCTGGCACTTATTCAGGGTCAGAAGACGCGCGTCGCAGAGGCCAAGGTCACCGCTCTCGAAATCTTCAGTCCGACCGCGGATCAGTTCGCTCCCGACGATGCTCTAAAAAGCGCCACCGCTGTGGCAAAGGTAAGCGGCAAAGTGATCGCCGGTCACATCACGAAAAAGGCCACGCCCATCTACCCAGCCAGCGCTCGTCAGGCACACATTGGCGGCACCGTTCTCCTTCAAGCCATCATCGGTCGCGATGGCCACATCCGCTACCTCCGGCCCATCTCCGCTCCCGACACCGACCTTGCACTTGCCGCCATCGACGCGGTTCGCCAATGGACCTACCAGCCCTACCTGCTCAACGGCGAACCCACAGAGGTTGACACGACCATTACCGTCAACTTCAATCTCAACGGATAGCTAAGCGCAGCGCATGCCAGCCGACTCCCGGTCCTCGTTTCCGCTGCATAAGAACCACGGCACGGGCGTGTTCACTGTGCGCGCCTTCCCCAACCACGACGTCTTCAGCCTCCTCCACTACAACGAGTGACTGCGGGGCGAATTAGCTCCGCACGCCCACCCTTGACAATCTCCACCCCCCGGTTCAAACTTCGGCCACTATTCCTTCGGCGACGCGTTCGTTTTCAAGACATCAGTTGACCTCATCTGGTCCGGCCCCGCGTCGGCTCGACACCTGTGTCGCTGCACGGCGGTAATGTGTCTCTCATCCCATCTTGTCAGGAGCCTCGAATGCTCTCATCTGCTCGTAAGCCTGTCCTCTATTGCGCCGCGCTGCTATCCGGCATGGCCTTCCCGTCCTTGCTCCTTCACGCGCAACAACAAGGCGACGGTCCGCCCAACGTCCTCGTCTTCCAGCGCGAATATCTGAAGCCCGGCAAAGGAGGCATGCTGCATGAACGCTCCGAGAGCGCCTTTGTGCGCGCCTTCGCCGAGGCGAAATACCCGACCCATTACTTCGCTCTCGACTCGATGTCCGGGGCTTCCCGCGCACTCTTCTTTATTCCCTATGACAGCTTCGCCGACTGGGAGAAGGACAACGCCCGGCAGCGTGCCAACAAAACGCTCAGCGCTGCGATCGATCATGCCCAACTCATGGATGGCGACCTTCTGACCAGCTTCGACTCCGGCGCTGCGATGCTCCGCCCCGATCTAAGCCTGAATAAAGGTCAAATTCTTGGCACACGATACTTTGAAATCACGACCTTTGTCGTAAAGCCCGGTCACGAGCACGAGTTCGAAGAACTCGCTCACATCTACATCGACGGCTTCCGCAAAGTCGCTCCGGAGACGCACTGGGACACCTTCGAAGTGACCTACGGCACCGTAACGCCCGGCATTCCGACTGGCTCAACCTTCGTCGTCATGAATCTCATGAAGTCCCTCGCCGAGGTCGACAAGGGCAACGACAACTTCAAAAAATTTGCTGAAGATCAAGGCTCCGGCGGCATGAAGAAAATCTCCGAGCTCACCGCCGCCAGCATCGAAACCACCTCCACCAGCCTGTTCGAGATCAATCCCCGCATGAGCTATCCTCCGCAGGAATGGATCGACAAGGATCCCACCTTCTGGAAGGTGGCGCCCGCTCCGGCGCCGAAAAAAGCAGCACAGGGAAATCCGTAAGAGCGCCAAAGCATCAAAGCGGCGGAGCGCTTCAGTTGCGTTCCGCCGTTTTTTCATTCCTCACAAGTCCGCGCAAATGCCTCCTCGCATCCCACCCAGCTCCATCGCTTACCATAGGTGCTGATTCGAGTAGGCCTCCATGCACAGACGAACCTTCCTCTGGCTCACGACAGCAACCACCCTCGAAGGAGCCTTCGCTCTACGCTCTCTCGCGCAGGCAAACCTCGACGCCTCGAACCCCTCAGCCGCCGTCGCAAAGCTCAAGCCCGGCCAGTATCTCTGGGCGCCCAAGATCGCGCCCTCAGGCCCCGTGCTCGTCATCGTCAGCCTCGTCCGGCAGCTTGCCTTCGTCTATCGCAACGGCGTGCTCATCGGAGTCAGCACGGTCTCCACCGGCACCAAGGGCCACGAAACGCCCACCGGCGTCTTCACCGTGCTGCAGAAGAAGGTCACGCATCACTCCAATCTCTACGACTCCGCTCCCATGCCGTACATGCAGCGGCTTACCTGGGACGGCGTCGCGATGCACGCGGGCAATCTGCCCGGCTACCCCGCCTCGCACGGCTGCATTCGCCTGCCCAAGGCCTTTGCGAAGCTCCTCTACAGCACCACAAAGCTCGGCATGACCGTCGTCATTACCGACTCCGACACCGTTCCTCGCGTAGCCCCCACGCCCAACCTTCTCGAGAGCCATGAGGAATTAGCCGGGCACCAGGAAGGCACCATCTGGCAGCCCGAGAAGTCGCCTACCGGCCCTGTCTCGCTCATCCTCAGCGCCGCGGACAAGCGCCTCGTCGTCCTCCGCAACGGCGTCCTCATCGGCTCAACCTCCGTCGAGATCGCCGGCCCAGTCACCGAAACCACCGCCTACAGCCTCACCAAAATCGACGCCGACGGCTTCCACTGGATGCAGCTCCCACTTCCCGGCCAGAGCTGGAAGGGAACGCGCGAGCTCTCAGCCGAAGACCGTGCCCGCGTCCGCATCGCCGAAGACTTCCGCGCCGCGCTCGACGAAGAGCTCAGCCCCGGCGTCACTCTCGTCGTCACCACCGACTCCCTCAAAGCTGGCGACACCGGCAAACCCCTCACCGTCCTCGAATCCGACCAGTAGACGCTCGCGCCGATACAATATCCCGCAGGCAGCTTCCAGCCTCGCTCATCATTCCCTCAGGAGCCTCCCCCATGAAATCCTTCGGCTACGCCGCTGCCTCCAAGTCTGCGCCGCTCGCCCCCTGGTCCTTTGACCGCCGCGAGCCCAACCCCGACGACGTCGTCCTCTCCATCGACTACTGCGGCATCTGCCACTCTGACATCCACCAGGTCCGCGACGAGTGGGGCGCCATGCTCTTTCCCATGGTCCCGGGCCACGAGATCGTCGGCCGCGTCACCGCCGTCGGCTCCGCCGTCACGCGCTTCAAGCCCGGCGACCTCGCCGCCGTCGGCGTCATCGTCGAGATCTGCATGCACTGCACCAACTGCCGCGCCGACCTCGAGAGTTACTGCTCCGACGGCGGCGCGCGCGACACCTACAACGCCGTCCTCCGCGACGGCTCGCGCACCTACGGCGGCTACTCCGACACCATCGTCACGCCCGAGCACTTCGTCCTCACGCTCCAGCCCGGCATCGACCTCGCCGCCACCGCCCCGCTCCTCTGCGCCGGCATCACCACCTACTCGCCGCTGCGCCACTGGGGCGCGGCCCAGAAAGAAGGTCGGCGTCGTCGGCCTCGGCGGCCTCGGCCATCTCGCGCTGAAGTTCGCCCGCGCCTTCGGCGCGCACGTCGTGCTGTTCACCACCTCGAGCCAAGATCGCCGACGCCAAGCAGCTCGGCGCCGACGAAGTCGTCTCTCGCAAAGACGCCGCCGCCATGCAGAAGCACGCCGGCAGCTTCGACTTCATTCTCGACTGCGTCTCCGCCCCGCACGACATGGACGCCTACCTCGCGCTCCTCAAGCTGACGGCACGCTCGCCTCGTCGGACTTCCCGACAAGCCGCTCTCCGTGCAGCCGTTCTCGCTCGTCGCCAATCGCCGCTCGCTCGCCGGCTCCGCCATCGGCGGCATCGCCGAGACGCAGGAGATGCTCGACTTCTGTGCCGACCACAACATCGCCGCCGACATCGAGCTCACTACCTACGACAAGCTCAACGAAGCCTACGACCGCGTCCTCACGAACGACGTCAAATACCGCTTCGTCCTCGACAACAAATCGCTCAAACAGAACTAGCAGCTCCAACCATTTGTGCGGTCATCCTGAGGCGAAGCCGAAGGACCTCTGTATTTCGGAATTACCGATTGTGCGGGTGCCCCATTCATCGCGTATAGCGCGATGGGGTGGGTCGCAAAACCGCCGGGATCGCCGCCGTGGCGTCCTTAGCGTCTTTCCTTCGCGTCCTTCGCGTTAGAGCCTTTTTCTGATCCCTGATCCCTGATCCCTGATCCCTGCCTCTTTACACCCACAACGCAAACATCGGAGTCGGCGCCGCAAACGTCTTCGGCTTCACGCCGAGCCTTCCGGTCGCCGCGTCATGCGAGAACACCGTCACGCTTCCCGGCGCCCCTTGGTTGCAGCAAACCAGCCACCTGCGCGAAGGATCGAACGCGATATACCGCGGCACCTTCCCACCGGCGCTCAGCCGCTGATGCTCCGTCAGGTAGCCGTTCTCGTCAATACTCCACACCGTAATCGAGTTCGATCCCTCGCCGCGCGTGCACGAGTACAGAAAACGCCCATCGTCGCTGATCACAATCTCGCACGCCGTATTGCCCTTCGTGCTCGCGCCCTTCGCCAGCGTCGAGACCACGCTGTTCTCGCGCAGCCGCATTACCGGTTGCCCCTGCTGCAGTCGCCAGTCGTATAGATCGATCGTGCAGTCCAGCTCATGGATGCAATAAACAAAGTTTCCATTCGGATGAAACGCCACATGCCGCGGCCCTGATCCAGCCCTCGCCCCCACACGAATCGGCACGCGCACAGAATCGCCGGCCCCCGGTGTCACGGGGAACACCAGAATCACGTCATCGCCAAGATCGCACGCCAGCACATACCTGTTGCCCGGAGCGATCGTCGCACAGTGAATGTGCGCCGCGTCCTGCCGGTCCGCTACCGGCCCATGCGTCGCCTGCGTGTACTTGAACACGCCAATCGCCTGCGCCAGCGAGCCCACATTCGTCACACGAAACGCTGCAAAGCTCCCACCCGCATAGTTCGCGACAAATGCCATTGAGCCCGTAGCGTCCACCGACACATAGCACGGCCCATCGCCCTGCGATCCCACTTTGTTTAGAGGAGTCAACCCGCCACTCACCGCATCCAGCGTGAAACTCGAAACCGCCGCTCCATCGCCGCTCACGCCATTCACCGCATACACCACCGGCAGCGTCGGATGCTTCGCCAGGTAAGACGGTCTCGCCGCCTCGCCCACCAGTTCCACTCGACCTAGCGAGCCCGTCGCCGCGTTCCACGCCGCGCGGTACACGCCCTTGCCCGTGTCCGTCCCCAGCAGCACCCACCGCGCCGCGCCTGCAGTAACCTGCGCGCTGCCCAACGCCCGCAACGCAAACGGCAACGCCGCCGCCCGCCCCACAAACTGCCGCCGGCTATATCGCACTCATGTCACCCCGATGGAAGGTACTAGGTACTAGGTTCTAGGAGATTCTCATTCTCAGCTAACCTGCGAACGGAAATCGTCCTGAACTCAACCTGCAAACGTGCAAACTGGAAACTGCAACGCAGGCCGGGGCACCTGCAACCTGAGAGCTAGAACCTAGAACCTACGACGCACCCTGCGGCCTGCTATCCCCCGGCGGCAATCCCATCGTGCCCGCCAACGTATCCGGCTCACCTGGCAGCTTGAAGTCCAACTCCGCCGGATGCGCATCGCGATTGATCACCGGCAGACTCGGCAGCCGATCCACGCGGTTGCCGATCTCGTTCGCCACGGCAGCCACGTTCTCCAGCACCTCATCCACAGTCATCGTGTAAAACTCGCGGCCATTGTCATAGCCGTTCTCAATCGACTGCTTCAGGTACCGGCCCGCGGCCTGCGCCGCCAGGTAGTCGGTGATCACCTTGCCGTTGCGCGCCTTCTGTGCCACCCACGCATCGTTCGGCATGGCAATCCACAGCGGGCGCCCATTCACGGCAAAGCGAATATCCGTCGCATCCGCATGCCGCGTCGCAATGGCGACCACGGTGCCCTTCCACACGCAGTGCTGCGGTTCGCCGGTCCAGCGGTCTGTCGCTACAAAGTCTTCATACATGGCACTCTCAAGACTATCGGCCTGCTCCCCGCCACGCAACAGGCCTCCAGCCAGCTTGCTGAATGGGATGAACTCGCGGCTTTCATCTTCTGACAGCCCATACTCTCTCTCGCCGACCGATAAACTTACCCTCTGGAGTCGCGCATCTATGTAAGCCAACCCCAACTGCTCGGAGGCCACACCTTGCGCTCACCGCGAACCCTCTCCCTCGGCCTGTCGCTCCTCCTCGTCAGCGCCGCCGCTCTCGCCCAGCAGAGCACCCCTCCGCCCAAGCCCCAACCCGACGTTCTCCTCTTCACCAACGGTGACCAGCTCACCGGGAAGCTCGTCCGCGCCGACAGTGGCTCTGTCGTCTTCAAGAGCGACATGGCCGGCGAGCTCACCATCCCTTATGACAAGGTCAAGGAACTTCGCTCCAGCGGCAGTTTCTCGCTTCTCAAGAAAGGCCCGCCCAGCAAGACCAACCTCGTGGGTCAGGGCCAGATCAACGTCGCAGAGGGCAATGTCACCGTAACGCAGGTGCCGCCTGTCACCCTCGCCATCAAGCAGGTCGGTTACGTCATTGACACCCCGAGCTACGATCGCGAAGTCAACCACGAGATCGGATTCATGCACGGCTGGAACGGCGCCATCACCGCAGGCGCTACCATCGTCCGTGCCACGGACAACATCACCAGCTTCACTGCGGGCATCGCGCTCGCGCGGCTCTCGCCCACAGTGGACTATCTGCCCCGCCATACCCGCACAACCTTCAACCTCATCGAGACCTACGGCAAGGCCACCTCGCCCGTCATCCCCCAGACCATCCCGCCCTCGCCGTCGCCTGTCGTCACCAAGACCAACATCTTCCACACCGACGCCGAGCGTGACTGGTACTTCACCCCTCGTCTCTATGCGCTCGCGAACATCGCCTTCGACCACAACTTCTCCCAGGGTCTGGACCTCCAGCAGCTCTACGGAGGCGGAATCGGCTGGACCCCCATCCAGACCGAACACCAGCAGTTCGATCTGAAGGCCGACGTCCATTACGAGCGCCAGTCCTTCTTCGCCCAGCCCGAGCTCGACCTCATCGGCTCCATCTTCGCCGAGAACTATCGCCGCGCTCTGCCGCGCAAAATCGTCTTCACCCAGGTCGGCGACTACATTCCGGCCTGGAACAATACCAAGGCCTACTCCGCCATGTTTGGTGTTGGCATCGTCCTTCCCACATGGAAGAAATTCGGAGCTAACTTCGCCGTCGCCGACAACTATCTCAACAATCCATCCCCCGGCTACAAAGCGAACTCCTTCCAGTTCGTCGCCGGACTCACCTATACGATCCACTAGCTCGTCTCACCCAGGAGGACGCGCAGCATCAGAGGCCGTCATCCTGAGCGGAGTTCTGGCGCTTTGCGCCGAACGAAGTCGAAGGATCCCGTATATTTCACTCCCGCGTCACCAGCCACCTCGGTTCTCCACAGGAAATCCTTGTCAAGCCCCAAAGTGCCTCAAACCCGCATAAACACTGGCGAAAATCGCGACATGATAATTAGCTCCAATTTCGTAAAATAGATATAGAGAACTCGTGGCTCGCACTCGTAGCTCGAAACTCATAGTGCAAAACCCCCGCACCTGTCGGCCCTTCGCAAGTACCTGATTTCAGAGACTTTCCGCCCAAAGCATTTAGAATGAATACTTTGCGCAGAAGGTCCAACCGTAACCCTAATTTCTAGAAGACTTTAGCCACAAACGGCGGGGGTGGGGTCACACCTCTCGCTCCGATGTTCTAATGGAACGATGCGAGTTCTTCTCCGCTCGCCAGGTTTTGTACTGCAGGAGTTTGCCCTAGATGGATCTTCGGAAGTTCGCGGCTCGCTGCGCCGCCCAGCTCAGCCGCCAGCCGAGCGTACAAGCTCGTCGCTCTCGCAGCGGTCACTCTATCACCGCCTCCGCCGCCGCTCAGACGACACAACCGGGAGGCCGGCATGAGACCAACGCCAGCCGCCAGGCTCGCATCCAGCGCACCGTCAAAGACACCTACTCCCACCGCTGGGAAGTCTTCGGCGGCGGCGGTTACATGCGCTTCCGCTCTGGCGAGTACACGCAGAAGAACAACGAGGTCACCTGGAACCTCGAAACCCACTACTTCCTGAATCCGAAGCTCTCCATCGTCGGCGATGCTCGCGGCATGTTCGGAAATGGCAAACCCCTCCGCAACGAGTTCATCAGCCAGAACCCCAATCCGCAGATCAATCAGTACACCTTCACCGGTGGCGCCAGCTACCGCTTTTACTCCACTCTGCGCTATGCCGTCAGCGCGCAGGCACTCGGCGGTGTCGGCATCGCGAACTCCTCCGGAGCCTCCAAGGGCCTTACCTACGTCCAGACAGGCTTCTGGCAGGATGCCGCCCGCCCAGCCTTCATCATCAACCTCGCCGGCGACATCAACCTGTATCCGAACCTCGCCTTCCGCATCCTTCCGACCTACGTCGGCACCACCTTTACCAGCCCTTCCGGCGGCTCCCTGCAGAACAACCTCGGCATTAACTTCGGCGTCGTCTACCGCTTCGGCCGCCAGCAATAGCCGGATTAGCAGCGGCCTTTAGGCCGCGGAAACGGGCGCGCTCCATCGGAGCGTTAGCCCCGGCTTGCACTCGAGGCGTACCATAGAGGCATGTCCAAGGGCTGGGAATCCAAGAACGTCGAGGAGCAGCAAGCTGCGAGTGCAGCGGCAAAGCCGCAGGGCGAGCCTGCCGACGCTGGCTCCGATGCTGACCGCAAGCGCCGTATACAGGCGCTGGAGATGCAGCGCGAGCGCGTGCTCTCCGAGCGCACCTCCAGCCCCCACCGCCGCAGCGCCCTCGAACTCGCCCTCGCCACCATCGAGCGCGAGCTCGAACAGCTTGGCTGGTCGATAAAAATCTAGCTCCTTCGGTCGAGCGGACCGCGCGTCAGCACAAACGGGTTCGCCTGCGCTACAGGCGTCAGCACTACAGTCTGAATCTGTACGTGCAGCGGACGCGTCGCAGTCCACACAATCACATCCGCAACGTCATCCGCAGTCAGCGGCTCAACGTTGTCATAGGTCTTCGCTGCGCGCTCCTCGTTGCCGCGGAAGCGCACCTTGCTGAAGTCCGTCTTCACCATCCCAGGGTCGACCGAAGTCACGCGCACCGGCGTCCCGTTCAGGTCCAATCGCAGCCCATCGCTGATCAACCGCTCCGCGGCCTTCGTCCCGCAGTACACACCGCCGTTCGGATACGCCGTGTGGCCTGCAATGGACCCCAAATTGATCACGTGCCCGCTGCCGCGCTCCACCATGCCCGGTACCACCGCACGCGTCACGTACAGCAGCCCCTTCACGTTGGTGTCGATCATCTCCTCCCAGTCCTGGATCTCGTCGAGGTACAGCTTCGTCAGACCGCGGCTCAACCCCGCATTGTTCACCAGCACCTCGATCCGCTTCCACTCATCTGGAAGAGACTCGATCGCACTTACAACTTTGTCGTTGCTCCGCACGTCCAGCTCGAAGTTGTAGACATCCTTCGCGCCCAGGCCGCGCAGCTCCTGCTCCATCGCGCCCAGCTTGTCCATGCGCCGCGCGCACAGCAGCAGCCTCGCGCCCTCGCGCGCAAATCCACGCGCCGCCGCGGCTCCAATGCCAGCGCTCGCGCCCGTCACAAACACAACCTTGCCTGCCAGAGAGTAGCTCACTTGTTCTCCTTGCTTCCTCTCCTAGAGATACACGAAAGCCGCGACGGAAATCATCGCGGCCTCGTGATCGGCTTGTTTCGTCTGAGCGCTACTGCGGGCTCGAGACTCCCGTCGGATTCCGCGGAGGAGCAGGCGCTGCCGGTGGAACCGCTGCCGCAGCGGCTCCCGGCTGGCCAGGCGCCGTTGTCTGCACACCAATCGACGCACCCGAGACCACCAGGTTCACGCGCCGGTTCTGCTGACGTCCTGAAGCGGTGGCGTTGTCCGCGACGAAGTTCGTCGCGCCGTAGCCTTGTGCCGAGACGCCGCCCTGCTGCACACCGTTCTGCACCAGGAAGTTGCGCACAGAGTCCGCGCGGTTCTCGCTCAGCGTCTGGTTATACGCAGGCGTTCCGGTCGAGTCGGTATACCCCTCCACCTGAACCTTCAGGTTGGGGTACAGCGTGAGAATCGTCGCGACCTTCGCCAGGCTTACCTGCGCATTCGGCTTCAGCGTGTACTTGTTCGTATCGAACAGCACATCGCCGAGGTTCATCACCAGGCCACGAGCTGTCTCTGTGGTCTGCAGCACGGAGTTCAACTGCTCGCGCAGCTTCTCGCGCGTCGCTTCTTCGTTCTGCTGGCTCTGCTGAGCCTGATGCTGCGCTTCGGCCGCCTGCGCACGAGCATTCGCCGCATCAGCTTCTGCACGGGCACGAGCCGCATCGGCCTCGGCCTTCTGCGCTGCTGCACGGTCCGCCTCAGCCTGTGCCTGCTGGGCCGCTAGCTGCGACTGCTGCGCCTGCATCTGCGCCTGTTGCTTGGCCAGCTGCGCCTGCTGTTGGCGTTGTTCATCCTGCTTGCGCAGCGTAGTGAGGCGCGCATCCTCTGCACGCTCCACCGCCTCACGGGCAGCAGTGAACTCCATCTTCACGTCGCGATGCTTTCCGTCCTGAATCGCCTGCGCATTCTGCAGATCGGTCTGGACCTCCTGCATGATGTCCGGCGCATACTTGTCTGCGCCTACAGACTGCGCAATGCGCTGCGCGTTATAAGCCTCAAAGAGTGGGAGTGGAACGTGCTCGCGATCCGTCACGGGCATCGGATTCGCGTGTGCACCTTCGGTGTTCGCGTAGAGACCGCGCGGAAGCAGCTGGTAGTGAACATTCACCTCTTCGAGCACGCCCTGCGTCTTGTCGGTGAAGACGTTCTTCAGCACGACCACGTCGCTCGGCTGCGAGACCGCGAAGTATGGCTCTGCGGTCACGATCATGCCGAATGACTGAAACGAGCTCGTCACATCGAGGCTCGCCTTGTCGCCTGAGAGCTCAAGCTCGCCGAGATTCTGCGGACGCCCGTCCGCGGAGATCGCCCACAGCACATACGTCAGATACTCTTTGCCGAACCCGTTTGCCGGTGTGAGGCCGGAGAAGTGCACATCGATGTGCGTCTTTCCGGTCTGCGAGTCCACCTTGGCTTGGCCCTCTGCCCTGGGCATCAACTCGGTGCCGATGAAGTTCACCTTCGTCGGCCCTCTGCGGTTCAGGTAATTCACCGCATCCAGCTCTCGCTGCACCACCTTCACGTGATAGATGTAGACTCCGTTGGGACCCTGCGCGACCACGTTGGCCTTCGTTGCACCCGGCGCAACCGTCGTCGGATTCGGCTCCTGTCCTTGCATCGATACACACACGAACAGTAACGAAAGCGCCGTTGACGCAATCGCAAAACCTTTCAGCTTGCGTGACATTTTGTTCTCCCTGGTGCGTCTGCCAGAAACCACGGCAGACGGCGCGCCTCGACGGGCGCCCAGCAAGTCCGATGCGCGCAAGCGCACAAAAGGTGGCCCCATTCCAGGGCCACCTCGCGATGGTGAAAGTGTCAGAAAACGTTGCCTGTTAGCGATGACATCGTTGCATTTACTGCCCGAGAATCGGCACCCCGCCAACGGCCATACTGTGCGCGATCTTCGCCTTCCACTCCTCCGGACCAGTGATATGAACACTCGTGCCCTTGCTATCGACAGCGACCGTTACCGGCATGTCCTCGACCTCGAACTCGTAGATCGCCTCCATGCCGAGGTCCTCGAACGCGACCATCCGCGACTTCTTGATGGCCTTGGAGACGAGATACGCCGCGCCGCCGACAGCCATCAGGTAGACAGCCTTGTTGTCGCGGATCGCGTCGATCGCAGCCGGGCCGCGCTCTGCTTTGCCGATCATGCCCAGCAGACCGGTCTGCTCCAGCATCTGTCGAGTGAACTTGTCCATGCGCGTGGCCGTTGTTGGGCCGGCGGGGCCGACAACTTCGTCGCGCACCGGATCGACCGGCCCAACGTAGTAGATGAAGCGGTTCGTGAAATCCACCGGCAGTTTCTCGCCGCGATTCGAGCATGTCGGTCATGCGTTTGTGCGCGGCGTCGCGGCCGGTGAGCAGCTTGCCGTTCAGCAGCAGCACTTCGCCCGGCTTCCACGGCCGCGACTTCCGCGCGCGTCACCGTGTCGAGGTTCACGCGCTTGCGCGCCGTGCGCCATCGTACGTCATCTTCGGCCAGTCGTCGAGCGATGGCGGATCGAGATACACCGGCCCCGAGCCATCGAGCACAAAGTGCGCATGCCGCGTCGCGGCGCAGTTCGGAATCATCGCTACGGGTAGATTCGCAGCGTGCGTCGGGCAATCGAGGATCTTTACGTCAAGCACGGTCGTCAGTCCGCCGAGGCCCTGCGCGCCGATGCCGAGCGCGTTGACCTTGTCGTAGAGCTCGATGCGCAGCTTCTCGATGTCAGTTGGATCTTCGGCGCCGCGCGCCTTGAGCTCCTGCATGTCGATCGGGTCCATCAGCGCTCTGCTTCGCGAGCAGCATCGCCTTCTCCGCCGTGCCGCCGATGCCGATGCCGAGCATGCCCGGCGGGCACCAGCCCGCGCCCATCGTCGGCACCGTCTTCAGCACCCAGTCGACGACGGAGTCCGACGGATTCAGCATGGCGAACTTCGACTTTGCCTCGACTGCCGCCGCCTTTTGCGGCGACTGTCACATCGACTTTGTCGCCGCCGACGAGCTCGAACCTCAACGACGCACGGCGTGTTGTCCTTCGTGTTCTTGCGCGCTGAACGCGGGATCGGCGAGGATCGAGCGCGCGCAGCTTGTTGTCCGGGTCGAGCTACGCCTCGCGCACGCCCTCGTCGCACCATCTCCTGCAGCGTCATCGTCGCGGGCTCCGTCACCCTTCAGCAAGCGCACTCGATGCCGAGCTTGACGAACACGGTCACGATGCCGGTGTCCTGGCAGATGGGGCGATGGCCCTCGGCGCACATGCGCGAGTTGACGAGGATCTGCGCCATCGCGTCCTTCGCGGCCGGAGACTGCTCGAGCTCGTAGGCGCGAGCGAGGTTCGTGATGTAGTCCACCGGGTGGTAGAAGCTGATGTACTGAAGCGCGGCGCGCACGCTTTCGATGAGGTCGTCCTGCTGGATCGGTTTCATAGAAGCCACCAACTGTTTATTGTAGTCGGCTGTGGCGAAGCTGGCTCAGCAGCCGTGGGCCTGTAGAATCGGGCCTTGGACGGGACCTGTGAGCGAACCGATCGTTGACATCCGCGGCCTGCGCAAGGTGTACACCGGCAAGGTGCCGGTGACCGCCGTCGACGGCATTGACCTGCAGGTCGCGCCGGGCGAGCTGTATGGTCTGCTGGGCCCGAACGGTGCGGGGAAGACGACAACGATCTCGATTGCAACGACACGAGCGGTGCCGACGGCGGGTTCGGTGAGGATTGCGGGCGTGGATGTGGTCGCGCACCCCGCGATGTCGCGGCGGGCGATTGGTGTGGTGCCGCAATACAACACTCTCGATCGCTCGTGCACGGTCGCGGAGAACATTCGCTTCCACTGCCTGTACTTCGGCATGAGCGGAGCTGAGGCGCGGCGGCGGACCGACGAGTTGCTCGAGCAGTTTCGTCTGCACGATCGTGCCAATGCGTATCCGCAGCAGTTGAGCGGCGGCTTGGCGCAGCGGCTGCAGATCGCTCGCGCCATCGCGCATCATCCGCGGGTGTTGTTTCTCGACGAGCCGAGCGCGGGGCTCGACCCGCAGAGCCGTATCGCGATGTGGGATGCCGTGCGTGCGTTGCGCGGTGAGGACATTACAGTCGTGCTGACGACGCACTACATGGAGGAGGCCGATGCGCTCTGCGACCGGGTTGCCATCATTGATCATGGCAGGATTCTTGTGGAGGACACGCCGGCTGCGCTCAAGGCGAGCGTCGGCGGGGATAAGCTCTACGATCTGCACCTTGCGCAGTCGGCGAACTGCGAGAGGCTCGCGCAGCAGTTGCGCGAACTCGGCGGCGTTACAGGCGTTGAGCCGACCGAGGATGGACTTCGCGTGCTCGCGCAGACGCGGGAGGGTCTTTTGCCGCAGGTGATTACGGTGGCGAATGCGTATGGCCTGCGCGATGTGGCGACCGCTGAGCCAACGCTCGAGACGGTATTCATCCGGCTGACGGGGCGCGATCTTCGCGAGTAGAGAGGGAACTGTGGCAGTAGCGGTCGAAAGCTCGAAGACAGCAGGACGGCGCGGAACCTATACGCGAGCGTTCCTCGGGCTGATGCTGCGCGATCTGTTCGTGCTCCGGCGCGAGATCGGCCCCTTCATCATTCGCGTTGCGATGAACCCGCTGCTGTTTCTGTTCGTGTTCACGTATGTGATGCCGCACATGTCCGGCGGCGCTGCGCTGAATCCGACGGCGAGCATGGCTGCGGCCGGCGGCGGGAGTTTCGGGACGGTGCTACTGCCGGGGCTGATGGCCGGTGGCGATTATGTTCTCCGGCATTGCGGCGGTCGCGTTGCCGCTGGCGCAGGAGTTCGGCATCACGCGCGAAATCGACGACCGGGTGATGTGCCCGCTGCCGATCGCTGCAGTCGCGGCGGAGAAGATCGTCTTCTCGGCATTGCAGAGCATTGTCGCGGCGGCTTTGGTCTTTCCGCTCGCGTATTACGTCCCCAGCACACGCGGTGGCTGCGCATGTGTCAAGCTGGCCGTTTCTCATCGCGGTGCTGATTCTTGCGAGCCTGCTCTCCGGCGCGCTGGGGCTGACCATTGGTACTTCGGTGCAGCCCAAGCAGATTGGGCTTGTGTTCGGTGTGGTGGTCGTGCCGATTACGTTTCTCGGTTGCGTCTACTACCCCTGGGCTGCGCTTGAACATCTGCGGTGGCTACAGTATGGAGTGCTTGTGAACCCGATCGTTTACATCAGCGAAGGGTTGCGCGCTGCGTTGACGCCGACGATGGGAGACACGCCCAATCTGGGAATCCTCGCGGCACTCGTCTTCTTCCTCGCGCTGCTAACGTGGCTCGGGATGCGCGGCTTCCGGCGGCGCGTCGTCAGCTGAGATCGACTACTCGGCCGCGTAGGTATGCTCGGGCGCGACGGGCGCTGCAACCTCACCTTTGCCTAGCTTTTCAGCGAGGTCCTTCGCGATCAGCGCGCCGTGGAAGCGGCCGTTTTCGATGAAGATCTCGTTGGTGCGCTCGCCCGCAACGATGACTCCGGCGAGGTAGATGCCGGGGACATTGCATTCGAGCGTCTGCCGGTTGCACACCGGACAGCGTCGAGTTCTTCGGGTCGAGCTTGATGCCGAGCGATTCGAGGAAGCCGAAGTCAGGTTGGTAGCCGGTGATTGCGAAGACGAAGTCGTTCTTGGGAATCTTCTCGCCCTACGGGCGTCTCCACTATGACGTCATCGGCGCGATGCGTCGACGGTGGAGTTGAAATAAGCGGTGATTTCGCCGTTCTTGATGCGGTTTTCGATGTCGGGCTTGATCCAGTACTTGACGTGACGATGCAACTCGGCGCCGCGATGAACCAGTGTGACGCGCGCGCCGTGACGGTAGAGGTCCAGTGCCGCGATGGCCGCTGAGTTCTTGCCGCCGATAACGATGACGTCGCGGTCAAAGTAGGGATGCGGTTCGTCGTAGTAGTGGATGACCTTGCGGCAGATCCTCGCCAGGAACGTCGAGATGGTTCGGCAGATCGTAGTAGCCGGTGGAGACGACCAGCTTGCGTGCGCGATGTTCGAAGTGGCCGGCCGAAGCGGTCGTCGGTGTGAACGGTGAAGTCGCCGTCGGCGCCGGAGACCTGGTCGACGACGCTCGTAGTGGCGTATGTCGAGCTCGATAGTGCGCAGCGACCTTGCGGTAGTACTCGAGCGCCTCGCTCGCGAGAGGGCTTCTGATTCGGCGACTGGAAACGGGTATGTCGCCGATCTCGAGCAACTCCGGCGTGGTGAAGAAAGTCATGTGCGCGGGATAGTGGAAGAGCGAGTTGCAGGCAGCCCTTGTCGACAAGCGCGACGTTGCAGCCAGCATTCTGTGCGTCGATAGCGCAGGCGAGACCCGTGGGGCCGGCGCCGATGACGAGCACGTCGTATAAAGGCTGTTTGCTCATAGTTCAGATTGTATGGATGAACGAAAGGGCCGCATAGATGCGGCCCCTCTGTTCGATTCATTGAAGCCAAAGCTTTTTGAAGGCAGTCTTACGCGTCGATGTCGACCAGCTTGTGGCTGATCGCAAACAGCGCGAGTTCCAGACGCGTGCTGACGCCGGTCTTGTCGAAGATGTTCGACAGATGGCGCTTCACGGTCTCTTCGCTGATCGTGAACTGCTTGGCGATGTCCTTGTTTGAGCAGCCCTCGACGATGCAGGTGACGACTTCGAGCTCGCGCGGTGTGAGGCCGTAGGTCTTCTTTTCCGGGACGGCCGCGGCCTGCTGCATGAGGTCATGCAGCGCGGAGAGCAAGTTCACGACGCGCTTGCCGCCGATCCAGTAGTCGCCGGAAAGCACGGCGCGCAGGCTCTCGCCGAGATCGCTGGCGACGGAGTCCTTCAGCACGATGCCGCGTGCGCCGATCTGTAGCGCTTCGATGATCTGCTGCGTGGAGATAAGGCTGGTGAGCAGCACGATCTTCACGCGCGGCGAGCGATTCATGATGGCGCGCATCGCTTCCAGGCCCGGCAGCTTGGGCATGGCGAGATCAAGCAGCAGAACGTCCGGCTCGAGCTCGAGCGTCTGTGTAATGGCCTCGTCGCCGTCGTTGGCTTCGCCGACCACCTCAAATCCGGGCTCGCTGGTGAGCATGTTCTTCACGCCGAAGCGGACAACCGGATGGTCGTCGGCAACGACAATGCGGATGCCAGGATGACCAGGGTGTCCGGCGGGTTGTGGTCCTGAAGAAGGCTTGCGCAGTACGGGTGTGGGCATCGTTGGTGTGGTCTCCGTGCGCCCCATCGTCAGGGCGCTACAATCTTTCGTTCAGCATACGCTGGAGGCGCTTACACGCCGAATCGAAATTCGCAAGGGCAGAGGTATCGACCGGGGAACCCCCTTCCGTTGCAGCGGCCAGTGTCTGTAACTCCAATGCTCCCATCATTCCGCAGCTTCCCTTTATGGTGTGGGCCTCATGACGGACGGTGGGTTCGTCTCCATGCTCAGCGGCATCGGCGATCCGCTCCAGGCGGGCGCGCACGTCGTCCAGCGTCATCTCATACATCTGCCGGAGAAGGTCGCTGCCGACCTTCGTCTTCAGTTGTTCGAAGATGTTGTCGTCGAGCGGCGGCAGGCGAGTTGGACTGTCGTTGGCCAGGAATGGCTCGGTCTCGGCTGAAATTCTGCCTCCAGTCTGCTTTCGTGACTGCGCGACCAATTGCATGAAGTCCGCGACTGAAAATGGCTTGCGCAGGAGACCGTCGAAGGATTTCAACTCGTCCGCGGCTGGCGAGCTTCCGCTCATGGCGAGGATCACGCTGGTCGCGGGCAGCGTGCCGTCTGCGCGCGCCACGGCCAACGTCTTTGCGAGTTCACCGCCGCGCATGCCGGGCATCTGGATGTCGCAGAGGATGATGTCAGGCTTCGGAGTTCCTTCACGAGCCACTTGCAGGGCCTCTTCACCGGATTGCGCGCGGGTGACGCGGTAGCCCTCGACTGTTAGCAGAGCGTCAAGCAGTTCGCCCATGACTGGGTCGTCGTCGACGATGAGCACCTGCGTTCCTGCAATCTGTTCGCTCATGCAAAACAGATTAGCCCAGCGGTTGCAAAGGAATGTGATGGGGCATCTTCTGAGATATGAGCAGGGAATCTTCCTCGATGCGAGAAGCGAGGCGACACGATACAGTTAGGCCAGCCCGGATCTCAATGTGCTCAAGGTGCCAACACGATCGGCCTGCGCTTCGCGGCCATGATGCAGGCGGGGAGCGTTGAGGATATCGGCCGTCACGCTTGTGCTGTTGTGGCAGATGGGCTCTGCAGCGGGGCCATCGCCTTCACGGCATCTGCGCTATCAGCGTGAGGTCGTTTTTCGCGTGCATGTTGCCGGGCAGGCGTGTGTCGTGCTGGATGGCGCGGTCTTCGCGCATACGGCGAGCATGGGCGCGGGCGATATCCGGATTTACGGCCTCAATGCCCAGCGCGAGTTTGAGGTTCCGTTCGCCATGACCGAGAGCGGCCCGGCCACAGTGGAGACACAAACGGCGGCTCCTGGGAATATTGCAGTCCGCAATGGGGAGCTCGTCTTCGATCTGGCGATGCCCGGTGGATATTACACCGACGTTGATCTCGATCTGAACGCGAAGAACTTCATCGGGGCAGCACAGGTTGCGGGCGTTGATCCACAAGGCAGGGCAACTCCGCTGGGCACGTTCGCGGTGTTTGACCTTAGTGCCCAGGGGCTCGCGCGTTCGACGGTTCTTTCGCTGCCGGACTCCGGCTATCCGATGTTGCACGTTGCGTTGCGGCTGACGAATCCGGAGGGTCAGCCGATGTCAGTGACGCCTTCGACGATTGCAGGGGCGACGGTTCCCCCGAGCCGCGAGGGGCAGACGCTCTACACGACGATTGCCTCTACTTCGGCGATTGAGCAGCAGGGCCACTGGTCGACCGCAACAATGACCGTTCCGGCGCACGTTCCGGTCGAGCGCGCGCGGTTTGTTTTGAGTCAGCAGTTCCACGCGGATTTTCTACGTGATGCCACCGTTGCGGCATCTCCCATGGAGACTGGTCTCGAAGCGCTGGGGGCGGCGGAAGGCGTCTCCGGGCACATCTTCCACGTCACACACGACGCCATTGTGGGCGTGGTTCCTGCGATCGATTCGCAGGCGATGACGATCAGTACCGTCATTGGGGCGAACCTCCGCGCGCCGGCGACGGTGACCGCGAGCGTCGACAACGGTGCTTCTTCCCCGCTGCCGATTGCCCGGGTGGACCTTCAGATGCGCGAGCGGAGGCTCTGCTTTGAGGCGCGTCCTGATACGAGCTACACGCTGCGCTACGGCGATGCGGAGCTATCTGGGCCGTCCTATGGCTATGCACGGCATTTTGTCGCGAGTGCCGAGCCGACAATCGCTGCACTTGGACCGGAGGAAAAGAATCCAAACTATGTGCCGGCGGGAACGGATGAGGTGCAAAAGCGTCCCGGGCGCGAGCTGCCGTGGTTGCTCCTGATCGGGGGAGTGGCCATTGCCGGTGTGACGGCGCTGCAGTACATGCGTCACAAGCGTGAGGGGATGGGAGAGGTGAGGCTCCAGTTGACACGAACAAAGGCATGCCCGCTTGCTGTGGCGCTGTTGTCCTTTGTACTCGTCGCGAGCGCGGCTGCTCAGCAGAAGCACGACGCCGTCTCCGGGACGCTGGCCGATCTTGCAGCCGCGCGACAGGAGCTCGCTGCAAAACATTACGTCCGCGCGAAGGAGCTCTATCGCGCCTATCTTCACACGCACCCCGAGAGTGTTGATGCCCAGTTCGGCCTCGCGGACGCCGAGCTTGGGCTGCGTGAGTTCGAGGCGGCTGAGTGGGATTTTCGACGGGTTGTCGCTGCTCAGCCGCAGAACTGGGTCGCGCACAAAAACCTTGTGATCATCGAGGCGGAGTTGGGTCGCTGGGATGAGTTCGAGCGCGAACGGGCGGTTCTACGCGCGGCGCGTGAGCGCGGGGCCCCGGGCATCAGCGCGCGGGAGAGTGATGTCATTGACTCGTTCGAAGTGAATGGCCATCGCTGGATTGTGCGTGAGTACTTCGAGCCCGTCGGCCGCTCACAGACACGCTACAACTTCGAGCGCTTTTCGCCCGAAGGCCACGCTGAGGAATACATTTCGTTGGAGCCGACCGCTGCCGCTGAAGCGGCGCTGAAGCGAGGCGATGTGCACATCGGTGCGGAACCTGAAGCGACGCCGCACTCAGCAGCAGGAGAGTTTTCGCTCAACTGGTACAGCGGGAAGGGCCATGGAACCATCGCGCGGTATCCGAAGGGCGAACCGAGCTACGAACGACTGCGCGCGGATCTAATGCGTTGGCTTCGCCGGAAGCCGTGACCAGATGATGGCCGTGCTGGCAGACGCGGTGATTCTGCTTCACTTGTTATGGATTGTGCTGGTGCTGGTGGGAGCAGCGTGGACGCGAGGACGGCCGGTGTGGACATCCGTGCATCTCGCATGCCTGGTGTGGGGAATTGCCGTGGAGGTGGGACCCTGGCCATGCCCGCTGACGGTGCTGGAGGACTACCTCGTGGCGCGCGGTGGTGAGCACGCAGTCGAGGGGAATTTCATTTTGCATGGAGTGCGCGCGTTGATCTACCCGAATGCGCCATATTGGCTCGTGACGACAGCGGGTGTGACGGCGTGTTCGATAATCCTGATTGTTTACGCGTGGCGCGGTTGGGTTTGGTGGAGCAGGAGCGGTAGCGGCGAGTGAGGCTCCTCCGCAACCGCTACCGCATCGCTGTATCAACTTCGCTGAAGTAGCTTGGAGGCTTCAGCAGCTCGCGGGGCTTGGATCCGTCGGCAGGACCGACGAGGCCGTCGCGCTCCATCAGGTCGATGAGGTGTGCGGCACGGCCGTAGCCGATGCGCAGGCGCCGCTGCAGCAGCGAGGTCGACGCCTTGCCGAACTCGAAGACGAGTCGAACGGCGTCGTCGAAGATCGGGTCGTTCTCTTCGCCATCGCTTCGCGCCTGCCCGGCTGTGCCGGCTTCGTCCTTGGGCGCCTTCGAGGAAGCCCTCGACGTACTCGGCCTGGCCCTGGGCCTTCCAGAACTCGGTGACGGCGTTGATTTCCTTTTCGGTGACAAACGGTGCGTGCACGCGCTGCAGGCGGCAGGTGCCCGGCGGCAGGAAGAGCATGTCGCCGCGGCCGAGCAGGCTTTCGGCGCCGTTGGAGTCGATGATGGTGCGCGAGTCGACCTTGGTGGCGAGGCGGAAGCTGATGCGGGTGGGCACGTTGGCCTTGATGCAGGCCGGTGATGACGTCGACCGACGGACGCTGCGTCGCGAGCACGAGATGGATGCCGACGGCGCGTGCCATCTGCGCGAGGCGGGTGATGGACTCCTCGACGTTGGCGCGGTCGAGCATCATCAGGTCGGCGAGCTCGTCGATGATGATGATGATGTACGGGCAGCGGCTCCTGGCTTTACGTCTTCGAAGAGGTACTCGGCTGCCGTTTCGAAAAGCTTGTTGAACTGGTCGATGTTGCGCACGTGATTGGCGGCGAGCAGCTTCAGCCGGCGCTCCATCTCTCTGACGGCGTTGCGCAGGGCGTTCGCCGCAAGCTTGGCTTCGGTGATGATCGGCGTGAAGAGATGGGGAATGCCTTCGTACATGCCGAGTTCGACGCGCTTCGGATCGACCAGGATCATGCGCACCTGTTCGGGCGTGGACTTGAACAGCACGCACATAATCATTGCGTTGATAGCGACGGATTTGCCGGAGCCGGTCGAACCCGCGATGAGCACGTGTGGCATCGCGGCGAGGTCTGCCGTAACGATGCGGCCGTTGATGTCTTTACCCAGCGCGATGGCGAGCTTGGACTTGGACTGCGCGAAGGATCTCGCACTCGACACATCGCGCAGCCAGATGGTTTCGCGCTCGTGAGTTGGGTACCTGGATGCCGACGGTGGATTTGCCGGGCATGCGCTCGATGAGGATGGATTCGGCGGCCATGGCGAGGCAAAGGTCGTCGGCGAGCCCGTGACGCGCGAGTACTTCACGCCCGCATCGGGGCGGAACTCGAAGGTCGTAACGACGGGGCCGGGGTTGATCTGCGCGACGTTGCCGTTGACGCCGAACTCCTCGCACTTCTCGACGAGGGGCCGCGCCTCTTCGCGCAGTGCGTGCTCGCGCACCGTGGTCTGCACGGTGTCGCGGAAGAGCAGGGAACTGGAGGGCAGCTTGTAGCCGCGCACCGACTTCGGCGGCAAAGCGATCGCCTGAATATTCGCATCCGCGCGCTTGCCGAAGGCGATGTTCTGCGCGGCGATGTCGGCAACAGGCGACGGCATCGGCGGCGGCTCCGGCGCGGCAACCGGGCGCTGACGGCCTGCAGGCACACGCGCCGGCGCGGGTTCAGGCATGTGCGCATCCGCGAATGTGTTCTTAGGAAACAGCGGTGCGGGCGCCTTGCGATCCGGGGCATCCAGCCAGCCATCGTCGTTGGTCGTTGTGGGCGAATTATGGCGCACCTCAACGAACGGATCTGCATCGACGCGCAACGGCGCGGCAGCAGCGGCAAGCTGCGCCGCATAAGGAGCAGCGGCCGCGGTGGCGGTCGCCAGGCTGCTCGCCTGCGGCGCGTCGACCAGCGTTCGCGGGATGCTCTGCCACACCGAAGCAGTCTCCGGAGCTGCGGCCTCCGCTGCTTCTACTTCAGGTGCAGGCAGGTTCGCGCGCCGGCGCCGCCCGAACCACCCGAAGAGTCCCGCCAGCAGCGAGTCTCCGCGTTCCTTCTGTGGCTTCGGTGCGGCGGCCCCCTGGGCTGCGCGTTCGCGCGCGGCAATGCGCTCACGGCGGCTGAGATAGCCCGTGTCCTCATCGTCTGCCTTGACGCTGACCGTGCGATTGATGGTGCGCGCTGCACGGCGCTCCTTCCATGCGAGATAGCGATCGCGCATGCGACGGAAGAAGCCGAAGTGCTCGGCGAACCACTCCGGTGCGGTCGCCAGGAGGAAGCTCGTCGTCAGGTAGAGCGAAAGCGCGACCATCAGCGCGCAGATCATTGCCGCGCCGGGAAAGTTGACGAGCTCAATCATCAGGTCGGCGAGCACGCGGCCCTCGACGCCGGAGATCGGAATCGCTCCGCGCCACAGCATCTGGCCCGGCAGCAGTGCAATGGCCGCAGGAGCAAACACCAGCCACATCAGCAGCCCGCTGGCTTTTACGGCGGTAGAGCCCACGGGCCGCGAGCGCAGCCACGCGATGCCGATGCGTCCCATCACGACCGGTGCCAGCAGCACCGCGACGCCGAGAATCTGCAGCAGGATGTCGGAGAGGTACGCTCCGATAAGCCCGGCCCAGTTGTGTGCCGGGCGGACTCCAGCGCCCCCGCCAACCGTGTTCAGAGAGGGGTCAGCGGAGTTGTAGGTGACGAGGGAGAGGAGGAGGAGGATGGCGGCGACGAGGACGATCAGCCCCAACATCTCATTGAGGCGGCGGCTTCGTGTCGGGCAAGTACGAGTCTCTGGGACTTCATGGATGGACGGGCGCACGCGGTCCGCCGCCGCTGCGCACGTTGCATCTTGCGCAGCGCAGGCCTGCGGGCCGGAGAACCACCAGAGCTCTCTTATTGTTCCACGGCGAGCAGTGGGATTACGCACGGCGGTGGGCGGGAACCAGACTGGTGACCGCCACCTTTGACCTCTTGCGCCACCGGCCTGAAATCGGCTAGCCAACGCCAGGCGCAGAGTTTTGCATCCAGCTATAGGGGGAGGTGCCTTGTACCCGGTCCTGGTCCGGGACATGGTCGCTCACCCTTGGGATGACCGGGGCGGGAGATTTTCGCGATTTCTCTCCCTTGCTGTCGGCAAAGGAGAATCGCGTCCAGCCGCAGACCCGGTCTCATTATTCGAGGAATGGGGTAGAGAATTATGGCAAATTCACTCGACGGGTCGGAGAAGAACCGCCAAATGGAGCGGGTCCTGCTCGACGTAATCAAGGTCCTGCAGGACGGGCAAAAGGGCTTCGCAGATATAGGGGAGCACCTCAAGGACGAGACGCTGAAGCGCTACTTCCTGGCCGAAAGTCTCAAGCGCGCCAACTTCCGTGCGGAGCTCGAAAACGAGCTTCATCGCGCCGGCATGGCGGATGTGAAGGAATCCGGCTCAACCGGTGGCGCGTTACACCGCGCCTGGGGGGACCTGAAGGCCAAGCTCGGTATGGGCTCAGACCACGAACTCCTTGCCACGGCCGAACAGGGCGAGGATGTCGCCAGGAAAGCCTATAAGGACGCGCTTGAGCACGACCTCCCATTGCCTATCCGCCAGCTACTGACGGAGCAGCAGGCCCACGTCACCAGCTCACACGACTACGTGAAGAGCCACCGCGACGCGAAGGCTGCGTAGATCGCAGCACAGCACAAGGTTGCAAAGGAAAAGCGGCCCATGCGGCCGCTTTCCCTTTGCGTCTGGAATCGATTGTCAGTAGCCGATGTGGTGTAGGTAAAACACCACCCCACTCGCGACCACGCAATAGATTCCGAAGAGGTACCAGCGGCCGTTCTCCAGCCACGAGCTCAGCCAGCGCAGCGCTGCCAACCCGGCCACGAAGCTGAGGAGCATCCCCAGAACACCCGCGGCCATGCTCGAGTGCAGATCAGCCGGATGGCAGCCCGGTGTGGCATCGTGAGCCGCGCGGAAGACCCTCCACGCTTCGCGTCCAACGGCCGGAGGAGTCAAAATCACGGCGAGCGCGAAGGAGAACCGCTCGGCGCGGCTGCGTTCTGCTCCGGTCAGCAGGCCCGTCGAGATCGTCGCGCCGGAGCGTGAGAATCCGCGGAACGGCAGGCAAAGCCCTTGGACCGCACCCATCCATCCAGCCTGCTTGAAGGTGACGTTCTCACCCGAGCGCGAGGCCGCGCGCTCATAGCTCAGGTTGGCCAGCGGCGACTTGCCGCGCTCTTTCATCCCCGCCCACAGAATCAGCAGGCCCGCCGCAAGCAACGCCGGTGCAATGAGATCCAGCCGCGAAAACAGCGCCTCGACATCGCCCTTGCCATAGCTGCAAGGGACCGCTGTCGAACTCGCCGCAGCCTCCAGCAGGTGGGCTCGTTGATGATGCTCGATGACGTGAATGATCGGATAGCCGATCACCGCGGTCAGCGCCGTCGCCCAGATCGCCCGCACCACGAAGCGCTTGAACGCGTCCGCGCTGACGAAGTAGGTCCGTTTCCACTGCCGCCAGAAGAAGGCGATCACGGCGAACATCGTTCCGGTGTGCAGCATCACCAGCAGCAGGGTCATCTCGGGTGCAGACGGGTCGAGCCCGAGGAGCTTCTCGGCCACCACCACATGCGCGGAGCTGGAAACAGGAAGGAGTTCGGCGAGTCCTTGAACGATGGCTAAAATCAGCACTTTAAACACAGGCATGCCAACGATTCTATCGCCCACCGATTCAGCTTCGTGTGAACTTTGGCGCGCGCCGCAGCCCGTCAGTTACGGTCGGTACCGTAGATCGGAATCCCCTGCTTCACGCGGTACGCAATGCTCTCCGCCCGCGCCGCGTAGTCCGACTTCGGATACTTCTGCCGCAGCTGGTCGGCGATAGCCTGGCAGTTCTGCGAGGCCTTGTCGGCGTTCTTCTTATCGTCGTCCACCATGTACATCGTCACCAACACGCCCTGCCGGTACGCCGCCTGATACATCGCCTCAGCCGACTTCGGCCCATCCGGATAGCGGTCCGCATACTTCAGGTACAACTGCGTCTCCATCTCTGGGCACTTGGGCAAACCCTGCCAGTCGCCGCACAGCTTGTTGTCGATCAGGTCATAGGCCGCGCGCGCCGCAAACGGCGAGTCCGGATACATCTTCATCACGCGCTTCAGGTCGCCCTCATAGATCTGCGGCCGCAGATACGCCTGCTGCTCGTGCGCGCTTGGTAGTGTGCTCTCGTCCAGCTTGTTGAGCTGCCAGCGGATGTCTGCCGCGCGAAACGCCGCCTCGGGCGCCAGCGGTGAATCCGGGAAGTAGTCGACCACGCGCTTGTACAACAGATGCGCCTCCTGCGCGGCATCCTTCGGCGATGCGGCTGCTCGGCCTGTGCCTCAAGTTCTGCTGCCGCGCCATACAGAATCGCATCGCCATTCGGCGTCGTCGGCCCCACAACGCCCTGATCATGCATCCAGCCGGAGAACTGATGAGTCGAGACGTTCGGGTCTTTGAACTCCGGCTCGTTGTCCGGGTCTTCGTTCTCGTGTTCGTCCGTATTCGCAAACACGTTCACCCACGCACCATTGCGGCCCATGATGGCGACCTCATGCCCCGGAGTCACCGTCGCAATCGGCGGATTGGCGCTGTCGGCCATCACGTAGAGATTCGCGACGTGCAGCACCGTAGCCCGGGCGGTCGGGTCACCGTTCCCCTGGTCGTTCTTGTTCTTCTTCTGCGCGAAGAGCAGGATCGGAACCAGCAGCAGCACGGCAGCGGCAGTAAGGCTAGTGCGAGACATATCTGGAAGATTAGACGTTATTCACGCCTGGGCGTGGACGACGGCCGTCTCCTCAACCAGCTCAGCCTGCAGATCCGGGTCCAGGTTCCCGCCCGAGACAATGGCCACCACTCGCTGTGCCGCTGGCAGTTCATGCGCGTGAAACAGCGCCGCCGCCAGTGCCACCGCGCCCGAGGGCTCCGCCACAATCGCCGTCGCCTTCAGCACAATCTGCAGTGCCTCCCGAATCTCGTCTTCTGTCACGGTCACAATGCCGTCGACAAACCGCAGAATATGCGCAAAGTTCCGCTCGCCCAGCGACTGCGTCCGCAACCCGTCGGCGATGGTCCGCGTCGTCTTCGCCGCCGGCCATTCAACCAGCGTCTTCGATCCGGAACGACTCTGCAGCATCCGCAGAAAGCTCTGGCTCGCACCCCCAGACCTGCGGCGCCTCTTGCCCTGCAGCTTCCGCCGTCAGCTTGATGCCCGTTGCCACACCTGACAACAACCCGCCGCCCGAGACCGGCGAAAGCACCAGCTCCACATTCGGCAACTGCTCCAGAATCTCGACCCCACACGTCGCCTGTCCGGCGATGATCGCCTCATCGTCATACGGCGGCACCATCACGTAGCCGTGCTCAGCAACCAACTCCTCCGCCTTCAGCTTGCGCTCCGTGCTCGCCGGCCCGACGGTCACAATCTCCGCACCGAGCGCCGCCGTCGCCTCGCGCTTCACTCGCGGAGCGTTCTCCGGCATCACGATGACGGCCTTCGCCCCCAGCGCACGCGCCGCATACGCCACGCCCTGCGCATGATTGCCGGACGAATACGTGATCACGCCACGCTTCAGCTCCTCCGGCGTCAGCGAGGCGACCTTGTTGTACGCCCCGCGCAGCTTAAAGCTGCCAATCGGCTGCGCTGACTCGTCCTTCAGATAAATCTCCGGTATCGAATCCGAGAGCTCCGGCCACCCTGCCATGCGCAGCCGCGCACGCGACAGCCTCAGCAGTGGAGTTCGAACAGCGGTGGAAGCGATGCGCTCGCGCGCGGCCTGAATATCAGCGAGGGAGATCAGCTCAGACATCTCTATCTAATTTACCTCTGCGGCGTGCAGCACCTCGGCGAAGAAGTGCACCAGTCGCAGCTGATCGACTGCCGTCGGCCCCGCGTCATCGAGGTCCAGGTGCGACAGCACAGGCGAGATCAGCACGGCTTTGAGCGACTTCGCCGGAAGCTCGGCCGCCAGCCACTCCGTCTCGGCTGAAGGAATGACGTTATCACCCGCTCCGTGCAGCAGATACACAGGCGTCTTCAGCGTTGTCAGCCGGCCGTGCGGACTCACTGCTGCCATGTCTTGCGCGTGTCTGGCGTCGACCTGTTGCAGCGACGCACGGGTGGCCGGCAACGTCGTATCCATCAGCGCCTTTGCCTCCCCCGCCTGCGTAGTGTTCAAGACGGCCATCGCCCCATGTTCGTCCGCTACGTCCTCATACAGGTGCGCCCGTAGCACGGCGCGAATCGGCGCAACATCGTTGGGCGGCACAAATTCGGCCAGGTGCTCATACTCCAAGACGAGCGCGCCATACTCGTGCGGGGCCAGCCGGTCGGTTGTTCCATCCGGGCGCGGTTCCTCGCCGGTGCGGTAGAAGTCTGCCACACGGCTCATCTCATCGTGCGCTCCCACGGCAGCTACAAACCGCACCGACGGGCCATATCTTGGGTCCGCTGCCGCCACCAGCGCCAGACCCCCCGAAAAGCTCAGTCCAATCATGCCAACACGCTGGCCACCGTACTCGTGACTCAGCCACTCAACGGACTCTCGGATCGCCAGAATCGACGGTACCCCTACCTGGTAGTCCTTGATGTCCGGCAGCTCCGGAGTCAGCACCGCGATCCCGCACGCCGCCATCGCATTCGCAAACCTCTCCAGCCTGGGCTCGTCGATGCCCTGATAATGCATCCCGTGCAACAAAACGATCGCCGGGGCATGCTCTGGCCGCAGCGGCGTGTACAGCCGCGCGCGCACCGGTCCGCTCGGCAGAGTCAGCTGCATCTCCTGCACATGAATCGGCTCATCGACGAACCGCCCTAGCCCCCACGGCACCGGCTTATTCGCCACCAGAACCAGAACGGCTGCCGACTGTAGATGCACTCGAACCCACGGCCATCCCGCAAGCGCCACCCACACCATCGCGGCTGACAGCGTCAGCAGTGCGAGCCGGATGCGCCAGCGACTCGCAGACGGATGAACGCCTGCCGCGACCTCCGAACCCCGCTCCGCGGCAGAGCTACAACAAGCGTCATCCATACTTAGTGCCGCACCACTATATAAATCACCAGCGCCACCAGAATCACATTCAGGGGCAGCAGGATCGCCAGCAGTGCACTGCTCATTCCCACCCGCTGTTCAAGCGCTGCGACCCGCTCCTCCGTCGCCTCAGCCGCGGCGCGTACTGCGGTCATCTGCTCGCTGAGTTGGGCAAAGCGCTCGCCCTGCTCGTTCAGCTGACGATAGATACCCTCATGCGACGCGGTCACGCGGTTGATGTCAGCGCGCATATCATCGCCCATCTTCGCGAGCACTGCTCGTGTCGCGTCGTCGCTCGCAACCTTCGACTGCAGGTATCGGTCCGCGGTCGGCAGCATCCGCGCAATATGAGGTGCCAGTTCAATCAGCTGTGCAAGAGCCTTCGGCCACATGCACGGAATTGTAGTGGGTCAGAGCGTTGCCACGGGAGAATGTTGCAATCGCCTGCGCCGATGCTTCAAAATCGCCGCCACGATGCTGCATAGCAGAATCGCCGTGATGAACACCTGCGACCAAACGCAGTAGATACACCACTTCTGGATGACAAACGCCTCCAGGTAGCTCAGCATCGCCGCGCAGAAGAAGCCAATCTCCGCCAGTTGCAGCGTCACCCACGTCCAATCTGCCAGCGCCGCCACAACGATCAGACCGTAACCAGCGATGCCCAGCGTCGCCACCGGAATGTGAACCTTCTTCGACCCCGGCTGCTCATCAAATGACTCCGCCGGAAAGACCGCAAACCGCGAGTGGTTCACCGTGCCGCAGTCCCACTTCTCCGTCACCGCGCACGGCGGCGCCGCGTTGGGGTCCTGCATGTGAATGCGAAGGGCGAGCACCGAGTCTACGAGACCCGCGAGGGCAAGCAAAACAATCAGGTAGCGCATCTCCTTTGTATTGTAGGCTGACCGTTTCCGCCCCACATCGGCGAAAATAGGCGAAGCAGGGAAGAGCAGCGAGGACCACATGATCGAGACGACAGCCGAGACCACAACAATGACGACCGCACCCTCCTCCGCAGACATGCTGCACCTCTGGTCCGGCCTCAATACTGCAGAAGAGGCACAGGCCTGGGTCGAGTCCCATCTGCAAGCCTCGCGTGATCGCATCACTGAGCTGCTCGCGGCGAACACCACGCGCTCCACCACCGAAACCCTGGCGCTCTACGATCAGGCGGCGTGGCATCTCCGCATGGCCGGCAGCCAGGCGCACGTCATGTTCATGGTGCATCCGCTCGCGCCCGTCCGTGACGCCGCGCAGGCGCTCTCGCAGGTCGTCGCTGCAGAAGGCGTCAAGCTGAGCCTGAACCGCGACGTCTACAAGGCGCTCGAGAAGCTAGACGCCAGCAATGAGGACGCCGCCACAAAGTACTACCTCGAGCGCACGCTCCTCAGCTACCGCCTAGCCGGTGTCGACCGCGACGATGCAACCCGCGAGAAGATCCGCGAGCTCGCCGACAAATCCACCGAGCTCGGCATGCGCTTCGCCCGCACCGTGCAGGACGACGTCCGCAAGATCGAAGTCCCCGATCCCAACGAGCTCCGCGGCCTCCCGCCAGACTTCCTCGAGCGCTTCGGAGTCCGCGAAGTCAGCGGCCAGCTCACCGCCGATGCACCCGTCACTCTCACCACCGACCCACCGGTCCTCGCTCCCGTGATGACCTACGCCGCCAGCCCCGCGCTGCGCCGCCGCATGTACCTCGCCTACAACGACCGCGGCTATCCCGTGAATGCGCCCGTTCTGCTCGACCTGCTCAAAGTTCGCGAGGAGATGGCCGAGGTCCTCGGCTTCCGCAGCTGGGCCGACCTCGCCACCGTCGATCAGATGATGGGCTCCGCCGCCAACATGCGCAAATTCCTCTCCGACGTCGAGCACGCCGCGCGCGAGACCGCACAGCGCGAGTTCACTGAGCTAGAAGCCTTCGTCCGCAGCCGCGACCCCAAAGCCCTCCCGCTCACGCTCAGCGACGCGCGCTTCTGGGAGGAGCAGTACCGCCGCTCGTACTACGACTTCGACTCGCAGTCCGTCCGCCCCTTCTTCCCCTACGAGCAGGTCGAAGCCGGAATCCTCGCCATCGCCGGCAAGCTCTTCGGCGTGCGCTTCGAGCGCACCACCTCCGCATCCGTTTGGCACCCTGACGTCAAAGCCTTCGACGTCTTCGAAGCCTCGCAGCCCGCTTTAAAACCCATCGGCCGAATCTACCTCGACATGCATCCACGCGAAGGCAAGAGCAAGTGGTTCTCCGAGTGCTCGCTCGTCGGTGGCGTGCTCGGCAAACAAGTCCCCGAGGCCTCGCTCGTCTGCAACTTCACACAGCCCAACGACAAAGACCCAGGCCTGCTGCAGTACTCCGACGTCGTCACCTACTTCCACGAGTTCGGCCATCTCATGCACGAGATCCTCGGCGGCCAGCAGCGCTGGGCCGGCCAGAGCGGCATCGCCACCGAAGGCGACTTCGTCGAGGTCCCGTCGCAGATGCTCGAGGAGTTCTTCGAGCGCGCCGACGTCCTCCGCACCTTCGCGAAGCACTACCAGACCGGCGAGCCCATCCCCGAGGAGACCGTCGCCCGCATGACGCGTGCCAGCGCGCACGGCCGCGCGCTCTCGACGCTCACGCAGGTCATGTACGCGACCTACTCCATGGAAACCCACGACCGCCGAGCCGCCGAGCTCGACCTCGACACGCTTCTCCGCGAAGGCTACGACCGCTTCTCGAAGTACGAGTTCGTCGACGGCAACCGCATGTACGCTGCCTTCACTCACCTCGTCGGCTACACCTCGAACTACTACACCTATCTCTTCGACAAGGTCATCGCGCTCGAGTTCTTCGCCGAATTCGCCCACCAGTCCAGCGACCAGCTCCTCACAGGCGCCGTCGCACAGCGCTACCGCAACGTCGTGCTCGAGACAGGCGGATCAAAGCCCGCAAAGGAAATCGTCCACGACTTCCTCGGCCGCGAGACCAGCATGGAAGCCTTGCGTTTGTGGATCGGCCGAGAGTTCGCGGCTTAATTTTTTCCCGGCCACAGCCTTCGCGGCAGCAGATAGGTAAATCCCGCGAAGCTCTGCCATTGCGTCGATGTGCTGGTGAAGCCGTGCGAGAATCCGCCGTCGACCACCAGGTTCGGCCGGACCGTGTAGCTCAGCGCCATCAGCCCATCCACAGCATTCGCGCGGCCGACGAAGGTTCCCCCAGCCGTCGAATGAACGAACGGCTGCGTGAAGTGATAGATCTCCATAGCGAGTTGCAGGTTTGAATTGAAGAACGGATGATTCACCGAGAGCGTCTGCGCGAACTGCGCCCGCCGCACCGTCACGTTCTGGTCCGTCGCCGAACTTCCGTTTTGGGTCTGTTGGTTGAACAGGTAGTTGGTGTCGTAGTGAAACTTTCCGACATCGCCGCTCACCAGCAGCAGAACACCATTCACAAACCCACCCAGGTCAATATCCGGAGTGTTTCCGGGATGAACTCTGCCGAGATAACCCAGCGCGACGGTCGGCTTTGAGATCGTGCGATGCGACGCAGCCTGTGTATTCTTCGACGTCTCTGCCGGTGCGGCTGGAGGAAGATACAGCACGCCCTGCGCCCCCAGCAGAATGTCCCCGGATGCATCGGAGGAGCTCTCCGCACCGACATCGCGGCTCTGCGCGAACGGCTGGGTCTGCAACTGCACCATCAGCCGCGAGGCGAGCGAAATCTTTGTCACCTGGTTTACGCCATACTGCGATGCCGTCTCTGGCGAGTCCAGCGAACCGAGATAGCCCTGCTCAAACTGCACATATCCCACCGGCGGCAGCGTCGCCGGGTTCGTCACCGTTGGGCGCGCCGGATTTGCGGCAGGAGTCTGCGCCACGGCGCAGTGCCACACTGCCGCCCAGCAAAGTCCAGCCACACACACACGCACACGCCCGCCAACAAGAGGCATGAAACCTCGCACCGCGCCCGATGTTATCCCTTGCGCTTAGCCTTTGCCGGCGCAGCCTTCGCGCTCTTCTTCGCTGGGGCCGCCTTCGTCGCCGGTTTGTGATTCGCGACCTTCGCTGCGGGCTTCGCAGCCACCTTCGCCTTCCCGTTCGTCTTCGCCGCAGCCGCGCTCTTGCCGTTGCCCGCGGGCTTTCCGCTTGTAGCAGTTTTCGCCGGCGCTGGCCTGTGATTCGCGGCGGCCTTCGCTGCGGGCTTCATCTGCTTCTCCTCCGGCTTCGCTGTCGAGCGCGCAGGCGTCCGCGGTAACGAAGCCGCCGCCGGTTCAGCATCAGCATGCGAACCCGGCGCGTGCGGTCCTACATCAATCCGCGTTGCCGGTGCGCCCACATTCGACTCCGCGCTCGCGGCCTCACCGCTCTGTTTCAGGGAGTGCAGCACCACACGCAGCATCTCTTCCTCCGGCGCAGGCTTGCCCGTCCAGATCTCGAACTGCCGCGCGCCTTGCTGCACAAACATCTCCACGCCGGAGATCACCGCGAGTCCCTTCTGTCGCGCCATCCGCAGCAGCGGGGTCTCAATCGGGTTGTACACCAGGTCGAAGACCAGCCTCGCGTTCAACTCCTCCGGAGCCAGGATCGTGCTTGTTTTGTTGCCGCTCATCCCTGCCGGCGTCGCGTTGATGATCACGTCGAAGGGCTGCTTCGCCAACGCATCGCGCCTGATCGACTTCGCTCCCGCCTGCCGCGCCAGCTTCTGCGCGGTCTCCGGCGTGCGGTTCAGAATCCACACCTCGGCGCCCTTGTCACGGCAACCAAAGACCGCCGCGCGCGCCGCTCCGCCCGCACCCAGCACCAGCACCTTAGCATTGCGCAGGCTCAGGCGGCGCTCCAGCGGACCGACGATTCCCGCAACGTCCGTGTTGAAGCCATAGAACTTGCCATCCGGCAGCCGCGAGATCGTGTTCACCGCGCCAATCTTCGTCGAGAGCGGGTCCGTCCGTTCGAGGAAGCGAATGACGCCTTCCTTCAGCGGCATCGTCACACTAAGGCCCTGAATCGGAATCTCCCGCGCCAGCTTGAACAGATCCTCGACGTTCTTCGTCTGCAGCGCCAGATACACCGCGTTCACCGTCTCACGACGGAACGCCGTGTTCATCATCAGCGGCGACAGTGACGACCTGATCGGATCGCCCGCCACGCCGTACACCTTCGTCGCCACATCCACCTGGTCGATGCGATACGTCTCCAGCAGCGTGCGAGCCGCAATCTGTCCCGGAGCCGTCTCTTCACCAACGCTCGACGCAGCAAACGTGAACGCCGACCCCGCGCGCAGTCCCAGCACCCGCGAGATGATCCCTGCCTCGCCCATGCAGATGCCCACGATGCTCGCATTCGAGCGGTCTTCCATCCGCTCCAGAAAGTGCATCAGCTTCAGGTTGTCGGTCAGCGAGCGCGCCGTCGGCACTACCTTCATGTAGTCCGGCGCAAACGGCTCCATCCGCGCATACACCGCGTCCAGGTCGCCCGTCTGCTTGAAGTCGTGGAAGCTCAGGATCACCGCGGCGCCCGCATCGCGCAGCTTCTGCATCGTGTTCTTCGGCAGCTTCTCAATCGACTCGAGCTCGATATCGACAAGTTGAAATCCAGCCTCGGCAGCCTTCAGCAGAATGTCCAGCGCCGCAGTGTTCGAGCCCTCGAACTTGCCGCCGTTATCCTTGCAACGGCACGTCGCAACAAACGTACCTGCACCGTTTTCGCTCAGGAACTGCTTCAGCGCCGGCATCGCGGTCGCCGGCTTCGGCAGATAGTCCAGCCTGAACTCAATGAAAGTGGTGTCTCGAAGTGCGCTGGCCGCCTTCTCCACCATCTCTTCGGCAGACTGGCCGGTAATCGCAATACAAATTTTCCCAATTCGGGAACGAAGGAGATGAGAGGCGACTTGAGTGCTCGTTTTCATGCTGGCAACCGCGGTATCCTACCGCCGAAACTTCCTCATATGCAATATAGCTTTGAACTTAGCTTTGGGGTGCAGACAGACGCTTAGTATCGGCAGAATTCGCGCCGCGAGCCATTTCATTCATGCTTCGAGCAAATTATCCGACGGCCTTCGATCGGTCGGCTCCCGAGTTTGGACGCGTTGATTCCTCAAGAGTTGCCATTTCTTTCACCCCGGGAGGTGGAAATGTTAACCCCCATGCAACCTGGTGGCGGCTCGTGCGTCTAACTTTGTAACTGAGAGGCTAATTTCAGACTGTCCCACCCGTAGTAGAACCTCCCTCTTTTTGCCCCTCGGGCATCCTCTACATTCCTTCAGTATCCCCTCCCCGAAAGCCTCTCATGGGCCCGCCCGAAAGCGGGCCCGATCACTTTAAACGTCCGCGATTACCGAATAAAATTGTTTCTGTGAGCAGCAACACTACAGACTGGCGCGAAAGCCCTGAGGCGATCGCCGCGGTCGACGCCCTCTTCGCCAGCATTGGCCTCGAACACGGCCGCCGGGCGACGCGTGCTGGAACTTGGGCCGCCGGCGAGCGCGTCCATGTCCGTCGCACGTCGACCGTAAGTCCCCGTCGCTCAACAAAGAAGCCCCGCCGCGCCCCCGGCATCATCCGCCCCGCCGGCTGGGATGCCTATCCCTGGCTGCGCGCAGGTTTCAGCACCCGTGAGGGTGGCGCCACCACCGCCTTCGGCAACCCCGCCGACCTCAACCTCGGCTGGAACGTCAACGACCCGGCCGAAACCGTCGCCACCAACCGCAAGCACTTCCTCGAGGCCGTCGCTGGCCCCCAGTCGGAATCAAGGCCCGGGGAACCCGTCGCCGTCCGCCAGTTCCACAGCCCTCTCATCCGTATCGTCGGTCCTGACGCCGGCCCGCTTGTCACCCCCGGAGGCCGCCCTATCCTGCGCGGCGACGCCCTCATCACCTCACGCCGGGACGTCCTGCTCGCCATCCTCACCGCCGACTGCGTACCGGTCCTCGTCGCCGACACCCGCCGCCGTGTCGTCGCAGCCTTCCACGCCGGCTGGCGCGGCACCCTCGCCCGCATCGTCGAGCGCGGCATCGGCACATGCGTCTGCAGTTCGGCTCGCGCCCCAAAGACCTCATCGCCGCCATCGGCCCCGGCATCGGCGCCTGCTGCTACTCCGTCGGCGAAGAGGTGCGCTTCGACTTTGAGAGCCAGTTCGCCTACGCTCCCTCGCTCTTCTCCGAGGTCTACGATTCCGATCCTGTTAAGGACAAATATCCGCTGCTCTTCCTAACCGCGCGCGCGCCCGGCCACTCCAACATCGGCCCGCAGACCCATCTCGATCTCATCGAAGCCAACCGCCGTCAGCTCCTCGACGCCGGTCTCAGCGCTTCGAAGATCTCCATCGTCGGTGAGTGCACCGCCTGTACGCGTCTTCCCAACGGCCAGCGCCGTTACTTCAGCCATCGCGACGAGCACGGCTACACCGGCCGCATGCTCAGTGTCATCGGCGTCGCAAACGAGTAGCTAGGCCTTCCGCTGCAACTCCTCGAACAGCGCGTCGCGATGCAGCCATCCGTACGCGTCCAACTTGTTCAGGTTCTCGAGGTAGACCCACGCCGCTGCAACGGCCGTGCACGCGAACACGATCGGCACAATCCAATTCACGTTTCCCAAACCCGCCAGGTACGTAACCAGCGCACCCACCAACCCTGAAGCCAGCACAATCCCCATGCTGAGGAACGCACTCGCTGGCCGTGCCTGCTTCTGCGCCGTCCGTCCCGGATCGATCCGCCGTGGTGACCGGATCGACATGTAGTTGCCCACCGTCAATTCCACGAGCAACGTCGTCACCATCCACAGCACACCATCCAGAATCACCAGCGGCGACGGAGCCTTCGCCGAATACGACAGCACCGCCAGGATCGCAAACGTCTCTGCAATCGCCAGCCCTGCGCAAAGCACATTCTTACCCATCAGCACTTCACGCAACCGCACCGGTGTGAAGAGTACGTCTGCGCGCCTGTGCCATCCAGTCCAAACGAGTTGAAACCCATCGGGAACACGCCGATCAGCCCATAAGCCAGCGCCGCCAGAACGACCGTCGATCCATGCGGACTCCACCGCGTCGACCAGCGGCCCGCGAAGATCAGCACCATCAGCAGCGGCATGATCAGCCCGTAGAACAGCCCCGTATTGCGCCGCAGATACAGCAGCTCCTTGGCCGCAACCACACGTGTCACATCCGCCGGTCGCGCCGACGCCTCGACGAACGCCGCAACCGGCGCCGTATGCGTTACCACCTGTTTCGGCGCCTTCGCCGCGCGCACCACATTCGCCGGATCGCTCAGGTTCTCTCCGCGATACTCCGTTCCCATTCGCCGCGAGAACACAAACAGAAACACACATCCCCACGCAGCCGAAGCCAGATTCTTCACCGCGAACGCGGTCACGTTGCCCTGAGCGGCCGCCGCAATCGATCTTCCCGCCAGCTCCGGCGGCAAGGCACTCACATACCGCTCAACCTTGGTCAACGTGCTCTGCACTCCCTGGTATCCTCCCGCAGGTCCACTCGGCGGTTGTGATAGGCCGGGTTGTAGCGAAGTTCAATCCCTGCGCGGCAATCGAGAACAGAAAGATCAGTGCCGTGAAAGCCTCACGCGCCCGGCGTGTCGAAAGCCAGCGGTCCACCCACGCGAAGATCATTCGCGTGAACAGCACATTCACCACGGCGAACACCGCCATCGCCGCGAACGCCCAGCCTGCAAGCGACGGCCTCGCGATGGTCACGCCGGCTGCCGCGGCCAGCGACATCAGCGTCACAATCAGGTTTCCCGGCGCGAGAATTCCGAAGAATAGCCGCACCACCGTGTAGCTCCACACGCCCATCGGGAAGCGGATGAGCTGCCTCGGATCAAACGTCGTCCCGGGCTGCCCAAGGTTCAGGTTCGCCAGCTGGCTCAGCAGGAAGATGCCCCACAGCACCCAGCTCACTCGGTCGATGTGTCCCGAGACCGCTGCCCACAACGCGGTCGCGCCCGCCCCGAAACACAGGCCTCCGACGATCATCAATGCAAACGGAGCCACGGACAGCGTCGCCGCCAGGTCGCTCTTTCCGCCCTTGCGCCGGAAGCCGTTCAGGTACATCTGCCAGCGCAATCGCGTGATCGCGCAACTGCGGACGCGTCTGCGCGGCCGTCCATGCTGTGTGCGTGAACTCAGCCACGCCAGCTCACCTTCGCGCACTGCAGTCTCACCGCCGTCCTTGCCCACCACGCTCAGAAAGATCTGTTCCAGCGTCAGCCGCGATCCCGCCTCATGCGCCTCGGTAGAGAGCTTCGCCTGCACACCCGCGCGCAATTCTTCCAATGACCCATGCGCCACAATTCTCCCGTGGTCGATGATTGCAATGTGCGAGCACAGCCGCTCCACAATCTCCAGCACATGCGACGTCAGAAAGATCGTTGCGCCGCGCGCAATCATGCCCTGCAGCATCATTTCAACGTGCCCGCCGCCACCGCATCCACGCCCTCGAAAGGCTCGTCGAGAAACAGCACCTTCGGCCCATGGATCACCGCCGCTGCCAACGCCAGCTTCTTTCTCCATTCCATGCGAGAAGTCGGCGATCAGCTTCTTCTCGCTCGCCGGCCAATGCATAAACTCCAGCAACTCGCTGTGCGTTCTGCGACGTGGCCGGTCCAGCCCGTACATGCGCCCCACAAACCCAGGTATTCGTCGGCCGTCAGCCGACCCAAAGCGCCATGCCCTCCGGCACCACGCCGATGTGCCGCTTCACCTCTAGCGGATTGCGAAAACAGGTCCTCGCCGAGGATCTGGATCGTCCCTGCGTGGGCGCCAGCAGGCCCGTCAACATCTTGATGGTCGTAGATTTCCCAGCTCCGTTCGGTCCCAGAAAACCGAAGAACTGGCCCGGCTTCGACAGCGAGGTCAATGTGATCAACAGCCGTGAAGCCATTGAAGCTTCGGCTGAGGTCGTGCACCGCAATCGCATTCATGTTGAGCCGAGTGTACGTTATCCGGAATTACATCGGTGGCGGATGATGCGGATCGACTCTCGCCGTCATCTCCCTTGTTTGTCCGGGCTCTGCTTCGCCCGGATTCACCAGGTCCCGCAACTCCTTGCTCGGCTTGAAGAAGGGAACCCGTTTCCCTGGAACCGCAACTGCCGCTCCGGTCTTCGGATTTCGTCCGGTGCGCGAATTGCGCTGTCGCGTGCGGAAGCTCCCAAAGCCGCGGACCTCCCACCTTATCGTTGGCTTTCAATGCGCTGATGATGGACTCGAACAGCGTATCGACAATGACCTCACCATCACGGCGTGTGAGATCGCCGAGTGCGGTGACCTGGTCGACTAGATCAGCTTTCGTCATGAGGGTTCTCCCGGGGCCAGAGATCTCGCGCTAGCGGTACATTGCCCTTTTTAAGTCTAAGCCACATTAAACGTTTTCACCATCAGCAGGGCTCACCTGACTAAAAAAAACTGTCTGGGTAAGCCACTGGTTCTCGAAGGTGAGATGCAGCCCGGCGCTCCCGCGCCTCATCTCGCAATAGAAAAGCCCGTACCGAAACACAGGCTTTTGGGTCGTCCTTCGAGACTAGTTCGTCGGTGGCGTGCCCACCAGGTTTCCGTTGGTAATCTGCGCCGAAACCGGCGTAATGGTCGGCGCCGCCACGCCGATAATCTCCGTCAGACGGTAAAGGGGCCGGGCGTGCAGCCTGTGACGTTGCAGCCCGCATTGCTCATCCAGACGTTCCCGGTCGCATCCACGCCGAGCCGTAAGGCATTGTGGCAGTCCCGCCGCCTTCCCGGGCCCATGCAGGTATTCGGTCGCCGGGACGCGGCAGGTAATGTTCAGATATATGCTCGCGCCATTCCGGCTCGGATCGGTTACCGGAACGTGCAGAATACTCCCCTCCCCACTCTCCGCCACCCAGAGGTGCTTGCCGCCGGAGATCGCCATCCCCCCGGCCGCATTCCTTCGCGCGCCCGTGAAGTTGTAGCAATTCCCGGTCGAGTAGATGCATAGACCGTCATTCGCCGCATTGCCGGTGCCCGAATAGGAGCGCACCGCGACATCATCGTCGCCGGTAAAGATCACCTGGCCGCTGTTATCGTTCGCGCCGAAGATTTCCGTCGCTCCAGGAACAGCGGTCACGTAGTGATCCCTGCATCGCCTTCCGTGCGCAAAGTCCGTGATCGTCACCGCGTCGCCGTTGCTCGTGTCACCCGCCATCGACGTCACCAGGAACGGGAACGTGATAGGGGGAGCGAGCGCGTAGCTGCTGCGGTCGGCCGAGATATTCGCCAGCGCATCCACCAATGAGCTTGTAGTCATAATGCCCACATTGATGCGGTTATCGCCTCCCACAGTCAAGCTCTCGCTCACCGTATTCGTCAGCGACAGATGTCTGCGTCGTCGTCGGTGCCGAGGTCAGGTATCCGGACACCGTTGCCGCCGCACTGTCGTTGTACCAGGCAAACCCGTTCGCGTCGATCGCCACCTGCTGCGGATGCACCAGCCCCGGCATCGCGTTGAATGGCCCGTTGAAACTCTGGCTTGCCGGATCGAAGCATGGGGCGCCGACCTGCCCTGCCGCATTGCTCGGGAACCACATCCTTCCCCGAAGCGTCGATATCCAGCGTGCTGATTGTCCCGGTATCCACCGCTAGGCCAACGCTGGCATCCAATGCTCCGATGCTGATTTCCGTCGGGAGCCTCCTTCGATTCGGGAATCGATTCATCACCCTCTTGATCGCCGCGAAACTGTGAACCACCCTTGGCATGGTCACTTCCCTTTCTGACAACCTGGTTGCCGCTGATCACCATGCTGAACAGTCGCGCAATCTGCCCAGCTCGGCGACCAAATCGGGTTCATTGTCTCATCGGCCTAGTCCGGCCCCGGCCCGCCACGTAGGACACGGCCGCCGGGCACAACGGTCGCAAAATCGTGTCTCCGGAGCCATGGCTCGATCTAAAAAGGGATCAACCGAACCAAGAACGAGGCACGGAAAACCAGATTGCTGATCGAGCCATGGCTCCAGAGACGCGATCTTGCGACCGTAATGCCCGGTCGGCCGTGTCCTGACGTTCGGCGGGCCGCGGCCGACTAGGCCGATGAGACAATGAGCCCGATTTGGTTGCCGAGCTGGGCGATCTCGCGACTGTTGGCATGGTGATCGGCGGCAACCAGCGTTGTCAGAAAGGGAAGTGACCATGCCAAGGGTAGTTCACAGTTTCGCGGCGATCAAGAGGGTGATGAATCGATTCCCGAATCGAAGAAGGCTCCCGATGGAAATCAGCATCGGGGCATTGGATGCCAGCGTTGGCCAAGCGGTTGACACCGGGACAGTGAGCACGCTGGACATCGATGCGAGCGGAAGGGTGTGGTTCCCAAGCAATGCGGCAGGACAGACCGGCGCAGCGTACTTCGACCCGACCAGCCAGAGTTTCAACGGGCCGTTCAACTCGACGGGGCTGGTGCATCCGCAGCAGGTTGTAATCGATGCGAATGGCTATGCCTGGTATAACGACAGCGCGGCGGCGACAGTGGCGGGATACCTGACCTCGGCACCGACGACGACGCAGACTGTGTCCCTGGCGAATACGGTGAGCAAGAGCTTGACGGTGGGAGGCGACAACCGCATCAATGTGGGCATTACGACTACGAGCTCATCGGCGGAGCTACTGGCGAATATTTCGGCGGACCGCAGCAGCTACACGGTCGCTCCCGGAATCACGTTCCCGTATCCCGGTGGGGTCGATGGCAGGTGACACGCTCAACGGCGACGCAGTTCACGATCACGGACTTGCCGAGGACAGCGATGCAGGGCTACTACGTCTCCGCTGTACCTGCATGACAACGGAAATCGTCGGCGCGAACGATGAGAGCGGCCAGGTGATCTTTACCGGCAACGACTACGTGGCGGTGCGCTCCTATTCGGGCGCTGGCAATGACAATGACGGCCTGTGCATCTACTCGCTGGCGAAGTGCTACAACTTCGCGGGCGCGCGAAAAATGCCGGCCGAGGGGGTGGCGATCTCCGGCGGCAAGCACCTCTGGGTGGCGGAGAGTGCGACGGGGGTATTCTGCACGTTCCGGTAAACAATCCGAGCCGGAGGGCGCGAGCATATATCTGAACATCACCCTGAACGACGTACCGGCGACCGAATACCTGCATGGGCGCCGGGAACGGCGGGACTGCCACAATGCCTACGGCGTCGGCGTGGATGCGACGGGAAACGTCTGGATGACAATGCGGGCTGCACACGTCACAGGCTGCACGCCCGGCACCTTTACGTTGACGGAGATTATCGGCGCGGCGGCGCCGACAATTACGCCGGTTTCGGCGCAGATTACCAACGGAAACCTGGTGGGCACGCCACCGACGAACTAGTCTCGAAAGACTGACACCAAAAGCCCGTGTTTCGGTACGGGCTTTTCGATCGCGAGGTGAGGCGCGGGAGCGCCGGGCTGCATCTCACCTTCGAGAACCAGGGGCGGCACAGCGAATTTTTTCATCAGGTGAGCCATGCTGGTGGGTGAAAACGTCTAAGTGGCTTAGACTAAAGGGCAATGTACCGCTAGCGCGAGATCTCTGGCCCCGGGAGAACCCTCATGACGAAAGCTGATCTAGTTGACCAGGTCACCGCACTCGGCGATCTCACTCGCCGTGACGGTGAGGTCATTGTCGATACGCTGTTCGAGTCCATCATCAGCGCATTGAAAGCCAACGATAAGGTGGAGGTCCGCGGCTTTGGGAGCTTCCGCACGCGACAGCGCAATTCGCGCACCGGACGAAATCCGAAGACCGGAGCGGCAGTTGCGGTTCCGGCGAAACGGGTTCCCTTCTTCAAGCCGAGCAAGGAGTTGCGGGACCTGGTGAATCCGGGCGAAGCAGAGGCCCGGACGAACAAGGGAGATGACGGCGAGGTCGATCCGCATCATCCGCCACCGATGTAATTCCGGATAACGTACACTCGGCTCAACATGAATGCGATTGCGGTGCACGACCTCAGCCGAAGCTTCAATGGCTTCACGGCTGTTGATCACATTGACCTCGCTGTCGAGCCGGGCCAGTTCTTCGGTTTTCTGGGACCGAACGGAGCTGGGAAATCTACGACCATCAAGATGATGACAGGCCTGCTGGCGCCCACGACGGGACGATTCAGATCCTCGGCGAGGACCTGTTTCGCAATCCGCTGGAGGTGAAGCGGAACATCGGCGTGGTGCCGGAGGGCATGGCGCTGTTGGGTAAGCTGACGGCGCGCGAGTACCTGGAGTTTGTCGGCCGCATGTACGGGCTCGACCGGCGCACGTCGCAGGAACGCACAGCAGAGTTGCTGGAGTTCATGAATCTCGCCAATGAGCCGAAGAAGCTGATCGCGGACTTCTCGCATGGAATGGGAAAGAAGCTGGCGTTGGCAGCAGCGGTGATCCATGGGCCGAAGGTGCTGTTTCTCGACGAGCCGTTCGAGGGCGTGGATGCGGTGGCGGCGGGCACGTTGAAATCGATGCTGCAGGGCATGATTGCGCGCGGCGCAACGATCTTTCTGACGTCGCATGTGCTGGAGATTGTGGAGCGGCTGTGCTCGCACATTGCAATCATCGACCACGGGAGAATTGTGGCGCATGGGTCATTGGAAGAATTGCGCGCGGGTGTGCAGGCGAAGCTCTCTACCGAGGCGCATGAGGCGGGATCGCGGCTGACGCTGGAACAGATCTTTCTGAGCGTGGTGGGCAAGGACAGCAGTGAGACTGCAGTGCGCGAAGGTGAGCTGGCGTGGCTGAGTTAGCACAACAGCATGGACGGCCGCGCAGACGCGTGCGCAGTTTGGCGCGATCACGCGATTGCGCTGGCAGATGTACCTGAACGGCTTCCGGCGCAAGGGCGGAAAGAGCGACCTGGCGGCGACGCTGTCCGTGGCTCCGTTTGCATTGATGATCGTCGGAGGCCTGTGTTTCGGGGCGGGCGCGACCGCGTTGTGGGCAGCGGTCTCGGGACACATCGACCGAGTGAGCTGGGTGCTGTGGGGCATCTTCCTGCTGAGCCAGCTGGCGAACCTGAACCTTGGGCAGCCCGGGACGACGTTTGATCCGAGGCAGCTCATCCGCTTCCCGATGGGCGTGTGGAGCTACACGGTGGTGCGGCTATTCTTCGGAATTCTCGCGCCGGGAAACCTGATTGTGACGCTGATGTCGCTGGCCGCGGCAGCCGGCGTGACCATCGCGAGGCCGTCGCTTGCAGGCTGGGCGTTCGCAGCGATGGCGGTGTTCGCCGTGGTGAATGTGCTGTTCACGCGAATGATCTTCGCGTGGGTGGACCGCTGGCTTTCGACACGCCGGGCGCGTGAGGCTTTCACGGCACTGATCTTTCTGTTCTCGATTGCCGCGCAGGGATTGAACTTCGCGTACAACCCGGCCTATCACAACCGCCAGTGGACCTGCGGAAGATCAGGGAGTGCAGAGCACGTTGACCAAGGTTGAGCGGTATGTGAGTGCCTTGCCGCCGGAGCTGGCGGGAAGATCGATTGCGGCGGCCGCTCAGGGCAACGTGACCGCGTTCGCGGTGAAGAATCTGGCTTCGGCTGCGTGGGGATGTGTGTTTCTGTTTGTGTTCTCGCGGCGAATGGGAACGGAGTATCGCGGAGAGAACCTGAGCGATCCGGCGAATGTGGTGCGCGCGGCGAAGGCGCCGAAACAGGTGGTAACGCATACGACGCCAGTTGCGGCGTTCGTCGAGGCGTCGGCGCGACCGGCGGATGTGACGCGTGTGGTTGAGCCAAGGAGCTGCTGTATCTGCGGCGCAATACGGGGCTGTTCTACGGGCTGATCATGCCGCTGCTGATGGTGCTGATCTTCGCGGGCCGCTGGTCGACGCGGTGGAGTCCGCATGGGTCGACGGTCGTTCTGGCGGCGCTGGCTTATGGGCTGATCGGCGTGTTCCCGATGGGTTTCAACTCGTTTGGACTGGATGGCACAGGCGCGCAGACGTACTTCTTCACACCGGTGCGGTTGCGTGAAGTGCTGATGGGTAAGAATGTGCTTTGCGCAGGGCTGGCGATTGCAGAGACGTTTGCGATCCTGGCGGTGCTGTCGTATTCGGCGAAGGCTCCGTCGCCGCTGGTGATTCTGGATGGTGTGCTGTGGATGGTGACGACGTTGCTCGTGGAATTGACGGTGGGCAACTACATGTCGATCCGGTCACCACGGCTGGATCGATCCGGGACGGACGGCGCAGAAGCAGGCACGGCCAGCGAGTGCGTTCCTCAGCATGGGGATCGTGCTGGCTTCAGGGTTGGTGGGTGCGCTGGTGACGTACCTGGCGGGGCTGGGAAGCCTGGATTGGATTGTGCCCTTCGTGTTTGCGTGTACGGCCGTTGCAGCGGCGTGGGTCTACCTCGAGAACCTGAACAAGTTGGACGCGTACGGATGGCTGCATCGCGACGCGCTGTTCGAGGAGTTGCAGCGGAAGGCCTTAGCTACTCGTTTGCGACGCCGATGACACTGAGCATGCGGCCGGTGTAGCCGTGCTCGTCGCGATGGCTGAAGTAACGGCGCTGGCCGTTGGGAAGACGCGTACAGGCGGTGCACTCACCGACGATGGAGATCTTCGAAGCGCTGAAGACCGGCGTCGAGGAGCTGACGGCGGTTGGCTTCGATGAGATCGAGATGGGTCTGCGGGCCGATGTTGGAGTGGCCGGGCGCGCGCGCGGTTAGGAAGAGCAGCGGATATTTGTCCTTAACAGGATCCGGAATCGTAGACCTCGGAGAAGAGCGAGGGAGCGTAGGCGAACTGGCTCTCAAAGTCGAAGCGCACCTCTTCGCCGACGGAGTAGCAGCAGGCGCCGATGCCGGGGCCGATGGCGGCGATGAGGTCTTTGGGGCGCGAGCCGAACTGCAGACGCATGGTGCCGATGCCGCGCTCGACGATGGCGGGCGAGTGGGGTGCCGCGCTTCAGCGGGCGCGCGTGGGGAAGCGGCTGCTGGACGATCACGTGGGGGCGGGTGTCGCCCGGGCGACGAGGACCCGGTACGCAGTCGGCGGTGAGGATGCTGTCGAGCAGGACGTCCCGGCGTTGAGGGTGATGAGGGGGCGTCGCCGCGCAGGATAGGGCGGCCTCCGGGGGTGACAAGCGGGGCCGGCGTCAAGGACCGACGATACGGATGAGAGGGCTGTGGAACTGGCGGACGGCGACGTGGTTCCCTCGGGCCTTGATTCCGACTGTGGGTGCCAGCTGACGGGCCTCGAGGAAGCTGCTCTGCGGTTGGTGGCGACGGTTTCGGCCGGGCTCCGTTGACGTTCCAGCCGATGTGTTGAGGTCGGCGGGGTTGCTCGAAGGCGGTGGTGGCGCCTACCCCTCCACGGGTTGCTGATAACCTGCGCGAAGCCTGGAGAGGCATCCCAGCCGGCGGGGGCGGATGATGCCGGGGGGCGCGGCGGGGCTTCTTTTGTTGAGCGACGGGGACTTACGGTCGACGTGCGACGGACATGGACGTCGCTCGCCGGCGGCTCCTAAATCTCCAGCACGCGTTGCCCGGCGGCCGTGTTCGAGGGCCAATGCTGGCGAAGACAGGGGCGTCGACCGCGGCGATCGCCTCAGGGCTTTCGCGCCAGTCTCGCCGCCGACCATCCGGGATGGATGGATCGAGACAATCCACTCGACGATTTCATACGCCTGGTTATAGAGGACGGTGTTGCCGCGGAGGTCCGCGCGTCGGGCGCGCGATCTACGACGGTCTATCCATTTGTGAATGGGGAGCCGACGCTCAACTTCATGGAAGCGGCGAAGCTCGCAGGTCTTGTCGGCCCCAGCATTATCGGGATAGCGCTGCATCCGGTTTACGGACCGTGGCTGGCGTTTCGCGCCGCGCTCCTGACCGACGTCGAACTCGAGGCCCCGGGTCCGGCGCTCGCCTTCGATCCATGCCCGTCGTGCGTTTCGCGAAGCTGCATCAATGCCTGTCCGGCCGGCGCGGTAGCGTTTCCAGCGGGATGGGACATCCCGCGATGCCTGACACACCGGGTCGAGGTTGAAGCGGATTGCGCAGCGCGATGCCATGCGCGCGTCGGATGCGTGGTTGGCCCTCAGCACCGCTATCCCGACGACGAACTCGCTTATCATCAGCGGCGCGCCCTGCGTGCGATGCGCCCATACTACGACGCAAACCTCCGCCCGAAGCGGTCAGGCTGACGCGTCTCCCGTTGCCGCGGCCCGCGCCTTAATGCAGATGCTGGGCGACAGTGGTCGCGAAGTAGGTGAGGATCATGTCGGCGCCGGCGCGCTTGATCGCGGTCAGCACTTCGAGCGTCGCGCGCTCTTCGTCGATCCAGCCGTTGATCCCGGCCGCGCGGATCATCGAGTACTCGCCCGACACATTGTAGGCCGCCACCGGCACATTGAACTCGTGCTTGACGCGGTAGATCAGGTCGAGGTAGGGCAGCGCCGGCTTGACCATCACGATGTCCGCGCCTTCCTCGAGGTCCAGCGCAACTTCGCGCATCGCCTCGTCGCCGTTGGGCGGATCCATCTGGTAGGAGCGGCGATCGCCGAACTGCGGCGCCGACTCCGCCGCTTCGCGAAAGGGGCCGTAAAAGGCGGAGGCGAACTTCGCCGAGTAGGCCATGATCGGCGATGTCGGCGAAGCCGTCCTCATCGAGGGTGCGTGCGGATCGCGCCGACGCGCCCGTCCATCATGTCGGACGGCGCCACCATATCGGCGCCGGCGCGCGCGTGCGAGAGCGCCTCGCGCGCCAGCAGCTCCAGCGTCGCATCGTTGTCGACGTCGCTGTCGCGCGACCACGCCGCAATGGCCATGATCGGTGTACTCGCACATGCAGACGTCGGTGATCACGACCAGCTCCGGGCACGCGCTCCTTGATTTCGCGAATCGCGCGCTGCACCTCGCCGTTGATCGTTCCAGGCCTCGCTGCCTTGGGCGTCCTTATGCGCCGGGATGCCGAACAGAATCACCGCCGGCACGCCCGCCGCGAAGGTTTCGCGCGCCTCGCGCGACGACGTTGTCGACCGAGATCTGCGCCACATCCGGCATCGCACTCGACCGGCTTCGCACGTCGCGGCCGGGGCAGACGAAATACGGCTGGATGAGATCGTCGGGGACGAGCCGGGTCTCGCGCACCATCCGGCGAAGAGTATCGGTGCGGCGCAGACGACGCGGTCGATTGATCGGAAATGCCATTAGGGTTCACCCCTCAGCGTGCACTTGCACCGGATTATATTATGCGCAACCGCTACCCGAACAGCACTCCGCGCCGGCCTGGTAGTGTCCTAATTTGAATTTGCCAGAATCAAGCGCGGGCGCATGATGGATGCCTAAGCGCTCAAGAACAGGCAAGCCTGACGTAAATCAGATGGCCGCTAACCTGATTGACGCTATCAGCGGCGACTTGCCAGAAGAACAACCAGACAAAAACAAGAACCCCGCTGCGGTGGCACTCGGCAAGCTTGGCGGACTAAAGGGCGGGAAAAGTCGCGCGGCGAAGCTTTCCCCGCGTCGCCGCCGAGCAATCGCGAGGAAAGCAGCGCTTAGTCGTTGGTCGAAGAGCTAGCGAATACTAGCTGACCTCTAACTTGGCTACGGCCGAATGTATTAATGTCAGTTACCATACCGGTCCAAGCTCCTAAATTGCCTAGACCGAACATATCCCCAACGCAAGATCCCGCACCGATAGTTTGACACCCTCGATTCTCGGTGGCGGCGTAGGAACACGCCACATTTAATTGTGAAGGCATCGATCCCGAAACAACCGTCCCAGATGTGCCACCCGCTATCAGCGATAAACAGTTCGACGTGGGAAAAGCTAAGGATGATCCAGAGTTGAAAATTACCGTCGAGGAGGTGTTCGTTTGAACCTCATTGGTAGACTGTACAAATAAGGCTCCGCGAATAATCTCTGAAACCGTGACATGTTGGTTAATTGCTCTTTCTCGAAGAGCCTCTAGCTCATCGACCGTCAACCGTAGAGAGAACACGACGCTCCCAGTTCCTTGCACAACTGTTAAATTTGATGGTCCGCCGCTCCAATCTATTGAAGCACCTCGCCGCCGTACTAGTTCGTCGGCTAAAGCGTCATCGCTTAGACGTTGTGATTGTCGTTTTCGCATTATTCTCTATGGTCTCTAGATTTCAACGGCTTGCCTAGCCATTTGAGATAGAGCGCGACCTCTTGTTGATTGCTCTCATACCCCGTGACAATTCGCCAGACCTCTGCCTCTTCTGTATCCCTTATTGCTATAGTCCAGAAACGTCCATCCTCCGATCGTCCGATCAGCAGATCAGATGCCGTCCCATCTATTCGGTTTGGGAAAGGAATCGGTGCATCATCGAGCACTTGATTGGCGAGTCTTGGGCTAAACCCGTGAAGCATGGCACATTTTTCGATCGTTTCATCGCGCCACCGGAAGGATTTTATTCGCCCTAGGTCTCGTGGACGTGCCCCCTTTCTGCTTCGACGCCTCCCCATTGTATGACGATGGCGTAATGCGGTACAACTGAGATCGTGAAAGTCGAATTCTTAATGCTTGCTGATGCCGCGGAGGCGCTGGGAGGTAAAGTTTTCCTGCTTGGCGGCGGATGGGACACTTATAGAGCGCCCATATATCCGGCTGTTAATCGCATGGCAATCGTGGTCGGGATTATGTTTGATTCTGGGGAATCGGGCCAAAGCTACAAGGGTCGGCTCACAATTTCTGAAGTGAATGGGCATGATCTGAATCCCCCCCGCTGAATTTGAGGCCCGCCCTACATTTGCGGAGGATCTTCCCCAAGACGCTCATGCGAAAACATTGCTTGCGATGAATTTAGTTCTCCAGATCCCCGGGCCTGGTTCCTACAAAGTCAAAATAAACATCGGAGAAGTAGAACGGGAAACCCAGTTTTATGCAGTTCTAGCTAAGACGGCCGTATGAGGATTAGAGCACCTAAAGCACGTTAAAAGCAAACCGCCCAACGTTGCAGCGTTGAGCGGCTTAGATAGCGCGGTGGTTTAGCTCAGCATGGTAGAGCAGTCGGCTGTTAACCGATTGGTCGGGGGTTCAAAGCCCCCAACCACCGCCAAACCTTTGCGCCTCTCATTTTGTAGCACAGGTGGAGCTTGGTATTCTAGCCATCTGTCCAGCATATCTGCTTGACAATGCCTATGCGCTCAAGTGTCGCTTTTGACCCGGGTCCTTGTCCGGGAACACCTCCCGTCAAGTTTCGGCGGAATCGATTTTTCGCCGATGGTTATTGTCGCCGTCATCTGGTTCCTTCAGATCTGGCTGCTTCCTACTTTGGGCAACTTGCTGACGCTACGGCTATGGTTGATATGCACATCGACGGGCGGGCGCACATAAACCGCCGCACGATTCTCCTTGGGCAACTTACTGACGTCTAGCTACGGCTACGGTTGATTTGTCGTCGACGGACGGGCGCTTCATAAACCGCGGCAACGGCACGATTGCTCAAGTGCGAGCTGGGAAGTACGCCTGGAAGTACGCAACGATCGCGTCGATCAGCGCGTCCACCGTGTATTCCGCTGGACAGACGACGACCTCGAAGCCCTCGTGGCGCGCGGTCTCGGCCGTGATCGGACCAATCACCGCCGCTTTTAACCGGGGTGGTATCGCACCCACGAGCTCGCGAAAATTCGTCACTGTGCTCGAGCTGGTGAAGGTCACGAGGTCGACCGCGCCATCGGCAACTACTGCCCGAATCCTCGAGATATCGGCGTGCTCTGGCTTCACGGTCTGATAGGCGGGCGCAACCACCACTTCCGCCGCACCTTCTTTGCGAAGCAGATCTGGCAAGGCCTCGCGCGCGACCGCGGCTCGCGGAATCAGAATCCGAGCGCCTGCAATACGCGATGCACCGATTGCTTCAAGGATCGCCTCGGCGCGATATTCCGTCGGCATGGCCTCGACCTTCAGCGCATGGCTCCGTACGCACGCCGCGGTCGCAGGCCCGATCGCGGCGATCGCGGCGTGCGCCAATTCTCTGAGATCGCAGTCGCGTTGTCGCAGCCGATCGACGAACGCGCTTACGCCGGTGGCGCTGGTGAAGACGATCCAATCGAAGACGCCGATCCGTGCGATTGCTTCGTCCAGCGCGGCGTAACTCACCGGGGGCACGGTTTCGATGGTCGGGAACTCGATTGCCTCGGCGCCCATCAGGCGAAGCCGCTCGGCCAACTCCGCCCCATTGGCGGCTGCACGCGTTATCACTATCTGGCGTCCGAACAGCGGCAGTTGTTCGAACCATTGCAAATCCGTGCGCAGCCGTACGCATTCGCCCACCACGATTATGGCCGGCGCCGCGATACCCTCGCGCGCCGCTGCTTCCGAAAGCGTGCCGATGGTCGCGAGCGCGGTCCTTTGCGCCGCGGTCGTGCCCCACTGGATCGCAGCGGCTGGCGTGTCCGCCGCAAGTCCTGCGCTGATCAATCGCTCGAGGTTGCGACGCAACCGTGCCGTCCCCATCAGCATGACCAGGGTACCGCCCCGCGCCGCACGCGCGCTTTCATCCCAACGTGCAGCCGCCGCGGGATTTTTGGCGAAGTCGTCATGGCCCGTTAGAAACGTCACGGACGACGCGTGTTCCCGATGCGTTAGTGGAATACCGGCGAACGCTGGCGCGGCGATCGCGGACGTTACCCCGGGAACCACCTCGAACGGCACTCCCGCTGCCGCCAGTGCCGCGGCCTCTTCGCCGCCTCGCCCGAAGATGAAGGGGTCGCCGCCTTTGAGACGCACTACGATTTTGCCCGCTCGCGCTCGATCGACCAGGATTTGATTGATCTCGCCCTGTTCGAGTTCGCGGCCGCTACCGCCTCGTTTGCCTGCGAAGACCATTTCGGCGTGGGCGGGAACCGCAGCGACCACGCCTGGGCTGACCAGGGAATCGTAAACGACCACTTGCGCACGGCGCATCACGGCGGCCGCTCGCAGCGTGATCAGATCAGGCGCACCCGGACCCGCTCCGACCAGGTAGACCCTGCCCGGGCAGCTACTCACGCCCGATCATCTCAGCCGCACCCTGATCGAGCATCCGGCGCCCGAGCTTCGCGCCCAATGCAGCCGCAAACCGGGTGGCTCCGTTATTTTCCGTGGCAGCGGCGGCGCCGCTCAGCTGATGGGGCGCCGCGATCTCGTCGGCCAGGCTCCGCGCTCCGTCCACGCTGAACAGCAGCGCGCGCAAGCGCAAGTGATCAGACCCGACCGTTCCTTTGACTCCGACCGGAGAGACGCACGACGCACCGATCGTCGCCAGAAACGATCGTTCCGCCGTCACCTCCGCCATCGTGCGCAGGTCGTTGAGTGCCGCAACTGCGTTTTCGAGTTCGTCGGACTTGCCGATCCGTTGCCCCGCGAGCGCTTCGATCGCCAGCGCACCCTGTCCGCCGGCCGGCACGAAGTCGCTGTCGTCCAGTTCGACCAATTTGTACCCATCGCGCCGGTCCAACCGGATTAACCCTGCCATCGCCAGAATAATCCCGTCGAAATCACCGCCGTGAAGCCGCTTAAGCCGTGTATCGACATTGCCGCGCAGCGCCGCCACTGCAAGGTCCGGGCGCAGCCGCAGGGCCTCCAGCCGCCGGCGCGGCGAGGAGGTTCCGAGCCGTGCTCCCGGCGCCAGTGAGCTCCATCCGCTGCCTGCCCGCGTGACCAGCGCGTCGCGCGGATTTTCCCGCTCAGGTACGGCCACGATCCGGTACGACGCCGAGAGCGCCGCCGGCAAGTCTTTCATCGAGTGGACCGCGATATCGATTCGGTGGCTGCTGAGCGCCTGCTCGAGCTCCCGAATAAAAAGTCCCTTGCCGCCAACCTGGGCCAGCGATCCCCTCGTCATCCGGTCACCCGTCGTGCTGATCGCGATGATCTCTGCCGTGAGACCTCTCACGGCTCGTTCGAGGCTGTCCTTTATCAGTCCGGCCTGCACCATGGCGAGTGCGCTCGGTCGCGAACCGATCCGAAGCTTCGACGGCATCACACTTTGCCGGCGCGACGCATCAGAAGTCCTCGTCGTCCTCGCCGTCGTCAGGAAGCGCCAGGGGGTCGGGTTCTACCGCAGTCAACAGGCGTCGAGCGATTTCGGCGGTATAGAGCCCGTCTGCTGGAGGTGCCTCGCGCAATCCCGAAAGTATCCGATGCAGCAACTTATTGACGATACCTCGGGTCAGCCCTTCGATCCGTTGGCGCGCTTGCGGATCCAGGGTTGCGAGCCAAGCGCGATGGCGCGTCAGTTCGCCATCACGAAGTTCTTCGATGCTCGCCCGGATATCCTTTATCGCCGGCACTAGGTCGAGTCCCTCCAGCCACCTCATGAATGAATCGACTTCGAGCTCAACGATGGTCTCGGCTTTCTGCGCTTCCCGCTCACGCTCATCGCGCGATTCCATCACCACCGAGCTCAGGTCGTCGATATCGTATAGATAGACGTTTTCGATGGCGTTCAACCGTGCGTCGAAGTTGCGTGGGACGCCAAGGTCGATCAGGAACATCGGCCGGTACCGCCGCTCGCGCACGATCATTTCGAACTCTTCTGGACCGAGCACCGGCCGGCTCACCGCCAGCGATGCAATCACGATGTCCGCCAGCTTCAGATACGGTTTGTAGTTGTCGAAAGGTACCGCCGTGCCGCCCAATTGACGGGCGAGACCCACGGCATGGTCAAAGGTGCGGCTGGTGATAAGCAGCGATTGGACTCCCAGGCGCTTGAGGTTGCGCGCTGCCAGTTCGGCCATCTTGCCGGCGCCCATCAGCATCACCGTCTTGTCGTTCAGCGTGTCGAAGATTTTCCCCGCCAGGCTTACTGCTGCTGAACTTACCGAAACCGCGCCATGGCCGATGAGCGTTGCGCTTGCGCACCCGCTTGGCCGACCGAAAAAGCCTTGTGGAACGCGCGATGTAGCACCAGCCCGGCACTTCCTGCGGCGGCCGCCTGCGCGTAGGCGAGCTTGATCTGGCCGAGAATTTGCGGCTCGCCCGACGACCATCGAGTCGAGGCTCGCGCCGACGCGGAACAGATGGCGGCGCGGCGGCCCGGGCTCGTAGCGGTAGAGCAGGCTGGGAAAGCGCGCCAGGCTCGACCGCGCGATCGGTGGCAAGGAACTCGGCAGCCTCCTGCTGCGGCGCGCCGCCGCGTCGGTGGTCAGGCCACATCACTTCGACCCGATTGCAGGTCGAGAAGCAGTGCAGTCTCGTGCATCGCGGCGGAAGCTGCTTGAGCCGCGTCAGCGCGCGCACGATTTCGTCATCGCCATACGCCAGGCGCTCCCGCACGCGCGACCGCCGCCGTCCGATGATTCACGCCGACCATGAACAGCGTCCGATCCGTCGTACTGGCCAAACTTCGCGCGCTAGCCAAAACTGCCCCCATGTTTGCCCGGATTGAGCAGGCTCACGCCGACGAACGAGCCGACTAACACCGTCAAAACCACAATCGTCAGAGCCGCGACCCGCCGCCCGCGCCAGCCCACGGTCAGCCGGGATTCCAACAGCCCCGCATACATCAGCCAGATGATCAACGACCAGGATTCCTGCGGTTCCCACGACCAGAAGTGGCCCCATGTGGCGTCCGCCCAAATCGCGCCGGTGATAATCGCGAGCTAAGCATCAGGAAGCCCCAGCCCAGCAGGCGATAGTTGATCCGATCGAGCTTTTCCAGGCTGGGAGCGCGCTCGTCAGCCGGCGCCAGCGGCCGTTTGGCCTTCAGCCGTCGCTCGAAAACCAGATAGACGAAGCTGACAGCCGCGGCGAGCACGAACAGAGCGTAGCCCAAAAACGCCATGGTCACGTGCACCGGAAGCCATGCGCTACGCAGGGTTACCGGGACCACCATTCGCCCCTGCTTCATCATCATGGTGGCCACGGCGAGCAGGATCCATACGATCGGCGCCACATATGCCCCGATCACTGCCATCCTGAACCGCAAAATAAGTCCAACTCCGGCTAGTGCCGTGAGCCACGCCAGGAACGCCAATGACTCCGGAAAATTTACTACCGGGACAGTGCCCGCTTCTACGCCGCTGAAGGCGAAGTTCGCGGTCTGTACCAATACTCCCGCGCCAAGCAGCGCCGTAGCGATCATGCTCCATCGAGCGGCCCGCTTGACGCGATCTAAAAGAAAAGCCGCGGCAGCGAGCCCGTAGCAAAACAGCGCCGGCAAATACCAGATTGCGTTCATTCCGGATCGTAAACGTCGCCCACGGTCGCAGTCGCGAATCGTGCCGGATCGAAGCCGAGATCGGAAAGCGTGCAGCCGAGATGAAGCGCCATAAGTTGATCGGCCGCCCGGTAATCCCTGATTCTTAGGTATTCGCGCAAATCCGAACGGACCAGTTCTTCAAGGATTCGCGCGCGCACCGGGGCTTCAGGTTCGCTACGCCGAAGCCTGCGGCGCGCCGCCGCCAGGATCTGCGCGAGGAATCCATACTCGGGACCAAATCGAAGCTCCAGTTCCTCGCGCAGCGATTTGGCCAATGAAGGGCTGGCTCCGCCGGTCGAAACCGCGATCTGCAGATCACCTCGTTTCACCACCGAGGGGGCGATAAACGAGCAAAGATCTGGGCGATCCTCCACGTTTATCGGAATTCCTAGTTCGCGCGCTTCCGCCGCCGCCTCCCGTCCAACGTCCGGATCCGTCGTAGCGACATATACCAGGACAAAGTCTCGCAGAGCGCCATGCGCATATTCAAGCGCGAGATGCCGCAGCGCCCCAAATTCAGCCAACGCAGCAATCCCGGTACCGGGGTCCCGCGTAATTACGCTCACTTTTGCGCCAGCCTCGATCAGGGCACGAGCCCTGCGGGCCGCGGTCTCGCCCCCGCCGATAACGAGGCATGGGCGCGCACTTACATCAAGAAAAAGCGGGATGAAGCCCATCTGACCAACGATCCTACAACTATGAAAATTTGCAAGCGCCAAGTCCAATTATTGCTGTAGCCGTGCGTATGTCTTTTACTTATCAACATGACAATTGCTCGCGCGTACATGCAGATGGGCCACCGAGCCGATAACTGGGTCTGAGGATGCTGCAGGCCCTGAATCATACGCGCTCGACGATACTCTGTGCGCGGCTCGAAGATGCGGGTGGTGTCGCCGGTCAGAGCCGCGGGCTGCTCGGGCGAGACCGATTCGCACCGGGCGACGGGATGCTTTTCGTACGCGCGCGCTTCGATCCGTTTATGTGGATGCACATGTTTTTCATGCGCTTCCCTATCGATATCGTCTTCCTCGGCCGAGATTCCCGCGTGGTTCGCATAAACCAGAGGCTTAGGCCCTGGCGGGTGTCTTCGGTGGTTTTCGCTGCGCGTTCGGCCCTCGAACTCGCTGCCGGTGAAGTGACAAGAAGCGGCACGAGGGTGGGGGATCTCATCACTATCGAAGAGGCTCCACTTCATTAGCAAGTTTAGCCTGTTTGGAAACGATGCTGCTAATGCCGCCTGCTGACTAATCAAAGTTTTTCGCGACAATTTCGCCTTAATTGGGAGCCAGGTTGCGTCTGCGCAACGAGGCGTTGCAAGACCAGCCCCTTTTTGCCGCGATCATGTGGAAAATATCGATTCCGCAAGGACTGACAATTGGCACGAGAGATGCCCTTGGGGGCGTGAACGCAGTTTTTTAAACCACGATTTATGAGGCCAAAGACTGGTACACGGAAAGAAAGGTGGTTTAAATCAGCCTAAGGTGGAAAAGGTCAGGTTTGATGAAAATTGCTTGACTCTCAGCCAGTTTCATCCTTAGAATCCTACCTGACACGGAGAGAGTGTTATTAGAATGAATGACGAGATCGTAAATTCTCAGGACGTTTCTCGCAGTTGTTTGACGCTACAAAAGATAGAATTACGCCTAGCACCTAGGCATAAATTGAAAGGTCTCTGAAATTCGGGAGTCAGTCCTCAATCATGTTTTGCGACTGCAGATAAGCTGTCGGCCGCCGAGAAGTTTGACCGATAACCTATCGACAGGTGCCTGACCGGACTGTGCAGAGAAGATCAAAGTGGGGGGCGATTGGCAGCGAAGATTTTCCAAACATCAGGACAAAGTTTGTGCTATCGTCGGTTCTGCTGTGAATCGGATGAAACGTGGTGAAAACGGGAGATACGGCTGCGCACTTGACGTTTTGCCTGATTTGATTATTTTCTCGACGACGTGCGGCGCTTAACGGGGCTCAAAAGCTGAACATGTTTCCGAACCGACTTAAAGCGGGTCACGAAGCGTCATTTGGAGCCACGGGAATTGGAAAACGGCGGAGGGGGAAGAAATTCTCGCGGTGACAACGAAATGAGCGCTACGAGTGACGACGCTTCGCTACACGTATCGAACAGCTTCGCGAGAACTCTCTCGCATCTCCTGTCATACAGATTTCTTGGCTGGACCTCGGCTGAGGTCTTGATGGTCCCTGTCGTGGCGCCGATCACTCTTTTCAGGGGACGACGCGCGTTTCTGCGCGCTCTCCGCCAGGCCAGGGTTCAAAGCTTAGAAACCGCAATGTCTGGGTGATGCGGTATTGGCAGTTCTCACGTCAACCTGCCGGAAAACGGGCAGTTGTCGAGGGGGAGGAATAGATGAGACGACCGATCATTTTCGTCTTGCTCGCAGGAGTCGCCGCGCTCGTGGCCGCGCTGGTCGTGTACTCCGCTCTAAAAAAGCGCGAGGCCGAGGTTCAGCAGGCGATGGTCAAAAGCATTCAGATCGTGGTCGCCAACCACGATTTGGGCATTGGCACGAAGCTCGATGCCGGTGCGGTCAAGATGGTGCGCTGGTCGCGAGACTCGGTTCCGCCTGGCGCGTTCACCGACGCCGCGTCGGTGATGAACCAGTACACCAAGACCAGCTTCGTTCAGAACGAACCGGTCGTGGCCGACCGCCTCTTCAGCGGCGATAAGAATGCCGGAGTACTGCCGTTGCTGATTCCTTCGGGAATGCGCGCGATGTCGGTGCCGGTGGACGAAGTCAGCGATATCGCGGGCTTCGTTTTGCCGCATACACGGGTTGACGTGTTGGTGGCCGTGTCCTCCGGCGGCGGCTCTGGTGACAAACCCTTTTCCAAGATCGTCTTGCAGAACGTCGAGGTCTTGGCGATTGCGCAGGATATCGAGCAGGTAGGCGACAAAGCCCAGCCGGTCAAGGTCGTCACTTTGCTGGTTTCGCCTGAGGAGGCGGAACGCCTGGCTCTGGCCAGCCGCGAAGGCACCTTGCGACTCGCCATGCGCAACTACGACGATACCAAGATCGTTATGACCAACGGTGTCGACGTAGCTCAGATGCTCCGTTCTTACGGTGGGCCACAGCCCTCGATGCCTGTGATGGAAGCGCAGCATATTGCGCCACGCGCCGCGCAGGGCCCACGGGGCAACCCGATCGAGGTCGAGATTCTACGCAACGGCAAGAGCACCGAAAACATCTCGTTCATTCGCAGCGGTGGTGCATCCAAGCACGCCCCTATGGAGGCGGCGCCCAGTGGCACTTCGAGCAAAGCCGACTCTCCCGACAAGATGGCAGCGGCGGATTCTTCCGATAGTTCGCCGGCCGAGAGCTCGCACGGGATGAAGGCGCGCGCCGGGAAGACCGCTACGGCGGATGTTGGCGTACCGAGCGTTGCCAGCGGGCATAGTTTCGGTGTCGTTGGCATCCCGGCTCCAATGACGCCCGATGCGGGTCCGGCTATCTTCGGCCAGCCGCATTCAAAGACCATCGACGTTCCCTGACTACGACCGGAAAGAGGGGAGGAGCACAAAGAAAAATGAATTCCAAACGCCGTAGTGGCTTGATCATCACGTTGATTAGCGCGGTGGGCCTGGTGGTACTGAGTTCCGCTGCCCTGCGTGCTGCCGACGAGGCCAACCGCGAAGTTGCCGTCAATCTCAACGCCGGTGAGAGCTATGTCATCAAAGGGCTCAGCGCCGGCGGGACGCCCGCAGTCCATGTGATTACGAATCCCAATGCTCTCATCGTGCACGGCGAGGCACCCGGTGAACTGGTGCTGCTGGGCGCGTCGGCCGGCCAGTGGGCCATCGATGTGAAGACGGCCGAGGGCGAGAACGTTACCTACAAGGTAAACGTAAAGGCGATTGCCAGTCCCTTCAGCCATCCGCTGGAGGCCGGCAAGGCCCCGGCGCCATTGAGTGATCCGGGCCTCGGCAGCAGCGCCGACAAATCGGCACCTTCGAGTACTGCACTCGATTCCGGGAGCGGTCCGGTAACGAACCCGAGCGCTCCGGCGCCTGTGGCCTCCGCTCCAGTGGCTGGATCGGAAACGGCGTCGGTTCCTCCGTTGTCCGGTTCCGCGGGGCTGACCGCGGGAGCCGTGACCGCAACCGCACCGGCGGCTTCCGCAGCAGCGGAACCCGCGCCAGCGTCGTCGGTTTCCGCATCATCGTCGTCAGCGTCCGCGTCATCGACGACCCCAGCGTCGGCACCTGCGCCGTCGAAGGAATCGTCTGCACCGATGACCGTCGCCGACAACAGCATCGAAGCCTCGACCGGCAGTGCCCCTGCGGCACCAGCCCCGGTCGCGGCCTCAGCCCCGGTCGCACCTCCCGCTGTTGCAACTCCGCCAAGCGCTCCGATCGTGACCGCTGACAGCGGCACCCCGGTAATGTCGAGCCAGGCAGGGTCGACCGCTCAGCAACTTCCGGCCGAACGATTCAAAACCGATCCTCTGGCCGTGCCGGGATCGGCGGTCGAAACTGCGGCGAGCGGAACCCATTACCTGCCCGATGACGCCGTCCTGATGAGCGCGGGTTCCTCGCATATTTTCGATTTCCCGCGGCGGATCAGGCGGGTATCGATCGCTGACACCGAGGTCGCCGACCTGCAGGTGATCAACCCTTATCAGCTCAACTTGATTGGCCACAAAGCCGGGTTTACCACCCTCGCAGTGTGGGACGCCCAAGGTCGTTACGAAGAGCGTGAAGTCCGCGTTGATCCTTTCGGCAAGCAACAAGTGCTGCTCAACGTGATCGTGGCGGAACTCAACCGCGGCCGTCTCGAACAGCAGGGTATCGACTGGACGGCAGCGCTGCCGCACCAGGGCTTCTCGCTGGTGGGAATCGGACCTGGCGGCGTAGCGACTCCGTACTCAGCAACGTCAACTCTAACCTCGAGCACCTTGCTTGGCGCGGGCACTGCCAACCAGGCGCTAATCCAGAGCACCGCCAACGGTACTCTGCCACCTCAGGGTCAGCTCATCCCGATGCTGTTGTCGCCGAACGTGAACTATGGCATCTCGGCGGGCAACGGCAACGTGCAGACCCAGGCGCTGTTCCAGTTTCTCGAGAATCACTCGCTGGCCAAGATTCTGGCCGAGCCGCATCTGTTGGCCAATTCGGGTGAAAAGGCGGAGTTTCTCTCGGGCGGTGAGATACCGATCGTCATTGCCCAGGCGCTCAATACCTCGATCGTTTTTAAGCAATTCGGCACTTCGGTTATCTTCGTGCCGACGGTGGTCGGGAAGGACACGATTGAGCTAGAAGTGAAACCTGAAGTCTCGGAGCCGGATTTTGCGCATGGAGTGAATATGTTCGGCTTCACAGTACCGGCGTTCGTTACTCGCCGGGCGCAAACCGCCGTACGGTTGCATAACAACCAGACCCTGATCGTCGCAGGGCTGCTCCTGCATACTAAGACCTCCGAGGTGGACAAGACGCCGTATCTGGGCGACATTCCTTACCTGGGCGGGCTCTTCAAGCATACTAGCTATAACGATCAGGAGAGTGATCTGGTGATGAGCGTGACGCCGCAGATGGTGCAGCCGCTCCCAGATAACGGAACCGTCGCCCTTCCGACCGATCGCGGTCCCATGACGGCTCGGGAAATTCAGACCGAACGGCTCAACCAGACCGACGTAAGCCGGCCGCGGTTCTAGGGGGGACTAAGGTCAGGAGCATTCAGTGACTGTGTTGGCGAACAAAGGCGAGGGACTGCGTGGCGCGTTGCGTGTTCTGCTGGTCGGTGAAGCAGACGATAAGCGCCACGAAGTGAAGAGTGCGCTCGCTTCCGTCGGTGACCCGTCACTGGAGATTATCGAGACGGTGCCCGGTCCGGGCAAAGCCGCCAACGGCGGGCCACCGCCCGATGTCACCATGGTCCTCTTCAATGGCGGAAACGAAGAGGCTTCTCTGAGCTATCTCCAGAGCCAGGCCGAGGACGATTCTCCGTCCCGGCCTGTCTTGTTCGCCCTGGTGCAGGAGCGCTCGCCGGTGTTGATGCGCCGGATTCTGCGATCGGGCGCCGATGAACTGCTCTTTCTGCCGCTGGATATCGGAGATGCGACGCGCGCCCTGCTCAAGATCAGCGAGACCCGCCGCAAGGCTGAACGCGAAACCGGCGGAATTGTGGTCTCACTGGTAAGTACGGTCGGCGGCGTTGGGGTGACGAGTCTCACGGCGAATCTCGGCCTGGCGCTGCGCTACACGCTCAACAAGCGGGTAGCGGTGGTTGACCTTGACCTGCAGACCGGTGGTCTCGCGGTTTTTCTCAACCTCGAACCCGAACGCACCATCATGCAGTTGTGCGAGGAGGATCGGAAACTCGATTCGATCCAGCTCGAATCCGCGCTGACCAAGCATCCTTCCGGCATCTATCTGTTGGCGGCGCCGAAGCGCATCGAGGACAGTGAGCTGGTCGCGGACAAGATCATCGGCTCGGTGCTCGATCTGATGCGCCAGTTGTTCGATTTCGTGCTGGTCGACTGCGGCGGCTATATCGATGAAAACGCCGTGGCGGCCTGGGAGCGTTCCGATTACTTGTTCTATCTACTCGATCAGTCTATAGCGGCCGCCCGCTGTGCATGGCGTTTCGTCGATCTGTTTGGACGGCTGGGCCTTTCCGGAGTGGAGCCGAGCTTCATCCTGGGCCGTTATCAGGCACATCACCCGATCAGCGAGGAACAAATCACGCACACTCTCGGACGACCGATTTACGCGAAAATTCCGCGCGATGAAAAGGTGCTCGAGCGCGTCCAGTTGCGCGCACAAGACCTATGGCAAGTGGGGCCTGGCTCTTCGCTGGCGCGAGCCATCGAAGACCTGGGGCGGCGGCTGTCGAGCGGGGGAGAAGCCATGGCCGAGCAGAGCGGAATAATGTCGCGGCTGTTATCAGCATTTGGGCAACGCAATTGAAGGATGTAAATCATGAAACTCGTCGAACGAATCACTTCGCAGACCGCTACTCCCCAGAGTTCCGCGCGTCCTTCACTGATGACCGGGAATCAGGCTCGCCGCCAACGTGACGTGCTCGCTGACGGCTTCCAGCAATTGAAGCTCGCCGTCCACAACCGTCTCTTCGAGACCCTGGACGTCTCGCGCCTCGAGAGTCTCGAGGCCAACATGGCCGCGACCAAGGTCACTCAAGCGATCAGCGAAATTCTCGATGAAGAAGGCCGCCTGTTGACGGAAGCCGATCGGGCGCGCCTGGTCGAGGAGATCAAGAACGAGCTGCTCGGACTGGGACCCCTCGAACCGCTTTTGTGGGACGACGATGTCAACGATATCCTGGTCAACGGTCCAAACCAGGTCTACGTCGAACGTCAGGGCAAACTTTACCTGACCGACGTTCGCTTCAACGATGACCAGCATCTGATGCTGATCATCGATCGTATCGTTTCACAGGTCGGCCGCCGGGTTGACGAAGCCTCGCCGATGGTTGACGCCCGGCTGCCTGATGGGTCGCGTATCAACGCAATCATTCCGCCGCTTTCCCTCGATGGTCCGGCGCTCTCAATCCGGCGTTTCGGCAAAAAGCGCTATACCATCGACGACCTTATCGAGAAGGAAACCCTGACGCCCGACATGGTGGAGTTCATGCAAGCCATCATCCGCGCGCGCCTCAATCTGATTGTCTGCGGCGGTACCGGCTCGGGCAAAACTACGATGCTCAATTGCTTGTCGGCGTACGTCCCCGTCGATGAGCGTATCGTCACGATTGAAGACTCAGCCGAATTGCTCCTGCAGCAGCCGCACGTCGTGCGCTTGGAGACGCGGCCACCGAACGTCGAAGGCAAAGGCGAAATTACCCAGCGCGAACTGGTCAAGAACTGTCTGCGTATGCGCCCCGACCGCATCATCCTTGGCGAGGTCCGCGGCGCCGAGGTTCTGGACATGCTCCAGGCGATGTCGACCGGTCACGACGGGTCGATCTGTACGCTCCACGCCAACACCCCCCGCGATGCCATGCAGCGCCTTGAGATGATGATGCTGCTGTCGGGGGCGAATATCCCGCAGCGCGCGATGCGCCAACAAATCGCGTCGGCCCTGAATCTGGTGATCCACGTAAGCCGCATGTCGGACGGTTCCCGCAAAGTGATGAAGATCTCCGAAATTTCAGGTATGGAAGGCGACGTGGTGATGATGCAGGACCTGTTTGAGTTCAAGCGCACCGGCATCGGACCCGGGGGCAAGGTTCTCGGCCAGTTCCGCAACACCGGGGTACGCTCGATGTATACCGATCGCGTGGCGGCGGCCGGTTACCGCCTGGACTCCCAGGCCCGTTAGCCGGGGGTGAGGTAACTCAATGGATTTAATGCTTGCAAGCGGGGTCTTCGCGATTGTCTTTATCGCTCTGCTGGTGTGGCTGAGCACCCGCAGCGTTGAATCCGACCAGAGGCAGAGCCTGCTGCGACGCATGGCGCGGCCCGAGGAGGACCTCGACGTCAACATCACGCGCAAACCACCGCCGCGTGATGAAGGGGTCTTTTCTTTCCTCCTCCGCCTCAACCTGCTGCGTAAACTCGAAGAAAACATGTGGCAGGCCGGTATCTACATGCGGGTCTCCGAGATGTTGCTCATCAACATCTTGATGATTCTTGCGGGATTTTTCCTCGGTGAAGCTATCTGGCGCGACGTCATGCTCGGCCTGGTGCCGGCCGCGGGACTCGGCTTGCTGCCCATCTTTTACATCCGCTGGCGTCGTGGCCGCCGCTTGCGCGCTTTCATCCAGCAGCTTCCCTTTGCGCTGGATCTGATGAAGTCGTCGCTCGAAGCCGGCCATTCGTTGAACCGCGGCCTGCAGGTCGTCGTGCAGGAATTCGGCGATCCCCTGGGTAGCGAGTTCCGCACTGTGCTTGAACAGACGCGCATCGGCCTACCGTTGCCGCGCGCGCTGGAAGATATGCTGAAGCGCGTCCCCGAAGAGGATCTGCGGCTGCTGGTCGTTGCGGTCAAGGTCCAAAATGAAGTCGGCTCGAGTCTCGCCGGCATCGTCGGCCGCCTGTCGGAGATCGTTCGTAACCGCCAGCGTTTGCGGCTGCAGATCACGGCGTTCACGGCGCAGTCCCGCATGGGCGGAATGATCGTTGGCTGTCTGCCGATCATCGTACTCGCGGCATTTAGTCTGGTGCAGCCCAGCTACGCGCAGGCACTTTTCTACGATCCGACGGGCCAGAAAATCCTTAAGGCGGCGATAGTCCTGGATCATCATGGCGTTCGTGACGATCGACGGCTGTTGAAGGTTAAATATTATGGGGAGGCGTCCACGCTTATGTCGTCCACGATTCTCATAACTTTGGCTGTATTTTGCTTGATGGGCGCCGGATGCTTCTCGCTCTACTACGCCCTTTATGGCAGCCATCGCGCGTTGGAGGAGCGGTTTGCCGATCTCGCGGTCAAGATTCGCGCTTCCCAGGGTGTGTTCGATGAAGACGCCCAGGAGGATGCAACCTTTAGCCGTACGCTCTTCAAGTGGGCGTCATCCCATGTGCCTGCGCCCCGGACCGATACCCCTGCCGGTGAAAAACTCCAGCAGACCCTGACACAGGCCGGATATTCCGGTTCCGGCCTCCCCGCACACCTTCCAGGTCTTTCGCTTTCTGTTCATGGCCGGACTGGCGTTCGTCGGCGTGCTCTACGGAGTCTTTGCCGGTAAGGCCCCGGGAGCAGTGATGATCTACGGTCTCGTGGGCGCCGGAGTGGGCTTCATGGGACCCCTGATGTACATCCAGCGGAGCGCCCGCAGTCGTCAGTTCGCCATCTCCCGCCAGCTTTCCGACATACTCGACTTGCTAGTGGTTTGCGTCGAAGCCGGTCTCGGTCTTTACGAAGCCATCAAGATCGTCGGAACCGAGAGTGAGCGCCAGAAACAGGAGATCGGTCGCGAGCTCGCACTGGTCGCCGCCGAAATTTCGGCCGGAGCATCGCTCGGCCAGTCTCTGCGCAACCTTGCGGAACGCACTGCGGTCGAAGACATCAAACCGCTGGCAGCGACACTGATCCAGAGCGAACAGCTGGGCGCTCAGATCGCGCCCGCGCTGCACGCGAGTTCCGACGCGCTACGTACGCGCCGCCGTCTCCGCGCCGAGGAGGCCGCGCAGAAGACCACCATCAAGATTCTATTTCCGCTGGTTCTGTTCGTGCTACCCGCGATGTTGTTGGTTATCGTTGGTCCCGCGGTCGTCCAGGTTATTCGCACGCTAGGCAAATAGCGGCGCTTCGCGATTCAGTTTCCGTCAAAACGGGCCCGTCTCCGGGCCCGTTTTTTATTGCCTTGACGCGACGCCGCGACCCTCGGTTAGACGCTCGCCATTCCCCCCCATGTCCGCGCAGGTGCGCGCGCCTACGCCTCGCGCGCCATTCTGGCCGCACTCTCGCCGCCCCAAATAGCGTAAGGACGGCGTAAGGACGTAATGATCAGGATTTGACGATCGAAATGTGCGGGAATCAGCCCGCCGTCGGATTGCGCATTAGACTTCGGACAATCCCAGGCGCTTCATCAACCGGTACAATGTCGTACGATCGACGCCTAACGCGGCTGCCGCAACGGCGCGATTACCTTTTGCCGCGTCCAGGGCGTCTTTGATTTTGCCCACCGCCGCGTGGTCGAGACATTCCTGAAGCGACTCAGTCGGGTTGCGGGTCGCAGCTTCCAGCGGCTCTACCAGCGGTTCCATCCGCGCCTCGCCGGGAACGGCCATTGGCGCATCCAGCGCGAAAGCATCGGGCGTCAGCACCTCTGCACCGCTCATCACCACCGCTCGCTCGATTACGTTCTCGAGTTCGCGGACGTTGCCCTGCCACGAGTAGGCGATCAGGGCTCTTTCCGCGTCGGGCGACAGCGTAATCGGGCGGCCTGCTTCGGCGGAATAGAACGCCAGAAAGTGGCGTGCGAGCGGCAGAATGTCCTCGGGGCGCTCTCGCAGCGGAGGGATGCGCACCGGGATAACGTTCAACCGGAAATAGAGATCGGCCCGAAAATGACCCTCGGCCACTTCCTTGCGCAGAACCCGATTGGTCGCGGCCAGGATCCGCACGTCGACCTTGCGCGGTTTCGATGCGCCGACCCGTAGTACTTCGCCGTCCTCGAGAACGCGCAGGAGCTTGGCCTGGAAGTCCGGACCGGCCTCCGCGATTTCGTCGAGAAACAGCGTGCCGTTCGACGCCCGCTCGAAACACCCGGCGCGCGCCGCGATTGCCCCGGTGAAGGAACCCTTCTCATGACCGAAGAGTTCGCTTTCCACCACTCCGTCGGCAAAGGCTTTGCAATTGACCGCGATAAACGGCCCTTCCGCCCGGTTGCTCCAGTAATGGAGCATGCGCGCCACCAGTTCTTTGCCGGTGCCGCTTTCACCCTCGATCAATGCGGTCGATCGCGACGGCGCCACGCGGCGAATCATTGCCACCATTTGCCGGGTCTGCGCGCTTTCGGCGACGAACCCTGCCGCAGTGCTCGCGACGTCGAGCTGCTGCCGCAGGCGTCGGTTCTCGCGGCGCAGGCTGGTCATCTCGAGCGCGCGCGCGACGATCGCCGCCAGTTCTTCGTCGTCGATCGGCTTCGTTACGTAGTCAAAGGCGCCCTGTCGCATCGCGGCCACCGCGGTGCTCACGCTGGGGTCGCCAGTCAGCATCACTACGGGGATTTCCGGCCGCTTCGAATGAACCTTACGCAGGAGATCGATTCCGTCGGCGCCGTTGACCTGGACGGCGCACAGGATCACGTCGGCGCCTCGTTGCTCCAGCGCAGCAAGAGCGCTCTCGCCCCCGCTCGAAGTTTCACATTCGCATCCGGCTTTCGTCAGAGCACGCGCAGCCAGTTGCGCTACCGCATCCTCTTCGACGATTAATACACGCGCTTTCGATGTATCCACAGGCTCCGCCGCCACCCACTGACGCAAAGTTGCGCCTTTTGTTGGGCGTACTGTGGCATATTCGTGCAGCAATGTCCACATATCGGTCTAGCTTTGAAACGCTGGTTGAAAGTGGGAAAAATTAAGCTGGAACACTGTTGTTCAGCTGTACCTTGGTAGCGGTCGATAGACTCCTCCTCAATTATTCGGCAAAAACTGCAGGGGTTGTAGAATTTTTGCGTTGCATGTTGTCACGCACTTGATGCAAACATGCAAGTAGTTGTTCTCACTTGCACTCCCATGTTCTCTGTTGCTTAGAGTTGCCGTCGTACGCCAAGATGCACGCTAAAGACGTGCCAGCCGAATTCGACGCCTAAAATCAACATTCCCCAGAACTCCGCCACTCACCTCGCACTTTCAACTGTGCGATCACCAGCTTTTGTGGGGAGTAGTCGGCGATGCGTACCCCGCAGCCGTTTGTGCGCACGTGTGACACGCACTGAGGCACGTTGTGTTGCGCGAACGACGCACGAACGCTGCAAGGAGCGTGCGCGTCCGGATTCCGATGCGATGACCACAGGGTGATCCGAAATGGTGGCGATGACTGGGCTCTCCTGTCCGCTGATGCACGACCGCATCCCTGGATCCGAGTTTGAGACCGTTAAAGGGCGGCTCCTGCCAATAAAGGGATCCCGTGCGCAGAGTACGCCGCACTGTTACCTGAGTAGAACTTTCAGTCGAATCGTTTGGAATGGCTCCCCGGGCCGGATTCGAACCAGCGACCCGACGGTTAACAGCCGTCTGCTCTACCGACTGAGCTACCGGGGAGCGAGCCAAAGGCAACCTTTACTTGGTAACCGCCTTGGGTTCGGGAATCAAGAAGGAACGCCCTCGAGCCTCGGGTGCGCGTCTCGGTTCGCGATGCAGCCGGCCGTTTTGCTCCGGTTGACTAGGTCTGGGAGTCTTCGCGCGCGACCCGCCTCGGGACTGGCGACTCCCCCAGCAGGCGCATGCCGTAGCGGACCATGCCCGCCAGTTTCTCGATCCGGTCGAGCAGTTCGTCCTGTTCAGGCGTCGGCGCATGTTCGAGGCGCTCGGCCGCCGCGGTCAGGCTCCTGCGCATGAGCATGACCGCATGCTCCAAATGCCGCTGATCGGTGAGCCGGCGCCGCGATCTCTCTCGCGCCGCCTGGATTTCGCGCAACTGGATTATCTCGGCCACGTAGCCGCTCCTGGCCCATCTCGGCTGATTATGCGCGCTCTGTCACTTATGGACCAGCGGTCTGGTCAACGGAGTTTTCTTCCGGCGCGCCGCTTGGCGGCCAGCGTCTCATGGCCACCGCCCGCCACCCAGCGAATCTGGCGGGCGATCCCGTCGAGGATATCCAGTTCGCGCGGCCGCAAGCCGCTACGTCCGAGGACCGCCCGCAAGGCGAACATAATGTGATCAGGGTTGTCCTCGGGCAAAAAGCCGATTGCGGTCAACGCTTGCGCCATTCGTTCGAGCATCGCGTCCACGGCCGTTGCCGGTGCAATTTGCGGATATGGATCTGCGGTGTCGGGCTGGGCCGGACGCCATCATGAGTTCGTACGCGACCACCATCACCGCCTGCGCGAGGTTGAGCGACGCGTAGTCCGGCGCCGTGCGGAATGGTGATCAGGCGCTGGCAGAGCTTGAGTTCCTGGTTGGTGAGGCCGAAGTCCTCGGGACCAAAGACGACCGCGATGCGATTCGCGGCGCTCGCCGGCGACCAGGTCTCGCGCGCGACCTCGCGCAAGGATCGCGGCCTCGCCCGATAGGGGCCGCCCGCGCCGTGGTGCCGACCACCAGTCGTGCGATCGTCGAGCGCGGCAGGCGAGGTCCGGGAAAGCGCGTCGCCGCCGCGAGGACATCGTCTGCATGAACCGCCATCGCGGCGCGCTGCGCGTGGTACGTAGTTTTGCGGCGCGACCATGCGCAGGTCGCGCAAAGCCCATGTTCTTGAGCGCGCGCGCGGCCGCGCCGACATTGCCCGGACGACTGCGGGCGCAACCAGGACGAAAGCGAAATTCGAGCGTTCCGACGTATCCATCCCGCTATTTTGCCACGAAAGCGCCAGACTAGCGCGAGGCGCATCGCGCTAGTCGAGCAGGCCGCGGCGGCATGCTTAAGCGAATTCTCGCGATGAAGATAGTCTCGTTCGGCGACGTGCACATGGCGACGCGCAACCTCGCGCGGATGGACTCCGTGATGCGCGATACCGGATCTCGTAATCTGTCCGGGGATCTCACGAATTTCGGCGGGACGGCCGACGCGCGCAAGGTAATCGACGAAGTCCGCCACGCTTGCCCGCAGGTCCTCGCGGTGCCCGGCAATCTCGATCAGCCGGAAGTCTTTCCCTTTCTCGAAGAGCAAGAAATCGCCCTGCACGGCAAGGGTATAGTGCTTGACGGGATCGGGATTTTCGGCTGCGGCGGCTCGAATGTCACGCCGTTCGGTACGCCGAGCGAATTGACCGAGGACGAGATTTACGACGCTCTGCGGCAGCGGCTATCAGCAGGTCCGCGACCGGCGGCCGCTGCTGATGGTCTGCCATACGCCGCCCCATGAAACCCGGTGCGACCGGATTGTCGGCGGCAGGGCGGTTGGCAGCACGGCCGCGCGTCGCTTTATCGAGGAAGTTCAACCCGACGTTTGCATCTCCGGACATATCCACGAGTCGGTGGGAATTGATACGCTCGGGCCGACCACGATTCTCAATGCGGGACCCTTCAAGGGCGGCGGCTATATCGTGGTGATCGGCGAGGGTGCGCGGCTCGAGGCGCGAGCTGGAGTTTCTTTGACGTGCCGCGCTGTCCCGCGTAGCGCAGTCGCTCGGCGTATTGGGCGGCAAAATCAGGGGCGGATGGCCGCTGATTATCCGCCATGTTCCGAGCCTGCTTGCCCGCTTCCTGATTGGGCGGCTCAATTCGCGCTAGGGCGGTGTCCTGCAGGCTACTTCAAATAGAGGGAGAGCCGGGTTGCGCGAGAAGTCTCAGCAGAGCAGGCCGGCCTACCTGCCGCAGGAGCGGCGGCCTGCCCTGGTCAAGGCGAGGCTTAGAAAAGGAAGGAGTTTCGTTACCGAATGGGATGGCCTGACGGCGTACGCATACGTTTCGACCATGTCTCGATCGCAGTCATTCGATCGACCGCGGCGTCGGATGGTTTCAGCGCTATTTCCCCACCATCCGCGCAGCCCCAAACAGGTCAGTGAGCAGGCGCAGCGGCGGTTTTCTCTGGCAGGACTTCTACCTCGGCGGCACGGCGGTGGAGTTTATCGAGGAATTGCCGGGCCATCGCGACTTCATCACGGCTTTTCTGCGGCGCCACGGCGAAGGCTTCCATCACCTGTCTTTGAGGTCGACCGCCTCGATCCGATCATCAGCGGCACTCAAGGCCGCGGCGTGCGCATCGTTGACGACTACGATCTGGCCGACGGGAGTCGCACCGCCTTCATCTCGCCACGCTCCGCTTTCGGCGCGCTGATTCAGTTCTGGCAGCCGGTCGATTACGATCAGCCGGCTCCGCGGCCCGGCCCCGGACGGCCTGTGCCGCTTCGACCACGTCGCGATCGCGGTGCGCGACATCAGGCCGGCGATGGATTTCTTTCAGCAGTACTTTGGCGCGACAGATCGTCAACGAACCGATCCTGAGCTCGTCCCAGGGTAATTTCATGCTGGCGCATATCGAGCTTGCCGGTTTCAAGCTGGAGTTCCTGCAGAGTCCCGGACCGGACACGCCGGACGATTTCGTCGCGCCGGCTTTATCGAGCGCCGACGGCGAAGGGATGCATCATTTCACCCTCGACGTAAAGGATTTCGACGCCAGCCTCGACCAACTGACCCGCGATGGCATGCGGATCGTCGGGCAAGGAGATCAACTGGCGTGGCGAGCGTCAGTTTTTCATCTCGCCGCACTCCGCTTTCGGCACACTGATCCAGGTCTGGGACGGTCTCGGCGGACCCGGCGCCGGGCAGCGAGTAAGGGTCGTGCTGAAGGTGGTATTCTTCGACGCGGCGGGAACGCTTTTCGAGCCGCGAGAGCCGGTCGGGCGTGAGCTATGCGCGGATCGCGCGAAAATACGGGGTCGACGCGAGCGCCGGGCGAGGTCAGCGCCGCCTTCCGGCGGGTCTTCGATCATGCACCCGGTCTCGCCTTCGGTCCCGGCCGCGGACGCGCGGAACTGCGGCGGCTCGAGCGCCAATGGTGGCGCGAGCTGGTCGCCGCAACCTTTGCCGGGACTCGGCAGTTCGACGCATTTCGATGGCTATTTCGCCGAACTGTTCGCATTCTTCGCCGATCCAGCGAATTGGAGCGCCGATCCGCAGGCGCGTGCCGGCGCTTGCCGCAACTGCAGGACCGCGGGCTCGACGCTCGGGATGGTCTCGAACTTCGATTATCGCCTGTACGCGATATTCTGGAGGGGCTCGGACTGACCCGGCATTTCGATTCGATCACGATTTCATCCGAGGCGGGATACGCCAAACCGTCGCCCGAAATCTTCCGGATGCCGCGCTTAAGCGACATCGGCGATTACGCCGGCCGAGGCGATGCATGTCGGCGATTCCGAGCATCTGGACCTGGCGGGCGCGCTGGCCGCCGGAATCGCGGCCGTGCTGCTCGATCCCGCAGGCCGCCGAGCCGCTGACGCGTCGGAAGGGCGCGCGCGCGCGCAGCTTCGCTCGCCGACGTGGTCGAAGCGGCCCGCAACACCGGTTCCCTTGACCCCGGCGTCGCGGGTTATCGTTAACCTTACGGCGCTTGTGGAGTCACTCGCGGGGACGGCGTTGGCTCCACTCGACAGGATACGATGAAGCGCAGATGACTAGCATCGAGCGACCTTGGCCGCCGCGCCTGGACATTCTGCTCGTGGCCGGTGCTTTGTCGCACCGCGCGCATCGCCGCAGCGCGCAAAGCCTGAGCGAACTGAATCGCACGTCTCGAGCGAGCTCGAGCCGCGAGGTCGGCCGAGGGCGTCAGCAATCCGGCGACCGCGAGCGACGCGATCGACCGGCTCGACAAGGCCGAAGCGGATTTCGCGCAGATTGCCGAGAACGGGCACGCCGACCGGAGCGACCTGATCGCCACGTACGAGCCGGCTGGAAGCGATGCTCGACCGGATGTACACGACCTAGCAAAGGCAAAAGGACGCACTGTATCGAGACAATCGATAACGGCGGCACCTGCGATTACGACCAGCCGGAAGCAACTGGCGCTGCGCGCGCTCTACCCGCTCTCGTGGCTGCGCTTCGAGGGCGCGGCACTCTACAGCGACCAGCCGGCGACGGCGCGCCGGCTGCTCAACCAGGCGATCGACGGCTTCACCGACAGCTCGCTGGTGATTTGTACGCCCGAGCTGGTGCGCGAAAACCTGCTCGGGCGGGCCTTCAGCGAGCGCGAACTGGGCAAGTACGACCATACCGAGTACGCCCACGCGATCGCCGACTTCAAGCGGATCATGCGACGACGGATCGACATCGCGGCAGTATCGCGCGGCGGAGCAGGGACTCGCGACGACCTACGCCGCGATGGGCAAGCTCAACGAGGCGCAGGGATTGACCTCGCGCCTCGCGAAAACGCGAGCGGGCGCGCAGAAACATGGGCTCGAGATGCTCCATCTGCGCGAGATGTTCGCGGCGGAAGCGGCCGCCCCTGATCCCGCGCAAGCGTGCCGATTTGCATCGCGAGATCATCGATTTCATCCGCGGCCGCGCGAGGACGACAAGGATAGCTGGGCGATTTCCGTGGTCGCCGCTGCGGCCATACGTACGCGATCCGATCGCCGAGTTCGGCGAGTCGACCGATCGCGTTCGAGAACTGGCTGCTGGCCAACGTGCTGTATTACAAGCATCGGCCGCTCGATGCCGGCCAAGTATTACTGGGCGGCGGCACGCAGCGGCAAATACCCCAAGGCCTACAAGTACGCCGCCGACCTTTACTATTCACAGGGACGGCTCGACATGGTCGAGAAGGTCGCCGACGAAATCGCGCGCCAGCCCGGAAATCCCGACGCGCAATGGGCCTCGTACATGCAATTCAAGATCCCGCGCCTTCAATGGGAGCGCAGCGGGATGAGGAGCGAGCAGCTCGAAACCGCGTGGGTGGCCGGCGCGCAGGACTATCTCAAGAACTTATCCGCACGGCCAATATGCCTATGAGCCGCGCTTCCGCCTGGGCGAATGCCTGCAACAGCAAGCGCGACTACCTCGCGGCAGCGAAACAGTACGAGCAGGTCGCGGGCAATCCGAGCTACGACTTTACCGCCCGCTTCAACGCCGCCGAATGCTATTACGCGGCGCTTGGTGAGAAAGGCGGATTGCCTGGCACAAACGGTCAGCCGGCGTCCCAGGCCGGTCGTGCGCCCGCGTCGGAAGCGGATCGCAAGGACTCTGCGCACGCGGCGATCGCCGACGTTGCGGGAGACGATCAGGATCGCCCCGCAGCGTTGAAGGCGACCGCGTCGCTCTCCTGCGCAAGGCGATCCACGACAGCCATGGGCGCGCGATCTTCATGCTGGCGACACTGCTCGAAAGCGCAGCCGGCAGGTCGACTATCGCGACGTCGCCTCGCTACTCGCGGGCTACGAAGCGGCCTATCCAACGATGAACTCCCACTTCAACCAGATCTATCAATGGCGTGTCGATGCGCTCGACCGTACGCGGCAATATGCGGAGCTTGAGCGCGAGGTGCAGGGGCTGGCCGCCCACGACGCCGCCGATCCCGCGCAAAACGACTACATCAAGCAGGTGGGCTTCGATTTCTGGAAGAGCGCCCAGGCCAAGCTCGCGGCAGGCGATCGTCAGGCTACGTCGAGGACGCGCAAGGTGACCGCCGCGACCTATGAGTACTTCGCGCGCCAGGTAAAGGAGGGAAAGATTCGCGGCCAAGAATCTGACCGGTACGCTGTCGATCCTGGGCGAGGCCTACCTCGCGATGGACCAGACCGACCACGCCGCAGGCGGTGTTCAACCAGGTGTTGCGCGCAGATGCCGGTTCACCCGACGCCAACGCCGGCCTCGCGCGGATCGCCCAGACGCGCAAGGATTACAAGGACGCGCTCGACCTCTGGGGCCGGGTCGAATCGGTCGCGGCCGAGTCGGACCCGCTATTTTACGAATCCAAATACAACATGGCGCAGATATTTGCGGACGAGGGCAATGTCAGAAGCGCATGCGGCAAGTTGACCGAGACGCGCAGCGAGCATCCGAATCTCGGCTCGCCCGCGATGAAGGCGCAATGGGGTGAACTGCAGCATAAGCTCTGCCCGACTGAGGGATAACGATGCTTAAGGAAAATTCATCATGTGGGCGTGGTCGTTCCCAATCTCGAGCAGGCGATGGCGCTCTGGCGCGACCTTCTGGGATTGCCGCTCACCAAGAGCCGCGACCATCCAGGATCAGGGCGTGCAGCGCGGCGTTGCTCTGGGCGGGCGAGAGCGAAATCGAACTGCTCGAACCGCTCAATCCGGACAATGGCGTAGGGAAGTTTCTCGCCCGCCGCGGCGGCGGCTTGCACCACCTGTGTTTCGAGACCGAGCGACGTCGCGCAGGGAATTGGAGGACGCGCGCACCAAGGGGATTCAACTCATAGATCAGAAGCCGCGTCCCGGCCTGGCGGGCATGATCTGTTTTCTGCATCCGAAGGCGACGCGCGGAGTCCTGGTGGAATACGCCCAGCCATTCGCGGAATAATATCCTGCGGAGACGCGGTTACGCTTGAGGGGGTAATCGAAAAAATGCCGATCTACGAATATCGATGCGAGGATTGCACGAGTTCCTTCGAGACGCTGGTGCGTCCGGGCCACGATGAGAAAGCGCAATGCCCGTCGTGTCACGGCGATCATCTCACGCGCCAGATGTCGGTTTTTGCCGCGCGCGGTGGCGATGGCGCTGTCGCGACGCCATTAGCCGGCAGCATGCCGCGCGGAGGCGGCGGATGCTGTGGCGGGTCGTGCGGATGCGGCTAGAGAGCGCTTAGGCCGTCAATCTCACGTCGTACCGTCTCTGGAAGTCTCCAGTAATCCGTAAGTTCACTTGTCCGGATGGCTCGCGAAGTCCGCTTTGGCGGAGGCCAACGCCTGCGGCTCCGCCAACAGATCATAGGCGGTCAGCGCCATCGCCTTGGCCACGCGGATCATCGCCGCATATCCTCGTTCCGAGTCGGTGTAACGGACGAAGGCGTCTTCGTGGCAATTGCCCTTGCCAGTGTCGGAAATCTGAAACAGCGGATGAATCGACGGCAGGGCGTGGCTGATATCGCCCATGTCGGTGCTTCCGGTCGGCATCCCGGGCGGCGCCTCGGGCGCTGGTGCACCAGCGTGGCCGAATGGCGCGCATAGAGTTGCGCCATCGCACGGTTGTTGATCATGTTCTTGTAGCCGCCGATCGTTAGGTGTTCCATTCGCACCCCGGTCGCGTCGGCCGCCGCCCGCGCGCACCGCAGGATCCTCTGCGCGATCTCGGCGGCGTACGCGCTGGTCGTGGCGCGGGCCAGAAATTCGCACTGGGTTAACTCCGGGACGATATTCACGGCCTGGCCGCCGTTGGTGATTACACCGTGCACCCGTGAGCTGTCGCGAAAGTGCAATCGCGCCGCGTCCACACTTTGGAACGTCTGGATGATCGCGGAGAGCGCGCTTGCTCCGTCCCATGGCGCAACTGCAGCATGTGCGGCGCGACCGTGAAACGTGATGCGTATATGCTCCGTCGCCAGTGCGGGAATGCTGCAGTATTCCGCATCGTAGGGATGCGCCATGAGCGCCGCATCCACACCCTCGAACGCACCCTGGGTGAGCAGGGTAATCTTGCCGCCACCGCCTTCCTCGGCCGGCGTCCCGAGCAGCACGATTCGCCCGGGCAGCGTCTGGCGGATCGCGACGAGGCCGGCGGCGGCCGCGACGGCGGCGCCACTGATCAGATTGTGCCCGCACGAATGACCGTTGGGCAGCGCGTCGTATTCCGCGAGTATCGCGATGGTCGGTCCGCTGCGGCCAAATTCGGCGCGAAACGCGGTGGGCAGGCCGCAGGTGCCGGTCTGGACCTCGAGTCCAAAGCCGCGAATCGCCTGCGCCAGCAAATCGCAGGCAAAATGCTCCTCGAACTTGAGTTCAGGATGCTCGTGGATCGCATGGCTCAGGTGAACGATTTCATCCTTGCGTGCATCGATCGCCCGGCAAATCTGCTCGTGAGTTCCCATGGACGTGTATACTGCGCCGAACCTCAGTCAAATCAAGCATACGCGCGCGACGATTGTGCGGGCCTACCTATCAGTGGAGGTGAACGCCGCCCCGATCCGAAGTCTGGTCCAATCTGACCGGACGGGCGCTTTCGCAGCCTCAATCCTTGGCGGCCACCGGTTCGCGAGGCGCGGCCGCGGCAGGAGGTGGGATCTGCCGGCGGGCGAGTTCGGACGCATAGTTGCAGCCGATCCGGTCGGCATTGTTCTCGACCCATTCGCTGAAACGCGTGGTTCCCGCCGGCGTCGCGCGCGACACGAGCATATTCGCCATAAGGCCGAGCATTTCGTCGCGTGTCAGTAACCGGTCGCCGATGAATCTGCCAATCAGCTTGGCCATGGGCAGTGCCAATACCGGCGCAAGGTGAATCACGCGGGCCGTGCTCCCGACCGTGCGCTTCAACAGGTCGATGAGCTCATTGAAGGTGTAGACCTCCGGTCCGACCGCCTCAATCGTCTTGTTGTTCGGCTCGCGTGCCGCATCCACCGCGAGCTGGGCGAGGTCCTCAACGAAGATCGGCTGCAGTCGGTAGGTTCCGTCACCAGGGATGGCGAAAACCGGGAATTTGCGCAGCAGCCACGCAATGTTATTCAGCAGAATGTCATCATGCCCGAAGATCACGGCCGGCCGGATAATCGCATAGGGCAACCCTGATCCCAGCAGGGTCTGCTCCACGACCCCTTTGTTACTGAAATAGGGCAGGGCGGAACTCGGCGAAGCGTTGGTGATGCTGATATGGACGAATTTACGCACGCCCGCCCGTCTCGCCGCGTCGATTAGCCGCCGGATATTCGAAACGGCCCGTTCGAAGGTCATCCCGCGGTACGGAAAGCGAATCCAATAAGTGTTGAAAATGGTGGTCGCGCCATCAAGGCTGCGCGCCAGCGCGGCGGGATCATCGAACGCGAACGGCGCGACTTCAACTGCGTCGCCAAACGGGCTCGCTGCGGCCCCTCGCCCGGTTAAGGTCCGGACCTTTACACCGCCCCCGGTCAGCAGCAACTGCGCGATATAGCGGCCGGTATAGCTGAAGGCCCCGGTGACGACGTTCAATTCGTTAGGCATGGCGTTCCGTCAGGTGCCGCCTCATGGTTCAGGTCGACATTGCCGCTGCAACGGCTATCGTCGGAGAAAACTCGGGACAGCAGCCGCAAGGATCGAAGGTTTTCGAGCCGCTACCGTTATTCGGCGAGTGGAGAGTCTTCCAGAACGATTTATCGATTTCTAGGGGCGCTGCTCAATTCAAGACCGATCGAAGCCAGCGGTCACGGCTTCGATAGAGTCGAATAGTGGCGAGAGCGATTTACGGGGCGAGCGAACGCCCCGCTCCAGCTCTCGAGACTCGGTTAATTTTCGGCAGACTCAGGATTGCACGCGAAGCTCCGCGCTGGTCCGAGTCCTAGTTTTTGAGGTTATGATCGAAGAGCTTGAGCGTGCGGTCCCACGCGTCCTTGGCATCCTTGGGGCTGTAGACGTCGGGCCGGGTATCGTTAAAAAAGCCGTGCGAGCATCCGGCGTAGACTTTGACTTCACCCGGTTTGTTGAATTTTCGCAGGGCCGAGGCGAGCCGATCGACGTCTTTGCGCTGAATCCAGCCGTCGTTCTCGCCGTAAGCGTAGAACATCGGGCAGCCAAGATTCTGCAGGCGATCGTCGGACGGAATCTCGCCATAGAACGGCGCCGCCGCCTTGATCTCGCGGGTGACGCAGGGGAGCAGCGTCGCATAGCTGCCGCCCATACAGAACCCGGTCACGCCGATGCGCGTCGCCTTGGCACCGCTTTGAGTCTTTATCCAGTTAATCGCGCTCAGCAGATCGTCAATGCCGTCGGCCTGCTTGAGGCCGTCCATCAAAGCGGCCGCGCTGTCCGGATCCTTTGCGACTTTGCCGCCCTGCCGCGAATAGAGATCCGGCGCCACCGCGAAGTAGCCTTCCGCGGCAAACCGTCGGGTCACATCCTTGATGTGGTCATCGAGCCCCCACCATTCCTGAATGACAATCACGACGGGGCGAGGAGCCCCGCCGCCCCTAGGTTCGCAGACGTAGGCCCGCACCGCACCCGCCTTACCCGGAAAGCTTACTTCCTTGCCATTGGTTTCCTGGCTGGCCATAGCTTGCCACTTCCTTTTACCCAAGACCGGTTACAGAAGACCGGCGAGTCTCGTCCGGCAATCCCGACAATACGTGCTGGCCGGATGGTTATTCCGCCGCGGTCAGGGGAATAAACCCGACTGTGCCGTTGCGCAATTGAACCTGGAGCCAATCGCCGGCGATACCCGTAACGTGGACGAATTTCCCGCGATGAACTTGTCCGAGGACGCCCGAACTGCCGTCGGCCGAGGCATAGAGCGGCGAATCGTGCGTCAACTTAAACTTTTTGTTAGTCGCCTTGACCTTCGGCCCGCCTGGAGGAGGTGCCGCACCGCCCGTAGAGGGCGTGGTCCCCGGAATTTCGTGCTCGGCCATGGCAGGCGCCGGCATCAGGGTAGGATCGAGTTCCCTGACCAGCGCGTACTCGGCCTGAGCGTCTGCCTGCCGCCCCCTCATCGTATTGAGCAGGTTGGCCAGCGCCAAATGAGCATGAGCGTTTTTCGGCTCGAGTCCGGTCGCCGTGCGGAACTCCTCACTGGCCTCGTCAGTCGCGTCCTCCTTCTGGAGAATGCCGCCCAGGCCAAGGCGGTAGTCGATGCGGGTGGGATCGAGGACTACAGCGGCGCGATATTGACCCTCTGCGGCACCTGCTTGTGATTGCGAAGCATACAGTTGGCCGAGGGCGAAATGCGCGGGAGCGTTTTTCGTGTCGACGTCGAGCACCTTCATGAACTCGGCCTCGGCCGGCGCGGCCTTCTGCTCAAACAGGTAGAGATCGCCCAGGGCCACATGCGGACGCGGGTCCTGGGGGGCCAGCTTAATCGCCTGTTGGTAGGCGGTTTCGGCGTCCGCCAGCCGCGACGCCTGTCTCGCCTGGTCGCCCGCCTGGAGATAACTCTCGACCGACTTGTGCGAGCATCCTGCGACCAGCGCGACCATCGCAACCGTTGCGACAACGCGCGGCAGTAAAGCGCACGCCACCCGGTGATGGTCTATCTTTTTCTGCATAGCCTTGCCTCCCTTTCGATGAAGACGAACGACGAGAACGTCTGGTTATTGAGGCCTTGAGGCAGAGCAGCAGCTCAGGCCGGAGGCTCTTATGTTTGGCCCCGCAGTCGAAGGTGTCAAGTATGGGCGCCGCAGCGTCTGACTCGGCATGGAGCAATCGAGGGTACCGACCAGGACTGCAAAAAAACCGAGTTTGGCGGGCAGCGCCATGTAGGTTATAAGAGCAGCCGTGCAGTCGATCTTGATAGCGGCGAAGCAACTTGCCTTTGCCAAGACACGGCTGGCGCCCGCGCTGCCGTCGGCCGTCGAGCGGAGCGCCTTGGCGGCGGCCATGTTTCGCGACGTCCTGGGAGCGGCGTTGAGCGCGCGTGCCACCGATTGCGTTGCGGTGGTTACGTCCGAGCCGGCTTTGCTCGACCTGGCGCGCAGCGCCGGGGCGATCGCGATTGATGAGGGGTTTCCGCGCGGACTCAATGTCGCGGTGCGGTTGGCGATCGGGGAATTGGTGCGCCGTGGCGCGACTACCGTCTGCACGATGCTCTCGGACACCCCCGGGGTGACCGCACAGGATATCGATTCGACCTTTGCCGCCATGCCCTCGGGCGACGCCGGCGTCGCGCTGGTCCCCTCGCGCGACTTCTCGGGCACCAATATGATTGCGCGTAGGCCGCCGGAGGTAATCGCCACGCATTTTGGACGTTTCAGCCTCGTTCGTCATCTTGAGGACTGCCGCACCCGCGGAATCGCGTGCGAGGTTTTGCGCCTGCAACGTCCCGCACTCGATCTCGACGTCCCCGCGGATCTCTTCGAGTTCGCGCGGTGGCCCGGCACGACCCACACTCAGAGCCACCTCGCGCGTCTGGGACTGCTTCACGGCTGAACCAATCGAATGTTGATAGTGCGGATGATTGAGGCGATCGGCGCGTATGTCACCGATGGGATCACAGCCCTCGGTAATTTTGTGCTGTTCCTGGCGACCGCCCTGGTTTTTGTGATTGCGCCGCCCTACAAGCCGCGGCTGCTGATCCGCGAGGTGCGCTCGATCGGTGCCGATTCAATCTTCCTGGTCGGGCTGGTCGGCCTCTTCACCGGAATGGTGCTGGGTTTACAAGGCTACAATACGTTGCGCCGTTTCGGTTCGGAGGGCGCCTTGGGAACCGTCGTAGCGTTGGTGCTGGTACGCGAACTCGGGCCAGTCCTCGCCGCACTGATGGTCACCGCGCGGGCGGGTTCCGCGATGGCGGCCGAAATCGGCTCGATGCAGGCCACCGAGCAGATTGACGCCCTCAGCGTTATGGCGATCAATCCGGTTCAATATCTGGTATCACCGCGTGTCCTGGCCGGCGTGATTGGGTTTCCGCTGCTGACCGGTATCTTCGATGTAATCGGAATCTGGGGCGGTTGGGCGGTTGGGGTTGGCCTGATGGGTGCACCGAGCGGACCATTCTTCAATGGGATCGCGCACAATATGTCTTCCCACGATGTCGTTATCGGGCTGTACAAAGCCCTCGTTTTTGGTCTGGTCGTGATGTGGGTGTGCTGCTACAAGGGTTATCATGCGGCAAGAATGGCAACCGGAGTCAGTCGCGCGACAACGGATGCTGTAGTACTTTCTAGCGTGCTTATTCTCGCGTCGGACTATTTTTTGACGTCAATTCTCCTGTGATCTTTTGGAACCAATGGCTGATAGCGAAAATACGGTTGCGGCTGCGATTGCGGTTCGTGGGCTAAGGCGACGCTTCGGCCGGCAGCAGGTACTCAACGGCGTCGATTTGGATTGTCTCGCCGGCAAGATCACCACGATCGTGGGGCCCAGCGGATGCGGTAAGACCGTGTTGCTCAAGCATCTGAACTTCCTCTTGCGGCCCGACGCTGGCCAGATTCTGGTCGACGGGCTCGACGTGACTCGCATGGGAACCCGCGCGCTCGACAGTGTGCGAGAGAAATTTGGTATGCTGTTTCAGGGTGGCGCGCTGTTCGACTCGATGACCGTGTTTGAGAATGTGGCCTTTCCCCTGGTAGAGAAGACTCATCTCGAGCGTCCGGAGATCGCCAGTCGTGTTCAGGAGATGCTTGCCCAAGTCGGTCTGCAGGGCATGGACGGTAAGTATCCCTCGGAGCTAAGTGGCGGCATGCAGAAGCGGGTGGCACTGGCGCGCGCGCTTATCCGACGCCCGAAAATCCTGATGCTCGATGAGCCGACTACCGGATTGGATCCGACTCGCACCACCGCAATTCACGAACTGCTAAGACGTACCCAGCAACAATTCGGCCTGACTGCGGTGATGGTTAGTCATGACGTCCCGCATGTTTTCGACTACTCCGATCGCGTGGCGTTTATGCATCTGGGGAAGATCGAACTGGCCGGCGCAGTGACCGAGGTAATCAATGCCAACGACGAGAATTTCCAGAGATTTTTGGCCGGCCGCGCCGCCGGAGAGGATGAACGACCATCATCCCAAGTCCTGGCCCAACCCGGAAGATGATACGTAATGTACGCAAGTCGCCTAACACAGTTTATCGTCGGCCTCTTCGCGTTACTGGGCATCGCCGCCATGGTCTACCTGTCGGTGCGGCTCGGACGGGTCGATCTATTCCCAGCGCCTGGCTACACGATCTATGCGAACTTCGACAACATTTCGGGGCTGAAGACCGGCGACCTGGTGGAGATTGCCGGCGTGGAGGTAGGAAAGGTCGCGGGTATTGCTCTGCGGGAAAACCGCGCACACGTCGCGCTACGCCTGAACCCGGGGGTCAAAATCGACGACGACGCGATTGCGGCCGTCAAGACCAGCGGGATCATCGGCGACAAGTATATCTCGGTGGCCCTCGGTGGTGGCGAAAAGACGCTCAAGAACGACGATACCTTGCGCCAGACCCAATCGGCGTTCGTCCTCGAAGACGCGATCGGCCAATTGATCAACAATTCAGGGTCGGGCTCGAGTTCCGGTTCCGGATCGAGCGCGAGTCAAGGATCGGGAGCGAACGGCGAGAGCAAGGACAAGAAGTAGGCCTCTATGATTTCATCGCTTTCGTGTAGGCGAACCAGAGATTCGTCGATGGTTGAAATTCGGCCCTCCACAGGCCGGATGGCCCGCGGGACCCTGATCGGTGTGATCGCCGGTCTGGCCCTCCTGCAGGCTGCGTTCGGGACACTCCCCACGCCGGCGCTAGCCGACAACGGTCCCATGTGGGTGACGCGGACGATGGTCGAGCAGGCGCTGCAAATCCTGCGGGACAAGCAGACGCCAATCGTCGAGCGGCGTCGGCAATTGCGTGCGGCGCTCGAGCCGCGAATGGATTTCAACGAGATGTCGCGCTCGGCGCTCGGCTATCACTGGCGCTCTCTAAGCCCTCAGCAACGCACCGATTTCTCGTCGCTCTTTACCGCTTTTATCGAGGACGCTTATCTCAGCAAAATCCAGGACTATTCGGGCCAACGGGTCGATTACCTGAAAGCGAATCCGATTGGGGCGGGCTACAGTCGAGTGGATACCGCCATCGTCCAGCAGGGCAAGCAACCGCTAAAGGTGGCATATCTGCTCGAGAATAAGGGTGGGGAGTGGCTGGTTTATGACGTTACAGTTGACAATATTAGCATTGTTGCTAACTATCGTAACCAATTTAATCGTGTTATAAATGACCAGGGCTTCGATAAGCTCATGACGGATCTTAGGGCCAAACAAAGGGAACTTGCCACATTGGTGGGCGATGCGCGCTAGCGGTAACGTAGTCTGCCATTTGCATTTGAGCTAGCGTTGATGTGGAGCTTCGATCGCCAAAGGTGGGCGCTGAGTTTACGTCGCCAATGGTCGTAACGGAGAATCGTAACGTAGGAATGACGCGATCGGCAGTCGTAAAGCGAATGACAGGTTGGAGTTCGGATCTTATTCGGCCCAGCTCCATTTGCTTCGCGAGGGGAGGAACGGCTTTGCTCAAAACAATATCTGCGGCGATGGTCCTGGCGTTGGCAATGTGGGTCCCGCCCGTCATTGCTGAAGATCAGGCGCCGCCTCATCCACCGGGCGAGTATGCGCAGCCTTACAGCGACTCGCTCGCCCCGTTCAACGAAAAAATGTTCTGGTTCAACCTGAAACTCGATCACTACGTCCTGCATCCCGTAGCGCAGGGCTACGCTACGGTTGCGCCCACACCCGTACGCGAAAGTGTCGGCAGGTTTTTCGACAACGTCGAATTCATTCCGCGCTTCGCCAACAATCTGTTTCAACTGCGGTTCACGCAGGCGGCGGGGGAAGTGGGACGTTTCGGGATCAATTCGACCTTGGGCGTCGGCGGGCTGTTCGATGTCGCGGACAATTGGTTCGGACTAAAGGAGAACCGCAACGATTTTGGTCTGACTCTGGGCCATTATGGCGTACCGCCGGGAGCCTACATCGTATGGCCATTCCTCGGCCCCTCGACGGTGCGCGACACGGTCGGGACCGCGGCTGACGGCGCGATGTGGCCGTTGCCGTATTTTGTACCGTGGTACATCTCGCTACCTGCGGACGGCGGCAAGCTGGTGGTCGAAGCGGTGAACTACCGTTCGCTGCACCTGGACCTGTTCGAGGATGTGGACCGTTATGCGATCGACCTATACGGTGCGGTTCAGGATGGATACATGCAGCGGCGTGCGGCGACGGTGAAGGAACTGAGCCAGTAGCGGCGCCGGGAACTTCAAGGATCGGCAAGAGCCGCGAGCGATGCGCTCGCGGCTCTTTTTTGTCCGTAAGGTTACGCGCGAATCGCTCGTCCCGTTCGTTTCGCTCAGAACGCAGCGGTTGGTGCGCGCTAAGGAGCCTCAGCTCACGTGTTCCCAGGCATGATAGGAGCTGCGCACGAGCGGGGCCGATTCGACGTGGCGGAAGCCGAGCGCCAGCGCCTCGCGCTTGAGTTCGGCGAACTCCGCGGGCGCGACGTAGCGCACGACCGGCAGATGATCCTTCGACGGGCGCAGATACTGGCCGAGGGTCAGGATGTCGCATTCGACACGCGCGCAAGTCGCGCAGAACGCCAATCAGCTCGTCGCGCTCCTCGCCGAGGCCCGAGCATGATTCCGGTCTTGGTCAGGAGGTTGCGGCCGAGCGTCGCGCGATGCCGCCTTGGCGTGCGCGAGAACGTCGAGCGAAAGATCGTAGTGGCCGCCGGGCCGGCATTTGCGATAGAGGCTCGGCACCGTTTCGATATTGTGGTTGTAGATATCGACCGGCGAGTCGAACTCACCGTCTCGACGCTTCGTGCGCGCCCTTGAAATCGGGCACCAGCACTTCGACTCGCGCTGAGGGGCAGCGCGGACTTGATCGCGCTGCGCGGTGGCGGCGAAATGAGCCGCGCCGCCGTCGGGCAGGTCGTCGCGATCGACCGAGGTCACGACCACGTGCTGCAAGCCGAGGCGCGCGACCGCCTCGGCGATGCGTCGCGGTTCGTCCGGGATCGAGCGGCCGCACCTTGCCATGGGCGACGGCGCAGTATGGACAGTTGCGCGTGCAGACGTCGCCCATCAGCATGAAGGTCGCCGTGCGATGCGCCGAAGCATTCGCCGATATTCGGGCAGCACGCCTCCTGGCAAACCGTATGCAGCTTCAGTTCGGCGAGCAGGGCGCGCGTGCGGAAATACTCCGGCGAGAGCCGGCGCGCGCACTTTGATCCAGTCGGGATGTTTGCGTTCGGCCATGTTATTCTAGCGCACGAGCTTCGCAGGCTCGCGGCGGCCGAGGCAACGAGGTCCCCCAATGATTCGGGCGCCGCTGGCGCTGATTCGATCATAGCCGAAGACCGCGGCGAATTCCGCTTTCGATGGCGGAGGCGAAGTCCGCGACGGTGATGTCCGCGCGGCCGACCGAGCCGGCGATCGAGGTCATCCGGCAACCTTCGATGCCGCACGGCACGATGGCGTCGAAGGGCTCAGATCGGTCGAGACGTTGAGCGCGAAGCCGTGCATGGTGACCCAGCGACGCAGACCGACGCCGATCGAGGCGATTTTTCGCGCGTCCGACCCATACACCGGTCAGGCCCGGGCGGCGCGGCGGCGATGATCCCGACGTGCAGCAGGGCGGCGATCATGACGCTTGTTCGAGCTTGCGCAGATAGCGGATCACGTCGCGCTCGGCGCCGTCAAGCTTGAGAATCGGATAGCCGACCAATTGGCCCGGGCCATGATAGGTGACCTGGCCGCCGCGCGAGACGCGATAGACGGGAATAGCCGGCCGGGCGGGTTCAAGAGGAAGCGTTCGTCGGCGCCACGGCCGAGGGTGAAGACGTGCGGATGTTCGAGCAGCAGCAGCGTGTCGCCGATCGCGTCGCGCATGCGCGGCGGCGACCAGCGCGTTTTGCATTTCGAGCGCCGCGGCGTAGTCGATCGATGCCGAGCCGCGCGACGTTCAGGGTTCGCGGGTCATCCATCGGACATCTTGATCGCATTAGAAATTGATCGCCTCGCCCTCGGCGGCGAGCGCCGCCTCCATGATCGCCTCCGACAGCGTCGGATGGGGATGGAGGCTACGGCCGAGTTCGGCGGTGGTGGTTTCGAGCGTCTTGCCGAGCACGACTTCCGAAATCAGGTCGGTCGCATGATGGCCGATAATCTGGCATCCGATGACTTCGCCGTATTGCTTGCTCGCGACGATTTTGACGAAGCCTTCGGTCTGATTGACGGCGACGGCTTTGCCATTGGCGCGAAAGGGCATCTTGCCGACTTTGACTTCGATTCCGCGCGCCGCGCCTGCGGCCTCGCTCAGGCCGACGGTCGCGACTTCCGGTTCGCAATAGATACATCCGGGGATCGCGAGGAGGTCGAAGCCGGGCTCGCGCACGCCCGCCATGATCTCGACCGCCGCGATGCCTTCGGCGGAGGCTTTGTGGGCGAGCAGCGGCTGCCGGGCGACGTCGCCGATCGCATAGATGCTCGGGCAGCTGGTGCGGAACGAGTCGTCGATCTTGATGATAGCCGCCGCGCTCGATTTCGATGCCGGCCTTGTCGAGACCCATGTCGCGGCTGAGCGGGTCTGCGCCCGACGGCGACCAGCACGGCCTCGGCCTCGATCGTCTTGGCTGTGCCGGCGGCGTCGAGCGTGACGACCAGCCGCCGCCCTTGCGCGCCATCGACTTGTAGCCGTGACCGAGCATCACGGTGACGCCGCGTTTGACGAACGCCTTGCGCAATTCTTCGGCGATTTCGGCGTCGAAGCCGGGCAGCATCTGCTTTTCGAGCTCGACGATCGTCACCTTCGACGCCGAAGGCCTGGTAGAAGTAGCCGAATTCCGCGCCGATCGCGCCGGCGCCGATGATCACGATGTGTTGCGGCAGGCGGTCGTGGAGGAGCGCCTCGCGGCTGGTCATCACGCCGTCGCCGAGCGTCATCCCGGGAAACAGCTTCTCGCCCGAGCCGGTCGCGATCAGGATGCGTTCGGCGTCGATCGCTTCGGCGGGCGGCGCGGGCTTGCCCGGCACGGGGGTCGAGCGCCACGGTATGCGGTCCGGCGATCGTCGCGTTGCGCCTCGATATAATCGACCTTGTTTTTGCGCAGCAGGAAGCGGACGCCCTTCGAGAGCTTGTCGGCGGCCTCGCGGCTGCGCGCGATGACGCGTTTGAAGTCGAAGCTGACCTCGCCGGTCTGTGATGCCGTGCTCGCGCCGCGGCGCCGCGAATCGATCTCCATCGTTTCGGCCGAATTGAGCAGCGCCTTGCGACGGGATGCAGCCCCAGTTCAGGCAGACGCCGCCGGGCAGATCGCGTTCGATAACCGCGACGCGCATTTTGAGTTGGCTGGCGCGAATCGCGGCGACGTACCCGCCCGGTCCCGAGCCGATGACGAGCAAATCGTAACGTGGAGTAGGCAATACTTGCACCTCAACGCGGCGGGCATCGTCCCGCAGATCCGGCGGTCAGACCAGCAGGCTCGCGGGATTTTCCAGAAAGCGTTTGATTTCGTTGAGGAAACGCGCGCCGATCACGCCGTCGATGATCCGATGGTCGCAGGCCACCGTCAACATCATCGTCTTGCCGACCACCACCTGACCGTTGCGCACGACGGGTTTTTCCTTCACGGCGCTGACCGCGAGAATCGCAGCCTGCGGCGGCACGATCACGGCGGCAAAGTGCTCGACGCCGAGCATGCCCATGTTCGAGATCGTGAAGGTGGCGCCCGACAGATCGTCGCCGCCGAAGCCGCCGCGCGCCGCCTTGCCGACCAGCCGATGCGACGCCGCGGAAATCTCCGGCAGCGTCAGCCGCTCGCAGTCATGGATCACCGGAACGATCAGCCCGTCCTCGACCGCGACCGCCATCCCGATATTGATATTCGGATAGATGACGACGCCGTCTTCCTGGAAGCTCGCGTTCATCCGCGTATAGCGGCCCAGCGCCAGCGCGGTCGCTTTGATGATGATGTCGTTGTAAGTGATGTTCTCCTCGAAGAGTTCCGTCACTTCGAGCGACTTCTTGAGCTTGACCGCCTCTTCCATGTCGACCTCGACGGTGACGTAGAAGTGCGGAATCTCGCGTTTGGATTGGGCCATCCGCTGCGCAATGGTCTTGCGCATCTTGGACAGCTCCTCGCGCGTGCCGGGCAATCCTTCGCGCGGCGCGACCAGCCGGCGGAAGCGGAAGAGTTGCTGCTCGCGGAGGAAGGTATCGACATCGCGTTTGGTGACGCGGCCGTCCGGCCCCGTGCCATGCACCTGCGTGAGGTCAACGCCGGCCTCTTCCGCGGCCCGGCGCGCGAGCGGCGAGGCGCGCAGTTTGCCCCCCTCATGCGGGACCGGAAGTTGCGGCTCCGCTGGCGCAATGGCCCGCGCCGGGGGCGCCGCGATTGCGGTCGGCGTCGCGGAGGGATGGCCACTCAGCGCCGGATGGAAGTCGCGCGACATCGGAAAGGCGCCGCCGTCGCGTCACCCTCCAGCTCGAGGTCGAAGCCCTTGGCAGGGGTTTCTCCTTCCTCCAGGGCTTCAACGGCGGCGCGATCGTGCGCCTCGGCCACTGGACGCGATGTCGTCTCCAGAGCGGGCGGAGTCTCGCCCGCGGCGCGCCGGCGCTTCGACGGCCGCAGCGGCGTCACGCGCTCGGCATTGACTGCCTCGGCCCTGGCAGGGACGTCTTGGCGGCCGGCGCGCGGATGCCGTGTTCGCTACCGAGCTTTCAACGGCGTGATCCGCCGTGGATGGTCGCGGCGCTTCGCCGGTGGTGCGGATAGTCGCGATCGTCGCGCCGACCGGCGCCGATTCGCCTTCCTTCAGCCGGATCTCTTCGAGCACGCCGTCGTCGAAGGATTCCATCACCATGTCGGCCTTGTCGGTCTCGACCTCGGCCAGCGCGTCGCCGTGATGGACCGCGTCGCCGGGATGCTTCAGCCAGCGGATGATTTTGCCTTCCTCCATCGTGTCGGAAAGCTTGGGCATCGTTATTTCATTGCTCATGGCACGGTCCCTTGCCCGGGTTCGGCATCACGATCGGCGTCAATTTCGCGAAACATCCGGCGGCGCAATAGTGAAGGCGATTACAACATACGCTCGGCGACTTTCACGATATCGGCCGCGCTCGGCAACGCCGCCTTCTCGAGGCGTGCATTGTATGGCATCGGCGTATCGAGCGTGGCGATTCGCTCGACGGGCGCGTCCAGATGGTCAAACGCGGCTTCATAGATCTGCGTGGCGATTTCCGCGCCGGCGCCGCCGGTCCGCCAACCCTCGTAGACCACGATCGCCTTGCCGGTTTTCTTGACCGACGTCGATCACCGTAGCGAGATCGAGCGGATTGAGCGTGCGCAGGTCGATCACTTCCGCGTCGATCCCTTCGTTCTCGAGCGCTTCCGCCGCCGCGACCGCGTCGTACACACACTTCGAATAGGAAATCAGGGTGACGTCCTTGCCCTCGCGCACCACGTTGGCCTTGCCGAGCGGCACCAGATGCTCGCCGTCGGGGACTTCGCCCTTTACGCCGTAGAGCGATTCATGCTCGAGGAAAACCACCGGGTCGTCCTGCCGGATACAGGTCTTGAGCAGGCCCTTGGCGTCGGCCGGGGTCGCGGGAATCACCACGCGAAGCCCGGGACAGTGCATGAAGTAGGCTTCCAGGCTCTGGCTGTGCTGCGCGCCCAGTTGATGGCCGGCGCCCTGCGGCGCGCGAATCACCATCGGCACCTTGGCGTTGCCGCCGAACATGTAATGGATCTTGGCCGCACTGTTGACGATCTGATCGATCGCGAGCAGCGCGAAGTTGATCGTCATCAGCTCGACGATCGGCTTCAGTCCGCCCATCGCCGCGCCGACGCCGGCGCCGGTAATCGTCAGTTCGGAGATCGGGGTGTCGCGGACCGCTTCTCGCCATAGACCGCGAGCAGGCCGTCGGTAACCTTGAAGGCGCCGCCGAAATAGCCGACCTCCTCGCCCATGATGAAGACCCGCTCGTCGCGATCGAGCTCTTCGCGCAGCGCCTGATTCAGCGCTTCGCGATAGGTAATCAGCGCCATCTGCTGCACCCATCCACGCAGTTCCTCGACGTAGACATACTTGCCGAGTTCGTCGAGCGACGGCTCGGGACTTTCCTCCGCGAACTTCACCGCGTCGTCGATAATCGCGGCGACTTCGCGGTCGATCTCGTCGAGCCGGGCGTCGGTCAGCGCGATGCGTCACTGCAGCAGTTCGGCGCCGCAGATTCTTGATCGGGTCGCGCTCCTGCCAGATGCGTTCCTCGCGGCGTGAGCGATATTCCGCCGGGTCGGACATCGAATGGCCGCGGAAGCGATAGGTGACCGCCTCGATCAGCGAGGGGCCGTCGCCTTCGCGCGCGCGCGCGGCCGCTTCGGTAGCTGCGGCGATAAACGTCGAGCACGTCCATGCCGTCGACTCTCACGCCGGGCATCTTGTAGGGCTCGGCGAAGCGGTACAGCTCTTCCTGGCAGATGGCGTTCTGCACCATCGTGCCCATGCCGTAAAAGTTGTTCTCGCAGATGAAGACGACCGGCAGCTTCCACAGGGACGCCAAGTTGAGGCTCTCGTGAAAGGCGCCCTGCGGCAGCGCGCCGTCGCCGAAGAAGCAGCAGACTACCTCGGGCTCCTCCTTGATAGCGGATCGAGAGTCCGAGTCCCGCCGCGAGCGGCAGTCCGCCGCCGACGATCGCGTAGCCGCCCATGAAGCGCAGGTTGGCGTCGAACAGATGCATCGAACCGCCGTGCCCGCGCGAGAGGCCGGTCGCTTTGCCGAACAGCTCCGCCATCACAGCGCGCGGCGAGGCGCCCTTGGCCAGGCAATGGCCGTGCTCGCGGTAGGTCGAGACGACGTAGTCCTTGTCGTAGAGCGCGGAGATAGCGCCGACGGCGACCGCCTCTTCGCCGGCATAGAGATGGCAAAAGCCAGTGATCTTGCCGCGCGAGTACATCTCGGCGGTCTTTTCCTCGAAGCGCCGAATCAGGACCATCCGCCGATAAAGCTCCAGCAGTTGACCTCGTCCATCGTCAGCAGCGCGCGTTCGGCGATATGTTTGTCACGTTCCAGGGCCATCACAACACCCCCAGGCGCCGCGGGGCGACGCCAACATCATTACTTAAACACTAACGCAAACCGCACGATAGGGTAAGCGAGCAGAGCACAAGGACGAACAGGTGCGTTGCGCAAACACGACGGAGCGTGCGGGATGTGCATAACTCCGCAGGCGCGATCGACGCGGCGCGATCGTAGCCCCAGAGACTCCATCCAGATCGTTGACGGTTAATACCGTCGACGGCTTTGTCCGCATGCATCGCCGCTGCATCGCGGGCCTTACATATGGTCCGCTATGGTCCGCTCGCTTGGACGATCAACGGCCGCCAGTTGCACGCTCGCCTTCGGATATCGGACTGCACCGCCGACAGAAACTTTTTGCACTCTTCCGTCGAGGGGAAATTTGTCATAGACCTTCGAGGTTTGAAGCGGAGTCTTCCTCCTCTCGCTGCCACTGCCGTCGTAAGGTCTCCGCTTGCCTCCTTACTCGCTCGACGATTCCACCCGGATCTGGTGGTGTGACGCCTTCTCCGAGTGGTTCGATCCCGAGTTCATCCAGCTTAACGAACACCGGAGCCATTGCCGCATCGGGGTCTCTGAAGAAAACGCTCCCGCGGACGCGAACAAACTCCCATCCGAGTCGTCGAAGAACAGCTTCCCGATCAATATCGTGTTGAAGCTGCTCAGTGGTGTGCCACTTCTCGCCGTCGCACTCGACTGCAAGCCGTCTGGTCTTCCCCTCGACGACAAGGTCGATCCGGTATCCCCCGACTGGCCATTGCGTTTCTACTGGATAACGTGCCGCGAGCAACCGTTGAAGGACTAGCTTTTCGAATATCGAATCGGTCCGTTTGCCCTGTACTTCAATAGCGCGCAACAAGGCTTGCGGCTCTCGTGCATGCTCGATGAGCCGGCGCCGAAGGTCCCGCGCTTTGAGGTGTGTGCTGGGGTCCAGCGAATGCACAACCCACAACTGATTTCGCGCCCGGCTAACAGCGACATTGTATCGTTTCTTGTAGAGGCCCATTGGACCTTCGTTACGGATAGGTAACTGCCCGTCGTCTGGCGGCCCGTCGACCATTGAAAGAAAGACCACATCTCGTTCATCACCCTGAAACTGCGCTGCGTTCCCGCACAGCAATCGATGCTTGGCGAAGGTGCTAGGAGAGAGCCGTTGCCGCAGGAGCTCTTCAATCAGGAGAGCCTGCTCAACACCGAGGAGCGAGATGACGCCGAATGTCGTCGGCTGTCCAGATTCGTTGAGGGCATATGCGGGGTCGCCGAGGCATGTGACGACCAGAGAAGCGATCACCTCAGCTTCGACTTGATTCGTGTTCCCGTTCGTTCCTCGGAAGCCATGCACCCGTTCGGCAATTAATGCCGGCCTCACTGAGGCGGACATCGGCTCGCGCAACGGACGAATGGTCAAGTTGTAGGAGAGATTGTTACTGAACTGTATGATTTCCGGGACGCAACGGAAGTGCTCGCGCAGGGCGACGACGCCGCCGAATGCTGTTTCAGCGAGGTCGTATATAGAGGTTTGACCGTCATAAAGATGACTGTTCGGAATGTCCTGTAAATTCGTGTCAATCAACCGCTGCACCTGATCCAGGCGCTGGCCCACCGCGTCGGGTGTGACCTGCTCTTTATCGCCGACGACAACATGCTCTCGTCCGAAATAGAGCGCAGCGAGGGCAGTCACGTCGCTTTGGCTGGCCTCGTCTATGATGACCACATCGAACTTGGTTTCGCGCGGATCGAAGCTTTCATAGACCCGGCTCAAGGGCATGACCCACACAGGTACTGCGCGCCGTGCTGAAGCCAGCAACTGACGGGCTTGGCGCATGAGTTCCGGGACGCGTTTGCCCGTGCCCTTGCCTACCTTACGGATGGTCTGCACATATCCCATGAGAGCCTGCTGCGCCTTCAAAGCAGTGCGCTCGCGTTGCGCCGCCCAGGTCTCGTGCTCGATAATTTGCGCTGCCAAACCCCGCACCTCGTCCTGTGTTTTGTTAAGGCGCTCCTGGAGGTCCGTTATCGAAACCGACGCACGCCGCTCTAGCTCCTGTTGCCACTGCCGCCAGCGCCAGGCTGCAGTCGAATCGCCCGGAGCCTGCGCGGAGCCATGTACCCCTTCTCGTTGGGCTATGGCGCGCGCCCAAGCTGGAGCAGAGTCGTCGATCCGGGCCAGCAGGGTGAAGCGTGTTTGGTAGGTATTAACCATCCCTTCGAGTCGAGAGAGATGACGGTAGGCCTCTTCGTAGATCTCTGAGTTCCATTCGTCCTGTGCTTGCAGCAGGACGCTCGCCGCTTCGCTCTGCGGGAAGCTAGCGAGATACGTCCGCTGCTGCGACAACGCTGCCGACAACTCTGCCTGTCGCATCAGCGCCGCCTGCGCCTCGACGACTTCGGCCAGCCCCTGAGACCCTGCGCGCTCAACCCGTGTCAATTCGCCATGATCCCCTGCTACCGGAGGGTATGGCGCCAGCCATTCTTCCCAACGAAACCCTGCTGCACGCAACTCTTCAATGAGGGGCTCCCAGACGGTTCCCCGCCACTCCAGCCGTGCGCGAATCTCCTGCGCGTAACCCTGCGCAGCGCGTTCTGGCCAGCGGCCAAGGGTATCGAAGGCCGGCCCACCGTGGTACTCCACGAGCCGCCCCCACCGACCGGCAAGCCGACTACGATTTGCCTCAAGGCGCGCCTTCGCTTCCAGGGCGCGGATTTTGTCGAGAGCTTGGGGTACCCGGACATTGATGTGGCATTTTTCGAGAAGCGTATGCCAAGCACGTTTTGTCATCCGCGTCTTCAGCCCGAGCGAACCCCCGCTATCAAGATGGTCGGTAATTTGAGCCAGCATCGCTGCCACCTCGCCGACCGGCTGATCTTCCGGTAATTCTGATCCATGAGCCGCAATGAGGCGTTGCGCGGTGCCCGCCTCGGCTACAAGGGCATCTACAGCCGCGAGCAAATCGCGCCACGTCTCGCCTAGGTCGCCGCCCGACCATCCCGCAAATAGCACCTCTCGCAACCAGAGGTTTTTCTCGCCGAGAACATTCGTTGCGGCCTTGACCCGCCGATGGAGCGGTTGAAGTTCGCCCGCGGTCAGATTGCGGCCAGCGCCATCAGCCCAGAGCTCCGGGCGATGCGACTGTGCGCGTGAGTCTGCACCAGCGTTCTCCGCGGCGAGCAAGCGAAAATCTATGGGCGCAACAAGTTGCGCGAGCACAGGTTGCGGCACCGAGAGTTGCGCCTCGTCCCATGGTGCGAGTGTACCGTTAGACGCATAAAGCTGACGCACCTCGACGTCCGTCAGGGGACAGAGGACGCCACTTGCAAGCGGGCCGGGGATCCAACCGTCACGCTGCCCGTCCGCCTTGACCCTTTTGGCCACTTCGATTGGACTGAGCGCTTCACCCCCGATTACAACTTCTTCAATCTCACTGAAGCGAGCGTCCCGTAGCTGTCGACGTAACGCCTCTCCCGCACCAAGAAACTTGATTCGCTTCTCACGGAGAAGCCCAGCCTTGCGGCGAAGGCTAGCCGCATCAGAAGTCGACAACCGGCTGGCGATTTCCTGAGCCGAGCGTGAAAGTTGGGCGTTACTCTCGGCGTCACTCTCGAGCACGCTTAGGCAAAGTGGTTTCAATGCATCGTCGACTTGGTCCCGTAGGACGCGGAGTGCCTTTGTTGTGTGCGCGGTCACCAGCACTGTTTTCCCCTGCGCCAACAGGCAGCCAAGCAAGTTGGCAATGGTGTGCGTCTTGCCCGTCCCCGGCGGCCCTTGAACGAGTACTGCCTTCGACTTGGCCAGTCGTGCCGCGATCTCGTACTGCTCCGCATTAGCATGCTAACTAAACAGAATGTCCGGTTCAGGGCCCGAAAGGGTCGGCGCTTTTTCGAGGTCGCTGGTACCAGTGGACGCTGCAGTGGATTCGGTCGTCGCCACGCCAACGATACGTGCAAGCCCCTCCGGTGGAGCGGTGTGGTCGTCTTCCAGGTCCTCCGACTATGTGATCCAGAGTCGTGGCCAGTCCTGCACTGCGCGATCGTAAGAAGACAACGGGCATCCGCCGGATGCTCGGCCGGCCTAAGGAAGCATCAATTCTCTCACCGGCGAGAAACTCGCCCTCGGTTGCAAACAAACCCTGCACTAGGCGCCGAAGGAATCCGGTTGTGCCTTCACCACCTAGCGGTTCCACGGGTGTTGTTTCTAGTTCTTTGTCGAACTGCGCAATCATCCGGCCCTCGATACTCGGGACGAGCCGCAGCAGCGCGCGATGGAGCTCCACGTTTTCTGTCCCGGGATCAAAACAGAATTCTGGCCCAGCCGGGTCGAATCTCAGATTAACTCGCTGTAGCAGCACAGGATGGCGGATAAGATCCGCCGATACCTCCAGAATCCCGTCGCCCAGCACGAGCTCCATGCGGTCGCCTTCGCGCTGCATCGCGGTCCAGAGCGCATGAATCTCTTCGAAGATCTTCCTTGCTGCGATAGCCGGCCGCTCGGCGGCCGCCCACCTTGCTCGCGCAGTCGCCCAAACCTTCAGACCAGTCACTCGTTGCTCATCGTCCTCAAAGGCAACGGTGATGCTGCCGTTTTTTTCATCTGGGAGGTTGATCGACGCTAATACCTCCGCCTCGGCTTCGACAGCCTGCCAGCCCGGCTTCAGCCAGCCGTCGAGTGCTTCGGGTGGATTGGGACACGACGTCAGGTCCGCACGGCGGATGCGAATCAGCGGTTCCCTCTCCGCTTCGCCGTTCCCGTCATCGTCCTCCTCCTTCGGGTCGCCGCGTCGCACCTTAATGAACGGATGTGCCGGCCAGTCATCGATCCACAACAGCTTCGGATAGCCTGACATCTCGCGCGGAACCGGGTTTCTCAGCTCGTTCAGCTCTTTGAGGAACTTGAACGTTTGGGTGAGTCGGCTTTTCGCAACGTTTGTTGGCATGACTAGGTCATAACTTGTCAGGGCACTTTCATCCTACGCGCTCGCTTATCGAGATCCGACACGTGCTCGTCGAACAGTGTTGAGGTGTGTACCGTCAGTTACGAAAGAATGTTTTTTAGATCCGATGCAGCCTCGGACCAGGCTCGTTCGGTTTGGAAAACGAAGTTACCACAATGGTTTTTGACGCCAAAGTGATTTTGATTGCCAATCTACGAACCGGCACTCCCTGGATTGGCACACAACGCCCGAAATCCGCGCCTTTCCGCGCAAGATCATCAGACACTTGTCCCATTCCGCGCTCTCTCATAACCCATCCAGCCGACCTCACCGCAGACCGCGACCTCGGCAGCGCGACCGGCGAGCAGTCGTTGCGCGCGCCTCAGAAGAGCTTGCGCTGCGCGGCGTCCCAGACCGGCGCGAAAGAGCGCCGATGAATGGGGGAAGGGCCCAGCCGGTCGAGTGCGACGAAATGGTCGCTGGTGCAGTAGCCCTTATGCTGGGCGAAACCGTAACCAGGGATATTGCAGGTCGAGCTCGGCCATCATGCGATCGCGTGTGACCTTGGCGATAATCGATGCAGCGGCGATACAGAAACTCTTGCGATCGCCGCCGACGATCCGTGTCTGAGGAAGTTTCAGTTCGGGAATGCACCGCCCGTCCACGAGGACATGATCGGGCGTACGACACAGTGCGGCGAGCGCACGCTCACTGGCCGCCATCGTGGCCCAGAAAATATTCAGACTATCGATTTCAGTTGGTTGCGCGACGCCGATCCCGAACGCGACGGCAGTGTGCGTGATCAGCGGATACAGTTCCTCGCGGCGTTCCGGCGGAAGCTGTTTGGAATCGTTGATGCCCTTGATGAAAGTCTCGACGGGAAAGATCACCGCGGCGGCAACCACCGGTCCCGCCATCGGACCGACGCCCGCTTCGTCAACGCCTGCCACCGCCTGAAGCCCCGCGCGCCACAACTTCCGTTCATGACGCAGGTCGGGATGTCGCCGCCTCACGCTACCTCCTCCCGTCGTCGAGCTGCCCGTGCAGTGAATTATGCGGTCCGGCACGGATTGCGGCAAAGGCGGGTGCGGAGTTTCTTCCACAAGTCAGGCGAGCCGCTTGAGGCGGGCCTGCCGCAGCATCTCCGCCACGCGCTCGGGATCAGGGATATTCAGAAGACGAATCACGAAATCGGCGCTGGCGGCTGACGCTACCGTAACATTGCCCAGGCCGAGCACGCGCTGCATCACCCCGCGATCCACTTCGATCGAGCGGACGTCGGCGAGTTCCATCTCGCGCCGATGGCTCGCGATCAGTCCGCGCCGCGCGATGAGACGATCCGAGGTCAAGCTCCAGCTCGTATAGCGGCGCGCGAGCGTAGCGAGCCCCAGCATTGCGGCGGCCGCGACCCATAAAACGAGCGCAGGCAGGGGAGTTCCGGGCCGGGTAATCAGGCAAAAGATGCCGCCGGCCGCAAGCGCGCACGCGAGCGCAAGGTCGCGAAAGAAATGCCACCACGAGGGCAGGATGCGGATGAGCGCGTACTCGTGGCGCAGCTCAGGGCGCGGCGTCATCACACGCGTGCCGCAGCGCGCGCAAAACTGCGCTCCTTGTGCCACTTCGAAACCGCATTGGGGACAGCGCATCGGTTCGTCCAGGAACAAGCGCGATTATGGAGAAGCTCCCCCGCAGGGTCAATTCAGTGCACCGCCGGTTCGCTGGTCGGCTGGCGGCGCTTCGTGTTAATAGTGCGCGCATGAAATTCGCACTCTTTGGCATCAATACCGGACCATGCGCCAACCCCGCGACTGCCGCCGCCGTCGCGCGCGCCGCGGAGAATGCGGGCTTCGAAAGCGTATGGACCGGTGAGCACATCGTGCTGCCTGAGCCCCAGGCGCCGCCGTCCCCCGTGCCTGCGGATACGCCCTTTATCGATTCCGCGATTGCGCTGGCCTACGTCGCCGCACAGACGCGCACGTTGCGGCTGGGCACCGGTATCATCATATTGCCGCAGCGTAATCCGGTGGTGCTGGCGAAAGAGTTGGCGTCGGTCGACGTGCTGTCGAACGGGCGGCTCATCTTCGGCATTGGCATCGGCTATCTGCAACCGGAGTTCGCGGCGATCGGCGCGCCGTTCGACCATAAGGGACCGCGCACCGAAGAATTTCTCGCCGCGATGATCGCGCTGTGGAGCATGGAGAAGCCCGAGTATCGTGGCCGTTTCGTCTCCTTCGGTGGCATCAACGCGATGCCGCGCCCAGTGCAGAAGCCGCATCCCGAGATCGTGTTCGGCGGCCATACCAAAGAGGCTTATGGGCGGTCCGCGCGGCTGGCGAAAGGGTGGTTCGGCTTCGCCCTGGACCACGACGGCACGGCCAAATGTATCGAGGGTCTACGCCTAGCCTGCAAGGAGGCCGGGCGGCGTTTCGAGGATCTCGAGGTCAGCGTCGCTCCACGCGGGCGGGTGGATGTCGAGGCCGCGAAAAAGTTCGCGGCTTTGGGGGTCCATCGCCTCGTGATGCTTCATCGTGCGCGCGACGAGCAGGGCATTCTGAAGTTTGTGTCCGAGGCGGAGCGGGAGCTAGTGGGGAAGGCCTGAGACGCGGGCAGAAGCGAGTCGCCACGGTCTCCAGTAAGCGCAAGTCGCTGCGGCACGATCGTTCGAGACCAGCCGTTCTCGAGCCGCACAGGAACGCGGTGGTGCATCCGCGACGGGATCGGCGCCTCATTAGCTGCGCTGATCGTACATCCAATATTAACTTAAAGCGGTTATTAGGTACGTGTTACCTCTCGTCACGACTATTTCAGATATTTTGCATAATAAAACAGCTTATAAATAGTAATAGCATATAAAAGTCGAGACTGTGGCGGATTCACTGGGAGGGTGGTTCCATTGCAGAGTTGAAACGTGCGGTGATCACTTTTGCACTGCCATGCCGGTCAAATTCCTGCCAGCGTCAAGATTTTGTCGCCCAAAATACGGTAATTGGAGCAGAATCGGCGAGCGTTCACGTGCTTTTGACGAGTCGTCCAGACGGCACAGCCATTGCACCTTCTTCGGGTTGTAAGGGTTCCTTTTGGAGGAGGTCTGGCTATGAAAGCTGAGAACAGCCGGGTTATGACGGTCAAGGAATTGTCGGACTATTTGAAGGTACATCCTTCAACGGTCTACCGCCAGCTGAAGCGAGGGCAGCTACCGGCGTTTAAGGTGGGTTCGGACTGGCGCTTCAACGTCGAGTCGATCGATCGGTGGCGGCTGGATCAGGACAGTTTCGGACCGACGGACGAGACTCGCTAAAGCGCGCGACGGATTCTTTCGTGGCTCATTGGGGGGGGCCGGTCAGTCAGTCATCTCCTTCCGATGAAGTTAGGGTAATGGGTCCCAGATAATCCATCGTGAGCCAGCCACGCACGGGTTCTACGCGTGAGATTTGCACGAGGACACGTGTCTGGCTGGCCACGTTTGGCGCTCCGTGCAGGGATCCGCGGATCGCATAAGCTTCGAGTTCGGCGCTCGCGCCGTCGCGCAAGACGATCGCTTCGAGCGGTTGGTTGAGCGCATGGTCTTCGAGATAGCGCAGAATCCAAAAACGCTTGGCGCGTCGTTCGAGTTCTTTGCCCTCGGCCTCCGCGCTTTCGGCGGCGGCCAGAACGTTGAGTAATTCGTCGGGTTGATAGACCGGCGCTCCCTGCTGCGCGAGCGCCCCGATCAGTTGGCGCTGCAGCACCAGGTCCATGTAACGCCGAATCGGCGAGCTCGCCTGCAGGTAGCAATCGAGACCGACCCCGGCGTGAAACTCCGGATAGAGTGACAGATGGGCCCGCGGAGTTAGCGGGTCACCACCGGTGCCCGGTTGTACGCGATAGATCATCGGTATATTCCGCTCGGCGGCCAGGCGGGCGGCTGCATAGTTATTAAGGACCATGAACTCTGCGACGAGTTGACGGCTCGGCGATGCATTGTCGATGATCTTGAGTTCGATTTTTCCGTCGACGACGCTGACCTTGGGTTCTCGCCGTTGCATCAGCAGCGCTCCGGCACTGCGGCGGCGTTCGCGCATTCGACTGGCGGCTTCGTGAAGCCGGCGCAAGGCGAGACCGACATCGTCGCGGCAGTCCGGTTCGTCCGCCCCGCAGAGCAGCCGATCGGCCTTGTCGTAATTGGCACGACCCGCGATGCTCAGCCGCCCCGGGTAGATCGAATAGCCGATCAGCTCTCCGGCCGGCGAAAGCTGCACATCGGTAGTCAGAACGTGACGTTCCTGACCAGCAGTCAGACTTGTCACATCGGTCGAGATCCGGTCCGGGAGCATCCGAATCGTGGTCTCGGGCAGATAGACGGTGGAACCACGGGCGGCGGCTTCCTGGTCCATGGCTCCGCCCTTGGGCACGTAGTCGGCGACGAGCGCGATATGGACGCGCACGCGAAAGCCCCCATCAGCGGTGGGTTCGCAAGAGATCGCATCGTCGACTTCGACGGTCTCTTCGTCATCGATCGCGATCGCCGAAGGATCGTCGCAAACCGGACGGTCCGGTGCGGCAACGGTTTGCGCTTCGGCGAGGGCGGCGTCGGTGAAGGTGGTCCTGACGCCGCCAATCAGCGCAAAGCGCGGGCCCGCCGGCGCCGCGCCGAGCCGCTCGAGGATTTCGTAGGCGGTTTCGGCCGGGCTGATATCCGCGACCGCGGCCTCGAGTGTGGCGGTCAGGTCGCGGCTGCGGGTGAACGGGTTTTCGAGGTAACGGTTGAGCTCGACGATCAGGTCGGCGGTTTCGTCGGCGGGCGGGATGGCGCCCTCATCGACGATCGCGCGGATCAGGTTGCGCACGCGCCGGCCCGCCTCGCTGCGCAAACGCACCCGCTCCTGTTGCGTGCGCAGGCGCTCGACCTGATCGGCGCTGCGGGCGATGAATTCCAGGTTGCGGCGCGTGAAGTAGAGGCGATCGTTAAACAGCGCTTCGAGCAGCACGGCGGCGCCCGCCGCGGACCGGCGACCGAAAAACAGCTCGGCCAGTTCCTCGGCGCTATAGCCGCGGCCATGGTCACGGACGACTTCCCAGAGCAGATTCAGGTCGAGGTCGCCGGCCAGCCGGGTACGTTCCGCTTCGATCGCCGCGACGATCGCGGGAAGGTTTTCGCGCGTCGCCTTGGGTTCCGGATGGCGCAACAAGACCAGATTCGGCGCGATCGATCGCTCGTGTCCGGAGGCGTCGAGCACGGTGAGCTGGTGGGCCTGCGCGCGTACTACAAGCCCCGGACGCAGGCGGCCTTCACTGAGATATTCGATGAGCGCACCGAGGTATTTTTCGTTTGCGGACACAACCACCCTTATTTTGACCTGCACGAACCCTCAAGATTATATGAAGGTACGGTGATGGCTCAAAGAAGACTGACACTCGAACTGCCCGACGCATTGTTCGACGACTTGTGCCGCGTAGCCGAGGCGCTTGGGCATAACGACGCAACCGCGGCCGCGACGATCGCCATCGCCGACTGGATAGCGCGGCGCAAGGCGGAACTCGACGACCGCGACCCTGATCAGCGCTACTTCATCAATGAGGCCCTGGACGAACTCGCGCGCAAGAAGAGTTAACGCGCTCGCCAGCGTCGGCCCGGGCCGGTCCGAGTAACGATCGGGCGGCTATTTCCAGGGCCGGCTGATTACTTCGGTATTGCCGCTTTCGTCGTCAACTAGCAGGAACTGGATCTGCTTATACTTACCCTTGGGGAAGAATACGTACCCGCTCACGGTGAAATCCTGCCGCACGTCGCCCTTTTCGAGCGCGAGGGCGGCGATCTGATCGTGAGCCTGGTTGGTGGCCTTGTCCTCGCCCGAGGACGCTCCCTGAATCAAGCCGGTGCCCGCTCCAATCGCGCCGCCGAGCACCGCGCCGGTCACTCCGCCGCCCAGGAACGAGCCCGCCAGCGCGCCGACTCCGGTGCCGACCGCACCCTGGGTGGCGCCGGTCGCCGCCGAACTGAGCAGGACGCTCTTGAGTTCACCCGCGCCGCCAGCCTGCCGTGCGGCTTCACCCGGAGGCAGCGGAGCGATCCGATCGCCGGCGTCGTTGAGCGCAAATATCTGGCTGGGCACGATCGCCCGTGGGGTGTCGGTGCCGTTGGCGATCGAGACGTAGACCGGCTGGATATCGCCGATCGCCGAGCCTGGAGCCGAGGTCACACTGAGCTGGCCGGGCTGCGGCGTTGCCACGACCTTCGGCGCATCCTTGATCGGTCCCGAGCCGAAGACGCATCCGGCGAAAATCATCGCCGATGCGGCAGAAACGAGCGCACTGTTAGTGAACGACCGCCACCGATGTTGCATGACGATTAGCCTCTCCGATTCGTGCATTCGTCAGCTTACTCTATCATTAACTTCAACTTAAGCGCGAATGCTCGTTCACCTCGAACCCCAGGATTCTCGTCAATTTTGGGTCCATCGCTTGCTCGCGAGGGACTCGGCGGACGCCGCCAGCTTGGCAGGGCAGCGTAGTTCGGTCGTTATGGTAGCAGGTGTGCGCGTGATCGCGCACAGGTGTTAGGCTAGAAAATCGCACAAGGTGCGTCGTTGTGCCGGGGTGGTGAAATGGCAGACACAGAGGACTTAAAATCCTCTGGAGGGCAACCTCCGTGCGGGTTCGAGTCCCGCCCTCGGCAACTCAGAAAAACAAATAGAATCAATGGATTACAGAGATAGAAGGAAGGATGGTATGGCGTCGGCAAGTGGTCAGATCGGGTAAATTGTACAGGTTTTGTACAGGTGGAGCATTTGGCGGATGGTCGGGAGCGGAATTTTTTCTCACGGCGGTTGGGAACAGACTGCGGAGAATCGCAGCCTCGCACGCACTCGGGATGGTTCAAGACGATAACAGACGCCGACAGACGTCATCACAGCTTGGGCTGTTGCAGAATGTTGCACACACGCCGCGCGGCGATCGATTTCGATTGTGCTTTGCGCACGTGTCTAGTTGATCCGACTGCCCAGTTCTAGTGGAAGGTTTACTTATGCCCAGGCTGGCCGCGCCCCGCGACGGACTCCCGCTTACAACGAACGGCATGGTAGTGCCGTACTCATTCTGGCCGACTCAGCAAACAACGCGCCAAAAGCTCCAGAGGCGCCTTTACGTGAAAGACCCTTGGGCTACGCTATTTGAGGCCGTCTACAGAACGCGTATTCCCAAACCGAGAAGTCGAGAAGCACTCTCCTATCTCGAACAGGCCGAGGACTATTTCAATGCGGGCATCCAGAGTGGTGGGAAAATCGCCGTCAAGCCGGTACTCCTATACTACTCCATTCTAAATCTTGCGAAATGCTTACTAGCCGTCAGAAACCGAGGCCTAGACCTATCGCGCGCACAACATGGTTTGTCAGCAGCAAGAAACCAAGGCCGAGCCGTGCTAGGCGACCAAATTCGCCTGACAGGAGGACGGATCAGGGTCTTCAGCGAGATGATGAATCTGCTAGAAGGGCACTTTCCCAGTTTCGCGAAGCTCGACGTGCGGCACCTCCTAGCTCAGATCCTGCCCGCCCACCGTCTTTGGACCTATGCTTCCGGAAAGCGCGAGCAATTTGTCAACATTGAGATTGCTGCCGCATACGACGAGAGCGACCGCAAGGCTTGGCTCATTCTCGCTGCCGATAGAGGAGACCTTAGGTACATGGGAAGGTCCGTCAACGGACTGATTAAGTCCACCAAATTGCCAGGATCCTGGAAGCAGATCCACGAACTACCGGCTGCGGCGCCTTGGAAGAAAATCCCGTTGGGGGGTCCCAACGCTATTCTCATTGAGCAGCAAACGTCAGTAGCCTATACCCATCGTTCGTTGGATTGCGTTCAAAAGCTATTTGCCCTTCTGAGACCGGCTTTGTGGTCTGTAGTAACCTCAGTATACCCACACCGAAAGTACTATCTAAACGTTGGCTCTGATCTGGGTCCACGCCGTCTTCCTCAATGGGCCTCTATGTATATGCTCTTTTTTTATCTCAGTGACCTCACGCGCTATCGGCCAGTGCACTTTTATAGGTTTCTTGAAAGGAAGTACGGCCCGCAGGTTGAGTCAATTTTGGATGAATGCCCGCGGCAGTTCCTGTACTTGATGGCCTCTGAACTCTTACAGCGCGAGGTTGCGCCGGCCGCTCTTGCCTAAGGTAGCTCTGAGTGTGTGCGGCCCGCTTTCAGGCGTGACGTCCAGTGCTCCGTTGACCGATTTGCGCGGGCCCGCTTCTTAGCCCTTCGCTTCATCTCGGCACTGCGCTGCTCGGTTTCGACCCGGCCCCTTACATTTCGCTAGTCAAAAAAAGCCCGTCCCAGCAGGAGGAGTGACCGGGACGGGACTCGAGCGCGGCAGCCGGAAGACTTATCCACCGCTCGAGGTATGAGTTCTCGACTATTTTAGGAGTGCCTTCAGGGTCATGGGACGCGAGGTGATTTCGATACTGTGAAACGGCCCACTTCGATGCTGTAGATTGGCCCACCCTCCTTAAGCCGGAGCATCCTGCTGATGAGCAGGAGGCCGGGGATGGAGAGGAGAGCGAAGGTGGAGTTGTTCGAGCGGATCCGCAGGGAATACGAGTTCGGAGTCGGAAGCATCAAAGGTGTTGCGGCCAAGCTTGGAGTGCATCGGCGGATGGTGCGGCAGGCGCTCGCGAGCGCTGAACCGCCCGAGCGCAAGCCGGTTGAGCGAGTGCGACCGGTGATAGGACCGCTGGTTTCATTCATCGATGCCATCCTCGAAGCCGATCGCCGAGCGCCACGTAAGCAGCGTCACACCGCGCATCGCATCTGGCAGCGGATCCTGGCTGAGCGGCCAGAGCACAAAGTCGCCGAAGTTACGGTCCGGCAATACGTGCGCGAGCGGAAAGCGGAGTTGGGATGGGCGCCGCGTGCGATCTGCGTGCCGCAGAGCTATCAACTCGGACAGGAAGCCCAGGTTGATTGGTACGAGGCGTGGGCGGAACTGAGCGGCGAGCAGGTGCTGCTGCAGGTGTTTTCGATGCGCAGCATGGCGAGCGGCGCGGCCTTCCACCGCGCGTATCATCGCGCGACCCAGCAGGCCTTCCTCGACGCTCACGAACACGCGTTCAATTATTTTCAGGGCGTGTTTGCGGTCCTGCGGTACGACAACTTGAAGGCCGCGGTGAAGAAGATTGTGCGCGGCTATCGGCGCGAGGAGACCGCGCGCTTCATCGCTTTCCGCTCGCACTGGCGCTTCAGCAGTGAGTTCTGCTCGCCGTACGAGGCGCACGAAAAGGGCGGCATCGAGAGCGAGGCCGGCTACTTCCGGCGCAACCACTGGGTGCCGGTGCCGAAAGCGCGCGATCTCGAGGATCTCAACGCACAGTTACTGGCCTCCTGCCGCGCCGACGAACAACGTCAGATCGCTGGGCAGAGCCGGCCGGTGGGCGCGCTGATAATCGAAGAACGCGCGCATCTGCTGCCGCTCGCCGAGCACGGCTTCGACCTGGCCGATATCTCTTTCCCACGGGTCGACGGGCTGGGCTGCGTCAGAGTGCGAACCAACTTGTATTCGGCTCCGGTCGATGTCGGCAGGACGGTCGAGGTCCGACTCTATCCGAGTTGCGTCGAGATCTGGAACGAAGGCCGCTGCCTCGCCCGCCACGAGCGCTGTTACGAACGCCATCAACAGGTACTCGATCTCGAACACTATCTCGACGTGCTGGAGCGTAAGCCGGGAGCGCTTATCGGATCGAAGCCGCTGGCGGCGTGGCGGCAACGCGGGCTGTGGCCGGAGAGTTATGATCGCCTGCTGGCCGAACTGATCGGTCGGCACGGCAAGCAGAGCGGCACCCGCCAGATGATCCAGGTGCTGAGTCTGATAAGGCAGCATGGGCATCGGCGGGTGCGCGCGGCGATCGAAGAAGCGCTCGCGCTTGGATGTTCGGATGTGGCCGCGATCCGGCATCTGGCCGAAGCCGCCGATCTGGTCCGCGCGCGCAGCACCATCATGGAGTTGGGCGCGCTCTCACGCTACGAACGTCCGAAGCCTTCGCTGACCGATTACGACGGGCTGCTCGGCCAGGAGGCGGCATCATGAACGCGGAGAGCGCCGCACTGGAAGCCGCCACCATCCGCCAGCAGTGCAAGGTCTTGCGTCTGCCGAGTATAGCCGCGCAGTGCGCGCAACTCGCCGAGCAGGCGGTGCGCGAACGGCGCACCCACCTCGGCTATCTCGAAGCGCTGCTGCAGACGGAACTCGAGGATCGCGAACAGCGGCTGATCGAGCGGCGCATCCGCGAAGCTCGTCTGCCGCGGATGAAAACCCTCGAGGAGTTCGACTTCGCGCGCAACCCCGGGATCTCGGCTCAGCAGATCCATGAACTGGCCAGGGGCGACTACATCGCCAAAGCCGAACCGATCATCTTGATCGGCGACAGTGGCACCGGCAAAACCCATCTGCTCACCGGACTCGTGGTGGCGGCCTGCCGGCAGAAGCGGCGGGTGCGATTCGCCACCGCCGCGGCACTGATCAACGAACTGGTCGAGGCCAAGCATCAGCTGCAACTCGGCCGCGTGCTGGCGCGCTGGGCCCGTTACGATCTGATTGCGCTCGATGAAGTTGGGTACGTCCCACTCGCCGAGGTCGGCGCGGAGTTCCTGTTCCAGGTGATCGCGGAGCGGGCGGAGAAGGCAGCGGTCATCGTCACCACCAATCTGCCCTTCTCGGAATGGACCCAGGTGATTCCCAACGCCCGGCTGTGCAAGGCGCTGCTCGATCGGATCACCGATCGCGCGCACATCATCGAGACCGGTAGTGAGTCTTACCGCTTCCGCAGGACCGCGGAGCGACGCAAGAACCGAGCATCGGTGACCACTGGATCAGGTTAGACGGAGCGGCGAGGGGGAATGCTTCCCCCTCGCACACCCCCTAACCAGCAACTAGGTATCGAACGCGGTGGCGAGAACGAAAACAGGAAAACCCGGAGGGTGGGCCAGATGTGAATATCAAAGTGGGCCATGCTGCATTGTCAAAAGCACGAGGTCCTCATGCGACGTTCGGCGCAAGCGATCAGCCTGTTGAGCGACGCCCGGGACCGGCAACCGCCCCGGCCGAGGCGAGCCCGAATACCTTCTGTGGAGCTGTCGTGGCTGTTCCCGTTTGAATGCTTCATCGTCGCGTTCCTGTTCGGGGGGGTTGCTAACTGTGATTGTGAGCGTTTGCTAATTTAGAGTCAACATAGTTCGTTAAACTGCCAATTATAACTATTAGCGACGTGTTGTCGGGTTAGATGACAGGGTACCGATTCCGCCGCGCCCGCCTTCAGTCGCGGCGCGTCCGTTTTCGCGTGACGCAAACTACCTAAGGTGAAATCTTCCCTCCTAGCTTCTGTCATCCCCCCATGGAAGCCTAGAATGGAGTGTATCCGACAGTCTGGCCCCACCTCTACCTGGCCCAACGAGTGCGCTGCCTCTCCTACCTCCCTCGATCGCTTGTCGGACCGGGTGACCTCCAAGCGATTTTGGCTGCCGGCTCGATCGGGCTCTAACACTTTCGTCGCCGCGTCCGCTTCTTCGCTCGACGCTTCATCTGCGCAGCCGTGAGAACGCGTTGAACACGCGTTTGCTGTGACGCCTCGATTTGATGCTATCGTTCGCGGCGTCAGCGGGAGAAGCGGAAGCGTGGGCGAGGTTGCTAGTCTCACGTGCCGTCTATGCGGCACCGAATCCGCACCTGAGCGGCAGTCCTGTTCAAATTGCGCCGCGATGCTCGTCACGGCGCGCAACCCAAGGCCGGTACGCGAGATCGTGGTTTTCAGCGGCAAGCTGGCGATGCGGCGCGATAAAGTGGCTGCGGCGGTAGCGGCGGCGGGTCGGGGTGTTGCAGTAAACGTCAGCGCGCAAACGACGATGCTAGTTATCGGCGTTCAGGACCCGAAGCAACTCGTCGCCGGTTACGACAAGAGTACGAAGGAGCGCAAAGCCGAGAGTCTGATCGCGAGCGGTTACAAAATTCGCATCGTCGATGAAGCTGAATTCTGGCGGTTGCTCGAAGCTGCGAAATAGCCGGTCATCCTCGGCGTGACGTCGCTTGGTGATGCGTTCAGTGTTCCGGTGATACCACCACCTCACCTACTTAGACTTCAGGGGGATTCAATGGTTAGGTATATCCGAAATAGCCTACTGACTATTGTCGCCGTCTCGCTGGTGGTTGGACCAGCGAGAGCACAGAGCTCGACGCCGACGCCGTTGGCGACGCCGGGGCCGGGTGATCTAGTGTTCGTCGGTATCTTTCAAACGCAGCCGCCGCAACAGGAGACACCACCACCGGAATATCTGATCGCTTATCAGGTGCCGAATTCGTACAACAAGTATGCGGGCCAGGCGGCTGAACCTACGTTCAATCCCGACGGCACGATCACGTATCGATTAAGCGGGCTGGTGGCCGGGGGCGTCATCAATCTGTTTCGATCACTGCCGCCACCGTCAGGAGTAGTTTGTACTCTGGTCTCTGGTCCCGGTGATCGAAATAACAGTCAGAATAATCAGGACCCAGGCACCGGTCTCTACCACTGTGCGACCTACGACGATCCGGCTCACGACGCTCCGCCAACAGGAAGTGTTCAAGGTGATTGAACAACTGCTCTAACTGTTTGCCAAATGGTAATAGCGAACAGGCCGGTTACAATCGAAGGTCATGAGTGAAGGATCCTGGGGGTCAGCGCAAACGCAGGTTCGGCGGGATGGAGCCGATGCCGCGAGCGCGGTCATACACGGGTTTCCAGTGCATGCCGAGGTCCGTGCTTTCCTGGCAGGATTTACACAGGCGTTCACCCTTCTCGAGTTTGACGCACCGACAACCCGGGCAAAACGACCACCTGTTCCCCGGGCCGTGCGCGAAGGCTTTGCTGATTGGGCGCGGCATCAGACCCTCGCTTGCCAGCCTTTTCGAAGATCCTGCCACGCCGATCGAACCTTAGCCAGATGCCGTTTCGCGTCGGGCATCGGCGGCGGCGCGACCACGGCGGCCGGGCGACGCGTGGCCAGGATTTTCAGGTTGCCTGCGACAAGGCGCCTGGCGGCCACCACCGCCATCCCGCGGCGACAGGTTCAGCGACCCACAAGCCCTGCCGGCAGAAGTCGCAAAAACCGGCAGTCGGTAGGTAGGTGCCAAGACACTCGGCGCAGATCGCCATTGCATAGCGGGGCATCAGTAAACTCCGCGCGGGAACCTGCGGCTCTTTAAGAGGTCACCGAGCTGGCGCATGCCGGGTCGAGCTTCGCGCTGCGTCGGCGATAGTTCGCGACCGCGGCTGTCGCCGCCGCCCCAACTAAGCTCGCGACGCATCGGAATGGGCGTCCACTCGATCTTGTGATAAGAACCGCGCAGGTGGTTTAGCGCCTGGGTCAAGGCGTCGACCTGGTCGTCGTGCGGTGCGGCCGGGAACGACGAAACTTCGTCCATGAAATCTGACAGCCACGCGGCCGCTGCCGGCAGATAGACGCGGCCTGATTCAACCAGGGGCGAGACCGCGGCCGCGCGCGATCCCTTGTCACCGAGCGGCTTCACCGGGAGTACCGGCAATCGCGTCTCGGCCTGCAGCGCCTGGATCAAGGACTGTCCGCTCGCGGCGTCTTCGATCAGGACCCGGGCCGGCTTCCAGATATCGGCCAGCGCCACGGCCTGACGCTTGAGCCTCGGGGAACTCGGCCCGCTGACGCCAGACGTGCAGGAGGTAGTACCCGGTCGGGTTTTCACCCCATACCTCGATCACCGAGTAGTCGGCGCTCTCGGTGGCCTTGAACGCGGTGTCGAGGCTGAATGTTATGGTGCGGCACTCGGGCGGGTTTGTGTAGCTGCGCCACCAACCGCAGTGAAACACGGAGCCCTCTTCGGCGAACGGCCGTTGCTGATATAGGGCCAGCCAGGCCTGGGTCCCGATCGCTTCTTTGATGCGATCCAAAGTCTCGAGCGGGAACTGTGAGGGCCATAGCGCGGCGCCTTCGTCGCGCCACCCCTCGTTCTCTTCGGCGATCGCCGGCATCGAGATGAGCTTCCAGCCTTCGGAAGCATGCTCTTTCAGCAACCAGCCGGTGAGATCGGCTTCATGCCACCTGGTGGCGATTACGACAATGGCGCCGCCTGGCTGCAGGCGCGTGTAGGCGGTGCTTTCGTACCAGCTTTGCAAGGACCGCCTTTCGGCCACGGAATAGGCCTGCTCGCGGCTCTTGATAGGGTCGTCGATCAGGAGAAGATTTGCGCCGCGTCCGGTGATCGGTCCGCCGGCGCCGACGGCATAGTAGTTGCCGGCGAGTAGCGTCCCGAAGCGGTGGACGGCATTCGAATCGTCGGCCACGACGCAGCGGGGGAAAATCTGTCGATGCAGTGGATCAGTGACAAAGCCGCGGACGCGGCGGCCGAAGTCTGAGGCGAGCTCCTGCCCGTAGCTCGAGCTGATGATCGACCGATCGGGATTTCTACCCAGGTACCAGGCAGGAAACAGCGTGCTGGTAATCAGCGACTTGCCGTGTCGCGGCGGCATCGCGATGATAACGCGATCCAGTTCGCCACGCTCGATCCGCTCCAGGGTGGCGACTAGGGTTCGATGGTGGGGTGCGAGCTCGAACGGCGGCCACATGACCGCGGAATATGCCGCCAGGTCCTCGGTAGCGACCGTCAGCGCATTCTTATTCGGCTTCCGCATCGGACTCGCGAGCGGCACGGACCTTCTCGACGCGCTCAGCTATCTCGGTGACGTCTATCGGGACGGCGCGCGAACCCGATGAGATTTCGATGCGTGACCTGGTCGTCATGCCGAGCTCGCCACCGATACGTGCTTGGGCAAGGGCTAGGCGTCGAAGGAAGTCAGCGGCCGGCAGCGGGTTACCGTCGGCGTCGAAATATCCGCCTTCGCGCAGTCTGGCCTGAATCTCTGTCGACATTATCTCGAGCCTGGCGAATTGGCGCGCGACGATCATGTCGGACGGCTGGAGCCAGGGGGCGACTTTTTTCAGCATTCTAAGCGCGCGCCGCACCTTTTCGTCGCGTTTAATCTGGCGCCTGGTCGGCGGCCGCGGAGTAGCGGTGTTCTCGGGTAGCACCTTCAATTCACCGATAGGTCTGTGAGTCCGGCTCGGAGATCACCGAGGATCCCTGTGCGAGAAAGAGCTGATGGTCCTTCAGCAAGAGAAACGGGTCGCTTTGCGGGCCGGTCACAGCAAGTAACTGCCCGCGACCCAACGACCGGGGGAAAAGTTTCGTCGCCTTTCAGATTGGCGTTTGTCCACACCCGCCTAGATTGGCATCTTTCGGGCGTGCCATTCGCGATGGAGCGACGATGACGTCCTGACGCCTCCGTCGTTCCCGTTTCGGCATTGATTTGAGGCTTTCTGCAGTCGCTCGATTCTGCGAACCGAGATTCGGACGCTCAGAGGCCAAAGATTCCCTTGCTGAGTTGCCCGCGCGGCTGATTCGTAATCAGCAGGTCGTCGGTTCGAATCCGACGGGTGGCTCCAGAAAATCCAATAAATATAAGGCTTTTAAGGTTCATCTCGGTGGCCATCCCGTCGATCTGTCGCCGATTGTCCGAGATTTGTCCGAGTGTGTCAAGTTTTGCAGCGAAGGAAATTTTATCGCGCGCGTTAATTCTTGGATCGCTCACATAACGCATGCGATCCTTCGCGTCGAGCTCAATCTGGAACTGGCAGGCGTCGCTTATGCCGGTAGTTGCAGCCGAATCGAAACAGATTGGGTGAAACATGGATTGCCCACTGAGGGAACCGTTCCTGGTGCTGCAAGCGACGGAGCGGTCTCTCAGTCCGCCGACGTTTCAGTTCCGCGATCTGTATATTTGGAGGTCGCGGCTGTGATTAAGGTTCACTCACAGCGGGGTAAGAACCAAAAAAAGGGCGGGGCAGTTTCTCGATACAATCGATCCTGACGTTCGTGATCAACACCGTAAAGCGATTCTTGCACGAGACTGGACGGGTATAGGCGGGTGGGCGGTAGGGAGAGCCCACTTGCCGAGTGAGGGCTTGAATAACAGAGCCTCGATCTCAGAGGAAATAGAGGATGAGCTTCTCCAGGAATTCGAGCGCCTGGAGGCCGCGATGGGGGCGTCCATTAGGGAATTTTTTAGTATTCCGCATTCCCTTCCTCGCATTCTTTGCCGGTCAAGACTTGACCGAATTCTCCCTACTAGAGTGGGCGTCGCCCCACTATACGAACCACCACGCGATAGCGATCGCCTCGGTTGCTATCGAACCTATTAGCCGGCGAAGCGCGGTTCGGGTTTCCCCTTTACGTCCAATCCTTTGATCGCGAAAAGGCTGCCGCCTTCGGCGCCCGGTTCCATGCCGAGGATCTTCTCGCCGATCGAGGTCGCATACATCACGTCGAGATTGTCACCGCCGAACATCACGCTGGTGATGATGGGCACTGGAACCTCGACAGTCCGGGCGATCGAGCCATCAGGCTTGAAGCAAACGATCTTCCCGCCACCGGCGATTGCAGACCATAGATTTCCTTCGGCATCGACCGTGGCACCATCGGGAGCTCCGCCGAGGCCCTTGGTCTTTGCAAACAGGCGCTTATTGGAAACCGTTCCGGTAGCGAGATCGTAGTCATACGCGGAGATCATTCCGCTCACACTATCGGCGCAGTAAAACGTGCGATTGTTGGGGCTGAAACATGGACCGTTGGTGCATCCGATGGCGGGTTCGAGCGTGGTGCAATTCAGCGACGCGTCGAGACTAAAGATCGATCCAATTTTCTGGGTGAAATTGGAGTCTCGAGTGCCCGCGATGAATCTGCCGCGCGCATCGGTCTTGCCGTCATTGAAGGTCGTTCCCGGCTTGGCTATGGGGTCGCCGACCTGCTTGGCCTCACCCGATTCAAAATCGAACAGGTAAAAACCATCGGAGAGCGCCAGCACGGCGCCGCCCTTTTCACGCAGAGCGAACGAGCCAATCGGCTTCGGCGTCTTCCACGATTTGATGTCGTTGGTTTTTGGATCGAGACGATAGATGGCTGGCACGCCGATATCGATCCAGTAAAGTGCTTTCTCAGCGACATCCCATAGCGGGCCTTCGCCGAGCTTGTTTTTGACCTCACCGATTTTTTCGATTGTGATCGACATGTTTGGGTCGCCCTCAATTTGTCGTTACCGATTTATGGTTACCGCGCGGGACTTGCCGCACGGATCATCGTGGTCCACGTATAGCAGGTTTGGGCTCGGATTTCACGATCGGCGCTTGCCTCGCAAATTCTTGCCTCGACAAATGCCATAAGAGCGACGAGCAAGATTTTACTGAGACGGGCATTTTTGGCGCGCGCGACTCGTTGAAGATAAGGTCTTATCGCTAAGCCAATCTCGAAGGAAGATGAAACCGGGGTCGCGACACCTGGTAGGGCGGCGCCAAATTCATGTGTGGAGTAGGTACGCCGTGGAGACGATTCTCGGGAATATTCTCACTTGGCCATGGTTCTCGGAGCCACATGGCAACACTGCCGCTACTCACTTCCAACACCACAGCGGACATTCCAGGAAGATCCAAGCCTTTGATTTTTCAAAATCGCCGATCGAAGTAAAGGGTAGCTAATTGACCTCGCAAGGAGGGATAGGCGTGACAACGAAAGCCGGACCGGAAGCTAACGGATAGTTCAGAAAGCCGTCGATGCCGTTATTGCCGAGGGCGGTGAGATCGGCCTGCAGGTTGCTGCATACTTGAATGGCGAACTAGCCGTAGAGGTCTGGGGCGGCCTGGCGGATGAAATCACCGCTCGCAAGGTCGACGGCGACATGCTGCTCTTTCCCGTGTTTTCCGTCACCAAGGCGGCAACAGCGACCGCGCTTCATATCGCCGGGCTTGCATTCCAGGTGCGGGAGGCATCATGAACGCGCGGAGCGAAGCGAGGTTCTTCGCGATGCTTGCCAATCGCTGCGATCTCAACGGGGTTCGTTTGCTGTCCAGCGAACGGATTCGCTCCTTCAGTACGCCGCGCACGAACGCGAACGAGATCGACCAGGTACTCGCGCGCGCCGTCAACCTGGGCATAGGTGGATTTCACCTCGGCGGCGAATCGCCTCCTGCGCCCTCCAGTCATCGGCCGCAATCCGCGCATCATCAGCCATCCGGGCGCCGGCGGATCGATCGGCTGGGCGGATCCGGACGTGCGCCTGGTAGTAGGTGTATTTGCTACAATTTGGATGTTCGATGCGCCGAGGCCGGAAGGGAATCCGCTCCAAACGATCGGAGACGCCGTGGGCAGAGCCTTCGGCTTGGATTGAGTCGCGAAAATCCGCCGGGCAGCTCATAGCCCAATCAAATTTCATCATCAACGCCCGATCTCGGGGTAGCCTGTAATGGCCCCGAACTTCATCTTGCTATCCTGTCTCCGAGAATCGAACCTCCTCATCCTGCGGGGCAGTCAAAACTAACGGTGCGCCCAACCTTGCGGAGGGCGACCGTTATGGCCTAGAAGTCGAGATGGAAGCGGAGCGCAAAAAGGGGAGAGTGCAGTTCAAAACATTTGTGCCGCGCCAGAACAACAAATGGCGGCGGATGACTGATATGCGAGTTTCACGGGCGAGCCAACTTAACGCGTCGATCAAGGGCACAATGAATGGGCATTAAGGCGACGAAAGGGGATCTCGAACTTCAGTTTGAAATCGAGCAGTTCTACTACCACGAAGCCGAGTTGCTCGACAATCATCGCTACGGCGAATGGCTCGATCTCTTCGCCGGCGACGCTCGCTACTGGATGCCCACGCGCGCCAACCGCCTGCTGCGCGAAGATGCCCAGGAGGCGACTGCGCACGGGGAGTTCGCGCTCTTCGACGATAATAGGAAAACTCTGGGCTGGCGGGTCAAACAGATGGAGTCGCTCACGCACTGGGCCGAAAATCCTCGCAGCCGCACCCGCCACCTGGTCAGCAACGTGCGCATCGCGCCGGCTAAGTCCGTCGGCGAATACGAAGCAAAGTCCAATTTCATCTGCTATCGCAACCGCCTCTCGGACGAGGTTGATATCTGGGTCGGCGAGCGAACTGACTTGCTACGCCGTGACGATGAGCAGGAATTGCGCATTGCCCGCCGTAAGATCCTGCTGGATCAAAACGTTGTCCTGTCGAAAAACTTGAGCGTCTTTTTCTAAGCCCGAGGTCAAGCACATGAGCCTTCGCGTAAATCGATCCGAATCCCTCGAGCAAATGGTCGATTGGGAGCACGGCCTGATCACCGGCCGCATCTTTACCGACGACGAGATCTATAAACAGGAGGCTGAAAAGCTTTTCCCCCGCGCTTGGATCTATCTCGCTCACGAAGACCAACTGAAAAATTACGGCGATTTCCTCACCACCTACATCGGCTCCGATCGCGTCCTCGTCGTGCGGCAACGCGATGGCGCGATCAAGGCCCTCCTCAACGCCTGCCGGCACCGCGGGATGACCGTCTGTCGTGCGGACCTCGGCAACGCGAAATCTTTTCTCTGTTCCTTCCACGGCTGGACCTATGACTCCGCTGGCAATCTGATCTCCGCGCCCCATCTCGACAGTGCCTATCATGGCCAACTCGACAAGTCCCAGTGGGGCTTGGTCGCCGTCCCGCGCGTCGAGACCTACAAGGGTCTCATCTTCGGAAGCTTTGCTCTCGACGCGCCATCGCTGCTCGACTATCTCGGTGAGATGGCCTGGTATCTCGACTGCTTGCTTGATCGCCGCGAAGGCGGCACCGAGATCATTGGCGGCGTCCACAAAATGCGCACTCGGGGCAACTGGAAACTTGCCGCCGAGCAGTTTGCCGGCGACAACTACCACGCCATCATGACGCACGTCTCAGTCCGCGACGCCTGGGCCGATCCGCAAGCGCACAAGGCGCCTGCTGGGTTCTCCAAGGTCATGACACTGCCGGGGCGCCAGTTCAGTTCTCGGCAGGGCCATGGCATGGCCGGCTTTCTTCTGAAAAATTCCGGCGTGCCCAGCTTCTCTGGCGATCCGTCCATCAGTGAGGACCAGGGCATTGTCGCGGATTATTACAAGTCCACCCGCCATGAAGTAGCCAATCGCCTCGGCGCTGATCGCGCCGACGGACCTGCCGATGGCGCCGGCCTCGTTTTTCCGAATTTTGCTTTCCTGTCTGGCGTCCTGGGTAGCTCCACCATCGCCGTCTTCCAGCCTAAGGGGCCGCACCTCTTTGATCATTGGCGCTGGGGCATCATGGACAAAGCCGCTCCCAAAGCGGTCAAGGAAGCGATGGTCCGATGCCTTCACGTATGGCCGATCGGAGTCGGCGACGCAGACGACGGCGAGAACTGGGGTGCCATTCAGGCCGGACTCGGCGGCCCAATGGCGCAGAGCCTCAAGCTTAACTATCAGATGGGCATGGGCACCGAGGGTGCGGACCCGGTCTATCCGGGCACCGTCGTTCCCAACATTACGTGTGAATTTGCGCAACGCCAGTTTTACCGCCGCTGGCTTGAATATATGACCTCTGAGAGCTGGCCTGTGATCGACTAAGTGGAGACGCGATGAAAACCGGCTTCATCGGCCTTGGCCAGCAAGGCAAGTATCTCGCGATTAATTTGGTCGCGGCGGGCTACGATCTGATGGTCTACGATGTCCGGCGCGAGCCGCTCGAAGAGCTCGTCCGTGCTGGCGCGACCGTCGCCGACTCGCCGCTCGCGATCGGCCGCCATGCCGAAGTGACTGCTGTCTGCGTCTTGGATGACGCTCAACTTGAGGCCGTCGTCCTCGGGCCCAATGGAGTGCTGACGGCTGCCGCGCCCGACTCCGTCGTCGTCATTCACAGCACCGTTGAACCCTCTTCGATCGCGAAGATCGCCGCGGCCGCCGCCCCTTTGAACATTGAAGTGGTTGACGCGCCCGTCAGCGGCGGCGAGACCGGCGCCAAGGGCAAGGCCATGTCCTACATGGTCGGCGGCAGCGATCGAGCGGTCGAGCGATGCTTGCCGTTGTTTCAAACCTCCGGGCGCGCCATCACGCGCACCGGGGCGTCAGGCAGCGGCATCCGCGCCAAGCTCGCCCATCAACTGATCGTTTGTCTCAATATGCTGGCCGCTTCCGAGGGGATGCGTCTTGGCCGCGCCGCCGGCTTGTCCAGCGTGATCCTCGAACAGGTGGTGCATGAAGGCGGCGCTCAGAGCCGTATCGCCGATCATTGGTCGCAGCTGTCCCTGCGATCCGCGACGCCGGTCTTTTTCAAGGATCTCCAAATCTGTCTGAAGTTTGCCCATGAGCTTGGCATCCCCGTTCCGGGTGCCGCATTGGTCCAGCAAATGCTCGACCAAATAGTACCGGGACTTCCCCCCGGGGCCGGTCACGATACTTGAACGGTTCGGCGCGGGTTGCCGGTCGGTCGGGGATCATGTGAGATCAGCCGCGAGATAGATCTTCGTCCGCGGGGATGTGCAAACGTCGTCTAAAAGCTGTCGTCTGTGAGTTTAGAACTCGGTACGACAGTTTGAATCCACTCCGCTACAGAGAACTCTCAAGCCGATGGCTTTCGTGAAATGTTGGAAATGTTGAAGGCGGGCGAATCAGTCACCTCTATCGGAGCACGGACTCCGGAGGCCGCCAATTGACGCATTTCGGCCTGAATCGCTTGGCGTGCGGCCTCGGGCAGCCATTTCCGATCGTGTCCCCATAGACTCGGCGCGGATATGCGCTCCTGCTGCCAAGTATCAGGGTCGATGAGCCTGCCGGCCCAACCCGTTTCAATCATGAATCCACCGGGCGTTCGAGAGTAGAACGACAGCATGTGGTCGTTCGCATGTCTCCCGAGCGTGGTCACAATACGATCGGGCGAGGCCTGAGTGCGGTCGTAAAGGCGACCGACATCGTCTAGGAAGAGGTACTCGATCATTATGTGGTGGATCTTTGCTTCAGGAGCGTGAAGTAGCGCGAGCGAGTGATGCCGTGCATTTGTGTGCAGAAATCGCGCATCGATCGGTGACTCCATGTAATCGCTCAGACGGAAACCCAGCTTGAGGTAAAACGTGCTCATTGCCTCGATGTTCGGGGTCTGCAGGACTACGTGTCCCAAGCCGAGGTCTCCAGTCCGGAATCCCCCTATGCCACCAGCTGGAGTGAATGCGGCGGGTTCGGGCAATGGGCCGTAGAACAACTCGATCCGATTCCCATCGGGATCACGGAACCAGTTCAGCGCTGCAACCCTCCTGGTTCGACACTCTTGCTCCGAGCCCCTTTGGATCGACATCGAGGCGGTCGCCAATCGTGCGGACAAGTCATCCAAGGCAGAAGCGTCTCTTGCCTCCAGACCCACGCAAGCGAGGCCATCTCGATCCCCCCGCGTCACGAACAGCCGGAACGGTCTCTCGTCCATTCGCAGGTGAAGCGTTTTCGCTCCGACATCAACAACATGCATTCCGAGAAAATCGCGGGCGTACTGTCTCCACGCCTCAATATCGGTGGCTTCGATTCCCACATAGCCAAGCTGCGTAATCAGAAGCGGTTCCTTGCCCATCGCCGATACCCCGTATTCATGTCTGGATGCGGTTGCACAGATCTTCTCCAAGCTTCGCACGCCACGAAGCCGATACGTCCACACATAAGGCTCAACTGTACACCGATACGAGCTATATGTATCCTTGCAGCCTGGATAAAAAGGCTCGTTACATGGCAGAACCTGCAGCCGAGCAGGGCGGCACAACGCCGCGAGTGATCGCGACCGAAGACCGCGGCGTGGTGCAGATCATGCTGCGCAATCCCGAGAAGCTCAACGCCTTGACCACGGAAATATGGGTGAATCTCAGGCGCGAATTTCAGTCGTTGACCGAACGACGCGACATTCGATGCGTGGTCGTAATGGGAGCGGGCACGGACGCGTTTGCTGCCGGAGCAGACATCTCGGAGTTCGAGGCGCTTCGGAATACGCGTGATCAGGTCGAGCAATACCGCGAGGAAACGGTGCCTGCAGACCTGGACGCAATAGCCGCGTGCGACATTCCGGTCGTCGCCGCTATCCGCGGGGCATGGATCGGCGGCGGTTCGAGATCGCATCGGTCTGCGATATCAGGCTGTGCAATACGTCCGCTGGGTTGGTCGCGCCGGTCGGGCGACTCCGGTTCCCGATGGCGCCTCGAGAGCTGCAATATTTGGTTCGCGTTTTGGGGGAGGGGGCCGTCGTCGCCGAGCTGCTTCTGCAAGGAAAGGTCTTCGATGCGCTGCGGGCCCTGCTGCGCACAGCGAATCGTTAGCGAGGTGGCGGACGATGCGCGTATTCGAGACTACGTTGAATCGCACGGTGGAACAGATCTGTTGGGGCTCTGCCTTCGCCGCACGGTTCAACAAGGGGCTGATACGAAAGTTTCTGGACCAAGCCGGCATTCCGTCATTGGCCGAGCGCCGAGAGTTGTGCCAGTTGGCAAACAGCGACGACTACTTTGCCGGCCGTGCCGCTTTCCTGGAAAAGCGTAGTCCGTGTTTACCGGCACGTGAAGGCATTGGCCCCCCGCTCGTCCTTGCTGCGAAGCGAACACTGAACAGGAGAATTCGTATATGGACGCGACGACCAGGCCGGAAACAGTGCTGCCCATGCCGAGAGCCACGACCACCGATCAGTTCAAGTGGCCCGCTCGATTTGCGGCGGTTCCGAAGGAGATCTTCATTCGCCCGGATATCTTCGAAGCCGAGCTGAACCGCATTTTCTACTCGAACGAGTGGTTGCTTGTTGGACACGAGGCTGAAATCCCGAACAAAGGTGATTTCAAGACCTACACCGTTGGCCGCGTTCCTCTACTGATCAACCGTGACATGGAGGGCCATATCCATGTTTTCTACAACAGCTGCACGCATCGCGGCACGCAGCTGGAAACTGCCACCCGCGGCAACCGGAGGGCATTCAACTGCCCCTATCACAGGTGGTCTTTCGGCGCCACCGGCGATCTGATCGGTACGCCCAATCGGCCCGGAGATTATCCCGAATCGTTTGACCGGAAGAACTTCGCTCTGCGTCGGCCGCGTTGCTCCGTCGTACACGGTCTCATTTTTGTTTCTCTCGGTGGTGATCCTCCGCCCATCGAGCAGTATCTGGAGGGTATAACCGACCAGATCGCCGAAGCACTCGGAGGCGACGGGAAGCTTATCCTGCTGGGCTACCAAAAGGTGATGTATCGCGCCAACTGGAAAACCTACGCAGACAACTGCAACTACCATGCGGGCCTTCTGCACACCGCCTTCCGCTTGTTGAACTGGTCAGGGGGCCGGGGCTCTCAGATGGCAAATGCGAGGGGCCAGCGCTGGCACACGAGTGAAATCTCTTTGCCGAAAACAACAAAGCTGCTCAAGGATTCGTCGCTCATCGCGATGCGCAGTCACTCCGATCTCCAAAAAGGATCGGCCAACGTTCGCTTCTTCCCGCTCTCAGGCATAACGCGTCACATGGATTCGATCAATATTCGACTTTCCAACGCATTGTCCGTCGACGAAACCGAGGTGCATTACGCGTATTTTGCGCGGGCCGAAGATTCCGAGGAATTAGTTAATCACCGGATTCGTCAGGCTTCGAATCTGCTCGGACCATGCGGGATGGTCAGCATGGAGGATGCCGCAGTCTTCCACCGCGTTCACGTGGGTAGTCACACGCCCGGTGTCTCCGTCTTCTTGAAGGGCGCCAAAGATGCCAATTGCATACCCGATTCGTTTAGCCAATCCGATGAATCGGCGAACATGCCGTTCTGGGAATACTATCGCGCGCTAATGGGCTTCGAGCGGGAGCAGCTATGAGCGCAGTTCCTTTCGAAGTGCTCATGGAGTTCGATACGCTACAGGGCCGGTATGTCGCCGCTCTTGACAAGCAGGACATGGACGGCTGGCTTGATACCTTTTGCAATGACGAGTCGGCCGCTTACATTTGTACGACGGCAGAGAACGTGGAGGCGGGGTTCAGGGTCGCCTGGATCTTGGATGACTGCCGAGCGCGGTTGCATGACCGCGTAACCTTCGTCAATAAAGTGTGGGTAGGTACCTACAACGTCCACCGCACCCGTCATGTCACGCAGCGCACCTCGTGCACGGCTTTGGAAGCAGGAGACTTCGCCTTCAAATCCAATTTCATCGTGACCTATTCGTCCGCGGATGTACGGCGGACCGAAGTGTTCGCTTCGGGTGTTTATCATGATGTGGTGCGATTCGAAGCAGGCGAGCTGAAGTTCATGAAGAAAGAAGTGGTCGTGGATGGCCATATCCTTAACAGATATCTGGTATTTCCACTTTGATGTCTGCAGCAATGCCACAACGGTTTGCGGGCAAAGTGGCTCTCGTCACCGGAGCCGCGCAGGGCATTGGCAAGGCGACCGGGATCCGCCTGGCATCAGAAGGTGCATCAGTCCTACTGGTCGACCGCGTTCCGGAAGCGTGCCGCGAAGTGGAGCAGGAGATCCGGGCGTTCGGTGGGAAAGCACACTTCATGGAGGCCGATCTCGAGACATCTGAAGGCGCCAGCCACATGGTCACGCAAGCCTTGAATTTGCATGATTCGCTGGACGTGGCCATTCACAATGTCGGCGGCACGATCTGGACCAAGCCGTTCTGGGAATACGAGGTGCCGGAGATGGAGCGCGAGATTCGGCGATCGCTTTGGCCCACCCTGCTTTGCGCGCGGGCCGTGGTTCCGGCAATGATAAAACAGCGACGCGGTTCGATAGTTAACATTGGCTCGACCGCGACGCGCGGCCTCTACCGGGTACCTTATGCAGCGGCAAAGGGCGGCGTTGCTGCGATGACCGTTGCGCTATCGATGGAACTGGCGCCGTTCGGCATTCGCGTCAACTGCGTGGCACCTGGACTTATCAACTCCAATCGCGTGATTCCGCGCAATGCAGTGCCACCAAGCGAACGTGAAAAAGAGTGGCGGAATGAAATCCTTGCGCAAAGCATCCGCGATGCAGCTCTGGGGCGAGCTGGTGAGGCGCATGAAGTTGCTGCCACGATTGCGTTCGTTGCCAGTGATGAGGCGTCGTACATGACTGGTCAGGTGCTCTACGTAGCCGGAGGCGGGGTCGGATAGGCGATACTTACTTCCGGCTTGCCCGCTGCATTGGTAACGACGAGCGACCTGACGAGTCCCATGCGCGGGTTTCCCGGGGTACTAGCGCGAAGCTCGCGGTTCAGACGTTCAGCGCAACTTGAACGACGGGCCGACGAAGCCCGCCGATCCGCTCCATTGCGAGCCCAAAATGCCTACCGAGTTTCCGGCCCGCGCCATGAAACCTCCGTCGACCAGCATCGCCGTCCCGGTGATCCACTCCGCTTCGTCGCTGGCCAGGAACAGCGCCATATTGGCGATATCGTCAGGCTGGCCGGCACGCTTGATCGGTTGCAATCTGAGCGAGCGCCTGCACACCGGCCTCGGTGGGCCTTCCTTGAATCGGAGTGTTGATCCCGCCTGGGCAAATGCAATTGACGCGGATACGATCCTTGCCCAATTCGACCGCGGCGCACTGAGTCAGGTTGATTACCCCGGCCTTGGCGGTGCTGTAGATCGTCGGGCCGATTCCGCCGCGCATTCCGGCGATCGACGCAGTCGAGATGATCGAGCCGCCGCCGACTTTGCGCATCTCGGAGATCGAATACTTGATGCCGAAAAAGACGCCGCGCAGCAGAATCGCGTGGGTGCGGTCCCAACTCTCGGCGGTGATCTCCTCGAGCGCACCGACCGCCCCGATTAAACCCGCATTGTTGAAGGTGACATCGAGACGGCCGAATTCGCTGACCGCGCGCGCGATCAGAGCTTTGACGTCGGCCTCGGCTGCGACGTCGGCCTTCTGAAAAACGGCGCGGCCGCCGTTCTCCTTGCATTGACGGACCGTCGATGCGCCGCCTTCCTCATTCAGGTCGGCGACCACGACGGCGGCGCCCTCGCCGGCGAAACGGATTGCGGTGGTGCGGCCCATGCCGCTCGCGGCGCCGGTAATTACTGCGACCTTGTTATCGAGCCTGCCCATCGCGATCGACCTCCTGACTCTTTCCTGACTTGCGAATCTCCAGCTTGCATCCCGCTTCTGTCCGTCGCGGGCCACGCACTAAATCGGCGCTGCTGACCTCCTTGCACAGGACGAAAGTTGGTCGGCGTTACATACTCCCCTGGTGTCCCCAAATGCTGCCGGTGGTGTGCACCTGCACCTGCCAGGTGGCGTCGTCCACTTCGCGCGCGCCCCAGCCATATTCGACGTTGAATCCGGACGGCGTGCGTAGATAGAACGACACCATGTGGTCGTTCGTATGTTTGCCCAGCTTCATCACGATCGGCACCTCTTGCGCCTGGCAGAGATCGTACGTCATGCCCACGTCGTTGAGTGACTGGAGTTGCAGCATGAAATGATGCAGGCGCCTGGACATTCCCGGCATCTGCGCAAACGCGAGCGTGTGATGACGCGGATTGCAGTGGAAAAATCCGACCTTAATCTTGACTTTTGGTACCGGCGAGATGTTCACGAAGTCGCTGATTCGCATCCCCAGCACGTCGCGGTAGAAATGCAGGCTGCGATCGAAATCGTCAACCGAAACGACGAAGTGACCGAGTCCCTGATCGCCGGTCTTGAAGCCGGAGATCGCCCTCGGCGACTGAAACGGCTTATCGAAGCTCACCAGCGGGCCGTAAAAGATTTCCGAGGCGATTCCGCTCGGATCGGTAAATTTGATCATCCCTGCGACGCGCCGCGCCTCCGCCTCCTCGGCGGTCCCCGCGGTCACTGAAACCCCGGCTCGCTCCAATTGTGCCGCCATCGCTTCCAGCCCCTCCTCGGTGGCGACTTCCCAGCCGATGTACGCGAGGTCGTCATTGCCCGTCGGATGGACAATGACGCGATGATGGTAATCGTCCATGCGCAGGAACAACGCCCCGTCCGGATCGTACCCGTTGGGCTGCAATCCGAGCACCTGCGCAGCAAACTGCTCCCATTGGTTCAGGTCTCGAACGCTCAACCCCAGGTAGCCTAACTGGCTGACACTCGCCATCACCCTATTCCTCCATGTCGCATCACGTCAGAAATTAGAACCGTTCAAAGACCCGCGATAAATGAGATACGTTAGATTGTTAATCACTTGGTCATTATTGATCAGAAGAACCTTTTTGTAAGCTATTTTGTAGCTATCGCCACCGGGACGCAGCTTGTGAATTGCGCGGCCCGCAAAAACGCCGATCCGGCCCCGCCGCAGTACGGCGACATTGAAGGTTGAGTGAACGACCGTTTCGCTATTGTCCCCGTCTTCAACCGGTAACCGTATTGTGCACCCCGGCGGTGACATCCAGTTCGCCTACCTGGCCGTCGTCGGATCGCACGAGAAGATTTTGTCGATCTCGTCCTCGAAGATGGGCGGGTCCGTATATAACGTCCGTGTACCCGATCGTCCTTGACGAGTTCGTCATAGTTGATAGCGGTTCGCGCGATTCCCATGACATCCCTCCTCGCATCTCAGAACAAACTGCGCACTCCAGTTCTCGAACCGGTAATCAATTTCCAGGGCGTATGGCTATTTCGCCTTACTCAGCAGCCGGTCGACCATTGCCTTGTAGCTATTCACCGCCGGGGAACGATAGAAGCGCGAACGGGTAAAGATCGGATCTCCCGCGTAGAACCATTCATACTGCAACTGACGGCTGCCAAATTGTTCGCCCAACATATCCCAGGCGAGCTTGAAGAGCTGCACACGGTCACGCGCACTGAGATTCTTGCCTTGCATATATTTTTCCAGATAGGGAGCGATCTCACTATTGTTGAAATCCCTCTCGGTGGGCGTCAGGATCAACCCGCTGCCGCTCAGTTGCCGGATGATTTCTGCGGCGCGCATCTGCGTCTCGGGAATGAAGACCCACAGTGTTGCGGCCAGGGAACGCAGCGACGTGCCCTCCCGGCGGGCTGCCGCTATTTCCTGCGCCGCCGCCCGCAACAGTCCATTCGCCAGTTCCACCTTCGCCACCAACTCTCCCAACTGGGCCTGGACATGAGGCAGCGCCGTTCGTCCGATCGCCTCGGCGACGTGGCAAGCGAGACCGGCCATGAAGCGCAGTTTCACTACGCCGCGAATAGTGGCTTGCAGCAATGCGTAGCCAGGCCCCTGCGGCAGAAGCGTGTTCGACGCCTCGATGTCGCCGTTGATAAACACCCGCTCCCACGGCACCAGCACGTCGTCGAAAATCGCCAGCGCGTCTTCCTCATCGAAGCGCGAAGAGACCGGCCGATCGAACGCGCTGCGCCCATCGTCATAGGGTTCGCGGCAGACAAACTTCAATCCCGGCGTGTCCATCGGGATCGCGAAGCAGAGTGCGTACAATTCCTCGCCGGGCTTGCGCGGATAGAAAGGTCCGACCCAGATCTCGTCGGCGAATGGAGCGAGCGTCGACAACATCCGTGCGCCGCGCACGATGATGCCCCGATCGGCCTCGCGCACAAAATGTAATGCGGCTTCAGGATCCGCTTGCTCCGCTGGTCCTTTCGAGCGATCGATTTGCGGATCGACCAGGGTGTGCGTGAGGCACAGATCGTTTTCGCGACAGTCTTCGTAGTAGCGGATGAGATTCTCTGCGTACCGAGGTTCTCGCTGACTGAGCATTGGTGCGGCCACCGCCCCGTCGGTGACCATCGCATTCATGAAGTCTGGCATCCGGCCCATGAGCCCGAAGGTCGCTTCGGCGCGAAACTCTTCGGACCGGATGCGGCGAGCGACATCCTCCGCACTTTCGGTGATCAGAAACGAAAGGCCTACCGGGTGACCGGTTTTGGGCGAGGGGTAGGTCAGCAGCGGCTGGTGAGCGGGGTCATGTTGCAGGTCGTACAACGCCGCAATCGTGCCGATGGTTCGCTGAAAGGGCGGATAGGTCGTAACGTCTTTGACCCGTTCGCCGTTCGCATAAACGGTGCGCCCGTCTCTCAGTCGCTCGCGATACTCCGCTCCCGTGCGAATACCCACTAGCATCCTCCTTTTGTATACTGAGGCATTTCGTCTGTGACTCATCGTGCGCGGCGTGCCAGTTATCCCCGCGCGTACTAACTGATGCCTCGCTATGCGGGCTGCGACCGCTGGACGCCGGAAGCTGTGCGCATACGCCGAATCTCAACTGCCGCTTGGAGCTCAATCAGCTCGATCATCTGGCCGTCGGGGCCCTCAAAGACCACCGCTCGCATCGCACCGAAGCCCGAGAGCTCAACGACTTACGGCTCTGAATAACAAACGATGCCCCGCTCCAGCAACCGCTGATACACGGCTGCCAGTTCCTCGTCCTTGACCGCGAAGGAGAGCAGGAACGCACCCAGGCCGCCGGCTTCCTCTTGCTGGCATTGGTGCTAACGCCGTGACGATCGCCGGGCATCTCGGAGAAGCTCTGTCCGCCTCGTAGGGCGCCACCGGTCCGTCGTTGACCTGACTGCGGATCGCCCCCTCAAGCACGGTCGCGTAGATGAAGGCGGATTTGGCATGCGTGTGGCCCGGCGAGTAGCCGCCCCGGGCCGCATTCGACGAGCACGCCTTTGATGCTCTTGCCGGGAATGTTCGGCAGCTCGTGCTGCCATTCACTGGGTTTAACTCGGCTCTGACCTGCTGATTTTTAATCAGCAGGGTCCATTCAGAAAATGCTGTAAAATTAAAGATTTACGAGCGATCAATGCGGGAATATGCTGACTGGCTGTTCGTAATCAGCAGGTCGTCGGTTCGAATCCGACGGGTGGCTCCAAGACTCCTTACTTTTGATGGTCTTTTGTACGTCAATAAGGATAGCAAGAACGCGGGTCGACTCAGAATAGACGAAGCATAGACGTTAGGACGGTCTTGGTCCGAGTCTGGGCTATCCTCACAGATGGCGACCGTTTACAGGATTCATCGTTGCCGCGGAACATAATCCAGCCACGCGGCTCGAATCTGTACAACCCAGCATGGGTTCAATTTGGTATATGTCGAACAAGTAGTTGGGGTAACCTGATGAGTCTCCCTGCGAAAAGTCTCCACGGCCCGAATAGGTGCGGACTGCCCGATGAGCGACACTACCTGCGAAAGTAGGTCGGCCAGGAAAGAATCCGGGAGTATGTACTTAACGCAAATTAGAAGCGACGCTCTAGCGCCCATAAGGGCAGCGGGGCGTCAAGCATGACGATAGCTGCGTGTTATGATTCTCCTGAAGGCGTCGTTTTGGGAGCAGACAGTACCGCGACTTTTCACTTGGAAGAGCCGGGTGGCCCTGCCGGAAGGAAGCTGCCGCATTACTTCAACTACGCGCAAAAGCTGTTCGAAATCTCGAACGTTCCACAGACCGAGACGTTTGCGATCGTAACTTGGGGCTCTTGGCGGTCTTGGATCGGTCAGCTATCGTACCCTAATAGGAAGGTTTGCCGACGATCTGAAGTCTACTCCCGCGACCACGCTTCAAGATGCCGCTAACAGATGGGCCGCAACGTTCTGGAACGAATGGACTACGGCTTTCCAAAGCGAGCACAACCGATTCAGACAGCTAGATTCAAATCCTGCTCGAACAGCGCGAGAAAACGAGGAACACGCGATATTGCTAGGTCTGGGTGTTGGATTTTGCTTGGCTGGCTACGGCCCTTCCGACAATCGGAACGGCGGCGCATATGAGATTCTTTTTGATCCACGAACAGGAACGTCTCCACCTACCCCCAACGCGCTTCCGCTTGGGTTCCCGGCTTTTTGGGGGGTGCCGAATATGATCAAGCGCCTTCTGTTCGGGATTGACGACAACCTTGCGGATGAAATTGCAACCTCTCCGCAATGGAAGGGTACTAAGGCTGATTTAGAAGCACTTACGAATAAATACTACCTCTCGCCGTCTTTAATGCCGATTAGAGATGCTATAGACCTAGTCCACGCTGGAATCTATAGTACCATCAAGGGCCTCAAATTTTCGAATTTTTCGCAACTCTGCGGCGGTCCAATCGAAATAGCCGTGATTACAGCGGACAGGCAGTTTCGATGGGTGCGACACAAACGCTTTGATCGGGCAATTTCTGAACAGGAGGGCAGCGAAGATGAGTAAATCAGATGATACTTCAGCTTCCAAAAGCACCCGCCGTAATTGGGTGCTGGAAATGCGGAAGCGTATCAAAGCTCAGACTTCATACGGTGCACAATACGTCCGCGATGTATTAGGTGATCCTCGAGAGCGGGTGCAACTCAAGCCGCAGCAAACACGTCCCGCTAACGACAAAAAGGACTAGCTTGTTCTTGGCGAACCGTGGGGCGGCTTCTTCTTCTCGAACGAGCGCTTGACGGCTTCTTTCCAATTGACCTGAATCACCAACCGATCCTCTTTCGGCCCTGGTTTTTTGCTTCTTCTTTTTCTTCATTGTTCGGCCGGCGCGATTGGCTCCTTGTACGTAGCCGCTTGCCTTCGGTTAGGCGAATCGCGGTCGCCGTGCGAGCGCCATCGTCCAGATTGCGCGTGTTCCAGCGGAAATCAAATTCCGCAAACGTAGCGATGTAGATGCTTGCGGCTGATGTTGTGGAAAGTTCCCATGATGCCGCGCTTTAACAACGAAAAGCCGACTGATTCTGGGTCTTTGTCCTTTTGCCATGATGTGTCGGCGAACCGTTCACACAATTCGATATCTGCCGCGACCGATCCTCTTGAAGTAACCGTACCGCTTGGCGTGGTGACCCGGGGCGTTAACGCAACATCGAGAAGCCACGTGATTGACGATGGTTATCCTCGCACAGCGCGAGCCTGCGACTCGCATCTGTTCGACGACTTCTGAGATCGTGAAGTCGTTCACACCTCTGCTCTGTACGACGGCTTTGGCCGCCGCCAGCGCCTGCTCGTGACACGGTGGCTTCATTTCCGTTGGACACCGCCGCTCGTCGACCTTATCCGAGCGTGGTCAGATCGGTTCAAATTACGCTGACTATCTTAGCAGACCGCGCCCCGCTGGACGTGGTGGCACCGCCTGGGATTCTGACCGCTAGCGCCCCTCGAGGGCTGGACGAGACCAAGACCTAACCCCATCTCGCAGTAGGGCCTCACATCCCCGGCCATGAGCAGGCTGTCTGACAATCGATCGCTACTGAGGAGAGAAGACTCTCTGGCCCTGACAGCGTGCGCCAGAAAAGTACTACATGCTGGGTGGTGTGCGCGCGGGACTGCGGCGCGATATAAAATAAAGCATGGTGTACGACCGAAACCAGGCGGCGGAGATGCTAGGCCTCAGCCCCATCACACTGACCAATTACACGCGGGTGGGCTATAGCGATCTGGTCCGCGGCCAGGACTATTTCGTGCGCTCCTGGCAACGAGGGCCGTATCACAGGCGCAAGCTGTTCTTCACCGCGCGGGGCATACAACGGCTCGCGCTGAAGAAGTATCGGGTATACAGACCCGGTCCCTTGTCAGCCTCTCAGCAGTCATTCATCGCGCGCATGGATGCGACCGTGCGACTGCCGGGAAAGGAAGATCGACCCAATAGCTTTCCCGTCGGCAGGCATCCGCTCGCAACCAGGCGGTGGCTACGCGACGAGGCCGCGCGGGTCATGCGGGAGTATCTGGAGCATCCCTGCGCCGCTCCCAACTGCCAATGCATGACGCACCGGTTAGGGCTCCCCACTCTCGCCGAACTAGCCAATGCAGGCCTGTACGACGAAGGGAGACCTTGAGATTGCCGACCCCCTGGGGGTGCCCCTGCCGCAGGAAGCATCAGAACCCGGTCTAGATAATTCAGGGGCGAACGAATAAATCCGGATTGCGATCAGCTCAGGACCGCCTCGACGCTCTGGTGGATAACGCCCCCGTGCAGCACGGTCGCATACACCCCGACGTTTGCGGCGTTGTACTGCGCGGCGGTCTTCAGAATGCCGAGGTCGCGTGGGAATTCGCTCTGTGCCAGCGTGGTTATGACGCAGCGGCTAGTAGGACGTTTGATTTGAAAGCGGACCTGCGGGCCGATCGCCAAGGTGTGGCCCACCCAATCATTCTCAACGAAAGCACGCTGGTCCGGCGGCGTGTAGATCACGATATTCGGCCGGAACCGCCGGGCGTCGAAATAACCCGTTGGATACAGCGCGGTAAGGGCGCTGAGGCTCGCAGTGCTCAAGATGTGTACGGGATCGCCGTCGAAAAAGCTGTTTTCCAGGATAGCCTGATCAGTAACCTCATCACGATGCCCGAGGCCGTCGACGTTCGGCCAATATTTCTCGAGGCTGGGCTGCGCAGCGCCGCCGCTGGCTATAGAGACTTTGCGACCCAGCAACTCGCTCAGGATCTTGGCGGTTTCGGGTCGATTGGTCGGCAGGCAAGTGCCGTCTGGGAACGTGATCAGAGCGGGCGGTACGGTCTCATCCGACTCGACTGGCTCTGCAAAACGCGCCTTGCAGGTCAATAGGAAGCCCCACTTGCGGGGGTTCTTCACACTACCCAATTTGCCGGTGCTCTGATCGACCAAAGCATATGCGCGATCGCCAAGGATGCCGCGTTCGGTCACAACGACCGTTTCCACGCGCTCACCCATCATCGACTTCACCGGATAGCGCCACAATGCCCCTACCGAACCAACCAATCCCCCTTCACTCATGGAGCGCTTCTCCTAAATACATATATGCATCAGCTTTGAAGCTGTGCATCTGCGCCGAGACGAGCTCAAGCATCGTCAGGCACCCGAGAGCTTTGTTTGAAACCGACGGGAACCTTCGGCTATCGTCTTCACGTCTCTTCTATCGTCTTGCCGACGGTGCGGTCAGCATACTCGAACTGGCGCTTTTGGATACGGCCTCAGCCCGATCACACTCACGAACTCCACCTGAGGCTACTGTCGACCTACGCGTACCATCGACAAGTCAGGGGACTGAGAGGTTCGATTCAGATATTGTTCGCGGTGTCTATATGAATCGACGGGACTTAGTCGAGATCACCGAACTGCTCGAAAGAATCCAATTGCTGCTCGAAGAACACTTGCACGCCGCAACGCCAGAAAAGCGAACGATGCTTGAGGCTGATATCAACGCGGCCAAAGAGAAACTGCAAAAATTCGCAACCAGCTTCAAGAACTGAAAAATCTAGGAACTTTCGTGGCACGGAATCGTGGGATGTGTGACGCGCTGTTGGCCGCGTTGTACCCTGACCACGAATGGCTCTGATATCATTGTTTCGGCCTCGCGCGCGTAATACACAGACTCAAAATGGCGCGAAGAGTCGCTCACCACTATCGCTGTGGAATCACGGTCCGCGGGCCCGTCGGGTGTCTGACCCGCACCGAGGCTTGCGAGAACCTGAAAGTTGGTTACTGGCGATTTCGTGGCCTTTCGACGCGACCGCGCTTCATTCGGCATCCGATGCCGCGGGGACCGCATTGCCATCGAATCGCCTTCGTCCCTTCGCCGCTGGTGGAATTCTAGGAACGGTGTCTACCATTCATATCAGAGGACGGAGAGATGATGCCGGTGCCCCAAGCGGCTATCACAGAAGCGGAAAAGGCTGGGAGCCTAGGCGGGAGACTGTTTGCCAGTTGGGGGACTGAACGAAACGCTCGTTTATTGGTGAGGTTGCTTCGCCAAGGCGGCTTGTGGTCTGAAGCGTCATCGGTACGCTCGCAGGTGAATCTTGTGCGGAAAGATCGCGTGCAACGGATCAAGGTAATGATCGAAGCGGTCGAGCAGCGCATGCCGGAGTACCGGCGCTGACCCTACGATAACTTTCGTTGGGGGGCGAGTTCGGACGCTTCCGGGCGAGTGGTTACCCCAACTACCACTCGTGGTACACGGTCGCCATACTTGAACGGTTCAGGATAGAGATATCGGAGTCACGGCCGAACGCTGCGGGCTAAACGAGCGGCCTAGGAGCACCCGTCTACCGATCATCGCCAACTCAAGGCTTGAAATCTTGTGGGCTCACCCCTGTCCCTGCTAAAAATTCCATCTGAAGCGGAATTTAAGCACGGGCGAGAAATTTGATTTTGAATTGCCTTGAAAGAATGGATTCGGGACGAGCCATGCCGCACGAATGTCCGACGCGTTATTGAGATCGAACAAGCGCGATTGCGCGATCGTCAGACGAGGTGCAGCGGCAAGCTGTCCAAACCATTGGTAAGCAAAAATCATGGAAGAATCAGGCAGCGAGACGTTCGTAGCGGTGATGCAGGCCATTGACTTGTGGAATGGCGACGACTTTCCCGCTCCCGGGTGGCATGACCGGGCGTGGATCCGGGCAATCCTTGTCGAGTGAAAGATGCGTGCGGCTGCGCTGGTAGTAGTCCGCATACGAGGAGAGGACGCGACGCAGATGGCGCTCGTTGCAGATTACGATGTAGTCGAGGCACTCGCGGCGAAGCGAACCGATCAATCGCTCGACGTATGCGTTTTGCCAAGGTGAGTGTGAAGCGGTGACGACTTCCCTGATCCCCATCGCATCGACCCGCCTCCGGAATTCCGCGCCGTACGACGCGTCGCGATCGCGCAAGAGATAGCGCGGAGCGGTGTCCCACGGGAACGCTTCGGTTACCTGTCGCGATAGCCAGCTCGCGGTCGGGTTCCATGTGACATCAAATCGTACGATCTTCCTGCGATCGTGGGCCAGAATGATCATCACATACAGCAACCGAAACGAGGCGGACGCCACAACGAACATGTCGATCGAAGCGATGCCGGCGGCCTGATTGCGCAGAAAGCTGCGCCAGGTCGGCGAAGGCGTCCCTCGTCTTCGCACCATGTACTTGGCGACCGTCGCCTGGCTGATCTCGATGCCGAGCTTGAGCAGCTCGCCGTGGATTCGGGGTGCGCCCCAGAGCGGGTTGGCCGCGTTCATCTGCCGAATCAAATCCCGAACTTCTCGATCTACTGACGGCCGTCCCAATCGCGAACGCCAGCGCCAGAACAGACGGAAGCCCTGGCGGTGCCATTGGACGACGGTGGCCGGCTTGACCAACACCATCGTCTCCAGACAGCTCGGCCACAATCGGTAAAGCCAGATCCAAAGCAGACGGTCGATCGTAAACAACCGAGGCCGACCCGGCCGCTGGCGGCGAAGAACATGCAGCTGATGACGGAGAGCGAGGATTTCCAGTTCAAGAACGGCCCGACTGCGGAAACGGCGAGCGATAGCGGCCACGATGGAATGCACATGCTTGAGCATGCGGCGACACTACGTTGCCCCCTCCCAAAACTCTAGACTTTTCGCCGCTTTCAGAGTTTTCAGTATGGACAAGTCGGTGCGATCATCGTCGGAACGACGTGGAGCAACAAGACTGTCCCCCCGTTCTGGCGCGCAATCTGCGCTGCCACTTCCAATGCAGCCAGTGAGTTGTCGTCGAAGTCAACTGGACTCAGTGACCCAAAACCCGAAAACTAGGACAGGACGAAGTTGAGGAAGGCGGGCTGCGCGTGGTCTTCTGGGAAGCCAGGGAGGCCACGAGGGTGTCGAAGAAGGGTCATACGGAAGAGCAGATCCTGCGCGCTTTGCGGCAGGCGGAGAGCGGCACGAAAGTGGCTGACATCTGCCGCGAGCACGGGGTGAGCGAAGCGACGTACTACGTTTGGAAGAAGAAATACTCTGGGCTGGGCTTGGAGGAATTGCGCGAGTTGCGGCAATTGCGCGAAGAGAACGGCAAGTTAAAGCGGTTGGTCGCGGATCTTTCGCTGGACCGACATGTGTTGCAGGAGATCGTCCGAAAAAAGCTGTAAAGCCTCGGCACCGGCGCGAGTTGGGGCGCTGGACGCAAGCCGCTTTCGCGATGAGCGAGCGGCGGGTGGCGAGGCTGTTGCCGATCCAACTGGCAACCCTGCGATATCGGGCTCGACGGGATCCGCAATTGGGGCTGCGGATGCGACTGCGGGAATTGGCGGCCAACCGAGTGCGCTTCGGGTATCGGCGGCTGACCGTGCTGCTCCGGCGTGAGGGCTGGCCGGTCAACGCCAAGCGGATCTATCGGTTGTATACCGAGGACGGCCTGGCGGTGCGGACCAAAGTGCGCAAGAAGATCGCGCGGCGGACCCGCGTACCGGCGGTCAAAGCTGTGCGCCCAAACGAAAAATGGAGTATGGACTTTGTCGCAGCGCGTTTGTTGGACAGGCGCTGGTTCCGGGTGCTGACGGTGGTCGATCAATTTACCCGTGAATGCCTGCTGCTTTTGGCCGACAGTTCACTGACTGGTCAGAAAGTAGCGTTGGCTCTGGCGCAAGTGCTTGCGGAGCGTGGCGCCCCGACTTCGATCACGGTAGATAATGGTTCAGAATTTTACAGTCGCGCGATGGAAGCCTGGGCCTATCAGTACGGGGTTGAACTCGCTTTCATCCGCCCCGGCAAGCCGGTTGAGAATAGCTATATCGAATCCTTCAATGGTCGATTGCGCGACGAGTGTTTGAACGTGGAAGTGTTCTTCGCCCTCAGCGATGTACGCGACAAGCTCGCGAAGTGGCGCGACGATTATAATCAGGTGAGACCGCACAGTGCTTTGCGCGATGCCACGCCCGCGGCCTTTGCGTGCACTTGGCAGGAAATGCGGAGCGCAGCCGTCGCGCGCACCGCTCGGCCGGCGCAAGATCAGACGGCCCACGCGGTGCAGTGCGCTCTGGCCTGCGAATCCGAAAGCGGCATAGCTTTCCGGCCCGCCCGTGTCGACCGTGAGGGCGGGGCCGAAAAGCTGTTAAACGCAGTCTTAACCAGCGATTTGCTTGAGGTAGTTACTTGAGTCCGTTGAGGTCACAAAACGCCGGTCACACCGGCCTTAACCGACTGCGCGAGGTCCAATTCTCTACCGTCATCCGTCCTACTTTCGCGGGGCAGGTCATAAGGCGACGCACTCTATCTCAATTCGGGGGAGTTTTCGGGGTGCAGGCCATCAGGATTCTTTTGAATGGAAACGACATCAGAGTCCCTCCTCAATTTCAAATTGTCTATCCATCGCTGGCTTAAGCCATTGCTGTGCCAGTCGGATATGCGGAGCTTCGTAGCTTCCTAGCGGCGAAGGCGCGCACGTATTTGTGTCCGATCGAGCCAGTTTGCAAGCTCGGCTGACTCCGACAGCAACGATGAGGACGACGTTCTCCGAGAATTTGTTCCGCGCCTCTGGCGAGTTAGTTGCCTTGAGTGGCTCGGATGAATGACACGCGGGCCCCGTGTTTATCACTCTCCGAAGGACACCTTTGTGGAAGCCAGCAAAAGGGGTGGAAGGTTGGTCATTTCTGGAGACTGCCGATAGTCGAGAAAGGGCAAGGTTGGAGGGCACTATCTGTCCTCGACATAGGCGAGCTATCGTGCCCGGATAGTGAGTACCGGACAAGCGGCCTCTCGGACTACGCGCTCCGCGACGCTCCCTAAAAAAAAGTGTGGAACTGCACGTCGTCCGTGAGTGCCCATCACGATCAGATCGACGTCCAATGCTAACTGGCAATTCGTGACCCGTTCAGCGACATTTCCCGTCGTGACCAGACACTGATAGCGAAGCTTCTGCAGATGCTGGGCTGCAATTTCCTCGATACGGTGTTTGGCCGCCTGTTCTGCCAAGGGCCAATCAGTCACGGGACCGCCTAGAGGAACCAAAACTGTTGAACAGACATGAAGCAGATAAAAATCCGACTCATTTTGGGAGACTAGTCGACCTGCCAGATTCAATGCTTCGATAGAGTTTTCTTCAAAGTCGAGCGGGCAGAGAATCCGCTTGAATACCTGCGTTGTTGTCCGTTGATCGGTTTCCGCGCGTTCTTCTGAATTACGGCGCAATTTCGCGAGCAACTCCCGATCTCTTTCCGCCGCCCAGAGGTCCTCACGAACCTTCCCGACATCGCGCAGCTTGTCTCCGTCGCGGTCCTTCTCATCCGAAGCCGTCATAAATTGTCCTCCCTGATCTTTGTGTTCTAGAAACATAGAGAAGCCACTGTTCGTACAACGACCAATATCCGCTGACCCGATGAACCCTACGTGCGAACTCTTCCGGTTCTGGTATCAATTGACCAAGCCTCTGGTGCTAGAGATAGCCGAATTCTCGAGCAGCCTGGCGTAGCTCGTCCCGGAACTTGGGATGAGCAATGGCGATTAATGCACCGGCTCTCTCGCCCGTCGATTTACCACTCATGTCGGCTACCCCGTATTCGGTTACGATGTATTAAGTATCGGCACGCGGATCAGTCGTCGGTCCTTGGACTTTTGGGACTACCGTCCTGGCGGCCGCGCTCCGACAACGATCGTTCGACTACTGTAGGAAAAAATGGGTGCGGCTTGATGAGGTTCATGTAGTCATACTTGAGGATGGTCGTCGCCGCAGCCGCGACAGAGTGGGAATAGTAGACCCGAAGCTCCTGATGGCGCCTCGTTTTACGCGATCCTCAAGTGCCCTAAGTAGTGCAGGCGGCTCACTTGCCGCCATCCCCATGGAAAGAGTCCCACGGGTCGGAATAAGCTCGGCTGCTGCAGCCGGCGACATGACTTTGCTTCGGTATTCAGCCTGGTGCATCGGTCGCCAATTCTACACGAGAACCCCAATCGATTGATGCTGACAGACAATGATTGGATTGCGGTATTAGGATGTAGCTGGAGATGTTGGTCATTTTGACTTTCTCGGTTTCGTTTGTATCGATTTTACCTTTACGGTGGCCAATGGGGTGCCATCAGTATCCGCCCAGGAGTAATGGACGCGCGCACCGAACGCCTTCTGGACCTCGTGTGCGATGCGATGGGCGAGCTTTTGCGACGTGGTCAAGACTTCTAAAGTCTTATTGTTCCAGTTGGTTGAGACGATCTTTCGTTCCGGCTGAGTCGTCTGTGCTCTATCCGCTACGTTGGTAACTCGAGCCGAAATAGCCTCCCGCTCAGTTCCATCGCCAACTTCTATCAGCACCTGACCGTGATACTCGCCAGTCGCCACCTGGATGCATGCCGGACATACCACCCACCTCGCTTTGGCAAGAAATTCGGGCGCTAGCCGACGACCGCGCCGCCAGCTTTTTGCCCTATACACCGCGCCACAGCGGTCGCAGATAGACGGATCGCTGAACGATTGCCTGCGGGCTACGGGTGGCGTTTTGTCAGATTGCGACCCGGCCGATCCATACTTCGAGTAAGAGCCTTGGCCTTGGTCATAGCATTCTCCTTGCGGCCGCAGCTGTCTCGGTCGCGATCGACGAATGATGAGCCATCTTCTTATAGGTGGCCATGACCAGTCGATAAAAATGTTCACCGGTCGCCTCCGGATACTGTATGTGAGCGCGCGACTTTGCTCGTTTCCATAGGATTTCGTCTTCGGGGGTTCTGACCACATTCGTTGGCATTTGTTCGAGTCCTCCTCCCGAGTCTTAGCTACGGCCGTGCCAGACAACGGACGAGTTCGCCTCAGAAGATAACGTGCTCAGCTTATGTATACTCTTAGCGCTCGCAACCGATGCAATTCTGTTGGCTGGTGCAATTGGCATCAGTGGCGCACCCTAAGGCTGTCCCATTTCGCTACATCCGCCGCACCAGCGATCAATTATTCCACGAGAATTTGGATGGCTCAGCGCTTGCAGAAAAGCAGGCTAAGGCAAGTGACGACGAATGCATACGAAAAGCCAGAAATGGAGGAATAGGGAAATGGGAGCGCTATTACGATGGAACCCTTTTCGGGAGCTCGAACAGATCGCTCGAAGATGGGAATCACTCCCGCGCAGTTTCGGAGAGTTCGAGGATAAATTCGACGATGTGTTTGCACCGGCGGTTGAGAGCTACGTGAAGGACGGCAATCTCATCGTTCGCGCAGATGTGCCAGGCCTTGAGCCCAAGGACATCGACGTCTCGATTCTCGGCAACGTTCTCACCGTCAGGGGTGAACGAGGAACGAGCGAGAGGTCAAGAAGGATGAATACCTCCGGCGCGAAGTTTCCTACGGCGCCTTCGAGCGGCGCATGAGTCTGCCCGAAGGCGTAGCCACCGACAAAGTAAGGGCCAGCTTCAAGAACGGGGTAGTCGAGATTACAGTTCCGCTGGCGAAGGAGACAGTGGCCCAGAAGGTACCGGTCGAACCAGCAGAAGAAAGGAAGGTCGAGGTATCCAAGAAGTAATCCACAAGTCCTGAGCATGACCGTTTCGCGAACCGGAGTTCACGGCCTCACCGACGGAGGCAACGAGGATAAAAGTTACGCCGGTCAAGTACTGTGCGGAGTACAACACCCTGAACATGGCGGGCAAATAATCTGGGAAAACGACATCGGCCGCGTTCCGGTGGCCGATCACGAGGGTCGAGCCATCGGAATGCTGACCGATCGCGATGTCTGTATAGAGCGCTTACCTCCAAGGAGTACCTCTCAACGGCGCCCTGGTGACTAGTGCGATGTCAAAAGAGGGAGTTTGGATAGCCAACGACTCCACGAACCAGCCCGTATGAAACAGCATCTCCGGTGAGTGGAAGACCTTGAGCAGGACGAAGAAGGTCAGGAAATCTGTGGTCGAGCATAACAAGCTGGTCGGCATCATAACGGCCACCGATATGCTGCGGGCGTTGGAGGCCGTGCTCGGAGCCAGTTCCGATGCCAGTTCCAGAATTGATGTCGATCTGGATGGCTCCGGAGATATATCCGACCGCAACCAGCCTCGCCCGGTCGATTTGTCCCATCCTCGGTGTCGGGACATACCGGCGAGATACCTCGGAACGTGAGGTTCTATACGTGCTAGTTCCTTCGACAAGCGCGCAACGCGCGGCACATGCGTTGGCGGAATATGGCTTTAAGGTCCTCGCTGTCCACTTCTGACGGGACGATGATTTTGGACAAAGAACGATCTGCTTTATTGGTAGTTGACGTGCAGCCGGACTTTCTGCCCGGCGGCGCATTACCTGTTGGTGGTGGGAGCGAGATCGTGTCGCCCATCGCGGAGTTGATGGAAGCCGGCCTTTTCGGGCTGATCGTCGCCATTCAGGATTGGCATCCGCCTGAACACATCTCATTTGCGAGCAACCATCCAGGCCGGAGGGCTTTCGAAAGGATCGAACTGTACCGCCATGAACAAATCCTATGGCCTGATCACTGTGTGCAAGGGACCCCCGGTGCGAATCTCCATCCTGGAATTCCATGGATAAGGGCTGCTGCAATCATTAGAAAAGCGACGAACGCGGCGATCGATTCCTATAGCGCCTTTCGGAACAATTGGGATCCAAAAGGCAATCGAACGCCGACCGGATTAGCCGGGTACTTAAAGGAGCGCGGCACCGAGGAAGTTTTTATCTGCGGCTTGGCTCGTGAGTTTTGCGTCAGGTGGACAGCCGAAGACGCTCTCCAGGAAGGTTTTCGAGTCAACGTGATGTGGGATCTCTGTCGGTCGTTCGAGCCGCAGCGCGACGACGCACTGAGCCGTGAATTGTCCGGACGTGGCGTCCAGATCATGGACGCGCGGCAGCTTCGTCCCCATGGCACGAAACACTGATGGACAACTACGAAGTCGCAAAGGTTCTCAACGAAACCGCCGATATGCTGGAGGTGGCGGGTGAGAATTTCTTTCGCGTAAGGGCCTACCGCAATGCCGCCAGGTCGATTCGCGATCAAACGGCGCAAGTCGCTGATCTAAGCGAAGAACAAATCGATGAGATTCCCGGTATCGGAGCCGATCTAGCGAAAAAAATAGCGGCGATCACCAAGACCGGTGACATGCCCGTGCACCACGGATTGACATCAAAGTTCCTACCCCAGCTTCTCGAATTAAAAGATGTCCCGGGCCTTGGTCCGAAGCGCTTGAAGCTCCTGATCGACTTCCTGCAGATTCGCGACCGCGACGATCTCGAAAAAGCAGTCAAGTCTCAGGCGATCCAAAAGATCCGCGGCTTTGGACCCAAGATAGAGGAACGAATCCGGGAATCATTGCAGCGGCGGGAGACCATCAAAGGCAAACGCATACTGTACGCGGAGGCGACGCGAATCGCCGCGCAAATCGCCGCCCATTTGCGAAAATGCGCAGCCGTCCGTGAGTTCGAGCTGGCGGGCAGCTTTCGGCGACGGCAAGAGACAATCGGCGATCTCGACGTGGTTGCCGCTGCTGCGGATTCCGGCGCGGTCATGAAGCATTTCACTGCTTTCCCAGGTATTACCACGGTAATCGGCTCGGGCGAGACCAAGACCAGCGTAATCCTCAAGAGCGGTCTGCAAGTGGACCTGCGCGTCGTACCCGCAAAGAGTTTCGGCACGGCGCTCGCCTACTTTACCGGATCCAAGGCCCACAACGTGCACCTGCGGCGGATCGCCCAGGCGTGCGGGCTTTTGCTCAACGAGTACGGCCTCTTCCGCGATGATGCTGTCGTAGCCGGCAAGACGGAAGACGAGATTTACCGCGCTCTCGGGCTTTCATGGATGCCGCCGGAGTTGCGCGAGGACCGCGGCGAAATAGAAGCAGCATCGTCCGGCAAGCTGCCCAAATTGATCGAGCGTAAAGATCTTCGCGGCGACCTTCACACTCACTCTCTGTACACGGACGGACATGCATCCATCGAGGAAATGGTGCATCAGGCTCGTGAGAGCGGTCTCGAGTATGTTGCAATTACCGATCATTCTCGCCGTATAGCGATGGCTCATGGCCTGGATCCTGAGCGCTTGCACGAACAGAGGCGAGAAATCGAGCGAATCAGGAAAAAGCTTCTGGCATCTCACTACTCCAAGGCATCGAGGTCGATATCCTCGAAGACGGGGAGCTGGATTTGCCTGCCGATGCGCTGGCCGAGCTCGACTGGGTCGTAGCTTCAGTTCATTACAAGCGCGAACAAAGTCCCGCCGAGATGACGCGCAGACTGATCAAAGCGATTCGCAATCCCAACGTTGACGTAATTGGCCATCCAAGCGGCCGTTTGCTCGGGCACCGCGAGCCCAGCAACTTCGACTTCAGTGAAATCCCGGGTCGCACGCGAGGAAGGTTGTGCCCTGGAAATCGATTCCCAGCCGGACAGGTTGGACCTAACCGATACCGCCTGCCTTGCCGCGAAGCGGGCTGGCGTCAAGGTTGTGATATCGAGCGACGCTCATTCGACTCGGGATTTCGAATTGCTCGACTACGGAGTCAATCAGGCGCGGCGTGGCTGGACCGAAAAGGACGACGTTCTAAACACACGACCGCTGAAAAATCTACGACCCCGACGCTGAACCAGGTCTGTATCCTTCGGAAACAGCAACTGAGCCGTAAGGCAACAGCGCCCTAAAATCTTTCTGCAAGATCATCCATCAGGCAAGACGACCCGCACGGAAACTCCCGACCTTTCTGCAGCTAGCGGCTCCCAAATTCGGCACGCCTGATGCACCTAGGAAAACAACTCCTATGAGGGATGATTTTTCAATGATAAAGCCTTTCTCAATTTCGATACGCTCCGATTCCGTGCAGTTGGAAGGCGAGTTGACGATTCCGAAGGACGCCGTCGGAGTGGTCCTTTCGCCCATGGCAACGGTAGCAGCCGCCTGAGCCCGCGCAATCAATTCGTTGCGGAGGCGCTGCAAAAATCAGGAATCGGCACTCTGTTATTCGACCTTCTCACGGAAGAAGAGGCCTCGGACCGTGACAACGTCTGCGACATCGATTTCCTCGCCCACGTCTGTTAGACGCGACGCGCTGGCTAAAGGGCAGAAGCGACATCAAGGGCTGTTCTTTGGGATATTTCGGAGCCAGCACCGGAGCTGCCGCGGCGCTGGTCGCCGCGTCACAGGATCACGCGATTCGTGCGGTGGTCTCACGTGGCGGTCGGCCGGATCTCGCGATTCGCCATCTTGCCGATTTGAAAGCGCCGACCCTGATTATTGTTGGCGGCCATGATTTACGGCGTAATCGAGCTCAACGAGAAGGCCTACCGCGTCCTGCACTGCGAGAAATCCCTCAAGATCGTGCCGGGCGCGACTCATCTGTTCGAGGAACCGGGCGCGCTGGAACAGGTGGCCGAGCTCGCAGCGGACTGGTTCACACGCCACCTGAAAGTATCTGAGGCCGCCGACCCCGCAACGCACGAGTCAGTAGTCTATATGAACCGTGAGGCGGCTGGGCGGATCTTCGCACGGCGGCTGATTGCGCCGCGTCAATCATTTCTGTTTGCGTGTTGCCTCAACCAAGAATGTTACTCCCGATAGTCGTCGTTGTGTGAGCTGGGGTGGAGCGCGAGGAGGGCTGCCCTCCTCGCCGGTCCCTGTAAAACGCCAGCGACTTTTGGACGGGCATGACGGCGCCGGTGCGTGTGTGGTGATTTCGCAATGACGTCGTCTTCACTTCTGCTTCTTCGGTGTTTTGTGAATGACTTTCGGCATCAAGTATCCACGAGTTCGTTCATGGCGTTGTCTGTGAGCCGAGCGTTCCGGGTTGAGCAGAAGTCGCGGCAAACACCAGCTGCCTGGCCCGGTCTGCACGCCAGACTTTCACACGCCGCTGCAAGGTCCGGAGCTGCGCTCCGGTAGGATACAGATCGGGCAATCGCTGGCGCAGCCGCGTCAGCAATTCTCGGGCAGCGAGATTCGGTTCAGCCACCAGCCAGTCTTCCACCAGCGGCCAACTATCCGCGAACGGATCGGTGCGGGTTCGCCACCAATGTTCGGCGGCTTTCTTTCTCCGGCCCTTGGGCCCCCGGTAATCGCTGTGCCATGCGGTCGCGAACGCGGCCAGATACTCCGGCTGGTCGGGGAAGCCTGCGGCGCCGGTTTCACGATTGGAAAGGATCGACAACTCTCGTTGCGCCGCGCGAATGCTCGTCAGCAGCTCCACCGGGTCGAGCAGCGCAAATTGCTCCCGAAGATGCCCTTTGACTGTCTGGTCGATCCGATCGGAGGCGAGCAGCCGTTGATACGGAGTCAGCGGCGGATGATAGCGTTTACGGACCAGTGCACCATCGCGCTGTTTGCTCGCCAGCTTGAACGACGGCTGGAAGAAGTTGACGTAGAGCCGGGCGCTCACGTACAAGCGCTGCAGCGCAGCGGCCGCAGTTAGCCCACTCAGTCGCCCGTATCCGGCTAGACGCCGCACCACCGCGCCATTCTTTTGCTCGACCCAGGCCTGATCGTTTTTGAGATACGCGCGTGAACGCGTCCACTCGATGCGGTGCTGCTGACAATAGCCGTGCAGGGTCTCGTTCATGAATGCACTGTCGTTGTCAGTGTCGAGCCCCCGCAGCGCGAAGGGAAGGCACTGGGCGACGGCGCTGATTCCTTCCACCACCAGACTCTGTTCGCGCACCGCCAGCGCCGCGCATTCGGTCCAGCCGCTGTGGATGTCGGTCAAGGTCAGGGTATGGACGAAGTTGCCGCCGTTCTTCACTCCGCCGCAGTGCTCGACCAGATCGCATTCGACAAAACCCGGCGGCGGATCGCCCCAGTCGGCGAAGGTCCTCACCGGTACGCTCTGCCTCACTGCCGAGCCCGCGCCCCACCGCCGCCGGCGCACACGTCCGGTTGCTTCGCGTTGCGGGCGCAACAGGCGATCGATAGTGGAAGCACTGATATCGAGCAACCGGCTTTTTACCACCGGGGCGAGCTGGAGATGGCCGTGGCGTTCCATCGCCTCGATCAGCACCGGGAGCAGAACCCGCAACCGCTTGCCGCAGATTCGATCGGCCGCCTCCCACAACACCGCCAGCGCCTGATGCACCGCCTCGTCGTAAACTCGCTCCCGCTGGCGGGCGGTTGGTGCGGTCGGCGGATGATTCAACACGCGCAGCGCGTGCTTGCGGTGATATCCGGTTACCCGGACGAACTCGGCCAGGATCTGTCGCCGCTCGCGACGATCGCTGCTCGCTTGATATCGCTGCCTGATCGCATCCTTAAGTTCTCGCCGTGTCGCCATACTCAGCTGCCTCGCCATCTCCACCACCACCCCGCAGCGCCTTCGCTGCGCGGTAGCAGTTTACTTGAGGCAACAACCGGCGACTCGGTAACAAAAGTCCTGAGTCAATGCGTCTATCGCGACAACTATTTTTGCCGGTTGTCGCCAGGTTAAAAGGTCCTTCCATCCGATAAGATCGAGGGCGGTCGCGGCGATATTCAGATTTGGCCCACCCCAGGTTGAGTCCTCCTTTTCTGAAGAGAGATCGTAATTGTCTGGTCTTTTCGTTGGTGCGCGTTAGGAGACGCGCGCAGCGCGTACCTTGCGCGATCAGCGTTACTAACGCGCTCCACCATCATCGACTTCATCGAATCAACCTGCGCTCGCATCGACAGCTCTCGCCGGGCTGGCCAGCATCGGTGCGACGACGTTTTCGAGTCCGGTAGCTGGGAACATTGAACTCAAGGATGGTCGCGTGATGGACCAGCCGATCGATCGCGGCCGCGGTCGCCATAGGGTCCTTGAAGATCCGTTCCCAGTCGCTGAACACCAGGTTGCTGGTGATCAGCATCGAACGCCGCTCATAGCGTTCCGCGATCAGGGTGAACAGGACTTCCGCTTCTTCGGGGCTCTGTTTGACGTAGCCAATGTCATCCAGGATCAACAGCTCGAACGAATCGAGCCGCCGCAGCTTTTGCGGCAGCACCAGATCGCGCTTGGCGGCGAGCAGTTCCTGCACCAGCTGATAGGCGGGACGGAACAGCACCGAATGGCCCAACTCAATGAGCGCGTTGCCGATCGCGCAGGCGGCGTGGCTCTTGCCCACTCCGGGCAGACCAAAGGCCAGCGCGTTCTCGGCCCGTTCCAGGAACTCGCCGCGCGCCAACTCTCGCAGCTTGCGCATCAGCGGCGCGGGCAGCGTGCTCGCGTCCAGTGTCTCGAAGGTTTTGCCGGGTGGAATCTGCGCGGCGCGGCGCAGGCGCGTGATCTTGCGCTGCTCGCGCGCTTCAGCCTCCATCTCCAGTACTTCCAGAACCAGCAGCAGCGCGTCGCGATGGCCGGCGTTCTCCAGGCGCAGACCTAGTTCCGGTGCCGCGGTGCTGAGATTGAAGCCGGCGAGCAACTGAGTAGTGCGTTCGACGACATCGATCTGAGCGGCTTTCATGACGCTGCCTCCGCAAGCAACGCGTCATAGACCTTCAGGTCCGGCGCGCCGATCGTGACCGTCGGAACACTCGGCCGCTCGGGTCTGACCGTATGACGAACCCGGTCCGCGTCGAATCGCTCGCCGCCATCCAGCAGCTCGCCCAAGGTCTGCTCCACCAGCTGCTCGCCGCTAACCGCCGCCAGGTAAAGGATTCGCACGTACTCCGGATCGGCCCGCTCGCTGTGGAAGCCGCGCAGCGCATCGTAGGTGCGCCGAAAGACGAGACTCGGGAACAACTCCTCGCGCCAGCGGTAGCGGGCAAAGGCGCCGGGCTTCTTCACCAGCGACCAGATCACGTGATGATAATCGATCCGCGCCCAGCGCTGCCCGCGCAGCCGCGGCAGCCGCTCCACCAGCTTGCCCGCGTAGTACACCTCGAGTTGATCGTGATGGAGATGGACGCGGACGCGTTCGCCGATTAATCGGGCCGGAACCGAATAGGTGTGGTTAACCACCCGGATCGTGCTCCAGCGGCGGACCTTGACCGTGAACGTGGTATACGCGGGCAACGCGACCGCCGGCAGCGGGCGCAGATGCCGTCGCTCCTCGACCAGCTTTTCGCCGAGCAGCGCGTTGTGCTCGCGCTCGATCACTTCGCGAACCCAGCGCTGATACTCGTCCACTGATGGAAAGTCGTGGCTGCCGCGCAGCACCAGCATCTGCGCCAAGATCGACTTGGTCCGCCGATGCGCCTGCTCGACCACCCCATTCTCGTGGGCTTTGCGCGGGAAGATTCGGGTGGACTTCAGTCCGTAATGATCGAGCAGACTCTGATAACGCCGGGTGAGGGCTCGGCCGCCGCTCACCGGCAGTTCATGCGTCGCCGCCGATAGATTGTCAGAGCGCAACACTTCCACCACGCCGCCCAGCCGCCAGAGCGCCTCCTGCACCCCGAGCAGCAGCGCTTCGTAGCTTTCGCTTAACGCGACCGTCGGCCAGCGCCAGCCGCTGAAGCTCAACACCAACTCGAAGAGCAGATGCTCGAACGGCGCGCCACTGATTGTCACGCCGAGTTCGTCGCAGTTGGTGAAGTCGTAGGCCGCTTCGCGTCCGGGCGGATGTTCCTGCGGAAAGAACACTTCCTTGTCCGGCCCGTTCAGCGCCCGCCACTGCCGGATCCGGCGCTGTAGCGTGCGCAACTGGCGCGCGTAAAAACCACCCCGGATGACGCCGATTAAGCTCGCCCAGGATGGTTCGCGCTTCCAGAACTCGCTTCTCATCCGCCGCCAGCAACGGCACTACCTCGCTCTCGAACACCTCGGCAAACGGATCCGGCCGGTTGCGCCACCTGTGCGGTTTGCGCGCCTGCGAGGGGTACAGGCCCGCGCGCCACTTGCGCGCGCTCCCCACGCTCATCCCCGCGCCTGCCGCCGCCGATTCCTGCGTCTTGCCTTCCATCAGCTTCCTCCGCAACACCCTGACCTGCGCGTCCTTTACCATGGAGCCGCCTCTCCTGGCTCCATTTCACAGACGCGCCGCCAGGACGGCGACTACCGGCAATTTTAATTGTCGCGATCTTCAGATCTGATTGTCGCGGATCAGTCACAGGCCAAATTCTCTGCCTTCATCCGTCCTACTTTCGCGGGGCAGGTCAATAATCGGCGGACTCTACTTATAAATGGCGGGAAGTTGGGGGGCAGGCCAGCAGGAAGTACGCTCAGTCCACAAGGCTCAAGCCGGACTCGATCCGTATATCGGCCGCCGTCTCGCTGAGGGCTAAATCGGTCCCAAAGTCAACTCCTCGGGAATCAGGGTGCTATTTCGTGTCCTAAATGTGGCCGCAGGGCTTAGAAGTCAGCGAATCGACCCAGGTCTTTCTCAGCAGCCAGAGAAGTTGTCGCACAAAAATGAACTGTCAATGGTGAGGTATTTGCCTATGTGATTGCTCTGATCCACCGCCCACGGACCACGGTGCAATGCTTCTCAAGTAGTCTCGAAATTCCCGGTCAGCGTCTGCGTTCTGTCCCATTTGAATGTAAAGGTCGCCGAGCTGGGAGTGAATCATGTAATCCTCCGGATCGCTATCGGCGGCAATGGTCAATTGCTTGGCGGCTCCTGCGAGATCGCCTCGATTCCGGAGCACGGCCGCCAATTGTTCTCTGTAGAAGACTGAATCGGGGAGGATATCGACGCACTTCGCGAACATCGTCAGATTGTCGTGCCAGACAGATTCAATTCGCCAAAGTGCGAAAGTCTGGAGCGCAATGAATCCCGCCAGGCAAAATGCGATCGCTTTTTTCCAGCATGCACCATTGCTGGCTAGGGTGATCGAAAGATGAGCCACCCAAATACAAACACCTACTGAAGGAATATATTGGTAACGGTCCTGCACTGGTGAAACAACCTGATTGAGGTTTAATGCTGGTAGTGTAGCCATAAGCCACCAAAGCGCACAGAAGCAATATAACCTCCAGTGAGCGTTGTTGCGCAGGACAAAATAACAAACCGAAGCGAGCGAGAGGAGCAGGAGCAATGGTTGATAAAAGCTTTCAAGCGTACGAACGATTAGGAATCGGACGGGATGTGCCGGACCCGCAAGCCAAGGTAAGACGAATACTTCCAGGTAGGTCGTTATCACCAGTGGTAGGGTATTTAAAATGCGAAGAGTAGGCGGATTAACGACATTCGTGCGAATCACGATTTGGTTTCCGATCCTATGAAAATGCACTGCCTTATGGCTAACACCGAGAAACGCGCCAATACCTAAGGAGAAAAGACGAGCGCTCATGTAGAGCAGGTCAATGGCGGCAAAGGGCAGTCCCAGCAGGAACGCTCGCCTGAAGTGCGAGGGCGTGCACGACAATTTACTTCGCGGATCATCTTCGCTCCTGGTAGTACGACCGTCAGGTTCGAGCAGAAAGGTATACGCTGCTATCAAGAGTGGAAAGGCCACGGCACTCTCATGAGCGAATGCGGCAAATGTAAAAAGGAGCACAGGAAGAAACAGGCCAGACAGTCTTCCCCTGGGGCGGTCTATAAACGTGCAAAACGCTCCGAGTTCGAAAATAGCCGTTAGAGGTTCGTGAAAGGCAGAAATCCAAACGATCGACTCAGCATGTATCGTGAGCACGCCGAACAGTAGGGCTGCTAAGAGCGAGGCCGCCGTATTTGCGGTTAGGAGTCGGCTGAGTCTAAAGGTCAAGGTGACTACGACAAGATGAAGCAGGATGTTAAGTATGTGCCATCTGAGCGCGCTAGTACCAGCGATCGGAAAAATGATTGCGAGAAAAGTGTTCTGAATCGGTCGGTAGTAGGCGCTATGAGGATGACTGGATCGGCCGATATACCACCAGAGATCGCGTGTCCAAGAGAACCACGCAAATGACCAATGGCGAAGAGGTTGATTAAGGACGATCTGGGGATAGTCGTCGAAAACGAAGCCGCCCAACAAGGATCTAGAATAGGCGACAAACGTGAGCAGAAGCACGAGGCCTAGCGCAGCGAAGTGCTGCTTATCCAGATTCCATCGGCGCGACGTACGGAAATGCAGGCCGAAGCGATTCCTGGATACGAGTCGACTAAATCCAAAGTACGACATTAGTTAAAAGGTCGGGCGCGCCCCTTTTTTAATTCTATGGTTTCGGTACCTTCAATCGAAGTCTCGGATTTTGCCCGCCTAAATGGCATCTGAGGGTTCGTACCTAGATGTTCGAGCGTTGAAAGCTAAATCTAGTATCATGTCTCTGAAGTTGATGTAGGAGTTGTTCGTCTACTCAGCATGGGCGTGAGGCGGTGCTGAAGTGGAGTATGGCGGAGCAGATGACTTGCATTGGAGCAGTGGTTGCGTGCGCATAGCATATCTCAAGCTTTGGCGATAAGAGCGCGAATAGTGTTGGGTAGCGCTGGGCGAGAGTATCCACGGCCTGGCGGCCCGGCTTGAAATAAGTCAGACTACCGTCTGTTTGTGGCGGTGGCGGCACCGCAGCGATGGGCTTGTCGGACTGCGCACCAAGCCGCGTATGGGGCGCCCGCGGCGGATCAGCGGGGCCCGTGAACAGGCGGGAATCAGCGCAACACTGCGTAGGCCCAAGGCGGCGATCTATTGGAACGCGCTGCGGTTGTCCGAGGAGGTCGGGCTGTAGCCGGACACGGTCTATCGCATCCGGCAGAAGTACGGGCTGCAGCCGGACCGGCTGGAGAGCTTCAAGATCAGCCGCGCCCCCGAGTTCAACGGCAAGCTGGCCGACATCGTCTGGCTCTACCTCGACCCGCCCGCCCTGGTGCTCTACGTGGATGAAAAGTCGCAGATTCAGGCGGTTAATCGCACGCCACCGGCGCTGCCGATGAGGCCCGGATTGCACGCTCGTATGACTCACAACTATACGCGCTACGGCACCACCAGCCCGTTCGCCGCACTGGCGGTGGCCAGCGGCGAAGTCGATCGACGGTGCTTCAAAGCACCACACGCGTGTCGAATTCATCGCTTGCCTAAAATCGTTGGCCAAACGCTATCCGAGACTGGAGTTGTATCTGATCTGGAGTGTGTCGGAAATTTCGTGTTCGGGCCATACAATGACGCCCAGTAGGGCGGGAGGAAGCGTATGGCGGCGAACATCAAGGACGAAGGAATCGCGGATGAAGTGGTCGATCAACTGTTGGCCGGGCGCGATCCGGCAACGGTCTTTGAGAGCGGCGGGCTAATCGATGAACTGAAGAAGCGTTTGGCTGAGCGGATGCTGAATGCCGAGCTGGACCATCATCTGGGCAACGCTGCGGAAGAGGACGCGGGCAATCATCGCAACAGCTACGGCAACAAGACCGTAATCACCGACACCGGCAAGCTGGAGCTTACGATACCGCGCGACCGGCACGGGCGTTTCGACCCGTTATTGATTGGCAAATACCAGCGGCGCTTCGCTGGGTTCGACGACAAGATCATCGCGCTGTACGCGCGCGGGATGACGACGCGCGAGATCGCCGAGCATATCGGCGAATTGTACGGGGCGGAGATCTCGGCCGACCTGGTGAGCGCAGTGACCGATTCGGTACTCGAGGAGGTCGCGGCCTGGCAGAGCCGGGGCCTGGATGCGACCTACGCCATCGTGTTCTTCGATGCGCTTCGAGTGAAGATCCGCAACGAAGGGATGGTCAGCAACCGGGCGGTGTATCTGGCGCTGGGTATACGCTGCTCGGGGCACAAGGAGATCCTCGGCATTTGGATCGAGCAGACCGAAGGGGCGAAGTTTTGGCTGCGGGTAATGAATGAGCTGCGCAACCGCGGGGTCCAGGACCTCCTGATCGCGGTGGTCGATGGGCTCAAGGGCTTTCCGGAGGCGATCACCTCGGTGTTTCCCAAGACCGTGGTCCAAACCTGCGTCGTGCATCTAATCCGATACTCGATGCAGTTCACCTCCTGGAAAGAACATCGGCTGGTGGCGGCGGCACTCAAATCGGTGTACCAAGCCGAATCGGCCACGGCAGCACGGGAACGGCTGGGGAGGATTTACGATCGCGGCCCGCGGTAAGAATCCGCGGCCATTTTCCCAGCGAGGAAGCGGCAACCAAGCTCATTTATCTGGTGCTGCGCAAGGTTCAGGCGCGCTGGAAAAATCCGCCGATTGCGTGGCAGGCTGCAAACACCCAGCTCCGCAATCCAGTTCGAGGATCGCTTTCAGGTGGCCGACTGAAATGGCTATAGCAAGCGAGCGGCGGATAGCCTCCGCGCCGGCACGCCGTCAAGGGTCCGCGCGCCGCACGCGCCGGCTTACGTCGCCCTTGACTGCGACCGACGCTCCGCCTCAGGCGGTAGTTAGACAGTTGCTTATGCAACTGCTCCGCTCAGCAACCACTGGCGTCAGAAACACGAAATTCCTGACGACTCCCTGATCTGCTACAATTACAGCACCCACCAGCATCCCCGCGGTCGCGCACTGGCTGCCTCCCACCCGCGCTTCCATCTGCACTTCACCCCGACTAGTGCCCCCGTAGCTCAGCCTGGTCGAGCGCTGGTTTGCCCTGATCACCAGCCACAGGCCATCCTCCGCAGCTTCGATAGCGTCGGGCGTTTGGAACGCGCGATCACTCGCTGGCTCGATCACTGGAATGAAATCGCAAAGCCCATCCGATGTAGCAAAAGCGCCCGATCAGATAGAACGCGGCATCCCTTATGCTGCGCTCATTTAGACACAACACTATCGGGCTCGGATGGAGGGTTTCTCTACTCCTCTCCCTTCGCTCCACGGTGCGAATGCCGCCACGTAGGCCCGAAACTCCCGTTGCGCTTCGGCCTCGCGCCCCATCCGAGCGTATAGTTGGCTGAGATGGAAAAGAATATAATAGTTTGTAGGCTCGTTTTCGGCGGCTACCGCCAGTTGGCGGACCGCACCTTCAAGGTCACCTCGGCTCTCTAACGTGTATGCGAGTTCGGTTCTATAGTGAGCGGAATCGGGGTAGATCTCCACGCATTTTCCAAACATCGCCACCCCGTCGCGCCAAATCGGCTGAACGCGCCAGAGTGTCACAACCTGAACTGCTATGGTTCCAAATAAACCGAGAGCGATCGCCCCTCGCGAATGCGCTCCCTTTTTCGCCAAGGCGACTGATAGACAGGCTAACAGCATACAGAAGCCAATCGAGGGAACATATTCGAAGCGATCCTGGACCAAAGCAACGATTTGATTCAAACTGAGTGCCGGGGATAGTGTGACGAACCACCATATAGTGCAGAACAAATAGAGTTTCGCGCGCGCATTTTTGCGCAGTGCAGTATAACCACCTATGAGAAGGAAGGCCAATAAAGCGAGTGGTCGGTAAAAGTTCTGCATGCTGCGGCTTGTTACGAATTGGACTGGATGAGCGGGGCCGACAAACCAAGGAAGCATAGTCAGTTCGAGGTAGGTCGCAATTACGACTGGCAAAGTGTTCAAAATCGCAAGGGGAGGCGGATTAGTGACAAAATGATGAACAAATATTTTGGAACCAATTAGGTCGAATGTCACCCGTTGGTGACTCGCTCCGAAAATCGTGTCCTTACCCATCGCGTACAACCGTGCACACAAATACAGAAGATCGACCCCCATGAAGGGAGCCGCCAGAACCGCGGCCTTTGCCGATCGTCGTCCCCATGACGGTTGCGTATCGCACTTGGTGTTTTGGTCAACGTGCGGATCGAGTAAGAAAATGTACGCAGCTATCAGGAATGGAAAGACGACGGCAGACTCATGAGTCATTGTGGCCAACGCAAACAGGATCAGAGAGGGAACCAATCCAGAGACTCGCCACCTCGACCACCGTACGAAGCTGCAAAAGGCGGCTACCTCAAAAATGGCCGACAAAGGCTCAGGGATTGCTGTAGCCCATATAACCGGTTCGGCATGAACGGCGAGCACACCAAAGAGCAAGGAAGCTAAGAGGGAAGTTGCAACGCTACCGCTTAGGAGTTGGTAGAACCTGAAAGATAGTAGGACTGCGCTAAGATGAAGAAGGAGTTTTAGAATATGCCATCTCAGTGGGCTGATTCCGGCGATTTGATATCCAATCGCTAGAGAGAGATTCTGGACCGGGCGATAATAGGAGCTTTGTGGAAGGTGTTTCGGATCTCTGAACCACCAAATGTCATGGATCGTAGACTTCCACACGAATGCCCAGGTGCCGATTTGATGGTTGAATACGATCTCCGAGTTGTCGTCGTAAACGAAGCCATTATTCAGACATCGCAAGTAGACGATAAGAACGAGCAGAAGAACCGCGATGAGCGAGATGGTCTCCTTTTCACCCAGGTTCCACCGTCGCAGCGCGGGAAAACGAAATCCAAATAAAGTCCAGGTTCCTGGTTGACTAGAGGTCAGGTACGGCATTGGCGCAGGCCCTTCGGGATAGAGTTTAAGCGCAACTTTCAACTGCTCGAGCGATTTGAAGTTTGTTTCGTTTTCTAAACTACCCGAGCAACATTTTGCTCACGCATAGAGTGTCGCTCTATACCAATAAACTTTGGCACTTCCGAGTCATCTAAGACCCCTGCCGAGGGGTCGGCCCGATTCCCAGGACCATACACCGAGGTAGGGTTGGAAGACGACGAAAAATTCTCGTGTAGGGGCATGTGATTGTTCGAAACAGCGGCTCGCGGACAGGACATATTCCGTTTTGCCTATGAGAACGATGTTGGTTTGAAGGCTTCAGAGCTTACCCCTCGAGTCAAATAAGATCTAACGGCAATCTGCGCTGTCCCAAGTAATCGGGAAGTTTAATCTCTTGGTTGGACCGAGGTCGCGAGTTTGGCCCGACGCACAAACCCCGCGGTATGCGGACTATAGACGGCAAACCAACCCGCACCTACGAAGATGGCCAAATTCACAACCGCCACACAGACCACGATCCATTCGCTAGGGGTTGCGAAGTGAAGCTCCTCAATGGAACGCATTACGTACACCAGGTTGAAATAGAACGCGGCGCTGAGCAACAGGAGAGCGCATGTCAAAAGCGGCGATTCGAGCGAAATCGGAATCAGGAATACAAGCGCAGCGTACTCGTATCGTTCGTGCATCCTCGGTGCAAAGAGGAAAAACCCAAGCACCGCGATGAACGCTGCGAGTTCAATATCTTTCTCTTGGTCTCGGCGGCATAGGAGCCAGCCAACAAACCCGTAAGTGGCGAGAACCAGAAGCCCCCCAACCACGAAGTATGAAAACCCAAGAACTTTGCTGCTGTCGGGTGCCCCCATTCCACAAACTAGCGCTGGAAAATTGAATGCCGACACAGAGGCACTTTGAAAACGCGCTCCAATCTGGCCGTATATGTCCGGTACCAGACTAATCGGATGGTTCATTTGAAACGGCAGAAAGCCAACGACGACTACTGCCAAAGCGGCCGTGAAACCGGACATCCATTGCAACGGGCCTTGTTTGAGAAGAGTAATCATGCCGATCACTGGCAACAGCGGAACAGGTTGAGGCTTCACCATCATGGCTATCGCTGCCTGTGCCCATCCGAGCGCAAGATGCCCGCGCAGCACGAGCACAAATGCAAGAAACATTGGAAGCGCATACATTGAATCGTTTTGTCCCCACACGGCAGTGTCATAGAACAGGCCAGGATTGAACGCACAAAAGAGCATCAATATGCACGCGAATTGGAAAGTAGTTGTTTTGAGGACAACAAAGAAGATAGATAGCGCCAAAAGGCAACTGCAAACGATTGGAAAAGCCTGCAGCAAAACGCGGAACCCGATGGCTCCGGGCATAAAAGTGGTTCCCAGCCAGCCGGCCAGCCACTGGTCGTACACCGTGGCCGGCGGATAGAAATCCTGCTCCAGCCGAGGGTCGTAGTACGCGGCGGGGCCACGGTATGCCGTCTGGATCGCGCGCTCTGCAAAGGATCTGATGTCCCAATGCAAGCCATCGTAGTGCGCGACGAAGGCCAATTCCACGGCCGCTATCAGTGCGGCGGCACAGGTTGCAACTAAAATCACGCGCCGACCCTTTAACTCCGGTCGCCATACCTCGAAAACGCCGTACCCAAGTACCGCGAGGAGCACCAAACCGCAGGCGAAGGCTAAACGGTTGTCGTTTTCTAACGGTAACGGATCCGGCCATTGGAGCGGACTAAAAACTTTGACGTCGAAGAAAGGGTGGAGAAGAGGAGGAGCGGCGCTTGAGCGCACCTGAATGTCGCGGAACCATGCCTGGCCAGCGGCATACGGACCAAGGCCACAGCGGAGTTCGAGTGTTCCACCCCACACCCGCTCCCGAAGATAGAAGCTGACATGTGTCCAGGAACTAGTACCACCTACCTTGGCAAGTATCACGCTCACTCCGGTGGATTGTAGTAGTGCGATGTGGGCGGCTCCCGGCGAGACCCGCTCAGTACGAATATCGGCGTCAACGTGATACCAGCCGGGGCGCAAAAATATCATCTGATCCCACGCCGCGGCCCCCGGGGCGAGATTTTCGATTTCCAGCTCTCCAGGTTCCACACCTTGAGGGTGCCATCGCAAAATCGAGTCGGAGGTGTTTCGATTTGGACTCCAATGGAGCGGCATTCCGTGACTACCGGAAGAGAAGTCGCCATTCCGAACTAGATTTTCGCCCGGATCGGATCTCCGGCACGCGGACAGGAGCCCGGCGCAGATCGCTGAAAAAAAAACAACTTTGACCAACGTACTAGTCGTCTTAAATGGAATTTTCATCTTAGTCTTGTGACACTGGAAGTGCCGCGTGGCGCAAGCGTGTGGAATGTTTGGTCACTAGGGCCCTCGTTTACCGATTGGCCGCTAGTGCGGGTGGGTCGAAAAATTGACACAATTGATCCCCCTCCAATCTCGACGACACTCTCGCACGAGCAAGTTGTTGTCGCCAGATTTTATCATCAGAAGCAGAGTGAACGCGGCGAAGTGGCAGCCAAAAAGTTCGACTTCGGCAAATCGTTTTCCGTGTCGGCTTCGTCTGATAGCCTAAATGACGTAGGTCTCTGTCGTTCTTCCGCGCCGGCGAACGGCGGTTGTAGCTCAGTCTAATCGCTTAAGAGTCCGGCAATCTGCGATAGAGTGGGTCGTTGACGTGAAGGCCAGTCGTCTATTGTTGCTCTCGCGCCTCCCGCTGCCGGCAGATCTGACGCATAGTGCACAGCGTCGCGAAGCCCCATCCTCCTATTGCTTACACGCCGTTCGTCGCTCTCGAGCATAGCAGACGTTCCCATCCCCGAAAGCTGCGGACATTGTGGAACCGAAGGTTCGCGGCACAATACCCTGCGCCATTGAATACCAAGAATGGGATGGCAGCGGACTCGAAGTGCATTCGGGCTCCTTATCGGAGTGCCCACATGACCGAGATTTCGGTGTTGTCAATACCCGTCCCCGGGCCAAGCTGAACGGCTTTCGCATTTGTGTGCGCGCGTTGTTGATCCGCGGGCACGGGAAAAGTTTTGTTGCATCTGTTTGTTGCATCAGGAGGTACGGACACGGGAATCCTGGACGTAAACCCCAACTAGACCGAAAGAGGTTGCGCTTGCGTCTGATGCACAGCAGCTCGACCGCGTTTGATATTGTCCAGCTTGCTGCTATTTTTAGTTCACTTAACTGATGCGATAAGAAGCGCTGCCTAGACGAGAGTCCTTACGTTGCTCCCAAGAGCAAGTTGGCGAGCACATCAGTAAAAGGGCGGCGATGGGAGGAATGACGTGATTAGTGAACTTCAACTCAGCCCAGCCCAAAAAGTACCGGCCGTGGAGCACGGCTGAAAAAAAGTGCCCATCAAATGCTTTTCGGTACAAGCCAGCAAGAAAAGCAGGTTAGCGCGCCGAATCCGGACGAGTTTGACGCGCCCTCTGATAATGTGGAGTGACTGATTCCTCGAGGTGTGCCCTATGGAACGTTCACCAATGAGTCTGTGGCCGGTGCTGATGGATCCGACCGGTAGTCCGCGATCGCGTCCATGCATGCAAGACGAGTTGAAACTGGTGGATCCCAACACTGAAAAGGCGACGGGCGATCATCGGATATTTTGGACGGGCTGAGAGGCCGGATTTGAGATTGGCTCACTAAGATAACGTTTTCGGCACCAAAAACCACTTCCGGGATAAGGGAGCTCGATAGCTGTGCCAGTGGAACACGCTAAGCTCACATCTCTGGTCAAGCGCGTGCTCGCCGCACTATCGCGACTGAAGTCAGGGAAGAGCCTCGAGGCCAAAAAACCCGCGACCGCTTCAGCAGGTGATCATTCTTCAGGCGCAAGGCTCCGTTGTTGGTGCGCTATGGAAGATCGATCAGCCGCGGCTACACCGATGCTTTTGCGTCATTCTGAATGCGATCGGCGTGGTTAAACCCGAGATCGTTATTAGGTGGCATCGGCAGGGCGTTCGGACCTATTGGCGTTGGAAAAATTGGGGCTGTGGCGCGGCCCCAAGATCAACTGCGAGGTCCCAGACCTCAACCGACACTAGCAAAGAGAACGCAGTAGGTAAGGGCAGCGCAACCAAAGGGAACTGCGTACACTCGGGATGAGCTGGCCGAATCAAATCGTGCCGAGAGCGTATTCTGTCGAGCTCATGCTCACAGCATTCACGCAATGGGGATCCGCTACCTTATGCCACTCGTTCCGTTGCAGAGCAGCCATGTTCAGCCCGCATTGGATCGATTTGCCGCGAATCGCGCGACTATCTCATCGTGTTCGGAAAGGCGCACCCGCGCGGTCTCCTGAAATCGTTCGTCTCAAACTACAGGAAGATCCCGGAAAGGTCTCTCATTGGGTAAGGGTGCTCCAGAGTTTAGGGGCGCGGAAGTCCCGCTTCGTTACTGCGATATTAGTTCTTGTTGGGATTTACACCAGCGCGTCGAGTTTCAGGTTTTGGATAGGTACAGTATGAGCGAGAACCATTACCGAAGTGAAGTCGTAGCCATCGTCGCCGTTTCGATCTGTTTCAGCGCAGCATTCACCTATCCACTGTTTAACGATCTCAGACGGGCCGCATTGTTCGACGACTGGTCCTACAGTCTGTCTATGGCTTGGGAATCGTGGGCATCGGTCAGGAGTTTTCACCAACTCCCACTATGGAACCCATACAAATGCGGGGGTATCCCGTTGCTCGGCAACCCTCAGTCACGCATCCTCACGCCCTTTTTTCTGCTCCATCTGATAATCGGTCCGATTGCCGGCGCTCACATTGAAATTCCGATCCACTTCGCGATTGGATGCGCAGGCGGTTATGTCTTGAGTCGCATGCTAGGCACTGGCAAGCTTGCCGCGACAGCGGCGGCCGTCACATTCACCGCGAGTTCATGGTTCTCATTACACATGACGGAAGGGCATCTAGTGCTCCTGTCGATGGTATACTTGCCTTGGGTCTGTGCATTTGTCCTTATGGCTCTCGATCGGCGACGGCTGGTGTTTGCCGTTGCTGCCGGACTAGTCGTGGCCCTGACAGTCGGCGAAGGGGTCCACTATACCGCACCCTATACGGTGCTACTCATTGTGATCCTTACGGTAAACCTCGCCATCATTCGTCGAAGCCATTGGCCGATCTTGGTACTGCTGGTGGTTGTAGCATTCGGGTCTGGCTTCGCTGCGATCAAATTGCTCCCTGTAATCGATATGCTTCGAGAGCATCCGCGGCGAATCGATGCACTGGAGTACAATAGCGTGAGCCGGCTCCTGCAGGCGATCTTTGCGCGCAACCAGGACCATAATCAACAGACTATTTGGATGTGGGCGTTTCATGAATATGGCGCTTATATAAGCCCCCCGCTGGCGGTTCTGGCTGTGCTCGGTTTGGCGATGTCGTTCCGACGGGCGTTGCCCTGGGCAATTCTTGCAGTTGCGTTCTTCACGTTGGCGATCGGTGACTATGGGCCACACGCGCCGTATGCCTATCTTCATCTGCTGCCGGGCTTCTCTTCGATGCGGATTCCGTCGCGCTTTTTGATACCATTCGTTTTGGCGATGGCAGTACTCGCCGCAATAGGAGCGGACGCCCTGTGCGTACGGGGTCGGATCACTTATCTGCTTTCTGCGCTGATGATCCTGGGAGGGGCCGCCGACTGCTGGTGGGTAGGGGCAGGGAACTTCAAGTACGTTCTTACAGGTCCGGTGTTCTCACCCTCGCCCGTGGAAGTCTCTCCGCACAGACTATTGCCCGACATGCCAACTCCGACGGCGAGGCCTGACTCAACGCCGAGTGCGAACTCATCGATCGCGCTTCAGAATGCTTCGTGGAAGCAAAACAACAATATCAACTGGTCCCTTATGCTTCCCTTAAATGAGGCTAACGTCGGAGCGACTAATTGTTATGAGTATACGGCCATTAGTACTGCAGTCAGAGGATTTAATCGCCCGGGCTATCACGGCGAACAATATTTGCGAGGCGCTGGAATCGTCACGTTGGATAGATGGACACCTAATCTGTTGCGCTACAATGTCGAGGTTCCGAAGGCTGCTACGTTGGTCATAAATCAAAACTTCGATTCTGGATGGCGTTTGTGGAAAGGCGTCGGAAATGTAATTGGAGTCGGTGGATTGCTTGCGGTCGCGTTGCCGCCTGGCGGACAAAAGATAGAACTCGCTTATTTGCCTTGGTCTTTCATCTTCGGGAGTTTGATTACGCTCCTGAGTTGTCTCGCGACGTTTTGGCTTTGGTGGGTGGAGCCTGCGCTTATGACCTCGACGGGACGCTGAGATCTAGTGCGAAAAAGGCCGAATTTTCCGTGCGGGAGCCTGAGGCTTACCGCACGATCGATAGTTCGAGTAAGATCTGAGCCAGCCTCGGAGCAGAAAGTGGAGGATTGTTCGACGTAATGGTCGGGCAGCTTGAAGCCTATTCCTGAACGCGTATTCAACAAAATCAGACCAAGCTCACATTCCCATTCCTGGCTACTGGAGCCAACCCTTACGCGGCGAGGTCTGAACCGACCGCGCAGATGAATGTGTAAGAGGTTGGGAAATCAGCTGTATCTCAGCGGCTTCAATTCAAACAGTTCACGCGGCAGCAAATATTTCGGTACAGCATTTCCTATCACTGCAGCTCGAAGACACGAAATCACAGTCTCGCAACTATCGCACAATACCATATCTCGCGTGCTGGGTCACCTTTTACGTGTCCTTTGCGGGTTGTGAGGTATGCGCAAGACTGAAAGCTGGATTGGGTCAGTGGACCCCGCTTCCTTCTGCGGCTGTGGACCAGCACAGCTGCAAAGGTCTGGGCGACGCAGCAGCAGCCAGCAGCCGCTGCGGGCTGATACCGACTCGAGCTCATAGCCGGTCTTTCGATCGAGGTAGAAATTCTCGGTTTGCCCGACACTCGCGGAGCAGGATCGATATCGCGCTTCGCGTACCCGACGCTTCTGGCCTGCGTAATCTACGGGATTGGGCCGGCTAACAGTAGGGTGCCGGTTGAACAGAATCGACATAGACTATGCCGCATCTATACCTTTGTTTTCGATCTGCTTCGAGGATAATTTATGCGTCTGTGAAAGATTGGGTTGTGAGTACAATGGACATTGCGGACTATCTGGATCGACGTTATCGCCAAGCCCTATTGGTGATGATAGTCGGCTGGCTCATCGGGCTGTCTGTGTTCAGCTTCTCCTGGGTAAATGCGCGGAGCGCTGTGCAATCCGCGCGCGAACGCGCCTTGGAAATATGGGCCAAGCCCCAAGGGAGCAATCCAGCAACTCTTCCGGAGGGAGTTCGATTGGCGCTGCTTGCTCTAATCCAATCGAAGCAGGAGCAGCCGCGCCACAAGAAAAATGGAGCCCCGATAGAACTGTCTGCAGAAGAGATACGGTTATTTGTGTCTTCGCCTCAGCCGCCGCAAGCAGATCTTGTGCGCAAATTTGTGCGAGTCGGGAAGCCGCCTTCGACCGATAACCTCGGCATACTCGGCGTTCCAGCGCCGCCTCGGCCTGCCTCGCCCCCGACCATTGGCGTGTTCAACGATTCTTGGCGCTGGCTGGTTGAGACTAGCCCCAGCGATACTCGATCCGAAGAGCCGAGTTACTGGTGGTTTGTCGACCCGGCCACCGGCCAACGAACGTATAGAGACCTCTCTGATCTCGAAAGTAAGATGGAATGGGAAAATCTGAGTGCGGGTATCGCATTTATTTTCTCGCTACCCTGGCTCTGGTGTTTCCTCCTAATCCAGCTCGATGAGGGATCAAGAGGCCGTTAATCCTCTCCTATCGTCAGGCTGAGAGTCGACTTTGCTCTCGGTGAGGAACGTTTGACCGAGTTGGTTATAGGTCTTCATACGACCGCCAGGCTCACGAAGCTCTTCAGCGAGTGTATTCTCACCGCTCCCCTGCGCAGGGTTGCAAGCTCTCCCGACCGCAGTGCCTGAGATGTGCCGCGAGATGCCCGCATCGCGGTTCGCATAAGATTGCTCAATTCCGCGGGGCGTCACGGTAGTCTAAATTCACGTTCAACATGGACAGTTCAGGGCAGTGCGCTAGTGGGCTCATCCTGCATGTAAGCAATGAAACACTGCCCATAGGCAGCCGTTGCTAGGGACTATCGCTTGCCGGATCTGAGCCAACGAACGGCCGGCGCTTGCTGAGAGCAAAACTTTGACGCGCACCGGCGCGGAGGCTGCACACTTGACTTATTCAGCGGCTGTCCGCTTTCGCGAAGGCCACTCCAAACGGCAAGTGCTCAGTCTAGCAGAATCTGGCTAACGATGTCTTTGAAGCCCGAGAAAAGACTGTCAGTTGCTGTCAGCGGAGCTACCCCGCCGAATCGTTGGCCGTTTTCCATACTTTTCTTAGAAAAACCTGGTAAAAGAGCAGTTGCGGGGCGGGTTTTGCGAATGTGAAGCTGGCGAGGCTACTGGGGGTCGCTGACAGCAACTGACAGTCTTTTCCCGGGCTCAGAAGTGCAGATCAGGAATACTAGGCGCCGGCCACTGTGATCGGCACGGCTGAACCGGATCTCGATACCCGCGGCACGGAGGTTGCCGGCCATGCGGCGTAGCGCGGTGCCCAGCGCACTGGGTGACTTGGGCCAGCGTACCGAACGGCGCATGCTTTCGGTCATTGTGGTGTTCAGCCGCGCAAACAGTTCCGCGACCGTCCCGTTAAAGCCCTCCAGCGCCAGTTTGGCAACAGGTTCGTGCAGCGGCGAGGACTCAAGCGCCAGGTTACGCGTCTCGGCACGGTTGGCCGAGTATGTATTCAGGGCCTCCCCCGGTCTCATGCCGAGGCTTCCTTCGCAGGCATTGACCCAGAGCGCGAAGTCGGCCATCCGCGGCAGCTGATCGAGCCTAAGGTTGGGCAGGTTCCTGAGTCCCGCACTGACGGCATCGAGCAGTGCACCCAGAATGCGCGGTCGTAGCTGTTCGAATTCGCGCCAGAACTGGGCTTCGTCAGCGCGCGTCTCGGGCTTCATGTCGAGGAACTCTATGATCACTGCGCGATCGAGAAAGTCGGGTCGTGCGGCACCCAGGTCGGGAATTGCGTTGAAGACCAAGGGACGGGTGGCGTCGAACGTCGCTTCGTCATGGTCGCTATAGAGTTCCCGGCCACCGAAGCCGCCGCCGGTGGCGAGTCGGCAAGCTGCGTCGGCGAGTTCCTCCGGCAGCTGGCTCAAGTTATCGAAGCAAACGACCCAGGAATTCCTTGCAGCCGCGGTCAGATCACGAACCTCGCGGGGTACGCCGCGCAGTGAGCCGGTGCGTGGGTCGATCAACGCGCTTATTATTCTGCAGGCAGTCGTCTTGCCCGCTCCCTGCTCACCCTTGGCGACCAGGATAGGGCAGGGCAGGCTGGGACGCAGCGCCGCGACCAGAAAGGCCTTGATCAGCGTCCAGCCCTGATGGTCGACGTTGAGGAAGCGGCGTAGTTCGTCAACGTCGCCGCCGCGCTCGGGTGAGGGCAGCGGCTGGGAGCCGCGGGTCCGATGAAATTTCGGGGGCGGTCGATCGACTAGCCGCCAGCCCTCGGCGTCGATCTCGACCGCTCGCCAGGCGTGGTCGCAGAGGTCGAGATAGATTTTCCCTCGATGATTGGCGACCCGCAGGCTGACCGGAGATTCCTGACCGTCAAACAGGGCTTTCGCCTCAAACAACTCCAACGTGGCGCGGATGGCTTGCGCGCCGGGGCTCTGACCGGTCTCCCGGTAATAGGTCCGCAGCAGGAAAAGTTGGAAAGGCCGGGAGCGGATCGGATGATTCTCCCAGTGGCCATCGACGCGCATGGAAGCCCAGCCGTGCTGGTTGGGGTCGTGAAAGAACTCGATTCCGGTCTCGAGGACAAGTCCGATCAGTCTGTCCGCAGCGGAGCCGCCGTCGCTATGATCCACGGGCACTGGCTCGTCGAGCATATACTCGATGAGAGCTAATTTTTCGCGTTGCTCGAGAATCCTGCGCCAGTGCTTCCAGGTGTCCGGATCCCCGCGCCTGACCGCCCCAAAAGCGAGCACTGCCTCGGTCGCGACCAGCCGTTCCGGATCTTCCGCGACCAGAGGCTCAAGTTCGTGCAGAAGCAGTCGGGCCAGCTCGACTGCCACGCTGCGCGGTGATTCACCTGTCCCACTCACCTTCAGAACCCGGGGACCAGCTTCTTGGACTTGGCCCGGTTGCAGCGTCGGCACAGGGTCTGCAGATTCGATTCCTCGGTCTTGCCGCCTTTGCTCACTGGAACGATGTGATCCATTTCCAAATTGATCGCCCTTCTGCATTTTCGACAGCGCGCTCCATCGCGCACCAGGACGGTTGCCCGCATGTTGTCGGGCACCCGCCGGTCCGCATAGCGGTCCTGCCAGCTCGGCGTCTCCACCTCGGCGTAGTCGACGAAGTCGGAGAACGCGCTTAGGTCTAAAGGTTCGGTCGCCCCGATCAGACGCTCCTGATTTCGATACTGTGAAACGGCCCACTTCGATGCTGTAAATTGGCCCACCCTCCTTTAACCGGGGCATCCTGCTGATTGAGGCAGGAGGCCGGGATGGAGAGGAGAGCTAAGGTGGAGTTGTTCGAGCGGATCCGCAGGGAATACGAGTTCGGAGTCGGAAGCATCAAAGGTGTTGCGGCCAGGCTTGGGGTGCATCGGCGGATGGTGCGGCAGGCGCTCGCGAGCGCTGAACCGCCTGAGCGCAGGCCGGTGGAGCGAGCGCGACCGGTGATAGGACCGCTGGTTCCGTTCATCGAGGCCATCCTCGAAGCCGATCGCAGAGCGCCACGTAAGCAGCGTCACACCGCGCATCGTATCTGGCAGCGGATCCTGGCTGAGCGGCCAGAGCACAAAGTCGCCGAGGTTACGGTCCGGCAATACGTACGCGAGCGGAAAGCGGAGTTGGGATGGGCGCTGCGTGCGACCTGTGTGCCGCAGAGCTATCAACTCGGACAGGAAGCCCAGGTTGATTGGTACGAGGCTTGGGCGGAACTGAGCGGCGAGCAGGTGCTGCTGCAAGTGTTTTCGATGCGCAGCATGGCGAGCGGCGCGGCCTTCCACCGCGCGTATCATCGCGCGACCCAGCAGGCATTCCTCGACGCTCACGAACACGCGTTCAATTATTTTCAGGGCGTATTTGCCGTTCTGCGGTACGACAACTTGAAGGCCGCGGTGAGGAAGATTGTGCGCGGCTATCGGCGCGAGGAGACCGCGCGCTTCATAGCTTTCCGCTCGCACTGGCGTTTCAGCAGTGAGTTCTGCTCGCCGTATGAGGCGCACGAAAAGGGCGGCATCGAGAGCGAGGCCGGCTACTTCCGGCGCAACCACTGGGTGCCGGTGCCGAAAGCGCGCGATCTCGAGGATCTCAACGCACAGTTGCTGGCCTCTTGCCGCGCCGACGAACGACGTCAGATCGCTGGGCAGAGCCGGCCGGTGGGCGCGCTGATAATCGAAGAACGCGCGCATCTGCTGCCGCTCGCCGAGCACGGCGTCGACCTAGCCGATATCTCTTTCCCACGGGTCGACGGGCTCGGCTGCGTTAAGGTGCGAACCAACTTGTATTCGGCTCCGGTCGATGTCGGCAGGACGGTCGAGGTCCGACTCTATCCGAGTCACGTAGAACTCTGGAATGAGGGTCACTGCCTCGCTCGTCACGAGCGCTGTTACACACGCGATCAACAGGTACTCGATCTCGAACACTATCTCGACGTGCTGGAGCGTAAGCCGGGAGCGCTTATCGGATCGAAGCCGCTGGCGGCGTGGCGGCAACGCGGGCTGTGGCCGGAGAGTTATGATCGCCTGCTGGCCGAACTCATCGGTCGGCACGGCAAGCAGAGCGGCACCCGCCAGATGATCCAAGTGCTGAGTCTGATCAGGCAGCATGGGCATGGGCGGGTGCGCGCAGCGATCGAAGAAGCGCTCGCGCTTGGATGTTCGGATGTGGCAGCGATCCGGCATCTGGCCGAAGCCGCCGATCTGGTCCGCGCGCGCAGCACCATCATGGAGTTGGGCGC
>CAWIMH010000025.1:0-41504 GCA_963837035.1 uncultured Pseudomonadota bacterium
CTGCCTTCGGCTTTTGCGGCGCAGACGGGCGTTACCAAGGCTGGACCCCGTGGAATGGCAGCCTCTCTGCGTGCCACCAACGCGCGCGACTGCGGGCCGGGAATTTCCGTGCGAATCTGAATCGTTTTCATGGTTCCTTGTTCCTTTGTTCGAATTTCAGACGATCATTTCCAAATGATCAGTACCAGCCAATCGGTGCTTCATCGAGATTGACGAAAACCTGTTTGGTCTCCAGATATTCCTCGAGGCCCCACGGTCCGAGCTCGCGTCCGAACCCAGACTGCTTGTAGCCGCCCCATGGTGCTTCCACATATGTGGGCTGCATGTGATTTACCCACACGATTCCTGCGCGTATGGACTTCACCACGCGAAACGCTTTGTAGATATCGCGCGTCCAAACTGCCGCGGCCAGGCCATAAGGCGTATCGTTGGAAATGCGGATGGCCTCTGCTTCGTTTTCAAACGGAATCACGCTGGCCACCGGACCGAAGATCTCTTCGCGGGCGATACGGGCGGTATTCTGCACGTCATAGAAAATGGTCGGCTCCACGTAATAGCCTTTGCCGAACGCTTTCGCCCTCCCTCCGCCAATTGCGGTCTTGGCCTCTTTCTTGCCGATCTCTAGGTACGCGGTGACCCGGTCGTACTGTTCCTTGCTGACCAGCGGTCCCATCTTCGTTTCGCGGTCCAGCGGCGGCCCCAGCTTGATGCGCTTGGCCTTTTCCGTCATGCCTTCCACGAACTTTGTGTAGATCTTCTTCTCGACCAGAACGCGGCTGCCCGCGGAGCAAACTTCGCCCTGATTGATGAACACACCAAACAGCGCGCCATCCACGGCGGCTTCCCAATCCGCGTCTGCGAAAAATACGTTTGGCGATTTCCCGCCCAATTCCAGGGTCACGCGCTTCAGCGTATCCGCGGCGCTTTTCACGATGATTTTCCCAACCGCGGCGCTACCGGTGAACGCCACCTTATCCACGCCACTATGCGCAACCAGTGCCGCGCCTGTGACCTCCCCCACTCCATTCACCACGTTCACTACGCCTGGCGGCAACCCTACTTCCTCGAACCAGCTTGCAAGCTCCATCGCAGTCAACGGCGTCTGCTCAGCGGGCTTCAATACGCAGGTGCATCCCGCTGCGATGGCCGGAGCCAGTTTCCACGCTGCCATAAGCAGCGGAAAATTCCACGGAATGATTTGCGCGGCAACGCCCACGGGCTCTCGCATGGTAAAGCTGAGCGCGTTCGCGGGAACCGGATTGACTTGTCCCGTCACCTTGTTCGCCAGGCCGCCATAGTATTCAAAACAAGTCGCCACGTCGGCGATGTCGTATTCCGCTTCAACGATAGGCTTGCCGCAGTTGCGCGATTCGATTTCCGCCAACATCGCGGTGTTCTGCCGAATTTTGTCGGCGATTTTGAAGAGAATTCGACCGCGATCCTGGGCAGTGGTTTGCGCCCATGGGCCGGAATCAAAAGCAGCGCGCGCCGCTTTCACTGCCTTGTCCACATCCGCAGCGTTTGCCGAGGCGACCTGCGCAATCACTTCTTCCGTGGACGGATCATAGACGGGAAAGGTTTCGCCGGAGGAACTCGCAACCCATTAAGCAATAGCCTGTAATGTTTCTCCGCACGTCTTCTTCGACGCAGTTACGTATTGCTATCAGCGCGCCCAGGATCAATTCGAACATGGCGCCCTCACAACCGGTCGCAGGCGTTAAGATAGAGATAGGCCGCGGCGAAGAAGCCGAGGCCGATCGCTAGGAAAATCAGGTCGAACACCTTGGCTCTCCTAAAGGGCCCAGCCAATGATGGCGGGCGTCGATGCAGCGGTCCGGAGTATCACCGTTACGCTCGATCTGCGCGTGTAGAACTGATCTAGATCAGCCGCCGATCAATTCCGCTCGAATGAACAACACGGCCAACGCGGCCCAGAACACTGGACCAGCCATCTCCATCAACCTGCCGGTCACCGCATAGAGCAGCGTAATTCCCGGCTGGTCGTCGAAATCAAATTCGCTGACCCGCGCCCCGAAGGCAGCTGACGGCTCGCCGTCACCAACGAAGGACCACATCTTTTCACCGGCTGGCTCATTCGAGTCCGGTGATAAAAAGATATAAGCACATAAAAATTCCAGACAAATCGAAAGGCCCCAGTATAAAAAACGTATAAAGAGACGTTCTGCTTTTGGTCTCCGCTCGTAGAAACGAGACCGGCAGCCGTTACTAGTTAAATCTAAATAAGCCCTTGTTGATATTTATGTTTCCAACGACATCCCAATGCACGCAGGTTTCTTTGCTGCTTGCCCGCGCCTGTAGATTATTCATAAGCTCATGTGCACCTCGCGGCACACGCCCCCGAAGGAAAAGCCAAGGTGAAGACGGACGAGCCAGAGGACCGGAAGCGCTGTAGCGGGCGCCCAAGCGCCGATACTGTGGAATTCTGACCGTCGCTGCTCAATGAGAGCATTCAGCAAAGGGGTAAGGCCAGACGACCCTCGGCAACTCGCCGAACAACCGCGCCTTCCACCCGACCTCGCCGTTGTCGGGCCAAGTGGCAACGGCCGGAAAGGGGCAAATCCGGCCGACCGCCTCAGCCGCGACGAGCGGCCGCTGTGCGTCCGTCTGCGGTCGTTCAGCGGCCGCCGTGGCTGAAACCTCGATGGCCGATAAGCCCCATTCTGGAAAGCGGAGGCGGTGCACCTCGCGATGCGTGCACAACAAACCCGCTCAACGGCAGCTATGGGTTTCGAAGCGGACTAAGCCCGGTCGCATAGGCGATGACCCCTTCGCGCCGATAGCGGCCGCGCGGCGCACTCTTTAAAGAAGATCGCTGCCGGCTAAACCTCACGACGTTGGGTCGCTCGAAAGTGGGTGCGACTGTGGGCTCAAACCAGCTTTGCGCAGGCCATTTAGAAGCATTTCCATATGTTCTTTTCTCGCAAACAAACGGTTCTCGCCCCGGAACAAGCTGGCGATAAAGTGCGGGGCAAACTTGTTCAGCGCATCTAGGTGGGTTTGCAAGAGCGTCCGGTCTCCGACTTGGGCGGCATGGGCGATCATCATGGCCCGGCGAATTGGCGCCACTGGTAGCGCCTGGATGGCTTTGTCCGCCCAATCGACAAAGCTGTCATGGTCGCGCTCTACGAAGGCGACCATAGCTAAGGTTAAGTAAGCGAGCTGGCTCCACATATCCTTCGGACTTAGACGAAGCGCGTCGGTCGCATGTCGCGTCGCCGCTGTGGTGTCTCCAAGCGTCGCTTCGCCCCAAGCAAGCGCGAAGAGGGTTCTTACATCATTGGGATTGATTTCATGGGCAGATCGGAAATCCCGATACACCGCCCATTGCATGCGCGAGCAAGCGTTCGATGACGTGAGGGTAGACACCCAGCTCTGCCATCCGGGTGGCGGCCGTTCTGCGAAGGTCGTGGAGCGTCCAGCCCTCGGTCTGCGAGTTCCGAAGTAGCTCGCGTTTGCCGCGGCCCTCGCTAAAGCCGTTGAACAGGCGCCCGCCAATGGTTTGCACAACGAGCGCCGTCAGGGGGATCGCGTGAGACTTCTTTCCCTTCATCACCGAAGCGGGAAATACGATCACCTCCCGTTCAACGAACTCAGGCCGGTATTGGAGCCACTGGCCCTTTCGCTGTGCGGTAAGGATGAGGACGCGTATGTACGCGCCGAAGACGCCCTCTGAGGAGGCGTTCCACACGCGGATAAGTTCGTCGTCGGAAAGTACCCGTTCGCGCGTCTGGCTGCCTGGAGGCGGCTTCAAACGCGAAAGTGGGTTTTGGTCGATGTACTCGCGCCGGTAGCACCAGTTCAAGAATGCGCGCAGCCATATAAACCCATTCATCTTCTCTGAGGGCGTTCTGATGGCATCAAGCGCCGCAGCGAGGTCGGCGGTCTTGAGCCCGTCTAGCTTGCGCTTATGCAGCGCGGCGAAGCGGGTCGAAAGAAGACGCACGCAGTGCGTCTGCGAGCCCGGTCGCATCGTCGGGACGTGAACCGCCTTAAATTGCTCGAACGCGGCCGCGAACGTCGTGGGGTGGCGCTCCTCGTTTTTCTTCAGCCGCGCTTCGGCGAGAAGGTCGCGCGCTTTCTCACGAGCCTCCGCGAGCGACAGGCCGGGATACAGGCCCACCTTCACGCGCCAGCGGCTGGTGCCCGAGCGGATAGTCAGCATGAAGGTCTTGCTGCGCTTGCCGACACGGACGAATAGCCCCGCAACAGCGTCGTCGGTATAGTCCTTCTGACCATCCTCGAACGGGAGCGCCTTAAGCTTGAGGTCGGTGAGGTGCACGGTCCGTTCCTCTGGTACGAATTAGTGGCGGATTAGTGGCGCCGATGTTCTGGGTTTGGATGCGGCACGGTGCATATCGGCAAGGAAGTGTAGCAAGCGGTCAAAAGGAAAAACAGACATTTAATCAATGAGTTAGTGTGGCACGATGCGCCACGCTGAGGCACGATGGGGAGGGTATCGTATTATGCTGTTCAAATGCCTGCCGGAGGGGCGTCCGATCCCGGGCCGGTTTCCGGGGCCAGCGCATGGGCGCGGCAAGTGGTTCACCATCGACATCCATTGCCATTTGCTGACCGAGAAGGCCGAGAAGATGGTCGCCGATGCCGGCCTGACGATGGATTGGCAGCCGCGCCATCAATTTGCCAACGAGCTGACCCGCGAGACCAACCGCGAGCAGGCGCGGCGTACGCGGGTGCAATTCACCTCGATCGAAAAGCGGCTCGCCGACATGGATCTGATGGGGATCGACATCCAGGCGATCACCCCGTCGCCGGCGCAGACCTTCTACAGCGTGCCGGCCGATCTCGGCATCGAGACCGCGAAGGTCATCAACGACAACATCGCCGATATCTGCGCCAAGCACCCGGACCGCTTTGTCGGACTCGGCACGGTGCCGTTCCAGGCGCCGGAGCCGGCGGTGGCCGAGCTGGAGCGGCTGCACAAATATGCCTTTTCGGCCCTTCCAGCACCTGTTGACCGTCGAAGATCAGATGGACTGCCTCGCTTGCGTCCACAAACATCTCGTCCACGGAGGCAAGTTCGTCTTGGACGTCTTCAACCCTTCGCTGCCGCACCTTGCCGGCAAAGAAGACGTGGGCAACTTGCTGGGGGATGAACCGCAGTTCGTGATGCCCGTGGCCGTCGCGTGCGGCGGCATCATCGGCTCGTATCGCGCGACTGGTTAAGCCAGGTCCAGGACCTAGAGTTGATTTACGAAGTTGGCCACGCCGACGGGAGCGAGGAGCGACTGGTGCACAGACTGCGCATGCGGTACTTGTTCCGCTTCGAGGCGGAACACCTGCTGTCGCGCTGCGGGCTCCAGGTGGAGGCGCTATACGCGGGCTACGACAAAAGCCCTACGGATCGAAGTATCCGGGGGAGCTCATCTTTGTGGCGAGAAGAGGCGACCCTTATTAAGACGCGGCCGTTAACGCGGGAGAACAGTCAAAGCCTTAGAGTTTGACAGTCGACGTTTACAACCTAGCGGAGTCGACCAGACAAATTTCTGCTGTCGGCAGACACGAAACCCTTGATACCCGGCTCGGTCGACTCTTAACTGACGATTGTCAACTTTCTTCGCGCCTCACTGTGGTATGGCGCCGGTTGCGGTCTGCGGCGTCTTGCCCTGTCGGCCACCTGCGGCGGCGCCAGCACCGTGACGACGACGCGCCGGTTTTGTTGGCGTCCGTCCCGAGAGTCGTTATCAGCAGCGGGCATATCTTCACCATAGCCGAGGTAGCGGATCCCAATCAGGGGGATCTTGTCGTTTTCCGTCAGGTAGCGAACAACCGCGTCAGCCCGGCGCTGGCTGAGTTGCAGGTTGTACTGCTTCGAGCCCGTAGAGTCCGTGAAGCCCTGCACCTGGATGACATAGCGCTTCATGCTGGTGGCCGTTTAAGCAAAGGCGTCGAGTTGCTGCTTGTCTTCATCCGTTAAGGTGTAGCGGCCCACTTTAAAGAGAACCGTCTCCGACTTCACCGGCTTAAAGTTGTCGATGCTTTGAAGTTCCTGCCCCACCTGGTTGGCTTGGTCAACACCTTGTTGCGCCAGGGCATGAGCGGCTTGGGCATCGCTCTCGGCCTTCGTCGCCTGCTGCCCGGCGTCCTCCGCCTTCTTCTGCGCGTCCGCGATGCCAACCTCCGTCTTGTGGTCGAGGTCAGTTATGCGGGTGGCATTCCCATCCGTCTTCTTGTCTACGCCGTTGATCTTGGTCTCCAGGTTAGCAACGTTCGCTTGCACGTACTTTTTGGTTGCACAACCGGCATTAAGAAGGATCAACAAAGATGTTACCCCTACAGTCATTATCGTTCTCGACGTCATGGTCCTCTCCTTTTAAGGCACCCGTACGCTTAGGAGTATGTGACTGCCTGCACTTGCGGTACCAACCCGGAGGCCGTTGTAGGTGTCTGAAAACAAGGCACCATGTGTGTCCGAGCAGAGTCACGCGCAAGGCCTTTCTACGCTCGTCGTGTAAAATCTGCACGCGGATTCGGCGGCTGGGGAAGTAACTGACTGGAAAGGATGAATGGCCGGAGACGATTACTAGTCGGATAATCATAGGCGACGGTCGGTCGACCCTTGCGACCGGACCCTCTGTCGGTGGACAATGAGATGATGGAGTATGAGCACACGATTTCGGTGGCGCTGATCGAAGACTACCTCCACTCGCGGCCGCGCCTCGCTCGCTGGACCGAGTGGTTGGGCGGACGCAGATACAGACTAGCGCGCTTTGGGGACCGCCGGACTCCGCTCGTGGTGATTGCCCACTCCTTCCGTGACTCTTCCACCTCACGACAGGTCGCGCTGGCGGCTGAGCAGGACTGGCCGGGAGTACTGAACCGGTGCCGTGAAGCTTATGACGAAATCCTGTTCAAGTCGCCCGAAATTCTTGTACTTCAACTCCGGCGCAAGAACCTATGTGGATGTCTCGGTCACCGCCACGTTGTCGTGAGAGAGGCGCCTTTGGCCGAACCCCACGAGGCCTTTGGAGGTGCGGGCATCGGAGAAATCGATATCGCCTGGCGACGCGTTGAGACATGGCAGCCCCTTCCTTTGACAGACACCGCTTTTGACGCCAGGTTCCTGGAGGGCACACGCCGGGAGGAGTTCCGAGCCCACCAGTTTCGCCTGAAAACTCTCAGCATCATTCTGCACGAGATCAACCATCTGGTCGCGCCGCAAGAACCCGAGAACGCCGTGCGCGAGCGCAGCCTGAGCTTCTACCGCGAGGCGCTGGCCGGCTACATGGAAGAGACGATGGCGTCACTCTCACTCACCATTGACCGGTCATTCTCGCGGCTGGAGTGACAAGGCAGTTCACAGTCGACAGTTGACAGTCGAGAGTAGACAACCATCACGGATCAAGGTGTTTGCTCGACCTCCAGTTTTGATCCGATTGCGTACAGCATTCGAGCGATCTCCGAGATCTCTGCCAGAGGTCGGGTGCATGCTTTGGCAGCCACGTATCCCAGATCTCGGCTCAACAAAAGCAGATACTCGCTCTCTGCCAACGAGCCTCTGCGATGTTGAGGAACCTCGCGTAGTCTCCCTTCGTCAGCCTTTTCGAACCCTCGGCGATGTTGGTCGGTACCGAAACACTCGCTCGTCTCAGTTGCGAGGTCAGGCCAAACCGCTCGTCCGAGGGGAACTTGGAGGTCAAGCGATAGACTTCCAGCACCAATGAGTGACTTCTCTGCCAGACCTTCAATTCTGTGAATCGCTGCACGGTTTCCTCCGCTCTTGTTAATTGTCCGATGCTCTCACCCACAGAGTTGACAGTTGAGAGACTGGTCGCTTACTGTCGACTGTTGGCTTTTGCTCCGGGTGGAGGTCGGGGAAAACACCTTGAAACGCGCTTGCCGTTCGCTGTCGGCTCTCAACTCTCAACCATCCACTTCGACCCCACGCAGACAGACCCCCTGTCTACTCTCGACTGTCAACTGCCGGCAACTCCTGCGTTCTGTCAACAAACTCGGGTTGCGATTGCTGTCAACTGTGGACTGTCGACTGTCGACTTCGACCGCCCAGTTAACTATCAACTGTCGAGTGTCAACTGTTTACGTAGTTGGATTTGCCCTCGTCGCCCTCACAGCCGGCTGTCGGCGCACCGCCACCCGTCCTGTCACTGCCCAAGTGGTCGTGCTAGGCTTCGACGGAGCTGATCCCAACCTGCTCTCCAAATGGATGGGGCAAGGCAAGCTTCCTAATCTGGCTCGGCTGGCCCAGACGGGCACCTTCCGGCCTTTAGGGACAACCAATCCCCCGGAGTCTCCCGTAGCCTGGGCGTCATTCGCCACGGGCTTAAATCCCGGCGGCACCGGGATCTTCGATTTCCTGACGCGTGACCCGAAGACCTACCTTCCTGAACTTGCTCTTGTCACTCGGGAGAAGCCTGAGTTTCTCTTCGGTCTTGTTCCGATCAAGCCGCCCAAAGTAATCAACGAGCGGAGCGGCGTGCCTTTCTACAAGGCGGTTGCCGATGCAGGTTACAAGACCACGGTCATCCGTATGCCGCTGGAGTTTCCTCCCACACCGCTACCGGGCGGCAAGCTGTGGGCTGGACTTGGCGTACCGACCTGCGCGGGACTTGGGGGACGTTCTTTTACTTCGGCTCTGACCTGACGCAGTGGGACGTGGGAGACACGGAGTTCGGCGGTAAGCTGGTACGACTGGAACTGAACGGGAACCAGGCTTCGAGCTCGATCGAAGGCCCCGTGGATCCGACCGCCAAGTCGTTCACGCGCATTTCGGTGCCTGTGAAATTCGTGGTCTCCCCCGAAGGCAACGCCGTCACCATCCAACTTGCCCACCGCTCCGAAACCATCAGGGAAAAGCAATGGAGCGATTGGTTTCAGGCCAAATTCGCCATCACTCCCTTGCTTTCAGTCCGCGCTACGTGCCGCTTCTACGTGCTCCAGGTCTCACCGGACCTGCGACTCTATATGTCGCCACTAAACCTGGATCCTGAATCGCCCCCACTTGCGATTTCGGCTCCGGAAAGCTATCTTGCAGATCTAGTAAAGAAGCACGGAGAAGTCAAAACCCTCGGGTGGTGGCACGACACGTGGGCTTTGAACGAGGAGAAGATCGACGAAGGGGTCTTCCTGGAAGACCTTTTGCGAACCGACCGGCAGCAGGCTGAGGTCACGATCGACGAGTTGCGGAACGACCCGCCCAGCCTGCTGGTGTCCGTCTTCACAGGCACCGATAGCGCTTCGCACATGTTCTTCCGGTTGATCGATCCACAGCACCCCCGCTACGATCCCGAACTTGCCAAGAAGTATGGCGACGCCATCCTTCGGGTCTACCAAGCCATGGACCAGACGGTGGGCGAGGTTGAGCGCGCCATGAAACCGAGCGGGACCTTGCTCATCGTCTCCGACCATGGGTTTCATACCTGGAGGAAGGGTTTCAACACCAATACCTGGTTGGTCAAGAATGGGTACATGGCGCTCAAAAATCCCGGCGCGAAGGAAAAGACGTACAACCTCGATCAACTCTTCGGGCAGGGGAGCTTCTTCCCCAATGTGGATTGGAGCCGAACCAAGGCCTACGCCGTTGGCCTGGGCCAGATCTATTTGAACATGCGTGGACGGGAGCAGTCGGGGATTCTGGACCGCGGTCCGGAAACCGAGGGGCTGCTGGAAGAAATTCGCCAGAAGCTGGTGCAGTTTCTGGAATCCGGACACCGGCGAGCCGGTCATTCAAAACGTGTATCGGGGCGTGGACATCTTCCATGGCTCGCGAATGGAACGCGCGCCCGACCTGCAGATTGACTTTCGCGACGGATACCGAACCTCCTGGCAGACGACGCTGGGAGCAGTCCCGGCCGGTATCGTCGTGGCGAACATGAAAAAGTGGAGCGGCGACCATTGCGCTTCCGATCCCAGCGACACCTCGGGTATCTTCCTTTCTAACCGCCGGGTTTCAACGCCCGAACCCAGTCTCCTGGATGAGCCCCCACCGTGCTGGCAATTCTCTCGGTTCGGGAGCCCCCTGGCCTGGACGGTCGTGCGCTGGATTTTCAAAAGGAGCTAGCGACGCGCAAGGGTTCGAACTGACTGGTGGTGCTCCCTTTTATTGTTACACCTGTCTCCTCTCACCTCTTGGCGCCCCGTCTGAGGTTGCTGGCGCTCGGATCAGAACCAGAACGCTGGCCGTGGCTAGCAAGGGGATGATGGCGGCTGCGAAGAAAGCGGGTTGTACGAGAACTTGTCGACCAGCCACCCGACCACCAGGGTGAAGAGCACCCCGGCGAGACCTGCCCCCAACCCACTCACACCGGTCACCGAAGCAACCACGTCCTGGGGGAACAGGTCGGACGGAAAGGTCAGGCCCATTGTGGACCAGGCGGCGTAGCCCCAAACGGCAAAGCTGATAAGGACAAGGCTCGGTAAGGGCTATGAGTGGTTGCGGCGGGAATCCCGGCCAGAATGGGCAGGGAACTCACCACACACACACATTTGCGGGCGGAAACCACGGGCACGCCCCGCTTGATCAGAAAGCGGGAGGCAAAGCCGCCGGTGAAGTTGCCGATATCCGCCGCCACGAATGGCAGCCAGGCGAAGGCTGCGATCTGCTTCAAGCTGAAGCCGCGCGCGTCACTGAAGTAAGCGGCAGCCAGAAAACGTAGAACCACCAGATGGTCGGTCAGCGAACGGCCCATGATGATGCCCCATGTGTTGCGTTCCTTAGAAGACCGAGGTAGCGGCTCACCTCGTTGCGAGTGGAAACTGCCGCGGTGTCGCGCCCCGCCTCGATCTCAACGCGCTCATCTTCAGTGAGTCTCGGGTGCTTCCGAAACGGGTGGTAGAGAGTGAGCCAGGGAATCAGCCAGAGGAATCCGAGCGATCCGGCGGTGAGGAAAGCGAATCGCCATCCGAACCTGTATGCGAGAAAGGCCACAAAGGGTGGGGCGATGACTGCACCAACGCTGGAGCCGCTGTCGAAGATTGCCACAGCCAGACCGCGGTCGCGGGCAGGAAACCACTCCGCTACCGTCTTCGAGGCTCCGGGCCAGTTGCATCCTTCGCCCAGTCCCAGCATGAAGCGAAAGATGCTGAAGGAGGTCACCGAACGGGCTGTGGCGGGCAGCATGCTAGCGATGGACCACCAGATCATGGCCAGCGTTAAGCCGACGCGAGTCCCGATGATGTCAATGAGGACGCCCCCCACTAGCCACATCCCTGCGTAGGCTAGCTGAAACGAGGAACAATGGTCGAGTAGTCGGCGTGGCTCATGTGAAACTGCTGCGTGATGAGCGGCGCCAGAACGGAGAGGGTCTGCCTGTCGATGTAGTTGATGACGGTAGAACCGAACAGCGTCCAGACAATCCACCAGCGAAGGTGCCTGATTGGCTTTGTCGAGGACGGTGCATGGTCATACCCGCGGGGTGGAGCAACCGGATTAAGTGGTTTCATAAGAGTTGGAGCTAGTCCCGACTGTGTGGCGCAAGCCTTGAGCGGGGCGCCTCCGGGACGAAAGGTTCGGCTTTGCCCGGTCTCGGTATCGTCGCCTCCCCTTTTGGACTGCCAGGGTAGCACAGGTGGGGTGGTAAAGCACACGTAGTTCGGGTAGATTACTTCAATTCGAGGAGGCCATGGTGAAAATCAGTTGCTGTTGGTTATACGCCATCACGAAATACGGTTACCCGCCTTCACTGGCCGACACTTTTCGCGTCCTGGCAGAGATGAAGGCCTTAGGTTTTGAGAATGTCGAGCTGGAGGGTGTGCGCCGGGATAATCTGATGGCAGTTTACGGGCAGCGTCACGAACTCAAGGCATACTGCGACGGGGAAGGCCTCAAGGTCATTAACTTTTGCCCGGTATACCCGGCTCCGTGAGCCTAAAACGCAAGGAGCGCAGGAGTGTTGGAGCCTGTTCAAGCGCGGCATCGAAATCGCCAAATTCTTTGGCTGCGCCACGATTCAAGGTGACAGTTTCATTCCGCCGTTGCGCTTTCGTGGAGATTCCCCCTACAAGGAAAGCATCAGCTACGGTAAAGACTTCACGATTCAAATTGACCCGGCGTTCAGTTGGGAGCGGCAGTGGGACGTGATGGTAGAGAGCTTTTCCCTCATGACGCAGGGCGAAGAAAGCGGGCCTGCGGTTCTGCGTGGAGCCGCGGGTGGGCGAGCTATTAAGTAACACCGACTCCATCCTGCGCATGATGGACGCCGTGAACGACGACAACTTCGGCGCCGTCCTTGACACTGCGCATCTGAACGCCCAGAAGGAGATTCTGGCGCTCAGCGTAGAAAAACTGGGCAAGCGAATCTCACGTCCACGCCGCCGACAACGACGGCAAGGTGAATGACCACGTGGCTACTGGTCGTGGCACAGTCGATTGGGACGGAGTCTTCCAGGGGCTCAAGAAGCACGGCTTCTCCGGCTACCTCGCCGTCGACGTGGGCATGGTTCCGGACATCGACGCACAGTACCGAGAGTCGTTGGAATTCCTCACGCGCATGGCGGCTCAGTACGGGCTGTAGGAGAGAAGCCGGCAAAGTTTTGCCTGAAGGTGGGCGGGCGACAAGATCTTCATCTTCAAGCGCCCTTGCCAAGAAAAGGAAGCTGACTTGTGTTCCGGAGAAACCACGAATTGCCCAGCTCTCAATACGCGTCAACGTCAATGCCCTTCATGGTAGGCATACAGGAGGTGCGAGACGGGGGGAGGGCCTCGGGGAGGTGGAAGGAGTTGGCGCGTTCCCAGATTTGGCGGTCGGCCACCGTGGCGCGCTCGTGCTGGCGGAGGTGTTCGCCCCAGGACTCGACCACGAAGGTCTCCAGGTAGCGGCCCTGCTCGGCGACATCCTCGAAGAGCCCCCAATCCACGGCTCCGTCCCGCCGGCGAAAGCGGCCGAGTTCCAGCATGGCCGCGGCGAACTCCGCTGTCCTCTGCGGGTCAATTCGGTATTCCACCGTGACCAGCACCGGCCCCTGCTCCGCTTGCGGCTCATTCACCACGACCGGTCACGGGTCGAGATGAGGGTGCGAGGTTAAGCCCTTCGCCGAAGCCGACCGGATAGCGAGCCGCCACGAGGAGGCCCAGCGCCAGCGCCAAGGCCGCCACGAGGAGCGCTCGAGGGATGCCCACATGCTCGGCGACGGTGCCCCAGAGGGCGCTGCCCGCGCCCAGCCCGGCGAAATAGGTGAGCTGATAGAAGGCCAGAGCGCGGCCGCGTACCCAGGCCGCGGTGTTGAGTTGAACGCTGGTGTTGAAGGTGGAAAGGGCGGTGGTCCAGGCAAACCCGGCGGCGAAAGCGGCCGCGCAGGCCACCGGGTATTGGCGCCACACCGCCATCAGCAGCGAGCGCGCCCACATTGAGCAGGGTGGTGTAGCTCAGCAGACGCTTGATGCCCAGTCGCCGCTGCAGGCGCGGCAGAATCGATCCGCCGAGCACCGCGCCCGATCCGAAAAATCCGAGCAGGACGCCGTAGCCGGCTGCCCCGCGCCCCAGGTTCTGGCGGGCAAAGAGCGGCACCAGGCCCCAAAAGGCGCTCGCCCCGAGCATGAACAGGGACACGCGGACCAGCGTGGAGCGGATGGAGGGAGCGTGGGCCACGTAGCGCCATCCGGCCCGCATGGCTCCCACCACGCGCTCCGCCGGCAGCACGCTCTTGCGGGGCTTGCGGCGCCAGCGGTAGAACACCACGATGACGCCCAGGAACGAAGCGGCGTTGAGCAGAAAGACGGCCCCGGAACCGGCGGCGGCTACCACCAGTCCGCCCAGCGCCGGACCCACGGCTCGCGCCACATTGTAGCCTACCGAGTTGATGCGAGACGGCTGCCCCCACCTCGGCGCGGGGAACGAGTTCCGGCACGATCGCCTGCCAAGCCGGTCCGTTCAAGGCGTTGCCGAAGCCGAGGAGGAAGGTGAAGGTCAAGAGGATGAGCGGCGAGGTCAGGTGAAAGACGGTCAGGATACCCAGCCCGGCGGCCGCCCCCAGCATCCAGCTTTGGCTGAAAATCAGCAGCCGGCGGCGGTCCACGATGTCCGCCAGGGCCCCGGCCGCAAACGACAACAGGAACACCGGCAGGGCGCCTGCCGTCTGAATCAGCGCCACCATCAACGGCGAAGGCGCAAGCTGGGTCATGAGCCAGCTTGCGCCAACATCCTGCATCATCGTGCCGATATTGGAAGCGACGGAAGCAATCCAGAGGACGCGGAAGAGTTCATGCTGGAGGGTGACCCAGGCAGACGTAACGACAGCCTCATCTGCGTGAATCGTGAGAGGGGCGCCGGCAACAGGTTTTTCGCCTTCAAGCGTCGAGTCGGCCATGGCTTTTTTCAGAATACAACGGACCGGCTTCGCGGCGCGACTAGGCCAAGTCGGTAGACGCAAGGCGCCCGACGGCGCTTGCCTTGCGAGCGAAGCCGTCAAGGGCGCCACGACCACGGTCGCTTGAGCGGAAGGGGTTTCGTAATACCCTTGACAGCCGGCTTGGTGAGCCAGCTCTTGCAATTTTTGAAGCTGGCAGGTCGTCTGTTTATGAATTAGAACACGAATGAAGCCCAACTCCATTGAAATCCTCGCGGCTGCGCTGTTCGCCCTGGCAGTGCTGCACACATTCTTCATCAAGAGGTTCCAACACTATGCTGGGCTCTTCAGTGAAGAGTCGTTTGCGGCAAACCTGTTCCACCTCTTGGGGGAGGTGGAAATCGTCTTCGGTTGGTGGGCGGGACTGCTCATCGTGGGCATTACACTCCTCAAAGGCGCGAAAGAGGCGATTCAATACATAGAAGGAGTCAACTTCCCACCGAGGCCATTTTCGTATTTGTCATTATGGCGGTGGCCGGCACACGACCCATCATTGGCCTTGCCACGACGCTGATCCGAGGTGTGGCACGCATTCTCCCGCTTCCCGCCGCGGTCGGCTTTTATTTTGTCGCCCTGGTTGCAGGCCCGCTGCTGGGGAGCTTTATCACTGAACCGGCGGCCATGACCGTAACGGCCTTGATCATCCGGGATCGCTTCTTCTCTCAGGAGACGTCGGACCGCTTCAAGTACCTCACGCTCGCCGTGCTCTTTGTCAATATCTCCATCGGAGGAGTCTTAACCTCGTTTGCGGCTCCGCCGGTTTTGATGGTAGCCGGCACCTGGAATTGGACGATGGAATACATGATGCTTCACTTTGGCTGGAAGGCCGTGGTCGCGTGCGTCCTAAACGCCGGCTTTGCTGTGGCCATTTCCTACCGTGAGCTTGGTACATTGGCATTGCCGACCTCGACTGCACCAGAGACTACAGCTCCGTGGTGGATGAGTACTTTACACGTGGTTTTCCTAGCCCTCGTCGTGCTGAACTTGCACCACGTGCCGGTCTTCGTAGGCATCTTCCTGTTCTTTCTCGGCTTTACCACTGTGACCCGGCGATACCAGGACGACCTCAACCTGAGCGGAAGTTTACTGGTTGCCTTTTTCTTTCCGGCCTGGTTGTGCTCGGAGGGTTGCAGTCGTGGTGGCTGGCGCCTTTGATCACAAACCTGCGGCCCCTGCCGCTGTTCCTCGGGACAGCCGGTCTCACAGCCCTGACGGACAATGCGGCGCTGACGTACCTGGGCTCGCAGGTTCCCAACGTGTCGGACGCATTCAAGTATGCTCTGGTGGCAGGCGCAGTCGCAGGTGGAGGGCTGACCGTTATCGCCAATGCCCCCAACCCCGCCGGCTTTGCCATCCTTCAGGGCCGGTTCGGGCGAGAAGGGATCAGCCCTGGCGGGTTATTCAAAACAGCATTGCTCCCCACGAGCGTTGCGCTGCTCTGCTTTTGGTTACTGCCCCATCTGTAGGGGCTGAGTCGGAAAAAAGAAACGCCCCGGGGAGTTCAAGTCGGCGGGCGCAGCGCACGAAACCATCAAGACTCCAGGCTCATTGGTACTGTTTGGTTCTGGACTGCTGACCGCCGGTGGCCTTCTGCGCCGGATAAGGCTTGAAATACGTTCCAGGCGAGAACTCTGCTGGCTCAGGTTAACCTTGCCGAGCGTTCGGGCGTAGGAATGTCAAGATCAGGTCGTCGTTGCCTGACTTGCCCTTCTACCCTCACCGAAAGTGGACCGGCCTCTATAGCACCTGTGATCTGGAGTGCGTGCTAGCTATAGCTAGCAGGCGGCCGAAACGGATGGCTCGGGGAGGTGCGAGTGAGAACGCTCAACCCGAACGCTGATGGCTGGCGGCGGAAGGTCGATCAGAATTCGATGTGCATCCGCAGTCCAGGCACCAGGACAGGACCGCGGTCGCGATTGTAACCCGGGTTGGTGATGTGCTGGAGCAAAGGCGAGAAGTACAGCCCGCGCCAGGCGTGTAGTGTGTAGTAGCTCTCGAAAATTTGTTCCCGTCCATAATTCAGGGCGCCGTCGCCCAGCACGAAGCCGAGCCCGCCGAGCGCCAGGTATTCTCGATGCGACCCCGAAAGGCCATTGAACACGTACGCCGCGCCCACCCTGTCGAGTTGACGCTTCCAGAGTTTTCCCCAAACGTCGAATCCAAAGGCTGCTGTGCGATCCACCTCAGTGTAAGCAAAGGATTCATTGTGGCCGTCGCTCCAACCTAGTCGGGCAAACACCCGCACCGGCTTGGCGACAATCTGCTCGATGTTCAGTCCAAACCCGTACTTGTGACGTCCCTGGTGGCGAGTGGCTGTGATGTCCGGCGGGCTGACCTCTCCGGCCTTGTATTGGTTGATGGAGTCCTGGTAGTTGCCCATGTCGGCCGTATTTAGATAGGAGAGAAGACGAATGGCCCCGTCGCGATCCGGCAGCAGCCCGCGGCGGTACTCAAACTCCAGATTCTGGCCGTTGGCGCGAAACAGGTTCGCATCCAAGTTGGGGCCATTCGCGACCTTGGGCATCATCGCAAAGGCATAGCGTACTGCCCACCGCGGACTGAGGTACGTGGCGATAGCGCCCCAAGTGTAGCCGCGGGTGTTGGCGGCATAGTCGTAAGCGCCGTTGTTGTCCACTGTCCAGTTTAGGAACTGCAGGTGGCTGTCGCTACCGACCGAATTCAAGTCGAAAAAGTCGACCATGCTGAACTTGCCGACACGAATCTCCAGCCGCTTGGCCGGTAGTTCCGTGAAAAGTGAGAGTGCGCCGCGCTCGGACTCCACGCTACCTTTACCCAGCCGGAACACTTTGTGTAGCATGAGCCGGGCAAGGTAAGGCGTCTGTCCTAGGTCAGGACTTCGCACCACATCGAGGTTCACGAAACCGGCCAGGCCCAACGCGGCGCTGAGTCCGTGGCCGCCTGCGCTCTCCACGTCGAGGATACCCTCAAAGGAGTTGTTGAACTCGTATGCCGTGTACAAAGTCAGTACGTTCGAGACGTCCAATTCGCTCGTCGACCTGAAGCTGTGTTCACCACTGTACTCTGCCGGGAAAGAAGAGTGCCCTTGGGCGATGACGTTGATCTGCCCGGAGATCCACCAGGGGCTGGTCGCGGAATGTTCGAACATCCTGGTTTCGGGATCATCGATCTGCTGGTCGTCCGAAGGCTGGGAATCGGCGGGCGGTCCAGATGACTGTGCAAGCGCGGCCCACGGCCACAAGAAAACGACACTGATGACTAGCAACCGTAACGGCAAGACTCCGAGGCACTCCTGATTTCTGATGGGGGACGGGAGGCAATCGCAGCTAGAGACCTCCTCCCCCTTTTGGCACTCTAACATGAGCTGGCGAGTGTCGGGTTAAAGGTACGTTAACTTTCCCCGCAGCTTGAACTGGGGGACTCTCCCACGGCCGCCGTACCAACAGCGCTGCGACTTGCCAGTAGGTTCCAAACCTAGCCACCGGCAAGGCGTAGAATTGTAACAATCCTGTAACTTGGTACGTGTAGTTTCTGAAGATGTTGGTGGACGATTTGGAGGGCCGCCAGTTTCAAATAACCGGTTGAAAGTCCTCACATTACGTGATTGACTTACAGTCTTCAACTCCATTACCTAAGACCTTCGGTGGGTTGTATTTTTGGAAGGGCACATCAAGCGGTTCTTGCCGTAGAACATGAGGTCACACCCAATGAACTGCAGGGGACTTGCGACGTTGGCCTTATGTTTGCTTTGGGGCGTGTGTGGAACGGGCTGTAATGGGAGCAAAAGCGATCCCCAGGCAGAGGCGCCGCCTCCGCTCAAGCTGGAACGTGTGGAGGACCGCGACCTCTTCCAAGTGGACCATCCCGAGCTGTTCCAGTTGATAGCAGCGGTGGAGCACGTTGCCAGGCCACAGTTGCAAGTGACCGGGACGGTTAATCCAGACATTTCCCGAGCGGTTCCGGTCATTTCGCTGGCTACTGGCCGCGTTCTACAGATCTTCGCGCACTTGGGCGATACCGTTCAGAAAGGCCAGTTGTTGCTGCGCGTGCAGAGCGCGGATATTTCCGGCGCCTTTTCCGATTACCAAAAGGCTGTGGCAGACGAAGCACTTGCCCGCGTCCAGTTGGAGCGCTCGACACTGCTTTACGACAAGGGCGCGATCTCCCTGAACGATCTGCAAATCGCCCAGAATGCGGAAAACAAAGCTAAGGTGGACGTCGCGACAGCGGCGGAAAAGCTTCGTGTGCTTGGCAGCCCTGCGCTTGATCATCCAACGGCTGTTGTGGAAATTCGCGCCCCCATTTCGGGTTTCATCACCGACCAGCAGGTTACGAATGCAGCAGGCGTCCAGAGTCTGAGCTCGCCTAATCCGTTTACCATCTCCGACCTGAGCTATGTCTGGATCCTATGCGATGTTTACGAGAACGATCTCTCCAATGTGCACCTGGGGGAACAGGCCGATATTCGCGTCAACGGATATCCGGATCAAGTATTCACTGGAATTATCAATAACGTTGGCCCTATCCTCGATCCGAACATCCGGACAGCAAAGGTGCGCATTGAAGTACGCAACCCGGGGCTGATGCGCCCAGGCATGTTCGTGACCGCAACCTTCTACGGGCTGCACAAACAGAAGCGAGCGGCCATTCCTGCCACCGCAGTCCTGCACCTGCATGATCGCGATTGGGTCTACGTTCCGGTAATAAACAATCAATTTCGACGGACAGCAGTTGTCGGCGGCGACATGCTGGCTGGCGACATGCAAGAAATCATCTCAGGAATTACACCCGGCCAGCGGGTTGTAGCTAATGCACTTGAGTTCCAGACCACGGTGGGACAGCAATGATTCGCTCGCTCGTCGATTTCGCTTTGAACAACCGCTTCGTTGTTCTGAGCATGGCGTTCCTCCTTTTTATCTGGGGCATGATCTCTTTTCACAACCTGCCCGTCGAGGCCTATCCAGACGTAGCTAACACATGGGTGCAGGTGATCACGCAATGGCCTGGACGAGCTGCGGAAGAAGTGGAGCAACAGGTCACCATACCTATTGAAATTCAGATGAACGGGATTCCGTATCTTGCGCATCTGCGGTCAGTGTCGTTAGCGGGGCTGTCCGTCGTGAATCTGATCTTCGATGACGGTTCCAACAACGACTGGGATCGCCAGAAAACCTTTGAACGCCTTTCGCAAGTTACCCTTCCACCTGGCGTTAACTCAGCAATCGGCCCCGATTACAGTCCAGTGGGCCAAGTCTACTGGTACACGCTAAGGAGCACCAATCCCGGCTACGACGTCATGGAGCTCAAATCTCTGCAGGATTGGGTGATCAGCAAGTACATCAAATCGGTGCCGGATGTCGTGGACGATTCATCGTTCGGAGGTATCACGAAGGAATACCAGGTGCGCGTGGACCCCGACCAGTTGGTCTCCTATGGTCTGAGTCTGGCGCAAGTTGAGCAGCAACTCTCCAATAGCAATGCGAACGGGGGTGGGAGTTTTATCGAAGAGGGCGCACAGCAGATCAATGTGCGCTCCGTAGGCTTGGTCGCCGACGTGCAGGATATAGGAGAGACGTGGATCAAGACGCAAAAGGGTACCGCCGTAAGGATGCAAGACATAGGGGTGGTTACCGAAGGACCGAAGATCCGTCTGGGCCAGATTGGGAAAGCAATCCATCGAACGGACGGGCTGGTGGAGGATGATAACGACGTCGTTGAAGGTATCGTGTTTCTCCGCAAGGGCGCAGACACGGCAACCATGCTGGATGCTCTCCATCCCATGGTCCAGCGCCTGAACGATCACATCTTGCCTCCAGGAGTGAAGATCGTTCCTTATCTGGATCGAGACGATCTGGTCCATTACACCACCCACACGGTCCTGCACAACCTCGCGGAAGGCATGATCCTGGTCGTTATCATCCTTTTTATTTTCCTGGGCAACATCCGAGGGGCAATCATCGTTTCGTTGACCATTCCCTTCGCGTTGCTCTTTGCCTCCACCTGCTTGGAGCTCCGGCATATTTCGGCAAATCTACTCTCCCTCGGTGCGTTGGACTTCGGCATGGTTGTGGATGGAGCAGTCGTGATGGTTGAGAACATCGTGCGACATCTTAACCGTCCGGAGGAGGCTCCGCGTACACTGCTGGACCGGATCCGCACAGCCGCACACGAAGTCCAGCGACCGGTCTTCTACGCGATCGCCATCATCATTACCGCCTATCTGCCCATCTTTACGCTACAACAGGTGGAAGGGAAGTTGTTCAAGCCCATGGCATGGACAGTAGCCTTCGCCTTGCTTGGGGCCTTGATCTTCTCCATGCTGGTTGCGCCAGCACTGGCGAGCTTTCTGTTCCGGAGAGGCGGCAAGCAATGGCAGAACCCGGTGATGGCATTCCTAACCACCCGCTACAGAGGTAGCGTTCGCTGGACCATTGAGCATCGGAGCGTGACAGTTGGATGGCGCCAAGCATCTGTCGCGCGACGAGATTACCGATCGCTATGAGCTGGCGTTCATGGGCGCGCTGAAAAAACTCGCGACCCCGGCGCGTCATACCAATGTGCTCCAGCACATGCTCGGCTACCTGCGCGGCCACCTCGATGAAGAGGCGCGCGATGAGCTCGCCGGCCTCATCGAGGATTACCGTCAGCGGCTCGTGCCATTAGTGGTGCCGATCGCGTTCTTTCGCCATTATGTACGCAAATTCAACATCGAGTATTTGCGAGGACAAGTTTACCTCGAGCCGATCCCAAGGAGCTGATGCTCCGCAACCACGTCTGACTTGCGCTTCGCAGAAGATATCTATGGCTCGGCGATTACCTCGCCCGGTGAATAGCCGAGGCTGACGGCGAGCATCACCGCGGCCGCCGCGAGGCGATCGCAATCGGTCTCGCGACGAGCCATTTCATTGAGCAAGGCGATATGCGCGACGACGGTGGCGTCGAAATCTTCGGCGCCGCATCCGTGCGCATCGGGATCGAATATCGCATCTATGAGAGGATTGGGGTCGAAGCCGGTTTCCCGCAGCGCCTCAGCCACTGCGCGGCGCCAGAACTCGCGCGGTTCGATGCGCTCGAAATCCAGCGTCGAAGCGATACGTGCGCGAAAGGTCGGGATCAATTCGCGATAGCGCTCGACCGCCGCGAGGTGATCGGCGGTTCCGTTCGCATCGATGAAATCGCCAGCAGTCGAACCCCTGCCATAAAGGCCGAGCGATCCTTGCGCTGGTTCGAGCGTGATTAGCCGCTCGCCCTCGGGGGTCCGTTCCAGCCCGAGCGGGTAGAGGCGACACGCGAGCGGACGCCCGCGATGCACCGAGCATCGGACGCCGTCGAGCGCGGCGCACATCCCCCCGGGAAGAAATCGCAGGATTGATCCGCGCCCAATGGTGTAGCGTCGCACGGCCTCGCCGGTACCGAGTGCGCTCGCTCGCGCGATACGAATGACATCATAGGGCGAGAGCGTGATGACTTTGTCATGGCAGCATTTCCCGCATTGATTGCATCGATAGGAAAATGGCGTCGTGCGCTCCACACTACTGAGCCTGGGACTCCGAGCGGCCACTCGGAGCGGAATTGCTACCTGCGCAGCTCGAAAATCTGATGATACGGGTTGTCGATGGGCAATCTTCTGAAACTTGCGAAGCCCGCCTCTAGCGCCATGTTGCGCGCACGTTCCTCGCCCACCACCACACCGAGCCCGTCACCACCATTCGCGAGCGACACCGTCATGCAATGCATCGTGCCCGCGCCATACAACGTGCGCCCGACCGGAGTGAGATTATCCTCGAGGCGGTCGGAGGCATCCGCCTCCGACCACAGCAACACGCCGCCGGGTTTGAGGGCGTTGCGAATTCCTGCCAGCGCGCGGCGCGGATGCGCCATGTCGTGGATGCAGTTGAACGCCATCGCCAGGTCGAACCGCTCTCCATACGGGATGCTCTCCGCCGCCACTTGTTCGAAACTCACCCTCGCCAGTGCGCCCGCCCGCTGTGCCTTCTCCCGCGCGCGTGCAAGCGAAGTGGCATCGACATCGAAGCCAGTGAATTTCGAATTGGGAAAGGCTAGCGCGACCGGAATGAGGCATTGTCCCGCGCCGCATCCGACCTCGGCAACCTCCGCGCCTGAGTTAAGCGTTCATTGACATCGGGCACCGCCGGAATCCATATCGGTGCCACCCAGGCCTCGTATCCGGCCTGAAACAGCCGCTCGATTGCCTGCACGATATCGAGTCCGTAGTCGGAGAAGGGCACGCCGCCGCCGTTTTTGAACGCCTCCGTCAGTTTGGGGATCTGGCGATAACAGGCCGTCGCATACTGAAAAGTCCCCGCGCCGAAAAAGGTGCTGCGCTCGTCGACGAGGACCAGCGCCTGCTCAGGACCCATGCGAAAGCTGCCGTGCGCCGGCTCGTAGTCGAGGTATCCGGCGGCGGCCATGGTCGAGGCCCACTCGCGGATATATCGCTCGTTGAGCCCCGTGTAATCGGCGAGTTCGGCTGAGGTCCTCGGCACTCCATCGGCCATCGCCTTGAAGATTCCGAGCCGGTCGCCGATGAAGCCCAACGCGACCGTCAGCGCGGCGCCGAAGTCAACACCAATCTGTCGCGCGAGCTGCGCCAGCTTCTTCCGATCGAGCGTGTCGGTCTCCATTGATGCAGAATCTAGAGGAAACGATGACGGGCCGTCAAAACTAGAAAATCTACTACCGAAAATCCCCCGTCTGAGATAGAGTTCAGACAATTCCGCACATCACGGAGCATCTCTAGCCGATGGATTTTCAATACACGCCTGAACAAGAAGCCTATCGCGCCAAAGTCCGCGCCTGGCTCGAGGCCAATCAGCCCGGCAAACTCGAGCAGTCCGATCCGGAAAGCATGGGCGGTGACGATCGGCAATGGAAGCGCCTCAAGGAATGGCACAAGCGCCTCTACCAGGGCGGATGGATGGGGCTCACGTGGCCCAAGGAATACGGCGGTCAGCAAGCCACCTTCATCGAGCAGGTGATCTTCCAGCAGGAACTCGGGCGCCTCAATCTGCCGTTCGGCGTCAACGTGCTCGGCGTCATCATGACCGGCCCCGCGCTGATGCAGTGGGGCACCGACGCGCAAAAGAAGCGCTACCTCGAGCCGATCATCTCGGGCGAGGAAATCTGGTGCGAAGGAATGTCCGAGCCCGGTGCCGGCTCCGACCTCGCCGCCATCCAGATGCGCGCGGTGCTCGACGGCGACAACTTCATCGTCAACGGCCAGAAGGTCTGGACCACCGTGGCGCATCGCTCGGATTTCTGTCAGCTCTTCGTGCGCACCGATCCCGAACTGCCGAAGCATAAGGGGATGAGCTGCCTGCTGGTCGACATGAAGGCGCCTGGCGTCGTCGTCAAACCGCTCAAGCAGATCAGCGGCGATTCCGAATTCAACGAAATCTTCTTCGAAGACGTGCGCGTGCCGAAGGAGAATCTGCTCGGGCCCATCAACATGGGATGGCAGGTGCTGGTCTCGACGCTGATGCACGAGCGGATCGGAATCGGCGAGACGCTGGGCGGGAGCGAGCAGTTGCTCACGCATATTGTCGACCTCGCAAAGCACAGCAACGTCAACGGCAAGCCCGCGTATGAGGATCCCGCGATTCGGCAACAGATCGCGCAGTTCGCATGCGAGGTCGCGGCGAAAAAATATAGCGGCATGCGCAGCCTGACCAAGCGGCTCAAGGGTCAGCCGCCGGGTGCCGAGGCCTCGATCTCCAAGATGGTGTCGACCGAGCTTTCGCAGCGGATGGTCAAGTATTCGACGCGATTGCTCGGCGAATACGCGCTACTTGAACGGCGTTCGCCATTCGCACCCGATGGGGACTGGCTGAGACGAATCCTCGCGAGCGAATCGATGACGATTGCGGGTGGCACCTCGGCGGTTCAGCGCAACATGATCGGCGAGCGAATTTTGGGACTGCCGAAGGGCTAGTTCCCGACGCAAATGATCTCTGCAAGAGGGCGGCTTCGGTCGCCCTCTTTTTTTCGCAAGCAAGCGCTTCTTCTATTTTGAAATGGAGCAGTCTTGCTTTGCTCCTATGGCACAATAGCGCGGAATGTTATCGGATCGGACGCTCCAGAATGCGTCCGAGATGCTCCGGAGGTTATCGTCTCATGGGTGGGAAGCTAATCGGCCGTCGGGCTGCGCTATTCGTTTGTGGCAATAGCCGCGCTCGACGCCATTTCTCTCCGCATCGATCGCACTCGCCGCCGATGCGCCCCCGCAAGTCAGTGGCGCCGATGTCTCCTGGCTCCTCACCTCGTCCGCGCTCGTCCTCATGATGACGATCCCGGGCCTCGCGCTTTTCTATGGCGGATTGGTGCGGCGCAAGAATGTGCTCTCCACGTTGATGCAAGCTTCATTCTCGCTGGCGTCGTCTCAATCGAATGGGTGCTGTTCGGATACAGCCTCGCATTTGCGCCCGGCAATGCGCTTCATCGGCGGACTCGCATGGCTCGGGCTCTCCGGCGTCAGCGCCTCGGAGCCTTTCGCCGGATATTCGCCGACGGTGCCGCATCAGGCCTACATGATCTATCAATGTATGTTCGCCATTATTACGCCCGCGCTGATAACCGGCGCGATCGCCGAGCGGATGTCGTTTCGCGGCTTTCTGATGTTCACCGTGCTGTGGTCGATCCTCATCTACAACCCGCTCGCGCATTGGGTATGGGGCGTCGACGGATGGCTCCATCAACTCGGCGCGCTCGATTTCGCGGGCGGAACGGTCGTTCACATTTCATCGGGCACCGCGGCTCTCGCGGCCGCGCTTGTTCCTCGGCAAGCGGATGGGATACCCGCGCGAGCATATGCCGCCGCATAACGTCGTGCTCAGCGTGACCGGCGCGGGATTGCTGTGGGTCGGATGGTTCGGCTTCAACGCCGGTAGCGCGCTGGCCGCCAACGGCCTCGCGGTGTCGGCATTCGTCGCGACGCATCTTGGCGCTGCCGCCGCGGCGCTCGGGTGGATGTCCGCCGAATGGGCCGCGACCGGAAGCCGACCGTGCTCGGCGCGGCGAGCGGCGCGGTCGCGGGATTGGTCGCTATCACACCCGCGTCGGGATTCGTCGCGCCAGTGCCGGCGATCATCATCGGCCTCGCGGCGGGAGTGATCTGCTTTTCGGCAGTGCGGATGAAGCCGCGCTTCGGCTACGACGATGCGCTCGATGTCGTCGGCGTTCATGCAGTGGGGGGAATTTTCGGCGCGCTCGCGACCGGATTGTTTGCCAGCGCGCTGGTGAATCCTGCCGGTGCGAACGGGCTGCTTCTATGGAAACCCGCGCCAGTTGGGCATCCAGGCGGTGGGCGTGGTCGCGACGATCGTGTTCTCGCTCGTCGGGAGTTCCATCCTGCTCAAGCTGACCGATGTGGTGGTCGGAATTCGCGTCAACGAGGACGAGGAACAGATGGGCCTCGACCTGAGCCAGCACAACGAGAGCGCCTACGCCGTGGAGGTAAGCGGATATGCGACCTACGATAGCGCAGGCTTTAGCTGATTTTCAACAGTCGCTAGCGATTCTGCATCGTCTGGAACAGGAAGGGCGCGGCCTCCGCCATCATCTCGCCGATGATCTCCGACAGCGGTTTGCTCGGCAGCGCGAGTTTTTCCGTCAGCGCGATGATGATGTGCAGGTACTTTTCCTTGGTCTCATTGCTGATGGTGCCCATCCGGATGTCTTCCATCACTTCGATGTAGCGGCGATGAGCATCGTAGATTTGTTGATCGAGCGGGTCGCTGAACTTGTGGCCGCGCGCCATGGCTTTCCTCCGGATGGCGATGATTTCCTGACTATAGCAGCGCGGCTGAAGCCATTCACCACGGGCGGCCCTTGAGAAGAACTTTTTCGCCCGCATAATCTCCCGTCAAGAATGGACCAGATCGAGATAACGCCGGTCACCAAAGCCGCTTTCCGCGATCGTCACGGTGCCGGGTTCGAAGAGCATCACCAATCGCGCGCTGCTGATCGCCGCGATGGCGGAGGGGCGCTCGGTGATCGAAAACGTGCTCTTCAGCGACGATACGATGCGGATGCTCGAGGCGCTCAAGCAGCTCGGTTTCCAGATCGCGATCGAGGAGAACGAGAAGCGCGTCACCGTCAACGGCCTCGGCGGACAGATTCCGTCCTCCGGATGCGATCTTCCGATCGGTGGCGCGGGCACCGCGATGCGCTTCCTCATCCCGTTTCTCACCCTCGCGCGCGGCAAATTCCGCATCGATGGAAATCAGCGGATGCGCGAGCGTCCCATCGGGCCGCTCCTCGATGCGATGCAGCGCCTCGGCGCGTCGGTGTACAGCGAGCGCGACAATCGATGCCCGCCGGTGATCGCCGATTCGCGCAACCCGTTTCGCGGCGGCGCGACCCATGTCGACGCGCGGATGTCGTCGCAATTCGTGTCCGCGATGCTGATGCCGGCGCCGCTGTGGCCGGAGGGCCTGCGCTTGCAGGTCGCGGGTGACGCCGCGCGGCCGTTTGTCGAGATGACGCTGCGCATGATGGAAGCATGGGGCGTCAAGTGGAATATCGATGGCGACACCATCACGATTCCCGGCGGGCAGGCTTATCGCGCGCGCCGCTTCGTGGTCGAGCCCGACGCCTCGAGCGCGAGTTATTTCGCCGCCGCGGCCGCGTTGTGCGGCGGGACGGTTACGCTGCAGGGCCTTAGCGCCAATTCGGTTCAGGGCGACATCGCGCTGCTCACCGTGTTGCAGCAGATGGGCGCGCGCGTGAAGTGGAATCGCGACTCGGTCGAGGTGACCGGGGCGGGCCAGTTGCGCGGAGTCGACGTCGCGATGAACGGGATGCCCGACATGGTCGCGACGCTCGCCGCGATCGCGCCATTCGCAACCTCGGCGACGCGCATCCGCAAAGTCGAGTTCATCCGCCATCATGAGAGCGATCGGCTTGCGTTCGATTGCGGCGGAGTTGCGCAGATTGGGCGCGAGCGTCAACGACCTGGAAGATGGGATGGAGATACTCCCTCGCGGCTGCAAAGGCGCGAGCATCGAGACCTACGATGACCATCGCATCGCGATGGCATTTTCCGTGGTCGGCCTGAAGATTCCCGGGCGTGAGATTCAGAATCCCGCGTGCGTATCGAAAACCTTTCCCGAATTTTTCGACACGCTCGCAAATCTCGCCAACTGAGATGAAGATCCGCGACGCGACGCTCGAAGACCTGCCGGCAATCGTTACGATTTACAACGCCGCGATTCCTGGCACGGATGGCGACCGCGGATCTCGAACCGGTCAGCATCGATTCGCGGCGCGCATGGTTCGCCGAGCATTCATCGCATTCGCGTCCGCTGTGGGTCATCGAAGATGGATGGCGAAAATCGAAGGCTGGATCAGCTTCCAATCCTTCTATGGACGCCCGGCCTATCATGCGACGGCGGAACTCAGCGTCTATATCGCGCCGGATGCACATCGGCGCGGCTATGCGCGGCAGTTGGTTGCCGAGGCGATTCGGCGCGCGCCGGAGTTCGGGCTGAAAACGCTGCTCGGCTTCATCTTCGGGCACAACGAGCCGAGCCTCGCGCTGTTTCGGAGCTTCGGATTCGAGACCTGGGCGCATCTGCCGCGCGTCGCGGAACTCGATGGCATCGAGCGCGATTTGCTGATCCTCGGCCGCCGCCTCTAATCATTCCGTACTCATCCGCTAGACGCTGGCTCGCTTCGATGGCTAGGCTCCTCATCGGATCGCGCCGCCAATCGCGCAATAGGAGCGACGGATGAAGTATCTCTGCGTTCTCATGATTTTCGCGGCGGTGAGCGTCGTGAATGCTGCAGCGGTCAAGCCCGGCGACCTCATCACTCCCGACAACGCATCGATGGTCACCGATCTCGTCAGCCCGGGAAACTTTTACCTGGTCAGGCAAGGGATGCGGATGAAGATCGTTCCGACCGAGCGGCTGGAATGGCCACCGCCCTACAAATCGGCGACCGAAAAATATGCGTCGCAGGTGAGCCTCAACGATAAGGGCGAGCTGCAAAACTACGTCGCCGGGCAGCCGTTTCCCTTGCTCGATCCGAACGATCCGCAAGTCGCGACCAAGGTGATGTGGAATTTCAGCTTCCGTCCCCAATACACCGACGATGCCGATATCCGCGATGTCGAGATTTCGAGCTGGCGTCCGCAACAGCGCCGTGCCCGGTCCGGTCGAGCATTTCACCATCGGGCATTTCGCTTTTTACAACAGCATGGGCCGTACCGAGGTGAATCCGATCCCGACCGACCTCGGAAGCCGTCGGCGCGGGCATCCGCTATCGCTTCGGCGCGTTTCCGTTTATCGAGCCGGCGGAGATCCAGGGCTTCGGGCTCGTGCGTTTGCGTAGCAAGGAACCCGACCGTCGATGACGACGCGTGGTTCTACAATCCGGTCAGCCGAAGGCTGCGGAATGTTTCGGCGCAGACGCTCTCGGATGCGATTGGGCCGTACGGCGGCGCGGGTCGCGATTCGGGCGGCGGGAAAACGGCGACGCGACCTACGCCAACAACCTCGATCCGGATTCTTACTTCGGTTTTTCCGCCAAAATCGAAAACTACAATTACAAACTGCTCGGCATCAAATCGATGCTGGCGTCGGTGCACGCCGAAAACACGCCCGCCAAGCCCTGTCAGTTCGACAACAATCGCAGCGTATGTCCCGAGGCGTGGGAGCTGCGCCAGCTCTATGTGATCGAGGCGACCGCGAAGCCGCTCTCATGGCATCAGAAGATCGGCAGCTCGGCGTGCTGATTCCGAAACGCGTGCTCTACATCGATTCGGAAGGATGGTTCATCACCGCGTCGGATCAGTACGACGAGCGAAGGGAAACTCTGGAAGACGATCGCGACCTTCAACACCTACGCCGATCGCCCGGTGCGCGATGCGAGAGTTGCGATTTATCCCTTCAAGCGGATGTTCCAGACCGCGCTCGTCGACGAAGACATCCAGGATGGATTTTCCTCGGTGGTGTACATGCCCGGCCACGAATCCGACGAGCACGAGAGCTGGTACATCAACATGGGAATCGTGACCAAGGCGTTCCTCGATCCGCATCAGATGCAGAACTACGCGCACTGAAGATGAATTGTCACTGGGGCTAACACTTTGAATTTCGAAATGGATCGCACCAAAAGATTCACGCTGATGAGGATCGCCGAGCTGATGTTCGCCGCGCTCGCGATCTCTGCGTGTAGCGCAGCGGTTGACCATACTGCGTCTCAGGCGGCGCCATCGGCGAACGCTCCGGTAGCGATGGCGCAAGCGGTATCATCGGATCGCGATACTGCACCGATTCCGCCGCCCTCGCTGCACGTCGGCGACGTGTGGGTCGATAGAATCCAGGGCACCGACCGCGAATTCCGTATCGAGTCCGCGCAGGGCGGGACGATGGAGGTCAACTACTGGGGCATCGAGCAGGTCACGGATGCGAATCTCAACATCATCGTTTATCGTTCGCTGACCGAATCCTCCTCCGAGCCGACCGTCTCCAGTAAACCTGGAATGTGGTTCGAGTTCCCGCTCTATCCCGGCAAGACCTGGGTCAATAGTTTCGATTGGGAGTTGAAAGGCGCGGCGCCGACCACCGGATCGGGAGAAGATCATGGCCACGCGATCGGATGGGAGGACATCCAGGTGCCGGCGGGGACTTTTCACGCCTTGAAGGTCGAGGTCAAAAGCCGCTTCTTCGGGCGTGGCGGGATGTCCGATGAGGCGACGCTGGTGTTCTGGTACTCGCCCAAGGTCAATCGCTTCGTGAAGTTCGACTATAGTTCCTTTTACGAGGGTGAATTGGTTGCGGAGCTGGTGCGTTACCAACCCGCCAAGTCCTAAACCCTCCTCCGAAGCATCGGCCGATTAGTGTGAGGCGATCTTGTGGATTGCCTTTCCAGCACCCGCTGGTCATCTTTACATCGATTGGTTATCGGAGGGACGCATGGCCAACGTTACGGTCGTATCGAAGATCCGTTTTCTCGCCGGTCTCGCGCCGGTGATCCTGCTGATCGTGAGTCCATTGTTGGCGTTGGCGTTGGTTGAGTTCGGAAATATTCCTGCCGACATCAAAGATGAGCAGTTGGCCGCTATCAGATATGCGCAAGGGGTGGACGCGGCGCTGTACAAAATGGAATGGGGCCGGACGCAGCCCGACGGCGTCCAAATCGTGGTCGACCAACAGCGCCGCTTCGCCGATATGCTCGATTCCGCCGCGCGCCATCTTTATACCACCGAGCAGCACGCGAAGGTGGAAGCGCTCGCGCAGGCCGCCAAACCGACGCTGGATGCTTTTCGCCACGCCGATCCGCATGACGAGGTCATGAACGCCAGGATGCGCGATCTGCACGCAATGGTGACCGAACTGGAAAATGCGGATGAGGCCGCGCTCGATCAATACTCGGACGCAGTCAAGAGCCGGGCGCGTCAGCTCCTCATAGTCGTCATCATCGCGGGGGTTCTGGTGCCGATGATCTGTTTTGCGCTGATATGGCGGCTCACTCAAAGCATGCGCGCGGACCTGCGCGCGATCCGCACCGAGCTCGAGAGCGTCGCGGAAAATCCGAGTTGCGAAGGAACCCTCGATAGCGCATGCGCGATCGCGGCGATCGATCAGGCGCTCACGAGGCAGGGCTTTCCGAAACCCAATCCGATGCTGGCCGACGAATGAGCCGCTTCGCCTGTCCAGAGAGAAGTCTCTGGTTTGATTTCGACCTCACCCGGCGCAGTGGCGCCACACCTCCCTGAGGGAGAGGGAAGAATGAATCAGGAAAACTCTTTTGGCGGCGCGCAACTCGACCGTGTTGCCATCGGGATCGAGGATCCAGAGCTGGCGGCCCGCCATGTTGCTCGGCGCCTCGAGGAACTCGATTCCCATCTCGGTCAGCGTGCGTTTGGTCTCGTCGAAATCCTCGACATCGAGCGCGACGTGAGGGCCGAGCGGGTTGATCACGCCCTCGCGCTTCTCGGCGGAGATCAAGTGAATCTGATTGTTGCCGACTCCCAGCCATGCGCCGCCGAACCCGAAGTTGGGACGGCTGCTCAGCGGCTTCAGGCCGAGTACATTTTCATAGAAGGCGATCGCGCGATCGGCGTCGGTGATGCGCAGGGCTGAGTGAGCGAAGCCGCGAATTTTGATCATGGGCAAGTCTCCCTCGCTTCGCTATCTAGCACGCCGCGCCGGAGCGGGGAAAATGGCGCTCGCGCGGAGGAGCTACGAATTTTCCACCGTGAGATCAGGGATGTACTCGCGGCGGGGTTTCGGATTTCCGTCCCATCGTATGACGGCGAACCATCCGCCCGAGCTGACGACGGTGCCGCGCTTGTGTCCAAGAGTCCCGCCGTCTTTTCTGACTCGGTCGCCGGTTTCCAGTTTGGGCGGGTTGAAGAGATCATCCAAAAACGAATCGGTCATGGTACTGCTCACGAACAGCGATGGTCATTATTGACGCTTTAATATCTATTATAGAGCTAAAGCATCCAATTGCAATAGACGTTCGGCTGAGCCTCTTCAAAGTATCATAACAGATACAAAGCGTCGCTTTGATGCTCTGGCATGGCCTGCAAGTAGCAAGGCAATCGGCTCGTTTCGAAGGGGATGGGGGCGACCGCCGAAAAATCAGCTTTTACCGGCGCCAAGCCAATGCGGTCCGCTGAAATCACACGGGATTGCCGCGCCGGCTGCGCTCGATGACGGCGCGGCGGATTTCAGTCGAAGGCGCTTTCGTTGGTGATGTCGCGGCCGAGGATCAGGGTCTGCACGTCATAGGTACCCTCGTACGTGTTGACGGTTTCCATGTTCAGCATGTGCCGAATGATCGGATACTCATTGACGATGCCGTTGGCGCCGAGGATGTCGCGCGCGACGCGGGCAATTTCGAGAGCGCAGTTGACGTTGTTTCGCTTGGCGAAAGAAACCTGCTCGGGGCGCATCTTGCCCGAATCCTTCAACTGACCCAGCCGCAGGCACACCATCTGCGCTTTGGTGATTTCCGTCATCATGTCGACCAGCTTTCGTTGCACCATCTGATAGCCCGCCAACACCCGTTTGAACTGCTTGCGCGATTTCGCGTAGTCGAGCGCGGTGTTGTAGCAACTCCGCGCGCATCCGATGGCGCCCCATGCGATGCCGTAGCGGGCCTGGGTGAGACAGCTCAGCGGCGCGCGCAGCCCACGTGCCTCGGGAAGCTGATTGCCGGCCGGGATGCGCACATCTTCGAGGATCAGCTCCGACGTGATCGAGGCGCGCATCGAGAATTTCCCATGGATGTCGCGCGCGGTGAATCCTGGCGTGCCCTTCTCGACCAGGAATCCGGTGATGCCTTCATTGACCCGCGCCCACACGATCGCCACCTCCGCGATCGAGCCGTTGGTGATCCATCGCTTGGTGCCGTTGAGGATCCATTTGTCACCGTCACGGCGCGCGCGCGTTTCCATCCCGCCCGGATCCGAGCCGTGGTCGGGTTCGGTCAACCCGAAACATCCGATGAGTTTGCCCTTGGCCATTTCAGGTAAGTAGCGCTTCTTCTGTTCCTCGGTGCCGTGCGCATAGATCGCGTACATCGACAATGCACTTTGCACGGATGCAAATGAGCGCAGCCCCGAGTCGCCGGCCTCGAGTTCCTGCATGATGAGGCCGTAGGCGACGTTGCCCATCCCGGCGCATCCGTAGCCCTTGAGGTTGGCGCCGAAGAACCCCAGCTCCGCCATTTGCGGGATTATCTCGCGCGGAAAAGTTTCATTTGCGAAATGCTGTTCGATATGTGGGCAGGATTTCGCGCTGAACGAACTGTTTGACGGTATTCCGCGTCATCTTCTCCTCAGACGTGAGAAATTCATCGAGATCGAAGTAGTCGAGGTCCTTCAAAAGCTCAGCCATGATGCCCTCCATTCCACATTTCGTGGATTTATGAACCGTGGTTGGCAGCCAGAAAACCTAACGGATGTAAGGATACCGCGCCGAGACTGACCGGAGACCCGCCGTGCAGTCTGTTGCGCAATTTTTTTCCATGCTCCAAACTCATATCAGGCCGGTTGAGATTTTAATCCTGCTACTGATTGCTTCGAATCTTCGCATCAACTAGGCTTATACGGAAGAGCAGAAGCATGCACATTGAAACGCTAAAGGTCTTCTGCGACATAATCGAGAGCGGAAGCTTTTCTTATGCCGCGTCGCAAAATTTTGTTACCCAATCGGCGGTCAGCCAGCAGGTCCGCAGCCTGGAAGAAAAGTACGATTGCCGATTGATAGAACGCGGCAGGGCTGGAGTCAAACCGACCGCCGCGGGTCAAATCCTCTATACCTCGAGCAAGGAAATCGTACGCAAGTTCCTTGAGCTGGAAAATCGCCTGCGCGAAATCGGCTCGGTGATCGCCGGCTCGATCCGGGTCGGCACCGTTTACAGCGTCGGTCTGCACGAGTTGCCACCATATCTTACGGAGTTCCTGCGCAACTATCCCGCGGTCAATGTGCATCTTGAATACCTGCGCTCCAACAAGATTTACGAAGACCTGATCGAGGGCAAAATCGACCTCGGCGTCGTCGCATACCCGGCCAAGCGCAGCCAGATCGTCACGATACCGTTCCGTCACGATGAACTGGTGCTCATCGTGCCGCCCGATCATGCGCTTGCCAAGCATAACAAGGTTAGCGTCAGCGCGCTGGTGGGCCAGAACTTCGTCGGTTACGAGCGCGACATCTCGACTCGCAAGGCCTCGGACCGCATCCTGCGCGACTACGGGGTCAAGCCCCAGTACACGATGGAGTTCGACAACATCGAGACGATCAAACGCGCGGTCGAAATCGGCCTCGGATGCGCAATCGTTCCGCGCCTGACGGTCGAGAATGAGATGACGCGCGGCTCGCTCAAGATGATCGAGTTCCAGGAGGGCCCGTTCACGCGGCCGCTGGCGATCATCTATAAGCGCGGGCGTGAGCTTTCGCCGGCGGCGCGCAAGTTCATCGAGGTGCTGACCACCAGCAATCTGACGCCGCACGCGCAGGGGCACAGTGAGAAGGCGACGCGCGATCGTGATCGCGGGAGCGCGAACGCGGCGACACCGCGGCGAGCATCGGGAGCGCGCGGAAAAAACCGCCTGACGCGATCGACATCGTAAGGTACGCAAAAGCGGCTGGCCTCGCCGGCCGCTTTTTTTAATTCCTCCGTGGAAAGGCCAGCCTGCTTGCAGGGTGCTCTTGCGCGTTCCGCGTTTCGGGTTCCTCCGATGAAAGGGTACCTGACGATTCCAGGGCGGTCCGAATGGCTGAAGTAGCAGTAATTAATTTAGCGTCCTGTCACGGGGATTCTTTGCTTCAATTGCGGGGGCAGTCCGGTCAGGAAATCGAACCGAGAAATTTAGAGCTTTTCTTTCGGGAGCGACACCAACTTACAGTTGCGCCAAATCGCTTGACAGTCAGCCCAATTAGGCGTACGTAGACTCGCCTATCATTAGTTACGCAGATGGTTCGCCACTTCCCGCATTATTTTCGTAACCAACCAAGGAGTGTACTTACCAATGGCTGTCCAACAAATGACGAAACATAAGATACCGAGGTATGGCTGGATTCCCGATCTTCCGGATGCGCGAGATCATCTCTACGCAGCACCCATGCGAGTACTCTCAACGCTTCCGCCGAAGGTTGATTTGCGGTCGCAATGCCCCACCGTGGTGTACGATCAAGGGCAGTTGGGCAGCTGTACGGGCAATTCCATCGCGGGTGCGGTGCAGTTTGAGCGACTCAAGCAGAGCCTCCCATCAGCCCAGCAACTCATACCGTCACGGCTGTTTATCTACTACAACGAACGCGTCATCGAGGGGACGATCCCGCAGGATAGTGGAGCGCAGATCCGCGACGGGATTAAGTCGGTCGCGACTCAAGGCGTCTGTTTCGAAAGTGGCCCTGATGCGTGGCCGTACGACGTTGCGCAGTTTGCGACGGCTCCGCCCGCAGCCTGTTATGAATTGGCATTGCGGAACAAGATTGTGCAGTACAGCAGATTGGTCCAGGTCGTGTCTCAGTTGAAGGGATGCCTTGCCGATGGCTACCCTTTTGTCTTCGGCTTCACGGTCTACGAAAGCTTCGAGAGTCAAGAGGTGGCGAGTACAGGCGTGGTTCCGATGCCGACTCCGTCAGAGCCGGTGATTGGAGGGCATGCGGTGCTGGCGGTTGGATAACGACAGCACCCAACGTTTCATTGTTCGAAACTCCTGGGGTCCGGGTTGGGGCATGAGTGGGTATTTCACGATACCCTATGGCTATGTTAGCGATTCAAACCTCGCGGATGATCTTTGGACGATCCGCATGGTCGCATCATGAGACTGAATTGAACGGTCTGGAGGAGGGCGCGGTTTCTCAGCCGCGCCCTCAGTTCTTAACCTGGATGTGGATCCGGAAGGTTCTGGTCGCCTCTTTCGCGACTTCCCAATGGCGAACGTATCGAAGTTCGATGTCACCCTCATCCGGGCGAAGTACGCTGAACCGCCAAAGATGCTGGCCGCCTCCTCCCGGTGGGCGAACCAGCGGTTTGAACTGATCATCAATGATCGCGCACGCCGGGCTCCCATCGGAAGTCAGTTGCCAGCGGAAGCCGGTCGTCGGGTTTTCGTTGAGTAGCACTTCGATCGTTTGACCGAGCATTACCTCAACCGCTCGACCGTTGAAGGTCTCGTCGACCAACATTTCACGCTCTCTCAACCTGAAGCACCGGATACGTTCCGTCTACCAGACGACTAACTCTCTGTTAGCACTATGATGGCTCACAGGATCATCAGATGCCGAAATGCGGCTACGACCTGATGCTGAAGGCAAATCCAATTATTCGAGGCTGCCTTCTCTGCTGAATCTGCCCGATCGTTAGATAACCGGCACGGTGGCGCGCCAATGATGGAACTTCTTGTCGTTTTTGACGTTGAATGGCTTGTCGTCCGGCTTCAAGCATGGACGCTTCGTGGTGTGGCAGGTTTTGCAGTTGTTCTCGCGCACATCCATCTTGCGCACATCGAGCATCCCCGCCGCGACGGCGACCTGCATCTTCGCGGGATCGTCGTTGATCTCGCCGTGGACGGTTTTCTTGACGTAATCGGCCGCGGCGCCGTGGCAAGCCTCGCATGAAACGCCCTCGCTGGGATCGAGAGCGCTGTCGGTGCCGGCGCCGGTCGCGTGGCATTTCAGGCACATCGAACCTTCGGCGGTGGGATCGCTGACGTTGGCCTTCGTCGCGGCCTGCTTGCCCCAATCGTTACTCAGCGCGTCGTTGGCTTTGGTGTGATGCGTATCCTTTTGCCATACGGCGACCGGATTGGTCGGCTGGCCATCGGGCCCGATCAGATTCTTGGCCGCCTCTTTAGCGGCGTGACAATCTTCGCACTTGCTCTCACCGACAAATGCATGGTCCGCGGCGAATGCGCTGGTGGTGAAGCTCGAAGAAAACGAGAGGACGATTGCCCCGCAAAGCGCGAGGCTGCCAAGGAGCAAGGGGGATGCCGTTTTCATGGGAGCCATCCATACTAAAATGTTTTGCGAAGTGCAATTAAGCCGGGACGAAATTTGCGCAGGCTTGAGGTCAAAACCTGTTTTGTGACGGTTGGCCTTTCGCTTGAATTTTCGTCTTGCGTGAATTTGCTCTCGAAAAACCAACCGCTTGCTTGACGCTCGGGCGCTTACGCGCTACCAGATTGGACGCGCGCTTTCCGAGGATATGGAGAATTTCAAATGTCACGTGTCGGCATCGTCCTCGCTATCATCGTGGCGTGTCTTTCGACCGCGAATATAGCGGACGCGTGCGTGCGCAACTGCCCTCACGACAACGTTCACACATCGTCCAGACACCTCAAGACGCCGTCGCATGCCGCAACCGTGCGCAGCGGCGCCAAAGCTGCCGCCGCCAGGAGAACCGGCTTCGCGCACGTTGCTTTCGTTTCGGATCCAGACAGTTGATGCAGTTGATGCTGCCGGCGCCGACGTTCCGCGTCCAGTCAAACATACGCACGCTCTCGCGGCGCGCGCGCCCGTCACACAAGCGTCCGCCCGCTGAAGCGTCATCGGCGCCGATCCAATCGCCGAAAACGCCGCGGCGAAAAAATCCACCGATAGTTCCGATGAACAAGCTAACGGAGGCAAGGCCGACCCACGGGGCAGCAGAAAATGCAGCAGCAGGCCGACGAATGGAACGGCGGCGCCGCCCCGGGCGAGAAGCTGAAGCCGCTCGGGTTTGCAGGATCTTCGCCGCCGCGCCTCGCGACGCCGCTATGGACGCAGCGACATGGACTTCATTCCCATCCAGGATCGATGGCGCATCGGCTTTCCGACCTGGAATCGCTACACGGCCGGCACGCCGGGCGAGTATCCATACACGCCTCGGTCATTGGTGGGATCCGTACGATCAGAACGTGTTGAAGGGCGATTATCCGATCCTCGACCAGCACACGTTTTTCGCGCTCACGGTGATGAGCGACACCATCGCGGAAGATCACCGGCTGCCGACCGCGGCGCCGCAGGATACGGTTCCGAGCAACAACAATCCGGATTTCTTCGGCAGCGGCAACCGCATCGATCTGCAGCAGAACTTCATCCTGTCGTTCGACCTGTTCCATGGCGATGCGGGATTCAAGCCGGTCGACTGGGAGTTCCGCTTCACGCCGGTGTTCAATATCAACTACCTCGATGCGCAGGAAACCGGTGTCACCAGCGTCAACACCGCGCAAGGAACCACGCGATACGATTCGCACGTCGGCATCCAGGAACTATCCTTTCAATATAAACTCGCGGACTTGTCGGAATTCTACGACGTCATCGATGCGAAGGCGGGCATCCAGCCGTTCACCAGCGACTTTCGCGGCTTCATATACTCGGACGAGGAGCCGGGATTCAGCTTGTTCGGCAACTATGATGAAAACAAGTGGGAATACAACCTCGCGTATTTCGAGCAACTTGATAAGGACACCAACAGCGGGCTGAATACGGTATTTCGCACCCGCGGCCAGCACGTCGGCGTCGCGAATCTCACGCGGCAGGATTTCATCTTCCAGGGTTACGACGCGCAACTCGATTTCGACTACAACAACGACAACGGCGGGGTGCATTACGACAACAACGGCTTCCTGGTGCGGCCGGCGCTGGTCGGCACCATCAAGCGCCACGCCGTCAACGCCGCATATTTCGGATTTACCGGCGACGGGCACATCGGGCGCATCAACGTGACCAATGCGTTCTATGAGGTGCTCGGACGCGACAGCAACAATCCCATCACTGGTAAATCCGCCAACATCAACGCGCAGATGGGCGCGCTGGAACTTTCATACGAGCGCGATTGGCTGACCTACAAAGCCGATTTCTTCTATGCCTCAGGTGACGGTAACATCAACAGCCACACCGCGAGCGGCTTCGATTCGATTCTTGACAACCCTGACTTCGGCGCGCCATTCGGCTACTGGAATCGGCAGGGAATCGGACTCAGCGGCACCGGGTTGCTGCTCAAGGGGCCGCTCAGTCTGCTGCCGGATTTGCGCAGCTCGAAACTCCAGGGGCAGGCCAACTTCGTCAATCCGGGAATTCTCTTCTACAAGCGGGCCTGATTGCGAAGCTCACGCCCAAGCTCACTGCCGAGTGCGACGTGAACTTCAGCCAGTTCGACAAAGTCGGGATGCTCGAGCAGTTACTACATCAAAATGCACTCGGACATAACCTCGGCCTCGACACCAGCATCGGACTGAGATATCGGCCATTACTCATTGACAACATCATTCTGACCGGCGGCGTGGCGTTCTTTACTCCATCTTCAGGTTTTCGCGATATCTATTCCGGGCAGGAACTATATTCGTTCTTTACCGCGATGACGTTTACTTACTGAGTAAGGAGCTGGTGAGTTAAGACTTTGGTGGGGAGCAGGAGAATCAGGCGAAGGCCGCGGCAATACGCCGGACTTACGATTGCCGCATCGGCGGCGATATTGTCCGTCGCAATTCTGATCTGGGCGGTGGTCGCGACGCGCGGAGCGCCAGCGCTGGCCGGCGACATCGCGGGGACGCCGGCCGGAAAAACTTTCGGCAGCCGAAAAAGAAGACGCTGCACGATCCCGCGGTGAATCCCGGTGCGATGCCTGTGCGAGCGTCCCGAGCCGAATCGCGGACCTTATAAGAAACCCAAGATGCCGCCCGATCTCTCCAAGGAGACACAGGCGGAGGCCGACGCGAAGAGCACCGGATGCCGCAGCTCCGGATGTCATGCGGGTATCGAGGAGATGCATCCTGGCTCGCCGCTGGGATGCATCGATTGCCACGGCGGCAACGCGACCGCGACCAAGAAGGAACTCGCGCACGTTCATCCGCTCGATCCGCGCGATTGGCCCAAGACCGGCCGCCTGCCGGTGCGCTCCTACGCGATGCTCAATGATGAATCGCCGGAGTTCGTGCAGTTCGTGAATCCCGGCGATCTTCGCGCGGCGCGGATGACCTGCGGCAACGAATCATGCCATGCCGATGAGGTCGAGCACGTTCGCAAGAGCATGATGAGCACGGTCAACATGCTGTGGGAGGCGGCGCTCTACGCCAACGGCGAGTATCCCTCGAAAATCGCGCGCTTCGGCGAAGCGCTATACCGAAGATGGGCGCCCGACCCGGGTCCGGACGCTTCCGCCGCCGACGCTGGAGGACACTCTCAAGCACGGGATTTTGCCGTATCTCGATCCACTTCCGCGATTTGAGATTTCGCAGCCCGGCAATGTGCTGCGCGTTTTCGAGCGCGGCAACGATCGCCTGAGCATTCGCGGCTACGGCACCGAGACGCGCACCGATCCGGTCTACCTGAGTCTGCACAAAACCCGTCTGCTCGATCCGGGACTATGGTTCCTCGGTACCGCCGATCATCCGGGCGACTATCGCAGCAGCGGGTGCAGCGGATGCCACGTCATTTACGCCAACGACCGCGACCCCGTGCATTCGGCTGAGTACGCGCAGTACGGGAACGAAGGAAAGAGCTTCTCGGCCGATCCGGCGATCCCGAAGGACATTTCCGGCTTTCCGATCCGGCATGAACTGGCGAAATCGATTCCCTCATCGCAGTGCGTCGTATGTCACGTGCATCCGGGAACCAACGTTCTGAATAGCTATTACGGAACTATATGGTGGGATAACGAAAGCGACGGCGAATTGCTGTATCCGAAAAAGGAAAAGCATCCGAGCGACGACGAGATCGCCGTCGATCTGATGTCCAATCCGGAGGCGGCGTCGGTCAAAGGCAATTGGTCCGATCCGAAATTCCTGCAAGCGGTGTCGACGCTCAATCCGCAGATGAAGCACGTTCAGCTTGCGGATTTCCACGGCCACGGATGGCTGTTCCGCTACGTCTACAAGCAGGACGACAAGGGGCATCTGCTCGACAAGGATGACCAAATCGTTCCCGATGACGCGCCCGACAAATGGGATCGCGCGGTCAAGCTTCAGGATATCCATGCCGAGATGGGCATGCAGTGCGCCGATTGTCACTTCAAGACCGATGCACACGGCAACGGCAAACTCTACGGCGAAGTGCGCAACGCCATCGCGATTCGATGCGAGGATTGCCACGGCACCTTCAACAAGAAGGCGACCCTCAAAGGAACCGGCAACGCGGCCGAAGGCGCGCTGGATCTGACCCGCGATCATAAGGATGGTTTCCGGAAAACCGGACTGAAGCAGAAGCTCACCATCAAGGGAAAGGAGAAGTGGGTCGAGATCGCGCAGCTTTCCGATATCGATGACGCGCATTCCAAAAAGTACAAGAGCGCTTTCAACCTCGCGCGCTATGCGCACACGATTCAGAAGGACGGACGAAACTGGGGCGGGCTGAAGGTTTCCGACTCGGCCCTCGCGCATCCGAACTCCGAAATGGCGTGTCAGACCTGCCATTCGTCGTGGGTGCCGAGCTGCTTCGGATGCCATCTGCCGATGAAGGCGAATCAGCGCCGCCCGATCCTGCGCTACGACGGCGACATGACGCGCAACTGGACCTCCTACGACTTCCAGACGCTGCGCAACGACGTCTTCATGATGGCGCGCGACGGCGCCGTGACCGGAAATCGCATCTCGCCGGTGCGCTCGTCATGCGCGGTGCTGGTGACCTCATACAATGCGCGCCGCGATGTCCTCTATACGCAGCAGGAACCGGTCTCGACCGAGGGTTTTTCGGCGGAAGCATTCAGCACCGCGGCTTCGT
>CAWIMH010000026.1:0-509404 GCA_963837035.1 uncultured Pseudomonadota bacterium
TGAACGGACTGATCGCCTACTTAACGGAGAATTGCTGCGGCGGGCGGCCCGAGCTTTGCGCGCCTGCCGCCGGGTCCGCGTGCGCGCCGAGCCGTTCGCCGGCGCAGGCAGTTGCACAGAAACGCAGACTGAGGGTTTCGCGATGAAAAGGTTCCATGTTCACGTCGGGGTGAGCGATCTCGAAGTGTCGATCAAAAAATCGACTCCGACCCTCGTCCGGGAGCGGCCCCACGGTGGTCAAGCCCGACTATGCGAAGTGGATGCTGGAGGACCCGCGGGTCAACTTCGCGATCAGTATGTGCGCGGCGGAAGCCGGGATCGACCATCTGGGATTCCAGCTCGAGTCGGACGGGGAGCTGGCGGAGATCGGGGGACGGCTGGCCGCCGCCGGCGCGGAGGTGATCAAGCAGGAGAACGCGACCTGCTGCTACGCCCGCGGCAACAAGGGCTGGGTGGCGGATCCGAGCGGTATCGCGTGGGAGACGTTCCATACGATGGGCGAGAGTGAGGTTCGCGGCAACGACCTGCCGGAGCTGCCGGAGGCCTTCGAATCGACGTCGTGTTGCGCGCCGAAGGCGGACGGCACCTCGTGTTGCGCGGTATCGAAAGCGCAGTAGCGGACGGGCGCCTCGATGGAGAGCCGAAGAAAATTCAACGTGCTCTTTTCTGTGCACGGGGAATTCCGCGCGCAGCGTCATGGCGGAGTGCGCGATCAACCGCTGGAGCAAGGGCAAGTTCAGGGGATTCAGCGCGGGCAGCCATCCGAAGGGCGTGGTTCATCCGATCACGTTGGAATTGCTGACTGAACTGAACTACGAGACCTCGGGATTGCGCAGCAAAAGCTGGGACGGTTCGCCCGGCCGGACAGTGCGCCGCTGGATTTCGTATTTACCGTGTGCGACCAGGTTGCGGGCGAGACGTGTCCGGTTTGGCCGGGGCAGCCGAAACGGCGCATTGGGGCGCGGCCGACCCGGCGGCGTTTGTCGGCAGTAAGGAGCAGATCCGCCGGTTCGTTTACCGGATTTACACCGAGCTCGAGAATCGAATCAAAATTTTCACTAAAGCTGCCCCTCGGATCGCTGGACCGCTTCGCGATCGAGCGGCGGGTCAGGGAAATCGGCAGGATAAAGCCGCCCGAATCGGATTAGGCCGGCGTGGGGCGGTTTCGCAGGAGCCAACATGAGTGCCACCGCCACGATGGCGCAGGTGCCAACGCTGCGCCGACTCTCCTTCCTCGACCGCTATTTGACCCTGCGGATCTTGCTGGGGACTGGTGCGGGTGTCGCGCTCGGGTCGGTTTTTCCCGGTATCAAGATGGGATTCGACCGGCTTGAGTATCGGGACCACTTCGATACCGATTGCGGTCGGGCTGATACTGATGATGTATCCGCCGCTGGCGAAGGTTAACTACGACGAACTGGGCGACGTGTTCCGCAACTGGCGGATACTCGGGCTCTCGCTGGTGCAGAACTGGATTATCGGGCTGATACTGATGTTCGCGCTGGCGATCGTGTTCCTGCGGAACAGGCCCGAATACATGGTGGGGCTGATCACTGATCGGGCTCGCGCGATGTATCGCGATGGTAATCGTGTGGAACGACCTGGCGGAGGGCGACGCGGATTATTGCGCGGGGCTGGTCGCGTTCAATTCGATCTTCCAGGTGCTGTTCTTTTCGGTCTATGCGTTCGAAATTCGTGATGGTCTGGCCGAGATGGCTCGGTCTGAGCAGCATGACCGTACACGTGACGATGGGCGATATCGCGGAGAGCGTCGGGATTTATCTCGGCGCGCCGTTCGTTGCGGGTCTGGCGACGTGGACGATTCTGACACGGGTTAAGGGGAAGAACTGGTACCGGAGGGAGTTCGTACCGAAGATAAGCCCGCTCACGCTGATTTTTCTGCTGTTCACGATCGTGGTGATGTTCTCGATCAAGGGCGGGGCGATCGTGAGGCTGCCGCTGGATGTGGTTCGGATAGCGATTCCGCTGCTGCTCTACTTCCTGAATCATGTTCGCGGTGTCGTTCGCGCTGAGTCCGCGGGCGGGGGCGAATTATCCGCAATGCGCGACGCTTTCGTTCACCGCAGCGTCGAATAATTTCGAGCTGGCTATCGCGGTTGCGGTCGCTACCTTTGGGATCGACAGCGGAGAGGCGTTTGCGGCGGTAATCGGCCCGCTGATTCAGGTTCCGGTGATGATCGGGCTGGTGGACGTGGCGCGCGGTTTGCGGAGCAGATATTTCCCGGCGCCGTGAGCGCGGAATCAGGAGGCGGGGCAGAATTTGGCGATGGACCGTGCTTTATCCCACGAGGGGGAATTCTGGCGCTGCCGAGGACATGACCCTGCACGAGAGGATCAGGGGCATGTTAGTCGAGGTTCGTAACGGCGGAATCCAGTGGCGCACGCTTCAACAGAAAGGCCCAAGGTGCCAGAAGTAGCAGCAGCACTGCGGTGACGCGATACACATTACACTGATAGCTGCCAAGTAGCTTGTCACCACCCAGCTGATCTGGTCCTGCTGATGGCGACACCAAAGCTGCGCTGCATGTATGGCAGCGCGACATTGACGATCGAGCCGTCCAGAAGCGTCATGATTCCGGCTAGCAGCACCGCAGCCGCGACCAGCCACTTGTGCGGACGGGGCTGCTCATCCACCGCCCCGGTCGAGAAGGCAACCTGGCCAACGAAGATCGGTTCCGAGTCCATATCTGGGTTGATGTGAACCTGAATCGTACGCCTTCAGGCAGTATCGTCTCCACCCCCTGAGCTTAGCGGTTAGCTGGGAACTTTATTGTTCTTTGCTTCTCGACGGTGATAGACAGTTCGTCGTTGCTAGTACTACCTATCACGAGACAAAGCCCCGTCCCTACGGCCGTGTGGCGGACGCAGAAGCGCTTGCTGCCGAGGTACGGCGACGAAAATCTCCTAAAAAGGTTGAAGTTTTCTCCACGTGGAGAATGACGGTGGAGAATGGAGGTGATGCCAATCCCAACGCCGTTGCCAGGGAACATAATGGGCGAGCCGTCGAGGTAGAGGCCGAGGAAGTGATTTACCCCACCGTGGGGCAAACTGAAGCCTCGGCGGTCCGGCCTACGCTCAAAGACGCTATCCGCGATGGCTTTCTACGGCGGCGGAAAGGTCAGAAAATTCGGTAGTGGGCGGTTTTGTGGTTGCAGATCAGCCTAAAAGGTTGAATACTTGGACTCCTGCTGGTGGTTCAAATTCGCCGATCTCTGTTGCGATACCGAAGTCCACCGCTTCTTCGCCAGAGAGGTAAATGTCATGGAATTTCAACTCCTCCCACAGTTCAGGGGGCAGTTTTGTATGCGCGTGATCGATACTTTCAGTTCTTGCATCGTCGAGAACCAGAAACTTGGTGACCTGTTTGAGTCTGCTGGCGGTTGCAAACTGGGTACTATTGGTGCTGCGGTGGATCATGAAGGTGGCGTGAGCGCTGGTCTTGCGGCGTTTTGCTCCCAAATAAGCAACAACCGCAGCGGAGGAAAGCTGACCGACATTGTACAGAGTCAATTCAATTGGCATGGAGCGGAACAAATTTATAGAGAAAGACTCCCTCCCCGACATAGCCACCAGCCGATTGGAACAAGATATGAACATGCTTAACTTGATTGACGCTTGCCGCAGTTAAGCCGCCGACAATTTTCTGGGCAGTGGCTTGTTCGATTCCAGCGCAGAACATTGTGTAGATTTCGGAGGGCAGTTTTTGTGGCGTTGGAGTTCCGGCCATGCGATCTCCTCAGTTTGGTTTGCTGAATGCCTACCCAAGCAAGCAGAGGCGGTAAACGTGCCGATGTGGCGCAGAATGCGCTCCGAGTAGTTGAGGAAGCCATTGGCGAGGTTCTAAAGCCAGCCGAGCGTAAAAATCCTCACGCGCAGGCACTATCCGCGCTTGGCGCGTCAAAAGGCGGAAAAGCCAGAGCCGCCAAGCTGACGGTTAAGGAACGCAACGCTATTGCTCGGAAAGCTGCTGCTGCTCGTTGGAAAAAGCTTTAAGTTGTGTCCCTAGATCAAATGGATCGGGAATTTGCGTGGATTTGTCTTTGACAGACAACCGTATTTGTTGAAGCGGAACGGAGCCTTTATAATATCGGCCACGTCGCTCTCCTACTGGGATTAAATATCCAGCATCAACGAGCACCTTTAGATCTCGCCCCGCAACCACCTCTGAAATCTCCGCTTGTTTTCTATAAATCGGATTTCGGACGTGCATTCCGAAGCTCGCATTGCTCAGAGGGATAATCGTGCGTTGGGGGAAATCGCGCGCGCGAATGATAATCTCTAACTCCTCCCACAACCGTTCAAATTGACGGACGCGTTTGAGCAATGTGACCGCTTGTCGATAATGCGCGGTTAGACAGAAGCGTATCCAATTGCGTGTATTCCGGTGCGGTTGCCAGTGTCCAGCCGCGATTTCTTGAAGAGCGTTATAATAATCGCTTCTGTTGCGTCCGATATATTCTTCGATGCGTAAAAAACTCCGGTGCAAGAGAGACCGTCGCGGGCCAAAATTAAAGTCTGAATGCATCTGGCCATGCGTCCATTGCCGTCGGCGAACGGATGGACGAGCGTGAAATTCAAATGACCCATCGCAGCCCTGATAATTTTTGGGACAGCGGGTTCGGCATTTAGGACGTTTACAAGCTCTTCCATTAATATTGGGACTAGATCGACATCTGGCGGCTCATAAACGATCTCTTCTTTTTCGTTTCGTACGTATACAATTCCCGGTCTCCACCTTCCTGGCCGTTTGTCTAAGTCGTAGTCCAGCATCATGAAATGGAGCCCACGCGCAGCAAAGCTCTACATCATATGAAAAGAATTCATCGTCTGACCGTTGGAGAAACGGAATGTCATAGCCTTTCGATAGCCAGTTACCGCTGCCCATGTTTCTTGGTCCGCATCTAGCGGTTCTTCGCCCTCAATGGCCGCAATTGCGTCATCCACGGTCACGTTGTAGCCTTCTTCTATACTGTTTGACCCTCTAATATTTCGAGCAAACGTCACCCGGGCTAAAAGTCCGGTCCAGCGTCTGGACTGGCTCACACGATGCCGCAATCGTTCTCGGAGAGCATCGATCTCGGCGATCACATCCCGATCCTGCTGGTCTAAATCCGGGACCGCGTATAACTTTGCTCTCGGTGGTTGTTTAACAGCCTTCACTAAGTTAGATATTATCCAACTCCAAGTGGGTTCGCAATTAACTTTGCCACTTCATAATGCACGCCCGAGCAAGCATACTTAGCGTTGTGAACAAGCTGAGCCTTGAAAGGCGTGCTCAGATTCTTTCGTGTCTCTGCGAGGGCAATTCGATTCGTGCAACTTGCAGGATGCTCGACTGCTCGAAGGATGCGGTGCTTAAGCTTGTTGTGGATGCCGGAATCGTTTGTGCCGCGCATCATAACGCATCCGTGCAGGGCGTCACCTCGAAACGAGTTCAGGTGGATGAGGTCGGGCTTTTCGTTCACGCCAAGCAGAAGAATGTTCCGCAAGATAAGCGGGGCGAGTTTGGCTATGGGGAAGTGTGGACGTGGACAGCCATCGATGCAGACTCAGGGTTGATGATCGCTCGGCACGTAGGACGGCGCGACGCGGGCGCTGCTCATATTTTCATCAACGACGTTGCTGACCGTCTAGCCACTCGCGTTCAGCTAACTAGCGATGGCAATCATACCTATCTGTCCGCAGTTGACGAAGCATTCGGCAGGCAGATCGACTACGCGATGTTAATCAAGCAATACGGCGAATCGCCGAAGCTGAGAAGCGCTATAGCCCTGCGGTCTGCGTTGGTGCGGAAAAGTCTCCGGTTCGTGGCCGACCAGATCCGGCGCACATTTCGACCAGTTATATTGAACACTCGAACTTGACAATTCGAATGTCAAATCGTCGATTTACGCGGCTAACCAACGCATTCTCAAAGAAGCTAACCAATCACCAACACATGCTGGCGATTTTCTTCCGGTATTACAACTTCGGTCGAGTCCATCAGACTTTGCATATGACGCCTGCAATGGCGGCTGGCATTAGTGATCATGTATGGACGATGGAAGAGATCGCTGGTCTTATCCCTTAAAGTCAAAACCGCCCACGACCGAAAATTCCACAACCATACCAAGCAATTCTCAAGACTGAGCGCCAAGCCCTAGAAGTCGTGACAGATATTCGATCTGGTCTCAAACGCCGCTACCAAGCCGTGTCAGAAACCAACGGGCATCGCCAAAAGTGCGGCAATCGACGGCAGGGGTAGGCCTTTCGATCCTTGGATTCGCTAGGTGATGCCGGGCACAAGATAATTAGTTACGTGATCAAATTAGTCTGGAGAGTCATTGCGCCGTGAATATGCTAGCGCAAGGTGGTAGTACACAATTAGGCACAAATTGATTGGAAACCGAAAAGTCCTTAAATGATAATGTAAATCAAGCGAAGAAATTGGCGCGCAACCTGATTATGTATAGTAAGAGCATATCCAATCGAGGTCGATTGCTTGGTTCTAGATACCCGAAGACCGTATTATCCCTTACATCATGCCGTTCGATTCGCAGTCGGGTAGGCGCGCGCGTGCAAGGCGGAATGGCCTCCGGCGCGCGGCATTCTGGCGGGCTCTCGGGTTCCCTAACCTGGCACTAGCTCGAGCAAAGCGACTCGATAACCTAGCCAAGAAGCGCCAGGAACGAGAGCAAGCCGCGCTGCTGGGCGTTCCCGATCCGTATCCACCGAAGCGCAAGCGCTAACTGCGGTTCGCATAATTATTAATTATGTAAACTTGCCTGCGAAATTCTTCAATCAAATCAATAGGTTAGCGCATAGGCGATCTAGCGCGATCTCGGCTTGGAATCGAAGCCGTGCGCGCCCGTTCGCCTAAGAATATCAGCCAAGGGAAGGCGAAGCCGCGGTGTGCGAGTAGTTAACTTATCAATTCGAGCTGGCTACCAGATGGCCGATTCGGAGGGTATGTGTTTGCAACGCTTTAAAAGTGAGCCACCCTGGGTTGGTTCTTTCCTCAGTCCCTTTTTGAGATTTTAACCGTCTGGTCCTTTCCTCCGTGCGCGTTAGGTGTGGCGCGCCAGCGCGTACCTTGCGCGCAAGCGATACTAATGCGCTTCACTATCGTCGGCATGTGTATCCTTCTTGGCGCCGCCGGCGGCTCTGATTGCTCGCTGGCTGCGAAAGGAATCGCCGCGAGTTGTCAGGATATGGGCGTGATGGCTGAGGCGATCAGCAACGCCGTTGTGAGCTTTTCATCGCCGAACACCTTGACCCACTCCGAGAACGCCAGATTGGTGGTGATGATGGTCGAGCGGCGTTCGTAGCGCTGGGCAAGCAGATTGAAGAGCAGCTCGCCGCCGGTGCGCTCGAAAGGCACGAACCCCAGTTCATCCACGATTAACAGCGCGACTTTCTGATACCGCTGTTGCAAGGCGGTCAGCCGCCGCTCGTCGCGCGCCTCAACCAGACTCTGCACCAGATCCGCTGCGCGGGCGAAGTGAACTCGCAGCCGCCGGCGCGTGGCTTCCACTCCGAGCGCGATCGCGAGATGAGTCTTGCCGGTGCCGATCGGACCGGCCAGGATTGCGTCCTCGGCGCGTCCGATGAACTCGCCGCTCGCCAGCTCCATGAGCTTTGGCCGTGACACGCCCTTGAGCACCGCCCAGTCGAGCTGGTCGAAGGTCTTGATATCGGGAAAGCGCGCTTCGCGCAGCAGGCGGCGCGCGGTGCTTTGATGCCGATTGGTGATCTCGGCTTCTAGCAGCTCGCGCAGCAGGTCTTCGTAAGCCCAGCCACCGTCGCGGGCGCGCCGGAGAGCCCCGGATAATCCCGCACCACCGCCGCGAGCTTGAGTTCGTGGCAGTACTCCTGGATGACCGCCTCGCAGGCCGCGTTACTCATGGACGGCTCCTTCGGCGAGCAGCAGATGATCGTAATCAGACGCGCGTCCGGCTTCGACCACGTAGGCGGCGAGCGCATCGGGAACCGCGACGTTCTCGAGCTTCGGTCCGGGAACGGGGAGATCGAGCACGTCGATACGGTGCTGGTTGATCGCCGCTTCCAGCGCCAGGCGCACCCGATCTTCGCCGTGTTCGCAGACCACGCCGAGCAGCCGCGCCACCACTCGCGCTGCTTCCAATTCGCCGTGCGTGCCGCACAACAGTCTCCACAGTCCGCTCCACGGTGCGCCCAACTCCGCGATCAACTCCGGCGCCACTTGGCGCACCGCGTGCGGCTTGCGCGCCAGCTCGGGAAGATAATGACGATAGCGGACCTGGCGCGTTCCAAACCGCGCTCGCGGATGCGTCACGCTCTCGCCCATGCAGGTGATGCGGACGTCGTCCACGCCGAGGTACGCGGTCGCATCAAGCCGCGCCCAGCGCGACGGCACCGAGTACCAGGCCCGTTCGATCCTGACCATCGCGCGCGAGCTGATCTCGACCGGGATTGGCTTGCGCACCTCGAAGCTCGTAGCGGGTGCCGGCAGCAGTTGCACACGTTCCTCCGCCCACAGCTCACTGGCGGACCTTCCAGCACGGTGCCGCGCGGGGAACGCGGCGTCGAGTTCGGCGAGCAGCTGGCGCGAGATTGCTTCCAGGCTGTCGCCGCGCGGAATCGGAGTGAGATGCTCTAGCCGGATCGCCTTACCGCGGCTTTCCACTCCGCCCTTGTCGTGCCCTTCGCCGATGCGGGCGAAGTCCGGCTCGAACAGATAGTGGCTGACCAGCGCCAGGAACCGGCCCGTGAGTTCGCGCCGCGCACCGACAATCTTGCGCACTGCGGCCGCGAGATTATCGTATACGCAGCGCCGCGCGACTCCGCCCAGGTGGGCAAACGCCCGCACGTGGCCGTCGAGAAAGGCGAGCTGATCGCAGCGATCGTAGAGCCAGGCGAACTCGCGGCCCGAGTACATCAGCCGCAACAGGAACTCCCAGGCTTTGCGCCGTTCGCCGCCGACTTCCACCACCACCTCGAAGAAATCGATCTGCGCTTCGCCCGGGCGATTAACCAGTGGCACGTAGACCTCGGCTCGTTGCCGCCGCCGCTCGCGCCAATAGTCACCCACCAATGTCCTGCCGACCTGATAGCCTTCCGCCTTGAGCTGACGATAAAGCCGCATCGCGGTAATCCGTTGCTTGCCGGTGGTCCGCGGCTCCCACTCCGCCACCAGCTCCTCCAGCCGCGGCTGCACCGCCTCCCATACCGGCCGCTCCCGCTGTCGCCGCGAACTTCTGACCGGCTCGGGCTGATCGAGGTACTTGGCTACCGTGTTGCGGCTTAAGCCGAGTTCACGCGCCACGCGCCGGATGCTCCGTCCCTCGTTCAGCACCTTGTGTCGCAGTACATGCACTTGATCCATCTTCAGCATCCCCATCCTCCGGCTTCCAGCCGGAGTCTACGGCTCGGGGTGGCTCACTTTTACAGCGGTAAATGGATCAGTTCTTTAGCGGCATATCCAAGCTGCTCGGACACAGTTCGATAACTGTGACGATGAATGTTTACGGCCACGTCATGCCTGCGATGATGCGCGACGCCGCCGACAAAATGGATGCGATTATCAGCGCGCAGTAATGGGGCTGCTATGGTCCTAAGTGGTCTGTTTTTCAAGGAAGTTGAATCGGGTGCCATCGCTTTAAGTAGGCCATGTCTCAGAGCGATTGAAAATGCTGGCCGGCACGCGCAAGGCATTCGCGGCCCAGCTTCCAGCGTTGCTCAGCGCGGGCAGGACTGAGCGTTAGCCGGTCTCATCAGAAGTAACGCAGCGCGATCATCGCGTTGCTCAAGACGAACGCGATCGGGACCGCCACGCGGCTTATGCGCCGAATCCTAAGCCCCAGCTCTTCGCGCTGGGTGCGTCCGGAGACGTGAACCGTCGTCATCTCGACTGCGGTAAAGAAAACGAAAACTAGGCAGTCCAAGAAAAAAGCGTCGATGAACGTCAGGTATGGCACCTTGGGCAAGCTCAGCGAAAGCGAAAAGGCGAACGCGATGACGGTCAGGATGGTAGTGACGGAGATCTGCACCTGACTGCTTAAATCTTTGGGGTCGATCCAGTAAACGCTCCACGATAGCGTCACCATCAGCAGCAGCGGCACGAATATTTTCCAGATGTAGTAACGGTACTTGCGCCTGACTACGATCTCGAAGCGCGCTTCGGAAATGGGTCCGAACCTCGAGAATGAAACCTGCGAATCGCTGGCCTTGATACCCATCATTTGCCATTGTGCCAGCGACGAATACTCCGACTCCTCCCCGCTTATCCACGTATGCGCCTGGTCGGCGCTCAATATGACTGCGAGCGCCTGTCCGATGAACGGATGGATTATTACTTGCAGCGCCTGGCGGTCAAACGGGAACCTGAGCAAGCGAAATCTCGTGCTCAACTCGCAGCTGACGCGCTCCACGTAGAGCACAGTGCCATTCGGACTAACGCGCATCGAGGCGTCGCTGGCGGAGTGGGAGCCGAGTTCATTTATGAACTCCAAGCGCGGATGCCAAATCTGGTTGGGCATGAACACGTGGAGGCGCTCGTTGGGGCCCCGCGGGTTGAACGCTAGGCGCGGATCATGCCATTGCGCTAACAGATAGAACATCAGGTTGAAGCGCTCCGAAACCTCGTCGATATCGGCCAGGTTAATGACATGAAGCGCGATCGATACCGCGACCGGTTTGCCATCCTGAAGGGGTGGCCGCAGCATTTCGTTTTGCTCCCCGACTGGGACGGGTGCCTCAGCGTTCGCCCCTCGCGGTCCGTAGCAGAAAAGCAGCAGGCAGACCGCCATCGTGATGCTGCTAAAAAAAGGCTTCAACTGAAATGACCCTCAAGATCGTTTGATTGCTAAATTGACCGCCATCACCAGCCCAGTCTCGCCTCTGAGTGAAACGGAGGGAAAGTAGCGTAACGGCATCCCAGCGCCAGCGGCGGTTCGCCGGTGGCTGTCAAACATGGCTGTCAAACGTGGAAATACGGGCAAAAAAGCTTGGTGATCCCAGCGGGAGTCGAACCCGCGTTCCCGACGTGAGAGGCCGGTGTCCTAACCACTAGACGATGGGACCATTCGACGCGGCGATGCGCGACTGGAACGTTTGGCTGAGGAGGGAGGACTCGAACCTCCAATCGCCTGATCCAGAGTCAGGTGCCTTGCCAATTTGGCCGACTCCTCAGCGCAGTTTCCAGTTATAACTGTCCCACGCGATTCCTTCCAAGATCCGACGCCGGCTACAGAAGGACTGATCCGGACATCCAGGCCGTCCGGCAGGCGACGCACGATCGCGGTCCTGCCTAGCGTCCGGCCGCCGAGATGCGCAGGGTTTCCGCGTGATGGTTGACTAGTTCGTCGCAGCGCTGCAGCATTGCAGGATCCTGGCAATGCTGCTCGATCATGTAGCTCAATTCGCCGAGGTCGTGGACCAGCAGACGCTGACAACGCTCATATTCGTCGTGTTGCTTCAGCGCCTGCAACAGGTCGCCGACCATCTCTTCGAGTTCGCTCTCCTCGACTTCCAGAGCGATCGCGAGCGCGCGCTCAATCGGCAATGCTTGCAGGCGGTTCGATCGAGATAACGCAACAGCGTCTCGCGCAATCGTTCGACGCTCCGTCTCTGATCGCGAATCGGGCTCGGCTTGTCGAGCACGCCTTCCAATTCGAGAACGGTGGATACGAGGTCGAGAGCGCCGACATGACGCGCCTCATCGCGGGCCATATCGAACCAGAATTCGTGAAGAGCCGGATCTTGGCGAAAAATTTTTGCGAACCGCGCGTACAAGCGCCATACTCTGTTTTTCGAGTGCGATAGTAGCTCGAGCAGTTCGCGCGTAGTTGGCACGGGGCGGAATCTTATCGCGCGTTCGGTGCTGGTAAAGCCGCGGTCAAAGGTGTCTCGCCGCAATGCTGGCACGATCAAGACCAACGAACGACTCTGCGGACGCTTTCGAGAGCTTGGGCCATGTTTGGAACTCAACCTCGCTGAGAGCGTGAAGCCGGCAGTTGACCGTGAGCGGGCTTATTCGCGCGCCAAGTTCCGTCGCGCGAGTCTCGCGAATCACCGTCACCCTGATTTGCCCGGGATAAGTCATGTCGACTCTCGATCTTACGCGCGACCTCACGCGCCAGCATCGTCGCGTCCTCGTCCGATACCTGGTTGGGCTCCACAATGACGCGCATCTCGCGTCCCGCCTGCACCGCGAAGCATTTGTCCACGCCCTTAAAGGATTTCGCAATGGTCTCCAGATCCTCAAGCCGCTTAACGTAGCTCTCGAGACTTCGCGCCGCGCGCCTGGCCGGGCTCCCGACAGGGCGTCGGCCGCATCGACCAAGGGCGCGAGGATGGTTTCGGCCTTCACCTCCTCATGATGAGCCGCGATGGCGTTCACGATTTTGGCCGACTCTCCATACTTGCGCGCAAGTTCGGCGCCGATAAGCGCGTGCGAACCCTCGACTTCATGAGTCAGCGCCTTGCCGATATCGTGCAGCAGGGCAGCGCGGCGCGCCTGCTTTTCGTTGATGCCCAACTCTGCCGCCATCGACCGCAGATAAACGCGGCCTCGATCGAATGCATCAGCACGTTTTGCGCATAGCTGTATCGATACTTGAGCATCCCCAGCAGTTTCGACAATTCCGGATGCACGCCGTGGACGCCGACTTCAATAAGCGCGCGCTGGCCCGCTTCCTTGATTGATTCCTCGACCTCCTGCTCGGCCTTGCGCACTACTTCCTCGATCCGTCCCGGATGAATACGGCCGTCGGAGATCAGCCGTTCCATCGCGACCCGCGCGATTTCGCGGCGAATCGGGTTATGGCACGAGATCACGACTGCTTCCGGAGTATCATCGATGATGATATCGACGCCGGTGGCGGCTTCGATCGCGCGAATATTACGGCCTTCGCGGCCGATGATGCGCCCTTTCATTTCATCGTTGGGCAGCGCGAGCACGGAGACAGTGCGTTCGGCTACAAACTCGCCCGCCAGCCGCTCGATAGCGATAGAGACGATCCGCTTGGCCCGACGGTCGGCCTCCTCGCGCGCCTCTTCCTCGACTATCCGGATATGACGCGCGGCCTCCTGCCGAGCCTGTCCGACCATTTCGTCGATCAGTGTGCGCTTGGCTTCTTCGCGGGTCAGCCCTGCAACGGCTTCGAGCCTGCTGCGAGCTTCATCGATCAGCGCCTGATGCTCGGCTTCCTTATCGATTATCGCCTTTTTCGCGATTGCGTAAGTCTGTGTCGCGCCGGTTGATATCGGTTTCACGGCGCTCAAACGCTTCCAACCGCTTCTCGAGGGTCTCCTCGCGCGCTTCGCAATTTGGTCTCGAGCGCGGTAAAATCGCGCCGGCGCTCGCGCAATTCCCGTTCGGCCTCGGCTCGAGCATCTACCACCAGGTCTTTGGCCTTAAGCTCTGCCTCCTTGATCGAGCAATCCGTCTTGGTCTTTGCATCCTCAACAATCCGCGCGGCTTCGAGCTGGGCCGCCTGACCGTGGCGATCTCTTTCGCGCGCCCGCATCGGGCCCACGCAAAAAGGCCGCTCCGCCGATCACGATGCCCAGAATCACGTATCCGATTGTCATCAACACCTGGCAACACCTCCTTGATCCGCGTCCAGCAGCGCAGGGCGCGATGACGGCCCAGCGCTATGGAGTGCTGACTCTGTGACGATAATGTTGATTTGCCGGTCGTCCGGCGACTCCGGAAGCCGATCCAGCAATTGGAACGAATAGGCCAGACCGGCGCTGATCACCTGCGGCCCGACCACGGCCAGCAATCGGTCGAAATAGCCGCCGCCACGGCCGAGGCGATGTCCAGTGCGGCTGAAACCCACGCCAGGGACACAAAACAAAGCCGGCCCAAGTTCGGCAGACCGGCACAATCTCTGTCCCGTGACGGCTCCAGAACGCCGAAGCTACCAGGCCCGAGTTCGTCCAGGTCACCACCTGAATCAGCGAGTCGGTTAGTCGCGGTTGACTATACGCGGACAAGACGTGCCGTCCGGAGACTCAGCGCTTGCGCGCAAGAGCGGTCGGTCTCGACCTCGTTGTCCTTCGGCTGCGTAGAGCACCATTGTGGGCGCTCGATAGAAGCTGGATGCGAGCACTCGCTGCTGCACTCGCCGCGAAAGCGGAGGCGACTACTGCCTCGGGCAGGGCGCTCGGCACTCCCCGAGAATTTGCGCAAATATTTTTTGTTGTCCGCCACGCGCTGAAGCCATGGCGGGAGGGGGTCTAAATTGGCGACCTGACCATCAGTATGATCGCACGATCGACGTTTACGTCAAGTCTAAATGAGAGGCAAACCTACTTCCATCGCTCTGCGAAGACCACCAAGCCGCTCAATCGCTTGAATAAGCGAAAGCCGCACTGGTTCTTAATTCGCGAGCGCCACTGATGCGCCTTGCATTTGGCCCCCACAATCCCCGCCACCCAAACATCCGCTATATTCCACGTGCCGGCGCCGACGCTCCGCCCACTACCACCGTCGATCGCCTCCGAAAGGCGACGGTTAAGCACCTTCAGATGGCTGAGCAGTTCCGCATGGTCCCGGCGCAAGTCGCTCCAAGCTCGTCCGCGAAATTCAGCGCCGCAAGAATCGCCAGATTGATCTGAATTGACCGTTCTGGCTGCTGGCGCGAATTGTCTTGATCTTTTCGTCAACGGCACGCGGCCAGAGTATGGCCCATTCGTCGCCATCATCGCTGGCAACGATCAGCTCTGGCCCATGATCTCGACGTTGACCCCTTTCATCGCTCAGCCAGATCCAAGCCGTCAAATCGGGCCAGGATTTTCTCAATACGAAACTTAATCTCGTTGCGGGCGTCTCCTGTTCCCTGAGTTGAACAGAGGCTTCGCTAAATCGTTGCTCGCTTTCAGCCAACCGTTGGGCTAATTGTTCGTTTTCCCTCTGCAATTGCTGAATTCGATTGAGTGAAGCCTGTATACGCTCGTCCAATTGCCTGAGGACTCGATCTCCATCGTCCAAAATTCCACCTTAACTTTAATTTTCGATTAACTGGGCTGTCAAGCAGCATAAGTACCGCTTGCGGCTCTCGGCCGTCCTCGTTCTCCGAAAACAGGGCTTCAACAAATTCCTGTGGGTCGAAGGGACGCAAATCCTCAATTTCCTCGCCTAGTCCTATATATCGCACCGGCAATTTGAGTCGGTCTGCGATCCCTACGATTACGCCGCCTTTGGCAGTACTGTCCAGCTTGGCCAAAACGACCCCGGTGAGCTGTACGGCTTCGCCGAAGAGCTTCGCCTGGCTAAGCGCATTCTGGCCAGTGGTCGCATCGAGCACCAGCCAGGTCTCATGGGGCGCGCCGGGTATCTCACGTCCGACCACCCGCGCGATTTTCTTCAACTCCTCCATCAGATTAACCTTGGTCTGCAGTCGGCCGGCGGTGTCAATAATCACCGCCGCCGCATTGCGCGCGACCGCCGACTTGACCGCATCAAATGCTACTGCCGCCGGATCAGAACCTTGCTTTTGCTTGATCAAATCGACATCGACCCGATCGCACCAAATCTGCAACTGCTCAATCGCGGCAGCGCGGAAAGTATCAGAAGCCGCGACAATCACGCTTCCCCGTTCGGCTTTGAGTCTGGCGGCGAGCTTCGCGACAGTAGTAGTTTTTCCTACGCCATTGACGCCGGCCATCAAGATGACCAGAGGCGCGCCGTCGCTCGTCGCAAGGGGCCGTTCCGCTGCGATAAGGATAGCTGCGATTTCTTCTTTTAACGCGCCACGAATCACGCTCGCTCGCGTATCGTTCTTGAGTCTCGCCCGCACCGCCTCAACAATCTTGAGACTCGCCTCGACGCCGACGTCCGCGCCGATCAGGGCTTCTTCGAGACCTTGGTAAATCTCTTCTGCGCGAGCACTACCGGTGATAGCTCCGCGAATGCGCGCGAGAAAATTTTCCCGTGTCTTGTGCAGGCGCAGGCCCAGCCTCGCTGGCTCCCGCTTTGAGGTGTCGGAAGGTGCTGCAGCCTTGGGTGCCTCGGCCACCGCGACAGTTTTACTGGCTTCGACAGGACCACTCGCGGCAGCTTCGGTCTCCTGCGCGGACCCGGTCGACTGCTCGGACACTTTCAGCGCGGGCGGCGGCGCCGACGGAGTCGGCTGCGCGAGCGGCACCACATCGGCTACTGGCTCTTCTCCAGCGAGTTCCCGTTGGGCCGCTTCGACCGCCGCCGAGATGCGTTCGACCGATATCTCGGCTTCGGGTTCGGGCTCAGACGCGGCGACCGGTATACGCAGTTTGAGCTTCTTGCGCTGGCTGAATTCAACCAGGGCGGCAAAGCCGAACAGCGGTACCTGCGCGGCAATCGCAACCAGCACAATCAATTCAAGCGTCGACACGGAACCAAGCCTCGTTGTTATTGGCTATCCACGAGCGGCGATCCTGGCGGCTGGCACCGCCCGATCGACCAGTGCATACAATCTCGCGGCCGCTCAAGGATAACAGTATCGCGCGGTAAGCTTAAACCCTGCCCGATGTTTGCGTCCACAGCCATGCTCCCGTGCCGCGAACCCTGGATGTTTGCGGCGGCCTCAACCCGCGAACAGCGAATTCGTGGTCGGCGGACGAAGCTGGTTCAGGCCGCTGCCGGAATCTTCAGCGAGATGATGCGCGAGATGCCGGGCCGTTCCATCGTAACGCCGTGGATATGGTCCGCCGCCTGCATCGTGCGCTGATTGTGAGTGATGACGATGAACTGCGACCGCTCCTTCAGCTCCTGCACCAGCCCCGTGAACGCCGCCAGGCTAAATTCGTCCAGCGGAGCATCGACCTCGTCCATGAGGCAGAACGGGCTCGGATTGAGCAGGAACATCGAGAAGATCAGTGCCATCGCGGACAGTGCCTTCTCGCCGCCCGAAAGCAGACCGATCTCTTTCACTTTCTTGCCCGCCGGCTGCACCAGAATATTCACGCCGGCCTCGAGCATGTCGTCGGCTTGAGTCGAGTTCCAGCCGACCCTTGCCCCCACGCAAAAGCTTGGGGAAGAGCGCTTCGAAGTTTTTCGCCGCACCCTCGAAAGTTTCGGCGAACCGCTTGCGTGCCTCGCGGTTGAGATGCTGGATCGTGCGGCTCAAATCGTTGACTGCGGCTTGCAGATCGGCGCGCTCGCCCTCGAGTGTGGTCGAACGCTCCTCCAATTCCCTGACTTCGCTCTCGGCCGCCAGGTTGACCTCGCCGATGCGTTCCGCCTTGGTCCGCAGCTCGGTCAGGCGCTCGTCGTCCTTCTGTCCATCGCGTCCCATCAAGGTAAACTTGAGATCGTCGGCCACGATCGCGAAGTCAGCTTGAAACTTTTCGCGAAAGCTACGTTCCAACTCCTCGATCAGCGTTCGCGCCCGCTCCCGCCGGAGCTCGCACTGCATCGCTTCGCCTTCGAGCGTCTGGATCGCTTCGCGGCCCTTGGCCAGCTCCGCCCGTGCACTTTCAAGCTCGCTTTCGCATCCGCCACAACGCGTTTGCAGCGCCTCGACCACTGCCTCGATCTCGACGCGGCGCGCGGATGCGGACTCGTCCTGGGCGACTAGCTTAGCCAATTCACGTTCGAACTCCGCGCGTTCGATCGTGGCCCGCTCCCGTTCCGCGCGATGCTGCTGGATTTGGGTTTCGAGTTCCTCCGCCAGCCGCGTTAAATGGCGCAGCTCCTGTTCGAGCGCGCCCAATGCGGCCTTGCGCGTTTCGACCTTGGCGCCCGCTTCGAGCATCGTGTCGCCAAGCCTTTGCACTTCGGTTCGATAATCGGCCAGTTCACCGGCCGCAGTCGCAAGCCGGGCCCGCGCGTCCTGCTCGAGCCGCGCAAGCTCCACGAGTCGCGCGTTGGACGCCGCCGCAGCGGCAATCACTTCCGCGACCCGGCGCTCGGCGTTCGCTCGTCCCGCGGCGGCCAATGCGGTCTGCTGTTCGGCCTTCGCCACTGCGGCGCGTGCGGCGCCGGCTGCGCTTTCCGCTGCGCTCACGGCGGCACGCGCACGCGCGAGCGCCTCCGTGTCGTCGCGATGCGCCAGGCGCGCCCATTCGTAGCGACGCGCCAATTCCTCGTGATGAGCCTCGGCCTCGGCCAGCGTTTGCTGCGCCAGTTCGAGCGTTCCAGCCCGCTTGCGCATGTCGATTTCCACATCCGAGCCGACATCGCCGCCGCTGCCGCCGCTGATCATCCGATCGGGCCACAACAAATCGCCCTCCGGCGTGACGAAAACCGTGCCTCTACCGTTGAGATTCGACGCTGCGAAAGCGGCCGATAGATCGTCCGCGAGCATCACGTGGCCCATCAGCGCCTCGGCCACGCGTTCATAACTCGGATCGACCTCGACCATATCGAGCAGGCGTCCGGGAATTCCCGGCGACATGATCGGAGCGTGCGGCGATCCGGGGGCAATCGACGAGGAGATGAAGCTCAAGCGCCCGCCGTCGCGATCCTTCAGCACCTCGATCGCACGCAGAGCGAAAAAGGTCGAATCCGTAATCACCGCGTCGAGTTCCTCACCCAATACCGCGCGCAACGCCGGTTCAAGCGCCGGCGGCGCTTTGAGCACATCGAGCAGCATCGCCGGCTCCACTGCCGGCCGATCGCCATTGAGTGATTCAAGCACGGTGCGCAGACGCTCGCCCGCGCCGTTTGGCATAATTCGCTGAGCTCGTGCGGTCGCTGACGTGTACGCCTCGCGCGCGACCGTAACCGTCTGCGCGTGATGTTCGAGCGCCGCGCGCGTGGCTACCTCGCTCTCGGCCGTCTCGCGCTGTGCCGTTTCGCACCTGGCGGCCTCATCGCGGGCGCTGGCCAGCGCCGCCTCGGCGGTGTCTAACTCGCCCTGGACACGAGTGAGAAGCCCGGCGAGTTCGGGTGTCGCCGAAGTGAGCGCGCCAAGTTGTTGCTCCAAATCGGCGCGTTCTCCTGCGAGGTCGCCCAGCCGGCCGCGCACGACCGCGGCCTCACGCATCAACTCCGCCAATTCGTCCTTGAGATGCTCGGCGCGCTTCTCGCATTCGCTGAACGCGCGTTCGGCCGCGCGATGGTCCTCGCGCAGAGCGGCAAGGGCGGCTTCGCTGGTGCTGCCGTCGTCATCGAAAAGTTCGCGCGACAGCCGGGCGCCGGTAGCAGCGCGCGCCGCGCGCGCACCCGTGGCTCTTTCGTCGAGTTCGCCGAGGCGGAGCGCCAGGCCGGGTTCGATTTCGCCGAGCGCGGCGAGTCGCCGGTCCAGAAAGGTTCGCGTCCGCGTCCGTTCCTCGAAACCCGCGCGCAAATTGTCGAGTTCGCGACCGGCGGCGGAAAGCTCGTCGCGTGCGGTGGTCAGCGCCATGCCAGCGCGTTCCGCCTCCTCCTCGAGTCCGGCAACTTCGGCGCGATACCGATCGGTCTTCTCGCGAAGTTCCACCTCCCGCGCGGACTGATCCTTCAGCTCCGCGGTCTGGTCCAGCAAGCGGCGCGCCGCTCCCAGCTTTTCCAACTCGACGAGTTCGCTGCGAATAAGCCGGAAAGCTTCCGCTTTTTTGGCTTGACGACGGGCGAAATTCAACTGGCGCTCGATTTCACTCAGGACGTCGTCGACGCGGGCGAGATTTTCGCGGACGCGCTCGAGCTTGCGTTCGCTGATCTCGCGCCGCCCCTTGAACAGGGCCAGCCCCGCCGCCTCCTCGACCATCGCGCGCACTTCCGCGGGTTTTGCCTGAATTATTTCGTCGACTCGCCCCTGTTCGATTAGCGCATAGCCGCGGCTGTGAATCTGCGCCGCCATGAAAAATTCGGTGATGTCCTTGAGCCGGCATTGGATCCGGTTAATCAGGTATTCCGAATCACTCGACCGGTAGACGCGCCGCGTCACCGCGACCTCGCTTAGTGCGTCGTACGGCTCCGGAAGCTTCGTGCCCTCTTCTGCCTCGAGCAGGAGCGTGACTTCGGCCATTCCGGCTGCGGGATTGGATTCGTTGCCTGCATATATAAGGTCTTCGGCGGTTTTGCCGCGGAGCCGGGTGGGTGCCTGCTCGCCTAGAACCCAACGAATTGCGTCAACGACGTTTGACTTACCACAACCGTTGGGGCCAACGACGGCCGTCACCCCATGCGAGAAGCTGATTACCGTTGGTTCAAGAAAGGATTTGAAGCCTACGAGTTCAAGGCTTTTGAGACGCATTCTGCCATCGCCTCCACCGCTCCACCACGTGCCGCGAGCATATCGCAACACTACCCCATGTGGTCAATACTCACGGGACCTACCGCGCATCAACCGTATCGACAGCTCCAGTGCGGAGTGGCACTGGGAGAGCAGAGGGAGTTTCGCCGAATCACCGCCAATACTGATGATCGGCTCCGGGCATTATTACTCCTGGATCAGCTCGGTATTCCAGTAGGCAGCATCGACCGTCGTCAGGAACGGCATCCATTCCTGGTACCTGCGCAAGCTGAACATCTCGCTGCTGAACGGCGTCCAATGCGGGCGCATCGGCCGCCGAATGAGGAGCATCGACGCTTCCTCAGGTGTCCGTCCGCCCTTGCGGCGGTTGCAGGCATGACATGAGCAAACAACGTTTTCCCAGGTCGACATTCCGCCCCGTGATCGTGGAATGACATGGTCCAGGTTGAGATCGGTCCGTGGCAAGCGGCGGCCACAATACTGGCACGTGTTGTTATCACGCGCGTAGATGTTGAAACGCGAGAACCGCACATGTCGCTTGGGCACGCGCTCGTAAGCAATCAGCAGCAGCACCCGCGGTACGCGCATGAATCCGTCCACGATGCCGACACGTTCATGATGGACTTCGCACGCCAAGTCTCGCCAACTGGCGAAGTCGAAGGTGCGATACTGTTCGTCCACCGCCCGCGCGACGCCCTGATAGAGCAGCGCGAACGCTCGCTTGACGGAGGTGACATGAACCGGCAGGTAGGATCGATTAAGAACCAGCACCTTGCTATTGAGCAGGGCCAGCCCAGCCGGACGCGGCAGAAAGCTATCGGCAGCGGCAGCCATGGTCTAAATTCGTAGCGACCCCAACGCTTCCAAGTCAAGTAGCGTGTTTAACGTCAGAGTTGTCGCTCAATTAAGTTTGCTCCTGACCATACCGTCGAGATTCTAGCGGGTCGACACAATCTAATCTCATCTAAAGACAAATTGTTCAGGCTAGGCTGTGCCAGACCCATGTCTTCCATGAATTATGGCAGATTCGAGACTCTACGCAGCTATCTCCATGTCTTACCGCTATTCGGTGCACTAGAACGATTCGTCACAGACTCATGCCAATACGGCCTTTGCCTACTGAAATCTGGTTAAATCGAGCTCTCTACTCGGGCCGAACACTCTGATCCCACGAGTCTTTTGTGCATAAGAAAATCGTCGACCCGGGAGATAGGCCGCAAGTCCCTTACCGCATATGGCCTTTTTGAACTTTGGCGGTGCGCTGACGGCCGCTCCCGCCCTACAAGTTCCGCCGACTCGCCTTGCGGAATTTTGAGGCCATCCGTATTATCAAGCCGTAATCGCCGAATTCTCCACTTCAGCGGTTCCACATATTTCGGGCGATGAGCTTTCCGATTACCAACATTGACGGCCGGCCGCTTGAGCGCGGCTACCAGTGATCTCGCCTCGCGTCCCTGAGAAGGTTGGCCGAGCCGTCGGGAAAAGTGCCTTGAAGCGCGAGATCGTCATCAATGCCTCCGCACTTGAAGCCCGCGTGGCGCTGCTCGAGGACGGAACGCTGGGAGAATTTTTCCTCGAACGCCAGCATCGCCAGGACATCGTCGGCAACATTTACAAGGGAAAAGTCACGCGCGTGCTGCCTGGAATGCAGGCGGCGTTCGTCGATATCGGTCTGGAGAAGGCCGGCTTTCTCCATGTCTCCGACTACCAGACTGAGGTTGCGGCCCTTGGATCCGTCGCCGAAGTAACGGGTGAAGAGGATGTGGAAACTGAGCCGATGAGCGAGGGCGCGGACGCGGTGCTCGTGGTTGCCAACGGCGAGGATCCCGATTCCAATCCTCCGGCAGCGGAAAGCGACGGGTCTGCCGAGGCGCCTCGAGGACGCGGCCGCCGAGGCCGCAATCCGCGCCATCGACCCCGACTCCCCATCGAGCAGCAGCTTAAGCGCAATCAGGAAATCATCGTGCAGGTGGCGAAGGAACCGATCGGCACCAAGGGTGCGCGGCTCACTTCGTTCATCTCATTGCCCGGACGTCACCTGGTCTACACTCCAACCAGCAACCATATTGGGATTTCGCGGCGCATCGAGAGCGCGGAGGAACGCGCGCGGCTGCGCGCGGCCGTGCGGGAGCTGGCACCCGCGCAAGGCGGGTTTATCGTCCGCACCGCGTGCGACGGCGTGAGCAAACGCGAAATTCAGCGCGACGTCGCCTTCCTCACCAAGCTGTGGTCCTCAGTGGTAAAGCTGAGCGAGACCAGTCCGCCGGCGGCGCTCCTCTACAGCGATCTCGAAGTTGCCCTGCGCGTGGTGCGCGACCTCTTCTCCAGCGAGATCGACCGCCTCTGGTGCGACGACCAGGATACCTACCTGCGCATCGTCGAGTTCGTGCAGACGTATATGCCACGGTTGCGCTCGCGCGCCGTGATGTACGACGCCGATGAACCGATTTTCGACCATTTCCGTATCGACGAGCAGATCGAACGCGCCCTGGAACGCAAAGTCTGGCTTAAATCCGGCGGCTACCTGGTGCTCGACCAGACCGAGGCCCTCACCGCGATCGACGTCAATACCGGCCGCTTCGTCGGCAAGCGTAACCAGGACGACACGGTTTTGCGCACAAATCTGGAAGCCGCGGACGAGGTTGTCAGGCAACTGCGGCTGCGCAATATCGGTGGCATCATCATCGTCGATTTAATCGACATGGCTCGCGAAGCCGACCGCAAACGCGTAACCGAGGCGCTGGCGCTGGCTTTGCGGCGCGACAAGGCGCGCACCTCGATGCTCAAGATCAGCGAACTCGGATTGGTGCAGATGACGCGCAAACGCACCCGCGAAAGCCTCGAGGAGTTGCTTACCGAGCCGTGTCCGCGATGCCAGGGACGGCGCGTGATCAAATCAGTGGCGACCCTGGCGGCGGAAGTGATGCGCGGAATTCAGCGGGCGGCCGGCCATCGTCCACGCGCGGAGATGCTGGTGGCCAAGGTCAACCCCGAAGTGGCGCGCTACCTCTATGACGCGGGATCGCGCGAACTGGAGCGCGCGGAGCGCCGCCTTGGCGTGAAAATCGTGCTGCGCTCAGCCGAGACGATCGAAGGCGGCGCCTTCGAACTCCTCCCCGCGACTGCGGCGGCCTGAGCTCGCGGCGCTTGCCCGAAACCGTTAGACCTCGGTCGCGGCAGCGGCGATCGCGGCCGCGTTTCTGACCTCACCGAAATGGATCTTCGCGAGATCAAATTCCTCGAGCGCCTTGCCTAGACCGGCTAAGGCCGACTTGCACGTCGGCATGGTCTTGCGCACGCGAGTCAAGGGATTGCAGCGCGCGACGATGTAGTTCTTAAGATACGGATGGGAAAGGCCGCGCCTCTTCCCGGCCGCGATCAGTTCGTTGAGCAGGGCTTCGGCTCGTTCGACCTGCGCGGCGCGTTCTTCGCGCTCCGTCATAGCCGCCTGGAGCGCATCGCTGAGAAAAATGTCCACGCGGCTCAGGATCGGCGTAAAGACGCCGCCGGAGAACCGTGGCTTGCGCTCATAGATCAGGCCGAGCGTGATAAAATGCGCGCGCTCGAATTCGAAGGCAAAACTCTTTTCCGCTCGCCCGCGGGTGCTGCTCGAGCCGTCCGCGATACATCCGGATCACTTCGAGCGCCTTGTCGCGCAGGTTATGGGTCTTTTCGGTATTGAGCGCGAGAATCTGGTACGCAACGTCGGCTTCGGGAATCACAATTGCGGGTATCATCCGGGCGCCCGCCTTGATCGAAGCGGCGCGGCGATGGTTGCCATTGGGCGTCCAGTACTCGCCGCTCTCCGTGCGCACCACGACGATCGGCTCGGTGTAGCGGTCGAGTTTCTTCATCACCTCGACCAGCCGCTTCATGTGCGCCGGCGAGAGATCGCGCTGAAATGGTGTCGGCTTCACAATCGCCGCTGGGAGCATCGCGAAAAGTTGCCAATGATCACCGATCGGTTCGCGATAGACCGCGAGCGTGGCGCCCCCGTCGGCTTCGATCTGCCGGGCAAGCTGCGCCAGCGCGTCCGGCGGTGCGACATTCCCCGGAAATATCGTCAGTTCAGTCATGGTGCGCCGACGGCCTGGTCACCTAGACCGCGCACGGCGGGCATCACCTGCGCGGCAAAGCGCTCCATCGAGGCCATCACTTCTCGATGCGGAATCATGCCTCCCGGATTGAACCAGCAGACGAGTTGATCGATCCGGGCGCCCTCGTAAATCTGGTTGATTCGCCTGATACATTCCGCCGGCGGTCCGAATACTCCCATCGTGGAATCGACCGCTTCCCAGGTAATCGCGGCCGCACGCTCACGCACCTGCTTCAGGTACTGATAGGAGCCGTCGTACTGGCTCTTGTCGCCGAGCCGCGCTTGTTCGCCGATCGTGCGGAAGTAGTGCATCATCGACGGTTCGTATTCGGCACGGGCGGCGTCGAGGCTTGCCGCGGGACAGGTGAAGAATAGCGCGGCCAGGTCGCGTTTTTCTGCCCCATGGCCGCCGCGCTCGAGCGCCTCGCGATATCTGCGGACGTGAGTGTAAAGGATCGGGGTCGGGTTGATCGGCGCTGCCACCATCACGTCGTATCCTTTGAACCCCGCGAATTCCGCAGTCTCCGGACTGTTGGCCGCGATCCGTATCGGCGGATGCGGCTTTTGGACCGGCCTGGGCTCCGTTGTGACCTCGGCAACCTGGTGATAGCGGCCGGCATACGAGAAACGCGGAGTAGTCCAAGCCTTTTCGATTATTTCCAGCGTCTCTTCGAAGCGTTCGCGGCTTTCCTCGCGCGAAACGTTGTACCCCTGAAAGTGGACCGCGATCGTGCCGCGGCCAACTCCGAAATCGAGCCTGCCGCCGGTTAGAATGTCCACTACCGCGGCTTCCTCGGCGATCCGCAGCGGATGATGAAATGGAAGCAGGGTCACGCCCGTCCCAAAACGAATGCGCAGCGTATGCTGCGCCGCCGCCGTGGCGACATAGAGCGGCCCGGGCATAATCGAGAAGCCGCGAAAGAAATGAAGTTCGGCGAGCCAGGCGATATCAAAGCCCAGTTCGTCGGCCAGCCTGATCTGATCGATGGTTTCGCGATAACGCACCGGCTGCGATTGCTCGGGGGCACAAGGGAGCTGATAGAACAAGCCGAATTTCACGATACGCCTCCTGCAATCAAGTCATGTGCACTTGCCACCGCCCCGCACTCGCCGCCGCCCGCTCGCGGTGCGCCAACGCCATGACGTGCCAGAGCATTACCCCATCGCGCTTTCCGCTGACAAACGAATGACCGTGAGGTACGACCCCGCCGTCCGCACGGGGCGCCGCGGGTGCGAAGCGCGAACGCATGCTACTATCGCATGTCATGTTTTTCGCCCCCTTCATCGTGCTCTACGCACTCGCGTTCCTGCTCCTGCTGGTTTTCGTTTTCCTGATCGAGTTGAACCTGATTCACAACGCGTTTCAGATGATCGGGCTATCGCCGGAGGCGGCGTTCCTGGCCCTCCTGGCGAGCCTCGGCGGAAGCTACATCAATATTCCGATCACCAAAATCGAGGGTGGCGTACTCCATCCTGAGACGATGGTCCGATCCTTCGGCGTGCGCTACCGCCTGCCAGCGCGCTATGCGAGCGGCGAAACGACTCTGGCCGTGAACGTCGGCGGCGCCGTCGTCCCCGTCCTGATCTCGCTCTACGTGTTGATGCGCCAGCCGGTCGCGATCCTGCCCGCGGCAATCGGCGTGCTTATCGTCGGATTCGTAGTGCATCGATTCGCGCGGCCCGTGCCCGGCCTCGGCATCGCGATTCCGATGCTCATTCCGCCGATCGTGGCGGCAGTGGCGGCGTGGCTCATCGCCGGATTCTTCGGTGAAGCGGCGCATGTCGACGCGATCGCGTACGTCAGTGGAGTGCTCGGCACCTTGATCGGCGCCGATATCGCAAACCTGGGGAAACTCGGCGATCTCGGCGCGCCGGTCGCCTCGATCGGCGGCGCAGGAACTTTCGACGGCGTCTTCCTGACGGGGATCGTCGCCGTACTGCTCGCGTAGCCGCGCTCTTCCGCGACCGCGCGCCGCGCCAACTACGCCGGCTTGAACTTGACCAGCGTGCGCTCCGGCGTGACGTCGTCGAACCAGACCGCAACTGGCATACCGACCTTCAGCGATTCGGGCGCGGCCTCGACGTTCGTCGTCATTCGCACGCCTTCGTCCAGCTCGACAATTGCCAGCACGTAGGGCTTGTCGGCGAACGAGCGAGTCGAGGCGCGGCGCACCACCGTGTAACTATAAACCTTGCCGCGCCCGCTGACCGGCCGCCATTGGAGCTGTTCGGAAAGGCATTGCGGACAGCGATCCCGCGGATAATAGATAAAGGCCTTGCAGCCGCCGCATTGCTGCAAGATCAGTTCGTGCCGCTTGGCCGCGTCCCAGAACGGACGGCTGACGGCCGACGGCTTGGGCAGGGGTTTGCTGTATTCGCTCATGACCGTCGCTCCAGGATCAGCGCTACCTGCTCGCTCATGATTCCGCCGTTGCCGTTGACGTACGCTAGCGACGCGTCTTTGACCTGGCGTCCTTCTCCACGACCCATCAGTTGCCGGATACCTTCCGTCACGTGACTCATGCCGCCGCCCAGCCCGGGTTGTCCGAAGGAAAGTTGACCGCCATGCGTGTTGCACGGGAAGTCGCCGGCATAGGTGAGATCGTGCTCCATGGCGAACGGACCGCCCTGCCCTTCTTGCAAAAGCCCGCATCCTCGAGCGTGACCAGCACCGTGATCGTGTAGCAGTCGTAGGGACAAACCAGATCGATATCCTTGCGATCCACGCCCGCCATCTTGAAGGCGGTTTCGGCCGCAGGCTTGATCGGCGACTCGGTCAGCGAGGGTGCGTAGGTAATCGACGCGTGATTGGCGTATTCGCCCGCACCGAGCAGCCAGATCGGTGGATTCTTCGCGCGCTTGGCGACTTCCGGCGAAGCCACGATTACTGCCGCCCCACCGCTGCACGGGCTCACGATCTCGAAAATATGCAGCGGGTCCACGATCATCCGCGAGTTGAGTACGTCCGCGATCGTCAGTGGCTTGTCGTTGAACGTGGCGAGCGGATTCTTGAGCGCGTTGGTGCGCTGGTCGACCGCGATTTTCGCCATCTGCTGCGGCGTGGTCCCGTACTCATACATATGGCGATTCGCGATCATCGCGTAACCGCAGTTCGCGCCGATGTTCCCGTACGGCGCTTCGAATTCGCGTTGAATCGATACCACCGGCACCTTCTGATCGCTGACCCGGTTCAGATCCGCAACGATGCACAGCACCGTGCTGCAGATTCCGGCGTCGATCGCGGCGGCGGCGCGCCAGATCATCCCAGCCGGACTGGCGCCGCCGATATCGACGATGTTGAGCATCCGCGTGTTGATCCCGAGCACCTCCGCCGCGCTTGCCGGGTAGATCGCCCCGGGATCCGCAAACGGCATCCCGACCAGGAACCCGTCGAGATCCTTCTTCTCGAGCCCGGCATCCGCCAGCACTTCCGCCGTTAGCCGGCCCATCAGCTTAAGCGGCGTCACGTCGGGCGGCGCTTCCTTCCATGGCTTCAGTTCGGCGATTCCGATAGCAGCAGCTTTGCCCTTGAGACTCATGCTGGATAGCTCCCGTGACTAGTGGTGCACTTCGACGTGGCGGAGAGGTCCGCTGCGGCGCGCCGAAAGCAGTAAAGCGGTTCGGATACGCTAGTACCACAAAAGCCAAAGGAAGGGTAAATGCCGTCGGTTCAACGATTTTCTCGCGCCCGGTACGCCGGCGTGCTGCCGGTGACAGCAGCGGCCTCATCGTGTAACGTGTGGCGGCTCAAGGAGTGCAATCTTCATGGCCTTTATCTTCTGCGACGATCACAACCTGTCAGTGGAAGCCGACGGCATGGATCCGGCGGCAGCCAAACGGCTGATGCTGACCGATCCCGCGCAAAATCCGACGCCATTCGAAAAGGAAGTGATCGAATTCGGCAGGATCCATCGCAACTGCAACATCCGCGTTCTCGCCGATTGAGTGAGCGGTCGCCGCGGATGCGCCGACCGTATGCGCACTCACCCGCGCGCTACGTCTTACGCTCCAAGCCTTTGCGCAACGACACCTTGTATTGACCCAGCTTCGAGCGGGTCGCTAGTATGCCGACGCGGGGTGGAGCAGTCTGGTAGCTCGCCGGGCTCATAACCCGGAGGTCGTGGGTTCAAATCCCTCCCCCGCAACCACCAATTCCTTCCACTGAGCGCGCGAGTTTCTAACGGATAGGGCGCAAGCTGCGTTCAACCGAAATCGCGCCGCGTGGCTAACGAGCGCAAAAAGGTGGAGACGAGCCAAGCCGCATCGCCATTGCTCTACCAAGTAGCTGCGTTTTCCGAAGAGTTTTCGCGGCACTTCTCGGAGTCGAATGGAAATGAAGAAGTCCGAAATCAATCAAACCAAATCGCCTTCGCAACTCATCACCGAGAGAATCACAGAGCTAGGCGACTGGCGTGGCGAGACGCTTGCCCACGTCCGCAAGCTCATCAAAGAGGCCGACCCTGAAATAACGGAAGAATGGAAGTGGCGGGGAGTTCCAGTCTGGTCTGACGGCGGGATCGTGTGCACCGGCGAGTCCTACAAGAGTCTCGTAAAGCTCACCTTCCAGAAGGGCGCTTCCGTCAAAGACCCAAAGGGCATCTTCAACTCCAGCCTGGAGGGGAACGCGAGGCGCGCAATCGATCTGCATGAAGGCGACAAGATCGATGAATCCGCCTTCAAGGAGATAATCCGCGCTGCAGTCAAACTGAACTCCAAAGGAAAGAAATAGCGACGACCCTGGCTCATCCCTGATCAGGATAAATCGTAGGCTTTGGCGGCAATCTCGGACTTCGGAACATCGAAGCTTTGGGCTTGTGGTTCGTCATTTGACCCTCGCGCGCCGGCAAAATCTGCCCTGACTAAACACCGCGCCGCTTTACACCAAATATTTGACGATCCGAAACGCTTGGAATATGGCGACGCCGTGGCCAAGAAACCCAAGAAGAATCCGGCGGCGGTCGCGCTCGGGCGTCTAGGCGGCAAGGTGAAGAGCGCGGCGAAAGCGCGCGGCGCGCGCCAATGTCCGACAGCGCTAGGCGAAATCCAAGAAGCGGTAAGGGATGATTGAGCGGCTTCCGATCGACACGGCGTGGCGACATTTCCGAATTACGAGGTAGGAAGTCCATGAAATGTCCGCACTGTCTCGTGAACTTTCACGATAGCTGGCGAGCGGCGATGCTCGGGGTAGACGCCGACGGCCGGTGGGGCATCGCTGTTTCGGAATGCCCAGAATGCAACCGATATGTCGTGTACCTTGGCCGTCACAATGTGCAAGCTAACTTTGGGGTCACAATACCACCGCAGACCGTCATAAGGGAGTTTCTGGTTCGTCCGAAGGGCATGGCGCGAGCACCGCTTTCCAAGGAAGTCCCTGCGAAGTTCGCCGATGATTACCGTGAAGCGTGCCTCGTGCTCGCTGATAGTGCCAAAGCTAGCGCCGCACTAAGCCGACGCTGCCTTCAGAATCTCATCCGCGAGTGCGCGGGCGTTAAACCCGGCGACCTCTACAACGAGATACAAACAGTTCTTGATTCCGCCAAGTTGCCTACCGACCTTGCCGAAGCACTTCATGCCGTGCGTGTAGTTGGGAACTTCGCCGCCCACCCTATCAAGAGCACCAACTGTGGCGAGGTCATTGACGTAGAGCCGGGTGAGGCCGAATGGCTGCTAGATACACTTGAGTCTCTGTTTGACTTCTATTTCGTTAGGCCGGCGGGGTTGAAAGCAAAACGAGATGCCCTAAACGCCAAGCTCATCGACGCCGGTAAGCAGCCTCTGAAATGACGCGTAAACATGTGCCTGGGCTGCGAACTAGCCTTGCACGAGGCTTGGGTGCGACCCGAGCGCTCAATCTCGTTGCCGCTAGTGTGGTCAAGTGACGATGGTATGGCGCAAAACGATCGGGACGTTCCGAATCCGCTCCCACTGCAGAACAATGTGACGCCTAGAAACCGATTCTGGTTTAGTGACTAAGTGTCCTGTCATCGGAAAAGTGGCTGGAGGCAAAGAATCCGCGATGAACTGGGTAGATGTTTCGGTGCAATTGGTAAAAGCATTGGCCAAACCGGCTGCTACACTGTTGGCGTTGTACTGGTTTAGGGCCTCAATCAAGGGAGTGTTCGACGCCGTTGCCTATGTCATCCGAGAAGGAAGAATCAAAACAAGTTTCCCGGGTGGATCGCTTGAGACAGACAGCACAGCCCGAGAGGCATTGCAAAATGAGCAAAGGGAAATCGAGGCTACACCCAGCCCAGCCGTTAACGTGTCCAGCGTTCCTGACCTAATCGAGGCGCGACGGTTTATTCTACGGGACGAGAATGGTAGGGCGCGCGCAGAGATCGCTACCCAAGCTGCGAGCGGAAGAACGGCTTCGACAATCCGCCTTTTCGATTCCTCAGGTCAAACCAAGGTCTTCATGGTGTGCCGCGAAGACGGTCTCGCCGGAGTCTCCGTAAGTGGGCAGGAAGAAGCTGCCATTTCCCTCATAGGAGCTGAAGAGGGAGACCCGTATTTGAGCATCAGAGGAGCGAATGGAGGGCTAGTAGCGACACTTGACCAAAAGCATTTAGCTTTGGCGGAGAGCAGAGTCATTCTCGGGGAGACTGAAGGTCAATCGCCGTTTATTTTGCTCAAAGACAAGGGGGGCAATATAGTGTTTAGTGAGCCGTCGTAGGCTCCTAACTATACTCGCTAGGTCCTTCCGCACGATAAAATGAGCAGTTCAATCGATTACCAATCGCACTAGCAAGTGAGGCCTCATTATGGTGCGACCCAAGAAAAGCTATGGCGCAAACATCGTGACGGATCCGCGCCGTCCGGGAATTTCGGCGATGCGGTGGCCCGGGGCCAGTAGTGGGGCAATGCGAAATTCCATTCGGCGTTCAGATGGCTTTCAGGCGTGGTCTGCCCTTGGGACACGCCGCCGGCGAGCTTCAATCGGCGACCGTCTGGATCAACTCGAGCGTGGTGCCGTCCGGGTCGAGAAAATAGACCGCCTTCGCCTTGTAACCCCCCAGCTCGAACAACTGCGGCGTGGAATAGAACTCGACGCCTCTGGCCTGAAGATCCGCGTGCACCCGCTCGATGTCGTCCACCCAGAACGCGACTTCCGTGATTCCGGGATTGTTGAGCTGAGGATAAGGACTCCCCGGGCCGGTCTCAGGCCCGATGAAATGCAGCAATTCCAGCGGCGGCCCCTTGATGCCCTTCCCGCCGCGTAAGTAGACCGCCCGCAAAACCGTCTCCGGCAGCCGCGTCAGCCGGCTCGCTTCGTCGCCGGAAAAGGTGGCTTCCCCGATCTTTTCCATGCCGAGCACGCCCTCATAAAACGCGAGCGCCCGGTCCATATTGCGGACCGTTATTCCTATATGCGCCACCGGTCCCAGCATCGGCGTTTCCTCCGTCGTCCAGTTTTCGCCCTTCCCCGGCCCTCCGATTTTTCGGCGACGCGGGCTCGCCGGACGCGTCAGGCTCGCATTCTCATCAACGGATTTGCAAACGGACTTTTTGCGCCGTCCTCGCGTGAACTTCCGCCAGGTTCTTCCTCAAACGGTGCCTGGACGAGAATCCACGCGCAGTCGCAATCGCAGATAGATGAATGTGTGCGTACGCCAGCGAATCACCCGGCCTTCGAACCGCCCGAACCGGGTGGATCGAGCGAAACAGCGGATCGCTCGATCCGCTCGTTACCCTCGCACTGCCGCGGCTCCAATCGCCCGTGCGGGCGACACCGCTGTAAAAGCTGATACGGTCGCTGCTAGTGGCTTGATGGCTCGGCGCTCAACCTGAGCAGGCCGAGGTTGCCCTGATTCGGTTTCGCCGCGTTCCCATTCATGGCGAGTTCACCCTCTGAACTTCCGATCGCATTGGACAACTCGGAAAATCCCCGATACATCGCGCCGGCCGGTTCGAGCGCTAGGACCGCTTCGTCGAGCTGACGGCGCAACTTGCTCAACGGCTCAAGGATTTGCGCGAACTCGGCGACGTTTGCGGCGAACCCTGCAGAGATTTCCCGTACCTCGTCGCGAAGTATCCGCATCGGCTCGAACGCGCCGGCGAATTGATCGAATTCGTGCTCGAGGTTGCGCAACGGTTCGACCACTGAAGCGACCTTTTCCTGGAAGGCCTTGACCGGGGCAAATGCCTCGGCGAGACGGCAAACCTGGCTCATTGGCTCGAGCATCTTGACCAACTGCGCGAGTTCGTTGCGGGCCGGTTTAAAAGGCTCAAAGATATCGGCGACAATTTGGGTCGGCTCCACCGTGTTGGCTTTCATTTCCTCATACCCTCCAAGGTTTGAACGAAGATGCTTGACCAGACCGCCGAAACCTACCGTGCGCGACTCCGGCGATGCCGTGGTCGCAAACGGATCTTGCGGGTTCGACACGGTGGGCTCGGGAACTTCTTTCCGCTCGTCTTTCTGCTGCCACGCGTTCGGTTTGGGTCAATACTGCTGCTGACATGCTTCTAACCTCTGCTCCACTCCGTTGTGAACCTGTCGCCTATGCCGCATTCGACAGAGGGGTCACCACCATTGGCATCGCAGATGACTCCGCCGCCGCTGCATCATTCGCAACACCGGCCTCATGCGCGACAGTTGCTTCGTGCGCAACACTCGCCTCTTGCTGCTGGCGGCCTTGCTCCGGCCGTTTAAGAAAGGAATTCGCGCTTTCAAGCCATCCCGCGTAGCCGGCCTCGCCGAACGCCGGCCACAGTACGTTCGCGGGGTATTGACCGCCGGTGGCCGCCTGGATTTCGCGGAGCCGCTGGTGACAATCGGCCAATTTGCGCGCCTGACTGATCATCTCCCGGAGTATGTTGGCGAACTTCTCGTCACGTTCGGCCTGAGCGGCCTGGACATTCTCCGCTTCGGCGATCTGGAGCGACCTTTTGGAACGTCCAAGCGCCTCCTCGAAAATCTTCGCCCGCCCCTGCGCGGTTCGCAGGTCGGTCTCGAGCGCTTCGAGGCTGGGCGGCTCTTCACCGCGCGTCGCGGCTTCGATCGCGGCCTCGCGCTCGTCCTTGAGCCGGGCCTCGAGGTAAATCGTTGCCTGCTTCTCAACGCTAAGTCGCGCTTCGAGATCGGCGACGCGTGCGATCGCCTGTGCGAGGCGTTCGCGCGGCTTTAATTCGAGCTCATCGAGCTGAAAGGGTTGCACATTTTGTTCAACGTCGCAGGAGTTCGTTTCTGCCGCTTTCTTTCCTATTCCAAAGAGTCCCATGTTCCGTCTACCTCGTGACCCGTAGCGTTTTGGCTGTTTGCGTACGGGCGATTATGCTGCCGAGTCGCGGCTCGGATGCGGGTCGAAACCCGACCCGCTCGCGCCATCGGCGTCGCTCGAATCGTGTATCTGCGATGTACCCGGCGCGGGAGAATTACCAGCGACGAGCCGGAGTCGCTGGGCCCGCTTCGCGCGCAGCCGCTTGCGCCGCAGCAACTGTGCGAGGCTCGCACTGCGGGTGTCGGCAGTCAGCTTGGCGATAACCACGCTTGAGTTGAAGCGATACTCGCCGCCGACGCGGACAAAAGGAATGCGGCCGGCCTTGACCTGCCGATAGATGGTGCATTCGTGAACGCTCAGCAGTTCGGCCAGTTCTTTAAGGGTCAACAACTTCACGCCCTTTTCGGACCCGGTATCGTTCAGGTTGAGCTTTCGCCCGACCATCGCGAAGGCGGATATGGCCTTGCTCAGGCAGGTTCTGCAAAGGCTGATGGTACGCTCGGAATCGACTGCCGACATGAACATGACCACTTGAGGATGGCCGCAGTTGTCGCAGGATTTCGCTTCGGGCTCATGAAGGTGGATGAACATGTTCGGCTCCTCGCGCAATTCCTTCTCAAACCGTCTTTTAAGACATCAAGCCGGCTCTCTATCTAGCTATTTTATACTTTGTAGTGTCCAGATATGTCAACACATGTTTATTATCGCCTTAACATAGCTACAATACCTCTTGAGACTCTTATTTTTGTGCTATTGCGCGCTTTCATCCGTAGCGAATCGTGGTCGGGATCGAAGGCGAACCGGCATCCTCGCCAGGAAGACAAGGGCTTCTTTGACGAAACAGCGCTTAGACCGTGCGCCAGCAAAGCCGCAGCACGCGAATGGTTGGGCATCGAATACCCGCCCGCAACGCGACAAACCGCCCCTTAACCCGGCGTGTCCTCTCTACTTCTTACCGTAAAAGAGCCGCGGATCGTTCGAAGCGATGCACTGCGCGTACATATAGAAACGATAGTTGGGCTCGAGCGCGTTCATCGTATGCTTCTGCGCGGAGTTGTGTACGAAATCGCCCCTGAAATCCTCACAGTCATCTGAGTGGTCGAAGCCTCGCACAATTTGCCAGGTACTGAGGGGCTCGTATTGAATCGCAGTCGGTTCGATTGCTGCCGGCGGGATGAGGAGGTACCAAGCGAGCATTCCAAGCGGCGCCAAATGGCGCATTCTCGTTTTCAACCTGCTCACGCTGCCGCGCGCGTGGCTGCGGATAAAACGCAACTAGCGAGTTGATGATCGGCATCAGTCAGTTGAGGGTAAAGAGCACCCATCTCTTCTTCACTCCACGTCGGTCGGTGCATTGGAATCGTCAGGCTCGATCGGCGTGCGATCGGACGGGTCAACCGCATCATCGTCTGATTCGGGAGCATAGGAGTCCATTTCTCGTGACCTGTTCGCTCTGACGGACCTTGTCCTGCGGTTTGGCCGGCTGCGGGCCGCCCGGCGAGCCACTCGGCGCGCCGGCGCAGCGTTCGCCTGGATTTCCGGCGCCGCTGCGGCTGGAACCGCCGGTACGGTGTCGGTTGGCAGCAAATTGCGTTCGGACGCGTCGCCGGACAGAGCGGGTGCAGACGGTCTTCGCGTCCGCAGACCAGTACTCGTGTCGGCCTCGTCATTCGCCGATTCTGCGGATAGTCCGCCCGACCTAGCCCCGAGGCCTGTCGTTCTGCTGGAATCGAGACTTCCGCGGGAGGCAATTTCAGGTGCCTTTTCGACATCCGCCGACATCGGGGTGTCGGCCGCGATCGATCCGCTCATTTCGATCGTCGGCGCAGACTGGGTTTCCGCAGGCGCAGATTGCATCCCAGGAGTATGACGAACGGCGAGCGCCGCGGCGACTGCGCAAGCCGCGATCACGGTGACACTGGCAGCCACTCCGGCGGCCGCAAAGCGACGGTAGAAGGTACGGTGCGAACGATGCAGGTTACGATACTCGGCGATCGCCGCACGGGCGCAAGCCGACGTGACGATTCGCTCGTTCTGTGCATGTGCGCAGGCAAGCGCGGCGGTGCACAATACATTGATTTGCCGCAAAACACCGCCGCTTGCGGTGATTAGCTTGCGCAGGGCGCGCGGGTTGAAGACCTTCTCCGCGCTTCCGCCCTGCTGCCGCAGCCGGTACTCCGCATAGTCCCAGGCTTCGTTCGAGTTGAGCGGACTGAGCTTCGCGCGCGCGCCAATACGCTGATTCAGGTTGTACAGGGCCGGCGTTCGCAGACGTTCCAAGAGCTCATTTTGCCCGGCCAGCATGAAATGCAGGCGCCTGGGCTGGTTGCTGTCACAATTTGAAAGAAGCCGCAAATCCTCCATCCGTGCGTCGTCGAGGGTCTGGGCCTCATCGACGATCACGACGACACGCTCGCCGGGCTTGAGACCGTTGATGGCATCTTCCAGCGCGCGAGACAGCCCCAGTCTGGTATCGGGCACACGGCCGCCCAATCGCTCGACTATCAGGGACATGATTTCGGTGGAACGCAACCAGGAATTTTGCACCAAAACTGTATGAATGTGGCGGTGATGCTGCGCGATAAGCGCTTTGATCAGAGTGGTTTTGCCCGTACCTGGGCCACCGACAAGGAGACTGAACCCGCTGGTCTCATGCAGCAACCCCCATTCCATAGCGGCAGAAGCCTCGCGATACGGAGTGCTGAGGAACAACGCCATATGCGTTGCGCAGGATTCAAAGGGCGGTCCTGCCAGCCCAAAACGCTGGTAGTACATGATGCACTCGACTTCTACGATGGTTGTTTAGACAGCGGCCGACACTTCGCGCACGTCCCAACACAAGTTTCCACGACGGCCCAAGTAGATCATCGAAGAGTCGCGACAAAAAGTAAAGCAAAGCGGCACAGCCAAAAGACACGATTTCTGCGAGCAATCAACAAGGTGAGCATATGTTGGCACAGGCATGATTTCGCACATTACTGCACGTCACGCCGACATCTGCTCTGTCAAACACGCTCTCGATCGCCTATGTAAAGTTGCGGCTAGAAAATGCTCAAACGCGATGCGTTTTTCTCCAACAGACGCGAAACGCAACGCGCGATCGCCGATTTCATATTCCCAGGAGGGTTCCACAAGTGGCAGGAATTCTAGATGGAAAGGTAGCAATCATCACCGGCGCCGGATCGGGTATAGGCCGGGCGACGGCGCAGGTCTTCGCTCGCGAGGGAGCAAAGCTGGTGCTTGCCGACGTCCAGGAAGAAGGCGGCGTTGAAACGCTCGAGCTGGTCAGGGAGAAGGGAGCGAGCGGGGTCTTTATGCGGGTGGACGTAGCGCAGTGGAGCAACGTCGAAGCGATGGTGGCGAAAGCCGTCGAGAGCTATGGCCGGCTCGATTGCGCCTTCAACAACGCCGGCATCGACGGTAAGGGCGGACGCATTCACGAATGCACGGAGGAGAATTGGAATCGCGTGCTCTCGATCAACTTGACCGGGGTCTGGCTCTGCATGAAAGCGGAAGTCACGCAGATGCTCAAGCAGGGCGGCGGCGGCGCGATCGTGAATACCTCCTCGATCGCCGGGATTACGGGCGGCGCCGGACTTCCTGCATATATAGCGGCAAAGCACGGTGTCGCCGGGCTCACGCGGGCGGGTGCGCTCGAATACGGCAAACACAACATCCGCGTCAACGCCGTATGTCCGGGGCCGATCCGCACCCCGATGCTCGGCAAGCTACTCAAGCGAAGCGCCGACGTCGAGGCCAAGCTCGCGCGCGCGGAGCCGCTCAAACGTCTTGGCGAGCCGAGCGAAATCGGCGAGGCCGTAGCGTGGCTCTGTTCCGATCGCGCGTCGTACGTGCATGGATTCCCGATGCCGATCGACGGCGGTTACATGGCGCAATAGAACGGCGCCCCGAGCCGCACGGCAAGACGCTGGTGGTCGGCTTAATCGATCGGCCGCTGGTCCAGTGGTGAAAACAAATTGCGTCTTGACAGTGCGGCTTATTCAGCGAATATGTTGCACCACTGGCGAAACCGCCGGGACTTGGGTTTTGGGGACTTAGTGCTTCAACCGCTTTGCTTCCGCCTTGAAGGCGGCCGTGGAGCAAACGCTTTCGGGAGAATTGGAGGAGAACAGGTATGAAATACGTGGTTCGCGCTCTCGTCGTAATTGGCCTGTTGGTAGCGCTCATGCCGGCGCGCCTCTGGGCCCAAACAACCGATCGGGCGGCAATCGACGATTGGTTGAAGATGAGCGAAAAACAGGGCGACCTGCCGATCGGCACCAAGGTCACAACGCAAAATTACAAGCAGTACGAGCAGTTCATGCCGCTCGGGATGATCAAGATGTTCGAGGGTATCTATGGATGGAAGATGCCGCAGGACGTCGAAATGGAAGTGGGCCCTGTGCATCATGGCTTCCTGCCCAAGAGCTGGATCGAAGCAACGGAAAAATACGGTTCGCAGACCTCAGTCGAGGTCACGTCGAGCGGCCACTACGTGATACACAACTATCACGGTGGAACACCCTTCCCGAACCCGTCGGATCCGAACAAAGGCTGGAAAATCCTGGCGAACGTTTTTTGGGCGTTCGTCCCCGCGCTCTACGCCAACACCCCGAACAACTACGGGACGGTGTGGGCAATCGATAGATTCGGTAACGTAGCGCCCTCAAGCTTGGATGTGGTGTATCGGTGGAGCGCCTACATAACCGATGCGGGCTTCCCAGCCGAAGAGAAGTACGCGCCCGGCACCTGGTACACCGAATACGGAATGCAGGAAACGCCTGAGCAGGCACGCTATACCGCCGCGCTCTCGCTGTTTTATCAGGATCAGGAAAAGAACCCCTTTCCTGACACCTATGTGTTCGTGCCGGCGCTGCGCCGTTCGCTGCGTCTGTCGACCACGTCGCGCTGCTCGCCGGTCTTCGGGTTCGACTGGAGCTATGACGATGCCAAGACCAATGGTTTCAATGGGAGTACGTCAATCTACACCGGTGACTATCTCGGCGATCGAAAAATTCTGACCCTCGCATCGTTCAACCAGGACGGCGCCATTTACCCAGACGGCTACCTGTTGCCGCTGAGCTTCCCCAAGCCCTCGTGGGGCAAATGGGAAACGCGCCCCATGGTCATCGACGATGTCCATCGCATCCCGAGCGAAGCTGCGGGTTACTGCTACTCCAGCCGCATTATTTATGCGGACAAGGAGCACTGGAACGGAGACTGGGTTGACCTGTTCGATACGAACCGCAAGCTGTGGAAGTCGATTGCCTATTTCAATGACGTGGGCCAGGTACCCGGGCTTGGCAGTAGCTGGGACGGAGTCTCATCTATGGCGTGGGACCTTCAGAACACCCATGCGACGGTGTGGTCTGGTTTCGGGAACCCCTGGAAGCGCAAGCCCTACCTCGATTCCAACGTGCCGAAGGAGTACTTCGACGGCGTCAAGTACGGCAGCCCGTCCGGACTGATGCAGATCCTGCGGTAGAGACTCTCGAGTAAACGTGACACAACAACGGGGGCGCGGCCGAAACGGCTGCGCCCCCGTTTGATTTTCGCCTTGCGCTCCCACGTAAAAAACAGCGCGCTCGGTTAGGAGCGCGCCGCACTGGATTGTCAGGCCCTCTGAAAACAGGGGTGAGAGTCACCCAAGCAACGACTTCGCCACGACTTCCCGATGGATCGGTGCGTTGCCCAGATTCGCCTCACCGGCCAGCGCGCGACGATGGTACAAGTGCATGTCGTGCTCCCAGGTGAACCCGATGCCGCCGTGGACCTGGATGGCCTCCGAAGTCACATTCTTGGCCATGTCGGACGCGTAGGCTTTGGCCATGGGCACGGCAGTCGCCGCGTCGGCCACGCGTTCATCGACGGTCCAGCATGCGTAGTAGGTCAGCGACCGCGAATTCTCGACGGCGACCATCATGTCGACGCATTTGTGCTTGACGGCCTGGAAGGAGCCGATCGGTTTGCCGAATTGCACGCGAGTTTTCGCATAGTCGACCGCGATGTCGAGCGCCTTCTGCGCCGTGCCAACCATCTCGACGGATAGCGCGGCGGTGGCAATATCAAGCACTCGGCGGAGCGTGGTCCAGCCGCCGTTTTCCTTCCCGATCACAACGTCGGCTTGCACGTTGTCGAACTTCACGTGGCACATCCGCCGCGTCATATCCACGGTCTTGAGTTGGGTGACGGTAACACCTTTCTCTTTGGCCGGAACGCACAGGAGTGTGATGCCGTCCTCGCCTCCGCCACCGGTGCGGGCAGCCACGACGATCGCATCGGCCACGTGCGCGTCGGGGACAAAGAACTTCTCACCCGTCAGCGTGTAACTCGAGCCCTTCTTGGCGGCTTTGAGTTCGATTCCGCCAGCGTCGAAGCGCCCGGTCCCTTCGGCAAGTGCGAGGGTCGCGATGAATTTGCCCTGGGCCATCTTGGGCAGAAATTCCTTCTTGAGCGCGTCGGAAGCGCCTTCAATAAAGACGGGAGCGCCGAGCGTCGCGGCGGCGAAGAAAGGGCCGGGGATTATCGCCTTGCCCATCTCTTCCACGATTACAGTCAGGTCAAGGAAGGTCCCGTTGGCGCCGCCGTATTCTTCCGGGATCAAGAGTCCCGGCCAGCCCTGACCCACCAGTTTAGCCCAGAAGCCCGGGTCATGAGCGGTACTGTCGGCCATCATCTGGCGCACGAATTTGGTCGAGCAGTTATCGGCCAGGAAGCGTTTGGCCGCATCGCGCAGCATCTCTTGCTCTTCAGAGAACCCGAAATCCAAGTTGGTTTTCCTCCGTCAGACCGGCGTCTTCGGGCCGGGATGGTCAGCCGCATAGCCTTCTTTTCAGCTACCATTAACCGTCGCAAAACTGCAAGCGTGATAGTTACTCGGGCACGCGGCGGAAAGCGATGGAACCGCAGGCGCGCCAGTTGCTAAGATTTGCCGCGAGCGCAGCGCCGAACGTCCGCTGTGCGAGGAGTCCCGCATGTCAACCCCATCCGCTCGGCAATCGCCGGATCACAAGACCGTCGTGCGTGAGGAATTCACGCGCCAGGCCGACGCCTTTGCAGCGGCGGAAGTGATCACCAGCGAGGCTCGTCTGGCGCGGCTGATCGCTGCGATCAGGCCTGGCCGCGGCGATCGTGCGCTCGAGGTAGCTACCGGCCCCGGCTACGTGGCGATGGCGCTAGGGAGAGAATGCGGCGAAGTTACGGGAATCGACCTGACCGAGGCGCTGTTGCGAATAGCCGAGCGCACACGGGTTGAGCGTGGCCTGGCCAACGTCCACTTTGAGTTGGGCGATGCCGAAAATCTTCCCGGCGCCGAATTCGATATCGTGGTGTGTCGCTTCGCCTTCCACCACTTCGAAGACCCGAAGCGGGTACTCGACCAGATGGTCCGCGTGTGCTGGCCGCGCGGGATCGTGGCGGTCGAGGATCTATACGCGAGCGAAGTACCCGAGCGCGCGGCTCAATGGAACGCGATCGAACGACTGCGTGATCACTCCCACACCAGAGCACTGGCGCTGAGCGAACTGGTCGCGATGATGGCCCAGGCCGGGATCGAGATCGAACGGCTCTATTCGGACGAAATCACAGCCGACGTCGAAGCGTGGGTCGCAAGCTCGCAAACCTCGGCGGAGGATGAGCGTGAGGTGCGCGCGCAGCTCATGCGCGATATGAACGAGGATCTCAGCGGCATTCACCCATTCGTACGCGACGGCAAACTCTATTTTACGCACCGCACAGTCGCGCTGGTGGGCCGGAAGCTCGTGCGCTAGCCCGCCCTATCCCATCAGCACGAGATAGATCGCCATCGCGATTCCGGCGGCGGCGAGCAGCAATGCGAGCGCGATCGCCATTCCCGACGGATGTCCCGGATCGTAGATTCCTTGCGCAATTCCCTGATCAATTGGACGTGATTGATCGCCGCGGCAATATTCACCAGAACGCCAATGAGGATCAGCCCGGTTCCCACCACCATCGAGAATCGCGTCGGGCGCACGACACGACCGCTGTGAACGGCCGCCAGTTCGCGCAGAAACAGGCCGAAGCGGGCCACGACGAAGCCGAAACCCATGAAGGCAAGACCGGTACGCATCCAGGCAAGGAAGGTTCGCTCTGCCGCGAAGTGAACGCGCGGATCGCTCTGGATACCTCCTGCCATAGGGTCAGACCGCCTTGTCGCCGATCAAGGCGAGCACACCGGTGTATTGCAGCGCGCTTGCCAGACCGCCCAGCGGACCGATCTCGAAGCCGGTGAAGAAGCCCGCAACCGGCGTCTGGGCAAAGGCCTGACCGATATAAGCGGAATCGAGGTCGGGGATATTGTAGAGGCCGGAGCCGCGCGAGATGCAATCGAAATAGAGACCGAAGGCTGGCCGATTCCGCATCCGCGTTTGCATCGTCTCGAGCGTGGCCTTGAGTTCATTGCGCGAGCGCTCGCCGTCGCGCAGTACAAAACCCACGGCGTCACCAATGCCGGGCCGATGAGCTACCGCGATGGCGCCGTGCTCCTCGCTCGTTCCTGTAATGTTGCGGACGCGGAAGGCGTCGCGTTCCAGGCGCGCTGCGTCGCGGTCAAGCGGAACCGCCAGAAAGATGAAGGCAAGTGCACGGCGCACATCGGCCGCGAGGGGACCCGCGGCTTCGGCGAAGACGTCCCAGGCGCGCCTGCCGTCCAGTTCGAAAATGACGTTGTCGCGGACTGCGGTCACGCGATGGATGGGCCCCACCGGAGTACAGGCCAACGCCGCACCAAGATTGATCTCGAAATCACCGGCCAACAGCATTCCGGAAATTGAATTCGAGCTCACCACATCGCCGCAAAACTGGAAGGTCTCCCCGATCGAGCCATCCTCGGTCGCACCGCCACCGATGACGACGACCCCCGGCAGGTCGCGCGCAAGCGCCGCCAGCAACGGCTCGGGTTCACAGTTGTAGGTATCGGGAAAGAGGCAGAGCAGGTTGTTGGCGGCGAGCCGCGGGCGTATCGCACGAACCAGCTCTTCGGCGACTTCGCCGGCTCGTCCACGCAGTTGCGGGACAAAGAGCCGGACCGGCGCTATCGACGAGCCGCCGAAGACCATCACCGCGACCGCAGGTCCTGATTCGACCTCGCGTCCCGCGCCGATAGTTCCGCTGCAACCGCATCCGGCCACTTCCCGGGTTCCGGCAGTCTCCGCTACGCTGCGTACAAGTAACGGATAAGCTCCGCCAAGTGCAGAACTCGCGAAGCAGAGCGCACCTTCGGCGACGCGCAGCCCGGCTTGGGCCAGCGCGGCCGTGGTGGCCTCGACTGCGGCGGTGCGCGGATTCGACGCGATTGAATGTCCCACTCCGGCGCGGATCATCGCATATCACCTACCCTTGAAAACCGCCTGCATACTCGAGCAGGTCCACCATACGCTTGATTCCCGCTCCAAGCTGCTTCACCGAGATGCGTTCATCGATACCATGGACGCCGCGCTCGTCGGCGGGCGAAACCTCTATCGGAATAAAGCCGTAGGCGATGAGCCCCTTCTGGCGGAAATAGTGACTATCAGTGAACCCGGCGATCATAGTCGGCACGACCGGAACGCCGTTTTCAGTCCGGGCCAGGTGCGCGATTGCGTCCATCAGCAGCGATTTGTGCGGCGACGAGATCGCGGGGAAATTCAGCATCACGTCGATCTTGATATCATCGCCGATCGCCTTGCGGATACTTTGCAAGACACGTTGCGGATCCTCGCCGGGTAGCAACCGGCAGTCAATTTCGGCCGAAGCGGTGGCGGGGATAATGTTGGTCTTCTGACTTGCGGAGAGCACCGTGATCGCCAAGGTATCGCGAACGAGTGCGTTCTGCCCTGGTACCGCCAGGAATTTTCTCGCGTAGTCCCCGTCTTGCAGCGCGCTGGCGAGGTCAAAAAATTCGCTGGGCCCATCGTCAATTTTAGCTAGCGCTTTGAAATAGTCACGCACCGTGTCGCTGATGCGAATCTGCGGATGGTACGCGCCAAGGTGATCGAGTGCGTGGACGAGACGGGTGACCGAGGTCTCGGTCGGTGGCACGGAGGCATGACCGGGGGGGCCGCTCGCGGTCAGCTTCAACCATAGAGGTGGTTTTTCGGTGATCGAAACTGCGAAAAACTCGCGGCCATTAGGGCGCCGAACAATCTCCCCGCCCTCATTCAAGAGATAGCCGGCGTCGATGAAAACGTCGCTCTCGTGGTCGACCAGCCACCCCGCGCCGCTGCGCCCCCCCTCCTCTTCATCACCGGTTGCGATGAACAGGACGTCGCGGTTGAGCAGGATTCCGGCGCGCTTGATCGCCAGCATCGCCATCAGATCGATTACGCCCGGCCCTTTGTCGTCGAGCGAGCCTCGCCCCCACAGTTCCCCGTCCTTGACCTCACCTGAAAACGGGGGCACTTGCCACTCCTTCGGATTGGCCGGCGCGACATCCATATGACTGAGCAAGACGATAGCCTTGTTGTGATGGCCCGTGCCATGTAAGCGGGCGGCTACTATTCCGCGACCTTCTTGAGGCTGCCAGATGGTCGCGGGAACGCCATCGCTAAGAAACTTCTCGCGAAGCAGCTTTGCTGCCGGGAGCTCATTGCCAGGCGGATCGGTCGTATTGGTCTTGACATACTGCGCGAGCAGATCCACCGCTTCCTGCGTGAGTTTGTCGTAGTTGATCGGCTTAGGTGCGGGAGCCTTACGGACCGTGCCGTTGCTGTTGGGCGGCCGTGGCGTTGACGAATCGGCGTGTGCCCGCGGCCCGCCTGCGACGAGTGCCGCGACCAGGGCGAAAGTCGCGACCGCCGCGCCAACCAAGCCACGGCCCACGGTTAACCTTTCGTGCTTCACGTGAACCAGCTTGCGCGAGCGCTCCGCGCGTATGCAAGCGACGGTGGCCCGAGTCAACGGTCACCAAAGTTGAAGAAATCGGCCACTGACTGAAGAAAGGCTGCGGCCGGCGCTCCATCGACGACCCGATGGTCGAAGGTGAGCGAGAGTGTAAGCATCGAGCGTCGGGCGATCTCGCCACGATAGATAGCCGGTTTCTCGACGATCCGGCCGATCCCGAGAATACCGGTCTCGCCGACGTTGAGAATCGGCGTGAAGGCGTCCACTCCCCAGGTACCGAGGTTCGTCACGGTAAACGAACCGCCGCTCACGTCTTCTATCTTGAGCTTTCCCGCACGCGCTCGCTCACCTAATTCCTTCGTTGAAGCCGCGATCTCCCGCAGGCTTTTCCGGTCCGCCTCCCGGATGACGGGAACGATTAATCCTTCTTCCAAGGCCACCGCCATTCCGATGTGCACCTCGTGCGACATCACAATCGCGTCCTCGACGATCTTCGAGTTCATCCGCGGATAACGCACGAGTGCCCGTGCGGCCGCCTGAATCAACATATCGGTGTACGTGAAGTCGAATTCACGGCTAAGCCTGCCGCGCAGCTCAGTCGCCGGAGTGACATCGGCTTCGGTGGTAATCGTAAGTTGTGCAGTGTCACGGAGACTCTGATGCATACGCGAGGCGATAGCTCGGCGCATCCCGCGTAACGGGATGCGTTCCAGGCCGGTCATGGGCGGGATGGATGGGGCCGCTACCGCCGCGGCTCCGCTCGCACCTGCACCCCCCTGCCGTGCGGCCTGTTCGACGTCTTCACGCGTCACGCGGCCGCCGGGTCCGCTGCCTGCGACCCGGGCAAGGTCGACGCCAAGTTCACCGGCAAGCTTGCGCGCGACGGGGCTAACAGCGCGCCGGCCTTCGTTCTGTACGCCGCGATTTCCGGTGCCATCCGCAGCCGCGGGACGCGCGGCCAATGGCGCCGCACTAGGACGTGCAGCGGTTTGCGCTGGGGAACCTACCGGGGCTCCCGCCCCATGGCTGGTGGCCAGCGCCTCCCGATCTTCGCCCGCCTGGGCGATTACCGCCACCAGACCCCCACATTCCACCGTCGCGCCCTCTTCGTGGAGCCACAGCGCGATCGTTCCCGTCGCGGGCGACTCAACCACGTACAGGACTTTCTCGGTTTCGACCTCGAACAGGGGCTCGCCTGATTTGATCGGCTCTCCAGGCGCCTTGAAAAAGCGCTGGAGCGTGCCTTCATGCATCGTGAGGCCGAACTTCGGCATCGTGACTTCGATGGGCATGGACAATCACAAGGTCAGGGTTTCTCGGCGATCGGGAAAAACCGCCTCATGATCGACGACTCATCAACTCTCTAATTGCCGCTTCGATTCGTGCCTCGTCCGCAATAGCGGCTTTCTCGAGTGGCGGACTAAACGGGATCGGTACGTCGAGCGAGGTGACCCGCTTGACCGGACCATCGAGAAAGTCGAATCCCTTCTCCGCGATCATGGCCGCTAAGTCGGTTGCCGCGCCGCCGCGCAGATGGCCCTCGTCCACCACTACCGCCCGATTGGTCTTTTCAACAGATGCGAGGATGGTGTCCTCGTCAAGCGGGATCAGCGTACGCGGATCCACGATCTCAACGCTGATATTCTCCTTCGCCAGCTTGTCGGCGACCTTCAGTGCCTTGGGCACCATCGCTCCGATAGCGATGACGGTTACGCTCTCACCGGGGCGCTTGATGGCCGCCTTCCCCAGAGGAACCAGGTAGTCACCCGCCGGAATCTCTTCACGCAAACGGCCGAGACCACCGTGCTCGAACACTATGACCGGGTTGTCATCGCGGATCGCGCTCTTCAAGAGACCCTTGACGTCGGCAGGCCCGGAGGGCACGACGATCTTGAGCCCCGGAACGCTCAGGAACTGCGCATAAACGGTCTCCGAATGTTGTGCGGCGGCGCCGCCCATCGCACCGAATACGCAGCGGAACGTAAGCGGCAGGCGGGCCTGTCCGCCGGACATGTAGCGGAGCTTGGCTGCCTGATTGCACACCTGGTCGAACGCACAGTAGAAAAAGCTGGCAAATTCAACCTCGCAAATCGGCCGCGTCCCGGCCATCGCCGCTCCCACAGCCGCACCGACGAAACCCGCCTCCGCAATCGGCGTATTGCGGACGCGCTTTGCACCAAATTTATCGATCAGCCCCTTGGTTGCGCCGAACGCGCTCAGGACGACATCCTCACCTAAGACAAACGTCAGCGGATCGCGTTCCATCTCCTCGAACAACGCCTGGTTGATTGCCTGGATAAAATTGGTCAGCGCCATGGTCTTCGCGCCTCCGTCAGCTCAATAGCTGGGACCCGCCGATCATTGGTAGACATCGTCAGTGACTTCAGACGGATCCGGCAGCGGACTTTCACGTGCGAACTTCACCGCCGCTTCGACTTCCACTTTGGTCTCCTCCTCGATCTTCCTCAGTTCCGCCTCACTGATCCTGCCGCTCGCAGCGGCGAACTTCTGGAAGCGGATCAGCGGGCAGCGCGCTTTCCATTCATTTATCTCTGCCTCGCTGCGATATGCGCCCGATCCAAGGAAGGCCTGCTCGCCGACGACGTGCCCCTCCCAGCGGTAGGTTTTGCATTCGAGCAGCGTTGGCCCTTCGCCGGCACGGGCGCGGGCAAAGGCATCGCTCGCATACTGGTAGACCTCGACTACGTCGTTGCCATCGACAATATGGCCGGGAATCCCGTACGCTTGCGCGCGGACCGCTATATCCTTGACCGAGGTCACCGTTTGCATCGGGGTGAACTCGCCGAAACCGTTGTTCTCACAGACAAAAACCACTGGCAGCTTCCACACCGCAGCCAGATTCAGCGACTCATGGAAGGTTCCCTCATTCGAAGCGCCGTCCCCGAAAAAGCACGCAGTTACGTCGTCGCGCCCTGAAACCACGGCGGCCAGTGCCGAACCGGTCGCGATCGGCAATCCCGCGCCGACGATCCCGTTGGCGCCGAGGATTCCGAGGGCGAAGTCCACGATGTGCATCGAGCCGCCCTTGCCTTTGCAGTAGCCGGTGCGCTTGCCGTAGATCTCCGCCATCATCTGCGCGACGCGCCCGCCCTTGGCGATTAGATGGCCGTGCCCACGATGGGTTGAGGTAATCCGATCGGTCGGCCGCATCGCTGCACAGACCCCCGTGGCGCTGGCCTCCTCGCCGATCGAGACGTGGACGAATCCGGGGATCTCGTTGGCCATCGCGAGATCGCGCACGCGCGACTCGAACTCCCGAATACGCACCATCGTGTGATACAGGTCGAGCAGCAATTCCTTGCTGGGCTGTTCCATTTGTCCTGACCCCCTGGGTTCTCGCGCGTAATCTGCTCCTATCCTTATCCCAGCGTCAAACGATTCGTGGCGCACCCGTGTTCAGTAAGCGCGATGCGCGCTAGAGATATCGCGATGCGAACCGGAACCAGTCCAGTCAAGCCGCGGAATCGCGCCACCAAGACCCAGCCGTCTCGCCGCAGCCACGCCGCCCCGCCCATCACTGGCGCCACCGTCGGACTCGTTCTGCGGATGCTGCGCAGGGCGGCGCCCCAGTGGAACGCGCCAGTGCTGACTCTGATGGCAGCGGAAAAGCGTGACCCATTTCTGACCTTGATTGGGTGTATCTTAAGCCTGCGCACTAAAGATGAAATGACCGCAGTTGCGGCGCCACGCCTGTTTCAAAACGCGAGTACGCCGGCCGCAATGCTCGACCTGCCAGCTGCCGCGATCGAGCGGCTGATCTACCCGGTTGGATTCTATCGCACGAAAACACGTGTCATTCATGGCATCTGCCGTGACCTGATCGACCGCTATAAGGGCGAGGTGCCGGACAAAATCGACCAGTTGCTGACACTCAAGGGAGTGGGCCGCAAGACCGCGAATCTGGTCGTGACCGAAGCCTTTGGAAAGCCTGGAATTTGCGTCGATACCCACGTTCATCGGATTTCCAACCGCTGGGGTCTCGTAGAGACCAAGACGCCTGAGCAGACCGAGGACGCATTGCGCGCGGTTCTGCCACGACGCTACTGGATCGAATACAACAGTCTGCTGGTCGCTTTCGGGCAGACCCTGTGCCAACCGGTTTCGCCGTGGTGTTCGCGATGCCCGGTCGCGGATCGATGCCCGCGAATCGGCGTCAGCCACTCGCGCTGAATACGTTTGCACGCCTTGGACTACGGCGCGGTGTGCCGCGTATTTTGCACAATCTCGTTAATGCTAGCGACGTCCGCCCGACCTCGAAGCGTGTCCAAGTTGCTCCGCGCCCGGCGAGTCTCTGCCGCCATCACCGAGCGATTTGCAAACTGTGGCGTGCTCGTGCGAACGTAGTTTTTCAGGACCAGAGTTGCGATTGGCGTGTACCGAACCAGGTCAGGAGGGCGGTAGCATGACACAGGCAAAAGTGATCTCGGCCGATTCTCACGTGATGGAACCGGCGGACTTCTGGGAGACTCGCCTCGACCAAAAATATCGTGACAATGCACCGCGGGTTGTCCCCAAACGCAACGGCAAGGGCTACGTGTTCATCGCACCGGAGGTCAATCCATTCCCGGTCGCTGGAGGATTCGCCGCTGGCCGAAGCGGCGATGAACTCAAGGACTTTATGGGCAAGGGCTACGAAGCAGCGCGGCCAAGCGGCTGGGATCCGGCAGCACGGCTGAAGGATCAGGACGTGGATGGCGTATCAGCCGAGGTGCTTTTCCCGACACTTGGGATGCCCCTGTTCCAGCTCAAGGACGACGCGTTACAGCGGGCATGTTTTCACGTGTACAACAGCTGGGCGGCTGAGTTTTGCTCATACAATCCGAAGCGCCTGGTTGGCGCGGCGCTTATCTCGCTGACCGATATGACCGCCGCGATCGCGGAGCTCGAGCGCAGCGCAAAACTCGGGCTACGGGCAGCTATGATCTCGGGAAACCCAACCGTAACGTATGGCGATCACGTTTACGATGTGTTCTGGCAGGCTGCGTCCGATCTCGATATGCCGATTGCGCTCCACGTTATCACTGGTTCGACCCAGGAGAGCACGAGCTCGAGTCTTGGGGGTCGAAAGTTAAGTAACGGCGAGTTCTATATGAGCCTCATCTTCGAGGTTCAGCGCACCTTGACGGCGATCATCTGGGGCGGTGTGCTCGAGCGATTTCCCCAGCTCAAGATCGTATCGGCGGAAAACGACGTAGGCTGGATGCCGCATTTTATGTACCGAATCGACCACGCCTACGAGAAGTTCGGAACACTGGCGCCGGAGCCGCTGCCGATGCGCCCAAGCGAATATATTAAACGCCAGGTGTGGGCTACATTTCTCGACGATCCAGTCGGCCCCAAAACATACGAATTGTTCGGCGAAAACAATTATATGTGGGGCTCTGATTTTCCTCACACGGACTCGACGTGGCCGAAGTCCCGCGAGGTTATCGCGAAGGATTTCGCCGGTGTGCCCGACGCGGTCACCCGCAAGATCACTTTTGACAACGCGGCACGCCTGTATGGTTTGACTGACGCGTAACGCGGGCTGAAGCAGCACGTCTACCGCGCTCTAGTGCTCCAGAGAGCAACCGGAGAAGTGTGATCAACTGTTACGTGTAGCGAGTGCGACAAAATCGCCTTCGGTGATGATTCCAACCAAGCGGCCATCCTTTACCACGGGCAGACATCCGATCTTCCGCTTTATCATCACGCGTGCCGCGTCGACGACCGCCGTCTCCGGAGTCGTTGTAACGAGATCGGTAGTCATCACATCCTTGACGACAAATGTGTCGAGTATTTTGCGGCTGGCGTGCTGCCCATAACCGAGCGCTTTGGCCAGCGCACCGCGAAAGAGATCGCGCTGACTTATGATTCCGACCAATACGCCATCATCATCGAGCACGGGCAGATGACGGATGCGGCCAAGGTTCATCAGGTCGTCGGCTAAGGTGAGCTTTTCGTTTCGTTTCAGAGTAGTGACGTCGGACGTCATAATATCAGCAACCTGAGTTGCTCCCATCGCACGCTCCTCTATCGCAGTCTACCGACGGCATACTCTTGCCGTCCTCGCGCTTGCTGAAGTGCCTCTTCGTCTCAGGGACTGCGGTTTCGTGTACGAATATCATGGATCACCATCGAGTGCATCCCGGATTTCGGGCGGTAGACGGCTGTTCGCTTTCCCAAGTGGATCGAAGCCCGGCTGCCATTCTTTGCCGCCGCCCGAAGTTCAGTTCCCCTTCGCGGCACCGTGCAAGTTTCCAGTGAAATGAGCGCGTCCTCTTAGGCTGTGATCTCGATTCTCCGGCTTAGCAAGCATCACCGTCGGTCGCAGAAGCAAGGACGTTGCCGCTCTTATGACATCTGATTGCGAAACCCTCTTACCACGCCGAACCGCGTACTATTCGTAAGAACGAAGTTGTAAAGACCGTGCCTTTAAGGGCTAAAGCCCAAAAATATTTGTATATACGTCTTTTTTCTTAAAGTTGCTGACGTGACATTAAATACGCATTATTGAGCATAATCTGCAGCGTATAGACTTGTATGTGCCGCAGTGACACGCTCTACAGTCGAGGTGGGGCAATGAAGGACAATCTTTTCAAGACTGTGGTCCTGGAGGAGAGTGAATTGCTGTTCGGCGGCTCGGTGAAGGTCACCTTCCCCGACGACTCGCCTCTGGGCAAGGTAATCGTCACTAGAGGCCGCAACCAAGGTGTGGTGTCCATCAACCTGGTTGATCTTTGCGAGCAGCCCGAGCCTCCTGACTATGTGATTCGACCGGGTAACATTCTCATCTCTTTAACTCGGCGAAACCGCCCTCCTGATTCTCGCATTGCGACGGAGGAGGAATTTCGCGCATCGATCAGGCGGGCACTAGTGACCTACGTCATGCCCGGGGAAACACATTGGATGCTGCGCGATAAGAAAGATGCCCGGCAGCCGCAGACGACCGGCACGGCACCTCGGTAATCACCGTCAACCAAACGGATGGTTGGGGCGAACGGCCCCCAACCTCCTCATCTCACGCGCGCCATTTCCTCTGGTGTGCCTTTTTTGTGGAACGAAGCACTAAGGGGTCGCTACTGCGATTGCGGCGAATCGGAAGAGAAAACCGTAAATTCCTCGGTCACGAAGGAAATACATTGGCGCGGATCAACGAACTTAAGTTCGTCCGGACGGATTATTTCGAGATACTTCGGTTCGTTGAAGGCGGCGGCAGCCTCGTCCACGCTGTCGAACCAGAGTTCGGCAACGCCGTCGTACGTACCGGCGATACCAAAGGGCACACGGGCTTCCGCGAGATGGCATTGGACGTACTTTCTGACGTGTCGAACAAACTCGGCTACGCTTTTGACTAACGGCCCATGTTTGTCCCGCCAGTACGCATCGAAATCTTCGTGACTGATTCCTGCTTTGCGTGTGGCGCAAATTATGAGCTTGACCATAACACTCCTTTTCGCCCCGAGTCTGAGTCCGGACTCCGCGCTGTCACGAATCGGACCAGCGGAGGATTCCCTCTCCTGTAACGATTCCCCGGCCGCCCGACAAATCCATCTTACTTTACGGTGCCAAAAAGCGCAGTGACGTGCGGGTGCGGAAGTTAGGAACGATTTTCGATACTTACGGACTTGGTGCGCTCTTCGTTTGCGACTTTTGTCGCCAAGGTATTAAACTCTACTGATCGTTACTACGATTCCTCGGTCCTGAGTCCAAGGCGAAGACTCTCTCGAAGGATGCGTCACGATGATAAAAAGTCACCGAGAGTTAAACAGAGAAACCAGCAGGCTTCACAACCAGCTTGATGATGACGACGTTATTGACCTCACTGCGCTGCGGCAATTCTGGAACGATTTAGACGATTACGTGAGTGCGGGACATATCGTTGACTCCCGCAGGTTGACCGACTTTGATCGCGAAATCACAGCGGCCAACGAGGCCAGGCATCGCTTGGCCGTGTCGTTGTCAGATCTCGCCAAGAAAATTTGAAACTCGATTGTCGTCTCAATCGGGACCGACCGGTCTGGAAAACCCGACGTAACGAGGCTGGTTATTCGTATCGCTCCCGGTATAGCCGGAGAAGCGCCAAGCTTTCGCCCGCGTAAAATGAATCTCGACGAGTCCCGACCCATTTTGTATCGCCGCGTAAAGTCATGGGTCGAGATTGACGGCGATAGGCTCGTTCCTCCCCGAGAAATGTAAAATTGTTACGTCCGCCATAGCGCTAGACTCCTATTGTCGAAATCGGTTGATCGCGGCCCTGCACATCGCGCGCCGTCGGCTGCGGCGTCTGTGATTGGATGGGCCCGCGCAACGCCACTTGACTTGATAGTGCTGGCGCCGCCGTCCAGTTCCTTGGCTGATTTGTGTGAACCCTGCTACCGCGGGGCCGTTTGCTTAACCGGGCCGCAGGGTCGCTCGAATATTGGACGCGGTCAAAACGCTCATCGCCGCTTCGGTCTCCTCGTAGCGCACGTTGACGAAGCCCTTCGTTAGGGGCCGCGAGAGCTTGCGTGCTCTTATTCCCGCGTCGCGCAGAACCTTGACCGCGGCACGAACTTGCGGCTCGTCCGGTGGCTCCACTACGATGATAGCCATCGCTTCAAAATCCTCCTAGAGGAAACGTCAAAGCGCGGTAGGATACACTTGGGATGTTACAGGTGCTACCGCGCCCGCGGTGGTCAGACTGGAGCGTGGGGTAGGGCTTGAACCTACGCAGCAGGAGAACCCGCTCCCTGAGTTTATCGGGGGAAAACTCAGGCCGTTACCCGCTCCGGCACCCACGCCCGCGCGTAGAGTGCGCGGATTCCGGAGCGTTCCTCTATCAATCATTCGTTTAATTTGAGTTGCGTTTGTGTGTTCTCATGGTTTTGCGGTTGAGCCACGACGGGCCTCGGCGTGATCAGGCTTTCGCCCGCTAATCAATGCCCTACCACGTAGAGCCGCTCCGCAATCGTTGACAATTTCTGGTCCCATCTTCGCTCTGACCCGCCGGGCGCTTTGCATCCGGCGGGTGATGGACGCATCCTGTGCGAGCGGCAGAATCACCGGAGCTTGAGGACGCAAACATGAACGACGAAGTCGGCTTTATCGGGTTGGGCTCGATGGGTTTGCCGATGGCGGCTAACCTTCTAGCGGCTGGGGTCAAGATTCACGTATGGAACCGCACCGCGGGAAAGGCCGATCCGTTGCTGGCACAAGGGGCCACCCGAGCGGCGTCCGCGGGTGAAACCGCTGCTCCCGGCGTCGTCGTCATCTCGATGCTCGCCGACGACACCGCTGTCGAAACCGTCACGACGGGCAACGATGGTCTAGCAGCGCGCCTGGGCCCGGGCGGAATTCACGTCTCGATGAGCACCATCGCGCCAGCAACCGCGCGCAAGCTCACGGCGTACCATGCCGCGCACGGCGGGATCTATGTCGCCGCGCCAGTCTTCGGACGTCCCGACAACGCCGAGAAGCGCCAACTCGTCGTGTGTACCTCGGGACCATCCGCGGCCAAGGAAAGAATCCGCCCGCTACTCGCCGCGATGGGCCGTGCGATCTTCGATTATGGCGAAGAGCCCGGCGCCGCCAACGTAGCAAAACTTTGCGGTAACTTTCTGATTGCAGCGGCGCTCGAGGCGATGGCCGAGGCGTTCACGATGGCCGAAAAAAGTGGCGTCGCGCGCGAACAACTCGCCGAGATGCTGGGAAAGACGCTGTTCTCATGCCCGGTCTACCAACGCTACGGCGAAATGATCGCGCGCAAACAACATATGCCCGCGGGCTTCAAGATGCCGCTCGGGCTCAAGGACGTCGAATTGGTGCTCAAAACCGCGGGGGACGCGCGGGCGCCGATGCCGCTGGCCGCACTGGTTCGCGAACGGCTTATCAGCGGCCTCGCGCGCGGCCGCGACGAAATGGACTGGTCAGCACTGGCGCTCGGTGCACTCGATGAAGCTGGGCTTGGAGAGCGGTAGGCCGCCCACCGTGGCGCGTCCAGTTTTGTTCGAAGAATGAGAATCCGCGCGAAGGCTATTCCGGTCGCGTTACTGTTCGCGTTGGTCGCGCTGTTCGCGACGGACGGTATCGCGCACGCAATCGATTTCTACGAAATTCAGATCTACCCGACGGAGACCACACCTCAGGGCAAGCTCGAACTCGAGCTTCATTCCAATAGCGTCACCAGCGTCACCGGCGCCGAGGCGCACGATGCGCTCAACCCCTACCAGGTTCACCAGACGCTCGAGGCAACCTATGGACTGACGCCCCATATCGAAATCGGGCAATATCTCGCCACCGCCAAACTCAGCAACGGCGAATACGAGTACGCGGGCGCACGGACCAAATGCCATTTCGGCGTCGCCGCATCGGAATCATGGCCGGTACAGCTGGGGGGCAATATCGAATTGGACTACATGCGGCGCGCTGCTGAGGAAAATCCACTGTCGCTGGAATTGCGCCCGATCGTGGAAAAGCGCCTCGGTCCACTGCTGGTCGTCGCCGACCTCGTTTTCGAAAAGCCGTTCAACGGCCCCGGTACCCATAAGGGGATGACTTTCGCACCTTCAGGCGAGATAACCTATGACCTCTTCCGCTGGCTCACGCCGGCGGTCGAGTACTACTCCGATATGGGCGCGATCGAGCATCTGCCGGGCATCAAGCATCAGCAGCATTTCATCGTGCCGGCTCTGAATTTCGATCTCATCCCGCAGCTCGAACTGAATCTTGGCGTGGGCTTCGGACTGACCCGCGCGAGCAATGGCGTGTTCCTGAAATCTATCGTTGGCTGGACCTTCTGAGATTTCAGCCGAGGCCGCCGTAACTTTCAGCCATGGCGGAGCAATTAGGGAGCGGAGGAACTTTGCGTTCTGATGAATACTTCCGCAAATGTCGCGTCTAATGCTATGGCGATCTGTCTGCCGGGCCCTATCCCGGAAAATTTTGATTGCACCCAAATGAGACCTTAACCTATTCTGACTCAACGCGCCGTGGGCCAAGGCGCTGTCGAGATCGACGTGGCAGAAATTCGCCGAGACCAGCAGAAGCTCTGGCTGATTTTGTTCCAAATCAAGGGCGTGCGGGCTCGCTTAAATTTCCTCGCCCTGCAACGCTCGTTCTTCGGCGTCCTGGCGGTAGTAGTCATCGGGGCAGCGATGGTCTTTGCGGCCGCGCTATACCTTTCGCCGCTGTCGTTCCTGATCGCCGCTTTGGCGGTCGCGCTGTTTGCGATGGCGGGAGCCGTGCGGGAGGCGCGGCGCGGACTGCACGCTCTCGCGAGCCCCGGACGGGCGGCTGCGATCGCCGACCGGCGAGGTATGCTTAAAGGCCGTTTAGCTACGGTACTGGCGCTAACGGATGCTCCAAACCCCTCTCCGCTATGGCCCTATCTGGTGGAGGATGCGTACAGTCTGCGGGAGCGTATTCGCTCCCTCGCAAATCGAACCCCGCTGGATTTCGCGCTCCATTTTCACCTTGGTCGCGGCTTGTTTGTTTGCTCTTGTCATGGTCATCGGAGGGATCCGCGGTTTTCCCGGGATTCGGCGTTCAGCGGCGCGCGCCGGCCACGGGCAGGTTACAGCGGATATCGGCAACCTCGAGATCCGTCCGGCCGACCCCACGCTCGAACCAAACGCCGAGATCTATGCCGACGCGAAAACCTTGCGCAAGCTCCAGAGCAAACTAAACGCAGCTCAGCGCGATGCCGACAAGAACAGTTTGTCGCGCTGGATGGATGAAGCGCGCAACCTCGCCGGTGGCTTGCAAAACGAATTGACTGGACGGCCAAAAGAAGGCGCTGGACCTCCCTTGCGGCTACAACTCACCGATAAGAATCCCGGCCAGAACGGCGACTCGGCTCCGTCATCGCAGGAAGATTCCAACCATAACGGCAACAACTCTGGCGGCAGCGACAATCCCGCCGGCAATGCTGGAAGGCAAACCACACCGCCCACGGCCTCAATGCAAGGTCAGGAGGCCGATCGCCTCGCCGGGAATCAGTCGGGCGGTCAGTCGCGGAGAGCCCGGTTCAAATCCCGCCGATCCCGCGTTTCAGGATTTTGCCAGCGGCGGATCGGGTGGAGGAGAGGGTTCGAGTCACGGCGCCGGCAGCGACCCGCAAGGTCTCTTCGGCCCGGACAGCTCCCAGACGCTGGGGACCGACAGTTTCAAGATAACGATCGATGCGCAGCCCTCGGATGAGAGTTCGAAATCGGGTGCACCGGCCTACATTCCCCCGAGAGTCAGAGTCCCGCTTAACCCCAATCAGTATCCGGATGAGCCCCTGCAACGCGGATCGGTGCCACCTGCCGATCAGGCGGCGGTCAAACGAGTGTTCCAGCGATGAGCGAAGCCGAAGCGATCACCATCTCCGAAAAGCCGACCATTGCCGACTTCGCGCGGGTCTTCCGCCGCATCCAGGCTGAAATGCACAAAGTCGATCATCGGCCACGAGCACGCGGTCGAGGAGCTTGTTGAGCGCGCTGTTCGCCGGTGGCCACGTCCTGATCGAGGGCGTTCCCGGCACCGGCAAGACCACTCTGGTCAAGACCCTGGGACTCGCGCTCAACCTGAGCTTCAACCGCGTTCAGTTCACGGTCGATCTGATGCCCGCCGATATCACCGGCACCCGGGTAATCGTGGCGGCGCCGACGGCCGACGCGAATTCAGCTTCCAGCCCGGGCCGATTTTCTGCCACATCCTACTCGGCGACGAGATCAATCGCGCGACTCCCAAGACCCAGTCCGCGCTGCTCGAAGCGATGGCGGAGCTCCAGGTCACGGTCGGCGGTACCACCTATCCGCTCCCGCCGCCCTACTTCGTGATGGCGACCCTCAATCCAATCGAGATGGAGGGCACCTATCCGCTGCCCGAAGCGCAGCTCGACCGTTTCCTATTCAAGGTCAGGCTTGGGATACCCGGGCGAAGCGGAACTGGTGCGTATCATCAGCGCGACCACCGGGCCCGGAGGACGCGGGCGTCGAAGCCGTGTTTCCGCTGACGGAGGCCGCCAGCCGCGTCGAAGCACTCAAGCGGCTCGTGCGCGAAGTGATGGCGGCGCCGTCGATCGAGCAATACGCGGCGCGCATGGTGCGCGCGACTCAGCCCGAGAACTCTCGCGTCCTCGGTGACCTTCATTCGCCGATCCACGTCGACGCGGTCAATCGTTACGTCAGCTTCGGCTCCAGTCCGCGCGGCGCCCAGGCGCTGATCCTGGGTGCCAAGGTGCGCGCGCTGCTCGACGGCCGCGCCAATATCGCCTACGACGATATGGACCAGATTGCGCCGGCCGCGCTCGAACATCGCATCATGCTCAACTACGCGGCGCATTCCGACAACGTCGACGCCGCCAGCATCGTCGAACAGGTCGTCAAGGCTGTGCGCGCGACGCGCACTTAGGCAGGCGCCAACCGATGCTCGAGACGCGCGCGTTTGAGCCGGAGTTTCTCGAGCGCCTCGACGACCTGGTGCTCGGCACCAAGCGCGCGCGTACCGTGCGCGCGGGCCAGCGCACCGTCGGCCGCACGCAGGGCGGCGGCATCGAACCGAAAATTTCCGCGAATACACCCAGGGCGACGACCTCCGTTTCCTCGACTGGAACACTTTGGCCCGCCTCGACGACCTGGCGATCCGCACGTTTCGCGCCGAGCGGCAGGTCGAACTCACCATTATGGTGGACGCGAGCGCGTCGATGGCGATTCCCGCGCGACGACGACAAGCTCGGCCTTGCGCTCGCGCTCGGCGCGGGCCTCGCCTATATCGGGATGAGCTGAGAACGATCCGGTGCGGTTGGTGGCGTTCGCGGGCCGACGCGGCGGCCAGATGCTCGAAACCACGCCGTTCCATCGCCGGCGCGAAACTTACCCGCTTCCGTCCGTTCGTTACGGCCGTCCGATGCGGGCGGCGAGACCAGGCTCGCGGCCGCCGTCGGCGAATTGATCTCGGATCGTCGCCAGCCAGGAATATTCATTGTTATCTCCGACTTTCTTGTCAGCTTTGGCGACTACGAAGACGCCCTCGGCAACTGCTCGCTGCACGATCACGAGGTAAAGGCCATTCATGTGATGGGCGATCGTGAAGTGGCTGGCGCCTATCCGCCTGGCGGCATACCGTGTACGCGATTGCGAGACTGGCGAGTTGCGCGAAGTAGTTTCGGTCCGCGCGAAGCTGAAGTCTGCCGCCAACGCGTGGAAGCGCACGCCGAACGGTTTGCGCGAATTCTGCAGCCGTCGTGGCATAACCTATGCGCCGCGCTTTCGGCGCTTCGCACTCGATCAGATCATGGCGCGATGAATTTCCGCGGTTGGGAGTGATCGCGCTAGCGTGGGCTTGCTCAACCCCGCCAATCTCATCTACGGCCTGAGCGTCGCGTTGCTGGTGCTGATCTATCTTGCGCTCGCGCTCGCGGCCGACCATCGACGTGTCGAGCCTGATGCTCTTCGAGGAAGTGCCGGCGCCAGTTGCCAAAAGCCGGTTACTACGAGTCGACCTGCTCTTCTGGATCGAAACTCTCGCGCTCGGAGCGCTCACGCTTGCGCTCGCCGGCCTCTATCTCCGCCGCTCCGTTCCCGCCGGACAGCATCGGAGCCACGCGCTGGTGTTCGACCTGGGCGCCGGGATGAGCGCGCAGGACCATGGAACGACCCGGCTTGACCAGGCGAAGAAACAGGCGCGCGACATCGTTGACGCCGCTCCGGCAGGCGACGATTTCACCATAATCGGCTATGCCCTCGAGACCGAAACTATGCACGCGCGCAGCACGGACAAGAACGACGTGCGCGAGGCGATCGGCGGTCTCAAGCCAAGCGCCGTCGCGGTCCGGCCGGCGGCTCTTCGCGCTGCTCTGATCGACGCCCGCGACGCTACGATGGTCGACCTTTTCGCCGATCGGGCACCGCCACCCGGCCTGGTCGCAGAAGCCCGTCCCGACGGCAGTGTGAATTTTCATCAGATCGGCCAATCCGCCGACAATCTCGCGATCGTAGCCCTTGATCCAGGCATTCCACGTAATAGCGAAGGGCGTTGCGTGCTCCGCAACTTTTCGCTTCGGCCCCAGCGCTGCGATCTCCGGATCGACGCGGGCGGCAAGGAAGTCTTTCACTCCCCGCTGATCCTCGAACCTCGTGCCCAGATAATCATACCGTTCGGCCCACTCGACTCCGGCGGTTTAGTGCACGCGCAAATCCTCACCCCCGATGCCCTTGCGGCGGACAACGACCGGTATGCGCTGGCGCCTTCCGTCGCCCAGGCGCGGGCGCTGGTGTTGTCGCCTGAAGCCGAAGTCCGTGATGACCTGGCGCGGGTAGTGTTAGGGGTCAACCCTAATTTTCTCGTCACCACGGCCGACCCGGCTCTCTTCGCCCACAGCAAGGCCGCCGCACAACGATACGACCTTGCGGTGCTGCACGATTGCAGCGACCGCGGAATCGCGGCGGCGGCCAAACTGTTCATCTTCCCCGAACCACGGCTCGACCCGGCCGCACCGGCCTCGATACTGCCCGTCACATCGAGTGTCCCGCTGGCGGTATTTCAGTCGCGCGAGGACGCGGCACCCCTGAGTGCGCCGGTGCTGTTGGCGCCGGCCCGTGTCATCCGACTACCCGGTTGGATGGATCCGCTGGCACGCGGCGCAAGCGCCGGCGGACGCGACTCGTTCCCACTCGCCGCTACGGGCCGCAATCCCGAAGGTGCGGTCGGCGTAATCGCGTTCGACATCCGCAACCATCTGTTGCTTGACCCTGACCGCATCGACGCGCTCGTGTTGACCATCGATACGTTGAGGAACCTGGTCGTCGCGTCCGATCTCAAGGTCGTACCGACCGGATCTTTTGTGCCGATCGCTATGTTCGGCCCCGCCACGCTGGTCGCTCCTGATGGCACGCGCCAAACGCTGCCGCCCGATCAATGGGGCCGCGTGCGCTTCCGTCCGCTTCAGGCCGGCCGCTACATCTTGACTGCCGGACGGCGCCGGGTCGAAGTAGTCGCGAACTACTACGATGCCGCCGAGTCTGACCTCGCCGCGCCGTCTGCGCCGCCGACTCCCAGCGAAACGGTTCGCATCGAGAGCGCGGGCAGCTATCACGAAACGCGGATCGAGCCGATACGCCTGATTCTCGTCGCACTTGCCCTGCTCTTTCTCCTGACCGAGTCCGCGCTACTGGTACGCCAATCTTTTCGACGGGGAGTGCGGCATGTTTGAGCGGCCGCTCCTGCTTTGGTTGTTGATCGCGGCGCCGCTGGTGGTGGCTCCCGGGTTGCTCTCGATGCGCGCAGGCAGGCTGCTTCGAGGTGCACTCGCGGCGACGATTCGACTTGGATGCTTCGTCGCACTCGTTCTGGCTCTGGCGGGCCTCCAGACTCCGCTGCGCACCGGCGCACAACGCTTGGCGGTAGTGGTGGCGCTCGACCAGTCACGCTCGATCGCGCCGGACCAGCGGGCTTGGATGATGGAGCGCCTCGGCGAGATTCGGCGTGCGATGCACCAGCGTGATCGGCTCGCGGTGATCGGCTTCGGGCGCGATACCCGCCTGATCGCACCACTGAGTGATCCGCCTTTGGCTGTGGCTCGGAACGTGGCCGCGGATCCGAACGCCACAGATATCGCGGGCGCACTGACCACCGCGCTCGGGGTCTTCCCGCAGGGCGCTGAGAAACGCCTGGTGCTCCTGACCGACGGCAACGAAACCCTGGGCCACGCACTCGACGAATTGCCCGCCATCGATCAGCACGGTGTTCGCATCTTCACAGGCGCACCGCCCCCTTCACGTACCAATCGGGTCGCGCTTACAGAGTTCAGGGCGCCGGCAGCCGTCCGTGCCGATACCAGCTTCGCGCTTTATCTCAATGTCGAGAGCGAAAACCTCGCGGCGGTTTCGGCGCGAATTAAGCTCTCGGGCGGCGGTACCATGCTTGGTTCGCAGCAGGTTTCACTCGCGCCCGGAATGAACCTGCTCGAGTTGCCGTACCGGATAGCGCGCCCCGGGGCTTGGCTGATGAAAGCCGAGATCGCGGTGCCGCCGCCGACGATCGTAGTCAACCCGAGCGCCGAAACGGCGTTGTCGGTCGTGCCGCCCCCGCGGGTCCTCGTCATCGCCTCGAGTCCACCCGAGAGCTTGATCGCAGCGCTCAGGCTCCGCCACTTCGAAGTCGCTTCCGCACCTCCCCGCGGACTGCCGCAACGCGCGCGCGACTATCTCGGATACCAGGCGGTGATTATTGCCAATGTCCCGGCGGAAGCACTGGACCAGGGCGTCCAAGAAGCGCTCAACCGTTACGTCGCCGACTTCGGCGGCGGACTGGTAGTGACGGGAGACAGCCTGCGCGACTCCAGGTTCCACGGCGGCCCACTGGAAAAAACCCTGCCCATCACCTTCGAGCCACAGCCACCGCCACCCTCGCGCGAGCCGATCGCGGTCTATCTGCTGATCGATCGCTCCAATTCGATGAGCTACAACTCACGCTATCCCGCTGTGCGCGACGGCGAGCGAATTCGCTATGCGAAGCAGGCGGCGCTTGCGCTCCTCAACCAGCTCGACGACACGGACTATGCCGGCGTGATCGCGTTCGACTCCGAGCCGTATGTCCTCGCGCATCTGCGTCCGCTGGTGGAGCAGCGTGCCGAACTCGAGAAGTATATCGCCCAGCTCAAGCCAGGTGGTGGAACCGACTTCCTCCAGTCGCTCGAGATCGCCAAGAGCGAGATCGTCTTCAGCGGAATCCCAGTTCGAGAGGTGATCCTGCTGACCGACGGCGACACCAACCGCCAGTATCATGACCACGATCAGTTGATGGCCGATTTCGCCAAACGCGGTATCCCGGTATCGACTATTCGTATCGGTCCTGATCTCGAGAATCTGCGGCTGTTGCAGGATTTTGCCAGCGCCACCGGCGGAGTCTTTTATCGCGTCGAAGACATCACGAAGCTGCCGCAATTGCTGGTGCACCTGACGCATGAAGCGCAAAACTACAAGCATCGTGAACATGCACGGATCGATCTCGGCAGTGCCAGCTCGATCCTGAATGGGATCAGTTCGCGCGAAATCCCACCGATCGATTTCTTTGCCCACACGCAGGCCAAGGACGGCGCCGAAACTCCGCTTATCGTCCGCCAGGGCTCGATCAGCGCGCCCCTGCTCGCCACCTGGCAATACGAGCTTGGCCGTAGCGCGGTCTTCGCTGCCGATCCCGATTCGATGGGCTCGCTGGCCTGGATCCGTTGGAATCATTACGCCGAATTCTGGTCGCAGTTAATGAGTTGGGTGTCGCGCGAGGGCGATTCGGGTCCGTTCACTCTCCGCGTGCGCAATTCCGCCGATGGCGCCCTCGAAATCGAAGCCGAGAAGGCCGACCAGGTTCCCGTGACCAATCTCTTCTGCCGCGTCACTGGACCGGGTCGCGCCCTCGACGTCGCCCTGACCCAGGTCGGCGCTTCGCTGTATCACGGCGAGTCCTCGCCGCTCGCACGCGGGAGCTACAATCTGGCCCTGATGATCAAGGCTGGCGACACCGAAAACGTCATCCTGCGCCGCGAAGTGGCGGTCCTCGGACCCGGCGCCGCCGACGCCGCGGAACTGAGGTTACGCCCACCGAACCTGGCCCTGCTACGCCAGTTGGCCCATGCCACGGGCGGGGATTTCAACGCGTCGGTCAGCACGATCCTGCGGCCCCGCGGTGCCACCATCACGACCTACCGCAACCTCGATTCGACGCTGCTGCCGCTCGCGCTCGTATTGCTGCTCGGAGAAGTATTCGTCCGCCGCCGTTTGCTTGACGACTGATTTCGGTTCTAGCGGGTGCGCGCACCCAGTTTGGCGCTCAGGCCCTGCAGCCGCTGCTCCGCCGCGGCGATCGTGGCGTCGCTCTTCGAAAACGTAAACCGCAGCATCCGTCGGCCCAGCTCCGCCTGATGATAGAAGCTCGATCCTGGAACCGCCGCGACACCGACCTCGTCCAGCATGAAGTCGGCCGCCGCGAAATCGTCGGCGAAGCCCAGATGGCCGACATCGGCCATGATGTAGTACGCGCCTTGTGGAGCACGGCATTTTAACCCCGCCCCGCTCAGCGCCGCGAACAGCCGCGCGCGCTTGCGCTCATACATCGCCGCCAGCTCGGCGTAGAACGACTCCGGCAGGCGCAACGCGGTCGCCCCCGCTTCCTGCAGCGGATGAGGGGCGCCGACCGTCAGAAAATCATGCACCTTGCGGATCGCCGCCGTCAGCCGGTCGCACGCGATCGCATACGCCAGCCGCCATCCGGTGATCGAGTAGGTTTTCGATAGCCCGCTTATAGTGATCGTGCGCTCTGCCATTCCGGGCAAGCTCCCGATCGAGAGGTGGCGCGCACCGCCGTAGATTATGTGTTCGTAGATTTCATCGGTGATCGCGAGCGTGTCGTGGCGCTGGCATAGTGCGGCAATCAGTTCCAGCTCGGCGCGGCTGAACACCTTCCCGGTGGGATTGTGCGGCGTGTTGACAATGATCGCCTTGGTCCGCGGATTGAACGCCGCCTCGAGCTCACGCCGGTCAATCGAGTAGTCGGGGTCATGCAGCGCGACGTAGCGCGCCGTTGCCCCGGCGATAATCGCGTCCGGACCATAGTTCTCGTAAAAGGGCTCGAAAATGACGATCTCGTCGCCCGGATTGATCACGGCTATCAGGCTCGCGATCATCGCCTCGGTCGCCCCGCAGGTGACTGTCACATGGCGGTCGGGATCGCATTCCAAGCCGTTGTACGACCGCGCTTTCTGCGCGATCGCCGCGCGAAAATTCGGCGAGCCGTGCGTGATCGCGTACTGGTTGTAGTCTTCGTCGATCGCGCGCTTGGCCGCCTCTTTCAGCTCGACCGGCGCCGCAAAGTCAGGAAAGCCCTGCGCGAGGTTCACCGCGCCGCACTTGAGCGCACGCCGCGTCATCTCGCGGATGACCGACTCGGTGAAATATCTGGTCCGGCCGGAAACGTCAGTTGGCATCGGGCGTCAACTCTACCCGATACAACCGCGGCCCTGCTAACCCTCCAGGGGATTTCGAAACTAGACGACCGGGATTACCTGATCGCTCGGTGCTTCGCTCGACTCTCACCCCCGCAGCACCCGCACCGCACCTGAACCGCACTAGATGGCTGCTGCATCAGGCGCGCTCCGAGCTTTCGCGCCTGCAGCCCTGGAACCGGGCTGAGCTTGTATTAGTTGCCCGGTCCGCTAGCGCGCAGCTCTTCCAGTTGCGCCGCGCCCTGCTGCAAACGCCACTCGTCTATCGCTTCCACGTTGAAGCGCCAGTCGCTGCCGATTTTGAATCCGGGCAACTGCCCTTTCTTCAGGAGCCGATAGATCGTGGAACGGTGAACCCGCAGATACTCAGAGAGCTCACTTACCGTCAGAACCTTGGCTTCAGCTATCATTGCGTATCATCCTCTTTAGATTTCCTAACGTGGGCTATTGTTTGTCATAGGATACTGTAAAAGGCAAAACCAGCAAACCCGGTTGCATCCACATAGTTTTCAGCCGTCATGGCGCACCAAAGTTTCATATGATTCTTCTAAGCGTTATTTGGTTTAAAGAACCACCAAATTGCCACAACCACCAACACCCGCCCCAACAAGCAGAAGTATCAGGTGAGGACGAACGCCCTCTACCGCAACCGCAGCAAGAGAGACCTATTCCACTTATATTGATTCAAACGCTGCCGTCAACACCCCTGTGTCGCGTGAATCCACCGTTTCTTTATCTATGTGTGTGGCGCAGACTGTGCGCGGTGTTCGATGAGGCCTTTAGACGCGGATTACGCTTCATTTTCGTATAAGGGCTCGAATGCTACCGTGCGATCATAATGGCTGCTGAGATTCGCATCGGCGCTTCCGGATTCAGCTACAAGGAATGGGTTGGCCGCTTTTATCCGCCAAAAACTTCTGGCGCAGCAATGCTTTCTTACTATGCCGCGCGCCTACCCACAGTCGAAATAAATTACACATTTCGCTCTATGCCGAGGCGCTCGATGCTCGAGGGTTGGGCCGCCAAGACGCCTGTGAACTTCCGTTTCGCCCTAAAGGCGTCGCAGCGAATCACCCACTTCGCGAGACTACGCGGAATTAGGGATAACCTCGATTACTTTATCGAGACTTCGAGTGCGTTGGGCGAACGGCTCGGGCCCGTGCTATTTCAGCTTCCGCCCGATTTCGTCCGAGACGACGCGGTACTATCGGACTTTCTGGGACAAATCGGAGGCCGGCTGCGCCCTGCCTTCGAGTTCCGCCACCAATCCTGGTTCGACGACGCCGTGTTCGATATTCTGCGCTCGGGCGGGGCGGCGCTTTGCGTGGCGGAGACCGACAAGCTGTCCACCCCACTTGTATCCACAGCCCCGCAAGCGTACCTGCGTCTGCGCCGCGAAGAGTACGATGAAGCGGCGCTGGTTCAATGGGCCGCGAACATCCGGACGATTGCTAGCGCGGCCGAAGAGGTTTACGTCTACTTCAAGCATGAAGCGCAGGCCCCACACCTTGCGGCGCGTCTCCGGGAACTCGTGGCCGAAGCGTGAAGCACTCCGATGATCATTCCGGCCGGCGACTATCGTTACGAAATCCGCCGCGCCCGCGACCTTGTCGCAATCGAACAGATGCGCGTCGGCGCCGGCATGATTTCCGGTGCCTGGACCGGTGCGGACGGCCGTAGCCGCCTAGAGATCGAGGCCGTCATCGGCGTTGACGACGCGGTTGTGCGAGTGGCGCTGCGCTATTCGAGCAGCCTGTTCAAACGCAGCGCAGCCTATGAAGCGTGCGACGAAAGCTTTCGCGGCAGCGTTAGCGCGCTCGCCGGACGCAATGAAATTCTGATCAAGCTCGGCCGCTTCCGCGAAGTCGACGTCACCGGCATCACCCTGTTCCGGGCCCTCATCGTGGCGCGGGTCCGCTCGCGCGGACAGCCGCGATGGACGGGCAGGGTCGCCGTTATCGACGCGAATACCCTCGTCGCCGCCTCGATCAAGCAAACTTGCCGCCGGACCGATCAAGCCGGAAACCTGTGGATTTACGAAACTCGCATGGGTGATTTCGAAGAAATCGAACTGGACCGCACGGGACGACTGCTCAAACGCCGCGACAATCGCGGCGTCGAAACCGTGGTTGCCGATTTCACTCCTGCGGCCATCTCGTAGAACGGCTAGTGGCGCGCGCTTGCGCCGGGCCCCAACTGGCCACGCTATGCTGCGTTGCGCTCGCCTGGCATCCTGCAGTCGCCGTCGAACCGAGCACCCTCGTTGAGCACGAGTTTCGGCGTGGTGATCGTGCATTGGGCTCGCGCCGACGCCAGCAATTCGACCTTCTCGCGTGCGACAATCTCGCCGTTGACGCTCCCCGCAACCGTTATGCGGGCGGCAGCAATACGGGCACTAACCGCGGCGCCTTGCGTGATCAGGATATCGTCGCCGGTGATCTCGCCCTCCGCCTCTCCTTCAATCTTCGCAGGCGATCGGAAATTGATTTTGCCCGAAATCCTGGTGCCCTTGCTGATGCATGACTCGAATGCTTCTTCTTCGATAACCGCCATCTGCTTCCACCCTTCCTCTCGATCCTGGCTGCCTTGACCCGACTATGGCCGGAAGCCCAGCCTCGCGCAATCACTTTCTCCGAGGCTCTCACGCATCTTTTTGCTTTCTATTGCAGCGACACCGAATACGATTCATTATTCGCTTTGATTGCTCCGCTGGTGGAGAGTGGATCATGCGTCTTACGCTGATGATCGCCACGACGACGTTGGCCGTGGTGCTCGCGGGTTCTTCTCCGGCCGCTACCGTAAACCCGGCCTCCGCTGCGGCGGACGGCAAGAAGACCTCTGCAACCCCACCGCTGCAATCAGGAATTTACGGCTTCTCCGGCGGCAAAAGCGACATCGCGTCGGACCCCGAGGGCGTCATCGGCGAATGCATCTGGGTCTACGGCGCGGACGACAAAACTCAAGTAGCCAAGGGTATCTGCAGCGATCGTCAGCCGGGCCAGTTCCGCGTCGTGCTTGAGCCCGGACGCTACGTCGTTCACGGCCCGGGGGGCAACCAAAAGGTGGAAATCAAGCCCGGCAAATGGGTCAGCATAAAATCCATCGTCCTGCTTCCGCTCGGTCCGTGACGCCGGTTCGCCGCTCGCGCGATCTGATCGCGGGCGGCAACTTCACCATGGTAATCTCAATCTCATGTCCGATTTTTCGGAACATGTCGCCCTCGTAACCGGCGGTACCCGCGGACTGGGTCGCGCGATCGCACTCAGGCTGGCTCGTGCCGGCGCCACGCTGGCACTCAACTATCGTCGTGACGAAGCGAGCGCGACGCACACTCTGGCCAACGTGAGTGCCCTTGCTCCGCGCTCGATTCTGGTCAAGGCCGACATGGAAAGCGATACCGAGGTGCGCGCGATGGTCGAGCGGGTCGGAAGCGATCTGGGCCACATCGACTACCTGGTCTTCAACGCCGCCGCCACCGCGTTTCGGCCGCTGCTTGAGGCCAGGCCGCATAATCTCGCGCGCACCTTCAACCTGAGCGTCGGTGGCTTCGTCGCCGCGGTCCAGACGGCGAGTAAGTTCATGAGTGCGGGCGGACGTATCGTCATGATCTCCGGCATCGACTCGATCCGCTACATGCCCGGGCACGGCGTGCTCGGCGCGGCCAAGGCGGCGCTCGAGAGCATGGTGCGCGATTTCGCTTTTGAACTGGGGCCGCGCGGTATTACCGTCAATGACGTAAGTTTCGCGCTCATCGACAGCGACTCTTCGCGCCTCTATCTCGCGGAGGATTTTCAACGGGCGAGCGAGGCGGCAATACGCCGCTCGGCGTTTGGACGCTTGCCGCAAGTGGACGAGGTAGCGGGCGCCGTGACTCTGCTCTTGCAGCCTGAAGCGGCCTTCATAACCGCGCAAACCATAACCGTCGATGGCGGACTGACACTGTCCTCGCCGTTCGCCCGTTGATGCGCTGTTTGCGAGTTGCGGACTTGGGTGGACGAGGTGACCCTGGCGCCTGAAACTTTTTACGTGTGAGGTCTACGCGGATGGCTGAGGAACAAAAGGACAAAAAGACCGAGAACAGCGTGACTGATGGGTTGAGCACCTTCAAACTTGAGGATCAGATCGTGCGCGCGCAGTCGCAGCCCTCGTGGAGCGCGAATGACCGATCCGCCACGAGCCTCTTCAAGCATCGCGACCTGACCGTGACGTTACTGCTGCTGCGCAAGGGTGCGCGTCTCAACGAACACACCGCGCGCGGCTCAATCAGCCTGCAGGTCATCGCGGGCGCAATTCGCTTCCGCGCGAAGGGTCGCGAGCAGACACTCACCTCCGGGATGCTCTGCGCACTCGATCGGGAAATTCCGCATGCGGTCGAAGCGCTCGAGGAAAGCACGCTGCTCCTGACCGCGGCGCTGGCGGCATAGCTACACCCGGCAGAGCAGGCCGCCGTCGACCGCGACCGACTTGCCCGTGACGAAACCCGCAGCCGGCGACACCAGGTAGAGCAGCGCTCCGCGCGATCTCCTCGGGCTTGAGCAGTCGCCGGTAGGGCAGGTATTTGACCAGCTTGTCGCTGAAATCTCCCGGCTCGAGTGCCGGCACTGCCCTCCTCTTCGAGCCATCCGCATTCGAGGATGTTGATGCGGATGCCTTGCGGCGCGCCCATTCGAGCGCGAGCGCGCGAACCAGGTTGCGCACCGCGCCTTTGGCGCGCAATAAAGCGCGCATTGGGCACGCCCCGCTCGGCCATCACGTTGTTGATATTAACGATATTGCCCCCGCCACGGCTGAGCATCACGCGGCCGGCCTCCTGACAGGCAATCCAGACCGCTTTGAAATTGTCGTCCATCACGCGGTCGAAGCCTGGTCGTCGGTCGCCTCGACCGGCGCGTAGAAGGGCGCATCGAGCGCGGTGACGGAATATCGAGTCCGCCCAACCGGCTGACGGCGAGATCGGCGGCGGCGGCTGAGGTCGGCGCGCACAACGGCGCTCTGCACGTGGATCGGCGGACTCTTCTGCCCGGCCGCAGTCACCGCCTGAGCCGTCGCTTTCAACGCCTCTTCGGTGCCCGGCTCCTGTGATGCCATCAGCACCCGGGCTCCGGCCTCGACCAGCGTGACCGCCGCGACACGTCCAAGCGGATGCTCGGCGCCGACCACCATCGCCGACTTGCCCGCGAGCGAGAAATCCTTAAGCCCTTCCGGTAATGCCATCGAACTCTCTCCCCTGGAGTGCATGTGCGCCGCTTTCACTCCGGGTTTCCGGGCGCGACGCCGGTGGGCGTGATGCCGCCGGCGAGCCCGCCGCCGTCGATTATCAGCAGTTCGCCATTGATATGGTTGGAGGCGTCGGAGGCGAGGAAGACCGCGAGCGGGCCGACGTCCTCGTCGTTGCCGGGACGCCCGATCGGGAATGAATTTGCCGCCCTTGAAGAACCGCATCATCGCCTCGTTATGCGGGAAGATGCCGGGGACGATGCAGTTGGTTTGGATATTGTGCTCGGCGTAAGTCAGCGCGAGCGATCGCGTGAGCTGCAGGATCGCCCCTTTCGAGCATGCATACATGTAGTTATGTTTTCCGCCACGTAGTCCATAACCCGACGCGACGTTGATGATCTTGCCGCGCTTGCGCGCGACCATGTGCGGCATCACAGCGCGGGCGGCGTAAAATTGGCTCGAGAGATTGGTGTCGACGCCGCGATGCCATTCCTCGTCGCTGATCTCCTCGATCGCCTTGCCGAAAGAGTCCTCGCCGATGCCGGCGTTGTTGATCAGTACGTCGACCTCGCCGAACTCCTTGATCGCCGCTTCCGCCATCGCGTTGACCTGGTCGGAGCGCGAGACGTCGGTGGGAACGACGAGGCATTTCCGGCCGCGCTTGCGCACTTCCGCGGCGGTCTCCTCGAGTTGCGCCACGGTGCGCGAAGCGGCGACGATGTCCGCACCGCAATTGGCGAACCGAATCGCCATCGCACGGCCAAGGCCGCGCCCGGCGCCGGTGATAATCGACCACTTTGCCGTCGAGTTTGAAGGTGTCGAGAATCATTGGCCCTCCGCGCGACCGACCCGCCGTCCACCAGTGTTTCACGAGTTACCTAACACAGCCCGCGACGAGAAGGCACTCCGCCAGGCTTACCCCGCTTTTGACCGACCCGAAGTCGCCGTCGTATAGTCGGATCGAGGTCACACTCGCCATGGCGCTCAAACTCGTGATGTTTTCCGACTTTATCTGTCCGTTTTGTTACATCGGCTTCGCAACCGTCCGCAAGCTCAAGCCGGAATTCGACCTCGAGATCGAATGGCGCGGCTTCCAGATTCATCCCGAATGGCCCGCTGAAGGCATGCCCGCCTCCGAATTCCGCCGTGGTATGGATCCCGAGGCTCGGCGCGCCGCCTGGTCGCGCATCCAGGCAATGGCCGCGGTTACCGGCATCGCGATGACCCCGCCCGAACTGTTGACCAATTCCCGGCTGGCCCTGGAGGCGGAGGAATTCGCGAAGGATTGCGGCAAGAGTGAGGCCTTCGCGGATCGCGTTTTCCGCGCCTACTTCAACGAGGGACGCAATATCGGCGGGCAGGGCGTCCTCGGCGATCTCGCCGCTGACGTCGGACTCGATCGCGACGCGCTCGATCTGGCGCTCGAATCGAACCGCTATACCGCGCGCCTCCGCAACAACACGAGCGAGGCCCACCAGCACGGCGTCGACGGCGTACCGACGTTTTTCGTCGGCGACTACCCGCTCGTCGGCGCGCAGAGCGAACAGGTCATGCGTCAGATTCTACAGCGCTACCAACATCTTTACGCGGCGAAATAACCCTCTGCGCATCCGTCCGATGATCGAAACCCGATGATCAACGACACTTCGCCCGCCGCGACCGCTCGCCTTGATCTCCGCGGCGTCAAGTGCCCCCTCAATTGGGCGCATGCCAAAGTGCGTCTCGAGCAGATGGCGCGCGGCGAGGTCCTCGAACTGATCCTCGACGATCCGCGCGGCGCTCGCGACGTTCCCCGGGCCGCCGAGGCCGAAGGCTATGCAGTGACCGAGGTACAGGCGATCGACGTCGGCTGGCGGCTGCGCATCGAGAAGTGACAGAACTCGCCACGCCACAACCAAGGATCGAACCCATGCTGACTCCGGAACAGAAACAGAAGCTGGCAACCCTCCTCGCCCAGGAACATGTCGCGGTGGTGATCACGCAGGGAGAACAATGGCCCACCGGCACGATGCAAGCCTTCGCCGAAACCGCCGACGCAGAGATTATCTTCATCATGGGCGATACCGCCGAGAAATATCAGAACCTGCTTAAACGGCCGCGGGCGACGGTACTGATCGATAACCGCGACGTCGGCAAGGTTCCGACGTTCGAAGTGGCACGCGCCTCGATCCAAGGAGTGGCGCGCGACGTTCCGCGCAACAGCGCCGAGTTCGAGAGCCTGAAGTCCGTCTTTCTCAAGAAAAATCCCTTCGAGGCGCCCTTCTTCGGCAATCCGGCGCTCCGGATGGTACGGATCGCGCCACAGCGGATCTCCTACGCCAACGGCCTGAACGACGCGTTCAAAGCCGAATTCTAGCGCTCCGATGGCAACTGCAGCGCCGCACGATCCGCCGTTTCGCGCCGATCATGTCGGCAGCCTGCTGCGGCCCCCGGAACTGCTGCAAGCCCGCGACGCTCACACCGCCGGCAACCTCGCCGCCGGCGCTCTCCGCGACCTCGAGGATCGCTCGATTCGCAACGCGGTGGCCTTGCAGGAAGAGGTCGGACTCCAATCGATCACCGACGGCGAGTATCGCCGCGAAGTCTTCTACACCGATTTCTATTGCCGCGGACTCGGCGGCGTGAACGTCGCCTACGATCCCACCGCCCTCGATGAAATGTTCTTCATCGATCGCGACGGCCACAAGCTTCCCATCATCGTACCGCGCGTCCACGCCCGCATGCGCTGGACCGCGCCCATCCATGTCGCCGACTTCAACTTCCTGCGCGCGCTCACCTCGCGCACGCCCAAGCTCACGATCCCCTCGCCCACTATCATCCATTTCCGCGCCGGCCGCTCCAATATCAGCCGCGACGCCTATCCCGACCTCGACCTCTTCTGGGAAGATATCATCGACGCTTTCCGCAAAGAGCTGCGCGCGCTCGCGCACGCCGGATGCCGCTACGTCCAGATCGACGAAACCACCCTGGCCTCGCTGAGCGACCAGCGCATCTGGCCGCAGCTCGCCAAACGCGGCGACGACGGCCGCCGGCTTCTGCTCGAAACCTATCCCGCCATCATGAACCGCGCCTTCGCCGGACGCCCCGCCGGTCTGCACCTCGCGATGCACATCTGCCGCGGCAACAACCAGAGTCATTGGAGCGCCGAAGGCAGTTACGACCTGATCGCCGACACGCTCTTCAATCGCATCGACGTCGATTCCTATTTCCTCGAATACGATACTCCGCGCGCCGGAAGCTTCGCGCCGCTGCGCCTGGTGCCACGGCACAAGACGGTCGTGCTCGGACTGGTCTCCAGCAAATTCCCCGAACTCGAGACCAAGGACACGCTCAAGCGGCGCCTCGATGAGGCGGCCACCTTCATCGACCTCGGCCAGTTGTCGCTGAGCCCCCAATGCGGCTTCGCCAGCACCGCCCCCGGCAATCGCATCACGGCCGCGGATCAGCGCGCGAAACTCCGCCTGGTGGTCGAAACGGCCAAAGAGGTCTGGGGCTGCTAGTCCGGGGCCGCACCGAGACGTAGCGATTCCCGCGCGCGTAAAAACGCCACGGCCGATCTACCCACGCGCCTGCGTAGGCCACATTGATCCGTGCCGATCGGCCAATCCGCGGCGCACGACCCTCCCCCGCCTCGGCCAGGTAAAGCTCGTCGCCGCAGAGATCGCGCCCATAGTCCGCACCGGTTATCGCCAGCGCCTGAGTCAGCTTGCCCGGCCCGTTGGTCAACTCGCGCGAATCTGCCGCGCGGCCGCGTCGCCGCACCATCAATTCGATTCCGTCGACCGGTTCGATCGCCCGAATTAAAACCGCGTGCGGCTCCCCCTCGGACGCCGCCACCAGATTCATCGCCCAGCTGATTCCGTAGAGCCGGTAGACGTAGGCATACCCGGGCGGACCGAACATCGCCGTCGTCCGCCGCGTCAACCCGCGCGAACTATGCGCCGCCAGATCCTCCGGGCCGCGATACGCCTCCGCTTCGACGATTCGCCCCGCGGCAATTCCCTCCGCCGTGCGATGAACCAGGATCTTGCCGATCACTTCACGCGCCACCGTCAGCACCGGCCGGGCGTAAAAGTCGCGCGGCACCTTTATCTCGGACCGCAACGAAACCTCACGGCGCGATCACCAACGTCGCGTCCGTTCTGGTATAACCGGAACTTCGCGCACCATGCTCGCCGGCTATGAACGTCAATCAGCAAATCGCGCTCGCGATCCTCGCCGCTCTCGGCGCGGTCGCTTTTCTCTCCCTCATCGGTGCGTGGCTGATTATTGGCTCGTCGTGGGACGAATATGCTGCGAGCCGCGCCTCGCGCGGCGAATCGCAGGTGCGGCCCTCGGGATGGCAGCTGATCTGGCGCGCGCTCGCGCGTAAATGTCCGTCCTGCGGCCGCGGCCGCATGTTTCGCTCCTATTTCGGCATGCATCCCGCCTGTCCCAACTGCGGCGCGACCTTCTGGAAGCACGCGGGCGAATGGATCGGACCCGTGGTGATCGACTACGCGGTCGCCGTTACTGGAGTGCTCGCGAGTTGGGCGGCGCTGATGTTCTTCGGCTTTTCGGAAGCCGCCCAGCTCACCATTCCCGCCGTAATCGCGGTCATCCTTTGCGTCGGGGTGCTGCCGTGGTCGCGCAGCTTCTGGACCCTCTTCCTGTTCATCACCAATGAAATGACCGCGACGGAACAGTCCGGCTCCGCCAGCCCGCCGCAACCGCCCCCGGCACAATCCTGATCGCGCCGGTCCCCCGCACCTAGCGCTGCTCGAACTGCTTCTTGCCGTAGAGAATCGAACGTTCCTCGTCGGTCAACGGCTGTACCGGCATGTCCGCCATCACCGCCATCCCGCGCTTCACCGCCGGACGCGCGCCCATCGCGTCGAGCCAGCGCTTCAGATGCGGCAGCATCTTCAATTGTTCGGGCTCGCGCTCCGCCGCCACCACCCACGGATAACTCGCCATATCCGCGATCGAATACTCGCCCGCCACAAACGGGACTTCGCTCAGGCGCTTGTCGAGCACGCCCCAGAGTCGCCGCGACTCGTTGGTGTAACGCTCGATCGCGTACGGTATCTTTTCCGGCGCCGCGTGCATAAAGTGGCCCGCCTGACCCATCATCGGCCCCACCCCGGCCATCTGGAACATCACCCATTGCACCACTTCGTACCGCGCCCGCATCTCGGAGGGCATGAACTTGCCGGTCTTCTCCGCGAGATAGATCAGGATCGCCCCCGATTCGAATAACGAATAGGGCTTCCCGCCGGGTCCTTCATGATCGACGATCGCCGGCATCCGATTGTTCGGACTGATCTTGAGGAACGCGGGTTCGAACTGCTCACCCTTGCGGATATTTAGCGGAACGATTTTGTAGGGACTCCCGCCTCTTCGAGGAAGATCGTGACCTTCTTCCCGTTCGGCGTGGGCCAGTAGTACACATCGATCATTGCGCAGACGCTCCTCTGAGGTATTTGCGTCAGGTTCCTCACACCGAGGCGCGGCCGTCAAGGCTTGGCCCAGCCCGTGCGCGAGGCTCACTTCGCCCCGGTGACCACCGAAGAGGCTTGCCCGTTATTCCGCGAGATTCGCGCCGCGGTCGGAATCAAGACAAAATGTGTCGGTCGATCCGCGGAGATGTTCCGCGCGCGACGCGACCGCGGCCGCTTTTCGCGCCGATAAAAAACGGCGGGGCCCTCGCCCTAGGCGGCCGCCCTGCCGTCAAACGTCGCTGTTCGAAATCCGGTCTATCGAGCCTTCGCCGGCTGACTTCCAATAGCACCCGGGTCGGATGGACTTAGCTGCGGATCCAGCAACTGCATCGCCTGCGCGAGATCCAGGTCCCCGTACTTTGGATTGGCATAGAGCGCGTCGAGCTTCTTCACCGCGTCGTCCGCGCCGACCCCGGATACCGATAGCTCGCGCGACAACTGCTTGATGATCTTGTCCGCGCCTTTCCAGTGAAAAAGCGCCGCGGCGAAAGTCAGGCTGTCGAGCTTTCCGACACTGACCTGCATCGCGTCACTGTACCCATTGATGTAACCCGTCTTCGCCGAACCGTTGAGCCGGTTCCAGAAGAGACCATTGTGATTGGCGCCCGGCGCCGCAAACCCTACTCCCAAACTCCCTACCAAACCCACCACCACGCCAGCTATGAACTTTTTCATCCGGTTCGCCCCTCCAGAGGCGACCCCCCTAATTGTTCAATTGAGCTTTTATCAGATCGCAGGAACCTGTTGAATAGACGGGGCATACCCGGGCGAGGCGCAAAAGGCCGACTGGTCGATCGTTGAACCCGGCCGTAGTCAAATGACATCATCGAGGCGTGGCTTCGCCTGCGTCAGCGTCTGTGGCGTCCATCTACGAGAAAGTCCTCGCGTTTATCCACTCGCCCGATTCGACCGCGTTCGAGGCCCTGGCGCTAGACGTTTTTCGGCATCAATTCGAGCACGTACCTCCTTATCGTAGCTATTGCCTCGCTCGTCACGCGCTCCCGCACAGCTTGCGAGATCTCGCCGCGATCCCAGCGGTCAGCACCGTCGCCTTCAAGTACGCCCGGATGGAAAGCCGGGAGGAGTCCCTGCCGTCGTCGGCTCCGCTGCTGTTTCGCACCAGCGGCACCACGCTCGGGCGGGACGATAGGGGTCGCCATTGCGTGATCCGGCCGGAGATTTACCGCGCTTCAGCCCTTGGCCATCTCCGCCGGATGCTCTTTGCGGACCAACGGCGCACCGCGATGCTGGCGCTCCATCCCACCGCGGATCGGATGCCAGACTCGTCGCTGTCGCAGATGATCACCTGGTGTATCGAGGAATTCGGCACGGGCGAGTTCCTTTGCGCGGCGACTCCGCGCTCGGTCGACATCGCCGCAGCGCTCGGCTTTCTCGAACATATCGCACGCGCCGGTACCCCTGTCACCGTGCTCGGGACGACGGCCGCGCTGGCCGCGATCTTCGCGGAGATGCGCGCAGGCTCAGTCACCCTCGCACTACCCGCGGCTTCGCGCCTGATGGATACCGGCGGAGCCAAGGGCCAGCTCCAGCCGCTGACCGCCTTCGAGGTTGTCGCCGAGGCTCAACGTGCGCTGGGCATCGCCCCCGCAATGGTGATCAATGAGTACGGCATGACCGAGATGTGCTCCCAACTCTATGACGCCACCGCCTTTAACTCCGCGCACGACCCGCCCACCGGCAGCCGCGTCAAGCTCGCACCGCCATGGCTGCGTGCGGTGGCGCTCGATCCCGCAACGCTCGCACCGATGCCCGCCGGCGAGGTGGGGATGCTCGCCTTTTTCGATCTCGCCAATGTCGGCTCGGTCTCGGCCCTGATGACCGAGGATTTCGGCGCGGTCACGGGCGACGGAGTCGCGATCATAGGTCGCGCGGCCGGCGATCCGCGGGGATGCGCGCTGGCGATCGAACAGTTCGCGTCACGACAACGCGCCAATCCCGAGCAAACAGTATGAAACACCTCTCAACCGCGGGCCTGCCGCGGCCTCCGGGAGTGGCGGATGCCGCGATTGCCGCCACGACGCCGCGCGACCTTCGCGCCGCCGTTCCGGCCCTGCGCGCAGCGGCGGCGGATCGAACGCTCGCGCCCGCTGCGATCGCGTCGATTCTGGTCGAGGCCGTGCGCGCGCTCTCCCGCCCGCCGCACGGATCCGACCTCGTCGCGCGTATCGCGGCTCGCTCCGGATATTCGCGGGAATTACTCGCCGCATCCGTCGATGCCCTGACGGCCCCGTTCCTGGATATCCCGCGGATCGAAGCCTTTTCGCGCCGGGTGCGTTCCCGCCCGCAGCTCATCGGCTTCGTGATGCCCGGCAACATCCCCGGCGCAGGGCTGCACGAGCTGATTACAGCGTTAGTCGCGGGATCCGCTGCAATGGTCAAAACTTCGACCTCGGAGCCAATCTTCTTCCACGCGTTCGCCGACGCCATCGCACGCCACGGCAACGCTCTCGCCCGGCGCGTCGCCGTTTTCAATTGGGGCCGTGAACAGCCCGAGCTGACGACCATCATGCGCGAGGCCTGCGATCGCGTCGTCGTCTTCGGCGGCGACGAAACCGTCACAGATCTCCAGCCATCACTTGATGATTCGACTCGATATGGCGAGGGGTTCGCCGGATTCGGCCACCGGCTGAGCGGTGCAATCGTGCTGGGCAATGCGGCCAACGAAGGCGTCTCCGACGACGAAACCGCGGCGCTCGCCCGCGATATCACCCTGTTCGAGCAGCGCGGATGCCTCTCGCCGCACCACATTTTTGTCGAAGATTCGGCGGACGCGCGCCCCAGGCCCGCTGCGGACACCTTGGGCGTTGCGGAACGCTCTGCCGAGTTGGAGTGCTCCGTGGTTGCAGGGCGCTCGGCCGAGGCAGAGCGCTCCACTGAGGCAGTCGCAAGCCACTCCGCCTACACTGTTGCAGGAAAAATCGCCGCGGCTCTCGCGCGCCTCGCGCGCACTCTTCCCCCGCCGCGGCGGCTCACCCTCGAGCCCGCCGCGGCTATCCGGCGCGTTCGCGAGACCGCGCGTTGGCGCTGGCTCGGCGGCCAGGATGTCCGCCTCTGGGAGTCCGACGGCCTTGGGTGGACGGTGGTTTACGATGGCGCCGCCGCCTTTACCGCCTCGCCCGGTTTTCGCACCGTCTATGTGTCGCCATTCTCCGGGCTGGCAGACCTCGCGGACCGGCTGGAGCCGGTCCGCGAGGTCTGCGAAGCCTTCGCCATCGCCGGCCGCCCGCCGTCGAACGAAATTCGTGACCTGCTGCATCGATTCGGCGCGAGCTACCTCTGCGCGCCCGGCGCGCTGCAGTCCCCGCCGCTCGAATGGCCCCACGGCGACGGGTCCTTTCTGAGGAGCCTCCTCGGTGACCGATGAGCCAGTCCCGCGACAACTTTAGGCGCCATCTCGCGCAGACCTCAGACTCTCCTCTCGGGCTCGAGATCGATCATGCAGAGGGCTCGTGGCTCTACACTACCGACGGGCGCCGCTATCTCGATCTTATCGCCGGGATCGGCGTCTCCGCGCTAGGTCATGGGCACCCCGCGGTACTCGAGGCGATCGAGCGTCAGGCCCGCCGCCATCTCCACGTGATGGTGTACGGCGAGTACATAATCGAAATTCAGGCGAAAATGGCGGCTCGCCTGGCAGGCTTGCTTCCACCCCTCGACCGCGTCTACTTGACCAATAGCGGGGCCGAAGCGATCGAGGGCGCGCTCAAAACCGCCCGTAAGTGCTCTGGCCGCTCGCTCCTGGTGGCCTTCGATGGAGCCTACCACGGTGATACCATGGGGGCACTGGCATTAGCCGGAAACGCGGCGTTTCGAGCGCCGTTCGAGCCGCTTCCGGTTACGGTTCGGCACCTTCCCTATGGTGATGAGGAGGCGCTCGCGGCGATCGATGACCAGGTCGCCGCAGTGGTTATAGAGCCGGTTCAGGCAGAGGGCGGGGTGAGAATTCCGAGTCTGGACTTCATGCGAGCGCTGCGCGCCCGCTGCGATTCTACTGGTGCTTTGTTGATTTTTGACGAGGTTTTAACTGGTTTTGGACGTACAGGCCGCCTCTTCGCAATGGAACACTTTAGCGTTGTTCCCGATATCGTCGTGCTCGCGAAGGCGCTGGGCGGGGGTATGCCGCTGGGCGCGTTTTGTGCGCGCGACCAAGTCATGGCGACTCTTGCGCACGATTCCGCCGCTTGGACACATCACTACTTTCGGCGGCCATCCGGTCTCATGCGCCGCAGGTCTTGCCGCCCTCGATTTCATCGTGGACCATCGGCTCTGGGAGAGAGCGGAGACGCTCGGCGCGTACCTTTTCGAACGTTTTCAGAGGTTTGAGCAGTTCGCCGAGTCCGCGGTCTCGGCCATCAGGGGAATTGGCCTGCTGGTCGGCATCGAGTTCGTCGAGGCCGCACTGGCCAAGCGCTTCGTTGCGGAGACCATTGCGCGCGGAGTGGTCGTCAATTGGACGCTCAATGCCGACCGCGTCGTGCGCATCGCTCCACCCCTCACGATCTCGGAGGAGGAGTTGGACTTTGCCGTCACCGCGATGGATGGGGCCCTTGCGACCCTTGCCGCTGGCAGATAGGGATTAGATAGGTGGGGGCAATCGCTTCTTCAGCACGGGACGGGGCAGTCAATACCGTCAAGGCGGCGCCGACGCAAATACGGCCGGCCGCGGTTACGGCGCGCCAGGTCGTTGCCGATTTCGACGATAACGCCGAAGCAATCGACATTCTGAAGAAGTCGGGCCCGGTCGGAATCCTATTTCTGCTCGGCTACATAGCCGTCGACGCGCGCGCCCACGCGCCTTCGCTGGGTTTGCTGGTTTCGCCCTACCACTGGATCGCGCTCGCAGTGGTGCTTTCCTTTTTTGGGATGACCTGGCTGCCGGGCTTCCGGGCCCATTGGCGCCTATGGTCGCTGATGTGCTGCATCACGATGATCATGTTGATGATCCGCACCAGCGCGATCACGCATGAGCCATCGACCCGCTACATCACGATTGTCCTGTGCCCCTTCGCGACCGCGGCGTTCGTCATCTGGGGATGGCGCTGGCAGTTGGCACTGATCATCGCCTGTTTTTTACTCTATGTGATCTCCGAGGCCATGGTCCCGATCGGGCGTCCCTTCGAGAGTCATCGCATGCTGGGGATGGTGGCGGCCCTGACCTTATCGCAATTCACGGCGGTATTTCATGACCGTTACCGGCGCAAGCTCAAACGGCAGTTGATCCAGTTGGCTGAAGCGGCGGCGTTCCGCGAGACGCAGATCGCGACGATGACGCACGACATCCGCAATCCACTGGCGACCCTCGTCGGCCTGGTCACGCTTCTGGTGGAAGACGAACTCGCCGAGAAAGAGCGCAACAACCTGCTCGCCCGCGTATGGTCGACCACGACCTCGATGGACCTATTGGTGAAGAACGTGCTCGACCTCTACCTGTTGGAGGAGCAGCGGCTGCGCCCGAATTGGCGGGTGATCGACGCCAACTCAGTGGTTTCAGAGACGGCGGACCATTGCGGCATCGAAGCCCGGCTCAAGGGACTCAAACTCCGGCTGGAACTCGGCGGTCTGCCCAAGGCTAATCTCGATCCCCTTCATCTCGAACGCATCATCGCTAACCTGCTGACCAGCGCGATCCGCCGGACCCCCGCAGGTGAAGTCCGTCTGCGCACGTCTCAGCGCGGTCAATGGGTAGTAATCGAGGTCAGCGACACCGGCCCGGAAGCGACGCCCGGTGAAATTGAGCATGTCTTCTCCCGTCCCAACCTGGCGGTCGATGGCGCTCGATCTTCGGCGCTCGGCCGCTATATTGCCCACGCCCTGGTCGAAGCTGACGGCGGGAAGATTCAAGCCAAGGTCGAAGACGGATGGGGCTTGAATCTTATCGTTCAACTACCTCTCGACCTGACCGGGGCATAGCATTTCACCTTCATCAATCGGGTATCAGGGTTTGCCTGATTCCGGGCCGCGCCACTTCGCGACTGATGCCGCGCGAGGCGCGCCTCTCGGGCTGGCCAAGGATCGCTGAGGCACGCGGAGGGTAGTACTTTTGTTTGATTTAACGGGAAATATCACGCTCAACGCCGTTTAAGAGCTTCGAGTTCGTCAAGCGTGCGCGGCCAATCCTGGTGAAGAAGCCGGGAAAGCGCTCGGTCTGCGAGCAGCCGGCCGCCGGTCTGACATCGCGGGCAATAGTTGGTCTCATTCGCCGCGTGGCGTATGCGTTGGACTTTAGTGCCGCAGCGCGGACATGGCTGGCCGTAGCGGCCGTGGACGGCCATCTCGGGCCGGAACGCCGTGACTTTTTCGGGGAAGGCGCCAGCCGCCTCGGCGCGCAGGCGATCGGTCCATTCGATCAACGTCGCCCGCGTCGCCGCGTACAGGCGTTCGGTCTCTTCCGGAGTGATCTTCTGGGTCATCGCGATGGGCGAGAGTTGCGCGCGATGTAAAATTTCATCCGAGTAGGCATTGCCGATACCGCTCAGAATGTGCGGGTCGGTGAGAGAGCGCTTCAGCGTGTGGTTGGATGATCGCAGCGCCGCGGTAAAGGAGGCGAGGTCCGCGTCCATCGGTTCGAGTCCACCCGCGCTCAAAGAAAGCAGGCCGTCTTTCCCGTCGACCACGTGCAGCGACGCGCGATGCTGGGTACCGGCTTCCGTGAATAGCAGCGAGCCGTTGTCGAACTCGAACGTGGCGAGCAGGTTGCGGGCGCGTGGCTTCGAGCGGCCCGCTTGCCAATGGAGCCTGCCCGCAATCATGAGATGCAACGCCATCCACAGGCCATTTTCCATGCCGATAGCGACCAGCTTACCGAGGCGCCGGACTTCGCGAACGGTCTCGCCGTGTACGTCGGTAAGGGGCGGCGTCGCCGAGCGCAAGAGAAACGGCGTCTTAAGCAGGACGCGGACTAATGTATGGCCGATCAGGCGTTCGCAAAGAGCTTCGACATAGACAGTTACGTCGGGGAATTCCGGCATGGCGTCTCACGCACCGCGGGTGCGAACGCGAGGGACTATATTACCAGTCGGTGAGGGCATCCTTCTTCTTATTGCCCTAGTAACTGCAACGGCCTCCGCTCGTCACTTCGAGTCGTGCGAGCGCATTTTCCCTGCGCGTCATTGGACGAGCGAGGTCGCGAATTCAAACGTGCGTCGACAAGTTGGCTCGTCACGCAAGGTCAAAGAGAAGCAGTTCGGACGGGGCACTCGATTCGATTTTCAACTCGCCACCAGCGCCAATCGCGGCACCGTCTCCCGGCGTCAGGGCGATGCCATTCAGCGTAACCGCGCCACGAGCGACCTGCAGCCATCCGTGCCTGCCGTCTCGGAGACGGTGAACCAGATTCTGACCGGTATCGACGAGCGCCAGCATCATCGTTGCATCCTGGTTCAGTTTGACGCGGCCGGGTGCTCCGTCTCGCGAAGCAATCGGATGGAATTTTCCCCGAGCGGCTTCCAGGTCGACGGCCTGTTGCTCGTAACCAGGAGCGATGCCGAGCCGATCGGGTGCGATCCAAATCTGGAGGAAATGGACCAGTTCGGTGCGCGAAGGATTAAACTCGCTATGGGTTATGCCTTTGCCCGCGCTCATTCGCTGCACTTCGCCTGGACGGATTATCGAACCGTTGCCGAGACCGTCTTTGTGCTCGAGTGCGCCCTCCAAGACGTAGCTTATGATCTCCATGTCCCGATGGCTGTGGGTCGGAAATCCCTTGGCGGGTTGAACGCGATCCTCGTTGATTACACGCAATTGCCGAAAGCCCATCTGCCCGGGTTCGTAGTAGTCCCCGAATGAGAATGTGTGTCGGCTGTCGAGCCAATCGAGAGAGGTGGCGCCACGCGCCTCCGCTTTGCGAAGCGTAATCACCGGTTAAAGCCTGCGCTGCGTTCAATTCTGATGTATTCTACGGAAGTTGCAAGGTAACGTCGTTTCTCGGATTAGGATGTTTGCACAAGTACGACCGCGCAGGGATTGGACGACGACCGATCTGAGCCGCTGAGCGGGGCTTGTTGGACTGCATCCGCAATGCGGGTGCGCGAGGCGCGGATCAAGTGCGCTACGGCTTCGTAATCGATCACAACCGCTGCATCGGCTGCCACGCATGCACCGTCGCCTGCAAAGACGAGCACAACGTTCCGGTGGGGGTTTTCCGCACCTGGGTCAAGTACATCGAGAAAGGCGAGTTTCCGCATACCAGCCGCCACTTCGGCGTGATGCGCTGCAATCATTGCGACGCCGCACCATGCGTCGAAATTTGCCCGACAACGGCACTCTTCCGGCGCGACGACGGGATCGTGGATTTCGACAACAGCCGCTGCATCGGCTGCAAATCGTGCATGCAGGCCTGCCCGTACGATGCGCTGTACCTGGACCCAGACACGCATACGGCGGCGAAATGCAACTTTTGCGCTCATCGAATCGAGCAGCAGCTCGAGCCCGCGTGCGTCGTGGTCTGCCCCACACAGGCGATCATCGCCGGTGACCTCGATGATCCACAGAGCCGGATCGCCCGAATAGTCGCGACCGAGCAGGTTGCCACCCGCAAACCCTACAAGGGCACGCAGCCCAAGCTTTTCTATAAGGGCATCGAGGGCGATCTGCTGCAACCGGCCAGGATGGAGGCGCAATCGAGCCATCTGTTCGCCGAACACAATCCAGCGGCGAACTCGATCCTGCTGGACTCTCCGCCAAAAAGCCGCACAACGCCGGGTGCCTCACGCGTGGTCTATGACGTCGCGCATCCTCAACCGTGGGGCGTGATCCCGGCATTCTACCTATGGACCAAATCGATCGCGGCGGGGCTCCTGATCGTGGCTGCGATCCTGCTGCTCGCGTGGGACCTTCCCGCTACGGAACTGATCGTGCCAGCAGTCCTAAGCCCTCTGGCCGCGCTGGTTTTTCTTGGCGCTACCACCATTTTGCTAATCGCCGATCTCGACCGGCCTGACCGCTTTTACTTCATCCTGACCAGGCCGAACCCACGATCGTGGCTGGTCAGGGGCACCTGGGTCCTCATCGTTTATGGACTCTTTGCGCTCGCATGGGTCGTTTTCGCACTGCTGTCATCGGGTGTGCCGCAAATCTTGCTGGCGCTCTCTGCGGCCGCCGGTGCGGCTTCCGCTGGCTATTCGGCGTTTCTGTTCGCGCAGGGAAGGGGGCGTGATCTTTGGCAGAGTCCACTCTTCCTCTGGCATCTGTTGGTTCAAGCTGTGGTGGCCGGCAGCGCATCGATGGTCCTGATCGGATCGGCGGCGGCAGAACCGGGGATTGGACTGCTACCGAACGGCGCGCGCGAAATCATGGGAATTTTGAACCCGATACTCGCGGCCGCGATCGTGGCCAGCGTCGTCCTGATCCTGGGCGAGGTTTTGCTGCCGCCGTCCAGTGCCGACGTCGGGCGCGCTACCGCGTTGATCACGCGAGGCAAGCTCAGCGCGAAATTCTGGTGGGGTGCGATCCTGATTGGCGGGCTAATTCCGCTGGCGCTCTTGTGGCTGGCGGCGGCGCACCCCGCCTCGAGCATAGCAGCCTGCAACCTGGCCGCAGCCCTGGCGCTGGCCGGTCTGTTCGTTTTCGATGAAATCTGGATCACGGCGGGCCAAGCGCCGCCTCTAAGCTGAGAAGGTGCACCCTGGTGCCACGCGAACCTGGACCGCTCAATCCTGCCGCTGCCGGCCTCGACTTTCCCGCCGGCGGCCTTGCAAGCTTTCCCCCGGTCGAACGCTGGAACGACTGGGTTGAATACGACCCCGGGCAATGGCCGCGCAAGGTGCAAAAGCATTACGCACTGATTCCGACCATCTGCTTTAACTGCGAAGCGGGTTGCGGACTGCTCGCCTACGTTGACAAAGAAACCGGGCGTATTCGCAAATTTGAAGGCAATCCGGCACACCCAGGCAGCCGCGGACGCAACTGCGCAAAGGGACCCGCGACGCTCAACCAAGTGACGGACCCTGAGCGCGTTCTCTACCCGCTCCGGCGCAGCGGCAAACGCGGCGAGGGCAGCTGGGAGCGCGTCAGTTGGGATCAGGTACTTGACGATCTCGCCTTACGTATTCGCACGGCGCTGCTGGAGGGACGCCGCAACGAGATCGTCTATCATGTCGGCAGGCCCGGTCACGAATTGCTCTACAATCAGCGCATCCTGCACTCATGGGGAATCGACGGCCATAACAGCCATACCAATATCTGCTCCGCTGGCGCCCGGGCAGGCTACGCCTTCTGGTCCGGGATCGATCGTCCCTCGCCGGACCACGCCAACGCGCGATTTATCCTGCTGCTCAGCTCGCACCTCGAGGCAGGCCACTACTTCAATCCTCATGCCCAGCGCATCATCGAAGGCAAGTTGGATGGGGCAAAGATCTGCGTGATCGACACGCGCCTGTCCAACACGGCAGCGCGCGCCGACTACTGGCTTTCGACCTGGCCCGGCAGCGAAGCCGCGGTATTGCTCGCGATGTGCAAGGTGATCCTGGATGCGGATCTTTTCGACCATGAGTTCGTACGGCGCTGGGTCAATTGGGAGGAATACCTCCGCGAGGAGCACCCGGGTGAAGCGCAAACGTTCGAAAGCTTCATCACGATCGTGAAGCGGGTCTATGCGGAATACACTCCTGAATTCGCCGCCCAGGAGTCAGGCGCGGATCCGACAATAATCGTGCAGGTCGCTCGTGAGATCGGCCGAGCCGGGCACGCCTTTTCCACTGTTGTATGGCGCAATGCGGCGGCGGGAAATCTGGGCGGATGGCAGGTCGCTCGCGCACTCCAGTTCCTCTCCGTGCTGGTTGGCGCGGTGGCTACCGTTGGCGGCACCGCACCCGCGGCGTTCAACAAGATCATTCCGGCGCCGCCCATGATGCCGCCAGCACCCAACGTCTGGAACGAACTGATGTGGCCTCGCGAATTCCCGCTCGCGTTTTTCGAGATGAGCTTCCTGTTACCGCATTTTCTCAAGGCAGGGCGCAATAAAATCGCTACCTATTTCACGCGAGTGTACAACCCGGTATGGACGAATCCGGATGGCATGAGTTGGATCGAAGCTCTGTCCGACGAGTCCAAGGTCGAGCGCCACGCGTGTTTGACGCCGGTGTGGAGCGAGACCGCATGGTTCGCCGACTACGTGCTGCCGATGGGCCACGCTTCGGAGCGTCATGACCTGATGAGCCAGGAGACGCACGCGGCGCGCTGGATCGGCTTCCGCCAGCCGGTGTTGCGCGTCGCTCTCGAGCGCCAGGGCAAGCGTTTCAACACCACCTGGGAGGCACATCGCGAAGCCGGTCTCGGCGAAGTCTGGGAGGAGGACGAGTTTTGGATCGAGCTATCGTGGCGCATCGACCCCGATGGCCGGCTCGGCATCCGCAAATACTTCGAATCGATCGATCGTCCTGGCGAGAAACTCACGGCAGATGAATACTACGGCTGGATCTTCGAACACAGCGTACCAGGTTTGCCCGCGGCGGCTGCGCGCGAGTCACTAACTCCGCTCGCCTACATGCGCAAGTATGGAGCCTTTCTGGTCGAAGAGTCGCCAGCGCCGGCCCACCAGAAATCGCTCGGCGCGGTCGAGCTTGCCGGGGCAATCGTGGACGATCAAACCAAGGTCGTCAGCAAGGGCGGTGAGGCTATCGGCGTCGAAATCGACGGACTCGCGCTAGCGGGGTTTCCGACGCCGTCGCGCAAGCTCGAGTTCTTTTCCAAGACGTTGAAGGACTGGAACTGGCCCGACGTCGCCATTCCGAGTTATATCCGAAGCCACGTCCATCGCAGCAAAATTAACCGCACCAGCGGCGAGATGCTTCTCCTGCCCACGTTTAGGCTCCCCACCCTGGTGCATACGCGATCCGGCAATGCGAAATGGCTTTACGAAATTTCGCATCGAAATCCGCTCTGGATCCATCCTGAGGATGCCGCCCGCTACCAAGTAAGCACCGGTGACCTGCTCAAGGTCTACACCGAAATCGGCTATTTCATCGACAAGGTTTGGGTGACCGAAGGAATTCGTCCCGGGGTTATCGCCTGCTCACACCACCTTGGGCGTTGGCGGCTGCGGGAGGAAACCGGGGGCGAGAAGTGGTCAACCGCGCTGGTAGATCTGCGGCAAACCGCACCGCACCGGTGGATGATGCGCCAGGTGCACGGCGTACAGCCCTTCGCGAGCGCGGACAAGGATTCCCAGCGGGTCTGGTGGCAAGACGCCGGCGTACATCAAAATCTAACCTTTCCGGTACAGCCCGATCCGATAAGCGGCGCTCATTGCTGGCATCAGAAAGTACGCATAGAGAAGCCCGCTGCCGATGATCGCTACGGCGACGTCTTCGTCGACACGGCTAAATCACACGAAATTTACCGGCGCTGGCTCGAACTCGCGAAGCCCGCGCCCGGTCCCGGCGGTCTGCGGCGTCCGCTATGGTTGCCGCGCGCCTACCGCCCCGCGGCATCCGCGTTCTACATTCGCGAGCAGGCCTGAGACACCCGAAAAACAGGCAGATCGAGTGCTCTTTTCTCGCGTTCGCCCATCCGTATGATGATGGTACCGGCGCGACCCGTTTTTCCGGCACATAAACCCGGCTGAAACGGCCGGCCAGGGCGACTAAAGGGCGCGCACGTGTAAAATGGCCGCAGCAGTTTCACCCACCCCAACCCAGCCAGGCTCGCCCGCGCATAAGTGGTTGATCGCGCTCGCCGTGATGCTGGGCTGCGCGCTCGAAGTACTCGACACCACTATTGTCAACGTCGCGCTGCCCCACATGCAGGGTAGCTTCTCGGCGAGCGTCGACGAGATCGCCTGGGTGCTGACTAGCTACCTGGTCGCCAACGGCATCATGATCCCGATGACGGGGTGGATTTCGTCGCGGTTCGGCCGCAAGCGCTATTTCCTCTTTTCGGTGATGCTGTTCGTAATCGCGTCGTCACTCTGCGGCGCCGCGCGATCGCTTGACCAGATGGTCGTTTTTCGGCTCCTCCAGGGTGCGGCAGGCGCCGCGATGATCCCTTCGTCGCAAGCGATCATGATGGAGTCGTTCCCGCCGAGCGAGCAGCAGATGGCCATGGCGATGTGGGGGATGGGGCTGATGGTCGCGCCGATCGCCGGACCATCGCTGGGCGGCTGGATCACCGATAACCTCAATTGGCGCTGGAACTTCTATATCAATATACCGATCGGAATCCTTGCCTTTGTCATGGTATCGAGCTTTGTACACGATCCGGCGTATCTGCAGGCGCGGCGTGCCAAGGGCGGCAAAGTCGACTACCTGGGGATCGCTCTGCTGGTGCTCAGCATGGGGCTCGCGCAAATTGTGCTCGACCGCGGCCAACGGGCTGACTGGTTCGCTTCGCGCTGGGTCGTGTGGACGACCGCGTTCTCAGCGCTGTTCAGCGTACTTCTGGTGGTCCAGGAGTTGAGCTTCAGCGAGCCGATCATCGATCTGCGCATCCTGAAGCGCGCGAGTTTCTCGCTCTCGGTCATCATGGTCGTGGCGATGAGCTTTACGCTCTATGGGACGGGCTTGCTCAATCCGATCTTCCTGCAGGAGTTCATGAGTTATGACGCGTGGAAGGCCGGATTGGTGTTGGGACCGCGCGGTTTCGGCACAATGTTCTCGATGATGATGGTAGGGCAGATGGCCCGCCGGGGGCACGACACCCGTTCATTCGTCGGCGCGGGCTTTCTGCTGATGGCCGCCGGGCTGTGGTCGATGTCGCACTGGAATCTCAATATCAGCATGTGGGATGCGATTTGGCCCGGCATCATTATGGGTATTGGGATGGGTTTGATCTTTCCAACGCTGAGCGCCACCGCCATCGCGTCGGTCCCGCGCGAGCGCATGGGCTATGCCGCGAGTCTGTACAACATGGTGCGCAATATGGGTGCCGCAGTTGGGATCTCGTATCTGACCACGATGCTGGTCAATCACGAACAGACCCATCAATCCTATCTGGTCGAGCATTTATCGGTCTTCGACGCGTGGCGCATGAGTCATGTCGCATCGCGGATGCCCGGCGGGCAGAGCTTCGACTATCTGCCACAAATCATATCGGGCCAAAAGCAGAGCTTCGGCATGCTCTATACGATGATGCAGGCGCAGTCCGCGATGCTTTCGTTCAACGACATCTATCGCATGCTCGCGGTCTTGATGGCGGTGCTAGTGCCAAGCTTCCTTCTTTTGCGCCGTTCGCGGGCCGGTAGCACCGCGGCCGCGCACTAGGCTGTGCCATGACGGCTTGCGCGCCAGCTCCCTTGATCCTTCAATCGGTGATCCTCGAGAAGACCCGTTCGAAGACCTTGAGCGACGCTGCGTCGTACAGCACCATCTCGACCCGCTCGACCGAGGTCGAGCCCCTCAGGGCGTCCCTGATCTCCGCCAGCATAACCTCGGCGCATCGTTCCATCGGGAAGCCCGCAACGCCGGTTCCGATAGCTGGAAAGGCAATCGATACGAGACCCTTCTCCTTCGCGCGCAACATCGAATTGTGCGTCGATTTGCGCAGACTGTCCTCGGTCGCAGATCCCCCCAGCCGCATGCTCGCCGCATGGATTACATAGCGGGCCGCCAGGCGTCCGGCGCCGGTTATTGCCGCTTCACCCAGAGGAATCGGCCTAATGCGGTCGCATTCCTTCTGAATAGTTGGTCCTCCTTTCATTCGAATTGCCCCGGCCACCCCTGCGCCCAGAAGCAGGTCGTTATTGGCCGCGTTAACGATCGCGTCAACTTTCGCCTCGACCAAGTCGCCTTGCCTGAGCGTAACCTTCAAGCGCCAGTCATTTGCCATAACGATCCCTCCTGCTCGCGTTTGGCGAAAGGACATAAGCAGGCCTCACATCTGCACGGCCGGCCTTTCGCACTTCTGCTATTATTCGCGGCATCGCAGATAAGCCCAAGGAGGAGGCGAACGAGGTGATTAAGGAGTCGTTCTGGCGCCATGGTCGTGCCCAGCGGATGCGCGGCGCGCGGCCGGGCGCGGGCGGCGCTCGAAGAGCATCACGCGGCACGCAAATAATCGCGGCAGGAGCGCTCGCCTTTGGCCTCAACGCCTGCGTGAAAAGCACTCCGCTTGCGCCACCGACGTATCTTCAAGTGGACATCACCGTTTCGCCTACATCGCTGGACCCGCGGCTTGCCACCGACGCGATTTCGGAGCGAATCGATGAACTCGTACACGACGGGATGGTTAAGGCCGATCACGACGGCAAGTTCGCCGGCAATCTCGCCGATGTCATCGAACGTCCGACCCCGACTCGGCTCATCTTCCATTTGCGACATGGAGTGCGCTTCAGTGACGGGCGCGAGTTAACGGCGCGCGACGTCAGGTACACCTACGATTCGGTGCTTCGACGTGCTTCCCCATCGCTCAAGCGCGCCGGGCTGACGGAAATCGAGTCGTTGCGAGCGCTGGATGATTACACGATTGAGATGACGACGCGGCGCCCCTATGCCCCGGCGCTCGCAATGGCGACGTTAGGTGTGGTGCCTGCGGGTGCTCCGCTTTCGAGCGCGCAGGCCGGATTCGCACCTTCCGGAACTGGTCCGTTCCGCCTCGTCCGCTTCCTACGCGATGAAGCGATCGTGCTCGCCCGCAGTCCGTTCCATCCATATCCCGGCGGGGCCACACCCGGTATCGTGTTCAAGGTTGTTCCCGATGCCACCGTGCGCGCGCTCGAGCTGGTCGAGGGAATTTGCGACTTCGCTGAGAACGACGGCGTCCAGCCCGACCTGATCCCCTACCTTGCCGCGCATCGTGATCTCATGGTCGACGAATCGCCGGGCACCACGTTTCAATATACCGTCTTCAACTTCCGTGACCCGCGCTTACGCGACATACGCTTGCGGCGTGCGATTGCCTACGCGATAGATCGCCGCAAGATCGTGGAATCGATGCTCCGTGGTACGGCGGAAGTGGCGACCGGGATGCTCACGCCCGAAAATTGGGCCTACGAAAGCAACGTCGTCGGCTATTCGTACGACCCGGCGATGGCACGGCGGCTTCTCGAGGAGGCAGGGTACACGTATCGCGATCCCCGCCTCAAACTAACCTATAAGACCACCCCTGAGGGTCGCCGCCTGGCCGAAGCTATTCAGGCGATGCTCTTGGAGGTGGGCATTCGGCTCGAGATTCGCACCAATGAATGGGCCACTTTCTACGCCGATCTGGTGCGCGGAAACTTCGATCTCGCGTCAAGCCAACTGGTCGGCATCAACGAACCGCACGAATACTACCTAATCTATGATTCAAAGGAGTTGCCGCCGCAGGGCATGAATCGCGGTGCCTATGCGAACGCCGAAATGGATCGACTCGTCGAGTCGGGAGAAATGACGCTCGACCCAGCGGCGCGGCGAAGAATTTACGCCCGCGTGCAACGACTCGCGGCGATCGACTTGCCCTATCTTCCGCTCTGGTGGAACGATAACGTTGTCGTGTTCAACCGCCGGCTCCGCGGTTTCCAGCCTTATCCGAACGGCAGTCTGCGCTCCCTGCCGGACGCAATCTATCTTCCGAGTCCGGTACGCCATCGGTTTGATGACTAAGCTTCTGCTGCGCCGGCTGGCCGCGCTCGTACCCGTGGCGCTCGGCGTGGCGACACTTACCTTCGCGATGATTCACCTTGTCCCCGGCGATCCGGTGGTCGCGATGCTCGGGGAAAACGCCCAGGCCGCCGACATTGCGGGTATGCGCCACGAACTCGGCCTCGACCGTCCGCTTTTGCAGCAATATTTTGCGTTCCTCGCCGGCCTCGCCGACGGCAACCTCGGTGAATCAATCTCGCTGCATGAACCGGTCGCGCGGATTATCCTCGAGCACTACCCCGCAACGCTCGAACTCGCCGGCGCCGGTTTGGTGATTGCCGTTCTGATCGCGTTCCCGCTGGGAATCGTCGCGGGCGCCAACGCCGGTGGGGTCAGTGACGTAGGAGCGATGGGCTTCGCGATACTGGGCATATCCGTCCCTCATATCTGTCTCGGTCCACTGCTAATGATCGTTTTCTCTCTCGACTTTGGCTGGCTCCCACTCACGGGACGCGGCGGTTTCACGCACCTGATCCTGCCTGCTGTCACGCTCGGAACTGCGATCGCGGCGATCCTCGCCCGCATGCTCCGCCAAAGCCTGGCGCACGTAGTCGCCGCCGATTATATGCGCACTGCGCGCGGTAAGGGCCTCGGCCGGACGGCGGCGATCGTCCGTCACGGGCTGCGCAACGCGCTCACGCCGGTAGTCACATTGATTGGGCTCGAGGCGGGTGCACTGCTGACCGGCTCGATTGTCACGGAGATGATTTTTTCGTGGCCAGGACTCGGCCGTCTCATGATCGGCGCGATCGGTAACCGCGATTATCCCCTGGTTGAGGGCTGCGTTCTGACTTTCGCGCTGAGCTACGTCATCATCAACATGACCACTGATCTGGTCTATAGCGCGATCGATCCGCGCATCCGTATCGGCACGTCATGACCCGCCGCAATCCGTCGCTCATCGCGGGCGCCGCGATCGTCGCGCTGATTACCTTCGCCGCCGTGGTTGGACCCCTTCTCGTGCGTATCAATCCGCTGGCGATCGACCTCGCGCACGCCCTGGCGCGGCCGGGGCCGGGACATTGGCTGGGATGCGATTCGCTTGGACGCGACATGCTGGCGCGTATCCTGTGGGGCGCGCGTCTCTCGCTCGCAGTCTCGACCTCAGTCGTTATGTTCTCTCTCATCACCGGGAGCTTAATCGGCGGGGCGGCGGCGCTGGCGGGAGGGACCATCGACGGTCTGGTCGTGCGCGCTGTCGATGTTGTGCTCGCCTTCCCCGGATTTCTACTGGCGATCGCGCTGGCCGCGATCCTCGGCCCGGGCCTCACTGACCTGGTGGTGGCGCTAACGGCGATGGGGTGGACCGGATACGCGCGGTTGGTTCGCGGAGAGGTGCTCTCGCTCCGCGAACGCGAATATGTCGAGGCCGCGCGCGCATTAGGCGCCGGCGAGGGGCGTCTGCTCCTGCGCCATCTGTTGCCGGGACTGGCTGGCCCGCTCGTCGTGCAAGCCACCTTTGGAGTCGGGGGTATCATCGTGGCCGAGGCCGCGCTCTCCTTCCTGGGATTGGGCGCGCGGCCGCCTGCGCCTTCATGGGGCAACATGCTCGACGCAGGACGGCAGTTCCTGCTGGTGGCACCCCATCTCACGACCGCGCCTGGCGCGGCGATCGGGCTTGCCGTATTGGGATTCAACCTGCTGGGCGACGGCCTGGCTCAGGCTGTAGGCCGCCGCGACTAGCCACCGGGGCACGCTCAATTCCCCGCCCTAGGTCTGCGCGTTGCGACGCCTCATCCCTTCGCCGGCGGTGATGCCCCCGTCGACGATAAGCTGCGTTCCCGTGATATACGACGCGTCGTCCGATAGGAGAAACACAACGGCTTTCGCGATCTCCCACGGCGTCCCCTGCCTGCCCATCGGGATTCGCGGCGCGACCCGCGCTTCGCGATCGCCGATCTCGCGCCGCACCATCGAAGAATTGATCAGTCCGGGCAAAATGGTGTTGACACGAACATTGTCGCGGGCATGCCGCACGGCAACTGACCGCGAGAGTCCCAGCAGTGCAGCCTTCGTCGCCTCATAGGCGATGCCGCTCCCCGACAATAGCGCGGCAACCGACGAGACATTGACGATCGCACCCCCGCCGGCTTTGACTATCTCGGGCAAGGCGTAGCGCATCATCAGGAAGTGACTGCGCAGATTGACTTCGTACATCAAGTTGAACTCATCCGTAGTCGTATTCAGCAGCGATCGGCCGACCGCGATGCCGACGTTGTTCACGAGCAAATTGAGCTTGCCGAAACGGCGCTCCGCTTCCTCGACTGCGCGCCGGCAATCGTCCTCCTTGCTCACGTCGGCCGCGACCGAATCGGCACGGCCCTCCTCGGCGCGAATCGCAGAGGCCGTCTCGTTGGCAAATCCCGGATTCTTGTCTGCCACCATCACCGCGGCGCCTTCGCGCGCACACAGGATCGCAGTCGCGCGACCGTTGCCGATAGAAAGTGGTTCTCCGGGATTCGGCGGACCGTCCGCGCCGCCACCGACAATCAGTGCAACTTTGCCGTCGAGCCGTCCCATGGCATTATCCCTCCCGTCCTAATCGCGAGTTATTACGCAACAGATACCGCAAACGGGCCTGTGATTGCACGGCGTCCCATAGGGGCGCATCACGTTTAGATGCCGGCAATGGGTCGGTTCATCGAGAATAATTGACGGCCGCAGGCGCGAAAAAAACGTCCGCCCACAAGTGAAGCGTTTCACCCTAACCGGCAGTCGAAGTTTTGTTCATGGTACGCTGACGGCGTAGCCGAACGCCGGTATATGGACTCGCCAAGCTGGCACTCAAAACGAAGACCCTCCAGGCGCATAAAACTATTTCCGCACGGAAAATCGCGCGGTTCTTTTGAAAAATAGGAACGCGGATGGCTCAACGTCCATGCATAATTGTTCCGGGAATCCAGGGCTCCGCGCTGCAGAATGTCTATCCGATTTCACCGCAGACCACTTGGTCCGCGCTAACCATAGCGGGTGAGAAACTCGTTCCGCCCGAGTTCGACAGCCTCGCTCTCGACGACGTCGCCCTGGCTGATCGCGACGAGCATGTGGTCAACGCGTCTTCCCATCTGCTCGAAACTGCGTACGGCCCGTTGGCCCGTGCCCTGCAAGGCCGGCTCGACGTGCCTGCCTATGTGTTTCCGTATGACTGGCGTTATTCGATCCTGCGGAGCGCGCGGACACTGGTTCAATTCGTCAAGCGCCTTCAAGCAAAGACCTTGCGTTCGCTTCCGAATTGGGACCAAACCTTTGATTTCGCCGTCCACAGCATGGGTGGACTCGTGCTACGAGCTTTTCTATCCGAGTGGGCGATAGCGGAGGGCGGAAGGCGTGCGCCGATCGGGCAAATCGTCTTTATCGCGACGCCTCATCTCGGCTTACTGGACGCGGCCGTCGGCCTGATCAGCGGCGAAACGAGCTGGTTCGGCGGGTATAAGGAGTTGCGCAAGCTCGCACGCACCTTTCCGTCCGTCTATGAGTTGTTGCCACGGTTTCCCGGTGCGGTGGTGCGCGCCGGTCAACCGCTCAACATTTTCGACGAAGACAACTGGCAGAAAAATACGGTCGAAGCGGACGTGCGCAATAGCGGTTTCGATGTCCAACAGGTTCATTTGACCGCGGCAAAAAACGTGCTCGACGCTCTTCCGTACCCGACCGACCCGCCGTTCAACCTGCCGGCTGACGACCAAGTCGTCATTTTCGGCAACAAGGCGGATGCGGTCTTGCTGCAGGTGGAAGTCGGCACTGACCCCGACCGGTACTTTGACTTCGACCATGCGAAAAAAGGTCCCGGCGATGATGTGGTGCCGGTTGTATCCGCTCTTCTCGACGGCGTCGCGTCAGTGGAGATACAGGAAGCTGATATTTCGTACTTCCATCCAGTCGAGCGCGGTATGGCCGCGTTGGACATGCACGCATTTCTTCCGGCGCTCGACGAGGTCGCCACGGTCATTGGGAGGTTCTTTCAAGGGGAACGGGAAGTCAATTTGCTGCCGAAGGGATTGCCCGTGTCCCGATTCCATCCTGGATGCCGGGCGCCGGATTTTCCGGCCGATCTGGCGATTCGTCGTTGAGGATTTACCTCGAACCACGCTTCCCTTGCGCGAATCAGTCGGCGGCGCTTCGAGCCTGGCCGGGTTCACGCGAACGCGTGGCATAGTCGGCCCATGCAACTTCCTGGGTCGCTTGCCGATATTCCCTCGTATGGCCGGCCCAGTTCTGTGTGATGCGACCGTCTGCAGTCTTGTACCAGCTCGAACAATGAGGATCCGCCCACGTGGTCTTGGCCAGCCGCGCCTGCAATTCACGATTGAAGCGCTCCTGTGCCTCTCGCGTAATCTCGATCGAAGCCAGATTGCTTTTGCTCATACGGTCCAAGCATTTGACGATGTACTCCGCCTGGCGCTCGATCATGAACGTGATCGTGTTGTGACCGAGATTGGTGTTCGGCCCGTAGACCATGAACAGGTTGGGGAAATTCGTAACCGTTATTCCGAGATAGGCTTCCGGACCCCGCTTCCACGCCTCCCGCAGCGTCAGCCCTTTCCGCCCGGTCACGTCCATCGACCAATACCAGCCAGTGGTCTCGAAACCGGTCGCATAGACCAGCACGTCCGCCGGATGAGTAACGCCATCGTTGTCGACAACGCCCGAAGGCACAATCCGGGCGATACCTTCGGTCACCAGCGAGACATTCGGCTGCATCAGCGCTGGGTAGTAGTCGTCAGCAAACAGTACCCGCTTGCATCCGATCGGGTATTCCGGCGTCAGCTTCCGACGCAGTTCCTCGTTGGGGACCTGCATCTTAAGGTGATTCGAAGCCATTTCGGTGTAAAAGGCGCGACCCTCCTCAGTGTATTGAAAGGCCTGCCAGAACAGGACGTCAGACACCAGGTAGAGGTGTTCGCGTTCGGACAGAGTCACCTCCGGCGCTGTCGCCAGCACCCTTTTCTCGGCCTCGGTGACCTCTCGATCCAGGCGCGGTAGCACCCAGTTCGCTGATCGTTGGAAGACCGTCAGATGACTCGCGACCTTCGCGACCTCAGGAATAAGCTGAACTGCGCTCGCCGCTGATCCGATAACGGCCACGCGCCGGCCGCTAAGGTCCACATTGTGATCCCACAGCGCCGAATGAAACGATGGTCCGGCAAAATCCTCGCGCCCCGGGATCTCCGGAAACTGGGGACGATTGAGTTGTCCGAGGGCCGTGACCACGGCCTGCGCTTCCAGCAACTCGCCGGTAGTGGTGGTGACTCGCCACAGAGCGCGTGCGTCATCCCACACGATGGAGGCGCCGCCCTCGCCGAGCCGCAGATGAGAACGTAGCCCACAGAGGTCGGCGACGTCTTCGGTGTAGCGCTGGACTTCGACTGCCCGGGGAAAGAGATGGCTCCAGTTCAGCGTTCGCGCAAACGAGAACTGGTAGACCGCAACCGGTGTATCGCACGCACATCCGGGGTAGGTGTTTTCACGCCAGGTGCCACCGACGCGACCCGCCTTCTCGAGAATCACGAAGTCGTTGAAACCCGCTTTTTTGAGCTGTGCGCCCACGCACAGGCCGCCGAGCCCGGCGCCAACGACAACCACCGACGGATCAACACCCATGGGATCCTCCCCGATATCTTTCACGGAGCTCTTGCACGGAGCTCTTGCCGCGATGTGATCGCTGGTCACAACCGAACAACCATCGATCAATACGTCCAAATGCCCGATAGGAACAGGCTATGAAATTTTGCGGCAGTTCGGCAATATCCGCCGACGGTGGAGCGCAAGCGGGCGTTTGACAGGAGCGCCGCTACGTCCTATGTGGCGTCCCAGAGAATACAAAGGACGACTCAAATGAAAATAGGTTTTTTTGCAGTGGGCATCGGCAATTTCGCTCGCCCTGACTTCATCGCAACAGCGGCGGATCGCGCTGAACGGCTTGGCTTCTCGACTATATGGGCGCCTGAACATATCGTATTCCTGGATGGTTTTTCCTCACGCTATCCTTACTCAAGGGGCCAGGCATTGCCGGTCCAGCTCGACATCCCCTTGCTGAATCCGTTCATCGCCTTGACCTACGCCGCCGCTCGCACAAAGAGTATTCGGCTCGCCACCGGCATTTGTCTCGCACCTGAATATCATCCGCTGTTGCTGGCGAAAATTGCCGCGTCGCTCGACTATCTGAGCGCAGGACGGCTCGCCTTGGGGATAGGAGTCGGCTGGCTCGAAGAGGAATTCAAGGCACTCGGCATACCCTGGGAGCGGCGGGCAAAGCGAACGCGCGAGTATGTCGAGGCAATGCGCAGTCTGTGGGGTGATGATCACAGCCAATACAAGGGCGATTTCGTGCAGTTCGAGGGAGCGCGCAGTTACCCGAAGCCCATCAAGGGCGCGCGGCTGCCGATTCTCGTCGGTGGACAAACCGAGGCTGCCCTCAAGCGAGCCGCCGCCTATGGTGACGGATGGTGCGGATTCAACCTGACCGCTGACGAGACCGCGCAAACGATCACTCGGCTGCGCGATTTACTGAAAGCGAACAAGCGCCCCGCGCAGAATTTTGAGTTTTCGATGTCGCCGGTCGCGTCCGCTACGCCTGCCGACCTCAAAAGCTATCGTGACGCCGGCGTCGACGAGCTCTACCTGACACCGGTGTTCCAGCGCGCAACGAACAGCGAAGCCGAGGTTGTTGCGCTACTCGAGGAGATCGCGCGCGCCTGGATCGAACCGGCGGCGAAACTCTGACCTTGCCCGAGCGCGTCGAACGCCTAGCTGCTGCGGAAGTGCGGCATCACTTTCTGTGCGAACAGCTCGATATGCTCTTCGATCTGGTTGAGCGGAATTCCCGGCGGCGAAAGCATCATGGTGAACATCTCGACCGGCACCTCAGCGATACGCTGCTTAAGGTATTTGACCGCCTCCGCCGGTGTCAGAATATTGACAAGACCGCTGGCTTTGAGTGCCTCGGCATTCTGGAAAGGCGGCCAGGGGCTGGTATCCGTACCTTCAAACCATTTCGCGTATGAGTTGAACCAATAAATGAGGTGAGGTGCGTAGACCGAGAAGGTTCGATCCGGATCCTCCGCTACGACCAGCCAGAGGTCGCCGCCCATCACCCGTGCGCTCGCCGGATCCTTGCCGGCCGCGCGCAATTCCTTGAGGTACATTTCGTAAATCGTCTTGTTGGACGGCCCGATGTAACCATCACCGTATTTTGCGGCGCGCCTTACGGCAGCCTTGCTGAATCCGCCTACCCAGATCGGCGGATTCGGCCGTTGGACTGGCGTCGGTGTCAACCTGGCTCCATCGACGTTGAAGTGCTGGCCATGGAATGTGACGGTCTCGCCCTGCCAAAGTCCCCGGATAATTTGTAGCGCCTCGTTGGCGCGCGCGCCCCTTTTCTGGAGATCCAGACCATAGCCGGCATATTCGATCGCGCGATAGCCGAGTCCAACCCCAAAATCCAGGCGGCCGTTGGAAATGACATCCAGAACGGCGCCGTCCTCTGCAACCCTGACCGGATCGTAAAGCGGCAAGATAGCGATGTCTGGTCCGATGCGGATGCGCTTAGTGCGTGCGGCAATCGCCGTAGCGGCCATCATGGGCGACGGAATGTAGCTGTCGCCGGTAAAGTGATGCTCAAAAATATAGGCAGCGTCGAAACCAAGCGATTCCGCCCAGACCATATGATCGATAACGTCGGCGTACACTTCAGCCGAAGTTCTGCCGGAGTCTGGCGGATTGCGAAAATCGGTCGTTAAGGCGAACCGCATGGTCCAAATCTCCATCCGTCCATCTTTCGCCCCGCTGAGTAGGCCACCCGTGGGCGAAGCAATTACGAACTAACTCTCGCGGCACAGGTACCACAAGTCGGGCGGCGTGAAAAACAGTGTCGCAAGTCGGGCAGATCGAGTATGTTGGACCGCTGACCGAATTCCATCCTGCGGCACCTGCCACGACACACCGATCAAGAGAAGGAGGACCTGGTGAATTTCCTCGAAACTCTCTGACGAGTATCGAGGTTCAAAAACCTCGGGGGCGTTCGGCTTCCCGCGCGCCACAACTTTGTGATTTTCGCCGTAGACGGCCCCGCGCGTGCGCCGGCGCGCTCCCGCGGAGTGCCGCCGTACGGCGCCAACCCTCCGCGATGGCCAAAGTATCCCCGCCTATTCTTATGATCGACGGATTCTGTTATCGGTCACCAAGGAAGGGACAAAATATGGCCGGTAAACTCGAAGGTAAGGTCGCGATCGTCACCGCAGGCGGAGCAGGAATTGGAGCCGCTACCGTCCGGCGTTTCGCGAAGGAGGGCGCAGCGGTGGTCATCGCCGACCTGAGCGGCACCCGCGCACGCGCCGTCAATGATGAAATCAAGGCAGCCGGCGGACGCGCAGCGTTCATCAAGATGGATGCGTCCGATCCGGAAGCGATTCAGGCTACGATCAAACTCGCGCTCGATTCTTATGGCCGGCTCGACATCCTGTTCAACAATGCCGGAATGGCCCAAATCAGTCTGGTTCACGACACCACGCTTGAATCATGGAACCGCGTGATGGCCGTCACCCTCACAAGTACCTTCCTCGGCATCAAGTACGCGGTCCCCATCATGCGCGCGCAGGGCGGAGGAGCGATCGTTAATACCGCCTCGATCTCGGGGATGCACGGCGACTATGGCATGGCCTCCTACAATGCCGCTAAGGCAGGTGTCATCAATCTCACTCGAGCCGCAGCGCTCGAAAATGCCAAGCACAAAATTCGCATCAACTGTGTATGTCCGGGCGGCATCAACACTCGCGTCGCCGAAGTTCTCGGTGGCAATCGCGCCGAAGAGTTCCGCCGCACGATGGGGGCGAGCCATCCGGTCGGCCGAATGGGTGAACCGGAGGAAATCGCCAACGCCGTGACCTTTCTGGCTTCCGACGAGTCTTCGTTCATGACCGGCGCAAAGATAGTCGTGGATGGAGGCGTCAGCGCACATACCGGTATGCCGGCCTTTATCCCCGCGCAAAAGAGCTAGCTATTCTCGTAAAAGACCGCATCGCGAGAAAGACAATAAGGAGACTGTGAAATGATTCCTCGTGGCATAATCTCGGCGGACGGCCACGTCTGTGAACCGCCAAACTGTTATGTGGACTACATCGAGCCGAAGTATCGCGACACCGCACCACGCGTCGTTCCGCAATCTGATGGCACCGAGGCCTTCGTCGTTCCCGGGATGAAACGCCCGGTCGCGCTCGGCTTCATCGACGGCGCGGGCTTTAGCATTAAGGAACGAAACGACCGCGCGAAAAGAATCAAATTCGCGGATATCCGCGAGGCCGCCTACGGCGGTCGCGCGCGACTCCCCTACATGGACCAGGACGGAATTGCCGCCGAGGTCATTTACGCCTCGATCGGAATGGGCCTGTGCATGCATCGCGATGCCGAATACAAGGACGCCTGCATGAAGGCCTACAATCGCTGGCTGCAGGCGATGTGCAGCGAGGCGCCTAATCGCATCCTCGGATTGGCGCAGACCGCGGTCCTGAGTGTCGACCAGCGCGATCGAAGATTTCCGGCGGGCCAAAGAGATGGGCATGGTCGGTATGATGATGCCGGGGCGGCCGATTCACGAGGACTACGATCATCCCGACTACGATGCCCTCTGGGAATGCGCGACGGACCTGAAACTCCCGATCTGCTTTCACATTCTGACGTCGCGCGACGGAAGCATTAACATGCCCCATCGCGGGCACGAGATGAACAACTTCCTCGGCATCATCCGCGCGGTGCAGGATGTCGTCGGTCTCATGGTGCTGGGCGGTGTTTTCGAGCGGCACCCGAAATTGAAACTGGTTTGCGCCGAAGGTGATGCGGGGTGGATGCCCCATTACATGTATCGCATGGACCACGCGGCCAAATTCAATTTCGAGAACGGAGTGATCAAGGGCTTGTCCAAGCTTCCGAGTGAATACATTAAAAGCAACGTCTGGATGACCTTCCAGGACGACCTCACCGCCTTCAACTCGTTGCATCAGATGCCGCACACCCAACTCCTGTGGGCCAGTGATTTCCCGCACACGGATTCAACCTGGCCGCGTTCGCAGCAATTGCTGGCGGAACACACTGCCCATCTGCGCGAGGAACAACGCCAGGCAATCATGCGTGAGAACGCCGCGAAGCTTTTTCAGTTGGCGGCTGGCAACGAGTCCTGGCGTATGAACGATACCGCCGCGTAGCCGACGCGTTAGGGCCGCAGACCACTATATACATTGTGAGGCAGACCCGTTTTTTCAGGGTCTGCCTCCACCTCTCTATTCCGCTGCCGATTAGGCTCGAGCTGCACCAACCGCTCCCACGATTCCTCTCGCGCGGGAAAATACAGTCGCCCGTCGATTGCGCCGTCCAGCCTCTCACGTGATGACTCGCCCCCGTTGTCGAACCGTGCCCTGTCAACGATTGCCTATTGACAGCGGACCTTCTTAGGCGAATAAGCTCAACTTCTACTCATACCTGGGGAGTGGCGACTCGTGACGTCCTGACTGCTCCATTCGCGGCCTGTTCACGCAGGGCCATGGAGCAGTCCTTGCGGGAAAAACAGGGGGTACTGCTATGAAACTCGCGATTCGAGTTCTCGTCGTCATCGGCCTCTTCGTGGTTCTGCTGCCATCACCGGGACGGGCCCAGCAAACCGATCGCAATGAAATGAACGATTGGCTGAAGATGTCGGAGAATCAAGGCGACATTCCGGTCGGCACCAAGATCACTATGCAGAACTGGCAGCAGTACAAACAGTTCATGCCGCTGGGATGATCAAGCTGTTTCAGGGTATCTACGGCTGGAAGATGCCCGCAGACGTCGAAATGAACGTTGGCCCGGCCAGGTTCGACCTTATTCCCAAGAGCTGGACCGAAGCGACCGAAAAATACGGCTCACAAACACAAGTTGAAGTTCTGCCCAACGGGCACTACCGGATCAAGAACTACCACGCGGGAACGCCCTTCCCGAATCCGCAGGAACCGAACAAGGGCTGGAAGAAAGATTCTGGCCAATAACTTCTGGTTCGTGCGCCCAGCGCTGTACGTCAACACCCCGGAAAATTACGGCACGGTCTGGGCGGTGGATCGGTTCGGCAATATAGCGCCGTCGAGCTTCGACGTGGTCTATCGCCAGACTGCATATTTAAGTGACCCGGGGTTCCCTAATGAGGAAACCTACGCGCCTGGCACCTGGCAGACGCAATGGGGTATGCAAGAGACGCCGGAACAGGCGCGCTACACCGCCGCTCTTGGAATGTTTTACCAGGATCAGGAAAAGAACCCCTATCCGGATACCTTCGTCTTCGTGCCAGCGCTGCGTCGCTCACTACGTTTGTCGACCAGCTCGCGTTGCTCGCCCGTTTTCGGTTTCGATTGGTCTTACGACGACGCTAATGGGAATGGCTTTAACGGCAGCACGTCAGTGTACACCGCCGACTTTCTCGCCGACCGCAAAATTATAGGCATGGCTAACTTTAGTGATACGTCGGAGGGAACGAATTTCCCAGGCGACTACGACATGCCGATCGCTTGGCCCAAGCCTTCGTGGGGCACATGGTCGCTACGCCCGGCGTCGGCAATCGATGTCCATAGGATTCCGAGCGAGGCAGCCGGATATTGCTATTCCAGCCAGATAATGTACGTCGACAAGGAGCTCTGGGGTGGAGGTTGGGTGGATCTGTACGACTCGAACCGAAAGCTTTGGAAGGCGATCTACTATTACGGTTTTTTTACTGACATCCCCGGACTCGGTCACAGCGGGAATGGTGTGGCATCGGTCGCGTACGACCTGCAGAACACCCACATGACGGTCTGGTGCGGGTACGCTAACCCTGCGAAGCGAAAGCCATTCATCGATTCTCAGGTGCCCAAGGAGTATTACAATGGGGTCAAATATGGCGCTCCGTCGGGCCTCATGCAGATTCTGAGGTAGATAACGACTGGTTCGCTGGCGCGGAATCGATTTGATGCCCCGGACTTCCGGCGTAAAGCCTCCCTTGGGGAGGCTTTACGCTACTTGGAGCGGGCCTTTCAATTATTCTTTAAAATTCTGAGGTTGTTAATCTGGAAGCCGGTCCGCCGCGGAATTTGTCACTATGGCTGGACCAATCTAAATGGAGTCACATACCCCAGTCTGTTTAAGTCTACCGTCATTGCGAGACCTGAAAGATCCTCGAATGCTGCTACTTTCGCGCAAGTGCCCTGGATATTAAATGGCGGAAAAGGATCCGCACTACTCAGTACCAGCTCTGACTGAACAACGATTTCCTGATACGGTGTGCTCGGTGTCATTAACAGCCCATTGACAATAAACCCGGCCTGCTCGTTTTCTCCCAGGCCACCGAACCATTGGTAAAAATCGGCGACGGCTGAGATCACCAGTGGCGTAGCGGATAGACTGCCGCCAGCGTTACCAGAGGAATTACTAGCACTGAGAGTCAGATACGGCGGACCCTGGCAATTCGTTTGGGTATATTCAAAAACAGGTGGATTCACAAACGTAGGGTCCGTGTCCCCACTATCGGCCGGGAATCCCGCTGGCGTAACACCTACGCCTACTAGGGTGCCATTGATATTCATTACGGCTTCTTGAGCCGGTCCCATCGCGCTCTGGTTGAAGTCCAGGTTATAGCCGATGAGATTACTATTAGCATCCAGCCATTCCCCAGGCAGAACGCTGACCGGCGTGGGCGATCCACTAGGGGACGCGCTAGGCGTCGGTGTGGGGGTGGGTGGCGGTGCCGGGGTGCCGGTCTCAGATGGTGCAGGCTCCGGCACTGTAGTAGGCACTGATGAAGGGGTCGACGTCGGTGTCGCCGCGTTCTGTGCTAATTGGCTCAGAACGACTGGTATTTGATTTGGTTTGCACGTCCCGTTGGTCGGGTCAAAGAGCGCTCCGGTTCTGGCGATGCACAAAGTATTGTTCGCAATCTGCTGATAAGATTCCTCTGACTCGAATTTGTGGCAACCCAGGCTGACACCATTCTTCTCCAGGAGCATCCGCATCCCATGTGTGTTCTTATTCACGCAGAAGTCCGAAGTTGGGGTTGGCAACGTGGGTCGTTTGCGCAAGGTCGCCATTCCGAACACGCTGGAAGCCACAAAAATGACTGCGAGAATAGCAGTTAACTTGATGGATTTCATTTTTGGCAACCTCCCTACCACTCGATGCTGAATGGTGGGGTGAACGCGCTCAGGTCCGCCGAGGCGGGCGTTCCGGTTGTCTGGTCAGTTATCTCTCCGAAGAACTCAGCCTGGATAGGGCTGCAGTTAGTGTTTGCAAGAATCTGCTGCAGGTTGTTGGGCTCAACGGTACTGACAACGCCGTTGGGAAACATTGGGGTGTTAGCGAACGGTACCGCGCCGTAATAGAAAGTATTACCGACTGTCCCTCCACTAGGATTATAATATCCGCCTCCTCCTATATCCGTGCCTACTCCAATACCGAGACCGGCATCGCCCTCTTCAAGTCCATAGCCACTCGCCTGTATCCAGAACAGCGGCGCAGAACTGCAATCCGCAATCGCGAAGAAAGTCTGGATATTCGGAACCTGAACAAAACCCGCTGAATTGACCGGCACTTCGACGGTCGTACCGCTGAAGGTCATCTCCGCGTAGGCGTCGCCGGAGTAGTCGTAACCGATGAATATACCCACCTCCTTGCCTGTGGAATCGACCACCAGGGGCGGGAATTGGTTTTGGGCTGCCATCGCCACGTGCGAGGTCTGTAATGACCTGCGTACTTGGAATGACGGCGCGATAACCGCAGCGGGCAGTTGCGGAATACTCTGGAGATTTATCGCTAGCTGACTTTTCGGGCACGGCTTAACCGACCCCGTTGAGGTGAGTTGATCTTTGATCTGGCCGGTAGTTTTGTTGACGCAAAAACTTCCCGTCACTTGCAGAGACTGCTGTCCCCGACAGACGGCAGCGGTCATCAAAGATATTAGAGCTATGAATGTTGGTATCTTCATCGTGGTCCTCTGATTTACGTGACCATCGAGCGCATCGCGTGAGTCCGCTGGTTGATGTGGAAGGGGCCACAAACGCCGGAGGCGTGGGGCCTGGCCTTGATGCTCAGATACATTCCCCGTCCGACGGTGTCAAACCTGTGCGGATGCCATTGCCCGCTGTCTTTCGACAACGGTGGGTCGGCGCAAGAGAGGACGGGCGATGACGACGAGAATCCCCGCGTTGGACGAGTCATCCGCGTTCAAAAATTCGAGCTGATCGTCAGGCGGGTCGAACCGACGAGACCTCCGCACCGGCGATCATACCGGGCGGCGCTTGGCGCGCCCGGTATGATCGCAGTGACTATACGACGCTCTTACTCGATCGCCGTACTACGTCATTCGGAGGTAAGCGGTTTGTGGGTAAACGTGAAGTGAGCATCCATCCGCGCGCTCACCTCATTCAGATGATTGCAGTACTGGAAGAAACCGCCGTTGTAGTTACCATCCTGACGGCGCTGGAACTCGCCTTCGAAATTGTAGTAGCCCGGCGTGCACTCCTGATTGCGGCTGGTCTTGCCGCGATGTCTGATAACCTCCTGCACCCACCACTCCTCTGCTTCCGGAGTCGCATCGAGCGCCTGATAGCCGTGACGGCGCGTGTAGTCGATACACGCCGCGATGTAGTTGCCTTGCGCTTCCGCGATGTCGGTAAAATTGAACTGGAATGACGCCTGCAACCCGCCCATCACGAACATGTTGGGGTAGCCCTGCGAATGGATTCCGAGGAGGGTACGCACGCCCTCGCGGTATTTCTCATTGATATCGAGACCGCTTGCGCCCCGGATCCGGTTGTAGGTGCCGGTCCTTTGGACCTCGAACCCGGTGGCGTAGATGAGGACGTCAACCTCGTACAACTTGCCCTCGAACACCGGCCCCTTTTCGGTGATCTCGGTGATACCCTTTCCGTGTGTATCGACCAGATGGACGTTCGGACGGTTGAAGGTCGGCAGATAATCATTGTGAAAGCATGGACGCTTGCACATGAGCATGTACCACGGCTTGAGCGCCTCTGCGGTGGCCTTGTCCTTCACGATCCGATCGATGCGCTCATGGATCTTCATCATCGCTTCCATGTTCGCGTTTTCCTGTCGGCGGATCTTCTCCTCGGGAGAGATCGCGGCCTGCCTGGCCTTCTGCTCCTCGGTCATCTGCGGTTCCATCCGCGCGCGCTGACGCCGCCGGGCCTGCCATCCGACCTTCAACTTGCGCGCCCAGTTAGGATCGGTGGTCCAGTCGTCGCGGATGTCGATCGACGAGGGCGTGCGCTGAAACACGTAGAGTTCCTTGGCCGCGGCGCCCAGTCCGGGAACCGCTTGGACAGCGGTCGCCCCGGTGCCGATGATGCCGACGACCTTGTCTTCCAGTCCGGACAGATCGGGCTTGGTGTATTCGTAGTCCCAGCGCGAGGTGTGAAAGGAATGGCCCTTGAAGGTTTCGAGGCCTTTGATTTTGGCAAGCTTCGGCTTCGTCAGGATACCGTTGGCGCAGATTACAAAGCGCGCCTTCATGCGATCGCCGCGGTCGGTCTCGAGGTGCCACATCTGCTCGGCTTCGTCCCACACGGTCGAGGTGACCGTCGTCTGGAACACCGCGAGTTCGTACAGATTGTACTTCCTCGCGATCGCCTGGCAGTGCGCAAAGATCTCCGGGCCCCCGGCGTAATGGTCCTTGGGCACGTAGTCCAGTTCGTCCAAGAGCGGCAGGTAATCATACGAGACGACATCACACGCCACTCCGGGATAACGGTTCCAATACCAGGTGCCGCCGACGTCAGCGCCCCGCTCTACAATGCGAATACTCTCGACGCCAACCTCGCGCAGCCGCGCGGAGGTCAAAAGCGCTGAAAAACCCCCGCCGATAAACAGGCATTCGACGGTATCGTTGATCGGCTCGCGCGGCGTCGCGGGGGTGGCGTAGGTGTCCACCTCGTACTTTGCCAGAGCGCCGGTTAAGTCGTAGGTGTACTCCGAAAGACCTTGCGGCCGGTATTTCAACCTCAAATCGCGTTCTTCGGCGAATTTGCGCTTGACGCTATCGTAAAACTCCTGCGAGTGCGTAGGCTTCGCGGTCAGCCCGATGGGCCTATCTAGCTTTTCGGCCATAAATGCTCTCCCTGATTCGTGGTCATTGCGATGCCCGTTCAGCGGTGTCAATGCCGTCAATGGGTCAAGACCGCCAGCTTGGCACGAAATTAGCCGGATTTTCCAGTGCGCACGACCATGTCCTCCCCGGGCGAAACGAGCGTTTGGAGCGAAACGAGCGAAATGAACGCTTCGAGCGTCCGACCCATCGACTGAGGGAATAGCCGCTAACATCAGATCACATCGCCGCGCGAAATCGCTAACCGATGGCCGTTCGGGAAGGGTTGCGTGGGTTCTGTGTTGGGCTAAGTCTTCCGAGGATTTGTAAGAGTCCGGAGAATTTCGTCGAGCGTCTACCGTTTTATTGATAGCCGCAACCGCCGCGGCTGGTAGAGCACCAAAAACCCAGTATATATGAGGTCCGGAGGAGGAAAGGGCCCGGTGGTCCTACCGGTCTTCAAAAGCGTTGACTCGGCAAACCCTACCCTACTACACCGCAGATAACCCAACAGTTTAAAGGATTTCCGTATTACCATGTATGGTGCTGTATCCACCCATATTGTACCCAACCATTACTCAGAACGTTACTCGTCTTTGTCCGGTACGAACCACCAAACCGGGTCCACCCTTTGCCCGGTACCGGTTCAGCGGTACAGCCCTTATATAAAAACCCCAAAACCATCGCCCCCATCGCCCAACCTCACGAAGCCGCCACTTTTTGAAACCGACTTGTCCCGTGCGCTTGCGTTGTATACCGGGCGCGGGTATAAGCTGCAAGGTGGTGGCTGCTGGGCTACCGCTAGGACATTAGCTACATAACTATCCCTCGCGGCCCGCCGCGCGAGTAACCCTCTAAGAAAATGGTCAGTTGGGAATCCCCCATTTGTGGATTCTCGGCTGGCCATTTTTCGTTTCTGCAAATGGAGGTCGGCACCATGCCCGTCATAAAACGCAAGCGCCCGAAGTTTCCGGAATGGGGCAGGCCCTGCACCGTACCCCAGCTGGAAGCGCTGACCGGCATCCCCCGGCAGACGCTGTACGAAAAAATCCGTGACGGTGAAATCCCGTCCCAACGCATCGGCACTCGCGTGCTGGTCCCGTTCCACGGGTGGCAGGTGTTCGTCGGCCCTGATGAACCTACGCCCAAGAAGCTAGAAGCCTGACCAGTCATGCGCCTGACCCCGGACCTGAGTCACGCCAAGTTGCTGGCGCAACATCGCAAGCAGCTCGCGGCCAGCGGCATCACTGATGCCGTCATGCGTGAACGCGGGTACCTGAGCCACAACGGTGCGTCCTTCGTAAATCTCCGGGAACTGGGCTTCAACAAGCGGCAGGCGCAACTCGGGAATGGGCTTTTAATCCCACAGTACACCCTGAACCAGTCCATCACCGGCTGGCAGTTCCGACCGGACACGCCCCGCCGCAACGGCGACAACAAGCCCATCAAGTACGAAAAGCCGGGCGGCAGCTGCAACATCCTGGATATCCCAAAACGCTGCGCCCCCTACCTCAAGGACAAAAGCGTCCCGCTCTGGATAACCGAAGGCAGCAAGAAGGCGGACAGCGGCCTCTCGCACGGCATTGAGTGCATAATCTCACTGAGCGGCGTGTGGTCGTGGCGCGGCACTATTTCTAGTCAGGGCGACAAGGGACGCTGCCGGAATGGGGTCAAATTGAACTCAAAGAGCGGCAGGTCTACATCGTCTTTGATAGCGATCTGAACACTAAGGTCGGCGTACAAAAAGCCCAACGTGCCCTCGCGAAATTTCTCAAGTCACGCGGTGCCCGCGTTCAAATCGTGCTGCTACCCGACGGCCCCCAATGGCGCGAAGGTCGGGCTGGATGATTACTTCGTGGCCGGGCATACGGTGGCCGAACTGCTCCAGCTGACCGGCACTCCACCCGCCGCGGACGAGAGTAAAAAAGTCTCTGCTGCCAAGGCCCTGTACGAACTGGTCATGGCCCGCGATGTGGAACTGAGCATTGACCCCAACGCCATCGCCTACATCACATTTGCGCGTCGCGACCATTGGGAAACCGTCAACATCCAGAGCCCGGAGCTGACCAGCTATTTGAACTATCTCGCTTATCACGAAATGGACGGCAAACTGCTGCCGTCTACGACCTATGCGGATGTGGTCGCGCGCCTTTATAGCGAAGCCACCAACAATCCAGCGACCGTGCGCCGCACCTTTGATCTGCGCTACGCGCGGGTTGGTGATGAAGCCTTATATGTGGACCTGTGCCGCCCGGATTGGCAAATCGTTGAAATCACGGCTGCGGGCTGGCGCTTAATGGCCTACGACCTGAACTGTCCGGTGCGCTTTCATCGCTCCCCCTCAATGGCGCCGCTGCCAATTCCCGAACATGTAGACGACCCGGTAGCGACCTTTGCTGAGATGTGCGGGTACTTCAACATCCCTCACGACAATCGTCCGCTGTTCGGCGGCTATCTGGTCGGCATCATGCGTCGAGCCAAAGAGTTTCCCATCACGATTTTTCGCGGAGCCGAGGACACCGGTAAGACCACCCGCGCGCGCTTTATCTCTTGGGCCGTGGACCCCACCAGCGACGATGTGGGCGCGCTCACCGGCAGACCCGAGGACTTTGATGCCGCCATAGCCAATTGTCATGCGCAGGTTTTTGACAACGCAAGTTACCTGGACCAAACGATGTCCGACCGTATGTGCCGCGCCTCCACCGGCATGGCCATGGTCAAGCGCAAGCTGTACACCGAGTTCGGTCAAGCGCGCGTCAAGGTCACGGTAGCCATCAGCATCACCAGCATTACCGACTTGACCTACTATCCAGACTTGGTCAGCAGACTAATCGCTTTTGACTCATTACAGATTACGACGCCAAAGAAGCGCGGGCCGGTGAAATCAAGCGGCGCTCGCGTGAAAAGCTGGAGGCCGACTACTTGGCGGCGCTGCCGCGCTTTCTAGGGGCGCTATATCAGGGCATGGCCGAGGGCTTGCAGCGCCTGCCCGAGACGGTTGTCGAGGAATCCGTACGCATGAGTGACTTCGCACGGTGGGTTCATGCCGCGCTGCCTACGTTGGGCAAAGCATGCGCTATCACGCTGCCGGGCGGCGACGAGAAGCAGGTTACCTACAACGAAGCTTTCATGTTCAAGCTCCGGCAAAGCGTCAACGAAGGGCGCGCCATCGCGCTGGATGCGTGGCTGCTGCTGCCGCACCTGATCGAGTTCATAGCAACATACACGAATCTCCTTAAGAAGAAGGAATGGCAGGGCACTGCCAGCGAACTGCTGGAGGGGCTGAAACGCGACTACATGGCAGAGTGTAAGACGCACGATATACAACCCACTTTCAAGGATTGGCCGCACATTCACAGTCAGCTGAGTAATCAGTTGAAGCGCAATATGACTAGTCTGCGTGACAATCAAATACTGGACGTCACGCCTGCGACCAAGCACTATCCGCGCATAATCACGATAAAACCATTGGCGAATTGCAAGACGAGGTTCTGAGACAACTGACATGCGCTGTATAATTTGTCATCACTCGCAAAGGGCCGAAATCGACGGCGCCCTGATTGCAGGTGCGGTGCCCAGGAAGATTGCGATCAAGTACCACATCGACCCGAAATCCGTATACCGCCATCGCAAAAATCACCTCGCACAAATCATTAAGGAAAATGCCGCGGCCTATGCGAAGCATCTAGTTGAAGAACTTTACTCACTGACCGCCGCGGCGAAGCGCCTTGGGCGCAACGCGGAAGCAGCCGCGCAGTATGGCTCCGCCTTAGGCGCGATTGCTACGGAACGCGGCATCATCGAACTAGTCGCCAAGCTCACAGGCCAGCTGGATGGTCGGACCCAAATAAACATCCTGATGCAGCAGGCGGAGCAGGCAAACCAAGAGCAAGAGGTGATGCTGTCCCGGCTGACTATCGAGGAACGCAAAGAGTTGCGCCGCCTGATTTTAAAGGCCGAGGGCCGATCCGAGGCGATCGAGACTGACTATCACAGCACTGAGGAAAGCGATGATCGGCAACTACGTAATTGACCGGGCGCTGTTCTGGGCAAAGTAACACAGTTGATGTTCTTCCCAGATGGCGAGTGCCCGGTTTGCCTAGAGCGAGCGCTGCCCCGGCAGCTGGCAGAGCGGATGGCACCCCGCATACCGCCGCTGAGCGCCCGCATCATGGAAGCCGACGACGATCCACCGAACGCGGTGCTGCCGCTGTTCCTTCGAGGACCTTATCTCTTATGCAGCCGAAGACGCAGTACGCGATGCGGCCAAAGGATGCAGCTGTGGCAAACCATAAACAATTGCACTTGAGCACCGGGGCGATTGATAAATCGCTCGCTGAAATATCACTGGTGGAGTTCGTCAAGCAGGCTTGGCACATCATCGAGCCGCGTACCCGGTTGCTGTGGACGTGGCACCTCGATCTCATCTGCGAGCTGTTGGAAGAAGTTGCCGCCGGGAAGCGCCTGCGCGAGATCATCAACTGCCCGCCGCGTTTGATGAAGTCGATCCTGGTATCGGTCATGTGGCCGTGCTGGGTCTGGACTACGCGACCTGAGACGCGGTGGGTGTTCGCTAGCTATAGCAGCGCGTTGGCGGTCAAGCACTCATTGGATCGGCGCGCGATCATAACCTCTCCTTGGTACCAGAACAAATGGGGCACCCGCGTAAGACTCGCGGATGACCAGAATTTGAAAACGGAATTTATGAATACGGCGCGCGGCCACATGCTGGCGACCAGCGTCGGCGGTTCCGCGACCGGCAAGGGCGGCGACTTCATTGTGCCGGACGACTTGCAGAATCCCGAGATGAGCGAATCGGAAACCGAGCGCGAGACGGTTAGGCGCTTCTTTGATGAGACGTTGAGCACGCGGCTGGATAGCCAGAAGACCGGCGCAATGGTGGTGATTCAGCAGCGGACGCATCAGGCAGACTTGACCGGGCACCTGCTTGAGCAAGGGGGTTGGTACTGTACCGCCCTTCCCGCTGAATTTGGGGAACGCACGATTATCCAGTTTCCGCGCGGACGGCAGGTCGTGCGTGAAGAAAGGCCAACTACTGTGGCCTGAGCGGCTGGGCCGGATGGAACTTGACGCGGCCAAGCTGCGGCTCGGCGCATTCGGCTATGCCTGCCAGTTTCAGCAGGCACCGGTGCCGCGTGAGGGGAATCTCTTCAAGGCGGCTTGGTTGCGGCGCTACCTCAATGATCCGCCGCGTTTTGATCGGATCGTAATGTCATGGGATACCGCATTCAAGACTACCACTTCTGCCGACTACAGTGCCTGCGTGATTCTGGGCGAGGTCAAGGGGCTGGCCGATGATGGTGCGCTGCCGGGATTTTATGTGCTTGAAGTGTTTCGAGGCAAACTTGAATTCGCCGCCCTTAAGAAGCACGCGGTCGAACTGGCGAGGATTTATCAGCCCGCAGTCTTACTGGTCGAAGATCAGGGATCTGGGCAATCGTTGCTACAGGAGTTGAAGACCGAGACTAGCCTACCGCTCAAGCCCATCAAGCCCGACACCGACAAGTTTACCCGCGCTTCGGCCATTACCCCGCTGGTCGAATCGGGACGGTTATTTCTGCCGTCAAACGATACAGGCGGCTGGGTCGAAGAGTTCGTGCGCGAGCTGACGGCCTTTCCAGCCGCCCCACACGATGACCAAGTGGATGCCTTGGTGCAGGCGTTGCACTATTTGCGGTATCAACAACTGGGGATCGTCACACAGCGGGAACTTGTCATCGGCGGCGGCGGGCGGCGGCTCGGGAGCAACAAGGGCTACAACCAGCCAAGCAGTACCGCAACGGTGGCCGGGCTTTTGCCGCCCAGGACCAATGGCGTGCGATTCACGAAAATCGACGAGCCGGATCCGGAACCGGTGCCGAGCGGTCCAAAAATCTCCGCCCTGCCCGGCCACGAACCGGGTGGACTAATGAACAAACGCTGAAAAAGCGCCGCGCCCCGACAAAATGAGCGTGGCCAAAAAGGAGCATGGCTCAAAATGCAACGCCACAAAATCAAAGCCCGGAAGGCAAGTACCCACAGCGGCAACCAACCCGCCGCCGCGATTTTGCGCGAACTGGCGCGCCAACACATTCGCGTCTCTTTAACGGTTCACAAGGCGCAAACCTTGTTGACGATTGAAGCACACCCCGCTGACTTCTGCCCCATCCTGGGCCGCGTCATTATCCAACATGCGCGTCAAATCATCGCGCTGCTGCAAATTGTGGAAATCACCAACCAGATCAATCCTCCCGTCGCGCTGGCGCACCTGGGCGAGGACCACATCGCAATAATGGCCGCCGTCGCGCCGGGCAAAATCACGCATGTGGAGTACGACAGCATCACAGTCGAACACATCGTCTCGCGCTTTAGCTAACCAACAACTGCAGGAGGGCTGATTATCATGAAGACAATCCGAATTTTAAAGCTGCATGAGCGGTTTTTCGGTCCCAACAGACTGACACTGGACGAAGCGGCCAGGGCGATGAGTAAACGCACCGGCTACTCGATCGTGCCGATCGAATCCGGTTTCGAAGTATCGGGAGAATGGCGCGCTAAGTTCCTGACCGAGCAAGATTTTGCGAATCGCATCGCACGCGATCTGCAGCTGGCTTCGGGAGTCATTTTCGATTCCATCGTTGAGGGGTGACTTCGGAGGGAAGCGGATACTCGTCTTCCGACCAGGTCTGTCAGTCGCTCGCGTGCCAACCGGTAATACAGAGAGGCGCCGACCATCACCAGGTTTAGCGAATCGAGGTCTGAGGCCGCAAATGTGCCAGTTTCGAAATGCCCCTAATCTCGCTTAGGGCGAGTTAGGGCCAGAGAACGAGCATAGATGATCATAGAAGGGCGAAAAGCCCAAAGAAGCCGGGGGTTATTCGGCGCGGCAGTGATTGCAAAACAGACGGGCTCAGCGGAACCTGCGCAGGAAGGCGATGGGTTGCAACCCTGGTTGGCCGCCAAAGAAGTCGGGAGCTATTCGCCGCGGCAGTGTTGGCTAAACATAAGGGCCAAGCTATTATTCCGTCAGGAAGTAACGGTCCGAAGTCTGCTTGGTTGGCGGGGCAGTTTTACTTCGGCGACACCTAGCGAGGTGGGTCTACATTCAATCGGCGTTGACATTCTCAAATTAATGCGATTGCAAAGACTGCGTGAGACTTTCTAGATTTACCGGACGTACATGAATGAGACCACCACGTGGGCTGTCGATATCAGCTATGAGCATGAAAGCGACGGACACAATTACGGGCAGGGCGAGAAGCAAAATCCTTTTCCTTTCAACGCGCCGCGAACCATAACCAACCAGGAGATTGGCGAAAATGGCGATCAATGCCATGAGACCCCATTCGCCCCGCGGAATACGGTTCCGATACGCTGACTGCGTGTAGCCCTGTGAGTTTAACACATCATTCATGCCCGAAACCACAAGCGGCATCATGCGTGTAGGGTTGGCCGCGGCCGGAACCGCAACTGCGGACCAAAGATCAGCCTGAAGTTGAGCGGCAGAAGAGTCGATCTGCTGCAGCTCGCGTGCACTATCAGTTGTATAGAACAAAATGCGCTGAACGAGGTATTTTCTCAGCAGTTTGCGCACCTCCACAGCGTCGGTCGTTGCCAGAAAGTCAACGCGTAGATATTCCGTGCCAATCGCGTTAGCCTCTGCTTCCTCGTACCCCCGGCGCTGTTCGTAACGGCGGATCGCAATCGAAAAACTGAATCAATAATCAGGGCGAGCGACGTCAGTGTAGCCCCTCGTATTGTCTCAAAATCCTTTCGCTCTTCATCGTCAAGGGCAGCCCGTCTCTTTAAAAAAAAAGCTCCTAACCACGCCGAGAACCACAATCCGATTACAGAGACAATGAAGAGGAGAAGCGGGGATTGGATTCTCTGCCATAAAGCCAGGCCCCTTCACTTTGCTGTCGTTCAGTTTGTGACTTTGTCAAAAGCTTTATCGAGGATCGAATCACGCTTAAGCCAGAGGTTGGCGAACTTGCCGAAATGATTGCAACCGTACACTCCTGGCCGTGTGCGCGGCGCGGGCTAGGATCCCAGCGCCGCGGCCACGCGATTATTTCACAAGAAAAGGCGTGCCTGCTAGATGGGGAGCATGAGCTTCGAATACTGCCGCGCTCGCGCTGTATGCTGGTATTTGATACTCCGCCATAGCTCACCAAAAAAAAATCGACCGTCTAAAATCAGAAACTGGGACGCCGTCACGCGAATCGGTTATCACTCTAGCTCGACGAGCAGCCTTCTCGCGTCTTTCAAATCGGCGGTGTCGAAACCCTCGGTGAACCAGTTGTAGATCTCGGCGAGCATCGTGCGCGCTTCGTCGCGGCGGCCGGTGTCGCCGAGCACACCTGCAAGGCTCATCGTGGCGCGCAATTCGAAAGATTTCGCATTCATTCCCTGTGCCTGCGTGATCGCGGTGTAAAGGTCCTTCTCGGCCATCTCGATCTGGCCGAGTTTGAGCCTCCACGGGCACGGCAGATCAGGATATTGGGGCGATAGACAGTTCCTCGGGGTTCGCCTGGAGGGCGTCCTCGATCGTGTCGAGCGCATCGGTTATCGCGCCATCGAGGGCTTGAGCCTCCGCCAGGACCGTGAGGATCTCTATTATGCCGCTCCGGGCCCCGGCCTCCCGGATGTTTGCCGTCGCCCGCCGGATCAGCGAGACACCTTCCGCCGCGCTGCCGAGTTGCGCTCGCGCCCAGCCTTGCATGACGCGGGCGAGATCTTTGAGATACGAAACCCATGCAGTTCCGCGACAACCAACGCTTGGGTCGCGGCAGCCTCGGCTGACTGAGGTTCTCTGAGCCACCGCCACAACCAACCTTGAAAGAATCGGCCGTAAGCCAAGTCATATGGACTTTTCTTGTCAGTGGCCAGAGCTATTGCCCGCGCTATACGTTCGAAGGCCCTTCTCGGATGACCCATGAACCAGGCACCAAGGCCTGCCCAACTTACCGGCAAAATGATTGCACCGGGAAACTCGCTAATACCGACCGCGCCTATCAAGCGGTCGAGGCGCGCGAAGTGGTTCTCGACTCCCATAAGGTCACCGCGAGCGAAGCACATCCCCACTTGAGCACTGTGCGCGAACGCTAAGCTAATGTGATGGCCCTCGCGCCGTCCGGCGAGTTCGACCATATCGTCGGCAAGGCGTCCCGCGCTGGAGAGGTCGCCCGACGCGTAAACAGCGGCCCAAGTCGCATACTCTTGTACAGCGAACTGAGCAAGGTCACGGCTTTTCTCGGCAAGGCTACGGGTGTGCGTGGCCGCCGCACGAGTGTCGGGCGCGGTATATCCTCGCGTGATGGTCAACAAGTGAAAAAGGGCGCCCATAAGTTCCAGCTCGCGGCCGTCCCGCTCTGGCGATGGGTGCCGCGTGTTGAGCGCCGCCAGTGCCTGTCGGTAACTCTCTTCTGCCTCCACCACCGCGCCGCGCGCGACCGCCCGTTCGCCGGCGAGCTGAAAGTAGTGGATCGCCTTGTTTTTGTCGTTGGCACGGCTGTAGTGATGCGCGAGTTCGGTCGCGACTTCGCCGGCACGCTCGCCATATCCCTCCTCTTCGCGCATCGCGATCCGCCGATGAAGCTGAACCTGATGGCCCAATGCGGAGCCGAGCGTACAGCACTTCCTGGTAAAGCGCATGGTGGAAGCGGAAGCCGGCCGCAACGGTGCCGTCGGGCCAGGTGATCGGCCCCTGTTCACTGACGAATTGCTCGCGCCGCGAGAGGCGCGCGCAGCACGCCTCGACCTCGTTCTGCGGGACGCTCGAGCGCCGCCGCGACGGCCGCGGCCGAGAACTCTGCTCCGGCGACGCTCGCGCCTTCAAGCACCGCCTGCTCCTCCGGCTTCAGCCGCTCCAGATTGCGTTCGATCATCTGGCGGATGCTGCGCAGTGCGTCGAGCCGATGCATGCGCAGCGTCTCCGCCCACTCCGCCTCGCTCGCTTCTCGCGAGCCGGCAGGAGCCCTGCGTCGACCAGAAGATAATCGACCATGTTGACCATGAACAGCGGATTGCCGTCGGTGCGCGCGTGGATTACGGGCGCGAGCGTGTCGAACTGCCGCGAACCTTCGCTGGCAAAACGTCTCGCCAGGTAGTCCACAACGTTTTCTTCACTCAGCAGCTTCAGCCGCAACTCTTCGCAATAGCGATGGAGTTCGAGCTCCTGCTTCATCGTGCGCAGCGGATGATCATTTGCGAGCATCTCCACTGGCCGATACGTCCCAACGATCAGCAGCCGCGCCGGCTCGCTCCGCCGCGCGATCGCGGAAATCAGCTCGAGGGTCGAGAAATCGCTCCAGTGCAGATCTTCAAGCAGCAGCACCAACGGCGATTCGCCGCCAGCGCTTCCAGCGCCTGCGTCATCTCGCGCAACATCCGCTGCTGCGTCACGCCCTGAGTCTCGCTTTGCAATCGCGCCCGCTCTTCGGGCGTCAGCAGCCCCGGCATCTGCGCGAGCCACGTTGGCGCGAACTTGTTCAGAAGTTCGATCACCTGCTCGCCGCCGGGTTCGTGGCTCAGCCGACTCAGTGCTTCCAGCACCGGCATGTATGGCTCGCCCGCGCCGTACTGCTCGACGCACTGGCCGCGCCCGAGGCGCGCCGTGCCCTCTTGCGCGATTGAATCCAGAAACGCCTGCACGAAAGTGGTCTTGCCGATGCCGGCCTCGCCGGCAACGAAGATTACCCGCCGCTGACCTTCGAGGACGTGCGAATACCAGCTTTGCAGCTTGCGCCAGTTCCTCCTCGCGGCCGACCATTATCGGCTTGGGACTCTTCGCGACAGTGTGGCGGTTTGGGCGCCGCCTCGCGCGGCCGCCGCGACGTCGTAACCTTCGCAATAAAGCGGTAGCCGCGGCCATGCACGGTCTCGATAAATCGCGGGCGTCTTGCCTTCGTCACCCAGCGCCTTGCGTAGCTCGGCAACACAGATCGCCGGCATCGAGTCGCTGACCGTGACTCCCGGCCAAACGGCATCGAGCAACGCCGCCTTGGTCACCAGCTGACCGGGATGATCAACCAGATAGCGCAGCACGTCGAAGGTCTTGCGCCTTAGGCTTATCTCTTGATTGCCTCGCCAAAGCTGCGCGTTCAGAGGATCAAGGCGAAAAGGAGGAAAAAGGAAGCACCCTTCGTTACTCAAGTGCTTTCTAGCTGACGTATCCACCAATTACACGACTCCACGAAATTTGCATCGAAATTACACATAACTTTTATGACTTAAACCTGCGCCACGTCTACCTTACTGTCTCGATTTGCGGAGGCTAGTACATGACAAATGAAACGAATCAATCCACCGCCAGGCCGCATTCGGACTCGGCACGCCTAGAACGTTTCGGCTGTAGACCGCACTCGCACCTTAGTGGGTCCAAACGTTCGGCTATTTCGTTCTTGTCGGGCCGAAGCTTCCTCACGATGTTTGTTTTGTCTGCGACCCTCTGCTCAGGAATAGCGTTAGCTCAAGAGCAGGAATTTGGGCTTAGCGATGCAAACCATGGCGTCTCGAGTTCTTCGAATCAGTGGTGGTCACTTGAGAACGCCGAAGCACAGGGAGCCCCACACAGGCAGCTCATTGCCAATCGAACTGCCAGTGAGGCCTTTGGCTCCCTTTTAAGCGCTGAACTCAAGCCGGTAAGCCCTCGACCGAAGGACAACCCTGGTGCCGCTGATTACTCAAGCGCTAACCTATGGAGCGCGCTAGAGTCTTACCCGGAGATTCCGGAACCGGCCTCGATGCTGAACCGTTCTTCCGAACCGATGCGATTCTTTCCATACTCGCTCGAAGCCGACTACCTGTTATGGCAATCGCGATTGGTGGATTCCCGAACACTGACCTCAGAAAGAGGAGTGCTCGTGTATCCCCTCACACAGGTAGATTTAGTCAACGGTCGTGTGCCAATCATCCTCTACGTGCCTCGTATGCGAGGCAGTGCACCCGACACAGCCTGGTAACCGGTGCTTTTCGCCGAGGCAAATGTGTCTTCCACAATGACGAGTCGGTGGGGGTTACAATGGTGGTCATGAAATCTTGCGCTACCGCGATAGCGACTCCTTTTTGGGGTGGCGATGCTGGCCGGTTGCGCTTCAACCAAGGTCACCGCGGCAAACACCGATGACTGCTCCCGGGCTCGCGCGTCCAAATCAGATCTGGGTGTATGACTTCGTGGCCGCACCGTCCGATATGCCCGCGGATTCGTCGCTGGCTGGACAGGTCGGTGCGCCAAGTACACCGCCCACGCCCGAGGAGATTGAAACGGGCCGCAAATACGGCGCAATGATCGCCCAGAGAGTTGGTCAAGGATATTCAGGCCATGGGCATGCCCGCGATTGAAGCTGGCCCGGGCTCATCGCCGCAGATCGGCGATGGTGTAATCCGTGGATACATCGTTTCAACCGAAGGTGGCAGCACTGGAGCCATGGTCAAGCGCCTCGTCATCGGATTTGGCGCTGGAACAGCTGAGATGGATACCGTAGTGGAGGGATACGTGGTGACTCCTCAAGGTCTGCGAAGGCTTGGTTCCGGGACTCTTACTGCCGCGGGAAACAAAACGCCCGGCTTGGTAGTACCTGCCGCAGTGGCCATAGCCACCGGCGAATCCGGTGGGTCTGATCGTAGTTGGCGGCCTGAAGATCTATGGCGCAGCGAGCGGTAGGACGGGGCTGGAAGGTCGCGCGAAGTCAACCGCCGACGAGATTGCGGCTCAACTCAAGATCAGATTTCAAGATCGGGGCTGGATCGCTGAAGACTGAGCAGATTCTGGACCAAGTGCACATCGCTGAAGCAATAACCAAAAGCTGACCCGAAAGCAGTATGGGCAGAGAACTTTTAAGGAAATGAGCGGTTGAAGAGAAGACGCCATGAATAAACGACTCTATCTATTCGCAGCAGCGCTTTCGACTCTGGTCTTCGCCCGTGGAGCCAGCACGCAGCAGTACCCGATTATCGATGAGATCGCTAACAAAGTCGTTCGAAATACCAACAGTCGTCATGTGGGCGGCTGTGGCAAAAGCGGGGCCAGCCGCAGTCACCGAGAGAACAAGAGGCGGTGGAAGCCCTGCGGAACGATCCGCAGATGCGCGTCACTTTCATCGATCGGGTGGCCGCGCCCATCGCCAACAAGATGTTCGAGTGCGGGCTGCTGCCGTGATCATCAACAGGAGCAATTGGCTCAAAAGAGAACTGCTTGATGGACAGCACCACGCCGAGAGATTGAAAGCATGAACATCAAACTTGCCGCCGTTGCTTGCGGGGCCGCGATGGGATCTTGTTCGCCTTGAACCCCGCATTTGCGGCGGACTCGGCTGCAACGCCCACTCAGGTTGCTTCGCCTGTCCGGAAGGATGCGTCCGTCCAGTCTGTTCCGTCGCCAAAGATTGCCCCGCTCGCCGACAAGCTTCTAACGCGAACCTGCGAGGTGCTTGGAGCGGCCGACGCATTCATTGCCCACGCGGAGGTACTGTTCGACCAAGTCCTACCGTCGGCGGTAAAGGTTCGGTTCGCCGGTGCCATCGATTTTTCGCTCCAGCGACCGGACGAACTCGCAATTGCTTACCAAAGCAATCTCGGGAGCAAAGAATTATGGTACCATAACAATACGCTGACAATCCTCGACCGGCCGCACCTGATGTATGCCGGCATGACAGTTCCCGGCTCAATCGATTCGATGCTGGACAGAGTGGCGGAAATGCACAATCTCAGACTTCCGCTCTCGAACCTGGGCTACAGCAATCCATGTCTGAGAATCGGCAAACAGATCATCTTCGGTACGTGCGTCGGTGTGAACGATGTTAACGGGACCGACTGTGATCACCTCGCATTTTCATCCAGCAAGATCGATTTCCGATCTGGCTCGACCGCTCCGCAAAGCCGCTACCGCGCAAGATCGTGATCAACTATCGAACCGAACCCGGCTCACCGGAATATATCGCTATCCTTTCCAACTGGAAATTTCCAAAACAGATTCCGGATAGCCGCTTCCGTAGTCAAGTTCCTGAGGACGCAAAGCGCATCGAGTTTCTGAAGGTCAAGGAGTCACAACCATGAAGAGAGTGGTTAATTCGTCCATTAACGCGGGATTTGCGCTCCTGTTTTCGCCCTGGTCGTCGCCTGCGCTCTCGCAGTGCACCGAATGCATTAGCAAGATGGAACGGAGGCAGAGGAGGAGGATTTCGAGAGCCGTTCGGGCTCGGATAGGTTCGATCGCGGTAGCTTTGGTCAATCCCACCCTACGGGAGGCGGTTCCGGGGACGAGTCATCAAGCGGTTCGGGAAGCTACTCCGAGCAGCATCCGAGTAGCTCGACTAGTGGCTCAACAGTTCCAATACAAATCGGGGAACACCTACAACTCATACAATCAGTACAAGCCGCCTTCGCAATCTGGGAGCAGCTACGGTTCGTACGACAAAAGCGGGGCCAATTACAACAGCTACAGTAAGAATCAGATGGTCCAGCAGCAGCAGAAGTACAATGAAGCAAACACGCTGCAGGAAAACCAGGAAAAGACTGAAAAGGATATGCAGAACGATAGGCTGACCACCGTTAATGCTAATGTGGGCGAGACCAACTATAATGGTGGCAGTGGGGGCAGCTCGAATAGTAGCGGTTCAAGCACCGGCGAGGCACTCGGCGCGGCTGCCCTCGGCGCAGTCGGTGGGATGGCGGTGGGCTCAATGATGGCAAAATCTGCACAACCTACCCCTCCCACGACAACAGTAATAGAGGAGAATCCCTACGGCTACTATCCACCTCCGCCGCCACCGCCCGGATACCAACCCTATTACAATGGCAGTCAAGTGACCTACGCTCCGCCCCCGCCGTACTAGTGTCGTCGGAGTATGTAGTTGGTCGCTACCGAAACAACGTACGCTCGATGTCTGTGAAACCAACATAAGACCCGGCTTACCTGTAGGGAAGGGACGCGCGCTGAAAGATGAAGACTAAGCAGAGTACTCGGGGTTACTCGTCACTGCCTGCAGTATTTGCCCTATTTTGGTTGCTAACCGCCGGCCCGGGGAGCGCTCAACAGATCACCGGTGCGTTGGGGTCGCCTAATGCCACTACCACCATCCCCGGAAATCAACTTCCGCCGCCCGATCCGAAATTCGGCGGTGTGATCAAGGAGAAAGCCGCGGAGTCGACGCCTTGGTGGCCACCCCGCATCGTACCGCCCAAGGGTGCGCCGAACGTGCTGCTCATTATGACGGACGATGAAGGGTTCGGCGCGCCGAGCACATTTGGCGGCGTCATCGCGACACCTGCGTTGGATCGCATCGCGAAGGAAGGGCTGCGGTACACGCAGTTCCATACCACGTCGCTATGCTCACCCACGCGCGCCGCTTTGATCACAGGACGAAACCATCACGTGGCCGGCTTTGGGGTTGTGGGCGAAGCTGCGACAGGGTTCCCGGGGTACGATTCGATCATCAGGAAGGATACTGGCACCATCGGCGAGATCCTCAAGGAAAACGGGTACGCGACCGCGTGGTTCGGCAAGGACCACAATACGCCCTTTTACCAGGCGAGCCAGTCCGGGCCATTCGATCAATGGCCCATAGGGATGGGCTTTGAGTATTTCTACGGTTTCATCGGCGGCGACACCAGTCAGTGGGAACCCAACCTCTTCCGCAACACAACGGCGATCTACCCCTTCCAGGGTCATCCCGGTTGGAATCTCACCACGGCGATGGCCGATGACGCGATCCAATTCATGAAGCAGTTGAAGGAGATCGCGCCGGACAAGCCTTTTTTCATCTACTACGTCCCGGGCGGCACTCACGCGCCCCATCATCCGACGCCCGAGTGGATCAAGAAGGTCAGCGATCAGCACCTATTCGACGGCGGCTGGAACAAATTGCGCGATACCATCTTTGCCAACCAGAAGAGGCTGGGCATCATGCCCGCCGATGCCAAGCTGACGCCGTGGCCGAAGGATCTTCCGGAGTGGGGTACCCTGAGTTTCGAGCAGAAAAAACTCTACATCAAGCAGGCCGATGTCTACGGCGCCTTCCTCGCATACACCGACCACGAAATCGGCCGGGTCATCCAAGCCGTCGATGATCTGGGTGAGCTCGACAACACCTTGATCATCTACATAAGCGGCGACAACGGTGCGAGCGCCGAGGGCATGCTCAACGGCACACCGAACGAGTTCACGACCTTCAACGGCGTCGCCGTGCCAGTCAAAGACCAGTTTCTCTGGTACGACTTCTGGGGATCGGATCGGACCTTTCCGCACTATGCGGCCGGGTGGGCGTGGGCGATGGATACCCCGTTCAAGTGGGTGAAGCAGGTAGCGTCGCATCGCGGCGGGACTGGCAATGGCATGGCCATGTCCTGGCACGGCCACATCACGGACGTCGGTGGCATCCGGCGCCAGTTCCATCATGTCATCGACATCGTGCCCACGATCCTTGATGCAACCGGTATCCCAGCTCCCGATACGATCAACGGCATCAAGCAGCGCCCGATTGAAGGCGTGAGCATGGTGTACACGTGGGACAAGAAGAATGCTAACGCACCAACCCGGCACACAACGCAATATTTCGAGATGCTCGGGAACCGCGCCATTTACCAGGACGGTTGGATGGCGGTCACGACGCCGGTAAATCTCCCGTGGGAACTGAACACCGCCACGCCGCCGGATGTGATTACTGGGTACAAGTGGGAACTCTACAACCTCAATGAAGACGTTACCGAGTACAACGACCTTGCCGACAAAATGCCAGACAAGCTCAAGCAATTGCAGGATGTCTTCTACGAGCAGGCGAAAAAATACGACGTGCTGCCGCTCGACAACTCGACCCTCGCTCGTTTCCTCACGCAGCGTCCGAGCGCCACAGCGGGACGGACCTCATTCACCTATTCGGGCGAATTGAGCGGCGTGCCACCGCCTCCGCCCCTAACATCCTCGACAAAAACTATACCATCACCGCCGATGTCGACATTCCGGAGGGCGGCGGCGAAGGCATGATCGTCACCGAGGGCGGTCGTTTCGGTGGCTACGGCTTGTTCCTCTCCAAGGGCGAGTTGGGACTCCGCCACGGCAAAGTCGTGTTCCTTTACAATCTGCTCGATCTCAAGCGCACGATTTGGGAAGGGCCGGAACTGAGCGCCGGCAAGCACACCATCGTGTTCGACTTCAAGCTCGACGGCCCGGGTCTCGGCAAAGGCGGCACAGGAGTGCTGTCGGTGGACGGCAAGGAAGTGGACAGGAAGCACATGGATCACACCACTCCCATCACGTTCCCCGAAGACGAAGACTTCGACGTCGGGATGGACACCCGCACCGGGGTTGCGCTCGTCGAGTATCGCTATGAATGTCCGTTCAAGTTCACGGGCAAGATAGACAAGCTGACCTTCGATCTCGGCCCGGCGCAGTATACGGATCAGGATCGCGAGAACATGCCGGCTATTAAGGACGCGGTCGCTCGCGCGAAAGACTAGATGGCATCGCCCCGATGAAGAGGGTGCTTATTGTTGCCGCTTTGGGCGAAGCCGTGACCGGCGTAGCGTTGCTGATTGCTCCGTCTCTCGTTGGGCGGTTGTTGTCGGCGAGGGGCCTGCTGGCATCGCCATACCAGTCGCACGCGTGGCCGGCATCGCTCTGATCGGGTTAGCAGTTGCCTGCTGGCCGGGCCCGCCGCTGGTCGGCATGTTGACCTATAGCGCGGCCGTCACGTTGTATCTCGCTTACGTCGGCTTAGCGGGAGGTTTGACCGGCGTACTGCTGTGGCCGGCGGTCATTCTGCACGCGATCCTGACGGCACTTCTGATTCGGGCAGCAACAAACGACAAGCAGATGAAAAGCATTAGATATAGCCACCACGCCAGATCTTACCGGGCACAGCTCGGACTTAGACCATGCCGAGGTGCTGGCGAACCTGTGGGACATCAGCGAAGCGATCGCCGCCGTCGGCATTGGCCTCTTTGAAGTACCGGCGGAGGTGCGCCATGCAGCCGACTTCGATGCTCCCGGGAGATTGCGCAAATACGTCGTTATAGACGGCCGCCTATACCTAATCATCTCAATCGTGGCGACACTACTGCTCGCAAGCGTGTATTCGTAGCAGTCGCAGAGCTCCACCTTGTTTGCTGCCGAAGGGGGCATCAGCAGCGCCAAAAAGTAGGTGCCAATCCAGGTACTACCAGCCTGGCATCCGATTCGTTTGCGACCTCATATCAAAGGCGTGTTTAATTGTAGAACCCACGGAGAATCTTCGTTTTATTCTGAGCTCCCCGGCGCTCGAGTCGACCTTCTCGCAAGAGAATCCAAATCTGGACCGTGCAAGCTGGTCGGCCGCCGTCGGGTTAAGGATTCTTGCCTCGACCCTAACCGCGCTGCCGCATTACCTTCAACAGAAGCTGCTGGACAATCCTGCAACACGAGACCCCGCCTCGTAAGGCGGACGAGATGAAAAAACTCATTGCGGGCATGTTGGCAGGGTTTGTCGTGAATCTGGGCTTAGGGTTTGCAGCGCCGAGCATCGATCGCAACCGCTTTTTCTGGAACCAGCTCAACGGTTCTGCAAAACCGGCTATATCGATGGCTACAGTGACGCGATGCAAGTCGTTTGGGTAAGCTCGATACTCTGACCATTGCCGCTGCACTCTTCTCATTGGAAAAGTGCCGACGAGATCGTGGAGCAGTTGGCGCGCGACCTCTCAATCTCGGAAGTCAAGCCCCACGAAGCGGTGAAAAAGCTAAACGCGCTCTATTCCAATCCAAAGAGTTTCGGGTCCTCGACCTGGCGCAGGCGATGCAACTGCTCCCTCCGGGAGACCGGATGCCGCTGCCGCAGCCATCGCGAATAGTGCGGAACCAGGTAAGGCCGGCCCTCGTTGACCAACCCTCGGGAGTCCATAGTCCCATCGCTCGTCGGGGGAACGGCTATATGTGCCGCTCGTCGAGTCAGCCTGTCGCCCGACTATGCTGGCCCGAAGTTTAACGAGAACGCAGGCGAATGGATAAAAGGCGATCACAATGACCGTCTCGTTGAAGTGGACGAGCGACCCATCAGGATTCGATTCGAACACACACGCGAACGATTGTTGCTCCCCATACCGTCGTTGTGGGACTGGCGGAGCGGTGTATTCCCGTGTGTACCCTGGCCACGACACTTGGGTTAATTTATCGATTTTGGTTCTCCACAGACCGTGAAGCACCACCGATTCGTTTGTGAGCTTCCTCGGAGGGTAATTGACCCGTGTTGTCGGCATGCTCATGCCAGGTCCTGCTCGAGACTGATTCGCGATCCAACGAAAACTCTCGGATGAGGGATCGCATTATGCTGGCGACGCTAGTCGGGTGGCCGTGATGGTGGTGGCGTCGGCTATCCGGATCTTCTATACCTGGCGCTTGGGGAAGCACTTTCCAATTCTTTTTCACTGTTCTGGTCGTCATCCTGTCGGTGGAGTGGCTGTTCTTGCTTGTTCCCGACAGGTGACGAGATTCCAGCCTCCAGCGCCCCGTCCCTGCTTGTCACTCACATCGGACGACAAGCAGAAGGAAATGCCCGAATCTCGCTTAGGGCTTATTAAGGCTCGGGAATGAGCATAGATAATCATAGAGCAGCGAATTATTCAAAGGAACTGGGCAGCTATTTGGCGCGGCGTGATCGAAAACACATGGGCTCAGCCAAACAGGGGAGTATGCGTTAGGTTTGCAACCTCTCCCTGCCGGCCAGTTCGATGCCGCGGTCCGCCCGCACCCGCGGTTTGGTGCTCCAGGTTACAAAAGGATCTAAATACTTGGAAATCTACTGCCAGATTCGTTTGCCACCTGGCGTCGAAAGGATGAAGTTGCGATCCGGACGGCGGCCCCGGGATTCTAGCTCCCTGGCGCTACGATTTGACCTTTCTCCCCCGATAGCCAAATCTTGGCCAAGGCGTCAAAGCGGGACCGCCGCCGTCTGGTTAAGAAATTCTGGCGATGCGCACCTTAACGGCGCCGCAGCCTTCGGTAAAACCGAAGTTGGCGCTTCCGACTGCTCGATAATCCATCGGAAAGGAGGTATCCCGTCGTGGTGAATGTCCTTCACGCCGCCGCGCTCGCCGTACTCGTCCTGAATGGATGCGCACAGGTTCAGACCAGCGCTGGATGGCTTTACGGCTCCACCACTGTTTCCCGACGGCTATGCCGACAAGAGCGCGCCGATGTCCCAATGGCCAACTTCTGGAAGATACGCGGCACGGACCGACTGCAATTTCGCGATAGCTAGGTTTCAACTCGTGAACACACGGGTCGGTCCCATGTCACGAGCGACGACACTGTCGGAAGCGCAAGGTGTGCGATTTATGAGTGCGGAATGTATCGCAGGCGAGAATCGGCGCCTTAAGCCAAAAACGGGACAGTACTTAGCACACTTGCCGGGTTAGATAACCACGGATGTGCGCTCATCTAGTCTCCGGTCCCTCGCCTCATATCCCGCACCGAGGGCCTGGTTCGCGCGATACCGCGCTCAGGCTTACCGCCGGGTTTAGCCGAGTCTCCCAGACGCCGCTGCCACAAGCGTTTGCGTCAGCGCGCTCAGCGGGGGTGTACTAGCGGGTGAGACCCCGCCAGAAAATCGCAGAGTGTGCAGATTGCGTAGCAATCTTAGATTGTCGGCAAGAGCCGTCTCGTAATATCGGCCGCTATCAACCTTGCGCGGCTATATAAACGGCTAACCGGGTATCCGGAAGGTCGGTGACTAAGCCGGTCTTCGTTTTTGCTCCCCGGAACCAGGCCGGCATCACTAAGAGCCCGAGATGGCACTTGCACTAACGAGGATCGCCATTACTCTCGGAAAGTAGCGTAGCAAAACGCGCCAGAATAACTCGCTTGCGCCAGCATGCGGCAACGGTAGGGAAGAGCAGCGATGTTTAAAGGCTTTCACGCGGTCCCAAGCAGGGCAACCGGTCGGCCGCGCGAGAGAGCAAGACGAGCCGGTTGCCGACCGGCGCGTGACGAGCAGGGTACGCCTGAGCTCTAGCGCGCCGGTGCTTCCTGTCCATGTGGGACTGGTCGCCGCGTGATGAAAAGCTTGGTTAGAACAAATGGCGGTCAGGATTGAAATTCGTCGCGTTCTAAATATTGGGAGAAAAGCCTTGGCTAAGTCTGTAATGCGACCCTATAAGTCCCACCACTTCGTCGCGCTCGCGCTGTCTCTGATGCTCACTTCCACCCAGACCGCGATGGCCCGGCTACTCGCGGTCGATTGTATGACCAATTGTATATCCGGAGCCGATGGTAGCCGGAGCCGGAGCGAACAGATGGTCTGTTCGCAACTTGCTCAAGCGAGAGCAGTTACCGAGGCCGTTCGTCGCGTTGTTAAAATCTATTGGGACGCGATTCGTGATTATCTAGCGGCGCGACCGGAGGCGATCACCTGGTTGGCATTGCTCTCGTCGACGATCCGACCGCACCTTGGGAAGGCACGTGGCCAATTGTTGTGTTTGAGAGTGGCTACAATACGCAGACGAACCAGCAAGCAGTCCTTAACACAATCGTGAATGGGCAGACATTCCAACAGGCCGTTGCAGCAATCGGGCAGACAGTGGGGTTCGAAGAAGATGACGCTGACCCGAGTCAGTTAGGACGCTGGATTGGACGATAAGGTTTTTCGTGGCGGCGAGGGGAACTTTCTGGTCCCGGCGCAGACGGAACCCGCAACCCTGTCGCTATTAAGAATTCCATTTGAACCGCAATTCTCGCAGCAGCTCACATTTCGGTTCAAATCGAATCCTACTAGCGACACCATCCGTAGCGTGCTCTATATGCGGCGCTCAGAATGCAGGAAGAGCAGAAACGCGATTCGGACCGGATGCAGCTCCAGAGTTCAATGGCTGCTCTTCAGGTTTTTCGGCTCGGCGGCTCTGCATCGTCCGATTGCCTGCCGTGCCGGTCCCGAAATCCTAATACCGCAGTCCAAAAGTTCGGGTGCCCGTCAGCTCGGCTCAGCATCGTGAGATTGGCTCGAGCCTGAGAATAGTCTGGTGCAGCTTTGACCAGATGTGTCCATACTTCGTATGCACGTGTGTGATCGCCCATTTCAGCACAGATGATCCCATTGGTATTGCCCGCATCCCGATCTTCCGGTGCCAAGTGCCGCGAAGCGGTAATTTCTCGTAGCGCATCGGCTAATCTACTCTGCCGCTCGTAGACAATCGCGAGATTGAAGTGCGTCTCGGCATGTTCCGGGGCCTAGCAACGCGGCGGTTTCTCAAGCAGCGGTTGCACTCGCCAAATTGTGCTGCTCGAGGTAAGCGAGTCCAAGGGGGCGTCACGCGCAATCCGCAGGCCTGGCAGATAGCTTCGATCCCGGCGAGCCGGGCCAAAAGAAGGACGCGGAGCAACTTGGTACAGTTGTGGAGCGATCTCGGAGTCGAAGTGGTAGGCAAATCGATCAAATTTGATGATGGTGCTCCGTGGGCCGCGGTCCGCCGCGCTATCGCAGCGGACGCGTAAAGTGCGTGAGTCCCTGTAGCTACCAAAAACTCCGAAAGCGGCCAAAAGTCTAGAGTTTTGCGAAGTCTCGACGTAGTGTCGCCGGCATGCTTCAGGATGTGCGTTCCATCGCCGCCGCCATTGCCCGCCGGTTCCGTAGCCGGGCGGTTCTGGAATTGGAGACCCTCGCGCTTTCTCATCAGCTGCACGTTCTGCGTCGCCAGCGGCCGGGTCGGCCCCGCCACTATAAATCTCCAGGGGCGACACGAAGATTTTCAATATTCAGGTAGGTTCCCAGTTCCTACTTAAGGAAGGCAATCTTTGGCCCAACTATGATCGAACTATGCGCGTCGCATCTGCTTCTATCCGCACGATCGACCACAATCGTCAGCACAATCTGCACGAAAAGCGTTTATCTGGCGGGATATGCGGTGAGCCGTCTGGGACATGAACCCAGGACCCATTGATTAAATGTCACGTGCTCTACTGGCCTCAGCCCGCACGGACGATCGCCGGCGACACGAGCAAGATCGGCTCTGCAGGCAAACGGAATAGTCTGGTTGCGACTGCAATTGCCGTAGCAACGGCGCTGGCATTGGGGGGATGCTTAGCGCAGCTGGAGACTCAACAGGCGCAGATCGAATCGCAGATCGTTGCCCAACAGCAAGAGATCGAGCGGCAGGCTCGTGAGATTGAGCAACTCAAGGCCCTGCTTACTCAGGACACTCAACCAAGAAGGCGCAGGCCCTCTCACAAATATATTTCGACAACTCAATCGTTCCGCTCGACCGTCGGCAGTCGCCCAATTCGCCAACAACAAGAGGGTGAGCAGCGGCGTCTTCAGATTGAGGACCTTTCGGAATGACGCGGATGCAGCAGGTGAGCTGAAGCGGAGGGCCGGGGTGGAACGGCCTCCGGCTCGGCTCGTTACTGACGATTACCGATTCTTGCGGCGCTCGTACCCCACTTCAACGCCGAGGTCGATCCTTCTTCCGCCACCAATGCTCGTGCGTGAAGCTCATTGTGATATGCGGGACGTTCCGGTCCTCCCTGTACCGGTCGCGAGCCGCTTCCGTCATCGTCCGAGCGCTAATCAATCATCGGCGCAGGCGGCTATCGATAAACATGGCTCGTCCCCTTACCGCAAAGGATATCGAAGCAGAGGTCGCGACGGTCGAGGCGACGCGGCGGGCGCTGGGAGCCCGACTTATGGTTTTCCCAGGACGCGCCCTATGCGCGCCGTCGTTTAGTCGGCGAGCCCGCCACGTATCTAGTAGAATCCTCTCAAGGTGGCGCGATGCACAAGGTCAAAAAGCGAAGGAAGTAGCGCGCCGTGCAAAAGGCGATAGCGCGCGGCGCTGGTTGGAAGGCTCCTTTCGCCAGCGTCCTTCCGCCCGTTACTATTTCCTTTTAAAATGGCGCGGCGGGACGTTGTGCTCAGCGCGGGGGGGACGTCGCCGGAGCATCAACTCAGGGGAAAATGATGATGCTGGGGCGGACTTTAACGAACATCCTTCTCGCGGGATTTTGCGCGTTCGCTCTTTGCGGATGCGAACGAAATAATCAACTTATGATCAGGCCGGCGGACGGGGCCCTGACATACTGCTCCCCTCTCGAACCGCAACGCTGGAGGAATGCACCGGATGAACGCTGCATAGGCGCGTTAGAAGCACTCGGATTTACTAAAGCTGAGAATGTAGCCTTGGCTGGCGGCGGCGGCATCTATTTAGCGGATGACGGGCGTGTGTTAGGCACCGAAGAACTCACCGGGCTGAGTCCCGACGTCCCGCCTAAGAACCATTCATTCCCACCGAAGGGTAGTGGACTTAAACCAGGAGACGCAATTATCGCCGTCAATGGAGTAATGACAAAGGCGCGCTCTGAGATCGTCCCGCATTTGATCGGGAAACCAGATCAAAAAGTAACTGTTAGGATTCGGCGAAAGAACATTGAGCAGGATGTAACAATGAGTTTTAAGCCCTGGCTGGAATGCGACGGCGATATATTTTACGATGAAAGATTCTTCTTCCACTTCGAATATGCTGACAATATCGTGTCGGGAAGACGATAGGACACCTTGGTAAAGAACTTCTCAGGAGTCGAGAAGGACCTATACGGCGGAAAATCAGGTTTAATTCAATTACTATCAGGTGACTTACGTTGTCGCAGCTAAGTCACAGGACGTTTAGAGCGGTGCGGATTTTCTGAGGAGTCCATGTGAGATTATTCGCCGAGGTGGAGCGTAATGTTAGGCCGATCTGTTTGGCCAGCTTATTGCTCGCGCGAACTACTGCCGCGGTCTATGGAGATGGCTTCGGCGATCAAGTTTTTCGACCAATCGCAGACTTGGCAACCAGCTAACCAGTGGATGTGGGCGCGTTTGCGACGCTCGGGAGTCTGCATATAAGTAGGACACGCGCGGTTCAGGCGGCGGCGTGCGCGCCGGAATCCCGCCGCAGGCGCTTCCACTCGCGTGGCGTTAGTTCCAGGACCAGCCGCGCCGGATGGGTCGAGACGCGCTCGATCACATCGCGCAGATAGACGAAAGGATGGATGTGCAGGTGCTTGCAGGTCTGCACCAGTGAACACAGGATGGCGGTGCGGTGGCGGCGGCTTCGCTTCCAGCGAACAGCCAGTACGGAAACCGTAAGCGGGTGTAGAGGCGGCGGCCTATGACGAGCCAGCGGGCGGCGCTCGTTGAACCACAACTTCAATAAATTCTTAGAATCCCGGCTCCGGTGACACATCGGCGCCTTCCTCCAACCTCCGAAGCCAAAGACACAACGATCTCCGGCCCGCGACACCGTTCGTTCCGGCGGTAGCCGCACACCGATGAATGGTTAGGTTTTTAGGGATTAAATGCTCAGGAGCTCCTTACCCCAGACCGATTTCGAAAAAGGATCAAGAAAATGGGATCTACCGCTCAGCTGCTTCAAACACGCCTGCCGCTCAACCGAAAGGAAGTCTACTTCACTGCAACGGTCCTGCCGGGAATAGTTTGTGCCGACGACTTCGCGCATTTCGACCGCTTTCTGAGGCTGCTGGGAGCACCTAAGAGCGCCATCCAAGCTGCGCGTTTTCCCAGCACAAATGTCCAATTCTTTACCGAGTATTGCCTGGCCGATGCCATTCATGGAGACGTCAAACTCCGCTTTCCAGACCCACCAGACTCACATGAAAGACCAGACCTCGTGGTTTAATCGAAGGGCCGGAACCGTTGCTCATCGCAGTTGAGGCAAAGCTCTATGACGGTACCCGCGAAATCGATTTGAAAGACGAGATGGATCGGCAGAAATCAAACGTCTTGGATTATCTTCGAGACCGTTGGCCCAACTTGCGGACGATACACGCGGCCCTCCTACCCAAGGGGATGAAAGACGGATTTACGGGGATGCTGGGCTACCCGGTTGTTACCTGGGAAGAAATTCGAGATGCCTATGCTGGCATACGTGGTGCCTCGTATTTTCTGGAGATGCTTCAAATCGCCATCGAAGAATACGAGCACCTGAAGGGGAGCGTCTGCTATTTGGGGAAAATGCGGACGGTCATCTCCCAGGGAACGAAATTGTAAGACGACACGAGCAAGGTGATTTAGAGTTCCAGACGATGGGAAGAAAGCGCGGGATTGACGGGCCCGAGCTTGGCCGCGATATCGCCACAGGGGCTTGGCCGAATCACGTCTACGAGGTGAGGAGATCCGCTGAGGTTCCAAATCCGAATTGGTTCTCTATACGCGACTTCGTTGTGAGGGTCCGGGGCGGTCACAGGGACTGAAACGCACACTTAACAAGTCATCGTTGTAGACAATCTCATCGTGCTGATGCGCGACAGACCTCTCTGATCCCGTGACCCTTTCATCGTCATCCAACCGATCTGATCGTAATAATCCTGGTTATCGGCCCCTCATCGCCACCGGCCCGTGTAGTTTCAACTACGGCGCGGCCACTGAAGTTGCGGCTGATTGTGTTAGTCGTGAGGCTTTCGAGTAGCCCGTTCCTCAAGGGGATTGAGCATGAAATTGGAGAGCCGCAAGGAGGGCGCCGCCCGTAAGCGCTCGGGCCGGCGCGTGTTTGGACGCTGTCTTTGCGGTGCGGTGGAGCTAGAGATCGATTTTCCCGCCTTTTGGGCCTGGCACGATCACTCCCCGGCAAGCCGTCGCGCGCACGGCGCCGCCTATGCGACCTATATCGGCTGTTGGCGCAAGCACGCCCGCGTGACGAAGGGCCAGAGAAGCGTCGTTCGCTTCGAGGACGCGAAGACGGAGTCGAGCCGAAGCTTCTGTTCCCGGTGCGGCACGCCGCTGCTCTTTCGGCGCAAGCGCTCACCGCACATGATCAATATCCCGCGGGCGCTCTTCACCAGCCGTACTGGCCGCGAGCCCCGCTACCACCTGGCCATCGAGGAGCTTCAGGATTGGGCCTACACGGGCAAACCGCTTGTCCCCCTCAAGGGCTATCCCGGTATCGTCTGGGAGCGTCCGAAATCGCGAAATCGCCCGCGCGACGTCGATCACCTTAAGCTCCTCGACGGGCGCATCGCATCCGCGCGTGCCCGTATCCTTCGGTGAAGGCATCTAGTGTTTGTAACGCTTAAAAAAAAGTTAAATGTTGCTAGCAGTTGAGTGAATCGTTCAGAACGGAAGCGATTGTTCCCCAATTGTACCTCTAAACGTGATGCTAGCGACGGAACTTGCGCGGAAGGAAAAGGGTCGACGCCATCTGCTAACGACCCAGACTGCTGGCAGGTCAATTTCTCTAGTTATAATAGTCGCTCATTCGGCCACAGGCTAGACATCTTAAACCGTTCCACGGCCCATAGCTGCCACAACTTGGGCAGAGCCAAGACAAAACATCCTTGCCGCCGCTCATCGGTGTCCGCCCGACTAAACGTCCGTCGGTGACTGTGGCTAAGTCGCCTTCGAATCCAACTACATGCCATCGGCCCCCGTCGACCATAAGCTGCTCTTCAATCTCTAACAACTTGGGATTGCGTGGGAACAGATTGAGAATGTCCTCCTTTTTGATCTGACCGTTTTCTACCGCAGTCATGACCCGACCTAAAATCCGCTGCCTCTCACGGTCGGCAAGGAGACTCACAGCAAATTTTTTGGCCGTGTCGGTCTGACGAATCAGCTTTTCCAGGATATCCCGTACCATTGGCGACGGTTGCAACGTCTTCCCAGACTTTGTTTTGTTGCATCGATCGTGAGCCGGTAGCCAATTGCAGTAGTCGTTAATGACGAACGTTTCAGGCAGGCTTAGATGGTGCTTCAGCTGGTTAAAACTCTCAGGCTTATCTTCCAGATGCTCTGGAATGACGTGATCGACCGTAGTTTCTTGAACACTAAGAGGCTCAAGGCACCAATAGCAACGTTGCCCATTCTGATTCCACACCGTGAAACGTTCAGTATCTGTAAATCGGTGTTTTGCCATTTGGCAAATTCTGCGAATGCTTACCGGCAGCGTTCTTTCTGCCGAGCCTCAGGAAGCTTCTGTAATTTTATTCCGTTTCTTCGCGCTGGTCACCCATCCTGCGAAGGTTTCGCAGGTTGCTGAATTTTAGATGACCAGCGCACAAGCGGAATTCTCCTAGAGATAAGAGGCCTATCGCGTTTTGTTTGGACACCCCGTCGTCCAAAATAGGATTAGATCAAGATCAAGGTTTGCCGCGACATTCGACCAGGTTCAAATGCCGTCGGGGTCGTCAACCGTTTGGGTTAAGAAGGTTCAACCTTTAGATCACGTCGTGAGGTCAATAATTGGTCTTCTGCAGATAGCGGTCGATCGTGTAGTTAGCCGCCGATAGTTCGAACAAGTGGATAGATTGATCGCGATCCGGGTCAGGTAGGGTCTGCGCCAAAAACTACAAGTCACGGCACAAACCCGGCCCAATCGATTTCGAGCCGCGGCCAATCGGTCGCATCGCCACTCGCGTCGAGAAGGTCTCGAATGATCAGGTTGATCACGATGTCTCGATCGCCAATGCTATAGGGGCCTAAAATTACAGGCGTTTCGATCTGCGGAGTGAAAGGGTTCCGCGGAACCTAGACGGGTTGAAGCAATCTGTACGGGGGTTTCCGCCGCTCCGTTAGTCGATAACATGTCCAAGGTGAGGCCATACTCACAACTGGGTGCCTGGACTGCCTCTCTGAAGGCGTTCGCGGACGCAATTACATTCGCGGATGCCGCTATGAGCCACTCGAAAAGAAGCATCGACTTGGCTGCCGAGTTCCTGCTCTCGTACCAAGGCCACTTGAACCACAAATCGACCACTCCATCTCGCATTATCAATTTTTTGCCCCACCGACCGCTCGAAGTAGACGGGGATACCCACGCCGCGCCCCCCAGTATGGGACGCTCAGAGAGATCGACCGGCGATCCAAAGATCTGTTTACTTGAGTTGGCCGCACCATGTCTCCATGTTCCATTAACATCGTGAAAGCCCCGAGACACCTCGCGGTTATGAAAAACTCTGTCGAGTTGTAGAGGAGACCCCACAGGTACCGCCGTCACCTTGAACGCCGCAAGTGTTGTGGACGGGATCCGTGTTCCCACCGACTTTTCAAATTGTTCTCGTCCGTCCAAGAACCGACGTTGGACCTCGTCCTGCCGACGGCTGATGCGCATCACCATATCCTGTATTTCTCGCATACCGACTGGGACCGAGTTGGTTCCTTTTCGAACGTAGCACTGGAGATCCGGCGACCTGTGGGGACCATTGTACGAAGGCGTCACCTCCACTATGACAACGCCTGTGTCCCCCTCAGTAGGAACTCCGACCACCCTGAAGAATGTCAACGGCGGATCGATGCTGCCGATGATCGACTGCTCAAGACGTTCTGCGAGATCGTGGCAGCGCGGGATCGGTTGAATCGTGTCAGCGCAAGGTGGTCCCTCGCGTGTCTCGGCCACACCCAGAAACAGTCTACCGCCCGATGTGTTCGCAAATGCTATTAGTTCCTTAAAGATTTTGTTCTTTGATGTCGCTGAGATGTTCCCGCCGGAGTACCACGGGTCCAGTTGGTCATTGCGCTCTCGATGAAGTTCTCCCTTGTACTCTACATTTTCACTCTCGGGCCAGCGTCGTCGAGTGAGTTCAAGTAGGTCACCAGAGTTAAGCGATTCCAACGGCTTCGTTAATGCAGCCAACATTACCTTCAGTGTAGCATGAGACGCTCATCGAGCCTTCAACAGCCGGCTGCGAGATGAATGTCTGAATGAGCACGTGTTCCTCAGTCTTACCGAGGCCCGCCAGATCATCGAAGCGTGGCGCTATGACTACAATCACTGCCGCCCGCACGGCAACCTCGGAGCCTTGACCCCAAACGAGTTCGCCGTGCTTAAAGGACAGAAAACACAACCGCCACAGGAGGGCGAAATCAACCACGGTCTCTACTTCTGAATGGTGGGAACTTGGGGGGCAGGCCAGGATCGTCAAACCCACAATCCCAAACTGCCTTCGCCACGGTGTGATAGGTCAGCAGAGTTTTCTTGCTGACAGATTGATAACCTATCTCGTCCGTGTTGGTCGTGGCTTCGTTGAAACTATTTGCGTACATGCCGGCGGCGACTGTTTTAATCTGTGTGAAATGGCGACAGGCGGGTCGATAAAACCAACCACCCACACACTCAAAACGAACTTTTTCGGCTCAGGAAATTTACCCACCTCTATTTTTGGGGCGGAGTCGACAGAAAACTAGTACGATCTGCCATTGGGCGCAGAGTCGTTTAGATAAGCTTTGCAATTGGCAATACGGTCTCGTTTTCGGTACTACAGTTCGAATGTGAAATGGACTGAGCGGACTAATCCGCAGCGGGGCAACCCGGCCATATGCTCACCGTTAAGGCTATGAGGATCGCGACTAGTAACACCCCATGAAAAGCGAGAACGGTTCTAGAGAAAATCGCCTTCCCGAGCGACGGAGCGCCAGCATTTGCGTTGCGCGTGTCTAAGGAAAAATCGACGGCCTGTTCATCCAACGTTCGTACTTGGTCGTAGAGTGCGCGGAATAGACGCTCTTGCCAGAGGAAATAACCGTCGAGCGCCCAAAACGCGATGCAGGGCAGTAAGGCGATGGCAACGAAGGACGCATTCGCCTTGGTGGCCGCGAGTGCAAGAAGCGCACTGATAACCGTGACGCTCCAACCTTTCAGCAAGAACGAATTCACGCCCATTCGGGCAATGATGGTTTGGATCGTTAGAAGGTGGTGGCGCTTGTTCTCATCCACTAGCTGTTGATTACCGCCCTACGACGGTCGCGGCCTGGTCAATCCATCTGCCGATGTTTTTATGCCCCTCGTCGGCAACAAAGTCATGTAGCTGAGTGCCGTAGGATAGCGGGCTTACATAGCCGACATTCGGCGGCGGTAAATATGGTGGGCATTTGACGCTTAACGTGTAATCCCCGTACGGCTTCCATTGCCAGTCCCAGTTCCCGTTAGCCGAAGCTGCCAAATCTTTGCTCATAGAGACGGTATTGCCCAGGCGATGCGCAGTAGACACCCATCCATTGGAGGGGATTATGTCCCAACTGGTCTGGCGTCCGGCGCTCATGATGATTGAGGCCGTTGATATGAACGGCGAGCAGCCCCGACCGTCGATTACGGCACGGGCTATCTCATATCTAACCCAGCGGCGCGTCCAAGTTTCACTCCCTATTAATACGCAGACAGCCGATGTGTACTGAACCCCTGTACGAATGAGGTTCTTTACCGCTTCGGGGCCTTCAGCTTTTTTGCTCTCCCATAGGCTGCTGTCGTAGAAGCTGCGGATAGTGGTCCGTCGGGATGGTCGATTTTCCACGCCTGTCGGACGTTATTGACGCGCATATGTCGTCATAGTGAAAAGCAAAATATGCCTTGCGCTTGGTTATCGTCCCTAGGGGCGTTGATGGCCTCACTAACGCGGTCAATTTTATTCGCCTACCCTTTTCGGAGCTTATTGGTCATCCCCGAATGGTAACAGGTGCTTACAAAAGAAGGAAGCAAGCCGTCGCTATTTAACGTTTTTTGTCAACAGGCTGCTAGGGGCGTTGATGGCCTCACTAACGCGGTCAATTTTATTCGCCTACCTTTTCGGAGCTTATTGGTTATCCCCGAATGGTAACAGGTGCTTACAAAAGAAGGGAGCAAGCCGTCGCTATTTAACGTTTTTTGTCAACAGGCTGCTAGGGGCGTTGATGGCCTCACTAACGCGGTCAATTTTATTCGCCTACCCTTTTCGGAGCTTATTGGTCATCCCCGAATGGTAACAGGTGTTACAAAAGAAGGGAGAAAGCCGTCGCTATTTAACGTTTTTGCTACAGGCTGGCTCCGAGCGAGCCAGCGTCACCAGCTAATTCCAGTGGTCGCGACAACAGCGGATATCAGGATGTATGAGCCTTCATGCGCGATTATCTCTCGGAGCATGAAAGAAAGCCGCACATTCCTCTAGGTCGGGATTAGGGTGGTCGACACCGCCCGCCTGACTCGGACGAACTGCGATCAAGAACAGCTTCCTGTTGGCGGTCGGTCTGCTGGCCACGGCGGCCGCGATCGCCGGCGGAAATGCGTTGGCCATACTTTTGGCCGCGGGCCTGGTGGCTTTACTCCAGGCAACGGATCGAGCAGCGTCGTTTTTCCAGCTGTTCTTAATCCCAGTTCGTCCGAGTCCCCAGAGCGCCGGCAGCACTACGAGGGCACGGGTATCCCGCAAGCCAGTGCCGGCGCGCGTCCGAGGGGCGATGCGCATCGCCAATGCGCCGCTGAACTGATTCTGCGGCGGGAGCGTGCAAGACGAGGCGCGGCGCGGGCGATGGTGCCGGAATTCTTGGTCGGAAGCCACTGGCCGAGGACTCATAGGCAGAGTCGACAGCACACAATGCACACTGGTGCGACCAATCCCGCCGCGATACGGGGTAGAGGGCCAAACCCATTGCCATAGAGCCACCGCGCCAGGCCGCCGACGTCTCCCGCGAGACTGACTGCCTGGTCCTCGACATACCGGCTGCTCTCATCACTTTGAATGCACCGATAAGTTCAGAGTAAATTCCCGGAAATGCCATCTGACAGGCTCACCGCAACCTGTATAACCGTGATTTAGCAGGCCGTTGAGGAAGGGGTTTGATTAGTCAGTGTGATCGCCATGGTAGTGATAGAAGCGCTGGATTCAGTCGCTGGGTTCGACGGTTTTCGCTCGGCCGAGGCGAGCGCGGTGGTGTGGTGGAGTCGTGCTTCATGCGGGGGCCGGGCTGAGTCTGGCGATTCGGAGCAGGTTGTAGGCGGCAGCCACCAGATAGGCATGCAATTGGGTGCGGTCGAGGCCGCGATAGCGAGTACGGCGCAGGCCGCCCACGGTCTTCATCCAGCCGAAGATCTCTTCGACCCGCTTGCGTACCCTTTGGCTCACCGCGTAGCCGACATGACGCGCGGTGCGGCGGTCGAGCGCGGAGCCGCCGGCGCGACCCTCATTGCGCGCGATGTGCGGGGTGACCTTGAGCGCGCGGCAGGACGCGACGAACTCAGCAGTGTCGTAGCCCTTGTCGGCACCGAGTGTAATCCGCCGGCTGCCCGGCAACGCGGTCTCCAGCATCGCACGGGCGCTTTTGCGCTCGGCGTAGCCGTCAGCCGGTTCGACCGCGAACTCGATCAGGAGACCGTTGCGGTTCTCCATCAGCGCGTTGGCCGAGTAACACAACTTCGCTTCCTTGCCCGCTCCCTTCTTCGCCAGCTTCGCTTCGGGGTCGGTGCTCGATTGATGAGTCGCGTTGCTGCGGCGCTCGCCGTGGAAGTTCACCGTCGGGTTGCCGGGGTCGTCGGGCGGCTGGGTCGGTTCCCGGTCCTTGCGCTTGAAGCTCTTGAGCGACGCCCAGGCCTCGACCAGCGTGCCATCCACGGTGAAGTGTTCGTCCGAAAGCAACTGCAGACTGCGGGCCTGCGCGACCACGCGGGTGAAAAACTCGCGCGCCACGTCGTGCTCCAGCAGCCGCGCCCGGTTGCGCGAGAAGGTCGAATGGTCGAAGCTCGGCTCGGCCACATCCATATCGAGGAACCAGCGGAACAACAGGTTGTAGTCGAGTTGCTCGCAGAACATCCGTTCGCTGCGCACGGTGTACAGCGCCATCAGCAACGAGGCCTTCAGCAGCCGCTCGGGCGGGATCGACGGCCGCCCGATCTCGCTGTACATCTCATCGAACAGCGGCGAAAGCTGCGTGAGTGCCGCGTCGGCGAGTTCCTTGACCCGCCTCAGCGGATGCTCCTTCGGCACCCGATCGCCAGGCTCCATAATCATCAACATCGCCCGCTGCCGCCGCTCTTCACCCCGCATCCGCCGCTTCCTCCACCAATCCGATTAGCCACTCAGACGAATATAGCGCAATGAAATTCAAGTGTTTATCAACGGCCTGCTGTCCAACGGAACTTTAAAGGGGCCCAACGGGTGTTGAAAGTCCTAGGGGCACAATGGGAGCTGAAAATTGGCTGCTTGCCAACGAGTGGCTCAGTAATTTCGCATAAACATTGGATTCTTTATCTCTGGGACTTTTGAGATGCAGACGGACGTATTCTGGGCCAGGTGCCCGCCACAAGAACGCTGACCGAGTTGGTCGACGCTGTCGACAACGTGCGACGGAACAGGCACCCACAGCGAGCAGGCTGTTCCCGGCGAGAACAAGAAACCGTCAAAGTCTTCGTCTGGTCGTTTAGCGAACCCCTCCACTGATATAGGAGTTTCGAGGGCAGGCAAGCCCTCTTTTGACAGCTTAGGGCTTCGATGAAATCAGCAGCCGTATACTTCTTTGACATTTTCGGGAACCCCCAGCCGCCAGATTGGTAAGTTTTATTTTAACGTCAAGTCCGGGTAAGACGGCATGACTAGGTAGCTTTCGCGTGCAAGAAAGTCGTGCCGGGGCCGCCCCGCCGTCTTTGACGACCGGTCCATCGTACTTCACTGCCCGCCCTGGCGTCTTTTCCGTCACCTCGGCGATGATGAGATATAGATTTTGAAGGGGATTTGAACGCCCTCCTATTAGTAGACCTTGCCGGAGCGGGAGAGCGTTTAGCCGACATGTACTAAAAGCAAGATTCAGGAGAACCCCGCTCATCCAAAATTGAAGGCGACAATCTATTGGCCGCCAACACAAAAAAGCCCTCGAATAAGCCACCTACGCAGCGCCCATTCCACGCGCGCCATTCAAAGAGGCGTTGCATATCCCGATTGCAATTAAGGAAAAGAACGGCGGCAACGCCTGGCCCTCGGAAAGAAGTCGCTAACGCGTTGGGCACGTCAGCCAAATCGAGTGGTTTCTTCTACCAAGCTGCGTCTGCACGCGATTTTGGCCGACGCAAGGTTAGCGCACTGGCCGTTCCGACGGCCGCCCAGGATGAGGAGGTTCGAACTACCGTTTGCCTCCGATGCTCTTCTCAATATCGGACAGCGTCCGATAAAACTGGAGCAAATCGTTGATGCGGTCTTGTGACACGATGAGGCCGATTACCTGCTTAATGCGGATTCTGTTGGAGTTGACGATCTCCGACTCCGAGGCGGTAGGCCACTGATGCCTATCTTATTCCTACGGGGTGCCGTTAAAGGCGAACCATGAGAGCCGATCCGATGCTGGGTCGCCGCATAATGCGCTGGGCGGAGCGATCGTTATTCTTTTGCAGGTAATCGTACAGATGAAAGAGATCAGTGAGGGCGGGGGGGGCGGACTACATTATCTGGGGTATGCCGTTGCTCGACTCGACGGGGATCTGCTGCGACTGGTTGAGAGGCTCGGGAGCGTGGAGTTCGATCAAATGATCGTTGAGAGGGGTGATACCGCCCCCTGCTTGAAAACTGTGATCGCACCGAAAGACAGTTGATAATTCCGAATGACTATGTTCAAATAGTCACGCGGCGGCAGACGCAGAAACGCGTCTGCCTTTTTTTTGGAGGGCAGGCCCAACTGAAGGAGAGAAGATCATGCGCTTTACCTCAACGACCACCCTGCCGCAGAAGCTGAGGTCTTAGCGTAGTCGCTAATCAGGATGTTAACGCGGTTATCGTCCTAGTCAATCAGGAACACGCGCAACTCATCGACACCATTGAGACCGCGCATCGGGCGTGCGGAATTCACGCCTACAACGCAGGGATCGGGCTGCTGGAATTGCGCAAGGATTGCGCTAACAACTGGCTGGAGTGGCTGAAAAAGAATTTCCTGAAAATCGGTCTGAGTACTCTTCGTTTGTATATAGCCATCGCGCAAAACGATGATATCAAAAAGTTGAGTGCTAACGCGTTAGCAACGATGAGTACTCGTGCCCTACGTGCCATGACTACCAAGCCACAGCCGCATGGCGCGAACAAGCCCGAAAATCGCGAACCTGCGATTAACCGACGTGCGGCGAAAGGTGCGCAGGAAGTGTCCGCGGAACTCGACCACCTCTTCAAGACCATGCCGGAAGCTGAATTCGACGAATTACTACTACCGGAACTCGAACGCGTGGTGCGGCTCGCGCAGGCACGGCGAGCGCGGCGGGAGCGAGTGGTTGAGGTTGAAGCCGTACAAGTCGCGGAGAAAAGTGACTTCATCATTCCGATGGGTTGGCGCGCGACAGCTCCGCCGCCACCACGCTAAGCAGGCTTGGGTATGGCAACCCGTGATTGGCGCGGGGCCATGACGGTTGGGTGGCTATTATCGTCATGCGCCAAGGGTTCGCGCCAGACGGTCAAAATTACCGGGATATTGACTCTAATTGATCTGGCATTGTAGCGATTCTACTATGAGCTATACAGACGTGCTGGAACAGCTTGGGTTCGAGGCTGATCCCTTCGCAAAGACCAACGCAGACGAAGAGGACCGTCTCAAGAGTTATTTCATCGACCCGCCGTTCTTTAACGCCGTACATGGCGATCTAGCGAGTCCGAAGTCTGCGGTTGTATTCGCCCCTCGGGGCGGAGGCAAAACCGCCGTTAAGCGAATGCTCGAGCTGTCTAGTCAGACAGAGCCTTTCCTGTGCGTCACCTATAATCACTTTCCAGTCGATGACTTGAAACTCAAGGATGTGGACCTCGGGTATCATCTTCGAAACATAGTACGTCTGATGATTGTCGCGGTAATCAGCGCTGCGGAAGAACGTGGCGTGGACAACCTCCACAGACCAGCGGCATCTACTATCTTCTAACCAAAGAACATCTCACAGAGATCGAGTCGACCGAATTGAAAGAGGCAATTCAGTCGGTTCAGTGTTTAACAGACAAAGCAAAGGAGTGGTGGAACAAATTCACGGGTCCAATTGGTTTAGTGATAAACGCTTTACTCAACAAGGTTGGCCTGGGAGAAGCTGAAATCGAAAAATTCAGGTCACAAGGCGGCAAGCTCGGTCAATTTAGCGATCAAATGCAAATTAGCGCGAATATGGCACTCAAGTTGGGTTACCGCTGTGTCTATGTCCTAATTGACAAAGTTGACGAAAGTTCTCTCACTGGGCAGGCGAATACCTCGTTTGAGTTTATCCCGCCGCTTCTCTCCGATTTGCATACCTTGGAAGCAAAGTCGTTTGGGTTCAAATTTTTTCTATGGGACTTACTGATCGATCCCTATAGAGAGGTAGCCCGTCCCGACCGAGTGAACTATTACCAACTCAAATGGGATGACAGGCAGCTCGTGGAGATGTTATCCAGGCGTCTGCTTGCATACAGCGGCGACCGCGTTGCAACCCTTGCGAGCATCTGCGCGGATGTCGGCAAAGACATAGACAGAATGGTTGTCCTATTCGCACAGGGCTCGCCACGCAACATAATACGTATTTGTAAGGAGATCTTGACCAGCAAAGTGAACTCAAGGGGTCGAGCGATAAGATTCAAAGAGCTTCCGTAGGGCGCGGCTTTGAGGTCTTCGCGAAGAACTATACCAATGAGATGTTGCCCGAAAATATCGTTAAAGACCTGCAGAAACTTAAGCGGGCCGACTTCACAATAAAGTATATATCCAACGACATATTCAAGTTCACTCAACAAGCCGCGATATCAAAGATAAGACGTGGCTCAATTGCGGAGCGGTAGATCAAATTGGCGTGGTTCAGGAAACGAAAGGTGTTCGTCCTAGTAATCATTATGGCCTGACTAGCCCGCTGGTTTTAAAATATATACTTCCAGAGCAGAGTGTATTCGAGCTTTATGATAAAAAGATGCGCGTATGCGCGTCATGTAATCAGTTGCTGCTTCGTGATTGGGATCTCACTCAGAGACAGACCTGTCATTCTTGTCAGAGTCAAATCGTGGCATGATGTTCGTGGCAATATCGGCGTTAAAGCGGTGAGCACCTTTGGTCTTCGGCAGTTGTTTGGTCGCATTGGGGTGGCCGCGCGCCTCTGACCGTGTAGCGGACACTACCGACTGGCGTCGCGGGCAGCCTTCAGTGCGCCGCGCATGGTCGCGTCTTTAGCGCTCTGGATATACGCCTCGACAACCCGCCGGTGCTTGCCCAGCATCCGGAGGTCGCGACGTTGCATTTTCGTCGCATTATCAAAGTGTAGCGGCTCCTTCACGTCCGACCGGTGGTCACCACCACGGCGTTCGCCTGCGGCCAGCAGACCCTCACCCGCCCTAATGGCGACACGGAGTTTCAGGGCGGCGCATTCGTGCTGAATCGCTTGGAGCTTGGCAATCTCCTTGTCGCAATATGCGATCCTATCCGCCGCGCTCAGCGCCCGCCATTCCGGGCTGTTGGCAAGATTTATTGCGGCGGCGCTTTCGAGAAGTCTAGCGACATCTTGCAGTTGCCGTTCAAGTTTGCTTGCAGGGTTCATGGGACCAAAGTGTAGCACACCTTGACTCCGGGTGCCACACCGCCGCTACACTTTGATTTGTTACGACCGGTCGGCTGACACCATTTTGCCCTTGGGCCGGGGCGCAGGCATGCCGAACGCGGCCCGATTGCAGCCTGCTGGCTCGGTCCGGAATTACCGGGTCGGGGGTTGTATGGTGCGGACCGGCGGTGCCATCTGGGCGATTAGTTGTGCGTGTGGCCAGGGGCATTCCGAGAAGAGTCGATTGGCGAAAATATCTCCTCAGAACCTGGTGTATATTTCATGGCATCTTCAAACGTAAGTGGTCTGCCAGCTTCGGGGCCCATCCGGTACATAAATGCATAATGGTGACCAAATGGATCATCACACGCGATCGTTATAATTCCACCCTCTAGAAATAAATTCGGAGAATTTGAGGGCAAAGCAAATACTAGCCAGCCGATCCGTGTCTCTCCCCGCCCAATGGGCTTGGTTGTGATTTCTTCAAGCATATGCTCGCGATCTATTTGTACACGAAGACCTAACGCTTTAACCTTCGAATTAAATTCCTCTGGCAACACGCAACTCACGGCTGGCAATACGATGCCACCATATTGCAGAATGAAGCTCCAATCAGAAAGAGTAGTCGAGGCTCCTGCATTCGTGATGGAGACTTCGATTACACTAAAGGCTGGCGCTCCCGTCGGACCCAACGCAGTGAATCGACGAGTCAAGACCTCCGGCGATGATTGGTTTGGTCAGATTATCCAACTGACCTTGGAGGACAGCAATGTCGGCGTCGGCCCTTTCCTTGTCCACTGCACGAGCACTTTGCTCTTGTCGCCATCCATTATGTTGATCCCGCCAAGCCTGAAAACTGGCGACGAAAAGGCCCCCTAATATGACCACCAATATATATGTCCAGTTTTTGAGGGGCTTAATGTAAATGTTCAATGAATGCCAACAGAATCATGACACCACTGCCCAAAAAGAACGCTTCCCAGTGCGTTACCAGCGACCCGGAATAAATGCGGACGACGGCTGAAAAAGTCTCCGGTTGAAGGGTCATAAAGTCCTCCCAATCGAGTACTCGAGCATAAATTGTCGTGACGATGTTTAGACTAAACCGAGACAGGGACAGTTTATGACTGTTTCCTAGGAACTGCTGTTGAAGCACCGCATCGGCCACACCTCCACGTACGATTCGCGCCCTGACCAAGCGAACCTTATTGCGGATGGCCGTTTTGTGATGGTAGGTTAGGACTTGCTGGGGGTCCGCCTGCCAGTCAGGCATCCCGCCCCGGAGCTGGTCGAAAGATCGGCTTCGGGGTTTTCTTTTGTGCGATTCCGGCGCTATTTTGCTCGCGCCTACGTTGCTCGCAAAACGTATCATATTTATACGCAAGCTTTCAACTAATTGAGCATCAACGAGGATCACGTAGCTTCCCAGACCAGCACATACGCAAGGCCATCTTGACTGACATCTGTTAGTCGACGTGGGATGACGCTACGGGTCGCGGGGGTTGTTGAAATTGCGTCCCTGACTGCGACGTTCTCGCCAGCCTTTTTGCGTTGGCATTTACCGACTTAATGTAATAAAATTAGACATTATGTCTACACAAAAAAGGCGCGGGCGCCCGCCTACCACGGCGCCGAAACCCATAATGCGCGGCACTTCAATGTCGTTGCCGGTGGACCTGTTGCGCCGGGCCAAGGTGTACGCGGCCCAGCACGACTCGAACCTGAGCCTGACCGTAGCGGCGGCACTCACCAAGTTCTTGGAGGGCAACCCATGAAAGACGAACATGCACCGAGGGGCGACGGTATCAAGTGGCTGGGCCAGGACCGGGCAGGCAAGGACCGGTGGGGCATCTGGATACACCTCGGGCACAACAAGCAGAAGACCAAGCGTATAAGAGGTACCCGGCGTGAGGCCGAACGCGAACGCCGCGAGCTGCTGCGGGCACTGGAACACAACGAGCTGAGTCAGGCGCCCGCACGGCTGACGGTGGGCGAGTACCTGACCGGGACATGGCTGCCGCATGAACAGGCACGGGTCGGGCCGAAGACCTACGAGAGGGAAGAAGAGATCGTCCGCACCCAGATCATCCCAGCGCTCGGGCACCTCCGGCTAACCAAACTCGGAACAGCTGATTTGGATGACTTTTATACCAATGCTCGCCGCCGCGACGGCCGTGGTAAACTGTCCGCACAAACCGTGCGCCACTTTCACCGGCTCATCTTCAAGGCGCTGCGCCGAGCAGTGAAGCGGAAGTTAATCGGTCACAATCCAGCCGCCGACGCAGACCCGCCGAAGGTGGAGAAGCGCAAGGTGCCAACACTGAACGAAGATGGGGTGAGACGCCTGATCGAAATCACAGAGAACGACCGCTTTCATATCGCCATTGTGCTGGCAGCCTTCACTGGGATAAGGCGGGGCGAAGCGTTAGCGGCACGATGGTCTGATATTGATTTCGAGAACAATCACTTCACCCTTAAGCACTCACTAGAGGAAACACGGGCAGGCGGCGTCCGTTTGAAGCCACCCAAAAGCGGGAAAGAGAGACCGGTCACCTTGCCTCCAACAGCGATGGCCGCCTTACGGCGGCACCGCGCACGACAAGCAACCGAGCGATTGGCGGCAGGCGCGGCGTTTAAGGATCAGGGCCTTATATGCACTCAACCGGACGGCTCCCCATGGAAACCATCACTATTGACACTAGCGTTCTCGTTGATAGCAGCGAAGCTGGCGAAGGAGGGTTATCCACTCACAACATTCCATGCCATAAGGCATTCACACTCGGACATTCTGCAAGATCAAGGGGAAAACCCCAACGTCGTTGCTCATCGATTAGGTCATTCGAGCGCCACGATCACCCTCGACCGTTATTCAAAAGTCAGCCCGGAAGCACAGCGAAGGGCGGCAGATCGGATCGAGGCAGCGCTGGGTAATCGGGTTGTATAAACTGGGACGGCGATCTTGTAAGGAGCATGCCGCGCCGCCGCGTAAACGGCTAGCGTGGTCGCGGGCTGTAGACGCACCCATTGCCCGCCTGACATGCGGAACCAAGGAATCGCAACCGGTCTGTATAACCGGTGTGGTACATAAACCCGCACGCGGCGTTGGGGTTTAAGCAACCGAGTAATGCATTCGTAATGGGTTGGCGCTTTCCCTGCGGCCCAGCATGGGTGAAGCGGATGGTCGGATAGGGCACTGTGGCCATCCCGGCTTTAAAACACGGTACTAAACCGGGCGCGCAGGCAGGGCGATGGTAGCCAAAGTATCGCCCGATTTGGGCGATGCTGGGCGATACCCTTGGGCAAATGCTGGGCGATGGTTGGGCGATGGTATTGCCCTGAGGAAAGTCCAGGGTTTGCGGGAAGAATCCGGCGGCTGGGCGATGAGGGCGATGGTTCTTACCTTTTCTAGTAGGGAAAAAATTATACCGGGCAAAAAGCGGGACCATTCTTGGCTCCGCCCATTACTCGTTTCCATTACTCGTCACGCACCGCAGACTCCCACAACGGCAGAAAACCCTGTAATATATAAGGTCCGGAGGAGGAAGGGACCCGGTGGTCCCACCGGTCTTCAAAACCGGCTTGGCGGGCATTGCGTTCGCCGGAAGGTTCGACTCCTTCCCCCCTCCGCCATCATACCGCGCCTTCCCAGTCGCGAGCTTAGGCGCTCCGTAACCAGCACGAGGAAACGGCACCCAATCCAATTTTTGAAGACCAAAAGCAGGCGCGACTCCTCCAGCGCCGGCCTACAATTGTGGAGTCCGCATTAGTCCCCTGAAGTACGGCTTTACCGACTGCCGGTCTAAGGGCTTTCCACTTGTTCCCAAACCGGTCAAACGACGGTAGCTTGATGTCGAGGAAGGACGCCGAAGCTCCTGAACGCGCACGTCCGCGACCTAGGAGGAATCTCAGCCCGCGACTCTGGTATCGGCGAGCACTTCATCGAAGGTCCCAAACCGTCCTCGTCAACTTCATCGACGTGCGAGTGAACCGAGGTAGTTCCCTGGTGAACGATCAATCCCGGTGCAGTAAAGGCGTGAGCTTATTCTGGTGAAGAACCTCAGCTCTTGAAGATATCCCGGTCCAACGATCTAGGACGGTGTAAGCAAGGTAACTCCGGGGTTGCCAGTTCGACTTGGATTATGCCACAGAGAATTTATACGACGATGTCGGTCTCCATTTGTACCTATATCGGTCTCTGTTATGTTTAAGTGGTCTTCGTCATACATAAATCTGAGCCATGTCCAACGTTAAATCCTCGGAGCCATATGATCCTGCTCGGTCGATTGGCGGGCTGAGCAAACTGATAGAGCTGTTCCGGATCGAGGGACCGGTCATCTTCCTCAGACACGCGCTGCAGAGGTACGCCCCCCCGCTATTCAACCAGCTATTTTTCTTCGAATTCGATCTCGCCCGGGCAAAAGAGTTCGAATCGCCCGCTGAACTCTTACCGGAGGGAGTCACGACTCAGGTTCTTTCTGGGGAGAGCGAGATACCCCGAGTTACTGCGATCCTCGCGCAGGGTGGAGTGAGTCCCGTGTCGGTCCAACAGAGGATTTCGCGCGGGGACGTCGTAATTCTAGCTATGGCCGGCGACGAATTGGTTGGATACTCGTGGGCCACTTTCAGAGAGCGATGGATTTCCGAAATCCGGGCAACGATCGTGCCGCGTGAGGGCGAAGCGCTGATGTACGACAAACGCATCATGCCGCGCTGGCGCGGGAAGGGGCTGCAATATGCTCTTTCAGTTGCAATGCACTTACACCTTTCGCAATTAAGGCCGACGCGCGCGTTGGTTTGGGTAGACGCGCTCAACACGCGCTCGCTAAAAAACCAACGCAGGCTCGGCAGGCGGAAAGTTGCAGACGTCATCAGCTCGCCCGCTTTGGGCATCCTGCGAGTGCGCAACTGCACGACAGCGACCAAACTCACGATAGAGAAGAGAGCCCCCTACTGAGGGCTGCCCACTATCGCGGCGAAAAAAGCGCTTCGGGCTGCAATCTATGATTGCAGATCCCAATCCTACACCTGTGTTTCGAGCGGGTCGGAAACTGGATTTATCCTGTTCGCAATGCTATAGCCAGATGACGCCGACAGAGTTCAGATTGGTGGCTGTCTTTGCAGGATGCAACTAGTGAGCGTCTACGTGATTTTTACCGACTAGCCTGAAAGCGAGAGGCGATAACGAGCAAGCAAGACGAAAGCTGCGTAATCCACTTTGCCGAGGCTCAAGCGCTGATCCCCGGTCCGAACGGGGAGCGATCGATCAATTTTTTGCGGCACGGTAGCCTCGATGTAAACCTGTCTCGCCCTCTGCCCCCGAATCAGCAGACCCCTCACGCCCAGGACGAAGTATACGTCATTGTCCGCGGCCGGGGCGTACTGCTTCACGAAGGCCAAAGCGAATCATTTGAGGCCGGTGATTGCCTGTTCGTTCCCGCGGGAACGGAGCACCGTTTCGTAGATTTCAGCGAAGACGTCGCCTACTGGCGGATCTTTTACGGTCCTCCCGGCGGCGAAACACCCGGTCACGCTCCGATAAAAGCGGACTAGCCGCGCCTTGCCGCTGGAAGCTTCCAGCGATACAAGCACTTAGAGTTTACCCAGAGTTGCCGATGGGCAATTCAAGCAGCTTGACGGCGGCGCGCGCTGGAAATCGTGACGTGGGCCGCTCGCCTTAAGCGGAGGGATTCATGGAAAAAGCGTTGGCGGGCGTCAAGATCCTCGACCTTACCCAATATGAAGCCGGCACTTCATGCACCGAGATGTTGGCCTGGCTCGGCGCTGACGTGATCAAGGTTGAGGAACCGAAGATGGGCGAACAGGGGCGTTGGCGCGTTACGGAGCGACCGGGGGTCGACTCGTACTACTTCATGCTGCTTAACGCCAACAAGCGCAGTATCACCCTTAACCTCAAATCCGAGCGGGGCAAGCAGATCTTTCTCGATCTGATCCGGAAGGTCGATATCCTGAGCGAGAACTATACTCTCGGCACGCTCGAAGGCTTGGGGTTGGGTTTCGACAGATTGCGCGAAATCAACCCGCGGCTGATTTACATGACGGTAAAAGGCTTCGGCACCTACGGCCCTTACAGCAAATACAAGAGCTTCGACATGATCGCGCAGGCGGCCGGTGGCGCCATGGCGCTAACCGGCACTCCGGAATCGCCTCCCCTCAAGCCCGGACCCACCATCGGCGATACCGGCACTGGAATTCATGCTGCCTGCGGGATCCTGGCGGCGCTCTATCAGCGCGAGCGCACCGGCAAAGGGCAGAAGGTCGAAGTCGCAATGCAGGAAGCGGTGCTCAACTTCGTGCGCGTGCCGATGATGGGCACCTACATCAATGGCAAACCGGCGTACCGCGTCGGCAACCGAGTCGGCGCCGGGCCGGTCGGCGATATCTTCAAGTGCGCGCCCGGCGGTATGAATGATTACGTATTTCTCTACTGTTCGTCGATCGAGATGTGGCAAGCAATGCTGCGCACCATCGGGCATCCTGAAATCGCCGACGACCCGCGCTTCAATGACCGCAAAGCCCGCCGCGAGAATGCTGAGACGCTCAAACAAATGATCGAGGAATGGACCAGCCAACGCAGCAAGCAGGAAGTGATGAAGATAATGGGCGAGGCCGACGTGCCGTGCGGCGCCGTGCTCGACAGCGTCGAGTTGCTCAACGATCCCCATCTGCGCGAGCGCGGCATGATCGTTACGGTCGACCATCCAGTGCGCGGCAAATTCACGATGCCCGGATGTCCCGTCAAACTCGAGGACTCACCGGTCGAGGTCACCACGGCACCTCTGCTTGGACAGCATAACGGCGAGGTTTACGGCGCCATGCTGGGTCTCTCCGAAGGCGATCTCGATCAACTCAAGCGCCAGGGCGTGGTTTGACGATAAACGAATGCTTCGCAATAACTGAAGCTCGATCGTTCAGAAGCGTGAGGATATATGGCCCTGTTACCCTATCTTGACGAGAAAGACGCGTCTCCGGAAGTGCTCAAGCTACTTAAGGATCGGCCGGTGGTGCTCAATGTCCAGCGAATGACCGCGAACGCGCAACGGCTGTTTGTCGTAAGAAGCAAACTGAGTAATGCATTGTTTACGCAGATTACTCTCAGTCCGAAGCTTCGCGAAATTGCGATCTTGCGGACCGCCAAGGATTGCCACTCAGTCTATGAATGGACTCAGCATGTCCCGGCGGCGAAACACGTCGGCTTGTCCACGGAACAGATCGCCGCAATTGAGAATTGGCAGAGCGCCGGTTGCTTCAGCGATCTCGAGCGGCTGGTTCTGCAATTGACTGACGAGGTAAATGCCAACGTCAAGGGCAGCCACGAAACCCTTGAGGGCTTGAAGAAATATTTGAAGCCAGGCGAAATAATCGAATTGCTTATAGTTATCGGCCATTGGCGCCAGACCGCGAGTATCCTGGAAACTACGGAAGTCGACCTCGAAGACTTCGCTGGCAAGATCAATATTCTCGAACGGATGCCTGCGCATAAGCCGTAGCCCGCAGTGACGCATCGTTGAACGGGATGGCCCCAGTGGCCTCCAGCGTTTGCCGCTGCAGGCAACCCTGCTAGAGTCGGGCGCTCACGACCGTTGGGAGTAAAATGCGATGCAAAATCTCCTTTCTCAGGCGGAAAAAATCGCTGCCAGCCTGAAAGAGCGCCGCGAAACCATCACCATCGCCGAGTCCTCGACCGGCGGCCTCATTTCGGCGGCGTTGCTCAGCGTGGCGGGAGCTTCCGTCTACTTCCTCGGCGGCGCAGTCGTCTATACGGTCAAGGCCCGGCGCTCGCTGCTCGACATTCAGGACGCCGCGGTAGCCGGTATGCGCGGGGCGAGCGAACCTTATGCGCTGCTGATGGCGCGCACCGCCCGCGAGCGCTTCGCCGCGACCTGGAGTCTCAGCGAGACCGGCGCCACGGGTCCAACGGGTAACAGGTACGGCGATGCCGCGGGGCATACCTGTATCGCTGTCGCCGGGCCGGTCGAGCGCGCCATCACTCTCGAAACCGGGAGCAACGATCGCGTCGCCAACATGCGTGCCTTCGCCGCTGCAGCGCTCGACCTGCTCGCCCAGAGCATTGCGGCCACACCTGCACGAGCTTGACGCGCGTTTGCTCGATTCGGTCCGCTCGCGCCGGCGCGGGATTCGGTTATCCTGCCCAGCGAGCGAAATCGAAATTCGGCGGCAATTGGACGAAGAGGACTTCCGCTGGTCCGTTCAACACGCGGGTCGTATGCCCTTTCCCGGTTAAGTCATCGGCGATGAAGGCCTGTCCGGCCGAACATTGCCGCTTCTGATTATCGCTCGTGCCGACTTCCACAACTCCCGAAAGCACCACCACGATCTGTCGCGCAGGCGCGTGATGCCACGACTGGTCGAGACCCGGGGGAAGCTGAACGAACCGTACGCTCGGCGAAGGCCAGGCGTTTGACTGATTGAATCGCGGGGCCCGACGATTCCGGCCGGGGCTGGTTGATTGGAACCTCAATCTCGTGGAAGCGAGATTCTCCATTTTCGGTCGCGTGAAATCGCGTTACTTTCATTGCGCGCTCCTCTAGACGTCGCGTCGAACCTGTCTCCTAGATCGCTCGATAATTCGCGAACGAGACGGTCGAGGATCGGGCTTTAGGGTCGGTGACCACGTTGACCACGGCGGGTTTTCCCGACGCAGCCGCGCGCTCCAGCGCCGGACGGATATCCTGCGGCCTCTCCACATATTCCCCGTGGCCGCCGAATACCTCCGCCATCTTATCGTATCGGCTGAACCCCAAATCCCGGCCGGCGTCCATTCCCCGACGCCCGCCCAACCGCCGTTATTGCTGATCACGACCAGCACCGGGATTTTATGGCGGACCATCGTATCGATTTCCATGCCGTTCATGCCGAACGATCCGTCGCCGCTGAGCACGATCACCTGAGTGTCGGGCTTGGCCACTTTGGCGCCCAGGCCAAACGGCACCGCTACACCCATACATCCGTTGGGACCGGCATTGACCCGATGGCCGGCGACGTGTGTGGGGATCGATTGGCGCGCGAAGTTCAGGATCTCATGGCCGTCGACGACGATGATCGCGTCGCGATCCATAAAGTCGCGCACTTCCTTGCACAAGCGCAGTGGATGAATCGGCAGCGACATCGGAGTTGAGCAACGCCTCTGACTTTTCTTGCGAGCGCTGATCGTAGCCGCGCAACGTATCGACCCACGGCAATTCCTTGCGGCCGCGGAACGCGTCGCGCGCTTCGTCGATCAGTTGGCGCAGAACATTTTGGCGTCGCCCACGATGCCAATATCGACCGGCCGGTTCCGGCCGATCTCCTCGTCGGAGATATCGACCTGGATGATCTTCACATTCTCCGCCCATCGCGGCGGCAGGCCGAAGCCCAATGATGAAGTTGAGTCGCGTGCCGACCATCGAGCGCGACATCGGCTTCTTTCCAAGCCTGGTTCCGCGCACCGAGGAAACTCAGCGGATGATCTTCCGGGATAACACCCCGGCCCTGCGGAGTGGTGTAGAAAGGGATGCCGCTGAGTTCGACGAACTCTTTGAGTTCCGTCCATCGCGCCCGACCAGAAAACGCCGGTGCCGGTGAGAATGATCGGCCGCTGCGCCTGCTTGAGCATGGCGATCGCTTGCTTTATCAGCGCTGGATCGCCGGACACACGGGGAGCCGTATGCGGCTTTTCGGAAACATCACTTCGCTTTCTTCGACTCTGCTGTAGAGCACATCGCCCGGCAAATCCACATAGACCGGTCCCGGCTGTCCGCTGGTCGCAACGCGAAACGCCTTGTTGATGATCTCCGGGATGCGCCGGGCATCGATAACCCGTTCTGCCCACTTGGTGATGGGCTTAAACATCCCCACCTGGTCCATTTCCTGGAAAGCGCCCATCCCGGCCTGAGCGACGGCGCTGGCTCCGCCCAGAGCGACGACCGGTACCGCATCGAGGAAGGCGTTGCCGACGCCCGTGATCAGGTTGGTCGTGCCGGGGCCCGAGGCGGCGAAGCATACGCCCGGCTTGCCGACTGACGCGGCTATAGGCATGCGCCGCCATGGCCGCGGCCTGTTCGTGGCGCACATCGACCGACGCGAAAGCGCTCGATGCAGCGTGAGGCGACGTCGACCATCGGACCGCCGGTGAGATAGAAGACGGTATCGACTCCTTCGTCCGCGAGCGCCTTGGCAACGAGATCGTTCCCACTAACCTTCGCCATGGCTGCCTCCTCCCGCCCCATCATCAACGATGGGAGCCGGTATAATCGATATGACTATTCGCACGATCAGCGTCTGGCTATTGCGCTGTACCTACACGAGAAGCGCCGATCGCGTTTGGAATTTCCATTCGTCGCCAACTTTCACATATTCGTCGTTGTAGTAACCGGTGCCCAGCAAATCGAAATTCTTACTGGCATCGCGCACTTCGACATAACACCTGCCGCTCGCGCGGCCGCCCCCTTTCAACTCGATGACGTGATTGTGGATATACGGGCGCGGCTTGATCGCAGCGAGGTCCTCGGCATAGGTCTTGAGCAGATTCGCGCTGCCGGTGACCGAACGGTCGCGGCCCGCGCCCTTTACTGCGAACGTGCCGTCCTCGGCGAACAGATTCACGATTCCCGCAACGTCGGCGCGCCAGACGCAGTCACAATAGCGCTGAGGCAATTCGCGAATCGCTTCCCGGTCCGCCAACTCGATAACCACTTGCTCAAAGGTTTTCGTTGCCATGGTTTTGCGGCCTCCGCTTGTCCGATTGCCCGATGGTAGGCGGCTGGGAGCATCGGTCAACCCTGTGACGATGTCAAGAAAGCCGTATCCGTCGCGCCACGTTTGCCGAGACCGCGCTACGCGGGCTAAGGTCTCATCCAGCTAAAGCCGGAGGTGGGCCAATGCAAAGCTGGCAAATCGGCAATGTCAAAATTACCAAACTCCAGGAGCAGGAACTGGCCTGGAGCGGCACGATAATCGTTCGCGACGGCACCGTTGACAATGTGATGCGCGAAGGCGAATGGCTGCGGCCGTTCATCGACGACAAGGGGAAGTTCCTCGTCAGCATTCATGGCTTGCTGGTCGAGTCGGAGGGTCGTCGAATACTGGTCGACACCTGCGTCGGCAACGACAAGAATCGTCCTGGGTTCAAAGATTGGACCAACCTGCATCTGCCGTTTCTGGCAAATGCGGCCAAGGCCGGGGTCTCACGCGAGTCCATCGATACCGTCGTCTGCACCCATCTCCATCTCGACCACGTCGGTTGGAACACTATGCTCGAGAACGGCCGCTGGGTCCCCACCTTCCCCAAGGCGCGCTACATAATGGGGCAGCGCGAATGGGAGCACTGGTCGAACTACGACGGCGTTGCGGATTTCAAGCAAGCGATCGAAGACTCGGTGCGGCCGGTGGTCGACGCCGGCTTGGCAGAACTGGTCGAAACCAATCGCAAGCTGACCAGCGAAGTGTGGCTCGAGCCGACGCCCGGGCATACCCCGGGCATGTCAGCGTGCGCATTTCATCCGGCGGCGATAACGCGGTAATCACTGGCGATATGATGCATAACCCGATTCAGATCGCGCACCCGGACTGGGTTTGCGATTTTGACGCCGACCCCCGCCTTGCCGCCGACACACGACTGAAGTTCGTGGAACGCTATTGTGATCAACCGGTGCAGGTATTGGGTACCCACTTTGCCGGCCCGACCGGAGGCCATATCGTGCGGCGAAGCGGATCATTCCGCTTCGAAGCCTAAGTCTTCCCTTAACTCGCGCATGGGAGATCCACAACGCGGGCGGGCGGCTACAGACCGGAGTTCCAGCCGCACGCCCGTGAAACCCTCTAATTCCAGCTTCGCGGGCCAAAATCGGACCGCGCGCTAACTCCTGGGAGTCCACCAATGGAATGGTTTCTTCTCAACCGGCGCACTGGGGAAGCGGGCGGCAGCGACCTCTCAACTACGCCCATCTGGTTGAGCGCCGAGGCTATACAGTTTTTCCAGCCACAAGGTTTAGGGACGCGCATTTACTTAAATCCGGGGCGCTCGATACCATCGACGTCGTCGAGAAATTTGACGAGCTGTTCGGCAAAAGCCAAAGCCGGTGATGCCGGAATCCCGCGGCTCGGAGTAGAACAGCACGATGGAAAGCTGGCGCAGAAAAATTTTTTCAACAGCCGTGGAGCATGCGCCTGCCGACAGATTGTTGATAGAAGATCGCCTGCTGATATGCACCTCGTGAGTTCAGGATGAGGTGAACGCTCCCTATATCGTGCAGGAACGTGTAGATGATAGCTCCCTCGATCGCATCGACGTCCGATGATTTTGAATGCGGGTGGTCGGAGGCGACGTTCGGTCTCGGCATTATCATCATTCATCCTTGCTTCGCCCTCTTAACTTCAATTGAGCTACGCGGTAAAAAGGTATATCGCGATCTGATTGGAGGAGGGGTTGTCGGTGTTGCGCGCGTTTCTGCGGTACTCCTAACGGGAACCTGCCAGCCTTCTATAAGGACAAAGAGGCGCCGATCTCCACTGTTGATTGATGCGGCTTGTCCGGCTGTTTCACGACTGCCCTTGCTGCATGATCGATGACTCGTGGAGGCATGGTGCTAAGAGGTTTCCGAGTATCACACGCGTCTACCGAAACTGGATTGAACCATGAGCGAATTGGATTCACGCCTAAACGATCTTCGAAAACGCCTACTCCAACAGTCCCAGGCCGAGGTTCCGCCAGCCCCAGCCAGAAGAACGGGTACGCTGGCTACGGCGGGGCAAATCGCGCCCGAAACACGTTTGCCGAGTGAGCCAGAACCGCGCCTCTACTCGGTCAGACGACTGTTGCAAAATATATCGCCCGAACTCGAGCCGGTTGAGCCGTCCGGCAAAGCCGCTCGAAAGGCCGGCGAGCAGGCCGCGCCCATGAAAGCCGATCCTGCTCCGCCTGAACCCGAACCGCCGGCGCCAAAGGAGCTGCCGAGCGACCCGCCCAACTATATCGAGCGGTCATCGCCTTCAGGCGAGTTCCAACTTTTCCAGGCAGTGGCGAAGGTCTTCGATCAGACCAGCGGTCTGCGCGATCAGCTTGCCGATTTGTCCGCCGCCTTCGAGCCGGTCGAGGAGCTGTCAAAATCCGCCACTTCGGTTTTCGGAACGCTGAAACGCTTCCAGGAGCAGGTGACAAAGCTCGCCGACGCGTTCGAACCGATGCGGGCGTTTCAGATTGAGGTGGCGCGCCTCGCTCAATCCTTCGAGGCTATGCGGCCTCTGGAGCAACAGCTCGGACATCTGGCGAGCGGCTTTCAGATTCACCTCGACCTGCTGGTCAAGGCACTCGAGCCGGCCAAAGAGCTGGGCGCACGGATGCTGAAGCTTGCCCAGATCCTGGAGCCCGCGAGTGCCCTTCAGGAAGAATTCAGCCGGCTGTCTGACTCATTCGAGATTTCCGTGCTGGAGTTGAAACCGGGGGCCAGTAGCGGGGTGTAGCAGGTCCACGCGCGACGGCGATTCTGATGTTTTCGCCGGGCGATCGATAATGCGCGGGGTCAAAGCGCGAAAATGCTCGAGTTGCGCGCGAACACCGGTTTCGCGCGATTGCTGGCATCGCAGGGCCGTCGCGACTAAGCGCGCGCCCTCCTTGCAAATATCTACGACTGGTTCACCGAGGGCTTCGACACCATCGATCTCAAAGACGCCGATGCACAACTCGACGAACTAAACGGATAGATTCCGCGCAGGACTGCGCTACTTCCTGAAAGCTCTCGATTCGGTTCGGCGCGAGCGACCGTTTTCCACCCGCTAGATCACACCCTCGGCGCGCAGTCTCGCTACGTCGCCCTCACCGTAATTCATCACTTCGCGCAAAATCTCCGCGGTGTGCTCGCCCAGAAGTGGCGATGCCTTCACTTCCACCGGACTGTCGGAAAGCACGATCGGGCAACCCAGCGTCTTGAAGACTCCCCGCTCGCGATGCGGGACCTCCACGATCATCCCGCGCTTCGCGAGCGCCTCGTCTTCGATCAGGTCCTTCATCGATAACACTGGTCCGCACGGCACGTCCGCCTCCATCAGCATCCGCATCACCTCGTGCTTCGTATGCTTCATTGTCCACTGCTCGATGATCGCGAAGACCTCATCGAGGTGCTTTATGCGCGCTTCCGGTGTACTGAAGCCGGGATCGTCGGCCAGATCGTGGCGGCTGATCCTACGGGCCAGCACGGGCCAGATGGGCGGTTGAATAATCACGTAACAGTAGTCGTTCGGGCCTCCGGGCTTACAGCGCAAGGCAGCGCCGGGCTGACCCCCGCCAGAGGCGTTTCCCGAACGCGGGACCTCGTCGCCGAAGATACGATTGGGATATTCCGACAGGGGCCCGTGTTTGAGGCGCTGCTGATCGCGCAGCTTGACCCGGCATAGATTCAGCACCGTATCCTGCATCGCCACCTCGACTCGCTGCCCGCGTCCGCTATGAGTCCGCTGGTACAGCGCGGCCAGGATCCCAGCAACTGTGTGAATCCCGGTTCCGGAGTCGCCGATCTGCGCGCCCGTGCTAGTCGGCGGCCCCTCCGGGAACCCGGTCGTGCTCATCGCGCCGCCCATCGCTTGAGCGATCGTTTCGTAGGCCTTCGACTCGAGAAATGGCCCTGCCCCAAAACCTTTAATCGATGCGTAGATGATCTTCGGGTTGATCTCCCTTATCCGATCCCACGGAAACCCCTGGCGGTCGAGCACGCCCGGGCCGAAATTTTCGACCAGTACGTCAGAGCGTCTGATCAATGCCGTAAGGATTTCCTTGCCCTTCTCGGCCTTGAGATTGAGCGTCAGACTGCGCTTGTTGCAGTTGAGCATCGTGAAATAAAGGCTGTCGACATTGGGCAAGTCCCGAAGCTGCGTACGCGTGATATCGCCTCGGCCCGGCATCTCCACTTTGATCACGTCGGCGCCCATCCACGCCAGAATCTGCGTGCAGCTTGGACCCGACTGAACGTGGGTCATATCCAGGACGCGAATGCCAGCCAACGCCTTGTCCATCGATTCCCTCGTAACGAAACAATTGCGCGCCGGGCCACGGCCCAGCCGCGCATTTCGATTCTAGTGGCGAACGCCTGACGCATACCAGCGTGTGCTATCTGTACATTGTCTGGTTCATCGTCCCGGACGAATAGACGTCGGGGTCGACCCAGACGTTGATCAAAGCGCACTTTCCCGATTCGCGCGCGCGTCGCAGCGCTGGAGCGATATCCCGCGCAGCGCGGACCTCTTCGCCGTAGCCGCCGAGCATCTTCGCAAACTCCTCGAAATGGACGTCGCCCAGGCGGTTGGCCACCTCGCCCCGCTCCTTCCCGTATTTCGCCGTCTGCCCGTATCGAATCTGGTTCATATGCGAATTGTTGCCGATGATTCCGATGAACGGCAGACCGTAGCGCACACAGGTCTCGAAGTCCCATCCCGTCAAGCCGAATGCGCCGTCACCGAAAAGGCACACCACTTCCCGGTCGGGACGAGCAAGCTTCGCCGCCATTGCAAACGGCGTCCCGACCCCGAGGGTGCCCAGCGGGCCCGGGTCCATCCAATGGCCCGGTGACTTGGGCTGAATCACGCCGCCGGAAAAGGTCACGACGTCGCCGCCGTCGCCAATAAAGATGGAGTCTCGGGTAAGAAACTGGTTGATTTCATGCGCCAGCCGCAGCGGATGGATTGGGCTTGCGTCAGAAAGCAGCCGTGGGCGCTGGGCTTCTGTCGCCTTTAGTTCCTGATCGCGCAGTTCGGCGAGCCACTCCTCGCGCCGCCGCACCCCGTTGTCGATACGGCCGCTGGCCGCCTGGGTAGTCGCCGCCAGGATCGCCCCGGCGTCGCCGACCAGGCCAAGTGAAATGTCACGGTTCTTGCCCACGGTACGGTAGTCGAGATCGATCTGCACCACGGTCGCATCGGCGCGCAGGCGCCGTCCGTAACCCATGCGGAAGTCAAAGGGCGTGCCAACGATCACGATTACATCGGCCTTGTCGAAGGCGTAGCTCCGCGTCTGATGGAAGTGATGGGGGTCGCCGGGCGGGAGCGTTCCTCGCGCAGCCCCGTTCATGTAGGCGGGAATATTGAGTTTGCGACAAAATTCAACCGCGGCCGGTGTCGCCCGGCAACTCCATACTTGCGTTCCCAGCAACACGCACGGCCTTGCCGACCTCGCCAGGATGTCCGCGAGCCGCTCGATATCCCGCGGGTCACCGGCGCTCTTCGTCGACGCGCGATATCCTCCGGGTGCCGGAATCCGCGCTCGGCTGACTTCGACCGACCCGTCCAGGATGTCCCGCGGGATCTCCAGAAACGACGGGCCCGGCGCGCCGTTGTAACACTCGCGCACGGCCATGCTCACCATATCCGCCACACGATCCGTGCTCGGTACACTCGAAGCGAACTTGGTAATCGGCTGCATCATGTCGACGTGCGGCAGGTCCTGCAACGATCCCATGCGATGCTGGCTCAACGGCCCCTGCCCCCCGATCAGGAGCATCGCGCTTTCCGCCCGGAATGCGTTCGCGACTCCCGTCATCGCATCGGTTGTCCCCGGACCGGCCGTTACCACGGCGCATCCGGTCTTCCCCGTGACGCGCCAGTAACCGTCCGCCGCGTGCGCCGCGACCTGTTCATGGCGCACGTCGACTATCTTGATCCCTTCATTAAGGCAGCCGTCGTAGATATCGATGATATGCCCGCCGCACAGGGTGAAGATTACCTCGATTCCCTCGTTCTTCAGCGCCTTCGCGACGAGGCTGCCCCCCGAGATTTTCCCGCTCGCCTGTGGCGCGATCCCGGTCGCCTCCGCGGTCCTGTTCACCACTCCGGCCATATTAATCTCCTAGGAATTCGATTTTGCGTCAGCACCGGCAGTCTTCCGACCTTTGCCCGTCGCCCCATTTTCAATACGGCGCGCTGTGGATCACGCGGTCTGCGGCCAGTCGGCTGATGCGCTCGCTCGAATACCCAAGGTACGTGCGCAGGATGGTCTCGTTATGCTCGCCCAGCAAGGGCGCCGCGAGTTCCAGTTCCTCCGGGAATCCCGAGAATCGCAGCGGGAAGCCAGGTATCTCGAACTCCCCCAGCATCGCGTCATGCACCTTCCGGATGCTTCCCCGTTCCCGCGCGTGTGGATGGCGCATCGCCTCGCTCACCGAAAGTATCGGCGCCACCGGTACTCGATGCGCCCGCAGTGCCTCGACTGCGGCTTCATCGCTCGGCATTCCCGCGATCCATCGCTCGATTAGGTCGACGATCTCCTGCTTATGTCTGGTTCGCGCCGCACTATCCGCAAACCGCGGGTCCCGCGTCAGCTGCTGTTGACCGATCGCCTCGCACACTCGCGCCCAATGCTGATCCAGCCACGCTAGAATCACGATGTACCACTTCTTGCCCTTGAACGACCCCGCCGGCGCCAGTGAGGGATGATGCAGTCCCGAACGCGTGATTTCCGTTTTTCCCCCGCTCGCACTATACAGTTCGATCCCGATCGTCTGGCAATGCAAGTAGGAATCCAGCAGGGACACGTCTATATATTGTCCCTCGCCGGTCTTCGTCCGATAGAGTAATGCACTGACTATCGCCCCAAGCGCGTGCATCCCCGTCAACACGTCGCCGATCGCCACCATCGGGACGTACGGCGGCCCCTTCTCCTCCCCGATCAACGAAGTGATTCCCGCATACGCCTGGCCGATAAAGTCGAACCCCGTATCCTTCGCCAGCGGCCCGGTTTGCCCGAACGTCGAGATCGAACACATCACCATCGCGGGGTTCAACGCGCTGACCGTCGCGTAATCGAGCCCCATGCTTCCGATCACGCCCGGCGCGAAGTTTTCCACCATCACGTCGAACTTCGGTACCAGTTCCTTGATCAGGGCCAGCGCCGCCGCGTTCCTCATGTCGAGGCACAGGCTCTGCTTGCCGCGATTCTGCTGGATGAAATAGGCGCTCCGCTGATCGCGCAGAAATGCCACCGTCCGCGCCTGGTCGCCATGCGGCGCCAGTTCGACCTTCACCACTTCCGCCCCCATTCCCGCCATCATTCGCGTCGCTGTCGGACCGGCCACGAAATGAGTGAAATCGAGAACCTTGTACCCGTCCAACAGATGCTTGGGCTTGCCTTGCGACATTCGCGACCCCTCCTCGAAGACGTGACTGACCAGCCGCGGACAGTACCTGGCGGCAAGCTCGGGAACCAGTGCCTCGGCGCGCCCTATCCCAGCTCGGCGCGCACGATTCGTGCCCCCTCGACCAGCGCTCGGAGCTTGCCGAAGGCAACGTCGCGCGCCAGGTATTTCATCCCGCAATCCGGCGCGATCACCAGCCGCTCCGGCGGTACTATCTTGAGCGCCTCGCGGATCCGTGCCGCCACCGTCTCCGGACTCTCTACAGTCGCTTCCCCAAGGTCCAGTACGCCTAGCATTATCGTCTTCGTAGGCAGCTCCTTCAGCACCGCTAGGTCAAGTTTGGGTTGCGCCGCCTCGATCGAGACCTGCTTCGTCACGCAATCTTCCAGTTCAGGCAGGAAATGATAACCGGAGGTTTTCTTCTTAAGATAATGGCCGTAACCGAAGCACAGATGCACCACCGTGGTCCCGCTGACTCCCTCGAGCGCGCGATTCAGTGCCTTGACTGCGTACTGCCGCGCCTTGTCCGCCCATGCCTCCATGTAGGGCTCGTCGATCTGGACCACGTCGGCGCCCGCGGCGAACAGGTCCTTGATCTCCCCGTTGACCGCCTCCGCGTAGGCCATCGCCAGCGACTCCTCGTCGCGATAATGGGCGTTCTGCGCCTGATGCGTCATTGTGAACGGACCCGGCAGCGTAATCTTCACCATGCGGGCGGTATTCGCCCGCAGAAAGGTGAGGTCGCGCACTTCGACCGGCCCCTCCCTGCGGATCGGACCCGACACCAGCGGCACCACGTCCGGCGTTCCGCGCCGGGTCAGTCCGTTGCCCAGCTTGTCGCGATCGACCCCGCCCAGCGCGTTGGCGAAACGGTTGGAATAACTTTCGCGCCTGATCTCCCCGTCGGAAATTATATCGATTCCCGCACGCTCCATTTCGTGGATTGCCACAATCGTCGCGTCATCCTGCGCCGCTTCGAGCCACGGCTCGGGAATTCGCCACATCTCCCGCGCGCGCACGCGCGCAGGACCACGCTTGCGTAAATTCTCGCGGTCGATCAGCCAGTCGGGCTGCGGATAGCTTCCGACCACGGTCGTCGGCAGAAATATCGATTTACTCATCGGATTTTGCCTCTACCGGGGCTCTCTGTGCCCGCCTTCGCTGCCGCCGCACCCCGCTCCAGGCGCCGCTATCATCGAGGAACCTTACTAAGAATCCCTAGAAGCGCAAATCCTCCATAAGTCTCCCACCTGCGCTGGCGCAAGGCGCCGGGCGCGCTCCCCTGCGCACGCTCGCGCCAAAACCCGATCTTGCGACTATGGCGGAACGGACCAAACTGCGCTTATTCTCTGCCAGCGGCGTCGGTCCCTGTCCTGCATCGGTGCTATTCCGCCGACCAGCGCCCGGCCGCCGTCGGAGGGCGATCCAAATTTAACGGCAGCCCATCCACTCTCGAGAGGAGTCGATCATGGCAGCAAACGCACCAATTAACGGAGAATGCGACCAGCGCTTCGATCGCGTGAAGCGCGCCTTTGCCGAAAACTTCGCTCAGCGCGGAGAGGTCGGCGCATCCGTGGCGATCACCTTGGATGGACGTCCGGTCGTTGACCTTTGGGGCGGGCACCTCGATCACGCCGCAACCAAGCCCTGGCAGCGCGACAATATCGTCAACGTCTGGTCGACCACCAAGGGTCTCACCGCCATCTGCGCCCATCGCCTCGCCGGGGAAGGCCGCCTGGATTTCGACGCACCGGTCGCAAAATACTGGCCTGAATTTGCCGCCGGCGGTAAAGCCGCCGTCCCCGTCAGCTACCTGTTGAATCATAAGGCCGGGCTCGCGGCCATTCGCGCGCCCCTGCGCAACGAAGACCTCTTCAGTTGGGAAGTGGTAACGCGGGAATTGGCCCGCCAGGAACCGTGGTGGACGCCCGGAACCAAACACGGCTATCACGCTATTACCTTCGGTTGGCTCGTTGGTGAAGTGGTGCGTCGTATCAGCGGCAAAAGCCTGGGCACCTATTTTCGCGATGAAATTGCCGGGCCGCTCGGAATGGATGCCTATATCGGCTTCGACGCATCCCTCGATCCCCGCGTAGCGGAAATCTTCCCGGCGCCGGCTCCTGCTCCCGGCCAACCCAATCCCATGGCGGACTTGGTCAAGGACCCCAACTCGGTATCGGCCAAAGCCCTGCTGAACCCGCCCAATACCATGTTGCCGGCGACCACCAATTCGCGCGCCTGGCGCGCTGCCGAGATCCCCGGCGCCAACGGCCACGCCAACGCCCGTGCACTCGCCCGGGTCTACGGCGCGCTCGCCCGCGGCGGTGAAGTCGACGGCGTGCGCGTGGTCAACACCGCCGCCCTCCCCCGATGCTACACGGAGCAGTCCAAAGGCACCGATGCGGTTCTCGGTTTCACCACCCGCTTCAGCCTCGGCTTCATGATGTCCCTGCCGGGCTCGCAACTCGGACCGAATCCGCGCTCGTTCGGCCATCCCGGCGCAGGCGGCTCGCTCGGATTCGCCGACCCCGATACCAAAGTCGGCTTCGGCTATGCGATGAACCAGATGGGCTCCGGGATGCTGCTCGACGTGCGGGCCGCGGCGTTGATCGACGCGCTCTACGCCTCACTTTGAGGCCGCGAGGCCGGTGCTACGCCATGAACCTCAAGGAGCAGCGCTATGAATCAGCTTAATACCGATCGCGAACAGCGGTTTGTCGATCTCGCGGCGGGCCTGGCCGATGATTTCGCCCAACGTGCGGCCAAGCACGACGAGGAAGGGTCGTTCCCCTACGAGAACTATGCCCGCTTGCGCGAAACCGGCTATTCCACCCTGATCATTCCGGAGAGCCTGGGCGGCCTCGGCGCGAGTATGCTCGAGCGGCTCAAAGCTCAGGAACGTCTCGCCCAGGGCTGCGGGGCCACCGCGCTCGCGATCAATATGCATTTCAACGTGCTCGGCCTCCTGATCGACCTGTGGCGCAAGTTCAAAGCGCCCAATGTCGAAGAAAAACTCCGCCGCATCGCCCGTGAAAGACTCATCTGCGGCGGCTCCGGTTCCGAACCCGACAACGCCGTCATTAATCTCCGTCCGCGCACGACCGCGCGCCGCGAAGGCGCCGGCTGGCTTATCAATGGCCGCAAGATCTTCGGCACCCAGAGTATCGCGCTCGACTATTTCTTCGCCGAGGCGCTCTGGGAAGATGCCCCCGACGGTCCCACTATCATCACGTTCTTCATCCCTCCGCGCGAAACTCCCGGTCTGGCCTTTAAGGACGACTGGCACACGATGGGCATGCGGGCGACCGAGTCGCGCAGCTCGGAATTGAAAGACGCCTTCGTCCCAGATTCCGGCGTAATCTTGACGCGTCCGGTCTCCAGTAGCGGACGCGTCACCAAGGTCTTCGCCAAAGCCCCGTTCACCATCGGCGCGCCCTATATCGGCATTGCCGTCGCAGCGCGCGATTTCGTCGTTGAATTCATGCGCGACCGCCCCCGCTTCCCGCTGAAACATCCGATGAGTCACCTGCCCTCCGTCTACAACAAGGTCGGCGAGATGGACATGCTCATTGAGGGCGCCCGCGCCGTGATGTGGAAGGCGGCCGCCGAAATGGACCACGACCATCCGCGTAGCTGGTCGCGCAAGGCCGTCGCCGCTCGCATGATCGCGATCGAGAACTCGGTCAGGGTAGTAGACTTGGCCCTGCGCGCGGTCGGCGGTTCCTCCTATTTCAAACGCCTGCCGCTCGAACGTCTCTTCCGTGACGTGCGCGCGGGTCTTTATCATCCGTTCGACAGCGACGAGACCCTGGAATTCCTCGGTAAGAGCGCTTTCGGCATTCCATTGATGGACGGGCTAACCGCGGACTAATGTCTTGCGCTGATCACGCTGCCGCAAGGCAGCGTTTGGACCAGGTAAGGGGTTTTGCACCGGAAGAAAAAATAAGACTGAGGTGAGTGACTAATGTCGATCAACACCGTTATGGGAAAATGCGAGCCGCGTGACCTCGGTTTCACGCTCATTCACGAACATCTCGCGGCTGGAATGCCCGGTTGGGAATTCGACAACAAGGGCTTCGACCGCAAACGCGAGATGGCCAAACTCGTCGAGCAACTCAAGAAGATCAAGACCCTCGGCGTCACCAGCTTCGTTGATCCCTGCCCAATGGAACTGGGCCGCGACCCCGAATACGCGGCCGAAGCGGCCGATCGTTCCGGGCTCAAGGTGATTATCGCAACCGGCGTCTATAACGAATCACTCGGCTTCCCCCAGCACTTTCGCATGCTCGGACCGGACGATATCGCCGAGGTCTACGTGCGCGAACTCACCGAAGGAATCGGCAGCACCGGGATCAAGGCGGGCATCATCAAGACCGCAACCGGCGGCGTTCCTGGATGGACTATCGACACCGAGATCACCAAGCACGAAAAGAAGGCACTGGCCGCCGCTGCCCGCGCCCACAAGGCCACCGGAGCGCCTATCCTCTGCCACAACAACGAAATGTCCCCCTTCGGACGCGAGACGCTCGACATCTTCGAGGCCGAAGGCGTCGATTTCAACCGGGTCCTGATTGGCCACGCCTGCGGCGTCGGCAATATGCGTTACTATTTCGATATTCTCGAGCGCGGCGCCTGGCTCGGTTTCGACCGCTTCGGCCTCGAACCGATCGCACCCGATAAGATGCGCCTCGCGTCGCTCTTCGGCCTGTTGGCGGTCGGCTACGACCGCATCATGCTCTCCCACGACGCCGTTGCCTGCTGGCTCGGCCGGCAGACCAAGGGCGCCCTCGAAATGATGCAGAAGTCGCCCAACTGGAACTATTCGCACATTTGCAAAAACATCCTTCCGGCCCTGCGCAAGGGTGGCGTCAGCGACCAGACGATTCGGACGCTGACCGTGGATAACCCGCGGAACTATTTCGGTGGATGATCCGCGAACGCTCCCCGTTTCCCTGGGCGAGGCGGGGAGATAAGTTCAGCGCCTCACTCGCGAATGCCGCCTTTAAGTGAAGGAGAACTCCATGTCGATACGTCTTCGTCAAATCTGCCTGGTCGCCGAAAAACTAGCCCCCGTCGCCGCCGATCTCAAAGGTATTTTCGGACTCGAAGTTTGCTTCAAGGACCCTGAGGTCGGGGTCTTTGGCCTCGAAAACTCGCTGTTCCCGGTCGGCAACAACTTCATCGAAGTGGTCGCGCCGATCAAGGAGAACACCGCGGCGGGACGTTACCTCAAACGCCGCAACGGCGACGGTGGCTACATGGTGATCTGCCAGTGCGACACCCACTCGACGCAACTCGCGCGCAAGGCGCAGGCCGCTTCACTCAATATCCGCATCGTTCTCGATCACGAGAATAAAGCCTTCCACGTGATGCAACTTCATCCGGCCGATACCGGCGGCGCGTTCTTCGAGATCGATTGGGACGCGAAGCAGGAACCGGAAGGCAACTGGATGCCCGCCGGCGGCAGCGGATGGACCCCCGCGCGACGCAACGAGGTGGTCGATCGCTATACCGCGGTCGAGCTTCAAGCCGCTGACCCACGTGGTCTCGGCGAGCGCTGGAGTAGCATTGCCGGAAGCGCGCTGCGCAAGGACGCGCATGGCCGCCTCGAAATGCCGCTCGACAACGCGACCGTCCGCTTCGTCGAAATTGCCGACGGCCGCGGCGAAGGACTCGGCGGTATCGACATAGTCGCCGCCGACCGCAAACGTCTTCTTGAAGCCGCCGATCGCCGCGGTTGCCGCACCGGCGATGATCAGGTCACGGTCGGCGGTACCCGCTTTTACCTGGTGCAGTCGTGAAGGCGCTGGTGATCGGTGGAACCGGGCCGAGTGGGCCGTTCCTCGTCAACGGGTTGCTCGAACGTGGTTATGAAGTGGCCATCTTTCACCGCGGTACGCACGAGATCCCCGAGATTCCTCCTGGAATCGAACATATCCACGGCGATCCGCACTTCCGCGAGACCATCGAGCAGGCCCTCGGTAACCGCACCTTCGATGCCGTCATTGCCACCTATGGGCGGATCCGCTTCATCGCGGAAGCGCTCGAAGGCAAGACGGGACATTTTATCGGAATCGGCGGAGTGCCGTCCTACCGTGGCTATTTTCACCCGGCGATCAATTTCCCACCCGGGCTGCCCACGCCTACTCCCGAAGACGCGCCGCTGGTCACCAGCGAAGAAGAAAATCGCTTCTCTTACTTGATCAAAACGACCGAAGACGCTGTTTTGCGCTCCCATCCGCGCGGTACCGTCTTCCGCTACCCCTATGTCTATGGCCCGTACCAGTTGGTTCCGCGCGAATGGTCGATAATTCGCCGCATCCTCGACCGCCGTCCGTTCATCCTGCTTCCCGCCAGCGGCATGACCCTGATGACCCACGGCTACGCCGGCAATCTCGCTCACGCCGTCCTACTTGCCCTGGATAAACCGCAGGTAGCCGCGGGACAGATCTACAATTGCGGCGACGAGGAGCAATTCACCCTCCGCCAGGTGGTCGAGGTAATCTCGCGTGAATTGAATCACGATTGGGAGATTCTCGGTCTTCCCGACGGCGCCGGCGCACCTCTGGGCGGCCTGACCATCCAGGGCACTTCGCACCATCGGATGATGGATCTGTCGAAGATCAAGTCCGACCTGGGGTACCGCGACCCCGAGCCGGCCGCGCTCGCGATCGCTCGATCCGCACAATGGTACGTCCAGAATCGGCCGGAGCCCAATGGCGAAATCGAGCAGCGTCTCCAGGACCGATTCGACTACGCGGTCGAGGACAAAATCGCGGCGATTCTGCGCGAAAGCATAGGGCAAATGGCGGAATTGCAAGCAAATAAGCTGGAACCGATGCCGCATCCATACGCGCACCCCAAGGAGCCCAATCTGCAACGCGACCATCGCGGCCGCTAAAGCGTCGACTAACATGAAGCGCACAGTTGCATCCCCGTTATCGGCGGCGCGTGCCCATGCGCTGCTGACGCCTGCACCGTCCGGTTTTGCTTGCAGGCGGCCACGCGCGTAAATTTCAGCTTCATGGATAAAACCGCAATCCAAACGTATGTCAGCACGCTTTGGGACGATTCCGTCGTTCCTGAGCTGGTTGAGTATGTTCGCATTCCCAACAAGTCGCCCGCGTTCGATCGCGACTGGCAGGCGCATGGCTACATAGATCGAGTAGTCGAGCGTTTTGAGCGATATGCGCGGAGTCAGGTGCTTGAGGGCGCCCGAGTCGAAGTCATTCGACTCGAGGGCCGTACTCCGCTGTTGTTCATCGATATCCCGGGCGATTCGCCCGATTGCGTCCTGCTCTATGGCCATCTCGACAAGCAGCCGGAAATGACGGGCTGGCGTGATGGTCTGGAACCGTGGAAGCCGATAATCGAGGGCGATCGCCTCTACGGGCGTGGTGCGGCCGACGACGGCTATGCCATGTTCTCGTGCCTGGCCGCGCTGGGTGCACTCTGGTCGCAGTCCGTGCCCCATGCTCGATGCATCGTCCTGATCGAAGCGTGCGAGGAAAGCGGTAGTTTCGATCTCCCGCACTATATCGAGCACCTCGGCGATCGCCTCGGAACACCGAGCCTGGTAATCGGGCTGGACTCGGGCTGCGGCACGTATGATCAGCTGTGGTGTACGACTTCGCTGCGGGGACTGGTCGGCGGCACACTCACTGTCGAGATCCTGACTGAAGGCGTACATTCTGGCGCCAGCGGCATGGTGGCCGATAGCTTCCGCATCGCGCGCCGATTGCTGAGCCGCCTCGAAGATGAAACGACGGGACGCATACTTCCCGAGGAATTCTATTGCGTGATTCCCGAGTCACGGGTGAAACAGGCGGGAATCGCCGCGGCGGCGCTCGGCGCTTCGATAATTACCGATTTTCCGTTAGCTGGAGGTATGAACCCCGTCAGCGCGGACCTCACCGAGTTGATCCTTAATCGTGACTGGCGCCCTGCGCTGTCGATCATCGGCGCGGACGGCCTGCCCACGATCGGTAACGCCGGCAACGTACTGCGCCCGATGACGGCGCTGAAGCTGTCTTTACGACTGCCACCCAATTGCGACCCGAAGACCGCGAATCAAAAGCTACAGAACCTGCTCGAAGCGGACCCGCCTTACGGATCGAGAGTCAGCTTCAAGCCTGACTGGGGCGCTGCCGGTTGGAACGCTCCGGAACTTGCCCCATGGCTCGCACGATCGCTCGACGAGGCTTCGCGCAGTTTTTTCGGCAAGCCGCCGGCGTACCAGGGCCTGGGCGGGACGATTCCGTTCATGAGCATGCTCGGTGAACGGTTTCCGCAGGCTCAGTTCCTCATCACCGGGGTGCTCGGACCCCATTCGAACGCTCATGGTCCGAACGAATTTCTACACATTCCCGCGGGCAAGAAGCTGACGGCGTGCGTAGCACAGGTTATCGCGGATCACTTCAACAGCGGCCGCGGATGAATCGCGCGGTATGGCAAAATCGACTGCTTTTTCGTATAAGCTAGGGATACGGACGGACCGCTTCGTCGGTTTACAGTCGACATAAAATCGGGTCGCGGCTAAGGCGCCCCACCGCTACGGAGGGAACTGAAAAATGGCCGATTTCGATCTCCAAATCAAAGGTGGAACAGTCGTAGATGGAACCCGCGCCCCGCGGTACCGCGCGGACGTCTGGGTCAAGGACGGCAAGGTTGCCCAAATCGGAGGCCGCGCGCCGGGTTTTGCGAAGAAGGTAATCGACGCCGATGGCCTGATCGTCGCACCTGGCTTCGTCGACCTGCACACCCATTACGATGCGCAGATTCGCTGGGATCCCTACTGCACGATTTCCGGATGGCACGGCGTGACCTCGCTAGTGCTCGGCAATTGCGGCTTCGGCTTCGCACCGGTCAAGCCGGATTTTCGCGACCGCTCGATGCTGACGATGACCCGCACCGAGGCCATTCCGTACGAATCGATGAAGGTCGGGATGACGTGGGACTGGGAGACGATCCCGCAGTACCTGGATTCGCTGGACCGTTCTCCCAAGGGCGTGAACGTGATCCAGTACATGCCGACGGCATCGCTGATGACCTACGTCATGGGCCTCGACGCGGCTAAGACTCGGGTCGCGTCCGAGCACGAGCGCGAGGAGATGCGCCGCCTGCTGCACGAGGGAATGGATGCCGGGCTGTGCGGGTTCTCGATCCAGCGTTTAGGGCGTCATTCGGGCCAGGCCGACTATGATGGCTCGCCGATGGTGACCGACACGATGTGCGACGAGGACATCCTGAACCTGGGACGCGTTCTGCGCGAGCGCGATGAAGGCTTTATCGAAATCACGCAGGCCACAGGCCACATCAAGGAAGACCTCGCCTTCGTCGAAAAGCTGGCCGACGCGGCGCGGCGGCCGATTCTGTTCCAGGCGATCACCGCAAGCAAACGTGACCCGGATATCCATCGCAAGAGCCTTGCATGGGTGGAACGGATGCGCGCCAAGGGGCTGCCGATCTTCGGACAGGGCGGCACCGTGCGCAGCGGCTTCGCCTTTACGCTCGAGCATTGGAATCTTTACGACGTCGCGAGCGCATGGCGCGACATGCTGACGGGTAGCAAAGAAGAGCGACTCGCCAAGATCAAGAATCCCGCGATGCGCGAAGCGGCAAAGAGCGAACGGTCGATGTACGCGCTCGACAAGAACGCCCCAGGAATCGGCGGCCGCCTGCCCAAACTGATCGTCCAATGGGTGGAAAACAAGCCGGAACTGGAGAAATACGTCGGCAAGTCACTGGCGCAGATCGGCGAGGAAGAGGGCAAACATCCGGTGGACGTCATGCTCGATCTCTCGATTGCGACCGAGCTCAAGGCGGAGTTTCTGCAGCCGGAGCCGGAGTTTAATGCCGACTTCAACGCCGAGATCATCAACAATTCACTTTTCACCTTCCCGGGCGTGTCGGACGGCGGCGCGCACACGAAGTTCTTCACCGGCGGCGCCTTCACTACCGACTTCCTGCGCTGGCTGGTTCGCGATGAGCAGAAGGTAACCCTCGAAGAGGCGCACTACCGGCTATCGGCCTTGCCGGCGCATGCGGCGGGCTTCCGCGATCGTGGGATACTTCGCGAAGGATATGCGGCCGACATGGTGGTCTACGATCTGGCCGGGTTGGGTGTCGATCCGGAGTGGATCGGCGAGATCAGCCACGACTTTCCGGGCGGCGAGTGGCGCCGAGTTCAGCGCGCCAAGGGCTACCATTCGATCGTCGTCAACGGCGAAGAGACCTTCAAGGACGGCAAAGAGACCGGCGCTACCCCGGGCAAGCTGCTGCGCCATGGTCATGCCTGAGATCTGACCGTTCTTCTGAGTAGAGCGAGGCCGTGGGTCGCGATGGCCCACGGCCTTTTCGTTTGGCAGTCACCAATATGAAGCAGAGCATCCTTCCACTCGACGACATCCGCGTGCTCGACCTGACCCATTTCGTGAACGGCCCCTACGCGACAATGCTGCTCAGTTACATGGGCGCGGAAGTGACCAAGGTTGAATCTCCGAAATGGGGCGACGGCATGCGTCCAGGCTATCGCCGCACCAAAGAGCAGCCGATCGGTATGGCGTTCGCGCTGATGAATTCGAACAAGCGCTCGATCACGCTCAACCTGAAGAGTGCGGAGGGTAAAGATCTCTTCAAACGGCTCGTGCGCAATGCCGACGTGGTAGTTGAAAATTACGAAGCCGGTACCATGGATCGCCTCGGTCTAGGCTATGAGGTCCTCGACGGGATAAACCCGCGGATCGTTTATGCGAGCAGCAGCGGATACGGACAAAGCGGGCCGAACCACAACCTGCCGGCCTTCGATCCGATCGTACAGGCGATGACCGGGGTGATGGCGCTCACCGGTCAACCCGACGATCCGCCGCTCAAGGCCGGGGTGATCTTTGCAGATGTTCTGGGAGCAACGCATCTTTGTGCCGGCATCCTCGCCGCGATCCGCCAGCGCGACCGTAGCGGACGCGGCACGATGGTCGAGATCTCGATGCAGGAAGCGATTCTGCCGACCCTCGTTTCGCATATCAGCGCTTACTATGGGATGGGCGTAAGGCAGTTGCGCGAGGGTAATCGCGGTTCGGGAGGAGTGATTACGCCGGCCAACGCCTATCCGGCGCGCGACGGATGGGTGATGATCCTGGCCGCTGATAATGTTCGATGGCGCAAGCTATGCCTTCTGATGGGGAGAGCCGACCTCGCCGAGGACCCGCGTTACGCGAAGATATCTGGCCGCTCGAAGAGTCGCGACGAGATCGACCGGATAATCGGCGAGTGGACCACGACCAGGACGCGGCAACAATTGATGGATGAGCTATCGGCCAATGACGTAATATGCGGAGTCGTCAAGGAATTGCCCGAGGTGATGGCCGACCCACACCTGTTCGAGCGCGGGGCGCTGCTCGATATCGAACATCCGCAACTGGGACCGATGACGATTTTCACCTCAGCAGTGCGGTTCGGCGGCAAGCCATCGACGCCGAGGTCGCCGAGTCCCTTGCTGGGTGCGGATAATCAGAGTGTCTACGGGGATGAGCTTGGGCTTAGCCAAGAGGAAATCTCTGATCTGCGCGCACGCCAGGTGATTTGACCAGACTTAGGGGAGCGGAGGTCGGTCGCTCAAGGGCGCGACGAACCCATTAGAACATTCGCGGGAAGCGGCGCGCGCTTACGGCCGATAGTTCGGCGGTTCCTTGGTGATAAAGACGTCGTGAACGTGGCTTTCGCGCTGGCCCGCGTCCGACACTTTGATGAACTTGGCATGCCGGCGTAGTTCATCGAGATTCGCGGCGCCCAGGTATCCCATCCCGGACTGCAACCCACCGACTAGTTGCTCGATATTCGAGGCCAGTGCTCCACGATGCGGCACCCGCCCTTCGATACCCTCAGGAACGACCTTGCCATCGGCGACTTCGGTTTGGCCGTAGCGGTCGCGCATGCGCTCGCTCATCGCGCCGAGAGAGCCCATTCCGCGATAGAGCTTGTAGGTACGGCCCTGGTACAGAATCGTTTCCCCGGGGCTTTCCTCAGTTCCGGCGAAGAGCGATCCGATCATAACTGACGACGCGCCGGCAGCGAGAGCCTTGGTGATATCACCTGAGAAGCGGATGCCGCCGTCGGCGATTACCGGAATGTTCCGCGGGGCGGCGACCGCGGTGCAGTCCATTATCGCGGTTATCTGGGGTACTCCTACTCCCGCGACCATCCGGGTGGTGCAGATCGAGCCAGGCCCCATCCCGACGCGCAGAGCATCGGCCCCGGCGTCGAGCAACGCTTTAGCGCCGTCGGCGGTGGCGACACTTCCCGCGACGACATCGACATTCGGGAACTCGCGTTTGGTCGCGCGCAAAGCGTCAATCACGTTACGCGAATGGCCATGCGCGGTGTCAATGACCAGGACGTCGGCGCCAGCTTTGTGTAGAGCGGCGGCGCGCTCTTCGCGCTCCGGCCCCACTCCGATGGCCGCACCCACCCGCAACCGTCCCATCTGGTCCTTGCTCGAAAAGGGATGCCGCGTAGCTTTGTCCATGTCTTTGACTGTAATCAAGCCACGGAGCCGATTTTGATCGTCGACCAGCGGCAACTTTTCGATCCGATGCGCCTGCAAAAGATCCTTGGCTTGCTCGAGGCTGATTCCCGGACGCGCCGTGATCAGCCGCTTGGTCATCACCTCGCTCACGGGACGGTCGAGCCGGCGTTCGAAGCGCAGATCGCGATTGGTCAGGATGCCCACCAGGCGCCCATCCGTGACCACGGGCAGCCCGGAAATTCCATAGCGTTCCATCACGGCAAACGCTTCTCCGATTCGCTGCTCCGGATGCACCGTGATCGGATCGGCGATCATCCCGCTCTCGAATTTTTTGACCGCCGCAACTTCGGCGGCCTGCCGTTCGACAGGAAGGTTGCGATGGATAAAGCCGAGTCCACCAAGTTGAGCGATCGCAATCGCGGTGCGCGATTCCGTGACGGTGTCCATCGGACTCGACAACAACGGAATGTTGAGGCGAACCCTCGGCGTCAGCGCGGTGCTGACATCGCAACTCGACGGCAGCAGGTCGGAGAACTGGGGCAGCAAGAGCACGTCGTCAAAAGTCAGTCCTTCGCGAAGCTCCTGATGCGGCATTGGATTGCTCCTGGTACGACAAAGCCCGCAGTCATCCTGCGGGCCCGTTTCACCCTCGTAAAAATTGACCGAATTCGCGATCCAGAGGTGCCATAGCTGTATGTAACAGATGGCGCCCGCTGGCGCAATTCGCGCCACAGGCAGGCGAGCGCTGCCGGGCTACGCAAAATGACACCGTCGGCCGGCATCTCGACGGATATAGGAAAGCCACTCAGGCATCGCTCCCGCCGGGGCCATCCTGATAGAGGAGTAGCAATTCGCGTCCGAGACTCTGCACCAAAAAGCGCTGCGTCTCCGCGATTGCGCGTTCAAGAGCGCGTCCGCCGATTAGCCAATGGCCGCGGCCATCCAGGATTACCAGCTTTGCTCCGACCGCTGCGGCGAAGCGGACCATCTGATCGCGCGGGGCGAAGATGTCGGCGCCTCCGGCAATGATCAGGCGAGGAGCGACGCCGGCCTGTGCGAAAGATATCTCTCCGCGGGCAACTTCGCGCGCGATCGCGCCGCTGTCGCGCACCAACGCCGCAATCAACTGCGGTCGCTGGAAGGCGTCGGCGTCGGCCACGAACTCGAACAGCGCACGCCCCGAAGGCGGACTCAGGCGCCCGCCACGTCGCAGCGCCACGAAATTTCGCGCGCGCGAAAAAAGCGGCGAGCTGAAGCCGGGAACGAGTGGAGCGAATGCTACCCCGGCTCTCACACCGGACCGTTCCGCGAGCTTGAGCGCGAGCAAGCCGCCGAGTCCATGTCCCGCGAGAATCGCGTCGGATCCGAGCGCCTGCAAGACCTCTTCAACCATCGCGAGTGCGTCCGTGAAGCCGGATCCCGAGTGTCCAGACAGCGCTGCGGCACTATGGAACTGCGGCACATACACTGTCCATCCGATCGTCGAGAGATATCCGGCGATAACGGAAAGGTGGCGGTGCGTGGCGAAGAGTTCGGGGAGAAGCAGTATCGGCCATGCGAATTTTTCGGTTTGCGGTCGTTCCATCAGCACTGCAAAACGGCCGGCGGTGATTTCCATCGTGGTTTAAAACAACGGCGCTAACACGACGCGCCCGGATCTAGGCTCGTGGTATCAATCAGGGGTAAAGAAAAGGGCCCCCTTTTTCAGGGGGCCCTTTCCGTTTTCGAGGCCTTGGAAGCCCCGGCTCATCCCAGCAGCAAGCCCGGCTCTTGTCCTTTACGCTCCCCGCATCAACTTAATCGGGGAGCTAAACTCGTGTGAAGTTACTTCTTTTTGGTCTTCTTCGTCGCTTTCTTCTTCATAGTGCTCTTAAGCCTGGGTTTGGATTTCGATTTGGCAGCCGCCTTACCGGGCTTCCTCTTAACTGGCATACGCAACCTCCTCTAGGGTCCGCTGCTGTGGGCTGAGCGTGAAAACTTTTAGCTCTTAATGTCGCAGTATAGAAATGCGTTATGTTCGAATCAAGACTTTATGCGTCCATATAGAAAGAAATTTTAAAGCTGAATGAAGCGAGCCGTCACTTCGAACTCGAAAATCTATCCTTTGCGATCGGCGATCGGTCCTGCGATTCGCGCGGGCGCGCTTGAATTGCACGTTGTACGTCATTTACGATTCTCGTCGGTGACTAAAGTCGGATTCCATCTACGTCGTCAATGGTTGAGCATCATTTTCATCGCGATTCTCGGCGCGCTGGTTTTAAACTGCGTGTACGGCCCTATGGGTCCCCGTGATCTGCTGGTCTTGCGGCACCACCGCATCCAGCTCACCGCTGTGCGCGACCGGATGTTCGCCGAGCATGCGCAGCTCAAGCAGCGGATCACCAAGTTGAAGTCCGATGATGCCTATCTTCAGCGCCTGATTCGGCAGGAACTGGGTTATGCGCGCGAGGACGACTTCGTCTACCGCTTCCCCGACGACAAGCGCGACCTCGGCCGCTAGAAGAGTTCTCGGCGAAGCAGGCCATATTCGCGCGCCGTCCGCTCAAGGCTCTCGCGGAAGTCAGGATGGGCAAGGCGGATGAGCGCGCGCGCCCGCTCGGGCGCTGACTTGCCCTTGAGGTTTGCGACGCCGTACTCGGTCACCACGTACATTACGTCGGTGCGTGGAGTCGTAACGATATTCGAGTCGGCGATGCGCGCGACGATACGACTCTCGCGCCGTCCCGCGCTTTCGTAAGTCGAGGAAAGGCAGAGGAAAGCCTTGCCGCCCTGCGATGCATATGCCCCGCGCATGAACTGCAACTGCCCGCCAGTACCGCTGATCTGTCGCAGACCGGCGGATTCAGCGCAGGCCTGCCCCGTCAGATCGATCTGCGCGGCGTTGCAGATACTGACCATGCGATCGTTCTGCATGATTCGATGGGGTAGGTTGGTGTAGTCGACGGGACCAGCGAAACAGGCGTGGTGGCGGTCGAGAAAGCGGTACAACGCCGCGGAACCGGCCGCGAAACAGTAGGTCATCTTGAAGCGATCGAGCGCCTTGTGCGCGCCGGTGACCTTTCCCGCTTCGTACAGCTTCATCAGCGAATCGACGAACATCTCGGTATGCACGCCGAGGTCCTTGATCGGGGAATCGGTTAACAGTTCGCATACCGCGTTAGGCATCGCGCCGATCCCGATTTGCAGGCAGGCGCGTTCCTCGATTTCATCGGCGATAAGCTGTGCGATCTTTTGCTCGATCGGTCCGGCGGGGGAATTCTTGAGCTCCGGCATCGAGCCGACCCCACCGTCAATCACGTAGTCGACTTGATCGATGTGAACTCCGTTTTCGACGCCGAATACGTACGGCATGCTGGCATCTGTTTCGACGACAACGGTGTGCGCCTTCTCGGTGATCGCCTTGAGATAGGTCACCGACCCACCGAAGTTGAAGAACCCGTGCTCATCCATCGGCGCCGTTTTCATAACCGCGACGTCGACGCCAACAAACCGGCGATAATAGTCGGGCGCCTCGCCGAAATTCATCGGGATATGATGGCAACGGCCGCGGTCGTGCATCTTGCGTTCCAGCCCGGAGAAGTACCAGGAGAGATACTCAATATGCCGGCCTTCGGGGTCGGCTTCGATCGCAGCTCGCGGGCGCAGCGCGAGGCATCCGCGCACCGCGACGCCGTTCAGTTCGGAGATGCGCGCGGCGAGCGCTTGGTCAAACAAATCCGGCTGCCCCACGCCGAAGCCGTAGTCGAGCCAACTGCCCGACCTTACCAGAGCTGCGGCCTCATCGGCCGATACGGTTTTGCGTTTAAGATCAGCAGCGAATGGAGTTGCCATTCTTCCTCTCCCGCCTGGTTTGCTAGTGGAAACGCTCCGCGGGGTGCGCGGTCTACCATCGCTTGACTGCGACCCTTGCATAAGATTTGTTTCATCGCGCGATTCAAATCAATGGCAAGCGTGGAAACTCTCGAACGGGCGGCAGCAAGCGGACCGCGCAACGCGCCCCTGCTTGTGCTTTTTCTCACGGTCTTCGTAGACCTGCTGGGATTCGGCATCGTCATCCCTTTTTTGCCGATCTATGCACAACGACTTGGGATTGGTGCGGCAAGCATCGGGCTGATTCTGTCTGCTTACTCCCTGATGCAATTCCTGTGTGCACCGGTCCTGGGCCGCATTTCCGATAGTCTGGGCCGCCGTCCGGTAATCATGCTCGGACTGCTTGGCTCATCTATCAGCTATGTGATCTATGGCTTCGCGGACTCGTTCTCCGTCCTTCTGGCGTCTCGCATGGTGCATGGCGCCTGCGCGGCCACGATCTCGACGGCAATGGCCTACGTCGCGGACAACACCAGTGAGGGCAATCGCGCACACGGCATGGGAATGATCGGAGCCGCGTTCGGCCTGGGCTTCGTGCTCGGTCCGGCGATCGGCGGACTTCTCGGTCATTCAAGCCTACGCACCCCAGTCTTCGCCGCCGCAGCCCTGACCTTTGCCAATTGGATTTTTGCTGCAGTGGCGCTCCCCGAATCGAATCTGCGGTCCAGCGCCCGGGCGTTTCTGCAGTGGGGCCGTTTGCTCGAGCCGGTGCTGACCTTGCCGCATCGGCTGGCGCGCCACCGGCTGTCACCATTGTTCTGGGTCGCTTTTCTCACGACATCCGCGATGGCGGCCTTCGAAACAACGTTCGCACTGATGGCGCAGCAGGAATACGGCTACGCTGCCTATGGCGTTGGTGGGCTGTTCGCTTTTGCCGGAGTTGTACAGGCGTTCACTCAAGGTTATCTGCTTCGAAAATGCGTACCTCGTGCCGGTGAACTCAACCTTATTCGCGGCGGGTTGATCGCTTTCGTGATCGGCATGGCGCCGATGGCTAGCGTTCCATCCCTCGCCCTGCTGTTTGCAACTCTTGCGCTACTTTCGCTCGGCTACGGCCTGGTCAGTCCGTCTGTCGCTAGCCTCATTTCCAAACGCACCGAGGAACATCAGCAAGGCGAGGTGCTCGGACTAAATCAGTCTGCCCTCGCGCTCGCACGCATTTGCGGTCCCATAGCGGGTGGACTCGTCTACCAACATCTTGGAGCACCAGCATCTTACTTTGGTGGCGGGTTGGCCGCTGTTCTGGCTCTTGTGCTGACTGGCGGAATCGGTCGCGTACCCGACGTAACCTAAAAAGGGGAGAGTATCACGCTAAACCTGCTACTCGTGATTCATGTTTTCGGGGTAATCATTTGGGTCGGCAGCCTGCTGCTGGTCAGTTCTCTGATGAGCCTCGTGCCGGATGAGGTCGGTGCTGCCAGGGAGCGCTTGATCGTCGCAGCGCACCGTCTTTTTCTCGTCAGCGGTAATATTGGTGCAGCCGTGGCAATTCTCTTTGGCTTGATCGAGCTGATTGCCCGTCCTGTCCTGCTCCAAGCCGGATGGATGCACGTGAAAATTCTGCTCGCGGTCGCTATGCTTGCGATCCACGTCAGGCTCAACATGCGTATCAACGCGGCCGAGAACGACCCCGGCACGGCGACCCGCAGGGAATTTTCGATGCTGCACGGAATCGTCAGCTTGCTGCTGCTAGCGATCCTCTACCTCGTTATTGCGCAGCCGTTTTGAGCCACTGCGAGGCTTTGGCGGTTAAGCAAATGGAGGATCGGTCCCGCCGGATTCTAAGCGCCCTCGTAGGCGCGATCAGCGGCCACCAGCGCCGCGCCACGGGCGATTTCCATCCCGGTCGCCGCCAGAATCGTCTCGAGCGCATTGAGCACCAGCATCACATTCTCGCGGCGTGAGGACTCCCCCATCAGACCGATCCGCCATACCTTGCCCTTGAACGCACCGAGGCCCGCACCGACTTCGATATTAAAAGTGCGCAGGAGTTCGCCGCGCACTTTGCCATCATCGACCCCGTCGGGCACGCGCACCACCGTCAGTTGCGGCAATCGGTATCCCTCCTGTGCGCCGAGTTCGAGACCCATCGCGACTAGTCCTGCCTTCAGTGCCCGGGAGTTGGCCTGATGGCGTTTGAAGCGCGCCTCGAGCCCTTCCTCGTTGACAATCCGTAGCGCTTCGTAAAGCGCATAGTTCATCGTAATCGGCGCGGTATGATGATAGAGGCGTTCGGCGCCCCAATATCGCTCGATCAGAGCGAGATCGAAGTACCACGAGCGGCATTTTTGCCGGCGGCCACGCACGGCTTGCATCGCCCGCTCGCTGAACGTGACCGGCGCCAGCCCTGGCGGAGCGCCGATCCCTTTCTGGGTGCAACTGTAACAGGCGTCAATTTGCCAGCGGTCGATCTCCACCGGGACGCATCCGAGCGACGTCACTGCGTCGACCAACAGGAGTGCGCCGTAGCGATGCGCTATGGCCCCCAATTCTTCAATCGGCTGATACGCTCCGGTGGACGTTTCCGCGTGCACCACCGCGAGCAGCTTCGGTTTGCCGGCAGCCCTGAGAGCCGCCTCGATACGGTCGGGCGCGACGATGCGGCCCCAATCCGACTCCACCCGATACACGCGCGCGCCGAGGCGTCCGGCGGCCTCGGACACCCTCTCGCCGAAGACGCCGTTGACGCCGACCACCACTTCGTCGCCTTCTTCCACCAGATTGGCGACCGCGGTCTCCATGCCGGCCGATCCGGTACCCGAGACCGGAAACGTGATTTCGTTCGAGGTCTGAAAAACCAGTCGCAGGAGCTTTTTGATGTCCTCCATCACGCGCACAAAGTCGGGATCGAGGTGACCCACCACCGGCGAAAGCATCGCCTTCATTACGCGTGGGTGGATATTGGACGGACCGGGGCCCAGTAGGACGCGAGCCGCCGGCTGTAACTCTGGAAACGATATCGCCACGTTGAGACCCTTCTTCCCGCGAGCCGCCGCAGTGCTCGGGCACGCGTGCAGCCGTTTTGACGCCGCCGCGTATTATTAACCGCCGAAGCGCCAACGGCCAAGCGCTTTTCCCGAATCCTGTCTTTTGCATGCTATAGTGCCGAACGATGGAGCCAGATGCCCACAAACCGCTGGATTCTCGGCTGCTCGACCAATTACGCGCGGTTCTCGACCGCGACGGTCTCATCTCCCGCGCGACCGAACTCAAGGTCTATGAATGCGACGGGTGGACGATCGAAAAGAGCATCCCGGAAGTCCTCCTGCGCCCCCGCACGACTGCGGAAGTCAGCGCCATCCTGAAGCTGCTGCACCAGTACGGCGTCGCTTTTGTCCCGCGCGGCGCCGGCACCGGTCTTTCCGGCGGATGCTTGCCGGTCAGCGCGCCCGTGATGATATGCACCTCCCGGATGAACCGCATCCTCGCGATTGACATCGCCAACCGGCGCGTGGAGGTCGAGAGCGGCGTCGTCAATCTTCACGTGAGCAACGCGGTTAAGGCGCACGGCCTCTTCTATGCTCCGGATCCCTCGTCGCAGGTCGCATGTACCATTGGCGGCAACATCGCGGAAAATTCCGGCGGACCGCACACACTCAAATACGGCGTCACAACTAACCATGTGCTGGGCCTCGAGGTCGTGCTGCCTGATGGGAACTATCGCAAATCTTGGCGGCCCGACCGAGGAACGCTGCGGCTACGACCTCGTCGGTGCGTTGGTTGGCGCCGAGGGTACCGCCGGCATAGTTACCCGCGCGACTCTGCGGCTGATGCGCGAACCCCAAGCCCATCGCACCATGCTCGCGATCTTCGCCGACGTCGACGACGCCACCCGCGCGGTCTCGGCGATTATCGCCGCCGGGATCATTCCCGGTGCGATCGAGATGATGGACCAATTGGTCATCCAGGCGGTGGAGGCAGCCTTTCACGCGGGTCTTCCCGAAGACGCAGGGGCAGTTCTGATTATGGAACTCGACGGGCTGGCCGCCGCGATGGACGAGCACGCGCGGCAAGTCGCCGAACTCGTCCAGGCCGCCGGCGCGCGCGAGGTTCGTCTCGCGCGGGACGAGAATGAGCGGGCAATACTGTGGAAGGCGCGCAAGCGCGCTTTCGGCGCGGCCGGTCGCCTCGCTCCCAACTACGCGACGCAAGACGGGGTCGTTCCCCGTACTCGTCTCCCGGATATCCTGCGCGCGATCTCCGCGATCAGCCTCCGCTACAATCTGCGGATCGGCAACGTCTTTCATGCCGGTGACGGCAATATCCATCCAATCGTGCTTTACGACGAGCGCGACCCCGCAGGTCCGCCGCGCAATTGACGCCGGCCGCGCGATCCTCGTTGCTTGCGTCGAAATGGGCGGCAGCCTCACTGGCGAGCACGGCATCGGCGCGGAGAAAATGGCGGAGATGCCCCTTATCTTTTCGCCGGACGATTTGCTCGTAATGAGCGAATTGCGCCGCGTGTTCGATCCGAGCGAACGATCCAATCCCAACAAGGTCATCCCACAGCCGGGCGGATGTGTCGAGGTCACGGTGCCGCACCGGCAAGCTGCGCTCTGAAATCTGCATCGGCCCTCATGCGCGACGCGATAGACAATTCTGCGCTGGTGCGCGAAATCGGCGCGCTGCTTGGGGCGGATCGTCTCCGCACGCCCGCAGCCCATGAGCTGCGCGCCGGGAGCCTGATCGTCGAACCGGCGAGTGTCGCCGAGGTCGCGGACCTCGTTCGCAAGTGCGAGGCCGACCAAATCGCGCTCGCGCCCATCGGCGCTGCCCGCACCCTCTCTCAGCTCCGTTCTTCTCCGGTCGCACTGGCCGTCTCGCTGGCGAAGATGAACCGCGTGGTCGCCTACGAGCCCAACGACATGACCGTGGTCGCCGAGGCTGGCCTGACTCTCGGCGACCTTAATCGCCAACTGGCCGGGCCTGCTCAACGCCTACCGGCCGACCCCGCCCATCCGGATGCCGTCACCATGGGATCGCTGATCGCTGCGGCGAAAACCGGGCCGCAACGCTTGAACGACGGTACCGTGCGCGACCTGCTAATCGGGATTCGCTTTGTTGGTCACGACGGGCGCCTCGTTCATGGCGGCGGCCGTGTGGTCAAAAACGTCGCCGGCTATGATTTGATGAAGGTCATGACTGGTTCGTTCGGCACCCTCGGCATCATCACCGAGGCGACTTTCAAGGTGCGGCCCATCTCTGACAACTACCTCTTGATGCTCGCGGACTTCGATCGTGCAGCCGAAGCCTTCGAGACCGCAGGCATAGCCGAGGCTGCGGCACCCCTCCTTCATCTCGAAGTGCTCAGCCCGGCATTTGGCGCACGCTTCGATCACCCTGGCCATTTTGTCTTGATTGCCGGGTTCGGCGGCAGCCGCGTTGAAGCCGAGACGATTCATCGCTGCCTCGTGGGAGCTCTGGGGGCCAACGCAAAGACACTTACAGGATCGGATGCCAGTGCGGCTTATGAGCGTCTGCGCGATCTCGACGACCCTGACGCGGCGCTCGCCGCCCAAATCGCCGTGTTGCCTGCTGAACTCGCGCAATGCCTCATCGCCAGCGGCGCGGAATTCCGAGCGCATGCCGCGAGCGGGGTCGCACAGATTTTCCTTGGACCGCAAACCGACACCGCGGAAGTACACCATGCCGCGACACGCTGGCGCGAAATTGCTCACGGCGCGAACGGCCATCTGCGCATCCTCGCGACACGGCCGGACGCCCGTGCCGGTCTCGACTTTTTCGATCGTCCCCCGCCGGCAGCGTTCTCCCTGATGCGGCGACTGAAATCGGCCTTCGACCCTAAAACAATCTTCAACCCCGGATGCTTCGTCGGCGGGCTTTGACGTAAATCGCGATGGCAACCACGCCACACTCATCTTCCGGTCGGCGCGGCTACGCCGCATCTGGGAGCGACCGCGAAGCGCGATCGGCACCGCAGCAGCCAGTGCGGGATATCGTCGACTACGAACTGCTTTTCGATTGCGTCCATTGTGGACTCTGCCTCGAGGCGTGTCCGACCTACGTGGTGACCCGCGCCGAAACGGATTCGCCGCGTGGCCGGATTTACCTGATGAAGAATCTGGCCGAGGGCCGCATCGAACTCGACGCCGACGCGGTTCGTCACCTCGACCTTTGCCTCGAATGCCGTGGTTGCGAGACTGCGTGCCCCTCAGGCGTCCGCTATGGCAAGTTGATCGAAAAAGCGCGAGCTTACATTGAGGTCAACTGGCGACGCAGCCTCACGGATCGCCTACGCAATCGTGCAATTGCCGCAATTTTTCCCTATCCGCGGCGACTGCAAGCTGCTGCTCTCGCCACTGGCACTGCTCGAACGCATTGGACTCCGGTCACTTCTTCAGCGTGTCGCCCCTACGGCGATTCGCGAATGGCTTGATCTGCTGCCGCCCCTGAACCAGGCCAACACGCCCCGATTCCCCGTGCTCGCGCCTGCGGCAGTCAAACCCGGCACGCCGATGCCGACCGCGGTCGTCCATCACGGATGCGTGGCGCAGGTGCTCGACCGAATCCGGCGAACACCAACACTGAAGGTGCGCTCGCAGCCGCCGGCTACCGCATCGCGCAAATCGATCGCACCGATATGCTGCGGTGCACTCGACCTGCACAACGGCAATACTACGCGGGCGTTGGACTTGGCGCGCGCCAATGTGCGCGCGCTAACTGCCACGAGCGCCGAAGCGATCGTCTCGGCCGCCTCCGGATGCTCCGCCGTGATCGCCGCCTACGGCGAATTGCTCAAGGATGATCCGCAATCTCGCCGCGGCCGCAGCCGCGGTCTCTGGACGCGTGGCCGACCTGAGTTCGCTGGTACTGGCCGGCCAAAATCCCTTCAAGCGCGAATTTCGCGCCATCGTCACCTACCATGACTCGTGCCATCTGGTACATGGACTCGGCGTGCGCGAACCTCCGCGGATGTTGTTGCGCTCGATCCCGGGCGTCACGCTGGTCGAATTGGCCGAGTCGGACTTGTGCTGCGGTTCCGCCGGCAGCTACAACCTGACCGAGCCCGACATGGCGCGCGAGCTGGCGCGACGCAAGGCGACCAACGTAGCCGCGACCGGTGCCGACTATCTAGTGCTCTCGAATCCCGGATGTGAGTTTCAGATTGCCGCCGAATTACGCCGGCAGGGCTCGAAGATCCGCGTGATCCATCTGGCGGATTTTCTAGCGCTCGCCGCCGGCGCCTCCGCCGGAGACTAGTCGCCCGTCTCGCGCCTGGACTACCCGACGTAGCCGCTATGCTTCAGGTATTCCGCCAGCAGCACCGCGCCACGTCCGGCGCCCATCGCCGCGTTGTGGCTCACCAGCAGGTACTTCAACCCCCGCGGCAGCACTTCCTCCGCGCGCACCCGCCCGATTGACGTCGTCATTCCACGCTCGGCGTCGCGATCGAGCCGCGGCTGCGGCCGCATCGGATTGCGATGCACCGTTATCATATGCTGCGGCGCGTTCGGCAAACCGATCGAGGTGAACTCGCGCCCGTACTCTTCAAACGCCGCGATTGCCTCGTCGGGAGAAGCCGCGCGCTTGAGGCTTACCGTCACCGCCTCGGTATGGCCCGCCAGCACCGAAGCGCGCGTGCAGGTCGCGCTAATCCTGATGGGCAATTCGGCGATCGCACCCTCGACCAGCCGGCCCAGGACCTTGCGCGTCTCGATCATCACCCGCTCTTCCTCGTGCGGAATATAGGGGACGATATTTTCGACGATATCGAGCGCCGCGAGGTCGCGTCCCGCGCCCGAAATTCCTTGCATCGTGGTGACGATCACCGCCTCGACGCCGAAGCGCGCGTCCAGCGCCTTCAGCGTGATCGCAAGTCCGATCGTGGTGCAGTTCGGCAGCGTTGCGATATAGCCCTTCCATCCGCGCCGCCGCCGTTGCTCTCTCACGATCGCGAGATGGTCGAGGTTGACGCCCGGGATCAAGAGCGGCACATCGGGCTCCATCCGAAATGGCCGTGCGGTGCTGACCGTCGGAACGTGCCGCCCGTAGAGCGGCTCGAGTTCGCGCGCCGCCTCGGATTCGACCGCGGCGAAAACCAGGCGAATCCCGTCGAGGCGTAGAGACTTCGCTTCCTGCACCTCCAGCCCCAGCGCCGTCCGTGGCGGCTCACAACGCTCGACGTACCAACGGCGCATGCCGCTCTGCGTGTCGGTAATCGCCTCGTCAAAATTGCGCCCGGCCGATCGCTCTGACGCGGCTAGCGCGGCTATCTCGAAATCCGGATGACCATCCAGGGCTGCCAGCACCTGCTGCCCGGCGATCCCGGTCGCTCCCACCACTGCTACTGGAATCTTCATTGTCTGATTCAAAACACGGAGATTTCTATCAAAGCGTATAGGCGAGGCGCGCTTTCGTCCAGCGGCCGTCGTGCGCCTTAGACGTTTTTGCCGATCCAGTCCTCGACCAGCTCCAGTAATTCTTCGCCCCGATTCGTTAGCCGATGGTCAGCGCCCTCGAGGAGCTTGAGCGTTTTGGGCTCGCCCGCCCCTTCAAAGAGCATCCGCGAGCATTGATCGGGCAGAATCGAGTCGGCGGTCCCATGGATCAGCAGGAGCGGCTTGGGCTTGAGATCGCCCACCACGTGCGCGCCCGCGAGCTGGCTCGAAATCGCGACTACCGTCGTCACCGCCTCGTGTATCGTACCCGCGTTGATTACCACCGCACCGCCGAACGAATGGCCGATCAACGCGGCGCGCTGATGGCCGATCGCCTTTAAGAAGTTCAGCGTGGCGAGCGTGTCGAGCAGGCATTCGTCGAAGTCATTGGGCAGGCGATAGTTCATTCGCACTACCGTCACGCCCTTGCGCGGCATTTCCAGTCCCAACCGTGGATAGAGCATCGCCGGACCGTCGAATCCGCCGATCGCTCCGCAGACGCACAGCACAGCGCGCGCTGCCTTCTCACCGGCCGAATGCATGACTACCGGGATCAACCCGCGTGTCGTCCGGATCGCAACCTTGCGCGCGCCCGCGACTTCATCACCCGGCTCGACCCCGAGGATTTGGATTTGGAGTTCCTCATCCGCCATCGCTTCATCCACGCCCGAGTTGGCCCAAATATCTCACGCCCCAATCCGATTCTCCAGCGAGATTCCTTCACTGCCTCGAGAATGGCTTGAAGGCTTCAGCGGCCGTGCATCTACCCGCCGCGCGCCACTCTGGCCAGCCCACCAAAAAGCGTGAGGCCGCACGCGGTTCGCGCACGGCCTCCGCCACTATCCCACTGGTTTTGCGTTATTTTCCAATCGCCGTGTGCAACTCCGAGCAGCATTCTGCAACGGCCTGTTTTCCCTGGTCGAGCAACGACGCCATGCTGACGAATCCGTGGCAAACGCCGTTGTAACGTTTCAACCGGACTTTCACGCCCGCCTTGCGCAACGCTTCGCCGTAGGCCTCGCCCTCGTCGCGCAACGGATCGATCTCGGCCGTGAGCACGAATGCCGGTGGCAGTCCCGCCAGGTTCTTCGTCAGCCCGGGACACGCATACGGATTGGTCTTGTCCTTGGCTGTCAGGTAGTGGTTGTAGAACCAGTCCATGTCGGAGCGCGAAAGGATATAACCGTCCTTCGAGAACTCGCGCTGTGACGCCGTCTCGTTCGCGCAATCCGTGGCCGGATAAATCAGTAGCTGGCAGGCGATCTTCGGGCCTTTCTGGTCCCGCGCCATCTGCGATACCACTGCCGCCAGGTTCCCGCCGGCGCTGTCTCCGCCCACCGCTACGCGGTTCGCGTCGATATTGAGGGCACTCGCGTGCTCGGCTACCCACTTGGTCGCCGCATAGCAATCGTCTGGCGCCGCCGGGAATCTATGCTCGGGCGCCAGCCGATAATCCACCGAAACCGTCACGCAGCCGGCCCCATCCGTCAGGTCCCGGCACAACACGTCGTGCGTTTCGATATTTCCGATCACCCATCCGCCGCCATGAAAATACATCAGCACGCCGAACGGCCCGTTACCTCGCGGAGTGTATACACGCACCGGGATCTGGCCTGCGGGGCCGGGAATCTTCCGATCCTCGACTTTGGCCACGTCTTTAGGATGTCCTCGGAACGCGGCAAACATCGTGTCCATGGCCTGGCGTGCCTCGGTTGGCGACATGTCGTGGAAGGGTTTGCCCCCTGTCGCCGCGGCCTGGTCCAGGATCGCCTTCATTTGCGGGTCAAGCTGCATAACCGCCTCCTAGTAGCCGCAACCGGCTGTTTGCTTTCTGCCGTACTCTTCAGGAACGACCCCGATCCTAAGGTCAACCGCGCCGTGTTGGCAAGCCTGACCGAAGCTAGACCGCTGGCTCTATTTCTCTATTTGCACAACGCCATCAGATCAGTGAAGAAATCGGGGTAGGTCTTCGCAACGCAACCCGGGTTCCGGATTCGCACGCCACTCAACTTGAGGCCCGCGACCGCAAACGCCATCGCGATCCGATGGTCCTCGTAGGTCTCGATCGTCGCTGGATGGATCTCCGACGGTGCGATTTCAAGCCCGTCGTCAAATTCCCGAACCAAGGCGCCCAGCCGGCGCAGTTCCGTTGCTAGGGCAGCGATCCGGTCGCTCTCATGATGTCGAATAAACCCGACCTTGCGGATCCGGGTCGGCGACGACGCAAAGGGTGCGATCGCAGCGACCGTCGCTACCATATCGGGCATGTCATTCATCGCCACGTCGATGCCGCTCAACGTCCCGTCGCCGCTGACCATAACCGAATCGGGATTCCAGGTTACATGCGCGCCCATCCGCGCGAGAATAGCAAACACCCCGGTATCGCCTTGGATCGAGTCGCGCACGAGTCCTGTGATCGTGACCCGCCCGCCCACCAACGCTGCTGCCGCGGCAAAATAGCTGGCGCTCGAAGCGTCCGGTTCGACCGTGAAGTTGCGGCCGCTGTAGCGCTGGTTTCCGGGCACCACAATGGTGTCGCCCGAGACCGTGCTATGCGCGCCCCATAGCTCCATCAGCCTGAGCGTCATCCGGATAAACGGGCGTGCAGTATCGCCCCTAACCGTAAGTTTCAGCCCCTTGCGCCAAAGCGGCGCGGGCATCAGCAGCGCGGAAACAAATTGCGAAGAGAGGCTCGCGTCGATGCTTACCTCACCTCCCTCGAACTCCATGGCCGAGGTATCAATCACGATCGGCGGACCGGCCGCGCGACCCTCGGTCGTTGCGTCAACCCCAAGCGTACGGAGAGCGTCAACGAGCCCGCCGATCGGGCGCTCGCGCATCCGCTGATTCCCGTCGATGCGGAAGCGCCCGCGTCCAAGCGTCACAAACCCCGCCAGAAAGCGCATCGCCGTACCCGCGCCACCGATATTCAGCTCAGCACCCGACGCTCCAATCCTGCCGCCACGCCCATCCACGACGATCCGATGATTCGGCTCGTCTGTCTCAAGCCCGAAGCCCAGAGCGCGCAGCGCTGCTGCCATCTGACGCGTGTCGTCGCTCAACAACACCCCGTCTATGACCGAGCGGCCCTGCGCCATTGTCGCCAGGACCAACGAGCGGTTGGTGATGCTTTTCGAACCGGGAATTGACACGGTCGCATCGAGCGGACCGCCGGGTCGAGAGATAGCGATTTCGTCAATTGGCACGGCAGATCGAGCTTAGCTGTGCAATGAAACCCCACTCAAGCCGCTTTCGTCCCACCAGCGGCGTGGGGTTATCCGCCCGAAAAGCCCAGTCAGGTGCGGTCTTTTGGAGTATGCTTGTGGATGGATCCAGCCAGTGGCTCTTATGTCTCTGGGTGGGAGGGAGTAGGAATAATCGGTGCGTTGATAGGAGCGGTTTCCCCAATGCCAATGAGCAACCAGGCGACGATGCAGGTCAAACTGATCGACTATGCGCGCGCGCCGATGGAAAAACTCTACGCGGCCTTTCGCACCTGCTATTCGGCCGACACGCCGATTGAAATCTGGGAGAAAATCGAGTCGGAGAAGATTAGCCGGGACAAGATTCGTGAATTCATCGGTGAGCGTCTGAAGACCGGCCATGCGTCGCCACTCGAGCAGATCGTGTTCTGGTTCGCGATTGCGGGCGTTTCGCGCTCGTTGTCCCACCAATTCGTGCGGCATCGGATCGGGATCAGTTTTGAGCAGCAAAGCCAACGCTACGTACGCTTCAAGCAGGATCGTCTCGCCTACCTCATGCCAGAGTCGTGGGAACGGGCGAAGCTGGAGAACGAGTTCACCGACCTGCTGGCGCGTACCTCGGAGCTCTACACCAAGGCGCTTGCGGCCGGAATTCCAGCCGAGGACGCGCGCTTTATCCTGCCCAACGCGGCGCCGACGAACTTCCACGTGATGGTCAATTTCGCCGAAATGCTCCACATTTGCGATCTGCGGTTATGCGTACGCGCACAATGGGAAATTCGGCGTATGGTCGCCCTGATGCGTGCCGAGATTAAGCGTGCCCTGCCGGAGATAGCCGTATTCTTGCAGCCGAAATGCGGCGAGAACCGCATGGGCTACTGCGACGAGTCGATTGAGGACTGGAAGAAATGTCCTCTAGGTCGCGTCAGGCCCCACAAATCGGCTCTCTTCGAGCTTTATGAACGCTACGGAAGCCGTAAGGCGCAGCCACTCAGAGAAGAGGATTTTCGGGCAGTGGAAGAAGAGGAAGGCCTGTAAGGATCCTTTTCTTCTCGCGGATCATCCGAGCAACGGCAATGGGTGAATCTCGCGCCTTTCGCGGTCAGCGTCGTGCAATAGCTGCACCGCCGATGAGATCGCTGCTTGCAGCTTGACGTTCGCGCGGGTGCCGGGCACACCCAACGCGCTGCAAACCAGGATCGTTGCGAGCAATGCGACAGTCGCCTTGCGATGCTTCCAGACTGAGGCGGACGGTGATGACAACATGAGATAACGGATGAGCAACTTTCGTACCTAGGCGAAAAACCCTGTATAGTCACGGATTTTCCGACAGATTCAAAGATCAACTGCAAGCTTAACTTAGCAGCAAAATGCGAATACCCTAGCCGCGGCTTGCATCTCGCCTTAGGGAGATTCACCCGCTCACTCCGGGGCGACCGGCGCCCGTTTCAGTCCGGGTCACGCTTCCTGTTGATATCGTTGTTCACCCCACTCCCTCGAACTTTCAAATTGCGCTAAACACGCCTACAATCCGCACGCAATGGGACCTTCACAAATTCGAGAAGAATCGTGGGCCTGATCGAATCTTCAGTACCCGGCGCCGGTTATCGGTTGATTGACCCATGCGGCCATTGTGGCCGTGCTGAGGGGGTCTTCAGCATAGTATGGCCGGATATCCCCAAAGAGGATTTTTTCCTGCTTTGCGAACGCTGCCTTTGGCGCAAGTTCCACGACCTGCCTAAGGGGCGAATCCGACGCGAGCTAGTGAGGAAAGTCTTCGTCCACAGGGTATTCGACAGGCGTTCCAATGCGATGGCGAGTTCTGCCCGGCGCGAATGATCGGCTGGCTTTTTTCTTCCCATTGACCCTCGCCCGCGGGCCGTTTCCGGGTCGCCGTCCTCCGTGCGCTCGACGCGGTTAAGCCGCTATATCCGGGCGGCCGGCTCGACCCATTCGCGCGCGATGCTCTCGAGAGCTTTCACCAGCCGATCCTCGTCGCGCGGGCTCAGCGAGGTCAGAACGACCTCGGCCACGCCAGCATCGCGGTAGCGCTTCAGATCATCGCGCGTGATTCGCTTCCCGGTGGGAGACACTGCGATCTCTACATCTGAGAGTGATCGTTGATTAGCCCTGAGTAACCCTTCAAGACGCGTGATCTTAGCGGCAGCTTCGTCAGGCAGCAGGTTGAACCCGCACCATCCGTCGCCATATTCGGCGACGCGTCGCAACGCGGGACCGCTCTCGCCCCCAAAGAAGACCGGAAGTTTGCGACCCTGAATGGGCTTGGGTTTGCATCGCACATTCTCGAAGCGGACAAATTCGCCGCAGTACGAACTCGGATCCTCGCCCCACAGCTTGCGCATGGCCGCGATATACTCGCGCGTGCGATCTGCCCGGCGTTCGAAGGGTACTCCCAGCGCCTGGAACTCCTCCGCGAGCCAGCCGATACCGACGCCAAGCAGGGCACGCCCGCCGGTCAGGAAATCGAGGGTCGCGATGACCTTGCCGAGGACGACCGGGTTGTGTTCGGGAACGAGGCAGATGCCCGTAGCGAGCCGGATCTTCGAAGTGACCGCGCCGATAGTAGCGAGCGTTACGAATGGATCCAGTACGGGCGCACCAGTCGGCGCGGCGAACCTGCCGTCAGCGGCATAGGGATATTTGGATTCGTACTGATCGAGGAGGACGACATGCTCCGGTGCCCACAAGGTCGCGATGCCGAGCCGTTCGGCGTTGATTGCGACGGCTTTAAGCAATTGCCCACCGGCCATCTTGCCCGACGCGGTCGCGAGTATTCCGATTTTCATTATTCCCTGCCTCCTGCGGACCAGAGGAATCGAGAGGCCGGCGCTGACGCCGGGACGAAACTGTCGTCCTTTGGTCGGGACGACGATACAATCACGTCGCGTCCAATGAAAACCGATATCGAGCGCGCGATTGATGCCTTCAACCGTGGCGACTATCTCGCCGCCGCGGAAGCATTTGAGGATTCCCAAAGAGGAGCCGAGCCGCAACTAAAAGAGTTAACCGGCGCGCTCAACCGGATCGCCGCAGCGCTCCACCTGCGCTTGGAGCGCGGTAGCTCTCGCGGAGCGCTCAATCTCCTGTCGCAGGCACTTGCGACGCTGCAAGACCTACGGCCCGAGCGCGCCGGGGTCGATATCGACCGCCTGTGCTCCGAGATTAGCGCGTACGCGGACGAGTTGCGCGCGACACCTCACGATGAGGCCGAGGGACTCAAGCATCGCACCCGGCTATTCATCGAGCGCCGGCGCGTCCCAAAGATAAATCGCACAATCTAAGCCCGCCTCCTTAACCAACAAATCATACCTACCTACTCGGGGACGTGCTCGTATTAGCTTCAATTTGCGTGTATCTGCGTGGGATTCAACTATGAACAGGAATTCCACCACGGTGATGGCGCCTATAGTATTGCGTGGTCCCTTCACGCATTGGAGCGTGAGACATCAGGTAGGAGGATTCGTACATGAGGAGGCTAAAGGGCTGGATGATCGCACCGATAGCGGCCGCCGCGATGTCGATGGCGGGCTGCGTCATAATGCGCTCGAGCTCGATTTCGGACGTGTCCGGCAAAGGTAGCCCGGTAACTGCAGAGGCAAGCGACATGGGCTTTCTGCACCTGACCGAACCTGGCAACCTCACGGATGCTGCCGCGGGTAAGCTCGTGGGATCGTGTCCAAGTGGCAGGGTAACCGACGTTCAGACGGAAACTAGCGTCAGGGACTTCCTCGGAATCGTTCAGGCCTACGAGTCTGACGCCAATGGCGTCTGCCTGTAGGTGGTGGAAGGCAACAAACCTAGAGATTCGGAGGGAGATTCGATGAGAATTTTATCGCGATTGCGTGTCGCAGGGATTTCGTTGGCGCTGCTCGGCCTGTCAGGATGCTTTTTTCTGATGTCAGGCACGATCTCGTCAAATGCCGGCAAGGGCAACAGCGTTTCGGCGACCTCGTCCGATTGGGGTATTCTGCGGCTGACGATTCCGAGCGGTCTGACCGCATCGGTCAATGGACAGCTAGTCGGACAATGTTCGAGTGGGAAAGTTTCGAACGTGACGACCGAGTTATCGATGCGCGATTTCCTTCTTCTGGCGCAGATGTATACCGTTACCGCCACGGGTATCTGCCAGTAGAATCGCCACATAGCTGCGGATTTAAGGCGGGGCCCCGGCGAATCGGAGCCCCGCTTCTTTTATCGTGACGAGCGACGCCGATCGTCCGAAGATAGCACCCGCGCGAACTCGAGCGAGTCTTCGCCGCCGGCTCGATAGCAACGCTGACAGTCTAGAGCGGCTGCGCGCAGGAATCCGCGAATGCGCACGGTGTCCGGCCTTGGTGCGGACCCGCTCGTGCGTGGTTCCGGGCGACGGCGCTGTGCCCGCTATGGTCGCTTTCGTCGGGATCGCGCCGGGGCGCCTGGGCGGCGACCGTACGGGGCTTCCTTTCAGCGGGGATCGTTCCGGTAACTTGCTGCGCCGAATGATTCAGCAGAGCAGACTGTCCCGCGTCTTCATCACGAATCTCGTGCGCTGCAATCCGCGTGACGATCTGGGCCGCAATCGCGACCCGAAGGCAGAGGAGATCGTCAATTGCCGCGAGCATCTCGAGGCCGAACTCGCGCTCGTCCGACCACGTATCGTCGTATGCCTGGGCCGGATGGCGTGGCGCGAGCTTGCGGGAAACCGCGTCCCCTTCGACCCGCTCAATCCCCATCCTATAACGGTGGGCAATCTCCGCCTCTACCCGATGTACCATCCGGGATACGCGATTCGCGGTGCCTATTCGGAAAAGTCGTACCGGCGCGACTTTGGCCGCCTCGCGGCACTGCTCATGACGGCGCGGAACGAGTGACTATACAGGCGCCACGCCGCGATGCTTATGTATTAGTATCGTGGATGTTACCGCTGAATTCGTCGCCGAGGGTCTGCGCCAGGCACGCTATATCACCAACGAGCGTGTAGAGACGGCGGTTTTTCTTGCGCTTGCGCTAGAGAAACCCCTGCTGATTGAAGGGCCGGCGGGGGCCGGCAAGACCGAGATCGCGAAGGTGCTCGCCGAGATTTTAAGGACCGACCTCGTCCGCCTCCAATGCTACGAAGGACTCGACGAGGCGCGAGCGCTCTACGAGTGGAACTACCAGAAGCAACTGCTGAGGCTGCAAATCGACGAGAACCATGGCCTGCGCTGGGAAGACCTCTCGGACCATCTCTTCTCCAGGGAATATCTCCTGGAACGGCCGTTGCTCAAGGCGATTTCGTCACCGCGCAAGGTTGTGCTGCTGATTGATGAGATCGACAAGGCTGACGAGGAATTCGAGGCCTTCCTGCTCGAATTGCTCTCGGATTTCCAGGTGAGCGTGCCCGAACTGGGCACGGTCAGCGCGATCGAACGGCCGGTCGTGGTGCTTACTTCGAATCGGGCCCGTGAGCTATCGGAGGCGCTGCGCCGACGCTGTCTCCATCTTTTCATCGACTTCCCGGGAATTGAGCAGGAACGGCGCATAATTGAGCTTAAGGTACCGGGACTCGACACGCGCTTAGCAGCGGAGGCTGCGCGCCTGGTCAACTCGATGCGCAAGCTCGACCTGAAGAAATCCCCCTCGATAGCGGAAACGCTGGACTGGGCACGTGCACTCGTGCGCCTCGGCGTCAAGGAACTCGACACACCGTCGATTCGCGCGACGCTCGGAGTCCTCCTCAAGCATGAGGAGGACCGCGGACGCGTCGAGAGCCGTCTCTCCGCCCTCGCCACCCGCTCGCGCTGACGCCGCAGCCTTTCCCCGGTCAATGTCAACGCCGTTGCGAAATGTAATTCTGGAATTCATCGCGGAGCTTCGAGCCGCGGGGGTGCGGGTCTCGGTTGCGGAGTCGATCGATGCAATGAACGCAGTAGCAGCTGCGGGACTGCGGCGCACGCGTCTACGCGAAGCGTTGCGCGCCGCGCTGATCAAGGACGAATCCGACGGCGATACATTCGCCACGGTCTTTGATCGCCGCTTCGGCCTGGCGCGCCCAGCGGTCGCGCCAGGCCGAAGCCAGGGCACTCAAATCGGCGTGAGCGGGAGCGGCCGTGGCGACGGCGGCGGAGCGTCGATCACGCATCCCGCGCGCGAAGAACCGCTCGCATCTAAGGAGAGCGCTAGTGCGGGGCGAACAGGGGAAGCGGCGAACGAGCGGCCGACGGCGCTGCCGCAGGGCGAGCCAGACGCCACTCAACACTCGGGGAACGGCAACCCGATAGATGCTGTGGTGTCGGGACACGAAAGCAGTAGCACCGCGGCGTCTACCGAGCGCGAGGACGCGGCCGCGGATGGTATCGGAGCAGGGGATCGCGCCGCGCCCGGAGAACTCGGGCGCGCGGGGCATACCAAGGAAATCGAGCTGATCCCGTTCGCAAATTACACCAGTCTGGAATTCGATACGGCCAGGGACACGCTCGGACTGCTCAAACGGCGGCTACGGGTGCGGCTCTCGCGCCGCTTGCGAATGGCGGGGTCCGGCCGGATCGATTTTCGCCGCACAATTCGTGCAGGCATACAGAGTGGAGGAAGATTCGCGGATTTGCGGTTTCGTATGCGGCGTCCGCGCCACATTGATTTGCTGCTTCTTACCGATATCTCGGGATCGGTCAAATACGCGTCCACGCTGATGCTCGACCTCGCCGCCGGGGTGCGCGAATGTTTTCGCCGAGTTCGGAGCTTCGTTTATGTTGATCGCATCGCTGAGGCCAGTTTCGAGCAGGGCCATCTGGTCATGGAACCGATCATCGACCTATATGCCCGGTCGGATTTCGGCCATGTTCTCGCGGAGATCTGGGAACGGAGGGCGTCGCTGCTGAACCGCGCAACCCTGGTTGTGATCATGGGAGATGGCCGAAACAATCGGAGGCCAGCGCGTGTCGACCTCCTCCGCGACATTGCCCGCCGATGTCGCGGAGTTTGGTGGTTGAACCCCGAACCACCGGAACGCTGGAATACAGGTGACAGCGACATCGGACGATACGCTCGCGAGGTCGTGGAAATGGTCGAATGCGGCAATCTACGCGAGTTGGAGCGGACGCTCGGACGAGTCGCATGAGGCCTCTACCAACCAGCGAATCGACGCTGTAAACAACTTTCTCGCGGCCGAACCGTTCCTTTATTTGACACCATCCTCATTGCCTCGTAAGGCTGGCGAATCCGCCTTCTCAGCGAGGCCGCTTGAGATGCAGAAACGATGTACCACGGTATTCGTTCTCGCCCTGGCCGGTGTCGTGATGACAGTCGGGTCAGCGTCGACGCAGGTTCCGGCTGGTTCGATCACAGCGGTCACTGGGACCGTGACGCTGAGGCGAGGGGGAAGCACAACGCCCGCGAGGTATGGCGAGGGCATTATGGTAGGTGATCGGATTGCGAATGCGTCCGATGGCCGCGTGACCGTCACGCTCTCCGACAACAGCCAGTTTGAACTAATCGAATCGAGCACACTCGTTCTCACCGAATACCGGCTCAATCCTGGCGGCTCACGGGCCAGTACCAAGATTAGTCTGTTGGAGGGGATGGTGCACTCGCTCGTCCGCCTCACCGCGGGCACGCCGCCTAATTTCGAGGTACGCACGCCCAACGCTATCGCCATCGCTCACGGCACCACCTATGACACCCAGTACAGGAAAGGCGCCACTCGCGCAGGTTACGCGACCTGCCGTGAGTTCAGCGACGTTTCGGTATACTACGGCACCGTCGAGGTCCATAACCCTAACAAACCCAGCGCTCCGCCCGTCGAACTTCACGCGGGCAGCAAAACCTTCGTGCCGTGCGATCTCGCAGCAGTTGCGCCTGCTGAATTCGCAGAAGGAGTAGGACACGGTTTGAGTGCTGGCGGAATCGAGGCCCTCGGAGCGCTCGGAATTGCGGGCATCGGAGGCGGGATTGCCGCAGCCGTAGCGGCAGGTGGTTCCTCAGGTAACTCGTCAGCCCCCCCTTCATCACCCGGCACACAAAGGACGCCCGCTAGCGCTTCGCAATAAAAAGCAAGATACCGGCGTCGTCCGTAACATTTTTGGGTGTGGCGTAAACGTACACCCAAAATCCATCGGGTCTCTATGAATTGATTAGCGGCCGGGAAGACTGCGCGCTAAGCTCGTACCGGTTGAGACATGGCAACCAGAGCTAGGAATCAGCGATCGCGGGCGCTAAAGACAGTTTTGATCGGCCTTGCCGCCGTTGCGGCATTGACGATTGTCAACCGTAATCCCAACGGACCGCTGCAGCATCTGGAGCTCATCGCAGACGATCTTATCGTTTATTCGCGGGCCCCAGCACCGCCCACGGGGATGGTAGTAATCGCGGCGATTGACGAAAAAAGCATCGCGAAATTTGGCCGATGGCCGTGGCCTCGCAGTATTCACGCACGTCTTGTGGAGGCCTTAAACAGCTATGGCGTCCGGGCAATCGGTTTCGACGACTTGTTGAGCGAAAGCGACCCAGCGGATGCGGACCGCGCCTTGATCGCCGAGCAACTCCGGAGCGCCCGCATCCGCAATCCGGCCGTTTTTGCGAAGCTAGCTCAGAGCAACGATCAAACCTTCGCACGCGCGCTCAGGCAACAGGGGGAAACTTATCTAGGAAGCACGTTCGACAGCCATAACACCCTCCGTAATATAAACGTCGACCTTTCGGCCTATCGTACGAGTTTTCTTGTACCGCCGCCGGTGGCTTATAGCATCGTACGGAAAGAGGCGGGCGGGATGCAGGAGACCATCGTCGCGAGTGCTTACTTACCGCCGATTTCAATTCTGAACGAAGCAGCGCGCGGAACTGCATACGTCGACATCGACGAAGACCTGGACGGGGAGGCGCGTTCATACCCCACCGTCGTCCGCTTCAACGGACGCTACTGCATGCCGCTTTTTCTTGCCTTGGCCGATGCCTACTTGGGCCATCCGCCGGCGAGCATCGAGTTCTCCGCAGAAGGAGTAAAAAGCGTCATGGTGGGGGATCGCGGGATTCCGGTGGACGGATTGGGCCAAATGATGGTGCATTTCCGCGGTCCGCCAGGGACGATCCCGACCTATGCGATCGCCGATATAATCGACGGGCGTGTACTACCGCAGCAACTCAAAGGCCGCGTCGTGCTGGTCGGGGCCGTAGCGCACGCCCTCGGCGACCGGTTCAGCACACCCGCGGGCGGCGACTTCCCCGGAGTCGAGATCCAGGCAACCGCGGTAGATAACATGGTTCGCGGCGACTTCATCTTTCGTTCAAATGATACGATCGCTCAGGAGGAGTGGGGGGGATGGCTTCTGGGTGTAGCCATCAGCGTTGCTGCCGCGTTCACCAGCGCTCTGACCAGCGCGATGGTGCTGGTAGTTTTGGCACTAGGTTATCTGGTGTTCGCGATCTCACGGTTGCGCACAGACGGTGCGCTGATCGGCGTTGTCTTTCCATTGTTGACGCTCGGACTGAGCTATTTCGCCGCTGTGGTGTACCGCTATGTCACCGAGGGAAGGGAAAAGCGCCATCTGCGGCGCGCGTTCGAGCTTTATCTCAACCCTGACGTCGTCGCCACCGTCGTCGACGATCCGGCCGGTCTTCGGCTCGGCGGCCAGCGGCGACAATTGAGCATTCTATTTGCGGATATCGTCGGGTTCACTTCGCGGGCAGAGCGCTCCGAGCCCGAACCGTTGGTCGCGATGCTGAACACCTACATGACCGTGATGACCAACGTGATCTTCGCCCACGGAGGCGTGGTCGACAAGTTGATGGGCGACGGGATCATGGCTTTTTGGGGAGCACCGGTACACGTGGCGAACCCGGCGCGTAAGGCAGTTGAATGCGCGATCAGGATGCTCGAAGAGTTGAGGGCACTGGCCGTTCGCGATGACCGCTTCAAGGACGTAAACATCGGAATCGGCATCTGTACCGGCGAAGCCGTCGTCGGCAACTTCGGTGGCGAGGGCCGGTTCGACTATTCGGTGATCGGCGACACCGTCAACCTGGCTTCGCGACTCGAGGGTCTGACACGCCAGTTCAAAGTGCATTTGCTGGTGAATCGAGCCACTCTCGAACAAGCTGGCCCGGGCTTCATCGCACGAGAGATCGGCCAAGTCAGGGTCAAGGGCAAAAACCAGCTGGTGCCGGTCGCAGAGGTCGCGGGACGTCAGGGCGACAGTGTCGACGCCTCGTACTATCAGCGTTTCACGCAGGCGCTCGAACAGTTGCGCCGCGGCGCATCGCCCGAGTCCGGGCTGCGGGCACTGCTCGCCGAGCATCCCGACGACCAGGTGATCGCGATGTGCCTGGAGCGCCTCGGCGCGGCCGCGGGCAACATCATGCGCGAGATGGTGTTCGAATTCGACACCAAATAGCAGTTTCAGCTTTGCATACGAAGACTCAGCCCTTCTTTTCCAGATGGCCGCCGAATTCGTAACGCATCGCTGACAACAGTTTGTTGGCGAAATCGGCAGCGCCGCGCGAGCTGAAGCGTTCGTAGAGCGCCGCCGTCAACACGTGGGCCGGCACGCCCTCGTCGATCGCCGCATTGACGGTCCAACGTCCTTCGCCCGAATCCGATACACGTCCGCCGAACTCCTTGAGATCGGGATCGCTCAGCAATGCACTGGCGCTCAGGTCCAAAAGCCATGAAGAGATAACGCTGCCGCGACGCCAAACCTCGGCGATGTCGGTGAGATTGAGATCGTATTGGTACAAGTCAGGGTCGCGCAGTGGAGTGGTCTCGGCGTCGGCAGAATGCTCGCGCTTGCCAACATTCGCGTGGCGTAGAATGTTCATACCCTCCGCATAGGCGGCCATCAGGCCGTACTCGATCCCGTTGTGGACCATTTTGACGAAATGGCCCGCGCCGTTTGGACCACAATGGAGGTAGCCGTGCTCGGCGGTACCGCGTGCGGCCTTTTCGCGGCCAGGCGTTCGCGGCGCCGCGTCGATCGATGGAGCAAGCGAGGCAAAAATCGGATCGAGGTGCTTCACGATCTCGCTTTCGCCCCCGATCATTTGACAGAAGCCACGCTCCATCCCCCACACTCCGCCGCTGGTGCCGCAGTCAACGTAGTGAATCCCCTTTTCGGCGAGCGCCTTGGCGCGGCGAATGTCGTCGATATAGTAGGAATTGCCCCCGTCAACAACGATATCGCCGCTGCCGAAGCGGCTCACGAGGCCGTCGAGAGTCGGTTCGACCACGGCCGCCGGCACCATCATCCAGGCTACGCGCGGCTTGGTGAGCCGGGCGGCAAAATCGTCAAGCGAAGACGCGCCAGTGGTTACTTCGCGCGCGAGATCCGCGACCGCTTTAGCATTGACGTCGTAGACCACGCATTGATGGCCACCGCGCAGCAGACGTCGCACCATGTTCGCGCCCATCCGGCCAAGTCCAACCATACCGATCTGCATCTGTTTGCTCCTTGGAGTGCGATGCTTTAGTTCTACCCAATGGGGGCGACAGATACACGCCGCGCGGAGGCATCAACAAACCGAGGCTGTCTTTCTTGGGAGAAGCGATCGTGCTAGCTGAAAAGTTGGGCTGCCGGTCGAGATGCCACCCTAGCTCAGTTGGTAGAGCAGCTGATTCGTAATCAGCAGGTCGTCGGTTCGAATCCGACGGGTGGCTCCAAAAAAAGAGAGAACTATAAAAGGTTTTTGCTCCCGATTTCTGTGGCCGCAAATGTTGGGGTAGCACTGGGGTAGCACCGGCGCCCTTCCCTGAGTTCATTCCATCAGTATTATCTCGCCTCGGTGAAGAGCTCTTTGGGCGCGCCTCTAGCTTGGCCCGAGAGCTCACCCCGAATGCGCACTATGACCGGTCGCTGGCGAAGGAGTGAACGCCGGGCGCGAGTTCGTCGCCCGCAGCCGAACCAGACCAAACCGTTGTCGGAAGTCGGAAGCCATCCCAAGAGATTGTGCGCAGCCGCCGCGTCGAGAAGGCTCGAGGGCGAGGAGCATTCGCTTCAACTTGGCGCGCGGAGAAGCAGTGAAGAAAATGGATCTCTAAGCATTACGATCAAGCGGATCGTCAACCCCTTGACTAGGGCTCGGTTCCGTGGCGCAATAAAATTCGTCTCGCGGCTTTGGTTGACGACACTCCAGGCTAACGAACTTGCTAGAAACGTTAGCCAAAGGAGTGGGGGACAAGGTCGTCGTCTGTTGCGACATAAAGTCGCTTGAGTGAAACTTCGGGATCTCATCCTCTCGGGAAAAAATACCCGCTTAGGCTCGGCTTGATTAGCTTTCGTTCAGCACATCGTAGGGCCGCGACGCGGAGTTTACGGAGCGCTCGCGGCCAACTCACAGAACAGCGCCGTCTTTGAGACGCGTTGCGGATGGGTGCGAGAGGGGCTGCAGCGATGCTACTCTGTGAGAAGGGTGGAGCGTCGTAGTGTGATGACGCTCTTTCGGGGGTGTCGTGGTGACCCAAAACCCGAAAACTAGGACAGGACGAAGTTGAGGAAAGCGGGCTGCTGAGGGTCCCCCCGTTTCTGGTCCAGGAGTGCGGAGAGTTTTTCGGGCTCTCGAATCTAAGGGCCGCTGTTCCGAACGGCCAGTTGAGCATATTCGTTGGGTGGAACGAAGCCCAACGCGGTGTGAGGTCGACTCTCGTTGTAATGGTTACGCCACACCTCGATCTTGCACTGTGCATCATCGAGCGACATGAACCAGTTGGTATTCAAACACTCGTCCCGCAGGCGTCCATTGAATGATTCCACCACGGCGTTGTCAGTCGGTTTGCCGGGGCGGCTGAAGTCCAGCGTGACCTGATTTAGATACGCCCATTGATCCAGCGCCCGCGAAACGAATTCTGGCCCATTGTCGACGCGAATGGTTAGGGGCGCTCCGCGAACGGCGATGATGCGATTCATCACTTTAACCACTTGCTCGCCCGTGATCCCCTGGCCTACTTCAATCGCCAGGCTTTCGCGGGTGTGGTTGTCGATCACGGTCAAGGCGCGAATGCGACGTCCGTCAAAGAGCGCGTCGGAAACAAAGTCCATCGACCAGCATTGATTAGCGGCGTTGGTCTGCGGCCGCTCCATTCGGCGCGCTGCGCTCACATGCCGACGCGGCCCGCGCATGCGCATGTTTAGTCCTTCCTCACGATACAGCCGATAGACCCGCTTATGATTGATCTTCAGGCCCTCGCGCCGCAGCACGATATAAATTCTGAAGTACCCATAACGGATCCGCGCGGCGGCGATTTCGCGGATACGTCTGCGCAGGACGGCCTGATCGTGACGGATGGTGTGGTAACGATGCCCCGAGCGGTTTGATCGGAGCACTCTACATCCACGGCGCTCGCTGACCTGGTAGGTCGTTTCCAGATAGCGCACCAGCTCACGCCGACGAGCAGGCCTTAGAGTTTTTTTGCCAGTACATCCTGCAGCATGACCTTGTCCAGACTCAAATCCGCGACCAGTTGTTTGAGCCGGCGGTTTTCCTCCTCCAACAGCTTCAGCCGCTTGATCTCCAACACTCCCAGCCCGCCATACTGCTTCTTCCAGCGGTAGTAGGTCTGCTCGCTCACTCCCATTTTACGGCAGACCTCCAACACCGGCGTCCCCGTCTCCGCCTGCTTCAGCGCAAAGGCGATCTGCTCCTCCGTGAATCGGCTCGCTCTCATCGGCACCTGCCCCTCCTCGAGGCTTATTGTGCCCGATTTCTCTCATTGCCGCTGGACCGCATTATTGGGGGGACGTCACTGCGCGTGGTCTTCTGGGAAGCCAGGGAGGCCACGAGGGTGTCGAAGAAGGGTCATACGGAAGAGCAGATCCTGCGCGCTTTGCGACAGGCGGAGAGCGGCACGAAAGTGGCTGACATCTGCCGCGAGCACGGGGTGAGCGAAGCGACGTACTACGTTTGGAAGAAGAAATACTCTGGGCTGGGCTTGGAGGAATTGCGCGAGTTGCGGCAATTGCGCGAAGAGAACGGCAAGTTAAAGCGGCTGGTCGCGGATCTTTCGCTGGACCGACATGTGTTGCAGGAGATCGTCCGAAAAAAGCTGTAAAGCCTCGGCACCGGCGCGAGTTGGGGCGCTGGACGCAAGCCGCTTTCGCGATGAGCGAGCGGCGGGTGGCGAGGCTGTTGCCGATCCAACTGGCAACCCTGCGATATCGGGCTCGACGGGATCCGCAATTGGGGCTGCGGATGCGAACGCGGGAATTGGCGGCCAACCGAGTGCGCTTCGGGTATCGGCGGCTGAGCGTGCTGCTCCGGCGTGAGGGTTGGCCGGTCAACGCCAAGCGGATCTATCGGTTGTATACTGAGGATGGTCTCGCGGTGCGGACCAAAGTGCGCAAGAAGATCGCGCGGCGGATCCGCGTACCGGCGGTCAAAGCTGTACGCCCGAACGAAAAATGGAGTATGGATTTTGTCGCAGCCCGCTTGCTCGATGGGCGTTGGTTCCGGGTGCTGACGGTGGTCGATCAATTTACCCGTGAATGCCTGCTGCTGCTGGCCGACAGCTCACTGACTGGTCAGAAAGTAGCATTGGCGCTGGCGCAGGTGGTCGCGGAGCGCGGCCACACCGCTTTCGATCACTGTAGACAATGGTTCAGAATTTTACAGTCGGGCGATGGAAGCCTGGGCCTATCAGTACGGGGTCGAACTCGCTTTCATCCGTCCCGGCAAGCCGGTCGAGAATAGCTATATCGAATCTTTCAACGGTCGACTGCGCGACGAGTGTTTGAACGTGGAGGTCTTCTTCGCCCTCAGCGATGTGCGCGACAAGCTCGCGCGGTGGCGTCACGATTATAATCAGGTCAGGCCGCACAGCGCGTTGCGGGATGCCACGCCCGCGGCCTTTGCGCGCAACTGGCAGGAAATGCGGAGTGCAGCCGTCGCGCGCACCACTCGGCCAGCACAAGGACTGCCGGCCTACGCGGTGCAGTGCGCTCTGGCCTGCGAATCCGAAAGCGGCACAGCTTTCCGGCCCGCCCGTGTCGACCGTGAGGGCGGGGCCGAAAAGCTGTTAAACGAAGTCTTAACCGGCGATTTGCTTGAGGTAGTTACTTGAGTCCGTTGAGGTCACAAAACGCCGGCCAGACCGGCCTTAACCGACTGCGCCAGGCCAAATTCTCTGCCTTCATCCCCGTCCTACTTTCGCGGGGCAGGTCATAAGGCCACGGACTCTATCTCAATTCGGGGGAGTTTTCGGGGTGCAGGCCAGGCGGCATTCGGTTTCAGGAGGGCGTACTAGATCGGGATCCGGGCCTTCGCGTAAATATCGAGCAAATCGGGGTCGCGGCACTCGAACTTCAACAAAGACTAGGCAATCCCTTGGCGCCGTACGCTTCGGGCTGGCATCGAAGAATCGAGGAGTTGGAAAGAGTCCAACCTGACATCTTTACGGTGTTCGTGGATTTCATTTATTCCAAGTTGCAAGAATGGCTCACAATAGACAAGGAAGCCTCAGTATCATACTTAACGAGGCTGGGCGATATTTCTGATCTTGCCTCGGGCGTGGACATATTTTCTCTGAATTATGACCTTTGCATCGAAAAGGCTCTGACTGATTTCGGGGAAACTTTTATTAATGGCTTTACGATCGAGGATGGTTGGCAACCGACCCTTTACGAGTCAGATACGAAGATCCGGCTATTTAAGCTGCACGGATCGCTAGATTGGGCTGACGATCGCATCTACGGCGTATGCTCTCTCGAGTATCCGACGCATAATAGAAAAGAGGACATAGTAAACGACAACCTACGACCTTTGCTCATCTTCGGAACAGCGCATAAGCTCTCGCCGAAAGAACCCTTTCTTAGCCTAGCTTATTTCTTCTCTCAGTCTATACTTAAGACTCCGATTTTGATTGTGATTGGCTGTAGCTTTGGGGACGAATATGTTAATCGGATAGTCGAGCAGGGTTTGATGAAAAATCCGAAGTTAAGGATGATTGTTGTGTCACCCGACGCTTCGGAATTGATTCGCGGTCAGCCATTTCTTGACGGGCAGCCAAGGGTAAGTATGATTCCATCCACGGTAAAACACGCACTCAACGAGAACCTGGTGCGAACCGAAATCGCGCAGTTGCTGAAGGAAGCAGCCCAAGAAGAGCCGTTTGAATAACCGCGCTTTGCGCATGACGGGACCGGGAAACAAAACGGGAATGCACGCGCGGGAAAAGATTCAGGCGGCGATCATCGAAAAGAGTTCGTTGCAATTTTACTAACATGTTGTTCTCGCAATGATGGTCGAAGGCGTGGTGCGATCAGCCGGGGCCAAGAAGGGCGGAACCGGTATCGGGATAACCGCATGGCTGCAGCAGGGGGACATTAGGTGTGACCAATTCCAGCTTCGGTCGGAAGATGAAGTAGAGGATTTCGCCCTACGAAAGAACCTTTGGGCCGGTCATGTCCTCGACCGTGGCTATGCTCCGGTCGTCCCCGATTACATAACGGCGAATCATTTCAATTAAGATGGGTTTTTCGTCCATCTTTGGGGCCACGGGTTGAAGGTGCTCCATTTCGACGCTTTACAGCCGGGACCGCGGCAGACCATCGTCGGAAGGCTAGATAGGGATGGCATCGTATACCTAGCGGGTGAACGCTCGGCCCAAAGCCTTATAGGTTTTGCATTTAGCCGTCGGGCGAAGTCCAACGACGTTGAATGCTGCGAATTTATCGCATCCGAAACAAGAAGCCTGCGCGTTTGCCGTCGACAGGAAGCCACCCCAAGGGGCGACCCGCACCTCGGCCATAAGGCCGCTCAAAGGGATCTCGATGGCTGTTTGCTCTATCGACTTAGAAACGGAATGCGTGCGGTTCAAGGAAAGATGAGCCCTGTGCTCGGTCAGAGATTCGGCTCTTAAAGGAGTGCCACTGTGAAGGTCCTCATTCTCGGTGCTGGAGCATCGCGGGCCGCTGGCTATCCACTTGCCTCTGAACTCATGAGTACCATCGAGCGGGACGCGGTTGACTCGAAAAGCCTTCAGCTCGCGGACGCCTGGAACAGATGGCTATCGATCAAGAATGCCGCGCCACGCGAGCTGCGGATTCTGTTAGACCATCCTAATCCGGAAGTGACGCTTTCTTTTCTCGACCTCTGCCTGATGTGCTTCAAGGACGGCGGAATTGAAAGATTCAAGAAGGAGTGTAGAGACGAGGCTGTTACCGCGTCCCTCTCTGAAAACGAAATCCCGCACGATCTCTATCTCTCGGCCGCACATGCTTGGCTCGACAGGGCCGGGACAGCGGTGCTCCGGCTGGTCGATTCGTTGAGCGAATACCTTGAGTTCAAGCAACACGCCGACGTCGAATCGTCGGAGTCTCGTGGTTATCTTCGCGATTTCTTCAGCAGTTTATCGAAAGGAGACGCTATAATCACGCTGAACTGGGATGCCGCGGCGGATCGAAGTCTTTTCGAGATCAATCGCTGGAGTCCGCGAGACGGTTATGGTTTCGAGAAACGGCTGGTTCCAGAGTTCTCTTTGAATCCGGTGAACCTGTCCGCCCGGATCATGGCTCCTTCAGAGATCACACTTCTCAAGCTCCACGGCTCCGTCGGATGGCGTACTCGGGACGAGAGGCACCTCGCATTCGATGGAGATTTTCTTCAAACATTGCTGTCGGACGACATGGCCGAGGTCATCCAAGACATAGACGCCGCGCACTGCCAGAACGGCAGGCCCCTGATAGTGCATCCGTCATACCTGAAGAGTGCGCAAAATAAATTTCTTCGCGACATATGGCGGCAGGCTGACCTTGCCATCCGCTCGACTAACGCTGTAGAGATCTGGGGCTACAGTTTGCCGGAAAGCGACATTGCGGTATCCCTGCTTCTCGCACCCTTACGGTGGCGCGCTGCTGTCGGCGAAGTAACAATTCACGTCTACAATCCGACTGGCAGCGATCTGGATCGGTACCGATCCTTCTTTGATGGACACGCCATTCTGAATAAGCAGCCACTCGGCTAATGGCTGTGGAATTCCCTATCTGTCGAAGTGTCTTTGAGCCTTTCTCTGATACAACGGCGCCCGAGCGAAAGCTCGGGCGCCGCGCGCAGCCTAGTCGGCGCATTGCGATCGAGTATGTAATCGACCGCATGCTGTGCCTGGGCTGCGGCGTGGATCAAAAGCTTGCGATCATCGCGAAGCTTCTTCAGCCAGCCGGCAACGTAAGCGGCCTGATTGCCGATGACCGGGTTTGAGATTCCGGCTTCGGCACAGAGGAATGCGACTCCCATTTCCGCACACAGTTCTTCCTTGGAGTAGACGGCGGAACCGAAAGGAGCGGCTTCGCAAATCCCTTCTCGCGCAAGGCGCTTCTGATGACCAGTGCTGTGGACGGTCTCATGCAGCGCTGTGGCGTAGTATTCTTCAGTGCTCGCGAAAAGCTCACGCGGAGGCAGAGTGATTCGATCGGTGGTCGGGCTGTAGAACGCCGGTGCCCAGCGAAAACCTTGGCCGGGATGACGGGTTTGTAGTCATATGGTAAAGAAGCAGCCGATGGCCGCTTTGCTGATCCAGCTGCTGCTTGTTATCCGCTCGTGGTTTACGCGGCGAGCGCGGCTTGAGGCCGAGAATCTCATCCTGCGCCAACAGCTCTGGTAGTGCTAAGACGGAAATCGCCGAAGCGCGTGCGACTTTGGAACATCGATCGCTTGGTGATGGTGTGGCTGTATCGGCTGTACCCGTCGCTCCTGGACGCGATCCTCATCGTCCAGCCGGAGACCGTAATTCGCTGGCATCGTCGCGGTTTTCGCGCCTACTGGCGCTGGAAGTCCCGCCACCTCGGCGGCCGTCCCCGGACTGATGCCGGGATTCGGGCACTGATCCGGCGGATGAACCGCGAGAACCCGCTGTGGGGCGCACCGCGGATTCATGGCGAATTGTTGATGCTCGGGATCGAAGTCGCTGAATCAACCGTCGGCCGGTACATGGTACGGCGCCGCCGACCACCTTCCCAAGGTTGGAAGACTTTCCTGCGCAATCATGCTGACGGCATCGCTTCGCTGGACCTGTTCGTCGTCCGCACCATCTCGTTCAAGTTGCTCTATGGCCTCGTTGTCCTGCGTCACGCCCGCCGGCGGTTGGTCACAATCAATGTTACGACCAATCCGACCGCAGAATGGATTGCGGGGCAGGTGACTGATGCCTTTCCCTGGGACGACGCACCGGATTATCTGCTGCGTGACCGTGACCGAGCCTTCGGCCCCGCCTACACCCGCCGCATTCAGACCATGAGGATCCGCGATCATCCCATCGCGCCACGTTCACCGTGGCAAAACGGCCACGTCAAGCGACTCATCGAATCGATTCGGTGTGAAAGCCTCGACCACCTCATCGTGTTCGGCGAAACGCAATTGCGTTGCGTTCCGAAGGATTACGCTTCCTATTACAATCGGGTTCGGACACATCTCTCGTTGCACAAGAATGCGCCGGATCTGCGCCGCCCTCAGCGGTTCGGCCCTATTGCCGCAATTCCAATCCTGGGCGGACTCCATCATCAGTATGTACGAATTTAGGTTTTGACCAAGCACAAGGCAGAGCAGGAGGCAGGTCAAACTCGGCGCGAGCTACGCCGCGGCCGGCAAAGAAGTCGGAATGATTAGGTCGGCCGCGCGGCGCGCTTAAGCGCGAACTCGGCGTTTGCAAACGGGATGGTTCTGGTGGAAGGCTGAGACCAAACTGAAAACAAGAAGCGCTGCGTCAATACGAAGAGGATAAAGCGTATGCGCGCTGTCGTGATGCGCCAGAAGAAACTGGTCGTCGATAAGATAGAGGCGCTCATCCCAGCCAAGGGTGAAGTGCTCGTCAAGACGCTTGCTTGCGGCATCTGCGGCTCCGACCTGCATGCTCTCAAGCATGCCGAGAAGCTCGTCGAGGGTGCGAAGCGTACCGGTGCGCCCTTCGTGATGGACCTCCGCCGCGACGTCGTGATGGGTCATGAGTTCTGCGCGGAGCTGGTCGATTTCGGCCCCGATACGCCGCGCCGCTTCAAGCCGGGGACGCGGGTCTGCGCGATGCGCGTGTTGATTCGGGCGACCGGTATCGAAACGGTCGGTTATTCGAACGACAATCCGGGCGGCTACGGCGAGTATATGCGCCTCATGGAATCGTTCCTGCTCGAGGTTCCGAACGGTCTGTCCACCGAATATGCAGCGTTAACCGAAGCAATGGCGGTGGGTTACCACGCTGTCCAGAAGGCGCGGCTGGCCAAGGATGACGCGCCGCTCGTGATCGGATGCGGTCCCGTCGGCCTGTCGGTTATTGCCGCATTGAAGATGACCAACGTTCATCCGATCGTCGCCGCCGACTTCTCGCCACGCCGGCGTCAGCTGGCGGAGCAGATGGGCGCCGATGTGGTAGTCGACCCCAAGGTCAAATCGCCCCACGATAGCTGGAAAGAGATGGCCGTCTACAAGGATCCGGCGAAAGCCCCACCGCTGCTGCCATTCGTGACAGGGTCGGCACTGCGCCCAGCGGTAATCTTCGAGTGTGTGGGCGTGCCCGGCGTGATCGAATCCATCATGACTGTGGCGCCACCGAACGCGCGGATTGTCGTGGTGGGTCTATGCACGGAGCGCAATCAGTTCGAGCCGATGTTCGGGATCAACAAGGAGCTGAACTGCAGTTCGTCCTTGGTTATAATGGTACGGAGTTCGCGACGACAATGCGCAATCTTGCGGAAGGGAAAGTGAACCCGCGCCCGTTGCTGACCGGTAAGGTCGGCCTGGAGGGTGTGGCACAGGCCTTCGAGGATTTAGGCTCGCCCGAGCCTCACGCCAAGATTCTGGTCGACCCTTGGCAGAACTAGGCTCGCTCCGGCCGCACGCGCGAAGCGCTGCTGATGGCGCGCGCAAGCGGCAGTAGCCTCTCTGGCGGGCATAAATCGTAAGTACGCCTAAACGGGGGAAGTTTATGACTATGGTATTCCGTGTAAGGGTGTAGCCCCATACGCACCCGCGAGGGTCATGTAACTTAGGCTCCTATCCGGGTTGCCGCCGGCGCGAATGATAAGAGAACGGAGGAGAACCCCATGAGCGGCATCAACATCGAAAAGGTCGATCACATCGGCATGCGGGTGCGCGTTCTCGATCACGCGCTCGCATTTTACCAGGTGCTTGGGTTCAAGCTCGCCATTCGCGTCACTTTCGACCCGGTGGCGATCATCCGCAATGAGCACGGCGTGGAGATCAACCTCATCTTCAACGCTGATGCAGGCGATCCGGAAAAGAACATCCTGATGGATCTAGGGGATAAATACTCGGGCTATACGCATGCCGCGCTCAGAGTCGCGTCAATCAACGACACGATGGCCGCTCTCAAGGCGGCGAACATCACGATCACGCAAGGCCCGTCGAAATTCGGTGATGACGGCGGGGTCTCGCTGTTCGTGCGCGATCCGGACCGCAATGTCATCGAATTGCGCGGACGCGACACGGGCGACATCCGAGGCGTGACCCAGTACACAAACGTGAACGTGAACTGACTCGAAGCCAGTTTAAAGTGCGAAAGCTGGCGAACTCACTTCGTCTCCACCTGCAGAACATCTAGACGATAACATACCTAATACCCGCCTTTGCCTAGTCGTAAGCGCCCCGCAGTGGGTTTCTAGTGCCAAGGAGAAGGGAGTCAAAAGAACGTTACCCTCGGTGCGCTAACGCCACTCTTTGGCGCACCGTGACTGGCTGGATGACGCAGTCTGGAGCGAACTGTTTCTGAGGCCAGAAACGCGAAAATTCACTGTTTAACAGGGAATTCCCCCCACACCACGGGTGCGCTCAGAAAACATACTGTTCTATAAACTCGAATTCCCTGATCCGGCCCGATTAAGTTCCCTGTTCCGTGAACAGGGAATTTTCGAGCTCACCGACTACTTCGCATTCTTCACACGGTTTTGGTCAAAAGAGATGGCCGGCGCTTCTTCCGAAAACGCCGTTGGCGTTCCGGTGTCACGGCTAGCCGACCGTCGCACTTATTGGTCGCCACCGTCCGGCGCTCGAAGAGCTGACCGTAGACCGGGCAGATGTCGAAGCTCGCGATGTTCTCTCCAAATCAACAAGAGCAGGTCGCTCAGCAAGGGCGCCTTGGACGATCTGGCCGTCGTTCGAGTCTACGGATTTGAGTGGCGAAGTCCGACAATCCAAAATAGTTATCTCCTGCGGTGCCAGGAGTTTCGGGGTAGAGTTATGGTGTGCAGAAACGTACGCAAAGGCCAGCACCGAGGACACCGCCTACAAGGTGTCGACCACCGCGGATTATTCGGCACTGCTTTGTAGGCATAGGAGCCGACGCGCTTCTTCGCACTATCCAACTCCGCGCTTTCCGCGCGATCCCATTGGGCTTTAGCAATCAAGATTCAAGCGCGAATGGTTTCGGCGGTATCATACGGCACCGATTCGCTTCTCGCGGCTCGTGCAATCGTGGGACTCCATTGCCGCGTAAGGGTCAACTTAACTGGCAATGACTTCTACAGGTCGCCTTCGCGACGCTCGATCTTACGGTGGTCCCGCTTCCCAGAAAGGCATCGAGCACGATATCGCCACGCGCGGTGGAGTCCATCAGAGCATGGCTAGTGCGGGCTATTTCGAGATCGCTCTATTCGCGTCCGGACGACAAGCGGCGGCGCAGGAACGCGTTGTTTCTCGAAGCTTTCTTCTCTTCTCAATCGGCACCGTGGGTTCGAATCCTCCTCGCTCCACAACTCAGTCTCTCTGTGTGGCTAATCATCAGGGGACGGCCAGAAAAGGGCGCGTGTGCGGGCCTTTCCGCGGCGCTGATGAGCGCGGAGAGCACCATACAATCGTTTCTCGCCAGAAATTCGGCAAATCTATCCGGCCGCGAATTGCGTGGTCCCTTCTGAGGTTTCCTTGGCGGATTGAGATGCTGCAGGCCGGATCGTATCGCCCAGGCCAAGGGCCATCTCCTGCGCACTCCAAAGAAGAGGGAGGTCAATTCGTCGGGTGAGCCCGATGACCGTCAGTTCAGCCGGCTGGCGTCCTTCGACGATCGCGTCGACGATCCTTGCTGACAGGCACGCAAGTGGCAGGAGGTTCAGACGGTATGCCGCTATAGAACTCTGCCGCGCCGTTTTCTGGGCTGACGCGTGGTGCCATAGCGGACGCGCCTAACATCACGAAAGATCGCGAGGGTTCAAATCAAAATCTCCGCTAATGTAGTTGGCAACCCAGAGGCAAGGCGGCTAGCCCCTGCGGAAGAGGAAGCCCGTTCGCCCGCGGAAAAACGTGCTTACCGCCTTGGGGCAATCATTCCGGATTTAGTGGACGCACTCTTTAAGGAGGGTGCCGCTCAACGCATTTAACGCCGAAAAATCAATCAAGGGAGCGCGAGGGACTCGCTGACACACGAATCGTTTGCGCAAGGTTTTCGCGCATCAAAACTTCGAGGTCGCGACCCGACTGGATCGCAAGTGTCTGCACCCTTCAGTGCACGGTCATCTTTGTCATTTGGACGGCAGTAAAGCGCGGGATACCGTTTGGGAAAGGTTCGGGCTGACCCCGTCGGCTTCCCTCTCTGGAAAACGAAGCTGTCCTCCGCAAAAAATTACTGGCGTGACTTGAAACGTGTTAAATTGCGACAATTTGAAGGGAGGAGAGCAAAAGCAGAGCACATCGGTCTATGATGAAATCCTGCCTGCGTTGGGTGAATGTCTTTGCCGATTTGCTCCGTTTTCTGGTTCTCAGTTTACGATCCAAAAGCTCGCTTGCAGCTCGAATCCAAGGAGAAGGAGCGCGCACGGGGAGTCCTCTCGCCCGACCGCGCCGATGCACTCATGCTCGCTCTCTGCAAGCCGCCGCAGCAGTTCGAGTATCATTCGATTCGTGAGCTTCAGAGTCGGGAAACCAGTTTTGCGGAGGACGATCCGAACGATTACCCGCCCACGCGGCCGTTGGGACGCCTGGGCGCCGGGCAGCCTGGTTCGCCACTTGCGCGAAGGTGCTTGGTAGACCGGCGGCAAGATTAGGTTAGCTGTAAAGTTGCTCGCAGCCGCCGCTCTGCTGTACGGAAGGGATTCGAAAAATAACGGGAGTCGACCTCACACATCGTTGGGCTTCGCTCCACCCAGCGTCTTTGCGCAACGGGCCGCAGGGAACGGCGGACCATGAACCCGGATTACTCACTCGCAGGCTGGGTCAGTAATCGGGGGACCCTCAAATAACCGGGGGACTCTACTTATAAGACGATCGCGATGCCGCGGGCGAGAATCGAGGACGACGATGGGTATCGGCGCGAGTGGCGCAGCCGGATGATCCCGCGCTACCAGCGCCGCACTGATCGGGTCGACGAGGCGATTTTGGGAGTATACCTGAGCGGCACCAACACGCGCCGGTTGCGGGGAGCGCTTTCACCGCTGAACCAGGCGCGACACTAACGAATCTTGAGCTCGCCGTGGTGCTCGATCTGCGGCTCCGCAGTTTCCACTTGCGCAGGAAGCCCGGCTGGCAGGATCTGATTACTCCACAAATGGAGGCGGCGTAAGCAACGCCTCAGTCAACTGCTCGCTCGTCGATGGCTGATGCCAACTACTTTTCCAGCAATTGACCGACACCACCATCGCCCGATCGCGAGATCGAGTCAAAAGTCGATGCGCGAGAGCGAGCTGTACTGCGAATGTCCCCATATGCAAAGTACCCAAACCGAGCGACCGCTCGCGCTTAGGAAGAACGGGTTTTCTCCTACCGGGATCGGACTCCCCTTAATTTGGTTTGTCCGCGGATCGATTCTGATGACTGTGCCATCGCCGAGATTGACCACCCACAGCGCTCCACCGCCCAAGGCGAGACCCACCGGGCGATGGCCCAACGGGATTGTCGCAACTACTTGGTTGGTCGCCGGGTTGACCCTCGAGACCGAGTTATCGCTTGAATTTGACACCCACACCGCATCATCGTCAGCTGCGATAAGATGGCGACCTTGACCCACACGGATGGTTGCCACGACCTGATTCCTCTCCGGATCGATTCGCCAAATCTCATTAGTATCAAAACTTTCCACCCAGACCGCTCCGCCATCTGCGGCCATTGCGACCGGCCTGCCCTCAGTGTGGATCATAGCAGTGACCTTGTTCGTTGCAGGATCGAGGCGCCATACTGACCGATCTTTTTCATTGGCGACCCACACTGACCCTCGCCCTAAAACTACATCTAACGGTCCGCGCCCGACGGGAATAGTTGCCACGACCTCATTGGTCTTCGGATCGATCCGCGAAACCGCGTCGCTCGCCCAGTTTGCCACCCATACAGCACCGAGGCCGAACGCAAACCCTTCCGGTCGCTTTCCTACAGGAATTTTGGCAACGACAGCGCCCGTTTTGGGATCATACCGGGACACCGTACCGGCTCCTTCCTCGGTAACCCACAACGCCTCATCCCCCAGTGCAACACCACGGGATTGCGGCCCCGCTGAGTATTGGGAAACCTTTACGCCGAGGGGCGTCAAAGTGAGTCCCTTGATAAACGAGTCACCCTCCTCTGGGATTAGCCACTTGCGCGTGCCTTTCGGGACGGTCTCGAAATATCCTGCTTCGACTACGTACGCGGGTGCGTCGGGATGCGAGCACAGATAGCCGCGTTGCCGTAAAACTAGCGTTTCCTTCGGTATGCCCTGAGCGCCTGGTGGGGTAGTTCCCGGCTCACGCAGCTTTTCCCAGCGGATGCAGCTCGCTCCGCCTAGGGTGTCCTTAAACGTCTTAAGCGACTGACTTCCAGGTTTTATGAACGCACCTACTGCGCCCCCTAGGATTTGCGCCGGGCTTGCAAGCCCTGTCGCAGTGCGGTGTCCCACTGCATACGCATGGACAAATTCGGCCGGGCCAATCGCCTTCGAAAACAGTACGTCAAAGAACCCGGCGGAGCTCAGCGCCTCTTGAGCGGACGACACTTTCCACCCCTTCCCCTGAGGAGGCATAATCGAGAACCCGGGAAATTCAAGCCGGCGAGCAGGCAGCGAAACTGGAGCCTGATTGCCCGGCGTTTCAAGAGGGCAGTAGGACCACGGGCATATGTTGGGAGGAGGCGGTAGAACCAGTCCCCCTTCGCTCGCCGTCGATTCCGTCGCGCCGCGAGCGGCAGCCCCGGAGACGACCGCTGCGGTGATGCTGCCCGTAGCTAAGGCCACTGCTAATAAAGCCGTGACTGTGATTCTCTCGGTGCACCTCATCGAATTCACCTCAAAAGTTTGAGTCGAGCACACAGCACCCACACTCAGCATTTTCCCTGCAAACGACGTACCGATCAGTTAGGCTCTGATTGTTTTTCAAATTAGCCGTCTTAATGCGGGCTGTTTTTTGATGAATCCGAAAGCGACAGGAGTGTGTCCATCTGCACCACCTGCCCCGAGGCAGGCCGCCGCTGCTGGCTCGCACCATCTTGATGTGTTTGGCGGCAAACGCGCCCGCGTCTACTCGATCAATGTGATGCGAGCGCGAACATCCCGCTAGGTTTCGCGAGAACTGGGAACGCCTCTTCGGCCGGTTGGAGACCCGCGTCATCCGGTCGCGAGTCGGCGAGCCCATTTCCTTCGATGATGTCGCCGAGACATACCGCCGCCTCGAGATTGGCGGTCTCGAGGGCAGGCTTGTCTTGTTGCCCGGACCTCCCGTCGCGACGCGACCAGGTGCCGCCTCAGCGCGAGCCGAGCCCGCTTCCGTCCACGCCACGCCCGCGACCTGAGCGGCCAGCGTCAGCCTGTTCAATGCCCTGCCGGCCGCCCACTCGATCGCCGCTGTCCAGCGTGGGATGCAACCGTTAGAGTCGATGCACTAGGTCCTTGCACCAGATGATTCGACCCATATCTTCACCGTCCGCTCGGACTCGGCCCCGGCTGCCGAGACCGGTGATCGCCCTCGGTCTCGTTTCCCTGTTCAACGATGCCGCTGGGGACATGATAAATCCGTTGCTGCCCGCGTTCGTCGCGTCGGTGGGCGGCGGACCGGAAGCCATCGGACTGATCGAAGGACTGGCAGATGCGGTCGCGAGTTTATTGCAGCTTGCTTCAGGCTATCTCGCCGATCGAATCGGGCGATTGAAGGCGTTGACGATGGCTGGTTATTCGATCGCCGCGATGGCCCGCCCGTTGCTCGCCTTCGCAACCGCACCTTGGCAGATTTTATTAGCCCGTTTCGGCGATCGACTCGGCAAGGGAGTGCGCGGCGCGCCGCGCGATCGGCTGATCGCCGATGCTGCTCCGGCTGAAGTGCGCGGCCGAGCCTTCGGATATCATCGAGCGATGGACAACGCGGGCGCGCTTCTCGGCCCGGTCCTCGTCTACGGAATGTTCGCGTTGGGTCTCGGCACAAGAACCGTCTTCGCCTGGACCGCCGCACCCGGACTGCTCTCACTGTTAGTCCTCGGCAGAGGTGTCCGAGAAGTCGAGCCCGCAACTTCCAATTCCGCACTGGAGATGGGGATCCCCCACACGCCCGGCTTCCGCCGCCTTCTCGCCGCAATTTTTGTATTCACGCTCGGCAGCTCGTCCGATTCTTTTCTGCTGTGGCGAGCTCGCGAGGCCGGAATTCCCACGATTTCTGCGCCTCTGCTGTGGCTGGTGCTGGCGTTTGTGAAGGTCGCCAGCTCGACTCCCGGCGGAAATCTTAGCGACCATTGGGGGCGCAGAAACACGATCATCAGCGGATGGTTGCTCTATGCGGCGGTATATCTGGGCTTCGCTTTTGCTTCCGCGCAATGGCACATATGGCTACTCTTCGCGATTTACGGGTTATTCTCTGGACTCACTGAGGGCGCCGAGCGGGCACTGGTTATCGATCTGGTTCCCGATGAATGGCGAGGACGCGCACTCGGCGCTTACCAGGCCGCGATTGGCATCGCCTTACTTCCCGCAAGCATCGCTTTTGGCGTGATCTATCAGCACGCCGGCGCGAAGCCGGCGTTCATTCTGGGCGCTATTCTCGCGCTTACCGCTATTCTGGTTTTGCCGCCGCGAGACGCAGACGATGGCCCAAGCGTAGAATGCTGATCGCACGACTCGTGTAACCGCGGCGCCGTGTTCGGTCGAATATCGGCTCGCGGCCGATTACAATAGGAAGCGTAATTTTTCAGAACGCGTCGCAACTGGGTTTCGTCGAACACGATCAGGTGATCGAGGCTATCGCGCCGAATCGAACTGGTGCGGCGCTATCGGATGATCGCATATCCCCATAGTGCGAATGCGGCGGGTATAGGCTGGGCCGAAGGATATGTCGCGGTCACGAATCATGGTGACGTGGCGCTTCGTCCCAGGGGGAGGCGTCGGTCACCTGACTCGCTATCCACTCGTAACTCGGATGGCTCGTCACGTTGATGGTCACCATTCGCCGGCGAGCATGGCGAAGGAGGACCAGGCCGTAGAGCGGCTTGAACAAGATCGTCCGTACGACCAACAAATCCAGTGACAGCGGCATGATTGCGCAGAAAGGTCTTTCAGCGCTGGGACGGTGGTTTGCGGCGCCGGACCGTGTATACCCGCCGAAGGTTGACTCTGCGACGTCGTCCTGAGCATCAACAATCGCCGTTGATCCGCGGTGGTAGGATGCGGTCCGCATACGGAGGTCAGACCCTCGATGTTGGGTAGCCACGCACGGATGACTGATGCCTCAGCCCCAGGCCCGCATTCGAGAAACCGTAAATCTTGTAATCCACTAATACCGTAGTCATCCCTGTGCCGTGCCAAACTGTCCTTGTATAATGCCCCGGCTCCGCCTGCCCCAGGCAGACGAAATTGCGGCGATGCTTCAGGCCGTGAAGGAAGCTAAAGCGGCCCGCCGATGACCGATTGGGGGGCAGCACTCTACGATCGTTGGACCGGGATCTTAAGCCCCGCCGGCAGCATGGCCACCAGTCGTGTCGGGCAGACGGCGACCCTCCGGGAGGGCGGGTAAAGTCTTGGTCATCGGGCGTCGGGCCAGCGGCTATCTTGCCAGCGCAAAGCTCTACGATCCGGTCGACCGGAACCTTGATTTCGATACTGTGAAACGGCCCACTTCGATGCTGTAAATTGGCCCACCCTCCTTTAACCGGGGCATCCTGCTGATTGAGGCAGGAGGCCGGGATGGAGAGGAGAGCTAAGGTGGAGTTGTTCGAGCGGATCCGCAGGGAATACGAGTTCGGAGTCGGAAGCATCAAAGGTGTTGCGGCCAGGCTTGGGGTGCATCGGCGGATGGTGCGGCAGGCGCTCGCGAGCGCTGAACCGCCTGAGCGCAGGCCGGTGGAGCGAGCGCGACCGGTGATAGGACCGCTGGTTCCGTTCATCGAGGCCATCCTCGAAGCCGATCGCAGAGCGCCACGTAAGCAGCGTCACACCGCGCATCGTATCTGGCAGCGGATCCTGGCTGAGCGGCCAGAGCACAAAGTCGCCGAGGTTACGGTCCGGCAATACGTACGCGAGCGGAAAGCGGAGTTGGGATGGGCGCTGCGTGCGACCTGTGTGCCGCAGAGCTATCAACTCGGACAGGAAGCCCAGGTTGATTGGTACGAGGCTTGGGCGGAACTGAGCGGCGAGCAGGTGCTGCTGCAAGTGTTTTCGATGCGCAGCATGGCGAGCGGCGCGGCCTTCCACCGCGCGTATCATCGCGCGACCCAGCAGGCATTCCTCGACGCTCACGAACACGCGTTCAATTATTTTCAGGGCGTATTTGCCGTTCTGCGGTACGACAACTTGAAGGCCGCGGTGAGGAAGATTGTGCGCGGCTATCGGCGCGAGGAGACCGCGCGCTTCATAGCTTTCCGCTCGCACTGGCGTTTCAGCAGTGAGTTCTGCTCGCCGTATGAGGCGCACGAAAAGGGCGGCATCGAGAGCGAGGCCGGCTACTTCCGGCGCAACCACTGGGTGCCGGTGCCGAAAGCGCGCGATCTCGAGGATCTCAACGCACAGTTGCTGGCCTCTTGCCGCGCCGACGAACGACGTCAGATCGCTGGGCAGAGCCGGCCGGTGGGCGCGCTGATAATCGAAGAACGCGCGCATCTGCTGCCGCTCGCCGAGCACGGCGTCGACCTAGCCGATATCTCTTTCCCACGGGTCGACGGGCTCGGCTGCGTTAAGGTGCGAACCAACTTGTATTCGGCTCCGGTCGATGTCGGCAGGACGGTCGAGGTCCGACTCTATCCGAGTCACGTAGAACTCTGGAATGAGGGTCACTGCCTCGCTCGTCACGAGCGCTGTTACACACGCGATCAACAGGTACTCGATCTCGAACACTATCTCGACGTGCTGGAGCGTAAGCCGGGAGCGCTTATCGGATCGAAGCCGCTGGCGGCGTGGCGGCAACGCGGGCTGTGGCCGGAGAGTTATGATCGCCTGCTGGCCGAACTCATCGGTCGGCACGGCAAGCAGAGCGGCACCCGCCAGATGATCCAAGTGCTGAGTCTGATCAGGCAGCATGGGCATGGGCGGGTGCGCGCAGCGATCGAAGAAGCGCTCGCGCTTGGATGTTCGGATGTGGCAGCGATCCGGCATCTGGCCGAAGCCGCCGATCTGGTCCGCGCGCGCAGCACCATCATGGAGTTGGGCGCGCTCTCACGCTACGAACGTCCGAAGCCTTCGCTGACCGATTACGACGGACTGCTCGGCCAGGAGGCAGCATCATGAACGCGGAGAGCGCCGCGCTGGAAGCCGCCACCATTCGCCAACAGTGCAAGGTCTTGCGTCTGCCGAGTATAGCCGCGCAGTGCGCGCAACTCGCGGAGCAGGCGCTGCGCGAACGGCGCACCCACCTCGGCTATCTCGAAGCGCTGCTGCAGACGGAACTCGAGGATCGCGAACAGCGACTGATCGAGCGACGCATCCGCGAAGCTCGTTTGCCGCGGATGAAAACCCTCGAGGAGTTCGACTTCGCGCGCACCCCCCGGATCTCGGCTCAGCAGATCCATGAACTGGCCAGGGGCGACTACCTCGCCAAAGCCGAGCCGATCATCTTGATCGGCGACAGTGGCACCGGCAAAACCCATCTGCTTACCGGACTCGTGGTCGCGGCCTGCCGGCAGAAGCGGCGGGTGCGCTTCGCCACCGCCGCGGCACTGATCAACGAACTGGTCGAGGCCAAGCATCAGCTGCAACTCGGGCGCGTGCTGGCGCGCTGGGCCCGTTACGATCTGATTGCGCTCGATGAAGTTGGGTACGTCCCACTCGCAGAGGTCGGCGCGGAGTTCTTGTTCCAGGTGATCGCGGAACGGGCGGAGAAGGCAGCGGTCATCGTCACCACCAATCTGCCGTTCTCGGAATGGACCCAGGTGATTCCCAACGCCAGGCTGTGCAAGGCGCTGCTCGATCGGATCACCGATCGGGCGCACATCATCGAGACCGGTAGTGAGTCTTATCGCTTCCGCAGGACCGCGGAGCGACGCAAGAACCGAGCATCGCTAACCACTGGATCAGCTTAGACGCAGCGGCGAGGGGGAATGCTTCCCCCTCGCACACCCCCTAACCAGCAACTAGGTACCGAACGCGGTGGCGAGAACGAAAACATGAAAACCCGGAGGGTGGGCCAGATCTGAATATCAAAGTGGGCCAGACCGCATTGTCAAAAGCAAACCTCCAGCGTCACTCGCTGCATGGCCACGGGTCGCAACGGGCAGCAGGCACCGCTGCTTGAGGACAGCAAGGTCCTGGTCACCGGGGGTCTCGGGGCCAGCGGCTATCTTGCCAGCGCCGAGCTCTACGTTGGGCTTCACTAAATTCGATATCCGCAAAGTCGATATCCGCTCCAACCCACCGATCGCGAGCTCCTCCGCGCTCCGCGGAGCCATGGGTACCATGAAATGAGAGCTCAAAATCCGGTAATGCGCGAGAGCGTGCCGAGATCCCAGGCCCATACACTGAGGACCCAGGCCGCCCGGTCGTCAACCAAAACCAGGAACGGATTTTCGCCGACCGGGATCGGCTTCCCGACCAGTGCGTTAGTCTTGGGGTTGATCCTTGAAACCGTACCATCACCGAAATTCGCCACCCAAACGGCATCGTCCGTCGCCGCGAGTCCCATCGGGGTGACTCCCACGGTGACAGTGGCGACCACCTGATTGATTGACGGGTCGATTCTCGAGATTGACCGGTTGTGGGAGTTCGACGCCCAGACCGAATCGCCGTCCGGAGCAATCGCAATCAGGTGTCGGCCTTGACCGACGTGGATCGTGGCGACGACTTCGTTGGTCCGCGGATCGATCCGCAGGATCCGGTCGGTGGCAAAATCTTCTACCCAAACCGCAACCTCGCTGGCAGCGATGGCAACCGGCCGGGCGTTCGTCGCGATGGTCGCCGTGACCTGATTGTTAGTCGCGTCGATGCGTGACACCGTATGGCTCTTCTCGTTGGTGACCCACACCGACGTTGCGCTCACGGCGACGTCGCTCGGCCCCCGGCCGACCGGGATAGTTGCGACTAATTGGCTCGTTTGTCGGTCGATTCGCGAGACTGAATCGCTCGCCCAGTTAGGCACCCAGACTGCGTCCGCGCTGGCCGCCGGGCCCTCCGGCTTCACGCCGACTGAGATGCTCGCGACGATTGAACTATTTTTTGGGTCGATTCGAACAAGCGTTCCGACGTCCTCCTCCGTCACCCAAGCTGCATCGTCCGCCAGCGCCAGCCCGCGGGGTTTTTCGCCGACCGGATACTGACGGAGGGTGACGCCGAGTGGAGTCAGGACCAGACCGTGGAGGAATGCTTCGCCCTCGGCGGTGGGCGGTTTTGCGGCACCCTTTACGACGGTGTCAAAGTAACCGATTTCGATAACGAAGGCGCGGTCGTCGGGATGCTCACATAGGTAACCGCGGAATTGCGAAACCCGCGCCGTCTCGCCGCCGAATTGAATACCCTGAAAGCGACGGTGAGTTTCACGCGCCATTTCCCAACGGAGGCAATTGGGCGGATCGCGCTTGCTCCGTGAGATGACCGCAGGTGTGCCCCGCGACACAATGAAGCGTGCAAACGAATCTTCAAGGATTTTCGAATTCTCGGAATCGCCTGGAACGCGATGTGCGACAACGTAGGCATGGGCGAGTTCGGTCGGGCTGACGGCTTTGACATACAGAACGTCGAAGCCCAACAGCACCCGCTTGACACCGTCATTCGACAGCCGATGCCATCCTTGGCCTTGCGGGGGCAGAATCGAGAAGCCTTCGAACTCCAAACGGTCTGGAGAAATTACAGACGACGCATCATTTGCAGAGTCGGCTGCAGGTTCGGCTTGGGCGCGCCCGTCTGCGAGCTGCGCAGTTGCAAGAGCCACCATCAAGACCAGAGCCGCCAAGGATCCTTTCATCTGACTACCGCCCCTGACTTCGAAGCGCGGGTGGCCGCGGGCGTCAGTAGCCGCTGCCTTGTTTCGCGACCGATCATATCACATTCAGCCGCCAGTTTCTCGAAAACGATGTTGGTGTGGCGACCCAGCGCAAATACCGGCCATTGGAACAATCGATCGTGGAGGTGGTAATCTTGACAACGCCGAGCATCCTCCAACAGAAGTCGGAACTGCCCGGCTCGCAGTTTTTGCCGCGGCAAATTGGTTCGACCATGAGCACATGCGGACGCGGGCAGAGATCCCGAAAGGCGCACACGATCCCGGAACACCTGAAGGCGGCGGCCCCGCCAGGTGTCGGACTTCATGGTGAGGTTAGATCATGACAAAGTTGAGAATCTTCCTGGTAACTGCCGCCCTGGGGTGTGCGATCGTGATGGTGGGATCCGTAGGACGCGCAGTGGCTGCAAGCGACGAAGCAAGCGCAAGTGATCAGTACATGGTTTATTGTGCGAAGTGCCATGGGCAGTCCGGTCACGGCGATGGCGCCAATGCGTCAACACTTAAGACGCGGCCGCGTAATTTCGCCGATTGCGCAACGATGAAGACGATTTCCGACGACACCATGTTCAAGGCGATCAAGGATGGTGGCACTGCGGTAAATCTTCCGAGCGATATGCCACCGTGGGGACAAGCCTTCGAGGACAGCGAGATCAAAGGACTGGTCGCCTATGTGCGAACCTTCTGCAAGTAGCGGCCGATCGTCCGGTAACCGCGCAGAAGGTCAATACTAAAGCAGTGCGCGACATCATCGGGCCTGACCCCTGTCCAGCGACCAGGAGATCTTGATTCGCATCGTTGTGCAACTCGGCGATTGCTTGCCATTGAGGTCGCCGCGGTTTAGCTATCGGCGGTACTGACAGCCTGACCTTGTACCTGCAGGAGATAACGACATGTTCCTACCGACTTCAGATTCGTTGCCGCGTGGTGACTTCCACGACGGGATTGTGCACGATTCAAAGCGGGCCGGTCGTAGCGCGATCGCCGCGGCAGTCGTCGTTACGCTCATTGTGTGTGGATTGACGCGCGGGGCCGGGGCGACTGATCAAAAGTTCACCCTGAAGGTCGAACGCAAGCACATCAGTCTGGGCAGCGGTGTGACCTATAACGCGACGACCTTCAACGGGAGCGTACCCGGCCCAACTTTAAAGGTCCACGAAGGGGACGGCGTCACTATCGCGCTCGTCAATCAGACCGGCGACGCACACGGCATCAACGTCCACGCGGCGCAGATGGCCCCTTCCCACTTCGCCGGCGATCCGATGAAGCCGGTAGGTTACACCTTCAGGGCGACCGTTCCTGGCGTGTTTGCATACACCTGTTATGCGCCGCCGATTCTCGATCATATCGCCAGCGGAATGTACGGGATGATGATCGTTGAGCCGAAGGAAGGGTGGCCGAACGGCGACGCGCAGGAAGTCACTCTGGTGCAAAGTGAATTTTATGGTTTGCCCGACAAGCACGGATTTATCAACGGCGATCATGCCAAGATGATTGGAGCGCAACCCGACATCGTCGTCTTCGACGGCGCGATGAACAAGTACGATCGCGACCATCCGGTTAAGCTGAAAGTCGGCAAGCTAGTGCGAGTGTTCTTCGTCAATGCCGGACCGAATGGGACCTCATCGTTTCATGTTGCTGGCGTTCTGTTCAGCACCGTCTATCGCGGCGGCAATCCGGCGGACGCGATGCATGGAGTGAATACCTTCGAAGTGCCTCCAAGCGATGGGGCCGTCTTCGAATTTACCGTCAACGAGCCCGGCATTTACAACTTCATGGATTTAAACCGCGCCAGCCAGTACAAGGGGGCGGCGGGAATCTTCAGGGCGGAGCCATAGCCTAGCGGAAGTTGCTCTACTGAAGTCTGATTTGCAAAGGCTGCAGACTCGGTTGGCCTGGCAGCTAAGGAGCGACTTCGGTTCTAGCGACGACACTATTGGTCAAAATCTGGCGAATTCTCTCCGGGCGCACTTTGGCCTAGGTCCGTCCTCTCTTCATGGTTTACGATGCTGGCCCCATGCGAAGACAGGGTCTAGTTGAGCGATCGCATCATACGCGTCAGCAAGGGAGTCGCGGTCCCTCGGCGACGATCTCTTTCGGTCATCCGATCAATTTGCGTTCTTCTCCGCCAGTATAAGCCAACGCGCTCATTCCCAGGATTTTTGCACCCGCCATCGCTTTCTGAAAAGTCGCCATGTGCGCGGACGCGAAGTGAGCGTCCAGGGCGGCCCGATCTTGCCAGCGTTCGACAATCCGCAGCAAATTCGGCTCGAGCACGTCAACGGCGAAAGCGTACTCGATGCATCCGGGTTCGCTGCTGCGCGTGGTCCGAATCATCGTTTCAGCCGCGGCGCGGAGCCGTTCGATTTCGCCATCAGCGAGTCTTAGCCAACCTTGATCACAATCATCGGTCACTCCTTTTATCTGTGGACAAGCGCGGTTCTCTGTTTTGGTGGCCTCGAATTTCGCAGATCTGGGCGAACCGACTATGCCCTCCGTTTACACTGGCCTGCCCTCGCGCCGCACAGACACGTCCGGGAAAAACTCTCATTTCGATCGGGCGCGACGCAGGTGCAGCCGGAGTGCTGTCCTCACTCGTCGGAACCTATTGCCGGCTTGTCGCTCACACTGGGCGACAAGCAGAAAGAACTGTCCCCCAAAATCTGGCTTGGGGCGAGTTACGGCTAGGGAATGAGCGTACATGATCATAGAAAAGCGGATAACTCAAAGAATGCAAGAGCTATTCGGCGCGGTCATGTTTGCCGAACAGACAGGCTGGCGAAACCTGCGCAGGAACGCTATGGATTGCAACCTCGGTTGCGCTCTAGTCGCTGAAGTCTGCCCTACGGCTCAAGCCTCGCCTCCACTCCGCGGGCCGCCATCTCGCCCTCTATATTGCCCTCACAGAAACCTCCGCGCCGCCGGCCTCCCGCCCAGGAACGCGTCCATATGGCAGGTGGTTAGAGCAGACGTGAACAGGTGGGCCTTCTCACCGGAGGTGAGGTCAGCGCTCAGGAGCATTTCCTGCTGTATCGCCTTCAGGACGGGCAGCGGCGCCGTGCGGAAGGCCTCGTGCTCGCGCTCCACGTTGTCCATAAAGTGCGCGTGGTCCGCGCGGCGCAGAATCACCATGCGCTTCGTCGTGGGCAGTCGCTCGTAGATCTCGCGCATGCCTGCGAGCGGCAAAGCGGCGTCGTTTTCTGCGGCCAAAAGCAGCGTTGGCACGTCGCGCTTCCACTCGAGTGATAGCTTGAGCGGAAGGATTCCGGGCCGGGGATTGGAAGCACCGCCGGGCGCCAGCGCCACGACAGCACGAATTCGCGGCTCGTCGTCGGGCGCCGCTAGTGCGGTCCAACCGCCGGCGCTATGGCCCGCGATGCCGACTCGGCTCGCGTCCAACGTGATATCGGGATCAAATGGTGCCTCAAGCAGCCGGTCCAGGAGTGCGCAAATATCTGGAACGCGGCTGGAAATGATTTCGTCGATGCGTGCTTTAGTTTCCTCCTCCGTAGCATCTTCGCGCTCGGCTAGTTCCGGGGCGACGACCTCGGAGTGATCCAGCGCGGCCACAACATAGCCGTGACTAGCCAAATGCGTACAAAGAAAAGTCGCCGACCTCCGGTGAAGGAAGCTGGGATGCGAGAACGCGATAAGCGGCCAGGTTCCGGAGCGCCCTCGAGCATCGCGGACACTCAGCTGGCGCTGCGGTGGCCGCGGCGGCACCCTGAACTCATCCTGTGTTTCCGGCGCCAGATCGCGTCCGGTGTACTCGGGAGCTGCGGGATACCAGATCTCGCATGGAAACACGCGCTTCCGCGTAGTGTCCGTCGCCTCGATAGTGCGGACTCCAGCGGGGTACGGTCCGCGCGCGAATGGATCGCAATTTTCGGCCGGCATGTCCTAACAATATCAATCCCGCAACTCCGCAACCAATTACCGGGAAAAATTGTGACGTGCGCCGGGATCGAGGCGCAATTGCGTGTAGTAACTTGTGGCTCACTCGTGACGCGACCACGAACTCGGGCACGCCCTTGATGAACTCCTTGGTTCCGCTGAGGATCGACGATCCATACTCGATCGCAGGCGAGCCGAGCGCCGTCATCAGTGGCCTCCTCGGAGAGCCATCCGTATTCCGGAACCCCGCCGTGTAGCACTTCCTTGATCGCCTCCACCGGGCCCTGCTTGTCACTCACATCGTGCGACAAGTAGAAAGAAATGCCCCAAATCTCGCTTGGGGCTCGTTTAGGCTAGGATGACGAGCACAGATGATCAGAGGAAAGCGAATACCCCAAAGGACTCGGGAGCTATTCGCCGCCGCAGTGATTTGAAAACACACGGGCCTGTGAAACCGAGTAGGAGGGCGAATGGGTTTCAAGCCGTGGCTGCGGGAGCGTTGCGGTCAATAGTGGACTCAAAGGCCGGGGAATTGGCCCGCGAGTCGGCGATCGGAACGATTCGATAGTAGAAGTTGATTACAAATCAGACGCGCGCAAGGAACTCTTTGATGATGTTAGATTTCTTGGCGCATCTCATGCTCTGTAGCGCTTTTCAATGTAGTTGACATTGAAATCAAAAGTCGTAGTTGTTGACGCCGACCTCCGGATCTGAGAGCCTACCTATAGGAGGTCGTTAAGTTGACGGCCGAAGACGAAATCCTCGCCCTCGCCCGCAAGCTCGTCGAATTAGAGCGGCAAAGCGCCCAAATCGCCGCTGAGCGGCGCATAACGCTCGCCCTATACCGTCAACGTATTGACGAGCTCCGAGGAACCGATTCTTCAGTCACAAATTCTGCGAATGGCGGCGCGTCGCTCCGAGAACGCATTCAGGTTTTTTTGACGAATAATCCCGGCGTTCCGATGTCCCTCGATGACATCGAAAGGGAGGTGGGTTCGCCGAGATCCGATCGGCGCCGGGTGATTTGGACCTTGGCCAATATGCGGCGCGACGGCGTCGTTAAACGCGAGGGCCGTGGGATTTGGTCTTCGGAGCCGGAACCGCCGGTTCTGGATGAGGATGATATTTCGTTCTAAGGCCCCGAATCTGAATTTTCTTGCCGCTCGATTCGATGGCGGAAACAGTGGAGGTGTGCTTTTGCAGATGAAACTGATTTTTTCGCGTTCGATTTCGATGGCCTTGGTACCTCCCTTCTTCCTCAATTGTGTTGTGGCGATCGGACTTTCAATAACAAGCCCCCCAAACGGTGCAGAAGAGATTTATCGCTTCGGGTTTTTTCTATGGCGAGAGGCTTCCGTCGGATCCGCTAAATAACTATCACGTGTTTCTCGTTACCAATAAGCACGTCGTCGAGGCACTAAAGAAGGCAGTAGCCAATCCCTCCGATACTGTGTCGGGAGGGGGAGTTGGTGCAGTTTCAGTCCAACCAATCATCAGATTTAACCCTGCTATTGGCGAAGCCGCGAAGGAGGCCTCGCTCGACATGCAGGCATGATCGGAGGGCGCGTCTAGTGACGTCGCAATCACTCCGATCAACGAGGGGGCATTTGAGAGTCTTGGGATTAGTGCGTTGAGTTTCTTTGTACGCGATTCAATGTCCGCTGACCGAACGAAGGCAAAATCCCTTGGACTCTCCGAAGGAGACGGCGTTTTCATATTGGGTTTTCCAAACCTTGGACCCATAACCGAGGAGGCGGGGAGACAGAATTTCGTGATCGTGAGGCGAGGTACTATCGCTAGGATAAGCGATTGCTTGGCCGGGTTTAGGGACACTTTTCTGGTAGATGGTTTTGTCTTTCCCGGAAATAGTGGAGGTCCGGTTGTAAACGTTCCGGAGGCGATGGCGATCCAAGGCACACAGACCACCGATCGTGCCTATCTTCTCGGAATGGTAAGCGACTATGTTCCCTATGACGAAGTCGCAATAAGTCAGCAGACACAAAGGCCTCGCATAATGTTTGAAGAGAATTCGGGAATAGCAGAAGTCATTCCGGTCGATGTTACCGAGAGCCTCATCGAGCCATTATTGCCGCAACCAATACCCCAAGCACCGGCAAGCCCGTCTCCCGAGTCACATACGAATCCTGCGCCGACGGGCAACGACGGCTCTCGGTAGCTCTTCGTTACGCCGCCCGAACTCGCCGGGTATAGTGGAAAAGCCTTGAATCCGATTACGATAACCGAAGACATAATTCAGGAAATCGGACGCCGCCACGGCATCGACGCCCAACAGTCTGCGCGGCTCAAATCAGGATCCATTAACCACGTATACAGGCTGGGCGATAGCGTTCTGTTACGCGTACCACAATTCGACGATCCATTTCGTGTCTGGCAGGCTGGTCGCGAAGCTGAAGCAGCACCCCTGGCACGCGTTGGCGGCGTCAGCGCCCCGCGTCTGATTCATCATCAAGCCAAATCTGACATTCTTCCGGTTCCGTACTCAATCGTCGAATTTGTACCGGGGGTTGATTTCCAATCCCTCGGAGTGGATCCGGCGCAAGCGCCAGAAGTATTGCGGAAGCTTGGACACGATCTTGCTCGCCTACACGCAACCAACGTTAGCCTTGATGACCCTCGATGGTGGCCACGTCGTCATGAACTCGATCGTCCGCTAGAATTGATCGAACCCTGCGTCCGTCTTCGCTGCATCTCTTCCTCTCAAGAGCGCTGGTTCCGCGAGTGGCTGGAACGGTTGGAGCCTATGGCGAACCCTCCGGATAAGAAGCGCTTTGTACATGCCGATTTGCAGTTGCCGAACGTCCTACTAGCGCCTGGCTCGTACGAGTACAGCGCGTTGATCGACTGGGGTTGCGCGCAGCTGTCCGACTCGGCGGTAGATTTTATTTTTATGCCTCTATCCGCTGTTCCATTTCTCCTTGCAGGCCATCGCGAGTTGGAACTTCTTGACAAAGACGAAACAGCGGAGGCTCGCATCGTCTACCGACGGATTCAGTTGATCCTGAGAACCTTGCCGGCTACTAATCCCGGCGAGGACCCGAAAGCTTCGTTAAAGGAACTCCTAGATTTCTTCCGCAGGCCGCCGACGGACGGGCCGTGGCGAGAGTTGGCACCGGGAAATCTTCGCGGTTGACTCTTATACTGGGTTTAGACCGTTACAAAATCATCACGATATAATGACTCGCCCGGTAGTCTAACCGCGGAAAACTTTTTGAGTTTATTCGTGAATTTGGTGGGTAGGGGCAGAATCGAACTACCTAGACAAAGATTTTCAGTATGGAGGTAGGTTCCCAAGTCTTCCTTTACCAAGGCCGCCGTTCGCCTGACTATGATCGAACTATGATCGTCGCATCTGTTTCTATCCGCACAATCGACCACAATCGTCAGCACATTCTGCACGAAAAGTGTTTATCTACCGTAATAAGTGGTGAGCCGTCTGGGACTTGAACCCAGGACCCTGTGATTAAAAGACACACGCGTTATTGTTCGGCAACCCGGTCCAGGTAGATCATCCCTGCGTTAACCCTGATCGGGTTTTCTAGAGAAAGAAGAGGATTTGAGCCCCGATGCCAAGTTTGCACGTTCGAGAAGGGGGGCGGTTTACCACAGTGCATTTGAGCTTCGTGCTCAACGTTGCAGTACTGCTTTTGCTTTCGCCGGCTAGGGTATCGGCGCAGACCGGGAAAACAGACTTCCAGGACTTCTGCGCACAATGTCACGGAATAGATGGCAAAGGGAACAAGGTCGAAGACCTGCAAGGGCCTGACTTAACCCACCTGAGCCGGAAGCATGGAGGCAGTTTTCCTTCTCAAGAAGTCTACGAAGTGATCGACGGCCGCAAAAAGCGCCCACAGCATGAGCGGCTTTTAGATATGCCGTTGTGGGGCGAATATTTACAGCCGCAGGGCGTTCCCAAGAACGTCGCTGAAGCCAAAGCGAGATCTCGCATTACTGCTCTGGTCCGCTACATTCAAAGCCTTCAGGAGAAATGACCGGTCGGTGGGAGCATCCCGTGCCAAGCTGGAGATGACGTTTTAACGATTGACAGGCCTCGCGAATGAAAAGCGCCCGAATGATGCTGTCAACCCTCGCGTTAGTGCTCGGATTGCTTATAGATGCGCCGTTTGCGCGTGGCCAGATGATGGGCTCTCAGACCGGTGAGATGATGGGAGGTGGCGGCGGGATGGGTTGGATGCGCACTTTGATGGCTTGGATGAATGGTGCAGAACTGAAGCTCGTTCCGGCAGTGCCCAAACCTTCGCCTGATTCAAGCACGCTTGCCTTAGGCAAGCGCCTCTATGGCGAGCATTGCGCTGTTTGTCATGGCGCCAAAGGCGATGGCAATGGTCCCCGCGCGTCCGGGCTTTCGCCAGCACCGCGCGACTTCAGCAAGGGAGTCTATAAGTTCCGCTCCACGCCAAGTGGTGCCCTGCCAACCGACGACGATCTCTGGAAGGTTATTTCGGATGGCCTGCATGGGACTGCGATGGTGCCTTGGGTCAGTCTGTCCGAGAAGGAACGCTGGGCAGTGGTTGCGTTCGTGAAAGGCTTCTCGCCCAGATTTGCCTCCGAAGCCCGCGTGACTCCAATTGTCATGCCCAAGCCACCTGCAACAAGCTCGGAACTCGGGCAAGAAGGTAGAAAGATTTACAACGAAGATTGCGCCTCATGCCATGGACCGAATGCGCGGGGCGACGGTCCGGCTGTGATCAAGGGCGGCCAGCCGCTGATGCAACCACGCGACTTCACCAGCGGATACTTCAAGCGCGGTTCGGACATGGAGGACATCTACCTCACGCTCCGCACCGGTCTTGATGGCAGTCCAATGCTGTCGTTTGCGAAAGCGCTGACGCCTAATCAGACATGGGCCGTGGCCGCATATGTGCACACTCTGATCCTTAGGCCGCACCGAGTGACCGGTGCGATGGGTTCGACCATGATGGGTGACATTGGCAACCAGCAAGAGAGATTGGGATTGAGAATCGATATGCCGGGCATGGCAGGCATGCGCATGGGCATGGGGGCGTCGAGTCCCTAGAATCGCGCGACGAGCGAGTTTGCTCGACGCCTCGGTTTGCGAGCGTCGGTCGAAACGTCCTCGTGATCGATCCGAGATAAAGGCAGTAGGTTAGATGCCGCTTGCCCGACCGGCGCGTGACGTGCTGGGTGCGCCCGCGCACTAGCGCGCCGGTGACCATCCGAATGGAGTGCGCGCTCTTCATTCCCCAAAAGTTGCCGTCGCCGCCTCCTCCAACGCCATCGTTTTACTTACCTGCTCGCGCGCATGCTGGGCGCAGAGTGCGAAGCGCCTTGTACCCATCGGGACCGGCCAACGCCTGGGCTCGTTAACAGTCTGCCTTTTGGCAGTCTGCGTTGGTGGTGATGGCGCTAATGGTGATGTTTTTGCGCACGCGGAGAATTTAAGCATCGTGGCCGAAGCCACACTATCCGACGTTCACGTTGTCAACGGCTCCACCCTCGCCCCAGAACCCCGACGCATTGCTATGACTGTTAGCTTCCATGAACCCAGCTCTGGGATCGAGCGCCGACCAGGTGGTAAGTCGAATCGGAGTCGCCTATCGAGCAACCTCCGAGCTCAAGCTCAACGCCAGAAATCCGCGCTTGCACAGCCAGCGCCAGATTCGCCAGATCGCGCGCAGTATCGAAGCCTTCGGATTCAACGTCCCGATCTGGTTAATACGGGGCCCCGCTGCCGGAGCCCATTCCGCGAGGTCTGCGCTTTTGAGATCAAAATATCCGAACGGGTAAGACCCTGTTTGACAATGTTTGAGGTCCGGCGCATGGTTGCGATCTCTTGCGGCCGCCGCTCCAGAAAACGCTCCACTGCGCGGTTGTGAGGGTAGTGCCACATACATTTAGGATTTTCAAAACCCAATGCGAGCTTAGACCTCGTAGTTTTCCCATCAAGACTCAGTCATTAAGGAGGCTTCTATGGCACTGCTCAGATTTTCGTCCGATCTTGACCCAGTCAGTAATCTGTTGACGTTGCAGACCGAGTTGCAGCGGTTTTTGCGCAATCCCGCGATCGGGCTCGGTGTTTCGGGCCCCGGCGACTTCCCGCCGGTGAACATATTCGATGACGGAGACGGAATCGTGGTGATGGCCGAGATACCGGGGATTGATCCAGCAAGGCTAAGTATCTCCGGACAACGTCACACTCTGACAATCAAGGGTGAGCGCAAGCGCGAGGCCGTCGGCGACGCCGCGGGCTACCACCGACGGGAACGACCGTTCGGCGAATTCTCCCGTTCAGTGCAACTTCCTGATGAGCTCGCTCTCGACAAGGCGACTGCCAAATACGAGGCGGGGATGTTGACAGTTAGGGTACCCAAGTCGGAGTCGGCAAAGCCGCGTCAGATCCCTGTAAACCCAGTCTAATACCACAACGAGAAGCATCTGAGGCATCGAAGGAGGAAACCACCAATGGCCGAACAGGAGATTACGGCGAAGGAGAAGCAGCAGGTAGAAGGTCAGGAGAAGACTCGCGCGGGCCGTTTCTTTCTCCCCGGAGTCGACATCTATGAGTTCGGCGATTCGATCAAGCTTTGGGTCGACATGCCGGGAGTAAAAGAGAGCGATGTCGAGGTAACACACAAGGAGGGGGTGCTTACAATTTCTGGTACCGTTTCGACAGAGGCCTATGAAAAGCTATCGCCCGTCTATACCGAATACAATGTCGGAAACTACTTTAGGCAGTTCGAATTGAAGGAGAATATCGACGACAAGCGAATTAGCGCCTTGATGAAGAACGGAGTGCTCGAACTTACGCTCCCCAAAGGCGAACGTGCGCAGCTCCGCCGAATCGAGATCAAGCCGGGCTGATTTCGAGTAGGAAATCGCGATTGATGGCTTGGAAGGATCCATATGATTTGCTCGGTGTCAGGCGTGACGCGCCACCCATAGAGATCAAGCGCGCTTACCGGAGGCTCGCCTTCAGTCTGCACCCCGATGTCGGCGATGACCCGGATGAGGCGAGCTTTCGGGAGGTCCACGAGGCCTACCAAGCCCTGATGCGGCTGGATCTAGGGAGCCTGCGCAGAATCAGGGTCGAGCGGGCGCCGGACCGCTTTGTCCACGCGGGCGCGATGCAGGTGGCGTTCCGCGAGCGCCCCGAGCCGCTTCGGCGGAGGACTCCCGTCAACATAGTCGACGACTTCGCAATCATAAGGCCGTCGGTCGGAGAAATCCTTGACCATATCGCGCAGAATTTCTTCGGCTTCCATCAAAAAAGCCGCGGCTCACGTCGGCATCTAGGCGTCGAGGTCGTTTTGGACCGGACTGAGGCCTTCTTCGGTGTCACCTTGCCGATCGAGTTTCCGGTATACGCGCGATGCAATCGATGCCGGGGTAGCGGAGGAGACTGGCGTGTGTGCGCCTCATGTCACGGATACGGGATGGCCAGAACGAGCAGGGTGATCGCGCTTGAAATCGGTTCCGACGCTCAAACCGGCGAGCGCTATCAGATCGATCTGACGAATACGGGAATTGAGAACCTTGTTCTCGACGTAACGATCGTCGTTGCTTGAGAGGCACGGTGCTCTCACGAGAGGCCGTAGTTGGTGACGCGATGCGAACCCATAAAGAAATTGGGAATGGCAAGCTCCGAACCCTTACGTTGGGCCGACCTGCGCGAAGGACTTCTCTAGTGCCCAAAGTATTCCACAAGGTTCTGTGTCCGATAGGCTTCGATCGGAATTGAGTAGCAAGTCCTCAAATTCGCACACGAGCTTGCTGGTCCCGACAGAAGCACGCTGTACCTTCTTCACGTCGTTTCGGTCCCGAGGATGGAGCAGTTCATGGTCGAACCGAATCCGATCCTCTCAGAGGGAATTGCCGAACGGGAGCTTGAAACATTCGCGCAGCGGCACCTGACATCAGGTGCTTCCTACCGAATAATGATGCGAAGCGGCGACCCAGCCTCGATAATGGTCACTGTTGGCCGATGACTTGAATGTAGACCTCGTGGTCATGCGGACACACGGGAGCGCGCGATCGAACGAATTGCTATCGGAAGCGACGCCGAGCGCGTCCCGTGCGCGAAGCAACGAAGTCTATACTGGCTATCCGACCGAATTCTCGCGTTTCTGTTCGCGGGACAATTTTGGGTTTCGACAGCGACTCGTCCAGAGGACGCAAAAATGATAGTTGCCGAGCTGATGACCCCAAACCCCGTAACCGTCGAGCCGGGAGATACTCTGCAGGGAGCACATGAGAAGATGGAAGCGGGCCGATTCCGACAGGTTCCGGTCGTGGATCAGGGAAGATTAGTCGGTATTCTGACCGACCGCGACATGCGCCAGCACATAGGGCAGCTGACTCATACGCGAGTGGATGCGGTGATGAGTGTTCACCCATTTACGGTCGGTTCTTCCGCGTCGGTTGAAAAAGCTGTTCAGCTGCTTACAGCAAACAAGATTGGTAGTCTTCCGGTCCTCGAAGAGGGCAGGATGGTGGGCATCATAACCGCGACCGATATGTTGCGGGCACTGGAGGCGCTGCTCGGGGCTGATGGCAGCTCCAGAATTGACGTCGACTTGAGCGGCTCCGGAGAGATTGCGGCGGCAACCAGCCTCGTCCAGACTATTTGTTCTCTTCTCGGCATCGGAACATATCGCCGAAGAGGAGCCGAACACGAGATCCTATATCTTCGAGTTCCTTCGACGAGCGTGGAACGCGCAGTTCAGGCCTTGAAGGACTACGGTTTCAAGGTTCTTGCCGTCCATTCCTGACACATAGCTCGGCTATTCACGTAGCTGACGAAGGACCCTGTGACGCCGTTGAAGATCCGTTGAAGATCGCCGCACCAAAGGCCACAGATCTGGAGCTATTAAAAGCCTGGCGCGGCCCGGACCGCTGGTCTGGTGATCTCAGCTGGTATAATTTGCGAGCATTGCGGCATCGTCACGGTCGCGGTGCAGGAAAATCGAGCACCGGGAAAGTATGCCGACACCTTGCCATGTGAGACCGAGAACGCCTCTAATACCATGAAGCCCGATTGATTCTTGGCCCTGAACTCGAAGAACAATCGCGACTTGCACGTGCCCGCTTCCGCCATAGGTGGCAACGATCTGTCCCCGACCCGTGCAGGTAAGCTCGGCCCGTTTTCCGTAGCGCCTCCATCTCGTGCTTGTCGCTTCTGACGATCCAAATTTTGTAAGCATCCTTATTCGGTAGGCGGCACTCTGGTGTTCGTTCTCGTGCCATCACCGCTCGGCGTGGTTTGAGGAAGAGCCCGTGAGGGTGATCATTCATTTTGACCCAATAACTCAGAGGAAATTAATATGATGGGTAACAACAAGAAGATAGTGGCTCTGGTACTGGCTGTGGTTCTTGAAATTTCGTTGTCAGTGCCAGCTTTCGCACAGGACGCGGGTGGCACTTCCGCCAGCAGTTCGATGCATCAGGCGGGCGAAGACACCGAAAGCGCAGCGAAGAACGCTTATCACGGGACCGCTACGGCGTTGGATGATACGAAAATCACTACCGAGGTGAAAACAGATCTGGCTGCCGCCAAGGACCTGAGGTCCGGCCAGATTCACGTTACCACCACCGCTGGCCTCGTGACGCTAAGGGGCACGGTACACGATTCGGCGGTTGCATCACGCGCCGAGGCAATTGCGAGAAATGCGAGCGGCGTACGCGGTGTGAAGAACCATCTGCGAGTGTCTTCTTCGGTTCCTAAGGACTAAGAGAGTCTGCAATCGAAGTTCGTGGCAAAATCGATTGCGACGCGTTTGTCGTCTGCAAAAATTATTGGCCTGACCTGAAACGGCTAGATTGTGAACCCAATTTGAGAGGAGGAGATCTAAACGCGAGGCATCGGTCAATGAGATCGTGCCAGCTCTGAGTGAATTTGTTTACCGATTTGCGCCGCGTTCTGGTTCTCGGGTTACGATCTATATCTCGCTCGTGGCGGAGAATCTCTTCCTGAGCAAACGGCTCGCGTTATACGAGGAACGCAGAATGAAACCCCACCGGACTTCCTAAAAACCACACCGCGTAGCCGCAGGTTCGATCGTCGAAGCGCGTTGACGGTCGGGATCCCCAAAGCCTTTATCGGTTGGCACCGCTGGGCTTACGGATTTAGGGGGAAACTGACTAATCGATTCGCTTGTGCAGTTGCTCGCTGGAGGGCACGGCTTCACATCGAGGCTTCATCGCAGCCTTACTCCCGATCACGGCACGCAACATAAGAAGGCCCACGATTCCGAACGATTGCCACAAAGGAAGCCATAGATGGAGCAGGAAGATCACGGAGCATAGAAGACATAATGCACCGCTGATCATGATCCCGACGACCGTGAGAAGGGTTACCGCGTTGGAGATATGCAGATCGAGAGCGGCCCCGATGCGGGATTGAAATATCTGGGCTTCGAACCGCAAGATGCGCGATACATCGTCGACCACCCTTTCGATCAAGGTCGGCCAATCCGAGTTGGCAGTGGCGGGAGTCCGTTCAATCGACGGAGTCTGTTTCTGTGCCATCGAGTTCACTCGCTTCGCGCGATGAACGGAGCGAAAAGGCGTCGTCGATTTGAGCGGTTTCGTCGATTCGCAAGCGCAGATAGCGCAGGCGGAACTTGTTGCAGGTCAGGTGTCGGGAGTCAAAGCAGTTCACAATAGTTTAATTGTCAAAGGGATAGTGGCTCCGCCGACTGCGGCAGAAAAGCGAAACGAGTAAAGGCGGACCAAAGGCACTGGCAAGAATAAGGACACGGTGGAGCGCGTGATCGACAAGACTAAGAGTGGTGTTTCGTCGTCCTTTCACGAAGCACGTGAACGCTAGTTACGAATCGGTATGCCAACCGATGAAACGAAAACGACCAGAACAATCGCGCGATTTCTTAATTCGCGCCGGCGTTCGCACAGCGACGACGAATAGAGCCTCCCCGAATCTGAAAGTCTGCAACCGGACCGGCTCCTTTTAAGCTGTATGTCAGAGTATCGCATTTACTATGGGTGAAGTCGAGATTTCGCGTGGGCAGAGGAATTCCGGGGCGGGGGGAGGATAGCCAAGGCGGGGGTGGGGACGCTTGATGTTGTATTGAATCCGCCATTGTTCGACCCATCGCGCCGCCGATGCTCATTGAAGGCCAGGGCGAGGTCGAAGTTCGAGTCCACGATCCGCTTCGTGAAATACGCGAGCGCTGGCGCGAATTTCTAAGCGACGCGGCTCAAATCGACGACGCTTGTCTGGGATGGGCCCACGCCTCAATTAGGTACCGTCAACGGTGAAGTGCTCGCTCGACGCAGCTTCAGCGCTCGCGCTTGCTCCACCACCCCACGGAAAAACTCGCCCGTAACCTCATGCGCCAGCAACCGAGCGCGGTTGCGCGAGAAGGTCGAATGGTCGAACCTCGGCTCGTCCAGTTCCAGGTCCAGGAACCAACGGCCGGAGCGTCGCATTCATTGCGATAGCGAAGCGATCCTCGTTGCGCCGTCGTGCGGCCCTCGTCTCATATAGTTGAGGGCATGATCGTAGACCGCCTCGTATTTGTCCACCATCACCTGCGCGGTGAAACGCTCTTCGAACTCAAGGCGACACCGCTCACGTGAAATTGAATCGATTCTTGCGACCGCTGCAACCAGTTGATCGATTTCATTTGCGACGAACCCGGTGACGTCGGGCTTAATCACTTCCGGTACCGATCCGCATGGACGCGCGATTACGGGCGTGCCGCAGGCTAGCGCCTCGATCATCGCCAATCCAAACGGCCCCGGCCAGTCGATCGTGAACATCAGCGCGAGCGCATTGCCCAGAAATTCGCTCTTTTGCGCGTCGCCGATTTCGCCGATGTATTCGACTAACGGGGGCTTGATCAAGGGCTTGATGACGTTTGCGAAGTATTCGCGGTCGACCACGTCGACCTTGGCCGCAATCTTGAGCGGCGCTCACGACTTCCTCGCAACTTCGATCGCGAGGTCGGGACGCTTTTCCGGTGAGATGCGCCCGATGAAGGCCAGGTATTTTCCCCTATTCGGGTTGAACTTCAGGAGATCGCGGGGGAGCCCGTGATGAATCGTTGCAGCCCAATTCATTTGCGCTAGCTGCGCGCGCTGAGCGTCGCTGATCGAAACCACAGCGGCCTCCGGGAACCGTTGGTAAACGGGATGAAGATCCGGTAGGTCGAGCCGGCCGTGCATCGTCGAAACGGTCGGCATCCCGGTCAGGCGCGCCATAGGAAATGACCAATAGTCGAGGTGGGAATGCACGATATCGAAGCGATTGCGGGCGTCGGTGAAGACCTCTGTCAGCATCGCTAGCTGCAGCCCCACACCGAGCTCGGGCTTTCCCAGCAGGCGCAGGGCGCGTTCGCATCCCGGTAAGAGCTTTGCGCGCGTCTCTGAGTCGCCCGATGCGAATAGGGTAACTTCGTGACCGCGGCTGACTAGCTCTTCCGTGATGTACGAAACTACACGCTCTGTACCGCCGTACAGCTTGGGCGGTACCGGTTCGTACAGAGGGGCGATCTGCGCAATGCGTAAACGGTCACGTCCCATGTTTCGACGATTAATGTTGATAGGCAATTTCTTCTCCCAGGGCGCTAGTAAGTGCGAACCACGAAGGTCATCTCGCCTCCTAGGAAAGCAACGCGGGCTTGTGGCTACGCGGCTGTGCGACACATCCGTCAGGGCCGAACTTCAGCTTTGATTTCCGCCTCCGTGCCCGTTCTGGTTTCCATGCCCCTGCTGATTGTGCTGCTGGTTCTCCTGATGCTGCTGTTGGTTCGTCTGCGGCTGGCGTTGATTCTCTTGCCGCTGGTTCTGTTGTTGTTGCGCGTTCCCCTGGCGCTGCTCGGTCGCGCGCTGCTGGCTCTCCTGACGCTGCTGGTTCTCCTGTCTCTGGCGCTGATTCTCTTGCTGCTGGTTTTGCTGTTCCTGTTGATGCGTCGCCTGCTGTTGCTGAAGATTCAGTCGCTGCTGCTCACGGCAGCATGACGTTGGTGGTCCTGCCGCTGGTTCGCGGTTAAGATGAGCCCAAAATCCTCTCTTCCTCAATCACCCTATTCTGTCCAACATGTGCTGACGAAGAACAACCCATGTTGCTTTCTCCTTGTTCGAATTTTCTGTGTGATGCCGACCGTCGTCACAGCTTCTGAGCAAACCGCGGGCCATCAAGTTTCAGATGATGCAAGCTCTAGCCAGCATCCGGGGCTGTATCCGATCGCGTCACCTTGGCGAAAACTGCTGCTGCCGATTGACCCATGGAATCCTGGCAATCTTAAGGAGGCAAGGTCGTCAGGGGTTCCGACAATGGCTCGACGGCGCAATTCATTCGGTGGCGGGCGGGATAAGGGGGATGACTGGTCTGGTATCACTCTGGCACGGCAGTAGCTAACCAAACGCTGGGTGGAGGCCGAAAATGCCGGTAAATGTAGTTAGTCAGAACGGAAGAGGAGATCGCCTGGAGGCGCGCGAAAGCCCGCGCGCGCCAAGCATATCCCGACGCGAGGGGCGAACGCTTCTATCGAATCGTGACTGCCATCTACAAGAAAATGCTCCTTTACAAGCCACTCTCGTCCGCCACCGCTGCCGAGGCCGCAGCTGCAAGGAGAATGCGATGAGCAAGGTTCTTATCAGAAGCATGAACGGCCGGCTCCCAGGCCGACCCGTGTCCGCTTGTGCAGTGGCACCGAATAGCCATGCCAGGGTTCGTGGAAGTTCGCGTGTTTCCCTGTTGCGGGGGATCGACACAATTTCCGTCACTTTCCAGACAATTTTCACCGCAGGAGAAGAATGGCCGCTGCGGCAGAGTCCGCGGACACGGCTACACCGGCGGCAAGACAGGTCCAACTGGAGGCCCAGTGATACTTGACCTAACAAATGAACGTCTTCGGATGGTTCGCGACCAGATTGCCGCCCGCGGAGTGCACAACCCCGCAGTACTAGGGGCCATGCGACTTGTTCCGCGTGAGGCCTTTCTTCCCGATGAACTCGCCGAGTTCGCCTACCAGGACACGCCACTGCCGGTCGAGGCCGATCAGACTATTTCGCAGCCATACATTGTTGCCCTGATGATCGAAAGCGTCGAGCCGCGCGCGGGCGAGCGCGCCCTCGAGATAGGGACTGGCTCTGGATACGCGGCGGCTGTCCTCTCAAGAATTGTGGGCGAGGTCTACACGGTCGAGCGCCACAAGCAACTGGCCAAGCTGGCGACGAGACGTTTGGACAGCTTGGGATACTCGAATGTCAAGGTTCTTCATAGCGACGCTACTCTGGGGTGGCATGAACATGCTCCCTACGACCTGATCATCGTGACAGCTGGCGCCCCGCAAGTCCCCAAACCTTTGCTCGGACAGCTGGCAGTTGGCGGCCGCCTTATCATTCCGGTGGGCGATACCTCGCGACTGCAACGGCTAGTTCGAGTCACTCGGACAAGCCAAGACCAGTTCGATAACGAGGACCTCGGCGGGGTTCAATTCGTCCCACTGATCGGAGCGGAGGGTTGGGACGCCCGCGGCGCAAAATCTCGCGCCCTTCAACTCAGCGCAGCCGTCCCGCGACAATCGCCAAGTTGATTCGCGAAAATGCGGAGCCAATCGCCGACATTGAACAGGCCGACGTGAGTTCTTTGATGGAGCGGATAGGTGATGCGCGAGTCGTTCTGCTCGGCGAGGCGACCCACAGAAACCGCCGAGTTCTACCGGATGCGTGCCCGAATCAGCAAAGAATTGATCTTGCGGCACGGGTTCAACTTCGTCGCCGTCGAGGCTGATTGGTCCGATGCTGCACGAATCAACCAGTATATACACCATGTTCCGGCGCGGCAGGAACAATGGAAACCTGGATGTGGCGAAATCATGAGGCATTGGAACTGGTCGAATGGCTCCGCGCTTTTAACGGCGAAGTGGCGGAGCCGGATCGGCGTGCCAGCTTCTACGGACTGGATCTGTATAGCTTTTTCACTCCGATCAATGCGGTTGTCACATATTTGAGTAGCGTCGATCCGGAGATGGCTGGGGACGAATACGACGTTGATGCGATTACACACGTGATGGCGTGCGTGTCATCTTTTCCGGGCGAGTTCATATAGTGACGCATCGGGACCAGCGCAGATGACACAGCAGCATGAGACGACACAAGGAAGCATGGCAGGAAAACGCCCGCCGCCGCTCCCGCGAGGCCTCATGCTCTGGTGGATGATGTCCCTCGTCGTGCTGATCTGGTACGTCGCCGGCCTATGGCCACGATCGCAGCCCAAGGCTGCTATTCCGTATTCCTTCTTTGTCTCGCAGGTGCGTGGGAACAACGTCTCCCGGGTTCACATCGCCGCAGACGTGATCGAGGGGAAATTTGTAAAACAGATCGTTTGGCCACAGCCTGAGTCTCCGACTGAGCAATCGTCGAAACCCACGCAGCCGCCTTCTGTATCTCCACCGAGTACCGGCCCCGGCTCGGCGGCACCGCCTGCGACCGCATACATCGAATTCAGCCACGACCTTTCCCGCTACGGTCGGCGACCCTGGCGTTGATGCCTCTGCTCATAGCGCATCATGTCGTCGTAGATGTGTCGTCGTCTTCAATTCCATGGTTCATCGAGCTGCTGGTTACATGGGGGCCGCTGATACTTCTGTTCGGATTCTTCTGGTGGCTGAGCAACCGAGCCGCACGTAGTCAATCGGGCGTGTTCGGGTTTGGGCGCATGAGGGCCCAGCGCTACAGCAGCGAGCAACCAAAAGTTACTTTCAATGACGTGGCAGGGGCGGACGAGGCCAAGTCCGAGCTTCAGGAGGAGGTCGATTTCCTGAGGCATCCCCAAAAGTATCACGACCTGGGGGCGCGAATTCCCAGAGGTGTGCTGCTGGTCGGAGCGCCGGGAACCGGCAAGACTCTCATGGCACGCGCCGTAGCAGGCGAGGCCGGGGTCCCGTTTTTCAGCCTCAATGCATCCGAGTTCGTTGAGATGTTCGTCGGCGTAGGAGCGAGCCGCGTCCGAGACTTGTTCCGGCAAGCCAAGGAGGCGGCGCCGGCGATAGTGTTCATCGACGAGCTGGATGCGGTCGGACGGCGACGCGGCGCCGGCTTGGGCACCGTTAACGACGAGCGCGAACAGACGCTCAATCAGCTATTGGGCGAACTCGACGGTTTTGACGAGCGGATCGAGGTCATCATTCTCGCGGCGACCAATCGGCCTGACGTTCTCGATCCAGCGCTGTTGCGGCCGGGACGTTTCGATCGCCAGGTAGTGATTGCTCTTCCAGACAAAATCGGGCGCGAAGGTATTCTGCGCATCCATACGGGCAAGCTTCGACTTTCCGGCGATGTGGATCTGCTCACTCTGGCGCGCAGCACGATAGGCATGAGCGGGGCGGACTTGGCGAACCTTTGCAATGAGGCTGCGCTTACCGCGGCCAGACACGACCATCACGCTGTTACGATGGCGGATTTTGAAGAGAGTCAGGACAAGGTCCGAATGGGCGCAGCTCATCCGCAACTGGTGAATCCGGGCGAACGGCGCGTGATTGCTTATCACGAGTGTGGACACGCGGTAGTTGCATGGCTAACTCCCGCCGCGGATCCAGTGCACAAGGTGACAATCGTGCCCCACGGACAGGCTCTCGGGATGACGCAGCAGATTCCGGGCGAAGAACGTCACAACCTGAGCCTCTCCTATCTAAAGGCGCGGCTGGAAGTGATGCTCGGCGGACGCACTGCCGAGGAGATCGTCTTCGACCAGGTAACCACTGGCGCAGAGAACGATCTGGTAGAAGCTACGCGTTTGGCTCGCCGCATGGTGACCCGATGGGGGATGAGCAAGCTGGGACTCGTGGCTTTCAAGACCGACGAGCGGCAGCCTTTCCTGGGATACGAGATCTCGCAGGGACGCGATTACAGCGAAGCAACCGCGGCCCGAATAGACCACGAGGTCTCGCGCCTGCTCCAGGAGACCCACGAGAGCGTCCGCCGTTGCTTGACCGAATCCAGAGAGCGGCTGGATCGGCTCGTTGATGCGCTTCTGCAAGAGGAGACCGTTAGTTCCGACGAATTGCATCGTATCCTTGGTCCGCGTCTCGATTCAGGATCGGAACAGATGGGGAAGATTGTGCAGGTTCCCGAAAATAATTCCCGCAATACTCAAATCTAACTATTCAAGGAGCGCGTTATGCTTGACCTAACTACGGAACGTCTTCGCATGGTTCGCGATCAGATTGCTGCGCGCGGAGTGCGCAACCCGGCAGTGCTCGAGGCGTTGCGACGTATACCGCGCGAGGCTTTCCTCCCTGATCAACTCACCGAGTTCGCGTATCAGGATACGCCCTTGCCAATCGAGGCCGATCAGACTATTTCGCAGCCCTATATCGTCGCCCTGATGATCGAGAGCGTCGAGCCACGCGCGAGCGATCGTGCGCTGGAGATAGGAACCGGCTCCGGATACGCGGCTGCCGTGCTCTCGGAAGTAGTGAGGGAGGTCTACACCATCGAGCGGCAGGAGCAACTGGCCAAGCTCGCGACGAAACGTTTGGACAGCTTGGGATATTCGAACGTCAAGGTTCTTCATGGCGACGGTACACTGGGTTGGCAGGAGCATGCTCCCTACGACGTGATCATCGTGACCGCCGGCGGTCCGCAAGTGCCCAAGCCGCTGCTGCAACAACTGGCGATTGGCGGCCGGCTGATCATACCCGTGGGCGAAACCTCGCGTCTCCAACGTTTGGTTCGAGTTACCCGGACCAGCCAGGACCGCTTCGATGATGAGGATCTTGGCGGGGTTCAATTCGTCCCACTGATCGGAGCGGAGGGTTGGGACGCCGGCGTTGCAAAAGCTGAGCGCCCTTCCACACAGCGCAGCCGTCCAGGGACAATCGCGAAACTGATCCGCGAGACGGCCGAGCCGGTCGCGGACATCGAGCAGGCCGACCTGAGTTCTTTGATGGACCGGATAGGCGATGCGCGGCGTCGTTCTGCTCGGCGAGGCGACTCACGGAACCTCGGAGTTCTACCGGATGCGTGCCCGAATCACCAAGGAATTAATCTTGCGGCACGGCTTCAACTTCGTCGCCGTCGAGGCTGATTGGCCCGACGCGGCGCGAATCAATCAGTACGTACACTATGCTCCGGCACGGCAGGAACAATGGAAAGCCTTCGCGCGATTTCCGACCTGGATGTGGCGAAATCATGAGGCATTGGACCTGATCGAATGGCTTCGCGCTTTTAACGGCGAAGCGCCGGAACCGGAGCGCCGAGCAAGCTTCTACGGATTGGATCTTTATAGCCTCTTCACCTCGATCAATGCGGTTATCGCATATCTGAGCAGCGTCGATCCGGCAATGGCAGCAGTCGCGCGACGCCGCTATGCATGCCTGACTCCATGGGAACAAGATCCCGCGGTTTACGGACGGGCTGTGGTCAGCGGGCGCTACGAGACTGCGAAGCCGCGGTCGTCGCGATGCTGCGCGACATGCTGAATCGCCGGATCGAATACTCGCAGCGCGACGGCGATCGCTTCTTCGACGCGGCGCAGAACGCTCGCCTGGTGGCGGAGGCCGAGCGCTACTACCGCGTGATGTATTACGGCTCCGTCGAGTCATGGAACCTGCGCGATCAGCACATGTTCGACACGCTGGAGCGGCTGCTGGCGTTCCACGGTCCCGGCAGCAAGGGGATCGTCTGGGAGCACAACTCGCACGTCGGCGACGCGTCGGCGACCGAGATGGGCGCGCGCGGCGAGCATAACGTCGGCCAGCTATCCCGCGCACGATTCGCCGAGTCGGCATACCTCGTTGGCTTCGGTACCGACCACGGAACCGTCGCAGCCGCCTCGGACTGGGACGGGCCTATGGAGATGAAGCGCGTACGGCCGTCTCACGAGGCGAGCTACGAACGGCTCTGCCACGATTCGGAAGTCCCGGCGTTCATGTTGCATCTGAGGGATCCGGTACGACAAGCGGTGCGCGACGAGCTCGAAGCCGCGCGCCTCGAACGTGCCATCGGCGTCATCTATCGACCGGAATCCGAGCTCCAGAGCCACTACTTCCAGGCGTGTTTGCCCCGGCAGTTCGACGAGTACATCTGGTTCGATGAAACGCGCGCGGTTTCGCCGCTTCCATCGGTCGTCGCACCAGGCGTCCCGGAGACATATCCGTTCGGCGTTTAATGCGATCGCCAGAGTAAATTCGATGACGACCGAGATTCCCGCCCTCAGGATAGCCAGCCAGGGGCCAGCCCATGCCGATTCCGTCCTCGAGGTCCACCAATCTCACCGTCAGTTTCGACGATACGGTGATCCATCCTGACTGACGGCTGGTCGATGTCGTGGTGGTATACAAAGTTGACCGGCTCACCCGTTCGCTCTCAGATTTTGCGCGAATGGTGGAGATCTTTGACCGCCACGAGGTTTCCTTCGTGGCGGTCACCCAACAGTTCAACACCACCACGTCGATGGGTCGACTGACGCTGAACGTGTTGCTCTCGTTTGCACAGTTCGAGCGCGAGGTGACCGGCGAGCGCATCCGCGACAAGATCGCAGCTTCCAAGCGCAAAGGAATGTGGATGGGAGGCTTGGTCCCGCTCGGCTACGAAGTACGCCAGCTGGATATGCCGCTAAAGAACTGATCCATTTACCGCTGTAAAAGTGAGCCACCCCGAGCCATAGACTCCGGCGGGAAGCCGGAGGACGGGGATGCTGAAGATGGATCAAGTGCATGTACTGCGACACAAGGTGCTGAAAGAGGGACGGAGCATCCGGCGCGTTGCGCGTGAACTCGGATTAAGCCGCAACACGGTAGCCAAGTATCTGGATCAGCCCGAGCCGGTCAGAAGTTCGCGGCGACAGCGGGAGCGGCCGGTATGGGAAGCGGTGCGGCCGCGGCTGGAGGAGCTGATCACGGAGTGGGAGCCGCGGACCACCGGCAAGCAACGGATCACCGCGATGCGGCTTCATCGTCAGCTCAAGGCAGAAGGCTATCAAGTCGGAAGGACGCTGGTAGGCGACTACTGGCGCGAGCGGCGGCGGCAACGGGCCGAGGTATACGTGCCACTGGTTAATCGCCCGGGCGAAGCGCAGATCGATTTCTTCGAAGTGGTAGTGGAAGTCGGGGGCGAACGGCGCAAAGCCTGGGAGTTCCTGTTGCGGCTGATGTACTCGGGGCGCGAGTTCGCCTGGCTCTACGAGCGCTGCGATCAGCTGGCCTTTCTCGACGGCCACGTGCGGGCGTTTGCCCACCTGGGCGGAGTCGCGCGGCGCTGCGTGTACGATAATCTCGCGGCCGCAGTGCGCAAGATTGTCGGTGCGCGGCGCGAACTCACGGGCCGGTTCCTGGCGCTGGTCAGCCACTATCTGTTCGAGCCGGACTTCGCCCGCATCGGCGAAGGGCACGACAAGGGCGGCGTGGAAAGCCGCGGTAAGGCGATCCGGCTCGAGCATCTCACTCCGATTCCGCGCGGCGACAGCCTGGAAGCAATCTCGCGCCAGTTGCTCGCCGAACTCGACGCCGCGTTCCCCGCGCGGCACCGTACTGGAAGGTCCGCCAGTGAGCTGTGGGCGGAGGAACGTGTGCAACTGCTGCCGGCACCCGCTACGAGCTTCGAGGTGCGCAAGCCCATCCCGGTCGAGATCAGCTCGCGCGCGATGGTCAGGATCGAACGGGCCTGGTACTCGGTGCCGTCGCGCTGGGCGCGGCTGAATGCGACCGCGTACCTCGGCGTGGACGACGTCCGCATCACCTGCATGGGCGAGAGCGTGACGCATCCGCGGGCGCGGTTTGGAACGCGCCAGGTCCGCTATCGTCATTATCTTCCCGAGCTGGCGCGCAAGCCGCATGCGGTGCGCCAAGTGGCGCCGGAGTTGATCGCGGAGTTGGGCGCACCGTGGAGCGGACTGTGGAGACTGTTGTGCGGCACGCACGGCGAACTGGAAGCAGCGCGAGTGGTGGCGCGGCTGCTCGGCGTGGTCTGCGAACACGGCGAAGATCGGGTGCGCCTGGCGCTGGAAGCGGCAATCAACCAGCACCGTATCGACGTGCTGGATCTCCCCGTTCCCGGACCGAAGCTCGAGAACGTCGCGGTTCCCGATGCGCTCGCCGCCTACGTGGTCGAAGCCGGACGCGCGTCTGATTACGATCATCTGCTGCTCGCCGAAGGAGCCGTCCATGAGTAACGCGGCGTGCGAGGCTGTCATCCAGGAGTACTGCCACGAACTCAAGCTCGCGGCGGTGGTGCGGGATTATCCGGGGCTATGCCGGCGCGCCCGCGACGGTGGCTGGGCTTACGAGGATCTGCTGCGCGAACTGCTCGAGGCCGAGATCACCAATCGACATCAAAGCACCGCGCGCCGCCTGCTGCGCGAGGCGCGCTTTCCCGATATCAAGACCTTCGACCAGCTCGACTGGGCGGTGCTCAAGGGCGTGTCACGGCCAAAGCTCATGGAGCTGGCGAGCGGCGAGTTCATCGGACGCGCCGAGGACGCAATCCTGGCCGGTCCGATCGGCACCGGCAAGACTCATCTCGCGATCGCGCTCGGAGTGGAAGCCACACGCCGGCGACTGCGAGTTCACTTCGCCCGCGCAGCGGATCTGGTGCAGAGTCTGGTTGAGGCGCGCGACGAGCGGCGGCTGACCGCGTTGCAACAGCGGTATCAGAAAGTCGCGCTGTTAATCGTGGATGAACTGGGGTTCGTGCCTTTCGAGCGCACAGGCGGCGAGTTGCTGTTCAATCTTTTTGCCCAGCGCTATGAACGCCGCTCGACCATCATCACCACCAATCTGGCGTTCTCGGAGTGGGTCAAGGTGTTCGGCGATGAAAAGCTCACAACGGCGTTGCTCGATCGCCTCAGCCATCACGCCCATATCCTGACAACTCGCGGCGATTCCTTTCGCAGCCAGCGAGCAATCAGAGCCGCCGGCGGCGCAAAGAAGGATATACATGCCGACGATAGTGAAGCGCATTAGTATCGCTTGCGCGCAAGGTACGCGCTGGCGCGCCACACCTAACGCGCACGGAGGAAAGACCAGACGGTTAAAATCTCAAACAAGGACTGAGGAAAGAACCAACCCAGGGTGGCTCACTTTTACGCCGGTAAAGTGGCTCAGTTTTAAAGCGTTGCAAACAGCGGCAGTTGGTGGTGGCCGAATCTGAGGCGACAACCGTGCGCCACATCTTCGAGCGGTACTGCGAAGTCGGCAGCGTGCGGCTGCTCAAAGCGGAACTCGACCGCGATGGTCTGTACTCCTAGCTTCGGGTCGGGCGGCTCTATGCGGAGTCCGCTGGTGGGCAAGTTGTTCGATGAAACGGGTGAACGGCTAACGCCGAGTCACGCAGTCAAGGGTAATCGGCGCTACCGCTATTATGTCTCGAGCAGCTTGCTGAAGGGCGCAGCAGGCCAAACTGCTCAGGGGTGGCGCATTCCTGCAATGGAGATCGAGCACAACCTTGCGGCCGCGCTGCCAAAATTCTCCAGGACCGAGCTGCGCTGGTTCGCGATTTGCACCACGATGTCGATGTCGCGAAGATAAAGTCGATCCTGGAGGCTGCCCAACAGTGGAGCGCACGTCTTCGCTCCCAGGAACAGAGCTTCGATGCTCTCGCTTCATTGATCGAGCGCGCAGAAGTGCGCGAAGGCGGAATACGCCTGTCCATTAGAGTCCCGCTTGAAGAGAGCGGCCAATCGTCGACTTCAGATGATACGTTCCTCTTCAAACGGGAGGTACCGTTACAAGTGAGGCGGCGTGGAATCGAGATGCGGTTTGTTGTTGGTGCGGGTGCCGACCCGAAGATTGATTCGGCAATCCTGAAGGCGGTGGCCCGCGCAAATCACTGGTTGACTGAACTGTTATCCGGACGCGCGAGCTCGCTGGTTTAAATTGGCAGCGGGAGGGAGTTGGCAAACGGCACACGCGCGAGATTCACCCAAGGCGGTGCTTCCCGAAAACCCTATCCGGGATGACGGGCTTTGTGGGCGTGTGTTAGAGAAGCGACTGATGGTCGCGTTTCTGACCCAGCTGCTGCTTGGTATCCGGTCGCGGTTCTCGCGGCGCGCGCTGCTTGAGGCCGAGAATCTGATCCTACGCCAACAGCTCATCGTGTTACGCCGCCGGCACCCGAGGCGCGTGCGGCTGTGGAACATCGACCGGGTGCTGTTGGTGTGGCTGTATCGACTATACCCGTCGCTGCTGGACGCGATCATCATCGTCCAACCGGAGACCGTCATCCGTTGGCACCGACGCGGCTTCCGCGCCTACTGGCGCTGGAAGTCCCGCCACCTCGGCGGCCGTCCACGGATTGATTCCGAGATTCGAGCGCTGATTCGGCGGATGAGCCGCGAGAACCCGCTGTGGGGCGCACCGCGGATCCACGGCGAATTGTTGATGCTTGGGATCGAAGTCGCTGAATCAACCGTCGGCAGGTATATGGTCAGGCGCCGCCGACCACCGTCTCAAGGTTGGAAGACTTTCCTGCGCAATCATGCTGCCGGCATCGCTTCGCTGGATCTGTTCGTCGTACGCACGATCTCGTTCAAGCTGCTCTATGGCTTGGTAATCCTTCGCCACGCCCGCAGGCGGTTGGTAAGCGTCAGCGTGACGGACAATCCGACCGCCGAGTGGATCGCGGGCCAGGTGACTGATGCTTTTCCGTGGGACGAAGCGCCACGTCATCTGCTCCGCGACCGTGATGGCGCCGTCGGTCCAGCCTACACCGGCCGCATTCGGGCAATGCGGATTCGCGATCATCCGACCGCGCCAGGCTCACCGTGGCAGAACGGCCACGTTGAGCGCCTCATCGGCTCGATTCGGCGCGAAAGCCTCGATCAGCTGATCGTGTTCGACGAAGCGCAGTTGCGTCGCGTTCTGAAGAATTACGCTTCCTACTACAATCAGGTCCGCACACATCTCTCATTGCACCAGGATGCGCCCGATTGTCGCCGCACTCAAAAGCTCGGCCCCATCGCAAGCATCTCGATTCTCGGTGGGCTGCATCATCAATATGTCAGGGTTTAGGTTTGGACTAAGCACAGCCACTGTTTCATTGGGGCCGAGCACGACCGGATCGCGCACCATAATCTCGTCCACAAGTGCGCCCGACAGTACTTGCTCGACGATGAGCTTCTGGTAGCCCGAGGCAGCGCTGCGCAGGAACAGCCCGATGAATATCAGCCAGAGCCCGCCGATCAGCCCGCCCGCGAAGATCTCCAACGCCCCGAACGCGATCAGTCCCCACGCGATCGTGTTGCCCCAATCGGCCGCCGCCGCGGTCGCGCGGCGCAGATCGCCCCAGCGCATCCACAACGCCGCGCGCAGCAGGCGCCCTCCGTCGAGCGGAAATCCGGGCAACAGGTTGAACAGGGCGAGCGCGAGATTGACGAAGGCGAGGTAGGAGAAGACTGATTTCCACAGCGCCGTCGCCAGAGCCCCGGCGACCCCGCGCGCGATCAGCCAGAAGATTCCCGCCATCACCAGCGAACTGAGCGGACCCACCGTGGCGATCTTGAGCTCATCGATCCCGCTCCGGGGCTCGTGCTCCAGCTCCGCCATTCCGCCGAAGATGAACAGCGTGATGCGGTGCACCTCCTCGCCAAGCCGGTTCCCCATCGCGGCGTGGCACAGTTCATGTGTGAGCACCGAGGCAAAAAACAGGATGGTCGCAACCAGTCCCACCAGCCAGTAACTACTGGTGGAATAGCCCGGGTACTGCGCCGGGAAGTATCCCGAGGCCAGTGACCACAGGATCAAGGCGAAGACGATCAGCCAGGAATAGTCGATGGCGACCTGGATGCCGGCCACCTTGAAGATCTCGATAGCACCCTTGCGCTGCGCCGCCATTGGAACCTCCGCGTGGTGACACCGTCGATCTATGCGACCCGAACTGACATGGTAAGCTCTGAGCGATTGGAGGCTCGCGCACAGCCTCCACTTCCCGTGGCGAGCGACATCTCCGCGGATATCTTTGGAGGCACAGAGATAGACGAAATCGAGCCACATCACGAGGGTGTCGGCATTTTATCTCTGTTTGGAGTTTCGCTGGTTCCGCGAGAAAAGAAGGCCACACTGTCGCTCCGGTGCACAAATCGCGGTAGTTTAAATCGATCCAAAGCTTCGCAAAAGTACCTGGGGCTCGTCCCCTTTTAAAGATTCGACAACGGCCCGAAACGAGGAGATTCCCGAGTGGATTGCGGGACGCCAGTCGACAAAATTCGCGGTTGCACTGCGGGACCGGTTGGCCAATGGAGAGTGATTGTTGGTCGGTCTCATTTCCTCTTACATCGAACACTTTACCTACCTGGGACTGTTTGTGATCTTGATGTTGTGCGGGTTGGGCGTGCCGATGCCCGAAGATCTCGCTCTGCTGGTGGGCGGTTTCCTCGCACACAAGGGCGTCACGCGCTATCCGATCACTCTGATCGTCGGTCTGCTGGGTGTGATCGTGGGCGACAACTCGCTGTACATCATCGGACGCGGGGTGGGATCGAATCTGCTCTCCTATTTTGGGCTGAAGCGCGCCGGCGCCGAGAACCCGCTCGATCGGATGCATGCCTTCATGCATCGCCACGGCCATCTGGCGATTTTCTATGCGCGATTCTTCCCAGGATTGCGCGCGCTGGTGTACCTGTCCGCGGGATCGTTCCGGGTCCCGCCCAGCCGCTTCTTCTTTTATGACCTCGCGGGCGCTGCGATTTCGGTCCCCGTGGTGGTCACACTCGGATACGTATTCGGCGAGCAGTTGGAGCAGGTCATCAGGTTCATCGGCCTTTTCAACAAGCTGATCTGGGTGGTGGTTTCGCTATGCGGACTGATCCTGCTGACTCGCTACCTGGTGCTACGATACTGGTACAGCGAGGCGAAGACCTAAGCACCCGTCGCGAAGCCACTTTCCACAGCAATTCCATTCAAATTGCCTCTAGGCGGAGAATGGAACTCAGATTTCTACCGCGCTTCGGAGCACATGGCGAGTACGTTACCGGCAACGAACAAGAACCTCGGAGCCACGGTACCGACAGTTCGAATTCAGCTCGCTTCCGCCAGCCAGTCTCGAGTTTCAGAGATTCTCCGCTCTCGTGGGCGAAAAGCCGCGTTCGTGCGGGTTCCCGCAGTCGTGATGGCACCGGAGAGGCAGCAATACGGACGTGTTCGGGCCGATGCTGTTTATCTCTCTCCGCGGCGAGGTGACTCGGGCCCTTCTCCGCGTCGAATACAAGTCAAGATGTCAGTTTGTTCTTCGATGTTGGGGAGTCAAGCTGCAGCCAGACGGGGAACGGTGACTAAGATTCTGCTGAGAGGTTACATTCGTGCGTCTACGTACGCGGAGCGCTCATGCCGATAACAAGCGCGCAAGTCCAAGCCGCCAAAGCGATACAAGACGCGGCAGCTCATGACCAGTCACCCCAAGTCCGACTTGTCGCTGGACCAGGAACGGGGAAGTCTTTTTCGATTGAAGAACGCGTTTGCTGGTTACTACGCAACGGCGTGCCAGCGACGGCAATAGCGGTTGTCTCGTTTACGCGTGCGGCATCCGTTGATCTAGGCAGCCGTATTCAGGCTTATTGTGCGAATCGGGGAATATTGGCAAACGCAGACGAGAAGAGATTCGTCGTGAACACGAGGCTTTCTGGAACACCGGGACGTGGGCACCACCCAACTACATTCCACCCGATCCGCCCATCACAGATGCGGAGCGCGCATCGTTTACTGCCTTTCATGGACCGCGTACGCAAACGTACTCGTGTGTTTTGCCGGGAGAAATCGTACGGCAGTGCGCCGATCATGTCTTGGCCGGCACTTTGGACCCCGTCGCCTTAATTCATTTGGAGCACTTGATAGTCGACGAATACCAAGACCTCAATCCGGTTGATCAGCGATTTGTCGATCAATTGATCGCGGGGGGAGTGGTCGTGTTCGTGGCCGGTGACGATGATCAGAGCATCTATTCCTTCCGGTACGCCTCGCCCGCAGGAATAGAGACCTTCACGCAGCGGTATGCGGCTGCCAGTTCCCACACGCTAACCGACTGCTTCCGATGTACTCCGGCCCCTGTGGCGGCTAGAAACGCTCTGATAGCAGCCTATGCGTCGCCCAATAGGATCGCCAAGACGCTTCAATCATTATACGGGGCTGCCGCTCCGCCTTTGTCAGGAACTGTCCATCGATGGCGATTCAACACGGCGCGCGAGGAGGTCAAGGCCATCGCGGATTCATGTCGTGGCTTGGTCGCGACCGGGCTGAATCCGCGCGACATCCTGATCTTGCTCAGCAACCAGAGGGAGTTGCTGCCCGGACTGCGAAGGGCTATGAACGACGCCGGCGTGCCGTTTGAGCCGCCGCGAGCTGAGACCTTTATAGATTCCGACTCGGGCAGGTTCATTCTGGCGATGGTTCGCGTCGTATGTAATGCGGACGACTATGTCGCGCACCGTCTTATATTGGGCCTAAGATCCGGCGTCGGGATGGGAACGTGCAACACGATTGCGGTGGCGGTCATTAACAACGCGTTGAACTACCGCGAGATTTTCTACAACCCACTACCTGCGGGCGTTTTCAAAGGCCGGGCTTTGAACGTTCTGCATTCAGCAAGGCAGATATGTGCGCAGATCTCTGGGTGGTTGCCTGAAGATACGCTTGCGCAGCATACGGCAGAGATTTCGGACGTCGTTACAGCCTCATTTAACCAAGTCGCGGCCCAGGCTTGGCAGCAATACTCTCAGGGCCTCCCGCCCGAGATGAACATCAAAGAGCTTCGCGATTGGCTTTGGGCCGATACCGACGAGCAACAGATGGCCGTGCTGGAGGGGGTCTATGCGAGGTTGAATGGGCAGATGTCCGTCGGCGCCATCTTGCCGCCAAGAGTACGCGTTATGACGATGCACGGGGCCAAGGGATTGTCGGCCCGAGTAGCCTTCATTCCTGGGCTTGAAGACAGCATTTTCCCCGGCCCTAGGCGGAACCCGTACCCCGGTCTTGTCCTAGAGGCTGCCAGACTGCTCTACGTTTCCGTAACGCGGGCGAGAGCCGCCTGCGTGATAAGCTATGCGACTCGCCGCATGGTGCAAGGACAAGTGCGCAACATGCCGCCATCCAGATTTGTGACCAGCCTAGGCGGTGCCTTTCTAGCCCGTTCCGCCGGATTTCAGGCTTCTGAGATTCAACAGATTCTGGGCGACATCGCCCAACTATAAAAGGCGGGCGGAGGGCAGCAACAAGCATGGTGTAGGAGCAGACAAGATCACGGTTATGCTTCCAGATATTCACAGACGTGTTGTACACGCGAAATATGTTTTAGAGCGAGCGGTCAAAATTCAGGCGGAGAGCAACGAGATGAGCCTATCTATCTCATTGCTGCTCATGCACGATGCGGTTGAACTTCTGATGCTCGCGGTACTCGATCACCTACAAGTCGCTCCCAAAAAAAAGCGTGAGTTTATGGATTTTTGGCCCGACATCAAGCAAGCTGGACATCATGAGCCGCCGGATTTCGTCGCGATGGAGTCATTGAATAAGCTTCGCGTCGGCCTCAAGCACAACGGCAACTTGCCACGTCCACAAACTGTACGGGATCTCCTCCCCAGGGTGATAGGTTTTTTTGAGAATGTGCTGAAAGCTTATTGCGGACTCAGCTGCTCGGACGTGTCGTTGATCGATCTCGTGCGGGATCGAGAAGTGTGCTCCTTGCTCCATGACGCGCAGAACAGGTTTGCATCAGGAGACAAACCGGAGGCGCTCAGGAATCTTAAGATTGCGCTTCGCAAAGTGGAACACCCAGAAGGAAAGCACCTATCATTGCTGCAAGCGCCCGCTAAACCCAGCCTGCCTACCGAAATGGCCAGGGCTGGATGGGGAGAATACTTGGACGAAGTCCATTCCTTTTTGAGAGAGTCTGCGTTGCGAACCAATGCCGTGATGCTCGGTTTCGATCCGGTGCGTTACGCCTCCTTTTCTCGAAACACTCCTCAGATCCAGTGGAGCTCCTCAGGTAGAATAACTGTGAACCATTCGAGCACCTGCACGACAGTTTCGGAGCACGATTTTACTGAAATGATCAACTTCCTGATCGATTATGCCCTAAGAGTGAACGAAGCTTATCCAGGTCCATAGAGATTTTCTTGCGCGTGACGCGGAACATTGTCGAGCGAATTTCAATCTGAGGGTCAATTCCCAGGCGATGGACGGGATGCGGAAGTTACGACGCTATGCCGCCGCAGAATCGGGTCGTGTTTCCGAGCCGCAATGCTGCGGAACAGGCGGGGTACCGGGCGGCTTATAATTGCGGTCGATAGAAGTTACCTCCAAGCTCGTCTGCGGATCGATCGTTTTTTAGACTCACGGAAACAGGAAATCGAATTTTACCGTTGCCGTCTCCTAAAATGAGGCAGTAGAGATGGGTGTGCCTGCTGAAAACCTAATCCGGGATGACAGGCAGATGGGCGTATGGTAATGAAGCGGGCGATGGTCGCGTTTCTGATCCAATTACTGCTTGCGCTCCGGTCGCGCTTCACGCGGCGTGCGCAGATCGAGGCGGAGAATCCTATCCTACGCCAACAGCTGGTAGTGCTACGGCGCAAATCCCCCAAGCGCGTGAGACTGTGGAACATCGACCGCTTGCTGTTGGTCTGCCTCTATCGACTATACCCGTCGTTGCTGGACGAGATCATCATCGTGGAGCCGGAGACTGTGATCCGTTGGCACCGGCGCGGTTTCCGCGCCTATTGGCGCTGGAAGTCCCGCGACGTCGGCCGCCCCCGGATTGATGGTGAGATTCGAGCGTTGATCCGCCGTATGAGCCGTGAGAACCCACTGTGGGGCGCACCTCGGATCCACGGCGAATTACTGATGCTTGGGATCGAAGTCGCTGAATCAACCGTGGGCCGGTATATGGTCCGGTGCCGCCGACCACCGTCGCAAGGTTGGAAGACTTTCCTGCGCAATCATGCTGGCGCCATCGCGGCGCTGGATCTTTTCGTGGTGCGTACCATCTCCTTCAAGCTGCTCTACGGCCTGGTGATCCTGCGTCACACCTGCCGGCGGCTGGTGAGCGTCTGCGGGACGAGCAATCCGAGCGCCGCGTGGCTCGCCGGTCAGGTGACTGACGCCTTTCCGTGGGACCAAGCGCCGCGTCACCTGCTGCGTGACCGTGACGGCGCCTTTGGTCCAGCCTACACCCATCGCATTCGGACCATGGGAATCCGCGATCACCCGATCGCGCCGCGCTCGCCGTGGCAGAACGGCCATGTCGAGCGCCTCATCGGCTCGATTCGGGGCGAAGCTCTCGACCACCTCATCGTATTCGACGAAGCGCAGTTGCGTCGCGTTCTGAAGAATTACGCCGCCTATTACAACCCGGTCCGAGCTCATCTTTCACTGAGCAAAAATGCGCCGGCTTTTCGGCGCCCGCAAAAGCTCGGGCCCATCGCCAGCATCCCCATTTTGGGTGGGCTGCATCACCATTATGTCCGGGTTTAGCTTTTGATTAACCACAGGGGGCGCTGGCCCAGCAACTGAAAGAATTGGCGGATTTGGAACTCGACTTCAGCCTCGAAACGCATGAATTCACGAGTTATGACCATCGACTGCTTCCCGACTCGAATTTCACTCCAAACCTCTGATAGGTGGCGGTTTGTTGCGCCGACCGCTCTGAGTCGGAGCCTCCTTCTACTCACGACTATTTTTAGATCTTTACGCAATACCTATCCGAATAAACCAATGTTTTATTAATGGCTCAGACATACTGAAGTCGTCAACCGCCGCTCAAGTGTCAACCGGTTGACACATCGGCGGAGTTCGCCTGACTGCGTCATCCACCACACCAGAACCAACATAGCCCAGCGAAAGAGCAGAAACAGTATGCTACGAGCACGGTCCGATCTTCCCTAGTCAAGCCCGTGGCTTCCACACGACGTCCCCGATCAGCTTCTGGGTCGGCGACTAAGACGCGACGACCACCGCCCAGCTGCGTAGATCATTCGATCGAGATTCGCAGTACGCGGCGGAACCCTCGCCAGACACTGGCGCGAGCAGGGCCTAGTGGGTTCGATGAGTCGCCGCGCACGATAATCCCATATAGACCATCGCAAGTCGGAGCCATATCTTCGCTTCGAAAACAACGCCATAGTGAGTACGGCAAGTACTGACCGAGCGGTGTGGGTGGACTCAGGTGGGGGGTGAGTTGGAAACCATATCAATCAACGCGGCGAGTTATCAGCCCGCAGGAGGTACTAAGTCAGAGAGGTCTCTTGTATTGCGGGCACCCATCGGGTCGATTGGGATTTACCATCTGACCATCTTTCTGAGTGCATTCCTTCTCTTCCAGATCGAGCCCGTCCTCGTCAAGTATCTCTTACCGTGGTTTGGCGGATCCTCCGCCGTCTGGACCACGAGCCTCTTGTTCTTTCAGGTAATTCTAGTCGCCGGATATGCATACTCCCATGTTCTGGGAACACGAATGCGACAGCGAAATCAGGCGCGATCGCATATGACGCTAGTTGTGATTTCGTTAACGCTCATGGGAGCGATGGCTCTCGTATGGCGCTCTCCGATCACTCCGGGGGCCACTTGGCAACCGACTGATTCTAGCTCCCCCATCTTACATTTGCTCGTGTTACTCACCGTCAGCATCGGCCTCCCGTATTTCGTACTCGCGGCCACCGCACCGTTACTACAGGCATGGTTCGCCAGTGACTATCAGGGGACCTCTCCATACCGTCTATATTCACTTTCCAACCTCGGAGCATTGCTGGCCCTGCTGTCCTATCCATTCGTGGTCGAGCCAATTCTTTTAGTGCGATCGCAAGCGCTACTCTGGACCGCCCTTTACGCTAGCTTTGGCTTAGGCATGATCACTTGCGCGTTTCGCCACCATAGTGTCCCAGAGAGAAACGACATTTCTGGGACTTTTTCCGGCGAAGACAACGCAATGGGCCTGAATCCTACGAGAGCGGTTTACGTCCTCTGGATCTTGCTGGCTGCGTGTCCCTCACTGATGCTGCTTGCAACCACCAATCGATTAACGCAAGACGTTGCACCGATTCCGTTCCTGTGGGTCCTGCCAATGGCGCTCTATCTGCTCTCGTTCGTCATCTGCTTCAAGAGCAGGAACTGGTACGACCGCCGGATCTTTCATCCCGCGCTGGGTTTTGCAATTGTCGCTAGCTGTATAGTTCTCTGTAACCCCTATTCGGGCATTGTGCGCCAAATTATAGTGTTCTCCACCCTTCTCTTTTCTATCTGTATGGTCTGTCACGGTGAATTGGTCCGGCTGCGACCGGACCACAGACATCTTACCGCTTTCTACCTGACAATCTCAGTTGGCGGCGCACTCGGGGGGGTCTTCGCGGCGATAGTGGCGCCCTTTCTTTTCCACGGCTATTGGGAGTTCCAGCTAGCGATTGCGGGCAGTACTCTCTTGCTATTCGCGGTGCTGTGTCTCGAGCACGAATCGTGGATTCATCGACGCGTGCCCCTGGTAGCAGTCGCACTTTTTGCCGCGGCATTCTGTTTACCGGAATTTGTCGGGGCCGTGAGGAGCCCGATAAGGGGCACATATCATATTGCTGTGATCCTTATCGTTACTTTGATGGCGATCGTCGCCTTCCGGCCAAGCGAAAGCGGCTTGTTCCGGCGGCCCGGCGCGCCAGTGCAGTTTGCGTTCGGGACGGCGCTGCTGGTGCTCGCAGCGGTGTTATGGATGACCGTTAACAGCGACTTCAAGGGATCGGTATTCGCGTCGCGAAATTTCTACGGAACCTTGGCGGTAATCGAGAGTAACAAGTCTTCGCAACGGTGGCATAACTACGTGATGAGGAATGGTCGTATAAGTCACGGATGGCAATACCCCAACGGTGACGAGCGATTCCAGCCGACGTCCTATTATGGAGCCACCAGTGGTATTGGTCTGCTGATGCTCCGTGATGCCCGTCGAGCGAGATCCGCCGCGCCCGGAGACCCATTTCGTATCGGAATCGTGGGTCTCGGCGCTGGCACGATTGCTGCCTATGGCCGTCCCGGTGACTACATTCGGTACTATGAAATAAATCCCGACGTTATAACTGTCGCGACCCGTCCGAATGGTTATTTCACATTTGTCAGAGATTCGCGTGCACGGATCGAAATCATTCCTGGCGACGCGCGTCTGTCGATGGAACGCGAACTTCGCGACGGTGATCCACAACGGTTCGACATACTGGTGATCGACGCATTCAGCGGCGACGCGGTACCGGTTCATTTGATTACGCAGGAGGCGATTGAGATATATCTCCAGGAACTAAAGCCTGACGGTGTAATCGCGTTTCATATCACTAATGGGTATCTGGACCTTAGGCCTGTACTTCGGGCTTTGGCGCGGCACTTAGACCTTCGCGGTGCCTGGGTTCATGATGTGACTACTTCCAGAATGTGCTCGACTAGCGATTGGGTATTGCTCGCGCGCAATGATCGTGTTCTCGGACAATCCGAAATCTCCGCACACCTGAGGTCGCTGGATTCGGTGCGCCCAGTGCGGTTGTGGACAGACGATTACAGCAACCTTCTCGGAGTTATTAGATAATACTCCGGAACCGATAATCTCGGTTCCAGACGGGTACGGGATGCAGGAGAGCGACTGGACCGCGCAACTCAAATCGCCAGCTTGTATAGCCGCGCGGCGTTGCGCCACAGGATAAGATCGCGATCCTTTACAGGAACCTCGGCAAAATTCTTCTCGATCATGCGCGCGGTTTCGGGATACGTCGATGTCGATCGCGGAAACTCCGACTCCCACAGGATGCGGTCCGGTCCGACGTAATTGCGGTTTCGCAAGACCGACCTTTTCTTTCCAGGTGGTCACGTAGCATTGCCGGTGGAAGATCTCGGACGGGCGCTCGGTGAATCCTTCGTTTTCGGCCAAACGCTGGCGTTCCCATTGATGGTCCAGCGCTTCGAGCGCGAATGGCACATAATCAATCGCGCTACCCGCAAATACGGGCTGCAATTTCGGAAACCTGTATAGGATTCCCGACAGCACCATTCCGTTAATCAATGCTGCGCTGCCGGCCGCCTGGCGGACGTTGTCGAATGCGCGAGCGCCCGCCGCGTCGTAGGCCGGACTGATTTCGAACATCACGCTGGGAGCGCTTCCCGCGTGGAAGCACACGGGGACGTCCAGTTCCTGGATTGTGGTCCATAGCGGGTCCCACTCCGGCTTATATAGATGGGGCGAGGCGGGATTTATTTGCGAAGGCTGCGCCGGCATGATTACGCCCTTATGGCCGCGGCCCACCGCGCGCTTGGCTTCGGCGGTCGCCGCTTCAACCGATCCTGCTGGCAGGATGGCCTGCGGCACGAAGCGGGGGCTTGACCCCGCCCACACCTCGATAATCCAATCGTTATAGATACGCGCGCATTCGATCTGAAGTTCGAGATCCTTGATCGCGCCGATCTCCTCGCCGCTGACCCCTGCCGCTGATGGGTACAACACCGAACAATCAACGCCGTCCGAGTCCATCGCGGCAAGCCGCGCGTGTGGCTCGTACGCGCTCTTAGGCACCTGGCTCCAGATCTGCGGTTCCAAGCCGCGATTTTCAGATAAAGCTCCAGTCGGCGCCAGCGAAGTTGAGGCCCTGACCTGACCGTCGATCGCCCACCGCTCCATCCCATTCTCTTGTGCTGCCACATGCGGAACGCGGTCGCCCCATTTCGCGTGCGACATGCATCGCGTCCACAGGTCAGGAGGTTCCACCACGTGGTCGTCAGCGGATATCACACCAAATCGCAATGCCATGGCATTACTCTTCCATGCCTGCGAATAGGAAAAAGCAGCAGCGGCTCGACGCCTCCATCGCTTCCATTCGGCTACAGCTTGTAGACGCGCTTGGGATTTTCGACCAGGATCTTGTGCTGATCCTCTTCAGGAACGCCCGCGAAGCTCCATTTCAGCCACTTGTCGGCCGCAGGCCAGATCGAAGTCGGATGCGGGAAGTCCGTCTCCCACAGAATCCGGTCGATGCCGATGAAGTCGCGCAGCTCGATTCCTGCCCGCTCGTACCAGAAGTCGACGTAGCATTGCTGACGGAATACGTCGCTGGGTTTGCGCTTGAGCCCGTTTTTGTAAAGCTGGTTACGCTCCCATTCATAGTCGCAGGCCTCAAGCACGTACGGAACCCATCCGATACCGCTTTCCGCGCCGACGAAGGTCAGCTTCGGGAAACGCTCAAGCACGCCGCTCAGCAGGAGATTGGCGAAGATTTGTGAGGAAAGGGCGAAGGAGTTCGCGCTGCCCATCGCCAGCGTCTTCATATCGCTGGCGCCAGGCTCCGAACCGAGCGTGAGCCGTTTGGCGCCGGCCACATTATGGAAATGCACCGGCATATCGAGGTCTTGGGCGGTTGACCACAGCGGATCCCAATAGCGGTCGGCAAACGCCGGTAGACGATACTGCTCGGTGGCGCCGATCATGAGAAATCCGCGATGGCCTCGATTGGCCGCATGCTTCAACTCGGCGACCGCGGCCTCAACGCTTGCGAGCGGCAGTTCGGCCAGCGTGATGAAGCGATGCGGAGCGACGTCGTAAAATTCCTCGGCAAGATAGTCGTTGTACGCCCGCACACAATCCTTCTGCAACTCGGGGTCCATTCTCATCATGAAAGCTTCGCCACCGACCCCGGCCGTGTTGGGGAAAAGCACCTGTGCAGAGACGCCGTCGCGGTCCATCGCCCGCATCCGCCCGTCCGCCGTGTAGACTATCGACGGCACATCACGCCAATGCGTGGGTAGGCTCTTGCGGTCGGGAATCACGCCATGGCACGAGGCAGAGCCAGCCATTCATCATCACTCTCCCGTCGCATAGCCACATCTCCCGGCCGTCCTTCTCGACGATCTGCGGTATGCGGTCGCCCCACTTGGCCTTCGACATCCGGCTGGTCCAGGTGTCGGGTTTTTCCTGGCAATGACTGTCGACATCGATGCGCTTGTATTCGAAGGCCATGGCCCCGTCTCCTTATGAATGCTCCAACCCGCGGATTTCCGTTTTGAATCCTTATTCAGATTCCCATGGAAACCCGTGGGTTGGCAAATCCGCGGTCAGCCCAATTTTGTTTCCACGAGACTTCGGCGTAGCCCTCGCCAGGTACATCTCATAGTCTTCGAGAAAGAAACCGTGAGAGCCGAACGCCGGAGGTCGATCTGTTTAGGCCAGAAGAAGCCGAGAGGCTCATCGATACTTGACGGAGCCCGGTGGGTCTGACCTTAGGCGTCGAGTGCGGCTAGGTCGATTATCCGGGCAGCCCTGCTCTCTGGCGTAATCTCCAGGATGGCTACTGTGCCGAGCCTTATATTCTGTTTCACCAAGCTGGGACTTCCAGGATTGACGAAAAGTACCCCTTGGTGAGTCTCCACCATAGCCTCGTGGGTGTAGCCAAAGACCACAATGTCCACGGGCTTGCCAAAGATGCCCTGTAACGCGTCGGGCAGCGACTCTGCAGGGGGAAGTGCCCTCCCGATCGCCCCGGGGACGACATCGTCGCCCAGGCTCTTTAAGATCAACTCATGGCACATGCCAATTGTATGATTCTCCGCCTCCACCACCTTAATGGTGTTCACCCTCGGGAGCGCTTCACCCGTACCCACCAGCCACGATGTCGTCGTCGTAACGGGAGCAATAAGCTCCAGCCACCCTATGCAAGAGGCGATTTCAACATGCCCGGCATGGAGGATGAGATCGACCCCCTCAAAGGCCCGAACCACCTGGGATGGTGGTTCCGCACCCATGGACGGAATGTGCGTGTCTGAGATCAGGCCAATCTTCATACCGGCGTTGAGCCCGCTTACCGCTGGTCAGTCAGCCAGGCAAGCCAAGGCTCAGCAACAGCCTCGTGGTCCCACCAGAAATGGAACCCTACTTGTTCGGCGAGCTGGCGATCGATGTCGCGATCGCCGATGTGAACGTACCGGTCCGCCTGAAAACGGGCCTTCACGTCGAGCAGCATGTGCTTCGGCACCCAAAAATCGACGGCGATGCCGTGACTATCCCAGACCTTCTTCTGCCAAGAGGGGAAACGGTCGGAGCAACTGCCGACGATGAACCCCAACTCCTTGGCTCTTCGGACCATTTCTACAGTGACACCGCCTGCTGGGTCGCCGAATTCCATGGTGCCGTCGATGTCAAAGCTGATTAGGAAAGCCAACTTTCGTCCTCCTCGCGCTTGTACAGCGCCAATATGGCTTCTACAGAAGCAGTGTCAGTCAGGTCGCTCCGGAATCATCCAATAGGCTTGCCGCATTGTAGAAGCGGATGGGCAGGTTCCGGATACGACCGGTTGCCGCAGTACCGCTGCCTCCCTCGCGACGGATGGCATCGTCCCTAGTATTAACGTCCCCGGTTGCCCGTCAAGGCGGGCACCGGGGGATATGGCCGGACCACGCTCAGGCCGTGGGTCAAACGGGAGGAGTGGCGCTCCAGATCAGCGCATCGCAGGCGTCGGGCATGGGAGCACCCGAGACGCCGATCTCGGCCTTTTTCTTAATCTGCGAGGGCGACCGCCCCTGTAACTGTAGGATGCTGTCCCGATGGTTCCACCATCGAGTGCGTCCGTTCCCGTTGTTGCCGCCGCTGGGGGAAACGGGATTCGGTCCCTCAATGCTAATATCCGTCTCGTAGAGGTCCAGAGCGTAGCCCCGCTTCTCTCCACGCGCAGCGAACCGCAGCCCCTCAAGGTGGAACTGGTGGAACAGGGTAAAGCCGTCGTACATGTTTTCGAACGCCAGATCGTCAGGGCCGACGCCTGCGCCTTCGTAGAGGATTCGCCCTATGCGGTCGGTGCTCCGTTCCCACTGCTCCAGGGTGGGCGCAACGCCCGGGGATTCCGGCCGGGTTTGGCCATGGCTCAAGACGTAAACCGGCTTCTGCTTGTGGTTCCTGGCCCGCTCCGGGGTGGTGAAGACAACGGCCAAGGCGGCCATGATCGGCAGGTCGTTATCGTAGATGTTCGCCGGCTTGGCGATCCACCGCGCCGTGAGATAGTCTTCGGCGGTGATCATCTCCGGCCGGTGCTGGCTATAGAACCCGTCCGGATTCATGAGGCCGTTCTGGCGCTGGGTCACCACGAAGTTGGCCATCTGATCGTGGCTCTTGCCGTACTTCCGGCAGTACTCCTCGAAGACCATGGCCGTGGTCCCGCAAGCCGGCAAGCCCCAGAGGGCGCCGTACTTGCCCAGACCAGAAGCCGTGTTCAGCGCTCTAGCCCCTACGCCGACATAGTAGCGGCCGGCCAGGTTGTGCCAGCCCCGAACCACCAGGCAGGTCTGGGTGAGTCCTCGCGCCACCGCCTCCGCGGCGGCGACAAAAGACACGGACATGCATATGGCGCCGTTCATCATGAACTTGACGTTCTTCAGTTCCGGCACGTTCAAGAGGATCCAGTCAATGTCTCCCCGAGTAATGCCGGCCTGGGGGAAGGACGCCATTTTGAAGTGCTTCTCCCAGCCAGGGGGCGGAGGGGTGTTCGGATCGTTGGAAGCCCCAGTCGTGGAATCGGGGGTCAGAACCAGTCCGTCGATTTCGTCAGGCGAAATCCCGGCGTCCGCGATGGCCTTCCTGATCGCAGTGATGGTCAGGGCGCCCATGCTGGTCTCGGGCTTCTCGTTCCAGCGCCGCGCGCAGGGGGACGTCCCGATGCCAGTAGCGACAACCTTGCCTCGGCCCTCCCAGAGCCCCAGACCATCTCTGTTTCGGAACCAACTGCGAGGAACTCCCGGATGCGGCATAGTTTACCTCTTGCTTCGCGTTTTCTTCTTGTCGCCAGTGCTAAAGGGGTCTAGCCTACCACCCGCCATTCGGGCACCTTTTGACCCGTTGCGGGGGTCGTCTCAAAGATTACCTCGACCGCAGCCCCGATCGGTACCTGATCCACGGGAGTCCCGGGGAGATGGGACAACATAATCACCTCGGGCTCTTCATCCAGCGCGATGGACGCGACGTTGAAGGGCTGCTGCGGAATCAGCGAGGAGGTCGGGGTGTCATGCACCACTACACGGCTGATGATCCGGCCACGGCCGCTCACCTGTCGCCACTCCACCGAGGCGTTGTTCCCGCAGTGGGTACACGCTGGCCGCGGCGGAAACTGATACCTACGGCAATTGGTGCAATACTGGACTACCAGCCGCTCCTCGTTGCAAGCGTCGTAGAAGGGCTTGTCCAACTCATCGGGTATCGGGGACTGTTTGGGCATCGCTTTCCAGCTTCGCTTCAGAGTGAGATGGCTTGTGAACGCGTGCTAAATGGTACCGCCCGCGAAGTTCACGCAGTACCACCCTCCGATGTTTGCCGTCAACGGTGGCAGTCCGCGATAGGGGTCTGCATTCCAAACCAAATCGGTAGACAATCGGTCCCCAGCGCCCTTCGTGCCTAGAACCGCAGCTGGGAATTCAAGAGACTTTCTCCGCTACTTATTTAGTGGTGACCGTTCCTCGTCAACACTCGTTTGCGCGACCCACGACGCTACTAATCCATCAGCATCGGATGTCGTGCCGAAGACTATTTGCTAGGGCAAGGCGACCGCGCGGCTAGCAGCCCCGCAGTTGCCAGACATCTCGGGAAATCGACCTGGAATCCGCGGGCTAGCGCGCAATTCGTCGATCCGGGGGGGTTTCCTGACGCACGGCCGAGGAATCGAGCAATCGAGGAGTCGCAGGAGTAAGATGCATAGCCACCGAGCCCATGCTGCGCCTTCACTATTCGAACCGGTTCGAAGAACTGGTCGCGCCCCTCGGAGCGGCCGTGCATCAGGCCCAGAGCGATGCGCCGCTCGAGCGGGTGACGATCGTCGTTCCGGGACGCGTGGTCGAGGAATTTCTCAAGCTGCGTCTGGCCGAGAGCGAAGGCGTCGCGGCGAATCTACATTTCCCATTTCTGCGGCGCTATCTCGATGACGTTGTAGAAGCTGCCACGAGCGGGCTCCGCGTAATCGAGCTCGACGAGCTGCAGATCGTCGCGTTCGAGTACTTGCGCAAGGCTATGGCGGCCGCCGATCCGGATTTTCGGGCAGTGGAGGCCTACGTCGGAGGATCTCCGGACCGGCCGCGGCAGCGCGAGGAGAAGCTTTTTCAGTTGAGCGCGCGGGTGGCGTGGCTCTTCCGCGAGTACTCGATCAATCGCCGGCCGATGCTCGCGCGCTGGTCGCAGGAGGGCGGCGCGGGTGTCGATGCGATAGATCCAAATGAACGGTGGCAGCGCCGCTTGTATACCGGATTGTTCGATCGGGACGGCCGTCTCAAATCGGAATGGACGGATGTTGGGCAACAACCGGCGAGTAAATCATGCTGGATGATGCTGCCGGATGCCTTTGCCACGGCGGAACCCGAACGTCTGCTGAAGAGCCTGCCGAGAGTGCTGCACGTGTTCGGACTCGGCTACGCCGGGCCCGAATTCCTTAAAATTTTTGCGCTGCTGGGCGGCCTGATCGATCTTGAAATCTATGCACTCAATCCGTGCCAGGAGTTCTGGGAGGATGTGCAGGACGCGCGGACCGCGCGAGCCGTCTCACGTCCTCCACGAATCGGCGCCGCGCTGATGCAGTCCGAGGATCCATTCGGACTCGAGTCCGCGGGCGACAACCTGGCGCTCCGGCAATGGGGCCGCGTCGGACGTGAATACATACGCCTGCTCAACGAACTAAGCGATTGCGATTTCGAGGCGCATTTCCGCGATCCGGCGGTGGCGGGGCAACCCGGATCTCTGCTGGCGCAGGTGCAGAGAATGATCCTTCTGCGGCAGCCGGAGACCGCGCTGCCGATCCATGAAGCGTCGAACGACGGCAGTATCCGCTTTCTGCTCTGTCCGGGCGTGCGGCGCGAGGTCGAAATCGTCGCCAACTCCATTTGGTCGCTAATCCGGGCCGACGGCGCGTCTGAGGCCGGCTCCGGCCAGCGCCTCAGATTTCACCAAATCGCGGTAGTGATGCCGGATTCGTTGCGGGAGTCGTATCTGCCGCATATCGAGAGCGTTTTCGCGCAAGCGCACGCGCTTCCGCTAAACCTCGTCGATCGCCGCTGGACGGCGGCAAACCGGGTGGCGGAAGCGGTTGAGTTGTTGCTGCGGCTCCCGCTGGGAAGGTTCAGCCGGAACGAGGTGACGCGGCTGCTGACCCATCCCGTATTTGCCGGTGCACTCCCCGAGGAAAGCGTGGAACGCTGGATGGGATGGTGCCGTTCGCTGGGAGTGTACTTCGGTGCGGACGAAAGTGCATTTGCAGACAGCTACGTTCCGCCGACCCTGTACCATTGGGATCAGGCACTCAAGCGGATGGCGCTGGGTCACTTCATGGAGCGGGGGACGCGCGGAAATCGCAGCATCTTCGACGCCGGCGATCGGCGCGATTATCTTCCCTACGAGGTGGCTGAAGACGCGGCCGAGGCCGCGGCCGCCATGGTGCAAACCGTGCGACGCCTGCTGTGCGACGCGCAGGAGATCGCGAGTTGCGATCTTCCCCTCACGGAATGGTCCAGGGTCTTAGGCGACCTGGTCGCGAAATACATCCAGCCTCAGGATCGCGTCGGGGAGCGCGTTCGCGATCTGATCATGCGGTCGATCGATTCGATGGCTCCGGCAGGCTTGGTGAGCGGCCCGGTGTCGTATGCGATCGCCGCGGAACTCGCGCTCGCGCGAATTGCGACCGCGGAATCCGAGCATGTCGCCTACGCGGAGAATGGAGTGGTGGTCGGTTCGCTTTCCGCGCTGCGTGCGATTCCCTTCCGCGTCGTCTTTATGATCGGAATGGGGGAGTTGCACTTCCCCGAACGCGAGCGGCGCGATCCGATCGACCTGCGGCTGCTGCGGCGGAGTCCGGGCGACGTCTCGGCGGCCGAACGCGATCGATACATGTTCCTCGAAACGCTGATCGCAGCGCGCGAACGGATCTTTCTTTCGTACGTCGCGCGCAACGCCCAGACGGGCGATCGCCTCGAGCTTTCACCGGTGGTGCGCGACCTGCAGTTGATCCTGCGGAAGTTGATCGCAGCCGACGATCTTCAATCGCTGTCGGTAGAACATCCCCTGAGCAGTTACGACCGGAGCTACTTTCGCGACTTGCGCACCAGCGGCGACGATCGGCCCGCGATCGAGACGTTTGATCGGAGCGCACGCCGGGGAGCACAGATTGCCGGGATGCGGGACGACCTCGAAGCACGTTGCGGTCCCCTGTCGGCCGCGAACGAGGAATCACTGCTCGAGAATCTGAGGCCAGAAGTACGCACAGAGATCGGGCGACGGTTGCGAATGGTCGAACTGCCGGAGGTGTCAAGCCAAAGCGCAACGCGGGATCTCGTACTGCCTCTTGCGGCGCTGCGACATTACCTCGAATGTCCGCTTCAGGGTGCGGCCAGATATGCGCTCGGCCTGTTCGAAGAAGAGGAGGGCGACGAAGAGGATGCGGACGAGGAACCGTTGGATCAGAGCCACCTCGATCGAGCGATACTCCTGCGCGAAGTATTGTGGCGCGCACGGGGGCGTGAGGAGGAAATCGCGAAAACCTATCGCAGCGAATTCCGGCTGCAGGAGATGAGCGGCGCTGCGCCGACCGGCCCGTTCGCGCTGGCCGCCGAGGGTCGCGATTTGGCGAAACTCACCCTGACCCTCGAGCAGATGGCCATCGCAGGCGTGAAGAATCTCGAAGGATGGCAACAGATCGCTATCGGCGGCGCCAACGAGTTTATAGGAGTCGATTGTACGCTGCCGGAACTGGTTCTCGAAGTTGACGCGCCGCGGCCGGACGGCACCACGATACACGAGGTCACGCTGCGAGGTTGGATGGGGCCCGTTTCACCTGGCCGGGACCGGGCGATCCGATGTATTGCGGGAAAAGAGGCGAAGGCCAAAGATTTCCTCGAGGGATTTCTCGGCGCGATCGTACTGGCCGCCGCGGGGAAAAAAATGCCCTCGAGCTTCACTGTATTTGCGGTGGGCGGTGAAGATGATGGCTCGAAGCTGACGAAGTTCTCGCGCAGCTTTCAACCGCCCACGGCGAATGCTGCACGCAGCTATCTTGCGGCGCTAGTGAAAGATCTGCTCGCCGACGCCAACGCCTACTTCCTTCCGATCGAGGCCGTCGAAAAAATTCTCAAAGTGGATGTCGCGGACGACCGGGTGATCAAGGAAGCGATCGATTCGATTTGCGACAATGAATTTGCCCGCTGCAGATCTGACTTTGGCCCGGTGGCCGACGCGCGCAACTTCCCGCCCTGTGCTCCGGCGCTTGCACGCGACGTCATCGGGCGCCGCTTCGAGCTTTTGAAGGCGATTTTTGGAAAATGAGCGAGGAACCTCGGCGGGAGAGAACCTGGTATTGGCGGCCCCGGATTCTCGACGACATCCTGAAGAGCCGCCACGCGATCGTCGAGGCCGGAGCGGGCACCGGCAAGACTTTCACGATCGAACACTTGCTGGTGGACCTGCTGCGGACAACGCCGTATACGATCGAGCAGATTCTCATCGTCACCTTCACAGAAAAGACGACCGCCGAACTCCGTGGAAGAATCCGCCGACTGCTAGAGGAGATCCTGGAGGGAGCACCGAGCGGGTCGGCGGCCAACGCGGAGCAAGTCGAGGTTGACCAGGGGGCTCGAGGCCGTCTCGAGCGGGCCTTGTGGAGCTTCGATCGCGCTCCGATATTCACGATCCATGGGTTCTGCCAGCGCGTGCTTACAGAACTCGCTTTCCTGGCGGGAACAAGATTTGACATGGCCGTGGTTGACGCATACCGACCGTTCCATCGCGCTTTCCGCGCGGAGTTGCGCGAGCGGCTCGCGGACGGAAGCAACGGTCCCAACCTGCTGCATAAATGGCTCGAGGAGGGCGGCAGGATCGAGAATCTCGAGGCGCTTTTTTTGACGGCGCATCAGCGCCGCTATCTCGAGGCCAATCCGGCCCAAGCGCGTGCGCAACTGGCGCACAGCTTCGTGCATTCGTTTGATGCGGTGGGGCTCGAGCATGAGTTCCGCTCGCTGAGCGGAGTTGTTGCGCCGAGGGTTCTGAAGCTGGCGCTAGCGACGCTAAGGGAACTGGAACGACTGGTTGACGGTGCGCGTGGTGCAAGCGCCACCTTGCTCGCGGCGCTCGCGAATTTTGATTTCAAACCGATGACACGCGTGGAGGACATGGGCGTCTCTATGAACCAGACGCCCTTTATCCGCGATTTTGTCAGTCGCGCAATCGAGCTTCAGCTCGCGGCCGCGATCGAAGGTGGGGTAGAGGACGCGCGTGAAACGGCGCTGGTCGAAACGTTTTTGCCGGCGGTCACGGCGCGGCTCGATCGGGACAAGCGTGAACAGGGGCAAATCGACTACGAGGATATGCTGCTCTGGGTGTGGCAGGCGCTCGACGCTCCAGACGGCGCAGCGTTGGCGGACACTTTGCGCGCGAGGTTTCGTTGCGGCTTGGCCGACGAGTTTCAGGATACCGATGATCTGCAATACAGGATTCTCAAGCGTATCTTTGTCGAGCACAGCGGCGAGAACCGGCTGTTCGTCGTCGGTGATCCGAAGCAGGCGATCTACGCTTTCCGCGGCGCCGACGTTCACGCTTATTTGCGGGCTTGCGGCGAATTGAGCAAAGCGGGCGCGTCCCGCGTCCCACTTTTGACGAACTTCCGTTCCACCGCGGCCGTGATCGAGGCCCTTAACTATATCTTCGATCAGAGCGCCGCGACGCCGTTCTTCAGCGGCGAGATCGGTTATCGAGATCCCGCGTTATGCGGCCAGCCTGCCCGCAACGCGATCGACTCCGCGGGCAATCCGGTTAAGCCGATCGTGTTGATGCGTTATCAAGAACAGGGCGGGAAGCCAGGCGCCGCCGTGGAGGCGCGCGAGGCGATAGGCCGCTATATTGCATCGACGCTGCGCCGTCTGCTCTCCGGCGACGCGGGCCAGTTGACGATTCAGGAGCCCGACACTGCTAAGGGCCAAATGAAAAAGCGCGCCGTCAGACCTCGCGATATTTTCGTGCTGACCCGAACCAGGCGGGAGAGCGAAGAAATCGGGCGCTATCTGCGCGACTGCGATGTTCCTTTCGCCTACTACAAGCTCGAAGGGCTCTTCCAGAGCCGCGAAGCGCGAGATGTCCGCGACGTCCTGAAAGCGATCGATGAGCCGCAGGACCGTTCGCGCCGCCTGCGCGCCTGGGCGTCGCGTTTCTTCGCGGTCCGCTATCGTGACCTCGCCACGCTGGGTGACGTACCGGACTTGCATCCGCTCAACGAGCGTCTTTACGAATGGCGCGCCCTGGCCGAAACGGAGCGCTTTGCCGAGCTTTTCGACAGTCTAATCCACGAGAGCGGCCTCGCCGAACGCGAGCTGTTTCTCTCGTGCGGTGAGCGCGAACTGACTAATTTCCTGCACATCTTCGAAGTCTTGGTCGAGCGCGCGATCGCGGGCCGGCTGTCGCTAGCCAACCTCATCGAATTGCTCGAAAGCTATATAGCGGGGCGCGACAAGCCTGCGGGAGCCGACGGCAATATACAGCGTCTCGAAAGCGAGCGCGAGGCCGTGCAGGTGATGACAGTGCACATGAGCAAGGGACTCGAAGCCGACGTCGTGGTGCTTTTTGGCGGTTCGCACCGGGGTCCCCGGCTCGACAAACTGCGGATCTATCACAGTGGTGGCGAGCGCCGGTTCGTGATCGGGAGCGGAATGCAGAAGGGTCTGGTGAAGGACGAACTCAAACGTGAGGAGACCGAGGAGGAGCAGCGCCTCCTTTACGTCGCGCTCACGCGAGCCCGTGCCCAACTCTATCTGCCGTTCTACCCTAGGAATGCAACCAAGACCGCCGTCGATGGCGCCTACAAACCGCTGAACGACCGGCTCGAACCAATTGTTGATAGTCTCGGAGGAGATGCGGCGCGTCCGGCCGGCCGGTTGTTTCAGATCGATGATGTCTGCGATGTTCGACCGCTAACTTTGCCGAAGGCGGCATCATTGACGCTGCGCGAATGGTCTCCACCGGCAGCGCTGATTCGCGATGACTCAGAGCCGGAGACAAACTTCGCGCGGAGGCGCCGCGACCACGCCGCGCTGCTGATGAGCTCCTATACTTCGCTGAAACGTGCGCAAGGCCAGGCCTCGTGGGATCTAGCGGCGGAAGAGTTCAAAACTGACATCGAAGCCGTCCCGACGGCTGGAGACTTGCCCGGCGGCAGCCGGGTCGGCTTATTTCTGCATGAAGCGATCGAGCGTTTGCTCGAACTGCAGACGTTCGCTGAGTCGCCGCGCTTCGAGTCATGGCGGGAACGCGAGGACGTCAAGCAAATCTTTCAAGATACGATGCGGCTGCATCAGGTCGGAGAGCCGCGCTGGCTCGATCGCGGCCGCAGAATCGTTTTCGACACGTTGACGACGCGCATACCGCTCGACGACGGTCGCATCATCGGCCCGCTGCACCTGTGTGCGGGCGTGCGCGAAATGGAATTCGTCTTTCCCATTCCCGAGACGAACCATCCGCAGTTGGCAAACGCTGGCGGTGCGCAGTGGACGGTCGAGCGCGGCTTCCTCAAAGGTTTCGTGGACCTGGTCTTCGAGCAGAACGGGCTGGTCTACTTCGTCGACTGGAAAAGTGACCTCCTCCCATCCTATGAGCGAGCCGCGATCGAGGATCACGTAAAAGGCAACTATGATCTCCAGGCACGCATCTACCTGGTCGGCATCCTCCGTCTGTTGCGGATTCGCAGCGAAGCAGACTACGCAAAGCGATTCGGCGGCCTGCTATATGTTTTCCTGCGCGCAGCCGGTGCCTCCGGGGACGGCCGGCAGGGGATATACTTTCACCGTCCGGAGTGGGCGGAAGTGTGCCGACTCGAAACCGAATTGATGAGCCTCCCTCAGCTTGCCTGAGCTATGGAGACCGTCCGTGGACATCTGGGGCTTGCTTCGGTGCTCTCGTATCGTCGGGGCGTTACGGACCCCCAGCAGGCGGAATTCCAGCGCCTGCTGCGCCAAATCGAGTCCGGGGCGCAGGAGTTCAATCTCGATTCCTCGATCGTTCATCTCGCGACCGAGGTCGCGGCTTTCGAAGGTGCCCTGACGTACGTCCAGCGGCTCGCACTGATCATGCTCATCGTTGCGTCGTCGATCGCTCTCGACGAGGGTAGCACGCGCCTGCCCGTTACCGGCGACGAATCGCGCGAGACGATGCGCAGGCTGCTGACGCCTCTATGCGGTGACGCGTTCGGTGCGGACGGCGCCGCAGTGTCCGCCAGGGAGATTGATCAATTACTCACCTCGGGAGGAGCTGAGACGGTAATAGGGCGGCATCCTGGCGAGTACAAGCCGCTGATTTATATTCCGCCGTTCATCTACCATCAACGGATTCGCGCCGCCGAAATCAGGCTAGCGGAATCGATCGGTCCGCGGCTCAGAATGGACAAGGTGGGTGATGAAAAAGCCATCGCGGAAGCGATTGCCGACGTCGCGGCGCGTCCGGTCTTTTTCGGGAGCCATGAGGTGGCCGCCTCCGCGGAGCAGCGCGCGGCGGTAGCCAGCGCCGCAAGCCGGAATTACGCGCTTATCTCCGGCGGCCCTGGAACCGGCAAGACCTCAACCATCATCGCAATCCTGCGGGTGCTGGTCCGGCTCGGGATCAGCCCGGGCGAAATCGCACTCGCGGCTCCGACCGGGAGAGCCGCATTTCGCATGGGCGAAAGCGTGCGCCAGGCGATCGCCAGGTTGCGCAACCCCGCGTACGCCGACGAGTTGATCGCTGCGACTTGTCCCGAACCGTCGACTGTTCATCGGTTGCTCGGTTATTCTCCGGGAAGCGGCACCTTCGCGCGTCATCGCAACAATCCGCTGGCCGCTGCCGTGGTGCTCATTGATGAGAGTTCTATGCTCGACTTGATGCTGACCGATCGGCTGGTGGGGAGCCTGCGACCCGAGGCTCGGCTGATTATGCTGGGTGACGCCGATCAGCTTCCGTCGGTCGCGGCCGGCGCAGTTTTTCGCGATCTGGCGGCGACGGCGGAGCAACGGTTCGTGGGAATTTGCACGAGGCTTACTCACAGCTACCGGACGTCAGGCGGCGAGCACGGACAGACGATAGAGGCGCTCACATCCCGAATAAATGATGGATGGATCGAAGACCCTGAGGGCCGGATGTTGCTTGCCGAGCGGGCGGAGCCGGACGATTTGCGTTTTGAGGGAGCCGAATTTCTACGAGGATCTTTAGCAAAAGTTGAACGCTTTATCCATCGTTGGTACCTTGCCAAGGTCAACGCGGATGCGTTCCGCGCCCTCAAAGCCGCGGTCTACGTTCAGGGCGATCACGGATTCGAACCTGCCGCGATCGCTTGCTTGGATCGTATTTTCGACCACGCAGCGGCCGCGCGGATCCTTTGCCCCACGCGCGTGTTGCCCTCAGGAGCCGACGCAATCAACGCGATGATGCACCGCCGCGCCGCGCATGATTTACAGGAAACCCGCGAGCGTTGGGGCCCTCTACCTGGCGAGCCTGTGATGATCGTGCGCAATGACTACACCCGGACGCTCTTCAACGGCGACCAGGGGATCGTGCTGAAAGTCCGATCATCCGGCGGTCGCGAAGAGCTGAAGGCGGTGTTCCGGCGCGGCGGCGGCTATAGTTCGTTTCATCTTGCCGCCCTGCGGGAGTCGCTGGAATTGGGTTACGCGAGTACAATTCACAAGGCGCAAGGTTCGGAATTCGATGCGGTCGCGATCATTCTGCCCGACCAGGACATACCGATACTGACTCGTGAACTGTTGTATACCGCGGTCAGCCGCGCCCGTAACTCGGTGGTCGTGTACGGGGATTCCGGCATACTGCGCACCGCCATATCGCGCACCGCGATGCGCTTCTCAGGCCTCGGGGATCTTCTGGGCGGGTCCACGCAGAAGCCACAGACGGTCTAGCATCCAGCGACAGCGCGGGGTTATCAGGCGCCTCCGAGGGCCCGGGTAAAGTCGTCCAGCAGATCGCGCCAATGCTCAGTACCGACCGAGATTCGAACCAGCGATTCGGTGATGCCCGCGGCCGCCAACTCTTCGTCCGAGAGCTCACTATGCGTGGTGGTCATCGGATGACACACCAGTGTTTCAACGCCGCCAAGGCTGACGGCGTTTCTTCCAATGGTCAATCGTCGCAGAAAGTTGAACGCACCGTTCTTGCCGCCGTCGATCTCCAAGGACATCAGGGATCCCGGGTAATCGGTTTGCGCGTCCCGGATCCTGATCTGCTCGGCGTCCCTGAATAGCGATGGGTAAAGAACCCGTCCGACGCGCAGATGGTTTGCGAGATGCTCGGCGATTCGTTGCGCGTTTTTGCTCTGGCGATTCATCCGCAGGGCCACCGTAGAGAGCCGGGAGTCGAGCATCCAGGACTCATCCGGTTGCAGGATGTTGCCCAGCAGCGCGCGTACTCCGCGCAGTCGCTGGATCAAATCCGGCTCCTGCGCGAGTACGACCCCCGCCAGCAGATCGCTGAACCCGCCAAGGAATTTGGTGGCCGAGTAGATCGCGAGGTCGGCGCCAATCGCGAGCGGATGCTGGAAGGTGGGTCCCAGCAGCGTGTTATCGACTGCCAGGACCGGGCGTCGCGGATGCCCTCTGACCGCCGCAGCTGCCGCGGCGATATCGCTCATGATCAGCGTCGGGTTCGCTGGCGTCTCGATTAGCACCAGTTGCAGATCGTCCATTTCTGACGCCGCCGCAGCCAGAGCTTGCGTCTCACCAGCGGGCACCCCGCGGACCGAGAAACCCAGCGGTTCGATAATCCGATGAATTAGATGCTGCGTGCCGCCGTACAACGGCTGCGTATAGAGCATCGATCCACCGCGCTCGAGCAAGCCGATCATCACCGTGAAGATCGCGGCGAGTCCGGAATTGAAGACTGCCGCCCCGTTTGCGCCGCGCTCGAGCGGCACAAGATGGTCCTCCGCGATTTCGGCATTGGGATGGCTCAGGCGAGCGTAGATCAGATCAGGCTTCTCGCCATCCAGCCCTTCGATCCTTCCGAGCGCGATCTTGAAGGCACGTTCGGCCTCCTCGGGGCTCGAGAAGACGTAGGTGGAACTGCGATAGACCGGAGGGCGCGCGGACCCGACCGACAATTGCGGGTCGAATCCTTTAGTGAGCACGGCGGTCTCGGGCCTTACCCGGTATGCAATCTTAGACATGATTCACTCCATCACGGGGCGCCGCGTACTGCCCCGTCAGACGCTTACGATCATTGACGCACGTCGGATCACGCCGGGCAAGCGTGCGCGGCCAGCGCTGACCCGGAACGATGTGTTAACTCATCCGCAGCGCTTCACGCTATGCTCGACGGCGCTTGCGATTGGTCTGCGCGTGAGCCACTCAACGGGGAGAGACACCTATGGACATAGGCATTCTGGTAGCTGCAACCGCGCGAACCGGCAATATCGCCGAGATCGCCAGCGCGGCGGAAGCAGCGGGGTACGAATCGTTATGGATTCCTGAGCACCCGGTCATACCCATCGGCTTCAAGACACACGTTCCCGGGGGCGGCACATTGCCCGAACACTATGGCCGCTGGGTCGATCCGTTTATTGCCCTGACGATTGCCGCAACGGCAACCAAGCGAATCAGGCTGGGAACCGGCATCTGTTTGCTGCCCGAGCGCGAGCCGCTAATCACGGCCAAAACTATCGCGACGCTCGACCTCTACTCCGGCGGTCGCGTCATTCTCGGCGTCGGCGCCGGATGGCTGCGGGAGGAAACCGAGGCAATGGGCGCCAATTTCGGGAACCGCTGGAAGCGCCTGCGCGAGACGACCGAAGCGATGCGGGTTGCGTGGACCGCGGCCGAACCCAGTTACAAGGGGGAGCTGGTACACTTTCCGCCGGTCAGATGCGAACCGAAGCCGGCGCAAAAGCCTGGCCCGCCGATCCTGCTGGGCGCGCACGGACCCAAAGCGCTCGAGCGTGTCGCGCGTACTTACGACGGCTGGATGCCCTTGGTGCAGGACGCGGAGACCTTCAAACGCGACGTGGCAGCGCTCAAGAAACTCACAGTTGCCAACGGGCGCAATCCGGATGCCCTCCATCTAACGGCGATAGTCGATCCTCGAGAAAGCGGGCCGTCGTCCGAGGAACTGCGCGCGTACAAAGACGCCGGCGCTAGCCGCGTGTTGGTCTTTTCGCAGAAACTCGGTATCGCCATGGCGGACGGCGGCGCGCTCGATCTGGTTAAGCGTTACGCGCCAGTCGTGGAGCGCGCGCAACGCATCTAACCCGCAATCAATCTGCAACAACTGTCGGCGATGATCACAAATCGCCCAAGGAGAAAAAGCGATGGCAACATTACCGGTAGATACGGTTCAGATTTTCGGCCGCGGCGTGCTCAAAGCCGAAGGGGTGGTGGTCGACAAGGATAATAATGTTTATGGCGGCGGCCGCAACGGCGTCATGTACAAGGTGACGCCTGACGGCAAGGTCAACGAACTCACCACGCTGCCCGCCGGCTCGATCCCGAACGGCGTTACCATGGACCGCCAGGGCAATCTCGTCTACTGCGACCTCGGCAAGCAAGCCATGATGCGCGTGACCCAGAGCGGTCAGGTTTCGATGATCGCCGATCGCGTTGGGACGCTGCCCCTGACCATGCCTAATTTCGCCAGTTACGACGCCGAGGGCAACCTCTACGTTTCAAACTCGAGCACGAGCGATATCAACTCGGTAATGCCCGAGCTGGCCAATCCTTCACCGAAAGGCGCGCTCGTGCGCATCCGTCCCGATGGCAAAGGCGATATAGTAGCCACTGGTATTTATCTGGCTAATGGAACTGCAATCGATCCCAAGGAAGAAGCGGTGTACCTGCTGGAATCGACCCGCTTCGATTGTTTGCGTATAGCGATCAAAAAAGACGGGACGTTTGGCAAGCCCGAAGTCTACTCCGAGGGATTCCCAGCGATACCCGACGGGATGGCATTCGACGTCGCCGGCAACCTTTTTATAACACTGCCCGGACTGGTTAAGGATGGAAAATTTACTGCGGCCAACCAGATTCTCCAGGTGGATACCAACGGCAAATGGAGCATGCTTATCGACGATGTTAAGGGAGAGAAACTCGATTTCCCGACCAACTGCGCATTTGGCGGTCCCGGGTTACAGGATCTCTTCTTCGCCAACCTGGAGGGCGACCACATGAGCCGCGTGCACACCAATTTCCGCGGCCATCCGCTCTATCATCAGCGCTGACCGTCCGGCGCTGTCGACGCGCCGCCAGGGTCGTGAACGACCCTGGCGGTCGTTTCACCAGGTATCTACACAGCGACTTTTCTTGCCAGTGCGCGGCGTCGGCGGAGGCGCCGAGTATAGACCGTTGGCGATCCACCTGCGCGAGTCGGCGGGATCGATCACATCGTCAATCTCGAAGTGTGAAGCGCTGTTCAACGCCTTGCCATGCTGATACATCCTGGCGACCATTTCGTCGAATAGCTTCTTGCGCGCCGCGGGATCCTCAATCGCCGCGAGGTCGTTGCGATAGCCGAGCTTTACAGCACCCTCGAGTCCCATCCCGCCGAATTCTCCGGTCGGCCAGGAGACCGTGAAGTGCGGAGCTTTGAAGCTGCCGCCGGCCATGGCCTGCGCTCCGAGACCATAGCCCTTGCGCAGAATGATGGTGAAGAACGGTACGCTTACGTTGGCGCCGTTGACGAACATCCGGGAAGCGTGACGCACCAGGGCGGTCTTTTCGATTTCGGGGCCGACCATGATGCCCGGCGTGTCGCACAGAAAAAGCAGGGGAATATCAAACGCATCACACAACTGGATAAACCGTGCGGCCTTGTCGGCGCCGTTGCTGTCGATGGCGCCGGCCAGATGCACCGGGTTGTTAGCGATCAGCCCGAGCGGGCGCCCCTCGATCCGGATAAACGCGGTCACCATCCCAGGGCCGAAATGCTGGCGAATCTCGAGTACGGAGCCGGCGTCTGCGATCGTTTCGATTACCGCGCGCACATCGTAGATGCGCAACCGGTTCTGGGGAATGATCCTGCGCAATAACCGCTGGTCCGCGCAGTCCCAGCGGTCAATCGGGCCCTGGAAGTAAGAAAGATACCGCTTCGCTACGCGTACTCCCTCGGCCTCGTCAGCGACCGGAATGTCGACGACGCCATTCGCTACCTGCACCTCCATTGGACCTACTTCTTCCGGACGAAAAATGCCGAGACCGCCGCCCTCGATCATCGCGGGCCCGCCCATCCCGATGTTCGAGTTCGCGGTAGCGATCACTACATCGCAGCAGCCCAGCAGCGCCGCATTGCCGGCAAAGCATCGGCCCGAGTTGATCCCGACGAGTGGGACCAGTCCGCTCAGCCGTCCGAAGTAGTGAAAAGCAGGAACGTCAAGGCCGGAGTTGCCCAGACCATCGGTATCGCCAGGGCGTCCCCCGCCGCCTTCAGTGAAAAAAATGATCGGCAGACGCAGCTTCTCTGCCAGCTCGAACATGCGGTCCTTCTTACGATGATTCTGCTGTCCTTGCGTACCCGCCAGCACCGTGTAGTCGTAAGACATTACGATGCAGCGGCTTTTGGTCTCGTTGAACAGGTCACCGTTGACTTGCCCAATCCCGGCGAGCATCCCATCGGCGGGCGTCCGTGCGATTAGCTCCTCCACCGGGCGCCGGCGCCGTTGTGCGGCGATGACCATCGGTCCGTATTCAACGAAGCTGCCGGGATCGCATAAATCCTCAACGTTCTCGCGCGCCGTGCGCTGACCTGTTTTGCGCCTGCGTGCGACTGCGTCGGGCCGCGCGGCGTCGAGACCGACCGCGTGCCTCCCTATGATCTCGGTGAGGTCCGGTCTGATGTGATCAAGATCGAACACCTCCCGCTCGGCGCTTTCGGTGGATTCGACGCCGGACTCTGCAACAAATGCCAGCGGATGGCCCTCGAACACAGCATCGCGTTCCGCCACGGTAATCTGCCGCACGATTCCGCCGCCGTGGGCTTTGATCACATGCTCCATCTTCATCGCTTCCATCACGAAGAGTTGCTGACCCTTGCGGATAGAGTCACGCTCGCGCACGTCTATCGAGACGATGGTGCCTTGGATCGGCGCCCTGATCGCCACCGTTCCTTCCGGCGCAGGGATGTCGAGTGCCTGCGACGTCGTCGCGGCTACAGGCGATGGACCGGTCGGCGAGACCAGACCGTGGTTGCCCTCTTTGCCGAAATCCAATACCGCTAGCGGATCGGTGGCATTGATACGCGCGCCGGCAAGGCGTGGCGAAGCGGTGGCGGCGGTCCGCTCGAAGAAAAATCGCTGATGGTTTGAAGCGCTATCCCCAGTGAGCTCGGCGGCTCGGTCCTCGAGGAATCGCGTATATATTTTTCCCCCCACGAAATCCGGATTCTTCAGCAGGGATTGCAAAAATCCCAGGTTCGTCGGCACTCCCTCGATTCGAAATTCGCACAGCGCGCGATACGCCTTCGCCACGACCGTCGCGAAGTCTGACGACGGCGAGTGGGCGATGAGCTTCGCAATCAGCGAGTCGAAACGCGGGTTTGTCGTATAGCCCGCGTAGCCATACGAATCGACGCGAATACCGGGTCCAGAAGGGATCTCGAACGCGGTGACCGTCCCGCCCGACGGCTTGGTGCCGCCGTCCGCGGTGATACTCTCCATATTGATGCGCAGTTGCATCGCAAGCCCGCGCGGCTTCGGAACCTGCGGGCGCAGCAATCCCAGCTCGGCGAGCGATTGCCCGCCCGCAAGCCGCAATTGGAGCTTAACGAGGTCAACGTCCGTTACTTCTTCGGTGACCGTGTGCTCGACTTGCAGCCTGGGGTTCGCCTCGATGAACGCGAAGGCTGCATCGTCGCCGCCGGAGGCCGCGTCAACGAGGAATTCGACCGTGCCCAGATTGTTGTAGCGCGACGTCTCAGCCATCCGTAGAGCCGCCGCGATCAGGCGGTTGCGCAGCTCCGACGGCAACCCGCTCGGCGCGACCTCAACGAGTTTTTGATGCCTGCGCTGGATACTGCACTCGCGTTCCCATAAATGGCTTACGGCGCCCGAACGATCGCCGATCACCTGCACTTCGACGTGCCGCGCGCGTGGCATCAACTGCTCGACGTAGACGTCGCCATTACCGAAAGCCGCGCGAGCCTCCGACTGGCACCGTTTGTAGGCTTCTTCGATCTCTGCGAGATGCGTCACCGCTCGAATACCGCGCCCGCCACCGCCAGCGACCGCCTTGATCATGATTGAACCGCCGGAGCCCAGCGACGACAGAAACTCACGCACCTGCTCGAGGCTCGTGGGGCCCGCGGTACCGGCGAGTACTGGAACTCCGCAGCGCTCGGCCAGAGACCGCGCTTCGAGCTTGTTGCCAAACAGCTCGAGAACTTCCGGACGCGGACCGACGAAGACGATCCCGGCTTCGGCACAGCGCCGGGCGAAGCCCGCATTTTCACTCAGGAAGCCATAGCCCGGATGGATAGCGTCGCATCCCGCAGCCTTGGCCACGGCCACAATCTGTTCGCCGTCGAGATAGGCGCCAGCTCCGGTTCCGCGCAGGGGTCGAGCTTCGTCGGCCTTTCGCGTATGTAGGGAAGACCCATCGTCCTCGGAGAAGACGGCGACGGTTCTAACGCCCATCTCGGCGGCGGCGCGCATCACTCGAATCGCAATCTCTGCGCGGTTGGCAATTAGAAGACTCTTTGGAAGCATTGAACCTGCGTTAGCCCTGGGATGCGGACGTGCTAAAAAACATTGGATTTTTTCTCGGATTGGGCGGCGAACGCAAGCCATCCCGATTTACGTCCACGGCGCCCTTTGCGCCCGGTTCCTCCGGTATTTGCACGAACTATCGGCGCCGTTACGCGTCGTCGGTCTTAATGCGTTAGTTTTCGAGTCGGCCCGGCGCCTTCGCTCAAGACGCCCGCCGGAAGGAGTACGCGGATGGCGATCAAGCTGGACGATTACTCACGCGCCTATAAACACGCGACCATGGAACGACGCAACGGAATCCTGAAAATTACTCTCCACACCGATGGCGGCGAACTCCAATGGGGCGGTGGTCCCCACGAGGAGTTGTCCTATCTGTTCAGCGATATCGCGCGCGATTTCGACAACCGTGTCGTGATTCTCACCGGCACCGGCGAAAATTTTTGCGCCAACCCGCCGCCCGCCGGCGGCATGACGATGAGTGCGACCGCCTGGGACCGCGTTTACCATGACGGCAAGCACTTGCTGATGAATCATCTGAACGTAGAGGTGCCGATGATCTCGGCGGTCAACGGCCCGGCGCACCGTCATGCGGAAATCGCGCTGCTCTGCGACATCGTGCTAGCGGCACCGCATACGACCTTCCGCGACAGCGCCCATCTGCCCAACGGCGCCGTGCCAGGCGATGGCGTCCATGTCGTGTGGCCGCTGTTGCTCGGACCCAATCGCGGACGCTACTTCCTGCTGACCGGCCAGACCCTTCCCGTCGCCGAGGCACTTGCGCTGGGCGTGGTTAACGAGGTCGTGCCGCGCGAACGGTTGCTGCCGCGCGCCTGGGAACTGGCCGAACAGATCGCGGCGCGGCCCACGCTCGCGGTGCGCTACGCGCGAGTTGCCCTGACCCAGGCGCTCAAGCGTATGATGGTCGACCATCTCAGCTATGGCCTCGCGCTGGAAGGATTGAGCGCCGCAGCGACTCCTTCCTCCCGCCCGCGTTAGCCGGTACGCACAAAAGCTCGGCGCGGGCCTCAGGCCCCGATCAGCTTCGCATACTGATCTATCAGCGGCATCACCGTGTCCGCGCCCGCGGGCGGCAGGAAGAAGACCGACCGTTCAACTCCAGCGGCTTCGTATTGGTCGACTACCTTCCGGTCCGCCGGTGCTGCGAATGCGGTGATCGAGATCGTCTTGGGGTCGCGCCCGGCCTGTTCGGAGCACCGCCGCAGTTCACCGATCTGACCGACCAGATCGCTGCCGCGCCCCGCATTCGGCAGCCATCCATCGCAATACCTGACCACACGTTGCAACCCCCGCGGCCCATGGCTGCCGAGCAGAATCGGCGGATGCGGCCGCTGCACCGGCTTTGGCCAACACCATACGCGATCGAAATTGACGAACTCGCCGTGATAGCTGGCCTCGTCCTTGGTCCACAGCTCCTTCATCGCTTCGGTTCTTTCGCGCAGCAACTTCCAGCGCGACTTAAACACGGTTCCGTGATTTTCCATCTCCTCGGCATTCCAGCCGCCTCCGATGCCGAAGATCACGCGTCCATTGGAGGCGAGGTCGACGCTCGCCACCTCTTTTGCGAGTACGATCGGATCGCGTTCGATCACCAGGCAGATGCCGGTCGCAAGGTTGAGCTTCTTCGTCGCTGCAGCCGCCATGGTCATCGCCACGAAGGGGTCGATAGTGTGTGAATACTCGCGCGGCAACTCGCCTCCCCGCGGAAACGGCGTGCGGCGCGAACTCGGGATGTGAGTGTGCTCGGGAAAAAACAGCGACTCGAAGCCTCGGTTCTCGACCGCCCGCGCCAGTTCGTCAGGGCGTATCGCGTAATCGGTCGGGAAAATCGCCACGCCGTACTTCATGCTCCACCTCGCCTTATGGATGTTGGTGTTCCTGCTCTATCAAACTTCGCGAGAGTGCGGTATGAGCGCATAATCAGGCGGTGCCGCGATGATCGGCGCGAAACCTTCGCGAATGCTGGAGAATACGTACAGCGGCACCCCTCAGCTTTGATCAGAAGTGAGGAACGGTCATGCCAAGAATCCCTTATATCGAAAAAGAAGCTGCGACCGGCGAAATCAAGAAACTCTATGACGGCTTCGAACAGCAGTTCCAGGTGCGCAGCGTCCCCAATGTCGTAAAGGCGCTCGCCAACAGCCCCGGACTCGCCAACCGGGTCTTCCCGCTCGCGAACTATTTCATGACGCAGTCCTCTCTGGATCCGCGCCAGCGCGAGCTCGCCGTCCTCATCCTGATGAAGCGGCTCGACTGTGAATACGGCTTCGTCAGACATATCGAGATCGCGGAGCGGGTCGGGCTCTCACATGCACAGATCGATGCCGTCGGTTCGTACAGTACGAGTCCGCTGTTCAGCGATAGCGACAAGCTGATCCTGCGTTATGCCGATGAACTGACTACTAAGGCACGGATCGAAGACGGTCTTTTTGCTCAGGTCGAAAAGCTCATAGGCCGCCAGAATATTCTTGAACTCACCGCCGCAACATCTTTTTGGAACATGATGGCGCGCAATCTGAACGCGCTGCAGGTGGGTCTGGAATCCTAGCAGGGTATCGCGCGGACCTTCGACCGCCCGCCGCGCTCGCGGCTCATCGGCGCGTTCCACCGCGTCGATGTATGCCGCCGGCGATTTCCGCGTGCTCCCGTCGCAGGACGGTGCCGCTGCCCGCCTCATCGAGATCGTCGGCGCACTCGAGTGGCCCCCCGATTTTGGCGCCCGCGATGCGGATTTCACCCAGCGCCCTGAACCGATCGCGCATCGTCACGCTGCCCGCGACGATCATACCCTCGGCCGATAGTGCGCGACCCCGGCATTCTCGAAGCTACCGGCGTCGCATTCGAGGTTTGCCCCGATATTCGCCCCCTCCAGTCCAACCCTACCTTTCACGCTGAATCCGTCGTTCAACAGGACGTTACCACGGACCGTTGCTCGATCCGCGCACAGCGCGTCGCCGTCCGCATTGCTGAAGTTGCCGTCGGTGCAGCAAAGATCGGCGCCGATCCTGCCGCCCATCAGCCGCACCGCGCCTATGCTGCGGAATCCACTACTCAGGATAACCCCACGGCCAACCTGAGCGTCCTCCCCGGACAGCGCGATTCCGCCGGGGTTCTCGAATGATCCGCCGTTACAATTGAGGGCCCCGCCAATCCTCGCGCCGCGCAAGTGCACCGCGCCTCGTGCGAGAAATCTGGTGTGCATGCGGACGCTGCCGTCAGTCGCGAGACGGTTAGCGGTTAGGGCGTCGCCCCCAGGATTCTCGAAAATTCCACCGACACAGTTCAAATCACCGCCGATCTCCGCATCCTGCAGGCGCACCGCTCCTTTTGCGCAAAACCAGTCGCCCATGAACATGTTTCCGCGGATTCTCGCGCCCTCCGCGGACAGCGCGATACCTCCGGGGTTAGTGAATGTGCCGTGAGCGCAGTAGAACGCGCCGCCCACCTGCGCGCGCGCCAGGTTTACCGCGCCCGTCGTCATGAACCCGTTGTTCAACATTATGTGTCCGCCAATATCTACCTCTTCAGCTGACAATGACTCACCGCCGGGATTTTCGAACGTTCCATGAGTGCAATAGAGCAGCCCCCCGATCCGTGCGCAGCGAAGACTGATCGCGCCTTGCGCCCTGAACCTGTTGGCCAGCAGGAGGTGACCACGGATCGTGCAACCATCGAGGTTCAAGGCGGCGGCGCCAGGATTTTCGAATGTGCCGCCGATGCACGAAAAATCACCGTCGATCGCCGCATCATTTAGGAGCACAGCGCCGGCCGCGTGAAAGCCGTCGCTAAGGTGCACGCTTCCATCGACGTGGAGCCGATCCGCCGCGATGGACTTCGCGAAGAAAGCGCCGCGGCACGCGAGGTCTCCCCCGATGTGCGCGTTGGTCAACTCGACCGCTCCCCGCGCCCTGAACCCGCTATCGAGCAGGACGTCCGATCTGCAAACCAGCGATCGTGCCTCTACCGCGGCGATGTCGCACCCGGTTAGACGGAGTGACACAAGCTTTGCGCCGGACAGCTTGATCGCACCCTCGAAATGGCATCCTTCGAAGACCAGCGGATGGACTATCTCGGCCCCGTTGAAATCCGCATCGCCCACGATCCGGGCGCCGAAGACGCGTATGCCCCCCGACTGTATCGGCCAGGCTGGATTGGCTCGTGTCGCCAGCGCATGGAGGATTGCGCCCGATAGCGCACGATCTTCACTCCAGATCGCACCCTGCCGTGGATCAATCCGGAACGCATCGGCCGCGCGGTAGTCCGCCACTTCGCCCCGCGCCGTGGAATCGATCAGCCGGAGTTCGGCGGGGGTCGGTATCAGGTCGTGCGCCATCCGAGGGCACGATACCTCACCGGAGCGGCTGTCGGATATCGGATTTGCTCGGCGGCTGCGCCGCTCACCTGGCCGTTAGTTGCCAGATGTCGCGCGCGTACTCGGCGACCGTGCGATCGCTGGAAAACCGCCCGATCCGGGCGATATTGAGGATCGCCTTCCTGGCCCAGATGTTCTTTTGCTCGAATTGCCCGGCAATCTCCGCTTGGGTGTCGAGATAAGATCCAAAATCAGCCAGCAGGAAATAGTCATCGCGTCCGAGCAGCATGTCGCGAATCCAGCGGAACAGTCCAGGTTCATCCGCGCAGAAGCGGTCTGAAGCCAGTTCGTCGAGTACTCGACGCAGGCGGGGGTCGGCCTGATAGTACTCGAAAGGCTGGTAACTGCCGTTGGTCTGCATCTCCTCGATCATCTGGGCGGTTAAGCCGAAAATGAAGATGTTTTCGGCGCCCACCGCCTCGCGGATTTCGATATTGGCGCCATCGAGCGTGCCGATGGTCAGCGCTCCGTTCATAGCGAACTTCATATTGCTCGTGCCCGATGCCTCTTTGCCGGCTGTGGAAATCTGTTCGGATAGGTCCGCGGCGGGAATAATCCTCTCAGCCAGCGAAACGCGATAGTCGGGCACGAAGGCCACCTTGATCAATCCGCGAGTGTTCTGGTCGTTGTTGATCACCTCCGCCAGATTGTTGATCAATTTGATTATCATCCTGGCTGCCCAGTAACCGGGCGCGGCCTTGCCGGCGATGACATATGCGTGCGGCGACGCCGGTTCGATCCCGTCCTCGACCAGGCTCAAATACTCGTGCATGATGCCCAGCGCCATCAGCATTTGCCGCTTGTATTCGTGGATGCGCTTGGCTTGAACGTCCACCATGCTCGCGGGGTCGATGTCCACCCCCACGGTCCGATGCACTATGGTCGCAAGGCGTTCCTTGTTCGCCCGCTTGATCGCCATGACCTTCGCCTGAAACGCGCCATCATCGGCCAGCGGCTCGATTCCCTGCAGTCGCTCCAGGTCCGTCGCCCAGCCGGTGCCGATCGTATCGTCGAGCAGCTTGGCCAGACCAGGATTCGCCATCAACAGCCACCGCCGCTGCGTAACGCCGTTGGTCTTATTGCTGAAGCGCTCCGGCCACAGCCGGTAGAAATCCGGGACGAGCCGTGTCTTGAGCAGCTCCGAATGGAGTGCCGAGACCCCGTTGATCGCATGGCTGCCCACGATCGCGAGATGTGCCATGCGGACGTGGCTCTCGTATCCGTCTTCGATGATCGACAAACGTTGCGCTTCGTCACTGCGAACGCAGGCCGCCTCGCCAAGGAATCGCCGGTTGATCTCGTGGATAATTTGAAGATGACGGGGCAGGACCTGCTCCAACAGGCTCACCGGCCACCGTTCCAGAGCCTCGGGCATCAGCGTGTGATTCGTGTATGAGAAGGTCGACCGGCTGATCTCCCAGGCGGTATTCCATTGCAGATCGTGCTCATCGACCAGGACGCGCATCAGTTCCGCGATCGCCAGCGCCGGATGCGTATCGTTAAGCTGAATCGCCACCTTCGACGGAAAATCCCTGAAGTCGTCTTCCCCGCGCTTGTGAAAACTGCGGATGATATCGCCGATCGCGCAGGCCACGAAGAAATATTCCTGCAGCAGGCGCAGCTCCCGGCCCGCCTGCATTGTGTCCGACGGATAGAGCACCTTGGAGATGGTCTCGGAAACCATCTTTTGCTCGACCGCCTTCACGTAGTCCCCGGCGTTGAAGATTTGCATGTCGAACTCATCCGAGGCGCCAGCGGAATACAAGCGCACGAAATTCACTGTGCGGCCGCCATATCCGCAAATCGGCAGGTCCGACGGCACCCCGGCGAGCAGGCGGTAGTCCACCCAATGCGGATTGTATTCACCGCTGCGATCGAAGCGATGCTCGATCCGGCCGTACACAGGAATCAGGCACGATTCCTCCGGCCGCGCCACGAGCCACGGTGAGCTGTCGCGACGCCAGCTATCGGGACGCTCGACCTGGTAACCGTCGCTGACCTCCTGCCGGAATAAGCCGAACTCGTAATTTATCCCGTAGGCGTAGCCGGGCATGTCCAAAGTGGCGAGTGAATCGAGGAAGCACGCGGCCAACCGGCCCAGGCCGCCGTTGCCCAGCGCCGCGTCAGGTTCCTCGTCGAAGAGCATCTGCAGGTCGATTCCATTCCTGGCGAGCAGCTCCCGGCAAATATCGATCACCCCAAGGTTGAACAAGTTATTTTCGAGCGATCGCCCGATCAGGAACTCCAGTGAAAGGTAGTAGAGCTTCTTCGAGTTTTGTCCTTCGAACCGCGCCTGCGTCGCCAACATGCGCTCGACCAACATGTCGCGCACAGCCATCGCCGCCACCAGATACCAGTCGTGCTTGTCCACCTGTCCGCGCCGCTTGGCGAGCGAGAAGCGAAGATGATGCTCGATCAGATTCGCAAAAAGACTACTGGTGGTGTCTGGGAGCGGTGGAACAGCCATTCTATTGTCAACTCTTGGGAAATCGCGCGTAAATGCTGCACGAAACCAGTTTACGGCACGACCGGAGCCCCACTCCTGCGCTTTTGTCTTGAGCCGCAGCATTAACTATAGCCTAAGTAAGCTGTCATTGCTACCATTAAAGCTTGTTATAGACCGAATATGCTACAGAAACCGTGTTTGGAGCTGCAGCGCCGGACCTTACTGTTTGTTGGCCCTGAAAGCGCCGGCGCGATCAACTGGAATTGTCTTCAACCGACGCCGGCCGCGCACCTTGGACTTCAGGCCACTTTCGCGTCAACGCTCAGATGCGGGACGTCCACGGGTTCTGCGAAACGAATTGACCTCTGGGTAGCCTCGCTCCCTGGCCACCCAAGCTCGACTGGGCCTCGGCTGTTAGGGTTCCAGGTTTATCTCCGGCTCGGTGCAAGGCAAGCGATGTACCGTGGTGCGCCAATCATTTTTCAACAGCCTGTTATGGTGCAAAGCGTTCTTTCGTCCATTCCGTCAGCAACTTCATCAACCGCGGGCGCGGATCGCCGAGATGGGACTTAATGCCGCCCGCACGCATAAAATGGTCGGCACCCTCGATAAATTCGATTCGTTTGTCGCGCGCCCCCGATTGCTCGAATTCGGTGCGCACATCCGAGACGAAGATGTCCTGGTCGGCGTTGGCCCCAACCACGATAGTCGGCACCTGCACCTTCGGCAAATTGCGCGCGAGATTCGCGTATGAGCTCAACCCGGACCAGGTCGACAACCACGCATCGGGGGTTACGACATGACCAAGCCCGAAGGCGTGATAGTTGAACAGTTCCGGACGCGCCGCAAAGATCGAACCAACTACACGTTCCGACGGGTCGAGCGTAAGGTCGAAGTAGTTCGGATTCGCCAGTGTGCGATACACCACCATAATGCGCGGGGCCATCATTCGCCGCTGCACACCGATCCTGTAATCCACCGCCGCCTTCGCAAAATCAGGCGCTTTGGTGGCGACCCGGGCGTTCTGTGCGTCCGCGATATGGCCGCGTGCGATCGCGTCAATTCGCGCGACCCGCGAACGTTGCGCTTCCCGGTAGCGCGCGAGCCATTGTCGGTCGTAGCGCGTCTCCCCGGGAGGCATCCGGAAACCGTTGCGCTCGTCGTACAGATCGAGTTCTGGGTCGGTCGCGAACGGGTCGCCTTCGTTGGCCACGGCACCGTCGATTGAACCCATCAGGACCTTTCCTTGCCCCGGATGGGCCGCCAGGATAATGAAGCCGTCGGCGACGGGAAAATCGAACTGATTGAGGTCGGGCGGACCACCTCCGGGCGGTGCTGAGACCCGCGATCCTTTGGGTGTCCGCGCCTCGGCGTCGTAATAGGCGAATAGAGATCCGCCGCCCGAATTTCCCAGCATCACGATTCGCTCGAATCCCTGCTCCTCGCGCAGGTAGCGAAATCCCGCCGCCAGGTCGATCAGCAGGTTCTCGTGCAGCATCATGGAGTCGTTGTTGAGATAGCGCGTGTTTTGCGCGAACGCGGCGAACCCGGCTTCGACCCAGAACGGTATCGAGTAATGTTGTGCGAAATCGCCGCGCGGATGAGCCATGATGACCACGGTGCGTGGTTTACGGTTGCCCGGTGGTAAATATAGCAGGCCGCGCGATTTCGCACCGTCGGCGGCGTAGAGTTGCACAACCGTCTGGCGAACGGCGGGATCGATATCACCGAAATCTATCGGATAACGGGTCTGATAGTCCGTAGGCGCTTTAGGCATCGAGGTACCCTCCTGTCCAACGACCACCGGTCTGACTCTGTAGCACAAGCCGCAGGGAGGTGATGAATCGCGCTGTAGCTGCGACCAATGAGACGAATCGGTCGAGTTAGCGTCGACGGTCCTTGGGCACGCTCACCCCGCTGCCCGGAATTGCGGTAAGGTAGCCCACATGAGTCGGCGCACGGCAGGCTCCTGCACCTGACCGTCGTTAATAACCCCATCGGCACGCGAGGTCACCATGGCCAATCTGCGCCAATTGCTCGATTTTGACGTCGTGGCACTCTCTCAAAAGCTCCGCGCGAAGGAAATCTCTCCGGTCGAGCTGACCCAGGCTTACCTTGATCGTATCGAAGCGATTGACGAACGCTTGAATTCCTACATCACCGTGACCGATGACCTGGCGCGTGAGGCGGCGCGCAAGGCCGAAGCGGAGATCGTCGCCGGGCGCTGGCGCGGCCCCTTTCACGGCGTGCCGATCGGGCTCAAGGATCTCTGTTACACCGAGGGCATCCTGACTACCGGCGGTTCAAAAATTCTTGGCGAATTCGTCCCCACCCACGACTCGACAGTGTGGACACGGCTCAGCGAAGCCGGCGCGGTGCTCCTCGGCAAGCTCAACCTGCACGAGTTCGCCTACGGGGCGACCACCAACAACCCGCATTGGGGCGCCTGCCACAATCCCTACGACTTCGATCGTATCCCCGGCGGCTCCAGCGGTGGTTCCGGCGCCGCGATTGTTGCGCAGACCGCCGCCGCTACCATCGGCACCGACACGGGCGGCTCGATCCGGATCCCCGCGGCGTGCTGCGGATGCGTCGGACTCAAGCAGACCTGGAGCCGCGTTAGCCGCTACGGCGTCATGCCGCTTTCCGACTCGCTTGATCACACCGGACCCATAACGCGCTCGGTCGGTGACGCCGCCTTGATGCTCAACGTCATCGCTGGTCACGACCCCAACGACGCCACCAGCAGCCACGAGCCGGTGCCCGATTACACCGGCCGCCTCGGCGGCGACCTCAAAGGGATGCGCGTTGGTGTGATTCGCGAACTCGGCACCGGTCTCTCGGACCCTGTTTCACGCGCATTCAACCAGGCGCTCAAGCTAGTGGGGTCGTTGGGTGCGACGGTCGAGGAAGTCTCGCTCCCGTCGTTCGACGAGGGCTCGCGGGTAACGATGATCGTGCTGATGGCCGAAGCACTGGAATTTCACGAACAGTGGATACGGGAACGGCCCAACGACTACGGCGTCGACGTGCGCGCGCTAATCGAGACGTCTATGACCGTGACGGCGGCGAACTACATCCGCGCCCAGCGGGAGCGCACCGTGATGCTTGCCGAAGCGCTCGCAGCATTGCAGGGTCACGCCGTCCTGCTGGCGCCGACACTCGCGACCGTGGCGCCGCGAATTGACGACACCGCCTACGACATTTTCGCCAACATGGTGCGTTTCACCGGACCGTTCAATGCTACCGGGCAACCAGTGGTCTCGATTCCGACCGGGCTCTCGAATGATGGATTGCCGCTTTCCATGCAGATAATCGGCAAGCCCTTTGACGAGGTCACGGTGCTACAGGTGGCTGACGCCTACGAGCGCGCACGCGGGCCGCTACCTCTGCCGAAGCTCTAGAACGCCAGCCGGGAGCGATTTTGCGCGATTTTTGAAGTGCGGGAGGACTTGCGATGGCAAAGCTGACACCCGAGACGGCCAAAGCGTTGGCGCGGGAATTGTGTGGCCATGAGTTGAGCGACGCTGCCGCCACCGCGGTCGCCAACGCCGCCGGCACACTCGTGACCACGGCACGTCGCCTCGGCAATATAAGTCTGAGCGGCATTCAGCCGCCGTTCGGCTACCCGACACTGGTGGCCGAGGCGGAGCGAATCCGCAAGCGCGGCTGAGGCGACTCGGTGACACCGGCCCGCGCGATATGCAACCATTGGAATTTCGGAGCTGTTCAGCTTGAAGACTGGAATAATCGGCGCACGCGGGGTCGGCAAATCGACCGTTTTTCACGCCCTGACTGGCCTTGCCCCCCTGCCCGGACAGGCCGACGCGAAAGGCCGTGCTCGGTATGGTCAGATCAAAGTCGCAGACGAACGCCTTGATTTCCTCGAAGCTACTTACGGCTCCAAAAAGAAGATTCCCGTCGAGTTGACGATTCTCGATTTCGCCCCGAATCCGAAGGAACAAAAGGAAGGTGCGGCGCTCGATCCAAGTCTGCTGCCGTTGATTCGCGACCTCGAAGCGCTGTTGATCGTGGTCCCTGACTTCGTCGGCCGCGCGACGCCGCTGGCCGCTGCCCTGGAAAGCGTCGAGAGCGAACTGACTTTTGCCGATTTCGACCAGGCCGAGCGGCGGCTGGAACGGCTTAAGAAGGAAACGAGCCCGGTCGATTTCGAGCGCGCCGCTCTGGAGAAGTGCCTCAAATGGCTCGAAGAGGGTAAGCCCCTGCGTCTGCTCGACCTGACCACACAGGAGACGCAGACCTTCTCGAGCTTCGATTTTCTTTCGCGCAAGCAGGTGATCGCCGTGATCAACTGCGACGCCGATCGCGCAACAGCGGAGCTATCGGCCGCGGAAAGCGCAGCCTTCGCGGCGCGCGGCGTCAACGTCTTCAGACTTGCGGCCGGCTTCGAGTCCGAACTGTGGGAACTCGACGCCGCCGGCCAGACCGAATTGCTGCGCGACGCCGGGCTAGCGGCGCCGGCGCGCGATCGCCTGATCGTCTCGCTCTTTCGTGACCTTGGATTGATTACTTTTTACACTGCTGGGGAACCCGAGGCGCACGCCTGGTCGCTGCCGCGCGGTGCTTCGGCTCTCGAGGCGGCGGGCCGTATCCATTCCGATATAGCTCGCGGTTTCATACGCGCGGAAGTCGTCAGCTATGCGGACTTTGCCGCGCTGCGTTCGGACGCCAAGGTCAAGGAGGCGGGAAAGCTGCGACTCGAGGGGCGCGACTATACGATGCAGGACGGCGACATTATCCACATCAGATTCAAGATCTGACCGGACAGGCATCTCCGGCCACGTCGCAGCGGTGGTCGGCTATGTTGCCGTTATCTCTCCGGGGACTTCGCGCCGCGGCTGATGCATCGATCGATTGCGGGAGGCTGTGAGCGTTTCCACTCGGACCCGCCTTGCGCCGGAATGCCGCGGCTGAAACAATGGCCGCACCCGCCGCCGATGGCGGTCTAGCCACGGACTTTCCCCATTAATGCGGCGCCTCGAAACTCTCATAATCCTCCTCGCAGTCGGGTTCTACATCTGGTTTCTCCATCGGTTCGGCGCCGGCGACGTTTGGCACTACGTGCAGTTGGTTGGTTGGGGACTGGCGCTTACAATCGCGCTCGAAGCGGTCGCGCGGGTCGCCAATACTCTCGGATGGCGGGTGACGATTTTAGACTACCCGCGCAAACTGCACTTCGGTGAGCTATTCCTGGCGCGGATCGCAGGCGAAGCGATCGACTACGTTACACCTTCGGGGCAATTGGGCGGCCAATTCGTAATGGCGTTGATGGTGCGACGGAAACTGGCGATGGCGGTGGGTCTGGCCACGGTTGTCGTAGCCTCATTGGCGGAGGCGCTTGGACAAATCGGCTTTATCAGCGGTGCCATCCTTGCCTCCCTGCCATTCGAAGCGCAACTGCACCATCTGTTGTGGCCGGTGATCGGCGGGTTCGCGATTGCCGTCGGACTCGCCGCAGGCTTCCTCTATATCCAGTTGAAGCGTCCATTCTCGCTCCTATGGCGCGTGGCAGCGAAGCTCGATGTCACCCATCTGACCAACCCCGACGTGGAGGCCGCGGCGGGTGACGCTGACGCAATTCTCCTAGATTTCTACGCGCACCATCGCCCACGGTTCTTCGCATCCTGCCTCTGTTACCTCGTGGCTTGGAGCATGGGGCCCGTTGAACTACTCATCCTGATGAAATTGCTTCATCAGCCGGTGACTTGGATCGTGGTCCTGATGATCGAGGCGATGGGGTTGCTGATCGAACGCGCGACGTTCCTGATTCCGGGTAAGCTGGTCAGCCAGGAAGGCGGCAAGGCGCTGATTCTCTCGCTCTTGGGCTATCCCGCAGACCTTGGCTTCGCCCTCGGGTTCCTGCGGCGGATAAAAGAAATGGTTTGGGTAGCATTCGGGCTACTCGCTATGCTGGGACATCGGATGCTTAGCGGACGATCCTTTGGCGCGGTCGTCGCGGCCGATGAGAACATAATGGAAATGCGACGCGCTCAGGGAGGACAATCATTGTGAGAACATCCGCAGCCGCAATTGCGGCAGTCTTGATCATCGCCGGCTCTAGCGGCCTCTATGCGGGTGTCGTAGCCGACGAGCAGCAGACCGTCGACTCGGGCAGTGGCCCGGCGACCACCCAGAACGTCACCCTCATGATCGAAGGAAACAAACAAAAGACCCAGGTCGGCGAAAACAGTATGGTTCTCGATCTCGACAAGGGCACGAGGACGATCATGAACTCGGGCAAACGTACGTTCGTCGAGATGCCGTTCCCGCCGAACACTCCGATGAAGCTTGACGTGACCCCGATGAAGTTCAAGAAGACCGGAGCGCGCGATACGGTGGCCGGTTATTCGTGCGACGAATACACGGGTGCGGCCTCGATGGGCGGCAACCAATCAACTCTGAAGGCCTGCTTCTCCACCCGCGCGCCCGGCGCCGCCGATTTCACCACGTTCAACAAGGCGATGGCTCAGAAGGTCAAGGGCACTGCGATGGCGATGATGGGCGAGATGCCCGATGGCGCACCGCTCAAACTCGAATCCACCACCAAGATAACTCACCTATCGATGCCCGGAATGACGCCGGATCAAACGGCAAAAATCACCGAGATGCTGGCGAAGCGGCCGCCGACTGTAACGCACATGACGATTACCAAGATCGCGGTCCAGAACCTGCCCGCGGACACATTTACAGTGCCTGCGAACTATAGCAAGCAGCAGATGCCCGCACCCGGGGCGGGTATGACCGGGCCGCCGGTCGGCGCATCAAGCTCGAGCAAGGTTCCCGAGTAAGCCTGACGCAAAGTGGGCGTGGCGCTATCGGTATCGCGCCACGCCCGTGAGTCTTCCAGGCGCCGGCAACATGCGGCCGGCGCATCCATCGCAAAAACTAGGCAGTCATTCGCGCCGGGGCCGACGCGGACTGCGCAGGGGCGTTCAATGCCGCACAGGCATAACGCAGCCACTTGACGCTCGATAGCTCGTCTTCCGCGAAGAGTCGAATCGCTTCCTTGGTCTCGAGGTCTTCCTTGATCGATTCGGCCAGCTCGAAAAGGGGTTTGATCGCCGCGTCCGCGTCGGGCACGAGCGCCGCAAAGCGCAGCAGCTTCTCGTTGTCCGCCATATGCGTGTCGCTGACGCATTCCGAGAATTTGCGGCTTTCCTCGGAAACTTCGGCGCGGCATTCCGCTCCGAGTTCATGCAGCCGTTGCTCGAACACGCGCCCGTGGTAACTCTCGCGCTCGGAAATCATCTTGAGGCCGCTGCGGATGCACTCCGTCTTACAAGCCTTGACCCAGTTCGCGAACGCGATTCCCGCATTGCCCTCGGCCACGCGCGCTTTGTCCAGAAAACTGACAATCGCCTCTCGCTCGGAGCTGTAAGTCTTACCCATGCAACGGAATCCGCCGTTTCTGGACCCATTCGCCGACGATCCCTTCTCGAGATCCACCATCTCACACTCGAAAGTCTCTTCGTTGATAATTCCCGCGCGATAGGCGCGCAAAAGCTGTTTGAATTCGAAGTCCCGGTTCATTTACTTGCCCCTCCGTCGGCGCAAATGGCCGCTTGGCATCGCTAACGATATTGCTGGTTGCATCAAACTGTCAATCGGCTGAGACTGGTTCGTTCTGCTGATACTGGTTCGTTCCGCGGATGAGGCGTCTCGATGAGCGAAATTACCCATAAATTCATACAAACGAACGATATTCGGATGCATTTTGCCGAAGCCGGCAGCGGTTTCCCAGTGGTGATGTGCCACGGCTTCCCTGAACTCTGGTATTCGTGGCGTCATCAGCTTCGTGCCCTCGCGGACGCCGGCTTCCGCGCGATCGCACCCGACCAGCGCGGATACGGCGACACCGACGCCCCTGCCGCGATCGACGCTTACACTCAGCGTCACCTGGTGGGCGATATCGTCGGGCTGCTAGACGCGCTCGGACTCGCTAAATGCATCATTGTTGGCCATGACTGGGGCGGGGCGGTGGCTTGGAATGCCTCGATGATGGCTCCGGACAGGATCGAGCGTGTGATTGGCGTCAACACGCCCTTCTTTCCCCGCGGCCCGATGAAGCCGACCGATCTGATGGCGGCGATCGCGCAGGGTAATTTCCATTACATTCTGTATTTCCAGACCCCGGGCGTCGCCGAGGCCGAACTCGAGCGCGACGTCCGTCGCTCCCTCAACGGCTTCTACCAGGAGCCTCGCGATTTCGCCGGGACGGTCGACTCCAGCGCGCCACCGGGGGTATTCGGCCCGGCCGGCGGCGGCCTCCTTGACCGCCTGGCCGACCGTCCGCACGGCGCCTTCCTGAGCGACGAGGATTTCCAGGTCTTCGTAAAGGCGTACGAGAAAACCGGCTTTCGCGGCGGCCTCAATTGGTACCGCTGCATTGATCGTAGCTGGGAGGAAAGTGCGAACCTCGAGAATCGGGTGAATCAGCCGGCGTTGATGATCACCGCCGAACTCGATCCCGTCCTCCGGCCCGAGCTATGCGCCGGCATGGAGGCGTTCGTGCCTAACCTGCGCAAGACCGTGCTGATCAAGGGTTGTGGCCATTGGACGCAACAGGAAAAGCCGGCTGAGACCAACGCCGCCATACTCGAGTTCCTGGCCGACCTGCAGCGCTAGCGAGCCCGGTTGGCGTGCGGTGTGATCAAGCGAGTGGGCTTGGACTCGAGGAATAGCCGGATGCAGAACCGGGCGCCGGCGGGGCTCTCCGCTGAGCAGTTCTGGCAGCGCATCGAGTCCTGGTGAGGCGAACCCGCGCTCGCCGCAATCCTCACACTCCTCGTAAGACCGGATTATCGCTATGCCGCGCTACGCTAAAAACGGTCCTTCAATTCGCGCGTCCGTGCAAAAATCGCGACCGTGTCGTCGCCCAGCTTCGGATCCATCTTCTTCAGGCTCGCGCGCAACTCCGCGCTGTCCGTGCGCAGGAAGGGATTGAAGCGCTTCTCCTCGCCGATCGTCGACGGAATCGTGTATTTTCCCTCTGCGCGGACCTTGCGCGCCCATTCGTATTTGCTCTTGAGCGCGCTGTTGCCCGGCTCCAGCGTCAACGCGAACCGCAAATTCTTTTCCGTATACTCGTGCCCGCAGTAAACCTGGGTAGCCTCGGGCAACGCCGCCAACTTCGCTAGCGAATCCACCATCGTCTGCGCCTTGCCCTCGAAGACCCGTCCGCAGCCCGCGATGAACAGCGTGTCCCCCGTGAAGACCGCGTTGAGTTGCGGGAAGTGGTATGCGATATGGCCGTTGGTATGCGCCGGGATGCCGATTACGCGGCCGCGCAGCGCGCCAATCTCGACCGCGCCCCCGTCATCGACTTCGGCGGTCTGCGCCGGAATACGCCCGTTTTCCCCGCGCGCCCCGTACACTCGCAGCCCCGGGATCGCGCGGACCAGATCCTCGTTGCCGCCGACGTGGTCGAAATGATAGTGCGTCGGCAGCACCGCGACCAGTTTGAGCCCGCGGCGATTCACCTCCGCCAGTACGCTCGCCGCCTCGGCGCAATCGACCACGCCGCATTCCTTGCTCGCGTCATCTACCACCAGATAGGCGTAATTGTCCGATAGTTGCGGCACTGGAATAATTGCCATTGCACCCTCTCCTTGCCGCGGGTCCTACGCACCCACGATATTGTAGCCTAGGTCCACGTACACGGTCTGACCGGTAACCCCGGATGACATGTCGCTCAGCAGCACCGTCGCCATGCGCCCGACTTCGTCGGGTTTCATCGCGCGTCGGAGCGGCGACCGTTCCTCGACCTCGTGCGCCATCGTATGGAAATCGCGGATCGCCGATGAGGCGAGCGTTCGCGCCGGCGCGGCGCTGAGCGCGTTGACGCGAATATTCTTCGCTCCCAGATCGAGCGCGAGATAGCGTACGCAGGCTTCCAGAGCCGCCTTGGCCACGCCCATGACATTGTAGTTCGGAATCGCCCGCACCGCGCCGAGGTAGCTCATCGTCACGATCGAGCCGCCGCCCGCTTCCATCAGGGGTTCGGCCGCCCGCGCCAGCGCCACCAGCGAATACGCGCTGATCTCCATCGCGCGCGCGAAGTTCCCGCGATTTACATTGAGGAAACGGTCGCGCAGGTCCTCGCGTGCCGCGAACGCCACCGCGTGAACCATCAGATCGAGACCGCCCCATTGCTCCTTCAGGTTCGCGAATACTCGCTCGATGTCCGCGTCGCTGCCGACGTCGAGTTCGCCCGCGACGTACGCGCCAATCTCCTGCGCCAGCGGCCGCACCCGCTTCTCCAGCACCTCGCCCTGGTAGGTCAGCGCGACGCGCGCCCCCTGCGCCGTCAGCTCCTGCGCGATCGACCACGCGAGACTCTTGTCGTTCGCGACCCCGACCACCAAAGCGCGCTTGCCATCCACGATTCCCATCCGGCGGGCCCCTCCTGCGAACTCACGCCGCGCGGACAACGTCCGGCGACGGCAGAATTATACAACCATTCGCGCGAGATTGCGGATCGGCGAGACCCGTCGCGCGCTCCGAGTGGTATGCGCTCAGACGTGCAGTTTCATCCCGTCAGACGCCATCTCCAGCTTGACCTCCGAATTGTGCTCGAGCACTTCGCGCCCAATATGCGTCAGCACCATCCGGCCCACGTCGAAGCTCGCTCGTTTGCGCGCGAGCAACGGGTAGTTGATGTGGAAATCGAGCTCTGTGCTCTCGAAATAGGTGCACTCGCACATGAACAGGTCGGCGCCGGCGGTAAATGGCACCAGCTCATCGGTCCAACCGCTATCCCCGGTGAACGCCACGGTCTTGCCATTCAACTCGACTCTCAGCGCCATCGAGCAGAACCGTTTCATATGCGGCACGCGAATCGTGCGCACGCGCGCCTTCCCGATCCGCTGGTCGCTTCCCGGTTCCAGCACCACGAACTTGAGCTGCCGCTTCACTCGCTCCATGTCCCCCCGCGAAAACGGGAACATCGTTCGGAACAGGATCCACGTGCGCGCTTCGAGATGGCGCGGTCCCGCGATCACCATGCTCTTCCGCCGCGGACTCTCCCACAAATATTCGAGGATCAGGAACGGCAGGCCGCCGAAATGGTCGCCGTGCAGATGGCTTATCAGTACTATGTCAATGTCGACGGGCTTGATGTTCAACCGCTTCATCGCGCATAGCGACGTGGGCCCCGCCTCCATCAGAATCTTGCATCCTGCGCCTTCAATAATGTAGCCCGATTGGAAGCGCCCATGGCTGGCAAAGGCATCACCTGTTCCCAAAAACGTGACGTCTAGGCCTTTGCCGCCCAATAGCGATCTCCGCATAAACATTGTTAATATCACCGCGCCCCTGTAGAGCCTAGCCGGGAGGGCATCGATGAATCAGATCAAGATCGGCGTCGGATTTGGCCTGTTCAGCCTCGGACTTCCCACTGCGGACACCATCGTGCACGTCGCCGAGCGGGCCGAGGGATGGGGCCTCGATTCCTTCTGGCTCTCGGACCACTTGCTCGCCAATTCCCCGGAGCTCGACGTCATCGCGACCCTCGCGCTGATCGCCTCGCGCACTTCGAAAATCAAGTTCGGCCCCAGCGTTTTCCTCTTGAACCTCCGCCATCCCCTGGTCGCCGCCAAATCGTTCGCCTCCCTTGATTATCTCTCCCACGGCCGTGTCGTCATGGCCGTCGGAACGGGCGCCAATCTAGCCGACTATGCCGCCTGCGGGATTCCCACCGAAGGCCGCGGCCGTCGCCTCGATGAAGGCATCCTCATCCTGCGCAAGGTCTGGACGGAGCAGAAGGCGAGCTTCCACGGCAAATACTTCAATTTCGACAACGTGACGATCGAGCCCCGCCCGGCGCCGCGTACCAACACTGATTCCGGCACCATCGACCTCTGGGTTGGCGGACGCTCCGACGCCGCACTCAAACGCACCGCGCGCCTCGCCGACGGTTACTTCGCGTCCTTCCAGACGCCCGAGGAGTTCACCCGCAACATCGCGACGATTCGCACTTACGCCGCGCAATTCGGCCGCGCCAACGCCCGCATCGAATCAGGCCTCATCCTTTTCTGCCGCCTCGCCGCTTCGCGCGAACGCGCGATGGAAGACATGCGTCCGATGATGACCGCGATGGGCCGTGGGTCCGAAGCCTTCCTGCAACGCACGATCTACGGCTCGCCCGATGACATCATGCACCGCCTCCAGGAGTACGTCGCGATCGGACTCGACAAGTTCGTGCTGTGGCCAATCGCCGAACCGGGCGCATGGGCGGGCCAGGTCGAACTGATCGGCCGCGAAATCGCATCCCACTACGCGCGCGCTGCCAAGGCCGCCTGAGCCTTTTTTCCAATACCGCGCAAAGTCGGCGCAACATCGGGGATACCGCGCGCGATTCCGATCAACGTCCCGCCGCTCGCCCCCACCTGGGCAATTGACGCTCTCGGCCGCGATGCCAGCCGCGACCCCGCCGTTTTTGCACGATTTCACGGATTAGTCGGCCCGGGGTTATATCTGTTCGAGATGGAACCGCCGACATCGCCGCCGACAAGCGTAGACCTGCCGCCGCCTTTCGAAGAGGCGCTACGGCGTCATGAGCGCGAGATCATGCGCTACCTGATACGCACGACCCGCGACCGCGAAGACGCGCTCGACCTGTTCCAGGAGACCTGGCTGCGTGCGTACCGGGCGTACCCGCGGCTGGATTCCGCCGCGGGGTTGCGTCCCTGGCTCTTTCGTATCGCGACCAATCTGTGTCTCAACCGCTCGCGGGATCATGCGCGCCGCGCGCGTGTCATCAGCGGCGACGAGTCCGAAATCGCCGGCGATGCCCACGCCTATGCGTCCGGCGGCTCCCCCGACACTGCCGTCGATTTGCGGGCGAACATCGCGCGGCTTCCGAACAAACAGCGCCAGGCGCTCGCGATGCGCAAGTTGGGAGGGCTCGAATATGGCGAAATCGCCGTCGCGCTCGGATGTTCCGAAGAGGCCGCGCGCGCGGGCGTCTATCTCGCGATGAAGAAGATCAAGGCGGCGGAGTGAAACCCATGGACGAGATGCACAATCATGACGAATTCGGCGCGATCCCGAGCGATGCGATGGTCGATCGGATGCTGGCGGTTGCGCGCCCCCGTCTGCACCGCGCCCTCCAGCGGATCGCGCGTCCCCAGGTGCGTGTCGGCATCGTCAATTCCGCGCTGGGTCGGCTGCTCATCGCCGACGGACCCCGCGGCCTGCTCGCCGTCAAATATCTCGACTCGCCCGGCGGCGACGGCACCCTCGCCGAGCTGCGCCGGAAGTATGACGTCGTCGAAGCTCCCGCGGTCGCCGCGCAAATCGCCGACGAAATCGGTCGGTTCCTCGAAGGCGACCTCGACGCGGTGGCCCACCGCAAAGTCGATCTGAGTCTCGTCGAAAGCGCCTTTCAGCGCCGGGCCTTGAAGCGCCTCCGCACGGTGCCGCCCGGTTCCGTAGTGACCTACGCTACGCTCGCCGCCGCCATCGGCGCGCCGTCCAGCCAGCGCGCGGTAGGCAACACGATGGCCTCGAATCCGCTGCCCGTCTATGTACCCTGCCATCGGGTGATTCGTTCGGATGGGACTATCGGAAACTACGGCGGCGGCGTCGATCGCAAGCTGAAGCTGCTGCGCGCCGAAGGGTTCAATGCCGGCCGCGCCCGGCGATTGCCCGGCAGCGCCGTCTACGGCCATTGGACATCGCGGATCTTCTGCCGGCCGGCATGCAGCACAGTACAACGCGCGGACCGCAAACGGTGGCTGATCTTCGGTGATGCCGCCCACGCGCGCGGCGCCGGCCTGCGTGCCTGCAAACTCTGTCACCCCGCCTAGGCGACGGTCCACTCGTAGATCCTTCGCGGCGAAGACTCGTTCAGGACGGGTTGATGGAGCTCCTCGGAAGACCTGCCGGCGGGTCGTGATGTCGAGGGAGGGTGTATTTTGCATCCGCGGGGTTCGCGCCGTCCGGGCGCGAACCCCGCGGGATTGGTCTCTACGACTCGGCTACTTCAGGATCAATCCCTCGAAATCGCCCTTATCGCGCCACCGCGCCAGCATCTCGTAAAATGCCACAGCCCCCTGCGGATATTGCGCCTCGAGAAAGCCCTGGCCTTCGTTCTTCCCCTCGCCGTTGTAGTACCCCGGCGTGCAGGTGTTCTGGTACTCCGTGATGAAAGTCGGTGCAGTTACCAGCTTGACCCATTCCGCCTCGGCCTCCGGTGTGGGCTCCACGGCGGTTGCTTCGCGCGCGCCCATTTCCTTGACCACGTGCGCGATATGCGTGGCCTGCCCGTTCAGCATGTAGGTGAAGTTCGGTGCGAGCCCCGTCTGGGTCAGACCCATGTGGAAGCAGTTCGGAAAACCGTGGCTCAGCAAGCCATGGTGGGTTCTCATCCCTTTCGCCCAATATTCGGTCAGCGTCTTGCCGCCGCGGCCGTACAACTCGAATTCGGATCGCCGGGTGTAGGCCGTTCCGACTTCGAAGCCCGTCGCGAAAATCAGGCAGTCCACCTTGTACTCGACCCCGCCGACGACTACTCCATCCTCCGTCACGCGCTCGACGCCTTTGCCCTTCGTGTCCACCAGCTTGACGTTGGGCCGGTTGAAGGTGGGCAGGTACTCGTCGTTGAAGGTCGGCCGCTTGCACCACTGACCGTACCACGGCTTCAGCGCTTCGGCCGTCTCCTTGTCCGCGATGGTGGTGGACACGCGTTCGCGAATCTCGTTCATCTTCTGGTAGTCGGCGATCTCCGCCATCAGCGCCATCGCTTCGCCGGAGAGTTCCGCATTGCTCGTATTCGACAACAGCCGGGCGAGATTCTTGAACAGGCTCGTCCACTTGTCGCCGACCAGATCCTCCTCGACCGGCGTTCCTGCCAGGATCGAGCAGAAATTATGGTTCCGATAGTCCTGCCATCCGGGCTTCAGCGTCCTCGCCCATTCCGGATCGGTCGGCTTGTTGCCGCGTTCGTCCACCGAGGATGGCGTGCGCTGGAAAACGTAAAGCTGCTTCGCGTGCTCGCCAAGATGCGATACGCACTGAATTGCCGTCGCGCCCGGTCCCGATGATCCCCACGCGCTTGTCGGCGAGCTTGTGCATCCCGCCCGTGGTGTCGCCGCCGGTGTAGTCGTAGTCCCACCGGCTCGTATGGAACGTATGCCCCTTGAACTTCTCGATTCCGGGAATCGCAGGAAGCTTGGGCCGGTTGAGCGGTCCGCTCGACATGATGACGAAGCGTGCTTTGAAGACGTCGCCGCGATCCGTCGTGACTGTCCAACGGCTGGTCGCGTCGTCCCACCGCGCCTCCTTGATCTGCGTCTGAAAGCAGGCCCGCTCGTACAGGTTGAAATGCTTACCGATCCGCTTGGCGTGCTCAAAGATCTCGGGCGCGAAGGAGTACTTCTCCTTCGGCATGTATCCGGTCTCTTCGAGCAGCGGCAGATAGACGTAGGATTCGATGTCGCACTGGGCGCCGGGATAGCGATTCCAGTACCAGGTCCCGCCGAAATCTCCGCCCTTCTCGATGATACGGATATTGGTGATCCCGGCCTCCTTCAGCCGCGCCGCTGCCAGCAGGCCACCGAATCCTCCGCCTACTACCACCGCCGCGAGCTCTTCGTGCAGCGCCGGCCGCGTAAAGCCGGGTGCAACGTACGGATCGTGATTATAGTGCTCGTACTTCCCGGTGATCTCCTGGTATTGGCTGTTCCCGTCCGCGCGCAGGCGCCGCTCGCGCTCCATGGCGTACCGCTTGCGTAACTCCGCCGGGTCGAAGCCCAGCTCCTCGGGAGTCGGAATTCCCTTCGGTTGCGATTGCACTTGGGCTTCACTCATCGCGTCAATCTCCTCTTCGGCGGGGATGCCTCCCTGGAGAAGCATCCCGGGTTTCTTCAAATTCGCGTCGAATTTCTAATCATTAGCTTGGTGTAGTTGCTGATCATGGCGTCCAACCAGGGTCCCGGGTCGTCCTCAAGCGTCTAGGCAGCGGCAGCCGGATAGAATATCCGCATAATTCGCGTACCGGATCGGCTATTGCTGGCGGCTTCCGTCGGCCGGCCAGCACCGCGCTTCGAGGACTCCGCTATGAGACGAAATCCCGTTGATTCCCAATGGCGTTTTCGCCCTTCGTAACGGTGGATAATCTCCCATTGTTCCTGAAATTTTTCAACCCGCGCCGCCCCGCTCCCTCCCCGCCGAACACCGCTGTGCCGCCGCCTTTCGCGGCCTTCGCTCCCGCCGGCACGGCTATCCCATCTTCCCCCGTTACTCGTTGAGGCAGGGTACCACCTGATCGCGCGTGCCCCAGACAACAAGCGTCGGGCGTGTTCACCCCGCGCATGTGGGAAAGACTGGGATTGTGCATGGATGGCTCTCATCCGATGCGCGGTCTCGGAGCGAGCGTCCTCGAAGGTCTCGCACTGGTTTTGGGGGTCATCCGCCGTAGATTTGCGTGAATCCGGGCGTTCCCTCGGGATCGGCGACGGTGGCACGCAGATGGTGGCGGATAGTCAGGGCGAAGGTGTCTATTATCTCGTCTTGGGTGGGCTTGATGCCCATCGGCACGACTAGCACCCAATACAAGTGCTTATGCTCCAAGGGGGTGCGCATGTGCGCCAGAGGCCGGTCGCCTGCAGCTACGCTGAGTTGCTCCCGTTCAGGTTCCTACTCGCGTCTGGAGTCTGAACTTCCGATTCAGTGGATGGCGTCAGGATGCTCATTGCGCCACGAGGTCGTCTCGTTTGGTTGAGAACTTGATGGTAGACCGCCTCGTATTTGTCCACCATCACCTGCGCGGTGAAACGCTGTTCGAACTCAAGGCGACATCGCTCGCGCGAAATTGAATCGATTCTTGCGACCGCTGCAACCAATTGATCGATTTCTCTTGCGATGAACCCTGTAACATCGGGCTTGATCACTTCTGCTACCGATCCGCACGGCCGCGCGATCACAGGAGTACCGCACGCTAGCGCCTCGATCATCGCCAGGCCAAACGGCTCGGGCCAGTCGATAGTAAACATCAGGGCGAGCGCGTTCCCCAGAAACTCGCTCTTTTGCTCGTCCCCGATTTCGCCGATGTATTCTATGAGCGGCGGCTTGATCAGCGGTTCGATGACGTTGGTAAAATATTCGCGGTCGACCGCGTCGACCTTGGCCGCAATCTTAAACGGCACTCCCGACTTCAGCGCAACCTCGATCGCTAGGTCGACCCGCTTTTCCGGTGAGATGCGCCCGATAAAGGCTAAGTATTTTCCTTTGTTCGGGTTAAACTTAAGGAGATCGGGGGGAAGCCCGTGATGAATCGTCGCAGCCCAATTCATTTGCGCCAGCGGGGCGCGCTGCGCGTCACTGATCGAAACCACAGCGGCCTCCGGGAAGCGCCGATAAACCGGGTGCAAGTCCGGAAGATCGAGCCGGCCGTGCATCGTCGAAACGGTCGGCACCCCGGTCAAACGCGCCATCGGAAATGACCAATAGTCGAGATGAGAATGCACGATATCGAAACGATGACCGTCAGTGAAAACATCCGTCAGCATAGCAAGCTGCAGTCCCACACCGAGCCCGGGCTTTCCTAGTAACCGCAGCGCTCTTTCGCATCCGGGTGAGAGCCTGGCGCGAGTCTCTGAGTCGCCCGATGCGAATAGCGTAACATCATGCCCGCGACTCACCAGCTCCTCGGTGACGTATGAAACTACACGCTCTGTCCCGCCATATAATATGGGCGGTACCGGCTCGAACAGAGGGGCAACCTGCGCGATGCGTAGACGGTCACGGCCCAAGTTTCGACGACTAGTGTTGATAGGCAAAGGTTTCCTTTTCCTCGTATGACAGGGGGCGCCGCGAACCACGAAGGGTTATCCAGCGTGATCGCCAGCAAGCAGGGAATGCAATGCTAACAGATCATTGTTGCCAGCGGTGTCCCCTGAAGAACAACTATTCCATTTCGCTCGGGCAAGGCCTGCTCCGATACGACGATCGTAGTGGCTTGCGGCGTCGTTAGGAGGATATTTTCAGCAACGTTATCACCTCAGGGCCGGGATGTGCACTCCAGGTATATTTCCGATGAGCCCAAACCCCTGTAACAGCCAAATTGCCACCACGATGAAGACGACGACGTTAAGCATGCTCTTGATCGCGGCCGCCATCGGAATGTACGTGTTGATTAGCCACATCATCAGCCCGACCACGACCAACACCACTACGATACTCACTAAAGTCATAAGAATACTCCCAAATTCTGCACTCAATTGTCATGTGACATCTTTTAATTCTGCGGACCGTGCCCGATTCTTTACGCTGCCCGCTTTGTATAAGCCCCGATTCCGACCAGTATGATGCCTAGAATCAGTGCGCCACCGCTCAAAGTTTGAGGAACGACGTGCGTTGATTGTTCGGTGCTCTGGACCTTAAAGTCACCCAGCTTTGCGACATCCTTTGTTTGTGAAGTTGTGAATATGGGAATGGCGAGTCCAAGAATCCCCAAAAGAGCCAGGAATGCACCGAACCAAACAAGCGATTTCATAAAACTTTGACTCCTTTTCTCAGTAGTCCGCGGAGGGCCGCAAAGCGTAGCGGCTATCGCGGTGGGCGAGGCATAGACTCCGGATTGGATGGTAGCAAGGGTGTCCCATCGGGACCTCCGCAAGCCTTATTGTCGAGGAATTGTAAGTTGGTCTAGCGGAACGTGGTCAAAGGCGAGTTAAAGAACCACCGTTGGGCTGGATCAGGCAGGGACTCGAATCCTATATCGATCCCGCCAGACTCAGTGTTTATTCCTCTGCGACAAAGGTCAACTTAATGAGGTTCCTTAATTGGATATCATGTTCCCCGGAGAACCGACCTGCTTCGGAAGTGTGACTTTGCGATGCAGCATCGTACGAATGAGTTAAGCCACGAGCCGCAGCGCAACTTCAAGTTTGTGACCGGATGGGCTTTTAACTCTTGATATTCCTCCATGAGCGCTCCGGCCATCAGGTGCTGCGATGTAATTTGTCACATGGAGAACTAAGCGCGGCGAACTGGAGCACTGCCCTTCATAAGCTTCTGTTAAACTGAGGCCATGCGTGCTGTGCGATCGACAGGAATCCGAAAATTGCGTGGACTTAAGAACATCTCCTGGCTCACGCCGCGCCGACTCAACAGACTTGCCGACGCACTGACTATGAGCCGGGTTGCAAAGCACGGTATCATTTTCGACGAAAAGCACTCCCCCGAAGCGGCATATGTCTTGCTTGCAGGAGTTGCCCGCATCACCTGCCGCAATCGTAAGGGCGAACGCACGCTATTGATTATGGTCGCGCCGGGCATGATTCCTGGATTTCCCCCATCGGTTTCCGGAATCCGGTATAACTTTCGCTGCGAAGCTGTCACCGACTGCCAAATCGGAACTATTGCGCTGGAGACGTTCGTCGAGATCGCTCTAGGAATCGCCTCGACAGACTTCAAACGCATGGCCGCCAGTTATTCCGGGCGATGGGACTTGGTGCAATTACGTTGCGCCAATTTCATGAGTTGCACGTTGGAGGAGCGAGTAGCGCTCACCCTGATAGAGCTGAGCGAGAATTTCGGCATCCACGATAAACTAGGCGTGCGGTTGACGGTGCCGGTACGACACAAAGATTTTGCAGAACTGGTGGGCGCCTCTCGGCCACGGGTAACCGAGTATATCGCCTTGCTTGAGCGCAAACACCTGATTGAACGCGATGGCCGTCAAATGATCGTTAACCGTAATCGGTTGGAGAGCTTTCTCACCCGAGGACATAGTTCTCAAAAAGCGTCGCGAACTGGAAGAAACGCCTACGCGATAACCCATCCCAACGGTCTTGGCTTGACGCAGCCGCTCTGACGCTTCTGAATAAAAGTCGGCCAGAAGACTGGGGTTTTGTTCCTCACATAACATTACGGTTGTCTATTTGCGACATAGGGCATACTGTGAAGTCATACCTTCGAGGTGTGGCTTTGAATGAAACAGAATCTTTTCCAGACAATGACCTCGACAAACTGACCGGGCTCAAAGCTCTGTCGTGGCTTTCCTCTTCAGAGCTTGGACTGCTGGCGAGTTCGCTTGTTTTCGCGAACTTCAAACGACCGCAAATAATGCTCCGCGATCCCGCGTTTTCGTCCGCACCCCACATACTCCTGAAAGGTATCGCACGCATTACCTGCCAGAATGCTCGCAGCGAGCGCGTGACCATTGCTCTGCTTCCGCCTGGTCCGCTCCCCGAGTTTCCATCGCTGCCGCTTAGCGGGTTTGATTTTCGTTGCGAAGCTTACAATGATTGCAGAGTGGGCAGTCTGAGCTGGAATGACTTCAAGCATATAACGGTCAACAGCTCAGAGCTGGCCTATAGGAAATTTCATCAGAACGATCTGCAGCAGTGGTACCGATTGCTGGTGCGCAACTCGAGTTTCCTTGACCTCGACCTTCACGAACGTATTGCACTCACGCTGCTCGAACTGGCTGCCGATTTCGGAATCAAAGAGTCGCGCGGTGCGCTACTGAGAACAACTTTCAGCCATCAGGACATTGCCGACCTGGTCGGCGCCTCGCGGCCTAGGGTGACGGAACACCTGGCGCAATTCGAGCGAGAACATGTGATTATTCGTCAGGGTCGGCAATTGATAGTGTGCACAGATTCCATCGTGACTAGAACCAATGCTCCGCGGCCGAGCATGGATAATGGAGTATTTGGAAAAGCCCGTCAGCGAAATTCTCGGGGAGCAGGTTGGCATAAAACGGCAGCCAACGCTCTCAGCGATCGGGAATTGATGAGCTAGAAAAGAACGGTCGCAGGAAACAAAAGCGCCGCTGACCTCCGTCGAATCTCATTTATTCGGGGCAACGGTCCCCGCTGACTTAACGGCGCGGCCTCTCCCGGTTTTGGCTTTGCTTTATCTGTCGCGCGCTTCCCCACTTATTCAGTGACAACAGAGGAAAAAGAAACGGGATGCCGGCTTCCGGCATCCCGTTGATAGGTCCAAAACGTAGGTTCCGCGCGTTTTCGAGCGAAACGGGCGGTTGTCACTCCGTGTTCTGAGTGTTCTGTAGCTCCCGAATCTGGCGTCGCTGGCTCTCGATCTGTTGCTGCTGGCTCGACACTTGGGCCTGCGTTTGCCGTTGCGCATCCTCGTTGCTCTGCAGGCCGCGGCCAACTGCGTACCCGCCGACCCCGCCAACACCCGCGCCGATCAAAGTTCCCGCCACCGGATGGCCCACCGCTGAACCAATTATGGCTCCGCTGCCGGCGCCGAGAAGTGTTCCCACCCCCGTCGATTTCTGCGTGGTCGAGAACTGTTGTCCGTCACATCCGCTAATCATGAGCAGGGCTGCGAGAGCGGCCCCTACCCAAATGTTCTGGTGTCCGCGCATGATCAACTTCCACCTCCCCCTTCGATATTCCTACTCTGTCTCCTGCGACTGCTTCAGCTGTTCAATTTGCTGACGCTGTTGCTCGATCTCCTGTTGTTGCTGCTGCATCTGGCTCTGCGTCTGGTCGTTCTGCGCCTTCTGGTTCTGCATCGCATTGCCGACCGCAAAGCCACCGGCCGCGCCCAGACCACCGCCTATCGCTGCGCCTGCCGCCGGATGGCCGACAGCGGCTCCGATGATCGCGCCCGTGCCCGCGCCCAGCAGTGCGCCTACGCCAGTTCCCTTTTCACGCTCGCTCAAGGGCTCTCCGGAACATCCTGCGACCAGGAACAACGCGGCCAGGGCAAGTGCCATCGTTGCTATCCCGCGGTTGCGCATAGTAACTACCTCCTCAATTGCTATTCGGTCTCCTGCTGCTGCTTCATCTGTTCAATCTGTTGACGTTGCTGTTCGATCTCCTGCTGTTGCGATTCCATCTGAGTCTGGGTCTGCTTCTGCGCGGTCTCCTGGTTTTGCATCTCATTGCCGACCAACGCACCGCCGACCGCTCCGATGCCACCGCCGATCGCCGCCCCGATTCCAGGTGCGCCGACCGCGGCCCCGATGATCGCGCCGGTTGCAGCGCCCACACCGCCGCCGATCAGGGTTCCCTTTTCGCGGGTCGACAAGGGCTGCCCCGAGCATCCCGCCATCGTCACCAGCATCAGAGCCGCCAACAGACCGCCGAGTAATGACTTGCTCCCTCTCCTCATCTATCTCCTCCCCACCTTTTCGTAGCAGCATGTTCTATGCCGCTAAGCAAAGCATAATTTAGATGGTCTAATCTATTGTTATCATCTGAAGAAGTGTGTGAGCCGCTCCATATCGGTCGAGGCGATTTGGCGATTTGGTGCAGCGCTGCTGTAATTGACGGTCTCAGAATCTAGCCTCTGCCACACCGTTTCTGCACGTTTATCACATCCGCATAAGTGGGCGAAGACGGTTTTTCAGGCCGGCCCGACGACGTCTTACCGATGGGATTGACGGCGCGACAGAGACAAACGTTACGAAAACCCTTCGCTACCATCCGATGGCTTGTGCCGCCATTACGACGGCGAGTTGTCCGCGCGGATCTGCGCCACCCGTCAACAATCGGCGCTCCGGATCAAACCGGATGGCGAGGACGTGACCCTCGCACCATGGTGGACGCACTTCGAGGCGATGGCCGCGATTCGCGAGCTCACTCCTAACGTTTTCATCGACGCGCTCTTCGATCCGTAGCACTCCCTGGTTGAAGTTATGCGGGTAGAAGGTGTTGACGTAATGCGCTGTCGAAAAACGCGGCGCCTCGACGGCCTCTTGTAGGTCCATCCCGAACTCGACCAGGTTGAGGAAGAACTGCAACGTCCATTGGTCCTGCTGGTCGCCGCCTGGCGTGCCGAACGAGAGGAAGGGTGCGCCGTCACGTGTAGCGATCGAGGGCGTTAGCGTCGTGCGCGGACGCTTCCCCGGGCGGAGGGCGTTGGGATGTCGATCGTCCAGGTGAAAAGTTTGCATCCGCGTGCCCAATGGAAATCCGAGCGTGTCGATCACGGGTGAGCTCGGAATCCATCCGCCGCTCGCGGTGCACGCGACCATATTGCCGCGGCCGTCAGCCGCCGTAACATGAATCGTCCCACGGCCCCACGAGCGGGCTTCTGCACCTTCACCCTCGAGCAGGGCGCGCATGCCCACCGCGTCTCCCGGACGCAACTCAAGCGAGGCCTGACCGGGATCGATCAGAGCGCGGCGCAGATCGGCGTATTTCCGCGAGAGCAGCTCCTCTAGCGGCACGGGCGTAAATTCCGGATCGCCGTAGTACGCCTCGCGGTCGGCAAACGCGAGCTTGGCCGCCTCGACCAGGCAGTGGATATAGCTGGTGGAATTATGGCCCATTGCGGGCAAGTCAAAGCCTTCCAGTAGGCGGAGTTGCTGCAGAAAGACCGGGCCCTGCGACCATGGCTGGCATTTGTGCACGGTGACGCCGCGATACTCGATGCTGACGGCTTCTTCGCATTTGGTGGTGAAACCCGCGAGGTCGCTCTCCTGCAACAGGCCACCATTGGAGTCCGACCACTTGACGATGTCGCGCGCGATATCGCCACGGTAAAAGCGGTCCCGCGCCGCATCGATTGCCGCCTCGCGACCCTGGTTTTTTGCCCCGGCCTCGGCGTCCAGCAACCGGCGGAAAAAACTCGCCAGTGCCGGGTTCCTGATGATGTCCCCGGGCCGTGGCACCTCGCCACTGGGCATGTAGACGGCCGCACTCGAAGGCCATTGCTCGCGAAATTTCCTCCGATTGGCGCGAATCGACGCGAGCCCGATCAGCCCCGACAGGTCCTTCGGCGTCTCGCCGTGGCCGCTGAGCCCGGCGTGTACCGGCATCCCGTCCTCGCAAAGTGCGAGCGCGGGTGCGGCCACCTCAGCCAACGTCATCGTGCCGAAGCGGGAAAGCGCGACGGCTAGGGCGTCGAAGGCGGCCGGAACGCCCGCCGCCAGGAGACCTTCGGCGGGAATCATCTTGATCCCAAGCGAGTGGTAGTGGTCGATGTTTGCGCGCGCGGGCGCCTGCATGTTGCCGTTGATGGCGATTACGCGCTGCGCGTTTGCCACATAAATGAGCATCGGCGCCTCGCCGCCGATCGTGTGCATATGCGGGTTGACGATGCCTTCGACGAGGGTTGCGGCGACTGCCGCGTCAATCGCGTTGCCGCCGCAGGCGAACATCCGCGCGCCGGCGGATGCGGAAAGGTAATGTTCCGTGGCGACCATCGCCTCGCGGCCCATCACCTGAGGGTAAAGTGTGGTCATATGAGGGTAAAGTGTGGTCATAATCGTCCAACCTTTGCCGTCCGAAAACCGTCGCGAAATGAAGCGTAGCGTTATGAGCCGGTGCGGGAGCGTGCCCCAGTTTCCTGTGCATGCCGCTATTTCTTCCAAAAGATCAACCCTTTTCGTGCGTTTCGTGGAGTTTTGGTCGATTTAGCGCAATGCGATAAGTCGTGAAGAGGTGTTTGGGAGTCTTGTGACACGCCTAAGAGTCGAACAATTCAAGCAAGGATACCTAACCGTAGCCAATCAAAAGTCATCTAACATTAGGCCTGCCATTTGCTACAATAATCCTCAGGGAGCGGAGTAGGCCGTTGGGGTCAGTGGTGATCCGTTATGGAGTTAATCTATGGAAACCATGAACGTGGAAGCGGTGGTGGGGCGGCACTGTAATTTACTTCGTCCGGTACGTGATCAGCAGGGACGTACCCGGTTCAATGAGAAGCCGGTAATTCTGCGCTTGGTCGACAATCTGGGTCGGCGGATGCTTCTGGTGCAATTTGAAGACGGCAGCACAACCTTTCTCTTCCCAGACGAAATAGACATCGAATAGCCGTCCTTTCCATACTCTGGAAGACTCTCCGAAATTCTGCATATTTTGACAGTGTGACGTATCCGGCGGGTTACGGACCTTCCAGTGTTCTAAAATACGACGTGGCGCGTATTATCCCCTCCGACAGGGGTCCACGGTCGCTTGTTGTGCCGATCTTACAACAAGTTGCTATGATCGGCCGCAAGTTGACCAGGTTCCGGAGTTTCGGCGATGCGCGCAGCGGTTTTGAAAGCTCGCGGTCGAATCGATATCGATCGCGCCTACCCTGAGCCGTTCCTCAAGCCTTCCGATCTGAGGCTTCGAGTAAGGGTAAGTGGCATTTGCGGCAGCGACTTGCACGAATTCGTCGCAGGACCGCTTGGCATCCCAATGCCCGCCGTACTCGGCCACGAGTTTTGCGGAGAAGTAGTCGAGGTGGGCACGGAAGTGCGCGGCTTTGAGACGGGTGACCGAGCGGTAGGAATTATTTACCCGAGTTGCGGAAATTGCGAATACTGCCGTCGCGGCGATCATACCTTGTGCGACATGCGTGCGATCGGAGTGGCAGAGCGCAACGGCTCGTTCGCAGAGTACGTTGCGGCGCCCGGACGTCAAATGTTTCTGGTACCGCCGGGGACGCCGGAAGACGAGATCGCGCTGATCGAGCCTTCCTCGGTAGCGTGCCATGCCATCAGGCGGTCCGGCCTAAGCATAGGGCAGCGCGTTCTGGTGATGGGAGCGGGTCCGATCGGATTGCTGGTGGTGGCTTTGGCGCGGCTGGCGGGGGCGGATCGGATAGCGGTGGTTGAGCCGGGCGCGGGCCGGCGCGAGCTCGCCCTCCGGATGGGTGCGGATCTGGCGCTCGACCCGGGCGGTGAAGTCGATGGTCCGGTAATGGAGATGACGGAATCGCGCGGTGCCGATATCGTCTTCGAGGCATCGGGCAACGCCGCCGCGTTCAATCAGGCGCAACACCTGGTGCGCAAGCAGGGACGGATCGTGATGGTCGCAGTATACGAAGGGCGCAAGCTGGAGCTTCGACCGAATCGCCTCGTCGGCAACGAAATCGATCTGATCGCGAGCTACTGGGCCAATGACGTCGACTTTCGGCGCGCGGTCAGCCTGGTCGCCAGCCGGAAGCTCGACGTTCGTCCGTTGATTTCGGTGCGTTACGAACTGGACAATATTCAGCAGGCCTTCGAGGCGTTGGCGGCGGATCGCGGTAGCTTCGGCAAAATCCTCGTCACTTGCTCGTAGATTGTTGCTGAGCAGTCTCGGTCAGCAGGGCTTGAGTATGATGCAACGCAACGATGGTCTTCGCGTCAATAATTTCACCGCGGCGAACCATCGCGATGGCATCGTCGAATTTGACCCGTTCGACGTGGATCACCTCGTCATGGTCGAGTTCGCGCGGTGCGGATGAGAGGCCGCGCGCGAGAAAGAGGTCGATCCGCTCGTTGCAAAAGCTCGGGATCGTGACGATTGACCCCAGGTGTCGCCATTGGGTTGCGGTCAACCCGGCCTCTTCCCGCAACTCGCGCGCGCCGCATTCGAGCGCGGTCTCGTTCCCGTTGCGGCAACCTGCGGGAATTTCGCTAATCCAGCCGCCGATCGCATGCCGATACTGTTTAAGCATAGCGACTGTGCCGTCGCTATCGAGAGCGACGATCGCGGCGGCGCCGGGATGACGAATTATCGCGAGGTCGACGTTGACGCCATTGGGGAGGACGGCGTGCTCGACGCCGACGTCGACGATGCCGAGCTTGAGCACCGGACGGCGGTTTGGGTCCATCCGCCCAGCATGCTGGGTAGGCCGCGTGTGCGCAAGTTAATCAGTACGAATTGGCGATGTCGCCCCAAGAGGCATCGCGTCAGTGTCACGTCGAATTGCGCGTAAGCGGCCGGCGCGCAATATTCATCGTTGGCGATGGCCCCAATCGTAATCCCGATATATTTCGACTACGCGTCGACGCTCTGCTACGTGGCATGGCGAATCGTACGCGAACTCGAAGACGAAATGGGTTTCGAGGCGCTGTGGAAGGGCGTTCCGATCCGCCTGCGCGACCATGCGAGCCGCCCCGGCAACGCTTTGGGGGCGATCGAGCGGATGAAGGTGATGAACGTGATCGCGGAGACGGGGGTCGAGGTTGCTCCGCCGGAGCAGTGGATCGATTCAGCGGCGGCGCTGATGGGTTCCGAGCTGGCGCGCGAGGCGCGACAGTTCGCGCGGTATCACGAGGGGGTTTTTCGCGCGGCGTTCGAGGATCGGCGCGATATCGCGGAGATTGGTTTGCTGGGAGAAATCGCGCGCGCGGCAGGGATGGATCGCGGGCGTTTCGAAAACGATATCCGCGCGCGCCGCATGGAATCACGTGTTGCCGCCAACAAGGACGAGGCCGACAGGTTCTCGGCGCTCGGCTATCCGACGTTCATTCTCGGCGATTTTCCGCTGACCGGGATACAGCCGAAGGAAACGATGCGGATGCTGTTGGGGCGGTTCATCGAGCAGCGCAGCCGCGAGCCGGGGAATTGAGCACCGGCCACGCGCGGTCGCTAAACGAGCCCTCCGCGTGTGCGCACCGCCCCCCGCGGTTACCAGACAGCGAGAATCAGGCGGTAGCGGACCCTCGCCGCGTAGTCGGGGCAGCCCTCCAGCTCTTTCATCAACGTCGCGTCTTCAAGCTGGCTGCGGACGACCAGGAGCGCCATCATCAGACCGCCCCAGGCCAGGCCTGTTGCTGCTGATGGTTGGTACTAATGGGCCATCAGATCGGTCAGACCACGGCGATCATCGCCCAAGTCGACGCGCAGCGCCGGCGCCGCGCTTTCGTGCGCGCCGATTGATCGGTAGGCGAGGGCCCTCCTCAAGATTCGCTCGGCGGCCCGCCGATTTGAAAGCGAGTAGCCATTTGCGCAGCGTACGTCCTCGCCGTTCCGCCATCGAGACAGAAAACCCGCTATCCAATAGAAACTCTACTGCTAAGTTCTCATCAAGCTGGTGAAGGTCTGCGGCCTTTGACCATTTCTTCCAAAGCCGTGCGACTACGCTCAACTCGAATCTAACAGAGAGAAAATCAAGCACACGCGATTCCGGCAACTGAGCGAGTGTTCGCCCTGCTTCCGTCGCAATACCATCCTCGGCAACTAATCCAAGAACCTTGGCAGCATGCCGCATATAATCGATATGTCTCAAAGAACTCGCCGAGTCACGCATTGCGAGTGCTCTTGGCTGTAAATCCTTTCCGTTGGCGAGTAAGCGCACAACGTCGACAACGCGATCGAGCCTGTCCTGCTGTGGCACATTAGCCGTTGAAAGCTGTTTAAGGTCTTCCGGAACCTCCTCAGCTGCGGAGGTGCCTTCCTCTTCGACGTCGCTTACCGACTCTAGAATCCATAGTCGTTTTTCATCGCCCGTCCCGGAAGTGGTCACACGCTCTTCGACGGCAAAGTTGTAACGTCTGCCGATTACCTTATCAAGAAGCATCGACCGTCTGTTATGCGGAGTCTCACCCCTGACAGAGAGTTCTTCCCCGAGCGCATCAAAGGTCCCTAGTCGATGATTCGCCCCTTCAAGAGTGGCGAGAAACTGATGGGGGGTGGATTTCTCTTCTTTACGGGCTTCGATCTCTCTAATCACGGGCAGGAGCTTGCTGCTAACAATCCGCCTGCGGGGTCTTTCGAAGAGACGGGGATCTACAACGCCCACAACGGCGTCGAGATCTTTTTCTGCAAGAGCCTCCACAAACTTGACGACGCTGGATCGAGCCTCAGGAGTCAGCTGAGTCCGTGAAGATAGCTCTTCCGGCTTCTCGGCCAGTTCGGTGATCTCCTCCAGGGATTGCAACAGGGCTTGGTAGCGAGGTGACGCAACAAGAAACCGCATAACGAACGACCCTTGCGCTGGAGCGAGCATGTAAGTCGTGATCGCGGAATCGGCCGTCGGTGCTCGTGACTCCATCACCGCGCGAATCGCGGTCCTCCATGAATGGATTAGTCTCTCGAATACCTCCAGCGTGACACGGCCCTTTATCGGCTCGCTCCCTGTAAGCCTGATTTCTTGGACGGCACCGCCGATCTCCTCCGCTTGCTTTCTTAGCGCGTAGCTAGAGCGAGCGTTCGCCAGAACGGAGCGGAGCAGAGAAACCACTGAGTCGCCCAATTCAGTCGGAGGCTGACGTAATAACACTTCTCCTTCTTCGTCTAGACGAGAAGTAGCGTCGGGGAGTGTTTCGGCGAAAGCGTTCACTCGCAAAATGGCGAGTGCCCCACCTTTATCTATAGGTCGATCCCCCTCTGCAACGGCATTCAATTGCGGTCTCACGACTCGAACTTGAGCTCGACTGAGGAGTCTTAGGAGCAGACCGCGATCCATCAAGTGAGGAATTAGATCGCAAAGAGCGTCCACCACGAGATCGCTTGATGCAATACAGTGCATCACGAATGCGCCGAATTCCGGCGCAAGGATCGCGGAGAGAATCTCGTCATGTTCGTCGAATATTTGAAGCGCCGATAGAATATTGACTAGCGTAGCTTCATCGTCGGTGTATGGACTGACAACAAACGTGGCGAGTGGGCCCCAGAGGTACCTCGATCGACCGGCTGCAGTTTTGGCCATCGCGTATGCCAAGACTCGCCGAAAGTAAATATTGTCTGCGGGAAAGAATTCCGCCCAGATCAGCAGCGCAGCATCGACGGGCTTGCTTTCGATGAGTCCAGCGACGGCATCGAACACTCGTTGCTCGTTATGCTCTTCGAGCGCGACATTGATCTGTCGCAGGTACTCTGAAACCTCAGGGTTCATACAAAGGCGGCACCTTGGAAGACATCGATGTCCACTCTAGCGTCTTTGTGGGCTTTCGGAAGATTCCGATTCTTGAACGATCGAAATAGCGGTGCGCTTAGGATGGGCCCAGCGTTGATGAATTTCTCAGCTTTACTGAACGCTTCGCGACGCAGATTGAGTTGCGTAGTGGTGCATCCGTCCCTCAGCCCGCGTAGGCCCGCGCTCGCCTCCGCCCTAGGAAGGGCATCCGGTCGTGCCCAAGAAAAGGACGGGTCCCCGTTCATGTCCCTGCCCTGGACTTGAATTCTGCCCCGGTGTGTAGCCGCTGAAGAACGGGATTGAGGGGCCATCGAAGATTTATGATTAGTGACTTTTGCCCGGAAAACAGCGCCAGGACACCTTTGATCTGAGTTAGGACTAGAAGTACCAAGATCCTGCGTGTATTGTCACTCGAAATGACACATGCTGAAGACGCGGTTCTTGGATGCTGGACGGATGAGTCGGTCCAGGAAACACTACTTGGACTCACCGATGCCCGACCATTCCTAAAATGGGTGGGTGGAAAGAGGCAACTGCTAAAAGCGCTGCTGAGACGCGTTCCATCGTCTTACGGCACCTACCACGAGCCGTTCCTAGGTGGAGGCGCGCTATTCTTTGCTCTTTGCCCACTCGCGGCAGTTCTCTCCGATACCAACAGTCGGCTCATTCGCACTTTCAAAGGCGTTCAGCAAAATGTCGACGCCGTGATTTCCCGGCTAACTCAAATGCCGGCATTGCGCGAATTCTTCAACGCTCAGCGACGGCTCCGGATCGACGAAGCTTCCGATGCAGATCTGGCTGCGTGGTTCATCTATCTAAACCGAACTGGATACAACGGTCTGTACCGCGTCAACCGTCGGGGCGAGTTCAACGTGCCGTTCGGGCGGTACGAGAATCCGAGAATCTGTGATTCCGAGAACCTCGTGGCGTGTTCTAAAGCTCTGTCTGGGGCGTCTCTCGTTAACAGCGATTTCGAAGCGGTCCTTGATCGGGCGGAACCGGGTGACGTCGTTTATCTTGATCCGCCGTACATCCCGGTGTCAGTGCATTCTTCGTTTACGAGGTACACTCCCAATCAGTTCCGACTTGCCGATCATCTTCGATTGCGAGACACAGCGCTCGAACTCAAAAGGCGGCGGATCCATGTTCTACTTTCCAATTCAGCCGCTCCGGAGGTTTTCGCTCTATACGAGAAGCACTTCCGGATCGAGATGCTCCATGCGGCGCGGTCTGTCAATTGCGATCCAGCTGGACGAGGCAAGATCCTGGAGGCTCTAATAAGCTGACCAGATTGTCGGAGCCGCATGGGGAGTTGCCGAAGTGATGAGGCTGTGTGAACGAAGGACGGTGTTCTGGCTCTTCTTGCCGATAGGGGACGGGCGGTCCCAATCTGATTTAAACTTGGAATCGTCATCAGGTCCATGATGGAGGGCCACACTTAAGACAACTCGCTGCTGCTGCGGCTCACCCTTTCTGTTACCTTGAGGGCTACCTTCAACCTCTGTCGAAGCGATGTTTTCCACATAAGTACCCAATTTGATTGGATTTATCTCGCAGCTGCTACGCTGACCGGGATACAGCCGAAGGAAACGATGCGGATGCTGTTACGGCGGTTTATGGAGCAGCGCAGCCGCGAGCCGGGGAATTGAGCACGGCCAGGTGCGGTCGCTAAACGGGCCATCCGCCCGTGTGCACCGCCGTCGTGGTTACCAGACAGCGGGAATCAGGCGATAGCGGACCCTTGCCGCGTAGTCGGGGTAGCCCTCCAGCTCTTTCATCAACGTCGCGTCTTCGAGCTGGGTGCGGACGACCAGGAGCGCCATCATCAGACCGCCCCAGGCCAGGCCATACCAGGAGCCAAGCAGCAGGGCTATCGCCGGGAAAAAGATCATCACGCTGGCGTACAACGGATGGCGCACGACATGGTAGGGCCCAGTGCTGACCACATGCTGGCCGCGCTCCTTCTGGATTCGCACGACCATGACCAGGTAGGAGTTTTCCTTGAAGACCAGGTAGCAGAAGTAAAATGAGACGATGAGGCCGACCGCGCCGACACACTGGAGCCAGACCGGTACGTGCGACCACTGGTAGCGCATCGCATCGAAGGCCATCAGGGGCAGCCAGGCGATGAAAATGACTGTGAACACGGCCATGACGACCTTGTCCCAGCCCTTCTGGCCACGCTGCACCGGCAAGGCCAGTCTTTCCCTCAGCAGTTCCGGATCGCTCTTCGCGAGCATTCGCGTGATCACGACGATGGATACGAGCATGATCGCGATGAAGACCCATGCACCCGGCCAGTTGGCCGTGCCCGCCGACAGGAACAGGACAGCGCCGAATACGATCATTTCCGCGAATCCGGCCAGAAGAGCTTTAGTCAGCACAGTTGTACCCACGATTCAGACGTCCTTCGGGTGGGTGAATTACCGATTTGCAGCCTCATCGTGAGAGGAACAGCGGACACGGCGCGTTGCGCATCACGTACTCGGTATTCGACCCGAGGACCATCTCGATGAAGCGGCTATGCCCGTAAGCGCCGATGAAGAGCAGGTCCGCGGCGTATTCCTTAATGAAGCCGATGATGCCCTCGTGCGCGTGGCCCTGGATCAGCTTGAAATCGACCGTGATAGCATACGGCTCGAGGTAGTGGCGCGCCTCGTCCAACGTCTTTGCGCCGAGCTTGAGGTCGCGGGCAACGGTAATGACGACGAGCGGAACGGCTAGCAGCGCACTGATTTCGGCGGCAGCGCGCATCGCACGCGCGGCCCGCTCGCTGCCGTCGTAGGCCAAGGCGGGGCGGCGAATCTCGCGGAAAGTGCGCGGCGAGACGAAGAGCGGACGGGGACATTTCCGGGCAACGCTCTCGGCGGTCGAGCCCAGCAAGCCGTTGGAAAAGCGCTCGTTGACTCCACGATGGCCAATCATGGCCATATCGACACTTTTAGCGCGCTCACAAAGCTGGTTAGCGACGACGCCCACTTCGAGCACCGTCTCAGCGGGAATTCCCTCGCGCCGGGCGACCCGTGCGAATTCGTCAAGAATGGCCCGCCCGCGCTCCGTCAGTACCTCGCGCATCCGCGAGGAATAGTCGAGAAAGGGTTCAAGTCCGAGCGAGCCTGAGATATCATGAAAGAAGGAACCCTCGATGGAGACGATGTCGACGACGTGGAGGCCAATGAGGTTCGCCCCCAGGCAGCGTGCGAGATAGAGGGCATAGCTTTGCGCGACTCTGGAATGCTCGGACGCGTCGATGCCGACGAGGATCCGTTTGATCATGTTGATCATGGCCGCGGTTCCTGATCCCGCGATAGCATCCCGGCGCTGAGGCCTCAAGGGGCAAGGCGACTGATTTAACGTAGGTGTCGATGAGCGATAAGAAGGGAACGCGGCAATTGCGATTAGTGGACGAGTTGGAGGAAGCGGCCAAGCGGATAGGGCTGGAAGTCCGCCGCGAGCGGATCCTGCGCGAGGTTGGATATCGGGCCCGCGGTGGGGCCTGCCGCCTGCGCGAAAAGGATCTGATCATCCTCGACCGCGAGATGCCGGCGGCGGATCAGATCGAAGTCCTGGCGGAAGCGCTGCGCGAACGCAATCTCGAGGACGTGTACTTATCGCCCGCGGCCCGGCGAATTGTGCAGGCTACCCCGGAGTAGGGTGGCTGCCAGGCGCATTCGGCAGCATCGAGAGCCGCTTGCGTCGTACGACGCCGGTGAGAGGATGGGAGCAACGCTGCCGCATCGTTCGGATCAATGTTCCATGAGTCTGCTCTCACAATGGTGGGTGGAAGAGCTTCGATGGCGCGCGAAGAAGCAGGCGTGACGGCCGAACAGTCGACGGCCGCGCGTCCGCCGCGCAATAAGGCGCAGAGCCGGATGGAGCTGTTCCACTCGCGAATGCGCGAACGTGGCCTGAAATCGACCGCGCCGCGTGACGATATCGCCCGTGTGTTCTTCGAACTGCGCCGCCACATCAGCGCGGAAGAGTTGTATACCGAAGTAAAGAAGATCAATCCCCACGTCGGTTACGCGACGATCTATCGTACGCTGAAGCTGCTCAAGGATTGTGGGCTGCTCTCGGAACGCCATTTTGACGAAGGACAGGCCCGTTACGAGGTGGCGGGTGAGGAGCATCACGACCACTTCATTTGCGAGAACTGCAGCAAGATCATCGAGTTCGAGGACGAGGCGATGGAGCGGATGCAGCAGACCGTCGCGAAGCGGATCGGGGTGCTCTTGCGTCGCCACAAACTCGAATTGTACGGCCTTTGCGCCGAGTGCCGGGCAAAGTCGTAGCGGACGCGGATAATCGCGCCCGGCCTACCGAGTCAGGACCAATTCCATTCTCACCGAATGAACGTCGATCTCCAGTTCGAGATCCGTGACAGGTGGCCGCGAGTAGTGCCACGTGATTCCGGCGTGCGCGCCGCGGCCGATAGCCGGCAGGATCGCTTGCGTCACAATCGCGTGGGGATCCTGGACCGTGTAGAGGTTGATTGCGGTCGCGTCGTTCCAGGAAACCTGCATTTCGGCTAGACGCCCCGCGATACCGTCCATAACGCATTCGGCTTTCTTGTGCATCCCGGCGGGGGAGACGTCGCCGCGTGCAACGACCTGCACGCCGACCTCGCGCGAACCGATTTCCGGAACACCGGATACCACGAAAGTCGAGAGCAGCTTGGCCGACGAAATGGTATAAAAGAATCCCGCCAGCATCGGTTCCGCGACGGGGCTCGCTTCGAGCGCGACGTTGGTTCGAGCGACCGGGTTTGCGCCATCCACTTCGAGACCCCATGAGCGCAGCCGCTCGATATACGGCACATTGAAGTCTTCGAAGGCCTGGCGGGACAACACGCCGGGGATTCGCAGTTGGAATCCGCAAATCGCGGTAATCGGACGGGACAATCCGTGGAGATGGCGCTCGACCAGAGCATAGCCTGCCTGTAGCGGTACAAACGGCCTGAACGCTGCGTGAACGATCTCGAAACCGGGGCGGGCAACAACGCCGGAAGAGAACGGCCCGATTCCGCGAATAAAGCTATAGTTGCCTGCAACGTTTTCTACGAGCATCGGACGATCTCCCATTTAGGGCTTCTGGTGGTACCTCGAACTTGCATGCGGGCAACCTATCCGGTCAAGCTGTGGGCGGTCGGCGCGCGAGGTTCCTCGCCGTGGACACTTGCCACCTGACATTAGTATGATGCGCCGAAAGGCGTGACCGCATCGATCGTTTTAGCGGTATCTGGAACCGTTTTATCGGGCTGGCGAGGGAGAGTAGTCGATGGAGCAGCAGGCACTGATGCTCAAGGGTTATCACGTCCTGGACTTCACGCATTTCGTGGCCGGTCCGACCTGCACGCGAATCATGGGTGAGTTGGGCGCCGACGTAATCAAGGTGGAACGTTCGCTCGAGGGCGATCACGTGCGCCAGCTGGGTCTCGCTGCGAAGGATGGGATGAGCACGTACTACTTCCAGCACGACCATAGCAAGCGGAGCCTTGCACTCGATCTGCGCAAGCCACGGTCCAAAGAGCTGCTGCTGAGCATGATTCCGAAGATCGACGTGGTCGTGGAGAATTTCGCGCCTGGGGTGATCGCGGATATGGGCTTCGGCTACGAGGTGCTGAGTAAAATCAATCCGAAGATGGTGATGTGCTCGGTTTCCGCAACGGGCCAGACCGGGCCACTAAGCAAGCGGCCTGGCTACGACTTTATCGGTGCGTCGTTCGCAGGTGTGACCGGGTTGCTCGGCGAGGCCGACCGGCCACCAATCATTCCGACGATGGCGATAGGCGACGTTTCGACCGGCGTCGCGGCGGCGATGGCAGTCGGCTTCGCGCTGCTCAATGCGACGCGGACCGGCAAGGGGCAATACCTCGACGCCTCGCTACTCGATACCTACTTCCATATGCACGAGCTAGCGGTGCCGGTGGTCTCGATACGTAAGGAGAAATTCAAGCCTGCGCGCAACGGTTCGCAGCATCCCACCGGAAGTCCCGCCGGCGTATACAAGTGTCCGGGCGGCTTTATCATGCTGCTGGTGCAACAGCATGAATTTTCGCGGCTGGCCAAGGCGATGGGCAAACCGGAACTCGCGACGGATGACCGTTTCAAGAGCAACGGCCGCCGGGTGCGCAACAACGCAGCCCTCAAGGAGATGATCGAGAGATGGTTCGCGACCTTTCCCGATCGCGACAGCGTGGTTGCGGAACTGGACAAGTTTCGCGTTCCATGCGGTCCGGTGCTTTCGCTCGAAGAGGCGATGGCGCATCCGCATCTGCGCGAACGTAAAACTGTCCGCCGCGTGAGCGACCCGGCTTTTGAGCAGTTCGATATTCCCGGCTTACCGGTCAAGTTTTCCGACTGGCCGGATCGAACCGATCTGAAGGCCTCGCGGCTGGGCGAAGACAACGAAGCGGTGTTGCGCGAGATGCTCGGATTGTCGGAAGGCGAGATCAGCCGAGCTCTACGCGGAGCGAGTGCTGTTGAAGGCGCCTCCCGCAGAGGTTGCACGGGCAGAATCCTGAACTGCCTCTGCCGGCGTATCCGGGTAGGTTTTTGCTCCGCGCTGATCGCGTGAGCTGTAAAATTCGTGGTACGGCGCATATTTAGCGCCGGCGGATGCGACCGCAACGGGCGTCTACCGCCGGTTAAAACGGAGGAAGATCAGGCAGATGGCAGAATGGACAGAGGAAATCACCCACGTCGCGGGGAGTGACCTCGCAATCATCAAGGGCGGCACAGGTAAACCGCTGCTCGTGCTGCACGAGGAACTGGGGCATCCCGGATGGCTCAGTTGGCATGCGGCGCTGGCCAAGGAGCGTACGCTGATAATCCCGATTCAGCCGGGGCTCGGCAAATCGCGCGAAGATCGATTGGATGCGCAATATCCATGAGCTTGGGATGTTGTACAGCTGGGTGTTGCGCGAACTGAACCTTGCGCCGATCGACGTTATCGGCTTTTCGACCGGCGGATGGACCGCGGCTGAGATGGCTTCGGTCAACGCCAAAGCAATTTCGCAAGATGGTGCTGGTCGCGCCCGCAGGAATCAAGCCGCCAGAAGGGGAGATCATGGACATCTTCTCGGTCACGGCGCGTACCTCGCTGAATGCCAGCATCTACGACGCCGCAGGCGACGCCCGAGTTCGCTAAGCTCTATGGCGGCGAGCGCACTCCCGAGCAGTTCGAGGCCTTTGAGGACGCGCGCACCGAGAATGCTCGGCTCGACGTGGGAGCCGATCATGAACAATCCCAGCCTGCCGTATTTTCTGCAGGGCGTGAGCGGTCTGCCGACCCAGATCATCTGGGGCCGCGAGGATGCGATCGTTGCCGGTCAGCGCGGCAGAGGCTTATCGCAAGGCGCTGAGCAATACCGAAGTCAAGGTGACGATCTTCGACCATTGCGGCCATCGGCCCGGAGATCGAGAAGTCGGCCGAATTCATCAAACTGGTGCGCGAGTTCCTCGCTTGAGGGCGGGCAATAGCGTGAGCTGAAGGAGAAAAGCCATGCATATAATGTATTTCACCGAGCGCCCGTATAAAAACGTGCCGGAAGAGGAGGTAATCAGAGAACCGCAGCTTCTTCGGCGTGCCGAATTCTTTTTACGATCCGAAAGTCGGCGCGCTGACTCATACAACGAGTACATCGACGAAGCCTGTTACGCCGAGGAAGTCGGCTTCGACGCGATCATGCTCAACGAGCATCACGGCACACCTTTCTGCATGGGCGCCGTGATGAACGTCGAGGCGGCAATCCTCGCCCGCGTCACCAAAAAGGCGCGGATCGTCCTGCTCGGCAATCCGCTGCCGGTGCTGAAGCATCCGCTGCGGATGGCGGAGGAACTGGCGGAAATCGATCTGATCTCGCATGGACGGCTGGTGCCCGGATGGGTGCGCGGCGCGGGCAGCGAGCAGATCTTCAATAACGCCAATCCCGCCTACAACCGCGAATACTTCAACGAGGCGCACGACTTCATGATCGCTTGCTGGACGCGTCCGGGTCCGTTTCGCTGGGAAGGCAAGCACTTCAATTACCGTTTCGTGAATCCGTGGGCGCTGCCCTATCAGAAGCCGCATCCGCCAATCTGGATTCCGGGCGTCATCAGCCCGGAGACCGTGATCTGGTGCGCGAAGCATCGTTATCCGTATATCGGGCTGGGCACCGCCCTGCCCTCGACCGTCGAGTTGTGGAATCTCTACGGCGAGACGCGGCGCAAGAGGGCTACACCGCGGGCACCGAGAATTTCGGCTATCTGCAGCAGATTTACGTGGCCGAGACCGAAGAGAAGGCGCAGGAACAGGGCAAGGCGTGCGCTGTTCGGCGGCGGCGCGCAGAATTTCTCGCGCCCGGAATGGACGTTGCCTCCGGGCTACAATTCGAAGGAGGCGACCCGCCGTCTGGCGCGGCAGGCGACCGAATATGGCTTCCTCGGCGTCACCTGCGAGAAGCTGAAACAGTCGGAATCGCGGCGACGTGCGTCACGGCGACGTCCACCAGGAGAAGGGCGATACCCGCGACGCGCATGATGCGCGGCGAGGTCTAGCATCGAAGAGGCCAAGGCAAAAGATCTACAAGCCAACTACCAGAAGGCGCAGGATGGCCTGCAGATCATCATCGGCACGCCCAAGACCGTCATTCCGAAGCTCAAGTCTGATCATGGAAGTGTTGCGGCCGGGCGTCTTCGGCCTGTTCACGGCGCAAGGCCCGCTCATCGGCGCAGGAACGGCTACACCAGCATCCGCCTGCTGGGTCAGGAGGTGCTGCCCGCGATGCGCGAAATCGCGAAGGGACTTGGGATCGTCGATCCGTTTGAGCGCGCCCCCGGCTCGCGTCCCTATACCGCGGGTACGCAAGCGCGACTCGCTGGTCGATCTCAAGGCGCTCAAGCGCGCACCCAAGCGCGACGAGAGCGTCCGGGTCTAGAGTGGCTGACGGGCGGACCAGGCAACAGCGAACCAAGGAGAAGACTCCATGATCCTGATGTATTTCACCGAACGGCCCTACCGTGATGTGCCCGAAGATGAACTGATCAAGAATCGCGCCTATTTCGGCGTGCCTAACAAGTTTTTTGATCGCGAGAAGGGCGCGCAGCTCTACAACGAGTACCTCGACGAGATGGTCTATGCCGAAGACGTCGGCTTCGACGCGATCATGCTCAATGAGCATCACGGCACGCCGTTCTGCATGGGCGCCGTGATGAACGTCGAGGCGTCGATTCTCGCGCGCATCACGAAGAAGGTACGATCGTTCTGCTGGGCAATCCGCTGCCGACTTTCAAGAATCCGCTGCGCATGGCGGAGGAACTGGCGACGATCGATTGTATCTCGCACGGTCGCCTGGTCCCGGATGGGTGCGCGGCGCCGGCAGCGAACAGATCTTCAACAACGCGAATCCCGCTTACAATCGCGAGCTTTTCAACGAAGCGCACGACCTGATTACTCGCCGCATGGACGCGTCCCGGTCCGTTCCGATGGGAGGGCAAGCACTTCAATTACCGCTTCGTCAATCCGTGGGTAACGCCCCTACCAGAAACCGCATCCGCCGATCATGGATCCCGGGCGTGCTCAGCCCGGAAACCGTCGTATGGTGCGCGGAGCATCGCTATCCATACCTCGGACTTGGCACCGCGCTTCCGGCAACCGCAGAGCTGTGGAACATTTACGGCGAGACCGCGGCCAAGCAGGGCTATCAGGCCGGTTCGGAGAATTTCGGCTATCTGCAGCACGTCGTCGTGGCCGAGACGGAGGAAAAGGCGGAAGAGCTCGGCAAGGCGCATCTCTTCGGCGGCGGGCAGGGAGCCTTCTCGCGGCCTGAACACACGCTGCCGCCCGGCTATAACTCGAAAGAAGCGACGAAGCGGCTGGCGCGCACGATGACCGCCGGATCGGGCGGTTTCCTTGGAGTAAGCGCCGAGCAACTGGGGCGCGCGCAGGAAAAAGAAAAAGAGCAGGAGCCGGGCAATCTGCAGCAAGTCGCGGACAGCACGCGTCGGCGTCTGGCACGCGGCGAGGCTACAATTGAGGAGGCCAAGGCGGCCATCTACAAAGCCTATCCTAAGGCAGTGCAGGGACTGCAGATTATCGCGGGTACGCCAAAGACGGTCATCCCGAAGCTGCGTAAAATTCTCGAGGTCCTGCGACCAGGCGTATTCGGGATTTTCCAGAGCCAGGGGCCCGTCACCTTTGAGGACCGGATGACGAGTATTCGCCTGCTCGGGCAGGAAGTGCTTCCGGCGGTACGCGAGATCAGTAAGGAACTGGGGATTCTTGATCCCTACGAGCGCGACCCGGGATCACGTCCGTATACCTCAGGGACGCAGCGCGAACAGTTGGTTTCGCTCGAAGCCCTGCGCGCGTAATCTCCCGAAGATTCTCCGAGAATACGAGCGGCAGGCGCTTTGAAACGCTTGCCGCTCGTGCCTTATTCGCTGAGGGCCAACGAGGTCGTTTATATGCAGCCTACTCGACGCCTTCCTTGAGGGCGTCTTCGAGCGCGCCGATATTGACCTGATGCCCCTTGGCCATCACCACCAGGAACGCGTGCAGCGATTCGTCGCCGACCGCAGGCAGGTTCTCGTCGATCTTCCGGATCACCCAACGCTGGCCGCGATTCAGAAGCTCGAGCTTCGCCCTAAAACCGGTGATGGCACGCACTTTGTCGACGAAGTCCCCGGTTTGGTTGGAAGGAGCGCCGCCGAGGCGTCGAACATGTGCGCCCAGTTCACCGGCATAGTAGCCTTCGTCGTGTCCCACCTTCTTGAGCAACTCGCGCAATTCGAGCGAGGTGGTCAGCTCCATCAGTTCGTGTAGAACTCGGCCGCCTGCACGCTCAGCTTCACCCAATGTATTCAGGAAGCCTTCGAGCTGTTGGTCCATGACAGATCACCTGCAAGAAAAACGAATTTAGTCCTCATCTAGCACAGAGATCCGGAGCCGGCCACGACGCTTTTGAGGGCTGCGGTCATATTATTGGAACGAGCGGGCAGTATGCCGCACCGAAGGCGCCGTGACGCGCCAGCGCTTGACGGAGCATCCACAGCAGCGGTTCAAGGGCCGTCGGCGGGCGCCACCCAAACTCGCTTTCGACTCGGTCACCGAAGATGCGTTTCAGGAGTCCGGGCGGCGCGGGTAGTTCCTCGATCTGCGTCGACTCGCGCGGGTCGAGCTTGGCGAGAATCTTGGCGTTGCGGAGGGCCGCATCGAAACCACCAATCTGGTCGATCAGTTTGTTCCCGGCGGCCTGCGCACCGGTCCATACGCGGCCCTGAGCGAGGCCATTTACCTGATCAATTGTCATGTGACGCTGCTTCGCGACGATGCCCAGAAAATATTGATAGGTGTTGCCGAGCAATTGTTCGCGAAAGATTCGCGCCTGCTGCGGCGTGAAATCGGTGAACGAATCGAACATATCCGCGTTCTCACCCCGTGCAACCTCGCCGCTGTTGACTCCCAGCGCCGCCGCTGCGCCGACGAGGTTGAACTTGCCACCGAGCACACCAATCGAACCGGTTAGCGTGCCCGGATCGGCAAACACGAGTGCGGCTGGGGTCGAAACCCAAAAACCACCCGAAGCTCCGTAACCGGACATGCTTACGACCACCGGCTTCTTGCGTGCGCACAGCTCGACGGCCCGCCGAATCAGTTCGGAGGCGATTACTGAACCGCCGGGCGAATCAACACGAAAGACCACCGCTCGAACGGTCGTATCGTCCCGTGCCTCATTGAACGCGCTCACCATGTCGTCGGACCCCATCGAGGTCGAGCCAGGCGACAATACCGGATCGAAGCCGCCCGCTCCGCGCTGGATTGCGCCGACCCCATAGATGACGGCGATTTTGTTCCGCCCGCGCAGACGCTGCGCAAACTGGGGCCTTCCATACCCCGCGTAGTCGACCAACTCGCGATGCTGGCCGCGATACTCCTTTACCCGATCGTCGAACTGGTCTTCGTACTCAAGCCGATCGAGCAACCGAGCCTTGACACCCTCGGACGCGGCCAGCGGCGCCCGATCAATCAGCGCGCGAATCGTGGCGGGAGCGAGGCTGCGATGACGCGCAGTCTCATCGACGATCTGACCGAACAGGTCGCTGACAAGGGCTTCATCCTCCTCGCGCTGTGCCGGCGTAAAATCTTTTTGCGTGAATACGTTTGCGGCGCTCTTGTACTTCCCAATGGCGTCGAAGTTGGGCTTGATCCGGAGCCAGTCTAACGTTCCGCGTGCGAACATCTCGCGCAGGCCGACACCCAGCAGGTTCATCTCTCCCTGCGGCATCATCGAGACCTCGTCCGCGGCGCTTGCGACCAGGTAGGGCAGATTGCCCAGACCGGATTCTCCGGCGGTCTCCATGTATGCAGTCGTGAATTTGCCGTGCCGCTTGAACTCGGTAATCGCGTCGGCAAGCTCCTGCGCCTGCGCCAGTTCCATATCGGGGTCGATAACCTTGATGGCGAGACCCGCGATCCGCGGGTCGTCCTCGGCGGTTTTCAACGCTCGCCGAACGTAGTTAAGCGGCACCTGCGAGCGGCTGAGCAAACCCAGCACCGGCGTGCCGCGCTCTACGATCGGACCGTTGAGCTCCAGGACGATGACCGAACCAGGACGGTAACGATGAGTAATGTATTGGCTGGCCACAACTATCATGATGAGCACCACGGCGATCACCACCAGCCGAAGCATCCACCGGAAAAGTCTTCTCAACATGCAACCCTCCAATCAAAACTCGCCCATGCCGCGGCCGCATCGGCGCGATTCACGCCGGCGTGCCTGATTGCTCGCATGGCTCTGCCCACAAAACGCGAAGCGGGATCATGGTTGAAAGCGCCGTCGGAAACTCGAATCATAGCCAACCACAACAGCCGGTCCGGGGCCAGCCGGGAAACCCGCAACGACGATGGAGAAACCAACAACGCGATGCCCTCATATAATTATGCACCTGCATCCATGAATTCGGACCCATCGTGACGGACGTGGCGGCACCGCCCCGAAATCCGGCATCAGGATCGCTGGAGCTGTTTAGCGAGCGGCCGTTGGGCGCGATCCACTACCGGATCGTCGGTCTGTGCTTCGCCGCATGGATTTTCGACTTTTACGATCTCATTCTTTACTCGTTCCTGCTGGTGCCGATCGCGCGGGACTTGCATCTGAGCAAGGCGGACTCGTCGCTCGCGCTGGGACTGTCGTTCGCGATGACGGCGGCTGGCGGCGTTATCTTCGGCTTTGTCGGCGATCGCTTCGGGCGCAAGCCAACGATCATCGCGTCGGTGATAATTTACAGTATCGGCACCACTATGTGCGCCGCGTCGCAAACGCTCCTGCATCTTCTGGTCTTTCGCTCTTTCACCGGAATCGGTATCGGCGGCGAGTGGAGTGCGGGACAGAGCCTGATCGCGGAGAGCGTCCCGCCCGACCGCCGGGCCCGTTACGCCGCGTATGTGCAGGTCGGCGCGCCACTGGGCGCTTTGCTCGCGGCCTGGGCGGGAGGCCACCTCGAACCGATTATCGGATGGCGCGCGGTCTTCGTGATCTCGGCCGCACCCGCCTTTCTGGTCGCCGCCGCGGTCTGGCGCTGGCTTCCCGAGAGCGATATCTGGCTGCGATCCAGCAACCGTCGATGGATCGGCGCGGCGGAGCTGCGGGCGCTTCGCCCGTACCGCACTATCGTGACGCTGCTGTTTGTCGTGCTCCTGATCAATTCGGAGGCGTATTGGTTCACCTACAGCTGGATGCCAGGCTATCTACAGCTCTCTCGCAAGCTCACCCCTCAGGCTGGCAGCAACCTGATGATCGGAATGCAGTATGGCGGAATATTCGGGTACGCGATTTTCGGCGTGCTCGCTGATCGCTTCGGACGGCGACCCGTGCTTTGCATTTTCGGACTGATGATGGCAGCCGGGCTGCTTCCGCCTACGTTACTATGGGACTGGGCGGCACGGACTCCTGGCCTGATCGCTGGCGCGATGGTGGTGGCTGGGGTCGGCACCGGCATCTGGGCCGGCGCCGGACCCATGATTGCGGAAATGCTGCCCACCACCGTGCGCAACACCGCGTTGGCCCTGCTGCTCAACGGCACTCGCGGGCTTCAATTTTTCACACCGTTGGCGATTACCGCTCTCAGCTTCTACCTTGGCTTCGGGGCGACGCTTTCAATCGGCGCGTTCTTTTCGGCGGCGGGTGCCGCGCTGGTGTGGCTGCTGCCGGAGACGCGCGGCCGCGTGATCACCGCGCTCGACGGCGCCGCATAGTTACTCCATGGAGTTACCACGCCGCGTAAAATTCCCGCAGCCGTACTCGAGCCGGCTCCGACGATCCCGCAGTAGCCGGACTATTTAATTGCTATCGGGTTGACCGCCGACCCGCACCCATAAACTAGTTTCAGCGGAGCACCGGCAAACAGAAATGTATATTGACTGTCCTTGGCGCAATCCTCCGCCAGGTCCTTGAGCCATACTATTTCGTTGAATATAACCCCGAGGTTGCACAACAACGCGGAGTGCAACACCCCAACGGCGCCGGTCTCCTTGTTGATTCCCTGCTCGCATCCGATGGTGTCGGCGCTGATCGACGCAATTTCCATCTCATGAAACCACTTCACCAGTTCCTTGCTGTATTCGAGGCCGGGTTCGTCATACGCTCCTGCGGGAAACAACGCTTGCGCGCCCTCCTCGTAGTAACGGTTGAGCCAGCCGGTATGCAGCACGACCACATCGTGTTTTTCGATCTCAGTGCCCTGCTTTTTCGCCGCACCGAGCAAATCGTCGAGCGTGACTCCTTCACCGCGGTCGAGATGTTTCTTGCCCTTGTAGCGCGCGGCGTCGATCAGAATCCCGCGCCCGATGACCCCGTGCTCACCGATCGGCTGGATCGAGCACTTTTGCAGTCCGCCGATTGTGGTCTTTGGATCGTAGCCATTGTAAAGCTTCTCGCCGTACCAGGCATGACCCAGAGCGTCGTACTGGGTAGTGCTTTGCGGGAACATGGTTACGACGTCGTCTGAGTATTTGAGGCCACCGGGAAAAGGCTTGGCGCGGCCGCTGATATAGAAGCCCTCGTCCATAGTCAGAGTATGAATCGGCTGCGATCGGATAGGATGTGTGGGATCGCCCTGGGGGCGGGCCACCGGCACGCCGAGCATGAACGTCTTGCCCTGCTTCACCGCGCGCACACCGCGGAGCACCTCCGAGTTGTTGAGAAAATTCAGGCAGCCGATTTCGTCGTTGGCGCCCCAACGGCCCCAGTTCTTCGGTGCATCTTTCAGCAGTTCAGTGATCTCGACGGTTTTACTGGCCACTATGATAACCCTCCGTAAGTCATAATTTTGGGGTGCGGCTCGAACTGACGGCGAATCGTCGGCGCCGGTTAGATCGCCGGATCGATCGAAACACTCACCGCATTTTCTCCGGGCACGCGGCCGGCGAGTGTGCGGATCGCGAGTTCCAGATTTTCGAGCCCGAAGCTGTGAGTATGCATTTTCTCGAATGGATACTTGCGCGATTCGAGTAGCCGGACGGCGACTTCAAACGATCTGAAGTCCGCGTTCTTGACCCCCTTGATGGTCAGCTCCTTGGAGAAAATCCGGTCGTTTTCCATCCGCGGAATCGCCGCGCCCCAGCCCTTGACGCCGGCGAGTACCACGGTGCCGCCGGCCTTCGCCATATCGATCGCCTTGGCGATCGGTTCCATCGTCTCGGCGGTCACGTCGATAACTATATCGGGGCCCTCGCCGGCCGTGAGCTCGCGCACTTGTTCGACCACGTCCTCTTCCGCGAACAGGGTCGTGCTGGCGCCGAACTCGGCCGCGAGTTTGAGCCGATGTGCGCTCTGGCGCCGGGCGATAACCACTACCTGGGCGGCGCCGGCCTCGTGCGCCGCGACCACGCAGGCCAACCCGCGTTGACCCGCGCCGAAGACCACCACAGTGTCGCCGACCCGTGTGCCTGGTTCGCGATGAGCCCAGCTGATGCCCGCGGCTACTGGCTGATATAGGGCGGCAACCTCGGCGGGAATATTCAGCGAAACCTTGTGGACGGCAACGTTGGGGTCCAGGTACATATACTCCGCGATTCCGCCCCACAACGCCGGTTTGACATGCGTCGGAACAAAGCCGCACGCTGCTATTTTGGTGCCCGGCCGGCCAATTCGGCAGCGGCGGTAGAGTCCCTGCATGCAGGCCCTGCAGTGGCCACATCCGAGTACCGGTTCGACGGCGACTCGGTCGCCGGCCTTGACGCCCCATCGTCGCGCGGCGTCTGCCCCAATCTCCTCAATAATGCCGACCGGTTCGTGGCCCGGAATGATTGGTAGCCGCAGCCCCATGCCGTTCAACTTGCCGTCGTACTGGTCTACATCGCTTCCGCAGATGCCGCACGCTTCGACGCGCATCAACGCGTCATCGGAGGCGACGCGTGGCAGTTCGAATTGCTGGATTTCGAATTGCCGGTCGCCGACCTGCACGACCGCTCGTGCCTTGGACATGCTCAATCCCCCGGGCCCGGGCTCTTGCCAGTCGGGCCGAGCAGCACTCTAGAACTTTTTTGGACCGTAACGGTAACGAACTGCTGTCTGCGGTGTCGCAATGAGACAAGCCTGTGTTACCTTGCGAAGGTGACGGCGAAGCCCGTCGCACCTGCTCCAGCGATGACTGCTGGGTTGACAGACCGTGGTGTCTAGGTTAATTTTCTCTTAGGCTCCCGCACGAGTGCGCTGAGAGAGATAGCATCCGCCCGCCGACAAGACGCTTTTCCGACTGCACCACCCTTCGTTTTTTTGAGAGCGGTTGAGCACGGGGTATTACCGAGTGGCGGGATCGCGCGGCGACGACCACTGGTTAACAGACCAGTGATGCGAAAGAATCGGAAACCTTCAGGTAGGTCGCAATACTGCCACAGAATTCCAGTCAGGTCTGCATTGATTAGCAGAAAATCTTAGTCTACGGGGGACTGCAAGGTTGTGGGGAAGGAACTATGAGTAAAGGCCGAGGACCAGCTAGGAACGATCCACAGGAACAAGTCGATGAGTCGTCCGGACCACCCACGGCACCCACTGCGATCGTTCGTCCGCGCGGCGGGTCGCAACATGGCGCAGCGCCTAACGGCGCACCAGCGCGCGCTCAAGCCAACGGTGACGATAACGCCACGCGGACTGAATCATCCGGTGATCGTTCCCCGCGCCCTTCCGTTCCATCCGTTCCCACGGCTCCCGCGCGCCCCGCTCAAATGATTGTCGACGATTCCGGCGCGCTCAATCTGAAGGCGCTAAAGGGTGCCAAGATCACCGAACTGGCGCATATCGCGCGCGACTATAACATCGACGGCGCAGCCAATATGCGCAAGCAGGAGATGATCTTCTCGATCCTGCAGGCGCAGGCCCAGCGCAACGGTTCGATCCTTGGCGAAGGTGTCCTCGAGATCCTGCCTGACGGGTTCGGCTTTCTACGTGCCCCCGATTATAACTATCTCCCCGGTCCGGACGATATCTATATTTCGCCTAGCCAGATTCGGAAATTCAATCTGCGCACCGGCGATATTGTTTCGGGCTTGATCCGTCCGCCGAAGGAAGGCGAACGCTACTTCGCGCTGCTCAAGGTCGAATCGATCAACTACGAGGAGCCGGAAAAGGCCCGCGACAAGATCCTCTTCGACAATCTCACGCCGCTCTACCCCGAGGAGCGGATCCAACTGGAATACGACCATGAGGACTATACCACCCGGCTTATCGATCTGATCGCTCCCATCGGCAAGGGCCAGCGCGGTCTGATTGTGGCGGCGCCGTTTACCGGCAAAACCATGATGTTGCAGGCGATCGCGAAGGCCATCGCCCACAACCATCCGGAGATTATCCTCATCGTACTGCTCGTCGATGAACGGCCCGAGGAAGTCACCGACATGTTGCGCTCGGTGCAAGGCGAGGTCGTAAGCTCCACCTTTGACGAGCCGGCGACGCGTCACGTGCAGGTCGCCGAAATGGTAATCGAAAAGGCGCGCCGGCTGGTCGAACACGGCCGTGACGTCGTGATTCTGCTCGACTCGATCACTCGTCTGGCGCGCGCCTACAACACCGTCGTGCCGCCTTCCGGTAAGATCCTTTCCGGCGGTGTCGATTCCAACGCATTGCATAAGCCCAAGAAATTCTTCGGGGCCGCGCGCAATACCGAGGACGGCGGCAGCCTCACCATCATCGCTACCGCATTGGTCGATACGGGCAGCCGGATGGACGAAGTCATCTTCGAAGAGTTCAAGGGCACCGGCAATCAGCAGATCGCGCTCGACCGCCGATTGCTCGAAAAACGCATCTTTCCTACTATCGATATCCAGCGTTCCTCGACGCGTAAGGAAGAGCTGTTGTTGCCGCGCAGCACCCTTAACCGGGTCTGGATCCTGCGCAAGCTCTTGTCGCAACTGAATGCGGTCGAAGCGATGGAATTCCTGCTCGACAAGATGCAGGGAACCAAAACCAACGAGGAGTTCCTGGAATCGATGAACGCTTAGCGCGGTGCGCCGCAGATTCCGCTTTGATGCGCGCTGCGGAGCCTGCTAAGAACTTGGGGGTAACTCCCGACAAAAGAACAGCGAGGTTCGCACAGATTTTATGACCGAAATCAGTATGAAGCAGCTGCTCGAGGCCGGCGTCCACTTCGGCCATCAGACCAGCCGCTGGAATCCGAAGATGAAGCCCTATATCTTCGGCGCCCGCAACGGAATTTACATCATTGATCTGCAGCAGACCGTAAAGATGTTCCGCGCCGTCTACGACTTCGTCCGCGACCTTGGGGCTCAGGGCGGTACCATCCTTTTCGTCGGTACCAAAAAGCAGGCCCAGGATATCGTCCGCGAGGAAGCCGACCGATGCGGCATGTTCTATGTGAACAATCGATGGCTGGGCGGGATGTTGACCAATTTTCAGACGATCCGCGCCTCCATCGACCGGCTCAAAAAGCTCGAAGAGGTGATGGCCGACCCCGAGATGATACAGGCACTCACCAAGAAGGAAATGAGCGAGAACAGCCACGCTCACAGTAAATTGATGGCGAACCTGAGCGGGATCAAGAATTTGCGCAAACTACCTGACGCGCTGTGGGTCATTGACACCAAGAAAGAAGAGATCGCCGTCGCCGAAGCCAACCGTCTCGGCATTCCGGTAGTGGCCGTGGTCGATACCAACTGTGATCCGGACCAGATTGCTTATAGGATTCCGGGCAACGACGACGCGATTCGTGCGATCAAGCTCTTTTCCGCCGCCATAGCGGACGCCATTATTGAAGGTCGTCGTATCGCGGAAGAACGCGCCAAAGGCCAGGAAGATCTGATCCCGGTCGAAAACGAACGCTCACCTGAGCCGCCCACGCAAACCGCTTGATACCGCTCCATGGCCGCCGCCGTTACGACGGCAACTCTCACTCGCGTGATGTCTGTGGGGACTCGTAATGTCAGGCGTGGTTCCGGTGCTTCGAATTGATTACATATAGCAACCGAAATTGGCCGAAACGCTAGCCTGAGAGGAAGGATCCGCGTAAAGATCGGGCTTAGAGGCAGGAATGGACGTAAACGCTACTCTGGTCAGGGAACTTCGCGATAAAACCGGCGCCGGCGTGATGGACTGCAAGAAAGCGCTGGCCGAAAGCAAGGGAGACCTGGAAAAGGCCGCGGTTTGGCTGCGTGAAAAGGGTATCGCGCAGGCCGCCAAGCGCTCCGGCCGTGTTGCTTCTGAGGGTTCGATCGGCTCGTACATCCATGCCGGGGGAAAGCTCGGAGTACTGGTTGAGGTCAACTGCGAGAGCGACTTCGTGGCCAAGACCCCCGAATTCCAGGCTTTGGTGAAAGAGATCGCGATGCAGATCGCGGCTTCGAACCCGCGCTGCGTCAATCGGGAGCAGTTGCCCGCCGAGGTTATCGAGCAGGAACGCCAGATCTACGCTTCCCAATCGGCTGGAAAACCCGAACAGGTCATAAACAAGATCGTCGAGGGTAAGCTCGAGAAGTTCTTTCACGACGTGGTGCTTAACGAACAGGCTTGGGTGCGAGACCCCAACCGCTCGATTACGGACCTGATCGGCGAACATGTCGGCAAACTCGGCGAGAAAATCGAGATTCGACGCTTCGTGCGCTTTCAACTGGGCGAGAACGCCAACGGTAAAGCGGCGGAATAATCCGGATCGCCGGGCGATGAGCTGCGGGCGGACCGGAGCCGGGGAATTGAGGCTCTAAAGGGGGCGATGGCGGGGGAGGGGCAAATGGCGGCTAACGCACAGCCCCGGTTTCGCCGGGTATTGCTCAAGCTCTCCGGCGAGGCGTTGTCGCCGGCTCAGGGCGCCGGCATCGATCTAAACGCTCTCACTGAAATCGCCGGAGAAATAAAGGAAGTCGCGGTGCTGGGCGTGCAACTCGCCTTGGTCATCGGGGGCGGTAATATCCTGCGCGGCAGCGAATACGAGGCACGTGGGATGGATCGCTCGACCGCCGACCAGATGGGTATGCTTGCGACGGTAATTAATGCTTTGGCGCTTCAAAACGCGCTAGAGCAGATCGGAGTGCCTACTCGCGTATTGTCGGCCCTCGAGATGCGCGCGGTGTGCGAACCCTATATCCTCCGCCGGGCGATCCGCCATCTCGAACGCGGGCGCACCGTCATTTTTGCCGCCGGAACCGGAAATCCCTATTTTACTACCGATACGGCGGCCAGCCTGCGCGCGATGGAAATCGGAGCCGAAATCATTCTCAAGGCGAGCCACCATGTGGACGGGGTCTATGACCGCGATCCGCTGCGCGAACCGGGTGCTGTCCGCTTCGACCGGTTGAGCTATATCCAGGTTTTGCAGCAGAATTTGAAGGTCATGGATTCTACGGCTATCTCGATGTGCATGGACCATGGACTTCCTATTGTTGTCTTTAATTTGCGGAAAGTAGGTAATATAAAAAGAGCTGTGCTGGGCGAGCCTGTCGGCACAAGGGTGGCGGCCAGCGACTAGCCGGACGGAGAGATTCAACTCGTTGGGGAAAGGCTCGCGTACACCAGGGCCGGTGTGCATTCGGGCCTGATTGAACCATGAACCAGGAAGCTGAGGAAGTTCTCGCTCTCGCCCGCTCCGAAATGGACCAGACGGTCGGCGCCTTTCGCCATGAACTAAGCCGGGTCCGGACCGGTCGCGCTTCGACCGCGCTGCTGGAGGGTCTGCAGGTCAACTATTATGGGACCAAGACCCCCCTGCGCCAGTTGGCGGGATTGGCAGCGCCGGAACCGCGACTGCTGGTGATCACGCCTTATGACAAGGGCGCAATGCACGAAATCGAGAAGGCGATTCAAACTTCCGATCTCGGGCTCAATCCGATGAACGACGGCAAGTTGATTCGCATACCGATACCTGAGTTGAATGAGGAACGGCGCAAAGAACTGGTGCGGCACGTGCGTAAGACCGCCGAGGATTTTCGGGTAGGCGTCCGCAATCACCGTCGCGACGCCAACGAGATGCTCAAGGACCTGCACAAGGAAAAGAAGATCACCGACGACGACCTGCGTGCGACCGAGGCCAAGGTTCAGCAGTTCACTACCGACTTCATCGAAAAGCTGGATCACGTACTGGCAGCCAAGGAAGCGGAGATCATGGAAGTCTGAGTGGGGCAGGCGGGGTAGTTAGGAGTTTCCGAGATTACGTGGCATCGTCGCTTCCATTCAACGAATTTCCCCAGCTTTCACTGGAACCCTCGCGTTTGCCGCGCCATGTCGCCATCGTCATGGACGGCAATGGCCGCTGGGCGATCAGGCGCGGCCTCAACCGCTGCGAAGGCCATCGCCGAGGCAAGGATTCGGTGCGCGCGGTGGTCGAGGCGGCGCGCGAAATCGGGATCCCGTACCTGACGCTGTTTGTCTTCTCCAACGAGAATTGGCAGCGCCCGACCGCCGAAGTGCGCTTTCTGATGCAGTTGTTCCATCGCTACCTGATGACTGAGGGCAAGCGCCTGATGAAGCGCGATATCCGGCTGGTCGCGCTCGGTGATATCGCGCGGCTGCCCGCCTCGGTGCGGCGCGCGCTCGAGCAGATGGTTGATCTGACTGCGCGGAACCGCACCATGACCGTGGCTCTCGCGCTTTCGTACGGCGGCCGCCAGGATATCGTCGCGGCGACCAAGCGGATTGCGCAGGCGGTAGCCGCCGGACGCATTTCGCCGACCAGATCGACGATGCGATGTTGCAGCACGAACTCGAAACGGCCGGGATGCCCGACCCCGACTTGTTGATCCGAACCTCGGGCGAGCTGCGGATCTCGAATTTTTTTCTCTATCAGCTTCGCCTATACCGAATTTTATTTCACCGATACCCTATGGCCGGACTTTCGCGAGCACGACTTTCTTGCGGGCGCTGGCCGCCTACCAGTCGCGCGAACGGCGCTTCGGTACCGTCGACAGCGGTTCAAACGACCGCCTGCGTGCTGCGAACTAGGCTCTGGACCGCGTTAGTCGCCCTGCCCACGGTGCTCGCGATGGTGCTTTTCGCACCCGCGCGATGTTTCACCGCGTTCGTCGCTTTGTTGACGGCATGGGGACTCTACGAGGTGGCGGCGATGTTCCAGGTGCGCGATCCCGCGCACTGCCTGATCTTGCTCGCGGCGGGCGCTGGCGTCGCATTACCCATGCTGTGTGGCGTCGACCCAGGCTGGGAGTTCGCCGCGATCGTGATAGTCGCGGCTCTTTTGCACGTGTGGGCGCTCACGCGATATTCGGCCGACCGCCTTCGGCGCAATCGCCTGATGAATACGGTCGCCGCCTCCCTCTGGGTGGCGGCGCTCTTCCCTTATTTCGCATTGCTGCGCAATTCAGCGGACGGTGTCCCGATCGTGATCCTGATGCTATTGCTGGTGGTGACGAGCGACACCGGCGCCTACTTCGTCGGGTAAGTCATTGGGTCGATCAAATTGTGCCAGTCGTGAGCCCGCACAAAACGGTCGAAGGAGCGATCGGGGGACTCGTCGCCTGCGTTATCGCGCGGCGTGATTCTGTGGCGATTGCTCGCCCCGGCATGAAGCTGCCGTCGCTGGTGTTTCTTGCGGGCGCATGGGTGTACTGGCGCAATTTGGTGACCTCGAGGGTTCGGCCTTCAAACGTATCGCCGGAGTGAAGGACTCGGGATGGCTGTTTCCCGGACATGGCGGCTTGCTCGATCGCACTTGCAGCCTAGTCTTTGCGGCAGTTTTCACTTACTATTACCTGCGCTGATACGAGCCTGGTGACTCAGCGCTCCGAGGTTCTGAATGATCACATCGATCGTCGCGGCAGTCCTGATTTTTGCGACTCTGATTATCGTCCATGAGGCTGGGCATTTCTTCGTGGCGAAGCGGTTGGGTGTGCGTGTGCTGCGATTTTCGATCGGTTATCCGCCACGAGTATGGGGTGTCCGCCGCGGCGAAACCGACTACGCGATCGGAGCGACACCGCTGGGCGGGTACGTTCGCATGCTGGGCGACGAGATAGGCGAGGAACCAAGCGCTGAGACGCTCCAGAGTTATCTCAAAGAGCTCGAGCTCGACCTGCATCGGATGCGCGAAAGCGAGCGGTTGGCTCAAGCCTGGCGACCGCGGCAATGACGAAGTGCTCCAGGACATTACGGGAGCCCTCACGCGCGACCCATCGGGCGCCCGCGCCGTGCTGGGCCGCGAGCTGCAGGCCGACGAAGCAATTCTAATACGCGAGATCGATCGGGTGGGGACTCCGAAGCGCGCACTGGAATTGCTTGCCGAGGCGAAGCCCGCGGCGCTGATTGAGGCTTTCAAAGGGCGCGCGTTTCCCAGCCAGCCGCTGTACAAGCGAATTGCCATCGTGCTGGCCGGTCCATGTGCGAATCTGCTGTTCGCCCCGCTGCTGATGGCGGCAGTTTTTGCGTGGGGAGTGCCGATTCTATTGCCCGTGCTGGGCACGGTGAAGCAGGACCTGCCGGGCTACTCCGCGGGACTCAGGCCGGCAGACCGGGTTGTCGCCGTTGACGGCAAAGCGATCGAAACCTGGGACGACCTTTCTTCCGCAGTAAAAGACAGCGCCGGCCATCCGCTGAAACTCGTGGTTCGCCGCAAGGGGGTCAATAGCCCGACGATCCTGGCTCTCACGATTCAGCCTAAGCGGATGCTCGAAGAGACCGTCTACGGCAACAAGGCGCCAACCTGGCTGATCGGCGTAACACCGCGGGGCGACGGTACGACTAGACGCCTGCCTCTGCCGCGCGCCATCTTGAGCGGTTTCGTCGAGACCGGCCAGATGACCGTGACCTTGTTCGACGGTATCGCAAAGATTGTCGAAGGAGTCACGCCGGCGCGGCAGGCGCTGGGCGGACCAATCATGATCGCGCAAATGGCCGGCAAGGAGGCCCATCAGGGCTTCGCGGAAATAGGGCTGTTCATGGTGATGCTGAGTCTGGAGCTCGGCGTGATCAACCTGCTGCCGGTCCCACTGCTCGATGGCGGACACCTGGCTTTCTTTCTGTTCGAAGGAATCCGCGGCAAGCCATTGCAGTTGCGCCATCGGGAGATCGCGATGCAAGTCGGGCTGTTCCTGCTGGTGATCCTCATGGCGTTTGTGATCCTGAACGATATCTCGCGAATAGTCGGTTAGCCGGGACCGGCGCGCGCAAAACGCGCGGAACGCTCAAACGGCCCACGCTCGAACGCTCAAATCGATCGACGCATCCGACCCGTTACGGAAGCCTTGAAGGTGACCACCCGTCCATTATCAGCCAGCCGGATCCTGGAGGCGGGCACCGGCGCCGGGCCGGTACTCGGGATCGACACGGGCAGCCCAACCGCCAGCGTTGGAGTGGTGGCGGATGGGCGGATACAGGCGGCATTGTCGCGAAAACTGAGGTCGCACGCCGCGGAATTGCCCGATGCGGTCGAGGAGGTGCTGGCCGCGGCCGGGATTGCGATGCGGGAGGTGAAGGCGATCGGGGTGGCGATCGGGCCGGGTTCGTTTACAGGACTGCGAATCGGGCTAAGTTATGCTAAAGGTCTCGCTCTAGTAGCTAATTATGGTATAGTCGGTGTTTCAACGCTTGATGCAATTACTTTGTGCATACCCCCGTCTGACCTCGCTCCCCATCGTACAGTTTGCCCGATCCTCGACGCCCACAAGGGCGAAGTTTACACGGCTCTTTACCAATTCATGTCGGATGCGCTACAAAAAATAACGAGAGACTTGTGTATCCCGCTCACAGATCTGGCATCGCGCATCGAGGGCGAGGTGCTGTTCATCGGAGATTCCAAGGCTGAAGAAGCCTGTTCGCACATTCTAAGGAGCGGGGGCGCCGCCACGATGATCGGGAACACGTGGCTCGAGCTGAGGGGAAGCTATGTCGCGGCGCTGGGCGCGGCGCGGCTGGCTACGGGTGAGATGGACGACCCCGCCATCCTGGAGCCACTTTACGTGCGTCCGCCGGACGCTTTGGTCAACGCCACTGCCTTGAGAACGGGAGAGGGCGACTATGGAACGTCGAGAGGAAGAGCTTATCCAGCAACATGCCGTTCACGATGAGGAATTGAAGGCCCTGTATTCAGAGCATCAGGAACTCAAACATCAGCTCGAAGCTTTTCGCAACAAGTTTCACCTTAGCCCGGAAGAGGAAGTGGAGAAGAAGCGGATTCAGAAACTCAAACTCGCGTCGAAAGACCGTATGATGGAACTGCTGAACCGCTATCAGCATAGCGAGGCCCATTAGCGTTCGACCCCTTCGTGGGAGGGGTGGGTTCGTTTCAAACTTCAGGATGTGTCAATATTCTGCGGGGCAGAGCCGCGGCGAAGGGCCGGCCTCAACCATAGCGGATGCCAAGTCACACCATATCGGTTCTGGTCGAGAACGAATTCGGCGTTTTGTCGCGGGTAGTCGGACTCTTTTCAAGCCGCGGATTCAATATCGAGTCGTTGACCGTCAACGAGGATCCGCTTGATCCGACGGTCTCGCGGGTAGTGCTGGTGACGTCGGGCGACGACCAGATCCTCGAGCAAATCAACAAACAGCTCAACAAGCTGATCCCGGTAATCAAGGTTACGGATTACGCCGAGGTCGATACGATTGACCGCGAGTTGATCATGGTGAAGGTGGCGGTGGACGAGCGAACGCGGTCGGAACTGGATTCGATCGTGCAGGCGTTCCGCGCCCACGTGGTGGATATAGGGCCGCGTTCGCAGACGATCGAAATGACCGGGGACCGGGAGAAAATCAAGGCGCTTATAACGCTGGTGCGACCGCTCGGAATCAAAGAGATCGTGCGCACCGGCAAGATCGCGATGGCGCGGTCGGCACAGCCCGAAAACACCAACCATCGTCACACCCGCGCAACCGCCTAGGAGAAAACCGATGAAAGTCTTTTACGATCGCGACGCCGATCTGGGCGCGCTGCGCCCGCATAAAATAGCGATCATGGGTTTCGGCAGCCAGGGTCATGCGCACGCGCTGAACCTGCGGGACAGCGGGATGGATGTGCGGGTGGGGCTGCGCAAGGACAGCCCGTCGTGGGAGAAGGCCGCCAAGCAGGGGTTACGGGTGCTGGAGACGGCGGCCGCGGCGAAAGAGGCCGATATCATCATGGTGCTGGTGCCGGATGAGATGGCCGCGGATATCTACAAGGACGAGATCGAGCCGGGGCTCAGCAAGGGCAAGTACCTGGCTTTCGGCCACGGGTTCAATATTCATTTCAAGTTTATCCAGCCGCCCAAGGACGTGAATGTTTTCATGATCGCGCCGAAGGGACCAGGTCATTTGGTCCGATCGGAGTTCATGAAGGGGCGCGGCGTGCCGTGCCTGCTCGCGGTACAGCAGGACCCATCGGGTAACACCAGCCAGATCGGGCTGGCCTACGGCTGCGCGATCGGTGGCGGGCGCGCCGCGATCATCGAGACCAGTTTTCGCGAAGAGACCGAGACCGATCTGTTCGGCGAGCAATCGGTACTATGCGGCGGGCTGACCGAATTGATTCGCGCGGGCTATGAAACCCTGGTTGAAGCCGGCTACGCGCCGGAGATGGCGTACTTCGAGTGCGTGCACGAGGTGAAGCTGATCGTCGATTTGATCTACGAGGGCGGCATCTCGAATATGCGCTACTCGATCAGCAACACCGCCGAATACGGCGATATGACGCGCGGCAACCAGGGTCATCGGCGAGGCTACGCGCGCGGCGATGAAGCAGATTCTCGCGGATATCCAGTCGGCCAAGTTTGCCAACGAATGGATCGGCGAATACCGCGCGGGCATGAAGAACTTCAAGCGGATGCGCACTGAAGGCGAGCAACATCCGGTCGAAGAAGTCGGCGAAGAGCTGCGATCGTTCATGCCGTGGCTGGCCAGCGAACGGCTGGTGGATCGCAGCAGGAACTGATGCCGGAGGAGCGCACGACCGAGACCGAAGCCGGCCTCGGGGAGACGCGGTCGGTCGGCGAGCGGGCGGCCAGCTCGATCAGGATGGCGCCGGAAGGCCTGCGTATGACGCTGTGTCTTGCTGCGCCGGCGCTGCTGGCGCTGGCAGTGGGGCTGCGCTGGACCGCGGCGCTGCTGGGGTTGGCCGCGGCGGCGGTGGGGGCGTTTTTCCGCGATCCGGCGCGCGTGTCGGGCGCGGGACCTGGGGCGATTATCGCGGGCGCCGACGGCAAGGTCTGCGACGTTCGCGAGGGGCCGCTGCCGGGCGGACCGCGCCAGTGAAATCTATCGACAGATTTCGGTCTTCATGTCGCCGTTGAACGTGCATGTCAATCGCGCGCCGGTCGGCGGCAAGGTGGTGGACGTACAGCATACGCCGGGGGAATTTCGCGCGGCTTTTCGCGACGAAGCCAGCGATCACAACGAACGAAACGTGATTACATTAAGGGGAGAGGGCGACCGGCGCTACGTGATCGTGCAGATGGCGGGCTACTTAGCGCGGCGGATCGTATGCCGGGTGCGCGCGGGGGAGACGGTCGCGCGCGGCCAGCGGCTGGGGCTGATCATGTTCGGCAGCCGCGTGGACCATTTCATTCCGCGGGACTTTCGCGTCACGGTCGGCATCGGCGACCGGGTGCGCGCGGGAACAAGCATTATCGGAGAGCTGGCAAGCGATGAAAATTAGAACCGATCGCGAGCGGGAGCGGCGCGCGCGCGCTTGCGGCTGATTTCGGGGCGTTGGCGCAACAACGCCTGAAGGTCGCTGGCCGCTCAAACGCGGGGTCTTCCTGGTCCCCGCGACGATCACGTCGCTGGGGTTGCTCGCGGGCTTTTACTCGCTGATTTCGGCGATCAACGAGCATTTCGAGCTGGCGGCGGTGATCATCGCGGTGGCTTTCATCTGCGACGGGCTGGACGGGCGGGTCGCGCGCATCTCGCGCACCTCGAGCCAGTTCGGGATCGAGTATGATAGCCTTTCGGACGTGGTGGCGTTCGGCGTGGCGCCAGCGGCGTTGGCGTACAGCTGGGCGTTGCGGCCGCTGGGCGCAATCGCGATCGTGATCAGCGGGCTTTACGTGGTGTGCGCGGCGCTGCGGCTGGCGCGCTTCAACGTACAAACCGGAACGATCGACAAGCGGCGCTTCACCGGGTTGCCGGTGCCGGGGGCTGCGGCGATGATCGCGGGGGTAGTGCTGGCCTACAGCTACTTCGAACTGAGCTTTCCGCGAACGCTGTGCGCGGCGATGGCTCCGCTGACGCTCGGGCTGGCGGTGCTGATGGTTTCGCGGGTGCCGTACCCCAGCTTCAAGGGAATCGATCTGCACAAGCGCGCGCAGATGGAGCTGTTGGCGGCGATGCTGGTGGTAGCCGCGATGCTTTTCGCGATGCCGCAGTTCACCTGGTTCTTCATTGCTACGGCCTATGTCCTATCGGGGCCGTACCTGATGGCGCGGGGCGAGCGGATCATCGCTGCTGCCGGAGGCGGGTGCGACGGAGCCGGAGCCGGCGCAAGAGCATATCCCGGAGCACGGCGCGACTCACCCGACCTAGTTCAGCGGTCCTTCGGGCCATTCGTTCCGGATTGACCCGCTGCCGGCGCGGACGGGATGGCTTGACGGTGTTCGCGCGCCGCGCCTAGAATGCGGAACATATGTCGTATCAACTGAACCTCGGACTGCTGCTTAGCCTGGCCCTAACCGGGGCCCATGCCACGGGCGTCGAGGTGCAGGTCTGAGCAGAGGCTTGAAACTGTAAGACGAACGCCCCAGGCGATGGGCCGAACGAGCCGCCTGGGGCGTTTTCTTTTTTGGTGAATGCCTTGCGGCCGGTTCGGCGGCGCGTCGCGGGAGACGTTCAGGGAGAAGACCAGAATGGGCAATTCGAATGCGGCAACCGCGCTTCCCGCCGATTACGTGCGCATCTTCGACACCACGCTACGCGACGGCGAGCAATCGCCGGGATGCACGATGAACGTCGAAGAAAAGATCGCGATCGCGCGCCAGCTCGAGCGGCTCAACGTCGATATTATTGAAGCGGGCTTCGCCGCGTCGTCGCCGGGCGATTTCGAGGCGGTGCGGCGGGTGGCGGAGGCGATGACCAATCCGACCGTGCTGAGCCTGTCGCGCACGCGCGACGAAGACGTGGACGCGGCGCTGCGTGCGGTGGAGAAAGCGCGCCGGCCGGGAATCCATATTTTTATCGCGACGTCGGATATTCACCTGAAGTACAAGCTGGCGATGACGCGCGAGGACGTGCTCAACGCGGCGACGGTCGCGGTGATGCGGGCCAAGCAACATCTGGACTATATCGAATTCTCGTGCGAGGACGCGTCGCGTAGCGAATGGGAGTTCATGGCGAAAATCTGCACCGAGGTGATTCGCGCCGGAGCGCGGATCATCAATCTGCCCGACACCACCGGCCATGCGATCCCGGAGGAATTCGGCGCGATGTTCAGCTTCATGCGCGAACACGTGGAGGGTGCGGACAAGGTGATCTGGAGCGCGCACTGCCATAACGATCTTGGCCTGGCAGTGGCGAATTCGCTGGCTGCGGTCCGGCACGGCGCGCGCCAGGTGGAGTGCACGATCAACGGTATCGGCGAACGCGCCGGCAATACCTCGATGGAAGAGGTGGTGATGGCGCTGAAGACGCGCAAGGACTTGATGGGGGTGCGCTGCGGAGTCGAAACGCGTCAGATCTACCCGGCGTCACGCCTGCTCTCGCAGATCATCGGGCAGCCGGTGCCGCCGAACAAGCCGATCGTGGGCGACAACGCCTTCGCCCATGAAGCCGGAATCCATCAGGACGGCGTGCTCAAGAACAAGCTCACATACGAGATCATGAAGCCCGAGGATATCGGTATACCCTCGAACAAGCTGGTGCTGGGTAAGCATTCGGGGCGGCATGCGTTCGTCAATCGCCTGCAGGAACTGGGCGTGGACCCGGCGTCGATCGACGTGCAGAAAGCGTTCGCGGCGTTCAAGGAGCTGTGCGACAAGAAGAAAATCGTTTACGACGACGATATCCTTGCGCTGGCCAACGAGGAGACGCGGCGCAGTGGCGACACTTTCGAACTGGTCGATTTGCAGGTGACGTCGTCGACCAGGAGCGAGCCACAGGCGGAAGTGACACTGCGTGTGGGCGGCGAGGAGCGCAGCGCCGAGGCGACGAGGCGACGGCATGGTCGACGCATGCTACAAGGCGATTTACAAAATCGCCGGAATCAATCCGACGCTCGAGCGCTATTCGGTAAAGGCGATCACCGGCGGCACCGACGCGCTCGGCGAGGTCTCGTGCCTGGTGCGCGAGGACGGAATGACGGTGGCGGGCCAGGGCGCGCATAGCGATATCGTGATGGCGAGCGCGCTCGCATTGGTCAACGCGCTCAACCGGCTCGCGGCGCGTGGACGAAGGCCGCGCGGCCGCGGAGCGAGGGCCCGTAAGCAAGCGAGGACATTGCGCGCCGTTAGCGCGACGATCGGCCAGGAGAGGCTTGCCGGCGGGTCATGAGCGATCGTGGGAAATGGAATCCAGTTGACCTTACCAGGCCGCGTGCCAGGGCGTGCCGCCAAAGCTGCATTGGAAGCGGAGTGCGAGCTGCGACCGCGGCGCGGTCACTATGGCTGCGCCGATGCGACCGCCGGTTATATGGATGGCGGCAACTATCGTGATTGATACCCGGGCAGCCGTCGCCGGGGTATCTGCCGACGCAAATGCTCCAATAGCGAAGAACGAGTTTTGACTCGCAGGGGGAAGTGCACAATGGGCCCGAAAAGGAGACGCGCCAGCGCTCTCGGAAGCTCGTAAATGGCGTACAAAGTTTTAGTGCTCAAAGGTGACGGTATCGGTCCCGAAGTCGTCGGCGAGGCCTTGCAGGTGCTGAGGATTGTAACGCGCGGGTCGGCCGTCGATCTCGAGTTCAAGGAAGCGCCGATCGGTGGCCATGCGATCGATGCGTTCGGCACGTCGCTGCCGGATAACACGCTGCAACTGCGAAAGATTGCGACGCGATACTGATGGGCGCGGTCGGCGGACCGAAATGGGACAATCCCGCCGCCGACGGATCGTCCCGAACGCGGGCTGCTCGAGCCTGCGCAAGGAACTTGGACTGTTTGCCAATCTGCGCCCGGTCAAGACCGTAAAGGAACTGATTGCGGCGTCGCCGCTCAGGCCGGAAATCATCAGCGGCGTCGACCTGGTCGTGATTCGCGAACTGACCGGCGGAATTTATTACGGCAAACCTAGCGAGCGGCGCCAGGGTAAGGACGGGCGAGAGGCGGTCGATACCTGTGCGTTACACTGAGGCGGAGATCGCCCGCGTATTGCGTTATGGCTTTGAGCTTGCGCGCGAGCGGCGCAAGCGCTGACCTCGGTCGACAAGGCCAACGTCATGGCGTCTTCGCGGCTATGGCGCGAAATCGCGACCGAGCTGAGCGCAGAGTTCAAGGACGTTGCAAGTTCGAGAATCAACTGGTCGACTCGATGGCGATGCATCTGATTCGCCGGCCGCGCGATTTCGACGTGATCGTCACGGAGAACATGTTCGGCGATATCCTGACCGACGAAGCGTCGGTGCTGGCGGGCTCGATGGGCCTGCTGCCCTCGGCCTCGCTGGGCGAGGAACTCAACAATGCGGGGTTCCGCGTAGGGCTGTACGAACCGATACATGGCAGTGCGCCTGATATTGCCGGGCGCGATGAAGCAAATCCGCTCGCGGCGATCCTGTCGAGCGCGATGCTGCTGGAGCATTCGCTCGGGATGAAGTCGGAGGCCGAGCAGATCGTGCAGGCGGTCGAAGCCGTGGTGCGGGACGGCTATCGCACTCGTGATCTGGGCGCCGGCACGGGTCCAAGCTGGTCGGATGCAAGGCGATGGGCGCGGCTGGTGCGGGAACGTCTCGAGAGCCTCGAAGCCGGAAGCATAAATGGCAGTGGCGAGCGGCGCGGATCACGGGTGGCGGTAGTTGGCGCGACCGGCACGGTCGGCAGCCAGATCGTCGAGTTGATCGGCGCGCGCGAGTTTCCGTACGCGGAACTGAAGCTGTTTGCGACCGGGGCTGGGATCGACCGCCGAGGTCGAATCAGGCGCGCCGAGCGCTGCCGGTGGCGCGACTCGAAATCGCCAGGCGAACTGGCGGCATTCGATATTGCATTTCTCGCGATTCCGGAAAGCAAAGCGCGGAAGATCATCGAGGCTCGTCCTGGGCCGGTTTTGATCGATCTGAGCGCGGCGACGCGCCGTGACCGCCGGGGCGCCGATCGTCGCGCCTGGCCTCACTCCACGCGAGCGGGTGCTCGAATTCAAGGGGGGCAGAGTGTTCGCCGTGCCGCATCCAGCGGCCCAGGTGATCGCGACGGTGTTCAAAGCGATCGGCGATCAGGACCGGATTCGCGGGGGCGACCGTGCTGGTCGCGCGCGAGTGCGTGCGGGCGCGAACGGTATCGGAGCTGTTCAACCAGTCGGCGGAACTGCTCAACGCGCGTCTGGATCTGAGCGACGACGAGACGCAACTCGCGTTCAACGTCTTCTTGCCACCTAACGGCCGTGACCTGGCGGACGCGATCGCGTGCGCAGGACGATGGCGTTGATCGGTGACTGCGCCGCAGCTCGCAATCGCAGTTCGCGCAGATGCCCACGTTTCACGGCGAGGCGGTCGCGCTGCGTTGCCGGCCACGGACGATATGCGCGGAATGGCCGGCCCGTTTGCGGTCCGCGCCGGGGATAATACTGGTGGAAAGCGACGATGCGCGGGCTCGTCGATGCGGTCGGCCAGGAGGGCGTGGTGGTGCGCATGATGGCGGCGGAAGCACGGTGGTGCGGTCGATGTGGTGCATGTTCGACGGCGCGCGAATCGCTGCACTGTCGGCGTTGTGGATCGCGGAGAGCGCTAGCGTCACGTGACGGCGTGAGTTCCGGCGTCGGACAAGCATACCTGTGCGCATGCGGATCCGGGTGAAGCTCGAGTACGACGGCTCCAATTACTAGCGGATGGCAATTGCAGATCGGACAGGATTCGATTCAGGCGCGAATCGAGCGGCGCTGGCGAAGATTTTCGGAGAAGAGTGCGCGTCCATGGCGCGGGACGCACGGATGCCGGGGTGCATGCGCGCGGACAGGTGGCGGCGTTCGACCTGCCGCGTCCGTTCGCGGCGGACGATCTACGGCGGGCGCTGAACGCGATACTGCCGGCGGATATCGCGGTGATCAGACGCCGCGGAAGTGAGCGACGAGTTTCGATCCGCGGCGCGATGCGCGATCGCGCATATATGAATATCGAGTGCTGAATCGGGATATACCGTTCGGCATTCGAGTATCGGTACGCGTGGCTGGTGCGCGATGCCGCTCGACCTCGAGGCGATGAACGCGGCGGCGCTGGCGTGTTTATCGGTGAGCATGATTTTGCGGGCTTTCGCACCCTCGGATCGGAAGAGAAGACGCACAGTGCGGCGGTATTCACGCGAGCGCATGGCGGCGTGACGATCAAATCTTACGTATCGTATCGAAGCGACGGCGTTCTTGCGCCACATGGTGCGACGATGGTGGCGGCGATGGTCGAGGTAGGTCGGCGCAAACGATCCGTCGAGGATGTCGTGCGGATGATCGCGAGCGGCGATCGCGCCCTCGTTCCCGCGGCGGCACCTGCGTGCGGTCTTTTTCTGATCGAAGTTCGCTACTGACGGGCTAAGTAAGCGCAAGATCTATTCGGCTGCGACCGGCAAAGAAAGTTGCTGCTGGACCGATGTCGACGCGTCGAGAGGGCGGAAAGTCCTTGCCGCAGTGCGAAAACAAATCCTCGTTGTGCAAAAATCTGTCTGATTTCTAGGAAAAACCCCGATTTTTCGCTGTCGATGGCTTGAAAAAGCTTTCGCGCTCGGTCACGCTGCTTGCGCAGGCCATCGCGCCTTAAGGAGGAGGATGATGACGCAGTCGCAGGTAGCAGCTCATCTCGCGGAGAAGCTTGGCATCAGCAAAAAGCAAGCTAAGTCCGCGATCGAAGAACTCACTAGCCTGGTGGTGCGGGAACTCAAAAGAGAGGGTTCGCTGCGCTTGGCCGGACTCGGCATCTTCCGCAAGCGCAAGACCAAGGCGCGGATGGGGCGCAATCCCGCGACTGGCGCGACGATCAAAATTCCGGCACGCACGCGGTTGCGGTTTACCGCGGCCAAAGCACTCAAGGACTCCGTTCTCGGAGCGCGCGGATAGGCACACTTCGAAACTAACATTACTTGAGGCCGGGCCTGTCGGTTCGGCGCGGCGTCTCTTCCAGGTCAGATTGGCGGGCGCGGCTCCGCCGCGTGCGAAGCCGAAAGTTTAGCCGGGACTTAGGTCCCGGAACGCTTGGGGCGAACTGGATCACCCTTGAGCGTTGCCCGCTGCGTACGGACACGATCGAGATATTCGCGGATTCGCGTCTCGTAGCCCTGGTCCGAAGGCGAATAATAGTTGCGTCCCTCGAGAACTTCCGGGCGGTAGTCCTGAGCGGTCACCGCACCCGCGAAGTCGTGCGGATATTGATAGCCCGCGCCGTAGCCCAGACCGCGCATCAGACCGGTGGGAGCGTTGCGCAAATGGAGCGGAACCGGCAGCGCGCCGTGTTCGCGCGCGTCGTCGCGCGCGGCCAGCATAGCGCGATATGAGGCGTTGGATTTCGGTGCGCCGGCGAGGTAGGTCACACCCTGGGCCAGCGGGATAAGGCCCTCCGGCAGGCCGACGAAATCGACCGCATCTTTGACGGCGAGCGCAACCTGGAGGGCGCGCGGGTCGGCGTTGCCGATATCCTCGGCAGCGAAAATCACCATACGGCGCGCGATGAAGAGCGGATCCTCCCCCGCTTCGACCATCCGCGTCATCCAATAGAGCGCGGCGTCCGGGTCGCTGCCGCGCATGCTCTTGATGAATGCTGAGATGACGTTGTAGTGCTCTTCGCCCGCGCGATCGTAGAGCAAAGCCTTGTGCTGCGCGGCTTCGGTGACGTCGGCGAGAACAATCGATGAGCGGGCGGCATTGTGCGCGAGTTCCGCGGCGATTTCGAGAGTGTTGAGCGCGCGGCGCGCGTCGCCGCCGGCGAACTCCACGATTTCCGCCCGCGCATCATCCTCGATCGAGAGGTTGCTCGCGCCAATTCCACGGTCGGAATCGGTGAGCGCGCGTTGCACCAGTGCCGCGATGGTCGCTTCCGTAAGCGGCTGCAGGACGACCACGCGACTCCGCGACAACAACGGCGAGATCACTTCAAAGGACGGATTTTCGGTGGTGGCGCCTATCAGTGTGATGAGTCCGCTTTCGACGTGAGGCAGAATCGAGTCCTGCTGAGCGCGGTTCCATCGGTGAATTTCATCGATGAAGACCACCGTGCGTTTGCCCTCGAGTTCGAGCGTGCGGCGCGCGGCGGCCACCGCCTCGCGTAGTTCTGCGACCCCCGCGCTCACCGCCGCGATCGCCTGGAAGACCGCGCCCGAGCGTTGCGCCAACAATAACGCGATGGTGGTCTTGCCGGTGCCGGGCGGACCCCACAGGATAATCGAATGGAGGGCGCCGGTGACTGCCATCTGGCTCAGCAGCTTACCGGGCCCGAGCAAATGTTCCTGGCCTGCGACTTCGTCGAGGCTGCGCGGGCGCATCCGATCGGCCAGGGGTTGGCCGGCGGGAGGTTTGAGCTTGAAGAGGCCTTTCTCGTCGTCAGCGCGCCCGCGTGCCATGCTTGAAAAGTAGCACACCGGGTGCGGCGGGCCAGTCTCGGAGCGGCGACCGTCGACGCGGAAAAAGACCAGTTTGCGTTACGCTTTGTCTATGTTCTAGCTTCTGGCAGGCGGATGACGGCTGCAATCACGGATTTCGACAGGTAACGGGCCGGACAGGAGTCGGCACCTATGATTGTTGGAATCGATATTGGCGGATCCACTACGGATGCGGTGGTCCTGGACAACGGCGACCTGCACGTCGTCACGATCGAGGCGAACGACCCGGTCGCGGCGGCGGCGGGCGCGCTGGGGAAACTCGTCCAGAGTTTCGGACTGCCATTGGAAAAGGTCGCGCGGGTGGCAGCGACCGGCGCCGGTTCGCGCGCATTGGGCGAAACCTTGTTCGGGCTGCCGGTAATCAAGGTCAACGAGTTCCACGCGATCGGAATCGGCGGCACTTCACTCGCGGGCAAAACCAACGCACTGGTGGTCTCGCTCGGTACCGGCACAGCGATCGTTTCGGTCAACGGAGATAAGATCGAACACGTAAGTGGCACCGGACTGGGCGGCGGTACCTTGCGCGGCCTCTCGCGTCATATGCTCGGCGTTTCTTCGCTGGAGACGCTCGAGGCTATGGCCGAGCGCGGGGATCTGTCGCGCGTCGACCTCACCGTGCGCGATATCGCGGGCGGCGCGATCGGTGATTTGCCGCCGGGCACCACGGCGGCGAATTTCGGCAAGATCACGGCCGACGCCACCTCCGAAGACAAGGCGCTGGCGATCATGAACATGATCGTCGAGGTGGTTTCGGTACTGAGTATTGCGGCCGCGCGCGGTTGCGGCCAAGAAAATATCGTGCTGACCGGCAAGCTGACACGGATCTTCCGTTTCATGCAAAGGATCAAGCGCCTCAACTTTGTTTTCGGCAGCGGCTTCCTGATTCCGGAGCATGCCGACTATGCGACCGCGATCGGCGCGGCCAGGGCCGCCGCCCAGCGCGGCTGACGGCGCCTGCCGTCCGGCGCCGTCGATCGATGGGGAGGGCTGAGTCATGCGCGTGAATAAACTACAGGCAACCCTCAAAGCGGGTGGCGTGGCCTTGGGCACGCTGGTCTGGGAGACGCGCGGGCGCGGCGTGGTCCATACGCTAGCGGCCGCCGGAATGGATTTCGTTTTCATTTGCACCGAACATTCCGCCTACAATCTGGAGACCGTCGTCGACCTGGTCGCGCATGCGCATGCCGCGGGAATCTCGCCAATCGTGCGGATTCCGGATTTGCAATATCAGTACGTGACGCGCCTCCTTGATACCGGGTGCCAAAGCCTGATTGCGCCGCATCTGAGAACCGGCGCCGAGGCAAGAAAATTCGTCGAATTTGCGAAATATCACCCCGAAGGCCGCCGGGGTATGGCGATTTACCTCGGCGCAAGCACCGAATATGAGGACGTCGACCCGCGCGCCGCAACCGCTCATGCGAACGCCAACACCCTTCTGGCGGTGCTGATCGAGACCCGTGAGGCCTTGGAAAATATCGAGGAGATCCTGATCCCGGGGATCGACCTCGTCCTGGTGGGTCACCAGGATCTGGCGCAGAGCCTGGGAATTCCCGGCCAATACGGTGACCCCAAGATCCGCGAAGCCGCAGCGCGGGTGAACGCGCTTTGCCGCGCGCGCGGAATCGCGACCGCCGGAGCCGTGAACCATCCTGAGAACATGAAGGCGGTAGTCGAGAGCGGGGCACAATTTCTGCTCTACGGGACCGATGTTGTGCTGATGCGCCGCGAAGCCGAACGCGCAACCAAGGCGCTCGCGGCGTTGCGCAAAGGCTGAACCGGACGCCGGCCGGGCCGGCACGGAGGCTCAACTATGGCAATCAATCGCACTGCCGGCGGGGCTGCCGTGCGTTCGCGACTGGACCACCCGGTGATCGACTCGGACGGCCACTGGGTCGAGTTCGGGCCGCAGTTAATCGACTATCTGCGCCAAGTGGGCGGGTCGAAAGCCGTCGAAGGTTTCAAGGCGCGACCGACCGAAGTATGGCATCTCACGCTGACCCCGGCCGAGCGGCGCGAGCGCCGACTCGATCAGCCCGTGTGGTGGGGGTTGCCGACGAAAAACACGCTCGATCGGGCGACCTCGATGCTGCCGAAGCTGCTCTACCATCGTCTGGACGAGATGGGGATCGACTTCGCCGTGCTCTATCCTTCAGCCGGGCTGCGTGTTCCCTTCATCGCGGACGCCGAATTGCGGCGGTTGGCGTGCCGCGCTTTTAACGCCTACTCGGCGGATCTCTACCGCGAATTCAGTGATCGCCTCACGCCGGCCGCGGTGATCCCGATGCACACACTGGAGGAAGCGGTTGACGAACTCGATCATGCGGTGAAAACCCGCGGGCTCAAGGTTGCGATGATGGCGAGCCTGATGCGCCGGCCGATTCGATCGAGCAAACCCAATCCGCGCTACAACGAGTGGCTGGACGTTATCGGTATCGACAGCGAGTACGACTATGACCCGGTTTGGGCGAAGTGCGTCGAACTGGGGGTGACGCCGAGTTTCCACTCGGTCACGAAGGGCGTCGGCACACGCCTGTCACCGTCGAATGCGGTATATAACCATATTGGGCATTTTGGCGTGGCTGGAGAGGCGGTATGTAAGGCGCTATTCCTTGGAGGCGTTACACGGCGTTTTCCGACGCTGAATTTTGCGTTTCTCGAAGGCGGAGCGGGATGGGCGTGTAGCCTGTACAGCGATTTGATCGGTTATTGGAAGAAGCGGAATCCGGCGGCGCTGACGGAGATCGATCCCGGAAATCTCAACCGCGAGCAACTGGCCCATCTGTTCCGGGAGTATGGTGGTCACGGCGTGGCCGGCAGGATCGATCAAACTACTTTCGAGTCGGAAAATATCTCGCCCAAAACGGCCGATCCGAATGCCTCGCACGACGATTTTGCTCCGTGCAGAATCGAACGCGCTGAGGATTTGCGCGATCTGTTTGTGCCGCGGTTCTTCTTTGGCTGTGAGGCTGACGACCCGATGAACGCATGGGCGTTCAATTCGCGGGTCAATCCTTACGGCGCGCGGCTGGGCGCGGTTTTCGGTTCGGATATCGGGCATTTCGATGTCCACGACATGACTCGAGTGCTCGATGAGGCTTATGAGCTGGTGGACGACAAGCTGATTAACGAAAAAGATTTTCGTGATTTTGTTTTTACGAACCCGGTAGCCTGTGGGCAGGAAACAACGGTAATTTTTTCCGAGGGACAGTGGTCGAGCAGTCGGCAAAAGCAGCTTTGGCGATCTGACGGACGTTCAATCGCTTAAGGGCAAAGATTCGTCTTCAGAGATGATTCGCGCTCGCCAGGCGCGGCCGTTAGGATCGAGACCTCGCGGCGTCACCTTCCAGTTCAAATTATCCACAAGAATTCTCGCGAACTTTACACAATCATTTGCTTTTGTGACCCTCTGTGTGCGCCCTGTAGCGGTCGCAACGCGTTGAGCATTTGCCTACTTAGCGTAAAGACGTCTACACTACCGTCCGTTCCGATGTATACCTAGGAATCCGCGACGTGAAAATGACTACCCAGGCTCTCGTATTTTGGGGGTTGCCGCTGCTGTCCTTCGGGATCGCAGCGTTGAGCCTGCCCCTTGTGATCCGCCTCGCGCAGCGCTTCGGAATCGTCGCGGGCGCGCACGGGGACTCCCGCGATCGCCCACCGACGCCTCTGCTCGGGGGAATCTCGATAGTAGCGGGAGTCATAGTCCCGTTGGGGATCGTCGGATTTCTGCCACTGTGGGTGCTGGTTGGCGCCCTCGGTTTGACCGCGATCGGTGCGTTCGACGACACGCGACCGCTGCAGCCTCGTTCAAAATTCCTGATGCAGGTGCTCGTGGTGGCGGTTGCAGTGGCGATGGGGCCGCATTTCGCGCTTTCGCCGTGGCCGATCGCAGGGCCGGTAATAGTCGCGTTCTTCCTGGTCTCGACCGTCAACGCGGTCAATCTGATCGACGGGCTCGACGGGCTCGCGGCGGGAGTTGGAATCGCCGCGGCCTTTGCGATCACGGGGATCGCGATGATGAATGGATCGACCGGGCTGGCGCTCGAGGGGCTCGCGATCATCGGGGCGTTGGGTGGGTTCCTCGTTTACAATCTCCATCCCGCGTCGATTTTCATGGGTGATTGTGGTGCCCTCTCGCTGGGATTTCTGCTCGGAGCCGCTTCACTTCAGGCGGGAGAGATTGCCGCGATCGATTCGCGGCTGCCGCGGTATGTGGTGCCCATCCTGGTCATGCTGGTGCCGCTGCTCGACACGGGAATTGTTACGATCAGCCGGCTGGCGACCGGGAGTCCGATTTCCCGCCGCGGGTTCGATCATTCGCATCATCGGCTACTCGCGCTGGGGCTTTCCGACAAGCGGGCGGTCGCGGTCGTGTGGGTGGTCGCGTCGATGTCTGCCGCATGCACGGTGGCGCTTGCCGCGCTGCCCCATGCGTACCTGATCACCTTGCTGCCGTTTGTCGCCGGCGCATTCGGGCTGGTCGCGCTTTTCATGATCGATCTGACCTTCGACGTGCGCGCACCCGGGAAGGCGTACGGTTACCTCCAGGGATTTGCGCGATTGATCCTGCGGCTCAGTTACAAACGGCGTGTCACGGAGGCGATCCTCGACCTGGCGCTGATCACCGCAGCGTATTTCGGGGCCATGCTGATCAGGCTCGATTTCGTGATGGACGACGGATTCGTGGCGGGGATGATCCAGACCCTGCCGTGGATACTCGGCTTGAGCTACCTCGCGTTTATGCTGGCCGGAGTCTACCGGGGAATCTGGCGCTACGCGGGCTTATCCGACGCTATCCGTTTCTGCAACGGCGCCGTGTTGGCCGGTGTCTTTGTGGTCATTGCCTGGCACTTCCTGCCACGGATGATGATGTCCGGATCGGAAGCAGTGTTGTTCGTGGTCCTTCTGCTCAACCTGCTGGTGGCGAGCAGGCTTTCTTTCCGTGTCCTGCGCAAGGGTATCGCGCTGGTTGCCCGTCCCGGCGATCGGGTGTTGATAATTGGGGCGGGTGAAGTGGCGGAGGCGGCCGCCCGTTACATCACGTCAGGCCGGAACCCGAACCTTCGGCTGGTCGGGTTTGTCGACGACGACAACTTCAAGTTGGGCAAGGTGGTACACGGCTACCGGGTGCTGGGCGCGATCAAGGATCTGGAGAGCGTCCACGCGGCCTATGGATTCGACCAGGTACTCGTCGCCGATGACTCGATCGATCGAGCGCCAATGGCGTTGCTATGGGCGTTCGCGATTCGTCACCGAATGCCGGTGCTCCGCTTCTCGATCCGCATCAATGAACTCGTAGCGCAGACCGGGACACTGGCGCCGGTGCGTGAGCGCTTGCCCGCGGGATTGACGAGGCAGGGACGGGTCGTCGCATGATCGAGGTAGCGATGAAGGTTGTGGAAAGCGACGCCCGCACGCTACTTGTCTCGCGTCGGCCCACTCCATAGTTTTCACTTGTGACTGGGGCTTGAGGCTCTGCGGATCCCTGACTCACCCCGTTTTTCGCACCCTCGACCGTCTAGGTCTCTTCCAGGAGGGAAGGCGACTATGAATCGAGCGCGGCAGCCAGTCCACGTAGTGCCCAAAGGATGGGGCAGGGAGATATGGATCGCCAACGGCGAACTGTATTGCGGCAAGATTCTTGAGATCAGCAAGGGCAAAAAGTGCTCGCTGCACTATCACAAGCTGAAAAGCGAATCGTTCTATCTGCGCGCGGGGCGACTCAAAGTGCGAGTGATGGAGTCGGCCGACTCGACAGTCGTCGAGGAGTTCGAACTAGAAGCCGGCGAGTGCATGGACGTCCCGCGCGGCCTGGTCCATCAGATGGAAGCGCTGGAAGACGCCGAGTTGCTCGAGTTTTCGACCCAACACTTCGATAGCGACTCCCATAGGTTGGCGCCGGGCGATTGATGCGCCGCGCGTCCGTATTCCGCTGATCCCGAGGGGCAGTTACAGTGGTTGCCTGAAGCTGGGAGGCGAAGGGGATGAGCAAGGCCGCGAAAAGCAGAATTGCGCTTATAACCGGAGTAACCGGCCAGGACGGCTCTTATCTGGCGGAACTGTTGCTTAAGAAGGGTTACGAAGTTAACGGCGTGGTGCGGCGCACGTCGAGCTTTGCCACCGGCAGGATCGATCATCTGCGCAAGGGATTCGGTCCCGCTGGACACGGTCTCCAGTTGCACTACGGTGACCTGGGTGACGCTACTGGGGTCCGGCGGATCATCGAGCAGACGCGCCCGGACGAGGTCTACAACCTGGCGGCACAGTCTCACGTGCGGATCTCGTTCGATCAGCCCGAATATACCGCCGACGTGGTCGGTTTGGGGGCGCTGCGGCTGCTCGAGGCGATTCGCGACCATAACCAACGTCATGGCCGCTCCGTCCGCTACTACCAGGCGGGTTCGTCCGAGATGTTCGGTAAGGTGGCCGAGACCCCGCAGCGGGAGACTACACCGCTGCATCCGCGCAGCCCATACGCTTGCGCCAAGTGCTACGCGCACTGGCAGACCATCAACTATCGCGAGGCGTACGGGATGTTCGCCGCCAACGGCATTCTGTTCAACCATGAATCGCCACGACGCGGCGAGAACTTCGTCACGCGCAAAATCACGCGCAGCGCTACCCGGATCAAGCTGGGTCTCCAGGACAAGCTCGCTCTGGGAAATCTCGACGCGATGCGCGACTGGGGCTTCGCGGGCGACTACGTGGAGGCGATGTGGTTGATGATGCAACAAGATCAGCCCGGCGACTTCGTGGTGGCCACCGGCGAGAGCCATTCGGTACACGAGTTTGTCGAACTAACCTTCGATCGCGTCAAGCTCGATTGGCGCAAGTATGTCGAGACGGATCCGCGCTACCTGCGGCCGGCCGAGGTCGACGTCCTGATCGGCGACGCGAGCAGGGCGCGCAAGATCCTGGGATGGAAGCCGCGGGTCAAGTTCAATCAACTGGTCGAGATGATGGTTGACGCTGACATGGAACTCGCTCAGCGCGAATTGCGGAGTCTGGGACGGTAACGACCAAAGGCGCGATGAGCGCAGTACATTACGGAACCTCAGCCATGACTCAAGCCGAGCAAAAGCAGCTGGCGATCAGATTTCTGGAGACCTTCAACCGCCCTGACGCTAAGGTTTTCGAAGAACTGATAACCGAAGATTTCACCTTTGAAATAGTATCAGGCTTGAAAGAATATCCGCCGATCCGCGGACGCGGAAATTTTGCTTCGGTCGAAACTGCGACCCTGCTCAAGCTGTTTCCCGAAGGCCTGAAGCTGAAGCTCGGCACGATCATTTGCGATGGTCCTCACGTTGCGGTGCTCGCCGAAGCTGACACCGTCGCCGCCAACGGACGGCACTATCGCCAGCGCTACAACTTCTATCTGCGCTTCGAAGGCGACAAAATCGCCGAAGGCCGCGAATACAACGATACCAATCTGATCAGAGAAGTCTTTCTGACCTGACCTGAAGCGGTTGCGGGGTCAGACCACCCTACCCGCATCGCCTTCTCCCACAAGCAGGTCGGGCGCCTGCTTCCCATCACGCCGCGGGATTCTGTACGGAACTATCCTGGAATTCGCGTTCGAGCGCTTCGATATCCGCGGGCGACAGCGTGAAGTATTTCGTGTTTGGATTATGGAACACGATCGCGCTGACCGCGCTTTCCGGGTCCATCATGTAGCCTTCGGTCAGACGCACGCCGAGGTTATTGGCTTCCACCTCGAGCAGGCGGAACAATTGCGTCTGATCTTCGAGGCGCGGGCATGCGGGATAGCCGAACGAATAACGCTTACCGTGGTAGTGTGCCTGGAAGAGGTCCTTCATCGCGAGCCCCGGCGGATCGCCGATACCCCACATCCGGCGAATTCTCGCGTGGAGGAGTTCGGCGAAGGCCTCCGCGCCTTCCAGTGCGAGCGCGTGCAGAATATGGGAGCGCAGATATTCGCCCTTGTTCTTCCACTCGTCGGCCAGCGCGCGCACTCCGTCCGCGATAGTCGTCACGAACATGGCGAGGTAATCTGTCCGCGCCGATGCCACGGGCGTGACATAGTCGGCGAGGCAGAGTCCAGGTTCGGCGGATTGGCGGCCGAAAGTGAAGGTTTCGAGGACTCGCTTACCGTCGATGCCGTAAACCATCAGGCGTCGATCGCCGTCAGAGTGCACGGGAAAGAAACGGTAGGCGGCGCGGGCCGTGATATCCGATCGCGCCAACATCTCGTCACCCACCGAATCGACTGCGGCGCGTAGTTCCAGCGCCTTGGGCTCACCGGCTGCAAGCGCGTGCTCGAAGTTCTTGAATCCCAGGTGCCGCGTGTAGAGCATTACCGGGTTGATGTAGCGGAAGATCTCCTCGAGATCGTAGTCGCGAAGCAGGTGCAGTCGGAGGTCGGGCGGTTCGGGAATCGGCCCCTCGAAAACAACTGCGGGACCGCGCCGTGCCACCCTTGGCTTGCCATCGGGTACGCTTGCGACCGTACCGAGCAACCGCTGGGTCTCGGCCTCGAGCGTTATCGCGAGCGCCTCCCGGCGTTGGCCGTCCATCAGTTGATTGGCGAGACCCAGGCCGGCCATGGCGTCGTTGGCGTAGGCGACCAGCCCGTCATACTCGGGCGCAATTTTGATCCGGGTAAAGCGCGAGGAGAGCGCGGCTCCGCCCACCAGAATCGGGCAGCGAATGCCGGCGCTCTTCAGATCCTGCGCGGTCACCACCATCATCTGCGCCGACTTTACCAACAGGCCGGAAAGTCCGAGCGCGTCGGGCCGATGTTGTTCGTAGGCCTTGATCAACTCTTCCGGCGGAACTTTGATGCCGAGATTGATGACGCTATAGCCGTTGTTGGAGAGGATGATATCGACCAGGTTCTTACCGATATCATGAACGTCGCCCTTGACCGTGGCGAGGATGATCTTGCCTTTGCTCAAGGTCTCGGACTTTTCCATATGCGGTTCGAGATGGGCGACCGCTGCCTTCATGGACTCGGCCGACTGCAGGACTTCCGCGACGATCATCTGATTCGCGTTGAAGAGCCGCCCCACTTCGTCCATCCCCTTCATCAACGGTCCGTTGATGATTTCCATTGGTCCGCGCGCTTTCAGCGCTTCATCGAGGTCCTCGACGAGGCCGTCTTTGGAGCCCTCCAGGATGTAGAGGGCGAGGCGTTCATCGAGCGGGAGCGACTTGCGCTCCTCGCGCGTGGGCTTGCTCTTCTTTTCGCGAAAATAGGCGGCGAACGCGGCTATGGGATCATCACCGCGCCACCAGATCAAATCTTCGGCGAGGCGCCGCTCCTCCTCCGGGATCGAGGGATAACGTTCGAGCTTTTCCGAATTGACGATCGCCAGGTCGAGGCCGGCCTGGACGCAATGATAGAGCATCACTGAGTTCAACACTTCGCGGCCGGGTTCGGGGAGGCCGAAAGAGACATTCGAGATGCCGAGGATCGTCTTGCATCGGGGCATCGCCGCCTTGACCATCCTGATGCCCTCGATGGTCTCGACGGCCGAGCCTATATAGTTGCGATCGCCAGTGCCGACCGGAAAGACCAGCAGGTCGAAGATAATGTCCTCGGGATGGATGCCGTACTTGTCGGACAGGAGCTTGAGCGATCGCTCCGCGATGTGCAGCTTGCGATCACGCGTGATTGCCTGGGCCTGTTGCTTGTCTTCGTCAATGCAGCCGACGACCAGGGCCGCGCCGTAGCGCCGAGCGATCGGCACAACGCGCCGGAAGCGCTCTTCGCCATCTTCGAGGTTGATCGAGTTGATAATCGACTTGCCCGGTGCGCGTTTTAGAGCTTCCTCGATGACCTGCGCATCGGTCGAATCGATCATCAACGGAACTTTGACCTTCTTGACCAGCGTTTCGAGAAACGCGCTCATGTCGGCGATCTCGTTGCGGTCGGGGTCCTGAACGCAGACGTCCAATACGTGCGCGCCACGACGCACTTGCAGGCGGCCGATCTCGGCGGACTCTTCGATCTTACCTTCGCCGATGAGGCGCTTGAACTTGCGGCTGCCCAGAACGTTGGTGCGTTCGCCAACCACGATCGGACGGGTGCTATCATCGATTACGAGCGATTCGATGCCCGAAACGACGGACCGCCGCAGGGCGGGAATCTGGCGGCGTGCCTTTCCTCGAACCATCGTGGCCAGCGCGCGGATATGCGCGGGCGTCGTCCCGCAGCATCCGCCGAGCAGGTTGATCCACCCGGACTCGACGAAGCGCCCGACTTTGCGCATGAGGATCTCCGCAGTTTCGTTGTAATGACCCTCTTCGTCGGGAAGTCCTGCGTTAGGCACGCACGCGACCGGGAAACGCGAGATTTCGGAGAGCGTGCGTAGATGGTCGGTCATGAAGTCGGGTCCGGTGGCGCAGTTGAGCCCCAGCCACAACAGATCTCGATGAGCGATCGAGGTATAGAACGCCTCGATGTCCTGCCCGGCCAGTAAGGTGCCCATGGTCTCGATGGTGCCGGAGACGGCGACGGCGACTTCAGCGCCGGTCCGTTCCAGCGCGCGATCGATACCTACGAGTCCGGCCTTGCAATTGAGCGTATCCTGGACCGTTTCGAGCAGTAGAATATCGGCCCCGCCCTCGATCAGGCCCTCGGCCTGCTCCTGGTAGGAAACGGCGAGTTGGTCAAAGGTCACGCCGCCCGTTACCGAGATGCTTTTGGTGGTTGGGCCCATCGAACCGGCGACGAAGCGCGGATGGCGCGAGGTGGTCGCACGGTCGGCTTCGCCGCGGGCAAGTTCGGCCGCGATACGGCTGAGTTCTCGTGCGTCGCCCCCCAGGCCATACTCGGCGAGGACGATTGAGGTCGAGCCGAAGCTGTTGGTCTCGATAATATCGGCGCCAGCTTCGAGGAAACTGCGGTGAAGGTCGCGAATCATGTCGGGACGCGTACGAACCAGGTTCTCGTTGCATCCTTCGAGCTGGGCGCCGCCGAAATCCGCCGCATTCAGGTGCATGTCCTGGATCGAAGTGCCGGCAGCTCCGTCGATGACGACAATGCGTTCGTCGAGGATGTTACGAAGCAGCTTTACCCGGTCGCCTACGCTAGCCATCTAGAACAAATCCACCTAAGCGCGAGTGATAACTTATCAGACTATCCCAGGGCTCTACGTGTCGCAATTTTATTCGTTTTGCTCCGGTGAAGATAAACTGGCTTTGTAATCATCTGGCACTTCCTGTAACCAGAAGCAGCGGAGCTATTTGGCGCAACGATGACAAATCCGTACTACAAGCAGCATTGGATTGAAATTGAGCCCGCCCGGCGTACTGCCTATGACCGTATCTTGGCGTTCCATCCGGGGCTTGAGCCGCTCATTCGCCCGCTCGACCTGAAGCCGGGGCTAACCGTGCTCGACGTCGGTTCAGGGCCCGGATACACGACGATGGAGCTGGCCGCGCGGGTCGGGACCTCGGGGCGGGTCACTGGCGTCGATATCAATGCGGAGTTTGTCGAGGCCGCAGCCGGGCGGTCGCGGGAAAAGGGTCTGAACGTACGGTTCGTCCAGAGCGAATTTCCTCCCCTGCCTTTCCCGGATGGCGCGTTTGACCGCGTCTTTTGCAAGAACGTGCTTGAATACGTGGACTCGGCGTCCGCCACTATCGCCGAGATGGCGCGGGTCGCAACGCGAGGCGGCGTCGTGGTTGCGATTGACAGCGATTGGGACATGCTGGCACTCGATCTGCCCGAGAAGGCTCGCGAACGAAGTGACCGAGTTATCGCAGCCGCCAAGTCGATCGCGGTCAGGGAGCCCAGGATCGGCCGGATGCTCTACCGGCTGTTTCGCGAGGCTCGGCTTAGCGACGTCCGGGTAGAGGTGTTTGCCGGAGCCGACACGATTGGCCGCGCGGCGCCGATGCTCAAGGTCAGCCAGGCCCAATACGCGCGAGACTCGGGTCGGCTCAAGACGGGCGAAGTTGACGAATGGTTGAGCGATATCGATGGCGCGATCTCGTCCGGGGAATATTGCCTGGTTCTGCCGCAATTCGTGGTGCGCGGTATCCGGAGCTAACTGCCACCGGCGCAGGAGAACAGAGATGATACCAGCGTGGCTTGCCTTCTTTGATGGACTTTTGGCTCTCGCGCTCGCGTTAGCCGGAATTGTCGCGGCGCACTATGGTCTTACCGCTCCGTTTATCGGCTTTTCGCTGGTACTTGGCGCCGGCGTTCTCGGCGTATTTGGCCTGGTGGCGGGTGTGATCGGTTTCATCCGGACCGGTTCCCCCGCTCGCCGGTCGGGGCGCCCGCGCGCCATCATCGGGCTCGTGCTGTCATTGGTCATCGTCGCTCCGCTCCTCGGGATTTTCTTTACCCACAAACAGTATCCGCCGATAAACGACATCACGACGGACACCCAGAACCCGCCCGAGTTCGTTAAGGCGCAGGAGATACCGGCCAATCATGCGCGCGAGATGAAATACGACTCCGCGAAGTATGCAGAGGTGCAGACCGGCGCGCCGGTCTATAAGGATTTGGCTCCGCTGAAAGTCGGCGGCGGACCGGACGACGTCTTCAAGAAGGCTGAGATCATCGCCGGCGAGGTTCCGAACTGGAGAATCACGTTCACCGATCCGAGCAAACGAACGATGGAAGGTGTCGCCAGCTCGGCGATCTTCCATTTCACCGACGATTGGGTGGTCGAAGTGCGCCCAGCGGAAGCTGGCGGGAGCCTGGTCGAGATGCGCTCAAAGTCGCGCGACGGCGTGGGCGATCTTGGAGTCAATTATCACAGGATTGAGAGTTTCTTCCGCCTGTTGCAGGGTCCTCCGCGCGGCGCAGCCGGCAGTGGAGAAAACGCCCCGCCATAACCTGTCCCTCAGTCCCCGGCGCTACGGACGGAGAGCGCGCAGCGCCCGTTTGACCACAGCCGCGCGATCCTCGCCCACCGGATTGACAAAAACGATCGCCCAGCCGATTCCCGGTGATGTAAGCTCCGCCAGACGGTCGCGCACACGCCGCTCGGGTCCCACTGCCAGCAGCGCGTCGATCATTTGGTCCGTCACTGCGGCGACAGCGGCTTTCGCATCCGCACTGGCCGCGCGGATTGCGGCCATCTCGCGATCGAATCCGGCGTGGGCGAACATGTTGCCATAGTAGGGCATCGCGCCGTAGCGGGAGAGCAGTGTGCGCGCCGGTTTGCGCGCGAGCTCGATATCGTTGGAGATGAACGCCGTCGCGAACAGCGTCGGCTCGATCTCCTTGACGTCGCGGCCGGCCTTTTGTGCGCCTTCGGCGAGTTCGCCCAGCGCTTCCTTCACCCGAGCGGGCGGAAAAAAATTGAAGATCACGCCGTCGGCGATCTCACCCGCAAGCCGCACCATCGGACGCGATACCCCGGCGAGATAGATGGGCTGCTTGCCGGTTACTTTCGGGTTGCTGCGCCCCCCGTCGAGCATCCGGCGCAACGTGGCCACCGTCTCACGCATTTTCTTCATCGGATCGGCTAGTCCGCCCATATCGATGCCGAGCGCGCTGTTGGCAGGGCGATGGCCGGTGCCGAGACCGAGAATAAAACGGCCGCCGGTGAATTCATGCAGCGCCGCCGCTTCGTTGGCAAGCAGGTTCGGATGGCGCAGGTAAATATTCGTGATCGCGGTACCCAGCGTGATGCGCCTGGTATTGAAGCCAAGGCCAAGGCAACAGGCGAGCGAGTCGTTGTTGGCTTCCGTCATGAAGACGCCGTCGAACCCGGCGTCTTCGGCTTCCCGGGTCCACTGAACGATGGTTTGGATGGGGCTGTCCGGCATTATCGAAAACGCGAGCGCGATCCTAGCCATCGGTCAATCCTTCCTGTTGGGTCGGGTGCAGGCGTACATTTTCCTCCTATCCGCAATTGGCAAACACCGGGCGCCATTAGAGATGAGAATCGCTCCGCGTTATGCTGCTCTCGCGCCGCACTACTGCGATTAGTCGTCCAATCTGCTCCCTCCAGACGTTGCGCACGCGCTCGATCTCGCGCGTTTACGATGAAGTAGCAGCCGCTGTGCGGGCGTTGAGGGAATTCAAACTTGCATCGCGCTCCTTGACTATCTGTCGCGTTAGGCTCAGCATCCGCGACGTTTGGGGGGAGGTGCAGCGATGTCAGCGTACTGGCTTCGATGGCTGGTGCTGGCGCTGTGCAGTGCAGTCCTCGGCTGCGCAACGATCACCCAAAATGATTCCGACGACGAACGTGAAAAGGCACCCGTCCATAGGCTAACCGACCAAGACCTGACCGGCGTGTGGGAAGGATTCCTGCTGGCCTATTGTAGCCCCGGCGCTCTCGAGCGGTTTCGCTGCTACGGGACCGGGGACATTAGATTTACCATTGTACCCGACGAAGTGTCCTCACTGGCCGGCTCGTACGCCTACACCTGTACGTTGGGACCCGAAAGTTGCGGCAGCCGTTCCACCATCGGCGCGGTCGAGAAAATTGGGATTAATGGAATGAGGGTGTGGCTCAGGGTGATGCTGCCGGACGGTTCGTCTTGCCTGTTCACCAGTCCCTTTCACCGCACTTGGATGAAAGGTGGTTATGAGTGCTGGGACCCCATGGAACAGGGGCGCTGGCAGGTTGAACGCAGCTACTAAATGCTTTATTCGACGAAAACGGGTCGAGTTCAGCCAGGGGAGTTTGGCGAGACGGTCGTGTCTGTAGCGACTGTTTCGTGGTGTTTGCGCGAATGGAGGAATAACTATCCCTATTGCATTCGCTCGTCGACAGGACTATGCGGCTCAGAGCTACAGGCTGATGGGGATTGGCCTGAAGTCGGTTTTTTGGGGGATGCATCGGATAACGGAGGTGAAGAGATAAGGCAGAGATAAAGCACGGATCCGATTTGGTGCGTACAGGAGCACAAACGGTACTCTTAGCTTTTCTTTCATCCTGAGTAGCAGTCCAGGAAACGGCCACGGGGACAAGTGGCCTTCTGATTGCGGGAGGAAGTTATGAGGCTTAGATACTTGATGTGTCCTGACCTGTTCGGGGGAATCGGTAAATCGTTCGAAATTGCGTTTTTAGCCCTCCTATTGATGGGGTTGAGCGCCGCTCAGGGGTTGGCGGGGGACGTGTCGCCACAGGCCGCTGACTCACTCAATGTTAGCACTCCTACGACTAGTCTTTTGCCGCAGAGCCAGCCCGCGGAAACCGGATGGCTGAATGGTCTGCATGTTTCGGGCTATGCGTCGCAAGTTTTCGGGATGTGGCAGGACCCACCCGCACTGAGAGACTTCACACCGAGCCGCAACAACCTGTCGACCTCGCGCTCGCTGCTCCAGGTCGATGAGAACTATCGGCTCAACGAGAACAACACATTCTTCATGCGTGAGTGGTTTGTTTACGAGCCGCCGTATTCGTACAACAGTGCCAACAATAAGGCATACTCTGCCGCCTCGCCGTTTAAATCAAGCTTCGGCCGCCATATGAACGGCTACTACAACACCTATCAGGTAAGAGACGCGTGGTGGGAGAACAAGACCGGACCGCTCACAACTTTCGTCGGCAACCAGATCGTGGTGTGGGGCCAATCGCTGGCCTTCAGGGTCGGCGATGTAGTCAACCCATCAGACACCTGCTGGGCCTTCGGTTTTGCCAACCTCGAGCAATCGCGCACCGCGCAGTGGATGGTGCATCCGGTGTTGAACCTGCCCGAATTCGGCCCGACCACCTCGAATTTCCTGGAGTTGATGGTCATACCGGGATTCTCCCCAAATTATCAGCCCGAACAGACCGGAGACCCGTACAACAAGTACAACAGCGAGCTCACTGCGGGACGGGTGCAGCCCTGTTTCCCGGCCGCGAGCCATGGACCGAGCGCGCGCTTCGACGTGCACTACACCAACATCCCGCGTTTTGGACCGGACAATGGCGGACCTATTACTGATCTCACGGCGGGTGGGGTAATTCTGAGCAACCCTGCAGGACACCTAGGCTGGTACTGCAATAATCTTCCAGCGGCGCTTACTGCGGCGCCAGGATGGAACCCGATGCCCGTTGGGTTTCGGCATCCATGCAATATTGGGCTTAGCAAGCATCAGGGCAACTACGGTCCGATTGGCGACGGCGAACTTCTCGACGTTGGCTACTGGCATGTCCCGGGGATGCAGCCGCAGAACTGGAACGAGGGGGTTCGTTATCACACTCTGCTGGGGGCCACCGAAGTGACCGCCCTATATTACAACGACAACGTCAGCGGCGGAGTTCCGTGGAGTGCTCGCTGGACCCCGGGCACCAACCTCTGGAACTATCAGTTCTACGACATCCAGAACGTCGGAGTCACTGCCGATCGTCCCCTGCCGGTTCCCGCAGCGATTGCTGAATACTTTCCGGCGGTCGGCCGCGTCGAGATGGTGTACTCGAACCACAATTCGATCTCAGATATGCGATGGTATGACTTCAACGGGAGCGCATATACAGACGTGGTCAAATGGATGGCGGCGATTCGACCTTGATCAGGCCTACGCGCCGTGGCTGACTAGCACAGGCAACCTGTCGGCCAACCTCGAGGTCGAAGATAACATCCTGATGGATCTGAACAAGACCGAAACGATCGGCAATGCCATAGATTCGCAACCCCCGAAGAACGACGTGAGCATCTTGTTCAACATTGGCACGTCGTGGTGGTGGGACGACTTCGACCCGAGTTTCACGATGATCTACCAGCCCAAAGGGCGGAACATTGCGATGTTCCCGCAGATTACGCTGAATCCGCCGTGGACCAAGAAGTACTTTCTTAAGTTGCAGGCGATCGAATTAATGGGAGGCGCTAACAACAACGGCCTCGGCACGTTGAAGGGCCAGAGCCAATTGAACGCGACGTTGCAGTACAATTTCAACCTGCTCTAAATTTGTGTTTGCAACTGGCGGTATGCGGCGCGCCTCGGGGCGCGTCGCATACTGGCCAATTTGGGGTGGTTTGTGGGAGTGACTGTTAGTAACTCGCGCACCAGTCGGGCGCGAAGTGGTTTGGGATTACCAGTCTGATGTTCAGAGGGATCGAATGTTCAGATTTGCCCAGGCCGCGGTCGCCGAAACCGAGCCGCAACCCCGTAGGGCTCCCCAATTTGTACGTCCTACGGTAGAGCCCCGTCCTGTAACGAGGCCCTTGTGGTGGGATTGGACTTCCTCCGCCCTGCGGACGGTCAGGGCCTAAGCCACCCGCCGGCGGCCACGGTCCTGGGCAGATACAGCTAAAACTGTGGGGGCTTTGCCTGTTCTTGCGCGGTAAATCGCTAGCCTCCCAAGACTCTGTCCGCACAAACCAGGAAAAGCAGTTCCAAACTTCAAGAACAGAATGGGTTCCCCGTTCGAACGGTACAACCCTAGTGTCCGTTGTACCGTCTGTCAACCCACGACCCTGCAATCTTGAATAAAATCCTCCTGCCCTGCCGCTAGAGATTCCCAGCGATGCCGAATAACGAGCAGTCCACGCGTGCGCGTCGGTTGATGGACGAAGCGGAAGCGGTGTTTACACAAGAGGGCTTCCTTCACTTCGGTACCGACCGTCTGGCGCAACGTCTTCGATGCTCAAAACGCACAATCTATGCCATAGCGCCCAGCCATGAGGAATTTTTCGAAGCGATAATCTCTCGCCGCCTGGAACGTATCGTCGCCCGAATCGCCGATCTGGAAAACGCCCCGAGCATAGAGGCTGCGATGCTGGGTTTCGTCGAGGCCAGCGCGGACAGCCTAAAGAACGTTTCGTCCCTGTGGTTGAGAGACCTCATGAGATTCCCAGCAGGAGCGCTCGCGACTAAACAGTGGGAGGAAACACTGGGGAACGCACTAGGGCGACTGATCGAACGCGGCATTCGTGAAAAAATGTTTCGAAAGGTGGAGCCATGGCTTGCGGCCGAAGCCCTTTTAGTGTCGGTAAAACGAATGATCGATCCCGACTTTCTGGTGAATCTGCGCGTTAACGCGGCCGACGCCGTCCAACAGGTTTATGAGATCTTCTGGTCTGGTCTATACAGAAGACAAGAGAAGAAAGCCCAAAAAAAGTCACCTGCAAATCGCTAGTGGCATTTTTCGGGCGCAACTTCCCAAGTCACCGGACCAGAGGACCGCAAATGGAATTTCGTTGTATCGAAGTTACGCGACAGGGGGCTACTTGCCGTCTGACGCTCAACCGCCCCGAGCGACTGAATGCCCTTAATGTGCGGATGGGAATGGAATTACTCCAGGCATTGGACGATGGCGATCGCGATCCGGACGTCCGCGTGGTGGTGCTCACGGGTGCCGGGCGCGCGTTTTGTGCCGGCGACGACTTGCGCGGGATGGACGAACCCGGAGTGCCCCCGCGCAGGTACAGCGACCCGATAAAACAATACGTTCAGGGCGAAGGCCGCTGGCCGCTGATTGTCGCGCGTATGCGTGCGCTCTCCAAGCCGGTCGTCGCCGTGATCAACGGCCATGCCCATGGGGCCGGGTTCAACCTCGCATTGGGGTGCGACCTCCGGGTGATGTCGGCCAGTGCTACCCTAGCCATCCCATTCTCCAAACGCGGGATCGCTACCGGCACGAACCTGCTGCAGCAGTTCGTCGGGATCGGCAAGGCGATGGAATGGGCGTTGCTCGCGCCGACGCTGTCCGCTCAGGAGGCAGAGCGATGGGGGCTGGTCAACTGGGTCGTGCCCGCCGAACGGCTCGAGGTCACTGTCACCGAACTCGCCCAGGGCCTGGCGGACGGGCCCACTGCGGTGTTGGGTTACACTAAATCCGCGGTGGTGAATGGATGGGAGGCGTCGCCCGAGAATGCGTATCGGCATCAGGGGCAGGCCTTGCACCATTCCCAGCGTACCGAGGATTTCGCCGAGGGCGTCCGGGCCTTCCTGGAGAAGCGTCCGCCGCGATTTCAGGGCCGTTGACGCGGCGCAAAGCCGCTGTCGTGACGGGCGCGTTACCGCTATTATTCGCATTCCGGGGGGCGGTAGCGGCGGGATGCCGATGATCGCGATTGTTGACTATAAGGCGGGCAATCTGACCAGCGTGGCGAGGGCGCTCGAGTACCTCGGCCACGCCTGCGCGATCACCGACCAAGCGCAACGGATACGCGCTGCCGATCGAGTGATATTGCCTGGCGTGGGTGCGGCCGGCTCCACCATGGAGAACCTGCGCGCACTCGGCCTGACTGAGGTTTTGCGCCACGATGTCATGCGCAGCGGTCGCCCTTTCCTGGGTATCTGCATTGGTATCCAGGTGCTGCTCGACCGCAGCGCAGAAGATCGCACGGATTGCCTTAGCGTCGTCCCGGGCCACGTCACGCGGTACCCGGCGGCGGTCGACGGGCGTCCACTCAAAGTGCCGCAGATCGGCTGGAACCGCGTGCGCCAGACGCGGCCGCATCCGCTGTTCGCCGGAGTGCCTGACAATACGCATTTCTATTTCGTCAATTCCTATTATCCGGTGCCCGACGATCCTGCCGTTACGATCGCGACCTCTGACTATGGCGTGACCTTCACCGCGGCGCTCGCGCGCGACAACGTGATGGCAACGCAGTTCCATCTGGAAAAAAGCGGTGCGGCCGGCCTCAAGTTGCTCGACAACTTTTGCAGGCTCAGGCTTTGACGATGCTGGCCAAGCGGATCATCCCCTGCCTCGACGTTCGCGCGGGGCGGGTCACCAAAGGGGTGCAGTTTCTCGAGAACGTCGACGTCGGCGACCCAGTGGCGATGGCGCGCTACTACTATGAGCAGGGCGCCGACGAGTTGGTATTTTACGACATAACCGCCTCCAATGAGCGCCGCGGCATCATTATCGAAGTGGTGCGGGCCGTAGCGCGCGAGATTTTTATCCCGTTCAGTGTCGGCGGCGGATTGCGCACGGTCGAGGATATGCGCGCCGTATTGCTGGCCGGAGCCGAAAAGGTGTCGATTGACTCGGGCGCGGTCCGCGAGCCGAAAATCATCTCCGAAGGCGCCCGCGCGTTCGGCAGCCAGTGCATCGTGCTCTCGATGCAAGTTCGGCGGCGCAAACCGGATGGGGATTTTCCCTCGGGATGCGAGGTCGTGATCGATGGCGGGCGCACGCCCACGGGAGGCGACGCGTTGTTATGGGCGCAGACCGGCGAGCGCCTCGGAGCGGGCGAATTGTGCATCAATTCGATCGATCAGGACGGCACCAGGCGTGGCTACGATCTCGAGACCACGCGGCTTATCAGCGAGGCCGTCTCGATCCCCGTGATCGCTTCTGGTGGCGCGGGTGAACCACGGCACCTGGCGGAAGTCTTTACCGTCGGCAGCGCCGACGCCGCGATTGTCGCCTCGATCGTACACTATGGCGAACATCCGATCCCCGCGCTCAAGCACTATCTCAGGGAACACGGAGTCGAGGTGCGCGAAGCGGTAAAATTACCGATAGGGCAGGCTGATACCGGAGCTGTTGCGCGGAAAAGGAGCGCCAATTGAAGATCGCTATCGTAGTTTCCGACTTTAACTTCGATGTCACCTCATTGATGCAGGAACGGGCCCGGCGTCACGCGGAGTTCCTCGGCGCCGAAGTCGCCCACGTGGTTCACGTTCCCGGCGTGTTCGATATGACACTGGCGGTGAAGAAACTGCTGAAGCGCAAGGACGTGGACGCGGTGGTGATGATCGGCGCGGTTATCAAAGGCGATACCAAGCACGACGAATTGATTGCCGGCGCAGCGGCCAAGGCGGCGATTGACCTGGCGTTACAGTTCGACAAGCCGGTGGCGCTCGGCATCACCGGTCCGGGGATGGATCGGCTCCAAGCCCTCGACCGTATCGACAATGCCAAGAACGCGGTCGAGTCCGCGGTGCGAATGATCAAGCTGCTAAAGGAGACTGGCGATTAGTCTGCCTTCACGCTGCGACGACTAACAAGTTGTGCAAAGATCAAACTCGCGCGCGTTGAGGACACCGGGCCGAGTTCCTATACTGCATCTTGTGGCGGTGACGACGGGTGAGGGTGAAGTGCCTCGGGTGCAGACATTTTCCACGAGAGCTGCGGCCCGCATTCTAGCGGTTTCCCCCGATAGAATCCGGTACTGGGTGAAGCGGCAGCTGGTGAAGCCCGCCTGGCGGCGAGGCCGGCGCTATCGCTTCGGCTTCAATGATCTCATCGTGATGCGGATGGCGAAGGAATTGCTCCCGAGCCGCCGCCATCTCGAGCCGTTTCGGCGTTGCTTCTCCAGGGTGCGTGATTTTTTTGAGCCGGGCCGGCCTGTCACTTCTTTCCGCCTCCAGAATGACGACGGCCGCATCTTGGTGCGCGATGGCGAGAGCGTGTTCGAGGCGGAAAGCGGGCAGTTGATCCTCCGTTTCGAGGCGCCGCCGCCGGCTGGCACCGTCGAAGATCGCTTCGGACCGGCGCGCGTCCGCGAACGTTTCGACGAAGCCAAACGGCTGGCCGAATCGGATCCGCTGCGCGCCCTCATGTTGTACAGCGATCTCCTCGGACGCGAGCCGCGTAACTTCGAACTGCATATGCGGATGGCGGCGCTGCTCGAAGACGAGGGCGACCTCATCGGCGCGTTGCGGCATCTGCTCGGTGCCGCGGTGGTCGCGCCCGCCAACGCCGACGTCCATCTTAAGCTCGGGCTGCTCTACCGTCGGCGCGATGAGCATGACAACGCGATTCAGAGCTTCCTGAGAGCCGCAGAATGCGATCCCATGGCGCTCGAGGCCCATCGCAACCTGGCCGAGTTGTACGATCGGCTCGGCCGCAAGCGCGACGCCTTGCGCCACCTGAGCGCCGTCCATCGTCTGAGCCACGACAGCCACTAGCCTCGGCTCCGGAGCCGTTCTGGAACGCCGGCCACGTCGGCCGTTGAATTGGAGCGAGGGCGGGCGATAAGCTTGAATCGATGGATCGCCCGTCGCTCAAGCAAATCGATCTCCTGCGCCACGAACTCAAAGCGCTGCGCTATATTCTCGACCGCTACCACGCGGGCCTGATGCCGGCATCGGCGATTCCCGCGCGCGAGGATTTCCAATCCGATCAGGCTCGGCACATTTACGATGTCATCATGAACGCTCCCGGCCGCGACGCGGCCGCAGCGCGGCTCGCCGAGTCGGAACTGGACGATGTCGATGTCGAAGCGTTTCTGCGGCTGAACGGCGAGCCTTACTACACCTATCCCGCGCTGGTCCGCGAACGCGCTGCGGCGATTCGGGACGGGCGGCTCAAGGTCGAAGCCGCGTGAATACGCTCGACTATCCCGAACTGCATTTTCTGCTCGATAGTGCGGGGGCGATTATAGCCTTTCAGGAGAAAGACGAATCGTGGGCAGGTGCATTGGCTTTCTCCTCCGAGGAAAATGCGCGCAGGTTTGCTCAGCAGAGCCGGCTCGAAGTCGAGGAGATTGCTGCGATTGCGTCCGACGATAGCGCTAGTATCGCCGCGCTGGTGGTCGCCATGAAGCAGCGGCCCATTCGTTACGTACTCCTGGACCTCGATTATCAGAGCGGAAAATGCCGGCAGGTCGATTTCGAAGGCGATGGGTTTGGCCAGGTCAAAGAGCGGCAGATCAATGCCGATCATCACCATGCGTAACAGTTTCGCGTACGCCTCCGCCCCGACGTACCCATACGCGGTACACGGCGGCCGGCGATAGGTCGTCCCGGGTTTCCTTGCCGTGGGGCTTGGCCTCGATGAGATCGAGCGCGCCCGGCGGCGGCTTCAGGGTGTCGTCAAACCGACCCCGATGCTGCGCAGCGCCACGCTCGAGCGGATGATCGAAGCCGAAGTCTTCCTCAAGCCCGAGAATCTGCAGAAGACCGGTTCGTTCAAGATTCGCGGTGCCTATAATCGCGTCGCCGAACTCTCGCCCGCGGAAGCGGCCCGTGGCGTGATTGCCGCTTCAGCTGGAAATCACGGACAGGCGCTCGCCTTCGCTGCCACGCGCGCAGGAGTCAAAGCCACCATCGTGATGCCGCGGACGGCTGCGATCGCGAAGATTGACGCGACCCGCGGCTACGGCCAGGAAGTGGTGCTCGAAGGCGTCGATTACCAGGAGGCGCGTCGTGCGGCCGAGCGGATTTACCAACGGACCGGCGCGATCTTCGTGGACGCCTACGACGATCCCATGGTGATCGCTGGACAGGGCACAATTGGCCTCGAAATCGTCGAAGCCGCCCCCGATGTGGTGCTGGTTCCGGTTGGCGGCGGCGGCCTGCTCGCGGGGATCGCTGTTGCGATCGCCGCGCTAGCGCCTACAACCGAGTTGATCGGGGTTGAAGCGGCGGGCTCGCCGCAGCTCAGCGCGAGCCTCAAAGCGGGCGTGGCGGGTTCGATCTCTCGGTCCTGTCGATACGATCGCGGACGGCCTCGCCACCGGTAAGATCGGTAAGCTGCCCTTCGAGTTAATCCGCGAGCGCGTCCGCCGCGTGGTCACGGTCGACGACTTCGAAATTGGCGAAGCGCTTCTATTGATGCTCGAACGGATGAAGCTGCTGACCGAGGGCGCGGGCGCCGCGGCGCTCGCGGGCGCGCTCAAGATCAAGCCGGAGTTGCGCGGCCGACGCGTCGTGATCATAGTCAGCGGCGGCAACATCGACATAAACCTGCTCGACCGGATAATCGGCCACGGTCTGGCCAAGGCCGGGCGGCTCATGCGCATAACCGTCGATCTGCGCGATCGTCCGGCGGAACTGCAAAAACTCCTGGCATTGATCGGCGAAACTGGAGCGAATGTCCGCACCATCAGCCACGACCGGACCCGTCGGGATATTCCGATCGGCAATGCCCGGGTGATGCTGGAGTTAGAGACGCGCAACACGGATCACATCGAAGAGATCCGGCGCCGCATGGCGGGTCGGGGCTACTCCATCGGCGATCGAGCCACGGATTCGAAGGCCTAGTTCGACCGTTCAGGTGAACATCGCGCCGATCCCCTTGGGCTTGACCATCTTGCCCGCCGGACGCATTGCACGAGCGATCTCGCCTATCAGCTTGTGGAAATCCTCTAACTCGCGCTGCTGCTGGCGCTGAAATACCGCCTCATCACCATCCGTTCGCAGGAATTCGTCGCGTCCGCGGCGGCGGTTCGCGTAGAAACCCTCGAAAGCCTGGTGCACTGTTCGGTGCATTGTGACCTTGGGCACGAAAGATCCGTGGCAATGCGGGCAATGGAAGACGACCCCGACCTGAAAGTGCCGGTACGGGACCTTGAAATCCTTGTCGCAATCCTTGCAGATGAGCGGCACCTGCCAGCTCATGGGATCCAACTCGTCGGGCGGCCCAGGCGGAACTGTTGCGGCAGGCGCGGCCGGCGAAGCGGGCTTCGCGGTCTCGGTGGAAACCGGTTGTTGGAGATCGTCTGGCGTCATCGGGTGTGCGATTGCGGAACAGCGCTCGACGCGGAATCTAACAAGGGCGTGCGCGATGGGCAATCGCGCTCGTTGACGCGGATCACGCCAGCGTGATTAAGGTTCCAGCATAGTCCAGCCGCGGGAGGAATCCGTCGATGGCCCCCACCGAACTCGAAAAACGAATCACCCGAATCGAGGATATCGAGGCGATCAAACAATTGAAGGCGCTCTACTGCGATATCTGCGACGATGACCACAACCCCGATCGCATCACTAAAATCTTCGCCGCGGACGGCATCTGGGAGGGCGGCGATTTCGGCAAGGCCCAGGGGCACGAAGCGATTCGCAAGCTGTTCCAGGGCTTCCAGAAACTCATTAGTTTTTCGCAGCACAACATTTTCAACCCGCGCATCGAGGTTGATGGCGACGGCGCCCGGGGCATCTGGTATCTGGTCGGACCGTTCACGTTTCGCAAGGACAACGGTGCGCGCTGGATCGCCTGCCGCTACGAGGACGACTACGTCAAGATCAACGGGGAATGGAAATATCAGCATCTGCGCGCGATCATCCGGATGGACGCGCCCTACGAAACCGGCTGGGCCCCGAAAGGCTGATTTCGATCGCCAAGCGGACGAGCGCGCTTTCAGAACGGTTTACGATTCGATTATGCTGAGCGTTCGCGCGCCAGGATAGAAGAAAATGGATCTGAATTTTGCCCCTGAGGAAAAGGAATTCCGCCACAAAGTTCGCGACTGGCTCAATGCGAACGTTCCAACCAGCGGCCTCAAGGGCCTGGATAACCACCTCGACCGCGACCAGAACATACTCGAGAAGACGAAAGAGTGGCAGAGGCGCGTCCACGACGCTGGCTACCTTGCGCTCTCGTGGCCGCGCGAGTACGGCGGACAGGCGATGGATGCGGTGCGCCAATCGATCGTCAACGAAGAAATGGTCCGCGCGCGTGCCCCGGGACTGATTGGCGCAATGGGGATCGGGATGGTCGGCGCGACGCTCATCACGTGGGGCAACGACGAGCAGAAGGCGCGCTACCTGACGAAAATCCTGCGGGCCGAGGAAATCTGGTGCCAAGGTTATTCCGAGCCCGGCGCGGGCTCCGATCTTGCCTCGCTGCGCACGCGGGCCGAAATCGTCGGTGACGAGTTCGTGGTGAACGGCCAGAAAGTGTGGACCTCAGGTGCACATTACGCGGACATGATGTTTTGCCTGGTCCGCACCGATCCCGAGGCCCCCAAGCATCGCGGCATTTCCTATGTGCTGATCGATATGCATAACCCGGGGATCACAGTGCGCCCGCTGGTCCAGATGACGGGTGCGCGAGGCTTTAATGAGGTTTTTTTCGACAACGTTCGTGTGCCGCGCGCAAACCTGGTGGGCAAGCTGAACGAAGGCTGGATGGTCGCGAACGCAACCCTTTTTCACGAGCGGAACATGCTCGGCTCGACGACCACCACCCAGGTGCTGTTCGGCCGCCTGAAGTTGCTTGCGGCAGCGGTTATGCGCAACGGCAAACCCCTGGGCAAGGACCCGGTCTTCCGACAGCGCCTGGCCGACCTCGAGATTCGGGTCGAGGCGATGAAGTACAACATGCTCCGGCAGCTTACCGATTCGGCCTATGGACGTAATCCGGGAATCGAGGCGATGGTCAACAAGCTCGTGGGAACGGAACTCAATCACGATCTCTCGACCGCCGCGATGGAGGCGATGGGCGACTATTCGATGCTCGCGCGCGGCGACGAATACGCACTGGATCGCGGCTTCTGGCCCTACGAATGGATGTTTTCGCTCGGGTTGGTGATCGGCGGCGGCACCTCTCACATCCAGAAGAACATTATCGCCGAGCGCGGACTCAAGATGCCGAAATCCCGCTGACGCCGAGGCTTGCGCGGGTCTGCGGGTGCGCAATTGCAATGGAATTTGGACTAGACGACGAACAACGCCAGCTCAAGGAAAGCGCGCGGAGCTTTCTCGCGGGTGAATGTCCCGTCCGCCGCGTCCGCGAGATCATGGCCGACGACGCGGGGATGCCGCGCGATCTCTACTCCGCGATCGCCAACCTTGGCTGGTGCGGTCTGCTGGTGCCCGCGAAATTCGGCGGCGCGGGGCTCGGCATGCTCGATATGAGCGTCGTGCTCGAAGAATGCGGCTATGCTGCTTTGCCGGGGCCTTTTCTGTTTTCGTCGGTGATAGCGGCCTTTGCGCTCGCCCAAGGCGGCTCCGAGGCCACCAACGATCGGTGGCTCAGCACGCTCGCCGAAGGCCGCTCGATTGGCACGGTCGCCCTGGTGGAAGCCAACGACATCCTCGCTACCGCCGATTTGTCGGCGAGCGCGCGCGATATCGGTAACGCTTGGGTACTGAACGGGACCAAAATGTTTGTCCCGTATGCGCATGTCGCCGATTTTATCGTGGTCGCCGCACGGACTGGACCGCGTCCGCACGACCTCCAGCTGTTCGTGGTCGAAGCGAAAGCGCCAGGGCTGAGAATCGAACGACTCAAGAGCCTCGATCTGACCCGTCGCGTTTGCGCAGTAGAGCTTGACGGTGTCGTGATTCCGGCGGAATCGCGCTTGGGCGGCGGCGCGGGCCTATTCGATCGGTTGATCGATATTGGCGCGGTCGCCCTCGCCGCTGACTCCCTCGGCGGAACCGAGCGCGTGCTCGAGATGGCGGTCGAGTACTCGAAGGTGCGCGAGCAATTCGGCAAGCCGATCGGTTCATTTCAGGCGTTGAAGCATGCCGCCGCTGAGATTGTCGCCGACCTCGAACCGGCCCGCGCGCTCCTATGGTATGCCGCCTATGCGCAGGATTCGCTACCGGGCGAGGCTGCGAAGGCCGCGGCGATGAGCAAAGCGCGGCTTGGCGAGGTGTACATGCGCAGTGCCGACCGATCCGTCCTGATGCACGGTGGAATCGGGTTCACTTGGGAGCACGACATCCACTTGTGGTTCAAGCGGGCACGCTTCAACGAATCGTACTTCGGATCTCCGCAATTTCATCGCGAGCGAGTGGCGGCGCTGAGCGAATATTAGGCCGACGTGAAGGCCGCACCCGAAACTGGAATTCAGTAAAATAGCGTGAAATTCGACATCTTTTACCAGCTGCCGGCCGCGCAGTGGCAAAATGCCCAGCAACGTTACCGCGAGTTGATCGACGAATCGGTCGAAGCCGACCGTCTCGGTTACGACACGGTTTGGCTCGCCGAAATCCATTTCATGCCAAGATTTTGCGTCTTGCCCGCTCCGCTCATGCTGCTGGCGGCTATCGCGGAACGTACCGAACGCATCAGGCTGGGTCAGGCCGTTAACCTGCTGCCTTTGCACCATCCCTCAAGACTGGCCGAAGAGGCGGCAACGCTCGACGTCATTTCCAACGGCCGATTGGCCTTTGGCGCCGGGCGCGGCGGCTTTCCCATCAACTACCACGGCTTCGGCGTCGACATTCATCAGAGCCGCGAGATGTTCGAAGAGACCCTGGAATTCGTCAAACTCGCGTGGACTATGGAAAAGATGAGCTTCCACGGGCGTTTCTTCAACGTCGACGAGGTGGAAGTCGCGCCCAAACCGATCCAGAAGCCATCCCCCGTCATTCGCATAGCGGCCAATACTCCCGACACTTTCCGGTTCGCCGGGACGCACGGCTACCCGATTTTCGCCGGCGGCCCGGTAAATCCGATCAACGTTATCGGTGAACGGTTGGCCCTTTACAAAGCCGCGATGGGCGAGAGCGGCGCGGCGCTGCCCGAGGACTGGTTCGCCTCGTTGATGCTGGTGTTCGCGGGTTCCGACCGCGCCTCGGTGCGGGCCACGATCGAATCCAGCCTGGGCAATTACTTCTCGACCGTATCGGAGACTGTCAGGCCCGAAACCTTCGGGTCTGCTCCCGACGAGTTCGCGAAGGTCCGCGCACGCCTGCGCGATATGAAGTATGAGACGGTCGACTCGCTAATGGGGATCTTTGGCCAACCGGAGTACTGCATCGATCGCATCGCCGAATTGAAGGAACGCTTCGGCTTCACTCGTATGGTCTGCTGGTTCGAGACGGGTGGCCTGAGCGGACATCGGAAGATACTGGATTCGATGCGGTTGTTCGCCGAGCGCGTGGATGCCGCATTTCGCCTGAACCGCCTGACCGATCGCGCGCCGAGGCGCACCCCAGATCGTTTGGGTCGCATTTCCTCATACTTTGACAGGAAATTGTTCGTCGTTAGGGTCTATTCGCTCCTCTAGACCTCACTAAACTCCAACAAAACAGTGGTTTGCTCGATCGGTGAAAGGTGTATACTTGAAGAGTTAAGGGGAGCCGTCTCTATGGATGACACGAGTAGTGACGATAATGAACGCTTTTTGCCAGAATTCGGCGTCAGGGTTTTTCTGGTAGAAGATAACGCCGAACACGCCTTTATCGCCGTGACGGTTATCCGACAATTGCTCGGCGAGGCCAGCGAAGTGATTGTCGCGGAGAACGCCGAGGAAGCCATCGGACTCATCGGCCAATTCACCGACTCTGACCGCCCCGACCTGATGCTGGTCGACCTGCGGCTGCCCGAAAATGGCGGATTTGCCGTCTTGACTGCCGCCCGTGGGCACGAGCCGTGTGCCAACGTGCCGACTTTCGTTATCACTAGCTCCCTCTACGACCTGGATATCGCCAAGAGCTATGAGCTGGGCGCCTCGGCGGTTTTGTGCAAGCCGCTGTCACGCGCAACCCTGCGCGAAGAACTGATTCGCATCGGCAAGCTCGCACCCACCAGCGCTGCCGCGCGCACCCAAAGCACCCACTAGACCAGAGGCCCCCTGCCGGTCCCTCGTCGGCGTTAGATACGGGGCCAGTTTTGGTTCCACGGGCGGGCCTGCTCGTACGCATGGCTGGCCTGCAGCACCAAGTCATCGCGATGGCGTTCCGCCACAATCTGAAGTCCGCAAGGCAATCCGCTGTCGGTTATCCCGGCGCGCACCGAGGCCGCCGGATGGCCGCTCAGATTGAACGGGTACGTGAATACCAACGCTTCCATGGGATCATTTAGTGGGTGACCGTCGATCTCACGCGGTGGCGGCCCGGCAGCGTTGAAGGCCTCGCTCGGAAGAGTTGGCGTGAGCAACAGGTCGAAACGCTCGAAAATCGTTCGTAACCATTCATTGAATCGTGTACGCACGCGATAAGCTTCGCCATACTGCTGCCAGGTGATCGTCGCGGCCTGCTCGACGCTGGCCAGAAAAGCGCGTCCGTATTCCTCGCGATGGCTTCCCAGATGACTCGCAAGATCGGCCAGCGACTGTGCCGAGCCTATCGTGCGCCACGCGAGGCAGGTCTCGAGCACGGGTTCGTCCAGGATCGTCAATTCGTGTCCCATTGCGGCGAAGACCTCGGCTGCGGCCGCGGTCTCTCGCCTTACGTCCGCTTGCACCGGGTGGCCGAAATCGGGGTGGAAAGCGACGCGCAGCTTTTTCGGCATCCGGTCGAGCACTGCCACGTAGGAAGTTCCCGGGTGCGCGAGGGAACTTTGGTCAGCGGGGTGATAACCCATTGCCGCGTCCATGTACATCGCGGAGTCGCGCACAGTGCGTGAGATCGGCCCGACCACAGCGAAATCGACCCAGGGAGTCATCCCGAGCCGTGGCCGTGCTGGTATCCGCCCCTGCGTCGGTTTGAGCCCGAAGGAGCCCGTATAGCAGGCCGGAATCCGGATCGAGCCGCCCCAGTCCGACGCGGTAGCGAGAGGCACCATCCCGGAGACGATCGCGGCGGAGCTTCCGCCTGAGGAGCCTCCGGGAGTGCGTTCGAGGTTCCAGGGATTCCGCGTCACCCCGAAAAGCAGGTTCCTGGTGAATGCCGTAAAGCCGAATTCGGGAGTGTTGGTTTTGCCCACGACGATCGCTCCGGCGGCCTTGAGCCGCGCCACTTGGATCGAGTCCTCGCGCGCAATATTGTCCTTGAACGGCACCGAGCCGAAAGTCGTCGCCATCCCGGCCACGCCTTCGAGGTCTTTGACTCCCAGCGGCAATCCGGCAAGGGGTCCGAGTTCTGCGCCGCGAGCGATTTTTTCGTCCATCGCGCGCGCCTCGGCCATCGCCTCGCTCGCGCGGAGTGCGCAAAATGCGTTAATCGATGGATTGAGCTTTTCGATTCGCGCTATCGTTGCCGCCATTAGTTCGCTGGGCATGAGTTCGCGCCGGTGGATCATCGCGGCCAGTTCGAAGGCCGAAGTCCAGTGCGATTGTTCCATGGCTAGGGTTCGATCCAGTATCTGTGAGGCTCTTGAGTTTTCTTACTATTAGCCGCACAAATTTGGAATGCGGCGAAAGGATCCTGCCGATGCAAAGAATTTACCGATGAGATTGGCGATATGCGGGGCGGCGATCGCGCTTGCCCTGGCGTGGAGTACACCTTACCGGGCGATCGCCGCAAACGGCGATGGAGGGAACGTTATGGCAACCAGCGAGACGGGCGGCAGCGGACCGACCATGGACGCAGCCGTCAAGGCCAACGCTTTTCGCGACGTATTGAAGAAGATGGGCGCCGGCGAAAAGGTCGAACCGGCGCTGTGGAATCAGTTCGTCAACGCGCAGAACGACGACCTCAAGACCGGCCCCAAAGTTGGCGAGAAAGTGCCCGACTTTACGCTGGCCGATCAGAACGGAAAGAACTGGTCGTTGCACGATCTGATGGGCCCCAAGGGCCTATTGCTGGTCTTTACTCGCAGCGCAGATTGGTGACCCTACTGCAGATCGCAGCTCGTCGAGCTGCAAGGATCGCTGGCGGCCCTCAGGCGCAACGGCGTGAACGCGGCGCAGATCAGTTACGACTCGCGGGAAGTTCTCGAACGCTTCGCCCGCGGCTACCAAATCACCTATCCACTGCTCTCGGACAAAGGCAGCGAGGTGATCCGCAGGTTCGGTATTCTAAATACCAACGTCCCGCCCGACGTTACGCGGTTTTACGGCATCCCGTTTCCGGGCCAATACCTGATCAACCCGGACGGCACCGTGCGCGACAAGATCTTTCTCGCCGACTACCAGGAGCGTCCGACCGCATCGGAAGTGCTGCTGAAGGAATTTGGGACCGGCGTCGATGACAATGGCGTGACGGTGACCGCGGACGACGTCCGGGCGAAAATTACGCTTTCCGGGGCGCGAACCTACAGCGGTCACGACCTCGGCGTGGCGGTCGATTTCAGCGTGGGTCCAGGATGGCATATCTATGGGCAACCGCTGCCCGAGGGTTATACGCCGACCGCGGTGAAATTCGATGACGCGCTAATCTCCAGCCAGGAACTCGTCTTCCCCAAACCTACGCCGGTCAGGTTCGAGGTCTTGGGCGAGACCCTGCCCGTTTACCAGGGCGCCTTCAAGGCGGTGGGCACGATTCGATTGAAGCAGAAACTGCCGCCCGGAGATCATCCGCTCGGTGGGGCGCTGGAGTTTCAGGAATGTAACGACAGCCTGTGCAAGATGCCGCAGACGGTGCGCTTCGAGATTCCGGTCAGGATCGAAGCGTTAACGCCAGCGGCGCCGAAGTAGCGGGCCGCCAATTCGCTGAAAACAAACGGGCGGGCCGTCAGGCCCGCCCGCCTTTATTCGAGGACGTAAGCGTGTGACGAGACCCAGCGCGGTACCCTGCAAAGCGGGCCGGATGCCCAATGGGGTGCACTCACTGCGTTCTGATCGGCACGCCCGTGGAAAAACATGGAAATCACATCGATCCATAAAGGCGTTTTGAAGGAGGATTTACAGAGAACCGCGCGACCGCGAGAAGTATCTTGAGGGTGACACGATTCGATTGCGCTGGGCCGTGAGCGCGCCCAGACGGAATTTCGGTACACACGCGGAGAAGTTCCACCGCGCCGAGTGTCAGCTCGGCGCCGATGACTCAGCGAGAAGTTTTTCGGCATTCTTCAACGCCAGTTCCCTGTTCGCGGCCAAACGGGCGAGCGCCGACTGCAGGCGCGGATCACTCATTTGGTTCCTAATTCCACAGGTGAGGTTGAGGCGAGACCGCTCCTGCCACGCCGCCAGGTCCGGTTGTGACGACCGCATCACGACGGCGCGCAGCTCGCCCAGAAAACCCCGGATCCAGTCGACCGGTCGGCTCGGCTGTGGGCTCGGCGGACAAAGTCGGTTCTTCTCCTCATCGTCGCCCCCGGGGTCGCCTCGACAAACCCGATCAGGGCAGCGTTGAACGTAATGAAGCCGCCCGTGAGCGACTGGAGCGTGACCCGTCCAGGTTCGAAGATCGGGCGTACGGGAGCCACGCGGAACCCATAAGCCGTGCAGTCCACATGCACCTGGCCGCGGTCAGTCGGGATCTCTCCGTCGGCCAGTACGATTCGGTCAGAACTCAGCCGTCGCACTCGTCCGAGGCGCACCACCCTCTCGATCTGCTGGAGTCCTTTTCGCTCGGTCGCGCTGAGGATGGCACCCCGGTACATGGTCGGGGCGACCTTCGGATCGAGTCGAAACAGTTGACCGCATGCTTCGAGGCGACGCAACAGGTCATCAACGCTCTCCGCGTTGGAGAGCGCCTCGACTCCGAATGAAAACCTTTCGACCGTCGACGTTACAAGATCGCGCGGCTGAAAAGCTGCGCGATCGTGCAGCCACGCATCGCGCGGCCTGACCCACCGGATCCGGTCAGGGTCGACACCATTGTCGAGCAACCAAGTGCAGGCGTCCATGGCGGTCTTGCCGGCGCCCAGAATCGTGTAGCCGCCAGGCGGTTCGGCCAGCGCCGCGAGATCGCCGATAGGAAGAAAGCGGACGTCAGGATCGACCTCGAACGACGGCGTATGCGTCGCAGGTACCGACGACTCGAGGTAGGTCGTGTCCACTACCTTGCGTCGCACGCGGACTGTGGTTCTGTTGCCCGTGAGGCGGGACATGAACGCGTGCTCACTCGACCAGTTCCCAACGTAGTCACACATCCCGAAAAAGCGCACCTTGCCCGACGGCAACAGCACCTCGTCGAGGACCTTGTGGAAGTAGTCGCAGATCTCCACGCCGGTCGCCCGTTCGTAGAACCCGGCGTTCGGTCCGCTCTGGTCGAGCGAATCCTTGCCGAGAACCCGTGAGTTAACGCCGTAGTTTGCCGAGGCCTGGTGGATGCGCACGAAAGGGTATGCGTCGTTCCAGTGACCGCCCGGGCAGTGTCGCCGATCCACCATCACGACATCGCTGTCGCACTCAGCGATCAGCGCATCCGCGAACGCCATGCCGGCCGCACCCGCACCAACGATCAGATAGTCGGTATCAATCACGGTCATGCCAGTGTGCTCAGCGGATTCCGCGTTTCTCCCAAACTCGCGCAGCCTCAACCCGCTACGCTGCCAGCCCGCCAACACGCGGCGCATCTCGCGTGCCCGCACTGATGTCGTCGACCCCATGCGCCCCATGGATTCGTACCTCCGAACCCATTTTGCGCTATCGGCGGATCGTCGGCGGAGACGTAGTTGTTCACCCAGTTACGAACTAGTCGATGTTGTAAGCGCGGAGAACGTTTTCGCCGAGGATTCCGCGGCGCCCCGACTCGGTCATGGGCTTGACCATCCCGGCCAATTCCTCGAGGTAATTCCCAGGATGGTCTGGATGCGGGTAGTCACTCGCCCAGAAAAACTTGTCCTCCCCCAGATGCGTCATCATGGCAGCGATCGTGCGCTCGTCGGGGTCGGCGGAGATGAAGCAGCGTTCCTTGAAGTAATGGGAGGGCTTCTCCTTGAGCCGCACGGTCTGCGCGATCGGCGTGCCGGTAAAAATCGCGTCGGCGCGATCGAAGAAGTAACCGACCCATCCGGCGCCGGACTCGAGCACCACTACCCGCAATTTCGGAAATCGGTCGAAGACCCCGATCTGAAAGAACGTGGCGAAGGCGTGCATCACGCCCTGGCCTGCGAACATATCGTAGTACCAAGCCGCCCAACTGAAATGCTCGAAGCGGTGGTGCACTCCGAGCGCGACGGGTTCGATCGTCGGATGGATCGCGAACGGGACTCCGCACTCCTGCGCGACCAAAAAGAGCCGGTCGTGAGCGGTGTCGCCGTGGGGCCGATGAGAGATAGTAAACGGCGCCACGAACGCACCCTTGCATCCGTCCTTTACCGCGCGTTCGAGTTCGCGCGCAGCTTCATCGGGATCGCCCAGCGATAGGTGAGCGATCGGCACGAGCCGACCGCCCGAGTCGCGGCAGAAATCCGCGATCCAACGGTTGTAGGCGCGGCAATACGCCGCCGACAGCACCGGGTCGTTGGTTTCGCATTCCCAGAGCAGGCCGAGCGTCGGGTAGAGCAGGGCTTTCGCCAACCCCTCCTTGTCGAGGAGTTGCAGCCGCTCCTTCATGTCCATGGTGCCGAAAGCGGCGCCTTTCAAGTAAGTGTCCTCGGGGCGCGGGCGTTCGTAGCGAAGTTCCGCGGCGCGGCCTTCGCCAATGAATTTCTCTCGGCGCCGGCGCGATTCCTCGACCTGCTTTCCCATACCACCGAGCGTTCCGAGGGCGCCGGGACGCGTCATACCCGCCCGGCGGCCGGCCACTTCCAGGTATTCGTAGCCGTCACCGCCGACGGTGATCCGGATAGCGTTGGGCCGGTACTTGGGTTCGAGGTACTTCTCCCATAGATCGGGCGGCTCGAGGATATGACCATCGGCGTCGATGACAAGTCCTTCACTTTTCATGCGAAGATGCTCCGGGACGTGATTCTCTAGAAGATTGCGATTGGGTTCACCGGCGATGCCGTCCCCTGCTTCAGGAACAGCGGCGCCATCACGAATTGAAACTCGTAGCGGCCATTTTTGGCGCAGGCGGCCGACAGAGCGTCGAGGTCGGCATTGTCGATCAAATGTACGCCCATCATCACCAGCGTGCAGACGTGAATCGGCAGCGCGAACTCCTTGAAACCGCTAGGTACCGCGTCGCTCACACCGTCGGACCCGAGCACGGCGATCTTACGGCTGTGCAGCCAGGGCAGTGAGTTCACGTCCAATCCGGCCATCCCGCCGTGAAAGGGGTCCCAGGCGCCCTTTTCCTTCCGCTGGCGGGCGCGTCCGGTGCGGATGAACAGCACGTCGCCTTCCTCCACGGTGACGCCGTGATCCTTTTCCGCCGCATCCAGATCCTCGGCCATGATCTTCACATTGTTCTCGAGCCAGTTGGCCTTCTTAAGCTTCGGGATATCGAGCAGGACGCCACGACTGACCACGCCTGGGTTGGTGACATCGATGGCGCATTTCTTGGCACCGTGCGAGCCAACTTCCGTGGCGTTGAAGCCATTGTACATCTTGCCCTGGTAAAAGACGTGGCACAGCGCGTCTAGATGGGTGTTCGCCAGCCCATGCGGTGCAATAGCAAAGTAGTCGGCGCTGTAGGGAAGGAGTTCCATTTCATGTGCGTCGTGACCGCATTGCTGCATCATGTGCGTCACGGGCGTCGGATTGTCTGGCGCCGGGATCGTTGCGAGTGGGAGCGAGAGCGAAACCGCCTCGCCTGTGCGAACCAGCTTGGCCGCCGCCGCGCGCTTCTTGTCGGTGATGTAATTCAGGGCGCCGCGCTCGTCGGCCTTGCCCCAGCGCTCCCAGTTGCTGCATTTGCTCAGCAGGTTTTTGACATCCTGATCGGTCACACTGGTCGCCATCGTCGTGTCTCCTTTTCCTTCGGTTCTGCTTCCCGGGGCCGCCCGTCCTCAGAGGAGCGCCAGCGGATTTACCGGTGATGCCGTGCCCTGTTCGAGAATCAGGGGCGCCATCGCGAATAGAAATTCATAGCGATTGTGCTTGGCGCAGGCCACGGACAGCGCCTCGAGGTCGGCATTGTCGATCAGGTGGATGCCCATCATCACCAATGTACCGACATGAATCGGCATCGACAGGTCGTTGGGATATCCGTTGGGCATCAAGTCGCTTACCGCGTCGCATCCGAGCACTGCCACCCGCCGTTCGTGCAGCCAGGTCAGGCATGAGGCGTCCAGCCCCGGCAATCCCTCGCGGCGGGGGTCCCATCCGCCTTTGGCCTTGCGCCGCGCATGACGTCCCGTGCGAATCAGCAGGACGTCTCCCTCATCGACGTGCCCGCCATTAAGCTTCGCGGCGGCGTCGAGGTCCTCTGGGTAGATCGCTTCGCCGGGTTCGAGCCATTCGGTCCCCTTGATCTTGGGGATGTCGAGAAGGACGCCGCGGCTAACGATGCCGTCGCGCGTCACATCGATGGCGCATTTTTTCGCGCCGAACCGCCCGACCTCGCGACTGCTAAACCCGTTGTACATCTTGCCATCTCTAAACACATGGCACAGTGCGTCGAGATGCGTAAACGCCACGCCGTGCGGGGCCATTCCGAAGTAATCCAGCGCTGCGATCGCGTGCGGTCCGACGTGCAGCATCATGTGCTGGACAGGTTGCGGGTTTTCGGGAGTCGTTTTGGTCGAGAGCGGGAGGGCCAACGAAACGATTTCGCCTGATCTCGCCAGTTTGGCCGCTGCCGCGCGCTTTTCGGCCGTGATGAAGTTCAACGCTCCGCGCTCATCGTCCTTGCCCCAGCGTCCCCAGTTACTGATTTTCTCGAACGCCGCCTTGACTTCGTCTGGAGTGAGACGGTTTGCCATGAATGCACCTCCTGTGGCGCTTCGGATGTTGGCCGTCGAGCGCGCGGCGCCATCATCGGATTGATACCCAGAGATCGCGCTGGTGGGCGCCGGCCTCGACAAAACGCGACGTTCCTATAGCACGACCGGCGCGGTCGCGCATAATCGCGATAGTGCTATGATCTTCGACGGGGCGGGCGATTTGCGCGTGCCACCAGCGCCGAGGAGCTATCTCGCTTGAGCAACAGGGACATCGAAGCGGCCCGCACGTTTCATCAAATCACCGCGCATTCATACACCAGTGTTCGCACCGTGCAACACTCCCTCGATTGGGAGAATCTACCGCTTCAGTACAAAATTTACGCTGACGCAGGAACCCTGGCGCTACCGCGCGATCTCGAACTGTCGGGCACGCCGGCGCTGCATACGATGGGCGGTGGGGCGCCAGGCGCCGTTGCCGGATCGGCCGATATCGAGCAGATTACGCGGCTGCTGTTTTGCGCCGGCGGACTAACACGGACGATTCGGATGGGTAACGGGAATCGTCATTTTCGCGCTGCGGCTTCGGCGGGGGCGCTGTACCCGATCGAGATATACCTTGCCGCTGGTGAAGTGTATGGAGTTCAGACCGGCCTGTATCACTTTTCGCCCGCAGATTTACGACTACGCGGACTTAGACGAGGTGATTGGCGTCCATATATCGCGCGGAGTGCCGGGATGCGTCCGTCGCTGCTCGAGGCGCGGGCGTTGATCGTATTGAGCGCGATATTCTGGCGCAGCACCTGGAAATACCGCGCAAGAGCATACCGCTACTGCATGTGGGATACGGGGACCATCCTCGCGAATTTGCTGGCGGCGGCGAGGGCCGAGGGTGTGGATGCCGACGTGGTTACCGCATTTGCGGATGCGCAGATCGAGGCGTTGGTCGAGGTAGACGGCGACCGGGAGGGTATCATCGGTCTTGTGGCGCTGGGCCGCACGACGCGTGCCCGCGACGACTCCCCGGAGCTTTTGCCGCTTGGACTCGAGACGATTCCGCTCTCTGCCAGCGAAGTTGTTTATCCGGATCTTGTCAGGGTTCACGAGGCTTCGCGCCTGTACTCACCAGAGGAGGCCGGCGAGATTTCGAAGTTAACTGCCGCGCCGATGCCCACCGAAACGGCAGGGCCGGCGACGATCCCCGACGCGGCACGGGCCGAGACGGGCCTGAGCCTTGGCGATACCATCCTGCGACGCGGGTCGGCGAGGGCCTTCGAGCTAGAGGCCATCGGGGTCGACGAGTTAGCGGCTATCATGGTGGCCTCCAGCGACCATCCACCGGTGGATTTTCCTCGATTGACCGAGTCCTATCTGATTGTCAACGCGGTAGAGGGTCTGGAATCTGGCGCCTACTACTATCGGCGCGAAACCGGTGCATTTGAATTGCTCAAGGGCGGCAGCTTCCGGACAGAGGGAGGCTATCTGTGCCTTGAGCAGCCGCTCGGTGCAGATTGTAGCGCCCTGATCGTCTATATGGCGGATTTGGAACGAGTCCTGGCTTTGCTGGGGAACCGTGGATATCGCGACGCACATCTCGAGGCAGGTCTGTTGGGGGGTTGGGCCTACCTTGCCGCGTACGCCCTCGAAAGAGGCGCGACTGGGTTGACGTTCTACGATGAAGATACGAGCAAGTTCTTCGCACCGCATGCGGCAGGTATGAGCCCTCTCCTGATGGTAGCGGTAGGAGTCCCGAGACTGCTGACATCGCGTTCTGTATGACACGCCCGCGCAAGCTTAGGCGGTCCCCTTCATCTGAAACCTCGATCTAGCGTCTGGACTTGGCCGGTCCCTGACCGTTTTTGGGTAAACTCCTGCCCCTCCCGCCGCGCGATGGCCCGGTAATTCAACCTTCTAATCTTCACGGACTGACTGTCCCGTAGGCGGGTGCCTGCCTCGTGGGCATGCGCGGTTGGAATCTCTCAATTTGCAATAGAGATTTCATATGGCACTGGGCTTGCTGATAGGCACTTTTTGCCTGCGTCTTCAGGCGTGGAGACCAGGCGGACGCGCACCCCGCTCAAAACCGCAAGGAGGAGACATGGCCGGTACACCGAAGGAAGCACCAAAAATGGTGCCAACACTAAGCCTCACTGGCGTGACGGTCAACGCGATGGCGTTGATCGCACCTGGGGCGTTTTTGTGGATTACCTTCGTCATCCAGGCTGGATACGTGTTCCCGTCTGGAATGGCGATGTGGGCAGGAATTTTTGTAGCCTTGATGTTGGCATATGCGACTGCGCTCTCGTACTCGGAGCTGGCCAAGCTCTACCCCGGGGCCGGCAGCTCATACCTGTTCGCCGAACAGGCGTTTCTGAACACCACACACGCGTACAGATTCGCGCGCATAGCAAAATTCATCATCGGATGGGCGTCGCACCTCTACTATTGGGTCTATCCCGGGGTGATGGTGGCGACGATGGGCGTCATGATCGGCTATATCGTCGGCAGTCTTGCGCCCACGGGGATGAATGCAGCGATTCCGGGGCCGGTCTTCATGGCTTTGGTCGCCGTTATTTTTTCTTATTTCATCGCGTATATCGCTTTTCGCGGTGTGAACGGCTCGACCATGGTCAACATCGCGATCAACGGGATTCAGATCGTGGCATTACTGTTCTTTTCGGCGCTTGCGATCGCCTACCGCCTGGGCCATCCCGCTGGTTCGATGGGCCTGGGGTTGGATGCGAACGGCAACGCGGTGAGCGCGGCGGTCAAATATGCGTTTGCAGGCGACAACCCAGCGCACATGAGCGGGCTGTCGGTTATCCTGCCGCATCGGTTCGACTGGGTGATGTTGCAAGCCACGGTCGCGATCCTGCTGCTGGTTGGCTTCGAATCGGTGACGTCGTTAGGCGAAGAGGCGAAAAACCCCAAGAAGGACATCCCGCGCGGGGTGTTGCTTTCCCTAACGATCCAGGGGCTCTTCTGTTACATGATCGAGTACTTCGCGGCCAACTACTTCCTAAACAGCGCCTACAGTCTGAACGCGGCCAAGAGTTCGGCGGCTCCGATCGGCGACATGATGGTTATTGTGGGCAACGCGCTGCTCGGCGGGCATGGCCAGGCCTTTATGCTGATTGAGGCGGCGACGGTATTTCTGGCTCTGATCGGCACGACGCTTAGCTGCATCAACACCGGTGCGAGAGTGACTTATGCAATGGGTCGCGATGAGGAAGTGCCGGAGCATTTCGGTCTTCTGCACGGCGACAACCTGACGCCGCATCGGGCGATCTGGACGCTGGCGACGATCTCGGCGGTGCTGGGAGCCTTTGCTGCGCTGCTGTTCTTCACCGGAGGATCGGCACCCGACGACAAGACGATGGCAGCTTTGCCGCACAACATCTGGTACGCATTCGGTTTGGGGTCGAACGCGAGCATGACGGCGCTGCCTAATGGGCTGCTGCTGGTTACGCTGCTGTCGAACTTCGGGACGTTCGTGCTTTACGGTCTGACCAACGTTATTTGTATCATCGCTTTCCGCGAGCATAACGATTTTCATGGCTTCAAACATGTGGTGGTGCCGGTCTTCGGAGCGTTGGCGAACTTTGCCTGCCTGGCGTTCTATATAATCGGACCGTTGGAGGGTCTTGGCAGTGCGAAAGAGCCTCTGATGGCAGTGGGTCTGTCGGTGGTTTGGGGTGTCTACGGCGCGATCTACTTCATACGCAGTTCGCGCAAGAAGGGGAAGGACACAGTTCTGATCACGCGGCCTGCCTAGGATTTTCGAGAGCGGAGGAGCCGCAGCAAGGGGCTTCTCCGCTCTTTCTCATCATTGGTTAGGGCGCGGCGAAGTTGCGCGAATGCGAAAAGCGAATAGTGGGAACCCCAGAGGAGCAGGTCGTTTCCCGAAAACCGCGACCGCGAACATAACACTGAATGAAATCAGCGCTCAGCCACTTGAATCGAGGCAACCGGGATGGCCAATTAGTTGAAGACCCCGGCCTTCTGAAAAAAGAAAAGGCCAGGGAGAGGAGGTTTCGAGGTGGCGACGCGCAAGACGCAAAAGTCTCAGAACAAAAAACCCGCCGGAATAGCTTCGAGCGAACGTTCCAAGCCGGCGGCGACTCAAGCCGTCGCGCAGTCGGCGACCAACGGCGGTCCAAGTTTCTCGCGAATTCAGGAGCGGGCTTACGAGCTTTTCCAGGCTCGCGGCGCTCTCCCCGGGAACGATTGGTCCGACTGGTTCGAGGCCGAGCAGCAGCTATCGGCGGATTCCGGCTCGCACGCGCACTGAGCCAGGCGGTCATTCAAAGAGTCGCTGCTGCCTGCCGCTCGGTGGCGCTCGGATGACCCAGTCAACGAAACCGGGAGAGCACCCTTCACAAGTCCCGAACTTCGAGGTGGCGGCGCTCTCAGACGTGGGCACCAACCGGGACAATAACGAAGATTCCTGCGGGCACTATATCGAGAGTCAGGATCGGGTGCTGTTCGCAGTAGCCGACGGGTTAGGCGGCTACGGGGGTGGCGAGGTTGCCAGCGCGATGGCGATCGATATCACCCTGAGCGGTTTTCGCGAGAATCCGGTTGCCTGGGGTGCTGCGAAGAGGCTGTTGCGGGCGACGCAAAGGGCCAATATCGAGATTCACAACCGAGCGCTCGCGGTCCCGGAGCTCCGTCGAATGGCCACCACTCTAACGGCGGTGGTGGTCGATGAGGGCATCCTTCACGCGACCCACGTGGGCGATTGCCGGCTGTATTTGCTGCGGCGCGGCCGGATTCAGCAGATCACCAAGGACCACACCGTGGTGGCAGATCGCGTCAGGATGGGCCTGCTGAGCGCTGCGCGCGCCCGTACGCACCCAGAGCGATCCAGTCTCAACCGCAGCATGGGGCAGGACCTGATCGTGTCAGTGGATCGCATCAGCCTGCCGCTGTTGCAAAATGACCGGCTGATCCTGTGCAGCGACGGGCTATACAATGTGCTCGAGCCGCATGACATCGCAGGCCAGGCGCAGGAGAACGACGCGGAAACCGGTTGTCGGCGGCTATTGGAATTGGCAAACCGGCGCGGCACAGCCGACAATCTGACCGCGAGTGTCTTCATCATGAAAGGCCCGACGAATGCACCCACTGTGCGCTCGAGCTGGCTCGATCGGATCGGCGGATTCTTCAGCAGAGGCCGCTAGCAGATCTGATTTTTCCGACCCTGCCCGTGAGGCGACTCGTTGATCAACCTCAGGGCCGGGTGCGCAACTTGATTGGGATGCTATGCGGATGTTAACGTCCGCGCGGCTCACCGGTTACAAGCATGCGCGAGGTCAACGTTGGCGATAGGCTCGACCAGTACGAACTGACCGAGCTGATCGCGCGCAGCGGAATGGCCTCGATCTTCAAGGCCCGCGATCTGTGCAATGACGCGTCCATCGTTGCGATAAAAGTGCCCTACATGCAGTTCGAGAGCGACGTGCTCTTTTACAATCGCTTCCAGCGTGAGGAGGAGGTCGGTCGTCGCCTGGAGCATCCGAACATAATCAAAGTGCTGACGCCAAAGCGGAAGAGCCGGATGTACATCGCGATGGAATACGCCGAGGGCACCTCGCTGCGGGCGTTGATGCGCGAGCAGCAGCCGCTAGATACGGCCCGGGCGTTAGAGCTGGCCCGCCAGATCTGCTCGGCACTGATCTACATGCATTCCCAAGGGGTAGTGCACCGCGATCTCAAGCCCGAAAACATCCTGATCGACGGGAGCGGCCACGTAAAGATCATGGATTTCGGCATCGCCTTGGACGAATCGGCACGGCGGCTGACCTGGTCCGGACTTTCATCGACAATCGGAACGCCCGACTACATGGCGCCGGAGCAGGTGAGCGGACGTCGCGGCGATGTGCGCACGGACATATACGCGCTAGGCACGATTCTTTATGAAATGCTGACCTCGCAGCTGCCCTACTCGGGAGAGAGCGTCTACGCGATGATGCGTGCGAAAACCAGGGAAGACCCCAGCCGCCAAGCCGTCTGCGCCCCGATTTGGATCCGCATCTCGAGGAGATCATTCTGCACGCGATCGAGCGTCAACCGCGTAACCGTTATGCCAGCGCCACTGCAATGCTCGAGGATTTACGCGATCCATCGAGTGTTGCCATAACTGGCCGCGCCAGCCATTTACATCCGCGCAGCTTGCGCGCCAAGGCAGTTCGACGGGTGCTTTTGACGGCGCTGTTTTTCGGATCGTTGATCGCGATTTTTGCGCTGCTTATATGGCTTGCGAACCGCTATCCCGCGGCGCCAAGCCAGTCGCGAAAAACTTATCGAGGGCAGGTGAGATGACCATTCGACGAACAGCGCCGACTAGCGAGGGGCCGCGCCTCCTGACTTCCGGACGTCAATGCGCTGCTCTGGCGGTCTGCGCGGTGGTCTTGATCGTCGCGCCGGCCCTGGCCGACACCGGCTCGGCGCAGAATCGCGCCGCGGACTCGATGGTCCCCGCACTGAATATGGCGTGGATTCTGGTGGCTGGATTCCTCGTGATGTTCATGCAGGTAGGCTTCGCCATGCTCGAGACCGGCTTCACGCGCGCGAAGAATGCCGTCAACACAATGGCGATGAATGTCATCATCTACCCAATCGGCCTGATCGGCTTCTGGCTGACCGGTTATGGGCTGATGATGGGCGGAGTACGCGAATGGCCGTCACTGGGCGCCGCGCAGCTGCCCGCACACGAGCTGGCGATCAAGCTGGGAGCGCACAGTTACGGTCTGATCGGGCTCGGTAAGTTCGGGCTGGTGAGTGTCAGTCATGAGCCGGCGAGCCTCGCGATGTTTCTGTTTGCGGTAGTGTTCATGGACACGGGGGCAACGATCCCGACCGGAGCGATGGCCGAGCGCTGGAAGTTTTCCGCTTTTTTCATTTACGGGTTTTTCATGTCGATGTTCCTGTATCCGCTGTACGGGAATTGGGTGTGGGGTGGCGGATGGCTCTCGCAGCTGGGTGTGAACCTTGGCCTGGGCCACGGCCACGTGGACTTCGCGGGGTCGTCCGTCGTACACATGACGGGTGGAGTAACGGCCCTCGCGGGTGCGATAGTGCTTGGACCGCGTATCGGAAAGTTTCGCCGCGACGGCGCGATCGGCCTGTTGCCGGGGCACAATCTGCCGATGGCGATAGTTGGGACCCTGATCCTCGCGTTCGGATGGTTCGGGTTCAACGCCGGATCGACATTAGCCGCTTCGGACTCGCGCGTGGGGGTGATCGCGGTCAACACGATGCTGGCGTCGGCAGGAGGGGCGCTGTCGAGTCTGGGGTACCTGTGGCATCGCTACCACAAGCCCGACGTGGCTATTGCATGCAACGGACTGCTTGGCGGGTTGGTTGCGATTACTGCCCCGTGCGCATTCGTAACGCCAGCGGCTGCGGTGCTGATTGGCGTTACCGGCGGTCTCCTGGTGGTGGGGAGCGTGCTCCAGTTGGAGCGTCGTTTCCGGATTGACGATCCGGTGGGAGCCATCGCCGTTCATGGCGTTTGCGGACTATGGGGCGACTGGCGTTGGGCCTGTTCGCGGACGGCAGCTATGGAGAAGGCTGGAATGGGGTCATGGGCCCAGTGCGCGGGATGCTTTATGGCGACGCCGGCCAGTTCGGAGCGCAGATAATCGGCGCCGTTACCAACCTGGTCGTGGTGTTCGGGATCGCGCTAGCTTTTTTCATGGTGATCGAGCGAATGATCGGCAATCGGGTTGCGCTCGAGGTCGAGTTTACAGGCCTTGATGCGTTGGAAATGGGGAGCGACGCATATCCTGGGTCCTAGCCGACCTGGTTAAAGGCGATGGCGCACGGCCTGAATACGCGAGTCCGCAAGGCGAGGGCGAGCACAAGTCGCAAAGACAGGGCGAGTTTTTAGGCGGGTCGAGGGCTTTTCCTTAGCGATTAAGGTCATTTTCCCGAAATCTATCGGTAAACATCTTCTTTTCTGTTGATTCACCTTATAATCCCTTGACAAGAGCGGTTATCTCCGGTTAGTTTTCTGGCTCCCGAGGGTTTGCCTAATGAAGTCAGGTAGCGAGGCTATCGAGCCCGACAGCATAGATTTGCAGATCATCACGGTGCTGCAGGAGCACGGCCGCATCCCGCTAACCAAGCTTGCCGAGCAGGTGGGACTGTCGGCGCCGTCGGTGATTGAGCGCGTCAAGAAGCTCGAGGACGGCGGAATCATCACCGGTTATCACGCGTCGGTCGACGCGCGAAAGCTGGGCAAGGATGTAACCGCATTCATCGGCGTGTCGATCGGGCATCCACGTACGCTAGGGATGTTCGAGCAGATCGGTCGCGCAGCTCGAGACGTGCTCGAGTGCCATCACATAACCGGCGAGCACACGGTGCTGCTCAAGGTGAAGACCAACAACACCGCGTCGCTGGAACATGTTGATCAGGACGATCCGTTCGATCGACGGGGTGACGCGGACCGAGACGATGGTAGTGCTGTCGACCCATACCGAGCGCACGCAGATTTCCGTCAGTGACGAACGAGCCGCACGATGCCGGCAATGGCAAACGCCATCGCCACGCGGTCGTCAAACACACGAGCGGCCGAGACGAAAAGGGCATGACGATGCAGGTTTTTCGCGGAATCCCCAAAGCCAGGGCCTGTACAACCCCGAGCACGAGCACGACGCATGCGGCGTCGGTTTCGTCGTCAACATCAAGGGCGAGCGATCGCACGAGATCGTGCGCAAGGGCCTGCAGGTGCTCGACAACCTGACGCATCGCGGGGCCTGCGGCTGCGATCCGCTGACCGGCGACGGCGCGGGCATGCTGATGCAGATTCCGCACGAATTTTTGGTCGCGCGAGGCGGAGAAGACTCGGCTTCGCGCTGCCCGCGCCCGGCGAATACGGCGTCGGGATGGTCTTCATGCCGCTCGATGCGAGCAAGCGCGAGCGTCTGCGAAGAGATCTTCGAGCGGGTCGTGCGCGAGGAAGGGCAGCGCGTTCTGGGCTGGCGCGACGGTGCCGGTCGACGACGACGCAATGCGGCGAAATCGCGCGCCAGGGACTGCCCGTCGATTCGGCAGATATTTATCGGCGCGCGGCGAGCGTATCGGGGACCAGGAAGCGCTTGAACGCAAGCTTTACGTCATCCGCAAGCGCGTAACCAACGAGGGCGCCAAGATCGAACTCGAAGAGGGCGAGCTGTTTTACGTCTGCAGCCTTTCGAGCTCGACGATCGTCTACAAGGGCCAGCTAATCTCGCATCAGATTCCGCGGTTTTATCCGCGACCTGATCGATCCGGCGGTGGTGACGCGCGCTGGCGATGGTCCATCAGCGGTTTTCGACCAACACTTTTCCGAGCTGGGATCGGGCGCATCCGTACCGGTTTCTTGTGCCACAACGGCGAAATCAACACGCTGCGCGGCAATATCAACTGGATGCACGCGCGCGAGAAGCAGTTCGCGTCGACCGCTGTTCGGCGACGACATCAAGAAGGTCCTGCCGATTATCGAGCCGAACGGCAGCGACTCCGCGATGTTCGACAATTGCCTCGAATTGCTGGTGCGCACCGGGCGTTCGCTGCCGCACGCCGTGATGATGATGATTCCCGAGGCGTGGCAGAACGATCCGCTGATGGACCGCGGCAAGAAGGCCTTCTACCAGTTCCATTCGTGCATGATGGAGCCGTGGGACGGCCCGGCCTCGATCGCGTTCACGGACGGCGCCGAATCGGCGCGGTGCTCGATCGTAACGGGCTGCGGCCGTCGCGCTATCTGGTGACCAAGGACGGGCTGGTGGTGATGGCGTCGGAGGCCGGCGTGCTCGATATTCCGCCGGATCAGGTTGAGTACAAGGGCCGGCTGCAGCCGGGCCGGATGTTTTTCGTCGATACGGTCGAAGGCCGCATCGTGCAGGACGAGGAGATCAAGCAGGGCTTCGCCGCAGCGCCAGCCGTACCGAAAGTGGCTGGACGAGAACCTGGTCGATCTCGACGAACTGCCGACACCGCCGTCGTATCCGCCGATCAATGGCTACGAACCGCTCGACCTGCTGAAGCAGCAACAGGCCTTCGGCTACACGCATCGAAGAGCTGCAAGATGATCCTCGCGCCGATGGCGGCCAACGGGCAGGAGCCGGTCGGCTCGATGGGCACCGATACGCCGCTGGCGGTGCTCTCGGACAAGTCGCCGCTGCTGTTCCAATATTTCAAGCAATTATTTGCGCAGGTGACGAATCCGCCGGTCGATCCGATTCGCGAAGAGATGGTGATGTCGGCGGAGACGACGATCGGCTGCGAGCAGAATCTGTTCGAAGAGACGCCGCTGCATTGCCGCCAGCTCCGGCTCAAGAAATCCGATCCTGAATAACGAGCAACTGGAGCAGATCAAGCGGCTCGCGCGGCCCGGGCTTGCGCACGATCACGCTGTCGCACGCTGTTCCGCGTCGGCGACGGCGAGGAAGGTCTGCGCGAGGCGCTGGATGAATCTGTGCCGGCAGGCGTCGCAGGCGATCGAAGACGGCTACACGATAATCGTGCTCTCGGATCGCGGCGTGAATGCCGAATGGGCGCCGATTCCGAGCCTGCTCGCGACGGGCGCGGTGCATCATCATCTGATTCGCGAGGGCACGCGCACCAAGTGCGGCATCGTGGTCGAATCGGGCGAGCCGCGCGAGGTGATGCATTTCTGCCTGCTGGTCGGATACGGCGCGGGCGCGATCAATCCATATCTCGCGTACGCCACGATGGCCGGGATGATCCACGATGGCCAGTCTGAAGGACGTCAGCGAGGAAGAGGCGGTCGAGCATTTCATCAAGGCGCTCGGCAAGAGCCTGGTCAAGGTCGCGTCGAAGATGGGCATCTCGACCGTCCAGAGCTATCGCGGCGCGCAGATTTTCGAAGCGATCGGGCTGAGCAAGGAAGTCGTCGACAAGTATTTCACCTGGACGCCGTCGCGCGTCGGCGGCGTCGGTCTCGACGTGATCGCGCGCGAAGTCGGCGAATCGCCACAAGTTGGCGTACCACGGCCGATCCCAATCTCGACGGCGAACTCGATGTCGGCGGCCAGTACCAATGGCGGCGGCGCGGCGAGTTCCACATGTACAACCCGAACACGATCGCCAAGCTGCAGCATGCGGTGCGCTCGGGGAATTACCGCCTGTTCAAGGAGTATACGCGGCTGGTCGACGACCAAGCCGCAATCTCGCGACCCTGCGCAGCCTGTTGAAGTTCAAGCGCGGACGTCCGCCGGTGCCGATCGAGGAGGTCGAACCGGCGGCGGAGATCGTCAAGCGCTTCAAGACCGGCGCGATGTCGTTCGGGTCGATCGGCAAAGAGGCGCACGAAAACCTCGCGATCGCGATGAACCGGATCGGCGGGAAGTCGAATACCGGCGAAGGGGGCGAGGATCCGGCGCGCTTCGTGCGCGACTCCAACGGCGATTGGCGGCGCAGCGCGATCAAGCAAGTCGCCTCGGCACGTTTCGGCGTCACCAGTTGGTACCTGGTCAATGCGGACGAACTGCAGATCAAGATGGCGCAGGGAGCGAAACCCGGCGAAGGCGGCCAGTTGCCCGGCCATAAGGTGGACGAGTTCATTGCGAAAATCCGCTATTCGACCCCGGGCGTAGGACTGATTTCGCCGCCGCCGCATCACGATATCTACTCGATCGAAGACCTCGCGCAGCTCATCCATGACCTCAAGAACTCCAACGATCGGGCCCGCGTCAGCGTCAAGCTGGTGGCCGAAGTCGGCGTCGGTACTATCGCCGCGGGCGTGGCCAAGGCCAAGGCCGACGTCGTGCTGATCAGCGGCTATGACGGCGGCACCGGGGCTTCGCCGCTTACGTCGATCAAGCACGCGGGAATTCCCTGGGAACTCGGACTGGCCGAGACGCAGCAGATCCTGGTGATGAACAATCTGCGCGGCCGCATCCATGTCGAAACCGACGGTCAGCTCAAGACCGGGCGCGACGTCACTATCGCCGCCCTGCTCGGGCGCGGAAGAATTCGGTTTCGCCAGCGCAGCGCTGGTCGCTTCGGGCTGCATCATGATGCGCGTATGCCATCTCAATACCTGCCCGGTCGGCATCGCGACGCAGGATCCGGAATTGCGCAAGAAGTTCGAGGGCAAACCCGAGCATGTCGTCAACCTGATGATGTTTCTTGCGGAGGAAATGCGCGAGTACATGGCGCAACTGGGCTTCCGCACCGTGGCCGACATGGTTGGTCACGTGGAATGTCTTGACGCGAATGAGGCGATTAAGCATTGGAAGGCGCGAACATATCGATCTGAGCGCGATTCTCGACCGAGCCCGGCGGTGCCCGCCGACTGGCCGCTGCACTGCGTCGAGAAACAGGACCATGGGTTGGAGCGGGCACTCGATCGCCAGATCCTGGAGCTCGTCGTGATGCGCTGGATCACAGGAAACCGGTTGAAGTCCATCTCCCCATCCGCAATGTCAATCGCACGGTCGGGACAATAATCTCCTCGGAAGTATCACGGCGCCAAGGCGAAGGTGGATTGCCGCCCTACACAATACAGGTTCATCTGAAAGGATCAGCGGGACAAAGTTTCGGCGCATGGTTGGCGCCGGGGGTCGCGCTCTATCTCGAAGGCGACGCCAATGATTATTGCGGCAAGGGGCTGTCCGGGCGGCTTCATGGCGATCCGGCCACCGCGCAGCGCAACCTTCAAGGCCGAGGAAAACATTCTGATCGGTAACGTCGCGCTGTACGGCGCTACCGGTGGGGAAGCATTCTTCCGCGGCATGGCCGGGGAACGCTTCGCCGTACGCAATAGTGGGGCAACCGCGGTGGTTGAAGGAGTTGGTGACCACGGATGCGAGTATATGACGCGCGGTCTGGTGGTCGTTCTCGGCAAAACCGGGCGCAACTTCGCGGCCGGAATGAGCGGCGGCGTCGCCTACGTGCTTGACTCAGACGGCAGCCTTCGCCGGCAAGTGCAACATGGGTATGGTCGAATTGCACGCGCTCGAGGACCAAGTTGAGATTAGCCAGATTCATGCGCTGTTGGTGCGCCATCATCAATACACCGGCAGCGATGTGGCGCAGCGGATCATCAATAGGTGGGAGGACCATATCGGCAGTTTTATCAAGGTGATGCCGACCGAGTATCGCCAGGTTCTGGAGCGCCAACTTAATATGAAGTCCGACATGGCGAAGCTTGCGGCAGTTTGATCGACAGCCCACGCGAGGCGGCGTGTACTTCGGGGCGCCCAAGACTTGTTGGATAGTTATTCAGTAGTTCGTCGGGAGACCGGGTTCGATGGGGAAAATCACGGGCTTCATGGAAATCAAGCGTGAGACGCCAGCACGCCGCCCGGTGCAGGAACGGCTCACGGACTGGCGCGAATACGAGCTCAAGCTGCCCGAGGAAAAAATTCGCGCGCAGGGCGCGCGCTGCATGGACTGCGGGATCCCTTTTTGCCACAAGGGATGCCCACTCGGTAACATAATTCCCGATTGGAACGATCTGGTCTATCGAGGCCGCTGGCGCGAAGCTATCGAGCGCCTGCATTGGACTAACAATTTTCCGGAGTTTACCGGACGGGTGTGTCCGGCTCCGTGCGAAGAGGCGTGTGTTCTCAACATCAACAACGATCCGGTTACGATCAAGCAGATCGAGAAGAATATTGTCGATCGCGCGTGGGCTGAAGGATGGATCATGGCGCAGCCGAACCCTCGCCGGACCGGCAAAAGGGTTGCGGTGGTCGGCTCCGGGCCCTCCGGGCTTGCCTGCGCTCAACAACTAGCGCGCGCCGGACATGCGGTGACACTCTACGAGCGCTCGGACCGCGTCGGCGGCCTTCTGATGTATGGGATCCCAGACTTCAAGCTCGAGAAATCGCAAGTGAATCGGCGAGTCGAGCAGATGAAAGCGGAGGGCGTTGAAATCGTGACTGGGTGCCGCGTCGGCACCGACTTGCACGCGGAAGAGTTGCGCAAGAAGCATGACGCGGTAGTGCTCACGATCGGATCGACCAACCCGCGTGATTTGCCGGTGCCTGGCCGCGAACTCAGAGGCATCCATTTCGCTATGGAATTCCTGCCGCAGCAGAACAAGCGCAACGCGGGCGACGCGATCCCGCCTGAAATTGCGATTACGGCCAAGGGCAAGAAGGTAGTGATTCTAGGTGGCGGTGACACCGGTTCGGATTGTCTCGGAACCTCAAACCGCCAGGGCGCGGCGAGCGTACATCAGTTCGAACTGCTGCCGATGCCACCGGAGAAACGCACGCCAGGGATGCCATGGCCTGATTGGCCGATGATTCTGCGGACCTCGACTTCGCACGAGGAGGGCGTCTTGCGCGATTGGAGCATCAATACCAGGTTGTTTTCGGGGGAGAACGGTGTGGTAAAGAAGCTGCACGGAGCGCGACTGAATTGGAGGAGCGAGAACGGGCGAATGCTGATGGAAGAGATACCCCACAGCGAGTTCGAGCTCGAATGCGACCTGGTGTTGCTGGCGCTCGGGTTCCTCGGGCCGGAGCCGGACGGGATAATCGCGGAGCTGGGCCTGAAACTCGACCAGCGCGGAAATATCGCCTGTGACAACTATAACTCCAGCGTGCCCGGGGTCTTCGCTGCGGGGGACGCGCGGCGAGGACAATCGCTGGTTGTCTGGGCGATCTGGGAAGGGCGCGAATGTGCCCGCGCGGTTGACGCGTATTTGATGGGCGAGTCGTATCTGCCCGCGAGTCCCGAGCCTTGAAGGTAGAGCGGTAGCCGCCTCGCTCACGACGGTTCACCTCCGCTGAAGGGAATGTCAAGGCGTCACCCGGCGTTGGATGGAGCAGGCGATGATTGCATATCTTGACACCAACGCCTTCGATCACCTTTACAAAAAGGTCGGATGCACGGCGGCGGATATCGCGAACCTGCGCAAGAAGATTTATGGTCGGGAACTCTCGATACGGCCGAGCCTGCATATCCTTTCTGAGATTCTGCTCGATCGCAGACCCCGCCCTGAGCTGATGGTTGCCCGGATCAAGCTGACACTATCGCTCGTCAATTTTCGCGGGATGGTCAAGGCGTGCGATCAGCTACTCACCGACGACATCCGGGGCTATGCCGCCGGTGAGGCCTCCCGTCCCTATATCAGCGCCGATTTGCAAAACACTATCAGTTCGGGAATCGCAGAGTTGGTCGAGAGTGACGGTGAAGAACTCGATGAAGAGATGATCGCGGCGCTCGAGGTGGCCGCCGGACAGACGCAGCAATTTTATGATCGATTGGCGTCGCAGATCGTGAAAGTAAAATCTTTCGGGCCGAGCTTTGACGACTATTTTCAGGTGCAAGTGCCCGGGCTGTTGGAGACGTGCGCTGCGAACGCCGGTGTGATCGAAGAGTGTCGCGCGCGTGGCCTCGACGGGTTACGCACTATACCGAGTGTCCGCGCTGCGATCGATGTGACCTTATCATGCGCGTACGGACAGAGCTTCGAGGGATGGAGTGCAAACGAAGGTGATCCGTTTAACCTGCGTCACGTTCCGTGCGCGGCATCGGCGGCTGAGACCTTCGTGACCAATGACAAGCATCTGCACAGGGCTCTTTCGCGTGTGCAGCTCGACGGGTTCGAAGTGACCGACCTGCCAGGGTTTCTGGCCCGACTGAGGTAGTGGAGCTCATGCCTAGCGACGCAGGCCCATCGCGTCGAGCTTCCGGATGACCCAGTCGACGCGGTCGTAACCCCAAAACAGCTCATCCCCGACCACGAAGGTTGGCACGCCGAAGACGCGGTCCGCATCGGCTTCAGCGAAGCATGCCTTAAGGCGGGGTTTGGCCTCCAAATCTTCGTTGGCGATATAGCTGCGGAATTGCGAAACATCGGCGCCGACTTCAGTAAGAATTGCGGCCAGTGCATCAGGGTTTTCGACTTCGAGTTCACGCTGCCAAAATCGTTCGAAGACCCGGATTGCATAGGGACGAAAGAGTCCCTGGTCTTCCGCGCACATTCCGCCATAGAAAGCGAAGCGCGCGCTATAGATCTTTTTGGGCGGACGGATGACGAGGCCGCGTTCAGCGGCGGCGCGGCGCGCGTCGAGATAGAGGTAGCGCAGCTTGCGCCGGTTTCGATCGTCGCGGGTTTCGACTTCGCCGCCATAGACCTGGCGGATGTTTACGCCGAACGGTATGAAGCGGAGCTTTACGAGATGACTCTGCTCAAGCGAGCACGCCGGGCCCATCGCGAGATAAGTGAATGGGCTGGTGTAGGCGAAATAGAGCTTGATCTCGAAATCGGCCGACATCCTGTTCAACCGGCGTACTTCTTTGAGAGCGCCTCCGTCTCGGGCACACCCAGCAATTCGACCAGTTCACCGAAGAGGCTGCCTGTGATTGGCAGGTCTAGCACTCCGGTTTCCTTCAACTGGCGCAGGGCGTCTCGGAAGTTTACGTAAGCGGCCATTAGACTACTGGTGTGGATCGTCAACCTGAAGCCATAGCGGGCAAGTTCCGCGATCGGCAACAGAGCGCCGTTGTATAGCAGCGGTAAGTCGCCGAGTTTGCTGGCGTAATTCCTCAAATCTTCCGTGGTCCGGATGCCATCGACGAAAACCAAGTCGGCACCCGCCGCGCGATAGGCCCGGCAGCGGCGGACCACATCGTCCCAGCCGTTAACGGCGAGCGCGTCAGTACGCGCAATAATGACGAAATTGCGATCACGGCGGGCGTCACAGGCCGCATGCACCTTGGGAAGCATCTCTTCCAACGGAATTACCTGTTTGCCCGAGAGGAAGCCGCATTTTTTGGGAAAGACCTGATCCTCTATGTGGAGTGCCGCCGCGCCTGCCTCCTCGTACTCCCGTACGGTCCGCCACACGTTGACCGGATTGCCGTAGCCGGTATCAGCATCGCATATAACCGGGACTTTGACCGAGTGCGCGATCGCGCGCACGTTCCCGACCATCTCGGTCATCGTGAGCAGTCCAAGGTCAGGGAAGCCGCGAGCCGCCGCAGTACCGAAACCCGTCATATAGACCGCGTTGAAGCCGGTGCGCTCCGCAATTTTTGCTTGTAGTGCATCGTACACGAATGGAGCGACCAGCATTTCGGGCAGTTTGAGCAATTCGCGCAGCATTCCGGTGGTTTCTGTCATGGTTCCCAAGGCTCCAAGCGGGATTTCCGCTAGTGCAACGGATGGGAGTGTACTACGACGAGGTGGCGAGGAGAAAAGAGGCGGTTCCTGCTCGCGCGGGCCCAATCGTGGTTCAATTCTAGAGAGTGAGCCTTCGGAGTCGCAACGCGTTGCAGACGACCGACACTGAACTCAGTGACATCGCGGCACTCGCGACGATCGGACTCAGCAAGAGTCCGAGCCATGGATAAAACAGGCCGGCGGCGATCGGGACGCCCAGGGCGTTATAGATAAAGGCGAAGCAAAGGTTCTGCCGGATGTTGCGCATGGTTGCTCGGCTGAGCCGGCGGGCCTTTGCGATTCCGCGCAGATCTCCCTTTACCAATGTGATTCCTGCGCTCTGCATGGCGATATCGGTTCCCGTACCCATCGCGATCCCGACGTGCGCCTGCGCCAGTGCAGGAGCGTCATTGATTCCATCGCCAGCCATCGCGACAATGCGCCCCAGTGACTGAAGACGCTTCACCTCGGCGGCCTTCTGCTGGGGCAGAAGTTCGGCGCGGCTCTCGTCCAATCCAAGTTTTCGTGCGACCGCCTCGGCAGTTGTCCTGCTGTCACCGGTCAGCATTACTATTCGCATGCCGCTTTGCTTGAGCAGGCGGACCGCCTCGACGCTCGACGCTTTGATCGCGTCCTCGACCCCAATTACTCCCGCCGGCTCGCTATCGACAGCGATCATCAGGGCCGTTTCTCCGTCTACTCTCATCCGCTCGGCCATCGTGCGCAATCCGGTCGCTTCGATGCGCAGGTCTTCGAACAGACGGGCATTGCCGAGCACCACTTCATGCCCGTCGACCGACCCTGCGACTCCTTTTCCCGGGATCGACCTGAAGTTCGTCGCCTCCACTAGTGCCACGCCACGCTCCTGAGCGCCGGCCACTATCGCCGATGCAAGCGGATGCTCACTTGCGCGCTCGAGGCTTGCCGCCATCCGCAGCAGGTCTGCCTCGCGCCAGGAACCAATCGCTCTCACGCTCGCGAAGCGCGGCGCGCCTTCGGTCAGCGTGCCGGTTTTGTCCACCACGAGAGTATCGACCGTTTCCATCAGCTCCAGGGCCCGGGCATTTCTCACGAGAACGCCGGCAGCGGCCCCACGCCCGGTGGCAACCATAATTGCCATCGGTGTGGCAAGGCCGAGCGCACAGGGACACGCGATGATGAGCACGGCGACAGCGTTAATCAGCGCCGGGCCAGGACCCGCGCCGACGATAAGCCAAATCACAAAAGTCAGTACCGCAATCGCGAGGACCGCGGGTACGAACCACGATGAGACGACATCAGCCAGGCGTTGAATGGGTGCGCGGCTGCGCTGCGCCTCGCTCACCATCTGCACGATTTGGGCGAACAGCGAATCGCGACCGACCTTTTCCGCCTTCATCGTGAAGCCGCCCGCGCCGTTGAGCGTGGCGCCAATCACCTTGTCCTGTGGCCCCTTCTCAACGGGAATCGGCTCGCCGGTGATCATTGATTCGTCGACGCTACCCCTTCCCGAGAGCACCACACCGTCGACGGGAATCCTTTCACCGGGCCGCACGCGCAGCAGATCGCCGGGAGTGACCTGATCGAGCGGAACGTCGAGGTCGGAGCCATCTTGTGAAACGATTCGCGCGGTACGAGGCGCCAGGTCGAGCAGTGCGCGAATCGCGCTGCCGGTCTGGCTGCGTGCGCGTAGCTCCATTACCTGTCCAAGGAGGACGAGAACGGTAATGACGGCGGCGGGCTCGAAGTAGATGGGAATACGGCCATCCGGATCTCGCGCAGACGCCGGGAAAATCTCGGGAGCAACGAGAGCGATCAGACTGAATCCAAACGCCACGCCCACACCGATCGAGATCAGCGTAAACATGTTCAGATTCAGCGTCCTGAGCGATTGATACCCGCGGACAAAGAAGCGCCAACCGGCCCAGACCACTACCGGAGCCGATAACGCCAATTCTGCGAACGGCTCCAATCGGGGTCTGAGGAACCATGTCCACCACCTCTCCGGCAGCATGGTCAGTGCGAGGAGCGCGACGGTGAGCGTCGCGCCAATCCAGAACCTCTGGGTCATCTCCCGCAACTCGACGTTTTCCTCCGCAGCCCCGGCCATCCGCGGCTCCAGAGCCATCCCGCAGATGGGGCAGTTTCCAGGCCCGATCCGGCTAATATCCGAATGCATCGGGCAGGTGTACTCAGTAGCCGAGGAATCCATCGCGGGAGGAGCCGCCGCAATTTTTCCGTCTGGAGCAAGCGCTCCCAGAAACTTCGCAGGCTCGTGTACGAATTTGTCGCGGCAATTCCGGCTGCAGAAATACACCGAGTGGCCTCGATGTTCGTGGGACAGAGCGGTCGGGCGGATTTCGACCTGCATACCACAGACCGGATCCGTTGCGGTCCTTACGCCGGAACCGCTGGCCGCTACACCCTCATGATCGGGCATATTGAAGTACCCTGAAACGCATCACTCCGGACCCTGAGACCGGCTGAATGTCTTCATTGTATATCTCCACCGAGACATTGACGAATTCGGGGCCGGTTCCATCAACGGCGCCGAGGGCGCGACGGTTGAATTTACGACCTCCGTTGTTTCACTATCGGAGAAGACGCAACGGAGGGCCTGCTCGATGTTCAAAATCGGCAAAGAGTTCCATCTGCTCCATGTCGTGAGCGACCTGGACGCCACCGACGAATGGTACGATCGCGTCTTCTCCGTCCGGCGCTTCGTACGGAACTACATGAAGGCCGCGATGCGGAAAGCATCGCTGGTGCTGGTTGGCGATTTCGTCATGGAACCGGCACAACCGGTGCAAAAGCCGGGTTGGGAAAAATCGGCCCTCGGCAAATTCTACTCTCGATACGGTCAACATTTTCATTCCATCGCATGGTACGTCGATGACCTCGAGCAAACGGTTAGGACACTGAGCGAACACAAGATTCGCATGTTCGACATGGTGGGAAATCCGGTCATCGACAAGATTGGCGGCGACGCTGTGTGGACGCATCCGCAGGATACGCACGCGGCCTTTGAATTTGCGGTTGCGCCCAAATTCTTCATCGATCCCCGGCTGCAGCCCGGCTGGTCGATCGATTTTCCGCGTAACCGGCATCCGCTCGGAATCGAGCGCGCGTCGCACATTACCGTGCTCTTCCGGGAACTCGAGGACGCACGTAGGGTGTACGGAGAAGCCTTAGGGGGAAGGCTGATCCATCAGGAAGAGGTGCCGAACCGAAAGCGCAGTCTGTTTTTCGCCGTGGGCGAGGACAGTGTCATCGAAGCCGCGCAGCCGCTTTCGGCGTCCGGCCCGGAGGGTCAAGAGCTTGAGCGCATCGGGGAAGGGATCTTTTCGCTAACCTTCAAAACACGGGACCTGGCAGCGGCGGCGGATCACTTCCGGTCCCTCCGTCAACGAATCGTATTCGACGACGCTGGCGCCTTGACGATCGACCGCGAGGACGCGCACGGGATGCTGATCGGTTTTACCGATCGCGATATCCCGAACGACCCAAGAGCGTAGGATGACCGCGGTTTAATGCGCCGCCGTGGCGATCGCACCGCGTTATTTCGCTCTGACGAAATTCGGTTTGCGCCTTTCGACCATCGCCTTCACCGCTTCCTTGTGATCTCTGGTCGTCAGCGTAAGGGCCTCATACGCCAGGCCTGTATCCATAATGAGGTTGGCCTGCTGCTTGAGCCACTTGTTGACAGCGAGTTTGCTCCATCGAATCGCCCAAGTGGGGCCATCCGCTAGTCTCTGTGCCAACTCCCTCGCTCGCGGGAGAACTTGGTCAGCCGGTAGGGCGTAATTTACCAGACCTATACGGGCGGCGTCCGCGCCTGTAATCGTATCGCCGAGCATCAGGAATTCCTTTGCCCGGTTCGGGCCGATCAGTAGCGGCCATATCACGGCACCGCCATCACCGGCGACCGCGCCCAGCGCTACGTGGGTGTCGGCAAGTTTCGCCGTCTCCGAGGCAACCGTAATATCACATAGGAGTGAGACGTTGGCGGCGAAGCCTAACGCATCACCATTGATGGCCGCGACGATAGGTTGTTCAACGTCGAGGAGGTTCTCGATTACTCGCCGCCCGTCGGCCATCACGATGCGCCGTCCGCCGCGCCCTTTTGGTCTCGTCGACTTGTCCCGGCTGGTCACGTCACCGCCCACCGAGAAGGTAGAGCCGGCGCCGGTCAATAGGATCGCGTTGACTTCGCGGTCCTCAGCGAGGTCGATCCAGATTTGCTCGAATTCGTGATGAAGCGCCGCATTTACGGCGTTGCGCACTTCGGGACGGTTGATCGTTACCGTCGCCACGCGGTTGGAGACTTCCACCTTCAGAAATTCATAAGCGCTATAATCCATAACGACGGAAACCTCCTTGATGTCGACCTTGCGCACACATATAGCGCATCTTCATGGCGTTCCGTTAGCGGCGCCGAGGGTGCCTACCCTCTGGAGAGAGTTCAACTTGTACAGCTCGGCTTTCCGGCCCATCGCAAGGATGCGCGTTTCCACTTGGGCCTCCTATCTAGCCGGAATCGGGACTTACCTTTTGACATAACTCTCTAGTTGCCTCGCTCGGTAGAAACGAAAGACAACGGCGGGCCTACGCCCGCCGCTATCCTCCGCTCTATAGTTGCTTCAAGCAGCACGAATCTCAGGCGGGCGCCTGATCATAGCTACGCAACAGCTTGCCAGGCAGGGCATGTGTGCAGATGTTGTCCTCGAAAGTTATTTGCCCGTTGACGACGATGAATCGATAGCCGTCGGCTTTCTGCACGCGGCGCCAGTCGCCATCGGGGAGATCGTGTACGGTCTCAGTCTCCTTCACGCGCAGCTTTTCGAGGTCGTAGATGACGATGTCCGCGGGCATGCCTTCGCGCAGCCATCCGCGGTCGCGAATCCCGATAGCCCACGCGACCATCGCAGACAACCGCCAGTGGGCCTCTTCGAGCGACATCACTTGCCGGTCGCGAACCCAGTGAGCGAGAAAGTGTGTCGGATACCGGCCCAGCGTCAGGAATTTCGTGTGCGCCCCGCCGTCCGAGGACCCCACCAGCGTCAAGGGGTGTTTGATTATCTGGGCGACCGCTTCCTCGTCGTTGTTGATCAGCCCCTGCATCGCGAACTCGGTCTTAAGATCTTCCTCGACTGCAAGATCAAGCAGCGCATCGACGGGATGTTTGCCCTGCTGTTTTGCGATATCGGCGATCGTCAGACCCTTGAGATTCTTATTCTGCTCGAGATGAACATCGTCGACGAAAGTCTCATTCCAGCGGAACATCGAGACCTGCCCGGCCTCGCCGTCGTTACGCGCTGGAAGGACCGAGAGTGCGCGATCCATGTCGGCGCGAAGGCCAGCGCGCCGCGCTGGGTCCGCCAGTTTCGACTTCCGCTCTTCAAGCGAACCGATGGTTGCTTCGTTCCACGCTGGAAGATTGTCGAACAAGCCGATGGTCTCGAGCGTGAATTCAAATTCTACCGGCACGCAGATGTTAACCGGCAGCACGACCGCTTCCTTGTAGGCTTTCTCGGCCCACGTGAGTTCGTTGCGCCAATTGTTTGGATGCGTGGGGTCGAACACAATAGCGTTCCAGTTGACCGGACGTCCGCTTGTCTTGGCCAGTTCCAGCAGGAACTCGTGCCCGAGCTTTTGCAACGCGCGGCCCATAGTCCATTCGATCGAACCACGGTTGAACTCGCGCATCACGGACGCCATCTCGAGGAATTCCTCGCGCGGCGCCACATGGGTAGGCAGGTAGCCGCCGTCGTAGTCGCGGTTGGCCATACTAAAAGTCGCGGAGAAGCCGAACCCGCCGGCCTTGAGCCCCTCGCGCAAGATGTTCTTCATCTGTTGAAGCTGCTCTTCGGTGACTTTGTACTTCGGGTCGCGGGCAGCGTCGTTGCCGAGTACCCACGCGCGTAGGGGAGAGTAAGGAACCAGCGACGCTGCGTTGACGCCCAGTCCGCCTTTGTCAAGGCTGTCAAGAAACTCTGGAAAAGTCACCCAGTCCCAGCGCATACCGGCCTGCATGCATGACAGAGGTATGGACTCAGTGCGCTCCATGCGCCGCATGGCGCGATCACGATCCTCGACTTTGACTGGCGCAAATCCGAAGCCGCAATTTCCGATCGCCACGGTGGTCACGCCGTGCCATCCCGACAACGAAGCGTACGGATCCCACCGCGTTCCGCCACTCAATGCAGCGTCATAGTGAGTATGGATGTCAACGAAACCGGGCGCGACGACGAGTCCAGTGGCATCGATGGTACGGTCGGCAGTCTCCTTAAGGTTGCCGATCGCTATCACTCGGCCGTTGCGGACTCCAATGTCGCCGCGGTAGGCAGGAACTCGCGTGCCATCTACGATCGTTCCGTTTTTGATTAGGAGATCATATTCAGCCATGGCGGGCCTTCCTTTCGCTCTCCGTCAGAGCGGATCGCGGTTAGTGGTTGACCAACATCGATCTGTCTTACACGTTTCCTTCATTCCTTAGATTGTGCCGTACCTTCGGATCGAACCGCCGAGTCCAGGCTGTAGGCTGACGAAACCCTGATCGGGGAATTGGATTCTCGTGCATCAGCGAATTCGCGCCATCCTCCTCCCCAGGAGCACTTGCAGGCCATTGCTGCGCGGCAGTCGCGCGCTAGATCCAGGTCCAAAGAAACGCTGTGCTCCTATCGCCTCGAATTGTCAAGGAGGCTCGGACTACGCATTCAGCAGCTTGTAAATCACGCTTCTAGCGTGTTACGCGTACCGTTCGCCGTTTGTAGCGCTAGCGAATTCGAGGAACTAAATGCACTTGACGAAGACCATTCTCGCCGTCTTTGTAGCCCTATGCATCATTGCGGCTTTTTCCCGGTTAGGCCTTGCTCAGGATGCAACTGCAGAGAGCAAGAACCGCGCAAATGCCGAGCCGAACGATGACAGCGTACCGGCAGCCGATGCGATCCCGGTGGGAACGACGATAACAATGGACAACTGGAGCAAATACCGCGAGTTCATGCCTGATGGGATGGTTGCGCTGTTCGAGGGCAAATATTTTTGGAAAATGCCTCCTGACGTGAACATCCAGGTCGGTCCCACGTTGATGCATCCGTTGCCCAAGAACTACGTTGACGCAACCGAGAAGTACTCCGGTCAGCTCAAGCTAATCGAACTACCCAGCGGTGGACTGACCCTACAGGGCTATCGGGGTGGTCAGCCGTTTCCAAATCCGGCGGAGCCGCACAAGGGTTGGAAAGTTCTCGCCGACGTTTGGTACCGCTACGTACCGCACTTGGTCGTCGATTCCTTCGGATATGGGTGCGCGATAAACAGCGGCGGTAGTATTAACTGTCAAACTTATCAGGCCGTCAAGCGTCAACTGAGTTTCAACACCGATCCCGGCGTTTCGGCCGCGATCTCAGGCGTGGGAGAGAGGTTCTTTACTGAATGGTATATGACTCTCGATCCTGAGCAGTACAAGTACACAACTGTCCTGACAGTTGATTACGCAGATCTCGCGCGACCTGAAGACATGTATATATTTCTGCCTTCCTTGCGCCGCTATCAGCCGCTGTCCACGGCTGCACGCTGCTCGCCAAGTCAGGGCATGGATGCGACTCCTGAGGATTTTCACAACGGTTTTGATTCGAATATGACCGAACTCAAGGTGGACTACCTGGGTCACAAAAAGATACTGGCGCTGTTGGACGCAGCGCCGCCCCAGGCAGCATTTCCCGCCGGCTATGACATGCCGTTAGGGTGGCCGACTCCGAGCTGGGGCAAATGGCAACTACGTGAAACCGCTGCCATCAGCATCGAAAAGGTCCCCGCGAAGTCCGCAGGCTATTGCTACGGCCGTCGCGTGATGTATGCCGACAGTCAGTTCTACGGAACGCTTTGGGAAGACCTGTACGACCCGAAGATGCAGTTGTGGAAGATTCAAGCGATTTTTCCCCTGGGCATCGATGTGCCGGGTGTCGGGATAGTAAGCACGGCTGCGACAGATATAGAGGAATTGTGGGACCTGAAGAACGAGCATTCAAGCATTGGCGCAGAACCGAGCCCCGGCCGCGCCTTTTACGTGAATGAACAAGCGCCCAAGGAATTTGAAGATATCGAACGCTATACTACTTCGGCTGGTCTGAACCTAATCATGCGCTAGCTGTACCAGGCTCGCCGAAGAGAAAACGGGAATAGGTACGTGGAGAGCTATGGCGGCGCGGTGTAATAGCGGATATACCCGCTTCTTGCTTATTTCGCGCCTCTCATCAGTTCCTTATCAGGGTTCGACGGTAGCTCCACGATAGTAGTGTTGCAAGATTTCTATATAAGTCTTCGCCTCATTTGCCATAACTGCGGCACCGATCTGGCAGAGGCCAACACCATGTCCCCAGCCGGCTCCTCTCAAGACAAAGCGGCCAGCCTCCTTGTCGACGACGAATGCAGAGCTGTAAAGATGTGTGCGGGAAAGAGCACGGCGAATTTCGAGTTCCTTACCGATGAAAATGTGATCCCGTTCCCCGGTAATCCTCAGCCTATGTATTCGGCCTGAAGGTCCCCGAGCGAGGGCGTGGAGGTCGCGAATGGGACCAAGGTCGACGGCGAGCCTCGACGCGATCACGTCGGCGAGTTCTTCAGGTGTGTACTCGATACGCCAGCGATAAAAATCGCGGGTCTCCTGATCGAAGTCCGGAAGAACGCGTGAGAGCAGCTTCGTGTCGCACGTATTGCAATAGGCTGGAGGATTCGAGCGTATCCATGCCTCGGGACTGTCGGGGCATGGTCGCGTCGGACCGTCATAGACGGACTCAAGATAGGGAATATTTATATCTTCCCAGGCGGTTGCGTAGCGCTCAGTGATGCCGCCGCAGGATTTAGAAAATCGTGCGTCGCAGATGGCACCATTGTAACGAAGAAACGTGCCGGCTGTCGCGCGAACTGCTTCGTCAGCGGCCGGAGAGAAGTTTTTCGTGATGCCCTGATAGCGTTGGCAGTGGTCGTCGGCGCATACATCGAAATCCGGATGCGCCTCGCGGCCATACCACCGGAGTATTTCTCGGGGATCGAGACCCTCAGGCAGCTTTCCGCTGGAGTGAGAGAGATTTGCCTTAGGGAACCACAGCCAGCTGCGCGAAATCACCGCGTGAGCTTTGAGCAGCTCGAGAGGACAGGAGGCGCTCATCTCGGACGAAATCACACTCGTGACGTACTGTTCGAGCGGAACATCATTGATGAGCGTCAGACCGGCGTCTCGTTTCACGAGGCGTAAGGCCCCACGGAACACCTGCCGCTCCTTGCGCTCCCAATGAAATCCGATTCCGATAGTAACGTCGTCCAGCGCAAACGCGCAGATCGCCGGGTCCAGCGGATGAAGCGCTACTTCAGATGTAAACCTGTAGCGTCCAGGAGTGTATGGCTTGCCCGAAGCATCAGAAAACATGCCCCTCAATTCAACTTGAATTGAGGATTGTTTCTCCATCAAGCCCACGGACACGTTCAACGAGAACTCTCCAGCCTCTCCGCGACTTCACGAAACTGAACGTAAGGCAAAGTGATTTCTTCAAAGATCGCTGCGATCGCTTCACCGGTGATTCTTTCGAAATCATGCGCCAGCGGCACGACGAAGATTCCGCACAAATCAATCGCTGCCGGGCTAACCGTCAGTTCGCCAGTGTAAAAGACTTCTGGCCGATGTTTTGCTCGTGGGAATAAATAGATGACCCACTCTCCTCTTTCATGAAAGACGGCAATGTTGACCAATGGTTCTAACCGCCTTCTAGTGGTCACCGCGAGTAGCTCGATGGCGAGATCCATTCGTTCAATCAATGCAGATCGATCTGATCCACGAAACAAGAACGCATTTCTCACGTAGTTCGGTACGGTAACGCCAGTCAGCCCGACGGTATCTTTGACTATCGGCAACAAAGCTCGCGAGCCCGCCTGGAAGTGCATATGGTCCGGGGCCGAGGCTCCGCAGTCCGGACCGTTATAGATGACGAAATATCCCGGCAGGGTTGCAGCGAGGTCCAGCATGTTTCCAAACTGATTAGCGATTCGTTGCTGGCAGTGCTTCTTGTGAGCGATGGTGAGATGTTTAGCCACGATTGGGAATGGATTGCAATAAATCGTGAAGTCCTCACCAAACTGTACACCTTCCTCCTCAATGGGAAGATTGTCCGCACATAGGAAGCAGGGGCGCTTCGCCACCGACTCCCGATCGACCGGAGCCACTGTACTAGTCAAACGATGAGGTATGTGACGGATATAGATATCGAACCAGTCAATCCTCACCGTGCGTGTCCGGGCGCGCGCGAGACCTTCAATGCCCTGAGCGAGTTGCAGCCATGCCCGCTGCTGCCGGCTCATCAGACTCTCCAGTTCACGAATCATCTGTCTATTCGACGAGCATGAATTTCGACAGTTCGGAGCCAGTCCTTGTATTGATCGTATCGATTCGCTACTTCGAGTGGCAGGGCGCTGTCGCTATTACCCTCCCAACGGCGACAAAGGTAAACGGACTCGTAGATCCGCGGGATCTCATATTGTCGGCTAATTCGCAGTGCTACTGCGTAATCCTCGCCATAGCTGACATTGGGAAATCCAATACGACGCAAAATCGACGTATTGAACGCGCGCGGAGCGCCAAACCCATTGACACGGAGCACATTGTTCCTTCCGTCCTCTCGACTCCACTCGCGATGATCGACGAGGCCAGGCGGAATCTCCCGCAACGAAAAATCGACCATGCTATAAGAGCCTATGGCCATTGCATATGGTCCTGCTTCAAGTTCTGCAACGATTCGTCGAAGAACGCTGTCGTTGACATAGAGGTCGTCGGAATCAAGCTGTATGGCGTATTTCCCGCAGTCCTTGGAGTAAATGGCCTCGTTCCAACATCCCCCGATTCCCAGGTCGTGGCGTATGGGAACGATGTGTTTGACACGCGAATCGTTGATACCGCGTAAGATGTCCGCCGTCCGATCCGTGGAATGGTTATCGACGACAATCACATTGAACTTGAAATCAGCATTCTGGGTGAGCGCGCTTCGAACGGCATCGAAGATCGTCCGCTCGCGATCGCGAACGGGAATTACGACGCTGGCTTCTACTGGAAATACGTCGTTTGAGATGGGGACGTTTTCAAAGTCCGGTTGCAACCAGGCACCGATTCGTTTCAGGTGCGCGATTGCAATTCGCTCCATTTCGATTTGGTAGTCGCGATTGCGAGGATCAACATAGTCGAATTGCGTTTGACCCGTCGGTGGCTCAGCGGTAGCCAAGGCGCTGTACAGCGACTCGGGAATCCGCACGATGGGGTGCTTCTCCGATATCTTTAGGCGCAGGTCGTATAATCCTCCCCACCTCCAGTCGTGGTCGATCCGACATTCACGCGCGGCCGGAACCGACACAGCAACTAGGGGGCCGAAGTCAAAGTTGTCGCGAATGCTCCCACACTGGTAGTCGATACGAGGATGGTCCATAGCGTCGGCATAAACCCAGCCAGCACCGGCGTTACGTAATACCTGAGCCATTCGATCGAGCATACGCGGTCCGGGCGCGATACTCACACGTGGATTGCCCAGAAACAAAACGTCGCTGTCGGCATGCTCGACAAGCTCCACAATGCTTACCGACGAGTAGTCTTTGGGATAGACAACGTCCACATTCCGCTCCTGACTTCTCGCATCACTTCGCTAGTTGCTTGAACTTATGCATCCCTCGGAGAATTCGCCATTCTACTTACCAGCCGTAAAGTCGTCTTGCAGGCTCTTGGGGCCGTGTCACGATGACGCCGGTCATGCGATTTGTCTTAAGAAAGCAAGTCAACTCTTGCTCCACGACGGCGCCCTGACTGCGCGACGCGTGACGCATCAAGACTCTCTTGCCGTCACGCACGACGATTCCCGCATGAAAGACGTCTAGATTCTTGCGTGTTGATACAAAAAATATCAGGTCTCCAGTCTGCAAATGCGGTGCGAGCCGCGGCACAGACCGTTTTGGAGTACATTCAAGACGAACCCGCTGCGGAGCTAAACCAGGTATGACATTCAGTACGCGTTCCTTGATAAGTATCGGTATATCTGGTATTGCTACCACTTTAACGATTTTATTGCTTAGGTTGTTGCGAATCCATAGCGCAATATAGTGATTCCGACGCTGCCATTGAACGAGGCCTCTTTCGTACCGAATTGTCCGTAGCCACCGGGCGAAGGTGTCAACACCTGAAGCGCGGGAGAGTGCCAGAATGGTTTCGATGTACGTAACACAATCGAAACCGTCCAACCAAGCCTTAAACACCTCTGCTGTGTCAGCCGAGCCAACCAGCGAATCGGATCTGTAGGACTGTCCAAGAAGGCTCTGGGACAGAACGTCAATTCTACTCGCTGCAGTTCGGCAATTCTTGGTTTTAGAGAGAAGCCGCTCGACGCGTCGGTGGTCGAAACCCAGGGGTTTACGGTGCTTCATAAAATGAATATTTTAGCACGTCTTTCGAGCTGTCGAGGCAGCGCTGTCACTGACTAGTGTGCCGATTGGGTGAGTGATACGCTTCATAGGCGAGAAAGCCGAGAGCGCTCACTTGAGGCGAAACGCGGTTTCACTAGTGCTACGTTGCGCGGTTCTCATCAAGCGGAACGGTGGATGACGAGCTTCAAGGCGTGGATAGTTATCCCTCTGGGTCTGGCGGCTTAAGCAGCAGCGTGAACCCGTCAGCCTGATGAAAGTCCGGTTTGTCGAGCAGATGGCGAAGAGCCCAATACGATAGGCCGTCGCTCGTCTCGACGATCGCCGAGAGTCCGATACGGAGGGAAGCTCGCGGGTGAACAGCAGACAGGTCACTGAGTTGGATAAGGGCATCGAGTTTAAGCTGGCTAGCGTTAGCGCTCACCTCAATGTGCGGTCGCTTCGCTTCGTTCGCGAGGGAGCTGCTCTCGCGATAGCTGCAGAACGAGTAGATGGCCCACTCTCCTGAAGGGGCGAAATTGAACTCGTGGTACGCTGATTGTCCGTCCACCGCTATGAAGGCTTCGAAGCAAGTGTGCTGCCAGAGCTGTGTAGCAATCCGCGGAACGCCCGGCGAAGGGACCCGAATGAGGGGAACGTCTCCATAGAGGCTGAAGCCTATCTTGAGTTCAGCGCTTGCCGATCGGCGTACGAGCACCTGAATGCTGCGCACCGTTTCGGAGCGAGACGACGGATGGCACCTTAGCTCGGTCCTGTATTCAGCCGGCTCCATGGTTTACAGACTACTCTCTCACTATATCGCCGGTTCCACTAGGTATCGCAAGACGGGCGATTTTAAAGAAGGGGGGCGGGTAGGCCTCTGCGGTGACTCGCGACAGAGGAAACCTATGCTCGAGCTCCGATTCGCAGCCTCGCAAATTCGAGGCGTCGTGACCGCGCGTGGCGAAATGCCACAGATGTCAGCGGATGTACCAATGTCAGCTCAGTATCGTTTGCTGACACTCAGAGAGATCTGACGTGAACCATCGGACATCGTCGAAGTGGTGACGGTCAGCCAGCGCAGAAGGAAATATTGTATTGAAGCAACTTGGGACGGCGTACCGCGCGTGTTCGCACCAAGATTCGGTGAGACGGAAACGTAGGTGTTCTCGTTGATATAATGGCCAAGTCCAACTGACTGGCCGTTGACATTCACTCCCATGGATTCGAGACCCAAACTTTGAGACAAAGCCTGTCCTGCCGACCCAATCATGATCGATTGCGCTTGCTGCTGCAGTGCCGTTTTTTGTCCTTGGCCAAGCCGGCTTGTTGTCGTTCCGAACAGAATGAGTGAAAGAATATCACCTTGCCCAAGCTGGGGCTGGCTCTGCAACTTAATCTGGGGCTTTGAGGCTCTGCCGACGACGATCAAGTCTACCGTATAGTTCGATATTGCATCTTGAGCGTCGATGTTGAGGTTCGGGTCTATTTCCGATCCTCCCGTGAAGAGGATTTGTCCGTTGGCTAGTGTAAAGCGTTTGCTGTGAAACATGAGCCATCCGCGGACCGTATCGATCTCCCCAACCAAGGATATCCGACCGCCTGGTGGTTTGTTAATATCCAGGCTGCCGTCCAACTCAACCTGCGCATTTTCATGACGAACCCAGTTGTTTCGATGGAGATTGACTTTCAGATTGATGGCGAGATGGTTGAACACCTGATTGCTGGCCTGTTGGCCGGCGTTGGCGCGCCGCCGAGACGTCGCGCCATTTAAAGGCACTTGTTCACCGGGTTGAACAATAAGGATTGTGTTGTCTGGTGGGGGAGCTGAGGTACCACTTAAAACATCCAGGTCTGGATGAATGGTACTATCGACGACATCGACTTCTCCATTGATTCGAGGGCTGTCAGGGGTGCCGCTCGCATGAATTTCTCCATTGATATTCGCGTTGTATTGCTGGGTAGCGATCGCGGGCCACTGCTGGAGCTGAAGCGTGGCAGTTATCGCACCGGGCGAGTAGTTGTCGCGCAGTGCGATTGAACCGCTGCCATTTAGTGAACCACTACCCGCCTTCGCCGAAAACTCGGCAATCTCTATAGCGGTTGGCGAAGCCTGCAACCGCAGCTTCAGATCGGCAACCGTCACTCCAAGCGGGACGGCTTCGCCACCAGCATTGATATCGATTGTCCCGCTGATTGCCGGATGGAACGGCGAGCCAGTCAGTTCGAGATCCGTCTGCAACTCACCGCTGAGATTTCTAAGCATTCGTGGAACAACGGCGCCCAGCGGTGCGAGGCGTATTCTGGCACTATACACTCGCAGATTTTCATCGGCGCCGATCGTAACGGCGAAACCGTGGACCCACGTTAGACTCACCGGAACCTCGCCTGTCAACTGAAGTTTATTGTTCGCATCCTGGTGGAGCGTGACGTCCAGAGCCACGCTGGATGGCCTGTACTCAACTGTCGCCCTGAGGTCGCCCGCGGTCTGAGAGTTTATTACCAGCTTGTTGACAGCGAGATTTCCATCGATCGTCGGTGTTGCCGCCGTTCCACCCACTATGATGTCAGTCGAAAGACTGCCCGAAATCTGTTGCGGCTGCGGGATCAGCGATTGCAGGACCGCAAGGTCGATTGCGCGCGCATGCAGAGCGATACTCTGGGCCCGCGCGGGTTCGATCGACGCATCGACCGCCAACCGGCGGTCGCGGTTTGCAAGGGCAAAGCCCTCAATGGCGAAGTGGTGCTGATCTTTTGTGAATTGCGCGGGACGCTCTAGATGCCAAGTTCCATCGGGCAGGACCAGAAGCGCCTGGTCGAGGCTGCCGGTGATCCGGTCGGGCCGGCGGAAGATGGTCGCCGAGAGACGGTCCGCAACGTCCTTTCTATCATGGACCACCACCGCCATTCTAACACGCGATGGTGGACCACGATCTAACTGCACACGCGCGGAGAGGGCTCGCAACTTAATCCCACTCGTTTCGAGCGCCGTCATTTGTGTGTTGACGTCGCCCGAAGGCCAGCCAGTCTGTCCGATCTCCTCAAAGTTGTAGGCGGCATCACCTCCAGCGATGCTCAGATTCGGCAAGTGCAGTGATTGAAAAGCCAGCTTGCCTTGCACGCGCAGCGACATGTCACCCATTCCGCGCAACGCGCCAGCAGCAGTGCCAATCAGACTCAGGCGGCCATCACCGGCCGTCCCCGCTAACTTGAGCCATGGAGCTAGTTGATCGGCGTGTACTTCGTACGATAGTCGCACTCGGGCGCCGGGCACGATCCCGGCTCTGCCATTGAAACTGAGCACAGTGTCTTGGCTAATGACTCTTGCCCGAGAGATCTCGATCATCGCGGCTTTAACGCGCATACGAATCGCACTCTCAAGCGGAACGCGCGCAATAGCCGAATGCACAGCCTGAAACTCGACCCTCGCGTCCATCGTCTCTAGCTGGTTGCCGCTTCCTGTAATAACCGTTTGACTATTGAGGTCAGTCCGCGGTGCAGATCGCGAAAATTCTTCGGCATTAAGATGTTCCGTCTTGAATGCGATGCGATATTGGCTGTTCCCACTGAGAAGCGCGGTCCCGTCCAGATTCAAATGGCCCGGTCCATTGGCGACATTTCCGTTGAAGTGAACGCTCCCATTCTTCGCGCTGCCCACTAGATCGAGGTTCCCCGCTCGAACCGAACCTGCACACAATTTATGTCCGCTTATTTTTGCGTTCGCGGCTAAGTTGTGAAGATTTCCACCTTCACCTCGGGCATCGAGAGAGACGTCAAGGATGCCGGCCAGCTTTTGCGGCCACGTCAAGGTGCTCAAGTCGAGATTGGCGAGGTCAATGTGTCCCTTGAACGTGGGGGCCTTGCGCGTGAGATCGCCTTCAAGGTTTGCGTCGAAGCGGGCGGTGCCTGCGGATAGGGCGCCTTCAACTTGCATCGCATTAGCGGTCCCTTTCAAGCTGATGTGCCCGTTGATCTCTTCGCGTAGCGGATCATTGTGGACCAAACGTGAGATATCGGCGGTGCTTAACCTATCGATAGACATAGTCAGGTTGCTGTCCAGCGTCTGAAAGTCGCGTATCAAGCCCGCTATTGAGACCGCTGATGACGGAGTTTTAAGACGCAGAGCGTCGATCGTCGCCTGCGCATGACCATTCGTGTCGCGGTAGAAAGCGGCCGCATACAGATCAGTCGGTGGCATTTCCGGCCCTTCGATGTGCGTCCTCAAATCGGATAGCTCGGCGTCCATTCGGTTGGGTTTGATGGTTACAGCGGCGTCGAGATCGGTGCCTTCAAAATGATAAACGGGCCCGTTGGCAGTTCGCGGCGCGAGTTCGACGTCAGCGTTACGAATGCGGAGTTTGTCTAGGTAGATGGTAAACCCGACGGGACCAGACCTCGCGGCCGGAGATTTTGAGGCCAAGGCGTTCATCAGGTTCCATTCGCCATCGCTGTCACGCCGGAGCCGAATCATGGGATCGAAGGCGATCAGTTCGAGTCGGACCTCGTGCCACAACAACGGAATCACTCCGTAATCAAGCCGGACTCTGGGAATCCGTACAATAGTGGTGTCTTTATATCGGACACTTAGCTCATGAATTGTAAGACCACCCCACGTGGAGGGATCTATGTGGCCTAGCGTAACCTCGCCGCGGAAAGTGCGGGCCAGTAGCCTGCCTACTTGGATCTCGAGCAAGTGGCCGAACGAGGCCGTACGAATATAAATCATTCCGGCTGCAATGATTGCCGCCGCGAGAAGAACCAGCGCGAGGATGGCCCGTTTTAGATATCGAAAGAAGAGGCCCATCGACTAGAAGTATTGCCCAATACTGAAATAAAACTGCCAGCTGCTATCGCCGCGGGGTTTTTGAGTGGGAAATCCGAGGTAAAAGTTAATCGGACCTACCGGAGAATTGATTCCCGCGGCCGGACCATATCCGCACTGCAGCGCGTCAACGCGAAGATCATAGGCTTTTGTCGCGATTCGTCCACAATCGACAAACAATGCACCACTGACCCTCCAAAACAATGGTCGGCGCAGTTCGGCCGAACCTTCGATCAGGGTAAGCCCGCCCAGCGGATCGTTGCTCGCACTCAACGGGCCAATCCGTCTGAGGCCATACCCACGTACGCTACCCTCGCCACCGGAGTAGAAGCGTTCGGATAGCGGAACGTCACGGATGGTGCCCAACGTGTCGGATAAGCCGACCATCACGCGGGTCGCTAATACCGTTTGCCAGCCGATTAGGTGATATTTCCCTGCTTCGGCGATTACACGCCAATAACTGTAGTTGGCCCCTAAGCTATGAGCCGAAATGCTGTTGACAAGCGAGGCTATCTCGCCACTTTGGGGATCAAATGGATTCTCCGTGTTGTCGAAGGTTATACCGGCCGTGGGACCTGAGAGAATTCCGCTGCGGCGAAATCCGCCAATCGCCTCAATAGTCGAAGCGTTGACGCTATTGAACTTCAGGTACTCGAGACGCCATCCCGCCGATACAGTTAGAGAGGATGAAGGCTTGTAATCGATATGCGGATCGAAACCGGAAATGTTGCCGATATAGGTTTGATAGGTCTGCTGCTGTTGAGAAGCCTCGAGCGTGAGACTGGACCGGGGTGAGAGGAAACGTGGCTGGAGAAGCTTCGCGTCAAATGCGCTCGTTACATTGGAATAGGTTCCGGTCAATGAGACGCGGCGTCCATCCCCCAGAAAGTTAAAGTCGGTCCACCCAATCATTGCGTTCAATTGGGTCTCTGTGTTGTAGCCGGCCCCGGCGCTCAGCGTATGTCGAGGACCTTCGTGGAGCGAAATAGTAATCGGCACGATTGTCGGATTACTGGGATCGTTTTTCTGTTCAACTTCGACAGCGCTGAAGACGTCGAGAGCGACAATCGCGTCTCGCGTCGCTGCCAATCTGCGTGGGTCAAAGGGTTCACCGGACTGATAAGTCAACTGTTCACGAACCAGGTCCCGAGTCCTCTTGCCAGCACCAACGATTGAAGTGTCGCCAAAGACACAGCGGACACCGGGGACTATGTCATACGTTACGCGTGCCTGGAGTGATCCGAGCTCGACAATGGCATGACGTTGCACCGTGGCATGGGCATACGAGTGATTCTTGTAGATATTGAGCAAATTGTTCGCGGCAGCCTGGTAAGTGTCTTGATCAAAGATATCGCCATTCTTGAGCAGAGGATTGAATGATGATTCGAGTTGCTGGGGTAGCGGAGCGGCGCCTGTAACCTTGGTTTCGATGGCGGCGACCCTGACCGGCTCGCCCTCAGCGACTTTCAGATGGATTGTTACCTGGTCATTGTCGAGAGTGAGGTTGTAACTCACAACCGTGCGGTAATATCCGTACGCCTGATAAAAATCCTTGATATGAACGAGGCTGTGCCTGAAGGTTTGCCCGTCGAACTCAGGGAGCGGCTTCCACATCTGATACCGGGGGCGCACTTTCATTGTCATGGCGGAGAGCAGCTCATTCTGTGAAAAAGCATGCTCACCCGAGAACTCGATGGTCTTAAGTTTGTAACTATGCGATGGATCGAGATTTTCGACGGTCAAGGCCAAGGCCTGTACCGTTGCAATAAGCAGTATTGTGGGGATCGCGCCCGCGATCAGCCTCAGAGAAAATCCCTTCCGTCTGACCGACGCTCCTCTTAGGCCATGGAATATTTTACAAACGCAACTTCTAGGAGCGTCGCGAATTGTTGTGGTACCCGGTTCGGTCTTACAGTTGGTTGACAGTAGCATTTTCCTTTGAGGGACATTTTGTTCGACCCCAATCCGTCCGGGTGTGAATGAACAATCATGGAACTAGCAGATGGCATCGAGAGGGCGAACAAGCATGCGTTTCGATCCGCCCAACTCTGACAATGATCTGTATGAACAGGCCTTGGCGTTCACTCCGTTCGGACGTTTGAAAGAGGCGATTCCCGCTACCCCCCCAGTGATCATCAATAGAGAATTTGCGGACGCGGGCGAATACCGACCGCACTCGCGACCCCCGTCCGGGGTGCTATTCAGCTGACGACCTGGCAATTTGATGAGTCAGATAATTGGCCTCGCCCACCTGATGGATAAGTTCGAGCTGGGTCTCGAGCCAGTGCTGGTGTTCTTCCTCTGAGAGCAACATCTCCTCTAGCATTTGACGGCTACCGTTGTCGCCGATCTCGACCGCGAGAGCGACCATCCAGTTGAAACGTCCGACCGCAACGTTCTCGACTGTATGAGCAAACTGCAGTTGGTCGAGGACACGCTCGCCCACGTGGATCTTCTCGAGCCGAGTGAGATTCGGAACACCGTGGAGATGGAGAATCCGTTCGATAATCTTCTCGGCATGATTCATCTCCCCGATGGATTCCTGCCGAATCTTCGCGGCCAGACCTTCATAGCCCCAGTTCTGGCACATCATCGCGTGGATGAAGTACTGGTTGATCCCGGTCAGCTCGCCCGTGAGGATTTCGTTGAGCCCCTCGATAAGTCTGGCGTCACCTTTCATGGTAATGCTCCTTGTTCCGAGAGTTCAGTCTCAGGCCCGACGGCAGCATTATGCAAGATGTCCTCGGCCCTTGACTGACAGGCGCGTCAGGTGACCGTGATCAACTCCTAGCGGAACGCTGCGATCTTTCCGGTGCGAGGTAAGTCCTTGGGTCTTGAATACGCGCCTGAATTCAAGATGCGGTGAAGGTAGGAGTCCACCACCTAAGGTTGCGATCTCCGCGGGAACCAGGACATCGACGCCTTCGTAGCCAGCAAAGCCGCTGAAGCGAAATACCATCAGCAGATACGCAACGAACTAAGGACCTTGGCGCTCATTGAGCAGCTTGCCGTCGTGGCCTGCACCCCGAAAACTCCCCCGAATTGAGATAGAGTGCGTCGCCTTAAAAGGAGACGGGCAATGAAGGGAAGCCGCTTCAGCGAAGAACAGATCATCAGGGTACTGCGGGAGCAGGAGGCTGGCGCATCGACCGAGGAAGTGTGCCGGCGGCATGGGATCTCGAGCGCAACCTTTTACAAATGGAAGGCCAAGTACGGCGGGCTCGAGCTCTCCGACGCGAAGCGGCTTAGGACGATGGAGGATGAGAATCGCCGGCTCAAGAAGCTGCTGGCGGAGGCGATGCTCGATAACGCGGCGCTCAGGGACCTACTCGGAAAAAACGTTTGAAGCCTGCGGCGCGACGAGAGGCAGCAATCAGGGTGATGGAGCGTCACGGGCTGAGTCAGCGGCGTGCGTGTGGACTGGTCGGGTTGGATCGCTCGACCATGCGCTACCGGTGCAGGCGGCCGGAAGACACGGCAATAAGGGAACGACTGCGGGAGCTGGCCGCGGAGCGCCGGCGGTTCGGGTATCGGCGCTTAGGCTGGATGCTCGCGCGCGAGGGGCACATCCTCAATCACAAGAAGCCGTACCGGATCTATCGCGAGGAGCGGCTCATGGTGCGCCGGCGGCGAGGGCGGAAAAGGGCATTAGGGACGAGAGCTCCGCTGCTGCTGCCGGGCAGGATCAACCAGCGGTGGTCGCTCGACTTCGTCTCAGACACGCTCAGCGACGGCCGGCGCTTTCGCATCCTGTGCATCGTCGACGATTACAGTCGCGAATGTCTGGCCGCGGTGGTCGACACCTCACTGGGCGGAGTACGGGTCGTGCGGGAACTTGAACGACTGACCTTCGAGCGAGCGCTGCCGGAGACGGTAGTCAGCGACAACGGAACCGAACTGACTAGTGGCGCGGTGCTGCGTTGGGCAACCGGGAGGGTGGCGTGGCATTACATCGAACCGGGCAAGCCGGTGCAGAACGCCTTCATCGAATCGTTCAACAGCAAGCTGCGCGACGAGTGTCTGAACGAGTACGTGTTCTCGACCCTGGCGGAAGCACGGACGATCATCGAGGCCTGGCGTCAGGACTACAACCAATTGCGGCCGCATTCGAGCCTTGGTGCGCTGACGCCGTGCGAGTTCGCAGCGCTTAAACGGGAGCAAACGACACCGCCCCAGGAGCGAAATAACCGGCGGACTCTACTTATAAATGGCGGGAAGTTGGGGGGCAGGCCACCTGATCAACTACGATTTGCACTGGAATCCGACCCGGATGGTCCAACGGGCTGGGCGTATCGATCGAATCGGGACCAATTTCGATCGTCTCTGGATTTACAACATGTTCCCTGACGAGGGACTTGAACGGTTGTTGGGTCTGGTAGAAAGCCTCTCTGACAAAATCGCTGCGATCGACGCCACGGGTTTCCTAGACGCGAGCATTTTGGGCGAGAGCGTTCATCCTCGGAACTTCAACACACTGCGACGCATACGGGACGAGGACGGCTCGGTAATCGAGGAAGAGGAACAATTCACCGAGCTTGCAAGCAATGAGTTCCTGATAAAGCAGCTACGCGAGCTGCTCGACGGCGGCGGACGAGAAGCGCTCGACGCATTGCCCGATGGAATCCATTCGGGACTTACCCGGCCTGGAGCGAAAGGGGTGTTCTTTTACTTTCAGGCACGCCCGCATAACGGATCCCGTCTCCACTTTTGGAAATACTACGACCTCAAAGGCGGTGGCATCGTCGACAACCGCTATCTGATCGCCAACCTGATCGCGTGCGATCGTGACACACCGCGCGCGGTTGACCCGGAACTCTTCGGCTCCGCCTTTGACCTCCAGGAAAAGGTGATTGCAAACGTCCTCAGTTCGGTCGAAGAGCAGAAGGCTCGCGAGGCAGCCCCACGTTCTCTCGACCCGATTCAACAGACCGTCGCAACTGCAATTCAGGGCTATCTAAGCCACCCGGATGTAAATCGGGCTGCGGCGGTGGAAGCAATCAAGTTTATCAGCCAGCCGATGCGCCGCATGCAAGTCACAAGGCTCCGACAAGTCTTCAACGAGTTTCAGCGTACCGGTGCTGCTCGGGCAATGTTAGACACGATTGAAGAAATTCGCTCTCGCTTTGGAGAGCCTGCCGGCACTCAGCCATCGCCAGGCCAGAAGCCAGCGCCCACCTTGGCGCGCGAAGACTTGCGCTTAGTCTGCTTCGATTTGATCTCCAATTAATTGTCTCAAATTGATGCTATCTGGCTCATCGAATCGGTCCAGAGTACACCGCCTGCGATTATCGGAATGACCATCACTGCTTCAACTCTGCCCGACGGTTACTTCGTCCACCCAGCACCGATCCTCTATGCGACTCGTCCGGGGTTTCTCCCAGGGTTCTTGGCTTCTCGGCATCTCCCGGAAATGATGAAGCCTTGGCCGGTTGGCGCAAGCTCGACGTGCAGGCCTCGCGTGCCACAGAGTCATATCCTCGATAGTCTTAAAAAGAAGAGGTACATCTCGGATGGCGTGCATAGAGCTATCAATTGCTCAGCAAGCTGAACTGATACAGATCATCACGGAATCCGTCATCGCGGCCGCTGGCGATAAGCGACGTGCAGCTGAATTATTTGCAGAGAGTGTCGAAGTCAGAGGCATCGGCTGGTTAACGTCGATCGTGTTCAGTGGGGTCGTGAAAGAGGTCGGGCCTTGGCACAGCGGTTTTAATATCGAGTTCACGAGTGCTTTCACGACAAAACACAGCGCAGACGAATGAGTCCTGGCAAAGGAAAGAATCAGATCAGTCCGCTTCTGCTGCACTGGCAGGGTGTTACTGCTTCGATCGACACTCTGGTTGAAACGATTGAATGGGGGCATCGAACGCCAGATTCCGTCAAGGAGGAAAGTCGTGGCTGATTCGCAAATTACCTTTGATCAATTTAAGGAACAGTGGCTCAGCGATGTCACGACCGGAAATCCGTCCACCGTGGAACTCGGGCGACGATTCGCCCAGAAGATAGTCGCTCAGTGGCTCGATACTGACGAAGCATCCAGCGATCTAGTTTACTGTGACGGGTCCGGCGACGGAGCCATTGACATCGCTTACCTGGACCGCGGCGATGAGCCGGAGGAATCGTCCGACTCGGCCGCCGGCCACACTTGGTATCTTGTCCAAAGCAAATTTGGTGCGGCATTCCAGGGGAAGTCGACGATATTGGCAGAGGGTCAAAAGGTCATCGAGACGCTTGATGGACGAAGACAAAACCTGTCGTCACTCGCAGAAGGACTCGTAGAACGGCTGACGAATTTTCGCAAGCAAGCCTCCTCTGAAGTTGATCGGATCGTTCTTGTAATGGCGACGGTCGACCCTTTGTCCGAGCCGCAGCAACAGTGCCTCAACGATTTACGATTGATTGGACGACAGAGGCTCGGGCCTGTGTTCGGAATCGATTCCGTGTCGGTCGAAACAATCTTTGAACGTGCTCAAGAAAATGAGCAATCGCGAGCCTTACAGGCCCGGAAGTTCACGATAGAGGGGAGCTTGGTTCCCTGCGGCGACAATCTGCTGGTTGGATCGATACCGCTCCTCGGCCTTTACGACTTTCTCAAGGCATATCGTAATCGCACCCAAGACCTAGACGGCTTGTACGAGAAAAACGTGCGCCGTTTCTTGGGGGCGCGAGGCAAGGTAAATAAGGGGATGCAGGAGACGCTCCGCCAGACACCCGAGCATTTCGGTCTGTATAACAATGGTATCACTCTCGTTGTTTCCGACTTCAAGCCACTGTCGCAAAACAGTATCGAGCTTATCGAACCCTACATCGTCAATGGATGCCAGACGACACGGACGATTTGGGAAGTCTTTCAACGCAACTTGGAGGCCGGCGGCACGGGGAAGGATCCGGAGCTCGAAGCTTGGATTGACCGCGCCAAGCGGGGAGTCGTAGTCGCGAAGGTAGCCAAAGTTGGAAATTACGGACGGCTCTCCTCGAAGCCATCACTCGCTACACCAATACCCAAAACCGGATTCAGGAGAAGGATTTCCTAGCGCTGACGTCGGACTTTCAGAGGTGGTCGAAACTCATGGGTGATCGATACCATGTATTTCTCGAGATCCAGAGAGGCGGCTGGGATTCGCAACGAGCCCGTCAAAAGCAGAATGCAACGATCAAACAATTTCACAAAATACGCGAGCGCGTCGGACCTTCTCAAGGTGTATGGTGCCGGCTGGCTTCGCGAACCTGGGTTAGCCTTTGGCAAGAATCCGCCGTTTCTTCCCAACGGCTCCGTCTTTAAGCGAATAGTCCAGGGTGATGTCGGGAGCGGCGACTCGTTCGGCGTGCACGATCTGTACGCGACCTACATTCTCAAAGAAGCTGCCGACAAATACGGTTTCGGTCGCGGGGCGGAAAAGCAAAGCCGGCGACAGACACGTTATCTCTTCTACATGGTTGCAATTGACGTCTTGAAGGATGTGCTATCACGCGCCGGAATGAGCGTAGCGAGTCATGACCTCTCCGTTGCCTTAATCAGATTGAATCAGACGGGCAATGAAACTGCTAAGGAACTGCTGTTCGATACGGCATGCGATGTAATCGACGGTTACTTAACTCCGGATACCGACGACGCGATCTTTGAGGAAGCGGTGTTCAAGAACACATTCAATCAAGATCTGAACGGGTTCCTCAAATGGGAGCAATTGGGAAGGTCCCTCGACAAAACCCCATGTCTTCAGGGTCAGCTTTCTTCTACCAAAAAGTCGATGGGCCGAAGAGGTAAGAACGAACCTTCAACGCGTGAAGTGATAACTAGGGCGCTCTCTGATCCCCTCGGGGCTGAGGAGTAGGTACCCCTTGAAGACGTACTACCGTGAGGCGAGGCACCCCCCATCAAGGGTTGCCTTTGCGCTTTCGGCTCTGCTTTCGTTCGCGCGTCGATAGCTTGGTGTCGCGAGCCCGAACGGTTGCTTTGGCCTTCTCCGGGTGTTCTGCCCGCCACTTCTCCCAGCGCGCTTGAACAGCTGCGCGCGCGATTTGTGAGCGCTCTTCTGGGCTCAGGCTGATATGCGCGCGAGCCTTGGCGAGAGCCTCTTTGCGCTCTTCAGTTGACACCCGAGCCCAACGCTTCCGACTCATTTCGCTGGCTGTCATGCCGCCGCTTTCGCTGACCCTTTCTCTTCTCATTGGCTAAACACTTTTGCTTGCTTGATGCGTTCACGCTAGCAGCTACGTCTGAGCGCTTTCAAGAACATTAGTCACGCTTATACCTCTGAGCGCTCACAAGAAATCGACTGGCCTGCCCCCCAACTTCCCGCCATTTATAAGTAGAGTCCGCCGGTTATTTCGCTCCTGGGGCGGTGTCGTTTGCTCCCGTTTAAGCGCTGCGAACTCGCACGGCGTCAGCGCACCAAGGCTCGAATGCGGCCGCAATTGGTTGTAGTCCTGACGCCAGGCCTCGATGATCGTCCGTGCTTCCGCCAGGGTCGAGAACACGTACTCGTTCAGACACTCGTCGCGCAGCTTGCTGTTGAACGATTCGATGAAGGCGTTCTGCACCGGCTTGCCCGGTTCGATGTAATGCCACGCCACCCTCCCGGTTGCCCAACGCAGCACCGCGCCACTAGTCAGTTCGGTTCCGTTGTCGCTGACTACCGTCTCCGGCAGCGCTCGCTCGAAGGTCAGTCGTTCAAGTTCCCGCACGACCCGTACTCCGCCCAGTGAGGTGTCGACCACCGCGGCCAGACATTCGCGACTGTAATCGTCGACGATGCACAGGATGCGAAAGCGCCGGCCGTCGCTGAGCGTGTCTGAGACGAAGTCGAGCGACCACCGCTGGTTGATCCTGCCCGGCAGCAGCAGCGGAGCTCTCGTCCCTAATGCCCTTTTCCGCCCTCGCCGCCGGCGCACCATGAGCCGCTCCTCGCGATAGATCCGGTACGGCTTCTTGTGATTGAGGATGTGCCCCTCGCGCGCGAGCATCCAGCCTAAGCGCCGATACCCGAACCGCCGGCGCTCCGCGGCCAGCTCCCGCAGTCGTTCCCTTATTGCCGTGTCTTCCGGCCGCCTGCACCGGTAGCGCATGGTCGAGCGATCCAACCCGACCAGTCCACACGCACGCCGCTGACTCAGCCCGTGACGCTCCATCACCCTGATTGCTGCCTCTCGTCGCGCCGCAGGCTTCAAACGTTTTTTCCGAGTAGGTCCCTGAGCGCCGCGTTATCGAGCATCGCCTCCGCCAGCAGCTTCTTGAGCCGGCGATTCTCATCCTCCATCGTCCTAAGCCGCTTCGCGTCGGAGAGCTCGAGCCCGCCGTACTTGGCCTTCCATTTGTAAAAGGTTGCGCTCGAGATCCCATGCCGCCGGCACACTTCCTCGGTCGATGCGCCAGCCTCCTGCTCCCGCAGTACCCTGATGATCTGTTCTTCGCTGAAGCGGCTTCCCTTCATTGCCCGTCTCCTTTTAAGGCGACGCACTCTATCTCAATTCGGGGGAGTTTTCGGGGTGCAGGCCACGACTAATGAGCATATGTTCAGGCTTGACGGAGCTATACGTCTGAGCGTATTCGAGTATTATACTCGTAAGCGTTTAGGAGAATAAAACTATGAAGGTCGAAGAGGTAATCAGCAACCGGATTCTCGAACTGCTCGAAGCCGGCACCGTGCCATGGCACAAGCCTTGGGCAAATCGCCATACTCGAAGCGATGCCTTCCCGCGCAACGCCATTAGCAAGCGGCACTATCGCGGGATCAACGTATTCATTCTCGCGAGCCAGTCTTACGGCTCGCACTACTGGCTCACCTACAAAGAAGCGCTAGCGCTTGGCGGACACGTAAAGGCCGGCGAGCATGGCTCGCCCATTGTGTTCTGGAAATGGCTCAGCCGTGAAATCGAAAAGCCTGAAGCCTGCGAAGCGATTTACGCCAACATGCTCAGCCGGCCGGGGCTTGAGCATGGCGCTACGTTGGCGATTACCCGCGGCCGCAAACTCGAAGCCTATTACTCGCCGTCGACGGACCGGGTAGTCATGCCGCGTCGCGAAGCCTTCGACAGTCCGGAATTCTACTACTCGGTTCTTTTCCACGAATTGACGCACAGCACGGGCGCCAGTCATCGGCTCAACCGGCCGACTCTGAACCAGGCCGTCAGGTTCGGCGACAGCAACTATTCGAAAGAGGAGCTGGTAGCCGAGATGGGCGCCTCGTTCCTGGCCGGCCATACCGGCATCGAGCAAGTCACCCTGCGCAATAGCGCGGCATATCTGGACAGCTGGATCAGGGCGCTCAAAGGCGACGCGAAGCTGGTGATTCTGGCCGCCGCGGCCGCGCAAAAGGCGACCGATTACATCCTGAGCCGGCAGGCTGAGTCCGCTCAGGAAACCGCATGCGCCCTGGCCGCGTGAACGATTCCAAACAGGCGGGCCCGCATTGCCCAAAAGAGCCGATTTGGGCAATGCAGACCGCCCCAACCATAGAAGGAACTAGCCAAATGGCCGCAGTTATTCAGCTTCCCCAAACATCGAAATGGGCAAAGCCCGATAATCATCCCCCGATCCGCCAGCACAATCAGGCTAGCCGAACGCGCGAGTATCTGACCGCGGACGAAGTTGAACGGAGGATCGGGGCCGCCCGCCAGGCCGGCGGCCGTCTGGCCGACAGGGACACCTTGCTGATCATGATCGCGTACCGGCACGGCTTTCGCGCATCAGAGTTAATCGCGTTGCGCTGGGATCAGATCGACCTGAAGGCTGGCACACTGCATGTTGCGCGACTAAAGCACGGCTCGCCCTCGACCCATCCACTCCGCGGCCCTTAGCTCAGAGCCCTGCGCGCATGGAAGCGCGATCAAGGTGACGCCAGATCCTACGTCCTTACTTCGCTGCGTGGCGGTCCAATGACGCGGCGGACGGTCCATCATGTAGTCGCGGAAGCCGCCAAGGCGGCCGGCATCGACTTTCCAGTCCATCCGCACATGCTGCGCCACGCGACCGGCTACTATCTGGCGAACGCCGGCCAGGACACGCGCGCGATCCAGCTTTACCTGGGCCACAAGAACATCCAGCACACCGTCCGCTATACCGAACTGGCCTCCGGCCGGTTCAGGGATTTTTGGAAAGATTAGCGAACGAGAGCCCGCCCAACATTTGGGGACTAATTGCTCCCTGCGCCAACCTACTTCAGGTAACACCGAGACATAGATCATGTTAAGTAAAGCTTCGAATCAGTTGACGCGGCGATAGGGGAGATGCGCTGCCCGAGCTGCAACAGCGAAAATCCGTGCGACAAAAGGTTCTGTCTTCAATGTGGCCTTCGGCTGGAAGGACGTTGTCCGCAATGCGGTGTTGAAAATCCTCCAGGTGCGCGATTCTGTGGCGACTGTGGTGCGGACTTAAGTTCCTCGCCGCTTTCTACTTCCCCCACTGCGGCTGAGCCACCAACCTTCGCGCCACCCTCGGCACTCCCGATCCCAACGGATGGTGAGCTTGCTGCACCCCGACGCCCTGGCGACGGTGAGCGGCGGCATCTAACGGTTTTGTTTTGCGACCTGGTCGGCTCGACCGAGATTGCAGCGAAACTCGACCCCGAGGACTGGCGCGCGACGGTAGCGGGCTACCAGCGTGCGGCAGCACAGGCGATAACCCGATTTGGCGGCCACGTTGCGAAGTACCTGGGCGACGGCGTGATGGCCTTCTTCGGTATCCCGAGGCGCACGACAATGATGCCGACCACGCTGTTCGCGCTGGCTGGGCAATCCTGGACGCGATCACGAAGCTCAACGAACAGCCCGCGCATGCAAAGCTAGCTGCGCGAGTTGGGATCGATTCGGCCTCTGTAGTGGTTGGCGCGGGAGCTGGTAAAGAGGCCGACGTCTTCGGCGATGCTCCCAACATCGCGGCTCGAGTGCAAGCATCCGCCATGCCTGACACGCTCGTGATTACCGACGCGACGCATCGTCTGGTCTCGGGGTTGTTCGTGACCGAGGAGCGCGGGGTGGGGACACTCAAGGGAATCGGGCGACCGGTGCAACTTTATCGCGTACTCCAGCCCAGTGGCATCCGCGGGCGACTTCAAGCGGGAGCTGCCGTCCGCGGGATGACGCCGTTCGTCGGGCGCGAGGACGAAATGCGCCTGCTGATGAGTCGCTGGGAGCGGGTATGCGAGGGCGAGGGTCAGGTCGTCACGATGAGTGCAGGGCCCTTGCCTTCGCAAGCCGTAGAGTGATGACAGCCGGAAAAATTGAAGCGCTCTGTTCGTTTGTGTTCGAAATATCTGGCCCGGACGCTATCCCCAAGGGGAGAAAAACTTAATGGCGGCCTCGACCGTTCCCGTACCCCTAACGATTGCCGAGGCCGTCACTGCTACCTCATCGCTCGGCAGGCCGACGGTAAGGAACGTTATGTACGTCGCCATTTTTTGACTGAGTCGAATGCTCAGTGTCTGGTCATCTGGAGTGACAGTGATGAATACGATCTCACTCGGTGTGATCCCGCTGCGCCTGGCAGAGGCGTCCGCAGTCTGCACTGCCTTTCTCGGATCTGCTGGCAGGTACTTCGCTCCCGCCTGTACTGCCATATAAGCGGCGCCACCAAGCCTGGTCGAATAGATGTCGTAGGACACACTCGCCAGGAAGCTACGGGCGATAAAGGCTACGATCCATATCACTATGGTGAGTAGACTAAGCGCTGACAGTCGCGACAATTTAAAGGGTTCGTTCATCAGGTCACTCGGCGAGTTCAGTTGAGGAATGTTCGACCGACCTAATATCGTCTTTGACTGCCCTAGAACTCTCCACAATAACTATCTTCTTGGATACCGTGCTTTTAGTCAAGACTTTGACTTTGCGTAGTTTTAGCTGTTGAGAAAGCGTTTTGCCCGCCATGGGCGAAAGCAAATGGAAGAAATCCAAGGGCGTGGGGGATCAGATGCTCGGGGGCAGGTCGAGACATTCGCCATGCCCCCCTTTCCGGCTCTAGATCCCGATTGTCGTTTTTTGTTTTCTTTGGGACCGGCGCGCTAGTGCGCGAGCCGGCAAGATAGTATGCACTTCCCGCGCGACGCCGGTTCCCTTTACCTATTGCTCGTGCGGGTAAAACAATTGTGTCTCGGACCGCGCGGAGAAAGCAAAGATCGGCCATGCTGCGTTGGAAAGCCCCAGTAAGCGAAGGCGCTGAATCCTAGAGCTAATTCGCGGAGCCGTCGCTTGGTTATGTTGTTGAATTTTGCAGAACATCTGGACACTAAAAGGCGCAGGCCACGCTACCCTGTAGGAGGATCAGGCCAATAAAGTCGAAGGTGCTCGCCATTACGGCAACATTGCCTACCAGGCCGAAGTCGAGGCGGGCGGCTATTCATTTGGCTTCACCGGTTCAAGCTCGGCAATTGTCTTGGAGAACCGAGCCAGCGTGCATTGATTTGAACAGACCGCTTGGCGATGAATGCACGGTCGCAGGCAGGCACTCACCGAAGGTGTTGGCCAGGCCGAAGGCGACCCTACGATGTGCCGCAACTGCGGCCGCCAAGAGTGCGTGCAAGAGTCCTGACGCCATCAGGACGGACCTGATGATCGGATTCAGTCTCACTGGCGTCCACTCTCATCGAGGCACTCTCGACGCCCCGCCCGGTTCCGCAATGGCGACGGCGTTGACAGACTCGAAAACCTCCACGGCTATCGTCGGCCGGCACCAGTTCGGGAACCTCAAAAAGCTCGCATTCAACGTCTGCGACCTCGCGTCAGCCGGCCGCGACCGCCTCCGCCAGTATGGCGCGGCGCGATGAAAGGTCCGATGCCAATCCAGGTCGTGCAACAAATGCCTTTCTCTCTAGAAATACGCAGCCTCATACAGCGTCGAGGGCAGGACGAGGTTTACGAAGTTCCCGATCGGAGTAATCGGCGTGTAGGTGTAATAGACTTCCGTGATGTAGATGGTCTGGCCCGGCTGGAGCATCCCAGCCGCGGCAGGCGGAACGTTCGCCCTGCTGCCGACTCCGGTTCCAACCTTGCTCATGTTCGAGGTGCCCCCCATCGAGGCCTGCCCGGTGATCTGATCGACGCCGCCAACGTTTATAACCGAGGTCACGATCACCTCGCCGTTGGAGCCAAGATTGAGCGGAGCGTCGCCCGAAATCACGGCGGACGCGGCCTGCACCAAGGTGTCGCCGCGCGACGCGAGGTTCGAGCCTTGGCGGGTCAGGCCGACCATCACCTGGAAGTCGTAAAGCGCGCGGCTGAAGTCGACCACTGCGAGCAGCAGGACCAGCAGCACGGTAGCTGCGACGCCGAACTCGAGCGTCGCCTGTCCTGACCTCGCGGCCTTGATCGCGGCTCTCGACGACTGGGTATGCGATGATTGAACCATCTCAGTTATGACCTACTTGGCTTGGCCAGGCGGGAAGGGTTCGTTCTTGAAAGAGGCGCTCGACGTGAAGCTGTAGGCACCGCCAGGAAACAAGCGCGACATGATTGGCGTCATCAGAGGCAAGCTCGCTGTCAGGGTGACCGTTACGGTGTCCCCCGGTCCGCCGGCGTTGCCTGCGCCGCCGTTCTGGCTCGAAACCTGGATGCTCGAAATGCTCGCGCCGAGCCCGGTTGCGCCCTGCTGGGCCACCTGCACGATCGAGCCGATGCGCGACAGGGTCTGTCCCGGGTTATTGGGATCCTGAAGGTGATTACCGGTAGAGGCGTAGCGGCCGGCCTCGAAGACGGCCTGCTCAACGTTCATCTGGACGAAGAACAGCCTTCCAAAATCGAATATCGCGAAGATGAGGAAGAAAAATATCGGCGCCACCATGGCGAATTCGACGAAGGTCTGACCCCTCGCGACGTGACGCGCGAAGGCGCGCTTCGGTCGCACCTGCCCAACCATGCCACCGCTCATCCTGTCCAAGAGTCCTCCTCGGGGGTCCGCAATAGCGTCGTCGGTCTCCCTATTGCGACAGCCGCAGCGAAATCTCCGCCGCGATCGTCTGGAACACCCCGTTCAGGTCTGCCGCCGTCGGCGCGAACACCGCCGATCCGATCGGTTCGTTGCTGTTGAAGGTGGAACTCGCCGGATCGTTCGCGACCTGCTGCAGGAAAGCCTGGCTGATCTTGTCGCCCAGGCCGATCGAATAGATCACGATACCCTCGGCCCGCATCGCATTCGCCACCTGCACCGTTCGATACATCGCGTCGTTCGCGATATTCGTCGCCGTCAGCGCGACGTTTCCTCCCGCTGACTGCGACGGGAATTTAGACGCGCCGCAGGATGTCGATTGGCCGTTGGAGGGATTGAAGAACGAAATCCCCGAACACCAGCCCACCGCCGCCTCGGGCGGCGCGCATCCGCCAAACGCCAGATTCCTCGTCGGCGGACAGTTCAAATTGTCCTGGATCGTATTCGCCCAGCCGTCGGTGAAAAATACCGCGACCTTGACCACGTCCTCTCCCGGCGATACCGGCACGCTGTCGATCTGCGCCTGCCCGTCCGTCAGTCCCTGTTGCGAAAAAGTCGCCCCGCCGAATGCCATCGAGTCTACTGCGGTATCGATCGGACTCGTGAAGTTCGTTTGAATCGGCACGTCCACGTGCGCGAACGTCGAGAAACTCACGTCCGCGACCTCGTCTGTGGCGTCGTCGAAGTTCGTCAGGAAGGCGTCCACCGCCGGCGGGAGCGCCGTCGCCCCGCCATTGCGATTCATCGATCCCGACTTGTCCAGCACCAGCGACATTATCAGCTTGGGCCGCGTCGCCTGCGCCGACGTGCTGATCGACAACGTCTGGTAACCCCCCAGCATCCTGAGGAAAAACGTGTTGATTGTCGCCGTCGCCGAAACGTTCACGACCTTGTTGTTGCTCGCGTCCGTCGTGAAAACAACGCTGAGCACGGGCGGACTTGCCGTGCTGATTCCCAAGGCCGATTGATAGTTCGCGGCGAACGCGCTCTGCGCAATCGCCTGTGCCTGTGCCTGACCCTGATTGTAGTTGCGCATAGCCGATAGCGCCGCCGCATCGACCGCCTTCGACAGCGTCGTCTTCGTGATATACGCGGACCCGAAATCGAGCGCGAGCCCGCTGAATATGAGAATAACCGGCAGTGCTATCGCAAATAGAAGAAGGATCTGACCACGTCCGCTTCGCCTGACTTCCGGGTAGAGGTGCATGTTTTCTCTTCCCTCCTGGGAAATACTCTTGCTTTCAGACGTGGCCTTCACGCCCGCCAACTTATCTTGCTTTAAGAGGTTAACAGATGAAATTACATCTATCTATACTGTTTGTTACAGTTTTTGTTTGTTTAAGCTAGTTAGACATATTAACGTTTGACAACGTCCAGACTTTTCGCCTTTACTTCGCTGTGAGCTCGAGAGACGGCCAAGGTCGAGCCCAGCTCTCCCCTTGGCATGGCGGGCACGCTGGGCGCCGGATTCGAATAGCACCGCGATCGGCGCAAGGCCCATAATCCAGGGATGAATCAGACTCTGATCCTCGATTTGCTCGAATGGCTGGCCGCCCGGCCGCGCCCTTACTCCGAGCTGATTGGAGGGTTGGCGAAGCCCTGCGCCCGATTCACCGTATGAGAGAACGTGCTCGACCAGGGATTCGTCTCGCGGCGCGAAGTCCCCGGCGCGGAAGCGCTGCAGTCGCCTGTTGCTACTGTCAGTTGACGAACGAAACCGAAAGGGTATGACCCCCTGGAAGAGGCACGCTAGCGGCGGCCGTTGCCTCAATCCGATGGCTCGGGAGTTGGTACGCAAAAAGCACAATATAAAGGGGCATCTCGCGCCGGAGCCGGATGCGCAAGGTCGAGCTGTCGGGACTGACTCCCATAAATTCAATCTCAGAAGGCTTGACGCCATTCATCTTCGCGTACGCAACAGCCACCTGGACCGCCGCGAGCGGTTGGCCGGGCAGACAGTGTGCTCCCGCGGTCGCGGCGATATCGGCCGCCGTTTTGCAGCCTGATCATATTGAGGTTGTAATAGACGTTGGCCGACAGGCTATGTACGATCAAGGCGCCAATCGCGAGCGTCATCGCAAGCAGGCTTAAAGCCGCTAGCCGGATCCTTGATATTTTCGAGCGAGTCGTCATCTCAAACACACTTGCCCTACTGTGAAACTAGCATACGCGAGGAGGTGGTTAGTGTAACGGACATCGTCGGGATAAAAGGGATGGTGATGGAGTAGGGATAGGAGATCTGAACCTGCGCATCCTTCATCGATGGCAAGTTGCTATCCGTTGGGAATGTTACGGTGACCTGGCTCTGCTTGATGCCCAGGTTGGGAGCGACGTTGATGGCTACCTGCTGGATCTGCGCCGTAGTAGCCGGATTCGCGCTCGTTGGTGAATGTACAACAGCGTAACGCACGGCTTCTCGCGCAGCAGCGCAAACGCTGTTGTAGGCCATCACGGCCGAAGCCATTACGATTATTCCGAAGGACAACATAAAGAAGGTCGAAGCGACGAGAGCAAATTCAGTCGCGGTTGTCCCCGCTTCGCGAGCTCTCCTTCTGCCCAAAACGGCGGCGAGTCTCTTCATTGCTGTACCTGCATTATGGCGCGGCCGGTCAGCGTAATCGACAAAGGAAGACCCGGATAATTTACCAGTGTGGTGAAGGGAGCCGTGACCGTGACCGTAACATAGGTGGCCGCCGGGTTGTTCGTACAATAACTTGTCGCGCACGCCGCCACATTGGTGGAACTCTCGCAAGTACACTGGCCGGCAGTGACGTTGAGGCTGCTCCACCCGTCGGTCTTCGCTGCCGCGGTTATCCCGGCCGAGTCGGCCGCGGTGACAATACTGTGCGACCCATATTGAGCGCCCGCCCGAGCGGCGTTGTCTACTGCGATACTGGTATAAAGGACGCGCCCGAAATCCGCCGCCACCAGCAACAAAACGATCAGGATCGGCGTAACCAGGGCCAATTCGACTGCGCTCTGGCCGCGCAGCCATCTCCCTCCTGAATCCACTTCACATCCCCTTCGATCCGGCTCAGGCTATTCGAACAAGGTGCTCGATTTGATAGGCGAACCGGCAGCCAGCGAAGAATAGTTAGTGCCGATCGTCATCGACGTATTGCCCGTCATGGTGATCGAATCGGCGATCAGGAAAGTATAGCCCGATCCGCTCGAGTTTCCGGTGTACTGAACCGAGGTGGTCGGGAAATAGACCGCGCCGTCGAAGGTTGAAGAGGAGTTCCCGACAACCTTACTGCCAGTACCGCTCGCGACCGAACGGTCCTGGAAGAAAAGCATACCGGCAAGCGAACCGGAGGTCGGCGCACTCAGATTTGCCGTTTCGTTGCCGGTCAGGTTGATCGGCGCGTAACTGTAGCCGGTCGCGGACGAGTCATAGAAAGTCACCCCGCTGCCGGTCAGGGTCGAATTGCCGGTAACGTTGAGCCCGCCGCCGGCGAGGATGTACGTCCCTGAGCGGAATGTTACGTTGGCATTGCCGGTGATAGAGATGCCGCCGTAGTAGGTTCCCGGGCTGAGGGTGACAGTATTGTTGCCGGTGATCGATACCGGACCACCGAAGGTATAAGTTCCAGCATTGAAGGTCGTTACAGCATTGCCGCTTATAGAGATGGAGTTGCCGCTGCCGCCGTTCTGGTAAGTGCCGGGATTGAAGGTTGCGCTGGAGACGTTACCGCTGATGCTTATTCCGTTGCCGTAATTAGCGGCGGAAAAGGTCACCTGTGCGCTGTTGCCGGTGATCGAGACGCCGTTCTTGTAAACTGCGGCAGGCACGGTCACCACCTGGTTGTTTCCGCTGACCGAGTAACTGCCACTGTTGTTGCTGGCGATCTGGCTGTAGGACGAGCTGAAGTTGGGCGCTGGAATACTGGCCAGTGGATCCATCGCCGGGGCAATATGAATCTTGGGAGTCGGCGTAATGGTAACGTTCCCCGAGGTCGAATAGTTGCCCGACACACCCGTATAGGCGGTGCTGATGGTGGCATTGCCGGTCACCGACATCGCGCTGCTGCTGCTCGAATCGTCAACGATGCCACAGGATGCGTTGATGTTGATGTTTCCCGTGAGCGAGATGGCCCCCGACGCCGACGGGTCCAACGCGTAAATGCAACCCGTCCCGGAAACGGTACCCGAAACCGCGCTTGCTGCGACGTTCAACGTGTTGTATCCCAAAACGCGCAGAAAGAACGTCGGCACCGCCTGCTGCACGTCAACCTCGACGTAACTTGGGTTGCCTGAATATGGGCCGCTGCTGGGCGTGCCGACGGTCACGGTTACGCCGTTCTGTCCGTTGGTGAAGCCGTTCAGCGTCGCGACGTCTTTAGCCGCTTGCTGATAGTTGCTGCTGTTGCTGCTCTGAAGGGTGTTGGCTGCCGCGATAGCTGCGGCGTCCGCAGCGGTTTGCATTGAACGCCGGGTCGAATACATGTAGCCGATGTCAACAGCCAGCGCCACGAACCCGATCAGCGCGACCATCGACATCGAGGCGAGCACGACAATCTGTCCGGAACCCTGGCGTCTTGACTGCATGAGTAAGTCCCTTGGATTTAGCGTAACCAGGTGAAATCTTATCGTTAATGATGACACAATGCAATTCTATTTGTTTTATGACGTTTAAGAGTTTTAGCCGCTGATCAGCACTCATCGAGTAAGAAAAAGCCGCCCGGACCTGACTAACGTTCCTCAGTTTGCGGCTCTAAGGGAACGAAACCGTAAGCTTTGCAAGTGGGCAGAGACTTTGACCATTGCCATGCCGCGAACGAACAGGGCGGGGAGGAACCGGTGGGACGGCTTACGCCCTAGTCGGCGCTCGCGTTGGGATCTTCGGTGCCGACACGGTCTCGATTACAATCGCTAAGTCCGTGCGAAACGGCTCGACCAGGGGAGCCCACCTCATGGGCGGGGAATTGCCGATTCACGAGATCCATGCCGGACTTGAATGCGGAAAGCAGGATTCGATCTCGACGATGGCGAATCCATGTGGGCGGCTTCCTCGCGGAATTTCGTGATAATTGTACGGCCTTTGTTAGGACGCTCATGAAGGATGATCGGCTCAAAATCAATAGCGACGAATCGTGCAACGGATTCGCAACAGAAGCTCGGCCGCCGGTTGCAAGCGGTCGGCCACGCAATTGACTGGAAGGAAGCGCGGTAAGGGAACTCTGCAACTTATTTGATCGGCTCGCTCTGCGAGATTTAAGCCGACAGACAGCCCCTGTCGAGCGCGTAAATGGGCTCTTTTGTTGATTTTTTCGCCGCTTAGTTCGCCCTCAACCGGGCGTTCCCTGCCCTGTAGGGCGAGTCGTTTGAGAGTAGCTTTGTGCCCAAACGGTCCTATGAGTGCGAATTTCCCCCATGTCCCAAGATCGGCACACCCCGCTTAGTTGACCCATTCCGACGAGGCCGCCGCCTCAACTTGAATCTCTGCGATGAACGCTACGAAAAGGTTCGCAAGTTGGACGAAGAAGTTATCGATTGGCTGGCTTCGATCGTTTGGCCTAATGGCCGCGGCTACAGCGATTAAAGGGTCTCCGAACAAACTACTGCGCTCTATTCCGCCTGACACTGCGTTTGCCTCGTTAGTCCGCCAGTAAAGCATTTGATCGATCGGGCGTAGGCCATTTCGCGAACTGCTCCGAGTCGCCGGAGCAGAGCGTTGAAGGTGAACAGTGACCGGACGGTAGGGTTCAGGATACTATCGCGGTCCAATCACCTCTCCTAAAGCAAGCAAAAATAACGCAACTAAAAAGATTAGCACTCGGAATAGATGTCGACGATCCCACCGTTTCCGAAGCCTCCAGCCAGTTTCGGCAGATCTATGTCTGGGTGCACTCGAAGGGCCCCTAGGGGGTGCTCGGACTTCGGGAACGGAGATCTCCCGTTCATATCAACACAACGGAGTTTCAGCGAATGATCGCACCCTTCAGGAGGCGCTAAGCGCCAGCGGACGGCTCAGCTGCGGCGCCACCTCGCGCGCAAATAGCTCCATCGAGTTGCGACTGCGCTCCGGGGCGAGACCCGGCAGGTGCATTCCGAGTACCAGATGCGTCGTTCTTACCTTCGCGAACGACTCGTTGAGCTTTGCCGCAATCTCGCCGGGGCTGCCGACCAGCAGCGGGAACAAGAGCTGAGAATCGCGAAGCTTCGATGGCTCCGGAATCGGAGGCATATTTAAATCCGAGGAAGTCACCCGCTTCGGTCAACCATCGGCCGTACCACTTGAGCATGTGGTGGAAATGTTCCTGCGAATGCGCCCATGCCTCGTCGGTGGTACGCCCGACGTAACAGAAGTGGAGCTGCGCGGCCAAAAGTCCTTTGGATCACGACCGGCTCCCCGCAAGGCGGAATCGTAGATTTTTTGCGCAGCGGGATCCGCAAGCCCCATGAAATGGCAACCCATCCTTCCAGCACGTTCGATGGCCTTCGGCGCGCCGGCGCCGATCCGCAGCAGGGGGATGCGGCAACTGCACCGGCCGCGGCATCAAGCGAATGTTTTTCACCTTGTAATGCCGCCCATCGAATGAAAAGTCATCCTTGGTCCAAGCGCCGCGGATCACCTCAATGCCCTCCTCAAGCCGTGCAGCGCGGGCCTTGCGATTGACTCCGTATGCGGCGAATTCTCCAGGCGCGTATCCTTGCCCGACGCCCAGGTCGAAACGGCCATTTGAGATAACGTCGATCGTCGCAGGCCGCATCCTCAGCGACGCGTACTGCATTATGCAGCGGCAGCAGTACCAGGTACGTTCCGATGCGGATTTGCTTGGTGATCGCAGCGATCGCAGATGCAATCGGAAGGGATCGCCGGCGAGTAACCATACCCTCGGCAAAGTGATGCTCAGTCAGCCATATCTCGTCGTATCCGAGAAATATTCAGCGAATCGCGTTTGCGCAAGCTGATCGGCATAAAACTCAGCGAATGGCTTGCGCCACGCCGGAGGGTTTCGAAACGGGAAAAGGAGTCCAACATTCAGCTGGCAAAGACGCTTTAGCTCGGGAAGTCCTTCGCTATCGCTCGACATCTGTCTAGCCTCTCCCATTCCGACTCTGAGCGTGAACTAGGTAGCAGGTTACATTAGCTGGATTTTCGTTCTATCGATCCCAGCGGACAGTGAAGTCATTTGCGGGCGACGGCGATCGGCACAAACTTCAGCGCCGCCGAGTTCATGCAATAGCGCAGTCCGGTCGGCGGCGGACCGTCGTCGAAGACGTGCCCCAGATGCGCATCACAACGCGCGCACCGCACCTCCGTGCGTTCCATGAAGAGTGAGCGGTCGGCCCGCATGACGATATTCTGCGGCGCAATCGGCTTCCAGAAGCTCGGCCATCCGGTGCCTGAATCGAACTTGGCCTCCGAACTGAACAGCGTCGTCCCACAGCAGACGCATCGGTAGAGCCCTTCGCGTGCAATTCGTCATACTCATTCGCGAACGGCCGCTCCGTGCCGCCCTCGCGGGTCACCTCGTATTGCTCGGCGGTGAGTTGCTTTTTCCATTCGGCATCGCTCTTGACGACCTTGCCAACTAACGCAAGGCCAGCTGGAGCACCGGTTTCGCTGAACTCCGCGATCGCTATTTTGCCGATTGCATCGCCGCGTGCGGCTGTGCCCTGCGCGCCGCTGTCCGAGCCGACCGCCTCCGCGGTAAGCGCGAAGCTCATTTTCACTGCGAGCGGCAACGCTATCGCTCTAGCGATGAACGCGCGACGCGCCAATTTCCCGTCGCCCTCCGGCTTTGCGTTGTCCCTCATAGTCGACTATTCCTTCGCCGCCCAGGAAAGTTACCATCGAATTGCTGCCTAAACTAATCGAACTGTTGCGCTCCAGCACATTCGAGACGAATTGACCGGAAAACTCGCGGGCTCGATGCCCAGGAGCTGGTGGCAGTCTTATTCTGTAAGCCCTCAAGGGATCTGCAAGTCTTAGAGATGCTCGATTTGACTAAGGAATTTTACGGCGCAAGTCGATATAATCGATGGTTATGCGAATTGCTAGCGGAATCAAAAATGGGATCCCATCATCGGCAGAGCGGATACCTGTCAGTCACTGAGACCGCACAGCAAGCAGACGCTGCGCGTTGACCTCCTGATAGTGGCGGTCATCGCTGCGCACTTGCTCCGGCGCAGACGTTCCGGTGTCCCGAGCATAAAGGGGGCCGTACTTTCCGAGCTCAGATCGTGACTTCCTCGCTCAAAGACACGGTAATCGCGTCGAAGGCCGGGTCGCGGTTAGTTCGAATCGCGTCGACGGCTCTTGTTAACTCAGGATCGGTCCTTGACTTCGCGAAAGCGGCCCAGTCCTCGTATACAGCAACCGCGAAGATGTTTCCGGTCTCGGGACCGACAATTTGTCGGTTCACGATTAAGCTTCCGCCCAGTTGCCCGATGGCCTTTTTGACAGCTTTTATGCTTTCAAGGAGATCAGGATATCTGCCAGGCTTTACACGAAAGTTTACGACCAACCGAACTGTTGCCATAGGCTTCTCTCCCGTTGCGAGTTGAAAAGCCGACTCAGGATTGCGAATCGCCAGTAGGACGGTGCGCCTAGTGCGACTGGATTGTCAAACCAGCGCAAGCTCCGTCGCCGGCGATCAAACATCTGACCTAACCTGCGACGCCATTCGTTATCTTTGTCGGAACGAACGTACCTCGCCAGCCGGGGGGCGTAATGCGGCCAATCATCGACCGACTATTTTCGGTGCCCTCAAGCCCAGCAATCAGAATTCGGTTCTTACGGGGGCCCGCTATCAGCCTCAATCCGCGTCTAGCGGCAGGGCACGTGCGTACGGCGCGCCGCGGACATGTCAGAATTAAGACCATGGAACGCGCAAAGAAGGCGAGGTTAGCTTTTATCTCGGAGTCGCTTAGAGCGGGAAACTCTTGGGCCGGCAGATCAATGAAGGGCCGTAAAGCCGGGCAGATTTCAGCTAAGATGCAACGCAAACTGGGGTGGCCGAACCTGGAACGCGCCTGGCAGGCCAGGCGCGAGAGCCGTCCGCTGGCAAGAGCGGAAAAGCAACTGGAGCAGAATCGAGCCGAGCAGGAGGCGGCGATTGCCCGGTGGTGGGGCATCTCGGTCGCAGCCATCGAGCTCACTTTGGCAAATCCTGACGGTCTCTGGACGCCCTGGTTCATTAAATTGGCTGTTTCGAAGATTCGGCCGAATCATTCCGGTCAGGCATTCTGCGAGCCTCAGCCAAGTTCTTTAACACCGAACCCGCGGCATCGAATTCGCGTCGATTGCGCAAACACCTCCAATAAAATCAAGCAGTTTTCCGCTCCGGATGGTCGAAAGAGATCTCCCTGCATATTGTTTTACACTGCGCTCACTTGCCAGTTTGCTTGGCAACTTGCCGTGTTAAATGGTCAACATGAAATCTTGCAAATGCGTGACTCGAAAATCTTGTTATTACCCCGTCCTATTGGTGGGTTTCTGCGACGCTCGGCCTCCGGCTTGGACTGAAACAACGGTCCCCGCGAGAATCATGGTTCAATGAGGAACGATGGGTCCGTTAGGTCGCCTGCACCGAACTGTGCTAGCGAGCGCCCATAGGAGGAACACCTATGGCAGCCGGTAAACCGATCGGAGAATATTCGATGAAGAGTACCTCCTGGACGCTCCGTCCCGGACCCGCAGGCAGCACTCTCATCGAGGGCAATTTCGAAGGCACCGCCACAGGCTTCGGTAGCGTCCTCGGCACGGGAACCTTCCTGGTAGGCAAAACAGGGACGTTCAACTATTGCGGGGCGGCCTATCCGTACAATGGTGACATCAACACCGCGTCGGGCACAGGAAGCTACGAGAGCGTCGGCAAGCATCGTTGGCGCACGGCCGGAACTCTGCAACTGTCAGACGGCCGGATGCTAATCAGTGAGGGCGAGGTCGATCTTGCTACGCGTTCGTGGAATGGGAAGCTGTTCGATAAGAGCTAGGCGCGAAGCCTAGTTGTCTGACAGGACAGTAATCGACATCGGCAGTACTAGCTATCGGAGCTCGGTGGAGATGGAAGAGTGCCGGATGCGTAGGGATTGCTCGAAATAAGAACCCCGAAAGGAGATCCCGGTTTGCCAGGAGCCGAGGGTCCAGGAGACGCCGACTATGAAGTTTTTAGTAATCCGTAAGCCGCGAGTCAGTAGCGGGATGATACCGACCGGCAAGGTGATTCGAGAACAGAAACAGGGGGTAGCGGACGCCATCAAGCGGGGAGTTATCGATTGCATCTACGCGTTTCCGGGCGGCGGTGGTAACGTCGGCATCGTCAACGCAGATTCCCCGGAGCAACTGAATGAGATGCTGATGGGCACTCCATTGTTTCTTTACTCGGAATTTGAAGTTCGTGCGCTGACAGATTACGACAAATACATGGAGAATGTCGCCGCAGCGCTCGAGAAACGGGAGCGCTAGCGACTCGACAGCGGTCGTACATTGCGCAAGTCGCCGATTGGTGGGGAAAATAGGAGTAGTCGATCGGGCTTTAGCGTGCGCCGCTGAACAAAGCCCTCGCTCGGCTGCCTCAACGTCCCCGTCCAACGCGCTCGGCCTGCGCTTGATTGGGCGCGTTTTTTGGTCGTCTTGGGTGCCCGAGAAGGCAGAAGCAACCTAGCCGCGCAGCGGCGTTCACGGTCAAATGGCCGTTGGACAGTTTCTAACCCGCGAGCGTAACAGACGGTTGAAGGCAAGTTCGAATTGCAACAGTTTGTTGGGAGGGATCATGGCCGGATTGTCGGAGAATAAAGTGATCCTGGTGACCGGCGGCGGTTCGGGCATCGGACGCGCCACTTCGCTGTTACTGGCACGGGAGGGCGCGAAAGTGACGATCGCCGATTACGTGCCTGAAGGTGCCGAACGCACGATGAAAAATGATCAAGGAGTCCGGCGGCGAGGCAAGCTGTTTCGCGGCTGATGTATCAATCGCTGGGCAGGTTGAAGCGACGATCAACGGTACGGTCGCTACCTACGGTCGACTGGATGGCGCTTTCAACAACGCCGGTATCGAAGGCAGGATGACCGACACAGCCGAATATCCTGAAGACGTGTTCGACAGGATAATGGCGATCAACCTCAAAGGCGTCTGGCTCTGCATGAAGTACGAAATACCGCAGATGCTCAGGACCGGAGGTGGCTCGATCGTCAATACCGCCTCGGGCGCCGGACTTGTCGGTGTGGCAATGCTCTCCGCTTACAACGCAACCAAGCATGGCGTAGTTGGCTTGACCAAGACGGCGGCGCTCGAATATGCGCAAAAGAATATTTGCGTCAATTGCGTCTGTCCGGGGGTCATCAACACACCGATGGTCGCGCGAATGATCGACAGCGGCGGGATGAACGAACAGGAGATCGTCGCGGCTGAACCGGTGAAGCGGATGGGACGCCCGGAGGAGATCGGCGAGGGCGTCGTCTGGTTGCTGTCGGATGCGGCGTCTTTCGTTACCGGCCATTCGATGTCAATCGACGGCGGCTTCGTCGCGCAGTAGACACCGCAAGAACCGAACCGCCGATAGCACGCCAGAACCGAGCCCCAGCAAGGCCGTTCCTCCGCCTTTATGCCCGTCTAGCCTACCGTCGCCGGTAGGGAGGCCAGGCGAGGACCCGAACCTTTGTGGATCCCGTAGGGGCAAACCAACCTTTTCCGGCGCTCACGCGCGCTGCTGTAAGCCAAGCGGCCGCACACCCCTGCTTCGGAGCGCAAACGCCACCGTCACCCAGGCCCAGCCGTGGAAGATCAATTCTATCGCGATCGCGAAGCCGATGAACCAAAGCCCCGTCCATGGCCAGTGCACCCACAACAGAATGCCGAGGACAATGGAAAGGGTGCCATTCAAAACAGGCCAGAATTTATCCGGCAGGTCGGCGCGAAAGACACCGATAAGCCGGGTGACACCGCTCGCCAACAGGAAGGCTGCCAGCACAAGCGTTAGAGTCAGAGCGCTCAGCGCCGGGTGCACAACCAGATAAAACCCCGCCACAAAGTCACACAGCGTGCCCAGGAGATTCCAGAACGATCGCACTTCTGTCTGGCGGATCAAATGGACGAGGTGGAAAACGCCGCTCGCGAGCAGCAACCAGCCGACCAGGAATACGGAGATCATCGTGACGGCGAGCGTATCACCCAGCGCCACGGTCCCGAGGACAATCAAGGCGATGCCAAGCGCCAGCAGCCATCCCCATTCCCGCTGTAACGATGCTAACGGTCCGCCTATAGTAGCATCGGTTTCCATTGTGCCCTCCCGTGCAGGCCTAGCCGGAATCTACATTTTGAGATCCTGATTCAGCCTCACACTGACGCCGGATGGTTGCAAACGCGAAGTTTCACTGGTTTCGGGTCCAAAGTGACGCAGCGATCTTCCTTGGGATGCCGTAAAGAGCCGCCCGGCGAGATGACCCTCAGCCACCACTAGTCGTGTGCGTTGCTTGATCCGCGACAATCAGATCTGAAGACGTGTTGCCTCAACCAAGAATGTTACTCCCGATAGTCGTCGTTGTGTGAGCTGGGGTGGAGCGCGAGGAGGGCTGCCCTCCTCGCCGGTCCCTGTAAAACGCCAGCGACTTTTGGACGGGCATGACGGCGCCGGTGCGTGTGTGGTGATTTCGCAATGACGTCGTCTTCACTTCTGCTTCTTCGGTGTTTTGTGAATGACTTTCGGCATCAAGTATCCACGAGTTCGTTCATGGCGTTGTCTGTGAGCCGAGCGTTCCGGGTTGAGCAGAAGTCGCGGCAAACACCAGCTGCCTGGCCCGGTCTGCACGCCAGACTTTCACACGCCGCTGCAAGGTCCGGAGCTGCGCTCCGGTAGGATACAGATCGGGCAATCGCTGGCGCAGCCGCGTCAGCAATTCTCGGGCAGCGAGATTCGGTTCAGCCACCAGCCAGTCTTCCACCAGCGGCCAACTATCCGCGAACGGATCGGTGCGGGTTCGCCACCAATGTTCGGCGGCTTTCTTTCTCCGGCCCTTGGGCCCCCGGTAATCGCTGTGCCATGCGGTCGCGAACGCGGCCAGATACTCCGGCTGGTCGGGGAAGCCTGCGGCGCCGGTTTCACGATTGGAAAGGATCGACAACTCTCGTTGCGCCGCGCGAATGCTCGTCAGCAGCTCCACCGGGTCGAGCAGCGCAAATTGCTCCCGAAGATGCCCTTTGACTGTCTGGTCGATCCGATCGGAGGCGAGCAGCCGTTGATACGGAGTCAGCGGCGGATGATAGCGTTTACGGACCAGTGCACCATCGCGCTGTTTGCTCGCCAGCTTGAACGACGGCTGGAAGAAGTTGACGTAGAGCCGGGCGCTCACGTACAAGCGCTGCAGCGCAGCGGCCGCAGTTAGCCCACTCAGTCGCCCGTATCCGGCTAGACGCCGCACCACCGCGCCATTCTTTTGCTCGACCCAGGCCTGATCGTTTTTGAGATACGCGCGTGAACGCGTCCACTCGATGCGGTGCTGCTGACAATAGCCGTGCAGGGTCTCGTTCATGAATGCACTGTCGTTGTCAGTGTCGAGCCCCCGCAGCGCGAAGGGAAGGCACTGGGCGACGGCGCTGATTCCTTCCACCACCAGACTCTGTTCGCGCACCGCCAGCGCCGCGCATTCGGTCCAGCCGCTGTGGATGTCGGTCAAGGTCAGGGTATGGACGAAGTTGCCGCCGTTCTTCACTCCGCCGCAGTGCTCGACCAGATCGCATTCGACAAAACCCGGCGGCGGATCGCCCCAGTCGGCGAAGGTCCTCACCGGTACGCTCTGCCTCACTGCCGAGCCCGCGCCCCACCGCCGCCGGCGCACACGTCCGGTTGCTTCGCGTTGCGGGCGCAACAGGCGATCGATAGTGGAAGCACTGATATCGAGCAACCGGCTTTTTACCACCGGGGCGAGCTGGAGATGGCCGTGGCGTTCCATCGCCTCGATCAGCACCGGGAGCAGAACCCGCAACCGCTTGCCGCAGATTCGATCGGCCGCCTCCCACAACACCGCCAGCGCCTGATGCACCGCCTCGTCGTAAACTCGCTCCCGCTGGCGGGCGGTTGGTGCGGTCGGCGGATGATTCAACACGCGCAGCGCGTGCTTGCGGTGATATCCGGTTACCCGGACGAACTCGGCCAGGATCTGTCGCCGCTCGCGACGATCGCTGCTCGCTTGATATCGCTGCCTGATCGCATCCTTAAGTTCTCGCCGTGTCGCCATACTCAGCTGCCTCGCCATCTCCACCACCACCCCGCAGCGCCTTCGCTGCGCGGTAGCAGTTTACTTGAGGCAACAACCGGCGACTCGGTAACAAAAGTCCTGAGTCAATGCGAAGATCGCGACAAATAAAATTGTCGGTAGTCGCCGTCCTGGCGGCGCGTCTGTGAAATGGAACCGGGAGAGGCGGCTCCATGGTAAAGGACGCGCAGGTCAGGGTGTTGCGGAGGAAGCTGATGGAAGGCAAGACGCAGGAATCGGCGGCGGCAGGCGCGGGGATGAGCGTGGGCAGCGCGCGCAAGTGGCGCGCGGGCCTGTACCCCTTGCAGGCGCGCAAACAGCACTGGTGGCGCAACCGGCCCGATCCGTTCGCCGAGGTGTTCGAGAGCGAGGTAGTGCCGTTGCTGGCGGCGGATGAGAAGCGAGTTCTGGAAGCGCGAACCATCCTGGGCGAGCTTAATCGGCATCATCGGGGTGGTTTTTACGCGCGCCAGTTGCGCACGCTACAGCGCCGGATCCGACAGTGGCGGGCGCTGAACGGGCCAGACAAGGAAGTGTTCTTTCCCCAGGAACATCCGCCCGGACGCGAAGCGGCCTACGACTTCACCAACTGCGACGAACTCGGCGTGACAATCAGTGGCGCGCCGTTCGAGCATCTGCTCTTCGAGTTGGTGTTGAGCTTCAGCGGCTGGCACTGGGCGACGGTCGCGTCAAGCGAAAGCTACGAAGCGCTGCTGCTCGGGGTGCAGGAGGCGCTCTGGCGGCTGGGCGGCGTGGTGGAAGTGTTGCGCTCTGACAATCTATCGGCGGCGACGCATGAACTGCCGGTCAGCGGCGGCCGAGCCCTCACCCGGCGTTATCAGAGTCTGCTGGATCATTACGAACTGAAATCCACCCGAATCTTCCCGCGCAAAGCCTACGAGAATGGGGTGGTCGAGCAGGCGCATCGGCGGACCAAGTCGATCTTGGCGCAGATGCTGGTGCTGCGCGGCAGCCACGACTTTCCATCAGTGGACGAGTATCAGCGTTGGGTTCGCGAAGTGATCGAGCGCGAACACAACGCGCTGCTCGGCGAGAAGCTGGCCGAGGAGCGACGGCATCTGCGTCCGCTGCCGGCGATCGCGCTGCCTGCGTATACCACCTTCACGGTCAAGGTCCGCCGCTGGAGCACGATCCGGGTAGTTAACCACACCTATTCGGTGCCGGCCCGATTAATCGGCGAATGCGTCCGCGTCCATCTCCATCACGATCAACTCGAGGTGTACTACGCGGGCAAGCTGGTGGAGCGGCTGCCGCGGCTGCGCGGGCAGCGCTGGGCGCGGATCGATTATCATCACGTAATCTGGTCGCTGGTGAAGAAGCCCGGCGCCTTTGCCCGCTACCGCTGGCGCGAGGAGTTGTTCCCGAGTCTCGTCTTCCGCCGCACCTACGATGCGCTGCGCGGCTTCCACAGCGAGCGGGCCGATCCGGAGTACGTGCGAATCCTATACTTGGCAGCGGTTAGTGGCGAACAGCGGGTAGAGCAGACCTTGGGCGAGCTGCTCGATGGCGGCGAGCGATTCGACGCGGACCGGGTTCGTCATACGGTCAGACCTGAGCGGCCGATCGTTCCGACGGTCATGATCGGCGCGCCGGACCTGAAGGTCTATGACGCGTTGCTTGCGGAGGCAACGTCATGAAAGCCGCTCAGATCGATGTCGTCGAACGCACTACTCAGTTGCTCGTGGGCTTCAATCTCAGCACCGCGGCACCAGAACTAGGTCTGCGCTTGGAGAACGCCGGCCATCGCGACGCGCTGCTGCTGGTTCTGGAAGTACTGGAGATGGAGGCCGAAGCGCGCGAGCAGCGCAAGATCACGCGCCTGCGTCGCGCCGCGCAGATTCCACCCGGCAAAACCTTCGAGACACTGGACGCGAGCACGCTGCCCGCGCCGCTGATGCGCAAGCTGCGAGAGTTGGCGCGCGGCGAGTTCCTGGAACGGGCCGAGAACACGCTGGCCTTTGGTCTACCCGGAGTTGGCAAGAGCCACGCCGCCTGCGCGATTGGCAACGCGCTCATTGAGTCAGGCCATTCGGTGCTGTTCCGTCCCGCCTATCAGCTGGTGCAGGAACTGCTCGCCGCCAAGCGCGATCTGGTGCTGCCGCAAAAGCTGCGGCGGCTCGATTCGAGCGAGCTGTTGATCCTGGATGATATTGGCTACGTCAAACAGAGCCCAGAAGAGGCGGAAGTCCTGTTCACTCTGATCGCGGAACGCTATGAGCGGCGCTCCATGCTGATCACCAGTAACCTGGTGTTCAGCGACTGGGAACGGATCTTCAAGGACCCTATGGCGACCGCGGCCGCGATCGATCGGCTGGTCCATCACGCATTTGAGATCCGAAAAACAACTTGACCGTGGATTACGTATCTTCTTGAGTCTTGAGTTTCCACGAAGAAATCGAAAGGCTCGGTTAGATCTCCGTGCTGGCCGATCTTATGGAGGGCGTTGTCTTTGAATTTGTCGGTCTCGGTATCAAAGGATGCGCGGGGTGAGAGGTGGAAGGGGCTTGGGGCGAGATCTCTGGGCAAGTCATCCAGCTTATCGCCCCATAAAGCGACTTCGGCCTTACCCCGATTTAGGATGCTGAAGTTGCTTTGGTTCTTTTGGTAGTTGATGTCGAGTTCGGGATAATAGTTCAGATCAACGAGGCGGGCGTTGATTTCGTTCTGTTTGAGGCCAATGAACATGGCGGCGACGAGCGTGGCGGCCAGGATCGCGTTCTGAACCCAGATTCCGACCGGTCTGCGCTCCGACCACTCAAAGAGCGCGGCTGTCAGCAACGCTCCCCAAATAATCCCTGCGATTACCCAAAAGATCGTGGTGGATGGTGTCACCGACGTCGCCCCGCTCGCTTAGCTCGATATTGCCATTCGCACGTATCGGTGCATAACGGTCAGTAATATTCGGTGCGTACACGAATCCCGTGCCTGCATTGGGCTTCGGTGCTTTCATTGTACTCGGTAGCACCCGGTGAGTTTCCATGCGAAAGTGGCCGCTTCGTTCTCTCACGTCGGGAACGCGGGTTCGACTCCCGCTGGGATCACCAGGGGTTCGACTCGGAAAATACCCGCTATTGGCGCTTCTGCGGTGCAATGACGCGGAGGCGCAGTACTGAAATTCGGTACCGCTCCTCCGCGCGTAGTAAGCGCACCCGTTGTCCTGCATCGCGCCGCTGGGAAATCTAGCGACGCGCCCAGTGGCAATGATGACCGTCCGAATCGCACGCCCAGAAAAAGTTGGGGTTGCGCCGATTGATCAAACCTTCGCCGTTGGGCCCGATAGCGCGATTGGGGTAGATCCGGTAATCGTCATCATCATGACGCCTGTAGGAGTATCCCTGCGCACATCGACGAGTTCTTTACGAACAGTTACACGCTCGGTCCGAGGAATCGAACGTTGTCTCAACCAGTCCGACTGCTTCTCACGACATGCGTTGTTTGTGAGCCGGGTCGCAAAGCAGCTTGCACAAAGAACTGATGGTGTTGAACAAGTCTTCCGATCGAAGCGGTCCTGGAGAGAGCAGATGGGTTTTTCAACAACCCAAAAACCGGCTAAAACCTTGTCGAGGGCGGCTCGTTTGATTTAAAGGCTAGATGGAATCGGACAGGCAAAACGGAAAATCGCGGTTCATTGACCTAATGGGAGACGGGCGATGAGCGGTCAGCCGCCGAATGTGGAACTGATCAAGAGTGCGTACGCAGCGTTCACGCGCGGCGATCTGCAGACCATCCTGGACCTTTGTTCCGAAGATCTCGATTTTCAGCATCCTATGCCGCAAACGATCTGGCCGTGGGCAGGCAAGCGCAAGGGTCGAACAGGATTGGCGGAATTCATAGTGGGACTGGGCGATACGATAGAGTATCCGCAGTTTGAGCCGCGCGAATTTATTGCCTCAGGTGATCAGAGTTGCGGTGCTTTTGTTCGAACGGGGTCGAGTCAAAGCAACCGGTATCGAGTTCGACAACTTTTATGTGCACGTTTTCAAGTTCCAAGGGGGCAAGGTGTCGCAATTCCTGATTTTCGAAGATACTGCTCCGGTCATCGCCGCGCTGCAGGGCTACCGAAAGTAGCTAGGCGCCGGCGGTGACGCACACCTCCGGCGGCTAAGCGCGGCACCGAGTTAGCGATCATCTCCTACTTACTGAGGGCGCGCAACGCGGAGGCGCAGTACTGAAATTCGCGTACCGCTCCTCCGCGCGTAGTAAGCGCACCCGTTGTCCTGCATCGCGCCGCTGGGAAATCTAGCGACGCGCCCAGTGGCAATGATGACCGTCCGAATCGCACGCCCAGAAAAAGTTGGGGTTGCGCCGATTGATCAAACCTTCGCCGTTCGGCCCGACTGCGCGATTGGGGTAGATCCGGTAATCGTCACCATCATGATGCCTGTAGGAGTATCCCCTGTAGTCGTCGCCATCATGATCGCGATGCCATAGGTGATGATGGTGGTCGTGGTCATGATCCCAATCGTCCGCAGACGCTCGCATTGGCATGGCCAAGCTTAGCCCGACGCTCAAAGCCAAAATTCCCGAGAGAAGATTTTTCTTCGTAAGAGTCATGGTGAAACCTCCTTCCGAGGGTATTAACGCATCAGCCATGCCACGGCTCTCTATGGTGTTTTGTATCGATATCAAGCACTTATAGGTGTTTAGAGCGGCGATGTTGCCGCGTCGGGCCAGGCGATCGTGTAAGTGTGGACGTCCTAAATGGTCTGCCGCACCTTCATAGCGGTGTTGAATCCAAATCCAGCTATTTCGCCACCGGACAATATCGTTCCTTACATGTAAGCTGAGCCGCCCTCCGACGGCCGGTTGACACAATGCTTAGATTTCCAGGCAAGAGCGGAGGGCTACAGATGAAACCGGTTTTGCGCCGAGTGCTGGATGAATCGCGCCCAGTGAAGTCTGACAGGACGGAAGGTCTACGCGGCGACCGCGAGCTTTTGGATGCCTATTCCGAGGCCGTGGCATCCGTGGCTGAGCGCGTGAGTCCGTCGGTCGCGAACATCGAGATCTTCCACGATACCAAGGCGAAGGAAACCCCCACCGGTACCGGCTCGGGGTTCGTCTTCACGCCGGATGGATTCGTTTTGACCAACGCCCATGTAGTCGCGAACGCACGACGGATCGGTGTCAGGTTGCTCGATGGGCGGCGGGTGGATGGCGAGTTGATCGGGGCGGACGCGCATAGCGATATTGCCGTTGTCCGGATCAGTGCTCCCGGACTCGCGGCGGCGACCCTCGGTGACTCGGCACGGTTGCGCGTGGGGCAGGTCGCGATCGCGATCGGAAGCCCGTACGGATTCCAATGCACCGTTACCGCAGGGGTCGTCAGCGCGCTCGGCCGCTCGCTCAGGTCGCAATCCGGACGGCTGATCGACGACGTGATCCAGACCGATGCGGCCCTTAATCCGGGCAATTCCGGCGGTCCCCTGACCAACTCGCGCGGCGAGGTGATCGGAGTCAATACGGCGGTGATTCTGCCCGCGCAAGGAATCTGTTTCGCCATCGGGATCAACACCGCGCAATATGTCGCGGCGCGCCTGATTCGCGATGGCCGGATCGTGCGAGCGTATGTAGGTGTGGCCGGAGTAACGGTGCCATTGCCGAGGCGGCTCGTGCGATTCTATCGCCTCACGGCAGAAACGGGCGTGATGGTGGCGTCGGCCGAGGCGGCCAGTCCCGCGGACAAGGCCGGATTGAAGGAGCGCGATATTATCGTTGCATACGGTGGGCATTCGGTCAGCGCCGTCGACGACTTGTACCGACTGCTGTCCGAAGAAGAGATCGGACGGAGCGTCGAGCTTACGGTGGTGAGAGGAACCGAGCGGCTGAGCCTGCAGATCGTACCGACGACAGCGAAATAACCTGTCGCACGGGACGCCGCGGTGAGGAGCGAAGGGCTCGTCCACCCGGATCGCGCGCGCGACCTTCAATCGCTAAACTCACGCTCAGGCCGCGCCGAAAGGCGACTGTTCAAGCCACGATCGGCGTCGTGAGCGCGGTCCTTTCATGTTTTCCATCGCCCACGAGGGGAAGGGACTTCCCATATGGCGGAGTTCGCGCGAAAATCTTAAGATCGCGGGCCGGCGAAGGGCACGACGTAATTGGCATTTCGCACTCCGGCATCGGCTCGCGCGACTCTAGCGTCGTGCCTGACTTGCCCCGAACCGTTGTTTGCACGGATGGTCCGAAAGGAAAGGACTCATGGATTCCAGGTACGTCGTTGAGATCGAAGACGTTTCGCGCACATACCGGCGCGACGAGTTTGAGATCCACGCGCTCGACCACGTCACGATAAAGATTCCGACCGCTCATTTTGTCGCGATTATGGGACCGTCGGGCTCGGGCAAGACCACTCTGCTCAATCTGATCGCCGGTATCGACCATCCCACTTCCGGCCGCGTGGCGGTCGGAGGCGAGGAAATCACCCGGATGAAGGAGCGCGACCTCGCGGCATGGCGCGCGCGCCATATCGGGCTGGTTTTCCAATTCTACAATTTGATTCCGGTATTGACCGCGTTCGAAAATGTCGAATTGCCGCTCCTTTTAACTCATCTGAACAAGGCGCAACGGCGTGAACATGTGGACGCCGCACTCCGCGTGGTCGGGCTGGCCGACCGCATGGACCATTATCCGCGGCAACTCTCGGGCGGCCAGGAGCAACGGGTAGCGATCGCCAGGGCGATAGTCACCGATCCGACGATCGTAGTGGCGGACGAACCGACTGGAGACCTCGATGCCGCTTCGGCCGAGGATATCCTCGCTCTGCTGCGCGAGCTGAATCGTCGCTTCAACAAAACGATCGTGATGGTGACGCACGATACCCGCGCCGAACGCCATGTCGACGAGGTGTATCGGCTGGACAAGGGACTGCTAATGGGCGTTGAAGCTAACCGGGCGGCGGCCGCGCAAACCACATCGGCCTAGGGCGGGATCCAGTGTGCGCTGTAACGGAGCGATAGGCCAATGAAATACACGATACTGGTGCTCAAGAATCTCACGCGCAGCAAACGCCGAACGCTTCTTACGGTGCTGTCGATTGCGGTTTCGCTCTTCATCTTCTCGGCCCTCGTCAGCATGCCGGCCGTGGCGAACCGATTTCTGGCGGATTCGGCCTCGAATACCCGCCTCGCCTGCCACAACAAGGCGGGCATCACCTATGGAATACCCGAGGCCTATAGGCAGCGGATAACGGCGACACCCCACGTGACCGCCGTCACTACACAAAGCTGGTTCGGTGGCATCTACCACGACGTTTCAGACCAGTTTCCGAATATGGCGGTGGACCCGGAGATGGTTGGTGAGACGTGGTCGGATTGGGACATCTCGCCAAAGGCCTTGCACGATTTTCAGTCGGTGCGGACGGCGGCCCTGGTGGGTCCCGAAACGATGAAGCGGTTCGGCTTTCACGTCGGCCAGCAGATAATGCTGCGCGGCACGGTCTATCCCTTCAATGTCACACTGAATATCGTCGGCATCCTGGGTGGCAAGGCGCCGCCGAGCTTCCTGCTTTTCAGGCGCGACTACCTCGAGGAGGCGGCGGGACGGCCCGGCTTTGTCGACGTCATATGGATTAAGGTCGACAATTCGGCCAACGTTCAGCAGGTGGCGGCTGCGCTCGACGAGGGTTTTTCGAATTCCTCCTTCGAGACGTTGACTGAGCCGGAAGCCGCTTTCTACGGCGGCTTTCTGGCGGGTTACCGCGTGTTTTTTCAGATCGCCGAGCTGATGGGAATTGTGATCGTGTTCACCATCGGCCTGGTGGCGGCGAACACCGCAGCAATGTCGATTCGTGAGCGGCGCTCGGAGATCGCGGTCATGCGCTCGATCGGGTTTCCGGCTCACGTCATTCTTTCGATGCTGCTCGCGGAATCGCTGATTATTGCCCTGACCGGTGGGTTGCTCGGATGCGGCAGCGCCTACCTGCTCCTCAAGTTCGTAACGATGGAGGGGGTAATCGGTGAAATCCTGATGCCGGCCGGGGTGCTCTTCATGGCTTTGGGTGTGGCGGCCCTGATCGGGCTGGTGAGCGCGATCGTACCGGCCAGCGCCGCGGCGCGCCGGAATATCGTGGACGCTTTACGGGCGGTGGCGTGAGCTGGCTATTCCGCTGAAATACAACGTTCGCAGCCTGCTCGTACGGCGGGTTTCGAGCGGAATGACCGGCGGCGGAATCGCGCTTGTGGTCCTCGTATTCGCCATCGTGATGGCAATGGTGGCAGGACTGGATGCAGCGGTTGAGAGTGGCGGCTCGCCAGACAATTTTGTGATTCTGCGTCGCGGAGCCACCACTGAGACCGTTTCGGGGTTTTCACTCAATCAATTTGAGGCGCTGAAGTATCTTGCGGCGATTCGGCGCACCCCGTCAGGCGAACCCTACGCCTCGCCCGAACTGCCGGTCCAGGCCTTGATGACGCGGCTGGACGGGCGCCGCGACAACATTATGCTCCGTGGAATTCGGCCAATCGGTATGCTCGTCCACGACAAGGTTCATATTGTCACGGGGCGGATGTTCAAGCCGGGGCTGAACGAGGTGATCGTAGGGCGCGCGCTGGTGGGACGCTATCGCGATTGCGCGATCGGTTCGCTTCTGCACATCGGGCGCGGCACGTGGAACGTGGTGGGGATCTTCGCCGACGGCGGCAGCTCGTTCGAATCCGAGGTCTGGGGCGACCTCTACCAGGTTCAGAAGGATACTCAGCGCAGTCTCTACTACGCCGCTGTGCGGCTCAAGCTCGCGCCTGGAGCGGATGCCGCGGCGCTGATCCGGCGAATCGCCGACGATCCGCAGATTAATCTGCTGGCGGAGACCGAGGCGGAATACAACCGGGATCAACTGCAGACGGCCGATCGCATGCGCACGCTCGGGATGCTGGTCGCGATTATCATGGCGATCGGCGCGATCTTCGCTGCGATGAATACGATGTACGCCGCGGTGTCGGCGCGTACCACCGAAATCGGCACGCTCCGCGCCCTGGGTTTCAGCCGCGGCGCGGTATTGCTCTCGTTCCTGATCGAGTCGGTCATCCTGGCTTCGCTGGCCGGAATTGTTGGGGTAATTCTCGCGCTTCCGGTCAACGGAATCTCGACGACGGTTGCGAATGTTCAGACCGTTTCGACGATGGTGTTCAGCTTTCGGGTGACTCCCCGCATCGTCACCGAGGCGCTGGGTTTCGCCGTACTGATGGGATTTTTCGGCGGCTGGTTGCCCGCGCGTCAGGCGATGCGAATGAGCGTGGTCGATTCGTTGAGGAGCCGTTAGCGATGCCTGAAGGCTCGCCACGCGGCCCGAATATCCGCGACCTCGAGTCGCTTCGGATCGAGCGGCCCACGGCCGCCCCGTCGCCGCGACGGCTCATGCTGACATTGGTGATCGTCGTGGCGGCTCTCGCGGTCGGCGCCGGCGGCTATTTCGCTTATGTGCATACCCTCGGACGGCCACCTGAGGTGCAAACAGCCATCGTCAGCGTCAGGTCGGCGGGCCAGCCCGGCGTGCTCCTGACCGGCTCCGGGTACGTCGTTACCCAGCACAAATACATCATCATCGGCACCAAGACTCTCGGCCAAATCGTCGAGGAGCCGATCGAGGAAGGGCAGCACGTGCACAAGGGCGACGTGCTCGCGCGTATCGACGATCGTGACTACCAGGCGCAGTTGCGGCAGGCGCTCGCTGACCGTGACCTGGCCGTTGCCAACGTTCAGCTGAAAGAGGCGCAGGCGAGACGCACCCGAGCGTTGTTCGACAACCAGGCGATGTCGCAGGATCAGCTCGACCTCGCGGAGAATGGGCTCGCGGTGGCCCAAGCCGATCTTAGGCGCGCGCAGGGCGCGATCGACTTCGCTCGTTTTAACGTCAGCCAATGCAAAATCGAGTCACCTATCGACGGGATTGTGCTGCAGAAATATCGCGAATTGGGCGACACCATTAACTATGGAGGCCAGCTCCAGGCGGGCGGCGGCGCTACCGATATTGTCCAGCTTGCCGATACCACGGATATGCGCGTCGAAGTCGACATCAACGAAGCAAATATCGCCAAAGTCACGATGGGCGAGACGGCCGCGGTGATTCCCGACGCCTACCCGGACAAATCCTTCTCCGCGGCCGTCGCGAAAATCTATCCGGAGGCCGACCGGCAGAAGGGTACGGTCAAGGTGGAGGTGAAACTTCGCGATCCCGACCTGAATATTATCCGGCCGGAGATGAGCGCCAAGGTAACGTTTCTGGCTGGCGATCTCCAGGTTCGGACGGTGCCGCTGGTGACCGTGCCAAAGAAGGCGATCGTGGCGGACGGAACCGGCAAGGCGGTATGGGTGGTGCGCGACGGTGAAGCCTATCGCGTCGCGATCACGACGGGACGCGAACTCCAGGACGGGATCGAGATCCATAGCGGCTTGGACGGCGGCGAGCGTATCATCCTGGAGCCTTCGGCGAATCTCCAGAACGGTTCGCGCGTGACGATCGCGGGTTCCTGATCTCGCAAATCCGGTATCAGCCCGGTATCAGCCCGCGACGTTTATCCGTTCGGCTCGCCGGAGTAGGATTCGCGCTATGGCAAACCCATCGCATCCCATCCGCTTCGGCGTCCAGACCCCACAGCAGCACACGACCTGGTCAGAGATGCTCTCCCTGTGGCAAGAAGCGGACAGCCTGGGTTACGACACCGCTTGGGTGTTCGATCATTTCCTGCCGATTTTCTCCGATCCGACTGGGCCGTGCATGGAAGCGTGGACCGCTCTAGCGGCGCTCGCGATGGCGACCCACAACGTACGCGTCGGCGCGATGGTGACCGGCAACACGTACCGCCATCCCGCGGTGCTGGCAAAGATGGCGACGACCGTGGATATCATCAGCGGCGGCCGCCTCATCCTTGGGATTGGCGCCGGATGGTTCGAGTTGGAGCATCAGCAGTACGGTATACCGTTCCACACGATCGGCGGGCGCCTGCAGCGGCTCGACGAATCCCTCGAAATAATCAAGCTGCTCTGGACTCAGGATCGATCGACCTTTAACGGCCATCACTACAAGCTGGAAAATGCCAGCTTCAATCCGAAGCCGCTGCAAAAGCCGCATCCACCGATTCTGGTCGGTGCGACCGGCGAGAATATCGCGCTAGGTATCGTCGCCAAGCATGCGCAAATGTGGAATTCGTTTGGTACTCCGGAAGTCTTTCGGCATAAAATCGCCCGACTGACGGACCATTGTGAGCGAATTGGGCGCGACCCCGCGACCATTGAGAAAAGCGTCTTGCTGACCGGGGTGTTCCCGCTCAATGACGCCCGTCGCCAGGTCGACGAATACGTCGCGGCCGGCGTAACGCATCTCATTTTTTCGGTATACGCCGCGGACCGGGACTCCGTTAGGCGTTTTGCCAAAGAGATTATGCCGGCTTACAGAAGTTGAGTTCCGGCGGAAGGGGCGCTCACGCTTGCCCGACCATGTCCATCAGCTACAATCGCGGGCGGCGCCACTGTCGTTGCGATACTGAAGGGGGAAGCCAACCCGATGATTCTAAAGGTTGCACATCTCGGCCATCCCGTCATCCGCACGCCCGCGGCCCCGATCGATCCGAAGCAGATTGAGACGCCGGAGTTCCAAGGGCTGCTCGACGATATGGTCGAGACCATGCGCGAATACAGCGGCGTCGGCCTGGCCGCGCCGCAAGTGCACCTGTCGATACAAGTCGCTGTGCTCGAGGTCGAGCAGCATCCGCGGTATCCCGACATGCCGCGCGTACCCCTGACTTTTCTGATCAATCCGCAGCTCACGGTGCTTGACGCCTCGACGGTTGAGGATTGGGAAGGTTGCCTCAGCATCCCGGAGATGCGCGGGATGGTGCCGCGATCCAAGCAGCTGCGCGTGACCGCGCTGGGCCGCAAAGGCGAACCGCTGGACTTTGTAGCGAGCGACTTCCATGCCCGCGTCATTCAACACGAGAACGACCATCTGAAGGGCGAGGTCTACCTCGATCGAATGCCGAACATGCGCACACTGAGCCATCTCGCGGAATGGCAACGCTACATGCTGAAGCCGCCCGCGCAAAAATAGTCCGCTTCTCGATGTTCAGGCGATCTTGATCGGCCCCGATGACCGGGCCTTGGTCGGCGCCGGTGGATTCGCGGCAATAAACTCGGCCCTCTTCGCGACCTCGGCTTCGTTCGCCATGCCCTTGGCATTCAGCAGCTGCTCGAAGGCGGCCAGCCAGCATTCGTAGTAGCTAGGGTGCGGATTGCCGGCAATCTCGGCGGCATCAGCCTGCGCGATCTCGGCGACCAGCCGATCGCGAAATTCGCTCCAGGAGAACCGGCCGCTGTTCGCTAGGCTTACCGTGAGAGCGAAGATCCGGGCTTCCCACGGTTCAGCGAACGCGATCTCGTCCGCCGGGAATTCCCTGATCTGGATCGGATCCCGAAGCGAGGTCGGCATCTGCGGTTTGCTCCGATCGCACTCGTCTTTGGTTTTATCGAGCCGGCTATCCGGCGGCCGATTCATTTTTCGGCGGATACTCGACGATTGCCGTTCCAATCATCGCGTCGCGAGTCACCAATGCGGCAAGTTCCGCTTCCTTAAGCTGGTCAGTGCCCGGCGGCCGCATCGGCAAGACCATGTAGCGCATCTCAGCACTCGAGTCCCAAACCCGAATCTCGACTTCGCGTCCCAGTTCGAGGCCGAATTCCTTGAGCACGCCGCGTGGATCGCTCACCGCGCGCGATCGATAGGGGGCACTCTTATACCACACCGGTGCCAGTCCCAGGACGGGCCACGGGTAACAGGAGCATAGTGTGCATACGACCATGTTATGCACTCGTGGCGTGTCTTCGAGCACCATAAGATATTCGCCCTGGGGACCGGCGGTAAAACCCAGTTCAGCGATAGCAGCCGGCGCATCGGCGAGTAGACGCTTCTTGTACGCGGGGTCTATCCAGGCACGCGCGACCACCCGTGCGCCGTTCCTCGGCCCGACTTTGTGCTCGTAGGTGTCGACCAGGGCGTCGAGTGCCGCCGGTTCCACAAGCCCCTTTTCGACCAGGAGCGTTTCGAGCGCTTTGACGCGCAATGTGGGACCCGAATCGGGAGCATTGTGGTCGTGGTCATGATCGTCTGCGCTCATTTCATGCTCTCCCTTCGAGTCCCAGTCCGGCGTCGAGCTTTCGGGGTGACGCGCTTCTTTGACGCGGGTTTGCGCTTCACCGTCTTACTGGCGGCGCTGACCACGGCTTTTTTGGTCCCGTTGTTACCGCCGCGGTCCGCTTCGAGATAGTCCTCCCACAAATCCAGGCAGATACGCTCGCGGGCCGTATGGTCCCGTCCCCAGAGTTCGCGTACTTCGAACTCGACCCCGTAACAATGTTGCAGGTTCCGCCCCATGCCGTGTGCATGGCTATCCGGGAGGGCAAAAACACCCCAGTCATGGCGCACGATTCCGCGCTTACTGCGCGCGTATCGCGGCAGGCGGGTATGTCCGGGCGGATTGATGTTTTTTGCACGCACTCGCTGACCCGGACGAAACCGCGGCCGGCGGCCGGGCTCTTTTTCGACTACTCTGGAAGCGACCGGCGTCATCGAGGCCCTCGGACGAGCGCCGACCTCAAGCCGATCGCGCATAGCGGCTTCGAGCTCATCGAGAGTGATAATGCCCTTTTCGACCAGCATGGTTTCGGTCGAATGGAGCCAGCGCTCGTAGTAGCTCGCGCTCAAGTATTGCGCGGGGGGCATCCGCTCGATCGTGCGACGGAACTCATCGACGTTGAAGCAGCGGGCTGCCATGGTCGAAATCGTGAGCGCAAACGCCCGGCGCTCCCATGCCGCATGGAAAACCGGTTCGGGTTCCTCCCGCACGATTGGTCCGAAGCCGTGCATCCCGCCAAGGTCGTGTACGCCGTTCATGCGCAGCCCGCGAGAGTCCGCATCGCCGAAGGTTAAACCCTGACGCTGCGGGCGGTCAATGCGCAAAACCGCAGGGCCGGTTGGACTCTGCTATTCGATTCCCGGAATGAAGTCCCGCTGAGCAGTCGTTATAGTAGTGGCGTGCGCCTCCACCTCGTCGACGGCACGTACGAGCTTTACCGGGCTCACTATGCGCCACGGCCGGATCACTTTGCGCCCTCTGGACGCGACGCCAAGGCCACCACCGGGATCGTGGAGTCCATGCTGGCTCTATTGCATGACGCCGAGGAGGCAGTCACACACCTGGCGGTGGCATTCGACAATCCAATCAGGTCGTTTCGCAACGACCTCTTCCCGCCATACAAGAGCGACGAGGGCGTGCCGCCGGAGCTGCGCTCGCAGTTCGATGCAGCGGAGGAGGCCGTCCGCTCGATCGGGTGGTCGTTTGGTCGATGCGCGAATACGAGGCGGACGACGGCCTCGCCAGCGGGGCGCGTCGTTTTCGCGATCAAGTCGATCAAGTACGCATTCTGACCCCGGACAAGGATCTCGGCCAGTGCCTGGTTGGGGATCTCGTGGTCCAGGTGGATCGACGCCAGCGGAGAGTAGTGAACGAGCCCGTGTTTCGGGCCGAGCGCGGCTTTGGACCGGAGAGCATGCCGGACTTTCTCGCGCTCGCGGGTGACAGCGCCGACGGCTTTCCCGGATTGCCAGGTTTCGGAAAAAAAGCCGCGTCACTGTTGGTTGGCGCCTACCATCGGCTCGAACACATCCCCACCGATCCGTCCGAGTGGAAGGTCATACCGCGTGGATCGGCGCGGCTCGCGGCCACGCTGGTCGAGCAACGCGACGCCGCGTTCCTTTACCGCAAACTCGCTACGCTGGTTGACACGGTTCCGCTCGAAGGGTCCCTGGAGGATTTAAGGTTCCGCGGTGTGCCGCGCGCACGCTTCTCGAGGTGGTGTGACGAACTCGGAGTTGCCAGACTCAAGACCACACCCAAGCGATGGAATGATCAAGCTTAGCTGTCCTGGGCCCGTCCGCGAATATAGGGATCCCCCCGCTGCTGCGACCCAATCAAGCCGCCACTATGCGGGAGACGGCTATTTTATTGTGAGGCTGCCCGGACGCGCTGAATCTCGTCCGCGGACGGCAGCTGAATCAGTTCGATCATCTGGCCGTCGGGGTCCTCGAAGATCACCGCCTGCATGGAGCCAAAACGGTGAAGTTCCACTGTTTGCGGATCCGAATAACAGACTACGCCTTGGCGGAGCAGGCGTTGGTACACTGCCGCCAATTCTTCGTCTTTGACCGCGAATGACAGGAGAAACGCGCCAAGACCACCCGCGCCCTTTGCGGGCGTGGGTGTGGACCGGGGCGGGAGAGAACTGCACCAGTTCCACTTCCCCAATAGTGCTGAGGCCCTGCTGCATGATGACCGAACGTCCGGTGGTCCCTGGCCGCATCCGCAGCAATCGATCCAGGCTGGGGCTGCCGAGCGGCATATCGAGAGTTTTGCGAAACCCGAGAATATCGCGGTAAAAGGCGATCGACCGCTCCATGTCGCTGACCGCTAAGGCGACGTGATGAATCTCGCTGATAGCCACCGTTCTCTCCTTCGTTTCCTGCGGATGATCCCAACAACACCGTTGACGCAAGTAAAGACAACAAGCGCAATGGAATCTCGTCTGTCAAGCGATCCAAACCACGCCCAATTACGTTTTGGCACGTCTGAGAATCTCCTCGCCTCGTTCTTCGTCGTACGCCGCCGATAGGTTAGCCACCCACCTCTTGCGCCTCATACGCAACTGTGGTGATTAGCTCTACAAGCAGCCGCGAAAAGCCGCTCTACATCCACAAATTGAAGAGGTCACCGGTCATGAGAGCAATGGTGATGGAAGAAGTCGGCAAGCCCATGGTGGTCAAGGATTGGCCCCAGCCGGAATGTCCTTCCGACGGCGCGATCGTGCGTGTAGAAGCGAGCGGTATCTGCCGCTCGGACTGGCATCTTTGGCAAGGGGACTGGAGCTGGATCGGCTTCAAGGTCCGGATGCCGGCAATCCTCGGACACGAATTCGCGGGCGTGATCGAAGAAGTCGGCAAGGATGTGAAGTCGCTCAAACCCGGTGCCCGCGTGGTCGTCCCGCTTTCCCAGGGCTGCGGCGTATGCGTCGACTGCCGCACGGGCCATTCCAACCACTGCATGGGCGCCGGCATGGGCGGCTATGCGCGTTACGGCGTGTTGCACCATGCCGACTTCAATGTCGCGGTACTTCCCGACAAGATCGATTTCGTCGAGGCGTCTTCGATGGGGTGCCGTTATGTCACCGCGTTTCACGGCGTATTGGACCAGGGGCAAGTCAAGGCCGATGAATCGGTGGTAGTGTACGGATGCGGCGGAGTCGGATTGTCGGCGATTCAGATCGGCGCAGCACTGGGCGCGCGGGTGATCGCCGTTGACCTGGACGATCGCAAGCTGGAGCTCGCGCAGAAGGTTGGCGCATCGGAAGTCATCAACGGCAGCAAGACCGATCCGGTAAAGGCGGTGATGGCGCTGACACACGGCGGCGCCGACGTCAGCGTGGACGCATTGGGTATAGCAGTGACCTGCCGTAACGCCATTCTGAGCCTGCGCAAGCGCGGTCGTCATGTTCAGATCGGCCTTACCACGCAGGGCGAAAAGGGTGAAGTTGCGCTGCCGGTCGATCAAATCGTCTTCAAGGAGCTACAGATCACCGGCTCGCTGGCGATCCAGTCATTCCGCTACCCCGCCATGTTGGGCATGGTCGAACGAGGGCTGCTCGAGCCTAGAAAGCTGATCACCGAGACGATCCCGTTGGAGAAGGCTTTCGGCGTGATCGAGCAGATGTCGAAATTCGAGAACGTTGGCATTAGCGTGATCAACCAATTCTAGCGCGTGCAGTTGTGGTTCGTGGGAGTTACTCTGAAAATTGCGGAACGGTGAACGCCGCCCTGATCGCTTGGTTCACGACAATGCTGCGAGGATACTGCGCAAAGCATTGAATGAAGGACGCTATGAGCAACTACACCATTATTGACGCCGACACTCATGTGACTGAAACGCCGGACCTGTGGATCAGTCGGGCGCCGGCGAGCATGCGCGACCGCGTGCCGCGCGTGGTGACCAATTCCAGGGGATCCCAGCGGTGGGTGCTTGGCGGAAACCAGGGCATGCTGGCGAGCCCCGGCATGACCGCGACCGCAGGCGTGGGGAGTTTCAAGAACCCGCCCAAGACTTACGAGGAGATGCATCCGGGAGCATACGACGCCAAGGCCCGCTTAAAGTACATGGACCAGATGGGCATCTGGGCGATGGTCATGTACCCGAACGTCGGCGGATTCGGGGCGCAACAGTTCCTGAAACTGAACGATCCCGAACTGATGCTGACCTGTGTTCAGATCTACAACGATTGGCAGACCGAGTGGGCGTCTGCCGATTCGCGCAGGCTATTGCCCGTCACGTCGATTCCCTTTTGGGATGTTGCCGCCGCGGCGAAAGAGGTGCGCCGCTGCGCCGCGATGGGCCACAAGGGCATCCTCTTCACCGGTGAGCCACAATACTTTGGACAGCCGCTATTGGGTGATCGTCATTGGGACCCACTGTGGGAGGCGGCAGTCGAGTTGGACCTGCCGATCAGTTTTCATGTCGGTTCCGGCGATATGACGGAGGGGCTGCTCAAAAATAGAGTGGCGGCGTATGGCCAGGCGGCGGCGTTCACGGCGCTGGCGGTTAATATCCTGTTCCAAAACGGCGTCCAGGTGAGCGATCTGATCATGTCCGGGGTACTGGCGCGCTATCCGCAGATCAAGTTCGTCTCCGTGGAAAGTGGCATCGGCTGGATTCCCTTCATGCTCGAGACGATGGACTACCAGTTCCAGGGCAACAGCGTAGCGGAAGAACATCCGGAATTTGATCGGCTGCCGTCCGAATACTTCGCGCGCAACGTTTTCGCCTGTTACTGGTTCGAGCAGACCGCGCCAAGGCGCTTGCTCGACAAGATTGGCGTGGACAGGATTCTCTTTGAGACCGATTTTCCGCATCCGACATCGCTCTATGGCGATGAAGTCCATTCCCGGATCAGGGGCGGGCTCTCCGACTGCGAAGAGTCGGTACGACGCAAGATTCTGTGGGGTAACGCGCAAAAGCTCTACAAGGTGGCTGACCCTTCGGCGGCAGATGAGGCGAAGCGAGCAGCGGTCGTCGGCGCATAACGCGTAAGGAGGCGATCTCCCGAACGGCTCCGCGATATCCGCGGCACGGCGGGCGCCTTGGGGGAGCCGCTCACGCCTAGAGAGTCCCCGGGAGAAACCTTCGGGAAGGGAGCACTCCGGGTCGAACCGGACGGATCGAACCAGAGTAGTGCCGCGCGACGCCGGATTCAGACTTCAAAAAGCCGCGAATTTCCAATACCTTTTCCTTTAAGAAGTGGGCGTCCCCGCAACGCACCGTGTGATAAACTCGCTCACGGCGGCGTGCGCCAGCGCCAGTGCAGACTGGCGGTTGAAGGAGTTATGGCAGAAGATCCGAATCACCTTGTTATCCTGGGCTCAGGTCCGGCCGGTCTTACCGCGGCGCTGTATTCGGCGCGCGCCAACCTTTCACCGCTGGTGATCGAGGGCATGGAGCCGGGCGGCCAACTTACGATTACCACCGAAGTCGAGAATTACCCTGGCTTCGAGCGCGGAATCCAAGGTCCGGAGATGATGGAGGTTTTCCGCCGGCAGGCGGCGCGCTTCGGCACTCGTTTCGTGAGCAGTCAGGTGACCGCCGCGAACCTGGAGCATTCTCCGTTTGAGCTGACTACGGACGAGGGGAAAATCCGCACGGAAGCGCTGATCATTTCCACTGGCGCTTCGGCCAAACTGCTGGCTATCGAGTCCGAAAAGCGCCTGATGGGATACGGCGTGAGCGCATGCGCGACCTGCGATGGTGCGTTTTTCAAGGACAAGGAAGTGATCGTGGTCGGTGGCGGCGATACGGCGATGGAGGAGGCGACGTTTCTGACGCGTTTCTGCAGCAAGGTCACGATTGTGCATCGCCGCAACCAGTTGCGCGCGTCAAAAATAATGCAGGAACGCGCAACCAGAAATGCGAAGATCGTAGTGGTGTGGGATTCCGTCGTCGATGAGATCTATGGCGAGCAGAAAACCGGAGTGAGCGGCGTCCGTCTCAAGAATAGCGTGACCGGAGCGCTCAGCGACTTCAAAACCGAGGGGGTGTTCATGGCGATCGGCCATCAGCCGAACACCACAATCTTTCGCGGACAGCTCGACATGGACGACCTCGGCTATCTCAAAGTACGGCCTGGCTCGACCTACACCAATGTAGACGGTGTTTTCGCCGCAGGCGATGTGGCAGACCGCGTTTATCGGCAGGCCGTGACCGCAGCGGGCACCGGATGCATGGCGGCGCTCGACGCCGAACGTTGGCTCGAGGCGCGTCACGCTTAGCCCCAGCGGCGCAAGAACTGCCGCTATCGCGATGACGCCGGCGTCGTTCGCCGTCGCACCACCGGAATGAACCCGGCCGTCCGCAGAATCTTTTTCGCACTTGCCGCAATTGTGGGACTGATCGCTGCTGGTACCGCCGGCTACATGCTCATCGAGGGGATGTCGCTGATCGACGCGGTCTACATGACCGTCATCACGATCACGACGGTCGGCTATGGCGAGGTACGCCCGCTCGATACCAACGGGCGCATCTTCACCATGCTGCTAATCCTTACCGGAGTCGGCACTGCCTACTATGCTTTCGCCGCCGTTACCGAGATGGTGGTCGGGGGCCAGTTGCGGGAAATGATGGGGAGGAGCGCCATGAGCCGTAGAATCCATCAGGTCAAGGATCACGTAATCGTATGCGGGTATGGCCGCTTCGGTTCGATCGTCGTCGACGAACTGCGCCGCAACGACGTTACGGTAGTCGTGGTCGAACTCAACCCGGTGCGCGAGGCGGAACTGATTCGCGAGGATATTCTTTACGTCATGGGGTCGGCGCTCGAGGAGGACGTGCTTGAGCAGGCCGGTATCCAATCCGCCAGTGACATCGTGATAGCTACTGCTTCCGACCCCGACAACGTCTACATCAGTCTATCGGCGCGCAGCAAAAGCGCGCGCATCCGGATCCACGCGCGTGCCGAATCTGAAGTCGGGGTCAAGCATCTGCAACTCGCCGGTGCCAACCAGGCGATTTCGTCGTATCAGTGGAGCGCTGTGCGGATCGCGAACGCGATCGCGCGCCCATCGGTGGTCGACTTCCTCAACCTGATCCTGCCCGGACATGGCGAGGACATCGGGCTGGAGGAAATACTGGTTCCCGCGCAAAGTACGCTGGCCGGCAAGACCATTGCCACCGTGGAACGGGAGAACGAACGAGTACGGTTGGTCGCGCTCAAGCGTGGCGACGCGCCGATAACTTTGCTGCCGGGTCCGGAGACGCAAGTCGTGGCGGGGGATCTGCTAATCGCGATCGGCTCGCGCGCAAGCTTGCGCCCGCTGGCCAAGGCGTTCGAGAAGTAGCCGGCCGGGCGACAAATGCGGGTCACTCTGCAGCGTCAGCCGACCCGTCAATCGGATCGTGCTTTGATTCAAGGAGCACATCCTGAAAGAGTCTTGGCATGTCTGTGGACGACACCATTACCACCGCGGCACCCGAACCGCGTAAAGGGACCGGATCGCTCAAGGCGCCGACGGGTTCGCTCGGAGACCAGGCACGTGTCCAAGTCGAGACTCGCGGCGCCAGGGTGGTCCCTCCGGCCCGGCGCGATTTCGCTACCCGATTCGCGGAACTCGTCATCTTCCTGTTGGCGGTGCTGGGCGCGGTCGCGCTGGGCCTCGGCATCAGCGAGTACTTCACTCAGCGCGCGTACGCCGCAGCGTACCTGATTGCGTATGCGGCGTTCCGTCTGGCCGACCTGATGGTGCGCGACGAGACTTCGCTCGGGATCGACGCGCCGCACTTCGCCCGTCGGATAATGAGCGAATTGCCGGTATTGGCGGTTTTCTTTGCCGCTCCGTTCGAGCGCACTTACCTTTACGGCGGCGAGGCGCCGCGCTGGCTATGCGCGCTCGGGCTGTTGATCGAACTCGGCGGATTGTGGCTGGCGCTGGGAGCGCGGATTCAGCTGGGCTTCTTCTCGGCGCCGCGAAGTGCGGACACGCGCAGGACGATCGTGCGCAATGGGCTCTATCGCAATATCCGGCACCCGATATACCTGGGTGAATTTCTGGTTTTGTTCGCGTGGTCGTTCGAGTACGGGGCCCCGTTTACACTGATACTCGTGCTGATCGTCGGCTCTTTGGTGATTCGCCGGCGCATTCGCGATGAGGAGGCCGACATGCTCGCGTCTTTCGGCGACGACTACGCCGCCTATATACGCGAGACCGACGCCTTAGTTCCTAACGTATGGTAGCCGTAGTCCAGCCGCTATGAAGCGTCTGCTGCGGCGCCTCGCCGCCCTGCTGGTCGTGGCGGTGATACTCGCCGTTTTCTACGGCCTCGGCGGCAAATATGTCTGGCCCCCGCCCGACACCAGCACCATCGAAACGGTCGGCATTATCGAAGCGCCCGAGGTAAATATCACGAGCCGAATCGCAGGTCGGATCGCCGATCTCAGCCTGCTTGAGGGCGATCGTGTCGAGCGCGGCCAGGTGGTATGCCGAATCGAGGACATCGACATCAGGAACCAGCTCGCCAAGGCGCAAGGCGATTTGCAGAAGGCCATCGCGGATCAGGACGACGCTAGTCTGACGATGGCGCGGGATCTGGAGCTGTTTGCGAAAGAAGTTATTTCGGCCAAAGAACGCGATGACGCGCGCACCCGGGTCGCGGAAACCCGTGCGGCGACATTAGCGGCTCGCGCCACAGTGCAGTACTTCGCCGACCAGCTCGGTGACACCATCATTCGCGCGCCAATCGGCGGGATTGTCGTGAGCAAAAATCTCGAAATAGGCGAATGGGTCGAGCCGGGAACGCCGGTAGTAACGGTCGACGACCTCTCGACCATCTGGGCGCGCGTGGACGTCCAGGAGACCGACCTGGGCACGATTCGCGTTGGCGGCCCCGCGCGAGTCAGTCTGCCGACCCATCCACCTATGATTTTTTCCGGGCAAGTGATGGCGATTGGACAGGAAGGACAGTTCGCTACTGAACACGACGTACGCCGCGGACGTCAGGATATCCGCACCTTTTACGTGAAGGTGCGCCTGCTGCAAGCCGGCGGCGAAGCGAAGCCCGGAATGACGGCGGAAGTGTCATTTTGGCGTAAGGATGCAATCGCAGTCAGCAGCAATCCAGGCGCGCGCACTGACTAAGCGCTTCGGCCAGTTCACCGCTGTCGATAAGGTCAGCTTCGAGGTCGGTCGCGGCGAACTATTCGGCGTGCTCGGCCCCAACGGTGCGGGCAAGACCACGCTCACGCGGATGCTTACCACGCTGATCGTTCCCACCGCGGGCCAGGGGCTCGTCGCCGGCCTCGACGTTGCGCGAGAGCCGGGCCGTGTGCGCGAGGCGATCGGCGTAATCCCTCAGGCGCTGACTTCGGATCTCGATCTCACTGGATGGGAAAACGTTGACATCTATGGTGCGTTCTACAACATGCCGAGGCGCTTGCGGCACGACCGCGCCGCCTACTTGCTGGAAATGGTCGGGCTGACCGAGCGGGCCCACGATCGCGTTTTCACCTATTCGGGCGGTATGCGGCGGCGCCTCGAGATCGCGCGTGGCCTGGTTCACTCGCCCAAGGTCTTGTTTCTCGACGAACCGACCATCGGGCTGGATCCGCAGAGCCGCCGCGCCGTCTGGGAGTTGCTCGAGCGACTGCGCCGCGAAACCGGCCTTACCATTTCGCTAACCACGCACTACATGGACGAGGCGGAAAGGCTGTGCGATCGCATCGCGATCGTCGATGGCGGTCAGCTGATCGCCATAGGTTCAACCGCGGAGCTCAAGGCGACCATCAAGGGTTCCGATCGCATCGAGCTTGAAATCGCGGGCGATGCGGAAAAGATCGTTCCCCTGTTGCAGGCGCAGACCTACGTGCTCGAGGTGGTCCGCGACCCCGACGGCACCATCGTGGTTTCGTCTGATGATGGCGCTCACGCCTTGCCCAGGGTGATTGCTGAAATCGAACAAGCCGGAGCGGTGGTCTCCTCGATTAAACTGGAACGGATGTCGCTCGAAGATGTGTTTATTCGCTTCACCGGAAGGCGTCTACGCGACGAACCCGCGCGCAAAGCCGGCTTTTTCGATTCCAGCTTCGGGATGCCGCGGCCGCCCGGAAGGCTCTGATCGGTAACGCCCGCGATGAGGAGAACCTGGGCCATCATGCGGCGCGATTTGCTCAAGATCAGTCGCAATCCGCTCTCCATTATCATGACCGTCCTGCTGCCGATCATCTATCTCGTGATTTTCGGCAATTCTTTCCAGGGGGTTCTCAGGTATCTTCCGATCGTCGTTGTGCGGCAGGACCAGGGCCCGTGGGGGCTGCGGGTAGTCGAGCAGATGCAGGCACTGGCGGCGGGTCCCAAGACCATCACTGTGTCGTACGAAGACGACGCCGCGAAGGCGCTTGCCGGCGTGCGCGACGGCCGCTACAAAGCCGCGTTGATTATTCCTGCGGACTTCAGCCGCAGCGTCGCCGAAGGCCGCATCGCCGAACTGGGACTGTTCACCGACAACGTCGATGCCATCAGCGCCGGCACCCTGCAAGGGCTCATCGCTCAGTCGATCGCCTCGATTCGCCAGACCTTCGTCACCGCGCGCGAGCCCAAGCTCAACCAGATCGTGCTGCGGCCGAGTGAGCTCTTTACGACGGTCGACTATGATCGTTCCTTGATCCCCGGCGTGATCGTGATGGCCCTCTTCATGGGTTCGCTCACGTCGGGGGTGTTCAACTGGGTGATGGACCGCTTCATGGGCATCACCGAATGCTACCTGGTGACGCCGCTTACGCGCTGGAATCTCGCGGTGGGTATCCTGGGTTCAAGCGTGCTGGTCACCAGCGTCGCCTCCGTGATCGTCCTGGTCGCCGGCCTGCTCATTACGGGCGGAGTGATTGTGGGTGGATTGCAGGCGGCCGCGATGCTGGTGGGAGTCATCGTGATCGGCGCCACCGGCATACTCGGGATGACTTTTGTGCTGCTCGCTCGGGCGGAGAATCCGCGAATAGTGGGCGCCTCCGCGGGCTTTCTCAACGTAATCCTGTTTTTTCCCAGCGGCGCGGTCTATCCGGTCGAGAGCTTTCCGCACTGGCTGCGCGTCTTCGCGCGCTACAATCCTGAAACCCACGCGGTGAGCGCCCTCAAATCGATCCTCTTCAAGGGCGCCAATTTCGCCGCAATCGCGAGTGATTTGACCTTCCTGATAATTTTTACGGCGATCGTGCTGGTCCTGGCGAGCATGACGGTCAAACGCACGCTGTAGATCCCGCGAGACGTACGCAGCGGACTTCTTCAATCGCGCGTGCCGCGGCGAGCCTTGATCTGGCAGGGTGCGCGCGAGCAATAGCGGGAATCGCCGGTGGCGACAAACCTCGCGCGGCACCCCGAGCAGGAACGGACGGTCTCCCCAGGCCGGAGTAGCGACTCCAGTTCGGCCATCGCCGGATCCTCGCCCGCTCCGCGTACTCCTCGCGGCTTCACCGCCTGCGCCCGCACCTCGACGTTGGCTACCGCGGCGGCCGCCGATCGGGCGAGTTCGTCGGCATGTTCGTTGTGCTGGTTGCCGGCGTGGCCGCGCACCCATTCCCAGCGAACCAGGCGCTGTGTCGCCTCCGCGTCAAGCTCGCGCCAGAGGTCGAGATTCTCGCGCCGCTTCCATCCCTGGGTCATCGTCTTGACCACGTACTGGCTATCGGTGCGGATGGTGATCTCGGCGCCTGGAGGGAACGCGCGCAACGCTTCGATCGCGGCGGTGATTTCCATTCGATTGTTGGTCGTCGCGGGATTGGCGCCCGAACGCACGCGGGTCGAACCATCGGGATTGATGATTACGACGCCCCATCCTCCTGGACCCGGATTACCGAGACAGGAGCCGTCTGCATAAGCGACAATTTCTGCCGGATGCTCGTTCATAGGGCCCTTTCAGGCGGATACACGCGCGCGTCGCATGCGCTCGAACCAATCGAGGTATTGGCGCGCCGCGCCTGCCCACGAGAAGTTGGCGGCGAAACAATTAGCCATCAACTGATGCCACCGTTGCGGTTCGCCGAAAGTCCGCACCGCGCGCCGCAGCGCGTCCACGAGCAGCGCGGAACGAAACTCGCCGAAGACGAAGCCATCGCCGCTCCCCGCCGCATCGAACTCGGTGACCGTGTCCTTGAGTCCGCCCGTGGCATGCACGATCGGTGGCGTCCCGTATTTCAGCGCGTACATCTGCGTCAGTCCGCACGGTTCAAAGCGCGACGGCATCAGGAAGATATCACTGCCCGCCTGGATTCGATGAGCGAGTCGGTTATCCATCGCCGCAATCAAGCGCAGCGATTCCGGATAACGTCGTTGTGCGTCCAGGAAGAAGCTTTCGAGCTTCGCGTCGCCGCCACTCGCCAGCATCACGATCTGGACATCGAGCGCGACTACCTCATCGAGGGCGTCGGCCAGCAGGTCGAGACCCTTCTGCCAGGTCATCCGCGACACGATACCGACGACAGGCGTCGCCGGCCCTTGCGGCAAATTGAATTCCTCGCGCAGCGCATTACGGCAACGGTGCTTGCCCTCGCGACGCTGCGATGAATAGCGCTCCGCGATCCACAAGTCACTTGCCGGATCCCATTCGTCATAGTCGGCGCCGTTCAGAATACCGATCAGGCGATCGCCCTTGGCCCGAAATACGCCTTCGAGCCCGAACGCGACATTGGGGTCGTGCGCAATTTCCGCGGCGTAAGACGGGCTCACGGTGGAAACCCCATCGGCCAGCACCACCGCGCCCTTCATCAGGTTGACGTCACCATAAAACTCCAGCCACTCGGTCGCATACCACGAAGGATCGAGACCGAGCAGTGGGAACTCGCGTGCGTCGAATCTTCCCTGGAACTCGGCGTTATGGATCGTGAACGCCGCCGCCGTTGCCGCAAATCGCTCGCGCAATGCAGGGTCCGCGCGCATCAGGATCGGCAGCGCCGCGGCGTGCCAGTCATGCGCATGAACGACGTCGGGATCCAGCGTCGCGGCGGCCGCAGCGGCGGCGCGGGCAAAGAAGATATACCGGCGCAGATTGTCGGGATACTCACTGCCGTGCTCGCCATAAATTCCCTCGCGCCCGAAAAATTCCGGATGGTCGATCAGGTACAGTGGAACGCCTGAAGCGGTGGCGGCGCGAAGAATCCTGAACGTTTCGATCGCCGGGCCGAACCTGATGCTCAAACCGTCGATGTGCGGCTTTGCCTCGATCTCTTCGAGCAGCATCTTATAGGCCGGCAGGATGACGCAGGCTTCGGCGCCGCAACCGTTTAACGCTTGCGGCAGCGCGCCGATAACATCGGCGAGGCCTCCCGCTTTCGCGTGGGGACCGATCTCGGCAGCGACGATCGCGACTTTCACCTCTACAATCTTCCTGCGCCGCCGCGCCCGTGCAAGCCGGTGTGACGCGGATCGCACGCAAACGCAAGGAGTCGTGCGCTGGCCTTCCGCCAAATCGGGAAAAAACTCCGCCCGCGGGAGTCTTCTGAACCATCGGCATTGTCGCCGAAAAGACAGTTTCTCGAAGGGCAGGAGGATCACAGATGACAAGAATTCGATATCAGGTGAGTGCCAGGAGAGCCCTGGCCGCCGCCGGTTCCTTTCTCGGGAGCCTGGGTTTTGCCGCCACGGTCGCGGCGGGCCCGCCGCCCACCGGCGGATTCGTGGGCCAGCCACTCGCCGCAATCAAAGAGTCCGGGTTCTTCACCTGGTTCAACCTGGCCCAGATCGCCAGCGTTCCGGCGGAACCCGGCGTGCAAGTTCTCAGCTTCAAGCCGACCGGCGAGAAGTTTCACGACCTTACCACGGTCGAAATTGCGGTCGATTCTCACGGCATCGCACGCCGCATGGATCTGATCCTGTCACGCTCGTTCATCGATAGCCCCGCTGACGGAGCATTCGCCCGCGACATCGCCAAGAGCTTTCTCGGCGACGTGCCTCCGACCGCTGATGCCCGCGCCCTCGATATCCTCATCGATGAAATTCAATATCGGTTCGCTCGCCCGATACTAATGCACCAGGACCATCAGGTTCCCGCGCTGGCGCCGATGCCGAGCGAGGCCTACCTGGTGTTCGCAGGTCAGGGTAAGCGCTACACTAGGAGTTTGACCTATTCAGTTCTTACGCTGGAGAATATTACGCTGCCGAACAGTTCCGACAATCGCTCCGATGTGCTTCGGATCGGGCTGTCCCCTCGCTCCAACGACGCCTGACCGAGCCAGCGACAAGCTTCATCGAAAACCGCCCAGTGTCCGCTTCCATCCGGAAGTTGGAGCTGGGCGGTCGCGCCTTCAGCCAACCCGTCAATCTATCCCAAGGGGGTCTCCGCGCCTTTTCCGGCCGCTGCAAAAAGCATCCGGCCTTCGGGCCGAAATAGGACAAGGCTCGAGGTCAGGGTTGCGCCCGGACCTGGACCGAAATCATTGCCGCTATCCATTGAGCCGCTCAAAGCGGATGATGGAGGTCCTCGGTCGAAGCCGACCGACGAGACTTGGATTTGAAACCCAGGCGGTGATGCGGAAGATCTAGGTCTTCCATAAACCACCGCATGGCATAAACCACCGCATGGTATAAACCGCCGACGCCCTCGGATCCTATTGGCCGGTCGGTGGCTGTCCGCACAAGTGCAGTGTTGGGTACGGGATGATACCGGACCGCAAGGCGCCGCTAATCTCGGGCGCCAGCGAGGCCAGGGAAATCTTTTCGGCCGGACGCTCGTAGCGGCCGATAGTCCCACCCCTTTCGCTGTAGCCGATCAGGTCGATTTGCCCCGCGCACGCGCTGTCGAAGTAGTAGATGAGCGAGTTCCAATCTGGACCGCGCGGCTTGACGATCGTGTCGACGGCCAAACGATTCTTGCGCCCACTGGCGCTGTAAGCGGGCGGGCCACCCGCGACGTCGTAAACGAACCACAGATCCGGCGGCGGTTCGACGCTGCTCACATAAACGCCCGTGATACGCGGACCGAATGACTCTGCTCTATACGATGACGGCGTCGCGGCGCTGCCTGCTGCTGGCGACTCGCGCGCCGGCCGTGCCAAAAACTCCTTGATGGTTTCAAGGCCCACGCCGTAGACGACGCCGCCCGGCTGTCCATACGCGTAGACGCCGACGAGCCGGCCCTGTGCATCGATCATTGCTCCGCCCGGACTTTTCGGTGGCGACTCGCAAAGGGCCTGGATAGCGGCACTCCGACGGGTGACTTTTGCTTCGGGCCATGCGAAGTCCGGGCGCATTGCCGTAAAGCTTCCCGGCGCCAGCGCAATCCTTCTATCGACACTGCCGATCAACCAAAGCTCCGAACCGGGTTCCGTCGGCGCGGTTTCACCAAGCGGTATCGCCTCGAGACCAGGTGGCGGATGAACGATCGTCAGGACCGCGAGATCCGCGGTCGCGTCGAATTTCGTGACCTCGGCAACAAAGGAGCCGCTGGTTTCCTCGCTTGCCCGCAGCCTTTGCGGAATCATTACGGCAACTCCGCGGACACCTTCGACCAGATGCCAGTTCGTCAGGACCTGGCTCGGCGCAACCATCGAACCTAGTCCCGCTATTCCGCGATCCGTGACGATTACGACGGTCGCGCTCAGCGCACGCTCGTACGCTTCGATGTTCCCGGCGCCGCGTGTCGGGTTCACGGCGGCAAGCAGGGGAGGCTGGTCGAGCGCGGCGACGATGGCCCCCACCGCAACCGTCGCGACGCCCTGGCGAAAAGCCGTAACGAACGCAGTTTCCGAACCTCCCAGACTCGCGCTAAGCGGCGCTATCGCGGATTGGCCTCCACCGCCCCGCCATCTGCGGCGATTCGGGCTCATCACCATCACCAGCAGGATTGCTACCGCTGCGACCGCGATTGCTTCGACCGCGAAGCGCGGCGTAATCCATTCCGCCAGAGTCTCACGGACCCGCTGGAGCCGGTTTGCAATTCGTGTAGGCTTCCCTTCGACGGTTGCCCGCGCGGCAGCAGCCGCCGCCCGCTCGTCTGGGACGAGTGCCTGGAGGCGCGCTATCAGCCGGTCAGGAACCGGCTCACCCTCGACCAGCAGCAATGCGGCTTCGCGCATCTCAACGACGCGATTGATACAGTATGGACAGGATCGCAAGTGGGATTCGGCCGTCAGCCGCTCTTGCGCCGCAATCGAATCGCTGGCGAACTCGCCCAGCTCGCGTTCGGACAAGCAGTTGGGCCCGCGCAGGCGCGCAAGCTGCGCGATCAGCTTGGAATCGGCTTCTTTCAAGGTGTTGCCATGGGGCGCCGTAGGCGGAACCCCACAAGGCTAAAGACCGCCGGGAAGCGAGGTTTTTCCCGGATTATCACAAGATCCCTGCCGCTCTCAGACAATCCTCGATCGCCGACTTGGCCCGATGGAACTTCGACGCGATCGTGCCAATGGGAAGCTTCAGCATTCGTGAGATACCCTCATAGGAATCCTCGCGCTGCCGCATCCAGAAGATCTCCTGGTCAATCTCCGGTATCCCCTTAATACAGCCCAGCAGCGCCCTGCGGTTCTCGGCATCGAGGGTCGTTTCCTCAGGATCCGACGAACGGTCGGCCACGGGATCGATCGCCGGACGCTCGTTATCCTCGTCGGACTCCTGGTCGAGTAGTTGCAGTTCGAAGCGGCGGCCATGACGCCGCAAATGGCTCTTGGCTTCGTTCTGCGCAATCATCCTGATATACCCGATGAACTCATACTCCGTGCTTCCGCGAAATTGCCTGATTCCGCGGTCGATCAACAACAGAAAGACATCCTGCACGAGGTCGTCCCGTTCCGTCGGGGTGAGATTGCTGAACTTCCCGAGCAACCGATACACCATTGGACCGCAAATCCGGACGAAGGAGTCCCATGACGGTTTGTCGCCCGCGATTACTCCGGGGAGAAGTTCGATCAGCTTCTGTGCCACGACGGTGCGCGGCTACCATAAATGAAATTCCCGCGGGACGAAACGAATGGCCTCCGCAGTTTGCGGTATCCCGCAATTCCCTCTCAGCATGCCGATTCCACGCGGCGCGTCGAGCCTCTGTAACGATTTGCGGTTAGTGGGCCGAGGCGCTACCGTCACGGCGGAACTGATATGGTATGAATACCCCGGCGGTTTCTCTCCTCTCCTCGGACGGCAAGCGCTTCGATCTCGTATCTGACCACCCAACCAGGATTGGCCGCGGCAGCGACAACGATCTGGTCGTCCCGGATAAATCCGTCTCACGCCACCATGCCCTGATCACCATCAAAGACGGCCGCTGCCTGGTGCGCGACCTCGAAAGCGCAAACGGGACCTTTCTCGCAGGCCGCAGGATCAGCGACGCCCAACTTGCCCACGGTGACCAGGTCCGTTTCGGCGACATCGAGTTCATCCTCGATAATCCCGCAGCGGCGGTGGTCCCAATGCCGAAACCCTGGTGGCAGTCACGCGCGATCCAGGCTTCGGCGGCGGCCTTGATTGTGGCGATTGCCTTGATCGGCTTATTGCACCATCCGGCCGTTGACCAGTCCGCTCAATCATCCGGAACCGTTACCAGCGCGCTGGCCGGGCGCAATTTCGACCTCCCGCAGGCCAGCACCGATTTCGTCGGGGATTGGGCGGGTGCGCTTCCGCTCACATCCAGCGCTCCATCCAGCTTCGCCAACGTTACCTCGGTCGAGATGGGCGCAACCTTTTACGTCGCCAACGGTCGGGTCGTGATGTCCGTAGCCGCCTACGCTCCACCAGGTATGAAAATAACCAAGATGTCGGCCAGTGGCATCGATGATCGACATGTCCTGCTCGAGGAAGAAGCGCTCGAAAAAGACACCTTGGGAGAGCCGCTATGGGACCGCATGAGGATCGAGCTCGCGCTCGGCTCCGCCGGGATGCTCGACTGTACCGAGACCCATGACTACTACCGCACTGCCAACGGCTCCGCGATCGCTCGGGTGATCTATCAGGGTCCACTCAAGCGCGTAAGCGAGGCCGAGAGAAAGCGGGGAATCGAGGAAATGGAACGCAAAGGCCTGAAGAAGCAAGGCGAAACCACCGCTCCAGTCCTGAAGCGCTAGCGGCCCGCGCAGCCGCTCTTTTTGCCCAAATCGACCTCGACGCGACCATCGAATTTGACCATTCCAGCTTGACCTTCGCGTACATCGCCGAGACCAACGCCTCGCTAGCGAGTTTAAACTTGGTCAATTGGTGTTCTCGTCGGCTTTTTGTTGCGACGAAGACCTCTCGTTAGTACACTTCGTATCCGTGGGACCGCACGTCGGGTCTTCATCGAGGGTTTGAGCTCGCGATTTTTCGATGGCAGCATAAAGATCGGGATTCGCGGCTGCGGCCGCCGAGGAACCAATTCGAGGGACATCAGGTTGGTTCATAAAATCTGTTCATGCCGGGCAAAAACGGCGACCTCCGTGAGTCATAAGCTGCAGGACGGCGCCTCGACAGGCCTTCCAATCGATCGCCAGGGAAAACCATGAACACTGCTGAGTTACTCGGAGGCCGTTACCGGATCGTCAAGCCCCTCGGCGGCGGCGGTATGAAGAGCGTCTACCTGGCCGAAGACCTCAAGCTCAGCAGCCGCCTGTGTGCCGTCGCCGCGATGATCGACAACTTCGCCAATCCCGACGAGCAGCAGGTCGCGATCGCCGCCTTCCAGCGCGAAGCCGATATGCTCGCCGCGCTTAGAAACGATCATATCCCGCAGATTTACGACAAGTTCAGCGATCAGCAAAGCCACTACCTCGTGATGGAGTTCGTCGAGGGCGACACTCTTGAGAATCGCGTCAAGGCCGCCGGCGGACGCCTCGGCGAACGCGAAACCATCGATATCGCCATCCAGATTCTCGACACCCTGGAATATCTCCACGGTCTCAACCCGCCCGTCATCTACCGCGACATGAAGCCGGGCAATGTGATGGTCACGCCCGACGGCAAGGTCAAGCTGATCGATTTCGGCATCGCGCGCTTCTTCCAGACCAGCACGGTCACGCTCATGGGCACCCCGGGCTATGCTCCGCGCGAGCAGTATATGGGTAAGGTCGAGGAGCGTTCGGATCTCTACGCGCTGGCGGCGACGCTTCATCAGGCTCTGTCCGGCCGCGCTGCCGTGCCGTTCGATTTTCCGGCGCTGATCCAGCTCGTTCCGGGGACCAACCCCGACCTTTCCGGCGTACTGGCCAAGGCGTTGGCCGATAGGGTCGAGGACCGCATTCCCAGTGCGCGTGAATTCAAGGCGCGCCTGCTTGCGATCCGCGCCGCGATGACCGCCACGCCGCCGGCTCCCGCGCCGGTGGTGCCAGGGGATCAGACGGCGCCCTTGCGCAAGACGGCGACCCAGCCCGACAGCCAGACCTGGGTGATCGCAGATACGAGCCGCGTCTCGGGATCGATCGGTCAAAATGTCCCCCCCGCATCGCGCAACCTCGGAGGCCCCGCACGGAACGCCGCGAACGACCCGACCGCGGTAATGAATCGAGTCCCGGGCGCGCAGAGCGCCGCTCTCGCTAGTCTCGATCCGGACCTCGAGCAAACCGCAATACTCCAACGCCGACCCGCCGGCTCCGATCTCGGCCCCGGCAACCAGACCTGGGTCATCCGCGATACCCCGCCGGCGCTCGGCGCCAATCGCCGTTCCGGTCTCAAAGTCGTTGTCGGGTTCGTCACCATCGCCGCCTTGGGCGTGGCCGCCTTCGCCGGGGTGAGCCAATGGAACGAAATCCAGCATCAGAAGGAACTGGTCGCGGCGCACGAGCAATACGAACGCCAGCAACAGGCGGCGCTCGAGGCCGCGGAGCGCCAGCAAGAACTCCTCCGCCAGCAGCAGTTGCAAGCTCAGCAGGATCAAGCGCAGCGCGAGGCCGAACTCAGACGCCGCCAGCTCGCCGAGCGGGAAGAACGCCGCCGCTGGCGGACGCAACATCAACCGCCGCCGCCGGGCCCATACTCCAACCAGCCGGTGGCGCAGGCTTCCCCCGCGGATAACGGTACCGACACCGCCATTGCGGCGGGTGTTGCAGGCGCGCTCGGCGGAGTGGTCGGCGGACTACTCGGTGGCGCTTTCAGCCATTCGGGACACCACGCGCACTAGACCTGCCAGTGTCCTAAAGGTGTCGACCGGGCAGGCCGATCAGAGGATGGCGTACGATGACCTGCTCGCGGCTCGTGTGCGGCATGCGTCTCGGGTCGCAAGGACGTCGTTGAGAAGCAGACGGTCGGTGAATAACCTTCATGGTCGCCGGCAACAATGTGTTGCGGCGTGCATCGCGATGACTTGGACTCCGCCTCGACGCCGCGACACGGCCGGACGATCTGGACAGTCCGGATGTGCGCGCGTGGGATTTTATGAAGGGGCCGATGCGCGGAATGTTTGGCGGTAGCTCCTTCGAGGACATTTGGTAGCTGAGATCGAGGTCTAAGGTGAAGGTGCCCCCTCATCCCCGAAACGTGAACTGCAAATCGCCTAACTGGACCCGATCCCCATCCCGTAGCAGATACTCGTTTACCCGTTGATCGTCCACGTAAGTTCCGTTCTGGCTCTGCAGGTCGCGCAGGTAAAATCCGCCTTCCCCCGGCGTGATCGTCGCGTGCCGCCGCGAGATCGATTTGTCTGGCAGCACCACGTCATTATCTGTGGCACGGCCGAAGCTGGTGCTCGCATCCGCACGCAGATTAAGTTGACGGCCGTTCGAATCCACCAGGCACGGCGCCGCAACGGTTGCTCGCGCAGGTGCGGTCACGGGTTGCGCGGTCGGGGCTGGCGACAACGCGGCAGCCGCATCCTCGCCGCGAGCGCCCTTCGGCACGCTTTTCAGATTGAAACTCAGCTTGTAGTTCCCGATCTCGAGCGCATCCCCGCTGTTCAGTCGCGCCGTCGCCACCTCGCGCCCGTTTACCCGAATCCGATGGCCCAGGCCGTTTACGGTGAAATCGTTGCCGCGACGCTCGATCTGGGCGTGACGCGCCTCCACCGCGGCGTCGCCGAACAGCCCGACGTCGCATTCCTCCGCCCGTCCGAGCGCCGTGACCGCGTTCTCCAGGCGAAACTCGCGATTGCGCAGGCGCCCGGCTTCGACCTTCAGCCACGCGGTCTTCGTGAGATCCTGCACCAGGCCAATCAGCAGGCCGATCATCAGCCCCGTCTCACCGAGGCCAAAGGCGCGCGAGAGCACGACGCTGAACGCCCGGCTGATCGGATCGAACAGCAAGCCGCCGATCAGTCCTCCCAGCAGGCCGCCAATCGCGCCCTTCGCTATATTCGGCACCGAAAAAGTCGAAATGCCGATTCCGATCCCAATCAGCAACCCCAGTTCGCCCCAGGCCGCCGACCGCGGAACCATCACTTGCAGGAGCGTCAGCGCGGATCGACCCGCGGCAGCATCCAGTTGTAGATCTCGTTCGACCAGTATTCCGCCGGTAGTCCGAGGACAAAGCAGATCCCGAAGGTAATGATCAGGATGCGGCGGTTCTTCGCGGTCAGTGCCAGGGGCTGCAGGTCCGTGCCTACGATCAACATGCCCACGAAGGCCGGCAGCAACATCGTCATGAAATAGTACGAATAGACGGCGAACCTCGAGGCCGGTAGCACGCCGCCGGTATCTGCCGCCGGGTACGCCGTGAACCAGAGTTCCAGCGGAACCCATGCCACAATCCCGCCCACCAAGCCGGCCGCCGCCTTGATCGTTACTTCCCGCCGATTTATCTCCGACCAGTTCACCAACGATCCTCCCGGAAATCACCTGGAATTTTCCGCGTATCCTTACCTTGAAATTCGAGACTCGGCTTCGAGTATTGAACTCGGGCCTGGGCGCGAGCTTAAAAAGCCGGCCCGATTACTGGATCTGACCACGAATGCTGCCGAAGTTGATCCTGACGCCGCGCGCGATCCGCAGCGTATTACCCGGCGAAAGCTGACGCCGTTGTCCGTCAGGAGTGTCCGCCAGCCAACTCGTGGTCGAGAGATTTTTGAGGCCGAGAATCGACCAGTCGCTGCTGATCGGCCGCACCTCGGCCACCGCCGCGTTGAGCAACCCGGAACTCAAGCCGGGAATCTCATGTGGCCGCAAGGTCGTGCCTGGTGTTAGCGTCAGCGAACGCGTGCCCATCACCAGCATCAGCCGCTGCGTGGACGAGGCAGTCGCCGCTCTCACCGCCGTTGGGGCCGGAGCGGCCGTCCGCGATCCGAACTGCAACACCTGCGTAGCGAAATTGAAGGCGCGCGTCGGCGAAATCTGTCGCGATTCCAGGATCGCTGTCACCAGCAGCGCATACGACAACAGCCCCGACGTCATCGCGGGCAGATTCGACACGACTCCTTCGATCAGGTTGTGGGGATCGTTGATCTCGAGGTCCCACAAGGCGTGCAGACTCGAAACCAGCAAGTAGCCCACCGGGAGCGCGATCCAATTGCGCGCCGGCTTCAGCATCACGATCCCAACCGCGTAACCCAGCAGCGCCGCCCACGCCATATGGCCGGCCAGATCGTTCAACGACCGCATGATCAGGTTGGCCATGGCATGAAAGCCGTTGATATCGAGCGCGTCCATCATTCCCTGCAGGCTGTAGTTGACCGAGAGATCCGCGAAGCACCTTCTGACGAACTGCTCCTTGGTCAGATCGAGCCAGTCGGGATGATGTTGCGCCTCGAATTTGAAGAACCCCTGCAGCGCCTGCTTCAGAAAGGGCCCCTGGAGCAGCACCGTGCGCATGTACTGATGCACCGTCTCGTACAAGGCGAGCCCCGCGCCCGACGCCGCACCGAGCAGGATGCCGTCGAGCGGCTCGCGCACAGCGAATTCCTCGCGCCAGGGCGCGCGCATTTTCGTCGCGACCAGGCATAGGAGCAGCACCGGGATAATCTTCGTCGCCTCCTCGACCATCCCGATCGTCACCACGTTGTCGAGAAACTGCCCAAGGATTCCCAGGTGCTTTTCATCGGGGAAGAGCGCACCGCCCAGCCCTTCCGCGAGGATGAAATGGAGGGGACCCCAGACCGTGTTGACGGAGAGCACACCCAACAGCATCGCCGCCACCATCGCCGTCGCGGATTTAGCTTTGCCGCATAGGCGGTACACGAGGTAGACGAATATTGCCGCGATGTACGCGCCGAAAACCCAGGCAAAACAGTCGAAGGCCCCGAGGTTGATCGACCCGCTCTCCGTTCGGAAATTGCACGAATCCGGAAACGCCGCGATCAGTCCGAGCAGCGACGAAACGATGATCGTCACCGCCGCCGGTGCGAGTAAGCCCTTACTGCCGACGGCGCGCCAGGTGGTGAATACCGGGAAGAGTTGGCGCAGTTTGACGGTTCCGCCGGACCTCATAACAGGCTGCTTATTCATTGGAGTCCTCCCCCGATTGATCGGCGCGAAATCGGCGACCTGCCAGGCGCTGCGGTAGGATGCACGACTTCGTCGCTTGTGTACAGTCAATCCAGCATCGGTAAACATGAGATAGCATGCCGTCGGTTGGGTTTTCCTGTTTCCCGAGTTGAAGACTCCGGAGCGCTGGTATTTTTCCGGAAAAACGTAGACAACGGTCGGATTGAGCGACGCGAGGGTTTCGAGCGGTGGGCGCGCGCCCCCGTCGAGATTGTCGCTATAGCCAGTTGCCGATCAGGATGAACGGAGCCCAATAGTAAGGATTGGCGAAGCGAGCACGATTCGGCAACGAAGTAGTCGCGATGTCCCCGCGGATCAACGCGAGTTGCGCTTCGCGCAGCGCGGCAGCCTTGGACAGGCGCCCCCTGCCCGTCATCATGCGATTGTAAAAGCCCACCATCAGCAACCGCGTGCTCTCGTCGTCGACCCGCCACAGGCTCGCGAGAACGGCTTCCGCGCCGCGTGCCTGCAATGTTTCGGCGAGGCTGTCCACCTCGCTTCCGGTGAGATTTTCCTTGATCGAAGCCGTCTCGCACGCCGACAGCGTGAGCAGTTGTACGCCTGTCATATCCAGGTCCGGTGCGAGCCTGAGAGCGCGCAGATTCAGTATCGAGCCGTCGCCCAACAGCAGGAAGGATCTGCGATCGTCCGCGCCGAATACGTAATGGCTCGCGATATGAACCACCGCGCTATGCCTGGCGAGATCATCGGCGAGCGCCGCGCGATTGAAAGCGCGGTTAAGCACGATCGTTCCGGGAATGATGCCGCGCCCGGGCTCCTCGCACTCCTTCGGGTATGCGGATGCTTTCACAATCGAACACAGCTCGGCCGGTACGTTCGTGAGCGCGTCGAGCTTCAGGTCGGGCAGCGGACGCTGTTCATTCGACGTACCAAGGCCAACCGCGCGCCACCTGGGGATGTCCGGATGAGCCTGCAGCGCGGCCGCGTCTGCGCGTGTCAACAGCGCCATCGAGTAGCGCTCGATCAGATAGTGCTTGCCGTCGTACAACGCGCCGATCGGAATGTAGCGCAGGTCGCCGTCCAACGACCATGCTATAGTGGTCGCGTGGGCGGCTTCCAGCTTTTGCACAAGTGGCGCCGCGACGATCTGGTAGAGGTCCGCCAGAAGATCGCGGCTGGCAGGCGCCGGATATGCCAGCAGCCCTTGCAGCGCGACAATCTTGTCGTGCAATTGGGCCGCAGTGACTGGGTACGAAGCCGCGAACTGAGTGTCGGGCGTAATCAGTACAGTCCAGCAGCGCGCGTCGCCGACCAGAGTGTAAACGGCGACGTTCCTTGGTCCCGCTTTCGCGAGGATGGCCACGATCTCGCGAGACGGTCCGAAATTCTTTAATCCGGCGCCGCTCTTACTATTACTCAGTTCAACCGCCAAGCCGCCAAGAAATTTATGAAAGCGAACACTGGCCGAGCGGAACTCGAGGTCAGCTTGCGCAAGCTCCTGCTTTTCTGCGGGGGCAAGCTGTGAGTGGGTCATCAGTGCTGACCGGTGTGCCGCGCGCTCCTTCAGTGCATGGGAGAGTCCGTCATACTCGTGCCTGGCGGATTCTTCAGGTCCCGGAGCGAATCGTGGAGTGCCATGGTGTTCGCTTTCGCCGCCCGTGAACTCGCGGTACTCCTCGTCTTTGAGCAGGCTTAAGACCTGGAGCGCTTCATCAATGCGGCCTACGGAGAGCAGCAGGTCCGCGAGATTTCGATAACTGGTGGCTTTTGATCGCAAATAACTGAGCCGGTATTTACGTTCGAGGCCGCGGATGGCCCCGCGTTCGCGCTGGGTCTGATCAACAGCTTCTTTTCCGAAGAAAATCGCCGCTTCGGTCTGGCCGCGCGCGCGGGCCACGCCCATCAGGTTGGTTAGCAGCACTCCCTGCAGGTCGAGATTTCCCATGCCCGTGACAATCGCTAGCGATTGTTCGTACGCGTCAGCCGCGGAGTCGTACTGGTGAAGGCCGGAATATATATTGCCAAGTTCGTTCAGCGCCGAACTCTCCGCGCCCAAATCCCCGATCTTGCGCGCGATCGTCAATCCATCCTGTCCACTCCGCAGAGCTTTGTCGTTGCGCCCGGTCGCCGCGTAAACGCCGGCGAGATTGCTCAGAATCGCGACCTCACCGGCCGGATGGTTGGCTTTGCGGTCAAGTTCGAGCGCGGTCTCGTAAGGCTTGATCGCATCTTGGTATTGCCCGATATCCGCGTAGGCGCTCGCCAGGTTGTTCTGCGCCGCGACCTCTGCCGCCGAATCCTTCAGGCTGCGAGCCAACGCAATTGCCTGCTGGTCATACTTAATCGCTTCGCCATATTGGCCGAGAGCTTCGGCGACGGATCCCAATTCGGCCAGAGCCGCCTGCTCGCCCGACTGCGAGCCGATTCGTCGCGCTATGGCGAGCGCCTTCTGGAAGCTGTCCATCGCTTCTTGGTACTGGCCGTCTTGCTGATCGAGATACCCCAGATTGTCCAGAACCGCGGCTTCCACTTGTGCCGCGCGAGCGTCACGCGCGAGCTTGAGCGCCTGTTCATAGTATCGGCGCGCGTTCTCGGACTGGCCCATGTCGGCGAGGACGTTGCCGATGCAGTTGAGGGCCGCCCCTTCGTCAGTCGTGTCCTCAAGGTCGCGCGCAATTGTCAGCGAGTGTTGGAACGCCTCAAGCGCTTGATCGTACTGGCCGTGGAGCTCGTAGGTATTCCCCTGCTGACGGAGTAATTGGACTTGCCGTTTCCGGCCGCCGTCATTTGTTGGGCCTGCTGCCCGCGGAGAATTGCTCATGTCAATCGGCGCCGGGCGGGCGAGCGGCGCCATTGAGCCGAAGACCGCGACGATCAGCAGCAATAGCGGGAGGAAGTGTCCGAGACGGCAGCGCCGTTGGCGCCGGCGAGGAATTCGCTTTGTCACTGGTCGCCGCACGGCTTCATATCATTGCAGATAGTTTCCGCGAACCGCACGCGCGGAAAGGGCCGAGTCTCTCTTATTGTGAAGATGGCTGATATTGTGAAGATGGCTGAACAGCGCTGCGATATTCAGATGAAAGCTCACACTTCTGGTCGCCGCATTGAGTCCACAACTATAGATATCCTTCGCTCCTCTTCCGTCCGGGCTTGTGAAGCTTTTTTTCGGGCCTCTGCGGAGGAAGACGCGCGGGGGCGGAGGTTTTTCCGAAGTGTGCGGCCGCGGTCCAACTTGCGAGCCGCAGCCAACGTAGCGTAGCGCCCAGCTGACTACGGACACTGTGACCAGCTCACGCCGAGGCGAACTCGAATCGCGGCTAGCGTATTGGCGCGACTCCGCCGCGGGTGCTCGACCATTGAACGCCGCAACTGTGCCGCTCGCACCGATCCACAATCACAGACCACCTTCAACGACTGCCATGTGCGCTGGTCAAACGAAGCAGCCGAATGTCCGTCCCACGACGAACATCTGAGGCTGGCCGCAAGGCTCCGCGGAAAACAAAGACTTGCCCAGGAGAATCATCATGGCCAAGCGAGAGATTCGAGAATCAATCAACGATCAGCAAAGCTCGCGATCATTCGAGGTCAGCGAGCCGCTTCTCACCCAAACAGAAGCGGCCACTCTTCTGGATATCGAGCAGCGTACTTTAGAAAGCTGGCGTCAGCATCGGGTCGGACCACGATTCATCCGCTATTCGCGCCGGTGCGTCCGGAACCGGGTTGAGGACATTCAGGCTTGGCTCGCTGCCCAGACGGTCGAGACACACCCTGACCAGCCCGCCCGTTACGCGTGAAAACCGGGACGCGCCCTCTTTCGGACAATCTCTGCTCCAAATGCAAAGGTTGGGTTTCGAAATACTGATGGCGAACATTTTTTATTTCCGATGCGGAAGCGCAGTACTGACAGTCCCTGAACCTTCTGCCCACCCCGCCGCTAGTCCCCACCGTGCTATACTTACTATGTGGAGCACCACATTATTCCGCAGTTCTATCTGCGGGGCTTTCGCGACGCATCTATCGACCCCCGCCGCGGACCTCGCGTGTGGACGGCGGACCTGAACCTGAAGACCGGTTCGACATCAGCCGCGTAACGCTCCGGCGACAAAATTAGAGGATGTATGGATAGAGGCGCTCATTTCCACAAGTGTGACTTTCAGGTGCACACACCGCGCGACCTCAATTGGAAGGGGCAAGGTGCTGTCACAATCGACGAGCGGCGCCAGTACGCCATTGAATTTGTGGCTGCTTGCCGAGAGAAAGGACTTCAAGCGGTCGCTATTACCGACCATCACGACCTCGCCTTCTTCGACTATATTCGGCAAGCGGCCGAAATCGAGACTGATGAGGCCGGGAAGCCGTTGCGCTCGGAACAGAGGCTGACAGTTTTCCCCGGTATGGAGCTGACGCTCGGGGTTCCTTGTCAAGCACTGGTCATCTTAGACGCCGATTTTCCCACTGTCCTGTTACCGCAAGTCGTTCAGGCCCTCAGTGTCGCACAGACGCCGAATACTGACGCTCATCACAATCCAACCCAGCGGTGGAGCATATCAAGACACTTCAGGATCTCTATGACGAACTCAACAAGCGCGACTTTCTGCGAGATCGCTTCATCGTCTTCCCACACGTCGGTGAGAGCGGCACCTTCACGTTACTTCGGAGTGGCTTCGCCGAGAAGTACAAGAGCATGCCGTGCGTAGGCGGCTTCGTCGACGGTTCGGTTGCACAACACGGGAAAGGCAACACGGACATATTAAACGGAGGGAATAAGGAATACGGAAACAAGGCTATCGCAGTATTCCAAACATCCGACAGCAGGAGTCGCGATTTCACAAGGCTTGGCACAGATGTCAGTTGGGTTAAATGGGCAAGGCCAACCGCCGAGGCCCTGCGCCAGGCTTGTCGCGCGCGCTACTCCCGGATCTCCCATGTCGAGCCGACGCTCCCGTCAATTCGGCTCACCCACGTGGAGGTCTCAAATAGCAAGTTCCTCGGTCCGATCACACTCGACTTCAATCCGCAATACAACGCTCTGATAGGGGGGCGAGGTACAGGTAAGTCAACGATTCTTGAATACATCCGATGGGCACTTTGTGACCAACCGCCAGGCAGCCTTGACAGCTCAGTTGGCGAGGTCGCGGATTTTCAGCGTCGGCGTCAGGCGCTGATCGAGGGTACGCTGCTCGCTTTAGATGCCGCAGTCGACGTTTCCTTCTTATTGAACGGCGTTCCCCACGTCATTCGTCGCAGGCCCACGGGGGATCTCACACTGAAAATCGGGGACTCGCCGTTCCAAACCTGTACCGAGCAGAACGTCCGAGAGCTGCTGCCCGTGCGCGCCTACAGCCAGAAGCAGCTCAGCGCCGTGGGTGCGCGCCTTGATGAACTGCGTCGCTTCGTTCACGCCCCGATTCAAGCAGACCTTGATGCTATCGAAGAACACATATCCAGCCTTGCAACCGACCTACGAGAATCTTTCGATCACGTCACCCGCGCCCGGACGTTACAGGCCGAGATCGCGGCTCACGACATTGAACGTCGATCTCTCAGTGAACAGATTGAAAACCTTCGATCGTCGGTCAAGGGTTTGTCTCCCGAGGACCACGCTATCATCGCCCGACAGAGTATCTATGATGCTGAACTGCGGGTCGTCCAAGGCTTGGAGCGCGATGCCAGCGCGGCACGGGAAGCTTTGAATGCGGCTTCCTCAGAGTTCAATCGGATCCCCGGCGCGCTCGACAAACGCAACGCTCGAGAGAACGGTGAGTTATTGCAGCAGGCCCACGATGAGCTCGCTAACTGGGTCGTCGGAGGTGAGGAAGGTCATCGCCGAATTTCAAGAAGCGTTTGTGCAGCCGGTCGCGGACAAAGCATTGGGGAAGTACTTTGATGCGATTTCCAAGTGGCGCGAGAGGCGGGAAGCTCAAGTACAACAATACGGGGAGGCGGCGGCGCGGGCGGCTGCGCATGAGGAAACACTTCACCATATCCAGGAGCTCGAGTCTCGCGTCGCTGAGATCAACGAAAGCGCTGACGCCAAGGCGCAGCAGTTGTCCAGGCTCGGAGATCCGGCCGCTGCCTTTGCCTCTCTGAGCAGCGACTGGAAGACCGTGCACGGAATGAGGGCAGATCTTTTGGAGCGTCAGTGCGGCGAGCTAACGGCGGTCTCGAATTCAAAACTCAGGGCGACTCTCCGACGCGCCGCTGACCTTGAACCGCTCGCTAACCGGTTGAAGGAGTTTCTGAAGGGGAGCAGGACGCGCGGCGAACGGATCGACCGGCTGGTCGAGCAGGTAACTTCAGCGGCCAGCCCACTCGACACTTGGCATGGCATACTCGACGAGTTCCATAATCTCGCATGACTGCGAGTCGAGGACGAGGCTGTGACGCAACTCCCTGCTACACCACGCCTGGATGCTGCCGGTTTTACGCAGAAGGAGAAGATCGCCTTCGCGCGGCAATTGACACCTCCTGCTTGGCTGGACCTTTTCTTGTTTGATTTGAAAGATCTTCCAATTTTCGAGTATCAGATTCGCGCCAATGATTTCTTACCCTTCGAAAAGGCGTCGCCCGGACAGCAAGCGACCGCTTTGCTGTCAATCCTCCTTCTCCAGGACGGTCCGCCGCTCCTCATTGATCAGCCGGAAGATGATCTCAACATGAAAATCATCAACGACATCGTCGAGACGCTCTGGCGTGCTAAAACCCATCGGCAAGTAGTCTTCGCGAGCCACAACGCCAACCTGGTCGTAAATGGTGACGCGGAACTCATCATCTGCTGCGACTATCGCACAAGCGCTACGGAATCCGGCGGCCAGATCAAGCTAACCGGCGCAATCGATGTCCCCGAAATCAACCACGAGATCACCGAGGTTATGGAGGGCGGCGTCGACGCTTTCAAGCTGCGGCAGAAGAAGTATGGATTCTGAGGTTACACTGGGCGGCCAGGGCTTTCAGCCGCTAATGCCTCGCCTCTCGAATTCCTGAGCACCGTTACCAGGCGCGGTTTCGTGGCAAGCTCGCAGTGTGACATCCGACCGCTCTGCCTACACGCCGCCTAGATGGGCGTCCATCGAAAATTCCGAGATTCGGTGTGGTGTAAATTTCTCAATGATTTCAGTGAGTTACTGGCGCCCCCTGCGGGATTCGAACCCACGGCCCCAGGATTAGGAATAGTGGGCCGCTCCAATGTCCGCTGGTGTCCGTGGACGTCCGCTGACATCCGGACTTCGCTTGCTACCCCAAGTATCTATTGTCTTAAAGCGTCCGCTGGCGTCCGCTGGCGTCCACGAGCCGTGGGAGTAAACGTTGGTTTTTTTCGCATGGTGCGAAGAAACTTGGGCGTACGGTACTGGAGTAAAAAATCTGCTGTTTTTGCTGTAAATAGGGGTACCTTGTAATTTCTGATGTGAGCAGCTCTTTTTTGGACGATTCTACTCATGAAATCAAGTACTTAGCGCTGCTCACACTGCTCACAGACCCCTTTTTGGGCTTATTTTTCGCGGGCAATAATTGCGTCGATATTTTTGGTGGCATTTAGGACGTCAGAATCGTCGACGTGGCTGTACAAATTCATGGTGGTTTCGATACGGGAATGGCCCAAAAGGCGCTGTATCGAACGCGGGTGGACGTCGGCGATGGCTTTGATGCCGAGACTGCCGACGGTATGGCGGAGGGTATGCACGCTGTGGCCTTCGGTGGGGATATCGCTCTGCCGGTAGAAGGTTTTGACGGCTTTAACGAGTCGGCGGGGGTCGATGGGTCCACCGTTGGCGACGGTGAATATCAGGCCCAGGTTTTTCCATTCTTTACCGGCGGCGAGTCGTTGTTCGGCTTGTTTACGGCGGTGGTCTTTGAGTGCGGCAACAAGTTCGTCATCGATGGGGATGGGGCGGACGGCGGATGGTGTTTTGGGGGCGCGCAGTACGAGGTGGCCGTGGCCGTCGGCGTCTTTGACGCGGTTGAGGCCGCGCTGGACCTGGATGGTTTTGCGTTCCCAATCGACATCGGCCCACTGCAACGCCAGGACTTCGCCGCGGCGCAGACCTCGGCGGACGCAGATTAGGCAGGGCAGGCCGAAGCGGGAATCTTTGAGTGCAGCTTCGAACCGTGGGATTTCTTCCGGGCGCAGGTAGTGGGTGGCGCGGTGTTTGTCGGTTTTGGGGCCGGCGACGAATTCCGGGCTGGCGACGTTGCGGGGGATAATCTCGTCGATGACGGCTTGGGCCAGGCAGTGGCGCAGGATGAACAGGCAGAGCTGGCGGCTACGCGGGGCTTTGAGTCCTCTCTGCTCGAGCGTTTTGAGCCAGGTCCGGACATAGCTCGGGGTCAGTGACATCAACCGGTGCGCGCCGAGCACGGGTAAGATGTGCAACCTGGCGTACTGACTGTACTGCTCGTGGGTCAGGTCGCCGATTGAGCCCCGCAGGTTCTGCAGCCAGCTGTTCATCCATGTCGCCAGGGTCAGGCGTTTGTCGCGCGGGCCCAGCGGCAGATTTTTGTCGATTTTGACCTGCGCTTCGCTGAGCTGGCGCAGGACGTCTTTCTCGGTGTGGCCATAGAAGGACTTGCGGACACGTCGGCCGGTGGTTTCGTCGAGGGCCAGGCTGAGGCGCGCGTGCCACAGACCGGAGGGGTGTCGCGTGATGGTGCCTTGGCCGTTGGCCCTGCGGTGCCGGTTCGGTTTGTAGAGGTTCGGGTTCATATCTCTTTCTCCTGTGGGCGGGGGTGCTCCTCGCGCCACCGGCGAGCCGCCGCGCGGCGGGGGGCGTAATAGGAGCATTCTTTCTTTGAGCAGTAGGGGTCGCGGTCGATGCGCCGGCGGTAGTTGGGCGCGAATAGCTCGCCGCAATTAGTGCAGACCACCAGGTCGACGGAGGCATTGCCGACGGCGTGCAGCAGCTGCAGGCTGAGGTGGGCGCTAAGGCTCGAGACTGGGTTGAGCACGAGTTTACCGTCGCTGCTCAAGCTCCAGCGCAGTGGGACGTCGAGCGGGTTGGATTCCAGCACGGCGAAGAGGCCGGCCTGCAGGCGCTTCCAGGGGTTATCGGACATGTCGGACATGCCCCCTTCGGCTTTCCAGCGGGCCAATGCCGCGCGCGTGACATCCCGGTCGGCGTCCTTAGCTCGCGTCAGCGCGTGGGTTTCAGGGTCCTGGAGCCAGGCCACCGCGATCGCCGGCGGGTCGATGATTCCCCAGGCCTGGTTACTGACCGTCTGGCCGCGGTGCAGCCGGCGTGCCGTATCGATTAGGACGCGGTAATAAGCGGCTCGGCCGCACCAGGTGTCGAGATTTATCAGCGCGTCCAGCTCGTCGTAGTCGGCGCTGCGCAGGCCTACGTCGACCTCCCACCGTTCCCACGGTGCGGGAGGGCGATGCGGTCCGATGGGCTCTTGGCCACTGAACGGTATCGTCGGCGCCGGCAACCCATCGTCGTTGGTGGGATAGCAGACACGCCACCACGACGAGCCTGGCGGGGGCGGCGCTTCGAACCTCTCGGAATGATAGCGCGTCGCGCCAGGCGGCCGGAGCTGCAGGGGGCCGTACTTGCGGGCGAACGCGAGCAGCCGCGCATAGTGCGCGCGTATCGCGGCTTTTCCCTTCGCCAGGTCTTTGGTGGGGTGGAGGGTATCCGCCAGGTTCAGGAATTCCGCGAGCAGATTGCGCTGCGGAATCGCGTACTTCCAGGGCGGGCCGGTGAACACCAGATGGGCACCGATGTCGCGCCGGCCGCCGTCGAAGGTGACCGTCGATGGAAATAACCACCCCCGAGAAAGTCCTTGTGAGATAAGGACTTTTACCCCGTTTGGGCCGGTCGCGTAATAGTAAACCCCGCTTTTCGTAATAGTACGCATTTTCAAAAGCGTCGCCGAGTGTTGCTAGATAATACTAAATTCGATGGCAAATGGGAAAGGAACCCGCTCGCAGACGGAGGGACTCACACATGGAAACTCGTAGTGAAGCGCGTCTCGACTGGACCGCCATCCTGGTCGCGGCGGCCGCAATCGTGAATTCCTACGACACCCTAGTTACTCTAAGACAGTTATTTTATCAGTTAGTAGTCAGAGCTTTGATTACGAACACGCTGAATATGTACAAGCAACTATCCCGAGTCTCTGCCGCAGCCCGCAGGCGCGCTGAATTCCCGGAGCTGCTCGACAACAATCGATCGATTCATCGATACGCAACATGGAGCAGTCCACGCGCGGCTGCGCTTGAGGCGGCGGAGGTCTACCGAATTGATCGCACCATCGGGCAGCGATGCGCGATCTATCTGGCCATTGAAAAGAATGGACTGGTGCCCCAGTTAACCGACTGGTTCGGGGACCTTGGGGTCGGAATCGCCCCGCTCGGCGGGTATTCCAGCGAGTCGTTCGAACGCACGTGCGTTGAGGACATGTCGCGCGATGGCCGCCCGGTCGTTTTGATTTACGCCGGTGATCACGATGCGTCCGGGCAAGACATTTCGAGAAACTTTCAGGCGCAAATTGAGGCGCGGGGACAAAAGCTCAAGGCGATGAGGCGCATAGCACTGAGCCCTGAGCAGGTCGAAGAATTTCAGTTACCCGAATTTCCCGGCAAAGAAACCGACAGCCGCGCTGGGTCCTTCGTCGCGAGGTACGGCAAGCTCGTCCAGGTCGAATTGGATGCACTTGATCCAAACATTTTGCGCGGCCTCTATCAGAAAGAAATCGATAAATTCTGGGACACGTCCACATACGACGAAACCCTGGCACGCGAAGCCGACGAGCGCGAGAAAATGCTGCGCTGGGCACGGAGGCTCAAATGACCCGGGACGAGCAGACTCGTTTGATCGTCAGGGAGAATGGCGGCGCCGTCCAGTTTAGCGTTGCCCGCTTTGCCAGGATCGCGGGCATCGGCCGCAGCACCGCTTACGAGATGATTCACGCCCGCCAGGTGAAGACGATCAAGATTGGCCGGCGAATCAAGGTGCCCGTCACCGCGATCGTCGATTTCCTGGAAGCGGCGGAGGCGGAGGAGCGGTGACGCGGGAAGAAATTGACCATCTGCTCACTTTCATCGGTGGGGGCGACGGCCGCGAACGCTGGCGCAATACCGGCATGGGCATCCACGCCGCGGGTGGTACTCAAGCTCAGTTCGACGCATGGGCGCGACAGTGGAAGGACATGTTCGATCAGGGCGCTCAAGATGAGGCGTGGCGGAGTTTCAAAGACGTCGCCGGCGGAATCGGGCCAGGCTCGCTGGTTTATATGGCGGAGCAGGGCGGGTACGTGCGGCCACAGCCGCATACCAACGGCAACGGGAACAACGGTACCGGCCGGAAACAACTGACCGGCATCACGCTCGCGCAACTCGCCGAGGCGAAAAAGCTCCTGCTGGAGTTCCTCACGTCGCACGGCCTGCGCGACGCTACCGGCAAGTTCGGCGGTCCGGTGGTCGAGATCCCCTACTTCTTGTCCGACGGTAAACCAGCGCCGCGGTGGCGTATCCGCATCGCGCTGACCGCGCCGCGTGGTAAAAAACGATTCATCTATAACGCTGGCGAAGGGAAAATCGCCCCCTACATCAATAACCTGGTGCCTGGGACTGGTGGTGATCTCGGATTCGTCGAAGGTGAGTCCGACGCTTTGACGGGCTGGTATCACGAGCTGGCCATCATAGGCATTCCCGGCTCTTCGATGAGCCGGACCCTGCAACCGCATCATCTAGACACTCACAAACCCTCGCGCATCATCCTCTATATAGAACCCGGCGATGGCGGCGTTACATTCCTGGCCGGGATGACCAAGCGGTTGCGAGTCTGCGGCTGGCTCGGGCCCATCCTGATCGTTCGTTGGCCCGAGGCAATCAAAGACCTGAGTGGTTTACATCTCAAGTACGCGGATGAGCCTGGCGGTTTCGAGCGCGAACTGGCTGCGCTGATCGAGCAGGCGGAGGTGGACACGTCCGCATCCGCAGATGCGGAATATTTGACCAAGCCCTATCGCGCTACGCCAGGCGGCTTCATCTTCGAGAAGCATACAGCCGCGGGCAACATCATCGAGATCCCCATCTCGAATTTTACAGCGCAAATCAAGAAAGAACTCCTCCACGACGATGGTGCCGAGACGGTGCGATATTTCCAGATCGAGGCGAATCTGCGCGAGGGGGCCGTCAAGACAGCGACTATACCAGCGGGCGAATTTTCCAGCCTAGCCTGGGTTTCAGAGTCGCTCGGTGCCGCTGCAATCATCAGTGCCGGGAAGGGCGCGCACGATCAGACGAGGGAGGCGATTTTGCGGTTTTCAACCGATGTCCAGGAGGAATGCGTTTTCGAGCATACCGGATGGCGCAAAATCGATGGCATCTGGCGTTACCTCCATCGCGGAGGCGCGATCAGCGCTGACGGTTCCGTGGCTGCTGTCCGCGTGGAGCTCCCGACCGAACTGCGGCATTTCGAGTTGCCTGCGCCTTTATTCGAACAAGAACGAAGAGACGCAGTGCGCGCGTGTATGCACATTCTCGACCTCGCACCCGACCGTGTCACGGCGCCTCTTTTCTGTGCCCCCTGGCGCGCTGTTTTGGACGAGGCGGCTCCCAGCCTCTTCGCCTATGGGAAAACCGGCGTCTTCAAAACCGAGCTCACCGCGATTGTTATGCAGCATTTCGGGCCCGGGTTTAATAGCAAATCACTGCCGGGCGAATGGAGTTCGACCGGCAACGCTCTCGAAGCGGTGGCGCACATCCTGAAAAACAGCGTTTTCGTTGTCGATGATTACAAGCCGTCGGCGATGCGCGCCGAGCGCGAACGTCTCGAACAAAAGGCGGACTTTCTACTCCGCGGCGCCGGCAATCAGAGCGGCCGAAAACGGCTGAATCGGGATGCCGTACTCAAAGTTGGCAAGCACCCGCGCTGCCTGGCTGTCAGTTCTGGTGAGGAACTACCACCTGGAGCATCGCTCAACGCTCGCCTATTCGGCTTCGAAGTCCGCGCCGGTGACGTCGACCCGACGAAGCTAACGGCGCTCCAACACGAAGCGGCTCAAGGCGTTTATGCCGGCGCCATGGCTCGTTTCCTTGCTTGGTTATCACCGCAAATCGATGGGCTCCACGCAAAGTTAAAAGAACGCGTGCTCGACCTGCGGGCAAAAGCGGCTCGAGCAAATCAACACGCACGCATCCCCAGTCTGCTCGCTGACCTGTTTCTCGGCACTGAGTTTTTCACTGAATTCGCTCTGAGTATCGGTGCAATCTCCGCGGATGAGGAAAAGACCATCAAGGAACGTGTGTGGAAAGGGCTCCTGGCTGGGGCCGACGAGCAAATCGCTCATCAGAAGGAGCGGGACCCCGGCGCTACTTACTGTCGATTGATCGTCTCGGCAATCGCCAGCGGGATCGCCTACGTCGCCGATATGAAGGGAGGGCCGCCGCCGAATCCTGTCGGATGGGGGTGGAGGGAGCACTGGGTCGGAACCGGGGAAAACGAACGCTCGGAGTGGCGCCCGCGCGGCAGCGAAATCGGTTGGCTCGATAATGAGGAGAAGGGCGTCTTTTTCGATCGAAACGCGAGTTTTTTAATCGCGCAGCGGATGGGCGGCTTGGACATCAGTCCGGAAACTTTGCCGCGACGGCTTCGTGATGGGGGATTCCTCTCGAGCGTGGGCACGAGCGTGGGGCGCAACTGCGTAGTCGTCCAACGAACGATCAAGGGGGTGCGCAATAACCATCTCATTCACCTCAAAAGATCCGCGCTCGAAGGCGACGAGGAGGCTCAGAAGTAAATGGGTATTCGCGACGAGCGCGCCAAAGAGGTCGTCCGCGAGATCGAGGCCGACGGTGGCAGCCTGCGCCTGAATGAACGCGGCAAGATCGCCGGTAGGCCCGCGGCGCTATTGAGAAAGGCGAATCGCGTTGCGCGCATCAAGGAAGTGGAAGCCGAAGTCCGCGAAATATTGCTGGCGCGTGCGAACGGTGGCGCCACGAATGGCCACTCCGCGCCGCCTTCCCCGGCAAGCACCCCGCCACCACAAGACGGTGATTCTCAACCAGCAGCGGAGGCAGGAATTCCTTGCAAACGTTGTGGCGGTTCGGGCGAAGAACCAATTGGACCAACCCTAGCAGAGGTTATCGAGGGCGCCGTAGTTTCCGCGTCCTGGGCAGGGTGGCCGATAGAAGTCACGCGCGAAAAGCTCACAAAGGCTTTAGAGCATGGCGATCGCGTAATCGGCATTAATTACTACCAACTGATTATTGAACGACCGACCGGCGAGTTCACCACCGTGCCGCGCGAGGACGCATAAAACCAACTCCGCAACGGTGAGATGGCATGGGCAGAAATAAACTGAACTTGAGACTGGAGGACCACGACCTCATTGCGGCCAAGCTGCGGACAATCAGTACCGCGCTCGACCTGCTTCAACCGCAAGTCATCCGGCATCAGCTCCGCCACTTTAATCCCGCCCGCCGTCGCCTCGATATGCTGATCGTGTTGCTCGGGTTCCGCCCCTACGACGATTACAGCGATGCCGAGATTCCGCCAGGGCAATCGGCCGTTGCGCTCATGCGCGACTGGATCGAGAAGCCGCTCAAGGAAGTGCGAGAGATATTCGGCAATCATGTTCCGCGGGAAATCTTGAATGAGTATTACCGGCTGTCAGCGCACATCGGACTTTTGCGCACCCAGTTCGATGTTCTGGGCGGTCGATCGAAAATCGACCTAGCCGATCCTTTTTGAGGAGTTAACGTCCGCAACCAACACAGGAGAACAGACATGGCTAGTGACTACGACGACGGCAGCGGCGGATGCGCCATCTGTGGCGAAGACTTAGGCGAGTGCGCGTGTCCCCCGCATCGCGATTACGAGGGCGAGGGTGAGGCCGAATTCGATCAATTGCTCGACATCCAGGATTACGTGCGCGTGCTGATGGGGTTCCCGGACACCGACGACTATTGGAGCAAATTTTTTCACGACTGATTGGAGGGTCCATCCGATGAGCATTCTACTAGCAGACGGCCGCGACGTGCTCGTAGATCCCAGCGTTACCGCGTCACGTAGTGGCCTACTGCGTCCGCCAGCCATGCTTTTTCTCCTCGATCATCCGTGCCCGGACCACCTTTAGACGCTGACGCGCCACGTTGATTTCCTTCATGGGCGTTTGTCTTATTTTATTTTCAAAACAGTGCAACACATAAATCATCGCGAACTCTCGACAAATAAATCACGCGATACCACGCCCGATCATCCTGATCCCGCAGCTCAAAGACTCCCGGACCGACATAACTCATCGCCCGATAGTCGGTTGGCTGCTGCCCCTGCTGCAACAAACGCAAGTCAAATCCCAAGTTGTGCTTTGCTTCATCTGGAAACGAACTAATCACTTCTTTGGAATCTCCTTCCCAAGCAATTACCGCGTCTTTGGGAGTGCCGGAGTCCACTCGTCACCAATGCAGCATAGCACTAATTGCGACAGAAATATACATCTAAATGTATAACATCCTTAATCCGCTC
>CAWIMH010000027.1:0-305613 GCA_963837035.1 uncultured Pseudomonadota bacterium
TGCTGTTTGGCGGTGGCGGCGGCTACTACGCGTATGGACCGCGTGGGGGAATCGGAATCGGCGGAATTATCCTTATTATTCTGATCGTTCTGCTGCTCACTGGGCGTTTGTAGATACGATGCTTTCGCTGCCGATCTAATCCGCAATTCTGAGAGCTCCGTGGCAGTGGAAGAACTGGACTGATGACCGCGCGACAGGCTGGGCTGACACCTACGCGACGAGCCAGGAATCGATGCGGCGTCTTTCGCGCGTCCGCCGCAAGCGGCGTGATATCGGCGGCTAGCTTTGCAGCTCTCGCAGCGGTCCCTATAGCGGCCCTCCTATTCGCGCAGACTTGCCATGCTTCCGGTACTTGAAGGTTATCAAAACGGTATGTTTGTAAAATTAAAAATGAAAAGTTCGGATATCGCCCAACAAGCAGAGGCAGCGCTCAAACAGCGGCCGACAGCGCCCATGGGCCAAAAAACTCAAGTTCATAGACGGCTGTGTGTCCCGGATCTGTCAGGACCAGTAGAAATGCAGGTCGCCAGGCAGATAGGAGTCTCTTCCCAATGGGCGGTCGCGTAATTTCACTAATTGAGTATCGCCAGTTTCACCTCGTGGCGAATCGGCGGGAAATGCCGAAGGGACCGTTCTGCGTGCGCGCCCTAAGAAAGGCTCGCGCGGGCAACCGATGAAGACGCGCAGCGAGTCGTGGGTTTGCACGTGGATTCAATCGATCGCGTAACGATTCCTAGGGCACTTTCGCGGACGAACGTCAGCCCTAAGTGGTGGGACTACAGATTTATTCTCCCGTCCGTCTTTCGTCCTGAGCCGCTTGGCACTGGTGGTATTTGGATTATGAGCGTTGCACGTCGCCCTGACCTCTATATGGCCCTTATATGCCGCAAGTTTCGAACATAACGTCGCGTGATTTCGTGCTCTCGCAGGCGGTCGAAACCGAGATTCGCGAGAAAGCCGCCACGTAGATACCTATGTTGATCGCATAGGTCACTGTGATGTACAGGTCGAGGCTCCGGCGATTCATCACCATCACCGGTAAGGACCATTAATCGTCGCGTACGCCTGACCGTGCCGGGGAGCGAATTGGTCGCGATCATCAGGCGGAGCGAGAGCTGTCGCAGGCGGTTAGGGAGGCGTTCGATGTGATTCGTCGCCGGTTGGAAGACTATGCGCGGATCCAACGCGGCGCCTGAACCCTTGCATACGCAGCTGTGCACATGACGCGGAGGAAATGCTGAGTGTTCTTGAAAGTAGCGCTCGCTGCAGTTCACTCTATAAACTCCAGGTCTACAATTCGGCTGCTCTCCCATACGCGACGGGGCTCGCAAATCGAGGCGAGAGTGGCTGCCAGACTCTCCGCACTAACCTCGCTCCGCCGGCCAGCTCCCTTCTCGCGCTGGACTTCTCGAGAGGTGATTCAGGGACAGGATTCCAACTACGCGTCCGTTCAGATCCACCACCGGGAGGCGGCGCACTTGGTTGGTCTTCATTAAATCCTCGGCACGCGTGATGTCGTCCTCAGGGTGACAGGTGATGGGCTTGCGGGCCATCACACTGGACACCGAGATTGCTAGCGGCGCTTTACCTTGGGTATAGGTCGCGATCGCGATGTCACGGTCAGTAACGACGCCAACCAAGGGGCCGTCGCCGTTGCTTGCGATCACCGGGATGAAGCCACAATCGCGTTCCCACATGAGCTGGGCCGCACGATTGAGCGTCTCGTCCGCCTTGCAGACTTTGACCTCACGGATGCCGAAAGACGCGTTGCCGAAGGAGGTCAAGGTTCAGATCCAAAGCGAGGAAGCAAAGGAACCAGACGGCGATAAGAAGGCCGCATAGAGGTTGAGTAATCGGCATCGCGCCGCCGGACTAAGGGTCCGGCGGCGCAGCGGAGATTTCAATGAAAGGCGAGCAACTGATGATCGAAATTGTCCGCTAGACCAACTTGGGACACTCTACGTGAGAGCGGCCGCCGCCACCGCCATAGTACGGCTGATTGTCAACAATGGGTTGGTGGCAGATTGTACACGGCTGTCGGTACCAAGGCAGGGCATTACGCGACTCGGCGATCTGCTGTCGGTGGAGCTCTCGAGCCGCTCTACGCGTCCGCCTGACCGCGCACAGCACCGAGCACAGCCATCGCCAAAGCGACGATTACATCAAGCCGGTGCGCGGCTTTTTCCTTCGCAATCCTCCAGCCGCGGCTTGTTTCCAACGCAACGCAGCGGGAGATCGCCAGGCGCATATCGGAGTCGGGATAAACGACCAGATTGCGCCCCTTGATGGTTTCATAGAGCGCGGTAGACGATTCGGTCAGGTTCGAAACCGACTGCGCAAATTCAGTCATCGGCAGGCCCGCGGCGCTGAGGCGTTGAGCGACAGCTACGAGCTGGTAGGGATCGAAGCGGATCTCGCGAACGCTGAATCGCCCACGAATCTCTAGAAGAGTCCGCTCCACGGTAGACTCGAAGTCAAGCGGATCGGACGGGCTGGGTTGAAAAATCCGATGCCACACTACGCGAGCCTTTTTCGCCGTATCGTCCCAGGTGCAGGCGACGATCGCGGTGCTGTCCCTTCGAATCGACGCATCGAGCCCGACCCAAACCGAAAGCCTCGGGTCCGCCACGATCGGCCGCGCGCTGTCATCGACGCAGGCATCCACCCAGCCCAGCTCGACAAAAATCAACTCCGCCATGACCCAGCGATTCTGAATGATTCGCAAGAACTGGTTGGGGCGGAGAGTCTGTCGCTCATCTGCTCAATCCATTCCAGCGCCTGCCACGGTGCGATCGCCTCGTGATGCCAGGCCATCAGCGACCCGCGTTGCCGATAAAGCCCAGGCGCGATCTCCTCGCCCTGGATGCCGCATTTGTAGCGGCCCCCTGGAGCAGCTCGGTTTTCAGCCGAGAATCCGTGATGATTTCACCGTCAACCGCACGCTCACCTTGCGCGTCGGAACCAGCGCCGGTTCATTCCCATCAGCAATGGGAGCGCTTCATTCGTGTAACCCCACAATTCGTCGAACACCGTGATCGTCGGGTTGCCACCACAGCCGAGGCGTAATCGGAAGCGATCGCGATTATCGTGGAACCCGTCGAACGAAGCTCAATCCGGTTCGCCATGATGTTGGCGGAATTTCGCGGCGGCGGACTCGCCTCGATGATGCGGCAGCAGGCCTGAAATACACGGCTCGAAGCTTGTCGAGGTCATTGGCGACGGCGTAAGCTTCGCCGTACGCACCGCCCAGGCAGACGATGACGTAGAGGGTTGCCAGCGCAGCCAGCGCGGTCTTGCCGCTCTTCTTCGGCGCCGCGAATAGAAGCTCGGGATAGCGCAGCTTCTCCGCTCGGGTCGGGTGTCAGCGCTTCGCGAATGAACCGCTCCTCGGCCGGGTAGAGTTTGAAGGCAGACCAGTTTGGGATCGGTCAAAACCTCGGTGATAAACGACACCGGAGACGCGCGCCAGCCGGTCCAGCGCGGCTTGGACAGGAGCTCCATCGGTTAAACCCCCTCATCCACCCACCTCGAAGAACCCTTTGCCGCTGCCCCGGAATCCGCCTACCAGGAAACGCATGAAGGCCTATTTCCATTGCTCTCCAACACCTCGAACGGCAAACCCAGGGTGGAGTGCGTACCTTAGGACCGGAATGGAGCGTTCGATCACACAGCACAGGGAAAACGACCCCTACTCAGGGTGCGCCGTGAGGGTTTTCGGGGGTCCTTTCAGTCTGGCCAGATTCATATTGGCTCTCTTCCGCGCCTGTTCCTCTTCCGGCAGGGCGGCAAACTTCGCCTTGCGCTCCTCTCTTCGCACCTCGCAGTCCTTCAGGCCGCCAGTCGGTAAGCCGGGGTAGCGCGCGGCTATCGCTGCACGTGTCGGACGATTGGCGACGCATCCACGCTGACCGTGTTCATCGGGCAGCACGAAGCGTTTTTCCATATCGAAGTCGAGCGGACAGCGCGGCTCCGAACAGCTTCGATCCGGGGTGACTGCCGATAGGGATTCTCGAATACGTGGTTAATCATCGGTGCCTTTGCGAGCCATCTTCGGTTTCCTTTTCTTCGGGTTCCGGCAGCTTGGCGGCCCACGGCGGCAACGGCATATCGACGCTGCAGCCTTCGGCCTGCGCTCCGGCCCGACCGGCTTTCAAGGCCGCAATCCGCGGATTCTTCCGGGGAACGAGTCGCGCAGCGCTCCCGCCGGCGTTGTCGGCCAGACAGTGCCATTGAGGACCTCGTCCAGCCGCGCGCCGGGAAACATCCGCTGTACCATTGCCAGGGCTTCGGCAACCTCCGGGTCGCTCTCAGGCACCCAAGGCGATGAGGTCCCCTTCAATCGTTTGGAGTGCCGCGAGGATGTCTTCGGCTTGGGCATCCTCCCACCGCACTCGGGCCGCGCAGCGCTCGACGATCTCCGCAAGCCGCGAGTTCAGGCCCGCCGGCACGGTGAAGCTTTTGAGCCGCTGGAGAAGGGCCAGCGCCCGATCGGCCGTCGCGCGGTTTTGTTCGGTGTAATCAGCCATTAGCTTCGTCCTCCTCGTTCGCAGCCATCGCCGCTACCACGTCGATCGTAGATTTAGTGCCAGTCGCCTTGATCGCGATTCGAGCCGCCGGCGTCATACCCAGCTCGCGCGATAGAACGATCTGCGTCGCTCGCAGCTTTCGGTACTCATCGAGCAGCCGGCGCGCGTCGCCTGCCGCGTTGATCACGCCGTGGTCGCGCACTCCGCGTAGACGCGACTCGCCAGCACCTCGACCGCCCAGGCACGACAGGTCGGGTAATCGCTCGGTTCGAGCCAGGGCACGACGATTTGCATTTTTCGAACAAGCCGTTGCACCTTTCGGTCTCGTAGCCGCAGACCGTTTGCGGACTTTACGTGCAAGCCGGTCTGAGCGTGCCGCGCCGGCACTTTCGCGTTGCTCTCGGCACTCATCATCCGAACGCTCGGGTTTCAGCCACAGCACTGCCACAGCTCAGCAAAATACGCCGCAAAATCAGGCACTTACGGATGCGCAGCGGATTAGTAATCCTCTGGAGCGAAAGCTCTGTGCGGGTTCGAGTCCCGCCCTCGGCAAGATATTTCAGGTGTTTTGGGCAGCTTCAGATTCGACTGAATTGGTTACGCAAGTAACACGGCGGCCGGCATCCATTGTGCTAACATTACAAAGTGGTGGAGCGCTTCGCCGACCGCTAGCTGCCTCCAGACAGCCTTTTGATCCCTTTCCCACCCTCGTTGGGGAGCAATCAAATTGTGAGAGAGTCGATCGGACGGTTGCGTTTACGGCTTGAAGTAGTAAGGAGACGGATCATTATGCGCTTGCGGAAGAGAATCCTCACGGGAATTTTGGCCTTGAGTGTCGGTCTGAGTATCGCTATGCCGATGCGTGCGTCCGCGGAGAATGTGAATCACGAGCGTGATCATCATCGTCATGGCTGGCTTTGGGAAAAGTACCAGGACCATTACCGAGCACGTCCCGATGACCGTGGAAACGCATATGGCAATCGGCCGGGATACGCCTATGGTAATCGGCCGCTGCCGGCTAATGGCCAGGGAATGATAAATGATCGCAACCCGAACCTTTACTGGGCTTGCGATTCCGATGGCCATCATTGCCACTGGGCGCCGCGCTCCTGAACGCGCGTACCCGCCATATCAGCGTATGAACTGACGTTTGCAGCCAGCGGCCAGTGCGGGCACGCCAGCCCGCCCGGCCTTTGGATCCGACCCGAGCGGTGCAAAAGAGCGACGGAGGAACGGTTCTGATGCCCACTGCAGCAGCGCGAAAGCTCCGTGCGGGTTCGAGTCCCGCCCTCGGCAACTCAGAAAAACAAATAATATCAATCGTCTGCGGCGAACTACTCTCCGACCGGGACACCGCAGTTTATGCCATGGGGTGGTTTATAAAACATCGGTCTTAGTGCGCCGGTGGTTTATGCCATGCGGTGGTTTATGCCATGCGGTGGTTATAAACATTGGTGTCTTAGCGCGCCGGCAGTTTATATAAACCGCCGCTGGAGTTTATGACCTTCAGGCGCACGGTATAAAACCCCATCCATCGGAGCGCAGTTCGTAGCGGACTGCTCCATAAGACGCCAGGACCTTGGGGCCCTTAGCTTTAGTTCTCGCATCGACCGAGTGGTTACAGCGCTGGGTAGCTATATGGTCGTCACCGCCTGTTTGGCTTCCGCAAATTCACGCGCAAATTATAGCAGAAAGTTATGACGGCGGCCCCAAGAATCCACAACTGTTTTCCCCTGGCAGAAAAGTCTGCGACGGCTGATCTCGGTCAATCGCTCCACTTGTCCCAGTGAATCACCTTAGCGATCGGTTTGCGCTTGACCTTGACGAAATCGTTCTGCGGCCAGCCAATCGGGATCATCACGCCGAATTTTATCTCCTGGGAATTCCCAGCAGATCGCGGAGCTCGCTTTCCATAAACATATGGAAGGTTGTGAAGGTTGTGCCCAAACCGAGCGAGCGAGCCGCTACGATCAGGTTCTGCGCCGCCGGGTAGAGCGCCGACCACACAAACTGCTCCATCGGCGCGTTGGGCGGATAAGCTACCGGACCGCAGACGAAGATGATGGCCGGAGCCTCATTCATCGTCTCCGCCAGATGCATAGCGCCGGCGATCATTCGATTAGCGACCGGCCGGTTGTTGGCACTCCCACTCCCGTCGCTTTGAATCGCGGCACGAGTAGATCGCGGATTTTCCGCTTCGCTTCAGGATTGCGTACAACGATGAAGTCCCATTCCTGGCTGTTACCGGGACTCGACGCACGAGTGGCGGCGTAGATCACACGTTCGAGCAACTCCTGCGGCACCGGATCGGGCTTGAGGTAACGAGCCGCACTGCAGGTTTCCATCGCTTCGATCACATCCATCGTCATCTCTCCGAATCTTTGATTTTCCTCGCGACGCGATGCCATACGCGAGCCACCAGGCGTTCAAGTTGCTCGATCCGATCGCGCTCGCCTCGCATTGTTCCAGATTTCCAAACCCGGCAATAGCGAAGCAGGAACCGGACTGTCGGAAAGGCGTCAGCCCCCTATAAGATTGGGTCTGATTTAGCGCTCGCCCTTGAAGCGCTTGGCAATATCAGCAACATGGCGGCCTTGGAAACGAGCGATCTCAAGTTCATTCGTACTGACTTTGCGGCTGCGGCCGTCGGCGCCGGCGAGTGTTGTCGCGCCGTAGGGTGTACCGCCTGTAATTTCCTCCATGTTGCGTAGCCGGCTCTCCAGTATGGTGTGCCGACAACGATCATCCCCAGATGGAACAAGGTCGTGAAAAAGCTGGTAATCGTGGTTTCCTGACCGCCGTGCTGCGTGCCAGTACTGGCAAAAACGCTGCCGATTTTGTTTTCCAGTTGGCCGCGTGCCCATAGGCCGCCGCATTGGTCGAGAAAATTGCGCATCTGCGCGCACATGTTGCCGAAGCGGGTGGGCGTTCCAAAGATTATCGCGTCCGCTTCCGGCGGAGCACAACGCACGCCGTCGGGATATCGGCAAAGGCTGCCCGCGCTGCTCTCGCGCCGCTTTTCTCGAGTCGTCGGCGGGCACAGTTCGGGAACCTGAAAAAGCTCGACCTCAACGCCTGTGATCTCGCTTGAGCCAGCCGCGACTGCCTCCGCCATCTGATGAACGTGTCCGTACATGCTGTAGAAGATCACCTGGACTTTCGTCGCCATGATAAGCCCCATTGTGGAGGGAGATTAGCCCGATATTCGACGATGGCGCAGCGCGATGGAAGAGATTGGGCTACTTCAAGTCGAGCAAGAAATTCTCCCGGCTTACTCCCTCGACATTTGACTGGGTTCCGGTCGATTTTTCCCGCGGGGTCGAAGATCCCCACCCTCGGCATCCTTCTTTCCAGGGGACTCTTGACAAAAAACGACCGGTCGTGCTTGTTTGAGGGGCGTAGAAAACCCGCAACCTCGACGCGCGAGCAAATACTCCACGAGGGCCTGGCCCTGATGAGCCACTCCGGCCTGAACGGCGTCACGCTCGGTGTTTTGGCCAACGAGGTCGGAATGTCGAAGAGCGGGCTGTTCGCTCACTTCCGCTCCAAGGAAGAGGTCCAGATCGAGTTGCTGACGTACATGGCCGAGTTCGCCTCGGCGCGCGTCGTCCAACCGTCCTTGATGGAGAGCGAAGGTCTTCCTCGTTTGCGGGCGCTGGTTCGCAATTGGTTCGGGTGGGCGCAGCGCGCCGGGCTTCCCGGAGGATGCCCGGTGGCCGCGGGTCTATTCGAGTTCGACGATGTAGAAGGCCGCGTCCGGAACAAGATCCTCGAAATGGAAGGCGCCTTCCCAAAGAGTCGCTGATGTTGCGATCTGGGAGGCCCCTGCATGAGCTTAGGATCGGGCTTCTCGACGCCAAGGCCGAGCGCGGTCAGCGAATCCGTGCCCATGTCTACCGAGAGGATTTGAATCGGTGTCAACGCCAACGGAATGGCGAACAACGAGAAGGCAAGATACGGCACCAGCTCGGGAACGTTATGCGCTAGGATGTAGGTCAGGAACTTGCGGATATTGCTGAAAACAGCACGCCCTTCCTCAATCGCGTTGACGATACTGGCGAAGTTATCGTCCAGCAGCACCATGTCGGCAGCTTCCTTGGCAACGTCGGAGCCAATAATTCCCATAGCGATACCGATATGCGCGCTTTTCAGTGCCGGCGCATCATTGACTCCATCGCCGGTCACCGCCACGACGTGCCCCTTCTGCTTCAGGGCTTCAACGATCCGCCTTTTCTGATCCGCGCCGACGCGGGCGAAGATGACTTCCGGCGCGTCGAGCTCCAGGCACAGCTCGGTATCGGTGAGTGCACGAAGTTTATCGCCTGCTATGACCTTCGGGTGGTCAGAGCGGACAAGCCCGATTTCACGACCGATTGCCAACGCGGTGGAGGGATGATCGCCAGTGATCATGATGACAGCGACGCCAGCCTCGCGGCATTTCCGCAGGGCCTCGGGCACCTCGGGGCGAGGTGGATCTTCCAAGCCCATCAGGCCAGCAAAAATGAGATCTTCTTCTGCTTGTGGCCGTTGCCACTGTGAGTCGAGCGGGCGGTATGACATCGCAAGTACCCGCAAACCCTGTGCGGCCATGGCTTCCTGCGTTTTGCCGACCTTGGAGCGCAACTGAGCGTCGAGCGGGCGGACCTCAGCGCCGGTGAGAATCCGATCGCAAAGCGGGAGCACCATCTCGGGAGCGCCCTTGCAAAACAGCGTGGGACCATCCGGGGTCTCGTGCACGGTAGACAGACGCATGCGGCCGACATCGAATGGGATTTCATCCAGCTTCTTACAATCGGGCATCGCCGACAGGAAACGTTGCGCGGTCTCGACCAGCGCGATTTCCATTGGATCGCCAAACAGGACAGGCTCTCCGTGATGTTCGCCCTGCCTGAGATCGTGACACAGCCGCGCGGTCATAAAGAAAGGCCGATACTGCACTGCGATGTCTTGGCCCGTGCCCGGATTCGGGGAGTAGTCCAAGTCCGCTCCCAGGCATTAGCGCCTCACCGTCATGCGATTCTGCGTAAGGGTCCCGGTCTTATCGGTGCAAATCACCGTGGTTGAGCCAAGAGTCTCGACGGAGGGTAAGTATCGAATCAGAACATTTCGCTTCGCCATTCGCTGGGTGGCCAGCACCAGCGCCAGAGTCAGAGTCGGCAAGAGTCCCTCGGGCACCATCGCCACGATGATGCCGATGGCAAATATGAAACCTTCCCAGAAGGGACCCCGATCATCCGGCTGATCGCAAAGAAACCCAGGCCAATCACAATCGCGAGAATCCCGATTAGACGACTCAGATGTGCGATCTGTTCCCGCAATGGTGAGAGAGTCGCCCGCCCGGTCTGCGTTAGGTGAGCGATTCTGCCGAACTCGGTACGCATGCCGGTAGCGAACACGACCGCCTTGGCTTCGCCCGACACCATCTCGGTGCCTGCCAAGCAATATATTTTCGGCATGTATCAGTTCTTCTTTTGCGGATGGTTCCGCGGTTCGATTTTTAGATAGCGACTCGCCCGTAACAGTCGCGTTGTTGACGCGAACCCCAAATGCCTCGATCAGACGACAATCCGCCGCTATGTTGTTGCCCTCCTCCAGGACTATAACGTCACCCGGCACGAGCTGGTCCGCGAGCAGCCGTGCAGTTTTGCCTTCGCGCAATATTTCGACCTGTTGAGGGAGCAGCTCGCGCAGGGCAGCAAGGGTTCGTTCCACCCTGAATTCTTGCCAAAAGGAAAAAATGCCGCTGACCACGATGACAGCGACGACAGCGTAGCCGATCTTCGCCATGCCCTGACCTGGATCAATCCATTCGGCGAGGAAAGTGAGCGCTGCGGCGAGCCACAATATCAAAGCGAAGAAGTGAACGAACTCTTTCACAAACCGTAACAGAAGCGATTCGCGGCGAACTTCCTCCACTCGATTTGGACCATATTCCTGGAGTCGGCGTAGTGCTTCGGCCGACGACAGCCCCTGCATGCTGCTATTGAGGCTCGCAACGGCTTCGCTCGCGCTGAGCTGCTGAATCTTCAACCCCTAATCTCGCTCTTTTCTTCTTTGACTGACGAAGTACTCGAAGGCCTTACTGCGCCAGACGGTTTGAATTTCCGCTAACCGTGTGCGTCTCCACGGACAAGCGAGCGAGTGTAACGAACCGCCATCCGCCGGTCAGGGAAATCGCTCGGTAAGATATCCGAGGCGGTGGAGCATGATGATTACGGCTCGGCAATTAGACTGCAAGCCAAGTAAACCGCATAGGAATATACGGCAAAGCAGGGTAGTCGAAAGTTCCGTAGCCGGTCAGTTCTACGTCGCAAAGGAGGTTAGAAGTTGCCAGGAATGCCGTCGCAAAGCGTGATTCGCAGCAAGCCGGACTCGCAATCTTCCCGTACTGGCGATGACATTGAGTAGTCCAGGATCCTGTTTTGGCGCTAGGAAGGTAGTCCGAGTCCTTTTGGAACGAGAAAGGATATGAGCTTGGTGAGCCTGTTGGGGTCAACCGGCTTTACTATATAGTCATCAAATCCGGCCTGCTTTGCTCGCTGCACATATTCGCTCTGCCCATAACCAGAGAGCGCGATCATGGTCGTTACGGAGCCAATGGCACTCGACCGAATCCGTCTTGCCACTTCATAGCCGTTGATACCTGGAAGACCAATGTCGATCAGCATCAAATCTGGCCGCAACATCAGCGCCATTTCCACGGCCTTTGTCCCATCTGCAGCCTCGTGGATCTCGTGACCAGACAGTTCGAGCCAAGCTCGAAGACCGTCGCGCGAATCCTCGCTATCCTCAACGACAAGAATCCGCCGGGACGTCGCATTACTGGTGAACGCCCGATCACCGTCGGAAAGCTGCGTATCGGGGGCAGATATTCGGGGTAGGTACACGACAAAGGTGCTTCCCTTGTCAGGCCCATCGCTGATGGCTTCGGCTTTGCCGTGATGAAGCTCCACCAGACGCTTCACGAGCGTCAAGCCAATGCCTAATCCACCGGGCGAGCGTGCCAGCTCGACGTCTCCTCGAGTGAAGAGATCAAAAATGTGAGGCAGCACGTTCGCTGCGATTCCGATCCCGTTGTCCTTTACCCGAATGACTGCGCTGTTGCCTTCTGACGTAAGGCTGACCTGAATCGTACCGCCTGGAGGAGTGTATTTTGCGGCATTATTGACAAGATTCATCACCACTTGGGCCAAGCGATCGGCGTCTCCCAGCACCCAGAGCGGCTCAAGCTCTATTTCCACCTCGTGCCGATCGACTTGCCGGGTGTCGCGGATGGCGTCGAGACATTCGGACACCATCGTAGCCAGATTCACCGGCTTGGGAAGTAGCACAATTCTTCCCGTGCTCACTCTTGCGACGTCTAACAAATCGTCGACCATCCTGGACACATGATCCGTCTGCCTAGCGATTATCCGACGGGCCTTCACGCTGTCGTCGGGAGTCTTTGCTTTCTCGAGCAAATGCAACGCCAGTGAAATCGCATTAATCGGATTGCGCAGTTCGTGACCGAGCATAGCCAGAAATTCGTCCTTCGAGCGGCCCGCGGCTTCCGCCGCCTCCCGCGCACCCCGTTCAGAGCGCCAGAGTCTCTCTCGTTCGATGCGAATGCTCTTCTGCTCAGTTATGTCCCGTGCAATCCTCGAGGATCCAATTATTTGGCCGTCAGCGTTCTTGACCGGCGAAACCGTTAGAGAAATGTCGATCAACTTGCCATTTTTTCCACGACGAATCGTCTCAAAGGGCCTGATTACCTCACCCTGAACTATTCGCGCGAGGATTTGTTGTTCTTCGGCGAGTTTCTCAGATGGTACAATTATGGCCGAGTTTTGACCGATTGCTTCGCTTGCCGAAAATCCGAAGATTCTTGATGCGCTAGCATTCCACGAAGTGATTAGCCCTTTTGTGTTGCCACCGATGATCGCATCATTTGACGACTCAACGATTGCGGCGATGGCCGCGTGGCCTTCGTCCAACCTCCGGCGCTGCGCGACCTCCGTGGCAACGGCTATAACCATAAAGGCTGTCAGGCCTGCGAAGGTCTGTAGCAATAGCAGGTTCTCGTTTATCTCACCGCGCGAAAACGGACCTTCTCCCTCTAGTGTGCCTGCGATCGCGATCGCCAGAAGAAGGAAAAGCACGGTCATTGCCTCGCGACGACCGAAGCGAAACGCTGCCCAAAAAAGCACGGGCAACCCCAGAAACTCTGAGGGAACCGTTCTACCCAGTGACGGCGGCCAGCCGCTAAACATGAGGCATCCGGCGGCAACCGTCGAAAACATCAAAAGAATCGCTTCGAGGAGCTGTTGCCGGGTCCAGTCGACGCGACAATTGGTACTCCACAGAATAAGCAATGGAGCGACTATCAGGTCGCCCGCGGCATCCCCGAGCCACCAGGTCAGCCAGATCCGTCCATACTGAGGCCAGTGCGCGTACCCGCCCAGACATAAGGTGGTTACACCGACGCTGGCCGCCAGCATGGTGCTGAAGCCGGCCGCGAAGACCAGCATCTTGAAGGCGTCAACTGTACTGTCGAATACTGCCAAACCCCTCGCGAAGCGTCTGATCAAATACGCTCCGGTCACTGCTTCGAGCGTGTTCCCCAGGCCGATTCCAATGGATGTTAGAGCAGAACCGGCCGTCGTGAAGTTGACCAGGAACGCACCAACAAAGATCGCCGGGGCGACCCTCGACCCGAAGAGCAGGCATGCCGCTAACGAAATTCCAGCCGGAGCCCATATCGCGGTTGCATTGGGATGAATCGTTGCGAGTCGTAGCCCCAACTTGCCGGTAATGAAATAAATCAGAACTAGTACAGTGCAGACACCGAGGTGGAAGGCGGTACGCGAATCCCCTTGCAATCCCGAATGGTCGAGAACTAGAACGACACTCTCCCTTTTGGCGTCCATCTCCACGTGGCGAACCTCCACCCAAGCCGACGGGATCAGTCAACAAGTTGCTCGCGCATATAGTATAGCTGCAGTAATGATTCGAAGGCAGCTATATTGAGCGATCGACTCTTTTCCTAATTACGTCCGGCTCTCGCCAGATCTGGCTAGCAGATAGGCACGGTTGCAACGTATTCTATTCTTACGCGTCGGGAGCGAGTCAGATGGGGATGCCGACAAAATGGCAGATAGAAAACGCCCCTAATCTAGCCTTGGGCGACTTAGGGTGACGAGATGTGAATAGCAAAAGCATGCGAATCGTCAACCGCAGAATTATCCGATGGATTTAAGCATCAGCTCAGTTGTGTAATACAACGGAGGGCGCCAGAGAGAGGCTGGGTCGGATTCCGACATCTTTTACGAAGAGCCGGTCAGTGGTGAGCTAGATACTGATCCCGATACTGTGGTTACAGCGTGTTGCGGCGGTGGCATTGGCACAGACATGCATCATTAGCGCACCTTCCGTGCCCGCCAGTTGCGCATTCAAAGTTAATCGCCTCGGTTGCAAGAGGGCCCGGTGCATTCCGTTTGCCCATAAGCCTCGACGATGAAGCAAAGAGCCTGGACAGCGCCTTCACTGGGCGCGACACGTGAAGGTCAAGGACGTGTTTCCCCTCTCGAAGCAGTGCGCGGGTTCGGTGATTCATAACTGCTGTCGTTTATTGATAACCAACAGTGTAACCCGAAGTTACGCAGCTTACATGCCAAGAATCAATTAGTCCGCTGGTACATTCAATAGCCGCTTGTGGGTAAACCGCTCCAAATCAGGTTTACCACTCCGATAAGGAATTATTACCTGGCTATACCATTTCGTGCTGACGATGCGTCGGGCGAATGAGCTGGGGGAACACATTCGCAAAGGCGAGGAGAACACGCTAACGAATCTGAGGATTGCTGAGCATATGGGTAATACGAGCGAACCACCCTCGGGAAGGCGTCGGCGGTTTATGCCATGCGGCGGTTTATGCCATGCGGCGGTTTATGGAAGACATGGATCGTCCGCATCACCGCCTGGTTTCAAATCCAAGTCGAGTCGGTCGGCTTCGCGGAGGACCTCCATCATTTCTGAGGAAAGCACGGTCGGTTGGTTGAGATTGCGAAAGCGTCCGTCCGGGTTTCTGGGTGACATTGCTATTTCTCGGCGATTTCTCGACTAGAGCTTTCGGGCCCCTTTTCCCGGCGACTCCTAGTACGATATATAGGATTATACTGTGCTACGTAATCTAGTTTGGAGAAAACATCAAATGAAGACCTCCGGGCGCGGTCAGGAACTGGTTTCAGAGCCGCATTTTTCGCCACGTCTTTAAGAGCTGGTGGCGGAGTTCGGGTCCCGCTACGCTTTGTCGACGAGCGGTTTTGGTGCAGCGCATGATTTAGAGAACCGGGGGCATCGCAATGTGCGACCGCCAAGAGACGCCGCGGTCAAAGTTATCGCGTGGTCGTTTTTTCCGGTTGGACGACGCGATCGGCTTTTTGGGCAGAATGGCCGAGTAAAAGGAGACGGAGATGGAACACCAACCTTCGGATTCATCTGCAAACACCTTGCTGGATTTAGTCGGCGGGCATCGGGTCACGGCAGTGATCTACGTCACAGCGAAACTTGGAATTGCGGATTTTCTCCTCGAAGGTCCAAAGACTGTCGCCGAGCTGGCGCGGCTGACCGACACCCACGAACGCTCACTTCTCCGACTTATGAGAGCGCTCGTTTTGCTATCAATCTGCACGGAACCAACGGACGGCAGGTTCAAGCTGACGGAGGTAGGAACTCATTTGGCCGCCAACTCGGCGCGCTCGTTAAAGGCGTGGACTCTACTCGAGGGCGAGATGCTGAGAGCCGGATGGAGTCAGCTGATCGACTCGATTCGCACCGGCAAGACCGCCGGCGAGCTTGAAGGACTTGGCCAGGAACGCTTCGAGGTTTTAGCGGGGACAAAGAATGCAGGATTGTTCAACGAAGCCATGGTTGCCATGACGCGTACGGCGATTCCGGCGCTGCTTTCCGCGTATGAATTTTCCGGGATTTCGACGCTGATGGATGTCGGCGGCGGACTGGGCGAACTGATGAGCGCGATCCTTAAGAAATATCCGACCATGCGCGGCATCATTTTCGATTTGCCGCATTGCGCGGAAGGTGCGAGGAAAAATCTGTCCGACGCCGGCGTGGCCGATTGTTGCAAGTTCATCGGCGGGAGTTTCTTTGAGTCGGTTCCTGCCGGCGCAGACGCAATCTTAATGAAGAGCATAATCCACGACTGGAACGATGAACGCTGCGTACGGATTCTCCAGAACTGCCATCGCGTGCTGCAACGGGGTGCACGCCTGATGGTGATTGATCGGATCGTGCCTGAGAGGCTCGAGCCCACCGCCGACAATCTCTCCGCCGTGATGTCGGATCTGAACATGTTAAGAGGACCAGGCGGATGCGAACGGACGGAGAGTGAGTTCCACGGACTGCAGGAGAAGGCCGGTTTCCGCCTGGAGCGCGCGGTTCCCTGCGGCCGGTACAGCGTAATCGAGGCAGCTGCCGAGTAGTTCCCTAACATTTTACCCATCACCGCCGCCCCAGGGCCTTTGATTTTCCGGCGGAGTGTCTTCTCGACCCATCGACCATGGCCGATCCGGAATTTGTCGTCAGGATCTTTCTACGGTTCCACGATGGCCAAGAAGCTTCGTCGGCGCTTCACAGCAATACCTTGCCTGTGTTAGTCGGTGAGGATCGGTTGTGGAAGGCTTGACGCCGAGCTCGCGAGCGCGAGGATGTTTGGCGCAACGATAGGCCTGATCGGAGCTTGGTCGCGAAAGGCAGGGCGCATAGATCAGGATCGAGTGGAATGACTTCAGCAACGCTCAACTGGGGCCGGACCATGGCAATCATTATCGTTGGGAGACTGAGGGACCAGTGCGAATTGGCCGCTGTCTAAGTATCCAGTAGGAGGAGCTCGGTGAGTGAAGCGGGCCAACGTGATCCGCTGTTATTGGGGCTGTTTATGCCCAACTGCAGCAACTCTCCCTCGATCAGCACTTATAAGCCCAAACCTGACGACTGGACATTCGAGTCCAATTTACAAATCGCTCAGGTCGCCGAGACCGCCGGCTTTGAGTTTGTTTTCCCGATAGCCAAGTGGCGCAGCTTCGGCGGTTTGACCAACGTTTTCGGCACATCGCTCGAGACGATGACGTGGGCCTCGGCGATCCTAGCGCGGACCACTCGAATCAACGTCTTTTCGACCGTGCACGTGCCGCTTTTCCATCCGTTGGTGACCGCCAAAATGGGGGGCACACTCGACCATATTGGCAAAGGCCGCTGGGGACTCAACGTCGTCAGCGGCTGGAGTGAGCATGAATTCGGAATGATGGGAATCGAAGTGATTCCCCATGACGAGCGTTACCAGCGCACCGAAGCTTACGTCGAAATCCTGAAAGGGCTGTGGACCAGTGCGCCCGGCACTTTCAATCATTCGTCCAAGTGGTACCGGATCACAGATGGATGGGTCAGCCCGCTGCCCGTGCGGCACCCCCATCCGCCGATCGCTAACGCCGGCGTGTCTGAGGATGCGCGGCGGATGGTCGCGCGGCTGTGCGATTGGGCGTTCGTCAGCTTACGGAATGCGACTGAGGCAGGCCCGATAAGCGCGGACTTGCGCGAGCGCGCGCGGGCGTATGGCCGCACGATCAAGGTCAGCACTTATCCGATGGTTCTGTGGGCACCTACAGAAAGGGAGGCCGAGCAGGAACGCAAGAGGCTTATTGAACAGCTCGACGTTGTCGCGGCGGAGAATTGGGCGCGTGGGCTGTCTGCCCAAAGCGGCTCGTTCGATCGTTTCAGTCTGGAGATGTTCGCGGTTGGTGGTGGCGCCTTGCCGGTTGTCGGGACGGCCGAGCAAGTTGCCGAACAAATCGCTCAGTTGTACTGGATGGGAATCGACGGACTCTTGATGTGCTTCTTGGATTACTACGAGGATACACGGCGATTCGACCATGAGATCTCGCCACTCTTGCGCCAGATGGGCGTGATTCGCTGAGCCATGCTCGATGAACTCGATATTTTACAGCTAGCGTATTCGCTTCACGTCACACGCTGACGAGGAGTTCGATGGAAGACACGAACTGGGAAAATAAATCGAAGGGCAATTCTTAGGCGCCAATCTAAAAGAGGACAACCGAATGTCGGGAATCAGCTACGACATGGTGATTGTCGGCGGGGGACTCGGTGGCTGTGCTCTGGCCAAGGCAATGGCCGAGCGGGGCGCGCGGGTCTTGGTCCTGGAACGAGAAAAGCAGTTCCGCGATCGCGTGCGCGGTGAAGGTCTTGCCGCATGGGGCAGCGCGGATGCCCAACGCTTGGGGTTATACCGCTTATTGCTGGAAACCTGCGCCCTTGAAACCCGGTGGATAATCGGCTTCGGACCAGATCGCGATTTTATGGCAACGACTCCGGCGAAACTTCCCGCACTGAGTTTCTCCCATACACGGATGCAAAATGCGATTCTGGGAGCAGCGGTCGCCGGCGGAGCGGAGGTTCTGCGCGCCACGACGGTTAAGTCGGTAATTCCCGGAGCGCAGCCTTCGCTTCAGTTCGAGAACCAGGGTGGCTTCCAGACTGTGAGTGCAGCCTAATTACGGCGTGGATGGCCGGGGCTCGGCGGTGCGCAATTGGTGCCGATTTCGGGTCAGCAGCGATCCCCCTCGATTGCTCCTGGCGGGTGTGTTGCTCGATAATATGACAGGTCTTCGCGACGATGCTTGGTTCAATGTAATCAATTCCGACATTGCCCAAGCCGTTTTCATTGCGCCGCAGGGCAAGCGGCGCGCCAGAGCTTATCTTGTCTACCGGGCAGATTCTGACTACCGGCTGCAAGGAGAAGCCCACCTGCCGCGGCTCATCGAGGAATGTGTTCGCTGTGGCACGCCGCGAGAGTTTTTCGCCGAAGCGCAAATAGCCGGGCCGCTCGCATCGTTCAATGGCGCGGATAATTGGGTGACGCACCCGTATTCCGATGGCGTCGCATTAATTGGCGACGCGGCGGCTACCAGTGATCCGGCATATGGACAAGGAATGGCCCTGACATTGCGGGATGTGCGCGTGCTAAGCGACACGCTTCTTGCGGACGACGACTGGGACAAGGCTGCTCATGCCTACGCGTCAGAGCACGACCGTTACTACGGGGTCATTCATACTTGCGAGGATTGGCTGACCGAATTTTTCTACGGAACTTCAGCCGAGGCAAAGGCGCGAAGAAGGCGATGCCATTGATTACCGATGATCCAACTCGGATACCGGACCACATCTTCAGCGGTCCCGAGTTGCCAATTGACGAGGGCATGAAGGCACGTTTCTTTGGCGAAGCTTAAAGTGGGGACGGGCGATAAATCGCCAAAGCCGATCGACGATCCTGCGCTGTATTGAACCTCATAGAAGGTGCGGGACATTGGGTCCAGTGGTCCTGACGATACGTACAGTCGCGGTTCAACCTGAACTGGCGGCGCTTATAAGTTTCTCCAATTGGACCGTATCGATTGGCTTCACTAGATAATAGTTAAATCCCACACCCGCAGCCTTGGCCTGATATTCGCCTAGCCCGTAGCCCGTGAGCGCAATCAAGGTGGCAGCGCTGCACCGAGGTGGCGAGCGAATTCGATCAGCAACTTCATAGCCGTCCAGTCCGGGAAGGCCAAGATCGATCAGAACGATATCGGGCTGGACTTCGACTGCCTTGTCGACACCAGAGGGTCCGTCCGCAGCCTGGAAGATTTCGTGACCCGACGCTTCGAGCCATGTGCTTAGACTTTCTCTCGCGTCATCGTTGTCCTCGATGACCAGAATTCGATGAGGCCGGATGGGTTCATCGGGTTGGTCGCCGCTTTCAATCCGCTGCGGTTGAGGCGTCGCGATGCGCGGCAGCGTAACTCTGAACCTGCTACCGCGGCCAAGACCGTCGCTGGCCGCTTCAACCGTACCGCCATGAAGTTCAGCGATCCGTTTTACCAGAGTGAGGCCGATGCCCAGACCGCCTGGGGAACCCTGCAATCCGAGTTCGCCATGGGCAAAAAGGTCAAACACGCGCGGCAAAATGTCGGACGATATGCCAGCACCATCGTCCTGGACTTCGAGCGTGGCCTCCTCGCCGCCCGCTTTGAGCCGCACCCGAACCTTCCCGCCCGATTGCGTAAATTTGACTGCGTTACCGAGAAGATTCGTAACCACCTGCGCCAAACGGTCGGAGTCCCCGTCGACCCATACGGTCTCGAGTTCCGTCTCCAGCGTGTGCCGCGCGAGCTGTCCGGTCTCGCGCATGCTGCCGAGGCATTCCGCAACCAATTCGGTCAAGTTCAGCGGTTCGCGATTCAGCACAATTTTGCCACTGGTGACGCGCGCAGCGTCGAGCAAATCATCAACCAGCCGCGAAACATGATCGCCTTGTCTCGTGATTATGCCCCGCGCCTTATCCAAGCCGCTGGGGTTTTGCAGAAGCTGCGCTGCCAACGAGATCGCCTGGAGGGGATTGCGTAGTTCGTGGCCAAGCATCGCGAGGAACTCGTCTTTTGCCCGATTGGCGCTCTCAGCTGCTTCACGTCCGACGCGCTCCGAACGCAACTGTTCCTGACGCGCCTGTTTTAGCCTAGTGATATCGCGAGCGATCTTGGATGCGCCGATGATGCGACCATCCCCATCTTTCACCGGTGATACCGTAAGATAAACGTCCAACTGTGCGCCGTCCTTACGAAGACGTACAGTTTCGAAAGGCGGGATCGTTTCACCGTGGTTGATCCGCGCCAGAACTTCGGCAGACTCTCCGATCCGCTCGGGTGGGATGATTATGTTGAGCCGGTTTCCGATTGCCTCTGTCGCGGAGAATTCGTACATCCGCTCGGCGCCCGCATTCCAGGCCGTTATCTGTCCCTCCGGAGAGATCGCAATGATCGCATCGTCCGACGATTCTACGATCGCCCCCAGTCGCCATCTGGCTTCATCCAGCCGTCGGCGCTCCGCAACTTCTATCGCCACAATCAGGTTTGAGGTTCCGGTCACAGCGACGAATACCTGCACAAACAGCAATGTTGTATTCCCACCGCCATCACCAAACCAACCGGTGCTGATGAGCGTGAAGGCGATTGCAGCCAAGGAAAGGATGAATACCACCGCTGCGGTGTCTCGGGGTCCGAAACGAAAGGCGGCCCACAGCAATACGGGTAAAAACAGGAAGGTGTGAGGACCCCAAAACGGCAGGAATATGTCGAAAACCAGGACCGCGGTTAGCATCAGGGTTCCAATGAGGAGAACGCCCTCGATAAATTTTCCGCGATCCCAGTGCGGCCGGGGACTGCGAGCACACAGAATTATCAAAGGGACAACAATCAAATCGCCGGTGGCATCGCCTAGCCACCAGGTGAGCCAGATCCATTCAAACTTTGGCCATGCGGCGTATCCAGTCAGACAAAGGCTCGTAACGCCTATCGTCGCAGCGATTGTCGTACTTAGGACGGCTGCGAAAAGTACGAATCTAAATGTGTCGCCGATAACGTCAAAAACCCGTACGCCGCGCGCGAAGCGTCGTACGAGATACGCCGCGGTCAACGCTTCGAGGGTGTTGCCAACGGCTATTGCCGCAGAACTCGGGACAGAGCCGTGAGTGGTGAGGTTGACCAGAAACGCGCCAGCAAAAATCATCGGCCAGACCCAGTACCCGAGCAACAAGCAAGACGCCAGCGCTATACCAGAAGGGGCCCAAACGGCGGTGGCGCTCGGATTGACTGTGGCGAAACGAAGTCCTAGTTCGCCTGCGAGAATATACGCAACGACGACACCCGCCGCTGCTACGAACGCGGATGTCCTGGTTTCGACCTTCGAATGTTCGGCTCCGAAGGTAAGATCTCGGTTGATCGCAGTCGTCTGCAAGCTGAGCCTCTCGCGAACTTTTTGCGTCCTGGAGATGCGTTAAAGTTTTACCGGCCTTTGATAATGTCTCGTAGCCCAAGAGTTCCTATCGCTTCTTAAAGCTTCCTCCCCCTTTCTCCACTCGGGCTCTTGGATAACAGAAAATCTCGGTCCGCAATAACAGAAATCTCGGTCCGCTGAAATTGTTTCGAGTCAATCTGGAGAGATCGCCTATTGTCCGTCCTGGTCGTTCGTAGTGCCCGGCATCCAGCTTTAACTTCTGTCAAATTGCGATTCCAGCCCTTCCTAATTTAACCCCATTGATGTTCAAGAAAAATTTCCACAACTCACGGCGGATCTACGAATTCTGTATAGCGATAGACGGATTCGCGGGGCGAACGTACAGGTGGGGACCTGCCACGCCGCGGCAGTTCGATTGATTGATCCAGCAGCGAGTTCGCAGGAATGAGTTTGAAGACTCAGGTGGGCGAGACAATAGAGCCGACTTTTCGACGTTGGTTTTCGTCGAAATCCCGAGCACGCCGCACAGGTCCACAATCTCGATGACAAAGAGCTTGAGGAGCCGGGCTATCGCGCGCCGGGGCTTTGTTGAACGGGGATAAGCCGATCGTATTACTACGACCAAGGTTGCCCCGAACCGAGCCAAAGGCCACCGGCAGCTCGGGACAACACACCGGTCGTTTGATGAAGCTCGTGCCCTCCCCGAGCACGCCTCACGGCGCGACACTTTGGGAAGAACGACCGACGACGGCAGCAGTCAGGCTTTGACGCCCTGGCCAGATCAAGCTCGGGGGACGAACTAGATCGTGGCGCCGGGGAGCGAGGACTGTGGGGGAACTGCCGCCGCCAGTGAGTCTCGTCCAATACCCTTCCGCAAATCGTTGCAAACAAAACGGGCGGCAGGTCGGTTAAATATGTGGATACATCGGGCGATTCGGGATGAGATGTTCTCTGAGGAACTATCTCCGGTCCTTCCGCTGCCCACCTGTTCGAGCGCTTCCATCTCTGATCTGGAAACCTTGGCGGCCATCGCAAAACATGTGGCGCGAAATCGCAGACTTGCGGACTTCCCGCATGGATCGTTTGCGACTCATCGCGGGAAAACATTAAGGTCAAGTCTCAATCGAAGCTCCCCGCGTCACAATTGATAGGCGCGATTCGGAGAAGTGGTTCATCGCCCGGTGGCTCGCGGGTGCTGTGGTAGGCATCGGACGGGCGAGAGCCTCTTAAAATCCTGGAGTGAGCTAGATCGCGTAGCGTCAATATTCAAATCTCACAAGTGGGGCACCTTGCTGTTAGTCTAAGCAAACAGGTGTCTGTGGTTTCCTCGATGTCAAATGCGCGCGAGGTCTGGCCGCTGGCGACGCGTCGCTCTCGGAAGGAACTTGCGCGCTAATTGCTCGGGCGAACCCTGCACACCACGCGCCGGTGAGTTCGGCGCCGATGATTCCGTTACCCGCGTGACGCCGGTCGCCTTTATCCGTCAGTGTCTTTGCGCGGGACTACAATCTTGGCTCAGAGTCTTTCTGAGGCAAAAGGTAGGCGGCAGTTGCGAGATCACGCACCGCAAAAACTGCGCGACCATGTCACCGAAGTAACCAAATCGAGGAGCCTTCCGATTGCTTGTCTCACCACCCCTAATGTAGAGTGAATCAATCGGGATCGAAATAGGAATCGAGTCCGAATTGATCCGGCCCAAACGGCGGTCCTTCCACTCGCCTTTGACCGCTCCGCCAGACCAACCCCACGCGTCCAACAAGTAAGGCCTGCGCCCTGGTTTTGAAATAGATTCGGGCGGGTGGCTCGCACAAAATCGCGCTGCTTTTTCTAATTTCTGCGGTCAAGCCAAATGACCGAAGTCTCCCGTTGCCGAGCGCGTTACCTGTTTGGAGGAGTGCGAAATGTCGTCGAAAGGTGAGATACTCAGTAAGTCTTCGCTTCGCTGTTGCATCCTGGCGATTATCATCCTTTGTGCGAGTGTCTGGTGGGCATCCGCAGCCGCTTTAGCGCAAGAGGCAGTCCCCGTTCTGTTGAAAATGACTGCCCCGTCAACTTTGTGGTCGCTCGAAGATCCGGGACTTCACACATCTCCACATCTTGTAATCGATATGGCAGATCGCAAGGGCACTCCGCTTGACGGTTCGCTTCGGCTGGTTCGAGACGAAGCAACGAATTCTTATGCTGAAAATACGATACCGCGACGGGTCAACCCAACGGCCTCGGTCAATTGCGCGGAAGAAGCTGGACCCGGCCCGCTAGTATTGTCGAGTCTTTCTGAGCCAGGCGCTGGGAGCATCCGTGGTCTCATGGATTTTGACGGGCAGGGTACGATTCGGCGCCAGACCCATCGGAGCTCGCCCGACCAGGCAGGCGCAACACACTACAGCTTACTTAACGGGCCAGCGCGTGGATCGTTTTTATACCAATCGAAACAATGGTCAACAGATGGCGGGTCTTTTACGCACGGTGTCCAAGGCGCCCCGCTCACCCTGTCGCAACTCAATGTCAGTGCTTGGCTATTCCTTGAGGCTCTCTCACGTTCCCCAATTTCAAAGTAGGTCATAGTGCCGACCGATCCTTCAGCTCCCATTGGATGGCGATTAGGTCGCATCGCCGCAATCGCGCTAGTACTACTCGCGTGGGCGTTAAACACTGGGAGCTGGGCTGCTAATTCGGAGGGGGAGATCTGCGACCCCAGTGCTGATTCTGCGCTTGGACTTGAGCATTACCCGGCAGCGATTGTCCTGCACGGCAAATTTCTGCGCTCGCACAGAGACGACGCACTTGCGCATTATCACTTGGGTTTTGCGTACGGGATGACTGGGCATACTACATACGAAATCAACGAGTATCTTGTCGCTGCGCGGCTCGGCCTCCACAAATGGGATTTGTTTTTGAACCTTGGTCTCGCATACCTCGGGCAAAATGACTCTGCCAGGGCGATAGATGCGCTCCAGACTGCTGTGTTACTCGGACGAACTCATCCTGAAACGCATTTCAATCTGGCGATTGCTTATGAAAAGGGTGGTTGGCTGCGCGAGGCCTTGCTTGAAATTACCGCGTCTCTGCATCTGGCACCGAAAGATCCTGATGAAGAAAATACTAAAGCGATAATTTGCGCTGAGCTGGGAGATCTCGTCTGCGCGCGCGATGAATGGGCACACTTGGTCCGGGCCGCACCCGACTATCGACCTGCTCGCACTAATCTGGCGCTTTTGCGAGACACACATATGCCATTGGCGGCTTCCACTTTTAGCGCGCTCAACGGAGACGGGTTTGGTCTTGCGCGCTGAAATGATGAAGCGCGCTTAAGGACGAGTCGTCCTGGTCAATGAATCAACCGGAGACTCTGCGCTTCTTTGCGTCGCGCTCAATCGCCGCGTCGATCCCAATCACGGTCCAGCTGCGGAGAAATCTACCGAGAGACAAAGACCGCCCTTGACATGGCTCGCGGGTTTTGTGAATTTCTTAACGAGTTAGCCCGTTCCTGCGCGGACCTGATTTCCCTTACATCAACGGTCGTCTGGAACCGAATTATTCGGAGAAATGGCTCGTATCGTAAATCGCCGATGCTTAGCGGATATTTCTGCGTCGTCGGGAGCATCAGTGGTAATGAAGAAGCTAACTTCAAGGAGGCGCACGATGATCACCTTAACCAAAGCAGCCACAGATTTTTTGAAGGATCTGAGAGACGCTGAAGGTGCGGCGGAGGATGGCGGGATACGGATTCAAAGGGAAGCCGATGAATCCGGCGTTGCGGTGGGCTTCGCGGTCGTTGATGAACCGGATCTTCTTGATGATGAGGAATTTGAGCTCGAGGGACTCCGCATTTTTGTAGAGGAGGCGCTTGTAGACTCACTCGACGGGCGCACACTCGACGTTCTTGATGTCGATGGGGAACCGGAACTTGTCTGGCGTTAGTTCACGTCCGGTTCCACGCCGGAGAGTCAGAGGAATTATGCTCGGCGGATGGCGGTGACCCTGTGCGCCCCGACGTGCCGGGGTCGCCCCCATCGTGCTCAGCGCTCGAGGACCTGTCGAGAACAATAAAACGAACACAAGGATCCCGATAAGCGCTTTTCAACTGCGAGGTTTGAGCTGTCTGTTCAATGCTCGCTCTGATCCTGGCCTTCCACACCTCTCCAAGCATGGCACTCGGTCAAGAAGGAGAGGGGGGTCGAAGGAGCGGCGGGGATTCGGCTGCTTCTGCCGTCGCGAGTCCCAAGACGATCGATGATGCCACGCTAAAGCGGACGGCTAAAGCATTTTTGAAGGTCAGGCAAATAATAGAAATAGCAAAGCAAGATATCGGTAAAGCGGCCGGCCAATGATGCTGAGAAGCAGCAGATTGTAAGGAGAGCAGAATACCAAAAGATTGCTGCCGTGGAAGCCGAGGACTTGCAACCGCAACAGTACAATCAAGTTGTAGGACTAGCTAAGGCCGATACGGTCTTCGAGAGAAAATTCATGTCCTACGTCGACGGGGTGAAGAACTCACGAAGCTAGGCAAAAGTCGTGCGGTTGATCACCCCTCTGCCGGTTTCGCGAACCGCATCAAGGAAAAGGACCCGGCCAACAGCGAAGCCGATCACAAAATGGATCGTTAGATCCGTAAACGCGGTTATTAGCATTGTCTTTCTACTTTCGCCGTCCTTTGTATGCTCGTTCTAATCACGGCTTACAAGTGAAGTATGACGCCGACCCGCTTTTGATGCGGGCCGGCGCCCTGGCTACCGGTGCGGTTTGAGGCGCAGTTCGCCGCGGGCCGAACGCCAAAAAGAAGCTCAAGAGATGGAGCGCAAGGGCCAGAAAAATAAGGCGAAATGCGGGCCCCTGTCCTCCACAGCTGAGATCAGCGCAGTTCAGACCGACGCATCAAGATCCGCCCGACGCTCGAGACCGTGTTCCTCCGGTGCGTATTGGTTGATCCTCGGAAGGTCGAGAATGGTGCCAAAGACTGTTCCCGTTTGATTGAATTACAAGCGCGTTAGAGTGCAGTGGTTGATGGTCTCGAATTGCCCGTTGGTCCCTGTCATATTCGATTGCATGGCGACAAGAGCACCAAAATCCTCGAAAGGTGCTGAGCAGCTCGGAAGAGCCATCGCAAGATGGGACAATGAGGGCGGTGCTCCCAAGTCGGGTGGCCCTTTAAGGAGTTCGAAAGTGATCACGTGTGTAAGCAACGTGTTTCTGGCCGACGACAGCAAGAGCAACAATCAAGCGACCGTCCGCTGCCAGTTAGCGGAAGGGCACTCCGGCAAACATCGGCGAAGCTTCACAAAATTAGGGAAGCACGGCAAGCAAGGTGAAGTCGTCATCGAATGGGATCACAACATCGACGACTCCGAAGTTTCCGATGAGCATGAGATCGGCGGACAAGGATGACCTCGCAACCGAGGAAGAAACTAGCAACTTAATCCCGCATTCGCCGTAAGATCGGGTAACCACTCGCGGCCGACGGCGAGAAGAGCGACCGACTCGGCCGAAAGCTCGTACTGAGCCAAGAACCTCGACACAGAGCGATGAGCATTATGACTGCAGACGACACGTTCCAACAGGTGAGAGTCCTGTCGGTGGAGACGCGGGATTGCATCGGTGAGGCTACGGATCAAACGGTGGAAGAGCTGGACGCGGGACGGGCTCTGTTGTTGGAGAACTTAAGGTTTCATCCGGAAGAAGAGGCCAATTCGTCTCAAGCCTCAGAAGCGCACCAGTTTCGCTCGGGGTTTCAAGGACCGCTGGCAATGCGCGTGTTCAAAAGTATCTTCGTCCGCTTCATCTGCGTATTCGAAGTTGTTGATATCAAGCGGATTCCCACATCTGCCGCATATGGTCTTCGTCAGGCACTCACCGTGCACGAGACCCCATTTGTCCTCTGCCATCGGAAAGCACGCAACCGGAGGGTCACTGAGCGACGCCGCTTTTCTGCACAAGCAACAATTGCCGATAGCTAAAGACATGATTTTTCCCCCATCCCGTCAGCTTTCGAGTCTAGCACGAGTTCCCTCAACTTCTTAGACCCGTGGCGATTGTGATGCTGGCCACCTTCAGTATGTGTAAGCAGCTGATGGATGTTGAATAATATCTTTGTAGTGTGTTTTGCGACGCTGATTCGCGAAGCCAGCTCCGCGTCATTCGTAGCGCAGCGCCTCGATCGGGTCCAACATAGATGCCTTACGCGCCGGGTACCACCCGAAGAACACGCCCACCGCAGCCGCAAACAGAAATCCGCCCACCACCGACATCGGCGAGATCAGCGTCGGCCAGCTCGCCAGCATCGACAGCACCTTCGACACCACGACCCCCAACAACGCCCCCGCTAATCCGCCCACAATGCTTAGTAGCGCCGATTCGACCAGGAATTGCAGCAGGATATGCAGCCGGCGCGCACCGATCGCCATTCGTATCCCGATCTCGCGCGTCCGCTCGGTCACCGACACCAGCATAATGTTCATGATCCCGATGCCGCCGACCAACAGCGAGATCGATGCCACTGCCGCCAGCAGCAGCGTCATCACCCGGCTCGCGCTTTCCGACGCCTGCGCAATTTCGTTGAGGCTCCGCACCGTGAAGTCTTCATCCTGTCCCAGTTCGATGTGATGACGGCGATGGAGCACCCGCGCTATCTGGGCCACCAGCGGATCGACCGCCTCCGCGCTCACCGCCTTGACGTAGATCATGTTGACCACGCCCGAAATCTTCGGCGGGCCCCCAAACGGGCTGATGATCGCACTGCCGGTCTGATACATCGGGTTTTGCGCAGTCGTAGTCGGCACTCCGACGTACGGATTCAGCACCGGGTTGGTCGATCCCGTGCTAGCCGAAGGCACCGTCGCGCTGACCTGCGCCGTCCCCAATACCTTACGCTCCGCCGTTGCGAACGGCATGATTACAACGTCGTCCTGGTCCTGCCCATAATTCGACTGCCCTTTGGTAGCGAGCACGCCGACCACGCGCAGCGGAAAGTTCTTCACCCGGATCGCCGCGCCTATCGGATTCTCGTCCGCGCCGAAAAGGTTGTTCACCACCGTCTGCCCCAGCAGGCAGACCGGCGCCGCGCTCCGCGCCTCCTCATCGGTGAACGGGCGTCCCGCCACCACCGGCCAATCGCGCGTCACGAGGTACGACGGCGTCGCCCCATTGATACTCGTGCTCCAGTTGCGGTCGCCGTAAACCACCTGTGATACTTGCCGGTCGATGTAGCTGACGGCTTCGACCGATTGTAGTTCCTTGCTGATCGCCTCGGCATCGGCCACCGTCAGCGTCGAGGTGCTGCCGAACCCTGCTCGTACGCCGTTGGCCGTGGTCGCGCCCGGCAGCACCACGATCAGATTCGTGCCGAGGCTCTGGATCTGCTGCTCCACGGAAGAACGAGCGCCGTCGCCCACCGCGACCATCGCGACCACCGCCGCAACGCCGATGAAAATTCCGAGCATCGTCAGCGCCGCCCGCATCTTGTTGCGCCTGAGCGCCCGCGATGCCGCACTCACTGCCATCGTCGCAAACGTCCAAACATCGCCACTACTCGCGGATACGGCTTTGGCCGCACGGGGTGCCGAGGTTACGACGGCTTTTGCTTCCCGCGACGCCACGGCGTCCGCCCGCTCAGGTTTTCGTTCGTCGGAGATTATTTTCCCGTCGCGAAACGTCACCACGCGGTCCGTGTATTCGGCCACCTCCGCGTCATGCGTGACGACGATCACGGTCAAGTCATGTTCATGGTTCAGCCGTGCGATGATCTCCATTAACTCGGTCGAATTTTTCGAATCGAGATTCCCGGTAGGTTCGTCGGCGAGCAGGATCGCGGGGTCGTTGATGAGCGCCCGCGCGATCGCGACCCGCTGCTGCTGCCCGCCCGAAAGCTGATTGGGATTGTTATGCTCGCGCCCTTCCAGTCCCACCATATGCAGCAGATCCTGCGCGCGCTTCTCGCCGTCGCTCGCCCACCCCGAATAAAACAGTGGCAGCTCGACATTCTCGAGCGCGCTCGTGCGCGAGAGCAGGTTGAAGTTCTGGAAAATGAAGCCGATCCGTTGGCTGCGAATCGCCGCCACTTCTTCTTCGGGCAATGAGGCTACGTCGACGCCTTCCAGCAAATAGCGTCCCCCGCTTGGCCGGTCGAGGCATCCGAGGATATTCATCAGCGTCGACTTGCCCGAACCCGAAGCCCCCATGATCGCGACGAACTCGCCGCGCTCGATCGTGAGACTCACACCGTTGAGCGCCCTGACTTCAACTTCCCCTAGAAGGAAGATCTTGCTCAGGTTTTCAATTTCTATGACCTTGTTCACTGCTGCGCCCGCAAACGACTGCGATACTTCTGCTGTTTCCTGCCGCCCGTCCCCTTTATCAAACGTGCGTGGTGTTTTTCGCCCTTCGCATGCCGCGACGATCAATGCGGCAAGCGCAACGTCGAAGGCGTCGTTGCCGTCTTGTTGCCGCCCGCGCGTGATTCGTCGGTTACGACGATGTCTCCGGGCTTCAGTTGGCCGCTGAGCACTTCAACATAGTTGCCGTCGTCGAGACCGGTTGTAATCGAGACCGGCGCGATACCTTCGCCGCTGGGAATCCACACCCGCAGGCGATTCGATATTTGTCCATCCGCCGCTGCTGTCGATCCGCCGCCTCCACGCCCACCCTTGGGTGAGAACCGCAGCGCCAGGATCGGTACCCGCGTCACATCGGTGCGCCTTGCGGTAACGATGGTCACGTTCGCAGTCATCCCAGGTTTGAGCAGCAAATTCGGATTTGCCACCGTCAACACCACATCGTAGGTCACGACATTCTGTACCGTGATCGGCGCTTGACGCACCTGCGTCACGATGCCGTCGAAGTCGCGGTCCTGAAACGCGTCGACCTTGAAGCCGGCCGTCTGCCCCTGGCCCACGTTACCCACGTCTGACTCGCTGACGTTGGTATCAACCTGCATCTGGGTAAGATCCTTCGCGATCAGGAACAGCGTCGGCGTCTGAAAGCTGGCCGCAACCGTCTGCCCCACGTCGACGTTGCGCGAAACCACTGTGCCGTCGACCGGTGAGATGATATCGGTGTAATTCAGATTGACCTGTGCCTCATGCAGGTTGGCGGTCTGCTGCTGGATATTTGCGCGGTCGAGCGCAATCTGTGCCACTGCCTGGGCATATGTCGACTTCGCGTTGTCCAGCACGTCCTGTGAAATTGCCTCCGCCGCCAACAGCCGCGCGTCGCGCTCGAAGGTCAGCTTTTTATACGCCAGGTCGGCCGTGTCCTTACCGAGCTGCGCTTTGGCGTTGGCGACTGCCGCAGCCGCTTCGTCAACTTTGACCTGGTACGGCCGGGGATCAATTTTTGCGATTAGCTGCCCGGCTTTGACGGACGCGTTGAAATCGGCGTAGATCGCCTGAATCGGACCGGACACGTAAGTACCGACCTGCACGACCGTGACCGGATTGACTGTGCCGGTAGCGATAACCGAACGAACGATCGGGCCGCGGGTAACCTCTGCCGTGACATAGCTTGCACTCGTGGACCGGCCATGGAGGAAATACCCGCCGATTCCGGCCGCGATCATCAGCGCGGCGACCGCACGCCAAACCGATTTCGTGAATTTCAGCTTCATCAGGCTAGGCACTGCTCAATTGCAGATCTCCCATACAGACGGAGCAGCCATCGATGACAAGACACAATGCTGTTAGTCAAGCCGGCAGCCGTCATCCAATGGCATCGTCATGGCCTTCGCCTGTTTTGGCGCCGACGTTCGAGAGCAGGACGGCCGTCAGCAGATCGCGAGACCCGTGATCTGGTTCGGCCGATGAGCAGCGCCAATCCGCTCTTGGGGTGCCCCCCCGGATCCATGGCGAGCTGCTCAAGCTCGGGATCGAGCTCAGCCAAGCGACGGTCGCCAAGTATAAGGTTCCAAGGCGCGGTACAATGAGCGTCATCTGCGCCGCGTCTCTCAACATATATCGACTATCACCACCCTCTACTATCGCTGGTCGAAGGACTTCCTGGAAGCCGGTAAGAAGCGGCTGGCGGGGGATACTGTCCGGAAGCGAACCAGCGACGAGGTCAAGGCGATCCAGGCGCAGGCTCGTCAGCTCAAGGAGCTGCTGGCTGAAGTACTGCTGGAGAATCTCCTGCTCAAAAAAAGGTACTCCTTTTGGCAGGTTTTTCGCCGGCGCGCCGCTCAGGCCGCGGCCGGGAGGTGGTAATCCTCGTTGCGCGCGAGTAGCGCCCACAGCACGCGTGCGTTCTTATTGGCCAATGCCACTGCCGCGATATTCGCGCCGTGCCATTCTCTCACTGCTCCGATCCAACGGCTACGTGGATCGCGCTTGCGCGCCGCGAAACGCAGTGCCGCGCGCGCTCCGTGGATCAGCAATGTTCGCAAATATCGATCGCCGCGCTTGCTGATCCACAACAGTATGCGGCGCGCGCCGCTCGAGTGCTGACGCGGCATTAGCCCCAGCCATGTACTTAACTCGGTCCCGCTACGGAACTGCCGCGCGTTGCCGACCGCGGCAATCAGCGCGGTGGCGGTCAGCCGGACCAACTCCTTCGACCGCCATCAGACGGCCGCCGGCTCGCTCGTCGGCGCGGACGAATTCCGTGACCCGTTGGTCGTAGCGCTTTAAGCGATCCTCTAAAGGGTGCTGACACTCGCTCATATCAACCAGCAGCTCGCGCAAGATCTCGCTTACTCCGTTTTCCCGCTCCTCCAGGATTAGAGCGAGTGCCCGGCGGAGTGGGACGGCGCCCTGCGCAACCACGATCCCGTACTCGGCGAGTAGGCCGGCAGCGCACCTGATTCATCAACGCCGTGCGCTCGCGAATCAACAGTGAGCGCACCCGATGCAGCGTCAGCATGTCCTGCTGCGCCTCGGGCATGAATGGAACCGCCTCACTTGCCTACAGAGACTTTGGTCGCGTTTTGCCCACGAATCGCCAGAAAGTCGTTTTCTCCGGTGCCGCACCTCACGCAAATGAACCCGCAAACGGGGCGATTTCGCCGATTTGACCGGTGAATCCGCAGAGACCGGACTCGGTGGCGGATGACGCAGTCTGATGCGAACCCCTCTCTCCTGTTTAACAGGGAAAATACAGGGAAAAATGCCTTCGGCGGCCCTCTGGAACCGATTTAAACATGAGCGGCGGCGAGGGTTTTCGGGCGGAATTCCCTAGATCACGGAACAGAGAAACCTGTCCTCCTATCAGGGAACTATGGCACTTGGATTCCAATTCGGCGCGAGCTGATCAAACTGCCCGCTACGTCGATTAATTCTCTAACAGAACGACCAAACGTCAAACTCGGTCTTTAAGTAAATAAATAACACCTCCGGTTCGGCCCACGGCCGCCGGCAGAACGCGACGCCGGCAACAAGGGCTTCCCAAGCCGCAGCGTTGACTAACGCCCTAACAGAGCCCAGGGCGCATCGACGGTCTGTTAGAGGGTTAATCATTCTTTGAGCTATTGAAGATTGAGAGTGACAATAGCTCTCACGTCCTCTGTTACAGATTTAGTCGGAAGCGGTCTCATCGGTAACTGGCACGGCGAAACCCTTCTCCCTTAGCGAATGTTAGTAGATCCGTGCTCTGCTCGACGCTCTCGGGGTCGTCATCGACGCCTCCGTGCACACTTTTTCCAAGATCGAGGCCTACAAAAACGTCGCAAAGATGCGCGGGAGTATCGCGGAACAATCATCGGACCCGCGCTTCTCAGGAATACTGAACGCCTTCTTGTATGGCCTAGCGAACCCGTTTCTCCCGATTTGCCCCGAGCGAATCCATCCCTATCCCCGCTCCTGTTAGGCGGCTTCGGCCACCGTTATTGCAGGAGGAGAAACTATGAGGGGAAAGGATAGCAACACTAGACAGAACGAAGGCGGGGGCGCTGGGTACTTGCGCGAGCTCGGAGTCGAGCTGAGGCCGATTGGCTCGCTGAAGCCATCGGCGCACAATCCGCGAACTCATTCGCCCAAACAGATTCACCAAATCGCCGACAGCATCCGCCGGTTTGGCTTCACTAACCCGGTAATAATCGACGCTGACATCAGAATACTCGCCGGCCACGGTCGTGTCGAGGCGGCCAAGGTGCTGGGCATGGAGCAAGTGCCGACCGTACGGCTCGACCAAATGACCGAAGGCGAGAAGCGAGCCTACGTGTTAGCGGACAACAAGCTCGCCGAAAACGCCGGCTGGGACCGCGAGCTGCTGGCGCTCGAGCTGCAGTACCTGACCGAGCTGGAGCTCGACTTCGATGTCACCATTACCGGCTTCGAGACCGCGGAGGTCGATCTCCTGATTGGCGAGATCGAGGTCCGTCAGACGGCAGACCAGGCCGACGAGGTCCCGACACTTGATGCCGCGAGTGCTGCGGTCAGCCGGCTCGGCGACTTGTGGTTGCTGGGCAATCATCGCCTGCTCTGCGCGGATGCGACCCAGGCCGCATCGTTCGAGCGGCTGCTCGACGGCGCACGAGCGCAGATGGTCTTCTCTGACCCGCCCTACAACGTGCCGATCGATGGCAACGTGTGCGGCACGGGCGCGATCCGCCATCGCGAGTTCGCCATGGCGGCGGGCGAGATGTCCGAGGCCGAGTTCACCGGCTTCCTCAAGACCTCGTTTCGCCATCTGGCCGATCACAGCGCCGACGGCTCGATTCATTTCGTCTGCATGGACTGGAGGCACATCTCCGAGCTGCTTGCGGCAGGCCGCGAAATCTATAGCGAACTCAAGAATGTATGTGTCTGGAACAAGAGCAACGCGGGCATGGGTTCGCTCTACCGCTCCAAGCATGAGCTGGTGTTCGTTTTCAAGCACGGCAATGGAAAGCACATTAACAATGTTGAGCTTGGCCGCTTCGGCCGCAATCGAACAAATGTTTGGGACTACCCGGGGGTTAACTCGTTGCACCCAGGCCGGCTCGATGACCTGGCCATGCATCCGACGGTCAAGCCCGTCGCCCTGGTCGCGGATGCGATTCGCGATTGCTCCAGACGCGACGGGATCGTCCTCGACTGTTTTGGTGGCAGCGGTACCACCCTTATAGCGGCACACAAGACGGGCCGGCGCGGGTATCTGATCGAACTCGACCCGCTTTACGTCGACGTCACGGTCAAGCGCGTTGAGCAACTCACTGGCGAAACAGCGATTCATGCCGAGGCCGGTTGCAGCTTCGCCGAACTGAAGCAGCAACGCGTAGATCTGCGGGCCGGCGACCACGCCGCGGTCGAGGGTCAGCATAATGAGTAACGAGAAGGATGACGTCGGCTACGGCAAACCGCCCGTGCACAGCCGTTTCGTCAAGGGCCGTTCCGGAAACCCGAAGGGGCGTCCCAAAGGGAGCAGGAATTTTCATACCGACCTTTTGGCGGAGCTTGAGGGACCCATACCGATTCGCGTAGGCGAACGCGTCAGAAGTATCAGTAAACAGGGCGCCCTCATCAAGAGCATGATGAACCGAGCCCTTAAGGGTGACGTGCGGGCGGCCGATGTGCTGGTGAAATGGCGCGGTATCGAGCACGAGGATCCGGCCTCGGAGGTCGATGAAGGTCTCTCGGCTGATGAGCAAGAACTGCTCGCAGGTATAGAGGCTCGGCTATTTCCACGAAATCCACCAGTCTCCGACACGTCTGATGAGGACAAAAATGAATCGGGTAACAACTAAAGAACTGGAATTCTATTTAGATAGTAAGTCACGTACGGATTTCCCGACGTTTATTCATCGCACCTTTCAGACCATCGCCCGCGGGCAGCCGTATCTTCATAACTGGCACATCGATGCGATCGCCTGGGCGCTCAACCAGTGCTTGCGCGGCGAGTGGACACGCCTTGCGACGATGCTGCCGCCGCGGCATTTGAAATCGATTTGCGCTTCGGTCGCTTTTCCCGCCTGGATTCTCGGGCACGATCCCACGCGTAATATCGTTTGTGCGAGTTATTCCGATACTTTGGCGGCCAAACACGCGCTCGATTGCCGCGCACTGATGGAATCCGGCTGGTATCGCCGGATCTTCCCAAACACCCGCATCAGTCGGGAAAAGAGCGCCGGGACAGACTTTATGACCACCGCCCGCGGAGGTCGCTTTGCGACCTCCGTTGGCGGCACCCTAACCGGTAGGGGCGGTGACTTCATTATAATCGACGACCCGCTCAAGCCTGATGATGCATTCTCTGAGACAAAGCGCTCGGCGGTTAACGAGTGGTTTGACCGAACCGTGGTGTCACGGCTGAACGACCCGAGGACTGGCGTGATCGCCTTGATCATGCAGCGCCTTCATTCCGAAGACCTGATCGGTCATATAATGACGAAAAACGTCGATCGCCGATGGCGGTTTCTCGAATTGCCAGCGATCGCGCAGGACGACGAATACATCCAGATCGGCGACAACTACAAATTGCATCACCGCGTGCCTGGCGAAATTCTGGACATCGTGCGCGAGCCGCAAAAGGTGCTCGACCAGCTTAAAGATCAATTGGGCAGTTTCAACTTCTCGGCGCAGTACCTGCAGCGCCCGCTTCCGCAGGAGGGCGAGCTCATAAAGTGGGACTGGTTTCGTTCCTATAAGGAGGCCCCCGAGCGCGCACCCGGCGATATGGTAGTGCAAAGCTGGGATGTGGCCAGCAAGGTGGGCGAGCATAACGATTTTTCGGTCTGCTCGACTTGGCTGGCCAAAAGCAACCAATTCTTCCTGCTGGAGGTGTTACGTAAGAAGCTTATCTACCCGGAGTTGTACGAGGCCGTCGTCCGGCAGATGCAAAGCTGGCTGCCCTCCGCCGTACTGGTCGAGGACCAGGCCTCCGGAACAGCCCTCATCCAGGATCTTGCCAGGGTTACCGCTCCCGGCATGCCGGCTACGATCGCCATCAGGCCGGAAGGCGACAAGATCACCCGAATGCACGCACAGTCGCTGAAAATTGAGTCCGGCCAGGTATATATTCCGGAGTGGGCTTCGTGGTTGGAGGAATTTCGCGCCGAGTTATTGCAGTTTCCCAACGGGCGCTATGACGATCAGGTCGATAGTCTATCGCAAGCCCTCGCTTGGCTCGGCAGGCGGAGCGAGAGGTTATTCACCTGGTCATTCTGAAATGAAGGAAGCCCGAATGCGCGGAAAGGATCCGCGCTGATCCCAATCGATCATGACGCCGCAATTCTTCAGGAGGGTGAGGCGCGGTCGGATGAAGATTAGCGGAGTTCTAATGCTCGGCCTGCCCTACGAAGAGTTGCGGGGCATAACTACCGAAAAACCTGTTCCGGGCTGACGGACTCCAATAGGTGGGCCACTGAAACGCACGATGATGGCGTTGCTCACGCGGCTTCTGTTTATTTTGCACGCACAGCTCAAGACCTGTCCCTACCAAAACTCCAAAAGCGACGAAAATCTAGAGTGTTCCCCGTCAGCACATGTTGGACAGAATGGGGTGATTGAGGAAGAGAGGATTTTGGGCTCATCTTAACCGCGAAGGAGCGGGCGATGAGACCAGCATCGGATTTTCCCGTTTAGGCGCCAGGTTCCGCTCGCGGGCAATGCGAGCAAATATTACGTTAGGAAGCCTTGAGCCCGCCAGGTTCTGGCTGGGCGCAATCCACGGATCCGAATCAACGCACAATTCGATTTCGCGTGAGAAAAAATGGTGATGTGTTACGGCTTCGGTGCCCGATTGGGCTATGAGCTGTTCTGGCCTCGCTGCCTTTCGACCAGTCAAATATCGGGCTGCAAAACAGCGCACTGCGTCTTCGTACCAATGGTGTTCATCCGTTCACGACAGCAACTGCTCGACTCAATTTGATTAACACGCTCTTGTTGGCGAAGAAAAACGTTCAGCAAGGGGACTGAGTGAAGGAACTGATTAACGTTTCCAGCGGGCCGGGCTTTCCATACATACAAGCTTTAGGTCACTATTTTCGGAAATTGCGCTATTGTGCAGCAGCAACCACCCTGGCTGCGGTGGGCGAACTAGCCGAAATCCTCAGTCAACTTCGACCGCAGGGCGCGAAGGGCACCCTTGCGAGTGCGTCAGTTACTCTAGGAATGCCTACAGAAAGCTCGGGGCAGCGGGTTTGGGCCTCGACTTGGTAGAGCAGACCCTCAAAGAGATCGAAGAAACCTCCGAATACCAGCCTCAAGCCGAACTGTATCGGGTCAAAGGCGAGCTACTGTCGGTCGCCGGCAATGACGGTGCGCCGAAAGCCCATTTATGCTTCCGTGAGGCAATCGAGGTGGCGCCGCATCAAAGCGCAAAATCCCTTGAGCTGCGCGCGACAGGGCTACATTTGAGCGCCTTCGCGTCGCTGTTCAAGACGACAAAGCTGCTCCAAGCGGAGAACCCTCGTGGTGCTTGCCGAAAACCTCCTAGCGAAGAACACGGGCGCCTGAAGGGGCCTATCTCGATGCGCCCGATCTGCATTTTTTGCGGCCGGTACCAGGCGCAATTTCAGTGTCATCGCTATAGATTTCCGGCCGGCGCATACTGGGGACACCTTGGCGAAGAGCGGCCGGTGGTGCGGCCGGCTAGTACGGAAGCTCAGGAGCATGAAGCAGAAGTACGAAGGGAAGGAACTACAGAGTCTCGTCGAGCTCGGGAGGGAGCAGGGCTACCTGACTTTTGACCGGGTCAACGATGTCCTGCCCCAAGAGGTCAGCTCGCCGACCGATCTGCGTACCGCACTCGAGAGCTTTCAAGACATGCACATCAAGATCCTCGACGACGTGCCCGTGGATGGAACGGACGGCGAACTCGAGCCCGAAGTCAAGGAGGAGCCCCGCGACGAAAACGCCGAGGCCGCGCCAGCAGCTGATTCAATCAGCGAGTCGTCGGACCCCGTTCGCCTATACCTCAGGGAGATGGCTAACTTCCAGCTCCTCTCGCGCGAGCAGGAAGTCGAAATCGGCAAGCGCATCGAAGCCGGTGAGCACGAAGTCGAGGAGGAGATTCTGCGCTCTCCGGTGACGCTCGAGTTGGTAATCGAGACAGGCGCTCGGGTCGAGGCGGGCGAGGCCGACCTGCGCGACCTCTTCGAGGAGAACGAAGAGCCCACGGAGGCCGATGAGGAGCGTGCGCCCGCGGCCAACGAAAAGAAACTCAAACAGCTCTCCACCGCGACCGCCAAGCTCAAATCGCTGCAGCACCGAATCGAAGAGTTCGAGGGAAAAATCAAGTAGCGGCCCCAGCCGATCCTGAAGGCGAAACTCGAGAAGTCGCAGCTGCGTCTCAAGCAGAGGGTCAAGCGCGAATTGCATCGGCTCGAGCTGTCGCGCCATCTCCAGGAAGCCGTCATCGGCGAGCTGCGCCGCCTGGCCCAGGAAGCGCGCGATTCGCAGATGCTGATCCGGAATTACGAGGAGGCGACCGGCCGCAGCAAGTCGCAGCTTCTGCGCGAAGCGGCCAAGACCGCAGACCGTCGCCGTGTGCTGCAGATCAACGGCGACCACAAGAACCTGCTCGATATCGCCGCGCGGATCAAGCAGGCACAGAACAGCATCAAGCACGTCGAGCGCAGGGTTAAGGTAGCGACCGACGAATTTGCTCCATCTGGAACTTGTCGACCGCCCGCATCAGGCCGGTATTGCCTTCCTGGATGAGGTCGAGAAAGCCTAGGCCGCGATTGTTGTAACGCTCCAGAAGGTGCTCAAGCTCGTCAAGGAGCCGATTTCGCTCGAAACCCCGCTCGGCGACGATGAGCAAAGCTCGCTCGGCGACGTCGTCGAGGACCAACTGGTGTGTTCGCCGTCACGCGCGAACGTATTCGCCAAATCGAGGCGAAGGCGTTGCGCAAGCTGCGCCAGACTGGGCGCTCGCGCAATCTCGAGGACTTTATGAAACGCGGGTAGCCTCGGCACACCTGTGTCTCCTCAAAATTTCGACAATGTGGAAAACACCGCAGATTTCGCATTTACCGCAGTCGTGTCGCCGATATGCTGTAACCCGTCGGGCAAGGGAGTCCTTGCACTCGTCCGACACCCAACTCTTTGGGAGTTTAAGATTTTGCAGCCAACCTATGAACTCGATTGCGCCGGAGGGAGTATCTGAGGCAAATCGTGAGAAGTCGTCGCTATAACCGAATTCGTTATCGTTGCCCGATGCGACATTAGAGTTGGGAAAGAACTACCCGTGTTCGGATCTCAACATCGTGCGATAGTCAAAGTAATTCTCCAATTCCTGGGCAAGCTATGCCTCCCCGAAAATCTAGCCCAGAGTGACGACCTCCGAGTTGTAGCTACTCGAACGTTGCTGACTTGCGAGGTCGGCTCAAACGGCGAGTTCCTAAATGCGCGATCGGCGCGGGTCCTCTGCCTCGGCAAAGGCTTGCCATTCCCCCAAAGCCGGGCTCGTTGCTGGAACGGAAGATTGGCGCCTGAGACAGAGGGTTAGGTGTTGCTCTGTGCGAATGTAAAGGGAAAGCGGTGCTCGGCGCGGAATGCAACCGGTTGTTAAAGTGCGACGCTCATCCATTCCTGGCAGGGGCGTCGTCGCCATAAAACGGATCAGGCAAGGGACACGCGTAATCGAATACGTCGGCGAGCTGCTTTCGTCTGCGGAATTAGACCTTCGATACGACAAGGACACGTCGGAGCGAGGACAGACGTTTGTCTTCCACGTAGCCGACGACAGATACATAGATGCAATGTGGGAAGGAAACGATGCGCGCTTCATCAATCACTCTTGTGACCCTAATTGTGAAGCGTATCTCGACAATGGTCGAATTTTTATCCGGGCTGTGAAAAATATTCAGCCGGGCATCGAACTAACCTACGACTACTCTCTGGAAATCGAGGATGAGCCACTTCCTTCACGGGAACTCGTGTACGCGTGTCGATGTGGAGCGGTGCGATGCCGGGGGACCATGCTCAAAGGCGACTGAGGTCGCGCAAACGCAAAAGGTCAACCCGCCAGCAACACCGGGGGCATGGTCCCCTCGTCGACCGTATCTTCATCTATCCGAATCCTTTGCGCGTCAGGTCCAAACGGTCGCGCCGAATTTGCCTACAGAGGCTTTGGCCGCGAATTACAGGTCACCGGCCGAAAAGCAGCCTACTCCGCTACCACACATCCGGTATGCGCTTGCGGTCTGCGTCGATTGTTTGGAGCCAGGCTCAAACGACCGGGACTGCGGCCGAGGCCCGCTTGCGCGGTATCTTCGAGCCGTTGTCGAACCGTAGTGCTGATTGATCCCGCAGCGCGGGTCGAATTCCCTTGCGGCTCCGCCCTGGGCTGTGCGAAGTGAGTGAAGTGGACAACACCATCGTCATCACAACGGTCCTGGCCGCGCTCGGCTGCCTGCTACTCGCCTGGGCAGGGTTTCAGATCTGGCGGGGCTGAGGCGGGGCGATAGGCGAATCGCGAGGCGGGGGGACCTCGGCGGCCGAACCCACCAACAGCATTTGCAAACCCATGGCAGCAAAGAAAGGTAGCTTTTCGCAGGCGATGTGCAAACTTGGGGACGAAATCTCTGTTGGCGAATTTGGCGGGACCGTTTGGGCTCGGTGCGGAAGGATCGCAGGTTGCTTCATCCGCCCATCTGAACTACTTATGCCCTGGTCGAGAGGCCATAGTGGAAGTCCATTTATGGAACAATCGAGGTCCATCGTGATGAACCGCGTCGTGACAATCACCGTACTGGCGATACTTCTGCTCGGAATTTTCACGTCCGCAGGAATAGGGCAAGAGTCGGCCAAGCCTGACGCAGCCTCGATCGTCCAGCGGATGAGGCAAGCCCTGAATCCCGCGGCACCAAGCGTGCGAGTGATGACGCTGAAGGTCAACAACCGCAGCGGCGGCTCAGTGGAATGGAAACTGGCTCAGGCGCGCGCTCAAGTGAGCGGCTCGTCCTGGATGCTCACCGTTGTACTCTTGCCAGCTTCCTGGGGTGAAGGAATCGCACTTCTGGACGAGGACAAACCGCCATTGAAAGCCGTCGAACACGTTTATTTGCCGGGGATTCGACGCGTGCGTAACTTCACTCCGCTGGAAGCCTGGGAACCTTTTTTCGGTAGCGATTTCTCCTATCAGGACTTTAGCTTCCCTCGCCCCAGCTCACACATGAAGCTTAAAGGCACCGAAGATCATGAAGGCACGAAGTGCTACAAATTGGAAGAAGCTTTCGTTAACAACCCTTATTTCTCCAGGGCCGAAACCTGGGTCGCCGTGGACACGGAATTGCCGGTCGAGCGCGATTACTACGACCTCTACGACAAGCTCTACAAGTCCGAACGCTATGAACGAATAATGACAGTTCAGAACATTCCGACGATGACCAGGATTGTGATGAAAAATATTCAGCAGGACAGCAGCAGCGAAATCGATGTTACGAGCATCAAGTACCACGAAGAAGCACCGCAGGACCTTTTCGATCCCGATAACCTGCCCAAAGCGGCCGCTAACCAATTCTGGAAGACCGCGACAGAGTGAACTCTCCCAATCCCGGTGAGGATCCAATCTCTCAGGCAGAGTGGGACTTGCAAAGGCAGGATGGCCGCAGGTGAGCCGACCAGTACCCAAGTGACTGTGTGGTCGGACGTGATTATAGTGTCGCCGCGAGCATTCGATCAGGTGTCGTCATCGGCAAGCGTAGAAGAGTTCGTGATTAAGAGGAACTCCTCGCGCAGCTTGCGATTGAAGCAAGTGAGTGACTAACTCCATCTCCTCCGGAAACGCCGATAACGCAGAATGAGTCCGATGCGCTTTTGCGCTGGGTGGAGCGTCTGCTCTTGTCTTTTTGTCACCATTGGCCTCAATTCCCAGTTGCTTTGCTAATACCCAAAACTTAATTCCAAGGGAACGCCGTGCAGCTATTGGGTTTCGGCTCCAAAAGGGACGAGGTGCCACTGCCGGATCAAATTGTCGACGCGAGTGCGGCCTATCGGCGAACCAAGATCACAATCGACCGCGTGCGAACGGGTAGCGAAGCGACGCGATGCGCTCTTCCTCTCCCGGTTCAAGGATATCATTTGGGCTATCTTGGGACGTATCGACGACCCTCAGCCATTCGTCTGCCTCTTCTTCTTGTATGGTGAAATCCAGATCCTGTGGTTAATCAAAAGCTAAACCCGGACATAATGGTGATGCAGCCCACCCAAAATGGGGATGCTGGCGATGGGCCCGAGCTTTTGCGGGCGCCGAAAAGCCGGCGCATTTTTGTTCAGTGAAAGATGAGTTCGGACCCGGTTGTAATAGGCGGCGTAATTCTTCAGAACGCGACGCAGCTGCGCTTCGTCGAATACGATGAGGTGGTCGAGAGCTTCGCCCCGAATCGAGCCGATGAGGCGCTCGACATGGCCGTTCTGCCACGGCGAGCGCGGCGCGATCGGGTGATCGCGGATTCCCATGGTCCGAATGCGATGGGTGTAGGCTGGACCAAAGGCGCCGTCACGGTCACGCAGCAGGTGACGCGGCGCTTGGTCCCACGGAAAGGCGTCAGTCACCTGACCGGCGAGCCACGCGGCGCTCGGATTGCTCGTCCCGCAGACGCTCACCAGCCGCCGGCAGGTGTGACGCAGGATCACCAGGCCGTAGAGCAGCTTGAAGGAGATGGTACGCACCACGAAAAGATCCAGCGCCGCGATGGCGCCAGCATGATTGCGCAGGAAAGTCTTCCAACCTTGCGACGGTGGTCGGCGGCACCGGACCATATACCGGCCCACGGTTGATTCAGCGACTTCGATCCCAAGCATCAAATGTGTTCTCACGGCTCATGCGGCGGATCAACGCTCGCATCTTGCCATCAATCCGGGGGCGGCCGCCGACGTCGCGGGACTTCCAGCGCCAATAGGCGCGGAAACCGCGCCGGTGCCAACGGATCACAGTCTCCGGCTGCACGATGATGATCGCGTCCAGCAACGACGGGTTGTGTTTAGTCCAAACCTAAACCCTGACATATTGATGATGCAGCCCACCGAGAATCGAGATGCTTGCGATGGGGCCGAGCCTTTGCGGGCGGCGAAAATCGGGCGCATCCTGGTGGAATGAGAGATGTGTCCGGACCTGATTGTAGTAGGAAGCGTAATTCTTCAGAACGCGCCGCAACTGCGCTTCGTCGAACACGATCAGGTGATCGAGGCTTTCGCGCCGAATCGAGCCGATGAGGCGCTCGACGTGGCCGTTCTGCCACGGTGAGCGTGGCGCGGTCGGATGATCGCGAATCCGCATTGCCCGAATGCGGCCGGTGTAGGCTGGACCGAAGGCGCCATCACGGTCGCGAAAGGTCGCCTTGCCGAAATGACGCGATGGTGCGTCGGGCCTCGTTACGAGTCCTTTGTCGCGCGCTCGGGATAATTCCTTGGGGCGATTGTCATTGGCGATTGATCGGGGACACAAAGCGAGCACCGTGATTATTCTGCGCAAGCACCCGGCAAAGAATCGTTAAGCCAACATGCGGCGCCAGCCGGGGTGAGACTCCAGCCCGCTATTTCAAGCGTGATCGCAGATAGGTGATGCATCCGTCCAGGCTTACCATTTGCGGATAGTCGGCCTCTGGAATATCGACGCCAGTCACCTCGTGTATCGCAACCACAAGGTTGAGAATATCCATCGAATCGAAATCAACCTGTTCACGCAGATCGATCGCGAAATCTATCTGGCTCAAGTCGATCTCGGGCGCAATCTGCCGCAGTTGCCCGACCACGAGTGCTCTTATTTCTTCGTCGTTCACAGTTTTTCAGGTTCCTGCAAAAGGCGATCTAAGGTGCCGAGGTAACGCCCACCGCGATGACCGTCACTGACCCGGTGATCGGCGGACAGCGTCGCCGCGATTACTGGTCTCGCGCCGACCATGCCGTTGGCAGCCCACGGCCGCTCGGCGAGATTACCGAAGCCGATTAGCGCGACCTGGGGCGCATATATTACACCGTAAACCGTCTCGACTCCCTGCTCGCCCAAGCTGGTCACGGTGATCGTCGCGTCGGCGATTTCGGAACTCCGCAGCACTCCGGCGCGGACACGGTTAACGAGATCGCGAAGGTTCGCCATGATTTCACTGAGAGTTTTTTTGTCCACGTCATGAAGCGCGGGGGCGATCAGCCCGCCCCCGCGCAGAGAAATAGCCACCCCGACATGGACTGCCGTGCTTGGCGTGAAGGCGCCGTCGGTCCAGAAGCCGTTCATCTCAGGAAATTGATGAATGGCGATTGCAACCGCCTTCAATAGCAATGCCGAATAGAGTAATCGCTCAGTCACTGGTCTTTTGAGATTTTCCGCCTGCAGCCATGCCATCGCGCGGCTCATGTCGATATGGGTGCCGAGATAGTAATGTGGTATTTCGCGCTTCGAACGCGCCATCGCTGCGGCTATCACCCTGCGCATCGCGACTTTGCGCTCTTCGAGTCCCGCCGCGGAGCGCGTAGCGCGTGCGAGGCTGGGCGCTTCAGCCGCCGCCTCTGGCGGGGCCGGTGGTGGCGTCGCCGCCGGAGGGGCTGCGGCAACCTTGGACGCACGTTCCACATCCGCCTTGGTGATCGCGCCGTCGAGCCCCGTTCCCTTTACGGTTGAAAGATTCACGCCGAGTTCCAAGGCAACGCGCATCGCGAGGGGAGAGACGCGCGGTCGTTGGGCCGCGGGAATCAGTGGCTTTTTCAGAGCTTTCTCGACACGCTGGACAGCGGGCGTCGGAATTGGTGCGGGGGTCGCGACTTTCGGCGTAGCCGCCACTTGCGGCTGTGCCCGTGCGACTGGAGCAATCAGCGCAAGGACCTCGCCGACGGGGACCTTCCTGCCCTCCGGCACCACGATGCTCTCGATGACGCCGGCTTCGAAGACTTCGACTTCGATGTCGGCTTTTTCAGTATCGACGACCGCGATGATATCTCCGCGCTTGACGGCGTCGCCGGGCTTAATCAGCCATTGGATGACGGTGCCGACTTCCATATCGGCACCGAGCGAAGGCATCCGGAACTCAGCCATCGCCGCCCACCATCCGGCGCACGGTTTCAACGATCGTTGCGACCTGCGGCAGCGCGGCCTCCTCCATGTGCTTCGCGTAGGGCATCGGCACTTCGGCGCTACAGACGCGCGCGACCGGCAAATCGAGTTCGTAGAAAGCACCCTCCATAATGCGCGCGCTGATCTCAGCCGAGATGCTGCCACTGCGCCATCCTTCGTCGATGATTATTGCTCGATGCGTTCTAACGACCGAATCTAGTATGGTAGCGGTGTCCAGCGGACGGAGCGTGCGCAAGTCTACGACTTCTGCGTCAATCTTGTCGTCGACCAATTGCTCGGCTGCCTGCAGCGCCTTCCCGAGCGTGCCGCCGTATGTAATTAAACTGATATCACTGCCGGGACGCCGAATGGCCGCTTGGCCGATATCCACGGCCCCCGCATCCGCTGCCAGATCGCCCTCCATATTGTATAGCGTGCCGTGCTCGAAAATCAGCACGGGATCGGGATCCTCAAGCGCGGTCCACAACATGCCGCGGGCGTCCTCCAGGGTGGCGGGCGTAAGCACCTTGATGCCCGGGATGTGGGCGTACCATCCTTCAAGACTGTGGGAATGCTGCGCGGCGAGTTGGCGCCCGGCGCCAGTCGTCAGGCGAATGACGATCGGAATATTGAACTGCCCGCCGGACATGTGAAGGATGGTTGCGGCGTTGTTCACGATCTGGTCGAGCGCGAGCAGGCTGAAATTGACGGTCATGATTTCGACGATCGGACGCAACCCGCCCAGTGCGGAGCCGATTCCTGCTCCGACAAACGCCGATTCGGACAAGGGTGTGTCGCGAATCCGCTCCGGACCGAATTCCTCCAACAGCCCTTTGGTCACCGCGTAGCAGCCACCGTACCTGCCGACATCTTCGCCCATCACGAAGACGCGCTGATCGCGCTGCAGCGCTTCGCGAATCGCCTGCCGCATGGCTTCGCGATAGGTGATTCGCACATTTTGGCTAGGCGTTTTCACGATCGCGGGCGCTCGGAATAGACAAATTTAGTCAACTCGCCGGCGGGCTCGAGTGTCCCGGCTTCGGCGAATTCGATTGCGTGCGCAATCTCGCTGGCGACTCTGTCTTCAATCTGTTTTACATCGTCGTCATTGATTAACGACTGCTCGCGCAATCGCCTTTCGAACAGTAGCGATCGGATCGCGCAGCTTCCATTCCTCTATTTCCCGCTTCTCGCGGTATAGTTGCGGGTCGTACATCGAATGTGCACGGAACCGGTATGTGCGAAACTCGAGAAAGCAGGGACCGCCGCCCGATCTCACTTCGAGCGCCGCGCGATGGGCCGCTTCTTCGCATGCGAGGACGTCCATGCCATCGACCGGCCATGCGGCTATCTCGTAGCTACCAGCCTTCAGACAGAGGTCAGATTCCGATTCGGATCGTTTGAGCGCCGTGCCCATCGCATAGAGGTTGTTTTCGCAGCAGAAGAGCACCGGTAGCTTCCACAGCGCCGCCAGGTTCATGCTTTCATGGAATTCGCCTTCGGCCACGGCGCCTTCGCCGAAGAAGCATGCATTCACGCGCGAACGGCCCTGCAGCTTGTCCGCGAGCGCGAGCCCAACCGCGATCGGCAGCCCTCCGCCGACGATTGCATTGCCGCCGTAAAATCGCTTCGCAGCGTCAAAGAGATGCATCGAACCGCCGCGCCCACGGCTGCATCCCTCCTGCTTGCCGTACATCTCCGCCATGATTGCGCCCGCTGCGATTCCCCGCACCAGAGCGTGGCCGTGCTCGCGATATGTTGCGACGATCGCGTCGTCGGGCGTTAGCGCTTGAATGGCGCCGACGGCCACCGCCTCTTCGCCGATGTACAAATGCAGGAATCCGCGGATTTTGGAGGAAGCGTAAAGTTCAGCACATTTCTCTTCGAAGCGGCGCACGCGCAGCATTTCACCTAAAAGGTGAAGTACACGCGACCGCTCGAGCGATGGATGTGCGGGGGCCGTCTCTGGAGCCATGGTTAATCGCTCTCCAGGGTAGACGTATCGCCTTCGGGCAGCCCCAGTTCGCGTGCTTTCAGCAGCCGGCGCATGATTTTGCCGCTGCGCGTCTTGGGCACGTTGGCGACGAATTCGATCTCTCGCGGCGCGACCGCGACGCCCAGCCGCTTGCGGGCAAATCCGAGCAGGTCGAGGCGCAGATCCTCGCTCGCCGTGAAGCCGGGCCTCAGGGCTACGAAGGCTTTCACGACTTCACCGGCGGTCGGATCGGGTTTGCCAATAACGCCGGCTTCCGCCACCGCCCGATGTTCCATCAGCGTGCTTTCGACCTCGAAGGGGCCGATCAAATGCCCGGCTGATTTGATAACGTCGCCGGTTCGTCCGACAAACCAGAAGTACCCGTCACGATCCCGCTTCGCGAGGTCGCCGGTGAGGTACCATCCGTCAGCGAAGCATTTCTGGTAACGCGCGTCTTCATTCAGGTAGCCGCGAAACATCGAGGGCCATCCCGGACGCAGCGCAAGTTCGCCCTCGACATCCGGTCCATCGATGACTTCGACCGTACCATCTTTGCGCGGGCGCACGATCGCCGCATCGATCCCCGGCAGCGGCCGGCCCATTGAACCCGGACGAATCTCCAGCGCGGCGTAATTTGCAATCATGATTCCGCCGGTCTCGGTTTGCCACCAGTTATCATGAATCGGTCGACCGAGGGCTTCCTGCCCCCATACAACCGCCTCCGGATTCAACGGTTCCCCGACACTGGCGATAAATCGCAAGTTGGAAAAGTTGTACTTGCGGATGACTTCGGTGCCGACCTTCATCATCATCCGCACTGCCGTCGGCGCCGTGTACCAGATCGTGACCTTCTGCTTCTCCAGCAACCCATACCAGCGCTCGGCGTCAAACTCGGCCTCGTCGACGATGCTGGTTATTCTATGCGTGAGCGGCGCGATGATTCCGTACGAAGTGCCGGTCACCCAGCCTGGATCGGCAGTGCACCAGAAAATATCGTCGGCGTGGAAGTCAAGCGCATAGCGGCCTGTCATGTGGTGGGCAACGACCGCCTGATGCACATGCATAGCGCCCTTTGGCATTCCGGTGGTGCCGCTGGTGAAGTGCAGCAAAGCGAGATCTTCCGGATCCGTCGGCGGAATCTCGAATCGGTCGTCGGCCTGCTCCATCAATTGTTGGAAGTCCTGCGTATTGGGAATCGCGCGAACTTCCTCGGCCGTGCCGATTAGAAGTACGTGCCTTAGTCCGGGCAGCATGGCACGAAGCTCGGCAACTTTGCGCTTGTAAAGCGTGGCCGTCGTGACCAGTACGCGCCCATCGCCGATGCTCAGCCGCTGGCGAATCGGCTCGGGGCCGAACGCCGAGAACAGCGGACAAAAGACGTTGCGGTTTTTGAGTGTTCCAAGCGCACTGATGTAAAGCTCAGGGATCCGCCCGGCAAGCATGAACACCCGCTCGCCCGCACTAATGCCGAGGCGCTTGAGGACATTGGCGAAGCGATTGGTGAGGGAGCGAAGATCGGCATAAGTGAAGTCGCGTATCTCACCGCGCTTGCCGAGCCATCGCAATGCCAGATGGTCACGCAGCGCGCCGATGGCGTGCCGATCGACCGCTTCATACGCGATGTTCAGTCCGCGTCCATCGGGAAGACCGTCCAGTTCGCGACGCGCCGCCTCCCAGGAAAATTCTGTCCGGACCTGATCGTAATCAAGTAGGTTCGGCACGAGTTGCCCAGTTCGCTTTCGGCTTTTCAATCGTCTTCCAGACCATCGATCTCCCAATCACTTCGCTGTCCCCAACCGGGAAACCCTTCTTCTTTCGCCCGATCTCTACATTAAGAACGCCGTGGTTGATTGCTTCGTCGTGCTTTTCACGCCTCAGCCCTCACATGTTTTGCGAGATTTCCTCAGGGAAAACGAATGTGGTCGCGCCATCTCCAAACTCTACCAGCAAACATCTGCCGATCAAGGTTCACCATCTCACACAGGATGATCGGCGACTCACCGAAGTGAACCCGGCCCGCGCGATCCCGTATCGGTCTCTCAGTAATCGACAGCGATGCACCCGGCTGCCACTCAATTGCTCTTGAATGTCCATAGCAGGCTCCTATGGTTGATCTATTCCGCGCCCGCCGCCAGCCACAGTCGCTTGAGATCGTTGGGCAGTTGGCTCATGACATGTCCCGCTGTTCCTGCCGTCCCACCGAGATACCCAAACGCGTCCTGCAACGCACCGAATACCGCCACCACCGCCTGTTCCGCTTTATCCTCGGACTCAAGCGCGGTCATACGGAACGACCTCATTGAGGAGTTGCGGCTCATGCACCCTTCTGACCTGACGATGAGGACGATCAAGAGAACATCCATAACATCTTTAACGAAGTCGGGAGTTGAGCGGCCACCTTTGCGGCCTCGTCGGGTGTGAGCCTATCGCGCAATTCTTGGAACACCGCGAAAGTCAGGATTTCGGCGCGGCGCTCATCGCATTCGGCACGCTCCGACGACATCGCGGATAAAGGATTTCTCGTTCGTCGCGATTCTCCTTGAGACAACGCAATAAGATGACGCATCATTCGTGCCACCACCGGAGTTGAGCGGCGAACGAGTTCAACCCCAAGGAAGCCGGCAGGCCCAAGCCGAGTTTTCCTAAAGCATCAGCCAAAGGGCCCGATGGCTCCAATTGACGCAGACCAACATTCGGTCGGCGGCCGGGTATCATGCCAGGTCCTTGGTACGGCCGCTGCTCGAAATGAGGTAAGATGGAGGTTCGCGTAACCGGCTTTGAACATACTGAGGTACCAGCAATGGAGATGATTCACATAATGACCAAACATCCGGAGACTATTCATCCGGATGATACTCTCGCCAAGGCCAAAGAGATGATGGAGGTTGCAGGGTTTCGACGCTTGCCCGGTCGTGAAAGACGACGAAGTGGTTGGAATGCTCACCGAGCGCGACTTGCGGTCGCATGCCGGCTACTTGGACTCCACCAAAGTGAACGCAGCCATGAGCGCGCCGGTAATATCGGTGGGTCCGAACTCAACCGTGCAAGCGGTTGCGCGATTGATGCTGCGGCACAAGATCGGTGGCATGCCGGTGCTCGACAGCGGGAAATTGGTCGGGATGGTCACGACGATCGATATGCTGAAAGCATTCCTGGAAGTGGTCGAGACCTTTGAGAGAAATCGATGATAGTAGGAGCAGAATCGACCGCCACGGTTTTCGTTCCGGACACCGCTAGGAATTACTAAATTATTTGATAATTAATGGGCCTGTCTTTAGCCTGCCATCTTGAAAAGCAGCGACTGACGGTACCCAATCACTACCGGATCGGCCACCGCGAGTCGGCTTTCAGGCTGCCGCCCAGGGATTCACCGGGCTTATAGGCAATTAAATCAAGCTGCCGTATTCAGCCCGGTAGATCTGTGATTCGATGAAGGCGCCGAGTTCCTGGGGCTCCTTAACACGCGCGAGACCGCGCTCGAAAATCACCTTTGCGATGCGGTTTGCAACATGTACTTCGGTTTTAAGCATCGCCGACTGCGGAGGATATATCAGACCGGCCTCTAGATCGGCCGGCGTCACCTGCTCTGCCAAAGCCCCGGCGGCAGCAATAAACATCTCATCCGTAATCCGCCGTGCCTTGGTCGCATAGACGGCCAGGCCCATCGCAGGGAAGATATTCATATTATTGCACTGTCCCGGCACGAACGTGCGATCACGATAGCGAACGGTCGGGTATGGGCTCCCACTCGCGAATACTGCGCGGCCCTCGGACCAACCGTAGGCTTCTTCTGCGGCGCACTCGGAGTGCGAGGTCGGATTCGAGAGAGCGAAGACGATAGGGCGCTGGTTCAGCCGTGCCATCGCCCCGATAACCGGTGCACCAAAAGCCTTGGCGATAGTGCTGGCGCCGATGATGGCGGTTGGCTTGAGCGATTGGATTGCAGCGACGAAGTCACGGATAGGTGCATGCCGATGCGCGTATGGTCGTTGGTAATCGGTGAGGTCTTCGCGGTTGGATTCGAGAAGCCCGTGACTGTTGAACAGCCAGATTCGTGCGCGGGCCTGTTCGGGTGAACACACCCTCAAGTTCAAGCGCCTGGGTCAGAATTTCCGCGATTCCCAGACCAGCCGAGCCGGCGCCGAGGAATAAAAAGGTTTGCTCGGAAAGCTTGCCGTGCGTGATGCGCAGGGCGCTCAGGATACCAGCGAGCACTACTGCTCCGGAACCCTGAATATCGTCGTTGAAGCAGCACACCCGCTCACGATAACGGGCAAGCAGCCGGAACGCGTCAGCGCGTCCCCAGTCCTCGAACTGTATGCAGGAGTTGGGGAACTCGTTCTGCACCGCGGTTACGAATTCTTCGACGAAGTCATCGAGCTCCGCGACGGAGGGACGCGGCTGACGCAGCCCTACGTACAGAGGGTCACGGCGCATCGCCTCATTGTCGGTTCCACAATCCATCATGACCGGCAAGGTGATCTGGGGCGGTACGCCGGCGGCTGCCGTATAAAGGGCGAGTTTGCCGATCGGGATACCCATCGCGTTGGCACCGAGATCGCCCAGACCGAGAACGCGCTGCCCGCTGGTAACCACAATGAACCGCACGTCACGCATAGGCCAGTTGCGGAGAATCTCGCGCACCCGCCCTCGCCACTTGATCGAAACAAAGAGGCCTTTCGGATGTCTCATGATATGGCTGAAGCCGAGACACGCGTCACCCACTGTTGGCGTATAGACGAGCGGCAGGTATCGCGCCGGATCGGACATTAACAAATGGTAGTAGAGCGTCTCGTTCGTATCTTGCAACTCGGAGAGATAGATATACTTGTCCAGGTTGGACGGTTGCCGCTCCAATTGAAGCAGCAGTCGCTGAATCTGAATCTCCTCGCTTTCGATAGCCTCAGGCACCAGGCCCAAGAGACCTAATTTCTCGCGTTCGGCTTCGGTGAAGGCGCCGGATCTGTTTAGATGTGGGTCGCGCAAAAGGGCTAAGCCGCGCGGTTTCTTTGTCATAAGCTACCTCTTAAGTCGCTGTCTCGTAATCCCCCGTTGGTTCGCCGGTGGAAACCACGCCATCATCACAAGCTGAACTCGAAATGAGGGCTTTTGTGATTGATCCAGGAGCAGGAAATCGGTCGGCTGGACGAACCCGAGTGATCGTGACCGCTACGGGCGTATTGCTGCTCGCGCATCGGACGGAACCGTGGTCGGCGCAAACGCCTCACATGCGAGCTATTTTGCCTGATCCGCCAACCCCGGCGGTCACAAGTCGGCAGGCACGCTAAAGACACGAGCGCACCAAACGCCAATGTACCGGCAAGTAGTTTTGAAGGTCACGGGATAGCCAACATCACGGTCGAGCATCCAGCCAGCCACCAATGGGCCAGCCGCAGCCCCAGCCGTGACGAATATTCCCGTCAGACCCGCAAGGGATCCGAAGCGCTTGAGCCCCAATGAATCTGCGAGAACCATAGGGACCAACGCAAGCGGCGCACCATTCACCAGTCCGTAGAGTAGTGTATAGCCAACGATGAGCGCGGTCATACGGGAGCCCAGCAAAAACAATTGACCGACTGCCATCAGCGCCAGGGTCAAAGCCAAAGTTATCCGGCCTGTCAGATAGTCAGCGGCATATCCGGCAAGAAGCTTTCCCCGCAGTGCCGAGACCGAGAATGATGCCCCACACTGCGGCGGCGTGAGCGGGTTCATATCCACTGATAACCAGATAGGAAATAATGTATAGGGTTGCCGCCCCGCTCGCGAATGAGTAGGAGAACTGTACGATCGCGATCATCCAGAAGGAGCGCTTGCTCAAAGCCTGGCCGATCTCCAGCCCGGAAAGTGGAGTGGCGTTATGAAGGCGAAGGCTCCTTCCACCTGCGGGACGGGTACTCAGAGTCGCAAGCACGAGTGGGGCCGCAACCAGAAACATCGGCAGCGCGAGGGTCATGAACGCAGTACGCCATCCCGCCACCTCGATTACGCGTTCGGCCACGAGAATCATAACCATGCCGCCCATCGACGTACCGGCCATCACAATCCCGAGTGCCGTGCCACGTCGCTCATCGAACCAGTTGGCCACTACAACCGAGCAGGGAAGTAGCGTGGCGGTCGATATTCCTATACCCAATATCGCATAGGCAATCAGGATAACGCCGTACGAGTGCGCTCGACTGATAATGATAAAGGCACTGCCGGCAAAAAGGATACCTGCGAAAATCACGAACCGCGCCTCGAGTTTGTCGAGAAGCCTTCCGACTGCGGGTACAGTTGCCCCCGTCGCGAGCGCGAGCGCAGTTTGGAGGAAGGAAAGACGCGTTCTGCTCCAGCCGAAATGTTGAAGCATCGGTGCGAAGAATACTCCGGCGGTGTTGCAACCCGACCCGAAGACGAGAAACAGCGTGACAAACAAGCTGAACAATACGATCCGGCCTTGATGTTCACGAGTTTTCACAGTGCGCGTATGGCTGCCTCGACTTTGCGTGCCAGTCCGGCGTAATCATCACCCTCGAGCGTCAGCGGAGATCCGAAAGCCACTTCCACCGGGCCCGGATGAATCATTCGGGAGGAGTGGGGCAGTACGCGGCCGACGCCCTCAAACGAATAGGCACGACAGGGACATGCAGTTTTGAGCCGATCATTCCGACGCCGGGCGCGAATGCGTTGATCTCGCCGGCAATACTATGTCCTCCCTCCGGAAAGATCAGGAGTGACCAGCCATCGCGTAGGAGATCGCCTATATGGCGAACCGCGTCGCGCACTCCAACCTCCTGCTGGGGAAGTGGAAATGCGTTGAGGATGAGGGTGGCGAGAGAAAAAAATTGATTCGATTGGCCGTTACCTGAACGAGAGAATATCGTTGGATGGAAGTAGCATCAAAGAACTTTTTCCACATCGCTGGCGCGATCGAGTGCCGCCATCGCGGTGGCAAGGCGCTCAGGATTACTGGCGCGTCGAGATAGCTCTCATGGTTTGCCGCCAGTTGATGTAATTCATTGACGCCACTGACCTTGATGTGCGCGCAGAGCCGCGTAACGGGAAGTACGAGTCCGACCTGGATGAAGCGGCGAATGGGCCTTGCAACAACGCCGCGATTCCATTGGATGAACTCCAACACCTCTCGGGTGGGTGTCGTGTGAGAGATCTGCTCGGCAAGATCGGTCAGCCGCCGTGCACCCCTAAGTGAGGCTTCGTCGATGGTTGTGTTGAAACGTTCCTCCAGTTCAACCAACAATTCCACCTGCTCGAGAGAACTCAGGCCGAGTTCCTCGAGCGTGGTCTCGGGAGTGATGGTCCTCCCGGAGCATATCTGCCAATTAGTTCTGCAGGTTCGTCGTGTGAAGCGGCGGGTATGGGCGGACTTCCGGCATAGACCCATTTCTCAATCGTCTGGCGCTTGAGCTTCCCGGTACCCTCTGTTCGGGGTAGTTTACCCGCTGTCCACAACGAGATTGTCCGAATCTTCTGGTGATCTTCGAGCACTTCATTGGCGCGGCGCACGATATCGTCCTTGTCCTCGCCTGGCTCCAGTAAAAGAAGGGCGTGAACGCGTTCCCTGCCCCCTTGGGCATGAATGGAACCGCCTCACTTGCCTACAGAGACTTTGGCCGCGTTTTGCCCACGAATCGCCGGAAAGTCGTTTTCTCCGGTGCCGCACCTCACGCAAATGAACCCGCAGACCGAGCGATTTCGCCGATTTGACCCGAGAATCCGCAGAGACGGGACTCCGTGGCGGTCCTTGGCGACTTGGCGAAAAGACGCTCCTTGGTGGAAGGGAGAGTTGCTTTCCTGCCGGCGGACTTGCGCCGCGACTTGGTAGGGTCGATGATGCCCTTCGACGAGATTTTAGGAGCGCCCTCGTTGTCTAGAAAATCTCTGAAACTCTTTGATTGCGCAGCACTTCCACGATCGCGGCGTCCGAATCCCGAGGGCGGTTCAAATCTCGTCGCCGCATCAACGCTACAACCTCGGCTCCGCGGCGGCCTGGTCTCGCGCTCGAAAAAAGGGAACGCCTGGCAGGCTCAGCGGTGGCCCACAAGTTCGCTCATGGACTCGCCGACGCTTAGCCGCGCAATTGTCTCGGCCAACATTGGGGCGAGACTCACTGTTTCGATCGGTAGCGGACCATGCTTCGGCAGCTGAAGACTGTCTGTAACGACGAGTCGCTCGAGCGGCAAGGCCGAGAGCCGCTCGACGGCCGGACCCACCAGCAAAGCGTGGCTGGCGACTACCGTGATCTGGCGCCGGCATCCAGCGGCAAGCAGAGCCTTCACGGCGGCTTCGATAGTGCCCCCAGTTGATATCATGTCGTCCACAATCACTGGCACGCGCCCGGCCACTTCGCCCACGATGCCGTGTACCTTAACGTCGCTCCCGCTTAGACGCGTCTTGTGGGCAATCGCGATGGGCCGGCGAAGCAGCTGTGCATAACTTTCGGCGAGCTTAACGGCCCCGAGGTCGGGTGCCACGATCACGGCCTCGTCGGTCACGTCGATCGCGTTAGCGAGCACGGCTACCGCGCTTAGGTGCTCTAATGGAATGCTGAAGAACCCCTCCAAGGAGGGCGTGTGAAGGTCAACACTTACAATTCGCTGAAAGCCCGCGACACCGAGCATGTCGGCGATGACACGGCCGGGCACCGCTTCGCGCCCTTTTGCCCGGCGATCCTGGCGGGCATATCCGAAGTAAGGAACCACGGCCGTGAGTCGAGCTGCACCTGCGCGCCGACTAGCATCGGCGAGCAAGAACAATTCCATTAGGTGGCCGTCCACGGCAGGGCCGGTCGGCTGGACCACGTATTACATCGCAACCACGTACGCTATCGCCCAGCTCTACGTAAAGCTCACTGTCAGGAAAACGCTTTACGGCGGCGCGGGAGAGGCCGAGGCCAAGCCGTTCGACTATCGAATCAGCGAGCGGCCGGTTGCCGGAGCCAGTTAGAACGGTGAGTCTCTTTTCTGCATCCATTGCGGAATCTCGAGAAATCGCTTCAGCGTGGCCATCCTGGATAGCTCAAATGTCGAAAATGATCCTAGTTCTCCAGTTCCCGTCATTTTGGTGCGTCACCGCGAGTTGATGGTATGTGATGGCTTTGATCTCGGTGCGGAACTCGTGTCGACTCGGGTCGTAGGCTTCGCCCCACAGGCGCAAGTGCAACCCCTCAGGCTTTTCGTCCACCGCCACTTCCGACCAGATGAAGTTATCGATGATGAAGATTTCCAGGAGCCTGCTCAGCACGTCATGCATCAGGTCGGTATCGGAAATGCCGGAAACTTGGACTTCGCGACTCTGACGTTTAACGACCCCAGCGGTGTCCACCATCACGCCTGCCATTGCGATCGCCGCGCGACGGAACAATTCGGTGCGCGACTGAGCGGTAACTTCAACCCCAAGGTCGCCCGTGTGTTCGAATTCCTGGAACCAGTGGTCGCTCATCACTCGCCATATCAAAACAGGTCAACGATACGTTTGTCCTTCACGCGGTCCATTCGCGACAATCCGGGCGAGCTGACGTTGGTCCATCACAGCGCTCACGGTTTCCGAAAAAGGCTGCATCTGAAACCCGAACCTTTCAAACGAAAGGCAGGGCTTCGATCTCACAAGCATAATCTTAAAAGTTTCCTAACATGCGATTGGCCTCGGAAATAACCTAATCGAGCCGCTTCAGATGGTTGACTACTCCGTCAACACCGAACACGTACCACGCGTCTACTTCAGCCATTGCGGCCTGTTCGTCATTGGCTGCGACTCCCACCAACGTGACAACCGCGTTTCGGGTAGTAACCCGGATCGAATCTGATCGTATGAGCCTGTCCTTCTCCAACGCAGTCCTCACAGCGTCACTGATCTCGTCGTCGGTGTCTTCTTCAGATGGCTGTACATCGAGCCCGTTTACTACGTCGCGGACGCCCGGCACCCACCAAACGAGGACGCCAGCCAGGCGCTTGTGAGAGAGGCTCTCCACCTGACCGTTTAGTGTAACGACACCGTCGTTGACCTCAGCTTCAATGTAGTCGGAAGGTGGGACAGGGTGGAGTGGCGGCGCAGATGTGTTGTGGGCAACATAAAGTGCGTGCCGCGCGAACGCAGGTTCCTCGATGAGCGCGTCTCGAACTCGGTCTCGGATCTCACCATCACCCATCGGTAGCGACGGCTTTACCCGCAACCGATCGACAATTCCTGTGGAACCCGGCGCCGACGCAGCTATCTCGAGCGCGATCTTCTTGGCGGCGATGCTGTCGGTCTCGCCTTCGAGCACGAGGGTCCCATCGGGCTCGCTAGTCACGGCTATCTGACCGCGGTGAAGCTTTACGCGTGAGTCGTGTTCGAGGGCGTTTCGGACGTGGCGGATCACGCGCTCTGTTTCGGGCATTTGCTCGATGGAGACGCTCATTTGAGTGTCTTGGCAAGACTCGCGAAGCGGTCCCACGGAGTAGCGATCCAGGTCTCGGTGGTCGCATGACCGAAGGGCCGTACCAGCAGTGAAACTTTGGTTGCTGCTTCGTGATCCGGCGCCTCAAAGATGTCCAGGTAGTCAGTCGCGCCGAGCACGGCGAAGTTGGACAACCACTTCACACCTTGACACTCGCGCTTGATTCGATCCTCCACCTGCTTGTTCAACTCGACCACTGATTCCGGGCGCTTGAGCGCCTCGGGCGAGAGCTTAGTGAGCATTATGTAGGTAGGCATTTGCGTGTACCTCGTGGGAGAAAATGCGTTTAGCCTTTGATGACGGCAAACGGTTTCAATTTCGCCACCTTCTGAGTGATGCCCGCCGCCTCCATCACCTCCACAACCTCGGCAACATCCTTGTAGGCAGCCGGCATCTCCTCGGCGACGCCCGCACGGCTCCGGGCACGGACCGTCACGCCCAGTTGCGCGAGCTCGCTATGGAGGTCTCGCCCTCGCGCCTCGTGTTTTGCCTTGGCGCGGCTCATCGTGCGCCCGGCGCCGTGACAGGAGGAACCGAAGGTCTCGCACATTGCAGCCTCTTTTCCGAGCAGTACGAACGAATAACGTCCCATGTCACCGGGAATCAGAACCGGCTGGCCGAGGGCCCGCAATCCTTCAGGTAGCGTGGAGTTGCCAGGGCCAAAGGCGCGAGTAGCACCCTTTCGATGAACACACACGAGGCGAGTCTGTCCGTCAACGGAGTGCTTTTCGAACTTCGCGATGTTGTGGCAAATGTCGTAGACGAGGGAGAATCCTAGTGCCTGCGGACTGATGCCGAGCACTTTAAGAAATGTCTCGCGTGTAAGGTGCATCATCACCTGCCGGTTACACCACGCGAAATTCGCCGCCGCGGCCATCGCGCTCAAATATGCCTGTCCTTCAGGTGACAGGATTGGGGCCGAGGCGAGCTGGCAATCCGGAAGGCTGATCTCGTACCTGGCCATGGCGGTGCCGATGGTTCTCAGGTAGTCATCACAGGTCTGATGTCCGAGTCCACGCGATCCGGAATGAATCAGCACCGTGACTTGCCCGGTCTCGATCCCCAGTGCGCTGGCGACACGAGGGTCATAGACTTCATCAACACGGCTCAGTTCGAGGAAGTGATTTCCCCGAACCGAGGGTGCCCAATTGTTTGCGGCCTCGCTTGTATGCCTGCTGGCTGACCCTATCGGGATCTGCGCCGGCTAGGCACCCGCCTTCCTCGGTGTGCTCCAAATCATCTTCGGTGGCATAGCCCCTGCGCAGCGCCCATCCAGCGCCCTCGACAATGATCTGTCTTAGTTCTTCAAGGGATAAGGTGAGAATGGCGCCTTCAGAACCGACACCGGCTGGTATAGCGTCGAAGAGCGCATCGACCAGAGGGCAGACCTTCGGCGAGATCTCCTGGTAGCGCAAATTGGTCCGCACCAAGCGGACACCGCAGTTGATGTCGTAACCAACGCCGCCCGGCGAGATCACACCCTCGACGGCATCGGTCGCCGCAACGCCCCCGATTGGGAAGCCATAACCCCAGTGCACGTCGGGCATTGCGAGCGAATAGCCAACTATTTCGGGGAGGCAGGCGACGTTGGCTACCTGTTGGAGCGCCGGATCATCTTGGAGTTCGTCCATCATGTGGGCGTTCGCGTAGATGCGACCTGGCACGAGCATCGCGCCCTGCTTTGGAATCTCCCAAAGGTAATCGTGGATTTTCCGAACTTCCAAGACGGAACCCACCTGAAACCAATTGTGACAGAGCGATTGTTCCTTAATGACCCGGTTCGGCTTGGCGCTTAGTCGTCTGGAGGGCGACAGTGCTTGCCTGGGGACCCTTCTCGCCTTCCTCCTCGGCAAAGCGCACCATCATCCCCGGTTTGAGGTCGTCGAAGTGGCCGTCCAAGACGGCATTCCGATGGAAATAGACCTCGCGATGGTCGGAGGTCTCTAAAAAGCCGTAACCTTCGCTTGGGAAAACTCGGGCGACGCGCGCGACCGAAGGTAAGGCGTGCGTCTTCACGTCACGCCGCAGTTCCCGCTGGTGATCTTCAAGGCGCCGCCGCGCGGAGTCGAAGGCTTCTCTGATGGCGATGGCAAGGTCATCGGCGCCCTGTTTGTTCACCGACAATTCGGCGCCTGGGGTGCGGAGATCTATCCGCACGCTGAAGGGACCGCCCTGACGATCATGATGGACCGGCGCTTCGATCACGACGTGGCACCCCGTGAGCCGTCCAAAGTATTGTTCGAGGGCCTGAGCGCGTTGTTCGATCAGAGCCTTCATTGCATCCGTCAAAGCAAAGTCTCGCGAAGTAATTTGAATCGCCCGCTGCATAATGCTGTCCTTCCGCCCAACGGCTACGCTTCGGTCGGGAACTGGCGGTTGGCTGACTCTTTTTGCTCTGGCACTTCGGTCAGCGTCGCTTCGCTCAGCAGCAAAAGGGTGGCCGCCGAGGCTGCATTCTCCAGCGCGAGGCGCACGACCTTGGTCGGGTCGATTATGCCGGCTTCGACCAGATCCACATATTTCCCGGCCGCCGCGTCGTAACCCCAGTTGCCCTGATGGGCGCGCATCTCGTGGACGACGACGCCGCCATCCTCGCCGGAATTCTCGGCGAGCTGGCGCACAGGCTCCTGCAACACGTGCTTCAGGATTTGCAGGCCAGTGCGCTCATCCCCGGTGCACTTGTCTTCCTCGCGGGCGACTGCGTCGATGGCACGCAACAACGCGAGCCCGCCGCCAGGCATGATCCCTTCGGCGATTGCGGCGCGCGTCGAACTGATGGCGTCGTCGAGAGCCTCCTTGCGGCTCTTCATCTCAGATTCCGACGGTGCTCCGACCCTGATTACCGCCACTCCGCCGGCAAGCTTGCCGAGCCGCTCCTTCAGCTTGTCGCGGTCGTAGTCGCTTGTCGTTTTGTCGATCTGCTGACGAATTTGCTGCTTGCGCCCCTCTATCAGCTTCTTGTCGCCAAGCCCGCCGATAATTTTTGTGTTTTCCTTATCGACCACGATGCGTTGGGCGCGCCCCAACTGCGACAGAGCGACTTTTTCGAGCTTGAGACCCATGTCTTCAGATACAACCCGGCCGCCGGTCAGGATCGCGATATCTTCGAGCATTTCCTTGCGTCGGTCGCCAAACCCGGGAGCCTTGACCGCGATGCACTTGAGCGCCCCCCGCAGCTTGTTGACCACGAGCGTCGCCAACGCTTCACCTTCGACATCTTCAGCAATGATCGCGAGCGCTTGTCCGCCCCGAACAATCTCTTCGAGGAGCGGGACCATATCTTTCATCACGCCGATTTTCTTGTCGGTGATAAGGATCACCGGATCCTCAAGCGCCGCCTCCATCTTCTCTGGATCGGTAACGAAATACGGCGAGAGGTAACCACGATCGAAGGCGAGACCCTCGACCACTTCGAGCTGCGTTTCGGTGGTCTTAGATTCTTCGAGCGAGACGACGCCTTCGGCGCCCACCTTCTCGAACGCGTCCGCGACGAGCTCGCCGATCGTCGTATCGTTATGCGCGGAGATGGCGGCGATTTGGGCCTTCTCCCGCCGGCTCTGCACCGGTTTCGATTGTGAGCGCAGCGATTCGATCGCGGCGTTGACTTCCCGATCAATGCCACGCTTGAGATCGATTGCGCTCGCGCCCGCAGCCACGTTGCGGACACCGTCGGCGAAGATCGCATACGCCAGAATCGTCGCTGTGCTGGTGCCATCGCCGACGGCGTCACCGGTGCGCTCGGCGGCCTGCCGGATCATCTGGGCGCCCAGGTTTTCGCTGGGGTCCTTGAGCTGCACCTCCTTCGCGATCGTCACACCGTCGTTACAGACCAGCGGCGTTCCGAAGGTTTTCTGAATCAGCACGCACTTCGACTTGGGTCCAAGAGTAATTCTGACTGCGTCGGTCAGGGCTTTCGCTCCGCGAAGAAGACTCTCGCGCGCTTCCGACTGGAAGTGCAGCTCTTTGAATGCCATAGGCCGATACCTCGCCCTCTGCTTTCTCTGTCAGAGACCGCTTACGCCGCCTGCGCCTCGATGATGCGGTGACGCGGCGCGCATACGCATGAGAGCGTGCCGGTGATCTCCGCATCGGTCACCTGGCGTGGCTTTTTCGTCTGACTCTCCTGCGCGGCCTCACGGGCGATGTCGTTCAGAGAGATAATTCCCGCCAAGCGGCCCTGCGCATCGACTACCGGAACACGGTGGACCTGTTTCTCCCGCATGAGCCGTTCAACCGATGCGAGGTCGTCCTCAGGGCGGCATCGAAAACACCTGCTTCGACATCGCGCTGGTGACTGAAGCCCCTGTCAGGGGCGCACCCTGGATGTACGCGCTCATGCACACATCGCGGTCGGTGAGCATGCCGATAACGCGATTTTCGTGATCCACAATCGCGACACATCCGATGTCGTGCTCCCACATCATCTGCGCGGCAGTGCTAAGAGTGCTGTAATCGCGGCAACTCTTGACGTCGGTTGTCATCAAATCTTTCACTTTCATTGCTTGCATCTCCCTTATCTGCATTGCGCCGACGAAAACGCTGATGCCGCACTCGTCTAATGAGTCAACTTCCAGATGATTCTCGGCTTCGGCTCGCAGCCAGTCCTGCACGTCGCTCCCCGGTCCGACCTTTCGAGCCAAATACAGTTCGTAGGCGCGTTTACGAATTTGCTCCTCGCGCGAGTTGCTCGTGTTGGGTCTGGGCGGCTTTTCTGAGCTTATTTCCTTGGTTTCCATTGGTGCTGACGCTTCAATCGGACGAGCGAGACTCGCCTTCCATCTCTCGGGCGGGTGCTTCATCTAATGAAAGCACCCGCCCTTTCGGAGCATGGGGACCTGTTCGCGAGCCCTTACGCTGTCGCGGCTAGCTCTCGCGACGGACGGGGTTGACGACGGTCGCAAGAGTTTCGGCTACTGCGTCCTCTGTGACCTCCGCTCGTTTGCCGGTCGATGCTTGACGCTGAGCCTCTTTCGCGACATCGTTGAGCGAGATGATACCGCCAGCCGTTCATGTTGGTCGAGTACCGGCAGCCGCCTGACGCGATTGTCACGCATCAGGGCCTCGGCCTGACTGATGCCGTCGCTCGTATGACAGGCGATCACCTCGTGCGCCATGGCTGAGGTGATGGGGACAGCCCAGAGCTGCTGGCCTTGGGTATACGCGGCCATCGCGATATCCCGGTCGGTGATAACGCCGATAACATGGCCGTCGCCATTGGCCTTGATAACCGGAATGCAGCCGCAATCGAATTCCCACATCAGTTCAGCGGCGCGATTGAGTGTGTCCGCATCTGTGCAGACTTTCACCTCGAGTTGTCATCAATTGTTCGACCTTCAATCAGATTCCTCCTTGAATCGCTGTTTCGCGTTCGCTCTCGGCTGTCGTGCGGTTTGCCCGTCAGGCTGCGGCCTTTTTCTCGCGTTGCCTTTGGGGCCTCGACCTGGATTTTCACTTCCTTCGGCATCGCCTCCTTGGGCATCGGGCGCAGTAAGTTCCAGCACCCCATCGCGATAGGTAGCCTTCAAATCGTCCGCCTTGATTCCCTCGGGTAGCCGTGATCGCGCGCTCGAAGGCGCCGTAGCGGATCTCGCGCCTGAAGAAAGTCGGCCTTCTTGGTCTCCTGCTTCTCCTCCCTTGAACCTTTGACCGTCAGGACCTCGCCGACGACCTTGATCTCGATATCCTTGGGATCGATTCCCGGGAGATCGGTGCGCACGATGAACTTGCCATCTTCCACGCACGACTCGATTGCGGGGCGTGCCGCGCTCTGGTTCGCGGCTCCGAACCATGCGCCGAACCAGTCACGGTCCAAGCCAAAGCGTTCGAGCAAATCGTCGAACTCGCTGCGAAACCGGTCCAAGTTCCCTCGATGGTCGTCCATTTTTCCAGAAATCCCATGGTCTTTTCCTCCTATCGTTTGGTTATCCGCCTGACGCGTTTGATGTGCGCTGGGCGGGTGGTTGCGTTTGCAGAATCGACTTCACCTCGTCGTCGCTGACCTGGTGGAAATCGCGATAGAACTGGCCGACCGCGAAGAAATCCTCGGGCGTCTCAAGGCAGACGATTTCGTCGGCTTCGCTGCGCAATGCCTCGATGGTATCTGCGGGCGCGACCGGAACCGCCGAGGATCAGCCGCTTTGGGTTTTTGACGGCGCACGCCGCGCAACGCCGCCCGGACTGAGGAACCGGTTGCGATGCCGTCGTCGACCACAATCACGGTTTTGCCGGCGAGCGGAATCTTGGCGCGGCCGCCACGATAAGCGGTTTCGCGCCGGTGTGACTTCCTTCAACTGTCGCGCAATTTCGGCCTCGATGTATTCGTCTGAGACCCCGAGGTGCTCGATGATGTCCTGGTTGAAGATCGCGCGCGGATGGTCGCCGTCGACGACCGCGCCGATTCCCAACTCCGGCTGCCCCGGGGCCCCGAGCTTGCGCACCACGATTACATCGAGGGGCGCGCCCAAGGCGTGGGCAACCTCCCGGGCGACCGGCAGACCGCCGCGGGGGATGCCCAGCACGACGACATCGGTGCTGCGCGTAGGACATAAGCCGCTGCGCGAGCAGCCGGCCAGCCGCTTCGCGGTTCGATATAGACCACTGACTCCTGGGTCGCAGGGTCGAGTGGCCTCAGACATTTAAGTGGCGGTTGAACCAATCTGCTGCGAGCTCGGCCACCTGTTCCAGCGCGCCTGGCTCCTCAAACAGATGCGTCGCACCCGGCACGATTTTGAGCGACTTTTCGCAGCGCAGCGCGCGATAAGCTTTCTCGTTGAGCTCGATTACACCGTAGTCGTGACCGCCGACGATGAGCAGCGTAGGCGCTCTCACGTCCGGTCAGATGGCGAATCGCGAGATCCGGCCGACCCCCACGGGAGACAACCGCGCGGATCGTTTGTCCTGGGCGGCGGCGACCAGCGCCGCGGCAGCGCCAGTGCTGGCGCCGAAATAGCCCAGCGGATGATTCTTGGTGTCCGTCTCTATGTCTAAGCCAGCGCGTCGCATCCGACAGTCGATGGGCAAGGAAATCAATATCGAAGACGTTGTCGCGGTCGGCAGCCTCCTCCTCCGTAAGAAGATCGAGGAGCAGCGTGCCAATCGCCGGCCCTCTGCAGCGCCTCAGCAACCAATTGATTGCGCGGGCTCAGGCGGCTGCTGCCGCTGCCATGCGCGAAGAGAACCACTCCCACAGCGTGCTTTGGAATCGTCAGGTCGCCTTCCAGCCGCACTGAATCTGAAGGTATGAGGACCTGTTGCGTCATTGAATGCTGCCTGTCCTAATTCTCGCTGTCGTTTATCGGCTCCAGGCTTTCCGGCCGGCGCGTCACTGCGACTTTGTGGTTCTATCCCGCCGTGTGCCTCTCCGAGCGTTTTCCTGATTTCGCTCCACAGCCACCCGCTTAATGACCGCCAAATCCCCGCCCGTGCACGGTCCGAGCGCCTGGCCCGCGAACCTTTGATGCGATCCCTGCCTGCCGTTCACGCTCGGCGCCGAAGCGTCTTGCAGAGCGCGGCGCGCTCGCGCGGTTTCTATCGCTATGCAACGACCCATTTTCCCTGGACCTCGGTTGACAAGATCGCTTCCGCGACACGATGAACGGACGAAGTGAAATCGCGGGACGTTATGTTCAATGGATAGTGCATAAACTGTGCTTGTTGCCGCTGGAGAAACGCCTAGTCTTCGCGGTGGCGCTGCTTGATTCGGCCACGCCGCCCAGCCGTGGCTACCGGGGGCAGTTGCTCGAATTCTCCGAGTTCCGATCCAAAAGGTTTCTTGTCGTGGACCACGAGGCGTTCTTCCGGCTCGAGAAGCGCGTCTTGTGTCTCTAGCGATTCGTCCATCTCCATGGGCGGCGCCCAGAGCTTACTCGAAGCCTCGTCGATGGATCCCTCACCGCGGCGCAACTCGTTGCTGCGTTTCCGCTGACACTGCACGCAGTACGCTGCAAACGGCATTGCGTGAAGACGCTCAGTCGGAATTTCGTTGCCGCATCCCTCGCATAAGCCGTAACGATTCCGTTCGAGCCTGCTTAGTGCGGCCTCGATCGCTTTCAGACGATCTTCTTCGCGCTCGATCAAACCCGCGTGGGTCTCAATCTCAGCCAGCGAGCTAGCGTCGTCGAGGCCGTCGCCGGGCGACGGCGAGGCATCCTGCTGTTGCTCGTTACGAAGCTCGCGGATGCGTTGGTATGCGTGGTTTCGCTCGCGGTCCAAATTTTGTCGGAGGCGTTGCAGGCGGGCGTCACGTTTTTTTTGCATTGATGTCTTCATTGTTGCGCGCGCCCGCCTTTTGCTCGCTCTCCCGGAGCCCACGTGGCGAACAGGGTCCCATCATCGCTCCACGAATAAGAGACGCGGCCGCGCAGCAGCTTCTTGACCTCGTGCGCCAACCGATGAGTCAGCTTCTGGGAAGTCGTGAGAACTTCAAGCGCACTGCCGTCGTTCGCCGTCTCGATGGATACGATCCGTCTTTCAGGCTGAGTCTTTATCGCGCGTTTGGCGGCATTTTCGATTCGCCGGCGGACATCACCCTGCCTCTCAGCCGGCACTCCCCGGATAATCAACCGGCCTTGCCCTTCCTGTCGCGAAACCTGCTCGCATGCCGGGCAGAATCCCCACCGGCCGCGCTCGAACTGTTCCTCGCTCAGCGTATGGTCATGGCGCCAGGTCTTGCGCACAAACACCGCGCCGCAACGGGCGCATATGGTCGGTTCATGCACCGGCGGCGTCTTATGGGTCACGCGCGGAGCTTTGTCATCACGTACCGCCTGGCGGTTGAGGCTTCGAATCAGGCCTCGCGACTGCTTGGTGGTTGGCACTGGCCTTTCCATCTCCACTACTCACTCGCCGCGAATACCTTCGGTACGTCGCCCTCGCCTCGCGGAGGCTGAGGCGATGTTCTCCTGCGCGGCGGTAAGCCACAATTCTTTGAGATCGCTGGGCAACTGACTGAACACGTGGCGAGCTTCTCCCTCCCGCCCAGTGGGACTGCCGAGCGCCTCTTGCAGCACGCTGAATACACAAACGACCGCCTCTTCGGTACGGCTCTCGTCCTCAAGACCCACCATCCGCCGTACTTCCTCCAGGAACTGATATTCGTGCACTCGCCTGACCTTGCGATCCGGATAATCGAAGGAAAGCCAGAGCATCTTCAGCGAGGTAGGTAGTTGAGCGGCCACATCTGCCGCCTCTGCCGACGTGAGACGGTCGCGCAGTTCCTGGAACACGGCGAAAATGAGTGTTTCCGCGCGCCGGTCATCACAGCTGAAGCGATCGGCCACATCACGCACGAACGTCTTATCTTTCATTGACCCTTTCCTCGTGGATGATCCGCGAGCGCGACTGCTGGTTGTTCGGAATGTCCGCTCGTCTCGCCACGGGCAGTCTCCATCCGGCTGCCCAGCAACTCTAAATTTCTGCGCGCCGGCTCATAGTCCGGCCTCTCGCGCGCCAGCTCACGCCATACCAGCAACGCGCCGCGATTCTTTCCCTCCTCGGCGTAGATTACGCCCAACGAGTTTCGCGCATCAGGTTGGTCGGGATTCAGCCGCAGCGACGCCAGCATTTCACGCTCGGCATCCGCAAGCAGTCCACGCCGCTCATAGACGACGGCGAGATTGAAATGTGATTCGGAATGGTTTTCACCGAGGAGCACCGCCCGCCGCAGACTGTCGGTCGCTGCGTCCAGGTCGCCGTTTTCGAGCTGAGCCAACCCCATGTTCAGGAACAAGTCCCAATTTCTTAGTCCAAGCTCTTCGGCGCGCTGATACTCTCTGATCTCCGCCGTCTTGTCGCCGATCATTCCTTCGGCAAAACCCAGGTGATAATGAGCAAGCGCATTGTCCGGACGCTCACGCACGACTTCGGCGTGAAGACGAATCGCCTCTGAGTAATCTTCGACGCCCAGCGCATAGTCTGCCGCCACATCACAGACTTGCTGCTCGCCTCCGCCCGCCCTTGCGATGCACGCGACGTCTGGTGAGAGCAGCAGGATAGCCGCAGCAAATGCGATTCTATTCCGGATGCTCCATATGCTTGTTCCGACGGCCATTGGCTATCCTTCAAAAAACCGAGAGGAGGTACCGTTGATCGTTTGCTCCCCACCTGACCCCGACCGCTGACGCAACGAATGTTCCGATCATGAACAACACCGTCATCGCTCTTTGACCTCCGGAAGTTTGGTTGTCACGCGGCCGCCTCCCTTTGCTGAGCACCGAGGTTGGCAAGAGCCCTGGCAACACGACGAGGCTCGCCCAGGTCACTCCACCCGACGTTGCTGACCGGCCAGACGCTCAAACTGCGCGCGGCGGACTCCAGCACTTGCCGTGTACTTTAAGAAGGCCTCCAGCGCTTGGTGCTCGATCCCTTCGACAATGCGCCCGAGGTTCAAGTTGAAGACGCGGATGAAGTGCTCTACGAGAAGCGGAATGTCCTCTGGCCGTTCACGGAGCGTCGGAACCGCGATGAGGGCCGCTTGAAGGCTGTAGTACAAATCCTGACGCAGATGACCATCGGCCACTGCCGCTTGTGGATCCCGGTTGGTCGAAGCAATGAGCCTTACGTCGAGCGGTTGCTCGTGCGTCGAGCCAACCGGCCGGATCGCCCGCTCCTGGATGGCGCGCAGCAGCTTGCTCTGTGTATCCGCGCTCATCTCGGTGATTTCATCCAGGAACAAGGTTCCACCGTCAGCGGCCCGGAATAGGCCGAGATATTCGGTCGTTGCGCCGCTGAAAGCGCCCCGCGTGTACCCGAAAAGCTCGCTCTCGATTAGATCCTTCGGGAGCGCGGCGCAGTTGAGCGCCACAAAAGGCCGCTCTGTACGCGGGCTGCACTTATGGACCGCGCCTGCTACCAGTTCTTTGCCGGTGCCGCTCTCACCCACAATCAGCAGGTTGCCTTTGGTTGCCGCCGCGGCCTCGATGCGCTGATAAAGCTGGCGCAGGCCGGCGCTGGCGCCAACCAACCCTTGAAAGCGAGCTCTATCGGCGGCGGGAAGACCGGCCGCTTCGCGTTCAAGCGCGGCGCTTCTCTCTCGGGCCATCGCCGGCTCTGAGCAGAAGTATCCGGAAACAAGCAGCATGATCTGTACGTGGCTCAATTTGTCGAATGCCCCGGCGCCCTGCACGGTCTGCTCTCGCTCGAATGCCGCGCGGGCGCTGTCCTTGAAAAGGTGAAGTGCGGCGATGAGTTCATCCAGCGGCATACGCTGCTCGGCCAGCAATTCACCGAGCTGGCTCACCTCGGCGGCGTATTCATCGATGTCAGCCCTTAGAAGCGCGGACTGCGTGCCCTGGAGCGCGTTTTCAAAGATGCGCGTGAACTCGTGCTCCGAGAAGGTGCGCGAATCACCGAAATGAACTAGGTATTGCTGATACCACTCCCGAGCGATTTCGCTGCGGCGCTGAAGGAAAGTTTCGGAAATTGGACGCAAGTCGTCGAGATTCTGATCGGACAGGAGGTGGAAATGCCGGGGGCGCAGCCGCTCGGCGCCTCGCGATCCAGGCCACTGGAAATCTGATATCGAGGACGCTCGCAGCTCCGAGGATTCGTCGGAACGTGCACCGTCGTGCTCGATGCGCTGAACGGCAGCGTCCCAAAGCTTCTCGCTAACGGAGCCGCTCCGAAATTTTCCGCACATGCTGCACCCATGTTTCAGGCTCCAAACGTTGCGTACGGTTAGCGGGTAGGCCGGACTCGAAGCCGGCGTTTGTACAGACTAAAAAGTCTCGACTCGGCTCCTTACAGCACGCCCTATGCCAGCGCCATCGTCGCGGAACCAGGTGGAATTCCGGATAAGACTACGGAATTCATCCTGCGAAAAGGTGGGGAGCCGCTCCTCAACTGGGGAGTCAATTCCCCGCTGACGGATCGATTTTAGAGACCGCACGCGCATCGCGTTCCCGCCAGATGCCCGAGGAGATGCGTTTTACGACAGGCCTTCGATCACCTAACTTGTGCAACCTCGCGAAGCGTCGATGTGGATAGCCCAAACTTTTGCTGGCATAGATCGTGATATGAAGAGCTCCCATGGAAGGAGCGGAACTTCAAAAGAGATGTGAACTGGCACTGCCGACTCGCGACCGAAGCGGCAGAGTGCGCTTCAGAGAAAGCCCCGAGGTCGTCCGAGAAGTCGACAATCTTGGTCGGCGGATGCTACTCGTGCGCTTCGATGACGGCGCCACCACGTTCGTCTTCCCGCACGAAGTGAAGGAGCTCGAATGACGGGTGGCGAAAATCATGTAGCTGGCCTCATCAGCTACCTCACCTGCGGTACGCCTGAGAGGTCAAAAGATTGTCCTACACCGTCTTAATAATTGACGACGAAACCGAAGTCGCAGATACCTGCGCACGTGTCCTGAAAAGAGCGGGCTTCGATTGCCTGGTTGCCTACGACAGCCCGAGCGCGCTGGCATTGTTCGATTCTCGGCAACCGGCGCTGGTGCTCTCTGATATCAATCTTCCAACCAGCGACGGCTTTGAGATCGCGCGGTATGTGCGCCGCAAATCACCCGCGACCCCGATCATCCTGATGACCACGCACCACAATTCCAACCTACCAGGACAAGCCGCACGCGCCGGCGCCGCGCGCTATCTGCGCAAGCCTTTCTCGAACGCCGAGCTAACCTCCACGATCAGGTCCCTGCTGGACGGTCGTACCGGCTGATCGAAGGTACTTTTGCTGCTGAGGAGTGCAGCAAATAAAGAGCGCAGCAGTCCGCGCAGCCATTCGCGGGAGTTGGCAAAGCGGCGAGCAGGGACCCCGGAATGATGCAAATCCTCATATTGGCGTACAAGCTGCTCGTCAGTGATAAAGGCAAATACACCGCGCTGCTGGTCGGGACCACCTTCTCGGTTTTCCTCATCGTCCAGATGACATCCTCCTTCGCTGGCATTCTGACCAAGGCCTCGGCGACGGTCATTAATGTCGGTGCGAAAGTCTGGGTGATGGATCCTGCGGCAGCGAATACCGTCTTCGGCAGCATTCCCATGCCAGACTATGTGCTCGATGCGGTCCGCAGTATCGACGGCGTCGATTACGCAGTCCCACTCTATCTGGGTTCAGCTCTGCTGAAGCTACACGACGGCACGTATCAGTCAGCTACTGTCATCGGTCTGGATGACGCCAGTTTGGTGGGAAGGCCGGAACTGGTGGAGGGCAAGATCGACGACATTTTTGCCGAGAATGGATTCATAGCTGTGAAAGATGAGGAATTTCCCAAGCTTGAAAGTCCGAAACTCGGGACCGAATTCGAACTGAATGACCATCGCGGGGTTATCGTAGGGATCGCAAAAGTCGCCACTGGGGCACTGTTCGGTGCGCCGACGCTCTACACGACCTACAACAGGGCGATCCAGTACATACCATCGATGCGCTTCACCACCTCCTATATACTGGTTCAACCAAAATCTGATTCTGACATTCCTTACATTATCGAGCAGGTCGCGCAGCTCGGCTATCTGGCGCAAACCAACACCCAGTTCCAAGGCGGAATCGAGAACTACCTCATATACAAAACCGGCATCGGCACCAACACGTTGTTGATGACGGTGATAAGCTTTCTCGTGGGCCTCTCAATCTGCGGCCAAACCTTCTATACCTTTATTATCGAGAACCTCGAACACTTCGGGGCGCTGAAAGCCATGGGAGCGAAAGGGCGCGAACTGGTGTACGTGATTCTTTTCCAAGCCGGTTTCACAGCGCTGGTCGGTTATGGCTTGGGAATCGGATTGGCTACGTTATTGATAACCGGCGCAAAGCTAAGACTGCCGGAGTATGCCTCTCGCGTCACCTACGCCAACCTGGGTCTTGCCTTTGGCCTGGTATTACTAATTGCAAGTATCTCGGGCTATGCCGGCGTCCGCCGCGTTCTGAAAATTGAACCATTCGACATCTTTCGAGGCTGACATGCCGAAGGCTGCGATTGTGGCGAACAAGCTCAACAAATGGTTCGGCGAAGGCCAGGCCCGAACCTACGCAGTCAAAGAAGCGAGTTTCGAGGCCTACTGGGGAGAGATGTTGTATATTGTCGGGCCTTCGGGCAGCGGCAAGACGACGCTGCTCAGTATGCTCTCCGGAATTCTGAGACCCAATTCAGGCACGGTCGAAGTCGGCGGGCGCGATCTCTGGAACCTTTCGGACGATGAGATCGCCAACTTCCGCCTCAATACTATCGGCTTTGTATTTCAGGACTATCACCTGTTCCCGCGCCTGACGACCGCGGAGAACGTGGCGATACCGCTGATCCTGCAGAAGCGAACTTGGAAGGAAGCGTTGGCTGCAGCAGGCCGATGTCTGGAGGTTGTGGGCCTGGGTGACAAGGGTGAACTTCCGCCGAACAAACTCAGTGGCGGAGAGCAGCAGCGTGTCGCAATTGCTCGCGCGATTGTCCATCAGCCGCGAATCCTGGTGTTCGATGAGCCGACCGCCTCCCTCGATGGAGAGACCGGCCGCATGATCGTTTCGTTTGTAAAGCAGAGCATCCTGACGGCCGAGCGCTGCCTGCTGATCGTCACCCACGACAGCCGAATCTTTGATTACAGCGACCGAATTATGGGAATGGAAGACGGCCGCATAACCGGTTTCGAGCACGGAGCAGCGTATGAAGCCGAGGCTTGAATTGCTGCTCGCTTTCCTTGGACTGACGATCGGCTTGATCGGCGCCTACGTGTACGGGTTGCATGCTGCGCCACAGCCGCCGGCGTTTAATCCTGCCAGTGATCCCTACGCCAAGGGCGTGTACGCCGAGGGTATCGTCGAAAGCTACCAGGACAGCGGCGCTAATATAAATATCTATCCCAACGTATCGGGCACCATTGTGGACATTCCTGTCCAGGAAGGCCAATTGGTCCATCGAGGAACAGTCCTGGTGCGCTTTGATGACTCAGTCCAGAAGGCGACCGTGGAAGCTTCCAAAGCTCAGGTCGCGTACGCACGTGCGCAACTTAAGAACGCCCAAGACGAACGCGCGAAGCAGGAGTACTCCTACCGGTTGGAGCCTAAGTCGGTAAGCAAATACACCCTGGACGACGCGATAAACGCAGCAAAGGTAGCGGCAGCCAACCTCGAGGTTAATGAGAAGAACTATAACTCGGCAAAGGCCCTCCTTGCCTGGTACGCTATTAGGGCGCCGGCCGATGGCAAGGTTCTGGCGATTCAGGCGGCGGTCGGCGGCTACGCTGTTACTTCCCAAGGCACGTACGATACTTATACGCAGAGCTTCGATCCGATCATCGTGATGGGACCATCAGAAGACTACGTCAGCGTACGTTCTTATATCGACGAAATCCTTATTCACCGGCTCAAGCTGGGATCGCAGATGGAGGCCCGTATGTTCATTCGCGGTACCAATATCAGCGTTCCACTCCAATATGTGAGAGTGCAGCCTTACGTGTCGCCCAAGATTGAATTGTCGGATGAGCGGCTTGAAAGAGTCGACGTACGCGTGCTGCCGGTGATCTTCCGTTTCGCAAAATCGGACAAACTTCCGGTCTATCCGGGGCAGTTAGTCGATGTGTACGTGGCGGAAAAATAGCTTCGCCGCGAGTCGTCAACACCAATTGTGGATAGGTCTCTGCGCGATGCTGATTTCCTGCGGCCTTGCTGCGTGCGCAGTCGGTCCGAATTTCGTGCGTCCCGCCACGCCTAGGCCCGCGATGTGGTACAACTATCACGAGGACCCGACAGGCACGATCGCCGCAGACGGAACAGCACAACACTTCAGCCGGGGTGCGGAAATCGCCGCGGACTGGTGGCGATTATTCAACTGCCCCACGCTGGACGCGGTAGTATTGGAGTCCATCGCCAACAATCCTAGTTTGCAAGCGGCCCAGGCGAGCCTGCGCCAGAGTCAGGATAATCTTCGCGCCGGTTATGGAATCTTCTACCCTCAGATTAGCGCTGGCTTCCAACCGACGGGCCAACAATTTTCGCCGGCCCGTTTCGGTCAGAACACCGCAGCCAGCATCTTCAGCCTTTACACGCTCTCAACCACGGCCACTTACGTGCTCGACGTCTTCGGCGGCGAGCGACGCACTGTCGAGAGCCTTGGCGCGCAGGTAAATGTCCAGTACTACAACGCCGAAGGCACTTATCTTGCCTTGTCGGGCAACGTCGTCAACGCGATCGTAGCAGAGGCAGCGTACGAGGCCGAGATCGACGCGACACAACAGATCATCGGATTTCTGCAAGAGCAGGCCAGCATCACTGGGGCGCAGGCTGAAGCTGGCGTCGTTCCTTACTCCAATCTGCTGAGCATTCAGAGCGAGTTGGCAACTACTCAAGCAACGCTGCCTCCTCTTCGCCAGGACTTGGCGCACACACGGCACCTGCTCGCGACGTTGGCCGGCGTCGAATCGAGCGATTGGGCGCCGCCACGAGTCCCTTTTGCCGAGCTGATACTTCCGAGCGACGTGCCCGTCAGCTTGCCCAGTGATCTGGTTCGCCAGCGTCCGGATATCCTTGTAGCAGAGGCACAGCTCCATGTTGCGAGTGCCCAGATCGGAGTGGCGACGGCAGCGCTCTTTCCGAGTTTCTCCCTCAATGCCAACTACGGATTGAACAGCACGTCTCTATCAACCCTGTTCGGAAGCAGTGCGGCGTTTTGGACGCTCGGCGCCAGTCTCGTCACACCCGTGATTCAGGGACCTACTCTATGGTATCAGCGGAAAGCCGCGATCGACGCATATCAGCAGGCGCTCGCGAACTACCGCCAGACCGTTCTTGCGGCGCTCGCTCAGGTGGCGGACGCGCTCGAGGCGCTCCAGCACGATGCCGAAACGCTGGACGCGCAAAGACAAGCTCTCAGCGCGGCGGCTGGAGCTCTGCAGCTGATTACGGCGAACTACCGAGCCGGCACCGTCAACTACTTACAAGTACTGGTTGCCGACTACCAATACGAGCAGGCGCAAATCGGCTATATCCAGGCCAAAGGACAGCGTTTTCAAGACACCGCCGCGCTCTTTGTCGCTCTGGGTGGCGGCTGGCGGGCCGCGTCAGAAAGTTATCTCGCCGTTTCGGCGACTTCTCGTGAAATTCGTGCCCCGACGCACTAGGCGGTGGCAAAATCCAAATGAGCAAATCGAGGTTCAGATGGCTGGCGCGATACTTGAGCGCATCTTGTCCGCGGCAACAAAGGGATGCCGTCTCACTCGTTCTCGTAGCGGTACTCGCGCTGCCGGTCACCGCAATTCGCGACGCATCGAGCGCCACTTCAGAGGAAGTGTGTAATGCCAGCGCCGACTATGCCTTGGGCGTCGAAGATTATCCGGAGGCAATTCGCCTGCATAAACAAGTCCTGCGGCACGATCCCAACAATGCGCTTGCCCACTGTCATTTGGGATTTGCTTACGGGATGAGTCACGATGAGGCGGGAGAGCTGCGAGAATATCGGCGCGCTGAGGAGCTGGCCTTGCTGCAATGGGGTCTTTTCCTGAACCTCGGCCTTCTCTATCTGGAACATCACAACACTAGCGCCGCTATAGATGCTCTGAGGGAAGCAACTCGGCTGGGTCCCCAGCGCAGCGAGACACACTTCAATCTGAGTCTCGCGTACGAGCGCGCCGGAATCCTGCCGGGAGCTCAGCGAGAAATTTTGGCATCGCTGAAGCTGCACTCCGATCAGCCGGACGCACAAAATACTCTCGCTGTAATCTACGCAGAAATAGGCAACTATGACGTCGCTCGGGCCATATGGACACAACTGATCCGTATTGATCCATATTATCAGCCGGCGCGCAGCAACCTGGATATTGTCGAGCGCGCAACCGCAAATAAAGCACCAGAAATTGGGTTAGGTCTGATCGCCGACTCGTCGCCAAGTTCGCGCTGAGTAAAGGATGCTTTGAGGTGTCAAAAGATTTGCGACACATAGTTTGGTGCTCCGATCCAGAGTCCTCCGACATAGCGCAGCTGGGAGGGAAAAACGCGTCTCTCGGCGAAATGACCCGCAACATGCGCGATGCCGGGATAGTGGTGCCGGAAGGCTTCGCGATTACAGCTGCGGGTTATTGGGCTTTCCTGGACGCAAACGATCTCAAACAGAAGATGGCCGTGCTTCTCGATCGGTTGAAGAAAAACCAGATCACACTTGCTCGCGCCGGCAGCTCGATACGCCGGCTGATTGCGACGGCCAAGTTTCCCGCAGAGATGGAAGACGCGATCACAAGCGCTTACCGACTGCTGTGTGAAAAGAGTGAGCGAAAAAATCTCGATGTCGCGGTCAGAAGCAGCGCGACTGCCGAAGACCTGCCCGACGCGAGCTTCGCGGGCCAGCACGAGACCTATCTCAACGTTCGCGGCGAACGAGACCTACTCGATGCCTGCAGACGCTGTTTCGCCTCGCTCTTCAAGGATCGTGCGATTGTCTATCGAGAAAATCACCACTTCGAGCACATGAAGGTCGCGCTGTCGGTCGGCGTTCAGAGGATGGTTCGCTCAGACCTCGCTAGTGCGGGTGTAATGTTCTCGATCGACACCGACAGCGGGTTTCCGAGGACGGTTTTGATCAATGGGGCGTGGGGATTGGGCGAAGCAGTGGTTCAAGGAGCGGTCGATCCTGACGAGTACATGATCTTCAAGCCTCTGCTTTCGGAGCCGGGGCTTCATCCGATTATCGAAAAAAATCTCGGCGCCAAGGAAGAAAAGATCGTTTATTGCGAGGCGCGGTGCGAACTACACTCACACGGTTCGAACTTCGTCCAAGGAACGATCATCTTTCGTTCTGAACGACGAGGAAGTCTTGAGACTCGCGCGGTGGGCGGTGACAATCGAGGAACACTACAAGCGCGCAATGGATATCGAATGGGCGAAGGACCGCAAGACCGGCGAGCTGTTCATCGTGCAAGCTCGGCCGGAGACCATCCAATCTCGCCTGGAAGGCGCGGCGACCAAAACATACAGCCTCAAAGGCAAGGGGCGACGGCTGGCGACCGGTCTCAGCATCGGCGAGGCCATCGCTTCCGCTAAGGTTTGCAAGCTCAAGAGTCCTTCGGAGATGGGACAATTTCAGAAGGGCGCAATCCTGGTAACCGCGACCACTGATCCTGACTGGATGCCGATCATGAAACGCGCCACCGCGATCGTCACAGACCACGGCGGACGCACATCACGCCGCGATCGTCAGCCGTGAGCTCGGCCTGCCGGCGATCGTCGGTACCAGCAACGCTACGGCGACACTCAAGAGTGGGCAGATTGTTACCGTCTCGTGCGCCGAGGGCGAACAGGGCTACGTCTACGATGGCGCAGTTCCGTTCGAGGTTTCTGACCGCGCGTTCGACGACACGGCGCGGACGCACACCAAAGTGATGCTTAATATGGCCAATCCGGCGGCGGCGCTGCGTTGGTGGCGGCTGCCAGCAGACGGGATCGGTCTTGCGCGGATGGAATTCATTATCGGCAACATTATCAAGATACATCCGATGGCGCTGGTGTCGTTTGCAAGACTCAAGGATGCGAAAGCGCGGCGGCAAATCATCGAGTTGACCCGAGATTACCGAGACAAGGAGGACTACTTTGTCGACAAGCTGGCTTTTGGGATCGCACAAATCGCCGCAGCGCGCTATCCCGATCCAGTGATCGTTCGCATGAGCGATTCCAAGACCAACGAGTATGCGCGCCTGATCGGCGGCGCGCAGTTCGAACCAAGCGAAGAGAACCCGATGCTTGGATGGCGCGGAGCGAGCAGATATTACAGCGAGGGTTATCGCGACGGCTTCGCGCTCGAGTGTCGCGCAGTTCAGAAGGTGCGCGCGCAAATAGGCGTGCGTAACGTCATCGTTATGATCCCCTTCGGCCGTACGCTTGAGGAGGCAGACAAAACCCTTGAGACGATGTCGGGCTACGGGCTCAAGCGAGGGCAGGACAAGCTCGAGGTCTACGTGATGTGCGAGATTCCGTCGAACGTCATCCTCGCCGAAAAGTTCGCAGAGAGGTTCGATGGCTTTTCGATCGGCAGCAATGATCTGACGCAGCTCACTCTTGGAGTAGATCGCGATTCCGAGCGGTTGGCACTGCTTTTCGACGAACAGAATGAAGCGGTAACCACTCTGATACGAGAGGTCATTCGATCCGCACACAAGCTCCAGCGCAAAGTCGGCCTGTGCGGAGAGGCGCCGAGTAGCCATCCAGAGTTCGCGCGCTTCCTTGTCCAAGCCGGCATCGATTCAATCTCTGTCAGTCCGGACAGCTTCGCCCGCGTGAAGCGAACTGTCGCTTCGGCAGGGTCCGAGAACGCGGTCACAGCGGCGGCAAAATGAAGATCCAACAGATGGTGTAGTCGTGATTGACCTGACAAACGAACGGTTTCGGATGGTTCGCGATCAGATCGCTGCGCGCGGAGTGCGCAACCCGGCAGCGCTCGAGGCGATGAGACGTGTTCCGCGCGCGGCTTTCCTGCCGGATAGACTCGCAGAGTTCGCGTATCGAGACACGCCTTTGCCAATCGAGGCGGGCCAGACGATTTCGCAGCCGTACATCGTCGCCCTCATGATCGAGAACGTCCAGCCGCGCGCGACAGATCGCGCCCTGGAAATAGGTACCGGCTCCGGATACGCGGCAGCGGTGCTCTCGAAGGTGGTGAGCGAGGTCTACACCATCGAGCGGCAAGAGCAACTGGCCAAGCTGGCGAAGGATCGTTTGGACAACTTGGGATATTCGAACGAGGTCCTTCATGGCGACGGCACTCTGGGTTGGCCCGAGCATGCTCCCTACGACGTTATCGTCGTGACCGCCGGCGGTCCGCAGGTACCCAAGCCGTTGCTGCAACAACTGGCGATCGGCGGACGGCTCATTGTACCAGTGGGCGAAACCTCTCGATCGCAGAGTCTGGTTCGTGTGACTCGGACCAGTAAGGACCAGTTCGATGATGAAGATCTCGGAGAGGTTCAGTTCGTCCCGTTGATCGGCGCAGAGGGTTGAGACGCCGGCGTCGCGAGACAGGAGCGCCCATCCTTTCAGCGCAGCCGTCCCGCAACGATTTCAAAGCTGATCTGCGAGACTGCCGAACCCATCGCGGACATCGAGCAGACTGACATCGGTCCCTTGATCGAGCGGGTAGGCGAGGCGCGGGTTGTCCTGCTGGGCGAGGCGACCCACGGAACCTCAGAGTTCTACCGGATGCGCGCGCGAATCACCAAAGAATTGATCTTGCGGCACGGTTTCAATTTCGTCGCCGTCGAGGCCGACTGGCCTGATGCCGCGCGAATCAACGAGTATATTCGCCATGCTCCGGCACGGCAGGAACAGTGGAAGGCCTTCGCCCGGTTCCCGACCTGGATGTGGCGAAATCATGAAGCATTGGAACTGGTCGAATGGCTCCGCGCCTGGAACGCGGAAGTTCAGGATCCGGAGCGACGTGCATGCTTCTACGGGCTGGATCTGTATAGCCTCTTCACTTCGATCAATGCGGTCATCACCTATCTGAGCAGCGTCGACCCGGAGATGGCTGCGGTCGCGCGACGCCGCTACGCATGCTTGAGCCCGTGGGAACAGGATCCCGCAGTGTATGGGCGCGCTGTACTCAGTGGGCGTTATCGAGACTGCGAAGCTGCAGTTGTCGCGATGTTGCGCGACATGCTGAATCGGCGAATCGAGTACTCGCAGCGCGATGGTGATCGGTTCTTCGATGCGGAGCAAAATGCTCGCCTCGTTGCGGCGGCAGAGCGCTACTACCGCGTGATGTACTACGGGTCTGTCGAGTCATGGAATCTGCGCGATCAGCACATGTTCGATACTCTCGAGCGGCTGCTTGGATTCCACGGTCCCGCCAGCAAAGGCATCGTGTGGGCGCACAACTCACACGTTGGCAACGCAGCGGCGACCGAGATGGGCGCGCGCGGCGAACATAACGTAGGACAGTTGTCTCGAGCGCGATTCGCCGAGTCGGCATTCCTCGTTGGCTTCGGCACCGACCATGGAACCGTCGCGGCTGCGTCGGAATGGGACGGGCGGATGGAGGTCAAGCGCGTGCGGCCGTCGCACGAGGCCAGCTACGAACGTCTCTGCCACGACTCCGAGGTCAAAGCCTTCATGTTGCATTTGAGAGATCCCGCGAGGCAGGCGATTCGTGACGAGCTGGAAGTCGCCCGCCTCGAACGCGCGATCGGCGTTATCTATCGACCCGAAACCGAACTCCAGAGCCACTACTTCCAGGCTTGTTTGCCGCGACAATTCGACGAGTACATCTGGTTCGATGAAACCCGTGCGGTTTCCCACCTGCCATCGATCGTCGCACCCGGTGTACCGGAGACATATCCGTTCGGCGTCTAACTCAGTGCGGGGAAATGACGTGACCGCGAACCTCCGGAAGGTGTTGGCCAAACTCGACCGGATGCGCGAACAGCGCATCTGGCCCAATGGCACGCGATACCTATGGACCGACGCATTTGGCGTCGTTCTTTTGGTCTCGCTTTATCACGAACTACATCAGAACAAGTTCCTTTATGAAGCTGAGCGAGTTGTAGCCGATGTCGAGCGCGTGCTTGGACGCCGGCGTGGCTTTCGAATCGGGCAAGCCGCCGATCGTGACGGCCAATACTTTCACTACCTGGCGATGTGGATTTTTGCGTTAACACGGCTCGGCAACATAGTTCCTGACTATCGCGCGAAAGCGATCCAACTGGTGAAGGACATCCACCCCGCTTTCGTAATTCCGGGCCAGGGCGTTCACTGGAAGATGCTCGAGGATTTGAGTGAACCCTATCCTGGCTTCGGACTCGGCGCGCTCGATCCGTTTCATGCGTACGTCGTCTATAGGCTGCTCGATGAGACACCGCTCGCGGACGAAATCCGGCAGATGAAGATCATCGTCGAACGGAGCTACCAGGACCTTGTCATTACACAGGACCTCGGTCTTGGAATGATGCTCTGGATGACACACTTCTTTCCCGCGGAAAGGTGGGCACGTATTCACCGCGAGCGGAGTCTAGCAATGCTTGATCGCATGTGGATCGATACGCCCGGATATTCCAGTCGGGAGTTGGAAGTGCCTTCGGTCAAGTTTGCTTTCACGAACTACGGCGTGTCGCTCGGCCTACAGGCCGTTGATGCGTGGCCAAAGCGCGTCGCGCGGCTGAATTCATTTTTCGACACGTACCGATCGGGCGACGAATACGACGTCGATGCGATCACCCATGTGACGGCCTGTGTTTCGTTGTTCCCCGGCGAGTCCATACCACAGCGCAGCGGAGCTTAGTTGCAGATGACTCCTACCGGGAGCGCAACGGTTCACAATCACTCGCTGCTAAATTCGGCTCGCCTCCTCTTGACGCGAAGGTTCGGTACCTTCTGGTTCGGCAGCCTGCTTTCAAATCTCGGGACGTGGATGCAGCAGGTGGCTGAGCCGTGGCTGATCCTGAGCTTGAGCGGTTCTTCGTTCCTGCTCGGCCTCGACGCTTTCGCAATGGATGCACCGGTCTGGATTCTGACCCTCTTGGGAGGAGTGCTCGCAGACCGTCGCGACCGAAGTAAAGTCATCGCTTTTTTTCAGACGATCCAGATGCTCTGTCCGATTCTCCTGGTTCTGCTGATTCTTACGCGGACGATTCATGTCTGGATGATTATCGGCTTGTCACTCATCGTCGGCATCACGGATGCGCTCTCGATGCCCGCTTTCCAGTCTATCGTGCCCTCGATCGTCGCTCCCAACCAAATCGGAACCGCCATCGCTCTGAATTCCACGCAATTCAATCTGTCGCGGGTGCTGGGTCCGGCGATCGCCTGCGTGGTGATGGCCCGATACGGGCCGATCTGGTGCTTTGGCGCGAACGCATTGTCGTATATCCCTCTGCTGCTCACGGTTTATTGGATTCAAGCGCCACGCAAAGTTGACCGCCGGTTCGCGATGAGAAGCGGCCTGCCATGGTTCGCGGAGATCCGCAGGATCGGCCACCAGCCCAGGCTTCTGGGTGCACTGTGCACAGTCTTAGTCACAAGCATGTTCTGCGGCCCTCTAATCGCGTTTAGCCCGGTGCTGATCAAGCACGTATTCCACTCCGACGCTATTCACTTCGGGCAGGCAATCGCGTCGTTCGGGGTGGGCGGGCTGATTGGAGCAACGGGAATTCTAGCCACTGAAGGACGCGTCGATCGCATCAAGCTTTGTTCTGGAGCCGCCGTTCTGTACGGCGCACTTCTCACGCTGGTCGCGGTGAATCGTTCGCTCCCGCTCTTGAGCCTCATTCTGGTGCTGTGCGGAGCCGCGATGACAGCGAGCAACACTTCGGCGAACTCCATCCTGCAATACACCGCTCATGACAGGATTCGCGGACGGACTTCGAGTCTGTACATGCTCGCAATGCGAGGAGGACTTTCACTGGGAAATCTCCTGGCAGGTGTCTCGGTAACCTACCTTGGAGTAAGTCATGTGTTCCTAATCAACGGGATCGCGGCGATGCTGATCCAGGGCTGGATTTACAGGAAATGGGTTGGTGCTTCCGACGTTCCCCAACAACAACTGTCTCCTGGTTTTGGGGAGACTCCAGTCGGATCTGAAGGACCGCCGCAAAGCGAGATTGCCTTGGCAAGCAGAAGGATCATTTCGAAGATGTAGCGGGCAGAAGGACAATTGACTCCCCGGTGCTTATTGCTTGCCCGGCCCCTGCGGGTTCAGGTGTACGGATCAACCTTCAGGCAATTCGGAACCTCAAGACAACGAGCCGGGAACGGTCACGCGCGTTCGCGAATCGGTTTTCGTCGAGTTCGCCAACGGACTTCTGCCCGAGATCAATGACGCATTGACGATTCGGTTCGTTTCGAATTATGTGCTTGACCTTGCCGTTCAGGGATATTGGAGTCCAGAAGCGCTCCGCGTGCTCACAGCTGAAAGACGGCCGTGTCTTACTCCGTGGAACGCACGGAGTGACGGCGGTGTCCCGCTTAGTGTCGTCGGCTGGGCGCATCTGCAGCTACTGGCGGCCAAGTTTCGTCGGAGGCTGTCGGCCAATCGAACTTTTGGAATTCCTCGACCAGAGCCATTGGCATGTTGAGTATCGGAACCTCGTGATCGGCTTCGGTATTCCTTCCGAGGTCCTGGTCGCGCAAAAAACACGTCTGAAGACATTGGAGGAGCGCGATGAAAGTCGAACAGATCATGAATCGTGAGGTGAAAACCTGCGGGCCGCATGACTCGCTCAATACGGCAGCGCAAATCATGTGGGAGACCCCCTGCGGTGCTGTGCCCGTGGTCGACGACCAAGGCAGGCCCGTCGGCTTTCTGACCGACCGGGACCTTTGTATGGCCGCCTACACTCAAGGCAGGCCGCTCGCGGAGTTGCTGGTTGAGGGAGCCATGGCTCGAAAGCTTGCGTGTTGCAATGCTGACGACGATCTCGATTCAGCTACCCAGCTTATGCGACAGCGCCGTACCAGACGAGTCCGCGTAGTCGACCGAAACGGAAGCCTGGTTGGTCTGCTAACGCTCGATGATCTTGCCTGCGAGGCGGCGAGGCCGCTGCGCGGTGGCAGAAATGACAAACTAGGTGAACTGGTGCTCGAGGTCCTCTTATCGATCAATCGCGGACGCGTCCGCGTCCATCCCGCTGTTTAAGGCAAGGGAGCTATCGGAATGAAAGCTTTCGTCATGAAGAAGTTGGATGCTGTCGGCTTCATGGACAAGGCGATCCCTAAGTCGGGACCAAACGACGCGGTGATCAAGACTACAAAAGCGCAGGAGTTGTACCTCGGACTCCCATACTGTGCACGCAGCGATCGCTCCTCGCGGATGCGAGGCTGCGTGGGCGGCCCTGCTAGTCGGCATCGAGTCTGTGCCTAAACGCCAAGAGTTGGCCGGCACTTTGGAGCCTACGCTATTTCGATCGAGCCAGGGTACACGTGGGCGCCTGGCCTATGATGCCCTTGAAATGCTGGTGCGCTAGTTGTGGTCAACGAATGCCGTGCTTGGTGAGGAGGTGGCGGAGGGTCTTGCGATCGACACCGGCATAGCGTGCAGCCTCCGAGACATTGCCACCCGCCTGTTTGAGCAGATTCGCCATGTAAGCGGCCTCGAGCTCCCCTACCCAGCGCTCTCTGGCCTCCTTCAGGGTCAGCTTGCTCGGACTGCCGGTCGGCCGTGGCCCGCCCGCCTGGCCAGCAGGCGTCCTCAAATGAGCGGGCAATTCGGCAAGCGTGATCATCTCGCCTTCGGCGAGCGCACATGCCCGCTCGACCACGTTTTGAAGCTCGCGCACGTTGCCGGGCCAGGTGTAAGTTTCCAGGGCGATCATGGCCTCGGGTTCAAAGCCCTTCACCGTCGCTTGAGGACCGCGCGTATATTTCCGGAGAAAGTGCGTGGCCAGCAGCTCAATATCGTCGGAGCGCTCCCGCAGGGGAGGAAGCGCGATATCGATCACGTTTACCCGATAGTACAAATCCTCGCGAAACTTGCCTTCCGTAACCAGCGCGCGCAAGTCTCGATTGGTGGCGGACACTATGCGGATGTCAACGTCGATCTGCCGGGTGCCGCCAACTTGACGAATCTGCCGTTCCTGAAGCGCACGCAATAGTTTCACTTGCAGCCCGATTGGAAGCTCTCCCAGCTCGTCCAGGAAAAGAGTGCCGCGGTGCGCGGCTTCCATTAGCCCTTTCTTGGCGGTCGCCGCGCCGGTAAAAGCTCCTTTTTCGTGTCCGAAGAGTTCAGACTCAAGCAAGTTCTCCGGCAGCGAGGCGCAATCGACCGGCACAAAGGGCTGCGCTGCCCGCGGGCTATTCGCGTGAATGGCGCGTGCGATCAGTTCCTTCCCGGTCCCGGACTCGCCCAGGATGAGAATGTTGGCGTTCGACCGGGCCGCCTTGCGCACCAGCTCAAGCACCTGCTGAAGAGCGGCACTGCCTCCGAGGATGTTCTCAAATCCGAATATCCCCCGTAGCTGCTCACGTAAGTTCAGAACCTCGAGTTCCAGGTGCCGCTTCGTCAGCGCGCGTTCGACAGCGACCTTTAGTTGGTCGTTCGAAAAAGACTTGGACAGATATTCGAACGCGCCGGCCTTGACGGCGGCCACGGCGGACTCAATCGACCCATAACCGGTCAACACGATCACCGGCATTCGTGGATCGATCTCTCGCGCACGCGCGAGCATCTGCATTCCGTCCATCCCGGGCATGCGGAGGTCCGTTAGGAACAGATCTGGGCGCTCGGACTCAAGCCAACGCACGGCCTCCCGCGGATCGGTCGTCGCGAGGCACTGATAACCCGCTGCCCCTAAGATTCGCACCCAGCTCTTGGTTACATCGGGCTCGTCGTCGAGAATCAGAATTCGTTCCGTCGCCATCAGAAGACCAACACCGAATTATGCGCTCCCAACCGCCGCTCGACCAAGCCGGCGCGCTACGCCGAAAACACACAGCCCTCCGCGTTGGAGCAATTAGCTAGCCCGCATGAGAGTTGCTGACTGACGGGATAGCCGAGAGAAAAGAATGCGCGCCGTTCATGAAGCAGGCGGAAGCGCGGGCCAGCGTTTGCCACAGGATATCAAAGGTTAAAACTACGATGCCGAAGAAGGCTCTGTCGGCAGTGTGATCGTGAAGGCCGTGCCTTTGCCTGGCTCCGATTGAACCTCAATTCTGCCGTTATGTTCGTGCACAATCCGCTGGCTCAACCAGAGTCCCAGGCCGCTGCCGCTCGACTTCGTGGTATAGAGCAGATTGAACACCTGATCCAAAGTGTCAGAGGATATTCCTGGCCCGGTGTCGGCTACAGTGAGGTGTAGCCACCCTGGACGATCGCTCAGCAAACCGCTTGTTATCATGACGGCGCCGCCCTGCGGCATCGCGTCTCGCGCATTGCTTAGAAGATTGATCAGCACCCGTTCGAGAGCGATGGCATGGCCCATTATCGGCGGCAAGTTCCGGTCCAGGTTTGTCTGCACATCAATGTCGACTTTGCGCAGTTGGTCGCCAATCAACAGCAGTGCGGCGTTTATCAGCTCATTGATATTGACTTGTGCGACGGCCTTTTCGCGTTGGCGGGAAAGTTCCAGGAATCCTTCGACGATCTGACTGGCGCGCTGGGCTTGGCGGTGAATGGCATCGAGGTCCTCGTTCATCTCCGAGGCTGGTGTTGTGCCCGGCGACTCCAGAAGAAGCTCAGAGCGCGATCGGATCACATTATTGAGGTCGTGCGCGATGCCCGCTGCAAGCGTTCCCAAAGAGGTGATTGTCTCGGCACGACGCGCTTCATGCTCAAGCGCCAGACGCTGGTTGATGTCGGTGACAGCGGCGACCACCAAATCGCCACGCGCAGTTCCGCGTGCATAGGTTAGGCCGATTTCTACCGGAAACTCACTACCATCCTTGCGCCGCGCTGCGAGGCTGAGGCCGCGACCCATCGCGCGGGTGCGCGGGGCCGCGAAATAATCAGCCACATGCCCATGATGAAGCTCGCGAATCTGCATCGGAACAAGGAACTCGACCGGCTGGCCCACGACTTCCGCCTGCGAGTAGCCGAAGAGCTGCTCGACCTGAGGATTCACTTCGAGAATTCGCCCGTGGCGATCGACGATAATCAGGCCTTCGATTGCGGCTTTGAAATACTCCTCGTATGGCATCCCGACCAGCGACCGCTGAAAACGGTGCTCCCTCGTTGGCCATTTTCCAGATGCCGACGAACAGCATGCGGAAAATGTCGTGGTTTCTGACGATTCCAGAGGAACTTTACACAATCCTCAAGTATTGTCGAAAGGGTGACGATTTCAGCGGATTACGACCATTCGTTCTTCTGGGCCCACTCTTTGGCTTTTGCAATTGCGATGCGGATCGCCTTTCCCTCGTCGTAGCCCTCCTCGAGCAGTGCGTTGGCAATTTCGATCGCCTTGAGCCGCACCTGCGGCGCCAAATTCCGCATCGACGGCGGGTAATACGTTTCATCCCACGGCATCGCAGCTCGATTTTATGGCGGCGAGATAGATCGTGCCAAACCGATTGGCTTTTCCCCGAGCACCGCGCTGACTGCGGCCCGTGAGCAACTGAAGAATCTCGTCGAAACACTGCTGAACGAAGAAACCGTCGAGCTCGACGAACTCGCAGGCACCTTGGCCCCGGCCCCCGAGCGAGGTATTGCGCATACAACCACGAGTCGCCAACACACGATCCTGAGTCGCGGCGAAGAAGGTCCTGGCTCTCATGAATCTTCTAGCGATGGCTTGGTAATTGCGCGTACGATGCCTTCGTGTCGCCCCTGAACTCGAACCGAACGCGGCGTCGACCGTCACGTCGATCGCTGTTTGCTGCGATTCACCTCCTTTTCACGCGAAGATTCGGTTCGTTCTGGATAGGGAGCCTGCTTTCCAATCTCGGAACCTGGATGCAGCAAATTGCCGAACCATGGCTGATCGTCACGCTCGGCGGTCCTCGCTTCTGCTCGGATTGGACGGCTTCGCAATGAATGCTCCGGTCTGGGTCCTCACGCTTTTGGGCGGGACGCTGGCCGATACACGCGATAGAAAAAAGGTCATCTCGATTTTTCAGTCGATCCAGATGTTATGTCCGGCGCTCCTGATTCTTCTGATTCTGACCGGAACGCTGCGTATCTGGATGATTATCGCGCTGTCGCTGATCGTGGGGATCACCGATGCTCTATCGATGCCAGCCTTTCAATCGATCGTTCCTTCGATAGTCGAACCGGGACAGATCGGGACGGCGATTGCGCTGAATTCGACGCAGTTCAATTTGTCGCGATTGCTGGATCCGGCGATCGCCGGCGTGGTGATGGCGCGCTACGGATCGGTCTGGTGCTTCGGCGCGAACACGCTGTCGTATGTCCCGCTGATCCTGACGGTTTATCTCATACGCCCGGTCCACAAGGCGAGTCCCCCGTTTCGAAATGAAAACCGGCACCTCCTCGATGAAACAGATCCTCGCAATCGGCAGATAGCCAAAGCTTCGCAATGCGCTGCTTAACGTACTTGTCACAGGTCTGTTCTGTGCACCTCTTATCAACTTCAGTCCCATTCTCCTGAGACAAGTATTTCATTTCCAACGCTCTCCGCTTCGGCCAAGCGGTTGCTGCCTTCGGAGTCGGGGGATTGTTTGGAGCGGTAGCGGTGCTAGCGCTCGAAGGAATGGTTGAGCGCGCCAAAATAAGCTCCTCCGCTGCCATCGCGCTCGGCGCACTTCTGGTGGCCGTAGCTGCCAATCCGTTCCTTCCGATTCTTAACTTGTTGTTCCCCGCGCAGCGGTGTGGTTAGTTCCGCAAGTTGTCGCCATATATTCTATCGGCGCGGCTGAATCATGGGTGCCTTCACCTCGCGCAGCTTACGGGCCAGCATCCCTAGAGAGGGCCCGAGAGCAGATAGGCCGCAGCCGCTGAGAAAAGCGCGAGTTCCGGAATCAGGAACAGAAGAAGCGCCGTCGTCAAAAGCGCGGCGAGGCTTTCGCGGACCCAGCGTCTCAGCCTGATTCGCTTGAAATTGGGATAAGGTATGCGCGAGACCATCAAACACGCCAGCAAAGGCACCATCGATCCTGCCAATGCATACAGCGCCCGCGAAGAGTTGAAACCTAACCGGTAGCAAAGGAAAAACACTCCAGCGACGGAGATGGCTGCGCCCGGTATCGGCAGGCCAACGAAATGCGTCCCCTGGACTCGGGTTTGGACGTTGAATCGCGCCAGGCGCAATGCTCCGCAGACCACGAAAAACCCGGCCTCGATTAGACCGAGGCCACCGAGCGGCCGCAGCGCCCACATATAGGCAAGACCTGCGGGGGCCACACCAAAAGCAACGACATCTGAGAGGCTGTCATATTCAACCCCGAACCGGCTTTCAGTGTGCGATGCCCGTGCTACCAAACCATCCAGTCCGTCACATAGGGCGGCAAGTTCAATCATAAGGGCGGCGCGGTAGAACTGTCCGTTGATGGATAGGACCACGGAATAGCAGCCCAGCAGCAGGCCCAACGACGTAATCAGATTGGGAATCACGAACCTTTCACGTTTGACCAGTATCCAGATACTCCTTCTCCATCGCGGCCTGGAATCGGGTCTGGTGCGCGATCCGTGGAGGGATTTGTGGGGCCTGGGCCGGTTGCTCACTGTCCAAGTCTCCTAATGTTTCGCCTTGCCTGGACCCGTTCTCCGACCGCTAACGTCATTTGATACTGCAGCGCCATAAAAGTGATCGACTCGGCTCCCGAATATTAAGAGATCAATGCGGGCCTTTTTGATCTTATCTTGCGTTCTCAAGCGGCTTACGATCCGCCGGGCGAGACAACCCGCTATTCCGCACAATCGCATGCCGTCGAGACAATTAGAAAACCTTCAGCGCGATTTCGACGAACTGTTTGACCGACTTCTGCGGGCAAGTGGCGGTCGGCAGCGGGCGCGCACCCACTGCCACGGGTCGAATCGTACATCGAAGGAAACCAACTGGTTATTCGCGCTGACCTGTCCGGAGTCGATCCGAAAGATATAGGAATAACAGTTACCGGCTACGTGTTGAGGGTTACCGGCAGGTTTGGGAACCGTCGAAAGGGTGAGGAGGCCAAATCGGCCCGGAATCGGCGTAGACGTTGTTGATTTCAGTTCTATTGAAATCTTTAAATTTAAGCGAAGACGTGTTTCCGCGGTTTCACCCCAGTAAAAGGTGCCGCAAACGCAGAGGCCCTTCTGGTCTTTCCCCCTGCAGGTATCGCATCGATGAGTTAGTGTCTGCCAGGAAGGAAGGCAGACATGAAACGAGCACGGTTTAGCGAGGAGCAGATTATCGGGGTTTTGAAAGAGGCCGAGGCCGGGGCCAAGGTGACGGAGCTGTGCCGGCGCCACGGGATCTCGGACGCGACCTTCTACCCCTGGCGTAACAAGTACGGCGGGCTGGAGATCTCGGAGATGCGCCGGCTGCGCCAGCTCGAGGAAGAGAATCGGCGGCTGAAGGCGATCGTGGCGGACCAGGCGCTCGACCTTCGTGCGCTGAAGGACGTGCTGGCAAAAAACGGGTACGGCCCGCGGTGAAGCGCGCGATGGTGGCGGAAGTCATGACCACCCATGCTTTGTCACAGCGGCATGCGTGTGAGCTGATCGGCATCACGCGGCGCGGTTTTAAGCGGGCCCCGGCGCCAGATCGCAATCTTCACTTACGTCAACGGCTGCGGGAATTGGCGGAAGAGCGGCGCTGTTGGGGCTGTCCGATGCTCTATCTGATGCTGCGCCGCGAAGGCTGGCGCGCCAACCACAAGCGGGTCGAGCGATTGTATCGCGAGGAAGGACTGTCATTGCGCCGACGGCGGCGGCGCAAGCGTTTGAGCCATCTGCGCATAGTGCGCGAGCGGTCGGTGGCGGCCAATCAAACCTGGGCGGTCGGTTTTATTCACGACAGTCTGATCAGCGGCCGGCGCTTTCGCGCCTTCGCCGTGCTCGACGAATGGAGCCGCGAGAGCTTGGCGATCGAAGTCGACGTTTCCCTTAGCGGCGAGCGCGTCACCAGAGTGCTGGAGCGCCTGCGCGCGGTGCGGGGTCTGCCGAACGTGATTCAAGCCGACAATGGTCCGGAACTGCGCGGCCGGGTGCTCGACCAATGGGCCTACGACCATGGCGTGCGGCTGCAGTTCATCGAACCAGGCAAGCCGATCCAGAATGCGCACATCGAGAGCTTCAATGCACGGTTGCGCGAGGAATGCCTCAACGAACACGTCTTTGTCTCACTCGACGATGCGCGCAACAAGATCGAACGGTGGCGTCTCGAGTACAATTGCGAACGTCCCCATTCGAGCCTCGGCAACCTGACCCCGGAGGAGTTCGCGGCAAAGCATCAGATGAGCTCGGCCCTCGCGCGCACCGCTTGGCCAGCGGCAGAACCGGAACTGGCCGACGCGGTGCAACGCGCTCCGGCCTCGGATCCGAAACCTGATCGTTTTCCGACCGCCCTCAGATCATGAAGGGCGGTCAGGAAAACTCGGTAGAAAAATGAACCAAAAAGAGGCCGACACTAAGTTACGAATGGGATACCGAAAGGGGTAGGACCACCGCCTCAATGCCGGCGATCTCGTCTGGCAGGTCCAACGGTGCGAAGGCGTGATACCCGTGGCTCATCGCTGCTGCTGCGCTCCTGCAGGATTGGAGGCGGGCACGGTATGAAGGCGCTGTCCGCGTATCGCAGCGAGGGCCTCGTGCAAAGTGTCGAAGATGTGATCGGCGCCGATGACGTCGCTCAGGTGGTGGCGGTCAAGATCGGCCCGCAGCGACGATTCCGGGTGTACGAGCATCATCGCTATACCGCGCCGGATTAGGTCCTGCTGCAGGTCCCGCAACACGCGTGCGGCCGAATAATCGACGCTGGTGATCGCGCCCGCATCTACCACCAGCCAGTTCACCGGCGTGGCTGCTCCTTCGACGAGGCCGCGCACGTCCGTCGCGAAGCGACCGGCATTGGCATAGAAGAGGTCTGCGCCGAATTGAAAGATCACCAGGCTGGGACCGCTCAGCGCGCCTGGGACCGCCGCTATCGGGCGCCATTGCCCGTTGTCCTCGACCAGCACGGCCGTGTGCGGTCGATAGCTGTGGCGCACGTGCCGCAGCAACGACAGCACGATCGCCAGCAGGATGCCCTGCTCGACGCCGATCAGCACCACCACCGCGGCGGTGATCAGCGCCAGACGGAACTCCCCGGGGCTCTCTCGCAGGATGTCGCGCAAGCCGCGCACGTCGACGAGGCCGACGGCGATCGTGAAAACGATGCGCCCCGAGCACGCTTCGCGGCAAATAGTGCAGCGGGCCGGTCAGGAAGAGGAGCACGAATACCACGACGGCGGCCGTGGCGAGATGGGCGATCTGGCTGCGCCCGCCGGAGCTTTCGACCATTGCCGTCTGGGTCGGGCTGCCGTTCACCACGAACGTGCCGCTTAGCGCCGCGGCCGCGTTGGCCGCCGCCAGGCCGACGAGGTCGGTGTTCCCGTCGAGCGCTTGGCGATGGTGGGACGCGTACGCGCGCGCCGTCGCAGTGCTCTGGGCCACGATCATGAGGAAGCACGAGCCCGCCACGCGGAGCAGTGGCGGAATCTCCGCCCAGCTCACATCCGGAAGGCCGATCGGCGGCAGACCTCCAGTCACCCCCTGGATGACGCTGATGCCGTGTCCGGAAAAGTCGAACGCCGCGCTCGCTGCGATCGCCCCGATGACCGCGAAAAGGGGGCCGGGCAGCTGCGGGGCAATCCTGCGTAAGACGAGGACGATCGCCACTACCGCCCCCGCGAGGCAAAGTGTCGGCACATGCAACTGAGGCAAACCATGGACGACTTGGGCGAGCTGCTCAATCGTCCGGTTAGAGTTGACCGGCACTCCCAGCATCTCGCCTAACATCGCAATGCCGACCTGGAAGCCAACGCCGGTGAGAAAGCCGACCAGCACCGTCTGCGAAAGGAAGTCGGCGAGGAAGCCGAGCTCGAATAACCGCGCGAGCACCAGGTATCCGGCCGTCATCAGCGCCACCATCCCGGCCAACGCGACATAGTGCGCGCTCGCGACAGGTGCCATTAGTGAAAGTGTGCCCGCAAGGATGGCCGCCGTCGCCGAATCCGCCGCCACCACCAAGTAACGCGATGAGCCGAGCGCCGCGAACGCCACCAGCGGCAGCAGCAGAGTGTAAAGCCCAGTGACGACGGGCGTGCCGGCGATTCGCGTGTAGCCCAGCACCTGCGGCACGTTCATCGCCGCGAGAGTGAAGCCAGCCAAGGCGTCGCGCAGCGCCCCGGCACAGTTAATGGGCCGGATGCCACCGAAGAGCCACGGCCCGCGCTCGCTATCCAGCGGCTTTTCTTGTGTCACGTTCACCTGCTCGCGGGTAGAGACGTGCTTAGTTGTCGCGCGACGCCTTTGCCGGCTTGTGGCCTCGCCGCGCCTCCTGCGCGGCCGCGGCGTGATACTTGCGACGAATTTCCGCAATGTCCACCTGCGTCGGCGGCAGCTTCAGATCCATGTCCTCCAGTGTGTCGGCGACGATCTCGGAGATGGCCAGGTTGCGGAACCACTTGTGGTTGGACGGGATCACGTACCACGGGGCGTGCTTCGTGCTCGTCCTTTCCATGGCGTCTTCGAACGCCTCTATGTAGTCCGACCACAGGTCGCGCTCGGAGTAGTCGGTCTCACTGATTTTCCAGTGCCGCGGCGCGTCATCGAGCCGTTGCTTGAAGCGCTCGAGCTGCTCTTCTGGACTGATGTGGAGATAGAACTTGAGGATGCGCGTGCCGTTTTCGTGGAGCATCTTCTCGAAGTCGTTGATCAACTCGTAACGTTTCGACCACACGGGCTTCGGGACCAATTTGTGTACGCGTACTACCAGCACGTCCTCATAGTGGGACCGGTTGAAGATCACGACTTCGCCTTTCCCCGGCGTACGCACGTGGGCACGCCAAAGAAAGTCGTGGGCGGCTTCGAGCTTGCTCGGCTGTTTGAAGCCAAAGACCCACGTCCCCTGCGGGTTCATGGCGCCGAACACGTGGCGCACCACCCCGTCCTTGCCACCAGCATCGAGTGCTTGGAGAACGACCAGCAGTGACTGGTTGCCGTCGGCGTACAGCAGATACTGCAGCTTGGTCATGCGCTCGATGTGTTTCTGGAGCTCCGGCGCCGCCGTGTCATGCGATTCGTGCTTGTCTTTGAAGGCTGGGTCAATCTTACCGAGCTGAACCCTTGCACCGGGCTCGACGACGAATCTCTTGCGGTAGTCCATTGTCGCGGTTTCTCCTGTGGCTTGGCCCTCGACTCACAACCAAATAATCCGCAATATGCAGCACCAGCGTTACGCGTGTCGTGTGTTTGGAGTAAAGGAAGAAGCCATGCACCGGCAGGTCTGATCTTGACACGGCAAGCATCGTCGTAAACTCAGCAAAGGTTGTCGAGTTGGAGATGGTGAGCGTGCGAAGCTACTTCGTTGGAGATTATGGCGTTCTTCGCCGACAATCCGATTGGCATGATCAGGGCCGATCTGCGCGTAGATGTCGTTGTCGAGCCGCCGCGACCATAGCCCGAAGAACGCACCGCACACCGCCACCGGACGCTTAGCAGCACGCTGAACGGCAGCGACCAGCTTTGATACAGGGCGGCGAGAATGAGAAAGCAGATCATGAGAACTCCTCGCCGAAGCAATCAGAAGGGCGAGAACAAGGGCCGCCATAGTCGCGATCAAACTCATTTCCCAGCTTTACGACATCCTTCGATTCTTCACTCAGATGATGCTCGGAAAGCCTGCCGCGAAGAAGTATGCCGAGCAGCGCGCCTCCAGACACTGAAAGGAAGGCAATCCAACTTATCGCCATCGGTGTCACGGTTCATTTCCTCCCATGACAGAGCGCCAAGCCTCCTGCGCCCTCGGAATAGTGCTAGCCGCTGGTCGTCGATCATCGTTTGTCGTCACGCGACCTTGGTACGTTGAACTCCCGGACTCTGGCAGCGATTTGATCGCTGAAGTCTGCGATGGCGCGGCTTAGCGCAGCAACCGCACCCGCCTCGTTAGCTCGTCCTGCTGATTGGCTGACCGCAGACGTGGTCGAGTACAAAGCCGTCTGGTTCCTGAGATCGATAATCGTCCATGAGGCTTCGAGCTGAGCGAGACCTTCCGTGCTTGCATCAAAACGTCGGACATCTACCAGGACTTGAAAATCGGGCAGCCGATCGCCGTACCAGGGATATGTTGTGATTTGCGACCTCGGCAATTGTACCGAAAGGTTCTGAACGAGGACCTTTTCGAAAGAGCTGTCCAAGGGCTCAGCCCATCGATCAGCCCCCGATACGGCGACACGGTTATTGTCGATCCGAGTGACTACTTCCAGCCGGTCCAAATACTTGGGGAACTTGATGGGTCCTAGGCCAAGTCGAGCTGCATCCTGGGATGCTATCGGACCGCTTGCCTCGCCTCTAAGAGCCGCCACATCCGCTTCCGAACTTAGAGTGAAGAACTTGGGATCCGGACGCGGCGGCAATATCGAACATCCGCCTAACAGTACGAGCAGTAGGATGGTCCCGGTCCCGGTGCTGCGATAGAGCATGGTGTTACTTGCTAGCCTGCGCGTCGCTTCTCCCCCGGATCAAGGCGCTCGGGTTCTGTTCAAGATAGTCTGCTAGTTGCCTTACGGCCCGCGCCGCCGATGACACGTCGTCCAAGGTATTGTTCATTTTGTATGTCAGTGGTGAACCCGGCTGAAAACTGGTTTCGATGCTTGAGAACGCAAGATGAGCTTGATCGACGGCAAGGTCAGTTTTCTTGGCGGTGGCACGCAGATTCTCTGCCAAAGGACCGGCTTGAGTGTGGAGATCGTTCGCCACCAGGCGGACACTTTGGGCGGCGTCGCCAATGTTTTGAAGCACCGGGATCGTAGCGCGTATGGCTGCGTCAACGTCCGGCGAATCGACGCGTTGCTTAATCGATTGAGCCGCATCAACGAGAGCGGTTAATGCCGCGGCAACGTCGACGGTTTGCAGTTTAGCAAGAACGTGCATTGCTTGTCCTTGCACTGTTTCCATCGTCGTGGGAATAGTCGGAATCTCCTGGTAATGTGTGCCGGGCGGAAGGATCATCTGCGGCGAGGTATCGGGGCGGACTGCCAGTGCGATGTATAGTAAACCGGTGAGCAGACTCTCAGTAGCTAGTTGCGCACGCAGTCCGGCCCGGATCAAAGCTGGCACTGTTTGAGGGTCATTCAGGTCCACCTTCGTTGCACCAAGTTTCGTAATACGATTCGCGTCCAATTCTACCAGGACAGGAATCACGAGTTGCCGTAGGCCCCTACCTGCGCCGTGGGTTCGGGAGCATTTGGAAGAGCCAGAAGAATTTCCTTGACCGTGCCGACTTCCACGCCCTTGAATTTGACGGGCGCGCCAACTCGCAGACCTTCCACGTCACTCTTGAAGAAAAGTACGAAAGTGTAAGTGTGTTTGAACATCTTTCCGGAACCAAGCACCACCACCGCGGCCGCAAGCATCGCGATGGCGCTCAGCACAAAGGCTCCAATTAGAGTCGGATTGACTTTACTCATGGCCAGGTACCGTTTGGTCCTCCTCCGCTCCGCGCGTTAAGAAGCGGTGCACGCGCGGATCACGAGTATGAGCTAGTAATTGTTTGGGGTCCCCGCTTGCGATGGCAGTGTGACTGTCGGCATCGAGGAAGATGCTGTTGGTGCCGATTGCAAAGATGCTGGCGAGTTCGTGCGAGACTATGACGATGGTCGCTCCGAGACTTTCCCTCAGATCCAAAATCAGCTCATCGAGCAGATGCGATGTGATAGGATCCAGTCCGGCCGATGGTTCATCAAAGAACAGTAGCTCCGGATCCAGCGCCATCGCTCGGGCCAGGCCGGCGCGCTTTTTCATCCCTCCGCTGATCTGGTTGGGATAGTAGTCTTCGAAGCCCTTAAGTCCCACCAAAGCCAGCTTCATACAAGCCACTTCGCGGGCCTGGGCAGGATTTAAATTGGTAAACAGACCAAGGACCATAGTCACATTCTCTACCAGAGTCATCGAACTCCAGAGTGCGCTCTGCTGATAAAGGATGCCAAAGCGACGCAACATCTGTTCGCGCTGATCGGGCTCCGCCCTGGTGAAGCTTGAGCCATTATAAAAGACCTCGCCGGCGGCCGGCTCTTTGAGCCCGATCAAATGGTAGAGCAGCGTACTCTTGCCGCATCCGCTGCCGCCCATGATGAAGAATATGTCGCCGCGTTGAACCTCGAAGTTCAGATCTCGCATCAGTACAAAGCTACCGTAAGCCATCGTCAAACCGCGCACGGAGATTGGGGCTGGAGCCGGGTGTTGCTGCTGGGCGATTGCGTTGGATTGCTGCGTCACTAGACTGGGCCTCTGGTTTACACTCGTCAGATGCCGAGAACGTTGAAGATTACGGCAAAAAGTCCGCACGCCACTACAATCGAGATGATACCGGTGACAACCGCCGAGGTGGCAGCATCGCCTACAGCGGAGGCACTGTTGCCGCATTGGAGGCCCCGCAAGCAGCCCGCGGTTGCCACCAGCACGCCATAAATCGCGCTCTTGAACAGTCCGCCAAACAAATCCACCAGTGTCACTGCCGAAACTGTCTCTTTGAGGTACAGGTGTGCTGACAGTCCAAGCATCCCGGAGCCGATCGCCGCGCCGCCCAAAATTCCTACTGCGTCAGCATAGATGCAGAGCAGCGGCATCATCAGCAGCAACGCACTGATGCGAGGCAGCGCCAGAAATTCCAATGGCGAAATTCCCAAGGTTTCGAGCGCGTCGATCTCCTGCGTGACCTTCATCGTGCCGATCTGCGCGGCAAAGGCGGCACCGGTACGCCCAGCCATGATGATGCCGGTCATCATTGCGCCCATCTCCCGGACAACTCCGATCCCGACCAGGTCGGCGACGTAAATAGCGGCACCGAACTTCTGGAGCTGTACCGCACCCATAAATGCGACGACTACCCCGACCAGAAAACTGATCAGCGTGACGATCGGCAGCGCGTCAGGGCCACAGGCCCGAATAGTCGTGAACAAATCGATTCCGCGAAAGCGCGCCCGGCCGCGCAATGCGCGGATGAATGCGATCACCACTTCGCCGACAAACTTGACGAATTCCTTGACCGACTCTGCATAGGCAATCGTGGCGACGCCGGTGCGTGCCAAGAGGCCGCGCCGGCGCTCTTCGGTGTGTGCTCCTTCTCTTTCAGGCACCGCCTCCGTCAATGCCAGCAGTCTCTTGGCTCCGGGCGGCAACGCCGACGAATCCAACTCGACGCGGCTGGCGCGACACAAGTCGGCGACCGCGATTAGAAACGTGATGAGGCTGCTGTCCCAACTGGTCAGACCGCTGGTGTCGAACGCTACGCGCCTCACGCCTCCAGCTTCGATCTCGCGGAATACTGAGTTTGCTGAGGGCATGCTTCGGTCAAGGTGCCACTCCTGCGATGCGCGAATCAGTAGAGTTGAATCACCGGTGCGGACGACGGAGAATTGAGCAGCCTCATTAGGCATGATAAATTCTAGCGTTCTCAGCTATTCTAGTTTGGTGTCCATCTCAGAGGATGAGAAGATTAGTTGACGATCATCAAATCCTCGTTGGTTGGGATGACGCGAACGAGACAGTGGCCGCCCCCGATGCGGATCGTACCGACATTGACGTCGTTACATCCGGGATCGAGACAACTGCGGCAGGCCTGTGAAGGTCGGAAGTCATCGTTTCAGCGCCCGCGATCTCGTCGCACATTGCTCCGCGGTTGGGGCCGGATGCCATGGAAGCCCCCGGCCCCGTGCTCGCCGTCTTGCAGCTTTGAGTGTGTCGCGTCCAATAGCCTATTTGGGTTTTGAGGCCTGCTTTATTTCTTGCCGGACACCTTCCGCGGCTTGTGAGCTTGCAGCTCCTTCTGAGCATCTCTTGCGGTAGTCCATTGTCGCAGTTTCCCCTTTGATTTGGCTGTCAACGCGCGACCAGGTCTCCGCGGTATGCAGCACGAGCGCTACGCGTGTCGCGTGTCTGCGGTAAAGCGAGAATTCGTAGCTCCTTTCCTTTTCGAGCCAAGCCGCCAAGTAGAGTTGTGGCGAGCCCGGCCTGTGGCCCGATAAACATCGCGTGGTTCTCCTACCGCCAGGAGAATACCAGTCCTTTTGTCTGTCACTAGTTATTCCTTTTGCGGGTCGTCTACGACCGACCCTGATCTCCTAACTCGTGGCGCTACGCATGTTTGCAGTCTTGACGGGCCACCGACTGGATGCGGTTCCAGGGAGGCCACCTTGGCCAAACGGCGCACATGCCGTTCGGCCCCACTGAACTCGCCCGCCAGAAATGCTCGGACGAGATCCCAGGCCACGGCCGGCCCCACAGTTCGGCCACCCATGCAGATAATGTTCATGTTGTCATCCTGGACCCTTGCTGGGCTGAAAAGTGGTCGTGAACCAGCCCTGCCCGGACGCCGGAGACCTTGTTGGCGCACACCGAAGCGCCGACGCCACTACCGCAGATTGCGAGACCGCGAGTTACTTTGCCTGCGGCGACAGCCCGTGCGAGCGGGATTACCAGGTCGGGATAGTCGTCCGCAGTGTTCGGCTCATGAACGCCGAAATCGACTACCTCATGCCCCGCTGCACGTAACTTGACGAGCAGCTCTTCTTTCAGAATGAATCCGCCATGATCGGTGGCGATTCCGACGAGCATGTTTCTACTCCGCAATATACGTCGTCGCTTTCGCTGTCATATCTCCAGTCGACGACACTCGTTTATCTATTCGTCTCGTGCTTTTTCGAAGATGTCGACGAATTCGCGATACCGCCGCGCGATCTCGTTAACGGCGGCCTCGCGCTTGGTTTTTTTCTCCCGCCATCCGACGAGGGGTTCCCAGAAGTCGGTGCGCCCGACGGCGAAACCGATGAAGCCTCGCACGTTCGCCGCAACTGTCAGCCATTCGCACACCTTCTTGTCATCCTCTCCCCTGCCCAGAACGATGCAACCCACTCTGTCCCGACCCCCGTAACGCGCGGCCGCCACGATGCGCTCGCAATCCTCCCGGCGATCGAGACCTTCGATCTTCCACACATGGGTTCGACGTGTGCGTCCTGCAACTCCTCGATGGTCTGGACCATAAGCCGCGGGCGAACCTGCAGGTCGTAAGCCTTTTTGTCTCCCTTGACCTTTTCCAGTTGCGCCTTCTCCGGGGGAACCAGCAGCTCAAACATGAAAAGACTTCGACTCTCGCTATGCAGGTATTGGGACAACCGCTTGAGTCGCTCAGTTTGTTTCCGATTGAGCGCTTGGTTGCCCTCCGGGTTGTACCGCACCAGCACTTTGCAGAATGTCGGTTGGAAGGCCTCGATGTGGGCTGGGAATTCCTCTCCGTACTCGAAATCGAACTCATCCTGTCCGCTCTTCTCGACGGGACAAGCAATGGTAAAACCGTCCGCCTTGGCATCGCGCAATATGGTGGCGCCGAATTGCTCGTCCACCAGGATCGCCGCATTCTGTTTCGGCACCCCGGCGGTGACCGCTCTCTTGAAACCGTCGTAGATCACCCGTTTTGCCTCAGCGATCTGCGCTGTCTGTTCCGGGGTAAGCGCGCCCTTCCAACCGAACATACCCGTCTCGAACGAGCCGCGGTGGTCGAACGGCATGACGTACAGCGGCCCGTCAAATCCGTGGGTCATCGTGAAGTCTCCTTTAGTCTAGGGTACCGACGGATCAGATCGTTTGTCGAACTATCATGTTCCAGCTTGGGCTCCGCCACGCTCTCGACTTCTGGGATAATACGTTGGGCGAGGACCTTGCCCAGCTCAACTCCCCATTGATCAAAAGAGTCGATGTCCCATATGGCTCCCTGGGTGAAGACGCTGTGCTCGTAGAGCGCAACTAATTTACCCAGGGCGGCTGGCGTCAGTCGGTCCAGCAGAATGGTGTTGGATGGCCGATTACCCTCGAAAGCCCGATGAGGAGCGAGCCAATCCGGTGTGCCTTCGGCCTTTACCTGCTCAGTCGTCTTGCCGAACGCAAGTGCCTCCGTGGAGCGTTTCCGCCGGATCGAGATCGCGCGTCGCCTCGAAGAAATCCGTGCCATCGACGTTGGAAACAAAGCGGAACCTGAGTCGAGCGATCGCTATAATGTTTCAGCGCTTCGTACGCCATAACAGGCCCCAGGTCGGAGCCGCCTATGCCGATGTTGATGAGATTGCGTATGACCTTACCGGTGTGGCCCCGCCACTGGCCGCGGCGGACGTGGTTGGAGAAATCGGCCATCTTGTCCAGCACGCCATGAACCTGAGGCACTACGTTCTCGCCGTCGACGACGATCGAGGATCCTTTCGGGGCGCGCAGTGCCGCGTGCAATACAGCTCGTTTTTCGGTCACATTGATCTTCTCGCCGCGGAACATCGCGTCACGCCGCTTCGCGACACTTCGCTCTCTGGCGAGCTGAACGAGCAATCGAACAGTTTCATCGGTTATGCGATTTTTGGAGAAGTCGAGATACAGGTTCGCGCCCTCGACAGTAAAGCGTTCTCCGCCTCTGGATCGTCCGCGAATAACTTCCGTAAGTGGACATCTTTAAGTTCCTTGTAGTGAGCCTGTAGCGCGTTCCACGCGGGAGTCTCTCTTAATGGTTTGCTTTCCAGCATTTGATCCGTTCGCCTCCACCGATTACTTCAACGCCTTGCTCTTGGCTTCGATTGCGTTCAACAAATCCTGCCAGGAATCGTCAAAAGATTTAGCTCCCTCCTTCTGCAGATCGGCGCCAAGTCTTGCCACGTCAATTCCGACTCTGCCGAACTCTGCGAGCACTTGCTCGCAGTCCGCGCCGCCGCGCGAAATGACACCACTCACCCGACCGTGCTCGCCGAACGCGAGCAAGGTTTCCTCGGGCATCGTATTGACTGTGTTGGGAGCGGCTAAGGCACCTATATAAAGGACATCGGAAGCCTTGGGATCTTTGGTGCCGGTGCTCGCGAAGAGCAACCGTTGCGGGCGTGCGCCGCAACTTGCCAGTTGCTGCCAGCGATCCGACTCGAGCACATCGCGGTATGCCGCATAAGCTTGCTGGCCGATGGCGACCCCCAGCTTGTCGCGATCCCAGTCGGGTACTTGATCCATCGTCGCCTTGTCCCAGCGGCTTATGAAAAGCGATGCAACTGAAGGCACGTCGGGGCTTAGACCGGAGGCGACTCGAAGTTCCAGCCCGCGCATATAAGCCTCGGCGGCGGCCAGGTAATGGTCACGTGTGAAAAGCAGAGTGACGTTCACCGGCACGCCCAGAAAGATCGTGTTTTCGATCGCGGGCGCTCCTTCCTTGGTGCCGGGAATTTTGATGAACAGGTTGCGCCGGTTGGCCTTTTTGTGAAGGGCTCTGGCCTCGGCCACCGTCGCCTTGGCGTCGTAGGCAAGGAGCGGCGAGACTTCCAACGATACCCAGCCATCCACACCGGCCGTGCGCTCGTGGATCGGAGCGAACAGATCGGCGGCGCGCGTCAAGTCCTGCACCGCTAGCTCGAAGAACAACTCTTCACCCGAAAGGCCCGTACCCACGAGCCGGCGAATTTCGGAATCGTACAATTTGCTATGGGTGATGGCGTGATCGAAGATGGTCGGATTGGACGTCAAACCCGTGACCGAGAGCTCATCGATGTAGCGTTTAAGCGTGCCGCTATCGAGAAGTTCGCGCGTGATGTTGTCGAGCCAGATGCTCTGCCCCAGATTGTGGAGCATTTGAGTAGCTTTCATGATCTCACCTCCAGAGCCTTGTTCACGATCTTCTGGGCTTCACTAAGTATGGCCACTAGATGCGTTCGGTCCTTGAAACTTTCTGCGTAAATCTTGTAAATGCTCTCCGTTCCAGAAGGGCGCGCTGCGAACCATCCGTCGGCGGTGATGACCTTCAGGCCGCCAATCGGAGCGTTGTTGCCAGGAGCGTTGGTCAGCTTGGCCGTGATCGGCTCATCCGCGAGCTTCGACGCGGTGACCGCTTCCGGAGAGAGTTTTTCCAGCCTCTCCTTCTGTTCCGCGGTCGCGGGCGCATCCACGCGCTCGTACTGTGGATCGCCAAATTTCGCAGTAAGTTTGCGGTAATGCTCACCCGGATCACTGCTGGTGCGAGCCGTGATCTCCGCGGCAAGCAGGTTCGGGACAAGTCCATCTTTATCCGTCGTCCAAACCGTGCCGTCGCGGCGTAGAAATGTCGCCCCCGAGCTCTCCTCGCCGCAGAAGCCTATCGAGCCATCGATGAGCCCCTCGACGAACCACTTGAAGCCCACCGGCACTTCGATCAGTCGCCGGTTCAAGTCGGCTGCCACTCGATCGATCATGCTGCTGCTGACAATGGTTTTCCCTACGGCTACCGCCTTGGACCATTGCGGACGGTTCGCGAAGAGATACGAGACATCACTAGCGTGATCAGATCCGGGTGGTCGTACACCGTCCCGTATGCGTGCGAGAGGCTGTAGCCGAGTTCCCCGCCCTCGTGGATGCTGCCAGGGGTTTCGGGGGTGGCATGGCTGCCGATACCGCCCGGAAAACTGAACTGTTTGAAGAAGCGCTGCATCCCGGCGAGGTCCTGACTCTTGTCCGGATATACTTCAGAGTACGTTCCCTCGAGGTACGCGTTAGACAAAACTGCTGGCGCCCCATGCCCCGGACCCGAGATGAAGATTGCGTTGAGATCGTATTTATTGATCAAGCGGTTGAAGTGAATGTAGGTGAAACTCTGGCCCGCGTCCGAGCCCCAATGGCCGAGCAACCGTGGCTTCGTCTGCTCCACCGTAAGTGGCTCACGCAGCAACGGGTTTTCCTTGAGGTACAGCATTCCGAGGCACAGATAGAGGCTGGCGCGCCAGTAGGCGTCGATGTCGCGCAGCTCGTCCGGGCTGAGCGGCGTCCCTTTGATCGTCGAGCGGGCAGGACCATACGCCGATATCGTAGATGTCTTTTCGTCGTAAAGGATGGCCTCCGACTTTCCTGCGACTGTGGTCATGGCTCGCACCTTCTCCTTTGAGCGACGTGAAGTGAGCTAAGCACCCCTACAGGACAAATTCGGGCTGCGACGTACCCAACAGATATCCGCCCACCGCCTTTGCGAGTGGGTCCGGAGACAGGTACGCGTGCGCCATCGCCGCCTCGATGTCTTGAAAGCGCTGTTGTAGCGGGTGATCGACAAACACCGCGCGTCCAGTTGACGCCCTAAACAGATCGCTGATCGCCTGCGCGACCAAGTCGCATCCGCGGTTCATGTTCCAGCGCACCTGCGCCCTGAGTTGCATCGGAACCGGTACGCGGTCCTGGGCCATCTGCCACAATTCCGCGATGTCGGTTCGCAGTCGCGTGATCGTGATGTCGATAAGCCAGATCGCCTCGGCGAGCCGCCGCTGCATGAGAGCATCGTCGGCCGCCCTTCCGCCCAAGCTCAACTTGCGCTCGCGCGTCTGGGAAATCCAGACATCGACGAACCCGCGCGAAGCGCCCAGCACCGAAGCAACCAGCGCCGTGTTAAAGACTACCGACCAAGGTAATCGATAGAGCGGACCGCTGTTGCGCTCTTGCCCCGGCAGCGGCGCATTAATTGCGTAGTCAATGAGTGACTGAGCTCGATACTCAGGTACGAAAGCGCTTTCGACAATGATGTCTTTGCTGCCGGTGCCCTTGAGTCCGGCAACATGCCAGTTGTCGTCAATGCGATATTGATCGCCCAACAAGAGAAAAGACCTGAAGTCCGGTACTGGTCTGCCCAGCACCTCGCGCGTGCCGCAAATCGCTCCCAGCATCACGCCGTGGCAATGATCGCATCCGGAAGAGAACGACCATCGCCCCGAAAGCTTGTAGCCGCCGGCCACCTTCTCGGCCTTGCCGGAAGGGTTGTAAGATGAGGAGTGCATCAGGGCGGGGTCCTTACCCCACATCTCCTTTTGCGCTCTTTCATCAAAGAGAGCGAGCTGCCACGGATGTACCCCGATCACGCCGGCGATCCATGCAGCGGAAGGCGAGACGCGCGCGATCTCGATCGTGGCGTCGACAAATTCCATCAGCGGTACTTCGCCGCCGCCCCATCGCTCCGGCTGTAGAGATCGCAAAAAGCCGTTGTGCATTAGGATCTTCCAGGTGCGATCGCTGAGTCTCCGGAGCGCGTTGTCCTCGGCGGCCGTCTCCCCAAGCTCCGGCGCGATCCGTCTTGCGGTCTCTACGAGTTCATTCGTCATTGAGTATTACCTCCAGGATGAGGCGGCTTGGCTTGCACACTCAGGCTGCATATCAGCTTCGATGGATCCGATACGGTCTATCTCGACACGCACCTTGTCGCCTGCCTTGAGCCATTGCGGCGGCTGCATCGCAAGCCCGACGCCACCTGGAGTTCCCGTAAAGATTATGTTGCCGGGTTCCAGCGTCATGGCTCGGCTCAGGTGCGCGATCTGATCGTATACGTTGAACACGAGGTTCTCGGTATTGGAGTTCTGCCGCCGCCCGCCATTTACAAAGCACCGAATGCCCAAGGTGTGGGGATTTCCCAGTTCATCGGCGGTGACAATCCATGGACCAATCGGTGCGTGGGTATCGAATGATTTGCCTAGCATCCATTGCGGGGTTCGCAGCTGCCAGTCGCGAACCGAGACGTCATTACCTGCGCAATAGCCGAAGATCACATCCGCAGCTCGATCCTTCGGAACATGCTTGCAACGCTTGCCGATTACCACCACCAGCTCGGCTTCGTAATCGACCTGCTCGGAAGCTAGCGGCAGTTCAATCGGATCGAAGGGACCATTGATCGAGGTGACCGCCTTGGTGAACCAGATCTGATGCGGCGGCATCTTCTGCCCGGTTTCCTTGATGTGATCGGCATAGTTGAGGCCGATGGCCATCACCTTGCCGGGACGCGCAACCGGCGCGAGCAAGCGCACCTCGGCCACACGAACATCGGGTATGGCGTCGCGGGCGAGTAGCTCCGCGTCGGCGCGAAGATCGGACCATCGCGCGATCAGATCGTTCATGTCGTCGGAAACGGAAGGCATTGGCGTGGTCAGGTCGATTATGCCGTCGCCTTTCACGATGCCGATCTTAACGCCCGGCCCGTCTTGGTATCTGACCAGCTTCATGGCACTTCTCCTATGAACTCATCGTGCTCGGCGGTGGTGGTCCCCACTGAGTGCGAAGAGCTTCCTCAATGGTGGAAGAGCGCGAGCCCCATGCCGCGTCCAGTAAGTCTCCGTCACTCCAGTGTTCGAGGGTATGACCCCAGGGATCGCGCCAGTAATCAAAAATTTGGCTGCCCAGTACGTGCCGCCCTACGCCCCACTCGTGCCGGCGGCCTCTATCCTGGAGCCAATCATGGCCGCACATCAGGTCGTCAAAATCGACCACTTCGTAGGCGGCATGGTTGAAGCCCGGCTTACCGGTGCCGAGCAGAAACAGAGTGTGATGATCGCTCGGACTGCTTCCGCGATCGCATCGCAGAAACGCACCTATGACCCGATGGGGTGAGCCGAGGTTGATTTCGTCGGAAGTGATTAGACCTAAGCGTGATTTGTACCATGCCTCGGACTCGCGAAAATCCTTCACATTGAAAACACAGTGGCCGAGCCGCTTCACGTGCGATGGACCGTCCGGCAGGCGCTTCAGGGAGTTGATGCGATGGGTTCCGTGCGCGTCATTCGACGGGATCGCAGGCGTCGGGTCGATTCGCGGGACAGCTGGTCGCCCGGCGATCACTTCGATCCGGAATCCATTTGGATCGCTGAGCCTCAACATTGAACCGCCGCCGGGACCGTCGAGTGGCTCGATTGAGGTTCGCTCGTCCCGCGCAAGTGCGTCGAGGTCCTGAAGCGAAGCAGCTTCGAATCCAGCTGCGACAAATCGCGGCTCGCCCTTGTGGGTCACGTGAAGAAATGCATCTCCGTCGAGGCCGCGCATGTAAAGCGCGTCGCTAGTTCGGTCTGCACGGACCATCCCGAACTCGGTCAGAAACGTTTCCATCTGGTCGAGATCCGGCGCGTGGAACCTTACGTATGCGATATCTTGAATCTTGATTCCCATGAGGTACTCCTTACTGCCCTGGGAGAATTGCTTCGATCGCGTCACGCATGATGCGCTCCGCCACCGCGATTTTGAGGCCAAGCCCACGAAGCAGAATTGTGCCAAGTTCCTGTGCGAATTCGCGTACACGGCCCGCGGGTAGGTCGAGCGCGCGGTTCACTCCGGCCGTGAAAAGACCCATTACGCACGTCACCACGGCATCCTCGGAGGTCGCGACGATCCGGCCTTGAGTCATGCCTTCCGCGGCATCGCGACGTACCCCGGAGTTGATGGGCGCCGCAGGATCAGTCGCGCGCGGGAAAAGCCTCGCCAGCGCGGCCGCCTGTTCGGGCGCGCCCAGACAAAAGCGCAGTGCGCAGCAGAAGGCGCGCGCGATTCGCTCGGCGGCGTCGTCGATTCCCTCGTTCGCGCGCGCGATCTCATCTTCCAGCCGCCCGCGAACGTACGCCGCGAGTTCGCGCTCGAGCGCGTCCTTGTCAGAGAAGTAGTTGTAGAAGGTGCCTTTCGCCACGTCCGCCCGCATCGCGATCTCATCCACGCTCAGCGCGTCGATGCTGCGCGAGACGAGCAGAGCGAGAGTCGCGTCCAGTAGCGCCTGGCGCGTCGCGAGCTTGCGCCTATCCCGGCGATTGGGGACTTTGCGCGCGGTTCCCTTTATTCTCACATTCGGTGCAGAGTTTGTGATATGCATGAGTAGTGACCGAATCGTCACATTTGACGATATGGTCATATTTAGGCATAATCGTCAGGTAAGTCAAGAGGCCGCGCCGGTGTGTGCGATTTTCACGCCTGTCGACTTACGACCTTAACGAAGCCATTGAACGGAGCGAATAGTATGTCGCACCAAGCCAATATCCGCCGGTTCGCTCCAGCACCCGCGTTCCAGATGGCCATCGCTGGCGTCGCGGCCGTGGTCTCTCTAGCAGCGCTGAGCTGCAAGAGAGCCGCGGCGCCTGGCGCTCTCCGGCCGATTCCGACGGTGACGGTGGCGACGGTCGTGCAGAAGGACGTGCCGATCTACGAGGAATCGGTGGGCACCACAGTGGGTTTCGTCAACGCCAACATCCTACCGAAAGTATCCGGCTATCTGCTCAAGCAGGATTACCAGGATGGCGCGCGCGTGCATCCCGGCCAGCTCTTATTCGAGATCGACCCTCGCCAGTATCAGGCAGCGCTGGATCAGGCGCTCGGCAATCTCGCCCAGGTCCAGGCTCAATTAAAGCAAAACGAGCTGAATCTCGAGCGATACACCAAGCTGTTCAAGGCGGCTGTGATTCCTAAAGAGCAGTTTGATAACATTACCCAGACGACCCGAGCAACCGCGGCGCAGGTCCAGGCGGACGAGGCCGCGGTCGAAAGCGCGAAGCTCAACCTACAATGGACCAAGGTCTACTCGCCGATCGACGGCGTGGCCGGAATCGCGCAGGCCCAGGTCGGCGATCTGGTGGGCACGAGCACGCTGCTCACGACGGTCTCACAGATCGACCCGATTAAAGTTTCGTTTCCTGTTAGCGAAAACTTGTATCTGGACTTCGCCGATCAGATCAACGCTAGCGGAGACACGAACGCAAAACCTCCGCCGCCAATTGAACTGATTCTCGGCAACGGCTCCGTTTACCGCTACCCAGGCCGCCTTCACGCCGTCAACCGGCAGGTCGATGTGCAGACCGGCACGATAATGATGCAGGCCTTTTTCCCCAATCCCAAAAACGTTCTCCGTCCTGGCATGTACGCCAAGGTCCGCGCACAGACCGATGTCCAGCACAATGCGCTGCTCGTCCCTCAGAGCGCCGTCTCTTCGATTCAAGGACAATACGAGGTCGCGGTGGTCGGCACCGATAATAAGGTGACGCTCCGCCCGGTGACTCCAGGCATGAAGACGGGCTCGTTGTGGGTGATGGACGACGGGCTGAAGCCAGGGGAACGCGTCATCGCCGATGGAGCGCAGAAGGTTCAGGAAGGAATGGAAGTGAAGCCGGTCGTCGCAACCGATCAGACACCGCGCATATCAGGAACTCCTGCGGCCGGCCCCAACCCAGTCAGGCAGGAGTAGGCTCATGTCCAGGTTCTTCATCGACCGGCCAATTGTCGCGATCGTGGCCGCGATTTTCTTCGTGATCGCGGGCGCCGTGATGGTCTTGCGCCTTCCCATCGCGCAGTTCCCGGATATTGTGCCGCCGCAAATCCAGACCACCGCCACCTACCCCGGCGCCGACGCGCTCACGATGGAGGAGTCGGTCGCCACGCCGATCGAGGAACAGGTCAACGGTGCCAAGAACATGATCTACATGCAGTCGATCAACGGCAACGACGGCACGACGACGCTGCAGGTCAGTTTCGCGGTCGGCACCAATGTTGATTTGGATCAGGTTCAGGTGCAGAACCGGCTGTCGCAGGCGACCTCGAGCCTCCCCACCGCGATCAATAATTACGGCCTTGTCACGCAGCAAACCGTGGGAATCCCTCTGTTGGTGTTCGCGATCACCTCGCCGCATGGGATCTGGAGTCAGAGCTTTCTCGCCAATTACATCGCGATCAACATCGAGGACGAACTCGCCCGCATACCGGGAATCGGCCAGGTAAAAATCATGGGCGCCGGCGAATATGCTATGCGAGTATGGCTGACGCCGGATAAGCTGGCCAAACTGCAACTGACGGTCGCAGATCTGGCGAACGCGCTGTCTGCTCAGAACGTGGTGAATCCGGCGGGAACCATCGGCGGCGAGCCGGCGCCGCCGGGCCAGCAATACACCTACACCGTACGCGCACAGGGGCGGTTACTGGACGCCGAGCAATTCGGCAATGTCATCGTGCGCGGCAATCCTGACGGTTCTTTCGTGCGGCTCAAGGATGTCGCGCGAATCGAACTCGGCGCCGAGACCTACACCCAGCAATCGCTTATCAACGGCAAGACGGCCGCGTTTCTGCTTCTGTATCAGAACCCCGGCTCCAACGCGCTCGAGGCGGCCAATCGGGCAAAGGCGCGTATGGCTGAACTCGCTCGCCGGTTTCCGCAGGACATGCGCGACACGCTGGTCCTCGACACGACCGTGCCGGTGACCGAAGGAGCCCGGGAAATCATAAAGACCCTGCTCGAAGCGATCGCGCTGGTAGTGCTTGTGGTCTTCATCTTTCTGCAAAGCTGGCGGGCGACCCTGATTCCGATCCTGACTATCCCGGTGTCGCTGGTCGGCGCGTTCATGTTCTTCCCTGCCGTCGGTTTCTCGGTCAATACGCTGTCGCTGCTGGGTCTGGTTCTGGCGGTCGGGCTAGTGGTCGATGACGCTATCGTGGTCGTCGAAGCAATCGAAGCGAAGATTGAACGGGGGCGATCGCCACGTGACGCCGCGATCGAAGCGATGGATGAGGTCAGCGGCGCATTGGTGGGCATCGCGCTGGTGCTGTCGGCCGTCTTTATTCCCGCCGGTTTCATGACCGGCCTTACCGGCTCGCTGTACCGGCAATTCGCACTCACGATCGCGTTCTCGGTGCTGCTCTCGGCGTTCAATGCGCTGACGCTGAGCCCCGCGCTCGGCGCGATGATCCTGCGGCCTAGACTGGCGAGGCGCCGTGGCGGCCCGTTTGAATTTCTCTTTGGCTTCTTCAACGCCGGCTTCGAGCGCGCGCAGAACGGGTACGTTCGGCTCTGCGGCCTGCTTGTCCACAAACTCGGTGTTGCCCTGATCATCTTGGCGGGCTTTGTCGTGCTGGCCGGCGGCTGGGCAAGACGCTGTCGCGCTCGTTCTTGCCGGATGAAGACCAGAGCTATTTCATGGTTAACGTCCAGCTGCCGGAAGCGGCCTCGCTGCAGCGAACGATGGCGGCGATGAAGACGATCGACGCCATTTTGAGGAGCGAGCCGGCCGTTCGATACGTCAGCGGCATCGGGGGCTATAGTATGCTCTCACAGACGAGTAGTCCCCGTAACGCTTTTTTCTTCTGCAGCTTGAAACCCTATGACAAGCGCATGACGGGGGCGCTGCAGGCCGGACCGATTATCGAGTCCGTTAATCGGAAGCTATTCGGGCTTCCCGGCGCGATCGCGTTCGCTTTCCCGCCACCCGCCATCCCCGGCATCGGCCAGGCCAGCGGGCTCGATTTCTTCATCCAGGACCGCGCCGGCCATGATGTGGACTATCTCTGGAGCAACACCGCGAAGTTTCTCGCCGCAGCGCATAAACGTCCCGAACTGGCGCAACCGAATCTCCTGTTCACCCCCTCCGTTCCGCAATTCTTCGCCTCCGTGGACAAGGACAAAGCGTTCAAGCTCGGCGTGCCGATCAACGACGTTTATGAAGAACTACAAACCCTGCTCGGCGGCTACTACGTGAATCAATTCAACCGCTTCGGCCGGGTGTGGAAGGTATTCGTCGAAGCGGAGCCGCAGTATCGCAACAAAACTACCGACGTGGGCCAGTTCTATGTGCGCAACAGCAACGGCGGGATGGTTCCGCTCTCCACGCTCGTCACCATGAGGCGTGACACCGGTCCTGAATACACCACCCGGTTCAACGAATACCGCAGCATCGAGATCTTCGCCGCGCCCGCGCCCGGCTACAGCACCGACGACGCCATGCGGGCGATCGAGGAGGTTTCAGACAGCGTGCTGCCGCGCGATATGGGTTACGCCTGGAACGGCATCAGCTATCAGCAGTCCATCGCCGGCGGCGGCGCCGGCGTATTCGCGCTTTCGATCGTCTTGGTCTTCCTGATTCTCGCCGCACTATATCAGAGCTGGTCGCTGCCGCTCAGCGTCCTGCTCAGCGTGCCTGTTGCGGTGTGCGGTGCATTCTTCGGGCTATGGTCGCGCCATTTGGACAACGACATTTACGCGCAGATCGGATTGATCATGCTGATCGGGCTGTCGGCAAAGAACGCCATCCTGATCGTCGAGTTCGCTAAGGCGGAACTCGAAAAAGGCGAGTCGATCATCGATGCGGCGCTGAATGGCGCCCGTTTGCGTCTGCGCCCGATTCTGATGACATCGTTCGCCTTCATCTTCGGTCTGGCACCGCTCTGGTACGCCTTGGGCGCAGGCGCTGTGGCCCGCCGCCTCATTGGCACGGTTACCATCATCGGCATGGTGTTTTCGAGCGGGATCGCGATTTTCCTCGTGCCGCCGCTATTCGTCATGGTTGAGCGGCTGTCCCATCGTATCCGGGGCCAGCGGATGGATGAGCACCCATTTGCGAAAAAGCCCAGACAAATCGGTCCCGTCGCCGCACCCGACGCTACAGAGTAGCGTGTATGCAGAGGATCTTCACGAACGGAGGATAGAACAATGCCTGAGCAAGAGCAAAAGAAGGACTATTTGGAGCTCTTTGATGTCTCGGAAAAATCGGTAATTGGGACAGTTCCCATAGATACGGTCAAACACGTACCACGGATAGGTGAGCGTATCTTTCTCCCGCTCCACCATCCAGGAGATTGGGCCGAATTTAAGATCGTCGACATCGAATGGTTTCTGAGCACAAGTCAGAGCCAGTACGGAGAACCAGGCACGATTCGGGTCACTCTGTACGCCGAGAAAGTTCGACGTACCTAACGAGATAGCACAGCTGATGGCTGTGACGCTCCGGGCAAGCGACATGGACCAAAACAGTTTGTGAGCTACTGACCGGCGGCAATCCGAATCGCATAGCCTGCGAGCGTCCGGGTAAACATGACGTGGTGCGCTTCCTACCGTCTGTGAGACCCGGCAGATCAATTCCATGGGGCGCGGAGAAGTTAAGCGAGTTTGGCTCAGTCCAGAGATGATTCGAACGATTTGCAAGGTAAACTCTGGACAGTCCGTTTGGATCACGCGAATTACGCGGAGGCGAATACGTGCAAGAGTATCAACAGGCGGTGAACAATGCGCAATCGCAGCTCGCAGCGCGGAAAGCGTGCAGTCGCGTGATCCATCATCTGGACGACTTAGTAATGGGAAGCCTCGTGGGAATCGGAAACCATTCTTAGCCTGTACCGGCCACTGAATGGACTCTTCAAGGGCAAACGATGTCGCAATTGACCTGCCGCGGGTCATTTCTCTGGTCACGATCTTGGTCACGATCGTGATTCATGCACTCGCGCTGCTAGGCATCTTCCCATTTCGTTCGTCGCCAGCACCTACTCCGGTGCACCGGCGTCCGATTCTGGAGAGACATGGCAATTGTACCCGCCGCCAACCATGCTGGCGGGTGTGGCCCACCTAGCCGAAGTGATCATGTGGGCGTTCGTGTTCGTCTTTTGCGGGGAAATTCGCCCAATTCGGAGGCGCCTTTTACCACTCCACGATGAATTACCCCACGCTAGGGTATGGTGATGTGGTCATGAGTCCGTCTCGGAAGCTGTTCGGACCGCTAAAAGCTGCCGATGGGATGCTCATGTTAGGAGTGTCGACCGCCATAGTTATTTCGGTGATACAGTTGATAGTTCGGACCAGGTTCCACGACCTTCCTAATCTGTAGTTGGGATGCGCCTTCGTGTTTATTGCTTTTTTGCGATCCCGGCCGACGTTTCCGGCGGACGGGTTTGTCGAATGACAGGTGGTTTCAAATCCCCCGTCTCCCCGTTGGGCGCAACAGTCCTCGACGACGGAGTTAATTTCAGTGTTTTCTCTCGTCAAGCGAAGGCCGTCGAGTTGCTGTTCTTTGACCGTGCTGACGATCCGAAGCCCTCGCGGGTGATCTGCTTCGATCCTGGCAACGACCACGCCTATCACTATTGGCATCTCTTCGTTCCGGGCGTGCGGCCGGGTGAGCTTTACGGTTATCGTGTGGATGGTCCTTTCAATCCTGCCAACGGTCTGCGATTTGATCGAACAAAGGTACTCCTCGATCCGTATAGCCGGGCAGTCGCGGTTCCCGATACTTATGATCGTAGGGCTGCAATGTCGTCTGGTGAAGACACCACGATGGCCATGAAGAGCGTAGTCGCGGATCCATCCAGGTATGACTGGGAGGGAGACATCCCGCTCCGCCATGCCTCAGCGCGGACGATCATTTATGAGATGCACGTCGGTGGCTTCACCCGTCACCCCAGTTCCCGCGTCGCCGAGAACAAGCGAGGGACCTTCGCCGGTCTGGTAGAAAAGATTCCCTATCTACAACAGCTCGGCATAACCGCGATAGAGCTACTTCCAGTTTTTCAGTTCGACCCCAAGACTGTCCACCGGGCAAAGTGAATTATTGGGGATATTCGCCGGTGTCGTTTTTCGCGCCGCACCAGGGGTATAGTTCGCGCCGCGATCCAATCGCGGCGATCGATGAGTTCCGCGATATGGTCAAAGCACTCCATCGCGCTGGATATCGAGGTCATCCTCGATGTCGTCTTCAACCATACTGCGGAGGGCGACGACCGCGGGCCGACGCTCTGCTTCCGCGGTCTCGATAATACGGCCTACTACATCTTAGAACGGGACCGCTCACGCTACGCCAATTATTCCGGCACAGGAAACACCCTGAACGGTAACCATCCGGTCGTTCGCCGCATGATCCTGGACAGCCTCCGTTACTGGGTGGAGGTGATGCACGTTGACGGCTTTCGTTTCGATCTCGCTTCAATCTTGGCGCGGGATGAATCGGGGCAGTCGATTCCCAACCCACCCGTTCTGTGGGACATCGAGTCGGACCCTGTGCTTGCTGGTTCCAAGCTCATCGCCGAGGCGTGGGATGCGGCGGGTTTATATCAGGTTGGCAGCTTCATCGGGGACAGCTGGAAGGAGTGGAACGGGCGCTTCCGCGATGACGTGCGAGGTTTCTTCCGGGGCGACTTGGGTTTGGTGCGCCGAGTGGCGGACCGACTCGTCGGCAGCCCTGACATCTATGGGTACGAAAAGCGCGAGGCTGAACAGAGCGTTAATTTTGTAACCTGCCATGACGGTTTCACCTTGAACGATCTCGTGTCCTACAACCAGAAGCACAATGAGACGAACGGTGAATACAACCGGGACGGTGCCGACGAAAATCGGAGCTGGAACTGTGGCGTCGAGGGCCCGACCGACAATATTAGCGTCGAGTCACTCCGAATTCGGCAAATCAAAAACTTCCTGACCATCACTCTGGTGTCATTGGGTGTACCGATGGTCCTGATGGGCGACGAGGTTCGCCGGACGCAGCGCGGAAATAATAACGCCTATTGCCAGGATGATGAGACAAGCTGGTTCGACTGGACGCTGGTTGAAAAGCACGCGGATTTGCTCAGATTCGTAAGTCTGCTTAATGCGCGAAGGGTATTGCGGGACGTGGAGCATGAGCGAGCGCGAACTACTCTCAATGAGCTTATTCAGCAGGCGAGACAATCGTGGCACGGCGTAAAGCTCGGAAACCCGGACTGGTGCGATGATTCTCACAGCCTCGCGCTTTATGCTGAACTTCCTGAGGAAGGGCAGGACGTGTACGTGGTAGTTAACGCCTACTGGGAGCCGCTCGATTTCGAGTTGCCACCACTCAGCGCAGGACGGCAATGGCGCCAGTGGATCGATACGTCGCGTCCTGCTCCCGAAGATATAGTACCCTGGCAGACCGCTCCTTCTCTCTCCTGCAAGCAATATCGCGTAGAGTCCCGTTCGGTCGTCGTACTGTTCACGGAAACCGAGCCCGACAGACGGTCGTCCTGATTCGAATCGGTCGCCGGCACAGCTCATCGACCCCGGGGGCCTTCAGTCCGCCCTCGGGTCGGAAACACCACCGTGCCGACTTTGCTCGACGAACTGAGCATCTGAGCAAAGACTGAGAGAGCATGCGCTGCGCTAAGTGCCAGTTCGAAAATCCCGAGGAGACGAAATTCTGCGGGCGGTGCGCTAGATACCGTGGAGTTCGTCAAGCGTCATGCAGTCCGGAAAATCTATCACTTGCTTTCCTCTCCGGCCGCGGACATATGACTTCAGGGGAGATCGTGCGACGATCAAGAGCTTGATCGGAGACTCGACCATCGGGCGTTCGAGTATCACGGTCCGGCTGGCCCGTCACATTTGTATCAGTTGTCGGTATCGACAACTGAACAGATCAAATTGCTCCCTCTGCTGCGGCAGGCAGCGAGAAAGAACGCAACGCTGCGAGCAGCATGAGTGCCGATCTCCGAGCGCAGCAGCTTGAGGTCTTCCCCGAACACTGCGCGCATGAGAAGACGGGCCACGACCAGATCGATAAAGAATCCGGTCGTGGCTGCGAGAAACTCCGGAGCGAATGCCGGGTACTTCTGGATCTCGTCCAAGTGCGCCGTCTCGCTTAGCACCCGAGTAACGGCTTGCACGCCGCGCTCGCGCGCCATCCGCCCGACGTTCGCCAAATCCGGAAAGCGGCGCGCCTCGGCAATCGCCAGCCGCATAAAATCGATCACATCGCTGACCAGGAGGCGGCCCAGGATGTCGGTGCCCACGCTTACAAGACGCTCCTCGATGGTAGCACCGGCCGGCAACTGGCTCTCGAATCGCGCCCGGGCGTTAGCCGCGTTGCGCATCACGACAGCCTTGAAGAGCGCTTCCTTGGTCGGGAACCGCGCATAGATGGTCGGCTTTCCCGCGCGGGCGAGGCGTGCGATCTCATCGATACTGGTGCCGGCCAGCCCGCGATCCAAAAAAACGCGGCGAGCAGCGTCCAGGATGCGATCGTCGACCTTTCCGGCAAGCTCCCGAGGTGGCCGTCCGATGCGCACAATCGGCCGCTTCTGCGGACGCTTTTCTGTGGCTGAGAACCTGCGCATGCTCGACCTTACGTTTCTGTGATTGCAGCTCCCGGCGCGGACCGGGACTTCCCAACGCTCTGTTGTTTATCCTGCCAGGCGGTCAAGGCAAACGAAACGGCACCGTATAGATCTCTTGACAAGGCTCGCCGGAAGTATTACTTAAAAGAACGAAACGGTATCGTTCTGTTAGAACCTCGCAATCGAGAGGAGAATTCAAATGAATACCGAAATCACAATCCACCCGAAGCTGCAGCACTTCGGACTAGCCACCGCCAACCTCGATGCAATGCTCGAGTGGTACCGCAAGGTGCTCGGCATGACGATAAACGCTCGCGCAGATGCGCCAGCCGGACCAGAGGGCAAGCCGCTGTTTTCGGCCGCATTCGCCAGCAACGACGAGGTCCATCATCGCATAGCATTTTTCGAATTGCCTGGCCTCGTCACCGATCCGACAAACGTTGCTCACGAAAAAAAGTCGACCGTCTCAAATCGCTGTATGTGTAGTTTTTGACCGGGGAGCCACGCCGCATTGAGAGCGCCGGCGCATGCTGCCGGCCGCCATATCGCTACGAAACGGGTGCGGCTGCGCCGCGCGGCCAATGACGCCTTGGTGGCGGTCGGTGTCCTGTACCATCACCCTGCCCCCGCCGTGTTCCGGCGCCGAAATGGTCAGGCAATCGTCCTGCGACTCTGATCGATCTTGATTCAGGCGGGGTGTGCCGAAGAGACCGTGTCAGCGCCAGCGAGGCTTTCCTGCGACCGTGTCATCGGACAGGGCGGTCGCGGTCACCCGGGGGAACTCGCCACTGACGCTGGACTTCTGGACCACGGGCGAACCCGGCACCAGCTCGAAGGGCTTGCCCTCGTGCTTGAGGGTGAGGGCCCTCCCTCCCAGCAGCCGGTAGCACACCTCGCCGGGGCGCACGTCCACCTCGATATGCCGATCGCGCCAGGTGAGTGGGAAGCGCAGGCGCGACCATACAGAAGGGAGCCGCGGATGGAAGTCGAGTTCGCCCTCGTAGTCACGCATGCCGCCGAAGCCGTACACGAGGGCCATCCAAACGCCGCCGGCCGAGGCGATGTGCACGCCGTCGATGACGTTGCCCCCGATGTCTCCCAGATCGATCATCACCGCCTCCAGGAAGTACTCCATCGCCTTGTCTTCGTACCCGACCTCCGTGGCCAGAATGCTCTGCACGCAGCTCGAGAGCGAGGAGTCGCGCGTGGTCAAGGGATCGTAGTAGTCGAAGTTGCGGCGCTTCTCCTCGAGGGTGAAGTCCGAACCCAGGAGGAACATCGCCATCACCACGTCGGCCTGCTTGAGGATCTGGTGGCGGTAGAGCGTAAGCGGATGGTAGTAGAGCAGCAGCGGATGCTTGGCGGCCGGAATGTCCGCGCATTCCCATCGAGGCTTGTCGAGGAAGCTGTCGTCCTGGGGGTGGATCCCGGTCCGTTCGTCGACCGGCAAATACATGCGGTCGGCCGCCCGCTCCCAGCCGTCCAGCTCCTTCAGGTCGAGACGCGTGCGCTCCACGAGGCGTTCGAAGTCCGCCGGGTGGGACTGCCTGACGAAATTCACGGCGCGCACCGCGGCGCGCAGATTCTCACGCGCCATCATATTCGTGAAGCGGTTGTTGTCGACCACGGCCGTGTACTCGTCGGGACCGGTGACGTTGTTGATGCAGAAGGCCCCTCCCTTGCGCTCGGAGAAGTCGCCCAGCGAGAGCCACATGCGGGCCGTCTCCACCACGACGTCGACGCCGCCACCAACCAGGAAGTGCTCGTCGAGCGTCGCCAGGGCGTACTTGCGTATGGCGTAGGTGATGTCGGCATTGATGTGGTAGGCGGCGGTGCCGGCGGCATAGTAGGCGGAAGCCTCGTCGCCGTTGATGGTTCGCCACGGGAAGAGTGCGCCCGCATGGCCGAGTTCGCGCGCGTGGGCGCGGGCCCGGTCGAGATGGGACAAACGGAAATGCAGCAGGTTCCCGGCGAGCCGGGGGTCGGTGTAAATTACATAGGGCAAAACGTAGATCTCTCCGTCCCAGAAATAGTGTCCTTCGTATCCCTGGCCCGTGAGCCCCTTGGCGGGCACACCATAGCCTTCGGCGCGCGCCGTCGCCTGGCGTACCTGAAACAGGTTGAAACGCACCGTCTGCTGCACCCGCGGGTCGCCCTCGATCTCGACATCCGCCCGCTTCCAGAAAGCGTCGTAGTGTTTTCGCTGCTCCTCGAGCAGCCGTGTCTCGCCGATCTCCATGGCGCGGTCGAGGGTGCGTTCGGCCCGGTTGGACAGCTCCTCCACGTCGCAATCCTCAGCAAAGTGGTAGGCCAGGAACTTGGTCAGGTGGACCGGCTGTTCCGGGTCGACGTCGACGGAAAAAGCCACCTCAGCCCGATTTTCGCCGGAGTGGACGGATTCGCGACTGCGTCCGCCGGTTATGAGCCGATGGTCCATCCCGCAAGCCAGCGTGATTACGCTGCTCCGCGTGCGGTGGCACAGAAGCACGCGCTGGTCGCGGGAGCGCCGGGCGACAGGGTCGAGCACGCGTCCGTCGAAGCCCGTCACTCTGCGGGGATCCGGCTGCTGTCCCTCGCCATCGAGGTGGCGGGTCATCATCTCCGAAGATACGATAATATGCGCGGTATGGTTCAGGCAGCGCACGTCGTAGGTCAGCAGCGCGAGATGACGATGCGTCATCGAGACCATGCGCCGCGACGAAATGGCAACGCGCTTGCCGGCGGGTGTCTCCCACACGATCTTGCGTTCGACGGTGCCCGTGCGCCAGTCGAGCGTGCGCCGGAACTCGAGCAGGTTGGCCTTGTGGATTTCCAGGGGCTCGTCATCCACGTACAGCCGAATGATCTTGCCGTCGGTGGCGTTCACGATGGTCTGGCCGGTCTTCGCGAACCCGTAGGCAGCCTCGCCATAGACGATAGGCCAGGTCTCGTAGAAGCCGTTCAGGAAGACACCCGGTTTCGAGACCGGCGTCCCTTCCTCGAAGTCTCCGCGCAGGCCCAGGTAGCCGTTGGCGAGGGCATAGATTGTCTCGGCCTGGGCCAGGAACTCGTGTGCGTAGCGCGTCGCGGTTATGCCCCAGGGCTGGGTCGGTAAGAGGTCGTCAGGCGGGCTGATGCGGACGCGAGGAACGCGAGCGATGAAGCGTTCGGCGTGCGGCCGGCTTTCGCCGTCGCTCACGGGATCAGCTCCGCGAGGTCGTGCACGACGACATCGGCGCCGTTAGCAGCGAGCGTATCCTCGTCGTTCTTTCGGGAGACGCCCACCACGAGACCAAACGCCCCCGCATGGCCGGCTTGCACTCCGGAGATGGCATCCTCGAACACGACTGCCCGGGCGGGTTCCACCCCGAGCATTCGGGCCGCTTCGAGAAAAGAGTCGGGCTCCGGCTTCCCGCGGAGGTGGCGTTCCTCGAGCACGATGCCGTCGACCCTTGCCTCGAACAGATCCGCGATCTTCGCCTCTTCGAGGACCGCGGCGCAGTTGGCGCTGGCTGAGACCACGGCGGTGTGCAGTCCGTGGTCGCGAACGTATCGCACCAGTGCGACAGAGCCTGGATAAGCGTCGGCTCCCACGGTCTTGATCACCTCAGTGACCATCTGGTTCTTGCGGTTGCCCAGCCCGCAGACGGTCTCCCGGTCGGGCGGATCCTCCGGACTGCCCTCCGGGAGTTCGATTCCGCGGGACTTGAGGAAAGCCCGGACTCCGTCGTAACGCGGCCTCCCGTCGACGTCCAGTTCGTAGTCCTCCATTTCGAAGAGGTTGAAGGGTTCACCGGTCGCTTTGGCGCGCTGCGTCAGAAAGGCATCGAACATCTTCTTCCAGCTCGCCTCGTGTATCCGCGCCGTGTCTGTGAGGACGCCGTCGAGGTCGAACAGCACGGCGTCGAAGCGCCCTCCGGTGAGATCGACTTTCATATGCTCAACTCCAGGGGTGCGACCGCCGAGCGATGCAGCGTCTTCCGAGGTTCACATCCGCGCCCGGTACCTGGCGCATTCCGGCGAGCCCTGCGCGGCACGGTTCAGTGTCAGACTTGTAAGGAGTGTGTTGAGCCCTTTCTGGCGGTAGTGCTTCCCCAATGTGATTCTGATGCGAGTTTTCGCGTGCCACCACCGGGCTCGACGAAGAGTTGTAACTGATCACGTGTGCTCCGGGAGCCGTGTGCTCCGGGAGCCGTGTGCTCCGGGAGCAAGCCGCTATCCTTCATGCCGGCCAAGTCTTCGATCCCCCATACCACTTCACCATCCCGCCTCCCAGACCACCCGGTCAAGTCGGCAGTAATGGCGTCTGACGGCAGGGCGGAATCGCTACCCGTAACGCGAACGCAAAAGAGGGATCGTCCCGACCTGTGTTTTACTCAGCGCGTCTGTTTTTCCAATCACGGCTTCCAAACTCCGGCTTTCGCATACGGAACTTCGACCATCGGTCAACTGATGGGTACGGCGCCAAGCGCTTTGCCGAGCACCGGCCGGCGATTCGCAAGCGCGGCAATCTGGTTCATTTCTCCGGAGAATCTCAGACCTGGTGAGAGGTCCGAGAAGGTGGTCAGTTCGGCGAGCGTGTCGGCCGGCTTGAAAACAGATTCATGGTGCTGTCCTTCTGGCGCACCTCGCCGTTCACCGTGAGTGTCCGCAGCAAGTCGTCGAGCAATGCGAACTCATCGCGCTATACTTCATTGCCCTTCATAGGAGTGTTCACGCCTCTTGCGCCGGTGAATGACCGTCCTATGCCACGATTTCCTTGTAGGAAAATCTGGATCCGAAGCCGATGGTTGAGTTTCAGAGCGGCAATTGCCCACCTCGAGCTCAACCTCCGTCAGTACTCCGCGTGGCACACCATCCTAAAGTAAGCGATCGCCAGATCACAAATAACCAGAGCCTGCACGAGGCAGACGATAGTGCCCAGCGCGTAGAAAGCCAGTGGAAAAATCAGTTGGTCAGTCCGGGTGAACAGGCCCAACAGCCTTCGGCGTTCCTCCCTCCCAGGGGATGCCACCACGAACGAGTTGGGCAACCCCGTTTGACGGGTCGCCGCGCTCTTGATGGTGTGTCTTCGCATGCGAAATCCCAAGGCCGAACTCAGTATTGCTAACCGAGGGGGCACACCGTTGTCTGATCCCCAAGGAGCTTGTGTTGTCGGCCGTTCACTAGCAACGTCATTGAGTCGCCTGTTTCCAGTGTCGCTTGGAGAAGGCGATCCTCGGCATTGATTCTGATCTTCAGGCGGCGGCCACGCCACTCAATTCCAAAACCCAGGCTTCGCCAACTCGCAGGCAGTTTTGGATCGAAGGCGACCACATCACTCCGCAATGAGAGACCAGCGAAGCCGAGCACCGCCGTCAGCCAGGTACCCCCGAGAGCAGCCATGTGCAGCCCCCCGGCGATCGCCGTGTGCGTATCGGCGAGGTCTATCGCCACGGCGTGCTGGAAATAGCGCAATGCCATCTCGGAATGACCCAACCTGGCCGCAGCCAGCGCATGCATGGCGCCGCTGAGCGAACTACCGTGGCTGCAGCGCGGTTCGTAGTAGCGAAAGTTCGCCTCTGCGCTGTCGCCAGGGAATTCCTCCGGCAGCAATCCGAGGAGAGCTATAACGTCGGCTTGCTTGATCACCTTAGTCAGTTGCGTCCGCTGTCGTCCGAGTACCACGTCCATGGGCACAGAGCGGTCCTCGTAAGCCGAAAGATCGATGTCCTCAAGGCCGAAGAACCCTGCGAATTGCTCGAACAGCGCAGTTTGCGGACTCCAGCCGGTCGCCATCGTCTCTGCCACGGTCCGCCACTGCGCGAGTTCGGTATCGGTCAAGCCAAGGCGCGATGAGAAGCCGGCCCAGTGGTCGGGCCAGCGTTCCCGCAACATTGCGGCCACATCCAGCGCCCGCCGGATGTTCCAGCGCGCCATCACATTGGTAAACGCGTTGTCGTCGATTTGTTCGTGATACTCGTCCGGTCCGATCACACCGCGGATGTGGCAGTAACCGTCAGGTTCCGGTTGAGCGCGGCTCGACCAGAACCGGCCCGTCTCGAGGAGGATCTCAGCGCCGGCGTCAAGCAGAAATTGTTCGTCTCTGGTCGCCTCCCAGTACTGCCAGACCGCATACGCGACGTCGGCAGTGATGTGCTGCTCCTCTTTCCCGCAGAGGACCTCAACGATTCGACCATCCGGACCGACAACCTCTTGCGGCGTGGTCTCCGCACCGGTATCGGCAGACTCCCAGGCGTACATGGCGCCACGCCAACCCATCGCGGCCGCCTTCGCCCGCGCTCCATCGATGGTCCAAAAACGGTACATGAGCAGCGCACGGGCCGCTTCCGGCCAGGTCAATGTATAGAACGGCAGCAGATAGATTTCGGTATCCCAGAACACGTGCCCGTTGTAGTCTTCGCCAGTTAGCCCACGCGCTCCGATGGAAACGCGTTCGTCGGCTGGGTTGGCCGCGCTGGTGAGGTGGTACACGGCGAAGCGCAACGCCCGCTCCGCGGCCGGGTCTCCCCCGATTTCGATTTGGCTTCGCTGCCATCGCTCTGCCCAAGCTGCCTCGTGTTCCTGGACAACCTTGTTCCAGCCGAGCCGTTTGGCTGCTCCAAGCTTCTCCGAAGCAACTGGCCCAAGGTCCGCATCGTGCGTGTCGCCTCTCACTACCGCAATCAACCGCACAAGGCGCACTGTCTGGCCGGGGCGAGTCTTCCAGTGCCAGGACCACGCAAACGGTCCGGGCTTGGCCGGCGCGATGTCGGTGCCGTCGATCTGCAACGAGGAGGCAGCGGCGACGGCGAGGCGTTTGCCCGAATACCTGGTCCGCCAGGTGCCGAGGTCTTGCTCCAGACGCTCGGTCACCAGCCCGAGACCTAGCCCTTCGAACGATGCTTCCAGGGTGAGCTCGATCTTCCCTTTCTCGATTTCCAAATTCACCACGTGGAGTCCGATCGCGCGCTCTCGTAATGATACGAGGCGCAGCGTTCGTACGCGGACGGCTACAGTCGGGTGGTCGGCCAGCCGACCTCCGGTGAGCAATACGCCTCGTCGCATGTCGAGCGTCGCGCTGGGGGAGGTGACTTCCGAAAGGTCGTGGACGAGCGGTTCGCCAGTGGTAAGGATGCGCACCTGCAGCCAGCCCGGGGCGGCGAGGAGTCTCGGTATCGGGTGATCAGGGCGCGTGGTGTCGAACAGACCGGCAATATAGGTGCGATGGGGCTCGATCCAGCGCCATCCGTGACCGACAGCGGGTCCTCCTCGTACCCCGAGGAAGCCGTTGCTGATAGCAAAGCGCGCCTCATAGACTTCTTCGCGAACCAGGTCGTATCCCTGTTTGGCAAGCACCCAGGCGGGATCAGGCGTCGGTTCAAGCAAGCTTTCCATCTGGCACGGCCCGATCATGCTGCACGACGGCTGAGCGGGCCGGCGGCCAGCTCGTCAATTACGATTTCATCCAGGCTTGTTACCACCAAATCCGCGCCAGCCGCCTGCAGCAGATCGGAATCGTGAAGCCGGGCAACCCCTAGCGCCATCATGCCACCGGCGCGCGCTGCCTCGACCCGGCCGGCGCGCCCTCGATCACGAAGCATTTTGCAGGCGGCAGTTGCAGCTCTGCGGCGGCGAGCAGAAAGATCTCTGGATCCGGCTTGCCCCGGGGCAGATCGCGTCCGCAGACATTCACACTGAACATGTCCAGTAAACTCCCGCCGGTTTCGAGGTGTATAAGCCTGCATCATCCTATTGTCGTTGTGTGAAGATGAGGCCACAGCCATTGGCCACCCCAGAACCTGAATGGCCTGAACGAAACGGATGGCGTCGGGAAAGGCGGCGAAGTCCCCGGCACGGATCAGTTCCTCCAGCCTTTTTTGCTTGCACTGGGCGTAAACGAAGGCTCGCTGTTTGGCGTCTTGTACCCCCAAAGCCTCCGAAATGGCAAGAGCGTCGCTGAGCCGCGGTCTGCCCGCGATATGGGCCTGGTAGAGTTCAGTAGTCAGACGAGTTGGATCAGCGAAGGCCTGCAGCGCCTCCCGCCACGCCCGCTCATGGGGGGGATGCCTGCCCTCAGGTAGAAAAAACTGCGAACACCGCGCCCTATTTTCGATTTTTGTACAGAGAACGCGAAAATCGCGGACTGGATGGCGGAGCGAGGGAGATTCGAACCCCCGGGTGCCACGGGAAGCTTCTCGTCTCGAAAAGGGCCCGGAATTGGTGAGCTTTCGGCCTGCATAGTTCTATACGCTCCCAGAGAGACCGCGTTCACTTCGGCTTCTTACTTCTTGCGTCGCGCGCACGACTGGGGGGGCGATGTCGAACGATGAAAGAGAGTCTTGACGCCCCCAGCAGCACGAAATCGAAACCGCCGGGGGCGGGGAGACCGCAACCAGAATGCGATAAGATCATCGAAGCCATCCTGGCAGGCGACGCCGTCGCGCGCCGAGAGTGCGATGCGGTTCCGTTTGCGGAACTCGCGCAAAATGCTCGAAGCGCTCGCGGACCGGGCCTGTACTGATCGAAAGTGAGGAGGATCGCAGTATGGAAACGCATGAAATCTCCAGACGGCTGGCCGCTCCCCGCGCCGTTGGTCAGCGCGACGAGCTTCGTCTCGAAGGCCGCGACAAAGGCGGTTGGCATCAGAACTGGTTCGTGCTCGCGCGCTCTGACGAAGTCGGACCGGAACAGGTGATTGGGCGCGACGTACTCGGTGGCCGGCTTATCGCGCATGGCGGACGAAGACTGGAAAGCTGACGGTGTCGTCCCCCTGTTGCCAGCATCTTGGCGCCGATCTGAGTGTCGGAAAAGTTGCCGGCGATAGGATACTCTGCGCCTTCCATCACTGGGAATACGGGTCCGACGGTTGCGGCATCCGCAACTATTTCGGAGAGCAGCTGCCGAAGACTGCACGACTCCGCGTCTTTCCCTCGGTCGAACGCTTCGGCCTCATCTGGTTCTTCAACGGCGACAAGGCGCTTTTTCGATCCTCCCGCGTTCGGTTCATTCCGCGAGGAGAACCTCTTGTTCGAGGTAAGCGAGGCGCCATCGTTTCCGCAGCCGGCGTGGGTCCTCCTTACCAACTCTCATGACTACCAACATCTCAGGATTCTTCACCAGATGAAGTTAGTTGCCGGTCCTTCCAACTTCGTGCTTGGCGACTACGTGGCGGAGCACGATGCAGTCTTCGAATTTTCGGGCGCCCCGATGAACCTGCACGTTGGGGTCTCGGGAACGAATACGATCGCGCTGTCGGCCCGCCTCGGAGCTGAAGGCCGGTGGATGCTCAACATGTACACCGGGACGCCGCGCCCGAACGGCATAACGACGGGCTACTCGATCTCCGGTTCGCCACTGCCGGCGAACGCGGACGATGAGGCGCGAGTCCGGGCGAAAGATATCGTCGAGATGGGAAAGCACTGGATCAACAGCCTCTTCGAGGACGACTCACCGGTCATGGCCACTCTCAGCTTCAGGGACGCGCATCTCCTTGAGGCGGACAAGGAGTTGAGGACTTTTCTCGATTGGGTGCGTCGCTTCCCGAAAGCGGACTTGGTTTGAGCGCTGGCTTGATTCGCGCGCGCTGCGCGGTTAGGCGGTGCGATGCAAGACAATATCAAGGCCAGTCCAGCAAAATCCCGGAGGATTACCGATGACGATTTTTGAACTCGTAAGGCTTGCATTGGACGAGCTGTACGAGGAAGGCAAAGCAGAGCACGGAACATCCTTGGATAAGGTCACCCAAGAACGCATGAAATACCTCTCCGAGAACTACAACCAACCCAACGACCCGAATCGCAGTCTGATAGAATACAAAGACCCGGCAACCAGGTTCGCATACGCGTACAAGAACGTGGCTGCGCATGGAGATTACCTCGTCCAGATAATGGAGCGAATAAGGTCCAAGCAGGGCAACATTTTCACGGGTGAAAGCGTGCGTGTCTCATGTGTTGGGGGCGGGCCTGGGAGCGACATTGTCGGGGTCTTGAAGTATCTCGACAACCACAAAGGTGAGGAGCCCGTGAAGAAGGTTACTTGCTACCTACTCGACAAAGAGCAGGCCTGGGCCGACACATGGACCGAAGTTGGAGAATCGCTGAACGCGTGCGTCACCCTCAACGCGAATTTTCAACAGTTAGACGTGACCTGCGCAGAATCTTGGAAGGTGCAGAGAAAGTTTTTGACTGCCGACATTTTCACCATGAGCTATTTCGTATCGGAGATTTTTTGCTTGCGCCAAGCTGTTACCGAGTTTTGGAAAGAGCTGTTTGAACATGCTAAGCCAGGCGCGCTCTTTCTCTATGACGACAATGGACACGCCGATTTTAGCAACTATTTTCACGCACAATGCCACGCAGCCGGATTGCAGCGTTTGCTTTCTGCCGACGAGATAACACTGACGCCTAGCTGGTCTGAGCAAGCATCTGAACTTGGGATGTATCTAGAAAAGTTCGGCCAGCAACCAAAACTTAAGAGTTTATTAGCTATCGGGTACTCCGAAAGGGGTTGAAGTGACAGCGGACCTATTCGCACCAAGCGACAGGCTTGAAAGAATATTGATACAAGATGCCGAGATTTACCTACTACGAAATCTTCGCCTCGGTGATTATCCCGCAGATGCTGTCTTGGACCGCCTCATTAGCCAAGTTCCCTGGCGTGCGGAGAAAATCACTGTTTGGGGAAAGACGTTTTTGCAACCCCGGCTCACTGCTTGGTACGGTGAAGAAGGTAATACTTACACGTACTCCGGTATCCATCTAGAACCATTGCCGTGGACTCAGAGTTTACTTGATATACGACGAAGAGTGGAGACGGTTGTTGAAGCGACTTTCAACACCGTCCTGCTAAACTACTACCGGGACAATCGCGACCGGATGGGTTTTCACAGTGACGACGAGCGCGAGCTTGGCGACCGACCAGTTATTGCATCGCTAAGTCTTGGCGAAGAGCGAACTCTTACTTTAAAGCACAAGAGAGACAAAACGGTGAAGCCCGTGCATCTAAAGCTTCCATCGGGCAGTCTCCTTGTTATGAAGGGCGAAACCCAGAAAACGTGGAAGCATGGCATTGACAAAGAGACTAGGATTTGCGGACCGCGCGTCAACCTAACCTTTCGCCGAATCTGCGCGCAGTAAACGTGCGTTGATAAATCTTGCAAAGCGATTCGTCACCACGCGCGGTGTATTATCGGATGGAAGACCCCGATGGTTCTTGTTCGAAATCGTGGATGACCAGGCGCGCCATCTGCCGAGCGCGTCCAGGGTCGCGGGGACGGAAGAGGACGACAGACGGCTGATTTTGATTTCGATCCGACCGCGCCCATACCGGATCTTTGCCGATCCCAATCTTGAAAACCTACCAACTGTCCGACTGGCTGGCGGAGGGAAGTGAATTCGAACTGTCGGTACCGACCAGTTGACGTTTCGATGTGACTTACTGTTCGCCTAGCGAAGTCGCCCGACAGTTCGAATCGACCTCGCTCCGCCAAATTGCTGCACTTTTTTGGCACAGAGCATCTACTGCCGGTCCATCGCCTTTGCCCCTTTTTGCGTGAGGTGGCCATGCGCACGACCCATTGGCGCTACCAGTGAATTGAGTATCGCGCGTGAGTAGCGCAGCGACAAGAGTCGTCGACATTGCGCGATAGCCAGTGGCCTGCCCCCCAACTTCCCGCCATTTATAAGTAGAGTCCGCCGGTTATTTCGCTCCTGGGGCGGTGTCGTTTGCTCCCGTTTAAGCGCTGCGAACTCGCACGGCGTCAGCGCACCAAGGCTCGAATGCGGCCGCAATTGGTTGTAGTCCTGACGCCAGGCCTCGATGATCGTCCGTGCTTCCGCCAGGGTCGAGAACACGTACTCGTTCAGACACTCGTCGCGCAGCTTGCTGTTGAACGATTCGATGAAGGCGTTCTGCACCGGCTTGCCCGGTTCGATGTAATGCCACGCCACCCTCCCGGTTGCCCAACGCAGCACCGCGCCACTAGTCAGTTCGGTTCCGTTGTCGCTGACTACCGTCTCCGGCAGCGCTCGCTCGAAGGTCAGTCGTTCAAGTTCCCGCACGACCCGTACTCCGCCCAGTGAGGTGTCGACCACCGCGGCCAGACATTCGCGACTGTAATCGTCGACGATGCACAGGATGCGAAAGCGCCGGCCGTCGCTGAGCGTGTCTGAGACGAAGTCGAGCGACCACCGCTGGTTGATCCTGCCCGGCAGCAGCAGCGGAGCTCTCGTCCCTAATGCCCTTTTCCGCCCTCGCCGCCGGCGCACCATGAGCCGCTCCTCGCGATAGATCCGGTACGGCTTCTTGTGATTGAGGATGTGCCCCTCGCGCGCGAGCATCCAGCCTAAGCGCCGATACCCGAACCGCCGGCGCTCCGCGGCCAGCTCCCGCAGTCGTTCCCTTATTGCCGTGTCTTCCGGCCGCCTGCACCGGTAGCGCATGGTCGAGCGATCCAACCCGACCAGTCCACACGCACGCCGCTGACTCAGCCCGTGACGCTCCATCACCCTGATTGCTGCCTCTCGTCGCGCCGCAGGCTTCAAACGTTTTTTCCGAGTAGGTCTCTGAGCGCCGCGTTATCGAGCATCGCCTCCGCCAGCAGCTTCTTGAGCCGGCGATTCTCATCCTCCATCGTCCTAAGCCGCTTCGCGTCGGAGAGCTCGAGCCCGCCGTACTTGGCCTTCCATTTGTAAAAGGTTGCGCTCGAGATCCCATGCCGCCGGCACACTTCCTCGGTCGATGCGCCAGCCTCCTGCTCCCGCAGTACCCTGATGATCTGTTCTTCGCTGAAGCGGCTTCCCTTCATTGCCCGTCTCCTTTTAAGGCGACGCACTCTATCTCAATTCGGGGGAGTTTTCGGGGTGCAGGCCATCAGCCAGGTCGCCGAAGCCAGGTTCTGCCTCGAGCAGTCCTGTGCAGCACCCTCGTGCCGCTCTGCCAGCGCGGTATACAGGCGGCGCACTGCCCCACACGCGCGACCGTAGACGCTGCCCGGTGCGCTGCGGCCGGTATTGTCCGCTACGTCGACCGCCAGGGCCGGCCGCGCATGGCAGAATCGCCCTCGATTGAGATTTCAGGAAGCCGCTATCGTTCGTCCGCCGGCTTGGAAAAGGTTGCGGCTGGGATGCTGGGCGTAAGTCGACGCCACCGGATAAACACCACGGTGCGCGTTCGCAACGCGCGGCCCGCACCCGACCTGGTCGAACGCAACTTCACTGCCGCGGCGCCCAAGCGCTGGTGGGTGGCCCACATCAGCTATCACTTGTTGCCGTTTTGAGCACGTGCCAAAAAGAATTCCACGGTTAGATCGATAACATGGAAGCTACAACGGTCGCATCCCATCTCGCCGACGCCACCCCGACCGGGCACCTACGGTCCGGCGAAGAGGGTGGGACCTCCCTACGTGGGGCGGCTCTCGCAGCTCTGCTAAAGCGGCTGGAAACTTCAGAGACCGGGCTGACGGCCACGCAGGCGGCGGAACGCATCAGAAAATTCGGCCCGAATGACCCCGCACCGGTTCGCTCTACGACGGTGTTCGCGGAGGTACTCCGATTTTGCGCCAATCCCTTGGTAATCATTTTGCTGTTGGCCAGCCTGGTCTCTGCGGTGGTGGGTCAGACCATCGATGCGGTGATCATCGCGGCGATCATGCTGTTGAGCGGGGCGGTGAACTTCTTCCAGACCTATCGTTCGCAACGTGCGGTGCTGCGCTTACGCGAACAGGTGGCGCCAACCGCAACTGCCTTGCGCGACGGGAAATGGTCCGAAGTGCCGAGGAGCGAGGTGGTGCCCGGCGATCTGATCCGGCTTTCCGCCGGTGACCTGGTGCCCGCCGACTCTCGCCTGATCTGGAGCCGGGATTTCCACCTCCAGGAGGCCGCCCTTACTGGAGAGTCGATGCCGGTGGAGAAGTCCCCGGCCGAGACGGCTTCGCCGGAAAGCTCGATACAATCTTCGAACATGATCTTTCTCGGAACCTCGGTAGTCAGCGGGATGGCGACTGCGGTGGTCATCGCCACCGGAAGGGCCACCGCCTTTGGCGATATTGCCACCAGGCTGACGCTTCGGGCGCCCGAAACCGAATTCGATCGGGGCAGCAAGCGGTTTGGCCTCCTGATCATGGAGACGGTCTTTTTCCTGGTGCTCTTCATTCTGTTGCTCAACCTGGCCATGCACCGCAATGCCCTGGAATCGCTGCTCTTCGCCGTTGCCCTCGCCGTGGGACTGACGCCCGAGTTCTTGCCCATGATCACTACGGTGACGCTGTCCGTTGGGGCGGTGAAGATGGCTCGCAAGAAGGTCATCGTTAAGCACCTCGCCGCGATCCAGAACCTGGGCAGTATCGACGTGCTATGCAGCGACAAGACCGGCACACTTACTGCGGGCGAGATGACGGTCGATCGTTCTCTTGACCCGTTCGGCCAGGCGGCGGATCGCGCTATTTTCCTTGCCTATCTCAATAGCTACTTCGAGACCGGTATCCGCAGCCCGCTCGACAGCGCCATCCTGAAGCAACCGCTGGCCCACGCCGATGCATACGATAAGACCGACGAAATACCCTTTGACTTCGACCGCCGGCGGCTCTCGATCGTGGTGGAGAAGGAGGGCAAGGCGCTCCTGATTACCAAAGGCGCTCCCGAAGGGGTTCTCCAAGTCTGCAGCGAATACGAGAGCGAAGGGTTACGGCATCCGTTGGACGGCGCGCAAAGAAAGCATTGCGACGAGACCTACCAGGAGCTGAGCGAGAAAGGGTTCCGTGTTCTCGCTGTCGCCTGTCGGCCAGTGGAGCAGGCCACAGGACTGACCGCAAACGACGAGCACGATCTTATTCTGGTGGGATTCCTGAGCTTCGCCGATCCACCGCTTCCCGGTGCGGCCGAATCCATCGCCGCAATGGGGCGCGACGGCGTACAGGTTAAGATCCTCACCGGGGACAATGAACTGGTAACCAAGTACATCTGCGCGCAGGTTGGAATTGACAGCAAAGAGGTGATGCTGGGCGACGAGATCGCCCGCATGGACGACTCGGCCCTGGCGCACGTCGCCGAAGAGTCGCAAGTTTTTGCCCGGGTGTCGCCGGCCCAGAAGAACCGGATAATCCTCGCGCTTAAGCATCGCAGCCACGTGGTCGGCTTTCTCGGCGACGGGATCAATGATGCCCCCTCGCTTCACACCGCGGACGTCGGGATCTCGGTGGCGGGCGCGGTTGACGTCGCGAAGGACGCCGCCGATATCATTCTGCTCGAGCGCGGGCTGGATGTGCTGCACGCGGCAATAGTCGAAGGGCGCAGGGCGTTCGGCAACGTGCTCAAGTACCTGCTGATGGGGACCAGTTCCAACTTTGGCAACATGTTCAGCATGGCTGGAGCGTCACTGTTCCTGCCCTTCCTGCCGATGCTGCCGACGCAGATACTGCTCAACAACTTCCTTTACGATCTGTCGCAGGTGACGATTCCCACTGACAACGTGGATCCAGCCTATACGCGGCGGCCGCAGCGGTGGGATATCAGCATCATTCGCAACTTCATGCTTCTGATAGGCCCGATAAGTTCGATTTACGACTTTCTGACCTTTTTCGTCCTGCTGAAGGTGTTCCACGCCAGCGAAACGCTCTTTCATACTGGCTGGTTTGTGGAATCGCTGGCGACGCAGACCCTGGTCATATTTGTAATCCGTACCGCGGGCCGCCCCTGGCGGGACCGGCCGAGTGCAGCGCTGACGGCGAGCGTCCTGACTATCGTTGCAACTGGCGTCCTGCTGCCCTTTTCTCCGCTTGCGGGTGACCTCGGCTTCGCACCCCTGACGCCCGGATTCATGGCATATTTGGCGGCCGCCACCAGTCACCTATCTGGCGCTGGTCGAATTGCTCAAGCGCAGACTGATGCGCCGGCTGGTTGCATGATGCGATCTGCAAGTCGCTTCGCATAGATCTCGCTTCACGGCGCGGAAGATTTGCTGCGTACTGTGCCCGGTATCTGTCCGTGTTGGCGTGCACGACGCGCTCGGCCGCTACTTGCTTGCGCGCAGCATCGCGCCCTTCCTAGCTTGCTTTCGCGATACCTCAGGATAGGTGCCTAGCACTAGAAGTTTTTCTTTTCTACGATAGCGGCACTTTTTTTGCGCTTGGCTGGACTATGTTGGATTCTGGTGTGGTGGGAGCGAGGTCGATTCGAACTGTCGGGCGACTTCGCTAAGCGAACAGTAAATCACATCGAAACGTCAACTGGTCGGTACCGATAGTTCGAATTCACTTCCCTCCCACCAGAATTTGCGGCATTTTTGACATTGAGCATCTACTGCCGGTCCATCGCCTTTGCCCCTTTGCGTGAGGATCTTGTTGGAATCGCGTGCATAGCCTACAACTGGATGCATTTGCAGAAAGCCGCAGACTCCGCCGCGCTGGCGGGTGCCTCATTACGCAATGCTCGTGAAGAAATATGGCGACGCACCCAAAGGGGAATGAGAACTATCACTTACTACCTGGTCTATCAATGTCGCCGTACTCATCAGTAGTGTCATATCTAGATCAGTAGCCGGGCGTTGTTGTGTCTCGGCCAGACACGAAAAGAGTTTGAGCGTCACCAAAGATCGATGGTTACGAGCAGAGGCTTGAAGATTTCGCCTTTTTCCTTTCGGAGGAGGATATCGTTACGCATGCGCGCAAGAACTGGTTCGAGCGAGTGAGCGAAACCGATCCCAGCAAGACCCGCCATTCATGTCGGTAGACGCACCATGAATTAGCTCTGTATGTGGTCAGCCTAGGAGGGGGATTCCAAACGGTCGTCGACTGCGCGAAAGATGATCTGCCTTCTATTGCCCACGCAATCTTGTGCTGTTGCGGCATCCAACCCTATGTACATTTCACGCCCGGGCCGCCGATTTAAATCGAGGCTCATTACCGTAATCTTTACTTCTCCTGAAGTGATTCGATGTAGTTTACCAGAGCCGAAATCCTTTGCCTGACCTTCTCCTCGTCCTCCGGGCCAAGTCTGTCCTGCTGGTACTTCAATCCCCAAGCTGGCATGTCGCCTAAAAAGTGTGCCGGAAAACGCTTGCGGCCGTCGATCGCATCATAAACTTCCTGACGCGGGAATTGACCCGAGTTCCCCTTGCTGAGCTGTGTCAGGTCAGTCGTCAGGTAGCCTGTCACGGCGGCCATTTGCGGACCATCTCCTTTTCCATCAACCCCATGACAGCGAGCGCAATCCGTGAGGTAATCCTGCCTCCCTAGCGACTCGGCGCAGGCTATTCCTTCTATGGGCATGACGCACGCCAGGAAAAATAACAGCCCCGCACTGGTTTTCGTCATTGACACTATCCTTTCGTTATCGCTGAAGAGGTCCATTTTCCGAAACCTGCCGCTTGGAGCCCATGTAGATAGATCAAAAGCTCTTCTTTGACTAGCCGTGAAAACTCGGAGGCATGTCGGTCCCTGTGGCGCAATCAGCGACTCTATCGAGAGCGGATACAGAGGCTGAGAAGGTAAGGCCGGCGCCCAAGCGTGATCAAGCGAAATGGGAGCTACCTCGACCAACTACCGCGCTAACATTTAGGGATTAGTGCTCGAGACGATGCGAGAAACGATCTCCAACGTAAGCGCTCTCCGCACCTGCGAGATGCCATTTCTGCGCCCACAAACGGGCCTCGCCGGCTAGGATCGTCGATTCGCGTTGCCAGGGGCGCTGGCAATCGCATCGGGCGCGTTCGCCGGCGAAGTCAAGCCTGGAAGAGCTCTGATCGTTCGAGACTTCGCCCGCCACAGAGCAAACCGTCGCATAACGCGGCGGGCGTCACCTCTACTGGCACAGATCTGCGAACATCCGGCTTTGAGAAGTTCACTGGGCGACAGCACCGCTGCTGAGCCTCCTCCGATAAGAGTGAGACCGGGCGAATCCAGCTTGATAGCTCGTACCAGTTCAGCCGCTGCCGGCAAACACTCTGTCATCGTGCACGAAAGACGAACCATGTCAGGTGCATAACGCCTGACGAAATCACGGACTCCACCTGGCGTTGTTTGGTCAATCAGGTTAGCTGCCGCTCCGGAGTGGCGCAGGAGTTCGAGGAGCATCAGCAAGCCGAGGTCGTGGACTTCACCCGGCGCACAGATGCCCAAACCCGGAGCCTCGGTGTCGTCCGCGGCTTTATGAACCTACTGCCGAGGTCCTTGACCAAGCCCCGCGTAATCTCGACCCTCAAGCTCCGGCCCCGACAATTCCAATCCGCCAAGCCTCGAACCGTTCTGGTCGCTCTTGAAACGCGACTTTATCCTGGTCGGCGATGAAATGATCGATGAACTACCGTCTATGGCGGCAGCGTGACTCCGGCCAACGCCGCGGCGTTTCTGTCGCAACAAAACATCGACGGCGTGATAGTCGGTAAAGCGAGCCTTGATCCGGATTCATTCATTCAAATTGTGAAGGCTCGGGCTGCGCCAGCTTGAGTCAGAGTCAGCGCTTTCCTATCCAGAATGCGATCGCAACTAGAGAACTCCCGCCAGTTCGCTTCGGCCTCATGCTCCGAACTTCTCGCGCTGTGCGTATGCCAACCGGCAACGATGCCTGCCGCTGCGGATAGGCGGTCAGATACTCTCTGACGATCGCGCGCCACGGACAGACGTTCCAAAAGGTGGTTGGTCATCACGATGTCATTCATGTGGCCTAGACTGTTCTGAAGTTGAGCCATCGCCTGAAAATAGCGCTTCTCACGCTTCTTCCGGTAAAGCGAACGAAAGAAATCCGCAGTGTACCGCAGTTTCTTGAGCGCCATTCTCAGTTGGTGGCGCTCGTCTGCTGAAAGCTTCTCAAAGTCGCGGCCAAGCTTGAGCACCGCCTTGTGCCTCTTCGCCAATAAGCGGGTCCCTAGTTTTCGAGCAGGTTCGTCGAGCGATTTTCGGCCTCCGTTGCGACCTTGACGCCAGCGTTTGGACGACAGCCATCGGCGCGTCCTCGCCAGAAGCGCGGAATAGCGTGATGATCGAATCGCGCGCCGAGCTCGAGCGTAACTCTTCTCCCTCTCGGCTTGGGCGGCTGCTCGCAATTCCGCGAGCCCTGCGTCTCCGGGTCGCGCGGCCTCCACCGGCGCAAGCAGCTCAGACAGAAAGACATCCCAGTCGCGGGCTGCGCTGAGACTCGTTATGAGCCACTTCGTCTCGCGCTTAAGCCAAGCGACTTGGGAGGCTGGAATCGTTTTCCGGAAATCCGACAGCGCCGATCGCATGCGTCGTAGCGCGACACGCATTTCGTGAACTCCCTCGGGATCGGCGCCACGCAGCGCCACCGCTTCGTTCGCTGTCCAATGATTCAGGCACGCTGCGAAAACGGCAGCTATGGCATCGTCGACTCGCGCATTTTTTGCGAGTTTCAGCCGCTCTGCCTGCGTCGCTGCGGGCACCTCCTTCGGCGACCACGGCCAAATTTTCTCGGTTCCCCCCGTTGGGACTCGAGACTGTTGACGCTCACGCCGGTAGAATCCATCCGCACCGGGAATACCTGCCCCAGTCGAAGCTGGGAGCAGGAAGGCCGGTTCCTTGCCTCCGTGGTACCCATCAGAAAGGACGGTTAATGAATTCCAAGGCGCTGTCGGGGCCTGCCGCATTCACCCTTACTCCAAGAGGCCCGTTTGGAAGCGGCTTTTACAAAATGGCAATTACGAGCTTCCGCTCCGCATTTAGATCTCGCAAGTCCGTGCACGCTGCTTCTCACGCTGCCAGTGCAACTTCGTACGAAGAGCGAGGCTGACCGACGGTGGCAAGCGTCTCCGACACAGATTCCCCAGTGACCTCCGCTCGCTTGCCGGTTGCCGCCTCACGCTGAGCCTCACGGGCGACATCGTTAAGAGAAAGGATCCCCACCAGGTGCTCGTTCTGATCGAGGACGGGAAGCCGTCGCACCTGGTTGTCGCGCATCAACGCCTCGGCCTGGCTGATGCCATCACTGGCGTGGCAAGTGATCACCTTGCGCGCCATCGCGGTGCCGACCGGGATTGCCCAGAGCTGTCTGCCCTGCGTGTACGCCGCCATCGCGATATCGCGATCCGTGACAACTCCAATAAGTGCGCCGTCGCCGTTCGCGCTGACGACCGGAATGCAGCCGCAATCAGACTCCCACATCAGCTCAGCAGCTCGGTTGAGAGTGTCGGTTTCGGCGCAAACTTTTACCTCGCGTTTCATCAATTGTTCGACTTTCACTTTTGATCCTCCTGGCTTGCGGTCTGCTGCTTCCGCAGCGAATCGAGAACCGCTGAGCCTGTGCTTAATGCGGTCCCCAGACTTCTCCTACGTATTCGCCTTTTGGCCTTCGACTTGGATCTTCACTTCCTTCGGCGTGGCCTCCTTGGGCATGGGAGCGCTGAGTTCAAGGACGCCGTCGCGGTATGTAGCCTTCAAATCCTCGGCCTTGATTCCCTTGGGTAGCGAAATCGAACGCTCGAAGGAGCCATAGCGGATCTCGCGTTTGAAGAAGTCGGCTTTCTTCGTCTCGCTCTTCTCTTCCCTCGAACCCTTGATCATCAGCATATCGCCCACGACCTTGATATCGACGTTCTTCGGATCGATGCCCGGGAGGTCGGTACGAACGATAAAGTTGCCGTTTTCTACGAACGACTCGATTGCCGGCCGCGCCGCCACGGATTCCCGTTCGCCGAAGCGGTCGCGAAAAGGTGCGAACCAATCCCGGTCGAAGCTGAATCGCTCCAGCAAGTCATCAAACTCGTGGCGGAACCTGTCCAGGTCTTTTGATGGTGTCCATCTCTCGAGAAATCCCATTGTCTTTTCCTCCTGCTGATCCGCCTATGAATGCATTTCGGCGGGTTGTTCTGTTTGTAGAATCGCCCTTACTTCCTTGTCCGTAACCTGGTGAAAATCGCGGTAGAACTGGCCGACCGCAAAGAAATCTTCAGGCGTTTCGAGACAGACGATTTCGTCGGCTTCGCTACGCAACGCCTCGATAGTCTCCGCGGGTGCAACCGGGACCGCGAGCACGAGTCGCTTTGGTTTCTGACGGCGGACTCCGCGAAGAGCGGCCCTTACCGAGGAGCCAGTCGCGATTCCATCATCGACCAGGATCACGGTCTTGCCAGCGAGCGGAATCTTGGCGCGGCCGCCCCGATACGCGGCCTCGCGGCGGTTCACTTCCTTCAATTGTCGCGCGATTTCAGCCTCGATGTATTCGTCTGAAACCCCGAGGTGCTCGACAATGCCCTGGTTGAAAATCGCGCGTGGATGGTCACCGTCCACAACCGCTCCAATACCGAACTCCGGCTGTCCTGGAGCTCCCAGCTTGCGCACGACAATTACATCGAGCGGCGCGTGCAATGCCTCGGCAACTTCTTTGGCTACAGGCAGACCGCCGCGCGGGACACCAAGCACGACCGCATTCGTGTGCGCGTAAGACATCAGCTGATCCGCGACAATCAGATCTGAAGACGCATTGACTCAGGACTTTTGTTACCGAGTCGCCGGTTGTTGCCTCAAGTAAACTGCTACCGCGCAGCGAAGGCGCTGCGGGGTGGTGGTGGAGATGGCGAGGCAGCTGAGTATGGCGACACGGCGAGAACTTAAGGATGCGATCAGGCAGCGATATCAAGCGAGCAGCGATCGTCGCGAGCGGCGACAGATCCTGGCCGAGTTCGTCCGGGTAACCGGATATCACCGCAAGCACGCGCTGCGCGTGTTGAATCATCCGCCGACCGCACCAACCGCCCGCCAGCGGGAGCGAGTTTACGACGAGGCGGTGCATCAGGCGCTGGCGGTGTTGTGGGAGGCGGCCGATCGAATCTGCGGCAAGCGGTTGCGGGTTCTGCTCCCGGTGCTGATCGAGGCGATGGAACGCCACGGCCATCTCCAGCTCGCCCCGGTGGTAAAAAGCCGGTTGCTCGATATCAGTGCTTCCACTATCGATCGCCTGTTGCGCCCGCAACGCGAAGCAACCGGACGTGTGCGCCGGCGGCGGTGGGGCGCGGGCTCGGCAGTGAGGCAGAGCGTACCGGTGAGGACCTTCGCCGACTGGGGCGATCCGCCGCCGGGTTTTGTCGAATGCGATCTGGTCGAGCACTGCGGCCGAGTGAAGAACGGCGGCAACTTCGTCCATACCCTGACCTTGACCGACATCCACAGCGGCTGGACCGAATGCGCGGCGCTGGCGGTGCGCGAACAGAGTCTGGTGGTGGAAGGAATCAGCGCCGTCGCCCAGTGCCTTCCCTTCGCGCTGCGGGGGCTCGACACTGACAACGACAGTGCATTCATGAACGAGACCCTGCACGGCTATTGTCAGCAGCACCGCATCGAGTGGACGCGTTCACGCGCGTATCTCAAAAACGATCAGGCCTGGGTCGAGCAAAAGAATGGCGCGGTGGTGCGGCGTCTAGCCGGATACGGGCGACTGAGTGGGCTAACTGCGGCCGCTGCGCTGCAGCGCTTGTACGTGAGCGCCCGGCTCTACGTCAACTTCTTCCAGCCGTCGTTCAAGCTGGCGAGCAAACAGCGCGATGGTGCACTGGTCCGTAAACGCTATCATCCGCCGCTGACTCCGTATCAACGGCTGCTCGCCTCCGATCGGATCGACCAGACAGTCAAAGGGCATCTTCGGGAGCAATTTGCGCTGCTCGACCCGGTGGAGCTGCTGACGAGCATTCGCGCGGCGCAACGAGAGTTGTCGATCCTTTCCAATCGTGAAACCGGCGCCGCAGGCTTCCCCGACCAGCCGGAGTATCTGGCCGCGTTCGCGACCGCATGGCACAGCGATTACCGGGGGCCCAAGGGCCGGAGAAGAAAGCCGCCGAACATTGGTGGCGAACCCGCACCGATCCGTTCGCGGATAGTTGGCCGCTGGTGGAAGACTGGCTGGTGGCTGAACCGAATCTCGCTGCCCGAGAATTGCTGACGCGGCTGCGCCAGCGATTGCCCGATCTGTATCCTACCGGAGCGCAGCTCCGGACCTTGCAGCGGCGTGTGAAAGTCTGGCGTGCAGACCGGGCCAGGCAGCTGGTGTTTGCCGCGACTTCTGCTCAACCCGGAACGCTCGGCTCACAGACAACGCCATGAACGAACTCGTGGATACTTGATGCCGAAAGTCATTCACAAAACACCGAAGAAGCAGAAGTGAAGACGACGTCATTGCGAAATCACCACACACGCACCGGCGCCGTCATGCCCGTCCAAAAGTCGCTGGCGTTTTACAGGGACCGGCGAGGAGGGCAGCCCTCCTCGCGCTCCACCCCAGCTCACACAACGACGACTATCGGGAGTAACATTCTTGGTTGAGGCAACACGCAAACAGAAATGATTGACGCGGCGCACTGTGACCCAAAACCCGAAAACTAGGCCAGGACGAAGTTGAGGAAGGCGGGCTGCGCGTGGTCTTCTGGGAGCAGAGCCAGAGGAGGCCACGAGGGTGTCGAAGAAGGGTCATACGGAAGAGCAGATCCTGCGCGCGTTGCATCAGGCGGAGAGCGGCACGAAGGTGGCTGACATCTGCCGCGAGCACGGGGTGAGCGAAGCGACATACTACGTTTGGAAGAAGAAGTACTCCGGGCTGGGCTTGAACGAACTGCGCGAGTTGCGGCAGTTGCGCGAAGAGAACGGCAAGTTAAAGCGGCTGGTCGCGGATCTTTCGCTGGACCGACAATGTTGCAGGAGATCGTCCGAAAAAAGCTGTAAAGCCTCGGCACCGGCGCGAGTTGGGGCGCTGGACGCAAGCCGCTTTCGCGATGAGCGAGCGGCGGGTGGCGAGGCTGATGCCGATCCAACTGGCAACCATGCGATATCGGGCTCGGCGGGATCCGCAGATTGGGGCTGCGGATGCGACTGCGGGAATTGGCGGCCAACCGAGTGCGCTTCGGGTATCGGCGGCTGACCGTGCTGCTCCGGCGTGAGGGCTGGACGGTCAACGCCAAGCGGATCTATCGGTTGTATACCGAGGACGGCCTGGCGGTGCGGACCAAAGTGCGCAAGAAGATCGCGCGGCGCGACCCGCGTACCGGCGGTCAAAGCTGTACGCCCGAACGAAAAATGGAGCATGGATTTTGTCGCAGCCCGTTTGCTCGATGGGCGTTGGTTCCGGGTGCTGACGGTGGTCGATCAATTTACCCGTGAATGCCTGCTGCTGCTGGCCGACAGCTCACTGACTGGTCAGAAAGTAGCATTGGCGCTGGCGCAGGTGGTCGCGGAGCGCGGCACACCGCTTTCGATCACTGTAGACAATGGTTCAGAATTTTACAGTCGGGCGATGGAAGCCTGGGCCTATCAGTACCGTGTTCAACTCGCTTTCATCCGCCCCGGCAAGCCGGTCGAGAATAGCTATATCGAATCTTTCAACGGTCGACTGCGCGACGAGTGTTTGAACGTGGAGGTCTTCTTCGCCCTCAGCGATGTGCGCGACAAGCTCGCGCGGTGGCGTCACGATTATAATCAGGTCAGGCCTGTCAAATATCATCTGAAATTCCCCCGTTTGCATCATTTGAAACTCCCCCCTCTCGTTAATCTGATGTGTTGGGGGAGTTCGAGGGGGCGAAGCCCCTTCGCCACTCCGCGTAAAAGGCTACGACGATTACGAAGCCTCGGGTATTTCGAGCTTGGGTTTGAGCAGACCGGCCTTGAGTTTCTCCTTAAGCCTGAAGCTTTCTCCTTTGATGTTGATGGTGATCGAATGGTGCAGCAGGCGGTCGAGGATCGCGCTGGCGATAACGGTATCGCCGAAGACCTCGCCCCAGGCGCCGAGACTCTGGTTGCTGGTGAGGATGATCGAGCCGCGCTCATAGCGGCGCGAGACCAGCTGGAAGAACAGGTTGGCGCCCTGGCGGTCGATCGGCAGATAGCCGATCTCATCGCAGATCAGCAACTGCGGCTGGGTCAGAAGCTTCAGCCGTTCGTCGAGCTTGCCTTCGGCCAGGGCCTTGCCCAGCGTGGTAATCAGCGCGGTGGCGGTGACGAACAAGGTTCGCACGCCCTGCTCGCAGGCCTTGATCCCGAGCGCGACCGCCAAATGAGTCTTGCCGACGCCGGGCGGTCCGAGCAACAAGAAGTTATCGCCGCTGTGCATGTAGCGGCCGGTGGCGAGTTCGCGGATCAGCTTGGGATCGATCGAAGGCTGGAACTTGAAGTCGAAGCTCTCGAGCGTCTTCTGGAACGGGAAGCGCGCCATCGCGATCCGCATCTGATGGTGCTTGTGGGTTTTCGAGTCGACCTCCAGGCCAGCAGTTGGTCGAGGAAGTCGGCGTAGGAAGTTTCTTTTTCGCCGCCTGTTCCAGGCGCGCGGTAAGTTCCTGCTCGATCTGATACAGCCGCAGCCGATGGCAGTGCTCGCGCAGGCGTTCGAGTTGCGGGGTGCTCATCGTGCCTCACCTCCTTCGCTCTGGCTGGCGGCCTCGTAGAGCTTGAGATCGCGCACCATCACCTCGCCGAGCTGGCCGAAGTAGGGATCGAAGCGCGGCGGCTGGCGGTTCCCGCCGACTTGTTGCCGCTGGCGCGCAACAGTCCGGCATAATGCGCCGGCTCCATCACCACGCTGTGGCGGACGGCTTTCTGATGACGCGCGATCAGCTGCTCCTGATGGAAGAACTCATAGTGCTCGGCGCCTTCCTGCACGCTGACGGTCTGGCCCACGTACTCGACCGGGACCGAGTAGCGCGCCGCGCCGACCGCCACCAGGGCGTCGTTGGCCACCCGGCGCATCTGCACCCGCTCATAGCGATACGGCGGCCGCGTCCCCAAGGGGGTGAGTTGTTCGCGGGCGAAGCGATCAATCGGCCGTTCGTGGGTGGTCCCGTGGATTCGCAGATCGGCGACCTCGACGCTCCAGCGCTCGAGCCAGCCGTTGAGTTCCTCCCACGAGGTGAAGCGCCGGCCCGCCAGCGCGTTGCGCTTTACATACTTGACGCCGCTCTCGACCTTGCCCTTGGTGCGCGCCCGATAGGGTTGGCAGGCGCGCGGGGTGAAGCCGTAATAGCGGGCGAAGTCCTCGAACAGCGGATGCCACAGCACCTTGTTCTCGCGGCGGCCCAACACCAGAGTGCGCGGATTATCGTACAGGCAGCTCAGCGTCACTCCGCCAAACCAGCGAAACGCGCGCTCGTGGCCGTCGAGCAGGCTCGCCAGCCGTTCGTTGCGATAAGCGCGCGCGTAAACAGCCGGCGCGAATAGCCCAGCGTGAACACGAACAGATGGACCTTCTCCGGCTGCTCGCCGATCCAGACCCAGAGCTGACCGTAGTCGACCTGCGCCTGCTCGCCCGGCCCGGTCTCGAAGCGCACCGTCGCCAGTTCCGCCCATTTGCGCTGGTCTCGATACGGTCGGACGAGACGCTGCACCTGCATCAACCGCCGGTGAACCCCAGGCCCTCCAGCTCGCGGTGAAGCACCACCCCGTTCCAGCCGACCTCCGGCGCGCGCCGCTCGATAAACTCGGCGAACCGATCGAGCTGGCGCGCTCGCCGCTGCGGTCGCCGCGGCTGCCAACCGCCCAGCTTGAGCCAGCGCTTGACCGTCTTGCGATCCACCCCGAGTTCGCGCGCAATCCGTTTGACCCCTTCGCCGCGCTCTTTCCGCGCGACCATCTCCCGCACCAAATCCGCCCTTAGCATCCGCTCCTCCGCCGACCTCGCTTCGCTCGGCGGAGAAACTACCCGATCCAATCGCTCTTCCATTGCTCCCTTCTCCTCCTGTGCTCAGGAGGGGGGAGTTTCAAGTGATATTTAGGGGGGGAGTTTCACATGACTCCTGACAAGGCCGCACAGCGCGTTGCGGGATGCCACGCCCGCGGCCTTTGCGCGCAACTGGCAGGAAATGCGGAGCGCAGCCGTCGCGCGCACCGCTCGGCCAGCACAAGGACTGCCGGCCTACGCGGTGCAGTGCGCTCTGGCCTGCGAATCCGAAAGCGGCACAGCTTTCCGGCCCGCCCGTGTCGACCGTGAGGGCGGGGCCGAAAAGCTGTTAAACCAGATCCCAACAACCGTTCTGCTTGAGGTAGTTACTTGAGTCCGTTGAGGTCACAAAACGCCGGCCAGACCGGCCTTAACCGACTGCGCCAGGCCAAATTCTCTGCCTTCATCCGTCCTACTTTCGCGGGGCAGGTCACTCCTCGTTTACCTCTGGCAATGGGACAAAGATCCAGGCGTACTCGACCGCGCAGCCGGACTGGCCAAGAAGTCAATCGCGCTGGATGACTCCGAGGCGGTCGCCTACGCGACCCTTGGGTGGGTCGCCGCGCTGCATTGACCAACCTGACCAAGCCATTACCGACGCTAAGCGGGCGGTCTCACTGGACGCCGACAGCGCTTTCGGCTGCCTCGCAATCGCCGATATATACAACGTATTTTTCTGGAACCCGGAGGAGGCCCTCACACATGCCCAGAAGGCAATACGCCTCGATCCCCGTCATCTAGAGAATTATCGGTTAGAAGAAGGTGTTGCCTACAATCAAATGAAACGTTATGCGGAAGCGGTCGATGCTTTGAAGAGGGGTCAGCGCAAAGTAATCCTTGGGTCCATTTTAACCTGGTCTTCGCATATTCTGAATTGGGTCGCGAGCAAGAGGCGCGAGCCGAGGCGGCGGAAGTGATGCGCGTCAACCCCGGGTTCACTCTGGAACAGGCGAAGCAGATGATTCCGCAGAATTGGCAGGACAAGGGCCACCAGCAGCTACTCTCCGACCTGCGCAAGGCGGGCCTGAAGTGATGGCCGGGTTATGACGATCTTTTAATTCACTTTCCAGTACTCTTCCTGTTTCACTGCGTTGTCGCACAACTTCAACCTGCCTTGATGGTCCGGTCCAGCTCACCCCTTATCCCGGGCAGATTGTGCTGAAGATCGAGGCCGATTGTGCAGATAGAAGCAGATGCGACGATCATAGTTCGATCATACTTTAGGGGACGCTTGGAGACCGATGCGTTGCTCAAAGATTAAACGTCGCCGCATTGGGGCTGAGCGACAGAGTGGCGGGCGACTAGCCGCGTGGCCACCCTACGGATAAACGAGACCTCGTTTAGTGTGGGGTCTAACTAAAGTTGGATTGACGCTGGGCAGCAGGAGCTTTATAGATGCTTTGAATCAAAGGGGCGTACTGCCGCAATGGCACGGAACTTCCACCTACGAAGCTGCAAAACCCAGCGGTCGGAGACAGGGCGAGGAACCAAGCCCCTACGTTTGCCAGACTTTATTGTGGTCGGGCCACCTCGCACGGGTACTACATGGCTCGACCGAGTGCTGCGCGGCCATGTCGGGTTGCCGGCGGAGGTGAAGGAAACGCAATTTTTTGTCTGGAACTTCGAGCTCGGGATTCAATGGTATGGAAAGTTTTTTCGCCACTGCGATCCGGCCAAGCTGGTCGGCGAGATAGCTCCCACCTATTTTGACAAGCACTATGCGCGGGAGCGAATCGCCGCGGTCATACCAAGCTGCAAGATAGTCTGCTCATTGCGCGATCCAGTCGAAAGACTCTACTCGCAGTACAAGACCTGGCATCGGTCAGGTCTGGTTCGCGGGCCTTTCGACTACGATTTGCTACGCCGTAAGCTTGGCGCAGACGGCGGCTACGCCTTCAATGTTAAGGCTTGGCAGGAGGTCTGCGGTGTCGAGAATGTTCTGGTTCAACTCTACGAAGACCTCAAAAGCTCCGGTCAATCTTACATCGACGTGCTGTGCTCGTTTATTGGAGTTCCGCGAATTGACTTGGCAAAGACCGAGTCTGGTGGACGCAAGGTCAACCCATCGGAGCAGTCACCGCGCAGTCTCGCTTTGGCCCGCTTCGGCGAGGGTCTTCGTACCTGGGCAACCCGCCATCCGAGACTGGGCCTGGCTCGTCATCTTGAAGCGGAGACGCCGCTGTGGCGGTTGTTTTTCGCCGGAGGTCCAGACTATCCCCCACTCGATTCCGAAATCGAGAAAAATCTCCGCCACCGCTTGATACCGGAATTTGAAGAACTCGAACAACTGCTTGACCGCGATCTGACAGTATGGAAGGCGCCTCGGCCACACGGTTCGGCGTAAGCAGCGCCCGCGCACGCTCCCAGAATCCCCTCAATCCCTTCCCGCGTTAGTCTCACGGTACCTACATCGTCAGAGTCTTGGGAGCTTGCACCAAGCTGATGGGGACCAGGTTACAACCGATGGTCTCTACTTACGAATGGTGGGAAATCCCGGGGTGCAGGCCACGACGAGCAGGCCTAAAGTGATTCCGTAGGCTTCCCCGTGTTTGCAACGCTTTAAAACTGAGCCACTTTACCGGCGTAAAAGTGAGCCACCCTGGGTTGGTTCTTTCCTCAGTCCCTTTTTGAGATTTTAACCGTCTGGTCCTTTCCTCCGTGCGCGTTAGGTGTGGCGCTGATTTCGATACTGTGAAACGGCCCACTTCGATGCTGTAAATTGGCCCACCCTCCTTTAACCGGGGCATCCTGCTGATTGAGGCAGGAGGCCGGGATGGAGAGGAGAGCTAAGGTGGAGTTGTTCGAGCGGATCCGCAGGGAATACGAGTTCGGAGTCGGAAGCATCAAAGGTGTTGCGGCCAGGCTTGGGGTGCATCGGCGGATGGTGCGGCAGGCGCTCGCGAGCGCTGAACCGCCTGAGCGCAGGCCGGTGGAGCGAGCGCGACCGGTGATAGGACCGCTGGTTCCGTTCATCGAGGCCATCCTCGAAGCCGATCGCAGAGCGCCACGTAAGCAGCGTCACACCGCGCATCGTATCTGGCAGCGGATCCTGGCTGAGCGGCCAGAGCACAAAGTCGCCGAGGTTACGGTCCGGCAATACGTACGCGAGCGGAAAGCGGAGTTGGGATGGGCGCTGCGTGCGACCTGTGTGCCGCAGAGCTATCAACTCGGACAGGAAGCCCAGGTTGATTGGTACGAGGCTTGGGCGGAACTGAGCGGCGAGCAGGTGCTGCTGCAAGTGTTTTCGATGCGCAGCATGGCGAGCGGCGCGGCCTTCCACCGCGCGTATCATCGCGCGACCCAGCAGGCATTCCTCGACGCTCACGAACACGCGTTCAATTATTTTCAGGGCGTATTTGCCGTTCTGCGGTACGACAACTTGAAGGCCGCGGTGAGGAAGATTGTGCGCGGCTATCGGCGCGAGGAGACCGCGCGCTTCATAGCTTTCCGCTCGCACTGGCGTTTCAGCAGTGAGTTCTGCTCGCCGTATGAGGCGCACGAAAAGGGCGGCATCGAGAGCGAGGCCGGCTACTTCCGGCGCAACCACTGGGTGCCGGTGCCGAAAGCGCGCGATCTCGAGGATCTCAACGCACAGTTGCTGGCCTCTTGCCGCGCCGACGAACGACGTCAGATCGCTGGGCAGAGCCGGCCGGTGGGCGCGCTGATAATCGAAGAACGCGCGCATCTGCTGCCGCTCGCCGAGCACGGCGTCGACCTAGCCGATATCTCTTTCCCACGGGTCGACGGGCTCGGCTGCGTTAAGGTGCGAACCAACTTGTATTCGGCTCCGGTCGATGTCGGCAGGACGGTCGAGGTCCGACTCTATCCGAGTCACGTAGAACTCTGGAATGAGGGTCACTGCCTCGCTCGTCACGAGCGCTGTTACACACGCGATCAACAGGTACTCGATCTCGAACACTATCTCGACGTGCTGGAGCGTAAGCCGGGAGCGCTTATCGGATCGAAGCCGCTGGCGGCGTGGCGGCAACGCGGGCTGTGGCCGGAGAGTTATGATCGCCTGCTGGCCGAACTCATCGGTCGGCACGGCAAGCAGAGCGGCACCCGCCAGATGATCCAAGTGCTGAGTCTGATCAGGCAGCATGGGCATGGGCGGGTGCGCGCAGCGATCGAAGAAGCGCTCGCGCTTGGATGTTCGGATGTGGCAGCGATCCGGCATCTGGCCGAAGCCGCCGATCTGGTCCGCGCGCGCAGCACCATCATGGAGTTGGGCGCGCTCTCACGCTACGAACGTCCGAAGCCTTCGCTGACCGATTACGACGGACTGCTCGGCCAGGAGGCAGCATCATGAACGCGGAGAGCGCCGCGCTGGAAGCCGCCACCATTCGCCAACAGTGCAAGGTCTTGCGTCTGCCGAGTATAGCCGCGCAGTGCGCGCAACTCGCGGAGCAGGCGCTGCGCGAACGGCGCACCCACCTCGGCTATCTCGAAGCGCTGCTGCAGACGGAACTCGAGGATCGCGAACAGCGACTGATCGAGCGACGCATCCGCGAAGCTCGTTTGCCGCGGATGAAAACCCTCGAGGAGTTCGACTTCGCGCGCACCCCCCGGATCTCGGCTCAGCAGATCCATGAACTGGCCAGGGGCGACTACCTCGCCAAAGCCGAGCCGATCATCTTGATCGGCGACAGTGGCACCGGCAAAACCCATCTGCTTACCGGACTCGTGGTCGCGGCCTGCCGGCAGAAGCGGCGGGTGCGCTTCGCCACCGCCGCGGCACTGATCAACGAACTGGTCGAGGCCAAGCATCAGCTGCAACTCGGGCGCGTGCTGGCGCGCTGGGCCCGTTACGATCTGATTGCGCTCGATGAAGTTGGGTACGTCCCACTCGCAGAGGTCGGCGCGGAGTTCTTGTTCCAGGTGATCGCGGAACGGGCGGAGAAGGCAGCGGTCATCGTCACCACCAATCTGCCGTTCTCGGAATGGACCCAGGTGATTCCCAACGCCAGGCTGTGCAAGGCGCTGCTCGATCGGATCACCGATCGGGCGCACATCATCGAGACCGGTAGTGAGTCTTATCGCTTCCGCAGGACCGCGGAGCGACGCAAGAACCGAGCATCGCTAACCACTGGATCAGCTTAGACGCAGCGGCGAGGGGGAATGCTTCCCCCTCGCACACCCCCTAACCAGCAACTAGGTACCGAACGCGGTGGCGAGAACGAAAACATGAAAACCCGGAGGGTGGGCCAGATCTGAATATCAAAGTGGGCCAGACCGCATTGTCAAAAGCAGGCGCGCCAGCGCGTACCTTGCGCGCAAGCGATACTAATGCGCTTCACTATCGTCGGCATGTGTATCCTTCTTGGCGCCGCCGGCGGCTCTGATTGCTCGCTGGCTGCGAAAGGAATCGCCGCGAGTTGTCAGGATATGGGCGTGATGGCTGAGGCGATCGAGCAACGCCGTTGTGAGCTTTTCATCGCCGAACACCTTGACCCACTCCGAGAACGCCAGATTGGTGGTGATGATGGTCGAGCGGCGTTCGTAGCGCTGGGCAAGCAGATTGAAGAGCAGCTCGCCGCCGGTGCGCTCGAAAGGCACGAACCCCAGTTCATCCACGATTAACAGCGCGACTTTCTGATACCGCTGTTGCAAGGCGGTCAGCCGCCGCTCGTCGCGCGCCTCAACCAGACTCTGCACCAGATCCGCTGCGCGGGCGAAGTGAACTCGCAGCCGCCGGCGCGTGGCTTCCACTCCGAGCGCGATCGCGAGATGAGTCTTGCCGGTGCCGATCGGACCGGCCAGGATTGCGTCCTCGGCGCGTCCGATGAACTCGCCGCTCGCCAGCTCCATGAGCTTTGGCCGTGACACGCCCTTGAGCACCGCCCAGTCGAGCTGGTCGAAGGTCTTGATATCGGGAAAGCGCGCTTCGCGCAGCAGGCGGCGCGCGGTGCTTTGATGCCGATTGGTGATCTCGGCTTCTAGCAGCTCGCGCAGCAGGTCTTCGTAAGCCCAGCCACCGTCGCGGGCGCGCCGGCAGAGCCCCGGATAATCCCGCACCACCGCCGCGAGCTTGAGTTCGTGGCAGTACTCCTGGATGACCGCCTCGCAGGCCGCGTTACTCATGGACGGCTCCTTCGGCGAGCAGCAGATGATCGTAATCAGACGCGCGTCCGGCTTCGACCACGTAGGCGGCGAGCGCATCGGGAACCGCGACGTTCTCGAGCTTCGGTCCGGGAACGGGGAGATCGAGCACGTCGATACGGTGCTGGTTGATCGCCGCTTCCAGCGCCAGGCGCACCCGATCTTCGCCGTGTTCGCAGACCACGCCGAGCAGCCGCGCCACCACTCGCGCTGCTTCCAATTCGCCGTGCGTGCCGCACAACAGTCTCCACAGTCCGCTCCACGGTGCGCCCAACTCCGCGATCAACTCCGGCGCCACTTGGCGCACCGCGTGCGGCTTGCGCGCCAGCTCGGGAAGATAATGACGATAGCGGACCTGGCGCGTTCCAAACCGCGCTCGCGGATGCGTCACGCTCTCGCCCATGCAGGTGATGCGGACGTCGTCCACGCCGAGGTACGCGGTCGCATCAAGCCGCGCCCAGCGCGACGGCACCGAGTACCAGGCCCGTTCGATCCTGACCATCGCGCGCGAGCTGATCTCGACCGGGATTGGCTTGCGCACCTCGAAGCTCGTAGCGGGTGCCGGCAGCAGTTGCACACGTTCCTCCGCCCACAGCTCACTGGCGGACCTTCCAGCACGGTGCCGCGCGGGGAACGCGGCGTCGAGTTCGGCGAGCAGCTGGCGCGAGATTGCTTCCAGGCTGTCGCCGCGCGGAATCGGAGTGAGATGCTCTAGCCGGATCGCCTTACCGCGGCTTTCCACTCCGCCCTTGTCGTGCCCTTCGCCGATGCGGGCGAAGTCCGGCTCGAACAGATAGTGGCTGACCAGCGCCAGGAACCGGCCCGTGAGTTCGCGCCGCGCACCGACAATCTTGCGCACTGCGGCCGCGAGATTATCGTATACGCAGCGCCGCGCGACTCCGCCCAGGTGGGCAAACGCCCGCACGTGGCCGTCGAGAAAGGCGAGCTGATCGCAGCGATCGTAGAGCCAGGCGAACTCGCGGCCCGAGTACATCAGCCGCAACAGGAACTCCCAGGCTTTGCGCCGTTCGCCGCCGACTTCCACCACCACCTCGAAGAAATCGATCTGCGCTTCGCCCGGGCGATTAACCAGTGGCACGTAGACCTCGGCTCGTTGCCGCCGCCGCTCGCGCCAATAGTCACCCACCAATGTCCTGCCGACCTGATAGCCTTCCGCCTTGAGCTGACGATAAAGCCGCATCGCGGTAATCCGTTGCTTGCCGGTGGTCCGCGGCTCCCACTCCGCCACCAGCTCCTCCAGCCGCGGCTGCACCGCCTCCCATACCGGCCGCTCCCGCTGTCGCCGCGAACTTCTGACCGGCTCGGGCTGATCGAGGTACTTGGCTACCGTGTTGCGGCTTAAGCCGAGTTCACGCGCCACGCGCCGGATGCTCCGTCCCTCGTTCAGCACCTTGTGTCGCAGTACATGCACTTGATCCATCTTCAGCATCCCCATCCTCCGGCTTCCAGCCGGAGTCTACGGCTCGGGGTGGCTCACTTTTACAGCGGTAAATGGATCAGTTCTTTAGCGGCATATCCACCCCGTCAAGTAGACAGTAGCGAAGTGGAATTAGACCCTGCGAGCAAGCGCTCGCGATACACCGCTGGGGCAGGTTACCCAGGGCTTGTGAGGGCGTTCCTCGTTGTAACTGATGATCCAATGATGAGTGATTTCGCGGACCTCATTGAGAGACCCAAAAAGCCAGCCGTTAAGTACTTCCGTACGATAGGAGCGATTAAAGCGTTCAATGAAAGCATTCTGGTTCGGCTTGCCGGGCTGAATGTGGCGTAGTTCGATGCCTTTATCCGCGCACCAATCGGTAAAATACTGAGCGGTCACCTCGGGCCCATTATCCAGCCGAATCGCCTTGGGCAGTCCGCGCCAGGCGGCTAATTGTTGTAAAGTTCGGACCACTCGTACCGCCGGCAAACTGGTATCGTTTTCGATGGCCAGCGCTTCACGAACGCCTTCGTCGAGGATATTCAGGGTTCGGAAGCGGCGTCCCTGATAGAGGCGTGTCGCTCATAAAGTCGAGCGCCCAAACCTCATTGGGCATCGCCGGGGCATTCAAAGGTTGCCCGGGCCGCGCCAGGCGCTTGCGGGTGCGGCGCGGAAGATTCAAATGAATGGCACAGTAGATCCGCCAGGTGCGCTTATGATTTCACCGATAGCCATCGAGCCGCAGACGCTCATGACATTTCCAAAAGCCCCAGCGGCCATGCTTGGCGACGACGCCCGTTGAGCGCTTGAATCACCGGCTCATCGCCTGCTGGTATCGCGCCTGCTGCTGCCCGGTAGTACGCCGCCCGTGACAGGTGCACCGCTCGGCAGGCGCGCTGGACTGACAAACCGCCTTCGCCTACTAAACGGCCGGCCGTGTCGCGACGTGCGGACGGGGCTACAATTTTTTTAGCAGCCCCTTGATTGCTTCGTTCTCCAACGCCAGTTCGGCATACATGCGCTTGAGCCTACTATTCTCAGATTCCAGTTCTCTAACTCGCACCAGCTCGGAGACTTCCAACCCGCCGCACTTGGCTTTCCACTTAATGGGATGGACGGCTTCCTCTCACCGGTCGCAAGAATGGCGAACAACGCGATCAAGAGGAGAGCTCAGCAATGAAAGTACACGTACTCGGCATCGACCTGGCAAAAAATGTCTTCCAAGTGTTCATCTGGCGGAATAAGGGTGAGCCGTCTGGGACTTGAACCTAGGACACTGTGATCAACGGTCAGATTTCTAGGACAATCAACTCTGTTCATTTGAGCCCCTGAGCGGCGAATCTCTGGCGAAGCGCCATGAGTGGATGCTTTGCCAGCATTCGAGCGATGTGTACGGGTGCATGGAGAAGGCCGGCCGCCTCTGAAACACCACTCTCGCATCCCCGATCAGAAAGGACTTTGCGGAAATCACGGCTCTGTCCGGAAAATACCGTCAAAGGTCTGAAAGATCGCTAGATTGCGCTGGAACAGCAACCCTAAAGGAGCGGCCTGCAACACACACCCACCCTTGTTCACCAGAAACCTTTTGAGCTAACGGATTGTCAATATCGCTAAAGGGGAACGAGTAATTATGAGAATTCCGATTGCCTTCACAGCGCTAGCAATAGCCGTTGCCGTCACGACCGGGACTTTGGGCGCGCAAGAAGAAATGCCAGCGCAGGCTAGACCAACTCCGTCGCCGACGTCTGGCATCTGTGTCAACAAGATAACCGGAGCGATGCGTGACGCGCTGGATGAGCGTGGAATCACGCAACCCTGCCACAAGAACGAGTTCGGAGTATCACTCCAAGCACTGATTGCGCTTGGTCAGGCAACACCTTCTCCAAGCCAAACGCCAGCGCCCACTCCAACGCCGAGCGGAGCACAAAACGCGGCTATCGTCGTGGATGCGAATGGTACGAAGGTCGGCAACCTCTTCGTTGGCGCTGGGCTGAGCGAGATCGGAGAGCTTGTCACTGTCTCGATCAATGGAGTGCTACTAGCGATCCAAACGGGTGCGAACGGTTTCGCAGATCATGTGATAACAGGCGGCGACCTCGTGGAGTTTTATCCGACGCAGGACTGCAGCGGGTCCGGCTACCTCATTCTCGGCGGCGGCGGTAACTTGAACGGTGCGCCGCTCAATATCATTCCGCTGGTACAAGTGGACAGTATCGGAAACGGTCCCTACGTATTCAACAACACGGTCTATTACGCTCAAGCGCCCTACAGCAACACCACTTTTAGATCCTTTCAGAACTTCGCAGATCCGACCCAACCATCGCTCCAAGGTTGTCAAGGATTGGCGCCGGAGCAATATGAGACGCTGATGGCTGGACAGGTGACTTCTTCACCGCTGCCGAATTTTGTGCCGCCGTTCAGCGTACAGCAATGACGAATTAACGAACGCCCAAACTAGCTGATTGCAAGTGATTGCTCTGAAAAACACGCAGAGAGAAAAATGTCGAAGTGCCTTCGTTTTGACGCGATCGCCGCCGTCGGTGAAATTGTTGGGTCGCGTAATCGCGGACAACTTGCCACCGGATTCCCGGTGAAGCCCCGCTCGGATGGCCACAAGCTGACCGGGCGGGTTCGTTGTTGAATCGGGCATTGACGGGCCGGTGCATGGGGTCACTTTCAGCTTTCTCGGTATCGCTGGGCACAGCCAACGAAACAAGATTAACCGATCCGCTCGCGATGAGAAATCCAAGACGCCCACAACAAGATCGAAGAAACTGTAAATCGCGAAACCCGCGCTTGTGGGGGCTTACGATGCTAACACTCAGGCTGTGAATGGTTGACACGAATAGACGGGCTCACCCTTCGGCATTCTTGCGATCGCGAGACCGTACGCATTAGTTCTTGTTCAAACCGCCTCCGATTTCAGGGCCAACTCCGCTCAGCATGCCCATCTGGCGGTCTATCCGTTGCCTTGGCGGCTTAATCGAGATACTATATGATCAGGGATTCTCGCTCCATAACAAATGTCACCACAAAGTACTGAGGTCACCGGCTTTGATGGCCTTTAGGATAATCTAGTAATGCCTGCAAAGGGTTCGATTATACTTGAGATGATCCTGCGCAGCATTCGGACAGACACCCTTATGGGCTTGGCCGGATGTCACATCGACCTCGCAAAATGCCTCGAGGCTGTCCAAAATGGACGCGCCAACTTGCAGAAGCTATCTAGTGGTGGGACGACGACAATTAAGCGTTGGACTCAGCCGGGGCATTCTGACTCCCCCGGCTAAGTCCGAAACTCATCAATAACCTTTAGTCTTTGACGCCTTGGAACGACAGATCGCCCACGCCAGTCACGGTGTCGTAGCCTGCCGAAATACTCCCCGAACCTGAATTCAAGTTTTTGATGGTAGACCCAGTTACAATATAGGCCCCGTCCAATACCTGCTTGGTGGGCGCCGTCGGTAGTTCGCAAACGTTCCCTGCGAACGCAATCGTCACGGCCCCAGCGGCTTTGGAGTTTTGTGTGAGGATTACGGTTCCAGTCGCGGGAAAGCAGTTTGTATCTCCGCTGGCCCCACTACCGACTGATACTCCGGTGTTCTGGTTGATAGCGACACAACCAAGGAGCGAAGCCTTACCCAGCGTTGCTCCAAAACGTGAGAAATTCGTTGACGTGCCTGTAATTAGGTTAAACTGGCACGTATCGCCCGTCTCGCACGCCACGTTTGGACAACTTGACGCCGTCGTTACAAGAATTCCTGCGATCCCAGTCGCTGGGCTGACTTTTACCGCCGCCGCCGCATCGGATTGGCTGTCCTGCGCCCAACCCCCCGACGGCATCAAACTCACCGTCGCGAGCAGAGTTACCGAAACGATCGTGGCCGACATCAGTTTGAATTTCATTCCTCATTGCTCCTTGTAGCTATACGTGCACCTGTGTTGAAAATCTTGGCAGCAGTCTAAACCGGCAATTACTTGTCCTATTGCACTTTTGATTCAGCTGTGTACTCGTCACGACGACGGGAACGACCTACGCGCAGGGTCGCCCAATCCCTCGCTTAACGCGGACGAACCGAGACACCGGCCCGCGGACCACCCCCGCCCTTCGCTGCTCGAGACCAGCCGTGGTTTCTCCTCCCTTCAAGACCGGCTCATTTTAGCTTGTCCAGCGGCAGACTACTCGCATTATCTACGACCAGTCAACCGAATCGCGGTAGCTCACCTAAAAGTTTTCTGAAGTGATTTGGTCTATTAAATTTGTCTTGCGAAAAGGTTTAGTGCGCTCCGCTAGTCGATTACTGGGTAATCGAGCCCTTCAATTTTAGCGTAAGGACGGTGCCTTTCTGGCTGCCGTCTACAGTTCCCCATCCACTTGCTGCCGGAGTCGGCGCTGGCGAAGCCGCAATGCCGAATCCTCCGTCAAACGCTTCTGCACCGCCGTTGGTGAACGCGTCGCAAACTGACAAGTTTAGATTGATCGTTTCGCTCTTAACGATTTTATTTTTGCCTGAACCCACTGTAGTCGTGAGAGTCGCAACGCCAAAACCAGGTTGGCAAGTCGATCCTGAAACGCTGCTCGTGGCTGACCCGCTGTCGAGGGTGATATTTACGACTGCGAGTCCACTTCCTGCGAGTTTTCCAGTTACCTTTCCGCCGGCCATCGTGTCGCAGGAGCAAATCCCGCTCGGACATATTGCGGAGTAACCACCCGTGAGACACGCACCCGCAGCGGGAGTGGCGGTGCCCTTGATCGTGCCACTGAGGACTGCCGTCCTCGTGGCGTCAGTTTCCTGGGCATAGACGCTCCCCCCACTCAAGGCGACGGCGAAAACCGCTATCATGAGTACCCGCTGGTACATTTAGTCTTATTCCTCCAATTCGACTTCATTACCGAAGTTGCGATCATTTAGCGCAGCCGACGGAGCTCGTCAACGGCAACCTGAACAAGGCCTTGTCGCCGATTGCTTTTGTTAGATTCTCGCGCAAGATCATATACAGTTGGCGCGGTGGAGCAATTCGGTTGGCGATGATTGCCGATTCGCCCAAGCCACTCGAAGACGAACGAGTGCGCGACTTCCTTACTCACGCGCGCATCGCTCGCCTGGCGACCGCCGATATCGCCGGTGTACCGCACAACGTCCCGCTCTGCTTTTGGTTCGACGGCGCGAGGCGCTTCTATTTCGTCATCGACGAAAAACCCAAGCGCCTGACCCGCGGGGGCCTCAAACGAATGCGCAATATCGCCGCTAATCCCCAGGTTGCGCTCGTCATCGACCATTACGAGGAGGACTGGTCCAGGCTCGCCTATGTGCTCGTCCACGGCGTGGCGCGCCTGGTCGACGATCCCGGCCCGTACGAGATGGTGCTCCGCAGCTTGCGCGACAAGTATCCGCAATACCGCGCGATGGCGCTCGACCCCGCACGCAATCCGATGGTTGTGATCGAGGCCGCGCGCGTCCACCAATGGGGCGAACGCTTCAAGCCGCCACTGGCGCTCTGAATGCGCAGGTCCACCGATGACACAAATTGAGGAAATTTCCTCCGCGCTGAAGGCTGCCGGACTCGACGGCTGGCTCTTCTACGATTTTCGCATGAGCGACCCGCTCGCTTACCGGATCCTCGGCCTGCCCGAAAAGGGCATCACCTCGCGCCGATGGTTCTGCCTGGTCCCTGCTGCCGGACCGCCGACCGCGATCGTCTCGGCGGTCGAGGCTCATCGCCTCGACGCGCTCGGCGCCGCCTCCCGGATCGTCTATCGCTCCGAGCGCGAGATGACCGCGGCGCTCGCTACGATACTCAAGGATCGCAAGCGCATCGCGATGAACTACTCGCCGCAATGTGCGATTCCCTACGTTTCGCGCGTCGACGCTGGCACGGTCGAACTCGTCCGCGCGCTCGGTGTCGAGGTCGTTTCAGCCGCCGACTTGATCCAGCGCTTCGAGGCAACGCTCACCGCCGCCCAAATCGCGGGACATCGGCGCGCCGCGGCTGCCCTGCGCGAGATCGTCAGTGAGACGTTCGCCCATATCGCGTCGCGCGTGCGCGGCGATCTCGCTTGTACGGAATTTTCTCTCCAGGAGTTCCTGCTCGATCGAATCGCCGGCCACGGCCTGCGCACCGACGAGGCTCCGATCGTCGCCGTCAATGCCAACGCCGCCAATCCTCACTTCGCCCCGACGCGCGAAAAGGACACGCTGCTCGGCCGCGGCGACCTCGTCCTGCTCGATCTCTTCGCCAAGGAACCAGGACCCGACGGCATCTATGGCGATCTGACCTGGATGGGCTTCGTCGGCGAAGCGGTGCCCGCTGAATACAGCGGCGTATTCTCGATCGTCGCCCGCGCGCGCGACGCCGCCGTCGATCTCGTGCGCAGCCGCGTCGCCGCGGGCCGTCCCGTCAGCGGCGAAGAGGCCGACCGCGCCGCCCGCAAGGTCATCGCCGACGCCGGCTACGGCGAATCCTTCATCCACCGCACCGGCCATTCGATCGGACGCGAGGTCCACGGCACCGGCGCCAATCTCGATTCGCTCGAGACTCGCGACCATCGGATGCTGATCGATCGCACCTGTTTTTCCGTCGAGCCCGGCATCTATCTGCCCGGACGCTTCGGCGTGCGCAGCGAGCTGGACATGACGATCGAAAGCGGCCGCGCCGAGGTCAGCGCCGCCCCGCCGCAGCGCGAGATCGTCCCGATGCTCGCCGCCCCGATGACTTGAAGATGACTTGAATCCGTCCGCGCGGATGCGTCAGACCAGGTGGTCGTTGACGAAGTCGCGGACGCCCCTGATCATCTGCTCGACCTCGCGCGCCGCCTCTGCTGCAATCGCGCCCGCCTCAGCGCTGCCGCGCAAGGTCGCCCAGCCTTCGATCTTTTTTCCCATCGCCGCGGGATAAACGCCGGCCTGCGCGAGCTTGGAGTTGAGCGCCGTTAGATCGTCGACGTTTTCGCGGATCGCGATACGGCGATGCCGCGCGCTGCGCCGCATAACGTCCTCGAGCACCGCCGCTGCGATCGTCGCCGCCGCCCCCGGATGGCCCTCACGAACCTGGCGCGACGCGATCCCCAGCAAATCCGCGAACACTTCCGCCGCCACCAGCTCTTCCACCCGTGCGACCGGCCCAAAGTCGATATATTCGCGCGCCGCCCGTAACACCGCGATCCCGCGCGCGACCGCGGACAGGAACGGACTGTCGCAGTTGTACTCGAACTCTTTGCTATACGGACTGTCGGCGCCTAGCGCCTCGTGCAGGAAGGCAATACAGCCGACACGCCATTCGCGAAATTCCGCCCCGTCGACAAACTCCTGGCGTGATACCTCGGATTGATAGCGGCCTTCGACCAGGGCCTTCGCTCGCTGATTCAGTTGCGCCAGCCGCTCCCTGACCAGTTCGAGATTCACCCGAGCGAGCTTATTGGCGCGAAAGGCCCGCTGTAAAGTCTTGAGCCCCGCAGACGCCGGTGTCAGTCCTTCCAGCGCGGCGTGGCTCGCTTGAAGGCGTCGAACAGGCTCGCCGGATGAGCGACCTGCCCCGATTCGAGGCAACGCCAGCCGTCATGCTCCCGGGTCCAGCGCCGGTATTGGCGATCGACCCCGCCGCCCCAGTGATGGAGTTGTACAAAGATCTTCTGGCCGTCCTGAGTCTTAAGCCTCACGCGTTTTCTCATCGTCGATGCCTCGACTTGCGGTGCTGCCCATTGCCGCCGAACATAGACCTGACATCAAGCTTCTTCGCATCCTCTAACTACATTAATCGCTCGACACATATCTTTGATATCATAAAAGACTCCGTTGTCAACTTTGTAGTGATACAAGCTGTCTACAACTGTCACTAGAGTGGCTAATTGTATTATGCGCGATACGGAGTTCTAATGAATCTGATTGGTCCTTGACACGCTGAAGCGTGTTTATTTTCCAACCGACGAATTCCCCCCTCAGAAAGAGCGAAGAGGCCGTTCGAACCACTGGCTCGAACGACCTCTCCTTTGAAAACCGGACCCAGGCTAACTGGACCGGCTGCAACCCGTCTATTTAACCAACCTGGCTCCCCACCACCGAAACGAAGCTGACACAACGTCCGGGCTGTCCCCCCAGATTGTGGGTCAGACCGACCTTGGGGTCGCTGATCTGACGCGGACCCGCATCCCCGCGCAACTGCAGCCACATCTCATACATCATCCGCAGGCCCGACGCGCCGATCGGATGCCCAAACGACTTCAACCCGCCATCCGGATTCACCGGCAGCTTCCCTTCGAGGTCGAAGAATCCCTCGAGTACGTCCTGCCATGCGGTGCCGCGTGAGCTGAAGCCCAGGTCTTCGTACAACACCAGTTCGGTCGGCGTAAAGCAGTCATGCACCTCGGCGAGACTGATCTGCTCGCGCGGCCGCGTGATTCCGGCCTGCGCGTATGCGTCTTTGGCCGAGGCGACCACTTCGGGGAACGTGGTGAAGTCGTATTCCTGCGACAGCGGACCTTCCGCCGGGCCCGCAACGAACGACAGCGCCTTGATGTAGATCGGGTTCTTGCAGTACTTATGCGCGTCTTCGGCGCGGACCACGATCGCCGCCGCCGAACCGTCCGATACGCCTGAGCAATCCATGATCCCGAGCGGATCGGCGATCTTGGGCGAATTCCGGATGGTCTCGATCGGCACTTCTTTCTGGAATTGCGCCTTGGGATTGCGCGCGCCGTTCTTATGATTCTTCCACGCGATCCGCGACAGCACGTCCTTGCCCTTGTCCGGATCGAGACCGTATTTCTTGAAATAGGCGGGCGCGAGCAGTGAGAACAGCGCCGGCGGCGTCATGCTCGCGGGCGTGCCGTCGTTGGGTGGATTCGACATCACCAGCCCCGAAAAGCCTGAGTCCTTGAGCTTCTCGACGCCGATCGCCATCGCCACGTCGAACGCGCCCGACGCCACCGCGTAACACGCCTGGCGCAGCGACTCCGATCCGGTCGCGCACATGTTCTCGACCCGGGTCACGGGCTTGTATTGGATCTTGAGCGGTTCGCTGAGCGTCAGCCCGGAAACCCCGGATCCCATCGTGCCCAGCCAGTACGCATCGACGTCGTCGGGACCGACCCCTGCGGACTCGTATGCCGCATAGGCGGCCTCGCACAACAGGTCGTCAGCGCCCTTGTCCCAATGCTCGCCGAATTTGGTGCAGCCCATTCCGATTATCGCTACACGGTCCTTGATTCCCCGACTTGCCATGAACTTTGCCTCCTGCGGCGTTTAGCGCTTGGGACGCGCCTTCCAAAAATAGTTATGGACTCCATCGGCCGTAAAGAGCCGCCGAAACGTCATCTCCACTTCGTCGCCGATCGCCACTTTGCCCGGATCGCAATCGGTCATCTCGCACAGAAAGCGGCCGCCGCCCGCGAAGTCGATCACTACGTTTATCGTAGGCGGATTGAGCGAGTACGCCAAGCGGTCGATCGCGTAGGTCGCGATTCGTCCAGTGCGGTCGGCGAACTCGTAGGGCTCCATCTGGTCGAACTTCCGGCACTTGACGCAAACCCGCTGCGGCGGCAATTGCGGCGTGCCGCAGGCCTTGCAGCGCGAACCGATCAGCCCGAACTTCCACTTCTCGGACCGCATCATCGGTGGCGCCGCCGGCCGCTCGGGATCGGGCCGCCGCGGCGGTTCGGTCGGCAGAATCTCTCGCCACTTCAGATAATTGCCGTAGGTGACGTCGCCTTTGGATTCCACCAACCGACCCATCGAATGAACCGGACGGAACGCCGCCGCTTGCGGCGTTACCCGCAGCACCATCGCGTCCGCGCCGTCGGCCACCGTCGCCATCAGGATCCAGTCGCCGGGTTTACACGACGGCAGCACCGAGGTCAGCATCAGCCCCGCGTGCGCGGCGCCGGTCTGCCCCACGGTGAGCGCGAAACTGTCCGCCAGCCGCGACGGATCGATCTTCGCCGCGCGCGCGAATTCATCCACCGCGCGCGGATTCGGCGCGTCAAGGATCACGCGCGAGAGATCGCCCGGCTTGACCTTGGCCTTTTCGAGCACGTCCGCGACCACTTTGCCGAACAGCGGCGCGTACGCCTGGGTCAGCGCGAAACGCTCCTCCCACGAATGGCCGAAGCGCTCGTCGGGATTGCGCCAGGTGTCGAGGTATTCGCGGGTGAGCGAGACCGACGCCTCGATCTCCGCGACCACGTTGTCATTCCCCAGGACGAAGGCGACGGCGCCGTCACCGCCCTGCTGTTCCGTGCGTCCCTCGGGCGCGCCGAGGCGGCTGTCGGCGATCGCGATCGCTGCATAGCCCCCGTTGCTTTTGGCCGCGTCCGCCGCCTGCAGGATCCCGGTCAGACCGGCGCGAATCGATCCGGTGACATCCGACGCGCGAATCTCCAGCGGCAGCCGCGCCGCCGCCCCGACGATCGCCGCGCTGAGCTTCTCGGCGTAGGGCGGCGTGGTGGTCGCAAATAGCAGCGTGCTGGGGACCATGCCCGGCGCGCTCTTGAGCGCGTCGCGCAGCGCCTCCACCGCCATCGACACGCTGTCCTCGTCGAAGCTCGCGATCGCCTTCTCGCCCTTGCCGGCGGGCGTGCCCAGCATCTCGGCGATGGCGGCGCGCTTGAGGCGTCTGTAGGGAATATATGATCCGTAGGAAACGATTCCGGCCATGCCCCGCATTAAAAGCCCGATAGCCGGTCGCGGTCAACCTTGCGGCCCCTCGGCGACGCCGCGATCCGCCTTGAATCATCCGCAAGCGGGTCGCATCGGGTCACGGAGCGAATCGCCCCGAGTCATTGCGGAGCGATCGAATCACGTCATCTGGCGGATATATCGAAACGAACGATCTACACGGAGGGAAGGATCTATGGTTCGTGGAGGATTTCCGCGTCACGTCGGCAATCGTGGCAAAACCGATCGCGCCCGCGCAGGATCCGCCAGAGGCACGCCCTTGCGGGTCGCCTCTGCCACCGGACGCGACCCGCGAGCGATTATTTACCTTTGAACAAGGAGTAGGCGCGCGGCATGTGCTTGGTCAGGAATCCGCGCATCGTCTCCAGCCCCATGCCCTCGGCCACGATCTCCCAACCCTCGGCCGACGGCTTCTGCACTACCCAGTCGTTGGTCTGCAGACGGATTATCACGGTCGCGCCGCGCCCCACATCGGCGCTGGCGCGCTTCCCGAACGTGCGGAGTTGAATGTCGAATTCGATAAACAGGCGCTGCCAGTAATCCCACACCGGACGGTGAAAACGCGTCGGCGCGGGCTGAACGTCGTTCTGCGCGACTCGATAACGCTCCATCAGCATATCGGCCAGGCGAGTGGCATTCTGCGCTTCGGCTTCCGAGGCCCCGCGGTCGGTGCTGTACCCGCGCAATAGCCTCACTCTGCGCATCACGTCGTCCATCGTCATATTCAGGCTGTCTCCCGATTCTTTTTTTGGCCCCGCTTCGGGGTCATCTTGTGCCCCCGACGACTGGGCTGAATCACCCGGAACCGCCTTTAGAGTCGCATAAACGCCTTTAAAACGCAACATACAATACCTTAGGTAGTGCGACCAAATTTAACGACAATAAAGACTATAATGGCTAAGCTCAGAATATTCAAATGCGAACTGATATTTTTGCGCCGGCAGTCGGCTGAGCCACTCAGTTTTTGTCATTACACCGCCCTTCGACCGATCTCTCGCTCCAACGCAACTTTCGCACAAACGAATAATAGGCGAACACATGTTGCCGTGCGCGAGTCGCTCAAATCATCCTCCAGCGCACTGCCTCAAGCTATCCTCAGATCGAGTCACCGATCCGCTCCTCCATATGGACAACGTCGTCTCGACGCCTCACCTCGGCTACGTCGAGCGCGGCGGGATGGAAGGGATGTTCGGGCGCTCTTCGATCAGATCGTCGCTTACGCCCGCGGGAATGCCACGAGCGTCGTCAATCCGGAAGCCCTGGCGAACAGGAAGGGGTGAAAAAGGAATCGAGGTTGGGTTTGGAGCGCGCGGGAGGAGTTGAACCCCCGTCCGACCGGGTTGCAGCCGGTGCCCTTACCTTCTTGGGTACGCGCGCCCTAAATCCGACCTCGATTCGGTTGAGCTGTCGTCACCACTAACCGAGATTATCCGGTTTGGTCTCTCTCTTGTCTATCTACTTTATAGCTCTTTTAAATAGTTATGAATATCTTTAATTGGTCATATCTTGAACAACCTAATAATGTAACAAAATTGATACGCTCGTCAAGTTTTAGACTATAAATCTTTCGTAATACATGGTTACACGATGATTTTGGCCAAATCTGAGGGAAAGGAATGTGATGGACGTCAATGACGAGCGACGCCACGAGACTGTCGCCTACCTCGACGTTCGATAGTCGATAGCCGATATATCGTGGTCTAGCTGCGATATGACGGTAGCTCGGTACGCGAACGAAGGCCGGCTCTAGTGCCCGAAGACTCTGCGGAAAAGACCGCGCTTGCGCGGCTTAGCGGCTTCCATGATCTCGGCCGCTTTTGCCGGTTCAATGAATCCTTCCAGCACCGATGTAACCAGGTTGGAAGCCGCCATCAGCCGGTCTCCCTCGCCCAGCTTCGCCGCGACCCAGGCCGTGCGCGCACGGGCCGCCAGCGCCAGGTTCGGGACCATGCCGGAGTGGTAAACGATATTCGGGACGAAGCCGATGAAGGCCAACCCGCCATCCTCACGGCCCCAACTGCCGATAAGGCTGCTCCCCGTGTACTCGCGCGTCTCGAGCAAATTCAGTACCGCGCAAAGATGACACGCCATTTGCTCGGGCAGATCGATCGGCAGATACAACCGCGTCGATAAACCGTTGCCTTGTACCGGATGCGGCGTTTCGGTGCTCAGTTCGAAGACCGCGGTGCGGTCGGCTGGCAGATCGCCTTCGGCGCGCTCACCCGCTTCGGCGTTGGCCGCAAAGGGGAATCCCGCGATCAAACCCTCACCCGCCAATTTCGCGATGATATTGCCGCGCTGAAGTAGGTCGACGGCCTCGGCAAATTCACCGGTTCCAGCCCATGACGAGTGGTTGCGGCCCTCTTCTGCGCATTCTGCTCCCCAGCCCTCGACCCGCGCGTGTTTGCACGAATCAGGCCCGCGCAGCGGACGATTGTTCTGGTCCGGCTTGCCGCCGAGCACCCGTTGCGCGTCGCCGCAAGCGGAATTGGCCGCGGCCAGTTGCGAATAGGCCGAGCCAATCATCAGCGGATAGACCCACGATCCGATGTCCTCGTACAGCGTAATCGTCGTCCAATGACGTAGCGTGCGGTCGACCGGGTCGAACACCAACGAGGAAGTGGACGCCGCGCGCGCGAGCTTTTCCACGCGATCCATCAGGCGCTCGTCGCCCGGTTCGAGGTCGTTGATGAAATCGGTCACGGCGCAGACCTTGAAGGCCTGGCCGTCGTACTCGTCAACCGCTGGTTCGGCCCAGATGCGTTGCCGAAAATCACCCACCCACCAGGTGAATCCGCGTAACTCCCACGAAGTGGCCATGTATGGGACCGCTGCCAGCTTGTGCAGCTCGCGTACGAAATTGAGTCCCAGGTCACTTCGGCTGATTGCTACCGCCATTCACCATCTCTCCGCACACACAAAGCGGCCGTGATCACGCTTCAATCGGGCGAACCCACCTCACAATAAGGGCGAACCCATCTCAAGATAGCTTTACGACGTCTCTAAGACAAGTCTCTAATGGTTAGATATGTTTTATCATGTCAGCATCAGCAAACATAATTCTTGAGCAGTAAAAAGCATAGATCAGGTGAAATCGATGGGCTTCTCTCCACGAAACCTTAGCACCGGCCCCGACGAATAGTCGGTAAAAACATTGGTGGCGCGGAGTGCGCGTAAATTACGGTTTCGAACGAATCTCGCGAATCGAGCGGTAGCGAAATCGAACCTCGCCTCGGACTCGAGGGAGGGAACTGGGCTGGGGTGACTGCCGACGTCAGCGCATCGCTAGCGCGCGACCCATCCGCCATCGATCGTCAGCGGATGGCCGGTGACGAACGACGACGCGTCCGAAAGCAACCACAGCACACCCTCCGCGATCTCTTCGGGCCTGCCGAGCCGCCCCACGGGTTCGGCCGCGATGACATCGGCTTCGTTCAAGCCGCCCTTGTCGATCGCCCGCTCCACCATCGGCGTGCGGATCACGCCCGGGCATACGCAGTTCACCCGGATGTTTTTTTGTGCGTATTCGAGCGCGGCGGTGCGCGTCAATCCGACCACGCCGTGCTTGGCTGCGACGTAGGCGGGGATACCGTTGAAACCAAGCAGACCTGCAATCGACGCGGTGTTGACGATGGCGCCGCCACCCTGCTTGAGCATCTGCGGAATTTCGAACTTCATGCAGAGCCACACCGCCTTGAGATCGATCGCGACCACGCGATCGAAATTTTCTTCAGTACAGCCGACGGTATCGCCCATCGCGCCTTCGATACCGGCGTTGTTGTGCGCACAGTCGAGGCGGCCGTAGGTCTCGACCGTCTTTTTGATCATCATCTCGACCTGGCTGGTGACGGAAACATCCACGGCGAGGCAGCTTGCCTCACCGCCGGCGTCTTTGATCATTTTGACGGTACGATCGGCGCCTTCGGGGACATAGTCTGCGATCATGACCTTGGCGCCTTCGCGGGCGAGGCGGATCGCGGTAGCGCGGCCGATACCTGAACCGCCCCCGGTCACCAGCGCGACTTTCCCCTGCAGGATTCCAGCCATTTGACGCCCTCCGTGATCCTGATCGAGACCACCCTTTAGCCCTATTCGTACCTGCTTGCAAATTACCGCCACCAGGTGGCGATGCCGCGCTCTCAAGGCAGAGAAGGCGCACTAACCGGTGGGATAAAAAAACGGGCCAGCCGAAAACCCAAGGCTGGCCCGAGGCGCGCGCGTCCTTCGCGCAGTTGCGCGAAGCGCCCGCCATGCAGCGCACGTTGGCGCGAGTCGATCAGCTGAGCCGGGCGACCTGCGTCATCTGATTCCCGCTGAAACTGTGCTGGTAAGAGTTTTCGGCCGCGATCAGGAAGCCGATCGATGAAATCGCGATCACGAATGACATCACGTTTACAAAAGCTCTCATGTTGTTCCTCCCCAATCCCTCAGAGTTCGCTCACTGATTCCCCTGCTGAGCGAGGAACGTGCCAGACCGGGAAGCGGCGCCTACATAGGTGGCGCCTGCCGCTTGCGTGGGGCGAGGATGGTTCAGATGTTATAAATTGTTAAGATAAATCAAGTATTTAGCCACCGCTGAAGCGGTCGCCGACGTGAACTTCCGGGGCGAGGTCCAGGCCCGATAAATGGACTTTTGCGAAAGACCGGAGACGCAATTTGCGAAAAGCAATAGCAGTGTGCGCAGCTGCAACATTTCCCGTCGTCAGTCCGAAACGGGAGGCCCCGCGGCAACGCCGGATGGTGCGTGGCGGCTGAGAGGTTCGAGTTTGCGGCTGCGGCGGCCTAATCGACAGCGGAAACTGGATCGGCCGTTACGGTCGCAGGAACGCCGACTTATCAGCTGGCAGTGATCGACGTATCGACCTGGTTGACCTTGGAACTGAGGCCCTGGCCGAGAAGCGTGTAACCGACCATGACGACGATCGCGACCGCCGCTACGATCATCACGTACTCGGTCATGGTCTGGCCCTTGCGCCACCCAATGGAGAATAGCCGTTTGAGAGACATGAAGACCTCGCTCCCCGTCGGGAGAATCGTTGCTGTCCCTAGACACTAAATCACTGTCTGTTCGATGTCAAGACAGTTTTTATTATCTTTAGTAAGGAAGAAACGATACAAGTCACAGTAATAGATGTAATGGCATTCTCGCAGGGGAGTCGCGATCCGAGGAAAAAAACACCAGGCAACGGGGTTTTTGCGGGCGTGACAAGCCCCTGTTAGCGATATGTAAGCGACTCGGCTCACGCTTCGGCCGGTCCGCCAGGAGTGCTAGATGAGTGGAGGGGACTCAACGCCAGGGCATCCGGGAAACGTTCGTCACGGTCCACGACCGCGGGGTCGCGGGCAAGCCTGGAGAGCGGTCCCTCCCAGGATTGCGGTCGCCTTTCTCATAGCGTTTTGCGTATTGAGTCTGGGTATCACGGCGCCTTTTCACAGGGACGCGGAACCGCAGTCGGCGCAGTGGATAGCGGATATCGTGCAGCATGGTCATTGGCTGTTGCCGTACGACTACTACGGGTTCGTCGCGCGCAAACCACCGCTCTTTTATTGGCTTTCTGCGCTTGCGGTCGACGCGAGTGGCGGAATCGTCGACGAGGCACGCTCACGCGCAGTTTCAATAATCGCAGGTGCGGCGCTGGCTGCGGTGGTGATGTGTTGGAGTGCGGCAAAAATCGGCGAGGCGCAGGGATGGCTGGCCTTTTTTCTTTTGATCGGCGCCTACGGCTACGCTTTACGGTCGGTTACCGCGCTTACAGACATGCTGTTAACCCTGCTGTTATTTCCGTTTTATTGCGCAATTTATCCAGCGCTGGAAGCGCCCCCGTCGAAATCGAGGACCGCGTTAGCGGGCGCGCTGTTAGGACTCGGGATTCTCACCAAGGGCCCGGTTGTGGTCGTGATCGCTGCGCTGGCATCGGCGATTTATCTAATCTCGATGCGGCGCAATCCACTCTCGCTACTAACGCTCGCATGGCCCTGGGCGACCATGGCGATTGCCCTTACGATCGCGGCAACCTGGTACGTGCCGGCGTTCATCGTCGGGTGGCATCGCGGCCTCCCCGGCACGTTTGTCCAGGAGAACTTTGGCCACTTCGTGCCCGCGGCTTTGGGTGGAACTGGAGAAGCCGCGCAGCCGATCTACTTTATGGGTTTGCGGCTGTTCAGCGTAATGCTTCCGGCGAGTCTGCTGATTCCTGCGGTGGCATTGGCTTTCATGGATGGCGGGCACCCGGTGCCATATCGCAGGCCGCTTAACTTTCAGCTTGCGATGGTAGTGGCGGTGCTCGCACTGTTTTCAGTCGCCAGCGCCAAGCGAGCGGACTACATTTTGCCCGCAGTACCGTCTCTCGCAATTCTGCTGGCCGCGCTTTTCATTGACACACCCGTCGAGGCTGGAACCCACGCGCGTCGTACGAATTTCTTGCGTGACGCGATCACGGCCGCAATTGCGTTAACGATGCTGGTCGGGACGACCGCGAGTCTCATCTTCTTCCGCAGCGGCGGCAGCTTGAGTTCGTTGGGGATCCGACTGCAATCAAGCGATGCCACCTACGCGGGCATTTTTGCCCAAGGAAACGCACAGTTCGCTCTGCCCTTCGTGTTGTTCGCGATCGCGATCGGAGCGGGTTCTGCAGCAGTTTTGCTTGGTTTATTACGCCGTCGCGCGTTCGTAAGCGGAGTTGGTTTGGCCGCTCTCTGCCTGGCCGGCTCGATGCTGTGGAATGGCACGGTACGCCCGGCGGAGGCCCAGTTGCGGAGCGCAGCACCATTTGCCGCCGAAGTGCGCGCTCGGGTTGGCGGGGCCCCAGTTTACGTCGCCTTCTTCGATCCGGAATTTGCCTGGTACTACGGTTCGGGGCTGCAGATGTTGCCCAAGGCAGTCGCGCAGTCTGGACCGAGTCAGGGTCAGACCGCCTTTCTGGTTGCCAGGACGAGCGAACTCGCGCGACTCTCCCCGCAGGTGCGTCATCGCGTCAAACAATTGATCGAGTCGCCGTCCCGGGAGCCCAATCGTCGTGCTCTCTACTTGCTCCAGCCGATCAATGCAGCGGCGGGCTGAAGCCGCCACGCGGCGCGGCGTTCAGGTGCGTTTACGCAGATACCAAGGCACGCTGACGATGACTATGCGGTGGGTGCCCTGCGTGAGCAGGCTCGCCGCAAGAATCCGGGCCCGCTGATTGTGCAGAAAATACTGGTACCATTGCCGCTCGACGAGTTCCGGCAGCAGCACCGCGACGGTGCGATCCGGGCGGTTGCGCTCGATCGCGAGAACGTAGTCGACGATCGGCTGCACCACGTATCGGAAAGGAGAGTAAAGAACGGTCAGGCGCGGAACCTGGCGAGCCGCCTTGATCGCGGGCTCTTCCACACGCGAGGACCAAATCCCCTTGAGCGAGTCCGCGCTATCCGAGGCTTCGACGTGCAGCACCTCGACCTCCTGCGACATCGTCATCGCCAGGCGCACGGCGTTTTCAGCTACTGAACTCCATTGGAGGATCGGCACGATCACGATGGGCTGCTGCAGATGATCGAGGTTCACGGGGCCGGGCGCGGCAATTTCGCGTTCGATCCGATCGTAATGGCGGCGGACCGCGAGCATCAGGGTGACCAAGGCAGGCACCAGCAACACGACCATCCAGGCTCCGTCGATGAATTTGACGGCGGCGACGACCACGACGGTGAAGGCGGTGGCGGTTGCGCCGAGGCCATTGACGGCCATGCTGGCGAGTGCGCCGCGTTCACGGTTCTTGCGCCAATGGGCGACCATCCCGCTCTGTGACAGGGTGAAGGCCAGGAACGCGCCGACCGCGAATAGAGGAATGAGCCGATCGGTGATGCCGTCGAAGGCGATCAAGAGGATTGCTGACAGTATCGCGAGGACCCAGATACCCTCGGAATAGACCAGCCTGCGACCCTGGTTGGTGAACGAGCGCGGCAGGAAGCCGTCCTCGGCGACAGCGCGGCAGAGCCGGGGAAAGTCGGCAAATGAAGTATTCGCTGACAGGCACAGCACCAACAGAATTGAAGAAATACTGACCCAATAGAAGACTCCACGGCCGGCGATCGCGCCGATCAATTGAGAGAGGACGCTCTGGTACTGTTCCGATCCCGGCACCGTCGCGCCGATGCGGTAGGCTTGCGCGAGGTAAGCGATGCCGAGCAGCAGGACCATCAGGATGGCAATGATAACGGTGAGTGTGCGACGCGCGGCCGGCACGACGGGTTCGCGAAACGCCTGAACGCCGTTGCTGACGGCTTCGACACCGGTCATCGCGGTGCATCCGCTGGCGAAGGCGCGCAGCAACAGCCATGTGCCGACGGCTTCGGTGGCGTTCGCCAGGTGCGGCGGAGCAACGCGGGGATGCGGGTGACCGCCCGCCGAGATCGTCGCCAGTACGCCCCAGAGCACGACCACGGCCAGGCTCACAACGAATACGCAAGTCGGCAGCATAAACAGGGCGCCGGCCTCGCCGATGCCGCGCATATTGACGAAGGTCAGTACAGCGAGGACCACCAGGCATAGCGCGAGCGTGTAGGGCTGCAGAGCCGGCCCCGCCGAGATCAGCGCGCCGATGCCGGCGGAGATTCCCACCGCGACATTGAGTACGTAGTCCGTCATCAAGGCGGCGGCGGCGAGCAGGCCGGCGTGGGTGCCGAGGTTTTTCGCGTGCGACCGTATAGGAGCCTCCGCCCTGCGGATAGGCAGCGATGGTCTGCCGGTAACTGATGTAGACGATGCCGAGCAGGGCGACGATTGCAGCGCTGACCGGAAGGATGAAGTTAAGTCCGGCGGCGCCAAGGGGCAGCAGTACGGTCAGGGCTGCTTCGGGGCCGTAGGCGGCTGAACTGAGCGCGTCAAGTCCGAAAGTCGGTACGCCGGCAGCGACCCCGATACGCTGGTTGGATGCCTCGGATGAAGCAAGCGGACGGCCGAGAATCCAGTCGAGCAACGGCATCGGTGTTCTGCGCGCGAGGGCGCCCGGACATGTTAGCGAATACTCGCGACAAGACCACGCGCCGCGCGAGATGAGCGAGCGTGTCGAACGCGAACGCTGGCCGCCGGCGATCTTTTTGCGGCGACGCGAGTTCGATCCGAAACCGACTCAAGCGGATAATCGTGTCAGGCGGCGCAGCAGTCTGCCTCATTGATGCGATGGAGAAGCAAGCCATGCAGGAAAAGATCGAGCGAGGATTCCAGGTTTTTGTTGAGGACGGCAGCGAGGAATTCGGCGCGGTGCGCGAAGTTGCTCCCGGCGGCCGGCCCGAGTTGGTAATCTACGTGGAAAATGCGGGTGACTTCACGGTCCCGTTGAGCGCGATTAATGCGGTGCATTCCGAGAAAGTGATCCTGAACTGCGCCAAGCTCGAGCGGCGGCTGCGGCAGGCGATCGGTCACGCCCATGACGCGGAAGAGCCCGGCGCCTGAAGCCTCGTCAGCTACCCACCGTAGGCCGCGTGAGTCCCGGCGGAACCTTGAGCAGCGGAGTGTCCGCGGACGCGTGCTAACCGGGCCGGAGTGAACGACGCTTCGAACGATCACCGAGAAACATCACCATCATGGAATGGCCGCCGATGACGGCGGCGCCGTGAGGCGGGGGCGTATTCGCCAGAAGCGCCGCCAAACCGAGGACGACGAACATCAGGATGGCGGATTCGAGGCCGACATTGCGTAACAGCGCGCCGCGCGCAGTGGAATCCGTAATTCTCGGCATCAGCCGGTAACGGTTGAACCCGCCTATGGCAAGGACGGCGGCAAAGACCGCCACCTTCGCAATGAGGGTGCGGCCGTAGGTCGAGAAGAGCAGATGCCGCGCGCTGAGGCCGAGTGCGTTGCAGGCGGTGTAAAGGCCGCTAAGGACGATCGCGAAAACCGACCAGAAGGCCGCCAGCGAAACGCGCCGGGCGGCTCTCTCGATTGACAGATCCCGGAGGTTGGTGCGACGCGCGGCGATCCACAGCGTCAGCAGAGCCCCGATCCAGAGGCCGGCCGCAGCTTCGTGGACAAAGTACACGGCCACCGCGACAGCACCGTGGTCAATCGCGTGACTCAGCATCGCGCGAAGGAAGAGCAGCACCGCGGCGAGGACGAAAAGCACTACGGTCCTGACGGTTTGACGCGCGGGGACATAGGCGGCGAGCAGGAGCAGAGACGCGGCAGGTAAAACGCATTGCCAGACCCGGCCTGCATGAGTCTCGGTAAGGACCTCCGGTAGGAGCGGCAGCGCCGCTCTCCAAGAGACGGTGGCCATCTCAGCGGTGATGTTGACCAGCGCGAGTGGTGAAACCACGACGGTCGCCACGCTGAGAATCCGCCACAACGGCAATAAGGAATCCGCCACGGGGGCAAGGTCGCCGCTGCCCTCGGCAGCCGGCAGCATCAGGAGGAATAAGGCGGTGCCAAAAATAACCGTCGCTGCAAGCGTTATAGGCCAGTCGAGCAGGGCGCGATCGAGAGTCACGAATGGCCCGCGGAGACGGAAAACGAATAGGAACCCTCGGTCCGGTGTGTGTCGATACAGACGACGGCCCATTTGACGGTGTAGTCGCCCGGGGGCAACGGCTTGAGCTTCACTGAGAGGACCAGGCCGTCTGCGCTGACCTGCGGCTGGCTCGCTGCGAGATCGTTGCCGGTGGCGTCGACGACCGCGAGTTTGGCAAAGAGTTGCTCGATCGGGGCGTCGTATTTGATCGAGACCGCGGCGGGCGGCGCCGCGAGGGTCTGGCCCGCGCCCGGAGTCTGCTGCTCTGGGAAGGAATGGGCCAAACCGGAGGTCGCGACGCATCCGAAGGAAACCAACAGGCAGGCGCCCGCAAATGCGAGTTTCGGTGTTCTCATCCCCCGAATCCTTTATCGAGGGTCCAGTTGCCGATTTGGGGAAAAATCGAATCGTAGAAGATATCGATGAGGCCGACGATCGCGGCGTGGGTACCCGGTCTGCCGGCGTTGTTGAGCGCGAACTGTGTGCCGAGGGCCAGTTCGAAGCGATAGCCGACGTAGGCAATCCCCGGAGTGGCCAGCAGCGTGGGGAAGGTCTCTCCGGACGGGCCAGTGATCAATTGGTCGTAGTTGATCTCATTGAAGAGGAAGAGGTTCCGAAACGGCGGCTTCAACCCGATATCGCGCACGTTATTGCTCAGATATGGCAGCGAATACTCGAGTACGGCGTCGGCGAACATATGATGGCTGGTGTGTCCGCCCAGGGCGGGCAGGTAACCGAAATCGCTTTGAATACCGAAGGGGCGAAAGTATTTAAGCACCGCCCGATTCGGCAGATCGCCCATGGCCTTTTCCCACAGGAACACCGGGCCGAGGCTGGTGTGCGATTGCTGCTCGATCGGTGTGTTGCCGGTGGGCAATTGGAGTTGTGCGGCTATCGTCAGCATGAATTCATGTTTCAGCGAATAGTAAAAGGAGTACTTGCCGAAGAGGGTCAGATCGTCGAACCCCTGGTTGCTGCGGCCGACGAACGGAGCGATATGGCTCCAGGAGCTGCCGCCGCCGAGACTGAATCTCGGCACAGAGTCTGTGTCCGTGTAGAGAACTTTCTCGAGCGAGAAGTCGATGCTGTAGGTGTTGGCGTCGCTGCTTTTGACCCAGGACGGCCCGAGTATGTCGAACTCGTTGGCCGGCGTGGGATCCTGGGTGATGAGAGGCTCGAGGAAGATGTAATCGCCCACCACTCCGTGCGCCCATGCGGAACGTGCACGAGCCACGGTCAGGGTGAGAAGAAGCACAAGCGCGACAATGCCGTTCATCCCGTTCCATTGCGGGTCAGACAGGAAGCCCGACGCCATATGTTTAGCGGCTGCCAGAGTACCGCTGCTAACAATCAAAGAATGTCTGCCGGCCGAGGTGCTTCACGGGCGTGATTCGGACGCGCGGTTGTTGGGATCAACGCGGCAATGCCTTAATTACGTCGTCGGCCGTGGCGACGGTCGTCAGCATCCCAAGCACGCCGCCGAGCACCACGCGATGGGATTCCTCCGAAAACGTTGCGCAGCAATCACTCGGAATCACGATGTAATATCCGCGGTCCACGCCGTCACGCGCGGTCCCCTCGACGACTCCGTCAGTGGCGATTCCGGTGAGCACCAGGTGCGTGATGCCTTGGGCGGAGAGAATCGCCTCGAGGGGACTGGCATAGAAGGAACTAACGCGGGTCTTGCTGATCACGACGTCGCCAGGACGCGGCGCGAGATCCTGGTGAATCTCGGAACCCCAGGTCCCGTCTTTCAGAATCTCGTTGGTCTTCATGGACGCGAGTATCGGCGTGTTCTGCGGCGCGTCGAGGTAGTCGGGGCGATAGGCGTGTCGCACATGGATGATCGGAACCTTGGCCGTGCGACCGGCGTCGGCGAGCCGCGCGATCGTGCCGAGCACGTTTCGATCTTTGATCATTTTGGCCATTGCGCCGCCGCTCATTTTGGCCATCTTGCCGTTTTCGTGAACGATGTCGTTCTGGCAGTCCATGATCAGAATTGCCGTCTTGCCCTTGGGCAAATTCACCGTCGCCATTGTCGAACCTCCGCTACGTTCGACTCAGACGTAGCCGCTTTCGCGCGGCATCGCAAATCTCGCCGGGTGCCCGTGCGGCGGCCCCTCGTGCGGGAGTGTCGAATCACGGAAAACCTGGATTCGCAACGGCTCCAGTGCACGCGCGAGCTCGTTTAGGGGTTTGCGTACGAGGTCGATCCCATCGGGCGTGCCGGCGTGGCATTATTGCGATCATGAGCAAGCGCAGTCACGATCCAATCGCAAAATTCATTCGCTGGCTCGACGACGTGCGGCGCCTGAGAGTTCCGAACCACGAGGCGATGGCGCTGGCGACGGCGACGCCAGGAGCAAACACTTCCGTGCGGTTCGTGCTGCTCAAGCAGGTCGACGATCGCGGCTTTGTGTTCTTCACGGACGCGCGGAGCCGCAAGGGGCGCGAGTTGCGCGCCAATCCACGTGCGTCATTGGGATTCTACTGGCAGGCGAAGGGCCGACAGGTGCGGGTAGACGGACGCGTGGAAGAGGTCGCAGCGGGGGAAGCCGACGCCTACTGGGCCACGCGCCCGCGGCAGAGTCAACTTGCCGCGAGCGCTTCGCACCAGGACGCCAGGCTGCGATCGCGTGCCGAACTGCTCGCGCGCTGCGCGCGGATCGCGAAAGAATTCCGCGGCCGTGACGTCCCGCGACCGTCATACTGGACGGGGTTTCGTCTGCGTCCCGACGCGATCGAGTTCTGGACCCACCGCGAACATCGGCTGCACCATCGCGAGCGCTACCTGCGGCGTGGTCGCGGATGGCGTCATGATCTGATTCAGCCCTAGACTTAGCGGCGAACCTCGGCAGCCGCGCGCGCACTCGCAATAGTGTAAGTTCTTCATGCGATGACAGCTTCACTCGCCGGCGCTCTGCCCGAACAACAGTCTTCGCCCACGCACAAGTGGCTAATCGCCGCGTCGGTGATGCTCGGCTCGGTGCTGACGAACCTTGACGCCTCGATCGTCAACGTCGCGCTTCCGTACATGCAGAAAAGTTTCGGGGTAGGCGTCGATCAGGTCACATGGGTCGTCACCAGTTACCTGGTCGCGGTCAGCGTAGTGCTGCCGATGGCCGGATGGATCGCCGCACGAGTCGGGCGCAAGCGCTACTTCGTCACCGCGGTAGTGCTGTTCGTAACAGCTTCGGCGATGTGCGGCTTGGCCACAGGGCTCAATCAGCTCGTGGTCTTCCGTGTGATCCAGGGAGCGGCGGGCGCGGCGATGATGCCGCTCTCACAGGCAATCCTCCTCGAGACCTTTCCGCCCGAAGAGCACACGCTCGCGATGACGACTTTCGGTATGGGGATGATGGTGGCGCCGGTACTGGGCCCCACGCTCGGCGGCTGGATCACGGTCCACTGGAATTGGCGCTGGAATTTCTACATCAACGTACCGACCGGAGCGATCGGCGCGTTCATGGTCTATAGATTCGTGCACGACCCAGTCTACCTGCGCAAACAGCGCGGCAGCGGCAGGGTCGATTATCTCGGGATAGTTTTGATTGCACTCGCCCTTGGGCTCTTCCAAATCGTGCTGGGCCGCGGCGGCCGGGCCGGATGGTTCGCGGCACCGTGGGTCCGCAATCTTTCCGCGGCGTCGGCGCTCTCGATGGTGCTGCTGGTGGTGCACGAGCTGCGGTTTCCGGAACCGATACTGGATTTGCGGATACTAAAGATCTTCGGGTTCACGCTGTCCGTGATTGTTCTGTCCCTGCAGTCGCTGGCCCTATTCAGCATCAATTTGCTCAATCCGTTGTTCATGGAAACGGTCCTGGGTTACGACGCGTGGAAAGCGGGGCTGGCGGTCGCACCGCGAGGACTCGGCGTGATCGTGGCACTGATCGTGGTGGGGCAAATGTCGCGTCGCGGGTTCGACATGCGGCGCTTGGTTACCGGCGGCTTCATCCTCGCTGCGTTTGAGGTGTGGCAGATGTCGCGCTGGAATCTGAGCGTCAGCATGGAGGCGGTATTGCTGCCAATTTTTCTGTTTGGGATGGGACTAGGCTCGGTTTTTCCAACGATCACAGCCATGGGAATCGGTCAGATCAACCGGGAACGGATGGGGTTTGCGTCGAGTCTGTTCGGTATGATGGTGAGTTCCGGCGCCGCCACCGGAATCGCGATAGTAACCAATGCGCTAACCGCGCGCCATCGACTGCATCAGGCCAACCTTTATGCGCACCTCCCATTGCTGCACGCCGCGCAAGGCGTCGCAATGAACCGCACGCTGGGACCGCTGGCGTGGCTAATGGCATACAACGACGTCTACCGGGTGCTCGCCCTGCTTGTCCTCGCGCTCGCACCATGGTCGCTGCTGCTCAAGCGAGCAAGCGACAGCGAACCGCAACCGATCGCGGAGTGAGGCGCGCAGCACCATAGGGAAGGACCGGATCATCGTCGGTCGATACGCGCGGGGTAGAGACAACTGATGCGACGACACGAGAGTTTAATTCCGCTTTCGCACGATCATCATGACGCGCTGATGCTGGCGTGGCGGTTGCGTACCGGCGATCTGTCGCGGCGAGACCCCGAATTGCGTGCCCGGCATGTCAGCGCGTTCTTCGTGCATCGGCTGGTCAACCACATGCAGCTTGAAGAGGAGTTGGTGTTTCCGACAGTTCGGACCGTGCTGGGCGTGGAAGCCTCCCTGATCGACGTGCTGCTGAATGACCATCGCGAGCTGCGGAGGAAGGCGGCGGCGATTGAGGCCGGCGCCCACGACCAGGTCAGCGATTTCTGTGCGTTGCTCGAAGACCATATCCGGACCGAGGAGCGCCAGTTGTTCGTGCTGGCGCAAAATCGAATGAAGGCTGCAGAAATGGTGGAGCTCGGGAGGCAAATCAGGACACGGCGCACCAAGGACCTTCGAAAATCTCCTCCGGACTCGTCGGCGTAGGATAAGTACGGTTTTCCGCAGATGGACCGACGATGGGCCCCGTCCGGGAATCATCGCGTCGGCCCCCATAAAAAATGGTTGGCCAGCGCCGGTTGGCGCTTGATGCGCGGTCGGTCCCCTTCGTTTTCCCGCTACTTTGCCAAGCGCAATATGTTTAGCGTCGAGGAAAAATCGTCGACATAGGCGAATACATTGGCGTTGTCGCTCGGGACATTCAGGATTGCAAAAGCACTGCCGTTATTCGGAAAACTGCCGAACAAATGTACCTGCGAGACTGAACTCGACGATTTCACTGGGTTGAGTTGGGTCCATACGAGCCGTCGGGTCCGCATTGGCCGTTACCAGATCCCCGTTCGGGGCGATTATCAGGCCGAGCGGGCCGTGTAGATGCGCGGGATCCGAGAAGATCATTTTACCCATGCCCGAGCTGGAGCTTACCTTGCTCGCGTCGGCCACCGCGAAAATCGCATTGTCGTCTTCTGAGGCGACGTACAGGGTATCTTTCTTGCTGTCGTACGCGAGCCCGGCGGGACCGACAACAAGCCCGGCCGTGTCCGTGCCGAAGCTATAGCCTGAGGCGATAGTGACTGGCGTTCCAACAACGCTAAAGCTGGAGGTGAGGGACCCCTGGATGCGGGTGATGGTGCCGTCAAGTACGTTCGACATGAATAGCAGCGCGGTCTTCCCATCGTCGCGGATCGCCAGACCCCAGGGACCGTTAGTGCCTGTCATAATCGTATTGACCAGGGTACCCATGTGGTCGATTACGAGGAGACCCCCATTCGAGACGACCGTCCCGCTGTTGGCGACCGAGCCGGCAAAGACAAATCCCGCCTTCGCGATTGACAGGGCGTTGGTGAAACCGATCCGGGTCGAGCCCTGAAAGAATACAGCGATCTGTTGACCGGTATTCGGGTCCATCGTGACGATGGTGTTGCCCGCGCCCTGCACGTTGCCGCCGGCAAGGCTGTTGTTGAAATTCGAGACCAGGAGTTGGCCCGCGCTCAGCGTCCCGATGGGAAAGCCGTTGGGTACCACCGCGAGGCCGTACGGATTAAGGTCGCCATTGGAGGGGCTGGTTGATCCCTGCGCCGAGACGAAGGGTTTGTTGGATTTCGCCAGAGCCGTCGAGCCGATGGCTAGCGGGGTAATCACGATGCCAAGCATCAGTAGGAGCCTGGAAACACAGCCCCAGACCGTTCGATTCGGCAAATTGCCGACGTTAGCGTGGGTGTCGAAGCTTACCAGGGAGTTGCCTATCGCCATAGCATCCTCATTCGCGGTGATGCCGCTTATGAACAGATTGCCCCCGGAAGTGAGAAAGTTACGCGCAGGCTCGCGAAATATTGCCCCGAGAGGTCGGTACTACCCATGGTTCGGCGCGGGTTTCGTGGGCCGGCACTTCCCACTGAGCGTGAAGGAGCCCGTGTGCGGACTCACGGTTACGGAAGACGATGCCCCCAAGTGGCGGTACGCTTCGCGCCTACCTAACGTGGCCGACCGCGCGGCCTCGACTCATCCACGGTCGGGCGCAACGGCCTCAGCGGGTCCGCCGCCAGCTCGGTATGGGGTGTGCGCGACCTTGGCCGATCGGCACTGTCAGCGAGAGGGCGGGATGTGTCTTCTTCGAGTGTATGGCGAGTGGGACGGTAAGACTGCGTTGCGGCTTTCTGGCTGCTATCCCCCGATCTGGTACATCGAGCGGTCCTGGGTGGAGCGGCCTTCGAGCAGGTGATGGCCGGTTGGTTTGACCTCGACCGCGCGCATCAGAATCTTTGCGACTTCAGAAATGCCACCGTCACCATTGCCGGAGCGCAGCGCTCGCCGCACGTCCATTTCGTCGTCGTTGAGCAGGCAGAGGTGAAATTTACCATCAGCAGTCAGGCGCATCCGGTTGCAGGTGCCGCAATACGGCTCGCTGACTGGGCTTATGAAGCCGACCACACCTAGCGCGCGTGGTAGCCGGTAGTTGCGGGCTTCATCGGAGGGGTTGCTCGATTCATGCTCGCTCAGTGGACCGAGCACCGCCTCGATACGGCGTCGTGTCTCGATATTCGATACGTAGCGCTTGATCGAGAGCGAAGCGCATTCGCCGCCCCCCAGCGGCATCAACTCGATAAATCGCACGTGCCAGTCACGCTCCAGCGTCAGCCGCGCGAGGTCGACGACATCGCTCTCGTTGTAGCCGGCGGCGACCACGGAATTGAGCTTGATGGGTACCAGCCCCGCCTCTTCGGCCGCCATGATCCCTTCCCAGATTTTGTCGAAGGTACCCCAGCGCATCTGGCGCTCAACGGTCTCGGGATTGAGGCTGTCAAGATGAACGTTGATCCGTGACAGGCCGGCGTCCTTGAGCGGGCGCGCGAGTCGACCGAGCAAAATGGCGTTAGTCGTCAGTGCAAGGTCGCCGACGCCCTTGACCGAAGCGAGGCGCTCGACGATCTCGATCAGGTCCTGGCGCAGGGTGGGTTCGCCGCCAGTCAGCCTGAACTTACGGAAGCCGATGCTCACAGCGGCGCGGACGACACGCTCGATCTCCTCCGCCGTAAGCATCTCTTCCCGCGGCAGGAAGCTAAGGCCCTGAAGCGGCATGCAATACACGCAACGCAGATTGCAGTTGTCGATAACCGAAATGCGTAGATAGTCGATCTCGCGGTTGAATGAATCCCTGGGCATCGTGGTCAATCCCGTCACCGCTCCCCTTCCGAGAGCGCAGGAGCGCCCGGGCGGCGTAATAGCGATAACTCTGCTGATATTGTAGTCGTCGCGAGCTGAAACTGACAACCCGCTGACCGCTGGGTTCGGAGCTGCTGCTCGATACTTCGCTCACCCTGGCGAAGCTGTTAAATCTAAGGGTGCCGCCGGAGTCTTGAGGGCAGATAGAGCCGGGCGCGAGTGCTCTCGTGCGGTACGAGTATACGGGTGATCGGAAAATGTCGTTCAAAGTTGCGCTGGATCAGGTCGTGACCGTGATGTGGATGGTGGTGCGCTGTCGGCGCGACGAAGCCGGGCCCACTCGGGAAGTGACAACGCTGCTGCAACGCGGCGATCTGGCTCGGCACTAGTTTGCAGTCAATTTTTTATCGATACCGCGTTCCCGCGCACTCGCTCGGCCGACCACGTGAGATGGAGTCCCGTGCGAAGGCAACGGCCTGGGATACTCTTGCAGCGTATCGCGACGCCTTTACTCGCAACGTGAAGAGAAATGCAGGTTTACGATGGTAACGCCTGCCGGTTACCGTTACCGCCTGTTCAGGGCGCTTGCACACCTCGACGTTCAACATCCCTGGACCGTGCTTATCGCCGCCGCGCTTTTGTCGATCCTATGCGTGCTCTACACCAGAGCGAGGCTCGAATTTCACACCGGCCAGGACGATCTGGTCAGTTCGGGCACACGCGACAGCCGCAACTATCTGCGTTACACGCACGAGTTGCCGGACCTCGACGGGCTGATCGTGGTGGTCGAGACGGCGCCGTCGCCAGCGCGCGCCGAGCGCTTCGCCGACGCACTGGCCGCACGGCTTGCAGCCGACCACACCAATGTTAAGAGCGTTTTCTACCGGATCGACCCGAGCCTCGTCGGCAACCAGGGCCTATTGTATCTCAGCGTCGATGATCTCAACGGATTGGCGGCGCAGCTCGAGCAGAACCTTCCCCTGCTCCGCCAGTATGCGGCGGGCCCGTCGCTCGCCAGCATTTTTCGCTTCGCGAATCGGCAAATCGACGAACGGTTGAATGCGGCGATGCGCGCGCGCGAAGGAGCCCGCTCGCAAGACTCCGCACAAGTCGCACCCGGCGATCCGACGGAAACGTCGTTCCTGGACCGTACCTTGACCGGAATGCTGGCCGATCCGGCGACTAACCCTGCTCCGCCCTGGAACAGCCTGACCGGCGTTGGCAAAGACGGTGGAGCACAGCACAACGGTTATCTGCTGTCGGACAATAGTAAGTACCTCTTGATGCATATAGCTCCGGGTGACGGCGCTCCTGGCGGACCGGACCCGGTCGATGTGATCCAAGGCATGGTCAATCGCGTGCGCGCCGATTTCCCGCAGGTGGACGCAGGAATGACGGGCGGGCCGGCGCTGGCACACGCAGAAGAGACCACCACCCGGCACGACATGATGTTGGGCTCGATTCTCGCAGTGACCGGGTTGGTGCTGCTGATGGTGATTCCGTTTCGCGGGGTGGTCGAGCCATTCTTCGCCGTCGTCGCGTTGCTGGCCGGAGTGGCATGGTCGTTCGGTTTGACGACGCTGATGATTGGCCATCTGAATCTGCTTTCGGCGGTGTTCACCAGCGTACTCGCTGGCATCGGAATTAATTTTCCGATCCATCTGATGGCGCGGTACGACGAGGCGCGCCGGCGCGGAGCCGCGATGCCTGCTGCGATCGAACTCGCGGTGGTCAACACCGGGACCGGCGTGTTCGCTTCGGCCTGCATCATGGCGCTGGCGTTTTTGATGCCGATGTTCACCGATTTCAAGGGGATCGCGGAGCTGGGGCTGGTCTCGGCCGCGGGACTATTCTGCTGCCTCATCTCGGCGCTCCTGGTTTTCCCGGCGATGGTTGCGTTGCGCGACCGCAATCGGCCGGCTGGTCGCAAGCCTGCGCTCTCGCTGACGCCGCGACGCTCGACCATCGAGAAATTGTTCGCACGCCCCGCTCTGATCGTCGGCATGACCACTCTTGTAACCGTCGGTGCGACCGTGCTCGCTCGTGGTGTCGGCTTCGACCAGGATCTGCTCAAACTGCAGGCGAGCGACGTGGAGGCGGTACGTTTCGAAAAGACGCTGCTGCGGGATTCCGGCCGATCGTCCTGGTTTGCGGTGGCGTTAGCGCCGACGCGAAGATTGGCGGAACGCAAGGCGACGAGCTTTCGTCAACTCCCGGAAGTATCCGACGTCGAAACGATTGACACCTACATTCCGGATCACCAGGCAGAGAAGTTGCGGATTCTCGCCCGTCTCAAGGGCGAGCTCGCGCCGGTCGCGATTTTACCAGCGCGGCACGAAGATCCTGCCGCTCTGATGCGCGAGCTGCGAGAGCTCGGGGCAAAACTCGCGATGATCGGGCGACTGGACCCCTCGGGACGGCTCGCAAAGACCTCCGCATTGGTGGCGCGGGCGACGACGCAACTACGCAACGACCCGAATACGTTCGGCCCCTACAGCCGGCGTATCGCGGACAGTCTCGAAACAGAGCTCGCGGCGTTCAAGGCTCAACTCCAAGGCGAGGCGGTAACGGAAAAGAATCTTCCGGCGATTCTGCGCACGCGCTTCATCGGTGCGTCAGGGGCTTATTTGGTCCAGATTTATCCCAAGGGCGATGTCTGGGAAGACGCTCCGCTTCAGCGTTTTATCACCGCGTTGCGAACCGTCGACCGCGACGTCACCGGCCCGCCGGTACAAACCTATGCAATCGCGACCGTGATGCGCCATGGTTACGAGCGCGCCGCCGTATTGGCTCTGATAGCGGTGTTCGTGTTTGTTTTCGCCGACTTCCGCAACTTGCGCGACACGCTTTTGGCGACGGTACCGCTGGTCTTCGGCGGGGCCTGGCTCATCGAAGCGATGGGCGCGCTCAGATGGGATTTCAATCTGGCCAATCTGTTCGCCGTGCCGATCCTGATCGGGATGGGCGTCGACAACGGTGTCAATATGCTCTATCGATGGCGCGAGGAGCCTGACAAGTCATCGCTGATCCTGACTAAAGCAGTAGGCAAGTCGGTCACCATCTGCTCGCTGACCACGATTGCCTCTTTTGCGGCATTGATTCCCGCCAACCATCGCGGCATCTCGAGCATGGGTTGGGTGCTGAGTCTCGGCACCGGGTTCATACTGGTGGCAACGCTAATCGTATTACCGGCGCTGTTCGAGTTGCTGGGTTCGCGGATGCAGCGCACGGAGTCGGCGGAAGAAGACCCGCCGTCGGCTGCCTCATCGGAAGCCGGGCAGCGCGACCATCTCGCCACGCCGCGCAAGATCGCGGGCTCGACGCATTGAGCCGCACGCGTACTTCACTGTCCTGTAATCGGGAGATCGGGTTCCTTGACGCAATACGCGCACCGGCACAGGTCGCGTAATTGCGCATTGGTGTAGAGCGTCTCGTGCCCGTCGTTCCATTCCAGGAACAGCGCGGCCTCGCCTAGTCGCGAGAGTTGCGCCAGACGCTGGCTTGCCGACGGAATCTCGCCATCGATGCGGCCCCCGCACGCGTTGCACGGACAGAAGCGCCGCAGATTCTCGAGCGGGTAGATGCTGTCGTGGCCGTCGACCCACTGCACGCCCACGGCGTAACGGCCAACCTCGTTAAGTCCGCGGATTTTGGGGGCTGTCTTTGACTTGCTGAGCGTCATTGTTGCACTCTTGAACTGCGATTATAGCATCGGTTGTGCGATTGCCGCGAAGCTCGCAACGCGTAGTCCGCGAGCCCGGTGCGCGCTCGACGGCTCGAACCGGATAACGCCGAGGCACGACCTCACGCGCTCGCACGGACCGAATCTTACAGAGAGAAACGGAGGCTTTTACCGATGGATGAGAATGCGAAGAAAAAAGGGCTGCGGATGATTCCCTACGGACTCCAGGTTCTTGGCGCCAAGCACGGCGACAAACAGACCGTAGCCACCATCAACTGGACGACCCAGGCGAGTTTTGCTCCTCCGCTGGTCGTAGTCGGCATCAAGACCGATTCGACGGCGCACGAACTGGTCAAACAATCGAAGAAATTCACGCTTTCGATGCTTGGGACCGGGCAGAAGGACCTGGCACTGGCCTTCTTCAAGCACGTGGAGCCCAAGGACGGCAAATTCGGGAATTTCGCTTACGTCACCGGCAAGAACGGATGCCCGATCATCAGCGACGCGCCGGCCGCAGTCGAATGTGACGTGGTCCACTTCTTCGAGCATGGCGACCACAGCATCGCGGTTGGCGTGGTCACCGAAGCGTGCCTCAACAAGGAGACCGAACCGCTGACGCTGAAGGAGTGCGGGTTCAACTACGGCGGCTGAGCGTCAATCGCTCGAGTGACAAGCCGGCGCCTCGCCTGCTCGAGGCTGTGACGTTTTCAAGTGTCTTTTCATTTCGCACTCGACGCCTGTCGCAGACGGACGTGGCGGATGCCGAGCGGAGTCTCAGGGTCGATACTTGGGAGGAGCCGAAGTGGATCGAAAAAAGGTCGTGGTACTGCCCGGCGATGACGAGGCGCCGCAGACGGTTTATGCCGCGATGGAAGTGATGCGGGCGCTCGAGGTCGACCTCGACTTCAACGAATTTCCCACGGGCGAAAGCTGGGTGCGCGGCGAGACCGAGAAAACCGTGCGCGCGGCTATCGACGCTTCGGACTCGACTCTGTTTGGCTCGACCTCAGGCAAGACCGGCGGCATCGGCTATCTACGTTGGGGCAAGAAAACCTACGCGAACGTCCGCCCCTGCCGTTACATGAAGGGTTTTAACAGTCCGCTGGCGAAGCCCGACGGCATCGACTATGTGATCGTTCGCGAAAATCTGGAAGACCTCTATCTGGGACTCGAAGGACCGCTTTCCGGGCTCGCACCCTTGCATCTCAACAGCCGCATCCTGCGCGCGGAACTCGACACCTCGGAACGCGGCATCTACGCGATCAAGGTGATCACCGAGCGCAACTCACGCAATATTGCGCATTTCGCCTGCAAGTTGGCGCAGCGCCGTAAGGCCGAGGGTCATCCGGGCAAGGTTACCTGCAGCTCTAAGTACAATATGTTGCACGAATCCGACGGGCTCTTTCGCCGGATCGTCGAGGAGGTCGTGGGCAGCTATCCCGAACTCACGTACGAAGAGTTCATCATCGACGACTTCGCGCGCCGAATCGTCCAGAATTCCCATACTCTCGATGTAGTCGTGATGCCGAATCTATATGGTGACATCATGTCGGACGCAGCAGCGGGCACAATCGGCGGGCTGGGAGTCGCGCCGTCGGGGTGTTACGGTGACGGCTACGCCTACTTCGAGTCGGTTCACGGCACGGCGCCGGATATCAAGGGCATGGGAATCATCAATCCTACGGCAACGATGCTGTCAGCCGTGATGCTGCTCGACTATCTCGGGATGCGCGACAAGTCGCAGCGGTTCGAAAATGCGATTCGCAAGGTTTACGCAGCGGGCAAGCCGCTAACCCCGGATCAGGGTGGGACCGCAAAGACGGCCGATTTCACCAGAGCCGTTATCGCGAATCTGTAGCCGAGGGTTCTCCTACGGCGACCGTTGGAACGACATCTCGCACTACCCAATCTCGACGAAGACGTCGTCGTCGACCACCTTCACCGGATAGGTTTTGAGCGGCCGGTTGGCCGGAAGCGAAAGAACATTGCCAGTGCGGATATCAAAGAGCGAGGCGTGGTAAGGACATTCGACTGTGCAATCGGTGAGGTCGATTTCTCCTGCGGCTAACGACGATTGCGCATGGGTACAAGTGTCTTCGGTTGCGTAGAAGCCGTCGGTCAGACGATATACCGCGATCGGGGGCGTCAAATTCAGCCGTAGCGCCTGTCCGGGTTTGAGCTCGTCCGTCTTGCAAGCTCTAAGCTGTGCCATCGTGAGCCTTTCTCAAACTTCATCTAACGCTCAGTTAATGTTGAAGGATCAACCTTGCTTGCTTTCGTGGTGTGCCCACCAAAAAACGTCGCACAGCACACCGCATGCTGGAACGTAGAGCGGCGTCGGGTTCCGGGACGAATCGACCGGTGTCGGGGCTGTCGCAACGGGCGCGGTGGACGACGCCACGGACCCTGTCTCATTCTGCCTCGCTTCGGTTATCGGCCTGACCGGGTGAGCCATCAAGCAGATCATAGCCGACATAGGCGGACTAGTAGAAGCGCGCTTCACCTGGGGGGCGCGTCTTCCAGCGGCGATGGATCCAATTCCAGTGGTCTGGATGGAGCCGGATCATCTCGGCGATCGTGTCGGTGAAGCGTTGCGTATTGATCCGCACCGATTCGGTCCGGTCACCCCCGCGCTCGAGTTCGATGACTGGGAGAAATTTGATGCGATGGCGGGTGGTCGAGCCCTCGCGCACCATGAAGGCGGGCAGAACCGGCGCGCGGCTCGCCAGCGCGATTCGCGCGAGCGCGTCGCTGGTGGCAGCGGGTTTCGAAAAAAAATCGACAAAAATGCCGCGGCGTGTGTCAAGGTCAAGCGGAATCGCGACCATCCAGTTCTCGTGCAGCCGGCGGATGATCTCGCGGCCTGCACCCTTGCGCGGAACGGGGAGGTTGCCAAACCGGACGCGGCGCGCGGTCACCGCGGCATCGATGATCGGGTTGCGATTGGGCCGCTGGACGATCGCCGTCGGGGTGCCGTAAATCGAATGCGCCAGAGAGAGCAATTCGAAATTGCCGAAGTGGCCGGTGAGAATCAGGATGCCACGGCCCGCGGAGCGGCGGATAGCATCGTCCCAGTTTTCCCGGGCCTCGTAGGTAACATACTGCTCGATATTGGTGCGATTGAACTCAAAAAAATGCACCCATTCGGCGCCCATCCGGCCGTAATTACGATAAGCGGCCGTCAGGATTCGACGCCGTTCCCCCAAGTCGCGGTCGGGGAACGCGATTTCCAGGTTGCGCATCGCGATCCGGCGATTGGCGGGATCAAGCCGTGCGACCAGACCGCCAATCGCGGCACCCACGCGGGTCGCGGACCCCAGCGGGAGTGCGCGCAGCAGGGCCCACGGTGGCGCCATCGCCGCACACTCCGCCCACGTCCTTATGGTGCCGACTTGGCGGGGCATAGTGTCTCACGCTTCCAAGCCAGACCACTCAGCCGTAAGGGGACGCGTCGGCCAGACTGTTGCTGATCGCGATCCGAGTGGAACGCGGCCCAGATTCAAGGAGAAATCAAACCGGTCAGGGCAGTGAACTCCGCCCGACGACACTGATCGCTCCTAAACGCATCGCCGGAAAGGCAGGCGAGGAGTCGGCGACCGCGCCTGAGACCGTGGCGGCCGAACCCGGGACCGGGACTGATACACCCGCGGCCGGAGGCGGCACGCTCGCAACCGAGAAAGGAGTGCCGGATGACGGTGCCGCCGCCACCGTCGCGGGATTGGCTGGCGGATCGGCGCTGGCCGGCGAGTCAACCGCCGAGGCGGCGCTGATCGGAGCCGCGCTTGCAGTCTTGGCAGGCGCGGGTACCGTTGCTGGCTTCTCCGTGTTGAGACTGGTTGGCCCCATGCTCGGCGACGGCGCGGGAGCCGCCGGTGGCGGGGGTACGGCATTCAGACTGCTCGAGCCGCCAGGGGCAGGAGCTAGCGGAATAGACGGTCCGGGCGCCGCCGGCGTCAAACTCATCGGGGGCATCGCGGAGGGCTGAGACTGCATCAGACTGGTCTGGGGTGAAACCGCAGCATTAAAGGTCGGCTGGTACAGTTGCTGAAACTGCGACGGCGGCATATTGTTGACTTCGTGCCGGCCGAACGCGCGGACGAACTTCTGCCGCTCGTCGATCGCCAGCGCCTGCAGATCGTCATGTGAACGCACGACATGTGGCGTGAGGAAGACCAGGAGGTTGGTCTTGCTCACGCGCGCGAGTTGTCACTGAAAAGATTGCCCAGCACCGGGATATCCGACAGGAACGGAACGCCCTGGCGGGCGTTGTCGGTATCGCTCGGAAAGAAGTCCGCCGATCACGGCCGTGCGATGGTTCTGCACCAGCACGCGTGGTCGAGGCCGACCGGATAGTCGTGGTCGGGCCCAGCGGATTGGTTGCTATTGGTCGTGCTCCGGCACCACGTTCGAGACTTCCTCGTAGACGTCTAGCTTGACGTAGTCGCCCTGCGAGACCTGCGGCACGATATCGAGCGTAATACCGACGTTCTGGCGTTCGACCGAATTGAAGATCTGTCCGGGCAAGCCGGCATTGGCGGCCGCTGAGCCAACAAAAGGAAGGTTTTGGCCGACGACGATCATCGCTTCTTCGTTGTCGGCGGTCAGCAGGGTCGGCGCCGAAAGCACGTTCGAATGGGTATCGCACTGCAGCGCGGTCATCAGCGCAACGTCGCACGGCACGGAGATCGTACTCCGCGTGGTCGGCAGTGCTGCTGAACTGCCGCGCTGTGTATTGACCGGGATACTGCAGATGTTGCCCGAAGCGAGGCCGATACCGAGGCCGGTCAACCCCAGCGGATTGCCGAGCGCGGTCTGCAAGTTGCCGAAATTGAGCGAGCCGACGCCGAGCGTATTGCCGAGAGCGGTCGGACGCTCAGGAAGTTGACGCCGATATCCTTGGATGTGCTGGACGCTGACTTCAACGATAATCGCCTGCACGAAGACCTGCACGCGCGGGATATCAAGCTGATCGATGACGCGCTGCAGGGTCTCGTAATCCTGCGGCGCGGCGCTGATGACCAGCGAGTTCGTCGCGGGATCGGCGGTGATGCTCACCGGACTTTCGAAGTCCGTGGCTGCGCCCGCCGTTGCTGGCAGCCGTCGGAGGCCGGATTGGCGCGCACCGCTAGCGCTGAGCACTCCCGCCGGCTGACCCGCCGCCGCCCACCGCCCGAGCTCGCCGCCGAAGCCGCCCGATGCTGCCGCCGAAACTGCTGCCGCCGCCGAAACGCTGCCGGAACCGCCGAAACTGCCGCCGCCGCCAAAACCGCCTAGCCAAATCCGCCACTGCCAAAGCCCGAACCGCTCCAGAGCCCAAGCGAGCTGCCGCGCGCCAAGCGAATCCCGGCCGGTTTGCGGGGAAAGCGAGCTCGGTCCGCCGCCGCCGCTCAGCAGGCCATTGAGCACGTCGACCATTTCGGTCGCCGGCGCATAACTCAGATGATACACGTGGATGCGGAAGGTTTCGTTCGGCGAATGGATATCGAGTTTCGCGACGAGATCCCTGATCTTCGCGCATCTCAAGCGGGCTCGCCAGCACGATCAACGAGTTGGTCCGCTCGTCGGGCACGACACTGAAGGACGCGTCTCGGCACCCTGGGCCGACGGGGCGACCACGCCCATGCCGGGGCGGAGCATCGCACCGCCGCCGCTGTGCATGGAGGCCTCGCGCACGCTCATGATTTTCTCAATTTTCGCCGCCAAATCATCGGCGAAGGCCAGCTTGAGCGGAATCACCGTGACGGTCTGCTGCATCGCCCTGAACGTCGAGGCTGCCGATAATGCGCAGCAGCGCGCTGAACGTTAAATGCGCCGTCGGTGATGATCAGGGTATTGTCCTGCGGGAAGGCCGCGACCAGACCGTCGTGCGAGACCATCGGCTGGATCACATTCATCAGCGAAGCTGCGTCGGCGTTGCGCAGCTTGATCATGCGGGTGACATACTCGTCGCCCTGGGTCAGGCCGGGCTCCTGCGATTGGGTCAGCGCGGCCGATTGCCGCACATCTCGCGACGGGACGATCTTGATAACCGGCTCCCGCCTGGACGGTGGTAAAGCCCTTAATCTGCAGCACGGACTGGAAAATCGAATAGGCTTGCTGAGGCGTGACCTTGGTCGGCGAAATGATGCTGACTTTGCCGCGCACGCTTTCGTCGATGACGAAATTCTTGCCGGTGATCTCGCTGATGAACTTGGCCAGCACGGGAATATCCACGTTCTGGAAGTTCATCGTGATTGCGGCTCTTCGACCTGCAGCGGGCCTCAGGCGGGCACACCAGCCGGGGCAGGGTCGGTCGCCGCTCGATCTCCCGAGGCTGACTCATCTGGAGTCTCCGCCGCCGTGGTATCGTCGCTCGAGACAGCGGCGGATCGTCGCCGTCGACGGCCGGCGCATCGTCCGGCAGCGTAGACCCGCGCCCCGGCCGCCGATGCAATGCACAGACGAGAGCTGCAAATGTCGACGACACCAAAGCTTTCATTCAGATCCCACCCCCGGAAACCGGAATCGCGTGCGAGTTTATGGTGCACGCGATGGCGGTTTCAACTACCCCCTGATTGCAAAATTTTGACAGCGTCCGCGAACATAAAAAGTCGATCCGCGACAGGACCTGTCGAATAGCGGCGACTAGGTCAATTTTCGCGATATCAGCAAGCGCGCTCCGAAGCAATGAGCGCTGTCAAGAGTCGTCGGCCACGTCCTGACTCACAGCCGTGACGTCACCAGGAGCCCTGCGTGCGTTTCGAATACCTGATTGGCATCCGCTATCTGCGCGCGCGGCGGCGTGAACGTTTCGTCTCTCTGATAGCCCTGATCTCGCTGACCGGGGTCGCGATCGGGACCTTCGCGTTAACGGTGGTGCTGTCGGTCATGAGCGGTTTTCAGGAGGACCTGCGTGACCGGCTGCTCGCCTTCAATCCCGCACATAACGCATGGCGAATCGGGGCGATCGGCGACCAGTCTCCGACAACTTGCAGAGCCGGTCGCCGCGATGCCGGGAGTTATCGGCGGTCGCGCCATTTATCGCGTCGCAGGTGATGGTCGGTCTCGACCACGCCGGCTGGCGTACCCGGCTTACGTCTCTGGCGGGACGTTGCGCGGAGTGATCGCGCGCAACAATCCGGTACTGACCGAGCTCAGCAGACACTCACCTCCGGTTCGCTGGACGGTGCTGAACCAGAGCACCCGGTCACCGTCAACGACCATGGCAAAAAACGCAACAGTCGAACTACCCGGCGCGATTATCGGAAAGGGCCTGGCGCTCGAGTTGGGCCTGCGCGTCGGCGACCCGGTCATCCTGATTTCGCCGGCGAGCATCGGCGCGGGGGCTGGAACTCCACGTTTGCGGCGCTTCGTCGTCGGCGGCTTTTTCTACTCTGGGATGTACGAATTCGACTCATCGCTGATTTTCGTCGCGAATCAAAGGCGGTCAGGCGCTGCTCGCCGACGACCCGCAACTCGAATCGCGGCCTCGAATTGCGCGTCCGCAATCTCTTCGACGCTCCGGCGATCGGGCAGCGGATCGCCGCGTATGGCCGGTAAGGGCTTTTCCGTCAGCGACTGGACGCAGAACAACGCGCCGTTGTTCGCGGCGCTAAAGCTGGAGAAGTTCACCTATTTTCTGGTGCTGCTGCTGATCGTGCTGGTGGCCGCCTTCAATATCGTCGCGACCCTGGTGATGGTGGTGATGGAGCGGCGCAAGGAAATCGCGATTCTTCGCGCGATGGGCGCGCGGGCCGGCTCGATTGCGTCGATCTTCCTATGCGAAGGCGCGGCGCTGGGCGTCGGCGGTACGTGATCGGGGTCGGGTTGGCGGTTTCTGATCGTCGTTTGCTGATTGGCAGATACCACTTGATCCATCTGCCGCCCGATCTTTTCATGGTCAGCGCGCGTTCCGGTCCGGCTTTATCGCCGTCAATTTTTTCGCCGTCGGCGATCGCCGCTGTGGTCCTATGCGTCTGGCGGGCGCGATTTATCCGGCGCTACAGGCACGATCGCTGCGCCCGGTCGAGGTAATTCGTTATGAGTGAGCAGGCGCGCTCGGCTCGCCGGTGAGCAGGCGCGACCCGCTGCTGCGGGCCGAGGCCGTCGACAAGAAATTTCATGACGCCGGCCGCGAAATCTCGGTCCTGCGTGGGCTCGATCTCGAGGTCGCCGCAGGCGAGGAGATAGCGATCAGTCGGGCAGTCCGGCGTCGGCAAATCCACCCTGCTGCACGTACTCGGCAGCCTCGAAGCACCGACCGGCGGCAAAGTGCTGTTCGAGGATCAGGACCTCTTTGCGCTGGACGACAGGCGGCTGGCGGAGTTCCGCAATCACAAGCTCGGCTTCGTCTTCCAGTTCCATTATCTGCTCGGCCGACTTCACCGCGCTCGAGAACGTGATGATGCCGGCTCTGATCGCGCGCATTGCCCGACCAGGAGGCGCGCGGCGCGCGGCCGAGCAAATGCTCGAACTGGTCGGGCTCGAGGACAAGATGCATCGTCGCCCGGCGGAGCTATCTGGCGGCGAGCAGCAGCGGGTCGCCGTTGCGCGGGCGGTCGTGCTGCGGCCGCGGCTGGTGCTGGCCGACGAACCGACCGGGCAACCTCGACCCCCATACCGCGGACGAAGTGCACGAGCTGTTCCATCGGCTCAATCGCGAACTCGGGCTGACTTTCGTGGTCGCGACCCATAACGAACGGCTCTCACGCAGCATGGGCAGCACGCTTACGGCTGCGCGACGGACAGCTTGTGGACGAAACTCCGTGCAGCGGTAATCCGGAGCGAGCCGCAAGATTTTCTGGCGCAAACGATGGGTTGACGTCCGGCTCGTCGGTAGGCCGCCGCGATTCGCTCGAGAGTGTGTTCACTCTGCTTTGTTTACTTCAAGGAGCGATTGGTTAGCTTGGTCGCCGCTTTCGGGGTTGATTGGTGACGGGCGCAAAACTTAGCGCGTTCCGATGGGCGCATTCCATGCCCCTTGCTCTGGCTGCTAGTGACCTGCTGTCGATGCATCGCGAGGGTGCAGGCGCAGCCCGGCCCGGTAGTCTCCGCAATACGGATTGCCGGCAATCAGCGCGTCGAGACCGGCGCGATTCGCATCCATATCACTCCCAAGTCGGGCAGCCGCTGAATCCGACGCCAGCGTAGACACCGACCTCAAGGCCATCTACCAGATGGGATTTTTCGATATGTGGCGCCCGTGTCGATCGCGATCACGGCATGCTGACGTTCAATGTTAAAGAACGGCCACTGATCACCGACATGCGATTTCACGGAATGAAAGAGATCAAGGCTAGCGACGGGGAGGTGATCAATGCGCTCGCGTTGCATGCCGGCGCGGTTCTCGACCCTACCGCGCGCCAAACCACCGTCCGAAACATCGAAGAAGTCTACCAGGGCAAGGGCTATCTCGACGCGAAGGTGACGTTTCGCACGGTACCTGCGCGCGAACAACACGGCGATCGGGGTGTTCGACGTCAACGAAGGGCCCGCAGTCAAGATTTCCGACGGTCGACTTCGTCGGCAACAAGCACTTCTCCGCCCGCGAACTGCGCGGCGCGATGGAGACCCGGCAGCACAACCTGCTGAGCTATTTCTTCAAGCACCGGCATCCTCGACCAGAAGAAGCTTGCAAGACGACGTCGATCGCCTGACCGCGTTCTACTACGACCACGGCTACCTCAACGTCACATGTCTCGAGCCGACGGTCACGCGGACCGGCGATTCCCTGGTGGTGACGTTCACTATCGACGAGGGACCGGTTTACAAGGTCGGCACGGTCGAAGTCGCGGGCGATCTCAAGGTGCCGCAAGAAAGATCTGCTCTCGAAGCTGACGCTCAAGCCGAAGGCGGTCTTCAGCGGCACGGACATGCAGCATGACGTGCTGACCCTGTCGGATTACTACTCCGACCGCGGCTATGCGTACGTCAACGTCGATCCGCGCACCGAAGTCGATCCGGCAACCCGCATGGTCGACGTCGACCTACAATATCACTCCGGGCCGCGAGGTGCTGGTCGACCGGATCAAAATCACCGGCAACACCAAGACCTCGGACAAGGTCATCCGGCGCGATCTGGTGATCCAGGAGCAGGAGCCGTACTCGACCGGCAAGATCCAGCGCTCCAAGCAGCGGCTCGACGCGCTCGGCTATTTCTCGAACACCCGCATCTCGACTGCGCCCGGGCCCACGCCGGACAAGATCGACCTCGACATCGCCGTGCAGGAAGCGAATACCGCCTCATTGCAGGTGGGCGGCGGGTACGACAGCTACTCGTCGGTGTTCGGCAATTTCAGCGTCGAGCAACACCAATCTTTTCGGCGGCGGCGAAGTCGGTCTCGGCTCAACGCCAGATCGGCTTCCTCTACCAGAACTACAGTGTGAGCTACACCGAGCCGTGGTTTCTCGATATGCCGCTCAGCGTTAGCCTGCAAGGCTTCTACAACAAGCTCTACCTGTTCTCGTTCGATCAGACCAATGCGTGGCTTTCCGATCAACACGGGCTACCCGCTGACCGAATTGGGCTTCAAGAAGATCGGGCCGTTCACCGCTGGACGACGTGACGGCGGGATTGGGCTATCAGATTCGAGAGTGTCGGCATCAGCGGGATCAGCGGAGTTCACCACATTCGATATCCAGCGCTACAAGGGCTACACGCGCGTCTCGGAAATTATGCCCGAGTCATCCGCCGCTTCACGGTCGACAATCCGACCGATCCGCGCAGCGGATCGGTGCAAAGCCTCAACCTGGAAGTAGCCGGGCTAGGCGGCAGTGCGTTCATCAAGGGCATCTTTCACGCGCGTTTTTTTACCCGTTCATTCAGGAGTCCGCGATGGGGCGAATGGGTGTTTTCACCCGGCGTCACCTACGGAATCGGCACAACGCTGGGCGGGAACAACGGCAGCGAGCTGCCGCTATACGAACGCTTCTTCCCGGGCGGGCTGGGCGGCGGTGGGGACGTGCGCGGCTACGAATTGTATTCACTGGGGCCGCAAGTCACGCTGTTCAACCAGCAGGGCGTGCCGTTTGCGATCGAGCAGGTCGGCGGCAGCCAGGAGTTGCTGCTCAGTGGCGAAACCACGTTTCCCATCTGGCAATCGATCGGGATGCGCGGCGCGGCTGTTCCTCGATGCGGGTAACGCGTTCCTGCTGAGTCAGAGTCCGATCGATCGACAAACTCCAAGCGGCGTATGGCGTCGGCATCCGCTGGCGCTCTCCATTCGGCCCGATCGCTGTCGATATCGCGCGCCCGATCAATCCGCGCCCCAACGATCAACACATACGTTTTCGACTTTGGCGCAGGCGCGCCGCTTGTAGTCATCCGTACAAATCCGTCAAACAGAGTGGTGGCAGGGGCTTTGCGCCTGCCGCAGCTAGTCTCGCAGTTGCGCCTGCCGGCGAATATCCGCCAAAGTTTAGAATCACGGTCGGAACCGATTTCCGCGCTTACCATCCCCGGAAGCGGTCCAAATCGAAGAAGACGGAGGATTGCGAAAGAGCATGCGGCATCGGTTGACAATTGGCGTGGTATGCTGACTCGCGCATGGCTCGCGGCGGGAACGGCCGCGGGCCGAAGTCCGGCTCGCGTTCGTCGATATTCAGCGTGCGACTCAATGAATGCAATAATGGCAAACAGGCCAAGACGACGTTTCGCGGACATATCGACGCAGTTGCAAGACGCAACTTGAACAGAGCGAACAGGGCGAAGTCGAGCGGCTCAAGCGCGAACTCGAGCAGAAGGGCCCGCTGATGCAGCCCGACCAGCGCCAGAACCTCGAAGACGAGTACACGCGAAAGCTCCGCGCGCTTCCAGGATGACTACAAAAACTCGCGCGACGAACTGCAGCAAAAGGACAACGAGATGACCGGCGCCATCGTGCGTGACCTCGCGATCGTCGTCCGCAGATCGGCGAGAAGAACGGCTACACGATGGTGATGGAGAAGGGCTAGCTGCTGTGGGCAGTACCCTCGACCGATATCACCGACGAAGTAATCCGCGCCTACGATGCGATGAACGTGAAACCGGGACGCTCGGCGAGGCACCGGCGGCAGCCACTTTGGCCGGAGCGCCGGTCAGGCCATGGCGCCGTTCGATGCCGCTGATCCGCTCACGCGGCCTCTCGGCTCCCGAGAGCGCACGCCACCAGCGCAGAGCGGATGGCTCGACCATCTCGAAATAGGTTGAGCACTGTGGCTGCAGGACGGAAAAACCGATCTCGAACGTTTCCTGGCCTGCTGCCGCATCGCTATCCTTTCCTGCTGGTCGATCGCGTACTGGAACTCGACGGCGAGCGCACCTGACGCTCAAAAACGTCACCATCAACGAGCCGTTCTTCACCGGCCATTTCCCGGATCTGCCGATCATGCCGGGGGTGCTGATTGTCGAAGCGCTGGCGCAGTCGGCCGCGATTCTCGCGCTCGGAATCATCGGCGAACGACGCAGTCTCTTCATGCTGACCGGAATCGACAAGGTCCGACTGCGCCGGCGCGTGGTGCCGGGCGATCAGCTCAGGATGGAAGTGCGGTTGCTGAAACACCACCATCCGCTGTGGAAGATGCGCGGCGAGGCGCGAGTGGACGGCGAGCTGGCGGCCGAGGCCGAACTTTCGGCCATGGAAGTGGAGGAGCAACTGCCATAGCCGGCCGGATTCATCCCGCCGCCATGATTGATCCGCGCGCCGAACTCGACTCGACTGTCGAAGTCGGAGCCGGCGCGGTGATCGGCCACAAGGTCCGCATCGGACCGGCCACCGTGATCGGCCCCTACGCGGTTATCGAGGGCAACACCACGATCGGCGCGCGCAACCGGATTTTCCAGTTCGCCTCGATCGGGGCCGATCCGCAGGACCTCAAGTATCACGGCGAACCGTCGCGCCTCGAAATCGGCGACGACAACCGGATTCGCGAATTCACGACGATCCATCGCGGCACCGAGGGCGGCGGCATGGTGACGCGAATCGGCAATGACGTGCTGCTGATGAACTACGTTCATGTCGCGCACGATTGTCAGGTCGGCGATCATTCGATCATCGCCAATTCGACCGAAATCGCCGGCCATTGCGTCCTCGAAGAATGGGTCGTCACCGCCGGGATGTGCGGGATCCATCAGTTCAGCCGTATCGGCGCGCACGCGATCGTCGCGGCCGGTTCGAAGGTCGCGCAGGACGTGCCGCCCTACTCGATGGTCGCCGGCGACCGGGCGCGGCTGGTCGGCGTCAACTCGGTCGGGCTCGAGCGGCGGGGCTTCAGCCCGGCAACCGTCGCCGCGCTCAAGAGCGCGTTTCGCACGCTTTTTTACGGCAAGCTGCTGCGCGACGACGCGATCAAGCCGAGATCGCGCGCAGCAACGGCGAGCTTCCCCGAAGTTCGCCGGCTGGTCGATTTCATCGACGAGCTCAGATCGCGGCGTGGTCGGTCGCGACCGTGAGTAAACTCGGACTGATCGCGGGCAACGGGGTCTTCCCGCTCGAAGTTGCCGGGCCGCGCGCCGACGCGGAATCGGCGTTGATCGCGGTCGCTCATCAGCAACGAAACAGACCCGAAGCTCGCGGCACTGGCCGACGAGATCACGTGGATCAAGGTCGGCGAACTGCAGCGCATGATCGATATCTTCAAGACCGCTGGCATAACCGAAGCCGCGATGGCAGGCGGGATCTCGCGCGCGCGACTGGCCAATTCGTTTGCGCCCGACGCGCGGGCGATCGCGATGCTCGGCGCGCGTCGGCCGCTTCAGCGACGACGCCGTGCTGCGGGCGGTCGCCGCGGAAATCGAGGCCGACGGCATCGCAGTCATCGACCCGGTGCCGATGCTGGAAGGCGTTCTCGCTGGAAACGGCCTGCTTGCTGGCCCTCAGCCTACTGCCGGCCCAACTCTCCGATCTGCGTCTCGCCTTCGAAATCGCGCGTGCAGTAGGCCGCTTCGATATCGGGCAGGCGGTGGCAGTTCGCGACGGCGTGGTGGCGGCGGTCGAGGCGGTCGAAGGCACCGATGCGGCGCTCGCGGCGCGGCGCTGCGCTGGTGGGCCCTGGATTGGTCGTCGCCAAGGTGGCTAAGCCTTCGCAGGATCTGCGCTTCGATCGGCCTGCGATCGGGCCCGGCGACCATTGAACTGCTTGGCGAGATCGGCGCCGCGATGATCGGCATTGAAGCTGGCAAGGCGATGCTTCTTGAACGCGAGCGCACGCTCGAACGCGCGGGCGCACTGGCGGTCTCGGTCTACGGCTATGAATGAACTACGCGCCGCGGTGATCGGAGCCGGACGCCTCGGCGCGCTGCACGCCAAAAAGTACGCCGGCGCTCCCCGGAGTCAAACTTGCGCTGCGTGGTGGATATCGATGCGGCGCGCGCACGCGCAATTGCGGCCGACGCGGGCGCCATGCCGCTCGGCGACTACCGTGATCTCGCGGGGCGGGTCGATCTCGCGAGCGTCGCTTCGCCCGGCAGTACTCATCACGCAATCGCGCGCGATCCTGATGGAGCGGGAATTGATGTGCTGGTGGAGAAGCCGATGGCGGCGACGCTCGAACAGGCCCGCGAACTGGCCGCAATCGCCAAGCGCACCGGCCGGATACTGCAGATCGGGCATCTCGAACGCTTTAACCCGGCCGATCGTCCGCCTGCGCTCGATCCTGCACTCGCCGCGCTTCATCGAATCCCATCGCCTCGCACCGTTCACCGAGCGCGGCACCGACGTTGACGTGGTGTTGGATCTGATGATCCACGACCTCGACGTGGTGCTGAGCGTGACGCCGGCTGCGCCGGCCTCGGTCGAGGCAGTGGGCGTGGCGGTGCTGACCGACAGCATCGACGTGGCCAACGCGCGGATCCGCTTCGCCGATGGGCTCATTGCGAACTTGAATTCGAGCCGGGTCGCGTCCCGCCGGGAGCGCAAGATCCGCTTCTTTCAGCCCGATGCCTATATCTCGGTCGATTACGAAGCACGCCGCATCCAGATCTATCGCAAGAGCCCGCCAGTCCCGGGCAGCGCGTATCCGGTTATTTCCGCGGATCAGATCGACTTGGGCGACGCCGACCCGCTGATGGACGAAGTCGCGGCGTTTGTAGATAGCGTGCGTTCCAGAAGTGCGCCGGCGGTCAGCCCGGTTGACGGCCTGCGCGTGATGGAACTCAGCGAACGGGTCCGGACGGCGATTCAACAGGAACTCGCGACGGCGCCGGCTTGAGGAAACGCCGCCCCCATTGCTCGTAACCCCGTCGACCGGGTAGCGCAGCCTTTCGTATTCCATCAAGATCGTAACGATGTGTCTTCGCCCACCGCCCAAGTGACCAATCCGCCGGCCGCTGCCGTGGCAGGATTGCGCCGCCGCCGCATTATGATTGTCGCCGGCGAGGCCTCGGGTGATCTGCATGGCGCCGCTCTCGCGACGCAAATCCGTGCGCGCGATCCGGGAGTTGAACTCTTCGGTATCGCCGGCGCACGTATGCGCGCGGCCGGGGTACGCGCGCTGGTCAACAGCGAGGACATCGCCGGGATGGGCGCGACCGAACTCATCTCCACCCTGCGGCGAACCCTCGGCGCGTTGCGCGCGCTGCGAACGGTGATCCGCGAGACCCCACCTGACCTCGCGGTGCTCATCGACTACGCCGAGTTCAACCTGATGCTCGCTGGCTCAGCGCGCCGTGCGAAGGTGCCCGTGCTCTATTACATCACGCCACAGGTGTGGGCGTGGCGGCGCGGACGAATCCGGAAGCTCGCGGCGCGTACCGACCAGATGGCTGTCGTCCTCCCGTTCGAGGAGGCACCTTTTACGCGCCAGGGCGGACGGGCAAGTTTCGTCGGGCATCCTCTGCTCGATCTGGTGACTCCGGAGCAGGGACCGATGGAAACGCTGGCCCGGCACGGGGTTGCGCGAGATGGGCGTTTGCTGGCGCTCTTACCCGGCAGCCGCCGCAGCGAGATTCGCTATCTCGCGCGTCCGCTGTTCGAGGCGGCGCGCCTGCTCGCGCGGACCCATGGCCTGACTCCTGTAATCGCGCTTGCACCTACGCTGACCGCCTCCGACTTGCGTGCCGCGGCGGGCCCCGCGGGCTTCGACGGCCTGCGTATTATCGAGGGCGATACCTATAGTATCATTGCCGCAAGCGAGTTGGCTCTGGTGGCCTCAGGCACCGCGACGCTGGAGACGGCGCTGCTTGGATGCCCGATGGTGATTGCGTACAAGGTGTCACCATTAACCTACGGATTGGGAAGGCTGCTCGTGACAGGGGTTGATTTTATCGGTATGCCCAACATCCTGGCCAGACGGCGCATCGTACCCGAGCTGATCCAATGGCAGGTGACTCCTGTAAACCTGGTCAGAGCTGCCGAACCGATGCTGACCGAGCCGATTCGCAGCGAGACCGCTGCGGCGCTGCGCTCCGTCCGTGAAACCCTGGGCCTCCCCGGCGCTGCCGCACGGGTCGCCGAGATGGCGCTCGGGATGATCCGATGAAAATCCTGACTCCACTCCATCGGCGGCTGCTCGGCTACTTGCGCCGCTACTTCTTCCCCTTCACCGCATTAATGGCTGCGGCGATGATCGTGGTGAGTTCCACCGAAGGTGCGATCATCATTATCATCCGGAATTTTACCAACCAATTGACGGTGGCACGCAGCCTCTCCCATCTCCCGCTGCTTTCCCTGGGACTGCTGGGGATCTTCATCGCGCGCGCGGCATCGGCGTTCGCCGCCGACTACCTGGAAGCGTACGTGGTGCAGAAGATCACATTGGATCTCCGCGACGACCTCAACGAGTCTTTGCAAAACCAGTCGCTCGCCTTCTTCAACCGCACGCCTACGGGCGTAATGCTCTCACGCGTGATCAACGATGTTCAGGTGGTGGCGGCTTATGCGATCGACAGCGTCTTCGCCATCTTCGCCGATAGCACGCGGCTGATTGCGGTTCTCGCCGGCGCATTTTACGTAGATTGGGAGTTTGCGCTAGCCGCATTCGTGGTTTTCCCCACGGCGGTACTACCCGTGATCCGCTTTTCCCGGCGGATGCGCCGAATGACCAAGGATGCGCAGCGTCAGTTGAGCGGCCTTACCGTGCTCCTCCAGGAAACCTACCAGGGCAACAGAGTCGTCAAGGCTTTCGGCATGGAAGGCTACGAGCGCGCGCGTTTCAAACGCGAATTACGCCGGCTCTTCCGCATCTACCTGCGCGTCGCCCGCATCAAGGCGATCACCGGTCCGACTATGGAGGTGATGGGAGCGTTCGCCATCGTCGGTGTGATCTGGTGGGGCGCGCACGCGGTGCTGGCGGGTACACGCACGCCTGGCGTTTTCGTTTCGTTCATCGGTGCGATGCTCCTGCTCTATCGGCCGTTCAAGAGCCTGACGAGGACCAATAACAATATCCAGGCCGGCCTTGCCGCGGCGGAGCGGGTCTTCGAAATGATGGATGCGCCGGTGGAGGTGCCGGACCCACCCGACGGTCTTCCACTCGCACCCGGTTCGCATAGCATCCGCTTCGAGCACGTGAGCTTCCGCTACGCCGAACAATGGGTGCTCCGCGAGATCAATCTCGATATCGACGCCGGCCAGGTGGTGGCGCTGGTGGGCATGAGCGGCGGCGGCAAATCCACGATCGCGGACCTGATTCCGCGCTTTTACGACGTCCAGGAGGGTCGGATTACGATCGACGGCGTCGACTTGCAGCGTTACCGGATTGCCGCTTTGCGTGCCCAGATCGGCCTCGTCACGCAACATACCTTTCTCTTCAACGATACCGTTCGTGCCAATATCGCTTATGGCGGACATGGACAAGAGCCTTGACGAAGTGGTCGCGAGCAGCTACCGCAGCCAACGCCCACGAATTCATCACGCGCCTGCCCGAAGGCTATGACACCGTGATCGGCGAACTCGGCGTAAGGCTTTCGGGGGGCGAGCGCCAGCGTCTGGCGATTGCCCGGGCATTGCTCAAGAACGCACCGATCCTGATTCTCGATGAGGCGACGTCCTCCCTCGACTCCGACGCTGAACGCCAGGTCCAGGAGGCGCTCGAGCGGCTGATCGAGCATCGGACCACGTTGGTGATCGCCCATCGACTCTCGACAGTGCGCCGCGCCGATCGGATCGTCGTCCTTGCTCACGGCCGGATCGTCGAGGAAGGCACGCACAGCGAGCTCATCGCGATGGGCCGTGAATACAGCCGCTTGCACGAGCTGCAATTCATGCGGGTCGAAGCCACCGGCAATGGCGGCGTGAGCGATTGAATCCTGACTGGACACGCGGCGTTACGCCGCCAGACGCGGGTTTCCCGATGCTCAAGCGGATTTACAACGCGCTCTGGTACCCGGCATTGCCGTTCGCCCTCGTTGCCGCCGGAGGCCGCGATCAACGCAACCGCCACGAACGCCTCGGCCGCGCGATCACCGGATCGAGCCGTGACCGCGCGGCCAGTGTTCGCGTATGGGTTCACGTGTCGTCGGTCGGAGAGGTCGAGGCGGTGCGTCCAGTGGTACTCGGCCTCACTCGCGAGATGCCTGGCGCGGCGATCTCGATTACGACCATGACCGTGGCCGGACGGGAAGCGGCTCGGCGGCGCATTCCAGGCATCGCGGCTTGTCAACTCGCGCCACTCGATTACCGGACCTCGGTGCGCGCGTTCATCGCGCGCGTGCGGCCGCATTTGGTGCTGATCGCCGAAACCGAGCTATGGCCGAATTTTTTCAGCGAAAGCGCGCGCGCCGGCGCTCGCGTGGCGATCATCAACGGCCGCCTCTCCGAACGTTCGCTGGCGCGTTATCGCTTGATTCGTCCGCTAATGGAAAAAACCCTCGCCCATGCCGATTTAATTCTCACCCAGTCCCCGGCCGACGCCGACCGTTTCATTGCGCTGGGGGCGCTGCGGAGCCGCGTATTTGTCACCGGCAACACCAAGTTCGAAACGGACGCCACGGATTCCGCGCTGCGGCCCGCGTTGCGCAACTTCGCCGCCGGCCGACCCCTGCTGATCGCCGGCTCCACCGCTCCCGGCGAGGAGCGGATGGTGCTCAACGCGTGGCGCAATCTGGCCGATCGCTTCGCTGGACTCGAACTCGTGATTGCGCCGCGTCATCTCGAACGCGTGCCGGAAATCGAGGAGGAGCTGCGCGCCGGCGGAGTTTCCTGGATAAGAGCCAGTGCTCTCACCAATTCCTCAGCGACGGGCTCGGACCGCAAGGTCTTGCTGCTCGATACGATGGGCGAGCTGGCCGCGCTCTATAGCCGCGCCGCGGTCGCCTTCGTCGGCGGCAGCATGGACCCGCCGCGCGGCGGCCAAAACCTCGCTGAACCCGCGGCCTGGGCCGTCCCGGTGCTCTTCGGTCCGCATTATGAGAACCAGCAGACGATCGGCGACGCCCTGATCGAAGGCGGCGGCGGCCGCGTAGTCGTCGACGCCGCCCAACTGGAAAGTACCGTCGCCGAGTGGCTCACCGACGATGCTGTGCGCCGCGCCGCCGGGGATCGCGCGCGCCGCGTGCTCGGGCATCTCGCGGGCGCTGGCCTCTCCACCTTGCAGCACCTCAAATCCCTGCTGAAGCCTCCGGCCCAATGACCGCGCGTGCCGCCGTACCCGCGCGTCCCGCGATCGAGCGGCTGTGGCGGCCGGGTCTCCCCGTAGCTCATTGGCCTCTGTGGGCGATGCTCACTCCGGCGGCAGCCGTCTACACCGGGATGCTGGCGGTACGCGAGCGCTGGTGGCGAATCATGGCGCGCGATGCCGGTGTCACGACCATCAGCGTGGGCAATCTCACTGTGGGCGGCAACGGCAAGACCCCCTTCACCGTCTTTCTCGCCTCGCGCCTGGCGGGTCTCGGCTATAGGGTCGGGATCGTCAGCCGCGGCTACCGCCGGCTCTCGACCGGCGCCCGCGCCGCGCTGGTCTCCGATGGATCAAGCATCCGGTTGACACCAGACGTAGCCGGCGACGAAGCCGTGATGATGGCGCGATCCTTCGCCGGACCCGTCGCCGTGGCGCGGCGGCGGCACGACGGCATTTCGTTGCTGGCGGCTCGCGGGATCGATGTTGCCGTACTCGACGACGGCTTCCAACATCTCCGCCTGCGGCGGGACCTTGATTTGTTATTGGTCAATGCCGCTTGCGCATTCGGCAACGGATGGGTCCTGCCGGCAGGGCCCATGCGCGAGCGCGCGAGCGCCATCCGCAGGGCCGACGCAGTAGTCCTGATGGCCCTGGGAGAAGACGCGGCCGGCGGACAACCCCTGCCGGACGCGGCATTCGAAGACAAACCAGTGATGCGCGCCACGCTCAAACCGTCGGGCCTGGTACGCGTGAAGGACGGCCAATGGACCGATTGCCCGCTGGTTGGTGGCGGACGGCGCGTCGCCATCGTCAGCGGACTCGCCAGTCCCGCGGCATTCCATGCAACGGTACGCGCCTTGGGCTTCCAAGTTTGCGCAACGCTCGACTATCCGGACCACTATGACTATAGCCTTCGCGATTGGGAGCATATTCAGGATATGGCGCGCGGTGCCGACCTGCTGCTGACGACCGAGAAAGATCTGGTGAAGCTAGAAAAACTTTGCTCTGACGCCATTCCCTTATACGCTGTGCGCGTGAGAGTAGTAATGGAGCAAAGCGACGAAGCACGCCTGCTCGCGATGATGGTTGATTGCGCGCGTCGCCAGGGAGCGGCCCGGCCAACCCCTGCGCCTGCCAATTCACTCCACGGAGGACTGCATTGATGGCAATCAGTCAGGACTTGCTCGATATCCTCGCCTGTCCCAAATGCAAGGGCGTATTGCGTTTAGTCGAAAAGCCCGAGAGCCTCGTGTGCGAAGCCTGCAAGCTGCGTTATCCGATCAAAGAAGATATCCCGATCATGCTCATCGACGAGGCCGAAGGTATCTAGTGCGACGGATGCGGAAGAGGGTCCGACGATGAGACCAGCAACGGATTTCGACTCCAAACGCGCCTTTTTCACGGATCCTGGACCGGACTTTGCCACCTTTGGTGTAGGCTCCCGACAACTCTATTTGCGGCGCGACTTCGCCCCCGTCGCCCCTGCCATTTTCACGCGACTCGGCCCGATCGCGCTCGCGGGCGCGCGCGGAGCCGGAAACCGCCAGAGCGGTTTTGCCTTGGAGATCGAGGGTGTTCCCGCGCTTTTTGCACGCAGGGCACGGCGCGGCGGACTGGTGCGTCTGCTGCTCCGCGACCTTTTCTTCGGCATCCAGCCGCGACCGGTACGCGAACTGGCCGTCGCGACCGAAGCGCATCGGCGCGGCATCCCCGTAGCGGAGCCCGTCGGAGCGCTCGTCGAGTGGGCGGGGCCGGCGCTCTATCGCGGGATGTTCCTGACCCGAGCGCTGGTTGGAATGACTTTATGGGAATTCGTGCGCACCGACGACGACGCGACAGTGCGGGCCCACGTCGTCGGTCAGATGCGCCGCGCTATCGACACGATGCATCAAATGGGACTGTGGCACGCCGATCTGAATCTGTTCAACCTGTTTGTCGCACAGGTCAGCGAGAGTTTCGCGCCGGTGATCCTCGATCTCGACAAGGCCAGGTTGCTGCGCGGTCCAGTGGCGTCGCGGCAGCGCCGGCTCAACTTCGCCCGCCTTGCCCGATCCGCGCGCAAGCTCGATCCGGATCAGCGCTTTCTTGACCAGCGCTTGCTCCGGATCCTGACCGGCGCCTGAAATGAAGCGCAAAATCGCCGCATTCCATCAGGACGAGCTCAGCGACTGGGTCGCCGACCTCGATTGCGGCCATACCCAGCATGTGCGCCATCATCCGCCTTTCCAGACCCGCCCCTGGGTCGTCAGCGCCGAGGGACGCCTGAGCCATCTGGGCATCGAACTCGATTGCAAAACCTGCGACGAGGAGCCGCGGCATGTGACCGAACGGCGCCATCTGGTCCGCCGCTACTACGACGAATTGTGGAACGCTTGGGACGTCTCACTCGCCGATGAGCTGCTGGCCCCGGATTTCCGCTTCCGCGGCTCCCTCGGCTTCGAGACTCGCGGCCGCGAGGAATTCCTCGCCTATCTCAAAATGACCCGCGACGCGTTCCCTGACTTCCACAACCGCATCGACGATTTGATCGCCGAGGACACCAAGGTAGTCGCACGGCTCACGTACACTGGCACCCATCGCGGCCGTATCTTCGGCATCGACGGCAGCGGCGCAAAAATCGTTTACGCGGGCGTTGCGATCTTCTTGGTCGGCGGCACCCAACTCCTTTCAGGGTGGGTTCTCGGGGATAAATATGAGCTAATGCGCCAGCTTGGGATCGTCGCGAACACGCAGTAACGGAATGGGGATGGTGCGGGGGCGGAAGTCGACCTGTCGGAGAGCCGGCAGGTCAGGCACGGTAGTGGTTACCGTTGCCCTGCAGACCAAGCCGCGAAACTCTCATCACACCGTCGATAGCGGCAATCGAATGCATAAGGTTGGTCAACTGCGCGGCACTGCTGACCTTGAGTTCGAATAACGAAAGCGCGCGGCCATCTTGACCGGTGGTTTTGACTTCAGCCGTCGAAATGTTCACGCCCGCCGCCGCAATCGCTTTCGACATTGCCGCGAGCAGCCCGGGCTGATCCACGCACAGCACCTCGAGCCGAATCGGACGAAGGCTCTCTTCCCCTGCTTTCCAGACCACCGGCACGCGGCGCTGCGGATCCGTGGCCAGTGAGTGTGGGCATCCGGCGAGATGCACCGTCACGCCGCGTCCGCGGGTGATAAACCCGGTAATCGCTTCGCCCGGCAATGGATTGCAGCAATGCGCGAAGCGCACCATCATGTCGCCGACGCCCGACACAATCACCGCATTATCGGAAACGCCGTTGCTCTCTTTTGGTGCGCGGTCTGCGGTCGGTGGCGGGGAAACCTTTTCACCGCGATAACGCTTTAGTTCCTCAACCGTGAGCACCTTGGCCAGGAATTGCGCGGGAGTAACGATTCCGTAGCCGACCGCCGCAAGCAGGCTGTCGATATCGCGCTGAGAGAATTCCTTCAGCGCCGCTTCAAGCCTCCCCTTGGTCTTGAGCTTCGCCACCGCCAGGTCCAGTTTCTCGAGTTCGGCATCGAGCAGTGAAACCCCCAGCTCACGCGAACGCTCGGCCTGCTGCTGACGCAACCATTGACGAATCCTGCTCTTGGCGCGTGCCGTTACGACGAAGTTTGCCCAATCCTTGCCCGGCGCCTGACGCTCCGAGGTAATCACTTCAACGGTATCGCCCGACTTGAGCTTGTAGCGCAGCGGCACCATCCGCCCGTTGACCCGGGCGCCGGACAGATGCTGTCCGACCTGGGAGTGAATCCGGTAAGCGAAGTCGATGATCGTTGCGCCTTGCGGAAAATCGAGCAGATCGCCTTTCGGCGTAAACACGAATACCTCTTCCGGAAAGAGGTCATCCTTGATGGTCGAAAGAAATTCCTGAGGATCCTTCAGGTTCTGCTGCCATTCGATCAACCGCCGCAGCCAGGCAAAGCGCTCAGTCTCGCGCATCTGCGCCGAGGCGCCCTCTTTGTAGCTCCAGTGCGCGGCGATGCCCTGCTCGGCCACTTCATGCATCTCGCGCGTGCGGATCTGCACCTCCATCCGTTGCGCCCGCGGACCGATCACCGTGGTATGCAGCGACTGGTACATATTGACCTTGGGGAGGGCAATATAGTCCTTGAAACGGCCCGGGATCGGCTTCCAATTGGCATGGACCACGCCCAGTGCGTCATAGCACTCGCGCACGTTGGCCACGATGATACGAAAGGCGATCAGGTCGTGGACCTCGTCGAAGTTCAACCCCTCTTCCTGCATCTTGTGGTGGATCGAATAAAAGTGCTTGGGGCGTCCCGTCACCTCGGCCTTGACCCCGGATTCGGCCAGGCGGGCAGAAATAATCTCGATCACCGCGCGGATGTATTCCTCGCGCTCTTTGCGCGTTTTCGCCACATAGGCCTTGAGCATCCCGTAGACCGAGGGATTGAGATAACGCATCGCGGCATCTTCGAGCTCCGATTTGAGCCAGTACATACCGAGGCGATGCGCGATCGGGGCGTAGATCTCCATGGTCTCGCGCGAGATCTCCTCCTGCCGGTCGGGCGCGAGATGGTCGAGCGTGCGCATATTGTGCAGCCGGTCGGCGAGCTTGATCAGCACGACGCGGATATCATGCGCCATCGCGATAATCATCTTGCGGAAGTTTTCGGCCTGCTTTTCCTCGCGGCTCGAAAACGTGATCTTCGAAACCTTGGTCACGCCGTCGACCAGGCGCGCGACTTCGGCGCCGAACAGGTTTTGCACCTCTTCGAGTGACGTGCCGGTGTCTTCCACCACGTCGTGGAGCAGGCCCGTTACGATCGACGCCTGATCTTGCTTGAACCCCGCAATGATGAGTGCAACGGCCAACGGATGGGTTACGTAAGGCTCGCCCGACATCCGCTTCTGCTCGGCGTGCATCCGCGCCGAGTACTCATAGGCGCGGCGAATCAGGGCGGAGTCGACCTGCGGATTGTAGGCGCTAATCCGTTCGATCAACTCGTCGAGTTGATCAGGTTCCGCGGAGGCAACAGCTAGATTTTCCATTGCGCGAACTCCTCGCGCAGCCGGCTTACCTTCAAGCGCTCAGCCTGCACCACCGCTCCCAGACTCGCGATCGAATCCTGCACGTCCGCATTGACGATCAGGTAGTCGTACTCTGGATAGGCCGAGGTTTCATCACGCGCACGGCGCAAGCGGCGCGCGATCGACGCCTCATCCTCGGTGCCACGCCGGCGCAGCCGATCCTCCAGTTCCGCAAAAGTTGGCGGCAGGACAAAAATCGTTACCGTATCTGCCGGATAGGCCTGCCGGATTTGACGGGCTCCCTGGATATCGATGTCGAGCAGGATATCAGCGCCGGTGGCGATCGCCCGCTCCAGCGGCGCTCGCGGGGTCCCGTAGCCCGCGTCGAAATTAAGCACCCATTCGGCGAACTCCGACCGGTCGACCCGTGATTTGAATTCCTCGTCGCTCACGAAATGATAGTCGAATCCGCCGGCCTCGCCCTCCCTTGGCGGTCGCGTAGTCAGCGAGATCGATGCTTCAAGCCCCTCAATCGCCTTCAACGCGGCGCGCGAGATCGTCGTCTTCCCCGCTCCCGAGGGGGCGGAGAGAATGAATATTATACCGCGCCGGGGTCGGTGATCCGCGTCCATTATTTAAATTATACAAGCTCCATCGATATAGCAAATGACGTTATAATCTCCAAAACCCTGCTATACTATTCCACGTTTTGCACCTGCTCGCGCATCTTCTCCAGCTCCCCCTTCATCTCAATCGTGATCTGCGACAGCGCCGCATTCTGCGACTTGGCTCCCGTGGTGTTGACTTCGCGATTGATCTCCTGGAGTAAAAATTCGATCTGCTTGCCGACCGGCCCGCCGCGATTCAATAGCCCGCTCAGCGCCTTCAGATGTACCTTGAGCCGCGTCATCTCCTCCGTGATATCGCCATGCTGCGCCGCATTCGCCGCCTCCTCGTATAGCCGCTTCTCGTTGACCGGCGACTCACCGAGCAGTTCCCGGACCCGGCTCTCGAAACTTGCGCGTATCGCGACGCGCGACTCGTTCGCGAGCCTCTCCACCCGCGGCACACACTCTGCGATCCGCTTGACGCGCAATTCGAAGTCGCGCTTGAGCGCGCGACCCTCGCGCGTACGCTCCTTGTCGAGTTCGCGTAATGCGCGCTTGAGCGCTTCCAGCGCAGCGCCGCTACCGGCGCGCGTGTCGATTTCTTCGTCGGCGACCTGAAAAATTTCGGGGCGCTGCAGGATGGCCTCGGGGCCGAGCTTGCCCTCCAGCTTGAGGGTCTTACCGAGCCGGCGCAGTTCCGCGACATAGCGTCGGGCCAGTTCGTCGTTTACATGCAGACTCGGCGGCGGCGGCTTGATCATCGAACACCGGATAAAGGCCTCGACGCGGCCGCGCTCGACCATGCTCTGGATCAGCTTCCGAACATCCGCCTCGATTTCGCCCCATCCGCGGGGCAGGTTTAGTTTGAGTTCGAAGAACCGTTGATTGAGCGCGCGGACTTCCGCCCGCGCCTGAAACGCGCCGCGCGTCAAGTCGGCGCGACCGAACCCCGTCATACTACGCATAGACCTATATCCCTATTCCGGGCGCCCCGATCGATGCGCACCCGCCAACGCCGCACGATAGAGCTCGAGCGTCCGCTGCGCCATGCGCTCCATCCCAAAGCGCGCGAGCGCGATCTCGCGTCCGGCGACGCCCATACCGGCGCGCAATGCTGGCGCGAGCGCCAACCGCACCAGCGCCTCCGCCATCGCGGCGGTGTCATCCAGTGCAACCAGCAACCCCGTACGCTCGTGTTCGACCACCTCGCGCAGTCCGCCGACGGCGCAGGCAATCACCGGTAGTCCACAGGCCATCGCCTCGAGCACGGCAACGCCGAGCCCCTCCATTCGCGACGGCATCACGAATATATCGAGGGCGCGAAGCAGCGTCCGTGGATCGTGGACCGGCCCCATCACGCTAACGCAGTCATTGAGTCCATGTTCGCTAATCGTGGCCGCGATCGTCTCACGCGAGGGGCCGGCTCCGGCGATAAAGCAGCGGAGCCGCCCGTCACCCGCGAGTTTCCCGCGGGCGCCCAGCGTCGCGTTCGCCTGCGCCATCGCCCGCAACAACTGATCATGACCTTTGCGGGGCGTCAGCGCCGCCACCACTCCGGCTAGAACATCAGCGGGACCGGCGCCGATTCGCTGACGGGCCTCCGCGTGGGTGCGCGGGTCCGGCGGGACGAACAGTTCGCAGTCCACTCCGCTCGGAATTACCATGACCCGCTCGCCGCCCACGCCGGCCTGCGCCAGCGCCGAGACCACGCCCTCGGAAATCGCCGCCACCCCGTCGACTGCGCGATTGAATAGCCATGGCGCGAACAGCCGGTTCGGCACATAGTCCATCCGCCGCGTCACGATCAGCGCGCCCGCGCGGCCGCGCGCATACGGCGCCAGCGCGTGCGCCCGCGCAGTGTGGAAATGTACGATGTCGTAATGCCTACGTCGCAGCAGGGCACGCAGTCGAAGGCCAGCCCCCAGATCGACCGAATTGCGGATCCGCAAAGTATGGCAGATCACGCCCGCGCTGTGGGCGCGCACCCATAGCGCCCCGGCCGGATCGCACAGCAACTCCGCGCCATGGCCCGCGCGCAGCAACGCGCGCGTCAATCCGAGTACCTGGGTTTCGCCGCCCCCGAAACCGCGTTCCGGATCGACCCCGGCAATCCGCAGCGCCGGCTCCCCTGCCCTGCTTTGCTCCGGCTGGCCGCCGCTCGCGTCGCGCTCCGCTCCCATCCGGGCCTAGTCCAAAAACCGGTAATAAACGACCGCCGCCAACGCCGCGATCGCGTCGCGCCAGCCGATTTTCTTACCCTCTTCGTAGGTGCGGCCGGAGTAGGAAATCGGCACCTCGTAGATCCTCCAGCGCGCCCGCGCCGCCTTGCAGGTTATCTCCGGCTCGAACGTGAAGCGGTCGGCGCTGAGCTTCAGGGTCGTCAGCTTGTCGCGCCGAAAAGCCTTCATCCCGGTTTCCATATCGGTCAGGCTCAGATCGCTCAACATGTTCGAAGCCAGCGTGATCAGCCGATTCGCCAGGTAGTGCCAGAAGAAGAGTACGCGATGCGGGCCGCCCAGAAACCGCGACCCATACACCATATCCGCGCGCCCATCGATCAGCGGCTCCAGGACCGCGCGATAGTCCCGCGGATCATACTCGAGGTCGGCATCCTGCACGATTACGTAGGAATGCTTCGCCGCCGCGAAACCCATCCGGAGCGCCGCCCCCTTGCCACGGTTCACCGCGTGATAAAAGCAATGGACCTTCGGATCTTCGAGGCGCTGCAGGTAGTCGCGGGTGCCGTCGGTCGAGGCGTCGTCCACGACGATCACTTCCGTCTCGTAACCGCAGCCCATCACGCGCTGGATCACCTGCCCGATCGTGGCCACTTCGTTGAAGACCGGAATCACCACCGAAATGCTCACGCTATCGCTCATTGCCATCCTTCCGCACCCACTTCGGCCGCGGTCACACCCGTCGCGCCGGCTCGAGGCCATCGCGCCTGATTCGCCGCTCGAGCAGCGCCGCCGCCCGCCGCCGCAACGATCGCCACGGTGCTCCCGTCAGGCCGCCGGCATAGGCGCGCAACACCCTCATCCGATCGGTGCGGCTCAAGCCGGGCAGATCGAAGCGGCCGAGTTGCACCAGGTTGCGCAATTGTCGCCGGCGTTTTCCAGGAAAAATCGTTCGTCGTGTGCGCTCGTGATCGACCAGGATAAACCGCGGCGGCTCGCCGCGCACGACAAACAAATTGTAAGGCGTCAGGTCGCCGTGGATAAACCCGGCGCGATGCAGCCGCGCGATCTCCGCCCCCAACGCGCGCAACATCGCCCGCCGATGCGCGATGGTCCCCTCCAGCGCCTTGAACGGTCCGTCCCCGTGTACGATCGGCATCAGTACCAGTTCGCGCCCGCTCGCCGCCTCGCGGCCATGCAGCAACACCGGCGGCGCCCCGAAACCGGCGGCCTCGAGCTGCTCCGTCACCCGGGCGACCTGCGCCCCGCGCGATCCGCGCAGCATCGTCTTGACGCGGGCCAGACCGCGGGGCGGCTCGATCAGTTTGACAAAAATCTCGGTGTCGCTGGCGGCCTCTGATGCTAATGGAAGACGAAAACTCGCCGCTTTGCGCGATCGTCGGAGCGGATGTCCCGCCTTTCCTGCGGCAGCGGCGTAGGCCTGCGCGATAAGCTCTTGGGGCCGTTGCGCTGCCGGATGGTTCGCGGCCCGTGCAAGATGAAATCGCCATCCGCCGATATCCGCCGTTCCGCCCGCAACCTTCATCGCGCCGGCTCCGCCGCGGACCCGGTAGCGCTCGGTCGCAAGCAACTTCCTGAGGACAGCATCGTCCGCCGCACCATCTGCGCGACCGTCGCAGGCGCGATCCGCCGCATGCATTCTCCCCCAATCGGGCAACGCCGCAGATAACACGGATGACAGGGGATTTCCCCGCGAATCGCTTGCTCGGCAAACCCCCACGGCGCCGATCGTTCTGGAGCGGTCGCTCCCCACAATGAGACCACCGGGCATCCGACCGCCGCCGCCAGATGCATCGGTCCGGAATCCGGCCCGAAGGCGACCGAGCACTCGGCAAAAATCGCGATCAGGTCGCGCAGACTCGTCCTTCCGACAAGATTCAGCAGGGCGACATCCTTGATCTCGCACATCACCGCGTCGGCGAGCTCGCGTTCATCGGGACCTCCGATCAGCACGGGGTAGAGCGAGGGGCCACTATCCGACGCTTGGGCGAGTTCGCGAACCGCAGCGGCGACAGCGTCCGCCGGGTAGATTCGGCTTGGCCAGGAGGAACCCATGATTACCCCGATCCTTGGACGGGGCGTCCCGTCGAGCAGCTTTCTCGCGCCGACCGCTTCGTCCGGGGGGAGTTCAAGGCCGAATTCGATCGGGCCGGGCTCTATTCCCAGGGCATCGCCGAAAGCCTGGTATTGCTTCAGCTTGAGCCGCATCGCCGGCTGCGGCTCGATCCGGCGCGTTGAGAATACGTAGTTATATTCCTTCGTATTGCCGCGGGCGAACCCCAACCGGTCCGGCGCGCCCGAGATGATGCCAATCACGCCGCTCTTGAGATGACGCTGCAAATCGATGACGAGATCGAATCCGCCGGTCCTGACTGCGCGCAGGAAGGAGGCAAATGACCACGGCGCATGACGGCGTTCATAGACGATGGTCTCATCGAGCCATCGATGGCCCCGCAGCACAGGCTCCGATTTGGGTTCGACCGCCCAGGCCAGATGCGCCTCCGGCCACGCCCGACGAATCCGGCCGAGCAGCGGTAGCGCCCGGATCACATCTCCGATCGATCCAAGCAGGACGATCAAAACCCGCTGTGGCGCATTCGCGACGGTGATAACACTGTCAGCGCCCATCAACCGGAGATGATAACGACCCCGCTTGACCGGGCAAAGCCCGTCCCCGGACGTAGTGGGCGCGATTCGGCTGCTAGAAAGCTCGCCCCTAAGCGTTCTCTAACGATCGCACTCACCGCCGATCATGTTGATCATGCCGAAGGTGGCGACCACGTCGGGCACCATATGTCCAATCAACATCCGGTTGAGCGCGCCCATACCCAGAAAGCACGGCGGCCGGACGCGCACTCGGTAAGGTCGACCGCTGCCGTCGCTGACGACGTAAAAGCCCAGTTCGCCGTTGGCTCCTTCTACCGCCTGGTAGACCTCGCCGGGCGGAACCTTGATCCCCTCCATGATCAACTTAAAGTGATTCATGAGACCTTCGATCGAGTTGTACACCCGCTCTTTCGGGGGCAGAACCACCCGATGATCGGCGACCGCGACCGGACCCGCCGGCATCTGTTTCATCGCCGCCTCGGCGATCTTGCGTGCCTCCTGGATCTCGCGAAAACGCACCTCGAAACGATCGTAGTTGTCGCCGCGCTCCCCCGTCGGAACCGCGAAATCGATCCGGTCGTAGACCAGGTACGGACTCGCCTTGCGCACGTCGTACGGCACTCCCGCTGCCCGCAGCAGCGGCCCCGAGAGCCCATACGAGATCGCTTCATCGGCGGACATCATGCCGATTCCCGCCATGCGGTCGATAAACAGCCGATTGCGGGTGAGCAGCTTGTCGCAATCGTTCATGAGCAATTCGAGGTTCCTGAACGCTGCCTTGAGCCGATCGCCAAAATCCACCGGCAAGTCGCGCGCGATTCCGCCCACCCGGCACCAGGTCACTGTCAGGCGCGCGCCGGTCGCCGCCTCGAACAAGTCGTAAAACAGCTCGCGCGCTTCGAGCATGAAAAACATCACGCTCTGCGCACCCAACTCGCCTGACGCCATCCCCAGGCAGGTCAGATGGTCCGCGATACGCGCAAGTTCACTCATCACCACGCGAATATACTGACAACGTTCTGGCGCCTCGATCCCCAGCAGCCGTTCAACCGCCAGCGCGAAACCCACATTGTTGATGCACGGCGAGGCGTAGTTCAGCCGGTCCGTATAGGGGAAACATTGCGTCCACGTCCCCTGCTCGCACATCTTCTCGAACCCGCGATGCAGGTAACCGACCTCTACGTCGCAATCGACGATGCGCTCGCCGTCGAGCTTCAAGTTGAATTTGATCGTGCCGTGAGAAGCCGGATGGGACGGACCCATCTGGATCTCCATGATCTCGTCGGTCGGATCCGACGCCTCAACCTTCTGCGACCAGCGTGCCGGTAGTGACATCGGATGCCTGTCTTGGGTTCGCCGCCGTCTCCGCCCTAGCGTGCGGGATTGCGCGGATTGATTACCGGGTCGACCTCGTCCACGATCGGCTGGCGACGATTGTAGGGGTAGTCCTTGCGCAGCGGATGTCCGACGAAGGAATCGTACAAGAGGATGCGGCGCAGATCCGGGTGTCCTTCGAAACGGATGCCGAACATGTCGAAGCACTCGCGCTCGAGCCAGTCCGCGGCCTTCCACAGATCCGCCACGCTGAACGCCCACGGATCGGCGCCATCGATCCCAATCTTGACGCGCAGTTGATAGCCGTGCGTCAGCGCCCGCAGGTAGTAGACCAGGTCGAATCGAGGATTGCGTTCGACCCAGTCGACGGCGGTGAGATCGGCCAGGAAATTGAAGCCGAGGACGGGATCGTCGTGCAAGGTCCGTAGGATTTCGCGCGCGCGATCGCGGTCCACGACGACGGTCTCTTCGCCACACGCGCTCGCCGCAGCGAGGATCTCAGACCCGAAGCGTTCCTTTAACTTTTCGATCAGCATCGGCACCCGCTCAATCCCAATCGAGGGCGCCACGCTGCCAGGCGTAGGCGAGTCCGGCGGCGAGGATCGCGATGAAGACCAGGGCCTCGACAAAGCCGAACATTCCCAGCGGCCGCAATTCCACCGCCCACGGAAAAAGGAAAACCACCTCGACGTCGAAGACCAGGAAAAGTATCGCCGTCAGATAAAAACGCACCGAAAAGCGGCCCCACGCACTGCCGCTCGGCGGATTGCCGCACTCGAAAGCCTCACCCTTCGCCTGGTTCCCCGGCCGCCGTGGACCGAGCCATCGGTTGATCGTGGTCATCAGGCCGACGATAAAGCCGGCCACCAGAATTGTGATCGCGATCGGGAACCATGTCGTGACAGCCTCGCTCATGTTTATACGCCGCCAACTTCAGCAAATCTTATCGCCATAGTACTAGCGCATGAACGCGGTTGTTGGGAATGGCACGGCCGGAAGGCGCCCCTTCGACGGCAAGCGACGATTTCGCCGCGAAGCGGGAACTCCTTGCGCGGCGGTCGACCGCTTCTTCCTACTGTGCCAGTGAGGAATACAGTGCGTCGATCAGCGCCGCCACCCGCGCATCCAGCAGCACCTGCGTGCCCATCTGATTCATGGTGTAGGCGAAGCCTATTTTCGCGTCGGGATCGGCAAAGCCCAACGACCCGCCCGCGCCCGTATGGCCGAACGTATGCGGGTTCGGTCCATATTTCGCTGCCGGCTGCGTCAGCCGGTAGCCGAGTCCGAAGCGCATCGGCACCGACATCACCGCGTCGATTCCGTTCGCTTCCTCGGTGTGGCAGCGCGCGATCTGAGCCGCGCTCAACACCCGCACCCCTTCGAGTTCGCCGCCGCGCGCGAGCGCCCCGTAAAAACGCGCCAACGCGCGGGCGTTGGTATGACCGTTGGCGGCGGGAATCTCCGCGCCGCGCCACGCCCGCGAGTTGATCGTGTCGAGTCGGAGCGCGCCCGCAGGATTGTTCACGGCTTTGGCAGTGATCGACGCGGGATCGCGCGCCGCATCGGCGAGCGGATTGGACTGACCAGGCGGCGCCGGCGCCGCTGCGACAACTTCCGCGCAGCGGGCGTCGTCGCGAGCGTCGAGTCCAATTTGAAGGTCGATCCCGAGCGGCCGCGCGATCTCCTCGCGACAGTATGTTCCCACGCTCCTGCCGGTCACCCGCCGCACCACCTCTCCCACCAGGTAACCGAACGTCAGCGCGTGGTAGCCGTGCTTCGTGCCCGGCTCCCACCATGGTTCCTGTTCCGCCAGCGCCGTCGTCATGATTTCCCATCGCATCAACGCATCGGGCGGCAGCGGCTTGCGTACGGCAGGGAGGCCCGCGCGATGACTCAGCAGCCAGCGCACCAGAAGCCGCTCCTTGCCCGCCTGCGCAAACTCCGGCCAGTAGCGCGCGACCGGGGCATCGAGGTCGACTCGGCCTTGATCAACCAGCCGATTGAGACAGGTCGCGGTGACTCCCTTGGTCGCCGAATAAACGTTGACGATCGTATCGCGGGTCCACGTGCGGGAGCGCGCCTTGTCGGCATATCCGCCCCACAGATCCGCCACCGGCTTGCCGTCGATGGTGACCGCCACCGCCGCCCCGCAGTCGCCCCGACGAGCGAAGTTCTCCGCAAATGCCTCGCGCACCGGACCGAACCGCGCGTCGCAGTCGCCCTCGATTCTATTATTCGCCATGAACGGCTCCTCTTACACCGCGGCCGCTCAGCCGTGAAACTACTCAGATCGATGCGTAGACCGCGTCGATCAGCGCGCGCGCCCGCGGATCGATCAGTATGTATGGCCCCATCTTGTTCATGGTGTAGCCGAATCCGACCTTCGCCTCGGGATCCGCAAAGCCGAGCGAGCCGCCCGCTCCCGGATGTCCGAACGCGTTGCGGTTGGGACCGGTCGGGTCATGCGCCTGCGTTAGCATGAACCCCGTGCTGAAGCGCGTAGGCACCATCAGCACCTCGTCGCGCCCGTGCGATTCCTCTGTGTGGCACCGCTCGATCGCCGCCGGGGTCAGGATCCGTATGCCATCGACCTCGCCGCCGCGCGCGATCGCGCCGTAAAGCCGCGCGAGAGCCCGCCCCGTGGTATGTCCGTTGGCCGCCGGGATCTCCGCGCCGCGCCACGCCCGCGCGTTGATCGCCCCCAGCTTCATCGCCGTCGGTGGATTCATGAACGCCTTCGCCGTCACCGATTCCGGATTCTTCTGCGCGTATTCGAACAGGTTGACCTGGTCCGGCGGCGGCGGTGGCGACTGGATCATCTGCCCGCAGCGCTCGTCCTCGCTCGCCGCGAGCCCGATATGACAATCGATCCCCAACGGCCGCGCTATCTCGTCGCGAAAATACGCGCCCGGACTCTTCCCGCTGACCCGCCGCATCACCTCGCCGATCAGCCATCCGTAGGTTATCGCATGGTAGCCGTGCTTCGTCCCCGGCTCCCACCATGGCTCCTGCTCCGCCAGCGCGGCAGTCATCGCCGCCCAGTCATAGCATGCGCTTTCAGGCAGCGGCTTGCGTACCGCCGCCAGCCCCGCACGATGACTCAGTAGCCAGCGCACCGGAATCCGCTCCTTACCCGCCTGCCCGAACTCCGGCCAGTAGCGCGCCACCGGCGCGTCCAGATCGATCAGCCCCTGATCCACCATCCGATGCGCCGCGATCGCCGTCAGGCCCTTGGTGGTTGAAAACACGTTGACGATCGTATCGCGCTTCCACGGCTGCGTCCGCGCTTTGTCCGCATATCCGCCCCACAAATCGACGACCTGCGTGCCGTCCACCGTGACCGCGACCGCCGCGCCGTATTCGTTGCGCTTGTCGAAATTTTCCGCAAACGCCGCCCGCACCCGCTCGAACCGCGGCTCGACCACTCCCTCGATGCGCACATCGGCCATGATCAGCTCCTCTCGAAGTCGAATTTGAGTGGCTTTCTCATAGCACGCGAAGCGTGCTCCGAGAACCGCCCCCTACGCGCTCGCCAGTGCGCCGCCGCAGCTCGACCCCGCTCCCGCCGTGCAGCCGAAGCAATGTGTCCCGACCGCGATCCGCGCGCCGTCCAGCGCACCGACATCGGCAACGTCCCAAATCGTCAGCATGTGCCGGGCGCCAGACGCGGTAATCGGAATTTCCATCATCTGGTTGAAATCGCAATCATACAGCGCCCCGTCATAACCGACGCTGACCAGCGTGCGGCACATCAGTTCCTCCACCGTCGCCGGGTTGAAATGATTAACCAGCAGCCCCAGGTATTCGTCGAGCCGCCCCCACCGCCGCAATTGCTGCGCAAACCGATTGATCGGCATGTTGGTGATCGTAAACAACCTCCCGAAGCGAATCCCGAAGTTAGTGCCCAGTTCCTCGCGATAGCGCTCTTCCAATTCCCTCTGCGGCGGCGGCAGTGCCGGCCCCACCGGGTTGTAGACCAGGTCCAGCGCCAACTCGCCCTCGCCGTATCCGGTACGATTGAGCCGCTGCAGCGCCGCGATACTCTCCGCGAAGACGCCGCGCCCGCGCTGCTTCTCGACGTTCTCGGCCCCATAGCACGGTAGCGAGCAGACCAGGTGAATGCGATTCTCCCGATAAAATTCCGGCAGCCACGCCATCCCCGCCACGTGGAGCACGGTCAGGTTGCACCGCACGATCACCGCGCGGTTTAGCGCCCGCGTATGTTCGACCAGATAGCGGAAATTCGGGTTGAGCTCGGGCGCGCCGCCGGTCAGATCGACCATTTCGATCGCTGCGCTCGCCGCGACCACTTCGATCACCCGCTCGGCCGTCGCGCGCGACATCATCTCGGTACGCTTCGGACCGGCGTCGACATGGCAATGATGGCACGCTTGGTTGCAGCGCTTGCCGACATTGACCTGGAGCGTGCGCGGTCGCGACCGGGTAAGCGGCGCGAGGCCATACCGGTTCATCGCGGCGTCGAAATCCGCAGCCAGGATACCGTCGGGTGAGGCCATCCCACTAATCTAACAGCCGCCAGGCCTTATCGCACGCGCGCCGCGTTGGCCTTGCCTCTAGTATCCCTTGGGCAATCCCAGTAGACGCTCCGCGATAATTCCGCGCTGCACTTCCGACGTGCCCTCTTCGATCGTGTTCCCGCGCGATCGCAACAGACCGTACTGCCAGCGCCCGGCGTCGACCACGTGCTCCGAATCCTCCGTCAACGTCGCGCGCGGCCCCTGCAGCGCCAGCGCGAACTCGTTCATCCGCTGATTCAGCTCGCTCCACAGCACCTTCGAGATCGAACCCTCGGGCCCCGGCGATGCCGCCGCGCGTCAACCGCGAGAAATTCCGGTACGCGAGGTACTTCATCGACTCGACGTCGACGTAAAATTGCGCCAGCGTCTGCCGCACCACCCGCGCGTCCATCGGACACCGGCCCTCGCGCATCACCCGCCGCGCCAACTCCGCGAGATCCTCGAACACATTGTGAAAACGCATCACGTGGCCAGCGCCAGCGTCGCGCGCTCGTTCATCAGCGTCGTTAGCGCCACGCCCCAGCCGCCGTTGAGCGGTCCCAGCAGGTTCTCCCGCGGCACATGCACGTCCTCGAAGAACATCTGGTTGAACTCCGCCTCGCCCGTCATCTGCCGCAGCGGCTGCACCGTCACGCCCGGACTGTGCATATCGACCAGCAGATACGATATCCCCTTGTGCTTCGGTGCCGTGCGAGTCGGTGCGCACCAGGAGCATGCACCAGTCCGCGAGATGGCCCAGCGAAGTCCAGACCTTCTGGCCGTTCACGATAAATTCGTCACCCTGCATCACCGCGCGCGTCTGCAGTGCGGCCATGTCCGATCCCGACGCCGGCTCGGAAAAACCCTGGCACCAGACCTCCTCGCAGGTCAGAATTTTCTTGATGAAGCGCTTCTTCTGCTCGTCCGTGCCGTGCTCGAGAATCGTCGGCGCACCCATCGACAGCCCGAGTTCGTTCAGCGGCGCCGGCGCGCGCACCCGCGCCATCTCCTCATTGAAAATCGCGCTCTCAATTATCGTCTTGCCCTGGCCGCCGTATTCCACCGGCCACGACAGGCCGAGGTAACCTCCTTCGTAGAGCCGCCGCTGCCATTGCGTCAGCAGCTTCACCGTCTCCGCGTCGATCGCCAGGGCAAAGCCGCGGTCGGCGATTCCCTCGGGCCGATTCTGCTGCAGCCAAGCACGCGCTTTTCCGCGAAATTCCGCCTCTTCCGGGCTGTCGCTCAGATCCATCGGAGTATCCCAGGTCCGTCAGATTTTGTTCGTCCATCGGATCTTCTTGCCGCGGCGTCTACGCCGCGCCTCCCTGATTTAGCGCAACCGCCGCCGCGGCAACAACATCGTCAGCGGGTTGCGATTGTCGCCGCTTGAGCGTTTGCGCCGGGTCGCAGCGTGCGCCAAATTCATAGCATGGGCGCGCAACCCCCCGGAAAGACCAGGTACCGCGGCGGATGCCATTGTGGAGCCGTAGCTTACGAGGCCGAGGGCCCTATCGAAGAGGTCGAGGAATGCAACTGCTCGATCTGCACCAGGAAAGCCTATCTCCACTGGATCATCCCCCGCGATCGCTTTCGCCTGCTCACCCCCTGGGAGGACCTCGCCACCTACACCTTCAATACCCATACGGCCAAGCACTATTTCTGTCCGCGATGCGGTGTCGCGTCGTTCTATATCGCACGCTCGGCCCCCGACAAGATCGACGTCAACGTGCGCTGCCTCGAAGGCGTCGACGCCTCCACTATTCCGCGCGAACAGTTCGACGGACGCAATTGGGAAGCTGCCCGTGCCGCCGCGGCCGGCCGCAAGCCGGAGTGATCGGCCGCCGTAAGGCTCGCCGCAACCGGATTCATTCGCAATGGACAATCGTAGTTCATCGAACCGGCCGGCAGATCGTCGTGGCGCGCCCGACTTCAGCCGCATGGGGTAAGTAGCCGTGGCGACCCTCGGATTCACCTCGGTCGATTTCGAAGTGTTCAAGATCGAATCCTTCAGCGAACGCATGCAGCAACTCTATATGTTCGTCCGGCCCCGCCTACTCCGTCTCGGCAGCGAATTCGCCCCGGAACTGGCGCGCCGGCTGCATCTCGACTTCTTTCCCCATGTCGCGCGGCACGTGCGCCGCACGGTAAATCCCCCGCCCGAAACATGGACCGCGTTCGGTCCCTCCGCCAACGGGTACAAGCGCTACGGCTATCTCGCGCTGTGCATTTCCGGGCGCGGGACTCCACGCGCGCGCGGTGGTCAAGTCCGAGGCCGACCGCCGTCCCGCGATCGCGCGCGGCCTGCGCGCCCACGCCGCCCAACTGATCGAAGCTTTCCAGGGCACCAAGATCGCCCGCTACGAATCGATGGGACTTCCATCACCTGCCGGTAGGCCAGGCCGCAGGCATGGAAATGTTTACCGCTCTCGCCGACGACCTCGAACAAAAAACCGGCGGTCTCGACCTCGGCTTCGGCTGGAACGTAAGCGAAGCATTGCGCCTCGACCGTGACGAAATGCTCGACGCCTTTCGCGAACTCGAACCGCTCTACCGCAGACTTGCGCCGCCGCGTGAGCTCCCGATGGCTGAGGTCGCTGATTCTTGGCGCGGGCGCATGGGGCACGCCTTGCCGTGCTCCTCGCGCGCAGCGCCCACGCACCACGCTCGCCGTGCGGCGCGCCGCCGCGCAACTCGAGGCGCTGCGGGCCCGCCGCGAAAATGTCGCTCTACCTCCCCGGCGTCGAATTACCCCCGGCCCTCCAACTCACTGCAGATTGGGCCCGCGCGGTGCGCGGCGCCGATACTATCGTGATGGCGGTGCCGTCGCGATTTGCCCGCGCCGCGATCGCGCCGATGCGCCAGCGATTCCCGCCGGCGGCGATCATCGTCAGCGTCACCAAGGGCATCGAAGAGGATTCGCTGCAGACGATGACCGCGATGCTCGCCGAACTCGCGCCGCACGTCCGGCCGGATCGCGGTGCTCTCCGGGCCCGGTTTCGCCGCCGAAGTGGCGCGCGGCAAGCCAGCGGCGTTGGTGGCGGCCGCGGCGACGACGAGACGGTCGCGCGCGCGCGTGCAGGACGCTGTTCGCCGCCCGAACGTTGCGCGTCTACCGCAGCACCGACGTGGTCGGGGTCGAACTTGGCGGCGCGGTCAAAAACGTAATCGCGATCGCGGCCGGGATCAGCGACGGCCTCGACCTCGGCTCGAGCGCCCGCGCCGCACTGATCACGCGCGGCCTCGCCGAGATGATGCGGCTCGCTGCGGCCGCCGGGGGCGACGCGCGAGACCATGGCGGGTCTCGCCGGGCTGGGCGATCTCGTTCTGACCTGCACGGGCGACCTCTCGCGCAATCGCGGCGCTCGGTCTGCGCCTGGCGCGCGGCGAACCGTCGCCGGCGACCAGCCGACGCACCCGGTCGCCGAAGGCATCGCGAACGCCAATGGCCATCCGGATGCTGGCGGCACGCTCGGGGTCGAGATGCCGATCGTCTCCGCCGTCTACCGCGTACTCTATGAAGCGAGCGCCCGCAAACGCTATGGTCGAAGAACTACTTGAGCCGCGAGCTCAAGGCCGAATTTTGACTTCTCAGGATGAAGGATCGACGAATTAATGGCGAACAAGGGAACCTGCAAGGCCACGGACTGCAATCGCGAGGTGATCGCAAAGGGATATTGCCGCAAACATTACCGGCTGTGGAAGGCCGGCGAGATGCCGAAGGCGCGTTACAAGACCTGCACCTTTGAAAAGTGCCGCAAGCATGCGCTTTCGCGGCAGCCTGTGCGAGGAACATTTCAAGGCCGCGCGCGGCGCTGCGCCGGTGCCGCCGCAGCGACGCCACCCGTAAGCGCGGCCCCGCCTGCCGAGCCGGCGGCCAGCGCTTAGGCCGGGGCTGCAACGACCGCAAGGCCGGCGGCCCGGCGCATCCTCGCCCTCTCGCGCTAGCACGGGCCGTGGCCGTGCGCGAATATCGGCGCTTACGACGGAGGTATCCTCATGGCGAAGCTTATCGTGTCCGGCGCAGGCGGCCGCATGGGCCGCCTGCTGGTCTCGATAATCGTGCGCGACAAGCAGCATACGCTGGCCGGCGCCCTCGAAGGCCCGCGCGTGCCGGCTTCATCGGCCAGGACGCGGGCGAACTGGCCGGCGTCGGCAAACTCGGCGTTCGCGGTCATCGACGATTACGCGGCGCTCGCCCGGCCCGACACCGTTACCCTCGACTTCACCAACGCGGCCGCCTCCCTCGAACATCTTGAGGTCGCAGCCGCCAACGGCGCCGCGATCGTGATCGGCTCGACCGGCTTCACCCAGGAGATGGAAGCCCGCGCCCGGCAAATCGCTCGCGCACGCACCCGCACGGTGATCGCCCCCAACATGAGCGTCGGCGTCAACGTGCTGATGAAAATCGCCGCGGAAGTCGCCACGATACTCGGGAACTTCGACGCCGAGGTGCTCGAGATTCACCATCGACACCAAGGTCGACGCGCCCAGTGGCACCGCGCTTGCCCTCGGCCGCGCAATCGCGGAGGCGCGCGATCACGATTTCAAGTCCAACGCGGTTTTCGGCCGCGAGGGTATCACCGGTGTGCGTCCGCCCGAGAAAATCGGCGTTCTCGCGCTGCGCGCCGGCGACGCGGTCGGCGACCATACCGTCATTTTCGGTGGTCAGGGCGAGCGTCTCGAACTGACCCATCGCGCGCAGAGCCGCGAATCGCTCGCGCGCGGCGCGCTGCGCGCGGCGGCGTGGCTCGAGCAGCCAGCCGCCGGGACTTTACTCGATGCGCGACGTTCTCGGACTCTAACCCGCGTCCGCAATCAGTGACGCACGGGGTGCGCTTCGCGGGGGTCCGCCGCCGCCTCGTCGCGCACCCGAGCTCCCAGCGCTCGATCATCCGCGGCACGACGCGCGGATGACGCCATACTCGTAGAAGCCGATAATCGCCGCCAGCGCCAAAACATTGCCGCCAACGATATTCCACCAGCCAAGATTCTCGAGTCGCCTGCTGATCGAGGAACGTCACGAAGCCGGCGAAGCAGAACTCGAACCATAGGAAAAGCACGAAGACTCCCAGCGCTAGCACGGTTCGCGCTCCGAAGCCGCCATCGTGATCGAGGAGGCGATCCCGAACATGATGAAAGCGAAGAAGTGGAGTCCCGGTATAGCCCAGCACCAGCGCCGGCCGTCACGGCGAAGTTACTGGGCGGCTGATCAAGTCCGTTGAAGATGATCGCGCCAAGGAGCGCCGGCGTATGGAACGGCTGCCCATCGAGGACATCCGTCACCCAGGAACCAGACCGCGACGATAACCGCGCCGAGAATTCCCGAAATGATGCCCTCGCGCGCCACGCCCATCCACGGACCCAGCAGATTTTCCGCAGCACGGGCTGCCGCCAAAGGAAGAACGCCAGCATCGCACTGGTCGCCATCAGGTTGCCGATGATGACCTTCCACCACGGCATGGCGGCCTGCGCCGCTGGACCCAGCAGCATCACCACCGAGATAAAAAACACTTCGAACCCCGCGGTGAAAATCAGCAGAGATCCCAAACAGTTCCGCATGGCGTTCGGAAGCGTCGATCAGCAGCGCTCCGATCGCCCCGATCAGCGCAAACGCTGCGAAGTGAGCGATCGCGTATTCGCCTACCAGCAACCACGCTGCCGCCGGCATCGTCGAAGCCGATTGGCGCGCTCCGTGAAGCAGGGCGGTCGCCAGCAATGCGGGAGTATCCAGCGGCTGACCGCGCGCCGCATCGAAGACGAAGAACCACGCCGCGATCACCCCACCGCCAATGAGCCCGGCCATCACGCCGTCAGCGACTATTCGTGCTTTTGACTGTTGCATAGGGTCCTCCTCTGATCACGCGTAGTGCAATTGCTGCACCACCAGTGTGAGTCGTCAGCGCTTATTGGTGTTTCTCGCCACTTAATGGCGTCCTCCCGCAACATTCCTTCGGTAGGAACGCTGCAAGGATTCACCGCGAACTCCGGGAACCGACGCGATCTTTTAGGCAGGAGGAGGCAGTATCCGCTTCTGGATTCGGCGGTCGCCCTCCGGTTACCCGAGGGCCGAGTTCACGTCGTTTTCCGATCCTATGAGCCCAACTTATTTATCCTATAAGCCTGACTGCTATCTTTGGCAACCCGCCCACTCACTCCATTTCCCCACCCAGCCTAGCGCCCTTTCCGACCCGCGCCTCGCCCCACTGGCCAAACCGACGACGTGGCGCACCCTCCGCCTTGCCGGCGCCGAAAACCAGCGCGCGCATGCGTACTCAAAGCCGCTCGAACTGAACGCTCGATAGGCCCCTCACGCCACAAAGAGGTTTGTTTCTCTACCTGTTGACTGCGCGCGACCGCGCACGGAATTTAGACCGCTATCAGAATGGGGTATTCAGGCCGCCGGCCCTTGGTGCGTGCGCAACGAGCGGATCGAGCGCATCGGAGGCGTCTGCCGATTGATCGGCGGCATCTCCTGTATCATCGCGGCGCGCCCAGCGCAGGAATATCCCGCTGAAGACAAACATGATGTAGACGCCCTGCCCCACCCACATGATCAGTCCCGCCAAGCACCTGGTCGGCGATGGGCGTCAGCCCGAACGGATGCGGCCCGATCATGTAGAACACATAGATCACTGACTTCGCCATCGTGATCGGCGCGCCAACGGCAGTCATCGGAATCATCAGCAGGAACAGGTACATGATCTGCATTGGGTACGAAAGACGAGGATACTCCGGCAGCGGACTCAGCAGCGGCCACCACAGCACCGTACCGACGATCACCAGGATCGCGCGAATCCCGCCGTAAAACGCCTCGACGTGGCAAACGCTGATCGCAGACCGGAGGATAGTGGAGCAAGGTAAACGTTCCGGCGAAAAGCAAAAACGCGAACAACGGCCGCGTCAGCCACTCTGGCTACCGGCTCGACAACGCGGCTCAACAGGACCGGCCGCGCCATCCAGTCAGCGAGCCCCAGCAGCAGCAACGGCGGACGACGAAAACCAGCACCATCTGCTGGAAGATGTAGGTCGAAAACGACCTTTCCCGAGTGAAAAAGTCGATCGGCCCGGTGAGCACCGCGACAATCGCGAGCAGACCGCAGGCGAATGCAGCGATCTGGCTCGGCGTCGGCCACCGTCGCATCGCGATGGCGACCGCCGCGTAAACAATTGCCAATCGACGCGACTACGGCCAGAGTGGTGGGTTCAGTTTCCCACATAATCCTCGTTCACCACGGACGGGCGCTCAGCGTTCATCCGGGATGATGCGCAAGGTACGTAAGTAGCATGATCAGGGAAAACAGGATGAAGACGGCGAGCAGCAGGGGAAACATGAAGAGCACAGAGAAGACCCTGCTATCAAAGTGCAGGTGCATGTAATACATGCCCACCAGCGTGAATTTGCACACCGCCAGAAAAATCAGAAGCGGAACCAGCACCGGCTGCAGCGACTGCACGTAATAGACCCCGATCTCCAGAACAGTCAGTACCGTCAGGCACGCACCGCAATAACCAGGTACTGCGCCGCGGTCGGATGATGGGTCTCGTCCGCGGCATGTGATGCGCGGCCGCGTGGCCATGTTCAATGGCGTGCTCGCTCATGCGCCCTTAACCGTCCTCATCAGGTAGATCAGGGTGAAGATCACGACCCACACGATATCGACAAAATGCCAGTAGAGGCCGCACATTTCGACCGCGAGCGACCGTTTCGAGTCGATCTTGCCCATCAGTCCTCGCAATCGCCATCACGACCAGCCAGACCACGCCGATAAAGACATGGAAGCCATGAAAGCCGACCAGAGTATAGAAGCACTGGCTGAAGAGATTGCTGTTGAAGAGCATCCCCTCCTTGAGCCAGAAGTCGCCGAACTCGTAAACCTGGCCGCCCAGGAAGATGCAGCCGAAAAATGCGGTGCCGAACAGCCAGAACGTACCCCAGAATTTGTCGTTGCGCTGAAAGGCCGCAAGCGCCAGCACCATCAGCAAGCTCGAGGTCAGCAGAACAAAAGTGCTGAAGGAGGTCAGCGGGATGTTGAGGATATGCGCGTCGAAGGGTCCAAGGCTTCGCGACTTGTAGACCATGTAGGTCGAGATCAGGCTCGCGAAGAAGACGCACTCCGAGCCGATAAAGCTCCAGATACCGACCTTGCGGCTGTCCAGGCCGAGGAAACTCTCCGCCACCGCATGCGGATTTTCCTCACCCCAGTTCGCGTACTCAAAGGACATCGAGATGACACAGAAGACCAGTCAAGCCCGCGCCCAGTCAAGACCATCCGGTACCAATCGACGAACATGCCGATCGCCATCCCGAACATGCCGAGCGCGATCAGGACCGGATATAGCGATGGCGCCGGCATGTGAATCTTGCTGACGTCGACCAGCGCCGGCGCGATTGCGGGCCGGCGTGTCGCCTGCAACTCCGTGGCTTCAACGCTGCCGTACTTCGTTACCCAGAACGCGTCGCGCGAGGTGACGGTCGGGATCGTCGCGAAGTTATAGATCGGCGGCGGCGACGGAATCGACCATTCCAGCGTGCGCGCGTCCCACGGATCGGTGCCGGCGCGCTCGCCATCGCGCAGGCTCCAGAACGACGTTGACGAAGAACAACATGAAGGAGATCGCGATGACGTAGGCGCTCCAGGTCTCTCGAAGTTGTTCCAGAAATCCCAACCCATGTTCGGCGCGTAGGTGTAGATGCGCCGCGGCATCCCCAATTCGCCGAGAAAGTGCATCGGAAAGAAGGTGCGTTGAACGACAGACTGCTCAGCCAGAAATGCCACTTGCCGAGAGTCTCGTTCAGCAGCGTCCGGTGATCTTCGGCCAATAGAAGTAGAAAGCCCGCGAGGATCGCGAACAAGACGCGCCGAATCCGAGCACGTAGTGGAAGTGCGCGACGATGATGTAGCTGTCGGTCTGCTCGAGGTCGACCGGCGGGCTCGCGTGCATGATGCCGCTCAGACCACCGATAGTGAACTGCAAGAATGAAGGCCAGCGGCGAACAGGAACGCGGTCGTGAAGCGCAGGCGACCGCCCCAAACCGTCGCGATCCACGAGAAGATCTTGATGCCCGTCGGAATCGCGATGAGCATCGAGGTGATCGAGAAAGCCGCGTCGGCCACCGGACCCATCCCGGTCGCGAACATATGATGGCCCCACACGCCGTAGGAGAGGAAGGCGATCAGGATCATCGAGTAGGCCATCATCGGATAGCCGAAGAGCGGCTTGCGCGAGAAAACCGGCAGCACTTCCGAAATCATGCCGAAGGCCGGCAGGATCATGATGTAGACTTCGGGATGGCCGAAGATCCAGAACAGATGCTGCCACAACATCGGCGTCGCGCCGGCGATCACCTGGTAGTAGTGGGTGCCGAAGTACCGATCGATGAAGAGGAAGATCAGACCGACCGTGAGCGCCGGGAAAGCCAACAGCATCAGGATGACCGTCACCAGCAGCGCCCAGATGAACATCGGCATCCGCATGAAGGTCATGCCGGGTGCGCGCATGTTGACGATCGTAACGAAGAAATTCAGTGCGCTCATCACCGACGAAACGCCGAGGATCAGCAGGCCGACATCATAGAAATCGATATTGAGGCCGGGCGAGTAGAAGCGCTCGGTCAGGTTGGCGTAACCGAACCATCCGCCGTTAGGCAGGCCGCCCCAGATCCAGCCGAGATTGAGCGTGATCGCGCCGAGCAGAAAAATCCAGTAGCTCAGCGCGTTGAGCCGCGGAAAGGCGACGTCGCGCGCGCCGATCTGCAGCGGAATGAGAAAATTGCCGAAGAGACCCGGTCTCCAACGGCATGATGACGAGGAAGATCATCGTCAGGCCATGCATCGTAAAGAACTGGTTGTAGATCTGCGCCGACAGGAAAGTGTTGTTCGGCACCATCAATTGGGTGCGGATGAGCATCGCTTCCGTACCCGCCGAACGCCATGCAATGATCAGCGCCGTAATGCCGTACAGCACCGCGATGCGCTTATGATCGATGGTGGTGAGCCAGCCATAGATGCCACCGCCTTCGAGATAATTGGCCTGTTCGAGATGGATAGGTTTTGGTTGGGCAGCCATTGGTAAATTCCTATTTAAGGCTTTCCAGATAAGCAACCAGATCGTTTAGTTCTTGGCCGTTGAGTCCCAGCGTCGGCATGTTGGCGCCGGGCTTGACCTCGTCGGGATCCGTGATCCAGATCGCGCACGTTCTCGGGCGTGTTGTCCAACATCGAGCCGGCCATCGTGCCGCGGCTACCGAAATGGGTCAGATCGGGGCCGCGAAAGCCGTAAGTGTATTCCTTGGAAAAGCCCGAGACGCCCTTGATCGTGTGACAAATCGCGCAGGGCGCATCGGCGAAAATCTTGGCTCCCGCCGCGGCCGCGATCCGGCGGTCGGTCTTCACCGGCCCTTCGAGCTGATGCTTGACCCATTTATCGAAGTCCGCCGGGGTGTCGACGAAGACCCGGAACCGCATGTTGGCATGCGAATCGCCGCAGAACTCCGTGCATTGGCCCCAATATTCGCCCGGAACATCGGCGACTAAGCGTGATCTGGTTCTCCTGGCCCGGGACAACGTCGCGCTTGCCGCCGATCGCCGGCATGAAAAAGCTATGGATGACGTCCTTGCTGACCATCGCGAAGTGGATCGTGCCGATTCGCCGGAATATGTGACCTCGTCGGCCGTCTCGCACACCGAGCGATGGATAATTGAATTCCCACCACCATTGATGGGCGATGACGCGTACCTCGAGCGTGTCCGCGGCCCACGTGTCGGGCTGGGTCGCGGATGATGGCGTGGACGGTCGGCACGGTGATCGCGACCAGAATCAGCGACGGGAATGATCGTCCACGCCATCTCGAGCGTACAGGTCGGAATGCTTCGGTGCGACGGGCTCGCCGGGCTCACCCGCGCGGCTCGAAAAGACAAAAATGCGCAGGAACAGAGCCACGACGACGACGATCAGCACGAGGATATCGAGTCCAGTGTAATTCCCAGAAAGATATCGGTGAACGTCGGGTGATGTCCGGACTTCGGGCGAGAGCGTATCGAGCGGATACGTGCTCGCCCGCGCGCAGGCGTGCAGCCGGCGCCAGCAAGCACCGCAGCGAGTAACTCTGAGCGATTGCGGCGGAACCGCGATTGCTTCTGACGCGCGCCATCATTCGATCCCATCGACGTCCGATTCGGTCGGCGCATCCGCGACTGCCACCCGTTTCAGGCCCGGAACCGCGCACAGGATGATACAGTGCCGAGGAAACCCGCCGTAATGCACAGCTCGACCCATCCCAACGGCAGATTGTCGGGCGACAGCGACGGCACGACCATGATGTAGTCGAGATCCCAGACCCCGATCAGTCCGAGCAGCGCGACCGTGCGCCAGGATCTTGGGGTCTTTTTGGGCCGCACGCCCATCAAAACGAAAAACGGAACCACCCAGATCAAGATCGGCGCGAGCCAAGCCGATCGGCTCCCAGGGATGAGTGCCAGAGCCGAACGACGAGAAAGAAAGTCTCCGTCGGAATGATCGCCGTACCAGATCACCAGATATTGGGCGAACGAAAGGTAGATCCAGAAAATCGAAAAGGCGAACACCAGCTTGCCGAAGTCGTGAAGCACGGTGCGGATGGTCGAAGACATTGCGTCAGCGCCCAGCAAGCGGCGCGAAATTCGCGCCGCGAAAACGACATCGCGACAGATCGCGCTCCAGAAACAGGTCGCGAACCACCACCAGCCGAACAGCGTGCTGTGCCATTGCGGCGACAGCGACATAATCAGGTCGAAGGCGAGCAGCGAGTAGACGAAAGCAGTAAAGAATCGCGAGGAGCGGCGCGAGGCGCCGGATCGCCGGCGGCGGCATCTCGATGTCGGTCGGCGTGCTGGCCCAGTGCAGCGCTTCCGGGTCGCGCGACGATGCGGACGAACCAGCCAGCTCAGCACCGCCATCAAGCGCCAGAGCGATCCCGTCGCGTGCGAACAGGAAGGGCACGTTAAGCCAACGCCTGCCTGTCCGAGCGGATGCGCGATCCAGGGAAAAATATGGTCGCGGCCGATGTAAATGCCCCAGAACAAGACGAAGCCGAACGACGAGAAAGGGCCACGAAGGCTTCGGCCAGCCGGTAGTGGACCGCGCCGCGCCCAGCGTCCTTGCACCAGGTAAAAGGCGCACGAGACAGACCACGCCGCCCTGCGCGACGCCCAGTGAAGAAAAGCAAAGATTGACCAGCCAGACCTGCCATACGCGATCGCGACGCCCGGCCGCGAGCGCGACGACAAAGCCGGCAACGACCGACGATCAGGAGCACTCGGCGATCGTATTCAGGCGCAGCCAGTCAGTTTCAACCGGTTCGGCGATCGGCCTGCACGGCGGCGGCTCCCAGAGATGCGGGTTGATTAGCGCTCATCTTCGCGATCAGACCCTCTGATGCCCCTCGTCGGACAGCCGTAGTCATGCGGCTTCGCGCGCGACATCTTCGGCCCCGGCATCGCGCAGCAGCGATTCGCACTTTCGCGCCTTCGTTCTCGGCGCACATCCACCACCAGGCCGAACTTGTCCGCGCCAAAGCGCGAGCGATAGCCGGGTAGCGATTCGAACGACGGGCAGGCGGCTATGGAAGAAGAAGCCGATCAGACCCGAGACGCCGCCAAACAGAATCATCAATTCGAACATGATGACGATGTACGGTGGAATCGACGCGATCGGCCGGCCGCCGGCGTTGAGGTTCCACTCCCACGAAGTCCCGACCGTCAGTGACGATCGCGCGTCAGGAACCCGGTGATGCCGCCGATAAGCACGCCACCACCGCACCGGGACTTCGACCGGCAAATTGCGCGCACTTCATCGATGGCTTCGATGATCTTCTCGCTCGGGAAACGGCGCGATACGCGTGAAAGTCACGGACGTGCGCCGCATGCAGCGCCTCGATCGCGTGCGCGCATTCGTCGTCGCTCGCGAATGTTGAGATCACCGCAACGTCGTCGCTCATGCTGCCTTCCGATACGGATAGGTCTCGCGGACCGCCTGCCGCAGCCAGCTGATACCTTCCTTCAGCTCGGTCATGCGAAACGATCGGCATGAACTTGGCAAACAGCGAAAAGTTCATCAGGAACCAGCCGAAGCTGGCGACGTGATCACGACTTCAGTCAGCCTCGGTACGTAGAAACGCCACTGCGAGGGTTCGTGATTGGTCGCCAGCGAACCGGCGATGATGACGAAGCGCTCGAGCCACATCCCGATATTGACAAAAATCGAGATGATGAACAGCCAGACCGTGTTGGTACGGACCCGCGGAATGAACAGCAGCAGCGGAATCACGCAGTTGCACGTCACCATCATCCAGAACAGATAACCCTGAGGGCCATAGTACGCTCTGATGAAAGGTCGCCATCTCGATCGGGTCCTGCGAGTACCACACCATGAAAGATTCGGTCGCATAGGAATAGGTGATGATGAGCGAGGTCAGCAGGACGACCTTGGCGAGATTGTCGAGATGCCAGATCGTGACCAGATCCTCGATCTTCATCAGCTTGCGCATCGGAATGAGTCAGCGTCAGCACGAGCCCGCAGCCCGAGAAAATCGCTCCGGCGACGAAATAGGGGGCGAAAATCGTGCTGTGCCATCCCGGCAACTGGGTCATCGCGAAATCCCAGGAGACCACGCTGTGCACCGAGAGCACCAGCGGGCGTCGCGAAGCCCGCCAGCAGCAGATAGACCATCGAAAAATTGCGCCACTGGCGGTCGGTTCCCTGCCATCCGAAGCGAGAGGATCGAATAGAGCGTCTTACGCCATCCGCTCGCCGCCTCGCGTGCGTTGGCGAGGTCGGGAATCAGCCCCGTAAACAGGAACAGCGTGCTGATCGTCAGGTAAGTGCTGATCGCGAAGAAGTCCCACACCAGGGGCGAGCGGAAGTCCGGCTGCAGGTAGCGCTCGTTCGGATAGGGTACGCAGCCAATAGAAGAACCATACCCGCCCGAGATGGATCAGCGGGAAAAGTCCCGCGGTAAGTACCGCGAAGACCGTCATAGTCTCGGCACAGCGATAGACGGCCGTCCGCCAGCGCACCCGGAAGAGAAAAAGGATCGCCGAGATCAGCGTGCCCGAATGCGCAATACCGACCCAGAAGACGAAATTGGTGATATAGACCGCCCACATGGTGGGCTGGCCGTAACCGGTAACGCCCAGCCCCTTGTAAATCTGGTTGGTCCAGAAGGCGATCCCGACTGCGGTCAGAAACGCGCAGAAGAGCACCCACAAGCCAATACTTGAGACCGCCGGGCGCCATCGCCCGCTGCACATTGCGGTCGATGTCGAGATAGCTCGGCTGGGTATTGGTGTCGACGGCAGCTGCCATTTATGCGTTCCCTTTCTCCCGGTAGAGCGTGCGCAGATAGGTAATCTGCGGGCAGCGCATTAAACTCCGGCAGCATCGTATAGTTGCGCCCTTTGTTGTCTGCTCGCCGCTTCACCATCGCGCTGTTTGGATCGTTGAGATCGCCGAACGTGATCGCGCGCGCGGGGCAGGCCTGCGCGCAGGCTGGGATGATTTCGCCGTCGACGCAGCTTGCGATCCTCCGTGCGCGCATCGATCTCCGCGGTCGTGATGCGCTGGATGCAGAACGTGCACTTCTCCATCACGCCCGGCGCCGCGCACGGTGACGTCCGGATTGAGCTGCAGGTTGAGCGGCTCGGACGAATTCCGGCGCATACCAGTTGAAGCGCCGGACTTTATACGGGCAATTGTTCTCGCAAAAGCGCGTGCCGATGCAACGATTGTAAATCTGCGCGTTGAGTCCTTCGGGCGTATGCTGCGAGGCGAAGACCGGGCAGACCGGCTCGCACGGCGCATGATCGCATTGCTGGCACAGGATCGGCGCGATGTAGAGCAGCGGCGCATCCTCATCCTTGGCCGCGGTACGAACCGCTCGATGCGGATCCACGACATGATGCGGCCCTGTCGCCACCTCGTCCTTGCCCTCCACGCCGATATTGTTCTCGGCATAGCAGGCGGCGACACACGCGCTGCATCCGGTGCATGAGTTGACGTCGACCGTCATGCCCCACTTATGCCCGGTGTATTCGAATGGCGGATACATCTCGTAGGGAACATCCAGATGCGGCGTGCCCTCGACCTCGGGGGTGACGCCTTTGACGAGGTCCTCGAGCGTCATCGCCTCGATAATCGAGCGGCCCATCATGTCGCTCTTGCCGAGCGGCGTCACCAGCTTGTGCTGCTTATCGATTTTGCGCGCGTTCACCGCCACGCTGCGCGAGCCCTCGGGCAAAAATTGCCACAAGGTTCACGCCTCGGCCATTCGCGATAGCGGCCATACGAGGTATGACCCTGGCCGATGGGCATCGCGATAACTCCCGGCCTCACGAGCGGTGTGATATGGACGCCGGCCTCGATCGGCCCGTTGGGAGTATCGATGCTGATGACGTCGATACCGGCGTAGAGGCGCGTGCCCTCATAGCTCTCCGTGATGCCGAGTTGCGCCGCGGTGTCCGGGTGCATCTCGGCCCAGCCGTCCCACACGATTTGGCTGACGGGTTCGGGAATCTCCTGGAGCCAGGATTTGTTAGCGCCGCGCCCGTCGTATAGGAAGATATGTGGAAAGGCGGCCAGACTGAACGGACCGATGGCCGATGCGACGGCTTCCGGCTTGCGCCTCAGTATCTCTCCCTTAAGTCCTACCGAGATCGGCTTGGCCTCCTGGAAGACACCGCCCTTGCGTAGCGCGCCGTTCCAGAAGTTCGCGGTGGTTGCGTCCGGCGCGAGTTTTCCCTGTAGATCCTGCCACGCGGAATTCACTGCGTCCGCCGCGTTTTCCCAGGTGATGTTCTGCGACGACGTACCGAGATGAGCCGAGTTGATCAGAACGTCATGCAGGGGACGGCTTGGAAATACCGGCTGCATCACGGGCTGACCCAACCCATAGATGCCTGCACGCGGCGCCGTGTCGCGCCAGGTCTCGAGTGCGTGATGGGTCGGGAATCAGCAGGTGCGCAGCTTCAGCGGTCTCGTCCGGGACCTCGCCCAGCCAGACCACGAAGGGCGTTCGCTTGATCGCCGCGCCCATGGCCCATGCCGGCGGCATCGAGAAGACCGGGTTCGCGCCGCCCGCGACCACGACAACGTCGACCTGGCCGTCGCGGAGCGCCTGAGCCAGCGCCTTTATCTCTTCGGGACGGGTGACCGACTCCGGCGGCGCACCATCGAGGAAAATCATAGTGCGGCCGAGATTGCCGGTCACCGCATTCAAGACATAGGCCGCCACGTAAGTCTGGGGGTCGTCGCCACCGGCCAGCGCGACCGCGCCGTCGGCCTGACCGAACCACGCCCCGAGTCGGTTAATCGTGTCGACCGGAACTCCGGTCCGCTCGCTTACGCTGCGCGGATCATAGCCCGCCACGAAGCCCTTCAGCGTCCCGACGTCTACCCCTGATGCCTGCGAAAGCCACCCCTGATTGACGATGACGTTGAGGACGGCCATCGCGACGACACCCTCACTGCCGGGATTCGCCGCCACCCATTCGTCCGATTTCGCACCGGTCAATCCAAGCCGAGGGCTGACGTAGGCCGCCTTACCGATGGTGAGACCACCCTTGCGCATTCGCGGCGATCGAAATTCGGCATATTGGCGCGTATGCTCGACCGGAGAACCCCAGGTCTCGAGGAAATCCGCGCCGAAAGAAATTATCGTTTCGGCCTGATCGAGCTTATATACGGGCAAATCACGGCGCCCGAAGCATGACTGAGCGGCCGCGCGTGCCGGCTCTTCGTTGATCCTTTCCCAAAAAACGAGTCGGCTTGAACCCCACGCCTGCAGCCAAAGCTTTGAAATCTTGTCAAGTGTCGTACCCTGTGGGGCTCCGATAAACGCGATGCGATCTTTTCCGACCTTGGCGGCGGCCGCCAGCTTCGCGTTGAGCGTGCTGGTGGCCTCATCCCACGAAATTTCTTTCAGCGATCCGTCTTCCCGCCTTTTGTGGGGCTTACCGAGCCGGTCTGGATTATACAAACCCTGGAGCGCCGCCTGACCGCGCGCACAAATCGACCCCTGGCTAATCGGATCGGCGGGATTCCCTTCGAGCTTGATTACGCGGCCCTCGCGGACGCGCGCCACTATCCCGCAACCGGCCGAACATTCCGTGCACGTCGTGGCATAAAAAGAGGGAACGCCCGGGATGACGTTCTCGTCGGGAACGACGTAAGGGATTATCTTCCTGGCGGCGGGCTCACAACCAGGAATGGCCGCTGCGGCGCTCGCCGTGGCTGCGAGCTTCAGGAACAACCGCCTCGATACTCCGTCCGACATTAGTGCTCCTCGCTCAATGGTGACAGACAAAGCAATCCTGGGTTGCTCCGCGCTTGACATGGCAATTTATGCAAAAGCCCATGTTGATCTCGTGCACCGGGACCACACGGTCCATCGTTTCGACCGGCCCGTGGCATTCCTGGCAGGCTACCCCTGCCCAGATATGCGGTTTGTGTACGAAGCGCACAAAATCCGGCAAAGTGTAGACTCGGTTCCAGCGGATCTCGAATATCGGCTGATGATTGTCGGTCCAAGGCTGGGTCACCGGCTTGATCCCGCCTAGTAGTGCGCTGCCATGGCATCCAACGCATCGCTCGACTGGGGGCACGCCTGAAGTCTGCGACCTGCGCGCGTATTCGTGGCAGTACTGGCAAGGAATCTTGTTGATTCCTGCATGTACGCGATGACTGAACGGAATGGGCTGAACCACGTCGGAACGCGGGGCCCACGGGCGTTGCGACAGCGCAACCGTGGCGACGCCACTCAGGAAGAGGACCAGTGCGACAGGAATCAGTATTCGGTTCATCGTCTCAAGTCTGGCTCACACCAGGGTCCCGCAACCGAGTTCATCTTCCGCGGGCCGCAAGGCCTGTCGGATGAAATGCGGTGCACAAGTAACAATCCACCCGTTCGGGGTCAATCGAAACCTGCAAACGGGACCGAACCTTCCTCAGGGCCATTTCGCCTCCGGACCGCAAACCGAAGAATAACTAACATTGGCGTGCCTCGCCCGCAAGCCAAAGTAATGACCACGCGACAATTTGTGTTTGAATTTATTGGTCTTACCTTAGGCTCATGCTTCCGCGGCATTCTGAGGGTTTTAAGGCCTCATGGAGCCGTCCTGCGGCAGCCCCGGTCCAAACATCCCTCTCCAAGGCCGCGTAACCGGACCCGGGAAGGCCCGGTTTCGGAGGCGCTGGAAGTATGTTAGCTTCTCCGCCAACTATTGAGTTTCGGAGACAACTTTACTGGTGCAGATAAAACCCGCCGCTCGACTTGGCCTCTTGCCGCCATACCTGTTCGCGGAACTGGATCGCCTCAAAAAGGAGGTCCAGCAGACCGGCGTCGACGTTATAAGCCTCGGTATTGGCGACCCCGATCTGCCCACCCCGCCCCATATCGTCGAAGCGCTCAAGCGGACGGCGGAAGTCCCTGCGAATCATCGCTATCCCGACTACCAGGGACTGGATCGATTTCGCGAGGCTGCATCGGGTTGGTATCGGCGGCGTTTCGAAGTGACGCTCGACCCTGCCACCGAAGTCTGCGCTCTGATCGGATCGAAGGAAGGCATCGCGAACTTTCCGGTCGGCGTGGTCGACCCGGGCGATATTGTGCTGATCCCCGACCCGGGATACCCGGTCTACTATTCCGGATGCGTCTTCAATGGCGGCGAGCCGTACTTCATGCCCCTGCGCCCGGAAAACCACTTTCTGCCGGACTTCGCGGCGATACCCGCGGAAGTGGCGCGGCGCGCCAAGCTGATGTGGCTCAACTATCCCAACAACCCGACCGCGGCGACGGCGGAACCCGAGTTCTTCTCACGCGCAGTTCGGTTTTGTCTCGACCACAACATCATCCTGGCCCATGACATCGCCTATTCCGAGATAGCCTATGACGGCTATCGTGCGCCGAGCGTTTTGCAAATCGAAGGATCGCGTGAATGCGCCGTGGAATTCCATTCGCTGTCCAAGACCTACTCGATGACCGGATGGCGGGTTGGCTTCGCCGTGGGCAACGCGCAGTTGGTCGGAGCCCTCGGCAAGGTCAAAACCAACGTCGATTCCGGGGTCTTCCAGGCGGTCCAGGAGGCCGCGATTGCGGCGCTCAGCGGCGGAGACGAAGCGCTCCACGAGTACTGCGCAATCTATCAACAGCGGCGTGACCTGATGGTCACCGCATTGCGCGCACTGGGACTGGAATGCGAGATTCCCCGCGCAACCTTCTACCTCTGGGCCCGTGTGCCCAAGGGCTACACCTCGGTGTCGTTCACCGAACGCGTTCTCAAAGAAACGGGCGTGGTCATCACACCCGGTTCCGGATTCGGCAAGAGTGGTGAGGGATACGTTCGCTTTTCGTTGACGGTTTCCAGCGAACGTTTGAAAGAGGCGGTGGGACGAATCAAGGCGCTTAGGCTGTGAACGGCGAGGAATGCCCAACCGGGCTTTTATTGGAATAGGAACCAACCTGGGCGATAGAGCCGCCAACTATCGGGAGGCGATCGTTCGAATCGCGAGCCTGCCGGATACTCGTGTGGTGCGCCAGTCGTCGATTTACGAAACCGAGCCGGTGGGCGAAGTAAAAGGGGCCTTTCTCAACGGCGTCATCGAAGTCGAAACCGGCCTCATGGCGGATGCGCTGATGCGGCGGATGCTCGCGATCGAGCGAACCATGGGCCGTAAGCGTGCAACCGGGCGCAAACCGCACCGCAACGGCGCCTATCGGCCGCGGGTCATCGATCTCGATCTGCTGTTTTTCAACAAAGAGACCGTGAACACGCGCGCGCTCCAACTGCCCCATCCGCGGTTGCACGAACGGCGTTTCGTGCTGGCCCCGATGGCCGAGCTGGCGCCAGCGATGATTCACCCTAAACTCAATGCATCGATTTCCGACCTTTTGTCTAATCTTAAGTCTTCTTACCGGGTCACCTTGGCGCGTGCGGACCTCCTGCGGCCGCAGACCAAGCGGGAGGTAGTCACACGATGAAATTCTTTGTCGACTCCGCCGACGTCGGCGAAATCAGGGAAGCCGCCGAGCTGGGGACTGGCCGATGGGGTCACCACCAATCCGAGCCTACTGGCCAAGGCCGCTCGGCCATACGCCGACGTTCTGCGCGAGATCTGCGGCCTGGTCGATGGTCCGGTTAGCGCCGAAGTGGTCTCGACCGACGCTCCCACGATGCTCGAAGAGGGGCAAAAACTGGCGCGGCTCCATCCACAGATCGTCGTCAAATGCCCCCTCACGGTCGAGGGACTGAAGGCAGCAAAAGCGCTCAGCACTCGCGGCATCCCAGTCAACATGACCCTCGTTTTCAGTCCGCTGCAGGGACTGGTCGCCGCCAAATGCGGGGCAAGCTACATTTCGCCGTTTATCGGGCGCCTCGATGACATCGGCCAGGACGGCGTCGTTGTGGTCGAGCAGTTGGTGCAGATTCTAAAAAACTACGATTACCCGGCACAGGTGCTGGTCGCCTCTGTCCGCTCCCCGAATCACCTGCTGCGCGCGGCCCAGGCTGGAGCGCATGTCGCGACGCTGCCTTTCAGTGTGATGAAGCAGATCGTGAAGCATCCGCTCACCGACGCCGGTCTGGAGAATTTCCTCGCCGACTGGCGCAAGAGCAAGCAACAGATCTGAGCGCGAGGTGCGGCCGGGCGCAGTTAGCCCTCGCGCGGAAGATAGGCTGCGGTGAGGACGGGGCGGCAGGCCAGTTTTCCGGCCTGACCGTGCAGACATGCCATCTCGCGGCCAATTATGGCGCTTAGTTGTTGGCTTCCGCCGAGCGCTCCACGATGAGCTTGTCAACTTCCGCCTTGAGCCGCGGCAGTACCGCTTCGTATTTGAAGTTGCCAAGCTTGTGGGCCTTGCGCTTGAGGTTTACCGTCGTGGGCCCGCACCACAACCCTAGATCGGCGTCGTCGGTCTCGCCTGGCCCGTTCACGCGGCATCCCATTACCGCGATCGTTATCCGATATCGCGAGGCGTAGGCCGTAAGCGCTTTTACCTGCTGCGCCAGTTCGACGAACTTTTCGTTCTCGACCCTTGAGCACGACGGGCAGGAAATAATATTAAGGCCCGCGCCCAGGTTCGGCACGGAAATGAACCGCCCGGCGTTGACGTCCTCGACGATTTGATGGCCGACAACGACCTCCTCGTGTTTGCGCTCGTTGGGCAGGGTCAGGGAGACCCGGATCGTGTCGCCGATCCGCTGCGCGAGCAGTTGCTCGAAGGCGATGCGGGTCTTGATGATTCCTTCTGGTGGTAGACCGGCCTCGGTCACCCCAAGATGGATCGGAACGTCAGGACGGCGCTCGGCAAAGCGTCGGTTGGCCTCAAGCACCTTGGCCGGGTCGGAATCCTTGAGCGAGACCACAAAGCGCTCGAACCCAAATTGGTCCATCAGTTCGCAATGATAAGCGGCTGATTCCACAATCGCTGAGAGTTGGTCGTCGGGGAATTTCTCGATAAATGCCGGTGCGACCGATCCGCAGTTCACGCCGATGCGAACCGCGAGGTCATGGTCGCGGGCAATATCGACCAGCCACTTCACTTTCTGCTGGATCGTTTTGGCTTTTTCGATGTGATGGAGATGACCGGGGTTGTAGCGAATCTTGTCGACGTGCGGGGCAACTTTGTTGGCAATACGGTAATTTTCCTGCAGGTCGACCGAAAGCGTGACGCCCCGGGTCTGCGCGCGGATTTCCTTGAGCGCCGGGACCTCTTTCTCGTTGTCCAGCGCGATACGCACGATCGCCGCCCCTGCCTCGGCCAACTGATGCGTCTGCGCGACGGTCGCATCGATGTCAATCGTGCGGGTCGCACACATGGATTGGACGGCGATCGGGGCGTCGCCGCCGACCTCTACGCCGCCAATCCGAATCCGCCGCGTGGTGCGCTGCATCTGCTCCATCATCCTCGCCCGTTTCAACCCTTCTGCAGCTCTGCCGTGGTTTTATGCTCCTCGGTGACCGCCATCGCGATACACGAATGCGCGAATGCGCCGCCCGCCCGCAGCGCTATCGCCACGAATGCGGCTTCCGCGATCTCCTCGTCACTGGCACCCTGCTTCTTCGCGCGCTTGGTATGGTCCTCGATACACCACATGCATTGGGTGACATGAGCTGCCGTCACCGCCATCAATTCTTTGGTCTTGGCCGGCAGGGCGCCGTCCTTGAAGACCATCTGATCGAAGTCCATGAAGCCCTTGAAAAGATCGGGCTTAAGCTGTCTCAGCTTGCGCAGGTTCTTGATCGTATCGCGGGCGAATAATTCTGCCATCGGCGTTCTCCCGAAGGGCTTCCTGAGCTCCCACTGCAATGCGCATGGGCCCGTAAAAGCGACGCTTTTCGGCAGTATAACAGACCCTCGGGTACCGCCATAACCGGTCGGGACGGTCCAGCGGCAGCAGTCGCGTCCATTTTCGAGAAAACTTCGTCCTAAGTGAGCACATTAGAACTTATTCTATGCTCTCTTGGCGAAATTGAATCAATTTAACTCAACTCGATGTTTCTATAGAATATTTTATGTTTTGTCTCTTGTATAAAATGTTTGGTGTTGCTATAGCTCTTTTTACATCTCTTTGGATACGGAAGTATGTTTAGAGGGGGCAAACGACTTCCACCCTTGGCCCTGGCGAGGCACCCCAAGAACAAAGAAGGAGTTGATTGGCAATGCACCAAGCTGAGCGCGAGATGGAAGGCGGGGACGCCCTTGCCCTGACTGACATCATTCTACCAAGCCAGTACTTCGGGGCGATTGGCGGGTCTGGATTGTGTAGCGAACAACGCCTGATGCTCGCGGTGCTGGTGGACGCGATCAATATTTTGCAGGGCTGGAATCGCTCGGGTAGCGCGCGCAAGCGGCGCGCATTCGCCGAGGCTGGCCAGTGGGTCAACACCAAGGGCACGCTCTACCCATTCTCCTTCGACAGCATCTGTGACGCACTGACAATCGACCCTGAAATCCTGAGGCGGCGACTAAGCGCTCTGACCGTGGGTCATGCCGCAGCGGCGCGGCTCGGAGTGAGCCGTTTGCGGTTGAAGGAGTCGAGCCGCGCGCAGCATATGACCGCCAATAGGGTCAGACGGCGGCGGCGCCCACGTCTGATGGTAGTAACCAAATGATTGCCTGGGGCGCGTCACTGGGGCACCCTCACCCCCATCGCCGCATCCGAGGGACCCCGGACGCGCCCATCTCGCTACTCCCCTAAGCGATAGTTCCTCAGCACGCCGGGGATCGCAGCTTAACGCATTCTTTGTAGTATTTCTCCCACCTTTAACACTTTCTATGGCGCACACGCGCACTCAGGCCGCCACAAATCATTTCTTGCAACCTCCTCAACGGTTGGCCTCGTCGAGTAGTCGTCCTTGCGTGCTATGACAGATTAAAGCTTCCGCTAAAATACCGTGAACGCCCGTAAATCTAGCGAATTTACGACCGTTTTTCGCTTCGATTGACTGTGCGCGCAGGCCCTTTCTATGATTTGACATAGTGTTCGGAGGGTTTTGTCGTGCGCATGCTTGTTCCCCCCATCGTTTGGCGCAGAGCAATGGACCGCAACCTTGTACAGTTCTTTCGCGGAGAGGAATCTTCGCCGTTTCGCCGCGCGGTGGCGAACTTCTGTCGTTACTATAACGTCAAAGGACCACGCATAGAGTGGTGCGAATACATCGACTGGGGTCGGGCCGCGGGCAAGACCTTTGAGGATGGGCGGATCCATCTGGTGCATCCGGAGAACTGGAAACGCGGGCGCGTTTACAAGAGCGAGCGCATGTGGGTTCAGACGGTGTATCATGAGTTGGCGCACTACTTGTTCTGGGCCGATGCCGAACGTAAGGCCGAAACGTTTACGCATCGCATGGTGCGTGGCCTGAAACGCGCAGTTCGTCCCCGCGGTCGCGCGGTTGCGCTGGCGCGTCGAAAATCGCTTGCGCATGCGCGCGGTGCAAGCCCGCAGCGGCGGAGAACAGGGCGTGCAACGGCTTGCGCGACAAAGGCGATACGGCGCCGGCGAAAAGCGGCTGTCGGCCGTGGCAGCTGAGTCAGGAGGCGATCAGCCGCATAGCCGGGTTTGGGAGAGAGGGGACCGGATGGCGCAAAAGCCAAACGTCGAAAATCGCTGGTGGGTCGAAACCAATTTTAAAAAGCCCCGCGCGACCAAGGTCGAGTCTGAACTGCCCACTCTACCGGTTGCGATGAGCTTCTACACGGTCGCAAAGGACTACGACCAGGACCGTGCCAAGGACGATCTGACCGACAACAATCTGCGAATTGCGCGCGCGGCGAATCCGCAGCCCGGCGAGTGGGCATACGTGCCGATGACCGAGGACCACTACTCGCCACGGCTGGTCAAGCGGATCAAGGAGGAGTTTCGTCTCCCGCGCGAGGCGCGCGCTGTCGTGCTCGATCATGGCAGGTTGCTCCGGCTCCTAATCTGTGGTCCCCAAATCGAGGACTGGATGATCGACGTCACCCTGGCAGAGGAACCGTCGGTCGATGTTTACGTTTGGTCGACGATGCAACGCGAGCGACTTTTCAAGCGGGCGGAAGATGCGCTGCGACAGGCGCACAGATGGGCGATCAATCTCTTGCAGAATCCGCCGCCGCGTGACGAGCTCTTTCGCGGCGCGTTGCTCTAACAGATTGACAACACCGAAGTGCGGGTGGTGGAGGAAGTGCGGATGCGCTGGACAGCAGCGACGGTGATGATGGTTGCAATCGCAATCCAAGGATGCCTGGAGGTGGCGCCACAACCCGCGGTACCGCCGACGACAATGACCTCGTGGAGCCCGATGGGCGGCTTCTCGATGTCATCCGGAGCGGCCTGCGCGGGTCACGCCCTACTCAGCAATGGATCCGCCACCGTGAACGATTCCTGCTTCACCGGCGCGGACAATATTGTGATGTGTACCGACACGACCGCGCCGAATCCGATGAGATGCAGTCCAGCCGAAGGGTCGCTGTCGGTCGCAGGTGCTCCCGGCGATACGATTTCCTACGCCCGCGTGCGATAACGGACCGTTCGGTGATCGCCCGCGCATTGTAAGAACCCGGTTCCAGCGACTCCTTCCGCGCGAGAGCAAAACCTACGGGCGGGACATAAAGCGGTGGTCGATGCGGGCGGCCACTTCGCCTTTCTGATTGGTCAGGGTCGAGCGAATAAGAATAAAAACCATGGGACCGGAGCGACCGGTCTTTTCGTAAATCTGCTCAACCTGCGATGCAACCCGGATCGAGTCGCCGACGCGGATAGGGGCGATGAAATCGATGTCCATTCCGGCGGCAAGACGCGGTGAGGCGCGGATATGGTCGAAGATATCCTCCAGGTAGCGGAAGGATCCCGCGAACGAAGGCGGCGCGACGAGACCACCATAGGGTCCCCGGTGTGCAGCTTCGGCGTCGAGGTAGAGCGGGGCGGTCTCGCCGATCGAAAAACAGAAGCTCGCGACCATCTCGGCGGTGACGAGTACTGGATTGGTCGCGTGGAAAACGCGGCCGAGTAGATCGGAATCGTAATCGACCATGGAGCGACTGTAATTACCGCCGCACCATTGGCAGGACCTCGGCGACGAAACGTTCGAGTGAACGCATCGCCTTGGCCGGCGCGAGACCCGGTAGCTGCATGTTTAGAATAAGTTCGGTCATCGGGGTCCTCTCAATCATCGAGGAGAGCTGCTTTGCGACTTCAGCGGGGGTGCCGAGAACGCTGTTGCGCCTGAGTCGAACGGGATCGGGCAGAATCCATTCCTGATTGCCGCGCATGCCTGCGGCCAGCCATTTGCCATAGAGCGCGGCTTGATACATCAGCGGCTGTTCGACGTCGGCCCAAGCCTGGTCGGCGCTGTCGGCGATCTGCACTGTGGCGCTGCGGACGATGTTGAAATCTGCCGGGTCTTTACCAAGGTTCCTTAGCGTGTTGCGGTAGAGCTCGACTTCGTGCAGACCGAGGTTACAAGCGAAGGAGAGGCCGAGTTCCGCCCCACGCTGAATCGCCCGCTCGGTCATCCCGGCCCAAAGCAGTTCAGGATGCGGCACGCTGACGGGACGTGGCAGCACGCGAACGTCCTTAAAATGGAAATGCTTGCCCTCGAAGGAGAAGCGTTCGCCGGTCCAGGCGCGGCGCAGGATCTCAATCGTTTCCAGAGTGCGGCCGAGGCGATATTTCCGCGAGACCTCGAAGCCCTGGAACTCCTCTTCACGGTACGCGGTGCCGATCCCGAGTCGCAACCTGCCGTTTGACAGCACATCGACCGTCGCAGCGTCCTCCGCCAGACGCAGCGGATGATAGAACGGCGCCAGCAGAACATAGGTGCCGATGGTGACGCGGCGGGTGCGGCTGGCGATCGCAGCGAGCATCGGCATCGTCGCCGCCAGGTAGCCGTCATCGGTAAAGTGATGTTCAGTCAGCCAGATCGAATCGAGACCGGCCTGGTCGGCAAAATCTATCTGCCGGAACATTTCGCGGTAAAGATCGGCGAAACTGAGCGAGGAGCCCGGCGGATTACGAAAATCGATCATGTAGCCGAACTTGATAGGTGTCGCCATTGAGGAAACCCTCCGCCCGAGTTGCGGATCGTACTGCCGACAGATGACGGCGTTCAAGCGCAGCAGTATCTTCAAACCGCCTCGGTGCGGACGAGAGCGGCGTCGGGCGGCAGTTTGACATTGCGCATCCCGGCAGCGCAGGATTTCGCCAACATTGGCTCGCGGGCAGGAGGCTAGATCATGACAAGCGGAACAGGACTACTCGTGGTATGGACCGATGTCACCCCGGAATACGAAGCCGAATTCAACGAATGGTACGATAAGGAACATGTGCCTCAATTGCTCACGATCCCGGGAATTCTGACGGGACGACGCTACCAGGCGGTCGAAGGCAAACCGAAATATATCGCGATATACGAAATGTCTGATGAGAAGGTGTGGGAGAGTGCGGCGTTTCGTGAAGTGCGGGAAAAGCCAACCGACTGGAGCAGCAAGATGATCCCGCAATTCCGCAACACCCAACGCGGGATTTTCAGGCAGATCTTTTCGTATGGCGACCGCCCGACCAAGGCGTCCGAGTTCGCGCTGACGGTCAGACTCAATACGCCGGCCGACCATGAAAAGGACTTCAACGCGTGGTACGACGAGGATCACGTTCCAGCGTTGGTGGGGGTGCCGGGGGTGTATTGCGCACGGCGCTACGTCGCGGCCGGCGAAGGCGATCCAAAATACCTTGCCATCTACGAAATGAAGGATAGCGGTATTCCCAGGACCCCCGAATGGGACAAGGCGCGCTTGTACGGAAGGACCGAAAAGATCCGGCCGTACCTCAAGGACTTGCAGGCGGTCGTGGCCAAGCGAATCGGTGTATGAGAACTCGGGCCCTCGGATTCGGCCTGCTCATTGCAATCATTTTTTGTTGTTTCAATACGTCGCTCGCGCAAGAGGGGAGTCCAGCGACCTCGGTCGGCGCCAAACCGCCTTCCGGGGAGCAGGAATTCATGGAGTACTGTGCGCAATGCCACGGTCGCGACGCCACGGGGAACGGGCCGGTGGCTTCCGGCTTGAAGCGCAAACCCGCCAACCTGACCAGCTTGGCGAAGCAGCATCGTGGCATCTTTCCGAGACGCACCGTACGCGATTTTATCGTCGGCACCCAAAAGATGCCGCCGTCGCATGGCACGCGCGAGATGCCGATCTGGGGCTATGCGTTCATGTTCCAGCCGGGCGCGATGGCGGGACCATTCGTGCCCATAGCGACTCCGCAGGAAGTTAACGCGCGGATCGATCGGTTGGTCGATTACATTAGATCGATCCAGCAAAAGTAGGCGGCCGCCAGCAGCGCTTGCGGTCACGAGTACTGAGTTTTGACTCAGTCGACCAAGCCCGGCTTCGCCGGAAACGATCGCCCGATGAGCACGTATGTACATCGGCGTAAGATGGGAATAACATCCAAGCGCTGCTCTCGGACAAATTTCCCTACCTCGCCGCCACTGGACGATGGTCCTGTCCGGATGACTTCGTGACCACAAGGAAGGTCGAAAGGATATTCGATGGGCTTTTCGCCGGCGATCCGGGAAAAAACGTACCACCTATACCTCGATTTTTTTGAGGTGGCGGAGCGCAAGCGTCGCTGGAACATTTTCCAGGATATTCCCTGGGAAAAGCTCGACGTCTCGAAGAACAATGACCGCAAAGCGATGTGCATCGAGACTTTTTGTGTCGAGGAGTTCTATCTGCCGGACTACAGCCTCGGCGGTATCGGGCTGAGTCGCTCGGTGTTTGGGGCCTCGTGGTTTCAAGCTTGTTGGAGCTACGAGGAATCGAAGCACGGTTTGGTCTTTCGTGAATATCTGACCCGATCGGGGCTGCGATCGGAGGCCGAACTGGCTGCGCTCGAAGACACCGTTGTCGCAAATAACTGGGAGCTGCCGTTCGAGACCAGCCGACAGATGGCGTGCTACGGTGCTTTGCAGGAGGCGGCAACTTACCTCGCGTACAAGGCGCAAAAGGACTTGGCAGGCATCGAGGGCGACCGCGTGCTCGAAGCGATTTTTACGTACGTGAGCCGCGACGAGGCGGCGCACGCGGGGTTCTATCGAGCGATGATCGAGCTGGAAATGGCTGAAGATCGCCTGGGCACGGTCAAGGATCTGGCCTATGTGGTCTCACGCTTTAAGATGCCCGGCGACGGGCTGATACCCGATTACCAGGAACGGCTGCACAAGACGGGGGCCGGCATCAGCACCCGCCTATTCGTCCAGCACGGGCTTTTTCCAATATTGAAGACTCTCGGGACGAGCAGTACTGAGTTGAAACATGCGCTTCGCGGCGATGTTCGTTCGGCGGACTTCGCCAAGCATGACTTGGAGATTGCACGATCGCCAGCCCGGCCATCCTGAGCGTTGCCGCAACTTGCCTCGCGCTGTGCGAGCGAGACGACCTATTTCGGGAATTGGACAGTAGCAGTGCCAATGACGAGGCGCTCGGCCTCCTCGTTTTCGATCCAGACGTCCATCTCCGCCGTGCGATCAACGTCGTTCTTGTGGGTTACGAAGCCGTGTAGTGCGATCGTGTGATCGGGCATCACCGGCTGGCGATAGGTCGTACCCAACCGGACCATCCGCGCGCCACTCGCGCCCACCCAATCCGTGACCAGTTTGCTTAGGATGGCGAGGCTCATGTTGCCCGGGGTAATCATGCCGGGCAGGCCTTCTTTACGGGCGGCCTCGTCGTCGGTGAAACGCGGCACATACATCCCGGTAGCCCGCGCGTAGGCTCGCACCTGATCCTTGCTCAGATGCATTTCCTCGGGACCGAGCGCGTCACCGACCTGGACTTCCTCGAAATTCTTGACGACTTTAAATTCAGCCATTGGCGTGGATCAGGTCCGGTTCATGAAGCGATGGTCGACGTGGGCGACAACCTCGCCTTGCTGGTTCTTCAGAGTGGTGCGCACGATCACGAAGACCATGGAGCCGCTGCGCCCGGTCTTCTCGTAGATCTCTTTGACGTGCGAGCTCAGCGTGATGCTATCGCCGGGGCGGATGGGAGCCATGAATTCGACATCCTTGCCCGCATCGAACCCCTGTTTTCCAAAACGCGGAACATGTTGAAAGAATTGCTGTCCGTTGCGAAAAGTGACGGCGAACGATGGCGGCGCGGTAAGACCGTGATAAGGGCCTTTGGCGGCAGCGGCTGAGTCAGTATGGATGGGATTTTTCTCGCCGATCGCGTCGACGAACCGGCTGATCATCTCTGCGGTTACGGGAACCGGGTCAGTAGTTTCGAAAACCCGTCCGATTAGTGCTGGATCATAGTTCACTGCCATACAGCTATTTCACCTCGACGGCGACCGCGCGGGGAACGGTTTTGCGACGAGGACGGAAGTCAACGGGCTCGTATACCCCGGTCTTGAGTTCTCGCACCAAGTCCTCGATCGAGCGAATGTCGGCGTCGAAACGGGTTCCGCACAGCCCAATCAGGCTGACCAGATGGCTGTCGGATCCGCCAATCGCGCCATAACCGTAACGGCGCACCAGCTCCTCGCTTCGTTCGTCCTCACCCTTGCGCGAGCCGCCATTGAGCACTTCCACCGCGATAACGTTTTCGAGCGGCGGCTTCTTTTCGTAATGCTCGCACAGCCCGACGGTCGGACGGCCCGGATGGCATGGAATCGCGACGCCACCCATACGCTCGACCTCGTCGATGAGATCCTGGGCAGCGAGGCGCACGTCGGCGAAGTCGAACCGGCGGGTCATCGCCTCATTCACTCCGAATACGAGCACATGGCCGTAGTCCGTCTCGACCTCGGAAGCCTTGAGGACGAGAACCCCGTACTTGTCCTCAAGAGCACGGTAATCCGCTGCGCCGTTGAATTGGCGATGTTCGGTCAGAACGATGCCATTGAAAGGGCGCTCGGCATGGCGCAGCTTCAGCCAGTTGAGATAAGCCTCGAGCGGCGCGCGGCTGTCCTCGGAGGCTTCACTATGGCTGTGCAGGTCAAGGATAGTGCTCACTAAGCGGGAACCTCACCTCGCCGGGCGAAATTGCACCAGGGTCACCTCGGGCGTGACATCCTCGAAGACGGCCTCGACGGGCATCCCTATTCTAACCTGTTGTGGGGGGCAGTCGACAATGTTGGTGAGCATTTTGAGGCCCTCATCGAGCTCTACCCACGCTATGACGTAGGGGAGCGATTCGCGAAATCCGGGGGCCTGATTCTGGTTGGTTACCGTGAATGTGTAGATTTTGCCCAGGCCCTTACTGTGCAGCCATTCGGTCCGCGAAGATAGGCAATTGGTGCATAGGGCCCGCGGATGATAACGAAGGTCGCCGCAATCGCGACATTTCTGGACGTAGAGCTCGTGGCGCTGGAGCGCTTCCCAGAAGGGCCGGTTCTCCTCATCGACGTGCGGGAGGGGCTTCGCGTAACGTTTCTTTTCCTTTTCCTGGGGCATCGTAGTAACCCATCCACGCCTATTGGTTCGTCAGGATCAGGGTTGCGCCCGAGTGGCGGGTGCCGAGTGCGCCGCCGGTGCCGTGAACCAGCGCAATCCTGCAATCCTTGACTTGGCGCGGACCGCATTCGCCGCGCAGTTGCTTAACCGCTTCGATCACGAGGAACATCCCGCGCATCCCGGGATGGTTCGAGGAGAGACCGCCGCCGTCGGTATTGATCGGCAACTCGCCGTCGTAGCGCAGGCGCCCCCGGTAACGAAGGCACCGCCTTCGCCACGCTTGCAGAAGCCCAGATTTTCCAACGTCGATAGAACGGTGATGGTGAACGAGTCGTAGATCATCGCCATGTCGATGTCTTTGTGGCTGACGCCAGCTCGTTCGAATGCAAGTTGTCCCGACTGGTGGGCGGCAATCTCGAGAAAGTCGCGCTGGCCGCGGGCGGCATGGCGCGCGGTTTCGCCGGCTCCAATTATATAAGCCGGCTTTTTCTTGAGGTCCCGCGCCCGTTCAGCCGAGGTCAGCACCAATGCCCCTCCTCCATCACTGATGATGCAACAATCGAGCAAGTGCAGCGGCGAGGAAATTATGCGCGAGGCAAGTACATCTTCGACGGTGATTGGGTCGCGGTACTTGGCCACCGGGTTCATCGAAGCGTGATGGCGCATCGTAACCGCGATTTCCGCCAGCTGCTCGGGCTTGGTGCCGTAGTCATGCATGTGTCGTTGGGCGATCATCGCATAGGCGCCAACGGTGGTCGGTCCATAGGGAAATTCGTACTGATCGCAGGGATCGCCCCCGCCCCCGCCGCCGCCCGTCCCAATGGCGAAGCGAGCGGAGGCCGCATTGGACCCGTAGACCACCACCGCAACGTTGCACAGACCGGCGTGAATAGCGGCAGCCGCATGAGCGGTATGCGCCACGAAGGAGGACCCGCCGATATTGGTCCCGTCCATGAAGTTGGGAGTCAGATTCATATAGTCGCAGAACCCGACGATCCCCATCGCGCCCATGCCGATCCCGGCAGTCGAAATACCATCGACGTCCTTGATCGTAAGACCCGCGTCATCGAGTGCACCACGGATGCTTTCGGCCATGATCTGGAACATGGTCTTGTCAGGCGCGTAACGCGCCGGATGCTCGTAAACACCTACCAGCGCGGTCTTGCGGCTCAAGTTGAAGCTCATGCTGGGCTCCCTGTCACCGGAGTTCGCCGAGGAACTTTTCGATCGCGGCATTGACCTCCGCGGGCTTTTCGGTAGTCAAGTTGTGGGCTCCATCAGGGATCACTTCCAGGCGCGACCCTTTGATGCGGGCCTTGATGAACTCGGCGTCGGCGGGCGGAGTTACTACGTCGTCGGCCCCGGCAAGGATCAGCGCAGGCTTGTCGATTTTCGCAATCTTTTCGCGCAAATCCACCTGTGAACATCCCACCATGTCGGTCCAGCGTACGCGCGGGTCGGTCCTGATCTGCTCGCCCCATCCTTCGCGAATGATTTCTGCCCTTTCGGCGATCGTTTTTGGCGAATAGCCATCGTTGGTGAAGGGCTGCCCAGTACGGCCCATGGTCACGGCGTACCAGACGTCGATGCGCTCCTGCGGAATGTTGAACTTTGCCGCCGTCGCGAGGAGCACAAGCGCCTGGACGCGCTTGGGATAGCGCAACGCAAAATCCATCGCGACCGCGCCACCCATCGAGCGTCCTGCAATCACGGCGGAATCCACCTTGAGCGCGTCCAGGAAAGCGGCGGTGAAGTCAGCGTAGTCCTGAACCGTGCGCAAACCTTCTACGCCGGAAGTGCGCCCGTGACCGGGCAAATCAGGAGCGAGCGGACTGTGCGTCATGCCGAGATGTTCGTATTGGTAATGCCATGAATGGGCGTTGGAGCCGGCAGCGTGCAGCAAAAGGATCTTGCGACCGCGCGACAGGTCAGGAACCACATCGGGCAATGTCGTTTGACCCACGTAATAGTAGTAGGTGGCGTACCCGCCCACGTCGGCGTACTTGGTCGGCATCGCAGCAAAACACTCCGCTTATCTATTGGAACGTTAGGTATTCGGTTTAAGCGACGAATGTCAAACGCGAAGGCCCGGCTGAGGTGACGCGACGACTAATTGCCGTCTAACGTACTTGAGACGCCCGAAAGCTGCCGATACGGGTGGAAGGGGATTGCGGACAGTGGATCGACGGTTAGTGGCGCTTACGCCTACCACGAGCAACCGTTAGCGGCGCTGCGCCCGACGCTTGCGTATGCTCCCACTGCTCGATCGCAGCACGATTAAAGCGCCAATTGCTGCCTACCCGAAATCCAGGTAGGCGGCCTTGCCGCAGGAGGCGATAGATCGTAGTCGGGTGAACCCGTAAGTGTTCCGATAACTCTTTGATCGTGAAGATCTCGTCTTGTGACGCCATATTCAGGAGCCCACGCCGGTCCGCCACCCCCGACTCCGATAGCGACCCTGGATTTCACGTACAGGCACAGCCTGTGCCCCTAGCAAAGCGAAGTCAAGCAGCCTCTGTGCAAAAAAGAAGTTGAGGGACAAGAGAACCGCGTCAACGTGCGCTCAACAAAGACCTAAATAGTTCTGCAATGGCGAGAGGCTGTCTTTTCGGCTTATTCGCGAACTCGAATGCGCTAATATATCCGATGACATTCATGAAGAAAAAAAAGGCGGCAGGCGCGCGCCGTAACTATAGTCAGGTGGTCCCAGAGAACTCGGTCACCCTTTGGGTGGCGGGTCCAGGCAAATCCCGAGACTCAGTGAAGGGGCGCCCTGCGGGCGCCCCTTCACGATAATCTATATTCGATCACTCACTGCGTCTTCGCGCATCAACGGTTCGGTCCGTTCGCCGATTGGCGTGAAGTGGCGGATTTTCTCTCCGACGTAGACCTGCCGCGGGCGCGCGATCTTCTGTTCGGGATCGCGCACCATCTCGGCCCACTGCGCCATCCATCCAGACGTGCGCGCGATCGCAAACAGCACCGGAAACATAGTCATCGGAAATCCCATCGCCTGATAGGTCACGCCGGTATAGAAGTCGACATTCGGGTAGAGCTTTCGCGAGACAAAATAATCGTCCTCGAGCGCGATGCGTTCGAGTTCGAGCGAAATGTCGATAAGCGGGTTACGCCCGGTGACATCGAAGACCTCGTAGGCGAGTCGCTTGATGATTTTGGCGCGCGGATCGTAGCTCTTGTAGATACGATGACCAAAGCCCATCAGGCGGCGATCACCTTTTTTCACGCCCTTGATGAACTCGCCGACGTTCCTCGGCGATCCGATCTCCATCAGCATCCGGATGACCGCCTCGTTAGCGCCACCGTGCAACGGACCATATAGCGCCGCGGTTGCCGCCGCCACGGCAGAATAAGGGTCGACCTGCGAACTGCCCACTGAGCGCATCGCATTGGCCGAGCAATTCTGCTCGTGATCAGCGTGCAGGATGAACAGCACATCGAGTGCACGCTCGAGTGTCGGATTAGGCCTGTATTTTAGCTCCGCCATCTTAAAGAGCATCGACAGAAAGTTGCCCGAATAGCTCAGCTCATTGTCGGGATAGACGTAGGGCAGGCCGCGGCTGTGGCGATAGGCGAACGCCGCAATCGTGGGGAGCTTGCCGATCAGCCGGCGGGTCTGCAGGCGCCGCGATTCGAGGTCGGTAATCGCGTTGGCGTCGGGATAGAAGGTCGACAGGGCCCCGATCGTTCCCACCAGCATGCCCATCGGATGGGCGTCGTAGCGGAAGCCTTCCATGAACTTCTTGATGTTCTCGTGGACCATCGTGTGAGTGCGGATATTCTCCTCCCACGCCGCGTAATGCTTGCGATCGGGAAGCTCGCCCTTGACGATGAGGTAGGCGACTTCGAGGTAGTTGCTCTTTTCGGCGAGTTCTTCGATCGGGTATCCCCGGTACCGCAGGATGCCCTTTTCGCCGTCGATGTAAGTGACCTTGCTGCGACACGACGCGGTGTTGGTAAAGGCCGGATCGTAGGACATGATCCCGAAATCGTCGGGCGAGTCCTTGATATCACGCAGGAGCGAGGCACGGATCACGCCGCCTTCTTCGATGGGAACTTCGTAGTGCTTGCCCGTGCGGTTGTCGGTAATGGTCAGCGTTTGTTTAGCCATGTCTCTCCTCGATCCGCGTCGCCTTTCCGGCGAAGCCATTACTAGGTCCTGGTATAGGCCGGAAACTGGCCGCCCAGCGGCGATCCGGTGATCAACATATATACAGTTATACAGTTTTCACCATTTTGCGATCAAGCGCAACCGTAGAATGCGATCTCGTTCTCCGCGGTCAAATGGGGGAGGCGCCCGCATGCGGGCGATTTACCACGTTGCTAAACCGTCACAGATGCAGCCCCCGCAGGATCGCGTCGCCCGTTTTTGACAACTCGCATTGTGCCGCGCCGCATGACAAATTGTCCGTGAACGCCGCGCGATATGCGCTGAAGGATAGACTGCCAGGAGCATGATCGACCGATTGATGAGCGGAATAACCGCTTGGATCGTAGCGATGATCGCAGCGCTGGGCTACGGCGGCATCTTCCTGCTGATGACCATCGAGAGCGCGTGCGTGCCGTTGCCCTCGGAGGTAACCATGCCTTTCTCGGGCTACCTCGTGGCGACCGGGCGCTTCAACTTACACCTGGTAGCGCTCGCGGGCGCGCTCGGATGCCTGCTCGGATCGTACATCGCATACTACGTCGGAGCGAGTGGTGGCCGCCGGTTGCTGGAACGCTACGGACGCTATCTCTTGATTGCTCCCCACGAGATCGAGGCTGCGGACCGCTTCTTCGCACGGTGGGGCTCGGCAACGGTCTTTTGGAGCCGCCTGTTGCCGGTAGTGCGCACCTTCATCGCTTTTCCCGCCGGCGTCGCGCGAATGCCTCTGCTGCCGTTCACCGTTTACACGCTTGCAGGCTCGTACATCTGGTGCCTGGCACTCGCGTATGCAGGAATGAAACTGGGGCAACATTGGGCGGCGCTGGGTCCATACTTCCATCGATTCGACGGCGTGATCGCTGTCGTGCTGGCAATTGGAGCCGCAGCCATGCTGTATCAACGACTTAGGGGTAGTGTCTTTGCACGCACAGCCGGTACCAGCCGCTAAGTGCGTCACCTACAAGTGAGGTCGATATAACTGCATGACTACGTTTGACAATCCTGAAGATTCAGGACTCGCGCTGGTCTTCACCAACATCGACCCGGTAGTCGTGCGAATGGCTCGCGATTTGCTCGCTGCCGGGGGAATCGAGACGTTCATCTTCGACGATCAGGCAGCGCAGATCCTCGGTACCACCGTGGCGATCGAGGCCCGTTTGATGGTGCCCGCGGGGGCAGCGGAAGAAGCGCGCGAACGGTTGAAGGAACTCGGCTTCATCACCTGACCCAAGGCGGCAAGTGCGTCCGCTGATGGAGATCGGATGGCCCGAGGCAATGCATGTTACCTGAAGCTGTTCGCCACCAAGACGATGCCGCAATTTCGCTAGAGGACCTGCGCTTCGTCGCAGCTCGTGGGACCGCTTCGCCTCTGGGCATTTGGCGGTTGCACTCGATCGCGCTAGCTTTGCCTCCGGGAAAAAACAATTACGCCGCGCCAAATCGCGGCAGCCCTCTCATCCGCGGCGGGGAACGCGCGCCGGGGCTCTCCATGCGAAATTCGACGGCGGAGGAATCATCATGAAACGCAGCACTGAACGTATCCTCACGACTCATACTGGCAGCCTGCCGCGGCCCGATGATCTGATCACTCTGCTGCGACAGAAGGAAGCGGGCGAAACGAGCGAACCGGCCGCGCTTGAGGCGCGCGTCAAATCGGCGGTCGCAGAGACCGTGCGGCGACAAATCGAGGCCGGCGTTGACATCGTCAACGACGGGGAAATGGGCAAGCCCTCTTATTCAACCTACGTCAAGGATCGCCTGAGCGGTTTCGCCGGCAGCGAAAAGAGTGCGCCGCTTTTTGCCGCCGATCTCACGGACTTTCGCGACTTTACCAAGCGCGGTGGCCGCGAAAGCGGCGTAGGAGTACTCAAGCGGCCAGCATGCACCGGTCCGATCGCCTACCGCGACAAGGACGCCGTGCGCAAGGATGTCGAGAACCTCAAGGCGGCACTCACGGGCGTCAGCGCCGCGGAAGCTTTCATCAGCGCGGCTTCCCCGGGAGTCGTGACCTTTTTTCTCACCAATAAGCACTATCCCAGCCACGAGGCTTATATCCGCGCCATCGCCGAGGCCATGAAAACCGAGTACGAAGCGATTTCCGCGGCAGGATTTGTTCTGCAGATCGATTGCCCGGATCTCGCGATGAGCCGCCATATCCAGTTCAAGGACCTGAGCCTCACAGAATTTCGCAAGACGATCGAGATGCACATCGAGGCGCTCAACCACGCCCTCGCCAACGTTCCCCCGGAGCGCACGCGCATTCACCTATGCTGGGGCAACTACGAGGGCCCGCATCATCATGACGTACCATTACGCGAGATCATCGACATTATCTTCAAGACGCGCGCTATGGGCATCTCATATGAAGCGTCGAACCCGCGCCACGAGCATGAATGGGCGGTGTTCAAGGAGGTCAAGCTGCCCGACGGCAAACTCCTGATTCCGGGCGTTATCGATTCGGTGACAAACTTCATTGAGCATCCGGAGTTGATCGCTCAGCGCATCTGCAACCTGGCCGGCGTGGTGGGCCGCGAGAACGTCATCGCGGGCACCGATTGCGGCTTCGGAACGATCGCGGGAACCTCGCGCGTGGATGGATCGATCGCGTGGGCCAAACTCAGGGCGATGGCCGACGGAGCGCGGCTCGCGTCGAAGCAACTCTGGAAATAGTCAACCCGCGCCGCACGCGAAAGATCGTCACGCCTGAGGAAGGAGGACTCCAACGATGCAACGCAGCACCGAGCGAATCCTGACGACACATACCGGCAGTTTGCCGCGGCCGGATGATTTGTTGCCGCTGATCAAGGCGATGGAGCGGGGCAACCGCAGCGATGTCGCCGCGTTTGAGGCTCGTGTACGCTCGGCGGTCGCGGAAATCGTCCGTCGACAGATAGAACTCGGCGTCGATATCGTCAATGACGGCGAAGCGGGTAAGCCCTCATATGCGACCTACGTCAAGGACCGCCTCAGCGGTTTTGGGGGCGACGCCCCCACCGACTTGCTGCCTGGGATCGCGGATTTGAACGACTATCCTGAATACGGCGAACGTTTCCGCGCGCAGCGCGCCATCGCGGACCTCAAGCGCCCCGCCTGTACCGGACCGGTGACTTATAAATCCCGCACGGACGTCGATCGCGACCTGGAAAATCTCAAGGCCGCCGTCGCTCAGACCAAGCCGACCGAAGCGTTTATGAGCGCGGCGTCACCCGGAGTAATTTCAATATTTTTGCCGAACACCTACTACAAGACCCACGAGGCCTATCTCGGCGCCCTGGCCGACGCTATGAAGACCGAGTACGACGCGATTCACCAGGCCGGGATTGTGCTTCAAATCGATTGCCCCGATTTCGCGATGGGCCGGCATATCCAGTTTCCTAATGCGACCCTGGCGGAGTTCCGCAAGAACATCGAACGGCATGTGGAGGCGCTCAACCACGCCCTTGCGGATGTTCCGGCCGATCGCGTGCGGATCCACTTATGCTGGGGCAACTACGAGGGACCCCACCATCGCGACGTCTCACTGCGCGACATAATCGATCTCGTCTTCAAGGTACGCGCGGCGGGGATTTCGTACGAAGCAGCGAATCCGCGGCACGAGCACGAATGGGCGGTATTCAAGGATATCAAGCTGCCTGACGGCAAGCTGTTGATTCCGGGGGTAATCGACTCGACCAACAACTTCATCGAGCATCCCGAACTGATCGCGCAGCGCATCTGCAACGTCGCAAACCTGGTCGGACGCGAGAATGTGATCGCCGGAAGTGATTGCGGCTTCGCCACCGTCGCCGGTTTTTCCGCCGTCGATCCAAAGATCACCTGGGCGAAGTTCCAATCCATGGCCCTTGGGGCAAATATCGCTTCGCAACAGCTCTGGTAGCCGTTTTCCAGAGAGGGCGTGGTGTCGCCGATACGGCGCCGCGCCCTCCCTCAATCGCTCGACTCAGCCAAATCTCAACCGTCCTTGGGCCGGTCGTAAGCTGCTATCCGAATGTGAGAGGGAGAGCATCCCCTCCCCACACCAGCCGATCTACAAGCACGGCAACCAACCGGATAGACTCACAAAAGGATGGCGCGCGATAAGGCAAAGGCAATCACCACGCGGGATGGTTTCGATTTGGTCGCCGAGAACCGGAAGGCGCGGCACGATTTCTTCATCGAGGAATCGGTCGAGGCGGGCCTTGCATTGGTCGGGACCGAGGTGAAGTCACTGCGCGACCATCGTGCGAATTTGCGCGACAGCTACGCGCGCATCAGGAACGGCGAGGCCTTTCTTTACGGCGTTCACGTCAGCACCTACGCACCCGCTGGCCAGTTCGGCCACAAGGAGACGCGTCCACGCAAACTCCTGATGCATCGGCGCGAGATCGACCGCTTGTGGGGACGCGTCCGCGACCGCGGCTACTCGCTGGTCCCGCTCAGGATCTACTTCAAAAATGGACGGGCGAAGGTCGAGATCGCACTTGCAAAAGGCAAAAAACTCTACGACAAGCGCGACGCGGTTGCACGCAAGGAGAATCAGCGCGAAATTGAACGAGCGCTGAAACGGCGCAATCGTTAAGCGTCTCCGCTTCGCAGGTCAGGAATGCGCCGCACCCGGCGTTGGCATGACCGACTCACCCAGCAGCGCCTGCAGACGAGCGATACGGCGCGGGAGCGGCGGATGAGTCGAGAGCAGATTGTCGAGGAACCCCTCGCTCCGGCCATCCGCTCCTTCAAGCGGATTAACGATAAACAGATGCGCGATGCCCCGCGTAGCGTTGCTCAACGGCGATTCGGTTTTGGCGATCTGCTCCAGCGCGCGCAACAAGGCGCGGGGGTTGCGGGTGAATTCTACCGACGAAGCGTCCGCCAGGTACTCGCGTTCGCGTGAAACCGCCATCGCGATTAGTTGTGAAAAAATCGGCGCCAGGATCGCCAGTACGAAGACCAAAATGGCAATTATCGCACCGGCCTCGCCGCTACTGTTGTCACCTTCGCTGCGGCTCCCGCGATCGCCGAACCCGCCAAAAAATGACCACCGCACAACGAAATCCGCCAGCATCGCTACCCCGCCGACCAGCACCGCGATCATGGTCATCGTGCGGATATCGTAGTCGCGAATATGCGCCATCTCGTGGCCGACGACGCCCTGCAACTCCTCGCGATCCATCTGGTCGACCAGTCCCTGCGTGACGCAAATCACCGAGTGCGCCGGATCGCGACCCGTGGCAAATGCGTTGGGCGCGGGATCATCGATGACGTACGCGCGCGGCACCGGCATTCGCGTCGCAAGCGCCATCTCACGCACCACGTCCAGCACCGCCCGATGCCTCGGCGAGTCCGGCATCAGCTCACGCGCATGCGCGGACATCAAAACCAGCGCGGCGCCGCCGTAATACGACACCAGGGCCTGGACTGATCCGATAATGAGCGCGGCAATTGTAAGAACTGGAAACCCGCGCGGATGCCCGTCGACTATCCGGACTGCGCCAATTAGTATGTCGAGGCCGAACCCAAGGGCGCAAAAGAGTACCAGAAACACCACGATCAGCAGGACGGTTTGACGCCGGTTGGTGCGTTCCAGCTCGCGGAAATCCGTGTGTCCCGGCGGCGGCACGCTAGTCACGGCTCATGCGACACGCGTTCAGGGGCACGGGACAGGCCCTCCGCTATTGGCGTTGCGGCGGTGTAGCCGGCGCGGTGAACGAAAGATCCACCTTAGGCAGCGCCTGATCTTCCGGCGCGGCCTTGAAGTAGTCAGCTGCCTTGAATCCGAAGTTGTTGGCGACCAGGTTGGTCGGGAAGCTCTGGACCCTGGTGTTCATTTGCAGCACAACGTCGTTGTACGCCTGGCGTGAAAACGCGAGTTGATTCTCGGTGGTAGTCAACTGCTCCTGCAATTGCAGGACATTCTGATCGGATTTCAGCTGAGGATAGTTTTCCATCACAGCGAGCAGACGCCCGAGCCCCGCTGTGAGCTGGTTTTCGGCTTCGAGCCGGGCGCCCTGGGTGGGCGCTGCGATCGCACGGCCGCGCGCCTCGACCACTTGAGTCAAGGTCTCGCGCTCGAATTGCATGTAGCCCTTCACAGCTTCGACCAGGTTGGGAATCAGGTCGTGGCGGCGCTTTAGCTGCACGTCGATTTGCCGCCAGGAGTTGTCGACCTCGTTGCGCAAGCGCACGAGCGAGTTGTAGGCAAAGACCAAGTACAGCGCGATCAGAACAAGGACTGTGAGAATCACCCAACCCGTCATTTGCTCAGCCGCCCCTTTGTTCGGCGTCTGCCCCGGTCACGCGCCGTCGGGCCATACCCCCCTTCCATCAGCGCTGTTCTCAAACACTACGCCCTTGCCAGGGTCAGTGCGAGGCCGGTTTACGGGCGGGAGCGTTCCGGCATTCCCCGCAACGCTCCCGCAGTGATTGAGCTAGTTAATCTGGATCTTTACCGGTTTGGTTTCCGGTCGCTTTTCTACCGCGACCTCGAGCACCCCATCCCGATAAGTAGCGTGGACCTGGTCCTGGGCCGCATCGTCGGGCAGCGTAAAGCTGCGCTCAATCGTTCCATAAGCGCGCTCAGCCACGTGGACCGTGGTCTCCTTGGACCATTCCGGCCGCTTACGCTCGGCCTTCATGATCAGATTCCCGTTCTCGATTCTCACCTCGATTGACTCGCTCTTCAGACCGGGCACCTCGAAATAGAACCGGTAACCGTCTTTCTCCTCGACCACGTCGGTTCGCGGCCGGAAATGGTCGGGCGTCGCCACGGGGTTCAGGTTCTTCATGAGCAAATTCATCCGGTCGAGCATCCAACCGTGGCCATTCCATCCGTTCTCGTAGTTGACTTCCATTGAAACCTCCTGCCGGCCTGAGCCGGTAATCCTTGTTATTTTTCAGGCCGGGCGCCTTCGCCGAGTCACTTACAGCCTGCGAGTAAAAGCTAAGTACGAATTGGGCAGCGTCAAGTGGCCGCGGGGCATAGGTCAACCGTTCCGTGGCCTCGCGGCAGAGCCGCGCAACCCGGGATCGCAACCGGAAGGCCACCAAATGGTAAGAAAGACTGGTTGGGCGCCGTGACGACTAGCAGCGCGGGTTCAATCTGGCGGTTTGGCCGTTCCCGAGGCGCGCTCGATCTCCGTCGCAAAACGCCGCGCCATCCCGGGATCACCCAATTCCTCGGCTAGCGTACGTCCCTCTTCCAGCACCTGGATTGCTCTTGGTATCCTGCCGCGACCGAGCAATACGCCGGCTTTGCGGAATACCCGCGCGTAACGTGCACCCTTCTCTGCAGCATCCATGAAGATTCGATCCGCTACTGAAACCGTTGATACGATCCTAGGCGGAGCGCTGGCAATCGTCCAGCCTCTTTGCGGCTATCGATTCTCCGTCGACGCAATTTTGCTTGGTCGTTTCGCGCGCCCCCGCCGGCGTGATCGCGTTCTCGATCTGGGTGCAGGCTGCGGCGTGGTATCGATGATCATCGCGGCCCTGGCCCGTCCACGCGAAATTGTTGCAATCGAGATACAGGACGACCTGGCGGCGATGGTCCAGCGCAACGCCGCGCTGAACCGGATCAGGACCATCTCGTCGGTCTGTGCCGACCTGCGTGCACACGCCACGGATGAAGCTGCCGCTGGCTCATTCGATTACGTGGTGGCGAATCCGCCCTATCGTGCTCCACGCACCGGGCGGGAGAGTCCGAACATCGGTCGACGTATCGCACGCGGCGGGGCTGGTGCTACTCTCGCCGATTTTATTGCCGCCGCCGACCACTATCTCAATCATGGGGCCAAGGCCGCATTCGTGTTCACGGCCGCCCGGAGCGCCGAGTTGATCGTCGAGCTCAAGGCCCGATTGCTCGAGCCGAAACGGATCCGCTTCGTCCATCCGAGTCCGGGGGTACCCGCAACCACAGTCCTCGTCGAAGCGCGCAAGGGCGGCGGAGTTGAGGTTGAGATCGAACCGCCGCTCGTCCTTTACGCAAAACCCGGGATCTACACGGAGGAGGCGCGCGAACTACTCAGTATGCCCTCCAGCGCAACGCCATCGGAGTGAGCTCCCGACTTCCGACAGCCGTTCCATTCGCGAGCGTTGCCTCGGATCCATCGGGACCAGATAATCTCGTGGCACAATGCGATCGCCGACGCCCGGAGAAGAACAATGGTTACCCCCAAAACGATCGGATTCGTTCTCTTCGAAGGCTTTGAACTGCTTGACGTGTTCGGCCCAGCCGAGGCTTACGGGATTCGCGACGTTGACGGCGCGTTTCGCCTTGCGATGGTCGCGCAGGAACCCGGCCCGATTACAAGCGCGCAGGGCCCCGCTGCTGTCGCCGAATATGGCTTCGGCGACTGTCCGCACCTCGACATCATCCTGGTGCCCGGCGGCATCGGAACACGGCGAGAGGTGGGCAACGCGGTCTTCATTTCCTGGCTTCAGGCGCGCGCCCGGGAGGCCGAACTCGTAACCTCGGTGTGTACTGGCGCGGGATTGCTGGCGCGCGCCGGCATTCTGGATGGGTGCCGTGCGACCAGCAACAAGCGCTCACTGGATTGGGTAATGTCGCAAGGGCCGCAGGTCATATGGGTGCCGCAGGCACGCTGGGTCGAGGACGGCAAGTACGCCACCTCCTCGGGCGTGTCGGCCGGCATCGACATGGCGCTCGCGATCATCGCACGCATTTGCGGCAAAGAAGTCGCGGAGAAAGCGGCAACCGCTATGGAATACGAATGGCATCGCGATGCGGCGTGGGATCCTTTTGCGAAAATCTGGGGCCGCGCGTAACCCTCTCGCCTGGTCACTCCGCGCGGAAGAACTCAAGCGCCATCCGCGCCACTTCCTCCGGCTTCTCCATAGGGAGAAAATGGCCCGCACCGGGCATCACGTTTACTCGCCGAACGGTACTACTCGCGGCGATCCGGTCTTTAAAGACCATTCCAGGGCTGTCGCTTTTCTCACCGAACAGCACCATCATTGGCACCTCGCAGCGCAGGATCATCGAGAGCCCGTCGAAGCTGCCCGCGGTTGCGTAGAATTGTGCCTCGATCTCTGGCGGGCACTTTAACTCGCGCCTGCCATCACCCTCTTGCCGCGTACCGAATTCGCAATAGTCGCGCAGGATGTCCCGTCGCCACGTGTCGTATGGTGGCTTGTGCTCGAAATTGCGATACATCGCATCCAGGCTGTCGAAGCTGTGCCGACGCCGCCGCGTGCGTTGACGCAAGTCGTAAGGACCTTGTTGCGGGTTCGCCGTGTCAACGATCACCGGTTCAGCCAACACCGCGCGCGCGATCAGATTAGGCCGCCGGCTGGCGACCGCGCCGATCGCGGTACCTCCCGCCGAATGGCCCAGGGCATTCGCACCTTCAAGCTTCATCGCGACAAGAAAGTCCTCCAGATCATCCGCCGTTTGATCCCAGCCGATTTGGTCGAGTGCTGGACGCTCGCTGTCGCCGTGCCCGCGCTGGTCATAGCTGTAGACGTGGCCGATCGTCGTCAACGCTTCCGCGATCGGGCGATAGATGCGGCCTAAAAACCCGGTCGCGTGCAGAATGACGAGCGGAGGACCATCTCCACCCCAATCGAGATGGTGCAACCGGATCCCGTTGACGGTGACGTCGCCGCTCCGTGGTTCGCTGGTCGGACTGGTGTATGCCATGACGTCGCGATGATAGGCGACCCACGGCAATGAGAAAACCCTGACGGGCAACCGTCGGCGCGGCCTTCATCGGTGAAAGTTGGCCGCCCGCCCATTCGATTCGAGGCCTGCGTTGCGTGTCCGCGGGCTTTCAGATTAGCTCCAGTGGATGGGCCGGCTGGTTGCGCGGGGCAAATATATCTGGGACGGAAGGGACAAGTTCTTCGCGCGCGGGGTTTCCTATGGACCGTTCGCACCGAATTCGCGCGGTGAACGTTATCCGGAACCCGATCGCGCAGCGGCCGACTTCGCCTTGATGCGCGAACTGGGTGCCAACCTCGTACGCACCTACGTACCTCCGCCGCCATGGATGTTCGATCTGGCGGCTAAAAACGATTTGCTCATGATGGTCGGCATCCCGTGGCCGTTTCACATGGCGTTTCTGGACTCGCGCGAGATGATGCGCGATATCCGCGACACTATTCGCAACGGCGTGCGCGACCTGCGGCAGTTCTCGGACCTAATCTTCGCGTACAGCCTGGGCAACGAGATCCGTTCAGATATCGTGCGCTGGCATGGCCCGCGTGCGATCAGCGCCTTTCTCAAGGAGCTCTTTGACAGCGGCAAGCAGATCGACCCCGAAGGCCTTTTCACTTACTCCAACTACCCGTCGGCCGAGTACCTCGAACTCAATTTTCTCGACTTGGTCAGCTTCAACGTCTACCTCCATCACGAGGCGGACTTCCGCCGCTACTTGACACATTTGCTCGCGGTGACGCATGACCGCCCGTTGATTTTGAGCGAAACCGGCGCGGACACCATTCGCGAAACCGAAGTGCATCAGGCCGATCTGCTTGCCTGGCAGTCCCGCGCGGCCTTTGAACTCGGACTCTCCGGCTTTGTCGTCTTCGCCTTTACTGACGAATGGCATACCGGCGGCGCCGAAATTACCGACTGGAGCTTCGGTCTCGTCACCCGCGAACGCCAACCGAAGCCGGCGTTCCACGCACTAGCGCAGGTATTCCGCGCCATGATGCCGCCGGCACTCGAGGATGTGCCGCGCGCCTCGATCGTGGTTGCGGCCTACAATGCGGCACCGACTCTTGCCCCGTGCCTCGCGTCTCTCAAATGTCTTAACTACACGGACTACGAGGTAATCGTCGCGGATGACGGCTCGACTGACGGCACCGCGCAGATCGCCACCGATGCGGGTGCGCGGGTGCTGCCACTCGCACATCGTGGACTCGGCGCCGCGCGCAACGCCGGTATCGCCGCGGCGACCGGACGAATCGTTGCTTTCATCGATGCCGATGCAGAGGCCGACCGCGACTGGCTGTATCATTTGGCCGAAACCCTGACCCGCACCGGTGCGGTCGCCGCGGGCGGGCAGAACTTCCCCCCGATGCACCATTCCGCGATCGCTTCCGCAATTGCGGCCGCGCCCGGGGAGCCGCGCGAGGTGCGCCTTGGCGCCGACCAATTGGAGCAACTGTGCGGTTGCAGCATGGCGATCGACAAATCGAAATTCGAGACAACCGATCTGTTCGATCCGGCCTTTACCACCGCGGGCGACGACGTCGATTTCTCCTGGAACACGCGGGATCGAGCAGCATCGCTCGCCTACGCGCCGGGCGCAATCGTGATCCATGAGCGCCGCCCGACGGTCCGCGAGTACCTGAGACAACAGGCCGGCTATGGTCGCGCCGAAGGACTACTTTTTCGCAAGTATCCCGAGCGGAACGGGACGCACGATCGCATGTATGGAAGCCCCCGCTCCTTCGCCGCATGGTTCCGCAGCGGCCCACGCGTCTACTACGGGGCGTTTGGCCGCGGCCTCTTTCAGACCGCATACGCTGGAACGCCGCTGCCGTTGGCTGCGCAGGTGCCCCTCACCTTTCAATGGGTCGCAGTGAGCCTCGCTCTGAGCGCGCTTGGGGTGTTCGACGATCTCTACGAAGTTGCAGGATTGTGCGGATTGGCTGCCACTCTGCTATGCGGCTTCGCCGGAGCTGCTCGCGCGCCGCGCGATCCCGCGTTTGGATCGGCGCGCGCGCTTTTGCTGGCGGCCTTATGGGTGCTCGGCCCGTTGGTCCGGAGCTTCGAACGATGGCGCGTAAAGTCGTGGTACTCGCCGATCGCGAGCGGAGCGCCCTCGTGGGCGTCGCCGGCCCTGAGCGGCAGCATCGCACTGGTCCCGGCGAACGACGAGGCCAAGTTGCCTGCGCCCGAGAAGATCGTCGAAACGATGCGCGCGGCGCTGCTACGCCGCCGGCTCACGGTGGCCCGTGGCGACGGGTACGTTCCCCACGATCTGCAGATCATTCTGCCGCCGGGCCTCGTCCGCGTACCCATACTGATACTCGAGCAGGGCTGGCAAACTTCCATCGGATGGCGCTGCAATTTCTTGGGGTTGCGCTTCGCGGCAATCAGCGCGGTCATTCTCGCGGTCTTTGTGCTCGGCCCGATTCCGTATGGCTTCGCCGTCGGAGCAGTGCCGATACTGGTTCTTGCGATCGGCTCCTTTTATCGTGCGCGCCGGGTCGCGCCGGTGATCGCGGCGGCCGCCGCCGACGTCGCCGCACAATTCGCCTTCAGCCTCGAGCCGTCCGCGCCAGGCCAACATTAAATGGGTACTTTCAAGCTGTATGGCGAAGTGTTCCGCCGGATGCGGCCCCATCTGGGATATTTCGCCTTTGCAATCGGCGCGGTTGCGTTGACCAGCCTGATCGAGATCCTTAAACCGTGGCCGCTTAAGTTGGTAATCGACAACGTCTTGCGCGGCCAGCCCCTGCACAGCGCATGGCTCGCCCCGCACTCCTCCCAAACTATCCTCGCCGCTTCCTGCATCGCCCTGGTGGTGATCTACGTCACGCTCGGCCTGCTCAACGTCGCCAGCAACTATGTCACGATTTCGATTGGGCAGCGGATGGTAAACGAGTTGCGGGCCCAGATGTTCGATCATCTGCAGCGCCTTTCGCTCGGGTTTCATCGCCGGCGCGAAGTCGGCGACCTGATGGTGCGCATCGCCTACGACACCTTCTCGCTCCAGACCATGGCAATGAACGGGATCTTTCCGATCTTGTCCTCGATGGTGCTGCTGGCTGGAATGTTCACGGTGATGATTCGCATGGACGTCACGCTCACGCTCGCCGCACTTGCGGTGGTGCCGCCGCTGTTCGCGCTGATCGCGTCGGTCAGCGGTCGCATCGATCGCCTCGCCGGCGCCGCCCGGGTCAAGGAGAGCCGCCTCTACACAGTGGCGCACCAGACGCTCGCCGCGATTCACGTCGTACAGGCGTTTACGCGTGAGGGTGAATCGTACCGGGAGTTTGTCGAGTCGAGCAGCCAAAGCCTGGGCGAGACCCTCAAGCTCTACAGCTTCCAAACGCTCTACGCGGGTGCGGTCAACGTGCTCATTGCCCTCGGCACCGCGCTGGTCATCTACCTTGGTGCCCGCCATGTGCTGAGTGGCAAGCTCACGATTGGTGATCTGATCGTTTTTACCACTTACCTGGCGTCCCTCTATGCGCCGGTCAACCAGGCCTTCCAGACTTACGGGATGGTCGAGGGGGCGAAGGCCGGTCTCAAGCGCTGCCTGGAGTTGCTCGAGATTGAACCCGCGATCAAAGATCGTGCGGGCGCGCAGCCGGTCGCGGCGATACGCGGAGACATCGAATTCGACCACGTCATCTTCGGTTACGACGTCAACAGCAGCGTCCTCAAGGACGTCAGCTTTCGCGCGAACGCCGGCGAAACCATCGCGATCGTCGGACCCAGCGGCGCGGGCAAAACCACCATGGCGAGCCTGTTAGCGCGCTTTTACGAACCCCAGCAGGGAATTATCAGGATCGATGAGCGCGACACTCGCGATCTTACCCTGGTCTCACTGCGCCGTGGTATCGCAATGGTGTTGCAGCCACCATTGCTGCTCGGCGCCTCGATCCGGGCGAACATCGCGCTGGGACGGCCCGACGCCACCGATCGGCAAATCGAGGACGCCGCCGCGGCTGCGCGCCTGGGCCCGCTTATTGCCAAGCTGCCCGGCGGCCTTGACGAGACGATCGGCCAGGGCGGGCATAGTCTCTCGGAGGGCGAGGCGCAGCGTGTTACGATCGCGCGGGCTTTGCTAAAGGACGCGCCCATCCTCATCATGGATGAACCGACCAGCGCGCTCGATGCCGAAACCGAGTCGCTGGTGCTCGCCGCCGTGCGCGCCGCGATGCGCGGTCGGACGACTCTGGTCATCGCGCATCGGCTCTCGACTATTCAAAGCGCAGATCGCATCCTGGTTCTGCGCGAGGGCGCGATTGTCGAGGAAGGTCCGTTCAGCGAACTGCTTTCCCGCGGCGGCTTCTTCAGCTACCTCTACAATCTTCAGGCGTGGGACAAACAGGCGGCGGGAGGCTAAAGCTTTTCCCGCTGCGCCCCACTCAGGAGATAGAACGACTTCGATGCTAACGATCGGGCTTACAGGCGGAATCGGCTCGGGCAAAAGCACGGTGACCAAACTGCTGGCCGGCCTCGGCGCACCGATTATCGACGCCGACAAGGTGGGTCACGCGATCTACGAACCCGGCGGCCCCGCTTACCGCGATATGGTCGCGGCGTTCGGGACGGAAATCCTCGCATTCGACCGTACGATCGATCGCAAGAAACTGGGCCCGATCGTGTTCGCCGACCCCGCCGCACTCAAGCGGCTCAACTCGATCGTCCATCCAAAGATGTTCGCGCGGATGCGCGAGATGGTCGACGGGCTCCGCTCCGCCGGCGAACGCAAACCCATAGTGATTGAAGCCGCCATCCTGATTGAAGCGAACTGGCAGCCGCTGTTCGACGAAATCTGGCTGGTCGTGACGTCGCGCGAACGGGTCCTCGAGCGGATCGAACGAGACCGTGGAATGCAACGCGAACAAATCGAGGCGCGCATCAAAGCGCAGCTCCCTGACGACGAGCGCCGCAAGCACGCAACCACGCTCATCACCAACGACGGGACGCTCGACGATTTGCAGGCCAGGGTCAACGATCTATGGCGTGATGTGCTCGCCCGCAACGGTTGACTATCCGTCCGCGGCGGATGAAATAGAATCATCTCCAATGTGGATGCGTCCACGGGCCGGGACACCGCATGCTCGCACCGCCGCGGGCAGGCTCCCGCAGCGGACGCAGGGAAAGGGTGTGCGATGAAAATCCTCGTGATGGGCGCGGGCGCGGTCGGCGCCTTCTACGGCGCACGATTGCAACAGGCGGGTGAGGACGTGGTGCTCTGCGCGCGCGGCGATAATCTCCGCGTACTCAGGGAAAAAGGCCTCGAGATCAAAAGCTTCAAGGGCGACCTCAAAATCGCCGTCAAAGCGACCGACAATCCCCGCGACTTCGCCCCCTATGACCTCATCCTCTTCGCGGTCAAATCCTACGACACCGAGGCCTCCGCCCGTCAGCTCGAAGGATGCCTCGCCGCCGACGGCATCTTGATGACAATTCAAAACGGTGTCGAGAACGAGGAGATTCTCTGCCGCTTCTTCCCGCGCGAATCCGTGATGGGCGGGAATTCGCGGGTCGGTGCTGAACTCATCGCACCGGGCAGGATCCTGCATACCGCCATCGGACTGATCGAATTCGGCGAACTCGACGGCCGCGAAACGCCGCGTGCGCAACGCCTCGCCGAGGTCTTCAAGCGCGCCCAAATCTTCGGCGAGCTCACCGCCGACCTCAAGACCATCCGCTGGTACAAGCTGATGGGTAACAACAGCACCAACAGCGTCAGCGCACTCAGCCAAACTACGCTGGGCCAGATGCTCGAAGATCCCGAGGGCTATAATCTCGTGCGCACCTTAATGCTCGAGACGCTTGCGGTCGGCCGCGCCGAGGGCGCCAAGGTCAATGATGATCGTGTCGACCTCCAATTGCAGCAAATTCAGAAGAGTCTCGACGCCTATGCGATCAAGACCTCGACCTTCCAGGATCTCGAAAAGGGCAAACGTCTCGAATACGACGCGATCTCGGGCGCGGTTGTGCGCGCCGCCCGCCGTCATGGCATGCGCGTGCCAGCCACTGAGACTGTCTACACCCTGCTGAAGCTGCTCGACAAATCGCGCCAGTCTAACGCCCGTTGATCGCGGCGCCTGATTGCGTTCCAGTCCGGCTAACGCTTCTCGAATTGGGTCTTGCCGAACAGGATGTCCCACGATTTCTTGTCCGGCGGCGCATTGCGCATCTTCTCGACCTGTTCCTTCATCACCGCGAGCCCGCGCTGGACCGCCGGGCGCGCCTCGATCGCATCGTACCAGCGCTTCAGATTGGGAAAGTCCTCGAGCTTCTGTCCCTGCCAGTTATGTGTCCGTAGCCAGGGGTAGGTTGCCATGTCGGCGATCGAGTATTCGCCTGCCAGGTACGGTGCCTCACCGACCCGCTTGTCAATTACGCCATAGATACGGTGAGCTTCGTTCGTGTATCGATCGACTGCGTACTGGATTTGCTCGGGGGCATAACGGCGGAAATGATGCGCCTGCCCGAGCATCGGGCCGACGCTGGCCATCTGGAACATGAGCCATTGCATGACGTCGTAGCGCCGGGTCATCTCCTGTGGCAGGAACTTCCAGCCCGCTTTTTCCGCCAGATACAGCATTATCGCACCGGACTCGAAAATCGCGATCGGCTTGCCGCCGGGTCCCTCATGGTCCACTAGTGCCGGTATCCGGTTATTCGGGCTGATCTTCAGAAACTCCGGCTTGAATTGTTCGCCCTTGCCGATATTCACCGGCACGACATTGTATTTCCACCCCAGTTCCTCGAGCAGAATCGTAACCTTGTATCCGTTGGGCGTGGTCCAGAAATAGACGTCGATCATCTGTGCTGCTCCTGACGCGGAATTTCGCGAACTCGGGGATCAGACCACCAATCTGCGCGCTCGCGATCACCGATTCAAGATAATTCAAGGCAACTAGATCACCGGCGCGCGCAGAATTGGCGCGTCTAGCACCTGGCGGCAGTTCCGCCCTGGACGCTACGCCGACATCGATTCGGCGTCGCCCTTGCGTACACCCATCAGGTAGGCCTCGATAAACGGATCGATCGCGCCGTCGAGCACCGCGGTAGTGTTGCCTACCGCCACTCCGGTGCGATGGTCTTTGACCATCTGATACGGATGCAGCACGTAGGAGCGGATCTGGCTGCCCCAGGCGATGTCCTTCTTGTCCTTGGAAAACTTCGCGAGTTCTTCCTCTTTCTTGCGCTGCTCGAGCTCGAACAAGCGCGCGCGCAGGATCTTCAGCGCCATCGCACGGTTCTTGTGCTGCGACCGCTCGTTCTGACAGGTCACCACGATCCCGCTCGGAATATGGGTAAAGCGCACGGCGGAGTCGGTCTTGTTGACGTGCTGCCCGCCCGCCCCGCTGGCGCGATACGTGTCGATGCGCAGGTCCGCCGGATTGATCACGACTTCTACCTTGTCGTCGATCGCGGGAAATACGAATACCGACGCGAATGACGTATGGCGACGCGCATTGGCGTCGAAGGGCGAAATCCGCACCAGTCGATGGATTCCCGCCTCGGCCTTGAGATAGCCGTAGGCATAGTCGCCCTCGACCTCGAAGGTAACGCTCTTGACTCCGGCGCCATCGCCGGGTTGCAAATCCGCGATGTCGCTCTTGAAGCCACGTCGCTCGACCCAGCGCAGGTATAGACGCAGCAGCATTTCGGCCCAGTCCTGTGCTTCGGTGCCGCCGGCCCCCGGATGTATTGTTACGATCGCCCCGAGGCGATCGTATTCGCCTCCGAGCATCACCTGCAGTTCCTTGCGTTGGAGTTCCGCTTGCGCTGACGCAAGTGCTGTGGCGGTCTCGCGCGCGGCCTCGGAGTCCTCGGATCCCTCCTCCTCGGCCATGGTCAGGAACAGCCGCGCTTCGTCCAGTACTTTTCTCAGCCTTTCGTAGCCGCCGATCTGGTCCTTGATGCGATCTTGCTCGCGCAGAACCGTCTGCGCAGCTTCCTGTCGGTCCCAGAAGTCCGGTTTGGCGGATTGTTCGAGCAGTTCATTGGCGCGTGCGCGAAGTTTAGCGACGTCAAAGACGCCTCCCGAGGGCTTCACCGCGGGCTTCGTAGTCGTTCAGTTGTTCGCGCATCTCACTGAGCATGGTGCAATTCCCCTTGGGCGGCCCTGCATCGCCGCGCCGCTTGATCCATCAATTGTGACACAGCCGCCCGAATGAATTAATGGCCTATAATCCCCGCCCATTGGCCGAAGTCAGACTGGCGACGCTGGCTTCTTCAACGGTCGCGGGGCGGGCGCGGCTGAAGTATGCGGCCAGCAAGCCGACGAACGTCAGCAGGACGCAGATTTCTGCGAACAAATCGCCCACCACGGTGTACACGGTTCGTTCAGGCCGCCACGCGACTTGCTCGACTTCGGTGCCGCGCTCGAAAAGCGGGGTGCGCGCCGTGATTCTTCCGCTCGGCTCGATCACCGCACTGATCCCGGTGTTCGCAACCCGCACCATCGGCACCTTGGTCTCAACCGATCGCATCGCGGCCATCGCCAGCAATTGGTACGGGGCAGAGCTCTTCCCGTACCAGGCGTCATTGGTGATGTTGATGAGGATTTCCCCGCCACGCTTGATCGCCCGCCGCGACAGGTCGGGGAAGATGCTTTCATAACAAATCAGCACCGCCAGTCGAGCGGACTTGACTTCAAAGATCGTCTGGACCCGGCCGGGAAACAGGTCGCCGAAGCCGGCAATAATCCGGTTGACGAAATAGCCCAGCAAGCGTCTTGCCGGCACGTACTCCCCGAATGGCACAAGCTGAATCTTGTCGTACCAGCCCGTGACGCCATTGCGGCCCATCACCAGATAGGCGCGGTTGTAGAAGCCCACCCGCCCATCCTCGACACCAAACGACGGCGCGCCGAACAGGATCGGATCCCCGGTGTCGGCTGCGAGCTGGAGCAGCTTGCGCCGATACACTGCGTCTTCCGCAAAGGCCGCCGGATAGCGATCCTCCGGCTGAAAGAAAAAAGCCGCCGCCGCCTCGGGCCACACGATCAGCTCGGCTCCCAGCTTCGCTGCCATGTGCGTCTGCTCGTCATAGGTGGCGAAACTCGAGCCGAGAAATTTCGGATCCCATTTGACCGATTGGGGTATATCGCCTTGCACCATCGCGACTTTGATCGAGCCCGTGGCCGGCGCGTTCGCGATCTGGTTCAGGCGCGCCGATCCGAAGACCAGCACGGCCGCCATCAGCACCGTCAGGGCACCTAAACTCAGCGTCTCAACGCGCCGTGAATAGACTCGAAAAAGCACGATGTAGGTGACGGCGTTGAAGAAAATGATCAGCGCCGATACTCCATAGACGCCGGTGAACTCCGCAAACTGAATCAACTGCAAGTTTCGGTAGGCCGTATAACCGAGTAGATTCCACGGAAATCCGATCGGGTAGTACGTGCGAATCCATTCCACCGCCGTCCAGGCTATCGGCAGCGTGACTGCGATAGGGAGTCGCAGTTTACCCGCGCTGTAGACGGCCGCCCACATCGCGACGCCGGTAAAGATCGCCAGGACCGCCGCCAATAGAATCAACGGTAAAACCGCCAGAACGATCCGTACCCCGGCAAAGCTGTGCAGTGTTATAACGACCCAGTAGAGCGAGGCTAGGTAGCAGGCGAAGCCTGGATCCATCCATAACGGAAAACCTGCCCCGGCCGCTCGCCTTCAGCCGCATAGAGCAGCGGGACAAAAGCAACCCAGGCAAGCAGGTTTAAATCGAGTTTCGGGAATGCGGCAGCTAGTGCCAGACCGCTTATGGCAGAGAGCGCGGCACGTCCCCATCGGTCAAGAACCATAGTCAGAACGCACCAAACAGAGGTGCCAGCGGTAACACACCTGAACACGGCGGCTTGCCGTCGAAACGCTCAAAAAGGTCATCCGCGTCATCCCACGTTCGTACGAGCGCGACGGCACCGCGCGTGGGCAACTCGAGGTCGCCCAGCAAGCGCCATTCGCGCTCGAAGCTCCAATCGATAGGTGGGTTGCGCTTCAGGTCGATCGCAACCACGCGCCACCGCTCCTTCTCGGCCAGGATGCCTTGGGCCTCCCGCCACTGCATGTAGAGGGCCGGACGTGCGCCCATCGTGAAAGCATACCGTTTGTCGAGCGCAAGTCCGAATGGCTCGTAACGACGACGGTTTTTCCGCACGAGAATCTGTTCCAGTTCATCCAAACTCGCGTCGAACATGCATACGACTGGCTGCCTGCCTCGCACCATGCGCGTGGACCCGTGGATTTTGCCGTCGCGCAGGATCGCCGTCAGATTGTCCATCGCAGCGCCCGAGCGCGTGGCTCGCGTGAAGTGCGACAGCATCCCGCCGCTAGTGATTTGGGTAAGGGACCGCCGGTTCATCAGGGGCGCGAGCCGCTGCGAACGCGCTTGTCGGTACGCAAGCGATTTCGCGGTGGCACCGCCGCCGGGGAGGATTCGCCGCCGGCGTCCAGTTTCAGGGTCTTCGGCAGCCGCGCGACACCCGCCAGATGCGACGCGAGTTCGCGTTCCCGCGCGAACATACGATCCGCCTCCTCCTTTGAGCGTTCGTGATCGTATCCGAGCAGATGAAGTGTCCCGTGTAGAAGCAAAGTGCGCATTCGAGCTGCGGGACTCTCGCCCAGCGTGCGCGCCTGACGACAGGCGGTCTCCACTGAGATCACAACGTCGCCAAGCGCCAACGGAGGCCCAGAGGTCGCATCGGCGGGCGGCGCCCCGAGCCTAAGGGCGCGTGGCTCTTTGCCGACCGCCTTGAACTGAGGAAAGGAAAGCACGTCGGTGGGCTCATCTTTGCCGCGATAGTCATGATTTAGGCGTCGGATCGCACGGTCACTGACGATAACCACCGACAGCTCAGAGTGTTGAAATCCCAGGAGCCGCAACGTACGAACCGCGTCTCTTCGAATCACGCGGCTGAGAGCGCGGCCCCGCGCGGTCTCGCATCTGAGCCCGACCGGCAACTGACTCAACCGTCGTTCTTGTTCACGGGCCCGTTGGCCGAGCCATCGCTGTTGAAAGATTCATACGCTGCGATGACGGCCTGTACGAGGCGATGACGCACGACATCGCGTTCGTTGAAGTGAACGAAGCCGATTCCCGCCGTTTTCGCGAGCACCGTGCGCGCCTCCTTCAATCCCGAAAGCTTCCCGCTCGGCAGATCGATCTGCGTGACGTCGCCGGTAATGACCGCCTTCGAACCGTAGCCGAGGCGGGTCAAGAACATCTTCATCTGTTCCGACGTCGTATTTTGGGCTTCGTCCAGGATGACGAACGAGTCGTTGAGCGTTCGTCCGCGCATGAACGCGAGCGGTGCCACCTCGATTGTTCCGCGCTCGAGCATGCGGCGCGCCCGGTCAAAATCGACCATATCGTGCAGGGCATCGTACAGCGGTCTCAAGTAAGGGTTGACCTTCTCGGCGAGATCTCCCGGCAGGAAGCCGAGCTTTTCACCGGCCTCGACGGCCGGGCGGCACAGCACCATCCGCGTGACCTGATTCTTCATCAGGGCAGCCAGCGCCATCGCCATCGCGAGGTAGGTCTTGCCAGTACCGGCCGGTCCGATTCCGAAGACGATGTCGTGTTGGCGGATCGCGTCGATATAGGCCTTCTGGTTCAGGCTCTTCGGCGAGATGATCCGTTTGTGCGCCGAGATGTAAACGGTATCGAGGAAAATGTCGCGAAGATCGACGTTGCGGTCCGCGTTCACCATCCGAATCGAGTATTCGACGTCACCCGCATAAATCGGATACCCGCGCTTGAGTAGCTCGTAAAGCTCGCCAAGGAGCTTGCCCGCCAGCGCCTGTTCGGTGTGACCGCCCGAGATCTTCAGCGTACTGCCATTGACGCCGATTCGAACGCCCATCCCCTGCTCGATCGCACGGATATGCCCGTCGTGCTGACCGAGCAATTCGGTGAAATAGCGATGGTCGTCGAAGTGGAGTTCTAGCGAATCCTCGGATACTACTTGAGAAATTGTTGCTTCGATCCTCTTACCGCCTTGATCGATGGTTTCTTTGATTTCCCTTCCTCGTCGATTGATTATTCTATCGCTCTCACCGCCTCGAGTTAACTTCCAAAGAGCTAACGGGCAGCGGCTTCCGCGACCTCTCTATAAAGCTCCTTAGACCAACTCCGCAACTCGGTCCAGCGCCGCATCAAGCTTGCCGGGGTCGCGTCCGCCCGCTTGCGCGAAATCGGCTCGGCCACCTCCGGTACCGCCGACAATCGGCGCGATTTGTTTGATAATATCGCCTGCGTTGGCGCGTGATGCCAGGTCGGAGGTGACCGCCACCAACAGGGCGACCTTGTTATCACCCAGGTCGGCGCCGAGCGCCACGACGGCCGAACCATATTTCTGTCGCATCCGATCCGCCATCTCACGGAGCGCTTTGGCTTCCACCCCGACGGTCTTGCGCGTCACCACTTTGACCCCGTTGGCCTCGCGCACCCGATCTTCCGAGACGTCACCAACGTCTCCACCCGTGACCAGCTTTTGTTCGAGCGCGCGGACGCGCTTCTCCAGTTCCTTCTCGTGGGCGATCAGACGTTGCAGGCGGTCAATCGCCAGATGGTCGCGAGCCCCGAGTTGGCTCCCGAGGTCTTCGAGGATTTTCTCGCGCCTTCGAATCGCTTCGAGCGCTCCCTGACCCGTGAATGCTTCCACCCGGCGAACCCCCGCCGCAACACCCGATTCAGCCTCAAGCTTGAAAAATCCGATATCGCCTGTGCGATTCACGTGGGTGCCACCACAGAGTTCAGTCGAGAAGTCGCCCATCTTCACGACGCGCACGCGGTCGCCGTATTTATCCCCAAAGAAAGCCAATGCTCCCGCCTTGATCGCTTCGTCGTACGCCATCTCTTCGGTCGTGACCGGCGCGTTCTCGCGTATCCGCGCGTTGATTTCCTCTTCAATCGTCTTTAGATCGCCTGCCTTGACCGGTCCCTGATGACTGAAGTCGAAGCGCAGCCGGTCCGGCGCGACCAGCGACCCCGCCTGGTGGACTTCCTTACCCAGAATATCGCGCAACGCGTAATGAAGGACGTGAGTCGCCGAATGGTTGAGCATCGCCGCGTCGCGCCGCGCTCGATCCAGCCGCAACGTGACTGGACGCCCAAGTGCGAATTCCGCTAGGTCACCGCGCACTAGCTTGCCGATATGCAGGATCGATCCGTCATGTCGACGCGTGTCGGAAATCTCAAGTAGCGCACCAGATCGCGCCTCGATTACGCCGCGATCACCGACCTGCCCGCCGCCCTCGGGGTAGAACGGGGTCTCCGCCGCGACCAGTGTGACCCGCTTGTCGGCGTCTCCCTGAGCCGCCAGAACCTCCGATTCAACCTCGTATCGTCCGTGGATAAAGCGTGAAGAGACCCCTGGAGTGAGGCTGATTTGCGGCGCGGCAGTCTCCTCTCGCCGGGCGGCGCGTCCACGTTCACGCTGCTGCTCCATCAGCCGGTTGAATTCCTTAACGTCTACTTCAATTCCGTCGTCGCGCAGCACGTCCTGGGTGAGATCCAGTGGGAACCCGTAGGTATCGAACAACCTGAATGCAAAATCACCCGAAAGCACTGGCTTTTCGAAGCTCGCGAGCCGCTGGCGTTCTTCGTTCAGTAGCTCGAGGCCGCGATCGAGGGTCTCCCCAAAGCGTTCCTCCTCGAGCGTGATCACCTTCGCGATCCGCGCCGACTCGAGCTCTAACTCGGGATAGGCCGCACTCATCGCGCCGACCACTCCTTCGCAGACCGAGGCGAGGAAGGGTTCCTGGATGCTCAGGTAGCGGCCGTGGCGGGCAGCGCGGCGGATAATTCGGCGCATCACGTACTCGCGGTCGGTATTGCCCGGTACCACCCCTTCCGCGGCGAGAAAACTCATCGTTCGAGCGTGATCGGCGATCGCCCGAAAAGAAACCTCGACCGCTTCTTGAACTTGATTTGCATCGGCTTCGGCGAATCGCTGACCGTAACGATAGGGATGCCCATACTCGCCGGCGGCTTCTTCGATCGATCGGATGATGCGCTGGAACAGGTCGATATCGTAATTGCCCAGGTAGCGCCCGGTCTCGAGACTCTGCATCACGGAGGCCACGCGCTCGAGACCCGTGCCGGTATCCACATGCTTCATCGGCAACGGTGAAAGGTTGCCCGTTGGCGTCACGGTTGTACTGGATAAAGACCAGGTTGCCCAACTCGATAAAGCGCGCGCAGCCGTCGACATTGACCCCGCATCCGCCCGGCGCATGACCGCAAAAGGCGCTCGCCTCGACCCCGCGATCGATGTGGATCTCCGAGCAGGGGCCGCACGGACCGATATCGCCCATCTCCCAGAAGTTGTCGTGCTCACCGAAACGCAGCACCCTGTCCTGAGGAATTACTTTAAGTTTGAGCCAGGCCTCTTCGGCCTCGTCGTCATCCTTGAAGACCGTCGCCCATAAGCGCTCCTTGCGGGATCTCCCACACCTTGGTGATCAGTTCCCAGTGCCATGCGATTGCCTCGGTCTTGTAGTAGTCGCCGAACGACCAGTTCCCGAGCATCTCGAAGAACGTATGGTGGTAGCTGTCACGCCCGACCGCTTCGAGGTCGTTATGCTTGCCCGAATGCCGTAAGCACTTCTGGCAGTCGGCGACCCGGCGCGAGGACGGCGATCGGCTGACCCAGAAAATAGTCCTTGAACGGCACCATCCCGGCGTTGGTGAATAGCAGCGTCGGGTCGCCCTTGGGAACTAGCGACGCAGAGGGAACCACGGTGTGGCCTCGCTCTGCAAAGAAATCCAGAAAGGTTTGACGGATCCTGTCGGTGGTCCAGCGCATAGAGGCAACTATTCTAGCCCATCGCGATGCCGCCGCGCACGCGGACCTACCCGCTTCGGCTCCAGGTGAATATCCCGATCGCCAGCACCCATACGATCACTAGCGAATTCGCCGGCATCCCGATCGCCATCGCTAGACCGGAAAATCCCGTATACGCCATCGCAACGCCCGCTACCGTCGCGGGCACGCCGCCGACAATGGCAAGCAGGCCAAGCCAGTTCGGATACATCCGGTCAGCGAACAGCGCGATTCCATATACGATCACCGTGAGACCCAACAGGATACTCGACGTACTCGCCAGCCCGATTTCCACCTGCCGCACGGCGAACGCGGCACGAAAAGCGGCTTCCCTCTGCTCCGGAGGAGCGGCTCTCCAGGCATCCACCATCGCCTTCAGTGCAACTCCATCGACCGCCTGGAGAGCGGTCGCTACGGCGAGACTGGCGATCGCGCCGGCCGCGGCGATCCGCGGCCACGGGTTCGCGCTTCCGGCCTCGATCCGATTCGCGAAAATCAGCAGCGCGGCCAGGATCAGGACGATCCCTAAGAGTTGCGTCAAGTGACTCGCTACCCAGAGGTGATCCGCAGAATACGCCGTGAATGATGCAATGGCGTCATTCGGATCTTCGGGCACCGGATGCAGATAAGTCCCGACCAGAAGCAGAATACTTCCCCCGATCGAGCCGACGGCAACAATTCTCCTCTCAGTCAGGGAAGATGACACTGCTATCGGTTGCCTCGCTGACCCGCACTAAGCCTGGGCATGGTCACGATCGCGATATGTCGAATCTGTTCGCCGGCGCCGGTTCAACCCCGCTCCCCGCTCGCGATGTTCCATCACGCCTCTTCGACCCGTCCGTCAGACTCGCTTTAACGTCGCGACTGTTCTTTCGTTGGTCACGTTTCCCGTATTGAGCGTCGCCTTCGGCTCGATCAATACAACATGGACCTCTTCCTCGGCGATCGGCAAATGATCAGTACCGCGTGGGATTACGACGAATTCGCCGGGGCCGACCCGAATCTCCCGATCGCGCAGTTTGATCAGCAAGCGGCCTCTGGTGACGAGGAAGAGTTCGTCTTCGTGCTCGTGATAGTGCCACACGAATTCGCCTTTTAACTTGGCGAGCTTGACGTAGGAATCGTTCAGTTCCGCCGCGATTTTGGGGTCCCAGTAGTCATCGAAGAGCGCAAACTTCTCGGCCAGGTTGACCTTCTCCATGCGATATCTCCGTTGCTCAGCCTTGCGCGCAGCCAGGTGCCATCGCAAGAGCGGCATACCCAGGCGCCAGGACATCCTGCGCGACCGGGCATCATGTACGCGGGCATAAGTGTTGAGCCGGGTGACCTCGCGTAGCGGGTCGCCTCGGGCTTCGATCGCGTTCAGGCGCGGTATAGCGAAAAGAATTAACCTCCTGTGAACCAAACCGTAACGCGTTATGGGCGGATTTCGCCCGGCCCGCTCCGTCATTTACGCTAAATTCAGCCTTCCGAGCCCAATGTCCAACGGCGCGGCCTTGTGCCATGCTGTGCGGGGGGTCACAAGGGTTCTATCAAAATGAGTTCAGGCGCGGATTATCGTCCCGAGACGAATGCGCCGGCGGTAACCCAACCGGCGGCCGAATCCAACCATCGTAATTCCACGCCCGCCGGTTCATACATGCCGAACGGCACCGCCGACGGGTATAGAGCGTCGCCGGTCGCATCCGAGCCGGCGGATTGTCCCTTTCTCAACCGCGAATTGACCTGGCTCGCCTTTAACCGGCGCGTCCTGGCAGAGGCCGAAGACGAACGGAATCCGCTGCTCGAGCGGATCAGGTTTCTTGCGATCACGGCCTCGAACCTCGACGAGTTCTTTATGAAACGGATCGGCGGCCTCAAACAGCAAGTCGAGGCGGGGGTGCATGAGCTGACCGTCGATGGACATACGCCGCAATGGCAGATCGACGCCTGCTACGAGGTGGTACGCGCACAGGAACAACGCCAGCGCGAGATTCTCGCTACGCTGCTGCGGGCCCTCGCCCTCAACGGAATCGAAATCACCAATTACGCAGCGCTCGATCCGGGCGATCAGGCCGCGCTGCGCGATCACTACCTGAAGAACATCTTTCCGCTGGTGACGCCGCTCGCGATCGATCCGGCGCATCCTTTCCCGTTTGTCTCCAACCTCTCAATGAACCTGCTGGTTACGCTGCGCGGCGTCGGGACGGCGGATGCGGACGAATCGCTCTCGCGGGTCAAGATACCGGTCGGCGCCGGAATTCCGCGTTTTCTACGCGTCGGCGCCGGGAACCGTTTCGTTCCGCTCGAAGAGGTAATCGCCAACAACCTCGACATGCTCTTCCCTGAAATGGACCTGGTCGCGTGCGAGTTTTTCCGCGTCACCCGCAATGCCAATACGGAACGCGACGAGGAAGACGCGGAAGACCTCCTCGCCCTAATCGAGACCGAACTGCGCGATCGCCGCTTCGCCCCAATTGTCCGGCTCGAGGTCGCTCCCGGGATGGATCCGGTGCGGCGAGGAATGATCACTGCCGAACTCGGCCTGGACGAAAACGCCGACGTTTTCGAGGCTAACGGCATGCATGCGCTGCGCGACCTGATGGAAATCGCGAACCTGGACGTGCCCGTTCTACATGACCCGCCGCACCATCCAGTGGACCATCCGCGCCTCCAGGAAGAGCGCAACATGTTCCATACGATTCGCGACGCCGGATCGATCCTGCTGATGCATCCCTACGATTCGTTCTCGACCTCGGTCGAGCGCTTTTTGCGCGAAGCGAGCACCGACCCCAAGGTGCGGGCCATCAAGATGACGATGTATCGCACCTCGGCGGACGCGCGGCTGATCGGCTACCTGTGCGACGCCGCGCGCAACGGCAAGCAGGTCGCGGTGGTGATCGAACTCAAGGCGCGGTTCGACGAGGAGGCGAATATCCGCTTCGCCAGCCGCCTCGAGGAATTCGGCATTCACGTGACCTACGGCGTGGTCGGCCTGAAGACCCATTGCAAAGTGATCCTGGTGGTGCGCCAGGACTACAACGGACTACGCCGCTACGCGCATATCGGCACCGGCAACTACCATCCGGGGACCGCACGCATTTACGCGGATTTCGGTCTGATCACCTGCGACGATGCGATCGGACGCGATTTGACCGAGCTCTTCAATTATCTGACGACCGGCTATCGGCCCAAGCGCCACTACACGAAGATTCTGCCCGCACCCGCAATTCTGAAAAACGACCTGCTCAAACGGATCGCGCGCGAAGCCGAATTGCAGCAGCAGGACGCTGCGTACCACGGCCTCATCCAGTTCAAGGTCAACGCCCTCGAGGACCCCGATATCACGCGGGCCCTTTATCGCGCGTCGCAGGCCGGCGTCAGAATCGATCTAATCGTCCGCGACACGTGTCGGCTCGAGCCGGGAATTCCGGGGTTGTCGGAGAATGTACGGGTAGTAAGCATCGTCGGCCGCTTTCTCGAACACGGCCGCATCTACTATTTTCGTGCGGGCGGCGCCGACGAGTATCTTATCGGGTCGGCCGACTGCATGACGCGCAACCTCGAGAGCCGGGTCGAAGTGGTCGTGCCGATCGAGGACCCGCTGCAACGCAACGAGATGCGCCGGGTACTCGACCTGCAGCTCAAGCCCAACCGCTGTCAGTGGCAGATGCAGCCCGACGGCAGTTACGTACGCGCCAATTCCAACGAAAGTTGCCAGCAGATGCTGATCGATCTGACGGAAAAGGCGCAGCGCCAGCGCCGCCGACGCCATCGCGGATTCGCCCGCCGTAGTGCTCCCGCCAACGCTCCGGGATAGCTGCGCCGCTCCCCGAGCCGTAATGGGCGGCGGGATTCCGTGGAGGATCAGGTATGGAACGCGGCTAGCGCGCTCGCGCCGGTGCTTTCTCGCGTGCGCCGATCGCGCCGACTCCGCGCAGCTTCTCCAGTTCGGACGCGCTGAAACCCCAATCGCCCAGAGCTTCTTCGGTGTGTTGGCCGGGGCTCGCCGGGGTGCGCTGAATCGCACTCGGCGTGCGCTCGAAGCGCGGCGCCGGACCGGGCTGGACCACGCCGTCGTGCTCGACGAAGGTCCCCCGATGGCGATTGTGAGGATGATTCGGCGCCTCCTGCATGCTCAACACGGGCGCGAAGCAGACCTCGCTGCCTTCCATGATCTTGCACCATTCGTCGCGGGTCTTGGTGCGGAAGATCGCTGCGATCCGTTCCTTCAGCGCGGGCCACGCGGATTGCGATCGTTCTGTGACGGCAGTTCCTCGGCCTTGAAGCCCGGTCAAGCGCAGTAGTTCGGCGTAGAATTTCGGCTCGATCGAGCCGATCGCGACGTATTTGCCGTCGCTGGTCTCGTAAATGTCGTAGAAATGCGCGCCGGTGTCGAGGATGTTCTCGCCGCGCTTGTCGGTCCAGCATGCCCGACGCCGCGCATGCCGTAGATCGCCGTCATCAGCGAGGCCGCGCCGTCGACCATCGCCGCGTCGACCACCTGGCCCTTGCCGGATCTCTGCGCTTCGAGCAGGCCCGCGACGACATGCCGAACGCGAGATAGAGCGCGCCGCCGCCGAAATCGCCGACCAGGTTGAGCGGCGGCACCGGGCGTTTCGCCGTTGCGGCCGATCGCGTGCAGCGCGCCGGTCAGCGCGATGTAGTTGATGTCGTGACCGGCGGCCTGCGCGAGCGGGCCGTCCTGGCCCCAGCCGGTCATGCGGCCATAGACCAGCCGCGGATTGCGCGCTGGGCAGACCTCGGGTCCGAGTCCCAGCCGTTCCATCACGCCGGGCCGAAAACCTTCGATCAGCGCGTCGGCCTTCTCGATCAGCCGCAGCGCCACCTCGGTGCCTTCGGGCGTTTCAGATCGATCGCCACCGAACGCCGGCCACGGCCGAGTAAAGTTGAACTTGGCCGCCGTCGAAATTCCCGGTCCCGCATCTTCCGCGCGATCGATCCGCGAACACATCCGCACCCATGTCGGAGAGCATCATCGCGCACATCGGCGCCGGTCCGATCCCGGCAAATTCGACTACCTTGTAACCTGACAGAGTACCCATCGATCGTGCCTCCCGTGGCGCAATGACGCGGGTCTAATTTAGACGTGGCGGCGCAGGAAATCGAACATCAGCCGCTGACCCTCGCGGCATCCCGACAGCGCGTCCATCATCATAAAAGCATGGGGCATCTCGTCGATCTCGTGCATGTTCGTGTGCGATGCCGGCCTGGCCGAGCGCGGTGGCGACGGCGCGCGATTCCGGCAGCAGCGCGTCGGCGGTTCCGCAGATGACAAAACAGGGCGCGATGCTGCCCGCCTTGATCGCGCGGAGCGGACTCACCCGCGGATCGCGCAACGCGGCCGGATATTGACCGCCGCAATACGCCTGCCCCATCGCCTCGGCGGCCGCGCGATTAGGCGATCGCTCGATCACCGCGGCCAGATCGTAAACGCCGTAAATCAAGGCCCCAGCGCGCAATTTCGGCGCGCCGGAATCGGCCGCCAGCGCAATCATCGCGGCCGCGGTCAAGTTCCCGCCCGCGGAATCACCCGCCATCGCCATCCGCGAGGCGTCGCCGTGCCAGCGCCCGGCGTTTTTGGCGGCCCATTTCGCGGCGAAGACATAATCGTCAAATCCCGCGGGAAACGGATTCTCAGGAGCGAGTCGGTAATCCAGGTTGATGGTCAGATAACCGTGCGCGGCGAATTGCGCCCCAAGCTTACGATGGGTCTTCGGACTGCCCGCCATCCATCCACCGCCGTGGATAAAAACCATCACCGGATGCGGTCCGTCGCCCAGCGGCACCGCGATATCCGCGCGCAGCCCGTCGCGCAGTTCAATATCGTCGTGCAGCGCGGCGATAGGCGGCAGATTCGTGTTTAGCTCGATCTCGGCAAGGAAGCGATCGAGGTCCCTGCGAAACTTGACAGCGTCGGGACGAGGCTGGCTGGCAAATTCGTTCCAACGCTGGATCAGCTTGCGTTCACTGTCGGTCAGCATCGCGATCCTCCCTTGGCAACGGCGCGTATCCTCCAGAACTATGTCGGATTTGTCCCACGGGTCAAACGCCGCTCCATCCTCGAGGCTGAAGGCTGCTTCGACTAGAGCGGCAGGTCAACAAAATGAGCGGTGTTCTGGAGAGGACGCGCCACTATGCTTTGACGCGACGTGTCCGCCGGCACGTCCGCTCGCGACGACGCCCAGACGCTCGCGGAAAACTACGCTCGTTCGCCGAAAGCCTCGCCGGCTCGAAGATGCTGCGGGCTATCCCGACTGGATCAGCAACGATCAGCCTGCGGCTAACGGATGGGTCAGTGGGAACGGGTGGACTTGAGGACTGAGTAGGGACGGGGTCGTCCCCTCCTTCGCCCGTTTTACACTCAGGAAAGTGGCAGTGTCTGCAATGCGACCCCGTCCCGATTCTTGGACGAGCGGCCATCTGGCACCGCTGCAGCGACTGGAAGGCTACAGAAGGCAGTTCGCGTAGTCAACAAAATGTGGCCGGAATGCTCACTGGAAGTTACCAAAAAAGCGCGTGTGATCGCGAGTTTGCACCTCACGACAACTACAGCCGACCCCCTGCCCAGACCACTCGTCCGATCACACTGACGGTCTCCTGCGCGACCGTGACTGGCGGATATGCGGAGTTATCGCTGCGAATTGTCAGGCTCCCATCGGGCTGACGCTGTAGCCGTTTGATCGACAGGTCGCCGCCGCTTCGGATCAAGTAGACACCGTCGAACTTGAAGCGCGTCTCTCGCAGATCCGCCAGCACGAGGTCCGCCTCGTCGATGGTGGGCGACATCGAATCGCCGGTCGCCTCGATTAGAGCAATATCCTTGGCCTCTGCGTCGAGCGTTCGCTTCAGCCAATCCGGGTGGAAACTCAGGTGCTCGACCATCGGCAGGTCCGGCCGATTGGGCCTGCCGCGCGGTTCACGCGTACGGCTTATTTCGCCAGCTTCGCGCGAGTCGTGCGCGGATACGACGTTTGACCCGGCCGGTGGGGACGGCTGATGCACCGCCCTGACCTTGACCGGCTGTCCCTTGCCGGTGGCCAGCCACTCGACGGATACCCCCGCGGCCTTGGCGAGATTCACCAAACTGATCATTCCGGGTTTGCCGCGGCCGGTTACCCATTTGTATATCGCGTTGTCCGACACACCGACCGCACGCGCCAAATCCGCGACAGAACCAAACTGTTGCATTATCAGGCGTAACCTGGTTCCAAATTCTTCATCTACTACAGTGGTTGACATAGTTTTCCCACAGTGGAATATTATACCATCATTGGGGCTTCACAAAATGAGCATGAGCCCAATTTGCTATCCCGATGACATGCATCGCCTCACAAACATCGCCTCCCCTCGTCGAGGATTCGGAACAGAACTCCAGGCCCCACGGATGCGCCGATCGCCTCGATGGCGCGCGCTCAGCCGTGCGAAGAATCGGTGAAAACATGAACAGCGAGCGACGACTCATTTCCATCACCGAAGTCCAGGCCGCGGTTGCCCAGATGTTCCATCTCAGCCGCGCCGAGTTGCTGTCGCGTAGCCGACGGCAACATATCGCACACGCACGCCAAATCGCGATGTACCTGAGCCGCGAACTAGCCGGTGGCGGCCGGCGGAGCGACAGCACCACGCGCGAGCCCACTGCGTCATTTCCGCGGATCGGAATCGCGTTCCGGCGCGACCATTCCAGTGTAATCCATGCGTGCAACCGTATCGCGCGGCGGCGCCGGATCGACGCGGAACTCGCGGATATGCTCGAGCGCCTGGTGCTGGATGTGCGCGACCCGGGTCACGCCAGCGGGCACCGCAAGGAAACTCTTTGATGGGGCAGCGGGAGCATGCGGGTTGCGCGGCGAAAGCCGCCGCGGTTGGCGAGAGCCAGCCGACCAGTTTGCCTGAACGCGCGGCGGGAGCCGCCCCGCGCCGCTCTGCAACGCCGGCGGCGGAGGCGCCGCTCTACGATGCGGTTCCGGTGTTCACCGGGCTGGCCGACCTCATTGGCGAAGAGGCCGCCGACAAACTGGTCGCGAGGTTCGGGGGATTGCGCCTCTACGTACGGCATCTGCCGCAGGCGGGCGACCCGCTCACGACGGCGGTGGGCGAAACGGCGGCGCAGCGGCTCGCGGAGATTTACGGGGGCGACCGGGTCGAGATACCCAACCCGGCGCCGCGGCGCGTCCTGATCGTGGAGTTGCGCGGCGCGGGGCTAAGCGTGGACGCGATCGCGCGTCATCTGCGCTGCACGCGGCGGCGGGTGTTCCAAGTCCTCGCGGAGCACCGCGGCGCGCAGAGCTAATCGCGCCGCCGCAAACTAGTCCAGGGAGACCTGCTCCTTTCCGTTCAAAATCTCAAAGCGATCAAGACAGGCGCGGCCTTCCTGCTCGCTCTCCTTCCCAACTTTTTAATTGGTTATTTTCGGCCACTCTTACATCATATCGACGACAAGTCTCGACGCTCCGCGGACTGTTTGATCAATTTTTGGACGCCTTCTTCCTCCTTAGGAGTACGACGTAGCCTCCGACGACCCGAGCGTCTTGGATCTTCAACCTAGCGCGAGTTCCGTCAGGCCTGTCGATCGTCACATGCTCCCAACCCTCTAAATCGATAGAGGTTGTCTCGTCGATCGCACGCTCCCACTTATCACCTTGGCTCCATCCCCCTCTCTAACAACGAGGCCATCCAATTCCTTTTGGAGCCACTCTTTGCGTAACATTGGGACTAATCACCACGACACCGAAACGAGAGTGCGCTAAGCCGCGATCAGCTATCACCAATTGTAAGCGTGAACTCGTCGAACCAGACGACTTCGCGTAACCAGGGCCGCAATGCACGCTTTAGTTAGATACTGCAAGCGGCTGTGTTATAACATATTGTAGTATTTTCTACGCCTCGGTTGGCCACGCGATCAGCGGCGATTATGCACACCGCGGATGGCCACGACCGCGATTAATTGCCGGATTTTTGAGCGTTCCCGCTCTTTTGCGCAATCTGTGAAGCATTTCACCCTGCACCGCCCGATAGCAGCAGAGTATCGTGCCCCTCGTGACCACTGGCTATACAACTTATTCCTTTTCCAAGACGCGGTCTGGTTATGCCCCACTGATAGGCATAGCAGGTACGCCAGTGGCTATTCGGCCGGAGCCACCGGCCGGAACGAACCGGACACCTATATCGGGCGACGGGAGGTATGCGCGATGATCCTGGCCCATATTACCGGCATGATCGCCGCCGCACTGGGCGGCTTGGCGGTCGGAGTTCTCCACGGCCGGCGGACCGGAGCCGACGATGCGCTGCAGGCGCATTCGATTCGGACGCGGCTGGCGGTGTTCGAATCCTCGCAGCGCAAAGATCCCGGAGCCTTCGAGGCGAATGGCGCGGCGGCGGCAGTGTATCAGGCCGACGCCGTCGGGCGGCTCGCCGGATCAATCGAAAAGCTCGCAGAGGCGATCGAAAAACAAGCCGCCGCAATCGACGACCATGGCGCGGCGATCGTGGCGGCCGCGATCGAATGCCGGTCGGGCGCGATGACCCTGGCGCCGATGGCCCTGGAGCCAAAGAACTAAAGCCGGCCAATGTGCTTAATCCGATCAACGAGCTTCCCACCCCCACCGCATGATGGGGCGACGCGCAGAACCCGCCGCGGTACCATGGTGAGGCGCCTCCTCCCGCCTTACCGGGTGCCACTCGCGGGCTGCGCGTCAGCCCCGCCCTCCTCCGCGATGGATCGGCGATTAGCGAAATCCGCCGACAGGACCAGGCGATGAACGTGCCTCCGAGTGACCGGCCATGAAGTGGCTCCACGACGCGTTGACCGAAAGGGACAATCTCACCTACGACGCGGCACGGCTGATCGGAGTCTGCGGAGCGGCGGCTTACGTCGCGTTCTGGTGCGCGGCGGTATTTAATTTCGGCCGTTTCGGCGCGGCCGACGCAGCGGCATACGGCGCGGGACTGGCCACTGTACTGATCGCGATGTCGGGGGCGGTGCGGCTGAAAGAACCCGCCGGACCCGCCACGCACAGCGACCATTCAGGCACGGGCAATGAATCGTAGAAGCCGCCGAAGCGCCGGCGCAGTATGCGCGATCGCCGATGGCCGCGGCGCCGCGGCGCGGAGCGAATCGTGAGCTGGGACGCGGTTGCGACCTTCGCTCTCGCCTTCGTCACGCTGATCGGGCTCAACCTCGGCGCGATGCGCTGGATCCTGGGGGCACACGCCCGGGAGCTGCACGGACGGCTGGATACGATCAAACGCGGCGGCACCGATTTTTCGCAGGGCGTCGAACGCGAACTGTTGCAGCTGCGGGCGGACTTGCCGATCGCGTACGTGCGGCGCGAGGACTGGATCCGCTTTGGCAATACGCTCGAGGCCAAGCTGGACGCACTGCGCGTGGAGGTACGCACGGAGCTGCTGGCGCTGCGCGAACGGTTTTACGATCGCAGCCAACCCGCCGAAGAAGAGACATCGATATGAACGGCGTTGACCTGGAACAGAAGCAGCGCGAAGAAGCGCGCTGGCGGACCCTGCGCGTGCTCGACGCCGGACGCCCGATGGCGGTGTCGGAAAACATCGTCTGGCGCGTGCTGAATGATTTACGGCTGACGCTATCGCTGAACGGATTGCGGCGTGAGTTGGATTACCTGCGCACGCTCGACCTGGTGGCGATCGAAGGACAGGAGAGCGGTACGTGGTATGCGCGCCTGACGGCGCGGGGCGTGGACGTAGTCGAATACACGATCGAAGCGCCCCCGGGAATCGGGCGGCCGCGGAAATACTGGTGAAAGGGGATCGTGGCTGTGCGCGGCGGGAAGCCAGGCCGCGGATCGCGCCGTTGCCGCGCGCGGTGCGCGAGGAACTCGATCGCGGGCTGACCGCGGGCGAGCTTGCGAGCTACGCATCGCTTACCCAGTGGCTCAAGAAGCAAGGCTTTCAGATCCGCCGTCACACGGTCGCGCGCCAAGGGAATCGGCTCGAACGGGGGCTGGCCGCCGTAAGGATGGCGACCGCGCAGGCGCGTACCGTCGTCGCGGCTTCGGCCGAAGGCGACGCCGACATGAACGAAACGCTATTGCGGATGGTGCAACAGCACCTGTTCTCGGTGCTGGTGGAGCTGACGCCGGAGGCGACGCAGGCGAATCTTTCAGTCCTGACCCGTTGCGTGGCCGAGATGGGGCGGGCGGCTTTGGCGCAGAAGAAATTCGCCGAGGAGCAGCGCGGGAAGATCGAGGCGCGCCTCGCCGGGGCCGCGCACAAAGTGGTCGAGACGGCGCGCGCGGACGGCAACGGATTGACCGCGGAAGCCGAGAACGAGATTCGGCGCATGCTGATGGAGGTTACGCAGTGACGCCCGACTTGCGTACTTACGCGGGCCCAGCCTGCGCGGCACGGCCGGTCCTTGCGGGAAGCGGGCGAGACCTCGCGCGCGGCGGAGACTGACTATTGGTGGCGCAACCAAGTGAAATAGCCAAAGGACGGGACAACGTCCTGTTGCCTTACCAGGTACGCTGGCTCGCCGATCGCGCGGCGATCAAGGTGGCGGAGAAATCGCGGCGGGTCGGGTTGACCTGGGCGGAAGCGGCCGACAGCGCGCTGATTGCGGCGGCGCGGGCCGGCAGCGATACCTGGTACCTCGGCTACAACCGGGACATGGCGCTCGAGTTCGTCGAAACGGCGGCGTTATGGGCGCGGCAATTCAACAAGGCGGCGCGGGCGATCGAGCAGATCGCGATCGATGACGAGCAGCGCGACATTATCGCGTACCGGATTCGCTTCATCTCGGGACACAAGATCGTGGCCTTGTCGTCACGCCCGTCGAACCTGCGCGGCAAACAGGGCCGCGCGGTAATCGACGAGGCCGCTTTTCACGACGATCTGAAGGGACTGCTGAAGGCGGCGCTCGCATTCACGATGTGGGGCGGCTGCGTGCGGGTGATCTCGACCCACAACGGCGCCGAGAATCCGTTCAACGAGCTGGTGACCGATATTCGCGCCGGGCGCTAACCCTATTCATTGCATCGGATCACCCTGGACGACGCGATTGGCGACGGGTTGTATCACCGGATCTGCCGGAAGCTGCACACGCGCTGGACCGCGGCGGGTGAAGCGCAATGGCGTGCGCGGCTGTTCGAGGAGTACGGCGAGGAAGGCGACGAGGAGCTGCTGTGCATCCCACGGCGGAGCGGCGGGGCGTTCCTCTCGTCGGCGCTGATCGAGGCGCGGATGCGCGAGGAGATCCCGGTGATCCGCTGGGAGATGCCGCCGGAGTTCGCGCAATGCGCGGAGGACGAGCGGGTACGCGCGGCCGCCGACTTCTGCGCGGCGGAAATCGCGCCGCATGCGGCGGCGCTCGAACCCGACGCGATGAGCTGGTGCGGCGAGGATTTCGGACGTTCGGGAGATCTCACGGTGATCTGGCCGCTGCAAGCGCGCAAGAACCTGGTGCGGCGAACGCCGTTCGTGATCGAATTGCGCAATATCCCCTTTCGCCAGCAGGAGCAGATCCTCTTTTACACGATCGATCGGCTGCCGCGCTTCGCCGGCGGCGCGATGGACGCGCGCGGCAACGGCCAGTACCTGGCGGAGACCGCGATGCAGCGCTACGGCCAGCGGATCCGGCAGGTGATGCTTTCGGCGGACTGGTATCGCGAAAACATGCCGCGCTACAAGGCGGCGTTCGAGGACGGGATGATCGAGCTGCCGCGCGACGCCGATATTCTCGCGGACCATCGCGCGCTGGTGATGGATCAGGGCGTCGTGCGCGTGCCCGAGCGGCGACTGCGCGGGGCCAGCGGTAAGCCGCGCCATGGCGACAGCGCGATTGCAGGAGCGCTCGCCTACTATGCGAGCAAGCTGGACGCGACCGCGATCGCTTATGCGGCCGTACCGCGGCGTCATGTTGCGCGCGATCGCGGGCCGCACGCAATCGATGGCGGCGACGATGAGCTGAACCCGCACTCCGGCGGGTCGATTAATGCGGGTGCGCGGTGACCCATCGGCCGCGGATTAGTCCGACTGAGGAACCAAGCATGGCACTGTACGACGCCTATGGCCGGACGGTTGATACCGCGAAATTGAAGGAAGAGCAGGCCGGGCCGACCATGGCAGGAGTGCGGAATATCTATTCCGTCATGCATCCGTCGGTCGGACTGACGCCGGAACGGCTCACGGCGATTTTACGTCAGGCCGAATTCGGCGATCCCTTCCTTTATCTCGAACTGGCCGAGGAGATGGAGGAGAAGGACCTCCACTATCTCGCCGTGCTCGATACGCGCAAACAATCGCTGGCGCAGCTCGAGATGGTGGTGCGGCCGGCTTCGCCGGCGCCGGAAGACGTGCGAATCGCCGCGCTGGCTAGCGACCTCCTGTTCAACGGGACCCTGAGTTTGAGCGACGCGCTGTTCGATATTCTGGATGCGATCGGCAAAGGCTTTTCCGCGATGGAGATCCTGTGGGACCGCTCGGGCAGATACTGGGCGCCCCAGGCGCTCAAGTGGCGCGACCCGCGCTGGTTTCTGTTCGACTGGATAAGCGGCGAGCAATTGCTGGTGCGGGACGCGAACGCCGAGCAACCGCTCGCGCCGACCCTCGCGCGCAGTGGCTATACGCATCTCGAGCCGCGGCTCGCGGCGGCGGGACGCGCGGCGCGCGCAGACGGCTGGAGCGTGGGCATGCAGCCGCTGACGGCACCGCTCGCGCCGTTCAAATTCATCGTGCACTTCGCCAAGGCCAAAGCAGGGTTACCGATCCGGGGCGGGCTGGCGCGCGCCGCCGGATGGTCTTACCTCTTCAAGAATTATGTGTTGAAGGACTGGGTAACGTTCGCGGAGGTGTACGGACAGCCTTTGCGCGTCGGCAAATACGGCGCCGGCTCGACCGACGCGGACAAGCGCACGCTTTTGCGCGCGGTGGCGAATATCGGGACCGATGCGGCGGCGATAATCCCGGAATCCATGATTATCGAGTTTACCGAGGCGCGCCAGTCGGGCAGCACCAACCTCTACGAGCATCTCTGTGACTATATCGACCGGCAAGTGAGTAAAGCGGTACTGGGGCAGACCCTGACTACCGAGTTGCCGCGCGGCGGCGGATCACGGGCGGCGGCGCAGGTCCATGAAGGGGTCCGCCGCGATATCCTCGGGGCGGATGCGCGGCGACTCGCCGCTACGCTGACACGAGACTTAATCAAACCGATCGTCGATCTGAACGCGGGACCGCAAACCCGCTATCCCCAGGTTCAGTTCGCGCTGCCGGACGACCAGGACGCCAAGACTTTCGCCGATATCGTCGCGGAACTCGCGGATCGCGGACTGCGCGTGAGTCAGAAGGCGGTACTGGACAAGTTGGGACTACCTGAGCCAGCGAGCGAGCAAGCGGTGTTGACCCCGGCTGCGCGAACGGTTGCGGCGAGCAGCAATGCGGCCTGACGCGCAAGTCGGTGTGCATACAAAGTTCTGTCGCAGACTAAAGGAGATTGGAACATGAGAGCAGTAATCGGAATGGCTATCGGAATGTTGGTATGCGCCGGCTGCGCCCAGACTGCACAACAGCAGAGCGCGCAGCAGTGCTTCCTGGTGGAATCGGCGGTTTGCGCAACCGCCAACGATCCGGTGACCAACCGTCCGGGCTTCGGCGCGTGTCTCGCGAACGGCGCGACACTGTGCGGCGTGGTGCCCGCGTCCGCGCCAGTAGCGGTGCCGCCAACGAAGCTCAGCCGGAATCGCGCGGACGCAGCCGGGGCCTAAGCGCCGCTTCGGCAAGAGACACGAGGGAGTTTTGGATCGATGACATCCAGTGAAGCATTTCACCCTAACGCTGCGTGCGCGCCGCTGCCACACTGCGGCACGATGGACGCAGGAACCGCCACTATTTCGAACAGGCCCGGGGGCGCGACGCTCGCGGCGCCAGGTACGATGTTAACGGCCGACGGTTCCGCGCCGGAATGGGTAGAATTGCTACCGGCTGGAGTATTCAGGGGACGGGATGGACGTGGTCCCTACCGGCTGGCCGATCCTGCTGGAGTGATCGCCGCGACGCAGGGGCTGGAAATGCACGCGGGTATCCCGATCGACTACGACCACGCCACTGACCTGGCCGCGCCGGAGGGCCGGCCGGCGCCGGCGGCAGGCTGGATTCGCGAACTGGCGGTGCGCGCGGGCGCCATTTGGGGACGCGTCGAATGGACGCAGCATGGCGCAGCGGCGGTGGCGACACACGAATACCGCTATATTTCGCCGGTGTTCGAGCATGGGCAAGACGGCGCGGTGGTGCGGTTGCTGCGCGCCGCGTTGACCAACAACCCCAATCTGTACTTGACGGCGATAGCCGCGCAAGGCGGCGCAGCGCCGGAGGCCAACGCAGTCGACACCGCACTCGCACAAATGGCGAGCGACTTGTGTGCGATCTTGGGAATCGACGAAGGCTCGACGCCGCAGGCGATTGCGGACGCGGTGCGCGCGCTTACCGACAAGACGGCGCACGGAGTCGCGGAGCGTGCGGTGGCAAGCGGCAGCGCCGACCCGGCGCATTACGTGCCGGTCGCGCACTTCCAGCAGGCGGTGAGCGAACTGAATACGCTGCGTGCGGAACGGGCGAGCGAGCGCGCCGAGCACGCGGTCGCGGAAGCGATGCGGGCAGGCAAGGTGGTGCCAGCGCAGCGCGAGTGGGCGCTGGCGTACTGCACGGCGGATGCCACGGGCTTCGCGAACTTCGTCGCGCGGCAACCGGCGCTCGAGCTGGGCGAGTCGGCACTGGGCGAGCGTCCGGCGGGGGCGCGGCGTGGTGCGGCGGAAGCGTCGATACGCAGCGCGGGAGCGACGGTAATCAGTTCGGCGGAACTCGAAGTATGCGCCAACCTGGGCATCGCTACGGACGAATACATAGTCCGCAAAGATATGCAAAGCGGTGGGCTGGGAACAATCACGCCGCGTGACCGCCGCGACTTCGGCGGTGCGGCAAAAGGCTGATTCATTTGCGGCAAGTGTCCGGTTCGGGCCTCTCGCGCGCGAGCGCAAGGGGCAAGCAGCGGGCGCAACGGTGACACGATGGCGGCACTAACCAATTCGCGCAACACTCCGGAGCTGGCCGATGGCGGGCGTATGCAGGTCTATCCGGTCGAGGCAGCCACCACGGTCTATCTCGGCAGCATCGTCGCGCTGAATGCGGCCGGTAACGCCGTGCCCGCGTCAAGTACGGCGGGCCTCAGGACAATCGGGCGCGCCGAAATGACCTATAACGGCGCCCCCGGACAGGACGCGGTGAACACCGGCGCCGCGGGAGCAGTATCGATCATCGCGCGGCGCGGTGTCTTCATGTACTCAGTCAACGACGGCTCGATCGGAGAGGCGCAAATCGGCGACCTGGCGTTCGCGGTAGACGACAATTCGGTCTCGGCGAGCGACGGCAGCGGCGCAACCGCGGTCACTGCGCAATCAACCACGTTTCCGGCGAGCGGGTCGGCGCAAATTGTCACGGTCGGCCACGAGAACATCAGCAAAGTCCGGGTCCACAGTACCGCGGGCGGCGGAACGGTCTATACCGAGGGCACCGACTATGTAGTGGACGCCCCGAGCGGACTGCTCATGCTGATTGCGAGCGGCGCGATCGCGGCCGCGGCGACCGTATTCGTCGATTACAACTGGGGCGGGCCGACGCGCAGTGTAGCGGGACGCATCGTCAATACCGATTCGAGCGGGCAGGTCTGGATCGACTTCTGGCGTCAAGCCTGAGCCGGCGGCCAATCGACTGACTAATCACCCAACGGCTGCGGCCATCAAACGGAAGCATCACGGTAGGCACACATGGAAATCACTGCAGCAAATTTAACGGCCCTGTTCACCGGTTTCGACGTGATCTTTCAGCGCGGCTTCGAGAAGCCGCCTTCATACTATGAACGGATCGCGACGGTGGTGCGCTCGACCTCGCGGCAGACGGTTTATCCGTGGCTCGGCCGGACCACGCGGTTTCGCGAATGGCTGGGTGATCGCGTGGTCCAGGCCCTTGAGACGCATAGCTACACCATCGTCAATAAGGACTTCGAAGACACGGTAAGTATCGGGCGCAACGACATCGAGGACGATAACTACGGGGTCTACGAACCGGTTATCGAGCAGTTGGGCTGGGACGCGAAGGTGCATCCGAACGTCCTATTGTTCAGCATGGTCAAAAGCGCCGTGACCACGCCTTCGAGCGTGCTGGCGTTCGACGGACAACCCTTTTTCTCGCCGGCCCATGCAGTAGGGCCACTCGCAGCAGCCGGCGACCTGCGCGACTCCACCGCGTCGAACGTGGACTCATCCGGCTCGGGTCTGTACTGGTTTTTGATCGATGCCTCGCGGGTCGTGCGGCCATTCATCTTTCAGCTCCGGCGCGAATACGCGGTCACGCGGATGAACACGCTGACCGACGAAGGAGTATTCAACCGGCGCGAGTTCCGTTTCGGCGTGGACGCGAGGGCGAATACCGGCGTGGGCTTGTGGCAGTTGGCATACGCCAGCAACACGGATCTGAGTAATCCAACGAACTACGGCAGCGCGCGCGCCGCCATGCGCAGTATCAAGACCGACGCGGGTCTGCCATTCGGCGCCCTGGCGAGCCGCAGAGAGGTTTTTCTCCTGGTGCCTCCCGCGCTGGAGGAGGTGGCCAGCCAGTTGCTGCATTCAGACTTCATGGTCGGCGCGGGTGCGAGTGCGAGTGTTCCAACCAGCAATATCTGGAAGGGCACCGCCGAATTGATTGTAAGCGAGTACCTGGCTTAGTCGCAGCGGCGAGCCAGCCGATTTGTCGACAGGAACAGTGATGTCCTACTCAACCTCCGCTGACATGGCCGCCCGCTACCCGAACCGGGATCTCGTCCAATTGACTAACGAGGATCCGACCCAGGTCATCGTGAATACCGCGCCGATCGAGCAGGCTTTGGCCGATGCGTCCGCGGAGATCGACGGTTACCTCGAAAGCCGTTTTACGCTTCCGCTCACGGATCCGCCGGCTGTACTCAACCGCCTTGCCTGCGATATCGCAATGTACCGGTTGCAGTCGCTGAGACCACTGCACGACATGGGCGACGCGCGCAAACGTTACGAGGACGCGGTCGTGCTGTTGGTGCGCGTAGCGCGCGGCGAGGTCACGCTCGGCTTGACGGCGGATAATCTGGAGACGCCACAGGCGCCGGTAGCGGTCGTCACGCAGGCGGGCGGCGATCCTTCAGGAGTCCTGCCACAGCGCGTCTTTGATCGTGGCACGCTGAAGGGGTTTTAGGTGGCCGGCTTCATTCTCGACACACCTTGGACCGGGACCAACTTTGCGCCGGCCACGCCGCTCGATATTGCGACGCTGGAGAGCACGATCCTCGCGCAATTGCGCGCGGCGATCACGACTATCGAAATCGCGCACTATCCGGACCGGCCTGAGACCTACCGCATGACTCATCGGGTCGGCGCGGCGCTCGTACGCTATGCCGGCGCCAAGTATGGGCCGCTGATAGATTCGGCCGCGGTAGTACAGCAAAGGCGGCTCTCCTTCGAAATCACGCTGATGATGCGTGACCTCGGATGGAGCTTCGGCGGCGAGGCCGATGGCACCAGTCCAGGCGCGTACGCGATCATCGAACAGGTACGGACGGTACTCACCGGCTTTAAGATCGCCGGCTGCGGCAAGATGTACCCGCTGAGCGAACAGTTCGTCGAGCGCGACAAGCAGGGTGGGGTCTGGGTCTACGCGATTCTGTTCGCACTGACGACCGCTGCGGTGGAATCGTCGAGCGTGGACTTGTTCCCGTTCTTCGTGAAGGGGATAGCACAGGAGCAAGGCGGGCTGACGACGATCAGCCGGGCAGCGGCACCCTATGCCTTCCCGGCCAATGACCAGATCCAACTGGCCGATGGCAATGTCTCGCAGATAGTGTTGTCGAACCCGGTGACGGGAACGTTGTACGTCCTAGGCACCGACTACATTCTCGATTCTGTCAACGGCATCGTCACGCGAACCCCGAGTGGCGCGATAGCAGCAGGAGCCACGGTCAACATCGCGTATTCCGACGCCGAGACAGTAACGGTCCTGGCGAGCGGCGGAAGCGCTCCCCTTGCGCCCACAAACTGATTAGCCCGCCCAAGTCTAACCATAGCATTCGCGACACACGCGCGGTGAATTGACAATGGCTATATCTTTTCTCCACGGAGTCGAAGTAATCGAGACGACTACAGGGCCGGCACCGATCACGGTAGTCAAATCGTCAGTGATTGGATTGGTGGGAACGGCACCGCTGTGGGCGGTCGCCTCGCCTGTCGTTCCAGCGCCGATCAACTCGCCCACTCTCGTAAGCTCGGCGCGTGACGGTGCCAGCTTCGGGCCACTGGTTCAAGGTTATACGATCCCGTATGCACTGGCGGCGATCCAAGCTCAGGGCGCGGGGCAGGTGATCGTAGTTAACGTGTTCGACGGTACGCGGCACACCTCCGATCTCCTGTTGTCGCTGACCTTTACCGCAGCGGGCGCGATTAACCTGGGGCACATGGGGATCACGAGCCTCACGCTGCTGCCCACCACGGCGACCGCAGTGAGCGGCGAGTCACATACGTTCGCGGGAACTCCAGCGACGGTCCAGCTCGCACGCGGGAATATCAATGCCGCTAGCGTCGTTGTCACCAGCAATCCGGCGGGCGCCACATTCGTACAGGGTACCGACTACGCCGTGGACGCCCGCAGTGGTCTGATTACGCGGCTGACCGGCAGCGCGATCACGACAACCCAGTCGGTGCTGATCGGTTACAGCTACTATTCAGGCACACCCTACTCGGCTTCGACCGACTATTCGACCGACACGGTGAACGGCGTCGTGACGCTGGCGGCAGGAAGCGCTATCGCCGCCGGAGCGACCGTCGTCGCGTCGTTCAGTTATGCCGATCCGAGCAAGGTCGCCACCGCGGACATAATCGGAGCAGTCAGCGGCTCGAGCTACTCCGGAATTCAGGCGCTGATGACGACCTACGGCACGATGGGGTTCTTTCCCAAGTTGCTGACAGCGCCCGGATACGCGGAGCAATCGGACGTAGCATCAGCGCTACTCGCAGCGGCGGAGAAGCTGCGCGCCATGGCGCTGATCGACGCGCCGGCAGGTACCGCTCCCGCAACCGCGATCGCGAATCGAGGCGTCGCGGGCAATGCCTTCGACACAAGCTCCAGCCGGGCAATACTATGCTCTCCGCAGGAGACCTTCCAAGACCTCGGCTTGGTCCCGACAGGGGTTACACTCAACGGAGCAGCCGCTGTCCCGATGACAGCCGACCAGAACGCGGTGGGACCGTACTCACAATGGGTCGCCGGCGCGATTGCGGCGAGGGATCTCCAGAATGGCTATTGGTGGTCGGTCTCCAATACCGAGGTGAACGGAATCCTGGGCCCGGACGTAACGTTGTATGCATCGCTATTGGACGCCGCATCCGACGCCAACAACCTGAATGCGAGCGGAATCGTTACCGTATTCAACGCCTACGGTACGGGGCTTCGGGTCTGGGGAAATCGTTCAGCCGCGTATCCGACAATTACGACGCCTGACAATTTCATCAATGTGCGCCGCACGATGGACGTGATCGAAGAATCGGTGGAACTGGCGATGCTGCAGTTTCTCGACCAGCCGATCAGCAACGCATTGATTACGGCGATCCTGGCAAGCGTCAACGGGTTCATTCGCGCATTGATCCAGCGGGGCGCGCTGGTCGCGGGAGCCGCAAACTATGATCCGGCCGATAATCCACCCAGCGCGGTCGCGGCCGGTCAACTAGTCTTCGACATCGACGTTATGCCGCCGCCCCCGGCCGAGCGGATCACGTTCGAGGTGTTCCTCGACACAACCCTGCTGAGTCAACTCGGCACTACCACCTCGCAGAACGGCCCCGCGGCGATTGCATAGCAACTCGACGATCGGTCCGCAGCCGCACGATTTCGCGGCTGTGGAGATGTGATGGGAGATCACAAACACGCACAATGGATATATCAGTAAATCGAATCACCAACGCAAACCTCTATATCGACGGCGTCGGGCTACTGGGTCGAGCGGAAGAAATTGAACTGAGCCAACCGCGCCATCGGATGGTCGATCACAAGGCGCTGGGAATGGCGGGCACGGCGGAATTCTGGGCGGGCGTCGATAAGCTGGAAGCCAAGATCAAATGGGCTTCACTCTACCCGGAGGCGCTGAGTGTCGCCGCCGCGCCCTTCACTTCGCACTCTTTCCAAGTGCGCGGAAGTCTCGAGCAGTACACCAGCCAGGGCCGCAGCGCAGAATTACCGGTGGTTTACCTGATGACCGGAGTGTTCAAAGATGCCGGTGGCCTTGCCTTCCGCCAGCATGAAAACGTCGATTCGACCTCAACGATCACGGTCTACCATTCGGAACTGTACGTTGCGGGTACGCAGATTCATCTCTACGACGTCCTCGCGAACATATATGTAGTCAACGGAGTCGATCAATTGGCTCGCTTCCGCGCTAATCTCGGAGGGTGACCCGCTAAGGATCCCACAGTGGTCCTATGAGTAGTCGCGGAACCTGGAGATAATATGATGAATGACGAGGCGAGAAACATTCGGCTGCCTTCGGGAAGAGCGGCCTCGATTCGGCGAGGAAAGGGCCGCGATCTTATGCGGGCCCATAGGGCCGCCGCAGGAAGTCCCGAGCCGTTGGCAGTATCGTTCGCACTGGTAGCCGAACTCGCCGAGGTCGACGGCAGACCGATCGTGTACGAAGACGTACTTGCGATGGACCTCGAGGACGTGTTGGCACTGCAAGCCGAGGTAGTAGGAGGCGACGCAGACCGCGGAAATTTTATACCGCCGGCGCGGACGGATCCCTAGCCGGCCGACTCCCCGGACCAGGGGCGATCGCGGGACTCATCGCATTCGGTTTTCAGCACAGCGAGCTATCCGCGATGGAGCTCGAGGAACTTGCCTACTGGGTAAGGTTGATCGGCCAGGAGACCGCAGCAGCGAAAGGTCCGAGTGACGACTGAACACCTTAGCATTCTCCTTTGAGCGGACAATCGATATGAACAGGCGGCTATATGCGGGAAACCTCAACTTCGAACTTAATGACGCCGGGCTGCGCGAGGTCTTCGCGGGCATCGCGGGAGTTGAGCAGGCGCAGGTGATGAAGGATCGATGGACCGGCCGCTCGCGCGGCTTCGGTTTCGTCGACATGGTCACTGCCGAAGATGCTGCGGCGGCAATCCTGGACCTGGACGGCTTCGAGGTGATGGGCCGTCCGTTGCGCGTCGCGATGGCCAAGCCGCGCGAAGACACTGTGCCCACGGAGAGGCGCGCAAAGTGAGGCGAGGCCTGTGAGTTATAGTCGGAACACGCTGAGCGATCACTTGAAGGCAGTCGATCGCCAGTCGGGGTGGCATCCGATGCTGCAACGGATCGCGCGGATTAGCGTTCGCGCCTCTGAGCTGCGCGACAATGGCGGCCAAGCTATGACGCTCGGAACAATCGCGAAAAAGCTTTCACCGCTCACACACGCTGATCCTCGCTTCAGCCCTAACGTTACCGCCAGGCTCCTGCGCGAGGGAGTCATGCCGCATCCGTCGGTCAACAACTCATTGATGCTCTCCTCGAGCGCGCAAAGAGAGCATTTCTCCGACCGCCTCATACGAACTGATGGGCTTTCAAATTTGATATTGCACTTGGTATCGCGCACGAAGTTGTCAGTTTTGCCGCTTCCGTCCACGCGCCGCTCCACAAATGGCGATGCGTCACGAGTCGTGAGACAAGCCGGCTCGCCTCTCACTCGAGCTGGTGCAGTTAAGTCGATACCTTCGAGACAGAGCGGATCTGCCGGAACCCTCGGGCAGCACAATCAGCCCGGTTCTAGCCGTTGGGCGACTCGGAACAATTACGCTGACACATTCGGCAGGGCAATCGCGGCGATGCGCATCGCCAGTGGCAATATAGCGGCGCAAGGTGCGGGTGGCGTGCCCGAGCATCGCGAGGACCATCGGCACAGCCCACACGGAACACAGCGACGCCGTATAGCTCTTAACCAAACATCCATGACGGCGACGCAGCGGCGCAACCCTGCATCGCTCGGAGCGTATGCGGGCCGATCTGACGGCATCGCCGGACCGCTTGGTCGCTATCCTGGAACGGTTCGGCAGTGGTCTCGACTGGTGAGCAGCCTGGGTGCGTTACGGAAGGTATCGTCAGCTGCGGCCTCGCTGACCGCACATCACGCAGCAAAGGAAACCGCGCGTGACCACGCATACATGTGGAGCAAGTTGTCCGCCTGGAACGGCGGTGGTAACCCGGAAGGCAGGCCGACACGGTCTCCCGCATTCATCACGACGCCAGCCGCATATACGACGACAGCCAGCCCTATGTCGGCGGCTAGGAGTCGCAGCCCTCGGAATACACCAGCACCCAGCATACTAGTCACTTATTCTCCGACTCTGATTTTGCAGGGTAGCTCGAATCCTTCAGAGATCGAAAGGCAACTAATGGACGTCATTGGCCGCCATGGATATGAGTTGGCGAATATCCTGGAGCGGGAATACGCAAGGCGCGGTCGCACCGCGTTATGAGATTTGACACTGCTATATGTCGATGTCCAGTTGATCGAACAACAACAGCTACTAAGCACACGACGCAGCTATAATGTTTGCAACTTTAGGCGAAATCATTTTTGAGCTGCTTAGCTCGCCTGACGCCCTGGAATCCACTTATCGCTGGAACTATGCGGAACAACACGTGGTCGAAGGCATGTCACGCCTGCAGTGGGTGGGGGATAGTCTTCCGACGATAGCGATCGCGAGGATGTTTCACGCCTCCTTCACCGATCCTGGTGCGCAAACCGCGGAGCTGATCGCGGCGGCCTCCGATCATACGGCCCGCGCCCTGGTGTTCGGCAATGGCGACCATCGCGGCTACTTTGTGGTGACGTCAGTGCGAGTACTATCCCGGCAGATGGCCTCGGACGGCACTCCGATAGCGATCGCGCTCCAGGCGGAATTGAAACAATGGCCGTCTGAAGCTGCGATAAGATCGGCACTGTTACCGGGGTTTGGGCCGATTGGAATCGTGCCAGCGGCGCAGGGCGTAGTCAGCGGACCAGTTTTATTTTCTCCGCCGCCAGGGATACCCAGCACACCCGCTGCATCGACGACTTCATACAGCCCACCACCGCTAGCCTCGCCTGGCGTATCACCCATGCTATACAACCCGTCACCGGAGGGTGCCGTGCCTCAAGGTATTTTGGCGCCAGACATCCCGCCTGCATCGATCGTGCGCAGCGGCGCATGAACCCTAAGCCAGATTGCAACATTGGACGACTGAAGGACTAGAAGCGCTCCAGTTCGACTAAGACGATACCTAGAATGGCCACACAGTACCTGAGCCATATAACCATTGCGGGTGAGCGGTGGGATGCCCTTGCCTGGACTTACTACGGCGATGCGACGCTGTATTCACCTATTATTATGGCTAACCCGACCGTCCCTATCGAAGCGGTGCTAGAAGTCGGGCTGGCAATTAAAGTTCCGATCCTGCAAGTGACACCGACTACTTCGGCCGACCTGCCGCCGTGGAAGCGATCTGCATAGCGATAACGAAGCTAGCCAAGCGTCCGTTCGATATGAAGGCCAGAATGCTCTTAATGATGACTAAACGGGAGACGCGGCGATAGATGGCCGCTTTACTCGCATACCCCGTCAGGTCGCCGCAATGGCTACTTAACTACAAGGGGGTCAACATCACCGGGGACACTCTCAGATGGTACTGGGCGTGACATATACCGATCACCTCAGCGGCCTGGCCGGAGAGATCGAGGTCGAGTTAGAGGACCATGAGAAGCTTTGGCAGGGTCCCTGGTATCCGCAGGAGGGAGATCTAGTGAACCTGATGATCGGATACCAAGGGGAACCGCTTCTACCATGTGGGGATTTTCAGGTCGACGACCTCGAACTTGAATTTCCCCCCGATACATTCCGTCTGCGATGTCTCGCCGCTTTTGTCACGCCGGCGATGCGGACCCGCAACTGCGCCGGTTATGAGAATCAGACACTAGTGCAGATTGCGACAGGCATCGCGGCCAAATACAACCTGGAGATGATCACCGCACCGGGCCTGACAGTCTGACTTTCGCCCGGGTCACCCAGGCGCGCGAGACGGACCTGGAATTTCTTCACCGACTTGCCCGCGCGGGCAACTATGATTTTACGATTCGTGGCGGTCAGATGGTCTTCTACGCGCGTCCGGCACTGGAAACTCAGCCCGCTGCGGTCTCTGTCTCCCGCGCGGACCTCCTGCGGGGCGCCTTTCGCAGCAAGACGCATCATATATACAGAGCAGCTCAAGTCAGCTACCAGGATCCAGCGTCCAAGCAGTTTTTGATGCAAGCAATTGACATGACACCCACCCCCGCGAGCGGCGACAACCTCAAGATCGTCAGTCGCTGCGAGAACGGACAGCAGGCCCTGCTCAAGTCACAGAGCGCGCTCCACGCGGCGAACATGCTGCAAACAACGGCCCGGCTAGAGCTTCCAGGAAATCCGGCGCTTTCAGCAGGAAACACAATCGCGCTGAACGGCTTCGGAGCCAATGACGGAGTCTACTTGATAGAGAGCGCTCGCCATCGAGTGACGCGTGCCGCGGGATATACAACGGAAATCCTGGGACGGCGAGTGCCAGCTATATGAGCAGCCATCAGAACCCCGAGTCAGCGGACGCCTGCACGGCCTTCCGGATAGGCATCGTCAAGGCACAGGACCCGGAGTTGTGCCGGGTGCGCGTGGTATTCCCCGAACGTGATCAGATGCAGAGTTGGTGGCTGCCGGTGATAGTCCCGAAGAGCCAGGACGACAAGATCTACTGGATACCCGATCTTGGTGAACAGGTGGTCTGCCTGATGGACGCTCATGATGAAGATGGCGCGGTCGTCGGTGCGATCTATTCGGCGGTAGACTCTCCGCCCGCCAACAGTCCCGATGTATTCAACATTTCTTTTAAGGATGGAGGGTCGTTCCGATACGACCGCGCGTCCCACGCGTTGCAAATGAGTATTCCGAACGGTGGCACGGTCAGTATCGCGGCCAATGGTGCTCAGATCACCATCGACGTTCTGGGCAATGTCGCAGTCACATCACTGGGCCTCATTCAGCTAGGCCAGGGAGCGCTCAAGGGAGTGGCACGGCTGGGCGATACGGTAACCTGCCCGGCCGGCACCGGCACAATCACGAGCGCCAGCGCAAATGTACTCTCGGAATAGCATTAGATTCGAAATGCGCGGAGGAGTCAGGGGAGCGCTTTCGAGACGCTCTGCAGCGCAACGCGGAGCCGGGGATCAATTATGACGACCGGAATATTCACACTTCCCGATATTGCATCAGCGGATTGGTCTCTGCAATTGGATCTCCCCGGCGCGCCAGGATCAGGAATCGGCCAGGTGGTCCAAGGAACAGCCGACGTTGATCAATGTATCCAGATAATCCTGACAACGCCGAAGGGCAGTGACCCGCTCCGGCCGATATTTGGCACCGACATTTGGCAATACATTGACTATCCGATCAGCGCGGCGACACCCGCGATCGTGCGTGAAGTGACCCAGGCGATCACGTTGTGGGAGCCGCGGGTAGAACTGATCGGGGTAAGTGCCCGGCCGCTAATCGACGACTCTACACAGTCGGGAGCTCACCTTGAAGTAAGTATACGCTGGCGACTCAAGTTCAGTCCAAGCGGAGCGGTATCGCCTTTCTTTGCGCCGAATCAGACCACGACGATCGCATTTCCGCAGCAAGGACTCGTATAATGGGAGCCGCAATACCGACGCTGCCCCCACCGGTTTTTGTGAGCGACGCCGATGGACTGGATCCGAACCTGATCCTTGCCGACATGATCGCGGCGTTCGAGGCGGCAGCGGGTCGAACCCTGATGCCGGCACAGGTAGAGCGGCTGTTAATCAATCTCTACGCCTACCGCGAGTCGTTGGCGCGTAACGCTATCCAGTACGCCGGGCAGCAGAATCTATTGGCCTACGCGATCTTTCCGATGATCGACTATCTAGGGCAGCTGCTCGGCGTGACCCGGTTGCCGGCCCAAGGCGCCATCACGACCCTGCAATTCACGATGGCACAGTCACTTAGTATTGCGTACACGATACCGGCAGGCACTCAGGCCGGTACCAGCGACGGCCAGTACGCGTTTGCGACCGATGCACTCCTCACGATTCCTGCTGGGCAGATCAGCGGGACGGTGGCGGCCACCGCTCTAGCAACCGGCGCAGGCGCCAATGGCTATCTCACCGGTCAGGTCAATGTGCAGTTGAACCCCAGTGTGCTGATCGGAGCAGTGACGAATACGACCGTCAGTACGGGCGGTTCGGCGCCGGAGACCGACGATCACCTGCGCATGCGAATCCAGGCCGCGCCCAACCGCTTCAGCGTGGCAGGACCGGTGGGTGCGTATCGGTACTACGCACTGAGCGCAGACGCGTCGATTATCGACGCACAGGTAACATCGCCAGCGCCCGGACAAGTAGACGTTTACGTGCTGAGTGGTCCAATCACGCAGCAGCCGGCAGCCGCGCCGAACAACGCCGGGATCGCGGATTCAACTTTGCTGAGCGAGGTGCAGAACGCGCTGAGCGCTGACAACGTGCGCCCGTTGACCGATACGGTGACGGCACTGGTGGTGACTGAAGTCGACTACCAGATTAGCGGGACCGTAACTATGTATGCGGACGCCGAACCGGTATCGACGATGGCAGCGGCGAACGCGGCGGCGCAAAACTACGCGATCGCCCTGGCCTCGCGAATCCAGCGCAACATCGTGCCGAGTCAGATAGTGGAGGCATTGTCGGTCGCGGGCGTATATGAGGTCACGCTGACCGCACCGGTCTACACACC
>CAWIMH010000028.1:0-37670 GCA_963837035.1 uncultured Pseudomonadota bacterium
CCCGCATCGGATAGTAGGAAGACACTTTTGTTAGGATCAATCGGTATCACCTTTTCCGCCTACGGCGCGGCTTTCGGTCACTATCAGCTACTTGCGTTCGCCGTCATGTGGCGTGACTGAGGCCACAAATGCAGGCAGCAAGATATTTCATCAAATAACATCTGTCTTACTGTCCGACCAGGAAAAAGTGGGGACGATCCGACTGGGCGTCTTCCGAGGCGTCAAAATAATCGCCAGCCTCAGTAAGAGCCTGCAGATCAGGCTAGGCCTGTGGGAGCAAGAGACCTACAGATATATCCGACGAGCTGCGCACGAGCCGAGCTGGGTCATCGACATAGGCGCCGGTAGCGGGGAGCTCAGCATTTTTTTCGATTCCAGAACCAAGGCGGAGCCAATCATCGCGGTTAAAGCATGGGACGTGCGTTTGTTGCGACGGAATATCGAATTGAACCGTTCACTTCGCATTGAGGTGCTGGAGCAATTTATGGGATCGAGACGGATCGGATACCGTTGAATTCTCTAAAAGAGCCGCGCGACCAGCGAGGGTTCATCAAGGTGGATGCGGATTTTGCTGAGTTCGGTATTTCTCCAAAGCGGGGAACGGTTTCTTCCGGAAAGCAAACCATTGCTCCTTGTCGAGACCCATTCGTCCGCGCTGGAACGTGATTGTTGTGCGTTTCTTCGCACCTTGGGTACAGTACAAAAGATCATTCCGAACGCGTGGTGGCGAGCGATTATCCCCGAACAACGTCCTCTCCGTCATAATCGTTGGTTCTGGGCAGAACCGACCTAGTACCCACTATCGCTGATGAATGAGTCATGATTCAAGGATGCATGCGAGGCATCCCTGAAGCGACGGTTATCATTCTGATGGCGGAGGAGCGTGCGGAGCTTGAGGGCTTGGCGCGTTCGACGAAGACGGAGCACCGGCTGCGGCAGCGGGCGCGGATTGTGTTGCTGGCGGCGGACGGCGTGGCGAGCCGAGCGATCGGACGGGCGGTTGGATGTACAACCGGCACGGCGTCGAAGTGGCGGGTGCGTTACGCCGAGAAGCGGCTAGCGGGTCTCGACGAAACGGGCGAGCGGGGCGCTGAGCCGAAGTACACGACCGCGACGAACAAGCGCATCCTGGCGCTGCTGGATCAAACGCCGCCGGAGGGTTATGCGCGCTGGACAGGGCCCTTGCTGGCGGCCGCGCTGGGCGATGTCGACGTCCAATATGTCTGGCGTTTCCTGCGCGCGCAGAAGATCGACCTCGCCGGGCGCAAATCCTGGTGCGAGAGCAACGATCCCGCGTTCGTCGCCAAAGCCGCCGACGTGGTCGGGCTCTACATGGCACCGCCCGAGAACGCCATCGTCATCTGCGTTGACGAGAAGCCCTCGATCCAGGCGCTGGAGCGGGCACAGGGCTATCTCAAGCTCCCGAACGGCCGGGCATTGACCGGCCACAGCCATGATTACAAGCGCAATGGCACCAGCACCTTGTTCGCTGCCTTCGAGGTGGCAACCGGCAAGGTCACCGCCGCGCACAAGACGCGTCGGCGGCGCATCGAATTCCTCGACTTCATGAATGATATCGTCGCCGCTCACGCCGACACGGCCATTCACGTCATCCTCGACAATCTCAACACCCACAAGCCCAGGAACGATCGCTGGCTAAGGCGCCACCCCAACGTTCATTTCCACTTCACGCCAACCCGGGCCTCCTGGCTCAATCAGGTGGAAATCTGGTTCCCAATCCTGCAAGGCCAGTCGCTGCACGGTGCTTCCTTTACCTCGGTCAAACAACTCAGGGAGCACATCGATGCCTTCATCAAGGCCTACAACACCACTGCCGCTCCGTTTGCCTGGACCAAGTCAGAGGTCCATCAAAAACGCCTCAAACCACGTTTCGCGCATCAATGATTCCGGGTACTAGACGACCAATTCCATGAAAGTAGTCAGTTGTCTAAGCGGCGCCTCCTTCGTGGATTTCCTCATCGGATCATCGCCAATTCGACTGCCTGCCGCCACAAGAGAACGGGATAGAGCCATGGCAACTCCGCGTTCGATGAGATACGCTGGAGAACGATATGGCGAAGTTGAGTCGATTGCCCGGTCGCGAAGTGAAGCGGCGCGCCGGGTGGAGCGGGCGCAGATATTGCTTGCGTACCGAGAAACCCTCGTTTTTCGCTGTCGGGCGGGCACTCGGTCTGCATCATCAGACGGTTCAACGCTGTGTGGGGCGGGCGCTGGCATATGGCCCACTGGCGGCGCTTGATGATCGGCCTCGCCCCGGTAAGGAGCCGACGATTACACCCGAGGCAAAAGCGTGGTTGGTATCTTGGCGTGCGAAAGGCCAAGGAACACGGTTATCCGCACGAATTGTGGACGACGCGGTTCTGGCGCGCCATGCGCGCGAGAACGGTCGCCGCCGGGACACGAATGTCTCGCCAAACTGGTGCAGGGAACGGTGTGCAAGATACTCGGCCAAGAGGAAATCAAGCCGCACAAGGTACGGTATTATCTGGAACGTCGCGACGCCGAGTTCGAGCAGAAGATGGCGGAGGTTCTGTGCGTTTATCGCGAGGTCGAGGTCCTAAAGAGGCTGCCAAATCTCGAAAGAAACTGCGCCAGCCGGTAGCCATCGTCTCCTACGACGAAAAACCAGGAATCCAGGCCATTGCAACGACCGCGCCCGATTTGCCGCCCGAGCCCGGCATCCACGCGACTTTGGCGCGCGATCATGAGTACAAACGGCATGGTACGCTCAGCCTGCTGGCTGGTATTGACCTGCTCACCGGGAAGGTTCATGCCCTGGTCCGAGACCGCCACCGCAGCCGCGAGTTCATCGAATTCCTCAGGCTCCTTGATGCCGCCTATCCGGCCAGCACCGCGATTAAGCTGATTCTCGACAATCATTCCGCTCATATATCGAAGCAGACCAGAAGCTGGCTCGCCACTCGACCGAGCGGCCGCTTCGTGTTCACCTTCACGCCCATCCACGGCTCCTGGCTCAATCTCATCGAGGGCTTCTTCTCCAAGTTTGCCCGCTCGGTCTTGCGTCACATCCGGGTGGCATCCAAACAGGAACTCAGGGAGCGCATCATGGCCGGTATCGAGGATGTCAATCGCCATCCTGTCATCCACACATGGTCCTGCCGCCTGATATGATTCGAACCAAGGAAACGCTGATCTAGTAGTACCTCGGCACAGTGATTTTGACGGGTTGGATCTAGGATCTCGCCCGCGCGCATGTGCCGGCACTTCAGTATCTGCTTGGCCACGGCGACATCATCGCGGTCAATCTCGGCAACGGTCATGGCGCCTTGGTCCGACAGGTGATCGACATGGTTCGAAGCGTCACCGGTCGCGAACTTCCCATGCGCGACGCGACGCGGCGAGCAGGGGATTTTTTGATTTTGGTGGCCGACGCGAATAATGCCCGCGAGACACTGGGCTGGGCACCCAAGCGGTCCGATCTCGCAACGATCATCGCCGATGCCTTGCGCTGGCACGGCAAGCGCTTTGCATGAATATCGTCGGCATCAACGCCTTTCACGGCGACTCATCGGCTGCGCTCGTGCGCGACGGCAAGCTTGTCGCGGCGGCGGAGGAGGAGCGCTTTCGGCGCGTCAAGCATTGGGCGGGGTTCCCATCCAAGGCCATCGCCTACTGTCTGCGGGAGGCTGGCCTGCAACTGGGCGACGTGCAGCACGTCGCCGTCAATCAGGACAGCCGGGCCAATCTCCTGCGGAAGATCCGTTACCTCGTCACCAATCCCCCGGAGCCAGCGCTGGTGCTCGACCGATTGAGGAACCGTCGCTCGCGAGAGAAGGTCCCCGAGCTATTGATGAGGGCTTTTCCGGGCCAGCGCTTTGTGGGCACGTTCCATAACATCGAACATCATCTCGCGCATCTCTCCTCCGCCTTTCACGTGTCTCCCTTCGAGCAGGCGGTCATCGTGTCGATCGACGGCTTCGGCGATTTTTCGAGTGCGGCCTGGGGCCTGGGAAGCGGCCGCGATCTCTCCGCCGAGCGACGTGTGTACTTCCCCCATTCGCTCGGCATATTCTACCAGGCCCTGACCCAATATCTCGGTTTTCCGCACTATGGTGACGAGTACAAGGTCATGGGGCTCGCGCCCTACGGCAAGGCCGTCCATATGGACGCCATGCGGAAGATCGTTCGTCTGGTGCCCGACGGGTCGTTCGAGCTCGATCTCGCATACTTCGTTCATCATCGAACCAGGGTGCCATATCAATGGACGGATGGCTCGCCCGAGATGGGGGATTTTTATGCGCCAGCCCTCGAAAAGCTTCTGGGTCCGCGGCGTAAACCTGCCGATCCGCTCGAGGATCGGCATCGCGACATCGCGCGCTCGGTGCAGGCGATGTACGAGGAAGCGTTCTTTCAACTCATTAAGAGCGCCCACAGCAGATATGGCCTGACCGATCTCGCCTTGGCCGGGGGATGCGCCATGAACTCGGTCGCCAATGGCAAGGTGAGACGCGTAACCCCGTTCCGGCGCGTCTATGTGCAGGCGGCCGCGGGCGACGCGGGCGGCGCGATCGGCGCGGCCTTCGCGGTCTGGCACAAGCTCGGCGGGGAGCGATCCTTCGTGATGGACCACGCCTATTGGGGTCCGGAATTCGGACCCGGTGACATCGCCGAGCTTCTCTCCCGGCACCGGGCAGAGATCGCTCAAGTTGGCTGCAAGATTGAAAAAATTGTCAACGAGTTGGCGCTCTGCCGGCTGACCGCCTCGGCCATCGCGGAAGGCAAGGTGGTCGGCTGGTTTCAAGGGCGGATGGAGTGGGGGCCGCGGGCGCTCGGCAACCGCTCGATTCTGTGCGACCCACGTCGCGCCGACATGAAGGCCATCCTCAACGCCAAGATCAAGCGGCGGGAATCGTTCCGACCGTTTGCGCCCTCAGTGCTCGAAGAGGCGGTGGCGGATTGGTTCGAGGAGGACGATGAAGTTCCGTTCATGATGCAAGTGTTTCAGATCCGAGAAGAGAAGCGGGCGCTCATTCCGGCAGTCACGCATGTCGACGGTTCAGGCCGGTTGCAGACGGTCTCCCGGCGCACCAATCCCCGTTATCATCGCCTGATCGAGACGTTCCGCGGCCTCACGGACGTTCCGATGGTGCTCAACACCTCGTTCAATGAGAACGAGCCCGGTGGTATGCGAGCCAAAGGAAGCGCTTGATTGCTTCCTGAGGACCCGCATGGACGTGCTGGTGATGGGGGAGACGGTGTTGGTGCGACCTACCGGGACCAGAACCCAAATTTTTTTGAAATGTGAAGCGTATGGAGGGCCGCGGCCAGCAGATTACACGCTGACGAAGCCATTTGAGGATGTGTGCGCCCATTATGGTGCTGGAACGTGTCAATCCGGCCCATGAATTTATAGGCGATCAAGGCGGTCACGCGGCTCGATCGAATGTGCAAAGACCTTCGCGTCGGCGGTGAACGTGGGTGGGGCAGGTGACCCGTCACCGGTGTCGAATTCATGGATAGGCCTCAACTCTGAATCCTTCATTCGAGATCAGGTAAACTATGCGAAATTCAGATTATTGTTACCATACCGTCCATAAACCCTAAGGATATAGTTTAAAAATCAAAAGCAAAATTAAGAGCTGACGCACCGGTTTGCGAGAATAGTTTCCATCCTGTTGAAGCGCGAAATAGGCAGCGCTCCGTACGTCGCCTCCTCTCAATCGCACTATTGTTGACAGGCCTTGCGCTAGTCGCGTGGCGCGAACGGGCAGTCATACTTCAGGATTTGGCAGAATTTGGATTGTGTCAGATCCACTAAGGCGTGGCGATGCAGTTGTGGTGCTCGGTGGAGGCCCCGATTTGAGGCCCCTCGTAGCGGCGGATCTTTACAAAAAAGGTCTTGTCAACAAGGTTCTGATCTCTCAAGTCGCCGAGGGCCGTTCGGTCAGGATCGCCGAATTAGCAGGGCATTCCGAACTCAATCGTAAGGTCCCGTTAAATTTGGGCGTGCCTGGTACCGCAATTGAAATGTTCGGGACTGCCAACCGGAACACCATGGAGGAGGCTCTAGCCTTGCGGGATTGGGCGAAGCGGCACGGCGCTTCGATGCTGATTATTCCGACCGAGATCTTTGCCGCCCGTCGTGTGAGTTGGATTTTCCGCCGGGAGTTTTCAGGAGAAAATGTCCGAATCGAGATCCCATCCTTTAAATCGGAGAACTACACCCGTGCGGAATGGTGGAAGACGGAGGTGGGAATCATTGCGTTTCAAAACGAGATACTCAAATATATCCATTATCGTTGGAAGTACTGAGCAAATATGGAATCTCTGGAGCCATTTTGTGCGGCGTCCGACCAAGAACCACCGCACCAAACGACGGAATTTTTGGCGGGCACGAAACAGTACCTGCTTAAGTCAGATACGTACAAGACTGGCGGGTGGTTGAGTAAAAATCTAGCAACAGTCTTTGTTGGAAAGGTAAAAGTCAGTGACAAGTACGAGCAATACTGACAATTCGGCGTCCAGCATCGGCGTAGTGATTTGCACACACAACCGGCAGGGGCGCTCGAGCGCTGTCTTCAATGACTGCGGCAGTTCAACGATTCCGCTTTACTGTTGTCGTCGTGGATAGCGCGCCAACTTCGCCCGAGGCGAAGTTAGTGGCCAGCCGATATGGCGCCGAGTATATCGGCTCTGCATCCAAAATCGTCGGCGGTAAGCCTGCTTGTGAACAGTGCGGCGCCACTGGCGGTAATTTACGGCTCCAATTGGCTCGCCTCATGGCGAGAACGGTTTGGTATTCCGTTGCTTGATGCCGAGACGTTTCGCACCTAAGCCTGATGGCACGCTGTCAGAGATCGGCAACAAGCCGTGGTCGATCGAGGAAATCGATGGGCAATACATGGGGTTGTTGCGCTTCACCTCCGCGTCGTGGGGTGAAATGAGTCGCATTAGAGCAGGCCTGACCGACCTTAAACGCGACAAGATGCATATGACTGGAACCCTACAGAAGATCATAGACGCGGGAAGAATACCTGTGCGCGCTGTCCGCTACGAAAGATCTTGGGGGAAATCGATTTACCGGAGGATTTGACCAGCTACGAGACGCGCAGGAATGCGCCTTGACCTCCCCGCGTTGGGGTGGCTACCGGATCGGATATTGAGGGTGGAGCGGCGGTAGCGCGTGCCCTGCGACCCTTGCGGTGCTTAAACGAGCATTTGAGTTGGCTGGCAGACGAGAACGGCGGCGGCGGCCATCGGCATACGCCTCCGCAAACGCCTGAAAGAAGCCCGCCAAGTCATAGACACCAGGCCAAGCAATTAGGCTAGCACCTAACGCGCTGACAATGTCCGAAGTCAATGCCAAGGGCTCTCGTCAGCGGCTCCTTGTGGCAGCATTGCTTGCTGCTGCTTTTCTGGCGCGCCTCGGCGCTCGGATGGCTTTTGGCGAGGAGTATTTCTGGACGAACAGCTACGGCATCTACTACGAGTTGGCGGAAAATGTCCTTATCGGAAAAGGATTCTGCTTTGATACAACCTGCGCGTGGCTGCCCCCTCTCTACCCTCTGTTTTTAACGCTGTCGGCTTCAGCCGGAAAGAATTATCTGCTGGTCGTCGTGCCGCAGGCCCTGATGGGCACCGGAACGGCGTTCTGTGCATTTCTAATTGGCCGTCACATTTTCAACGCGACCGTCGGTGTCCTCGCCTGCGCAATCACCGCATTTTATCCATACTACGTGATGCACGACACCGCCTTGCAGGAGACCGGAATGGTCACGTTCTGCATGGCCCTCTCGGTGTGGCTTTTGCTGCGCGCCGGCAGGTTGAATCGCGATAGGGATTGGGTTTTGGCCGGTTTGGCGCTTGGATCAATCGCATTGTTGCGTGCTTCGGCGGCACCTGTCGCCGGGGTCGGCTTGCTTTGGACCGCGATCTGGGGGGCGCAAGGCAATATCTGGGCGAGACTTCGGAAGAGTTCAATTCTTCTGCTGGCGGTCGCAGTGATGGTGGGGCCGTGGCTCATCCGGACCTATGATCTTACTGGAGCGGCAGTGCTCAACTCGCAGAACGGGGAGGCGCTGTGGACAGGAAACAACTCTGAAACCTTCTCTCACTATCCGGAAGGAAGCATCGACCGCAGCAGGGATGAGGCGTGGTCGAAGTTGACACCGGCAGATCGGGTTGAGCTCGATCGATTGGCAGACAATGAGATCGCAACCAGCAACTGGTTTGCCCATCGAGCCCTGGAGTTTATTTGGGCGAACCCGTGGTTGGTGCTGCAGGGCGCTTTTCGCAAGCTGGAGGCTGGTTTCTCCTGGAGGTTGAATCCTGTTCGCGAGCCACTGGCGCAGGCAGTATACTTTTTGGGCTATGTCCCGGTCGCCGTACTTGGAGTCGTCGGCGTGCTTCTGGCGCGGCGGAGGTGTGAGACCATCCTGATAGGAATGCTGTTCTTGGCGTTTATGGGCGTAACCGCGGTCTTTTGGGCACACACCAGCCACCGGAGCTATCTTGACGTATATTGGATTGTGTTTGCGGCATCAGTCATGGAAGGCTTTCGGATGCGGTTCATGTGTGGCGTTCAAACGCAAACTATCGCGGTAGCGCAGCGGCGCCGCCAAGCAGGCGACGCCAATCGGACCATAAGTTCGCGCTCGAGTATCGTGCGCGGATCGTAGTCGGAGATCAGCGTGGCTTCGAACCGCGTCACATCGCTCGGCATTTCTTTGCGGAGCATGGTCTTGAGCTTGGGCGAGGATCTGCTTGATGGGATTTGAGATAGCTCGCACGCTCTTCCGCCTGTATCGGTCAGAACAGGCGGCTCGCGAAGGACTTTAGGCCAGTATCGAGTGGCCCTACGCTCTTCAGTCGTGCTACTTTCCCGCAGCTCGCTCCCCAGGGTCGCATGAGCTTCGAAACGACTTGAGTAGACCTTTGGCCTTCCCCGAGCTAACCGCGCCATTCCTCGAGCGGTGTTCGGTTCCGGCGATCTTGTGGGTCTGGCAGCACCATCAAGTGCGGAAACTTTGGCTGAGAGGGAGGTTATCAAAGAACCCTTTCGTATGGCGTCGGGAGCATCAAATAGCCATTATTCTTGGGGCAATCCTAGGAGCGGTAGTACTCCTCGTCATCGGGTTTATGTACCGTGGTCTCAATTACGGCACGCTAACGTCTGATCTGGTGTGGTCCTCGAGCACCGCTCGGTGGGCAATTCTCGGGGCTCTGATCGGGGGCGGTATGGTTTACGTGCGACGGCTTTGCAGATATGAATTTGTTCAGTTAGGCCGCCACATCATTGATTAGGCCGCTTGACGAAACGAACCCAATTTGCTCGACGATGGGAAATTTTCGTCCGGTGCCCGCTAACGACTTCGTCGATCGCGCTGATTGCCTGAACCGGCGCGCTCGAAAGTCAACACTCATCATGCTCGCAGGCCGGCCGTTCTAGCCGGCTACCGATACGGAAACGGCGCCCTCTATCTTGTGGTTTGCGACGATCCAATGCATCGAGAGCAAACGCGATCTAGCGGACTTGGCGCCAGACGCAAAAAGCAACGCGCGAGGTCAACGGTAGGCTCGACGGCAGGTTCGACAGACTTCGGCATGGAACGGAGCACGGATTCTGTTCCGTTCGTGATGCCGTTCGATGTCGGATCGCGGTCGAAACTGCCCGAGTCACCCCGGCCAGAGGCGGGGTGGCCTCGTCGGTCGCCCATGGCAACCAGCGAGTTTTCCGAATTCATGAGCTGGGCCCTATCCACCGGTTCACGGGGTGGCCACTCCGGCGCTGAACCTCTTTCACAACTTGGCGGCCATTGCGTTCGAACCAGTGGCGGTTGAGGCCCGGAGAGGTCCTCGGGCTCAACCTCGATCCGGGCGTCTCGTCACAGTCCAAGCTCCCTTTTCATATGATAATAATTTCATCATATGATGACAGAGATGGCCTTTCTGAAAAGTGGGCCGTCCCGTGAAGAATATTTTGGGGGCTCAAATGAGAGCAGCTCGGGCCCTCCTTCGTTGGGCCGTTTCGGACCTTGTGCGCGAGTCTAGGGGTTAGCCTAGCCCAACTTTCTCAACTGGCGTGAAAAAGTGAGCAATATCAACGGATGCATCGCGGAAGTCTCCACTACAGGGGGTGGGGTGGGACGGGAACCGTCGTTGCTGGCGCGGTGATGCGTGGTGGTGGTTGCGGCGGTTTGCTCGGGCCCCAACTCGGTGTAACGGCGCATGACCAAGGTGCGGCCATCGGTCGTCGGGAAATTTACGTCGAGCATTTGCACGGCAGCGAGCTTGTCGAGCACGGCCCGCGGCGTGAGGCCTCCCGCCAGCGGTTTGAGGCGTGCGCGCAGCGTGATGTGCAGACAATAGGCCAAGAAGGCGACGAAGATGTGCGCCTCGATGCGCTCTTCGAGTTGATGGTAGATCGGGCGCAGTTGCAGATCGTCCTTCATGGTCTTGAAGGCCGCCTCGACCTCGACGAGCTGGATATAGAACTGCCACAGCTGGGCAGGCTCCCGTCCACACAGATTGGTGCGCAGGAGATAACGTGCGTTAGCTAAAACTTAATCGGACAGACGGTGTCCTGGGCCCCTACGGCGAATCACGAGCCGAGGCGGGGCGCGGAGCTGGTCGGGGTTGTGCAGCGCCCCGCCTCGGCGATTTGGAGGACACCATGACTACCGAACAGAAGATCATCCGCGCCAAAGTTGGACTGCTGGAGCTTGCCAAGCAACTGGGCAACGTCAGTCAAGCCTGCAAGATGATGGGCTATAGCCGCGACAGTTTCTATCGCTTTAAGGAGCTATACGACCAAGGCGGGGAGCTAGCTTTGCAGGAGATCAGCCGCAAGAAGCCGGTGTTGAAGAACCGCGTGCCGCAGGACATCGAAGACGCCATTGTCGCCCTGGCCATTGAGCAACCGGCGTTCGGTCAGGTCCGCGTCGCCAACGAGCTGAGGAAACGCGGGCTTACCGTCTCGCCCGCCGGCGTGCGCTGCGTCTGGCTACGCCGCGATCTGGAGACCATGACCAAGCGGCTCAAAGCGCTGGAAGCCAAGAGCGCCCAGGAGGGCTTGGGGCTGACCGAGGCGCAGGTGATCGCGCTGGAGAAGGCCAAGACCGAGAAGGAGGCCCATGGCGAGTTCGAGAGCGAGCACCCGGGCTATTGCGGCGCCCAGGACACGTTCTACGTCGGTAACATGAAGGGCGTGGGCCGCATCTACCAGCAGACGTTCGTCGACACCTACAGCAAGGTCGCGTGCGCCAAGCTGTACGATCGCAAGACGCCGATCACGGCGGCGGATCTACTCAACGATCAGGTACTGCCGTTGTTCGAGCAGCACGAGGTCAAGCTGCTGCGCGTGCTGACCGACCGCGGCAGCGAATATTGCGGCAACCCCGAACGACACGAATACGAACTCTACCTTGCGGTCGAGGACATCGATCACTCGCGCACCAAGACCAAGAGCCCGCAGACCAACGGCATCTGTGAACGCTTCCACAAGACCGTGCTCAACGAGTTCTACCGTGTCGCGTTCCGCAAAAAGGTGTATCGTTCGATCGACGAGCTGCAGACCGCTCTCGATCTGTGGGTCCGCGACTTCAATGAGCAGCGTCCACATCAGGGACGCTGGTGCTTTGGCAAAACGCCAATGCAGACCTTCCTGGATGCCATGCCTATCGCAACGGAGAAAATGATCGCAGCCTGATCACGTCGGACAAACAAAACCCGACCGCTCAACCAGGCACCGACTGTCAGATCGAGTTCCGGCTAATACAAATAACGTCCTTCGCGCCGCCGCACTTGACGCAGCTTTTTACGATTGAGTGCGAAGCTGAACGTGGCTCTGTGGGGAGCCACTTCGATGTCGATCAGACGCCACGCCGCCCGCGCCTGGTCACGTGCGGCGCCGAGCTTCATGAGCAGTTCCTCGCGATCGAGGTCCATGGCCGAGATTTGCTTGAGGCGCGCCCATAGCCACTTGAGCTTGCGCCGGCGCATGGCGCGTTCCTTGTGAATGCGCGCGTGGCTTTGCGCCAGCACGTAGAGTTCCTGGTCCTGCGGCAGAAGCTTGACGTCCACGCCCTCGTGGACAGCTTGCCAGGGGAGCGTGAGCAGAGCTTTTTCCAATTTGGAGAGCCGCCCCTTGGGGGTTCCGACCAGATAAGAGAGGGGCGGATCGGCCGCTCGCATCTCGGCAAGCACCTCTTCGGTCGGAATGCCGCGATCCATCACCCAGATGCGGTTGGCCTTGCCGTATTGGGCTTCGATCTTGCGCAGCATGCCGCGCAGTGTGGTCTTGTCGGAGGTGTTCCCCGCCAGCACCTCGTAGCCCAGCGGAAAACCATCGGGCGTCACGATCAGCGCAATCACCACCTGCACACAGTCGCTGCGCTTGTCGCGGCTGTAGCCGTGGCGGCGCTTGTCGGCTTCGTCGTCCGGCGGCGCAGACTCGAAATAGGTGCTCGTCAAGTCGTACAGCAACACATCGAACCGCGCCCCGAACAAATCCTGCCAGCGCTGGCGCAGATGCCAGAACAGCACCTCTTTGTGTGGCAACAGCTTGTCCAGGCAGCGGTAGAGCGCATTCTTCTCCGCCAGCGCAAAATCTCCGCCGAGCAGATCCGCCATCGCGCTCTGCTCGAACCATTGCCGGTGCAAGCGCCACTCGCTGCCCGGATCGATAAGCCGATAACACACCAGCGTCTGCACGATGTGCTGCCAGCACGTACCTTCGCGTGAAGGGGGCAAGCGCTCGGCCCAGAAGCGATCCAGCCCAAGCTGCTCATAAAGTTGACACGCCAGCCAGCACGCGCCCCATTGCCGCGGCCGATGCAGTTCCATCGCATCGAGCCGTACCTGCACGCCATGCGCCTGCGCGTGTTCGGGAACCGCACGATCGGCAGGAAACAAGGCCAGCTGGGTGTGGCGGAGCGTCCCTTCATCAAAGACTTCGATCGCACGACACCAATCCCGCTGCTGGCTGTCGTTGATCTCGCCGAGGTACAGCACTTGGCGCTGCACCACTCTGCCGCCAGCACAGCGCTTGCTCTCGACAATATTCCAATAGCGATGTTCTTTGCCGTCTTTGAAGCGTCGGTTAAATTGCAGGAACATGCAAATCAACTTACGCGACACAAAGCCGATGAAAAGAGACTTGGTCTACACTACAGGCGAGTTGCCAACGCGCCCCTTTGATGCGACTCGCTTTCTTACGCCTTCACCCCACCAAAATCGTTGCCGGAGGCCGCGAGTAGAGAAAGTTGGGCTAGCGACAATCCATCGTGCGGAATCGGTCGACGGGAAGACGGCGATGACGTTTGCCAACGCGGCTGCCATTCGCAGGGCTCTTGAGAACGCTGGAGTGGAGTTGATTGACGAAAACGGCGGGGGACCAGGGGCTCGTCTAACGCAACTCCTATCGGATTAATCAGTCCGGCGCGCTGCGAGCTCACGGACGAACCTAGCGCACGAAGAAATCACTCTGGGACGAGGGCCGAGCGCCCATGCGGCGATTGATTTTCATCAATAGATTTTTCTTTCCTGACCATTCGGCAACGAGCCAAATTCTCTCCGACCTCGCCTTTCACCTGGCCGGCACGGGAAGAGAAGTGCACGTTGTCACGAGCACACAAATCTACGACGACCCTAAGGCTTCGTTGCTGGATCATGAAATCATCCATGACGTGAGCGTTCATCGCGTTCGTTCAACGCAATTCGGACGCGCCGCCCTGCTCGGCCGCTCGATTGACTATTTGTCGTTTTACCAGTCGGTCTGGCATCGCCTCATCGCGATTGCACAGCAAGGCGATATCCTAGTCGCAAAGACAGACCCGCCGCTGATGTCCATCGTGGCTATGGCTGCCGCGCGTCGTAAGGGCGCACGGCTGGTCAATTGGCTGCAAGATCTCTACCCGGAAGTCGCCGTGGAGCTGGGCGTACCCTTCATCCGCGGCCCCGTCGCCTCCGCCCTAGCCGCGTCGCGCAATCGCTCCTTGCAGTTTGCCGAAGCGACTGTGGTGGTTGGCGATTTGATGGGCCAAAGGGTCGAGGCCCTCGGCACTCCTCGGGCACGGATCCATGTTATCCCGAACTGGTGCAACGACGAGGAAATCAAACCGCTCGGGCACTCCGAGAATTCCTTGCGCCAAACATGGGCGTTGCAGAACAAATTCGTGGTAGGCTATTCAGGCAACCTGGGGAGGGCTCACGAGTTCGGCACGGTGCTCGCCGCTGCCGAGCGGCTCCGCAATGATCCGCGCATTCTGTTCCTGATGATCGGTGGCGGGAAACGTTTCGACGAATTGGCCAAGACCGTCAAAGAACGCCGTCTGGAGAGTTTATTCCGTTTTGTCCCCTATCAAGAGCGGAAGATGCTCAAGTATTCTCTGGGCGCCCCCGACGTGCACTGGATATCACTTAATCCGGAGCTCGAGGGCTTAATCGTTCCCAGCAAGTTCTACGGGATTGCGGCCGCCGGCAAGCCCATGATTGTCATCGGCGCCAAGGACGGAGAGCTTTCACAATTCGTGCAGCAAGACGACTGCGGCGTCATTATTGCACCGGGCGACGCCGGCGCGCTTGCGTGCACCTTGTTGCGTTTGTCAAGCGATCCCGGGGCTCTCGCCGAAATGGGTATGCGGGCGCGAAAAATGCTGGAGGCGCATTTTACCCGGCAGATAGGGTTCGAGCGATGGCGCCAATTGCTCGATGCGCTGGATTATTAATCATCCTCATCATCCCGTCGGCGAGACGGCCCAATTCTGCAACTGGCTGGCCTGAAATCGCGACATATTCGCTTCGAGCGACGTACCGACGATAACCCGAGGCGGCCCTGATGTGACATGATCAGCCGCCTCCAACCCAACGGATTTTCAAGTGCATAAGCAAGATCGTTCCATCGCCTCCGGCGCATCTTGGAGCGAACTCTTGGGAGCGCACCAAAAAAGCTTTCCACAGATGGCGAATAGGGCGCTGCATTTGAGCGATCGACGAACTCTATCTTCAAACAACGTCCCCAATTCTCGCCGGCTGAGGGTGCGCGAGCTGCGGAATTTTGATTGGATCGCCCGGTATTCTCCACGCCCGTGTGCGCGCCATTAGGTCGATGCCTTCGTCGGGGCCGCGAAGATGTCGGCCGTCTGCGAATATCAGCAAGCACCTCATGCAACAGCTAAACGTGCTGACGCTTGATGCGATATCTGGCACCTTTGCGAGCTTGGCGTTCAATACATGCGGCAAAAAATCGCCCTAGCAGTTGTTACCCATACCTCCACCAACCCGTCAGCAAGCGTCAATTGATGCGCAACACGTTCGAGATTGGCCTCGACCGCTGGCAATCGCGCCGGACAAACGGCGCTGAGCGCCAAAGCATGAAAGCTCTGGTCGGCTATTGCAGCCGGTACGTCTCAATCAGGTCCTCTGCTAGAATTTGGTTGCCGCGAGCATTGTAGTGAACGTCTTGCGATACGAATAGGTTTCGAATGAAATCTGGATCCTTCTCCTTGCAGCGAAAGAACGCGGGGAAATGATCGAAAAATCGTTTACATTTTCCAGCGCACCACTCGCGCCAAATTTTCACCTGCCGCGAATTTTCGCTGTCGTAGAGAAGCTGTTGAGGCCATGGATAGACGCCAACCGATAGGGCGACGCCATATCTGGATAAAATCTGATAGAGCCGATCCATTTGTTGCATTGCTTTTTGGATGCCTCCTTCGACTCCCATGGAGCCGTAGTCGGGTGCGTTGGCGTCATAGGTCCAACTGGCGCGCGTGTAATGCTTAAAAACCTGCGGGTCGAATTTACGTGCCAGCTTCTGGGATAGCCTCACCTGATTGAGGAAGTCGGCGACATAAAATGCTCTTTCCCAGGCTTTTTTTCTTCGGCGTCAGCAACAACTCTTCGGTAGCTTTCAACTGGAGCACACCATGTTCGTCATGGGAATAAACAATAGCTTCATCTTGTATGTCGGAAATATCGATGTAGACGATGGCCTCATCGAATCGGAGACCGACGTCGAGGAAGTATTTCAGCTTTTCATAGTAGATCGACGGATCGCCGCGTTTAGCACGTCGAGAGCAGGAAAGGCGTGGGCAAATCGGCCGACGAAAGCCTCATCAAAGGGCAATCCAACGCCTTCGGTAAATAAGTCGCCGATAAAGACAATTCGCTTGCGATCAGCCATTAAAGTAACATCGCGCGTGGACGCGTCGCGGAACCCCAGCGAATTGGTAAGGACTCTAAAGCGGCGGGGTCCCAAGATATCGAATCCATCGTATTTCGACTTTAGGGTGTGGTTGTATACAGGGTCGCGAATTCCGAGCACGTTTGTTTCCAGGAACGGATTCGAATTGGGCGAAATGAGGTGGAGCGCGATTTCAGCTAGTAAGTACAGACCGATCAGAATGCCGAAATTGACGAGAACAATTCGGTGCAGTTGGTGTGGGAGCCTTTTAATTTTCGACGACATTACGGGCTCCTTCCCAAACGGTGGCACACGATCTGCGCGATCAACTGCCGCGCCAAACTGTTCGGCGTGCGGCTGTCAGTCGAAATCGGGTTTTCTCCATCGATGACAGCCGTCAGGCCGTTCGCCGTTCCTTTCTCAGCCTGTCGGCAGAACTACTTGGGAGTGCGTTCCTAAAGTGTTTTTACGCCGAAAGACTGAAAGGATGACCTCGTCGTCGACTCGAATTTGATAGAAAAGATCGTAGCCCTTAGCATATTTCGCGTCGTCCGGATCCTTCACAAGACGATAGTTGGTAACAAGGTAGTCCGAAAGATTCCGGTCGTCCGAGTATCTCAGGCGCTTTCTATCCTGGGCATCTATCATGTAGAAAGCCGTTAGAAGCGGTGTCAAGCTATCGGCTCGCACGTAGATGACCTCGCTATGATCATTCCCGAGGATGTATTCCAGTGCCTTTCTGTTGGCCAAGCCCCAATAGTCCAACTCATATCGGAACCTCAGGCCGGTTCCGGCGAGAGTATTGAAATAGACGTTCTGAAAGGGGTGCGCCTTCCACATCCATACTGCGGTGTGGACAACCGAGATTGCGGTGACAACGGCAAGCAGTGACCTGCGGGTCGTAACCAAATCATTGCCCCACAGCGATACCGATCCCCTGATGGCAATCAGCAGGAATGCGGGGTAAATGAAGTACAAATGTCGCCATCCATCAAAAAGCACCGAATGCAGCAAGATGACCGCCGCGATGGGAGCAGCAAACAGACCGAGAAAGACGGCGTCCTGTAATTCCTCGTCGCCCTTCCACAAACCGGTGCCCCGGGAGGCAATCTGGCGAAGGGTGTTGAATGTCCCCACGAGAAACAACGCGAGATATAGCAATGGGGTTGTTATCGATATCCATACCGGAACGTAGTGCCAGGGAAGGTCGGTGTTTTGGACGAAACGTCCCATGTAGAGGACTTCGCTGTTCCAGGGGAACTTCGAAAAGGTCATGAAGGCTTGAACGAAATTTCCGATCGGATCGGACCACAGCCACGGCCACATCGCTGGAACGAGGATGCAGGCGGCTGCCAGGTAACCCACCAAAGCCCGACATGTCATGGGGGTGGGCAATTCGCGCTTCAGCAATCTGACGATCAGGATTGCCACTGTGGCGGCGGGTAGTATCGCCGCCATGATGCGAACATCGATCGCGGCAGCTGTTGCCAACGCGTGAAGGAAGGCGGTCTTGAACTTTGGCTTCAGGACAAACGCGATTGTAGTGTTCATGGCGATCGCGAAAAAGGCCATAAAGACGACGTCTTTTGAATTGTAGAACGATTCCGCAAAGAGGCGCGGCGAGAGAACCAGAAACAGTGCCGCGAGCAAGCCGATCCGCCAGTCCGAGAAGCGCCGGCCCGCCATTCTTTGGACGGCATATATCCCTGCGAGAGCCACGAGAAACGTGAGCAAGTGCCGAAAAATGAACACATCTTTTTTGTCGCCTATTCCTAGCATTACTTCGAGAGCAACAGCCGGCATTTCGAAGGCAACGCCATATTCTCGATCGAAATACTCGTTCAGGGTCTCCAAGCCGCTTGCCGCGCCGGTCAGTAGGGAAGGCGCGAAGCGTTCGGCGACATACTTGAGCGTCACCGCGCCGAGTCTGCGTTGCGCAGTTTCGTCAAACGAAATTCCATAGTCACGGTAGACGCCCAGCCCAACGGCCAGGAGTACGAGAAAGAAGACGATCTGGGCCGCGTATTTCATTCAGTTGTGTGATCCACGACGGCGGACAGGGATCGAACCAAGCCGCTACTGAGTCCGCTTCGCCGTCGCTTGAGGACGTGACAGTCGCAATTTGTGGCCAGCGACGCAGCGATCCTACGTCGTTTAAAGGCCGGTCGCCGGACCAGTTGGTGTTGGAAGCCTTCCAGTTCACCTCGTTTAGACGCGGGCATTTCGTGGCCGGGGGCTCCATCAAATCGTGGGATGCTTCTTAGAGACCCGAACTCGGTGTTAGCTAAGCGCAACAGGATGGTTCTCATTGCCACTCACCGCCTCTGCAGATGCGCACGATGGATTTCCCGATCGAGTTGAGGAAGCATTTGTCGAGGTCTCGCGAGACCGGGACTACCCATTGATCCCGAAAATGAAGCTGCGCTTTGGTCGACATAGACTGCGATAGCAGTAATAGCTTGGCGGTGGAGAGCGCAAGACGAAGAGCTTGCGGCGCTGAAGGTGCGGTGTGGTGGCGACGCCTCGCGGGCTAAGGGGCTAATTTAGCTTCGTTAGTGCTCCTGTCAGCCAACGATCCCACCGCGATGGTCGCACTGCAGGAGCTGCTACGGGTTGTGCACGGCCATGGTCCAGCTTGTGTCATTCGCCATTCGGATTGAGCGAAAGTCCGGGCTCGACCGAATTACCTGCAGGCTCCTGAAATGCTTCAGGTGGTGCGTGTCGTCCAGAAACAGCGCGTAACTCGCTGATCCCATCGTTTCGAGCGTGGTCTGAAACTCAAGTTGGCCGATGCCACCGGCTAAGTCTAGAACTATGAGCGGCCAGTTATTCCTATGACGGTTTAGCATTCGGGCTAGGAGATCTTCTCCTTGCCAGTACAAGACACGTTTGACCAACTCCTTCAAGGCGGGTTTCAAGGCATAAGTATTGTGCTGGGTTCCCCGGCCACCCTGCACTTCGCGAGAAAAACCGACAGGATCGGTGACATCATCGATGAAAATGTCCGGATAACGATAGTGCTCGCGAATCGCGGGGTCGTTGCGAATAAACTCGATGGCCTTCTGCTTGTTTACGGACAAGCCCCATTGGGGCTCAACAAAGGGAAAACGCTGCAAGTTAGAGCGGGCGGTCTTCCAGTAAGACCAATTTTGCTTCCATCGTCACAAAATGTCGGACGGTATAGTTCCGCTCGAAAAATTCCGCGAGGATGCGGGTGGATCCGGTGCCGAGATACGTGCCGGTCTCGATGACCACATCGATCGGGTGTTCTGTCTGGAGCTCTTTTAGGGCTGTTTCGATGTCCGGATCGTCCCGGACGGCCATTGATGCGTGCTCATAGTCGCTACAGAGCTTCACGGGTTTTATCTCCCACCACTAACGACCCGCTGCACAACACTAACACCGATGCAAAAGGTTTCACAGCGGACCAAGGCAGCCTTCGACACGCCGCAAGATCGAGCCGACTTGCACCGCCGTCCATTCGCTGCCGCGTGCCGTCGCAACGCCGCGAGCATTAAGCGACCGCACGCCGAACCCGCTGCGCGCATAGCCGACCTGCGGCGTGCGTTCCTTTTGCGAGATACTCGCGCGCCAAGCCGTGCGGATCGTTGACGGGATAGACCTTGATGCGGTCGTCAAAAAGCGCCGCGCCTTCCTGCGCTCTTCGATCTCGGCGTTGCCGATAAACACGATGTGAGCGTGCGGGCGGCCGCGTGTTTCAAACGTCGTTGTAGAGTGGCAGATTATGCTCGCCCTGTAGTCTGGTGACCCGCTTTTGCACGTCTGCGATGACGGATCGTGGCGTGCTCTTGTCGGTTGTTGCCCACCACCGGCTGCTACGTCGTGGCTGGCAATGTAGCTCCATGAAATCCACTGCGCCGCTAAACCGCTTGATCTCTGGCCCGCTGAGCCCGTGCTTCTCTGCTGTGCGCGAATTCGTCTATCAACTGGTAAAAGAGCGGCGTCTGACGCCGAGGGCGAAGTATAGCTTTTAAGACTTTGATCCATTTTGCGTAGTAGGCGTCAATGTCGCGGTGCGGCTGGAACTACGCAACATTTTCAAAGAACTCGTGGCGAAGTAGGGCGGACGTCCCACGCCAGTGCACGGCGTACCCGCTCCACAACGCTCGTCCAGTCGCCGAAACTCGGTTGCCGAAAAAGACGTGCGGTCGGGTACCAGGGGCTCTCCTCGCGATCGAGGAGCCAACGAAAATCTGGAAAATACGGGAGAAGAATCCACAGCGGCTTTGCCATCGCTCCCGCAACGTGAACAACAGATGTATCTACCGAAATCACCAAGTCCAAAAGTGAGACTAACGCAGCGGTATCAGCAAAGTTCTGAAGAGCTTCGCTGGCATGCATTATGTGATGATTTTCCAGCGTCTCGACGTCCTCGGCGCGCACTTCTTTCTGAATGCTTACGAATTGAATACCAGCCACGGAAAATAGCGGTGCAAGTCGACGCAAGGCCAAAGAGCGACGATGATCGTTCTTGTGCCCTGAGCTACCGGACCAAGCTATCCCAACTCGCAGTGATTTCAATTGAGCGAGGCGCTCCTTCCAATTGGCTACTCGGTCCGCCAGGGGCCTCAGGTAAGGAACATCTGCAGGAATCGTGTCAAGCTCGGTCCCGAACGCAAGCGGAAGGCTGAGTAGGGGGCAATGCAGATCGAAGGCGGGAAGCTTTTCCCCTCGGCTGACGATGCCGGATAGGCCATCAATGTCGGAGAGCAGATCCTTTAGCGACGCCGGGACCTCGAGGATAACCTTGGCGCCCTGTCGCGCGACCAGCGTCGCATAGCGACTAAACTGGATCGTGTCCCCGAATCCCTGCTCAGAATGCAGGAGAATGGTCTTCCCCTCGATCGGCCGGTCGCCAAGCCAGAGCGGCTCGGAAAAATCTCGCCGCATTGACGAAAGAAATTTTGTCTTCCAGCGCCATTCATATTTTTTCCATCCGACCCGGAAATCACCCAGGAGGAGCCGAAGCACGCTTTCATTCCAATGCGCTGTGGGATAGTTTGGATCAATCGCGAGCGCACTTTTGTAGCTGTTGAGCGCTTCTTCGCGGCGATTCAAGTATTGAAGAATATTGCCGCGATTGTTAAGCGCTTCAGCATAATCCGATCTGATTGCCAGCGCTTTCTCAGCGCTTGCGAGTGCTTCCGCGAGACGATTTAGTTTTAGAAGCGTTTTTCCGCGGTCATTGAATGCCTGGGCGTAGTCAGGTTTGATCACCAGCGCTTTGTCAAGGGCGACCAGAGCTTCCTCGAAACGCCCGAGACTTTTTAGAACATTCCCGTAATTCAATAGGGCTTCTGCCGAATTGGCGTTATGTTTCAGGGCAGCAACAAACAAAATCATCGCTTCAATGTATCGACCTTGTTGAGATCGGACTATCCCGAGAAGATGCAGCGCATCAAAGTCATCCGGCTTGGCACGCAGCATGGTCATGCAGAGCCTTTCGGCCTCATTCGATTGGCCGCGTCGATGCAAATCGCTAGCCTGCTGGATAGCCTCCGGCAAATTTGTGGGGTTGCCACTGTGCACACGCGTTTTCGACATTTTTCGACGATCGAAGAAGGAATCCAAGTTCGTGTTAGCACCAATGTTAACAGGAGACGGTGATCTGAGTCCCGCGCGCCGGTCAGAGGATTTCCAATACTTCGAGGATTGCCCCAGGAATGGATTCAGGACTCCGGTACCTCCCCGGTGCTTCCCGGCACTATTTCGCCCGTCAGCACTAGAAAATTGGTATCGTTTTATATAGTTTTTTCAATCATTTAAATGGCGCGCCGGAAGGGATCCGCGAACCTTCCGCGGTAGACGACGCGAAGCGGAACTGAAGTCACCGGCCGCCGGACCCCTTTGGGCCGGCGGCGCCGGACGTCTAGCAGCCCAGATTGACAAGAGCCTTCTCACGATCCCCGAGCCCAAACGGCTGCGCGACAAAGCGCATTGCGGTTATTGCCTCGCTTTTGTCGCGGCCATCACCGACAGCTGCATCAAGCTGGCCATGAACCGGCATGGTGGGGGATTTCAATGTACTCGAGATCGCCAAGGGGCTTTGGGCGGAAAGCCACGCAAAAGACGCGACGATCAGTCAGCAGAGCCCAACAATCATAGCTGACGTCAGCAAAATAACGACCAAGAGCTGATGGCCACAGAAAACCAGATCGTGGCCAACGTCGAAACTTCAGCAAAAGTACCGTCCCCGGACTGAAGAAGGAAAGCGCCGGTCGCCAAAAAGCTGTGCTCGACGCCGTTGGGTGAACCCGCAATGCCGGTCCGCATCTCCCGTTCGGGCTTCAGGGCAATCCAGAAAATCGCTACCATGCAAGTCAGTTCGGGGTTTATCGGGGGAATTCCGGTCTACAATGCGTTCCGGGCTCATTACTTGGCCATATCGCTGTTGAACGAAGCGGGACTCCCCATTTGAACTGGCTGCGCGATTTTCTAGTTAAGTTTGGCCGCTTGCTGCGGGGCGCAGGTAGACGAGCAGTTGGGTATGCCAAGGTGGCGTCTGTCCTTGCAGTGAAGGCCGCGATCGACGTCGTAATCAATCATGATCGGCCCTGGATCTCATTCGAAAACGTGAAGTACGACAATCCCTGCTACGTTTTTTTGCTGATCTCCTTGTCGCGGGTGGGGTCGATTGGGTGTTCACCCCGTGATTCCTATTATAGCGCCTGGAGGTGGATGCCCGTAAGTGATTTTCTCAGAACCGTTCGGGTCAATTGGCGCGCCCCGACAGACGGTATTCTTCTAAGCGAGACCACGCATGGACCATGCATCCTCCAAGTAAACCCACAATATTATTCTTCGCCTCCCGCCGAACACAGGCTTTTTGCCCCATATTTTGCACATCCAGAGTTCTATAGAGCCGGCCTACACAATGTGGTTCTCGATATGCGCGGACGCGATCGCAATGTCAGAATATTCTTTGCCGGTAGTATTGGTTCAACTTATTCCGAACACTTTAAATTCCCAATCTTGAGTAGGAGCGATATATTTGGGCACATCACCGCAAATTTCGAATGGGCCATAAATACCGAGGTAGACACGAGCGAAATAAAACCGATTTTAATCGTCTCAAGAAGCCACGGTACTCGCAAGTACACCCTTTCAATGTTAAATTATATTGAGGTCATGTCTCGATCAGATTTTTTTATATGTCCGCCGGGTTTAGAGATTCCCCACTGCCATAACCTCATCGAGTCGATGTCGGTCGGTACCATTCCTATCACAAATTACCATTTGTACATGCGGCCATTGCTCACGCCCGACGCCAATTGCTTGGCCTTTTCCACCCTCGAAGAACTTGAGATAGCAGTAGGCCGCGCTCTGAGCATGGATGCAGCGGAAATCCACCGTCTTCGAGAGGGCGTTATTTCATACTACGACGATCACTTGGAACCGGCGAGATTCGCGAAAAAACTCATGGAGCGGCAAGCAACGATCTCAGAAATAGTAATCAGTGACGGGTCGTGTACATCCTGATCTGACGGAGTTGGCACACAGGTTGACTTTGTTCGACACGCAATACATTCCCTACTATCATTGCGCCGTCCAGTCGACTTCCCTCGGCGGCGGACGGCATTCCGCCTGAAGTTCACCTATCAGGGCGAGCTTGGTGCATTAATTTTCGCCGAAACCCCGCGCACGCTGCGGGCGCGGCTACTGCATCCACGAAAAGTCTGGGGCGCCTATTTGTACTTCAGCGTGCAATTGATCAGGCCGGGGTTTAACTTGAGGATTAAAAGTAAGCCGTCGCGCAAAGTTTATTAGCCACCAACGATGGCCGGCGCCACCGCCGTTCTCGTCGATGAAACCGACGCCAGCAGAATTCGAACGCACGTCTAATAAGCTCAAGCGTGCCGCGGCGTGGCCTGACTGCTTATCGCCGCACCCACGATGCAGGCCGTTATCGGACACTGCCGAGAGATCAAGTACCAGATTTTACAGATAATTTCACTTTTTTGGCTTGAAGGACCTCAATCGTGGGGTCATGTATGCGACCATGCGCGGTCGACGCTTGGTCGCTGTGCTGCGCGAGATATTCCGCTGCCCCGAGAGTGCTTATGGCGGCGAGCATTGCTGCACCTGGCGGATTATTGCCTCTACACATTTCGTCGCGCAGGCGCTCCGGCGGCGGGAACGCCTCGACCTGCCGGCGCAGAAGCGCAACATCGATTGTGCGGCGGACGCTTTCGTTTTGTGCATAATCGTCGATCCGGGCGAGAAGTTCGTTCTTGCCCTCTGCGACGTCGAGCATGAGGCCTGGAAACGGTTGATACTTCTGGTGCCGCAAGCGGACGCGTTCGGGCAGCACATCGGCCATGGCGTCGCGGAACGGTCGACGGCGAAAGCCACCCCGCAAAAACATTTCGCTGGGCAGCGAAAGCGCAAACTCAACCACGCGGCGGTCGAGCAGCGGGAATGCAAACGCGAGACCATGGCGGGCGCCGGTCTGGGCCCAGACCTCCGCGCGTTCGGCAATATGCGGGCTGGTCATCAACCGCCAGCGGTTCTCGCGACCGTCGGGGGCCATACTGAGGGCTTCTGCTCGCGACGTGGCGAGGCGCCCGCGTGCGGAGGTGGACAGCGATTGGCGTAACAGAGTTTGCAGATCCGCATCCCTGCCTATGATCCGCTTGACGAAGTTGATCACCCCCTTAGGTCTCAAATATGAGATGATTTCGTTATTGAGAATACGCGGTACCGACCAGCCGCGCTCGCGCTTGAGCGCCAAGACTTCGCGCCCCAGCGTCCGCCAGTGGCCGCGCAGGAACAATTCCGCGAATGTGCCTCTGCCGTTGAAGGTGGCGCCTTCGTCGCCGCCCCAGCCCGACAACACCACGCCGATGCGCTGATCCTCGGCGCGCGCACACACTGCGTTCTCCGGTTCATCGACATGGAGCGACGTCATCTTGTCGGCGTCCATGGGTTTGGCGCACTCGGATAACCACGTCGGCGGGCGAATCGGCGTCCAATCGATGTTGCCTTCTTGCTCCACGACGGCTTTGACGAATTCGGTTTCGTCTTCGAGTGCGATATCGTTACGTTGTCGGTCGAGGAACGAATAGGCGTGCAGCGTACGCCCCTCTTCGCGAAGCTTGCGCGCAGCGAGGACTGCGATGGCCGAAGAGTCAAGGCCACCGCTTAAATGCGCCCCGGGCTTGCCCGTGCGCGGCAGACGGCAATGGACCGCCTCGTCCACCAGTCGGCGCAACTCGCGCGCAGCATCTTCCGGGGAACATTTTCGCGAACCGACGGCGGCGCGGTCGAGCTGCCAATAGCGTGTGAGCGAAAATCTTTCGCGCGATACCTCCAGAAAATGTGCCGGGGGAAGACGATTGATGCCGGCGATGAGGCAATCATCGCTGCGAAAGGCAAATACCATGCGGCGCGCGAGCGCATCTTCGTCGATTTTCTTCGGAACGATGCCACTGCCGTGTAAGGCCCTAGGAAACGACGCGAAGGCGAAGAGTTTGCCCGGCTGGTACACATAAGCAAAGGGGCGGATGCCGAATGCATCACGCCCGCAAGTCAGGTGCTGCGTGCTCCGGTTCCAGCTTGCGAACGCGAAATCGCCGAGCACTCGGTCGAGGCCGGCCGGTCCATACATTTCGAGCGCCGCCAGTAGAAGTGCGTTCTCCGAAGTAGAGGCAGCGGCCCCGACCGCTTGTCGGAGCGTCACAGGTTCGTCGAGCCGCACGTCGGCGGCCATAATCGACGCGTGCTGTTCCGACAACGCGGACGCGGCCCCGCCACGCGCGGAAAAATCCAGGACTGCAAGCGCGACGGGCCCATTGTGCCAAAGGCGCAAGGACGAATGCAGATGCGGTACGTCCATCTGCGCGATCATAGCCCGCAAGCGTTCTTCCGGTGCCTTGGCGCCGTCTAACTGGAAAATGCCGCAGATCAACTGCATGAATGCTCACACATAACGGCTGACGAGGCGCGAGAATGAAGTGTGGCCGAGCGGCCCGTCGCGCATCTGATGGAACACCGCGCCCCAGCCGGAATTTGTCTCCAGAAGAAGTGGCCCGTCCTTTGTCAGAGCGACATCCCACCCCAGAAATGCAAATCGCGAAAAGGCACCGGCATGCGCGCGACGCACAAGATCGACGCTCTCGTGCCAGTAGGGGAGTACAATGCCTGCAATCATGGTGCCAGTATCAGGATGGCGTGTAATCGAACTCGTCGCCCTGAATAATCGGTTTGTCGCGCTGAAGCGCGAGGTGGCGAATAATTCGCCCGTTTTCGGGATCGACGCTGCAAAGGATAGCCCCAACGGACGTTTCGCCAACACCATACGGCAGGGCGATAAGCGTGGCCACCAACTCCGCCTCGCCCTTCTCGTTCATGCCGGTCACGATGCGCAGCGCCACCAGATTATCGTTGCTCACGCGCGCGATGTCGGGATGGTTTTCGATGAAGGGTTGCACGAGGCAATCCTGCTTGCGAAACTCTTCGGCGAGGCTGGCGGCAGCGACTACGCGACCGTCTTTGTTGCGATAGGCACCGCCGTCCCTGATCCATTTGGCGCCGCCCGCTCCGCCTCTGAGGCGAAGCGCTTTGGTCCAGAGCGTCGGCGCATCGGGAACGAAGGGCATTATGGGGTGTGTCTGCTTGCCGCCGTCGAACACTGCGAGAGTCGCAACGTGGGGAAGACCTGTGCTGACGCATATCTGCGCGAAGCGGTCCTTGTCCTGCACGTCGCGATTGTCTGCGCCCAGGCGCGCGTTCAAGGCAGCAAGGCCTGGAACATCGTTCCAATAGAGATATTCGTGCATGCGTTTGCGCCGCTCCGCTTCGTTGAAGCGATAGAGCGCGTATTCGAGTGGGGGAATGCTGTGACGCAGCGCGAGCCAATACATATCCACGAGCACGCGTGTCCCGTGCGGCGCCTGTGCGCATTGGCGCATCCGCGCGCAGGTGCGCAGCGCAGTCGAGAAGGCACCAAAGGGCCAGCCTAGCGTCATCGCCCCTGCAGCCAGCATGCGCATCAGATGGCTCCGTCTCGCGAAGTGCGACCGCCGCGCCAGCGCGCGGAAGCGGCCGACCGGTGAAGAGTAACGACCGATGGAAAACGGAAAGCCGTATTGACTAAGCGCCATCCATTTGCCGAAGTGGTGCCGGAAACGAAGGCGCGGGATCCCGGTCGCCCCTGTATGCGCGCGGCCTGCCGGAGCCTTCTCCACTATTGTCACTCCAGTCTGCCTTAGCGTCCCGGATCGCTTGAATGGAGGGAAATCGGGAGCTCAGCGAGGAATGCTCGGTACAGCGCGGCGGTCAGACGCGTGCGTGGCGTCCCCCTTGAACACCGTCCACCGATGGTGGTACATTTTACCAAAATTGGTGGACGATTTGCTCGCAGGTTGCTCCTTGGAACCAGGTAGAAAGTAGCGCCTCACCGGTCTCTCCCGACGGAACTGACAAGCTGAGCAAATGCTTCGTCATTGGATTCGTTAACGGAAGTGCAATCTGTAGTCTACCCCTAGTGATGTAGAGGTGGTGCAAAGGACACTCAAATGCATACCACGGACCAACAGCGCAGCGCACAACCCGCCCAGCGCTCGCTCGCCCCCCGCCGACGGTGGGTCCCCCCACAGCTTTCACACGAAACCATAACGGATACGCACCACCTGAAAAACAATGTAGGCCTTGAAACCGGAAATTCTGGTCATGGTCCGGCCTCCTAACTCACATCGTTGTGAGTATCTCGGCGTTCGGGCCGCGCGGCCAGGCCGCCCCCAGCCTCATTGCTTATCGCCCGATCAACGGCGGAGACTGACGAGTGGGGACGAGTGGGTAGATGATTCTGTGGCCCGCGAGACAGACGGGAACCCCGATGTGGGCATGCCTTGGCTTCAGGGCACCGTCGGATCACCCAAGGCAGCGCCGGACATACCTTCCAGGCAAAGGAGCTTTCTTGCGCTTCCTCTGTCTTTGCTCATAAAGCTGGGTAGCATGTTCGAGGAAACGCTTGATTTTCGCCTCGGCAACTTTGAGAACCTGCGACCCAAAGCGATAGCCGAGGAAGTCGAAACCTTTTCTCGATTCTGCCGGTCAACGTCGTGTCCGGATGCTTGTCGAGACGCAAGAACGCCAGCACTTCGTTCAACACCTCGACGGCTCCGCGCAAGTTTGGGACCAGAATGTCGGCACATAGAACGATCCTGATCGTTCCATTCGCTGATCGAGATCGCGCAGAAAAAATGCCTGCTGGCACGGGGGTCGATGTATCACGGCCTGCCCGACCCTACCAGACGCCAGACGCGCTAAACCACAGGCCGACAGATCCTAAGATCATAGACTTCCGGGAACTTCCGTGTTGCAGAACATCGGCAACCGGTGATAAAAAATAAAACTTTTCGCCCATACAATAGAAGGCATTTCATGGCAGTTACGCTCGACACCATGATCAGCCGCAATAGCGACATACTCTACGCATCGGTCGACACCGAACATGCGGTGATGCTCAGCGTTGCCGCGGGCAAATATTACGGTCTCAATGCTGTTGCCGCGCGAATCTGGGAACTGCTGGAGCACCCGATGACCTTGGCGCAGCTCTGCGCGCAAATTTGCGAGGAGTTCGAGGTTGATATGCAGACCTGCGAAGCCACCGTGCTGAAATTCGCGGACGAGATCATCGACAATGGTATTGTCCACGCTTCCGCGGCGTAAGCTCAAGACATTTCTCGCCATGCGCGGCGCCGACCGGCTGCTCGTTTGCGAGGCGGTGGCGATGCTGGGGCTGACCCGGCTGATCGTGCTGACCATACCGTTTCGCTACATGGTGCCATGGCTTTCGCGCGCACCCGAGGCGGATTCCTGCGACGAGGAGTTGCTGTTGCGCGTGCGCAAGGCGGTAACGATGGGTGCGCGAAACGTGCCGTGGAATGCGGTGTGCCTGCCGCAGGCGATGGCAGCAAAGATCATGCTGGCGCGGCGCGGCTGTTGCTCGGCCTTGCATTTGGGCGCGACCATCGACATGAGCGGCAAATTGATCGCGCATGCGTGGCTTGTCTCCCGCGGCGAGGTGGTCATCGGCGCCGCCGGTATCCCCGGCATGTCGCCTCTGGCGCGTTTTGGCTGATGCCGAGCTCACGATGGGCACGCGAGAACAGCTTCGGCGACATGATCCGAGGCAGAGCGCCACAGAATATGTCAGTGAGCTTTCAATGCACGAGTATCGCATCAGCGGCTTGACGGTTGCTTCGGAATTGGAGCTGCCGGGCGCCATCCCTGCCTGTGCGAACAACGAACGACCCGACGTCACGATCCGCCGCGCCAAAGTCCGCGCCACTCTGGGGGGTGCGACCACGTCGGGTCCGACCTGGGAGATGGCGGGCGAAGAGTTCCTTTTGCGCATTCCTCGGCTGGCGCGCTTCCTGATCGCCCGCGGGCAGGACATCGCCGTACAGTTAGAACCCGACGCCAAGGAACGCGACGCCGCCGGAGTTCGTACTGGGGACCGCTTTCGGAATCCTCTTGCACCAGCGTGGCGCGCTCGTTCTCCATGGGGCGGCCGTGGCTAGCGACGGGCGCGCCATCGCGATCTGCGGGGTGTCTGGGGCGGGAAAATCGACGCTTGCCGCGGCGCTGTGCCAAGAGGGGTGCTCATTTGCCGCCGACGACATTTGCGTCATCGGCCAGAACGGCCAGCGCAAGCCCATCGTGCTGGCTGACGGCCGGCAATTGAAGCTTTGGCAGGAGTTGATCGTCAAGCTCGATTTGAGTGAGCGGCGCGGCGAAGCAGTGCGTGACCCGTTCGAGAAATACTACATCCAACCTTTCGACAGGATCGCCGAACCGCCCAAACTTTCTGCCATCTACGCGTTGCGCGAGGCCCGCCCTCCGGTGCAAGCCGGTATTAAAAGGCTTGGGCTGCCCGACGCCATGCGGATGCTCGAATACGAAGCCTATCGTCCAGGGCTTTACGCCAAGATGGGATCGAAGCCGGAGATGCTCGCGCAGGCGGCCGCCGTCTTCGGCCACGCCAAAGCATTCCTGCTCTTTCGACCGCGCGGTTTCGAGTATTTGGAGGAGACAGTCGCGACCCTGCGAAAGCACTGGGACGCACTTGGGCGATGACCGCGCCTACCGGAATCATCTGGCTCGCTTCACTTCCGAAATCCGGCAGTACCTGGTTCCGGATTTTCCTGGCAAATCTCGCCGCTAGCGAGAATGGACCGGCTGACATAAACAATCTGGACGAGCGCGGCGACATCGCCAGCAGCCGTCACCAATTCGAAGCCGCGACGCTTCTCAATTCCGGACTGATATCCCACGACGACATCGACCGGCTGCGCCCAGGCGTCTACGAACGGATCGCCGCGGAAGCGACCGAGCAACTCTGGATCAAGGTCCACGACGCCTACACGCTCACCCCCGATGGCGAGCCGATGCTCGGCCGCGGCGTGGCGCGCGCCGCCGTTTACCTGGTCCGCGACCCGCGCGACGTTGCCATATCGCTCGCCTATCAGAGCATGAAGATCGATGACGCCATAAAGCTCATGAACGCCGCCGATGGTGTCCTGTGCGGCGCGCGCGAGGGCATGGCACCCCAGCTTAGGCAAAAACTTCAAGGTTGGAGTGGGCATGTGACGAGTTGGCTCGACCAAACCGACGTGCCAGTGCATGTGATCCGCTACGAAGACCTTGTCGCGGCTCCTGCCGAGTGCTTTGCCGGTGCCCTGAAATTCGCCGGCCGATCCGCGACGTCGGGCGAAATCCAACGTGCGGTTCGCCATGCTGATTTTGCGGAACTGCAACGTCAGGAAAGAGACAAAGGCTTTGCCGAGCGTATGTCGCGCACAGTGCCGTTCTTCCGAGCAGGGCGCATTGGAGGCTGGCGGGAGACGCTGACAACCGAGCACGCGAGAGCGATAGAACAACACCACGGTGGCGTGATGACGAGGTTAGGATATCGATTGGAGGTCACGTCCCCGGAGACCGTGTAGCTGGCGGACAGAGAAACCGCTCGGGAGCGCGCCGCCTTTGCGTTATCGCGAAGGGAGCCATCAGACGTCGTCCTCCAGTCGCTTCGAACAATTGTATCGTACCTGGCGGGGTAGATCATCATTTGCCCGCCGACCCGCTATCTAACAAGCCATCTTCGGGGTAACTTTCGCAGTGGAACGTCTTTGGAGCCGGCGCAGACGCACGAGTTCGCAAGGGAACGTAGGACCCCATACCAGAGCACCCGTCTTGCTGCCTACGGCGCGCGGCGCCGGTAATCCACAATGGCACGCTCATTATCTCTATCTCCGGAATTCCAGCTAGTCGCAGCCTGTGCCATGTGGCCGCCGTCCGATCGCCGGACCGAGGCGATCCGTACTGCGGGGGCTAGGCCGCTCGATTGGGACCGGTTACTGCGCGTAACTAGGCGCCATCAAGTGGTCGGTCTGGTTCATGAGGGCCTGACCCGAGCACGGGCAGTTTTGCCGTCCCAGATCGCCTGCGAGATCGGTGCACAGGCCGCAACACTGATGCGCGAGAATCTGGCTATGGCCCGCGAAGCATTGCGGGTACAGCGCCTGTTCAACGATGCCGATTTGCCAGTCCTTTTTATCAAGGGTACTGCGCTTGCCGTGCTGGCCTTTGGGAATATCGGCTTGCGCGCCGGCAAGGATATCGATCTGCTGGTACCATATGAGAGGCTTCCGGCGGCGACGGCGCTCATAATGGCCACCGGCTATCGCCGTTTTGATCCCCCGCCCGACATTAGCGATGCGAAGTTGCGGCTACTGATGCCGCTCCGCAAGGATCTAGGCTTCGTCCACGAAGTAACCGGACTGCAGATCGAGCTGCACTGGCGGTTATTTCTGAATCGAAATGCCATGGTCGAGACTTCGCTCCTGGCGGCGTCGCGCGACGTACCCATTGCCGCGGTTGAAGGACTACGCACACTGGGCGAGGAGGATCTCTTCAGCTACATCTGCATGCACGGCGCACTCCATTGGTGGAACCGGCTCAAATGGCTTGCCGACGTCAACGCCCTTCTCGCTTCCACTCCCGAGGACAGCGTTGAGCGTCTGGTCCGAGCCGCCGAAGCGAAGGGCGCCGGGCGCCCCGCTGCCCAGGCCCTCCTGCTTTGCCGGCGGCTTTTCGCCACCTCCCTCCCCAAGCGCCTGATTGCTACGCGCGCCAAAAGCACGACAGTGCGGTGGCTCGAGGCAACGGCGTTGGACGCGATGACCACAGGCCGAGGCGAGCGCGAACCGCGCGATGAGCGCTTTGGGACGACCCGTGGAAGCATTTCGACGTTTCTCCTCAGCCGGAGTTGGCGATATCGGCTGTCTGAACTAGCTATCCACCTGACCAACCAGACTGACGTCTTGGCCGTGCCGCTGCCGGAGCGGCTGCGTTTCCTTTATCCCATCCTGCGGCTGCCGCTTTGGGCGTGGCGACATGCCGCCAAGCGCCGAGAGGAGCCCCCAATGTGTGACGGCCAGTGGCGAGCTTAGTCCCTGATTAGGGTCTGTACCCAGATAGGTCATTGAATAATTTGAGCGAACATGATTCACCGCGCTCGAAGGTGGATCATGCGATTTGATTTAAGCAATGACGAATGGGCTCTGCTTGAGCCGTTGATGCCGAAAAGCCGGAACGGCGCTCGCGCTGACGATCGCAAGATCATGAACGCGATATTTTACGTGCTGCGCACCGGCATGCCCTGGCGCGATTTGCCGGAGCTATGGACCTTGCACAACGGCGTACAATCGCTTCAACCGCTGGTCTCGACGCGGGATCTGGAAGCGGATTTTCGATACGCGGGCATCGAAATCGCGCGATAGCCTGTATCTGATCGACAGCACGATCGTGAAAGCTCATCGCGGCCAGCGGGGGCAAAAGGGGGGAGCAACACCAGGCGATCGGCATTAGTCGCGGCGGTCGCTCGACGAAAATCCACGCCATCGTCGATAGCAAGGGCCGGCCGCTGAACTTGGCTGTAACGGGCGGTCAGGTTCACGACAGTCAGGTCGTTGGCGAGGTGCTCGATACTCCCAAGCCGCCACTGGCGACTACGGCTGACAAGGCTTACGATAGCGAAAAAGTGCGCCAGCAGATCAAGGACGAAGGGTGCCCTGCCGATATCATTCCCAGCCGCTCCAACGCCGCAAAGAAAGCCTTCTGCCCCAGGGTTTTTACCGACGCCGTCACGCCATCGACGACTTTTGTGCCGCGACGGCCCGGAACGCCTCTCGATATCTATTCATGGGAGCTGGTGGCACGTAAGTCTTAACAGGATGCTGAAAATTGAATTTACAGAACGATTTTCGTTGTGCGAGCAGCGACGACGAAGAGACTGACGTTTTGTGATCCGCGCTGCATCCAAGATTGTGGCTAGGATTTTGCTTCATCTTTTGAAACTTCGGTGGGGCTCACGCCATTGCTGCCAGGATGTTCGGGATTCGAATAAGATTGTAGGCGGCCGCTACCAGGACGAAGAACCACTCAACCAACCCGCGACCATCGATGCCGGGTCTTGCGCAAGCCTCCGATGCTCTTTATCCAGCCAAACGGTTCTTCGATCCGTTTTCGCTTTATCGCGCTGATCGGTAGCCAGGATGGCGTGTCGTGCGGGCACATCGATTGCTGAACGGCGATTGCTGTCGTTCTGCGAGACATGCCGCGTGCAGCCGAGTTTGCGACAGCCGGCGACAAAATCGGCGGTGTCAAAGTTCTTGTCGCCACCCACGGTGCTGCCACGTCCGACATTGTTCTTGATCATGCCGAGCGCGGTGGCGCTCAGCCGTGCCGTTAGGCCTCGGTCAATCGCGCATCGACGATGAGCGAGTTGCGGTTCTCCATCATCAGATGCCCCATGTAGCAGAGCCTGGCCTCTTTGCCGGGGGCTTTGCGGAACAGCCGGGCATCGGGGTCGGTGGTCGAGGAATGCGTATCGTTCCTGCGCTTCTCGCCATGGAAGTCGCGCTCCGTATGAGAACTTGGCATCCTCATCATGTGCCGTTGTGGCGTCGGGTCGAATGGAGTTCGTACTGACGGGTGGGCGTCGCGTAATCGTCGTGGCGCGGGTCATCGGGCTCGCAGCTGATCACCGCCTGCGGAAACGTCGGGCCGTCTTCGGCCTCTACCATGCGCCCCTCTCGCGCCAGCCGGCGCCACGTGAACAGTTGGCTGGCAGACAGCCCATTCCGCCGCGCCGTCGCCGCTGCATCTTCCGCTGGCGGTACAATTCCAGTAACGGCCGTTTACGCGCAAGAAGCCTTCGCGCAAGCCATTTCCGGCGCATCTGCCGCGCGAGCGGGTTATTGTGCCGGGTCCGACCGCCTGCCTTTGCTGCGGCGGCGGGCGGCTGACTCGCGATCGAGCCGGCGAGCGTCCCCAGGCGCACTTGGCCACCTACACCGGAATCTTCCAGGCCGATGCAAGTATTCGGCTCTCATACGTGCGCAAAATCATATCCAGCCAGGACGTAATCCTCTCTGATTCTGGGTTTAGCTGTCGCTGCCGTTGAATGCCGCGCCCGATTTCACCAATGGTGAGCACGCTGACGAGACGATCCTGTGACGGCGTCTCGCCGATCCAATGGACGAGATTGCGGTTGCGCTGCCGATGGTCGAGGATCGCCAGCTCAGAGCGATTTCGAAATCAGTGAGACCGCGCGCCGAGAAATGCCGATCTCATGTGGGCCCGCGCTCCGTGAGGATCAGTCAAGCTCGAAATCATCTTTGTAGTCCTTCTTCAACCACGGTCTTGCTCTTCCTTGTGCAGCACGGCATTACCCACGACCAGCAGATCGATTTCGGTTCCCATGAAGCAACGGAAGGCGTCTTCGGGAGTACACACGATAGGCTCACTGCGTACGTTGAAGCTCGTATTGACTAGCACTGGGCAACCCGTCAGCGCATGGAATCGCGCGATCAGCTGATAATAGAGCGGGTTTGTTTCACGTTGGACGGTTTGCACGCGCGCCGAATAATCGACGTGAGTTACCGCAGGTATAGACGAGCGGACAATATTAAGCTTCTCGATACCGAATAGCGCGTTCTCGGCCTCGGTAATTTTGCGTTTTTGCGACGCGGCGATCAGAGCGACAGGAAGCATATAAGGACTATCGACGTTAAGATCGAACCAGTCGGCAACATGTTCGCGCAGAACTGATGGTGCAAAGGGGCGAAAGCTCTCCCTGTATTTCACTTTCAAATTAAGAGTTTTTTGCATGAGCGGGGCTACGTGGGTCGGCAATGATCGAGCGATTGCCGAGGGCGCGAGGTCCAAATTCCATTCTGCCCTGAAACCAACCGACTGCTTTGCCTTCCGCGAGCGCTTTCGCTGTCACGTCCAGCATCGTCTTTCTGTCGAGGCTGAGTGAAGCGCGCGTTTGCTTTTTCTAGGCGGCTTTCGATATCATGCTGGCTATACTGCGGCCCGAGATAGGCGCCCCCCATTGCATCGAGCGCGTTGGAGACCGTGCGCTGCTGTGCGGCGTAAAGGTGATAGGCGGCGAGCGCCGCGCCCAATGCGCCGCCCGCGTCGCCGGCAGCAGGTTGGATCCAAATACTGCGGAATACACCGTCGCGGAGGATCTTGCCATTGGCGACGCAGTTGAGCGCTACCCCGCCCGCAAGGCAAAGATTTCGCATTCCGGTCTCGCGCGCAAGACCACGCGTCAGCCGTAGCACTGCATCCTCTAGAACGACCTGCACCGACGCGGCTATATCCATCTGTTTTTGCTCAAGCAAAGATTCTGGATCACGCGGGGGCCCGCCGAAGAGCGAGTGGAACCGCTCATTGGTCATAGTCACCCCCGTACAATAGTTGAAGTAGTCGAGATTTAGCCGGAATGATCCGTCGGCTTTGAGGTCGATGAGGTTGTCGCGGATAAGCTGCGTGTAACGCGGCGTTCCGTATGGTGCTAGCCCCATCAGTTTGTATTCGCCAGAGTTCACCTTGAAGCCGGTGTAATATGTGAAGGCCGAATAGAAGAGCCCGAGGCTGTGCGGGAAGTGGATTTCCTTGTGAATTGAAAGATCCTTGCCATTGCCGATTGCCGCGGCGGTAGTGGTCCACTCCCCGACGCCATCGAGCGTCAGCACGGCCGCCTCCTCAAACGGCGACGGATAAAATGCGGAAGCTGCGTGGCTGAGGTGATGCTCGCAAAATAATAATCGGTTCTGCGAGTTGAACTCGGGCTCGACGGCTTTGAACTCGCCAGCGAGGAGCGATTTCTGAAACAGCTTCTCGCGCAACCAAAGTGGCAGCGCCATGCGGAAAGAGGTGTATCCGCGCGGGCTGACGGTAAGGTACGTTTCTAGTAGGCGCTCGAATTTGATGAATGGCTTGTCGTAAAAGACCACATAATCGAGATCCTTGAGTTCAATGCCCGCCTCATTCAGGCAGTAGTCGATCGCAAGCCGTGGGTAGGAGGCGTCGAATTTCTGGCGCGTAAACCGTTCTTCCTGGGCGGCGGCAATGATGCGGCCATCTTCGACCAAAGCAGCCGCGCTATCGTGATAGAAGGCGGAGAGTCCGAGGACGCGCATGAAGTGACTAAAACAGCGTGTAGATGAAGGGGGCGACGGCCGAGCCCTTCGTCAACACAATCAGCCCGCCGAAAAGAGCCATCACGACGAACACCGGCAAAAGCCAATACTTCTTGCGTATGCGCAGGAAGCCCCAAAACTCTCGCAAGAAGGACAGCATGATCGAGTTTAGAACTGGTTCCGGAACGTTTCTCGTTGCGGACCGGGAGGATCGCGTGTGATCCAGTAGCTCTCAGCATCGGCGTCATAGTGCCGACGCAGAGGATCCGTGCCGCCCAACCGCATGAGAAACCCAATCGGAGCAATGCAGACATAGAAGAGAATTGCAAGCACGACGGGGCTGATAATTGCGTGCAACAGAAGCCCCAATTTCGTCCACGCCCAATTGAAGGGCGCCAGCATCTTAGGGGCGGCTAGGGCAAGGATCAGCAGCACGACCGCGAAGCCAAACCAGACCGGCCAGCGCCCAGTGCCATGCCAGAAACTGAGGCCTCCGACCAGTGCCGAGAATGCGGCAAAAACAAACCCAAAGCTGCGATTGGAGGAAGTTTTCGCCACCTCCGCCCACTGCTGCAATTCGTGCGATCCGAAATACTTATCCTGCACCTTCGCAACCTCGCCCAGAGATGTTTAAACTGCAGACTTCTGGGGGAATTGCAATTCCTTTCTCCGTAGCGCAGGGCGCTGGCCAAACTTCCACGCCGTGCCGTCTATGATGAACTCGGCGCGCCCCACATAATAATCGAACGTTATCTTCCTTGGCTCAATCGCCGTGACGGACCTCGCGCTCCAGCCAGCGAAGCTCGGAGTTCAGCCAGGACGCTGGCCTGTTCGTGTTCGAGGTGAGCGGCGCGGGTCCGGACAAAGATGCCGGCGATTCTGCCCAGGCATTGGAGCCGCTCATGTCGACAATCCGGACCGCCTCTGATCGTTCTCGTGCCTTATGTGGTCATCACACTCGCTGGCTTTGTCCTCCCTGTCTT
>CAWIMH010000029.1:0-47771 GCA_963837035.1 uncultured Pseudomonadota bacterium
AAAAAGTTCTCTAAATCCTCTTCTGCAATTCGGGGAGCTCTGCCGAAGCGCGTAGCCTTGAGTCTACCCGATGCAATAAATCGCTTCACGGTACGTACGCTCACGCGCAGATGGGCTGCCACGTCTTCCGGTAGATACAGCGTAGGCAGTCTTTCGTGCGCGGTCTCACCACGAGCTATCCCGAGAGAGGTGTCCGGTGCTATGCCCCGCGACTTTGATGCTCGCCCGCCCTCGTCAGTCCTCTGCCGCCTACGCTTTGTTGCAGTGAGCGGCAGATCCAACTGCTGTTTGTCGACGGGCATAGATAGGTCTCCAAACTCGCTCTGCGTGTCACCGCGTTCTTTCGTACGAGCGCTCGCGCACCAGGTCTTGTCGTCGGGGCGGCGTGGGACTGCGTTCCTTCACGTGCCGAATGAAGTCTTGTGCGAGCCGTTCGCGGTCGGTCAGCACGAGTGGCAGGTGCTTCGCGAAGTAGCGCACGTCACCGGCGAGCACGATTTCGCCTTGGGCGTCCAGAGCACGGGCGACCTCCATCCAGCCCGCGACGACCGCCTTTCGTGTATCAAGCAGTTTGCCGTGCGCGGGGTCGCGGACCGTGCCGGTCTTCGCAAGCTCCTTTGCGATGCTTTCGACCTGCTGGCGCATCGCGTACGAGCTTCGGCGCCCCTTGGCGCGGAAGCTGGCGTCGCGGACAGTACCCTTGCTCCGACCTCGCACCGCGCGGGGAGTGGCGTTCGCCGCGATCCCCTGGTCCCGCATCATCCGGGCGAAGTCCTGTCGCCATTCCCGCAGCATGGCTTTGTCGATGTGGAGGCGTCCGCGTCCGTCCTCGCGCTCGGCCTTAACGACGAGGTGCACGTGGGGATGCTGCTGGTGGGTGTGGAGGGCCATCGCGTAACGGTGCTGGGCCCCGAACTTCTCCCGCGCGAAGGTTTTTGCCGCCGCCAGTACCTTCTCAGGCGGTGTCGGCGCCGGCATCGACAGCACGATCTGGTGGACCAGTTTGACGCCGCGCGTGGCTTTTTCTCGGCTCCGCGGCTCGCGGTACTGACCGGCCGTGAGCTCCAGATGCCAATCCTTGAGCAAGGCTTTCTGGCCGTCCTTGGACACGCGCTCGCCTTCGTCGCTCTCGATCTCGAGCCGGCCGTGGCGGCTGATATAGGACAGGTGCGCGGCAACAGCGCCAACGGTCCTTCCGCCACCGCTCGTCACCTTGACCATCACTTCGGGCGTCCGATTCACGGTGCGCCGGATCTGCTCGATCTGGGCGCCTGAGAATCCACTCGAGCCCGCCGGACCCGCGCGACCGCCGCTGAAGAGGTCCAGGAACGGTGGAGCGGCTGACGGCAAACGGACGACTCGCCTAGTCACTGTGGCTTTCCCAGCTGATGAGCGCAGCTTTCGCGAGGTCGTGCGTGCGCTGCTCCAGAGTCGCCACCGCGGCGCGGGTATGACTGAGGCTCTGCCGCAGGTCCTGCAGACCTGGGCTGGCGAGGGCCGGGTTGCGGGCCGTTTGAGCGAGGAGACGACCGAGCCCGGCCAGGACGACGATGCTCTGCTTTAGAGCCGTGAGTTCGGTGGCGGCGAGCGGTGGATTCACCCCGACATGCGCTCGCGCCAGCGCGGCCAGATACGTCGAGGCCTTCATACCCCGTTGGGCTGCGCGCCGCGCGATTGCTGCGCCATCGCCGGGGCGCAATCGAATAGTAATTCGGTCGCTTGCGGCTCCACTGTCCGCCGCGGCTGGCGTTGGGGTGGGCACCCTGCCGTCCGGTTCCAGCACGGCGCGAATGGCCATGAGTGCCAGCGCCGACTCCGACATTCCGGCGCGTTCTGCCAGCCACGTGAAGCGCGCCTTCTCCTCCGCAGAAGGGCGAGCGGTGATCGACGGTGCCGGGGTCCGGCTCATGCGGCAGCTCGCAAGAGAAAGGGGGTAGGGTGACTGCGGGGGACCTGGCGGCGATTGTCGCGGGACTCGCAGGCCGGTTGCCCGCAGCGCTCCTGTCGAACTTGCCCCGTTGCACGCGTTGCAAGCGGTTTCACTCGCGGACGTTCGTCCGCGGCCCGCAATACTGCCGAGTTGTGCGCCAGATGTTGCACGGGAGCCTACCCGCATCGAGCATCCAGCAGGGTGGCCGAAAAAGGTAGCCGGGGTTTGCGTCCATTTTCTGCCGAAACCTCATATTTTTTGTTCGCTAATTCTGGGGCTAGACCCCCAAAACCCCGGAAGAAAAATGAGGCCACACAAGGAAAATCAACAGCTAAGCGAATTGGCACCCCCTCTTTCCGGCGCGATTCGGACTTGATTGGTGTGAACGACCTCGTGCACTGACTCGCGCGGTGCTGAACGGTGATCGTGAAGGAGCAGCGCGACGCGAAAAATCACCGTTCTGCTGCAAACGCGGACACTTCGCTATCCTGCCCTCACACCAACTTCCTTCCCCGTGCACGTAGCTCCCGCTGCGCGAGTGGCGTGTTGAATCCATAGCGCCGGGTCTCGCCGGCCGCTGATGCCGGGCCTGAGTTGCACGCTATGGATGTCGCGTGCCGAGCGTGTCGTGGCGTAGGCAGACAGGAGCTACAGTGCATGAGATCAATTCCGAGCCCGTACAGTCCGGCTTCGACGTGAGGTAGGTAGTGGCAAGGGGAGAGCCGCTTGGGCCGTCAGGCGCGATCGTGTCGAGGCTAGCGACGGGCTGACGGTCGTAGTCGACCTGGCGACGAGCTCGGCAATCGCAGCGGGGGAAATGAAGCGCCGGCAGCCAATGACGACGCTGGCGAGCTCGTCCGGTCCGCAGGAGACGGTAGATGGTGTTCCGGGAAATGCCACCGAGTAGCTTTCGGGCTTCCTGGATCGAGTAGAGCGCGCGGTCTTGCATGGTGCCCTCAGTGCGGTGAAGGGGAGCTGGACCCTATGTTATTTGGCTATCAGAGCAGTAATGACTGTTGACACAGTCGCATGGCCACGTTGCGGGTGTTGCAGGTAAAAAGAAAGAGGGGGTATTGTGGCGTTTTCTGCCGAAACTTAACATTCTTTTTCCGCTAATTGGGGTGGTTTATGGCCAATACTCCGACCAAATTTTCACTCGCTTTCAAACAAATCAAGGAGTTCCAAAAAAGTACCCCCTCGAAGCGGATGCACCCTTGAACTCGTTTGGAAGAGGGCACTTTCGAGGACGACAGGGAAACCCGCTGTCGTGAGATTCTCACCCGACTGCCTCTCGAGCTGTCCCTCCACGTCCTTTCGCGTCCCCGAGCGCTCCTCAGACTACCCGCCCGTCCGCCGAGTTGCGTCTGGACCTGTGTAAATACCCCCGTGTCCCCCTTGGTAGCGAGCCTGGTAGGCGGTGCGACTACCGCAGCCAAACCCTACGTTGAGGTGTCCACGAAAGGCCGCTCAAGTCCAAGACATAACAAGTGTGGTAGCGGGGCGGGATTTTCGCGTCCGGCTATCGTCGTTCGATTCTCTCTGGTCGCGATCAAGGCATGCGGCAGGGCGCCCTCGCTTAGTTCGCTTATCGAGTGCCCCCGCATTCCTGCAACGTAGCGCACTCCGGTCGGCACGCGATCCATCCTGCCACCGCGGAGCGTGCTAGCACGTTGGCTGCGGCGTACGGACTATTACGGATGGCGGCGTGACCGAATCGGACGCAGCATAAGTAGGAGCAGGGCTCGAAGGAGAGGTCAATGGAGCATCGATGGGGACATCGGCTTTCGACCAACATACCGGTACGACTGAGATGCATGCAGTCGCGTGATAGTGGTTGCAGGTGCCTCGGTTGCCTGGAGAGCGTCAGCGCCAGTGGAGCATTGATCAGAACGGAGCTCGGTATCCGCCCTGCGCCCAATGTCGTCGTCGAAACGCTGGCTCCAGCTCTCGGCTTGCAGGGTCGCGAGCTCCCAGCCTCTATCGTTCGAGCGAGCCCGGGCGAGATATCCGTCGAGTGGATGGAGCTTGCATCAACCGGCGTGTCAGCGGTGATGACGGAAGCCATGCTGAACAGCGGAGGAGGCGACGGCGAGCGCCCGATGCCCACTCTCGGCCGCGTTCGCTTCTGTGCGTTGGCCTCCGCTACGCCCTCATAAAGGCTAAGCGGAGTCCGACCGCTTGATCGCGGTCAATTCAGCTGGGAACCGCCGCTCCCGGCCAGAGGACTAAACCGCTCGCGCGGTAGGGGTAGCTTCGATCAAAGGCCTGCGATTGGCTGATCTCTGAGGCTCTGTTCGGGTATGTTGTGGAGCGAGGCATTCCGCCTCGCTTCACAACGGGAGCAGAGCCATGAACGATACATCCCCCAAGATCTCACCGCTGCGTCAACGCATGATCGAAGACATGCGGATCCGCAAGCTCGAGCCCAAGACCCAGAGCGGCTACATCCGCGCCGTACGCCATTTCACCGTATGGTTTGGTCGCTTGGCCAGCGACAATTAGATTTTCCGGGTGACGACAATTAGAACTGCCGGTTGACGGCTCTCATCAGCGGTCTTGTTTACGCTGCCTCCACGAGGAGGTGGGCGTGGTCAAAGACGAGCAGGTGAGGTTACTGATGTCATTGATAAGCAAGGGGATGCCGCAGGTGACGGCAGCGGCGAAGGCGGGCATGAGCGAGCGGACGGCGCGTAAGTACGCGCGTTCGGGACAGATGCCCTCGGCGCTAAGAGCACCACGGAGGTGGCGGACGCGGCCGGACCCGTTTGCCGAAGTGTGGCCGGAGATCGAGTCGCTGCTGCGCCAGGATGGCGGGCTGCAGGCGAAGGTGGTTTGGGGTGAGTTGAACGAGCGCTATCCGGGACGCTTTGGCGCCGGGACGCTGCGCACCTTGCAGCGACGGTTCCACGCGTGGCGAGCGCGGTCAGGGCCGCTGCGGGAGGTGTACTTCCCGCAGATCCACCGTCCCGGCGTGCAAGCGCAGTCCGACTTCACCGATATGCGCCGGCTCGAGATCTGTATCGGCGGGGAGCCCTTCCCACATCTGCTGTACCACTTTGTGCTGACCTACTCGAACTGGGAAGCGGCGTCGATCTGCCCGAGCGAGAGCTTCGAGTCCTTGAGCGCAGGCCTGCAGGCAGCGTTGTGGCGCCTGGGCGGGGTGCCGCTCGAGCATCGCACCGACAACCTCTCGGCGGCGACGCACGAGCTCCCCGATAGTCGTGGTCGGGACTTTACCGTGCGCTACCGCGAGTTGCTCGATCACTATGGACTGCGCGCCTCGCGCAACTTCCCCGGCAACGCGCACGAGAACGGGGATGTCGAGTCGGCGAACGGCGGTCTGAAGACGGCGATCGACCAGCGGCTACGACTACGCGGCTCACGGGAGTTCCCCTCTCGCGAGGCATATCAAGGGTTCATCGAAGCGTGCCTCACGGCACGCAACGCCACTCGCAGCACATGGATCGAGGAGGAGCGACGACATCTGCGAGCGTTGCCGGTTCAGGCGTTGCCCTCGTACAGAGAGCTGTATGCGACGGTGTCGCGCTCGAGCATCGTTCGGATCGTCAACCGTGCGTACTCGGTGTCCTCGCGGCTGCGAGGTTGCCGGCTGCGGGTGCGTCTGCACGCGGACGTCATCGAGCTCGAGTACCGGGGCGAGCGGGTCGCCGTGATGGATCGGCTGGTCGGTGCCGATACGAGGCGGATCGACTACCGGCACATCATCCATACTCTGGTAAAGAAGCCTGGCGCGTTCCGCAACTACGTGTTCCGGGATGCGCTGTTCCCGAGCCTGGAGTATCGGCGAGCCTATGATGCACTGCTCGCCGGCAGCACCGAGCAGGCCGATCTGAACTACGTGCGTATCCTGCACTTGGCGGCCTCGGACGGCGAAGCGGTGGTGCGCGAGGTCCTGGAGGGGTTGCTGGCCACCAGCCAGCTGCCCACCTACGAGGCGGTGCGCGCCCAGGTCCGAGGTCCGCGCACGCCGAACGGCGTGCCGTGCCTGGATCTGCCACCACCGGATCTGGCGGTCTACGATCGGCTGCTGAGTGGTGCGGCGGTGTCCCCATGAGCGCCGCCAGCGTCGCCCCCGACGAGACACTGGAGCTGCGCCTTAAGGCGCTGCGACTGCCCTCGCTCCTGGCGCATTACCTCGCACTGGCCGAACGTGCTGCCGCCGAAGGCTGGAGTCATGTGCGCTATCTGGCCGAGATCGTGACGCTCGAGGCCAACGAACGTGCCGATCGGCGCATCACGCGCCTGTTGAACGAGGCGAAGCTGCCGCGCGACAAGAGCGTCGCGACGCTCGATCTGAACCGCTATGGCGCGCCATTGCGGGGCCAGATCCGCCAGCTCCTACGCGGGGAGTTCCTTGCCGGCGCGACCAACATCTGCCTGATCGGCCGGCCCGGCACCGGCAAATCGCACGTCATGGCAGCCATTGCTCGGGCGCTCATCGAGAAGAACCACCCGGTGCTCTTCAGCTCGGTCTCGGCGCTGGTCGAGAAGCTCCTCGATGCCAAACGCAATCTGCGCCTTGCCCGCGAGCTCAAGCGCTTGGACAGCTTCGACTGCCTGGCGCTCGATGACATCGGCTACGTCCAGCATGACCGCGCCGAGATGGAAGTGCTGTTCGCGCTGCTGGCCGAGCGCTACGAGCGCAAGAGCGTCATGATCACCTCGAACCTGGTGTTCTCCAAATGGGACCAGATCTTCAAGGACCCGATGACGACCGCGGCAGCCATCGATCGTGTCGTGCATCACGCCGTGGTACTGGAATTTACCGGCCCGAGCCTGCGCGCCGAAGCGGCCGCGCAACGCGCTGCACGCGCAAAGCACGACTCCTCGAACGCTGAGTCATCATGAGCAAAATGCGTCTGAGCGAAGAAACCAGGGGATACCGACGTAGCGGCCACCCCCTCGATCGCCGCTCTCAGGGCTTCCTATGCGGTCGCTCTCTCCGACGCCATCGCAAAACAGAGCTTCTGCCCGGCCTTCGGCCGCTCAGACTGCACTGCGGGTAAGACCACTGATGAAGAACGAAGACCGGAAGAAATAAATGTCGTCAGAGGAAGAAGTAGTTGACGTTGGCCAGTCGCTCGCCCGACCAGGCCGGTGCTGAGGATCTGCGCCTCTTTCAGCTGCATCTGCTCGATCAGGGCGTTTCACCGATCACGATCAACGCGACACAGACCGGACTGCGCTTTTTCTTCGAGATCACCCTGGATCGCCCTGAGATCACGGGCAAGATGCGCCCCGTTCGTGTCGCGCAACGCTTGCCGGTCGTGCTCACCCGCGAGGAAGCGACGCGCCTGATCGACGCCACGCGTAACCTCAAGCACCGCGCCGCCCTGTCGGTGGCGTACGGCGCGGGCCTTCGCGCCAGCGAAGTGGTTGGCCTCAAGGTCGGTGACGTCGACAGCAAGCGCATGGTGCTGCGCGTCGATCAGGGTAAGGGCCGCAAGGACCGCTACGCACTCCTGCCGCCGGTGCTGCTCACGCGCCTGCGCGGCTGGTGGCGTTACGCCCGCGCCGAGGGCAAGGTGCTGCCCGACGGCTGGCTCTTTCCGGGCCAGGATCCGATGGAACCGATGAGCACCCGGCAGCTCAACCGCGCGGTGCACGAGGCGGCCACCGCCGCGCACATCGACAAGCGGGTGTCGATGCATTCGCTCCGTCATGCCTTCGCCACGCACCTGCTCGAGCAGAAGGAAGACATCCGCACCATCCAGGTCCTGCTCGGCCACAAGAAGCTCGAGACCACGGCCCTCTATACCCACGTGGCCACGGCGACGCTCAGCCAGGTCATCAGTCCGCTCGACAGTACCCGACCGACCTAGCACCGAGGCGTGTCACGCCTGGAGGTCGCGGACATCTTCCGCGCCCACGGGCCGACCTGGCGACACCAGGAGCGCGGCCACTTCAGTCTCGGCCAGCTCAAGGTCATGTCGGCCGTGGAGCACTGCCGCAGCGCCGCGCTGGGCGGTCACGCCCTGCGTTGTTCTTCTTGTGCACAGCCCCAGATCGCCTACAACTCCTGCCGCAACCGCCACTGCCCCAAGTGCCAGGGGAGCGCCGCGCGGCGCTGGCTCGAAGCGCGCTGCGCCGATCTCTTGCCGGTGGACTACTACCACGTGGTCTTCACCCTGCCGGCGCCCGTAAGCGCGCTCGCCTACACCAACAAGGAGCTGATGTATGGATTATTGTTTGATATCGCGGCCGACACCCTGCGCACGATCGCCGCCGAGCCCAAGCACTTGGGCGCCCGCATCGGGCTTACCCTGATGCTGCACACCTGGGGCTCGGCTCTCACCCACCACCCCCATGTGCACGGCATCGTGCCCGGCGGCGGTCTCGCCCTCGATGCCGACCGCTGGGTTCCCTGTAAGCCGGGGTTCTTCCTCCCCGTACGCGTGCTCTCGCGTCTGTTCCGTCGCCGCTTCCTGGAAGCACTGTCCGCGGCCCACGGCCGCGGACAGTTACAGTGCTTGGGCGAGCTCGCCCACCTCGCCGATCCCGCCGCCTTCGCCGACTGGCTCGCCCCGCTCCGAGAGTGTGAGTGGGTCGTCTACGCTAAGCGCCCGTTCGCCGGACCCGAAGCGGTACTGGCGTATCTGTCGCGCTATACCCATCGTGTCGCCATCTCCAACTCCCGGCTCCTCGCACTCGATGAACGTGGCGTCACGTTCCGCTGGAAGGACTACCGTGCCGAGGGCCGCACACGCCACAAGACCATGACCTTGAGTGCCGGGGAGTTCATGCGTCGCTTCCTGCTGCACGTGCTGCCGCGCGGCTTCCACCGCATCCGCCACTATGGCTTGCTCGCTCACGCTCATCGCCGGCACAACATCGCCACCGCGCGCGCGCTGTTGCAGGCACCGGCGCCGCCGGCGCCGCTCGAACCCGACAACCGCAACACGAGCGGCTCCAGAGCACCTACCTTCCTGTGCCGGCACTGCGGCGCGCCCATGCTCATCATCGAGCCCTTCGCCCGCGCTCAGCACATCCGCGGGCCGCCAGCCTTGAGCGCCGTGGCATGAACGCGCGCATCTCACCCTTCACCACTGCTCCGCCGGTTCCGCACATCCCCGCGCCGGTACCACCACCCGTGCCCGCCACGCACACACCGCGCATCGCTCACACCCCGCAGCCCTCTCAACACGCTTCCGCGCCCCCGCCGCCGCAGACTCCCTCGATCCTCGCAGCTCCGCATACCGCCACGGCGCTCACCTCACACCACACTGCACACCTGCAAATCCCCATAGCTCAGCGCTTCCGCTGATCCTCGCCGTACCCCTTCGCGGTTTCCTCCCTTGAGGATTGTCCAACGCCTACCCCCAGCCCCCTTCGCGCCCGGACAGTCCTGCGCATTGGGGTAGGCGTCCGACAATCCTTAACAACTGCGGTCATATACTGCGGTCATATAGGGTCTCGAAATGCCTGCCCGGAAGCGGACCTTCGAGCGTTGGACCAAGGTCCGATAGACGGTTCCAAGCCGTATCGGGGACACTTGCATCGACCCTGGCGGGTTCTCGCTGCCCGTTCGGGCCATTAAGGAGCGCGGCAAGCTGCTTCACGCATGAGCGCGCTCGCCAACTGGCGATTGGGAGGAGACTGAAATGAGGCGCTCGCACGAATACGTCATTCTTGGGTTAGGCGCGGCCGCGGTCGGCGCCGGGATCGGCTACTATCTTGCGCACCCGGCCCGGACCGAAATAGCCGGGGCCGAGGCTCGCAACATCGCGCTCTCCCTGAACGCGCCTGAAGGCACGCTCACGACGGAACAAAATCCGGCCTTCAAAGCCGCGGCCACGCCTTCCGCGCCTACACCGCCACCTGCCGCGGCAGGAGACTGGCCGAGCTACAACAAGACGTTGACTTCTGAGCGCTTCTCGGACCTCAGTCAGATCAACACCAAGAACGTCGGTAAGCTCAAGGTGCTGTGCACCTACGACACCCATCGATTTACGGCCTTCGAGACCGGCCTGCTCATGGTCGAGGGCGCGCTGATCGGCACGACTGAATTCGATATCTTTTCGCTCGATCCGGCGACCTGCGCAGAGAATTGGCGCGTGCATGAAGAGTATCCCGGCTACCTCCTGCCGACGAACCGCGGCGCGGCCTACATGGATGGCCGGCTGTATCGCGGCACGGAGGACGGCCGCGTGCTCGCCTACGACTTCAAATCCGGCAAGCGTCTCTGGGAGACCACGATCGGCGACGCCAAGAAGAACGAGGTGGTCCCGGCTGCGCCGATCGCCTGGGAGGGCCTCGTATTCATCGGCAACGCCGGGGGCGATCAGAAGGGCGTGAAGGGGCGCGCCTACGCGCTCGATGGCAAGACGGGCAAGATCGTCTGGGAATTCTATCTTGTGGCCAAGTCCGAGGACGATCCGGTTCGCGGACCCCAGGGCGCCACGCCGCTTGACGGTTCGACCTGGAAGAACCCGCCGGGAATACCGAGAGGCGGCGCGGGAGCCTGGACTCCATTTTCCCTGGATCCGAAGACCGGCCTGTTGTATGTGCCCGCCGGCAACCCGGCCCCCGACTACGTGAACGGCGTCCGCGAAGGCGCGAATCTCTACAGTGACTCTGTCGTCGTGCTGGACGCCAAGACCGGCGCTTACAAGAATCATTTCCAGCTCGTGACCCACGATTGGCACGATTGGGACGTCTCCAATCCGCCGATTCTGATCAATACCGCAGGCGGCAAGAGGTTGATGGCGGTTTCAGGCAAAAATGGATTTCTGGTCGGCTTCGATCTGGCCGATAACAAGCAGCTCTACAAGACGGCGGTCACGACCATCGAGAATCCCGACGCGCCCTTCTCGACCGAGACGGACACGCATTTCTGTCCGGGCGCCGGAGGCGGTGAGGAGTGGAACAGCCCGGCTTACAATCCGCAAACTAATCTCATTTATACGGGCGACGTCGACTGGTGCACCACGGTCAAGATTCAAACGACCGAGGAACTCGCGGCGGTCGCCCCCGGGAAGTTCTGGACGGGAGAGCGGACCCTCAACCCGGCCGACGTGTTCGGCGCATTTGCCCGCTCTGACGGGCACTGGGCCGGATGGCTGCACGCCGTCGACGCCGACACGGGTGAATGGAAGTGGCGGCTCAAGACCAATTACCCGATCATCGGCGCCGTGACGCCGACCGCGGGCGGTGTCGTGTTCTTCGGCGATGCCGGTGGCAACTTCTACGCTGTCGACGCTTCCAGCGGCGAGAAGCTGTTCGGGCAGAAGGTGAACGGTGCGATCGCCGGTGGTCTGATCACCTATACGGTCAACGGCGCGCAGAAGGTCGCCGTGACGATGGGCATGACATCTCCTGCGTGGCCGGTTAAGGCTGCGACCGCCAAGATCGCCATCCTCGGACTGGAGGGCGGAGCACCCTAGAGCTGATGTCTGCTTGAGATCCAGGCCACAATCTGATGAGTAGTCTTATGCAATTCAGACTGCTCGATAGGAATTAGGAGTCCTGCATGGGGACGATAGAGCAGAAAGACCTCGACTGGATCGAGCGGGCGCCGGTCTCCTTCTCCGGGTCAGCGACGACGACGGCTTCGCCAAAGGCGGTCTTCGCTATCCTTGCAGACCACAAGCGCTGGCCGGAATGGTTCCCCGTCATCACAAAAACCGTGGTGGTTGGCCCACGTCGGGAGGGCGTCGGCATGCGACGCGTGACGACCATCCCCGGCGGCAAGATCGAGGAGCTCATCGTCGCATGGGACCCCGAAAAGCGGTGGGCGTTTACCGGCACGGCGGTTAGCCCGGGGATCGTGCGTGCTCTCCTCGAAGACTGCCGCATAGAACCGGGCCAAAACAGCTGCCGTATCACCTACACGATGTACCTCGATCCGGTGTCCTTTTTCCGTCCGCTCACGGATCTAATGAAAGGGATGATGGGAAAGCAACTCGACAAGGGCATGCGGGCGCTCGCCGCCCGCGCCGAGGGGCGCTGAACGGCCTCAGCGCCCATTACCTTGTTTATCGCGGCCACACTGCCGGCAGCGCGGCATTTATCATGGCGTCGACGCCGCGCGACTAAGTGAATCGCACCATCGTTCCTATCCCGAAAGTGTTTACTGCGCAACGAACCGCCGCAGATCCGGTGCTCCAGAAACAGTTCCCCTCCCACGCCTTTGCGCGAGAATCAGACGCCGCAAAGCTGTCGCTGCCGAACGCCGGCAGCGGGTCACGAAGGGACCGTCGACGGGTAATTTCAATCGACGGTCACTGACCGGCCAACTCAGGCCATTCACCTGCGTGAAATCACCACCTCAAAGGAGACATTCGACCGACCCCTTGTGGGGCTCCGTTGCCCAGAGTCGATTCAGTATCGGCGGCAGGACGTCTACCGTGCTGCTCTGGGCCTAAAGTCCAATAGCCGCGACAGCCCTGGCGGTGTTACAAACCTCCGATCGTGCGTCTGGTAGTGAACCCTCGACGCTTCGATATTGAACTCCTGTGTGACGTTTTGCTCACTGCGCCCGGATCTTCGCGGTAAATTTTCCGCACATCGAGCAATCTGAATGAACGCTTCTCGTGCGGCTGCATCTTTGCTGTCCCTGGTGATTCTCACCTGATGGATGGAAGTCGCCAGGCGCTGACAGCGCAGGATCACGGGCGCGCTCGGTGCACGCGTCATGCAGCACTCCGCGGACCTGAGGCAGGCGAGCGGCGAGTTCCGGCCCATGACCCGTTATTGAGCGTCCTGAAAATACCGCCGCAGTAAAGGGCTCAACATGAAGCTCGGAGTCAGGCTTATGCTCCCGTTGTCCTTGCTCGTTTGCGCGTTGGCATTCACGACGTACTCAGGCTGGGGCGCAGGAACCACTGGGCGGACAGCCAGCCCCTGGCGCCAAGCAATCGGTGGCTGACCTGGATCAGCAAGTCGCCTATCAGCGCGCATTCGAAGCGGTGTTGTGGGCAATGCCCGCCTCCGCGATCTACCGGTTTCGCGTTGGGTTGTTGGAGCAACCTGGAATGGCTGACAACGTGATCACCGCCTATTCCGGACCCTTGCACACCTTTCACGAGCTGATCACGCCAAATCAGGTAACCCCTTACATCGGTGCTCTCGCCGACCTTCGCAACGGCCCGGTGGTGTTGGAGGTTCCAGCCAAGACCGCCAAGGGGGTTCTCTATGGCCAGGTCGTGGATGCGTGGCAGGCGACCATCGCCGATATCGGTCCGTCGGGACTGGACAAAGGCGCGGGCGGTAAATACTTATTTCTCCCACCCGGCTATAAGGCGGAGGTTCCGACCGGTTACTTCCCGATTCAGTCGAGCAACTACCAGATCATGGTCGCGCTGCGCTCGATTCCTCTGGGGGGCGCAACCGATGCCGACGCCCTCGCATATAGCAAGACATTGAAGATGTATCCGCTGTCCGAGGCGGCCCATCCGAGTCCGACGCGATTTGTCGATGGTCGGCCATACCCGCTGCATACGCTGCCGTTCTATGACATCCGCGCGCTACAGGACATCCACGACATCATCAGCGTCGAGCCGGTGCAGCCACAGCGACAAAGTGATGATGGGCATGCTGGCCACCATCGGGATTGAGCCCGGCAAGCCGTTCAACCCGCCGGAGAAGCTCAAGTCGGCCATGGAGAAGGGCGTCGTTGACGCCTACTACTACATGCAGCAACTGGACACCAAGCTGTTTGCCGCGAATCTTTATTGGCCGGATCGGCACTGGAACTTTGCGATGGTTCCCGATGCCCAGCGCGGTTTTGACTTCGTCAGCAAGGATGCTGTCGAGATCGACAAGCGCGCCGCCGCCTGGTTCTTACTTTACGTTCTATCCGAAGGAGCTGACCGACCACGCCGGAACCGTGTATCTAGCGCCAATCGCCGACAGCGACGGGCGGCCACTCCAAGCTGGCAAGACCTACAGGCTCCGGGTTCCAAAAGACGTTCCTGCCAGACAGTTCTGGTCGCTAACAATGTACGACCGCGCGACCTGGGCGTTCGTCAGAAACCCCCTGGACCGGGCGGGCTTAGGTTCGTTCAACTTGAAGCAGATGAAGATGAACGCTGACGGCAGCGTCGATCTCTACGTCGGCCCGAACGCCCCTGCCGGGCTGGAATCCAATTGGATTCCGACCATGGGCAAGGAGCCCTATCTCTGGTTCCGGCTCTACGCTCCTGAGGAGGCGTTTTGGAACAAATCATTCAAGATGCCTGATGTAGAGCTCGTGCCGTAGAACGCCGTAGCTCGAGCAAGCCAATTCTGAAATCTCCACGTAGCGCGCAATGGGCGGATCAGTGTGCTGCAGAATTAATGACCGAAAGCGGCAATATTCTTATGAAAACACCGCACAAGCTAAACTGCCTCGCGGCGCTTGCGGGCGCGCTGGCAATGAGCGCAGCGACTCAGGCCGTCCTCGCTCAAGAGACGCACTTCGATAAACTCGCCAACCTCCCGTTCGCGGACGGCCGGCCCACGCAGGAGACAGCTCAGACACTGCGCGACGAACTGCTCTTCGAGCGGGCGACGCAGACCTACCTCTGGGCGCTGCCGGTAATCAACATGCTCGGCATGCAGGTCGGGTCCGAGAAGACCTTCGGTGCCGGTTACAACGTCCTGCCCATTTGGAAAAAACGCCTGGACGCCAAGACTCTAGTGACCACGCCTAACTCTGACGTGCTCTACGCCATGAGCTACGTGGATCTTGGGAAGGACGGTCCGCTGGTGATGGAGGCGCCGCCCGGGCTGCAAGGCATCTTTGACGACTATTGGCAGCGTCCCATCCCGGCCGATGGTGGCAAGTTCTTTGGTGATATCGGTCTGGCTGGACCGGATGGCGGCAAGGGCGGCAAATTTCTGCTATTGCCGCCCGGCTATAAGGGAACGGTGCCGGAAGGTTATTTCGTCTACCGTTCAGCAACCAACAGCGTCTTTGTTTTCCTACGCGGGTTCTACGAGGACCCAAAGAATCTGACACCCGCCGTCGAGCATCTCGAACGGACAAAGATCTATCCGCTGAACGGCGAAGCGAGCGCGAAGCCGATGAAATTCCCGGATGCCTCCGGCGTCCCGGTCAATATGCTACCGATCAGCGACGGCAGCGCGTTTGATCAGCTCAAGCTGCTTCTGGACAAGGAGGGCGCCAACCTTGCCGGTCCCGACCGGCTCGGCGACTTGGCGACAATCGGCATCGTCAAGGGGCAGCCGTTCACACCTGATGCGCACACCCGGAAGATCCTCGATCAGGCCGCGAAGACCGGGTACGCAATGAGCCGCGTACTGCTTTTCCAAGATGTTGTCGGTGGCGTTTCCTATTTGATTTACCCAGACCGTCACTGGACCAATCCGGTGGCCAACCAGACGCCGGCGAAGCCCTCAGCTGCTGACAATGAGTGGCCCTGGTTGAACACCGCGGGGGTTCTGGCAACTGACTCCCGGATCAACTATTTCACCGGCTACTACGCGGTAAGCCTTGGCATGGCCTCACAAATCCCAGGTAAGGGAGCCAATTACTGGATGGCCTTTTTCGATAGCGAGGGCAAGCCGTTCGTGGGTGCCAGCAACTATCGCCTGCACCTGCCGCCCAACATCCCGGCTGCCATCTTCTGGTCGCTGACGCTCTACGACGCTTCGAACGCGTCAGGTCTCCCTAACGGCCAGCCTTTCCCATCGCTCGGTTCGCGCGATAAGCCGGCACAAAATGCCGACGGGAGCACAGACCTTTACCTCGGCCCCCACGCGCCCGAAGGCAAGGCCAGCAACTGGCTCGCGACAGTGCCCGGCAAGGGGTATTTCGCCATCCTCAGGCTCTACGGCCCGACCGAGGCAGCCCTCAATAAGAGTTGGAAGCCGGGCGACTTGGAAAAGGTCAAGTGACACATGAGGTGTCGCCCTGCGATCACCGTCCAGATGGACAAACCGATTACAGAACGCGGACGGCTCGGCCTGTACGCCCCAGCAGAGGCATTCTGGAACAAGACCTTTAAGTTGCCAGACGTTGAATTGGTGAAATGAACACCTTGGAAATCGCCACGAAATGCGCGCGAGCGTCGGAGGTCGAAGCCTCTCGTAAAGAGCCGACTAAATGAGATTCTAGCGGCGCCTTCATTCTCGTTGCCCTATAGCGGTCAGTCGTAGCCGACCCATTCGGCGCGTCGCTGCCTTTCCGCTCATCCCGAGTGCTGCCGCGTTTTTTGGTAGAAAAATCCGTATATTGCCGGGACTGAACGCGGATCGGGACTGCCTGAAGCATGAATCTCTCTAGAGGATGCGAAACATGAAGTCAACCACGAAATGGGCCGCTCTCTTCGCGGCTGCGACGATGCTGATCGCCGGCTGCGGCAAGAATGACTCTATCTCTCAGGCCGAAAAGAAAGACGCGGCTCAGGGCGTGCCCGCGCCGAGCATCGCGGAAACCAAAGCCATCGCCGAGGAGGGCTTCATCTACGGCTTGCCCATCGTGATGAACTACGCGGTCCAGTATGCGTTTGCCGTGGATCGCGACTCCGGCCAGTTCAAGGCGCCCTTCAATCAGATCCACAACGAAGCGCGCGTCTTTACCTACAAGGACACGGCCATCGTCACTCCCAACAGTGACACGCCTTATTCGATGTTGTGGCTGGATCTGCGCGCCGAACCCATGGTGCTGTCGGTGCCGGCCGTTGACAAAGAAGCGCTACTACTCGGTGCAGCTCATCGACGGCAATACCTACAACTATGGCTACATCGGCAGTCGCGCCACCGGCAATGATGCCGGCGATTACCTCGTGGCCGGACCCGACTGGAAGGGCGAGACCCCGCCCGGCATAAAGAAGGTGTTTCGGTCTGATACGCGATTTGCGCCGACGGCTTATCGCACCCAACTCTTCAATCCGGCGGACATGCCGAACGTGGCCAAGGTTCAGGCCGGCTACAAGGCGCAGCCGCTCTCAGCGTATCTGCACCAGCCCGCGCCGCCGGCCGCCCCGGCCATCGACTTCCCGAAGATCGACAAAGAGATGGTCAAGACCGGTTTCTTCGATTATCTCGACTTCGCGTTGCAATTCATCCCCGCCGTGCCGGAGGAAGAAGCGATCCGCGCAAAGCTCGCCAGCATCGGCATTGGTCCGGGCAAGAAATTTAACTTCAAGGACCTCTCGGCCGAACACAAGGTCGCAGTGGGTCTGGGCATGAAGGACGGTGAGGACAAAAGTGTCGGCCGCTGTGGCCAGCACCGGCAAAGATCAAAACGGTTGGCTCGTGGGCGGACTGTCCGGCGGCGACCGCGCCTCCTTCGACGGCGATTGGCTGAAGCGCGCCGCCGTCGCGAAGGCCGGCATCTACGCCAATGACCCGGCCGAGGCGATGTATCCCTACACCCGCAAAGACATTCACGGCGAGCGACTCGACGGCAGCAAGCACAACTACACGCTCACCTTCGCCAAAGGACAATTCCCGCCGGTGAACGCCTTCTGGTCGGTGACGATGTATGACGGCAAGAGCCAGCTACTGATCGAAAACCCGATCAACCGTTATCTGATCAATTCACCGATGCTGCCGGGGATGAAGAAAGAATCCCGATGGATCACTGACGATCTATATCCAGAACAAATCGCCGGGAAAGGCGAAGGAAGCCAACTGGCTGCCGGCGCCCGACGGCCCCATTTACATGTTGCTGCGCCTGTACTGGCCGAAGATCGAACCGCCGTCGATTTTGCCGCCAGGTGAAGGCAGCTGGCAGCCACCCGGCGTAATCAACGCATCGAAGTAGCGGCAACGAAAAAGGAGAACTGAAAATGCAAATCACCATCATGAGAGCAATGACGCAGTGCCGGTATTGTGGCGATATTGCTGGGCGCATTGTTCGCGGGTGGCGCGCGCGGCGCGGAGGTGACGCCAGCGGAAGCCCGTGCCATCGCGAAGGAGGCCTATATCTACGGCTTTCCGATGGTAGATAACTACCGCATCCAATACGACTACTTCGTGAACACCAAGGGGCCTCAGTACAAAGCGACATGGAACCATCTGGTCAATACCCCTCGTGTTTACACGCCGGCGGATACGGCGATCCAGACGCCGAACTCGGATACGCCCTATTCCTTCGTCGGCATGGACCTGCGCGCCGAACCGATGGTTCTCACCGTGCCGGTGATCGAAAAGAATCGCTATTTCAGCATCCAACTCATCGACGCCTACACCTTCAACTTTGCCTACATCGGCAGTCGCGCCACCGGTAACGATGGCGGGGTCTTTCTCATTGCTGGGCCTAATTGGAAGGGAGAGACGCCTAAAGGTGTGACTAAGGTCATTCGCTCGGAGACGGAGTTCGTCTTCGCCCTCTATCGCACTCAGCTCTTCAATCCGAGCGATATCGACAACGTGAAAAAGGTGCAAGCCGGATACAAGGCACAGACCCTGTCGGCTTTCCTCGGGGTCCCGGCACCGAAGGCGGCGCCCGCCATTGATTTCATCAAGCCGCTCACGCCGGAAGCCGAAAAGACCTCGCCGCAGTTCTACGGCATTTTGAACTTCACTCTGCAGTTCTGCCCGACCGACCCCTCCGAGACGGAGCTCATGGCTCGATTCGCCAAGATCGGCGTCGGCGGCGGCAAGAATTTCGATGCCAGTAAACTCTCGCCTGAAATGGCGAAAGCGATTGAGGGTGGGATTGCCGACGCTTGGGCTGACTTCGGGAGTTTGCGGAAACAAGTGGAACTCGGGAAGGTGACTGCGGGCGACGTCTTCGGCACGCGGGAATATTTGAAGAACAATTATCTTTATCGCATGGCCGGCGCCGTGATGGGCATCTATGGCAATTCAAAGCTGGAGGCGATGTATCCGGTCTACGCCATCGATGAGGCGAAGCAGCCACTCAACGGAGCCCACCATTACACGTTGCGGTTCGCACCGGGCCAATTGCCCCCCGTTAACGCATTCTGGTCGCTGACGATGTACGAATTGCCGGCGAGCCTGCTCGTGGCAAATCCCATCAATCGTTACCTCATCAACTCACCGATGCTGCCGCAACTGAAGCGCGATGCCGACGGGGGATTGACCTTGTTCATCCAGAACGAATCTCCCGGCAAGGACAAGGAAGCGAATTGGCTGCCTGCGCCGAAGGGGCCAATGATCATGTATCTGCGCCTGTACTGGCCCAAGGCCGAGGCGGTCGAGGGCAAGTGGACTGCACCGCCGATGAAGCAGGTGGAGTAAACAAATCCGAATGCACCCGGTTGTCCACATTGCAACCGGGACGCCGCAAAGCCGCCGTTCGCCACCGGCAGAAACGGGTCACCCATTAGCGGCCTCTGTCAACTGGGCAATATTCAACCTGGCGGCTTGCTGATGGCCGCTGTCGCAGTGCAATCCGTGGCAGATCTCCGTCACGCTCAGTGGTTCTCATACGCTGGTTGCGCTGTTGCGCACGAGTCACCCATCAGGATCAAGGCTTGGCGTATCGAGCTCGCAACTCGTTATCGCTGCCCCTGGCCGGGAGCACCGGCCCCAGAAAACCCTTTGTTCCTCGCCGCGTCCATACCAGTCGATCGCGTAGTGCGATCGCACAAATTCATGGCTCCGCTTCGACGGCCCAACCCCATGCGGCTCGCGGCGCGGGCGCAACGTCACTGCAAACGGTCGGGATGGCGGTGGCGCGCAATCAACAAGATGGTTCTGCCAACCCCAAGGCGGCGCTGCCACCGCCATCCCCTGATCGTCAAGCGCTGTTCAGGCGAAGGCGCGCGCACCATCGTACGGCACGCTATCGCGCATGATGTGATAACAGGCGCGGGCGAGCTTGTGAGCGACCGCCTTGATCGCCACGACCGCCAGAGTCTTCGCACGCTTGCGCTCGTAAAAGCGTCGGATCGAAGGGTCGTAGCGAACCGCGTGGTGCGCAGCCTCGATGAACGCCCAGCTGAGGTGCTTGTTGCCGCACTTGCGGTTGCCGATGCCCTTGTTCTTACCGTTCGACTCGCGCCGACTGTTGACCATACGTGCGTAGGAGGCGAACTTGCCCACCGAGGCGAACCGATGGATGTCACCGGTCTCCAGCGCGATCGTCAGCGCCAGGACATCGCCGATACCGCTCACGGTCTTCAGCCCATGGAACTCCTCGCGCAGCCGGCCTTTGGCTGAGGATCGCCCGCTCCAGAAGCAGGATCTGCTCCTCCAGGCAGCGCAATACTGCCGCATTGGCCTTGATGGCGCGCTTCTGGTCCTCAAGCAGCGCCAGCCCGTCAATCTCCGCATCCCCCAGGCGCTTGATATCGTCGCCCCTGACCGACTTCGCCAGGTTGCGGGCGAGCAGGTTGTGGATGCTCAGGATGTTCGCGGTGCGGTGCCGCACGAGCTGGGCTCGCTTGCGCATCAGGTCACGCAGGGCCCGCAGCTCCGGTGGGCAGATGTACCCCTGCGGCAAGATCCCGAGCCGCAGCAGCTGCGCCAGGTGCTTGCCATCGCTGAAATCGTCGCCATGCTTCAGACCGTCGTACTGCTTGACCGCCGCCGTGTTCACCAGCCGCACGTCAAAGCCCGCGGACCGCAGGCCGTCGACCAGCCTGCGGATTCCGCTGATGATGAACGGTCGCGCCGGAGGATCGTGAACGGTGCGGCGGCCGTGGATGCTGGCGTGTTGGTTTTTACGTCAGGTGTTCACGATGCGTCAAGCGTTTTGCGGTTATCCCCGTAGTCCACAGCCCGCAGCCGGCCGACGGCGCGTGCTCTCCAAGCCAGACGCGCCAAGCGGCCGGGCGAGCGCAGCGAGCGGCTGTGGACCCACGGGGAGAACTGCGTGAGGGACGGAAGCGAGTTTTGGGACGCTGGTGCCGGAGAACGGCTTCATAGGACGGCCCAGGAGCGGCGATCTCGAGTTGAGCCATGGTGCGCACTACCCCTGGATTTCGCGGTCACGCATCGAAGGGCCGGTGAGTGCGAGGCGGTGACTGCGGTGCACGAGGCGATCGAGGATCGCATCCGCGAGCGTCGGCTCGCCGAGATAGGTGTGCCAGTCCTCGACCAGCAACTGGCTGAGGATGGCGGTGGACTTCTCGCCCACACGATCGTCGAGGACTTCGAGCAGGTGAGCGCGGTCCTGGGCGGTGGTCGGAGTCAGTCCCCAGTCGTCCAGCGCGATCACGTCGGTCTTGGCGATCTTCTTGAGCAGCCCGATGTAGCTGCCATCGGCGTGTGCGATGCGCAGCTGCTCAAGGAGTCTCGCGAGCCGCCAGTAACGCACCGAGCGGCCTTGGCGGCAAGCTTGTCGGGCGAGTGCGCAGAACAGCCAGCTCTTGCCGGTGCCGGTTTTGCCGGTCATGAGGAGCCCCTGACCGCGGCGGATCCACTCCCCGCTGGCGAGGGTTGCGATCAGTCGCTTGTCGAGCTTGCGGTCGGCGCGGTAGTTGATGTCCTCGACCGAGGCTTGCGAGTGCTTGAGGTGTGCCTGGCGCAGGAGCCGCGTGGTGCGGCCGTTTTCGCGGGTCAACCGTTCGCGGTCGACGAGGAGCCCGAAGCGCTCCTCGAAGGACAGGCTCGCGGTGCTCGGATTCTGCAGCTGCTCCTCGAAGGCGGCGATCATGCCGTGGAGCTTGAGGGCCCTCAACGTCTCGAGGGTGGGATTATTGAGCATCGAGTTCTCCTTCTTCTCAGTGGTAATAGCCCGGCCCGCGCACGTTGCTGTGCAGTGGCAGGGCGAGTTCATCGGGCGCGCTGGATGAGCGCCGATCGAGGCCGCGCTCGAGGATCGACTTCACGCTATGGCGGCTCAGGGAGCCGATCGCGACTGCGCGGCTGGCGGCGGCTTCGAGCCGCTCGGGGCCGTACTGCTTGGCGAGCGCGAGGAGCCCGAGGCAGGCGCGATAACCCTGTTCCGGGTGCGGCTTGTGGGTGAGCTGGTAGGTGACGACCGCCTGGGTGTTCGGGCCGATAGTGCCGGCCCAGCCGATCAGCCGCGTTGGACTCCACTCGGCGTGCTTCTGATGCGATTTCGGCATGTGCTCCGGGATCGTCGTGTGCTTGCCGACTTGGTAGCTGCGGGCGTGGACGGCGACGCGGCGGGCATTGAAGAAGCACTCGACGGTACTGGCGCTGAAGCGGGCCTCGACCTCGTGGCCGACGAGGGTGTGCGGGACGCTGTAGTAGTGCCGCTCGACCTCGAGGTGGTAATCGACGCCGACCTTGGCTCGCTTCCAGAGCGCGTATTCGTACGCCTCGCCGGCAAGGGCTTCATCGCCGGCCGATCGAGCGTCTCGAACGCTGCTCGCCGGTTGCCCGGCAGGCGCTTGAAGGGGCGCTCGTTGAGTTCGACCATGAGAGCTGCGATCGCCGTGTTCAGCTCGTCCAGGCTGAAGAACCGCTGGTGCCGCAGCCGCGCCAACACCCAGCGGGAGACCAGCAAAACTCCCTGTTCTACCTTGGGCTTGTCCCGGGGCCGGAACGGTCGCGCCGGGATGACGACTGCGCCATAATGACGCGCGAGCTCGTCATACGAGCGCTGCAGGATCGGCTCGTAGCGATCGGCTTTGGTGACGCCGACCTTGGGGTTATCGGGGACGAAGATCGCCGGCGCGCCCCCACAGGCCGTCAGCGCCCTGACATGGGATCCCAACCAGTCCGGGAGCGACTGCGTGCGGGTCGCTTCCGCGTAGGTGTAGTTGCTCACGCCCCAGACCGCCACGAACACCGACGCCCAGAGCACCGGCTCATCGTGCGCGCCATAGATCGGGACCTGGGTGCCAGCATAGTCGATGAACAGCTTCTCGCCGGCGATGTGCCGCTGGCGCATCGAGCGCGCCGACTGGCGCTTCCAGCGCCGGTAATGGGTGCAGAACTCGCTGTAGCTGTACGCCGCGGGGCCGTGCTCAGCCCGATATTCTTCCCACAGCAGCTGCAGCGTCACGTGTCGATGGCGCTTCAGCTCCTGGTGCATCGCCGCGCACGCCGGCATCACGAACTTCGACGGCCGGCATGCCGCCTCGCCATACACGCGCCGCTCGAGCTCGGCGTCGTCCCACTCTTGCGGGACCGGCCATGCGACCCCGGACGCCCGTGCCGCGTTCAGATACTTCGAGACCGCCCCGACCGACAGCCTGGCACCGGCTGCCACCTGGCGCACCGTCAACCCCGCGGCCGACAGCCGCAGCACCTCCCGGATCCGGTACATGGAGACCCTCTCGCTTGGCATTCGCCTTCCTCCCGCCAAAAAGCTGGCGGGGTAGGCTCGCCCAAACAGATATCTCCAGCACCCCTGGCTGATTTACGCGACCGTGAACACCGTTTACGCGATCGTGAACACCGTCTACGGAAATCCCCGAAAAGTGTTCACGATCACGCCCAATCCGTGTTCACGCTCGCCCGTAATCCCTGTTCACGATCCTCCGTAAACCCCGTTCACGATCGAGCGGCGCCCGCAACCAGCCAGTACCAGTTGTACGTCGACTCGACCGCGACGGCCCGGACCTCACCGGCGCAGCTGCGCAGCGCCGTCACGATCGACTCCAGATCGTTGCGAAACCTCTTGGCCATCACCACATGATCGGACGCATCCGTCACGACAACCACGCTGTTGTTGGAGTGCAAATCAATCGCTGCGTATAGTTCCATGTCGGCCTCCTGCTTGGGTGGCATCGCTTGACTCAGCAATCAATACGATACCCCCGAGTGGTGAGGCCGGCCTTTTGGCTGGATGTTTATCAACTCCGGAAGTACAGCCGAATTCGGCAGCAGGCGGCCAACTCCGGACGGTGGCGGTCCCGAAAGGATCGCCCGTTACCGGACACGTGCTCACGGATTCCGGTGCGTATAAGGCGGGCGTCAGACCGCCCAATGACTTCTTCGGTCTCTCCTCGGGCCTCCAGTGGTCGTCAAGGCGTTCTATTCCGCATTGCCCTCAGCAGTTGCTGCGTTTGTCGCCTGTGAAGCCGCTCGAGCTTATGGACCATATCCACGTCGTGCGCAGCGAGGTCATTACCGGTCTTGGCAAAGGCGACCAGGGCAGCGACGTCGCCCTCAAGAGTCTCAGTAGCCAAGAAAAGCCCCTCGTGATCGAGCAGGCATCGTTGAATTTTGTCGCCGCTGACGTGCCATTCGTCCCACTCGTCACCCTTAGCCTTGTGATCGCGCTTGGCGAAAGACGGCGTGCGGTAGTCGATCATTTTTGCAGGGGCCTTTGCCACTTAATTGCGGCGAGCCACGCCGCTTTCAATCCGAAGGAAGGTTTGCTCGAGTCGCACTCGGCCGTGGAAACGCTGCGGTGGTCACACCGAGGCGGTAAGAACGGACGAGGACAAGGCTTTCAGCCTTGTCCTTGTCCGCTACTGCTAGCGAAGTGGCGAATTCGGAAGCGGAAGCAGAAGACCTGATGTCACCGACGCAGTCATCGATTCGGTCTGCTTTACCAAAGCCTGATACTCGGAATCTTTCTCCAGCTTCTTCCAAGCTTCAGTCGCGGCGGTCATGTCCTCGTACGCCAGAAAGTAGACAAGGGTTCCTTCGCCCTGTCCAAGACCGACTCGGAAACTACCAATCTCCTTACCTCCAACGGATTCAAAGATCTTCTTGAAACGCCCATTCGTCTCAATGAGCGCGTCGCGTTTGCCGGCAACCGGCGTTACTTGGTATGCGAAGTAGATCATTAGTAACTCCTTATCACTCCTAACCTCTCAGAGTCTGTGTACGCCTTTTGCCAGTTCCGCGCGTCCGTAGATTCCGTAGCGCAATCAGAACCACGCGAGTCATGGCGATGAAGGTGGGGAGTCAGTGGAGTTCAATCATTCAGACGCCCCTGGAGGCGTGAGTTCGCCACGCCGCAAAGCAGTCAGTCGGGAAGGACGGCAACGGGTCACGAAGCGACCATTGTCGCGGTGAGAGCAAATTGGTTGGCCCTACAACTACGCAACTACGAGAGCCAGCCAGGGAACGCCCACTCCGACTGGCATCCATGCGACGCTTGCGATCGATCTGGCGGCGACTCCGGCAGCTGCGCCGAGAAATGCGTCCCGCGCTGTCCCGCCGTATGCCGGCACCTTCGTAAGCGGCTGGCGAACTCACCTTCCGATCCCCTTGGCGGGATAGGAGGATACGTGTCCACTTAACAGATAGGTGGACACGTGGACACTCCGGTCAAGTAGTCAGTATCGGGCGACGCCGGCGTCGGCGCCACAGCGCGGCTGTTCAAGGCGGAGGCGGTTGCCGCGTGCCGGCAGCCCGGAGTATCGATCGCCGCGGTGGCGCTGGCGCGAGGACTGAACGCGAACCTGCTGCGGCGCTGGGTGGTGGAGGCTGAGCGGACGGGGAAGCTGGCCGATTGCGGCAGGCCCGGCGGCGCCGAGCGAGGCGGTCGAGCACAACGCTGAGCTTCGTGCCGGTAGCGCTTTCCTCCGAGCGCGACTGATGCGCCGATCCGCATCGAAGATCCGCCGGGGATCGAGCACCGTGAGCGTGCGAGTGGCCGGCATCGGCGGCACGCGAGTGCGCGCTGCTGCTGCGAGAGCTCATGAGGTGATCCGCATCGATGCGGCCTGGCTTGCCGTTGAGCCGCTGGACATGCGCGCGGGAGTGGACACCGCGCTCGCGCGAGTGGTGAGGGTGTTCGGTGCGGCGCGCTCGCATCATGCGTACCTGTTCATGAACCGTCGAGCGAACCGTTTGAAGGTGTTCGTGCACGATGGCTTTGGGCTGTGGCTGTGCGCGCGGCGTTTGCAGCAGGGACACTTCATCCGAGCGAGCACGCATCTTGGCACGCGCTTTGAGCTCTCGATGAGTCAGCTGCAGGCGCTCGTGGTGGGACTTGCCATGGGAGCGTTTGAACGAGCACGCAAAGATCTGCGTGTTGTAGAGAAAATTATCTGCAGCGCTGCTGTTCGTCACGCATGATGCTGTGGCAGGATCAACTCCATGCAGTTGCCGCGCGATCTGGCACAGATGAACGCACAGGAGTTGCGGGATCTGGCCACCGCGCTCTTACGCAGGTCACCGAGAAGGACCAGGAGCTCAAGTTCAAGCAGCTCAAGATCGATCAGCTCACGCACGAGATGGCGATCTTAAAGCGCTGGCGCTTCGGCCGGCGCAGTGAGCAGCTCGATCCAGCGCAGCGCAGCCTCCTTGAGGAGTCGATCGATGAGGATCTGGAGGCGATCGAGCCTCGAGCTCGAGGCGCTGCGCGGAGAACCCCAGCGAGAGCACCCAAAGACAAGCCGCGCCGCACGGCGCTGCCGGCGCATCTGCCGCGGCGTGAGGTCCGTCACGAGCCCGAGCACACGGTCTGCAGCTGCGGCTGCCAGCTCGAGCGCATCGGCGAGGAGGTGAGCGAGAAGCTCGACTACACGCCCGGAGTCTTCCAGGTCGAGCGCCACGTGCGCGGCAAGTGGGTATGCCGCAGCTGCGAGACCCTGATCCAGGCGCCCGTTCCAGCCGCAGATCATCGATAAGGGGATCCCGACTGCGGGGCTGCTGGCTCACGTGCTGGTGAGCAAGTACGCTGACCATCAGCCGCTTGTACCGCCTGGAGGGGATCCTGGAGCGTGCAGAGGTGAGCACTGCCGCGCTCGACGCTTGGGGCGTGGAGTCGGTGCCTGCGGCGTGCAGCTGAGCCCGCTGGCGCAGGCGATGAAGGTCGCGCTGCCTCAGCCGCACCGTGCTGCACGCCGATGAGACGCCGGTGCCGATGCTAAAGCCTGGGCTTGGGCCACACGCATCGAGCGTATCTGTGGAGCTACGGCAGCACGCAGTTCGATCCGCTGCCCTTGGTGGTGTACGACTTCACCGAGAGCCGCGGTGGCCATCACGCCCGAGCGTTCCTGGGCGGCTGGTCCGGCAAGCTCGTCTGCGATGACTTCTCCGGATACAAGGCGCTCTTTGAGCGCGGCGTCATCGAAATCGGCTGCATGGCGCACGCGAGGCGCAAAGTTCCAGGAACTGCACGAGAACCAGCGCAGCGAGATCGCTGCCGAAGCGCTGGTGTTCTTCGGAGCGCTCTACGACATCGAGACCGAAGCGCGCGAGCAGCAGGCTCGATGCGATCGGCCGACAGCGACTGCGCCAGTGTCCGCCATGTCGAATCGTGCGATTTTTTGTGGTGCCGCAAGGTCGACACTGACGATGGACGGCTCCGGGCAAGAGTCGCCAGTGGGACGCCTTCCACTACCGCTTCTGGGCATCGCGAGATCCCACTAGCGGCGGGTGCTCAAATGGAGCTCTGGCACGCAAGTTGGAGGTTGCAGGAACTCACCTGGCAAGTACTTGGCAAGTTGCCCGTGGCAACTACTTGATCGCATTGGCACGATCTGGCATGCTTCGAGCATCTATCTATTTGATTTACTTAGTATCTTCCGGTCTTGCCAAGGTCGGGGTCGCGAGTTCGAGTCTCGTTTCCCGCTCCATCTCTTTCGCGCTCACCCTCAGCTAAGCGGCGAACCGGCCGGTCGTCAGCCAGCTGGTGCTGTCAATGAGCTGGGTAGGTGACTGGGCGTGGGCGCTGCCCATGGTCGTGTTTACCCTCATCATTCATGTCACGGGACTCGCCTTCATCGACAGGACGCTTATCCGTGTGTTGGGCGAGGCCGGGAACCACCGCAATTTCTTCCTGTTCTTCGTGCTGGTCATGGGCCGCCGCCGCGCTGTTGGCCACGATCCTGCACGGACTCGAGGCCCTCGTATGGGCGATCGCTTACACGCTGCTCGGCGCGGTCGAGGAGTACCACGATGCGGTCCTTTATTCGCTGAACGCGATCACCGCCTACGGGCATGAGTCGATCCAGCTCTCCAAACAGTGGAGTCTCATGGGTGCCCTGGAGGCGCTCAACGGGCTGCTGCTGTTCGGCCTCATCACGGCATTCCTCTCTGGCCACCTGCAGCGTGTTTGGCCGGTGGAGCTGAAGTGCGCGGAGCGCCGGCCGGCACAGCCGAGGCGGTGAACAGTCGGCGACGGGAGCCCCGGCGATCGAGCGCTCCCGATCATCCGGTGTGGGTCACAGACCGAACAGACCCGCCGCCTTCTGCAGCGCGATATAGAGGCCGATCAGGAACGGCACGCCTACCGCAAGCCACGCCAGCAGTACGAGTGGACCGGGGCTGGCATCTTTCACCGCCGTCCCGGCGGGCGCCGCTTCATGCGCTTCGTGCTGCAACGAGCGCTCGCGCGTCAGCTGCTCCGATCCCATATGGTGCTTCTCGTGCACGGGTCGTACCAGCAGGTTGCACAGGAACCCGACGAACAGCAACGCCGCCATGATGTAGAGCGTGCGATCGTAGACGAGGCTCTTCGGCACACCAGCGGCCAGCTGCCCCTCGCGCAGCCTGGCGATCAGGAACGGTCCCACCACGCCGGCCACCGACCAGGCGGTGATCAGACGTCCGTGGATCGCCCCCACCATCTGCGTGCCGAAGATATCGGCAAGATAGGCGGGTACGGTCGCAAAGCCACCGCCATACATCGTCAGGATGATGCAGACCGACGCGACAAACAGGCCGGCCAGCCCCAGGTGTCCCCAGGTAGGAAGCAGCGCGTAGAGCACTATCCCAAGCAGGAAGAACACGAAGTACGTGTTCTTGCGGCCGAGGTAGTCGGAGGCGGACGCCCAGAAGATTCGTCCAAGGCTGTTGAACAGGCTGATGAGTCCCACGAGGCCCGCGGCGGCTGCGACGACGGCGGCCTTTTGCGCGTCGCTGAGCATGGTCTGCGGATCGAGTCCGAGAAGCCTCGCGCCAAACACCTCCTGCAGCATCGGGCTTGCCATGGCGATTACGGCGATCCCGGCAGTGACGTTGAGGCACAGCACGCCCCAGATCAGCCAGAACTGCGGTGTGCGCCACGCGGTATCCAGATGCACGTGCGCGCTCGTGATCATAGATCCCTGCGCGGCAGCCGCAGGCGTCCACCCTCGCGGATGCCAGCCAGCGGTGGGCACGCGAAAGCCTAGAGCCCCGAGGCTCATGGCGATGAAATAGATGACTCCCAATACCATCAGCGTCCTTGCCACGCCCGAGATGCCGCCGTGGGCGAAATGCGCCATGAGCCACACCGCCAGCGGCGAGCCGATCATCGCCCCACCGCCGTAGCCCATGATGGCGAATCCGGTCGCCATGCCTCGGCGATCTGGGAACCACTTGATCAGCGTGGAGACTGGTGTGATATACCCCAGGCCCTGACCGATCCCGCCAATGAAGCCGCAGCCGAGGTACACCAGCCACAGCTGGTGAATCATGACTCCATAGCCACCGAGAATCAGGCCGCCGCCCCAGCACAGTGCCGCGATGAATCCGGACTTGCGTGGACCAGCATGCTCGAGCCAAGCACCCCAGATCGCTGCCGAGATACCCAGCATGGCGATGAAGGTCTCGAAGATGTGGGTCACGTCGGCAACCGACCAGTTGCAGTCCGTTGCCGTCAACACGGCGCCGAAGCCCTGCGAGCACACCGCAGCGCCGGGGATCAACTTGCTCATGGGCAGCCAGAAGACGCTGAATCCGTACGCCATCCCAATGCAGAGGTGAATCGCCAGCGCGGCTGGTGGTACCAGCCAGCGGCTGAAGCCCGGATGGGCGACGATGCGTTTACGGTCGAAGAAGCCGGCGGCAGCAGGCGCGGTTGCGGCGGACATTCGATGCTCCTTGTTCTCGTTGTTTGTACACAGAAATGCCCCGGCGCTCGCCACGGGCTCACGCAGACAATCGACGTATTGTCACCTTTTTGCTAGCCTCCCTCTAGTCAGCCTGAAGCGTGAGCCGCGCTGAGCGCCCTTAGTTTAGCGCGCTTGTGTTCCAAAGAGCCTTGGTTCTCCTCGTTGGCTAGGTGGCAGAGTGGTCATGCAGCGGCCTGCAAAGCCGTCTACGCCGGTTCGATTCCGACCCTAGCCTTTTCCGGAATCTAATTCGCCCGTTCAATGGCGTCCTTCCGGGTCCCGAAAAGTCTCCAAATGCCTTAACTAATAGACTTTTAGCGTACAGCGTTGTCTGACCGTGTTCAGCGGCGCCGCGATTAGACCTGGGGTATGTATTGGGGTACGTTTCGCCCACTGGGGTATGTGGGTGTTATATGCCGTCCCTGAGTGAGGCAAAAATACGCAATGCGAAGCCGCGCGAGCGGCCCTACAAGCTCTACGACGAACGTAGCTTGTTCCTGCTGGTAACACCGACCGGAGGGCGCTTGTGGCGCCTGCGCTATCGGATCGGAAACCTGGAGAAACTGATCTCGCTCGGCACCTATCCGGACGTGCCGCTGAAGCGCGCGCGAGAGAAGCGCGACGAGGCGCGGCGACTCGTTGCGGACGAGATCGATCCCAGCGCGGATCGCAAGGCCAAGCGCGCGGCGATGCTGGTGACCTTCGAGGGCGTAGCCCAGGAATGGCTCGATCTGCAAAGCAAGTCGCTGGCGCCGGAGACCCTCTCCATCCTGGGAGCACGCCTGAACAGCGGCCTGTATCCCTACCTGGGCAGTCGCCCAATGGCATCGATCACCGCCCAGGAACTCCTTTCCGCGCTGCGTCGGATTGAAGCCAGGGGTCGCCACGAGACCGCGCATCGTGTCCGTGCCTTGGCAGGCCGAGTCTTCCGGTACGCAGTCGCCACCGGCCGCGCGCAGCACGACGTTGCGGCCGACCTCAAGGATGCGCTGGCGCCGGTCAAGTCCAAAAACTTCGCCTCAATCACCGACCCCGTGCGGGTGGGCGAGCTCATGCTCGCGATTGACGGCTACGTCGGTCACCCGGTGACGGCGCTGGCTCTGAAGCTCGCTCCGCTCGTTTTTGTGCGACCAGGCGAACTGCGGCAGGCTGAATGGGCGGAGTTCGACCTCGAAGCCGCCGAATGGAGGATCCCCGCAGCCCGCATGAAAATGGGGGAGCTGCACGTGGTGCCGCTCGCGCACCAGTCCATCACGCTGCTTGAGGACCTTCGGCCATTTGCCCGGGCAGGGCGCTACGTCTTTCCGTCGCTGCGCTCGCGCGATCGGCCGATGTCAAACAACACGATCAACGGGGCGCTCAGGCGCCTTGGCTACAGCACCGAAGAGCAAACGGGGCATGGGTTTCGGACGATGGCGAGCACCCTGCTCAATGAGCAGGGCTTTCCACCCGATGTGATCGAACTCCAGCTCGCGCACGCGGAGCGCAGCAAGGTACGGGCGGCTTACAACAAGGCGCAACGTCTCCCGGAGCGGCGCAAGATGATGCAGGCGTGGGCAGACTATCTTGATGGGCTGCGCGCCGGCGCAACGGTCGTCCCCATCAGACGCCGCTTGCCATAGTGTATCCACTCGGATACACTTCACCTTGAACACGATTCAGCGCACTGCCGAGTTCGATCGATGGCTCGGGGCTTTGCGAGACGGCAAGGCGAAGGCCCGGGTTCTTGCGCGTATCGCCTCCGCACAGCATGGCAATTTCGGGGACTGCAAGGGCATAGGGGACGGGGTGAGCGAGATGCGGATCGACGCCGGTCCGGGCTATCGGCTCTACTTCATGCGCCGCGCGGAGACCGTGTACCTCTTGTTGGCGGGCGGGGACAAGTCGACGCAGGCGCGGGATATACGACGAGCAAAGACGATGGTGCGCGAGCTCAAGGAGAGCGGTGCGCGCCAGGAGTAACGGAATGGCGAAGCGAAAGAGTGGGCTGGGAATTGCGCCGTTTGACGCGGCCGAGTATCTGGACAACGAGGAGGTCATTGCCGAGTATCTTTCGGCCGCCTTGGAGGACTCCAATCCCGATGTGTTCCTCCAGGCCGTGGCGGATGTCGCCAAGGCACGCGGTATTACCAAGGTTGCAAAGGACGCTGGTTTGGGAAGGGAGAGCCTCTACAAGGCTCTCGCACCGGGTGCGAAGATTCGGTACGACACAGTCCGTAAGCTGATGGATTCTCTTGGCGTGCGGTTGACGGTAACGACCCCACGATGACGAACTCCGGGGCGTTGGACAGTCGACTCCACTCCTGAGAATTCGACAACAACATTGGAAGGCTTGCCTCAGAGGTTGTGACAGACATTCGCCGAGGCCATGACTTCGCCGTAGAGCTAGATGCCCTTGACCCCGAGCCGCCGGTCAGGCATCTCGGAAGCTGACATTCAGGTTGCGCGAAGCGGACAGTCCGCCGAGGCACCCGGTTAGGGGGACTTGCGCGGAGCTTCCCCAGGAACTGGCAGGCCGACCTTGCGGCAGAAAGCCGCAAAGCGCGGATCGTCCTTGTAGCGCGGGATGAAGGGGCTGTACAGAAGGTACTGGATACCCGGATCGCGATTGCTCCAGGCCCGATCGAGCCACTCGAAGGTTGCCTTCGCGTCGTTGCGCAGCGCGTAGACTTCAGCGATCTGGTAGGCGGAACCGCCGGCATCCTTCTCGATAAATGTCCTAAGCGCCGCATCGGCTGCACTCCGGTCGCTCCCGATCTGCCGGGCGTAGGCGAGCGACATGTCCCGATATATTCCGGGGGGCGCCTGCTGCGCGGCTTCGAGCGCCGCCGGCGCGTTACCGCGCCGAGTCTCGATGATCGTGAGCCATGAGTGATAGGGCCCCGAAGCAGGCTGCATCTCGATGGCCTTATTCATCGCCCGCTCGGCCTCATCGAGGCGGTGAAGTCCCAAGAAATACGTGGCAAGCGCCTTGTACCCCCAGGCCCGGAGCGGCTCGGTCACGAGTGCCTGCCGCGTAATCTCGATCGCCTGATCCATCTCACCGTAAATCGCGAGCGCAGCTCCGAGATTGAACTTCGCCTGGGCGTCATTGGGCGAGAGCTCCAGCGCACGCCGATACTCCACTTCCGCTCCGCGCCAGTCGAAGTCGACGAGCTGAAGCACATCACCCCGGGCATTGTGCGCGGCCGCAAGGTTGGGTGAGAGGGCAAGCGCACGGTCGGCCGCCTCACGCGACTTCGCATTTGCCTCCTGTGCCGCCGCACCTTCGAGGAAGTCCCCACTGAGGCCGGTCCAGGCGCGGGATAGCTCACACCAGGCGAGCGCATAACGAGGATCGAGCTGGGTGGCCTGCACGAAGAATTCGATTGCCCTGCGAAAATCGGCCTCCGTGCCGCGCGGGGCATAGAACCGGCCCTGCAGCAGCGCGTTGTAGGCCTCCAGGCTCCCACTCGGGGGTTGCTCGCTCTGCGCCGCCGCATGCTCACCCGGCAGGAGCTTCGCACGCAGCGCGCCCGCCACTGCGCGCGTGATCTCGTCTTGCAGCGCAAAGAGATCCTTGTAGGGCCTGTCGTAGCGCTCGGACCACTGCGTGCTTCCGTCGGCGGTGTCGATGAGCTCGGCGCTTACGCGCACCATCTCGCCTTCACGCCGCACGCTCCCCTCGATTAGATGCCCCACCCCAAGCTTCGCACCAATGCTGCGGCTGTTCTCCTTGGAATCTCTGAACTGGAACGCCGAAGCGCGCCCGATCACCTTGAGCCTCGGAAATTGCGATAGCGCGGTGATCAGATCCTCCGAAATCCCGTCGGAGAAGTATTGCTGACTTGCCTCCCCGCTCTCGTTCGCGAGCGGCAGCACTGCGATGGAGGCCGCGGCGGGCGCGACAAGCTTCGATCGGTTTACCCGCTCGAGCGCGAAATACCCGACCACCAGCAGCGCCACGGCCGCGATCGCCCCGTACATGACTCCCGTCCCCCGGCGGATAAGCCCGTGCGGGGCCGGCGCATGACTCGCGACAGCGCCGCTCGCGGAGCGAGTGGGGTCCAGTGCGGGAGCGTCCTCGTGCGAAAGCAGCCGCCTCACATGCTCGACAAATGCGGGTTGCGTCTCCCCGCCGGGAAGACGTGTCCATTGCAGTTCCCTGAATTTTTCCGGGACGGACCGATCGCGTTCGGTAGTACTGTCTATGACGACTGGAACGAGGAACGCTTTGTTGTCAGCCATGTCGCCGGCGCGTTCAACCGCCAGTCTCCATTCACGACGGAAGTAGCCCTCGAGCCGCTCGTGCGTATGCTGGGAGATAATCGGAACGAACAACGCACAGTCGTGGATTTGTTGGCGGATGGATCGGTCCCAGGCATCGCCACCTCGCAGCTCGCTCTTGTCGAACCAAACCTCGATGCCCGCCGCACGGAGTGCCTCGCAGATGCGCTGGGTTGCCTCCGCATCCTGCGAGGCGTAACTCAAGAATACGGCGTGCGAGGACTCTGTCACCGGCAAGACGACCCCTGATCCTATTGGTTGGCGCGAGCGCTGGGCGCTTCCCGAGAGCGTCACCTACCCCCTGTTCGGTCAATGTTAACCCGTGCAGCAACGCGGCAGTCAAACCGCCCTTGCCGTCAGACCTACGCTCCACATGAACTCCTCAAGTGGTTCGCGGGGACCAGTGACCGTTATCAGGAAAATTGAAACCAAAACGTGAGCGGCCGCTGTTGGCCGCTCAGCGACTGTCGCTTCGGCATGCCTGCTGTTGACCCGTTGCCGTCCCTCGCCAAGGGCAGCTTTCAGGCAGGTCATTCATGCTTCTAAATGGCTACTTCGATACAGAACACGCGCCGCGGTGTCCATATCGCCCTCGGCGCGTGCTGCCTACCTTACTGCGGCCCTGACGCCATGGACGTCACGTGCGCCCGGAACCAGCGATTGCGCTTCAACATCAAGGACCGAAGTCGCGCCATCGTGTTGACCGACGAGAGCTCAGTCTGGCTGGCCGCTGCCGGGGCGTTCGCCATGCGCTGCTGGGACAGTGCAGCCGCCGTGGCCGCGTCGACAAGACTGTAGTCGCAGCCCTGGATGTTTGGATGATTTGCGTCGCACGGAATCAGCAAGACCGCACGCCCACAGAAATCGTCATCGCCACAACCGCTCGGTGCCCCTTTACCGGTGATCTCCCCCTGATCATTGATCCAGAAAGCACCTGTCAGCAGCAAGGTGGAAGGGGAAGAGAGCAACGTATTCAAGTCGACCATGGGTCCACCGTTCTCCCAGAGGAACGCGCCGGTATAGAAGTTGCATCCGCCGGCCGCTGACTGCGAGGCACCTACAATCTGACCGCTGGTGTTGATGCCTTGTGCCTCGCTGCACGGATCACCATGCAAAGTGCCGAGGTCAGCCATCACTCCGTTTTTCCATAGAAACGCGTGCTGCGTCTGGTCCCCGGGTAGCGTCGCAAGTCCTACAACTTCTCCTGCATCGTTGAGCGCGCCTGCATAAGAGTAGTTCCCTCTCAAGCCACCACCGGCGTTCAGATCAATAAGCTTTTCTCCATTCCAAAGAAAGCGTGAGTGATTTGGTCACCCGGTAGTCCCATGTTGCCCGTAACTTCTCCCCGGTTGTTGAGACCAAAAATGAACGGTCCGGAGGGATTCGTGCCACCGAAGTTGCCTAAATCCTTCATCGTGCCGTTTTGCCAGAGAAACGGATGAAGAGGGGGGAACCCCGTGTTGGGGTCGGGGGTAAAGCTCGTATACGACACTCCCGCGACCTGTCCTTTGTTGTTCACATACTGCGCAAACGCGTCGGGCCCTCCCAACGTGTTCAAATCCTGCATTAGCCCGTTCTGCCAGAGAAATGCGCGCGTTTGTGTGCCAAGGTTCGCAATCGAAAACGGATCTGGAATCGCGTTCTGGGTGAATCCGGTCACCTGGCCCGCGTCGTTGACCGCGGCACCCAAGCTCTGGGTTCCACCGAGCGTTCCCAGATCGTTGATCTGGCCGTTGCTCCAAAGTACAGCGTGAGTCTCCGGCGTGTTCGCGACAGGATCGATCGCACCGTTTTCCGATGCCCCAGCGATGAGCCCATTGTCGCTTATGAAGAAAGCAACGCTACCGAGGCCACCCAGAAGAGTGCCCAGATCGGTCTGCTGACCGTTCTGCCACACAAAGGCATGCTGGATATAGCAATCGATCGGCTGCAGAATGTTGAAGCAGTTTTCAGAGGTGTTGACCAAGGGGGTATCCGCTCCACCGACAAGCGTTCCCTGGTTGTTCAGAGCCTGCGTGAATTCGGGAACGACGCTGTGATTGCTTGTGACGTGCGTGTTGTAAATGGAGCGGCCGGGGAACGTGCCAATGACGATAAGCTTGTAATGATGATGCGTTGCGAGTGCTGCTGCCGCAGGTTGCAATGGTATGAAGAGCGCTGCTAGCGCAACGAGCAACGCCGAGCGTGTCAGCCCATGCGTGGCGGCAAATCGTAAAGACTTAAGCATAGGACCTCCCCTACAGTTTGTTCGTGACTGCCTGTTGGCCTTGCGCGTCCGCGCCGAGGCGCAAGACACGCCGCCGACCATGAAATGTGTGCCCTGCTAGGTTAAGAGTCCTCAGCGGGCAATGCGGCTACCACAATCGGCGAGGACCGTCGGACCGACTGCTGCCAGATGGGCCCGAATTCCCGCTCTGACTCTGAACCGCCGGTGGCGACCGGCCGTTGTCAGGCACAACGCGTCCGGCGGTGGGGTCCGGGGCGCGCACGAGTGTCAGCTTGGGGGTGTCGAAGCCGCCTTATCGGGACGAAGACTATCGGCGGGTCTGAACGGTGAGAACGGGCGCTGAAGCGCTCGCACTAAGCGTTACGGGGAGTTTATGGGTTGTCGGGGAGACATAAACGAGACAAGAATCGGTCCATGTCGCTCATGCGCACGCAGCGTCGAGCGCAAGCACCGTGCGATGGTAGAGCACCTCGGCTTCGCGTGGGGACGCACCGATACTGACGATACCGAGCTTACCGAACTCTGAAATGGCACCGATGAGATTGAAGGTTACGCCTTGTTGTGTCGTTCGATCGTAGTGCAGGTTCCGCTCGATGGCTACATCGATCAGGTCGAGTGGAGTTAGGCGCCGATACGGGGCCTTTACCAAGTTGTCGGTCGCATAGTAATAGCGGGCTTCTCCCTGTGCGGTGAAGAAAAGACCGCTATCGGCGTCGTAACGTCCACCGGTCAGGTACTGCAGCGTCTGAAACGTATGAGTTGTTCCGCCCTTGCGCAGATTGATCTCAATCGCGTAATGGCGCCATGCGCTGCCTTCACGCACACAGACAAAGTCGACGCCAAAGCGACCGAGAACGCCCTTCGCCAACATCACAGCGGCGACGCGCCGAGCCGACTCGCAGATCGAACTCCGGTATTCTTCCATCGCCGGGAAACTCGCACCCAGATAGCGCTGGCCAGTAGCACCACCGAGCACTTGATCATGAGTCGATATGGTCTCGATGATTCCCCGTGGCGTGATCCGCAGCTGCACCGACGGTGAGCGCTTCTCTTCAGCCTCGATCCATGCCTCGACGACCCCACCGAGTTCCGCGAACTTGGCCGCGTAACGCTCGTAACTCATGCCGGCCGCCTCCGGCTGCAGGCGTTTGGGTAGCTGCGCGGCGATCCAGGGCTCGAGCGCGGAAGCCGCGGGTGCGCCGGAATAATCGAAGATGCAGTTGCCTTCACCGGAAGCACCTTCCTCGAGCTTGACGACGGCTCGCTTCAATGTCGGTTCGCTGAGCTTGAGGGCGGTGAGCGCAGCGATAACGTCGCGCATGTCGCGAAGCTTCTCGGCGCCTTCGACCATGGCTACGCCTGCCTCGCGAAACACTGAGCGGCTTCCGCTTTTTGTTCCGAGGTGCATTAACGCCGGATCGCAGGCATAGAGCGGAATACCGAGCCGCAGGGCAAGTGTTCGCTCATCCGGTGTTGCATTGAAGCACGAGATATGCGCCAGCTGCGCGTCCCCTAGCGCACTGCGCACACGCTCGATGAGACGCGGCCGATCGAGAATCTTACGCGTGAGGCTTACCGTCGAGGTATCGTGCGCGGCGAGCAAGGTCAGCCGAGTGCGCGCATGCTCGTGTGGAATCCCCGGCAACAGCTGCAGGTAATAGTCGACGATCAACCGGTCGAGGGGCGCGCTGGTGAGAAAGACCATGCGCGTGTTTGGCATCTTGAGCAGCATGAGCATCGTCAGCTGCCGCTCCTCGTAATGCGTGAAGCCCTCGACCCGAGCCAACAATTCCGCATCGAGGCTGAGCCCGGGCACGACCACGATTGTGCGGGGGGCGAGCCGGTCGGCAAACACTCGATCAAAGAGCGGCGGCAAACGCTGCTGCAAGTCCGCAAAGGCCGCCAGTTCCCCGGCCGAGCCGGGTTCGGGATACTCGCCCAACGGCGTTGGTGCGGACATTAGCTGACTCCTCGAAAGTGACAATCTTGCCCGGGAATGCCCGAATTCACAGCGGTCTTAGTACAGGCGATGCTGCCCCGGAGTGTATGCTTAATCGTGCGACAAACTACCACCTGCTGAGTCCCCACTTGGTCTCCTGTTCACCTTGCGCTGTTACCTTGTGCGCTCCGAGATTGCGCTTCTGCGTCGGGTGTTCCGGCGTACAGCCTTACCAACGGGCACCTCACCAAAGACACCGTAAGCCATGAGCTATCGCTTGCTCAAGGCAGATGAACCGCCACCGGTTATCGAATACAGGCTCGACGGACGATCTCCATTTGTAATTGCGGTTGATCACGCCGGTCGACGCATCCCAAAGCGTCTCGGCGACCTTGGACTGCCGCCGTTGGAGCTTGAGCGGCATACCGCATGGGACATCGGGGCTCTGGAGGTCGCAAAGAGGGTATCCGCTGCCCTCGACGCTCCAATGCTCGGCCAGGAGTACTCCCGTCTTGTCATTGATTGCAATCGGAATCCAGGCTCGGAGACATCAATCCCGAAAATGGCCGAGTCGCTGGAGGTTCCGGCTAACGTCGGCTTAAGCGAGGAAGAGATTGCCGGTCGCCGCGCGGAGATATTCGAGCCGTACCACGCTCGATTGCGCGCAGTACTGCATGAACGCCGAGTAGCAGGGCGCCCGACATTCCTCGTCACTCAGCATACGATGACCGACATTTTGCAGGGCGTCCGGCGGGAAATGCATGCGGCCGTACTTTATGACCATGACCGCCGATTTGCTGCTGTTGTATTAGAGATGCTTCGTCGGAATAAGGGGTTAATGATCGCCGAGAACGAACCATACCTTGTGCAGCTAACTCACTACACCATCCCCCACCATGCCGAACCGCACCGGCTCCCTTATGCCGAGCTCGAGATCCGTCAGGACCTCGTTGCCGATGAAACCGGACAGGCAGAGTGGGCGCGCCGCGTGACTGAAGCACTGCAAAGCGCCGAGCCGGGTCTATTACGGACGGTACAGGGAATCTTAGCGATAAGGTGGTTGCAACGGAGCTGATGTGGATCGCAGGAGCCAACGCGAGCGTCGCCGATCCTGACCGATCCTGACCCACTCCGGCCTGTCGCGACCGGCAGCTATCGAGCGGCCCAGTGGCCGGGCAGGTCCGGCGGTGACCGGTTTCTTCCGGTGCACAACGGGTGTCGATAAGTTCTGCGTCCGCTCTTGGGATCACTGGCGAGGTCGGGGTGCCCTCGACCAAGCGTCGACATCGGCATTGGTTCACTTAACCACGCGTTCGTGCAGCCCAGTTCTTCGGGTAGAGCATGAGAAGGCGAGTTCGTTCCTCCGCCGAGAGGGGGAAAAACCTAGGAGTGGCCGATTCGAACGCATCCGGCCGACAAGCCGCCGGGCGTCCACACATGAGCAATGCAGGATCACTGTTGTGCTCGAGCCCCACACCGTGACCGAGTTCGTGCGCGATCACATTGCGCAGAACGTTCGGCAGGTTGAGCGGGAATGTGTCCCCGTTCTTGATGGCGACGATTACCCGGTCTCCTCGATAGGCGGTATACGAGATGAACCTGGCATCCGATAGGACGATGAGCAAGTCACCGGGAAGACGCTCTAGGGTCTCGGGCACAGTCGGCGACCAGATGTGATGGAGGACCTGATCACCGAGGGATTGAATCTCGCCGTCGGGAACCGACCCGGTGACAAGCGCAATATTCCCAAGTCGAAAAGGAGTCCCCAGATCGGCGAAGGTCCGATTCCAGAAAGCGACCGCCTCCCGAACCGCCTCGATCCGTGGATCGCCTTCCGCCGAAACCACGGTGATGCTCGGAATCTTCGCCCAACCGCTGGAATCGAACTTACCGGCGAAAACGAATGCGCCAGAGCACACGGACGCCATGAGCAGTCCGAGGATCAAGCGCTTGTGTCGACCGCTCATAACAGCCTGGCAAAGAAGCGGAGGGGGTCCATGCTAGCGATTGCAGAGCGACGGCGGGCGCGGAAGTGATCGGCGAAACGAGAGCCTCGCAATCTGGGCTACGCGGATTTCAATCGTCACCGTTGTACGCCCAGTCTGCCGCAGTACGAACCGTCAGCCAATTGGCGAATCATTTCATGCCAGCGACTAGCAGCAAGTGCCGCCTACTGCCTGACCGGCCTCGATTTCCGGTCGTGACCCGTCAGAGACACTCGCGCCTCCCCGAAGCGGTCAGTTGGATGAACGAAACCGGACACTCCCTCGGCTACTTTGTCGCGGGTTCCGGCAGGTTCCGGCGGGTTCGGTGCCGGCTTTGCCGTCAGGCTTGCCAGGGCGGGAAGGTTGCCTTTGGCAATACTGCGGATCCGCTTCCGCTTTTTTCCGCAGACGCGAACCGTTCGCGGCGACTTTGCCACCACTCGTCAGTCCACAACGGGAAGGCGAAGACCGACCCTCGCTTATCGTGGAGGGGCGGTGCATCGGCATCGCGTCGCTCACACCTCTGCAGAGTGCTGAAGTCGAGCTTCAGATGGGAAGCAATATTCTTCCAGGAATCGAGCCGATCCCCTGGTGAGCTTGGCCCGAGGGCGGCATCTTGGCTCGTCGGCGATTCGGCGATTCGGCGATTCGGCGATTCGGCGATTCGTCCAAAGTGTGCTCCGTCCCACCGACGGCGACGCGCCGTGTCCTGTTGCATCGCGGCAGGTCACGGCATCACACGGCATGCGCCACCACACGGCCATTTTGCCGCACTTTGCCGCTTGCTCGGTCCATTCGGCGAGCCGATTGTCTGCCGGTCATGCGCTCGTAGCGGCTGGGCTCGGCGATGAGCCAGGTAGGGCCGTACGGCACGGGCGTGTTGACGCGCAGCGGCCCTCGGGGGGGTGTATGGAATGTTTCGGCGAGCGCCTCGGCGCGACTGACTTCATACCGCACGCTGACGTCTCGTTGGGCAGACGGGGCAGCGCACTCACAGATGTCGGGTTTGGCCTTTGAGTCGTGTCTTACTGGGTGAGGAGGCGAGATTTGGTCGGCATTTGGAGTGCCGCAAGGACGACGAGCAGCACACAAAAATAGGAAATAGACGTAAGCGGGCCGCCGCATGAGGCAGGGCTACTCCCGCGATCTGATTGTGCACCTGCCGCGCCCTCGCAGCGGCGCGGCTCGCGAGGTTAGGGCCATGAGCAACTCACATACTTCTCTGTCGAAGCGCATGAGGCCCTTCGTTCCTGTATGCGCCCACTGCCACTGATACTCGCTCTGATCCTGGCGGGGCTTCTCAGCGCCTGCGGGGGCGGCGGAGGCGGGCAAAGTGCCGGGGCGATGCCCAGCAGTGCAGCCGGGGCGACGACCAGCAGTGCTGCCGGGACACCCGCGCCCATGCAGGAATTGACCGGCCACTATGTCGGCTCTGTCACGATCGCGGGCGTGGCTTACTTTGGCAATGCCGTGGTGACCCAGGACGGTGCGATCCGCCTGTACATAGGGGGATCCTATGCCGCTTCGGTTGGTGGCCAGTTTATCGAGACGGTGAGGCCGGAAAGGCTCCTGGCCGGGAGCGGCGGTTCCCAGCTGAATTGCCCGCGATCAATCGGCTATGACTCAGCGATTGGGAGCGGAGTCTCCGCGCGCGGCGACGGTCACCGACACCGCTCAATCGTCCCATCGCGTACCCGGTCGTCCCTCCGTGACCGCGCGGATCTCACCGTCCTCGCGAACTGAGTGAATTCCGCTGCGAGCCGCTCTCGATCGTAAGCGCTTAAAGAAGCACGTTCTTCCGTGGTGAGCTTGATGCGGGCAGTGTACCTGCGAGGGGACGTGGAGGTACGCGATGGCCGAGACACTGACGGAGAAGCAACGGGTAGCGGTGGAGGCCTTGGAGGGAGCGCAGCGGGCCGATGTGCCGCTGAGTGATTATGCGAAGGCGAAGGGTCTTGAGCTGCGGCCGGTGTATGACGCGATTGCCACGCTGCGCCGGCGCGGCGTTCTGCCGAGGAGCGACCGGCCGCGCAAGCGCAGGAGCAAGTTCGTAGCGGTGCGGGTGAGGAGCTCGCGGATACCGATCGCCGAAGTCGGGGGGGCGGTGCGCAGCGGCATGGTGTGCCGACTGGTGTGCGCGCAGGGGGGGCCATCGAGTGCGGCGAGTGGGCGAGAACGGGCTATCACCAGTTGTCGGCTGCATGGCGGCCCCCTCTTGTACGGTTAGGAACGTTGGGTGTTTCACGCGATTCGTCAACCGCCAGGGCTCTTTTGACGTCGCGAAAAGCTGGCGATCTCCTCTGCGAGAATGGGTACACCGAGATTGCAGGCCTGCACGCCCTGGATGACGCAGAGCTTCAGCACCTCCATGACCTCTTCCATCGTCGCGCCGAGCTTCAGCGCCGCTTTGATGTGACGGCGCGTGCCAGGCTGATACATATGCGTGTACGAGGCGTCGAAGGCGATGCTCAAGAGCTCGGCGAGCTTCGGGGACAATACGGCGCCGCTATAAATCGGAATGCCCGCCGCCATGAATTGTTCCGTCCACTCCGGATCGAGGTTGTAGAACGGTGTCCATGCCTCATTCCACCCCCCGCTGGCGCGCAGTTTGTCGCAAATCGGCGTGACGGGTTGCGGATGTTCCTTCGAGCGTACTTCCGCCGCCCTGGCTTCTTCCAGCAGGATCGGTGCACCCAGGCTGCACGTGTGGATGCCGAGAAAAGAGGCCATCTTGAGCACCGTCAGAATCTCCTCGCGACTAGCACCGGCATCAAGCGCCGCGCGGATATGCCGTCGGGTACCCTCAGGATTGAGATTCGTGCAGGCGGCGTTAACCGCCAAGCCGATCAGTTCCACGGTCTTGCGGGGCAGAACCTCGTGCTTCCACGGGTTCTGCGTCACGCGCTCGGCCGCTTCCGCCCAGGCCGGGTCCCATTCGCGCAACTGTGCCAACGCACGCGCCTCCCAGGGACCCGGTGTCGACATGTTGCTGGTGGCCGCGGCCGAAGAACTGTCCTCGATGGTCATGGGGTTCTCCTCGTGTCATTTCACACCGCGACAGCGATCTTGCCGTCCACGACTTGCACGGCATGCGATGCCACCCCATAGCCCGGCGATCCACCGACAAAACCGGTGGTGACGTCATATTTGAGTCCGTGCGCGCGACAGGTCACGGTCTTGCCGTCAAACTTTCCCGCTCCCAGCGATGCGCCCTGGTGAACGCAGGCATCGTCAATCGCATAGATCCGCCCTTCGACATTAAAGAGCGCGACGCTTTTGCCAGCGACGTTCACGACCAGGCTCCTTCCCGGCGCAATTTGCTCGAGCGAGGCGACCTCGACAAACTCAGCCATGTCATTCCTCTTCGTTCCTGCGTCCGACTCATCCCGGGGCGGAGGCCGGCCTCGCGGTCCGAGGCAGGCCTACGCATTAGAACGTGGTCGTGGGCTGAGGGTTGCTCCGGACCTCAAACCTGAACCTGCCCGGCGATGGCGTGTCCGTCAGATGACGGCACGGGCGGTCGCAGTCGTCCGTCGGTCTCCTTCACGATGAAGCCCAACTGACCATCCTTGCGGTTGGGTGGCAACCCAAGGTTGGCGAGCGTCTCCTCAGGGCTGTTGTACCAGGTGCCGATCTTCAGCATCTGCCGCGCTTCCTCTGCGGTGGCGACCTTGCGGCCTAGCTCTTTGGCGATTCGCACGACCTGCTCGACCTGTTGCACGGAAGTCATGCGCTCACCCTTGCGGCGCCACATATTGTCCTCGATGCCGACCCGGATATGGATGCCGAGCGCCGTCGCCATGGCCGCATACGGGGTCACCGTCCGCCATAGTGACTCGTAGGTCGCGATGGAGCCTTGGGGCGAGCGACGCACCCACTCCATGAAATCGAAAGGATTGCGGCCACATCCTCCGGCGCCGCCGATGGCCGTCATGGTGTGGTTCAACGGCCCCATGTATACACCCGTTCGGATGAGATGCTCGATCGCCTCGAGCGTGTGGATGTGAGCCATTGCGAACATCGGCTGGATCTCATTCTTGCGCAGGCGCTTCAGATGCTCGATGTAGAATTCGGGCGTAGCGTCCGCGACCATATTCTGATAAGCCGCCTGCATCGCCGGATGCGCGAGCTGCGTACCCTTGACGTCGTCCGGCGTCGAGAGGTCTAGGACGTTCATCGTCGTGGAACCGACAACGATCGTGACTTGATCCGGTTTCGGATTGAGCTCCGTCAGCATGTGCCGCGTGTCATAGCCGAGCCAATGCGCCTGTGAGTGATCGTCGGGCGGCGCAAACGAGATAGACCCCCCGACCTGGATGACCATCTTTGGTACGGCTTTTCGCAGGCGCGCAATCTGATCGTTGAACTCGTTGAAGTTCTTCGAGCCATGCCCGGTCTTCGGATCCCTCACATGGAGGTGCAGCACCGTGGCGCCGGCGTTGTAGCAATCGACTGCCTTTTGGGTCTGTTGCTCCCAGGTTACGGGAATGTCCTCCGGGTAATCGCTGGGCATCCATTGCGGCCCGAACGGTGCACGGTGATGATCAACGGCTGCTGATTTTCGGGAAGCATTGAATCGCTCACGAAGTACATGGAAGCTGCTCCTTACGCTGATTTGATCCTTCTAGGGAATGCGGCGCGACCGCGCAGCACATAGTAGGCAAGGGGCCGGCCGTTTCAAACGGCCTTCATGCGCCCGCGATGGCTAAATTGCGGGCATCGATTTCCGGCAGTCCGACCAGCCACATTCAGCGCAAAGTCTAGGCTTGAGGTGGGCACATGATCAGTACGTAAGAATCTGCGAGCGTCCGTATCAGGCGATCATTTAGGAACCGTCAGTGGCAACTGTTGGTAAGGGTTGTCCGATGCCTGCCGGTGGGTGCTGAGCTTGCCATGGGCGGGGAGGTTTGAGGTCAGGCGTTGGACAAGCCCCAAGGGAGGAAACCGCGGGAACGTGCTGATGGGGCTCAGCAGTACGGATGGGCTATGGGGATTTGAACGCTGACGAGGTTTATTGAAGCGCCGAGCGCCGGCAAAACCTCAACGCCATGGTGCCACGGCTTAAACTCGGGGTCGACACGGTGCGCGTTGAGGCCGTGGATGGTTGCAAGAGCGAAGCGGCTTGCGAACGGCCGACAACGGGCGTTCGTGTCAGCGTGGATGAAGCGCTGACGGTGAGGTTTTGGCAGTGGGGCAGTGATGCTCACGGTGTTGCCGGAGGTGCGCGGATGTGGTGCGCGCGTGTGAAGGTCTCGATGATGAGCATCGGCGCACCACAGTGTCGACACAAGAACGTGGGTTGAACGGGGTGCGTCCCGGCGGGTGCTGCGGTGAGATCGGTGCTCAGCTGCGGTGCGGGATGATCCAAGAGCTGGCGGGCCGCCGTGATCTGGGTCTTGCGGTTGGCATTGGCGAGTAACCCGTAGTGTCGGATGCGATGAAAGCCTGAGGGCAAGACGTGCAGCAGGAAGCGGCGCATGAACTCGTCCGTTGCCAGGGTCATGGTCTTGTAGCGTGTTTTGCCGTGAGCCCGGTAGTCCTTCCAGCGGAACGTGACACCACATGCGTTCAGTGCCAGGAGGCGCGAGTTAGAGATCGCGACCCGGTGGGTGTAGCGCGAGAGATAAGCGAGGACGGCCTCGGGTCCTGCGAAGGGGCGCTTGGCGTAGACGACCCACTCGCACTGACGGAGCGGTGTGAGCCAATCGGCGAAGACAGTGGCATCGGCCAGATCGACGTGCTCGCCGAAGAACTTGAGCTGTCCGCTCCGATGGGCGTTCTGGAGCTCTTCGAGGAAGCGGCGCCGGAACAGGCGCGAGAGCACCCGCACCGAGAGGAAGAACCCTCTCTTGCAGGGGACCCAGCGTTCGGCATCAAGCGCAAGACCACCGCCCGGCACGATGCCGTGCACATGTGGATGGTGGGTGAGGGAGGAGCCCCAGGTGTGCAGCACGAGGGTCACACCGATGCGGGCACCCAAGTGCTTCGGGTCGGCGGCGATCGTGCGCAGTGTCTCGGCAGCGATGTCGAAGAGCAGTCCATAGCGGGCGGCTACGGTGCGGGGGCGGGTCCTCTCTCCAGAGGACCGATCACCTGGCGCAGGATATCGGTCGCGACGTGGGTATAGAGCGAGGTCGTCTCGAGCTTCTTGTGGCCGAGCAGCACCTGGATCACGCGGATGTCCACCTTCTGCTCGAGCAGGTGCGTGGCGAAGCTGTGCCGCAGGGTGTGCATCGAGACGCGCTTGTCGATGCGCGCGGCGAGCGCAGCCTCATGCACGGCGCGGTTGAGCTGGCGCGTGCTCAGGGGCTCAAGGGGGTTCAGGCCCGGGAACAACCAGCCACCATCCAGCATCTTCCCCTGAGCCCGGGCCACCCGCCACCAGGTGCGCAGCCGCTCGAGCATCACCGGGGAGAGCATGGCGTAGCGATCCTTGCCACCCTTGCCCTGTTGGATGCGCAGCGTCATGCGAGTGCTATCGACGTCCCCGACCTTCAGCGCCGCGACTTCACTGGCGCGAAGCCCGGCACCATAGGTGACCGAGAGGGCCGTCTGGTGCTTGAGGTTGCGGGTCGCGGCGATCAGCGAGCCGACCTCCTCACGGCTCAACACCACCGGCAGTGTCCGAGGCATAAACACCGGCTTCATCTTCGCCATCAACTCGGGGCGATCGAGCGTAACTTCGAAGAAGAACTTCAGCCCCGTAATGGTCGCGTTGAGCGTAATCGGGGAGGTGCCGCGATCGACCAGGTGCAGTTGGAAGTTACGCAGATCCTCCACCGTCGCCGAGTCTGGCGGACGGCGCAGATAGGCCGCCAGTCGCCGCACGCTGCGGATGTAGGCGACCTGGGTCTTCGGTGCGAGCTTGCGCAGCCGCATGTCCTCCAGCATGCGTTGACGTAGCGGTGAGGTCTCTCGAGTGGAATCGTTCATGGCTCTGCTCCTGTTGAGAAACGAGGCGGAATGCCTCGCTCCACAACATACGAACAGAGCCTCAGAGATCAGCCAACCGCAGGCCCCTGATCGAAGCCACCCCTACCGCGCGAGCGGTTTAGTCCATTGGGCCAAGACCCGCCGGTGACTCGGTGAATGTGGCTGCCCGGAAGCGGGCGTTAGAATTCGGCTAAGCTGCCTTTCGCGGCGAGGCCGGCGACACCCGTCTGAAGGGAGTCGATCGCCACGGCACGGGACAGCGCATCGGTGACGGAGTCCTCAAGAGCAGTATTTCTAAGCTACGCATCGGAAGACGCGGGCGCGGCGAAGTGCATTTGCGACGCCCTCCGCACGGCCGGGCTCGAGGTCTGGTTCGATCAGAGCGAGCTGCGGGGCGGGGACGTCTGGGATCAGACGATCCGCAAGCAAATTAAGGCTTGCGCGCTATTCATTCCGGTGATTTCCCGTCACACGCATGAGCGCAGAGAAGGGTACTTCCGGCTCGAGTGGAAGCTGGCGGTGGACCGATCAAGCCTGATCAGCGCAACTCGAGCTTTCCTTGTTCCTGTGGTCATCGATGACACCCGCGAGGACGATGAGGAAGTTCCTGAGAAGATCCGCGACGTACATTGGACGCGCCTGCCGGCAGGCGAAACGCCGCCGGCCTTCGTTGACCGTATACAGCGTTTGTTGTCGGGCGAGGCCTCGACCATGATCCGGGCAGTGGCGAGTGCCAGGTCCGGGGCCGTGGGATCGGTAAGAGAGCAGACCCCGTCATCCTGGAGGTCGAAGCGCGCGCTGCCGGTCATGGTGGCCGTGGTGGTGACCGGAATGCTGGCCTATCTCGCCATCGAGAAGCTGTGGATGTCGAAGCTAGGGGCCCCGGCACTGACGCCACCGGGTGCTCCAACTA
>CAWIMH010000030.1:0-47058 GCA_963837035.1 uncultured Pseudomonadota bacterium
GCAACGTGGTCAGGAAGGTGCCCGGACTCTTCAGATCGCCGTTGGCATCGAAGTACTGCTTGAAGTCGAGCGCCGGGAAGTCGAGCGGCGTGAACAGGAATTGATCCTTGGTGGGAGTCCAGCTTGAACCATCCCAGTTCTCATAGTAGGTGATGGTCCCGGTGTAGTCGCTGCTGGAGACTTTCTTTGCAGTCCATTTGCCGTTCTTGTACTCGCTGAACGCCAGCTGAATCTGCCAGTACTTCTGCGGCTGCTGCGGCGTATACGAGGAATCGCCGGGGCTGGGGACCGAGACGCTGCCGACGTCGTCGGAATTCTCCTTGAACAGCGCCCAGAAGAGATAGACGCGATGGTTGAACACCGTCAGGACAATGTGATCGCTTGCCACGTCCTGATCGATCTTCACCCACGGGGTCCAGCGCAGGTCGTTGATGAGCTGACGGTAGTAGTAGGTCTTCGGGTCACCGCCGTAAGTACGGCCCACCACATGCAGTGTCTTCTTGTCGTCCTCGTACCACATGGCCTTGATCTCGAGGCGCGACACCTGATCGAGATTGTCCAGATAGGTCAGGAATGCCGATTGCACGTTGTCGCTGGTGACATCGTTCTGCAGCAGATTGTTTTGCAGCTCACTGAAGAAGGACGACTTGATTTCTGCCGGCAGCAGTTCCGGCTCAATGTAGTTCTCGGGATGCAGGAAGATTTCCCGATTGGCCTGCCACACACGGTAGTTCTTCATCCATTCCCACTGCGACCAGTCCGCATCCAGGCTCAGATTAACCGTGATGTCCGGCTCCAGGCTCAGGAAGGAACGCTGCACGTATTGCTGGATCGAGTTGGTGGCCTGGATGATGCGCGAGGTGGGCTGGCAGGAGCACATCTCGACGTCGATCAGGAAGTAGGAATACAGATCATCTGAAGTTGTCCAGTTCTGGCCAGCCGGCACGTTGGCGAGCAGATAGGCCACGAGCGCGTCACGCTTGGACTGACGCAGCGTGTTCTGCAGCGGTTGAGTGATGCTGAGCCACTGATCGGCGCCGGTCTGAGCGTGCAGCGCCTGCTTGATCTTGACCGCATCGTCGTACAGCAGCGATGGCTTGGTCCAGGCGATGCAGTCCGCCGGCGCGGCTCCCAGCCCTTGCATGATCTGGAAACAGCGCCGCAGGCGCAACAGCACTCGAATGTTGAGCAGATCGGAGCTGGCGCTCGGGGCAAGTGTCAGATTTAGCAAGTTGGGGGCATTGATCAGCTGATCGAGCAGACCCGCATCCCACGCAGTCAGCGCACTCAGGTCGGACTCAATGTTGCCGATCGGGACCGCGCTGCTGACGTCGTCAAACACCGAATAGAGCGAGATGCTCGAGGTCGCAGCGGTGGTCACTTGTGTGACCGGAGGAAACTGCTGATTGAAGCTCAGCACATTGACCAGTACCTGGAAGGCAGGAAACGTACTGACTGCTGCGCTGACGGCCGCGGTGGGCAGATTCCACAGATCCAGGCTGCCGATGCTCGCGGCATTCGGCAGCAGCCAGTTCAGGTCGGCGGCGGCCAGCTTGAGCTTCTGCGTGACAAAGCACACCAGCCCCAGTTTGCGATACCAGGTGAACTGGGCCGGGTAGTTGGCCGCGGTGAGCGGATTGGCGCGGGTGACGAAAGCGGTGCCGGTGAGATCGTTGTAAATGCCCGGCTGCGACTGCTCCAGTGCCGCCGCGACGTCCTTGTTGATCTTGAACCAGCTGCACAGCTCCTTTTGAACCGTGCTTTGCTGCTGCAGCGTGTTGTATACCGGGGATATCACCGCCAGAAACAGCGCATAGCGTTGTGCGATCTGCGCCTGCAGCAACGGCCGCAGCGTCGTATTGATATCGGCGAGTGCGGCAAAGAACACGTTGCCCGCGCCCGCGGGCGTGGTCTGCGCGTTGAAGAGCTGATTGACTGCGTTCTGGTAATTCAAATCGCCCGACAGACCGATCAGCGTTCCCTGGTTGGTGGCGCTGATGCTGCCGATCAGCACCAGCTGACGGTTGGCGGCGTCGTAGCTGACCTGTGAGGCCAGCGAGTCGGGAATGATGACACCGGCGGGAAGCGCCGACAGCGGCGCAGTGAGAGTGCCGTCCAGATACTGAATTCTCAGGTTCAGCAGAAAATCGTCGTTGTTGTCGACCTTCTGTTGAAACTCGGTGTCGTCCTGAGTCCCCAAGATGTCGAGCAGCTTGGCCGTGAGGCTCGCGTTCCATCCGAGCAGCGGATCGGTCAACCATTGCTTCAGCAGCGCACCGGTCGGATCGGGTGCCACCTGAGTGGCGCTCTGCACCTGCAGCAGCTTCGATTGCAGATCGCCCAGTGCCTGGGTGATGTCATCGTCGGACGGGATCTCGCTTTGAGTGGGATCGTTCTGATAGCGCAGCACATAGTTGAGATCACTGGCGGAGAACTGTGAGGAGAGCACCACGCGCCAGCTCAGCAGGAATTGATTGGTCGCAATCGGATCCGAGGTGACTGGATTCGCCGGCGCGGCAGCGGTGATCGCCCCTGTGATCGGCGGCAGGTTGATCAATGCCAGGAAAGTGAACAGGTCCGGCACGTTCACCGACAGCGTCTGCGAGAGCTGCGCGATGCGGAAGAAATACGACAGGTTGCGCAGCGAGAGTTTGCCGTCCGTCTGAGCGATCAGCGTTGTCAGGTCCTCGGGCCCCAAGCCCAGCGCGCCCATGATCAGGCCCTGATGAATCCCCGTGATCGCGATCGGCGCGGCTGAGGTGACTTGCGTCGCCGCAAAATCCAGATTCAGTGGATTGGTCGCCGCGCGGTTCTGGAACAGCGAGTCGTAGATGTCATCGGGTGCCTGCGTGTCCAGATTCTGGAACAAGCCCAGACACTGGAACGCGCTCAGCGACCACAGGCTCTGCAGCGTCAGGAAAGCCTGCAGCTGCGGCGCGAGCGCCGGTCCCAGCATGCCATTGCCCAGTGCCGGCGACTGTACGATTGCATCGAGTTCCACCAGCGAGAGGGTGGTCTTACCCCACAGCCGTACGAAGCGATGAATGATGTCGAACTTCCCTGGCGTCAGGTGGGTGATGGACTTGGTATTGGTATCGCAGCTCAGATCCGCACTCAGGATGACGCTATCCTGGGCCGGGTTGATGCTCTGCAGGGTCAGCAGTTGCAACACCTGCTCATAGCTGAGCGCAGTGATCGCCATGAACTTATCCAGCGGCGCGGAATTGCCAGAGGCGATGCTGCCCCAGTAGATGGACTGCCCCAGCAGGTCCGGCTGGAAGATCAGGGTGCGTTCACCCTCGTTCACGCCCAGGAACGTATAGGCCATGTCCAGATCGGACTGCGTCGGCGGGGGTGACAGCGGGTATGCGGGCAGCGCTGGCACTGCAGGTGCATGTTCTTCGCGAAACGCATCGATCAACTGCGCTTTGGTCGTTCCGAGTTTGGCCAGGTACATGCCGCCTTCGGTATCGAACAGATCGAATGGCAGCGAGAACGGACGCTTGACGCCTTTCAGTGCGGTGTATGCTGGAATATTGGTGTATTCGGGGTTGGCGCTGATCTCATCCTCGGTGAGCAATGTCTGATGAGTGAGCTGCACTGCGATGTCGGCGGTCTGCTGCGTCGCCTTGAGCACGACGAACTCATCGCGGATCACCCAGTTGTTCTCCGTGACAAAGGTTCCGTCGCTCTGCAGGCGGGTGGTGCCAAATGAACCGGAGACGCTGGCGCTGACGCTCAGCAATGCGGCGACGTTGGTGAAACCGTCGGTGTTCAGCGCCGCGGTGATCGCGGCCTGCAGGCCGGCATCGATCGTGCCCTGCACCAGCTTCGGCAGGAAACTCGAGGGCAGCACGGCGCTCGGCGGAAGAATGAAGTCTTCCATCAACTCATTGGCAATGTCGATGTACGGTAGTTCGACGTTGGTGTTGTCGCAGCTCAGATCGAGCTCGGCGATATCCGGCCGTCGCAGCCCCAGCGCCTGCTTCACCGAGGCGGTGGTGCTGCCGCTGACAATGGAAGTGAGTCGATTGTCCAGATAGTGCAGTGCATCGGCCAGATATGCCGGGGCGCCTTCCACCGAATTGCAGTCGGCGCACTCGCAGAAGTCGGTGTGACCGAACAGGTTGTCGAGGTCCGGCACCTCGCTGGTCATCGCGGCGCTCAACATCTGCGTGTAGTCGGGGAATACCTGCAGGTGCGAGGCATCCGACATGGACTTCAGATTTCCAACCAGCATCAGGGCCTGAGAGTAGGCGTTGCGGGCCTTCTGGAAGGTTTCAGTCGCGCTCGACGCGCCCATCGCATCCTGGTATCTCGCAACGAAGTTGCCCAGGCCCATGCGATAGATCTTCTGCGCCGAGTCCACGCCATCCCCCAGCAGCGCATTGGTCGCGGTGTAGGTGGGCGCGAGTTTGAACACGCGCTGCGTGCGTTTGAGTTGATTCAGAAGCGTCGTATCGACTGGTGCGGCGCTGCTGGCCGCACCGGTGCGTTGTCGGCGCCCCTTGGGCGTTGCTGCCTGCGAGGCGGCGGGCGGCTTCGCCGACAGATACTGACCGACTCGGGTCGAACAGCAGATCGAAGTCTGGATTGGCTGCGAGAAATTTTGAGATGTCGGCTGCCTGAGGAATGCTGGTTTTCGAGTCAGCATTCAGGCGCGCGACGAACGCAGCCGCTGGGAAGGCGGCGGTGAAGTTCGCTTCCAACTCACTGGCATAGTTCTGCAACCGCGCCGCATCGGTGGCACCGGGGGTGCCGGCGGGCGGCTGTATCTTGCCGCCCTGAAGCACGTTCACCCAGTCCTGCGAGGTATAGGCTGCAAGCTTGGGCAGGTCCGCCGGTGTCTTGACCGAGTGGCCTTCACCAACTGGTCGGTCAGCACCATCTGCTCGCCGGTCAGCTGCGACAGCGTGAACACTGCCTGCAGCATCGACACCTGTTGGGCCTGAAAGCCTGGATTCTTCGCCAGCGTGGCCCAGAAGCTCTGCGGCGCGGCGGCGCTGTTCGAGAACAATTCGACGAAGGCCGACACCTGGCTGCCCTGCAGACCGGCGATGTCCAGTTTTTGCGTGAGCGTCGAGGGCGAGCGTGGTGGCGGGTTGCTCTTTTGATAGATTGCAATCTGATCGATGAGTGCCTGCTGAATCTTCGGTAGGCCGGCGGTCACAGCGTACGGAATCAGGTTGGCGCCGATCGCCGCACGGATGCCCGACATGAGGTCGACGATCGGCTCCTGCATGAGGCGCGCAAACGCCTGCTCGGTCTGCGTCTTGAATGAAACCGAGGGTGAGCTCCGGCCAGCTGCCCCAGCGCGGTCTGCGGCAGACCTCGGCGCAACAGGCCGTAGTACGCGGCGGCAGTCACTTTATGCTCTTTTCGAAATTAAACGCCATCGCCAGCGCGCCCACCTGCGCTTGAGCCAGACTGGTCTTGCCGGTCAGGAACGTGATGTCCTGGTGAGCTTCATCTTCGGTAGACTCGGACAGCTGCACCTTGCCTGCCACGGCGCGCACCGCATCGTAGGTCTGCTCGAACTCCGATGGGCCGGAATAGGGCGCCGACGACAGATTGATGTCGGCCTGTAGCTGCGCGGCGGCGTTGTAATAGATGCTCGACTGCGCCAGCAGCTTGTCATCCTTGTCAAATACCCGTACCAGTACATCCGCTGCGCCCTTGTCGGCGGGCGTCAGCTCGCTGGCTTCATACGCCATGCGGTAGGCGCCGGACTCGTCGGTTGGCACCGGTTTGCCCAGAGATTTTTCAGCGCGCAGAAGTTGATCGAGCACTTCCACGCGAACGCCGCCCAGCGGCCGCTGATACGCGTCGCGCACGGTGCCGAAGACTTCGCGCGCGCCGCGCGGTGACGCAGGAGTGCTGGAGCTGGTGGATTTTCTTGGCATGGGATTGCTTTACGTTTGATGAGGCGGCTAGTAGGCCGCCAAGGTGGCGGCGACACCGGCCGTCCAGTAGGTGTGGCCTGGAATGTTCGATGGGCCTTCAACGCTGCCCAGCAGTTCGAGCCCGAATGTGTAGTCGCCCTTGCTGCCGAATTGCTTTTGCACACCCAGGCCGGCGTTGAGCTTGAGGTCAATTGCATGGCTCGGGTCGCCGGGTACCGGATTGACCAGCTTGGCGCCCGCGTTAGGTCCGATGGTGGCTTCCAGATTCACCGAAGCGTTGTCTCCGAGAATCTTCCCGAGAATTGGCACCTTGTCGGCAGAGACGCTCAGATTGCCGCCGACATAGGGATTCAATAGTCCATAGACGTCGCGATTCAGGACCGAGCCGCGCGCGGCGACGTTGACGCCGGCATTCACATCGATCATGACGTTGCCGCCACCCCAGGCGGATGAATGGACGTAGGTGTAGTTGCCGGTGGCGTTGGCAGCGGACGTTGTCTTCGGATTTTCCTGCGGCGTGGACCCGACGTTCAGCGTGAGCCAATGACCGCTGCCGCTCTGATACGGCGCCTCGTCACGTGTATCGAGTTGGATACCGCGGTGGAATTGATAGCCGGCGGAGTATGCGGCGGTCTGGCTGCCAGTCTGGCCGCCAGCGCTGAGAATGAATCCGTGCTCCCAATTGGGGTCGGTGCGCCAGCGCGCTGCGTATTGCAGGTAGCTTGTGGCCTGGCCGCCGCGCGCGCCCAACACGAATAGGTTGAATTCCGACGCCACGCTGCCAACGCGTGGCTTGATCAGGCCGTCGACGTAGGTGCAGACATCGCCGGGGACAAACGCAGTCTGCGTCGGCCCGGCGTTGTAAACCGTCGGCTGTGGGTGTTTCTTGCGCTCGGCATCGCAGTCAGGCGGTTTGTCGTCCGTCGCTTTCTTCTCCGGCGGATCGGGCGGCTCAGGTGGATCCGGCGCGACTTCGTCCTGATCGTTCGCCTTGGGTTGCATTCCGTTGGGGTCCACCAGCCGCACCGGATTGTTGCCGGCATAGCAGTAGCGATTGGTGCCGGCCACAAATCCCGCAGGGTCAGGCTGCGTCCAGCGCGCCAGCCACGGCGCACAGTAACGCGCACCGTGATACTCGAGGCCACTTTCCTCATCGCGTTCTTTGCCCGTGAAGCGATAGCGCTTCACCGGTACCTCGCGCGTCTGGTCGGTGCCCTGATAGCTGGTGCTGCCGAACGGGTAGTACTCCTCGTAGGAGATGATCTGCGCGCCATCATCCACCTCCACGCAGGCGGATCCGAGATGATTCGAATACTGGTAGCGAATGAGCTGCCGCTCGGCGCTGCCCGGTGCGAGCGTTGGGGTATCCACCATCGCGATGCGCTGCTTGTCATCCATGACGTTGAGGGTCTCGCGCTCGAACACCAGCGTCGTGCCGTTGTAGCGGCGGAAGCGTTCGAACTGCCCGATATATAGGCGCTCCTCGATCAGTGCGCCTTTCTTCACCACCTTGCGCATGCGCTCGCCGGATGCGCCGTAGCCATACCAGGCTTCCTGCGCGTTGGTGGCGGACGCCGAGATGACGATATGCCGCAGACGATCGGCGAAGTCTGAGGTGGCCGAAGACAACTGCGGCATCGTCTGCATGCAGCCGTGCGGATCATAGCTGTAGGTGAAACTCGCACCGCCCGGAAATGGAGAGGTCAGCAGCTGGTTGTTGTTGGCGGCGTAGGTGTAGCTGCGGCTCCAGCTGCCGGCGTTGCCCATGAAGATAAGATTCGAGGCCGCGTCGTACGCGTACTGCTGGGTGTAGCGCTGCATCTGAGTGCCGTCACCGGGCTGTGGATTGCCGATGCGCAAGGCGTCGTACGCGTCCGGCGGCTGTGCCTGCCCGATATGTTCGCGGCCCAGTGCCTGCAGCAGCCGATAGACCGCGTCATAGGTGTAGTCGGCGGTGGGAAGTATCTTGGCGTTGTTGAAATAGATGACGTCCTGTGCCAGGTCGTTGACGAACGTGGGATTTCCCACCGGGTCGAATGTATAGAGCAGAAACTGCAGCACGTCATTGGCGTGGCTGCCGGCGGAGATCTGACTCGGATCGTCCCAGAACAGCTCCGGGTCGGCATTGCGCGCCGTGACCAGGCCGATCAGTCGAAATGTCAGCGGATCATATTTGTAGACGCTACTGACAGCATTGGCAAAGCCGATGCGTTCACGCTGCCCCTTCTCGTTGTAGTCCACGTTAGTGACGAAATGCGTGGCGACGCCGGAGCCGCGCAGGAACGCATCCAGCGCTTGCAGCTGGCGAGTCTCGTTATAGCTCGGAACCAGCACGTCGGCGGTGGCCGCAGCGGCGCTGGGTCCCTGCACGCGGATCGGTCGACTGAGTGCATCGTACTCGCTCTCACTGGTGAAGACGTCGGTCTGCAACGGCGGCTGCGGATGCAGGCTCCAGTCGATGTCATTCTGTGCATCGACGGTGAAGGTGAAGCTCTGGGTGAGCGGATTGCCCTTGAAATCGTAGGCGCTTTGCGCGCGCAAGCCGCACGGCTCAAAGTGTTGAAAGAGGCGTCCTCTCAGGTTGAGTAGCTTGTCAGACCCCTGACCCTCGCCGTAGATGCTCTGCTCGTACAGCAGCGGCTGCAGTGCGCCGGATCTCAGTACCGTTTCACCGATCGAACGGCGCAGCACGTCATAAATGGAATGGAAGGTCTGCAGTTTGCTGTCCCAGAAATACAGCCTCTTGCCGGACACGTCGTTGAGGCTCCAGCGCTCGCCCGAGTCCATGTCTCTGGTGTAGCACTTGCTGGCCAGCATGTCGTAGGCAGACTGAGCGGCGAGATTGCCACGCGGGTCTACGACCCCGATCGCATTGCCCTCAATGTCGAGGATGGTTTCGGTGGCATAAAGCTGCTCGGTGAGCGCGTGCGTGAAGTTATCGACAAAACGATTGTGATCGATGCGATAGAAGGCACGCCCCAGCGCATCCAGATGCTTCACCAGCGGCGTGCTGTCATGCAGCGCGGCTTTCTGCGCGGCCTGATTCTCTTGGGCGTTGGCGGCGAGCGCGCCGGTGGTGCGATCGAGGTACCACTGACTGGCGAGGACGGTATCGTCCAGATCGTACGAGCTGGTCTGCCATGCCTGCAGCACCTCCTTGGAGAAGCTGCCGTTAGGCAGATCGATGCGCACTATGCGACTCAAGGCGTCGTAGAGCGTTACTTTGGTGACGCCGATCTGCACCAGCTGCGGCTCGTCCTCGTACGCCGGTGTGACGCTGAAGTACGGTTCGTACTGCATCACAGGGTTGCCCTTGTTGTTGAGCACGGTGCGTCCGGACCCCAGCCAGCGCAGCGCGGGCGTGGTGTCGATTTCCACTACGTTGTTGGAGCCGTCGAGTGTCCTGGCCAGTCCAGGCTTGCACTGCAGCTTCTTCATCACCACATTGCCAAAGCCGCCGGTGTATTCGAACGAGTACTGCAGCTTCGAGGGCGTGCCGGATAGCAGCTGCGCCTGATAGTGCGTTTCGCGCTGCACTGTTGCCACGCGGACGGGTGATGCGGACAGGTCATAAATGAAGCGGCTGGTGGCGTGCTGCAAAAGAGCAGCGCCGTAGGTTGCTGGATCAATGAAAAACTGGGCGATCTGCGCCGGCGTCAGATCAGTGACGAAGCCGGTGAAGTCATCCGCTTCGGCGCCCTTGCCCAGCAGCGCGGTGCCGACAACGGAACCTCGAATGTCGAAGCGCACTTCAGACAGATTGTCGTTAATGTCCTTGATCTGCTGCGGGGCGAGCACGCGCCACTCGAACAGCGGCGTCGAACTGGTATTGCCCAGTGCGTCCACCACCTGTGCTACCAGCAGCTGGTAGTCGGCATAGTAGCTGACCGTGCTGGTATTGCCGAACGGATCGACGAATTGAGTCGGCAGATAAAACGTGCTCACCGCATTGGCTGGATAGAGCGCACGGCCGGAAGGCAGCCACCATTGGTTGTCCGGATCAGCTGCGGGGAAGAAGCCCGCAGCCTTGCACACTTGCGAGGATGCGTATTCGCCCTCGGTGAGCAAAGCGGCGCTGACCTTCGCGCCGTACAGGCTCTGCGCCAGGGTGTCGGTGAGTGCAAGCTGATAGGTTTGATAGCGCAGACCCAACGATTGCATTTGACCCAGTGGCAGGGGCGCACTCAGATCATCTTGCAGAAAGATCGTTCGGGAGTGTTTGAGCAGGCGCTTCTGTGGTGCCGCGCTGGGGCTGGCCTCGAAGGGGATGGCGGCAGCAGCGGCAAAGGCAGCCGCAATTTCAGCCAACGCGAAGAAGCCGGCGGCCGGCGTGACGCCTGTGAGTTCAAAGGTCTGGCTCTCGCACGCCTGGCGCAGGCGGTAGGTGCTCGCGGACACAATGTCGGAGGTAAATGAGTTCACGGCGTAGCTGATCGAGGTCCTGGCCTGCGTTGCCGTGACCTGCGCAGGCAGTCCGGCGGGCGCAGTCTGCCTGGGGTAGTTCACGCTCGCTGACTGCAGAATATTTCCGAGCTCATCGACCTGCGTGTTGAGCGTATGCGAGATGCGCGGATCGGCGGCGTCGCGCTCATAGGCGTAGGTGACAACCTCGCTCGGCGTGGTCACGAATACCGCGTAGCGATTGTTCGAGCGCGGCTGGGTCAGTTGCATCAGGCAACTGTAGTCGGCGGCGGAGAACGGGATGTCGGACACCCCGACCAGTCCGTCCTCGCCATACACCTCCTGACGAATCATGGTGCCTTTGCAGGCACGGGCGGCTTCGCGACGCTCGATTGCATTCAGGCTCGGTGGCGCCTGCGGCGCAGGCAGCGCATGTTCGGCGAACAGCGTGTTCTGAAAGTATTCCTGTCGGTAGCGCGACAGCAGGTCGCCTTGGTCGAAGTACACGCCGGTGTGATACCAGGTCTTGGTTCGCACCGGTGCCTGGTGCAGCGGCTGATCCACCACATTGGAAGCACCGCTCTTGACGAAGCTGTCGAAAGTTTCGCTGTCGGTCTGCTCGACGCGGCCGAAGCCACGGTACTCGCGCTCGGCGGCGTCGTAGCACCCATGGTGATAGGAATACTCGCGCGACAGGTAGGCGCGCGTGACAGCATCCGCAAAGGAGATTTTGGCCACGCACTGAACCGGGAAGGGCAGCTTGGTGGCCCAGGGCGTGCCGGCAAGCTCGTCCTGCAGATAGTAGAAGGTCGAGCTTTTGTATTGCCACGCGACGCTCTTTCCCATGCCATTGGCGTAGGCGGCGAGCAGGTAGGGTTTCTTGCCGCCCATGAGATCCACATAGCGCATCGGATTGCTCGCATACGCGGGCAGCGATGAGGACCACACGACGCACCCGGTGCCGTTTCCCAGCAGATCGACCACCATCACCTGGTTGTTGGATTCAGTCGGCGGGAAGGGGTCCAACGGCTGCACTTCAGTCCAGCCGTTGCCGCTCTGATTCAGCCAGGCACGGAAGCGACCTTTCCCCAGATACAGCAGATCGGTTGCGCCAGTGCCGCTGACATCGGCCAGATGCAGAAAAGCCGGATCGAACAGATCCTGGTTATCGAACAGCGGCGCCGCGTCCATCGAGACTTTGCTGCCGAAGCGGCCAAAACCCAGATTGGGCGAGTAGCACACCTCGCCATTGCGGATGCGCACCACATCGCTGAGTCCATCGCCGGTCATGTCGGCCAGATAGATGCTCTGGGTGGGATCCAGAACACCATTGCAGGGCCGCGTTCCTCATCGTGCGACTTGGCTGCAAATTGCGGATCGCCGTATCCCCTGGCACCTTGATTCGGGTACCAGCGAAACACCGCTTCCTCGGACACCAGCAGGTCAGCGCGACCGTCACCGTCGAGATCGACGAACTTGACGTACGGATCTGAGAAAGGCACGTTGCTGGCGCGATCGAAGGCGCGAAACGCCTCAGGCTCGTCATGCTGCGAGACGCGAAAAAATCCCTGTAACGGCGGCGCATGCACCACAATCGATTTGCGACCGTCGGCTTCAAGGTCCTGGATAGACAGGGAGCCGGCACTCAAGCCGACGAAACTTGGCTTTGGCGCCACCGGTTCTGCAATGGTGAAGTTGCCATCACCCAGGTTGCGCTTGTAGAACCAGCCTTCGCCTTGCTCGCTGAGGATTCCGCTGATGCCCTCGCTCCACAGATCCACCCATTGGTATCCGGTAGTCAGGCCCGTCGGCGCACCTGACAACTCGTCGCGCGAGATCTCTGCGACAGTGAGATCCCAGGACAGCTCCTGATAGCTGAGACTCAGTGGCGGGAAACTCGCCTGATCGTACGCGGCGCCGTTCTTGCGGTAGTGCGTACGCGTAATTGCAATCGGGTAGTCCACTTCGACATTGCGCAGCTGTGTCGGCGTCGCGGCGGAATTGCCGAAGTAGCGATAGGCGAAGTCGAGTGAACGCACCAGATACGGCGCTGTGTTCACGCCGTCATTCAGTTCCTTGAAGAAATGAAAGAACAACAGGCGCTGTGCCAAACGGTAGGTACGCACCTCGAAGCCGGCTTTGTAGCGGCTGAAGGGCTCGAGACGACAAGGCCAGTCGCGCTGCGGTTCCGGCGTCGGAGCCGCAGGGTCATGATCGCCATAGTCCACGACCATCTGGAAGAAATAGCCCGGGTTGACCGGTGCAGCAGGGTTGTAAAGTTGCAGCGAGATGGGTGTATAGGGTGCCTTGTTGCCATACTTGACCCACTTCAGGTAGGTGTTGGTGCAGGCCGATACACCAGTCAGACGGTTACCCTCGGACGCGATGCGCGCAACGTTTCTGAAGTCCTCCGATAGGTAGCCGTATTCGAGGCAATTTCCCTTGTCGTCGTATGACAGGTCGGGCAACCAGCTGAAGATATGCGTGGGGTTTGCTGGGTCTGCGATCTGACTGGCGAGCTCTGCCGTAGAACGTGACGACGTTGTCACGGCTGGTGACCTTCCAGAAGAAGGTCGGGCTTGCGGCGGGCGTAATGCGTTCGATGCGCGAGAAATCGGTTTCGATCCGCGGCCGATAGCGTTTAACGCGCTCGCCACTGGGCGCGGTGAATTCGTCCGCACTCCAATCGCCGTGCGTATCCTGCAGCAGCGCCGGTACCAGGTCCTCGCCGCCGCTCAAGACGAAGACGTCACTTTCTTCCCCGTCGCGGTAGCGCGGCAGCAGTTTGTCGGTGCGGCGCTGGATGACAACCTGTCCGAGGCTCCAACCCAGTCCCAGGGGTCCGTTGCCACTACCGGAGTCGTAGCCCAGCGCCAGAGCGGGGCTCAGATTGCTACGGGTCTTGGAAAATGGCAGCGGTACCGAAAGACTGGCGGTGCCGTTGGCTGAGTTCGTTACCTGAAACTTCTCGTCGATCGATTTGAGTGCACCGCCGCCCTTTGGCAGCTCAATCTTGGGAATCTTTAGCGCATCTTGGGAGTAAATGGAATCTTTCTGGGTTGCATCGGGCGCTGCCGCAGAATCCATGCCGCCTCTAGCCTCACGAACGTTCGGAAGTGAACGTCTCTTCTGGTCTTCGCCCTGAGAATCGTTCACGATTTTCTCCCAGCTCGCAGAACAGTTCAGGCCTACGAATTGCTGGCTATCGCCTGCCACCGCCAGGTCGTCAGATCGAGATGGCTAGCAGCCGAGTCAATTCATTCCGCTGAGCATCGACGTGTCAAAGCAGTGCGCGAGGTCCGCAATGGAACGACGGGAAGTAAGATTGGCGCTATGTCATCCTTGATTGCAGTCGGGGCAAAAGCTATTGCACCCTCAGCATACCGCCGCGACTTGAACCAGGTCAATGCGTCGGAGAACAAAAGCGATATGTATTTTTCGTGGAGCGCCGACACCTTTCCCGTATCTCATCCGCTTTCATCACATCGACGGCAAATCCATGTTCAATGCCAGAAGATTTTGCGCCGCCCAAATATTCTTCGTCCAACACTAGCCTGGCCATCTGGCATCTAGAAGTGGTCTTGGCTTCTCGTTGCAGCGGACTGCAACGCAATAAGATGGAGCAGAGTTTGCAACAGCCGTGAGCCGCACGCCGGCAAATGCCGGTATGAATGCACTGTCGGCTGTTCGAGCCGCTGACCCCGGTCTTGCCGGCCCATCCATGTCAGCTGATGTGTCGCTCCAGAATCCAATGAATTGGAAAGTAAGGCCGCTCACGCTTTTCGAAGGCGAGTCCGTTGTATCGGGTACCCCGCAGCAGTACTATTCTCGATATGACGGACGGTGAGCAGCTGGGGGCGCGGGCGGAGCTGACCGCGGAGCTGGAGCGACTGAGGGCTGGGAAGCCGCCGCCCCCGTTTCATCCGTTGATGGCGACAGAAGAGGGGCGGGCGCTCTACGGCGATCCGCTTCGTGGTGCCACGCTGGATCAGTTATGGCGCCTTCACGTAAAGCTAGGAGGAGTCGAGCCGCGCAACGGCGAATGTGATAAGTTCAACGCATAACCGCCAAGCTACCTGGGCTGGCTCGAGGGATGAAAAATGCAATGGAACTTGCGCCGTTTTTTCGTCGTATTGCATGGGCCCTAGCGTCCCGCCTCGGCGATCGGCATTACCTCATACTGATGTTACTTACCGCGATTTTTTCGACTTTAGTGGGTCAAGCGTCCTTCGCCTCTTCCAAATACATTCGACACCTGGAAAAGAACGAGCGTGTCATTGTTTTTGTGCACGGGGTAACTGGAAACGGGATCTCCACCTGGACCAATTCCACCACGAAGGCTTATTGGCCTACGCTTCTTACGGTGGATAAGGATTTCGCGGACACAGATATATTTGTTTACGATTATCCGTCGCCCGCATTGGGCAAAAGCTATAATATCAACGAGTTGGCCGAAGACCTCCGCCTCACTATGGATGATGGGGTCACGGCACATCGCGAAATCATCTTTCTTTCGCACAGCATGGGCGGACTAGTCGTCCGTTAATACTTGCTAAAGTATCGGGACGTCGCCAATCGGTTCGCTTTATGTATTTCTTTGCGACCCCGACTACGGGCAGCCCGATGGCGACTTTGGCGAGCATCTTCAGCAGGAATCCGCAGCTGGGGAATCTTCAGCCGATGAAGGTCGACGAGTATCTCGGTAATCTTCAGCGGACTGGCTCGCCTCGGGTACGCTTCAGTTGATTCCGTCCTACTGTGCATACGAAAAGCTCAGCACGTTCTCTCAAATGATCGTGGAGCAGGAGAGCGCAACCAATCTTTGCAATCAGCGACTTGATCCAATCGACACCAATCACATTGATATCGTTAAGCCGGCATCTGAACAAGACAAGCCCTACCGTGCATTCAAGAGCGCTTATCTGACCTCTTTAGGTTCCGCGTCGGAGAATGGCTTGCGTGCGCAGGTCGAAAACCTACATCAGGACCTCGCTCTGACCGACGCGGCACCGAGTGTTGACTCGGGCGAAACCATTTATTGCGACACGGTCAAGCTAAACCTTGTAATCGCACACGCCGGCAGTGACAAGACTCCGGTTATAGTTAATTCCATCTCGGTCGATGAGAAACCACTCGACACGAAAATCGAGACAACGAAAGGTGTCTGCAAAGTCGACGTGTTGTCGAGTCATCCACACGGGATTATTGAGAAGAACGTCTATGTGATCGCGTTGGCGAATAGTGTAACTTCTGCTCGATGGATCAAGGACGAAAAGACCGCTCTACCCGTCCGCGCCGATAATCTCCTCCAATCGGGGATGGAATCGCGCGGCATATCTCTCAAGTACGACGAGGAGCCCGTCTCGCTCGACGTATACATTCAAAGCTCGTCGGCGATTCCACAGGCATTAACCTTCACTGTCAATTACGACCAAAATGGACCGCACGCTGTTACCACAAAGAGACTGCTGATTTGGAAGTGAGTACTTTCGCAGGTGGTGTCCATGATAGGTCGATTCAAAATCTTCGCATTAGGATTGATAATAGGGTCCGCATGGTTGATATCCGGTTGGGCGGCACCGACCGAGGAAGACCTGGAAGCGATTGCAGGTAGGATTGCAGCGACGCAAAGAAGCCCTGAACCTGCAGAAATCCAGTCAATTGATGAGGCGATTGCTGGAAAGCGCTTGGGCGTGGCTGCCAGGTTAAGCGCCGAAGTCATCGCGCGTGAATCTGGTGCAAGCTCCCCGCAGCGGGAGGCGTATATAAAGTCGCTCGCGTATTTGCGACGCGCGGCAATTTATGAAAAATTAGGGCGGGATCCTCATGTCATCGATGAACAGTTTGTCGCATCCGCCAAACTAGGCAATCTCCAAGCGATCAATCATCTTGTCCGGAAATATGTCGACAGCGCGAAAGGAGCGGGCCCAGCAAAGGCGGTAGCTCTCAAGGGAGTGGACATCGACGACATTATAGATGTCGGTCTCGACCTTGCCGATGCCCGCAGTATGCAGGCCGCCGTGGACGGTTTCGGAACGCGCGAACGCTCACGGCGCGAGCTGGCTTTCTACCAATTGCTTCTTGCATTAGAAAAGCGCGATTCCAGCTTTGTCGCAGACGTCACAGAGTTGGCGAGTCATTATGATCTTCCGGCAGTTCTTAACGAGTATGCGTATGTAGGCGGTCCTGTGACCGCCGCTGCCTCAGGCACATACAGCCGGGACCTCCTTGCAACTCTTTTGGCAGAAGACAACTTCAGAGGTACATGGGCTAGAGGCTTAGGGTTCTGGATGGCCGATACTCGTCCGGATCAGGAGCCGAACCTGCGCGAGATCATCGCCATGAACGTATGGCTTACGGACATGAGCGGGCTAGCGACCGCGTTTCATTATCTCACTCAGGAAAGCGATGTTCCTCATTCCATAGCATTGACCTCCCCACAAATCGCGCAACAGCTCTCCGCTGGGAACACCATACATGTTCGCTGTGGCGGGCTAGCCCACACAGCCGTGGTCTTTAAGGTGGATCGACAGCAAGATCAAATCCTCCTCATGGATCCGCTGTATCAATTCTGGCAGCCATCACATAACTCCTGTATCACCAATTTCAAACTCACTCACTACAGGTATGGCTATTATCTCACGCAGCTGAGCCTCTCCGAGGTGGCGGGGATCGTAATCGCCGTTCAGGCGTTCGGAACGTATCAGCCCCCTGACCAGGTTTTTCATGTCGACGATATGCCGCACGATAAAGTATCCGCGGCCGCCGGGCGGATGGCGCGAACGTGTACCGCTTCGGGCGACGCAGAGGATGGATTCTTAGGACACCATTTAGGACCGCTCGCAAAGCGCGATCTTTTCAGCTTCTTTAATCTTCACGAATTGATGAGGCGTGTGCGCGATGGTCAAACTTTCGTTGTGTTTATGCCGGCCGCTGTCGAATTCCGGGGTGATGTAATTCTGGTGGCACGAACTGATGAGGCGGATTGCGCGCAATCGTTCTCCCTTTTTTTGCGCCGTTCATTCCTTTCTGGTACCAACGGTATGTTCGCCGCCGACATCACTCGAAGTTTTTTGAAGCAGGTGTTCGACTCGAATCAAAAGGCATCGCTGACTGATAAAAGTGTAGCTGAACGCATCTCAGGGGTCTTCTCGGGAAGCGAAGAGATGGAAACTGTGGAACTATCCGGCGCGACGCTTCGTATTAAGAATTTCGCATCGGAAACTTCTGCGAAGTGGCTCCGAATTGACAGTTTATAAGAGCTCGATCGTTACAAGAGTCGCGGGGCAATAGGGTTCCGAGGTTTGCTTCAAGGAATAACGCGCGAATCTGGACATCAATTGCTGACTACCGACGCGTTTGGACACGAATTGCGGAGGACCGCGCGCGACGCGAGTTTCGACCATAAGTTGAAAGGAGGGTCACTAAACGCGTCGACAGCGGGGGTGGAGAGTACCGCGTATCTCGCGGGGGAGACGGTGGGATGGCTCAGGGTATGGATGCGAAGGGGCGGTGTTTCGGCGGCTCGTGGGCAAGGGACGAGTTGGCGTTCCATCCTGATATCATTAGCGACATCTACGAGCGCGTCGCGCGACGGATAGCGATGTCCGAGAAACAAGTCAATCAAGTCAGTGGGCACTCAGTGCGAGTGGGGGCCGCTCAGGATCTAGTCGCCATGAACATCGACCTCGGGTCTGTGATGCAAGCAGGGCGGTGGAGGTCCTCCCGCATGCCAATGCGGTACGTGGAGAGCGCACTCGCCGCTGGTAACGACGTCCTGGAGTTGACCCGGCTATGCGGAGATCAGCATAGCCGGAGCTATGCCGAGTCCGGAACTATGCTCATCTTTGGAGCACCCCCTTGCACAGATCGCGCGTGGCTAAGGGCCTGATGCTCGTCGTCGGTTTGCAAAACTGCGCATAGTTCGGATGCTCCGACTGGTTGTCCCAGCCAGCAAGGAGTATCCCATGACCGTTTCCGGTTTTCAGACCCTTGAGTCACTTGTCGAGGCGTTCAGGCAGTACCAGCGGCGTGTACGAGGACTGCGAGACTCAACTTTGCATGACTACGAGCGGTTTGCTCGATCGTTCCTACGGTTCTCCCTCGGCGAGGATCCACTGGATCCCACACAGCTCACCCCAGCCGAGGTGGTGCAGTTCGTCATGTCGCTGAGGGATCGATTCTCACCGCGTTCGATGAAGCATGTGCGCACGGCGCTGCGGTCGTTGTTCCGCTTCCTGCGCACACAAGGATGTGGCGGCGAGAGACTTGAACTAGCGATTCCTGCCGTTGCGCACTGGAGGATGGCGAGGTTGCCTCGATGCCTCACCGAACAGCAACTTGCTCAGGTGCTGGCGTCTTTTGACCCTCGGACGCCGTGTGGGTTGCGCGACCGGGCGATGGTGTTGTGCCTCTCGACGCTGGGACTGCGACCCATCGAGGTTGCGGACTTACATCTGGAGGATATCGATTGGCGCCGCGGCGTAGTCCGATTGCGAACACGCAAGACGCTATGTCCGGAACCGGCTGTCTGAATTGACGACCGAGATGGCGCAAGACCGCCACAGGTACATATTCCAACGATCTCAATGTGGTGCCGGTCATGCCGAGGAATCCGAGTTGCAGGGCGGCACCGATCCAGTGACGTGATCGGAATGCCTTGCGGATCGCGCTCCGATCGCGAGCATTGAGCGTAAAACATTGTTGTAGCAAGAAATCGGGTAGCGATTTCGAAAAATCATGCCTGCCGACATACGTCGATTGGAATACGCGCACGGGGAGCCCCCACTGGGAGAGCTGCGGAGAATATCGCCCCGCCTATCATGGTCCAACGAGAAAGTTATCCACAGTAAACCGCTACTTTTGACAAGTTTCGGTAAACACCCCCCACACGCGCGGCAAGGAGATCCTCTATTGCGCGCCGAATCCAGCGACTGCGATCCTCGAAATTCTCGTGCACAGCGAGGTGCGCGAACCCGCGGCACTCGCGCGGCATCGCTTCATCAAGATTGACATTCCTGATGAGGTGTCCCGGCAAGCGGTCGATGAGGCGCAATTGCCGACCGACGGGTCGCGACGCATCGGTATCACGCGAGCTTGGGGGGATCGCTGGCTGAAGGAAGGTGAAACCGCGTTATTAATCGTTCGCTGCGTGTTGGTACCGGAAACCCATAACGTGCTCATCAACCCCCGCCATGCCGATGCCGCGCGTATTAAACGCCTCGCCGTGATGTCATACACGCTCGATTCTCGGCTCATGCGCCGAGAGTAACGACCCTGCATACGGGCAGCGCCTCGGCGAGCACCTGCCGGCGAAATTTCGCCCCACAGGCGCCCACCCGCGCCCCGCTCGAGGCGCTGCTCGCCACCTGTACCGATGGACTCATGGGGACCGGCGATCGGGCGCTTTTTTCTCGTTCGCATGGGCGAGCGGCGGCCGGCGGCGCTCCGAGGTGACCGCGGCCGTCATGGAACGCCTGACGTTCGTCGACCCTCAACTATCTGTATCGGTTGCTCCACAGCAGACCGATCAGCCGGGCGCCGTCCAACACATGCGGGCCGCGAATTTATCGGCGGACCCGTCGCAGAATTCATAAACCGTTCCGCTTGCTCACGGTAGAATTTCCCTCTCCGGGACGATTTGGGAGCAATGATGGCGACAGGCGCGCTGGATCTTAACGTGTACGACGCTCGCGCGGCGCCGGCATGGGTCAATCGGCTGGTTCTCCCCAAGCTGTGCCTGCGAAGTTGAGACTCGCCCCCTCGTTTGAGCCCTGTCCGGTGGATGCGGGCGATGAGGTGTTTTGCAATGGCATCTTTGAATTCAACATCACACGGCTGACGGCGTTCGTGGGCGCCCACCCCGATCGTTTTCCGATTGAGGCTGTCACCGTCGCCAGCACTCCCAACTATGGGGACTCGCGCCTGGACCAGTCGACCATCGCGGCCGCGGATTTCTCGCGCCCAGTCTTGTTTGCCGAAATCGCCCCCGGCCGCTTCAACCTCATCGACGGCAATCATCGGATGGCCAGAGCTCGGCTCAACGGCGTGCCCACGGTGCCCGCCCACCGGATCCACTGCCCACATCACGTGGCATTTCTCACCTCGCTGATGGCCTATCAGAAGTACGTGGAGTATTGGAACGGGAAGATCGATGAGATACAACCCAAACGGCGGCGGGGATCCTCGAGAACCCGAGCGGCGAACGGGTAGGAACGGCAGAGAATGACAGCTTGCCGACATCAGGCTATTCAACGAGACCATTCGCAGTGGAACCACGCTCGTACGCCTCAATCGCAGAAAAACGCCGCGGCGCTCCCGACGGGGCTTACCATGCGGCGACCGCTGATGTCGTCCCTGAGGGACGCTGTAAAATGATGCCACCGTCCTCGTAAGGGAGCCGACAGCGCATGTACCAGCGGTCCCTCCTTGATGATGCGTTGAGCGAACCCGGCCGCGGCGTGGTCGGGATCGTCGGCAGCGCCCCGACCCTCACACCGGCGCAGAGGAAATTCAACCAACTCATCGAGCGGATCAACCTGCAGCGTCAAGAACTCGAGGATTGGCGGGTATATCGCCAGATCTATCACCAGCAACTCGCCGATCACCACCAACCGGCGATGTCACGTCTGCGGGAGAAGCAGATCGCCATGGTCCGATTGCTGGATCGGATCCTCGATGGGAAAGCCCTCGGCAAGCGTGAGCGCGCCAAGGCTCGCGACATCCTGAGTCATCTGCTGTCACAGCTGCTCGCCGACTCGCAAGAACCGGAGTTCGTGCGCCTCTACGACAAATATGCTGAGCGGAGTTTCGGTGATGAGCAGCAGGAGCACTTGGAGGTCATGCGCACGCTGGCCAGCGAGGCCTTTGGGGTCGATGTCGAGGCCTACTCGGGCGGCGAGTCGCCTGAAGAACTGGCCCATTGGCTTGACGCGCAACTCCGAGCGGGCCGCCCGGAACCGCAACAACCGCCGCCCCGTAAGAAGTCCGCCAAGACAATCGCCCGTGAGGCGCTGCGCGAGCAGGCCGCTCAAGGCGGCACTCGGGCGGTGCGCGAGGTCTTTCGCAAGCTCGCTAGCGAACTGCACCCCGACCGCGAAACCGATCCAGCGGAGCACGCGCGCAAGACCGAACTCATGCAGCGCGTCAACCAGGCCTATAAGGCGGGTGACCTACTCGCGTTGCTCGAGTTGCAGCTCAGCATCGAGCAAATTGATCCCAAGGCCCTCGCCGGTCTCGCCGAGGAGCGGCTGCGGCACTATATTCATGTCCTCGAAGAGCAATCGCGGCGGCTGCGCGAGGAGTTGACGGAATTCGTGGCGCCCTTCGCGATGGCGATGGGCGGGTTCCCAGTGCGAAAACTGTCACCCGCGATCGTGAAGCGAGCGCTGGAGGTCGACATCCATGAGATCCAGGCGTTGGTGCGCACGTTGGAGGTGGATCTGGTTCGCTTCCAGGACATCCCAACCTTCAAACGGAGTCTGCGGGATTACCAGATTGATCCTATAGATGACATGGACTTCGGGATGCCCCGAGAGTTTCGGCCGCGCCGGCGGCGCCGAGGAGGGGGCCAATAACAATCGTCCCTTACGGACTCGATTGAGAACCGTACCGCCGCGTCAATCTGACGTTTGTCTTGATCAACACTCCTTCCGAGTCGGCTGATCAACCTACGATTGTGACGGTCCTCTGCGCGTTACATCCCAACTGCACCCAAGGGTGCGCTCGTCGGCAAGTGATGATTCGACGGTCGGGAGTCGGTTTTGATGTGCGGCGGATATTCACCAAAGCGTTTCACTTTGCCGGCGGGATAGGGGCTAAAAAGCTCAGATCCATTGGATCGTAAGTTGCGAAGACCTGATTCTATCGAAGCTGGTCTGGGCGCTGGTGTCCAACTCTGAGCTGCAGCGGCGCGATATCCACCAGCTCCTCGCCGAGGCAGTCGATCTCGACTATATTCGCTAATGGGCGCCACAATTGGGCATCGCGAAGTTGCTGAATGAGCTGATGCCATGAACGACACTACTGCGGCAATCTCCGAGGTTGATTCCGATCGCTATCGATCGATGACGCCGGTAGAGCGGTGGTTGGCAGCGTCCTCCCTATTTGAGACTGCTCGCAAGATTGTCGAATCCTCGCTCCCGAGTGGATTAACCATGGAACAGCGGCGGCTCGCTATCATACGGCGCCTGTACAAGAATGAGTTACCCGAAGTGGCCTTGATCGCGCACGCCAGATACGTTCACTCGGCGACGATGCCTGAACTGTCGATGCCTGCATAGGTGGGACGAGCGGCGCAGCCCCGAGCAACTTTATTGCCGCAAAACGTGATCTGGGTGCACTATACGCCATTGACTTATCATACGTCACTGGTGTATGGTCATATATGGTTTTTATTCAGACCCCAATTTTCACAGTTGACGTTTGCGAGTTGCTCAAGCGATGAGGAATATGCGGCTCAACAGCATCTCGTCGCGATGTCGAATGCTGGGGCAGTCATCGCCGGCACGGGCGGCTTATGGAAGATTCGGTGGGCGGTCGCGGGGCAAGCGTGGCGGGACTCGTGTGATCTATTACCACGTCGTCGTCCAGGCTCAGCTTCGGATGATTCTGATTTATCGAAGAGGAATCAAAGACAACCTGACGCCCAAAGAGAAAGCGGTATTGCGGAAAATCAATGCGAAGTGGTGACAGTGGATAAAAAACTCTTCAAGCGACTGGTGGAAAGCATGGGACAGATGGATGAGATCGTGCGCGGTGTGCGGGCACCCTCGCGCGAGTTCTATGTCGATGCCGCGAAGGTGAAGGAGATCCGCGCCATCACGGGTTTGAGCCAACCGAAATTCGCGAAACTTCTTCACGTTGATGTTGGAACACTGCGCAACTGGGAGCAGGGGCGGCGAGAACCGACAGGGCCCGCGCAAGCGCTCTTGAGGGCTATTAAAAACAATCCCCAAGCCGTGCTGAAAGCGTTGGCGGCATAAACTCACGCAACTAAAGCCTGCCATGAGCCAATTGCGTGTGCCCGTTTTGTACCCCTGTTAGGTCGATTTTGGCGGGTTTAGATGGCCATTTACACTCAAAAACCCCGGTAATTTCTCAGCGCCTACGCCTCATAATGCCGAGGTCGAGGGTTCGAGTCCCTCTCTCACCACCATAAAATCAAGCGCTTACGATCGGCCTCGGTCGCACAATGCGAGTGCGGGACTTTTGCGGGACCGCAGTGCACAAACCTTCTCCGACGCCTCAATCAACGCACCGATTTCAGGGGCCGAATAATGCGTCGTTACGTGCTCTGATTTATGGCCCAAAAGCACCTTGCGATCCTCGAAGCCGACACCGGCGACGCGCAATCGATGCCCATAGGTGTGCTTCAGATCGTGAACCCGAATCCTCATAAATCCCTCGGGACACGATCGTCCGATCTCCATCGCATAGCGCTTCGCCGCGCGCCGCCGCGCCGCTCTCCATCCCGAGTTATAGATCCGGGTCACCGGCTCCCCCTCGCACGTGAACACGAACTCAGGGTGCGCCCCCCGACTAAATGTTTGACGGTAATTGATGAGTTTACCCGCGAATGTCTGGCGATCGATGTGGCAGGAAGCATTCGTTCCAACCGCGTCATCGAAGTCTTGAGCAAATTAGTCAGCGTACACGGTGCGCCTGACTATTTGCGCTCCGACAACGGATCAGAATTCGTCTCACGGGCGGTATTGCGCTGGCTAAACCAATCAAATATCAATACCGCGTGCATCGATCCGGGGAAACCTTGGCAAAACGGATCGAATGAGTCCTTCAACGGCAAGTTTCGCGATGAATGTCTCTCAATGCAATGGTTTAAGAATCGGATCGATGCGAAGATCTTGATCGAAGAGTTCCGGCGTCAGTTCAATGAGGTTCGACCCCACTCGAGCCTTGAACAACTGACACCGGCGGAGTTTAAACGGACGATATCAACAATCAGCCCAGCAATAGCCATTTCTTAAGGGAAAAGTGGTCCGACGAAAGCCGGCAGGTCACCATCGCGTGGAGGCGGTAGCCAAGGAATTAACGACTGGTCATTGGCGGATGGAGCCAGGAAAAGCCGCGCTGGTGAATACCCGGAAGGAGGTAGACCACGGATGGCGAGCGGTGAGCGATATCTTGGATCACCAAGGACAATCCCGACTCGCGGCCGACGTCGGACGCTTTAGTACTGATATGCCATTGCCATTGTCGGACAGGGAACAACTGGCCGCGCAAATACTTAAACGCAGTCGCGACCGTCACATAGATCGGGCACCTCTCTCTCGCTGATCCCAAATTGTGTCTGCGCGCGCTAGCTAGAAATCTTTCGAAAAGAGTCCCTCCCTCACCACCAAAATCAATGGGTTGCGCGCGTTTTCGTTGCATGACAGCAATGCCGCGGCTGGGGGGTAAGTCATGATTTTACTTTCGGCCGCCGCGCAACGCGTGAAGCAGTCCCGCGATGCTCATTGCTCGAGCACCCAGTGCCAACACGGCATCGTCTTTCTCTTCCGCTGTTGTTGCATGCACTACGATGCACCTAGTTGGGTGATTGCTGATGTTCTGCGCCAAGCTCAGCGCACTCCTTGCTGCATCCGGGTATACGGTCCGCGACGCCTTGGCCTCGATCAGGACGAGTTCTTGCGCACCAGTGGGTACGATGAAATCAACCTCCAGTCCGCGCTGGTCACGGAAGAAGTAAAGCTCACGACGGCGCCCCAGATTCGACTGTTGCTTGACGATTTCAGAGGCGACAAATCCCTCGAAGATAGCTCCCGAGAACGGCGAGCGACTCAGCGCACGAGCGCTATCGATGCCCAGTAAATGGCATGCGAGGCCCGAATCCGTGAGATATACCTTGGGCGATTTAATGAGTCGCTTGCCGAAATTCTCGAAATACGGCGGAACGAGAACGATTTGGCCGGTTGTCTCTAGTATGCCGATCCACTCCGTGATCGTCGGAACGGACACACCCAACGGTGCGGCCAGGTCGGTTTTGTTGAGAATCTGGCCGGTGCGGCTAGCGACCAGAGCTAAAAAGCGTCGGAACGTGGCCAGCTCTCGGATCTGACTGACTTGACGAACGTCGCGCTCGAGATACGTCTGCAGATAGGATTGGAACCACAGATCGGAATCACGTGGTCGCGCCAAAATTTCCGGATATCCTCCGCGCAAAAGCGTAACTTTCGCTGTTTCGACAGTCGAGAGAGGCAACAGTTGTAGTACTGCGACTCGCCCAGCCATCGATTCGGTAATTCCGCGCATCAACGAAAAGTCATGTGACCCTGTCAGCAGCCACTGACCCTTGCGGCCTCTACCTAAGTCGATTCGCGCTCGTATGTAATTCAACAACTCCGGAGCATTCTGGATTTCATCAAGAATGGCAGGGAGCCTGAGGCTGTCGAGAAATCCCTGAGGATCCGATTGCACGGCGGCAACAATCGCCGGATCCTCAAGGAGTCGATAGGCGGCCGACGGAAACAGTCGGCGCAGGAGAGTCGTTTTCCCCGCACGCCGCGGTCCCGTTAATACTACCGCGGGGAATGCACGCGCCGCCCTGTTCAGAGTCGCTGCTAGCTGTCTATTGATGTATCTCATTATGGTGAAATATAAACTAATACTTTAGTAAACACCAAACCATAAGATGCATGATAATGACAGTTATCGCATGTTTACGGGACGCATGTTAGAATAGAATTATGAAATCGACCAAAAAACGGCCTGAATCTTTTGCGGTGACAACGCCTGCGCAACCGGCGACGAGGCCGTTGGACCGGCTGCGGGAATGGCAGGCGATGGCGGAGGGCGCGTACTCGGCGAATACGCTGCGTGCGCAGAAAGCGGATGGGGCGATCTTCCAGGCGTTTTGCGAGTGGCGCGGCGAGCCGTTATCTGCCGGCGGATCCGAAAACCATCCGCGCGTTCATCGAGCACGAAGTGAAGGCGGGCAAGAAGCCCGCGACGATGAAGCGCTATATCGCGACCATCGCGCGAGTGCACATCGGCGGCGGGGTTACTGAATCCCTGCTCCAGCGAAGCCGTGCGGTTGGGCTTAAAGAAGATGGGCCGGGAGACCTCGGCCCGGCAGGACCAGGCGCGCCCCTTGGGCTGGAAGGAGATCAAGGAATTTATCGAGAGCGCCGGCGAGGGGCTCCGAGCGGATCGCGAGCGCGCCATGCTCTGCGTCGCCTATGAGACGCTCGCTCGGCGCGGCGAGCTCGTGGCGCTCGAGGTGCGCGACATCGATTTCCATCCGAACGGCACCGGCCAGGCGCTGATCCGTCGCGGTAAGACGGATGCGGAAGGGCAGGGGAGGGTCGCGTATCTCTCGCGCGAGACGGTGAGATGGCTAAAGATCTGGCTCGAGCATGCCGAAGATCGACGAAGGGGCGATATTTCGCCGGTTGATTGGTAGAGATCAAATTGGCGATGCGCTACATCCCGGCAGCATCGCGCCGATCTTCAAACGGGTGGCGCAGTGGATCGGGATGCCGGCGAGGTTCGTGGCCGAGGTAAGTGGGCACTCGACGCGGGTCGGCGCGGCGCAGGATCTCGCGGAGCTCGACATCGACTTGGCGGCGATCACGCAGGCCGGTGGATGGAAGTCGCCGCGGATGCCGCTGCAATATGCGGAGAAAATCAATGCGGCGAGGTCTGGAATGGCGAGGGCGGCGGCGGCCACCGGACGCGACGAACCGGTCTCTAAATAGTGGAAGGCCACTGGAGAAGCAAGCGCATAGGTAATTACTGGTCGATGCAATCTAATGTATGATCCACGAGAATCCCAGTTATGCCATCGGTGAGTTGCATGGGGGTGCAAGGGCTCGCAAGTTCGAATCTTGTTGCCCCGACCAATTAGTTACGCGTGTTGAGATTCTGGGTTAGGTACACCTTTGGGTACACCTTGGTTTTCGGCGCAGGAGTCGAAGAGTTGACACGTACCTCCGCGTTGCCAAGGGCTCCGATTTTCGTTGGATCGAGTATCGCGCCCTTCCGGTACACCGAACAAGCCGCCTCTGGAAGTTCAAGCTCTCAGAGGTTGACGTTGACGCGCGGGTTATTGCAACGAGCAAGGGTAGTCGGAACGAGAGCGACCTCAGAGGGCATGGCAAATGACCAATTCGCTAGTCGAACTCGGTCCGTTACAAATGGCGCTGATAATTGCTCGATACGGTGAAATGGCGCGTCGCGATGACTAAGAGTGTTTCACGCCTCGGGGAGAATCAAGTCCGGCGACTAGACTGCGAGCGCCACAACGGCCTCATTCCGGGGCCATGTTGAACACGCTCGGCGAAGAGATCCGAGCCAAGCTCGAGGGCGCACGCAACCGCTACAACCGGTTGGTCCTCGTCGTTGGATCCGTCGGAACCGGCAAGACGACTGCGCTCCGCGCCCTATGTGATAGCGATGCTTTCCGCTACGTCAACTTGAACCTTGAGGTCAGCCGGCGGCTGCTTGAGTATCCGTCGAAGGTGCGGCCTCTCCGGCTCCGGGCTACGCTGGACAGTGTGATCGTAAGGAGCGAAGACTTCGTCGCCGTGCTCGATAACACCGAGATCCTCTTTGATCCTCGGCTGAAGCAAGACCCGCTCCGGCTACTGCAACTCATCTCCCGAAACCGGACTATCGTGGCCAGCTGGAACGGCGATGCGACCGGACGCACGCTCAGTTACGCGGCTGCGGGTCACCCCGAACACCGGCGCTACCTGGATGTCGACACGGTTCTCATCCGTGCGGATCGCAACAGAGATGCGAGCACAGCGGAAGGAGACGCGCGATGAGGTACGGAGAGCTATTCCAGTTTGATCCGATTGAGACGGTCATACAGCTTCGCGAGGCCGATGTCGCGGATGAGGCTCGCCGTCTGATCAGCACCTACGTGATCTCCGACCGTATGGCCGAGCAAATCATCGACGTGGTCTTGCCTCAACTTCGATTCGATGCCCCGCAGGACAACAAAGGGCTGTTGATCGTCGGCAATTACGGTACGGGCAAGTCGCACCTGATGTCTGTGCTGTCGGCGCTTGCCGAGCATGCCAATCTCGCAAACGAGGCCCGGCATGCCAGGGTCGCGGAAAGGGCGACGCCCGTCGCCGGGCGCTTCAAGGTGATTCGCACGGAGATCGGCGCGGTCGTCATGTCGCTCCGCGACGTGATCTGCGCCGAGCTGGAGGAGCACCTGAAGGGTATGGACGTGTCCTACCAGTTCCCGCCTGCGAACAAGGTCACGAACAACAAGGACCTCTTCGTGCGAATGATGGGCGCGTTCCAGGAGAACTATCCGAACCACGGGTTGCTGCTCGTCGTCGACGAGCTACTCGACTTTCTGCGCACCCGGAAAGAACAGGAGCTGATCCTAGATTTGAATTTCCTGCGCGAGGTCGGTGAGGTCTGCGCGCGCACGCGCTTCCGTTTCATGGCCGGCGTCCAGGAGAGCTTGTTCGACAATTCCCGCTTCCAGTTCGTCGCAGAAACTATGCGCCGCGTGAAAGACCGGTTCGAGCAAGTCCGAATCGCTCGCGAGGACGTCGCTTTCGTCGTCGCGGAGCGTCTCCTAAAGAAAGATTCGAAGCAAAAAGCGCTCATCCGCGAGCACCTGCAACGCTTCGCCAAACTCTACAGCTCAATGAACGAGCGCCTCGACGAATTCGTTCGACTCTTCCCTGTTCACCCCGCCTACCTCGACACGTTCGAGCGCGTCTATCTGGCCGAAAAGCGCGAGGTGCTTAAGACGCTCTCGACAGCGATGAAACGCCTCGTTGAGCAGGAGGTCCCCAAGGGTGAGCCGGGGCTCATCGCGTACGACTCGTACTGGCAGAATCTCCGCGACAACCCAGCCTTCCGTAGCTTGCCCGAAATCAAGGAGGTCATCGATAAGAGCCAGGTGCTCGAAGGGCGTATCCAGCAAGCGTTCACGCGTCCCCAGTACAAGGCGGTCGCGCTGCGCATAATCCACGGTCTGTCTGTGCACCGTCTCACCACAACGGACATCTACACGCCGCTCGGAGCCACGCCGGAGGAGCTGCGCGACGATCTCTGCTTGCATCTTCCACTTCCGGAGCAGGACGCCGATTTTCTCAAAACGACGGTTGAGGCGGTTCTTCGGGAGATTGTAAAGACCGCCAGCGGGCAGTTCCTCTCGTTCAATCCGGACAGCGGTCAGTACTACCTGGATCTCAAGAAGGATGTCGATTTCGACTCCTTGATCGAGCAAAAGGCCGACGGGTTATCGGACTCACAGCTCGACCAGTATTACTTCGATGCGCTCAAGCAAATCGTGCTCGAAGATCCATCAGCCGCGCAGTACGTGACCGGATACAACATCTGGGAGCACGAGGTCGAGTGGAGGGAGCGAAAAGCGACCCGTCGCGGCTATTTGTTTTTCGGCGTTCCGAATCAACGTTCCACCGCGCAGCCGCCGCGCGACTTCTACCTGTACTTCATCCAGTCCCACGACCCGCCCCCGTTTACCGATGAACGGAAGCCTGACGAGGTGTTTTTTCGACTGGTCGATATCGACGACGATTTGCGTCGGTCGCTCCGGTTGTTCGCCAGCGCGCGGGAACTGGCCTTGACCGCGAGCGCGGGAGCCAAGCAGATTTACGAACAAAAGGCGTCCGAACACCTCAAGAAGCTCACTACGTGGATGCGCGAACGGATAACGACCTCGTTCGAGGTCACATACAAGGGCGTCCCGAAGCGGCTCGCCGAGTGGATAAAGGGGGCCGCGGTAGCGCGCGCCTCAGTCCGCGAGATTGTCAACTCGGCCGGCTCGGTGTGTCTCGCGACTCACTTCGCTGAGCTCGCACCCGACTACCCCATCTTTTCCACGCTCATCACCAACCAGAACCGCGCTCAGGCAGCTCAGGACGCGATCCGGTGGATCGGCGGCAACATCCAAAGCAAGCAGGCCACGGCTGTCCTCGACGCGCTGGAGCTTCTTGACGGCGATCGCTTGGCGCCCAAGCAGTCCCGCTATGCGAAGCACGTGCTGGACCTCTTCGCAAAGAAGGGGCAGGGCCAGGTGCTGAACCGAGCCGAACTGATTTCTGAGGTGCAGGGCGTCGAGTACGACTTGCGCTTCCGGCTCGAGCCCGAATGGGTGGTGGTAATCCTCTCCGCCCTCGTGTATGCCGGCGATATTACGCTCACGCTACCAGGTAAGAAGCTGGATGCAGCATCCCTCGACGAGCTGGCGCGTACGCCGCTCGCTGACCTAGTGAGCTTCAAGCACGTGGAGCGCCCTAAGGATCTTCCAGTCGGGCCCCTGTCCGAGCTGTTCGACCTTCTCGGCATCGCGCGCGGGCTCGTGCTGAACCCGGCGACGCGCGATGAGGCGATCAAACAGCTCCAGACGGAAGTTGCCGGGCTCCTCGATCAGGTGGTCAAGGCTCAGCACCACGCGCAGGACGGCGTGCCATTCTGGAGCGGGACACTCCTTTCCGCCCGGGAACAGGATGCCGCCAGAAAACAGCTCGACGCGCTCAAGTCCTTCCTGGAGTCGCTCCAAGCATTCAACACGCCAGGCAAGCTCAAGAACTTCAAACACGACAGTGCGCAGATTGCAGCCCAAAAAGAAGGTCTCACCCAGCTGAAAGCACTGGATGAACTTGCGCAGCTCGCCCACGATCTCGGTGTTTTCGCCGCCTATCTGGCGACTGCCGAGGCGGTGATGCCGGCTGACGAGCCGTGGCGCGAAAAGGTAGCGGCTCGCCGCGGCGAGGCATTCGCCGAGCTCAGCAGCCCCAAGAAGCGCGGCAGCTCCCAGGTGCAGCGGAAGCTCGGGCAGGGTCTCTTGCAGCTCAAACAAGAGTACATTGAGGCCTACCTCGCGCTGCACGGGAAGGCACGGCTCGGCGCGAACGACGACACCAAGAAAAAGAAGCTCCTGCAAGATGTGCGGCTTAATCGCCTTCGGAAGCTCGCCGCAGGCATCGAGCTGCTTCCCCGCGCACAGCTCGCCGACCTAGAGAACCGACTCACACGCATGCAGCCGTGTTTCAGCCTCACGAAGGCCGACCTCGAGTCGAACCCTGTCTGCCCTCACTGCCAATTTCGTCCGGTCGCTGAGCCCGTGCACGGCGTCTCGGCGGCGCAGCTGCTGATTGCGGTCGACGGCGAACTCGATCAGATGCACGAGGATTGGATGCGTACGCTTCTCGAAAACCTCGCCGACCCGACGGTGAAGCGGAGCATGGACGCCCTTGGGGCCAAGCAGCGCAAGCTCGTCGAAGCGTTCATCGACAAAAAGGAGCTGCCCGCGACCATCGAGAACGAGTTCGTAACGGTCCTCCAGCAGGTGCTCCAGGGGTTGGAGAGGATCACGATAACAACGGCCGACATCAAGAAGGCGCTCACCGACGGCGGCACGCCTTGTACTGTGGGCGAGATGAAGACCCGCTTCGAGAAGCACCTCGAGGCGGCCACGCGCGGCAAGGAACCCCTCGAAGGTCCGGATCGTGATCGAGTGAGCACATGACCACGCACCTCTCAGCGCGACTGGCCTGGCACGACCGCGGGTGGGACGGACGGGTTTGCGACAACCCCCACCTCAACTCTTCGTGCGTCGTTCACCAGCACATTCGAGACTCGCGGGACCAAAGAAAGGAAGCTCTCCAGTTGCAGGCAAGGCCGACTCGACGCTCTCCCGGGAGCTCGTCTACACAGGGCTAACCCGCTATCGGAAGAAGCTAGTTTTGCTCGTCGAGAAGGACACGGCACCGCTGGAGTCGCTTCGACGGCCAGAGCGTTCCGAAACGCTGCTGCGCAACTCCCATTTGTTCGAGCTCGGCGGTGCGCCCCGAGACAGTTGGGCGCCCGTATGCCGTGCACCTCATTCATCGGACGGCGACCGGTGTACTCGTGCGCTCGAAGTCCGAGGTGATTGTGGCCAACACGCTGACGCGCTTGGGCGTTAGCTACGAGTACGAGAGGAGGCTCGATGCTAAAGGTAAGCCCGGCGACTTCCGGCTTCCAGACTTCACCGTCGCCTTCGAAGGTGACGTTTTGTACTGGGAGCATCTCGGGGTGCTTAACGTCCCCTCGTATCGCGAGAGTTGGGAGCGCAAGAGGGCCTGGTACGAGGCCAACGGTTTCCTGCCGCAGCTCGTCACCTCCGAAGACGGGCCCGACGGGCGCATTGATGCCTTGGAGATCGAACGGACCGCCCGGCGGCGGATTTTGGGGGATCTGGAATGAGCCTACACAACGTCCTGGCCCTATCCGCCGCTCGCTCTCTAGTCCACCTGATTCAGGGCGGAGGCGCATGGAAGCAGGTCTTTCGGAGCCCGGACCTCCACCTTGGGTATGTTCGTGCCCTCACGAATTGGCCGGTGCCGGATGCGATCTTGGTCGACTCCGCGGATGACACCGGGTTGACTTGCGCGCTGGAATTCAAACCACCCGATTGTTCCAAGGGCGAATGCGTTAGAGGACTCGGTCAGGCGCTCACTTACCTTACCGAATACGCGTCCTCTGCCCTCGTCATCCCCGACTGTACGAGCGATGGTTTTGAGATCGCCGCCTATCTGGCGAGCACGAAGTGCGTACCCGACGAAGTGGGTGTTTACGCCTATCCGGCCGCATCTGTTGGGCTGGAGGCCGGGAAGATCCCACTGGACCTATTGAAGGCTATCGGCGGTTCTCCCTCGACTCGGAAGGTTGCCAAGCGCCCCCAAGTCGACGAGACATTCTGGGCTTTCTGGCGTGACATCAGCCTTCATGAGTTCTTCCTCGCGCTCGACGAGCTCGATCGTCGAGTAGGTAAAGCGAACGCGAAATCACAGTCTCTATCCACAGTTTTCAAGCAGTACCGCCTCCGGAAGACGCATGATCCCCAGGGGCGGCCGCGGACGAAGCCGAACATTTCTGAGAGTCACTTCTCCGGCAACCTAGGTATAACACTCTCTCATCTTGGGCTCTGGGATGCCGATGGGCTGCTAACGGAGGCGGGGCGACTCCTCGTTCATCTCGGCCGGCAGTTTGGTCCGGAGTCGAACAGGTTCCGGGACTTCTTTGCGCAGCGCTCGCTGATCGAGGGACGGCATTACGAACTCGCGAAGCTAGTATACGAACTCCAGCAGACACGCGGCCCTTCCGCCACCGCTAGCCCGCGCGAGTTCCGTGACCTACTTGAGCAGTTCTTGGAAGATGAACGCCTCCTTCGGAGGCTTCCTGGTCGCAAGACCACCGGCGGACGTAGCTTCTTCAAGGCCGAGTTTACGTTCTGGGGACAGGTACTTCGGATCATCCGCCGCCGAGGCAAGTCGTACGTCGCAGCTGGGGGTATAGATTTCGACTGGCCGCGAATAGTCGATCTCGTTGGAATTCGCGAATGAGCCGTGTGATGCGGGTGACGGGCGGAGCAGGTTAATGACCAAGGACAACAAGTCGCACGGAGTAGGTGAGTTGCTCATCGAACCTTCGGGGCAGCTACAGCTACTTGCAAAGTCCTCCGAGCAGCGGACCTTAAAAGGCCGTAGAGCACCATCTCTCGGAAGGGAATTCGAAGACGATCAGCCCCGTTATCTGCACTTCAGTCAAGTGCTCGCCGATAAGCTGAAAGAGCCCGAGTTCTGCAAGATCGAGGGATTTCCTGATGCGACGTCTGAGGACATCCTCGCGATGTCCGATCCTCCGCAACACACCGCTTGTCCAAATCCTTTCCTCGGTGACTTCGTCGGATCGTATGGCCGCCCCTACGATCCAGTTGAGCCCTACTCCCGCGAGCCATTTGCGATTGACGTGAGCGTTGGCAAGACGGACGCGCTCTACAAGGCCCATGCGTACTATACCAAGGTACCGCACCTCGCGATTGTTCCTTCCATCCTTCATTACACGTCGCCTGGTGACGTCGTTCTTGACGGATTTTGCGGCTCTGGAATGACTGGTGTGGCTGCTCAGTGGTGTGACTCAGCGCCCGAGGAGTACCGCCGCGCCCTTGAGGGCCAATGGAATATCGAAAAGCGCCGACTACCCGTGTGGGGACCGCGACGCGTGGTCCTCAATGACCTCTCTCCCGCCGCCACGTTCATCGCGGCTGGATACAACCTCCCATTCAATCTGGGGCACTTCACTCAATCTGCGCAGGCTCTCCTTCGCGAGCTTGAGAAGGAGGTGGGTTGGATGTGGGAGACATCTCACAAAGACGGTCGCACGGGACGCGTCAACTACGTTGTCTGGAGTGAAATTGGCACCTGCCCAGAGTGCTCCGGTGACATCGTCTTTTCCGAAGAGGCTCTCGATGATGAGTCGAAGCGCGTCCGGGCCGAGTTTCCCTGTCCCCACTGCAAGGCAACGCTAACGAAACGCCGCCTGGAACGCGCGTATGAGACGCGGTTCGACGCCACGATCGGAACGATCATTCGAAGCCCGAAGCGAAAGGCCATAACAGTCAACTACGATGTCGGTGGAAAGACTTACGAGAAGGTTCTCGACCCGCATGATGCTGACATAGTCCAGAAGGTTGCCTCGACCCCTCTTCCTCCCGAAGTTCCAGTCCACGTATTGCCGTACATGCACATGACGCACGAGCGCGCGCGGCTCGACAGCGCCGGAATCACTCATCTGCATCACTTCTTTCTGCCTCGAGCGGCGCACAGTCTGGCTGCGTTGTGGCGCTTGGCGACCGCGGAAGAGTGCCCCGCAACTCGCAGAATGCTCATATGGTTCGTCGAGCAGGCGATCTGGGGGATGTCGGTACTCGCGCGCTACGCACCTACGCACTTCTCGCAGGTTAATCAGTATCTGAGCGGCGTTTACTATGTGGGCTCGCAGATTGTAGAAGTGAGTCCCTGGTACATTCTCGTCGGCAAGTTGGCGCGTCTCACGAAGGCGTTGAGCTATGCTCCGGCACAGCCGGAGATGGCGGCAATCACGACCGGATCATGCGCCGCGCTCCCGCTCCCGGATCATTCCATCGATTACATCTTTACGGACCCGCCGTTCGGCGAGAATATCTACTACGCCGACCTGAATTTCCTCGTGGAGTCTTGGCATCGCGTTTGCACGAATGCTGCACCTGAGGCAATTATTGATAGGGCGAAGAAGAAGCGCCTCAGCGACTATCAGGACACGATGAGGCGCTGTTTTGCCGAGTACTGTCGGGTGCTGAAGCCTGGGCGGTGGATGACGGTAGTGTTCCACAACTCGAGCAACGCTGTGTGGAACGCAATTCAAGAAGCGCTGCTGTCAGCAGGCTTCGTGGTGGCGGACGTGCGGACGCTCGACAAACAGCAGGGCTCCTATCGGCAGATCACGAGCACCGCCGTGAAACAGGATCTCGTCATCTCAGCATACAAACCAAACGGAGGCCTGGAACAAAAGTTTCGGATCTATGCAGGGACCGCCGAGGGCGCCTGGGACTTCGTAAGGCAACATCTTCTACACCTACCCGTCTTCGTTGAGGCCGCGGGGAGGGCGGAAATGATCGCAGAGCGGCAGCCTTTCCTGCTGTTCGACCGAATGGTGGCCTTTCACATCCAAAGGGGCGCGACTGTACCGCTGAACCTTGCCGAGTTCTATGCAGGCCTTCGGAAGAGATTTCCGGAACGCGACGGCATGTACTTTCTGCCTGAGCAGATTCCAGAGTACGACCGGCGGAGATTGTTGGTTAAAGAGCCATCGCAGCTAGTGTTCTTCCTCGCCGACGAGCGGTTGGCGATTCAGTGGTTACGTCAGGAGCTTGAGCGCACGCCGCAGACGTACCAGCAGATTCAACCAAAGTTCTTAAAGGAGCTGCACAAAGCCGAACATGAGGAGATGCCGGAGCTACGCGATCTCCTACAGCAGAACTTTCTCGAGGACGACGAGGCGCGTTGGTACGTCCCTGACCCGAACAAGCAGCTCGATCTCGAGAAGCTCCGAGAGAAGACTCTTCTCCGTGAGTTTGAGGAGTACAAGGTGTCGAAGCAGAGGCGGCTGAGGACATTCCGCACCGAGGCTGTGCGCGTGGGCTTCAAAGCTGCTTGGGCAACGCGCGATTATCAGACCATCGTGTCAGTCGCGCAGAAGCTGCCAGAGGACGTCCTGCAAGAGGACCAGACTATCCTTATGTACTACGACAATGCGTCCATGCGGATTCAATCGTGACAGAGGCTCGGGGCACATATGGCTAAGCTACGCGCCAGCTCAGAGGACCAGCCTTACGGTCGCATCAATGCCTCGGAGATCGGAAGGACCGCCCGGCGGCGGATTCAGGAAGAATAGCGAATGGCGAAAGGCAAGAAAGCCGCTGCTGGTTTCGGAGATCTCTTCATCGAATCGTCTGGCCAGCTGCGCCTCGCTGATAAGTCGGATGAGCAGCGCGCCGTCGAAGACCAAAAGGTCGAGTGCCTCGGGATGACGTTCGAGAACGACGACGCTCGGCGCGCCTACTTCACCGAGAAGCTGCGCGAGAAGCTCAAGGATCCTGAGTTCCGAAAGATCGAGGGATTCCCGCTTGGAGAGGACGAGGACATCCTCGCTCTGTCAGATCCGCCGTACTATACCGCCTGTCCAAACCCGTTCGTAGGGGACTTTCTCGCTCGGCACACCCGCCCCCTCAAGGCGGATAGTGGCGATTACAACGTGGAGCCTTTCGCCTCAGATGTATCCGAGGGGAAGCAGGATCCAATTTGTATGGCACACACCTATCACACGAAGGTGCCCTACCGAGCCATCATTAGATACATCCTTCATTACACGCGCCCCGGTGACATTGTTCTCGATTCTTTCGCGGGAACTGGTATGACGGGCTTGGCGGCTCAGATGTGCGCCAACGCGGAGCCTGCATTTCGCGAGACCATCGAGACCGAATGGAAAAACGCTGGGCAGGCGCCACCTACTTGGGGAAGACGCTTTGCGATGCTGTGGGATCTGTCTCCCTTTGCCACATTTCTCGCTCGCAACTTTAACTCTGATTTGCACGCTGATGTCTTCGATGCAGAGGCGCAGACGTTGCTGAGAGAATCGGAGCGTTCCCTTGGCTGGATGTACGAGACCGATGGGAAGGCCGAATCACCGAGGGGACAGGCGCAGTACATCATCTGGACCGAGTCAGTCTACTGCGACTGCGGACAAGAACTGCTCTTTTGGCAACCGAAGGAGCCGACCGGACCGATCCCTGACCCCGAGTACTCCTTTCGCTGTCCCAACTGCGATGCGGAAGTCAACAAGCGAGGTGCTAAGCGTGCAACGTCGACGACAAGCGATGGCATTCTCCGAATCGCAGTAACGCAAAACAGACAGACTCCAGCCCTCATCGAAGCTAAATACGGGGATAAGCTCGTCAAGAAACTGCCGTCAGAATTTGATCGACAACTAGTCGCCCGAATCGCGCGCCAGAAGCCCGAGCACTACATTCCCAATCAGCCGATGATGTTTGACGGGACTGATTGGGGGGAGATGTTTCGCGCGGGCTACCATTTCGGTATTACGCATGCTCACCACTTCTGGACGTACCGCAATCTCCTAGTGCTCTCCGATCTCGTCGCGCGCGCGGTGAAGTCAAAGCAACCGTGGGAGATGCTCTTCCTTTGCACGTCGTTCGCCGTCAAGACCGGAAGTCGAATGCACAACGTCGGCATCAAAGATGGCAAGCTGAACTTGGCCGGTCAAATCTACAACACGCTCCAGCTCACAAGCATCAGCGCGGAGCGGAACCTGTACGTACTTGCCAGGGGTAAGGTTGACGACATCAAGAGCGTCTTCGAAGCTCAAAAGATCCCAGGCTCAACCATCATTTCGACAAGTAGCGCAGCCAAGCTCGTGGGAATGTGTGATAACTCCGTCGATTACGTGTTCGTGGATCCTCCCTTTGGCGGCAACATCATGTACTCCGAGCTGAGCTTCCTTTACGAGGCGTGGCTGCACGTGTTCACAAATCAGAAGGCCGAAGCAATTATGTCGGCCAAACAGGCCAAGGGTCTTCTCGATTACCAAGCCCTCATGCTTCGAGCGTTTCAGGAACTCTTCCGTGTTCTAAAGCCGGGTCGATGGATTACTGTCGCGTTCCATAACAGCAAGAACGCTGTTTGGAATGCGATTCAGGAGGCCCTTGGTCATGCTGGCTTCGTTGTCGCAGACGTTCGGACGCTCGATAAGGGCCAAGGCACATACAAGCAGATGACGACTCCGGGCGCTGTCAAGCAAGACCTTGTTATATCAGCCTACAAACCCAACGGTGACCTTGACGCGCGCTTCGCGCTGAATGCTGGAACTGCGGAAGGAGCTTGGGATTTTGTGCGTCAGCATCTGAGGCATTTGCCGATCTTGGTGCACGCCGGTTCGCTCGGTGAGGTGGTCGCGGAGCGCCAAGCGTTCCTGCTTTTCGACCGCATGGTGGCCTTCCACATCCAGCGCGGAGCTACCGTTCCCATCAACGCCGTCGAATTCTACGCCGGACTGAAGCAACGCTTTCCAGAGCGCGACGGCATGTATTTCCTTCCGGACGAGACCGCGGAGTATGACCGCCGACGCCTTCAGGTGAAGGAGGTCGCGCAGCTCACGTTGTTCGTAGACGATGAGCGCACCGCGATTCAATGGTTGCGACAGCAGTTGGAGCTAGAGCCGCAGAGCTATCAACAGATTCAGCCAAAGTTCTTGCGCGAACTGCACCAAGCCGACCACGAGCAGTTACCGGAGCTTCAAGAGATGCTCCAGCAGAACTTCCTCGAGGACCAGAAGCATCGCTGGTACATCCCTGATCCGAACAAGCAACTGGATCTTGAGAAGCTGCGCGAGAAGGCGCTTTTGCGGGAGTTCGAGGAGTATCAGGCGGTGAAGCAGAAACGGCTGAGGACCTTCCGCACGGAGGCCGTACGTGCGGGCTTCAAGGCAGCATGGGCAGCGCGCGACTACCAAGCAATCGTGTCGGTCGCGCAGAAGCTCCCAGACGATGTCCTGCAAGAGGACCGAACGATCCTCATGTATTACGACAATGCGTCCATGCGGGTTGATCGATGAGCGCCGGCAATTCGGAGTGGGTCTTCGCCTATGGTTCCAACATGCACGTGGGGAATCTTCGCGGGTGGCTCGCCGCCAATGAACACCACGTCGATGGCATTCGGCGCGTGGAGCCTGCACTTCTTGCCGGGTATCGGCTCGTCTGGAACTTCCGATCTATTTCGCGCGATGGCGGGGCGGCGAACATCGAACCGTGCGCGGGCCGGGACCTGCCCGGACTGGCACTCTCGATCGACACCAAGACCCTGTTGGCGATCGATCAAAAGGAAGGCCATCCGCGCAACTACAACCGCAGCTCTTCGAGGTGGGGAATCCAATTGCGATGCGGCAAAGAGATCAGCGCCTGGGTCTACGTTGCCGTCCCTGAGCGCTGTAGCGTGAAATCGGTGCCGCCGCGGCGCGCGTACTTGGAATTGTTGCTCAACGCAGCCAAGGAGCACGATCTGCCTGAATGGTACGTCGCCGAACTCGAGGCGACCGCCACGGCGGACTGAAGATGACAGAATTGAGCGCAGGGGATTGGGCCTACAGCCGCGAGCACCGCGAGGTCGTCCGGGTCATCGAGACTACGGAACTCTGGGAGCACTTCGCATACCGTGTCTTCCTGCCCAGTCGAGAGACCGTGGTCCGTATTGGAGGAGACGGGCTCGTGCCCGTCTCCGAAACAGCCGATGGTGGACCCGCGCGGCTCATATATGCGGTCGCGGCAGCACGCGTCGCCGACACGATGGCGCAGGATGTTCTTCTCGCACCGATCGAAGGGAACGTCGAGCCCCTGCCGCACCAGATCATCGTGCTCGGTCGTGCAGTCGCCGAAAGCCGCGTTCGGTACCTGCTCGCCGACGAGGTTGGCCTGGGAAAGACCATCGAGGCCGGTCTCATCATGCGCGAGCTGAAGCTCCGCGGGCTCGTCCGCCGAACGCTCGTCGTGGCACCGAAGGGGCTAGTCACGCAATGGGTCGCGGAGATGCAGACCCACTTCAATGAGGAGTTCCGGCTGCTCGTTACGGGGGAGTTCGGCGCATACCGCCGCTTCGTGGGCGAGGAGAATCTGTGGAGACGGTTCGACCAAGTCGTGTGTTCGATGGACTCCGTCAAGCCTCTCGACGGTCGTCGCGGATGGAGCAAGCAGCAGGTGGAGCAGTACAATCGCGAGAGGTTCGGCGACCTCGTTGCCGGCGGATGGGACCTTGTCATCGTCGACGAGGCGCACCGACTCGGCGGGAGCACCGACACCGTAGCCCGCTTTCGCCTGGGCGAAGGACTTGCGGAGGCGGCGCCATACCTCCTGCTTCTGTCGGCGACCCCGCACCAGGGAAAGACCGACGCTTTCCACCGCATCCTGTGGCTGCTGGACTCGGAAGCCTTCCCCGATGCTGGGGCCGTAACGCGAGAGCGAGTCCAGCCCTACGTGATCCGCACCGAGAAGCGGCGGGCAATTGACGCAGAAGGTAATCCCCTCTTCAAGCCGCGGCGAACGCAGCTAGTTGCAGTCGACTGGCTGCCGCGCCACCATGAGCAACGGCGCCTCTACGAGGCCGTCACGGACTACGTCCGTGAAGGCTACAACCAGGCTCTGCGCGAGAAGCAGCACTACATCGGGTTCCTCATGATCTTGATGCAGCGCCTCGTCACGAGTAGCACACGCGCCATCGCTACGACGCTCGAAAAGCGACTCGCGATTCTAGGTGATGACGAGACTGCGAGCCACTCTGCGCGAACTGCCGGCGGACACAGAATGGAGCGAACTCGACGGGCAGGAACAGCTCGAGCTGCTGTTCGAAGCACGCCTGCAGGCATTGCGGAACGAGCATAGCGAGGTGGGGATCCTCCTCGAGCTTGCGCGCCGATGCATGGCGGATGGGCCGGACGTGAAGGCCGAAGCGCTCCTCGACAGGATGCAGCGGCTTCAACAGAGACGAGAAACGATCCGACGCTAAAGGTGCTGGTCTTCACGGAGTTCGTATCGACGCAGGAGATGCTGCGCGAGTTTCTCAGACTGCGCGGGTTCAGCGTCACATTTCTGAACGGTTCGATGGACATGGAGGAAAGGCGTCGTGTGCAGCACGAGTTCGCAGGCGAGGTGCGTGTGCTGGTCTCGACAGATGCCGGTGGCGAGGGCCTGAACCTTCAGTTCTGTCACGTCGCCGTGAATTACGACTTGCCGTGGAATCCAATGCGCATTGAACAGCGGATCGGCCGCGTGGATCGCATCGGGCAGAAGAAGATCGTCCGCGCCTTCAACCTCGTGCTTGAGGGCAGCGTGGAGCACCGGGTGCGGGAGGTCTTGGAGTCGAAGCTCCAGACGATCCTCAAGGAATTCGGCGTAGACAAGGCGGGCGACGTGCTCGACTCCGCCGAGGCTGACCAGAGCTTCGACAACGTGTACGTCGGTGCGATACTCGATCCGACCCAGATCGCTCAGAAGGTCGACACGCTTCTCTCGCTCGTCAGGGCGCGCGCCCGGGCAGCGCGCGAAGGCGCTGGTTTGCTCACGACCACGCAGGACGTCGATCCGCGCGTCGCGCGCAGCGTCTTGGATCACCCGCTGCCAAACTGGGTGGAGCGCATGACGCTCGCATATCTCGAGGCGATGGGCGGCAAAGCCGAACGCGATCTCTTGGCGTGGAACATCACCTGGCCGGACGGCGCAGCAATGCGTGGTGCTGTGTTCCACCAGCGGGAGGCGGAGATAACGGGCGCACAGCTGCTTTCGCTCGAAGACGCGCGAGTTCGAGGCCTCGCGAGCAACCTCCCGCGCGCCGCGCAGGGGCAACCCATCCCGATCCTTAGGCTTTCGGACTTGTCGGCGGAGGTCCGCGGCGTCTGGTCGCTATGGCGCGTGTCACTTTGTGCCGATGACGAGCGACGAGTCCGCGTGCTGCCCGCATTCAGACACGACGACGGGCGGGCACTGGCTCCCACGGCGCGACACCTGTGGGACCGGCTGCTCGGTGCGGAGCGCATCGACATTGTGGGCCGCCTTGAGGGGCGCGAGGCTGAGACGGCCTACGAGCATAGCCTCAGCCTTGCGAAGAAGCTGGGCCAGGATTTGTTTCGGGATCTTCTTTATCAACATCGCCATCGGCTCGAATGCGACCGCGAAAAGACAGAGTTCGCACTTAGTCGGCGTCGCGAAGCGATCCGCCGCATCGGCCTGCCCGCCGTCCGTCACCACCGCATGGGCGGAGCTCGAACGAGAAGCCGCAGTGCTCCGTGCTCGTCTCGCAAGGCGAGAGCGCGTCGTTCCCGAGCTGGATGCGATCGTGTTCGTGCGCGTGGAGAGTGCGCCATGAGCGGCTGGCGCGACCACATCCTGGCGCACTTCGCCCCGCAGACCTCTCTGCTCACCCTCGTGGCCGATCCTGATGGGCTGCTCATCGAGGAGGGCATCGTCAACGCCATCCATGCGCGGGGCTTCAACCTGATCCCGTTCGACGATCCGGTGGCGTTCCGCTTCGCCTATGAATCGCAGTATCGCCAGAGGTGGGACAGCGGAGAGACCACAGACTCGTTGTCGTCCTTCGCTCGGACGAGGATGACCTGCGCAATCTGCCCTTCGACTTGCTCCAGGCGGGTCGCCGATTGCCCACGTTCCGACTGTCGCACATTTTCCCCAAGCTCTCCAATCCTGTCGTACAGGCGCTCGATCGTTCCCTTCTCGATGCGCTCTACGAGGCGTACGGGGGCTACGACGGCGGCGAGCTCGGAGACCGCGGTACGAAGGATTTCGTGCTGAGGAAGGTGTTTAGGATCGTCCCCGACCTAGTCTCGACTACGCCAGATCTGCTCCGGTTTCTTTGCGAGAAGCACTCGAGAACGCAACGTTTTCCGTTAGTCCTGGACGATCACCTATCGGATGTCCTCGCTGCGATCCCGGCGTTCGAAGCGTGGCCATTGCAGAAGATCATCGGTGACCGACAGGCGTTTCTCCGCTTCCTTCAGGACCGGTGGCCCGAGTTTATCTCCAACCTTGCTGAGTCCGGAAGCGTGACTGTGGCTCCGCCAGTGATACCTTTCGAGGAGGCGCGCGTTTACATCGATACACTGTTCCTCGAAGGGGAGCTGCGACCGGTGCTGTTCGATCATGCCGAGAAGCTCCCGGAATGGGCGAAGGTGGGCGTAGTGGTCGATCCGGCCGCTACGGCGCGTCGGCGGCTCACCGCTCTGCTCGCTAGCCTCGAGAAGGAGTCGCCACCAACGGAAGCGACGTATCGCGATTGGCAGCGGATCGCCTGGAGATGGGCCGAGCTCACAGTTCTGCGGACGCGCGTCCCCGGTATGCTCGAGCCTGCATTGGCGGCCAGACTCGAGGCTCTGAACGACGCAGTGGAAGGTGCCTTTGCAGAATGGATGGTCTCGCGGTTCGGGGGTCTCGCGAACCTTGTCGAGAGGGATGGCCGGCCCGTGATGCTCCACCACATTGTGCGACACCTTGCGGACCGGAGGTCCGGCGGCGAGGCGCGCCTCGCGCTGGTTGTCGTCGATGGCCTCGCCATCGACCAGTGGCTCCTAATACGGGAGGAGTTGGTTCGTGCGTTACCTGAACTCCGCATGGACGAGGCGGCGGTCTTTGCCTGGGTTCCGACGCTGACATGCATTTCGCGTCAAGCTATCTTCGCTGGCGAGATCCCGCTGCTGTTCGCAGACTCGATAAAGACGACGGCCAAAGAGGAGAACCACTGGCGCCGAGTTTGGGAAGATGTCGACGTTCCAGCTCATTCGGTCGGGTATCGAAAGAGCTTGGGCAATCCCGGGGGCGCGGTAATCGATGATCTTGTTGATCACCCAAAAATGCAGGTTTTGGGGCTTGTCATTAACACGGTCGATGAGATTATGCACGGAATGATGCTTGGCACCATCGGCATGCATGAGAACGTCCAGCTGTGGGCGACGCAGGGGTATCTGTCTCGGTTGATCGAGCGGCTGCTCGCTGCTGGCTTTGCCGTCTACCTCACCGCTGACCACGGCAATGTTGAGGCCATTGGCCAAGGGCGCCCGCGAGAGGGCTCACTCGCGGAGACACGGGGCGAGCGCGCACGCGTGTACGAGAGCGATCTATTTCGGGACCAGGTGCACAAGGAGTTCCCGAACACGATTCTTTGGCCGGGCGCCGGTCTGCCTACCGAGACGAAAGTCTTGCTTGCTGCCGGACGAAGCGCCTTTGTGTCCAACGGGGGGCATCTCGTTGCGCACGGCGGAATCTCGATCGAGGAAGTCCTGGTCCCCTTCGTGAGGTTTTGGCGCGAATGAAGCGAACGGCGATCATCGGTTTCGATCGACGACTCCGGCAGGAGTGGCTGGATGCGATTGCCAGTAAGCTTACCGTGCACGCAACGACGGTGCCGGAGTTGCGAAAGTTTGGCCACAAGCTCCTTCGCACCGAGTATCCCGGCGACGAAGCCCGCGGAAAGACGCTGACGGTGCTCTTCCACCTCTGGGTGGATGTCCCCGCGAACGCGGTAGCGCTTCGTGATAGCGCGCGCGAGCTTCTCGTTGATCTCGAGCCTCGGCAGCGGATCGCGCTGCACTGGGGCCTCGGCCTCGCTACCTATCCATTCTACCGCGACGTTGCCGACGCGACTGGCCGGATTTTGGCGCTTCAGGACAGTATCTCGCTGGCGCAGATCCAGCGCCGTCTCGCAGAACGGTGGGGACAGCGATCCACCACAGAGCGAGCTGCTCAACGCATCATACGGAGCTGGATTGACTGGGGGGTACTCCGTGAGAGCAAGCAGCGTGGCACGTATATCGCCGGCAAGCCCATCGGCGTTTCCAAATCTCTCGCATACTGGACTGTGGAGGCCTTGCTCGTCGGTGCTGACGCTGAGTCGCAGGCAGTCGCGCAAGTGCACAAGGCACCCCAGCTCTTCCCCTTCGATGTTAAGGTCTCTGCACATGAACTGCGTTGCGCACCGCGATTAGACGTGCATCGCCAAGGCGCGGGTGAGGACGTCGTGATGCTTCGCCGATGCGCCAACCGTACCGGCATGCCGCCCGAGTATCTCCAGTTTCGTCTCTTGTGACCGCGTAATCGAGCGCAAAGAGGTCTTTCACTCCGAAAACCTCGACCTTTATCGTCGATTACGCTCAGACTTTGCAATGCATTGATCGTCCGTTCTTCTGACCCCACGTACTGTGCACCTCGTCGCAGCGGTCGCGAGCAACAATAGGACAGCCGCTGTTATTTACGATGTACAAGGACGGAGAGGAGACTTCGCGTGGTCGCTGCAATGTTAGTGCTGCCGTCGCCACCTTTGTAATCTGTGTTGACGATGTGGGGGACCGTATCAAAGCTGGGGGTGCGACGGCCTGAGTGTAACAATCGAGGTGGAGTGTTGGCGGACCGAATGGCAACCGAGGAGACGCCGATGGAATTCATCGTCTGGGTTGAAACCCGCCTCGCTGGCAAAACTCTCGCCGTCAAAGAGGTCGCAAAATTCGATCGGTGCGCTAGTGGAATTGCATCCGAGGAGATCGGGCTTACTCTTCAAGAGGGTAAAGACGTCTTGAAGCAGGTGCAACTGAATATCGTGCAGACTCAGATCCAGGTCCAGAGTGCGGCGAGTAGCCGTTGTATGCACTGTGGCAGCACGTTGCTCGTCAAAGACATCCGCAGGCGGCAGGTTAGAACGGTATTCGGGAAGATCACGGTAGCCTGTCGGCGGTATGTCCGCTGCACCTGTCGGGGTGGGCGGCCATCAATACTGTGGCCGCTGGGGCTGATGGAACTACCGGGCAGTACGCCGGAGCTGAGTTACCTGTTGGCCAAGTGGGGCAGCATCTTGCCGTACCGACGAGCCGCGGACATGCTCGGCGAGTTGCTGCCGATTTCAGACGGTGTAGTGTCTCACGCGACGCTTCGCCGCCATGCGCTGGCGGTCGGTGCGCGCCTCGATCAGCGGGTGACGGAACCCGATGAGTACGACTGGCCTGAATCGCGTCGCGACCCGGTGCCCACCTGTACGCGTTTGATCGTCGCGATCGATGGTACTTACGTTCGGTCGAACCTCGACACCGGTCTTTATCAGCACTATGCAGTTGCGGGTCGAATCGAACGCGACGGCATATTGGCGGGACGATTCGCGTGGATCGCTCGGTGGCCCGGTGAGGCTGAGCAATTCATGAAGGCAGCACTGCAGGCCAACGGCTGGACGACCCAGACCCAGGTCGTCGTGCTGGCCGACGGCGCGGACGGGCTCAAGAATTTGGTACAGGCTGCGGTCAATTCAGAACCTCGTAGTATCCTTGACTGGTTTCACATCAGCATGCGCTTGCGGCCAATCGAGCAAATGGCAACCAAAGTTGCAGCGGCGCTCGACGATGGCGAACCGGACATGGCTGCCCTCGTACGACAGAGGCTGCCGAACGTTCGCCACCAAATGTGGAATGGCCAGTGGCGCCCAGCGATCGCGCGCATGAAGGCAATTTATCAGGGGACGTGCGAAGCCGTCAGGCGCATAGGTCCAGCGGCTGGCGAACACATGCAGCGATTTCGCAAGCACCTTCGGGACCCGCGAGACTACCTCGTCAACAACCAGACGAGTTTGACCAACTATGCACACGCATACCGCAATGGACTGCGAATCTCCAGTGCGCCGGCCGAGTCCGGGATGAGTCATGTTGTCAATCAGCGCATGGGTAAGCGTCAGCCGATGTGTTGGACCGCCGAAGGTGCGCACCTGCTGCTTCAGGTACGCTGCGCAGTGCTCAACGGCACACTGGACGCCCTATTCCGCGAGCAGTATCCGAGATTTCGCCTCGTAGCGCCGGCGCTAGAATTGCCTGCTTTGTGACAGCGCAGTAA
>CAWIMH010000031.1:0-76066 GCA_963837035.1 uncultured Pseudomonadota bacterium
TTCGACGACGGGTGGCTGGGGTCGACGCCCCAAGGGCGACGCCCCCAGATCCGCGGCTGCGGCGCTGGGGGCGCGCTCGCTGTTGCCAGCTCGACCCCCAGCCACCCCGCTCTTCTCACCCGCGCAGAGCCGGGAGTTGAACCATAGCTGATCCCCTGCGGGCCAAGCTGGTCTCTGAGTCGGCTTCCGGCCTGGCCAGGGATTCGATCTCCCCTCCGGGAGCGATCTGGACTTGAGTCCGCTTTGCATGCGTGATATGCTACGAAATGCTACGTTCTTGGGCTTTTTGGAAAACTTGGGAAACCATGTTTCCGACGCAAATTCTTAATGAATAGATGGTTGTGGCTATTTGTCTCTCACCGCACTTTTCGACGACAATTAACGCAACTGCGTGGCAATAAAGGAGTTGCGTCATAAATAGTAACGTAGCATGTTCCCGCAAAAGTCGCCGTTTTGCCCCCTCTTGGGGCCATTTTACCCCCATTTTGCCATCCCATCGGCTGGGAGAGCGGCAGGGGCCAGTCGCTCTCCGGCACCCAAGGAACGAGTGTGGCCACGTTCGCTCCAGGGACGACGGTCGGGCCCCAACCGCGTTCGGCCAGATCAACCCCGGGTGAACCTGGCCGCGCTGCGGACCGTCAAGTTTTTGCCAGCCTTTCTTACCTGACTCATCGACAAGTCGTGCGCCATCCGCATGTCGAGCGGCCAGGTTTCCGCGTGTCCACGAGCAGACACCCGCGCACCGCCGTTCGGCGTGGACGACACGATCCCGATATCCCTAGTTTACGATGCCGAATTGAGCAAAAAGAGACGATCCCAGCCAGTTCCTTGGTAGCGAATCGATCGCGGATTCGGAGCCAGTTTCGATCGTGAAGCCGCAGCCACTCCTCGGTGATCGTGCCCGGGGGGCATAATTCGCGACACCGGCATTGGCGAAGACGATGTCGAGCCTGCCCTTCTCGCGCTCGATCTGGGCGAACAGGCGATCAAGATCGTCAAGGTTCGACACGTCTCCTCGGACGGCGGTGCGGAAGCGCAATGGTTATGGGGCGAACGACTTGGCGTGCCGTGCCACGAAGTCACGGGCGCTGGTCGCCGGCCTGCCGAGGATCGCCTCGACGTCCTGCGTGAGGCGGTCGTAGCGGTTGGCGGCGTGCATCTTCGCCATCGTCAGAAAGTGCTCATAGACGTGCTCCGGCAGACCGCGCGGACGCACTCCTGGTCGCGCCACTGCTCGAGCGGCACGTCCACGTAGGTGACCGGCCGGCCCAGCGCCTCGGAATACTCCGCCACCAGGCCGCGCATGTCCTGCGACTTCGGCCCGGTCAGCTCGTAGACCTTGCCCACGTGCGCCGCCGGGCTCGCCAGGATGGCCGCGATCACCTCGGCGATGTCCAGCGTGTCGATCGGCGACGTCCGCCCGGAGCCGAAGGGCAGCCGGATCGTGCCGTCGCGGGCGATCGACTCGGCGGCCCAGGCAGGAAGAAGAAGTGCTGCAGGAAGACCGTCGGGCGGACGTGGACGACCGGCAACCCCGACCAGTTCAGCGCCTGCTCGGCCAGCCAGTGCTGCCGGTGCTGCGGCGAGCCGGTCGTCTCCGTCAGGCTCATCTCGGACACGGTCATCTGGGACATGTTGACGAACACCTCCAGGTCGCCGCGATCCGTGCCGCCGCCGCGGTGGCGACCGTCGCCTCCAGGTAGGGCGCCGAGACGCTCATGCCGAAGTACATGCGCTGGCAGCCCGCCAGGGCGCGCAGGACGTCACCGGGGCGGGTGAGGTCGCCGACGACGACCTCGGCCCCGGTCGTTCGCAAGGCGGCGGCCCGTTCGTCCTCGCGGCGGACCAGCGCGGACCGGCAGGTCGCGCCGCCGCAGTGCCTCGACGACGGCGCCGCCCACGCCGCCCACCCGGCCCGCGGCGGCCGTGACAAGAATCGGATTGCTGGTAGACATGGAAACCCCTCCAGCATGTGAGCGAGCTGTCGCTTGGCGGTTACGCTGTGCCCCTTCCGTCAATCACGTTTTCGGCGTGAACAACACCTTGCCGCCGCTCTGTGTGGCTTTCGTGATCGCTTCCCCGACCTGATCGAAACCGTAGGTGGCGGCGACCGGAGTCGAGATGTTCATGGCTGCTCCCCCTCAGGGCCTAGACTTGTGCGCCGCCATCTACAAACAATTCCGTCCCCGTGATGTAACTGCTGTCATCGGAGGCGAGGAACACGGCGGTTTTCGCCACTTCGTCCGGCGTGCCCACCCGGCCCATCGGCACGGTGGCAACGAACTGGTCGATGTTCTCCCGCGTCACCCCCGCCTTGTCGAAGAGGGGCGTTTCGATGGGGCCTGGGCTCACGGTGTTCACGCGAATGCGGCGATCCTTCAAGTCGGTCGTCCAGGTCCGGGCGGACGAACGTACGGCGGTCACATTTCTGCCAATCTCCTTGGCTGCCGCCGCCAGCTCGGGCTTCCGGCGCCCGTGATGAAGACGTAGGCACTTCGTTCACGAACTGCTTGGCCGTCGCCAGGCCAATGCCACTACTACCACCGGTAACGAGTGCAACCTTTCCTTCGAGCTTGCCCATGTTTGTTCTCCGTCGTTGAAGTAGACCTCGCGAAACATGCATATACATGTTTTAGACCAAAAAAGAATCACATTGTGTCAGCCAGCCGGGTCAGTTCCGGGAGGAGATCCAGAAGGCTGGACCAGGTCCCCTTCGGCAAGCGCAAGCGCAGGCGTTCCTGGGCCCGCTCCCACGCCGGGCGTGCCTCTTGCAGCTTGGCCGCACCGGCGTCGGTCAGGCGGACGAGCTTCTCGCGCCGGTCCTCACCGGGACGGATGGCGACCCAGCCGGGGTCGATCAGGGGGCGAAGGTGCGGGTGAGCGTCGTCTCGTCCAGGGACGTCAGCCCGCCGAGATCGCGCTGGCGTACTTCCCCCGCGGCGCTCGGCGCCGCAGGAGTGAGTATTGGGTCGTGCGCAGGCCGACACCCGCAGTTCCTCGTCGTACAGCCGGCTCACCGCCCGGGTGGCCTGTGCAGGGCGTTGCAAAGGCAGGGCGTGGCGGCCGGTTTGTGTCGCTCGCTGGTCATATTAGATGTATATACAGGCTATCGGCAGTTGTCAAGGGGGGAGATGGGGACAATGTTGCAAAATGAAATCGGCTCGCCGCGATTCATTGCGACGGGCCGTCAAAGTGTCATGTCGGGACGACGGGACACCGTTAGAACTTTTTCTGGCCGGAATCACATCATTTGATGGGAGAACCCGTGCCATGCTGGGACAGCGGATGGTTCGGCTCGGCCAACCAGATTCTCCCGCACGATGACCTCCAAATCACGGCTCCTCGCTACGGAGCAGAGGCTTTTTCGTGTACTGCATGGGGATGGACACGATCGGCTCTTCGAGATTCGCTTCGGGCCGCCGGCGACCCACGAGTCGAACGTAGCCGAGGTAGTTGCCACGATCAGCTTCAAGCGCCTTGATTTCCGCTTCATTGTCAGGGGCGACCACCCTGTGCCAGTCCAGCCAAAGTTGCCAGCCATCGGGCATGGTGTCGGCCAGCTCAATGTCCATGATGCCAGTCCGTTCCCAGTGCCGGCGCCACCAGCTCGCCGAATGCAGGCACCAGAGATCCGGGGTCCACCACTCGCGAAGATGATCGGGAAGGGACCTTTCGATTTCCCGCACCAGCCCAGCACCCGCAATTCCCACCGGGCCTCCCGGCTTCACAAACCGAGCGAGGTAGTTCAGGTAGAGGTCGTCCGTCCCGTAGTAAGGGAAGGAATCGATGCACACGATGGCATCGAAGAAGTCGTCGGCGAACGGCAGCGACCGGGCATCCGCATGGATCGGAAAGACGCCATCCTCGACGCCGGCATCCCGGATGCGCTGGATGTTCTCCGAGGCGCTGAACCACAGGTCGGTCGCCCAAACCTGCACGCCGAATTCCCGCGCAGAAAGATCGACGACATTGCCCGTCCGCAGCCGAGGTCCAGTACCCGCATACCGGGCCGCAAGTCCAGCGCCGCGGCGAGCCATTCGGTTAACCACAGTGCGTTGGCTCCGCCGCTAACGCTGGCGACGACCCATTCGGGGTGGTACTTCGATGAGCGAGGAAATCGCTCGGAGACCAACCGCTTGTCCGAAGTCATGTGGATCTGCCTATGTCGAACGATCCCTGTTTGCCGACGGGCTTCTGCGGAAAGATAGTCGGGGCGACAGGACGGCTATTGAACTTTTTATCGCCAGTGTTCGCGCAATGCCGGCGGGATTATCGTCGGCTGTCAAAGCACTTGCGACGCCTCTGAAACCGTAGGCGATCGATTCCTTGAAGGAAAGTCGGATTGACCCGGCGCCTCAAGACTCGTAAGCTGTTCGGCAGCGCATCGGGCGCTGCCGTGTCCGCGGAGAGGACTGAGTCCACCCGACTGCGAGCGACGATCGACGGCTATTCGGCTGACGAACCTTCTTTCAGCCCGTGACGCGGACACCGGGTGCACTGAAAGGAGGTCGTTGTGACCGATTCTACTCTCTCAGCAGATCGCAAGTGGCCCTATCGGCCGGACTTCAACCAGTTCAAGCGTCAGGCGAAGGAACTGCTCAAAGCCTACCGTTCCGGCGACGCCAACGCAGTTGCCGAAGTCCAGCAGCACGAACAGGCTCCCGACCCGGCTGCTTTTGCTTTGCACAACGCGCAGCGTGTGCTCGCCAGAAGCTACGGCTTCCCGAGCTGGCAGAAGCTGAAAAGCTACGTCCAGACGATCCAACCCTACTGGCGGCCTCTCGAACCAAAGTCGGATGACGATGCGAACAGGTTCCTGCGCCTGGCGTGCATCACTTATTTTGACGGCGATCATCCTTTGCGGCGTGTGAAGGCGCGGCAGCTCCTCGCCGCGAAGCCGCACCTCGCCAAGGCCAACATCTACACCGCTGCCGCCGTTGGCGACGTCGCGGCGGTTGCCGACTTCTTGACGAAGAACGCCGACGTGCATGCGAAAGGTGGGCCGTTCGATTGGGAGCCGCTGCTTTACGCGGCGTACTCACGACTCGACAGCGAAGCCGAAGAGCACTCGACGTTAGAAGCAGCGCGGCTGTTGCTCGAGCATGGCGCCGACCCGAACGCGGGCTTCCTGTGGGAGGGGGGGCTTCCTCTTTACCGCGCTGACGGGAGTGCTCGGCCTGGGCGAGGACGACGTGGGTCGAGGCGAAGGACCATTGTGGCAGCCGCCGCATCCACACTGGCGCGAGTTCGCGCGGCTGCTGCTCGAAGCCGGTGCCGACCCGAATGACAACCAGGGACTCTACAACCGCATGCAGTATCCCGACGACGAGCACTTGAAGCTGCTCTTCGAGTATGGCCTGGGCAAGGATCAGGGCGGGCCGTGGTTCAAGCGGTTCTTTCAGCACTGGCCGTACGCCTCTGCGCCGCGCAGCCCGTCGGACATTCTCGCTTACCAATTGCGTTGGGCAATTTCGGCGAACTATTTCGACCGCGTCAAGCTGCTCGTCGAGAACGGCGCCGACGTTAACGCCACAAGCCAGTATCCGGCCGGCGCGAGCACCCTATGCGGAAGCCGTATATCACGGTCAACAGCAGATTGCCGACTATCTTGTCGCAAAGGGAGCGAAGCGAATCGCTATCACTCTCAGTACAGCGGATGAATTCTCCGTAGCCTGCTACCGAGACGATGCGGATCGCGCCCGTGAACTCGTGGCGAGCGATCCGTCGCTCCTGGACGATGCGGGAGGACTCCTCATCTGGGCCGCCGAAGCCGGCCGTGTGGACAGTCTTCGCTTGTTGGTGGAACTGGGCGTTGACGTGAACAGCAAACCGGGTGATGAATCGCCGTTGCATTGGCCGCTCGCGCCGGTCAACTGGACACCGTCAAATTGCTCGTCGAACTCGGGGCGGACGTGCACGCCCGCGATCGTAACTTCGACGGCACACCGCTGAGCTTCGCAAACTACAAGGGCCAGCGGCACGTCGTTGAGTATCTGCTTCAGTTTGCGCGGATCTGGGACGCCGTCAAGATCGGAGGACTCGACCGCGTGCGCACGTTGCTGCGCGAGGACCCAGACTGCGTAAACGTCCGCGACAATGTCGGACGCATTCCCTTGCACTACCCATTCAAAGACACGCAGCACGGCGAGGAGATCATCGAGCTTCTCCTCGAACACGGTGCCGACATCAGCGCCAAGGACAACGCAGGCCGCACTCCCATCGACCAGATGCTGCAGAATGGCCGCCAGGATCTGGCGGCCGTTTTGCGCCGGCACGGTGGCGACTCGGCGTGAGCGTCGCAGTTCCCCTAGATCGCATGACGCGCACCTTCAGACCCGGCACGTCAGCGATCAGCCACCTGTTTTCGGCGCGAACGCGGCGACGAGATTTGAACTTGATAACTCGTTGGCAAGCAGCAGGTTAACGAAGAGGATGGTCGAGGGCGGTGAAACTGAAGCAACCGTTTGAACCCACGGAACAGCCCAAAAAGACGCCGCAACCCGCTGCTAACGAAAGAGAAACGGCTCGCCACAAATGAATGCGACGAGCCGCTCGATCTCATGTCGGGGCGACGGGATTTGAACTGTCATCAGGTCGGTCGAGAATCCCGAACTCACTGCGAGGGTCGCGACACGCGCGGCGACCGGGCTCAGAAGGTTGGGATGATCCGGGCGCGGCGATACTCGTCGAACCGCGCAAGAAGCCTTCCACCGTGTCCGGCTGCCTCGTGAAGCCGGCCCGGCGGATCTTGCCGAGCGCCAGCACGATGTCGTACTCGATCGCGAAGAGGAACTCGAGGAAGCCCCAATTCACGAGCGACCCGAGCTCGGGCTGGACGAGCCCGTATCTGCCTGCCATCGCCCTCCAGAGCGGTGCCAGCTCCGGCATGAAGGAGGACAGGGGGATCGGCCGCGGGCCGCCTGCGTGGACGCCAAAATAGTCCGCGAACGCGGGCCAGAGTCGCGACCAGCGCGTCGGATCTCCGTTGGCAACATTGAAGACCTCACGCGCCGCCTGCGGCGTCACTGCCGACCACGCGGCCGCCTCGGCGAGTTGCTCGGCGTCGATGACCTGGGTCATGGCCCCGAAGGCTGCGGCGGTCCCCGGGAAGTCGAGGCGGAGTCCGGCCTCGCGGACGAGCGATGCATAGACCGCGATTGACAGCGCCAGGTTCATCGGATTGCCGACGGCAAAGCCGGTCAGGTGGGTCGGGATGAGGTGGGTCCAGCGCCAGGCGGCATCGGATCGCGACCGCAGATAATCCTCCTGGGCATAGTAGTAATTCGGGCCGAGGTGCCGTGGCTCAGTCTCCGCGGCGGGCGCCGCCGAGGGCCCGAGATGGACGCCATAATACTTCGCCCCGGTGACGAGCGTCACGTGCTGCAGCGGGGCGCCGGCCGCCTCGAGTCCCTCGACCGCGTTGACCAGCAGAGCGAGGTTCGGTCCGACCTCCTGCGGGAAGCCGCCCTGCGGCGCGTAGCCCGCGAAGAAGAGGTGGGTCGCCCCGCGGGCCGCCTCGAGGGGGCGGCGGGCCTCGGCCGCGTCGAGCAAGTCGACCGCGATCGCCTCGTCGAGTCCGGGAACGGTCCCGCCGGACCGCGTCGCCCCGACCACCCGCCATCCGCCGAGTTCGGCGAGCTTCGCCGCAATCGCCCGGCCGACGATTCCTGTCGAGCCCACCACCACCGCGGTCTTTGTCATCGAATTGCTCAGCATGACTCGTTACCCTCCAGCCGCGGCGCCGGCGTGGCCTCGTCCGTCGGCACCGCGGAAGAATTGTCGACACCCAGCGGTGCGGACGACGACCCTTCCAGCCATTCCGACGTCATACCCGGGGCACGGACGAGAACAGGTCGCCGAGCCCCTCTGCCATGGTCGGGTGCGTGATGACCGCGTCACGGATCGCCGTGTACGGAATGCCGCCCAGCATCGCGATCTGGACGATGGCCATGATCTCGCCGGCGTCGACCCCGAATGCGGTGAAGCCGAGGATGCGGTCGCCTCCTTGCTCGATGAGAGCCTTCAGGAACCCCCGCGTTTCGGAGAGTGTCCGGGTCCGCAGCACGTGATCCAGTGGGATCTTGGCCAGGCGGTAACCGACACCGCGCTCGCGGGCCTCCCGTTCGCTCAGCCCGACCCGGGCCAGCTCCGGATCGGTGAACAGGCAGAACGGCACCTGCCGCCCGGTCGTCACGCGATGCCCGCCGGAGAGGTTCTCCAGCACCACGCGAAAGTCGTCGCCGCCGATGTGCGTGAAGTACGGGCTGCCGGCGCAGTCGCCCGCGGCCCAGACGTCCTCCGCCGTGGTCTGGAGCCGCTCGTTGACCTTGACGTGCCCGCGCTCGTCCGTCTCGACCCCAGCCTTCTCGAGACCGATGCCGTCGGTGTTCGGGGTGCGCCCCCCGGCGACGAGCAGGTGCGTCCCCTCGATCGCGCCGCGCGCCTCATGCAGGCGAACCGACTGTCCGGATCTCCCCTCGACGCGATCGACGGCGGTCCCGGTCAGGACCTCGATTCCCTCGTCCCGGAAAAGTCGCTCGATGGCCTCGGTCACGTCCGGGTCTTCGCGGTGGATGATCGATCCGTTCCGTTCGACGACGGTCACGCGGCTACCGAAGCGACGATAGGCCTGCGCCAGCTCGAGGCCCACGTAGCCGCCGCCCAGGACGATCAGGTGTTCCGGAAGGTGGTCCAGATCCAGGGCCTCGACGTGAGTCAGCGGGCGCGACTCCGAGAGGCCGGGGGTGTCATCGATCCGCGCACGCGACCCGGTGTCGATCACGACGGTCTCGCCGCGAAGCGTCCGGGTCCCGCCCGCGTTGAGCGCGACCTCGACGGTCTTCGGCGCGACGAAGCGTCCGTGGCCCATGACGAGCTCCGCGCCGCTCTCCCGGTAGTTCGCCTGATGGAGCACGACGAGCCCGTCCACCATCTTCCGCTTGCGGTCGCGGACGGCGGCCATGTCGACCTTCCAGTCGCCGGTGGCGATCCCGAACTCCGCCCCCGGCGGAAATAGCTAGCGACTTTCGCGCTGTGGATCACGTTCTTGCTCGGGAGGCAGGCAATGTTGGGGCAAGACCCCCCGACATACCGCCGCTCGATGACCGCCACGCGCTTCCCCTGCGAGGCCAACGTCCAGGCGAGCAGCTTGCCAGCCGCCCCGCTGCCCAGGACGACCACGTCGTATTCTTCCAGGACGGACATGGTTCCCTCCGCAATCGGCTACGGGCTTGTGCCCCCGCCCGCATAGCCGAAGCCGGCGGGAACCGTCCGGCTGACAGACAGCCCGGGCGTATCATTCTAGGGCGGGCGACCCGGGCGTGTTGACACTCCCCATGTCTAAAGACAGGGGATTCTCAGTTCAACGCCGACAGCCCGCCGTGGCGGGTCTTACACCGGCTCCGTGAGCGTTTAACCTCTCGGTATGCCCTGCCGCGAGGTGTTTCCAACCCTCATCGAAGATGTTGCCAGCCGCATTGACGTCGCGATGATGTACGGCCCCACAGCCATCGCACGTCCAGACACGATCCGACAGTACGAGGTAGTCGTTGCAGCGCTTGCACTCGCGGCACATCTTCGATGAGGGAAAGAAGCGGTCGACGGCGACGTAATCCTTCGTGTTCCAGTCCGCCTTGTATTCGAGTTGGCGGAGGAACTCACCGAAGGCGGCATCGTGCATGCTCTTGGCCAGCCGGGCACCCGAAGGGTCGCTCGCAAGGCCGCGAACACACAGGTTCTCGACGCAGACGCCGTCAAACGTATTGATGATGGTGGTGCTGAGTTTGTGCTGGAAGTCCCGCCGTTGCTCAGCGGTCTTGGCCTGTACCTTGGCTGTCTTGAGCCTCGCCTTGGCTCGGCGTTTCGAGCCCTTGCTTGTCCGAGCCAACGCCTTGTTCGCTCGTCGCAGCTTGCGTTGCCGTCTGCGGAGGAACTTCGGGCAAGGCACCGTTTCGAGCTTGCCGTCACTGAACGTCGCGAAGTCGATCAGACCGAGGTCGATGCCAACCGTCCGCTCCTGGCGTGCCAGGGGAGCCGTCACGTCGGGCATGTCGAACGTTGCAGTCAGCGTAACATGCCAGAATCCCATGACGTCCCGTCTGACCGTCGCCGACTTGATCGGCAGATCAACTGGCTGCGACAACCTCATGTTGATCCAGCCGATCTTGGGCAGATAGACCTGATCGTCCTTGACCTTCACGCTTTGGGGGAAACGAAAGCGCGAGCGATCCGTCTTCTTGTTCTTGAACCTCGGATACCTTGCTCGCTTCTCGAAAAAGTTGGTGAATGCCCGATGGAGATCGGCGAGCACCTGCTGGAGAAGTTGTGCATTGATCTCGGTCAACCATGTCGTCTCGGGTTGCTGCTTGAGGGCGGTCAACTCGCTGCTCAGAAGGCTGAGCGGGATCGATTTGCCGTGCTCGGCATAATACTCCTTCCATCGGCTCAAAGCCCAGTTCCAAACCCATCGCCGCGCACCAGCGAACCGACTGAATGTCTTCGCCTGATCACACGTCGGCTTGAGTCGGAAGCGGAAGGCTTTGTGTCGCTGGCTCACGTCGGTATCTCCATTTCCCCGACTCTACCAAAATTACATGTGATTATCTACTGTGATGATTAATTTCAACGCCAAGCAATAATCGCCTTGTATCCCCATGGCTGAAGCCAGGGGCTCTACGGCGGAATTTGGTAGAGCTTGGCCATCCGTCAGACTTCCTCGTCCTCTCGGATCACTTCTTCGATCTCCTCGGGTTGTTGGAGGTAATAGGCCCAGGCCGCCTCCAGGTCCCTCATATTCAGATCGAGGTGGTGTTCGAGGATGCGCCATCGGATAGGCCCAGTCTGCGCCACTGAACCAGGCCGGCGACGGTGTGCCGCGTGTTTCGGATACACGCCGCTCCACCGCAGACGCCCGGATTCTTTTGGATCCAACTCTCGCTCGTGGCTTGATTCGCCGGCATCGTCTCTCACTCCAGTCATCCGGAAAAGCCATGGTTACTCGCCGAGAGTGGCAAAGCCTCGGATTCCAATCGTAGTCTGACGAACCGTCGACCGTCAAATCAACGGAGTGTCTTTCGCCTCAGTCAGGGAAAAGGGTCAGTTTTCTCTACCATTCCCTGCGTCACGGACCCTGGCGCTTGCCCATCGCTTCCTGGTCATTGTCTGGTCCGCGAACCTTCTTCCTGGGATCTCTCTCAGCCGCGGGCTGCTTCAGCCGCTCGAGAAACCCGATCAGGTCCGTGAACTCGAGCGGGGTCAACGTGCCGGCCAGGCTTTTGACCGGCTGATGAGCGGCGGCAACCCGGTGGGAAGGCTCCAGCAAAGAGCGAATGAGCTGAACCTTGTCGCTTCTGGAAGCCAGCCCGCTGAGGTCCGGGCCGGAGGTGCCGGCTCCGCGCCCCGCCGCGGCATGACATTGGCCGCATGCGATCTCCCTGTTTTCGAAGAAGAGCTCTTCCCCTTTGCGCGGATCGGCCAGGTGACTGAGGGCGAACTGGCGCAGGCTCTCGACACCGGACGCTCGCTCGTGAGATCCGCCCGCGAGTTGGATTTGCGGATCGACCTGACCGCGGATGGCCTGAAGGGCCTTTTCACCCGCGCGGCGGAGCGAGGGATCGGGATCGCTGGCGGCCTGGCGATAGATCGCCTCGGCCCGAGGGTCGGGCATCATGCAGAGCGCGGTGATCGCCTGCGTACGCAGGTCCGAGTCGGCCTGGCCGGCGCCGGCGGTCTGGATCAACCGCGGGACGGCCTCGCGCAGCTCGAGCACACCGGCCGCCAGCACGGCCGCCTGGCGAACATCCGCCGAGGAATCGTCGAGGCGAGCCAGAACAAGCTGCCTGATCTCGGCAGGCAGCGGCTTCTTCACGTTCAGGCTCATGAGCGCAGCGGCCCGGACGACCGCCCTTGGGCTCTCGAAAAAGCCGGCCATATCGTTGGGCGGCAGGACTCCATCCCTGGCCAGCGGCGGCAAGGCGCGGGCTACCAGGCTCTCGGGCGCATTCGGGTCGTACAAGACCGCCAGCCGCGCGCGGACAATGTCGCGGCCGCGAAATCGGGCAAGGCCGTCGAGGGCCGCGGCGCGCACCGGCTCGGCCCGTTCAGGATCGACGACCAGGCTTGTGAGCAGCCGCACCGACGCGGCGTCATTCATCGCGCCGAGAGCTTCGACAAGCAGCGCCTGGTTGCGGACATCGGACTCCATCGACATCCCCTGGCAGAGGATCGGTGCGGCCGCCGGCCCGACCTCACCGAGCGCGACGATCGACTGGAAGCGGACCGAGGCATCCTGATCGGCGAGGCCCACGCGCAGGCCCTGGAGGACCATGTTCATCCCCTCGGGGTTCCAATCCTGCGTCTTTCGTGGCATCTCGCCCGCTAACGGATCGGGCCCCCACCAGGTTCCCGACCATTCTGGGTACTTGCGAAACTGGCCCGCCAGGTTGGCGACGATCCGTCCGCGAAAGGCTGGCTCGGGCGTTTGCCGCAAGGATGCGACGAGTGCCCGAACGACGGGCACGGACCAGGACTCATCGGCCAGGTTCAGGGCGTTCTCCCGGCGACGAGCGTCCAGGAGGGCGGCCCGCATCGCCGCCTCATCGGGAAAGCCCAGCCGGCGGATCGCGGTCCGGATCGACCACGCCGCGAATCGATCAGGTTCGCCCAGAACCGCAAGCAGCGGAGCGATTGCCCGGTTCTTGCCGACACCCGCGTAGAAGGCCATCGCGCGCTCGATCGTGGCTTCCGAAGTCTTGGCTCCGCCCACCACCTCTACCAGGGGAACGACATGCGGCGGATTGAACGGGTGGCCGATCACACAGCGCTCCGGTCGTTTGCAACCGGACTGAATCACATCCATCGTGATACCGGAGGAGCTCGATGCGATGATCGAATTCGGCGGCGTTGCCTCGTCCATCTGCGCGAACAACTTGATCTTGAAATCGGGCCGCTCCGGTGCGTTCTCCTGCACCCAGTCGGCCTCTGCGAGCGCGCGACTCATATCCGGGCTGAACGTCAGCCGATTACGCGAGGCACTCGGAGAAAGACCGACCTGTGTAAGCAATGGCCACGCATCATCGACATACTTGCGCAGGTTCGCTTCCGCCTGCGTTCCGGGATCAGTCGCAACCACATCGAAGCCGCGAGCGAGATAGTACGCGGCCCAACTTGCGCCGATCACCCCAGTACCGACGATCGCGATTCGATGCACAGGTTGATTCAAGGACATTTTGAAAGCTCTCCTGCGGTTACAACACGCCTATATCCTCTGCAATGAAACGCGGAACCGATATCCCCTCTATGGGGGGACGGTGCCCAATCACTTCGAGCGATTCTCCAGCGCCGCGGATCCGCGACGCGCTCGTCGCGACCTTCCCGCGTCGCTCTGGGATCTCGGCAGATCAGTGGTTACATTCAAGCAGGAGCGTCCTTAGTTGATCTCGGAGAGAGCCGAATATCGAGATTTCGGATCAGTGGACGAGGGCCGTCTTCGCCACATCCACGATCTCGTTCGCTTGGCTATTGAGTACCGCCTTCATCATCCATAGGCTGAATCCCTTCGCCTGCTCGAGCTTGATCTCCGGCGGCATGACGAGCTCCTGCCGGTCAGTCAATACGTCGATGACGGCAGGACCCTTTTGGGCAAAAGCGGTTGAGATTGCTGATTTCAGCTGGCTCGGCTCCTTCACGCGCACGCCATAGATACCCATGGATTCGGCCATGCTCGCGAAATTCGGATTGTCGAGCCGCGTACCCATTGGCAGAAATCCGCCGGCTTTCATCTCGATGTCGACGAAGCCCAGCAGTCCGTTATTGAAGATGACAATTTTGATCGGCAGCTTAAAGTGGCGCACGGTCAGCAATTCACCCATGAGCATGCCGAACCCGCCATCACCCGACATGGAAATAACTTGCCGATCGGGCATCGCAAACTGAGCGCCGATGGCCTGCGGCATCGCGTTGGCCATTGACCCATGCAAAAACGAGCCCAGCAGCCGGCGCTTGCCGTTCATTTTGAGATATCGGGCCGCCCACACGATGGGCTCGCCCACGTCACAGGTGAAAATCGCATCCTCGCTGGCGAGATCGCTCACCACTTTTGCGACCAGCTGCGGGTGAATCGGTGTGTGTTTGGACTGCTCGTTCGCGAGATCGTCGAGACCCTTCCGGGCTTTCGCATAGTGGCGGACGGCGGCACTCAGATGCGAATCGTCGCGCTTCTCCGACACTCGGTCGGTCAGTCGCGATAGGACTTCGCGCACGTCCCCAATCACGCCGAGATCAAGCCGGCAACGGCGGCCTAGATTTTCGCCGCGAATATCGATCTGCGCGATTCGCGCCTTCGTCGGATAGAATTGCCGATACGGGAAATCGGTGCCGAGCATGAGCAAGGTATCGCAGCCCTCCATGGCGTGGTATCCGGAGGACCATCCGACGAAACCCGTCATCCCAACATCGTAGGGATTGTCCCATTCGACGTGCTCCTTGCCGCGCAGCGCGTGCACGATGGGCGCCTTGAGTTTGGCTGCGAGGGCTACCACGGCATCGTGCGCGCCTGCGCAACCGGCGCCGCATAGGATCGTCGTTCTTTCGCCGCTTTCCAGAAAGCCGGCCAGGTCCTCGATGTCCGCTTCGGCCGCACACACGCGAGGCAATCGGGGCACCGGGTTGGGAGAGGGTGCCCGCGGTCCCGCGTCTTTCAAGGCGACATCACCGGAAATCACAATGACGGCGACGCCCTGTTTCGCGACAGCCTCGCGAATCGCCGTTTCGAGGATTCGCGGCACCTGGATCGGATCCGAGATCAGCTCGACGTAGTGGCTGCATTCCTTGAAAAGCGATTGCGGATGGGTTTCCTGAAAATAGCTGGAGCCAATCTCGGTGCTCGGAATATGCGCTGCGATGGCCACCACCGGCACTCGGTTGCGATGGCAGTCAAAGAGCCCATTGATCAGGTGCAAATTGCCGGGGCCACAGCTTCCGGCGCATACGGCGAGCTCGCCCGTCAGCTGCGCCTGCGCGCCGGCCGCAAACGCGGCGACTTCTTCGTGCCTGACGGGAATCCACTGGATCTTGTCGCGCACGCGCAGCGACTCGGTGATGCCGTTGAGCGAATCGCCCACCAGTCCGTAAATACGGCGCACATTGGCCGCTTCGAGCGTCTCAACTATCCGGTCCGCAACATTGGCCATCTCAAACCTCCATTGTGCGCCGCACAGAAATGGCACCGCAAACGCTAACGCTATCGGGTTCGCGGCTGTGCGGCGGAAGCGATGGTGCCGCAACACATCGAAAACATTCATCCCCCCTTTGGGGGGCTATCCGCTCCCGTAGACCAGCAGCTCGCAATACTGCTGTTGGAAGCAAACAGGTTTCACTGTGGCCAGGAACCTGCGCCAGTCTGCGATGTAGGTTGCTCCCCCCTTTCGGGGGAGATAGGCAGACCGGCGCGTGCATTACGATGCACGTAACGGCGCGTCGCGCAAGCGTTCCTATTAGGCGGCAAAACACAGTGACTTCCGCTCTGTTACCTGTTTTGATCCTCGGTTTCGTCATTGTCAGCTACATAGCGCTGCGACCGTTCGCCGTGCGGGTTCGCCACTTGTTTGACTTCGTGTGTTTTGCCGGCGCGACCTTCATACTTTTTCGCTATCAAACTCTTCCCTTGCCGGGCAACGGTGGGCCAGTCAATGCCACCTCGTTATGGCTACATGCGGTCGCCGGTATATGGTGGCTGCTTGGCGCGCGAGTGCTCGTTGCGGCCATGTCATTCACGCTCAATCACAACCGCCAATGGCGCGAGGCACGGCTCTTTCCTGATCTCACCGCCGCCGCGATTTACACCGCCGCTGTAACGGTTGTTCTGATTTCCGTGCTTGCGTTGCCGATTGGTGGCCTGCTCGCGACCTCTGGCGTCCTGGCGATCGTGTTAGGTCTTGCTTTGCAGAACACACTGGCGGACGTGTTTGCAGGAATCGCATTCGGTATTGAAGCGCCCTTCAATGTGGGCGATCGTATTTCACTCGCCGACAGAATCGAGGGCACGGTGGTGCAGATGAACTGGCGTTCGATTCGCATTCTCACCGATGGCGATGATGTCGCGATTGTCCCCAACAGCGTGGTTGCGAAATCCGACATCGTGAACCGCAGCTTCCCGACCCGCGTTCGTTCAGCGTTCATAGAGCTCTCATGTCCCGCCGCCTCCAATCCCGAACGAGTCATCGATACGCTTCAACAAGCCACACTGCTTTGCCCCCCTATTCTCCCCGAGCCACTCGCCAGCGCTGTGCTGACGCGCCTAGGGTCGACGGAAAACCGATATCGCGTGATTTTTTCGGTCTCTGATACTGAACACCTTGGAACCACCAAAGATCTATTGCTCCGGCATGCAAGGCGGCAGCTTTACTATTCCGGTCTCTACTTTTTGTGCGCTGCCCAAGATATTCGAACACCCGATGAAGGTACGGACCGGACATTTCACGCAGTGCTGCCGCTTCTCCAAGGCATCACCCTTTTCGAAGCCCTGGAGGCGGAGCCACTAGCCGAATTAGCCGCCCACTTAAAGCCGCGATCGCTCGAACCAGGAGAGGTGCTGTTCGCGCAAGGGGGAACTGAAGCGACGCTCTTCATCGTCGTCTCTGGAATTCTTCAAATCAGCCAAGATACCGGGCTTTCCGGGCAACAGACGGCCGGCTTTATTGGTGCCGGCGACTACATCGGTGAAGTCAGTCTACTCACCGGCGCGCCATATGCGGCCACCGCCACAGCTCGCACCCATTGCAAACTCTATGGAGTCGACTCCAATGTTATAAGGCCCCTGCTCGCAGCCAATTCCGACTTGTACGCGGAATTTGATCGGTCGGCGCGCCGCGGCCTTGAGATTCTCAATCGAGGCGCGGCTGTCCGGGCTACCGATGACAGCGCCCGCCAATCACTTCTCCATCGCATTCGAGCCTTTTTTGACGATCCGCGCTAGCGAGCCGTGCTCTCCTAACCCTTGCCGAAGTCGCTCTCCCCCAAAGGGGGGACTGCTGGCGACGGATAAACCGATGACACTGCCTTCTCATGAATATCGCGATAAGTTCTCCGGAACGAGGCGGCGCGTTCTACCGCTTTCCGCCGGCGGCTCGGCTGTGGTGCTCGGCGACGATGCTGGGTTTACTGGGCGGCTGCGACGGCGCGCCCTCGCGCAATATTCTAGGCTCGTATTTTCCGTCTTGGATGGTGTGCGCGCTGGTGGGTATTGCGTTCGCACTCGCAGCCCGCGCAATTTTCAAAGCCTCGGGGCTGCTCGAGGAAATACCCGTACCCTTCGTCGTCATGCTGGCGATTGCCTGTGCAGGCACATTCGCGATGTGGCTGATATGGCTGTCTTGAAAAATGCTTATGAGTGAAGGCAAATCGCTTCGCGGAAAAGTGATTGCAACGATGGCCATCGGATTGGCCATCGTTCTGGGCATTCTCGTCGTCTTCGCGATCGATCGGCGCCCTCGCACGCACGATGCGCGCATTTTTGCCTACAGCGCGGCGATGGCGTCGGAGATCAGTGGACGAATTGTCCAGATCCTCGTGACCAATGATCAAGATGTCGCAAAGGGTGCGCCGCTCATCGTCATTGATCCGGCGCCATATGAATTTCAACTGCGCCAAGCGCGTGCTCAGGTGGCCGCGCTTAAGGCGCAGATCGCTCTGACGGGACGTCAAGTCACCTCCCAGGGTTCCGGCGTCCAAGCGGCGATGAGCCAAGTACAGAAGGCGCGCGACCAACTAAGGTACGCCCAGGACACGCGCAAGCGCCTTGAGCCGTTGGTGAAACCCGGCTTCGTGACTCAACAGCAGTTGGACGAAGCCAAAACCAACGAAGCCACTGCCGAGGCATCCCTCCAAGCACTCACCGAAGCGCGACCCAGGCCCGCCAAGCGGTGGGAGACACCTTGAGCCTCGAAGCTCAATTGGAGGGCGCGGAAGCGGCGGAGGCCAATGCCGCGCGCAATTACGATTTGACGACCCTGCGTGCCCCGTTTGCGGGAAAGGTGGTCGGATTGCAGATTGCGGAAGGCACCTTTGCCGTCGCCGGCCATCCGCTCTTCAGTCTCATCAAGTCCGATGCGTGGTATGCCGATCGCCGACTTTCGAGAAACCGAATTGCCGCGAATCGCCGTCGGCGATCGAGCGACGGTGTGGACCATGTCCGAGAGCAACAGTGCCTTTGCAGGGCGGGTGGAAAGCTTGGGCGCGGGCGTACAATCGACCGATCAAGGCGGCCCCGGTCTTCCCGTCGTCGGCCGCGACCTCAACTGGGTGGTGGTCGCGCAGCGATTTCCTGTCTGGGTTCGGCTCGATAGCCCGCCCCCCTTTGCCATGCACGTGGGATTAACCGCATCCGTCAAAGTGCATCATGACGGCGCTCGCTGAGTCGCAACGATCCCGCCGCCCACTCCTTGAACTGCTGGCCGTCGAGCTGGCGCCGCGAGAGGGCCGATGGGCGGCTGTCGCGCGCATCGCGACGGGATGTGCCATCACAGTGGCCATCGCGATGGTATTTCAGATACCCCAGCCCACCTACATGGCCTATATCGTTTTTCTGATCAGCAAAGATGAGAAGAATGCGACCGTCACGTCGGCCCTCGGCGCTTTGGTTGCCGCCACCCTCGCTGTTCTCCTGACCTTGGGCCTGGAGCTCATCGACACTGCCGAACCGGCACTGCGATTGCCCCTCATGGCACTGGCGACCTTTGCTGCCATGTTTACCTCGCGCACGTTTGCGCTCGGCCCCATCTCCTACCTGGCGGGCTTTGTCATCGTGTTGCTGCAGACGCTGGTCGATGACGTACCAAGCCCGGAGGCCCTGACACGCGCGACCTTGTGGGCATGGGTCGTCGATATTCGTGCCGATAGCCGTGACGGTCATCGTCAATTTGCTGTTTGGTCAGGGCGCTAGGGCATTCATGGACCGCACCGTCCGCAAGGTCCTGAAGGAGTTGGAGACCTCGCTTGCGAACGGCGACTACCGTAAATGCCTTCCTGAATGGCGCGCGCGTCTCGTGCCACTGCTCGAGACCGCTCAACACAACGCCGAAAAGGCGCCGCAAAGAGGCCAAATCACGGTGCCTGTGATACGTGCGCTTCTCGAGACGCTGGTGATCCTGGAAGCCGTTCCCGACGATCTGCCGGATACCGTTCAAGAAGAGCTGGCAAGCCGGGTGCGAGCGTGCAGACGCGCCATCGAGTCGGACGATGCCGCCCCTGAGATGCATGACTCCATGGCGCCGCTCTCGCAACGCGCCGACGCGAGTATCGAACAAGCCCCGGCGGTGATTGCTTTGTTCAGCACGCTGTCCGTCCTCTTGGGTGCGATAGGCCGCCCTGCCTCCCCGCCTGACAAAACCAAAGCGCATCACCCGACTCGACGACCCTTCGTCGCCGACGCGTTCAGTAATCCAGCGCATTGGCAATTTGCCCTGAAGACCACGATGGCGGTCATGATTTCGTACGCGATCTACACGCTTCTCGACTGGCCCGGGATGCGCACCGCAGTCGTCACGTGCTTTTTTGTCGCGCTCTCGAGCCTTGGGCGAGACCGTGCACAAGTTGGTACTCAGGCTCTCCGGCGCCATCATTGGCGGACTTATCGCCGGCCTGTGCATTGTCTTTGTCCTGCCGCATCTCACGGATATCGGCCAGCTATGTCTGCTGATTGCGCCGTGTCGGTGGGCGCCGCCTGGGTTGCGACGAGCAGTGAACTGCTCTCCTACGCCGGCCTGCAGATCGCATTCGCCTTCTTCTTGGGTGTGCTACAAGATTATGCACCCGCGACGGATCTCACGGTCCTTCGCGACCGAATCGCCGGCATTCTGCTCGGGAATATCGTAATCACCATTATATTCAGCTCATTTTGGCCTCAATCCGCCAGGTCCGGCGTTCGTGCGGCGCTCGTGGAGGCGCTGCGCGCGATTGGGGGGGTTATCCGTCGGCCGCCTGAATGCCGAGGAGGATCGCATGCGCACCGTTCAAGCACTGGTGCGGGCCGATCACTTGCGTACCTTGAGCCTCTTCGAACTGCGCATGCTGCCGAGCCATGCGCTAGAGAGCGCGAGTGTTCCGCTCTGTTTCGGATATCGAGCGGCTCGCAGGGGCGGCGTTCGTCGTGACGACGGATTCGATTTCTCCCTATGCTCGAACCGGGATCCACTGCCCGGTTGGCCGAGTGGGCTGAGTCTGCCGCAGACAACCTCTCGCGAGATCGGCCGGTGCCTCCGAGCCCTGTGCCTGCCGCTTCCTCGCCGGCACCCGCTGTTAGCGAACCCGACGCGCGCTTAGCACAACACGCCATCGAACAACTCGAGTCGGAGGTTCAGCATGTTGCTTCGGCAATGCATTGAACGCTCGACGGTCGGATTGGCTTTTATTGCCAGCCTGCTGAGCGCTCATCTGGCGATAGCGCAAGCGCCGCCGAGCGCCGAGCAACCCTGGGCCATTCCAGAATCGGCCAGTCGCCGCGCCGCCGCCCTGGGCGATACCGGTTTGGCGGTTCCGCATAAGCAGTACGATCTGGCCGCGCTGGTCGATCTGGCAGAAAGAGAAAATCCCAATACACGGGCAGCTTGGGAAGTCGCGCGTGAAGCGGCCGCGGGTATCGGCCTCGCAGAAAGCGCGTATCTCCCGCAGCTTTCTTTGCAAGCGATCGGCGGCTTTCAGCACACGCCGTTGCCCATGCCCAAAAACCTGGTGCCGGCAGGCTATTTCGTCTCCGATACGCGGGAAGTCATTCCCGCGCTGGCTCTGAAATGGTTGCTTTTCGACTTCGGCCGTCGCGATGCCCAATTGCAAGCCGCGCGCGCAGACTCGTTCGTCGCCAACGTGGCCTTCACCGGTGCCCATCAGAAACTCATATTCGACGTGTCGCAAGCGTATTTTGACTTGGGCGCTGCGCGCGGGCAAGCTCCATGCCGCGCAGAAGGCCTTGAGTACCGCTCTTACCACTCAGGATGCCGCCATCGCCAAGCAGAACAACGGCCTCGCCACCGTGGTTGCGGTGGCGCAGGCGCAGCGACAAACGGCTCAAGCACGCTATACGCTGGCAGCAGCCGAAGGCGCCGAGAGAACCGCGCGCGCAAATCTCATTGCGGCCCTCGGAGTGCCCGCTGCTACGGAAATCGAGGTGATGGATAGCGCAGAGTTACCGCTACCGCCCGCTCCGGCCGAGAGCGTGTCCAAGGCGGTCGATCAAGCCCTCGCGCACCGGCCAGATGTCATCGCGGCGCTCGGCAAAGTGGATGCGGCCGAGGCAGCTCTCAAGGGCGAGCGGCGATCCTACTATCCCACGATTGAACTTTCGGGCCAGGCCTTTCAGAATATTGGCTCGTTGAACTCCGACGGCGGCCCTTATTCGAATATCAATCGGCCCGGACAAAGCGTTTTCCTGTCGTTCAGCGTCCCCCTCTTTGACGGCGGCATGCGGCGAAATCGCATCTCCATGGCCGATGCCAAAGCGCGGGAGGCGCAAGAACAACTCGGCGGCGGCGCGCGACTCCGCCTCGCAACAAGTCGTGCGCGCCTATAACGGACTGTTGACGAGCCTGGCCGAGTATGATGCCGCCACTGTGTTGAGTCAGGCCGCGCACACGGCCTACGATGCGGCGCTGCGTTCGTACCGCCAAGGGGTCGGGACCTATACGGATCTTGCCACCGAGGAGAACGCCGTCGTCCAAGGCGACACGCAGGTCGAAGATGCGCGCGCGAACGCACACACGGCTGCGGCCGCGCTGGCGCTTTCCATGGGAGCGATTGACATCGCGGGCTCGGGAGGCACGCCCTGATCATTCGTCGCATCTACGACTCTTGTCGATCGTCCACCGCGAGAAGGCTCGTATAATCGCGCGCGAGCGCAGCCGCCATGAGCCGAAATGGCGGTGGACCCGAAATGGCTTTTCGCGCATACCATAAACCGCCGAGCGCGAGCACTCCCCAGCCGCAACAAACGGCCCACGCCACCGCGGTCCGATGCAGGCCGTCTCAAGCCGAGACAATCACCGCGACTGACAAGAAGCATGCGAAGATGAGCCCTGCCGCTGCGGAGATGCTCGCGCCCACGGACGCCTTGACGATCTCGTCGCGGAACTTGTGTAGATCATCTCGGGCGAACGGACCGTAGTGCGGCGCTCGCTCACGCAGAAACTGAAGAATCGACTTGATTCGGTGAACTCGGCGAAACATGTTTAACCCCTTATTGGTGAATCCCTAACGGCCTTTCGAGCCGGATCCGCCGGCCGAACCTCCGAGCGACTGTTTGGCACGGAGCGTCGATACCGCTCGCCGGGCTCGTCAACACGGCTGCGATGGCGTCGGCAAGCGCCGCGATTTCTCGTTGATACCCCTCGACCATCGCTGCGTAGCCGCTTCGGATGTCTTCGTCGGCCCGGAATGTACAGGTCGTAACCCGCGCGCCACTGGGTGGCTGGCCAGCACCCGATAAATTCGCTCTCCAAGACGCCTCGAGGAGTGCGTACCGCCCGAATTCCGCCTCGAGACGTTGCACGTCGATGTCGAGTGCGAGCTTGGTAAACGAGGAGGGCAATCCGGTCATGCCGCCCAACCGGCGTTGCAGCTCGAGGCGCACCGCCTCCCTGATTGCATCTTTCATCGGGGACGCCCATCGCTCATTCTCGAGAAGCGTCACCTCGGTCGGCCCGGTGCGAACCATCAGCTCGGAGCGGTTGAGTTGCGGCGGGATATGGACGACTCGCACGTCGATCGCGAGGGTTGCCTCCGAGGCTCGCAAGGTCTTGTCGGGCGGCGGGGTCAAGGTGTAATACCGAACCGGCGCCGACGTACAGCCGACGCCGACGCTCGACGAGCCACGCAAGAGCGAACCGTAGGTGGTAGCCGTTCACGGGTTGGCGTCCGGGGATGACGCGGCAAGGCTCTTCGGCATCTTCTGCGGTCGCCTGCCGCGCAGGAGCGCGTCCGGATGCCGATCGAGATAGTCGGCCAATTCGCGCACGGCCTGCAAGGTGCTGCGGGTCTCCGACAAGGTCTCCGTGAGACCTCGTTGCAAGGGCGAATCCGCATCCAAGGTCCGGTCGGCAGAATCGAGCGTGCGATGCAGGGCCGACAAAGTGTCCGCGGCGCTCGGCAGCACGCGGGTGTGGAGCTCGTCTCAGGGTCCCATGAAGATCCTGGAGGTCCGTATCCAAATGTGTAGCGATCTTGATCGAGCGGCAAATCATTCGCCTTCTTCACCATCCGGCCGATATTCGCTTCCAGCTCTTGAAAAGTGCCATTCACGGTCGGCAGCTCGAGCGGCTGAAGCGACGCGTCAAAGGCGACTCGCGGGCTCGCGGGCAGAAAATCGAGCGCGATATAGAGCTTTCCGGTGAGCAGGCTTCCCGGATCGCGGCTGGGCGCGCAGGCCTCGGCGCACCAAGGTCCCGACGAACACTGCAAGCGTCTCCTCGCTCTCGGTCTTCCCCTGCGCGGCGAGTGCCTCATACGCTCTGGCCCATCGGCGCGGGATAGAGTTTGGCGGTCACAATGACGGGAAAAGATTTGTCATGAGGCTCATAGCCTAAGTCGACGGCGACGACAGACCCGATGTTTACGCCGACGAATTCGACAGGCGCGCCCACTTCAAGGCCCCGCAGCGCTTGTGCGAACCGCATCCGAACGTAGCGCGGGTCCCCATCGGGCGGCGCCATCGCCTCGGTTTCGTTTTTGTACAGGGTGAATTCACCCGGACATCCCGGCCGATGCCGGGACCGCTGCCGCCGGTCCGTCGTCGAAGGCAACGCCTCCAGCGAGCACCGCCGCCAAGGATTCGGTTTGCACGTTCAAGCCATCGGCGTCGAGCTTGACGTCGATTCCGCTTGCATTCCAGAAGCGCGTCACCGGCTTCACGAAGTTGTCGTAAGGCGCCTCAACGAACACGGTCACTCGCGTGTTACCGTCGGGTAGGAGATTCTCATCGATCACGCGACCGACCTGGAACTGTCTGAAATAGACCGGTGCTCCAATTGCGAGGGAACCGGCGCGAGCGGCGATGCAAATGAAGCTCGCGACCGCGCGGCCCGTGCGAAAGAGCGGGCGGATTCTCCAACCCGACGAACTGGTGCTCACTGGCCCCCGGCCCGCCGGTCTCCATGCCGATATACACCCCCGATAGCAGGGTATCGAGTCCCGACGCCGAGCCCACGCCAATGCGCGGTCGCACGATCCAGAATTGCGTGTCTGCCTTCACCAAGCTCGCCGCATCTTTCGACAAATCGGCGCTCACCAAGACTGTTTGGTGATCCGCGCTTAGCACAACGGCCGACACGCGTCCCACCGTGACGTCCCGATACTTGACCAGGGTCTTGCCGACTTGAACCCCCTCGCCGCTCAAGAAGCTGATGGTGATCCGCGGACCCGCGTTCTCCCAATTCCTGACAAGCAGTGAAATGCCGATGACCGCCGCCACGATCGGCACCAGCCCACACCAATCGGGGAATCCAACGTCGATTGCTGCACCTCCGGCGTGGGAAGGTCCTCCTCGGAATGTGGGGTGGGCGCTCGCTCATGCGCGTCGATCCCAGATCAAGCGGGGGTCGAAACTCAACGCCGACAACATGGTCACGACCACGACGCCGCAAAAGAAGGCGATGCCCGCGCGCGGCTCGGCGGTACCTAATACCTGGAACTGCATCAGCGCCGAGGTTAGCGCGACGACGATGACATCGAGCATCGACCAATAACCGATGAATTCCACGATCCGGTAAAGCGTCGTCCGTTGATGTTGCTCCCATCGGCTGTTCTGGCGTACCGTGAAGAGCAGCAAGCCGATCGCAATGAACTTCGTGAATGGCACCGCAACGCTGGCAATGAATATCAACAGGGCGATATCCCAGTCCCCCGAGCGCCAGAACTCGAGAATCCCGCCGAGAATGGTGCTGTCCGCCTCGCCCAGCAATCCGCCGGTGTGCATCACGGGCAAGAGGTTCGCGGGAATGTAAAGGACCATGCCAGCAATCAGCCAAGCGAGGGTCATCTCGGTGCTGAAGGGCGTGCGATGTTCGATTCGACTTTGGCAGCGCGGACAGCGCCGGTCGGCCCCGAGAGCCGCGCGGGAGCTGCAAGACCGCAGGTTCGGCACAGAATCAAGCCGAGTTCGAGTGATCGCTTCAATGGCGTCATGTCTTGACCGCGGGGGCAATCGACCACCAAGACGCTGGGTCACAGCGCCCGAGTAGTGCAAGCACCGTTGTTAGGGCTGCGATCGCCCAGATGCCGGCCCCCGCCGTAATGGGGACCCAATTCGCGAGTTTCACGATTGCGACCAAGGCGCCGAGCAAGAAAACCTCGGTCATGCTCCAGGGCCGCATCCGGTGAAGCAGCTTCATGATCGGTCCAAAGCCGGGCGGCCGCAGCCCGACGCGCGCGAACAGCAGCACCCAGAAGAGGAGCGCTATTTGCACCGCCGGGATGAGAAAGGTCGTGAACGCAAGTCCCAAGGCAGCGACTGAAATCCAGCCCTGCTGCAACGAGCGCACGGCAAACCAGATATTGGCCTTGAGTCTCCATCCCAGCGATGTCGATGCTTAGGATGGGCGTCAGATTGGCGATGGCGAAAAAGATCGCCGCGGCGCATGACGAGTGCCAATCCACTCTCCACGTCCGCGCCAAAATACCGCGCCAAGAACCGCATCGCAGCGTCGGCAGAGGGCCACATCGCCCCGGCGCAAGGGGATCGCGCGATACACGGTGTCGCAATCGCGACAAATGAGTATCGAGTTCACCGGGGCATCGCCACGCCAGCAGGTCGCACGACCTATTTAGGGAAGTTCTCGCTGGATCATTTCAAATACATCGCCCGCCTTGTCCATGCATGACGGCTTGAACGGAATACATGGCCATCCCATAAGCGTTCTCTGGAGCCATGTACGGCGGCATCACGAGTTCCATCGGTTCGACTTTGACATTCAGCAGCGCGGGACCGCTCGGCTGCCCAAGCCATTCGTCCACGGCGCCTTCGAGTTCGGCTGCGTTGGTGACGGTGCTGACCCCAAAGCCCTATGGCTTCCGCGACTTTGCCAAAATCCGGATTGATAAGATCCGTATAGACCGGAAGCAATCCTTCGCCTTTCTGCTCAAGCTCCACGAATCCCAATTTGCCGTTGTCGTAGACCGCGATTTTGATCGGTAGCTTCTCCTGAATCGATGGTGATCACATCGCCGAGCAACATCGTGAAGCCACCGTCGCCGGCCAAAGCGATGACCTGGCGATCCGGCTGGGCTGCTGCAATCCGATGGCATTCCCGATCGAGGTCGCCATGGTCCCATGCAGGAGACTGCCGAACATGCGCCGCTTCCCGTTCGCGTCCACCATTCGCAGCATCCACACCAGCGGCGTCCCGTCATCGGCGGTAAACAAGGCATCTTGATTGGCGAGCCGATTGATGATCGACGTCAAATATTGGCCGGGAATTTTGCCGCGATGACCCGGCGTGGCCCTCGCCGCCTGCGCCTTGAGCGCCTTCTGGTGACGTTCCACATAGGTATCAGGAAAGTGGCGTCTTCGCGCTGCGACAACGCGCGGCAGCAGCGCCTGAAGCGTGTCCTTGATATTTCCCACCACGCCAAGATCGACCGGATGGCGCGGTCCAACGTGGGTCGGATCATGTCGACCTGAATGATCTTGGCGTGGTCCGGATAGAATTGTGCCAGGCAAAATTGGTACCGAGAAGCAGCAAGCGTGTCGCAATTTAGGATGGCGTGATAACCGGACTCCGCCCGATAATGCCCGTCATGCCGACATTGTTCGGATTGTCGTACTCGATCTCGTCTTTGCCACGCGAAGTATGCGCCACAGGGGCTTTGAGGCGTTGCGCGAGCTCTACGACCTCATCGTGTGCACCGCACAACCTGAGCCCGCATAAATCGTGATGTTCGTGCCCTTTTCCAGCAGGCGGCGATCCGATCCAAATCGTCTCGCTCGGCCGAATGACGGGGACATTGACATGGACGCGAAAGGGCGGCTCGTCGACCGCATCCGAATCCGCCATGTCGACCGGGAGGATGCAAACCGCCACCCCGCGCTTGGTGATCGCCGCCTGACACGCCATGACCGTCTTTCGAGCCTTGCTCCGGCGTCAAGATCATTTCGCAAAACACGCTGCAGCCCCGATAGACCGCCTTGAAATCCACTTCTTGGATGAAATCAAATCCAAGCTCACGGCGGACCACCTGGCTCGCGATCAGGATGACCGGCGCGCGGTTGCGGTTCGCTTCATACAGGCCATTGATGAAATGCAAGCTCCCCGGTCCACAACTGCCGGCCACGGCGGTCAGCCGATCCATCAGCAGCGCTTCGGCCTGCGCCGCGAAGGCACCGGCTTCCTCGTGCCGCATGTGAACGAACTTGATGCCTGCGGGTCCAGGCTGGTGGCAAACGCGTTCAGCGTGTCGCCGACGATGCCGTAGCAGTGCTCGACGCCGGCCTCATTCAGTGTATCAATGATGACTTGCGCTACTTTCTTACTCACTGGAGATCTCCGTCACGTTGAGGTACGGGTTATTGGATGGCCCGCATCTCAGATTGACGCAGGGTATGAGGCAGTCCCATCCCCCCAATGGGTGAGAGCCGGCCTAACGGTTGGCAATTCGCATGCCTTACACGAGCAGCCTGCAATAGTGATCGGCGATGAATGCACCGAACAGGGCCATGAGGTAGGTGATGGAGAAACGAAAGGTTCGAATGGGAAGGTCGGGCCGAATGCCTCGGTGAAGAGCCAAGGCCAGGTAAAGAAAGCGCGCATCGAGCACGAGCGCGGCCGCCAGATAGATCAATCCACTCATGCCAATGAGTACCGGGATCAGCGTACACAGAATGAGCAAGACCGTGTAGAGCAGAATTTGAAGGCGCGTGTACGGAATGCCGTGGGTCACTGGCAGCATGGGTATGCCCACCTTCGCGTACTCCTCGCGCCGCGCAATCGCGAGCGACCAGAAATGCGGTGGTGTCCACGTAAAGATGATCATGAACAACACCAATGCCTGCGCATCGATGGAGTGAGTCACGGCCACCCACCCTAGTACCGGAGGCGCTGCGCCGGCGGCGCCGCCGATCACGATGTTTTGGGGCGTCGCGCGTTTGAGCCAGCCGGTATAGATGACTGCATAGCCGATGAGTGAGCCGAACGTCAGTAGGGCGCACAGACCTCCGACCGACAGCCATAGCACCAGCATTGAGCCCACAGCCCAAGACAGCCGCGAAGGCAAGGGCCTGACTCGTCCGCAGACTTCCAGTCGGTAGCGGTCGCCGTCGGGTGCGAGCCATTTGTTTATCGATGCGCCGGTCGAGGATGTGATTGAGTGTAGCCGCGGAGCCTGATGCCATGGCAATGCCTAGCGTGCCGAACACAAACGCGGGCAGCGGTACCATCCCGGGTGAGGCCAGAACCATCCCGACGATCGCCGTGAACACGATTAACAAGCTCACTTTGGGTTTCGTGAGCGCAAGATATTCGCGCCACCCTGGCTGGGAGAGTGCGGTTATCAGCGAATCATGGGGGGCGATCGCCATGGGCAGTGGGTGATTGCTAGCGCTGGGTGTCGATGCGATCAGTGCAACGCATAGCGCGTGCTTCCTAGTGGCCGCAATGCTACCGTTGCATCTGCATCAGTCGATCCATGGGCATCATGTTGTGGTTCAAATTAGCCATGATGATCATCGATCCGAATACAATGAGCCCACAACGAAAATGCCAAAGGCGAGCGCGAGAAAATTGTTGGTCTGGTCTGGCGCGCTCGAGATGTGCAGAAAGAACACCAAGTGAACCCCCATCTGGGCAATTGCGAGAACCCCCAATAAAATGGGGACGCCAGGCGGATAGATCACATCGGTTGACGAAGCCCAAAACGAGGCCAGTGTCAAAACTACCGCATAGCCTAAGCCAATCAGGTAGCTTCGGCGCACGCCGTGCGTGTGCACATGGGCTCCTGGAGACTTGCCTTGAGCTTCGATTTCGGTACTCATAAGTGAGCTCCCAGGTAAACGATGGTAAATACACCGATCCAGACGATGTCGAGCGCGTGCCAGAACAAACCAAAGCAGAAGAAGCGGCGGCTTACCATCGGCTGGAATCCGAGCGTCGCCACCTGCAGGAGCATGACAACCAGCCAGCAGAGGCCGATGGTCACATGCAAGTCCATGGGTGCCGACCAAGGTAAAAAAGGCCGAGAGAAAGGCACTGCGGGACGGCCCCGCGCCTATGCTAAGCATGTGACTGAACTCGCTCACTTCGAGGCTCAGAAACGCTACCCCTAAAATGAAGGTGATCGCCATCCAACTATAAGTCGAGGTTCTGTCCCCGCTTTGCACGGCGAGCGAGCCAAAACCGCAGGTGACACTCGAGGCCAGCAGGCAAGCAGTCTCGATCAGAACATGCCTCTTATCAAAGAGGTCGGCGGCCGTTGGCCCGCCGGCGGTTTCGCCTGAAAGCACTGCATACGCGGCGAAGAGCGCGGCAAATATCACGATGTCGGATAGCAAGAACAACCAAAAACCGTAACCCGCGACCACGCGCTTTGGCGCAGGACCCCGAAGCGAGAGCGGCACCGCATCGGCGCTTGCGAGCACTTGGTCCGCTGCGCTCATACCGCGCTCTCCTTCAGACCATGGAGCCGCTCAAAGGCGGCCACCTTCTCCGCGGGCACCTCGATCTCGCCATCGGTGCGCCACGCCTGCATGAGACAAACCACAATCGCCCCCAGAAGTCCCAATCCGGCGCCCCACCAGATACGCCAGATGAGGGAGAATCCCAGTAGTACCGCAAAGAATGCGAGAAAGAAGCCCGTCGGATTGTTCCGAGGGACATGGATCGTTTCATAGGTCCGCTTGACGTTGCGATCCCGCGCAGTTCCGGGCTGTTGCTTCATGGCCCAGAACGCGTCCGCGCGGTCCACTTGTCGGCAGATGCGAGAAGTTCCACACCGGTGGCGGGGACGGGGTCGACCACTCGAGCGTACGACCGTTCCACGGATCTCCCGTCACATCGCGATTGCGTTCGCGCTGGCGAATACTCACGGCCAGCTGCACGCCAGTCAATGCGATGCCTAAGAGGATCAGCACAGCGCCCGCGAGGGCGACGAGCATGAGCGGCTGCCAATGCAGGTTCGAATAGTGCTGCATGCGCCGCGTCGCACCCATGAGTCCCAGCACGTAGAGCGGCATGAAGGCGAGGTAGAAGCCGAAGAACCAGCACCAGAACACCGCCTTACCGAGTCGCTCATTCAGCGTGAAACCGAAGGCCTTGGGAAACCAATAACTGATGCCCGCCATGACACCGAAGACAACTCCGCCAATCATCACATTATGAAAGTGCGCGATCAGAAATAGACTGTTGTGGAGAACAAAGTCGGCCGGCGGGATCGCCATCAGGACACCCGTCATACCCCCGATGACGAAGGTCACCATGAACCCGACCGCCCAATAAATGGGCACCGTGAATCGGATGCGGCCGCCATAGAGCGTGAACAGCCAATTGAAGATCTTCACACCCGTCGGCACCGCGATGATCATCGTCATGATGCCGAAGAAGGCGTTCACGTCCGCGCCGGCGCCCATGGTGAAAAAATGATGCAGCCATACCAGGAAGGACAGTACGCAGATCACCATCGTTGCCATCACCATCGAGCGGCGACCGAATAACGGCTTACCCGAAAACGTCGCTACCACCTCCGAGAACACCCCGAACGCGGGCAGTATCAAGATGTAGACCTCCGGGTGCCCCCAGCTCCAGATGAGGTTGACGTACATCATCGGATTGCCGCCGAGATCGTTGGTGAAGAAATGAAAACCGCAATAACGATCGAGCAGCAGCATCGCAAACGTCGCCGTCAAGATCGGAAAAGACGCAACGATCAGGAGATTCGAGGCGAGCGCGGTCCAACAAAAGATCGGCATTCGGCGGTACCCCATACCCGGGGCCCGCAACTTCAAGATGGTTGTCAAGAGATTGATGCCCGATAACAATGTTCCTAAACCCGAGATCTGAAGGGACCAAAGGTAATAGTCGACGCCGACCCCCGGGGAGTACGCGACTTCACTCAACGGCGGATAGGCAAGCCAGCCGGTGCGGGCAAACTCGCCGACCACGAGCGACACATTGACCAAGAGCACTCCCGCCGCGGTCAGCCAGAAACTGACGGAGTTAAGCACTGGGAAGGCGACATCGCGCACCCCAAGCTGTAGCGGCAAGACGAAGTTCATGAGCCCGACGACGAACGGCATGGCCACGAAAAAGATCATGATGGTGCCGTGCGCCGAGAAGATCTGATCGTAATGTTCGGGCGGCAGATAGCCCTGCGCGTGACCAGCGGCAAGGGCCAATTGGCTGCGCATCAACATGGCGTCCGAGAATCCGCGCACCAGCATCAGGAGGGCCAAGAGTATGTACATCACGCCGATGCGCTTGTGATCGACGCTGGTGATCCATTCGCGCCACAGGTAGGGCCACCAGCCTTTGACCGTCACCAGCGCCAACACGCAAAAGATGACAAAGCCCACACTGCCGGCGGCGATCATCACGACCGGTACATCGAACGGAATTGCCGCCCAGCTGAGCCTGCCTAGCATATTACTGCCCTCGTTGCGGCGAGGCCGCCGCCATATGACCCGATGAAATACTATCGAACAGACCCTCGCTCACCTGCGCGTAGGTCTGCGCCCCGTCAGCCTTGGCGGGCTTTGCCAACTCCTCAAATGTCCTCGCGTCAAGGACGCCACCCTGCGTCTTTGTAGTGCTGACCCAGTCCTTGAAGGCCTCCGGCGTCAGTCGACACAAGATCAAATCGCATGTCGGAGAAGCCATCGCCGCTGAACTGCGCTGAGAGACCCTCGAAAGTGCCGGGTTGGTCGGCCTCCAAATTGAGCCGAGTGACCATGTTCGGCATCGTATAGATCTGACTGCCCAACTGAGGCACGAAAAAGCTGTTCATGACCGTCGTCGAGGTCAGGCGAAATCGAAGCGGCACTCCGGCTGGGACAACCAAACGGTTCAAGCTCGCGATCCCCTCGTGCGGATAGATAAAAAGCCAGCGCCAGTCGAGGGAGATGACTTCGATATCGAGCGGCGCCGTAGATTCTTCTAGCGGCGCCGGGGGATCGAGGTCATGTGACCCCGTCCATGCTATGCCGCCAAGAAATAGGATAACGAGGGCTGGAATGAACCAGATAATCATCTCGATCCGACCGGAATATTCCCAGTCTGGCCGGTAACGCGCTTGGCTGTTTCTGGCTCGAAACCACCATGCGAATACCAGCGTGAGCACGATCACCGGAATGATGACGGCAAGCATGATCGCGGTCGAATCGTAGAGAATGACTCGCTCTGCCTTGCCCACGGGACCGTGCGGGTCGAGCACGCCCTCGCTACATGACGCCATCAACATCGCGGCACTGGTCATCGAAATTGCTCGCAGCCACATCGCCGATGCGCTTGGTGTTCTAGTGACCTCCTGGGACATCCGATCGGGTCTGGCGGCGTGCATCACGGACTCCATCGGCATTCTCTGGTGCAGTTAGACATGGCCACGAATTCTGTGGAAATCCCACGCCCTTCCCAATCCCCCCAATGGGGGAATTAGCAGGCAGTGTGGGTAGAGAGCCGGGTTAGCGGTTGGCGTGCGAACTCACTCACCCAGTTGAGAGGCCAATTGCAGAAGTCGTTTTTCGTCCCGTTCCAATACAGGGCCGGACACCCGAGCGCACGACGCGCGGGAACCGATCCGGTACCACCCAGGTGTCGTAGGCCAGCGCGCGCAGAAACGTCCGTGCGCGTCTATGCAACGGTCACATCATCACCCGCATGAATGGTAGGCGCCGCAGAGGGATCTTTCGTCACCGACGCGAGTGAAAACTCAATAGACGTGGCAAGTCTAGGTGGGTGTTTGAGAGTGAGCTGCGGGCGGGGCGAGTCTTGCATGAGATGGCACCCGCCGGCCCTGCGAGCTGCCACATTCGGGGGATATCGGCTCGGAGATCGTCTTGGGCATTCAGGAGGTTCCACCCAGTCAGGCGATGGAATTGGGAAAGATCGTACCCGACGTTGCGAGCTCTAGGAGGTCGAACTCACGGTCACCCAAGGGGACGGGCGTGATCCACGAACGCGGACTGCTTCTGAGCCTTTGCCTGATAGCGCTCCCGTCATCCCCCATCCGGGGGAAGGACAGGGAGAGTCAGGCCCTTTAACTTTTCTCAATGCTCAAGAACTCATCGATTTCTGCTAGAAGCCGCACTATGAACGGCCACGGCCACTTGAACCGTAGGGGAGCAGAATGACCGTCGAATCCGCAACCCCGGCCGCAAAGGCGGTCAAGCCACCGAAAGCGCTGCCCGCGCCAAATAGCGACTTCTACGAAGTCTATGAAACCTTAGCTCCCGAAGAGCTCGCGATCGTGAAGCGGGTGCGCGTGTTCATGGAAGCGAAGGTTGCGCCCATTGCGACGAAATACTGGGTAGAGGACGCCTTTCCCTTTGAGCTGTTGCCTGCGGTGAAGGAGCTGGGCATTGGTGGGCTTGGAATGCACGGATACGGCTGTGCGGGCGGAAGCTTGGCGCTGTTGGGCTTCTTGCAAATGGAGATCGCGCGCATCGACCCGTCGTTCGCGACGTTCATGGGTGTGCACGGTGGACTGGCGATGGGATCCATCTACATCGACGGATCGGAAGAGCAGAAGCAGAAGTGGCTTCCGCCAATGGCTCGTTTCGAGAAGATCGGCTGCTTTGGTCTCACCGAGCCGCTCGTGGGATCCGGCGCCTCAGGCGGTCTGACCACGACGGCAAAGCGCGAGGGCGACACCTGGATTCTCAACGGCGAGAAGCGTTGGATCGGTAACGCTCCGTGGTGCGATGTCTCAGTCATCTGGGCGCGAGATCTCGAGGATAACCAAGTCAAGGGTTTCATTGTTGAGAACAAGACCACTCCCGGCTTCAGCGTCGAGAAGATCCAGAACAAGACTTCGCTCAAGATCGTCCAGAACGGGCACATAACCCTCAAGGACGTGCGAGTATCGGAAGGGAACCGACTACAGGGCGGGAACTCGTTCCGTGACACGGCCAGGGTGCTGAAGATGACGCGCTACGCCGTCGCGTGGATGGCGACCGGATGCGCGATGGGCGCCTACGAAGCTGCCCTAGAGTACAGCCAGCAGCGGTTGCAGTTCGGCAGGCCGATTGGATCATTTCAGTTGGTGCAGGATCTGCTCGCAAAGATGATCGCCAACATAACGGCATCGCAGTGCCTGATCGCACGCCAGGCACAACTGCATGCCGAAGGGAAGCTTTCCGACGCCCACGCGGCACTCGCCAAGGCGTTTGCCACGGCAAAGTGCCGCGAGACCGTCGCGTGGGCACGCGAGGTGCTTGGTGGCAATGGAATTGTCGCCGATTACAAGGCTGCGCGCTTCTTTGGGGATGCGGAAGCACTATATTCCTATGAAGGCACCTACCAGATGCAGAACCTGATCGTCGGCAAAGCCGTCACCGGATTGAGCGCGTTCGTGTAACGCTGGCAGGAGAGAATGTCATGATCGGCGCCCTACAGCCCATTCTTTCCGGAGAGATAATCAGCGCGCAGGAAGCCTATCGCATCGGGCTAGTCAACGAAATCGTTCCTGCGGTTGACCTAATTACACGCGCCGAGGCGATCCTCAACAAGATCTCCTCCAACGCCTTGCTCGCCGTCAATTTCGCGCTCGCTGCCATCAACAGCGGGCTGGAGACGAGCCAGAGTGAGGGGTTGCTGCTAGAGGCCTCTTATTTCGGCCTCTGCGCCGCAACCGAGGACAAGGCTGAGGGCACTGCTGCGTTCCTCGCAAAGCGTGCACCCCAGTTCCGCGGGCGCTGAGGATTCCCGCGGCTCACGAAGATTCAGGAGATACCGATGGCAAGTGACAACATTTTCTCCGGACTCAAGGTCGTGGACATGGCAAGCTTCATCGCGGGCCCCAGTGCCGCCGTGATCTTGTCCGACTTTGGTGCTGAAGTGATCAAGGTGGAACCGCCCACAGGTGATGCGTGGCGGCGGGGACACACGCTCCCACCGCAGCCGCAGGCGAAAGATCCTTATCCTTGGCATCTGGCCAACCGCAATAAGCGCGGCATCACGCTTAATATGAAGTCTCAAGGTGCGCAGGAAGTGCTCGAACGATTGGTCAAGTGGGCTGACGTACTCATCGTCAATACGCCGCATCCGGCACGCAAGCGCCTGAAGCTCGAGTACGACGATGTCGAGCAGTGGAACCCGCGCTTGATCTATGCGGATCTCACCGGATTCGGCGAGAAGGGTCCCGACGCCGATCTGCCGGGATTCGATATCACGGCCTACTGGGCGCGAAGCGGTCTGTTGTCCATGACGCGCGATGCCGGCGCGCCGCCAACCTGGCCGGTGGCCGGCAGCGGCGACAATGCGACCGCCGTCGGGCTGTATTCCGCGATTGTGACGGCACTTTATCGCCGCGAGCGCACGGGCAGGGGATCCTATGTCACTACCTCGCTCCTCGCTGAAGGTGTCTGGTCGGCGAGCGTCTCGATTCAGGCTGCACTGTGTGAGGCAACGTTTTTCGGACTGCACGACCGGAAAAACCCCGCCAATGCCGCGTTGAATGTTTACCGCTCATCCGATGACATTTGGTTCGTGCTGATCGTGACGCCTGACAAGTTAGCCGCCGTGGCGTCCGCTCTAGGCCGGGTAGATCTGCTGAGCGATCCGCGCTTCTCCGATCCGGCCAAGTTGGTACAGAACATGCCGCAGCTGACAGCCATTCTCGATGAGATATTTGGCTCACAGCCGATGGAGCATTGGTACGAAGTCTTCAGCGGGGTCCACGTTACGTTCGGCGCCGTGCGCGGACCGAAGGAAGTCATCACCGACCCGCAGTTGCGCTTGAATGACATTGTCGTGCCGCTCGAAGGCGCCGGCGGTAAGCTGACCTCCACCATCAGCAGTCCCATTCAGGTGCACGGCGTCGCTAAGGTATCCGCAAAGCGTGCTCCCGCATTGGGTGAACACAACGAAGAAGTCCTGACGCAGCTCGGGTTCAACGCGGGAGAAATCGTTGGATTGCGCACCAATGGCACCATCCCGAACGCAGGAACGCGGGCAGCCGCGGCCGCTGGATAAGCGATCCGAGGCCGCCGCGCGTACGGCGTGGCGGCCGCTGTCGAAAACTGAAGATCTGATCCCGAGAGCTGAGCATGTCAACCACTAAGCCCATCCGCCGCATCGCGATCAACGGCACGGGTGTCATTGGCGCGAGCTGGACGTCGTTGTTCCTCCACATTGGCTGACTGCTCCGTTTTGCAACAGAAGACCGAGGGACGAGCTGAATATCAGTGGGTGGGCCCGGGAGTTGTCGCCTCTTATGAACCCTCTGCGGACGATCTGATGACTCAGACTGGATGGATCATGTCGCGGGCGTACGCCAATCCAATTCCATAACCGCCACCAAAAGCCTCCACAATCGCCCGTGACCCGTCGTAGGTCTCATGGCGGGTCCAATCGCGCTGGAGCTCGAGCAAAATTTGCAGCCACGATGTCATTCGCGCCCCCGCCGCCTCCATTCTTCGCAATGCAAGCTCATGGCTGGTGGCGGTTATTCCGCCGCACGCATCGGCCACAACGAAAACCTCATAGCCTTCGGAAAGCGCCGAAAGCACCGGGAAAGAGACACAAGCTTCGGTGAGTAACCCAGACACCAGAAGCCGGCGTCGCTGAGTTTTCAGCACGGCAGTGCGCGCCGCCTCATCTTCCCACAAATTCATGTTGCGTCGTTCTATAGATGAAATATCGGGGAGCACCGCTTGAATGGCAGGCATCAAAGGTCCGCTATAGACTTTGCTCGCCGACGTCGAAATGATTACCGGGAGCTTAAATACGGCAGCGGTCCTTGCCAGCGCTATCGTGTTATTCAATAGAACCTGTCGATCAGTCGAACCGACGCCGAATGCGAGGCCCGCTTGCTGGTCAATCAAAAGCAAGGCGCATTCTGCCGCCTGCAGGAGGGGAGCATGATCAGTCATTGGCATTTCTCCTATGTTGATAGTGCTGAATAGTGGAGCGGGCTGAATTATTAACCGCCACGTCGGCACTTGCCGTCTGCCACCCGCCTCCAAGCGACTTATACAGCGCAATCAACGCCAGCGTGGAGTCGCGCTCGCTTTGTGCAAGCGCGTCGTCGGCCGCATAGAGCGAGCGTTCCGCATCGAGTACGGGGAGGAAGCTCTCGACGCCCTTCGCGTAGAGAAGCTTGGCGATTTCCTCAGCTTGGGCGTCGGCGGCGGATTCGGCCGCGAGTTTATCGCGGCGGACTCTGGCGTTGGCGTACGAGACCAGCGCCGTCTCCACGTCGCGAAATGCGTCGAGCACAGAGCGTTGATAGGCGGCTGCGGCGGCATCCGTGCGTGCGGATTCAGCCCGGACCTCAAAACGTATTTTCCCCGCGTCGAAGATTCGCCAGGTGATGCCCGGGCCGATCTGGTAGTAGCCGCTTGAGGCGGAGGTAAAGGACGATAGATTCAGGCTTTCCAAGCCCGTGGCGGCGGTGAGCGAGAAGTGCGGATACAGGTCCGCCTGCGCGATGCCGATGCGTGCGTTGGCCGCGGCGATGCGCCGCTCCGCCGCGCGCACATCCGGCCGGCGCTTGAGCAGATCCGAGGGTAGTCCCACCGGCACTCCGGACAGGGCTTGCGGGATGGGGCGCTGCACGGATAGCTCGCCGGTGATCTCGGTGAAGGGCCGGCCGATCAACGCCGCAATGCGATAAGCCGCCGCCCGTTGGTCGGTTTCGAGTTCCGGTATCGCCGCCTCAATGTCGGCAACTTGCGCCTCGGCGCGTAGCACCTCCTGTCGCGGGGCCAACCCGGCGGTGAGGAGCGAATGGGTGAGGGTTTCAAGGTCCCGCTCGATGGCGAGGTTTTGGCGCGCCACCTCGATGCGTCGCTGCGCACCGCGCAGTTCCACGTAGTCTCGCGCCACCTCGGCGAGGAGGGTCAGGACCACATCGGCGCGATCCTCAGTGACGGCCTCGTAGTTGGCATCGGCGGCTTCAACGGTGCGCCGCTCGCCGCCGAAGATATCGATTTCCCATGAGGCATCGAAGCCGGCCTGATAGAGATTGCTGTGAATGCCGGGCCCCAGGCCCCCGGGGGGCACGCCCGTCGGGACGTTATTGCTGCCAAGGTTGCGCGTATAGAAGCCACCTGCATTGGCGGTGGGATAGCGGGCAGCGCCGGCGATGCCGCTGAGCGCACGTGCTTCGCGCACGCGCGCTTGCGCTTCGGTGATGTCGGGTGCCGAATTAAGCGCCAGCATGAGCAGACGCTCCAGAACAGGATCATTGAGGTTCTTCCACCAGGCATCCTCGACAGGGTGACCTTTGCTCGTATCCTCAGGTGCTTCGGCGAAGCTCGCCGGTACCTCAACCTTCGGTGCCACATAGTCCGGGCCGACGGTCATGCAGCCGCCGGCGAGTAGACTGAGTCCCGTGAGGGCGGCAATGCGTGGTCGCTTTAACCGGAGCACTTGGACTACCTCGCGACCCTGACCTGTGCCTCGGCCGACATGCCGGGGGAGATCCATTTGAGCGCCACTTGAGGGTCATCGAAGAGGATTTTGACGGGAACTCTTTGCACCACCTTCACGAAATTGCCGGTGGCGTTCTCCGGCGGCAGGAGCGCGAACACGGATCCCGTACCGCGCTGAAGGCTCTCGACATGGGCCTTCAATCGAAGACGCGGAAAGGCATCCACCCGCACCGTGACGCTTTGCCCAGGCCGGATTCGCTCGAGCTGTGTCTCCTTGAAATTGGCGATGACATACGGAGCTTCGGGTACGATGGAAAAGAGTGTTTGTCCTGGCTGCACGTAGTTTCCCTCTTCAACGGTCTTGTTGGCGATCGTGCCGCTCAGTACGGCGGTGATCTTGGTATACGACAGATTCAATTGCGCCTGATCCAGCGCCGCCTGGGCTTGCGCGACCGAGGCCTCGGACGTCCTCACCTGCGCGCGGGCGAGATCGGCCGCGGCCAGAGAGGAACGAACCTTGGTCTGCGCCGCCGTGACGGTGGCGCGCGTGGCCTCCGCGGCTGCCGTGGCCGTATCGACCCGCTCGCTCGATACGGCGCGCGCATCGGACACCGCGCGCAGGCGCTTCAAGTTCGCCTCCGCGAGTACCGCATTGGCACGCGCGACCTCCAATTCGGCGCGCGCCTGTGCCGCGTCGGCGTCGGCGATCCCGACGCGGGTGTCTGCTTCCTTGCGCCTGCCCTGAGCAGCCTCGAGATTCGCGCGCGCGACATCCACTTGCACCGCGTAGTCCCTGGGATCCAGCTCGACCAGCAACTCGCCCGCTTTGACCGCGGCGTTGTCGTCCACGTGCAGGGTTAGCACGTAGGCGGGGACCTTCGCGGTGACCGTCGTCAGATGCGCCTGCACGTACGCATCGTCGGTGCTTTCGGAGTACCAGCCGGAAATGACAAAGTAGGCGGCAACCACTACGAGAAAGATGACGGCCGCCGCCCCGATCGCCATCGGAAGCTTCGAGGCGGGCGCACTCGCTGCCGGAGGATGTGCATCAGGAGCATTGGAGGCGGGAATCGGGTTCGGCGCACTCATTTGCGGATCACCGGGGTGGGCGGCATGATGGGGATCAGGCACAGTGCAAACAATCCGATCACGGCCATGAACCCGAAAGCATCGGCGTAGCTCAGGGTCGCAGCTTGCTGCTTGCCGGCCTCCGCCAACTGCGCCAATGCAAGGCCCTGGGCGTCGACGCTCGAGTAGCCGTGCGCAACCGCATTCGCGCTGCGCGAGGCGAGAGATGCCAGGGTGCTCCCGCTGCTGTCCCGCAGATGCTCGAACAAGCGCGCCGAATGCAAGGTCTCGCGATGCGAGAGCAGAATGTTCAGCAGCGCGACCCCGAGCGAAGCGCCGAACTGCCGGAACGTCATGTACAGCGACACCGCATCGAGGAGCTTGTCCTGAGCAATCTGTGCAACCGTGCCGCTGCCGATCGCGGGCAGGAGCGGCGATAGGCACAGGCCGTAGAGCATCAGCGGCGGAAGAAAATATCCCGTTGCAGTATCCGTCGTCAGTACGCGCTGAAAGAGCAGCATGGAGGCGATCAGCATCAAAAGCGCGAGCACAATGGTCTTGCGCTGCCCGATATGCGCGATGAGGGGGACCATTAGCGGCCGCACCGCAGCGGCGGTGAGCGCATACACGCAGATGATTCGCCCGGTCTGCGTCGCGCTGTAGGTATGCTCACTCACATTGCGCAAAAATTCGGGTAATACGTACAGGCTCCCCGATAAAATCATGCCGGTAAACAAGCCGATCAAGATTGCCGACATCACACGGCGGTCGTGAATCAAGCTCAGGTCGAGGAGCGGTGCGCGGTTCCGCGGGTGGTAATGCCACACGAGGAACGCAATCAGGGAGACCGCGCTGATCCCCGCGAGATGGCGGATGAGCGGCGATCCGAACCAGTCGTCGATCTGACCGCGATTGAGCACAATTTGCAGCGAGATCAGGGCCATGGCCAGCAGCCCGATTCCCAGCCAATCGGTCTTGATCACCCGAGATGGCGATGGCGGCGCAACCGTAGGGTAGTAGCGCAGCAGCAGACACACGGCGCCCGCGGCGTAGAGGAGATTCGGCAGGAAGATCAAGCGCCAGTTGAACTGTTCGGTGAGATAGCCGCTCGTCAGCAAGCCGGCAGCACTCGACAGGTACAGCACGGTCGAGATCCGCATCATCGAGGGGCTGCGCTGGGGCTTCGGCATCAGCAAATACACGCTGGCGCGCCACCAGTTGATGAGCCCCGCCCCGGCCAGCCCCTGGATCGCGCGCCAGGTGAGGAGAGTCTCCAAGCTGGAGGACACCGCACAGCCCATGGAGGCGATCGCGAACAAAATCGTGGTCGCGATGAGGAAACGTTTGTAGCCCACATGCCCCGCGAGCCAGATCGACACTGGCACGCCGATAAACACCGAACAGCTGTAGACGGTCAGCAGCCAGCTCGCTTCGTCCGCAGAGAGGCCCAGAGTACCCGTCATATCGGGTAGCACAAGGTTCACGCTGTCGAACGTATAGAATTCCATCCCTGTCGCCAGGGCAAGTCCCAAGAGCAGCCAGCGGGTGTCGGCCGGTGATACGATCGTCGCGACCGCACGTCCCGGAACTGGGGACAGCGCGAGCTCAGTCATCGCCCCGCACCGATCATTGCTGCAAAGAGCTCGAGGAGTTGCCCGAGCGGATGATCGATCACACTGATGCCGCCGCTCCCGCGGGCGACAATCATCGAAAGGCCGCCGATCACGGCGAAGTTCAAAAGAAAGTGGTCCGCTTCCGCGACGAAGTCCGGTCCCGAGCGCTTCCAGAACGGATGATACATGACAGTCACCGGAATCAGGAAAACGCACAATAGCAGCGCGCCCAGCCGGGCTTCAATGCCGATAAGTACGAACAATCCGGCGCCCAGTTGCAGCAATACGGTGACAAGGTGAAACAGTGTCGGCCACGGCAGTCCGCTTGCGGCGACCTCACGTTGCGCCGCGGTCCAGCGCCAGCATTTGTCGATGCCGCTGTAGAGAAATGGCAGGGATAGAAGTACGCGCGCCAGCAATATCAACGCACCATACACGGCATCGTTGGGGTCGGGCGAGTTAGGCATCGGCAGTCAGATAGCGTTGTTCATGCTCACACCGCCCAGCACGAGCAACCCAGCGCTCCCCAAAAACTCCTGAGATCCGCTATCGGCAGTCTGCTCGACCAGGCGGTCGCATGCCGGTGACCATGGATATTGCAGCTGTTGGCGCAGCCGCAAGAGCCTACACGTTGCATCGGCGTGGAATTCGGCGCCGCCGACTTCTCACCCCACGCAGCGTAGCCGCCGTAGGTTCGAACCGGCGACCAGTCCGGCATCGCCGGCGGTGGCGCGTTGTCGTCGAATCGGGAAAAGTCGCCGCTCGCGTATACAACGCGGCCCCCGACGACGGTGAGTTCGGAGGTGGTATCGGCAATCTCCTCCTCGGCGCAACTGAAGTAGTCGCGGTCGGGCACGATCACATCTGCCAATTGACCTACTTCGATGCGTCCCTTCCTTCCTTCTTCATTCGAAAACCACGTGACATTCTCGGTCCACATGCGCAGCGCCGTCTCGCGATCCAGGCAGTTGCGCCGCGGATAGAGCTGCATGCCGCCTACCGTCCTCCCGGTCACCAGCCACGCCAGCGACACCCACGGATTGTAGGAGGCGACTCGAGTCGCATCCGTGCCTGCCGATGTCTTCACGCCCGACTCGAGAATGCGCTTCACCGGCGGCGTCGCCTTGGCCGCATCGCGGCCGTAGCGCTCGACGAAATACTCGCCCTGGTAGGCCATGCGGTGCTGGACGGCGATTCCGCCCCCGAGCGCGGCAATCCGGTCTATGGACCGCTCTGAGATCGTCTCGGCATGGTCGAAGAACCAGTTCAGACCCTTGAGCGGAATCTCCCGATCGACCCGTTCGAATACATTAAGCGCGCGGCCGATGGTTTCCTCATACGTGGCGTGCATGCGCCAGGGCCAGCGATTCTCGGCGAGGATGCGAACCACCGCCCCGAGCTCATCTTCCATCTGCGCCGGCATGTCTGGACGGGGCTGCCTGAAATCCTCGAAGTCCGCGGCCGAAAACACCAGCATTTCACCGGCGCCGTTGTGGCGAAAATAATCGTCGCCCTGCTTGTACTTCGAAGTTCTGATCCAATTGAGAAAATCCTGCTTTTCCCCCTGTGGTTTTTGCGTGAAGAGGTTGTAGGCGAGTCGAATCGTCAGCTGCCCGTCATCGCGCAATTTCTCGATGACGGCGTAGTCCTCGGGATAATTCTGGAACCCGCCGCCCGCGTCGATCGCCCCGGTGACCCCGAGGCGATTCAGTTCGCGCATGAAATGGCGCGTCGAATTCAATTGATACTCGAAGGGCAGCTTGGGTCCCTTGGCGAGGGTAGAGTAGAGAATCGATGCATTGGGCTGCGCCATCAGCAGACCCGTCGGCTCTCCGGCACTGTCGCGAATGATTTGACCGCCCAGGGGCTCGGGCGTGTTTTTGGCGTATCCACAGGCCCGCAGCGCCGCACCGTTGAGCAGTGCTCGATCGTACAGATGCAGCAGGAACACCGGAGTTTCGGGTGCGATTGCATTGATTTCCTCGAGCGTCGGCAACCGCTTTTCGGCAAATTGATGCGCGCTGAATCCCCCGACCACGCGCACCCATTGGGGTGCCGGAGTCACCGCGATCTGGCGCTTCAGCATGGCCATCGCATCGGCGAGCGAGCGTACGCCGTCCCAACGCAGCTCCATATTGAAATTCAGGCCGCCGCGAATGATGTGCAGGTGGTTGTCGATCAGCCCCGGGAGGACGCGTCGACTCCGCAAATCGATGATGCGCGTCTCGGCGCCCGCCAGCGGGAGAACCTCAGCGTCGCGGCCAACGGCCGAGAAAACGCCGTCGGTGATCGCGATCGCACTGGCGGTCGGATTGGAGCGATCGAGCGTGGTAAACAGCCCGCGATGCAGGATGAGCCCGGGCGGAGTGTCGGAATTCCTCATTTGTCGTCCTCCCTGTTGGCGGTCGCTTGGACGCAGTCCGGTGACTGGGTTGGCAGGAGCAAGCGTGAGGTTCTCAGTGTCCTTCGCTCGCGCCAAACATCGCCTTGGCGTAGATGAGTCCCAGCCCGTAGCTGCCGCCGTGAGCGATCGCCGTGGCCACAGTATCGTTGTAGGTTTCGCTGCGCGCCCAGTCACGCTGAAGCTCAAGCAAATACTGCACCGATGTCATCGGCCGCGCACCGGCTTGGATCATGCGTTGCACCCCACGCTCGTGTGCCTCGTCGGTCACATCGCCGCAGGCGTCGGTGATGATATAGATTTCAAACCCCTGCTCGAGTGCCGATAGCGCCGGACCGACGATGCAAACGCTCGTCCACAGGCCGGCGAGTACGATGCGGCTTCTGGCGATCCTGTTTACTTCGGCGATCACGTTCACGTCTTCCCAGGTGTTCATCGTCGTGCGGTCGATGGCTTTTTGATTGGAAAATACTTTCTTGATTTCGTCGAAAGTCGGGCCGGAAAAGGACTTCTCCGCCACCGTGGTGACGATCGTCGGCACTTTGAATTCAGCGGCAGCCTTCGAAATCAGAGCCGCGTTGTTCCGAAGATTGACAGCGTCGATCGATTTCGTCGCAAACGCCATCTGCGATTGATAATCGATCAGGATCAGGGCGTGGTTGCTTGGATTCAGCAGCGCCTTGGCGGGCTGTGCCTTTGCGGTGGTCATGAGCGTATCCTCGTTTCGAAATGAAATAGTGGGTGGATTCAGGCAATCATGTCGAACAACAGAATTTCCAAGTCGTGTCGTGCAAGCACCTCGATCGCTGGCGCATCGGTCCACGCGGCTGCATCGCCGGCCTCAGAGTCGCCGCGCCAAATGGGCCTGTTGATACTCCGGCGCAAGCCCCCGCTATCGAACGTAGTCACGCCTGCAGTGTGTGCGACTGCCCCACGTCGTGGAGTCCCCCATCCGGGGGAGCGGAGCGCCGGAAGCGGCCGATTGTCATCGAGAGGGCTTGACGGCTGGGGCGCTGGTAGCTTCGCAGCGGCTTCGCGACGGTCTCAGCGTCGTCGCGCTCGATCCTTCAAATGCTGTTGCAGCGGCACAATGAGATGCAACCGAAAACTGCCGCGCATGGCGCCTTTGGAAAAAAGAACGCGGCGGGACGGACCCGCCGCAAAAAACCTCCCGCAGGGGGGCGCGGGAAGGGGGGAGCTCGAGTGCCGGCGCTACGGATCGGCTTGCTCACCTCAAGAGCGGAGACATCGGCACACGGATGATCAGTCGAAGTGTTGCAAGCAGCGTAAGTCTGGGACGTGCAAGCCAGGCTTCGACCTGGAAGCTTCGAGCCGTGCCGCGCAGACACCATTCGCAGAAGTGCTCACAGTTATTGGTGAACAGCCGATAGCGGTCTTCCCCCACACGGGATCGTGCTCGGCGGATGATCTCTCGAACGTCGAAATCGGATGGCGCGTCCGATCTCACCCAGACGCGTTGTCCGCGCCCGAAATGAGCGAAAGGAACTTCTTCCACCGGTCCGCTGCGCAGACCATGCGCGAGCCCCGGGTAGTGAACGACCTTGCGGGCACCGACGTAGATGCCGTGATGCAGATAGCCGCGCCGAGGTGTGACAAGGTGCGAACCCAACGGGGGTTCTTGGTCCCCGACCAGGAGCCAGTCGCCTCTGAGTTGCCGGCCAAATAACGCACGCTCACACCCTGAGAAACGAACGTCTTGGTTGTCTCCTCGCCTGAACAGACGCATGGCAGCGTCACCACGGCCTAAGTGCACGCGCTCACAGCGCGCTTCCAACGAGCGTGTAGGCTGCGCGTTCACGCACGCTGTGATAGAGGGCTTGCGTCTTGGCGTTGGGCGGTACGCCGAGGAAGCGCGTCAGCAACTCGCGGCAGCGCCGGTAGGCCTGCAGCGCCTCGCTGTGATCTCCAAGCTCCTGGTGGCAGTGCATCAAGCCCCGATACAGACCCTCGTTGAGCGAGTCGAGTTCGATCCCGGATCGATACAAGTTCGCGGCATCTTCCCAACGGCGCGCGTGTTCGCACTCACGCGCCGCATCGCGGATTGCCCGCAGCAAACGATCACGCAACTCCTGGCGCGCACTCAAAACCCAGGGCTTTTCGGTCTCGTGCTGGAGAAAATGCCCTTGATAGAGGAGTCGGAGACGGCCGATCCTTTCGATGCCGTTCGCCTCCGAATCATGAATCCGCTGCAGCTCCTCCTCGAACTCCCACATGTCGACCCACAACTGGTCCCGGTTCAGGCTGACCTTGCCGCCCTCCATGCGGACCGCGTCGCGTGCACCTAGCAGCTGGCGCAGCCTATAAAGGGCGCTTTCGAGTGCGTGGTACGCCGCATCGCCCTCAGAATCCGGCCACAGCGCATCGATCAGCACGCCCGCGCTCACTTCCGTTCCACCAAACGCGATCAGGGCCTGCAGCAGTTCCTGCGGTTTGCGTAAGCGTGGAGGGATGATGACAGGGGTGTCGCCCGTGAGTAAGCGAAAGCGCCCCAACACATGGACCCTGAAACGTTCGCGGCCTGACATAGCAAACCCCTTTTTTGAGACACCCTGGAACATCAGCTGCGGACACAGCAAACCACCGGTGCACGGCGTAAAACCATTGCACGTGCGTAAGGGAAAAATGCGCGCATGCAAAATCCGCGAACCGAAGGATACGAAGGGATGAACGTTGGTAGAGATCGGCTACGACCTAGGGACGAGGCCGGCGCTGCGAGCGGCTCTCTCCCGCCGCTACTCGCCCCAGACATCGCGCCTCAGCAGCGCGCAGCGCACGCACGCGAGCAAATCGTCTGCAGCGAACGGTTTTATGAGATAGCAAACCACGTTGGCTTTGATTGCTTGCGCCTGCGCCCGCACGTCCAGGTAGGCGGTCATGAGAATGGTGGGGATCGCACGATTTGAGGCGACCAGATGCTGATGTAGCTCGAGTCCGGTCATCTTCGGCATACGCATGTCCGCGATCAGGCAGGAGACCTGGCTCAGTCGCCTGGACTTCAGCAGGCTTGCGGCGCGCGCAAACACGGCCGCCGAATAGCCGGCAGACTCGAGCAGATCCTTGGTCGTCTCCCGGATCGACTCGTCATCATCAACGATCGCAACCAGCGGCCCCTTGGGCACCACGTTCTCCGGATGGGCAGTTGAAGAGCGACACTAGTGCGCGCGGACCGTACAAGACAATTGCACGAGCGGGGGGCGCGTCCGCACCTGCGGATATTTCAGGGGAGGAAAGTATGCAGGCGCTACGACTTTGGTATAGATCGCCTACGACGTTGTGACGGGCTCGCCCAGCCGGTCCGCCATTCGCACGAGCTCGGGCAGCGATCCCGCGTGCATCTTCCGCATGACTTGCCCGCGGTGAACCTTCACCGTCATCTCGCTCAGGCTCAGCTCCGCTGCGATCTGCTTGTTTGCCCGCCCGATGACGACGAGCGTCATGATCTGACGCTCGCGCTCGGTAAGAGTAGCGAAGCGCTCGCGCAGCTGGGCAAGGCGCACCGCATCGCGGCGTCTTTTCCGATCACGCTCGATCGCCGCGTGAATCGCATCGAGCAGATCCTGATCGTGAAACGGCTTGGTGAGGAACTCGACAGCGCCCGCCTTCATCGCCCGCACACTCATCGGAATGTCCCCGTGGCCTGTGATGAAAATCACGGGCAGCGCCAGACCCTCTTTCGCGAGCTCCTTCTGAAACGTCAATCCGCTCATCCCTGGCAAGCGTACGTCGAGCACGAGACAGCCCGGTGCGTCCGGCGGCTTGCTCTGCAGAAACTCCTCCGGCGCGGCGAACGCGCGCACCTCAAGGCCCACACTGTGCACGAGATCCTCGAGCGCCGCGCGCATCGATGGATCATCGTCGATGACGAAGACGACGGCTCGCTCCTCGACCATGATGAGACTCCCTAGGACCGATAAGGGCCCGCGCACGCCCAGCCAATCCGTCACTATACCAACCTCCTACCTCGCGTATCTACGGCGCCGGTTCGCTGACCGGCAACGAACAAAGGAACACCGTCCCATGTGGTGCGTTCGCTGCCGCCGACAGGCGACCGCCATGTGCTTCGACGATCGAGCGACTGATCGACAAGCCGATGCCAAGCCCCTCTGCCTTGGTCGTATAAAAGGGCTCAAACAGGTGAGGTGCATGCTCCGGGTCGAGTCCCGTCCCGGAGTCGCGCACTTCAACGGATACGGTATCCGGCCCATCCGAAGCTGACACTATCGTCAACTCGCGGGGCCGCTCTTTGATCCCGCTCATCGCCTCGATCGCATTGATGATCAGATTGAGCAGCACCTGCTGCAGCTGCACCCTGTCGCAGCGGATGAGCGGTAGATCGTGGCCGAGCCGTGTTTCGAGCAGAATTTCGCTTCGGCGCAGCTGGTATTGTGCAAGCGCTACCACTTCGAGAATTGTTTCATTGATGTCCAGCCATTCTTTGCGCGGCGCCTGGCGCTTCATGAGTGCCCGAATGCGCCGGATGACTTCGCCCGCCCTCTTACCATCGTTAGCGATGCGTTCCAGCGCCCGTCGGGCCTTGTCCATTTGTGGAGGCTTGGTCGCCAGCCAGCGTGCGCCGGCGGCTGCACTCGTGACAATGGCGCCGAGCGGCTGATTCACCTCATGCGCGATCGACGCGGTGAGCTCCCCCATGGTCATCACACGGGTCATGTGCGCAAACTCGGCCTGCGTACTGCGCAGGGCTTCCTGAGCTTGCCGCCAATCGTGCACGTCGGTTGAGGTGCCAACCAATCCAAGTACGTTCCCCTCTGCGTCCCGTACCGGCACCGCTCGATTCAGATGCCAGCGGTATGTCCCATCGCGGGCGCGAAGAAACCGTGCTTCCATCGTAAAGCCCCGCCCGGAGCGTATGCCGTCCCAGTAGCTCCGGGATGCACTCTCTCGATCCTCAGGGTGAATAGTAGCCATCCACGCCTCGGGGTGTGAATTGACGTATTCGGGTGTTTGGCCGGTGTATTCGTACCAAAGCTGATTCACGATGTCGGGAGTCCCGTCTGGCGTCACCGACCAGGCCGCGACGGGAATTTGCTGCAACATGTTCACCCGGAGGTGCAGCTCATCGACGGCTGCGGCGCGTTTCGTAAATTCCCCGATCTGGCTGCCGATGGTTGCCATACGTCGAGCAGGTTCTCGTCGGGTTGCGAAACGTCACGACTGATGAAGCCGATGACGCCGAGAACCTCGCGTCCTAGCAGGATTGGAAAGGCAAAGGCCCCGTGTAACACCTTACGTGCGGCAATGTCCACGCGGCGAAACGCCGGGTCACGCATTACATCCAGAATATACGCCGGCGTACCGTCGCCCAAACACGACCGGGCAGCCCGCTGCCTCGAACGAAAGGTGCTGGTCCGAGTGGCAGCCTCGAATTGCGCGGCCTCGAGGGAGGGTGTCCGCCACAACTCCTCGCAGCGGAGGACGCCCGCATGCCGGATCGATTTGCCACATAGCACCGAGATCCCATCCCGGCCATTCGCCCATCACCTCAAGGATTTTTGGCGTCGATTTCCTCGAGCGTTGCGGCGTCCGCCAAGATACGCGTAACGCGGTATTGTACCAACAGGCGGTGCTCGGCGCGCTTGCGCTCGGTGACATCGATCACGGTCCCGAAATTCAAGCAGCTCGCCCGCCTCGTTGAGAACCGGATGCCCAACGAGTGAAGGTGCCGGACAGTCCCATCGGGATCACGATCCGGTAGTGCTGCTCGTATTCGGTTTTGTCGCGGAATGGCCGTCTGCGAGTTAGTTCCTGAACACGGGTTCGGGTCCTCGGGTGAAGCCATTGGCGGGTGTCTTCGAATCGGGGCGGGCCGCTCCCCGGGGATCCAGTCTCAAAACACGGAAGCCTCATCCGAGTAGTGCTTCATTCCTGATCAGTGATCGTAGGCCCAACTGCCTGTGTGCGAAAGCCGCTGCGCTTCGGCGAGATACGCTTCACTTTGCCTAAAAGCCTGTTCTACGCGCTTGCGCTCCGTCAGATCGAGCACGACGCTAACACCTTGGTTCTCACCTTCGAAGCTCGCAGCAGCAGTCAGTACGGGTACGCGGCTGCCGTCCTTGCGAAAGAATTCCCATTCAAACGGTTGCACGCTCCCGCTACGCTGGACCTCTGCGATAAGTTCTTGACGATCGTGGCCGAGCGATTGGGCCGGCGTCAATTCGGTCCAACGCAGGCGGCCTGAGACGAGATCTTCATGCTCGTATCCCACCATACGGAGAAACGCGTCATTGGCCTCGAGAATGGTACCATCGAGGTCCCAAATCACGATCCCGACGATATTGGCGTCTACCAACCGCCGGATCTTCGCCTCGCGCTTGGCAAGGTCGCGGTACAGGCGAGCATTCTCCAGCGACATTGCGGCCTGCGACGCGAGCAGCTTTAGCACCGTGAACGGTCCGGGCCGAAAACGCGAGGTGCGAGATTGTTCTCCAGATAGAGAATCCCGATGAGCTTGCTGTGGCTCATCAGTGGCAGACAGAGAACCGAACGAGCCCGGCGCTGAACGATATATGGATCGGAGGAAAACGGATTCTGCGTCGATGCGTCATCGAGAATCACGCTTTCTTGGTGCGCACGACGATGCGAACAAGCGACTCCGGCAGCGCGGCTTCGGTTTCGGCGTCATCGCCGCAGACGCACCGTTACATCATCTCCACTCGTGGTCGCTTCAGCCTCCACTGCAGCTCACCACCTCGCGGAACAATCAAGAGACCTCGCTCGGCGCCTGCGTGCTCGATGGCTGTCCGCATGGAGTTTAAAGATCAGTTTTTCGAGAGACGATATCGCCCGAGAGGGCCTCCGAGACCTTGATCACGGTCACGAGGTCGAGTTGCTCAACAGGCGCCTCGAACGTGCTGGTCGGCGCGGGTGCTCGCTCTGACTCACCGAGGTGCGGATGCAACGCCTCGAGTTGCCGCACTTTGCCAGTCGGCGCCCCAGCGGAGATAACCCTCGCGTGCGCGCCGCATGTATAAACGCGCGAATTTCCTCGAAGCCGCGCGTCTCGTAGAAGCGCGCGGCCAATTCGTAGGCGATCGCCTCATTGTGGACGAAGCCGTTAGCGCGCGCCGAGCGGATAGCTTGTTCGTACAGACGCTCGGCGTCGATCTCGCGGCCCTCGAGGCGCGCAATCTCGGCGGCGACCAACGCCGCTCGGTTATCGAAATTCTCCGGGCAGTTTGCGGCCCACTTCTGGAACTGGCGGTGATGGGCAGCCAAGGCCTCTAGGTAGTGGGCTCGCTCTCCGCCGCGCGCCCTATCACAGAGCGCGGCCCGGGCCAGCGCGGCGTAAAGATGGTACTCCGCAAACTGGAAAAACATCTCTGAGGTCCAAAAGAGGCGTTCTGCCTGTGCCGCCGCGGCAAGCGCGGTCGCATAGTCGTTGGCAAGGACACGCGCCTGCAGCTTTCGGACCCAGTAAAGGCAGGTGGCAACCGCCAGGCGCGGCTCCGCCTCCAGATGCCGCTCGAAACGACCCTCGTCGAACTCGGCGTCATTGAAAGAGCCGAAGATCGGGGTCAGGCCGCGCATCATGCGGATGAACTGAAGCAGTGGAGCGATAAGGTCGACTTGTAAGCCGGACCTTCGCTTGCGCACGAAGTCGAGCCTTGCCTCGGCCTCGCGCTGCACATCGCCGAGTGGGTCGCCGGCGGCGATGAGGTCAAAGATCCGTGATGACGCAGCTGTAGTCGGCAAACGTGCGGTCGCCTAGTCTTTCGGCCGCGTCGAAAGCGCGCTGGATCAGGCTGCGGCCGCTGCGGATGGGCTGCGTCCAGGGAATGATGTCGATCGCGAGGACCAAGTAGACGCCGGCCTCAAAGCGATCGAGCCCGCGCTGCTCCACTAGATCGAGGCCGAGTTTGCCGAAGCGAGAACTCGCCCTGTAGTCGCCGAATTCCGATCCGAGGACAGCGCCGACCAAGGCATAGGCATAGCACGATGCGTCGCTATTGCCGTGCTCCAAGCTGAGGTTCACCATGCGGCCGATGACGACGATACTGCAGGTTCTGGTCGATGAACCTTGCCGGCGTCTGGGCTTTGGTGAGGACGTCCATTGTCGCGCGCCACTCGGGATCGGTCATCGGGGGCAAATCGCGGAGTTCCTCAATCGAGCGACTCCCGATCTGCCGCCAGATCCGCTCGTATTCCCGCCGGACCTCCTCCTTCGTCGGATGCGCCGACCACGCGATGTCGACGTGGCGGAGATATTCAAGACATACGTCGACTGCGCGGTCACTTCGACCGAGGGTCATGAAGAGATCCTCCCGCAGCCCGGCGACAGCGGCCAGATCGGGTACTGTGAGTGCACGGCGGGCCAGGTTGGCGAGGCGCTGCTCCGCTTCCGCTAGCGCTCCGGTCAGGAACTCGCATTCCGCCCAACCGAGCTCCAGCGCGAAGGCGAGATCGTGGCGGCGCTTCCAGGAGTCTTCCGGCAGGAAAGCAGCCCCGGCGGTGAAATATACCAGGGCCGAGGCGTACGCCGTCGACGCCTTCGCGCGTTTCCCCGCGATTAACATGAGGTCGGCCAGCTGCTCGCGCTCCTTTGGCCCACTGATCAAGGCCGCGCCACGGTTGAGGTGATTGACGATCTCGAAGATCGCCTCCTCGCGCTTCTCGGGAGGAGTGTGCGCCATGAGCAGGCGGCCGATCCGCAGATGCGCTTCGGCGCGTCGGTCCTCCGGAATGAGCGAGTAGGCAGCTTCCTGCACCCGGTCGTGGATGAACCTGTAGACGTCAGCAGAGCGTTCGACGAACCCCTGGCGGACCGCGTCCCACAGATCTGCGTGAACCTGTTCCTCCGATGTCTCCAGCACGAGCGAGAGCGTCGTTACGTCGGCGCTGGCGCCCAGGCAGGCGAGCTGCCGCAACGCGTTCTGCATTTCGACCGGCAGGTGGCTCAGCTTGCCGACCACAAGGTCTGCGACGTTGTCGGTGTATCCCTTGGCGCGGATACAATCGAGGTCCCAAGACCAGCGCGCCCGGTCATGCTCAAACGTTAGCAATCCTTCTCCGGCGACCGCGCGAAGAAACTGGATGCGAAAAACGGGTTGCCGGCGGTCTTCTCGTGCACCAGCTGCGAGAGCGGAGCGGAGTGCGCAGGTTCGCAGTGAAGCGTATCGGCGATGAGCTGTTCCACGACTTCTGGGGCGAGGGGCGCCAGGCGAACTCCTGCACGGGCGCTCCGTCTTTCCGGATCGCATCCAGCTTGCGCGTCAGCGGATGCGTCGGATCGACCTCATTGTCCCGATAAGCGCCGATGACCAGCAGGCGCTCCGCACCCGGCTGCGAAAGCAAATTCTCCAGCAAATCGAGCGTCGCCACATCCAGCCATTGCAAATCGTCGAGGAACAGCGCCAGTGGATGTTCCGGTCGCGCAAAAACGCCAATGAAACGCCGAAACACGAGCTGAAACCGACCTTGCGTCTGCTGTGGCGGAAGCTCCGGCACTGGCGGCTGCTCGCCGATGATCAGCTTCAGTTCGGGCACAAGGTCGACCATGAGCCGTCCATTCGCACCCAGCGCCTCGTGGAGGGCGTCGCACCAAGCCACCAGATCGGCGTCGCTCTTCGCGAGAAGGTCTCGGATCAGACTCTGAAACGCCTGAGCGAGCGTCGCATACGGGATGTCGCGCTTGTATTGATCGAATTTGCCTGATGCGAACAGGCCCCGCGGCGGAACAAGCGATTTATGAAGCTCATTCACAACGGAGGACTTGCCGACGCCAGAGTATCCGGAAACAAGAACCAGCTCCGGCTCGCCGCCTGGCTACAACGCGATCGAACGCAGCGAGCAAGGCGTCGATTTCGGATTCTCGCCCGTACAGTTTCTCTGGAATCAGCAGCCGATCTGGCGTGTCATGTTCGCCAAGGGGGAATTCGTCGATGCGACGCTGCGCTTCCCATTCAGTGAGACAGCGCCGAAGATCACTCTCGACGCCGGCTGCTGTCTGGTAGCGCTCCTCAGCCGTCTTGGCGAGCAGCTTCATGATGAGTGCCGAAACCGTGCGCGGAACACCGTTCAACCTTCGCGCATGGTGGTGTCGGCTGTCTTGCCATATGACAGTGCACCAATTCCATCGGATCTGATTCCGTAAATGGCAGAGTCCCGGTGAGCATTTCGTAGAACGTGACGCCTAAACCATACAGATCGCTGCGCGCATCGATCGAGCGGTTCATGCGCCCAGTCTGTTCGGGGGCCATGTAGGCCAACGTCCCGACGAGGAACTCCGAAAGCTGGCCCGACTGGCGCTCGCGTGGCAGGCGTGATGCAACGCCCAGGCCCATCAGCCACGCTTGGGTCACGGGCAGCATTCACCAGGATATTGGCGGGCTTGATGTCCCTGTGCACGAGACCACGGCCGTGTACATGGTCAAGAGCGGCCGCGACATGGATGGCGAGGCGCAGAAATTGCGCGATGTCCATCGCGCCGTTGAGGAGTAGATCGAGCGGCGTCCCGGTCGGATCCTCGAGAATCAGCATCGGGCGGCCTTGGGTCTGCACCATCGAGAGGGACCGGACCACATAGGCCGGATCCAGCTCGGATCGCAGGGCGTAGTCCTCCTGCAGGCTGCGCACAGTTACGGGCGAGGGAGGGTCCGCGACCGGCACCTGCACCAGAATCGATGAGGGGCTCCCTTCCTTATGACCGCTGCGCAAGCCGCGAAACAGCACAAACTCGACGTCCCTGCGCACTTCCTCCAGTGTGTACTGCGCTAGATCAAGCACGCCCTGCTCCGACGATGGAGCAAGATCACGAGAGTCGACGTCGAGAGCTGTCGTACTCATGTGCTGCCTGCCTCTTGCTGTCCCCAAGGCCGCGCCTTCGGCGGGCGATCGGCAAGCCAAGTGCGTTGGCCAGCCGTACGGCCAGACCCGCGCCGCGGCCTCTGACTCACGGGATGTCGCCCAGCCCTGTCTCACTGCGCTGACGAAATCGTCGCTATCCGCGAAGGACCGTACTCCGCGTTCATCTCCCCCGTTTTCGACGGTCACAACGTCATTTTACCATGAGCGCGCGGTCTGTGATTCAGAGCAGTCCGAGAGCGCCGGCCGTCGATACGGCGTGGGCGCGGGTCTGCACGGCGAGCTTGATGAAGATGCCTTTGACGTGGGACTTCACGGTCTCGGGGGCAATCTGCAGCTCTTGAGCGATGCGTTTGTTGGAAAGTCCACAGCTCATCGAGCGCAGGACGCTCTGTTCGCGAGGACTCAGCGACTCCGTGACGCGCGAGGGACGAGTCGGCGACGTGCGTGAGCGCTGCTGAGCACGGTCCGCGAGAATGCTTCCGATGTAGGGTCTGAGCTCCGGGGGCAGGCGGCTGTCCTGAGGGGTGGCATGGTAAAGGGACAGCAGGAGCTCGGCCACGTGCGCTCCGGCATCGACGAATGTCTGATACACCCCGGCGCGCGCGCCAACCTGAAGCGCTTGAACGAGCATCGCACGACCTTCGGCTTGGTCTCCGCACCCGAGCAGAGCGTCGGCCAGCTGAACCGACAATCGCAGTGCCCAGTAGTTGTTTCGCTTGCCGCAGCTCGCCGCTTGAAGCTCCCGGAGAATCGTTGCCCCTCGGCACGCGTCCCCGGTGGCGACCAGTACCTGTGCACGTGCCAAGGCATGGCTGGCATGCAGCGTGTCGTGCGAGGAGAACCGATGATCGCGCGCGAGTGTCTCGATGCGCTCAGTACAGATCGCTGCGTCGCGCGTGCGACCCTCCGTGAGGAGAAGCTGCGTACGCAGCATCAAGCTCTCCGCCATCATCCCCGTCCAGTCGCGCGCCGCCGCCAGGGCCTCCGCCTCCTTCAGGATGAGGAGGGCGAACTCCGTGTCTCCCCGACGGGCGGCGAGACGAGCCAGAACCCTATATCCTCGCAAGGCGCTCTCCTCGTCCCCTGACGTTCGGACCGCCGTGAGGCTCTCCATGACCAGAGCGTCCAGGCCGGCGCAGTGCCCTTCCTCGTAGAGCAACTCTGCGAGCACGACGGCCGCTCGGGCTGTCACTGGTGATCGCTTCCCGAAACGACTCACGGCGCGTTCGTGCGCGCTCCTTGCAAGTCTCGTCGCGACGGCCAGTCGGAGCTGTTCAGCCTCCACAACCGCCTCGAACGTCGCCCCGATGATCGTCGCAAGCCCGTGCGTGCCGCGATGAGTCGGCACCGCGTGTTTGAGACGAGGCACCGCGTAGTATCGATCAAAGTCTCGCACCTTCCAGTAGCCGACGCGCAGCGCTGCCGCCAGCGCGGGACTCTTCCCACCTGACCGGTGACGGCTTTCGAGTACGGCAAGCGCCGCGCGCACCGCGGCGCCGTCCTGGCTCTTCAGCACAAGCAGCACGGCTCTTAAGACCTCGGCAAACTCGCGCGATCGGGCCGCAATCGGGGCATCGGCACGCGCGATCTCATCTTCGAACTGCGCGACGGCCGCCAACGCATCGTCGATACGCAACTCGATGAGGCTCCGCCAAGCGCGCACGAGCAGGGTGTTCGGGGAAAGCCGGGCGCTTCGTGATTCCAGCGCGCTGAGCTCCGAGCGTGGTCTGGAATTCGGATTCCCGCCGGGCCGCTGCCGTGTGGACCATGAAGCGCGGTACGCCGCGGGCGAGAGTCCCGGTTCAGGGCAGCGGAATCATGCGGCCGGACAATTGCGAGAGATGATCGACGCACAGCTTGCATTGAGCCTCCCGAAGACATGGATCGTTCGTCAAGCAGGCAGCTGAAAGACATTACCGATGGTTGGTTCGGAACGAGAGTAGGATGCGGCGGCTCACGGCAAGCTCACGGGGTGGAGGCAGGGAGGGCTCTGTGGACACGTTCACACCAGCGGGACGGTCGCATGGATGATGCGACCGTCCCAGAGTGGGCAGTTGCCTTGGCCGCCGCCGGCGGCCTCGCGGTCACCCAAAGGACAGGCCGTCCCGCCTGCTCCAATTGGCGCAGTGTGGCGAGGGCCTGATGGACCGAACAAAATGGTGCCCGAGGTGCCGTCGGGCAACACACGCTGAGGGTTTGCCCTCGGCGCTAGCGGATTCGAGGTAATTTGGTTGCTGTGGGGCCATCTTTTAACTTGTCCAGGCGAGTCGACGCGGGTCAACGTTGCCCGCAGCGGTTCGAGTTGCGCCTATCCGAAGATAGGGATTAGAGAGGTCCGAATCACTACGACGCGCAGGACAGGCTCTAGCGATATGACCCCGTAGGGAAGATGCCCATAAGAATTCGAAGTCGGCGATGCGGATAGCAACGGAAGGATGCCGCCCAAGAAAGACGGTGCGGCAAAACAACGCTCTAGCCGCCGCGTGTACCGTAGTCGGACTGCTCGCGGGTTCGTCGGCCTACGCCGATCCCGCGGACGCGGCCGTGGGCAACGACCAGCTCGTGGAAATCACCGTGACCGCGCAGCGCCGCGTGGAAAATGTCCAAAAGGTACCGATTTCCGTGGTCCCGATCAGCCCGGACGCGGTTCTTAAGGCGGGCGCCGTCAGCACCGATATGCTTGCCCAACTTGTTCCCAGTATGCAGATGGGCCACGAACTTGATTCAGCCACGACGTTTATCCGCGGCATCGGACCCAATACGGGCGGAACCGGCGAGGAAAGCTCGGTCGCCGTGTATCTCGATGACATTTACATTCCGACCGGCGATGCGTCCATTTTTCAGCTGAACACCATTTCCGGCATCGACGTTCTTAAGGGCCCGCAGGGCACTCTCTTCGGCCGCAACGCAACCGGTGGCGTCATTCAGGTCCACACCAAGGACCCGCAATTCGACCCCAGCGCCGATTTCGAGGGCGGGTATGGAAACTACGCCACATTTACCGGCAATGCTTACGTGACAGGCAAGGTCATCGAGGATGTCGCGTCCAACTTGGCGGTTTACATCACCGACCAGCAGAATGGCTGGGGCCATGATGTCGTGACCGGACAGGAGGCGTTCACCGCTGAGGATTGGGGCATCCGCAACAAGTGGCTCTGGACCCCGACGTCCTCGACGAGGATTCTGCTTGCGGGAGATTTCGCGTACACGCGCGGCGAAGTAGGCCTCGGCTTCAATCAGATTCCCCAATTCGTCGCGGCAGGCGGCCACGGATATTGCCCCGGTGAAGGCGGAGACGATGGAAATCCGCAGACTTCGCCCATCGCCTTTAAATGCCCTGGCGCGCCCGGAGCCACCTATGTCGGGTGGTACAACACCTCCGACAACGAGAATGACGTCTCCGTCATCAAGCACACCACCCTCGAGCTGAAAGCCGAACAAGAGTTCGGTTTCGCCCACGGCGTCAGCATCACCGGCTGGCAGAATATGACCGGTTTTGCGCAGTTCAATCAGGACGGCTCGGCTTATGGCGATGTTGTTACCTACCAGCCTCAGAGGGATCGCAATCTCAGCCAGGAACTGCGGTTGATCAGTCCGGATGACGCTTCCTATGCCGCGCGCTTCAACTGGATCGTTGGCGGGTTCTACATGGACGACAACGCAGGCTACGGACCGAATGCGAGATTGGCGGGAATCGCGGAGGGCTTTCCCCCAGCGTTAGTCCCCCCGAGCTACTACTTGAACCTCACCGACAACGTCAGAACGACCTCTATCGCGGGGTATATGCAGGGAACCGCGCTCATAGCCGCGGATACGCACCTGACCTTGGGTGCTCGCTACACAGTGGACAAACGCCTGTTTACCGGCGGCGTTTGGTTTTCCGATGCAATTCCAGAGGTCGGTGGATTGCCCGCTTGCGACGTGGTTCCGATTGCCTGCCCGACGACACCCGCTACGCCCGGCGCTTCCCACCGCTGGCCAATGGGGATGTACCGGGTAGCATTGGATCACGAATTCACCGGCGACCTCATGGGCTATGTTTCATGGAATCGCGCTGCGAAGAGCGGCCAATTCGATACGTTCGGCACCGCGGCCGGCGGTCCCGCCAACAACCCGCCGGTCAATCCCGAAGTGCTGAAGTCGGTAGAGGCGGGCATGAAAAGCGAATGGCTCGATCATCATCTGCAAATCAACCTGAGCGCATTCCACTACAACGTGCAGAATCTTCAGATGTCCATCATCATGGCGGGCGCCACGAAGTTGATCAATGCCGCATCGGCGGAGGTCAACGGCGGCGAACTTTCCGTCAAAGTGATTCCCATGAATCACCTGACGCTTTCCGGTGGCTTATCGATCCTCTACGGCCACTATGACAACTTCAAGAATGCAACAGACTACTTTCCGCCCAACGCTTATTATGCCGGCTCCAACATCGCTTCGCCTTCCTGCACACCCAACGGGACCTACACCTGCAATGCATCCGGGTTGGACCTGATCCGTGCCCCGCACTACGGCGCTAATTTTGCGGCTGACTATGTGATTCCGAGTTCCGTCGGCGATTTCGACCTCAATGTGAATGTGTCGTATACGGACTCGTTCTACTGGTTCCCCGACGAGAGCATGAAGCAGCCGGTCGTGAACCTGCTCAACGCATCAGTAAAATGGGCCAACCCGAGCCGCCGCTATGAACTCCGGCTGTGGGGTGCCAACCTCACCGGCGCCGAGTACTACTCCTTCGGCTCAGAGTCCATCGCCTACGGCCAGCAGTTCTCGCCCGCACCTCCGCGCACGTTTGGAATCACGGCGGGCATGCACTTCTAGAATCCAGGCAAATCCGACTTGATGCCGTGAGCCAACGGTGAGCGCGGAGCGTTTAACATGGCACCTGACTTGAATGAGCCGGTCATCGAGGCTAATGATGTGCGCAAGCGTGTCCCTCTGCTCCTGATCCTGATCCTTGTCCTAGCCATCGGCGGATTTGTCATATTCTCGTGGCGGCCACCGATCGGGGAAATTGCGCCGCCGAGCAAAGCACAATTTGCGCCTGAACTGGTGGCGCAGGGCGAGGTGCTGGCCGGCGCAGGCTATTGCGCGACCTGTCACACGGCCAGGGGAGGTCAGCAGTACACGGGCGGCTATGCGTTTCAGACGCCGTTTGGCGTCCTCTACTCGACGAACATCACACCGGACGTAAAGACCGGCATCGGAGGATGGTCGGAAGCCGCCTTCAGGCGCGCGATGCACGGAGGCGTAGGCCGCGACGGCTCGCACTTGTTCCCGGTTTTTCCCTACGATCACTTTACCAAACTGACGGATGCCGACGTTTCCGCGTTGTACGCGTATTTCATGACACGCGACCCGGTGAACGCACCGGCGCGCGAGAACAGTCTACCGTTTCCACTCAACATCCGCGCCCTGCAGGCCGGTTGGAAGCTGCTATTCTTCCATCCGGGGCGGTTCGTGCCGACGCCTGATCGCGGCGCCGACTGGAACCGCGGCGCGTATCTTGCCGAAGGGATCAGCCACTGCGGCGCCTGTCATACCCCGCGAAATTTTCTCGGCGCGGAAAGGCGCGGAGAATCGTTCGGCGGCGCAAGGATCGACAACTGGGTTGCGCCGGCCTTGACCAAGGACAACCCGTCGACCGTTCCGTGGAGCGAAGAGGAACTCTTCGGCTATCTGCGCAACGGCGTCAGTCGCTACCATGGAACTTCATTCGCCTCGATGGGGCCGGTGGTTCATGACGGCCTCGCGAAGCTGCCCGACGCCGACGTGCACGCCATAGCCGTGTACGTTGCCGGCGTCAACGGGACCGCCGGGCGCGCAGCGGACGCCCAGCCCGCCATTCAACGGGCGCTCAGTGTTGATCAGCTCAATGTGGGGCTGCACTACGAGATGGATAACCGTCTCTACGCCGCCGCGTGTGGCTCGTGCCACTACAACGGAGCGAACGGGCCCAATCCCATGCGGCCGGATCTTGCTCTCAACAGCGCAGTCAGTCTCGATGACCCCGCCAACCTCATCCGAGTGATGCTCTACGGGATCGATGCGAAGCAGGGTGCGACTGGCGTGGTGATGCCCGCCTTCTCCGGCTTCACGGACGCGGATCTCGCAAAGATTGCGGCCTATTTGCGCGCGACCCGTACCGCCAAGCGACCTTGGCCCGATCTCGAGCAGCAGGTTGCGGCCGCCCGCGCCCAAGGTGAACCCCAGGAGTCGAGCGAATGATGACCCGAAGAGCGCCGCAGCCATGACCCGCTTCACCATCAACGGTCGCGCCGTGAGCGTGGATGCCCCAGGTGATACACCGCTGCTGTGGGTCATTCGTGATGACATTGGGTTGACGGGCACCAAGTTCGGCTGCGGCATCGGTTTGTGCGGGGCTTGCACGGTGCATGTCGGCGGCCGCGCCACCCGCTCGTGCATCACACCCGTCAGGGCCGTGGCAGAGGCCGAGGTGACCACCATCGAAGGGCTCGATCCTGCAGGTGCTCACCCCGTTCAGCAGGCGTGGCTTTCGCTGCAGGTCCCGCAATGCGGCTACTGCCAATCCGGTCAGATCATGCAGGCCGCGGCGTTGCTCAAGGACTTCCCCGCTCCCAGCGACCAGGACATTGATGCGGTGATGGCAGGGAATCTGTGCCGCTGCATGACCTATGCGCGCATTCGCGCAGCGATCAAGCGAGCCGCCGAACTCATGGGGAGCGCCAAGCCATGACCCGGCTCGCTCTCGATCGGCATCGCGTCCACCCGCTCTCGCGCCGCGACTTCCTCATCACCACCGTGGGTGCCGCGGGCGTGGCTTTTGGATTCTGCCCACTTGTTCAGGCCGCGATGGATGCCGCCGTCTCCGGCGGCGTCCCTCGAACACCCACCGGTCCACAGTTCGAGCCGACGCTGTGGTTCGCCATCGACGCGGATGGCTGGGTCACGGTGAACATCATCCGCGCCGAGATGGGTCAGCACATCGGCACGGCGTTGGCGCGCATTCTCGCCGACGAGCTCGAGGCCGACTGGGCCAAGGTTCGAATCGTTCATGTCGACACCGATCCCAAGTGGGGCTACATGGTCACCGGCGGCAGCTGGTCGGTGTGGCAAACCTATCCGATCTTCAGCCGCGCCGGCGCCGCAGGACGCATCGCGCTGATCGAGGCCGGCGCCAAAATCATCGGCGCGAGTCCTGCGCAGTGCTCGGCCAAAAACGGCGCCGTGCTGAGCGGTGGGCGCTCGGTCTCCTATGGCGAGATAGCCCGCCGCGCCGGCGCTACACGCCGCTTCACGCCGCAGGAACTCGACAAGCTGCCGATCAAGCCCATCGCCGAGCGCCGCCTCATTGGAAAGGCGACGGTGGCGCTCGACATCGCCGCCAAGACCAACGGCACCGCGTGCTACGGTATCGACGCCAAGGTCGCGAACATGGTCTACGCGCGCCCCAAGCTTCCGCCCACGCGCAACGGCTCGAAGGTGATCGCCGTTGATGACAGCGCCGCGCGCAAAGTGAAAGGGTACCTGCGCACCATCACGCTCGATGATCCGTCCGACACGGTACCTGGCTGGGTGATGGTGATTGCGGAGAGTTATCCCGCGGCGATCCGCGCGACCGACTTGCTCGAGGTGAAGTGGACACCGGGCCCGGGGGCAACTGTCTCGGAGAAGGACTTACAGGAGCATGCGGCCGAGCTCATCGCAAAACCCGACGGCGGCGTGATTCTCGATACCGGCAATACCGATACCGCGGCCGCCTTCAAGGCGGCGGGAGCCACGGTGGAGCAGACCTACACGACCTCGACGGTGCTGCATTTTCAGCTCGAGCCGGTGAATGCGCTGGCGTTCGAGAAGGACGGCATTTTCGAGGTCCACACCGGCAATCAGTGGCAGAGCCTGATCCTGCCGACGCTCGCCAAGGCGCTCGGGCGGCCCGAGACCAGCATTATCATGCGGACCTACCTGCTCGGCGGCGGGTTCGGCAGACGCTTGAACGGCGACTACGCAGTGCCGGCCGCGCTCGCCGCCAAAGCGCTCGGCCGGCCGGTGAAAATGGTACTGACCCGCGCGGATGACGCCCGCTTCGATTCCGTCCGTTCGCCATCGGTGCAGACCTTGCGCATGGCCTTTGGCGAGAAGGGCCAAGTGACGGCGATGGAACATCACGCCGCCGCCGGCTGGCCCACCCTGGTGATGGTGCCCTCGTTCATGCCGAAGGGCCAAGGCGGCGCACCGTACGATCCCTTTGCGATAGCCGGCGCCGATCATTGGTACGAGGTGGGCGCGCAAAAGGTGCGTGCCATTTCGAACGATCTAGCCAATGTCAGTTTCCGTCCGGGATGGCTGCGTTCGGTCGGGCCTGGATGGACCAACTGGGCGTTGGAAAGTTTTATGGACGAGGCGGCTCAGCACCTCGGTACAGATCCGGTGACCTTTCGCCTGAAACTTCTGACGGGCGCCGGCCGCAATGCCGGTTCGGCCCCCTCGGCCGTGGGCGGGGCTCACCGCCAAGCCGAGGTGGTACGCCGCGCCGCTGAGCGCGCCGGCTGGGGCTCGACGCTGCCGCCGAACACGGGGCTTGGCATTGCCACGAGCTTTGGGCAGGAACGCGACATGCCGACATGGGTCGCCTGCGTGGCGCGCGTTCGCGTCGATCGCGCGACGGGTGCGGTTAGCGTCGAGCGGCTGACGATCGTGGCGGACGCGGGAACCGTCGTCGATCCCGACAGTGCACATGCACAGATCGAGGGCTCGGCGCTGTGGGGCCTGAGCATGGCGCTGCATGAGGGCACCGAATTCGTGAACGGCCAAGTGAAGGACACCAATCTAAATAGCTACCTGCCGCTGCGCATTGCCGACGTTCCCGAACTCGACATCAGCTTCGTCGAGAGCACCGAGCCGCCCGTGGGATTAGGCGAACCCGGCACCACCGTGATTGCGCCCGCCATCGCCAACGCCATTTTTGCGGCCGTGGGCGCGCGACTTCGCCACATCCCCATCACCCAGGAGGCTGTGCGTGCCGCGATCCCTGCCCGGGCCTAGTACGGAACCACTGATTTTCCTCGAACCGGTCAACCGACCGACCCGGGAACGCACTGAACCAAAAATCGTTTGCTCGTGCGTCGCGGGCTGGGTGCGGATACGTACACGCCCAGGCGCGTTAGACTATAAGCAAACCTCGGAGCGGGCGTTATGGCAGTCCTACAAGTGATCGAATCACGCCAACGAGACCTCGGCGGTTTTGTGGTGCGCCGCGTGTTGCCTTCGGGCGAACGGCAAATGGTCGGACCTTTCATCTTTTTCGATCACTTGGGCCCGACTCAATTTCCTCCAGGGCAGGGCATCGACGTCAGGCCGCATCCGCATATTGGGCTCGCGACCGTGACCTACCTCTTTTCGGGATCGCTCTCGCATCGCGACAGCTTGGGCTCCGTGCAGGAGATTCGACCCGGCGATGTCAATTGGATGAGCGCCGGGGAAGGTATCGTGCATTCGGAACGGACCCCGCCGAAATCTCGGCCGAGTGGCCCGCACATCCACGGCATTCAAAGCTGGGTCGCGTTGCCGGACGGGGAGGAGGACGGCAAACCCTGGTTTGCTCACACTGCAGCAGCGTTGCTGCCGCGCCTCAAGCTAGGTGCAGTCAATCTTTCAGTGATTGCGGGCCATGCGTTCGGCGTGCAGTCGCCGGTGCAGGTGTCGTGGCCGACGCTGTACGTCGACGCCGAGTTGGCGCCCGGCGCGACGCTCGAGGTACCACCAGAGCACACGGAACGGGCCGTATATATGGCGGAAGGCAGGTTGATCATCGGCGAGACGCAATTGACCGAGGGTCAGCTCGCGATCTTGGAGCCTGGCGCTAGCGTCACGGTCCGTGCCGTGAACGCTTCCCGCATCCTATTGCTCGGCGGCGAACGCTTTGCGAAGCCGCGCTTTATAGAGTGGAATTTCGTCGCCTCCTCGCGCGAACGCATCGAGCACGCCAAGGAGCGCTGGCGTGAGCGGGAATTTCCGAGCGTGCCGGGGGAAACAGAATTCATTCCGCTGCCGTAAGCTCAGCAGAGCACGCTTAGACGCATCGAAGTGCTCAAACTGCAAGCCACGCCGCGACCCCCATCAGTACGACGAGGATCTGACTCACGCGATCTTTGATGGCAAAGACCAGGGGATCGTCCGGCATCCGCCCGCGGTGGGCGGTCAACCACACGTAACAAACCCAATACAGCAGCAGCACGAAGGTGGCTCCGATGAACTCGGAGCGGCTGTAAAGAAGCTCGACAGAGGAACTTCCGAGATACTGCGTCAGCACCAGGGCCGACACGATCCCGCTGCCGCCGCCCAGCGCCAGAATCACCTCCCGATCCTCGAGCCTATAGGCGCGGGCGCGGGCTGCCGCTCCGTCGCAAGCGCTAAGCAGGGTGAGTTCCGCGTAGCGCTTGACCAAAGCAAGACTGAAGAAGAGCAGCACCGCAACGAGCCCGATCGCCATCGATCGGGGCAGCGCCCAGGAGGCAATCGGCCGGTAGCGCTTGTGCGGGTGCAGCCGGTCGGCCGGCGCGTCATGCAAATCATTGAAGACGTAGATGCTCGAGGCGCAGAGACTGAAGGCGACAAAGACGCGGGTCGCGGCGCCGAGAGGCTGAAAATCGCTCAGCCGGTGCGCCGCCGCGAGAGGAATGAATACGAGCAAGTTTTTCAGCCACTGATAGGGCCGCATCGTCTCGAGCGCTGCGCCGATGACCGACGCCGCGCTCAAACTGGGAAGCGCTGACCGGGAACTGCCTGACTCAGGAATCGCGGACATGGTCATGGCACGTACAGCACACTCGATAGAAAATCTTGTATGAAGGTGGCACCCTTGTCTCCGAGGTCCTAATGCATCACTCCCGCAAGGACTCAAATCCAGGCGTGTGCGCAACGTAACAGGCGTACTTGCGCAAATATGTGTATGACGACGATACGCTGGAGAGAGTCGTCGGGCGCATCCCCCCGACGGGGGATGTCGGCCGAATACGTACGCGCGCCAGTCCAAACATTAGCCGTATACAGACCGGCCAAATCTCAGCCATGCACCAGGCTGCATCCCTGTTCTGTATTTCCGCGAGTGGACGGATGATTTCTAAACGACGTGGTGCATCGTTGCGAATTTGCTGATGCTGGTCTGCAGCCACGCTGCGATCTGCTCGCGCGATCGCGAACGTACGGGCGCCCCCTTTTTGGGGGATGCCTATGCACAGACCGGTGCGTTAACTTCATCGCATGGCTGGCGTAAGTGCTCTCCATGAACATAAGTACTTTTGGCGATTGTGTGATTGATCCGACGCGCACCGTGAGGTCCATCCAATGTCCTCCAACGGACCGGTGGAGGATGTCGCTTGTACTGGCCTCAGGCATGGATAGTCAACCGCGCCCCAATACATTCTCGATCTTCGCTAAGCGTTGGTCGACCGAGCAAATGACCACCTTCGCAATGAGTCCGCCGTTCTCCCTACGAACAGCCACGGTTCCCACTCCCCCACGTCGGCTGTTCAATTGTCCGACCGCCGGCCCCAAGGGGTCGGTCGGTCGGCGTTTTTTGGACGTATAGGTGGGTCGTCGCGTCATGACCCCACTAGACAGGAATTCATCAATACAACCTCCGGCACACCGACATCAGCTTTACTTGGATGACAAGACGAACCTCGGCTCTTGGAAAGGCTTTGCGATCGCGGCCGTAAGAGCGTTTCATGTCTGACGGAGCACAACAGCGATGTTTAACAAATCGATCCAGAAATCGCAGTCGCCCCATGCGTATGACTACGCTGCAGCTATCGCCAAAGCAGTGGAGTGGCTAGGAGATCGGTACCTGTTGGCGAAACCAATTAATGCGACTCCCGGATTCGCCGCGGTGTACGGACGTATTATTGTTGCCGGTTCCCGAAGGCCAATGTCCCAAAGCGTCAACTGGACCAAAAATCGACCAGGTGGTCGGTAGAGTGAGTTTGCGAACCCGCACGATAGATTCGATTAATCGATTCCATTGATCGAATTTCGTTGATCGATTGGTGGCCAAAGCTCTAGACTACTCGAGCTGAAGTACTGAGCCTACGGGACATACTCCGCCGGTTGTCGTTACTCGCGGCTCCGCTGGCATGTTGTTCGATTTGGTGACGCACAATGCTGTGCGCCCAATCGGCTGGAAACGGACTACTCAGTCCCGATGTGATACCCTTTTTCGATCACCGCTCGCGCGGACGGTTGCAATAACTGTCGAACAGGTTCCAGCTCATGAGGCGAACGACCCTTCGCGGGCTCGAGGTTTTCGTTGCCGTCATCGAGGCGGGTGGCTTTCGAGCCTGCTCGGACCTGTTGGATATTTCCCCGGCAGCGGTCATCCACCAGGTGAATCACCTCGAGGAAGAGATCGGCTACCGCCTTTCTTTCGCCGCAGAGGGCGAGTGTGCAAATTGACCGAACAGGGTGCCAAGGCGTACGAAGAGGCGAAGGGTCTTCTGGGCCATGGCCTCGATCCGAGCGGCAACGCTCCAAGGCTAGACGAGTATATGGCGCTGGTACACCCCGAAGATCGGGAGTTCATCGCGCAGGAAATTCAGAAGATGGTAGCAAACCATAGCGGCTTCGACTTCACGATACGCATTGTGCGGCCGGATGGAGAGATTCGTCGCGTACGTTTCGTTGGCAGCCCGGCGACTCACGCTGGGGCGGTCCAGGAGTTTATCGGTACGGGAATGGACGTCACGGAGCACGAACTCCTGACTCAGGAACTGCGACGCCGCGAAGCTTATCTGGCGGAGGCCCAAAGACTTAGTCACACAGGCAGCTTCGGGTGGAAACCTGACACGGGTGAGATTATCTGGTCAGCCGAAACCTATCGCATCTTTGAGTATGACCGAGCGGTTACGCCAACAATGGACTTAGTGGTGCAGCGCGTCCATCCGCAGGAGCGGGCCGACTTTCAGAAGGTCATCGATGGTGCCTCTCGGGGGGCGATAGATTTCGAGCATACCTATCGTTTGCTGCTGCCTGACGGGCGAGTCAAGCACGTCCACGCGATAGCTCACGCTTTACAGGATGCATCTGGCAATCGCGAGTTTGTCGGGGCGGTGACTGATATCACCGAGCAGCGCCACGCCGAAGCGGTGATCAGAGAACAAGAAGCTGAGCTTCGCGAGGTGGTCGATACCATTCCGGCGATTGTATGGAGTACGCTGCCCGATGGCTCCAATACTTACGTTAACAAGCGATTTGTGGAGTACTCGGGGTCATCGACGGAACAGACGGCCGGATCAGGGTGGCAAGCGCTAATTCACCCTGATGATCTTGAGCGACATGCAGGTAAATGGATGGAAGCGGTTGCAACCGGCAAGCCTCTCGAAAGTGAGGTGCGTTCCCGCCGCTCGGATGGGAAATATCGCTGGCAGTTGGACCGCGGAGTGCCGCTTCGAGATGAAGATGGAAACATCGTCAAGTGGTATGGGGTCACGACCGACATCGAAGATCGCAAGCGAGCTGAGGAAGCCCTCCGGAGCAGTGAAGCGTACCTGGCGGAGGCACAAAGACTCAGCCACACGGGCAGTTGGGCCTGGAATCCAGATCAGGATATCAGGTACTGGTCGGAGGAATGCTACCGTGTTCTGAGTTTCGATCCACGGGATGGTTTGCCCCGATTCGAAGATTTCTTTCAGCGGATTCATCCCGACGACCAACCCGGCTTCAGGGAACTAATCCAGACGGCTATTCGCGAGAAGGCAGAGTGGGAGGCGGACTACCGCATCGTGCATCCCGATGGCCCCGTCAGGGACATTCACGTCTTAGGTCATCCGGTTCTGGGCACGTCCGGTCATCTCGTTGAATTTGTGGGCACTGTGATTGACATCACTGAGCGTAAGCGAGCGGCCGAAGCGCTGCGCGATGCGCAAGACGCCCTCGCGCGCGCCAACCGCGCGACGACTTTAGGGATGCTCGGCGCTTCGATCGCCCATGAGGTAAATCAGCCGCTCGGCGCCATAGCCGCGAGCGCCGCTGCCTGCTCGCGGTGGCTCTCGGCGCAGCCGCCCAATCTCGACAAGGCACAGCGCTCTCTCGAGCGGATCGCCAACGACCGCAGGCGGGCAAGTGCGGTCATCGACCGGCTGCGCGCCCTCGCGAAGCGCCAAGCGCCGCGCAAGGGCCGCTTCGATCTCAACGAGGTGATCCTCGAAGTGCTCGCACTCACGGACGACGAGCTGCGTCGCAACGAGATCCTGGTGGAGACTTCGCTCGACGTAGACCTACCGACGGTCGAATGCGATCGCATCCAGATCCAGCAGATCATCCTCAACCTCATCATCAATGCGATTGAGGCGATGAGCGCGGTCGATGATCGCCACCGCCAGCTCGCCATCGGCTCCGCAAAGGAGGGTGCAAACGCGGTCCGGGTTGAGGTGCGCGACTCCGGACCGGGCGTCGACCCGAGCCATGCGGATCGGCTGTTCGAGGCGTTCTATACGACCAAGTCGGAAGGCATGGGCATGGGGCTGTCCATCTGCCGCGCCATTATCGAGGCCCACGGCGGACGGTTGTGGGTAAGTCAGAACGGGCCCCACGGTGCCGCCTTCTGTTTCTCGCTGCCTATGGAATCGGCAGCGGCGTGAATGACGATAGAGCGACCGGTCGTTGTCGGCTCCTTGCGAGTCATCCGCGTATCGACGAAGCCTGCCGTGAAGCGGAGCCCGCCGGCGGCGATGGTAAAGCGGCAGTGACTGCCGAATAACTGCCGCTGGGATCCGTCGGACTGGCCAGGTTGTAGACCTTTCCCTCAGCGGTAATGCCCGCGAAATCGACATTGCGCTTTCATTGGCTGAAGCGATGGTCAAGAGTCACTGCGGCGGGCGGTGGCTTGTGAGGATTTGACGCCTCACGCCGGTCTCGAAAGAGCCATGCCGATCGCCCGTCCGTTGACGATCAAGGCGCCGATCAGCGAGGCCGCTGCGGCGGCGAGGGCACCGTAGGCGGTCACGCCCAGCGCGCAAATCAGCACGACCGCCACGGCGCCGGATCCGACAGCGACGCCGATCCGCCGTGCATTCCACTCCACCACCGCGTGCCGCACCGCTGGACGACCGACGCCATTGGCCCACTGCACCCCCAGAAGAAGCGCATACACCGTCAACTGCGAATCGTAAGGCTTCCCGTAGAGCGCCAGGGTTGCCGGCGCCAACACCAAGAGCGGCACCACGAACGCTGAGCTGTAGACCAACGCCGCAGCGAGCTGCCTCAGCAGCAGGCGCCGCGGCGCCTGGACCGGCTGCGTAGCCATCAAGGTTTCGCGGCAGCCTGTCAGGTTCAATGCCGGCAGAAAGATATCGACGATCAGCGCCGTGCGCGCGGCCACGGCATATTGCGCCATCTGTATCGGCGGCGCCCAGACGGCCAGGATGCACAGGGGTCCCCACAGCAGCAAGCCGCGCGCAAGGCCGATCAATTCCCGCGAGTCCACCCCTTGCAGTGCTTCACGGCAAATCGGCAGGGAGCCTCGCGCCTCGCGCGACCGGGAAGGCACGCCAGGCGAGCGCCGCCGCCACTCCCGCAGAGACGAGGCTCCCCAGGAGGAATGCCCAGGAGTAAAGCGCGAGCGACGCGTCGGAAGGTGCGAGCACCACCGCAAGAAGCATGGAGAGGTTCACGGCATAGGCGGCCACGACGATGCCGAGCGTCCGATTGGCCGCGCGCAGCGCCTCGCCCAAGAGGCTCGACAGGCTGACGCAGGGGACGGCGAGCACGAAGGGCAGATAGGTCTGCAATATCGTTTGCAGCTGCGGCGCCTGGATGTCCAGGTCGGCCGTCACGACCAAGCAGAACTGCACACAGGAGGCTGGACGCGCAGCAGCATCCGCCGCGCGAGCTGCATCAGTAGTACTCCATTGGGAATACCGGTGGTTGTGGCGCGCCGCCCGATGATGTGCTGCGCCATGTAGATCTCGTACTTGCCCCGCAAGAGCGTGCTCAAGCCCAGGGCGATGACGAACCCGCGAAAGTAAACCCCCGCCTCCTCCGGTGTCAGAGCACGTACCACCGCCCAGGTCGCCAGGATCTGGAGCGCCGCGCCTAGAAGGCGTAGCAACAGCTCTCCGATCCACGAATGCGCAGCGGTGGTGGAGCGCTCCCCCGCGGCTGCTGCCGTCTCCGCCATGCCAATTACCCTCTTGCCAGCCTAAACATACACCCATGCGGGCCCTAGTTCGAAGCGGACGGGCCCGAATGCGCGGGTGAGCTCTCAGAACTCGAAGGCTCGAGGGTCGTCTGGGCGGCCGCAGCGTGCTCCCGGAGTCCTCCACCCAGCGCCTTGTACAGCGTCACGAGGTTTTGCAGGCGCAAGAGCCGCACGGTTTGCAACTGCTGCTGGGCGCTATAGAGCTGCACCTGCGCAACGAGCGCGCTCAGATAGCTGTCAACGCCGCCCCGGTAGCGCATGTCGGCCAGCCGATAGGCTGCGGCCGAGGCCGTCACGAGAGCTTGCTGAGCCGCGAGCTGCTCATCGAGCGTGCCGCGGGCGACCAGCGCATCGGCGACCTCGCGGAAGGCGGTCTGAATCGCCTTCTCGTACTGCGCGACCGCGGTATCGCGAGCGATCTGGGTCGCCTGGAGGTTGGCGACGTTGGCACCGCCCGCGAAGATCGGGAGACTGATCTGCGGGGAGAAGGTCCAGGCGCGCGAACCGGCCTTGAACAAGCCTGACAGCTGCGGGCTTTCGGTGCCGAAATTGCCGGTGAGCGAGATGGCGGGCAGGAACGCCGCACGCGCCGCGCCGATCTGTGCGTTGGCGGCCATGAGCTGATGCTCGGCGGCGAGTACATCGGGCCGGCGCACCAGCACGTCTGAGGGAATGCCCTCCTCGAGCTCGGCTACCATGTTTCCGCGGTCCAGGCCGCCGGAAAAATCGATGCCGTCCGGGATCGGCGCGCCGAGCAAGAGCTGCAGCGCATCGCGGTCCTGAGCCAGCTGCCGGTTGTACTGGGCGAGGTTGGCGCGTGCCGTGTCGACCGTGGTCTCGGCCTGACGCAGCGCGAGCTCCGTGGTCGTGCCGCCGTTGAACAGCTTCTGCGTCAGCGCGTAGGAGTCTTCCTGGCTCTTCAACGTGTCACGGGTGATGTCGAGCAGGGTCTGATCGGCGAGCACCGTGAGGTAGGCGGTGGCGACTTCCGCCACCAGGGTGAGCTGCACACTGCGCCTCGTTTCGCCCGAGCTGAAGTACTGCTGCAGGGCTGCATGGCTCAAGCTACGGATGCGGCCGAAAAGATCCAGCTCGTAATTCGTGAAGCCGACTCCGACGTTATAGGTGTGCACGGTGATCCCGCCGGTCGGCAGAGCCTTCCCCGATCCGGCTGCCGCTGCCGCGGCGTTGGGATTTTCAGACTCCAACACGCTGATTGGAATCTCCTCCACCTGCTCGACAGCGCTCGCGTTGACGGTCGGAAACAGCTGGGCGCGCTGGATGCGGTATTGCGCCTGAGCGCTTTGCACATTCAGAGCCGCGACGCGCAGGTCGCGATTGTTGGTAAGCGCGAGCGCGATCAGCTGCTGAAGCTGCGGATCGGGAAAGAACTCGCGCCAGCCGATGTCGGCGGCCGCCGGGTCGCCCGCTGTGCCGCCTGGGAGCGCCGGCACCGGTGCGGGCGGGCGATGATAATGCGGCTCCAAGGTACAGGCGCCGAGGAGTGCGGCCACGCGCGGCGAGGAACAAGATGCTTCTGCAAGCCATCCTCAGCTCCCCGAGGCCCGCGGCGGGGACTGCGGCGGCCGCGGGGGCTCCTCGTGCCTGCGGCGATCGCCGAACACCGAGCGGACGCTCACGAAGAACACCGGTACGAGGAACACGGCGAGCACCGTGGCCGTCAGCATGCCGCCGATCACGCCGGTGCCGATGGCGATGCGTCCGCCGGCGCCCGCCCCGGTAGCGATCGCCAGCGGCAGCACACCCAGGATGAAGGCCATCGAGGTCATGAGGATCGGCCGCAGGCGCTGGCGGGCCGCCGCGACCGTGGCCTCGATCACATGCATGCCGCGCTCGTGGTTTTCCAACGCGAACTCCACGATCAGGATCGCGTTCTTGGCCGAAAGTCCCACCGTGGTGAGCAGGCCCACCTGAAAGAAGACGTCGTTAGCGAGTCCGCGCCAGAGCGTGGCGGCGATGGTGCCGATGATGCCGAGCGGCACCACCAGCATCACCGAGAAAGGGATCGACCAGCTCTCGTAGAGCGCCGCGAGGCACAGAAACACGACGGTGAGCGAGACGGCGTACAGCGCCGGCGCCTGCGAGCCCGAGCGCACCTCCTCGTAGGAGAGGCCGGTCCACTCGTAGCTCACGCCCTTCGGGCAGCTTCGTGACCGCCGCCTCCATCGCGGCGAGCGCATCCCCGGTGCTCCTGCCGGGTGCCGGGGCGCCCAGGAATTCCAGCGAGGGTGTGCCGTTATAGCGCTCCAACTTGGGCGAGCCCACGATCCAGTGCGCCGAGGCGAAGGTCGAGAAGGGCACCATTTGACCCGCGCCGTTGCGCACGTACCAGAGACCCAGGTCCTGCGGCAGCATGCGCGAGTCGGCATCGCCCTGCAGGAACACCCGCTTGACGCGGTTGCGGTCGACGAACTGGTTGACAAAAGCCGAGCCCCAGCCGGCGCCGAGGGCATCGTTGATGTTGCCGATCGCAAGGCCGAGCGCGCTCGCCTTTTCCCAGTCGATGTCGAGTTTGTACTGCGGCTCATCATCGAGGCCGTTCGGCCGTATCATGCCGATCGCCGGGTCCTTGCTCGCCAGCCCCAGTAGCTGACCGCGCGCCTGCATCAGCGCCGCATGGCCGACGTTGCCGCGGTCCTCGAGCTCGAAGTCGAATCCCGTGGCGTTGCCGAGCTCGAGCGCGGCCGGCGGCGCGAACGCGACCACGAACGCTCCCCGGATCTGGTGGAAGCGCTTGTTGGCGCGCTCCGCCAGGGCAAACACGGAGTTCTTTTTCCCCGGGCGCTCCGACCAGTCCTTCAGGCGGACGAATACGAGGCCGGCGTTCTGCCCGTGGCCGCCGAAGCTGAAGCCGTTGACGGTGAACACGCCGCTCACGAGATCTTTCTCATCCTTGAGGAAGTAGTCGCGCGCCTCGTTGAGAGCCCGCTGCGTGAGCTCACTCGCTGCGCCCGGCGGCGCCGACACCTGGACGAACAAAATGCCCTGATCCTCATCAGGCAGGAAGGATCTTGGCACGCGCACGAACAACACGCCCATCGCCACCACGATGACCCCATACACCAAGAGGTAGCGCCGGGTGCGCCCCGTGACATGAGTGACTCCGCGCTCGTAGCCGCGATTCATCCGGGTGAAGCCGCGATTGAACCAGCCGAAGAAGCCCTCGCTCGCGCTCGTGGGCCTCCGCGACCCGCGGCTTGAGGAGCGTCGCGCACAATGAAGGCGTGAAGATCAGCGCCACCATCACCGACAGAGCTCATGGCCGAGACGATGGTGATGGAGAACTGACGGTAGATGACACCCGTAGAGCCGCCGAAGAAGGCCATGGGCAGGAACACCGCCGACAGCACCAGGGCGATGCCGACCAGGGCGCCCGTGATCTCGCCCATCGAGCGTCGCGTCGCATCCTTCGGTGAGAGCTTCTCCTCCTCCATCACGCGCTCGACGTTCTCCACGACGACGATCGCGTCGTCCACCAAGCAGACCGATGGCGAGCACCATGCCGAACATGGTCAGCGTGTTGATCGAGAATCCCGCGGCGGCGAGTATGGCGAAGGTGCCCAAGAGCACCACGGGGACGGCGATGGTCGGAATCAGCGTGGCCCGGAAGTTCTGCAGGAACAGGTACATCACCAGGAATACCAGCACGATCGCCTCGAAGAGCGTCTTCACGACCTCATCGATGGAGACGCGCACGAATGGCGTGGTGTCATAGGGATAAATGAGCTTGAGGCCGGGCGGGAAGAACGGCGCCAGCTTGTTCATGGTCGCGCGCACCGCGTTGGCGGTGTCCAGAGCGTTCGCGCCTGTGGCGAGCTTCACCGCCAGGCCCGCCGCCGGCTTGCCGTTGTACTCGGTGTGGACCGAATAGCTCTCGGCGCCGAGGCCGATGCGGGCAACGTCCCGGAGCCGCACCTGCGAGCCGTCGGTGTTCACCTTGAGCAGCACGCGGCCGAACGCCTCCGCACTGGTGAGGCGCTCGGGGCCGATGATGGTGGCGTGGAGGCGCTGTCCCCTCACGGAGGGGAGCCCCCCCAGCTCCCCGGAAGGAACCTGCAGGTTCTGCGCCTGCAGCGCGTTATTGACGTCCGTCGGTGTCAGCCCATAGTTATTGAGCTTCGCCGGATCCAGCCAGATGCGCATCGCGTACTGGGTGCCGAACAGCTGATAGTCACCGACCCCGGGTGTGCGGCTGACCGGATCCTGTACATACGAGGCGATGTAGTCGCTCACGTCCTCGCTGCTCATCGAACCATCGGTCGAGTAGAAGCCGATCACGAGCAGGAAATTGCGGGTGGCCTTGGCGACGCGCAGACCCTCCTGCTGCACTTCGATCGGCAGGAGCGGGGTGGCGAGCTGCAGCTTGTTCTGCACTTGCACCTGGGCGATGTCGGGATTCGTGCCCTGCTCGAAGTAGAGCGTGATGGTCATGCTCCCGTCGGCATCGCTTTCGGAGCCGAAATAGAGCAGGTGATCGATGCCGCTCAACTGCTGCTCGATGACCTGCGTGACGGAGCTTTGCACGGTGTCGGCCGAGGCGCCGGGATAGATCACCTGAATGGAAATGGCAGGCGGGGCGATGGTCGGATACTGCGCGATAGGCAGCGTCGTGATGGCGAGTGCCCCCATCAGCATGACGACGATGGCGAGTACCCAGGCAAAGACCGGGCGGTCGATGAAGAAATTGACCATGGCCGGCGCCTACTTTGCGGAGCCCTGAGCGGTCGCGGCCCGCCGGCTGCGCCGTCTTCTCATCCGCCGGCCGGTACTCCTCGGGCACGACCTTGGAGCCGGGCTTCGCCAATTGGATCCCCTCGACGATGACGCGGTCCCCGGGCTTGAGCCCCGAAGTCACCAGCCATTGATCGCCGACAGCGCGATCGGTCTCGATGGTCCGCAGCTCGACGGTATTGTCCGGACCCACCACGAGTGCATTGGGCTCACCCTTCTGATTGTGGCTGATGCCCTGCTGCGGCGCGAGCACGGCACCCTGACGCACGCCTTCCTGGATCACTTCGCGCACGAACATGCCCGGCAGGAGTACGACGCTCGGGATTGGGCATCAGCGCACGCAGCGTGACCGAGCCCGTGCCCTGGTCCACCGTCACCTCGGAAAACTCCAGTGTGCCGGGGCGGCCGTAGTCGCTGCCATCTTCCAGCCGTAGCCGCACCTGGGCCTTTCCCGCCTCGTTTTGCTTGAGCAGTCCCGCGGCGGCCTCCCTTTGCAAGCGCAGCAGGGTCGTGGTTGGCTGGGTCACGTCCACGTACACCGGGTCGAGCTGTTGGACGGTGGCGAGCGCGGTGGCTTGATTGGCGGTGACCAGCGCCCCTTCCGTGATCAACGAGCGGCCGATGCGGCCCGTGATCGGAGACAGCACTCTGGTGTAGAT
>CAWIMH010000032.1:0-111573 GCA_963837035.1 uncultured Pseudomonadota bacterium
TACGCGGAGAAGGGCGACGCGGCGGCTGAAGACGTGATTGTCGGTCGCGATACCGTTCAGGGGCTGTAATAGCGGCCCCCGCGCCGTGACGCGAAAAACGGCGCCCGGCGGAAGTGGCTCAAGCGGTGGCGAGACCGGCGTCCCGCCAACGGCAAACCGGGAAATGAATTTGACGGCCGTAGCGGTCCCACTTGGTATGCCAGCTTGTCGGATCTAGCCCCAGACTCGGAAGCCCCGGGTGCCCCGACCCACGCGGGCTTGGACGAGAGTGACGCGGCGATCGGGCACCGCGTCACTTGTCTTTTCTGAGCTCCGTAACAGCCGACCCCGCCTCGCCCGTTACGCAGTCGCCGTGACGCCTGCGGCATGGCGCCGCGGAAGGAGTCAGCGTAGTCCTCACCGACCCTACTTTCCGGAGAATTGGCCGATGAGTGGTCGTCGCGTGACCCGTTCCCCCCCTCCTATTTCTCTGCCGCGCTGGCCGCGCCCATCATCGACTCGATCTGCTTGTCGCTGTAGCCGAGTTCGCGTAGCACCTCGCGCGTATGCTCGCCGACGGCGGGCGGCGGTTTCGGCGCGAATTTCTCGCATCCTGCCACGAACACCGGACTGTTCACGGTCTCGAGGGTTCCGTGCCCCGGGTAGTCCATTTTGATGAACGCCCCCGACGCGCGCATCTGCGGATCTTCGATCACATCGTCCAGCTTCGGCATCGACGCCCATTTGACGTCGTACCTCTTGAACAGCGAGCGTAATTCCGCGAGATCGCGCGATTCGAACTGCGATTGTAGGATTCCGTAAAGCTCGGCGGCGTATTTCGCGCGACCCGCATTGGTCGCGAACATTTCGTCAGTGGCGATTTCGCCCAGACCGAGCGCCGCGCACAGGCGGGGAAATTCGTTGTCCGGATCGATCTGCACGAGCAGGAACGGTTTGCCCTCCCGCGTCAGATACGCCGCCGTGAGCGGATTCGGCGGATGCTTCGCTGCCCCGCGCTCCGGGAAAACTCCGCCGCAAAATTTCGCCTGGATATCGCACGCGTTCGCCCAGGCACCGCTCGCCATCAGCGACGTTCCAACCTTCGACCCCCGCCCGGTGCGCTCGCGATTGTACATCCCGAGCATGATCGCACCGAATAGTGACATCGACGTCGGATGATCGCCCATCCCCGGACGCGGAGCGCCCGGCGAACCGTCGATTCCCGTCACGCTCATCATCAGGCCGGATCGCGCCCAGTACGCGAGCGCGTCGAACGCCGGCTCGTCCGCATCATCCCCTGCGTCTCCGTAGCCGGTCAGGTGCGCATAGATCAGCCGGTCGTTCACAGCTCGCAAATCATCCCAGGTCAAACGAAACTTCTCCAGCAACGTCCGCTGATAGTTGGTGACAAATACGTCCGCCGTCTTCACGAGACGCAACAATGCTTCCCTGCCTTCGGGTCGCAGCAGGTCGAGCGCGACGCTGCGTTTATTGCGGCTGGTCAGGGTGCAGCACCAGTCAAGTTCCGACTTGGCGGTACCCGGCAAACTCGAGAACAAGCGCCATAAGTCGCCTCCGCCCGGCCGCTCGATTTTGATGACGTCCGCGCCGAAATCCGACATCACCGTCGCGGCCGCCGGACCGGCCACGTACGTACCGCAATCGATAACCCGAATACCGGACAAAAGGCCGCTTTTTTCCATGAGTTCTCTCCACGCGCGATGCATACGCGAATTCGTTGCTAGTAAAGCGACTTCCATGGCGCGAGAGCAAGCCGTTAGCCGCCCACGCTGCTCCCGAAACCGCGAGTTACGCCTCAGTTGACCACCAGTTAGCATGCTAACCAAAGGTTATGCGAAAACTGACTTTTAGCTAGCAAAACAATGTTTGTTGACGTAATACATATCTATGCGCTATCTTAGCTGCACTAGACGTGCTTATTTGATTCAAGGATGAGGGGCGTGTGCAGATGAGATCGATAACCTTAGTAAAGCAGACTGGCGATAGGATACGGCTTAATCTGAATCATCGCGGCTCCGGAGTAGACCGCTTAAACCGTCGCTGGATTCTCGAGGTGGATTCCTGGCAGTGCGTCGATACCGGCGAATCCGCGCAAAGACTGCCTTTGTTTCATCGTTTGTTCGGTACCACCCTCCCTCAAAGCCCTGCAGAGGGTTGCGCCTGACGTCTCCGCCAGGGCCCCTTTAACGACCTTAAGCTGAGCAAAACAAAGGCAAAACCAAAAAGGAACCAATGAACGCCGAACTCGTAAACGTCGAACTTATCGAGGACCGCGCCTGTCTGAGCAATCTGTCAGAAATCGCATGTTCAGAAGGCGAGATGCTCGTATGCCACCGCTGCAACGACGCTTCCGAACTCATCGCCGGAATCGTGGTGATACCCGATACCGAAGAAGCCTGGGTGCTATGCGGCGACTGCTGGCGCGAGATTCCCCAGGGTGTACGCCTGGCCTCGTAGGGCGGGCGCCCTCTACAACAAAATAACGTTCTTAATCCGTAGGCCGTAGCGAAAACTGGACTAAACGCCCACAACGGGCGAGCACAAAGGAGACTGTCATGGAATTTCTCAATCGTATGTTCATCAAAGCGCGCGAGTGGCACAAGGGCCAGACAATGACCGAGTACGCCCTGATTCTCGCGGCCGTCGCGGTCGTAGTCTTCGTGACCTACGAGGTTCTCGGCCAGGACATCAACTCGCTCGTGAAGACGATCGACACCGATCTGACCGCAAGCTGATCCAAAAGCATATCCACAGGGTCAACCTCTGCTCGAGGCAAGGCCCTTCCTCCTCTCTCCTCCCCGGACATGGCGGCGGGGGCGCAAGCCTCCGCCGTCGGTCGACGCGCTAGCCCGCATCCCAGCTCTCGCACCGCACCTCAGCCCCCGCGCCGGGTAATTTCGTGACCCGCACGTTCCAATTGTTCGCGAAAGCGCGGATCGGCGATCGCCGCCATGCGGCGAACACGCTCTTCGATCGGCTGCCCGCGCAGTTCCGCCGCGCCGAATTCGGTCACGATCAGATCCGCGTCGCTGCGTACCGTCGTCACCACGCCCTCTTCGAGCCGTGGCACGATCCGGCTTACGGCTCCGTCCCGCGCCGTCGCCGGCAGCGCGATTATGGATCGGCCTCCCCTCGCCATCTGCGCCCCCCGGACAAAATCTCCCTGTCCGCCGACCCCTCCGATATAGTCGCCCGCAGCGACTTCGGCGTTGACCTGCCCGGTCAAGTCCACTTCGATCGCCGAATTAAGCGCGACGAACTTGTCGATCCTGCTGAGAATTTCGAGGCGATGCGTGTGCTTCTGGGTGAACAGCCGAATCGCTCGATTCTTATGCGCAAAGCGGTAGAGCCGATCGGTGCCGAGCAGCGACCCCGTCGCCGTGATTCCGGTGTCGATCGGCTTGCGGGCGTTAGTCACGACTCCCTGCTCCATCAAATCCGCGACCCGGTCGCTGATTAGCCCCGAATGGATCCCGAGGTCGCGCCGGTCGCCCACGCTCGCCAGGACCGCGTCGGGGATGGCGCCGACTCCAATCTGAATCGTCGCGCCGTCCTCGATATAGCGCCCCACGTGGCGCGCGATCGCCGCCTCGACCGGCCCGATCGCCTGCCCCCGCACCTGCACCGGTGCCCGCGACGTACGCACGATATAGCCGATGCGGTCCGGATCGATTCGTCCCTCGCAATAGGTCCACGGCGCCTGATGGTTGACTTCGGCGATCACGACGCGCGCCCGCGCCATCGCCGCTTGCTGGAAATCGTTGGCGATCGAGAAACTGTATTCGCCGCTCTCGTCGGGCATGCTCAACTGCACGAACACCACGTCCGCCCGGATCACGCCCTGCTCGAAGTAGCCCGATAGCTGCGACAGATGGGTCGGCACCACGCGCAGACGGCCGGCGCTCGCCAACGCGCGCAAATTTCCCATTGCACCGATACTGCTGAAGGTAAGCGCGTCAGTATGCTCCGGGCGAAGTGTCCGCCGCGAGCGCACCCCGCCGAGAAAGATGCTCGCGTGACCGATCCGCTGGCGCTGCTCGATCAGCTTTTCGACTATGCTCGACGGTTCGCCCGCGCCCTGGCCCCACGCAATATGCTCGCCGGGCCGGATAATCGCGGCGAGATCGAGCGCTTCCAGTTCGATTTCCTGCGGCATGGAAATAGTTGCAGCACCATCGCACAAACCGCCGCCGCGCCGCCATAATCAAAGACGCCCGTTCCGCCCGTGATCATCCGCTGAGAACTTGGGCCGCTTGATTCGGAACTTGACCCGCGCCGGCGCCCTACTTGGTTTTTAATACCGTTTCCATAGCTCTTCGGAATCCTAGCTGTTGAGGGACACGCCAGTTGGCGTACGCAGGTTCGATCTCGCGGCAGACCGATTCCAGATCCTGGCCAGCGCTCAGAAGATCGCGCGCTCTCCGAATCGAGTCTTTACCCAGTCTGACAACGAGAGGCTCTGCCATGGACGACGCGCGGGTAATCATCGGATTATTCATGCTGGGGGTTGCTCCCGTGTCATGGTCGCGTCCGCCCCCAAGATTCGTTGCGGCTCTCAATATCATCGTAAGGGGAATCACAACTACAAGAACGACAAAGATACACAAAAGCCACGCAACGACTTCACCCAGCTCTTTGCCCAACTGGCCCTGTAACGCTCTCACCAGAAAATCCCAGTATGGTTTCATTCGCCACTCCAAGACGCGTTTGGCCAATACTCCGACTGATCTACTATGCTCGAAGGATCGTATATCTGGCTAGGTGGGTTCCTTGCCCGCATTACCGTGCGGCCGTTGGACGTGCTCGCCAAAGGACCCTGACCGCGGAGCTTTTCTCGCTGGACATTCTCACGGGGAAGCCGGGCTCATCGGTCGCGAACGCACCCCGGCATGCGACGCTACCCGCCGTTAAGCGCCCGGCCGATGACCGCCGACGTATCGCCCCGGACCGCAACTTACCGGCGCGGCAGGCTACAATCGCGCTGGCACACTCGCGCCCGTACCATCGCAAATAGCCGCGGAGGTCCATCGATGAAGTGCGAACGCAGCGCAATGACCTCGATCGCGGCGGCGCTCGTCGCCGCATTGCTGATACTCGCCCTGCCCTCTCCGCTTACTGCCGGCGCGGCTCAAGCGTGGCGCGAATTGCCCCCCACCCCTTCGATGCCCTCGCCGCTCAGAAGCGGGCTTGCCTCGGTCAACGGTATCAAGATGTATTTTGCCGTCTTCGGTCATGGCACTCCCGTCATTCTGCTCCATAGCGGACTCGCCAATTCCGACTACTGGGGCAATCAGGTGCCCGAACTCTCCCGGCATTACCAGGTTATCGTCGCCGACAGCCGCGGACATGGCCGCAGTACCCGCACGGCAGCCCCGTACAGCTATGGCCTCATGGCCGCTGACGTAATCGCCCTTATGGATTTCCTGCATATCTCGCGAGCCGCAATCGTCGGATGGAGCGACGGCGCGATCATCGGCCTGGATCTCGCGATGCACCATCCCGACCGGGTCACTGGCCTGTTCGCCTTCGCCGCGAACTACACCCCTGCCGGGGTGCGGAGCGATATCGGGGCGAGCCCAACCTTCAACGCCTTCATCGCGCGCTGCGGCCGAGACTACCGGCGCCTGTCTGCGACGCCGGGACAGTACCCGCAGTTCCTCGCGGCGATCCAAAAGATGTGGGCGAGCGAACCGAACTACTCAACCGCGCAATTGCGCAGTATCCGCGTACCCGTCGTCATCGCCGATGGCGACCACGACGAGGCGATTGATCGCCGTCAGATCGAGGAGATGGCGGCCCTCATTCCCAATGCGGGATTGCTGATTCAGCCCGGCGTCAGCCACTTCTCGATGCTGCAGGACCCGCGGCAGTTCAATGAAGACGTGCTGCACTTCCTCGAGCGCTGGCCCCCGGTCAGCGCTGTTTGCAACGCTTTAAAACTGAGCCACTTTACCGGCGTAAAAGTGAGCCACCCTGGGTTGGTTCTTTCCTCAGTCCCTTTTTGAGATTTTAACCGTCTGGTCCTTTCCTCCGTGCGCGTTAGGTGTGGCGCGCCAGCGCGTACCTTGCGCGCAAGCGATACTAATGCGCTTCACTATCGTCGGCATGTGTATCCTTCTTGGCGCCGCCGGCGGCTCTGATTGCTCGCTGGCTGCGAAAGGAATCGCCGCGAGTTGTCAGGATATGGGCGTGATGGCTGAGGCGATCGAGCAACGCCGTTGTGAGCTTTTCATCGCCGAACACCTTGACCCACTCCGAGAACGCCAGATTGGTGGTGATGATGGTCGAGCGGCGTTCGTAGCGCTGGGCAAGCAGATTGAAGAGCAGCTCGCCGCCGGTGCGCTCGAAAGGCACGAACCCCAGTTCATCCACGATTAACAGCGCGACTTTCTGATACCGCTGTTGCAAGGCGGTCAGCCGCCGCTCGTCGCGCGCCTCAACCAGACTCTGCACCAGATCCGCTGCGCGGGCGAAGTGAACTCGCAGCCGCCGGCGCGTGGCTTCCACTCCGAGCGCGATCGCGAGATGAGTCTTGCCGGTGCCGATCGGACCGGCCAGGATTGCGTCCTCGGCGCGTCCGATGAACTCGCCGCTCGCCAGCTCCATGAGCTTTGGCCGTGACACGCCCTTGAGCACCGCCCAGTCGAGCTGGTCGAAGGTCTTGATATCGGGAAAGCGCGCTTCGCGCAGCAGGCGGCGCGCGGTGCTTTGATGCCGATTGGTGATCTCGGCTTCTAGCAGCTCGCGCAGCAGGTCTTCGTAAGCCCAGCCACCGTCGCGGGCGCGCCGGCAGAGCCCCGGATAATCCCGCACCACCGCCGCGAGCTTGAGTTCGTGGCAGTACTCCTGGATGACCGCCTCGCAGGCCGCGTTACTCATGGACGGCTCCTTCGGCGAGCAGCAGATGATCGTAATCAGACGCGCGTCCGGCTTCGACCACGTAGGCGGCGAGCGCATCGGGAACCGCGACGTTCTCGAGCTTCGGTCCGGGAACGGGGAGATCGAGCACGTCGATACGGTGCTGGTTGATCGCCGCTTCCAGCGCCAGGCGCACCCGATCTTCGCCGTGTTCGCAGACCACGCCGAGCAGCCGCGCCACCACTCGCGCTGCTTCCAATTCGCCGTGCGTGCCGCACAACAGTCTCCACAGTCCGCTCCACGGTGCGCCCAACTCCGCGATCAACTCCGGCGCCACTTGGCGCACCGCGTGCGGCTTGCGCGCCAGCTCGGGAAGATAATGACGATAGCGGACCTGGCGCGTTCCAAACCGCGCTCGCGGATGCGTCACGCTCTCGCCCATGCAGGTGATGCGGACGTCGTCCACGCCGAGGTACGCGGTCGCATCAAGCCGCGCCCAGCGCGACGGCACCGAGTACCAGGCCCGTTCGATCCTGACCATCGCGCGCGAGCTGATCTCGACCGGGATTGGCTTGCGCACCTCGAAGCTCGTAGCGGGTGCCGGCAGCAGTTGCACACGTTCCTCCGCCCACAGCTCACTGGCGGACCTTCCAGCACGGTGCCGCGCGGGGAACGCGGCGTCGAGTTCGGCGAGCAGCTGGCGCGAGATTGCTTCCAGGCTGTCGCCGCGCGGAATCGGAGTGAGATGCTCTAGCCGGATCGCCTTACCGCGGCTTTCCACTCCGCCCTTGTCGTGCCCTTCGCCGATGCGGGCGAAGTCCGGCTCGAACAGATAGTGGCTGACCAGCGCCAGGAACCGGCCCGTGAGTTCGCGCCGCGCACCGACAATCTTGCGCACTGCGGCCGCGAGATTATCGTATACGCAGCGCCGCGCGACTCCGCCCAGGTGGGCAAACGCCCGCACGTGGCCGTCGAGAAAGGCGAGCTGATCGCAGCGATCGTAGAGCCAGGCGAACTCGCGGCCCGAGTACATCAGCCGCAACAGGAACTCCCAGGCTTTGCGCCGTTCGCCGCCGACTTCCACCACCACCTCGAAGAAATCGATCTGCGCTTCGCCCGGGCGATTAACCAGTGGCACGTAGACCTCGGCTCGTTGCCGCCGCCGCTCGCGCCAATAGTCACCCACCAATGTCCTGCCGACCTGATAGCCTTCCGCCTTGAGCTGACGATAAAGCCGCATCGCGGTAATCCGTTGCTTGCCGGTGGTCCGCGGCTCCCACTCCGCCACCAGCTCCTCCAGCCGCGGCTGCACCGCCTCCCATACCGGCCGCTCCCGCTGTCGCCGCGAACTTCTGACCGGCTCGGGCTGATCGAGGTACTTGGCTACCGTGTTGCGGCTTAAGCCGAGTTCACGCGCCACGCGCCGGATGCTCCGTCCCTCGTTCAGCACCTTGTGTCGCAGTACATGCACTTGATCCATCTTCAGCATCCCCATCCTCCGGCTTCCAGCCGGAGTCTACGGCTCGGGGTGGCTCACTTTTACAGCGGTAAATGGATCAGTTCTTTAGCGGCATATCCAAGCGCTCCGATCCAGCCAGCGGGCAACTGAGCAAACACACTCGGACGGCGCCCGCGCCGAGCTGAAAGCACCTACTTTGGGTTCAAGCCACCTTCGCGCCTCGATCACGCCCTTCAGCGCGGGCAAACCCCGCGCGCAGTGTGTGATTCAATCGGCGTCAAAAGGCAAGAATTGGACGAAGGGGTCGCTCAGCTGGCCGCCCGCGCATTCGGGACTCCCGTAACCTGGTGGAATTGACAATTAACGCTACACGGGTGTGGTTTGACATCGTCCACCGAAACCCCGGACCAATAGGTGCCCAAGGTCAGAAAATGTAGCTGGACAAAGTGGCCCTTGCCGCAGTGGAGGTCGTAATGCTGGGCGCCGTCCGAGGATTCGCCGCGATGCTCCGGGAGCGCACTGGCGCCACACAGTGTGCACAAGCTCAGTCTCCTTGATGCCATATGAGCCGTCCCCTTCCTTGAATCGCCTGGGGTTCAGAAAATCGAAAACATCAGGAAACATAAAATAACATGTCAAGAGAACTATTACCATCTAAATAGAGTCAAAATAGAGAAACAAATCGTAAGAGTGCCATTTTACGCCTCGTTCGCCAACACAAGTCCAAAAAATCCACCACTCCTTTCTCCAATGTCTCTTAGTTCATGCTATGAAATGTTTTATTGACTTATAACATCATTTCTCTATACTAAAGACTGCGGACAACTTGTTCCCGCGACAACCTGAAAGATCGAACTAGAATGTTTATAGACGAGCAGGATGGTTCTGGGAACGCCCGAGCCTCCCGATCGCAACGCGGCTGCAGTGTATCGGGTTATCCTGACGATTGAGCCCACCAGAGTCGCCGCGCCGCATCATTCGGCATGCGCTTATCGCCACGGAAAAAGCCCTGGCCGAACCAACTCACAATCCATCGCAGTGGACGGCTATTCTATTCTAAAAGATGCTTTTACAGGCTATTTCAGCGGTGAAATTCATCCATTTAAAACGGTGATTAGGATAGATATAGAATGTTGACACCTGTTACAGATAGTCTTAGGATTGACGAACATCTATTAGGCTATAGGTATCGGTATCCAAGACGCCTTCGAAGAATTTCATAATGCTTGAGCTCGAACACGCGTATTGCTCATCGACAGTATTGCGTCGACGCGAGTTTCCAATCGTTTGCGAGGAGAATCCAATGGGCAGCGAGCCTTGGCCCACAGTACCTCAACACCATGGCCATCTGAGCAATCGCGTTGCGAGGACGAGATCCCGGAGGGGTCAGGCCTTCGTAGAATTCGCGTTGGTCGCGCCGGTGTTCTTTTTTCTCCTCTTTGCCTTGTTCGATTTTGGACGATTGTTCTTCGTCCGTATGAATATCGAACAGGCGGTGTTCGAGGCTGGCCGCTACGCATCCACCGGCAACCATATGAACAACCCCAACAACCCAGGTCAGACCATGTCTCGTGTTGCTTCGATTACCGCGGTCGCAGAACAAGCGGCGATAGGGCTGGGTGCGACCATTACGAGCATTCAGATTTCGAGCTTGAACGGCGGGAGCGGTAGTGCGGGCGGCCCGGGTGACACCGTCACGGTCTCACTCACTGCGAGCTTGCCGATGATGACGCCCTTTATCGGGCAGTTCTTTCCGGGAGGAGCTTTCGTCTTTACCTCGACCTCCTCCTTCAAAAATGAGCCCTTCCCTCCGGGCAGCACAAAATAGGCGGTAACCGTGGTATCGCGACAAAATCTTCTCTCTCGGTCGAACCGAGGCAAGGGCAACCAGCCCGGCCAGGCGAGTGTGGAATTCGCGGTCGTGGCGACAGTGCTGCTGGTACTCGTGCTCTCGTTGGTCGATTTCAGCCGCGCGCTCTATGACCTGCAGGTGATGGTCGGCCTGACCCGGCAGGGCTCGAACCTGGCATCGCGCGGCGACAGTCTGCAACAGGCGGCGGCCGCCGTAATCACCGGCGACGCTCCCTTAGACCTGGCTACCAGCGGGGAAGTGATTGTGACCTCGGTAACGAACAGCGGCGGGCGCAATACGATTACCGGGCAGTGGCCTCAAGGCGGCACGACCAACAATAGCAGGATCGGCACGGTAGTCGGCGCCAGAGCCAAAATTCCCGCCACTGCGGCCAATATGCTCGGGCCGGGCCAGACGATCTACGTCACCGAGGTTTTTTACACTTACAAGCCCGTCACGCCGATCGGGAACTTCGTGAAGATGATCATGCCCTCAACGTTGTATGAGGCCGCATATTTCTAGGGAGTAACTACTGATGCATCTGCTCCATCAGAAAAGCCGCAATCGGCACGGGAACGGTCAAATATACGTCCTGTTCGCCCTGTTCCTGCCGGTACTGCTAGTGTCGGTTGGCCTTGCACTTGATTTCGGCTTCGCGTACGTGACGAAGACGACCCTCTCCAAGGCAGTCGATTCCGCCGCTCTCGCCGGCATGCGCAATCTGAACCTGGGGCAAAACACCGCCACCAAGATCGCGCAGGCCGCTTTCGATACCAACTACGCGTCGACTCCCGCGAGCAACGCGAGCGCGCCTTCGGTCAACATCGCCTTCTCCACGAATGCGAGCAACAACGCGGTGGTCAATGTCACTGCCACCGCCACTATCAACACCTACTTTCTGGGCGTGCTGTCGTCGGGCTATCGGACCCTAAACGTCACTTCCACCGCGCAGGCGACGCGCCCCAAACTGATTATGTCGCTCGTGCTCGACCGGTCGGGCTCGATGAACTTTAACGGTGGCGCGCAGGCACTTCCACCCGCGGTCATCGGGCAAGGCGCCCAACCAGGCTTCATCAGCTACTTTGACGACAACACTGATGAAGTCGCGGACGTCAGTTTCTCAACGCTGGCGACCACAGACGTTACTATACGCACGAACTTTACCGCCCCAATTACGAACGCAGTCCAGCGCATGGCCTATACTGGCGCCACATTCTCCCAGGCGGCCATGCTGAGCGGGCAGACGCAGATCAACAGTGTCCCAGTCGCGGCTGGTCAGAACGTAGTCAAAGTCGCAGTTTTCTTTACCGACGGCTGGGCCAACACGGTGGAGAATACTCTTAGCTGCTCGGCCAAGCCGCTGGAGTTTGGCGGATGCGCACCGCCGGAGGCCGCGGTCGGATGGTGCAGTGGCATCTCCTTCATGAGTCCCGTCACGGGGAACTCGGTGGGCTGTAGTTCAACGACCTTCCCGTCGCAGTCAACCGGCTCGACCATGCCGATCACGCAAAACAACGTCGCCAATGACGCCATCTATCGCACGATCCAGGTAGCCATCGCGATGCAGAACCAGGGCATCATCATTTACTCGATCGGACTCGGCGACAAGATCAGCCAGGCGTTTCTGCAGCAGGTTGCTAACGATCCCGCGAACCAGGCGACCTTCAATCCCAACCTGCCTGCGGGAGAAGCCGTGTTCGCGCCCAATGCCGCCGATCTTCAGGCGGCTTTCCAAACTATCGCGGCGGAGATCCTTCTGCGGCTGTCACAGTAGGCATGGCCGTGGCCATCAGACCGCCCGGAGCGCGGCTGGTCCACACGCTTTCTCCCCTGGTCGCAGGAGGGGAAGATTTATCCACGCACTAAAACGCCAGTACGAATGGCAAATTCGTGTAATAACTCATCGCTCGCGCAGTCTTACGGCGGTGACTGGTTGCACAGTCGCAGCGGTGGCACTAGCCTCACGGATGCAACCTGAAGGAAGGTTTTTTGTGAAACTTAGAGCTATCGGCTTTCTCGTCGCCGCCGCAGCAATCGGCACCGACCTGTGGCTGCTCAACCTCGGACATAGGCCGGTGAGCCCCGGCTTCGTGATCTTCAACTGCCTGGCGGTCGGCACGCTGACCGCGGGCGCGTTGTGGCCGCGGCGCCGCAGTTAGCATTTTCGCGCTCACCGCAACTCGGCAGGATCCTCCGTTCCCAGGACAACGCGGATTTTTCACGGCCGGGATGAGGGCTCGGGCCCTCGTCCCGCGCTGGCGGCTTGACTCGGGCCAGACTGGCACAGGACTATAGCTACCGGTAGCCCCGCGCGGCGGCTGCGGATCCATGGCCATAAGATTCCCTTCAACCGATTATTTCAATTCGCTCAAGCAACGGATGGCGGCCGACCAGGCCCGCTTCAGACGGCTGGGTTTTATCGACACGACTTTCGGCGTCAGCGTGACCCACGACGGTGCCAGCCGTAATTTTGTTCTGGCTTTCGAGGTCTTCGAACTCAAGGATGTGCGTGAAGTGGAGAAAATCGACCTCGCGCAGGTCGATTTCGCGATTGCCGGAGAAGCCGGCGTCTGGCGCGAGATGCTCGAGAATATCCGGCGCAACGGCGAAGCGGATGCCGAGCACGACCTCAACACCCTGGCTCATTTCGGTGAAGCGCTGAAGGTGAGCTACGCCGATCCGGAAGGCCACGACAAACTCTATCGCTTTATGGAGTCGATCCAGGAGTTTTTCGATCTGAGCAGTCAAGTCGAGGTCAGCTTCTAACCGGCCGCGGAGCGAATTCCGGCGGAGGCGCTTAATGGGTTATCTGGCAACCACCAACTTCTTTGAAGATCGCGATTTCGTCGACAAGTGGCTTTACACCATCCGCACCGGCAATCTCGATCTCTCCTGGATGGAGGCTGGCACCGAGAAGGTTCACCCGCACATCGATAATCCACGGCGCGGCCTGATCTATCGCGACATCAACCTCGGCAGTTACGGCGTCGAGGCGATTCCCGAGAAAGTGCGTTTGAATCGAAGCTATGCCCCACGGGGCGCGGAAATTCCCGAGGGCGTGCCCGATTCGCAACCGTGGGTTTCGCGCAAAAGCGAGCTGTGGGCTCATAACACCGACGGCTACTACGAGGAAGCCGTCACCCGGCAATGGAATGCGACGACCGATATCCCCTGGGATCGTCTTGACGGAGTCGAACTGCCCGAAGCCACCGGCAAGGCTCTATCGCAACTGATGACCTTCCTGACCGAAGTCGAGATGATCGCGACGGATACGCCCGCGACCTGGCTGCCGCGGCTCAATCCTGACTTCATCGAGGTCAAGGCCTTCATCGCGGCGCAGGTGATGGACGAGGCGCGCCACACGGAAGTCTTCCGCAAGCGCGCGCTGACGACGGGCTTTGGGCTGATGAAGGCGAGCCCGATGAACGAAATGGCCTTGAAGCATCTGCGCGACGCAGATTCATTCAGCGAGATGTCGGTCGCCCTCCATCTCGTCGCCGAAGGCAATGTGCTGACCCTCTTCCGCTTCAGCGAATACCTGTCGCCCACGGACGTAGACAAGAAAATCTTTCGCCTGGTGATGCAGGACGAGGCCCGCCACGTCGGCTACGGGATGCAGCATTTCAAATGGGTGCTGCAACATTTTCCCGAGAAGCGCGAGATCCTGCACAGCCATCTCGATGAAGCCGAGAACATCTCATTTGCCGGCGGCGCAGCAACCGAACTCACCGAATCCTTCATCGTACTGGCGGGCGGCGGACTCAAGCGCGAAAACATCGAAAAGGGTGTGCGCATCACTACCGCGTTCCAGTTGAAGCAGATGCAGGAGCATTTCGAACGCCTCGAGACCTGCGGTATGCCCGAGCGCGCCAACATCGATCGATCCAAACTGTGGGCGATGTTCGAAGTGGGCAAGGCCGCCGCCGCTGAAGCCGGCATCAAGTTTTAAGCGGGTCAACTTTTAAGCGATCCACGGGCCGAAAGGGAGACCGCCGGAATGGCCTTTTACGCCGACAAGGACTACACGCAGGATCAGGCTGTTCTGGACGCGATGAACGCCGTGATGCAGGGCAACCTTACCCTGCATTGGATCGACGCACACACCGAGAAAATCCGGGGCCGGGCTGCGGATCCGCGTCGGGGTTTGACCTACCAGGACCTGGATGTCGGCAGCTACGGCTTCAGCTCGATTCCCGAGTTCGTGACTAATCAACAATCTATGGTGGCCCGGGGTAGCGAGAAGTGGGGCAAGCTCCCGGACATGGGTTACCTCGTCAATCGCAAGTCCGACGTATGGTCCGACAACGTGGTTGCGCTTTACGAGGAAGCCAAGGCGCGCCGCTGGGCTCCAGCGGTCGATGTGCCATGGTCGGAACTCGACCAGCGTCCGCTCACTCCCGATGTGCAAGCCGCTTGTGCACAGCTTTATACCTTCCTGCAGGAATGCACGCTGGTCGCACTCGACTTCCCGGCGCGATGGGTGCCGCTGATTAACCAGGAATTCATCGAGCAGAAGAGTTTCATGTGCGCCCAGATGTTCGACGGCGCCCGGCTATTGGAAGCGTTCCGCAAACGGGCGCTCTATGGCGGCCTTGGGCTGGGCCGTGCCAGCGTTGCGGCGGAGCAGGGGCTGAAGGAGTGGCTCTGGGCGGATTCCTATCCGCAGGGTTCGCTCGCGATCAATGTCATGCTGGCGGGAGTCACGCTGGCGCTCTACCGGCAGGTGGCCGCCGTTGCGCCATCGCGCGCCGACCGCGCGATCATGGGTTACGCGATGCAGGACGCGGCACGCCAGGTCAGCTATGGGATGGGCGCCTTGCGGTACCATCTGGCGCATCAGCCGGCGCAGAAGGTTGCTCTCGGAGCCTATCTCGACCGGGCCGAGCATGTGATGCTGGCGCTGCTCGGAAGCCCGGAACTGCTCGAACCCCTCATCGTCATCTGCGGCCGCGGTCTCGAGCCTGAGCGGGTCCGGACCGGACGCGAGCTAGTCGTCCACTTTATCCGGCTGGTGGTTCGCGAATATCTCGAGCGGGTGAGCGCCGCGGGCCTGGAGCGCAGCAGCGAGAGCCGTCTCCCCGGAATCGTCGCTCGCGTCAGCCTCTGATCCGGCTGCAATTGTCTATAGATAGCAAAAGGTGTACAAAAAATACGGCTTCGTGGAGTTAAACGGTCAGGCTCCGGTTCCCCGGCGAGGCCTCAAGCACCCGGAACATTACCAAAGGAGACATTTGATGCCCCTCTACCTGATCGAGCGGAATTTCGCCGAACAGTTGAGCCCCAGCAGCGACATAGCCAAGGCAATCACGCAGACCAACGCTGACGTCGGCATCCAGTGGCTGTTCTCCTTCCTGAGTGCGGATAAGAAAAAGACTTATTGCTTATACGAAGCGCCCAACCCCGATTTGATCCGTCAGGCGGCGCAGAAGCTTAACCTGCCGGCGGATGTAATTGTCGAATTGGGTGAATCGCGGGTTACCCCGGGACCGCAACTGTTTATGCCCACGCGTGGGGCCTGATCGGCGAGGTGCGCCCAACTTCAGTTGCGCGGCGACACTTAGTGTAGCTTTCGCTTCAGCCCTAGCATCTGGACGGCGATGCGCTCCTCGAGCGCCCGCATACCGAGCTCGCGTGCGGTGGCGAGGGCCGCTTCCAGCAGCGTCGTGGCCTTGTCGCGGTCACCAGAATGATCGCGCGCGAGCAGCATAATGGCATACCGGTGCTGTGCATGAGCCAACCACGGCAAGGCGTTCATCCGAGCATCCATCGCGATCGCGTCCTCAAAGTGCCGCGCGGCGTCGTCCCACCGCTCGAGAGTCGTCGCCAGTGCGCCTAAGTAGCGCGAAAGTGATCCGTGGCACACCGCTGCAGTTCCCATAATTACGTTACGTCCGGCAAAGGGTAAGAGAATCTTGTACAACATATCGGCACGGCGGCTGTCTCTCAAAAAGGTGCAGATATCCGCCAGATAGGTCATGGTACCCATCCACAGCGAATCGCGCGGCAGATCGGCGAAATCGTGTTGGGCCAACGTCTCGAACAGCTCTCGCGCTTCTGCTACTGATTCCAGTTCAGAGTAGATTACCGCCAGACCTGGACGCCAGGTTGCAGCTACAGTCTCCTGTTGAACAAAGAACCGTACCGCGGCTTCTAACTCCTTGAGACGGCCCTGTTCGCGGCGTAGCGCAAACATCTGGAGCCCGAAAATGCCGGCGGAGTTTTCGGTCTGCAAGTGCCGTCCAATCGCAGCTGCCTCCTGGGCCCACCGCTCGCTGTCCTCGAAGCGGCCGCTCATCAACGCCCGCATGGCGCGAAACATTGCGTTCAAAGAAAGTTCGAGAGGCCAGTTTGTCTCCTGGCCCAGGCGGTGCCAGGCCTCGAAATTTGCTTCAGCTGCCGCCATATCGCCTAATTCGAGCAGGCAATACCCACGCCAGAAGTGTGAGTCGATCAGCGCTCCTCTGGTGTTTGCCGCCTCGGCATACTTGAGCATTTCGCTCGACAGGGCCAGTCGCTGCTCAAGATGGTCGGGCCCCATAAGTGTAAAAAGCATTCCCAGCAGGCTATAGGCAATCGAGTACTGGTCGCCAAGGCGGCGGGCCATCGCCACGGCTTGTGGGGCGTACACCGTCGCCTTTGCCTGCTCACCGGTTATCCCAAGGTAACGCGCCAAACCACCGAGGGTCTGCGCCTTAAGGGGGCTGTCCTCTGGGCCCAGCTTGTCTAGTGCCTCTTGAAGCAAGGCAACAGTTGGGGGCGCAGGAAGACCAACCAAGTAAGTTATTTGTACGAGTTCCATGCCAGCGCCGACCACCGTCTCGGTAAGCCCTAGGGTTCTGGCGAGATCTCCCACCTGTAGAAGCGTTTCCTGAGCCTCGACGAATTCACCAGCACTTGATTGCGCTCGACCAAGGATCAGCAAGAGGCCGCAACGCTGAGTTTCATCCGCCGCATCGCTCCGTCCGAACCCGCCTGGCGCAGGCTGCAGCAATTCGAGTCCTCGCTTAGCATGGCTAATCGCTTCTAGATTTGCGGACCGATGAAAGGCACGCTCGCCCGCCCGCTGCCAATAGGGCATCGCCTGCCGTCCCAGACGAGCTTCCGTATAGTGATGGGCGATCAACTCCGGTTGCGTCTCGACGATTTCGGGAAACTGCGTTTCGAGAAGGCGGGCGATGCGTTCATGGAGCGCTTTCCGCCGCTCCAGTAGTGTCGAGCCGTAGGCGACTTGCTGCGACAGCGCATGTTTGAAGACGTAGGCGGTATCCGACGCGGCCGGTTGCTCGTATATGAACTCCGCCCTCTGCAGGTCCGCCAGTACCGTTCCCAGTTCCTCCTCGGCCCGACCGTATATTTCTCGTATCAAGCGATACGGGAACTCCTTGCCGATCACCGCCAGCGTCTGCAGCAAGTCTTTCGCTCGCACCGGCAACCGGTCGATGCGCGAGGCGAGCACCGCCTGCACGGTGGACGGAATTTCGATCGTGCTGAGAGATTTCCTCAGCTTTACTGCGCCGTTGCGTACTAACGCCCCTTGCTCGAAAAGCTCCTGGACGATCTCCTCCATGAACAGCGGATTCCCGTCCGTCTTGTCGATTATCATCCGCTTGAGCGGCACGAGGTCCGGGCCGTCGTCGAGCAGCGCGTTCAGCATCAACTCGCCGCTCTCGGCGCCCAGCGGATCGAGCCGCAGCTGCGTGTAGTAGGTCTTGTTGCCCCAGTGATGGGTAAACTCCGGCCGGTAGTTCACCAGCAGTAGGACACGCGCGGTGCCGATCGAGTCCGCCAGCAGATTCAGCAGCGCGCGCGAACCTTCGTCAACCCAGTGCAGATCCTCGAAGATAACGATCACCGGCTGGTTGAGACTCTCCCGCAGGAGCAGCCGCTTGATCGCGTCCAAAGTTCGGCGCTTTCTGACTTCGGCATCCAGCCGCGCGAATTGATCGTCGGTGGCTGTCACCTCGAGTAGCGCGAAGATGTACGGCAGAACTTCTTCGAGCGTCCTATCCAGCATCAGCACTTTGCCTGCGATCTTCTCGCGTCGCCGGCGCTCGCTGTCCTCCTCAACAATCTCGAAGTAGTTCTTTAGGAGCTCGACTAACGGCAAGTACGCCGAGGCTTTGCCATGCGAAACCGACAGCGTCTCCAGCATCAGGCAGCCGACCTGTCCGATCACATGGAACTCATAGAACAAGCGCGACTTGCCGACCCCGGCCTCGCCCACCGCCGCGACAATTTGGCCGCGTCCGCCCTTCGCGATTTCCAGCGCACGCTTGATCTGAGCCAGTTCGGTCTCGCGGCCGACGAACCTCGACAGCCCTCGACGCGCGGACGCCTGCAGTCGTGTGCGCAACGGGCCGAGCCCCGTCACCTCGTGGACGTTGACCGCCTCGCTCACTCCGCGCACGCGTGTCGGTCCCAGGGCGCGGAAGCTGAAGTAGCCTTCGCACAGCTTGCGCGTTTCTTCGGTCACCGCGATGTTTCCGGTCGTAGCGATGGTCTGCATCCGCGCCGCCAGGTTGGTGCTGTGGCCGATCGGCGTGTACTCGGCCTGCCCCTGCGCGGTCTGAATCGCGCGAACCACCACTTCACCGGTATTCACGCCAACCCGAATCTCGACCGGGGCCATCCCCCGCTCGCGCAGGCTTGCCGCGTAGCGCCGCAGTTCTTCCTGCATCCGCAGTGCCGCATACAGCGCCCGCTGCGGGTGATCCTCATGGGCCAGCGGCGCCCCGAACATCGCGAAGATCCCATCGCCGGTCGATTGCACGACGTGCCCGTCGTAGTGTCGTACCGCCTGAATCATCAGCCGCAGCGCCGGATCGACGATCGCCCGGGCCTCCTCCGGATCGAGGCCTTCCATCAATTCCATCGACCCCTTGATATCCGCGAATAGCGCCGTCACCATCTTGCGCTCGCCCTCGAGCGCTGTGGCGTTGATCGCCTCGCCCGTGACACGGATTTCTGGCGCCCGCGATACGACCGCGGAGGCGCTGGCATCCGCTGCGGCTGTTTGACCGGCGAGCGCAGTGCCGCAGTCCTCGCAAAATGCCGAGGAGGGCGCATTCTCCGCGCCGCATTTCGCACATCGGCACGCGAGCGGATTCCCGCACGCAGCGCAAAATTTGCGGCTCGTCGTGCTCTCCGTCCCGCACTTACTACAGCGCATGCGCATTATTCCCCAAACCGCGACGCCTTCTTCTAGTTTGTGCGCCCGGCTGAATGGCGGAACTGCCTAGGCGCCGCCGAGCTTGCGCCGCTCTTCAAGTTGACGTAACTCCACCCGCCGAATCTTACCGCTCACCGTCTTGGGCAGGTCGTCGACGAATTCGATTTCCTGCGGATATTTGTACTCCGCCGTCACCCGCTTGACGTGCTGCTGCAACTCGTGCGCGAGCAGGAAACTGCGCTCGACCCCGGGCTTGCATTTGACGAACGCCTTGACGATCGTGCCGCGGTCGGGATCGGGACTCCCCACCACCGCCGTTTCCATCACCGCGGGATGTTCGAGCAGGACGCTCTCGACTTCGAATGGGCCGATGCGATAACCCGCCGAATTGATCACGTCGTCGGCGCGGCCCACGAACCAGAGATAGTTGTCGGCGTCGCGATAAGCGAAATCGCCGGTCAGGTAGAAATCGCGGAGGAAGACGCTTTCGTTCTCCGCGTTGTCCTTCCAGTAACCCAACATCAGCGACGGCGGCCGCTGCGGCACCACCCGGATCGCCACCTCACCGACCATGTCCACGTAACACTCGCTGAGATTTTCAGCGACCACTCGTACGTCGAAGCCCGGGAACGGCCGCCCCATCGAACCCGGCTTGACTTCCATCATCGGGAGATTCGCCGCGATTATACCGGTCTCGGTCTGCCCGTACCCGTCATGGATCGTCAGGTGATAACGATGCCGCCACCCTTCGACGACTTCGGAATTGAGCGGCTCGCCGGCGGCGGTGCAATGGCGCAAACTCGGCAACGGATACTTCGCGGAATTTTCCGCGATCAGCATGCGGTACTCGCTCGGCGTCGCACAGAAGGTCTTGATCTGATAGCGCGACAGCAACTCCAATTGCTTAGGCGCCTCGGCCGGACCGTTGTACATAAAGGTCGTGACGCCGTTCATCCAGGGTCCGAAAATCAGCCCGTATGCCGCCTTGGCCCATCCTGTGTCGGACGTCGTCCAATGCGTCTCGCCGGGCTTCAGATCGAGCCACAACGAACCGCCGAGTCGCTGCGTGTAAATGTAGGAGTGGCTGTGGAGAACCGCCTTCGGGTCCGTGCTGGTGCCCGAGGTGTAGTAGCAGATAGCCGGTTCGTTGCTCAACGATCGTACCGGCGCGAACGACATCGTCGCATGGTTCATCGCGTCGCGCAGACTGACCCAGCCGGCGCGCGCGCTGCCCGCGACCAGGTAGTGCCTGAGTGACGGACACTCAGTGCGCAGATCCGCGATCATTTCGACGCTGCCGGGACCGGCAATAATCGCGACCGCTCCCGCATGGTTCGCGCGATAGATCAGGTCCCGCTCGCGCAGCCCCGCGTCGCACGGGATCACCAGCGCGCCGATCTTGAGAGCCCCGATGTAGGCGCCCTGCCACAGCGTGATCCGCGGCAGCACCAGCATCACGGGATCGCCACGCTTGATCCCCAGTCCGGTCAGCACGTTGGCGACCTGGTTGGATTGATTGCGGATATCGGCGAAGGTCAGTCGCGCGCGATTGCCCTCAGCATCTTCCCACAAAAGCGCGACCCGCGCGGGATCCGCGGCGAACTGGTCGATAACGTCGCCGAAGTTAAAGAAATCCGGGATCTGCCAGCCGAATTCGAGATAGAGCTTTTCGTACGCGTCCATCGCTTCCGGCCGGTCGATCCTGCTCTAGTTGGCGCGCGGCAGTCCGTGCCGCGAGGGTTTGCGCTCGGCCGCGGGCGCTTGCGATCGATTCGCCGCGGCCTCGATGTATTTTACGCTCACCGGCGAAAAATCATGACGTCCGATGTGCACGTCGATCACCGCGAACGCCTTGCTCTGATGGGCCGCGCGTAGCGCGCTGCGCAATTCGGCCGCGCTGTTCGCTTCGAAGCCCACTCCGCCCCAATCCTGCGCCAGCCGTGCATAGGGCCACGCCGGGATCTCGAGCAACTCCTGCCGCTCTGCGATCGGCCGGAAAATACCCCAGCCGCCGTTGTTGATTACCAGCACGATCGGGCTGGCGCCCAACTTGGGCGCTTGCGAAATCTCCGCCCCGGTCATCTGGAACGCGCCATCGCCGCACAGGACCAGCGGACGCAGCCCGCAACCGATCTGCGCGCCGATAGCAGCCGGCACCGCAAAACCCATCGAGGCGTAGAACCCCTGTGCCAGATAGTTCCCCTGATGCGGTACGCGCAGGTCCAGCCCGCCGAACAGCATGTCCCCCGATTCCGCCACCACCAGGTAGCGCTTGTTCTCCGCCAGAAATTCGTTGATCGCGTGCAGCAGCTCGCTGACTTTGACTGGCGACGACGCCGCGCCATTCTTCTTCGTATTGCCGTTCAGATTACCGGCGTACGCGACCGTCTCCCGATGCTTGCGCAACTCGTGCTTGAGCAAAGCGCGCACGAAATCGTTGACGCCGACATTGGTGTAGGTGTGGTACTTGATGTCCACGTGGCGGTCCACCGCCCACACCGTCTTGTCCAGAATTATCGACGGCGGGCGATTGCCGAAATTCATATCAGTCCGCAGGCAGCCCAGGTTCAGCACGAAGTCCGCCTCGTCCATCCGCGCGACGATCGGCGGCGGGCTGATCGGCCCGATATGGACGCCCATGTACAGCGGATGGTCCATCGGAAACGCGCCCTTGCCCAGCACCGTCGTCAGTACGGGCGCGCCCATCTTCTCAGCGAGTTCGACCAATTCGTGCGCAACCTTGTATCGATGGATCTCGATGCCCGCGACCAACACCGGCTTGCGGCTGGCGTTGAACATCGCGACCGCTTCGCGCGCCGCCTCCTCCACCTTGCGCGTATCCGATTCCTGGAAGTGCAGCCGCCCGTCCCATTCGATCAGCTCGTCGGGCACCTCGATCTCGCGATCGACCATGTCCCGATGAATCTCGATATAGCCCGGTCGCTGCTCCGCCCACACCGCGCGCACCACCGCGTGCAGCTCCAGCGCCGCAGTATGTGGATTCAACAGCACGCTCGAGGCGCACGTCACTTCGTTGTAAATACGATGCTGCGATTCGACTTCGCGCGCCTGGTGATGGATCAGCGTGCCCAGCCTGCGCTCTTCTTCGCCCGGACCACCCGAAAAAATCAACAGCGGTACGCGCTCCGAAAACGAACCGGCGACCGGGTTCACCATGTTGTGGCCACCTGCCCCGTAGGTCACGCAGATAACCCCGATCTTGTTTGTCGCCCGCGCATAGCCGTCCGCGGCGAAGCCCACCCCCGGCTCGTGCGAGAAGGTCAGGATCTCCAGTTTGTGCTGCCGGCCCAGCGCGAAAAATAGCTTCAGTGCAAGGTCGCCCGGGATCCCGAAGACGTGTTTGACGCCGATTTTGGCCAGATAAGCCACCAGAAAATCGCCGAGCGCCATCCGTCTTTTCATCCGGAAACACCTCCCGCCAAACCTTGATTGTAGCCTAAAAGCATCGCCTGATGCGCTTGCCCCGCTCTTGTAATCGTACCCCCAGCGATGTGCTACAGTCATTTAGAGAAGGACACCATCGTGTTGCGATCATTCTTGCGCATGCAATTCCTCAACCCTCTGCGGATGAGCGGCATCATCCGCTACCTGCCGCATTTCGTCAGGCTCTTCGTCGCCCTTATGGCGGATCCGCGGGTTTCGTTCCTCGCCAAGCTCACGCCAGTGCTCGGATTGCTGCTGCTGCTGACGCCGCCGGCCATCGAACTGGATTTCATCCCACTGATCGGCGAATTGGATTGGCTGGTGGTCGCCTATCTTTCCCTCCAACTCTTCATCTGGATGTGCCCGCCCGACGTGGTCCGTGAGCATGTGGCCCGCATCGCGCGCGGCCGCCTCGCGGGCTAATTCGATGCGTTCAAGGATTGTTCTGATTGTAGTCGCGGCAGTCGTCATCGCCGCGTTGATCGTACTCAGCGTGGCCGACGGCCTCCTGGTCGATTGGATGTGGTTCGACGCCGCCGGCTATCACAATGTCTTCACCACCACGCTCGGCGCCCAGATCATCATCTTCGCCGTTATCTGGGTGGTCGCCTTTATCGCCATCGCGCTGAGCGGACTTATCGCCCTCGCTTCCAGCCGCGAACGCGAACGGCTGCACGTCGTGCGCCGCTCCGCGGACGCCCCAGAGGTCAACCTGCCCGAACTGATCCGTTCGCTCGGCGACCGCGTGCCGTGGAAAACCTTGATCTTCGCCGCCGCCGCGTTGCTCGCATTGTTCGCCGCGCAAGGCGAGGCCGCCAGCTGGGATCTGTACCTCAAAGCGCATTACGGCGTTCCCTTCGGCCTTAAGGATCCTGCCTTCGGCCTCGACGTCGGTTTCTTCGTCTTCCGCCTGCCCTTGCTCGAGGACCTGCGCGACCTCTTCCTGATGCTGCTGGTGCTCGCTGGCGGCCTCGCCGGAGCCGTCTATTGGGCCCGCGGGGCGCTCGATTTTCGTGAATCGCCGCCGCATATCGCGCCGCCCTGCGCCGCTCATTTCTCGGTGCTGCTCGCACTCTTCTTCCTGCAGCGCGCCGTGAACTACTGGCTCGGCCGTTTCGCCCTCACCCTCCATACCAACGGCGTCGTCTTTGGCTTGCGCTACGTCGACCATATCCTGTGGCAACCGGGCCTCTGGTTGCTGGTCGCGCTGTCGATCGCCGCCGCCGCCATTTGCCTGTTCAATCTCGGCGAACGCGGGATGCGACTGCCGATCGCCGCAGCCGTCATCGTCTTCGGACCATCGCTGATTCTCAACCTGGTACAGCCGGTCGTCGAGCGACTCTGGGTGAAGCCCGACGAATTGCGTGTCGAGCAGCCCTATATTGCGCACAATATCCAGATGACGCGGCACGCCTACAAGCTCGACAATTTCGACGTTAAGCCCTTCGAAGGCAGCGGCCAGTTAACCCCGGTCTCGCTCGACGAGGACGCGGCCACGATTCACAACATCCGCTTATGGGATCCGCGCCCATTGATCGCGACGTACCGCCAGCTCCAGGAAATCCGCCTCTACTACGATTTCCGCGACGTCGATATCGATCGCTACTGGATCGATCACGAGGAAACCCAGGTGATGCTCTCCGCGCGCGAACTCAACGTTGACCTTCTCCCCGCCAACGCCCAGACCTGGGTCAACCGCCATCTCAAGTTTACCCACGGCTTCGGCCTCGTGATGAGCCCGGTCAATACCAAGGATAGCGAGGGATTGCCCGACCTCTACATCAAGAACATCCCGCCGATGACCAACGTCGGAATCAATGTCCCTCGCGCGGGGATCTACTTCGGCGAGGAGCCCGACGTCTATGCCATCGTCAAGGGCCTCGGCCCGGAATTCGACTACGCCAAGGGCAACGACAACGTCTACAGCTTCTACCAGGGCAACGCCGGCGTAGGGATCAGCGGGTTATGGCGTCGCCTCGTCTTCAGCCTCTACTATCGCGACATTAACCTGCTGGTCACCGAAAATATCGTCCCCGGCAGCCGTATCCTGCTGCGCCGCAACATCACCGACCGCATCAACGCGCTCGCGCCGTTCCTCAGCCAGGACCGCGATCCGTACATCGTCGCTCATGCCGGCGGCCTCTCCTGGATCGTCGATTGCTACAGCATGAGCGATCACTATCCCTACTCGCAGCGCAACGGAGACCAGATAAATTACATTCGTAATTCCGTAAAGGCCGTGATCGACGCCTATACCGGGGATACCACCTTCTACGTCGCCGACCCCGAAGACCCGGTGATCCGCACGTGGCAGCGTATCTACCCCGAAATGTTCAAACCGCTCAGCGCGATGCCCACCGACCTGCGCGCCCACGTCCGCTACCCTGAGGATTTCTTCCTCATCCAGGCCGATACCTATCGCACCTACCATATGACCGACCCGGCGGTTTTCTATAATCGCGAGGACATGTGGGCCTTTCCGCGTGAGAACTACGAGGATACGACCGGCCCGATGCAACCCTACTACGTGATCATGCGCCTGCCCGGCGAGAAGAACCCGGAGTACATCCTGATGCTCCCGATGGTGCCGCAGGGTCGCGATAACATGATCGCCTGGCTTGCCGCCCGCTGCGACGGCGCCGACTACGGCCATCTCTTCGAGTTTTCTTTCTCTAAGGACAAGCTCTTTTATGGCCCCTACCAGATTCAGGCGCGCATCAATCAGAATCCCGAGATCTCCCAGCAATACTCCCTGTGGAACCAGATGGGCTCCAAGGTGATCCTCGGCAACCTCCTCGTCATCCCGGTTAACAATTCGCTGCTCTACGTCGAACCGTTGTATATCCGCGCGCAGGACGGTCAGTTACCCGAACTCAAACGCGTGCTGGCCTCGTATGCCGATCGAACCGTGATGGGCGACGACCTCGACTCCACCCTCGCCGCGCTGTTCAAGGGCCCCGGTGGCACCGCCGCTCCGATCGTGGCGAAGACCGCTACCGTCGCGCCCCCGGCAGCCGTCCAGGTCGCCGCGCGATCGCCCGCCGCGCCCGCCAATCTGCCCCCGGACCTGCGCAGCGCGGCCGATCACTACAATAGCGCCCTGCGCGCGCTGCGCGACGGCGACTGGCCCCAGTTCGGGCTCGAGATGCAAAAATTGGGCGCGCAACTCGGTCAACCCGGCGATTCAATGAAACATCCCTAGCTGCGCGACCCTGCATCGAGGTCTGCTCCGGTCGCGTCGCATCGGTCCGATCTTGATAATCCGCCGGTTTAGTACAAAACGGACGGCAGGTACGCTCCCGCCGGTTCGTTGTAGAGTCCCATCGTCATCAGGGTCGCCTGATGGACCAAGCGTAACCCGTTCTGAAGGCACCAGCGGAACAATTCGCCGTTGCGCGTCGGCACCAGCACACCGCCTCCGCCAATCTCTGACGCATTCGCGATAAGCGCCTCGATATCTTGATTGGTTTCACCCACCGCGTGGGCAAAAAAGGCGATGGCCGTCGCGTAGCCAGTAATGTGTCCCCCACGTTCGACCACGCGGGCGCTCCCCTGCTTGATCGCGTCGCACAGCTCTCCCCCGCGATCATGACCGTGGATTCGCATGCAGATCCGGTTGCACGCCGCGAGGTCGGCCTCCAAGGCCGGCCGCACATCATACCCCGCGAATTTCACTTTCGGCGGAGGACCGAACATTTTCGAAAGCGGTTCCCGGGTCTCGAAGCCGAGCTTGGTATATAGGCACAAAGAGCGATTGTGATACGCGGCTTGAACCAGCCGGATGCCAGCGAAGCCACGATGCGCCGATCGCTCCATCACCGCCAGCATCAACTGCCGCCCGATCGTCTGATTCTGGGTGAGTGTCCGAGTCATCAAATAGCGACCGCCGATCCAGCGCTTTTTGAGAAACCCTTGCAGACGTTGGAGTATTTCGCGCTCAACTGCCATGATGTGCATCGAGTCGCCGTCAAGCGCGGCTCGTTGAGGTGACAAAAAATGACTCGCGAAACTATCGACCAGCGCACCGTGACCCGAGCCTTGAAGCAAGCGCGAAAGACTCACGCCCGCGTGGTCGTCAGGGATTCGATGAAGGCGTTCGCCCTGCGCATCTCCGCGACCGGCGTCATCGCTTACACGCTCCAATATCGTGACGCGGACGGCCGTCAGCGGTTGTACACGCTCCCCGAATCGGAGTGCTCGACTCCACTTCAAGCCCGCGCCTGCGCCGAATCCCTGCGCAATCGGATCCGTGATGGCAGCTTCGATCCTTTGCGGGCTCGACGCGTGGGCCACGAGCGCCAAGAAGCGGAGCGGAAAGCCCGGCATACGGTCGCCGAGTTATGCGACGTGTGGCTCGAACGGCGCACCGACAAGCGTTCGCTCTCCGGCGACCGCTCCGTCATCAACGCCCACGTCAAGCCGAAGCTCGGTCACTTCCGGCTCGACGAGTTGACCCGTCGCGACGTCGCCGACGCCATGAAGGCCATCGCGCCGAAGATTTACCAGGCGAACCGCTTTCACTCGCTCGTCACTTCGCTCTTGAATTTCGCCGGCACGGGCTCCGTCTCCGGCCACGAAGGTCTCGGCTGGCTCAAGCCCGCGGTGAATGTCGCCAAAGGTATCCGGCGCGACCACGAGGAGCCGCGCGATCAGGTTCTCAGCCCCGACCAGCTACAGCGCCTGCTCGCCGTCATCGATCGGTATCGCGACACGCCATCCGCGCGCGCCGTCCGGTTGCTGATGTTCACGCTCGCCCGGAAAAACGAAGTCTTGGGAGCCCGATGGAGCGAGTTCAGTCTCGAGACCGAGCCCGCGTTCTGGACCAAGCCGTCGAGCCGGGTGAAATCGAAGCGAACGACCAGAGTCCCGCTCGTGGGCGGCGCTTTGGAGTTGCTCCGCGAGATGAAAGCCGAAACCTCTGTGACCACAAGGGTTTCCGCCGACGCCTTCGTCTTCCCCGGCCGCGTCCACTGCGACCCAGCCGTCCGCCGCTTCTGGACCCGCGTACGACGCGAAGCTGGCCTACCGAATTTGCGTTTGCACGACCTGCGTCACGTCGGAGCCACCGCGTTGGCCTCTTCCGGCGTCCCGCTGTTCGTGGTCGCCCGGCTCCTCGGACACGCCTCCATGTCGGCCGTGACCGAAAGGTACTCCCACCTCAGCGACCATGCCGCCGCCGACGCCATGGCCGCCTTGTCGACGACCTATCGAAACACCGCGACCGTCGCCATCGAAGCGCCGAAATGATTTGCACACTACCCAATCTTTAAGGGTCGCGCGTGCGCGCGTGCTCACACTTTGGTGAGCACCTTCTACTAAGTACTTGATTTCATTACGAAAAGTACTCGCCAAGGCCATGAGCATCTTCGTGGAGCTTGAGCATCTTCGTGGGACCGATGGTCTAATACGAGCTACATAGTAATTTCCGACGCGACGGCACCTTCTTACTCATATCTTACAATCTCGCACGAAGTTGCGAAGATGCTCAAGGTATGTAACTTCACTCTACCCCCTGATTCTATTGGTTTTTCTACAGAAGATGCTCATGAAAAACTTTGAGCACGCGCGCGCGCGCGAGAGCGTTGCGAAGGTGCTCATCAGTCGTGAGCATCTTCGTGAGATGAGTGTCGTTGCGAAGGTGCTCAAGTGACGTGAGCAACATCGTGGGCGCGAAGGTGCTCAAGTGAAGTGAGCATGTTCGTGAGAGCAGGGAAAAGGAGGAACGCTCGGACCCTCGTCGCGGACTCCTCGACCGACCGGCAGTTAGAATCGAGTCGACGCGCGCGACTCGATGCGCCCTCGGCCACGACGTCGAGGAGCCCCGGCTAAAGTGTCGTCCGGCTCGACACATCCCGCCGCGGTCCACTGATGCGTCATCACATGGCCAACCGGCGTCGAACCTCATGAATTCATGGTCTCGGTGCGGTCGAGTCCACAATTCGATGCGAAAAGGGCGGTTTTGCCGCTCTCAGGCGCCCGCGGCCGCGAAACTGGCATGTGACCCGTCTTTACCCTCGAAAGCCGCTCCTGCCCGGCCAGCGTGTCGGCGCGGTGCCTTTTTATAGGGTATCCTCGGGCTCTATGGACGACGACAAGCAGGTTCCGCCTCGGGCAAGTCTCGGTTTGTACGTGCGGAGTCAGAAGAGACTCGCGCTCAGGGACCATCGCGTGCGCATGATGTCGCGACGTCTCAAAAAGCGCCTGCCGTGGGTACAGGATGGCGATTTTCCATTGCTTCGAGCGTGGTGCGAGATCGAAATTCTCTCGACGCGGATCTATCAGGAGCTCCGCACGCGCAAGACGCTGATCGCGGACGGTGAGAACGTCGCGGTGATTCGGCTGGTCGAGGATTACCGAAAACTTCGGACTGCGCAGATGCCGTTCACGAACGCGCTCGGCATGAGTCCGGCGTCGCGTCGATCGTTGAAAGGCAAGGCGCTCGATGATGCCTCGGGCTTCGATCTCGTGTCCGCGTTCGCTCAAGCCGGCGAGCCTGATGAAGCGGTCGAGGTTGCGCAATTAGTGCGCAACTCAACTCCCGACGATGCGGCGAAAACTCCCGCGCCGGTCGAGGAGCCGGAGCCCGGCGTGACGCTGGTCGACGACGCGGTGTTCTAGTCCGCGGAAGAGTTCGACGCGCGTCGCAGCATGATGGCCATTGTGATTGCCATTGCCCCATCTCACACGCGCTGTGTAAAGGCCGGGCGCGCCGGTTCCCGGTGCTCGCGTCGGCGGTGCTAGGCTGCCGCCGCATCGCACGTCCGGCCGGGGGGAAACTCGATGTCGAGAAGGTTAGTTCGGGTAGAAGCGGTACTCGTAACGCTTCTCGTCGGCGGATGCGCACCGAGAATGACCCAGCAGCAGCTTGAGCAACGGGCTTACGAGAATGAGAGACAGTATTGTGGCGATTTGAAGGACTGGGACAGCTATCCTCTCAGCCCACAATGCATCAACCTCTTCGGCAAGTACGCCCCTGTCATGCAGCGGAAGAGCGATCTGACCGTCGCGGCGAAGGAGGCTTGTGCGGTACCAGAATCGGAGAAACGAGAGTGGAAGTTCTGCATGGATGTAATGAACGCAATCAACCCAAATTGCGCCGCTCTGGCACAGGCGAACGCCAGCGGCGCACCTGAAAAGGCGGGTGGCCCCGACATGAAGCCTTGCTTCGAGGCCATGGCGAAAAACCCAGCTTGCCAGTCGTTAATGCGTGCTGCCGCCGGTGACGAAGAGACACCGCAGTGTAAGGAAGCGAAGCAGGATTTGAAGGATTTCCAGAAGGGGCTAGAGTCGGCAGAGATGCAGCGGGTTTTTGCGCCACCGCAATAGAAACTCGTCGGCGACGGTCAGCCTCGGCGTGTGAGCGGTGCGGCCACTCGAGAAAACGGAGCCACTTGCAATTCCCCTCTGGCGACGAGGTTGACCTCGCCGCCAAGGTCCGCGATGACTTCCCCGCTTCGAGCATCTTTGGTATCGAGTATGTATGGTTCCGTGCGATTGCTGCCGTAAGGAAAAGGCCGACGCAAGGATACGGCCCGGTCTCTATCCGGTAGACGATTCCGGACGGAGAGCGACAAGGGCATATCTTGGATTTCTGTGCGATGATTGCCTCGAAAAGGCGCGGCAGTCAGGCACGCCAGAAAATCGCTGGATTTTGAAGGAAGCGGGCCTTATCTAACTCGCGCTCCGGCGCTGCGGCGACTTGCTGCCAACTGCATCGCGGTCTCTACCGGCCCCTCCATGCTGACGCGCCAGTGTCACCCCGCACACCTCGTCCGCGCCGCCGTGTTTCCTAAAGGCACCGAGCCACTTCATTCAAGGTGAGTCCGCTAGTAAACACAGGCAAGTTTTATGACCTCGCGCGTGTGATCCCAGGTTCGCCCGCCGTGAGACAAGTACGTAGGGCTCGCTACGATAAGGTCAAATTGACGTTATCCGCGCGACTACTCACTGCACTGAGAAAGGCGGCACCAAACCAAGCGTGCCGAGGTCGAATGATGTCATGGGCCCGCCCATTTGCGTCTGTGGCACCGAGAGCGTGCTGCAACCTCCGAGCACTGGGTCGTTGGGACACTGGACGGGGTCGGTGCAAGCTGCGTAGCTGTTGAACGTGGTTAGCTCTATAGGCTGCGCCGCATAGTAGAGCACGTTATTAAAGACGTAGGTGGCGAGCGCGCCGCCGTCGGTGGTTTCCTGCACTAAAGGCACGATATTGAGTGGCTGGCCGGTGCGCGGGTCGAAGCCTGTTCCCAGTGTGATGCTGCCTGGTCCTGAACAATCCGAGGTCGGATACCACAGCGTCAGGAAGCCCACAGAGCCCGTCGTCGTTTCATCGACAAAGCCTTGAACGCTGACCGGCAGCGCCACCGTAGTGCCGTCGGGCAGTTTGCGGACGGCGAGCTCGGTTGAGTTGCCGAGGCCTTCGCCGAACAGCACCCCAATCTCTTTGGCGTTGCTGTCTATGGCGATGGCAGCATTCTGTTTGCCGCGGAACCTGTGCGCCGCGTTGGCGGCGTAAACCGACGAGGGCAACAGCACGGCGATGAGCAAAGCAATTATAGACACCTTCATCTCTCTCTCCTTTCGGTTGAGGGCGCGGGGGTCGCGTTGGTTAAAGTTTCTCACCGCACCGGGCGCCTGTGATCTCCGTTTGAAGCGAGGTCTGCTCTGCGGCCGTTAACGCTTTACCACGAGCGGCGCGTCGTGTGTGAACCGTGCGTAGCCAGCGCTGGCCGCGAGGCGCGGTCTGCTAGAATACAGCCATGAAAACCATCGACGAACAAATCGAAGACCTGACGAACTTGGTCAGAGTGGCCGATTTTAACTTTCGCCTATGGTGGACCTACAGGAACGACACCGACTTCCAGAAATATCGCGACGCCATGAATGGCTATCCGTTGCTCTTCAAAGTTACGTGGTCGGCGCATTTCGCCACGATGATTCTCGCGCTCTACGCGCTGTACGAGACGCGAGACGACAGCGTGAATTTCGGCCAAGTTATCCAAAGCTTCCCGCCGGACGTCCGTGAGAAGTTGGAAGCGACGGAGCAAGCGCCGCGGGGTCTGTGGAAGAAGAAGATCACTATCCTACGAAACGAAGTGATTGCTCATCTCAGCAAGGACGTCGATCGAGACGAGAATTTTCGTAAGGCCGGCGTAACACCCAACGAGCTCAAGCGACTGGTTGAACTCTCGAAGGAGCTCGTCAATGCGATTGTGTATGCGCACCGCCGCGGGACGCATGTCTTCAATCTTGATCCTTCGAAGGAAGCTTACCGGCTTTTGGACTGTCTTGAGGCGGCGCGCACTGGAAGAAAATCCTAACGCGGATTGTGAGGTTACGGAGGAGGAACGCCATAATGCGCGAGTGGTGGGAGCGTCTTTGGATCCGCGTTTTCAACTTCCTGGAGCGGCGAAGAACGACGGTCGAGCTCGGGATAGCGGCTCTTCTCATACTTTTTAACTTCTTCCTACTCCGGGCGAACCGAGACTACGCTCGGACTGCGCGGCTCGCACAGCGCCCGTGGTTGGATGAGATTAATCTCAGAGACGCGCAGAGCAATCCGCTTCCATACGAGAAGCTGACGATAATGCCTGAGCAGTTGCTCGACATGGCAGTCGAAGTCGAGAACTTTGGGCAATCGCCGAGCCCCTCTTACCAGATCGCTTACAGGGTGATGCTTGGCGAACGTTATCCGACCGAGGAGGCTGCGTGGAAAGTCAGGTCGCCGGTCCCTTCCTTCGATTGCGCCTCAGCGATCAAGGATAAATATTCCGGCCCGCTCTTCCCCGGCGATTCCCATACGCATATCGAGCATCAGGACCAAAACGACGTCTTGTCTCTGAGCACACCCACATTTCAGGACGTGAAAGACAGGCGCAAAGCTATCTATTTGAGCGGTTGTATCAATTACGAAGACACGGGGCGTCATGTCTACAGCAGCGACTTTTGCCTCTTCTTTTTCCACCCGGATGGGAACGCCAGCGGATACTTCGCCTTTTGTCCAATAGGTAACGAGTTGAAATAAACGCTCGCCTTGCGCCAACTTTCTCAAATCCCTCAGCCGGGTCCTGGCCGTTGAGCTCCGTGACCTCCGGCTCCACGCCCCGCGCTTGCACGCCTCGCGCCGATTGCGTCCGTGTGGTGAACCGTGCGTAGCCAGCGCTGGGTACATGCTAGAATCTCCGCTTAGGGTGACCACGCTCGCAGAGGTTCGACGAGCGGCGATGTCCAAACGGCTGAATCCTCCGTGCCACGAGCAGGTGCTGGCCGCGGCATAGGCCACTGTGGCGAGCAAGGGTTGAACGACTTTACGATCGAGGAAGTTGTCGAGCGGATGAGAGCCGCGCGCTCGCGTTGCGCAAGGGTCACTATCGTCAATCACGTAGCCTCGCGGTGCTGCGCCAATGCTCCGGGTCATCATGCGAAGAGATACGGGTACTTCGAGCGGATCGGCCGGGGCAGATATCGAATCGTGTGAAGGGGCTTTGGGAGGACGAAATGAGCGACACAAAAAAGTGGAAGCTTGATGACGTATTAGAAGCTGCTAAGGCGCCAGGCGTCAAAAGAATCCGGATGCACCCGAAGGATCATCAGCGCGTGCTCGAAAAGGCGGGCATGCAAGGAGGTATACAGTCGGGCGGCTCGCCCGGACTGGAAAATACGATCTCGGGCAAGCCGGTCGAACTAGACGAAGCGGTCCAAGAAGGTACTATTGAGACGATTTCCTGACCCAACTCTGGGCCCCCAGCTAGTGTTGGGTGCATTAAAGTGAGGGGCCATGCGGTGCTGGAGACGCAATTTGGCGGGAGTTCGGTGTAATCAAACTGCAGTACCGGGACGTAAACTTTGCCGTGCTCATATCGGCACCAAGCCCGAGAGTCCGCGTTCGATGGGTGGTGGGCCCGCTCTATGGGTGGTCGGCGTTCTATGCGGTGACACCCTCACCCGGCGCGCGGAGTTCGTAAGTGTCCCCAGCGTCATTGCCAGGGAAGTTCAGGCGCTTGGAGTAGCCCTGCCTCGACATGTTTGCGCAACATCAGTCGGATGTTGTAGCTTCTCGCTCGGCTAAGCGGGTTATAGCGTTTGTGGTAACAAGGAGTGTGTTTGGAGTAACAACGAGTGGCGGCCGAAGAGGAAGTCACAAAAAACACGGTCGAAGTGGCCAAGATCCACAGCCGTATGCAACTTTGGTTGGCAGCGATCAACGGCGTATCCACTGTGTTGAGCGTGGCTTCATTCGGGATCCCATTATATTTTGTGTATTTGACGGTTGGCGAACTTGCTGGGAGAAATACGCAAGTCTCCCCAGCCGTCGCATACACTGTAGCCGGGATGGTCGGTGGTACTTCCGCTTTGGCCGTGTTTGTGGGTGGGTTGGCGAAGTTTAACGCTCAGCGAAAGGAACTCGTTCGCCTTCGCGAACGCATTGCCGGACTCGAAGGGCGCCTGAAAAAGAAAAAATAGAGGAAAGCCGCTCATGACGAGTCTCACCATTATTTTGGTCGCAAGCTCCACAGTTGTGTGGGGCTCTGCCGTCTTCATCGTGCCTCAGCATGTTAACAGCCTGTTCCGTTATCGTCTGTGGAGATTACGGGATGACCTGCAAGACTACATCTTCGATGGGCAATTACCGGATTCGCCGGCCGTTCGTGAATTGCAAGAAGGAATCGAAGCACTGATCCAGCATTCCGAAACGATCACGCTGTCGGCCTTTCTGGCTCACTATCTCGCCGTTCCGAAAGCGGACACTCCCACCGGTGGCCTGTCTAGTCTGCCCTTCACTCAGCAAAGGCTTATTTTCCCTCTCCTAGCAGAGCTTCTCGATAGTATCGATTTCAAAAAAATGGCGGGGTCTCCCGGCGGTGCACTTTTCCTGCCATTTTGGTTGATCTGGTTCCACTATCACAAACGGCCATCGCCGATTGAGCCAGAGAAGGGATTCAGGCAGCTTCGCGAGCTACGTGACACTCTGGGCACGACTAGTCGCGACAAAAGAGACCTTATTGCCAGTGTGGGTTAAAGGCGTCCACGCCGACGTGCTTGAAGTGCAAAACGATCGGCTCCACAGTTGAACTCAACATAGGTTTTTTCCTCCCGAGCGTGTGTGGGGCTCGCCGGGAGGTTTTTCAGCGCTCACAATCCAAATTCCGCGACGACGATAAGCGCGGCGACGACGAGGATGGCGACCGCAAGGGTGCCCGCCAGTTGCGCGAGCGTCGCGTGGTCGAATGGGATGGGTGGTCTCACGCGGCGAATAGTGCGCCTTGGCCCTCGGCGCACTCAGTGGGGAGGATGCTGACAGTCGGCCTCAGCCCATCCCAGACCATCCAGCAATATGGTTGCGTCGGTTCTGGACCTTCCGGTAAAGGACGGCCGTCTCGGTGACACGTGAATCGAGGGCGTATGTTGCCGCAGCCAGGCGGCGCGGCCTTGGGCTGAAGAAAGTTGACGCGTAGCAGCATGCAGACGACGGACTTCTCCGTGCGGCGCAGCTCGAGCCCGCGCTTTATGAATTCGAGGGCGAGGCGATACGGCGGGTTCGTGACGATCAAATCGTAGACCGGCTCATGGTTCCGTCGATCGAGGAAATCACACCCGGTGTTGATATCGGTGGCGTCGATGATTGCCTCAGGAAAGGCAGTTTCGAGCACGCGGACGATGGCGCCCTTGCCGCAGGCAGGCTCCAGGATTCGGCGCGGCTCATACGGCCGCAATATCGGGATGATCGCTTTGGTGAGCCAGTCCGGGGTTTCGTAAAAATCCTGTTCGCCGCGGACGGTTCCTCGATTTGTCGCTGACATTGCGCCCTCACCTATCGATCGACGCACACGAAATCGTCGCGCCGGCGTCGCTGTAGCCCCACAAAGCCGAAGTCACTTCCAGGTGTAGCGGCGGATTCGTCGACGATAGCGGGATGCCCGAACTCGCCGACGTCGTGGCATCGCCCAACCGGATCGAGCCGCTCGTGACCGTCACGATCGCCTCTTCGCGCATCGCATCCGCACCGCAGCCGGAGATCGGCGTGGCCGCGGCCGATGCCACGATGGTCTGATCCGCGTTGCTCCCGAGGTTTTGCGTCGCGTTCGATGCGTTGCCCGCTTCGTGCGTCCGCAGGCCGGTCTCGCGATTGCGATCATCGCGGCCACCACAACGATTGTTGCGAAAATTCTTTTGGTCACTGTCGGTCTCCTTTTCTGTGAATTGCGTAGCTTTCCGCGCACGCGAGCGCTCCGGCCGCTTCGACGATCTCCGGCGAGACCGAGCCGTCCCGGACGCGAGGGAACACGTCAGTGACGAAGATTCGCGCCAGCGGGCCGGCTGCACACGACGGGCAATATGCCCGCTGTTTCCGACGTTTCGCTTCGCGAGCGGCGCCGACCCAGGCCAAGTCGAGCAACTTGTCCAAAATCGTTTCGATGAAATCTGCGTCCGTCATGCTTCGTCGTAGCGCATCCGCGCGCGCCTTTGCCCCTCGGCCGTTCGATAATTGATCGCGGATTCGCGGACGAACCGGCCGGGGCAGCGGGACAGCACACATTGAAAATCTCTCGATGGACATACTCCACATGCTTTACAGCGCAACTTGCTATTCACTTCCGCGATGACGATCTTGCCAACCTGATGCCCCATCTCCGCGCCCTCCACCGTCCTAGTCACCAAAGCACCCTTTGTATTTTCCCGAGTAGGCGGTGCGCCGGATCGTCGCGCGCGCGCTCTGCGCATCTTCCCAGGCGGCGTAATCTTCGCCCGAGCACCAAAGCCGATCCGGCTCGCCACCGCCCGCATATCGGCTCGACGACGCCACCGGCGGCGCGGCGCTCGCGGGAATCCAGCCGGGCGTCCACTTGTAGCCGCCCTCTTTGATCGCCATCAGGCACGCGAACGATAGCGCCGCGATGATGTCAATGTGATGTGAAGCCCTGCTCTTGCTGATTCTCGTTCCACCTTTCGGGGTCTCGACCGCCACCGTATGACTCATCGCCATTCTGATCGCGGCGTCGGGATAGAGCGCGATACGCTGGTAGCGGAACAAGTCGTAGAGATTCGAGCTCGCCTGTTCGAGATTCGGCAGGCTCTGCACGAAGGGTTCCATCGGCAGACCGAGGACGCTCAAGCGCTGCTCGGTGCTCGCAAATTGATACGGGTCGAACGCGACCATGCGCACCGCGAAGCGCCGACGCAAGCCGAGTAGGTAGTCCTCAAGGGCGGCGAAATTGACCGGCTCGTCTTTGCGCGGAGTGAGTATCTTGTGATCGACGAGGACGACTTTCTGCGTCTTGTAGTCGTAAGTGACCACGGCGACGCCGGTAGCGTCGCGCTTGACCGACGCATCCACGCCAACCCACACCGGCAGGAGCTCCTCGCCCGCGAGCGGCCGCCGTGCGGGGTCCACGCACCGATCGAAATCCTCCATCTCGATAAATGCCGACTCCGTGGTGACCCATTCGTTGTGGATCATCCGGAGAAACTGATTCGGCCGGAGCGACTTCCGCGATTCTTCGATCCACTTCGGCGTGATCCACGGGACGCCTCGATAGGTATCGGGACCGTGCGCCCAACGCATCAACATCCCTTCGGACTCGTACAGGAACGGCGCAACCTCGGTGCCTTCCATCCCGCGATTGTAGAGCCGTTCAAGTAACTGACTTTCGCCGCTGAATCCCGCATACGTGACGACAAGCCGTCCGCTGACTTTGCGCACCGGACTCGGCGTCGCTTCGTCGAAAAGTCGCTCCGATGCTTCGGACGTAAAACCCCAGAGCTCATCGCAGATCGACAAACTAGGATTTGAACCGGCGAAACCTTGATAGTCACTTGCTACGGCTTGAATGAAACTCCCGGTCGCCGTGAACACGATGCGGTCTTTGGTGATGCGCACCGAGTTTTTCAAAAGCGGCGACGCGGTGATGATACGCACGCACGCTTGAAACACGCGGCTCGATGCCTGCTCGTAATCATTCGCGAGACAATAAACTTCCGCGAAGGGTCCGCCGATGACCGCGGCAACGTAGATGCCGCAACAGGCGCCGAGTCCGGTTTTGCCGCTCTTCTTGCCGCCCGCAAAAATCGTCTCCGCAAAGGGGAGACGGCCGTCCGACGTCAACGTGAATCCGCGCGAGACTAAATCGCGCTCGCCTTCGTACAAGCGAAACGGTTTTTTCACTTCCGGGTCGATTAAGACTTCCTCGACGAAAGCGACGGGGTCGCGCTTCCACCTTGCAACGTCGCTAGCTGTAGTCATCGCGATTACTCACCTCGAAAAACTTCGGGGGCGCCGGGCGACGAGGTCAGGTCCGCCATAGTCTTAACGGACGATGGCCCCGCCCCGCTCCGCGCGGAATGCGCGGCGTCGCACGGCTGTAAACGGCACGCCCCCGAAGGTTGAAAAAAAAATGTCGGAGGTGCCGCCACCCCGGCTTCCCGTTTCCTCGGGGTCCTCGGGAAACTTCCACCGTGGTGGCGGTCCGTGCGCGGTATGCACGGCGTCGGCAGCATAACCGGCAGCACCTCCGTTGTTTGCGGGGTGGCGCCTAGCCAGAGACGCCGTAGCATGGTCGATAACCGTAGGAGTGACGGCATCAGAGTTCCCATGCTCCCGCAACCTTCTCCAAACTCTTAGCGGACAAAACGAACGGTCACGCCGCCGGCGCGGTCGGACAAAAAGCCTGCCTCCATCTCCTTCGCACGGCGCGCTTTCTGGTCCTCGTCGGACTCGTCGCCCAATGGATTGAATCCGGGTGCCCTGTAACTCTCGCCACCGCGATCGAAATCCTCGCTGCCCGGCGAAAGCGCATGGTCCACCGGCCACGATGGCTCGCTGCCCGGATGCGCCGCGGCGTGCACGGCAATTTGTTCGCGCCGCGCCAAATAGCTCAACGTGTCCATGTTGGCGAAGCTGTTCAGGATTCGCGCTTCAGTTTCGGTTATTTTTTCGTCAGGCATCTCATCTCCTTCATCGATAGTGACGTGGTCTCGTGCGAACAGCGCCACGCTCGGCCCGATCGCCGCACGTGCGTTGCTATGCTTCCGTTGCAATTCCAGGCCATCGGGTAGCAGCTTCATTCGCGCCAATCCTGAATTATCCCGGTCCCGAGCGATTCGCCCGCGGCCAAGCGTTTTTCGGTCTCCTCGATCAACTTCATCAGCGGCACGATGATCTTTGGCTCATGCACCTCATTTCGCATCGCGATTTCTCGATGATCGCGAACGAGCTTGACGCGCGAGATTTCCCGCTCGGTCCCATCAGGCGCGGTCGCCGTCACGCTCGCCGGCGTGATTCGGGTGATGGTCTCGCCGATCAGGAGCCGATCGCACTGATGCCCATGCTCGACCATGTACCGGCAAAAACTGCCCGACAACATCGCGAGGTCGTCGACGATTCGCGAGCCCCAGGAATTGCGCCGGAGTGCGGGCAAATTCTTGTCGATCTGGTCGCGCGGTTGCGCGGGCATGTCGCGGGCCTCGGCGTCGGAGACCTTCACGTGAAACAAATCCGCGCTCACCACCGCGAGAGTTTGGCGCGCGACGCGCTTCACGGCTGCGATACCGATGTCCGTCCGTTCTCTGATCACCGTGACCATCTCGTCGACGGCGCCTTGTGGATGCCGCTGGCAGAAGTTGCGAAGATCCTCCATCAACTGATCACCGAAGAACGCGAGGTGCGCCGCTTCGATCTTGCGTTCGGCGGCGCTCAGGGCTTGGGCGATCGGGTCGCTGGTTCCGTTGTTTCCGTTCGTTTTCATCGCAGTCTCCTATCGGGTCTTTGACGGATTGAGAATCGGCGCGCCATAGGGGCTCAGAACGGATCTAATTCGTCGATCTTCGATTTCTTCGGCTCGATTTTCGCCAGCTCCGGTTTCGGCTTCGGCTTGGGCGGTTCGGGCGGCTCGAAGCGGAGTTGGCGACGGTCGATGCGGATGTTTTCGCGCGTTCGCGCCCGCCAAATCAGAACGCCCTGAGCGTCGGGTACGAGCATTCGGAGAAAGCTGTTGCGCGCGAGCTCGACGATGTCGCCGTCTTCCATCAGCGTATACAGCGCCGCCCACTCTTCCGGTTGCCAGATATACGGCTCGCCGTAGGACCGATGGATCGCGATCGCGAGATCGATCTGCGCTTCCAAACTCGGAATCGGCTCGCTGTTGCCGCAGCGCCAGCACGGCACGAGCGGGGTCTCTTGTGTTCGTTTCATGACTCACCTCACCACGAAAACGACCTTGGTCTCGGATGACGGCCGATTGCTTCTTCGACATTCTCCGGCAGTAGTTGAGCGTGCGTTTTCAACCGCATGAAAAGGTCCAGCGTGCCCGTGTGCACGTCGCGCCGCTCGAAGATGAGCCCTTGCACGGTCTTGAGGGGCTGCTCGATCCATTCGCCGATATAGGCGACGGCGTTGTCAGCGGTGACCCGTGGAAGTTTTATCGGGGCGTCGCCGTAGTACGGGCTCGGCAAGATGCGGTCGGGGTTGGCGTAGTACACCGAATCGAGCTTGCAGCGCAGCTTCTCCACCGCGCGCTCGGCTGGATACAGGTGCCGCACCGACTTTTTCTTGGTGAGGTCAACTACCAGGCGCTGTAGAGCGTTTCGGACCTGTCGCAGGCAGGTGCCGACCGTCTGATGGTCGGCGATGCTCAATGGTTCGGTGCTGAATCGGGTAGCCATTTTATTCCTCCGGTAATTTCCAAAACCAACCGCCCGCAAATTGGCCCTTTTCTTTGTCCGACACGAGCTTCAGCTTCCCGAAGGCTCGGCGCAGCGTGCCATCGGAGATGTTCTTTTCCTTAGCGTGCGTCATCAGCATTTTCTTAGGTCGAGGGCCGTCCTTGAGTTCGGTCGACAGAAAATCGATCGCGTTCTCCAACGCTTCGGCGTCGCGCTTGCTCCCACGGAGCAGGTCGTCCGCGGAGAGCGTGCACGCTTCCTTGATCCACTCCAGCCGCACGATTCCATCCGTGTCCATCATCCGAAACATCAGAGACGGCGGCTTCGGTGCGAGGTTCGTTTTTACGCACGCCATCACGCGGCGCCGGGATTCAGGTGGGAGCGTTTTGTCGTCGGGGTGCTCCGCGATCAGGTATACCGCGCGACATGCGCCACCGATCGCGATCGATCCACCGCCTCTATAAAGCGCCTTATCGACGCTTCCCATTTTATTCAAATGTCTCACCATAATAATCGCCACGTTCGTGCGCGCCGCCATCTCGCTGAGTGCCGAGAGTACTCTCCGCGCGGATGAGTCATTGTGGGTGTCGGTTTGATCCCCGATGAATGCGCTGTAGGGGTCGAGAATTAAGGCCGTCGCCTTCACCTCGATCAGGTGCTTCTCGATCTTCGGAATATCACGGGGGAGCGTGAGCACCTCGACCGATCCGTCCACGCTCTTCATGGTGTAGTGTAATATGGAAATTCGTTCCTTATCGGCGCTCGCAACACGGAGCCGCGGGATGATGGTGTCGGCCACGCCATCCTCGGCCGAGCAGATCACGACGTCGCCGGGCTCGCATCGCGTATCGTTAGGAAAGGGGATGCCGGTGGATATATGAGCAGCGAGCCCGATCGTGAGGGTCGATTTCCCTTCGCCGGGGTCCCCGTCGACCATGTGTAACTTGCCGCGCGCGAAGTAGGGCGGCCATAGCCAGTCGATTTCGACTTCCACTATCTCACCTGCTTTTTCGGTTACGATTTCCGCCGCGCCCTCGGTTTTGCGGCTGCCCCAAATCCCGCCATCGTTTTCGAGGTGGGAGTGGCCGTTGAGATTGGGATTCGGATCTGGCTTGGCTGCGGTGGCGGGATCGAAGATGGGTGCGGCTTTGATGAGCTCGGCTAGTTCTTTTCTTAGGTCGACGGGGTCTATTCCCTTACGTTTCGCTAGCCAATCGCTTACGTCGCCTTTATCTGGAAGGTCAGGAAGCAGGATCGTACGAACCTCTTTGGCCACACCGTGGAGGTTACGACCGACTATGAGGCCGTGATCGGTGCCCTGCTTGTCATTGTCGGTGAGGATGGCGACCGCGGCGCCTTTGAAGAAATCGTTGAACTCGCGCCACCATTTGCCGCCGCCCATGGGATTACAAGTTGCGGTGATGCCGATGGCTTCGAGTGAGAGCACGTCCTTCTCGCCCTCGACCACGCAGACCAGCTTGCCGGCGGCGACTGCAGCGATGAGTTGCGGAAGGTGGAACGGGACCAGCCGAACGCCCATGAGGTTCCAGATCCACTTACCGTCTGGACCTTTGCGGCGCTGGCGAAAATCCTTGGGTTCGAAGCGGACGGCTTGGAAGAGCTCGACCCAATCCTCGTCGGTATAGGGGTATTCGGCGACGATCCGCGGCTTGGGAGGCTTATAACCGCCGTCTTTGGCCCGTTTGATGAGGCTGGCGATGGTTATACCCTGGCGCCGGCCGAAGCTTTTCCATTGCAGATCTTGAACCGCGGCGCTGTATTTCGCGGATTTACTGGACCATGTGTCCCAGATCGGTTTGCCGCTGTCACCGAATTCGTCCTTGAGCGCCATCCCCATTTCGATCCAGATGGGGCGGTCATCGGCGCTGGCGACGAACTCGAGAGCGCGCGCGATCTCCTCCGGCGGTGGGTGGCTCATGTGCGAACCTTGTGCGCAGGGGGGCGTTGCGGTAGTGGTGGCATGTCTCGCTCGTCTCCGGTTTCCTTCGCTCGGGGCCGGTAATCTCCAGCGCCTCTCGCGTGCAACCGCTTGAGGCGCTTCCTTTTTTTTCAGCGCGCTTCCAACATTTGCTCGAAGGCTCGTCGGTTAACGCGGACCGTCCGGCCGAAGTGAACGACGGGAAGATGCCCGGCGCGCCCCAGGACATAGGCAGTCTGAACGGTGACCCGGAGCCGCTTCGCCACTTCCGTCATGGTCAGGACTTCCACCTCGCGCTCTCTCTTTTTCACCAGCACCCCCGACGCAAATAAAAAAACGTTAAACGTCGCCCGCGCCCGTCTTTGACGGATTGAGAATCGGCGCGCAAGGGGGGTCATGATTTCCGCGGGCGGCCGGGACGACCCTTGCCGCTGTGACTCTTGCATCCGCCTGCCATCCACACGCGGATGGCTCTCCTCCAACCAGTAGGGTTTTCGGCCCAACATGACGGCAGGCGGCAGATAGCCGTCCGCGTGCCAGGCGATTAACTGGCGCGGAGATATGCGCAACTTTTCTTCGAGCGCTCGGTGCGACAGGTAGACGTCGCTACCGATCGTGATGATGGGAATGTCGGGAGTTTCGGGCTCGGGAGATTTTCGTTTCGCTACAGCACGCACGCGCGGCCCTCCGAAGAAGATTAGGCATGCATGTCTTCTCCTTTGGGGGTCGCGGTTTCGGCGCGGGGGATTCGCGCCACGGAAGGACCGGGGGGTTCAGCCCTTCCGCACTGGCGACGATGAACTAACGCCGCGTCGCCGTCAATTGCGTTCGGATACGGTTATCCACAACGCGACAAAAAATGACTCGGCGAGGTGCGCGAGTTACCAAACCTCACGCCGCGTAGGGTGATATTGCTGTGCTCGTCTGATTCTGGACCGCTGGATCGACCGTGATCGGCCCGACTCCCGAAATCGGGTTGCGCTCGTCGAGAAAATTGCTGCCGGCGACCTTGCCGTCCGCCTCCGCGACGACGCAGTAGAAGCCCGGATTCGCAAGCATCGCGGTGACAACCGCGGTGGCGATCTCCACGGACGGAAAATCCCAGGGAAAATTGTGCTCGGTGGAAATCGACTTGAAGGCCTCGAAGTCGATCACCCCGCATGCCGCGGCATCCTCACGTGTACCTGGTCGCAGTTTTACATTCATGTTTGCCATCCTCCCGCACAGTTGAGTCTTCGGCGGAAGCACCTATGGTCCCGGTTGCCTAAAGACGCCCAGGTCGCGACAATTCGGCAACCCTAGATCACCGGCGTAATGTTGCCCTCGACGCCCAGCAGTGCGCGGCCATACATCTCGAGGTCAGGTGCGGTCGCGAGCATCGCGTGACGCGTCGCGACGTTGGCGTCCCGCCACATCCGCTGGACGGGGCTCGCCTCCGCGAACGAGCTGGCGCCGCCAACCGAAACCAGCGTGTCGACGGCCTCGCGTACCAGCTTGGCGGCGTAGCCAGACTCTCCGCGGATGCGCGCGCGGGTCAGGTAGTCCAATGGCTTCCTGGCGGCTGCCCCCTCGTCCATTTCATTCGCGGCACGGATTGTATGAAGCCACGCGCTATCGATTTTGAGCGCAGCTTCGGCCACCTGATGCTGCACGATCGCGGCGTCGGCCTGTCTGGTGTAGGTGGTGTAAGTGATGCCGCGCTTCTGCGTCCCCTCTATGGTCGCTTCGAGGAGCGCCTTGGCCGTGCCTACGACCGGCCCGAGCAGCAGCAACGGCAGCAGTGGCGCAAAGGCCAAGTAGTCAGACTGTTCCCCGCCATGTCGCCGCTCCGGGAAGTCGCCCTTCAGCACCGGGATCAGAGGAAGTATCCGATGCTCCGGAATAAATAAGTCCTTCGCCACCAGCGTATTGGAGCCGGTCCCGCGCATCCCGGCGACGAACCAGGTATCCTCGATTTCAACCTCCGAGATGGGAGCAAAGCCAATCGCCTGGTCGACAATATTGTGCCCGTCGTCCTCGATCACAAAGCCGAACAAGGCCCACGACGCATGCCAGCAACCCGAAGCAAAACCCGACTTGCCCGACACCCGCATGCCGCCCCTGACCCGGCTCGCTTTAAGCGTCGGCGAAATGATTCCGCAAACGCGCGACCCGGTTGAATTGTCGAAGATCTCTTCCTGACCGCGGTCGGGCAACAGGCTGGCTGCCCACATACAGCCGCCGACGATCATCGTGACCCAACCGCTCGAGGCGCACCCCTTCGCGAGCTCAGCTTGCGCTGCCAACGCGGTCGCCAGTGAAACCCCATAGCCATTCCAGCGGCGTGGGGTCATCAACTTGAACAAGTTCGCCGCCTCCAGGGCTGCGATATTTTCCGGCGGAAGGCGACGATCGTGCTCGGTCCGCGCGGCGTTTCTTGCCAGCAACGGACGTAATCCGGCGGCCAACGCGACTGGATCGGACTTGGTGTCGATTGGTGTTTGCGCCATTTTTTCGCTCCATAATTTTTCGCACAGGCCGGGCCGGTTGTGCCGCGTTAGTTCACTTGATTCCGACCACCATCGACTCGATCCCGGTGAGAGGTGGCGCCGCGCAAGGCTTCGCGCCCATCCTCCTCGCTGGGCTAGTTTCGGAAAATCAATTCCGAGAACGGGTCGGGTTGGCAATCCACTAAAAAATAGATGCGATCGAACGGTCCTGCTCCAATCTCCTGCGCGATTTCCCTCAGTTTGAGTCCTACAGCTCGCTGAGTTTGTCGGCGGTGTTCGCCGTATCCGATATCCATTCGCAACTCGGTTAACGGTTCCCTGAACACACCCGGGGAGCTGTAGTGAACGACCAACCAAAGCTCCCGAAGCTGCAGGCTAACTTTTTCGCGAGCGTACTTCTCCGCTCCAGCTATGGTCTTCTCTCTTAGTCTTTCCCGAAACGAGCTTAACGCCACGCCGGGGGCGGGTTGGGCGAGAAAAGGATCGAAGGAATCTGTCACTACGACACCCGGGTTGCTCCCAGGAAATATATAGATCGTTATGGAATTGATGCACGGTCGAAGCGTTATGGGTAGCTCGTCAACGACGACGTTGACAGCGCCGTAAGGCAAAAATCGGGATCGCGCTCTTCGCACAGAGTCTTGAAGAAAGGTGAGAAGGGCATTAATGATGGCCTCTTTGCTTCGCCGTCTTGGCGGTCCGTCTTCGAGGCGAATTTCCGCCGTGTACCCTGCTCCGCCGAGTCGGAATGCTGCTAAACCCCGCTTCTCTATTGCGGTTAGAAGCTCGTTTCTAAAACGGTCTCTTTCCTCCACCCATTGGGACCGTTCCCGGTCGCGCCATTCGGTCAGCTCAACGCCAATTCCCCGTTCGCGGCTGATGAAATCGACTGGCGGATCGACCCCGCGACTTTGCCAACCAGACCTAATCTCGTATGACTGAGTCTGCAGAAAAGCCTCGAAGAGGCGCTGCTGGCGTGTCTCCTTTTCGTCGAGATCTGCCTGATTCACGACTCGCCGCGTGGTCCTTCCTCTCTCTTCGCTCGCCCAGACTGTCGAGTTCCATTCTAGCAGACGGTGCTTTAATGCCAGCGCTGGCCATACGGCATAAAGAGCCGGTATGCCACGAGTGATCGCATCGTCCTTGCGCGTAGACTGTGGGAATAAAGATGTGCTCGTTATCCGGGACACCGCGGTGTTAAAAAGTCGGTAATCGCCGGTTCCGCCCTAACCACCTACCAAAAAATCAAAGCGGGGCACGCGCTGATTGCCGCGATGCGCTAGACTGTTAAAAAATCAAACCGTCGGTTACCAACCCACTTCGCTAAACGGAGGGGAGGCTAGCGTGAGCGATATGACCGCCGACTCCCTTTCCGACGCCGCCGCACCGCGCCACGCTATCCGCGCGCATCTCGATCAACTCGTCCGCCGTGCACTCGCCGCGTGCTCGGCGACCGCCTTGGTCGCTGCCTGGCGCTCCGGACGCGCCCAGGGAATCGCACGGTATCCTACCGGCGTCCGCTGGCAGGGCGCCCTCGCCGCGGTTCGCTCCGCGTTCGACCACCAAATCGAAGGGGCCCCCGACGGCACCACCTGCTTTCACTTGCCGCCTGCTCAACTTATCCCCTTGCTCGCGGCTCTCACGGCGCCGGATCAGCGCTTTGACGCGATTGCCGTCAGACACGCGACCGGCGACTGCCGAAGTACAATCATCATCGTCGCACCGCACGGACGACCGCTGCCAGAACTCGAGGCGATCGCCCGTCTCGCCGCCGATCGTTGTCTGGAAATCGTCGCCGCGAATGAGCGCGGCCAGGATCGGGATTTTTGGCGTCGGCGCGCGCTCGCGGCCGCCGACCGCCTCGCTCGTGTTAATGCCACTCTGGACCAGGCGATCGCCGAGCGCCGCCGCGTCGAACGTGCCGCGGCTGCCGCCGCGTCGCTACGCCCGCGCAATCGCTTCGACGGACTCGGCACGATCGCGGCCCGGTTCGGCCAGTTCGGCCAGTTCGGCGCGTGGATTGTCGCGGCTACGGACTCGGATGGTCTGCGGATAGCCGCCGCTTCCCCCGCGATCGCTCGCCTTCCGCCGCTCGATACCGATAGTGCTATCGCCGATTGCATGCGCCGGAACTCAACGATCGCGCGTGCTCCAGCTTCGGTGCGGGCCGCGGTCTACCACGAGGATCGCCTGTTCGCGCACTTCGCTGCTTACCTGTGCGTGCCGTTCGAGACCGGAGCCTTCGCTCTGGCGGCGCGCGAACCGATTGGTCCCGAGGTCGTCGCCAGTCTCGAAAGCCTGGCCGCGCGGCTCGCTCCGCTGACGCGCCTGTGGCTCGCCGAGGACGAGGCCGCTCGGCTGCGCCGCCTCGTGCGCCACCTCGGCCTCCGGATGTTCGGCGCGATCGATACCGAGCGCGCCCGCATCGCTCGCGACCTCCACGACGATCAGGCGCAACTTCTCGCTGCCGCGCGCATCGCCCTCGCGGCCGGACCGGGCGCGGCGCGCGCGACTTTCAAACAACTTGAAAACGCTTTGCGCCTGCGAGTGCGCGAACTGCGCCCCGCAACGCTTGGCCGCGCGACCCTCGACCAGGCGCTGCGTGCCGAACTCCGACGTTTCGACGGCACCGCGACCAAATGCCGGCTGCTCCATCCCGAACTGATGAGCGCCCTCCCCCGGCCCGTCCAGCAGTTGTGCTGCCAGATCGCACGTGAGGCGCTCTCCAACGTGCTGCGCCATGCGGCCGCTACTCGGGTCGAAATCGCGGTCGAACACCGCGCTAATTCGGCTTTCCTGACTATTGTCGACAACGGCCGGGGCATCGACCGCGCGGCCAGCGACCGCAACGGGGTGGGGCTCGAAGGACTGGCTGAACGGCTTCAACTAATGGGCGGCAAGCTTACGATCCAATCGCGTCCGGGGTCGACCACGCTGGCCGCCGAGATTCCGCATCTGCTGTGACCTCCAGCGCAAAGATCCGTCTCCTTATTGCGGACGATCACGCACTGGTTCGTGCTTCGTTGCGCGCCCTGCTCGAAAAAAACGGCCACGAGGTCGTCGGTGAGGCCGGCACCGGCGAGGATACTCTGGCGCTTGCGGCGCGGCTTCGCCCGCAGATCGTCTTGCTCGACCTCGAGATGCCCGGGACCGGCGGCCTCGCCGCCATCCACCGCCTGGGCAAGCTCGCGCCCGCCACCAGGGTGCTCATCCTCTCGGCCCATGACGACGAAGAATACGTGCTGGAAGCTCTATCGGTCGCAGGCGTGGCCGGCTATCTACTAAAATCCGACGCCCCGGAAGGGCTGCTCACTGCCCTGCATGGCGTCACCTCGGGCAAGCGCTACCTCTCCCCGTCGATCACTCCGATCGTCCTGGCCCGGCTCGGCCAGCCACACGCCGAACAAGCAAAAGGCACGGCCTTGACCCGCCGGGAACGCGAAGTGATACGCCTGATCGGCCAGGGCAGCAACGCCAAGGATATCGCCCTCAAGCTCGGTATCAGTCCGCGCACCGCGCAAGTCCATCGCGACAACCTGAAGCGCAAGCTGGGACTGCGCACGACCGCCGATCTGGTCCGATGGGGAATCAAGCAGAAGATCGTAAGAGTAAACTGACCTTCGTTAATCTACAGCAGCAAAACCACCTCTACGCGCGTTGAAACATCTCCGTCCTCAGCTTCAAGCCGACCGGCGAGAAGCTTCACGATCTTACCACGGTCGAAATTACAGTGGATTCTGGCGGCATCGCGCGCCGTATGGGCGGTCGCGTGTGTAGCAAACCCTCCAATCTATTCCAAGAGCGTCTCCGCCTTTCCGGCCGCAGCGAAAACATCTTGCCTTACGGCCGAAATAAGAGAACGCTTGAGAACAGGGTTGCGCCTGGACCTTGGGCCGAAACCACTGCCGCTATTCATTGAGCCGTTCAAAGCGATGATCAAGATCCTCCGCGCAGCCGACCGACCCGACTTGGATTTGATACCAGGCGGTGATGCGGAAGCTCCAGGTCTTCCATAAACCACCGCATGGCATAAACCACCGCATGGCATAAACCACCGCATGGCATAAACCACCGACGCCCTCGGATCCTATTGGCCGGTCGGTGCCTGTCCACACAATGCAGTTTCGGGTACGGGATGATACGGGCCCGCGAGGCGCCGCTACTCTCGGCGGGCTCCCGGTCGTTTGGCACCTTGGATGCCTAATCTGCAGGAGACGTCATGCGAAATCTCCCCAATCACTCCAAGCTTGCCCTGATCGCGATCTTCGGAACGTTGCCGCTACTCGGGGTAGGCTGCTCAAGCGGTCACGCGTATATGCGCACGCTGCGTGAACATCCGGATTGCGTCGACCAGGCCCAGATAGCACAGTTCAAGGTGAATGGCTGCATCCAAAGTTCGGGCAAGTCCAGTTTCAACGATTGTCTGAGGTCGAGAAACGTACCGGAGTCGAGGATCGACGCGCTCAACTCCTGCGTGGATTATAATCGCCCCAGCATGTAACCGGATTTCAGCGAAACCGCACCATTAAATGAAACAGCACTCTTAAAAGTGATCCGCGCGTTTTCGCCGGTCAATGCGAGACCTGAACACCGACTGCGATCCCCCGCTGCGGAACCTCATCGAGTGAGGGCCTCGCAAATCGGCGCTGATCGGCGACCGTTAGCAGGCGCCTGAGTATTGCATGCTGTTTCACGGTTCCGACCAGGCTCCCGGTGTTCCGGTCGTACACCTCGACGGTGTTCCGGTAGAGCAGGCGGCTCGAATTAACCAGCGTGAATCGACAAGTATATTCGTAGAGCAGTTCACGATCTTCGGACGAGTACTGCACTATCGCTTCATCCGCGCTGAGGACGCGAACTCTTGGCTTCCCCTGTATTCGCTGGTTGGGTGGACCGTAGAGTTTGGCGGCAATAAAGACGGTATCGTCCTGCCGCCCGAAGATTATGCTCGCGCGGTCTGGGGTTTCTCCGGTCAAGAGACCCGGCGCCGCGCTGTGCAGCGTGCTATGCGTGTAACCACCCCACGTTCCCACGAAATTCAGGCTGGCTCTCGGCAATTCAAGGACATTCGAGCCGGAATCATCAGCGGAAAACGAGGAGACCGCGGCCATTTGCGACGTGGACTGGGTCTTCAAGACCTCAAGAGCAGGCCTACCGGCTGGTTCCCGAGAGGCCATAGCCGCTACCGCATCGGCGCGCGACCTCGTGGCCAGTTTCACGGCTATTCCGCTGCTGAGAATAAGCAGGGCGGCGCAACCGGCAATATACGCGAGTCCGCGTTCACTCATCCGACTCGCCACGGAGACACGTTTCCTCTTGCTTTGCCGCGGTGGTAGTAGCGACTATAAGCATTATATTCGAGGCGAACAGAACCCACAGGAGGGATCGCGATGCAGGGCAAGGGTGTGCACCATCTGGGACTTTCAACGTTGGATATCGACCGTACGATCGATTTCTACACCAAAAACCTCGGCTGGAAAGTCGCCTGGTGCGACGTGCTCGAACCCCCGGAGGGCGGCCGCATCAAGCACGCGTTCCTGGATACGGGCGACGGCACTCTGGTCGCTTTTATGGCCCCGGAGAAGGTTCCTGGCATTCCGACGGAATTCAAAACTGATATCAGCAGCGCTCAGAACCTGCCCCAGGCCTTTTATCATTTTGCTTTCGAATGCGACTCGGTCGACGAACTCGACGCCCGGCGCGAAGATCTCAAGAAAAAGGGCATCGATGTCACCCCAGTGGTCGACCATGAATGGTGCCGCTCGATCTATTTCAACGATCCGAACGGCTTGCTGCTCGAGTACTGCGTAAGCGTCCGCGAGTTCAACGAAGACGACAAAATCATGAAGCACCGCGTTCAGCCCGGGCCCATGGTCAAGGACCCAAAGGACGCCCAGAAAGTCATCGGCAAGCTGATGGGCCGGGAAGCACCCAAGGCCAAAGCGATCTAGGAACCGGTTTCTCGCGACCAAGATCAGGGCGGCGCGATCGGCGAAAAACCGGTGCGCCGCCCTGTCATACCAGCAGCAGCAAGATTGCATATACCCCGGACCCGCCGAGGAACCACCAGAAGCGACCTTCGTCTATGCCGGGCAGTTCCTCGTTCATACTTGTCAACACCACGCCCCCGGCTACAAACGCGAAGAGCCGCGAGATCGCGTCGTGCGGTAACGGTATAGTTGAGGCGACCAGCCAGCCGCCGACGACACTCGCAGAGAGTATCCACCAGACCCATCGATTGTAGGTCCGCCCGTGTTCGTGCACGAGCCTGTGTCCCACCACGGCCAGATGCATTCCCATAGCGGCCGCGTAGAGGCCGAGCGAACGATCGCCCTCCTCGGCGATCTCCACCAGCAGATACCCGATTAGCCAGCTATACAATGCAAATCCCGCAACTTCGACGGCAAAGGCGACGTTCCTTCCCACGTGGCCGTCGTGCGGCTGGTCTGACGACGATGCCAGGATCATGTGTTGGAGTCCGTAAAAGAAGACAAAACCGATCAGGGCTGCGATGTAGATCCGCCGCTCCGCGAACATTGCCTCCTCAGTGGCATGTGCGAGCAGACGTTCCTGGTGGATGCTCAATTCCGGCAGGATGTCCAGAAAGACGTACGCAACGGACACGCCCGCGGCGACGGATAGCCAGTGCTTCTGGAATTTGATCTGGAGCGGATAAAGGCGGCTCGCCGATGCGTACACGCAGACGAACACGAGGGCCACGATCAGGGTATCTACGTTTTGCATGCCTCGGACTCCGGGGTGTACGCTATCCTCCGCTCGGTCAGAAAGCACGTTTTCGGCTGGTGAAGGGCCGCCGCGGGAAGCATGAGGGTGACGTGTCGCTGCCGCGGTGAATCGAACTGACAGAACTCCAACCTGCGAGGAAGATCATGGCGGAAATCGGATTGTTTGAAGCGATTTATTCGGCGGGGTCGATCAGGCGTCTGCGCCCCGATCCAGTGCCCGATGACGTTATCAGCAAGGTGCTTGATGCCGCGGTGCGCGCGCCGTCGGGCAGTAACGCTCAATCCTGGGTTTTTATCGTGGTGAAGGACGCCGCCAAGCGCAAGCAACTGGGTGCGGTTTACAAGCAGGCCTCGGAAATCCTGATGAAGCTCTACGCCGGCGCGCAACGGCCCGCGCACATGGACGAAAAGAAATACGCGCGCTTCATGCAGTCCGTGCAGCACCTCTTCGACCATATGGGCGACGCACCGGTCCTGCTGGTGCCATGCCTTAAGTCTTCGATGTGGTCGGGAAGTTCGAATCTGCCAGCGGACATCAAGACCCGTATGGCCGCATCGGCGCGAATTGCGGGCTCGAGCATCTACCCCGCTGTGCAGAACGTGATCCTGGCGTGTCGTGCGTTTGGCCTGGGCACCGTCCTGACCACGATTCACGCGTTCTTCGAAGAGGAGGTGCGTGGAATTCTGGATTTACCGCCGGACGTGCAGACCTTCGCCCTCATGCCGATCGGCTACCCGGTAGGCCACCATTACCCGGTCAAACGCAGGCCCATTAGTGAAGTCGCCTGTCTCGACAGTTACGGGAAGGCCTGGCGCGGTTAGGTGCACCCCGGGGCGAGGCGAATTCGCCTTCTTCGGACACCGGAATGCAAACGCATCGGGAAATTTCCAGGATGGCTGAAAATCCACCGCGGACGGAGTCTCGGATCCGTCCGCGGTGGATAATGCCGGCCCGCGGCTCTCAGACGGACCGCAAGGACTGTCGCGATCTCCCTACCCTAGATTCTGTTTGAAAAAGGCCACTGTCTTAGCAAACGCCTCTTTGGCGTGTGCGGCGTGGTACGACGGGCGATCGTCGCACATGAAACCGTGGTCGGCATCGGCGTAGAGTACGATTTCGGCCGGCTTGCCACCCTGATTGAGCGCATCGCGAAACTTGTCCACTTCCGCCATCGGGATAAACGCGTCCTTGCCACCGAAGAACGCGAGCACGGGTCCCTTAAGGTTGGCCGCATCGTCGATCGGCGCCTTGCCACCTGGTTGGCCCGCCCGGGTCATTCCGCCGCCATAAAAGGGCACGGTCGCGTTGACGTCGGAGTTACGCACTGCGGTCAGGAACGCCACGCGCCCGCCCATGCAGAATCCGGTCGTGCCGAATCGGGGCTTTACCTCCTTCATGTTCTTCAAATAGTTGATCGCGGCGGTCTGGTCGCCGACTACCTGATCGTCGTTCAGGCTTCCCATCAGCTTGATTGCACCTGGCAGATTGTCGTAGCCGACGACATTATTAGGTTGGCGGAAATACAGATTCGGCGAGATCGCGACGAATCCCTCGGCCGCGAATCGATTCGTGAGATTCCTGATATTGTCGTTCAAGCCAAAGGCTTCCATTACGACGACCAGGCCGGGGTAGGGTCCTCCGCTCGCAGGCCGAGCCAGGTGGCACGGCATCTTCTCGTTGCCCGTCTGCACCGTCAGATCCTGCTTGACGATCTCCATAGGTTCCTCCGTTAACTTCTTACCCTCAGCTCGAGGGGCATGCGACGATTTTTTAACAACATTTCGGGGCGATAGGCTGCGCTTTACACAGGTGAGGCCGTGCTCGTAGTGAAATTGCTGCTGCGACGCGATGCCGCCAGTTCGATGGAGAACCGCCTCGGCTTCGATCGAGCGACTTGCTCGCCTGCCTTCTTTCGCACAGATGGTGGTCTCGGCTCAAGCACTCGAACTTCACTGCCCACAACTTCTCATCGGAGCGCAAGTGCAAACTTCAGGAGCCGCCGTATCGCTCAGCGGGGATGGCGCGGCTACTATAACCGCGAACGCGTGCCAGTACATCTGCGCGTTCGCCGGCTACCTGCGTTGACCAGATGATACCGTTGCGCGACAGCGAAGCCCTGCGCCGTCTCACCGGCGCGAATTCGCTGCTGATCCTCCTAAACGTCGCGGTGTTTGCGGTTGAGGTACGCCTCGGACCAAAGGCGGAAGCGACCCTGGCGCCGTTCGCGATGGTTCCAGCCCGGATCTCACATCTCGATTTCGCGGCGGGAAAGGCAAGCCTGTTTGCGCTGATAACACTCGCAACGTCGCTGTTCCTGCACAGCGGCCTGCTGCATATCGCCGGCAACATGCTCTACTTGTTCATCTTCGGACCGGCGGTGGAGCAGAGGATGGGTCACTTGCGCTACCTGCTCTTCTATATGTTTGCCGGAGCAGCGGCCGGGCTGGCGATGGTGGCGATGGGACCGGAGTCTCGGGTTGCGGTGATCGGCGCGAGCGGAGCGATTGCGGGAGTGCTCGGCGCATATTTCGTCCTGTATCCGCGCGGCCGCATCATGACCGTCCTGCCGCTATTCGTCTTCATCCAGTTCGTCGAAATACCCGCGATCTTCTACCTGTTGATCTGGTTTGCGGTGCAACTTTACGCCGGAATCAATTCTGGTGCGCATGGACCGCAGCTCGGTGGCGTCGCATGGTGGGCGCATGTGGGCGGTTTTCTTTTTGGGGTCGCAGCTGCGCCGATTCTCACACCGCAACGCGCTGCAATGCGCGCAGGACGTCGGTAAAACCGGCGCCGGGAGTCCGCGACAGGGTACTCAAAGCACAAAACTTTAGTGTCATTTCGGATTCTCAAGCTCACGGGTGCGGTCTCGCTGGCGATCCAGCGCGGCGGCCGCAAGCTCGGCGAACGGCGAACCGTTCGACCTTCCGGACCGCCAGGCTTGGTCCTCTGCAGCCAGGACCTGGACCGCATTGGAACGAGAGATATGGATCGCGGCGTCCGCGACGACGCTGGACAGCCCGTCGCACGCAGGCAGCGGCTCGTTGAGCAGCAGGCGCAGGATGGTTTCGCCAACCGCGGTCTTATAGTGCATGACGTGCATGAAGAACTGATCGGAAGCCGCCATCCGGTTAAAACCCGAGAAGTCCCATAGCGGTCCGCTCGCCGCAAGCGTGCGCTTCCAGTCTTGAAAGACCGGCCACTCCCCGCTTTGCCAGATAAGCTCCAGCTCGTAGTCACTCATCGGAGGCACAAACACGATGATTTGGACCCCGCGGTGGCGAGCCTGCTCGACAGTGCGGCGAAAGAGATCGAGAAAGACGGGCGCGAGATGATAACCCATGTAGCCGGGGACATCGTCGGAGAGTTGGCGTTCGATCTCTTGCGGAGGGGTCGCAACCAACCCCAGATTGCGGTTCGCTGCGAAATCGCCGCAAATCGTCCGGTCTGGCCACGGCACCGCGCGAGTTGCCGTGACCGGCAGTTTCCCCCGGCCGCGAATATCGCGCTTGATGTCGGCCCATCCGTCATCGAGGGCGGCGAGACTTAGAAGCGTGTCTTCGATCCAGCTTCCCGGGCCACCTGCGAGCCGCCGCTCGAACTCGCGGTCGTCATTGTTCCAGCGAGCGTTAAACGCGAAGAAATCGACGCCCCAGATGACACGCGTGAAGTGGCGATTGTCGAGCGCGGCGCGGATGATTGCGCAAGACTGCGGTATGGTTGCGGCCCTCACCCCGCCGTTAAGCACGTCGTCCCCTGCAATCTCATCGATCCGCATGCCGAGCGCGACGCGCGAAGATCCAACCAGCAGGGTGTGAGTCCGGGCGCTGCGGATAAGGTACGGCAAGGCCACGTGTTCGTCTTTCGGTTTGCGAAACACCGGATCGATCAATCGGCTTTGCCACACCCCGTAGGGATTCAGTAGAAAATTCACTATCGCGCCGCTCCCGACCAGGGCCGCGCTTAGCGCGAACATCAAGACCAATCGTCGCTTCATTGGGTAGTGCGAGCCTAGAACTGGAAGTAGAAGAACGGTGGCGGGTTCGCCATGCTCATTAGGCTGATGCTGGCGAGAATCGCGAACGACCCCGCGAACGCGTAGTCGTTAGTCCAAGTCCGCGCGAGCAGAGTTTGCCGATTGGAGCAGAAGAGCACCACCGCGAGACCGATCGCGATCTGGCGCAACTCGTGCCATCCGATCGAATACCAATGCGCATCCCAGGCGAAGCCTGAAAGCCCGGCCATCCCTTTTAGTATGAGGGCGGCCTGGGCAAAGGTCGTTGCGCGGAAGAAGACCCACGCGATGGTCACGAGGAAAAAGGTCAGAGCCCAGGAAAACATGCCAGGCAAGCGCCGTCCCGAACCGGTCCAAAGATGGTTGATGGCAAGGAAAGATCCGTGCAGCGCACCCCAAGCAACAAACGTCCAGTTGGCACCGTGCCATAGACCCCCGAGAAGCATCGTCAAGAAGAGATTTAGATAGCGGCGCGGTTCGCCTCGCCGGTTTCCTCCCAGCGGGATGTAGAGATAGTCGCGCAGAAAGAACGAGAGTGTCATATGCCATTTGCGCCAGAACTGAATTACATCCAGCGCTTGATAGGGTGAGTCGAAATTCTCAGGAAATCTCACGCCGAACATCCGCGCGAGGCCGATAGCCATGTCGGAATAGCCGGAAAAGTCGAAGTATATTTGCAGGGCGAAGCTCAGGGCGGCGCCCCATGCATCCGGGAAAGACATCGCGAGGTGCGGACCGAAGAGCGGATTGACTATGTCGCGGAGGCTGTCGGCGAGTATCACCTTTTTGAACAGGCCAATGCTGAAAATCATCAAGCCGTCGGCGAGAGCGGCCGAGTCAACACGCAGATCCGATTCACGATTGAATTGCGGGTAAATCTCTCCGTATCGAACGATCGGCCCCGCGATGAGGTGAGGGAAAAACGTGACGAACATGCAATAGCTAATCAAGTCGCCGGTTCCCGGTTCGCCGCGGTAGGCACTTACGAGATATGTAATCTGTTCGAAGGTAAAGAAGGAGACCGCCAGGGGTAGCACCAACGGTGCAGGATTCCAGGAAGCGCCGAAAAGGCCGGCGGCGGTGACCGCGAGAAAGTTGCGATACTTGAAAAAGCCAAGCAGTGCGAGATTGACGGCGATGCCGCCTGCCAAGAGCAGCCGGGACGAGCGGTCGGCTCCCGCTGAGGACGGTTCGCCGGCCGCTCTCGGAATCAGCAAAAGCGACCACAGATAGTTGAACCCGATCGAGAAGCCAAAAAGGAACAGGTAACGCCAGGTCCACCAACCATAAAAAAAGAGCGACGCCAGAATCAGAAACGGACCGATTAATCGCCGTAGCCGAAAATGCTCAAGGGCCGCAAAACCGATCAAAACCAGCGGGAGAAACGCGAAGACAAATTGGTACGAATTAAACAGCACGCCCGGCTACTTGCGGCGAACGGCGTTCCCGAGGCGCGCGGCAGCAGTCCATTTGCACGCGAAATCGGGCTGAGCAGTACACCACCCCAGCGTCAGACGCTGGGCTAGGCCTCGTGAAGCCGTTCTCAGATTGATTTGCCCCTAGACCCAAGCGCGCCTCATGAATCGGCTCACGACGAAGCCATGATAGCTTGCGACTGCCTGCCGTTCCACAAAGTGCGACAAAACTCGCGAATCGAAAATTATTAGATTTCAACAGCGCTGGGGTGAGCCTGTATCGCACTCAACGTCCCTATTCACTGGGCTTTCAGCGCGAGAGAGGAGAGGTTGGGGATTTGGTGTGAACAGACGTTTTAGCACCGTGCCGCAGAAACCTTGATGGCGCCTGCGGCTTGCCGGATACTCGGAGGAGTCGAGGCATCCTCGACGAATCGCATGCAATCCGGTGCGCTCCGGGGGAGTGGTAGAGGTGGCTGGGGTAGCGGTGGATGACATTCTGAGGCGTGTTCCGCCCCAAAATCTCGAAGCTGAGCAATCGGTGCTCGGCGCGATCCTGCTGGATAACGAGGCGATTAACGCGGCGCTGGAAGTGCTTCTGCCGGAAGACTTCTACCAGGAGCGCCATCGAATCCTCTTTCGCACGATGACGGAGTTGTCTGACCACAACGTACCGATCGATGCGATTACGCTCACCGACGCGTTAGCAGGGAAAACCCTGTTGGAACAGATCGGTGGGCCGTCGTATATCGCCGAGTTGGCGGCGGTGGTTCCGACGGCCGCCCACACTACCCATTATGCGCGAATCGTGCGCGAGAAAGCCGTGCTGCGCACGCTCGGGTCGATCGCGACGGAAATCGCGGGAAGCAGCTACGAGACTCCCGGCGCAAATGTCGATCAATTTCTCGACGAAGCCGAGCACAAGATTTTTGAGATATCAGAGCGCAGGATCAGACCCTCTTTCAGCTCGATGCGCGAGCTAAGTCGGCATTCGATCGCGCTACTGGAGCGCTTATATGAGCGCAAGGAACTCGTTACCGGCGTACCGACCGGCTTCCTTGATTTGGATCGTCTTACGTCGGGCTTTCAGCCGAGCGAATTGATCGTTATCGCGGCCCGTCCGGGAATGGGGAAAACCGCTCTCGCGCTAAATATAGCGGCGCACGCGGCCCTAGAGGCCGACCCCAAAATTGGCGTGGCAATCTTTTCGCTGGAAATGTCCAAGGAGCAGTTGGCGTTGCGGATGCTCTGTTCCGAGGCGCGGGTCGACAGTTCCAAGGCGCGGGCTGGCTACCTCGGCGAGCGCGATTTTCCCAAGCTGGCGCAGGCGGCCGCGCGGTTGTCCGAGGCGCCAATATTCATCGACGACAACTCCGATACGTCACCGCTTGTCCTGAAGGCTAAGTGCCGCCGGTTGATGCGTGAACGCAGCAGCAACCTCGGACTGGTTATCGTGGATTACCTGCAATTGATGCGGTCGGCGGGGGTCGGCGAGTCGAGAGAGAAGGAGATTGCCGATATTTCGCGGTCGCTCAAGGCCCTCGCGAAGGAGCTCAAGGTTCCCGTCGTAGCGCTATCCCAGCTGAATCGTCAGGTGGAAACGCGACCCGACCGACGCCCGCTTCTCGCCGATTTGCGAGAGTCAGGCGCGATCGAGCAAGACGCGGACGTTATCGCCTTTATCTACCGCGACGATATGTACCATCGCGACACCAAGGAGCCGGGCGTTGCAGAGATAATCGTCGCCAAGCAGCGAAATGGCCCGACCGATACCGCCAAGCTTACCTATCTGAGCCAGTACACACGGTTCGAAAACTACGCGCCCGAAAGCGGTTTCTTCGAAGACGCAGAAGGCTGATGGTTGCGTGTGTTGCCGCAACCAAGTTAGTTTGCGGCGATTGCAACCGCGGAGGCCGCCAATGAACCGCTGGAAAATCGGCGATGTCACCATCACGCGCGTGGTGGAGATGGAAACGACGTCAAAGGGAACCTTCGTTCTGCCCGACGCTACGCTGGAAAACATCAGGAGAGAGAACAAGTGGCTGCTGCCTCATTTTGCGGACGAGAGCGGCCGCGTACGGATGAGCATACATGCGCTTATCGTTGAAAGCGGCGGCAAGCGGATCATCGTCGATACCTGCCTCGGCAACGACAAAAAGCGTGCCTTTCCCGGATGGAATATGCTGCAGACCTCGTTCCTGAGCGACCTGGACAAAGCCGGCTCTCCCAGAGACTCGTTTGACCTGGTTTTGTGCACGCACCTTCACGTCGACCACGTTGGCTGGAACACGATGCTGGTCGATGGCCGCTGGGTGCCGACCTTTGCCAAGGCGCGTTATCTGATCGGTCGCAAGGAATGGGCGCATTGGTCGGTACAGGAGGACAGCTTCACGCGTGACCCAATCGATGATTCGGTGCGGCCGATCGTCGAAGCGGGGCTGGCCAACCTGATTGATGACACCCATAAGATTACCGACGAAATTTGGCTGGAGCCCACCCCCGGACATACGCCGGGTCACTTCAGCGTGCGCATCTCTTCACGAGGTCACGAAGCGGTGATCACCGGAGATCTGATGCACCATCCAGTGCAATGCATCCATCCCGAATGGAATTGTGGTTTTGACTGGCAGGGCGAAATGGCGCGCCGGACACGCCGCGAGTTCCTCCAACGTTACGCGGATCGGCCGGTGCTGGTCTTTGGGACACACTTCGCGACTCCGAGCGCCGGCCATATCCTCAAAGAAGGCGGAATCTGGCGCTTCGCGGTATAAGCCGAAAGCGATTAACGGCGAGATATACTCTCCGACCGGGACACGGCGGTTTATGCCATGCGGTGGTTTATAAACATCAACGCGTTAACTTTCGCCCTTGATCCGAGCCGGGAGCAAACGCCCGCAATTTACGGGCTTTTGCTACCCTCCATCACAAGCTTACCGAAATGTCGGATTCTGTCATAGCCAGAAAATTGCCTCAAACCACACCACGGCGCGCCGCTCGCAGCCTTTAAGAAACACCGCAGGAAGGCCGTGTCTTTGCGGCGATGGAAAGTGTTGCGCGTAACCGACAAGAAGCAGGATGGCGTCTTCCAAGCCCGAGCAGCCTTGAGCAACACTTACATGTCTTTGACGTAGCTCAACGATAGTAAATCGCTTAAAGCTTAAATAGGCACGACGGCTCGGTCAAATGCGGAAGGAGGGGTGCCGGGCTACTCGCGACGAAATGCCCGGAAGACAAGATCATTGTAGGTTTTCTGGGTTTTTCTTCGGATCGGACGACTGATCTTCCCCCGGATCTGGCTCAGTCGGCGCCGGTGCTGACTGCTCGGCTTGAGCGCCTTGGCCACCCGGCTGTTCCGTAGCGGGCGTTAGGCTCTGATCGGAGGCCGGTTGCGCGGAATCTTCTTCCAAGGCGCGGAATTCCGCCAGATCGGGCAGTTTTTCGAGATCGCGCAAACCGAATAGTTCGAGAAACTCATCTGTCGTCGCGTACATCATCGGACGTCCGGGCGCTTCCTTGCGCCCGGCGATTTTGATCAAAGCGCGCTCGAGCAGCGTTTCGAGTACGCCGCCCGTGTCGACGCCCCGGAGCTGCTCGATCTCTGGCCGGGTTATGGGCTGACGGTAAGCGATGATGGAGAGAGTCTCCAGTAAAGGGCGGCTCAGGCGTGGCGGCTTCGCGGAAAGCAGGCGGCGCACATAGAGCGAGTGCTCCTTCGGTGTGCGCAACTGGTAACCGCCGGCGATTTCCTCGAGCACCATGCCGCGGTCTCCAGCGGCATAGCTGACCGCCATCTCCGCCAACGACTTGCGGATTGCTTCGCGCGGCACGTTGTCAAGGGCGTTGGCTAGTTGGGTGAGGCTAACTGGTTCGCCGGCAGCAAACAGCAGACTTTCGAGAATCGCCTTGAGACGCTCCTCTTCCACGGCAACGCCAACTCCATCTTCAGTCATCCGAGTCTTCACCTACGGGCACGTCGGACTCCGCAGCCTGGGCAAGTGCCGCTGCCAGGGTTTGCGCCATGCCGAATCGATCACCGCGGCCGAGGAAGATCGGGCCCGAACGATCTTCCTGCCACGCGCAAACCTCGCCCCGCCGAACCAGTTCGAGCAAGGCGAGAAAGGTAGCGATCACGAGGGGACGGTCTTGCAGGTCTTCAAAGAGTGCGGCGAACGCTATCCGTGCGCCATCTTCGAGCATAGCGAGAATCCGCGGAATACATCGGGCGACTGGAATGTCACGCAGCTCGATGCTTCGCGGAGTGCGGTCAGAGAGCCGCTTGAGCACGGCCGCCATCGCCTGCACCAGATCAAACACCGAAACTGAATACGGGGGCGTTTGATCGTCGTTCGGCGGTGCCGCTTCTCCCGCCTTGGCGAAGACATCACGCCCGAGCAATGGGCGATCTCCGAGCTTCGCGGCTGCCTCGCGATACCGTTGATATTCGAGCAGCCGCTCGACCAGGTCACGAGTTAGCTCTTCGGCCTCTTCCGTGTCGGTCGCTCCGGGATGAGGCAGTAGGGCAAAGGACTTGATCAGCAGGAGCGTCGCCGCCATCACGAGGTATTCGCCCGCAACGTCGAGATTCAGTTCCTGCATCAGGTTGAGGTGCTCGAGGTACTGCTCGGTGATGATGCTGGCGGTGACAGACCGGGGGTCCAGCTCGGCGCGTTTGATCAGGTGAAGCAGGAGGTCGAGCGGCCCCTCGTACATCGGCAGCCGAAAGCGCGGTGCTCCGTCGGTGTCGATTCTCGTAGTCTGCATTTCGGTTTCCTGGCTTCTCACAGCAACGCCCCGGCAATCGTTCGTATAACAGGATATATGAGCGGTTCGATCCAACCCATATAAAGGAGCAGGAACAGAATGAGAAATCCATACCGTTCGAATCCGGCGTAGCGCAATGCGAGCGCTCGCGGCAAAAGACCCGCCACGACTCGTCCACCGTCAAGGGGCAACAACGGCAGGAGGTTGAATACCGCGAGCATCACGTTAATGAGAACCGATGCGGTGAGCATCCGCGCGGCCTCTGCGGCCAGCGGGATACCGGCGGCTCCCGGAGTGCCGACCAACAATCGAAGAGCTAACGCGCTCAAGGCGGCAAGCGCAAAATTGGTGAGTGGACCTGCGGCCGCGACCGCTACCATCCCCGCCCTTAGTGGACTGAGTCTCTGGAAATTGACGGGTACCGGCTTGGCATAGCCGAATACCGGCAGGTGCAAAAAAATCAAGATGGCAGGAAGCACAATCGTACCGACTGGATCGATGTGTGGGATCGGGTTGAGCGTGAGCCGACCCGCGCGCGCGGCGGTATCGTCACCGAACGCGCGCGCGACCACACCATGCATCACCTCATGGGCGATGATTGCGAAGATGGTGGGAACCGCCCAGATTAAAAGCGTTGCTATGATTGGTGAATGATCTTCCAAGTCTGGCCTTATGTCTCGCCGGAGGGAGTGCGGCGCTTGGCACGTGGATGAAAGGTGCGGTGGACCTTGCGCAAATGGACGCGCGAGAGGTGTGTATAAATCTGTGTAGTTGAAATATCGCTGTGACCGAGCATCTCCTGGACGGCCCGCAAGTCGGCACCGCCCTCGAGCAGATGGGTCGCAAAGCAATGCCGCAAAGTGTGTGGGCTGACCCAGGCCAGCCGCGGGTCGCTGCGGGCCCATCCCTTAAGCCCTTTGAAAAATGCCTGGCGCGTCATCGCGCGGCCGAAGCGGCTGACGAAAAGTGCAGAGTCCGGTCTCACTGGCGCCGCTCCCGCGGACCGATGGATTCTGCCAGCGACCGAAAGCCGAGCGCGTGACGCTTCGCTGCGCGCGGCAAGGTACATCTGCAAGGCCTTGCTCGCGGACCGTCCAATCGGGATTAGACGTTCCTTGTTTCCCTTGCCCAGTACGATTACCAGGTTTGCCGCGAGATCGGCCTGATTCAGCCGCAAGCCGACGAGTTCCGAAACGCGCAAACCGCATCCATACGCCATCTCGAGCATCGCACGATCGCGCAGACCGCGGAGCGTGGTGACGTCGATTGCGGCGATTAGCGCATTGAGGTCGGCGTAGCCAAGAGTTCGCGGCAATGGCCGGGGATGACGCGTCAGTTTTAGCGCACTTGCCGGATCGTGGCTCAAAACCTTGCAGTCAGCGAGCTCGCGGAGCAATCCACGCACCGCGGAAAGATGGCGCCGCTGGCTCGTTACCGCGAGGCCGCGTGCCGCCAGACCCTCGAGCCAGGCGGTGAGAGCGGCGGTGTCGAGCGTCCGCGGGGCGACGCCATTGGCTTGGCAGAATTCGTGAAAATCACCGAGATCACGCGCATAGGCCTCCAGGGAATTGCGGCTTAGGCCGCGTTCCACCGCGAGGCGCGCGAGGTGGCGATCGATTATTTCGTCCCAATCCCCGCGTACGGCGCCACCGACCCCCGCCTGCCCCTTCACCCGCGATTGCGGCCGGTTCAAGTCAGCTCTCTACGCCGGGTTGGGCTTCGAGTTTCCGGATTAGAGTAGCGCGCAGGGTACGCATCTGATCGAGTTCGGTGATTTTCGCGCCTGCGCGATCGCTGACGTAAAAGACGTCGAGCGCCTGGTCGGCGTTCGTCGAGATACGGGCGATATGGATGACCAGACCCAGTTCGAAAAGCGTGTGAGTGATTGCGAAGAGCAGACCGACGCGGTCCTGGGTAAAAACGTCAAGAACAGTGAATTGCTCCGAGGTACGATTGTCAACGGTAACTTCGGTCGGCACGCGCCGAACGAACCTGCGCCCGGTAAAACCGCCCCGCTGCGCCGCGGAGACGAGCCGAACGATGTCCTGTTCGCCGTTGAGCACGCGCTCGAGGTCCCGTTCGACCCGCAGCCAGCGATCCTCTTCCATGGCGAGCCCCATGAGGTGTGATACGCGGAAGACGTCGAGCGCGATGCCGTCGGCACGTGTAGTGATTCGCGCGGAGAGGATGTTGAGATTGTTGGCGGTGAGCGCGCCGGCAATTTTCGAAAATAGTCCCGGCTGATCACGCGTCGCGACAATAAGTTCGCTGAATTCGAGCTCGGGAAAGTGGCGATGGCGGCACACTAGCGGGCCCTCGTCGAGCATGCGCATCACTTCGAAATGCGTGCCGATGTCGCCTTCGGGTACGGTCAGAAAATAACGCTCGGGCATGAGATCGACAAAGTCGGCGATCTGTTTTGGCGACGCGTTGGTGGTCGCGAGGCGTTCGCGCACCTCGGCCTTGACCAGCGCCAATCGGCGTTCCGGATCGACCGCCTCGCGGTCGCCCTGTTCCAGCACTTTTAGCGACTTCATATAGAGGTCGCTCAACAACATGTCGCGCCAGTTGTTGTATACGTTCGGGGCGACCGCGCGCATATCGGCAAAGGTCAGCAAATAGAGGGCCTTGAGACGATCGATCGAGCCCGCCTGACGCGCGAAGTCACCGACCGTGCGCGTATCCTCGACATCGCCCTTCTGGGCGACTTGCGACATCATCAGATGATTGCGCACCAGGAAAACGACCAGATCGGTCTCTTCGCCGTCCAAGCGGAGCCGCTTGCAGACTTCGGCCGTAAGCACCGCCCCACGCTCGTGATGGTCGTGGCCGTGGCCCTTGCCGATGTCATGGAGTAGCAGGGCGAGGAAAACCATCGGGAGTGCGTCGTACTCGCGTGCGACCTCCGTTAACAGGGGATTGGAATCCTTGAACTCGCCACCGCGCAGACGCTCGAGCTCACGGATCGCGGCTAAAGAATGCCGGTCGACCGTATAAATGTGGTAGAGGTCGTGCAGCACACGCGCGTACAGGTTGCCGAATTCCGGAATGACGGCGCCGAGCACGCCCGCCCGATGCATCGCTTCAAGCGTCTCCGCGACTCGTTGGCGCCCGCTCAGAATGCCCATCAGGGCCATCCCAGTGCGTGGGTCGTGGCGCATCGTATCGTCAATCAGAGGCAAATTGTCGCGCACGAGCTGATAGGCACTGCCTGAAAGCTCGACACCATGTGCAGCGCAGTCAGCAAAGATGGTAACCAAGTTGAGCGGTGCCCGCTTGAAGAAGTCCGGTGCGGCGAGCCCGAGCAGGTTCTGTTGAATGACGACCCCGGGGCGAATCTGACGGGACGGACTGCGCCGGAGGAAGCGCGCCGAGGTCGTCGCCTCTGTCACTCGCGCAATCAGGCCCTCGGAGAAGCGCAAGATCGCGCTGGCTTGCTGGTAGTAGGTGCGCATGAGATCGGCGGTCGCTGCGCGGCCGTCGGTGTCGACAAAACCGAGCATCGGAGCGATCAGGTCCTGGAACTCGAAGGTGAGCTGATCGCTATGCCGCTTGCTCAAGAAATGCAGCGAATTGCGCACGCGGAAGAGAAAATCCTGGGCGGCTACTCACTTCCCTGAGTTCCGCGTCGGTGATCACGGCCTTCTGCACCAGCTCCTGGAGCGAGTGGGTCTTGTACTTGACCTTGGCCAGCCAGAGCGCCGTGTGCAGGTCGCGCAACCCGCCTTCGCCTTCCTTCAGCTGCGGTTCGAGCAGGTAGATAGACTCGCCGTAGCGCTTGTGGCGTTCGCGGCTTTCTTCCAGCTTGGCCTTGAAGAAAGCCTGCTGATTGCGATTGAGGACGTCCGCCACCAGCGATTTGTCGAATTGCGCGTACAGTTTCTCGTCGCCGGCGAGGAAGCGGGCGTCAAGGATGGCAGTTTTCTCTTTGAGGTCTGCCGACGCCATCTTGATGCACTCGGTGACGTTGCGCACAGCGTAGCCGACGACCAGCCGGCGTCCCAGAGTGCATGCAGGATAACCTCGGTGACGACTTCTATATATGGCCCCGGTTTGTAGTCGTGCAAGAAAACCAGATCGATGTCGGAGTACGGATTGAGCTCGCTGCGTCCGTAACCGCCGCGCGCCACGACGGAAAGGCGCTGGTTGAGCCGCGAGAAGCGCTGTCCATGCCGATCGTCCGCGTGGCGATAAAGCGCGCGCATGAGCGCGTCTGCGGCCGCCGCCAAGGCGTGCGCGATTTCGAGTCCGCCGGCGCCCGCGCGATGTCGTCGGAAGAGATCTTCCCGCACCCCATCGAAATGCTCTCGCGCAACCGTTCCCGGACGTGCGCCGCCTTCCATCGCGGCGAGCAACGCCGCCTCCTCGCGTACGGCACTGGCCCTGGCGTCCTGCGCGGCGTCGTTTGCGGCGAGGCTTCCCTCGTTCACAGGTTTCCCACCGCAGCGTCGGCGTTATAGTAGTGCACGACCGCATCCGCGATACCGTCGGCAAGCGACTGCTGATAACCGGGCGCGGTCAGCTCCTGGGCTTCGGCCGCATTGGACAAAAAGCCGCATTCCACCAGTACGGCCGGCATTTCGGCGCCGACCAGTACATAGAACGGACCTTTTTTTGCGCCCAGCGTATGCACTCTAAGCCCCTGTGACGCGGCAATATTCGCCGCAGTCTCCGCCTCGATCATTCGCGCAAGAGAAGCTGATTCGTTGGCCTTATAACCCTGGCGTAGGTCACTCAAAATGTAGTTTAGGTCGGCCTGGCCCGGGGCGCTATAGCCGCCGGCAACACCATTCTCCATCCGCGCCAGCCGAATCGTGGCCCGGTCAGTGGTGTTGTTAAGGTAGTAGGTCTCGATGCCGGCGGTGCCCGGATCGGGGCTCGAATTGAGATGAACGGAGATGAAGAGGTCCGCGTGCGCACGATTCGCGACTGCCATCCGGTCAGCGAGGCTCAAAAATGTGTCGTCGGTGCGCGTCAAGAGCGTTTCAAAGCCGCGTGACCTCAGCGCACTCGCGAGACGTTGTGCGATCGCGATCGCCACGTCCTTCTCGGGGATGGAATCCGCCGCCACGGTTCCGGGGTCGCGGCCCCCATGACCCGGGTCGATTACGACGAGCGGACCCGATGACCGGGGATTGGGCGGACTCAATGACGCCGTCTGGAAGCGGTCGGGCCCGAGGCCCAACGTCGTGGCGGCACTGGAATTGCGTGCAGGGATCATCGGCACGCCGTGTCCATTCAGATCTTTCGAATCGTTGCGACGTGCCCGCGCCGGTACTCGCCGAGCGTTTCGGGCGTGGTCGACCTCGGCCAGTAGAGGCGCGGCGAGGTCAGGCGCCGCTCCGCTGGGAGCCAGCCGCACGATAAGCTCGTCCGGCAGGCGCGCCACCACGTAGTCGACCTTGCCGCTCACTTCGACGACCACCCGCGCATCGCCGCCTCCCGGATCAATCGTATGGACCCCTTTGACCGGCGGCGCTTCCTGTCCTTCCAGTGACGGCAGCTCCAGACGCGTGTTTTCCAGGTCGATCCAGAGCTGCTGGCGATGAGCGCTCAGATGCCACTTGAGGCCCCGGCCGCGAACGCCAAAACGTAACTCGACGAGGCCATCATGCTGCTGGATTGAGGCACTCCCGAGCACGGCAGATTGTATACTCGCAGGGCCTAGTATGGCACTTACGAACCAGACGGCCATCGCACCGACAAGCCTCGCCGACACCCTGTTCCTCAACTTCCGCACCGCCTTGTCGCCGGCTCTCACTCCAGGGCCGCGATCCGACTTCAGCTACTCGCCACCTTTGCGCAAACGGGAGGTCAACCGCGCCAGCGCGTTAAGGGCGTCGACCGGGGTGAGCCGATCGACCTCGAGCGAACGCAATTCCTCGAGAATCCTGCTCTCCGTAGGAGCAAACAGGTTCATCTGCGGCGTCGGGTGTTCGCCGCCGCCGGATAAACGCGCGAGCCGCGCGGACCCGCTGTCGTCCAACTCGCCCTGCTCCAGATTGCTGAGAATCTCGCGCGCACGGCTCACGATGCTATCAGGCAAACCGGCCAGCCGCGCGACTTCGATGCCGTAGCTGCGACTGGCAGGTTCCTCGACTACGCGCCGAAGGAACAGCACTTCCCCATTCCACTCCCGCACGGCCATGCTCAGATTTTTGACTCGCGGTCGTTCGCGCGCAAGCTCGGTAAGCTCATGAAAGTGCGTGGCAAAGAGTACCTTCGCACGTGTCGCATCATGCAGGTACTCGGCGACCGCCCATGCGATCGCCAACCCGTCGAACGTACTGGTGCCGCGCCCGACCTCGTCGAGCAGGAGCAGGCTGCGCTCGGTCAGTCCTTCCAGCAAACGGGCGGTCTCGCGCATCTCGACCATAAAGGTGGACTCGCCGCGACGCAGTTCGTCGCGCGCTCCGATTCTGGTGAACACGCGATCGGTAAGTCCGAGGCGGGCCGTGGTCGCCGGCACGAAACTGCCCATCTGCGCCAGGATAACGATCAGCGCGACCTGGCGAAGATAGGTGGACTTGCCGGCCATATTTGGTCCTGTGATCAGGAGCAGTTGGCGATCGTCGGGGTTCGCGTCGAGATCGTTAGGCACGAATTCACCCGCCTTCATTCCGCTCTCGAGCACCGGATGGCGTCCGTCGCGAATCAGCAGCGCCATCCCGGAACCCATTTCCGGCCGCACATAGCCGCGCCGCCGGGCTACCTTCGCCAGCGACATCAGCGCGTCAAACTCTCCGACTGCAACTCCGGTCTCGAGAATTGCGGCGGCATGGGAGCTGAGGTCGCGCAGCAGCTTCAGAAAAAGCTGAAGCTCGAGTTCTTTCAGTCCTGATTCGGCGCTCAGAATCCTGCGCTCGAGTTCCTTTAGTTCGGGTGTAGTGAAGCGCTCAGCGCCGACCAGGGTCTGCTTGCGCTCGTACGTCGCCGGTACCCGATCCAGGTTCGGCTTGCTGATCTCGATATAGTAACCGAAGACTTGGTTGTAGCGAGCCTTGAGTGAAGGAATCCCGGTGCGCGCGCGCTCTGTGGCTTCGAGTCGTGCGATCACCCCGCGCGCATCCAGCGCGAGCGAACGCAATTCGTCCACTTCGGCGCTGCAGCCAGCACGGATCGTGTTGCCGTCGCGCGGATTCACGGGCGGTTCGTCGCCGATAGTCGAATCGATTCGCTCCACCAATTGCGGCTCCAGCTGCAGACGTTCCGCGATGCGCCGGAGCGTTGGATCGCGGCGATCCGCAAGCCAGCGCTTTAATACCGCCACTGCCATCAGCGATTGCCTGAGTTTCAGAACGTCGCGCGGAGACGCGCGCAGGCTTCCGATACGCCCGGCGAGCCTTTCGGGGTCCCCAATTCTGCGCAGTGCATCCGCCACTTCACCGCCCAGATCGAGATTGAACAGTTCATCGACCGCGTCGTGCCTCGCCCGGATCGCTTCCAGCTCCAGCAACGGATAGACCATCCAGTTCGACAGCGTGCGAGCCCCGACCGGTGTTAAGGTTTCGTCAACGATCGCAAGCAGCGAACCTTCGCGGGTACCATCGGTGGAGGCGGTCAGTTCCAGATGGCGCCGGCTGGTCTCGTCAACCAGCATGTACTCGGCCGCCCGATACAGTGTGGGTTTGCGCAAATGGGCGAGTTCGCGCCCGAAGTTTTCTTCGACATATGACAATGCCGCGCCCGCGGCTCCAGCCATGGCGTCCTCGGCTTCGCCCGTGAGGGCGCTGATATCGCTGCCGAAGCGCCGGGCCAATGCTTCGCGAGCAGCGCGGGTCTCGAACGTCTCGCTCTCCAGGGCAGTCGCCGCGATCCTGAACTCCGCCAAGATCGGTGCAAGCTGGCCCGATCCCTTGGACGTGATCACTTCACGCGGATTTATCCGCGCGATCTCCTCGCGCAGACCGCCGATGCCATCGACCTTAGTGACCAAAAACTCGCCAGTCGAAACATCTAGGGCCGCCAACGCGAAACCGCCGCGGTCCGGCGCCAAGGCGAGCAGGAAATTTTTTTCGTCGGCAGCCAGCACGGTTTCCTCGCCGACGGTGCCAGGCGTGATCACGCGAACGATCTGCCGGGGCATCAGTCCGCGCACACCGCCTCTTCCACCCGGCGGGGTTAGCTGGAAGGCGCCGCCTTTGGTGCTGGAACCCGCCGGCATATCGGGGGCCGTCTGCTCGCAGATCGCCACCTTCATCCCGGCCTTCAGCAGCTTCGCGATATACGGTTCCGCAGCGTGATATGGGACGCCGCACAGCGGAACGCCATCCTTCGAACGCGAGGTGAGCTGAATATCCAAGATGCGCGCGCCTATTTCGGCGTCTTCGAATAGCATCTCGTAGAAATCGCCGAGGCGGAAAAACAGGATCGCGTCGGGTACGCGCTGTTTGACGCTCAGATATTGCGTGATAAGCGGTGAGGTCCGGATCGGCACGTTCGCGCTCAAGGATAGCCAGCGCGACCCCGATGCGCAAAATTCGGAGCGAACCTATACAATCCAATGCGTTCGTGGAGGTCCCCAGCGTTCATCCCGCGAGTTATTCAACCGGGCGGAGAGGAGTCGAGCTATGACTGCGCCCGTAAGTGCAATAGTCCTGGCGGGCGGTAGAAGCTCGCGCATGGGCCGACCCAAGGCGGCGTTGCCGTTCGGCGCAACTACTATCCTCGAGCGGATGCTCAGCGAACTCCGGCGCGAATTCGAGGACCTGATCGTGGTTGGGGCGGCTGCCGATGCCGAACCCTTTCCGATCGATCCGATGATCCGTGGCGTCGCCGGAGTGGTATTGGTGCGCGACGAACAGTCTTACGCGGGGCCGGCTGTCGCGCTGGTCCGCGGCCTCGCAGCGGCGAAGAACGACATTGCCTTCGCCTGCTCATGTGACCTGCCGCTGGTTAGGGTCGAGGTCGCACGCACCCTGTGCGGTATGATCGATAGTTACGACGCGGTGATTCCCGAGGTTGGCGCGCAGTTGCAACCGCTGTGCGCGGCTTACCGTCGAGCGTCACGCGAGGCGATTGCAGCGATCTCTGGCGAGCGCCGCCTCACCGCCATCGTCAGCCGTCTTGCAATCCGGCGAGTCGGAGTCGACGAACTCCGGCGTATCGATCCTGACTTGCGGAGTTTTCTCAATGTCAACACGCCCGACGACTACGCACGCGCGCTCAAGCTCAGCGGCATATGAGACGAGCCTTTTGGCGCCATGATCTGGCTCGATCGGGACCTGGCTTACCTTGTCACTGACGGTGTCCAGCGCAGTACGGGGTGGCGGGCCGCGGTGACTTCGTCCACGCGCGAGAGCGCCAGTGTATGCGGCGCCGTCTTCACTGTTTCGGGATTGCTCAACGATTCGTTGTAAATTTCCGCCATTGCCGCGACGAAACGATCGAGCGTCTCGAGACTCTCGGTCTCAGTCGGCTCGATCATCAATGCCCCATGGACAATCAGCGGAAAGTAAATCGTCGGGGGATGGATTCCGAAATCGAGCAAGCGCTTCGCGATATCGAGCGTGCTCAGGTGTGCGCGCTCTTCGAGATCGTGGGTGAGCACGCACTCATGCATGGTCGGTTCGTTAGAAGCGCTTGGATAATATCCTTCCAGACGTTTGCGCACGTAGTTCGCGTTAAGAATCGCGACGCGGCTTGCCTGCTCCAGGCCGTCGCAGCCGAGCGCCAGGATATAAGCATAAGCGCGAACCACCATCGCGAAATTGGCGTGGAACGCGCGCAATCGACCAATGGAGTCCGGCCTGGCGTAATCGAAGTCCCAGCCCTCACCGCACGGGACGATGCGCGGCACCGGCAGAAACGGCTCCAGGTGCTGTACTACCGCGATGGGACCTGCCCCTGGACCGCCACCGCCGTGCGGCGTCGAGAAAGTCTTGTGCAAGTTCAGTTGAACGATATCCGCGCCCATGTCCCCGGGTTTGGCCACGCCCAGCAGCGCGTTCATATTGGCGCCGTCCATATACAACAGCGCCTCATGCTGATGCAGAAGCGCGGCGATTTCCTGCATCTCGGGCTCGAAAATCCCCATCGTGTTGGGATTCGTCACCATCAGCGCGGCAACGTCATCGTCCAGCAGACGGCTAATCTCCTGCGCCTCGAGGTAGCCGCGCTTGCTCGATCGTGCGACCACGACCTCGAAGCCCGCCAGCGCACAACTCGCCGGATTCGTACCGTGGGCGGTATCCGGAATGATCACCTTACTTCGCACCCTCCCACGCTTTTGCTCCCTTGCGCGCACTATCAGAAGGCCCGCAAGCTCGCCCTGCGCACCGGCGGCAGGATGGAGCGACGCTGCGTCCATACCGGTGATTTCGGCGATCGCGCGTTCCATCCGTACCATGATTTCGAGCGCGCCCTGTGCAAGGTGGGCTGGAGTCGCCGGGTGAATCGCCGAAAAGCCGGGTAGAGCCGCCAGTTCGTCGTTCACCACCGGATTGTACTTCATCGTACAAGACCCGAGCGGATAGAAGTTCAACGCTTGTCCGAAGTTCAACTGCGAAAGCCGCAGATAATGACGCAATACCTGTGGCTCGCTCAGTTCCGGAAAGCCTTCAATATCGACACGGCAAAGCTCGTCGCCAAGGATTTCAAGCGCGCGCTGCTCACTAGCCTCGCCTCCGCGAAGATCGATTCCGCGACGGCCGCGCGACGATTCATCGAAGATTAGCGCCACCGATTTTTCCGCGGCGACGATGGATGATGTGCCGCGCGCGGGCGCAGACCGGTCGGCGGCGCTCGCCCGTTTCACGCCAGCCATTAATCGCTCCCTGCCAGCGCGTTGCGCAGCAACTCGAACTCGCCGGGTGCGTTCATCTCGGTTACGGAAATAAGCAGCCCCTCGCTGAGTTCGGGATAGTCGCGTCCCAGCGGTACTCCCGCGAGTATGTTGCGCCGCTCCGCCGCCGCAGCAGCCGCCCTGGGATTCGGCACCGACACCACGAATTCATTGAAGAAGGGTGCGTTGAACCGCGGCAGGATTCCTGCAGCCGCGAGCACCTCAGCAGCCTGGTGGGCGAGTTCGACATTGCGGGCGGCGAGTTCGCGAAGACCCCGGCGTCCCAAAAGAGAAAGATACACTGTCGCTCCGAGCGCGTTGAGCGAATGATTGGTGCAGATATTAGATGTCGCGCGCTCGCGCCGGATATGCTGCTCGCGTGTATTCAGAGTCAGGCAGAAGGCCCGGCGACCGTCCGCGTCGACGGTTTGTCCGACCAGTCGCCCCGGCATCTGCCGCACCTGCGCCATCCGGGCCGCCATGAAACCCACACCCGGTCCGCCAAACTGGGGCGCAATTCCGAAACTCTGCGCTTCGCCAGCCGCGATGTCCGCGCCCACCGCGCCGGGAGCCTTCAATAACCCCAGGGCGAGCCCCTCCGCAGTCACTGAGACCGCGAACCCGCCCGCGCGATGGGTCATATCCGCGATTCGCCCGAGCGGTTCAATAACGCCAAACGCGTTGGGATAACCGGTTACGGTGCACAGCAACCGGTCGTCGGCAAGGGCTTCCAGTTCGGTGAGGTCAGTCGTGCCGGTCCTACGATCAAAAGGCACTTCGATGAGATCCAGCGGCGTCTGCGCACTCAGGTACGTGCGGATAGTCTCGCGATAGTCAGGCCACAGCGCTCTCGAAACCGCGACGACTAGACGTTTGGGGAGCACCCGGCGCGCCATCAGTACTGCTTCGGCTGCCGCCGACGCTCCGTCATACATACTGGCGTTGGCGACCTCCAGTCCGGTCAGTTGTGTAATCAGAGTCTGGAATTCGAAGATGGCCTGTGTGGTGCCCTGGCTCGCCTCTGGTTGATAGGGGGTATAGCTGGTTGCGAATTCCGCGCGTGCGATGATTGCGCGAACTGCGGCAGGCACGTAGTGGCGATACGAACCGGCGCCGAGAAAGCTGACAAATCCGTGTGCGCTTAAGCTCTTCGCCGCAAGCGCCGAGAGCTCTGCCACCACTTCGGCTTCGCTCCGGCCAGGTTCGAGAGCGATCGACGCGCTGGCGCGCAGCTTCTCGGGCACATGCGCGATCAGGTCATCGAGTCCCGCGACGCCGATGACTTTCAGCATTGAAGCGATCTCGGTTTCGGTATGTGGTACGAATCTCATCTTCGATATTTGGGCGGTCCCGCTAGCATCGTCCGGATGATATTGGGCAGGCCTTCAAGATTCAGCGAATTATTCACACCGCGACTCGACTCTTCGAATCTTGCCTCTTCAGTCGCCGATAGAACGGCAGTGGGACGATTGTGGCTGATACGCGCCGAGTGCGAATCTCCACCTCAACTGCGTCGCCGGGCTGCGCAGCGACCTGCCCGTGGTCCACTTCGATGTACCCCAGAGCAAGCGGTCTGTTGAAACTCGGCGCGAACGTACCGCTCGTCACCATCCCTACCTCGCGCCCCGCACGAAAAATTCTGTATCCTCCACGCGCGATTGTCCTGCCGTCGTCGGTGCGAAGACCAGCCAGGCGCTTCCCGGGCTCGCGGCGCTGCGCTATGAGCGCCGCTTCGCCCACGAAACCGCGGTCAAATCTGACGAACGAGGTCAGCCCCGCCTGAACCGGCGAAGTCGCGCGATCGAGTTCATGTCCATAGAGGGGCAAACCGGCTTCCATCCGCAGGGTGTCGCGCGCACCAAGACCGCACGGCCTGAGTCCCTGTGCCGCCCCGCCATTTAGGATTGCCTCGAACAGGCGCTGCCCATCGCTGGCTTTGGTAAACATCTCGAAGCCGTCTTCGCCGGTATACCCGGTGCGAGCGATCAAACAGCGAATACCGGCGATTTTGCCCCAGACAGTTTGAAAACGCCCAATCGCAGCGAGATCAGTTTCCGTTATCGCCGTCAGCATCGCCTCCGCTTTTGGCCCTTGGATTGCCACAAGTGCGGTTTCGTCGCTTACATCACTGAATTCAGCGTCATCGGAGTGCATTGTCCGCAGCCATTCGCGGTCGGCCGCTATATTGGCGGCGTTGACACAAAGCATGTAGCGATCCGGGGCGAGCCGGTAAACGATCAGATCGTCAATCGTACCGCCGTCCGGCATGCACATAATCGTGTATTGCGCCTGGCCGTCGACGAGGCGTGCCGCCGAGTTGGTAAGCAGGTGTTCGAGCTGCCCCAGCGCGCCCGGTCCCCGGAGCTCAAACTCGCCCATATGGCTCAAGTCGAAAATCCCGGCCGCCGAGCGAACGGCAAGATGTTCGGCGATGATTCCGCTGTAACTGAGCGGCATCTCGAATCCGCCAAACTCGATCATTCGTGCGCCGAGCCGACGATGGAGCGCGTGGATCGCGGTGTGCTTGACCGGATTCATATGTCCGTCTAATTTTATCAGACGCTCCGAGCGACCACGAGAACACCTTTAAGATTCGTGCGTCCCGAGCCTCCCTCAGAGAGTTTCTAAAAGTAATGTTTCCGACCTAGACGGCCATGGCGGCGGTAATCATGGATGGCCGGAGGGTCAGCGATCATCTGCGGCCCGAACTGCGCCGCGAGGCCGAGGAATTGGCGGTGCGTTACAAATGCATCCCGAGGTTGGCGGCGATCCTGGTCGGCGACGACCCTGCCTCCCGGCAATACGTCCGCAACAAGCGCCGTTTCGCAGAAGAGCTCGGTTTCGGGAGCGAAATAATTACGCCGACCGCGGAGGAGGTGACCACAGAGGGCCTGCGGGAAAGGATCGTGCGCTTAAACATGGACCCGCAGATAACCGGCATCTTGCTACAGATGCCGGTTCCGGCGGGCATCGACCAGTTTCGCCTTTTTGACGCGATCGCGCCTGAAAAGGACGTGGACGCGGTAGGTGCTACAAGCGTCGCGACCCTCTATCGCGGTCAATGGGGCCGTTTTGTTCCATGCACTCCTCGCGGCGTGCTTACACTGCTCGACTACTATAAGGTCCCGGTCGATGGGAGCCGTGCGGCGGTTATCGGCCGCAGCGATATTGCTGGGAAACCGATGGCCCTGCTGCTGGGTGGCCGAATGCGCAATGCAACTGTGACCTGGTGCCATCGCCATACACGGGATCTCACGAACATTTGTCGAAACGCCGACATCATTGTGTCGTGTGCCGGCGCAGAGCCGGTCGACCGTCCGTTTCTTATCACTGGCGATATGGTGAAACCCGGCGCCTGCGTGATCGATGTGGGCTTCCGCCGGACGGCGGCTGGCCGTTTCGCCGGCGATGTTGATTTCGAGGCGGTCAAGCAGGTCGCGGGATTGATTACGCCGAATCCCGGAGGGACCGGACCGACGACGGTCCTGGCACTGATGCAGAATCTTATCGATGCGGCGCGCTACAACCTTGGGCTGGAACGGGCGACGTATTCCGTGTGATCTTGTGGCCCGAGATCGACTTGGCTACGGGACCAGAATCGGCTTGAAGAATTCGTGATTCCAGTCGAGGGATCGAACCAACGAGCATATGTCATCCGACGGCGATACCGTTTACAACGAACATAAACGCACGCTAGGCCGAATCCTGATCGGGCCAACTCGAGACGTCAAAGACCCTCATGTCTTTCATAGCCTGTCGCTGATCGCTTTCCTGGCCTGGATTGGCCTGGGCTCCGACGGTCTCAGTTCCTCCTGCTACGGTCCCGAGGAGGCTTTTCTGGCGCTCGGACCTCATCAGTACCTCGCGGTGTTTCTCGCGATGCTGATGGCGCTGACGGTCTTCATAATCTCTGCGTCGTACTCGCAGACGATTGACCAGTTCCCCGCAGGCGGCGGCGGCTACCTGGTCGCGACCAAATTGCTCGGCCGTATGGCCGGACTGGTCTCCGGCAGCGCGCTGGTTATCGACTACGTACTGACCATCTCGATTTCGATCGCCAGCGGAGCCGATGCGATCTTCAGCTTCCTTCCGCTCTCGATGCTGTTTCTCAAGTTCTGGGTCTGCATCTTGGTGGTGTTTGTTCTGGTCGGTATGAATCTGCGCGGGGTCAAGGAGTCGGTGCTGACGCTTCTGCCGATCTTTGTCGCCTTCGTCGTAATGCACGTATGGCTGATCACGTACGCCCTGATCGATCGCGGGCCCGAACTGCCGTCGGCGGTTAGTGGAGCGATCCAGCAGGTACATCATGGAATCGGCAGCCTCGGCTTCGTGGCGTTAGCCATCATCTTTCTGCGTGCCTACAGCCTCGGCGGCGGCACCTATACTGGGATCGAGGCGGTGAGTAACGGCCTGCCGATCCTGCGTGAACCGCGCACCGTGACCGGCAAGCGAACGATGGTCTATATGGCAGTGTCACTGGCGTTCGTCGCCGGTGGCATCCTGTTCGCATATATGCTCTTCGGGGTCGAACCGATGCCGGGCAAGACGCTCAACGCGGTGCTATTCGACAAGATGGCGGGCAGGTGGTCGTTGGCGGGTTTGAACCTTGGCATACCGATAGTCACGTTCACATTGATGACAGAGGGCGCGCTACTGTTCGTTGCGGCGCAGACTGGGTTCGTCGATGGTCCACGCGTACTCGCGACCATGGCGATCGATCGCTGGCTGCCGCGCCGCTTTGCCAACCTGAGCGGGCGGCTGGTTACCCAGGACGGTGTGCTCGCGATGGGCTTGGCGGCTGGGGCGATCCTCGCTGCAACCCACGCCGCCGTAAGCTTGCTGGTCGTGCTCTACGCGATCAACGTCTTTATCACTTTCACCCTATCGCAACTCGGAATGACCGTGCATTGGTGGCAGGCACGCCGGGAAGAGCGCCACTGGAAGCGCAAACTGCTGATCAACGGGGTCGGATGCAGTTTTACTGCCCTGATCCTCTTGGTCACGGTGACTCTGAAATTCTACGACGGTGGATGGGTGACCGTCTTGATGACGGGCGGGCTGATAGCGGTCTGCTACGTCGTCCGGCGGCATTACGATTACGTCCATCGGGCTATCGAGCAACTCGAAGCCAACGTCCTGCCCGATATCTTTGCCGCTGCCGAAAAGGCCCCTGCCGCGCGCGACCCGGAAGCGCCGACGGCTGTGCTGCTGGTCAACGGCTTCAATGGTCTGGGGCTCGCTACCCTCACCATGATTCCGCGCCTCTTCAAAGGCCAGTTCCACAATGTTGTTTTCATCAGCGTGGCCGAGATCGATTCCAACCTCCTGAAGGGTCCGCAAGAGGTTCAGCGGCTCGAGCAAGAGGTGGCTGACGACTTGATGGAATACTGCCGTTTCGCTGCGGACCTGGGCTTCCACCCGGAATTACGCACAGGGATCGGACCTGACGTGGTCGTCGAGTTACGCCGGTTATGCCTGGAAGTAGCGCGTGAATTCCCGCAGGCAGTCTTCTTCGCCGGCAAGCTCGTCTTTACCGACGAACTCGAAGGCTTCATGAGCCGTTTCCTCCACAACCACACTGCTCTCGAAATACAGAATTGGCTCCAGGTCCACGGGTTGAGCCTGGTCATTCTCCCGGTTCGGGTGGCCCCAACGCGGGCGCGCGTATCCCAATCGAAGCCGGCCGCGGCCCCATCGGCCGCGGCCGTGCTGAAGTAGGACGATATCGAGGGACGGCCGGATGGAGGGGAGAACGGCGGCAGGCAGTGGTTACCAGAAGAAAATCACGCGCGAACGCATAGCAGCGGCCAACCTTCCCCCGCCGCTGAAATGGGCGGGCGGTAAGCGCTGGTTACTCCCCCACCTTCGCCCGCTGTGGGAACCGCATCGGCAACGCCGGCTAGTCGAGCCGCTATGCGGCGGCCTGGCGGTTGCGTTGGGACTTCGGCCATCATCCGCTCTGTTGAACGATATCAGTCCGCATGCCGGCAATTTCTATAGATGGCTCAAGCGCGGTCTCAGGATCGAATTACCGATGCGCAACGAAGCGGCGCTGTACTATGCGTATCGCGAACGGTTCAACTTCCTCGTCGAGAATGCTGGGGCGGAGAGCGCCGAGGCCGCGTCGATCTTCTACTATTTGAATCGTACTTGCTACAACGGCTTATGCCGATTCAACAGCAAAGGCGAATTCAACGTTCCGTTCGGCCGTTACGGCACGATCAACTACAGGACTGATTTCTCGGCTTATCAGGCGGAATTCGCAGCTTGGGATTTCGTCAGCGGCGATTTCGCGCGAGTGCCGTTGGCGCCCGACGATTTCGTCTACGCTGACCCGCCCTATGACGTGGAATTCACGCGGTACGCGAAGGAAGACTTCGTTTGGGAAGACCAGGTGCGGTTGGCGGCTCGTCTGGCCCGACATACCGGGCCAGTGCTCCTGTCGAATCAGGCGACGCCACGAGTGATTGAGCTTTATCGCAGCCACGGGTTTGATCTGCGGTTCTTCGAAGCGCCGCGCCGCATCAGTTGCAAGCAGCGCAGGCCAACGCGGGAAGTGCTGGCCATGCGCAATCTGTAGAACAGAGACTGTTCCGGCAAAGCCGATCCCTCGGTTGCAGGTTAGACAACCGGCTTGCTAAGCACAGATTGAATTTGCGGGCCGGCAACGCCTTTCGCTTTGTCGCCGGGTGCTACCGTAACGTACCGTCGCTCTTCAGGAGGGAGATTCATGTCTGGACGCAAGCATGTGCTTGACGGTTTCAAGGCGCTCGACTTCACGCAGTTCGTCGCGGGACCCACGGTGACCAAACTGATGGCCGAGATGGGCGCCGAAGTGATCAAGGTCGAGCTCACGCCGGGCGGCGACCGATCTCGCGGCATGCCTTACCTGAAGGACGGCCGCAGCGGCTACTTCGTCCAGCAAAACCGCGGCAAGATGAGCCTCTGCGTCGACGCGAGGAATCCGGCTGGCAAGGCGATCCTGACCGAACTGATTCCGAAGGTCGACATTGTAGTCGAGAATTTCGCTCCCGGAGTAATCGCTCGGATGGGCTTCGATTACGACAGTGTGCGCAAACTTAATCCGAAGATCATCATGTGTTCGGTGTCCATCTTCGGGCAGGAGGGACCGCTCGCGAACGATCCAGGTTACGACTTCATCGGACAAGCCTATGCCGGGGTGACTTCCCTCAGCGGCGAAGAGGGCGGACCGCACTATCCACCTATGCTCGCGATCGGCGACGTCTCCACCGGCGTTCATGCGCTGGCGGCGATCGCCTGCGCGCTCTTACATCGCGACCGCACCGGCGAAGGGCAATATCTCGATATCTCCCTGCTCGACGCTTATTTTCACTACCACGACGTGGGCGTTCAGGCGTTGAGCGCAAGCCATGGGGCGATGAAGCCAAAGCGTACGGGACTGCACTATCCGGTGCTCTGCCCGGCCGGTATGTTCAAAGCGAAAACCGGGTACATTTTCGTTTTCGCATGGCTCGACCATCATTGGGTCAAGTTGTGCGAGCTGATGGGACGCCCGGAACTTGCCCACGACCCGCGCTTAATCGACAATCCGGCTCGCTCGGCGAACCGCAAAGATGTTATCGAGGCGATTGAAGGCTGGTTGGCCACTTTTCCCAGTGATGAGGCTGCGGTAGCCGCCTTGCGCGAAGCGCGGATCCCCTCGGCTCCAGTGCTGTCACTCGAGCAGGCGATGAACCACCCGCATCTGCGCGAACGCCAGACTGTGCAGAGTGTCCACGACCGCGTGCTGGGTGATTTCGCCATACCCGGATTTCCCTTGCGTTTCTCCGCCTTTCCCGAGCGGCTCGAGCTGGACGCACCGTTCCTCGGCGAACATAACGAGAAAATCCTGTCCGAGTATCTTGGCTATCCGAAAGACCGGATCGCCCGGCTCACGCGCGAGGGCGTACTGCAGAGCGTCAGCAACTAGCGACTTAGGAGTAAACCCCAAAAGCGCGAGCGAGGCGCGAGGCATTTGCGACGATTAGAACGAGAGTCCGAGCCCTCCGCCGCCGAAGCCTCCCCCGAAGCCAAAACCCATCCCGGGCGGACCGAAGCCGGGCGGCCCCATCATCTGCTGCCGCTGCCGCGCTTCCTGTTCCGAGCGATCGCGTTCGGCGACTTCGTTCTCAAGCTTGATCGTCTCGTAGCGCTGACGCGCCGCTTCATCCCCGTGAAACAGGCATCTGCAGTTGTCGGCGTCGGCGAGCCAATAGTTGGCGTTTCCGCTGCTGTCGACGTAATAGCCGACCTTGAGCTGAGGCAGCGTCTTCAACTTCTGTATCTGCTCCGGCGTCGACGCGGGCAACTGTTTGAAACCGGCCGCCTGCAGCGCAGGCTCGATCGCCTGCACGCTTTCGGCCGGCGACTGCTCCGCCAGAGGATTCATCCCTGAACACGCGTAGCAGATCAGAGTCATCACGAGCGCGGTGGCGCACACCCACGAGGGGGGATTGTAGAGCGACTGTGCGATCCTACGCGTCCACAGAATAGAGTTCGATTTCGCGACCGGGCGCATTTCGATTCAGGTTTGCATGGCGGCAAAAGCCCCGCAACTCATGAATTAGTTTCCTGCCGCGCCGCCGCGTTTGGCAACGCCCATATCCTCGGCTACACCCCAACCTCGGCGTCCGCGACCTCGAGGGCCTGCTCAGCGTACAGCGAAAACCGATCGCGCGTTGATCCGCATGGCAGATGAATTACTCTAACATTCGGTTGTTGCCGAGCGGACCACGGACTATGCTGGCGAAGTCCTTCTCACACGCTGAATTAATGGAACTTTTGCTCGCCGCAGGCTTCTGGCGGATGATCGCCGGCTACCTCAAGACCACCAAAGTCCCGCTGGACGCGGACGTGCCGGGCTGGCCCGAAGGGAGGCACCGGCGTAGCAAACGCCTCGTGCGGCGAAACCGCGGGATCAAAGGATTTTTGCGGGTGGGCGTGACAGGTTGCGGCCGACACGTCCGAGCCTTAGATTAGAGGGGTAACCGTTTCGACCAGCCTTAGCGGCAAGCTCTTGAGATTTTGGGGGCGAACCGGGTTCGACGGGGATAAGAGGGTTATGGTCGCACGCCGGGGTACTGTTAGCCCGTTAAACAAACAGACTGCGAAATTTACCCGCAGACAATAACGGTTACGCTCTGGCGGCCTAAGGGCCGCTAGCGTCCCGCCGCTGTTCGCCCATGACAGCGGGTCGGGGCGTCATTTAGTGGGCTAGGGTGACACCGTTTACCGATTGGGCGGTAGCCCGAAACTTAAATCGGCTGGCTTACCGGCAGCCTGTCCGTGGGCGATCGGCGGGCGAGCTCCAATCTGCGGACTAAGCGTGTAGTGGCCATGGCCGGAAATCTTCGGACGGGGTTCAATTCCCCCCGCCTCCACCATTTCGAAGTCCACAGACGTCTATTTGGGAACAAAACCCCAGTAAATACTGGCTTCCCTATCCCCGCCGACGTCCAATATAGGGCGACGATGTCCGCTACCATCTACCCCTGCCTTGGGGTAATTCTCGGGGTATCTGCCAGGCTGGTGGGGGTACAGCACAGAAATGCTCACAGATGTCGCCATTCGCCAAGCCAAGCCGCGCCACAAGCCTCGAAAATTGTTCGACGGCTCCGGGCTCTATTTTTTGATCCAGCCTTCAGGGCGGAAAGCTCTGGCGGCTGAAGTACCGCTTTGACGGAAAGGAGAAATTGCTCGCCCTTGGCAAGTATCCCGAAGTGGGCGTTAAGGCGGTTCGGGAGCAGTAGCTGCCGCTCGGAGACAAAATCTCCGGATGGGATCGATCCGAGCGCCGAACGCAGAGCGGCTAAGACAAGACGGCGCAGCGCGGGCGATACATTTGAAGCCGTGGCCCGCGAATGGTTGAGCAAGTTCTCGACCAGGTGGACACCGGAACACGCCGGCACGATTCTCAGACGGCTAGAGCGCGATGTATGGCCATGGATCGGTGGCAAGCGCACAGCGGAGATCAGTGCACCGGAACTGCTGGCGGTCCTGCGCCGGGTCGAGTCTCGCGGGGCGTTGGAGACGGCCCATCGAATCCAGCAGATATGCAGCCAAGTTTTCCGCTATGCAATCGCGACAGGCAATTCGCAACGTGATCCCTCCGCGGACCTGCGCGGTGCCTTGCCTCCGGTTCGCGAAAGGCACCACGCGGCGCTTACGAAGCCAACCGACGTGGCGATGCTCATGCGGTCGATCGACGCCTACAAGGGCACGTTCCCGGTGAGGTGCGCGTTGCGATTGGCCCCCTTGGTTTTTGTCCGACCGGGCGAGCTGCGCAAAGCGGAATGGGTGGAGTTCGATCTCGACGACGCGTTGTGGCGCGTCCCGGCAGCACGCATGAAGATGCGAACCGAGCACCTCGTTCCGCTCTCTCGGCAAGCCGTCGCGATTCTGCGCGAACTTCATCCCCTCACGTGCGGACGCTACGTCTTTCCCAGTGCGAGGACCTCGGCTAGACCAATGAGCGAAAACGCAATCACGGCGGCGCTGCGGCGCATGGATTATACCGGCGACCGGATGACGGCCCACGGCTTCCGCACGACGGCCTCTACGCTGCTGAATGAATTGGGCTGGTCGCCTGACGCAATCGAGCGGCAGCTCGCTCACGCCGAACGCGATGGCGTGCGCGATGCGTACAACCGCGCAGAGTATCTGGCAGAACGCAAGCGCATGGTGCAGGCCTGGGCCGACTATTTGGAGGCATTGGCAGCTGGAAGGGCGATTCCTGTTTGACTCAGGAATGGCGCGGGAACAATGACGTGAAAATCAAGAAGACCATTTCGAAAACGGGAATCTATGCGCGGACAATCACGGACATCGACTTGAGAAGTGCAAAGTCGCAAGGGCGAGCTTCTTCCATGCTAATCATAGGCGAAGAACCAGCGAGCCCTGAAGCAACACTTGACGAGTGCGAGGTGGACGCACAGAACTACTTACGAGAATATGCAAAGACCGATCTGCGCATCCTCATCCCAACGGCCCGGATCGATACCGAGTCGCAGGGTTTCCATATTCCATTGCTTCATCATCTCTACAAAATCCGCGAAAAACTCATCGAGATCCGCGAAACACTTATCGTCAAAGAAGACGACCGAGAAGCTGCCAAGAGGCATATCAGACTTGAACGAGCTCGGGACGGCTGTGAAATGTTGATATGCATCCAGATGATTCGAGATGGCGTCACGGCCGGTCTTGTCGATCGCTCCTCACTTCCCGCGGGATTCCGGCTGGGACGACTTTACGAGAAATTCAAAGTTCGGGAGTCTGAACTGGAAGCCTGGAGGGGTGGAAAAGTCCTTCGAGCAGCTCAGACTGGTGGGCTCGGTCGAAGGAAACCTCTTTGCGATGATCAAGAACTTGTAAACGACTTCCACAAGTCTCGCTTGAGTGGGCCAGACTTTGCCAAGACGAGGTGTTTGCAACGCTTTAAAACTGAGCCACTTTACCGGCGTAAAAGTGAGCCACCCTGGGTTGGTTCTTTCCTCAGTCCCTTTTTGAGATTTTAACCGTCTGGTCCTTTCCTCCGTGCGCGTTAGGTGTGGCGCGCCAGCGCGTACCTTGCGCGCAAGCGATACTAATGCGCTTCACTATCGTCGGCATGTGTATCCTTCTTGGCGCCGCCGGCGGCTCTGATTGCTCGCTGGCTGCGAAAGGAATCGCCGCGAGTTGTCAGGATATGGGCGTGATGGCTGAGGCGATCGAGCAACGCCGTTGTGAGCTTTTCATCGCCGAACACCTTGACCCACTCCGAGAACGCCAGATTGGTGGTGATGATGGTCGAGCGGCGTTCGTAGCGCTGGGCAAGCAGATTGAAGAGCAGCTCGCCGCCGGTGCGCTCGAAAGGCACGAACCCCAGTTCATCCACGATTAACAGCGCGACTTTCTGATACCGCTGTTGCAAGGCGGTCAGCCGCCGCTCGTCGCGCGCCTCAACCAGACTCTGCACCAGATCCGCTGCGCGGGCGAAGTGAACTCGCAGCCGCCGGCGCGTGGCTTCCACTCCGAGCGCGATCGCGAGATGAGTCTTGCCGGTGCCGATCGGACCGGCCAGGATTGCGTCCTCGGCGCGTCCGATGAACTCGCCGCTCGCCAGCTCCATGAGCTTTGGCCGTGACACGCCCTTGAGCACCGCCCAGTCGAGCTGGTCGAAGGTCTTGATATCGGGAAAGCGCGCTTCGCGCAGCAGGCGGCGCGCGGTGCTTTGATGCCGATTGGTGATCTCGGCTTCTAGCAGCTCGCGCAGCAGGTCTTCGTAAGCCCAGCCACCGTCGCGGGCGCGCCGGCAGAGCCCCGGATAATCCCGCACCACCGCCGCGAGCTTGAGTTCGTGGCAGTACTCCTGGATGACCGCCTCGCAGGCCGCGTTACTCATGGACGGCTCCTTCGGCGAGCAGCAGATGATCGTAATCAGACGCGCGTCCGGCTTCGACCACGTAGGCGGCGAGCGCATCGGGAACCGCGACGTTCTCGAGCTTCGGTCCGGGAACGGGGAGATCGAGCACGTCGATACGGTGCTGGTTGATCGCCGCTTCCAGCGCCAGGCGCACCCGATCTTCGCCGTGTTCGCAGACCACGCCGAGCAGCCGCGCCACCACTCGCGCTGCTTCCAATTCGCCGTGCGTGCCGCACAACAGTCTCCACAGTCCGCTCCACGGTGCGCCCAACTCCGCGATCAACTCCGGCGCCACTTGGCGCACCGCGTGCGGCTTGCGCGCCAGCTCGGGAAGATAATGACGATAGCGGACCTGGCGCGTTCCAAACCGCGCTCGCGGATGCGTCACGCTCTCGCCCATGCAGGTGATGCGGACGTCGTCCACGCCGAGGTACGCGGTCGCATCAAGCCGCGCCCAGCGCGACGGCACCGAGTACCAGGCCCGTTCGATCCTGACCATCGCGCGCGAGCTGATCTCGACCGGGATTGGCTTGCGCACCTCGAAGCTCGTAGCGGGTGCCGGCAGCAGTTGCACACGTTCCTCCGCCCACAGCTCACTGGCGGACCTTCCAGCACGGTGCCGCGCGGGGAACGCGGCGTCGAGTTCGGCGAGCAGCTGGCGCGAGATTGCTTCCAGGCTGTCGCCGCGCGGAATCGGAGTGAGATGCTCTAGCCGGATCGCCTTACCGCGGCTTTCCACTCCGCCCTTGTCGTGCCCTTCGCCGATGCGGGCGAAGTCCGGCTCGAACAGATAGTGGCTGACCAGCGCCAGGAACCGGCCCGTGAGTTCGCGCCGCGCACCGACAATCTTGCGCACTGCGGCCGCGAGATTATCGTATACGCAGCGCCGCGCGACTCCGCCCAGGTGGGCAAACGCCCGCACGTGGCCGTCGAGAAAGGCGAGCTGATCGCAGCGATCGTAGAGCCAGGCGAACTCGCGGCCCGAGTACATCAGCCGCAACAGGAACTCCCAGGCTTTGCGCCGTTCGCCGCCGACTTCCACCACCACCTCGAAGAAATCGATCTGCGCTTCGCCCGGGCGATTAACCAGTGGCACGTAGACCTCGGCTCGTTGCCGCCGCCGCTCGCGCCAATAGTCACCCACCAATGTCCTGCCGACCTGATAGCCTTCCGCCTTGAGCTGACGATAAAGCCGCATCGCGGTAATCCGTTGCTTGCCGGTGGTCCGCGGCTCCCACTCCGCCACCAGCTCCTCCAGCCGCGGCTGCACCGCCTCCCATACCGGCCGCTCCCGCTGTCGCCGCGAACTTCTGACCGGCTCGGGCTGATCGAGGTACTTGGCTACCGTGTTGCGGCTTAAGCCGAGTTCACGCGCCACGCGCCGGATGCTCCGTCCCTCGTTCAGCACCTTGTGTCGCAGTACATGCACTTGATCCATCTTCAGCATCCCCATCCTCCGGCTTCCAGCCGGAGTCTACGGCTCGGGGTGGCTCACTTTTACAGCGGTAAATGGATCAGTTCTTTAGCGGCATATCCACGAGGCACATTTCCTACAGTACCTTGAAAAGGGCAGTGCAAAGGGTGGGCTCACATCCCTCCACATGACCCCACCCTATTTGTTTGACTGCAAACGTGCGGTCGCCCTCAAAAACACAAATTGACCCTGCCTCATTGATGCGGCTGAAGCGAGTTTTGGAGCTCGTCCCAGTCTGCGCTTCGACCTGGTGGGCAGGAGTGGCCACGGGCCGATTTCCTAAACCAATAAAGCTCGGACCTCGCACTACTTGCTGGAGAGCCAGTGATGTCCTCGCGCTGATTGACGGTGCGCCGGTCGATAACGGGCGTGGCGCGACTCGATCCTGACGGATGGGGTCGCGCATCGCAGGCTGAACAATGCTGGCTGGCAGGGAATGACGACGGTGCAGATGGTTTGCCCGCTTTGCGCGAGTGACGAAACAAGTATGCGGGACTGACCGCGGACTGCGAGGGCGTATTTTTTTGGTCTGAAATCTTCCAGGCGGGTGCCCCGCATGGCGGACGCATGCCCGGAATCGGAAATAACGGCGAAGGCCAACTCCGACTCGAATTTTGTCACAACCCCGAACAAGCCACTCCCTATAGCCAACGGATCACCACGCGCGAAGCCTTTCGCGGGGACAAGCAAGCACGTTCTCCCGCACCGGGTCCAAGGGTCGCTCTTACCGCGACTCCCTCAAGGGAAACCCCGGAGACGGAGGTTCTTCCATGGTCGCCAAGCTTGAGAAGACATATGCCAACTAAATTGAGTCATGAGTCGGCTTTACGCGAGAAGCTGGATCACATGCGGCGAGAAAATGAAAAGAAGTTACGTTATTTTCGCCAAGGAGACTCGCCGGTCCAGTTGTTTGACTCGAATTCTACCGACCGTCCGAGTCTCGAGCCGTTGGGCTATTCGATTAGCCTTCGAGACTGCCAGGGTATCCCCGAACTAACATCAATCCGATACACCCCATACCACACTCGCTCAGGCGAATTGATCTCCTGGGACGGGTACTATCCCGAGTCTGGGATCTATCTTCATGTAGACCCCGACCTATTTGTTCCGGTCGTCAGTAAGCACCCTAAGAAAGATGAGGTAGCCCGAGCCAAGGATCTGATCCTCGACAAACTACTCGGCGACCTGCCCTTTAGAGGCGAAGCGGACTTAGCCGGGGCCTTGTGTGCGATACTATATCCCTTCGCACCTGAAATCGTGGCCGCTCCCGCACCATTAATTATCCTCAACCATTCCCCCCTTCTCATCTCATTAGTCTCGCTCCTGTTTAATGGCGAGGACGTCTATCCGCTGGTTCTCGCCGACGGCCGGCCGGGCGACCTAGCACGCGACTTAGAGCCGCTGCTCAGGGTTGGAGTTCCTTGTGCCGCAATCGAGGCTCTTTCTGGCCATGTCAATGACAGGCTAGTGCGTGCCTTTGGACGGTCCTACCTGGGGCGCGTTTTCGGCCTTTCCCAGTTTCTAACGAACCGTATTCTGTGGTGCGCAGCGGATGTAACCATCGACAAAGAGGTAGAATCTGAGGTCTTACGCGTTCATCTAGATCCTGAACCTGAAGAGTCCTTGGCTCAGGATCTGGCCGACTATGTACTGGCAAATCGCGGCCATCTGATATGGGCGGTGCTGACACTTATTGAGAATTGGTTGTCGGTCGGCCGTCCGTTATTCCCCTCGAACGTCATTGTCGGCCATGCGGAGTGGACAAGTCGGATGGGGGAATACTCCTGGGCGCAAGCATCGAGGGCTTCTTACGTGACCGTCAAGTTGTGGCTACGGGAACCAGCGAATCTATCCGTGCCCTGGAGAAATTTCTTGCAGCATCGTGGGCAGTGTATTCAACCCGAGTGGTCACTGCGTCCGATCTAATCGAGTTGGCTCGATCATACCTCCACGATGTCGTGGGCGAAGGAACCGAAAAATCTCAGGAGACTCTCCTCGGCCAGTTTCTAAGAGCATGGTCGGGACAAACAATTGGTCGATACAAGCTCACTTACGTTGAAACGGTCGATGCAAAGAGCAGAAAGCGAAATGGTTACAAGTTGACGGACATGACCAACCCGGATTTCGCAGACACCGCGAGCTCGAGCGAACCCGACCGTCGACGCGTGAGCAAGTTTTTTTCGCATCCATAACGAGCTGGGCGGAATATTCAGATGAAATTGGACGATATGTTTTGTCAGTTTGCGGCGGAGGCAACTACGCGGTGCAATGAGGATGTACCCAGACAAGTTGAAGAAAAGATTCGCGAATCGCTTAGGCAGGCGGAAATCCCTATTACTGACCTTCACCTCATCGGCTCGCAGGCCAAACATCTTTCAATCGGATCGACGGCGATCTTCGACGAGTTTATTCTTGTCGAGCGAACTTATCTTGAATCAAAAGAAAAGGAACTTTTCGACGATATTAGCAGGGCACTCACGAGCTCCGATTATGGAAAAAAGTCGACGCTGAGGGTCAAGCTCGGCACGGGCAGCGCTTCTATACGGACTTGGATAGGCTGCAGGCAGATTGGGACGGGTGGCTATTTACTTCTGAGTCAAGACGGCAATCGCATAGCGACGGACCCGCTTCGGCATACCAGTCTGCTGAATGAACAGGACGAGCGTCATGCCGGTAGGCTGAAGACTTTAATCAAGATCATAAAGGCCTGGAACATAAATTGCGGTTCTCCATTTGCGCCGTTCTATCTGGAACGTCTAGCCGCGTTGATTTTCGAAGAGGAAGTGATCGGTGACCTCGCGGCGGCGCTCAACTCGTTCTTTAACTTCGGCCTCGGCCTCGATCTCGTAACCTGTCCCCTGCCGGATCCGTGCAACCGGCTCAACATACTCACGCCGCTCAAGGACGGCGAGGCCAACGTCGAGATCGCCATTGCCCATCTCGAACGCGCTTTTCGTCGGTCCGAGCTGGCGCTGGAATACGCTGCCATCGATCGAATTGATTCGGCTGTCGGAGAGATGCGCAGAGTTGTCGGCCAAAAGTTTCCGGAACCGGAATGGGACCGGGAGAATTTGCGATTTTCGGAAGCACTGAAGCGTTTGGCGAAATTGCAGAGGGATAAAGACCTTATGTCTTCAGTCTCCAAGTCGAGCAAATGACTCGGGTGACTTTTTCCCAACCTCCCAACGTCCCAACCTCTCAAGGCCCTGGGCTAGGCTTGCTCGCCGCTTTCTTGGCGGTCCTCACGCCGGGTTTTGACCTCCGGCAGACGGAATGGCCGTCGACCAAGTGATCGCTGACGAATGCGTCAGATGAAGGCTGTGCCCGCCAGCTTGTACCCCAAACGTTGGATGTAACCAGGATCAGTAGATTTTAAGGCTTTTACAAAACTTAGATCATAAACACCACGCTCCCAATCTCGGAGGTTAAAGATCGATGCGTCGCATCCTTACCGATAAACCGCTGGAGCGCGCCCGGAAGGAATTTGGCGAGCTCGCGGACCGCTGTATCGCCACTCTCGAAAAGACTATCGGAAAATCGTTGGAGGACCTGCAAACCCCCGATGAAATAGCCGCGGCGTTTGAGGCCTTTCCTGGTACCATTTGGATCTACAGGCCGGATTTTCTGCACTGGCTATGGCGAAGGAACCGGTTGAGTGAAGAGGCCCTCCGACGCGTGCTGCTGAAGGTATGGCGAGTCGCGGGTTCCCCCGTATCCAGGGATGGATGTCCAGCCAGCGCGTGGCGGGCGATGTTCAAGACCACGGGTTTTCTGAGCGATGGCGTCGCGCAGCCCAGCGAACCCCAGGTGTTGTACCGCGGCTGTTCGCCAAAAGGACGCTGCGGAATGTCGTGGACGGCGAAGCAATGGGTAGCGGAAAAGCTCGCAGTAGAGCGACATCAAACTGACGAGCCGGCGCATGTCTATAAGACCGTGGCCCCTCCAGAAGTCGTGCTGGCAGCTATTCAGGGAGAGATGAAAAAAGTCAAGTTGTGGGACAAGAAAGAAGAGGTGCCGATGAAGGGGGAGTACGAGTTCATCATCGATGCGCGATCGCTTCCGATAACCCTCGTTGAAACCGCCAGGCATAGAGATGCACGCCTCAAGCGAGAAGAACGAGAAAGCGAACGCCTCTGGCTTGAAGCGGAGACCGGTAGTCAGGACGCCATTCGGAAAATAGTCCGTCGGGCTGGAGGATGAAGAAGTCCACACCGAGAACCCGTTACCATGCGGTGCCCAAGGCTTGCCCGCGTTTTGTGAGAACAATTGGGTTGCTGAAATTGGGCGTGGTCAGACGACCATTTCGGTGGTCATCGAACAGCCGGAGGTCGAGCATAAGGTGTGCGCGTCATAGACTTCGAACGGTGGCCGGGATCGGAGGGTCGAAGCTCCGCCGAGATGAGCCTGAAGCGCCGCATCAGGAAACTGCAGGAGAAGGGTTGGCCCGATGTGTGGACGGTTTACGCTGACCTGGGACGAATGGCGGGGCATTGCCGACCGGCTTGGAATAGATGCCGAGTGCGGCGTCGGCGCAGGTTATCGGCCCCAGTTCAATATTGAACCGGAAACTGCGCGAGGTGGAACAGTTGCCCGACGATACAGCGCAAATCTTACTCGGTCGCGCGGTTAACGAAACGGAAGAGGCCGACGAACAGGAAGATGCGCGAGCCGCAGGATGAAACGGTGACTGTGGTGATTTAAATTTAAGCCTTTATTTGCTTTGCGACCCGCCTTGGCGAGAGGCTAGACAACTGATGAAGTTCTCGCAATTCCGAAAAGCCATCGAACCAAATCAAGAAGACAAATCGAAAAGATGGAAGCATGTTAAGATACTTTCGAGGGTTTGTAGCGATTTGGTTGGTTCTGATTGGTTTTTGTGTGAGCGTTGTCTTATGCCCCAGCTACACAAAGGCGTAGCAGGCCCACACGATTAACGACGTTTGGTATTTAACTGTTCTGGACGTAGATGATCCAGAAACATTCCCTTCTCTGGCTGACTACAAGGGCCGCTTTAGCAACATCATTGCCCAGGTCTTTTCTGACGAGCATGAGGGGTCGAAGGGCTGATGCGGGAGTCGATTAGCCGGGCCTTTGCATATCTGATGGGCCAGAAGGTCAAGATAGGCGTCGGCCAGCAGGTCGATACAACTGATTTCCACGTTGAAGCCATCGATCTACTCAGCAATCACGTCCCTTGCGAAGCCGGGATTGCCTTGGTCGTCGCTATCTACTCGGCGCTGAAGAGACTGCCAGTCCAGGCCGGTCTCGTCATCCTCGGCGACCTGAGCATCCAAGGGAACATCAAGCCGATGCGGTCGCTGGCCGAGCCGTTGCAGGTTGCAATGGACAACGGCGCACGCAAGGCACTGATCCCGCTCGAAAACAAACGGAACTTTCTCGAAGTCTCCGGCGACATCGTGGAACGAGTTGACCCCGTGTTCTTCTCCGATCCGATGACGGCGGCAATGAAGGCGTTGGGCATGACGTGAACCCGAGGATAGATAGACCGACACCACTTGGAAGGACCGACCATAATTTTCATCGAACAGGTGCTTCCGCCCTCTAGGCCACTTCGCCTAAGGCGATAAGGTTGCTGTTCGGGGATCTTCCGCGCGGTACCTATCATTCGAAACGCGGTCGAGCTACTCAAAACCAGGAGAGCGCTTTAGCCAGAGTGCAATTGGTATCTATCGCTTCGTCCAAGGAAAGATTGAACAGGACGGGGGTCTAGATTCGTTCTGTCGGCCGGTCTCGTACAACAATGGCCGCTACTCCAAACATCGCTCTTCCTTCGTATTAAACGGCTCTGCAGTCCACCTCTTACGCTCGTCCTATCTCTCATATGGATTCGAGAACGAACTGTCCCACAAACGAAGCAAGAACGTGATAAAACGCACCCTGGCTGTTATCGGTAATGAACTCAGTCAGGACAGCAATCTCGCAACCGTATCGGTTTCTGAAAGCGCACGCCCTTCAGAAGCCTGTCTGGAACATACATAATGCCTAGCCTTCCCTTGAAAGGAATCGGCCTTGCAAGAACACGTGGATCCTTGAGAACCCAGTGCCATGTATCCGGCTCGCGATTGGCCCACTTGCTCTTCGAATTTTGAATGCAATCGACGACAACGACCGAGCCGACTATGCTCCAGTAGGCAGCTCGTCCGGATCGAGCTTGCAGTTCAGGGCCTCATCGCGCTCGACCCTAAGGGATGCCTGGATAAGGATTCGGCCATGGTGGTGCGTCAGCATCGGCTTGTTCTCGACGTCCTTACCGAGATGCATAATCGCATAGGCGAACGGCTGGTGGACTGATATCGCAGGTCGTCCTTTTCGACGAGGCGATCCATGCTCCATGTTGCGTTTTGCCATCGAGTCCTGTCTGTCCAGATCGGACAAGCTCAAATTGTTACGTCAGTCGTCGGCAGTTCTAAGCTTCGACAATGCACCAAAAAGGGCCGTCTTTGGTTGGGTTGCCTTTATCGTCACATCTGCTCACCGTGAGCGCGTCTTTTGGGAAAGTCAGCTCGAGCCATTGGTCTCTGGGCGGTGAGAGCCAAACGGGCCATTTAACTTTGAGCTTTTCTGTCGGACGTTGCGGCGACATCAGCAGAAAGTGAAAGTTGACTTTGGGCGGGGCTGATGGAAGCGCATCCTTTATCCATTGTTCGTAATGACTGTGCACTAAATCCAGACGCTCCATTTTGCTTGCGAGTTGTTTGTTATCAAAATAGCTCGCGCCCTTCACCTCTATGAGTATCAAATCAACACCCGACACGATAACGAGGTCGATATCCTGCTGATCGCCCTCCGCTATTCTTCTGTCGTTCTGCGGAGGATACAATTGATCCAATCGTGCTTTTTTCGCAACCGCCTGCTTCTCACCTTCCACATATACTGCAAGGGCTCCGGCAAGCCACGCGATATGATAGTCGGTTGCCCACCATGCATCTGTGGGTATAGGAGGAGCGCCCTTGCCTCCCAGCTTTTCAGCCACATCTTTGCGAAAGTCCCCGCTCAGTTCGAGTGGCTTCCCCTCCACATGACCCAACACCGCACGAACTAGCAAGTTGCGCTCTTTACGGTTGAACCTCTCCAGGGAAGATCGAAGGGTTTCCATAAACAGATCGTATTAGCAAATATCGCAATCTGCTCAAGGTTTGATTTCAGAGGACGTCACGAGTAAAGCCATGCGCTAAGCGCGGCTCCATGCGAGGAAGATACCGTGTGACGGATTACCGGCCAGAGCTTTACGAGATGATTTTTGTCGCGCAACCCCAGTGTCAGACGAGCACTAGCCCCATACGAACCCGCGAAAGTCATGTAACCTAGGCTTCTAACCGGGTTGGCGCCGAAGCGAGCGATAAGAGGAAGCAGGAGAACCCCATGAGCGGCATCAACATCGAAAAGGTCGATCACATCGGCATTCGGGTGCGTGATCTCGATCGCGCGCTCGCTTTTTACCAGGTGCTTGGGTTCAAGCTCGCCAGACGCGTCACTTTCGACCCGGTGGCGATCATCCGCAATGAGCACGGCGTGGAGATCAACCTCATCTTCAACGCTGATACAGGCGATCCGGAAATGAACATCCTGATGGACCTAAGCGATAAATACGCAGGCTATACCCACGCCGCGCTCAGAGTCGCGTCAATCAACGACACCATGGCCGCTCTCAAGGCGGCGAACATCACGATCACGCAAGGCCCCGTCGAAATTCGGTGACGATGGCGGGGTCTCGCTGTTCGTGCGCGATCCGGACCGCAATGTCATCGAATTGCGAGGACGCGACACGGGCGACATCCCAGGCGTGACCCAGTACACAAACGTGAACTGACTCGAAGCCAGCTAAAGCTTCGAAAGCTGACGAACTCACTTCGTCTCCACTTGCAGAGAATCTAGACGATGACCTGCCTAATACCCGCCTTGCTTAGGCGTAAGCGCCCTGCAGTGGCTTTCTAGTCCCTGCCCTATAATCTTATATGGGTTGCGCATTGCAAACCGCTTATAGGCGATTCTCAGTCGACACGCATGATAGTCAGTACGTAAGCTTCCCCTTGGGCGAGACAGGCGGGAAGTAGAACTTTCTGGCAGGAATTGGCCGGGAGGTTCGGATGAAACGGTCGCGATTCACGGAAAGCCAAATCGTCGAGATTCTGAAGGAAGCGGATGCCGGGTTGCCAGGCTTAGTGCTTAGAGAAGACCAGACGACACTTTGACCTCCGCCATTTGCAACAACACTTCGATCATCCCATACGGATTTCTTGGTCCATCCCACGTCAATCCCGTTGCCTGACAGTGGTCAAACCTCTGCACTGGATACCTCCTCAAACTGCGGTCGATCCTGAGAACGCACGGACCCTACCGCTCTGAAAGGGCTTGATGACAAACCGCCAGATAGCAGGTTGCCACCAAGCCTTCCGCATGAATTTACGGCCTGTTGTCGTCTCCCAAAGGCGATGCCGGCCAATCAGGCTCTTGGTGGGACGGTGTGAAGAATGCGGATGAAACGTCGGGGGGCGGTCTATAATAGAATCCAGAATCGAGCGGACGATCGTAACGGTCGTTTTCTTCTACCCTCTTTCCGTACACCCAGAGTCTTTCTAAATCGACCGCCCAGGTTGCCCCGACGCTATAGTAAGGCCGCGTATTGAATGTGTTTGTAGGAACCGAGTTCTTTATCGCAAGCGTCCTTCCATAACTGTATGAAGCGTTAATCGTGATCGCGTTCCAGACGAGATCCTCCATAGGAGTCCCTTGTTGAAACGTTGCATAGCGTGAGTTCGAAGGAAAAAAGAGAGAGCGAAATTGCTTGAGAATAGGTTTGTTTGTGTAGCCCACACCCACTCCATAACTACTGGTCGCTGTCGTTTGAATAATGCTCGTTGGATTGGACCCGGGCGACGAGATCAGGCCGGATTGATTGCTGTAATTATAGTTAGCCGATACGCCCGCATTTTCGAGCAATAGCCTAGTCCAGGGCGATAAAGCTCGGCAATTTGCGTCCATGTATCCTGTTACTGGCGCATTAAGATAAACCGGCTGGCCCAGAAGACCTAGTACGCTCTGACCCACGATCGCCGACGCAATTGGCTGGGTCGCTACATGCGGGTTCTTCTTCGGGAAGTCCGTCTCACCCCGAAGCAACAGGCGCTGCAGGTTACCATCCTGGCCAACAACCCAAGCAGTATTATCTTTTTGGACCATAACTGTACCAACGGGGCCGACGGCCAAATATATGCCCTTTTCTCGTAGTTTCGGTACGATCCTAGTTGGCACCATACCCACGGGACCGACCATCAATTGACCATCTGCCGCATACCTGATCGTAGCGACTGGTCCGACCGCATCCTCCGTATGCCCGAAAGGCCCGCTAATATTTTGAACGTTTGTCAAGTTTACCAATGGAATCTTAGCCAACAAGAGGGGAACGAAGTCGTAATCATGTGTCTTCTTTGGATCGAAAATCGTGCCTCCGGGTGTCAGCACAACTGCTTTGTATGTATAGGATATAGCAAGATTGTCAGGATCCACGTATACCGATTTCAGTGCGGTAGTCGTAAGTTTTGGCCTACAAGCCAAATCCATCGTACTTGTCGGGTCCGTGGGAGCGTAAGATGGAATGGCGCCGGAAGGGGGTCCAGGGGTTGCCTCTGGACTGGCCAATGCTACTTCGCCCGTTTCGGTAGATAGATACGGGAGTATCGTTAGGGGGCTCGGAGTTTGCTGCGCATTGGGAGTTACCTTCTTGAGAGCAGTTTCGAATGGCGCGTTATCTCGGGAAGAGCTAGAAGGCTGAGTAGCGCAGCCTGCTAAGTGAATGACAACGACCGTAACCACCAAGCCAACTAGCCAATGGCTGCAGTAGCTGTTGTTCATACCACCGACCCCCTTTCAGTCAGTTATTTTTTGTATTCTGAAATGCTCGTAGCACTACTTTGTGTTGGGGTGCAAACTCTGAAGAGCGTTTTGTTAACAGGCAGCTGACCACACAAACGCAAATTTTTTTGGTGATCTAGGTGAGGGCTTATATCATCGCTAACCAAAGACCCGATGCCCTGGTTCCGCCGGTGTCCCTCAGCTATCAGCTATACAGAAATCTTCTCAAAAAATGCCGTGCCCTCCCGCATGCTGACTTCTACCCGTTCGACGATTACATCATCAACATCCTCGTGACCGTCCTGGATCTGAGGCTCGATACGAAAATCGTCGAGAAAGCTCTTGAACACTACCGCAGCAAATGCACACAAGATGTTCGGGCTTTCACTGACCTGAAGGAGCTGGTCGAGTCTGACAAGACGGACAGCGAGATCGCCAGATACCTGTGGGGTTATAATTTGTGGACCCGCGCCTCGATCCTTCGCCGGCTGGTGAGCTTTTTTGAATCCATCGACGTAACGACCCAATCAGCATTAGAGAACTGGGCGCGTTCCGCTCAGTTCGAGAGGGATTTTAAGGGCAAGGTAAATGGTCTGGCCTACGCTGCCTTCAAGTGGCTCGTGATGCGGCAGGGAATCGACACGATAAAGCCCGACGTGCACGTCCACAACTTCGTCAAGCGGGCCATCGGACGCTTCTTGAGCGATGCCGAGACCGTCGCGGTTTTGGAATCCATAGCTCAGGACATGGGTATCAGAGCAGTGCAACTGGATTCCATGATTTGGACTTATCAGCGGAGCCGGCGCCACTCCTGAACCGGTCTGAACATGGGGCGTTTTGCGCCGGCTTTCGTAAAGGGAGTGACTTTGATTTTATATCGACCGAAGGCTATCACACGAGGAAGAGATGAGCACCGGAACCTCACACTTCGGGTCCCACGTTTATGGCCAATCGGGTCCCCTTATTTCTGCGTCACATGCAAAGCGTCTGTAGCTATTCCCGCAAGCTATAAAAATCAGTGCCGTCGATTCGCTTCTTCGACCTGCTTTGCGATTTGCGACCAGTCGTCGTGGGCCGTTTCTATGGCAGCGGAAGCCAACGAACGTTCGGTCTCAGCCAGCGACAACTCACATTGGCAACGACGAACGACTTCCGCAGTCGCCTGAGCCTCTCGAAGTGTAGCACGCTGCTCTTGGGCGAACCGTTCGATTTCATTCCGCAAGGCGCGTGCCGCTCATGCTTTTGACAATGCGGTCTGGCCCACTTTGATATTCAGATCTGGCCCACCCTCCGGGTTTTCATGTTTTCGTTCTCGCCACCGCGTTCGGTACCTAGTTGCTGGTTAGGGGGTGTGCGAGGGGGAAGCATTCCCCCTCGCCGCTGCGTCTAAGCTGATCCAGTGGTTAGCGATGCTCGGTTCTTGCGTCGCTCCGCGGTCCTGCGGAAGCGATAAGACTCACTACCGGTCTCGATGATGTGCGCCCGATCGGTGATCCGATCGAGCAGCGCCTTGCACAGCCTGGCGTTGGGAATCACCTGGGTCCATTCCGAGAACGGCAGATTGGTGGTGACGATGACCGCTGCCTTCTCCGCCCGTTCCGCGATCACCTGGAACAAGAACTCCGCGCCGACCTCTGCGAGTGGGACGTACCCAACTTCATCGAGCGCAATCAGATCGTAACGGGCCCAGCGCGCCAGCACGCGCCCGAGTTGCAGCTGATGCTTGGCCTCGACCAGTTCGTTGATCAGTGCCGCGGCGGTGGCGAAGCGCACCCGCCGCTTCTGCCGGCAGGCCGCGACCACGAGTCCGGTAAGCAGATGGGTTTTGCCGGTGCCACTGTCGCCGATCAAGATGATCGGCTCGGCTTTGGCGAGGTAGTCGCCCCTGGCCAGTTCATGGATCTGCTGAGCCGAGATCCGGGGGGTGCGCGCGAAGTCGAACTCCTCGAGGGTTTTCATCCGCGGCAAACGAGCTTCGCGGATGCGTCGCTCGATCAGTCGCTGTTCGCGATCCTCGAGTTCCGTCTGCAGCAGCGCTTCGAGATAGCCGAGGTGGGTGCGCCGTTCGCGCAGCGCCTGCTCCGCGAGTTGCGCGCACTGCGCGGCTATACTCGGCAGACGCAAGACCTTGCACTGTTGGCGAATGGTGGCGGCTTCCAGCGCGGCGCTCTCCGCGTTCATGATGCTGCCTCCTGGCCGAGCAGTCCGTCGTAATCGGTCAGCGAAGGCTTCGGACGTTCGTAGCGTGAGAGCGCGCCCAACTCCATGATGGTGCTGCGCGCGCGGACCAGATCGGCGGCTTCGGCCAGATGCCGGATCGCTGCCACATCCGAACATCCAAGCGCGAGCGCTTCTTCGATCGCTGCGCGCACCCGCCCATGCCCATGCTGCCTGATCAGACTCAGCACTTGGATCATCTGGCGGGTGCCGCTCTGCTTGCCGTGCCGACCGATGAGTTCGGCCAGCAGGCGATCATAACTCTCCGGCCACAGCCCGCGTTGCCGCCACGCCGCCAGCGGCTTCGATCCGATAAGCGCTCCCGGCTTACGCTCCAGCACGTCGAGATAGTGTTCGAGATCGAGTACCTGTTGATCGCGTGTGTAACAGCGCTCGTGACGAGCGAGGCAGTGACCCTCATTCCAGAGTTCTACGTGACTCGGATAGAGTCGGACCTCGACCGTCCTGCCGACATCGACCGGAGCCGAATACAAGTTGGTTCGCACCTTAACGCAGCCGAGCCCGTCGACCCGTGGGAAAGAGATATCGGCTAGGTCGACGCCGTGCTCGGCGAGCGGCAGCAGATGCGCGCGTTCTTCGATTATCAGCGCGCCCACCGGCCGGCTCTGCCCAGCGATCTGACGTCGTTCGTCGGCGCGGCAAGAGGCCAGCAACTGTGCGTTGAGATCCTCGAGATCGCGCGCTTTCGGCACCGGCACCCAGTGGTTGCGCCGGAAGTAGCCGGCCTCGCTCTCGATGCCGCCCTTTTCGTGCGCCTCATACGGCGAGCAGAACTCACTGCTGAAACGCCAGTGCGAGCGGAAAGCTATGAAGCGCGCGGTCTCCTCGCGCCGATAGCCGCGCACAATCTTCCTCACCGCGGCCTTCAAGTTGTCGTACCGCAGAACGGCAAATACGCCCTGACAATAATTGAACGCGTGTTCGTGAGCGTCGAGGAATGCCTGCTGGGTCGCGCGATGATACGCGCGGTGGAAGGCCGCGCCGCTCGCCATGCTGCGCATCGAAAACACTTGCAGCAGCACCTGCTCGCCGCTCAGTTCCGCCCAAGCCTCGTACCAATCAACCTGGGCTTCCTGTCCGAGTTGATAGCTCTGCGGCACACAGGTCGCACGCAGCGCCCATCCCAACTCCGCTTTCCGCTCGCGTACGTATTGCCGGACCGTAACCTCGGCGACTTTGTGCTCTGGCCGCTCAGCCAGGATCCGCTGCCAGATACGATGCGCGGTGTGACGCTGCTTACGTGGCGCTCTGCGATCGGCTTCGAGGATGGCCTCGATGAACGGAACCAGCGGTCCTATCACCGGTCGCGCTCGCTCCACCGGCCTGCGCTCAGGCGGTTCAGCGCTCGCGAGCGCCTGCCGCACCATCCGCCGATGCACCCCAAGCCTGGCCGCAACACCTTTGATGCTTCCGACTCCGAACTCGTATTCCCTGCGGATCCGCTCGAACAACTCCACCTTAGCTCTCCTCTCCATCCCGGCCTCCTGCCTCAATCAGCAGGATGCCCCGGTTAAAGGAGGGTGGGCCAATTTACAGCATCGAAGTGGGCCGTTTCACAGTATCGAAATCATTCCCGGCACCGCTGATGTTGGGGACGACTGCGCGCGGCTGGCGTTTGTCTCAAATCATGGAATACATCGCGAGCCGCCCGGTTGCCGCGTGACGATCTCCTTATAAGGCATGCACGATAAACGCACACGGCGGAGCGCGGTCGATATGCTCGAGCTGCGCGAAGCGCTGGCCGAGATTGTCATGGAGAACCGCCCGTTGACCGTGCGGCATCTCTTTTACCTCGCGGTTGCGCGCGCCCTGATCGAGAAGACCGAGACCGACTACCAGCAGGTCATCGTCAGAATCGCGGGCATTATGCGCGAGGAGTGGCTAGACCAGGTCTGTGACGGTATCGAACCCAAGGGCGCCGTGATCCCGTTCGGTGAGACTACATCGTGGACGCCGGCCGCTGGATCAGGAAGCCGAGGACGTACACGGGGATCGAGGCAGCGCTACAGGAAACCGCGGAATTCTACCGCCGTGACCTTTGGCAGGATGGACCTGTCTACCTCGCCTTCTTTTGCGAGAAGGACGCAATCGCCGAGCTGGTATACCGAGAGACCCAGAAGTGGGACGTGCCGCTCGCGGTCATCCGCGGCCAGTCGTCAAAGACCTTCCTTTACGAAAATGCGCAGGTAATCGACGCCCTCGACAAGAATACTCACTTGTATTTTCTGGGCGACCACGATGAGGCCGGCGATCTGATTATCCAATCGGCAGTCGAGCGGATTCGTCGGTACGCGTCCACCGACAAAAGCATCTATTGGCAGAAGTTGGCGGTGACTCCCGAACAAATCTCCGAGTTCGATCTGCCTCTACGTCCGAGCAAGCCTTTGCGCGCGGGTGCCGCTATCAAGCCTGCATTCACCCGCGGCAGCGTAGAGATCGATGCGATCCCACCGGCTGAATTGCGGGGCATCATAAACGAGGCGATTGAGGAGCACGTCGACAAACGCGCGATGCGCGTGCTCGAAGCGGCCGAGCGCAGCGAGCGCGAGCTGATGGGTCGCATCGCCCGGAACCTGCCGACGCTTGAGCGGGTGCTGGAGGAATAGCAAAGGAGAGACGGGATGCCGACCGGGCGCGAAGTGGCTGTGATGGTGGAGGAGTTTCTACGGGGCCATCGGGACTTGAGCGCGGCCGCCGCGGCGGCCCAGGGGCTGGAGATGGGCCTAGCGCTCAAAGTACTCGGACGGCAGGTCACCAGCGCCCGCATCGAGCTCGACCGCGTCTTACAGAACCTGCGCGCCACCTTCGAACTTGAACGCGCCCGCACAACCGCGCGTCAGGCCGCTCGCGAACTGGCTCGAGCACTGCGCCCGCTGCATCGCGCTCCGAGGTTCACACGCGCCTACATCGAGGCGGCTATCGGACGCGATATGGCCGCGTTCGAGAAGCTGCGAGCGATCCTGAAACTCGAGCGCGGGCCGGATGCCGCCGAACAGTATGAGATGGTGAGCGCGCTATATGCCGGGATCGTTTGGGCCGAGACTGCCGCGCCGCTGCGGGACGGGCCGCAATGGATCCAACACAAGGCGCCAGTGGTAGCGTCCAACGTCTTCGGTATCGCCACTCCAGAGTTCGCACGCCGTTTTGCCGACAAAGTGGACGAGATCAAACGCAGTGATAACCGATCGACCGGCAACGCCGGCCTCGAGGAACTCGATCGGCTGGTCGTCCGCGGCACGCCAGTCGAAGACTTCGCCCTGGCGATCAGCGACCTTGACCTACTGACGCCGCAGGAGCGTGCGGTCTGGGATATGAGCTTGCGCGGCCTTGCTGATCCCGCGATCGCCCGGTCCCTCGACGTCGCGCCGTCGACCGTGAGGTGGCTCCGCCATAGCGCCCAAAACCGCCTCCGCCGACCCTGAAAAAATTATTTTTAGGGTGACCCAACAAACCCCCCGAAATCTCGCCCACCTATATGAGGGGCGATCGCGCCCGGGAGGATGCGACCCAAATGCTTGTAGTCATGATTCGGGACGCTGCAACGGAAAGCGCAGGTAAACCGCCGCTGTTCGTCAGCGCCGACGCCGGGTTGATCCGCGAGATCGGCGACCTAGTGGCCAAGCGCCTTGGCGCGCGCCGCTTGAGCAGCATCAGGCGCGATCTGTCTAAGGCCGATAACCCGGACAACCGGTAGCAGGAAACAGGGGCGCGGCCGGCGGCTAAACGCCGGCACGCGCGAGGTGTGGACGAACGAGACGACGATGAAAGACCTACATAACCCATCCTTCGGGCGCAAGCACGTCGATCTCGGCGTGGTCACGGTGTTGCGCGAAACCGCAAAGGCGCTGCTGGTCGAGTTCGCCGACGGCTCTCAGCATTGGGTGCCGAAATCTCAGATCCGTTTTTCCGAGTCCAACATCGAGGGCGGCGAGGGGCCGTTGGTGGTCTCGGCGTGGTGGGCCGAGGTCGCCCTAGGGGTGCGCTGATGAAAGTCGAGAATGTGGGTGCCGGCTTACACGACGATGGCCGTGTGGTCGCCGATGACGAGATCGTGCGCTGGGACCTCGGGCATATGGCGAAATTCCTAGGGCGCACAGTCGAGGAGAAGGACGGACAGGCGGTAATCCTGGCCGAATGCCCGAAATGCGCCGGGTCACTCGTGATCACCACGCCCTTCGACCCGATGCTGCTCGCCTTCTGTGAAGGCGAGTGCCACCGCTATCTCGAGGACGAAGAGATTCAGGAAATTCTCGCCGGCCAGCGCGCCAGAAAAGCGGCAGCGACCACCGAATGGATCGAGGACGGGAGCGAACATGAGGGACCGCCCGACCCGGAACCGCTCGAAGACGAGCTACCATCCCGCGCCCCGAAAATAGACTTTGCCCGCGCCTACGCCAGCTATGGAATCAAGGTTTTCCCGCTGCACTTCATCCAGCAGGAGCGATGTTCCTGCGGCAAACCAGGTTGTGACAAGAGCTCGGGCAAACATCCTCTGCATAAGGGCTGGCAAGCCGAAGCCACGAGCGGTCCGGCGGCGATACGACGCCTCTGGGCGAAGCAGCCACAGGCCAACATCGGAATCAAGTGCGGGGCGGACTCCAACCTAACCGTAGTCGATGCTGATGGAGTGGTCGGGTGCGAACGCTGGCGCGAGCTGGAGTTGGCGCACAAGGATGACACTCCCGAAACCCCGACCGTGCTCACCGGCAGCGGTGGCCTTCACATGTATTTCGCCTACGAGCCCGGGCTGCAGAATGAAGTCCGATGGGATCAAGGTCTCGATCTGCGAACCGAAGGTGGTCTGGTCGTCGGCGTCGGCAGCGAAAATAAAAAAGGCGCCTATCTGTGGGAATCGTCACTGACTATCAGCGAGGACTTTCATCCGCCTAAGATGCCGCGCTGGCTGGTGGATGCGATCAAGAACGGGCAGGGACAGCGCACCAGCAGCACCGGCGCCGGCACCGGCTTTAAGGTGCCCGAACAATCCGTAGTCGAGGGTGACGGGCGCAACAGCATGCTCTACCGCGCCGGCCGGTCGATGCGGGCCAAGGGTTTTCCCCAAACGGCCATCAGCGCGGCTCTCGAGGCCACCAATCAAGAACGTTGCTCGCCGCCGCTCGACGCAGACGAACTCCGTGCAATTCTGGGCAGCGTTCTAAACCAGCCCGACCGTCCAAGTTTCACCCCGGACTCCAACGCTCAAAGGGCCACGCAGCAGGCCACGGAGCAGAACACGGAGGAGACCACGGTAAAGGAACCTGGCGCTGACGATGACCGTGAACCCGATCCGCCCGTCGAATATTCGGACATCGCGCTATCGAACCGCTTGGCCGATCAGCAGGGCGCCAACCTGCGGTACGTCGACACGCTCGGGCTTTGGTTCATTTACGACAAGGCGAGCTGCCGCTGGGTGGCGGATACCAAATTGCAGGTCTTCAGCATCACGAAGCGTTTGCTTACCGCCATAGCGCATGAGGCACTGGAAAAAATGCTGAAGGCGGCCGCGCTTATCGGAGCCAAAACCGGGAAGGAGAACGAGAAGAAAGCCGACGCCATAAGAACCGCCGCCCGCGCTCTCGCCAACTCGCTGACCAGCGCTCCTCGGGTCGCGGCCGTGGTCACGCTGACGCGATCGCATAAACGAATCGTCGCGGTACAGGAGCAGTTCGACGCGGATAACTGGCTGCTCAATACGCCCGGCGGCGCGGTCGATCTCAAGACCGGCGAAATTCGGCCGGCGCGGCGCACCGACTACTTCACCAAGATCGCGGCGGTTGCCCCGCAGCAAATGGAGACGCCACTGTTCGATACCTTCCTGCACGAGATCATGGGTTCCAAACTCAAGATTGCGGACTGCACCTGTGCCGCCTGCCGGAAGTTCGAAAGTAAACCAGCGGCCGAGAAACTGGCCGTCCGGAAACAGTTGGGACACGACCTCGAGGTTGAGAACCTGGTCGGCTATCTCCGGCGGCTCTATGGCTACGCACTCGCTGGCGACTGTAACGAGCATCTCCTGGTGATCGAGATCGGCGAAGGCGGCAATGGCAAAGGAAAACTCAACGACCTGATGAGCAAGCACATCTTCGGCAATTACCCCGAGGGGTACGCTTGCGAAATTCCGATGGAGGCGCTCACCGTCGCCAAGGGCGAGCGCCACCCGACCGAGTTAATGGACCTCTGGCATTCACGCCTGGCACTCGCCCGGGAATCCGACGCTGACACTGTATGGAACGAGGGGCGGGTCAAAGCCCTGTCCGGTGGCGACCGGGTCAAGGCGCGGCGCATGCGTCAGGACTTCGTGGAGTTCGAGCCAACCCACACCCCGTTCGTATTTGGTAACGCAAACCCGGTGCTCCGCGGAGCCGGCCAAGCAGCCTGGCGGCGCCGCCTGCACATGATTCCGTTCAAACAGCTCTGGGCGACCACGCCGGACCCCGCGCGAAACATCCTCCAAGCCGACAAGAGCCTGCTCGATAAGCTCGCCGCCGAAGCGCCCGGCATCCTGCAGAAGCTGATCGACGGCATGCTGGAGTACCTCGCCGGCGGGCGCGACCTCAAGCCCCCTGAGACCGTCCTCAACGCATCCGATGAGTACCTCGCCGCCCAGAACGTGATGCTGCAATGGCTGGAGGAGGATTGCGACCGCTCAAACCCGAACAGCACGGCCACGGCCAATGTGCTGTGGGGCGACTTTGTGGCGTGGTGCGAGCGCAACAATGAACTGCCCGGGTCGCGCCGAGAGTTCAACGCAAAACTCGAACGCGCCGGAATCAAGGTTTTCCGGACCATGAATGAGCGCGGGATCTGCCGCAGTGTCAAACTCCGCGGTAAACCCGACGAGGAACCAAAACGACCACGTGAGAGTTGGGAACGTGAGTAATAATAGCGCGTCATAGGTGCACACTTTTGAATCTATGACGGGTCATGACACACCTCCCTTTATACACCGTATATATATATTGATAGACTCTTCGCGGGCGCGCGCGCGTGCATATACGCTTGAAAAGCGGACACCAGTCATGACCCGTCATAGGCCCGTGGCCGGGCATGAGAGTCCCCTGTAACATCGCCTACATCGACCTCGAGGGCGACTACGCCGACGTCGAAAGCGTCTCCGCTACCTGCTCGCGCTGTCGCCACTCCACCCAATCCTTCGGTACTTCCGACGCCAGTATCCGCCGCTGCCTCGTCCTCTTGCGTGAAGAATGCCCCCAGGGTGAAGCCAACTTCTACGTCGACCAGGATGAATGAGACGACCCAACCGCTCCCGTCCAACCCTCCCGACGCCAAGCCAGCCAAGCCGCCCGACGACCCTGCCGGTCAATTCCTTCGCCGACGGATCGATCCGTCAATTCGGCGCCCGTGATCGCCTCAAAAACGGCGCTTCACTGTGTCCTTAACAGTGTCGCTCATCGGAATAGTCGCGCATGGTAAAGGCTTTTTTCGCGGAACGTTTCGGATAGGCGGCACGTAGGTGGTAGAGTGAGCGGGAAATGGACGCCGACACGAAGCCGCGTGACTATCGGAAAACGACGCTGTACGTGCGCGCCGCAGCGGGACTTAAACTCAGAGATCATAAGGTCCAGCGGTTGGTCCAGCGCATGCGCATCGCGATGCCGTGGCTTCAGGCTAGCGACATTCCGCAGGCGCGGGCATGGGCGCAGCTCGAAGTGATCGCCGACCAGGTTTATGCGGCTTTGCGTGCGATGGGGCCCTTGAATTCCAACGGCGAAGCACGGCGCCTCGTTGATGACTTCAGGAAACTGCGACAGACGCAGAACGGTTTGGCGAACGCGCTCGGTATGACGCCGGCGTCACGGCTGGCGCTGGGTGTGATGAGTGGCCGATCGGCGATCGACATTCCTTCCAACCTCGCCAACCGTGTGATCGAAGCGGCCGCTGGGTCAAACGGGAATGGGGCACGCGGCAACGGCAGCACGGCTGTGGCGTCCGATCCTGAGGAAAGCCTACCCGCACAACCTGATCTGTTCGCCAAGCCCGCAGAGGGCGTTACTGACGACTCTGACTCTGCCGATTCGGGGGAGGACCAGGATTAGGGCGATGAGGTCGGTGAGGTCGACGACTGAGCATGCGCTGGATCTGGCGCGTAGCGATTTGGCTGCGTTCGCGACGTTGATATATCCAGGCTTCAAGAATGCTCGGCACGTCCGCTACATCGCCGACGCCCTGCAGAACCTCGAGAGTGGCGCGATCGATCGGCTGATGATTGCGATGCCGCCACGTCATGGCAAGAGCACGATTGCGAGCTGGCTGTTCCCGGCGTGGTATTTAGGGCGGCATCCGGAAGGGTCCATCATCGCGTGCTCCTACGGTGCGGAGCTGGCGACGGATTTTGGGCGCCGTGTTCGAAACAGTGTGACCGACTCGCGCTATCAGCGGGTCTTTCCGCATGCCCGGGTAGCGGTGGACAGTGCGGCGATGCACCGGTTCAGCACGTTGATGGGCGGGTCGTATTACGCGGTTGGGTTTGGTGGTCCGGTAATCGGCAGGGGCGGCAATCTGATTTTGGTTGACGACGTGATCAAGAACGCGGCGGAGGCTTCCAGTGCGACGCATCGAGCGACGCTGCAGAGTTGGTATGAGCAGGTTTTGTACTCAAGGTTGGAGCCGGGCGGTGCGATTGTTCTTGTGAGCACCCGCTGGCATGAAGACGACTTGCCGGGCTGGTTGCTGAAAGAGCACGCGGACGAAGGTTGGCGGGTGATTTCGTTGCCGGCATTGGCGGAGCCGGATGATCCATTGGGACGTGCGGAGGGACAAGCGCTGTGGCCTGAGCGGTATCCGCTGAAGGCGTTGGCGCGTACCCGTCAACAGATTGGTGGGGCGGCGTGGGCGAGTCTGTATCAACAGCGGCCGGCGGCGGCCGAGGGTGCGATTTTCAAGCGTCATTGGTGGGGTGAGTACAGCGAGGCGGATCTACCACCGCAGATGACGACGACGATTTCGATCGATACTGCGTATAAGGCGACGTCGGCGGCGGACTTCTCAGCGGCGATTGTTCTGGGAGCGACTAAGCAGGCGATCTACGTGTTGGACGTGCTGCGCGGCAAGTGGGAATTTCCCGAACTGCGGCGGCGGGTCGAGAACCTGGCGGCGCAGTGGGCACCGCATCAGATATTCGTCGAAGACAAGGCCTCTGGCACCAGTCTGGTGCAGGCATTCAAGCAAGACAGTCGATTGCCGGTAATGCCGGTGAAGGTCACCGAGGACAAGGTCACGCGGGCGCATGCGGTCTCGGGCGACGTCGAGGCGGGACTGGTGAAGCTCCCGCGGGCGGCGCGCTGGTTGCGCGATTTCGTCGAAGAGCTGTCGAGTTTTCCGCACGCTCCGCATGACGACCAGGTTGACGCGTTGGTGATGGGGTTGGCGCAGTTGCGTTTGCGGCCGAGCACCAGTTGGTCGATGTTTTCGATCGATGACATGTGGGCGCAGATGAGGGAGTCTGCGGAGCGGCGGGAGATCGAGCGCGAATACGGTCCGCTGCCGCCGAATTACCAGGCTTTGTGTCACATGACGCTTCAGGCGTGGCCGGGTGAGTCCGAGGAATCGCGGCGGGAGCGTGAGATTGAGTTTTTGCAGAATCTTTCGCAGGCGGGAGCGGATCCGGTCTCGCGGCGGGTGTGTCTCGCGCGGGTGCGGGAATTGATGCGGCCGCCGGCCGTCGTGCCGGTGGAGCGCGCGTAATCTTTTATGGCGAGCAAACCTATTTCGACGCGATTCGTCGCGTCCGCAGGAATGACCCGATTATGGATCTCCGAGAAATTCGCCACGCCTGTCGCGTTGTGGGGTACGCCCTGAACACGATCAACACCGGGCAACGCAACGGCGATACCCCGACTCCCTGGCAGACTCGGTCACCACGCACGTTGGCCCTCCATGCAGTGCAGGAGCTAACCGAATATCTCCGCAACAATCAGGGCGCTTCGCTGTACCGTGCAGGCGCCTACGTTCTACTGGCCTGCGAACTCCACGCGCGCCAGCGGCTTGCGGCACGCTGGCACGGGCACAACTGCCTCGAGCACGAAGAAAATCCCAATCACGAGGAGAACGACGATGGAACCTGAAACTATCCAGATGCATAGACTGGTTCACGATCCGGCCGATCTCGAGTACGTGCCTGCGCCCATAAAAACCGTGTATGACGACGCGCGCACTGAGCTCGATGCTTTCGCGAAAGACGAGGCCGCGATCAAGAGAGACCCGCGCCTTTCAGAACTGGCGAAGTCCGAGCGGCTCGCGGCGCGTGCGCAGGCTGCATTCGCCAAGATCACCCCCCACGAGGAATCGTTAACGACAGGATTCGAAGCGGCTGCGGTGCAGCGTGAGCAGGCAGCGATCGAAAAAGCACGCACACAGTTCGACGGCGGCAGGGCAAATCTGATCATCTCGCATTTCGCCGGCCTGGACGGGATGGCGCGGCTTCAGGCCGTTACCGATGCGATCAACACCGGCGACCTGGAAACCTTAAGTGCGATCGCAGGCGCACCGAAAATCCTGAAGCTGCTCGACGACAAGCTCTATGGCCGGGTGAAGGACGCTATCTTTGCCAAGGTCGAGCCTCTCGCCGTCCGATCGGTCGCGCAGTCGCGTTTCAGTTCCGAGCGGACACGGCGTGCCGTTGAAGATTTCTACGACGAAGTCTCGAAGCGCGCCCGGGTTCCCAAGCCGATTCCTAAATGGCGAGTCGGCCGGTAGATCGGTGGCCTTCGCTAAGTTCTACGTCGGCGCCAGGCCGGTGCTGATCAACCTCGAGGTTTTGAGCCGGGTCGAGACCTACAGCGGAGGGGCGACGACGCTCTACTTCGGCGACGGATCGTCGGTGCTCGTGACGGCGACGCTGGAGGAGATCGAGAAGCATCTGAAAAACGTGCCCACGGTCGGCAAGCCCACGCCGCTGCCGAAGCCGGCGAGTGAGTTTGACGGCATGCCGGATCTCGGGCTGGAGGGACCGCAGGCCGACTCCGTCCGGCCGCGAGATAGGCGGCAATGATCAGTGACGCGATGATCGACGAGGCGCTGCAGTGGTGCGAAATCGAAGTGGTCACGCGCAACCTAAAACCACTGTGCATCGATTGTCTATCGATCGCGTTGGCGCGGAAGTTGGTCATTTTCGCCGATTTAGGGTCGCAGCACGGCGACGAACCGCTGGACCTAGAGGACGCCGCTGAACAAGCCGTCGATCTCGTGCTCAGAGTCGCGGGAATGGTGAAGCATCAATGAGACCGAGACTGGAAATACTTTACAAAGTAAAGCATTTAGCGCCACCACCCTTACCACCGCGCGCGCAACTCGCCGTGATGATCTTCTGGACCGTCGCGCTGGTCGGTGCGATCGCGCTGATGATACTGACCCGGTGAAATGAACTTCAAGGTGACCATCCCGCGGGTCCAGGTGACCACGCGCCAAGAACCCCCGCAGGATTTGCGCGCGTGGCTGCGTAGCCCGGAGCCGAACCCATCGCCCGATATCTGTCCGGCCTGCCACCGGCGGATCGTCGGCGTGGTGAAACACAACTGCCCGAGGTGAGCCCAATGAACAAGATTCGTAAAGAGCGGGAAGCTGGTCGCAAAGCCAAGGCTGAAGAGAAGCGCGCACGCAAGCGGCCGGCGACGACGAAGCTCAAGGCGGCGGCAAGGTAAACGTTCGCGACATGCGGGTGAGCAATGCGGTGGGAAGCGGAGCTTTCAGAGACGGGCAATTGCTTTAAGCGTTTTCTTTTCGTTGGGACTGAGCTGGTACGCTTTACTTATTGCCGTCTCTAACCGCGATTCGAAGTCATTCGGCAGGACGGTGCCAAAAACTGTGAGATCGTTGTTTACATTGGCAGCGATCAGGCTGGTGTACGATAGCGGAAAAACGTTGTGCGCCTCGATGGCCGTCTCTTCCGGAAAACTACCGTTTCTCCCTTCTTGTAGAGCACGCAACCAGCCATCAGCTTTGGAGAGCTTTGATGCTTCTGCGTTTGCGATGTGGTCGCGATCGCAACGACGTCCGAGGCGAGATGGCCTAAGACTACGAAATATTTGACGCGTGGTGCTGGATCTCCCGAGAATTTGACGGGCAGACGAATTACGCAAAACCTCGTAAGCTTAGACGGGTCGAAGGAGGGCCGAGACGGCATAGCAGCGGGCAATTCTTCTCGACAGAATGCTTGAGCTACTCATTCACAAACGTTCGTCGGACCGCCGCATTCTCCATGAACTCCGCGAATACCTCATCTTTTTGCTCGAAGAAACTTTCAAAATTCATGAGGGCGCGATTTCCCTCCCTATCGCGCCACGCCTGAATATAGGCCCGGTCGTTGTGCACGATATCGTTGAGTTTAGTGAACGGAAGGTTCCCGTACTGAGAGACCACCTCACTGAGAACTTCTATATCAGATTCCGACAAGGAGTCGCGCAATACCTCCTTACCAGGACGCAGAGCGTATTTCGGATAGTGGTCTGGAACCTGAACGATAGTCTCAGCTATTTGAACCGCCAGCGGATTCTCATTGTTCAGAGCGTTCAGCGTATCGGATGGAACCGGTCCCCATTCCATCGCGTAATAGGTGTCCCCAGTGATCGGGCGCGCATACCTCGTCAGATGGAGTTTGTCAGCCAAGAAAAGAAGCTTACAGATTCGCCACTTGGTCAGATCCGGAATGTTCTTCGAAGCGAAAAATGACAGAGCGGCCAGCGTTCGCTCGTGATCGAATTTGAAATGCACGCTCATAGGCGCTCCCTCTGGGGGCGCCGGCAGAGACACCAAGCCCAACAACTTCATCCAGCCTCGTTCGATGCAAGCGTCCTCACGTCTACCCTAACACGCACCGCATCTCCGTGTAATACAAACAGCAGCGCCAGCGGTCGGCGAGGTGCCACCTATTCGCCACCTAGTGCATCGCCAAGCCCTCTGACGGATTCGTTAAATACCCGAAATTACAAGGTATTCTAGACGCTGCCGGAGTAAAAGCCC
>CAWIMH010000033.1:0-10358 GCA_963837035.1 uncultured Pseudomonadota bacterium
ACGCCGAAGATACTTAAATCGACGCCAGGCGCTTGAGGCTGTCCGATTCGCCGATCACCACCAGCAAGTCATTCGGCTTCGATCTGCGTTTCGGAACCAGGAATCATCTCGAGCTGCTTGTCGCTGCGCTTCAACGCCACGATCCGAAGCCGCGGATTTGGCCCGTTCCACCGCCGCGATCGTCTTTCCGGCCGCCGGGCTTTCGCGCGAGATCCCTGATCTCCTCCAGATCGACCTCCGACTCGCGGCCGGGCACCGAGAGTTGTAGAAAATCCACCACCGACGGACGGATGATGCTCGCCGCGATTCTCTATCCCGGCCCATTGATAGGCCGCAATCACCTGGTCCGCTCCCGCCAGCCGCAGCCGCCGCAGCCCCGCATCCGAGTCGCCGCGGGAATAGATGAGAATCTTCGGATTTTTCTCGCGCGCCGAAAGCGTGATGTACACGTTGTCCGCATCCGATCCGGTCGCGACGATTATCGCGCGGGCCGATCCGATCCCCGCTTCCTCCAGCACCGAATCTTCCAGCGCCGATCCCACAACGTGCAGCACGCCGGCAACGTCCAGCTCTGCTTGCCTCGTGGCGGTCTGCCTCGATCACCACCATCGGTACCGCCGTGCGACTTAGCTCTTCGACCACCGCGCGGCCGAAACGCCCGAAGCCGCATACGATGACATGGGCCCTGGAGACCGTGAATTTTGCGATTCATTGCGCTCTCTCCGAGAAACTCTCTAAGCCGTCCCTCGACCACCAGTTCTCCAATCACCGAAAACAGGTAAATCGCGCTGCCGACACCTGTGACTATCAGCCCAATCGTAAAAAGACGACCGGCCGGGCTGAGCGGCCTTACCTCGCCGAAAGCCGACCGTCGAGATCGTAATGACGGACATGTAGAAGGCGTCGAGAACCGCCAGTGCTCGATCAACATGTACCCGACGGCGCCGATTACGGTCATCACCGCGACCAGCGAGACTGCGAGCGCGAATCTGCGAGTTGGGGTCATCCTGCTGGCGTGGCGCGCGATCCTTGGCGACGAGCGATGAGCCGGGAAATCCACCAAGGATTACATGTCACACTCCAAATGGAAACGTTTCCGGGACTCCGCGCATCGCCCGCGCGTGCGAAAAATGAGTGCATCCGATCGAAACACCGGCGCGGTTTGACAAAAAGTCAGAAAGGCATACAGAGGGATTAGATACTGGGGCTGGTTATCTCGAGGACGATTCCGCGTGCGCCTGCGAATCGCATCGACGTCAGTTGCGCAGCGCAAACCTTGCGCAGCGGAGGGGAAAATGAAAGCCGCCTATGGAAGGGCAAGGCTCGGAACAATTGCGGTCCTGGGCGTGGCCGCGTCTGCGATTATGGCCCGCGGCGGTGACTCTATCGCACGCGCAACTGGCCTCGTCACGGTGGCCGATGTTCCAGCATAATGTCGCGCATACGGGGCTCAGCCAGTACGATAGCAGCGCCAACCCCGGTTTGGAGAAGTGGGCGTTCGCAGGCGGCGGTTTCGTGGGCCCGCCGGCCATCGGCACGGACGGCACTATTTACTTCGGCTCCGGCACCTATAACCTAAACGCGAAGCTAAAGGCGGTAAACCCCAATGGCACGTTGAAGTGGGCGTTCGCAACCGGCAATTATGCGCTCTCCTCGCCGGCGATCGGCACCGACGGAACCATCTACGCCGGTTCCTCTGACGGCTACCTATACGGGTTAAATCCCGACGGCACGCTGAAGTGGAACATTCACAACTGACGATTCGGAGTTCTCCTCACCGACGATCGGCACCGACGGGACCATTTACATCGGCTCCGACGACCACAACCTCTACGCGCTAACCGACGGCGGGCAAAACACCGTCACGGAGAAGTGGGCGTTCGCAACCGGCGGCGGCGTGGACTCCTCGCCGGCGATCGGCGCCGACGGCACGATTTACGTGGGGGACACAGAGTACAATTCCATCACCGGCTCGATGGCAAGCCACCTTTATGCGGTAAATCCCGACGGCACGCTGAAGTGGGCGTTCGTAACCGGCGGTGGGTTATCCTCGCCGACCATCGGCGCCGACGGGACGATTTACGTGGGAGACGAGGAGTACAATTCCACCACGCGCTCTGGCGCAAGCCACCTCTACGCTGTCAATCCCGACGGCACACCAAAGTGGGCGTTCGCAACCGGCGGTGAGGTGGAATCCTCGCCGGCAATCGGCGCCGACGGGACCGTTTACGTCGCCTCCGAGGACGGCAACCTCTACGCGTTAACCGACAACGGCGCCAGCATCACGGAGAAGTGGGCGTTCCCAACCGGCGGCTCGCTGGCGGTGTCCTCGCCGGCGATCGGCGCCGACGGGACCATTTACGTCGGCTCCGCTAAGGGGGATCCCAACCCTTACTATGTCGGCTCCCTCCACGCGGTAAACCCTGACGGCACGCAAAAGTGGGCGTTCGCAACCTTCGATTCGTCGTACTCCTCGTCGTTTGCGATCGGTGGCGATGGGACAATTTACGTCGGCTCCTGGGCCCACACCGGGAACGGCTACCTCTACGCCGTGGGCACCGCCTGTCCTGCCTGCCCGCATCCGCTGACATCCATTCCCGCGCTGGCCCCACCTGCTTTTCCCGGCACTCCCGTTGGCGACACTTACACCAAGAACCTGACGGTCAAGAACATCGGCAAGACCGAGCCGCTGTTCATCGGCGGTGTGACCTCGTCCGACCCGGCTGAATTCGCGGTCACGGCAAACACCTGCCCGGCGGGCGGACTCGCGCCAGGCCTGAGCTGCACGATCGCGATCGGCTTTACCCCGAGCGCGCTCGGCAGGCGCAGCGCGACACTCACGCTTAGCGACAATGCCGGGACGGGTTCGCAGAACGTTGCGCTTTCCGGCACCGGCGCGATCACGATGACCGTCACGCCCGCCAGCTACGCATTCGGCAGCGTGAAGGACGGCTCCAAGTCGACCAAGTCGATCACCGTGCACAACTATCAGACCAACCCGGTTTCGCTGAGCGAGGGCTTCAGCGGGCCCAACGCCGGCGACTTCGCGATCACCGGCGGCACCTGCACCTCGACGCTGGCGGCCAAGACCGCTTGTACGCTGATCGTCACTTTCGCTCCGACCGCGGTCGGTACGGAATCGGCGACGCTTACGGTTGCCGACAGCCCCGACCCGCTCGGCCCGTACACGGTCTCATTCACCACGTCGGCCACGCTACCGGAATCCCTGTCCCCGAAGAACTTGAGCTTCGCAAAGGTCGTTCAGACGGCCTCCAAGACGTTGAGCGTTACTCTCACCAACAATGCCACCACCGGCTCGATCACGCTGACCGGCGCGACCATCGGCGGCGCCAACGCGGGCGACTTCGCGGTGACCGGCGGGAGCTGCGGCCCAACGCTGGCGGCGTTGTCGAGCTGCACCTACGCGGTGACGTTCACGCCCAGCACGGAGAATGCCGAAAGCGGCACGCTTTCGATCGCGGCTGCGGAAGACCCCAATGGCGGTCCGCCCGCAGTCGGTCTCAGCGGAACCGGAGCTACTCCCCTCAAGCTGGTTCCGGCGGCAATCTCATTCGGCACGGTGACGGAGAACACGACCAGCAAGCCGAAGACCGTCACGGTGACCAACAGCGGCGGCGCGGCGGTTTCGCTGAGCGAAAGCGTCGGCGGGACCAACCCGGGCGACTTCGCGGTGACTGGCGGGACCTGCGGCGCGACGCTGGCGGGCGGCGGCGCATCGTGCACCTACACGCTGACGTTCACGCCGAGCGCGGAGACTCCGGAGAGCGCGACGCTGGGGGTCAGCGCGTCCGGCGATACGGCCAGTCCGCATAACGTGAGCCTGACCGGCTCGGGCGGCGGCGGTAACACCGGCGGCGGTCTTGGCGATGCCGGGTCTGGTGATAGCACAGTCGCCAATGACGGCTGGAGCGGCGCCTTGAGCGGGTAGCGCAGCGGTCGGTCGTCGGCCGGTGGCTGACGAGCACCGGCATGTAACCAAACCCGCCGGGGCGAGTTGATCGCTTCGGCGGGTCAGCTTCCCTGCTGCCAGCTCCACCTTATCGAGCGCCATCTTCGCTCAAACGCGGCGCAATCCGCCGGGATCGAGCCCGCCGCAATAGGACAGCGCCCTGCGCGGCCATCGCAGCCAGGCAGGGCGTCTATTTCAACCGTCACACTCCAAATGGGAACGTCTCCGGGACGCCGCGCGTCGCCGTTGCGGATAGCGGCGACACGGCCTTGGTTTCATCGAACCAGATGTACTCGTCGAATTGCCGCGGCAGCGATGCCTGGAAATAGTGACTCTCCAATTCCGATTGCGGCCGATAGACGACCCCGATAGCTCGTTCAAGACGCGTCGGCGCGAGTTCATCGCGCACCGCCTGGCGCCGGGGCGCGCGTAGATGGACCGCGCATGCCGCGACCCCTGATTGATGAAACAGCCGTTCGTAACTTCGTTCGTGCGCAGGCCGCACCCGCTTTATCTCCATCGGGCCGTCCCAATCCGACGCCGCCGCGACGGTCCCGTGATCGGTCCCGAATCCGAGAATATACGCTGCGCCGCCGAACCGCTCTCGGGATAGCTGCCCGATATTATGCTCTCCGCGCGTACCCATCTCGGTAGCGGACGCATCGCCCACATGGGAGTTGTGCGCCCATACGATCGCTTTGCTGCCGACGCCCTGAAATTCGAGCAGCCGCTCGAGCGTGTCGAACATATGCTGGTCGCGCAGGTTCCACGATTCGACGCTGCCGTAGTACATGACGCGGTAGTATTGTTCCGCGGCGGCAATCAGGCGCGCATTCTGCACCGCGTCGAAAAATCGATCGCCGTCGCGCTCCGAATACTCGATCCGGCGCTTCAGCAGTTCGCCCAGCATCTCGACGATCGGCTGTTCGCAAATGCGATACGGATCGGCCAGCGCGACCCGCCCGTACACGGCGGGATCGTTCTCCCATGGCGTCAGGCAGCCGTAACGCTGTCTGGCGACGGCAGCCATCGCCGGATCGACGCCGGTCAGGTATTCGATTACCGCGTGAATCGAAGTGAACAGGCTGTACAGATCGAGTCCGTAGAAGCCGGCGCGCAGCTCGGGCTCGCGGACCTCCGCATTGTAGGCGCGCAACCATTCGACCAATTCCAAAGTCTCGCGATTACGCCACATCCAGGTCGGGAAGCGCGTGAATGCGTTCCATTGCTGCTGTCGCGCGGGCGCGTGATGCACGTACTGGTTGATTCGCGCGGCGTCGGGCCAATCGGCCTCGACCGCCACCATTCTGAATCCGCGCCGTAAAATCAGCTCGCGAGTGATCCGCGCCCGCATCTGGTAGAACTCCGAAGTGCCGTGCGTCGCTTCTCCCAGCAGCACCACGCGCGCATCGCCAATCCGCTCCAGGATCGGCGAGAGATCGACTTCGCCGATGTCCGCGATCGGCTCGGCAACCTCGCGTATCAGTTTCGCCACCGACTGCGGCCGGCTCGCGCGCGCCGGCGTCCGGCCCGATGCGTCTGCCCATCCTTGCGCGCCAATCAGCGGAACGAACTGCACGTCACCAAGGTTTTCTTCCTCGTAGTGGTCCTCCGTGACCCGCGTGACTCGTATCAGTTGTTGCGCGCGAGAAGACGACGACCCGACCGGAATTACCAGCCGCCCGCCAACCCGGAGTTGTTCGAGCAGCGGTTTTGGAACCTGAGGACCACCGGCGGTTACGATGATGACGTCGTAGGGTGCATGCTCCGGCCATCCCAGCGTGCCGTCCCCGGTGAGAACATGGATGTTGTCGTAGTGCAGATCCGATAGGCGTCGCCGCGCAATCGCCGCGAGTTCCTCATGACGCTCTACCGTGTAGACGCTGTCCACGATCCGCGAAAGAACCGCCGCGGCGTAGCCCGACCCAGTGCCGATTTCGAGCGCCTTTTCTTGCGGCTTTGCTTCGACGCATTCGATCATCAGCGCAACGATGTAAGGCTGCGAGATCGTCTGACCCGCCTCGATAGGCAATGGAGTGTCCTGGTACGCAAACTCGGCGAGCCGGCTCGGAAGGAATGCCTCGCGAGGGACCGCTCCCATAGCATGCAGCACCGCCGCATCCTCGACACCGCGCGATGCGATCTGAGCGTTAACCATCCGCTGCCGCTCGATGGAGAAATCCTGCATCGGTGTCGCTCCCTTGAACCGTTGCCATTAGACCAAGCAATCGCGATGCCGTTTTCTCACCGCCGGCCGCGAACGCGCGGCTCGTGCCCACACGGTTTTTGCCTATCCACATCCATCTACCGCGTTTAGCGTGCTCCCTTCGGAGCCACTTGCCTGATGTTCGCTGGTTCCTTTCATCACAATGGAGTTTGTCAAACTGACCTGATCCCGAGCCGGTTGCGGAGTATGCTATAAAGATGGCAACGGGCTGAGGGTGGATGAACAGAGATGGCTGTAGTTTTTTCCAGAATATTGTGCCCGATTGACTTCGAGCGTGACTCGATGGACGCGCTCGAACTCGCCTGCCCGCTGGCGAAGCAGAACTCCGCTACAGTTTACCTGCTGACCGTGTTCGGCGCGCCGCCCACTGCCGCCGCCGCACTGCCGCCGGTACCGCTGAACCCTAATCCTGAATTTGAAGCAGCATGTGTCCGCCGGTTGGAAGCAATTGCGCGGGAAAAACTGGCGGGAGCTTCACATGAGATTTTCGTCGCAACCGGGAACGCGGCCACGGAGATTCTCAATCTCACTGCTGCACAAAACATTGATCTGATCGTGATGGGCACGCACGGCCGCACTGGCGTGAAGCACTTTTTTCTTGGCAGCGTCGCGGAGCGCGTCGTTCGCGAATCGCCGGTTCCAGTCTTGACGATCCATCCCAAGGCCGCCGAGTAAGCATGGAACAGCAACATAATCATGGCGTCCTGATGCGCGGCCTTGGGCGCCGGTTGGTGTACAGCCGGCCGCGCGCGTGGTTGGGAATGGCGGTGGAGCTTCCGAGGCTGCTCCGTGGAGTGAGCATCCCGCGCGGGGCGAACTGCCTCGATATCGCAACGGGCCTCGGTTGGGCGACCGCGGGGCTTGTCCGACTCGACCCGTCCATGCGGATCGTGGCGCTCGATTATGATGGAACGATTCTGCCGCGCACGCGTCAATACCTGCGCGAGCATGGAGCGGCCGATAGCTCCGCTCTCTGTCGCGCCGACGGCAAGCAGCTGCCATTTGGCGACGCTTCCTTCGACTTGGTGATTTGCTTGTACGGGCTCCATCACTTTCGCGGCTATTTTGAAGCGCTGCGCGAGATCGCGCGCGTGCTTAAGTCAACCGGGACGTTCGCCCTGATCGATCCGGCCCGGCGCCCCGGCCAGCCGCCGAACGGGCGCCACGGGATGGAAGTTCCCACCCGCGACGAATTGGACCGAATGCTCCTCGATGCCGGTTTTGAGATCGTGCTGTCTCGCGTCTCACTGGGAACAGTGAAGGCCGTCACACACAAGAGGAAGCCGGTAACGGTGGTAACGTAACCTGGTCTTGGTGCGAGTCTGAAATGGATTTCAAAAGAAATGGAAATTCCGGGTAAAGGAGTTCTCCCATGTCTTTGCCATATCGCAAAATTCTGTGCCCGGTGGATTTCGACGAGAACTCGATCGCGGCGCTTGAGACCGCCGCGGAAATCGCGCGACATTTCGAAGCCACCGTTTATGTACTGCACACCATAGTGTTGGTCATAGCGCCTACTTCGATGCCCGTGTACGTAGATCTCTACAAGGCACAGGAGGACACGGCGCGCAGCAACCTTCTGGAACTCGCGCGCAAGCATCTGGCGGGAATCAAATACGAGATCATGGTTAACATGGGCGAACCGGCGGCATCGATTCTCAAGGCAGAGCGCGGGATCGGTGCGGATATGCTCGTCATGTCCACGCGGTCGCCGCGGCGTGTCGCGGTTTTTCTCGGCAGCGTAGCCGAGCTGGTACTGCGCGAAGCGCGATGTCCCGTGCTGACTGTCCGTCAACACCCGCCTCAGAAAGACCTGGTCGGCGCCTGGATGACGGCCAGCCCCGTCACCGCGCAACTCGACGAAAAGCTCTCGACGATTCATGCAAAGATGCTCGAGGGCGGCTTCCGGAACATCCCGATCGTTCAGGACGGCCGCGTTGTCGCGATGCTTACCGAAGGCGATATCCGCTCGTTCGTGGGACATTTCGACGACACGCCCGCCAAACGAGCGATTACCCAGGCGCTTGTGACCGTAGGACCTCTGACGCCCATTCGCGAAGCCGCGCGGATCATGCGCGAGCGAAAAATCAACGGATTACCGGTCGTCGAGGACGACCGCCTGGTCGGAATTATCACGACCAGCGATGCGCTCGCGGCGACGACCGGCGAGGGATAGTCCAGGCTGCGAGCTGACCGCCCCAAGGCGGGTTATGCTGCGGAAGGAACGGCAACTGTTGGCCCAAAGCCGCCGCTTGCCGTCGATGCCGGGAATGACGATGTTGGACCATTGTTGACCAGGTCGCGAGCGCCAGACCTGTCCGGATTTGAAGGAGGAAGCGATGAAGCAAGTTCCGAGCGGAACAGAACTCGCCCGCCCATTCATGCCTGCAAAAGACTTTGATCTCTCCAAGAACTTCTATGAGACGCTGGGCTTCGAAAAACTTCTTGACGGAGAGGTGGCGATCTTCAGGGCCGGTTCCGGCGGTTTCATACTTCAGCGCCATTATCAGAAGGACTGGGCTGAAAACTTTATGATGCAGCTCATGGTCGATGATCTTGACGCCTGGTGGACGCACATCGAGGGGCTTGATCTGCCCGGAAAATTCAATGTTCAGCCTCCGCGCGCGCCGGCCATGCAGCCATGGGGCCTTCGGATCGCTTATGTCGTGGATCCATCCGGAGTGCTTTGGCAAATCGGCCAACGGCGCGATGGCGCAATACAGGACTAACGCATCTGGCGCCGCAAGGACTGCTCGGTAGTGGGTCAGTTCGAAGCGCCAACCACGCGGTTCGTAAACTCGGGCCGACTGCTCACGAATGATTTACCGGAACTCGATTCATCTCCGAGCGAATCGCAGTCCTCTGACACCTGGGAGTCACCCCTCGGGTTGATACCATTCGGGCGAGGGGCCAACGGCGGCTTCTATCTCGGGAATCAGGCTGCGGTCCAGCTCTCGCACCATCGCTCCCAGATTCTCGACGATCTTCTGCCAACGGGCCGCGTCACCAACGGGGTATTGCGAGGCGACCATTGCGTTTGCCGATACCGGAATCGAAAGCAGCCCCTTGAATCCCAGACCCCAAACACGGAACATGGCAAGGACGCTATGGCCCCAAGTCCCACGTCAAGGGATAGTTCCACCGTCAGATTCGCCGCCATGCGCCGCCGCAAAGTGAACGTTCCCGATTCGCCGCGGCAGGTGTAGCCCATCGGTTTGAAAACACGCTCCAGCGCGGGCTTCTTCGGTCCGGCAGTTGCGCCCGGAGCCACATCGCGATAAGCCTCCTCCCCGGGCGCCGGAAGAAGATGCGGTACGCGGCCCGCTCCACAATCTCCAGGAGCCGCGCACGGTAGTCCGCCGTAATGGCCTGAACCCGGGACCGCTTCCGGCTTGGCGCTGGCGATCATCACACCCATGGGCATACGAACTCCGGGCACGGGGCACCCGCAGCCTCACTGGTTGCGCTCCAAAGCGGTGCCTGCACCGTACGCCGGGCCTTGCCGCACCGCGCGAGCACGGCATTCACGGAGCCGGGAGGCGACGGCAGTTTTTTGCCGGCTGGGTCAGCCTCCACCAGCGCGCAGGCGGACAACGATCGGTTTCGCCCGTTGACCCACCAGTTATCGGTCAAGAGAATTCCCGACATCATTTCCGCCGAGCGCGCGGCCTCGGCAATCAACTCTCCGAACTCAGGCGAGTGAAAGTGAATGGCGATGTTGTGGAACGGGAAAGACCTCGGAACGCCGCTGGCAATCGCGTGCAGGGTGGCGAAGGGCACGGCCTCACCCGCTGCAGGCGATAAGGGCCCGTTGGAAATCCGCCGCGCTCCAGCAATGCCCGGCATCGGCGCAGCAGAAGTGACGAATCGTTCGAGTTCGGGATGGCGCTTCAGGACGCGGTCGACGCTTGAAACGCGGCCCGGCAACGGCGCGTCGCCAAAGTTGAAGCGAATCGCGGGCTCGCTCATGCCTGCGCCGGAAAAGGCCTGGTGAATCCGTTGCAGCATTTCAGCGAGCGGTTCTTTCTTGCTGGCCACGAACGTGGTGAGCAGAGCGACGCGCATGGATACTCTCCCTATCTGGCGGAGGCTACCGAACGTTATGCGCGAGCCTGCGCAAAAAGCCAACCGCTGGCCATTCCGTCAGGATAATTCGGCGCA
>CAWIMH010000034.1:0-10222 GCA_963837035.1 uncultured Pseudomonadota bacterium
CCTCTTTGGTTTCGTTCGCCGGATGCATTCGCAATGTATATTGTACCCGGAGTGAGCTCGTCGATGCCTCCGATGGGAAAACGACTATCGCGGCATCATACAAAGGCGAATGCTTCTGCGGCGCGGTTCGTTTGGAGGCTACCGGCGCGCCGGAAGTGATGGGCTACTGTCATTGCAAATCATGTCGATCCTGGTCGGGTGGCCCGGTTAACGCATTCACTTTGTGGAAGCCCGAAGCGGTGCGAGTCACTGCCGGCGCCGAGCATATAGCGACGTTCGAAAAAACCGAACTCACCCATCGGCAGTACTGCCAGAAATGCGGAGGGCACTTGATGAGTAAACATCCTTCGCTGGGGCTGGTGGACATCTTTGCGGCGACGTTACCGACGCTGACCTTCGCGCCGGGCGTCCACGTGAACTACGCAGAGACGGTTCTGCCGATGCGGGACGGACTCCCCAAGCTGAAGGACTTTCCGAAGGAGTTTGGCGGCTCTGGGGAAGCCGTGCCGGAATGAATGAAAGGGAGCGCGCGCAGCGCGCGAACCAGGAGACCGGAACCGGGTTCGCGTGGCGCGAACCTGTCCGAGATCCTTCCTCCCGTAGCTGACGCTCCCGTCGTCAGGATGACAGAGTCTTGTCGCGACGCTCCCTCGTTAGGGTGACAGAGTTTGTCGATGAAGTTCCCGTCGTCGGGATGACAAAATCTCTCTTAGGTCGCCGATGCTCCTGTTGTTGGGAATACAGAATCGGCAGGCTTCTGCAGAACGGTCGGATGCACGAACTCGGCGCCGCCCGTTTCGGGATGATCGATGTTGTAATGCAGGCCGCGCGACTCCCGCCGGCTCATCGCGGAGCGAACAACCAGCTCGGCGACCTTCGCCAGGTTGCGCAACTCGATCGTGTCGGCGTCGAGCAGATGGTCCCAGTAGTAGCTGTGGATTTCATCTTTTAAGAGCTCGATTCGCCGCAGCGCGCGTTCGAGGCGCCGGTCGCTGCGCACGATGCCGACGTAGTTCCACATGAGGCGGCGAATCTCGTCCCAGCTCTGCGTGATCATCACGCGCTCCTCGCTGCGAATCGCGCGGCCGGGATCCCATTCGGGAAACTCGGGAGGCCCGCCTGCTCGCGACGCGACGATTTCACGCGCCGAGGCAAACCCGCGCCGGCCCATCACGGCGGCCTCGAGCAGAGAGTTCGACGCGAGGCGGTTGGCGCCATGCAGCCCGGTCATCGCGACTTCGCCGGCCGCATACAAGCGCGGAATCGAGGTGCGCCCGTCGAGATCGGTCTGCACGCCGCCGCACATATAGTGGGCCGCCGGCACCACCGGAATCGGGCCCTGGGTGAGGTCATAGCCAAAGCTCAAGCATCGCTTGAAGATATTCGGGAACCGCCGCTTGATGAAATCGGCCTCGCGATGGCTCAGATCGAGATACACGAAATCGAGCCCGTGACGCTTCATCTCGGAATCGATCGCGCGCGCAACCACGTCGCGCGGCGCCAGTTCGGCGTCGGGATGGTAACGCTTCATGAACGCGGTGCCGTCGGGCAACTTCAGAATCGCGCCCTCGCCACGCAGCGCTTCCGAAATCAGAAACGACTTGGCCGCCGGATGATACAGGCACGTGGGATGGAACTGGTAGAACTCGAGGTTCGCGACCGACGCGCCCGCGCGATACGCCATCGCGACGCCGTCGCCCGACGCGATGTCGGGATTGGTCGTGTAGAGATAAACCTTGCCGGCGCCGCCCGTCGCGAGCATCGTGGCGCGCGAAATCACTTTGCGGATCTCGTGCGTGTTGCGGTCGAGCGCATAAACGCCCCAGCACGCGCCGGGCTTACCCGCAGTCGGAGTCTCGACCAGCAGATTGATAGCGACGTGATTTTCCAGCGTGCGGATGTTCGGGCGCGCGGCTGCGGCTGCCGTCAACGCCCGCATGATTTCGCGGCCGGTCAGGTCCTGGGCGTGCAGCACGCGGCGATGGCTATGGCCGCCTTCCTGGCCGAGGTCGTATTCGAGTTCGGTGTCGTCGTTACCGCCGGTCTCGACCTTCGTGAAGCGCGTGCCGAGCCGAATCAGTTCGCGCACCGCCTCGGGACCTTCGCGCACGATGGTCTCGACCGCGGCGCGATCGCACAGGCCGGCGCCCGCACGGATGGTGTCGTCGATATGCGATTCGAAGGAGTCGTCGACGCTCCACACGCTGGCGATGCCGCCTTGCGCGTACGCGGTGTTGGCCTCGGAGCTGCCCGCCTTGGTCAGCACGGTGACGGTGCCGACTTCGGACGCCTTGATGGCGAAGGTCAGGCCGGCGATGCCGCCGCCGATTACCAGGAAGTCGCTGAACAGTTGCGCGTTATGCCTCATCAGGTGGCCTCAGTCGGAGCCGCGGTGAATCGCGGAAGCTTCGTTGTGTCAATTTGACGCTACTCGGTTTGCGCTCGGCCAGTCAAGGCGATCAACTCGCTGCGATTTGCCCCCTCTGGTCGATTCCCATATTCTTGGAGAGCGTTGAGCGAAACGAAGAAATGCCAGTTTCGTCTAGAGGCTGAGGGCAACATCCCGTGCCGATGACGCCGCCAAATATTGTCACGATGTTTCGGATAGCGACCGCGCCGGTGCTCATCTGGGTTCTGATGCACACCGGGCCGACGGCGTCGTGGGTCGCGGCGGGCGTGTTCTTCATCGCGACGGTGAGCGATTTTTTCGACGGCTACCTCGCACGCAGCTACGACTCCGTCACGACGCTCGGCAAATTTCTCGATCCGATGGCCGACAAGCTGGTCGTCACGACCGCGCTTATCATGCTGGCCGGGATGGCGCGATCGCCGCACGTGCCGGCGTGGATGGTAGTGGTGCTGGTAACGCGCGAAATCATGGTGACCGGACTGCGCGCGGTGGCGGCGGCCGAGGGGCTGATCGTCGGCGCCGAGGAGCTCGGCAAATACAAAATGACGCTGCAGGCGATCGCGATTCATGGCCTGCTGATTCACTACACCTACTATCACGTCGATTTTTTCGCGGCCGGGATGTTTATCCTGTGGCTCGCGATGGCGGTGAGCGTATGGTCGGGAGTCGACTACTACGTGCGGGTGGTAAGAGCGCTGACGCCTAAGCCGGTCCCCGCGGCGGGCAAGCGCGCGGTGATTTGACAGGCGCGCTCGCGCCGGATAATCAAGTGGATTCGATCTACCGTTGCGGAGAGCGGGTGTAGCTCAGTTGGTAGAGCGCGTGCTTGCCAAGCACGAGGTCGTCGGTTCGAAACCGATCACCCGCTCCATTGATTCCTTGTCTGACGTATAAAGGCGCGCTTTCGGAATAGTGCCTTCGTCGCAGGTTGAGGTCGCGACGGTTGACAGGCCCGCGGCCGGTTCTCGGCAGGTGAATCGATGAGCAAAAAGACCTGGATCGAAGTCGCACTCAATGGTGCGTGGACGCGGCGTCTCCAGCCGGGCGTTCCGGTGACTGCCGACGAGATAATTCGCGAAGGCGTGGCGTGCGTGAAAGCCGGCGCGGCGATCGTGCACGCGCATACGCTGGACCCCGAAAGCGGCCGCCAAGATAACGATGTCGAGAATTGCGCCGCGTTCATTTCGGGTATCCGCTCCCAGGTCGACGCGATCGTCTATCCAACCGCGGTACCTCCTCCCAGTCGCACCGACTGGAAGGAGCGCTACGCGACAGTCGTGGAGGTATGCCGCAGGGGACTCGCGGAGTGGGGATTTATCGATCCCGGTTCGGTCAATCTGTGGCGGACCGATGCGCCGGTGCCTGGCTACGATGACGACCGGGCGATCTATTCCAACTCTCCGGGTTTTGTCGAATATCAGATGCAGCAGGCCGAGGATCACAATTATCATCCCGCATTCGCCTGCTATGAGCCGGGATTCGTCAGGCACGGCGCAATGCTTCAGAGGCGGCATCCGCGGACACCGACGCCCATCTACCGCTTCATGTTCACCTCCGCGTTAACCTTCAGCTTTCCACCCGAGCGCTGGGCGCTCGAGGCATATGTAAAGTTGCTGAACTCAGTCGCGCCGGGTGCACCCTGGATCGTCGCGGGTCTCGCGGTCGACGTGCTGCCCATGGTTTCCGCGGCGGTTGAGATGGGTGGGCATGTGCGCGTCGGTCTCGAAGACGCGCCGCACAATTGCAGCCGCACAAATCTGCAACTAGTTGAAGCCGCGGTTGATGCCATCCAGAAAGCCGGCGGCGAGCCCGCGACGGCAAAGGATGTCAGAGCCGCTCTGAAGGCTGCCGCGCCCGTCGCATTCTGAGCGCGCGGAGAAGTCGGCAAGGATTCTTCGGCTCCGCTACGCGCGCGCACGGCCGCGCCACTGTGCCCACTTTTGTGCCTTGACTCGGCGCCAGTGCGTACTATTCAAGACCAACTTCAAGGTCTCGGAAGGGTCAAAAGAGCTGGTGCAATCGCGCGTTCGTAGTCTCTCATGGTTTGCGGCGGTCTCGGCTTGACGGATTGTTTACGATTGCCAGGCACGACGAGGTCGTCGGTTCGAAACCGATCACCCGCTCCATAAATTCTCTAGTCAGTTCAATCCTTTTCGGGCTGCTCGTCGATCACGGTCGCCTGGTCTGTGCCGACTGTGCCCATTTCTGTGCTTCAGCGCCGGAAAACCCGCCGATTCAAGGGTTTCGATTCGATTGCGGCACCCTTCGTTTGTCGCGCTTAGCTTGGATATGCCGGCTAAGAGCATCTCTCGAGGAGGATCACGCTAGCGAGTATCTCGTCGATGCCGTGAGGCGCGCGTCTCACTGCCACGGTCCGCGCACGACTACGGTGTCTCCGGTATTGCGATTGACGAGCAGCATCTCCACCGTCTTGTATTTGCCCTTGGGGAAGAAGACATAGCCGCTTACCCTGAAGTCCTTGCGCACTTCCTCGGGTTTGAGTGCGACCGCTCCGATCTGCTGATTGGCCTGATCGTCCGCTAGTGATTGGCCTTTCTGAGCGCCACTGATAAGGCCGTAAGCGCCGCCGAACGCAGCGCCGATTAGAGCGCCCGCGCCCGCCGATCCAAAGCCCAAATCTCCTGCACTACCAGCGACTCCGGACACAGCTCCCGTAGCTGCGCCCAAGGCCGCGCCCCCGGCACCGCTAACCGCTGCGCTTTGTACCGCGCTTGACAGCTCCTTCGCGCTGCCTGCCTGACGGGCTGCCTCAGCGGGCGCCAGCGGTGCGACGTGTTGGCCCGAGTCGTTCACGGCGAAGACCTGAGTCGGCACAACGGCGTGCGGAACGTCGTTGCCGCTGGCAACGGAAACATAGACCGGGACAACATCGCCGACGTCAGGTGCTGCGGTGGCGCTCATGGCCAACTCGCCTTGCTGGGGATTCGCAACGACGTTCGGGGTATGCGCGATGGGCGGAGAAGCGACGGCGCATCCAGACACGATTACTGCAACGACTATTGCGCCAGCCCGGAGTGTGATTGCGAGGCGTCGATAGTTCGCGGATGCGCTACGATTTTTCATGAGCATCGAGAACCCGATATCAGGACTATCGCCTGAGGCGCACGGCTCGATGTGAGTCCAGACCTACACGACAATCGCATCTGTCAGGATTCACACGAATGACAGGAGCGCTGAGTTTCGTGCAGCGTTCCCAAGACTGTCAGCGGATTCTTGGTCTCCAGTGAGTACGAGTCTCGCGTCGTAGGTCAGGCTTATGCAGGACCTGCTACTCTTTGCCACTTGGGATTCGTGCACGCGGGAACGAGATCGCGCTGAGGTGGCTCGCGCAGCGGGCCGGGCCAGGTTCCCAAGTCGATTTCCTCAGAATGAGTCGCCGGCGGCGCCGCGCCGGGCTTGAGCCCGAGCTTCCATCCGCAACCCTCGCAGATCCAGTAAATTGTATCGACGGCCGCTGCCGATGACGGCTTCATTGCTTCGTCCACATATCGCGTCACAACTCTTGGAGTGACTAGATTCGGGCCGACAGCGGTTGACTCCGCAGAGTCCCTGGCCACATCGGCGGAAAAAGGCGCTGTTTCTTCCTCGAGGATGTCATTGCAGAGATCGACGCATTCGTCGCAAATGAAGACCGTCGGTCCGGCGATCAACTTGCGCACGTGATCTTGGTCTTTGCCGCAAAATGAACAGACCAGCATCGCCAGCGAGTGTAGCAAAGGGCGCGATTCACCGCTCTTCGTACATCCGGGGCATCCTCACACCGGGGGATTGCCCACCGCGGCGAGGCCGCGTGGGCTTAGTTCGACGGCAAGGCGGGGCCTTCCAGTGCGGTGAATTTGGTATCGGTGATGTCGTCCGACACCCCGTGGTGCTGCACGTAGATATGCACGTGCTGCCCGGCGGGACGGTCGCACGCGAGCGAGCGTAGCGAGCGCCTTCCTCTTCACGACAAAAAACTCCTCGATCTGGACAGAATGTTTACTCCTCCTGCTATGATCCGCCGATGAATAAAACCGTCGCGCTCAAATTGATGATTCTGGTGGTGATCGGTACGTTAGCTACCGCTCTGAATCTGAGCATCGGTCTTCAGGAGACGATTGGCCTTTCGTGGTGGGGTGCAGGCCGGGCCCCTCATGAATGGTTTGGTTGGCCCACTTTCGCGCTTGAAGTCACGGCTTTATCGATCGTCGGTGTCTGGGGCGGGTACTCCACAATGGGTAACAGCGGGAAGGTCCCGATAAACGGACTGCTCATAGTGTCTTTGGCATTCGCGATTCTTGGTTTGGTAATGTATTCGCGCATGGCTCCAATTTCGGACCTTCGGATTCCCGACGACCTGAGGGCGCGCGCCTTGCAATACTTGTTCGCTTGGACCCCGGAAGGACTAGCGCAATTGACCGCACTGCTCGGCGTCGGCGCCATCGCGAGGCTTTTCGCGACCAACGATCCGCGACTCAAGGATCAATAGGCACCGATTACGCAAGGAAAGTGCCGTCCGTGCCCTCGAGGCCGTGTGGGCTTAGTTCGCCGGCAAGGCGGGGCCCACCACTGCGGTGAATTTGGTATCGGTGCGGTCGTCCGACACCCCGTGGTGCTGCACGTAGATATGCACGTGCTGCCCGGCGTTTGCACTCGAGGTCACGACCGCCGCGTATTCGATGCAGGTCGAGGTGCTGTGATAGTGCTTGCCGGGATCGACGAGGCCGGTCGGCGGGCCGCCGTTGCACTTACCGTAGTCAAGGCGCGCAGTAGCCTTATAGCCGTCGGCAGCCAGCAACTCCTGGTCGTAGGCTTCCATCGCAGCCAGCTTGGATTGCTTTTCGGAGACCGTCTCAGGGGCCCTGACGGCATGCTGGACTGGCGCTGGCTGGACCGGGGCAGTCTGCTGAACCGTCTGGATCACCGCAGTCTGTTGCCGTGAGAGCGGGGGTTTATAGTTGTCGTACCCGGCGATGCCGACGACGCTGCCGGCCGTTGCTGCGGTGAAAACGCCGAACGTCTGCGCGGTGCCGGACGTCGGACTTGCCACCAGGAGCGCGAGGCTCGCGATGAAAGCCGAGGCTGCTTGAAGTGCAAAAGATCGTTCGGCGTGCATCGGATCCAATCCTTCCAATTGGGGGTCCTTAGCTGCGTTGGTACTACTAGTCCGAGGACGAAGATTCAATTCACGATACGCGACGACGGAATCCGACCGTTTGACGCGATCGGCCGACCGATAGGTGACGTATGCGCAGGCCACGCGGAGCGGCCCATCGAGCGGGCGCAGGCGAAAGGTCTGGCAGTCGAGATGCGCGATTGAAAGAATACACGCCGTGAGGCCTCGCCACGCAGCGACGCTGGCGCTTGTGGTGCTAGCTGGATGCGGGACAGGAATGTCTGCCACGCATCCGACAGGTTGGCAAATGATGCTTCCTCCCAGTGGCGGAGATTCGGCGCATAAGACCCTGAATCCAAACGCACCGCTTTCTAGCTGGCGGCCCTTTGCCCAAGGCCCTTATCCAAGCGATGAATTGTGCGAACATGCGATCGGAGTTGAGCTTGAAGCGGACAGACGTGAAGCATCCCCTGCCGCTAGTCACTTTGGGTTTGGGATGGCGCAATGCATCGCGACCGACGATCCTCGCCTCAAAGACAAAGAATGAAAGCCCGCCACGGCGGCCGCTCTCGTCCGCATTCTGGTCGCGAAAACGACACGGGCCGTGGTCATTTTCTCTGCTGGTTCGAATCGAGTATCGTGCCGCTGCTGAATATCAAAGGGGAACTGAACCTGCGGGAAGAAGCGCAACTTCGAGCGCGCTGGGTTCGCTGTCTATTTCTTTTAATGTTTCTTCAAGGCTGCGCGGTAGAAACGACGCATGTCACCCAGGAGTTGGATGTACCTCTGCAAGGCTACCAGATTCTCCAAGTTCTCCCGGCCGCGAATCAGACCGGTCAAACGTTCTCATTCGATATCAGTAGCTTTTTCACCGACGAGTTAGAGGGCGACTTACGAACGAAGGGACACCAGGTCTCAGCGCCTGGACAAGTTCAGCCCAACACGCTGATTATTAAGTGCAGCATTCTGTCTTACTCGCCAGGCACCGCCGGCAAGACGGCAGAAGCTACCGCACTAGGATTACTGCCTGGCGGGTTTTACTTTGCTCCCCAAGATACGACCAAGGTAAAAGCCGACTTGATTGATCAGCAGAGCGGCAGGATCGTCGCAAGCGTTGTAAGCATTCAGTCTCAGCACGAAAGCGGCTTAGTTCCGATGCTGTCCGTTGGAGGTGGGCAAGGGGTATCGGTTATAACGACGCAAAAGCTGGTTCTTCAAGACGCGGCTTGGGGAATAGCCTCGAAGATAGACGCGAAAATGATGCAGCCTTGATACAGGGTTCTGGGACGCGCCCCTTCAAAGCGAAACACGCCAGCCCGAACGCCAAATTGAAGAAGGGGCAGACCCCAGTCAGCGCCCCTTCTGTCAATTCGACGCGGGAGCGTCTAACGACCCGAGCTTGGATAGCGCGTTTTTCGGACCTTCTGTGCACCAGTGTCTTCAAAACCCTTACGTGCTTGTGGTAAGCGTCCTCGTTGGGGGCGCGACACCGCGGTTCCGCGGCTTTCGTGAAACAGGGGGTTAATCGACATGAAGTTAGCAAGGGCGCTATGTGCACTGATCTTCGCTGCCTGGTCGGTCACGGCCTCCTCGTGCGGATTGCTGTTCCAGGGGACGACGGAAGAAATCAACGTCGCCAGCGATCCTCCTGGCGCGACGGTGACGCTTAACGACGGTGAGACGAAGGTGACGCCCTTTTCGATTACAGTGCCACGGCAGAAGGATCTTCAGTTTCACTTCAGCAAACCTGGCTATCAGTCGGCTGACGTCGCTGACAATTCGCAAGTCGAGTTCGGCTATATGACGGCGGATTTTCTTCCATTGATGCTTCCGTGGAGCATCGACGCCGCGGCTGGCGCGGGCTACGCGCATCAGCAGGCCTCGGTCACCGCTCATCTCGATCCCCTGGAAGGTGCGCCAAGCGATGTATCGGCCAAGACCAATGCCCCTTTGCCGCCTGTGACACCGCGCACCGGTCAATAGAAGTCATCGATCACTTTTTTGGGGGAAACGATCATGAGTCTTAGACGCGCGGGCTTGGTGGTATTGGCGCCGATTCCTATCCGAGGCGCGATTTCAGTCGTATTAATGGCGAGCCTGCTGCTGATCGGCGGATGCGCCCTCACGACTGGCCACGTCGATCTCGCGTACCAACCCACAACTCAAGCTACAAAACTCGCGACCGCGGCGTCGCTGCGCGTGAGTGTTGTGGTAACCGATAAACGTCCGACGAAGGTTGTCGGTCAAAAAATGAATGGGCTCGGAATGAAAATGGCTGATATTGTGTCGAACACAGATGTGCCGGGAACGCTAAAGAGTGCTTTCGAAACTGAGTTGAAAAACCGGGGATTTATTGAAGGTGGAGGCGGGAATGTAATATCTGTAAGCCTCGGTAATTTCGAGAATCAATTCACGCTGGGCTTCTTTTCAGGCGACGCGACCGCAACCATCGGAATGCAGGTAACTGTCACGCGTCCCAATGGATCCGTCGCGTACGACAAGTATATCACCGGGCAGGCCAAAGATTGGGTTGAGGTGGCCGGCGAGGACAACGCTCAGCGTGAGCTCGATGCAGCGATGCAGGACGGCGTTTCCAAGGTTTTCGCCGACAACGCCTTTATCGCTTCCCTTTAATTTCTGGCTGCATTTCGGCGCTGTGCGTCCAAAGTCAACTCAGACTGGAGGATTGCCCAGCG
>CAWIMH010000035.1:0-662208 GCA_963837035.1 uncultured Pseudomonadota bacterium
GCTCTCACGCTACGAACGTCCGAAGCCTTCGCTGACCGATTACGACGGACTGCTCGGCCAGGAGGCAGCATCATGAACGCGGAGAGCGCCGCGCTGGAAGCCGCCACCATTCGCCAACAGTGCAAGGTCTTGCGTCTGCCGAGTATAGCCGCGCAGTGCGCGCAACTCGCGGAGCAGGCGCTGCGCGAACGGCGCACCCACCTCGGCTATCTCGAAGCGCTGCTGCAGACGGAACTCGAGGATCGCGAACAGCGACTGATCGAGCGACGCATCCGCGAAGCTCGTTTGCCGCGGATGAAAACCCTCGAGGAGTTCGACTTCGCGCGCACCCCCCGGATCTCGGCTCAGCAGATCCATGAACTGGCCAGGGGCGACTACCTCGCCAAAGCCGAGCCGATCATCTTGATCGGCGACAGTGGCACCGGCAAAACCCATCTGCTTACCGGACTCGTGGTCGCGGCCTGCCGGCAGAAGCGGCGGGTGCGCTTCGCCACCGCCGCGGCACTGATCAACGAACTGGTCGAGGCCAAGCATCAGCTGCAACTCGGGCGCGTGCTGGCGCGCTGGGCCCGTTACGATCTGATTGCGCTCGATGAAGTTGGGTACGTCCACTCGCAGAGGTCGGCGCGGAGTTCTTGTTCCAGGTGATCGCGGAACGGGCGGAGAAGGCAGCGGTCATCGTCACCACCAATCTGCCGTTCTCGGAATGGACCCAGGTGATTCCCAACGCCAGGCTGTGCAAGGCGCTGCTCGATCGGATCACCGATCGGGCGCACATCATCGAGACCGGTAGTGAGTCTTATCGCTTCCGCAGGACCGCGGAGCGACGCAAGAACCGAGCATCGCTAACCACTGGATCAGCTTAGACGCAGCGGCGAGGGGGAATGCTTCCCCCTCGCACACCCCCTAACCAGCAACTAGGTACCGAACGCGGTGGCGAGAACGAAAACATGAAAACCCGGAGGGTGGGCCAGATCTGAATATCAAAGTGGGCCAGACCGCATTGTCAAAAGCAGCTCCAACTTGGCGGGACTGTTGGGCAGAAGATTGTTCATTCGCGACGAGAGCAGCAGCAGGCAGATCAGGTGGGCCTTGTGCGCGTCGGGAAGCTGACGGAAACCGCCGTTGTTCAGCAGATCGTAGGGAAGCTTGATCTCCCTGCGGGTGCGCTCGAACTGGCGGAAATTACGAAATCCGAAAAATTTCTGCATTAGGGTCTAATACTGATTGGGCTCGATGATATTGATCTTCACGACCGCGACTGGCGGTTTGCGATAGGGTTCAAGGTTGACTCCGCGGAGCTCCGCAACGGCAGCGTAATCGACCGCGCCTTTGCGCGAGCTCTTCAGCACCTCGACCCCGCAGCCGTACGTCCGCCTCGCGGTTGCCAGGTCCTCGAGCGTCGCACGCAGCTGGTGCTCCTCAGACGCTGCCCCTTCGAGTCGGAGCCTGACTTCGCGGTAGCGCAAGGCGGCCTGGCACCAGGCCGGATCCGCACCCAAATCCAGTTCCTCGTTGAGCAGTTCCGGCCAGCGGTCTTCCTTCACCAACTGCCAGAAGGCGGCCTCTGCCTCGATCAGGCTCTTGGCGTATTCCCGGTCAGGGCGTATTTCGAGCAGGATTCCGTCGGTTCCGTGGAAGGACCAGTAGTGAGCCCGTTCCGCTCGGGAGACCTCCAGTTGATGCTGTAACTGTGCATGGTAGTGGGAGGGGATACGACCTTCCTGTGCTGATGCACGGTCGCGCAAGGCTAAGTGGGCATTTGATTTCCAGCAGCGTGGAACCGTCGAAGGTCAGCCCGTCCAGTGAAGCACGCATCCAGTCGAACCCTTCATGGACCATACAGAGCGGCTCCATCTGGATGCCTGTCTGTCGCTCGTACGCACGACGGGCGAAGCGCTCCAATTCGCGGCCACGCCGCGCCGCAGGACCCGCTGGGTCTTCCTGAATACGCCCGGTTTTCATTGACCAAAGCGTTTTCGGCGTCTTGAACGGCGTCTCGCCCATGATCACCGGGGCGTCGCTGGCCCCGATCCCTCGCCTCCGCCAGTCGTGCCATTCGGGAGTGTTCTGATGCAGCCGCTCAATTCTGGGCATGAGTGGCCTCTTCGCGGACCTGCTTGGAGCGTTTGCGTTGGAGCAGTTCGACCGCGCGGCGATAAGTTCCTTCGTTCATCTCCTCGAGCGAAGCGAGCTTGTAGTAGGCCAGGACCCGTTCGAGCGCGGTTCCGGTATCGTCAATGAGCTGACCCAGCTCACGCATCTCATCGGCGGTAACCAGCCGCTCGGAACCGGCACGAGCTGGTGGCGACGAATGATTGCCCATACTGACCCGTTCTTCTTCGGGGTCGTCACCGGTGGCGAGGAGAAATGACTGCAGCAGTGCGTACTTCAAGGCTCCGGTCATTGCTTTGTAGGGTGCCTTGTCGCCCGAATCCAAGCCCTCATCTGCAGTTTTGACCGTGATCTCCTCGGCAGTATCGACGTCGACAAAGCTGTAGGACATGACCACGCGCGCCACGTGTTCGGCTTCGTTCCTGCCCGGCCGCACCGCTTCGTGCGAGATTGATTCGAGCCGAGGTACAACCACCACACCGAGTTCGGCCAGGATGTCGCCGACCGCGCCGGCAATGTCGGCGGCCGTCACGTAGCTGTAGTTAAAGCGTGGGTTGTGTCCGCGCTTCTGCACGTAGACTAACCGCCGACGCACCACAGCGAGTTTCTGCCTCAAGTTCAACTGCGCGAACTTTATGGGCTCGGGAGCAGGGCGGTCTTGCTCTTGCTTTTCGGCACCGTCGTGACGCGCCCCATGGTTGCGAGGAAATTCGCTACGGATAGCCCGGCCACTCCTCCTGGTCTTCAGTCGCACCTCCCTCTTCGCCTTTCCCGGTGAAGTTGAGATTTCCTCTGACGTTCGTTCCGCGCCGGGTGAAGCGACCTCCTCACCGTTACCCACCTCTTTCTGCCCCACGGAAAACTGTTCCACCTCGATTGGCTTGGTCGCTCCCTTGTCGGCGAGTTGGAACACCCTCCCTTCCTCGTCAACGTAAATCCCTTCATCGGAATCGACCTCGGTAAGCGGGCGGCCCAGCAGCGTGGCGACCTCGGCTTTGTCGGCTGGCCGGACCGGATACCATTCCTTGACAGATGTCTCGGTATGCCCTTGCAACACCTCATACTTGGCCAGGACGCAGAGAAAATCCTTCATATGGTCCAGACTGGTCTTCATCGCAGTTGCCTCCGTTCTTCATTGCGGGTCATTCAAATAACGGACGTCGTTACAGTCGTGTCGGGCTCGAAGTCACTTTCCTTTTGACGACTCGACCGAAGTATAAGGCTAACCCAAACATTTATCAAATATATAGGACACAATTGAGCAAAGTATGCTATCAGAACAGGCCATAATGCGCATCGATGGCTGTTCACTCTCAGAATTCATATGATATATAAGACAAATGTTCGGATTTCGCCAAGAACATGCAACTTGAGTAGAAGGATCGTGGCGCCTACACTCCTCGCTCGATGGGCCGGAAGAAAACGTCGGGACGCCCAGAGGGGAAAAAGGCTAAACGGCCAAATATGGTCGCCGCTGCTGTTGAACTAGCGGGAGGACCTAGCGCCGTGGCGGAGCTGTGCGGCGTTAGCCGTCAATCGGTCTATTGGTGGATCAAAGAGTGGAAGGTCGAACGACTTGTAGACGCTCTGAAATTGTCTCGCGCATCGGGAATTCCAATCGAAAAGCTTGCCGCCGAACCTCTTGATCCAGACAACACGGCGGAGCCTAGGAAAGCGGCATCCAAACGCCCAAAACCCGACTCCGAATAGCGGAGGCCGAAGGTCAACTTCGAAGATCGCCGGACTCGTTGTTGAGCCGAGATCGGCCAAGAGCCCCAAGTAGTTGCAGGGGATCCAGAAGGGCTCGCCGGAAAATCGTGTCGCCAGGGCGCCGGCCAACCGCTCTACCAACCCAGATTCTTCAGCCGCTTCACCGGGTCGCCCAACGGATGCCAGCCGTCGGCTTGCAAGATTTTTGCGCGTTCCTGATCCGACTTGCCGAGCTTGCGAAGTTCTACGGCCCGGCGTTTGAACTTTTGCGAGTTTCGAACATTGCAAACCTGGCTACAGTATTCTGCGTCGCGCCGCCCGCCTGCTCTCGTGTCGACAAAATCTTTGCGGCAGAATGGACATCGTCGCAGCTCGCCGGTGCTGACGTTTTGCGCCAGTTGAAACCATGCGAGCGCCTCTAGATTCGTCGGCGTCAATTGAAAAACCGATTCTCCGGGTTGCGTGGGAACCAAGCGAACGTGGGCTTGTTTCAATCGGCCATTGATCAACACGAGCAGATCGCGCCAGGCTCCGGGGCGCCCTTGTCTGAGGCGGTCTCTCGCCCGCGCGTGCTGCTCGAGCGCACGCTTGACCGCGTCGATCGCTGTTCGCCAGAGGTCCAACGGCTCCGGCACTCTCATCAGACTCGAGTAGCAGCGCCTCGTCATAGTCTGGGAGATTCAACAGGCCGAACCGGTTTGCGAACTTAAGAATTTCATTTTCATCAGGGCTAAGACCGCCGAGTTGCAGAAACAGGTCTGGGGGTGGCCGATACGGGTCCAGTCGAGCCAATTGTGCGGGAGGTTTGGGGTAGCCTGGTTCGAGTGCAGAGAGGCCAACGCTCGCCTCGCCAGCGTCTACATCCGCAAGCGAACGAGCGGACGTCACCTTTCCATCGACGATGGTATATCCCTCCGGATGCTTGGCTCCCCGGAATTTGAGCAGCGATTTTCGCGCCATCTGTTAGTGGATCGTTAGTTTTTAAACCTTTGACCTGCAGTTGCCCCCTCCTTATAGAGTTAGAATAGAGTTAGCCTTATTGATATGCAAACGCTAAGGCAGGAACAGGAAATGAACCAGGACGAGCAAGTCGGGTTTCGGAAACCGCCCAATCATTCGCGGTTCAAGAAAGGCCAGTCGGGGAATCCGCGCGGTCGCCCCAGAGCTACCAGGAACTTGAAGACCGATCTTGCGGAGGAATTGAGCGAAGAGATTCTCTTCCGTGAAGGTGGGCGTTCGCAAAAGATCTCCAGACAGCGCGCCATAGTGAAGAGTCTGGTCGCGCGGACCGTTAAGGGCGACTCACGGGCGGGCGCCATTCTAAGCAATTGGATGCTGCGCCTGCTGGATGTCGATGACGATCCCGAAAATTCCGCGTGGACACCGAGCGCAGAAGAGGAAGACGTCCTGCGGGTCTTGGAAGAGCGGCTGCTTCGAAAGGCCACTGCTCTCTCACGCAAGAAGGACCCCGAAAACAGGAGCTGAAATCCAATGATGACTCTCGATCGGAAGTATCTCGATCTCAAACTCCGCCACGACCTGGCGACGTTCATCCACCGTAGCTTTCTGACCATCGCTCCAGGCCAACCCTATTTACACAACTGGCACATCGAGGCGATCGCATGGCACCTCGAGCAATGCGCCAAGGGTGTCATCAAGCGGTTGCTCATCACTCTGCCCCCGCGCTCGCTCAAGTCGATCTGCGCCTCGGTTGCATTTGTGGCCTGGCTGTTGGGCCGCGACCCCTCGGCGCGGGTCATTTGTGCCAGTTATTCCGCCGATCTGGCGGGCAAACACGCTCTCGACTGTCGCGCTGTGATGGAATCGGAATGGTACCGCCGGCTTTTCCCACGCACGCGAATCAGCCGCGAAAAGAACGCCGAGCACGACTTCATGACCACGCGGAACGGTTACCGTTACTCGACCTCGGTGAGTGGAACCCTGACTTGGACGCGGCGGCAATATCATCGTCATCGACGATCCGATCAAGCCCGAGGACGCTCTATCGGATACGAGGCGCTCGGACGGTGAACGACTGGTTCGACCGTACTTTGTATTCGCGGCTCGATAACAAGCGCGAAGATGTGATCATTTTAATTATGCAGCGGCTCCACGTCGAGGATCTGGCTGGCTACGTGTTGCAGAAGGAGCCTTGGGTGCGCCTAAACCTGCCCGCGATCGCCGAGGTCGAGCAGGACCATCCCCATCGGACCGAACCAGAGCTACACCCGCAGGGTCGGCGAAGGTCTACACGAGGCGCGCGAGCCGCGAGAAGTGCTCGACCGACTGAAAATCGCGCTCGGCAGCTTCAACTTTTCTGCCCAATACCAACAGTGTCCTATACCGCCGGAGGGCGAAATCATCCATTGGGAGTGGTTCAGAGTCTACGATGAACTTCCCGGCCGGGTCGCGGGAGACTTGATCGTGCAAAGCTGGGACACCGCCTCTAAGGCCGAGGAGATCAACGACTACTCGGTTTGTACGACCTGGCTGATGAAGGGCAACGATTTTTACCTGATCGATGTCTTGAGGGAGCGTTTAAACTATCCCGACCTCAAACGTCGTGCCTTCGATCACGCCGATTACTTCAGCGCGGATGCGATCGTGGTCGAGGACAAGAGGCTCTGGCACCGCATTGATTCAGGATATGCGTCGAGAAGGCGGTCGCCGGGTACGCTATCCGATTGCCTTCCAGCCCGAAGGCGACAAGGTCACCCGGCTTTATGCCCAATCGGCAAAGATCGAGGCCGGTCACGTGCTCCTTCCGCGCCGAGCCGCGTGGCTCGAGGATCTTCGCCTCGAGCTTCTGCAATTCCCCCGGGGCCGGCACGATGACCAGGTCGACAGCATCTCGCAATTCCTCTGCTGGCTCGATCGGCGCGAGCGCGGCCGGATCAGTGTCAGGGAACTATAAGATAATCCCTTTTTTGAGCCCGATGGTCCTTCTGCGCAGGATCATCCGGACGATCGCTTAGGCGAAGCCCGCCGTTCTGCTCAATCTATTATTGGGCAATCCTGGCACCCAAGGGTTCACTGGTTTCGCCGCTCTTCAATCAGGTGTTGCTGAACGGGCGCGGGGCGGATGGAGTTAAACGGCTGTCGCGATTGAAGAACGAGGCGCTATGCTAGCGCGGTTGGGGATTTAATTCCGCTTTCTCCGCGGCCTTCCGATGAGCTTCTCCGCCAAAAAAGGCAAAATTCCCTGTTATGTCACTCGAGATTCCCTGTTTTTCTCTGCGTGAATTTGCGGAAGACCTAGGTAAACTCTATGCTTTTCTGCAATTTGTCGGAGCGCCAAACGGGGTGAGATCCCTGTACTTTCCCTGTTAAACAGGGAACTAGGTGAAAATGACCCCTTTGCCAAAAGTTTCATGTTGTTATCCGCGTTGTCGACGTCGAAGTGGCACATCAACCTCGCACGGAATGCCGGTGCTCCACGGAGCGCGTCGCGGCCCACGCCAATGGTCTTTCCCCGATCGTTTCCGCCAAAAAAGAAGGGCGGGGCGAAGAGACCGAACACCAGGGGCCGCGTAGGGTCGCGGGCGCCTCCCGGCGGGCGATTCTAGTCCGCGATGCGGCTTTTCTTCAGAGATTTCTCACGGTAGTTGAGCATCTGCCCGCGGACGTCAGTTTCCCGTCTTACGTTCGTCAGATGCAACCGCCACAAAACACAGAGTAACACGAAGAGCACGATCGCAAGGGCGAGATCGATCCGGCGAAACCATGGATTGAGCCAGTCCAGCCTGGCGTACAAATGTATTGAGACTAGCGAAAGCGACTGGGCCATGATGCGGAGTGCGGTGAGGATAGCGAGCGGCACGAGGACCCATCCGACGAGCCCCTCGGTCCATCTACGGGTTCGATCGAGATCCTCGATTTTCGTGATCGTATGGTCGACACCTTCAGGGTAGGTGCCTGAGCGCGCGCCCTCCAGGATGTCATCTGCGAACCGCGTTGCATTCTCAGCAACGGTCCGCAAGTAGACCGCGATCGCGAAGAGCAGGAGCAGCAGGAGAAGGGCGGTAGGAGCACCCATCAGGGGCGCAGGCCACGGCAGCGACTCGGGCGGTGGTAGAAACATGGTGCCTCGGTTTACGAAGCGGGATTTCAAGCGCTCAGGTCACGACTGGCTCTATCCAAAGCAAATCGATAAAGCCTTTTTGTCTATTTTTCAACCCAACTGAAAGGCGTTGCCCCGTAAAGCGAAGCAAAGTATTCGCGGGTTTGCGACAGCCGTCGGCAACCGCACGCGGGCCCACGGAAAGCTAGCGCTCTTCGCCGAAGAGGAAAATCGAGAACGCTAAAATCGCGAAAGTCACGTTGGGGATCCAGGCTCCCGCCCAGGCCGGAATTATTGCGGAGCGTCCGAGCGACGAGGTTAACCCGAAGGCGAGCCAATAACCGAAGCCGATCGCGATGGCCATTCCGAAGCTACGTCCCAGACTCATGTGGCGGGGCAAGGGGTCAAGGCTGAGCGCGATACCGAGGGCGACCATGATCAGGCACGACAACGGCATCGCATACTTGAGGTCGCGGTCGACGACGTATCCGCCGGGGTCGAGCCCTTTGTCGCGCAAATCGCGGATATAGTGGTTGAGTTCCCAGAGATTGAATTCCTCGGGATCGAGCCGCAGCAGACTCAAGTCCGCCGGTTTGAGCGAATCGCCGAAGAGGATAGGCCCGGCGACGTTGGAAACCGCCCCGTTGTCGCCCAGGACATAATTGGTGCTGGACGAATCGGGCGTCCAGGCTCTGCCGTTCCAGGTCGCGATGCGTGTGTGAAGGATGTTGCGTACGTCGAAGTCGGGGCCGATTTGGTAGAGAGTCACCCCGCGCAGGCTATGCGTGGGCGCATCATAGCGCTCGGCACTGAGAAACCCGTCGCGCAGCCGCACCCAGATACGCTGGTTGGCGAAAACGCCCTTGAGCTCACGCTTCTTGAGCTGAACCTCGTAGAGGTAGCGAGCCTGGCGAGTCGCGAGCGGGACTACCGTTTCGTTGAGGGTAAAGTTGAAAATCGAGATAATCGCGGCAACCGCCAATACCGGCAACGCCATCTCGAGGCGGCTGATACCCAGCTGTTGGCAGGCCAGTACCTCCCCGGAACGGTTAAGCAAGGCGAAGCCGAGCAGCACGCCGGCGAGGCATGCGACGGGCAGGAGTTGCGAGACGATCAGAGGAATTTTGAGCGCGAAATACTCCAGGCCGAGCACGCCGAAGCCGCCATAGTGAATCAGGTCGTTGAAGCGATCGAACATGTCGCCGATCAGGTAGGCGATAGTGAACGCGCCCAGGCAGATCATGAAGGGCCCGAAGAATTGCGTTCCGAGGAAGCGATCGAGCGTGGGCGAAAGACGTGCGCGCGCACTCATGCCGCCGCCTCGCGCCGCCGTTCGTAACGCTCGATCCAATCCCACAGGAAGTCGCCGGCCCCGCGTCCCTGGTCGGCATGGTCCGAGGCACTGCGCAGGAATAGTACGATCGCGAGTACGGCGAAAACCAAGTCGGGTAGGCTCATCGCTACGAACGCATTGACGCCGCCCCGTTGCGCCAGCCCCTCGCCCGCGCGCATCAGCGAGTAATAGACGAAGAACAGAGCGATCGCGAGGCCGAAGCGTTCCGACTGGCCGCCGCGTGCAGGCTTGAGTCCCAGAGGTATCCCGAGCAGGGCGAACAGCAATGTCGTGAAGGGCAGGGTGAATTTGCTGGCGAGCTCCGTCTCCGCGTCGAAGTCGGGTTTGCCTGCGGCGCGCGCCTGGGCGATGGTCTTGCGTAACACCGGGAGGCTCATCTCCTGCGGATCGACGTCACCCATACCAGGGTCCACGTCGGGCCGCACCGTCAGGTCGTAGATGCGGAAGCTCGTTACGTGGGAGGTCTGCGTCGCGTTCGTCGACGCCGAAGATCGAACCGTTGAACAGGCGCAAGGTGATGGCCTGGCGCGACCGGTCGGGAACGATGATGCCGTTGTTCGCGATGATCGTGTTTTGCTGGTCGGGGCTGCGCGCGTCCGAAATCATCACGCCATGCGAGCGTATCGTCAGCGGTTGAGACGTGGTCGACGTAGACCACGAGTCCGGGGAAATTGCGATTGAAGATTTTCTCCTTGAGTCCGGCGCTCGAGCGGGTGCGGGTCAATTCAAAGAGCTGCTCGTGCAGGTGCGCGTTAGCCCACGGACGGACCGTGAAGGCGAGCCAACTCGAGAGCGCATAGACCACCAGCGCCACTCCCATTACCGGGAACGGCGAGCCGGTAGAGACTCACACCGCACGCGCGCGCGGCGATCACCTCGCGGTCTCCGGACATCCGGCCAAAGCCCATGAGGACTCCCAGCAGGACGGCCATCGGGAAGGTCAGTTCGAGGAACGCGGGCATTATAAAGCCGATCAAGGAGGCGACGTCACCGAGCGAAACTCCATGATTCACCACCATTTCGGTGAGCCGCAGCAGCCGTCCGCTGACCAGGGCGAAAGTCAACAGGAGGACGCCGAGTGCGAGCGGCGCAATAACCTCGCGCGCTATGTAGCGATCGAGAATGGTGATTCCTGGTAGTCGCATGGCAACACAGAGTCGACAGCGCTCTGCAACAGTTTAGGCTCCGCGGCGAGCTTTTCAATTCTTTGGCGGGACCGAGCCGCAGATTACGTCGGCCAGAATAACGGAACTCTGATATTTACGACCGGCGTCTGTGAATAAGCATATGGCGCCTATTCGCAGATCGGCCGCCCGCATGCCTATGATTGCGCTCAATGAGAAAGCGCCGTCCCCGGCATCATCACCCAGGATCAGCACAACCGCCACAGTCCGTGGCAACCTCTGGTTCTTCCCGCGGCAACACAAGTTCGGGCCCGCACCAGCGCCGCGAGCATCACGGTGCTCACGGCCCGCATGGACGGCCGGAAGGGCGTGAGCCGCGCGGCGAGGTCATCTTCGGCGTGGAACCGGTGCGCGAGCTGATCGCGGCGTCCGCGGCAGCAATACGAACGCTCTACGTCAAAGCCGGGGCGCAGATGCGCTTCTCCGCTGAAATTGACGCGGTGCGTGCCGGCGGTGGACAGATCGTCAGCGCGGGCGACGAGGCCTTGGCGCGGATGGCCGGTTCGGAGGGGCGGCATCAAGGGATTGTCGCCGCGATTCGGGAGTATACGTACGCGCCGCTCGAACAGGTTCTCGAGCAGAAAGCCGATCCGCTGATAGTGATCGACGGCGTGACCGACCCGCGCAATCTGGGGGCGATCCTGCGATCGGCCGAATGTGCCGGAGTGAAGGCGGTGGTGCTCGCGCGCGACCGCACGGCGCCGATTACGCCGGCGGCCGTGAAAGCGTCCGCGGGCGCATGGAGCCATTTGAAGGTGGCGCGCTGCGGGAATGTGGCCCAGACGCTCGAAGCGCTCAAGGCGCTCGGATACTGGACAGCGGCGCTGGCGCCCGATGGCGACGTTGGAGTCTACGACTTGGATTCCACCCGGCGGCTGGCGCTGGTGGTGGGGTCGGAGGGCAAGGGGGTGCGGGATTTGGTGAGGAAGACGGTGGATTTCGTTGTCAATATCCCGATGTACGGGCGGGTAGCGTCGTTGAATGTGTCAGTCGCAGCCGCGATCGCGCTATTCGATCTGGCGCACAGGCGGGGTCTGGAACCCGTAGTGCAAGAAGCCTACCCGGCCGCCGAGGTTTCTTGACACTCAACAATCCGGAGAATAATTAGATTGTTTTGCCATCGCGCCGATGTAGCTCAACGGTAGAGCAACTGATTTGTAATCAGTAGGTTGCGAGTTCGATTCTCGCCATCGGCTGTGTGCGGCCCAGGGGAGGGGTTACGGTACGAGGAGAGGTTCCCGAGTGGCCAAAGGGAGCAGACTGTAAATCTGCCGGCTAATGCCTTCGGAGGTTCGAATCCTCCCCTCTCCACCAATTTTTGCGGGGAGTTTCGGGAGAGCGGGAATAGCTCAGTTGGTAGAGCGCGAGCCTTCCAAGCTCGGGGTCGCGGGTTCGAGTCCCGTTTCCCGCTCCAAAACAATGATTTAACGTAGGCGAGGTATGGACCGACCAAGATGCCCACGTAGCTCAGTCGGTAGAGCACTTCCTTGGTAAGGAAGAGGTCATGGGTTCGAATCCCGTCGTGGGCTTAGAGCATTCATCGCCAAACGTAGGCAGGGAAAAGTGATGAGAGACCTGATAGGACTTCAATGCGACGGTTGCAAACGGCGAAACTACACGACTACGAAGAACAAGAAGCGCCAGACCGACAAGTTCGCGATAAAGAAGTTTTGCCCTAGTTGCCGCAGCCATATGCCGCACAAGGAGACCAAGATCTGAGGCCGGGCAAGGTTTGGGGACCGCGAAAGACTGCGCGGTGCGCCCCGGACGACACGGTATCGCGCGGCCGAGAGGCGTAGGCCGGGTCAGTAGCTCTAATTGGCAGAGCATCGGACTCGAAATCCAAAATGTAGCCGCCTATACGGGGCTGTTGTTTCCCCGAATAACCCATGAAAACTGGGCCAAATGTCAAGTTTTTTGGCAAATAGTGTCCCGTCCTTTTGACCTACCCCAAATCGCTCTCACTGCCAACAGAATGCCAACTTTTGCGTTGCCCTAAGGCGGGCTAAAACGCCAAGGTGGGTTTATGAAACTCACCCAGAAGACGGCAGTCGAGCATCAATGGAAGCCCGGCGAACCTCGGTTTATTGCGGACGATGAAGTCAGGGGCCTGACCCTTCGGTTAACCGAAGGTGGGTCACGGACTTGGTGCTTTTGTGGAAGGGTCGGTGGCAAATGGAAGGTGGCCGCGATCGGATCGGTCGGCGAGGGCATGACCCTGAAGCAGGCTCGCGAAAAGTGCATCGCTCTCAGGGCCCATATCAACACCGGCAACACGATTGAGTCCTTCACGAAGCCGGCGCCAGCACCGAGTACCCCGGAGGGTCCGACTTTCGGCGAGTTAGAGAGGGCCTACCTCGAACACGCGAAGGAGAAGAAGGCCGCGCGGAGCTACGCGGACGACTGCGATCACCTCCGCCGGCATATCCCGGAGTCATGGCGGAAGCGGCCGCTGACGAATTTCACGCGGATGGAGATCGAACGGCTGCACCGTGCGGTCAAGCAGGGCTGCGGGAAACCCTACGACGATCCGGAGAAGGAAAAGTACCGCGGTTGCACTCAGGCGAATCAGGTGATCCGGCTGCTGCGCCACGTTTTTAACTGGGGCTATGCGCACAAGCTGAAGGCTATGGAGGTGAAAGACGAAAACCCGGCCGCTGGGATCGAGATGTTTAAAGAGCGGACCCGCGAGCGATTCCTATCGGCCGAGGAAGTCCGCCGGCTGCAGGCTGCCCTGCTCGAAGGGAAGTCTTGGATTTGGCGAGCCTACTTTCCGCTGGTGCTTTATACCGGGTTCAGGAAAAACGAAGCCGCTTCTATGAAGTGGGCTTGGATCGATTGGGATCGGCTCTCGATCACGCTACCAGAGACGAAAAACGGGAAGGCATTCACAAAGCGGCTCCCTGACGTCGTCATCAGAATTCTCGAAGGACTACCGAACTACGCGGGCCGGGAGAATAAGGTGGGCTATATATTTCCGGGCCACGACGCGAAGCCGATCACGGGAATCCAGAAAGCGTGGGAGCGGGTACAAGCGCGGGCGGGGCTCAAAGGGGTTCGTATCCATGACCTACGCCATAGCCTAGCGAGCTTTATGATAGCCGCCGGCTACTCGCTGCCGATGATAGGGAAGGCCCTGAATCATTCAAGCACGAAGGTCACCGAGCGGTACGCGCATGCTTTACCGGATGCGGTCAACGAAGCGGTCGAGGAATCGATCAAGCAAATCGCCTAGGGCTTCGCAATGACGTAGCGATCCCAGTCCCACGCTACGTAGCGGATATCCTGCGGCAGGCCGTATTCAGCACCACCGGGCCAGCGTCCGGTGTCGTCAATAGAGTAAATAGCGACTTCCATGAAGCGAATCACTTCGGCTAAGGTACCAGCCGCGTCACGCTTGCTCGCTCGATGATAACCGCTAGCCAAACACCGCCGGAGGACGAGATGCCCATCGTTAAAAAGTCCCGTGTAAGCCAGAGCCAAATCGCAGTCGGTAGGCCAGAGAATCTGATCGGTGGGGCCGCCAGCGGTATCCATCTGGACGTGAACAATCCGGTTGCGCTCCCCGCGGTGCAGCAACCGATCCGTCTTGGCGAATGTCGCATATCGCCGGCCGTTGGTGCCTACGCTGCCGAGCAGCCCCTTCTGGAGCTCTAACACTCGGTTTGGCAATGGAGGCTCCGGTGGGCCGGGGTCGGAGTTACGCGATCCCGGTACCCACTTCGGTTTAATACCGACGGCTTCCATCGCGTCCATCACCTTCTTCTGGTCGCCACGGCACTTTGTCATGCAGTGGAAAACGACTCCGCCATTCCGGCCTTCGTTAATATGAAGGTTTGGATGAGCGCTCGCCCAATCGTCGTGACCGGGGCAAAACGCGTACCACCCATCACTTTCTTCTTTAGCACCGCCTAGCAGATGCGCGAGCCGCTCCGGGGTAAGCGCGCGCCATTCAGCCCAAGTAGTCACGGCTTACACCTTCCCCGACATAATCTGCGTGCCGTGGTCTTCAGCACCTTCCATGCGACCATCGCGGAAGATCCGGAAGATCGTGCCGACCGAGGGGCCTTCCATCACTTCGCAATCGAACGAAAGCGCGAAATTGAAAACTAACTTCACGCGGCCGTACTGCGCTTCGATTGCCTTGGCAGCCATCGACATGCGCTCGAATTCTTCGACCGAAGGGCTGTAGTAGTGCGCCGGCTGACCAACGCGGCCGCCTTTCGAAGCGAGGTAGAGGTGTTGGTAGTTAGAGAGTTGCGTTTCGAGGGTCGGCAGTTTGAGCAACTCAGCGCTGGGAGCCGCGAAGGTCTCCGCGTCTCCGTCCATGAGCGCAGCGACGAGGTCGTTAATGTTTGCGCGGATGAAGTCCCGGTCTTCGTCGGTCAGTACCGACTTCGGTTTCACCATCAGTTTTCCTTCGGGGTTCAGAATCAATTCCGCGCCCCGGCCCTGCATTGAGTTAACAAAATCCGTGATCTCCATTTCGATCTCTCCTATTAAGAAAATACTTCTGCGTCGGCCGCAGCGTTTAGCGCGTCACGGTCGTCGATAGTCTCTGGTGGTAGGGTTTGAGCCGGCGGTGGTTCCTCCGGTTCGGAGCCGTCTCGTTTCAAGGCGATCCCCTTGCAGATACCCTTGGCTCCTTGGTGGTTGGTGCCGATCCGGACGCCGGCCTTCTTTAGCTTGTCGTTAAAGGCGTTCCGGTTGCAGGGTTCGATCTGCTGCTTCATGGCCCATTTAACAAAGTCGGTGAACAGGTTCGAAGCGGTCTCCGTCGACCAGGGGTTTCTGCGGTCGCAGTTCGAGTCGAGCCATTGCAGGATGAAATTTTGCTCGCTGAGATAGTTGTCGCTGGCCTGCATGACGGTATCGGGCGGGTCGAACCCGGTCATCTGCGAGCACTCGATGCAGGCATCGATCAGCTTTTGCAAAACGCCTGGAGCCTCAGCCCGCAGCTTATCGCGGAGATGTTCGTCTTCTTTGAGAATGCAGCGACTCGGATCGGCAGCCCGCGCATAAGTCTGCGGAAACATCACCAGATCGAACCGGCGTTTCCACGCATTTTGGTCGGAACCCGGTAGGATCGGCTTGTTGTTGCCAAAAATAAAAAGGTGGTGCGTGGCATCGAATTCGATAAAGTCCTGCCGCATCCGGCGCGCCTTAACGCGGTCGCCGCCAGTGAGCCGTTTCATCCGGCCCGCGTTCCACTTGGTCTCGTCGTCAGCCTCGCGCGCGAGCACCAGCCGGGCGTGAAAGAGATCGATCAATTCGGTCGGGTGCGCCTCGAACCCCTTGCGGTTCAACAGAGCCTCGACCGCAATATCTGTCGCATATCCATCCGGGCAGGTGCCCCAGATATCCTGCGAGAAGAGATCGTTCAGGACGCCTTTGCCATTTCCGCCGTCGCCGAGCTCGACGACCAGACCGTGCTTTTTCGTGTCGCCACTCAGCGCGTATCCATATCGGCGCATGAGATATCCGACCAGTTTTTCGATCTCGTCGAGATGGGCTTCTGCTGTTCGTTTGGGCGGGGCGACCTTAATACAGGCAGCGCATTCACAAAGGCTCGGAGGAATTTGCGCGCCCATGATATCCCGGATGAACCGATTGAATATCGGCGTATCCATCACGGCCGGGGCGACCTTAGTGATCTTGGTAAAGTAGTCTTCGCGCCGCGCCGGCCGGATCGCTCCCGTATACAGATCGATCACGCCCCCCGGCGTATTGAGCAACCAGTTGTCGGAATCGAATTCCTCCTTACCTATCGCGATCCGCCTATGGCTCTTGGTCATGTCGATCACGGCCGCCACGACCTTCTTATTGTTCAGGGCCTTAGTGTTACAGCCGTCGCGGTTTTCGTTCGCCACTTTGGTCAGGAAGCGCTTTGTCAGTGTCCAGATGCCCTTCTTGAGATCGCGACACCAGCGGTGCGCGCCGTCGGTGTAAAAGAACCAGTCGTCCAGCTCGGCGCAATACCGAATGCTGTCGCCAGCGTTCGACTCGGCGAACCTGTTCGATAGACCGATATGGCTGTCCCAGTCGGGAGTTTTCGGCTCCGAGACGGCGGCTGTGGTTTCGTCGCTCATATAAGCCGTGCCTTGAGCACGCGCACGTACTCTTCAAATTCGTGGCGATAAAACACCTGCGTTGAGGTGCGCCCGTGCCCAATCTTGTGCGGCATCGGAGCGGTACCGCGCCGAGCCCTCTGCCGCAGGGTGTTCGGATGAACCCCAAGTTTCGCGGCCGCCTCTCGCAGGGAAATAATCATGATCGCCATGCAAAAGATGGTTGCATAGCAGTGGCCTATTGTCCACTACCCGTCTGTCGGGCAATGCGCCTACAAGTTATATGACTTCGAGAAAAAATGTCAAGTTTTGAGCCCTTTTTTGAGCGCTCAAAACCGCGACGCTGGCGGGTGCTGGCGGGGTCACACATTATAGGGCGTACTTGGAATTGATTCTTCGCCAAATGTTTGAGTACGCTCCATAATGTGAGCATGGGCCTGCGGGGGCCAGCGGGGCCAGCGGATGGAGTAAAGAGGTTGTTGAAAACCTCGACTTCGCAGGCTCCGCCTCTGGCCTTCCCTATTGCTGCGCAGGACTTAATGCGACCATCGGATGCTAGGTCCGATGCCCTATGGCTTATTCCCGCGAAACGACAACGCTTTTGGCTCGCGTGGGTTGACGAGTTTGCACCGTGTTGGCGCCCGCGCGGATACGGGTGCTAGAAGGGCTCATATATGGCCGCATACGGGGTACCACACGCCTGGGTCTCGTAGAAAAAGAAGGCCGGCGGGGGTAGGGGCAGCGGGGCTCGCCGTAAACGCGGCCCCTAACTTTCGCAGGCTTCGATTCCCGGCCCATTGCCGCAGGCTGCTCGTCCGGGGCCGCCGTACGCCGCGTCCAGCCCGTCGTGGGGCTTCTTATGGGGTGGGTCGCTCGATTTTGTACAGTATCCAGGAGCCAGAACGAAACGGCCCCGGATTGCTCCGGGGCCGCGCTATCGACTATTCCTTCAAGGGAGTGCTTGTTACCTCCTCGGACTTCGCCTCGTAGGCCGCAACCTCTATCTTTTTTTTTTTTTTTTTTTTTTTTTTTTTTTTTTTTTTTTTTTTTTTTTTTTTTTTTTTTTTTTTTTTTTTTTTTTTTTTTTTTTTTTTTTTTTTTTTTTTTTTTTTTTTTTTTTTTTTTTTTTTTTTTTTTTTTTTTTTTTTTTTTTTTTTTTTTTTTTTTTTTTTTTTTTTTTTTTTTTTTTTTTTTTTTTTTTTTTTTTTTTTTTTTTTTTTTTTTTTTTTTTTTTTTTTTTTTTTTTTTTTTTTTTTTTTTTTTTTTTTTTTTTTTTTTTTTTTTTTTTTTTTTTTTTTTTTTTTTTTTTTTTTTTTTTTTTTTTTTTTTTTTTTTTTTTTTTTTTTTTTTTTTTTTTTTTTTTTTTTTTTTTTTTTTTTTTTTTTTTTTTTTTTTTTTTTTTTTTTTTTTTTTTTTTTTTTTTTTTTTTTTTTTTTTTTTTTTTTTTTTTTTTTTTTTTTTTTTTTTTTTTTTTTTTTTTTTTTTTTTTTTTTTTTTTTTTTTTTTTTTTTTTTTTTTTTTTTTTTTTTTTTTTTTTTTTTTTTTTTTTTTTTTTTTTTTTTTTTTTTTTTTTTTTTTTTTTTTTTTTTTTTTTTTTTTTTTTTTTTTTTTTTTTTTTTTTTTTTTTTTTTTTTTTTTTTTTTTTTTTTTTTTTTTTTTTTTTTTTTTTTTTTTTTTTTTTTTTTTTTTTTTTTTTTTTTTTTTTTTTTTTTTTTTTTTTTTTTTTTTTTTTTTTTTTTTTTTTTTTTTTTTTTTTTTTTTTTTTTTTTTTTTTTTTTTTTTTTTTTTTTTTTTTTTTTTTTTTTTTTTTTTTTTTTTTTTTTTTTTTTTTTTTTTTTTTTTTTTTTTTTTTTTTTTTTTTTTTTTTTTTTTTTTTTTTTTTTTTTTTTTTTTTTTTTTTTTTTTTTTTTTTTTTTTTTTTTTTTTTTTTTTTTTTTTTTTTTTTTTTTTTTTTTTTTTTTTTTTTTTTTTTTTTTTTTTTTTTTTTTTTTTTTTTTTTTTTTTTTTTTTTTTTTTTTTTTTTTTTTTTTTTTTTTTTTTTTTTTTTTTTTTTTTTTTTTTTTTTTTTTTTTTTTTTTTTTTTTTTTTTTTTTTTTTTTTTTTTTTTTTTTTTTTTTTTTTTTTTTTTTTTTTTTTTTTTTTTTTTTTTTTTTTTTTTTTTTTTTTTTTTTTTTTTTTTTTTTTTTTTTTTTTTTTTTTTTTTTTTTTTTTTTTTTTTTTTTTTTTTTTTTTTTTTTTTTTTTTTTTTTTTTTTTTTTTTTTTTTTTTTTTTTTTTTTTTTTTTTTTTTTTTTTTTTTTTTTTTTTTTTTTTTTTTTTTTTTTTTTTTTTTTTTTTTTTTTTTTTTTTTTTTTTTTTTTTTTTTTTTTTTTTTTTTTTTTTTTTTTTTTTTTTTTTTTTTTTTTTTTTTTTTTTTTTTTTTTTTTTTTTTTTTTTTTTTTTTTTTTTTTTTTTTTTTTTTTTTTTTTTTTTTTTTTTTTTTTTTTTTTTTTTTTTTTTTTTTTTTTTTTTTTTTTTTTTTTTTTTTTTTTTTTTTTTTTTTTTTTTTTTTTTTTTTTTTTTTTTTTTTTTTTTTTTTTTTTTTTTTTTTTTTTTTTTTTTTTTTTTTTTTTTTTTTTTTTTTTTTTTTTTTTTTTTTTTTTTTTTTTTTTTTTTTTTTTTTTTTTTTTTTTTTTTTTTTTTTTTTTTTTTTTTTTTTTTTTTTTTTTTTTTTTTTTTTTTTTTTTTTTTTTTTTTTTTTTTTTTTTTTTTTTTTTTTTTTTTTTTTTTTTTTTTTTTTTTTTTTTTTTTTTTTTTTTTTTTTTTTTTTTTTTTTTTTTTTTTTTTTTTTTTTTTTTTTTTTTTTTTTTTTTTTTTTTTTTTTTTTTTTTTTTTTTTTTTTTTTTTTTTTTTTTTTTTTTTTTTTTTTTTTTTTTTTTTTTTTTTTTTTTTTTTTTTTTTTTTTTTTTTTTTTTTTTTTTTTTTTTTTTTTTTTTTTTTTTTTTTTTTTTTTTTTTTTTTTTTTTTTTTTAAAAAAAAAAAAAAAAAAAAAAAAAAAAAAAAAAAAAAAAAAAAAAAAAAAAAAAAAAGAAAAAAGGAACCACGAGATGCCGTGCAAAAAACAGAAACGCTGTAAGCGGGGCCACGCGGACTGGCATCTCAGGCCGGACGGTTGGCGAGTCTGTCGTAGTTGCGAGCGCGAGCGAATCCGGAGAATCTACGCGGCCTCCGTTATGGATAAAGGCAAATGTCGAACTTGTTAATGACATGGTTTCTGACTGAACAGGTCAGGCGAATCCAAAACGATCCCCAAGTCCGTCGCCGTTCGCACTCGCGCGCGATTTGCAAGATGGCTGCGGCCCGGATCGCAGTGATGAGTCCGACTGAAAAAGTCGAGCGGGCTACTCGGAAGGCTTATTTCCGCGCAATGGATCACATGGGGGCAGAACTACAACATTCTGAGAATAAAAAGGATCGCGCGCGAAGTCGCCGCGAATGCCATAAGAAAGTGGAAAAGCACAGCGCACAAACAGTCGAAGCCGCCCGCGCAACTCTCGCCAAGGCCGCGAACTCAGTAGGAAGTCTTTTTCCTGATCGACGCACCTCCGGCACCGGGTTGGATAAAACTCGGCCGAATCGCGATGCGGAAAAAACTCTGAGCGATCGCGATCAGGTCACTGGCCGCGAGCAGAAAAAGGCACCGGTAGGTACCGCGAAGCGTGGTGGGCTCAATGGAAAGCCCGCGTCTGAAGTCACCGACACCGGCGACAGCGTTAGCGACGCCGATCTCGGAGACGCGGGCGATACCGCCTATAAAATGTTCCTCTCTCAAGACGACCACGGACAATATCGCAGCGACGGTAAAGGGGAAACACTCACGCGTCCTGCCAAGAGCGAGTCGAAGCAACGATCGCCCGCATGGCGGCCGGGAAACCTGCCGGCGACGGCGACACCGACGACGAAGAGCGTTTCTGTACACATGCCGATAACTGCGTGGAAGAAATGACTCAGGCGAAAATGGCGCTGGACGCGGAGGAGCGTCACGGTCATTTGATTCGCGCGCTCGGCCACGCGGTGCACTGCATAAAGACGCACGAGAAGATGTCAAAAAAGAAGTAGGTCGGTTGCCTTCCTCGCTTCACGACCTTGGGGCAGCGTGCAGCAGTGCCACGCGGCTGAATCCCGCAGGCTCTCCGGGGATCAGCCAGCTCCCGCCTAATTTGATCGAGCTGGCTCGCGTGTACCTGTAATACGCGCGAAAAAGGGGACACGGAGGAATTGCTCACCTCCGCCTCCCCGCCACACTCCATATCCGGGGTGAACTATGGCTTTTGATGATTACGGACTAGCGAATGGGCTCGACGGCGCCGAGCAAAGCCGGCGCTGCGTCGTTTGTAAAAAGGATCGTGCCTTCAACTGGCCGATCTCGAAAGTCTGCTCCGGCTGCGCCGCGAAAAAACCGGAATCAAAGGCATCAGCCCCGGCTGAGAAACCATTCAAGCCTCATCGCCGCGCCGTGTTTTTTCCCGGTGAAGGAAGACGATCGCTATGAAACGCGCACTTGTTTGTAAACGCGGCCACGACGCTTGGAAGTTTGACGGCTGCGGCGTGCGCTATTGCGGAGAGTGTCGGCGGATTCGAGTCGAAAGATATACTGCCTCCTCCGCTCGAAGCGTACCGCGTGAAGTGATTCGCCAGCGTCGGATTGATCTGCTGAAAAAGTTCGGCTGGTTTTTGCATGCTAACGATGGTGACGACGCCGCCCATATGACGCCCAATTTAGAGTTGGCGCTGAATGGCAGCCGCGCGCACTGGGGCGACTTCATGCGCAAGATGCGCCTAAGAATGTGCGCCGACCGTTGCGAGCGCTGCACGATTTTAAAGTCGACCTTCAGTGATTTTCCAAACTTCAGATGCTGGGATGTTTCGTGCCCGGTGCGGACGACCGCCGTCTCCGAAGAAGATCTCGACCGCATCGCCTATGAGTTTGGAAATTTCGGTGCGCTAATCGCGGGCTTGACCTCGATCTCCGAAACGATAGGCGATGGTAACCGCAGGACACCGGGAGGGCACGCTCGTGTCTAATCTATGTAAACGGTGCGGCAGCGATGATTGGACTATGCGGGGCACTGGCCACCATCCCTTTTGTAGCGAGTGCGCTCGGCAACGCTCGCGGAAAGCCTATCGATTGAAGCATCCCGACGCTAAAGTATCGGCCGGCACGGCGCAGTAGATATGGCGGTGAACTATGTGGGCATGGACATAATAACTGGCGCACCGATTCCTCGCCGACTCAAATCGTCCGCAAATGTATCGACTGCGGCAGCGGTGCGCGCAAGCACGGGCGCGCGCGCGGGCTCCGGCCCGGTGAACTGATCGCGGAAGCGGAAGCACCGCTACCGCTCGATCGAAAGGCGCTGCTGCGAAAGATCTGGGCTGAAATTCAAATGGATCGCCATGCCCCGGACGAATAAGCCGGGGCTATAGGCACCCCGGCTATTATTTACGATGAGGACGCCGCGCTACTTCAGGCCAATCTTCTTCGGCGGTGGGCTCGTCGATCCGAGCGGCGTTGTCGGATAGTGCTTCGACGATCGGATCGACCGCCGTGCGTTTGCCAAATAGACCCCTGATTGACCTTCCTTCTCGGCTCCTTCGAGTTTCGCAATCTAGCGCATTGCACTGAAGCTGTTGCTTCTTTTGTGCGATTTAGCTTATTCGGAAGTATCGAGTCCGTGTTTAGCCGCCCGCTCAGAGAAGCGACCAAAATTGGTAACGCTCTTACGTTTAATGCGACCTTGCCGGAGTCCCTCGACAATGGAACTGATCAAATCTCGCTCGCCAATGTTCCCCAAACTTTTGCTGCTCTCGAAAAATGCGCCCGGCCAACTCAACTAAGCGTTGCGCACTGATTTCGGAAATGTCCCGATGAATTCCGTTGACCTCAGGATCGGCTGTGTTCCCAGGAATGCTAACTAGTCTGAACCCCAAGTCGAACACCACCGATTCCGGAAAAAGGACGTAATCAAAGCGATCGTACTTGCCTCGTGCGATTACCAGCGCGGCAGCTATCCGCAACAGGTTCGTGTTGTCATCCTTTTCGACCGAGTAGACTGAAATCGTATTGTTCGAAGTTGTGAGATCGCTCAAAGGCTCTGCTCCAAATTCCCCTGCTCGCAGCCATGGATGGGGATCGGGGTTATATAGATCCCAGGCCAGCAAGTGATTGAGTTTTCGCAGCAGAAGAGGCACTGCTTAGGAACGAAGTTCAGCGAGAGAGTTATTAAGAGCCATTTTGCAAAGCGGCCGCTTTTCAAGGTTAACAGCGCGCTCCAAAAATAGAATGGCGCGCTTATCGCCCTTAGCAGGCCTCAAACCCAAGCCGGCTGCTTCTCTCACTGATTGGCGACGGATGAGTCAGGCATCTGCGAAGGAGATGCATCCTGGCTTCTTGAGTGTTTGGGTCACTCATTCTTCCGAGTTCACGCAGCCCCTCCCCAAGGATGGTGATGCTGCTTCCCTCACCAAAACAGAATCTCTCGAATACTTTTATTCCGATTCCACGGTATCTCAGGATGAACTTCCGAAATTCGTCCGCGAATGCCATAGCACCATCAGTTTCCAGGCTCATCGGAAAGCAGAGCAGCGGCGGCACAAAAATCCTCTCTAGCAAACTCCAATAGGGTGTCTTCATCCGGGGACGTAGAAGCCTCTGCCAATTCAACTCTCTTCAGCATTTCCGTTAATGAACGCTCTACAATCGCATGGAACTCCTCCCACGGCAGAACGGGTTGGAACATATGAGTCACAAAGTATGTACTCTCCAGCCCTGAAGGAACGCTATACCAAGGTTGAAAAGATTTATAAGCCGAAATCTGGTTGCGTAAGAAAACATTGGCATATTGGCCGTTGATTGACCCAGTGAAAAAGGGAGGCGAGGAAATGCTCGATACGTTGAGCGCAAAAGAATTTGAGCATGCAGCAAACATGGCGGCGCGATTAGAACAACATCAGCCCAGAGTTGCTGACTCGCATTTATTTTGGAGAGCGACTCATGGACGGCTGATAGCCTTGCTGACCGTGCCAACCCATTCGGCATTAAGAATAGCGGTGTGAGAAGCCGCCTCGGCGAACTTGAGTGCGGACTTTTCGTAAGCCTCTGTAACCGCTTCGGCGAGTTTGAGTGGAGACGGTTTGTTAGTCTCTGTCACTTGACGTCACCTTGTTCGGCAATTTGGTTGGCTAGTTCAATAAATTCGCCAAACACTTTGGGCATATTCTCAGCCAGAATTTCGCCTTGATAATCCTGAGCGGTATTTATGTCGAGTTCGAGCCTACAGACAGGCCTCGCCGAAGGTGAAACAGATGCAACCTGTCTCGGAATTTGAGGGTTGGCGACTGTCAACGACATGAGAGTTGGTTGGACAACTCCCCAGGTAGACAAACGGTTGATTCTAAGCCCTTCCATTCCAGGTACGTGAGACAATCTCGGTCGGTTTATGCGGTACATAAAATCAAAGGATTCACCGACATCCAACGTAACCGAGGCTAGGTAATGTTGGAGTACTTCATGCCCCTTGGCCACGGTTTCTACGGGCTGAATCAGCTCGACTCCCAAGGCCAATCGAGTCGCTGGCGGCGAGATTGGGAACCAGCTTTCCAACAGGTTGGAGAACGTTTCCATGGTTCCTTGATGCGGGCCAAGTGTTGCGAGATCTTCCTCTTCCGAATCGACTTTATCTATCGCTTGCCAAATCCAATCTATGCGGTCCGGTAAAGAAACGAGGTACAGTTTCCCGGCATGAAAATTGGCTTCCTGTCGCAAGAAGCCTCGCGGACGCTGTCTGATCACAGACTCTGCCTCGGAACCGATAACCTTTTGCCACCAGGATTCTGTTTCCTGGACCACTACGGCCGGAAAAGTCGAAAGCCTTATGTGTCGCGTGAGCCAGGGCAAGTCGTCATCCTCCGTCACTATTCGAAAAATCCACAGGTTCTTGGCAGAGGCTGGTTACTAACAACATAACCTCTAGCACGCCTTTGAGACAACGTACGTTGTAATGGACTCAACCCCAATTCGCGAGACCTTGGATACTCTTCTTCAGTGCGCCGAAGGTTCAAGCGAGGTACCAGGGTGATTGAGAAAATGCGCCAAAAACCCAGAATTTTCAAAGAGAATTAGCGGCGCGCCTGATTACGGGCTTGCCCGGCCGTTCCACGGTCAGACGTCCCTCGGCTTCCGCGTCGACGCTAGAAACAACGCTCAGGTCGGGATACAGGCCGTTTAGGCCGAATCGTGATTCGGGGCGGAAAAATGTACTCCTGTGGCACAAAACGAAAATAGGCCAACCCTCACTAGGGAGCCGGCGACGGCCGGATCGCGGCTCCGACCGCTGAATTGCTCGCGCTGCCGCAGTTGTCCGTACATCCCGAAATCGCTTGGGCGGACGTTCTCGATCGCCTGCAGCCGTCATAAATTGAATATCGCGAGCGTGTGACCACTGCGCGAGAATGGACTCTGGTTGAGCGGGTATCTTCGAGCGACTGCTTACGTTTGGTAATGTTCGGGCCGTAGCTCTCGGTCGGACGGGAGTTGTCGCAAAATTATGTCCTCTCCAACCCAAAAACATCGCCTGGGTCGAGCTAAATAGGAGAACCCCTGTATGAAGCGAAGCCGAGTCACTCCCGTATGCCTTTTGGTCGGCACTGTCGTGTTCATTTTTACGTTGCAAAGAAGCGATTCCTTAGCAAAAACGCCAACGCCGAATCGCTCACATGCTGGTGTCGAGGCAACTAACATTCCGCCCTCAACTCAAATGACCTCCTCCTCAAATGCTTCGAGCGCGGAATCTCCGGAACAGGTGCGTCGCATAGCGCGTGAAGAGGTCGAGCTGCATTTGCACGGAATAGGGGAGGCCACGATTGCCGCCGTCATCGAGGGGGCACGCGAAAATGAGCACACTATGTCTTATGTTTCTTGGGTTGCCTCGATATGGATTGCTCTGTTCACACTTATCGTCGGGGCAGCAGGCGCGTTTCTCTATGGCGAGGTAGGCATTCTCAAAAAAGCAAAAGAAGAGGCGCAAGCAGCAAGTGAAACTTCAAAAGCCCTGCTGGCTCAGGCAGTTAAGGCTAAGGACGAGGCCGAGGCGTCAAGCTCGAAAGTGCACGCGGCCGAGGAGGACGCCAAGTTAGCTGCGAGCCGCCTTAGAGCATTCGATGAGGCCAGCAAAAATGCTTTGGCCGATATTGATAACTATCACAAGAATTTGCCGTCGGTAGAATCGCCGACCGTCCTAGGGAGCCAGCCCGAACTGCCGCCTATCGACCACGTCATGCAGATGGAAGAGGCCGATATCCTAACGGTTCTGGGCGAGAAAATCCGACCGCAACCGCCCAAACAACTCGCGCTCGCGTTTCTCTCCTTGGGAAAATACTGGAGACAAATCGAGAACTATCCTCGTGCACTCACACGGTATCAGAAGGCGGCAACTCTCGACCCAGAATCGTGGGAGCCGCTGGAAGGCTTAGCGCGAGTGGCGACGGAACGCGCGCTTGAGGAGGGGCTCACTCCCGAAGCAAGAGAAAGACTATTGTCTCAGGCAAAGATATGGGCAGAAGCCGCCTTCGGAATAGACGACGAGCAACCAAAAACCGTTTACGACTTGGGCCGCATCGCCCACGTCCGAGGTCATTTTGGAGCCGCAATCGAATTTTATAAACGAGCGCAGGTTCTGGACATTAAGCAGGAGCGTTTAGAGAATATTTACAACCTAGCCTGCCTTTATGCGCATGACGTAGTGGACTTCGAGAGCGCCATTCAAGAGCTTGAGAAATTCAAAGGACGCGACAAAGTGCGAGAACTAGTTGCGAAGGATAGCGATTTCGACGGGTTGAGGGCCGACCCGCAATTTGCCGCTAGACTCTCAGCATTATGGCCTACGAACGGTCCTTGAGCGTGAATGAACGGTCCTTGAGCGTGAATGACTGTCGCAAGTTCTTCATTCCTGACTCTCCTGACGACAAATCTAAGCACTATTCCGCACTTCTGGTCAACGCCAGCAACGTTCCCGCCTCCCTGCTCGGCGGAGCACAATACTACCATCCTATCGGTCCTAGAGCCATCCGGGCCGACGCTGAACCTCTGTCAAATTTGACAGAAGTGGCCTGCCACGAACCCGAGGGGCTGCTTTCAATTCCGGGGCCCGGAAACGATGCCGTGGCCATTTACGAAAGCCTTGATCTCGCCCCCGATTTCATTGGATCACGCCGGGCAGACCCCGGCATCGGCACTAGACTAGCTCCGCCCATCCCTTCCGGGCGCTCCGAATCCGGGGCTGCTTTCTCGTCTGAACCCGCCCGCGCTTGCCCGTATACCGCCCTGTGTTGGCTCCTTCCGACCGGGGTAGGATCGTCGCCCGTCTGTTTGCTTAGGCCCCGCCTCGTCCTATAAATTGCCCGGTTGGCCCCGTATGCTGCTCACTGCCAACAGACCGCCAACACGCTCCCTGCTACCAGCCTGGCGGTCGATGGCTGAAACTCGAATAAGTGGCCAGTTTACGAAGGTTTTTCGGCGCCGGGTCAGTAGCTCTAATTGGCAGAGCATCGGACTCCAAATCCGGGGGCTGCAGGTTCGAATCCTGCCTGACCCGCCAAAACGATACGCGGCTTGTAAGGGCCTAAGAAAATGGATACATTAAAAAGTTACCTCGATCAGGGCATCAGTTTTGTCCAGGAGTCTTGGACTGAGCTATCGAAGGTCCACTTCCCGTCGGCCCGCGAAACGTCGCAGGCGACGATTGTGGTGGTCGTCATCTCGCTCGTGTTGGCTTTGTGGCTTGGCCTGACCGACATGATAGCGACGCGTGGGGTGCATTGGTTGATCACCCAGTAGGGCCAAACGAGCGCAGAGGCTGCAGGGAGCATCACAGTTCGGATTTTTGGGCGAAGAGCCGCTAATGGAAGACGCAGCGACCACTGAAACCGGGACTTCTCAGGGCAAGAGATGGTATGTCGTGCATACCTACTCCGGCTATGAACAGAAGGCAAAGTCGGCCCTCGAGGAGCGGGTTCGCGCACTCAAGATGGACCATAAGATCGGCGACATCGTGGTGCCGGTCGAGCGCGTGCAGGAACTCGGCAAAGGCGGTCTGCGCAAAGTTTCGAGCCGCAAATTCTTTCCCGGGTACATCTTCGTAAACATGGAACTCGACGACGAAACCTGGCACGTCGTCAAGGATACCCCCAAGGTGACCGGCTTCGTCGGTCATTCGACGACACCGCCTGAAGTGCCCGAATCCGAAGTGCTGGCGATAAAGGCGCAAATGGAAGAAGGGGCGCTGCGGCCCAAGCCAAAGGTATTATTCGAAGTGGGCGAGGCCGTGAAGGTGGTCGACGGCCCGTTCCAGGATTTCAACGGCACGGTAGAAGAAGTACGTCCGGAGAAGGGCAAGGTGCGCGTTCTTATCTCGATCTTCGGCCGCGCCACCCCGGTCGAGTTGGATTTTGTGCAGGTCGAGAAGTCGTAGACCCAATGACCGGTCGGGTGGAACGTCCGCGGTCAGGACGTTCCGGCGGCGGTTGTTCCTGAGTCGTGTGAACGGCAAGAGCGATGGCAAAAAAAGTTACGGGACAGATTAAGCTGCAGATTCCCGCGGGCGCAGCGAATCCGTCGCCGCCGGTTGGACCCGCGCTGGGCCAGCGCGGCGTCAATATCATGGAGTTCTGCAAGGCATTCAACGCGCAGACGCAGAATATGCAGGGATTGACGATCCCGGTAATCGTCACGGTTTATGCCGACCGGTCGTTTACTTTTGTTACCAAGAGTCCGCCGGCGTCAGTCCTGCTGCTCAAAGCCGCGGGAATCGAGAAGGGCTCTCCGGTCCCGAACAAAAACAAGGTCGGCAAGGTTTCGAAGAAGCAGGTTGAAGAGATCGCAAAAACCAAGGTCAAGGACCTGACGGCCAGCACGCTCGACGCCGCGATCCGCACGGTGGAGGGCACGGCGCGTTCGATGGGACTGGACGTTACCGAATAGGGAAGCAGCGGCCATGGCAGGCAAGAAATACGCGAATGCCGCGAAAAACGTCGACCGCGAGAAGCGTTACGCGCTGGAAGAGGCGCTCAAGCTGGTGGTCGCGAACAAAGTGGCGAAGTTCGACGAAACCGTCGAGATGGCGGTGCGACTCGGCGTCGATCCGCGCCAGGCCGATCAGAACGTGCGCGGCACCGTGGTGCTGCCCAACGGCACGGGCAAAGTCTCCCGCGTGCTCGTCCTGGCCAAGGGCGAAAAAGAGCGCGAGGCGCGCGAGGCGGGCGCCGACTTCGTCGGTGGGGACGACCTGATCAAGCGAATCCAGGAAGAGAACTGGCTCGACTTCGACCGCGTGATCGCGACTCCTGACATCATGGGTGCGGTCGGTCGTATCGGAAAAATCCTGGGACCGCGGGGCCTGATGCCCAATCCTCGGGTCGGGACAGTGACGTTCGACGTCGCCAAGGCAGTGCAAGAGGTCAAGGCGGGCAAGGTCGACTATCGGGTCGACAAAGCCGGCGTGATCCACGCGCGGATCGGCAAGATCAGTTTCGGTGAAGAGAAGTTGGCCGAAAACGCCAACGCCCTGTTGGGTGCGATACTTCGTTCGAAGCCCTCGACCGCGAAGGGCAACTACGTTAAGGGCGTGGCGATTTCTTCGACGATGGGACCGGGAGTGAAGATCGACCCCGCCGTGGCGGGCCGCACGTCCGCGGCAGCCGCCTGATTCGCGGAGTCTGAGCGATCGCAATGAGAAAAGAACAGAAAGGCGCGATCGTAACGCAACTGGCCGAAAGTTTCGGCCGGGCCGGGATCGCGCTGGTTTCGGAATACAAGGGCATGACCGCTGGCGAATCCGACGAGATGCGCCGGCGAATCCGTGCGGTCCGGGGCGAGTTCCGGGTGACCAAGAACACCCTGTTGCGGCGCGCCCTCAAGGACACCAGATTTGCGGCGCTCGAGACCCAGCTTGGCGGTCCGGTCGGGCTTATCGTCAGCTCCGCGGATCCGGTGGAACTGGCCAAGACCGTTACGTCGTTTCGTGAATTCGGCGAGAAGTTCAAACTGCGCGGCGGCGTGCTCGAGGGCAAACCGCTCACCGCAGCAGAGATTTCGGCGCTGGCCGCGCTGCCGCCACGCGAAGTGATCCTGGCGCAATTGCTGGGGCTGATCCAGGCGCCGGCGACACAGCTAGCGCGACTGCTGAACGAGCCGGGATCGGCGATGGCGCGCGTGCTCGATGCGATCGCGAAAAAGCGCGGCGCCGAAACGCCAACTGCGGCCGCGTCGGAGCCAGCGCCGGCGGCGGCGGAACTGCAGGCGTGACCACCGTTAGCGTACGCCGCATCGGTGTAGACGAGGATTGGAGAAGCTCGAGCTTTTCGGCAGGTCAAACAGATCGATTATTCGGCTACGCGGCACTCTCGTCTCGGCCCCGGGCCGTTTAAGACAAGGAGCAAGAGGGAAATGTCAGAAGAAGCGTCACTGAACCGCGGTCAGGTCAAGGAATATATAAAAAACCTGAGTCTGCTGGAGGCCGCGGCACTGGTTAAGGAGCTCGAAGAAGAGCTCGGCGTATCGGCGGCGGCTCCGATGGCGGTGGCGGCGGCCGCGCCCGCGGGCGGTGGCGCGGCAGCAGCAGCGCCGGAGAAGGATGAGTTCACGGTCATGCTGATGGCGGCCGGCGACAAGAAGATCCAGGTGATCAAGGTGGTCCGCGAGCTTACCGGACTGGGGCTCAAAGAGGCCAAGGATCTCGTGGATGGCGCGCCGAAGGCCGTCAAGGAGGGTCTCGCCAAAGCCGAGGCCGAGGACGTCAAGAAGAAGCTCGAAGAGGTTGGGGGCACGGTCGAGTTGAAGTAGGAGCCGGCGGGTTTTTGACACACAGGTTCCGGCGGCAAAACTGGGTTGGCGGCGGCGGACGCGGAGTTTCCGTGCCGGCCGTCGTGTGTTCTTCGGAAATTATCGAAAGTGTATGACGGGCGCGCGGCGGAATGCGGTGCGCCCGTAAATTCTGATCGCTTGATAGTGCGCCGCGTACGCGGGGCACGTCGCGAGAGGTAGTCAATGGCGCAGTCGCAGGTCACGAGTAATCTTCGCCTTCGGCGGTCCTTCGGCAAGATCAAAAAGATCATCGATATTCCCGAATCTGATCGAGATCCAGAAGCGGTCGTACGACGAATTTCTACAGGCGGGCGTGGCGACCGAGCAGCGGACGGATACCGGGTTGCAGGCGGTGTTCAAATCGGTCTTCCCGATCAAGGATTTCAACGAAACCGCCTCGCTCGAATTCGTCAGTTACGAACTGGGTCAGCCCAAGTACGACGTGGACGAATGTCACCAGCGCGGGATGACTTACGCCGCGCCGCTCAAAGTCAAGATTCAACTGGTTATCTGGGACGTCGAGGGCGGGCGCCGCTCGATCAAAAACGTCAAGGAGCAGGAGGTCTATTTCGGCGAGATTCCGCTGATGACGGGTAACGGGACCTTCATGGTGAACGGCACCGAGCGCGTCATCGTCTCGCAATTGCATCGGTCGCCCGGGGTGTTCTTCGAGCACGACAAGGGGCGGACGCATTCGACCGGGAAGCTGCTGTACTCGGCGCGGATAATTCCCTATCGCGGGAGCTGGATCGATTTCGAGTTCGACCCGCGCGACGTGCTCTACGTCCGCATCGATCGGCGGCGGAAGTTTCCCGCGACGGTGCCGCTGCGCGCGCTGGGACTCACCACCGAAGATCTGCTCAACTATTACTACAAGAAAGACGTCATCAACCTCAGCGACAAGCAGATCACCAAGGGGTTCATCCCCGACCAATTACTGGGTGGGCGAGTAACGCACGAGGTGCGCGATCCCAAGTCCGGCGAGTTGGTGGCGCGCGAGGGGCGCAAGTTCAACAAGGCGATCCTGCGCCAGCTCGAGGCGGCCAAAATCACTGAAATCCCGATCGCGCTCGAAGACGTGATCGGACGCGTGTCGGCCCACGATATCGTCGATTCGACCACCGGCGAAGTCCTGATTCAGTGCAACGATGAGCTGACCGAAGAGACGGTGGAGAAGCTCAAGACCCACGGCGTCAAGAAGTTCGAGGTCCTCTACACCGAGGACCAGGCGGGCGGCGGACCGCTGCGCTTGACCCTGGCGCAAGACAAGCTGACCACGCCCGAGGAGGCGATCATCGAGATCTACCGGCGGCTGCGTCCGGGCGATCCGCCGACGCCGCAGACCGCCAATTCATTTTTCAACAACCTGTTCTTCAATCCGGAGCGCTACGACCTCTCGAAAGTGGGACGGCTCAAGCTGAACCACAAACTGTTCAAGGATCCACAGCGCGTGCCGCTGGAGCAGGGGACGTTGCGGCGTGAGGACATCCTGGAAGTCGTCCGCTACCTGATCGAGCTCAAGAATGGCGCTTCGGATCGACAGGTCGACGATATCGACCATCTGGGCAACCGCCGCGTGCGCGCAGTCGGCGAGTTGGTCGAGAACCAGTTTCGCATCGGACTCGTGCGGATGGAGCGTGCGATCAAAGAGCGGATGAGCCTGCAGGATATCGAGACCCTGATGCCGCAGGAGCTGGTCAACTACAAGCCGGCGTCGGCGGTGATCAAGGAGTTCTTCGGCTCGTCGCAGCTTTCGCAGTTCATGGATCAGACCAATCCGCTGTCGGAGATCGCGCACAAACGGCGGCTGTCGGCGCTGGGCCCGGGCGGTCTCACCCGTGAGCGTGCGGGCTTCGAGGTACGCGACGTCCATCCGACGCATTACGGACGGGTCTGTCCGATCGAGACGCCGGAAGGGCCCAATATCGGGCTAATCGCGGCGCTGTCGACGTACGCCCGCGTCAACGAATACGGGTTTATCGAGACGCCCTATCGCGAAGTGGAGAATGGGCGCGTCACCGAGCGGATCGTCTACCTCTCCGCGCTGGGCGAGGAGGACAAGGTGATCGCGCAGGCGAACGCTCCGCTCGACGCGCACGGACGGTTCAGCAACGAGCTGGTCTCGGCGCGCAAGGGCGGCGAGTTCACGGTCGCGCGTTCCGAGGAAATCCAGTACATGGACGTGTCGCCCAACCAACTGGTGTCGGTGGCGGCTTCGCTGATTCCGTTTCTCGAAAACGACGACGCCAATCGCGCGCTGATGGGTTCCAACATGCAGCGCCAGGCGGTGCCCCTGCTCAAGACCGAGGCGCCGCTGGTCGGCACCGGGCTCGAACGAACGGTCGGGCGCGACTCGGGGGTGACGACGAGCGCGAAGCGCGATGGAGTGATCGAGAGCGTCGACGCGGAACGCATTGTGGTGCGCGCCGACCGGCCCAACCGCGATACGCGTGACGCCGGCGTAGATATCTACAACCTGGTCAAGTACCAGCGCTCCAACCAGAGCACCTGTATCAACCAGCGTCCGATCGTGGGCAAGGGCGAGCGGGTCAAGGCCGGCGACGTGCTCGCCGACGGTCCCTCGACGGACATGGGCGAATTGGCGCTGGGTCGCAACGTGCTGGTCGCCTTTATGCCGTGGGGCGGTTACAACTTCGAAGACTCGATCCTGATTTCGGAGCGCGTGGTCAAGGACGATCTGTTCACCTCGGTGCATATCGAGGAATTCGAGTGTATCGCCCGCGACACCAAGCTGGGACCCGAGGAGATCACGCGCGATATCCCCAACGTCGGGGAAGAGGCGCTGAAGGATCTCGACACCAGCGGAATAATCCGGATCGGCGCCGAAGCGCGTCCGGGCGATATCCTGGTGGGCAAGATCACGCCCAAGGGAGAAACCCAGCTTTCGCCCGAGGAGAAGCTGCTGCGTGCGATTTTCGGGGAAAAGGCCGGTGAGGTGCGGGATACCTCGCTGCGCGTGCCGCCCGGAGTTGAAGGGGCGGTAATCGACGCGCGGGTTTTCGCGCGCCGCGGGGTGGCGCGTGACGATCGCACCCAGGAGATCCAGAATCTCGAGGCCGAACGGCTCAAACAGGATGAAGGCGAAGAGATCCGGATTATCCGTCAGGAAGCGCTGCGCAAGTTGAAGAAGGCCTTGGCCGGCAAGCGCCTGGCCGCGCGCGTGATGTCCGACGATCGCCGCGTGCTGTTCAATAAGGGCGACGCGATCTCGAACGAGGAGCTAGACGAGTTGGCGCCGCCGCTGTGGGGTCAGTTGCGGGTCGAACAGGAGAGTACGCAAGCCGAGATCGGACAGGCGCTGGCAGCGATGAGCACTGCGGTCGAGCAAGTGCAGGAGCGGTACGGCGCGAAAGTCGAACGCCTGCGCGCGGGCGATGAGCTCGCGCCGGGCGTAATCAAAATGATCAAGGTCTTCGTCGCGATCAAGCGGCGCCTGCAGGTCGGTGACAAGATGGCCGGGCGTCACGGCAATAAGGGCGTGCTCTCGCGGATTCTACCAGCGGAAGATATGCCGCGGCTGGCCGACGGTACTCCCGTGGATATCGTGCTCAACCCGCTCGGCGTGCCCTCGCGCATGAACGTCGGCCAGATCCTCGAGACCCATCTGGGCTGGGCCGCGCTGGAATTGGGGCGCAAGCTGGCCGAGGATGCGCATAACGGCATCACCCCGGCGCAATTGCGCAAACGATTGCGCGAGCTCTATCCGGACAAGGACTACCAGGAGCTGATCGACGAGTTGGACGAAGACGAGGTCCAGCGGCTGGCGAGCAAGGCCGCTAATGGAATCCATACCGCGTCGCCGGTATTCGACGGTGCCCGCGAAGACGAGATTTTCCAGCTGCTCAAGCGTGCGGGCCTGCCCGAGAGCGGCCAGGCCGCGCTCTACGACGGCCGCACAGGTCTGCAATTCGAGCAGCCGGTGACGGTCGGCGTGATGTACATGATGAAGCTGCATCACCTGGTCGAGGACAAGATTCACGCGCGCTCGACCGGACCGTACAGCCTCGTCACCCAGCAGCCGCTGGGCGGCAAGGCTCAATTCGGCGGCCAGCGGCTGGGCGAGATGGAAGTGTGGGCGCTGGAGGCCTACGGCGCGGCGTACACTCTGCAGGAGATGCTCACGGTTAAGTCGGACGACGTCGCCGGGCGGACGCGGATGTACGAAGCGATCGTCAAGGGCGAAAACACGCTGGAGCCGGGTCTGCCGGAGTCGTTCAACGTCATGGTCAAAGAGTTGCAGTCGCTTTGTCTCAACGTCGAACTGCTCGAAGAGCAGCAACGGGCGTAACGAGGCAACAGGGAGTCAACAGGCATGGAAGATCTTTTCGGTTTATTTGAAAAGCCTAAGAACCCGCTGGCCTTCAACTCGATCCGGATCTCGATCGCATCGCCGGAAATGATTCGTTCGTGGTCGCACGGCGAGGTCAAGAAGCCGGAGACGATCAACTACCGGACGTTCAAGCCCGAGCGTGACGGGTTGTTTTGCGCCAAGATTTTCGGGCCAACCAAGGACTACGAGTGCAACTGCGGCAAATACAAGCGCATGCGCCATCGCGGGGTGGTCTGCGAAAAGTGCGGCGTCGAGGTAATCCAGTCAAAAGTGCGGCGCGAGCGCATGGGCCATATCGACCTGGCGGCCCCGGTCGCGCATATCTGGTTCCTGCGTTCGCTGCCCTCGCGCATCGGCACCCTGGTCGACATGACGCTCAAGGAACTCGAGAAGATTCTCTATTTCGAGTGTTACGTCGTGACCGATCCGGGCGAGACTCCGCTACAGAGCAAGGAACTGCTGACCGAGCGCAAATATCGTGAGGCGCGCGAGCAATACGGCGAGAGCTTCAAGGCCGACATGGGGGCCGAGGCGATTCGCGGCCTGCTCGCGGGGCTCGAGCTGGATCGCCTGTCGGAAGGGTTACGCGTCGAGATGAAGGCGACCGCGAGCGAGGCGCGGCGCAAGAAGGTGGCCAAGCGGCTCAAGGTGGTAAACGCTTTCCGCGAGTCGGGCAATCGGCCCGAATGGATGATCCTGAAGATCCTGCCGGTGATTCCGCCGGATTTGCGACCGCTGGTGCCGTTGGACGGCGGACGGTTCGCCACTTCGGATCTCAACGATTTGTACCGCCGGGTAATAAATCGTAACAACCGGCTAAAGCGACTGATCGAGTTGAGCGCCCCCGATATCATCGTCCGCAACGAGAAGCGGATGCTGCAGGAGGCGGTGGACGCGCTGTTCGACAACGGCCGTCGTGGGCGCGCGATCACCGGTCCGGCCAAGCGGCCGCTCAAGTCGCTGTCCGACATGCTCAAGGGCAAGTCTGGCCGTTTCCGGCAGAACCTGCTGGGCAAGCGGGTAGATTACTCGGGCCGCTCGGTAATCGTCGTCGGGCCGGAGTTGCGGCTCCATCAGTGTGGCTTGCCCAAGAAGATGGCGCTCGAGCTATTCAAGCCGTTCATCTACAGCAAGCTCGAGGAAAAGGGCTACGTCACGACGATCAAGAGCGCCAAGAAGATGGTCGAGAAGGAGGGCAAGGACGTCTGGGATATCCTGGACGACGTCATCCGCGAACATCCGGTGCTGCTCAACCGTGCGCCGACGCTGCATCGGCTAGGAATCCAGGCGTTCGAGCCGGTGCTGATTGAAGGCAAGGCCATTCAGCTGCATCCGCTGGTGTGCGTTGCCTATAACGCCGACTTCGACGGCGACCAGATGGCGGTGCATGTGCCGCTGTCGATCGAGGCCCAGGTCGAATCGCGCGCCCTGATGATGTCGACCAACAATATCCTGTCGCCCGCCAGCGGCAAGCCGATCATCGTGCCGACGCAGGATATGGTGCTGGGACTCTACTACATGACGCGTGAGCGTCCGCTGGCCCGTGGCGAGGGCAAGTTTCTCGCTTCGCCGGCGGAGGCGCGAATCGCCTACGATCACGGCGAAGTCGACTTGCACGCGAGGGTCACCGTGCGGATGCCGGTGGAGGGCGCGGCCCCGCGACCCGAGGAGGACGAGGACGGACGTCCGGCGCGGCGCAACGCCGCGGCCACCAACGGTCCAGTCGCCACCCAACGCGTCGAGACCACGGTCGGCCGCGTGCTGCTCTATGAGATCGTACCGAACGAAGTACCGTTCGCCGAAGTCAATCGCACCATGAAAAAGAAGGAGCTCGGCAACCTGATTGATACGGTCTACCGCCGGGCGGGCAACAAGGCGACGGTGATCTTCGCCGATCGGCTGAAAGACATGGGTTTCGAGTTCGCTACGCGAGCGGGAATTTCGATTTCGATCAAGGATATGACCATCCCGCCGCAGAAGCCGCATCTGCTGGAGCAGGCGCAAAAGCAGGTCAGCGATATCCAGAAGCAGTACAACAACGGCGTGATCACCGACGGCGAACGTTACAACAAGGTGGTCGACATCTGGGCCGAGGTGCAGGACGAGATCGGCAGTGCCGTGCTCAAGGGGCTGTCGACCGAGGTCTTCGGCCGCGACAAGGAGGGCAACGACGTGGTCGGGCCCTCGTTCAATCCGATCTTCATCATGGCGGATTCGGGTGCGCGCGGTTCCGAGCAGCAGATTCGTCAGCTCGCCGGCCTGCGCGGGCTGATGGCGAAGCCGTCGGGTGAGATCATCGAGACCCCGATTACCGCGAATTTCCGCGAAGGGCTGACGGTGCTGCAGTACTTCATCTCGACTCACGGCGCGCGCAAGGGGCTGGCCGACACCGCGCTGAAGACCGCTAATTCGGGCTACCTGACCCGCCGGCTGGTCGACGTCGCGCAGGATTCGATTATTACGGAGGACGACTGCGGCACGCTCGACGGGATCGAGATGACTCCCCTGGTGGAAGGCGGAGAAATTATCGAAGGTCTTGGCGATCGGGTGCTGGGCCGTGTGGCGCTCGAAGAGATCCGCGACCCCTACACCAACCAGGTGCTGGTCCACGCCAACGGGGTGATCGACGAGGACAAGGTCACCCAGATCGAGGACTCCGGTCTCGAGCGGGTCAAAATCCGCTCGGTGCTGACCTGCCAGTCGCGCCAGGGCGTGTGCGTCAAATGCTACGGACGCGACCTCGGCCGGGGCCATATTGTCAATATGGGCGAAGCGATCGGCATCATGGCGGCGCAGTCGATTGGCGAGCCCGGCACCCAGCTCACGATGCGCACCTTCCATATCGGCGGTACCGCGAGCCGGCGCGCGGAGCAGACCACGCTTGAACCCCGCAATGACGGCGTGATTCGCCTGCACAACGTCACTACGGTCAAGAACCGCGACGGCGGTTTGATCGTAATGTCGCGCCACGGTGAGGTCGCCATCGCGGTGGCCGAACAAGTCGGCGCTGACACGCGCGAACGCGAACGCGAGCGCTATCCGCTGGTCTATGGCGCCAAGCTGCGCAAAGGAGCGGGCGACCACGTCAAGGCCGGCGAGTTGATCGCCGAATGGGATCCGTACACCACGCCGATCATCACGGAAGTAGCCGGCGCGGTAAAATACGGCGATATCATCGAAGGCAAAACCATGGAAGAGCGCCATGACGAACGCACCGGCGCGCGCTCCAACGTGGTCGTCGAGTTCAAAGAACTGGACGTGCGGCCGCGTATCTCGATCAAGGACGCCAGTGGCAAGACCGCGAAACTTCCCACAAACGATCAGGCCGCGCGCTATTTTCTGCCGGTGGGCGCATATCTGAACGTTCCGGAAGGTGCCCACGTCGACGCCGGCGATGTGATCGCGAAGATCCCGCGCGAGACCACCAAGACCAAAGACATCACTGGCGGACTACCGCGCGTGGCCGAATTGTTCGAAGCGCGCAAGCCTAAGGAGTTCGCGGTTATTTCCGAGATCGACGGCCAGGTTTCCTTTGGCAAGGACACCAAAGGCAAGCGGAAGGTGGTGGTTACGCCCGAGGTCGGCGAGCCGCGCGAATACCTCATTGCCAAGGGCAAGCATATCGGTGTGCACGAGGGTGACTTGATCAAGGCGGGGGAACCGCTGATGGAGGGGTCGTCCAATCCGCACGATATCCTTACGATCCTCGGCGAAAAGGCGTTGGCCAAATACCTGGTCGACGAAATCCAGGAGATTTACCGGCTCCAGGGCGTCCGCATCAACGACAAGCATATCGAAGTGATCGTGCGTCAGATGTTGCGGCGGGTGCGGATCAAGGAGGTCGGCGATACCGAGTTCCTGGTGGGCGACCAGACCGAGAAATGGCGCTTTGACGAGGAGAACGGACGGGTATTGACCAAAGGCGGCGAGCCCGCGATCGCGGAGCCGCTGTTGCTGGGAATCACCAAGGCGTCGCTTTCGACGGAGAGCTTTATCTCGGCGGCATCGTTTCAGGAGACCACGCGGGTGCTCACCGAAGCCGCGATCAATGGCAAGGTCGATCGCCTGGTGGGGCTGAAAGAGAACGTGATCATGGGGCGGCTGATTCCGGCGGGGACCGGCTTGCCGCAATATAATCGCACCGAGTTGAGCGTCGAGGAGTCTCCGGGGGAAGAGGAATTGGTCAAGTCGGCGATGTCACCGGAGGCGGTGGTTCCGGGCGGCGATTGACAAGAGGGCCGCTATCCCGTAATAGATGATATTCCCCCAAGGACTTCCTATGTCCTTGGGGGGTTTGTTTGAGCAGGCGGCTGGCGGGGACGAGGATGGCATGACTCGGGGGGAAGACCCGAGACAGTTCCAACACAGTTTCCGGCATCGACCAGGTGAGGTTAGGATGCCGTGGCCGAAAGAATGAAGTAAGCGACGTGCCGACGATTAATCAATTGATCCGAAATGCGCGAATCAAGAAGCGCTACAAGATAAGTGCCCCCGCGCTTCAGGGCTCGCCGCAAAAACGCGGGGTCTGCACCCAGGTCAAGACGACCACGCCCAAAAAGCCAAATTCAGCATTGCGCAAGGTCGCGCGGGTACGGCTGTCCAACGGTTACGAGGTTAATACCTATATTCCCGGAGTAGGTCACAACCTGCAGGAGCATTCGGTGGTGCTAATTCGCGGTGGACGCGTGAAAGACCTGCCCGGCGTGCGCTACCATGTGATCCGCGGCACGCTGGATTCGATTGGGGTGCAAGACCGGCGCAAGGGCCGCTCGAAGTACGGTTCGAAGAAACCCAAGTAGGACGACATGTCACGTAAAGGACAGGCCCGCGTTCGGGAAGTAGTCCCGGATCCAAAGTTTCACGACCGTACGCTCGCAAAGTTCGTCAACGTCGTGATGGAACGGGGCAAGAAGTCGACGGCCGAGCAAATCCTGTATGGAGCGCTCGACCTTGCCGCGGACCGTTCCAAGGAGGACGGACTGGTCGTTTTTAAACGCGCGTTGGATAACGTGCGGCCAGCCGTCGAGGTCCGCTCGCGTCGCGTCGGTGGCGCGAATTATCAAGTGCCAGTTGAAGTACGTCCGCTGCGGCGCTCTTCGCTCGCGATGCGCTGGTTGGTGACGGCGGCCCGTGCCCGCGGCGAGAAGTCGATGGTGGATCGGTTGGCCAACGAGATTCTAGAGGCGGCGGCGAATCGTGGTGGAGCGGTCAAGAAACGCGAAGATACCCATCGGATGGCGGAAGCGAACCGCGCCTTCGCGCACTACCGTTGGTAGAACGCATTAAACCTTAGCTTTAAGTTTTTCAAATGGCTCGTCAGACTCCAATAGAACGGGTGCGCAATATCGGCATCATGGCCCACATCGATGCCGGCAAGACCACTACGACCGAGCGCATCCTGTATTACACCGGGATCAACTACAAGATCGGCGAGGTGCATGAAGGCACCGCAACGATGGATTGGATGGTGCAGGAGCAGGAGCGAGGCATCACTATCACCTCTGCCGCGACCACCTGTTTCTGGCGCGACCATCGGATCAATATTATCGACACGCCCGGCCACGTGGATTTTACCATCGAAGTCGAGCGCAGCTTACGCGTGCTCGATGGCGCGGTGGGGGTGTTCTGCGCGGTCGGCGGAGTCGAACCGCAATCCGAGACCGTATGGCGGCAAGCGGACAAGTACCGGGTCCCGCGCATCGCGTTCATCAACAAGATGGATCGGGTCGGGGCCGAGCACGAGCGCGTGCTGAATGAGATTCGCGACCGGCTCAAAGCCAAGCCGCTGCTGCTGCAGCTTCCGATCGGCGCCGAGGACAAGTTCACGGGCGTGATCGACCTGATCGAGCAGCGCGCGCTTATCTGGGACGAGGACCGGCTCGGCGCCAACTTTCGTCTCGAGGAGATTCCCGCAGCGCTGCGCGCACAGGCCGCGGAATACCGCGACAAACTCGTCGAAACCTTGGCCGACCATGATGACAAGATCATGGAGCAGTTTCTCGAGGGCAAGCGCCCCGATGCCGAAACGATCCGGGCCGCGATCCGCAACGCCACGCTCAAAATCGAGCTGGTGCCGGTGCTCTTGGGCTCGGCCTTCCGCAACAAAGGCGTCCAGCCGATGCTGGACGCGGTGGTTGACTATTTGCCTTCGCCCCTGGATCAGCCCCCGGTAATCGGCAAGGTCGACGATAAGGAAGAGGAGCGGTGGCCGCGCGACGACGCGCCGCTGGCGGCGCTGGCCTTCAAGATCATGACCGACCCGTATATTGGAACGTTGACCTTCGTGAGGATCTACTCGGGGCGGCTCGAGAGCGGCAGCTCAGTACTGAATTCGACCAAGGGCAAACGCGAGCGGATCGGCCGGCTGGTCAAGATGCACGCCAACAAGCGCGAGGAGATCTCCGAGGTCTTTGCCGGAGACATCTGCGCGGTCGGCCTTCGCGATACTACTACCGGCGACACCCTGTGCGACCCTGCGCATCCGATCATTTTGGAATCGATCGAATTCCCGGAGCCGGTGATCCAGATTGCGATCGAACCCAAGACCAAAGCCGACCAGGAGCGATTGGGCGAAGCTTTGCAGAAGCTGGCCAAGGAGGATCCTTCGTTCCGCGTGAGCGTGAACCGCGAAACCGCGCAGACCCTGATCTCCGGTATGGGCGAGTTGCACCTCGAGATTATCGTCGATCGGATGCTGCGCGAGTTCAAGGTCGACGCCAACGTGGGCAAACCGCAGGTGGCATATCGCGAGACTATCCGGCGTGCGTCTGAGGCGGAGGGCCGTTTCGTGCGCCAGACCGGCGGTCATGGTCAGTTCGGCGTCGTCGACCTCAGGATCGAACCGCTAGCCAAGGGCGCGGGTTTCGAATTCGTCGACGAAACCAAGGGCGGCTCGGTGCCGCGCAACTTTATCCCGTCGATCGAAAATGGGATCAAAGAGGCTATGGAGACCGGGGTGCTGGCCGGCTACCCGATGGTCGATCTCAAGGCGTCACTGCTCGACGGAAAGTATCACGAAGTAGATTCCTCCGAACTCGCATTTAAAATTGCCGGCTCGATCGCCTTCAAGGAGGCCTGCGAAAAGGCGAGCCCCGTGCTGCTCGAACCGGTGATGGATGTGGAAGTGGTGACGCCGCAGGAATTCATGGGCGAGGTGATCGGCGACCTCAGCTCGCGCCGCGGCAAGATCAGCGAAATGGAGAATCGGGCGGGAGCGCAAGTGATCGCGGCGCGCGTACCGTTGGCGACGATGTTCGGTTACGCGACCCGACTACGTTCAATCACCCAGGGCCGCGCCACCTACACGATGCAATTTGCGGTCTATGAGCCGGTGCCGCAGCAGATTTTCGAGGAACTAACCGCGCGAGGCGCCGGCGAGTCCGAAGCCCGGGCGCGCGCATGAGCGCTGCAAGCAAAGGAGAGGATGCCGGGAGGGCATATCATGGGCAAGGCTAAATTTGAAAGAAACAAGCCACATCTGAACGTCGGCACGATCGGGCATATCGACCACGGCAAAACCACTTTGACCGCGGCGATCACCAAGGTGCTGTCGGCCAAGAAGCTTGCCCAGTTCACGGCGTTCGACCAGATCGACAAGGCGCCCGAGGAGCGCGAGCGCGGTATCACGATCGCGATCGCGCACGTCGAATACGAGACCAAGAAACGCCACTACGCGCACGTAGATTGTCCGGGCCACGCCGACTATATCAAGAACATGATCACCGGCGCCGCCCAGATGGACGGCGCGATCCTGGTAGTGGGCGCGAACGACGGTCCGATGCCGCAGACGCGCGAGCATATCCTGCTCGCACGCCAAGTCGGCGTGCCCTCGGTCGTGGTTTTCATGAACAAGGTGGACATGGTCGACGATCCTGAGTTGCTCGATCTGGTCGAGCTCGAGGTGCGCGACCTGCTGAAGAAATACGAATTCCCGGGCGACGATGTTCCGGTGATCCGCGGCAGCGCGCTAAAAGCCCTCGAATGCGGTTGCGGCAAGGACGACTGTGCCAATTGCAAGCCGATTCTCGATCTGATGGAGGCGGTCGACAGCTACGTGCCGCAACCGACGCGCGAGACTGACAAGCCCTTCCTGATGCCGATCGAAGACGTCTTCTCGATCTCCGGCCGCGGTACCGTAGTGACCGGAAGGGTCGAGCGCGGCAAGGTCAAGGTCAGCGAAGAAGTCGAGATCGTGGGTTTCCGGGATACCAGCAAGACCGTCGTAACCGGAGTCGAGATGTTCCGCAAGATTCTCGACGAAGGTCAGGCGGGCGACAATATCGGCGTGCTCCTGCGCGGCGTCAAGCGCGAGGAAATCGAGCGCGGACAGGTGCTGGCACAGCCAGGTTCGATTACCCCGCACACCCGGTTCGAAGGCTCGATTTACGTACTGACCAAAGAAGAAGGTGGACGGCACACGCCGTTCTTCAACGGCTATCGCCCCCAGTTTTACTTCCGTACCACCGACGTAACCGGGGTCGTGACGTTGCCCGAGGGCACCGAGATGGTGATGCCCGGCGACAATATCAATGGGGTCGGCGAACTGATCACCCCGGTCGCGATGGAACAAGGGTTGCGCTTCGCCATCCGCGAAGGTGGCCGCACCGTCGGCGCGGGGGTCGTGTCTAAGGTTCTCAAGTAAGGAGCGCGGTTCAACACTCGAATGTTTCCGGATGAGTCCGGTACGTGGCAGACAGGATGAATGACAAGATACGGATACGCCTGAAGGCGTACGACTACCGGTTGCTCGACCAGTCGGTGCGCGAGATCGTCGACACGATCCGGCGCACCGGGGGCCGCGTTGCCGGGCCGATTCCGCTGCCGACCCGGATCGAGCGTTTTACGGTGAATCGCTCGCCCCATGTCGACAAGAAATCGCGCGAACACTTTGAGATTCGCACCCACAAACGCCTGCTTGACGTGCTCGAGCCCACCCAGCAAACGATCGACGCGCTGGGTAAGCTCGATCTGGCGGCGGGCGTGGACGTTGAGATCAAACTCGAGTAACTCCTGTGCTGAGTGGACTGATCGGAAAAAAGTTAGGAATGACCCAGGTCGGCGATACCGTCGGCCGGGTGCAGGCCGTGACCGTAATTCAGCTCGGTCCGTGCGCGGTGACGCAGATCAAAACCGCGCCCACGGACGGCTACGACGCCGTGCAGGTGACCTGGGGCAAGAAGAAATTGTCGCGGGCGACCAGCCCTGAGCGCGGCCATTTCAAAAAAGCGGAAGTGGCGCCGGGTATCGCCACCCGCGAGTTCCGCAAGCGCGGGGCCGACGAACTCAAGCTCGGCCAGGTCGTCGGCGCGGGCGACGTGTTCAAGCCCGGGGATGCAGTTGACGTTTCAGCGGTGTCCAAAGGCCATGGCTACGCGGGCGTGATCAAACGGCATCATTTCGCCGGATTTCCGGGTTCGCACGGCACCCACGAATACTTTCGCCATGGCGGCTCGATTGGCAACCGTTCGTATCCGGGCCGCGTGCGCAAGGGACTGCGAATGGCTGGACAGATGGGCAACGCCATGGCGACCATCCTGAACCTCACTGTGGTCGAGGTCCTGGCGGAGGATAATTCGCTCGTGGTCGCGGGAGCGGTTCCCGGCCCGGACGGTGGATTGGTCGTAGTCCGGCACGCGGCGAAAACACGGCGTGGTACGCTGGAGGCTACGGCCAATGGATGACCAGCAGACCGCAACCGTCAGGGTCCCGTTGTTTTCCGCGAGCCGCGAGCGCAAGGGCGACTTCGAGCTTTCCGGAGCGATTTTCGGCAGTACCGGGCCCGAGTCGCTTCTGCACGAAGCAGTCAGAATGCAGTTGGCGAAACGTCGCGCGGGAACCGCGTCGACCAAGACGCGCGGATTTATCTCCGGGGGTGGTCGCAAGCCGTGGCGGCAAAAGGGTACTGGCCGCGCACGTTCGGGCTCTACGCGCTCGCCGATTTGGCGTCATGGCGGCACGATCTTCGGGCCGCAACCCCGCGACTATTCGTACAAGATGCCGAAAAAAGCCTGGCGCCGAGCGCTGAGCCTCGCCCTTTCGGACCGCGCGCGCAACGGCAAGATCGTCGTGGTCGAAGCGCTGGAATTGCCAGAGCCCAAGACCAAACATGCCGTGGCAGCGCTGGCGGCACTCGGCCTGGCGCATACGCTCATCGTGGTGGGAGAGGAGGACCGGGACTTCTATCGTGCGGCGCGCAATCTCGCGGCGCATAAAGTCCTGCGGGCAGCGGCGCTCAATGTCTACGATGTGCTCAACTACGATGAATTACTGATGACCGCGAAAACTGCATCGGCGCTGCAGGCGCGACTCCTCGGGAGCGATAGCCAATGAGTTCCGAGACCGCTATTGTTGCGCCCCTGATCACCGAAAAAGGAACGGCTGTCGGCGAAAAGGCCAACCAGGTGGTTTTCCGGGTGAGGCCCGGAACCAGCAAGGACCGGATTCGCACGACGATCGAGGACATGTTCAAGGTCACGGTGCTGAAGGTCCGCACTTCCAATTTTCTGGGTAAGCAGCGGCGGCGCGGGCGCACGGTGGGTCGGCGGCCGAATTGGAAAAAGGCGTACATAACGCTCAAGGCGGGTGACAAGATAGAGTTTTTCGAGGGCCTCTAGGTCCGGAGCGACAGTCCGATGGCAGTAATTCAACTCAAACCGCGCACCCCGGGTCAGCGCTTCATGCAGTTGGCGGATTTCTCGGCGCTGAGCAAGAAACCGCCGGAGAAGAGCCTGTTGGTGCCGGTCCATAGCTCCGGTGGCCGTAACAACCTCGGCCGGATGACCTCGCGCCATCGTGGCGGCGGGCATAAGCGCCGGCTGCGCGTGATCGACTTCAAGCGTAATCGCGACGGTATCCCGGCGGTGGTCGCCGCCCTTGAGTATGATCCCAACCGCTCGGCCAATATCGCGCTGCTCAATTACGTTGACGGCGAAAAGCGTTACATCCTGGCGCCCGAAGGGCTCAAAGTCGGGGACAAGGTCGAATGTGGCGCGTCTGCGGATATCAAGCCCGGTAACGCGCTGCAGTTAAAGAATATCCCGCTCGGTACGCTGGTCCACGCGATCGAGCTTAAGCCCGGAGCGGGCGCGCAACTCGCGCGCGGAGCGGGCGCGCAGGCGCAGTTGATGGCGAAGGAGGGCAAGTTCGCCCTGCTGAAACTGCCCTCGGGCGAGCAGCGGATGGTGCAGGCGGAGTGCCGTGCGACGATTGGGCAGGTCGGTAACCTGGATCACGAGAATATCTCGATTGGCAAAGCCGGTCGCAGTCGGTGGCTGGGTAAGCGCTCGCATGTACGCGGAGTCGCGATGAACCCGGTGGACCATCCGCATGGCGGTGGCGAAGGACGCTCTAAAGGGAATCATCCGCAGTCGCCGTGGGGAATGCCGGCCAAGGGTTACAAGACGCGTGGTAAAAAACAGTCGGATCACTATATCGTGAGTCGCCGGCCGCGTGGCAAGCGCTAGTCAGGAATTGCAATGAGGTCATTGAAGAAGGGTCCATTCGTCGACACCCATCTACAGAAGAAGGTGGATACGGCGGTAGGCGCCGGGGACAAGCGGATAATCCGGACCTGGTCGCGGCGCTCGATGATCGTCCCGGACATGATTGGGCTCACCTTTGCGGTCCACAACGGCCACAAATTCATCCCGGTGTACTGCACGGAGAATATGGTGGGACACAAGCTGGGTGAGTTTTCACCGACGCGCACTTTCCATGGCCATGCCGGTGAACGCAAGGGTGAGGTGAAAGCGTCCGCCGCCCCAGCTTCCGCCCCATCCGCGCCAAGAACGCCGGCGGCGTGAGGCGGGCTAGAGGAATCGAGTAATGGAAGCTGTTGCGCGTACCCGTTTTGTTCGTATCTCGCCGCAGAAAATCCGGCTCGTATGCGGATTGATCGCCGGCAAGCGGGTCGATCAGGCCCTCTCGATACTGGAGTTTACGCCCAAGAAGGGCGCGCGAATCCTGTCCAAGACGCTGCTCGCGGCGATCGCCAACGCGCGCGATCAGCAGAACGTCGACGAAGACCGGCTGTTCGTCAAACGTGCAGTGGCGGACACCGGACCGACCACGAAACGCTCGCTCCAGCGCGCCCATATGCATGCGACACCGATCTTGAAGCGCAGCAGCCACGTGACGGTTATCGTTGACGAGCGGGCGTCCTGAGGGAGCTTATGGGCCAGAAGACACATCCGCGCGGGCTGCGGCTCGGCATTATCGAAGGCTGGGACTCCAAATGGTACGCGGCGCAGAACTACGCGACGCTGCTGCACGAAGATCTGAAACTTCGCGACTTTATCAAGCAGCGCCTATATCACGCCGGAATTTCACGTATCGAGATCGAGCGGATGGCCAACAAGGCCAAGATCAATATTCATACGGCGCGCCCGGGAATCGTTATCGGCAAGAAGGGGGTCGAGATCGATCGGCTCAAGACCGATATCCAGAAGCTCATGAAGGGCAAAGAGGCGTTCATCAATATTCATGAGGTACGGCGGCCCGACTTGGATCCGCAACTGGTCGCCGAGAATATCGCGTTGCAACTCGAGCGCCGGGTGGCGTTTCGCCGGGCGATGAAGGAAGCCGTGTTGCGCGCGATGCGGATGGGGGCGCAAGGGGTCAAGGTGCAGGTCTCCGGAAGGCTCGGCGGCGCGGAAATCGCACGCCGGGAATGGTATCGGGAGGGACGGGTACCGTTGCAGACTCTGCGCGCGGACGTCGCCTATGGATTCGCCGAGTCGAGAACTACTTACGGAGTTATCGGCGTTAAGGTCTGGATTTTCCGCGGTGAGATATTGACCCGGCAGGAAGAGGCCGCCAAGCGCGCCGGTGCGGCCCAGCAAAATTAAAGGCGGCTTCACCGAATCAGGATTAGGCAACGATGCTCTCACCCAAGAAAGTAAAGTACCGCAAGATTCAGAAGGGGCGCGTGCGCGGTGCCGAGTCTCGCGGCCTGGAACTTGCCTTCGGCGATTTCGGGCTCAAAAGCGCCGAGACTGCGCGAGTCGATACGCGCGCGCTTGAAGCCGCACGAATCGCGCTGACCCGGCATATCAAGCGCGGTGGACGCGTTTGGATCCGGGTCTTCCCCGACAAGCCGTTCACCAAGAAGCCGGCGGAGACGCGCATGGGCAAGGGCAAGGGGTCACCCGAAGGGTGGGTTGCACGAGTACGGCCCGGACGGATCCTCTTCGAGATGGAAGGGGTCGATCCGGCCACGGCGCGCGAAGCGATGCGCCTCGCGGCGCATAAGCTGCCGATCAAAACGGTCGTGGTCGAGCGGGAGGCTCAGGGCTTTGGAGCTTGACGAATTGAGACAGATGAGTGCCGCCGATCTGGCGGTCAAAGAGGCGGAAGCGCGCGAGGAAATCTTCAAGTTGCGCTTGAAGCTGCGCACTAATCAGCTCGGTAATCCGGCGAACTATCGCAAGGCGCGCAGGGAGTTGGCGCGGATCGTTACTCTGCGTCGCGAGAAGGCCCCGGGGGCTGGTGTCCACAAGCAGGTGAGCGATGCGACAGCGGGTTAAGCGGCGCGAAGGTACTGTGGTAGCCGCGCGCATGGTCAAGACCGTAATGGTTCAGGTCGATCGTCTCGTCCAGCATCCGCTTTACGGTAAAAGGGTTAACCAGCGCGCGCGCTTCATGGCGCACGATGAAGGGAGCCAATGCCACGAAGGGGACCGCGTGTTGATTATCGAGTCGCGGCCGCTCTCCAGGCATAAACGCTGGCGGGTGAGCCGGATTCTCAAGCGGGCGGCGCAATAGGGAGCGGCACGCGATGGTCCAGACGCGAACGATCCTTGGGGTGGCGGACAATTCGGGTGCCCGCAAAGTCATGTGCATCAAAGTGCTCGGCGGTTCGCGCCGGCGCTACGCGACGGTGGGCGACGTGATCGTCGTCGCGGTGAAAGAAGCGATCCCCAACGCCAAGGTCAAAAAGGGCGATGTGTCGCGCGCGGTTATCGTCCGTACGAGCAAGGAAGTGAGCCGCGAAGACGGCAGCTATATACGGTTTGACGACAATTCGGCGGTGCTGCTCGATGCCCAGCACGAACCCGTCGGCACCCGAATTTTTGGTCCGGTGGCGCGCGAGCTCCGCGCTAAGCGCTTCCTCAAGATTATCTCGCTCGCGCCGGAGGTGCTGTGATGGCGGCGCAGAGTTCCGCAGGTAAGTGCAAGATCCGGAAGAATGACACCGTGATGGTGATCAAGGGACGTGAGCGCGGCAAGACCGGCAAGGTACTTCGGGTGTTTCCCGAAGATCGACGTGTAGTGGTCGAGCGGTTGAACGTCGTCAAGCGCCATTCCAAGCCGCGCGGCGCCGCCAGTCCGGGCGGAATTGTCGAAAAGGAAGCCCCGCTCGCCGTCGCCAACGTGATGATCATGTGCGACCGCTGCAATGCGCCGGTACGTATCGGTATCAAGACGGCGCCCGACGGCGACACCAGAGTATGCCGCCGCTGCGGCGAATCACTGGGGAATGAATGATGGCCGACGAGAAAAAAAGCGAAAAGGCGCAGCCGAAGGCACCGCGCGAACGCGGTGCCAAAAAAGGACCACGCGCCGAGAGCGCCGCGCCGGTCGCGGAAGCGAAGCCGCGCGAGCCCGAGCCCAAGCTCCCGGCGCGGCTGCGCCTGCGCTACGAGCAGGAAATTGTGCCCGAGCTGATGCGCGAGCTCAAGATCGAAAATCGGATGCGCGTGCCGCGACTGCAAAAGATCGTCATCAATATGGCGCTGGGCGAGGCCCGCGAGAATGCCAAGATACTCGATGCGGCCGCGGAGGAATTGCGCCAGATCACCGGGCAAAAACCGGTCATTACCCGGGCGCGCAAGGCGATCTCAAATTTCAAGCTGCGCGAGGGCATGCCGATCGGTGTGATGGTGACGTTGCGGCGCGAGCGGATGTGGGAGTTCTTCGATCGGATGGTGAACGTCGCGATGCCACGCGTGCGCGACTTTCGGGGGGTCGCAGACAAGTCTTTCGACGGACGCGGCAACTACTCGATGGGTCTGCGCGAACATACGATTTTCCCTGAACTGAATCTCGACAAAGTCGAAAAAGTAAAGGGCATGACGATTTCGATCACCACGACGGCGCACAGCGATTTCGAGGGGCAAACCCTGTTGAAGGCGCTCGGGATGCCGTTCCGGGGCGCTGGCGGCGATAGTGCCGTCCGTGCCGCGTAAGAAGGATTACGCAATATGGCGAAGACCTGTCTTCGGGTTAAGGCGGCGCGAACGCCCAAGTTCAAGGTGCGCGGCTACAACCGCTGTCCGCTGTGCGGACGCTCCCGCGCCTTTTACCGGCGCTTCAGGATGTGCCGCCTATGTCTTCGAAAGCTCGCGCTGCGCGGGGCGTTGCCCGGCGTAGTCAAGGCCAGCTGGTAGAATTGAGGGATCACGGATGTCGCAGACTGATCCGATTGCCGAACTGTTGACCCGCGTCCGCAACGCTATTCGGGCGCGGTACAACCAGGTTGAGCTCGCGCATTCGCGCATCCGTGAAGCAATTTGCCGCGTATTGCTGGCGGAAGGCTTTCTGGCCGGAATTGAAACCGCGGGCGAAGGTTACAAAAAGAAACTGCTCCTCGCGCTGCGCTATTCACCCTCGCGCGAGCCGATAATTCGCGGAATCGATCGGATCAGTAAGCCGAGCCTGCGGCGCTACGCCGGTTCCAAGACGATGCCGCGGGTATCGGGCGGGATGGCGGTTCACGTGGTCTCGACTCCGCTCGGCGTGATGACGGATCGGGAGGCGCGGCGGCGCAACGTTGGGGGCGAGATTCTGCTGAGGGTATGGTAGGAACGGACCGATGTCGCGCATAGGAAGAATGCCGGTTGTGTTGGAGAAGGGCGTCAAGGCGACGCTCGCCGACGGCACGCTCAAAGTCGAAGGACCTAAGGGCAAACTGGAAACCCGGCTGATGCCGGGATTCACCCTCCAGATCAACGACAATCGGATCGAGGTAAGTCGTCCGGGCGACGGCAAACAGGAGCGTGCCGCGCACGGTCTGATGCGCAAGCTGGTGGCCAATATGGTTGAAGGAGTCGGCAAAGGCTTCACCCGCGTGTTGGAGATCAACGGCGTGGGTTACCGTGCGGAGGTCAAACCCGGCCAGATCAATTTCACGCTCGGCTACTCGCATCCGATCGTCTATCAACTCCCTCCCGGAGTGACCGCGCGGGTAGATCGCCAGGTGACCATCACGCTCGAGAGCGCTGACCGCCAGTTAATTGGTTCGGTTGCCGCGCAAATCCGCGAGTTGCGTCCACCGGAACCGTACAAAGGCAAGGGCATCAAATATTCGACCGAAACGATTCGGCGCAAGGCCGGCAAGGCAGCGGCCGGAGCGAGCGCCGGCTAGGAACATCCAGTTGCGATTATGGCTTTCGATCGGACCAAGAACCGAATAAAGCGCAGAGTGCGTGTGCGGTTGGCGGTGCGTGGTAGTGACGAACGTCCGCGCCTGTCGATATATCGCTCACTGCATCATATCTACGCCCAGGTAATTTCGGATGAATCAGGGCAGACCCTGCTCGCGGTTTCGACCCTCGCGCCGGGTCTGCGCGAAGATGCAAAAGGCAAACGCAACGTAGCCGCAGCTAAGGCGGTCGGTAAAACCGTGGCCGAACGCTGCCGGGAAAAGGGTATCAGCCGGGTAGTTTTTGATCGCAACGGGTTTCTCTATCACGGCCGGGTCAAAGCTCTCGCCGAAGCCGCGCGTGAGGCCGGACTTAAATTCTAAAAACAGAGCGCATCAGGAAAAATCACCGTGGCACAACGGATTGACCCGCAAGGGATGGATATCAAGGAAAAGGTCGTCAACATCAACCGTGTGGCCAAGGTGGTCAAAGGCGGCCGGCGTTTCAGTTTCAGCGCGTTGGTGGTGGCGGGCGATCAGAACGGGTTGGTGGGGTTCGGATTGGGCAAGGCGAACGAAGTGCCTGAAGCGATCCGCAAAGGCGTCGAACGCGCGAAGAAGAGCCTTATCCGGGTGCCGCTGCGTGCGGGGACGATTCCGCACCAGATCCTCGGCCGTTTTGGCGCGGGTAAGGTGATACTGAAACCGGCGTCGGAAGGGACGGGAGTCATCGCGGCGGGCGGGGTGCGCGCGGTGGTCGAACTCGCCGGAATCCGCAACATCTTGACGAAGCGGCTCGGTTCGTCCAATCCGCACAACCTGGTCAAAGCGACGCTGCAGGCACTCTCGGAATTGCGCAACCCCGAGGACGTCAAAAAGTCCCGCGAAGTCGTGGCTGTCGCCGCGGCGCCGGCGGTCTAAGGGTTCACGGCAGAATGGACCAGACGATCAAAATTAAACTAGTGCGCAGCCCGATTGGTACGACCCAGCGAGTGCGGCAAACGCTTAAGGGACTGGGCCTGGGCAAGCTCGGCAGCAGCCGCACGCTCAAGTTGACTCCGCCCGTGGCCGGGATGCTGCGGCGGGTATCTCATCTCGTTGATGAAGTGAAGGAATAGGCGGCCGTCAGGATGAAACTCCACGAATTGAAACCGTCACCTGGGTCGACTCGCCGGCGCAAGCGTATCGGCCGCGGAATTGGCTCGGGTCATGGCAAGACGGCGGGGCGCGGCCATAAGGGACTCGGCTCCCGATCGCATGGTAACACGCCCCCCGGCTATGAGGGCGGCCAGATGCCGCTGCAGCGGCGCATTCCCAAACGCGGGTTCCGGCGGCTGCAGAAGAACGCGGTGCGGCGCGAAGAGACCGCCCTGGTCAACGTCGGCAGCCTTTCGGTTTTCGCCGAGGGGACGACGGTCGACCCGGCGGCGCTGGCTGGTCGAGGGTTGGTGCGCGGCGGTTTGCGCATCAAGGTGCTGGGCGACGGGGAACTCAAGAGTAAGTTAACCATACGAGCCCATGCCTTCTCGAAAGGCGCTCGCGAAAAGATCGCGGCGCTGGGCGGCATGGCCGAAGTGATCGAGGGCTCACAAACGCCGAATGCTTGAGGGGTTCTCAAACGCCTCGCGCGTCCCGGAATTGCGCCGGCGGCTGCTCTTCACAGCCGCGATGCTGGTGGTGTACCGAATCGGTATCGCGGTGCCCACTCCGGGGATCGACGGACAGGCGCTGTCGGCTTTTTTCAACCAGTTTTCGAATTCACTGTTCGGATACGTCAATTTGTTTTCGGGTGGTGGACTGGAGCGATTCTCGGTCTTCGCGCTCGGAATCATGCCCTATATTTCGGTTGCGATCATTCTGGACCTCCTTAAGATCGGCTGGCCCTATCTGGAAGAACTCTACAAAGAGGGAGAAGCGGGGCGGCGCAAGATTTCCCAGTACACTCGCTACGGCACGGTCGGGCTGGGAATCGTCCAGGGAACCGGAATCGCCTATGGCCTCCAGAGCGCGCAGGCCCCCGGCGGCGGCGCGATTGTATACCATCCGGGGCTCGCGTTTATCGTCATGACCGTAATTACGGTTACGACCGGAACCATGTTCGTGATGTGGATCGGAGAGCAGATAACCGAGCGCGGGGTCGGCAACGGAATCTCGCTGATTATCATGGCGGGAATCGTGGCGCGGCTGCCCAGCGCGGTTGGTACGACGACTCAGTTCCTGCGCGAAGGCGAAATGAGCATCTTCGTGCTCGTCATCATCATTCTCGTGGTCTTTGGAGTGACTGCCGGAATCGTCTACGTTGAAAGTGGCCAGAGGCGGATTCCGGTCCAATATGCACGGCGCGTGGTGGGGCGGCGGGTCTACGGCGGTCAGAGCAGTCATCTGCCGCTGAAGGTCAATACATCGGGGGTTATCCCGCCGATTTTCGCCTCTTCGCTACTGGTGGTTCCGGCCACGCTCGCGGCCTTTGTGCCCGCGCTCAAGCCCTTCACGGGCTATCTTACGCCGGGCGGGTTTATATATAATATCATCTACGTTGGGCTTATAGTTTTCTTTTGTTATTTCTATACCGCGGTCACGTTCAACCCGGTCGACGTTGCCGACAACCTCAAGAAGTACGGTGGATTTATCCCGGGAATCAGGCCGGGGCGCTCAACCACCGACTATATCGATCGAGTGCTGTCGCGGATCACACTGGGCGGCGCGATTTACGTAAGCGCGGTATGCGTATTGCCGACGATCCTGATGCAACGCTTTAATGTGCCGTTTTATTTCGGGGGTACGGCCTTGCTGATCGTGGTCGGCGTGGCACTGGATACGGCGGCTCAAATACAGAGCCATTTGCTGGCGCACAACTACGAAGGTTTCATGCGCCGCGGTCGTGTTCGATCGAGGAGAGGAGAATAAGCTCGTGCGGCTTGTCCTGTTAGGTCCGCCAGGCGCCGGCAAGGGCACTCAGGCGCGTATGCTCGAAGCGGAACTCCACGTTCCACAGGTCGCCAGCGGCGACCTCCTGCGGGCCGCCGTGCGCAATCGAACGGCGCTTGGCTCCAAGGCCAAGAACTTCATGGACAAAGGGGCGCTCGTGCCGGATGAACTGGTACTCGGCCTGATCAACGAGCGGCTGAGTCAGCCCGACGCAACCAGCGGGTTTATTCTTGATGGATTTCCGCGGACTGTGGCTCAGGCTGAAACGCTGGCGCGGATGCTCGCGGATCGCAACGAGAAACTGGACAAGGTAGTGGCGATCACTGTCCCGGATGATGAAATCGTCAAGCGCATCTCGGGGCGGCGCACCTGCCGCAACTGCGGCGCGATGTACCATGAGATATACGACCCGCCGCGCAATATGAATATCTGCAACTCGTGCAACGGCGAGCTTTATTTGCGGGAAGACGACGCGGAGGACACCGTACGCGCGCGGCTTGACGTCTACGCCGCGTCGACGCGGCCGTTGCTGGAGCATTACGGGCGGCAGGGCCTGCTAATCCAGATCCAGGGGATCGGACAGCCACAGGAGATCGAGAAAAAAATCATGGCTGCGCTCGCAGCGGAAACGCCGGCATCTAAGAGGCAGAAGTGATCACTCTCAAAAATCGCGACGAGATCGAGTTGATGCGTCAGGCCAACCAGATCGTGGCCGAAGTGCTCGAGGAATTGATCACGGCGGCGCGGCCGGGAGTCAGTACGCTCGATCTCGACCGGCTGGCCGAGGAACTGACTCTTAAAAAGGGCGCCCGGCCGGTGTTCAAAGGCTACAAGCCCGGCGCCGTCGAGTATCGCCATAGCCTCTGCGTGTCGATCAACAGTGAGATCGTGCATGGCGTCCCGCGGGCCGGGCGACGGCTCAAGCCTGGCGATATCGTCGGGCTCGACTTCGGCGTGATCTATAAAGGCTACTGCGGCGACGCGGCCCGCACGATCGCGATCGGAAAGGTTACCGATCAGGCGCAACTGCTGATGAAGGTGACGCGCGACGCGCTCTACGCTGCGATCGCTCAAGCACGGGTGGGCAACCGGATGAGCGATATCGGCCGTTCGGTGCAGGCCACCGCGGAGAGTGCCGGCTTCTCTGTAGTAACCGAATTCGCCGGACATGGAATCGGCCGCAGATTGCATGAAGATCCCCAGGTGCCGAACTACTTCCGTGTCGGCATGCCGAATCCGCGCCTGCAGGAAGGGATGGTCCTCGCCATCGAACCGATGATTAACGAAGGTACACCGGACCTGGAAATACTCGATGATGGTTGGACGGCCGTGACCGCCGACGGCAAGCTTTCGGCTCACTTCGAGCACTCCATCGCAATAACCGCCAACGGGCCTAAAGTCTTGAGCGAGTTGAGTAATGTCGAAGGGTGACGCAATTGAAGTGAGCGGAATGGTGCTCGAGGCCCTTCCTAATGCGATGTTCCGGGTGTCGCTCGAGAATGGGCACCGCGTACTCGCCCACATCTCTGGTAAGATGCGCATGCATTACATCAAAATTCTTCCGGGTGATCGCGTGACGGTCGAGCTGTCGCCTTATGATCTTACGCGCGGACGAATCACCTACCGGATGCGCTGAGCGGAACGGGAAATGCCATGAAGGTTCGCCCCTCAGTCAAAAAGATTTGCAAGAACTGCAAGGTAGTGCGCCGCGAAGGCGTGGTCAGGATTTTGTGCTCGAACCCACGCCACAAGCAGCGGCAAGGATAAGTGGGAGGTTCGTTCGATGGCGCGTGTGTCCGGAGTCGAATTGCCCAGAAACAAGCGCATGGACATTGCGCTCACCTATATCTACGGCATCGGCCGCTCCATGGCGCGCCAGATTCTTGATAAGGCCAAGGTGCCGCTGGAGCGTAAAAGCGACGACCTCACCGGCGATGAGCAGGTGCGGATTCGCCAGGTAATCGACCAGGACAGTAAGGTCGAAGGTGACCTCCGGCGCGAGGTGCAGCAGTCGATCAAGCGGTTGATGGATCTTGGGAGTTACCGTGGCATCCGCCATCGCCGCGGCTTGCCGGTGCGCGGCCAACGGACTCATACGAATGCGCGGACGCGCAAGGGACCGCGCAAGTTGGTCGCGGGTCGCAAGGCGCCGCCACCAAGGGGTTGATGGTCAACGTGATGCGAGACGAACAGGCGAGTACCGCTTTGGTCGCGAACGGGTAACGGACATAGAACAAAATGGCTGACGAAATCAAGGAAGCAAAGCCGGCTCCGCAGCGTGCGGCCTCGACTCCACCGCCCGCCGGCGGACCAGCGGGTGCAGCTACAGCAGCCGGCGCAGCGCCCGCTCCGCGACGCCGGCGTGCACGGCGTAACGTTCCGGAGGGGATCGCCCACGTCCATGCGACCTTCAATAACACCATCGTAACGATTACCGATCCGCAGGGTCTGGTCATCGCCTGGTCGAGCGCGGGGTCGGTGGGATTCAAAGGCTCGCGCAAAGGTACGCCCTTCGCGGCTCAGATGGCGGCGGAAGCGTGCGCGCGCAAGGTTTCGGATTTCGGCATGAGAGCGGTGCTGGTGCATGTCAACGGCCCAGGTGGCGGACGCGAATCGGCGGTGCGCGCCCTGCAGGCGGCCGGGCTCAACGTAATCTCGATCAAAGACGTAACGCCGATACCGCATAACGGATGCCGGCCGCCCAAGCGGCGACGCGTCTGACGCGGCGGTAGATTAAGGAAGCGAAGTGGCTAGAAATCTCGGGCCGGTATGCCGACTGTGTCGGCGCGAAGGACTGAAGCTCTTTCTCAAGGGCGAGCGTTGCTATACTGACAAGTGCGCGATCGAACGGCGCAACTATCCGCCCGGAGCGCATGGACAGGCGCGCACGCGTTTTTCGGAATTTTCGATTCGCTTGCGCGAGAAGCAGAAAGTGAAGCGAATTTACGGGTTGCTCGAAAAGCAATTCGCGGGTTACTTCGCGATGGCGGAGCGGATGCCGGGTATCACCGGTGAAAACCTGCTGGTGCTGCTCGAGCGGCGGCTCGACAACGTGGTTTATCGGCTCGGCTTCGCCAGTTCGCTCGCGCAGGCGCGCCAGCTCGTTCGCCACGGCCATGTCGAGGTCGATGGCAAGCCGGTCACGATTCCGTCGTACTTGCTCGGAGTCAACCAGGTGGTGAGCATCGGCGAGAAGAGCCGGCAGAAAAAAGTCGTGGTCGAGGCGATTGAGCTGGCTCAGCGTCGTGGAGTGGCGCCCTGGATCCAGCTCGAACGAGAGCAATTCCGCGGTACGCTCAAGGCGTTTCCGGCACGGGCAGATCTCACGATGCCGATTAGCGAGAAGCTCATCGTCGAGCACTATTCGCGTTAGATTGCGGTGGCGGATCACACGCCCCGTTAAAATTTCCTTCGGCGGTAAGAAGAGAACTATGCAGAATGATTGGCGTGACCTGATCAAACCCAAGACCGTGGAGTTTGAGGAAAAGGAACAGACCCAGAGTTACGGGCGCTTTTTCGCCGAGCCGCTCGAGCGCGGGTACGGGACCACGATCGGCAATTCGCTGCGCCGCATCCTGCTCTCCTCGCTGCCCGGCTTCGCGATCACTGCGGTCCGGATCAAGGGCGTGCTCCACGAATTCTCCACGATCCCCGGCGTCAAAGAGGACGTCACCGATATCGTGCTCAACCTCAAGGAAGTTCGTTTGCGGCTGCACGAGGGCGATCAGTTGACCGCGACGCTCAAAGCCAAAGGCGAAGCTATCGTAACTGCGCGCGATATCACGGGCGGCCCGAGTCTCGAAATACTCGAGCCCGATCGGCGCATCGCGACGCTCGATAAGGGCGCCGATCTCGACATGGAAATCGTCATCAAGCGCGGCCGCGGCTACGTCCCCGGCGAGCGGACCGAGGACGAGGAACCGATCGGCACGATTCGGTTGGACGCGGTCTTCGCGCCGGTAAAAAAAGTCAACTTTACCGTGACCAACGCCCGCGTGGGCCAGCGCACCGACTACGATCGTCTCGCCCTCGAAATCTGGACCGACGGCTCGATCTCGCCGCGCGAAGCGCTGACCTACGCGGCCCGCGTGATCCGCGATCAGATGGCAATCTTCGCCGGTGTCGAAGAAGAGGCCGAAGTCCCGATGGTGGGCGAGCGTCCCGAGATCCGCCCGACCTTCAACGAATATCTCTACCGCCCGGTCGAAGGACTCCCGATCTCGGTGCGGGCCTTCAACGGTCTGCAGAATGCGGATATCAAGTATATTGGCGAACTGGTGCAGCGCACCGAGCAGGATATGCTCAAGATCAAGAACTTCGGCCGCAAATCATTGAATGAAATCAAAGAAGTGCTGACCGACATGGGCCTTTCGCTCGGCATGCGGCTGGATAATCTCCCGTCGCGCAGCGAGCTCGACCGGATGTGGGAAGAACAGGAACGGCGCGAGTCGGCCTAAGCCGCGAGCCGCCAGCCTGGGAGTGAATCGATGCGCCATCTGAACCAGGGCCGCAAGCTTAATCGTACCTCGGCCCATCGCAAGGCTCTGTTCCGCAATCTTGTGCTTGCGCTCGTGAGCCATGGACGAATCAAAACGACCGACGCCAAGGCCAAGGAAATGCGGCGCTACGCCGATCGCATGGTGACACTCGGCAAACGCGGGGACCTCGCCGCGCGGCGCCTGGCGTTCGCCTTCATGCACTCCCATGATGCGGTCAAGAAGCTTTTCGACGAGATCGCTCCGCGTTTCAAAGAGCGCAACGGGGGCTATACCCGCGTAGTGAAATTCGGCGTCCGCCGCGGTGACGCGGCGCCGCTGTCAGTGGTAGAGTTCAGCGATTTCTCCGATCAGACGACGGCGAAGAAGCCGCGCAAAAAGCGCAGCGCCCGTCGCGAAGATCAGCGCGATCAACGGCGAGTCGCCGCGGCCGGCTAACTCGACCGGTCTTCACATACCGGCCGGATAGTGCGTTTGCCCGGGAGCAAGGGCAGTAATTCGTCGCCCAAAACCCAATGCGCTGGCTCTATAGTCCTGGGCGCATCAGGGCTGGTAATTGCGTAGATTTGCCAGCGTACGACTAAAGCCCGGATCATTTCTCCAAGCGCTTCGATCGCTTAACTTCGCCCGTCCGTGACCGTCTGGTAAGATAGAAAGCAGGTGAACAAGCCGATGGCGAATGAACTGGCAAAACCCGATAAGTTCTTCCTGAACCGCTTCGGGATGAACGAAGGCGCCCTCGAGCGAATCCTCGGCAGCGCTCTGGAGCGCAAAGCTGATTACGCTGACCTTTACTTCGAGTACCGCAGCGCCGAGGGGCTGAGTCTCGAAGAATCGATGGTTAATCATACTTCGAAAAGTGTTTCGCACGGTGTCGGTGTCCGCGTCTGTGCCGAAGACCGCACCGGCTATGCTTATTCCGATGAAGTGACGCTCGATCGGATGCGCATCGCAGCGGAGGCCGCACGCGCAATCGCGGATCAGCGCGGCGAACGGCCTGGCGCGGTGCAGGTCGCTAAACCCGTGGTGCAGCACAACCTCTACGAACTCGAACATACGGCGATCGAGGTTCCGCTGGAGGAACGTGCGCGCCTGCTCAAACAGATCGACGAGTTGGCGCGGGCGTTCGATCCGCGTGTGCGCAACGTGATGGCGTCGGTGGCCGCCGAGCGCAAGCTCGTGATGGTCGTCAACAGCGAGGGACAGATTGCCGCGGACGTCCAACCGCTCTGCCGGCTCAATGTCACCGTGATTGCCGAAGACGCCAAGGGCCGCCAGGTCGGTGCTTTCGGCGGCGGCGGCAGGGTCGAATGGAGCTACTTTTTCGAGGGCGATCGCTGGAAGGAATACACGCTGAAAGCGGCGCGCCAGGCGATCGTCAATCTCGACGCGGTCGACGCCCCAGCCGGAGAAACCGTCGTGGTGCTGGGTCCGGGATGGCCCGGAATCCTTCTGCACGAAGCCATCGGCCATGGGCTCGAAGGCGATTTCAATCGCAAGGGCGTGTCCGCTTTCTCGAATCGCATTGGCCAGCCGGTCGCGAGTCCGCTCTGTACGGTCATCGACGATGGCACCCTGGCCAACCGTCGCGGGAGTCTCAACGTCGATGACGAGGGCACACGGACCTCACGCACGGTGCTGATCGAAAAGGGTGTCTTGCGCGGCTACTTGCAGGATCGGTTGAACGCGCGCCTGATGAAAATGGCGCCAACCGGTAACGGTCGCCGCGAAAGCTTCGCCCATTCGCCGATGCCGCGGATGACCAATACCTTCATGCTGCCGGGCGAGTCGACCCCGGAGGAAATTCTGCGCTCCGTCAAGCATGGCCTCTACGCCGTAAGTTTCGGTGGCGGGCAGGTCGATATCACCAACGGCAAGTTCGTCTTTTCTGCGAGCGAGGCCTACCTCGTCGAGGACGGCGAAGTGACCCGGCCGGTAAAGGGCGCGACGCTGATCGGCAGCGGTCCCGACGTTTTGACCCGGGTTTCGATGGTCGGCAACGACCTTGCCCTGGATTCCGGAATCGGTACCTGCGGCAAAGACGGGCAATCGGTTCCGGTCGGAGTGGGTTTGCCCACGATCCGGATTGACGGAATCACAGTGGGCGGCACGCGCGCCTGACGCGGGGGTTGCGGGTATGGCTCAACTCGATGCGGCGCTCGCCGAATGGGTTCTCAGTGAAGCGCATCGCCACGGTGCTACTGCGGCCGAAGTGCTGTTCGTTGGCGCCGAATCAACCGCCGCCGGCGTCCGGCTGGGTGAGGTCGAGAAGCTCAAGAGTTCGCGCGAACGGCGCCTGGGCCTGCGTATCTTCATCGACCACTCCTCCGCCAATGCCTCGACGGCTGAGCTCGAGCGCGATTCGCTGGAAGCTTTCATCGCCGACACCGTCAGACTGGCGCGTTTGACCGCCGCCGATCCGTCTTCGGGTCTGCCCGACGCCGCGCTCCATCCCGATCACCTGCTCGAACTCGACCTCGCCGACCCGGACCACGGACTGGTCGGTGCGGACGAGGCGTTGAAGATCGCGCGCACCGCGGAACGCGCGGCATTGGGCGCAGATCCGCGAATCAAGAATTCCGAGGGCGCGGAATTCGATTCTGCCCGCTACCAGGTACTCTTCGCCAACAGCCAGGGCTTTTCCGGCGAGTACGCCGGCACTTCGTTCAATCTCGGCGTCGCCCCAATCGCACAAAGCGCCGACGGCAAAATGCAGCAGGGTTACTGGTACACCGCGAACCGCCATTTCGGCCGACTCGAGGATGCGGCGTCGGTGGGTCTGACTGCGGCGAAGCGCGCGCTGCGCCGCCTCGGCTCGCAGAAGATCAAGACCACCCGCGCGCCCATCGTGTTCGATCCCGACATGGCGGCGTCATTGCTGCGCTCGGTCGCGGGAGCGGCGTCCGGGCCTTCGCTCTATAAAGGGGCTTCGTTCCTCGTCGGCAAGCTCGGCGCCCAGATTGCAGCGGCGAACGTCAACGTCTTCGACGACGGTACGATGCGCGCCGGGATGGGCTCGCGGCCCTTCGACGGCGAAGGGTTGGCCACGAATCGCAAGGCGCTGGTTGAAAATGGTGTGCTCAAAACTTACCTGCTCGACGCGTATTCGGCACGAAAGCTGAAGCTCGCCCCCACCGGCAACGCCTCGCGTGCGGTCGGTGATTCGCCCACCGTCAGCCCGACCAACCTCTACCTCGAGCCGGGCCGTTATACCCCCGAAGAGATCGTCGGCTCGGTCAAGCAAGGGCTCTATGTGACGGAGCTTATCGGCTTCGGCGTGAACGGCGTGACCGGCGACTATTCCCGCGGGGCGGGCGGCATGTGGATCGAAAACGGCGAACTGGCCTTTCCTGTGCAAGAGATTACCATCGCGGGAAATCTGAAAGAGATGTTCCTGTCGATCGAGATGATCGGCAACGATCTCAAATGGCGGTCGCCGGTGGTCTCGCCGACGATCAAAATCGCCGAGATGATGATCGCGGGAGAATAAGCGGAAACCATCCCCTGTTATCCGTCAGCCGGGCGACGCTCGGCGGACAACAGCTACCTTCGCCGGGTCTGCGCACGCTTTTAAGGCCGCCTCAGCAGTCGTTTGCGTCTGGCGCGTAAATGGTTATCTTCCAACGGTAGAGGGGCGATCACGAATGAACGTTAACCGTTTTACCGAAAAACTCCAGGAAGCGCTCGGCCGCGCCCAAAGCACCGCGGTAAGCGCCCATCACCAGGCCGTCGACATCGAGCATCTCGCGTCCGCCCTGCTTGAGGACGAACAGGGGCTGGCGGCGTCGATCTTGAAGTTGGCGGAGGTCGACGTCGCCAACGTCCGCCGCAAACTGGCCGACGAACTGCGCAAGATTCCCAGCGTGAGCGGCAGCGGCGCCGACAGCGGCCAGACCTATGTGACCCAGCGGCTAAACCGCGTACTGACCCGCGCCGAGAGCGAAGCCGGCAAGCTGACCGATGAGTTTGTTTCGGTCGAGCACGTTTTGATCGCGATGCTGGACGAACCAGGCGCCGCCGCCAAGATCCTGCGCGAGGCCGGTCTTACACACGACAAGCTGATGGCAGTGCTGAAGAAGGTGCGTGGCAACCAGCGCGTTACCTCTTCGAACCCTGAGGCCACCTACCAGGCGCTAGAACGCTATGGACGCGATCTGACGCAGCTTGCGGCCGCGGGGAAGGTCGATCCGGTGATCGGACGCGACGAGGAGATTCGCCGCGTGATCCAGGTGCTCTCGCGACGCACCAAGAATAATCCTGTGCTGATCGGCGAGCCGGGTGTCGGCAAGACCGCCATCGTCGAAGGGCTTGCACAGCGGATTCTCGCTGGTGACGTTCCCGAGGGCCTGAAGAACCGCCGTATCATCGCGCTCGATATGGGCGCTCTCGTCGCGGGTGCGAAATTCCGCGGCGAATTCGAGGAACGCCTGAAAGCTGTGCTGAAGGAAGTCCAGGAGGGCGAGGGCGAGATAATCCTCTTCATTGACGAATTGCATACGGTCGTCGGCGCGGGCGCGGCCGAGGGCGCGATGGACGCGTCGAATCTTCTGAAACCAATGCTCGCGCGCGGCGAACTTCATTGTATCGGCGCGACCACCCTCAATGAGTACCGCAAACATATCGAAAAAGACGCGGCGCTCGAACGCCGCTTCCAGCCCGTCATGGTCGAGGAGCCCAGTGTCGAGGATACCATCTCGATCCTGCGCGGGTTGAAGGAGCGCTACGAGGTCCATCACGGCATCCGCATCAAGGACTCCGCGTTGGTGACCGCCGCTATGCTCTCGAAGCGCTACATCACCGACCGCTTCCTGCCTGATAAAGCGATCGATCTGGTCGACGAGGCCGCGGCTAAGCTGCGCACCGAAAAAGAATCGATGCCGGTCGAGCTGGACGAGGCCAATCGCCGGGTGATGCAGCTCGAGATCGAGCGCGAGGCGCTCAAACGCGAGACCGACGCGCCGTCCAAAGAGCGGCTCGAAAAACTCGAGAAGGAGTTGGCGGAGGCTCAGGAGAAGCAGTCCTCGCTGCAGGCCCAGTGGCAGAGCGAGAAGGGTGGTCTTGAAAAGCTCGCGGGGATCAAGAGTCAGATCGAACAGACTCGCCACGAGATCGACAAAGCCAAACGCGAGTACGACCTCAACAAGGTCGCCGAACTGCAGTACGGCAAGCTGGCCGGCCTCGAAAAAGATCTGGCGACTGCCGAAAAACAAGCCCACCAGGGTGGCGCCCGCCTGATCAAGGAAGAGGTCGACGAGGACGACATCGCCGAGGTAGTCGCGCGATGGACCGGCGTCCCGGTATCGCGCTTGATGGAAGGCGAGGTACAGAAACTGGCCCATCTCGAGGAGCACCTCCACAAACGCGTGATCGGCCAGGACGAAGCCGTATCCGCGGTCGCCGACGCGGTGATTCGCGCGCGCGCCGGCCTCAAGGATCCCAATCGCCCGATCGGTTCGTTCATCTTCCTCGGCCCGACCGGCGTCGGTAAGACCGAGCTCGCGCGGGCTCTCGCCGAGTTCCTGTTCGACAACGAAGCCGCGATGGTCCGCCTCGATATGTCCGAATACATGGAGCGTCATACCGTATCGCGACTGGTCGGCGCCCCTCCGGGTTACGTCGGTTACGAAGAGGGTGGACAGCTCACCGAAGCCGTCCGGCGCCATCCCTATTCCGTTATCCTCTTCGACGAAATCGAGAAGGCGCATCAGGACGTGTTCAATATCCTCCTGCAACTGCTCGACGATGGCCGCCTCACCGACGGTCAAGGACGCACCGTAGACTTCAAGAACACCGTCGTGATCATGACGTCCAACATCGCCAGTCAGATCATTCTGTCCTTCAAAGGCCAGAACTATGATCGCATGAAGGAAGAGGCGCTCGAGGTTCTGCGCAAGAGCTTCCGCCCCGAATTTCTCAATCGCGTCGACGAAACTGTGGTATTCCGTCCGCTGACCCGCGAACAATTGCGCCAAATCGTCGAGATCCAGCTTGCTATCCTCCGGCGACGCCTCGAGGATCGCAAAATCGAACTCGATCTTACTGACAAGGCCCGCGACTACTTCGCCGAACGCGGCTATGACGCAGTTTACGGCGCGCGACCCTTGCGCCGGCTCATCCAGCGTGAACTCGAAACTTCGCTCAGCCGCAAGCTGCTCACTGGAGAAATCCGCGACGGCGCGCACGTCGTCGTCGACGCCGGTCCCCGCGGTTTGGAGTTCACCAGCCGCGAGCCGCAGACCGCCGCCGCCTGATCCTTGCGATCGAAGCCTCCGGCATCACACTAGGGCCCGCAGCCCCGGCGCTGCGGGCTTTTTTCGTTCCCTCGTACCACCCTCGCAGATACCTTCGCCGACCGGCGGTTGTAGGCCGCGTTGATCCGCGTTATGACGCGACCTGGGCATGCCGCTTGCCGGGGGCATCGAACCTGGAACGGGGAGGGTCCATCATGCGCAACCGTGATCGGCAGGCATGGGTAATTGTCTCCGGCCTCTTCATCGGTCTGTTTTTTCTTTGGGGCGGCGGCTACAACACCGCACCGATTTTTGTGGGCGCTCTGCTCAAGTCCTGCGGCTGGAGCCACGCGCGAGTGGCCTGGGTTCCCGGACTGCTCTCCCTCTCGGTCGGCGTGACCGGACCATTCGCCGGATGGTTGCTCGATCGGGTCGAGGCAGCGTTACGTGATGGGGATTGGCGCGGCTCTCGCTGGTGCGGGCTTCGTCTGCGCGGGCCGCTCCGATTCTTTCGAGGGATTGCTCCTTTCCGTGGTGCTTCTGGGCGTTGGTTTGGGTGCCTCGACCTGGCTCCCATCGGCGCTGATTATCGCGAACTGGTTCGGTGAGCGGCGCGGCACCGCGCTCGGTATCGTCACCGCCGGAATGGAACTCGGCGGCATGGCGATGACCTACCTGACCGGCTACATGATCGTGAACCACGGGTGGCGCGCCGCCTACAGCCTGCTCGCGATTCCGGCGCTTGTGCTCGTCATGCCGCTGCTCGTGCTCGTCGCCCGTACGCGGCCATCCGGCGCAACCGCGCAAAGCGTGGCTGAGTCCGCACGCGCCCTCCCGGGCTTTGAGGTTGGCGACGCCCTGCGCACGCGCGCGTTCTGGCTGCTCGCCCTCGTGCAGGTATCGTACGGTCTCGCAGTCGGCGGCACGTTCCATCATCTCGTCGCGCATCTCGAAGGGTTAGGTTACATGGTCAAATCCGCGACGCTCGTGGTCAGCGTCGTCCTCGGAATGGCAGCTGTGGGCAAGGCTGCGATGGGCGTTTTGGGTGATCGTATCGGCGGCAAGAACGCCATCGCGATCGGCTTCGTGATGATGGCCGCGGGCGCGATCATCCTGACCTACGCTGCTAGCCTCGCTATGCTCGTGCTCTGGATATTCGTCGCCGGAATTGCCGGCGCCGCGCCGGTCGCGCTGGTCCCGATGGTCCTCGCGGAAACGCTCGGTCTCAAACGCTTCGGCACACTCTTCGGCTGGCTTGGCCTGGGTGTCACGACGGGCCTCTTTACCGGACCGCTCTTGGTCGGATGGATTACCGACCTGACCGGTAGCTACACCCTGGGCTTCGAGCTCTGCTCGATAATCCTGATACTCGGTGCGGCCTGCAGTTATGCCTGTGTCATCCCGACTGACATGACTGTCGCCGCGGTTCCGCCAACCCCGGCACGCGCCTCCCTCGGATGACTGGCCCCCGGTTCCATCGCCCGCGAAACTTCCGGCTCTGCCACCTATTGGGAGCGATGCAGGATTTGCCAATCGAAGTAGTTTCGCTAAAATCAGACCTTGCGGAAGATAACATCCGCTTAACTAAGGAATCGGCGGCCAGGCCGCATGCGACTCCTTTCCGTTCTCGAAGGCAGGGTGATCTCATCATGAGAAGATCTACGCTTCTTGCAGCTTTCTTCGTCGGCGCTGCGATGACCATCCCGGTCGCCGCCACTACGACGGCCCACGCCGCTGGCAAACCCGCCGCGGTTGTCAAGATGTCTGATAAACCGCCGATGTTCATGCCGGCGACGGTAACTGTCAAGGTCGGCGACACCATCGAATGGATCAACAACGCCAAAACGCTCCATTCCGTGGACGCCGATCCGGATATGGTCCAGCGTAAGCAGGACGTAGTGCTGCCCAAAGGCGCCAAACCGTTCGACTCCGGCTTTATGCAGCCCGGCGCGACCTACAGCTACACCTTTACCGTCCCCGGAACCTACAAATACACCTGCGTTCCGCACGAAAAGGACGTGATGAACGGCACCGTCATCGTAAAGTAGAAGGTCGTCCGTAAACGTGTGTGCAATTTTCTCGGCGAATTACTCCGCGATTCGCCAAGGAGTCCGGCGATTTGCAAGTTCGGCCATTACGACTCCGGCTATTTGATTGTTGCGGCGCGGAGGGCTAAGGTGTCGCGGATCGGATTGGGTAACGGTGCGTGGCCGCCCCGTACCGCTTGGAAAATCAGGATGCACAAAGCTATGGGGTTAACCGTCGAAACGCCGCGCACTACCGCGCGGACCTTGCGTGCCACCGCACGGATCGCGCAAGCCGCCGCAATGCTGGCTCTCGCCGCTATCGCCTTCGTTCCCGCTCCCGCTCTCGCTTTTCCCTGGAGCATCGACATGTTCCGCGGCCCCGCGGTGCAGCCTCTCGAAGTCGCTCCCCGCGCGATGCCTCCCGGCACTCTCCCCGTGGATGGCACGAATTACAACGTGCACTACGGACAGCCCGCTGGAATGCCCAGTGAGCCGGCCATCCCACCCATGAAACTCGAGTTGATGACCGTGCGCTTACAGAACCCGCTGCAACCCACGCCCGAGGTTCTCGCCCACGGCCGCGAACTCTTCGTCACGGATTGCTCGCCCTGTCACGGATTGAAGGGCAGGGGCGACGGTACCGTCGTCCACCTCCTGCAGCATAAACCGGCCAACCTGATGACTGGTGTCAGCAAGAACCTGCCCGACGGCTACATCTACGGCTACATCCGCAACGGTGGGATCTGGATGCCTTCCTACGATGACGCGATGTCGTCGACGGAAAGATGGGAAGTTGTCGTTTACCTCCGCTCCCTTGAAAAAATCTACGGCGAGACCGAGGCGAAGGGTCCATCCGCGGCCGCGCCCGGTGCTCCCTCCGCTGGGGCGCCTCAACCGTAACGCATCGCCTGTCAGCTCTGCCGCCGGATCATGCGAGTCGCAGGCGAATCGACGATCCTGCCGCAACCCTCGCCGCCGCGTCCCAATCGTGGTACATCCCCGCGATAGGAGGATTTCCCGATGGCGACGCTCGAGGTTTTGGCTAGCGGCTTCGGCCTGCTCGAAGGTCCACGTGTCGACGATCAGAATCGTCTCTACTTCAGCGACGTCCCCAACGGTGGCGTCTATCGACGTGGCGTCGACGGCAGCGTCGAGACTCTCATCCCCAAGCGCAAAGGCGTCGGCGGGATGGCGCTCAACGACGGCGGCGGCCTCGTTTGCTCCGGCCGCTCGCTCATTTACTGGAACGAACAGTCCCGTACCAGCCGCGACCTCTTCACCCAATGGGAAGGGCGGCCGCTCAAGGGGCTCAACGATTTGCAGCCCGATGACCACGGCTCGGTCTACGTCGGCTCACTCGAATTCGACGCGCTCTCCAATCAAAAACCGATTCCCGGCAACCTCTTCCGCGTCGATCCCGACGGCACCGTCACCAAACTTTACGAAGGTATTCAGGTCACCAACGGCATGGGATTCAGTCCCGACCGCAAACACCTCTTCCACGCCGACTCCACCACGCAGGCCGTATGGGTCTATGACGTCCAGCCCGACCGCACCGTCAAGGACCGCCGCATCTTCGCCAAATTACCCGTAGGATGGCCCGACGGACTGGCCGTGGACGCCGAGGGCGGCGTGTTCGTAGCCGTCGTCAACGACGGCGAAGTGATGCGCTTCAAGCCCAACGGCACGCTCGATACGCGGCTCAAGGTACCCGCCAAGATGGTCACCAGCCTGACTTTCGGCGGCAAGGATATGCAGGATCTCTATATCGTTACCGCCGACAACACAGACGATAAGGCCAAAAAAGGCACCATCTTCAAGACCCGCTCGGACATCCCCGGACTCCCGGTTCCCAAGGCCCGCTTCAAATGAAAGACTGATCGTTCCCGGCCCGGCTCAATCGATACCAAACCAACACACGGAGAAATCGCATGCCAGTGGTAGTCGGTCAGAACGCCCCGGACTTCGCCCTGAAGTCCAACAAAATGCAGGACGTCAAACTCTCGGAACTCCGCGGCAGCAAGGTCCTCCTGCTGTTCGTGCCGCTCGCCTTCACCGGCGTCTGCACCAAGGAACTCTGCGGCGTGCGTGACGCCCTCAAGGACTACGAAGGGCTCGATTGCAAAGTCTTCGGTATTTCGACCGACAGTCCCTTCGCCCTCGATTCATGGGCCAAGGAACAGGGCTACCAGTTCCCGCTGCTCTCCGATTACAACAAGGAGACGGCCCGCGCGTACGATACCCTCTACGACGATCTGATGGGCTTCAAGGGCGTGTGCAAGCGCTCCGCTTTCGTCATCGACCGCGAGGGCAAGGTGCGCTATGCCTCGGTCCTGGCCGACGCCCGCAACGTTCCGAATTTCGAGGAAATCAAGGCCTGCCTGCAGCAGCTTTCCTGAACTTGCCTGATACGAGCGCGGGAGACGGATCGGTAATCCGCCTCCCGCGCAATAAGATCATAGATCACCAGTTAAGTAATCTAAAATCAACACTCTTAGGGAGCGAGGCCTTCTTCGCCATCTGACCGTTTTCTTCCTATCGGATCGATCCCTTTAACAGATCGATGCCGTGCGTGTTAGTAACTATTTTCTGTTTCGCTTGACTTTCGCCCCATAGGAGGCAAAAAGATTGAGTCGTGGGGGAGGATGAAAAATGATGGGCTCATGGCTCAAGAGCGGCAAAATCATTCGCGTTAAATGCGACATTCAGCCAGGCCCGCTTGGCGAAGAACTGGTCACGATAAACTCCGAGCCCTTAATTCTTTCTGGTTTCATAAAGAAAAATCTCGTCGAAAAAAAAGGCCCCGCAGCTTACTTACGGGGACAAGTGCTGACGCTCACCCCTAAAGCAGTCAATATTCGGTTTCCTGCATCCTTTTTTACGGCTGCATCAGGAATCGCCTCGATCGCTCGCGAGTGGGCTGAAAAAAATATGGAACCTGCCTAGAAAAGCTGTTCATGGTTCTATCCCAGCCGGAAATCAGAAAAGCCGTAAAAAACCAACAGATCGTTTTCGACCCTCCATTGGAAGAAAGCCAATGGGGCGAAGCGTCGGTAGACTTAAGACTCGGATTTCAGTTTACGATGTTGGAGGCGATACCGGGATTTAAAGTCTCCATTGCCGAAGGTCTTTCCGCACTAGCAAAATCTGGCTTCTGGAAAGACATGGTGCTTGACGAATTTAATTAACTTCAACAACGTCAGACATTCATCCTAGAACCGAAACAATTTGTTCTCGCGCTAACCCACGAATCCATTAAGATTGCTAGGAACCTGATTGGTCTAGTGGAAGGGCGCACCACTTACGCCAGAGTCGGACTCAGCATGCATCAGACAGCACCGTGGATACAGCCCGGATGGGAAGGGCCAATCGTATTGGAGATGATGAATGATGGCCCCTTAGATATCGTACTTACCCCGCTGGTCGATCGTCCCTGCCAATTGACGTTCTTGAAGCTTAATAAAGCTCTGCCAAAAAACTTGGCTTATGGACTTAAAGCCGTTGACTCATATCAAGGCCAGAGTCATCCCCTAAAGCCAGCAAAGAAGAAAATCTAAAAAGCGAAAGGCCGAACCTTTCGATCCGGCCTTTCTGAAATCTCCCCAAAGAGATAGAGCTTTCGCCCCACTCAACAGGACGATTCCGCTGTCCACCGGCCCTAAAGGCTAGTTTGGCACCCATGCCAGCGCCCGGATCTCGCCGAACTCTCGCCGGTTCTTCTCCCACGACTGGCCACCGTCGACGCTCGTGTAGATATACCCGTGCAGACTGTTGGCGACCACGATATTCGGGTCTGCTGGATTTGTCGCCAACCAGTAGATCACCGAATTCGGTTCCACCGGCAATGCGCACGCCGACCAGGTCTGGCCGCCATCTGTCGTTCGCTGAATCGCACCACGTTTGCCCGGGATAAAGTCGCCATTGCCGACGAACATCACATTCGGGTCATCGGGCTTGAGCGCGACTCCACGGCAATACGAAATTGTGTCGCGTTCGGCGAAACGCGGAAAACCGTGCAGGTTCCAATGCTGGCCCTCGTCCGTGCTGGTCCAGATTCCATCCGGCGTCGTCGCCAGCAACCGGTTCGGTTCGCCCGGGCTCAGCGTCAAGCCATGGATATCCTGGTTTAACTCCTTGTCGCCCAGCGGCGGCAGATGGGTCCAGGTCTCACCACCGTCGCGGCTGCGATACACGCCATCGATTTCCACACCGACGTAAAGGTTTTTTGCGTCGCGCGGATCGCACACGATCGCCGTGACTTTGGGTGCTCCGGCCAGGCACTGCTTCGCGATTGGAATCGCCAGCTTGTCCCAAGTCTTGCCGTTATCCCTCGAACGAAAGACCGCCGGTGGCTTGGTCCCCGCGAAAATCGTATGTGCGTCCGCCGGATGCCACGCGGCCGACCAGATCTGCATCCCACCCATCGGCGATTCGATCAGTTGCCACGTCGCACCGTTATCCTCGCTGCGATAGAGGCCGGCCTCCGAACCCGCGAGTAGATGGTGCGGATTGTGCGGCGACGCCGCCAACGACCGGATCTGAATTTCTCCGGGCTCCGCCTCGAACGGCAGTTTCATTTTGCTTCTGCGCCAATGGTCGCCGCCGTCGGGGCTGAACCATACGCCGGCTCCAACGGTTCCCACGCAGATCGTATATCCTTGTGCCATGGTTTTTACCTCAGAGGCCACTCCCGGCCTTGGGCCGCCGCGTTAAAGTCTCCAAGCTCTCGAAGCTCCTGATCAGCCTTATAAATCACGGCGAGCAAACCGACAAGACTAACCCGCTCAGTAGTGCACCACTTCGAGCTTGATTCCGTCGGGATCGGTGAAAAACACCGAATAATAGCCAGGGCGATAATCGTATTCGCGCGGCGCGTCGAGAATCTTTCCGCCCCGCGATGTTATCTCTCTGGCCACCTCGTCGATCTGCGCGCGGCTGTCTCCGCGAAACGCAATCTCCCGCAAACCCACCCGTACTTTGTCGAACGCCTGCCGACCGCCGCCTGCGCCGGAAGGCGAGACCCAAAAGCCGCCGCCCTCTCCGACGAAACCCGTCATCGGAGGCTCATCGAAGCTCATCTTCTCCGTGTAGCCGAGTTTCGGCATCAACCACGAATAAAGCGGACTGCCGCATCATGGTCATTACAGTTGATCATGAGGTGATCGATTCCACTGCCCATGGCGCACCTCCCCTGGTCGTTTACGACGACGACTGGAAAGCTGATTACGACCTTCCCTCCCTGGAATTGTCAAACCCGCTCCGACATCGAGCGGATGCGTAAGGCGGGGCGTATAAACCGCGGTCACGGCCTCAGTTCGGCCCTCGGAATGAGGGAGCGCGACCAGGAACATAGGAGAGCCATTCTGAGCGAAGTCCGCGGAGTGAAGATCTCGCGAACCTGTTAGTTCTTTCGTATCGAAGACTCTCTTCGGATGATGCCAGGCATGGTAAGTTGACCTAATATATGTTTCTTGATAGTTTAGTATTGCTACATATGTTGCTCCTTCCGCTCCGGCCTTGACCGTCTCCTCGCCGGGTTCCGTGATGCCGACCACTCGAGTTGCATCGCAAACGGCGTAAACTGCGGAGGAGTTGCCCGATTGATGGGATGATCTCTTCGAGAGAGGGGGCGAAGAATGGACCGCGAAAACGCTTTGCGCAGACTCAGGGCGCTGCGGAATCTCAGCGAGGATCACGGCGCCTTTCCCGCCGAGGTCGAAAGTGCCAAGCGCCTGATTCACCGGATCGAGCAGCGCTACCGCGTCGACGAGCCGCTCCCCGAACCGGAACTACCGCCCCCGTCGGACTGGGCGGCCTGGGATTGGATGCTGCGCGAATTTGGCATAGTGGGACGCCGATTCCTCAAAAGCGCCAGCGCCGATCTCGATGCGACCAGAACCATCATCATCCGGCTCGACACCGGGCACTGGCAGGTCCAGCTCAAGACCCAGTCTGGCGCTCGTGTCATCGCGGAAAATCATAATCCCGAATCGTTGCGCGCATATTTGAACAAGAACACCCCGCACAAATACACTTTTGGTCAAGCTTCAGGGAGTTGAGCTGGCCTCGGCTGATTCCGCACGCTGATGACCCGCCGCGATATGCGCTAAGCAGGGCGCGCTCTGAATCCAGATTTCGCATAGTCGTTCCGGTTAGCCTTCCTGCCCACAGGCTCGATCCTTTCTATTCAATTGATGAGCAACGGCGGTTCCGTTGCGAATATGGCGGAACCGGGACCTGCTCAGAAATCGCTTCGAATCACTGTGCGGTGCTAGCTACTTGGAGCATCCGCGAAAGGTTGGATTCGCGAAAGATAAAGGATCTCGTCGTGGCACCACAGTTGCGGTATCAATCGGCCGGCTCGCGTACCCCCGAACGCGACCGGCCTGGTTACGGGTGTCGGCCGGTCTGCTACGTCCCTCGTCCTCCCGTGGCAGTGCGGGTCGGCGCCAAAAGCTAGGCGCCTCGCTACCGTATCTCTGTCGTCACCTTATCGTCCCTTCCCTCAGTGGAAGATACGACAACTGGGTTTCAAAGTTTCAGAAGCTGTCGATAAAAGTCGATCGCGCCGGATACGTCAACCAGGAAGTTGTGCTCGTTGGGCGCGTGAATCACCCCGGTCGAAGGTCCCGGTCCGAAAACTACTGGCCGCAGTCCGGCAGCCGCGTAGATTCCCGCCTCCGTACATCCCGCCTTGACCCCAGTCTCGAGCGGAAGGCCAGCCCGGGCCAGCGCCGCCATCGCCAACTCGACCGTTTCGCTGTCCAGCGCGCTCCGAAAGCCCGGATTCGCACGCCGCTCATTGAATTCAAGCGTTACTTGAGAAACTGTCAAGGCGTCCGTGCGACCTGGTGTCGCGCTCGCGGAGCGTTGTGCCTCGACTATCGCGGCAACGCCCGTCCGCACTGCTCCAAGATCGAGCGAAGGCGGCGGCCTCAGCTCGAATTCCAGGGTCAATGAGTCCGCCGACCCCCGGATCACCCCCGGATTGCAGGTCAGGGTCGGCGCGGCGTAGTCCGGCTCGGCGACGCCCGAGTGGTCGGCGAACTTCTGCAACTCGCCGACGAAGTGCGCCAGTGCTCTGATCGCCGAGTGTGGAATACCGGTTGTAGAGACAGTTTCACCGGTCTCGACACTGGTAACGCCGCCAATACCCGCGAAATCGCCGCTGACCACGGCTTCGCATCGCGCTGGCACCTTGTTGACCGCGTCTCCGCCGCTGATCGATGCGACGTAAATCTGTGGATTCGCCACCAGCACCGCCAGCGCATCGGTAATCGCGTTGCGGCCCAGCGCGGGCGTGCTCGAATGGGCCGCGCGTCCCGCGAATATGAGCCGGGCGCCTGCGCGTGCTTCGCGCCGCTCCGGCTCGAACCGCACCGTCAGTTCAAATACCATCAGCCCCTTGTGTGCGGTGATCACCTGTAGGCGCGACGGTTCGCCGATATATGCCAGTGCGCCGCGCGGCAGCAGCCCTGCCGCCGCGATCTCCTTGGCTCCGACCAGTCCGTGCTCTTCGCCGAAGGAACCGACCAGGTAGACGTCCCGCCGCGGCGTCCCACATGCTGCCAGGGCCATAACTTTAGCGACAAAATCCAGCTTGGTGTCCGCGGCTCCCAACCCGTAGATTCGATCGTCACGAATGGTCGCGCTGAATGGGTCTCCCCCCGTCTCCGTCCACGCCGCAGCATCGCCTGGCGGCACAGTATCGAGATGGGTATTCAGCACCAGCGGCGTGGCGTTGGTGTCATGACCCTTAATCGTCGCGATCAGGTTCGCCTGCTCTTTGCCCTCGCGCACCGAAGGAATCAGGCGGACTTCGATACCGTGCGGATCGAGCGGTTTGAGCAGATCGAGTAGATCGCGCGCGCACATCTCCGCGATGGCCCGGGTGCCTTCGCCGGTAACGCTTCGGCATCCGATAAGCCGCTTGCACCACGAAAGCACTCTTGCGTCCATGCGCTCGCTCCGTGCGGACAGCCTGCGCGACCCGCCCTACGATTATAGAGTAGTGCGCCGGTGCGAATCAGCCGGACTTCCGCGCCAAATGGATCGCGACCGTGCCGAAGCCGGCGAGCCTGTAGCTGACTGCGGAAAACCCCGCCTTACGCATCATTTCGCACAGGCTGGCGGCGTCGGGATGAATACTGAGCGACTGGAACAGATAGCGGTAAGCACTGTAGTTGCGGCCGACGACCACTCCGAGCATTGGCACGACGGTAGCGATATAGAGGTCGAAGAACCGGCGCATCGGACCGCGAGGCGGGGTGAGATCGAGGCATGCGAGCCGTCCTCCGGGTTTGAGCACTCGGCAAAGTTCGGCGAAGGTGGCGCTCAGGTCGGCTACGTTGCGTAACATAAAGCCGTTGACGATAAAGTCGAAAGTGGCATCGGCGAACGGCAGCCGCATCGCGTCACCGGCGGCGAACCGCACTCGCGCCTGGCTCCGAGACGACCTGGTCTTGCGCACCGCGCGCTCAACCATCTCGACGCAAAAATCCGCCGCGATTACCGTTCGCGCGTCCTGACGGACCATCTCGAAGGCGAGTTCACCAGTGCCGGTGGCGATATCCAGTCCGACGCCGCCGCGCGGCTCGGCCATCGCGACGGTCTGACGGCGCCACCGCCGATCAAGACCCAGCGTCATCAGGGTATTGATAGTGTCGTAGCGCGGCACGATCGAGGCGAACATGTCGCGGATTCTCTGCGCCTTGGTATTGTCGCCAACGTTCATTCGTTGGGCTTCATTATAGAGGTAAGCAGGGCGCGCCGAGCATCATCCGCACTCCGCCAGGAATGCGCTAGGGTAGTTACCGGCATTGGTAGCAAAGAAGTCGCGCAGTACTCGAAAACGAGGTGAGCACATGGAACAAGGACCTGAGCCGTTTCGCAAGCCAACCGCAGTTGAAAGAGTGTTCAACCGGGTCTTCGGCATTGTTGTCGGCTTGGGAATAGGGCACGAGCACAACTATGTGCTCGAAGTGCGCGGGCGCAAGAGCGGGCGCATCTACTCGACTCCCGTCAATTGGATCGAAGTGAGTGGTCGCCGTTACCTGATATGTCCGCGCGGGCGAGCTCAATGGGTGCGAAATGTGGAGGCGAGCGGCGACGTCACATTGAAAAGAGGGTCCAAGCAAATCAGGTGCAAGCTGCGTGCGGTTGGCGATGCAGAAAAACCTGAGCTCCTGAAGGCTTACCTCGATCGTTTCAAGACCGTCGTACAGCGCTATTTTCCGGTTCCCGCGGGATCGCCCGCCGCCGCATTCCAGCCCTATCTGGACCGCTATCCGGTTTTCAAAATCGAGACGCCGGATGGCGTTTAGCCTCGGCCGATGAAGGGCATCTTGGTCGCCATCACGGTCATGAATTCAACGTTAGCGTCCAAGGGCAGGCTCGCCATGTATAGGACAGCGCGCGCGACGTGCTGCGAATCCATCGTCGGCTCGACCGCAATCGATCCATTGGCCTGCGGCACACCCTGGCTCATTCTAGCGGTCAACTCGGTTGCGGCGTTGCCGATGTCGATTTGACCGCAAGCGATATCGTACTTGCGCCCATCAAGCGAGGTGGATTTGGTAAGTCCGGTCAAGGCGTGCTTGGTGGCAGTGTAGGGCGCCGAGTTGGGACGCGGAGTATGGGCCGAAATCGATCCGTTGTTGATGATTCTCCCGCCGCGAGGATCCTGGCTCTTCATGATGCGGAAGGCCTCCTGGGTGCACAGAAATACTCCGGTCAGGTTGGTATCAACGACCTTCTTCCATTGGTCGTAAGTCAGGTCCTCGAGCAGTTTAGGCGCGCCTCCGATACCGGCATTGTTAAACAGCAGGTCGAGCCGGCCGAAGATCTCCTTCGTTCGACCGAACAGCGCGGCGACGGCGGCCGGATCGGCGACATCGGTGGGTACGACCAGAGTCCGTGAAGCGTGAGGAGGCGAGGCGGCGGCGGTCGCATCGAGCATCTCCTTGCGGCGCCCGGCCAGAACCACCGAATATCCATCGGCTAACAAGGCGATGGCGACCTGCTTACCGATTCCGGAGCCGGCGCCCGTTACGATCGCTACTTTGCCAGGTGAGCTCATCTATCGATCTCCTCCCATGCAAATCGATATAACCCGGAGTCATGGGTGATGTCGTGTGCCCGCGATTCTGCCGATTGCCCGCAAAACTCCGAATAATGGCGAGATTATCATGAGCAAGCTTCCGCTTTCCCGCTTCAGAGTCATCGATCTTACCCGTGCGCGGTCCGGTCCGACGGCCGTGCGCCAACTGGCCGATTGGGGCGCAGATGTGCTCAAGGTCGAGGCACCCGGCAACGACCCCAACGAGGTGGGAGCGCGCTACAGTCCCGACTTCCAGAACCTGCATCGTAGCAAACAGAGCTTGACGCTTGACCTCAAGGATCCGGAAGGTGTCGAAATTCTCAAACGGCTGGTGGCGCGTGCCGACGTCCTCGTCGAGAACTACAGGCCTGATGTCAAGCATCGACTCGGCATCGACTACGAGCGCATGCGCGCCATCAACCCGCGGCTGGTCTACGCGAGTATCTCCGGCTTCGGTCAGGACGGTCCCTACCGGGAGCGGCCCGGGCTGGATCAAATCGCGCAAGGGATGGGCGGGCTGATGTCGATCACCGGGCTGCCCGGTCAAGGTCCGGTGCGCGTCGGGGTGGCGATCGCCGACCTCACTGCTGGAGTGTTCTGCGCGATGGGCATCCTGATCGCGCTACTCGAACGCGAAGAATCGGGCGAGGGACAGTGGGTGCAATCCTCGCTCCTGGGTGCGCAGATCGCGATGCTCGATTTCCAGGCCGCCCGCTGGCTAATCGCCAAGGAGGTGCCGGAACAGGCCGGCAACAACCATCCCACGGCGATCCCGACGGGGGTTTTCGCGACCGCGGATGGGCACATCAATATCGCGGGTTCGGGCGGGGAGCTATTCGCGCGCCTGTGCAAGACACTCGGGGCCGAACACTTAATGAGTGATCCGGCATATTCGAGCGGGAAGGCCCGGCTGCGCAACCGCGATCAGCTCAACGCACAAATCGATGCGATAACCCGCACCAAAACCTCCGCCGAATGGATCGATCTGCTCAACGGCGCCGGGGTGCCGTGCGGTCCAATTTATCGAATCGACGAGGTCTTTTCCGATCCACAGGTGCGCCACATGGGGATCGCGCGCGCGGTCGAGCATCCAAAGCGTGGCCGGCAGGAACTGGTCGGCCAAGCCGTCGAGTTGAGTAGAACGCCGTGGGCCCTGCGCTGGTCGGCGCCGGAGAAAGGAGAACATACCGACGCTGTCCTGCGCACGCTGGGCTACGACGACGACGCTATCGCTCGGTTGCACGCCAAGGGTGTGGTTTGACGTCGTACCGTACACGACAATCCCAGCTTCAAGTGACGAATCAATCGCGTACGCATAGATGTTTTGCCTTCCTCTTCTTTCACCTCCGGGCTTGTGCTGACGGCACATGCCAAGTTAATCAAAGAGCGATGGCGGCGCCGTCCCTCAGGTGAAAATCTCGCTGCGTAATTTCCTGCCGGTTGTGGGCATGGTCGGCGCGATAGTGCTTACGGTTGTGGGCTGGCGCTACTACGACTACTTCGAGCGCCACGTTTCGACCGAGGACGCGTATGTTGATGGGTCGGTGGCCGTGGTTGCGCCGTCGATAGTCGGCACCATCGCAAAAGTTATGGTTGAGGACAATCAGCAGGTCCGGCGAGGAGACCTGTTGATAGCACTCGACCCGCAGGACTATCAGGCGCGGGTCGAGCAAGCACAAATCGACCTGGAACGCGCGAACGAATCGACAAATCCGTTGGGGCAATTGGAAGCCGCCGACGCCGCGCTGAAGCTTGCAGGGTCACAGCTCGGAGAAGCCCGGCTCGACTTCCAGCGCGCGCGCACGATGCGCATGAAGAGCGCAGCGTCGCGGGAGTACTACGATCAGGCGGCCGCGGTCCTGCGATTGGCGCTGGCCGACTTGGCGCTCGCCCAGCGCCAGGTGCAGAGTGCTCGAGCGGACCTCGATCACGGCTCGGAAGGTCATTCGCCTGACGATTTCGCGGTGGTCCGCCGGGCGCAGGCGGCCTTGGACCGGGCGCGCGTCGATCTCAGCCAGACCCAGATCAAGGCGGCGATAGCAGGGACGGTCGTGCGCAAGAATGCGCTGGTCGGCGATCACGTCCATCCCGGCGAAGCGTTGATGGCGATAATTCCAGTCGACCGCCTTTACGTCACGGCTAACTTCAAGGAGACGCAACTTACAGGCGTGCGCTTGGGGCAGCCCGCCCGCATCACGGCCGACCTCTACCCGGGTTATGTGTACCGTGGCCGCGTCTCTTCGATCAGCGCCGGCACCGCTGCGGCATTCTCGGTACTTCCGCCTGAAAACGCCACCGGCAATTGGATCAAGGTCGTGCAACGCGTGCCGGTCAAGATTACGCTCGACCAGTCGCCGCCGCCCGATCGGATGCTGCGGCTGGGATTATCGGTCGAAGTGACGGTGGAGACCGACTCGACCGGCGACGTACCCGCCCCGACAACCGCGCCGCGTTCCTAACCGAAATTCATGGAAGCATCCGAAGGCGCCGGCGCAGCGATCGCCTCGACGGTTCATCAAGCGGCGACGCAAATCGCGGAAGCCGGCAAATGGGTGGTCGCGGCATCGGTACTTTTGGGGTCTTTCGTTTCGGTCATGGACTCGACCATCGTTAACGTCTCGATGCCGCACATGATGGGCTCCTTCGGTACGGATCTGATCGACATCACCTGGGTTTCCACTGCGTACAGCATCGCCCAGATCATCATGATCACGATGGCGGCATGGTGGAGCGCGCTGCTGGGGCGCAAGCGGCTGTACCTTTTTTCGATGGCATTGTTCCTGGCGGGCTCGGTGCTCGCCGGACTGTCGCAAACGCTGACCCAGATGATTGTGTTTCGTGTGATCCAGGGAATCGGCGGTGGCAGCCTGATGCCGGTTTCGCAGGCGATCGTGCGGGAGAAGTTTCCGCCGGAGGAGCAGGCGGTCGCGATGTCGCTCTATGCAATGGGTGTGATTCTGGCGCCCGCGATCGGTCCGGTGATCGGCGGGTTGATCGTCGATTCGATGGGCTGGCCTTGGGTTTTCTACGTAAATGTACCGTTCTGCATCATCGGGATGATGATGGTCAGTTCGTTCGTGCAGGATCCGCCCTACCTCAAGCGTGGCCTGCGGAAAATCGATTGGGGTGGACTGATTTTGCTCGGCGTCGGCATCATCACGCTGCAGATCGTCCTCGAACGGGGCGAAAAGCTGGACTGGTTCGCGTCGAACTGGATTATCGCCGGCGCGATCATAGCAGTCCTGTCGCTCGCGGCGCTGGTGGCGTGGGAGATGCGCGTTGAAGAACCGATCGCCAATTTCAGGTTGTTCGCCAACCGCCCGTTGGCGGTCGGCGCGATCTACATCGCGATCATCAGTTTCGCCCTCTTCGGTTCGACCTTCATCTTGCCGCAGTACACGGAAACCCTGTTGGGCTATACCGCCTACCAGACCGGGATGGTGATGGTGCCGCGTTCGATCGCGATGTTCCTGATGATGCCGCTGAGCGGGTTTGTATATAACTACTGCGATACCAGGCTCCAGGTGACGGGTGCGCTCGCTGCTATGTTCGCTTCGTTCTGGATGATGAGCCGTTTCGCCCTGAACGTCGGCTACTGGGACTTTCTCGCGTGCACCACGCTGATGGGCATCGGGATCGCCAATTCGAACGTGGTCATATCGACGATGTCGCTGAGCACGATACCGCGCCCACAAATGACGCAGGCGTCGAGCCTGTACACGCTTTCTCAGCGGGTTTCCGGCAACCTCGCGTACGCGGTGTTGGCGACGATGCTCGCCCGCGGCACGCAGGTTCGCCGTTCCTATCTGATTCACAACCTGTCGTTCCTGAACGAGCCGTACCTCCGGATGCACGCCGGGCTGACTGCGCGTCTCCTGCGGCGCGCCGGCAGCGGAATGACCCCGCACATGACCGTCGACGTGGCGAAGCATCATGCGACCATGATGGTCAACCATATGGTCAACGCTCATGCCACGATGCTCGCGTACAACGACATCTATTGGTTTCTTCTCAAGATGCTGTCGGTGGCGCTGATCGTGCTTTGGGTCGCACCGAGCAAGGCGTTTCCCAAAGGTGTGAGGTAGCGCCGATTCCGATCTCTCCAGGTGCCGAGGTTGGACTCGAACCCGCATGTCCCTGCTCAAGCGCTTCGAATAAGAAGCGTCGCGCCGCGAAGCCTCTCCTTCAACGCGTAGAGCTTGCCATCAGCTGGTTGCACCTTGCCGAAAGCAACACAATTGCAACGACAAAGATTGTCCAAAGACATGGGGCCGTAATGATGCGGGTTGTCGGCCAGCGCCCGTTCAGCCAAATTAGGGGAAGAAGATACTTCGCTCACCAAGCCTGCTGGTCGCGACGTGACAGGTTGGCGCTTTGATTGCATTGCGATCTAACTGAGAACTACACAAATGGGTAAAATCGTCAATTTAACAAAGGGCCATCCAGTGATCGCTCAGGCGACACGTTGGGAAATTTACAAGAGTCGGATTCGGGAAGCGGTAATTATGACGCTCGACTTTTTACGCATACCCGCTCCCCTGAGAACTGTAGAAATCGATGATCCTGTTACAGGCGACGTAATTCGCATTCGCGCGACAGGGCTCTTTACGACGATCACAATCAATGGTCGAGACTATTATTTTGATAGGTTGACAGGCCGGTTCGACGGAACCGGCCTGGGTTGCGATGCGTGACCCTAGCCCACTTTCTGATTACAGATCGGGTGGAGTTCGGCGATCAGCCTTTTTTCTTCGTTGTCAGCATCAGTCGTGACAACGGCCACGTAATGCGTAGGCTGATTACGCGTGATACATGGATTTTCGCCATTCAGATGCGAGAGCAGTCTGGTTCGGATATCGCCTTTCCCGACGTAAATCCAAGCTCCGTTCCGGTAAATCCCGTAGCATCCATACTGGTTGGGATTGAGAATTTCGATACCAGCACGGTTGAATGACCGCGTTGGTTGTTCTGGAAATGGCATAATGTACCTCTTAAATGTTTTAATTGCTTGAGCCCTAGGACCGGGGGCCGAAGCCCCCCCAAACTCTCCTCCCGATGGGTTTGCTGAACCACATACACAAAAGCCCTTTCGGAGCGGATTGGCCGTCTGCTCCTCCGGGGCTTGTCAGTCTGTTCGTGATGTTCTAGCTTGTACCATGCTACTTGGTAGGCTAGACTTAGGGATGGTATCGGACTGACAAGCCAGTTAGTTGGACCATCAGCGGATCAGTGGTGGTGACTCACCACTGATCCGCAACATCAAAAACTCATTCTAGGCTCTCCATAGTGTCCTCTTCGACCGGTGTTCCAATCACGTAGCGCCCCCGACTTTCCCGTTTCAAACTGCCGCTTTCAGTAAGCTTCACAAAAGCCCATCGCACGCTGGGCTCCGGCACGCCGGTTCCAGCCACCACGCTTTTGGCATCTTGCGCAGCCCCCTGTTCAAAGACGTAGCGATACACTTTCTGTAAAACTGTGCTGGCCGAATGATTCCCATTTCCGTTCATCGGAACGGCAGTAGTCACCGACACGCTAGGCTTTGCGGGGTGCGCGGCTTTAGTCCGCTTTTCACCGTTTAGGCGGGAGATTGCCATCTCCACGGTAGTCTGAATCCGCATGAGGGCATCGAGCGTGATTTTGCGATCACGATCAATGAACTCCTGGGCGGCCTCTTTCACGGCGCTCTTGAACAGCTTATCAAGGCCTCGGCGATCCATGACTTAATAATGCCGCCAACATGAGAGATCAGCAAGTGTGTCGTTGGCTGGTCTCTGTTATTCCAATGTTGGTGTTTTCCGCGAACGGCGACGATGCTTGCTGTGGGATTTGCCCATCACGCTTGGTGCGTCAAACATATCAATGCCCAACTACCAGAATTAAACCGGCGTTGACCTTGTAGCGTGCTGACCGCTATGCCGCTTGCTTTCGCCAAAGCGTAGCGGGACCCGAACTCCGCAACCAGCTCTTCGAGACGTGGCGAAAAATGCGACTCCGAATCCAGCTCCTGACCGCGCCCGGATATTTTCTTGTTGATGGTTTCGCCAAACTAGAGTGCGTAACACCGTATGATCCCGTATATTGTACTAGGAGCCGCCTGGAAAACGGGCCCGCAAGCTCTAGCCGAGAATTACCCCAGAAATAGCCGAGAAATAAGCAATGTCGACGCGAAATCCGGACGGACGCTTCCGCAATCTCAACCAACCGATCGTGCTCTCCTCAGAAATGCTGCGCGCGCAGTGGGTTGAAATTGAGGCGATGCGCCTCAAACGAGACGGCCTTAGCTACGAGGCGGTGGCGCAGTCTATTACGCAGGTCGGGCGCGGGCTGCAGCCGCCGGTGACACCGCTGCTGGACGGCATACACTTTCCGCCCGATTATAAGATCAGCGCAACGGCCTGCCATAAAGCCGTGCGGAGAGCGCTTCGGCGATCTCCCGCTTTGGAAGCGTACGAGATGAGACGCCTTGATACCGAACGGTGCGAGGAGCTGTACCACTGCCTGACGGCCGGCATTCAGCAGGGCGATCCGCAAAGCACGCGAGCCGCGGTTAGCGTTCTCGCCCATAAAGCCGCGATCAACGGTTACAAGTCGGGCGAGGTCAGGGTTGCGCCTCGACCTGGACCGAAACCGCTGCCGCTATTCCTTGAGCCGTACAAAGCGATGATGGCGCTCCTGCGTGAAGCCGACCGGCCAGAGTTGGATTTGCAACCAGCCGGTGATGCGGACGATCCAGCTCTTCCATAAACCGCCGCATGGCATCAACCACCGCATGGCATCAACCACCGCATGGCATAAACCACCGCATGGCATAAACCGCCGACGCCTTCCCGAGGGTGGTTCGTATGCGCAGCAATCCTCAGATTCGTTAGCGTGCTCTCCTCGCCTTTGCGAATGTGTCCCCCCAGCTCATTCGCCCGACGCATCGGCAGCACGAAATGGTATAGCCAGGTGATAATTCCTTATCGGCGTGGTGGACCTGATTTGGAGCCTCTTACCCACAAGCGGCTATTGAATGTACCGGCGTACTAATTGATTCTTGGCATGTAAGCTGCGTAACTTCGGGTTACACTTTTGGTTATCAATAAAAGACAGCAGTTATGAATCACAGAACCCGCGCACTGCTTCGAGAGGGGAAACACGTCCTTGACCTTCACGTGTCGCGCCCAGTGAAGGCACTGCCCAGGCTCTTTGCTTCATCGTCGAGGCTTGTGGGCAAACGGAATGCACCGTTGCGATCACGCTCGGACCCGGAGAACGCTTCGAGCATGCGACGTAACGACCTCGCTCTTCGCGGAGCTGGTAGTTAAGAACGGCACGATCATTAGCCAGTTGAATCGCCGGCATGAAAAAGCCTCAACCGGCCCACCGCCTCCGGCACCATTGCTCGCATGGCAGACGGCGATTTCGCTTGGGCCAGTCTACATGCCTTCACGAACCATTTGAAAACTACCACCGTAGAGCAATCAAAGTCTGTCATAGGATTTTCTGTCACCGTGTCGTAGCGATGTCTTCTCACAAAGTTAACAGACTTATCAGCATTTGGACCGCGAAGTTCGTTAAACTGGGACATTATCTAGAGGTTGAACGGTCCATAAAAGCTATTCACAACTACCGGGAGGAGGGCTTGCAATGATGTCGACGGTCCTTATCGCAGTCTTAGAAAGCCTAGTTACAACGATCGTGGTGACTCTGCTTCGGATGTTTATTCTCTAGACCAGGTCCTTACGCTCGGACCGCGTGTTCTCCTATACGAGGCTCGGCGCTTTCATGTAGAATGCGCAATCTTTTCTGATTTGGTGGCGCACGGCCGGTGTGGAGCGCCGTGCTTCATCTTGCGTCGATATTAAACCGATTTCGCAAGATGGCAGAACGCACAGGAACCTTGCCGCATAGCTGCAGCCACCTCCTCTGATATTCGCTAGAGAAATGACTTTGGCCGTCGCGGGAGAGGTGGCCACGCGCTTTAGAGCCTACACCAAGTAATTCCGGGCTACATTCGGATCATTTGTGATCATTGATACGCGGACGGGTTGATAATGCGCGGATTGGACGCTAATCGAACTCAGTACCAGCTGACTGCATATATAGCTCATCAATGGGAGGATTATGTAAACCCAGGAATGAATGGAAGGCAAAAATCAAGAGCGTCAACCACAGCGGCGTGGTCGACGAGTATCGGAGGCTGAATATCCCTAGCGCTCCGACCACAAGTGGCAAGATGAACTTCAAATCAAGCTCATTGTCAGTTGCGCTCCGGATTTCATTATCGAGTTGACTAAAGAATGAATCAACCTTGATAGCAGCGATGGAACGGCGTCCGCGCCGATGTTGTCGCCTACCAAGCGACGCGTGGTCGGCCGGGAGCACTTTCTTCACGACAATCGGAACCGCCGATGCGCTCAGGCCGGCATCGAGCGAATCGAGATTGCTATGTTTCTGCGGTGAGTATTGGATCAGTATGCTACCGGTTAACTGATTGTACTCGACCTCTGTGATACCCGGAGCCTTGGCGATCGCTGAACTAAGTTCCCGCAACAGTCCCTCTTCGCCCTTCGCGGCTGGAACTCGGATTCGCAGGCGTCCGGGAATATGATGATGTACGTAAGCATCTACCGCCATCGAGTGCGTATCTCCGTATGAGCAAACTCCCTAATGCAGCAGCGAATGTTCACACCTGATGAGTCACAAACCCTCGGGAAGCCTATTTGATCGGGTCGTGTTCGGCACGAGCCTCGGCTACTATGTCCTGTACGCTTTCCGACGCCTCGGCGACTACCTCACGCGCCATCGATGCGGCGGCGTAGCCAGCCTTGATCGCCGTCTTGACCATCGGGCGAACTGTCCCGCCGACCAGATCAGGCAGCCAGTTCGACGCCATCGCGAGTCCAGCCCCAATTGCCATCCCGACCAACAGCTCCGGTTGGATCAGCGCTGCAACGCCAATCAACCCTGCAGTCGTCAACATTGAGCGGTTATCGAGCTGCATGCTATGTTGCTCGGTCGCAGCCGCAGGACTTTCGCTGTGCTTGGTGCTCTTGTCTGTGGCACTTCCGTTCGAATCGCGGTCATCGCGCGCCATTTCTTCTCTCCTTCGCAGCCGAGTCGATGATGTATTTGCTCGCCGTTTCATGGCCCAACTCCGCAGAAACAAGCGTGCTTATTCATAAATATGGTCCTGTTGCCATTTGTCAGCAAGTCTCGGGTCGGCTTGTTTGCCTCAGGCCTTGCGCATCCCGATGCTGATTCAATTGCGGCCCACCGTGCTTCGGTCACGAGGCGTACTCACGCACAGGATTGTCTAGAGCGAGTTCGCCGGTCGCGCCCTTGAAGGTCAGCAATTTGGTTGCCTCGTTGACGACAAACGGAGCCAACGCGCCCGCCGCGATAATCATCCCATCGGCTGCACCGATGGGCGTCAATCCGAGCAAATTGCGTAGGCCCGGAATGAAGAAGGCCAACGCTTGCATGCCGTAAGAGCCCGCCAGTGCCGCGGTCAAATAATTGTTAGTTGGTAGCATCCCGCGGCTAAACACACTGTGTGATCCCGACCGGCAGCTTGCGGCATGAAGCAACTGCCCGGAAGTCAGGCTAGTAAACGCGAGCGTACTGGCGTGTGCGCCCGCGCCGTAACGGGTAAGCCCGTAGCCGTAGACTGCCAATGCTCCGCACGACAGGGCCGCGGATTCTGCGGCGATCCGGCGGAAATCTGCTCCCTTCAAGACAGGTTCCCTGGGATCCCGCGGTCCTTCGGTCATCACATCAGGTTCCGGCGATTCCAGGGCCAGCGCGAGTCCGGGGAAAACATCCGAGATCAAGTTAATCCACAACAGCTGCATCGCATTGAGCGGACTACCGAGCCCCGCCGCCAAGGCGACGAACATCACGATAATTTCGCTGAAGTTGGTCGCAAGCAGGAAATGCAGCGACTTCCTGATGTTGCGATAGATCGTACGTCCCTCGCCGATCGCGACCAGCATCGTTTGAAGATCGTCGTTTTCGAGTACGACGTCGCCGACGTCCCGTGCCGCGTCCGTGCCGGTGCTACCCATGGCGATACCAATATCGGCGGCTTTAAGCGCCGGGCTGTCATTGATCCCGTCACCGGTCATGGCCACCACTTTGCCGGCGCGTTGCAGTGCTTGAACGATCTGCAATTTGTTGACCGGACTTACGCGCGCGAAGACATGGGCATGTTCGAAGGTTTTCAGCTCACAGAATTGGTCGGAGTCGCCAATCCGAGACCCTTCGAACACGCGCAGTGACCCACTACGATTCAGTTCCAGTGCTCTTCCCACCGCAAACGCGGTTTCGCGCTGATCGCCAGTAATCATGACTGTATCGATGCCGGCCCGGTGAAACGCTCGAATCGCGTCGCTGACGCCGCCCCGAATGGGATCGGCCATAGCGACTAGTCCAAGCCAAACTAGGTCGCGTTCAACCCGCGCGCCGCGCTCCATGGTTTTGAGTTCACGATAGGCGATACCCAGGACCCGCAGCGCCGCCCCAGCCATCTCGTCGTTCTCGGCAAGTATGCATGAGCGGTCGGCCTCGGTCAGAGGCCTCCGCTCGCTATCACAGATATGCCACCGGCACATCGCCAGCACTTCGCTCGGGCTACCTTTGACCGCGACGAGTAGTTTTCCCTGGAACGTGCCGTCATGGGCGACTTCATGCACGGTGCACATAAAGTTGCGGTCTTCGGAGCGGCCGATCATCTTGGTGGCTGGATATTGAGAGCGTAGCGCGAGCGGATGGATTCCTGCGTGCAGCGCCAGGTGAACCAGAGCGTTCTCAGTCGATGAACCGTTGAAGGCGTATTGACCGGCTCGGCGCTCGATCTCTGTTTCGCTGCACAGGACACAAATTTCGCTCAGCTTACGCATCGCGCCGTCGCCAGCGGCGCGAAAGGGAAGCCCGCCATCGAAAAATGCGCCACCGCTGAATTTGAGCCTCCGCATGCCGCAGTGCACGAGCGTGACTTCCATTCGGTTGAGCGTGAGTGTACCGGTCTTGTCGAGGCATATGGTCTGGACGCAGCCGAGAGTCTCAACCGCCTCCAGCTTGCGAATAATCACGCCGTGACGGCGCATCTTGAGGACACCGAGGGCCAGGATAGTTGCGGCAACCGCAGGCAATCCTTCGGGAACTGATGCAACCGCAAGAGAGATAGCGGTCTGGAGCATCTCCGCTAGCCCATAGCCGCGCAGCAGGCCGATCCCCAAGATCAGCCCGCAGACGGTAGTACACGTCAACACGAGCTGCCTTCCGACGCGGGCGAGCTGGCGTTCCATCGGGGTTTCCGGCGACTCAGTCTCACCGGTAATTTTGTGTATGAGCCCCAGCTCGGTGCTTGCGCCCGTCGCCACCACCATGGCGAGGCCCTGTCCGCCAGTGACCCGCGTACCCATATAGACCATATTGGTACGCTCAGCGAGCGCGATGGCTTCGTTGGTGAGCGCTTCCACACTCTTTGCGACCGGGAGGCTCTCACCCGTCAAAGCCGACTCGTCCGCAGTTAGATGCTCCGCCTCAATTAGTCGTGCATCTGCGCATACGTACGAACCTGGTTTCAGAGCGATGACGTCACCGGGAACAACGCGCTCGGACTGAACTTGCTGGAGCTGTCCATCACAGGCGACCACGGCCGAGGGCCGAACGATGCTTTTGAGCGAACGGATGGCGTTTTCTGATTCGCGTTCAGTGAAGAATCCAATCGCCGCATTAATCGCGAGGACACCGCTGATCGCGATGGCGTCGGCAATTGCGCCGGTGAAAATTGAAATGCCGGCCGCGGCTATCAGCAGTGCAGTGGGCATGGAATTGAACTGATCGAGCAGGATCGTAAAACGTGAGCGCGCTTCCTGCTCAGGCAGTCGATTCGGCCCACAAGACCCAAGGCGTTCTGCAGCAACCCGCTCAGAAAGTCCTCTTCTAGAACTACCTAGCCGATCGGCCGCCGCCTGCACCTCGGCGCAATGCCAAGATTCCTGTGCAGACTTACGAAGCCGGCCATCGGTAGTGGGTGCCTGCGCGCCGCTGTGCGGCGCTGAACTCGCAGCACTCGCTTCGCTGGCACTCGGAAAGGAGCCGAGATCCGGATCTGCCCATGGGCGACCATTTCGCCCGGAATTGTTTCCATCGCCGATTGCATCCTGCAGTAGCTCCGCGATCCTGGTTGAATCGAGCCGATGGTCGAATTCTACAAGAACATTTCCGGTGAGCGGATTGGCCGACACTCGATTGACCTGATTGCACACTGCTAGCCCGCGCTCGATAGAGTTCTTCAGCGCGGGACAGTGGTATAGGCCACGTACATGAAACCGGGCGCGGCCTGGTAGAATCACGTGTCGGGGTTCGATCGGTGAAATAATACGTTTTAGGTCCGACAACAATCTCTTCCGATTTTCCAGATCTTCCGATTTCCAGATTTTCAGATGGAGCGGCGGCTAATGGCCGTAAGTGGCTGACAATAGCAAAATCCCAAGCGCGTGCCAAAAAACGGCTTTGCCCTCTACTTTTTTCCGTTTCCGTTCACGGAGCCCTAGCGAATGTCCCCGCTATATTCGGAAACCCAGTAATCGTGTGAGCGAATGTTCCGTGCGGAAGACAGACTGACAGTTAGACTGGATCGGCACCCCTATGTGGAGTGGCCCACGCGTGGCCACCTTAAGTCGATGTGAAGGAATTTTCGTAGCCAGCCATTCGAGATCCTATCGTTGCAATATCAGCCGCACAGAGTTGCAAAATAGGAGTCATCTCCGAGGCGCCTATTGGCTAGCCGATCCATCAGCTGCAGGTTGTTCGCGTTTGTCCCCGAGACCAATTTGGTGATGTAGCAGATACATGAGCGTCGGCTGAAACACCCGGGTTAAGAGAGCGATGGAGATAGCCCCGCCGATTACTACGATCGCCAAAGGACGTTGCGTCTGTGCACCTATGCGGGTCGAGAGCGCCGCCGGAAGCAGCCCCAGGCCGTCGACCAATGCTGTCATCATAACTGCCCGAAAGCGCCGATCAGCGCCCATGACGATGGAATCGAACGTGGAATGGCCCTCCTCCCAAAGCTGGCGGATGTAGAAGTTCAACAAAATGCCGTCCATGATGGCGATTGCGAAGATCGAAATGAATCCTACTCCCGCCGAGACGCTAAACGGGGTTCCGGTTATGACAAGTGCCAGCACGCCACCTAGACAGGCGAGCGGAACCTGCGCCATCAAGATGAGGGTATTGACCACCGACTGAGTGGCCGCGAAAAGGACGGCCATAATCAAAATCAGGGCAATCGGCACCACCACCATGAGACGGCGGTTGGCGGCTTGCAGCTCGCCGTACTCGCCGGCCCATTCCAGGTGGGTTCCCTCGGGTAGATGGATTCCCTCGGCGACCCGCGACTTGGCCTCGGCGACCGCGCCTTGGAGATCACGGCCAGTCACGGAAAAGCGCACCGGCACGTAGCGCTCCAGGTTCCCCCGATAAATGAACGATGCGCCTTCGGAGGCCTCAACCCGTGCGATCTGTCCGAGCGGCACGTTGCCGCCGTTGGGCACATTAACGCGAATATTGCGCATCGCATCTATCGTCTCGCGGTACTCGGGTTTCCAGCGTACGACCAAATTGAAACGACGGTCGCCTTCGAGCACCTGCGTCACCGCCTCTCCGCCGATCGCGGCTTGCACGACGGCCGCGACGTCACCTGAGTTGAGGCCATAGCGCGCTGCTGCTGCGCGATCGGGCTCAACGACGATGTTGGGCTGGCCGAGCGAGCGGAACATGAACACATCGGTGACGCCGCGGACTTGTTTGAGGATCTCCGTAATTCGATTAGCGATCGATTCGTCCGTATCAAGATCGTAGCCAAAAACTTTGACCGCGTTCGATCCGGCTTTAACCCCCGAAAGCGCTTCGTCGATATTGTCCTCGATGTTTTGCGAATAGGAAAAGCTGACGCCGGGAAATCGAGCGCGTAACTTTTCATCTATCTGGTTGACCAAGCGCTCCTTAGTCATGCCCATCGGCCATTCCGATGCGGGTTTCAAATCCACCGGAAACTCGACGCTGAAGAAGCTGGTCGTTTCAGTGCCATCATCAGGCCGCCCCAACTGCGACACTACGCTGGCAACCTCGGGAAACGACAAAAATACCTCGCGCATCTGGCTCACGAGTTGGGCCCCTCGCGGCAGATTTATGGTCGTGGGCATGATGGCGTGTACCCAGATGTTCCCCTCCTCCAATTTCGGCAGAAATTCGCCGCCCAGGCGTGGGAACAGTGACATGCCGCCGACCACGAGCAGTGCGATTATCACCAGGGTGAGCCGCGGCCATTGCAGTATGCGCACGAACAGATTGTGGTAGAAACGGGAAAACGCTTCCCAGACAAAGTTGTGGGTCTCTTTCATCCCTTTGTGGAGCAGCAAGGAACTTAGAGCCGGTGAGAGCGTAACGGCCAAAACGATCGCCGTCACCAGGGCGTAAGCGTAGGTATGCGACATTGGGGAGAAAATGGCGCCTTCGACGCCACGCATCGTGAACAAGGGCAAGAACGCGATCAGGAAAATCAGCGTTGAGAAAAACATCGGCCCGCCAACCTCCAGCGAGGCACGTCCGATGCAACCTAGCGTATCCTCGGTGGCGAATTCATTGGCGGTCAGCTGGCGATAAATGTTTTCGACCACGATGATGGTCGAATCGATTATGATGCCGAAATCGACCGCCCCAAGTGACAATAGGTTTGCCGGCGTTTCGGTGAGGTGGAGCAGGATAAAGGCGCCGAACATAGCCAGCGGGATGTTGACCGCCGCGATGATCGCGGTACGCAGATTGCCCAGAAAGAACAGCAAGACGAGGAAGACCAGCACCATTCCCAACGTTAGATTCTCGAGAACAGTGTGGAGAGTGGTATAGACTAGCCCCGTGCGATCGTAGTAGGGGACGATCTTATAGCCCCTCGGCAACACTCCCGTCGTATTGAGCTGCTCGACCTTCTCCTCGACGCCCTTAAGCGTTTTCAGCGTGTTGCCGTACTTGCGCATCAAGACGATGCCCGATACCACCTCGTCCTGATGGTTCATCCCGACGATCCCGAGCCGTGGCGACCAGCCGACCGAAACGTCACCAACATTGTCGATCCTGATGGGCGTGGACTTATTGGTGGCGAGCACGACGTTGCGGATGTTATCGAGAGAATGGATTAAGCCTATCCCACGCACATCAAAGGCCTGTTGCCCGACGTTGAGATAGCTGCCGCCTGAGTTAGTGTTTGAGTTTTGAATTGCAGCGATGACTTGCGAGAGCGGGATAGCGTAGTGCGTGAGTTTTGCCGGGTCGAGGTCGACGTGGTACTCCTTCGTCAGTCCGCCGAAGCCCGACACGTCGAGGACGCCTGGCACCGTCTTCAGTTGCTTTTCACAGATCCAATCCTCTACTTCCTTCTCTTTGATTAGATCATGATCGGGTCCCTGCACCGTGTAGCGGTAGATCTCACCAATCGGATTCTCTGGCGAGAGACCCGGCTGAATGCCCTGCGGTAGCGTGACAAAGGTCAGCTGGTTAATGGTCTGGGTGCGGTCGAACTCGTAGTCACTGCCCCAGTCGAAATATATGCGGATGTCGGACAATCCATACAGGGAAATTGATTCCATTGAGGTAAGATGCAGCATGCCGCTCATCCCATATTCCGTCGGCACCGTGACCAGCCTCTCGACCTCCTCGGCACTGAGCCCGGTCGGGAGCGTGAGTACCTCGGTCATCGGCTGAACGGGATCGGGATAAGCTTCGATGTCGAGTTGAGTAAACGAATACAGTCCTGCTAGTAGGAGCAGGAACGCCGCGCTTATCACTAAAACGCGCTCACGCAGCGCAAGTGCCATTAACCATCGGATCATTGTCGCACCGCGACCATCCTGGTGGTTCGGGAAATCCCGGAGTTAGGAGCTCTCTCCATGCGCTTCGTGCCACAGCTCGTCGATCTGAAGCGCCTCAGTGGTGACGACGCGGTCGCCCGGCCCGAGTCCCGAGATCACCCGTGCGTAGCCCTGCTGGTTCCAGGAACCGAGAACCACCGTGCGCCGCTCCAGGCGGTCATTGCCGACGTCGACATAGGCAAAGTAGCGGTCGGTCTCGAACACTACCGCAGCCAGCGGCACGATAAGCGCCTGCCCAGGTCGCACGATGATTTTGATCACAGCGAGCATCTGCGGCTTAAGCTTGAAACCGGGATTTTTTACCTCGCAACGAATCTGAAGCGTGTGTGTATTCGGGTCAACGTTAGGGCTGATGCGTGCGATCGTCCCACGGAAAACTTCATCCGGGTAAGCCGTGGTCACCGCCTCGAGTTGCTGCCCGACTTGCACCCGCGCCAATTCGTCCTCGTAAATGTCTGCAGTGATCCATACATCCTCAAGTGTTCCCACAGAATAAAGTACATCACCCGGATTCACCGCCGAGCCCCGCAGAGCCTGATTCTGCACGACCGTTCCACTGATCGGCGCCCGCATGACAAAGGTGGGGGCTGCACTTTTGATCATTCCGATCTGCGCTGGCTCGATGCCCAACAGCTCGAGCTTTCTTTTGGCCGCCTCGACCATCGACCGGGCGAACTCCAGGTCGCTCGCGCTGCCGCCAGCCAAGGCCGGAACAGAGGCTTGCGCCTGTAGGTATTCCGCCTCCGCAGTCATCAAGTCCGGACTGTACAGCGTGAGGATAGGCTGCCCTCGTTGCACCGAATCCCATTGAGAGACGCGCACCTCTTCGATTCGGCCCGCGACCCGGGAAATTATGCTGGCAACCCGGCGATCGTCGAAGGCGATCTGGCCGGTGGTTTCGACCAACCCTGGCAACTGGACAGGTCGTACGGTTGCGGTCTCTGGCAGAGTGCCTTGCGCCAACTGAAGCAACTCAGGACCGTGGCCCTGACGTACTAACGTCGGGAGTGTGGTGACCGGTTCTTTGAGAGCGCCGTTGGCATGTTGCGGACTATCGCAACCGCTGCCAAGAACTGCGATCACCGAGAGCAGGCCGCAGACGAATGCGAGTGATCGCAAACCAGGGCACGTCCAAATTATCACTGCAGAACGCCTCCGGCGGCTTGCTCCAGCGCCACCTTTTGAGCGAGCAGCTGATTCACCGCCTGTAGGTACGTTGAGCGCGCGTCGCTTTCTTGGCGGAAGGTACTTATGAGGGTGGTGAAGTCCGTCTTGCCGCCCTGGTATGTAACCAACATCACTTCAAATGCCTGGTGCGCCAGAGGAATCAGAGTGTTGCGGTACAGCAGGGCAGTCTCGCGCGAGCGCAGGATTTGTCGATAGAGCGTAGTAACTTGGCCGGCAGTTTGAGTCTGAATCGACTCAAGATCCTCTCTTGCAGCATCGAGATCCTGATGGGCCCGTTTGATGTCCTCGTTCTTGGCCCAAAAGAAGATCGGCAGGTTAAACCCGACCTGGAAGTTCCAGTCTTCGGTATGATTTAGCGCGGGCGCGAAACTCGCGATCAGCCAGTGGTCGAAACCGAATCCCAAGGTATAGTCGGGAGCGTACTCGAGCTGAGCAAGGGTTACGGCGGTGTCTTGATTCTGCTCCGTCAATGCAGCCTGCAGGATCTCCTGGCGGCTGCGTACGGCTCGCTCGATGACCTCATCCAGGGAAGCTTCGAAGCTCGCAAGATCGAAATTTCGCTCGACTTGCAGAGGCTCGTCCGGCCGCCGATCAAGCAGGATATTCAGGGCAGTTTTATCATTGGCGATGGTCACCACCTGTTGTCGTGCCAGTTCGTGGGCGGCTTCCAGCGCGAATTTTGCATTTATGTAGTCGCCCTGACTCGCAAGGCTCGCCGTGTAAGCGATCTGGGTGACCTTCAGAACCCGTTCGAGGTTCGTGACGTTTTCGTTGATCAAATCGTTCAGAGCCAGATCAAGTTGAATCTGGTAGTAGGCCGTTTTGGCCTGGGCCGTCACGTCGCGAACCGCGGCCATGTATGTGAGACGAGCGATCTCCGCGGTTCGGGCAGCGTTTCGTCCCTGGAGCACGCCCTTTCCTGGAAACTGCAGTGCTTGAGTGACCGCTTCATTATGAAGTCCTGAGCCTGCCAGAAAGCCTCTCCAGCTATCTGAGTTAGCGAAAGAGAACTGCGGGTCGGCGGGTGTGTAGTTTTGGATGATCTGATGCTTGGCCGATTCCCAGCGGTAGCGCGCGCCCTTGACTTGTGGGTTGACCGTTCGAGCCTGAACGACCGCTTGATCCAGAGATATGACCTGGGTTGACGCCACGGTAGGAAAGCAAGCCAGTCCAATCAACGCTGCGATGAGGAGCACCCTTCGCATTTTCGTTCTCCGGCGTCGCGCCCGAAAAATTTAGAATCCAGAAGACTGAATCCCCTACTACGCTGCCCTGGCGAGGAACTTGTCTTCGGACACGACCGAAGTGCCGTCTGCGCCCGCTCCCCGCTTGGAACGCGGTAACAGCCTCGCTGAGTTAAGGATGAAGGTCATCTCCGATGCGACGTGAATGAAGGCGGCGAGGGTCGGACTGAGCAGGCCGACGGACGCCAGGGCGATGCCGATCATATCGACGCCGATCGTGCCTACGAAATTCCACCAGATGATCCGACGAGTCCAGCGCGCAATGGCCAGCGTCTCGGTGAACTTCAGCAAGTCATTGCCGAGCAGCACGATGTCTGCGCTCTCGCGCGCGACATCGGTACCCGAGCCCATCGCAACGCCAACACTCGCTTCTGCCAAGGCGGGAGCGTCGTTGATGCCGTCGCCCACCATCGCCACGACGCGGCCGGTCGCCACCAAGCTTTTGATGCGAGCGAGTTTGATCTCCGGTAACAGGTCGGCCTCAACCTCCCCGATTCTGAGTTCGGCAGCGACCATCTCGGCGACGGACTTAGTGTCTCCCGTGAGTAGAACAGTCCGGATGCCCATTCTATTTAACGCCTCGATGGCGCGCTTCGCCTCTGGCCGCACGATGTCGACGATTACGATCGCCCCAAGCAAGTGTCCGTCGCGCGCCACGAATAGTTCCGACGAGGTATCACCACTGGCAGCAAAGTTGCAGGGCACTTCTATCGAGTGATCGCTAAGAAGTCTACGATTGCCGACCAGGATCGTCACACCCTCTACTCGCGCCGTGATACCGCGGCCGGGCGCATAGTCGAAACGCTCGGGCTCACGAAGCGAACGGTTCTTCTCCTTTGCGAAACGAATGATCGCCTTACCGAGCGGATGCTCGGAGCGCACCTCCGCCGACGCTGCAGCATCTAAGACTTCGAGCTCCGATATACCGGTGACCGGAAAAACAGTCTGCACTTGGGTCAGGCCAAAGGTGAGTGTACCGGTCTTGTCGAGTACGACGGTATCCACCGTTCCCAGGGTCTCCAGATAAAGACCGCCTTTGATGATCGCGCCAAGGTGTGCCGAGCGACCGATGCCGCCTAGGATTGCCAACGGTGTGCCCGCGGCAATGCCGCATGCACCGGCGACGATGATCACGGAAATCGTTGAGCGGGCATCTTGCGTGATGATGAACGTGATTGCAGCGGCAGCGAGTGCAAAATAGACCAAATATCCAGCCAGGCGATCCGCCAACTGTTGCACCGGTGCGCGCCAACGCTCGGCATGCTCAACCGCCTCGATGATCCTGCCGTAGCTGGTGTCGCGCCCGATCCGCTCGACGCGGATCTCGAGGGCCCCCGATTGGTTGATGGTCCCGGCGTATACGATCGCGCCGGGCGCCTTCTCGACGGGCATCGATTCGCCCGTGATCCGGGCCTGGTCAACAAATGAATGGCCGCTAATCACCGTACCATCGATTGCTACCAGACCGCCGGGGTTAACGAGCACGGAATCGCCCACTCGGAGCTCCTCGGCGGAAGTCTCGCGTAGGCCCGCAGTGCCTCGAACCATGACCGAACGGGGGAGGAAATCCATCAACTCCCGGATCGCGCGCCGGCCGCGAGAAACGGTCATTCGTTCCAGCACTTCAGCAACCAGAACGAACAAAGTGATGACGAGAGCAGTAAAGAACTGGAAGATACCAGCAGCCGCTATGATTGCGATGCTCATGGACAGTTCCATGGTCATGCGTCGTGCGGCGGCATTTTCGGCCGCCTCTTTGAAGATCGGCCAACCACCGATCAGGACGCCCAGTATCCCGATCAGGCTGATGCTTCGGAAAGGTTCCCATATGTGGAACCACACGGCTGCCGCGGCAAGTGCCACCACGATGATTCGCGCCGCTTCGACCCGATTGAAGACATGGCCGCGATCCTCACTGACCGGGGTGATCGTCCCGCCGTTTGCCTGATCAGGTGGAATCCAAGTTTCGCTTCGTTCACGCTGATCCATCGGCGGATCCTCGACTACTTCAGATACGCCTGAACGATCTCGATCAGTTCTCCCGCGCCCTTCGCACGGGAGCCGCGTTCATGATCGGGGTCGACCACATGCATCCGGATGTGGTCCTCAATGATCTCAGCCATCAGGCTGTTCATTGCTCCTCGCGCGGCAACCACGAGATGCAGAACGTCGGCGCAGCCCTTTTCTTCTTCGACCGCACGTTCCAGCGCTTCCACCTGACCGCGGACGCGGCGTACTCGATTCAGGAGCTTGGTCTTTTCTTTGACGGTGTGGCCCATTGCTGATCTCTTGTCGTCTATATACAGTAGGGGGTATTGTATATGACGAATCGAGAACTTGTCGAGCCCATCAAAAAGGATATTTCTACGCGCGCAGGCCAAGCGTGAAAGGGTGTTCCGAGTCTGGGCGCGGTCGAATAGGTAGCTCCACAAAGCGCTCAAAAAAGCAAGTTGGGGACAATTCAGGGTCAGAGACACATGATGACCGCGGTACAATTTGTTGTCCGGCTCGTGTTGGCCCAGCTTCTCGGTGCCGCAGTCGGGGTCGAACGGCAATGGCGCCAGCGGATGGCGGGGCTTCGAACTAATGCCCTGGTAGCGACCGGCGCCGCTCTTTTCGTGATGCTGGGGAGCATGATGCGCGAGCAGGTCATAAGCCGACTGAGTCTGGAACCCGGTGTAAGCGCGGTTAGCTGGAAGGTCATCGAGAACAGCTCAGCGTAGCCCATTCCCAAGTTCAAAAGCCGACAATTTTGAGACGTTCACCCGCGCGGTGTGGTTCAGCCACCTTGAACCGGCTCGGATCGAGGGTAGACGCGGCTCGTGCCCGGTTAGGATCTCGCAACCTGGCGAAACGGACTATTCGAATTTCCGCCCGGCCTCAATGGCTGTCATATCGGACATCCGCAGTTGCCGAAACACGCGGTCTTCGCGTCGTAGAGTCTTGTTGAAATTTTCTAGCGCCTTCAGAACTTCCCTGGGCGGGACCTGTTCACCGAAACCATAGTCGAGACTTATGGTGTCGCCCGGTTTTGTATTGTCTAAGACCAGGATGTGCCTGACGACAGCAGAGGTGGGCTCGATGGACTTCAGCTTTTCCCGCGCTTCGATGAGCCGGTTCCACGCTTCTTCCCACTGCTTGACAGTCGCTGCCATGGATAAGAAGTCTACGCCCCTCGGCACTTCCTTAAAACCGAGGCATATGGCCGCGGAATGCCCGAAAGCGCGCGCTATCGGCGCAAGAGCAGCAAGCTGATCAATCCCGAGAGCAAACAATATATGGCGAACGGAGTAAGCGTTCTCGTCTTGAAATACCTGGTCAAAAACTTCACGGACAAGTACGACGCGACTGCGGCAGAGCCGGCACCTAGCAACGCTGCTTCGATCGCCGGCGCATTCTTCGAAGCGAACAGCACCGGCAGCTTGAGGACAGCCGCGGCTCCGATTATCGGGGTTGCCAGGAGAAACGAAAATTTGAGCGCATCTTCATGAGCCAACCCGACCATCAGTCCTCCCGCAATCGTGGATCCCGTCCGTGAGAATCCGGGCAGCAGTGCGAGAACCTGCATTACGCCTACTCCTGCCGACTGCCACCACGAAACTTCCGCAGCGATGCGCTCGCCGGAGTCGAGAACGCTACCTCGGCCTGTCGCCTTTTTTCTCAGGAGTTCCGCAGCGTAGAGCAACCCTCCATTCAATGCCAGGAACGCGGCGACATAGCGCGGCGAGATGAAAAGCTCCTGCACCTGCTTTTGGAATGAAATTCCGACAATCCCGGCTGGGACGGTGCCCACCACAAGGAGCCATCCCAATTTCGCGTCGGGATCTGAAGTTAGGCTTCTCAGCCTGATGGATCTCAGCATTCCGGATAGGATGCGGACCCAATCGCTCCGGTAGAAGAAAAAGAGAATCGCGGCTGTTGCAAAGTGGGTCGCAACAAGAAAGGACAGGAAATGATTTGCGTTCTGATCAATGGTCCAACCCAGGAGCGCTGGCAGAATAATGCTGTGACCAAGGCTCGAAATGGGAAAGAGCTCTGAAATTCCCTGTAGAGTTCCGAGAATCGCCGCCTGGAGATGAGAAAGCATGTGCTTGATTGTTACTCGACCGCCGCAGTTTTGCACCCCAGGCTACGCTAAACATCGATGTTTGATGTCCGCTCAGCCGACCGTGTCATCAACCAAATGAAAACAGGAGGTGCCAACATGCAATTTCGCCTAGGCTCAGTCGCGATGCTGAGGTTTTTGTCGTAGGCCCTCTCCTGGTTTGCACGTGCGGCGCCGGTGCGGCAACCGCTACCGCCACGATCAATTCGATTAGTGCCAGTGGGATCGGCGAGCCCTGGGGACCGTGACCTTAACGGACAGCGCCGAAGGTCTGGTGATCACGCCGAAGCTCTCAGGGTTGGGCCGCCCGAAAATCACGGGTTTCATCTTCATGACAAGGGCGACTGCGGGCTTGGGATGAATCAAGGGAAACCGGCCGCAGGCTTCGGCGCCGGCGGCCACTACGATCCTACCCTCACCAAAAAGCATCTGAGACCGCTCAGCACTGCCGGCCATCGCGGCGACCTGCCGGTGCTGGTGGTTGATAGTCGGGGCTATGCGACTCAGGCTGTCACTGCCCCTCATGTTTACGTGGGCAGATTCGCGGGCGCTCGATCATGATCCACGCCGGCGGTGACAATTACTCCGACATCCCGGCGCCGCTAGATCGCGGCGGCGCTCGCATCGCCTGCGCCGTGATCCATTGATAGCAGGGCGCGGTACGTGGCGCACAAAAAGAGGCACTCGGTATTGGCGCGCCCACCGCGGTCGCCAGTCAGAGGTGCCGGACCATGTTACGCTGGAGGTCGGAGCGGCCCGATGATCGAACGCAGATAAATAAGCAGCGAGCCACTGGCGAGTACCACGTCGAGTCCGAGCTCGAGCCACATCTTCGGTCGCGACGGCGCTCCGGTCCCGAAGCAGCCGCATTCGAGCGTAAGGCCTCGAAGCAGCGCGGATAGCAAGGCTGTAAAAAACACTACAGAGATCACACTGACGGCAAAGTGCTCCGACGCGCCTGGTCGGAGACCAGCACCACGTAGTCCCGACGTGATAACGCGCCCATCACTACTCCGCTTCAAGCTCGGCGCCGCCGCATTCGTGAAGAGGAAGACCCGGACGGGAGGTGCGCTAGCTTAAGTCAGGCCGGTTTCGCATTGTTGCTGACCGTTTTGGGGTTGGCGATATCCTGACTGGGATGGGCAACGGCGCCGGCAAGCCGCAGACCTCCGCGGCGCGGTCTTTTTATCGAGCAATTGTGCGGTCGCAGCGATTTGGGCGGTGCGGCACGGCTGATGCTCCGTACCTACGTAGAGGATGCAGTGAATAAGGTCTGTAACCAGAAGCTTTTAGCAACGTCTTAGGGATTAGGGAACTAGGAGGTCTGCAGTCATGTTTGGAATTAAACGCTATGTAGCAGCGACTGTCGGTCTGGCGCTGATGGCACTTCCGGCCACGGCCCTTGCCTCTGACCACCATTGGGACCATCACTGGGACCACAACTGGGCGCACGCCCATCACGGCTACGTCACGCCGCGTGTGAACTATCCGGTTACCCGCAATTATGTGGTTCCGCGGCCAGGCGTCCTCGGGCCTTACGCTTATTCGGGAACGCCATATGTTGCACCGCGTTACGCGTATCAGGGAAACCCGTATGTAGGACCGTACGCGAGCACGACCCCGTTTGTTGGGCCGTACGCGAGCACGACTCCGTACGTCGGACCATACGCGGGTGCGGGTGCTGGCAATCTCAGTTATATGATGCAGAAGCGTCAGCAGGCCCTGAATGCAATTGCTGCGGCGAATCGGTCGGGCAACCGCGCCGGAGCCCATCGTATGTGGGAGGTTTACAACAGCTATAACCAGCGCATCGCAGCGGCGGGTGGCGGCGCGCTTCGGTACTAAACGTCAACTCATAGTCATTGAGAGTCGAGGGCTTGAAACAAGCGCTCCGCCGAAGTCCGGTGGAGCGCTTGTTTTATCGGGTCGGAATGTCGCTTGGACGCATCACGAAGTCAGGAGTTCGTGATGGACACGGAAGGAACATGGACGAGGCCGCTAAGCCGACCACGCCTGTCGCCGCGATGTTGGAAGCGTATTGTGGACCCCGCCCTCCAGACGAAGACTCGTCCTGCCCATCTTCCTCGCGTCCTTGTTGCTGTGGCCTCCCTCCGCGGCCTCTTTCTCACGCCGTGTGAGCCAAGCGACTGAAATGAAACAAGGATAGCCGCGATCCAGCCGGCAGTTCGCAGATATCCTGAGTCGCTCAGAACCACAGGGTCGATTATCACCTTTGCGCCCACCGTGCCATTTGGATCAGCAGCATCTTGTGTCCGGTCTGGCGGCCGGTGACCGCGTCGAATCGACCGGCGCACACGGCGGCGCTCGAAGAGTCTGGCACCGATCCGAATCGGTTGCCGTCGGTCTTGAAGTCGGCCCAGGCGTACATCGAGAGTCTGCAATCCAGGAGCGCAGCGGCGGCGACGCTCGGTGAGCTCATCGAGCGGGTCCAGCTCAGTCGCGCAAGCCTCCACCTCTCGCTAAAACTGCCGCTCACCGAATTGTCGGACGCCGCGAGCCCGGTGAGCCTGGTGCTCTCCAGGCTCGTGCCGATGCAGATGAAGCGTCGCGGTGTCGAGATGCGCATCGTGGTTGAAGGCGACACCACGCCCAACCAAGTCGACCGGCCATTACTGAAGGCGGTTGCCCGTGGCCGTAAGTGGTCTCAGGACCTACTCGCGGGCCGAGTACAGTCGGTGCACGAGATTGCGATAAGGGAAAAGGTCGCAGATCGGTACGTGCGCGAGCTTTTGCCGCTCGGATTCCTCGCACCCACGATTAAATTATCGGACATCGACATCGAATCTCGACTATGAGCGGCAGGCTGTCAAGAAGATCGGCCGCTTCTCTTCAGCTAGAGCCGCAACAAAAGTCAAAAGTGCGAGGATCTAAAAAGCCGGAAGAGCAGGTAGGCGAGGATCAGCAGCTGTACTCGGGGCTCATCCGTTTGCACGTGCTTCATCACGCCGCAGAAAGGCCAGTCTACGGCCTCTGGTTGATCGAGGAGATGGCCCAGCATGGTTACAAGCTGAGCTCAGGCACCCTGTATCCGATGCTGCACAACATGGAAAAAAAAAGGGTATCTGCGCTCGATTGAGGAGCGTTCCGGTAAGCTCTCTCGCCGCGTATACAGAGCCACCAGGCTTGCACAGGAGGCGTTGGAAAGCGGGAAGCGTAAGGTGTCTGAGCTATTTACGGAACTCTTCGAGGACGTGAAAGAGACGAGAGGGCGGCAGGGTGCTCGGAAGGCACGCAGATCGGGGAGGTCGCTATGAACCGCCGGGACTTTCTTGGCTTGCTCGCGATGTCTGCCTTGTCTGGTATTTCTGTTGTCGCATCTGACATCGTTTTCGCCACTGATAAACGATCGGCTTCGTCCGTACCGACGACCACTGGTGCCCCTGATTTTTCGCTTCGCATTGCTCCGGTGAGACTTACAGCGAATGACCCCGGTGCGACGCTTTTTCCCACCGTAGCCTTCGACGACATGCTCCGCGATGGCTCGACGGTCCTCTACGTCACGAGCATTGGGTCGTTCCGCGTGATCCCGACCTACAGTGCCATCGGAACGGCCAAGGCGTGCGGCGAATCCCTCGTTCGCTATCTCGCGGCCGAACTCGCACATCGCGGGATCCGCGTCAACGCCATCTCCCCGCCGCCGTTCGCCTCGCAAGCCGCAAAGGACGTCGTTGGTGACACCGACGCGCTCATGGCGGCAACTGATGCCGCTACTCCCCGCGGCCGCCGACTCGAGCTGAGCGAGATCGCCGATCTCGCCGCTTACCTGACGGAGCTCGGGAGCTCGGGGATCACCGGCCAAGTGATTACCGTGGACGGCGGCATCTTCACGACCTGGCGCCTGTGACGTGCCGTTCTACATAGTGTCCCAACTAAAGATTTCATCCATCAGGGCGGGCGGCAATATGGTCCGTATTGGATGCGACTCCCGCTGTGATCCAGCCCAACAGTGGCCGCACTTCTCAGAGGAGGAATTGGCCCCATACACAGCCTCGGTTTCGATTCGGATACAATGTGAATGATGTCCAGGCTTGCCCGTCCGCGCGGTCTTGGCGCAGTGGCAGCACAATCACTGGCGGTTAAACATCGTTGCTAACCATGAAGAACGCGCAACGCCGTGCTCCGAAACTGACCTCATGGGATCGGCTGGAGCTGGGAGTTTGGGCGCTTTTCGTGTCACTCAAACGTCTGAGCAAGATGGCTGTGATACCGAAGCTCTCTGCGCTTCTGTACTTTCACCGCGCCATGGTGGCCCGGAGGTAGATTGGCAGGAAGAGACGAATCAACTGGTGCGAGGCGCAAAATGCATGAGTTGTCACTCGCGCGTGACCTGCTGGCCGCGATTGAACGAAATCTTGATGGCGCCAATACGCGGGTAGTGCGCGTCAGTGTGGATATCGGGGCGGCGGCCGGTATCGTGTCAGAATCCCTACGCTTCGCATTCGGCGTTGTCTGCGAAGGCTCGCGAGTAGACGGTGCCGAGTTGTCGGTCAGAACCATCGCTGCTCGCAGCCGCTGCGCTGATTGTGGCATAGTATTCAGCTTCGACGGTTTGATCGGCCGATGCCCCCGCTGCGAACGGCCCGGTGGGGAGCTTCTGTCCGGCAACGAAATGATACTTCGAGCGATCGAGGTGGCTGATGTGTGACACTTGTGGCTGCGGCATTTCATCGATCCGTACCATCGATGTCAATGAGCGCCTGCTCGCATCGAACGCGGCGGTAGCCGAACACAACCGCGCTCATCTAGCAGAGCGGCAAATTTTCGCGATCAACCTGATGGGGACCCCGGGCGCGGGAAAAACCGCGCTGCTGGAAGCGATGATCGCACGGTGGCGTGGCTCCAGGCGCATTGCGGTGATCGAAGGCGATCAGGCGACCGATCGCGACAGCGCGCGCATCCGCGCTGCGGGTGCGACCGCCTGCCAGGTGGAGACGGGCCTCGGCTGTCATCTTGATGCGCATCAAATCCACGACGGGATGCATCATCTCAATCTCGGCGACGGCGACCTGCTCTTCATCGAAAACGTCGGCAACCTCGTCTGTCCAGCGCTGTTCGATCTCGGCGAGCGGCTTCGAGTGGTCGTGACTAGTCCCACCGAAGGCATCGACAAACCGCTCAAATATCCGCCGATGTTTCGCGCCGCGCACGTCATCGTGCTGAACAAATGCGATTTGATTCCGCACGTGCCGTTCAACCTCGACGAATGGACCGAATACGTTGTGGCGATCAATTCTCATGCGCGGATTATCAAGATGTCCGCGCTCAGCGGAGAGGGCGTCGGCGAATTGCTTGCCGAAATCGACAATTTGCAACAGTCATTTTCCGCGAGCATTTCCGCATGAGTGAATCGCTGCACATGCCCAAGGCCGCGCTCGAGGATCTCATCGCGACTCTGTGGCGCGAAGGGTTCAAGGTGCTGGGTCCGGTCGTGCGCGATGGGGCCGTGGGATTCGACGAGGTACGCGAGGTGTCCGACCTGGCGGTCGCGATGCGCGAGACGCAGGAGCCTGGGCGCTATCGGCTGGTGCAGGGCACAGCCGGAGAAATTTTCGGGGTGGTGAACGGAGCGGGGTCGCTCAAGCCGTTTTTTTTCGCGCCCGAGGAAACGCTGCTTGAGGTAAATCGCGAGCGGCGCGGCTTCAAGGTCACCGAAGTGGCGCCGCCGGCCGTGCGCCTTGCATTCATCGGCGTGCGCGCGTGCGACCTCGCGGCGCTCGCCGTGCAGGATCGTATTTTTCTGCACGACCGCTTTCACGACACGCACTACCATACGCGGCGCAAGGATGCGTTTCTGGTCGCCGTCAACTGCACCCGCTCCGCGCCGACCTGCTTTTGTGCCTCGATGAAGACCGGCCCGCAAGCGACGACGGGGTTCGATCTTTCGCTGACCGAGCTGGAAGAAGGCTTCGTGATGCGAGTGGGCTCGGCCGCCGGCGAGGCGATCGCCGCGAAGCTTGGCTTGAGCCCCGCGCAGCACGATGAAGTGGTGTCGGAAAAAGTCCGAATCGACGGATGCGCCGCGGGCATGCAGCGCCGCCTGGATACCGCGGACCTGCCTCGCTTGCTCTACGATGAAGCCGAGAACCCGCGCTGGAAGGACGTCGCGTCGCGATGCCTTTCGTGTACGAACTGCACGATGGTTTGCCCGACCTGCTTCTGCCACACCGTGGTCGATCAGGAAGAGATAGACGGCAATATGAGCCGGCGTGTGCGCAAGTGGGACTCATGCTTCTCGCTCGAGCACGCGCATATCCACGGAATCAACTTCCGCCCGAAGATCGAGGACCGCTACCGCCAGTGGCTCACGCACAAGCTGGCTTCGTGGATCGATCAGTTCGGCATGTCGGGATGCGTCGGATGCGGCCGGTGCATCACCTGGTGCCCGGTGGGCATCGATCTGACCGAGGAAGTCGCCGCGATTCGTGCGCATCCGGTGAAGCGGTGACACCTTACACGATACATCCCGCGCGCATTACCGCGCGTCGCACCGAAACCGCGGGCATCTACACCTTCACCATGCGCTTCGTCGACAAGGACGTGCGACGTGCGTACAGCTTCAAGGCGGGGCAGTTCAACATGCTCTACGCCTTCGGCGTCGGCGAGGTTCCGATTTCGATCGTCTCCGATCCGGCCGATCCCGAAAACCTTGAACACACGATCCGGATTGCCGGGCGCGTCACGGGCGTGATGGCCGGATGGAAAGTCGGCGACGTGGTCGGAGTACGCGGTCCGTATGGCAATGGATGGCCGGTCGAAGAAGCGCGCGGCCGCGACGTCGTGATCATCACCGGCGGCCTCGGATGCGCCCCGGTCGTCGGGTTTATCAACTATATATTCCGCCGCCGCGACCAATACGGCGAATTGCATATCCTGCACGGCGTGAAGACGCCGAACGATCTTCTGTACCGCGAGCGCTTCGACGAATGGCGCCGCGCGCCGCGCACCAAAGTTTACCTCACGGCGGACAAGCCCGACAAAAGCTGGCACTACAAAATCGGGGTCGTGACGGAGCTCTTCGACGAGCTCACGGTGCCGCCGTCGTCGATCGTGATGATGTGCGGCCCGGAGGTGATGATGCGGTATGCGGCGCGTGCGCTGCGGCAGAAGGGTATCGGCGACGAAGCGATCTACCTCTCGATGGAACGGCGGATGGAGTGCGCCGTCGGGCTCTGCGGCCATTGTCAGTATCGCGAGCATTTCGTGTGCAAGGATGGGCCCGTGTTTTCATATCGCACGGTCAGGGAGCTGTTCGGAATATCGGGCATATGAAGCCTCGCGTTGCAGTATTCAAGTTCGCCTCATGCGACGGCTGCCAGTTGCAGTTCCTGAACGCGGAGGACGAACTGCTCAAGCTCGCCGGACAGGTAGATCTCGTGTATTTTCCCGAAGCGCGCAGCCGCGCCCTCGAAGGCCCATACGATATCGCCTTCGTCGAGGGCAGCATCACCACTCCTGACGATGCGCGCCGCATCATCAAGGTGCGTGAGGAAAGCCGCTATCTTGTGACGATCGGTGCGTGCGCGACGGCGGGCGGAATTCAGGCGCTGCGCAACTGGGCGGATGTCGAGCAGTACAGGCGCGTCGTCTATCCGAGCCCGGAGTTTATCTCGACGCTTTCGACGTCGACTCCTATTTCGGAGCACGTTCGCGTGGACTTCGAAGTCTGGGGCTGCCCCGTCGACAAGCAGCAGCTTCTTGCCGTGGTGCGATCACTGCTGTCCAAAGCACAGCCGGCTCTGCCGGCGCACAGCGTGTGCATGGAGTGCAAACGGCGCGGCAATGTATGCGTGGTGGTTACACGCGGCGAGCCGTGCCTGGGCCCTGTGACGCGTACGGGATGCGGTGCGCTGTGTCCAGCGTTCGATCGCGGATGCTATGGATGCTTCGGACCGGCCGACGATCAGAATATGGAAGCCTTCGCGCGATTGCTGACTAGCCAAGGCGTTACCAGGGACGATGCGATGCGGCATTTGCGCGGAATAAACGGTTACGTGCGGCCATGGCGGGAGACTGCGGATGCCATCGCGGCGGGCAAAAAATAGAACCATCCAGGTAAACTATCTGACTCGCGCTGAAGGCGAAGCCGCCCTGCGCATTCACATGCGCGACGGCGAGTTGATCGACCTTCGTCTCGAAATTTTCGAGCCGCCGCGGTTCTTTGAGTCTTTTCTGCGCGGACGTGACGCGTGTGAAGCGCCGGACCTCACCGCGCGCATCTGCGGCATCTGCCCGGTCGCATATCAGATGAGCACGGTTCACGCTTTCGAACGGCTGTATGACGTCACGATCGATCCTGCCGTCCGCGAATTGCGGCGCCTTTACCTCTGCGGCGAATGGATTGAAAGCCACGCGCTGCACATTCATATGCTGGCAGCGCCGGATTTTCTCGGATGTGACAGCATCATTACGCTGGCCGACAAGAATCGAGAGGCGGTGGAGCGCGGCCTCAGAATCAAGAAAGTTGGCAACGCGATTGTTACCGCGCTTGGCGGCCGATCGGTGCATCCGGTGGGGGCGTGCATCGGGGGTTTCACCCGTGTTCCCCGGCGCGATCAGCTCGCGGATCTGCGCGAACAGCTTCTCCGCGTTCGCAATGACGCGGTCGAATGCGTGCGATGGGTGTCGCACTTCGACCTGCCCGCCATTATCCGCGATATCGAATTCGTCTCGCTTCGGCATCCGGACAAATATCCGATGAACGAGGGGCGAATATTCTCGAGCAAGGGGATCGACGCGGCGCCTGACGATTTTGACGATTTCTTCGAAGAGCATCAGGTGCCGTACTCGAACGCGCTGCACTGCAAGGTGAAGGGCCGCGGGCCCTATTTCCTGGGACCGCTCGCGCGCGTGAATCTGAATTTCGATCGGATGGGCCCCGACGTAACCTCCGTCGCGCGCGAAACCGGAATTCCCTGGCCCAATTCGAACCCCTACACGAGCATCGTCGCGCGCGCCCTCGAAATCCTGTATGCCATCGACGAGGCGGTCAGAGCCATCGACGCGTATCAGCCACCGCCTGCGCCTGCCGCATCATTCGAAGTCCGCTCCGGCGTCGGACGGGCGATTACCGAGGCGCCGCGCGGTTCGCTCTACCACGCATTCGAAACCGACGAGCGCGGTCTGATTCACTCGGCGCGCATCGTACCGCCGACGTCGCAGAACCAGGCGCGAATCGAAGCCGACCTGCGCGAGCTGGTTCCCGACATCGTACAACGCAGCCGGGCCGAGGCTACGCACATGTGCGAGGTAGCGATTCGCAACTACGATCCGTGCATCTCCTGTTCGACACATTTTCTGAAACTCGAGATCGAACGGCATTGATTCGGATCATCGGAATCGGCAGTCCCTTTGGCGACGATGCCGCGGGCCTGGAGATCGCGCGAGTGCTCGCCGCGGCGGCGCCGCCGAATTGCGAGGTGATCGCGGTCGATCGCCCAGGCACGGCACTCGTGGATCTGCTGGAAGATGCCGACGCCGCGATTCTCATCGACGCGGTGCAATCGGGTGCGCCGCCCGGAACGATCCATGAATTCGCATTCGCTGAACTTGACTGCTCTGCGGCGCACTTCGTCTCTTCGCACGATCTGGGTGTCGCTGCGGCAATCCGACTCGCTCAAAAGTTGGGGCGGGCGCCTTCTGTGGGCAGAGTGATCGGAATTGAAATCGCACCCGGGGGCACGGCGCAGCTCTGCGGACTCAGCCCCGGAACGCGCGAAGCGGTGTGCCTGGCCGTCGAGCGGGTACGGTCGTGGGCCATCGAATTCGACGATCGGCAGCGCGAGCGTCTGGTTCTCGCCGGGACCGTTCAGGGCGTCGGCTTGCGGCCGTTTGTGTGGCGGCTTGCGAAATCACTGCGGCTCACAGGCTTCGTGCGTAACGTTCCCTTCGGGGTCGAAATTGAGATCGAAGGCCGCCGCGCTCCTATGCGCGAATTTCGCCACCGCCTGCAGGCGGAGCTTCCGCCCGCCGCGGCGATTGAAGCGCATCGAGTCCGAGCGGTTGCCGCTCCGGAGCGATACGGATTTCTCCGCGATGCCGAGTGAGCGCGGACGCGCCGCGACGACCATTCCGCCTGACCTTGCCGCCTGCGCCGAATGCGTGCGCGAAATCCTTGATCCCGCCGATCGCCGCTATCGCTATCCATTTACCAACTGCACTTCATGCGGTCCGCGATTCACCGTGGTTCGCGCGCTACCCTACGATCGCCAGAACACCACGTTGCGCGACTTTCCGCTGTGCGACCAATGCAGGCGCGAGTATCTGGATCCGTCGAATCGGCGCTTCAGAGCCGAGCCGATCGCGTGTCCCGAGTGCGGTCCCGAAGCGTGGCTCGAAGTGACTGCGCCGCGATGGGAAAATGCGGAGGCGGGCGAAGATTGCATCGCACGCGCGGCGGCAATTTTGCGGGCGGGCGGTATTGTCGCCGTTCAGGGCATCGGCGGCGTCCATCTCGCGTGCGACGCGAGCAGCGAAGCAGCCGTCGCGCGTCTGCGCACTATCAAACGGCGTGCGCACAAACCGCTCGCCGTGATGGTCGATTCAATCGAGTCGGCGCGAAGCCTCGCGTGGGTCTCCGATGATGAAGCTGCGCTGCTCATGTCGCCGCAGGCGGCGATCGTTCTGCTGCGCAGACGCGCAGGCGCTCGAACTCGCACCTGCGATCGCGCCGGGTAATGACCATGTCGGAGTAATGATTGCATATTCGCCGCTGCATCACCTGATCATGCGCGATGCCGCTCGCCCGCTCGTTATGACCAGCGCCAACCTGCCGGGAGAGCCGCTCGCTCGGGACGGCGAAGAAGCGCGTGCCATATTCGCGGATCAAGTCGACGCGCTCCTGCTGCACAACCGGCCGATTCATCAGCGCTGCGATGACGGCGTCTGGATCGTCGGGCCGCGTGGTCCGCAACCGGTTCGGCTGAGCCGCGGCAGCACACCGCGCTCGCTCAGCGTGCCGGTTGCAGCGCCAGTTCCGATTCTCGGCATGGGCGGTGACATCAAGAACAGCTTCTGCATCCTGTCGAACAGCAAGCCCTGATGAGCCAGTACATCGGCACGCTGGAGAGCATGGCGACGCAGGATCACTTTCGCGATTCGCTGGAGAAATGGATCGCTATGAGCGGTATCACGCCGCGCGTCGCCGCTCACGATCTGCATCCGCAATCGTTTGGTCGCGAAATAGCCGTGCGCCTTGGCGTGCGAACCGTGGGCGTGCAGCATCATCATGCGCATATCGCCGCGTGCATGGCTGAAAACGGCCATACGGGCCCCGTGATTGGTATCGCCTTTGATGGGACCGGCTATGGCCTCGATGGCGCAATCTGGGGTGGCGAGGCGATGATCGCCGACTACCGCGACTTTCGCCGGGTTTCGCATCTCCAGTACCTGCCGCTTGCCGGGGGTGACGCCGCGATTCGCTATCCCGGCGCGGATCGCCGCTGCGTTTTTGATCGCACTGTTCGGTTCGAGGTTTGAAAATCGAGTATCCGCGCTCGTCGGCGAAGAGCATGCACGGATTCTCGCGACGATGGTCGATCGCGGCATCAACACGGTTCAGACTTCCAGTTGCGGCCGGCTGTTCGATGCGGTCGCGGCGCTGCTTGGTGTGCGAGACGAAATCACCTACGAAGCGCAGGCCGCGATCGAACTGGAAACGCTGGCGCGCAGATCGCCTCCGGCAAATCACATCTATCCGTTCTCGATCCGCGACCAGGCCATCCAGACCGGAGACATCCTCGCCGCGATTATCGGCGATTTGGAAAGCGGAACGCCGAAGGCGAAGATCGCACGGGCCTTTCACGACACGATGGCGGAGGTCGCGGCGCGAATGGCTTTGGACGCGCGCGCGAAGAGCGGCATCGACGTCGTGGCGCTGAGCGGTGGATGTTTTCAAAACCGCCTGCTGCAAGCGGCGGCGATCGAGCGCATCGAGCGAGAAGGATTCACCGTCCTGGTTCATCACCGGGTGCCGGCTAACGACGGCGGATTGGCTTTGGGGCAGGCGGTCGTCGCGGCGCTCGTCTGAACTCTGAATCGTTGGAGGTTCGTCATGTGTCTTGGCGTTCCCGGCAGGATAATCAGAATCGCCGATGAGCAGGGTCTCCGCATGGGCGAAATCGATTTCGGCGGCGTCACGCGCAAGGTGTGCCTCGCCTATGTGCCGGAGGCAATCGTCGGCGATTACGCGATCGTCCATGCGGGCTTCGCGATCAGCAGAGTGGACGAAGAGCAAGCGGTGCGAACGCTGGAACTGGCCCGCGAAATCGAACGGCAGCTCGCAGAGGAAGACGAGTCATGAAGTTCGTCGACGAATTTCGCGATGCCGCCGTCGTCCGTACGCTGATTGAGCAGATTCGCGTAACGATCACGCGGCCCTGGACCATCATGGAAGTCTGCGGCGGGCAGACCCATACCATCGTCCGCTACGGGCTAGATGAATTGCTGCCTCGCGAAGTCACGCTGGTTCACGGCCCCGGATGTCCCGTGTGCGTGACGCCCATCGAGATGATCGATCTTGCGATCGAGCTGTCGAAACGCCCGGGCCTTACGCTGTGCTCGTTCGGCGACATGCTGCGCGTGCCCGGCTCGACCTGCGATCTTTTCGACGCGCGCGCCGTCGGCGCCGACGTGCGCGTGGTTTATTCGCCGCTCGATGCGCTCGACCTTGCGCGCCGCGAACCCTCGCGCGAGGTGGTGTTCTTTGCGGTGGGCTTTGAGACGACCGCGCCGACCACCGCAATGGCCGTGCATCAGGCCGCGCGCCTCAATGTCCCCAATTTTTCCGTTATTGTGGCCCACGTGCGCGTTCCGCCAGCGATAGAGGCGATACTTTCCTCCGACGACAATCGCGTGCAGGGATTTCTGGCGGCGGGCCACGTGTGCGCGGTCATGGGTATCGACGAGTACCGGCCGCTGGTGGAGAAATTCAAAGTGCCGATAGTCGTCACCGGCTTTGAGCCGGTGGATCTGCTGCAAGGCGTGGCGATGTGTGTGACGCAACTCGAACAAGGCCGCGCCGAGGTCGAAAATCAATACGCGCGCTCGGTGAGGAACGAGGGCAACGTCACCGCGCGCGGTCTGATGGCGGAAGTGTTCACCCTCGTCGATCGCCGATGGCGCGGACTCGACACTCTGCCAAAAAGCGCGATGGGCTTGAGTGTTCGTTACGCGGCTTACGATGCGATTCGCCGCTTCGGCCTGAAGCACGCGCCGGCCAATGAGCCGACAGAATGTCGCGCCGGAGAGGTGTTGCGCGGCCTGCTCAAACCTCCACAATGCCCGGCCTTTGGAAGCCGGTGCACGCCGGATCATCCGCTGGGCGCTCCAATGGTCTCAACGGAAGGCGCATGCGCCGCGTATTTTCACGCCGGTCGCCTTGCAGCGGTGGCGACGGAGGCGAAATGAGCGATTCAAATCGGAACGGCTCTCCGGCCTCGCTTAGCTGTCCCTCGCCGGCTCCGAAGGGCGAGGTCATCGTGCTTGGCCACGGAAGCGGCGGGTGGCTGACGGCGGAATTGGTGAGCAGGGTTTTTCTGCCCGCGCTTTCAAATCCATTCCTGGATCGCCTCAACGACAGCGCCGAAATGAAGGTCGGCGCGAGTCGCGTCGTGTTCACTACCGATTCGTTCGTGGTAAATCCGCTCCGATTTCCCGGCGGCGACATCGGCTCGCTCGCAGTCAACGGCACCGTCAACGATCTGGCGGTAGCGGGCGGTCAGCCGATCGGCTTGTCGGCCGCGTTCATCCTCGAAGAGGGGTTTGCGATCGAGGAACTCGAAGCGATCGTGCAATCGATGCGCACGGCGGCCAATCGCGCCGGCGTTGCGGTAATCGCAGCGGACACGAAAGTCGTGGAGCACGGCAAGGCCGACGGTCTCTTCATCACGACCAGTGGCATCGGTGTGGTCGCAGGCAGTATCGAGCTCGGACCCGAGCAAATCCAGGTTGGCGACGCAGTTTTAGTTAGCGGCCCGATCGGAGATCACGGAATCGCCGTGATGTCGGCGCGCGAGGGGCTTGAATTCCAGACCACGATCGTCAGCGACAGCGCACCGCTCAATGGGCTTGTTTCCCAGATGCTGGAAAGCGGCGGGACGATTCGATGCATGCGCGATCCCACGCGCGGCGGCGTCGCTACGGTCATCAACGAGCTGGCGAAAAGCTCCAGCGTCGAAATAGTCATCGAGGAAACGGCGCTGCCGGTGCGCAACGGCGTCCGCGCCGCGTGCGAAATCCTGGGGCTCGATCCTTTATACGTCGCATGCGAGGGCAGGCTAATTGCGATCGTCGACAGCACCGATGCGGACAAAGTACTTGCCGCGATGCGCCGTCATCCGCTCGGCAGCGACGCCTGCCGCATCGCGACCGTAACGCGCAGCGGCACGCCGCGCGTGCTGCTGCGAACCGCGTTCGGAACGACCCGCCTGCTGGACGTGCTCGCGGGCGCGCAGCTCCCGCGCATTTGCTGAGAGTACTCTTTCGCGCCGTCGAGCTCGTCGAACGGCCTGCGGTGTGAGCCCAGCGGCAAGGTCCTCGATCGTCAGGAGGGAATTCTCCCCTGACGCGGCAAATTCCACCGAAGCCGCCCGTCCTACTGATGGACCTTGCAAAAGCGCACCGGGGCCACCGTTAACCAACACTTTCATGCCGCTGGTGCCGCTCTGTGCTCCGCAAAAAATTAGCGGCCTGACTTTGAAGCGGAGAAAATAGCAGTCAAAGTGAAAGGAAAAGATCGAAAACGAAGGACATCAGTGCACCATGAACGCACCATGAACTTCTGCGCGTGCTGGTTGAACGTGTTTGCCGATTTGCTCCGCTTTCTAATCCTTAGTTTACGGTCCAAAACTTCGTTGGCCGCCGAGAATCTCTTCCTGCGCAAACGGCTTGCCTTCTACCAAGAACGCAAAACGAGATCACGACGGCTCGACGATCCAGGGCGCTTGACGTTGGTGTGGCCGAGCCACTGGTTTGATTGGCGAAACGCCTTGGCCATCGTAAGACCCAGAACTTTCATCGGTTGGCACCGCAGGGGCTACCAGCTTTTCTGGCGTTGCAAATCCCAATCCGGCCGGCCGCGGATTCCGCTGGACCTCCAACGTCTGATCCGCAGGATGGCTGGCGAGAACCCATCGTGGGGCGAGAAACGGATCGCAAACGAGTTATTGCTGAAGCTTGGTCTGCGCGTGTCCCCACGCACGGTTCGGAAGTATCTGCCAAAGTCGTCGGCAACAGGCGGAAACCCTCGCCGCGATCAGCGTTGGGCAACGTTTCTCAGGAATGGCTTTGCGCGGTTTCCGGGAGGACGACTGGAGCGAAGATCTCAATCGCGGCCGGGCGAGCGTCGCGGTGACTATTAACCAGCCGGAGGTCGAGCACAGGGTTCGAATAAAAGACTTTGAAAATTGGCTCGACTCGGCAGGGAGGAGTCCCGCCGAGATGGTGTCGAAGAGTCGCTTGCGGGACATCATCGGAAGCTAAGGCCCGCAGCATGATGCGTGTCACCGGAAGGCGGCTGCTGCTAGACCACCTTCAAGCTCCGCACTAACGGACCGGCTCCGGCCATAAACGACGTATTCGAAAAGACGCCCGCAATTGGCGCAGATCGTCGATCTACACTATCGGGGCGATTGGAAGGCGAATGGGACCGGCGAAATCGCATCAGACCAGCCGAAAGTCGCAGGGACTGGCTACCCGCCGTGAATCGAGCAATGTGTGTGGATCTGGAGGGTAAAAGACTGGCTATGAAGCGGATGATATCGAACGCCAAATTCGAAGAACTCACAAGGGAATTGAAGGATCTCGAAACGCAAACCGACGACGAGCTGAAGGACCGCTGGCGCGGCCTCTATGGCTCGAAGCCGCCTCAAAAGATTCACCGCTCTCTCCTAATCGCGGCGATTGCCCACCGAATGCAGGAGAATGCGCTGGGCGCACTCAAGCCTTCGGTCCGCCGCCATTTAATTCAGGCCGCGAACAACCAGCGACTCCCAGAGCATCACCGCACTACCCGAACCTGCGTCTTCGAGCCGGAACCGTGTTGGTGCGTGACTGGGGCGGGGTTACCCAACAGGCACAGGTGCTCAAAGACGGCATCCTCTTTCGCAGCAAACGATACAAGTCACTTTCCGAGGTGGCCCGCATCATCACTGGCACACGCTGGTCGGGACCACTGTTCTTCGGCCTCAAATCCGCCGCTAAGGAGCAAAATCATGGAGCCGGTTAAAGCTTCGAGCCGACACTGCTCAATCTACACTCGCAAATCTTCCGAGGAAGGACTGGAACAGGACTTCAACTCGCTACAAGCACAGCGTGGGGCGTGCGAAGCGTTCATCAAGAGCCAGGCTGGCGAAGGGTGGCGTCTGGTCAGGACCGCATACGACGATGGCGGTCTATCGGGTGGCACGAACGGATTCGCGACAAGATTGCGGCCTCCGAACGCAAAAGGATGTGGATGGGCGCTGTCGTTCCACTCGGGTAGGACGTCCGCGACCGGCGCATTGTGATTGACGAGCGGGAGGTAGAGACCGTCCGATACATTTTCCGGCGCTACCTGGAACTCGGCTGTCTCCGGCTGCTCAAGGAAGATCTGGACCTGCGAGGTGTTGTCTCCAAGCGACGGAAATCAAAGAGGGGAAGTGAGTCTGGCGGACACTCGTTCTCCCGCGGGGCACTTTACACGCTCCTCTCGAATCCGATTTACGCAGCTGAGATCCGGCACGAGAACCTCCGTCATCCCGGGCAGCATCAAGCGATCGTGGATCGAACGGTGTGGGAGCGAACCCAACAACAGCTTGCGGAGCACCACGTTCGTGCTAGGCGTGACGATGCAGGCCACGAAAAAAGTCCCCTCATCGGGCGCTTTGGTCGACGAGAATGGCAAAGGGCTTACGCCCAGTCACGCAAGGAAAGGAGAGCGAAAGTACCGCCATTATGTCTCGCGCGACATACTGGCCCAAGGACTTGCGCCGTCAAGGGTCGGCTGGCGGTTGCCCGCGAGAGAACTCGAGGGTCGAGTCGCAGCCGCGGTCGGGGAAATGCTCGGCGACGAGTCGGCAGTGCTTGAGGCCGCTCAGAAAACTGACATTAACTCCAGCCAGGTCGACCGCGTACTCCATGCTACGCGAACCTGGCGTCACCGCCTACAATCAGAAGCCGAGCAGACCCTCGCTATCGCCGAGTTGGTGGAGAGGGTGGAACTCAAATCTGACGGCATCAGGGTGTCGATTAAGCTGCCCATCGCAGATGTGGAAAAGGCTCAGCTTCCAGACCAGATCGCAATCGCACGATGGTTGCCGATGCAACTGAAGCGGCGCGGAGTCGAGGTGCGCCTGATCGTGGGCGATCACAATCGTTCGGCGGCCGTCGTCGATCTGTCGCTCTTGAAGCCCGTTGCCCGGGCACATCGCTGGTTCGACGAGCTCAGCACCGGCAAGGCAAGATCTCTTGCTGCGATCGCGGCGCGCGAGCGACTGGCCGTCCGCTACGTCGGCCGCTTGATCCGCCTGGCTTTCCTGGTGCCGGAAATCGTCGAGTCTATCGTGGAGGGCCGGCAGCCGACCACTCTGACCACGGAGGCGCTCACCAGACGCATCGAGCTTCCGCTCTCATGGTGCGCGCAAAGAGCCGCTCTGAACGTTGAGTAGCCGGAAAGATTCGGACTCGCGCCTCTGGTTCTCAACGGCCTTGACGAAGCTTCGAAGGCGATGCTAAGGCGAACGCCTTTCCCCCATCGCAAGCTCGAGGTGCCGTCGCATCGGGTCGTGATATCGCCGATTCCTGGCCAACCGTCCCCTTCATCGGGGCGGGCATCGGCACCGAAATATTGGCTCACAGAGAGAAATTTGAGTATCATGCGGCAGCTCGCCATTTCGGCGTTCTCCGGTGCCGATGGCTGATGCAAATCGCTGCCACACACGGGCAGTTCGCGTACTTCTCCGGAGATTGCCTGAAACCTGAGACTCGTTGGCGGAGCAGAAGGGATTTGAACCCTCGACCCCTGGCCCAGTTTTCTCGGCGAAATTGTCCGCCAGTTTGGCTCAGTATTTGGGCAAAGATAGAAGTAGCCATGCTGGAGAGAGGACCAGCTACGCGCCGCCGCTTTCCCCGCGAACTTTGTAGTGCGGATCCGACCCACCGATCTGGCGGTCGAGATTGCGCGGCGCGACGAGGGTTGAGCACGCTTGCTAACCGGCTTCCGTTGCGACTAGGGAGGCATTGTGACCAATCCCGCCGGAACGGAGAGGGCAATGCCGCAAAAAACTTACAAAATAGTCGAGGTAGTTGGGGTCTCCGACCAGAGTATCCATGACGCCGTTCGCAACGCCTTAGCCAAGGCTCGCCAGACCCTGCGCAATATTGATTGGTTCGAAGTCACGTATATCCGCGGCGCCGTGCAGAAGAGCGGCATCCTCGAGTTCCAGGTGGAAGTGAGAATCGGCTTCCGCCTCGAAGGCGACCCCGTCTAGTCGGGTAAATTTTCAGAAAGCTCGCCGCACGGAGGCGATGCTCGAGACTCAGGCGGGGCCGCTTCTGTGGCGCTCAGCCTTCGTGAGCAAGTCCCTGCCCGAGCGAATCGTGTATTCCGGCACCAGCGCGGCAGAGACGGGCAATAGTGACGGGCTCCTGCCCTAGCAGAGTGCGTGTGCCCGTTTGCTCAGGCTTGCGCCGCACGCTCACGATCGCTGATATCGGAGACGACTCGATGGGCGGAAAGGACGGCACCTTCCTGCCAACCGTTAATATGGCTTAGATGTTCGCCGGCTAAGTAAACGCGACCCTCGCCTTGGTTGAGCAGCTTGTAGTCCGCATTTGGACCTTCAGGCCAATGAACCCAGGGACCAAGGTTGAAAGGTACATTCTGCCAGGAAACCGCTACCGGATTGATCAGCTCGGGGCCATGCCCGGGATGCAGTTCGTTCACCGCACCCCGCGTTCGAGCGTATTGGTCGGATACAGGCAGCGCGCCGAACCGCCTCGCGTCATCACCGGTGTTGTAGCAGGCCAGCAGTATCCCTTGCGGACTTTGGAAGCCGTTGCTCGGATACCAGACCAGATTCGTCTCGCCCTTGAGGAACGAGATGCCGCCATAGATGTGATCCTCGGTTTCCCAGAAGCGGGTCGACTGCCATGCGACCTTGACCGCACAGTCATAGGCAGTCCTGGCGATCGCCCGCTTGAACGGAACGGAGAAGTTACTCTTGATCCCTGCGAGAACCGGCAGAGGAATCGTTACGATCGCGTAGGCCGCGGTTATCGCAACCGGTCCGCCGGCACCGCGCTCACGATAGACGATCCGCACTCCGTCCGACAGTTTGGTGATCTCGACGACCCGTGCACCGAGCCGGATTTTCGAGTGGAGACGCTTGTGGAATGCCGCCGGAATCCGGTCCATGCCTCCGACCGGCTGAAACATCGTCGCCTGCATCACGAACACGTCTTCGAAGACCACGCCGGTCCATAGGTTTTCATCCAGCAGCAACCGCATATCGATCGGGTCGCGCTGCACGCCCTCCTGGAAGCTGGCTCCAGGAAGAGTGCGAAAGCCCGAGCGGGTGGAACCCTTGTAAAAGAGATCGGGAGAAAGGTCGCCATAGACGCGCAGGAACTCTACGACCAGCTCCTTGTCCTCGGAAGTCATCTCATGGTCGAGTGCGCCCCTCTTGATGGCCTTTGCCAGCAACTCGGAGACGTGACCGCGAGTGTCGTTGATTACCTGCCGTTGCTGAAGTGGATGTCCGTCGTTCACCCCCTCGTTAAGGAACAGGGCACTGCGATTGCTATTCACCTCGACCTGTAACTCGACACCGAACTCGCGGCAGTATCCCAGGACCGCTTGATGATGGCTCGGGATCCGCGCCGGGCCCGCGTTGAAGTAGAGGTCGTCCGCAAATGCGCAACGCTGGTCGGGGATATGGTTCAACTCAACGTGTGTACCGCGCCGGATGGTCCAGTTCCGTCCGCCGACTCGTTCGCGAGCCTCCAGAATCGTAACGTCGTAACCGGCCTTGCGAAGTTCGTAGCCCGCCGTAAGACCGGCCATTCCGGCGCCGAGTATGACGACTTTGGTGCCATGGCCGGACTCGGGAGGCAACGACGGCGGACCCGCGTAAGCCACCCGAATGGGAGCGAAACCGAGCGCTTCCATCGCGACGTGCGCAGCGCCGACGCCGCCAAGGATACCGACTCGCCGAACGAATTCCCGCCGCGATATTCTCATTTCACGCGATCTTGTGCGGCAACGTCGAGATTGCCAGCAAACGATCGGATCTCATGTTTCCATAAGGGAGGCAACGGATCTGAAAAGTGCAACGCCCGGAACGGGGATACCGAATCGGGCGCCGCAGTTAGCCCGGGCCGCGACCGGGTCATCCCTAAGGGCACGGCGCTCGCTATCTCAATTGCGCTCAAAGTTGCCGCAAGCCTGCTCGACCGCTTCTTGAAAGCTCGCGAAGAATTGATGGTCGATCCGGTCGAGACCATTCGGCAACTGGCCGAGGAGCGCAAGATGTCGCAGAAGTTCGCCGACGAAGTAGCCAGTAGTTATTCGGCAGAGCCGGAGCCTACGCGCTTCGGCGTGATTAACGGTTTCACTCGCGCGGCGCAGAAGCTCGGACCGCTCCAGCGAATCGAGATGGAACGCTTCGCCGGAACCCTGCTCGACGCCCAGCTCTAGTCCTCTTCCTTTTCAAGGCAAGCCTCGCGCTTGCCTTATTTTCTTTCTCCGACATAAATCAGACAGGACAATGAAGCCATACCGCGCCGGTGCGCATCATGGTGCCAATCTAAAAATGATCCAGCGGTCGGGTGCCCCGTGACATCAAATCGTACAATCTTCCTGCGATCATGGGCCAGAATGATCATCACATACAGCAGCCGAAACGACACCGACGCGACTACGAACATATCGATCGCAGCGATGCCGGCGGCCTGCGTGCGCAGGAAGCTACGCCAGGTCGGCGAAGGTGTCCCTCGGCTTCGCACCATATACTTGGCAACCGTGGCTTGGCTGATCTCGATCCCCAGCTTGAGCAGCGCGCCGTGGATCCGGGGCGCACCCCAGAGCGGATTGGCGCTGCTCAGCTCACGGATTAGCTTGCGGACTTCGCGATGCACTGACGGTCGTCCGGAGCTTGAACGCCAACGCCAATAGAGCCGAAATCCGTGCCGGTGCCATCGGATCACCGTCGCCGGCTTGACCAACACCATGGTGTCCAGACAGCGCGGCCATATCCGGTATAGCCAGACCCAGAGCAGCCGGTCGATCGCGATCGGGTGGGGCCGACCCGGCCGCTGGCGACGAACAACGTGCAGCTGATGACAAAGCGCGAGGTTCTCCGATTCCAGAACCGCCCGGCTACGGAACCGGCGGGCAATGGCGGCGACGATCGAACGCACATCCTTAAGCATGCCGGCGACACTACGTCGAGACTTCGCAAAACCTCTAGACTTTTGGCCGCTTTCGGAGTTTTTGGTAGCTACAGGTCGGCGGGGTGCCTGGAATGGCCGATCTGGCAGTATATCGGTCGATGGGGCAGCCCAACCTGATGATCACACCCGACCGGGCAGCCTGCTCTCGATACGGATTGAATGTTGGCGACGTGAATAGTGTGGTTCAGGCGGCGATCGGGGGACAGGCGGTTACCCAAGTGCTTGAGGGTGAGCGGTCTTTTAACCTCATGGTACGTTGGCAGCCTCAATACCGCGAGAGTCTGAATGCGATTCGCCAGATTCGAATCGCACAACCTTCAGGCGGTTATGTCCAACTTGACCAGGTAGCTGACATCAAGACCGTGGAAGGTGCCTCGTTTATCTATCGCGAGGGTCTCGAGCGCTACGTGCGCGATACGCTTTAGCGTGCGCGACCGTGACATGGAGACCACCATAAATGATGCCAAGCGGGTAGTTGACCAGTAAGTCAAGCTGCCGGCAAGCGTTCACCTGGATTGGGCTGGTGAATACAGCGAGCTTCAGCAAGCTAACCGTAGACTGGCAATTATAATACCGCTTGCTCTGCTCCTGATCATGGGAGTGCTGTACGCGGCAACTTCGTCCCTGGTTAACACCCTTATATTAATGGCGCAAGTGCCACTTGCTTGCCTGGGCGGCGTGTTGGCGTTGGTTGTGACGGGCACGCCCTTTAGCGTCTCCGCCGCGGTCGGCTTCATCTCGATTTTTGCAATCGCAATCATGGATGGCATTCTACTGAACTTTTACATCCATCAACTCTGGGAAGAGGGGCACTCCATCGTTGATTCGATCGTGATGGGCGCTGACCGTCGCTTCCGTGCGCTGATGATGACGGCGCTGGTCGATGGCTTGGGATTACTCCCTGCAGCGCTTTCCACACGAATTGGAGCCCAAACTCAGCGACCACTCGCGATCGTCGTTATCGGAGGCGCCGTCTCGATTGCTCTATTGACTCGGGTCTTCCATCCCACGCTCGTGTACGTATTGCGTCGACCTCTCGGTCTCACCGATCAACGGAGCGCTCCTGCTATAGCGACCGACTGAGCGTGTAAAACCGCAACGAGTTTCGGTCTTGGTCAACACTCTTGCGTGTGCAACGGTTCATTTTCACTGCGAGCGCCGAGGAAGTAAGGATAAGGGCGGCAAGCCGGAATATCTTCGTGAGTTGCAGTTGAAAGTCGTGAGAGACAATTTGCGATGCCGGTAGGCTCGCCCGAGAAAGACCCGGTTCAGGGCAGGGCCGCACTCATCAAGAGGGCCGTTCGCCTTCAGTGGTTCACAATTTTCTGGATGGTCCTTGAAGGGACGGTTGCGGTGTGGTCTGGAGTCGCCGCTCACAGTCTTTCGCTGATAGCCTTTGGCGCGGATAGCTTCATCGAGCTGCTTTCGGCAGCAGTTATCTTGTGGCGTTTTAAGGTTGAGGCCAATCGCGGCGAAGAGTTTTCTGAATCGGCAGAGCGATTTGCGCGAAGGATCGCCGGGATTTTGCTGTTTGCGCTCGCAGCCTACGTGCTTGTGACTGCAGTGTGGAGCTTTATCAGAAGGCAAGGCGCTGAGTTCTCATTGCCAGGGCTAGTTCTCACTGTCTTCACCACTGCACTCATGTACTTCCTATTTCGGCGCAAATCCAATCTGGCGAGGTCTCTGGCCAGCGCGGCAATTCGCGCTGACGCCGCGGAAACGCTGACGTGTGCTTATCTATCAGCCGTCGTACTCGTGGGTCTGCTTTGCCAGTTCTTACTAGGTGCGTGGTGGGTTGACAGCGCCACTTCGGTGCTCATCATCTTTTTCGTCATAAGGGAAGGGCTCGAGGCGCTTCGTGCCGATGATTGACCTGAATAGATGTGGCGGCAATCCGCCATCCTCGCAAAGCGATCTTTGGATGGGGCTCGCTCTCTGCTACGCGCAACCATCGGAAGCTGAGCCCAGCTGAGGCCCTTTGACCTGTTGATCGCAGGATGAAACGGACTATTCGAATTTCCGCCTAGTCGCAGCGGCAGCCATCTCGGCCTTCCGAAGTTGCCGAAACAGGCCGTCTTCCCGTCGTAACGCTCTGTTGAAAGTCTCAAGCGCCTTCCGAACTTCGATGGGCGGCACCTGTTCGCCGAAACCATAATCGAGACTTATCGCATCGCCCGGTTTTGTATTGTCCAGGATCAGGATGTGCCCGACTATGGCATAGTCGTGCTCGAAGGATTGTAGTTTTTGTCGTGCCTCAAGGATTGTAGTTTTTGTCGTGCCTCGAGGAGCCGGCTCCAAGCTTCTTCCCATTGCTTGATGGTCGTTGCCATTGCCAGGAAGTCTACGCCACTCAATACTGACTGAGAACTGTCGACCTATAGCTGCAGGGTCGGCGACTCACCGGTCAGCGAAAAGCACGGTATCTGCACGGAGGGAGAGCATCGCGAGGGTCAGCGTTTCCGGGCGATTGTAGCGACCTTACGCTCGCACGCCAGAGATGCGACAGGTCGCGTGCATTCCGCCAACTGTGTCGTTTCTGTGCCGTGGGCTCGTTTGGGAAGGGTTGGCGACCATCACCAGCCCGATCAGAAAGCCTTTGGTTCTTTGGGATTTATCGTAACGGATTGGTGTGGTTGAGTGTCCGCAAAGGCATGTGAGGCAAGCGCCCTAACCGGGCTGAGCTATGCGTCCACCGGGGAAGATGCATGATCGCTTCCGGTCCGCGCCGCGGCAAGTCCCGCGTCGTTCTCGCCTCGGCGTTGACGAAGGCACGAACCGATCGCATGACGCACTATGGACGTAAGTCACCTGATGCTTCTAGGGTTTGGGATAGGCTCGTTGCAAGGCCATGTTCAGAGCCAAGACATTCACCCGTGGCTCGCCAAAGACTCTGAGACTGCGGTTTGTAATATATCTATTCAACAACATCTTGATATCTGTCACGGGCACGCCGCGCGCCCGTGCCACGCGTTCGGCCTGGAGGCCCGCGTTGGCTGGGCTAATGTCTGGATCCAGGCCTGAAGCCGAAGCTGTGAGCATGTCCGAGGGCAAAGGACGGCGAGCTAGATCGGGTTGCTCACGTTCGAGAGCATTGCGATCGCTGGCAATCCGCTCCATCAATGTTCTGCTCGTCGGACCTAGGTTCGACCCCCCGGAACTGGCAGCGTTATAGGGGGCAGGCACGGTTTTGGCCGGATCACTCGGATCAGTGGCCGTTGTCGCTGACGGACGTCCGTGGAACCACGCGGGGCCGTTCCATTGCTCACCGATTAGTCGCGAACCAATGACGGTGCCCGATGGGCCTCTCTCAAGGCTGCCGTTTGCCTGAAACGGAAAGATCCATTGGCCCAGTCCGGTCAGCGCTAACGGATAGATGAGACCGCAAAGTAGCCAGGCGACCAAGGAGGCGCGCAACGAGCTCATCATGATGTTCAACATCGCAGCCTTCCTTAAAGCAGACCCGAAATACATAAGTCGATCAGCTTGATCCCAATGAACGGGGCAATCAGCCCGCCCAAGCCGTAGACCAGCAAATTGCGGCGAAACATTTCCTCTGCACTTTTTGGTTTGAATTGAACTCCGCGCAGCGCCAGCGGAATCAGTGCTGGGATGATTAGGGCGTTGAAAATCAGCGCAGAGAGAATCGCGCTTTGCGGCTTCGCCAGTTGCATTACGTTCAACGCAGCGAGTCCCGGTAGTGCGCCCATAAGCATGCCCGGGAGAATAGCGAAGTACTTGGCCACATCGTTGGCAATCGAAAACGTCGTCAAAGCCCCGCGGGTGATCAACATCCTCTTGCCGATGTCGACCACATCCAGGAGTTTGGTAGGATCGGAATCCATGTCGATGAGGTTGGCGGCTTCCTTGGCGGCTGCCGTTCCGGAATGCATGGCCAGGCCGACATCCGCTTGAGCCAGCGCTGGCGCATCGTTGGTGCCATCGCCGGTCATCGCCACCAACCGACCTTGCGACTGCTCGAGACGGATGATGCGTAGCTTTTCCTCGGGCTTTGCCTCGGCGACAAAATCGTCGAGACCGGCCAACGTGGCAATCGCTTTGGCGGTGACCGGGTTGTCGCCGGTAACCATGACGGTTCGAATCCCCATTTTTCGCAGTTGGGCGGCGCGCTCGCGAATGTGAGGCTTCAAGACGTCGCACAATTCGATCACGCCAAGAATGCTGCCATCGACGGAAACCGCCAGCGGTGTCGCCCCGTCTTTGGTCACGCTGTCCACCGCATTGTCGAGGTCGGTCGGTATCGGTGTTCCGAAGGTCTCGCTAACGTGTTTGATGATGGCCGACACCGCGCCCTTCCGAACTTTCTGCCCATTCGGCAAATCCGTGCCGCTCATGCGGGTCACTGCGGAAAAATCCAAACCCTGCGCGCTCTCAACCATAGGCTCATCATCCGCGCCCCGATTTAGGGCAAACGTGATGACCGTCCGGCCCTCCGGGGTCGTATCGAAATGCGAAGCCACAAACGCCGCCTGAGCCAATTGTTTCTCGGTGCATCCGGACAACGGAATAAGTCTCGTTGCCTGGCGGTTGCCCATGGTGATGGTTCCGGTTTTGTCCAGGATCAATGTCTGCACGTCGCCTGCCGCCTCGACCGCTCTCCCGGACATCGCGAGCACGTTGAACCGCACCATCCGATCGATTCCGGCGATGCCGATGGCGGAAAGCAGTGCTCCGATGGTGGTGGGAATCAGGGCAACTGTCAGTGCAATCAGGTCGGCGACGTTAAGCTGCGCCTTCAAGTAAGAAGCTACCGGTGCCATCGCGGCAACGACAATGACGAAGATCAAGGTCAAGACGGAGAGCAAGACTGTCAAGGCAATCTCGTTGGGGGTCTTTTGTCGCTTCGCGCCTTCCACCAAGTGAATCATGCGGTCAAGGAAGCTCTTGCCCGGTTCGGATTCGACCTTGAGTACCAGCCAATCCGAGACGATGGTCGTCCCTGCGGTGACAAACGAAAAAATATCGGTGCCGGCCTCCTTCAGGACTGGAGCCGCTTCGCCGGTGACCGCCGATTCATCGACATATGCCACGCCGTCCACCACTTCTGCGTCAGAAGGAATGACGTCGGTCTTTTCCACCCGAACAAGATCGCCCTTGCGCAATGCAGTTGCGAAAACCTCTTCAATCGGACCGTCCGGTCGCACCCGTTTGGCCCTAAGCTCCGTTTTGGTCTGACGGAGGAACGCGGCTTGCGCTTTGCCTCGACCCTCGGCAAGCGACTCCGCGAGGTTTGCGAACCATACGGTCAGGAACAAAATCATTGTCACAACGCCGTTGTAGGTGGGGCTGGCGCTCGATGGACCAAAGAGCGTGGGATCCACGGTTAGAGCCGCGGTCACGAGCATGCCGACCCAGACGACGAACATTACGGGATTACGGACCTGCCGCCTGGGACCGAGTTTCTTTAGAGAATCGATCACCGCCTGCCCAATCAGTCGAGCTCCGTAGGTCGCGCGATGCGGCGCCACCTGAGAAGCGAGCTCAAGCGAGGGGTTCGATTGGATGTCCGAGGTGGTGCCCATATCGATCATTTCTGCAAAGGCGGCGATCTCTAATCCATGATTAGAACAGCAGTAGATGCTTCATGGCGAAATATTCGGCGACCGGTCCCAATACCAGCGCGGGAACAAACGTCAGGGCTCCAACCACTAAGATCGTGCCCAGCCAGAACCCACCAAAAAGCAAGGTATCTGTGCGCAAGGTACCGGCCGTGATCGCCGCCGTGGGCTTGGCTGCCACTGAGCCGGCGACCGCCATCATAAAGATGATCGGAGGATAGCGGCCGATTAGGATGACGAGGGCGGTCGCCAAATTGTACCAAGGCGTATTGGCGTTCAGGCCCGCGAAGGCCGAGCCATTGTTGGCTGCCGAGCTGGTGAATGCGTAGAGAACTTCGGAGTATCCATGCATTGCCGCATTGCCCATCGAGGACAAACCATATGGCGCGACCACGGACAAGCCGGTAGGCGCCAGGATGACCAGTGGATGGATCAGCAGCGCGAGTGAGACGAGAACGATTTCGGGCCTTTCTATCTTTTTTCCAAGGAACTCGGGTGTGCGCCCGACCATCAGACCCGCGACAAAGATTGCGACAATGCCGTAGACGAGCGCGGCGAGGAATCCCACGCCTTTCCCACCAAAGACGCACTGCAACATCATTCCGACGAACGTTCCCATACCTCCCAATGGCGTGAAGCTGTCATGCATCGCGTTGACGCTCCCGGTTGTGAACAGCGTGGTAACGCTGCCGAACATCCCGCTCTGGGCTACACCGAATCGAACCTCCTTGCCCTCCATATTGCCGCCCGGCTGCTCTGACGTTGCGGCTAGTTCCACGCCGGCGTTGGCTAGCGTTGGCGTTCCTACTTGTTCCGGCAGCACTGCTATCGGCAAAAACAAGATCACCATCGCGGCCATGACGCCATACAACACCCATCCCTGCCGACGGTTGCCGATCATCTCGCCGAAACACAGCACGATCGAGCTGGGCAGAACGATCATCAACAGAGTTAGGATCACGCAAGTCAGAGGCGTCGGGTTCTCATAGGGGTGTGCGGCATTAGCATTGAAGAACCCTCCGCCATTCGTGCCAAGGTGCTTGATCGTCTCAAGCGATGCGACCGGCCCCAAGGCGATAGTCTGATCGCTTCCCTGCACAGTGTGAGCGATCACGCTCGCGCCCAGGGTCTGCGGTGTGCCTTGCCAGATCATTGCCAGCGCCAAGACAAAAGCCGCCGGCATCAACACCCGCGTGGTGAAGCGAATGAGATCGCGATAGAAATTGCCAAGGTTCTTGCCTCCGTCTTTGACGACGAAGGCGCGGATGAAGGCCATGGCGATCACGAAGCCGGTCGTGGCGGAGGTGAACATCGGAAAGGTAATGGCTGCCATCTGGCTGAAGTTGGACAGCGTGGTTTCGCCTCCGTAACCTTGCCAGTCGGTATTGGTGATAAAACTAATCGCCGTGTTGAACGCCAGGATGGGGTCCATGCCGGCGAAGTGCATGGGATTAAGCGGCAGACGATCCTGAAAGACCAGAATCAGATAAATTATCGCGCCCATTGTCGCATTCGTCATCAGCATGTGAGCCGTATACGCCTTCCAGTTCATCGGCTGGGTGCAGGCGCGCCGGCCAATCAGCAAATAGAGAAGGTTGTCGAACTGATCCAAAATCGGATCCAGGAAGGTTCTCCTGTCAGTCACAACCCGAGCGAGGTAACTGCCGACGGGAATGCTGAGCAACGCTGAGATCAGCAATGTCAGCCCGATTTGCAGCCAAGACTGGAATGACATGAGTAATCTCGCCAATCAGAACTTTTCGGGGTTAATGACCGCGTAGAACAGGTAGATCACCAACCCGACGACAATCGCCATCAGAACGTACAAAGCCATGATCAATTCCTGCGCAGCGCGCCGTTCATGGCCTATCGTCCCGACGATCGAAGGACGCCGGGTCGTCCGCCGGACGAATAACATTCTCCGAGAATGGAATCAGCAATCCGACCAACGCAAACGAGCCGATCAAAGCCAGAAAGATCAACAAAGTTTCCAAGACGCAGCTCCTTTATCGGTCAGCTTTCTCACTTTACCAGCAGCTTTGGCTGGACGTTTGATTCAAGTCAAAGGGCGCCGTCGGCCGATTGCAATTCGCTGGCAAAAAATTCCGACCGCCCGTCTCCCGTTTTGCATCGTGCGTCTCGCACACATCGCCGGAATGTTGCAAGTCGGTTCGTTTTCCAACGCTCTGAGAATCCTGCACTATCGCCACTTGCATGGCGCAGCGGTAGCGAATTCGAGAAGGAGCAGAGAGAATTGGGTATGGCCGCAACGTCGAGATCCAGAAACTTGAGTCTGTTCAAGGTCGCGGGCGTACAGGTGGATATCGATCTCTCCTGGCTCGTGATTTTCGCACTCATCTTGTGGAGCTTGTCGGCGGGCTATTTTCCGGACGCCTACCCTGGCCATGGGACACTCGCCTACTGGGTCGGCGGCTTCGCGGCAACGGTAATGCTCTTCGGTTCGGTGCTGATTCACGAGCTCTCCCACGCGGCCGTGGGCAATCTCAAAGGGGAGAAGATCGACCGGATAACGCTTTTCATCTTCGGCGGGATGGCACATCTCGCCGGCGAGCCGCGCAGCGCAAACGACGAAATCATGATCGCCGGGGTCGGACCCCTAACGAGTCTCGCGCTCGCTCTGTTTTTTTGGCTCATCTACAAGGCAAGCGCGGTCGTGGCTGGTGCATCGCTATGGACCGCGGTCTTTCGCTACCTCGGCTTCATCAATCTTGCGCTGGCTGTGTTCAACCTGCTGCCCGGATTTCCGCTGGATGGCGGGCGATTGTTCAGAGCGGTGTTGTGGAAGCGCAGTGGCGACATGGATCAGGCGACCGCGCGCGCCGTTGAGTGGGGGAGCACCCTTGCTTGGGGAATGATGGCGTTAGGCGGTTTAGAAATCTTCAGCGGAGCTCTCATCGGCGGTATCTGGCTGATTTTTATCGGGCTCTTCCTGCGGTCCGCAGCTATCAGCAGCTTTCAGGGCACGATCATCGGGCATCTCCTCCAACGTGTCCGGGTCACAGACATCATGACCCGCGATCCTGTGACCGTAAGTCCGGATACGCCGGTAGCGGACGCGGTCGAACGATACTTCCTGAAGCACGGTTACGGAGGATTTCCGGTAGTCACCGACGGTCGCGCGATCGGCGTGCTGTCGCTGTCGCAGGTCCGCAACTGCTCCCCTGAGGATCGTTCACATAAGAAAGTCGGAGACATCATGCGGCGGCTCGATCCGGCGATCGAGATCGCTCCTGAAACCAGCGCGATGGACGCCGTGAACAAGATGAACGAAGCTGACAGCGGCCGCCTCGTCGTCGTCGACAATGGCAAGCTGGTCGGTCTCATCACGCGCTCCGGCATCTTGCGCTTCATGCAAATCAAGGCGCAGCTCCAGGCCAAAAGCCGGACAAGCTAGTGGAGTCAGGGCTCTGGAAACGACGCGACTTTCCGCGTCGAACGGCCCAACGCGTCGTTGGGAGGAATCTTCGTCGCTGCCGGGCTGAGGTATGCGGTTTCGCAAAAGCTACCGTTTCACGGAACGCGGAACATGCGATTCGAGGGAACGATCTCTTTCGAAAGAGAGCGGGGGCAGGGCCTCTGAAAAAATCTTGGGGTTTATTATGTCCTGGAAAAGTCAAATGACGTTTGACCTTTGCATGACAACGGCCTCGGAAAATACAGCTAAAGAGAGCGGGTCAGCCGACGAGGCGATCATATTCGGCGTGATCGGCCGATCCAGAACCACAAGATTCCGTCCTCCGATGACGGCAATCTATATGCCGTGGGCGGTGCCGCCGGGCCGCAACCATCGCGCTAGATTCGACGCCATGAACGCAAGAGCCGCCGCGTTCGATCGAACCTAAGAGACCGGACCGGGTCCGGTTTTTAGGGTTTTGACGGGTCTTTGGGGAATCTTTGGGAACGATCGATTTGTCGTTAAATTGGGGACGATCGATTAATCTCATTGGGAAGTCTTGTTTTTCTGTATCGCCTCGCTCCGAACGCTGTGGGCGGTTCAATTCCCCCCGCCTCCACCATCTCACATCCGACTTCATTTGCTCTAGACAACACTCCGCTTTGAATGAACAGCCGCTCGATTGCTCCTAGCGCGCATACGCGCGGATTTCAGCGGATTCTCTAAAATATTGAGAAATTGGCGGACTGGTTGGTGGAGGACGCAGTCCGTCGCGAACCAATCTCTGCTTGGAATTCCCTGATAAACAGGGAAAATACAGGGAATTTGCGCATTTTTCCGGGCTATGTCCGGGTAGCCGGGAAGGCCAACAACTCAGCGGTTTTGGCTTTCTCATCGATTGCCTGTGACCACGGAACAGGGAATTCTGGTCGTCTGATCAGGGAAATCGAAATCCCTGATCTGCTGTTCGAACACCCGTGCTCTTCTTGATTTTGGACGACGCGTTGAGTCCAGGAGTCTCTCTCTAAGATACAGCCGGACTTGGATTCACGGCAGCGCAGTACTCACGTTACCACCAGCGTCGGTGCCGCAGCGTTTTGGGCTAGGACAACGCTGGAATCTGGACGTGGCTAAATGCCTCGGCCGATCCAAACTGCCCTTCCGACTACCTTCGAAACCATGACGCGTCCGTCACCTTGAAGTTCGCCGCCGCTCACTTCCTCTACCCTCCAAGACGGCGTCTTCCCATCACGGACTTGATGTGCCAGGTCATGGGCGCCGGTCGCGGGCGCGGTCACTCTTACCTTGCCATTGACCGACCTCGAGATGTGCCTGAACACAATGCCGGGCAGATCAAGAAGGTAAATCCCATCGCGGCCAAGATGCTTTTGATCGCGATCGACCAGCACGAGATCCCGCCGGGCTATTTCGAAAAGAGTCGCGTCTGCTTCAACCACCAACAGGCTCTTATGACTCGGCTCCGTGAGCCCTAGTCCGGACTCCAGGAAGTGGCGACTGAATGGGAAGAAGCCGATAACAATCTGCATGTTAAGGGCTGTTCCGATCTCGTATTGATCGATCATCACGATGTCAGCCATGAGCGCCCCTGGTACGAGACCGACTGGACGGATTGCGCCCTTGCCGGTCACTAACCAGTTCAGATCCACATTGCCGACCCTGGCAAGGGTCGCCAGCACATCTAATCCCGGCTTGGCGCCGGCCTCATAGCCCTGCAGTGTCGAGCCCGGAATTCCCGTGGCCTTAGCCAACCGAGTCCTTGAACCATACTCGCCTATAAGTTGTTTGAGACGCTTCGGAAAGTCGCTCGTGGTCGATTTGTTTGCCATAACGGTATATCATATTGATAGTTACGAGAACCCGTGCTAGCTAATGAGTATGCCAAAATGCCATCGTCGTCAATCGGCGGCCCCACAACACACTGAGCGGAAAATCGAGATCGAGTACCGTCCGATCTGCGAACTGCACCTCGACCCGAAAAACCCCCGCCTGCACAGCAAACGGCAGATTGGGCAGATTGCTCGGAGCATAGAGAGCTTCGGGTTCAACGTCCCGATTCTAATCGATGCCAAGGGTGGCGTGATTGCCGGTCATGGCCGGCTCTTGGCATGTCAACAACTCGGCTGGGAAGAGGTTCCCACTATTGCCCTCGAGCATTTGCGCGAAGCACAGATCAAAGCGTTCAAGATTGCCGATAATCGCCTTACCGAAAACTCCGTCTGGGATGAAAAGCTGTTGGCAGAGCAACTGAAAGAACTCTCCACCATCGAACTCGACTTCAGTGTCGAAGCTACCGGATTCGAAATTGGTGAGATCGATTTGCGCATCGAGAGTCTGACCCCATATGGTGCCGAGCCCGAGGATCGGGCAGACCTCGTTGCCACGATCAAGCCTGGGCCAGCAGTAACTAGTCCCGGCGACCTCTTCATCCTCGGTAGGCACAGGGTGCTATGCGGCAATGCCCTCGATGCACATTCCTACATCACCTTGATGAACAACGAACGGGCGGCGATGGTCTTCACGGATCCGCCCTATAACGTTGCCATCAAGAATAACGTTAGCGGGCTGGGTGGTGTTCAACACCGCAACTTCACCATGGGATCTGGCGAGATGGATGAGGCACAGTTCAAATTGTTTTTGACCCGCGTCTTCGGATCGCTGGCCGTCAGCAGCGTGGAGGGTGCGATTCACTTCATCTGTATAGATTGGCGGCACATTGATGACGTGCTCACCGCCGGCCGAAGTGTCTATACTGAGCTCAAAAACGTTTGCGTCTGGGTGAAAAACCACACTGGAATGGGAGCATTTTATCGGAGTCGTCACGAACTCATTTTTGTCTATAAGTATGGTCGCGGGCCGAACCGCAATAATATCTTGCTCGGGAGATATGGTCGCGATCGAACAAATGTGTGGAGCTATCCAAGCCCTCGCACGCCCAGTGAGGAGGGTAATCTCCTGGCGCTCCACCCCACCGTCAAGCCCGTTAGATTGGTGGCCGACGCCATCCTGGACTGCAGCGCACCTGGTGAAATCGTACTTGATGCCTTTTTGGGCAGCGGCACCACTGTGATCGCTGCCGAGCGCGTACGGCGGTGCTGTTATGGGCTGGAACTCGATCCTCTTTACGTCGACACCACAGTGCGACGCTGGCAAACCTATACGGGCGAGGCGGCCCGCCACGCATCAAGCGGAAAACCTTTCAATCAGCTGGAAGTTGAGCAAGCGGAGACGAAGCGCCATGTGCCCTGACGTCGGGTATGGGAAGCCGCCGCGGTCCACGCGGTTTCGGAAAGGTCGATCGGGAAATCCCCGAGGGCGTCCACGGGGCTCCAGGAATCTCACGACTCTATTGGACGAGGCGCTTGCCGAACCGGTGATAGTCAACGAGAACGGGCGCCGCCGCAAGGCCAGCAAGCTGCAGGTCATAGTCAAACAACTCGTCAACAAAGCCGCTCAAGGAGATCATCGGTCGATCCAGCTCCTGATGGCATTCGCAGAGCGGCAACAACTGTTAGGTAAGGACGGGCAGCCTGCAACCATAGTTGATCTGCTTTCCGCAATCGGGCCCATCGATGAAAAGTGAAAAGAATCGACTCTCGTCCCAGCAGAAGAACCTGGCACGCAAACTGGTCAGCGATCCAGTACTGTTCGCCTCACATGTTCTCGGTGCTCAATTGTGGGAACGGCAAATTGAGATATTGCATTCCATCCAGCGGTGTCGTCGAACAGCGATAAAATCGTGCCACGGTGTCGGCAAAACCTATGCTCTGGCGGTCGCGGCACTTTGGTGGCTAGCACGCTACCCGGACGGAATTGTTTTGACTACCTCATCGACCTTCCGACAAGTACGCACTCAGTTATGGCTGGAGATTCATCATCTCATTGCGCATGCAAGAATTGAGTACCCGGGACTGAAAAGCACGGAGCTCAGGTTGCGTGATGATAGCAACTTTGCTCTAGGCTTTTCGACCGACCGGGCTGCACATTTCCAAGGATACCACGGGAAGCACGTCCTCATCATCGCTGACGAAGCACCCGGGATCGAGTCCTCCGTTTGGGATGGGATCGCGGGCACGATGGCGGGAGGGGAAGTGCACCTCGTAATGGCGGGGAATCCCATTTTACCGTCGGGCGCCTTTTACGATGCCTTCACTAGAGAACGCGAAATATGGAATTGCATTACCATCGATGCATTCGATTCACCCAATCTACAAGGCATTAGTTTGGATGAACTTCTGCGCATGAATCCGGACGATGGCGGACCGCTGGATCAGAATCCCGTGCCTTATTTGGTAACAAAACGCTGGGTCTTCGATCAACATAAATCATGGTGGCGTGGCGATGCACGTAGTTCGCCCAACTGGGTCTCGCGTGTGCGCGGGGAATTCCCGGACCAGGCTCAGAACGCGCTGATCAAACTCGCGTCGCTGGAGCGGGCCAAGGAGCGGGCCCTGAGCACGCCGGTGCAAGACGAGGCGGTTAGCCTAGTAGCTGGAGTGGATGTTGGCGGCGGAGAAGCGGAAACGGTAGTCTACGTGTGCGAGTCCAAGCCGCACGACTTCAAAGTAATCGCTATGGGGCATGGCGTTGCGAAGACACCCGCGGCGAGGTGGTCAGGTTCTTGGTCCCCTACCGCAGTCGCCTCCGTTCAGTTCGCGTCGACTCAATCGGGATCGGGCACAACTTCGGTCTTCATCTCAGAGATGAGGGGTTCCCAGTCGAACTGGTCAATGTCAGCATGGCATGCGAAAGCCACCCCAACTGGCAAGAGGCCGATCCTGCTCAACGGTTCGTGAATCTAAAAGCTCAGTATTATCAAGAGTTGGCCGACGCATTGGAGCGTGACCAGGTACAGGGTCTGAGGGACGATGTGACTATAGGCCAATTAGCGGGCTTGCTATACGAGTTTGATTCCCACGGAAGAATCAAGATTGAGAGCAAGGAAAGCGCCCGTGCGCGTGGAATGCGATCACCCGATCGCGCCGAGGCCTTGATGCTCGCATTGTGCAAACCGCCGATGAAAATTGAATACTACTCGATTCGTGACCTTTCGCGACTTAGTGCCAACTCCGCACTGAACCCAACTCGCCCCGCACCGAACCGAACTCCGCCCCATCCCTACTGGGGATTTTATGAAGTGCCGGACGACGACGAAGACGAAATGTTCATTCCACCCAGGAGATGGCGGCGGGGGCAGCCGGGGTGGTAGACCTTTTGATGGAGCTCGCTTCGCCAATAGTAGAATATGCCCTCCGCCGAAATCCCCGCTGGGCCAGTACCCAGCAATGGCCGGCGCCACCGGAAGGGGCGATGTCCTGAAGGTTGTTGAGATTTGAGTGGCGGCATTGCTCACCCGATCAGAAGATCGGGCTGGGTAAGAGGAGGAGGCCGCCATGAGCAAGGGTGCCAAGAGCGAGGATGGAAAGAAAGCTGGGAATGAAGGGCAGTTGTGGCTGCGGTTGCCGGGTTTGGTCCGAGAGGCGCTGTACGACACCGTGATCGGTGCAGGCCTGGCGTGCGTAAATGAAGTGCTGGAAGCGGAGCGTGCGGCGCTGTGCGGACCGCGCTACGCGCATACCGTCGCACGTCAGGCAATCCGTGGAGGACACGTCGCTAGTTCGCTGGTGCTGGGCGGGCGGCGGGTCGCGGTGAGCCGGCCGCGGGCGCGCGGTGTCGATGGTCACGAACTCGGGTTGCCGAGCTGGCGCGAATGGAGTGCGCGGGATCCGCTTGAGGAACGGGCCTTGGAACAAATGGTGTTGGGGGTATCGACGCGGCGCTATGCGCGCTCGTTGGAGCCGTTGCCTGAGCGGGTCGAAGTACGAGGCGTCAGCAAGAGCGTGGTGAGCGAGCGGTTCGTGTATGGCACCGAGCGCAAGCTGGCGGAGTTGATGAGCCGGGAACTGAGCGATTTGGCCCTGGTGGCGCTGATGATCGACGGGGTGCACTTCGCCGAGCACGTCGTGCTGGCGGTAGTTGGTGTCGATGAGCACGGCGACAAACACGTGCTCGGACTGCGCGAGGGAGCGACTGAGAATGTCGCGGTGGTGCGGGCCTTGCTCGCCGATTTGGTCGAGCGTGGACTTGCTACCGGCCATTCGCTGCTAATCGTAATCGACGGGGCAAAAGCGTTACACAAGGCGGTGGTCGAGGTGTTCGGCGCGCACGCGCTGATTCAGCGTTGCCGCGAGCATAAGAAGCGCAATGTCACAGATGCGCTGCCCGAACGGCTGCGCGCCTCGGTCCGCGGCGCGATGAATCAGGCCTATGCGACGCGTGACGCTAAGCGCGCCCGGCGCCTACTTGATAATCTCGCACGCCGGCTTGAACATCAGCATCCTGGCGCCGCCGCCTCATTGCGCGAGGGCCTGGACGAAACTCTGACCGTGATGCGTTTGGGGCTGCCCGAGGCTCTCGAACGGGTGTTGTCCTCCACCAACTTGATTGAGAACCTGTTTAGTCGGGTGCGCGAGATCGGGCGCCGCGTCAGGCGCTGGCAGAGTGGCACGATGGTGCTGCGCTGGACCGCAGCCGCTCGAGGCCGAGCGCGGCTTCCGCAAGTTGGCTGGCTATCGCGCGATGCCTGCCCTGGTTTCCGCGCTACGCGCACATAAGGTCGAAATCGATCGGGCTAGAAGGATTGACGATGCGGAGAAAGCCGCCTAACTGACTATATTACCGCTACTCAATCTCAACATCGAAGCGGACATCGTCCCGGAAGGCGACATCATCAAATCGGAATGGGCGAGAACCCTAGGCCACCTGATTGTTCGCGAAGGCGGAACGTAGGTGATCCAGAGCTGGGTTACGGCATCAACGGCCGAGGAGTTCGGCGACTATCCCGTCTGCACCACTGGTGAAGTGCAAAGAGTACTATCTCACCGACGTTCTGCGTCAGAAGCTGGACTTCCACGATCTGCGGCGACGCATCATGAAGCAGGAGCAAGCATTCAACGCCAACTCGGTCATTATCGAGGATAAGGCAGGTCGTCTTTTTCGGAGCATGTGCCGGTCTTCCCACTTGCGACCTTGCCGACTGCCGGTAAGTAGCGAGCACCAGCGTGCATTCCTGATGAGCACGAACCGGCGATACGTGATGGGACGTGATGACTTTCTGAGCGTTTACGAGGTCGCCTGAGAGTTCGAATCCAGCTCGCTGGCAGCAGCCAGTCACTGTGCGCCAAAGAATGGCATTAGCGCACCGAGGGTAACTTTCTTTCGACTCCCTTCTCCTGCTCCCGGGACGGCGACTCCTACTAATGGTTGCCCGGTGTGATCGATGGAGTCGCCGGACCCGCTCGACGCGTAATCCAGCGACTCGACGCTGAGCATCACACCGTCATCGCGGCCCGGGCGCTGTCGTTGCGATAGATGCCCTTGAGCGGAGGGACGTCGGCGTAGTCACGGCCGATGGCAAGCTTCAGATGGAGCTCGCCGGCGCGGCATCGATTGGTCGGCCGTACGCGGTCCAGGCAGAGCCCGGGAGCCACGTCTCCTCTGGAATGAGGACTTTCTTGATGAGTTCGAACAATTCAGTCCCGACGAGCGAGAATTCGAACACGACGATCAGGTCGACGGAGCTTGTGAAGCGTTCAACCTGATCACCGTGCCGCAGCCCTATGAGTTCATATCCGTGCCAGGAGGCAGACACTTGAGCTCGGATATCGCTTCGGAGGATACGGTGCCGCGGGCAGCCAATAGCGACACGTACGATAACGATTGGATAACATGTCTTTCATGGTCTCCCGCAGGCGCTCGAAGAATACTGGGAGCCGGTATTGGTGAAGGTCAAAGAAATACAAGCTTTTCCTTGAAGGACGGCTCTTCCGATAAGATGCGCCAGTACCGGCAGACCATAGTGCCCGAAGCGATTTAGTCACATAGAGAACCAAGCGCCTCGTACCGGGAATCTTTAATGCTAATGGATGTCTTGATGAGCGAGAATTCGCTCGAAGAAGAAGCCCGAAACTTGGTAGAGACTTGAGATTTAATTGCACTACGAACGTGAGGCGATGGATTAGTCGGCATTCGGTCTGCTCCGGCTGGCTCAACGCGACCGATCCCGGCGAAATGGCGGTTAATCGCCTACCGTCTTAACAGCTAAATCTTCGGCCAAGATCGAGGATGCGCGATAATTGGTAGACCGTTGTTCCTGGAGGTTCTTCTAATGATCCGAGTCATGTATCGCTGGACAGTGAAAGAGGGCGACGAAGTGGAATTCATTCGGACGTGGGAGGAGGGTACCCAAAAGATCCAAGCGTGCTGCGAAGGTGCGATGGGCAGCATTCTCCTCCGGAGCTCGGAAAATCCCCAACATTTTTTTGGAATGGCACGCTGGCCGAGCAAAGAAATATGGGAGACGGCGCAGCGAACTATGCCGTTGCTGGATTTAGCGGGACCGAAGCCGGAGTCGGAACGCTTCTTCGATGAACTCGTCGACATCATTCCCGAGATCAGCGGTTAGTGCGATTCGAGCTCACACCAAGAAAGGCGGAATGAACACGCGCCGTTCCAGCCCCGCCTTTGCTTCACAGTATTTCGAGCGGCGTCGAAAGCGCCGTTCTATCTCGCCCGGAGCTGGTCTCGTTCTGAACTAGTGCCGATGCTGGAAGCTGGCGCAACGCCAGGTCTGCATCTGGAATGATTCCCGCGTCTGGATTACGGGGGCGTCGATCCTGGTGTCCAGGGATCATCTGACACTGAGGGCCTCGATCACGCGATAAATACTGCCTTTATGTTGACGAACTCCTTGATGCCATAGGATGAGAGCTCACGACCGTAACCGCTTTCCTTCACCCCACCGAAGGGTAGTCGAGGATCCGATCGTACTGCCTCGTTGACGAAAACGCAGCCGCTATCAATCATCTCGGCAGCGATACGTTCGCCCCGGGCTAGATCGCGCGTGATGACGCCGCCGCCGAGCCCGAAACACGAGTCGTTAGCCGCAGCGATCGCCTCCGCCTCATCCTTCACTGGAATGACAGCAGCCACGGGCCCGAACAGTTCTTCCTCGTAGGCTGGCATGCCCTTGCGTACGTCAGTCAGAACGGTGGCCGGGTAATACGCCCCGGGACGTTCAGGAATCTTCCCTCCGAGCAAGCAGCGCGCGCCCTTCGCGATGCTTGCTTCGACTTGACGATGCAGTTCATCGCGCAGGTCGTGCCGCGCGAGCGGCCCCATATCGGTCTCCGCGCTAAGCGGGTCTCCCATTCTGACCGCTCCCATCCGCTTAACGAAGAGGTCCTCAAATTCTCTGCGAATCTGGTCGACGACAATGAAGCGCTTGGCAGCGATACAGCTCTGGCCGGAGTTCACGAGGCGTCCCTTGCTGCACACCGCGGCAGCAACCTCGAGGTCGGCATCCTCGAGCACGAGGTAGGGATCGCTACCGCCCAATTCGAGCACTGTCTTCTTGAGCATCTCCCCGGCCTTGCGTGCCACCGCCCGACCCGCCGGCCCGCTGCCGGTGACGGTCGCCGCGCGAATCAGCGGATTCTCAATCACCGCGTCGACCTGTCGGCTGCCCATCATTAGGGTGCGGAACACGTTTTCGGGAAAGCCGGCACTGGCGGAAGATGTCTTCTATTGCGAGCGCGCATCCGGGCACGTTGGACGCATGCTTGAGCACCGCTGTGTTCCCGGCCATCAAACTTGGCGCTGCGAAACGGAAGACCTGCCAAAACGGAAAGTTTCATGGCATGATGGCGAGTATGACTCCGAGGGGATTAAAGGTGACAAAGCTCTTACCTGCCTCCATGGACGCTGGCTCGCGCGCCAGGTAACTCTCGGCATTTTCTGCGTAAAAGTCACACCCCCATGCGCATTTCTGAGCCTCGGCGATCCCATCGTGCACGGGCTTACCCATCTCTTGTGCCATCAGACGCGCGTATTCATCGGCGTTAACTCGCAGAACTTCCGCTGCTTTTCGCAACAGACTTGCACGGTGACTGAAGGTAGTGCGCCGCCAACTGAGAAAGGCTTCGTGCGTTCTGCTAATGATTTCCTTGACCGTCGCGGGCTCCATTTCATAATAAGTTTTCAGTACTTCGCCCGTGGCAGGGTCGATAGCTTCGATCGTCATCATTGATTCTCCTATTGTCTTTCAGCCTCGCGAGAACCTGACCAGAGGTCACCATTTCGGCTCAGATCCACTTATAGTCTCGCTTACAACCATCAGTCCTTCCATATCGCGACGCGCGAGGGCGCACGGCATTGATTCGTGAAGGAGGAATAATTAACTATCGCGCCCTGGTCTGCAGCGAACATTGCCATAGTATGAAACTTTTAGAGCACATTCTCGTTTTGGTGAAGCCGCCTACCCGAAGGTCGCAGTATCAAACTCTCCCTGTGTCACCACAACAGCGCACTTCAGATCGCAAATTGTGACCTCATCTTGCATGTGAAGCTTGGTACTTGGCTGGTCCATATATTTTTGATCATCGTCAAATGAGGGTTTCGCAGCCTTTGTGAATCAAGTGTGACCGAGGCCGCGAGTTCAGCGTCTCTCACAAGCGGCGCCTCAAGTCTGCTGATTCCGTCGGCGAGTTTCTGGGAAACCGGGATGACTTCAAGCCTGGTGTCGCTGTCTGAGAGATTCTGTTAGAACCTGCTCGACGTGGAAGACTCGAGCGCCATAGCGCGGCCCGCAATTCTGTCCGGAGGACCCACGATGGTCACGCGCGCCAAATCGAACGCGGCTCAACCGCTGGTGCGATGTCTCGAGAATGAGGGCGTGCAGCACGTCTACGGAATTCCCGGCGAAGAGAACATCCACTTCATCGACGCGCTCGACCGATCTTCGATCCGCTTCATACTGGTGCGCCACGAGCAGGGCGCCGCCTTCATGGCGGACATGTACGGCCGGCTGACCGGGCGAGCGGGCGTGTGCATCGCAACGCTGGGTCCGGGCGCGATCAACCTGTTGCTCGGTGTGGCTGACGCGCAGACCGACAGCGTCCCCCTAGTGGCGATTTCGGCGCAAGTCGGCCTGTCTCGCATTTACAAGGAGTCACACCAAGGCGTGGACCTGGTCGCGATGTTTCGGCCGGTGACAAAGTGGGCTGACCTGGTGTTGCGACCCGAGGCGATACCCGAGATGGTACGCAAGGCGTTCAAGGTCGCGCAAACCGAGCGACCCGGCGCCGTCTACCTCGCGGTACCGGAAGACGTCGAGCAGCTTGCGTCGCCGCGGGATGCCGCACCCCTCGGCATCAACGTCGTGCGCGACGTGGCGCCGTCGCCGAGCCAGATTGCGCGCGCCGCAGAAGTAATCCGTCGCGCCAAATTTCCGGTTCTGCTTGCCGGGCACGGAGCCGCGCGTAACCAGGCAAGCGCGGCGCTAGTGCGCTTCTCCGAGCACCGCGGCATCCCGGTCGCCACCACCTTCATGGGGAAGGGCGTTTTTCCCGATGATCATTGCAACGCGCTCGGCGCGGTCGGCTTCATGCGCCACGACTACGTAAACTTCGGATTCGATCGCGCGGACGTGGTGATTTGCGTAGGTTACGACCTGCAGGAATACGCGCCCGATCGTGTAAATCCGCATGGCGACAAGCAAATCATTCACATCCATCAGTATCCTGCCGAGGTGGACGCGCATTACCACATCGCAGTCGGAATCGAAGGAAGCATTCCGCAATCTCTCGACGCGCTCCGCGGCGCGCTGGGGGGCAAGCATGGTCGGGCGGCGACTAGTGCCAAGATCCGAGAATTGGTGCGAAGCGAACTCGAGCAGGGAGCAAAGGATGCTTCGTTCCCGGTGAAGCCGCAGCGCCTAGTCGCGGACATTCGCAGTGCGATGGGCCGCGACGATATTGTGTTGGTCGACACTGGCGCGGTGAAAATGTGGCACGCCTGTACCCGACCTATGCGGCCAACACCTGCCTGGTCTCGAACGGGTTGTCGACGATGGGCTTCGCGCTGCCTGGTGCAATCGGGTCGAAGCTCGCATGTCCGAATCGCAAGGTACTCGCGGTAATGGGTGATGGGAGCTTTCTCATGAACTCACAGGAGTTGGAGACCGCAGTGCGCGAGCAGATCCCATTCGTGACGCTGGTCTGGGAAGATCGCGCCTACGGTCTTATCAAGTGGAAAATGAATCTGGAGCTTCGCCGCAATTCGCACTGCGACTTCAACAATCCGGACCTGGTCGCATACGCGGACAGCTTCGGCGTCAAGGGCTATCGCGTGCGTGCCGCCGCCGAACTTCTGCCGGCGCTCAGGCGCGCTCTGGCCAGCGATGCGGCCGCGCTCGTGGTGTGCCCGGTCGACTACTCGGAGAATCTTGCGCTAACCAAAATGCTGGGCAAGCTTACCGACCCGCTGTAGTTTCGCGTGCGTCAATCGGACATAGTAACGGACGCCTAATACGCGTTGCTTCTTATCGTTATGCTCGCGTGCCACTCAACGTGAATATTTCTTTGTGGCGCCAATAGCTCTGACGTCCTCCCGATTTTAGGTCCGGCAATGAAGTGAGGAATTCGGCATAATCGAGCCCCGAGGAGGGGCGGATACCGATGCGGAAGAGCCGTTTCAGCGAGGAGCAGATCGCGCACGCGCTGAGGCAAACGGAGACCGAACGCCGGTCACCGCGGTGTGCCGGGCGATGGGAGTGAGCGAGCAGGCCTTCTACCGCTGGAAAAAGCAGTACGGTGGGCTGGCGGTCAACGAGCTTCGGCGGCTGAAGCAACTCGAGGAGGAGAACCGCCGGCTCAAGCAGTTGGTCGCCGATCCCTCGCTCGACCAGCTGATGCTGCAGGACGTGCTGCAAAACAATTGTGAGGCCTGAGCTTCGGCGCGAGCTGGTTCGGCACCTGGAGTGGACCTACCGGGTGAGCGAGTGCCGAGGATGCGCGGTGTTGGGATTCAACCGTTCGTCGCACCGCTACCGCGCAATGCGCAACGATCAGGCCATGCTGCGAGGACGGATTCGAGAATTGGCCGCGGCGCGGGTGCGCTACGGTTATTTCCGCATCTACATCCTGCTCCGACGGGAAGGCTGGAAGATCAATCACAAACGCGTGTACCGGCTGTATCGCGCAGAAGGCCTAAGCATGCGCCACAAACGGCCACGGCGTCACGTGATGGCCGCGCACCGTGCGCCCCGGCCTGCGGCCGGGGCGATAAACGAAAACTGGTCGATGGACTTTGTCTCCGATGCGCTCTTCGACGGACGCCTTCGGGCACTGACGGTGGTGGACGATTACAGCCGCGAGAGCCTCGCCATCGAGGTTGGGCAAAGCATTACCGGCGAGCAGGTGGTGACGGTCATGAATCGGCTCAGCGCAATGCGTGGAGCGCCCAAGCGCATTCGGGTCGATAACGTACTAAGTCATTAGTCAAGGGCACTTGATCAATGGGCTTACCTCCATCAGGTTACGCACGACTTCAGCCGACCGGGGAAACCAACCGACAACGCGCTGGTCGAATCTTTCAGCGGACGATTGCGGGACGAATGTCTGAACACCAATTGGTTCCTTTCGCTTGACGACGCCAAACGTAAGATCGAAGCTGGGCGACAGCACTGGCTATTGCCGCCCGCCCTCGTGGCCTCGACGAAGGTGCTTGTCAGATTGACTCGCATAAACGAAGGTCACCTTTCAATAGAGGAATAACCAGTTGAGGATCGTATGTCCAGACCTCATAGTATACTGAACTACTATGAAACGTCTTGAACTATAATAAGCTGAGAATCCTCACATGTACGCAGTTCTCGTTTGGGTTGAATCAACCCTCATCGAACATCTCTTAGGTAGGCGACCGGAACAGACTAGGAGCCATTTGCACCCAGCAGGATCTGGTCCTCTATCCGTCTTGTGTCCGGGGGAGACTAGACGAGAAGTCGTCGAGACTTCTCTGATGGGGTTACAAGACCAGTCGCCGCCACTCGGCGTGGGTGAAGCTTCGTGACCTTTTTCGCACATGCGGGAGGAACGAGAGTAGTACGCGAACGGCAGGGCACAGAGACGGTTTTTCGGGACTGCCTCTCCCCACCCGACCGACAGAGATACGCACGATACGCGGGATGAATATCCCGATGTCGGCGGCGCGCGAATACCCGAAGAGCGCTTGCCCGGCGCAGGTGTCGCGGCATGGTGGACTCGAACCTCTCCCGAGGGATGCGACGTATCGCGATTCGTTCTTGCGCCGCGCGTTAGTGTTTACCCTACGATGGGTGGTAAGGGTGTTTGGCGGGTCGCGTGGTCTACTGGTAAGTCGATGCGCTGCCAGAATTGCTCAGCGGAAAATCCCCAGGGCGCGAAGTTCTGCGTTCAGTGCGCTACTCCCTTCCAGCGCCGATGCCTAAAGTGCGGATTCGAGAACCCGCCCGATGCGAGATTCTGCGCGCAATGCGCGGCGCAACTCGACCTTGCCGCCTCCCCTCCGGCGGCTGCTGAACCACGCGGAGCATTCGCTGGCGAGCGGCGGCATCTAACGGTGCTGTTCTGCGACCTGGTCGGTTCGACCACGCTAGCCGCTCAACTGGACCCCGAAGAATGGCGGGCAGTGGTCGCGGATTATCATCGCGCGGCTGCGGAAGCGGTAGAGCGTTTCGGCGGCTACATCGCTCAGTATCTCGGTGACGGCGTGATGGCCTTTTTCGGCTGGCCTGAGGCGCACGACAACGACGCTGAGCGCGCCGCGCGGGCGGGCCCCGCGATTCTCGATGCCTTAGTGAAGCTCAACGAGGAGCCGGGACGGCCGAGATTGTCGGCTCGGGTCGGCATCGACTCAGGTGCGGTAGTGGTGGGCGCTGGCGCCGCCAAGGGGGCCGACGTTTTCGGCGACGCGCCGAATATCGCTGCGAAGGTCCAAGCCGCCGCAGAGCCGGACACAGTGATGATTACCGGCGCAACGCACCGGCTGGTCTCGGGGCTTTTCATAGTCGAGGACCGCGGTGAGCAGGCGCTCAAGGGAATAACGCGGCCGGTCCAACTCTACCGCGTGATCCGGCCCAGTGGGATGCGCGGGCGCTTCGAGGCGGTCGCCGCGGCCGGGGGCCTTACACCGTTCGTGGGGCGCGAAGATGAATTGCGCTCTTTGATGAGTCGCTGGGAACGTACCCTCGAAAGTGAGGGCCAGGTAGTGCTGATTACCGGCGAAGCGGGTATCGGCAAATCGCGCCTGGTGCAGCGCTTTCACGATCAGATCGCGGGGACCCCGCACACCTGGCTCGCGACGGGCGCGGGGGCCTTCTACCAGAACACGCCCTTCTATCCAATCAGCGAGATGCTGCGGCAACTCCTGGGCGACGCCCCGCCTGAGGACCAAATCGCGCAGCTCGCGTCCCGACTAATGTTGACGGGAATCAAGCCGGCGGAGGCCGTCCCGCTGATCGCGCCTTTGCTGAATCTCCCGCTGCCGCCGGAGTATCCGGTGTCGCCGCTGTCACCAGAGCAACAGCGTCGCCGCCTGCTGGCAACGCTGATCGACTGGGTGCTCGGGTCGGCCCACGTGCAGCCGCTGGTGATCGCAACCGAGGATCTGCACTGGGCGGACCCCTCAACGCTGGAGTTGATCGAGCTACTGGTCGAACAGGGTGCGACCGCGCGGCTGTTGCTCTTGTACACAGCGCGTCCCGAGTTCCGTTCGCCGTGGCCGATGCGGGCGCACCATTCGCAAATCACGCTCAACCGTCTTAGCGCGCACCATGCGCGGGCGATGGTCGGCGAAGTCGCAGCGCAGAGAGCGTTGTCCGACGCGACGATCGCAACGGTTGTCGAGCGCACCAGTGGTGTGCCGTTGTTCGTCGAGGAGTTCACACGGGCGGTAATCGAAAGCGGCGAGTCCAAGCTCAGCGGGCATGAGATCCCGGCGACGTTACATGATTTGCTGATGGCGCGGCTGGATCGCCTCGGAGCCGCTAAGGAAGTCGCCCAGGTAGGTGCAGTGATCGGTCGTGACTTCTCATACGACTTGCTGCGCGCGGTCCATCCCCTGGCAGAGGCCGACCTGCAGCGCGCACTGCGCAGTCTGACCGACGCGGAACTGCTTTACGTCCGCGGGATTGTGCCCGAGGCGACCTACCAATTCAGGCACGCGCTCATCAGCGACGCCGCCGACCAGTCCCTGTTGCGGGGCAAGCGGCAACAATGCCATCGGCAAATCGCGGGCGCTCTGGAACAGGGCCTGGGACGGACCGGCGAAGCTCAGCCCGAATTCCTAGCGCATCACTACACCGAAGCCGGTTTGAAAGAGCAGGCAATCCCCCAATGGCAGAAGGCGGGCCACAACGCCGTACAACGCTCGGCAAACGCGGAAGCAATCAGTTATTTCACAAAAGCGCTGGAGTTGCTCGACCAAATGCCAGCGAGCCCCGAGCGCTTCAACCAGGAGCTCGCGCTGCAACTTGCACTGGGCACGCCCCTGGTGGCGAGTCGAGGAATTGCGTCACCAGAAGTCGGAAAGGTTTACGCCCGAGCGCGCGAGTTATGTCGGCAAGCCGGCGAGGCCCCTCAGCTTTTCCCGGTGTTATGGGGCTTGTGGGTGTTTTACACCGCGCGCGCCGATCACGAAGTCGCGCGGGAGCTAGCAGATCAGTGCCTGCGCCTCGCCGAAAAGGCGCGCGACTCGGATCTTCTCCTTGAGGCGCACCACGCAATGGGAGTCACGTTAACAGCCCTCGCGGAGTTTGCGCCCGCCCTCGAACATTTGGATCAAGTGATTGTGAATTATGATCCCGCGCGGCACGGATCATTCGCATTTCTCTATGGGCAGGACCCCAAGGTGGCTTGTCTCGCGCAATCGACATGGACCCTCTGGATACATGGCTTTCCAGGCCGGGCCCTGGACCGGACCGACAAAGCGATCACTGTGGCCCGACAGTTGGCCCATCCGTACAGTCTGGCTTTAGCGTTGGGTTTTGGCGCGATTGTGCATCAACTCAACGACAACGAGCGCGCGGTTCTGGAGTGCGCCGAAGCTTTGATCAGGCTTGCCATCGAGAAAGACTTTGCGATGTGGGTGCCCTGGGGCTCCGTAATGCGGGGCTGGGCAATAACTCAGAGCGGGCAATTCTCAGAGGGAATTCGCGAGATCCGCGAAGGCGTCAATGCCTTCCGAGCCACCGGCGCGGAAGTGATGGTGCCGTACTTTCTTGGACTGCTCGCCGACGCGTATCGCAAGTCGGGGCAAGCTCAGAAAGGTCTCGCTGTCTTAGCCGAAGCCCAAGCTGTAATCGACCGCAGCCGGGAGTGTTGGTGGGAATCTGAATTATATCGGCTCAAGGGCGAATTTACCCTGATGCTGACTGAAGGCCAAAGTTCCACGTCGCAAGACGAAAAGGCGGCGGAGCAGTATTTTCATCAGGCCCTGAATATAGCGACTCGCCAGAGTGCCAAACTCTTGGAACTGCGCGCGGCGATGAGCTTGAGCTGCCTGTGGCGGAAGCAAGGAAAGAAGGTGGAGGCTCGCCGTATGCTTCTTGATATCTATGGTTCGTTTACCGAAGACTTCGAGATCACGGATTTGCAGCGCGCCAGGATACTACTTGGGGAACTGACCTGAAGCAGCTACCGAAAATTGTCGATCGCTCGCGACTGCGAGAAAGGCGGCGTAGAGTTCCGGCATGGGCCACGCGGATTTCGGTGCGGCCGGGCCGAGGAAAGCCGCATGGTCATGCGGCCTATACACATCATTTGACAATCAATCGGAGTCGTGGAACAGTCGCGTGAGTTCGAAATCGCCAAACATGTAGGTGACTACGAACGAGCTGCAGTGGAACATTACCGAGTTGTTGACGCGACCAGTGGGAAGGGCCGCCGAGTGACTAACAAAAAGTAGCGACTCGCTCTGAACTACTCAGAATTTGCCTGTCGCATAGAATCCGAACGGCCGAGGCGGGCTTTCAATTCGCACAACACGGAGGGGTTCTAATGAAACACGATTTTAAAGTATTTTCTGCATTGGTCGCAAATCTGCTGAACGTATACCGTCAAGCAGTTAATTATTTCAACGCTGGGCAAGGTAAACCGGTCACTGACGCCAATTGGATCGGCCTCAAGGGATTGCTAGACCCAGACGTAATCTGTACGGCGATCATGACGGTCTCATCGTATCAGCATCCTGACCCAGTGATTGCGTATCTGAAAGCCGCTGACGGCAGCTTCACGAATGATATCATAATTCAAACATTGCCGTTTGGTAACTATGCGGTCGTGTGTGGAACCGCTACTTGGACCGACGCTGGATCCCCGGGTGGTCAACCGATCATATTTACTTTCACTTTTGTGAACCATGGTACAGCGAATCAACCCAATTGGAAAATCCTCAGATTAGCGGCGACGTAATCTAGTTAGCGGTCAGGGATCAACGGCTTCCACACCCGATACTAAACGTCGACGGGTGCTAATATCTAAAGAATTGGAAAGTTCGATTTCCGATGGGGACTCTATCCGTCAAGGCTTCTGGCCGTCAGCAGTTCGATTCAACGATTATTCTTCATATGAAAGTAAAATGTTCGGTCGAACGGGCCGCGGAACCAGCCTAGTACCCGAAACCTCGCCGAACGTGGAAAGCCCAAGCGGGGCAACCGCCTTCGTAGGCCGAGCCGCTAACCAGCGGGTGGCGAACCTCTACGAAGCAAAGACCGCCGCGATTCTCCAGCGTTACGGGTCGGGGCCGCGCGTCCATTATCACACAGGGTTCGTCGAGGGTCGGCGACGGCCAGCGACGGCCGCAGCGTTGCGCGCGCAATTATTCGAATCGCAGGAGCGGATGCTTCGATATGTATCCAAGTTCTGGCGGCTCAGGAACGTCGAGTTGCGCAACCTGCTGGACGTCGGCTGCGGTCTTGGTGGCAGTGCGATCTTCTGGGCGCAGGAGTTCGGCGCCCGTGTGACCGCGATTACTGTCGCGCCATCACATGTGGCGCTCGTTGCTGGGATGGCGCGGCGCGCCGGAGTCGAATCGCGAGTGCGCCCAATGTTATGCGACGCTGCGGCCGTAGCAGGTGAGGGCTGCTTCGACGCGGCGATCGCGATCGAAAGCTCAAGCCTCTTCCCGCGACAGCCCTGGTTCGACTGCCTCGCGCGGGTGTTGCGACCTGGCGGGCGTGTATTCATCGCCGACTGCTTTGTCGTTCGTTCCGAATATGAAGAGCCATTCAACCGTCATTGGTGCGGCCAGATCGGAACTGTCACCGAATATATCGAGGCAGCTCAAGCTTGCGATTTCAAACTGGTGAATATCGAAGACGTATCTCTCCGGGCGGCAACCTTTTGGGAGACGACGCTTGAGCTGCTTCGGGCCGAAGCCAGGGAATTAGAGCCGGATCCGTCACGACTTCAAATCGTCGAGAAGTCGTTCCGGACGCACGCATTGATGCGGCAGGGTCTGCTTGACGGGGGGCTTCGTGAGCTGCTGATGACTTTTACTAAGATCGATGATTGGGCGAGGTGAAAGGGCCCGCTCCCAATGCCTATCGAGATGATAAGCAGAGTCGGTCACCATTGGACCTCACCGATCGACTCAACTGCCTGACTTCGTAGAGGCCGTCGTCAGGACGCCTTTCTAGCAGCACCACCAGAGCAGACGGCGAGATCTATCAGCCTCGACGCCCTCAGCGGTCAGGCGTTCGATCAGTTGCGAAAACGCGATCGGATCACGGGCCAAATCGTGCAGACGGATCAAATCGAAGCCACCAACCCATCGGAGCGAGCCGCCGTCCGGCAGGCAAATCACTTGGCCGCGTTCAATAAAGCCTGTGCTCCGCAAAAATTCAGCGTCAGTCATGCAGCATCGGCCAGTAGGCGGTACTCGTGATGAAGTCCGTTCAGTACGGAGTGCGCCACAATTCGGCTTGGACGATCGAAATGATGCCGCCGGCGTTGCACCTGCGCCGGGCAATGCCGACCTGGAACGGGAAGACCGGGTCCTAAAGAGGAGTGTGGCCGGCCGCGATTGTAGTGCGGCAGCCACGACCACAGAGTTCGTCGCAGATGGTCCTCGGTCAACGGTATAATCCAATCCAGACATTCACGTCGAAGTGTGCCAATCAGCGTTTCGCACAGCGAATTAGCCTTGGGGCTGTGAACCGGCGTCTTTACGACTTCAAGGCCGAGACCGGTTACAGACGCATCGAATCCAAGGGCGAAGATGGCGTCGTGGTCATGGAGTATAAACCGGTAGGTATGGTCCGAAGGTATGGCTTCGCACAGCTGTTGGAGGGTCCAGGCTGCACTGGGATGGGCCGTCGTGTTGACGTGAATCATTCGGCGAGTGGCATGTTCCATCACCACACATAAAGAATTCGAAAAGTGGCGGTCGCTGCGACGCAGAAATCACAGGCGACAATGGAGTGAGCGTGATTCTTGAGAAACGTCGGCCAACGCTGATCGCGACGAGGCCTTCCGCCTGTTGCCGACGACTTTGGCAGATACTTCCGGACCGTGCGCGGCGACACGCGCAGGCCGAGCTTCAGCATTAACTCGTTCGCGATCCGTTCCTCGCCCCAAGATGGGTTCTCGCCCGCCATCCTGCGGATCAGCTGTCGGAGGTCCAGCGGAATCCGTGATCGACCAGATTGGCTTTTCCAACGCCAGAAAAGCTGGAAACCCTTGCGGTGCCAACCAATGAAAGTTTTGGGCGTTACGATGGCCAAGGCGTTTCGCCAATCAAACCATTGGCTGAGCCACACCAACGTCAAGCGCGTTAGAGCGTCGAGCCGTCGTGATCTGATGTTGCGTTCTTGGTAGAACGCGAGCTGCTTGCGCAGGAAGAGATTCTCGGCGGCTAGCGAAGTTTTGGACCGTAAACTAAGGACCAAAAAGCGAAGCAGATCGGCAAACAGGTTCAGCCAGCACGCGCTCGAGTTCATGATGTACCGATGGCCTTCGCTTTCGATCTTCTTCCTTCACTTTGCCTGCTATTCTCCTTATTTCAAGTCAGGCCGCTAATTGTTGCGGAGCACAGCCGAGTGGATCGCTGGTCAGGTGACTGACGCCTTTCCCTGGGACGAAGCGCCACGTCATCTCCTTCGCGACCGTGATGGCGCCTTCGGCCCAGCCTATATCCGCCGCATTCGGGCAATGAAGATCCGTGATCATCTGACCGCGCCGCGCTCGCCATGGCAGAACGGCTACATCGAGCGCCTCATCGGCTCGATTCGACGCGAAAGCCTCGATCACCTGGTCGTGTTCGACGAAGCGCAACTGCGTCGCGCTCTGAAGAATTACGCTTCTTATTACAATCAGGTCCGCACGCATCTCTCATTGCGCAAGAATACGCCGGAGGTTCGGCGCCCGCAGAAGCTCGGCCCTATCGCCAGCATCCCCATTCTGGGTGGGCTGCATCACCATTATGTTAGGCTTTAGGTTTTGACTAAGCACAGGTGCCAAACACGAGTTTATCGCCTGGCCATGAGGCTTGGTGGCCGGGTGAGCGCGCGCAGCAGTTGTCATTCCAGCAATTCTGCAAGGCGAAATTCTCAGGCTGAAGCACGAGCCTCACCCGGGATCATCAGTCGATCACGAATCAGATGCTCTCGCACCAAGTTTTGAGAAGGACACCCGATCTGAGACAAAGAAGCTCTCGGGTCGAAGGGGACTGTCGAGCTGACGACACAGACCGTATCGCCATCGGCGCGCTGTCCGCGAAAAAGTTCAGGCCTTGCGGTCTTAGAACGCGGTGCGATCAACTCCCCCTCATCGAGGATGGCCCGCAACGTTCCTCCCGGTTCCCAAGTGGGTAGGGACGTTGATAGATCGGGCGCTGTACTTCGACAGTTCCGAGATCATGCCCAGGGTTGTCCTTCCGGATCGCTATTTAGCGAAAGGTCAAATCTCGTATTCACCACAATCCGGTGCCTAACATTTGGGCTGCAGTGATTCGCTCCGCATGTGCCTCTGACCCTCAGACCGGATCCGTCACGGCTCCGAAGTCGGGATCGTCGGTGATCGGATCGAAAACCACCAACGTGCCGTTCGCGCGCAATCGCTCGCAGGCGGCCATGATGCCATTGCCGAGCATCAGGTCTCGCGCACGCGCGATATCATCAGCGCCGCCCGGCAGCCCTTGCGTGTAACCTCGCCGCAGGGTCTGCATAAGTTGCAGGAAAATCTCTTGCAAATGTTGATGCGCCTGATCGCTCGGATTGGGTTGGCGCAGGTTGAGCAGATAATCACTAGGCTGATGAGGCGCCAGCCATTCCTTGATATCGAGAAAGGTTTCGTAATGGTCGAAGCCGTCCGCCATTACCGAGCGCACCTCGCGCCCCAACTCGGTCAGCCCGTTGTTTTCGAGCGTAACCACGATGCGGCCATAGAGGCCATCGATCGAGTCCGATGGCTTTTCGATCGCGATGAACTCGTCGAGAACGTCTAGCGTCAGGCGTTTCTCCACAACTGGTTCCGCCGCTCCGCCAGAAGCCGGGAAAGCGTCGGCAATCTGCAAGGCTGGTCGAAATGGCGTCCCCGGATGAAGCTGCTCATTGAGCGTGCGCAGGATATCGTTGGCGATCCGCAAATGGTGCATCTCGCTAATGGCAACCCTCATCACTTCAGCGAAGGCAGTCGCGGCGTCGACCACGAGCGAACCGGTATTAGCCGGCGACGGGTTAATCGAATATGCAGCCGTCAGGTATGCCTGGATCGCCGCGCGTTCAACCCCGGCTGCGTACCGGAGAACGGCCTCAAGCTGATTGAGATCTGAAAGCGGAACGGCGAGCAGTAAACCACTGACATAAGGGCGGCGGAGCTCGCGCCCTTCGACTACGATATCCAGATCCTGCCAGCGCCCGTTAATCTCATAGTAGTCGAGTTCGCTCTGCCGTGGACTGTCCGGAGTGGCGGCTGCCGAGGGATTGTCCGGGGTTCCACGCTGTGAGCGCTCCCAAGGTACCGCAACGCGCCAGCGGCGGTCTTCTGGAACATTCTCCGGCGCAGGAGGCAGAACGACGTCCGGATGGTTCGAGGCCCAATAGAAACAGGCGCAGTCGCGAAAATCATGAGTCCACGGCGAGCAGAGCGACTGCGACAGTTCTCCGGGCTCGAAAATACTGTTGAAGGTGCCGCTGTCGTCGAGGTAAGCGACGCGGTTCTGCGTCAGTGCAACCTGTTGACCGATTTGGTTATTGACCATTCGGGACACCGTGATGGTAACCGGCTTACCCTGGGGTAGGACCCGCACGGCAGTCCAGGCGTCGGGTGGATCGCCATTTACGGTCGATGGGTTCTGAGTCGGGAAACCGATCGTCTTGTTGTTGCCGAAAATCCCGAAGTCGCCCGCCATTTGCGTGATGATCCATTGAACGTCGGAAGAACTCATATCGGCAGCGACCGCTGCGTATCCGTTTTTGTCGGCATCGGACGCCGAACTGGCCCTCGCGCCGGCCAGGTCGACACCGACCACTTGCGCAAGCGACATGCCTTGGACGAAATCCACTTCTAGAAACGGAAAGAAACGCCGCTCCAGGTTGCGCAAGTCCATCTCCAAGCCGGGAAAGCAATTTCCGACCCCGGACTCGAGGCGCGTGCTGACTGGATTGCCGGTCACGTATTGCTGACGGCGCGCCGCCGTTGCATTCAGAGGAATAAACTTTGACGGTGTAGCACTCATGATACTTCCTTGTGCTCGCCCAGGGACGAAAACCAATCTGCTTGCTCACGGATCAAGCTCGCGTATGCCTTGAGGCAATAGTCGAGCCATCCGCGGATGAATCCGCATGAAGAATCGCTGCGCGCGGACGCCTCTTGATGGCATCCGCCGGAGCATAGATAGCGCGCCCAGCACGTGCGGCATTCCGTTTGGGCGTGCACATGGCGGGCGCGAAGGAAGGCTTCGCGCCGAACGCTGTCGAGGCCGTCGTTATCTCCTAACGCGAAAGCCTCTTGTCCAATCGCGCGGTGGCATGCGTACCAGACGCCGTCGGCGCCGACCGAAAAGTAGCCTCCTCCCGCGCCGCACGGATAGGGCATGCTAAACCCGCGATGAAGCTGCTTGAGTGCGACCGCTAAATTAGTGAAGCGCAGCGGGAGGCCTGCGCGCATACGTTCGAGCTCCGTATCAGCAAGCTCGATCGTTGCTGCGAGATAGCGCTCCCAATCATCGCCACCCAGCGCCAGCGTCTTCTCGCTGGAGGTCCGCAGCGGGGCAAACCCTGCCTCCTTGAATCCGATCGCGATGATATCTTCGAAACGCTGGTGCAGATTAAAATCCGTGCGGGCCACGGTGGCACGAGCCGTCAGCCTGGCACGCCCCGGCTCACGCAACAATGGCGCGGCGGCGCGCGCCATCATGGCGAAGCTTGAAGCCTTGCCCGCTCCGGGACGCTGCGCATCGTGCAGCGCCTGACCTCCATCAACGCTCACCGTCACGCCGAACCGATAAGCTCGGAGCAGCGCACAATCTTCGTCGGTCAGCAAAGTGCCATTGGTAGTGACGGCGAAGCGAACGTCAAAACCGCGTTGCGCACCGCCGGCTGCCGAGTATTCGACCACGCGGCGAATCAGAGAGCGATTGAGAAACGGCTCGCCACCTAAAAACCCAATTGTCACTGGGGTTCGTCTATCCGCCAAGGTCAGCAGCCGATCGACTGTCCCCCGGGCAATCTCCCAGCTCATCGCTGCCGTTTGTTTACCGCCGAAAGCACCGCGGCCTGCATAGCAGTAGCCGCAGGCGAGGTTGCAGCTCGCACTTACGTTGAGCGAGATGCTCTGCGGAGCAGGCTGCGGCGCTATCTCAAGCGACGCCTCACCCTCGAGGGTCGCAGCCATCTCATCAGCCTCGGACCGCGCCGCCAAATCGTTCGCACGCAACGCCGCCGCGAATCCTTCATCGACAGCGAAAATTCGTGAATGGGGGATCACCAACAGATGCGGACCCGCATCCGTCTCGATCACTCGAAACTGAGGAGCCGCCGTATCGCCTTGGATTTTAACCACTGGCGTCACCGATAAGCCTCCCCCGGCACTCGCAGGCCAAGCCGCGCGGCCACGCGATTCCGGCGCGAGCGGGCGCGCGAGGATAGCGGTGGGGCCACAGGCGCAATCCGTCGTACCGCGGCACGAGCGGGCGCGAGGCCGCTCGCCCACTTCATCAAGAGGTCATATTGCCACTGTGCCAAGGTCAGCGGATTTGCGTTGCTTTGCCGCATGAACGGCGGCATCTGCATGGTCGTCAGATCGCCGCTTTCATTCCTGGGATCCAGAGCAGTCGCGTCGGGTGCTTCTGGAAACTGCCTGCTCAAGGTAAAGGGCGGCCTGACGAGAGCCTTGAGGCGCTGCAACTGCGCGAGGATCAGGTCCTTAAGGCTATCGAGCTCGGCTAGATCGCGATGGCGCTCTTTGGCCCGCTCGCTGAGCGGAAGCGGAACATCATCCGATGAAGTCTCGAGGATAGGCTTGTTGGGATCGCGGAGCTGATCCAGCCCGCCCATCGCAGCTTCAGGAGTCGGTACGCGATCGCCCGGGATCGCCGCGGGGCGTCGGTTAGCGTCGGGAAGGGTTATCGCACGCGCGGCGCGAAACAGGTCGAGATTGAAAAGCGAAGCCGTCTCATACACGCGTTCGAAAAGATCGCGGACCCATGCGTCCAGGTCAGCAGGCGCCGGTGTTCCAATTGTCCGCGAAGCGCGATCATTCAGTTCATCTGCCAATGACATGAACGGCCGGCGATCTGGCGCGAAATCGGGCGGACTGACAAAACCTGCCGCACGCGCGATTAGCGGCTGACGCCCTGGCAAAGTCAGGGTTACGGTAAAGACTACAGAGCACGTGTCATCCACGATTCCGATTGAGAGGCCCGGAACCGTCTGACCGCTGTCTTGGCGTTCCTGCTCGGCACCGTCGTAAGTATCCGATGGTTCGACCCAATCGGTGGCAGGAGTTCCAGCCCATCCGGCGGCGCCGTTTAGAAATGCGTTTTCGGGTTTGACCGGCGCGAACTGGTTGAAGTTGTTCTGCACTCCGCTCGGCCCATAGAACTCCCCTTTTGCAGGTGTGAAGCGAAAGCGCTGCGTATCGACACGCACCTGATCAGCCCACGCCGTTCTACCAGACGCCGGTTGTGGTTGGTCTTGCAGAATTTGCACTGTTCCGAGCGGAATTCCTCGCGACCCGCGCGGGATCATGGGCTGGGCCACGCCTGTTGGGCTGGTCGCAATCAGCGGCGTCACCCGACGGTCGTCGGAATTGATTGTGATCGGCGGGAAAGTTCCAAACTCAAGCTGGTCGTTGCGCGCACGGCGTGCCGCTTTGCGATTGCGTGCATCCGCGGCAAGCATGAATGAACCGCCAGCCTGCTTGAGGAGGTCGGCCGTCAGCGGCGTCTGCTGCCATTGCTGCGGGTCGCTAGCATCTTCGCCCATCAGCGCCCAAATTTCAAAGAAAGGCGCTACCGGCCGAATCAGGCTGCCATCGCGAAAGATCAATGTTTGAGGCATCCGCGGCGCGACTGTTCCGTCTGGCCCGATATCAAGGGACCAGTCAGGCGCGATCACGGTTTGCAGATGCGGATCACTCGAATCGATCCAGCGATAGCTCTCGAGGGGCGTTGTACTGCCTCCGAGCCGCGCTACCGCGATCGGAGGATCAATGAAAATGCCCTGAATTTTTGCCGCCATCCGATACTCCTCGTCTTACCCACTGCGTCGTCGCTAGCGAGAATGGCCGCGCCGCTTTCGGGCTGAAACACGCACGCCTCCCCTCCTTCCTCATGAGCGTGATTCGCTCTTCTAAAGGCTGGGCATACTCCGAGCAACCCTGATATCAGACGTTGAGATGCACACTGAGCGGGCGGAGCATGTTCCTATCTCAATGAATTCTGAACAGTACTTCATGGTCTTCTCCCGGTTCCGCCGCAAAGGTTGATTTGCACTGCAAACGCTTCGCTGACACCGGCGCTTAATGCTTATAGTCGCGCAAGGTGTGGATTACAACGCAAACGCGTAACAGCAGTGATTGACCTTGCAGAAGCCAACAATGGGCAGCGATTCTCCGGTGAGTTAAGCATTTGGTTTCCAGGGAAGTAGTGATTCTCGGCGGCGGCGTCGCCGCTTCTTCGCTGGCTATAGGCCTGCTCGCCTTCGACATCCGTCCGACCTTGCTGCACAGGCGTTTACCCGAAATCGCGATGGCCGAAGCGCTTCCGGCGGCAGCGATGAGTCTGCTGGAGGCTCTGGACCTAACGCCGGTGGTTTCGCGGTCTGCCTCGATAACGCACGAATTGGACAATCGCTGGCGTTCGGCAGGACCAATCCAGCGCGACCATCCACTGATCGCCATCGATCGAAAAGAATTTGCGCAAGACTTGCGAAACGAAGCCGTAAGACGTGGCGCTCGCATTTTCGAAATCACCTACCGCGCTCGCCTGGTCCCGGATAACCGAGGCGTCATGGTCGCAATGGACTCAGGCACTGCCTCGTTTGACTTCGCGGTCGACGCGAGCGGCAGAGCCGCCGCCTGGTCACAGCCAATTACACGCGTTCGGCATCTCTGCGCGGAGATATTTTCCGGGCTTAACGATAAGCACGCGGAGGGACTGGCTTTGGTGCAAGAGGGCGAAGGCTGGGCCTATCGCCTCAGTGCGGGCGAACGCGCGACCATTGGAGTTCTCTCATCGGATCGGCGCCGCAACGTTGAGATACCAAGCGCCTTTGCGGAGGCGCTTGGCATCTCGGCCAACTCTTTCCGATGGATGGGGAGGCGCGTAGCTTTTCCACAATGGTCAGCACAGCCCATCGCTGGAAACAGGCTGGCGATCGGAGACGCGGCTCTTGCGCATGATCCGCTCAGCGGTCAAGGAATTCGTTTCGCCCTCTCGAGCGCGCTTGCGGCACGGGCCGTGATACGTACTATCCTGCAGCGGCCATCCGACCGCAGTTGGGCTGAACGATACTATGAGGAGTTTGTCGCAACCGAACGCCGCCGCCACAGCGCTCTGCTGCAGTCGCTCTACGGTCCGGATTTCGACTTCAGTTCGATGGGCGGAACCATTCACTCCTCGAGCGACAACCATTCACCGTTATTGCGAGACGATGAGCTCCTTTGTTTCAGTGCAACGGTCGAACGCGCACCCATTCTTTTTTATGGCTTTATAGAACCTGGCGATGTCATCCGCTTGAGCGATGGAGGCGGCGTGCGTTGGCTCGGCGGCTTCGACCTTCTATCCCTGCGCGATTTGACTGAACGAAAAGTCTCGATGCCGCGTTTGATCGAGCGAATGGGGGCGGCGGGCATTTCACGCCAGCGCGCCCAAGGCATCATTCGCTGGTGCTATCAAGCACGAATATTGACTTCGTCGCAGCGCATTTTAATAAACCCGCCGCGATGATGAGGCAGCAAGTCTGCCGCGGACTACGCTCCACTCAAGAGATTCGTCAACCTCTAAGCGTTGCTACAGTTATGTGCGGCCAGCTCAAATCGTTGAAGTTCAAGAGCACGCGCTGCGTGTACTGTAGCTGATCGAACTCTTTCCCATCCTGATCTTTAACCCGCTCGATCCAGCGGCAGCGTGCGGCTACTCAAGGAAGAACTCGACCGAAATGGCGTCCGCTCGAAGATCCGCGTCTCCAAAGATGGAGTCGAGTCGGGTGGTCAGGTGTTCTCACGCGGAGCACTTTATACGTTGCTGAGAAACCCAATCTATGTGGGTGAGATCCGTCACAAGGGCGTCTGCCACCCGGGCCAGCATGCGCCGATAGTCGACCGTGCGATATGGGACAAGGTGGCGCAAACGCTGCGCGAGCACACCGGTTGCAGAACACGAAGCTCGAGTACGAAGTCATGTACCCATGTTCCTTCGACGAAGCTCCCGTCACGATCCCGTCAAACCGCTCGCCCACGCGCGATTCGAGCAGCAGTGCGGCAGCCGACTTTCGCACCCTCCGCTCCACCTTGGTCGCGTTGTCCTCCTGCTCCGTGCCGTGCCGCGTCAATTCGCCAAGCTCGGCGTCGCGGTACGGCGTCCGCGCCCCAGAAAGATGACTTCCCACGCCCGTTCAGCAATCAGTCCGGCGGTCGTGCCATTCGTTTGCAAGCTTCGGCAACCGAATCGAACCGACTATTCCTTCATTTTCAGATAGCTAAGCATCTGCCGCCGCGTCGGCATCTTCGCGATCAAATCCTGTACCTCATGGACCGCGAGGGTGCGGCCGAGCCGCTTGGTTTCCATCGCGATCATGATACTCTTTTGAAGGTCGTTCGGAGCGGTGTCGGGCATTGCGCGCCAGGCCGCGAGACTTTCCTGCGGTGTAACCACCGGGCGATCCGTACGAGGCGTGGTGCGGCTCAGAACGTTGGCAAATCCCGGCGCGGCCTTGATTCGGGCGCTGGGCAGCATTTTGTTGCTCGGGATGTTGAGCCAGCGGACAATGGTGGCTAGGATTGAAGTATGGTCATATGGCACGCTGGTCGTGCTGCGGAACACCGTGCCCGCTTCGATATAGGGTGAGATCAACAGGGTCGGAACGCGCACCCCAAAGCGATTGAAACAGAATCCCGCCTCCCCCGGATTGCTCTCGGGATCGGGCGGCGTGGCATTCAATGGCGGCGGCACGTGGTCGTAGCATCCGCCGTGCTCGTCATACGTGATCAGCAGCAGCGTCTGCTCCCAATCCTTGCCTGTGCTGACAGCCTGATAGACATCGTGAATGAACTGTTCGCCAAGCCGGACGTCATGCGGCGGATGCTCGTCATTGGGATCGATCGTGAAACTGGGTTCGATAAAGCTGTAGATGGGGAGAGTACCGTCGCGAGCGTTCTGCTTAAACGTCTCAAAAGAATGGAAATGACCGTCGAGCACTGGATCCCACAGCCGTGGCAATTGCAGTCGCGTCAGCGAGGGCAGAATCGTATCGTTATAGACGACCCACGTGACCAACTCGCCCCACGGAGTGAAATCGAGTTCCTCGAGCACGTTGAAGATCGTCGGCACGTCGTAATGAAAAGGATCGTTCGGCGCGTTGTTAACTTTGCCGCGCGACGTACCTAGATGAACGAATGCGCGATTGGGCCAGGTTTGGGTTGGACTCGATGCGTGCCATCGATCGCTGATGGCGTAACTGCGGGCAAGCGTAGTGATAACCGGCACCTGAGCGGCACTGTAGCACTGCATGATATTCGCCGCTGCGCAGTTCTTTAGCGACCCGTAGTCAAGCGCAAAACCTCTCATCTGGTGCGGATCGGTTTGCGTTGGGGCGGTGACCTTAGGTCCGAAGAGTTGCGAGGTCATGTGAACGAACTCTTCACCCGGATCGGGAATCGGCATTCTGAAGTCCGTCACCTGCTCCGTCACTGGAATCTTTTGTGGGTCCGCCGGCGGATCTTCGAAGAAATTCGCATTACCAGGATTCCAGAAGTCGTCGTCTGGCGCAGGTTTGGACAATCCATCGTAAGTTGTCCGGGAACCTTCCGCCGGCGGCGGAATATTGATTGGCGGATGGTTTGCCTTGTCCGCGTAAACGTAGCCCACCATATTGTCGAAAGATCGATTCTCCAGCATCAGTACAACTAGATGTCGAATTTTTTCCATTCCCATGGATTCTGACCCGCGCCCTTTGTCCCGAAGATTAGTGGGTTTGGTCGACAACAGCGAGGCACAACGAACGGCTGTGGCGAGTCGCATTGTCCGGGTCGAACCCGTTATGCGTTCGTGAACCGATGGAACCGCCTCACTCGCCAACTCGCCAACAGAAATCGACCCGTAGTGCCCGCAAATTACCGGAAGGTGCTATTCTTCGGTGCCGCCAAACATGTGAATGAAGCCGCCGTTCCTGGCGCCGAGATCGTCGAAATGATCACGGCCGGGAGGCAGCCGCGAGATCTTACCGCAGAGGCCCTGGCCGAGCGGATCCATCTTCCCTCTGCCTTGGAGCAAGAACAAGCAGTCGTCGTGAGCTAATCGCGTAGGGTCGGTGATTTTCACCCCCGGCGAAGGGCGCAGGCCTCATCGGGCAGCGGCCGGATGCATTCTCGGTGACAGCATCTCGCAGTTCTTCCGATTGCCTTCTGCGGCTTCACTCTCATCCGGCAAACTACTTTCGCTCGCTGGGTCCATATAAGGGACAGGTATCTTGTTTAAGTGCTGGTAGGTTATTCGCAGCCCCAGTTAAGGCACCAGAGAACCATCTGCCCAACGCTGTTTCGAGAAAATCACCGTCCCCCTTCTCTTGATCGCTGTACTCTTACTTTAGAAATCTTTGCCTAGAAATCCTTGCGACCGTCGTACGAAAAGAGGACTGACCATCGGTACGTCGACGGCAATTCGAGACTGACGAATCACAACTGAAACGGTATGCCAGTGATCACTTGGTCACGCTTGGGTCAAAGGAGAATCGTTAACTGCGTGTTACGCTCTCAATTAGTCGTCAGCGTCGGGCAATTAACGCGCTCTTTGAAACGGCTACTGGACAAATCTTGGTTGGCGCGGTGGCCGCTCGGCCACTCTTTGCCCCGAATAGCGGCGGATCATTGTGTCGTGACAGAGGGCGGTCAAATGGTCAGACTGCAACGGCCACTTCTACCCCACGATTCGGGCTGTTCCCCTCTCACGGCTACTTCAGAGCCTTGCGAAATTCAGGTATCGGACGCTGACAGTTGCCTCATCTAGACACAGTTTTCTTCTTACCTCGCGTGCGGCGCTTAGCGCTTGCTGACACGTCAGCATGCGGTGAGTCGATGGGTCCTTCGGCGCCGTGCACGGCATTCGAATACAGAAATTGCACCGGGACGCGTTTGGCGCTCTTCGCTATGGCCACCTCTTGGAAGATGAGGCTTAGTGACCTGGCTGCCACGATCGGCTGGTCACCGCATTCCCGCCCACTGCGCGACATCCAACCGAGGAGATCGTTGTTCGCCGTCTGAATGGCGTCTCTTACGTCAGCGTCGGTTCGAAATTCATTGATCTCGTGATAGAGGGTACCCACCACATTTTTCCACGGTTGATCGAAGGCGACGATGCCGTTTTCGCGCCTGCCTTGCATTTGAGAGAAGACGTTAGCCGAGTAATACAGAGTAATCTGCTGGCCGCCACGTTTGATTTGTACCGATCCGTGATATCCACCTAACCCCTCCAGCGATGAAGCATCGTCAAGCGTGAGCACTGTGCCCGGCGGCAGGATTAGGTTGAAGATAGTGTCTTCGAGGTTGCTTTTCTTTATTTTGGCATTGTCAAACAGCGCGACGATCGTCGCCTGGACGTCAGGCTCTCCGAGTTGCGACGGCTTTGTCTCGCCCTGCAAGAAGGAGTCCCGCGGATCGCATTCTATGCTTTTGGGCCCTGGGAAATACTGTACCATCACGTTGTTGAGGTCCTGGTCCTGCATGGCCAAAGTGATCGAGTTATCGATCGATTTGATGTTGTCCTCGGACCAATCGTCGGTCTCGCCCAAATAGACATTCTGGAATTCCATTTGCGGTACGACCCGCCCGCCGTGGAAAATGAGATCTTCGAGTGGCGCCGGATTGATGCCCGGAGCGATCTCTTCGGGCAGCTCCCATCGCTTTCCGGGGAGAGCGCTCCCGTAGTAATACTTCTTCTCCGCAGGCGAACCTTTGCGCGCTTGAATCCGCATTGGCCAGGCGATTTCCTGTTTCCTGGAATATTTGGATTTAGGCATGATAACCTCCTGTCTACATTACTGGTTGACCGAACATGCGGCCGTCCGGTCCGTCGAGCTGACAAGGCTTTGCGCGATCATCGCCGGGGTGACGGTCTGCGCCGTGGTGCTCGTCCCGGTGCCCTGGTGGCGGTCGGATTGAATGGCGTGGCGTTGTCCCAATCCGCGTCGAATACCTTGCCAAAGTATTGAGCGATCGTCTCGCTCTCGATTATCAGTCCGGCATCGCGGTTCTGAAATATTCCCGAGGGTGACCAGTTCTGGCTGCTGACTACTACCGTCTTCGAGTCGACGATAAACCCTTTGTTGTGAACATTGGGCTGCATCCTCATCACAGGAGTGAGGTCTATATCGGCCATCGATAACATCTTCTCGGCCCATTTCTCGCCGAACTCGCCGTTTTGAATGACTCGAACCGTGACGCGCTTGTCGACTAGAGTTTTGATCGCTAGCAGCAGGTCTTTGAGGTTTCCGACCTCGTCGTCCTTTGGGACTTCTATGTACTGAAGCTGGAAGTCGAGAGACTCCTGTGCCGAATTTATCAGAGCAAGCATTTGCGTCATGTACTCACCGGGTGCATTCGGATCAGCATTATTGCCGACCTTATCGGGAGTCAGCAGCGGCATTATCTTTAACTGCTGATTCTTCAGCGTCTGCGGTTTCAGATTTGTTTTGGCTGCTGGTGTAACCGCGACGGGTTCGGCAGGAGGTGGATTTGTGTTTTCTGCTAGCTTAAGCATCGATCGGCTGATCGCTGATCGCAGCGGCGCACTCTCGTCGACCTGATGGCTGCTGGCAATGTCGAAATCATTCTTGATGTAGGCCGAAAACAGCTTGGCTAGTTGCTCGTTTTCTATGACGACGTGCCAGTCGCGATCTTCAGTCCTGGGCGCCGGCTGATTCGGATCTGGTTCGTTGCTGTTGTTAAGATTGCCGCTCGACAACCAGACGGCGGAATCGTCGCGAACTATGACTTTGATATGGTAGGCGAATGGAAACACCCAAGCGTTGACGTGACTGTCGCTTCGCACCAACGCCCAGTTGAACTTGAAGCGATCGCCGAGCTTCTCCTGGAGGGCTTCGACCGTCTCGTCGTCGCTCTGGTCGTGGGTTGGATTCAAAGAAGGATGATCCAAGACCATCTGCAACTGTTGATCGCCAGCCAGAACCTTTTCGAACAATGCCAGAATTGGCCCCGATGTGAAATCGTACATCGCGATCACGAGCGAGGAAGTTGCTTGATTCAAGAAGTCTTCGAGTACCTGGAAGCCGCAGTCCGGGCTGACTGCGGTGGTGATCGTCATTGTGTCGTTGATTTCACTCAGTGAGAAACCATCCGGAGCGATGTAGCCTAGCTCTGGCTTTGCTGGTCTGCGCGCAACAGCTTGAGCGAGTTCGGGATGAGACTCGGGCGGCTTGCTGGCGAGCGGTTTGCCACTGGGCATCTCCAACTCGCCGGGCCACACGGGCTCATGAAGTTCCTGCCGGCCGTAGTTCATCGCGATTTCGGCCGACGCCGGATCTTCCGCTCGCAGGCGCTGGTAGGGCCGCGCTTCGCGCACATCGACAGGTATTCCACCGATGGAATCGGGCAACGCTTCGCCTCGTGCGAGATCCTTCTTCTTGGTGTGGACGGTAACAACGATCGCCGGCTTGCCCGTATACTGATGTTTGCGGATTTCGAAGCCTGGTCGGACTGTGAGAACGCCTGGTTTCCGGAGAGCGTTGAGATTTTTTTGAATGACGCTGTTGATATTAGTCGAGCGTGTCTTTTTTTTAGCCATCCTCAGTTACCCAGCTAGCTGAGCGCCCCTTTTTTTCGAAGTTTTTATAGAGAGAGCTTTATCGCGTTTTGGGCGAGGCGAAGCCGTCCGCCGATGTCTTTCAAGTGCCTCAGGTTCCCGGGTTTCTCCGCCAACTTGTCGCAGGTCTTCGCAAGCTCGAGCAGCCGTTCGCACGAAAGCTTTGTCGCGACCGAAGGATCGTCGGGAAACAGAACGTGCCGGGTCAGACCGAACCCCGGTCCCGCGCGGCGCTTGTCTGAGGGCAAATCACTGGGCAGGAGCATGAGCGCTTCGCCGAGCGGTTTGACGACTGTCGGCATCAACCTGATCGCTTGCTTGCCTAGTACCTGTGCCGATTTTCCAGAGGCCGAGAAGGCGTAACTGAGCATCCTCAGCATCAACCCGTAGATACCGTCAAACAGCAGTGCCACATCTCGCGAGAATGGATGTTTGATCGGCTTCGCATCCGGCGCTCCCGAGGATCCTAGTGGAAGGACTGTCGGGTTGGCTTCCGCCGCGCGCGCTGGTTCAAAGGCTTTATGATTTCGCTGAAGGTCGAGAACTGTGATGAGGATCGCCATGAACATCCCGAAATGGCAATCGAGCCGATCGGAAGCGACTCCCTCTCCCTGTAATCGAATACGCGCGATCGCGCGGCGTGCGGACTCGAGATCGACGACAGGCACCAGATCAGGAAAGTCGGCGGTATCGGTCCCGGTCTGCCGCGCAGGATCAGCGACAAAGATATCGGGAAGTTGTTCGAACCCTTCCAGAATCCGATCGTAAAGTTCTGCGATCGAATGGAAAGCCACCTGCTTTTCCGATGGTGGCTGCAACACCGTCAGGCTGCGCAGGACCCTCGCGTGATCCTCCGATATTTCCGCAGGCTTCTCGTAAGCGACGAACCGGCTCAGCGTGTCGACGCTGAATGGGGTCAGAGAAAGTGGAATGTGCAGCGGGTAGAACTTTGAGGCTTGCGGAAAATTCGGCCGCAAATAGTACGGCGCGCCGCCTGCCGCCACAAGGAGATTCCATGCCTGCGCCAGATGCAGCATCTCCTGCGCCGCCACAAAGAAGATCTGCCCAGCCCATTGCCGAGTCAGCGACACCTGCCGGGTCGTAAGTCCGCCTTCGGAGGCGTCCTGCTTCAGGCTGAACGCCGCGTACAGGTACGAGCAAGCGAGCCCGTGTTCCAGTTCGCAGGCTTCGGCCAAGAGGGCGAGCAGGTCGGTCCGCGTGGTGGGAGTAAGGAGCGGGACCGTGCCGTGTGCATTTGCGACGACTGTCATGGGCCCGCCCGCAGGATGTGGTCCGCGGTGCGCAGCGCCAGCGCGGAGATCGTCAGCGTCGGGTTGGCGGTGCCGCAGGTGGGGAAAGTGCTGCTGCCGACGATGAAGAGATTCTTATGATCGAAGGAGCGGCCATTAGCGTCCACCACCGCCTTTGTGAGGTCCGAACCCATCCGGCACGTTCCCAGGATATGGCCGGCGCCGCCGATTGGGCTGATAGAGCTGGGAACGCCGCCCACGATCGCCAGGATTTCGTTAATGGCATCTAGCGCCTTGTTAAGAGCATCGAGCGTGTACTTCGCCGCGGCGAAGGTGAGACGCGGGCGCGGGATGCCGGAGGTATCCGGCAAATCGGAGAGCGTTACGCGGTTGTTCGGATCGGGCAGAACCTCGGTCGAGCAACTGAGCCGGACTTGGCGGATCACCGCGTCACGCACCGATCGCTGCAGGTCCGCTCCAAAGAGACCCTGCTGGACGAGTTGATCGGCGTCGGCATAGGGAGATCCCCTGCTGGCCCATCCGTCGTTGTCGAGCGAAATTCGCAGCGCGCCTATCTGCCTGCGGAACGGTCCGTCGCGGAAGGCCTCGATGCCGGCGGTCGAGGGTGGCCCGCGGAACGGATAGACGGGATCGGGCAGCTTGGCGAAGACCGACTTTTGCAGGTGATCCATCAAATTGCGGCCCACCTGATCGCTCGAGTTAGCCACGCCGTTCGGCGCGCCATTACCTGCCGAGAGCAGGAGAAGCTTCGGCGTCTCGATCGCGTTGGCGGCGATGATCACGAGCTTGCCGGAAACCGTCCCCTCGGGACCGTTCCATGGCCGGTACGTCACGCGTTGCACGGTTCCGTCGCGTTCGACATGAAGCTTGGTCACGATGGAGCGTGTCCTGAGCGTCGCGCCCGCCTTCTTCGCTTTCTCCACGTGGACCGAGGCGTCGTACTTCGCTCCGATGGGGCAGATGGGGATGCAGCTCGCGTTGCCGGCGCAGGGCGGTCGATCATCGTAGGGCAGGGAGTTGCGCGCCGCGGGCGTCGCTAGGATGCGCACGGGAACGCCGAGGATAGCCCGGCCGTCGACCTTGCGGATGATGTAGTCATCAGAAAAGCTGGTCCAGATCGGCGGCATCGGAAACAGCTGCGAGCGAAACGCGCCGTGGACGTTGGCCCATTGCGTATCGTCGCCAGCGACGCCGAGCGCCTTCTCGGCCTCGCAGTACCAGGGCTCGAGGTCCGTGTATGACAAAGGCCAGTCGACTCCTACGCCATAGAGCGAATTCAGGTTGAAATCGTTTGGAAGCAAGCGCGGCGTGTGGCCGAGCCAATGCCAGGTCGTGCCGCCGACGCGGCGTTCGTAGGTGCTCAGGTATTTGTCGGTTCCAGCCTGATCATAGTAGTCGTCGCGTGCCGAGAGGGGCGGAGCTTTCTGGTTGCCACCGTATTGCTCAGGTCCTGGGATCTTCGCGGGCTCGCTCGCGATGTAAGGCGAGCCCAGCGATTTGTTGATCGCAGCGGCATAGCTCTCGACCAGCTCGGCGCGCGGTGGGCCTTGCTCGCCAGCCTCGAGGATCAGGACGCGGCGACCTGCCTGGGCGAGCTTCCAGCCGACGAGCGCTCCGGCCACGCCCGAGCCAACGATCACGATGTCGTACTGCCCGGTTGATGCAACGGCCATAGGTCATTACTCCGTCGGGTATTTCCAATGCCCGAAGAATTGATTTGACAGCCCCGGAGGATGAGAACCCGCGACCTTCCAGACCAGCGCGTTGAAATAGTCAGCCGCGGTTTCGATCAACCAAATAGTATTGTTATCAACCACGTTTTTGATGCCTCCTGTATACCAGAGCAGAATCAGTGTCTTCGACAGTGGTCCTAGGACTGAGTCGGCGATGATTTTTTTGACCAGCCGATCGGTCCGAGCGGGATTTTTCTGCGCGGCCTGCCACTGGACCAGCAGCTTTGCCAGCGCCGCGGGATCCGACGCCGACCGTAGACGCTTGAAGTGCCGCTGCGCAAGTTCGCGATCCAGACCAGGCTCGCCAGTCAAGTATTTCGACAGCGAGAAGAAGAGGACAAACTGTGAGTCTGGGGGGCTAGCCATAGTCATTCTCTTTTTAGTTACTGCTTCGTCAGTGTCGCCACCGACACGTGCGGCCAGCTTAGGCCGTTAAAATTCAGCAGCACTGTCTGTGAGTATTGGAGCTGGTGCGTGGTCGATCCATCCGCCTCTTGAATTGTTTCGATCCAGAAAGATGGCATCCATCTGTGCCGTTTGGGCGTTCGGGCCAGCGGCAGAGACTTGTAGAAAACGCGATGTTCGAAGTTCCGCCGCCGGACGAGGGTGGCGGGACAATGATCGTGGTGGAGATCCAGAGTCGTCGTTGAAACTATGTTTTTTTCCCTGAACTCCGTCCGAAAGTACAATGTTGGGGTTGTTCACCATTGCTTGAGTAACGTTGGGGATATCAAACGTTGGGGTGCGAAACGAGCATAGTGCTCCCCGGTTCGTTTCCGGAAAATGAACAGGGGTGTGCGGAGGTGCGATCGTGAACGGGGCGATGCTGGCTAGCGCAAAGGGCGGGGGACCGAAGAGAAGCGGAAGAGCGCTGCCTTGCACGACCAGCGAAGTCCCGTGCGGGATGTTCGCCATCCGTGCGACCGTCGCGGAATCCTGCGGGTTGGTGGTAGCCGGTATGTTAGCCGAGAGCCCGGGCTCGATATGGATACCGGCGAGTTCGCCGTTTGGCCCCTTAACATTGGCGTCCTGGATCTGCCGCAAATATCTCAGCCCGTGCAGATTGATGTCAGCTTGAAGGAACCCGCGATTTGGAATGTCACCGGGAACTTCGTCGAATTCCAATTGCTCGAGTGTCTCGTTTAGCTCCGGGAAGCGATCCTGAGTTCCATGAAAGGGACGCCAGATTTGGTTGAAACCGCGTCCCTTCCAGGTCGCACGGTGGTTCAATGGATCTACGAAGCCGGCAAGCGGTCCGAGCGGATCCGCTTCCACTCTGGTGATGCGTCCAGAGACGGACGTTAGTGAGAACTCCTTTTTAAGATCCATGCTTCCTATCCTTCGTTCGACCCAACGAAAGCGGCTTCAGAAATCGAGAATTGTCTCACTTTAAGAACATATCCGCCGTCTACCTTCTTGACCGGACCAGTGACTGAGGCTTTGAGAGAACCGCCTGCATCCTTAACTTTTTGCTGAAGTCTCAAATAAGCGTCCTGTTCGATCGGATCCAATGGCTTAACGGATCCCTTCGCGGCGTCCCATTGAATCTTGTCTGATGCCTCAATCGGCTCAAGGAGTACGGGAGGCCGGATATCGTTACCATGCATGATAAGGATACTTGCCTGTTCAGTTAGTAGAGCGTCTTCGAGCGTAACCTCGACGCCGCGGAACAGATGTGTTCCGTTTGCGATGGCGGCAAACTGCGAGGGCCAGGCTTCGAGGTCAGGTAGACCATCGTGCTTCAGGTAGACGTAAGCCGTGGAATCATCCGCGTTGGGTAGAGGCCTGACTACCTTAACTCCGTGCATGTGTATAAGAGCCTCCACCGCTCCTCCCCAGCAGGCGGATAGGCCGTAGGGGCAGGTCGGGGTGACGCCGACGATGACAGGAGGGTTTTCCTCCTCAGCCGTGATGGCGTCATTTTTCTCGCGCGGGCTCATTTGCGGAAACGGTTCGGCATGAAGCGCCGGCGCGGCGGCCTCGGTAAATGCTGCCGCGGCGGTCTTCGGCGCTGCGGCGGCGGCGGTAATCTGGATAATCGCGGCTTCCGAAGGAACCTTGTTCTGGTTCAACAGAAACAGCATATAGTGCCCTGGGGGGCAGATATTGCCGTTTGCAGGAGCGGTGACGGTTACTCTATTTGAGTCACGTTGGAAGGCGAGAACGTTGATACGCTGGTTCTGATCGAACGAATGCGTCACGGATGGCAGCCGGATCCAAGTAACGCGGCTGATTTCATCCGGTGCAGGAGTTCTGACTTCAAATGCCTGCCCGTACGCGACTTTTGCCGGAGCTTTTGTGATGATCGGACGTGCCCCCTTGAACAGATAAGGGGGTGAAAAGATCTGGGCGTCAGCATGAGTATTTTTGGGGGGATTCGACGCCGACACCCCGACTACAGGCGCGTACTCGCCGCCGCCGCCGCTTAAGACACGTCCATCCGGCAGAAGAACCGCAGTCGAGTGGTAGCAGCGATCGACTGCCTCAGAAGCCATCTGCGTCCAGGTTCCGTTGGTTGGATCCCAAAGCTCAGGCGTGTGAATGGGCTTTCCAGGATCAAGGTTGTCGAAATCGCTGCCCTGAGTGCCACCTGTGGCCAACACCGTGCCATCAGGCAAGAGCGTGGCATTATGCTGACGCCGGCGAAACTTCATGGGGGCAGCGACGGCCCATGCAGGTTTTGGGGCCGTCAGATCAATGATCTCGACGATGTTGGTGGGGGCTCCTCCGCCGACGAAAATGACTTTGCCAACGTCGTACATTACAGATGGCGCATAGTCACTGTTTCCCGCCTTGCGCGTGGCGCCGGCAACCCATTTTCCACGATTGCTCTCCCCAAAATCTTCAAAGAAGAAGCTCGTCGCCAGTAAACCCGACATGAACAAGGAACCGTTCGGGGTGACATGCAAGCGTGGGAAGAGTGGGAGTTCTTGTTCCGGGAAGTCGCTGAGGTCATTCCAACCGCCATTCTCCAGAATTTGTGAAATGTTGTTGATCGTGTTGTCGTTGAGGGGTGGCTTAAGGGGTCCGGTTGGAAAACTGCCGGAACACACGAATACTCGCCCATCTGAAAGCGTAACTGCTGTAGGATACCAACGCCCGTTATTCATCGTTGGCCCGGCGGTCCATTTATCAGTGAAGGGATCGTAGAATGTAGAACAATTAAGTCCTTGGCTGTCGAAAAGATGCCCGCCGGTAACCAACAGGCGTCCATCCTCTAGGAATGTGTGCCCGGAGCAAAAGAGATTGATAGGATTGCCCTTCGAATCGGTAGGTTGGTTGCTGGTAGGTTTCGCCGGGGTGAGAGGATTTGAAGGATCCCAGATGAACGCATGAGTCTCGTGCTGGTTGAGTGAAGGGAAATCCTCGGTACCCGGAGGATTGCGCCGCCCCCAGAACAAAACTTTCCCGGTGGGAAGCACATGGGCATGAATCGGCACGTTAGTCAGCTTGAAAACAGAACCCCAATTTCCAACCTCTTTAGGCTCGCCTGCCTGCGCAGCGCCATTCAGCGCCGAAGCGGACGCTTCGCTAGCAAGTAGCTGCGTGACGCCGCTGTAGGTGACAGACAATTTATAGTCGAAGCTGGAACCCGCCGGCGAAGTCGGAGTCTTGAGGCTAAGCGCGTGGAATCCCCTTTTGACAGTGGTCGCATTGAGGGGAGGCACGGGCAGTCCCGACTTAAATGCTCTGCTCGCGAGGCTGATGTTGTCGGGGCCGGCGATGTCCAGTTCGATTTCCGTGGCTCCAGACAATCCGGGCACACTGAGTCCCACGGAAATTGGCGTGCCTTGATTGCACCACACACTGCCGACGTGGATCACCTTGCCGCCCTTAGCAGGCGGGAGATCGAGATCAGCGGCGCCCTCGAAGTCCTGCGTCGTCGCGCGCGTTTGAACGGCGAACGCGCCATCGATTCCGTTCCGGCTGTAACAAACATACCCGAGACCATTGGTGTTTCTCGGTACGGTGATAGTCACCGCGCCCTGCCCGTTTGTGACGGCGTCTCCCGAATGCCCTGTATAGTCATGAAGAGCAACGTTCGGCCCAAACGAAGTTGCGACCGTGATCGTGCGCGAATTGTTCGGATCGTTGTTAAGCGCCACCAGCAAGCCCGGCTGGCCCAGCCGCTCGTAAGCGAACAGGTCGAAGTCTTTCCATCGCTGCTGAGTAGTTCCCGCCGCGAGCTTCTCATGAATCCAAATTAAATTGTCGATTGACGGTTTGAGTCCGAAGCATTTTTGGTCCGTACTGTAGTCGCGATAGTAAACGCAGGGATATCCCTCCGAGGTGAGGATGTACGCGTAGCCGAGGAGCTTGTTGAAAACCACCGGCGAATTCAGGTCAGTATCATGGTTCTCGACGAAGGTTACCGCGTTCAAAGGAGCAATTCCGGCTAGTCCGGCGTGGTCGAGATCGACCATATTGAACCGGCCTGCGTTGTTGCACATCGCTTGGAGAATGAATCTGAGGGGAAAATCGAACGCGCTGGCCCGGCCGCGCATTCCGTGAGGATTAAACACCCAGCCATTGACAAGAGTAGTGTTTCCGTCGAAGTACTCTCCAAAAGCGAACTTTCCTCGCAGCGACTTACTATTCAGAAAAGGGAATAGAAAGTCCGTGGAGAGGCCTTTCACGTCATCCAGCCTATATCCCTGAACATCAAGGGCGCGGGTAAGCCAATCAGCCGCGTCGATCAGGCCGTTGAAAACGTAATCCTTAGGCTTCGCATTGATCGGCGCAAGTTCCCGGCCAAACGGAAAGTCGTCCCGTGGCGGTCCTCCGAGATCCGGATCGCGCGGAACGTTCGGTACGAAGTTCAAAGGATTTTTCGGAAACCTGCCGATTCCGTTCTCGCCATCGGCACCCTTGTACCGGAAAATAAAATTGCCCGGATCACCATCCCGATGATGCTCTACCATGTCCAGATAGACATCGATCCCATTGGCGCGAAATGTCGCCACGCAACGCTGGAGCAGCTTCCGCGATCCAAATCGGGTTGGAATGCTTCCCATCTGATTCTTCGAACCAATGTCGTAGTCATCGAAAGGTCCGTATCCATCGGCGCCCTTCGACGCTCCCGCCGATGACTTCAGGACGGGTGGAAGCCAGATGGCGCTGAAGCCCGCCTTTCGGAAATCGTTGGCTTGTGCGGCTAAGTGATCCCACCACCACGGGATGGCCTTGTCGCCGTTAGCGGGCGATGGCACTGCACGAGTTGGATTCGGAAGTTTGTAGAATCCTTGAAGCAGAACTCCCATAACCGAATTCCCCTTGAACAGATAGCGCGAGGGCAGCGTTCGCCGCAGCGCCTCGCGGCACGGGGGAGGAACCCCCGCGCCAGGGCAAGACATAAAGTGCAATTCGCTTTAGGCGGCCTTCACCAAGGTCGCGACTGAGAAGTGCGGCCAGTGGATATTGTCGAAATCCAGGATGACCCGCTGCACATATTGCAGTTGCATATACTCCACATTGGGATCGCCAGGCTTTTTGGTAGGGTTCTTCACCTTCTCGATCCAGAATATCGCGTCCATCTGCGCCACATTCGCGTTCTTGGTGAGGAATGGGATATTTACAATTCCACCTCCCTGCAAAGCAGTTGTGGAGATCTGGATGACACCAGTTTCAACGATGGTCTGCCCGCTGATCTGCGCCCTCAGCACCTCCGTCGGGTCCTTGATCGTTTTCTTGGCGTCCAACCCTTTCGGCATACAATCCGGGGGCAGCGGTGTGGTCAAATATGGTTCAACGTACTTACTGGTGCTCGGGATCGTAGCGTGCGTAATATCGTTTATATCCGGTATAGGGTTCGTCTGCGGAAACGGAAACGAATCAACCGGCTTGATATCCGGTCCCGTCGGAAAGGTACCGAAAAACGTGCTTTGCGCAGCCAGGGAATTCCCATGCGGAATTGTCGCATGGCGGACGTAAGTGTCAGTGCTGGGGCTTTCCGCAGTCTTAGGGACATGTATCCAAAGGCCAGGCTCCTTATGAATAAAGGAGTTGTCTTCGCAATCGGCCACCGTCTGCAGATAATGCATACCGTGAAGAAGCGCGTTTGGCTCTATCTCCCCCCGATTGGGGATGTCGCCGCCGATCGTCGTGAATTCCAAGGTTTCGTGCGTGCCGTTTAGTTCCAGGAAAAACGTGGGATTCGTCGCGACGCCTTGCCGCGCCGGCCGTGCGATCATGTTGAATCCTTTTCCAGTCCAATGACCCGGTAAATTGTGCAACAAGCCTAAAAGATCGATGGCTACCGTTGCCGAAGCACCTGCGCGGAAAATGTCTTGTATGTCTGGCGCGGTTGGCATGGCGTATGACCTCTGGTTTTCGATGTTTTTGATGCGTTTTGACTAAGCGCGCAACGTTGGTGATGTCCAAGGAACGAATTGAAGACGGCTACTCTCCTGGTTCAATGCTGGTTTACGCAGGTCTCGACTACACTGTCATTTTAACGATCTGGCGCTTGGGGGGTCCGCGTTATCAATGGGACCTTCGGGTCCGTGAACGGCATTGGAATATTGAAACTGTACCGGCGAGGTTCCAGCGGCATTTGACAACTCGATCTCCTGGAAAACGCGATTCAGACCGGGATCTTCGAAGATCGGCAGGTCGCCGCATTCCTCGCCCTGAGCCGAATTCCAACCGAGAGCCCTGATGTCATTATTTCGGTTGGCATCCTCCACATCGCAATCCGTACGAACCTCGCAAAGTTCGTGATAGAAAGTCGCGACGATGTTCTTCCATGGTGTCCCGAATGCGTCGATGCCGTTGGCGCCCTTGGAATACACGCCTACGGCGAAATACAACGTTCTCGCTCCATCGTGAATCGATCCGTGATAGCCACCTAGTCCGTTCATGGAATCAGCAGTCTCTCGCACGGCCGCCTTCTCACGTCCCAACGCGTAGTTAGCCGATGGCATTGAATAAGCTTTCGCCTGGCTTGCGCTTCCATCACTTGGTGCTTCATCGGTGGTTAGCACCATCCCTTCCGGAAGCATCAGATTGATCACGGTCGAATCGAAGTCTGCTCCGTTGAGCGGTAGGCTAGTCAGCGCAGAGCTCACCAGCGCGTCGATGTCACCACGCGACACAGTGCGCGGAGCGGCTCCTGCAAGAAACGTCGAGCCGAGGAAATTCCCTGAGATTGCAGTTCCGGCGAGGAAGTATTGAACCATGACATTGTTCAAACGCCGATCTGTCATAATGGCCTTGATGGCGTTGTCGATTTTGGCCACATCGCCGCTATCCCACACGTCCTTTCCGCCAACGTAACAGTTGGCAAAACTCAACTGAGGGATCGTTTTCCCACCGTGAAAAACGAGGTCATGCTCGGGTGTGGCCGGGATTCCTGCTGCTAGGGCAGCTGGCTGGGCTACCGTTCCTATCGGCACCTCGGCCCATTTTCTGCTGATTGACTCCGCCAGCGAGCCACGTGCGACGACGACGTGCATGCGCCATTTGTAATCGTTTGGCATAGCCTGATCCTCCGTGCATGAGAGTCACATCAATTAACTTCCGGCAAGCGGTGCCCTAGCTATTCGATAAGCGATCCAGTTGCCAAGCTTCGTGGCGACTATGGTGTTTGTCCACAATCAAGTAGTTGAATGCTGCTGTTCTAAGGATGAACCATCGGCCAAAATCGGCGTCACTGGAAATCGGATCGAAGACCATCAGCAAACCCTCGCGGCGCAAGATTTCGCATGCGTTCAGCAAGCCATTTCCAAGCATCAGGTCGCGTGCCCTCGCAATGTCGTCCGCTCCTTGCGGCAGCGGTACCGTATAGCCGCGACGCAGAGTCTGCAGAACCTGAAGGAGTAGTTCCTGCAACCGCTGATGGTCGCGAGCAGTCGCCGTTGGCTGACGAAGGTTCAGGAGATAGTCGTTGGGTGCATAATGCGCGAGCCACTCCTGCATGTCCTGAAATGTCTCGTAATGATCCAGGCCGTCGGACATCACCGACCGAATCATCGGAGTCAGGTTCTGGAAGCCGAAATTGCCAAGCGTGACGAGGATCCTGACATAAAGCCCGTCGATGGTGTCCGAAGGCTTTTCTACATCGATGAATTCTTCCAGCACCGCGGGCGTCAAGCGCGGTTCGGCGATCGGTTGAGGGTGTTCGATGGAACCAGGAAAATCCCCGGCGGTCTGGAGCGCAGGCCTGAAGTCAAGTAACTGCGCGAGTTCGCCGGGCTCGAAGATGCTGTTGAAGGCGCCGTTCTCGTCCAGATAGGCGATGCGATTCCGCGTCAGCGTCACCTGCTTGTATCCGTAGTGGCGAATGGCGTAGCTGAAAATGGCCCGGGCTGATAAACGCCGCGTTGCTCACGTCCATCCAGAACGATGTCGAGATCCTGCCAGCGCTGATTGATTTGGTAATAGTGCATTTCGCGATTTCATCGCCGGCTGCATTAGCATGCGCCGACGGATTCTCGGGAGTTCCGCGCTCGGCACGCTCCCATGGCACGGCGAGGCGCCAGCGCTGGTCATCTTTTCCGGATACGGGGGAAGGCGGCAGGACGATATCTGGATGGTTGGATGCCCAGTAGAAACACGAGCAATCGCGAAAATCGTGGGTCCATGGGGAGCACACATCAACGTCGAGCGTCCAATCGGGGAACACCACGGTCTGCCGATGCGGGTCGATGGAATCGACCCGGCGGAAGCTCTCCATCGGAGCGTTGCTCCCGCCGAGACGAGCTACCGCAATCGGCGGATCGATGAAAATTGCTCGAAGTCGTGCAGCCATCACTCGCTCCCCCTTAGTCGGAGCGCCGGAAACCGCGGCGCTCTGTATCCCACAGCGCTACCGGTCAGCCAACCACAGCGCTACCGGTCAGCCAAAATGTACGCATACGTAGGATCGCGCACATGGCGCTAACGGCCGAACGCGTCGGCTCTCCTTCCCACGCTCCTAAAGGCCTACGCGAACTCCGTTACTAGTGGGCCCTCAATTCAAGTTACCCTATTGCCTCCTTGACCACGCTACGTCAAGAGAAGAAATTGACTTCTCGTTAATTTAAAACGTTTTCAAATCATCACTTGATCGCGATCTTCTAATCGGTTACGAGGCGTCGAGGAACCTGATGGCCCTTGCCCGCGAAAATGCTGAGGTCGCGATAGCGGGTGGCGGTCCGGCCGCCGCGGCCACCGCTATAGCACTCGCATCGTCCGGCATCGGCTCTCTGCTGCTCATCGCTCAGCGGCCATCCTTCAGGATGGCCGAGGGCATCCCGGCAGCAACGCTGCGCTTGTTCGAGGCTCTCGGCTTGACGGACCTCGTGCGCCGCATCGGATGCGTCGTCAAGGGACTCAAGAATCGATGGGACACCGCCAATCCCATTGTGCGGGTGATTCATTTGTTGTCGTCGACCGTGCTCAGTTTGCGTTGCGGATGCTGGAGGCCGCGCTGTTGCGCGGCGCATCAATGCAGACGATCAGGCAGCGTCCCGCGCTAATCGATCATGGCGATAGCGTCCTGGTCGAAGTGGCAGGACGCTATCGTGAGTTCGACGCCGCTGTCGATGCGACCGGGCGAGCAGCGAGCTGGTCGCGGCCCATCATTTGCACCCATCAGATGATCGCCGAGGTGTTCGAAGACCTCCCGACGCAAGAACCGGACGGCTTGAAGCTGGTGCGGTTCAACGCTGGATGGGCGTACCGAATCGGCTTGCGAAATTATGCGACGGTCGCGATTCTTTCGCGGCATCGGCGAAGCGAATTCCCGGGCGAGTCGAGTCGGCGCCTCTCCACGTCGAGGGGTTTATCCAACGCGGAGAAATCATCCGCCTGCGTGACGGCGGCGCGGTTCGTTGGCTCGGCGGCTTCGATCTGCTCAGGCTATGCGAACTGACGCGGCCAGCGGTGACGGTTTCGGGTTTGATACAATCGCTCAGGTTCGAAGACTAGGCACGGATCGATCGACCGCGATTATCAACTGGTGCGTGGCGAACACGATCCTTGGCGTAGCGATTCCCGATCCCCGGTTATTTGCGGATTGACTTTTCGGTGAGCGGTAAGCCGCTGCTCCGGCTGATGCCTCCTTCTCGGCAGGGCTCGGGCTGGAACTCTTCAGAACGGACGACTCCCTCGGCACGTCGAACCAGAAGGGTGCGACAAAACAAGGTCGCTTTCGCGATGATAATCCAGCGGAGAATCATCTCAAGGCCGGCTATCTGGCTGAGCTGTCCCCAAGTCCTGCGTTGGCCCACCCTATAGGGATGTGTTGCAAGTTTGGCGGGGGTGGCTGGTAGGCTGAAAAGACCGTGAAGCACGCAACCCGACCGGTAATCTTCAAGTGGCGGCAGACGGCGCCGGAGCTGATTCTGTGTGCCGTGCGCTGGTATCTTCGGTACTCGCTCTCGCTCCGCGATGTCGAAGAGTTGCTCGCCGAGCGCGGTCTGGAGGCGGATCACACGACTATCTGGCGTTGGGTGCAACGTTACGGTCCCGAACTGGAACAGCGGCTGCGCCGTCATCTCAAACCGACCAACAAATCCTGGCGAGTCGATGAGACGTATATTCGAGTGCAAGGGCCGTTGGTGTTACCTCTATCGGGCCATCGATTCCGCAGGTGCCACCATCGACTTCCTGCTGTCGTCGCTGCGCGATGCCGCGGCGGCCAAACGCCTGTTCCGCAAGGCCCTCAGCGATCCATCGCATCCGCAGCCCCGGGTCATCAACACCGATAAGGCCCGCCTCTACGGCTCGGCGATTGCAGCAGTGAAAGCGGAAGGAACCCTGCACCGCCGCTGCCGCCATCGACCGGTCGCAATATTTGAACAACATTCTGGAGCAGGATCATCGAGCGATCAAACGACGAGTGAAGGCCAAGCAGAGCTTTCGCGAGTTCCGAGCAGCTCGGCGAACGATTGCGGGATACGAGGCGATACACATGATCCGGAAGGGGCAGGCGCGGTGGGTCAGCGACGATAATGTTCGCCAACAGAATCGGTTCATCGACAAGCTGTTCGATATGGCTGCCTGAGACCTCGCCGCCTAGTTCCTCTCGGGGCCTCCTCGGTCACCGTTTTCAAAGTTGCAACACTTCCGTTTCCGTGCGCTACCCGATTCCTGAGCATCGGCTTACGCCGGGAGATTTCCTGTAGCGCTGGCCTCGCCGCCCTTGTCGTAGAGTCTCCTTGAACCGGTAAAAGCCGTCCCTGCTGTAGCCCATCACCCGGCAGGCTTGCGATACGTTGCCAAGCTGCTTAGCCAGCTCCAGCACACCCACCTTCACCCGGATTACCTTCTGCTCCTGATTCATTGCCCTCGTCTCCTTCTCAGGACCCGAGGACCTTACCCTCACTGTCAGATTAAGTCTTGGCTCTTACAGCTTATGATTGCCACGGAACCGGCTTCAGTGGCCTCGATTTGCTGTATTCGATTTGCTGTATGATGAACGCGTCCGATGGCGCCGCTTCGGCGAAGAATGAATTGTCAGCGAGCGGCCTTTGGAGCCAGTTGACTAATGCTAAGGGGCGGCGCACTGCCCGGTAAGGCGTCGCGTTGAGAGGAGCAATCAAACATGGCGGTGCGAAACCGTGCCCAGGAAACTCGTAGTTTGAAGACACGATCGCCTGCGGAACGGCAAGAGGCTGGGCGCGCACTGCGCGAAAAGATCCCACGCAAGAGCCACGCCGGTTGGAAGGCTCCCGGCAACAGGCCCGATGCAATCCAACTTCTACAGGATTCAGACAAGGGTCGAATTCCCGCATTGCTGCCAATTCGCTACGGACGGATGTTGGAGGATCCCTTTAAATTTCTGCGCGGCGCGGCCGCTATAATGGCCTACGATCTGGCGTCCACGCCCGTCACTGGGGTCCGCGTTCAGGCGTGCGGGGACTGCCATATTATGAACTTCGGCGCCTTTGCCACTCCGGAGCGCAACCTGATCTTCGACGTCAACGATTTCGATGAGACGCTCCCAGCGCCATGGGAATGGGATCTCAAACGGTTGACGGCAAGCATCGAAGTTGCAGCTCGAACCGCTCATTCCAAATCCGAGGACCGCGAGCGCGCTGTCAGCGCGGCTGCCGGTTCCTATCGCGAGCAGATGGCGCATTACGCAACGATGTCGGCACTGGAGCTGTGGTACCAGCGTATCGACCTCGAATCGCTCGTGAAGAACATTCCACAAAACATGGACCGCGAGCGCACCCGTAAGGAGATAGAGAAGGCCCGCAGAAAAAACAACCCGGTTCATATCTCGCTGTCACTCGTCAGGGATAGAGAGAAAACCCGGATTTCTGACGAACCGCCTCTCATATATCATCAGCCCGAGCAGCGAACCGCTTCCTATCGCAAGCGCGTGGTCCATGCACTTCAACGTTATCGCGAGTCACTAGCGCCGCCATACCGTGTGCTGTTCGACCGCTATCAATTCCGCGACATTGCGTTTAAGGTCGTGGGCGTCGGCTCAGTTGGAACATTTTGCGAGGTTGCGCTTTTCACAACCGGGGGAGGAGACTCGCTGTTTCTCCAAGTCAAGGAGGCTCGCTCCTCGGTGCTGGAGCGATACGCGGGCGCAAGCGCGTTCGCCGCTCATGGCGAGCGCGTGGTCGTCGGCCAACGTCTGATGCAATCGGCGAGCGACATCTTGCTCGGATGGACCCTCGGAATGGACCCGGGGCGCCACTTCTATGTTCGTCAGTTGCGCGACATGAAGATTCCCATGCCGGTGGACGCCCGCGATCCAACCGACCTGGTCTATTTCGCAAAAGCCTGCGGAGGGGCAGTTGCTTTAGCCCATGCGCGCTCCGGCGATCCGGCGATGATCGCGGGCTACCTGAGGATCGAGCGACGCCTTCGATGATGCGATGACAAAGTTCGCCGCGCATTACGCTGACCAGACGGAACGCGATTACGAGATGCTGGTAAAGGCTGTCAAGGCCGGAAATATTGCGGTCAAGATGGAATGAAACGCCCGCTCACGCTCGAAGGACCGGCGGGTGGAATCGGGGCTCCATCCATTTGCTCGATTGGTCGAGACCAACGGTCGAGTTTATAGGCCGTGCGCCGGCGTTCATCGCCGAAGTCAGGGCGGCAATGGCCGGCGCGGCGGTGAACAAAACTGGTAGCAACATAGACACCTGTGCCATGTCAAAACTTGATCCGCACGAATTCATTGGTGGTTTCGAAGGCCTGGCGATAGCCTGCCTTCATGGCGACGCCGACAAGCGGAGCGGTCCCGCTCGCCCGAAACGAACCCCGCACCCGCACCGCGCTGCTGTTGGAATCGATCGCGCTGCGCCATCAAATTGCCGTACTGGAGCGCAGCCGAACTCGTCGCCCGTGTTTCCGACGTATTGATCGGCTGCTTGGATCTTGCTGTCGTGCTGGGTGGCCGCTTGGTGCGAAAGCCTGGTGATTGTCCAGCCGGAAACCGTCTTGCGCTGGCGCCCTGACGGCTGGTCAGCGATTTGGAGATATCGATCACGTGGTCGCTGGCGAGGCGGGCGCCCTAAGGTCTCCAGTGAGGTCCGCCATCTGATTGCACGGATGGTTCGCGAGAACTTTCTCTGGGGTGCGCCAGGGATCCATGGTGAACTTCTTATGCTCGGGTTCAGCGTCTCCCAGGCCACCGTATCGCGTTACCTGCCTGCACCAAGCCGACGGCCAACACAATCGTGGCGGACCTTTCTTCGCAATCAAGCCAGTGCGTTCGGCCAGTATTCCGAAGAATGGCCGAGGGGATACGCGAGCCTGCATGGTCAGTGCTATTGGGTCAAGCTCATGCGATCCGCGGCTGCGCAGATTGCTGCGGTAGCTGTTGAACTCTGGCGCGGTCTTGGCCGATAACAGCTCGCCCTGAACGCTCGAAGAATTAGTCTGCGGTCCGCCCAGTGCGAGCGCGCCGCTATGAACCGAGAGCGTCGGCCGGCCGCAGTATCTAGCAGCAACCGTGTTCAGAAACCGCGCCCATGAGGGGAGAAAGGGGAGAGGTTTCTGAACACGGTTGCTGCTAGTGGTCTCCAGAAAGTGCACAGTAATCGTCTGGTCCTTTCGCCCCATGCGCGTTAGTGGCCTGTAACAGTGATATTGATATCAAGACTGATGCGATGTGAGGGGTCGCGGTAGGTCCACTTGATATGCTTGGGAGCGCGATTGTAGTGACGGATGTAGCGCATGAGCTTGCGGGCCAAGTCCTTGACCGAGGTGAAGGCCCCGCGGGCCATCACCTCGCGTTCGATCTTGGCAAACTAGTTTTCGACCTGGTTGAGCCGGCAGCCAGTCGTCGATGTTGAGCATTCTCCTCAAGTGCGCGAAAGTGCCGCGTAGGCCAGCCTTGCCGCGAGGCAAATCTGTCTGAGCACTAGCGCTACACAGCGCCGTTGAACCGTTGTTAAGGCTATGACGGTCGTATCGAAGCGCGAATATTCGCGGCAAGCAAGAGGATGTTTTAGGAGGAGTTCCACATGCCTCGCTCTCCGTTTCCCGCCTGCCATGATCTCCGCGATGGCCAAAGTGAACTAAAACGTGGACACTTACGATCAACCAGACGGACGTTCAAAACCTGCCGGCCAGCCTTCAGATGGTCACTACTGTGAGAATCCTTTTTGAACCCCGGGCGATCGACTCTTTTTCGTTTGTCAATATTTGGTTCAATGAGCTAATCGAGAAATCCATTGCTCGAAATCAACGGATGACAAGACTTTACTTCTGCGGTTTCCATTATCAATCATCGCGCGGACTTCCTTACGCTGGCCGGGTTGGCCCGCGCTTGGTCCACCCGTTTCGAGACTTCGAAGATGCATCTGTGCCCGCGGAAGCGGGGTTGACCTATGAGAGCTTTAAGACCGACGGGCGATGGGGCACGCGCTATGAAGCCGAGCGCATGGGATCGAGTGATGACGAGGCTATTCACCACACGTTCCAAATAGGACCTCATATCTTCTTATACCTAAATCTATAACCAAGAAGATTCCTTCCGTTCCGACGCTATTTCGGAGTATATAATGTTCACACTTAATCAACTTAAATCGATATGGACACAGATGTTGCAAGCGGGACCGATCCCACCGCAGATTCTAAAGCTTTCGCCGGAAGAGCTAAAACAGCAATTTGAACAGACGTCAGATACAATTAATAGTCTGGTGGCTCTGCTCATCGGCTTCTGCTTCTTTTGTGCCTTAGCCTTATCGGCACCTGACACCCAGCTGCTGTCTACAGATCCGTCGATTCAGTTGCCCTTTGTTCAGGGCTTGATCTCTTTTCGGCTCTTTCTCGTAATTGCGCCCCTGACTCTTTTCATATTGTCGCTATACGTACACATATATGTCGGACACTGGTGGCGTTTGTTGCGAGCTTTGACCCAGCAGGCGCTTGACGCCGGCCTCCAGCCCCCGCCAATCTTGCAACCGCCACTGGTTTTTAACCTTCCCACGAAAACGGCGGCCGCTGCGAGCTCGTTCCTACTCTACTTTTTGGTTCCTTTAACTCTCTTTTTTTTCTGCCACGAAGCGTTGAAACTACCGCAAACACCATCTGCGCGATACGGGGTGATCGAGGTCGTGAGTTCCATTCGAAATGGCCCTCATCATTCTCTTTCGCTGGCCTCTTTCGTAATTCCACTAAGCAGCATCGCGGCCATTTATTTCGCCTTTCTCTTCGGACGACGGGTGGTCGAACCGCATACACACGACTGTAAGCGTACTGCGTCGGCCTATCGATACCTCTTACCGTTTATAGCATCGGTCGGATTTGCCTTTTTAATTATCGCACTAGTTTGGCCCCAGTACTTGTGGAAGTTACCTTTGAATCTAAACAAAGCGGATTTGAAAGATCATAACCTGTCCTACTTAGACCTAACGGGGGCGATGCTGTGGAATGCGAATCTGCAAGGTGCGAATCTCAGTGGAGCGAAACTCGACGGAGCTTACCTTGAACTCTCAAAGCTGACGTCTGCAACGCTTACAAACGCGTCGCTCCAAGGTGCCGACCTGACCGACGTAGATTTTACCGACGCAGATTTAACTAACGCTAACTTGTGCGCCACGTATTCAGTACGAGCGCGATTCCCTGACCGGGCTAAACGGACCGGTATACACTGGGAGTATGCGAATTTAACCGACACCAATTTGAAGGAGGCTGACGTGGCGGGTCTCACGCCTACTGGACAAGCTCCCTGTTTCACAGACGCTCCAGGACAACCCTGCGGTACAGATTTTGTACAGGAATGTCAAAAAAAGCCAGGCGCACCACCGTAATGGATGAGTAACGAACCATTTGGTTTTCGCCCGCCCCAATCCGAGCGAGCGGCTTTACCGCTATGGTTGCTCAAAACTTAACCCGCGCGGATGAGGTTTTGATGTATGTCGTCAGAACCTTTTGGACAATTTACCGAAAGATTTAGGAGAGAGTCTGGCCCATCAGGGTTGAAGTTCAGGCTGTCGCCAGATGGTGCAGGCGCCGTCTTAACTCGATAGTTTTTTTCTGATGGTATCCCTCCGTTTCAGTATTGTGGTCCGCAAAAACACCACGACCGTCAGGCCGCGCGGGCCGAGAGGCGGTACTCATGGTGAAGTCCGTTCAAGACGGGGTGCGCCACGACGCGGCTGGGCCGGTCGAAGCGATGCCGCTGGCGTTGCACCTGCACGGGGCAATGCTGACGCGGAACGGGAAAGCCGGGTCCTAGCGATGTGTGTGGTCGGCCGCGATTGTAATGCGGTAGCCACGACCACAGTGTTCGTCGCAGATGGTCCTCGGTCAACGGAACAATTCAATCGAGGCACTCCCGCCGAAGGGTCCCGATGAGTCTTTCGCAGAGCGCATTCGCTTGCGGGCTCCGCACGGGCGTTGTGATGATCTCAAGGTCGAGGGAGGATGTCCGCTTCGATGTGAGATTGAGTAGCGGTAATATAGTCAGTTAGGCGGCTTTCTCCGCATGGTCAATCCTTCTTGCCCGATCGATTTCGACGTTATGTGCGCGTAGCGCGGAGACCAGGGCAGGCATCGCGCGATAGCCAGCCAACTTGCGGAAGCCGCGCTCGGCCTCGAGCACGCCGGCTGCGGTCCAGCGCAGCACCATCGTGCCACTCTGCCAGCGCCTGACGCGGCGCCCGATCTCGCGCACCCGGCTAAACAGGTTCTCAATCAAGTTGGTGGAGGACAACACCCGTTCGAGAGCCTCGGGCAGCCCCAAACGCATCACGGTCAGGGTTTCCTCCAGCCCCTCGCGCAGAGAGCCCGCCGCGCCGGGGTGCGCCGACTCCAGGCGACGTGCAAGATTTTCGAGCAGACGCCGGGCACGCTTGGGATCGCGCGTGGCGTAGGCCTGGTTCATCGCAGTGTGCACGGAGGTGCGCATCCGCTCCGGTAGCGCGTCAGCGACGTTACGCTTCTGTAGAGTGGAGCAGTGGCGCGGTACCGCATGCGGCCCTGCGACCACTGACCGTTTCTCCCCTTTCGGGCGAGTGTCCCGGTCGAGCAGGCCTGCGGCCCGTCTCCACCGCCCCCTCATCAAACCGTACGTGAAGTTCTCCCTCATACGGCTTACCGACAGTCGGCGCGAATGCAGTATTCGAGTCGCATGCAGAGCGCTCACCAGACGCGGACGTTTCTTCCCGGGCAGCGGACGAGCCCTTGCTCCCACCACCACTGGTCGGGCGGCCTGCGGAAGGCGCGCCGGGTCCGCTGCTGTTTGCGCCGCAGCCAACGCTGGAGTTTGAAGACGACGTAGCTATCGACCTTGCGGAAGTGCTGCGCGCTGTTGAGCCAGCGATAATACTCACTCCAGCCACGCAGTATCGGATTGAGGTACTTAATCACCTCGCCGAGCGGTCTGCGCACATCGCTGCCGAGTTCCTCGCGAACCCGCTGCCGCACATGGCTCATCGCCTTGGCGGTGGGGAACCCGTAACAAAACGCCGTGGTTCCCCGGCGTCGGGTCGGCTTGCGCACAAAGTGCACGCCGAGAAAGTCGAACCCCGATTCGGCCTCCACTATCCGGGTCTTTTCGGCCGACAACTGAAGCTTGAGCCGCGCGACCATCCGCTCGAAGCTCGGCATGTATGCTTCGGCGGGACGCCAGCGGCTCAAGACCACCACATCATCGGCGTAGCGCACGAGTTTGGTGTCCGGGTGCTGTTGTTCCCAATACTTGTCCAGCGGGTGCAGCGCGACGTTGGCCAGAAGCGGCGAAAGCACCCCGCCCTGGGGCGTCCCGCGCACCGGCGTTCGCACTTGGTCCGCTTCCATGATGCCGGCCTTAAGCCACCAACGGATAAGACGCAGCACCCACTTGTCACGAACCCGCCGCTGAACCAGTTCGAGTAGCAACTTGTGGTCAATCGAGTCGAAACACGCAGCTACATCGGCGTCGATTACATGGCTGTAGCCGTAGGTAATCCACTTCCGAATCGCCGCGATAGCATCTCGACAACCACGCCCCGGCCGAAACCCGTACGACCCTTCGCAGAAGCTCGTTTCGAACATCGGCTCGAGTACCAGACGGACCGCTCCTTGAACGACCCTGTCCTGAACAACCGGGATTCCGAGCGCGCGGAATCGGCCTCGCCCCTTCGGTATGAACACCCGGCGCACCGCCCGTGGCCGGTACTGCTTGGCCACCAGCTGCGCCTGTATCTCCTTGATGAACGCGACCTCTCCTTGCGCCTTGATGGCCTCGATGGTTCGGCCATCCACTCCCGGCGCGCCGCGATTACGGCGCACCCGATACCAGGCTTCCCATAGCACCTCCCAGCGACAGACCTTGTCGTACAACACTCCAAACGTCCGCCGCGGATTCTCCTTGGCGGCCCGATACAAGGTCTCCTGAAGTACCCGGACCTTTTTGATGGTGCGTTGAGCCAGCAGGCTCGTGCCCGTGGCAGTCACCGGTCCCTCCTTACCTGAAGACCTCCCGACTGAAGCAGGGCTCCTTCCCTCCGCCGAGGTTATGCTGTCCGTCGGCATCATCAGTATCTATGAGCCCCTCCGACTTCCCGTGTGCTCAGGACCACTTCGGCTAAACGCCTTATAGGTCCTGTCTTGTGCGGCTCCGCAAAAGCCGCGCACTCCGGGATCTCCCTGGTTACCTCACATTCCTTCCCGACATACCGCCGCCTACACACCGGGGAGCGCCCGGAAGGCGTCGCCTTCATTTCCTTCCGGACTACGGCCTTCGCCGGAACACAAGCGGCTCGGCACTCCCGTTCATCCGCTCTCCCATCAACAACCGCGGAGGATGTCATGACGGTGCTCGCGGTGGTATTTTGCCGGTTCTTTGGCTTAACCATTATGTCGCGAAACCCCGGCCGATCCTGCGCCACGTGCGCAACGTGAGGCGAATGCGGCCGAACGTGGGTTTCGTCGAGCAGACGCTGAGACGGCTCGGCAGCGCCAGCACATTCAAATATTCGCTAGCAGCCGCTCGTTCCGCCGGGTCTGTGTCCGGATTGGCGACTAGGTGGCTCAGCTCGTGAATCCGTACCACCTGCTTCTCTCTCGGTAGCTCTTGGTGGCTGGTCCGGATCGTTGCCGCAGCCGCGCCCAGCGGATCAGGGGTGGTTAGGCCGGTCCGCAGACCTGTCGCTACTAAGAATTCGATTTGAACCGAAATGTGAGCTGCTGCGAGAATTGCGGGCGAGCTGATGCGCCTGACTAAATCGAGCTGAAACTAGAAATCGTTATTGCTGCCGATTTCTCATCGAGGTTGAAAAAACCCCATTGAGGATCCTCAGACGACGGCGGAGCGGCCACGCGGCACAACCGTTGGTAAGCAGGAATCAGGGGCGAATCCGGCGGCGAGACGTTTCGTAGCGGTGATGCAGGCCACTGACTTGTGGACGACTCTTCCGATCCTGGGTGGCATGACCGGGCGGGGGTGTCCCTGCTAAAAATTCCATCTGAAGCGGAATTTAAGCAGGGGCGAGAAATTTGATTTTGAATTGCCTTGAAAGAATGGATTCGGGACGAGCCATGCCGCACGAATGTCCGACGCGTTATTGAGATCGAACAAGCGCGATTGCGCGATCGTCAGACGAGGTGCAGCGGCAAGTTGTCCAAACCATTGTATGCAAAAATCATGGAAGAATCAGGCAGCGAGACGTTCGTAGCGGTGATGCAGGCCATTGACTGGTGGAATGGCGACGACTCTCCCGCTCCCGGGTGGCATGACCGGGCGTGGATCCGGGCAATCCTTGTCGAGTGAAAGATGCGTGCGGCTGCGCTGATAGTAGTCCGCATACGAGGAGAGGACGCGACGCAGATGGCGCTCGTTGCAGATTACGATGTAGTCGAGGCACTCGCGGCGAAGCGAACCGATCAATCGCTCGACGTATGCGTTTTGCCAAGGTGAGTGTGCAGCGGTGACGACTTCCCTGATCCCCATCGTATCGACCCGCCTCCGGAATTCCGCGCCGTACGACGCGTCGCGATCGCGCAAAAGATAGCGCGGAGCGGTGTCCCACGGGAACGCTTCGGTTACCTGTCGCGATAGCCAGCTTGCGGTCGGGTTCCATGTGACATCAAATCGTACGATCTTCCTGCGATCGTGGGCCAGAATGATCATCACATACAGCAACCGAAACGAGGCGGACGCCACAACGAACATGTCGATCGCAGCGATGCCGGCGGCCTGATTGCGCAGAAAGCTGCGCCAGGTCGGCGAAGGCGTCCCTCGTCTTCGCACCATGTACTTGGCGACCGTCGCCTGGCTGATCTCGATGCCGAGCTTGAGCAGCTCGCCGTGGATTCGGGGTGCGCCCCAGAGCGGGTTGGCCGCGTTCATCTGCCGAATCGAATCCCGAACTTCTCGATCTACTGACGGCCGTCCCAATCGCGAACGCCAGCGCCAGAACAGGCGGAAGCCCTGGCGGTGCCATTGGACGACGGTGGCCGGCTTGACCAACACCATCGTCTCCAGACAGCTCGGCCACAATCGGTAAAGCCAGACCCAAAGCAGACGGTCGATCGTAAACAACCGAGGCCGACCCGGCCGCTGGCGGCGAAGAACATGCAGCTGATGACGGAGAGCGAGGTTTTCCAGTTCAAGAACGGCCCGACTGCGGAAACGGCGAGCGATAGCGGCCACGATGGAATGCACATGCTTGAGCATGCGGCGACACTACGTTGACCCCTCCCAAAACTCTAGGCTTTTCGCCGCTTTCAGAGTTTTCAGTATCGACAACCGCAAATTTCAGTTTGCATTGCTGTCTACGGTACTTAGCGGCTGGGTGAGGATGTTCGGCCAAACTCGATCGATTTTCTTTGGCATATAAACTGCTCACCAGTTTTTTGGAACTCAAATACTGAGTCCAGGAGGAGTGAACACAATGGCTGATCAACGTCACGGAGCGAAATACGCCTCGGCCCAGATGAATCCCAAGGATCAGAATCTTGAGACGATACACCGAATCGTGGGGGGCATCCTCGGGCGCGGCGGCTGCCCAACATGCGGACGAATTGCGGTTCTGCGCATCGACTTTGTCAGCGATCCGCCGCCCGATCTAACAAAGGAAAACGTCGTCTCCTTTGAGACCGAGGGGTTCTAGGCATTGTGAGTCATGAAGGTTCTGCCCGCAATCGACAGAGAGCAACTGGAAGCTCCACGGCTACCTGGACCCCTTGGTATCGGGTTCCCCTACATCCCGGGTTTACCGGCGGAGTTGTACCAAGCCGGGGTTTTGGACTTCGTGGAGATAGTTCCGGAAACGCTCTGTCGAGAACGGCGGGACCGCGGCAAATCGTCAATAGCCCTGGTTCACGCACAGATTGAGCGTGCCAAGACGATTTGCGGCGAGCTACCGATCGTGGTGCATGGGGTCGAACTCTCGATTGGTTCCGCTCATGGGTGGAATTCAGACTATCTCGACATGCTCGACGGATTCCAGAAGCTATGGCCTTTTCTTTGGCACAGCGAACATCTGGGATTTCAGACGTTTGCGGAGCAGGATCAAAAACCGTTGAATACCGGTGTTCCCCTTCCGTTGCCAGCCACGAAGGAGGTTGTGCGCCTGGTCGGATACCGCAGCGCCGAAATCCGCCGACGCTACGGCGTCCCCTTTCTTCTGGAAAACCCAGCCCTATCTCGCTGGCCTGCCGAGCGAACCCGAGGTCGGGGATGAAATTAACCTCATGAATCGGATTACCGAGATTGGAAGCTGCGGCTATTTATTGGATCTACACAATCTTTATTGCAACGCAATTAACCACAAGCTCGATGCCTACCGCGCCGTTGATCGGATGACGCTCGAGCGGGTTCTCGAGATTCATGTGGCGGGCGGTTCATGGCTCGATGGCTTTTGGATGGATGCACACGATGGGCGGGTGCCAGAGCCGGTTTGGGAGTTGTTGGAATACACGCTTCCACGCTGCCCAATGTCGCCGGAATTGTTTTCGAAATCCTTGAACCTTACGCCCTCAGCTTGGGAATCGAAGCGATTACCGAAGAGCTGGAGCATGGACACGAGGTATGGCTTCGGTGCCGTGCCTCATCGATGGGGTGAAGGGGAAAATGTCGCTGCGGGATTTCCAGACCGCTCTCAGTTTGCTCCTGAGCACGCCGATCCGAAATGGCTCCGAGAACGGGAACCCCGACCTTTTAAAGAGACTCGATCTCTCTCCTCAGGAGCGCGCGAGTCTTAGCTGCCTATTAGCTAGTCCGGGATTCCAGTTCACGGCTAGGATCCAGCGCTCGTGGTGCGAGGGGCGCGCTGCAAACGCGGCCGCGCTGACATTATCGATCTTGCCTCTAGGCCAGCGTCGACAGATTATCGAGGAATGGGTGAGCATCGGAGGCGGCGCATCCTCATTCTTTGCCAGCGAGGCAGACGCTTTCCTAGAGTTCATAGCACGCCGCTTACCAGAGCCGTCGCACGAGCTGACCGTGGCCCGGCTGGAGCAGGCCGTGCAGAGAGTGAGTGATGCGGCCGCCGCATTCAGGCTGTCCCACTCAGCTGTGTTGGGCGCTCCCGAGATCAAGCTACGCAGGAGCAAAGGCGCGGCGCTGGTGTCCTTTTTCGCCGAACCACAACGTATCTTTGCCGCTTTGAACGGAGCCGAGCCACTCCCGCCTCTTTCCGATCGATCCTACTGGGTACTGTGCGCGCCCGGGTTGCCTGGACTGTTCCGCTCTGCAACCGTTGACGAGGCAGCGCTGTGGGAAAAACTGGCTGCTCCAGTAACAATACGAGAGATATTAAAGGATAACAGCATGCGCGAGACGGTTCAGGATTTTGTCACTATTGGAGCCGCTGAGGCAGACGAAGATGGATGATGCGGCTTTCTTGCCACCTCTTCCGCGCGAATGCGGTACGTTTGAGCGTGTTCGTCCCCTACAACCTCGGCACCAGCACCCGGAACCAACGCCCGTCGAGCTGGCGGGCAGCAAAAAAGTCCATTGACCATTTTTCGCTCGGCCTGGTAGCAGCTAGTACCGGTACGTGTGCGCGCCGCGCGATCTTCTTGGGCACCTTGGTGCGCACCCCAAGGCCGTCGGCGGCGTAAATACGCTTCGCGTTCACTGGCCAACCCTTCCGCCTGAGCATGACCGTCAGGCGCCGGTAGCCGAAGCGCACACGGCTCGCTGCCAGTTCGCTCAAGCGCATCTTGAGCGCGGTCTATCGATCGCGCCGACTCTGGTTGATTTCGTATCCCTTTTGAAGCAATACCCGCTTATCTACGAGATTCCAGCCTCGCAGAATTATGCCGACCACCTGCGTCGTCCGCCTTCGGATCCGGTCCTGAAGTCCGAAGGACAACGCCTTTGCGCAACGCAGAGCCGCCTCCGACCGCGAGAACCGATAGGAGTGCGCTGGCCGTCACATGAGATCCGATGATGCTGATCGAGACTCAGGACGACCTCGACTTCACGGGAGCCGATTGTTGCGAATGGATAAGTGAGGCTGGATCCACCGAGACTTATGTCGACCGGTCGACTGGCATCGAGTGGATGGTTGTACGCAAAAATGAGTTGGGATCCAATAAGAATCGGCTTGGAAGAAAAAGCACATCCTCGCGATGTGGGTCATGGCCGCCGGGCGCCGTCCACCGCTCTTTCTCCAGCCCAACTATGATCGAACTATGATCGTCGCATCTGCTTCTATCTGCACAATCGACCTTTATCTTCAGCACAATCTGCACGAAAAGTGTTCATCTGGCGGGATATGGGGTGAGCCGTCTGGGACTAGAACCCAGGACCCTGTGATTAAAAGTCACATGCTCCAGTGAAGGAGACGAACCGAAGGCGAACGCGGTGTCTCTGGGAGCGTATAGATCTACGCGCGCCGAAAAGCTCGCCAATTCCGGGCGCTATTCGAGGCGAGAAGTTTCCCGTGGCACCGGGGGTCTCTCCCTCGCTCTGCCAGTTTGGCAGGCGGCCGGCGGGAGGGCTTGGACGGTTGTTTTGACCGGCCGCGAGGAGGCTGTAGCCGAACACATCGGCGCAGAGTATGGCCGTAAGTTTACGTTCCACACTCACCCCCAACAGCATCGTCCTGCCGAGTGCGGAGGGTTGTCAATCCGCCCCAGCGGCCCCGGCTCCCACATGACTTGAGACTCGGGACGCAATTTCACTTCGGGCGGCGCAACTGGACGATCGTCGGGGTGCGCTCGCCTCCGCGTTGTGATTCGCCTCCGTCGCGGCAGACTGAGCCGTCGGTCTTTGTGTTAGGATAACGCCGTATGTTGTGGCTGTGGCCTCATCTGCGACGCCTCTGGGCTGCGGCTGGGACTGTCTCAGCCGGGTTTGCGGTTAACTATCTGTACGGCCGGCTGGGGAATCAGCCGGCACCGACTCTGTCGCGCCTTATCGATTATCTGTGGCTATTGGAGCCCGAGCGCGCTGGTCGCGTTCGCCGTCGTATCGGTCTTCGCCGAGCGGCAATTCCGCAAGCACGAGGCGCGGGCCCTGTCCCTACCAAAAAACTCAGATTGAACCGGGATTTGACCGGCCGCGAGGAATTGCTATCGAAACGATCCGCTCAGGTAAATCGGGCTGTAATCTAAAGGTCAAAGCGGTCCGGCCCCTGATCAAGATCGAAGTTACCATAAGAATCCCGGTCGCGCATTTTGTGGCGATCATGGGGCCCTCCGGTTCCGGCAAGACCACGTTGCTCAACCTGATCGCCGGCATCGACCATCCCACCGCCGGTCGGGTCGCCGTCGGCAACGAAGAAATCACCGGGATGAAGGAGCGTGAACTCGCGGCCCGGCGCGCGCGCCATATCGGGCTTGTGTTCCAGTTCTACAATCTGATCCCTGTGCTGACGGCCTTTGAGAACGTCGAACTACCGCTCCTGTTGACGCATCTCAACAAAGCTCAACGGCGTGAGCACGTGGAGACGGCTCCGCGGGTTGTCGGACTCGCCGATCGGATGGATTATTATCCGCGCCAGCTTTCGGGCGGGCAGGAGCAACGGGTCGCGATCGCCAGGGCGATCGTAACGGACCCGACCATCGTGGTGGCCCGATGAACCCACGGGCGATCTGGACGCGGCATCGGCCGAAGACATCCTGACACTGCTCCGGGAACTCAACCGCCGCTTCAACAAGACGATCGTGATGGTAACGCACGATCCACGCGCCGAACGCCACGTTGACGAGGTGTATCGGCTCGATAAGGGCGTGTTGATGGCGTCGACACAACTATGGCCGTGTCTGCGCGGGCGACGTCAGCTTGGGCAGCGGATTCGAAGGCTGCGGTCGGCGGGCAAACAAATGAATACGCCCTAGAGATTAGATATAGGTACAGGGCGAGGGAATTGGGTTCGACGCCAACGGGCTTCCCTCGGATAGTGCCCTTACGGCGTACCGCCGACTCGCGTCGTGATACGTGGTCCAAGTCGTCGTCGGTGATCTCCGCGATGCTTCGGCGTTAACGCCATTTGTTATTCTCCGCAGGTAGGGCGGATATCGGACTGAAGAAGCACGATACGATTGTTGAAGCGCGGGTGATAACTCAGGAATAGCGTGGTCCCAGTCCGCTATAATATCAGAAGCCTGCTCGTGCGCCGTGCGACGTCTCTGATGACCGCACTTGGCCTCGGCATGGTCGCGATGATTTTCGTGATCCTGTTCGGTTTCATCGGCGGTTTGAAGCGCACCATGCTCAACGCCGGGGGCGAGCGCAACTGGGTGCTGCTCAGTCGCGGAGCATCCGAGGAAACCACCAGCTTTATCCCGCACGACGCAATCGAGATCGTGCGGGTGCGTCCCGAGATAGCCTCGGACGAAAACGGCAAGCCGCTGATCTCGCCCGAAATCTTTGCCGGTGTCAACATCAGCCGCGACAAGCACGTACGGCAATTCGTGCTGTTGCGCGGCGTGAATCCGGTGGCGATGCGCGTTCATCGCACCATGCATCTTACCAGCGGACGCTGGCCGATTCGCGGCGCCGGTGAATGGGCAGTCGGGGAGAAGGTCCAGGCGCGCCAACCATACTTGATACTCGGGACGCAATTTCACTTCGGGCGGCGCAACTGGACGATCGTCGGGGTGTTCTCCGACGGTGGCAGCGCGCGCGAGTCGGAGATTTGGACCGACTACGAAGACCTCCGCATCGACGCGCGGCACGATGCAGAGGACACAAACTCGATCCACTTGGTGCTCAGACCCGGAAGCGCCGAGTCATTTACGCAGGGGCTGAGACGGGACGGACGTCTGAAGCTCGATGCCGAGACCGAGGCCGACTACTACGCCTCTCAAACCAAAGTGATCGACCAACTTCGATCGCTCGGGTTGATAGTGGCGCTGGCACTCGGAATTGGAGCGACCTTTGGCGGGATGAACACCATGTACGCGGCGGTTGCGCGCCGTGAACGCGAAATCGGAGTGCTGCGCGCGCTCGGTTTCTCGCGCGGCGATATTCTTGGCAGCTTCGTAATCGAAAGTGCCCTGTTGGGCCTGGCGGGGGGCATGGCCGGCGTCTTGATCGCATTCGTGGTGGCGTGGGGCACGGGGTTGAATAGCCGACTGCTCAGCGTCGGCCTCACCTTTTTTTCTTATCGTCCGACTCCAACCGCAATCGCGACGGGTCTGATAGCCGCATGTGCGATCGGCGTAGTTGGAGGACTGGCGCCGGCGTGGCGCGCCGCGCGGATCGGCGTGAGCGAATCGTTGAGAGACGCCTGATGGCACAGAAGCTATTCCTGCTCGCCTTGCGCAATATGCGCCGCCAGCTGCGGCGGACGGTCCTGACCGCGCTAACCTTCGCAGTGGCCGTCTTTCTTTTCACCGTGCTGGTAGCGGTGCCGGTTTCAATGGACCGTATCGCTGCTGAAGCCGCCAAAGGGCTTCGGTTGATCGTGATAGCGCACAACTCGTATCGGCTGCCGGCGAAATACTGCAACCCCATCGGTAAGATGCCCCATGTAATCGCATGCGCCCCGGAGATCCAGTTCAGTGCGATATATCGCGACCCGCGCGATTACATCCTGGCGCTCGGCGTCACCGAGGATATCGTTTCAGTCATCGGCAGCAACGAGTACCAGGTGCCGCCAGAGACGCGGAGGAAATTTTTCGCCGACCGCCGCGCCGCCTTGGTGGGGGCGGTGCTGATGCGCGAGCATGGCTGGAAAATCGGTCAGCAAATCGTATTGCGCGATCCGTACAATCAGAAGATGAGGCTGACGCTGGTCCCGATGCTCGAGTTGCCGACCTTGGAAACTTCACGGGCGTTGTTCTTCAACCGGAAGCTGTTCGACGACGGCGTGAAGGATGCTTATGGCGTCGATACTCGGGACCGCGCGTCGTTTCTCGCCGTCAAGGTAGATCGCCCGGAGCACATGGACCAGGTAATCGCGGAGATCGACGAGAACTTTCACAACTCGGAGGCCGAGACCGAAACCACCGAAGAGTCCGACGCACTCGCCAGCGTCGTCACCGGTATCGGGGACGTCAAGTCGATCATGTACAGTCTGTGCATAGTCGTACTGCTGACGGTGCTGTTGATCGCGGCCAACTCGATGGCGATGATGGCGCGCGACCGTGTCGGCGAGGTGGCCGTGATGCGCTCGCTGGGTTTCAGACGCGTTCACGTCGTGGGGTTGCTGTTGACCGAGGCCGCGCTCGTAGGGGTGATCGGCTCGGTGGTGGGTGCGGGATCGGCGTTGTGGCTCTTCCATGCCGGCATCTCGCTTGGCGCGATTACCGGAGGACTGGGATACATGGTGGTGACGCCGGTTACCGCAGCCCTTGCGGTTATAGTCGCGATCGGAGTGAGCATTCTTAGTGCGGTGCTTCCCGTGACTCAGGCGGCGCAAATTCCGCCGGCGATCGCATTCAGGAAAGTGGTTTGAACCACGATTATCGGCGATAAACAAAACCGCAAGCGGAGCGCCCGCACAGCGGTTCGGCTTCGAAGAAAGACCAGTCCTTTTTTGGCGCGTCAGCTCTGTTCCGCCGTGTCAACGCCAAACCCGTCACAACTCCGCGCTTGCGTAACGAACTATCTCGCTCTCTGTAACGGGTCACAAAAGTCGCTTTTAGGCGGCAATTCTTTAATGATTTGGGCTTGTAGCTACCAAAATCTCCGAAAGCGGCGAAAAGTCCTAAAGTTTTGCGAAGTCTCGACGTAGTGTCGCCGGGATGCTTAAGGATGTGCGTTCGATCGTCGCCGCCATTGCCCGCCGGTTCCGTAGCCGGGCGGTTCTGGAATTGGAGAACCTCGCGGTTCGTCATCAGCTGCACGTTCTTCGTCGCCAGCGGCGGGGTCGGCCCCACCTGATCGCGATCGACCGGCTGCTCTGGGTCTGGCTATAGCGGATATGGCCGCGCTGTCTACACCATGGTGTTGGTCAGCCGGCGACGGTGATCCGATGGCACCGGCAAGGATTTCGGCTCTATTGGCGTTGGCGTTCAAGGTCCGGACGACCGTCAGTGCATCGCGAAGTCCGCAAGCTAAACCGTGAGATGAGCAGCGCCAATCCGCTCTGGGGTGCGCCCCGGATCCACGGCGAGCTGCTCAAGCTGGGGATCGAGAGCAGCCAGCCACGGTTGCCAAGTATATGGTGCGAAGACGAGGGACACCTTCGCCGACCTGGCGTAGTCTCGCAACAGGCCGCCGGCATCGCTGCGATCGATATGTTCGTAGTCGCGTCCGTGTTGTTTCGGCTGCTGTATGTGATGATCATTCTGGCCCACGATCGCAGGAAGATTGTACGATTTGATGTCACGGGGCACCCGACCGTTGGCTGGCTCTCGCGTCAGGTAACTGAAGCGTTCCGGTGGGATACTGCGCCGCGCTATCTGTTGCGCGACCGCGACGCCTCTTACGGCTCGGAATTCCGCAGGCGAGTCGATGCGATGGGGATCACGGAAGTCGTCACCGCTTCGCGCTCACCTTGGCAAAACGCTTTCGTCGAGCGCGTCATCGGCTCGATTCGCCGCGAGTGTCTGGATTACATCGTGATCTTCAACGAACGCCATCTGCGCCGCGCACTCTCAACATATATCGACTACTACCACCCAACGCGCACCCATCTCTCACTCGACCAGGATTGCCCAGACCCCGCCCGGTCATGCCACCCAGGATCGGAAGAGTCGTCGCCATTCCACAAGTCAGTGGCCTGCATCACCGCTACGAACGTCTCGCCGCCGGATTCGCCCCTGATTCCTGCTTACCAACGGTTGTGCCGCGTGGCCGCTCCGCCGTCGTCTGAGGATCCTCTATTGGGGTTTTTTCAACCTCGATCAGAAATTGGCAGCAATAACGATTTCTAGTTTCAGCTCGATCTAGTCAGGCGCATAAGCTCGCCCGCAATTCTCGCAGCAGCTCACATTTCGGTTCAAATCGAATTCTTAGTAGCGATAAGACTGAATGACGGGACTTTTGACGAACCCTGCCGACGGTGCAGCGTAAACATCTAATGATAATTATAAAATAGATATAATCTTTAGATATTGTAATTAGCTCTATTTAAGATGATACTAGCAAGGTCGCGGGGGGCAGCGGAGCTTTTATGGCAAGTTTTCGCCGACGTCCGCGCAACAGCCGCACCACCACCACTAACCCCCACACTATGGGCAAAAACTTAGAAATGGGTGCCAAGAGCGGGATGCGAGAGTTACCCCGGCTAATTGCGGGTGCCATCTGGGAAGCGCGCGCTGCAGAAGCCGACGGCCGGGTTCTCAACGAAGTCGGTACCATAACCCGTCAGGTCATCCATCGTCAGAACTAGCCATAACGAGGCCGCGAGGTAGCCGGTTCAGCAGTCTACCGTAAGACGACGCGGCGTGGAGTGAGTGGCAAGGACGAACGCTGGCTTCTACCCGGGTTCGTGCTCGCTGCTCGCGACAACGTGGGAAGCGCAGACGTCGCTTGATCAGTTGACGACACGGTTCTCGGGAAGCGTATTTGAAGACGGAAGCGCGCGTTGTTCGCTCACGGCGTCGGCAGGGCTTTGGGGAGGTGGCGTTTGAGGGTGCGGGCGAGCAGGCTGTCCAGCATGCGGTCGGAGACGCACCGAGCGAGGCGAACGATGATCGCAGCGTCGCGGCCGACGGTATAGCGAGTGCGAGGCCGCTTGCTGATGATCGCGTCGGCGATGACTCGTCCGGCCTCCTCGGCGGGCAGCCCTTCGCCTTCGCGCGTGAACGTCTGGGCCTGTGCGATGACGGCTTGCATGAGCGCGTCATAGCGACCGCGCTGTTCCGCGGTCATGCCGCTGGTGATGCGCTCAGCGGCGATGACAAGGCGACCAGTCATCTCGGTGGTGACCGCGCCCGGTTCGATGACGACGACTTTCACGCCGAAATCGGCGACCTCGCGGCGCAACGCATCGCTGACAGCCTCGAGGGCGAACTTGGAACCGGCGTAGGCTCCGTAGCCTGCCATCGCCACCTTGCCCCCGACCGAGGTCACGTTGACAACCGTCCCGCGGCTCTCGATGAGCGTGGGCAGGAGTGCTTGCGTCATCGCGACGTGGCCGAACAGGTTGACGTCGAACAGGCGGCGCCACTCGGAGAGCGGCAGCGCCTCCACGGGCGCGTTGACCTGGATTCCGGCGTTGTTGACGAGGGCGCGCAGCGGACGGCGGTCGGGGTCGTCGGCGATGCGCTTCACGAGCATCGCGATCTCGGCCTCGTTGGTGATGTCGAGTCGGCGCGGCTCGACATTCGCGGATCGGATAGCGTCGGCGTCGGCATCCCGACGTACGCCGGCGAGGACGTGAAAGCCGCGCTTGGCGAGTTCGCGGGCGGTGGCGGCGCCGATTCCCGTCGAGGCCCCGGTCACCACGACGAGCGCATGACGGAGGGGGATGTTTGTTTGAGCTAAGGCGATCGTCATGTGCGCACCCCGCGTGGTGTAGCCTCGGCCCGGTAAAAAAACCGTGAGGCTCGTCGATCTCGATGCTATACCTTGCGAAGTAGCGCGCTCCGACTGCTCCGAATCGCTGGCCGTTCGTCAACCTGGAGTCGCGCCTCTTCGGCGGCCTTAAGTTCGGCAGCGAACTCTTCCTCACCTACATGGCCCGCAGGTTCCGCCAGTAACATTCGCGCGGTTGCCTTCATGCTCTGAGCCACTTCGGCGAAAAACCTCTGAACGTCCGGGATCTCATGTACCATCGCGAACGCGAACACGAAGTCAACACTGCCCGCGAGGCGGTTTAGCATCAGAGAGCCGGCATCGGTGACCCGAGCGTCGATTCGCTCGAGCACGCCAGCCTTTGCCGCTCGCTTTTTTAGCCGATTGATCATTTTCGACTGGGTATCGACGGCGATCACAAGTCCCGAAGCGCCGACCCGGCGCGCCAATTCGAGCGTGAAGAAGCCCATCCCTGGGCCGGGTTCGAGGATTGTCATCCCTTCGCGGACGTAGGGAGCGAGAATCCGCGCTGGGCCATGCTGGAGGCGCCGAATCGGGCTCGCCAGAAGATAACCGAGCCACCACGGACAAACGTGATGCTTATGTGGTTCCATGCAATGGAGCAAAAAACCAACTTGGTTTTTTGCTCCATTGCATAGTGCCGCCAGAACCATGCGGCAGAGAGTAAATGGTTGGCCTACAAATCGTCGCGGCGGCCCGTGGGATAGCCGACGAAGCTTTGGAACAGATAAAGACATTCGACCACCGACTGTTCTCCCTACCGTACCCTCTAGGCAGCGCAAGGAGGCAGGCCACAATTCCGGTTATGGCGCGCCAAGTAAAAGCGACCGGCGGCCCATCTCGCTTGGGACGGGCTGGCACCAGCTCCCGTTCGTTAGCTAAGGCTATAGGCCCTGGCCTCAAGCCGGAACTGGTCAGTGAGCGTGGCGACGCTTAAAAGGAAGCGTGGCAGGGGTCGCTGGCGCCGGACCGTGCTGACGGCGGCATTGCAGAACAAAATCTGCCAGTTCATCCGCGCTGGTGCTTACGACGACGTGGCGGCCGAAGCTTCCGGGATCTGCAACCCTGTGCTCAAGCCGTTCTATCTGCGCCTGCGCGCGGCGGGAAAGCCAGCCAAGGTGGCACTGGTCGCCGCGGCGCGCAAGTTACTAACTATTCTCAACGTCATGCTCAAAACCAAAACCAGGTGGAGGCCGCCATGCCCCGCAGCCTAAAAGCATCATCCGCGCGACCCTCTCAACCGCAGGCGGAGGGTCGTGCGGATGATGCGTCCAGCTTGACATCAAATACGGTCGCTCATTTCAGCGGAATTGGTCGGGGTGCAGGCTACTACGATTCTGCTTGAGAATTTTCTCCAATTGCGCTGAAACTCATCGCGAGAAACTCAAAACCGTAGCACACGGGCGGAAACAAGGCCGCCGGAGGCCCGTAGGATGCGTGGGTGTGAGGCCAATATGCAAAGCATAGAACCATTCTTCGTTTTATCCGCATTTCTTCTGGTCGGTGTCGTTGTTGGCTATGTTACCTTTCTCATTTTTCGAATTAGTGTGCACCAAACAGAAGTTCGAGTGGTCAGGTGCTCTCTCGGTGATCACCACCCTCGCCGGCGGCGGTTTTCTATCATATTGGTCGCAACCACGAAACTTTACAGCATATGGTATAGGGTTCTTTATCGGCTTCGCCACTTATTGGCGTTTGCTTCAGCGTCAGGGCGATGGCGACGGAATCTACATTTCTCCATCCGCAGACGCACCCGTAACTGGATCCTCTGACGGATCAGAGTATAGCGCTGCGAGCGAACTCAACCAGGACGACCCAAGCGTCGGCGACCTTTTTGATATCACCGTCCCAGCAGAGCATCGTGTTCAAGCACTGCTCGCATTCAAAACGGGTCGCCGCTCGGAAGATATTTCAGTGACAGCTTCGCTCCGTGACGACCTGTACCTGAGTGGCTTCGATATAATCGTCTTGGCTGCCCTGTTACGCGGAGCGCTTTTGCCGCCACAATCTGGGCCCCTTAAACTGACCGTGGTGGAGGACCTTATTAGCTTGGTTGAAGAAAAGCCGACGAAACGAAGTGACTAGCCTCGCCCGTGTCTCCCCAAGCCCTTTACGCGGCAATTCCCTGTTGCACCAAAACTCCAAAAGCGGCGAAAAATCTGGAGTTTTGAAATTCACCGTCCTAATGTCCCTAGCATGCTCAAGCTCGTGCGTTCCATCGTCTCCGCAGTCACGAATTTGCGAAGGTACTCAGGTGGAGGCCGAAGGCATAACGACGCTCTCGGAAATCTCTTACAGACGTCCTTATTTTGTTCTCCGGGTTACAACCTGTCGGACCGTCATCTAGGGCTCTCGTGTTCATCGGGAAAGAACGATACCAACGGTTACGGGGCGCCCAACCTTCACGTGGTGCTTTTTGAAAATTAAATGCCTTTCAATCTCAGCATGATGCCTCCATAAGCAAACAAAATCCCTCTTTCCTATAGTTCAATTTCGAGGATAGAGTTGCATGAGCTAGGCGCGAATCAATTCGAACTCGTCCGAAACAAAACTGCTCGTCATCGATCTGGAAACGGAGGATTGATTGGAGCTACCCAAAGATTTCTATACGGTCCAAACCATGCTTACGCTGAGCGGCTCCACCGGAGCGACCTTTTCGAATCTGCAATGGCCTCCAACGTGCTTTCGACTTTAATCCGAAGTGGCTTGCGCTTGCGGTAGCTCAGGCGATAGTTCTCGCCGGCGTCTATGCAAGCGGCGGTCGATCGTTAATCGATTTCTTTATCGGAGTTGTGAAGGGGTTTCTTGTCTTCTGCTCAGCGGGCGGCGCTACCGGCGCGCTCGGCAAAGGAGGGAGAGAAGAAGCCTTGGCTCGCGGGGGGCGCGGCGCGCTCGACGCCGTCAGCCCTCAGGCTCAATCGAGGGGACGCAACTTTCTGAGCCCATGGTTCTAGAGCGCGCTCACGTTACAAGCTTCTCCTCAACGGTACATGCCGTCGTCATCGGGGTGAATAGGGTATCCGGTGAGTGGCTGAGAACATTACAGACTCCGGAGAAAGACGCTCATCAGCTGGCGCACGACCTAACTTCGCCGAACGGATGCGCGCTTCCGACAGACCAAGTCATCTGCCTGACTGGCCCGACGGCAATCCGCGAGTCCGTTCTTGAAGCGCTGCGCCAGACGACAGCCGGGCTCACTTCGAAAGATTCACTTATCTTTTACTTCGCCGGCCACGGGAAGGCTGACGACTCGGATTTCTGGCTGTGTACAGCTGATACTTTAAACGAAGCCTTTGCGAACACCGCCGTTGGAGGTCGCGATTTAGAGCGTCTCTTTGCTACCTCAGCTTGCCGAGGGATTCTCGTAATCCTGGATTGCTGCGAAGGAGCGGCTTTTTCCGAACGTGCGCCAGAGACTTTTCGCACTCTTCGCAAAGGCGAATACCGCATTCTGATGTCTGCAGCTCGTGCAGACCAATCGTCGTGGGAAAGCATCGATGGATCCGGGACACTATTCTCAAGGGCACTAATCGATATCGTGTCGGGAGCCGTTCGCACCGGCAACGTCCCGGGCGCGATCTACTTTTCCGACCTTGTCAGAAGTATTGACGCCCAAGTCGGAGAGGCTTTGCTGAAACTACCGGGTGCGTCTAGTCAGCAAAGGCAGGATATGGTTTTCGTCGGCTCATATACGAGGGAACCGCTTATCTTAGTGCACCGCGAACTATCCCTTGAGCAAGTTCAGTTTGCGACCGCTCGGTTCTCCCCAGCTTACGTAAGGCGGACGCTCGTGCGCGGACTCCTTATGGTTGTTGGAGTTCTATTTTTTATCTTGACGGCGCTGTATGGAATACTCGACCAGACCCAATATGTCGAGGAAGACAGCAAGCATCTGGTTGTGTGGCGAGGGAATCCCAACTTCAATTTGCCGAGATATCCACATGAACTATGGATATTGCCGTACGGTGCGGACAACCTGAGCGTCGGAGAGCGAGACCGCACGAGGTTTAGAATAATCGCCCCGCTGGGAAAGGATGTGATGCCGATGGTCGAGGCGCGTTTGCGTCCTGGCTCGCGAATCTGGGAGTACGCCTCCAGCGGCCATCGGAAAGAAGCTCGAGCTCTTGCAATACATTACCTCGATTCTTCCAACACTTCCGTAGCCGACGAATTAAGCATTCACCTCGCATTTCCCCCGGTCGCCGAAGAGCAGGATATCCCGCTGCTGCAAGAATGGCTATCGGACGTGAATGGGCGTTCTGAAGTTCGGCTGGCAGCACTCGAGGCGTTTATGACGCTCGATCCGCAAAAAGGCTTTACGGCCGCTAAAGGGGTTGTTGACAGTGATCCGAGCGCGACCCAAGTTGATATTCTTCGTCGCATGTATGGTGATTGTTCGCCAGAAAAGAACGCCTATTTAGAAAGCCTGTTTGACTCTCCGGGCAGTCAACCGTCGAATCGACTAATATATGACACAGCACTCCGCACCAGTTGCTCTTTGTCGGTCAATGCACTTCTGCGGTCGAGCTTGCGCCCTCAGTCTTGGGCAAACTTCGACGCCGTGAATTTTGCCCAGTTAGAAGGCGAGCAGGAATCCTTTGCGAAGTTGCTCATCAACCGGATCAACTCGGGGGGGCAAGATGACCATTGGACCCGCGAAACACTGATTGGCACACTTGCGGCGTTTCCCGAATCTCCCTGCCTTCACTTCTATTCGGACCTGCTAAAGGACTCGCAACCGAATTCCCAAATTGTCGGCATGGTCGGGGCTGGCGTGCCCCCCGAAAAACCCCGAGAGTTAGCGTAGAGTTCGTCACCAAGAGGAGACGGACAGATGAAGGGGAGCCGGTTCAGCGAGGAACAAATCATCGGGATTCTGCGCGAGGCCGAGGCGGGGTTGAAGGCTGCGGAGGTGTGTCGGCGCCATGGGATCGCGGAAGCGACACTGTACAAGTGGAAAGCCAAGTAGGCGGCATGGAAGTCGCGGATGCCAAACGGCTTAAGGGGCTGGAGGATGAGAATCGGCGGCTGAAACAGCTACTGGCCGAAGCGATGCTGGACAATGCCGCGCTGAAGGACATTTTAGGAAAAAACGGCTGAAGCCTGCGGTGCGGCGAGCGATGGTGACGCGGCTTTGCGCAGAGCACGGGCTAAGCCAACAGCGCGCCTGCAGGCTGGTGGGGATCGATCATTCGGTCTGGCGCTATCGGAGCCGGCGGCTGGATGATGAGCCGCTTCGTCAGCGCCTACGAGAATTGGCCGCGGTACGGCGTCGCTTCGGTTACCGCCGGCTCGGCTGGCTGCTCGTGCGGGAAGGCTTTCGCTTGAATCATAAACGACTGTATCGCCTTTATCGTGAAGAAAAGTTGATGGTGCGCCGGCGCGGCGGGCGCAAGCGAGCTTTGGGAACTCGCGCACCGCTGCTGCCGGCCGTGCGTATAAATCAACGCTGGAGCCTCGATTTTATCGGCGACACGCTCAGCGACGGCCGTCGCTTTCGGATCCTATGCGTGGTCGACGACTTCAGCCGCGAATGTCTGGCCTGTGTGGTCGACACGTCCCTAAGCGGCGTGCGTGTGGTGCGCGAACTCGAGCGCCTCACCAACGAGCGCGCGACGCCTGAGATAATTGTCAGTGACAACGGCACCGAACTGACTAGTTCGGCAGTTCTTCGATGGGTTCCCGGTCGCGTGATGTGGCACTATATCGAGCCCGGCAAACCCGTCCAGAATGCGTTTATCGAAAGCTTCAATAGCCGCCTGCGCGACGAATGCCTGAACGAACATCTCTTCGGCAGCCTGGCCGAAGCACGGGCAGATCGTCGACAGCTGGCGCCAGGATTACAATCACGCCAGACCACACTCGAGTCTAGGCAAACTGACTCCGAGCGAGTTTGCAGAGCTGCAAGGGGACGGTCCGCCTGAGCAAGCTCAGGGCTCCGCGGCCCGTCCCCTTGCTCCACCGCCCCACCCGGGGCAACACATCAAACCGGAACTCTATGCATAATCGCGGGTAAATTGGGGGGCACGCCAGGGCAGCAAACCATTGTCCCTCGGCAAAGCTAATCACCAACTGGGATCGCGCCGCTGAAAGGTTGAATGTGCGGCTCCTGAGTCGAGAGCACGAGCGGCATTTAATGTTCGATCCCCTCGTGGGCGACGATCGCGAAGCGCTGCTTTATTTGTTAGCGTCTATATCGCCGCGTTCGCCCTCTGCGCCAGCGCCAGCAACGATACACGATCTTTTCGAACACACGCTAGACGCCCGTTTACGGACAGCGCTCATTCAAGCTTTAATCGCGCTTAACGATCGAGGACACCTCCCGGACAACCTTATTGACAGCAATGATCTGGGAGTTCGGCGCGTCGATGTGGAGTATCGAAGGAACGTTGGCGATCCCGGGCTAATCGATGCTCTTATAGCGAGGATCGGAGGACCCGACGACTTCTATGTCAGTCTATTAGGCAAAATACCTATAGATTCTGCTCATATGGCCAAGCTCCGAACTCTGCTATCGAACGGAACTACTTTACAGAAAGAGCAAGTGGCGTGCGTTTTGGCGATGCGTGATGACACCAGTCGAGTGGTAGCAATTTTGATAGACAAAGACCAAGCGATACGCAGATCAGGTGCTGATTGCGCACCTTTCAATCCTAATGCTGTTGAAATAGCCAAAGCGACGCCTCGATCGGTCGGGGAATTTCCGATTGAAGGCTTCGCGGGGCTTCAGGAGCAAGTTAGCCGCAAAGTGATCTTCGAAAAACAGTTGGACGCTCTCCCAGCCGGCCTGCGCGTCTGGCGTGTTTCAATGGCCGACGCAACACCCGGCGGATGGGGTCTGTGGGGTCCTGGGATGCGCGATTGGCTCGAGGAGAAGAAGTATCAGTTGTCGCGGACCACAAGTGCCAGCCTAGCACCTTTAGATCAATTCTAGCGAGAAGGCTCATTGCGAGCGGAAGGCGTTTGCCGAGAAGCGCCCGCTACGGTGGCAGAACAAGTCGGGTAAGTATCCCTCCGGAGATTCCCAAGCGAGCCAGACTGCCTGGCGGAGGGCAGTCAATTCGAACTCTCGGGCAACCTCCGGGGATATCAATGTATCTATCCGCTCAGTCGCAGGCCGTACGTCGTACCCCGGAAATCTCGCCCCCTCTGCCGAGCAGTTGTGCAAATGTTCACAGCGACGCTGTCGTAAAGCTTGCACATCGCATCCGGCGGGCGGACGATCGGACAACAACCAATGAGGGCGGTCAGCATCGTGACATCGGCGCGCGCGGCGGATCGAATCGCAGCCGCCGCCGCATGGCTGCGCGCGCTCCCACCCGCAGGCGAGAGTCTTGTCGTCGCGGCCAACTGGGAGGCAGCGGACGACTTCGTCCGCGGGCTAGCTGATGAGCGTGGCGCTGCCTTCGCGGTTCATCGGCTGACCTTCGACAAGGCGATCGCTGTTTTCGCGGCCGAGGCGCTTGCCGATCGCGATTTGGCGCCGGCCGTCGGTCTCACGGTCACGGCGGTAGCCGCTCGCGCCGCGCACATCGTCGCCGGATCGGACCGTCTCGATTATTTCGCACCGATCGCTGATCGAAACGGCTTTGCGCCTGCGATCGCTCGGACGATCGGCGAGTTGCGCCTCGCGGGAGTCGAGCCCCAGCGGCTGCGCGCACTCGATTCGGTTGGTGCGTCGCTGTCCGCGCTGCTGGATCAGTTCGAGCATGAACTCGCCGCTGCCGGGCTCGCCGACCGCGCCGCGATGATTGCGATGGCGTCCGAGGCGATCGCGCACGAACCGGCGCCACGCTCGTGACCTCGAGCGCTTCCTGCTCCTTCTTCTGTTTTTCTAGGTCATCCCACACGATGCGCAAACCGGCCAATGTCAACCGCTCAACGTCCTGATCCTTCGGCACCTGTTCCCGCTGGTCGAGCATTCCCAAATGTCGCATTAATAGCTGAAGCGCCGGGACCTTGCCGGCCAAACGGACTTTTCGCAACGTACCGATGTGCTTTTTCTTACCACGCTCATAGTCGAACAGCTCCTCGACTTCGATCCCTCCAACCGCGTGTCGTATCTCGAGCGGCATTTTGTTTATCGGTAGGAGACGGCCATTCTCATCGTGAAGCTGGACAGGATCTTGAAAGGCTATCGCCGCTAGTTCGGCTAGGACGCACTCTCTTGTGATTTCGAGACCACGGAGTTGTGTTGTTTGTTTGGAACGAACGGCGGCCTGGATCTTAGGGTTTGCTAGTAGTTGCGATCCGGTGACACTGGCTCCGCGTTTGCTGTAACCAGCCGCAACCGCCGCGCGAGTGCCGTTCCAATCCAAGACGTATTCCGCAATGAATCGTCGCTGATGGTAGTTGAGCGCTGGCCTCGATTTGTTACGCGAATTCATAACGGCTTCGTGATGGGCGTTTCATTCGTAAGGGCAGGGCCCGGCGGTTCGCGCCTGTCCGCCGAAATCTCTACTGCCCGGTCGGCATATTGCCGCCACAAGGGTCAAGTTAGGCTGGATCGCCCGTTTTTTTAAATGATTTTGAGCGAGCAATTCGTTTGCTAACCTGTTTGCGGAGTCTCCGCAATAGTTTGTACGAGCCAGCTGATGCTGAAACTCCGAGAACCAGTGCTATCGCTGCTATTGGAAGACTCAGGCCATACTCTTCCGCAGCGATTACCCCCGCGCCGAATTGATAAGTCAGATGCAAGTATAAACAGGCAGCCAAAACAACCGGAGCCACCAGAAGAAGCAACCCCCACGACCGTCCTATTATTCGTCCCATTGTACTGGTGGCATCTATGACTATCCAAGGTTCTTCTAGCCTGCCCCTCGGAGCGCCCTGAGGTCGGATCATTTCTTCCTGCAATAAAACACACAGAATTAAATTGATCAGAAGCAATACCCAAAATGCCAAGCTCCTAGACATGTCGAAATTCAGAACAGGAACTTTGGTCTCAGACCAAAGGATAAGTCGTTCGAACTTACGATAAGCTATAAGTGGATTGTCCTTGCCCGAGTAGTCGATGCCTTGTGGTTGAAAATAGTACACGAGCTCTAGTTGGTCTTCGGACTTATTGATCGAAAGGAAAGACCAGCGAAGATCGTCTTCTCTCTTGAACGATTGCAAGGTGTGTACGAGCGTTTTCTTGCTCTTGCTCGATCCAGACGGTGCAGTGAGCTGCTCCACGGCCAATTTGTCAAGGTAGTTCCATAAATTGGCCGAGATGGCATCAGTTCGAGCGGGATCAATAATATCAACTGCTGCCAGGTTTCCTGCTAGATTTAAGAAAAATGAAGAATCGGAGGGCGAAGCGAAGACCGGGTCAAGAGACACCGATGGCATAGTCCGCGACCATGGTTTCATATCTGAGTCTTTTAGTGGATTCGCGACCGTAATCGTATAAGTGGACAGATCGGCTTTGATTGAAACCCTGCCGAACCCCAAGTAGTACTTGATGTAATTTCCCTTTCTCAAAGAAACCGGCAGTTGAAAAGCTTCGCGATCTTTGTCGAAAGAGTCGTGCCAAAGACTGTACGTTTGTTGTATGCCGTCGCAGAGAATCCAATTGGCGGTGAGTTCTCTAACGGCGGTCAACTGATCGAGATCGTGAGCTTCGATCCAGACCAAATAGGTAGCTGTGAATGTGACAATCAAAATCAGGACAGACAAACTGCGGGCGACCGAAATATTTCTAGTGATTTGAGCCAATATTGTTCAACTGACCGCTGTTGATGCGGCTGCGTGAAGGCCGCCGAAAACGAGTTGGAAATCCAGGGGGGTCATTGCTTTGAGCTTGGACGTAAACAGACAAGGTGGTGCTACCCCTTTGGGTATCCCATTCGTAACTTAGTGTCCGCCCTCACGCAAATGAACCCGCAGACGGGGCGATTTCGCCGATTCGGGCGGAGAATCCGCAGAGACGGGACTGGGTGGCGGAGCGGAGTGGATTCGAACCCTCGATGCCGCGGCAAATTTCTGGTCGCGAATAGAGCCTAGAACTGGCACACTCTTCGGCGCGGCGATCCCGAATAAGTCTTCAGAGAGCATGTTCGCCTTCAGCTCGGTCGATCCGCCACCGAGTCTCAGGTTTGAGGCATTCTCCGGGGAAGTGCAGCAAACAGCACGCTGAATCTTTCGAGCGCGTTTGAGCACCGCGGCATAAGGCGGCCTCAGGGCCGAACCGGCGGGTCGCAGAGCTAGCTAACTCAGACCTGTCGTTTCACTCGAAGAGGTCATTGGGTTCTAGTCGGTCATCGATTGGTAACTTTTCGCTGAGTTGCTCTACGAAACGATTCGCCGCTGCCAGCAAACCTGCTCTAATTTGGTCGAAGTCAGAATGCGTGGGAGCTCGCTTTCCGCAATACCGCTCAAAAACGTTTCCTATCGCTCGAAGGTGCCTACTGACCATGCGACGCACACACTGCTTTGAGTCATCCTTCAACACCCTTTCCCGTTGCGTCAGCCTGAGACTGCCGCTCGCTCGGGTATGTCCGCGAGGAGAGTTGCTAGCTTAGCCGCATCCAAAGAGACTGGATTTGTGGCGCGGATTGAGCGCACATGGACACTCTATGGGAGGTACCCATGGGGCAATCAGTCTCAGCGAAGCGCAGCAGAAAATGGCCGACCCTCGGCAGCGATTTGGAGGAATCAGCGCAGGAACTCGCGGGCCTTCCGGCTCTCGACCTGCCTGCCCTGAGGCAGAGATGGGCGACGCTCTTCGGCGACGATCCATCGCCCAACTTGGGACGCGGGTTGCTGCTGAGAGCGATTGCGTACCGGCTTCAGGAGAAAGCCTCGCCCGGCCTCAAACCAGCAACCCGGCGGGTCCTCGACCGCATCGCCGATAATCGCTCGTCCGACGCTCCACAATCTGTTCCGCAATCGCGGGCAAGTGCCGGGACCGTGCTGATTCGCGAGTGGCGCGAGCGTCAGTCATCGGGTCGCCGTCCTCGACAACCGATGTCGTTTACCGCGGCCGGCGTTACAAGTCGCTCTCGGAGGTGGCCCGCGCGATCACCGGCGCGCGCTGGTCGGGGCCGCTGTTCTTCGGTCTGAAGGGTCGCGCCAGGGAGGCCGTCAATGGCTAATGCTGCCAGACGATGCGCAATCTACACCCGCAAGTCCTCGGAAGAGGGCTTGGAGCAGGACTACAACTCGCTGCATGCGCAGCGCGAGGCGTGCGAGGCGTTTATTCGAAGTCAGGCGGGTGAAGGTTGGCGGCTGATCAAGACCGCCTACGACGATGGCGGCTTTTCCGGCGCAGGGATGGAGCGTCCGGGGCTGCAACAGCTGCTCGCACATATCCGCGATGGCCTGGTCGATACCGTCGTCGTCTACAAGGTCGATCGGCTGACCCGGTCACTTACCGACTTCGCCAAGATGGTCGAACTGTTCGACGCCCAGGGCGTCTCCTTCGTGGCGGTCACCCAGCAGTTCAACACCACCACCTCGATGGGGCGGTTGACCCTCAATGTGCTGCTCTCGTTCGCGCAGTTCGAGCGCGAAGTGATCGGCGAACGCATCCGCGACAAGGTCGCCGCCTCCAAGCGCAAGGGCATCTGGATGGGCGGGGTACTGCCGCTCGGTTACGACGTCCGCGAGCGCAAGCTCATCGTCAACCAGGAAGAGGCCGAGACCGTGAGAGGTATCTTCGAGCGCTACCTCGAACTCGGCAGCGTCGGGCTGTTAGGCAACGATCTGCGCCAGCGCGGGATCGTTTCCAGTGTCAGGGTAACAAGGAACGGGAAGGCTCGGGGCGGCAAGCAATTTTCGCGCGGCGCCCTCTACCATCTGCTCTCCAATCCGATCTACCTGGGCGAGATCCGGCACAAGCACGAACGTCATCCCGGACAGCACGAGGCGATCGTCAGCCGTGAGCTATGGGAACGCGTCCAGCAACGGTTGCGCGATCAGGGGGCGCGCAGTGGCGAGGGCCGCAAGACCGAAGCGCCGGGCAGTCCGCTGGCCGGCAAGTTGTTCGATGAAAGCGGCGAGCCGCTGTATGTGCAGGGGGCGGCCAAGGGCCAGCGCCGCTATCGCTATTACGTCTCCAGAACATTGGTCAGGGGCAACTCGGAGGAGCACGAACAGGGGTGGCGAATATCCGCGCCCGAGATCGAGCAAAGAGTCGCGGCTGCGGCTCAAGCAGTGCTCGGCGACCGCCCGGCGATCGCGCTCGCGCTCGAAGCGTCCGGCAGTCGATCCGAATCGGTTGCCGTCGGTCTTAAAGTCGGCTCACGCATGGAGTGAACGGCTGCGTCAAGGAGCGAAGCCGCGGCGGCGCTGGGTGAGCTCATCGAGCGGGTCCAGCTCAGTCGCGAAAGCCTCCACCTCTCGCTAAAATTGCCGCTCGCGCTCGGCCGAACCGTCTGACGTCGCAAGTCCGGCGAGCTTGGTGCTCTCGCAGGCTCGTACCGATGCAGATGAAACGTCGCGGTGTCGAGATGCGCATCGTGCTTGAAGGCGACTCCACGCCCTGACCCGCGTCGACCTGCCATTACTGAAGGCGGTTGCCCGCGCCCGGAGATGGGCCAACGAGCTGGTATCAGGCAAAGTGCGGTCCGTCAGCGAACTCGCAAGACGGGAAGGAATCGACGGTCGCTCGGTGCGGCGGCTCATTCCGCTCGGGTTTCTCTCGCCGCGAATCATCGAGGCGATCGCCGAGGGGCGCCAGCCGGTGGAGCTGACCCTAGAGGCGCTCACCCGGCGAATCGATCTTCCGTTGCTCTGGAGCGCGCAGCACCAGGCGCTCGGCATGAAATCGAAGTAGTTTCCAGACGTTGATTCTTCGATCGAGTCGCGAACCCTGAAATAGCGATCGGGCCCGAGCCCTTCGAACCAGCCCAGGCCCCGATCCGATTCGACCTTCGACCAAGACTACTTTGTGGCCTTTGTCTTCCGATGTGCGGGAGGTCTTCTTGTCCTGCGGCGCCAAACCATAGCGCTTTTTGAAGCAGGCGCGGCAGCGAGCGTCGCGTCGTTTCTTGAAGGACGGCGCGAGGTCATCGCTGCCGCAATATCTGCAGACCAGCTTCTCGGAGCTGGAGGCCGCCCGCGATGACCGCGCCGGGCGCTGCGGGGTCTTCGTGGTTTTCGCGGCACGAGCAGCCTTCGGCCTGGCTCCGACGGCCTGCTTTTTCGCGGGCGCTACCGATTGATCGGTCCTCCCGCTTTGATTGACCGAACGCTGCCGGCACGGTTTCGGTATCAGTGTTCATGTGAGAATCTCCTTCTCGGGCAAGGGCTTGGTGCCCCTGCCGTCGTGAACACTCATCGCTCTGTCGCCGCAACGATGGAAGCGATTCTCCGCGTCTTAAGCGAAGATCGTCGGCGCTTCCGCAGGCTGTCCTTATAGGGCAAATCGTCCCGATGCCGCCGTGCCTTGCCGATGGACCTGCCAAAATCGCGCCCGGATAGGATTCGCTCGATTTCGGCGATTTGCGCCGCCGGAGCACGCTCTCCGGGTCCATGCGTGATCGCAAATCGCCCGCACACGCGCGGATTTCGAGCGATTCTCCGCACCGTCCGAATCCCTGGAGACTGAGGTGTGGAGCGAGTCAAATTCGAACTGACGGGCGACTTATACAGCGGTCGGTAAGTCATCGAGAATCGTCGAGCTGACGACCATAGCCCGCGCCCATTGGAGAATGCGATTTGATCGATGACCGAGCCAACTAGCTGCCCTTCCCGACTGCGTGGCTCGTTGCAGTTCTTTGCTTCGTATGAAGTGGCGGCTGCGCGCTCCCTTGCCCAGATTTTTCTTTCCGGCTCTGCTGGTATGCTGCCTGAAGTGTGCATTGCGTTCTCAAAAATATCGATTGATCGCTGTCTTCGCGTCACCGAGTGTCTGGGAGTCATTATTGTGGATGATCGTGCGAGCCCTCCCGTTGAACGTAGATTCAATTAGAACCCTCGCTCCTGGACGAGGCCGTAAAACCAAAAAGGGCCGAGCCCCTTTCGAGCGCGACCCTCATCCGAAGTCGCATTAGAACTATTTCTTGACCTTCGCTTTTTTCGCTCGGGCCGCCGATCCATAGCGTTTACTGAAACACTTGCGGCATCGTCGATCCCGCCGCTTGGTGAAACTGGGAGCCAGATCATCGCTCCCGCAATAGCGGCAGAGCAATTTCTCCAACTTCGACTTGCTTCCCGTCTCCTTCCGGAGGGTCTGTGCGGGCTCGTCCTTGTTCCGCGCAGCTCTGTTCTGGGTCGATGTTGAGGAGTGTCGGATAGCCTTGCGCTCGCTCCCCGTGGCCAGTTTCGCGGTTTCCATTTCGCTCTAAATCTCCTAGAGCCGTATCGGCTCGTCGGGATGTTTGCTCTGGTCGGCGCGTGAAGCGAGTCCTTTCCCGCGATTTACCCAAGGTCATCCCTCAGAAGAGGCGATTGGAAGGCGAATAGAACCGTGAGCGCATTGACTGGCGTCACCAGCGAACCAGAGCAATGTGTGTGACTGCCCGCGCTGGAGGGCGGGCAGCACATGAAGCGCAAAATCTCCGCATCTGCTTCGGCTCTAGTCCGTGAAATCGAAGAACTGCCAGAAGCCACATCCGCCAATCTCAAGGAGCGCTGGCGGGCGCTCTACCGCTCCGAACCGCCGCAGCGCCTCAGCCGGGATCTGCTGATCCGTGCGCTTGCGTATCGGATTCAGGAAAAAGCGTTGGGTGGGCTTAAGCCGTCCGCACGCCGACTGCTGACCAGGGTCGCAGCCGAGGCCTCGGCACGCCGCACCATCCGGGTAGCGCCCGACCCCAGTCTAAAACCTGGGACGGTGCTGCTGCGAGAGTGGCACGGCACCCAGCATCAGGTAATCGTCTGCGAAGACGGCCTCGTGTTTAACGGCAAGCGGTACAAATCGTTGTCGCAGGTCGCGTACCGGATCACCGGCACCAAGTGGTCGGGGCCGCTCTTCTTCGGCCTGAAGGCAAATCGTCAGGAGCAGACCAATGGGGCAAGTTAAACCTAAAGCCCCTCGCTGCGCGATCTACACGCGCAAGAGCTCCGAGGAGGGCCTCGAGCAAGACTTCAACTCCCTGCACGCCCAGCGCGAAGCTTGCGAGGCTTTCATCAAGAGTCAGGCGAGCGAGGGCTGGAAGCCTATCAAGACTGCATACGACGATGGCGGGCTATCGGGTGGCACCATGGAACGGCCCGCGCTGCAGCGTCTGCTCGTAGATATCGGTGAGGGACTCATTTATGTGGTGGTGGTCTACAAGGTAGACCGCCTGACTAGGTCGCTGGCCGACTTCGCCAAGATGGTCGAACTGTTCGATGCACGCGAAACCTCGTTTGTAGCGGTCACCCAGCAATTCAACACCACCAGCTCGATGGGCAGGCTAACGCTCAATGTCTTGCTCTCCTTCGCGCAGTTCGAGCGCGAAGTCACCGGCGAGCGGATTCGAGACAAGATTGCGGCCTCCAAGCGCAAAGGAATGTGGATGGGAGGCGTGCCGCCACTGGGGTATGACGTTCGCGAGCGACGGCTGGTGGTTAATCATTCCGAAGCCAACACCGTAAGGAATATCTACGAGCGCTACCTGAAACTGGGCTGCGTCAGGCAGCTCAGCAAGGGCTTGGAGAAGCGAGGAATCATGTCGAAGGCCCGAGTCTCTAAGCAAGGCATCAAGTCCGGAGGGTGCCGATTCTCGCGTGGAGCGTTATACAAACTCTTGGCCAACCCAATTTACGTCGGCGAGATTCGCCACAAGCAGGAGCGCTATCCGGGGCAACACGAAGCGATTCTGCCCCGTGAAATCTGGGAAAGAGTGCAGCAGCGGCTCAATGAGAATGCGGCGCGCGGCCGAGGAACCTCGAACAGATCGATTTCGAGTCCTCTGGCGGGAAAGCTCTTCGACGCAGATGGTCAGCCGCTCTATGTGCAGGGAGCGGCTAAGGGCAGACGGCGCTAGCGCTATTATGCCTCCAAACGCCTGGTTAACGGGTCCGCCAGCGATAACGGAAAAGGCTGGCGTCTGTCCGCGCCGGAGATCGAGCGGGCGGCGGCAATTGCCGCCCAGCATATCCTGAGGGATCGCGCGGGTCTGCTGGAAGCCCTCGAGAAGTCCGGGATCGCTTCGCCTGACGTGAGAGCCACTCTTGAATCGACTTCGAATCTCCTGCGGCAATTGCAGATCGAAGCCGAGGCGATGAGCTGCCTCATCGAGGTCATCGATAGAGCAGAGCTACGTAATGATGGCATATCGGTAACGCTCAGAATCCAGGTTCACTGCTCTCGCGCAGGGGTACGGAGCAGCAGCATCCTTAACCTGTCCCGCTTCGTGCCGCTCAGAATGAAACGGCGTGGAAACGCGAGTCATCATGGCGAAGGGCGAGGATCTGCCACGGAAAGTAGACATAGCACTGCTCAAGGCTGTGGCGCGTTCGAGGGCGTGGTTCGAAGAGTTGGCTTCGGGCGACGCGCGCTCCTTGGCGGAGATTGCACGGCGCCAGAAAATGACCCGACGCTACGTCGAGCGTCTATCGCGCCTAGCGTTTGTCGCGCCCCGAATCGTCGAAGCTATCTGCCAGGGACGTCAGCCCGCTGACCTTAATGCCCAGATGCTGCTGAACCGGATCGATCTGCCCCTAGACTGGTCGGCACAGATAGACGCACTCGGGATCGCACCAGAGCCGCAGCGCAGGGATCCCGGAGGGGCGATAGGATGAACGAAATCCGCTCCAGCCACGAAGCGAACCGTTTCTTTTGCGCTTAGAGAAAACAGCCGCGGAACTCGTACAATCCGCAACGCTATAGCTTTCTCCGGTTCGCATCGAGCGCAGAAGCCCCGCGTCACGCCGGGATCTACCGCAATCTCCAAATTATAGCGAAATAGTACAGACTCGTTGGCGGAGGGAAGTGAATTCGAACTGTCGGTACCGACCAGTTGACGTTTCGACGTGACTTACTGTTCGCCTAGCGAAGTCGCCCGACAGTTCGAATCGACCTCGCTCCGCCACGCAGTTCATGCCGAGGAAGGCCGGCCCGGACCAGTGGCTGCCAGTAACCAATCGATCTGCACTACAGTCTTGGACGAACACACACTACCTAGGATGACCAACTTCCCGTGAGCGGTGGTGAACTTAGCCCCAACGGCAGCGAAGCGAAGGTCGGCACAGCACGCCAGCACCTTCACGGTGCCGACGTCGACCCCGTTGTGGCGAATATTCGTCCAAGCGCCCTACGATCAGTATGTCAACCCGAACACACGCTTCTGGCATGCTAGCGGGATCGACCTGTCGCTTTCCGCGAACGGCCTCGACGTGGAGACCCAATCGCTCTTGTCCATCCTGATCGGCGGGATTGCGTTCGAGACCCCGGTGAATGGTCCCGTCCTGTCGCCCGCAGAGGCCAACACGACTTTCCCCTTGTACGCCAGCCGCAACGAGGCGTTCGAGCCGCCGCCGCGAAATCCACAGACCTACCAGCTTACCTTCAAGGAATCGGTTCGAGGCCTAACGGTTGGCGCGCCGGTCGAGTTTCGCGAAATTCAGATCGGTGAGGTCTCGTCGATTCGCGCGCAAATCGATCTCAGGACTTCGAGTTTTCGGTGCCGGTGACTATCGGTCTCGATCCGGAGAGGCTCGGTGTCAATGTCCTCGAGGCGAAGCTGGGCGATGATCTCAATGCCGAGCGCGCAAAGTTGATCGACGCCCTGGTGTAGCTACCAAAACTCTGAAAGCGGCGAAAAGTCCAGAGTTTTGGGAGGGGTCAACGTAGTGTCGCCGCATGCTCAAGCATGTGCATTCCATCGTCGCCGCCATTGCCCGCCGGTTCCGTAGCCGGGCGGTTCTGGAATTGGAGAACCTCGCGCTTCGTCATCAGCTGCACGTTGTTCGTCGCCAGCGGCGGGGTCGGCCCCACCTGATCGCGATCGACCGGCTGCTCTGGGTCTGGCTATAGCGGATATGGCCGCGCTGTCTACACCATGGTGTTGGTCAAGCCGGCGACGGTGATCCGATGGCACCGGCAAGGATTTCGGCTCGATTGGCGTTGGCGTTCAAGGTCCGGACGACCGTCAGTGCATCGACAAGTCCGCAAGCTAAACCGTGAGATGAGCAGCGCCAATCCGCTCTGGGGTGCGCCCCGGATCCACGGCGAGCTGCTCAAGCTGGGGATCGAGAGCAGCCAGCCACGGTTGCCAAGTATATGTTGCGAAGACGAGGGACACCTTCGCCGACCTGGCGTAGCTTCCTGCGCACGCAGGCCGCCGGCATCGCTGCGATCGATATGTTCGTAGTCGCGTCGGTGTCGTTTCGGCTGCTGTATGTGATGATCATTCTGGCCCACGATCGCAGGAAGATTGTACGATTTGATGTCACGGGGCACCCGACCGCTGGCTGGCTCTCGCGTCAGGTAACTGAAGCGTTCCCGCGGGATACTGCGCCGCGCTATCTGTTGCGCGACCGCGACGCCTCTTACGGCTCGGAATTCCGCAGGCGAGTCGATGCGAATGGGGCTCACTGAAGTCGTCACCGCTTCACGCTCACCTTGGCAAAACGCTTTCGTCGAGCGCGTCATCGGCTCGATTCGCCGCGAGTGTCTGGATTACATCGTGATCTTCAACGAACGCCATCTGCGCCGCGCACTCTCAACATATATCGACCACTACCACCAAACGCGCACCCATCTCTCACTCGACAAGGATTGCCCAGACCCCCGCCCGGTCATGCCACCCAGGATCGGAAGAGTCGTCGCCATTCCACAAGTCAGTGGCCTGCATCACCGCTACGAACGCCTCGCCGCCTGATTCGCCCCTGATTCTTGCTTACCAACGGCTGCGGGATTCTCCGCGGAGCAGAGTGCGGAATGGCCTGCGTTTGCGGCACCTCTTGAGTCCTTAAGCGGACCAGAGACAGACGTATCCGAAGTCATGTCGCGTTCAGGACGCGGTCGCGTGGGCCGAGGCCGCGCTCGGACCGGCTCGGGCCTATGTTTACAGCACCGTCGAGGAATTGTGGGCGACGTTGTGCAAGGGCGACCGGCCTTCACCGCGCCAGCGCGCCACCTATCGCCTGATGATCACCTACTCCCATCAGACGGCGAAGGAAGTAGTGTCCGTGCCCTACGACATCGCCTCTTCAAGTCCTATCTTTCGCGGCAGTCTGCTGGACCGCGACCTGCGCGATATCGCGACCGCGTGCCAGCATTACGTGGTGCACCTCCGGATGTACCGCCCGGCGGGGCGCTTACTTCTCGGAATGGATTCCGATGAGTTCCTGTTCTAGCCGCTCACTAAAAAACGCCCGGCGAGAGTTGGAGTCCCGCCGAGCTCTCGAAGCTTCCGAAATATCGCGACCGCGGGCCTAATTCCTGTAGAGGCCCTAGGTCCGCGACTGGCGCTCGTGCCGAACGCTGCGCAAAAATGTGCCGATCGCACGGCCTTTTTTTCCTGCTCTGGATTCCCGCGACAATCGGTTGTGTGCTTTTAGCTGACGGACGGTGCCCGGCGCATTTGGTAGTATAAGCAGGGATCGTGGTGGGCTACCAAAAATCCTCCAACCCGGTGAGCTGGTTGGCGGCGCTCGATGTGGGATATCCTGGAAGATGGAAAGCCCAAAGGAGGCATCCGACCCATGACCCGCACAATTCCGATGCGCAATGGCATTTTCCTGGCCCCGTTTCACTCCCTCGACCAAGATCCGACTGAAGCACTTCACCGCGATCTTGAACTGATCGAGAACCTGGACCGGTTGGGCTACGAGGAAGCGTGGATCGGCGAGCACCATTCGGCCGGCTTCGAGATTATCGCCTCACCCGAAGTTTTCATCGCCGCGGCGGCCGAAAGGACCAGGAATATCCGCCTCGGTACCGGAGTGGTGTCGCTGCCGTATCACAACCCGCTCATGACCGCGAACCGCATCATCCAGCTCGACCATCAGACGCGGGGCCGCGTGATGTTGGGCGTCGGCCCCGGCCTTCTTCCTTCGGACGCGATGATGCTGGGGATCGATCCGATGATCCAACGCGATCGCATGATGGAGGGGTTGAAGGTCATCATGCGGCTTTTCAATGGCGAGGTCGTGACGGAAAGGACCGATTGGTACAACCTCGTCAACGCGCGTGCGCACCTGTTGCCCTATACCAAACCGCACCCGGAGATCGCAGTGGCAAGTGCGGTCAGTCCCTCCGGCGGCCGCGCCGCGGGCAAGTATGGCTTCGGGATGTTGTGCCTGGCGGCGACCAACGCGTATGGCTTCGACGCGCTCGCCACCAACTGGCAGGTCGCGAACGAGATCGCAGCAGAAAACGGCCGCACCATGGATCGCAGTCGTCTGCGACTGGTCGGCCCGGTGCATCTTGCGGAGACTCGCGAGCAGGCGCGCAGGAATATCGAGTATGGCATCCGTCCGTGGATGGAATATTTTGCGCGGTTGAATCCACTCGCACCAAAGTCCACAAGCGGAAAGGACCCCATCGACGACATGATCGATTCCGGCGCCGCCGTTATTGGCACGCCCGCAGACGCGATCACGCAACTGCGACGCCTCGAAGCCAAACAGGGCGAGTTCGGTGCCTTCCTTCAGCTCGCGCACAACTGGGCGAGCTTCGAGAACACCATCAAGTCGTTTGATCTCTGGGCCGAGCACGTCGCGCCGGTCTTCAAGAACGCCAATGTGAGCCGCCAGGCGTCGTACGACTGGACGATGTCGAATGCGGTCGACTTCATGGGCCAAGCGATGAACGCAGCTGGAGCAATGATGCAGAAGCACGCCGAAGAGCGGGCGGCGAAGAAGCAAGCGAGTGCCGCAGGTGCCAGTGCGGCGCGTGGAGCTTCCAAGTAATTTAGTACCTTAAAAAATGGGGGCGCTGCGAAGGTCGCGGCACCCTGCAACTTGCGTTCTGGCTATATAGACTCGCTGGAGCTGCAGGGCATCCCAGACCCATCGGTCTCGGTCTTAGGGCTGCCCAGGCTTTGCGGTCCGAATTTGGTATTGGCTGCCACGTTGGACGCCACATCAGGGTGTCGGCGCTAGGGATCCCGCTGACATCACGCGAAGCCGTGCACACGCGGCGCCTTTGGGCGCGATTCTCCGACAACTAACGGTTGGGCGGCCCCCATCGACCAGAGGCGTCACAGAAGGAACGGGCCCCGCCAATGATGGGTAGAAGTCGTCGCTCAAGGGTCGCGGCCTCGGCGTTGAGCCATCCCAGAGCAGTTTGGTCTGCCGCGCCCTTCAGCAAGCTGCTGGAGACATAATAGCGGTAGCGCCGATTACCTTTGACTGCGTGACTCGGCGTTAGCCTTTCACCCGTTTCATCGAACAACTTGCCCACCAGCGGACTCCGCATAGAGCCGTTCGGCCTTCCAATTGTCCGGACGGTTTTTCAGTTGCAAGAGTTCCTGACCCTTGTCCCATAGGAGGCGTGCAATGATTGGCTCATGCTGTCCGGGATATCGCGTGCCTTTATGGCGAACTTCACCGATATAAATCGGGTTGCGCAGCAATGTGTAAAGCGCGCCACGCGAGAACGACTGAGAACCCGACCGCGAGCCATTACGCCCGACCCGAAGCTTGGAGTGCAGACCCTCGCGGTCGAGTTCCGCTTTGAGCAGCCGCACGCTGCCGACTTCGCAGTACCGCTCGAAAATGTGGCGCACGGTTGTCGCCTCCGACTCGACCACCACCAACTGCCGCTGCTGTACTTTGTAGCCGAGCGGGACCAAGCCTCCCATCCACATTCCTTTGCGCTTGGAGGCCGCTATCTTGTCCCGAATGCGCTCGCCGGTGACCTCGCGCTCGAACTGTGCAAACGAGAGCAACACATTCAGCGTTAGTCGACCCTCGACGTGGTAGTGTTGAACTGCTGGGTGACCGCCACGAAGGAAACTTCGTGGCGGTCAAAGATCTCCACCATTCGCGCAAAATCTGAGAGCGAACGGGTGAGCCGATCAACTTTGTATACCACCACGACATCGACTTGCCGCTCTTCGATGTCCGCCAACAGTTGTCTGAGCGCCGGATGTTCCATGGTTGCGCCTGACAGACCACGACCACCGTCGTCATAGCGGTTCTTGCGAAGCTGCCACCCTTCTCCTGGTTGGCTCCGGATGTACGCTTCGCAGGCCTCGCGCTGGGCATGGAGCGAGTTGAACTCCTGTGCGAGACCTTCCTCCGATGACTTGCGCGTATAGATCGCGCAGCGCAACGGCTTCTGCTTACGCGGCTCCACGACTCTGCTCAGTCCTTGATTTTAGGCCGAAGAACAACGGACCTGACCATTGGGTGCCGGTAATGGTCCGCGCGATCTGTGACAGCGAACCATAGCGTTTTGAGCGATAGACGAAACCGTCCTTCACGACGTTGACATGATGCTTGGTGCCGTGCCACTCCCGCACTAGCACCGCGCCAACTTGCGGCTGGGCCTTTTTTCCAGTCGTCGGAGCCTTGCGGTCAGCGCCGGCGTCCTCAGCGACGTTTTGCAGCAGCCGCTGGGTGGAAGGTTTGAGGCCGCCAAAGGCTTGTTCCTGCAACTGTCGCGCGAGCGCCTGAATCATCAACGACGAACGAAGTTTCGCCGGCGGAGTCGAACCGAACACCGCTTGCCATCGCTTGCGCAGTTCCTCGGGCTTGAGTGCTTGAGTTGCTCCAGTTGTTGGTCGAGGTTGGTCGGCTCTGCTTTCATCTTTGAGGGCTTCTTCATAGTCACCCGCTCCTATCCGGGTGACCCACACACATTGCTCGATTCGGGACACACATCCAGTCCCCTTGGGAGGTAAAAACTGGTGCTTCAAGGAGGTGGCGCGGTGATGAAAAAACTTTGAGAGCGCGGGGCTGGGAAACCACATCACAAAGTCGCCTGAGAGTTCGAATTGACTGCGCTCCGCCACTGAGTCCCGTCTCTGCGGATTCTCCGGTCAAATCGGCGAAATCGCTCGGTCTGCGGGTTCATCTGCGTGAGGCGCGGCACCGGAGAAAACGACTTTCCGGCGCTTCGTGGGCAAAACGCGCTCGCCAATGCCTATGCAGCCGTGCGAGCCGGCGTCGATGTCCTCGACGCATCGACGGGTGGGGCCGGGGGATGTCCTTTTGCACCCAAAGCGATCGGCAACATCCCGATGGAAGACCTGCTTTTCATGCTCGAAGGGATGGGGATAAAGACCGGCGTCGACCTCGATCGGCTCGTCGAGACCTCGCGTTGGTTCAAAGAGTTGCTACAGCATAGTTCGCCTGCGATGTTGCCTAAAGCGGGTCCGTGCTGGTACTGTCCAGCCAATCGAGCCGCGTGCGTCCGCGTTCTGACGCCCTGCGTAGTGTGATCATTTGCTCTCCCGTCACAGCCTAGTGGATGTTACGCGCGCTGCAGCCGTTGTGATGTTCTTCGATGCCGTCTTGTTAGAGTGGGGTCGGCGCTACGGAGATTAAGCACACCGTCTAGCCTGACGATTGCGTGCCTATCGCGGGGACGTTCGCCAACATTCCGATCAATCCCTCCGAAACTGTTGGATGCGTAAAGATCGCGTCGCGCAGTGCCGTGTAGGGCATTCGCCCGACCATCGCAGTTTGAACTGCCGCCATCAGCTCGCTCGCCTCGACGCCAAACGCGCTGAAGCCCAGGATTTCGTCGCTGTCTCTGCCGATTAGCATTTTCATGAAGCCACGCGGTTCGGCTATCGTGTGGGTGCGGAGCACGTTGGCCATCGGCAATTTTACGATGTGATATTCGATTTTGTCGCGCTTGGCCTCGGACTCGTTGCGTCCGACCCGCGCCAGTTCCGGGTCGGTGAACATGCAGAACGGCACGATGCGATCCTTCGTGGTTCGATTGCCACCTCGCAAGTTGTCACGCACGACGCGGAAGTCGTGGTACGCGACATGTGTGAATTGCGGACTGCCTGCGCAATCGCCCATCGCCTATACGTTGGACGCGGTCGTCTCCAGCCGGTCGTTGACCTTGATATAACCGCGTCCGTCGAGCTCGACGCCGACTTGTTCCAATCCGATTCCGTTCGTGTTCGGCGTCCGTCCCGTGGCCACTAGAAGATCGGTGCCTTCGATGGTCCGGTCGCCGGGACCGTCTTTTGCGCGGACCCGAACTTCCTTGCCTGATTGTCCTCGACCCGAGAGACCGGCGTTCCGAGCAATACCTCGATTCCTTCGTCGTGAAACAAATCAAGGAGAGCTGCGCCAATATCAGGGTCTTCCCGGTCGGCGAGTTGAGGACCTTGTTCAATCACGGTCACCTCCGATCCAAACCGCCGCATCGCCTGCGCCAGTTCAAGCCCGATGTAACCTCCGCCGATCACGATGAGGTGGCCTGGCAGACGGTCGAGATCAAGCACCTCGATATCCGTCATTGGATTAGCTGCGGCCAGCCCGGGAACATTGGGCATCGTCGAGCGCGATCCCAGGTCCAGGAACACGCGCTCGCCAACATTCCGTCGAGTGCTGCGATCGTCGAGCGCGACTTCAACAGTTTTCGGTGCGACCAACCGGCCTTCGCCCATAATCAGTTGTATACGGGCGTCCGCGGTACGCTCGGCGTGGAACTGATGCTCCGCTTCGACCATCTCGCGTTCGCGCCGCTGAACGCCCGCCATGTTGATTCGGAGCTGATTCATTTCGAGTCCGACATCCGCGCCGCGCTTTGCAAGCGACGCTACTCTTGCGGAGTAGATCAGGTTCTTGCTCGGCAGGCACGCGATATTCGGGCAGGAACCACCGAGCCATCTCCGCTCGACCATCGCGGTTCGATGACCCTCGCTAGCCATGGTCCAGGCTGTCCACTGCCGGCTTCTCCGCTTCCTAGAATTAGAACTTCGAATTTATCGACGTTGGACATGTTGTTGTCTCCCTGGCCCGGACGGGTCGAATATTAAAAGGTAGACGTCGGCTTTGCCGGTCTATCCAGGCGACGGCGAAGCCCACGGGCCAATTCCGGCGAAACGTGACGGCGCAATTCGGGTGACGTAACCGGGAATATTGCGCATCGCGGGCGGCGGAAAGTCGGCGTTGGGGCTGAGATAAATCGGCGCCAGACGTTGCAATAGCTTCACTGCACCGCCTTCGGTCACGCGCGCGTCGCCATAGACCACCAGGTATTCGCGCAATCCCTGAGCGTTGGTCTTGTCTCCAAGCAAGGACAACGCGACGCGCGCATCTCGTCGGATATTCTTTACTTTCTGATGCACGGCCAGGTGTCCGATCACGAATTCCTCGTCTTCGATTCCGACCCATATTACGGTGACTTGCGGACCGCCGTTGGAATTGAGCGTCGTCAAATGACCGAGGGGACCCTTCGCGATCAGATCGCGCACCGATTGTGGGATCTTCATCTATCTCTTCCTCCGTGCCTTTCGCTTGATTTCCATTCGCGTGGAGATTGGTGTGATTGGTCGAGCCGCGCTCGCCTCAGATTTTTAGAACCGACCGGAAGCGAACCTTGCCGGAAATCATGCGATCGTAAGCATCGGTTGCGCGATCGAGCGGAAAAGTCTCGATCATCGGCCGGACGCCGTTAGCTGCTGCGAATTTGAGGGTGTCCTCGGAATCGATCGAGGTCCCGGACGGCCATCCCGCGATTGACTTGCGCGCCATAATCAATTGCAGAGGGGAAACCGCGAACGACTCCGTGCTGGCGCCAACGATAACCAGTTTGCCATCCACCCCGAGACCGTCGATCAGAGTGCTCATCGCCTTCGCATCGGGCGCGGTCGCGAGAATCACGCGGGCGCCTCCCAATGCCAGCAGTTCCTTGGTGACGTTCTGCGACGAGGTATCGATGTAAGTGCGCGCGCCCAGTTGGATCGCGAGACTCCTCTTGTCGCCTCCTCGGCCGATCGCGACCGTGTTGAAGCCGAATTTGTTGGCGAATTGAACACCCAGATGTCCGAGGCCGCCGATGCCCTGGATCGCGACGAGATCGCCGGGCCCGGCACCGCTGTTACGCAGAGCATTGAACGTGGTGATTCCCGCGCACATCAATGGCGCCGCTTCCTCGGGAGCCAGTCCGTCGGGAATCCGCGCCAGCGACTCTATCGGCGCATAAACGAGCTCCGCGTAGCCGCCGTCAGCTGATACCCGGAATTTGCAGCTTCACGCAGGTTATGAAACTACCGCGGCGGCACGAGTCGCATTTCCCGCAGTGTCCGCCATACCAACCGATTCCCACCCGATCGCCAACCTTCCATGGTTCCGCGCCTGCTCCCGCGGCGTCGACCACGCCCGCTATCTCGTGGCCGGGCGATCATGGATAGACAATTCCAGGCCAGCCGCCCTCTTTTGTGAGGAAGTCGCTGTGACAAATGCCGCAGGCCTGAACTTTGACCCTGACGTAGCGGGCCTCAGGCTCGCGCTTCCGCTCATCGATCAGCTCGAAACTCCCACCGGCTCTAGTCACCTATATCCTTTTCACAACGGACCCCCAATTGTTCGTCGTCGCTACGCTTGGATGAACGCGAGCAGATCGGCGTTGATCTGGTTTGCGTTGGTCGTCGGCATCCCATGCGGGAAACCAGGATAGACCTTGAGCGTAGCTTTCTTGAGAATTTTCGCGGACATCAAACCTGAGGCTCCGATCGGCACGATCCGATCGTCGTCGCCATGCATCACCAGCACGGGAATATCGATCTTCCTCAAGTCCGCCGTGAAGTCGGTTTCCGAGAACGCCTTGATGCAGTCGTAGTGGGCCTTCACCCCTCCCATCATGCCCTGCAGCCACCAACTCTCGCGGATGCCTTCCGAGATCTTTGCGCCCGGCCGTTGTAGCCGTAAAACGGGAGCGTGATGTCCTTGTAAAAACTGCGGCCGATCGGCCACCAGTGCAGAGCGGAGGCCGTCGAAGACCGAAATGGGCAGGCCGTCCGGGTTTTTGTCCGTCTTCAGCATTAGCGGTGGCACGGCGCTGATCAGCACCGCCTTGGCGGCACGCTTGGCGCCGTGGCGCCCGAGATAGTGCGCAACCTCGCCACCGCCGGTGGAATGCCCAACCATGATGGCGTTTTTGAGGTCGAGCGTTTCGAACAAGTCGGCCAGATCGTCGGCATAGGTATCCATCTCATTACCCTCCCACGTCTGGCTAGAGCGGCCATGACCCCGCCGGTCATGAGCGATGACGCGATAGCCGCGCTGGCCGAAGAAGAGCATCTGCCCGTCCAGGTCATCCGCGCTCAGCGGCCATCCGTGCGAAAAGACGATTGGCTGACCAGTTCCCCAATCCTTGTAATAGATCTGCGTGCCGTCCTTCGTCGTGATCGTGCTCATTTTTTCAGCCCCTTAATGTTGCGCTTATCGCCCGGCTTTACTCCGGTTGCTCGTTTTGACGATCCGCCCACGAGTTGTGTGAAGAGCACAACGACGTGTCACCGACGAGATTGATGGCCTAAAGGCCGATGTCGGGACGCTCCGAAATGAGTGAGATTTGCTTCGTCAGGGTGGGTCCTCCAGGTTGCGTAGGCGCTGAGCGCGGTCGCGAAGACCATCATCAGCGCAAGCAAGTCAGTGATCTCCGGCGCGCTTTCCATTTCAATGCCGCTTGGCGCAGCGTCGTCTTTTCTAGCGCCTGGTGAGCGATGGCGGCAGCCCTGTCGTAACGCCTTGTCACAGAGAGTCTCCTCGCACAAGTCTTCTGGCCCCGGCCGATGACAAGGAATGGTGTAACTCCTCAAAGTTCCTCTCAAAGCGCCGAACTTGAATCGGGGTCGGACGCCAGAAGCAAAGCGGACTTTCACGCAAGAGTCGCGAGGAGCGTTTGGAGGCGACCGGGATCGACCGGTTTTAACGGGCGAGTGATGGACGGTTCTCACTGGAGGTGGCGAAGCTGCTCCGTTTGTTTTGCATAAGCCGCGCGTGATGCCACGCCAAATTAAGCACTAGCCACGTTTGCGGTTGGCCCTTTTAGGCTATCTAACAAATGAGTGGGACCAACCGATACTGGACAGCACGGCGGTAATCGTTGTAGCCGGGAAGCTCCTCCGACAATCCCCGCTCCTCATCGAGGATTCGCGCCACCAGAAGAGGCGGTGAGATCGCCGCTATGAGCAGTCCGCACCAGCAGCCGAGCGCAACAGGAATTGAACAAATCAGCGGCAAGGCACTTGCGTACATCGGATGGCGCACGTATGCATATGGCCCGCTCGATATGACGCGCTGCGCATTTTCCACGGTGATGGTCGATGCTGCGAATGTGTTCTCGCGGACTACAAGTAGGATGAACCTGCTAGTCGTATCGGCGTCGTTGGAACCGACTTAGACCCATCGGAGAGGATATAAGGCGTGGCGCTACTGCCCGTGCCGAGAAAGCCGCATTTACCGATTCGCCTCGACTGGCACGATCGCGACTGAAGTCGGCGCGAACGCCAGCCCGTGTACCCCTTGGAAACCCATTACGACTGGCGTGACGACGCCTGTGCTCAGATCCACTAGCCCAACATCTCCCACTACGTTCGCAGAGGCATAGACCTCGTTTGATGGAAAGTAGGTTTTGCTCAGCATATAAATTACGTTGGCGGTGGTATCCGTTATGAAAACAGTTCCCGCTGATGATGGCACCCCGAGGTCGCGGAAGTAGTAAAGATCGTATCGTTGACTTCAACCGGACTCACGGGGAGTGTCAACGGAACCCTGAGTACCGGGTTGGTCAAGCCCCGAAGCTCGCACAAGGTACAAGGATTTGTCGCTGCGGTTGTCGAGCACCAGCTCGCCGGCAGGATCGATTGTCATCGAATCGGGATCACCAATCTGGTACGTAGTCTCGGCCGCATTCGTGACGACGTTCCACACCGTAGTCGGGTTGCCGACCTGAGTTGAAAGAACCGTAAGGGCCTTCCTTTTCGCTTGGCTGAGATCTCGACGATCACGGGCTTGGTGAAATCAGTTTGAGACGAGGTCACGACGAACACGGCGGTCGATTCAGGCCCAGTAAGTACAAGATCATCCATTCCGCCAGTTATCAAAGTCGAGTTGAAAGTATAAACCTTGAACTCACCGCTCTCATGCTCGATGATCGCGAGTGTTGGATTACCATCCTCGTTCTCAGTCGCCCAGACATCACCAATTGTCGGATTTATCTTGAGTCCGTCCAAATGGCCCGGTACGCTGACGTTCCGCAGCACCACGCCAGAGCTAGTGTCATATTCAACAGCATTGCTCGACCCACTTTTACCCGTGGTATCGACGCCGTTGCCGTATCCGACCCACAGATTTTTACCGTCTACGGATATCGCGAGATCATCAGGCTGGGTCGCGCCATTCGCCGGCACTCCGTTGAAAGTAGCGAGTGTGTAGATGCCGATAGAGGGAGCCGCAAGCGCAGGGGCGGCTTGGGCGTGTCCGGCGGTCAGAAACAATGCGAGTCCCGCGAGCAGTGACGTTAGCGGCTATCGCCGCGAAGTGCATATCGAAACTGAGAACATACCAAGACCCCGTGCTTTTTTCGAAAACGCTGAATTCCATCGCAACCGCAAGACCATCAAGGAAGTGTTGAGAGCGGATTAGCGATACATTAAGTCTTGGCTATAGGCCGCGCGTCGTAATCGCGTTTTGTACTTGGCCCTCTCTGGCGGAGCAAATGTCCTCGCGAATAGCGGATTCCGAACAGTACGCGGCTGAAACAAACCAATCGGCCTATAGTTTTTTGGGATATCCAGGCATTCACGTGTTGTGCCGGGCTTTGCAGTAGACGCACTGACATTGGACTCCCAAGACTTAGACCTAAGGGATTTAGTGGCGGTCGACTACCTCGCCCGCCAGCAACGAGAATTGGGACCGATAAAAGCCCATAACAAGGGACATTGCGTTTTCCTTGAAGTTCGGACGACGAACACACTCAGCCCGCGTGTTCTTGGGGTTTTTAAAGGCAGACAGCTCAGTGCGAGCCTCAGCGGTGAGACTGGCTCATGGTGGGCTTCTGAATAGCATTGACGGACGACCTCCCGCCCACAGCCCTATCTCTGTTTGTGTAGGGCTAGCGTTAAGCGTGGCGGAACCTTAGCCTTGTAGTAGGCGAGGTGGAGCAACGATTGGGGGACGAGCGCGACAATTTCTGGCAGTTGGAACGCACCAACCGGCGCAAAACCGTCGAGTTGGTCGCGATCTTCATTTTGTTTTACTGCATTCTTGGCGCCGTTCTCGATCTGGTCTTTCACACATTCCGCATAGTGGACCATCGGCTGCTTGGGTTTCCCGCGCTGACGGTCGCGGCCGCGGTGATCGCGTCGGCGCAGGCGCTGCGCGCGTATTATCGCGGATCGGTGATGCTAGTGGGAGCAGTCGGTCGGCGCGCGTGACCTCATACCCGATTCGGCGAAAACGCAGATGGTCGCGGATGTCGTTGACGAAATGGCTCAGGCGGCGCGCATCCCGCGTCCGCGTCTCTGCCTGATGGACGATTCCGCTCCCAACGCTTTTGCGGCCGGCCGCGACCCCGAGCATTCTGTGATCTGCGTGACGCAGGGGCTGGTCGACCAGTTGGATCGCGAAGAACTGCAGGGCGTGATCGCTCACGGGATCGCGCACATCCGCGGGCATGACACGCGCATCTCGCAGATGGCGGCGGTAATGGTTGGCGGCTTTGCTCTGGTCTCGGGACCAATTTGGCGCACTGCTGCGGCGCAGCGGCGCGGCGATATGACGGCGATCCCAGGGTTCGGTCTGATCGCAATTCCGGTTCTTCTAGTCAGCGGCATCGGATGGCTTTGCTCGAAGGTCGCGGCGATCGCTTTGTCGCGCCAAAGAGAGTTCCTGGCCGACGCTGCGGCGGTCGAGTTCACGTGCAATCCGCTCGCGTTAATAGGTGCGCTCGAACATATCGCGCGGATCGAATCGCCGCTCAAGAGGTCGTTGCGCGGAGTGGCCCCGCCTTTTATCGTCGACCCCTTCGAGTGCGGAAGCGCAAGTTGGGCCGAATACCTCGACGAGGTCGTGCGGATAGAAGCGCAGCAGGACAAGAGCAAGGAGCAACGCGACGCCGAGGTTGCGCAATATAATGCTAATGCATGCCACAGAGTCTTTTTCACGGTGCGTTCTCGAGCCATCCCCCGATACACGATCGAATCGTGCGACTGCGCGGACTGCTGCATGAAGGGTCGAGCGCTCCGCACGAGTCGCAGGCTGAGGTCAGTGCTCAGAGAAAGGCTGCTGCTGAGACAGTAAAGGAGATAACGGCGGCGAACCCTCAGGCGATGGCCGCGGTGATTGGCGCGATGCTGGGGGCAAATCCGGCGCAGCAATTGAAGTGGGCGTTGGAGAAAAACGCTCCGCTGAGCGCGACGGCTTCACCGGAAGACAAGACCTACGCCTAGATGCGTCCGAGCAGGCGGAGTACCGGAAGCTTTACCAGTACAATCTCGCCTTCACCGGTGAAAGCGCTGGTTCAACAACTAGCCACCCACCCTCGCCCGGATCGCCGCTGGGCGCCATGCTGGGCGGTCCATCCGGAGAGATCAATCCAGAGCAGCTACGGGCCGCGCTGACAATCGGAATCGCGAGCACGCACCAGAAACCCATGACAGTAGTAGCGAGTCTTACTGGCGAGCCGAAAACGCCCAGCACGTTGCGAATTATGTTCTGGATCGTGATTGCTCTTTCCGCAGGAGCGATAGCCGCGGCGCTGGTGCTCACGTAGAGAGAGCGTGCGCGAGCGACGACCGATTGCTTTTACTAGATGCCAGCGCGGACTTCGCCGAGGGCTTATTAATCCAGATTCACAATGCTCACACTCTCCCAAATTGCGCTAGATAGTCTTGAATCTGAGACCACGTACGTACTCGAAGGCCTTGCGAGTCCTTCCCCGAGGCTTCAGCCCTTGCTTCTCCAGCTTTCTAGGTACCTCATAGATGGTATTACCTTCTTTGGCTCTAACTAAGTTGTATGAAACCCTTGAGCTCTCCAGACGCGCATCTCCGCCAAGCCTCCGTGGCGTGCACGCATCCAGCAGGCGTTGTCTGATTGCAGGCGTAGCCGATAGTTATCGATTGGTGGAACGCGCAATATTCGGAAAGGACAACGGAGGTCGAATGCGAAGACTATTTGCAATCTTCGCGTTTGGTATTATCGGATGCTCGAATCCTTCCACGCCGGCTGGCTATGTCGGATACGTCACCAGACATCCGTACATAATGCCAGTCCGATTCTACGAGCTCCAAACAGGACCGACTTCGACGGGCCTCGGCTGGATGCTCGCGGTTACTAACATTTCGGTGACGCCACACACTAGTACGGAACACTTTGTCGGTCCGGACGCCGTACTAGCCAAGGACAACCTTCGTATCGAGTTTCGGGCACATCTGCTGTGGAAGATAGACCCTGAGAACGTCAGGACATTTGTCGAGAAATATGGCGCAACGGGCGAGCATCCCGAGAATACTGCTTATGATAATTTCATCAGGGAACCATTTAGAACCTACACACGCGATGAGGTTCAGAAATACGATGGGTTGGATATTAAGGAACACATCGATGCGATCGGTTCCACTGTGCAAGCCCGTATTTTGAAGCTAACGCAAGACAGCCCCTTCACAATCATCAGCGTCGTCATCGGCAACATTCAGTATCCACAAACGGTCGCGGATTCAGTCGCCAACAAACTCGCAGCCACGCAAGTTCTCGAACAGACGACCATCGAAATCCAGACCGCGAAAGCCAAAGCGCAGATTCGAGAAGCTGAGGCGGAAGGCATTGCCAAAGCAATGGACACAATCAACCAGAAGCTTACGCCGCTCTACGTTCAATATGAATCGATTCAGGCGCAAGAGAAAATGGTCAACTCGCCCAACCACACGGAGGTATCTATTCCGGTAGGTCCCATGGGCGTACCGGTAGTAGGCACAATGAAGCTGGGACAAGAGGGCAAGCAGTAGCATGGGTTACCTGCACGTCGCACCAGTACAAACGATGCGGCTTGTCGGTGCCGCAATGTCAGCGTTATGTCCAGAGAAAGTCTTTGTTTTTCTTGGGATTTTCTGGAACTGGCGTGCCCCCCCCCAATTTACTCGCGATTATGCGTAGAGAGCGGGGGTTGATGTTGTGCCCCGGTTGGGGCGGTGGAGCAAGGGGAGCTGGCCGCGAAGCCCCGAGCTTGCTCAGGCGCACGGTCCCCTTGCAGCTCTGCAAACTCGCTGGGCGTGAGCGTTCCGAGACTGGGATGCGGACGCGCACAATTGTAATCGAGCCTCCAGGCTTCGATGACTTGCCGCGCTTCGGCCAGACTGTCGAACAGGTGTTCGTTAAGGCCTTAATCGCCCAAGCGGCGGTTGAAGCTTTCGATGAAAGCGTTCTGGACCGGCTTGCCCGGCTCGATGTAATGCCAAGCCACTCGGCCAGGAACCCACCGTAGGACGGCCTTTGAACGACAAGGACAGCGCGTGCGTTGGCGATGGCCGCTTCGATCTTGGCGCGATTGCGCACGATACCTGAATCAGCAAGCGGACGACGCGCATCCTTTGCGGAAAATCGCGCAATCTCGCGCGGTTCGAACGAAGGAGAGCGCGCCGATATTCTCGCGTTTGGCTAGAATCGTCGACCAGGAAAGGCCGGCCTGAGCACCTTCGAGGATCAGCATTTCGAACAGGGCACCATCGTCATGACATGGAACGCCCGACTCCTCCTCATGGTGCTTCACATCAAGAGGAGCACGGGCCCAAGGGCAACGCCGAAGGTCTCCCGTCATTGTGCAGCCTATATCGGACTGCGCACGGCCGACCGTAGGGTCTCTTTCTCAATGCGCCGTAAAGACCGTTCGGTTTCCTCGTCGGCAGGGAAAAAGGATTCTATCCGGAGTTCGTGCAGCGTTACGTCGTGAGGCGTTGCGACGGTTGTGAGCGTCGTAACGAATCGCAGCGTCAGATCGTTTTTGCGGAACTCGACGGCAAGGAAGGGCGCGGTTGCGGCGTCAAGATCCGCCGTGCGCCAGTGCCGTGGCGCACCGAGGTAGGAGAGGAGTTCGTCGAGGAGCCGCTGCATCTGTTCGTCGCCTGCGCCGTTGACCACTTCCCGATGGAGCCACTGGATCAAGGCCGCCGCCATCGCCTCCCAGTTAACGATATATGGCCGAAAGGCCCGTGAATGGAGCAACAGGCGCATCGCATTCTGTGGCCCCAACTCCGCTACCTGCGTCAAATCGAGAAAGTATCACTGCACACGGTATCCTGCGCTCGTACTTAATCGGCATTGGAACGTCCTGATGGCCAACGAGGCTACAAAGCCGGCTCCTGCTGTTGGAGCATGAACTCTAGCGCCGTACGTGCCTGCGCGAGCGCTGCCGTTTCGATTCCGTTCTCCCTGTAACGCGGGGCGTAGCCTGCGCCGATCAGAAGCACATTCTGGTCGCGGAGAGATAAGTCCAACGCGCTACACAGACGCAGGACCATATCCGCGCTCGGCCGCGTACGTCCCAACTCCAGAAAGAGGTCTACAAATTTTGCGAGCGTCTACCGCGGAAGACGCTGGATAGGGGTTCGAATAGGCGCACGGAGGGGCATACCCCCTAGCATGACTGGGAGCAAACAAGTCTCAACGCGCCGTCGTCGGTTAACCGATTTGGCGTGCCCCCCAATTACCCGCGTTTATGCCTAGAGTCCGGGGTTGATGTTGTGCCCCGGTTGGGGCGGTGGAGCAAGGGGACGGGCCGCGGAGCCCTGAGCTTGCTCAGGTGGACCGTCCCCTTGCAGCTCTGCAAACTCGCTGGGCGTGAGCGTTCCGAGGCTGGAATGCGGACGCGCACAATTGTAATCGAGCCTCCAGGCTTCAATGATTTGCCGCGCTTTGGCCAGACTGTGGAACAGGTGTCCGTTAAGGCCTTCATCGCTCCCTCGGGATCCAGGCCACTCAGTGCCAACGCCTCGTTCGCCGTCGAGTGCTTTAGACATGTGGCGAAGATGACTCGAGGGCGTCATCGACAGATGAATTCTTGGCGAGTTCTACCCGATCCGCTTTCGTCGCTGCCGGCGGTGATTTGGCGATCACTAAAACGCTGCGTTATCGATGTGTCCGAAGGCCAACTCAACGTTTTGTGGCGGCTTTGGCCTTGCTAAAGAGCTGTACGTTCATCGGCCCTCAGGGATGACCAGATTAACTTACATCGCTATTCTGCCATGGATTATCTGTCGTCCAAAAGACTGGCCGAGCTGCCGAAAAGCGTTGTTCATCAAACCGTAAAACAAGCCGACCGAGAAACCTGCTACGGTCGAGCTACGATAGGTATCTCCTTGAACGAAGCAGCGACATCGACCCCGATTTTCGAACAAGCGAAACTCGACGATCTTATCAACCGTTTAAGCGAGATCAGGCGAGCGCTTGCGAGGTCGGAGACCGCCCTTGAGGTCCGGCTCGACCGCATCCACCCCTCCTATCTAAAAAGCGCCCGTAACCTCGCGCATTATGTCGCACTGCGGCACTACGATATCCGCTCCCTGCAGGAGGAGCTGGCCCAGTTGGGGCTCTCCTCGCTGGGGCGAGCGGAAGCTCACGTGATGGCGACTCTTGACGCTGTGCTCGCGGCGGTCGATGGGTTGGCCGGTCGCCAGTGGCAATATTTGCCTCGTGCGCTGGATTTTCTTGAGGGCAACACGCTGCTGCGTGAGCACACTGAGAGGCTCCTCGGGCCCAGCCCGCTCAACCGTGCGGTGCGGATCATGGTAACGGTGCCCAGTGAAGCCGCTTCGGACTACAGGCTGGTTCGCGACTTGGTTGCCCGCGGTATGGACTGCATGCGCATCAATTGCTCTTATGACGACTGCCAGGCCTGGATGGCAATGGCTGAGCATCTCAACCACGCTAGACGCGATCTCGGTAAGAACTGCCGCTTGTCGATGGACCTTGCCGGCCCCAAACTGCGGGTTGGCCCGATGGAAGCGGGCCCCGAGGTACTCAAGATTCGTCCTCAGCGTGATGTAAGTGGGATGGTCCTCCAGCCCGCGCGAATCTGTCTCGTCCCGCAGGCGCAGGTCGGTGCGGCTGCGAACGAGGCATCGTGGTTCCCTATTCCTGTTGCCGGGGATTTGGCGGCGTTTCGAGCCGGAGATAAAATCGAGTTCATCGATGCGCGAGGATCTTCACGGCAAATGGTCGTGACTGGGCGAACCGGCGAGCGTGTACAGGCCGAGTGCGTTCGTACTGCGTATCTGGCTTCGGGCATGGAATTTCGCCGTAATGGTGCGGACGGTGTCCTGTGCGTCGGGCGGCTGCCCGCCCTTGATCAGTTCATCGTCCTAAAAAAAGGCGACACGATAGTCTTATCGGATAAATTATCCTTGGGCAGAGGCCCGGAGGTGTCCGAGGACAGAAGCGTGCTGCGTCCGGCGATGATAAACTGCACCATCCCGGAGATTCTCGGCGACCTCAAGATCGGCGAGCGGGTGTGGTTTGACGATGGGAAGATCGGCGGAGTTATCAAAGAGGTCGCCGTGTCAGGAGCCACCATCGAGATTACCCACGCGAGGGCGGCGGGCAGCAAGCTGCGGGCGAACAAGGGCATCAATCTGCCGGACAGCGACCTGAGCATTGCCTCGCTGACGCCGAAAGACCTCGAGGATCTCGAGGTAGTCGCCAAGCACGCCGATATCGTCGGCATGTCCTTCGTGCGCTCGGCCGCCGACGTCGAAGCGCTCGATGCGCATCTGACCCGGCTGGGCCGTCCCGATCTTGGCATCATGCTCAAGATCGAAACGCGCCAGGCATTCGACAACCTCCCCGTCCTGGTGCTCGCCGCGATGCATCGTCCCACAGCCGGCGTGATGATCGCGCGGGGTGACTTGGCCGTGGAATGCGGGTATGAACGGATGGCGGAAATTCAGGAGGAGATCCTGTGGGTGTGCGAGGCGGCCCACATACCCGTGGTTTGGGCGACTCAGGTGCTCGAGAGTCTCGCCAAGAAGGGAATGCCCTCACGGGCCGAGATTACCGACGCCGCGATGGGGGAACGCGCGGAGTGCGTAATGCTCAACAAGGGACCGTACCTGCGCGAGGCGGTCGAAGCCCTGGACGACATCCTCCAGCGGATGCAAGGTCATCAAGTTAAGAAAAGCGCGATGCTTCGAAGACTCAAGCGCTGGTAGCATCGCCGGTGTTAATAGGGCCGTGTCGCGAGCGAGTGTGCCTCCAAACGGTTGCGAATACCGCTTGGAATCCATGGCCGAATACGCCTATTCGCCCTACACATGCGGCCCCATTTCCCTTCATAGTGCAGACGAGCGCGCTCTGTACTCGGAGTCGAGAATTGTGGCCTGACGCGCCACCGGGATTGGCTCTCTGACGCCTTTGGACACATGATCAGTCGCTATTTCCGACCGCATCGTCGGAGGGTTCCAGCCTTGGCGTGGGGCAAGCACCGCGCGTGCTTTTGACAATGCAGCATGGCCCACTTTGGAGTGACCCCCTCGAACTAGACAGATTTCAGGCGGGAGACTGTACCAGCTGCCGTGTGTGTCGCTCCTCAAACTGCACCGGCGGCACGTACCCGAGTGCCGAGTGCAATCTGCGTGTGTTGTAAACCTGATCGATGAACGTCGGGACACGCTCGACGACTTCTGCGAAATTCCGATATTCGTTCAGATACACATGCTCGCACTTCAGTGTCTTCATACAGCTTTCGGCTTTGGCATTGTCGTAAGGATTCCCACGACGGCCCATCGAGCCCCGCAAGCCAAATTGCTCCAAAGCTTTGCGATACAGATCGGCGGCATATTGCCCACCGCGATCCGAGTGGTGGATACATCCTGGTGCCGGCCGCCGTGCTTCTACCGCGGCGTGCAGAGCAGCCAGTGTCAGACGAGTATCAATCCGCCGCGAGATCGCATAGCCAACTACCCGCCTGGACCAAGCGTCGAGTATCACCGCCACATAGACAAAGCCAACCGCGACAGCGACGTAACTTAGGTCGGCGACCCACAGCTGATTGGGTCCGTCGGGAATCATCCCGGCGGCTAGATTGGGAAAGATGGGACTCTGGTGATCGCTGTCAGTGGTTCGCACGAACCGGCGTAAAGGCCGCACCTGGAGGTCATTTTCGCGCATGATGCGGGCAACCACCTTGAGATTGGTTGGCAACCCTTCGGCGTGGAGTTGGTGCGTTACGCGTCGATAGCCGTACCGCGGGAATTCCTCAGACATGCTGACGATGCGCTCATGCAGAGCCTTTTCCCGCGCCGCCGCGCGGCGCGCGCGGTAGTAATAGGTCGAACGTGCCAGCTTCATCATTCGACATCCCCGCGCGACGGAGAAACCTTCGGGCCGCTCACAATTGAATTGCTGGAGATAATCTCGCCGTTGGGCCGGCGTGCCCAGCGCGCCCCTTTTTTCAAGAGCTCAACTTCCATTGTCAGCTGGCCGAACTTGCGTTCCAACTCAGCGATCTTGCCCTCATACTCGGCGATGCGTATTTCGTCGAGTTCGTCAGTAAGTTGTCCAGTCTCGTACTTCTGGATCCACTGGCGGATAAGACTGCGTGATATGAAATGCTTGCGCGCCATCTCGCGCAGGCCCACCCGTTCCTCCAGAACGTCCAGCACCACCTGTCGCTTGAACTCGAAGCTGAACCTCCGATGCCGTGCCATGGCCTACTCTCCTATAAGCGGGCTCGGCTGGTCCAATCCGGGGCCGTCGACCTGTCCAACTACCGGGGGTCACTCCAAAGTGGGCCGTTTCACAGTATCGAAATCAATACGCAGTGCTATCGCGGCTTTTGGCCCTCTACCAAGCAACTTTCTGCGGCCGACCTTGGAGATGCGATAGGTGTCGTTTTGGCCGATTCCGGCCTTTTTCGTGACAGTCTCTTGTGACATTTATGTTCGTTCGGCTATAAACATCTTCGAATGCACGGGCTTTTTTTCAAGTCGACCCACGGACAAGGAATCAGGTCATACGAGGAGCCGAGAAGTCGGCTCTTAAGACTTCGTTTAGTGCTGGCTCCATCATGCCCTTACGGTATTCGTCCGCGTTGGTGCTTAGGCTCTTTAAAAACCCGATCGGCATCGGTGTTCCGATCGTCCTCGCCGTAGTAGTCGCGAGCGCGGCGCTTGTTTCCATTGTGACGCGCGGACCCCGTTTCGTTCCAGCCTCGGGCGGCGACTCGAGCAACATCTCAGTTGAGTACTCACCCCTATAGTCACAATTCTGACGCAGGGCAGACGCAATTCACCAAAATGTTGTCCGGGGCGAGCTCAAATGAGATGGTTTTCGAAAACGCGAGCGTCCCCGCCTCGGCAGTCGTATAGTCAGTCGCGTTCGGTCTTGTGGTACGCACGCTCATCGATGAAATGTTGATGATGCGACCGCAGCCCTGCTTGCGCATGTGCGGCGCCACCCCCCGGCTGAACCGCACCGCGCTAAACAGATTCGCCTCCATGCAGTACTGCCCCTGCTCATCAGAAGTGGTAAGCGTATGATCGATCCAGGCCATGCCCGCGTTGTTGACCAAGATATTAATCCGGCCCAAGGCTGCAATAGTGGGACCGATCACATGCTGAATGTCTTCTGCATTCGAAGCCACGCGCCGGCCGGTTCGTTATAGAGCCCGATCGTCATCAGGGTAATCGTTCAGTGAACAATCAACGCAGCGAGATGATTCCATTCCCCACTGCGCGCGAAGATCGCAAACATGAAAGACACCATTGCGAGGCCGCCGTACCCCGCTAGAAGGTATCGATTCATTTGCCGCGTTATCATCGCATGAGCGGCCAGCAGGATCGCTCCGAGCGGCTAGCATTTGTCCGAACATAGCGACGGCTATGCTGCCGTCCACGAACCTAACCAGCGCGTTCCAGTAAGGCATGCGGTCGAGCGAACCAGTCATTAACCCCGTTGTCGCGAGCAGCATCATCGGTCGATGCACCTCCGGCCGAACGCGATAAGCGAGGGCTAGCGTCACGAACACGCCGAACGCCACCGGTTCCGGCCACATCAACGCCAGGAAATATCGAGCGCCGCCAAAATCGGCGCACGCCGCCGGATTGTAATGCACGGACAGTGGCGCGACCGCTATACCAAAGATTACAATCGCACCCGCCAGGAACGCGCCGATTCTTCCTAACTTTATGTGCAGGTGCCGGCGATCGGCCACGATCAACGCGCTTTGAACGCAGAACAACACCATCCACGACAACATCGCGAGTCCGTGCGCCACTACCAGCACGACGATTTGTGGTGTCATCGGGACACCCCCTACGGCCCTTCCATGCAAGAGAAACTCTCTGAATCCGACCACGGTGATCAAAAGCATCGCGAAGGCGGCGATCGCGTAGAGTCGCCGCCCTCGATCTTTTATTTATTTCTGTCGCTTGCGATTCTGTACGCTCGAACCGGGTTCACGCGTGCGTTTTTATAGCCATAATTCTCTCCTTATTCGAGAGCTGGCTACGTTGCCCAGGCTAGCAATTCAGCTTTTCAGAGTGGGTGCCCACTCATTTGTCCTCACGACCATCGATTCAATTCCAGTGATTCTCGTGTTTCCGGGTGTAGCTTTACGTTCATCGCATCAAATCTCTCACCAGAGTCCCATCAGTTACACTTGGGCCGTTCACCTCGATTCCAAGCCGCCGTCGATTGGCTTTTCAGCGTGTTTCCATCTTCCTCAGAACGCGGGCGCGAAGTGGTTCCTCCCAGAGCGTTCTTAATGGCTTCGCCAGGCTGAAGACCTCCCATACAAGGGTAACCAACTCTGGATCGTCGGTGCTGAGCGCCTCTACTGCCGCCAGATATCCGCCCTGCTCCTCCAAACCGGGGGGTCGCTCACCTCTGTGATCGACACAGGGACCTTAAGCGGCAGCAGCGACGGGAACAGTAAACTTCCGCCGGTGCGCGCCGGCTGCATATCCTGCTGCAATTCCTGGTCGAATCGGCGCTACTGAGCATTGTGGGCGGATTGGCGGGAGCGTTGTTGGGGGTCGTGGTGTCGAAGGTGCTGTCGATGCTGGCGAGCTGGCCGACGCTGATCTCGCCGATGTCCGTGGTGGGCGGATTTCTGTTTGCGGCTGCGGTGGGCGTGTTCTTCGGGTGGTACTCGGCGCGTAAGGCATCTATGTTGGACCCGATCGAGGCGCTGCGCTACGAATGAAGCGGAGCTGGCTTCGCGAATCAGCGTCGCAAAATACACTACAAAGATATTGTTCAACATCCATCAGCTGCTTACACATACTGAAGGTGGCCAGCATCACATCGCCACGGCTCTAAGAAGTTGAGGGAACTCGTGCTAGACTCGAAAGCTAATGGAATGGGGAAAAAATCATGTCTTTAGCTATCGGGAATTGTTGCTTGTGCAGAAAAGTGGCGTCGCTCAGTGACCCTCCGGTTGCGTGCTTTCCGATGGCAGAGGACAAATGGGGTCTCGTGCACGGTGAGTGCCTGACGAAGACCATATGCGGCAGATGTGGGAGTCCGCTTGATATCAACAACTTCGAATACGCAGATGAAGCGGACGAAGATACTTTTGAACACGCGCATTGCCAGCGGTCCTTGAAACCCCGAGCGAAACTGGTGCGCTTCTGAGGCTTGAGACGAATAGGGTCCCTTATGTAGGGCTGTGCCTGTCGAAAACCCTATCCGGGATGACGGGCTTTGTGGGCGTGCGTTAAAGAAGCGGCTGATGGTCGCGTTTCTGACCTAGCTCTGCTTGCTATCCGGTCGCGGCCCGCGCGCCTTGACCCGAGAATCTGATCCTACGCCACATCTCATCGTGTTCCGCCGCCAGCACCTGCGGTGCGCGCCGCTGTGGAACATCGATGCCCCACCAACGCGGTACCGGTAGCAGCTGCGATCCACTACCCCGGTCCGCTGGTGGACCTTCAACACCCACAACGCCCGTCTTCGCCCGAAAAACGGATACTTTCGAGCCAGAAACTCGACAGGTCGGACTCGTGTCGACTTTCGAGATCATGTTCCAAAGCATACCGATTTTGTCGGATACCTTCGCCCTTCCTATGATCAGTACGTATGGTCGCGCGGGGTTTAATCGTCACTGCACGTAGCGCCTCCAGTTCCTCCATCATGAGCATCCCCGCCGCCTTCTCCGCCCATCATCACGTGCGAGCCCTCCACCTTAACTTCCTTCGAGAACGCTCCATGCACGGAATCGTATTTCAGTAAACGGCTCAGGTTTTTCAGGGCTGGTCACATCATTGACCGCCGCGATTTCAAACGATGGGCGTTTCTCAATCGCCGCTCGGTAAAACATCCGGCCGGTTCGGCCAAAGCCGTTTATCCCTACTCGAATTGCCATGTGCGCCTCCAAACCGATAGGGAGCCTGACGGAGCATCGAATATGCCAGTCGCACGGAGGAGGTGCGCGAAGCTCTGCCTCATTGGCTGTACGTCGTCAGAACAATTGGGACAAATTGAGCGTGGAAACAAGAGAGTATTGAGCTCATCGGGTTTAAGTTTAGGCCACTGCCTGGTGACGGAGCCGTCGTCGCAGTTCGATAGTTTTGCGCTTGATGGTCTGCCTCCTTGCGAGAATGATTGACGCGCGGCCGCAGTAGATATCGGCCGGGCTCAGCTTGAAGCGTGGCGCAGAGGCATCGGATGGCGTGATCCACGCAGCGGCCGCATCCGAGCGGGCAAGGCCGAGAACCTGGGGCCCCGCACCAATCAGTTCGCTCACGATGGCAGAGCCGATGAACCCTGTCGCGCCGGTTACAAGAACACGCATAAGAATCCTCTTCAGTTGGCTGAGGGATAAGTTATAGGCTCATCTGGTCCACGAAAAAGTCGTGACGTTATACTGGTATAATCACTAACAGGCAGAGCATGGCGACAATGCACGATGACAATCTGCTTGGAAACGTGCACGACTGGATATACAACAACTCGGTCCACGACTCCTCCTCCTTCTACTTGGCCGCAGCCGAAACGGATCGGCGCGCCATTGAGACGCTGGGCATGGCGCTCGCCGGTTCCGATCGCCCCCTTGTTGTCAGTTCCGCGACTGCGCTTCTGGCGCCCAATCGTCTAGGGACTGAAGACGATGGACCTGATCCGGCATCGACCGCGGCGCCCCGCATCGCGTCGGAGGAGACAACCTTGTCAATGGCGTCGCATAGGCGTGCGTGCTTCGGTGATGCGCCTTCCCCCGAGGGTCCATGGGGACGGAGATCGCGGCTTTGTCCCCCGCCTGATCAATTTTGCCCGAGAGAAGGCCGTCTCGCGGTATGTGGACGAGGGATTCAACCGCTGGCCCGCCGTGCATCGGCTCGATGCAGCGGTGCTCTACAGGCTGGCACTGGAGAGCGCGCCGGCTGGTTCGAGGCTTCACGCGATAGCCGAGGAGGGCGTGCCACTTCGCGACATCGCAGCCGCGATCGGTACGCATTTGCAGGTGCCGGTGGTCTCGGTGCCGAGGGAAAGGGCGGGAGACTATCTCGGCCTGCTGGCACACTTCGTTGCGATGGACAATCCCACATCCAGCAGCCTTACCCGGAAACGGATGGGATGGCGTCCGGCGCGCGGGATCTGATCCAGGACCTTGAGCAGGGGGCCTATTTCGACAGCCGTTAGTTCTGAAGGCTTCGACGCCTCCTTGCAGCTTCCCGGCGCCAGGTTGCCGCGATGCCACAGACGGAACACGGCATCGAGCTCCTGGTGCGCAGCCTCGATGAATTAAGCCGGCCGGGAACCGGTGGAAAGGAGTGTGGTCGATGCCGCGCTAGGGCAAAGCGCTGGTGACATTGCGCTCAGGTATCCCGCAAGCGATTTGCGGTCTAACCTCAATATCCGAATTCACTTCCAGGGAAGGCCAGTTATCGAGAACGCCTCGACGCCCCAGTCCTCCTCGATTTTAGCGTCGGCAAAGCGATAGATGCTGATAGCGCCTTGGGTGAAGCGTTCGCCAGGTTTCGGATAGCCCGGACGGGCCTCGCCGCGGTAAGTGCCACGAAACGTCCAGCGGACAGCGACTTTGTCGCCCGCCGCAAAGATGTCTTCTACCGACGATTGCATATCGGGGACCGCATCGAGCGCTCGGGTAATCAGTTGGCGCGCGCCTTCGAGTCCGCGCGGCCAGTCCGGAAACCTGGGAGAGTAGAAAGCAAAGTTGGGCGAGCACACTTCGTCGATAATGCCCAAGTTGCCTTTTTTGAGTTCGTCGACAAATCGCAGGAAGACGGCCTTATTTTCTTCGGGGGACATTTGACCCTCCCTTCAGCGGCTGGTGACAATCCGGTTTCCCAATTGATTTAAATCACTTCCGTCGAACCCGTCAGGGTCAGATGGGATTCACGAGGGAGGTCCGTGGCTTTACCGTCAGTTTGACGGCACCTCGACATTCCCGATCTTTTGATCAGCTAGGTACCGTCGGGCGAATGCGACAGCATCAGCACTGATCTTTATTCCAACTACGGAGCCTTTCGGTCCGACTCGCTGAGAGAGGATTTCGAGACAGCCCAGGGGACCGCAGCCCACCTCTACGGCTCGGGGGCCTTCCGCAACGCCAATTCTGTGGAAAAGCTGATTCGTGTCAGGTGCTATTTCCTGCGCTTGCCGTTGGAGACGCTCTTGTTCGGCTGAGCTGTGGCCTAGAAAGCACTGATCTCGTTGGCGCATGATAGTCAGGCGATGAAATACTTAAATTAAGTCGGTTTGCAAGTGCTTCTTTGGTGGCTAGGATTTCCTTATAAACCCGAAATAGAAGGAAATCACAAATAACGCGAAATGAATGAACCCTCGTATTGCCAGAAATTCGGGGGACATTGTGTATCCAAACACCGGAACCGCAATGTGATACCAAGAAAGATACCAGCTCGCACCGGCTGTGACGAAAAACGCGCCAGACAGGAACTTAAGAATCTCTTTCCAGTTGATTTTCATAACACAGGACAGGGATCGGACGATTAACCCTGATGAACCATCTCAACCGTGCCTTTCGCGAGCTGAAGATCGTCTCCCGGAGCCTGGAAGCTAGACGCCGTCAACGAGCGACTCCCCTGGTGTATTGAATCGAGAGCACCGAACAGCGTGAGCCTTGGATTCAGCCGGTTTGGTCCCGATTGCTCGACGCCGTGATCGCTGCTCGGCCGGCGGGACTCATCTACCGGTCGGTCCCGCATAATCTCGCTCAACCTTTGCGACACGCAATTCGTACCGGGAATACCAGCGCTCCTTACCGAGCCGCTGGGCGATGAGGTGCTCGGAATTGTGTTTCCAGGCCCGGACCGCGGTTTCGTCGGTGAAGTATGCGACCGTGATCCCAAACCCGTTGTCATTGCGAGCGCTCTCGGCCCCGAGACACGGGCTGGCGCTTTGCCAACTCGAACATCTTTGACGCCATTGCTTCGTAACCGTGATCGCCCTCGGTGCGCATCGATGTGAAGATCACGGCGTAATATGGCGGGCCGGGCGTCCCGGCGAATTCAGCGTTCATCCCTATCACTCCTGACGAATTGTAGTTAAATGGAGACCTTAGCGGCAATTCGGGGCGCGAAGCTGCCGCGGCACAAGCATATCAGTGACCAGCTGTTCTTTATGATCGAAGGATCGAACTTCGATGAATCGGGCGTGCTGCGTTGGCGAGCTCGACCTTACCGCTGATAATCGCGTAGACGGTCGCGCCATTTCTGCTCGTGACGCTGTGGATACATTCGTTGGGGCGATAGCCGACACTGCCCGCCGCGACGTTGCCAGATTCATCAATGATCGATCCTTCAACTAAGTAGAGTAGCTCGTCGCCGACACGGCGATGCATCGGTAGCGATGCGCCCGGCTCGAACCTGGAGAGCTGCGCCCCGGCGCTTGGTCACCGTGTCAGTCCAGAGGATCTTCGCCTTGATGTTGGGCATCATCGATTCCCATGCGATCTCGGCGACTTCGATAATCTGCGATCGATTCGAGTTTGGGCGGCCATGGTTCGTCTCCTCCGGCGCAAGCCCGGGAGCGGGATGTTTTGTTTGTGCGCATCGGGTCCGCTGTCAACCCTCGAAACGCCCGGATAGTGTCCTAAGTCTTAGGTCCTTAGGAGTAGCGCTCGGAAGATTCGGAGCTAGATCAAAGAGCCAAGAATTGCGTCCATCTTGTCGGCAGCATCACGCATCATCGCCGGCATTACATGGCCGTACACGTTCATCGTGGCCGTGATCGAGGCCATCGCCACCCCATTTCTTGTCGCGGCGCACCGGATGTCGTGGCTGCATCAAGGCTTTATCACTTTCTGCGGCCTGTTGAGCTTCGGCTTCGGGCTTTTCCCCGCCTATCAATTGGGCGTGGTTGACCATCTTTTCGGAACGATTCCGATCTGGACGCCACATTGATCTGATGGGCGCAATTCAGCATCGCCACGCGCGACAGCAATCATCCGCATGTCCATGAGAATGGTGATCATCCCGATCCTCATTACGATACTCGCACTCATCCCAAATCCGACCATCCCTTCAATCAGGCTGACCGTCATTTCCCTGCGGTCTCTGCTACTCCATACGGGTCCATGGCGGAGGCTTGGCCAGAGCGCGCTTCTGGAGAGCACTGGGGTTTCCTAACCTGGTGGAAGCCAGAGCCTCCGTAAAGCAAAAATGGAGCGCCGCAAGAAAGAAGCCGCCAAGCTTAAGGCCCAGGACCAACTGCCTTGCTATTTTAAGCCCAGCATCGCCTTGCCCTTGGCAATCGCCTCTGCGAACGAGGCGCGTGCAAGCGCGCGGTCAACATACGCCGCGAGCTTGGGCCAGCGCTTGGCCTCCGGCGACACGCCGCAAAAACTTGCCTGGGCGAACTGCGTTGCGATGCCGATATCGGCGACCGAGAAGCTGCGTCCCGCGAGCCAGTCGCCGTTTCCAAGCTGGCCTTCGAGATAATCGAGCAACGGTGGCAATTCTTCGTTGATAGCTTTGCTGACGACCGCCTCATCGGTTGGCTGCTTAAAGAACGCAGGCCCGGCAATTTTTTGGAAAAAGATTTTTGCTCCGATAATCGGAGCAAGGCCACCGTCGCCATATTCTTCGAACCAAAGCGCACGAGCATAATCGCGGGTGTCAGAAGGATATAGTGCGGGTGATGGCTTTATCCGCTCAAGGTAGGCGATGATCACTGATGAATCCGCCAGCGAGAAATCGCCGTCGCGATAGGCGGGAATCCTGCCAAGCGGACTGACGTCCTTGCTGACCCGCTTGAATTCGGCTGGCGCAATCGCAGGAACCACCGGATCGTGCTCGTAGGTAATGCCTTTTTCAGCGAGCGCAACCATCACTTTGCGAACGAATGGAGAGACTGGGGCACCGTAGAGAGTAGGCATGGAAGATTCCTCTAACCGAGATTTCCGGAACATTGCAGCATTGGTGTGGCCAGTTGGCAACCTTCCGTTCGCGAGAGCTCTCAGCTTATGGCCATCCACGGCAGAACAGGTCGTCAGGATCTTCAACGCCGTCTGCGTCAATCTGGCTACCGGCCTGCGTTGTCAATCCGGAATTTCCGTTTTGACTCTCCGATTCCCATCCCGTAAAGGTCGGACGACCTCTCTCTGCAAAGGTTTCAGCCGGTATTGGTACAGTGGGTTCCTCGCCGGCCGACACTGATGACGTTGACTAATTCGCGCTTCCGTGACCGCTCCGCGGAGTGGTCGAACGGTGCGGTGCGTGCCAGGTCTATGCGCCAACCACCGCTGCGGTCTCGCTAGGGCCGGTTTCTGGCGTTCTTCTGTGGCAACCCAGAAGGCAACAGCCCTCAGAATGGCTGATCTCGCCAAGAAGCGGGAACAGCAAGCTGTCTTGAGACCCAAGCACAAATCCGCAAGGCGCTCGCGTCTACTCGCGACTTCTAGTGAGCCGTTCGCCCGCTGTTGGAGCTGGAATATGTGGCCGCTCGGATGACGCTTCGCCCTCAAAGGCTGGTAATTACGTCCCGCCTTCCTATGGGGTTCAGTATTCCCGTCTCCTTCGATCAGACGCCAGCGAACCAGTCGTAGCCCTGGTCTTCCCAATAGCCGCCGCCCTTGCGGTCGGGAAGGAAGTTGACTTCCGTCAGGTACTTGACGTTTTTGTAACCGAGCTTAACCGCTGAGTAGACTCGCAACGGCGCGCCGTGGTCGGGATGCAAATCGTGACCGTTCATACCGTAGGCCAGCAGGGTTTGCGGATGAAGTGCACTGCCGAGGTCCCATGACGACCAGTAGTTGGCATCGAAGGAGCGAAACTCGACGTAACGTACGCGGCGATCGATGCCGACCGCGCGCGCAAGTTCGCTCAGCCGCACACCGTGCCACGCTGCGACCGCCGACCAGCCCTCCACACAATGATGTCGCACGCGCATCGCGGCTCGGGGCATGGCCTTCAACTGATCTAGTGTGAATACGCCCGGACGCGCAACCATGCCGCCCACCTTGAGCGACCACGCGGCGGGCGGAAACGGCATCACGTCCGAGATGAAATAGCTTGGGAATGTTTGCTCCGGGGTTAGCTCGTTCTCGGGCGACTCGGGAGCGAGGCGCGAGGGCGAGAAGACAAAGCTCTCGAAGTGCTCATTGAAACGCAGCATCCACTCGAGGAAGGCCATGACCGGATGAGATGCGTCGCATCCGGCCAGCAATGAGGCCGCTGCGAGCCCGCCGATCAGTCTTCGCCGCGCTATTAGCTTAGTCACGTTCGCCTCCAGTGATCATCGCGAGCAGTTCGCGCGGATGCAGCAGCACCAGCACGACGTGGTTCACGACGAACATCGCGATCAAGACCAGCCCGAGCAAATGAATAACGCGGGCCACGTCGTAGCCGCCGAATAAGCTCAACAGCCAGTGGAGCTGCACCGGTTTGTAGATAGCCAGACCCGACAGTACCTGAAGGGTTATGACCACCACGATGGAACTGTAGGCGAAGCGCTGCAAGCCGTTGTAGAAGTCGGCAGGCGGAGGCGCCTGGCGCAGACGCAAGTAATAACCGAACATTCGGAGCGCGTTGCGCGCATCGCGGGCCGGCAGAAAGAGCCGCCGGCGCCATTCGCCTCGCCCAAAAAAGTAAGTGATGTAGATGACGCCGTTAAGCACCAGGAGCCAGGCGATCGCGAAGTGCCAATGGCGGCCGCCGGCCAGCCATCCCCCTATTGTAAGCCATTTTGGCGGCGGCACTCCTTGGAAGGGGTACCATTCGTATTTCGCGCCTTGCGGCCCCAGCGAGGGATAGGCAGCGAATATCTCGAGCCCACTCCCCGCCATCAACACGATGAACAGCACGTTCATCCAGTGGTTGAGCCGAATCGTGAGCGGCTGAACGCGCCGCCCCCTGAATCGATGGTCCGTGGGAACTTCACTCATCGCATTGCTTTTGCTGGCCACGATAGATGCTCCGCCTCATTCGCCGGCGTCTATGCCCTGGGGCTTCATCATCGGTTTGGGATTACCGCCGTCCATGATCGTCCCGTCCATCAGCATCATCTGACCATCCTTCAGGTGTTTTTTCTCACCGTCCGGCAGTCTGACGGTGCCGTCGGGCATCACGGTCGCGCCGTTGGACATGCTCATGTTGGCGGTCATCGGTTCCATCGCCTTGCCGGCCTTCATCAGCATTATTTTGCCGCCCTGCATGACGATGCCGTCCATGCCGGCGGCTAGCGGCTGCGACGGCAGGCAAAGGATGACGAGCAGTATTGCCGCGATCGCGAAGATTGGTAACGCACGCCGGAACATGTGATACCTCCTTTCCGAATCAATTGCTTCGCACTCCCGGACCTTCGTCAGGATTTCCTTTCCAATGTCCGGAGTCAGCCTCGCACCTAGACGAGTAACCGGCAAATGAGAGGGTCGAGGCCGTTTACGGGGTCGTCTTACGGTTGTGTGAAAAGCCGTCACCGGTCGTGCTGATCCTTGCTGAGGAAATTAGCAAACAGAATCAGTTTGCGGTCTGCAAGTTCGCATATTTAAACGCTAACTTTCAGGATGAAGCATATATCCAGTGCGCAGGCGGTGAATCAGCCATTTAACAAAACAACTAAATCCATTGGTGGCCGAGCCTACAGAATCGGCGCGCTAGTGGTTGGCGTACCCTGCACGTCACGCGCCGGGTGAGCCAACTGACCGAATCGGAGGCGCCGCGCACCCTCCGACGATCACGGGTTCTTCACTGACCAGTAACGGAGAATTCAACATGAACGGAAACTACGTCAAGCAGTAGGGCGCTAGGCCTCAGGCGTCAAAGCAACGGGCGGAGCTGATGAGGCTTCGCCCGCTTTGCGTTTCTGCCAGGACAATCGACGGTCCTGCGGAGGCTCAAGGCGCGTTAGTGCTCGAGCGAACGCCATAATTGCGCGAGTGCATGTGGCAAGTGTCGTAGTCCAATTCGCCCGGACGCCAGTTGCTTGCTCAGTAACCGCACGGGCAGCCAAAGCATCCGCCTTATGATGAGGACATCGTCGACCCCGAGGGCAGGCGCTTTGAGGAACTTGAAGACTTGAGGCGCAACTACGAGGCCGCGTTCGCGTTGATGCCGGATTGCCGCTGCGATCTCAAGATGGCGACCGGGAATGACGGCAAGGCGGTGGCCGAGTCCTTCTTCCACGGTACCCGGCGGCGGTTTGGGGAGGTGATTGAGGCTATGGGCGCCGAGGTGAATGGAAATCGTAGACGGCAAGATCAAAGAGATTCGCGACTATCACCGGCCGTTTCCAGCGAAGACCGCGTTGAACACCGCTCCCTCTAGGGTGTCCAACCCAGGTCGAGGGCTCCCGCCAGCGGCCGACGATCGCTCGGTTGCAGGCATTTCAACGAGGGGAGATGGGCACCCATCTTAGAAGCGCGCACTACTACTCGTCTCGGCTAAGCGGAATCGCACCGTTCGGACACAGCTCGACCGCTTCCTCAGCTGCATCCCGCAGCTCCTCGGCGGGACGCTCGACTAAAACGACGGAGTACCCGTTTCATCGACTTTGAACAGCTCTGGGTGAAGGTACGAAACACTGGCCGGCTCGGCGGCACTTCCTGTAGTCGATCCGGAGGCTCATCTCAACGTTCTGCGCTCAACACGAGCGGCAACTGTTGGAAGCCAAACACCCCCGGTGCGATCGTCTGCCGGACGGCGGGTGCCTGGCCAGGTTTGAGCGCTGAGAACCGGTCCAGAAACGCGTTGAGCGTAACTTTGGCTTCGGCCCGTGCCAGCGGCGCGCCCAGGCAGTAGTGGATACCCATGCCGAAGGCGACATGGTTGCCCAGGTCGCGGTCGAGCCGGAACTCGTCGGGATTGGAAAACGTGACCCGTCAAGCGGGACTAGGGATAGCGATTATAGGCGCGGAGAGCTGCCACCGCTACGGCAGCCCGCGAGTCCACATGGAGCTGCGCGATCGAGGTCGGCGCATCGGGCGCAAGCGGATCGCGCGGCTGATGCGGGCGGCTGGCCTGCGCGCGCGTGCGCCCCGGCGTTTTCGCTGTACGACCGATTCCGGACACGGAATGGCAATAAGGGTAATTTTCTGGCCCGCCGCTTTGCAGTGGCGCAGCCCAACTTCGGCTGGGTCGCCGACATTACCTATCTGTGGACGCTGGAGGGCTGGCTGTACCTGGCGATAATCCTGGACCTGTTCTCGCGCCGGGTGGTGGGCTGGTCGATCAGCGAACGGCTCGAAAAAAAGCTCGCGTTCGACGCACTGAGCATGGCACTGACGGAGCGCCAACCGCAGGGTGGACTAATCCACCACTCCGACCGCGGCAGCCAGTACGCCAGTTACGAATACCAACAGTTACTCGCGAAGCACGATCTGGTGAGCAGTATGAGCCGCAAGGGAAACTGTTGGGACAGCGCGGTGGCCGAGAGCTTCTTCGCCACGCTCAAGATCGAACTGGCGTACCAGACTCGCTGGAATACGCGCGCCCAAGCGCGCAACGAAGTCTTCGAATACATCGAGATCTTTTACAACCACCGCCGGCGTCATTCCGCTCTCGACTACCTTTGCCCCGATGAACTCGAACGACGTCAGGAGAAGGCAATGGCTGCTTAACCCGGGTGTCCACCTGTTCGGGGCAACCTCAATCCGACACCTTGTTCATGATTCGCCACCTCCGAAAGTCATCTCAAAAAAGTCTTAGTGATGTGCCGGCGGCGTGCTTGCCAGCAGTGCGGCAATGCCGATAATGCCAATGAGCAACAAGGATTCCACCGCGACATTTCGCAGTAGCGCATATCGCGCTGGCGGTGCGCCGACGTGCGGTATAAGGAGGAAGCGATTGTATGCGCCGATACACAGGACGACTGACGCGGCACCAATTTTCACAACTAGCGTTCGTCCGTATGCCGCGTAAATCAACCGCTCGGGCTCGGCACCCAGCGCGTTGTAAGCGCTGTACAGCCCACTCAGAAGCAGCGCTGTGACCGTCCATCCCGCCAGACGCGAGACCCATGGAGCTGTGCGCTCCAGCCAAACATCTTCAAATCGGCCTTGCCCAGCCCCCAGCCGAAGACTGAGAATCGCCCCTATCCACAAAGCGGCCGCAGCCTCATGGATGAAGTATACGATCACCGCTACGGACCCTTTATCGATGGCATGACTTGTGAGGCTCTCGAAGAAAAGCAGCAATGCCGATATTGCGAATAGCGCGAATGTTGTGGCAAGCCGGCGCGCTGGCAACCAAGCGGCAATCACAAACAGCGCAACGACGATGATGCGCCACTGCCATACCCGGCCCGCATGAGTTTCGCGAATTATATCCAGTACGAATGGCAGAGTTTGTCTCCATGTAAGGTCTGCCATCCCGGCGGCGATCGCGATAAATGTAAATGGAGAAATCGCCAGGTCAAGTAGCGCAAGCTCGCGCCAGAGAGGAAGCAAACTCTCGATCAACTGATCCCGCCCTCCGGTCCGCTCGGCTCCGAGACTCAGAGCAAAGGCGGTGGTTCCGAATGTGAGAATCTGTGCCGCAAGGGCAGGCCAGACTAGCAGAGCCCGCTGCGCTATCAAGCTCCCCCTCCAGAAACCGTGAAAGCGTAGGAGCCATTTGTGTGATGCGTGTCGATACACACGACGGCCCATTTCACGGTGTAGTCACCAGGTTTGAGTGGTGAAAGCTTAACCGTCATTGTGTATCCATCGTCGCTTATTTCGGGTGAGCTCGCGGCCTTATCCTGACCGTCCGCACCAACGATATGAAGTTGCGCGAATAGATGCTCGATGGGAGCATCGAATTTGATCCGCACCTCGGACGGAGGCGCCGGCAACGTCTGGCCGGCAACTGGAGTTTCCTGCTCGGGAAAGGAATGGGCGGCAGCGGAAGTAGCGCCGACTACGATTGCCGTCATTAGTGACCCAGACAGCATCAATAGTTTTCGCGTCTTCATTCGCCGAATCCTCTGTTGATTGTCCAATTGCCAATCCGCGGAATTATCGAATCGTAAAAGATGTCGAGGAGACCGACGACGGCGGTGTGAGTGCCAGGCCTGCTCGCGTTATTCAGAGCGAACTGGGTGCCGACGGCCACTTCGAAGTGATAGCTAACGTAGGCTACGCCGGGAGTCGCCAAGAGGGTCGGGAAGGTCTGACCGGATGGTCCTGTAATCAACTGGTCGTAGTTGATTTCGTTGAAGAGAAACAGGTTCCGGAACGGCCACTTTAACCCTATATCTCGAACATTGTTGCTCAAGTATGGAAGCGAATACTCGATTATCCCATCGGCAAACATATGATGACTGGTGTGTCCGCCTAAGGCGGGCACGTAGCCGAAATCGCTTTGAATGCCTAACGGCCGGAAATATTTGAGCAGCGTCAGGTTGGGCAGATCGCCCATCCCTTTCTCCCAGAGGAAGACCGGGCCTAGGCTGGTGTGACTCCGGGCTTGGATGTCGCTGTTACCGGCAGCCAGCTGCAGTTGCACTCCTATCGTCAGCATGAACTCGTGTTCGAGCGAATAATAGAAAGCGTACTTTCCGAAGAGAGTGAGGTTTCCGAACCCTTGCCTACTGGAATCCGCGAACGGTGAGACATGGCTCCAGGAGCTGCCGCCTCCTACGCTGAATCTTGGCACATAACTGTCATCCAGGTAGAGAACTTTCTCCATTGAAAACCCGATGCTGTAAGTATTTGCATCGCTGCTTTTGACCCAAGATGGTGTGAGGATGTCAAATTCATTGGCCGGGGTAGGATCCTGGGTGATGATCGGCTCAAGAAACACGTAATCTCCGACGACTCCGTGAGCCCATGCCGCACGCGCGTAGCCAAGACACAGAATAAACAATGCGAACGTACCAATCCTTTTCATGAAAGTTCTGACCCCGGTGGTCCTTAGAAAAGCCCACCAGCGTGCTCTGCGTCGAAGGGACATGGGCACCGCCTCGTCGCAGGCGCAAAAAATGGAAAATGGATTGCTAAACGTGCTCTTTTAGGTCAGAGCTTCTGGCGGAGGACTCTCAGGCGTGAAGACTAGATCAGCCATTACCTTTAGTGGATCGATTGAAACTCCGCCAAGTTGACGAAGCAGAAGTCCCGGAGGACCTGCCGCAGGTCGTGCACTCGGGTTGCATGGGAGAATACTGGCGGCTTGCAGCGGCTGACAGATGTTTAGCGTAAAGGTTGGTTGGTTCGGCCCAGCAACAATTGTCAAGCCGATCGCCGACGTAATACTCCCTAGGACAACACTGACCGCGAGGATCAGGCTCAGACCGCGGAAGTGAGTTTTTGAAAAGGAGACCCGCATGTCAGCGTTGAACAACTAAAAGAGCTCGCGGCTATGTTCAAGCTCCGCAGTTTTTATCCTTATGGTTTGGCGCGCCATCTGAAAGGGTAACTTCACAGGGACGCAGGAAGCAAGGCCCGATTCCATGGCTTGCAGTTTGTAATGGTTTCCGCAGAATCTGCAGATTAACTCACCATGCGAGCTGGTGTAACCCTGACGGTAAGCGTAGCAGCGATTGCAAGCGTCGATCGTGGCGTGAAGTCGCCCACTGGAGTCCCGAGCAAGAAGAAACCGAATTTCCTTCCCCGCGTGGTCTCGGTATGAGAAAAATTTCGCATGGTCCGGTTGAAGATCAGAAGTCGCGATGTCGATTGAGCCCTCACCCGTGACTGAAGTGAAGGCGGGTCCGGCGCTTAGGGCCCAGAATGAAGCCCCAGCCGCCCCTGCGAGCCCGAGAACTATCAAGAATGCCCGCCACGAGAGCCTTTTCCGCGATGAGCCCACCGACTTGTACCCTTTATACCCGAACTCTCTCAGAGTTAGCGCACGCGGGCAAGCGTCCTGGACAGCATCACCAGCGTCCATTACGCATCAACCAGCGCGCGAGATTATAGGCGGCGTCCAAGTGCGGCAGGATAACCTCCTCGGCGCGTGATTTATCTGGCATCGACTATTGCGCTCAGTATGGGCTGACGGGGAACACTCCAGCTTGATGAGCCGGCCGGGATACATTGGCCATTCTTCCCGGGCCTTCGGCACCACTACCGAAATTGGAAAGATTTTTGGCGAGGGCGCACAGTTTGAAGGAGTGGAAATTGATTTTCCCGCGCTCTCCCTGACGTAGTCTCGCCACCATTAAGATAAGTTGCGTCGCACCGGCATAAGTATCAGGCGGCACTTCGAGGGTCGCCTGGTAAGCCTGACTGGTGCCATTCACGGTCTCAGCGCAAGAAGCGGTGCCCGGTCGAGGGATCGAAACTCTCCACAACTTGTGGTGAACCGTCCGCGTTGAACGATGAGTATTCACGGCGCACAAGATCGTCCCGTTGGTGGCGGTTCCGTTCTGACCGACCGAAAAATTGATGACTGGGACAAGCTCATGGCGGAGAAGCGCCAGCAGCTCGGACGCTGGTTGGATGCGGACCAGATAGTCTATAAGGGAGATATTGGATTAAGAGGGCTATTGGGCGGCGTTGATGTCAGTCTGGCGAGTCAACGTCAGAATGAGAGGTCGAGATATACGCCAAAAATCCGGAGCTGCCCGAGTCTCGGGGCAACCAGTGTGGACTTCTCAGACTCGTTACCGGAGTCCAGTTCACTAAGCCCGTGACTAAGAAGTGTCGAAATCGACGTACGTCCTCGTGGAGTTCATGAACCACGTGTCCGACCTGCAAACTTCCAATCATCAATCCGCGCGGCGGGCACTTTGCCTTCCGGCGCCTCGGCCACACAAGATAGAGAGCACGGTCGAGAATGTCGCGCGCGCTTCCAAAGCGCCCCATCCGGTTCGTCCGACAGATGCTTCAACGCTCGCCGAATGAACTTCGTCAGCTCAGGATCTCCCGCCTGCACATGCGACACTCGGAGCTCGAGGACGGCCCTGATGTTCGTCGCAAAATTCTCGGGTTTCTCGAAAAGCCTCCTCGCACCGCTGACGTCATTCCGCTTTTCCCCTGCTAGGCGCTCAATGAAGCGGTTCGTCAGCCTGACCCTGTTGCCGCATCCAGTGGCGATGCCATGGTCGACCAGAAGCTTCACGCGACCGGGCGGTAGTTCCGCCGGTGATAAGACGCCGCGCGTTAGCTGGACGATGTCGCCGATGGATTCATCTGAGCACTCTCTCCAGACAGCCGAGGCACGCCCGAAGATGCCAATCTAGGCGGGTATGGACACACGCCAATTTTGAAAGGCGACGAAGCTTTCCCCCCGGTCATTGGATCGCGGGCAGTTACTCGCTGTCCGCAAAGCGACTTGTTTCTCCTGCCGAAGGATCATCAGCGCTTTCTCGCACAGGCGATCCTCGATGATTTCCGAGCAGGACTCACGGACCTATCGGTGAATTGAAGGTGCTACCCGAGAACACCGCTACTCCGCAGCCGCCGACCAGGCGCCAGAAATTGGGCCTGGCCATCGCCGTATGCGCGAGGCTGCCAAAGATTTCTGCTCGCCAGTCGGGCGGCTTTTCGCCACCGTTTAGAACTGTTCGCTCTTCCCAATCCTGCGGCGCGCGCCTCGGTTTCCGGCCCGATTCACTCCCAGGGGAGGACTGCGCACGGCCGACCGTAGGGTCTCTTTCTCAATGCGCCGTAAAGACCGTTCGGTTTCCTCGTCGGCAGGGAAAAAGGATTCTATCCGGAGTTCGTGTAGCGTTGCGTCGTGAGGCGTTCCGAAGGTTGTGAGCGTCGTAAAGAATCGCAGCGTCAGATCGTTTTTGCGGAACTCGATGGCAAGGAAGGGCGCGGTTACGGCGTCAAGATCCGCCGTGCGCCAGTGCCGCGGCACACCGGGGTAGGAGAGGAGTTCGTCGAGGAGCCGATGCGTCTGTTCGTCGCTTGCGCCGTTGACCACTTCCCGATGGAGCCACTGGATCAAGGCCGCCGCCATCGCCTCACAGTTAACGATGTATGGACGAAAGGCCCGCGAATGGAGCAACAGGCGCATCGCGTTTCTGTGGCCCCAACTCCGCTACCTGCGTCAAATCGAGAAAGTATTCCTGCACACGCTTCGTAGCCTCGTTGGCCATCAGGACGTTCCAATGCCGATCAAGCACGAGCGCAGGATACGGCTCCTGCTGTTGGAGCATGAACTCTAGCGCCGTACGTGCCTGCGCGAGCGCTGCCGTTTGGATTCCGTTCTCGCTGTAACGCGGGGCGTAGCCTGCGCCAATCAGAAGCACATTCTGGTCGCGAAGAGATAAGTCCAACGCGCTACACAGACGCAGGACCATATCCGCGCTCGGCCGCGCGCGTCCCAACTCCAGAAAACCGAGGTGGCGCGGCGAAATCTCCGCCTCAACGGCAAGCGCCAATTGCCTCAGACGGCGGCGCGCGCGCCACTCACGCAGCAATCCACCGAAGGCTTTTTCCGTCAGTTTATGTCTGCGCATGGCAGTCATCTTCGATTCTACTACCTCAGGCGACGAAGACTACTACCTGCCAGGTAGTTGTCCTACGATCCTAGCCTCGCTACGCTCGGTCGCTATGGTGTTCTTGGACCAACGGAATTGCCGCTAAGGTTTGGGATCACGGTCGCATACTTCACCGACGAAACCGCGGTCCGGGCCTGGAAACACAATTCCGAGCACCTCATCGCCCAGCGGCTCGGTAAGGAGCGCTGGTATTCCCGGTACGAATTGCGTGTCGCAAAGGTTGAGCGAGATTATGCGGGACCGACCGGCAGATGAGTCCCGGCGGCCGATTGAGTTCCCACTGCGGTCAGCACTGCCGACAACAGCCACGCAGGACCACTTCGGAGACACTAGCAACGATGGAGCCGAAGGCGGGGGTCCGCGGCAAGGCGCTGGCGCTGAAATCGCTCAGGCAGGAGACCGAGCTGCAGCGTTCACAGACGAAATGAGAGTGGCGGGTCCCAGAGAGATGATCGCTGGAGCGAAGTTCGAAGCGCCAGGTATGGTCGCCGACGTCAACCCGCGACAGAATCGCCGCCTCGGCTAGGTCATGAAGGTTGCGAAACACCGTTACACGGTCGAAGCCTCGGCCTCGCAAAGCTTGCGCGACCTCCGAATGGCTGAGGGGGCGCCGATCGTGCAAGAGCATCTGAAGGACCGCGAGACGGGGAGTTGTGGCCCTGAGGCTGGCGCGCTGGAGCAGGTCACGAGCGCGGGCAAGTTCGGCACTGCCCGGGTTCGCGGCTTTGTGAGATTTAGGTGAATCGTTTAGCTTCGGCATCGAATTAATTATAGCGCATCACGACGCAACTTGCATCTGTAACTTGGTTACGATAGGTTTCAACGCGGCCATTCACCCAATGTTTGAGCGGACCAACCGCGATTCGAGCCCCTTCCGGCGTGGCGCCACCCTGGTGCTGGCGCTGCTCCTGCTGATTGCGCAGTCGGTCGCGGCGGCCCATTACCATCAGAAGGACTTTCGCGACCATTACACGCAAAGCGTGCAGAGCGACGACGGGTTATGCTCGTTGTGCCTTTTCCATTTCAATGCGCCCGGCAATCTGGGCGCGGCGCCATCAACCGCGGCGCCGACAGTAGCCGTATGGCGGCTGACTCGTCGGGCCCGTGTGCGGCTGCATGCGGCGCCGGTCGTCTTGATCTTTTCCCGAGCGCCACCCACGGCCGCGGACTGACCGATTAGCAAAAACATTTTCTGCGAGTTTTCCGAGGCCACGCGGACTTTTGGGCGCGTATTCCGGTTTCCGCATCACTAAGTGTGCAGAGACCGAGCTACGCGGTGGCCCCGAGAGGATAGTGATGACCGGTCCGCACTCAATCGCGGCGCTGGTCTGGCGACCGATCCCAGGAGCACACGGATATGCGAGGATGGATAAGATTTGCGGCGGCAGTCCGCTTGAACGCGTGGACGCGAAACGTCTCGTACCGACAAAACCTCAAGCGACCGAGTCTCGCTTTTCTGATCGCGGTGTCATGCTTTGCGGCATTCCAAGCTTTAACCGCACAGGTGCAGGCCGCAGAGAAACCGACCGCGGTGGCTCAACGTACAACGGGCGTGGTCAAAGACGCGTTGGGGCGGCCATTAGCCGGGGCGTCAGTCATTTTGCAGGGCTCCGATGGCAAGACCGTAGCGAAAGCCATGAGTGACGCGCAGGGTAAATTTTCCTTCGCTGGCATCGCGCCGGGAACCTACGCGGTGGTTGCACAAAAGACGAATTTCAAGACCGCCACTACGATCGTCAGCGTGACAGGCGCCGGTGCGAAGCCGGTGACGCTCTCCATGGCTTCAGAGGAGGCACTAAGCCTGCCCGTGATTGCCCAACGGCTAGAGCGGGCACGCAACGGACTTAGTCCCGAAACCGGCAGCAGCGTCTATCGCTTCAGTCAACAGGCGATAGAGCAATTGCCGCAGGGCACGAACACGCAGATGACGGGGGTGTTGTTGCAAGCTCCGAGTGTTGCCCAGGACTCGTTCGGCCAGGTGCATATCCGCGGCGAGCACAGTGAGATCCAGTACCGCATCAATGGAATCGAGCTTCCGGAGGGAGTTACGTCGGGATTTTCACAGACCCTCAGTCCGCGGCTCGCGAGCAGCATCTCGCTGCTTGAAGGCGCGCTACCGGCGCAATATGGCTACCACACCGCGGGCGTCGTCCAGGTCGAGACCAAAAATGGGCTGGACCTTAACGGTGGTAACATCGATATGTACGGTGGTCAGCGCTACACGCTTAACCCGAGTTTCGAATTGGGAGGGTCGAAGGGCAATCTCAGCTATTACACGACTGGCTTCTATTTGCAGAATGATCGCGGCCTTGAACCTCCGACGCCGGGGCCACAGGCACTGCACGACTTCACGACCATCGGGAATGGCTTCAGCTACCTTTCGTATTTTCTGAATTCGACTACCCGCATCACCGCGCTCGGCGGATTCAACATCTCGAACTTTCAGATACCCGCAAATCCGGATCAGCCGCCTACATTCACGCTTGCCGGAGTACCCAGCTTGCCCTCAGCGGACGTCCGCGAGACGCAACTCGAGCAAAACTATTACGGAGTCCTGGCGCTCCAGGGACTGCTCGGCAAGGATATCGACTATCAGATCGCCGCCTTCACCCGTTATTCGACGCTTTCATTTCACCCGGATCAGGCGGGTGACCTGATTTACAATGGCGTAGCTTCGCGGGCATTTCGCGGCGATTGGGCGAGCGGACTCCAGGGTGATTTCGCCTACACGGGCATCGAAACGCACACGATTCGCACCGGCTACTATTTCAGTGGAGAACGGGCCGAGATCGATAATCATGCGCTGGTTTTTTCCGCTCCCGTCGGCGACCCGACTACCCAGCTCAGTGACAACCCTCTCGCAATCGTCGACAATACTGCGTTGACGGCCTGGAACTACGGGGTCTATCTCCAGGACGAATGGCATCCAATAAAACATCTGACGATAAACTACGGCGTGCGCTTTGATCTATACGACGGGTTGACCCGTTCCGATCAATTTCAGTCCTCGCGTCGGCGCCGTTTACGACTTCCCTGAAGGGACGACCCTGCACGCGGCCTATGCCCGTTATTTTACGCCTCCGCCGCTCGAGGCAGTTTCAGGCGAGGACATCAAGAAGTTCGCGGGTACGACCAATGAGCCCACGGTCCTCGTCGACAACACCACGGCGCCGGAGCGCTCCCACTATTTCGACGTGGGGGTTACACAGAATCTGCCGTATGGAATCAAGCTCGACCTGGACAGCTACTACAAAAAGTCAACCAACCTGATCGACGAGGGTCAGTTCGGCGCAACCCTGGTCTTTACCCCGTTCAACTACGCGAAAGGCCGGCAGTACGGTGTGGAATTTACCACTTCGTGGAATCGCGATAACTTCACCTGGTATAGCAACTTTGCTTACTCCGTCGCCCAGGGCAATAATATAGTTTCGAATCAGTTTTTGTTCGGCGCCGACGAATTGACATTTATCAGACACCATTTCATTTTTCTCGACCACGACCAGACTTTTACCGAGTCGGCCGGAGTCGCATACAACTGGCGGGGCTTTCTCTTCAGCCTGAGCCAGATATACGGGAGCGGCCTGCGTTCCGGCTTCGCGAACACCGGAAATATTCCATTTTATATCCAGTTCGATGCTGGCATCGCGAGGCAGCTCGCTGCCACCAGGGTCGGGAAGTTCGAGGGCCGGGTGGCGGTGGTAAATCTGGGCGACTGGATCTATGCGATTCGCAGTGGTTCGGGGATTGGGGTGTTTGCACCGCAGTACGGGCCGCGCCGCAGCTTTTACGGCGGGCTTAAGTGGGAGATCCCGTCCTTGGCCGCGATGAAGCCCGGTTCCAACTGAATAAATTGATCTGACTCAATTGATGTGAGGTTTCACTAGAATGCAGGAACTAACAACCGCCTGGGACGCAGTGCGTTACGGCGGCGCGATGGTTTATCCGCTGCTGCTTCTCGGGGGAGTCTCTGTACTCATCATCCTCGACCGTGCAGTCGCGTATTACAGATGCCTGCGGCTGCCGGCATCGCTGCTCTCGTTCGTTGAGACATACAATTTCTCCTGGAACGACCTGGATCGCGAGCTGGGAAAGCTGACGCTTGCCAACGGCTACCGGCGCTTCTTCGGCGTAATCGCGAACAATCGCGACCAACCCGCCTGGTGGGTCGAATCGCGCGCCGGCGACGAAGCGGGAAGCATCGAAAAGACCCTGGGCCGCGGCTTGTGGATACTCGAGACCGTGGTCACAGCCGCGCCGCTGATGGGTCTGCTAGGGACGATCACCGGTATGATGCAGGCGTTCAAGGTCATCGGAGGAGCCGGCCTGGTGGCTCCGACGCAAGTCACTTCCGGAGTGGCGCAGGCTCTTATCGCCACAGCGCTGGGCCTTCTCATCGCGCTGTTTGCTCTCTTCGGCTTCAACTTTTTCGCGCGGATGCAATCGCAAGCCCTCGATCAAATGGAACGGCTCGGATCGCGGATGGTGGACCATATCCGACTTGACCAGGAAAACGGCGACCCGCGAGCTGACAATCTTGCGCCGGTATCGGCCCGCGAAAAACGAGCAACGCGATGAAGCTGCGCAAGTCCAGAAACTATCGGCGAGGCCGCATCGAGATTATCCCCATGATCGACGTGATGTTTTTCCTGCTGGTAACGTTCATGCTCGCTTCACTCTCGATGCAGAGCTTGAACTCCCTGACGGTCAACCTTCCGCAGGGCAACGCGCCCAATCTCCAGCACAAGGAGCCCGTGACCCTGACTATCACCAAGGACAGTCGCGTTTTCGTCGATAAAACCCCGGTGACGCTCGAAAATATGGCCTTCGCGCTGAAACCGATGCTCCACGGCGACCCGGGAGTCGTGGTCAATGCCGACTCCGCTGCTCCCGAGGGGACGGTCGTACAGGCGATGCTGCAGGCGCGCCGCGCTGGAGTCGAGCACTTCCTGATAGCGGTGAAGCGGGAATGACAGAGGAGTCGCGATCTGCTTCACCATATCTCGACGAGCCGTGGCGGCGTCTCGCCTGGATAGCACCGCTTTCGGTCATACTTTGGGCGATCACGCTGACGGCCTTTGCTCTCTTGCTGGAGCAAACCGCACCTCCACCCGCGGAACTCAAGCCACTCGAGGCGCGAATCGTCGAATTGCCGCCGTCGGCCGGACTTCAAGGCGGGCCGGCCGCGAGGCCTGAGACGCCCATGCGGGCGAAGCCAAAGCCGCGCCTCGAGGCCAAGCACAAGGCCGCGTCGATTCCTCCTCCAGCGAAGCCGCTGCCAGAAGTACCGCCCTCCCCTTTCGGGACCGCAAAGAGTACGGGGGCGACACAACCAGCCACCCCTTCAAAGACCTCGGCCAATGACCGCGCGGGAGTCCCGGGAGGCAACGGCACAGGTAGTGGTTCCGGACTTGGCAGCGACAGCAGCGGTGCGCGGGCGTTGTATGCACCCACACCCACCATCCCCGACGACTTGCGCGAAGAAACTCTAAACGCGGTCGCGTTGGCTCATTTCAAGGTTTCGTACAGCGGCGACGTGCAGGTATCGTTGACGAGTCCCACCAGCAGCCCGAGGCTGAACGTTATCTTGCTTGACACGCTCAAGCAGTGGCGCTTCTTTCCAGCAATGAAAAACGGTGTAGCGATCGATTCGGAGTTCGACCTACGAATTCCAATAAGCATCGAGTGATGGAGCCTTAAGAGTTGGCGTACGCATTCTGAGCGGTCGCGAGCGTTCCACCGGCCTTTACTCAGTGTCGCGCGGTGCACGAGGCGTAGTCTGGCGACAACCCTTGCTATCGTCATCCTGGCAGTTGGGCTGTTTGGTTTACTAATCCTTCTGTGGGTGGAATTTACCAACCCAGAACTCCTTGAGTCTGCGGCGGCGCAGTTCGCACTTGAAGCGGGGAATATCTGAGATGCGCTCGGCGATCTCTCGCAGCGCACAGGGCATGTGTTTGCAACGCTTTAAAACTGAGCCACTTTACCGGCGTAAAAGTGAGCCACCCTGGGTTGGTTCTTTCCTCAGTCCCTTTTTGAGATTTTAACCGTCTGGTCCTTTCCTCCGTGCGCGTTAGGTGTGGCGCGCCAGCGCGTACCTTGCGCGCAAGCGATACTAATGCGCTTCACTATCGTCGGCATGTGTATCCTTCTTGGCGCCGCCGGTGATTTCGATACTGTGAAACGGCCCACTTCGATGCTGTAAATTGGCCCACCCTCCTTTAACCGGGGCATCCTGCTGATTGAGGCAGGAGGCCGGGATGGAGAGGAGAGCTAAGGTGGAGTTGTTCGAGCGGATCCGCAGGGAATACGAGTTCGGAGTCGGAAGCATCAAAGGTGTTGCGGCCAGGCTTGGGGTGCATCGGCGGATGGTGCGGCAGGCGCTCGCGAGCGCTGAACCGCCTGAGCGCAGGCCGGTGGAGCGAGCGCGACCGGTGATAGGACCGCTGGTTCCGTTCATCGAGGCCATCCTCGAAGCCGATCGCAGAGCGCCACGTAAGCAGCGTCACACCGCGCATCGTATCTGGCAGCGGATCCTGGCTGAGCGGCCAGAGCACAAAGTCGCCGAGGTTACGGTCCGGCAATACGTACGCGAGCGGAAAGCGGAGTTGGGATGGGCGCTGCGTGCGACCTGTGTGCCGCAGAGCTATCAACTCGGACAGGAAGCCCAGGTTGATTGGTACGAGGCTTGGGCGGAACTGAGCGGCGAGCAGGTGCTGCTGCAAGTGTTTTCGATGCGCAGCATGGCGAGCGGCGCGGCCTTCCACCGCGCGTATCATCGCGCGACCCAGCAGGCATTCCTCGACGCTCACGAACACGCGTTCAATTATTGTCAGGGCGTATTTGCCGTTCTGCGGTACGACAACTTGAAGGCCGCGGTGAGGAAGATTGTGCGCGGCTATCGGCGCGAGGAGACCGCGCGCTTCATAGCTTTCCGCTCGCACTGGCGTTTCAGCAGTGAGTTCTGCTCGCCGTATGAGGCGCACGAAAAGGGCGGCATCGAGAGCGAGGCCGGCTACTTCCGGCGCAACCACTGGGTGCCGGTGCCGAAAGCGCGCGATCTCGAGGATCTCAACGCACAGTTGCTGGCCTCTTGCCGCGCCGACGAACGACGTCAGATCGCTGGGCAGAGCCGGCCGGTGGGCGCGCTGATAATCGAAGAACGCGCGCATCTGCTGCCGCTCGCCGAGCACGGCGTCGACCTAGCCGATATCTCTTTCCCACGGGTCGACGGGCTCGGCTGCGTTAAGGTGCGAACCAACTTGTATTCGGCTCCGGTCGATGTCGGCAGGACGGTCGAGGTCCGACTCTATCCGAGTCACGTAGAACTCTGGAATGAGGGTCACTGCCTCGCTCGTCACGAGCGCTGTTACACACGCGATCAACAGGTACTCGATCTCGAACACTATCTCGACGTGCTGGAGCGTAAGCCGGGAGCGCTTATCGGATCGAAGCCGCTGGCGGCGTGGCGGCAACGCGGGCTGTGGCCGGAGAGTTATGATCGCCTGCTGGCCGAACTCATCGGTCGGCACGGCAAGCAGAGCGGCACCCGCCAGATGATCCAAGTGCTGAGTCTGATCAGGCAGCATGGGCATGGGCGGGTGCGCGCAGCGATCGAAGAAGCGCTCGCGCTTGGATGTTCGGATGTGGCAGCGATCCGGCATCTGGCCGAAGCCGCCGATCTGGTCCGCGCGCGCAGCACCATCATGGAGTTGGGCGCGCTCTCACGCTACGAACGTCCGAAGCCTTCGCTGACCGATTACGACGGACTGCTCGGCCAGGAGGCAGCATCATGAACGCGGAGAGCGCCGCGCTGGAAGCCGCCACCATTCGCCAACAGTGCAAGGTCTTGCGTCTGCCGAGTATAGCCGCGCAGTGCGCGCAACTCGCGGAGCAGGCGCTGCGCGAACGGCGCACCCACCTCGGCTATCTCGAAGCGCTGCTGCAGACGGAACTCGAGGATCGCGAACAGCGACTGATCGAGCGACGCATCCGCGAAGCTCGTTTGCCGCGGATGAAAACCCTCGAGGAGTTCGACTTCGCGCGCACCCCCCGGATCTCGGCTCAGCAGATCCATGAACTGGCCAGGGGCGACTACCTCGCCAAAGCCGAGCCGATCATCTTGATCGGCGACAGTGGCACCGGCAAAACCCATCTGCTTACCGGACTCGTGGTCGCGGCCTGCCGGCAGAAGCGGCGGGTGCGCTTCGCCACCGCCGCGGCACTGATCAACGAACTGGTCGAGGCCAAGCATCAGCTGCAACTCGGGCGCGTGCTGGCGCGCTGGGCCCGTTACGATCTGATTGCGCTCGATGAAGTTGGGTACGTCCCACTCGCAGAGGTCGGCGCGGAGTTCTTGTTCCAGGTGATCGCGGAACGGGCGGAGAAGGCAGCGGTCATCGTCACCACCAATCTGCCGTTCTCGGAATGGACCCAGGTGATTCCCAACGCCAGGCTGTGCAAGGCGCTGCTCGATCGGATCACCGATCGGGCGCACATCATCGAGACCGGTAGTGAGTCTTATCGCTTCCGCAGGACCGCGGAGCGACGCAAGAACCGAGCATCGCTAACCACTGGATCAGCTTAGACGCAGCGGCGAGGGGGAATGCTTCCCCCTCGCACACCCCCTAACCAGCAACTAGGTACCGAACGCGGTGGCGAGAACGAAAACATGAAAACCCGGAGGGTGGGCCAGATCTGAATATCAAAGTGGGCCAGACCGCATTGTCAAAAGCAGGCGCGCCAGCGCGTACCTTGCGCGCAAGCGATACTAATGCGCTTCACTATCGTCGGCATGTGTATCCTTCTTGGCGCCGCCGGCGGCTCTGATTGCTCGCTGGCTGCGAAAGGAATCGCCGCGAGTTGTCAGGATATGGGCGTGATGGCTGAGGCGATCGAGCAACGCCGTTGTGAGCTTTTCATCGCCGAACACCTTGACCCACTCCGAGAACGCCAGATTGGTGGTGATGATGGTCGAGCGGCGTTCGTAGCGCTGGGCAAGCAGATTGAAGAGCAGCTCGCCGCCGGTGCGCTCGAAAGGCACGAACCCCAGTTCATCCACGATTAACAGCGCGACTTTCTGATACCGCTGTTGCAAGGCGGTCAGCCGCCGCTCGTCGCGCGCCTCAACCAGACTCTGCACCAGATCCGCTGCGCGGGCGAAGTGAACTCGCAGCCGCCGGCGCGTGGCTTCCACTCCGAGCGCGATCGCGAGATGAGTCTTGCCGGTGCCGATCGGACCGGCCAGGATTGCGTCCTCGGCGCGTCCGATGAACTCGCCGCTCGCCAGCTCCATGAGCTTTGGCCGTGACACGCCCTTGAGCACCGCCCAGTCGAGCTGGTCGAAGGTCTTGATATCGGGAAAGCGCGCTTCGCGCAGCAGGCGGCGCGCGGTGCTTTGATGCCGATTGGTGATCTCGGCTTCTAGCAGCTCGCGCAGCAGGTCTTCGTAAGCCCAGCCACCGTCGCGGGCGCGCCGGCAGAGCCCCGGATAATCCCGCACCACCGCCGCGAGCTTGAGTTCGTGGCAGTACTCCTGGATGACCGCCTCGCAGGCCGCGTTACTCATGGACGGCTCCTTCGGCGAGCAGCAGATGATCGTAATCAGACGCGCGTCCGGCTTCGACCACGTAGGCGGCGAGCGCATCGGGAACCGCGACGTTCTCGAGCTTCGGTCCGGGAACGGGGAGATCGAGCACGTCGATACGGTGCTGGTTGATCGCCGCTTCCAGCGCCAGGCGCACCCGATCTTCGCCGTGTTCGCAGACCACGCCGAGCAGCCGCGCCACCACTCGCGCTGCTTCCAATTCGCCGTGCGTGCCGCACAACAGTCTCCACAGTCCGCTCCACGGTGCGCCCAACTCCGCGATCAACTCCGGCGCCACTTGGCGCACCGCGTGCGGCTTGCGCGCCAGCTCGGGAAGATAATGACGATAGCGGACCTGGCGCGTTCCAAACCGCGCTCGCGGATGCGTCACGCTCTCGCCCATGCAGGTGATGCGGACGTCGTCCACGCCGAGGTACGCGGTCGCATCAAGCCGCGCCCAGCGCGACGGCACCGAGTACCAGGCCCGTTCGATCCTGACCATCGCGCGCGAGCTGATCTCGACCGGGATTGGCTTGCGCACCTCGAAGCTCGTAGCGGGTGCCGGCAGCAGTTGCACACGTTCCTCCGCCCACAGCTCACTGGCGGACCTTCCAGCACGGTGCCGCGCGGGGAACGCGGCGTCGAGTTCGGCGAGCAGCTGGCGCGAGATTGCTTCCAGGCTGTCGCCGCGCGGAATCGGAGTGAGATGCTCTAGCCGGATCGCCTTACCGCGGCTTTCCACTCCGCCCTTGTCGTGCCCTTCGCCGATGCGGGCGAAGTCCGGCTCGAACAGATAGTGGCTGACCAGCGCCAGGAACCGGCCCGTGAGTTCGCGCCGCGCACCGACAATCTTGCGCACTGCGGCCGCGAGATTATCGTATACGCAGCGCCGCGCGACTCCGCCCAGGTGGGCAAACGCCCGCACGTGGCCGTCGAGAAAGGCGAGCTGATCGCAGCGATCGTAGAGCCAGGCGAACTCGCGGCCCGAGTACATCAGCCGCAACAGGAACTCCCAGGCTTTGCGCCGTTCGCCGCCGACTTCCACCACCACCTCGAAGAAATCGATCTGCGCTTCGCCCGGGCGATTAACCAGTGGCACGTAGACCTCGGCTCGTTGCCGCCGCCGCTCGCGCCAATAGTCACCCACCAATGTCCTGCCGACCTGATAGCCTTCCGCCTTGAGCTGACGATAAAGCCGCATCGCGGTAATCCGTTGCTTGCCGGTGGTCCGCGGCTCCCACTCCGCCACCAGCTCCTCCAGCCGCGGCTGCACCGCCTCCCATACCGGCCGCTCCCGCTGTCGCCGCGAACTTCTGACCGGCTCGGGCTGATCGAGGTACTTGGCTACCGTGTTGCGGCTTAAGCCGAGTTCACGCGCCACGCGCCGGATGCTCCGTCCCTCGTTCAGCACCTTGTGTCGCAGTACATGCACTTGATCCATCTTCAGCATCCCCATCCTCCGGCTTCCAGCCGGAGTCTACGGCTCGGGGTGGCTCACTTTTACAGCGGTAAATGGATCAGTTCTTTAGCGGCATATCCAGCATGCGCAGGGCGAAGAAGAGACGCCTGATGTTCTCTCTCTCGCAGAGCTTGTTACAGAATGAATCCCCGGCTCGCGTTGATCATGCCCATAGTCCTTGCCTCCGCCACGCTTACTTCGACGGGGATCGGAGGACTCGCAGCCTTCAGGTTTCGCGAGAGTCTTAATCAGGGAATGCCGATGACCTATCAGAGTGACTATCAGGTCAACACGCTGGAGCCGGCGGCGATGGGCACCGACAGCAATAATCAGCCGAAGCAGCAGACCATTGTGCTCGGCCCGCTGGCGGCATTTGTACCGATGAAGATGATGGGCACCAATGGCGGCGGTTTCTTCGGAATGAATTCCGCACACCCGTTTGAGAACCCCGGTGCAGGAACGAACTTCTTTGAAGCCTTCTGCATGATGCTGTTTCCAATGGCGCTGGTCCTGATGTATGGACGGATGCTCAAGCGATTGCGTCACGCCATCGTCATATTCTCTGTAATGCTGACGTTATTTATAGGGACTGTAGTCTGGGCGATTTACCACGCAATGACACACACATTGCTCGATTCGCCGCGAACAGCCAGTCCTGCACATGCCCCTTAGCGTCCGTCAGAACGAGCGTAACAGCGTTGCGATAATCGCGCGCATGAGTCGCAAGGCACAGAACCTAACACTGTTCTTGCACTGGATCAGGCGGGCCACAGAAATCCGTATGCTCTAAATTTTACTCGTATCGCAGCGCTTCAATCGGATCGAGCAGCGAGGCCTTACGCGCGGGATACCAGCCGAAAAACACCCCGATCGCGGCAGCAAACACGAAGCCGCCGATGACGGCCCCGGGCGACACGAGCGTTGGCCACTTTGCGATCGCGGACAACCCTTTGGATGCGGCGATCCCGAGAATTACCCCGGCCAGGCCACCAAGCACACTGAGCAGCGAGGATTCGACCAGAAACTGAAGCAGGATATGGAGGCGCCGCGCTCCGATCGCCATTCTGATTCCAATCTCTCGCGTGCGCTCGGTCACCGACACCAGCATAATGTTCATGATGCCGATGCCGCCGACCAACAGCGAAATTGACGCAACCGCGGCGAGCAGCAATGTCATCACGCGGCTCGCGCTCTCCGAGGCCTCAGCGATTTCGTTTAGGCTACGGATACTAAAGTCGTCGTTCTGACCGGGCTGAATACGGTGGCGGCGATGAAGAATGCTCTGAATATCCGATTGCACTTCATCAACTGCATTCGCATCAGCTGCTTTTACATAGATATTATTGACTACGCCGGAAATCTCAGCTGAATTACCGAATGGATTGATCAAGGCGGTGCTCGAAGAGTAGGTCGCAGCACTGGTTGGAATACCCGCGTAAGGATTCAACACCGGGTTGGATGAACCGTTACCCGTGATCGATGAAACAGTGGCGCTGACCTGAGAGGTACCTAGAACCTTGCGCTCGGCGGTGTAAAAAGGTGTCAATACCACATCGTCCTGATCCTGGCCGTACGAAGATTGCCCTTTGACGGAAAGCACGCCAACGACGCGCAGCGGGAAGTTCTTGACCCGGATTGTTGTGCCGACCGGATCCTGGTCTTCGTCGAAGAGGTTATTGACCACGGTCTGCCCCATCAGGCATACCGGGGCGGCGTCCCGCGTCTCATCCGCCGTAAACGGACGGCCGTCCACTACCGGCCAATCGCGAATCGTCAGGTATTCAGGGGTGGTGCCGCTGATGGTGGTGCTCCAGTTGCGATTCCCACGAACCACCTGCGCCACCTGGCGGTCCATGTAACTAACCGCCTCGACTGCGCTTACTTCTTTGGCGATAGCGTCCGCGTCCGCCACCCTTAACGTGGACGTGCTTCCAAGGCCGGCGCGAACGCCGTTGGAGGTGGTCGCACCCGGCAGGATTATAAGCAGATTCGTGCCCAGGCTCTGAATCTGTTGCTGGACGGAATAGCGGGCGCCGTCCCCCACAGCCACCATCGCGATTACTGCAGCCACGCCGATAAAGATCCCCAGCATGGTAAGAACCGCGCGCAGCTTGTTCCGCCGCAGCGCCCGCGCCGCCGCGCTCAAAGCCATAGCGACGAAAGTGTATGCGTCTTCGGTGATAGCGCTGCGACCGTCGCTGCCGCGAGTTGGCTCGTTTTCCCATCGCGAATAGATGCGCGGAGCGGATGCCTCTGAGGAAGATGCCTCGGCCGCGCTGTCGTTGCGACGATCGGAAACGATGACTCCATCGCGGAAGGTCACCACGCGGTCGGCGTAGGCAGCAACATCAGGGTCGTGCGTTACCACCACCACCGTCAGGCTGCGCTCGCGGTTGAGTCTTCTGATTATTTCCATAATCTCGACGGAGACCGCCGAGTCCAGATTTCCGGTTGGCTCATCGGCCAGCAGAATCGCCGGCTCGTTGATAAGCGCTCGCGCAATCGCGACGCGTTGCTGCTGACCGCCGGAGAGCTGACTAGGCTGGTTTTGCTCCCGGCCGGTAAGCCCTAGCATATCAATCAGCCCTTGGGCGCGTACTACGCCGTCCTTTGGCCAGCCGGAATAAAAGAGCGGCAGCTCGACGTTCTCGAGCGCGCTGGTGCGGGACAGCAGATTGAAGTTCTGGAAGATGAAGCCGATGCTGCGGCTGCGAATCCCGGCCAATTGCTCTTCATTCAGCGAAGCGACATCGATACCCTGAAGCAAGTAATGTCCGGCGGTGGGTCGATCTAGACAGCCGATGAGATTCATAAGGGTCGACTTGCCCGATCCCGAGGCCCCCATGACCGCGACAAATTCGCCACGCTCGATATCCAAATTAACGCCGCGTAGCGCCCTAATTTCAACCTCCCCCAGCTTGTAGGTCTTGCTCACACCGACGATTTGAATGACCTTTTCCATGGCGTCTGAGGACTGAGAAACCCTACATGTGGGGCAGGTGAGGCCCCGATGATACCAAGTGGGCATTTCTGCCCGACCCGGCGCCCGGCCCGACTTCGTCGATTATAACCTGGTCGCCCGGCTTTAGATCGCCGCTTAGCACTTCAACCTCGCTGCCGTCGTCCAACCCTCTTATGATCCGCACGGGTCGAACGCCACCGTCGCGCTCAACCCAAACCCGCGCCTTGTGCTCGCTTTTGTGATGAGCGTCGAAGGAGGTCGAAGTTCGCCGGCGCGGGGAGAAAGCCAGAGCGTGTAGAGGAACTCGCAGCACATTGTCACGTCGAGCGGTAACGATGGAGACGTTAGCTGTCATCCCCGGCATCAGGAGCAACTCCGCGTTCGGCACGCTTACGACGACATCATAGGTCACTACATTCTGGACAGTGATCGGTGCTCGGCGGACCTGCGCGACAACGCCCTGGAGGATCCTTGAGGTATAGGCGTCCACGGTGAAGTTGACGGGCGCACCGGCGTGCAAGCCGCCGACGTCGGATTCGCTCACATTGGCGTCAACCTGCATTTTGGTCAGGTCCTTCGCGACCAGGAACAGTGTCGGGGTCTGATAACTGGCGGCCACGGTCTGCCCTACGTCGACGTTGCGCGAGACCACGGTCCCGTCAACCGGCGAGATGATCTTGGTATAGTTGAGGTTTAGCTCAGCGGCCTTGAGGGAGGCCGCTTGCTGTTGGATGCCTGCTTCATCGAGGCCGACCTGTGCTACTCCCTGGTTGTAGACGCTAAGCTGGTTATCCAGTTGATCCTGCGAAATCGCCGCGTTCTTCAGCAGTACCGAATCACGCTCATAGGTAATCTTCTGGTAGACCAGGTTGGCCTGGTCCTTCCGCAACTGTGCCTTGGCATTGGCCAACGCCGCCCGCGACAACTCCACCTGCGCCGCGAAGGGCCGCGGGTCGATCTTGGCCATCAACTCTCCAGCCTTGACGGGGGAATTGAAGTCGACCTTGATCGCGGTGATTGGTCCGGAGACGTAGGTGCCGACCTGCACGGTGGTGACGGGGTTGACGGTTCCGGTGGCTGTCACTGCGCGAATGATTGAGCCTCGATCGGCGGTGGCGATCACATAAGTCGCCGGATCAGGTCCGCGCAGTCTTAAATAGGCATACGCGCCCAACAGAAGTACAGCGCACGCCGCCAGCCAACCGAGCGTCTTTGAAAACGCTCTACCGGAACTCATATCGATCGCTCACGCCTACCAGCCGCCCGCCACCGACGATTCTTCCTGAACACTTCATCCTCGAGACGATCGAGTCGTCTAGCTGATAGTTCGTCGCCTTGGTGCTGGGGACCTCCAAGGCAAGGCTCCGAGGCACAGACTTTTGCTTGCAGTCAGGTCCGGACTTTGCTCCCGACCCCCGCGCGTGAGTTTGATTGGTGCCCAGACGCTTCACGACCGCACGCTGTTGCCATTAAGACGAATCGGCCACGCATTCGTTACAGGTTTGCGTTCCAGAGGCGAAACTGAGCGCAAAGTGCGTGACCTTATAGCTGGTATGGACGACCGCCTCTCGCGCAGTCGAGGCCCCAGCAAAAGGCCTCGCGGGGTGCTTCTCGACGCGTGCAGCGCGACCTCCCCTTGAAAGTCGACCAAGCCTGATGGACTTGTAACCGTCGTATGGCATTCGCGTTTTAGAGGAAAATGCCACCGGAACCTTGGTCAAGGCCAATGGACGCGACTTTTGCCGTAGCATGCGCTCTATTTCTCTTGGGAGCGGCAATAGCTTGGAAGTTTCTCTAGCCCGCTGGCTCGGCCTCCGGGCAGTTGCTCCTTTAGCCGCTGGATGTTCCTAACGCTCGTTCCGACGAGAAAGTGGATTCAACGGCCGGATCTTGTGTCGATTCGCTCGGAAACCAGGTCACTGTGAACATACCTACAGCTTTCCAGCCGTCTGCGATTTCGTGCGACCAGGGAAACTGTAGAGTTCGGCCAGAGACCCTACTGGAACCACTGGGAAAGCTATCAGTTTAGCCGCCACTTGGCGCCGGCGGTCCTGGTTTTTTTGTCAGCAGCGGGAGCACAGCATTCTCGAGCGTCTTTTCTGTTGCCGGCGCCTGATCCGGCGTTAGCTTTGCACGAACTACTCCTTCGCGGTCCACAACAAACGTCACCGGCAGTGCGTCAGGTTCCGCGAAATGGTCCACCTTGGCATCATCCAACATCGCCGCAGGATAGCTGAATGATTGCATGACCTTGACTACCTCGGATCGGTCGTGTGGGCGGTCGGCGCTGAGACCGATCATCTCAAGTCCCTGAGCATGATAGCGCTTGTAGAACTCGTTCAGAGCCGGCATCTCCTCACGGCAGGGCGGACACCAGGTTGCCCAGAAGTTGATGACAACGACCTTGCCATGAGCCGCTGCTAGATCGAATGATTGACCGTTCAATTCCTGAACGACCAGCGACGGCGCCGCCTGGCCAACGTCCTCCGCAGCCCGCACGATATGGGCCCAGCCGAGAATTGCGAGAAGCGGGGCTGCCAGTGCAATCGGCCGGAAACCCGTTCGCATCGCCTTGGCTCCCGCACTAGAAGTCATAGCTCACGATGGTCTTGAACAAGACCGGCGCGGTTATCTGATTGCCGTTGAAATTCTGGAAAAACGGGACTTCGACGTCCCCATAGAGCCGCACCATTCCCAGTTTGATCTCGACTCCGGGGGCAACCAGCAATCGTGTGTACCCGGAATTCTGAGGGTTCGCCGCGGAGAGACTGTCCCGTACGCGGTCGGAAGCGAGAAACGTCAACATCGGTGCGAGTTCTTTGAGAGGGCCGACCGAGCCAAAGTCATAATAGGCTCCCAAGGCCCCATCGAATTCCCTGCCGGGCTTATAGTGGTCCTGGGTGAAGAGCGGCAAATCATAGTAGGCCTGTGCAAACCAGTTGAAGGGACGCTCCCTGATGGTCAATGGCAACCCTCCAAGGTGGGACGGAAACGTTCCAAGATGGTAAGCGCCGAGAAGGAGGTCGGTGCTGCCAGAGCCAATCTCCGTGTCGCGATCGGCGTTAGGATAGGTCCACCAACCGCTGGGCACCTTCACCCCGCCGAGCAGACCGGTCGACATGTCTTCAGAAAGACCCGTGTACATGCCCTCGATGCGAATGTCACCGATCGAGTTGAAGTTGAACCCTTGAATCTGGCCACTATCGGTGGTGGTCTTGAAGTAACGATACCAGTAAGGCACTTCGAGCATAACTCCCCAGCTCCGATTGAACATGTATTGTCCACCAAGGGTGAGGAAATGCGTCCGAATCACCTTGTCCGAATTGGCGCCGGCCGAGGCTATCTGGGTTGCGTGCCAATTCAGGTACTGATCCTGGAAGTCATATTCGAACCATACCGTTCCGCCTCCGCTGGTAGGAAACAACGAAGCGGTCCCAACTTCGTAGACGCCGCATCCGCAGGCGCATGCCCAACTCCAGCCTGGAGTGAAACTGATCAGACAGATTATTATCGCCAGGAAACGTCCGATCGTCCCCCATCGTCGTTGGTGCGCGCCCGCACGGTGCGCTCCTGCTATGCTCCAAGTTACTGAAGAAAACATCTCTCCTCCCATGACGAAGGCAGTTCGACCCGCGTGAGAGAACCTCCGCTCACGATACGAAACGTCGGATCCGTGCCAGATCCGACGTGCTCAGAAAAAATGCACGCAAGGGTCTATCGAACCTCGTTGTTCAGACTGCGTTCGCCGTTTCCGAACATTACCGCGCGGCGAGCAGGCAGCAGCGCACTGGCTCCTCGCCCGTCGCAGAAAATGGTGACGCGGCTATTTAGGCGGAGGCCTTGGGAGGCGGGCTCTCGGGCGTGATGACTAGATCGGTCAGGGGCTTCAATGATCCGATCAAAAGCCTGTCACTTTCACGAAGGACAAAATTAGGCGGCTCTGCAAGGGGCCGAGCTAGCGGGGTACTCGTGACGCCAACGATCGCCTGCAGCGGTTGGCAGATGTTGATCGTGAATGTCGGCTGAGTTGAATCCGAGACGACGACCACGCCGGCGGTCAGTGGAATACTGCCGATCAAGAGGCTGACCACGAGAAGAAGGCACAGCGGTCCCTGGTCAGCTTTTGAAGAGGAGGTGCGCATATTCTGCGTCCGAACAACTAGAACAAGTCGTGGCCTTGTTCTAGCTCCGCGGCTTTTATCTGAACTGCGTGGCCGGAGGCCTTGAAGGGCAACTTGACGGGCACGCACGATCCAAGACCCGACTCCATCGCCTCGAGTTTGTACCGATTGCCGCAGAATCGGCAGATTAGCTCATGGCCTGAGGCGTAATAGCCCTTGTGATATGTGTAACAGCGCTTACAGGCGTCAAAAGCGCCATGAATGTCTCCATTGGAGTCACGAGCCAACAGGAACCTGATTCGCCCGCCGGCCGGATCTCGATATGAAAAGAATTTGACGTCACCGGATTTGAGGTCGGAAACGGGCAGGTCTATTGAACCGTCGCCAATCACGGAAATGAAATGAGGTCCGTTATCGAACGCCAACAATGATGCTCCAGCCACACCGACGAGGCCGAAGACGATAAGGAGTTTCGACCACGAAAACCTTTTGCCGCGTGAACCCACTTAGCGAAACACGTACTCTCAGGGTACCTCGCAGTCAATGTGCCGCGTGCTTGGCTCTGGAACACAATGAGCGTTGGCAATACTCTTATATCTGGCACTGCGATACCCATGTCGGTCGGATTGCCACCCAACTTCACGGGCTCACTTAGGATACGAAAGTGCGCCAGTGAAACGAGGAGTCATCACGGAGCGCGCCTCACGCCGTGTATCGGCGCTGGTTTTTGAAGGGCTCGATCTCAAGGAAAACGGACAGTCATGAGTAAGTTTGCATGCGATATGAAAGCGATGACCCGGCGGGAACGGCAGCAATACGCCGAGCTAACGAAGCTGCTGTCCGCAAATGCCAAAAGGAGGGAAATAGAAAACGGCTATACTTTCATCTTTGCCGCAGAAATCGACCTCGTTGATATTGCAGAATGGGCAACGCTAGAGCGCAAGTGCTGTCCGTTCTTTGATTTTCACATACTAGCACGTTCGTCCAATGGAGCCGTTTCTTTGAGTCTTACCGGCGAGACTGGCGTCAAGGACGTGATCCGTACCAAACTGGAAGTTACGTAAAATCGAGCATCCTCGATCGAAGAACCGGCGGTAGAACCTCGAGACGAACCATCAACCTCCCTGCATATGTTTTCGATAGCCGTGGGAGGGGCATACTTTGGACCCGGGCGACGCGGCGCATTTTGATGAGCGGACGCCTCATCGCCTCGTGGCGGCCGGCGCTAGCGACGCGGTAGTTTTGCTGGTCGCGTCGCGTCCGCGCCGGCGCATCCCGTAGCATGTCAAACTTCACTTTCCACTCCTCCCCCAACCGTTTCGTGTGCGTCAGCCGCGACGCAGTGCGAGATCGCCGAACTACGACCGCCTGCGCGCGCGTCTTAGACTTGATCAAGCGTGTAAAGTTCCTGAGCCTGGGCGAGGCCCCGCAAGGCGAAACGTCCGACCGAGACCAAGCGACGCCTGTCTGCTTCATTCGCGGTGGCTGCGAACGAGGCCGAAACAAGCACGTCGCGCTCAGCCGATCGGCACATCGCGGCGATGCGGCTCACCTCGTTCACTGCCGGGCCGACCACTGTGAAGTCGAGTCGCTCGAAGCTACCGATGTTTCCGTAAAAGACTTCGCCTACATGTAAGCCCAGGTATACCTCGGTAATCGGTTGTCCGGCAGCAGCGCGTCGAGCGTTGAGTTCATTCACCCCGCGGCGCATAGCAATCGCAGTGGAAAGCGCGGCGCCGCAACCTCTGCTTGCATCATTATCTCGGAAGATAGCCAGCGTCCCATCACCGATCAGCTTCAGCACGTCTCCGCCAGCGGTATGAATGGACGATATGACAACATCCGCGTAGTCGTTGAGCAGCGGAATTATCTGCTCGGGAGCCGCGGTATCAGTGATTCTTGTATAACCACGCAGATCGCTGTACCACAACACCGCGCCGATCCGCTCGGCTATTCCCCGCTCGATACGACCGTTCAGGACCCTGCGTCCTGCGTCGCGACCAAGGTAAGTCTCGACCAGTGTTGATGCGATTCGCGCCAGCGAAACACATTTTAGTGCAGCGGCGAGAGGGACCATAAGCCGCTCCAGCACTGCAATGTCCCCGTCGTCAAAACCCGCGGGCGACACAGAAGTCCACACTGAGTAAATTGCGTCCATGTCGCCGATAACTCCGTCACTCCCGAAGCGTAGGACCAGTGCAAGATAGTCCGTTTTTCCCTCTTGTCGGAGCGCCTCAAACGCCGCGAAATCTGGCGTATTTTCCGGTGGCGGCTCAAACAGTCGACGGCGCAATCGCGATTGGTTTGTTTCCACCATGTGATAGAGCGGGCTGCGTTTCCATGCATCGGCAGCGGGTCCTTCGCGGGTTCGCCCGTATTCGAATTCCTCGGCCCGGGTGGCCCCGGTCGTCCATCGGAACGCCCGACCCTCGTGAATCGGATGCAGAGTATCGATTAGGACCGTGCCCTGCGTTAGCGGCACACCAAGCTGCTCGATGCGCGCACAGTAGGCACCGACCAGTTCCGCTTCCGCCAAGCCCGCCAAGCCCATTTGATTGAGCCAAGTGCTCAGCCGAGCTAACGCCGTTTCGTCGAGATTCATTGGTTCTCAAATTCTATTGTAAGACCACCTCCTATGCGTGACTCCCCCTCCGGCCTCCCCAAAGCTAATTCAGCATGCTCGATTTGCTATCCAAGAACGTCGAGACCGATTCGGTGGACCTGTTGGGGAAGATTTGACGACCGGCTCCAAAAATCTTCGACACCTTTTGGCACTTTCGAGGTTGCTCCGAGGGCAAATACCTACCTAGGTACTTTATTTTATCGAGCGGAGAGGAGCCGAGTGGTCGAAGGGAGCAGATTGCCAATCTGGCGTATCCTTTACCGGGTACCGAGGGTTCGAATCCCACCGTCTCCGCCAGCGAGTCGCGTCTGTCGAGTTCTCGCTCGAATAGTTTCCGTTTTAGCGCACAGCCGGGCGTTGTGCGCGTTGAAGGTCCACCAGAGATCGGCACCGTCCACAACAGATTAGGTGATTGGCGGACCTTTCTCTTTTTCCAGGAAAGGCGGTGTACTTTGACGACTGATTCGGAACTGAGGATTCGATCGAACTGGCGACCTTGGCACATCGCAGGCGATCCATGGGAGCGAACGGGTGAATAATGGATCAGGCTTGAGCTTCGAAGCCGAGGATTTGTCTTTGTGCCTGCCAACTTAGAGGAAGGTCGGCGCGGCGGGTCGAAAGCGCTTGGGCGGTAAGCTCGGGTGGCTGGTGGCCGTGGGCAATTTGTTCGATGATCGAAGGCGCGAGAAGGGCCAACCGAACGATTCGACTGACGTAGCGTTTGCCGACTCCCTCACGCTTGCCAATTTCAACCAGCGAGCTCGAACTTCCGGATAACAGTTCCGTCAACCACTGATTTGCGCGGGCCACCGCCTTGAGCATTGCCGAATCAATCTTCGGATCGGCACCTCCACCAACAATCAGTCGCATCTCGATTCCCCGCCGCCTCACTTGTAATGGTACCTCCCGTTTGAACGAGAACGTATCCGTTGAAGTCGACGATTGGCCGCTCTCTTGAAGCGGGACTCTAATGGAGAGGCGTATTCCGCATTTGCCGACTTCTGCGCGTTCGATCAATGAAGCGAGAGCATCGGAGCTCTCTTCCTGGGGGCAAAGACGTGCGCTCCACTGTTCGGCAGTCTCAAGGATCGACTTTGTCTTCGCGACATCGAGATCGTGTGGTAAATCGCGAACCAGCGCAGCTCCGTCCTGGAGAATTTTAGATAGCGCGGCCGCGAGGTTGTGCTCGATCTCCATAGCAGGAATCCGCCACCCCTGAGCGGTTTGGCTTGCTGTGCCCTTCAGCAAGCTGCGGGAGACGTAGTAGCGGTAGCGCCGATTGCCCTTGACTGCGTGACTCGGCGTCAGCCGTTCACCCGTTTCATCGAATAACTTGCCCACCAGCGGACTCCGCATGGAGCCGTTAGGCGTTCCGATCGTTCGGACGGTATGTAGGTGCAAGAGTTCCTGAGCCTTCTCCCATAGGAGGCGTGCGATGATTGGCTCATGCTGTCCTGGATATCTCGTGCCTTTATGGCGAACTTCACCGATATAAATCGGGTTGCGCAGCAATGTGTAAAGCGCGCCCCGCGAGAACGATCGGTCGCCCGACTGCGAGCCATTGCGCGCGACGCGAAGCTTGGAGTGCAGACCATCGCGGTCGAGTTCTCCTTTGAGCAGCCACACGCTGCCGACTTCGCAGTACCGCTGGAAGATGTGGCGCACTGTTGTCGCCTCAGACTCGACCACCACCAATTGCCGCTGGTGTACTTCGTAGCCGAGCGGGACCAAACCTCCCATCCACATTCCTTTGCGTTTGGAAGCTGCGATCTTGTCCCTGATACGCTCGCCGGTCACCTCGCGCTCGAACTGTGCAAACGACAGCAAGACATTCAGGGTCAGTCGCCCCATGGACGTGGTGGTGTTGAACTGCTGGGTGACCGCCACGAAGGACACTTCGTGGCGGTCAAAAATCTCCACCATTCGCGCAAAATCTGAGAGCGCACGGGTCAGCCGATCAACTTTATATACGACCACGACATCGACCAGCTTCTCTTCGATGTCCGCCAACAGTCGCCTTAGTGCCGGACGTTCCATGCTTGCGCCTGACAGACCACCATCGTCATAGCGGCCCTTGCGGAGTTGCCACCCTTCTCCTTGTTGGCTTCGGATGAACGCCTCGCAGGCCTCGCGCTGGGCATGGAGCGAGTTGAACTCCTGCTCGAGACCTTCCTCCGATGATTTGCGCGTATAGATCGCGCAACGCAACGTCTTCTGCTTACGCGGCTCCACGACTCTGCTCAGTCCTTGATTTCAGGCCGAAGAATAGCGGACCTGACCATTGGGTGCCGGTAATGGTCCGCGCGATCTTTGAGAGCGAACCGTACCGTTTTGAGCGATAGACGAAACCGTCCTTCACGACGCTTACCAGATGCTTGGTGCCGTGCCATTCCCGTACCAGAACCGTGCCGACTCGCGGCTGGGTCTTTCCGATCGTCGGAGCCTTGCGGCCAGCGCCAGCGTCCTCAGCGATTTTTTGCAGCAGCTGCTGGGTGGAAGGTTTGAGACCGCCCAATGCCTTTTCCTGCAACCGTCGCGCGATCGCCTGAATCATCAACGACGAGCGAATTTTCGTCGGCGGATTCGAACCGAATACCGCTTGCCATCGCTTGCGTAGTTCCTCGGGCTTGAGTTGCTCCAGTTGGTTGGCGAGGTTGGTCGGCTCTGTTTCTGTCTTCAAGGGCTTCTTCATTGTCACCCGCTCCTATCCGGGGTGACACACACATTGCTCGATTCGGGACACACATCCAGTCCTTCGGGGGGCAAAGAACTGGAGCCCTGAGGCGGCGGCGCGGAAATGAAAAATTTTGAAACCGTAAGCCTAGGAAACCACTGTCACAAAGTCGCCTGAGAGTTCGAATTGACTGCGCTCCGCCAACGAGTCTCGTCTCTGCGGATTCTCCGCCCGAATCGGCGAAATAGTCCGCGCCTGCGGCCTCATTTGCGTGATGCGCGGCACCGGAGAAGAGCACCTTCCAGCGATTTGTGGGCAAGACGCGGGCAAAGTCTCTGTTGGCAAGTGAGGCGGTTCCGTCAATCCGCGATGCACAACGGGTCGATTTCGACGACTGGCTCAGTCGAAATGTGAGGAAATGATCGAGGGTAAGTCTACGAGGCAAGCCCCACGGCTTTTTCTTGCGCGGTCCAGAGCAGAGGGAGATCGATCCGTTCGGCCAAGGCCTCGGCGGTGAGTTCGGGTGGCTGGTCACCTGTGGCGATCGCCTCGACAATTTCCGGGGCCAGGAACGCCAGCCGCAGCAATCGTCTGACGTAGCGGGAGCTGACGCGTTCGCGTTCAGCAATCTCTGCGACTGACTGCGCTCGACCCGCCAGCAGATCCTCAGACCATTGACGCGCGCGCGCGACGGCTTTCAAGAGCGCCGCATCGGCGCGCGCAGCGGCGCGCGATTGCCTTCGATGACCAGGCGCATCTCGACACCGCGCCGCCTGATGGTCATTGGAAAGAAGCGGGCGATGCTCAGCACGTTGGCGTTCGCCGTTGGCTGCGACGCGGTCTCGGATATCGGCACCTTGAGCGAGACGCGGATGCCGGTTTCGGTCAGGTCGACCCGGTCGACTATGGCATTCAGAGCCGCTCCGGCTTCGACCTCTGATTGCAGGCGCTCTCTCCACTCTTCTGCTGCCAAGAAGATCGATGGAAGTCGATTCTCTGGCGAGACCGCTATCCGCCGCAAGCCCAATCCTGTCGCTCAGGATTTGGCCAGCCGCAGCCGCGACGGTCCGCTCGATCTCCGGCGCGGGCAAGCGCCAGCCGCGCCCGCCCGAATCCGCCGTCCCTTTGATCAGGCTGCGCGACACGTAATAGCGATATCGCCGCTCGCCCTTGACCGCGTGACTGGGCGTCAGGCTCTGGCCGCTTTCGTCGAACAGTCTACCCATGAGCGGACTGGCGACCGATTTCGTTCGCGACCCGCCCGAACCGCCTGGCTGCGCAGCAACCGCTGCGTCTTTTCCCACAGCTCTCGCTCCACGATCGGTTCGTGCAGACCCGGATGGCGGACACCCTTGTGACGAATCTCGCCGATGTAGATGGGATTGGAAAGCAGCACGTAGAGCGCGCCACGGAAGAACGAGTTCCCGCCTGACGTTCTTCCGTTCCTTGCCACGCGTACTTTGGAGCGGATGCCGCGACGATTCAGCTCTTCCATCAGGAGCCGGACACAACCGAGTTCCAGGTAGCGCCGGAAGATCTCTCGTACGGTCTCCGCTTCCGCTTGGTTGACCACCAGGCGACGCTCATGCACCTCGTAGCCGAGCGGCACCAGACCACCCATCCACATGCCCTTCTGCTTGGAGGCGGCGATCTTGTCGCGGATCCGCTCGCCGGTCACCTCGCGCTCGAACTGGGCGAAGGAGAGCAGGACATTGAGCGTCAGGCGTCCCATCGAGGTCGTGGTATTGAATTGCTGGGTGACAGCGACGAAGGACACCTCATGGGCGTCGAACACTTCGACCATCTTGGCGAAGTCGGTGAGTGACCGGGTCAGGCGGTCGACCTTGTAAACCACCACGACATCGATCGCGCCCTGATTGACGTCTGCCAGCAGACGCTGCAAGCCGGCCGCTCCATCGTCCCGCCCGAGAGGCCGCCGTCGTCATAGGCCGTCTTCACCAGGCGCCAGCCCTCACCGGCCTGACTCTTGATGAACGCTTCGCACGCCTCGCGCTGTGCGTGCAGCGAGTTGAAGTCTTGCTCCAGGCCTTCTTCGGAAGATTTGCGCGTGTAGATCGCGCAACGGCGGATCGAAGTCTTAGAGCGCTCCATGGTTGTTCTCCATCTGCAGAGGTTCGGAGCCCGAAGAAGCGCGGTCCTGACCAACGACTGCCGGTGATCTCGCGCGCGACCTCGGAGAGCGAACGGTAACGCTTGCCGTTGAAGGACACGCCGTCGCCGAGCACCGTAACCCGGTGTGCGTTGCCTTGCCATTCGCGGACCAGAATTGTTCCCATCTCCGCCATTCGAGCTGGCGGGCGCTTCGGCGAGCTCCCAGCCGCAGCCTCTTCGGCGACTCTGGCGAGCAGGCGTCGGGTCGAGGGCTTGAGACCGCCGCAGGCCTTTTCCTGGAGGCGGTAAGCGATCGCCCGAATCAGAAAGGACCTGCCGAGAGCACCGAGGGGCGGTTTACCGTACAGGTTTTTCCAGCGCTCGCGGAGGTTCGTGATACTGGCCTTTGACAGGTCGCCAATTTCCGCAGCGAGTGCTGCTCGGTCGGGAGCCAGCTTCGGCCGCTTCATGATCGTTTCCGGCAGTATCTTGAAACGACTAGTTCGATCTCAAAGCCCATGTGCGGTCCTCCTATGGGCGGGCGATTTACCGCCCCAATGACCCACACATTGCTCGATTCGCTGCGAACAGCCAGCCCTGCGGGCACGCGACTTTACTCGGATAATGCCTATCGTGGGCGTTGGGCGAAGGTTCGGCGATGTAGAATAAGAAGCCGGGACGATTATTGCTGCCGGTTCCGGCAAGCCAGTCCCGGTCTATGCAGATCTAGTGCCGGAATCACCGAAAAAGCCTGCGTCTACGGCTTCATTTCACGTTTGACGGCACCGGAGGAAACCACTTCCAGCAGCTGGCGTCGAGAATTTCCTGCGCCGTGCTGCGGCCCGATTCCATCGCTGCCTGCGCGAGACAGATGCAGCGATTATTGACGATAAATGGTGATTTACGATCTCTGATCGAATAGGCCACTCATCTGAGCAGTGGGAAGCCATTGCTGGCCAGTCGCAAGGTGCTCGAGCAACATGTTCCAGATCACAAAGAAATATTGAAACGCGGGTGGGCAAGTCTCCGAAAGGTAATTCGATAGAGATTAGTCGTTCTGCGGCTGAAGCCGGCCGCCGACACGCGAAAATATTTGTCGAAAGTGCGGACCGTCTCCTCTCCTACCAAACTGACGGCCACATCCCAGTTTTGGCGTAAGCGGTCGCGGAATTCATGGTTGGTGCGTTTATAATCGGCGCGATCGTTTCTAACCAAAACGATTTCGAAAATCCCTTCGGAGGCCTCGGCGATTTCGCCCAAGCGTGGCAGATCGCTCTCGGGGAAAATATTTTCGGCGACGAATTGCCCCTCCACTCCCCGGTCCACCGTTCCGAGCCCAATTGACTGGAGCGACATCCATCCGCCCGGATTCAGCCAGCCGTAGCAGCGCTCGAAGAAATCGCGATAGCCCCTCATGCGCACCGCGCGGCTCGATGGACGTGCAAAATGCTCAAAGGCCCCAATCGAAATGATTGAGTCATATGCAGCGGTTGGTACATGGTCGGACCAGCTTTCCACACGAACTTCAACGCCCGGCAGGCCCATCGAGCGAATCCATTCAGCCTGCTTCTCGCTCAGCGTCAATCCGACCGCGAGTTTTACCCCGTGCTCTCTTACCAGCTTCTTCTGCAGCGCACCCCAGCCACATCCGATATCGAGGACGCGAGCAGCGCCGTCAGCCCGCGCCTGTTGGATGTGGTACTCGAGTTTGCGTTGCTGCGCTGCTTCGAAGGAGTCGGACTCATTATCGTACATGGCGCACGAGTAACAACATTCGCGGTCGAGAAATAGTCTGAAAAATTCGTTGCCGAGATCGTAGTGGAATGAAATGGCAGCTTTCGACGCGCCTGGATTGGTTATCGTGGTTCCACTCACGGGAAGTTCGTTACTCACGGCGGCACACCTCGCGCACGGAATTCAGCCCTATCTCCTTGCCGGATCGTTCTAATTGTGGGATCTCTCGTCTCCGTTTTTTGCACGGACTCCTCAAAGCTGACCATGCTCCAATGCGGATTTCCGTCCAGCCGAGTTATCCGGTCTCTTTGAACTCAGTTCGTTCTCGCTTGCGGTAAACAGTGGGAGCGCCAAGCCCCACCGATGCGCGCCATTTATCGATTGCCTCGACGGTAAACCGGTAGTCGCTGCCGACGGACAGCCGATTTTTCTTTGCCATCCTGTAAATCGCGGACGAGTGAACCAGAAGATAGCTAGACCGTTTCCGGTACCGTCAGGACCCTGCTTTTCATTTAATCGAATCGATTCGTGTGACTCCCTGCGCTACGCATTTACCCCGTGGTCCTGGCCCTTAACTATGTATGGATCGAACTAGCCCGGCGTACGCTGCGTAGCCTGTATAGGCTGCGCGAAGCTGTGCAGCTGAAATGTCTCCGCGTTCAGACTATATACTCAAATTTCCCGCAGAATATTCCCGACCGCGTGAGCCGTCTTGCCCGCCAAGATAGAATCGCCGATTCGCGGAGTTCGGCCAGACCATCCTTCCGTGTTTGAATGCGGCTCATAACTTTGACCCGTTGTGAGTCGATGGCGGCGACATGGCGCTGACCGACCTTCCACTGGGTTGGTCACTTCCGAGACCGGCCCCACTGGTGAGCGGGCGACAGAACTATATCGATAGGCGGAAGGTTGCGACGTTTGTATATCAGCGAGGAAGCACATGACCGTCTTCATGTGGCGGACCGCCCGGTGCGCAATGAGCGCCGAGAGTATCGAGACGGAACATGGATACAACTCGAGCACCTGATGGTCGCGGGATGTATTGCTGGGTGGTGTATGATTTTGAATCAGCAAGACCTCGACAAGCTTGCGGGGTTGCTACGCGCAGCGAGCGGTCGCTAGCAAACGGCCAGTCGTGATCCTCTGTGTCTTGTTTATTCGGCGCGCGCTCTTTGAAAGATGTCGACGAACTCACGGTAGCGCCGCGCAATCTCGTTAACGGCGGCCTCGCGCGTTGCTTTTTTCGCCCGCCATCCCACGAGCGGTTCCCAGAAGTCGGAGCGCCCGACGGCGAAGCCGATGAAGCCTGCCACGGTAGCCGCCACTGTCAGCCATTCGCGCACCTTTTTGTCGTCCTCGCCCCGGCCAAGTATGATGCAACTGACTTTGTTTCGTCCGCCGTAACGAGCAGCCGCCACGATCCTTTCACAATCCTCGCGGCGATCGAGACCTTCGATCTTCCAGACATCGGGTGTGATTGAGCGCGCGAGCCTTCCACGCGCTCGCGACAGCCGCGACATCACAGTGCCGATCGGAATTTCCGCGATGTCGGCGATTTCCTTGTACGAAAGCTCTTCGAGATCGCGCAGCACCACCACTTCGCGGAACTCCGCCGGCAGTTCATCGAGCGCCCCGCGAATCATCGCGCTGTCCGCCTCGCGCAGCAGACTCGCTTCGAGCGTCGGCGCGTCGTCGGGCGCGCGGTGAATGTTCTCGTCGAATTCGGCCGGCCGGTCGGCGGGCCGATTGCGTTTGAGCCAGGTGAAAGCCGTGTTGCGCACGATCTTGAGCAGCCACGCACGCGAATCGCCTCCGCGGAACGTGGCGAAGAAACGGAACGCGCGAAGAGACGCCTCCTGGACTATGTCCTCGGCATCATATTCGTCGCGCACCAGCCATCGCGCGAGATTGTAGGCCGTATCGAGGTGCGCGAGCACAAGGCGATCGAAATCGGCCGAGTTGCCCGGTTCCGGCAAATTACTGTGCACGTTAATTGTTTGACTCACCGCCCAGCCTCCTTGGTGTCCGTGCGCTCGATGCGCTCGTACCCTGCGTGCTGCTGTTGTGCCCGCGCCGCTTGTGTTTTTCTCCCTGGACGCCTGCGAAGTTAAGGTAATCGAGGGCTTGGAGTCGTTATGTTGAAGTCCCCATTTGGTGTAGAAAGGTCCCTATTCGGTTCTGTAGGGTCGAGGAAGTTCGAAAATAGAGCGCGACTTCAGCGCGATCCATGAAGAATTTTCCGCCATTCCAGCTCGACACCATAAACCAGTGTCTGTGGCGCCGCAGGGACAAGAGAGATGATGAACGAGTTCTGCTGACGCCCAAGTCGTTCGCGGTCCTGCGCTATTTGGTGGAGCACGCCGGACGGTTGGTGACCCATGACGAGCTGCTCGAGGCGGTGTGGCCCGGCACTTTCATCCAGCCGCAGGCCATAAAGAAGTCCATTCTCGATCTCCGAATCGCGCTTGGGGACCGGACGAAGAAGCCTCTTTTTATAGAGACTCAGCACCGGCGCGGGTACCGGTTTATCGCGGCCGTGAGCGAAGGCACGGGGGTGCCTTTTGCCGTTCCAGCAGCACCAGCGCGAGGAAGGATCGTTGGGAGAGAGAGACCGCTGGGTGAGTTGCGCGACTGCCTTCAGAGCGCGCTTAGGGGTGAGCGACAAATCGTGTTTGTGACGGGCGAGCCGGGCATCGGGAAAACGGCTCTAGCCGACGAGTCCCAGCGTCAGGGCGCGGCCGCCGTACCGGGCCTTCGCATCGCCCTGGGCCAATGCGTCGAGGGCTACGGTGGCAAGGAAGCCTACTACCCGATGCTCGAAGCGCTGGGTCAGTTGTGCCGCGGCCCCGGCGGAGAATCGGTCGTGGAGACGCTCGCCGCGCAAGCACCGACCTGGCTGGTGCAATTTCCCGCGCTGGTGAAGCGCGAACAGCGCGAGATGCTGCAGCGCGAAATCGTGGGCGCGACGCGGGAGCGGATGCTGCGCGAGATCGGCGACGCGCTGGAGACCCTCACTGCGGCGAGTCCGCTTCTGCTGGTGTTGGAGGATTTGCAGTGGGTGGATCACTCCACAGTCGATCTCATCTCGGCGCTGGCGCGCCGTCGTGTGCCGGCCAAACTGATGCTGATCGCAACTAAACGTCCGCTCGATATTGTGGTTCCCGAACATCCGTTGAAGGCAGTCGAGCAGGAACTGCTGCTGCATCATTTATGTCGCGAGATCACTTTGGAGCCGCTGGGCGAGGCGCAAGTAGCTGAATATCTCGCCGCCGAGTCATCGGGAGCCATCGTGCCGGAGGGCTTGGCCAAATTGCTCTATCAGCACACCGAGGGCAATCCGCTCTTCATGGTTGCGGCACTTGACCACATGATCGAGCGAGGCCTGGTCTGAGGGAGAGCGGAGCCTGGAAGCTACAAGCACCGCTGGCGGAGATCGCGCTCGGAGTGCCCCAGAAGCTGCGCCGGATGATCGAAGCCCAGATCAATCGGCTCACGCCGGAGGAGCAGCGGGCGCTGGAGGCAGCGAGCGTTGCCGGGAGGGCCTTTTCACCTGAAGTGTGCGCTGCGGCGGCGAATCTTGGCCGGGAAGCTTTTGAAGACCTCTGCGAGGGTCTGTCGCGCCGGCATCACATTGTGCGTTCGGCAGGAACTCAACAGTTTCCGGAGGGGACCGTCTGCTCGCGCTACGAATTTGTGCATGCACTCTACCGCGAGGTTTCGTATCGGCTAATGGTGCCTGCACGCAGGGCAAATTTACACTTACAGATTGGGGAGCGTCTGGAGACTCTGTTTCGGTCGAATTTGAGCAAAGTAGCCGCCGAGCTTGTCCCGCACTTCGAAGAAGGCTCCGATTGGACCCGCGCCGTTAAATATCTGCAGCTTGAGGCCGAAACTGCCGGAGAGCGATATGCCCCTCGCGAAGCAGCGGCCCTGCTTCAACACGCCCTCGAGTTGTCGGGCAAACTGCCAGAGGCGGAGCGCGCAGGTAACGAAATCGAGATTCTGAAGAAGCTGGCCGCGATTTACCTAGGGTCTTTTGACTCGCGCGCCGTCGAAACTTACCGAGCGCTGGGTGCACGAGCGGCTAATTACGGAATGATCGATGTTGAAGTGCACGCGTTCGTCGAAATGGCTTGGGCGACGACCTGGGTGAGTGCGCCGAGTGGCCTGGAGATCATCGAGCAGGCGCTCCGGCTCAATGCGAGGCAGAGCGATCCGCTCATGCGGGCAAGAACCCGCATGAGGTGCTTCGCCCTGCGCCTGTGGGCCGGCGGCTGGAATCCACAGGATGCGGAGGAGTGCCGCAACGCGCTCGCGGAGATTCGGGCGGCCGGTGACCGTCGAGCACTCGCGACACATCTGCTCGGCTACAGCTTCATTCAGTGGATTTCCTCCGAATACCGCGAAGCATACCGGAGCGCTATCGAAAACCTTGCGGTCCTGACCGGCGACGCGTTGAACCCCTATCTAACCGGTCTCACCGTCTATCAAAACGCGCTAAGCATCCTGCCCTGTCTTATGTTTCTCAGAGAATGGGGCGAGGCGCTGCGAGGCATCGAAGACGCAATCGCGGTGATGGACAAGAATAACGATTTCCGTTCGGGAACCTTGCTGCTATACGGCGCCTGGGCTCACTTTTATGCGCTGGATTTTGGCCGCGTTGTGGCGATCTGTGAGTCGGTTCTTCCTACGCTCCAGGATACTCCAAGCCTTCATCTAGGCTTGGCCTTGGCTGGCTCGGCAGAAACCGCCCTGGGAAATTTTGATCGCGGCCTTGAGCTCGTGTTGAGAGCTAGAAGTGACATCGATCGCCAGCCTGTGGTCTTTGATTGGTACATATACCTGATGCTCGAATCGGCACTCACTGAACTTTGGTTGGCGAAGGGAGATCTCAAGCGGGCGCGAACAGAGGCGGAGCGGTTTATACAACTTACGCGGGCCGCCGCTGAGCGCACGTGGCAAGCGCTGGCGTGGGAGGCGAATGTCAGGGTCGCCATCGCCGAAGTTGATCTCGAGGGCGCGCGAGATTGCATCGCCAAGGCTTTGTCGACGATGGAGGGCTTCGAAGTCCCGTTGGCCGCATGGCGAGTTCACGCGACCGCTGCTGAGCTTCACGCACGCTCAGGGAACAACGATCTGGTCGAACACCATCGCGAGATCGGCCGCGCAACGATTATGAAACTGGCGAACTCACTGGGGCCAGAAGCTCCTCTTCGCACGACATTCCTTTCGGTGCCGTCAGTGCGTAAGGTGCTCGGGAACGCAGAAGCTACTACTCGGACCACCGCAGATGCGCGTACAGGGAGTCTCACTAAGCGAATCAGGAAGACCGCGCCGCGCCGATCCTAAGCGACCTTGTGTGCCACTGGATTGCCGCTTCGCTGTCGATTGTCGGTGTCCTCCCGAACTCGATATTTTTCTCCACTTGGTTATCGACAATTCACCAGGCGGGAAGGAAAACTGGCCGCTGGAAGTTTGCGAGCCCCCATATAAGGAGCGGCGGATTCGAGCCTGGCCGATCTCCGCCGCTCTTATGCGTTGCGCTCGTTACCAAACCCAAACCGGTTGTAGCGCTTCGCCAAGCTGCGTCTGAGTGACCTGCTGCCCGCTCTTCATGCGCTGCACGAGATGATCGATTTCGTAGCGCTTCTGCGCACAGGCGAGGTTATTCTTATTTCCTTCGCGAGCTTCGCGCTGCGCAGCATCCGAGGCCTGCTCCAGATAGGCAGTCGTCTGGGCGTCGGGCTGAGCGGCGGAGTGACTCCCCGACATTCCGAAGGAGCCGGCCAGAACCGGCGTCGACAAAGTCAACGCTACCGTTGCGGCGGCGAAAATTGTTGAAATCTTCTTCATGATGACAACCTCCTGTTCGGTATTTCGACCGGTTGTGAGCGCATTTTATCTCCGGGACGGGAATAGGGCCCGAGTATGAAGGCGATGATAGATGTGACTTCAGCACCGCTTACCGGAAGTGCAGCGCGAGCTTCTCCCTGGCTCAGTGGGAGATTCCAGAGTTCGGTGCATGGTCTCTGGATAGTGCTGAATCCTGAAGACTGAACGACTGCTGGCTCGTCTGCGCGATCTCGATGAGTCGGCGAGAATTTCTCAGTTGGCGGCAGCCACGGCCTCCAGTGCCATGATTGGCGACGGTGCGTGTAAAAGAGCAGGCACGCGGGAGCTCTGCGTAGTGGCCGGAAACAATTTTAGTACTCGCCGAGCGATCGAGGTGTTACGATCCTGGTTCGGACAATTCGCGGCCACCAAGGGTTTGCCGATGAAACCGCTTCATACTGGGACACTGCTCAGCTTGCAGTCTTCCGAAGGAGTCTAATCGAACTTTCTGCAAGCCTCGATCATTCTATTCAGGCATCGAGCTTGATATTGCCGAGGGCTCAACTAATACACGGGAGAATATAGCCTTGAACTTTGAGGTCCTCGCTCAATCCTTCTTCTCGTTCCATTCGAACATTGCCGCTCAGCAACTTAGTTGCACAGGTTGCGCAGGTTCCATGCCTGCAGCCATAAGGTATTGAGAGAGCATTCATTTCCGCTATCTCCAGAACAGTCTCTTCTGGCGATGAATTGCAGATTGTACCCGTGCGCACAAATTCGATCTGGGTCGTACGCACTCGGGGTTGGGGAATTGATCGCCACCATGGGTAAGCTACCGTGAAACCGCGGCACCCGAGAGTACTAACACAGGGAATTGCCAACCGCCGAGCTTGAGGTGCAAGAGGGGGGAGAGGGGAGTGGTCGACCTCGGACGAGAAAGATGCGCTATCTGTTAGCCATGCTTCAGTTTGGTATCTGTATGAAAACGATCGAAGCGCTGGCCCATCGTCCAGTAGACTGTAAGCTGTGGCGCCTGCTTGCTCGGGCGAGCTCGGAAGAATCTGGCGTCGAATCGTATTTTTCGCGGAAGGATTCGCTGTTTCGTCTCGAATGCGCCGAAGCGAATCGTAAGCGAGAGTGTCCTTGCGATCCGCCATGCCGATCACCAGATGTGGAGACGTGTGAAGTCCCCGATCTTCAAGTGACCACCAAGTCGACGGCGCAGGCGTTTTCAACGGAACCGCTTGCGCTAGAGTGGTGGCGGATGCCCAAGAGACACTCGTACCAACGATGATGATCGCCAGCATGCACTGAGGAAGCGAAGATTTACTAAATCTTTGACCTTTCGACGACATCTCGTAATCCTCCAGATAAGTAACGCTGAATGACGGATGGCTCGCACAAACCGCGCTGTTTGTTCCCAGTTTCCGGAGTTAAGCCGATGACCGAAGTTCTCTTGCTAACGGCCCTGACCGACGGGGCCACCACTCGCCGGCGATGCCCGAGTTCTGATTGTCGGTGGTCGGGCTCCGCTATGGGTTGCTAGAGGCTTTTTGAATTCCATCGTTCTTCTCCGCTTGCGTACCACTTGATAAGGCGTACTCTTCGGCGCGAGAGCGATGTTATTTTGAATTAATTCGTGAGCTCCGCGCTGCGGAGCCTCCGAAGCCTGCTGTAGTTCAGCAATCGTCTCGACGTCGGCTGAGTGGCGGCGTAATGCGTTGATACTCAGACTTTCACTTATGAAGAAACCTTCCACAATTTTTGCCGCCGGAACGTTGGCCGTGATTTTGTCGGTACCCCCCCCTGGCCGGGATCCGTCCTGCCGTTCATTATCTCGACCGGCTGCGGGAGCATGCTTCTTTCGTTCAGGAACCCTTCGAGGCCTCTCGGTTCGTCCGCGTAGCCTGCCGCGACTCCCATACTTGACGTGACGTTATGCATGCTCTTCCGAGACTGAGTTACGTGGGTCAAACACCTTTGACTTGTCTGCGCGGGCTGGCGCCCGCGGATGGTACGCGAACGCCAGTTATATGAACCAGTCGCTCAACGGGCGCCAGTTGCCATCCCAACTCCTCCGTATCCGTATATACCCGCAATTCCATAACCGCCCATGATGCAGGCATTCGGATCGCCCACTAGGTTATTGGCTCCATACATATGGGATGGTTTGCAATTGCTGTGGACCTGACGTGCGGGCTTGAGCGCCAGAGATGGTTCGAGCAAGCTCTGGGTCGCGGAAAGCGGAACGGTCGCGGCCGCGATCACTTCGGCCTGAATTGGGGCCGCCATATTAGCCGCCGGCATCGCCGCCCAACTTGATATCGACGTAGCGCCGATCACCAAACCGGCGACTAACCCTGCTGCTGCGCTTTTAACAAGTTTCATCTGCAACTCCTTCTTTTTCGGGCTATGGTGTTTTCGTAACCTGTCTCGACCACCCCTACCTAAGTGGTGACGCGTCCCGAGACCTATTCAGTGCTGGTGATTTGCTCATTAGCCAGCTGACTACTAGACCCCCGTGCAGCACAGTTATTCCCCGATATGTCAGAAAAGAAAACTTTTCTGTTGAACTAGGGACGCCCATTTTTCAACTCGAAATCGAGTGCGCGAAAAGAAAAAGCTTTACAGAACTTGCCGGTTGGAAAATATAACACCTCTCGTGGCTTCATTGAGGTCGCTCTATGGGATCATAAACAACAAGAGCACAAGCATCTCTAATGTCACTTTCTTAGAGCCACGTGGAATATCCACTTGACCATGATCAGGAAAGCAACGATCAAGATGCTCCAGAAGACTATGACAGTTAATCACTCCTTCTACACTTTAGATCTACCCCTAACCTGCTTGGACACGAGAAGCGGGATTGTGGCAAGTTACTCACTTCCGTGTCGAAAACCCCTTTTGCCGCGTCTTGGTGCTGCGCAGATTCGCGGGTCGCGCGGAGATGAGACCCGCGAGTAATCGCCTAGGTTCGTTGCCGTGTGCTTACTATTGTTAATCGCTTGCGAAGATTAAGAAGCTTTAGACGAGCGGGTTTCTAATCGAAACGTCCTTCTGACAAACGGGTTCCACCGCCGCTGCGATCCCAACGCATCTTCACTACGAGACCGACGTCCGGACGCAACCGATACACCGCATATCTGGTACCGAACATTATCGCTTTTCGAGGAGCTTCGAGACGTTCCGGTACAATCGCGCGCCAGTGGCAGCGCCGTACGACGCACAGCGGACCGACGGTCTGCTACCAAATCACCGTGAACCGACGCGCACGATTATGCTGCCTTGTCGACGCCGTCGACCTTGGCTCCATCGGCCGCCTTTGCCGCCAGGACGAGGGTACTCTCAGGCTCGTTGATCGCGCGCTTGAAGTCCCGGATACCCTTGCCCAGTGCGCCGCCAATGTCACCGAGCCTGCTGGGTCCGAAAATGATCAAAATGACTAACAGCAGAATGAATAAGTGAGTAGGCGCAAACAGGTCCATGATGCATGCCTCCGATCCGCTTAGATATTGTGTGGACAAATTGTTGTTCCCGAAGTTAGATTAATTAACGCTGTGCTGAAAGCGCTGACAGGGTGTTCGCTTCTCGCCATTGACCGCTTTGCTGTGCATTACTACTCATGCGTGGCATGCCGACACCGTGGTCGTAGACCATTTCTCCACCTGTTTTCCCTTGATAAAGTAGAAACCCCGTTAGAATGAGAGCGAGTACCAGATAGAAGGGTCGGGTTCGGCCGACAAACCGCGAGATCTCTTGAAGCACTCGCCAGAGCGCTAGGCTGACAAATGCATACATTAGATATGTCCCCAGAATCGCGTGTGAAAGAAATCGCCCTGAGCCGACATCTGACCATAAGAGTTGCTGCGCGGCAGGCGACATGGTGTCCCAGAGCCTTTCTGCTTCGCTCTCGCCCGTGAAACGAGAGAGCACCGCCGCCAGCGCGCCAACAACCAGCAACTGCACTGCCGTGGCCCGAAGGCGGTCCTGCCACATTCTGAAAAACTCTCTTCGGTGGCCAAGCGGCCCGAAGACGACGCTGGCAAAGACATCTGCGAGGACTCCGATAGCCAACAACGCTATGGTGAAATGGTCGATGATCGGGTGCAGGTGTAATCGGGCGATAAGGCTTTCCATCGTTCGTGTCCTAAAGGCAAATGTGACGAGTAGTATCGGCGATTATTCGACCACGACTGTCATTTTCATGTTGCCGTGACCCAGACCACAGTAGTGATCACAGATTGCCTTGAAAGTCCCGGTGCTCGTGGGCGTCACTGTTATCTCGGTAATCTTGCCGGGCTTGATGTCCGTGTCGATCTTTAGTGCGCGAAGCATGAAACCGTGCGTCTCATCGGAGCTGGTCAGTCGTAACGTGACCGGTTGACCCTTCTCGAGGGTGATGTGATCGGGAGTGAAGTGGAACTTGCCCGCCACGATCTTGATTACTTGCGGTCCGGTGTCGGCGTGGGCCACGGCACTTCCGTCGCCAATTGTCGCCATGCGACTCCCCTGGGCAGGTTTCAAATCGGGACGCGTCCCGGCCAACGTGCCGTAGGCGGCAAGGCCCGCAACAAAAGCAAGCGCGATCAATTTACCTTTGGTCCGCATTGTCTAAGCTCCCCTGATTGGTTGAATTGCCACCTTTCCTAAACTCTTGTATCCGCGAAGTTCCCGAGAATTCAGGCACGATCAGTTCGACGTCTTCGATCCCGAGCGGCGCCGCAGATGCGTCACCACCTTGCGAGGCACTAGCCGGATTCCGAGGTCCTTGAACGGGTGGGCCTTATCGATCCACAACTGGGCTCAGCAATCGGCAGTGACGCCAGCCGACCATTTCGACGTTCCTTCCTTCCATGGCTACCTCTAGTCGAACCGAGGCAACGTGCTTGTGAACCGCCGCCAACTTCAGCAACCGTGCTTGGTCTCTGGTCGCACTCGCTAGCGAACTGATGACCTCTCGAACTAGACTACCGAGGTGGCTTCCCAGTTATTCCTGGCGTGCAGAGATTTTGGTCGAAGGGAATAAAATCGCAGCTTGGCGGGTCTTACGTCTGATGGTGTAAGGCGCTGGTGAAAAGAGCACCCCGTTGCCCACACCGGATAAACTCTCACGCTTCGAGGAGGCGATTCTGCCGCACTTGGACGCCGCCTATAATCTCGCGCGATGGCTGATGCGTAACGACGCCGACGCCGACGACGCCGTGCAGGACGCTTACCTGCGTGCGCTGCGTTTCTTTGGCGGTTTTCGCGGCGGCGATGGGCGGGCTTGGCTGCTCGCGATAGTGCGGAACACCTGCTACTCGAAGCTTAAGCGTAACCGCGGGCAAGAAGTCCAGACCGCTTTCGACGAGGAAGTACACGGGCAAAACCCGGACGTCCCCGGTCCAGAGACGTCTTGCTTGAGAGTCTCGACGCAGCGGCGCTGCAACGAGCCGTCGAAGCACTACCGGAGGAGTTTCGCGAAGTTGTCGTGATGCGCGAACTGGAGGGCCTCTCCTACAAAGAGATCGCAAGCGTAACCGAGGTGCCGATCGGCACTGTGATGTCGCGCCTCGCGCGAGCCCGTGGGCGTCTCCAGCGATCTTTGAAGCTGGAATCGCCGGAGGAGGCTTGACATGAGTTGCGAAGAGGCGCGCAAGCTGATTGACGGATACGCCGATGGCGAGGCTCGATCTTCGCACGAGCCTCGACGTTGAGCAGCATCTTAAGGAGTGCCCCTCATGCGCGCGGGAACACGAAGGCGGCGTTGCACTCAGGGCGGCGCTAAAAGAGAAATTGCCCTACCATGAGGCCTCGGCGGCGCTCAGAAAACGAGTTCGCTCCTCGACACGCGCCGCAATCCGGGCTGAGACCCGCTCGCGATCGCGCCTGGGATTTGTGTCAACGGCATGGCGCTGGCCGGTGGCGGCCGCGGCGGCACTTCTTGTGGCTATACTTGGGCGCGGCCTGATACCGGGCCGGTCTTCAATGGGCGACGTACTCGGCCGCGAGGTGGTCGCAAGCCACGTGCGCTCCCTCATGGCGAATCATCTGACCGACGTCTTGTCGTCCAATCAACATACGGTGAAGCCCTGGTTCGACGGCAAGCTCGACTTCGCGCCGGTTGTACTCGATCTCTCGACGCAGGGATTCCCACTGGTCGGGGGCAGACTCGATTACATCGACGGCCATCCTGTGGCGGCGCTTGTCTATCACTACCATTTGCACGTGATCAACCTCTTCACGTGGCCAACCGCAAATCCGCCCGATTCTCAAACGCACATCGCGACCAGGGAAGGATATAATTCCGTCCGGTGGACCGAGTCGGGGATGGAATACTGGGCCGTCTCGGACGTCGCCCCTCCCCAACTGGAGAAGTTCGCTCAACTCGTGCGTGCAGGAGTTCGCTAATAATCCTCACCGCATCGCTGGCGCACGAGAATGGAGCGCGCCGGTAAGCGGAAGGTCCTCAACGTACCTAGGACGTTGTTTAATGCCATCGCCATTCGCTTCGTACCCGCTTATGGTGCGGCGGCCTGCTCTTTCTTCTGCATTGGTGGGATAGCCTGCGTAAGCGTCTACGGCTTGACCAACCGACAGTCTCTCTGCGCTGTCACACCCGTCTCGACCTCACTATGCGAGGCAGTCGCCCGAAACCGAGCTTCGGGTAAAAGTTCTGCGAGCTCTGTTGCGAGCTTCCACTTGCGTCGATCTTCATCGACCGGCGGTACGCTTGGACGAGAGCCCGTGCGCGCCTATTGCTTCGCGCAACTCCTCACCACGCGGATTTCACTGCGTTGGCGCGGCGCTGCGCCTTTCATCAGGTTTGCACAGCCATTTAAGTAAGACCGGCGAAGTCGCGATTTTATTCCAGCCACGAAAGGCCGTTGCGAGCGGGAATATTTGGGAGCGTCCGGCAGTATAGCCTCTTGAAGGCAGTCTGAGTTCAGCGCCCGGAAGCCACTAAAGGAAGCGACTCGGGCGAGGCCAGAGAGGGAGACACAAAATGAAAGATGAAATAGGCCGGCGGTCGTTCCTGAGAATTGCGGGCATGTCGCTCGGGATCGGCGTAGTCTATCAGTTCGCTCCGTTCCTGGCCCATCGCGCCGAAGCCGACGCGATCAGCGATTTCTTCAAAAAAGCCAACGGCGAAGCACCGCAAAGTTTTACCTTCGCGCAGTTCAGCGATCCGCACGTCGGCTTCCAGGGCCCGCCGGACCCTCTTGGGACCAAGGCGTTCGAAGGCGCGGTGGAATTATTCAATAAGAGCCCGCAGCGTCCAGACTTCGTCCTGTTCACCGGCGATCTTACGCATGATGCCGAGACCCGCGACGCACACGCGCAGCGGATGCAGTTGTTCAAGTCGATTGCGGGTCGCATCAACACCTCAGCGATCCATACGGTCCCGGGCGAGAACGATGCGGCCATCGATCGCGGGGTCTTGTACCGCGAGCATTTCGGTGAGACCCACTACTCATTCGATCACAAGGGCGTCCATTTCGTGGCGCTCGACAACGTGTCGCGCGGACGCCCTGAGGTCGGCACGGAGCAGCTGGCGTGGCTAAAGAAGGATCTTGCGCGTTTTCCAAAAACTGCGCCAATCGTAGTCTTTACCCATCGCCCGCTCTTCGATCTCAAGCCCGAATGGGAGTGGTTCACCGCCGACGGCGATGACGTCATGAACGCGCTGGTGCCCTATGAGAACGTGACCGTCCTCTATGGTCATATCCATCGTCATGATGTCCACCAGACCGGCAAAGTAACGCATTACGCGGCACGGTCGCTCATCTTCGCTTTCAACGACCCCGCTACGAACGACGGAAAGAAGCCGCTGCCGTTCGACAAAAGTGATCCGTTCAAGGATCTGGGCGTCCGGCTCGTCAACTCGAAAGGCACCGCTGACCCGGCCGCGTCGCTTGATCTCACAGATGTCGTTCTCACCAAAGCCGAGTTTTCGGGCCTTTCGGGAATGCAGCAGATGCTAAAGAGCAACAATTCAACCGGGGGCAAGTCATCCAATGACGCCGATTAAGACGTTTCTGGCTTTAGGATTGATAACGGGATTGGCCATGTACAGTGTACCTACGCGCGCGCGAGCCGAAAGTGCGCAGGTAATCAAGATCACGGCCAGCAAGTTCCACTTCACCCCCGATCACATCACGCTCGTAAAGGGTCAACCGGTCACGTTGCAACTGACCAGCTCGGACCGGGTCCACGGTTTCATGATTCGTGCACTGAAAATCGACACGGACATCAAACCCGGCAAAGTGACCGAGATAACAGTGATGCCGCAGACCGCCGGGACGTTCACCGCGATCTGCGACCATTACTGCGGTCTGGGTCATGGCAACATGAAAATGAAGGTCGTCGTGGAAGAGGCTTCGGCAAATGCTGAGGCTGCAAAAACGCTCAGCGCGTCCAACACCGTATCGAAATAAAGAGAGGCAATCTAGCGATTCTGAAGGAGGCCGAGGCCTGGGCGAAGGTCGGTAACTCTCGCGCAGGCGCACATTTTCCGTTTCTTCCCCGCGTAACCTTTCTCGGTCACGGCTCCAACTTCATAGTAGGGGCGCAGAAGGATTCAGCCGCTCCCACGATCGGGAATATCTCGCGGGATGTTTCAGTACATGTTCCGAAGGCAGAAACGTTGTGGGAGGAGTTCGTTCGAGCATGATACGCAGAGTTCTTACCGCCGGAACCGCCGCGTTCGCCATCCGAGAGCAGGCCCATCTAATTCTTGCAAGCTAAGTGAGACCGGCGACGGCGCCTAGAATCCGTACCCGCGCCGAAAGAGACTTCGCGCTGAGTTTTTTCGATCTGGAGGGAATACCATGAACCGTAGAACAGGAATGTTGCTAGGCGCCTGCGTTATCGCGCTTGCTATGACGGCGAGTGCATGGGCGCAGATGATGCCGGCCAAAACGAAGACAACGACCTTTTACACTCAGACCAACCTGGTCACCTCGATGAGGAGTCTGAAAGCGCAGGTTCACGACAAGAATCTGATCAATCCCTGGGGCTTGGTACAGGGACAGACCCCGTTCTGGGTCTCCGATAACAACGCCGGTGTATCGACACTCTACAACGGTAAGGGAAGGATTTTTAGAGTCCCTGCCGGCAAAAAGATGGTGCCTTTCGTCGTGACCGTCCCGCCGCCGATGAATAGCACAGCCGTTGCGGCGCCGTCAGGAATCGTTTTTAATGGTACGACCGCCGATTTTGGCGGCGACCTTTTTATCTTTTCCACTGAAGACGGAACAATTTCGGGATGGCAACAGACCGACGGGACCGGAGCCGTGCTCCACGTGGATAACTCTGCGATACCGACGACAGATACCGGCGCGGTGTACAAAGGCCTCGCCATCGCCACTCTGAACGGCAATCAGTTGATTTACGCGACCAATTTCCGTTCGGGCAACGTCGACGTCTTCGACAGCGCCTACAATCCAATATCATCACTGACCGGAACTTTTACCGATCCGAACCCGATAGCAGGTTTTGCGCCGTTCGGAATTACGCTCTTGGGAAACAATTTGTGGGTTTCATACGCGATGCAGGACACGGCCAAGCACGACCCGGTTCACCAGGCAGGCGCCGGCTACATTGATATCTTCACGACCGATGGTGTGTTCGTGCGACGTTTTGCGACCGGCGGCAATCTAAACGCGCCGTGGGGGATGGTGCTCACGCCGGCGAATTTCGGTCCCTTGAGCAACGACTACTGGATCGGAAATTTCGGGGACGGAATGATCAATGCGTTCAACGCTATGGGAAATTCGGTTGGTCAACCAACAGATAAAAATGGCAAGCCGCTCAATGTCGACGGTCTGTGGGCGCTGGTTTTTGGCAATGGCAGCAACAACGCGAACACGAGCGCACTGTATTTCACAGCTGGGCCGAACATGGAGAGCGAAGGCATTTTTGGCGAGTTCGAATTCAAGACGAAAGCCCAATCTCCGGGCATGGCCGGAATGTACTAAGAGCCCGGCGAATCGGTCGTTGACATCCGCCGTTGGGGACCGGAGCGAATCGGTCAGCGAGATGCTGGGAATTCTCCGATGCACTTCGTCGGCGCGCAAAGCCCAAACGCGCTGATTTGAGTGGTTTCCTTGGAGGTCCCACTTGAATAGGCGATGGCGCCCATGGCAGTCCCGTTGCCGCGGCAACGGGACTGCTCGTTCTCTGCCGCGAGCACACCACGGCTGACTGAGCAGCGCACCAGTTCGCCTTTCATGCCGAGACGCGTCACGGTCATTGGGCCATACTCAAATAATCTGCAGCCCCAGGCCGGAAGCGCCAGTGCCGTTTTCTCGCGGTTTCGATCTTCTTCGACATGTGGAGGCAAGATCATCCCGATGTAGCCTTGGAAGTTCCCGGCGACATGGTCACAACCTCGGGGTCCGGCTTGGACCCGAACATCACGCTCGAGAACGCCGAATTCCAGCTTGATCGGGTATCTTCCAAGTGGGCGTCAGATCTGAAGCTTGACCCGGTCGAGGTCCATAACGAAATTGAGAGAGTCATTCAGGCTGACGCGTATGCCCCGATGGATGGGCTGGTGGGCGAGAAGATCGTCAACGTGTTGCAGTTGAACCTCGAATTGCGCAAAAACTGCGGGAACCCGCAAGGGTAATCGCACGGCTGTACTGCTTTTAGAGGTGTGGAAGGTCCTTCATGTCATGAAAGCCGTTCCCTTTGTGGTCGACTCCATAGCCGCCGCTCTCGCCTTGTGAATCGATTATGCGCAGCCCTGCCGCTCGTTTCCAGCTGGGCCGAACGCACCATTGCGGTCAAGACCACCGGAAGAAGCGCGAGCCGGATGAGGGGATAGAATTTAAGTCCTGCCAAGCTGCTATGGTCGCCGAATGAAATGGATCAACCCTCGCGGTGCTCGACGAGCGAGTTTTTCACAATCTCGTCACCGCCATCGCCAAATGGCGTGCAGTGCTCAGTCGGACGATGATGCAGCCACAGTAACTCTCTCAAGTACTGTTTTCACATTGTAGATCGTTGCCACTCATATGGTCCGATCCTTTTTTGGCTTCGCTTCCGTTTAGGTTAGGAACCTTTTCTGCCTGATCACGTTCGTGTGTAAGCTTGGCTCTAGAATCTGGTGATTGGTACGGTCGATGAGGGAGATTCGCGCGGGTGTTTTCCTTAGTGCCTTGACGGAGGCCAAGCCCGCGAAACCTCCGCCTACAATTACGACGCGTGACTCCCGCGCACCTACAGTTTCACTTGTCATGATGTCTCAGTTGGATTGTTGCCAATAATTTGGACTCAGCTCATATGGCCGGTTTTGAAATGACCGCCAAGGTTCATAGTCCGTCAACCAACAGCGCGTTCTTGATTAACCCAAAAAAGCGGTCGCGAAGAATCCTTTTGAGGATCTTCCGGAACCACTTTTCGGTAGTTCGGTATCTGAAAACTCCACGCGGCGGGGGATCTTGTAGTTCGCTAAGAACTGCCTGCAATGGCTGGTCAGTTCGTCGCGCTCAGAGCCATTGCGGGCTTCAGGACGACGCAAGCCATCACGAGTTCGCCCCACTGGCGGTCAGGAATTCCGAAGACCGCCACTTCCCGAACTGCGGGATGTTTGTAGATGACCGCTTCGACCTCGCCGGAATTAACATTTCGCCACCTGTGACGATCATGTCCTTCAGGCGGTCGAGGATGTAGAAATAGCCATCCGAATCCTGATAGCCGATGTCTCCCGTGCGAAACATTCCGTTACGAAACGCGAGAGCCGTGTCTTGCGGATCGTTCCAGTAGCCTCGCATGACATTGGCGCCCCGCGCGACCAATTCGCCGCGCTGCCCGACTTCCACTTCGTTTCCCGTCTCGTCTTCGACTCGCAGGTCAATTCCTGGACAGGGCCGCCCACATGATTGGAGCTTGCTTTCGACATGCTCCTGATCTTCGAGACCCGTGAGGAAGCCGGTCTCGCTGAGTCCATAGCACTGGAGAAGTTTCACGTTCGGTAGAAGTTTTCTGGTGCGGCGGACAAGTTCCGGCGCCATTGGAGAACCGCCATAAGCCAGAACCTCGAGGCTGCTTAAGTCATACGGCGTTGCTTCGCGCATCTGCGTCAGCAGGGTTCAGCATCGTCGGCACGAGCACTGTGTGAGTTACGCGTTCGCGTTGGACCAACTCACAGCAACCTTGCGGGCTGAACTTTGATATCGTGACTTGGCGCGTACCGAAAGCCGGTGCTGCGAACATGGCGGGAAAATCGGCAATGTGAAAAATCGGTGCCGCATGCAGATAGACACGGCCTTCTCTGTATCCCATCCAATAGTTGAAGTGGTCGACGTTCGCCAGGATGTTGGCGTGGGTTACCATGACACCCTTCGGCCGCCCGTTGTGCCACTTGTGTAGATGAGAGCCAGAATCGCTTCCGGGTCATACACGGGATCTGGACAGGAGTCGTTCCGAACGTCCAAGGGCTCTTCATCGAAAACGAGTTGCCACGGGAGCTGCACCGCGGGCTTCGGGAGCGAGGAATTCCGCACCAGCCCGCGCGGCTTTGCATCAAGCAGAACTCGATCGATTTCGGCTGCGGAGAGCCGTGCGTTTATCGGGACTGCGGTAACGCCGAGCCAGCTGCACGCGTAGACCAACTCGATGTACTCCGGAGAATTCGGCAAGAGAAGCGCGAGCCGGTCGCCCGCCGCAAAGCCCTTGGCGGCGAGCGCAGCCGCAATGTTCCGGACGCGCTCGTGCAGCTCCTTGAAAGAAACAACGGCGCCGTCGACAACCAGCGCCGTGCGTTGCGCGTAATACCGGGATGCCCTGCCGAGCGAATGAAGGTAGATCATCGTCTGCTGTCCAATAAGGAGCGCCTGGAGCCACGAAGCACCAACCAAGGCACTTCACTGATTGAATTTAGTCGCCGTGGCCTCCGACGATTGCTGCTTGCGCCGCCTCTTCACCCTTTGCGCGGGCTTACCTCGATTCATTGCCCTTTCGTCCAACTCTGCTCGGAGCTTTTCGATTACAAAGCTCCGAATCACGCGACCTTCACCGGTTCTCTTTTCCGCGCAAAGTCCGGTTGGCGTTTCTCGAAGAAGGCCGTAATCGCTTCCTTGGAATCGGCAGAGCGGAGTCGCACGGCGTACTCTTCGTTCTCCAGCTTTGCTGCTTGCTCAAGCTGAGGTCGGACAGGCTGCCTCATAAGTCTCTTGCAGGCATGGAGCGCGCTGGCAGGTTTCTCAGCCAACTTGTGCGCTGTCTCCTTGGCCATTGCCAGCAGTGTTTGGTCCGGCACGACACGGGTAACAAGCCCGAATTCCGCTGCGCGGTGGGCATCGAACGGTTGTCCCAACTGAATCAACTCGGCCGCTCGGAGATACCCGATGCGTGCGGGAATCGAGTGGCTCGTTCCAAATTCCGGCACCAAGGCCAGATTGATAAACGGCATCTGGAACTTCGCGCTCTCGCCTGCGTAGACAAAGTCGCATTGCGTCAACATGGTGGTTCCGCCACCGATGGCGAAGCCGTGCACTGCCGCGACGATTGGTTTGTCGAAGGCAAAGAAAGCGTCGACTAAGCGGGATTGTGGACTGTCGCCCGGTCCCATTGGATTCTTGAGAAAATCCTCCAGGTCATTGCCAGCGCAGAAAGAGTCTCCTGCACCGTGTAAGAATCCAACGCGCACGCAGTCGTCTTTTGCTGCGTTGTTCAGGAGATCCGCCATGGTGATGTACATGGTGGACGTCATCGCATTTTTCTTGGCCGGTCGATTGAATTGAATTCGCAGGATACTCCGGAGCGTTCGGTAACAATGTCACTCATCTTCCACCTCCGGTAGCGGCCGATTCCAGATTCGAAATGTGCGGGATTGTGCCGCAGGCACGCAGGCCTGCGATCTCGTCACTTGTGAATCCAAGTTCCTTCAGCACTTGATCGTTTATACTCGCCGATTCCTGGGGCCCGTCTGGCAGATTCCTGTCGAAAATGGCGACACTGAGCAGCGGTTCCTCAACGATTGCAATTCTTTGAATAGGCTTTCCCAAGTTTGTCCCCTTCTAGCCGAGGTCGGGACGACCGGCGCGGTTTCCAAAGAGCACATTCGACTGACAGAGGGTTCGAATTCCGCCGATTAGCTAATCGTCATGCATCGCTCACCACGAGTAGTTCAATCCTCAACGTCTCGCACATTCGCTTAGTGCAATGAGCGCTGGCCACTCGGGACTCATGTATGACTTGGGATCGGAGTCGCGAACTCTGTCCTGATCTGGGCAATTGCTCGGATCTGAGCGAGAAATCCGATCAGCGGGTCAGAAGCCATCGCCGCCGTGCCGCGAACCAGTAACGGACGGCTAAGCCGCGTCCGGCTCCGAGCGCGCCGGGCTCGGAGTGGAAAGTAACACATGTGACCGTCTAGCGGATCTAATCGGTTCTTGTCGATGCCGAGACTCAAGATTTTCTGTCCAACGTCTGGCGGGGAATTCCCAGCTTGGCAGCTGCCCCCATTGGGCCCGAGATTCTGCCCCTGCTGCGCGAGCCCTTCTTCGATGATTTGCCGCTCTCGATCTTCGAGCGTTGTCACCAGCGGAACGACCGGGCCGAATGCGGTGATGATTCTTGCCTAAGCCAGCTTTCGTCAACCGAGAAATTGTCGCCGTCACACCGAACGACTGCTCGCTCGATCACGTTCTGAAGCTCGAGAATGTTGCCCGGCCAGCGGTATGCCTGAAACAGTTGCAGCGTCTTGCTGGTAATGTCTCGGAACTTCTTCCGGGTTTGCGCGCGTCGGGTGAGCAGGTATTCGACCAAAAGGAGAATGTCCCCAATGCGTTCACGTAGTGGCGCGATGAACAGACCGTTAGCCGTTAGCATTGTCGGTCACCTCATCGTCATGATCCTTATGCGGATAGCTACCCTCAGTAGCGAGCATGAGCACGCCAGCCGCTTCAAGCAGCTTGCGCCGCGCTTCATACAGCGCACGCGCGCATAGGGGCTCTGCTTCATCCAGTAGGGTTTCGTGTTCGCTCATGACAGCACCTCGCACGGGCATCGTCATCGGCCCATTGATCAAGGATGGCGTCAACAGAAGTATTCACGTGAGTGAGGGTGTCTGCGTCTTTGCATTCACGAGACTCCTTGACCGGACGGATCCAGTAGCGGGCCGCTAGGTGATACATGTGTAACCGTACCAGAGGATTTCGATCCCGATGCAGAACAGGATAAACGCCGAGAGCCGCAGCAGCACGTCGGTACCGTTCTTGCCGAGCAGGCCGATGAGGCGCGCAGCGTAACGGTAGCAGACGTAGATCGTGAGCGCGATCGCGAGCAGGCCGGCGATCGCCGCCAGGCCGACCATCGCGATTTCGGTGAGGGCGCCGCGCGGCCGCTGGCTGCCGAGCTTGTCGCCACCGCGATCGATCCCGGGCCCACCGTGATCGGCATCCTAAGCGGATAGAACGCGTCGGTCGGGGTTACCAGCCGATGGCCCGCGCGCTCCTCGTCGCCTGGCGTTCCCGCCTGGAGCAGGTTCCATCCGGTCGCGGTAACCACGAGTCCGCCGGCGACGCGCACGATCGGCAGGGTGATGCCGAAAAATTCGAGCACGTAGGAGCCGACTAACATCGAACCGATCAGCAGGAAGAAACTGTTGCGCGTTACCCACAGTGCTAGAGCGTCGCGCTCCTTGTAGGAGCACTGGCGGGTGTTGGCCTAGGAAGATCGGAGCGCCGCCGACCGGGTTAACGATTGGAACAGTCCTGCGTATACCAGCAAAAAACGGATTGATGAGATCGTAAACGGACTGTTTCATGCCGGCTTCGCGTCCTTGAATCGTAATCGAGTGAGCGCGCCGATTTATACTGGGATACGCGAGTTCGCGGATCGCAGCCGCGGGCTGAGCTCGCTTGCGCGAAATGGCGGGTCTTGGATTCAAAATCCTGCACGTGTAACCATGCATGTGGCGAGCGGCCCGTGTTGTTCGTCCGAGGCGCGGGAACCCTTCGTTAGTTCGCGATATTGTGCGTTATGATCTCCGCGTTCCGGGTATTACGACCCGCATGCTCCGGGAGTTGTGACCTCAAGATGATTAGCTGGTTTGGTAATGCCTGACACAGACCCGATAGTTCCGACGCAACCCGCCGCGGCGCCGCAGGCGGTGGTTGTGCCGCTGACGCGGGACACAATTTTCCTGGTCGTGACGGTAAACCAGGAACTTGAGAGCCAGGCGGCCGTGCGCGCAATATGCGGCGACCTGCCCAAGCTGCTCCGCGCGGTGGGCTTTCGCGAACCGGCGGGTAACCTGTCGTGCGTGATCGGCTTTGGCTCGGACGTTTGGGACCGCCTCTTTGGTGCGCCGCGGCCCGCCGAGTTGCATCCGTTTCGCGAGATTCACGCCGACTCGCGCCATGCCGTCGCAACACCGGGCGATTTGCTGTTCCAAATCCGCGCCGACCGCAAGGACCTCTGCTTCGAGCTGGTGGCGCAAATCATGATGAAGTTGGGTGACGCGGTCGCACCCGCCGACGAGGTCCATGGCTTTCGCTACTTCGACGCGCGCGACCTGCTCGGCTTCGTTGACGGCACGGAAAATCCGGTCGATCAGGAAGCGATCGACGCCGCGTTGGTCGGCGCCGAGGATCCGGCGTTTGCCGGCGGCAGTTACGTGATCGTGCAGAAGTACCTGCACGATATGGCCGGATGGAACGCGCTGCCGACCGAGGCTCAGGAGCGGATCATCGGGCGGACCAAGCTCTCAGATGTGGAACTGGACGATACGGTCAAGCCGACTTCCGCGCATAACGCGCTGACGACGATCGTGGAGAACGGGCAGGAGATGAAGATCCTGCGCGAGAACATGGCGTTCGGCCAGGCCGGCCACGGCGAATTCGGCACCTACTTTATCGGTTACGCCCGCTCGCCCCGCATCACCGAGCAGATGCTTGAGAACATGTTCGTGGGCCGGCCGCCGGGCAATTACGATCGGATCCTCGATTTCAGCCGCGCGGTAACCGGCAACCTGTTTTTTTGCCCGTCGCAGACCTTCCTCGACGCCGTGACCCCTGAGGCCCCGGTCGCCTCGGCCACCGCCGTTGCCGCATCTGAAAACGGTTCATCACCTGCTGCCCCGAAGGCCGGCGACGGTTCGCTCGGCATCGGATCCCTGAAAGGAATATCCCGGCATGAATAACCTGCATCGCGAACTCGCTCCGATCTCAGACGGCGCATGGATGCAAATCGAAGAAGAGGCGTCGCGCACGCTCAAGCGCTATCTCGCTGGACGGCGGGTGGTGGACCTCAAGGGGCCGGGCGGGACGATGTTGTCCGCGGTCGGCACCGGCCACCTGGTCAATATCGACGCGCCGGGCAAGGGTATCCTCGCCCGCCAGCGCGAGGTGAAAGCACTGGTCGAATTGCGCATGCCGTTCGAATTGGAGCGCCATGCGATCGACGACGTCGAGCGCGGGTCGAACGACTCCGACTGGCAGCCGCTCAAGGACGCCGCGATGCAAATCGCCTTCGCCGAAGATCGTGCGATCTTCGAAGGCTATCCGGCGGCGAATATCGAGGGTATCCGGCAGGGGACCAGCAATCCGATCAAGGCGCTGCCGAAAGACACGGTGCATTATCCCGACGTGATCGCCGAGGCGCTGAGCCAGTTGCGCCTGGTCGGCGTCAACGGTCCGTACAAGGTCGTGATGGGCGCCGACGCCTATACGGCGTTGAGCGAAGCGAGCGATCACGGCTATCCGGTAATTCAGCACATTCAGCGGCTGGTTAACGAGGATATCATCTTCGCGTCGGCCATCGCGGGAGCGTTTATTTTGACCACGCGCGGCGGCGACTTCGATCTGCATATCGGCCAAGACATATCGATTGGCTATTTGAGCCACACGGACAAGACCGTAGCCCTGTACCTGCAGGAATCGCTGACCTTCCTTTTGTTGACGTCGGAGGCCGCCGTCGCGTTGACGCCCGCGAAAAAATAGTCAGTTGGCGGCGCGGACGAGTCAACCGCGCCGGCCATGCGGCTGCGCAACGGGCAAACTCCGCTCATGATGGAATCCGCCGGATTTTATCCGGATGGATTCTCGTCATTCTTACGCTACTCGATTAACAATCGATTAAATCCGGCCGAATTCACATTTCAACGGGAGGTGAAATTCTCAATCCAAGCCGCGAAAGCTTCTATGAAGTTTTTCAAGAACTTTCGCGTGCTCTCGTCTTTGAGGTTTCCTCCTTTGTCGAAGAGGGTTGCAGCGCCTCCGATATACGCTTCCGGCTGCTGCATTGTGAACACGTTGAGAAATACGCATGACTGGCGCAAGTGTTGATTCGCGCCGAAACCGGCGATCGCACCGGGCGACACGCTGACCACCGCTCCCGGCTTTCCGTCCCAAGCACTCTGTCCGTATGGACGTGAGGCTACATCGATCGCATTTTTGAGCAGCCCTGGGACCGACCGATTGAATTCCGGGGTGACGAACAAAACGGCGTCAGCCCCCCTTTACCTTCTCGCGAAATGCAATCCATGCCGGAGAGGGCGTGCCCTCATCGTCGCCATCCTGATTATATAGGGGAAGCTGTCCAATCTCGACGATTTCGAGCTGAAGCCCTGCCGGCGCCAGCGCAAGAGCCTTGGCGATCATGCGATTGTTTGAGCCTTTGCGGAGGTTCCCGACGAACACTGCTATTTTTCGCGTGGTGCTCATTGAATTTGCCCTCATCAGTCGTCGCGAATTGGGAACGCCGATTTTGCCAACAGGATTGCGCAACGCATCGTACGACCGTTAGTGCATCGCGAACTTGGGTCGGCGAGAGACTCGCTGACATCCAACGACATGATCGGATAGCCTGTCTATTGAGTCCCGTTGAAAATCTATGCCGCCACAATACATTTCGCCGCCATCGCCAAATCTCATGCAGTGTTCAGTCGGACAGTGATGCTGCCACAGTAACATTCTGAGGTCGCTGTTTTCGCTTTGCAGGTCGTCGCCGCTCATATGATCCGATCCTTTTTTGGCTTCGCTTCCGTTTAGGTTCGGAACCCTCTCTACCGGATCACGTTCCTGTGTAAGCCTGGCTCTAGAATCTGTAAGGTGTGAATAATGTCGAACAAGAGCTCCGCGCTGCAGAGCCGGCGTGCAGCACCATGTTCATAACTCATCTTGCCTGGGCGGATCTAATTCCATTCTCGACAGGGGCAGGAACCTCAGCCGATGACCTCGAATTATCGGCATTTGGAGCCGCCCTCGCCGGGTTCTTTTCAAACTCCGACGAATGATGTTTCACGATAAGGCGGGAACCTCGCTGACCGGTGAAATATGTCCACGCCCATTGAACGAAGACATTCAGTCGCAGACCAGGTTGGGCCAAGGCGCTTAAATGCACTAGCGCCCACGCTAGCCAGGCGAAATATCCCGCCAAGCGGACTCTTCCGCTTTGCAGAACGGCGAAACCCTTGCCCACCACAGCCATGCTGCCTTTGTCGAAATACCGGAAAGGATCTGGTGCGGACATACCGCGGAGGCGCCTATAAATGAAATTGCTTGCATAGCGCCCTTGCTGAATCGCTACCTGCTCGACTCCGGGCGGCGGCTTGCCATCTTGGTCGAGGGAAGCAGTATCTCCGATCACAAAGACTTCGGGATGTCCGGGCACAGTGAGGTCTTTCTTAACTCGCACGCGCCCGGCGCGATCCGTCTCTGCCTCCAGCCACTTGCCCGCTGGCGAGGGAGCAACCCCGGCCGTCCAGACCACGGTCTTGCTCGCGATGCGTTCACCCGCCACGATGACGCCGTCTTCGTCGATCTGATCGACACCGTGCCCGAGGCGAACCTCGACACCCAATTTTTCTAGGCGCTTTCTCGCGGCGTTCGACAGTCGCTCCGAAAAACTGCCGATAATCCGGTTCGCCATATCAACCAGCACAATTCGGGCAGAGGCCGGATCGATGCGTCGGAACTCCGATTTCAGTGTGCTGCGCACCAGCACAGCGATCGCGCCAGCCATCTCCACGCCTGTGGGACCGGCGCCAACTAAAACAAATGTCAACAGCTCCTGGTGACGGCTCGGATCTTCTTCGGCCTCCGCTTGTTCGAACGCTTGCAATATCCTATTTCGGATCGCGACTGCGTCAGCAAGGCTTTTTAGTCCTGGAGCGAACTTTTCAAATTCGTTGTGGCCGAAATAGCTGTGCGTGACGCCCGTTGCCAGAATGAGATAGTCGTATGCAATCGGCACGTCTTGCCGATCAGAATCATTCACGAACACGCACTTCCGATCTTTGTCGACGCCCGTCACTTCACCCATGATAACGGTTGCATTCTTTTGTTTGCGGAGAATCCCCCGGATTGGAACTCCTATATGTCCGGGCGACAGCACCGAGGTCGCAACCTGATAAAGCAGTGGCTGAAACAGATGGTGATTATTGCGATCGACTAAAGTGATATCGGCTGGGGTTTTGCGGAGTGCTTTGGTCGCCGCTAGTCCGCCGAACCCTCCCCCTACGATGATGATTTTTGGTCGGGCCATGATGTCTAATCCTACTTGATTCTGTCTCCCGCCTGCGCTCTGGCCTTTTCTCGCACGAGCCCGCAGTGAACCTGCCTAAGCGGCTCCTACGGCAGCCGCTCGGTGCTGCGGTTTCGGGATCGCGCCGCTAACGCGCAGGGCATCGATTTCTGTCGCGCTGAAACCCAGCTCACCAAGAACTTGATCGTTATGCTCTCCGATTCCCGGCGCGCGCCTGGCAGGTACTTTAGTAACACCGCGCAGCTGAATAGGACTGCTGATGGTCGAGGTCAGCTTGTCGCCGGCTCCTTCGAGCGGAACGACGATGTCATTCGCCCGCAATTGCGGATCATTGATCACTTCGTGTGGCTCACGCACGGCGCCGAAGGTGACGTGAACGCTGTTGAAGACTTCATACCAATGCGACATTGGCTGCGAACCAAAGATCTCATCGAGCATTGCCGTCAACTGCGGCTGGTTCTGCGCCAGCTTGGCAGGATCGGAGAATCGCGGATCCGTTAGGATATTCTCACGCCCGATTGCTTTCAGGACCGCGGGTATCTTGTCCGGAGTGACTATGAGAACGAACCAGGTGCCGTCGGAAGAGCGATAAATGTTCAAGACCGCATTTGCGGGATGCGCTCGATCGTGCAGCCCATAGAAATTCGCACCGCATAGAGCGGCCTGGATAAGGACGCTTGCCGACCAGACACCTGCCGCGAGAAGCGAAGTCGTGACATAGGATCCTTTGCCGGTGCGTTCGCGACGATAAAGCGCGGTCACAATCGAGCCATAAATGCCGACCGCAGTCGCATTGTCACCGCTACCTGCCACCGGCCAGGTCGGCGGCGATCCAGCATCGCGAGTCATGGATAACAAACCGCTTCGCGCCCAGTAGGCTGTGAGATCGAATCCCGGAAGAGCCGCGTCCGGACCTTTCTCGCCGAAGCCGGTGAGATCGGCATAGATCAGACGCGGATTCCACTGCGCGACATCGTCATATTCGAGCTTCAATTTCTTGCGCGCTTGATGCGGTGTGTTGATGATGAACACGTCGGCCCATTTGGCTAACCGCTGGAGAACCTGCTGGGCGCTCGCAGCTTTCAGATCGAGCGCAACGCCACGCTTGTTTCGATTAGCCAATTGGAAGGGATAAGGCTCTTCCGAATGCGGCTGGGGCGGGAGCTTCTGCCCGTTTCTCCACGGCTCTCCGCTGGGCGGCTCCACTTTAATGACGTCAGCGCCAAAATCGGACAAGATGACAGCGGCGCTGGGTCCTGCGATGAAGCTCGCAAAATCGACCACCTTTAGACCTGAGAAGATATTGTCGTTAGCCATAAATATGCCCGTTCCTACTGGTTCACTTTCCTTCAAACTGCGCAGCGCGCTAGCTCATTGGATTTTTCCTCTCGAAAATGGCGACACTGAGCTGCGTTTCCTCACATAGCCGATGGAAGTTGCACGTAAGCGATTCCGGTCAGGTTCCCTTGCGCGAAGTTCATCGCCCCAGAAATTTGGGAGCACGTTTCTCGAGGAAAGCCGAAGTACCTTCCTTCTTGTCTTCGCTCGCGGCGCAGATCGCGAACAGCGAGCTCTCAAGCAGCAGACCCGCATCCTGGCTCGTATCAAATCCCTTGTTCACCGCGTCAATCGAAAACTTGATCGCGAGCGGCGCGTTCGAGCTGATTTTCTTCAGGATCGCCTCCGCGCGGGGAATCAACTCAGCACGCGGGACCACTTCGTTGAGCAGCCCGATGCGATAGGCTTCCTGAGCGCTAATCATCTCGCCCGAAAGGATGAGCTGGAGCGCAATGCCCTTTCCAACCAGCCGCGGAAGACGTTGCGTTCCGCCCCCTCCTGGCATGATTCCTACCTTGACTTCGGGCTGGCCGAACTTCGCGTCTTCGGTAGCGAGCCTGATGGTGCACGCCATCGCGGTTTCGCATCCACCGCCGAGCGCAAAGCCGTTGACGGCCGCGATTACCGGCTTACCAAGATTCTCGACCAGGTCGAGTGTCGCCTGTGCGCTCCTGGTGTTGGCCGCCGCCTCGACCGCGGTGACCGTCGCCATTTCGGCGAGATCCGCCCCTGCGATGAACGCTTTGTCGCCCGCGCCGGTGAGGATCACGCCGTGCACCGCGGAATCTTCGCGGGCGTCTTCGAAGGCGGCTCTCAATTCTTCCCAAGGTCTTCTTGCTGAGGGCGTTGAGCACCTTGGGGCGGTTGACCATGATGTAGGCAATCGCGCCCTTTTTCTCGTACAGAACATTTTCGAGTGCCAAGGTAGATGACCTGCCCCGCGAAAGTAGGACGGGGATGAAGGCAGAGAATTTGGCCTGGCGCAGTCGGTTAAGGCCGGTCTGGCCGGCGTTTTGTGACCTCAACGGACTCAAGTAACTACCTCAAGCAAATCGCTGGTTAAGACTTCGTTTAACAGCTTTTCGGCCCCGCCCTCACGGTCGACACGGGCGGGCCGGAAAGCTATGCCGCTTTCGGATTCGCAGGCCAGAGCGCACTGCACCGCGTGGGCCGTCTGATCTTGCGCCGGCCGAGCGGTGCGCGCGACGGCTGCGCTCCGCATTTCCTGCCAATTGCGCGCAAAGGCCGCGGGCGTGGCATCCCGCAACGCGCTGTGCGGCCTGACCTGATTATAATCGTGACGCCACCGCGCGAGCTTGTCGCGCACATCGCTGAGGGCGAAGAACACTTCCACGTTCAAACACTCGTCGCGCAATCGACCATTGAAGGATTCGATATAGCTATTCTCAACCGGCTTGCCGGGGCGGATGAAAGCGAGTTCAACCCCGTACTGATAGGCCCAGGCTTCCATCGCCCGACTGTAAAATTCTGAACCATTGTCTACAGTGATCGAAAGCGGTGTGGCCGCGCTCCGCGACCACCTGCGCCAGCGCCAATGCTACTTTCTGACCAGTCAGTGAGCTGTCGGCCAGCAGCAGCAGGCATTCACGGGTAAATTGATCGACCACCGTCAGCACCCGGAACCAACGCCCATCGAGCAAGCGGGCTGCGACAAAATCCATACTCCATTTTTCGTTCGGGCGTACAGCTTTGACCGCCGGTACGCGGGTCCGCCGCGCGATCTTCTTGCGCACTTGGTCCGCACCGCGAGACCATCCTCAGTATACAATCGATAGATCCGCTTGGCGTTGACCGGCCAACCCTCACGCCGGAGCAGCACGGTCAGCCGCCGATACCCGAAGCGCACTCGGTTGGCCGCCAATTCCCGCAGTCGCATCCGCAGCCCCAATTGCGGATCCCGTCGAGCCCGATATCGCAGGGTTGCCAGTTGGATCGGCAACAGCCTCGCCACCCGCCGCTCGCTCATCGCGAAAGCGGCTTGCGTCCAGCGCCCCAACTCGCGCCGGTGCCGAGGCTTTACAGCTTTTTTCGGACGATCTCCTGCAACACATGTCGGTCCAGCGAAAGATCCGCGACCAGCCGCTTTAACTTGCCGTTCTCTTCGCGCAATTGCCGCAACTCGCGCAATTCCTCCAAGCCCAGCCCGGAGTATTTCTTCTTCCAAACGTAGTAGGTCGCTTCGCTCACCCCGTGCTCGCGGCAGATGTCAGCCACTTTCGTGCCGCTCTCCGCCTGCCGCAAAGCGCGCAGGATCTGCTCTTCCGTATGACCCTTCTTCGACACCCTCGTGGCCTCCCTGGCTTCCCAGAAGACCACGCGCAGCCCGCCTTCCTCAACTTCGTCCTGTCCTAGTTTTCGGGTTTTGGGTCAGGGTAAATGTGCCGCCCTCTGGAACAATGGTCTTGAGATTCTTCCCATCGAGATCGGCACGTTCGATTGAACCGTCATTCGCGCTGGGATTCCCCATATTGGTCCAGTAGATGTGACTTGCCGCGACGTCCACAACTATCCCGTCAGGAAGTCTGCGACCTTCACTGACGATAGTTTTCAAATCCGAGCCATCGGGGTTCGCGGAGAGCACTCGGCCGCCGCCCAGATCTAGAAGGAACAGACGTGCCGAAGTGGCTTTGGATCTGAGCTCCGTGTTTTTCGGCTTGGAAAAAGTAGTTGGCATAGAATTGACTCCTTACGTCCGTTTCTCAGCGACTGAGAGCTTGCCGATTGGTCCGCCTGCTACACAAAAGCGCTGAACCCCGAGATGGCCTTGCCCACGATGAGCGTGTTCATCTCCCTGGTGCCCTCATAGGAGTAGATAGCCTCGGAATCGCCCACGAACCGCCCAACCTGATAGTCGAGCAGAATGCCGTTGGCGCCGAGTATCTCGCGTGCGTAGCCAACGGTCTCGCGCATCTTGACCGTGCAGAATGCTTTCGCCAGCGACGCATGCTCGTCCTTCAATTTGCCATCGTCCTGGAGCTGAGACAGACGGACTATCATGCATAGTGACGCGGTGATGTTGCCCAGCATTTTTACCAGCAGGTTCTGAATCAGTTGAAAGGATGCGATCGGCTTTCCGAACTGCTCGCGCTGTTGCGTGTATGCCAACGCATGCTCGTAGGCGCCCATCGCGCAACCAACTGCCTCCCAGGCTACAAACGCCCGGGTCATGCGCAGAACTCTGGCAGTGTCGCGAAACGACTTATCGAGTTGCAGGCGGTTTTCCTCTGACACGCGACAGTTTTCCAGGGTGATGTGCGCATTCTGTACAACCCGAAGCCCCATCTTGTTTTCGATCTTCTCCGCTTTGAAGCCGGGTGTCTTGTTCTCGACGATGAAACCCTTAACCTCGTTGTCGGCCAGGTCGCGCGCCCAGATGATCGTGAGGTCGCACCAGGTGGCGTTGCCAATCCACTTCTTCTCGCCGTTGAGCACCCACGTATCGCCTTCGCGGTTGGCGGTTGTCAGGAGCCCCGCGTCCAGTCCCCGAGCCCACCCAGCGGCTAGGTCAGGCCGAAAGCGCCGATTTTCTCCATCCGCGCCATCGGCGGCAGCCACTTTTGCTTTTGTCCTTCGGAACCACAAAGGAAGATTGATCCCATCGCAAGGCCGCTGTGGACGCCGAAGAACGTCGCGCACGAGCAATCCACGCGCGCTATTTCCATAGCGATGAAGCCAGCGAGCAGAGTGCTGCCGCCTGCACATCCGTAGCCTTCATAGCCAGCGCCGGAGATCTTTAGGTCCCGCATGCCTGGTACGAGTTCGGGTGGAAACGTATCCTCGGCCCAATACTTTGTGATAATCGTCGCCACTTTCACTTCCATGTAGGTGCGAACCTTCTTCAGGATCGCCAGTTCCTTGGCGTTGAGGCATTGGGTGACCTGGTAAAAGTCGCCGTTCGGCACTGGAAGTGGTGGCGTGGTCTTTTTGCTGTCCTGTGATCTGTTCGTGATAGCCGCGGCCATTTTTCTTGCTCCTTGAATAGTCAGATTCGAGCTTTAGATCTTCTTGATGCGGTTGCTTGTTGCCGACGCTGCCTAGCTGGCTCGTCGACCGGCCTTAGCAGAGATCGCTGACGATTTGTCAGCTTTCGCGCGTAGGCTGAGAAGGCCCAGCAATACTTCGTCGCGCTCTTTTTCAAGCTGCTCGATTGAGCGGTCGCAGGCCTCCTGAAGTACTCCGTCAGTGATGATTTGCTTGATCTCCGGAGGAAAGTCCGTGAGTTTCCCGAGGTCTTTCCACCAGGTGGCCATGGGCCCGGAGAGATGCTCCATGAAGTGCTGGATTCCGCCTTCGCCGCCGGCCAAATGAAACAGAAGATTAGGACCCATCACTCCCCAGCGCAGGCCGGGCCCCCAACACACCGCCGCATCCGAATCGGCCACGTCCAATACTCCCTGATCGATCCGATGAACGACTTCGCGATAAAGGGCGGCTTGCAGGCGATTGGCCACGTGGCCAACAACTTCCTTGCGTACATGGATCGGCTTTTTTCCGATGGACGCGTAAAACGAGATGGCTCGCTGGACCGTTTCGGCTGAGGTTTTTTTCCCTCCAACCACCTCGACCAGCGGAATCACATGCGGCGGATTGAACGGATGGCCGATTACGCAGCGTTCCGGGTACTGACACTCGACTGCATGGTGCTCATTGTCAATCCGGATGAGCTCGACGCGATGATCGAATCGTGCGGAGTGGCCTTATCCAGATCCGCGAAGAGCTTGATCTTGAAATCCGGGCGCTCTGGTCCGTTTTCCTGGACAAAATCGGCCTTCGACACAGCACTCTTTAGATCAGTGGTGAAGTCCAGGTGTTTGAGCGGAGGCGTTTGGTGACAGTAGTCCGAGGGCTTCGAGTTCTGGCCACGCGGTCTCGAGGTAGTGACGCAGGTTAGCCTCCGCATTAGGCGCTGGATCGGTCGCTATCACCTCAAGGCCGCGCGCAAGGTATAGCGCTGACCAGCTCGCACCGACCACGCCGGTACCAACGATTGCAATTCTTTGAATAGGCTTTTCCAAGTTTGTCTCCTTCTAGCCGAGGTCGGGACGACCGGCGTGGTTTCCATAGAGCACATACGACTGACACAGGGTTCGAATTCCGCCGATTAGCCAATCGTCATGCATCGCTCACCAGGAGCAGTTTCAATCCTCAACGTCTCGCACATTCGCCTAGTGCAATGAGCGGGCCATTCCAAAAACGCTGAAATAATTCGGAAGTCGGATGTCATTTGGGGCATCCGTGGATCGGCGAAATCCTGGCGCTGCTGCAAAAGCACCGCAACTTCTACCTGATCACGTCGGCGTGGGCGCCCAAGTATATTCCGGCCGAATTGTGGAATTTGGCCAACAAGCGTGGACCCGATCGGCTCATGTGGGCCAGCGACCATCCCCTGATTCCGCTGGAGCGCTCCGCACGCGAAGGCTGGGAGGCGCCACTGAACGATGACGCCCGCCGCGGCTATTTGCGGGAGAACGTACTGAAGGTGTTCAAGTTCGATTGAGGCACAGTCTATCAATGGTGAGCATTGTTCGAGGCGAGCGCATGGCAAATTCAGGCTGTGCGCTTTTCGAAAACTCGGTGCTCGAAGCGCTTCGACCTTGCTGCACCGTGTCAGCGGCGAGAACGCTTTCGACCGCGGGGTGTGGAACGTAAGGTCACGGCCACAATCCGCGCCCACGCCCACGGCTTCAGCCGCCATAGGCGGGACGAAGAGGTGACTCGTCGCACCTTATATCTCACCACAGAGTGATCGACTCCTCCCTCGAAAAATGGAAATTCCAGTCTTAGGATGATGCTAATCTGTCAGGGTCGGCGAAGCCCAGGAGGCCCGTGATGCCGGTTCAGCGATTCGCGCCAATGACGAAAAATTTCCCCACCTTTGACTGCGACGCGCATGTCACTGAGCCGGCGTGGTTGTGGGAGCGCGCCAAGGATTGGCTGACGAAGGATGAGCTGGAAGCGCTGAAGAGCACGATTCGGTTAGACCGGGAGAGCGATCAGCTAATAGTTAACGGCAAGGCCGGGCCGGGATTGGATCGTGCAGCCATCCATGGGCGCCGGGCGCCGTTAATGTGGGTTCTATAGCGGGGCCTGACCTCAAGCACGATATCCAGCGCGCGCTCAACGTGCGCAATCTCAAACTGGAAACCGCGCTGACCGCGGAATAGGCTGACTATATAATAATATCCAATTGGCGCATTCAACTGAGACACGATTCTACCAAGAGGTGTGCGATGCTGACGGAACGCGAACAGGACATCATCCGGCGTTGGAACGATTTTTATCTCAAACCTCGCCAGGGATCAGTCAAGGACCAGCGAAGGTGGCTGGTCGAATACTTCGAGGAATTCAATGCAAATCCACCGGTGGTCGGCGCATACCACGAGGCCGTCCAGCTGCGACCCGGCCTCACGGCGGACATCGCCGAGCCGATGGAAAGCGGCGCGCGTCCCGTGGTGATTTACATACATGGCGGCGCGTGGACTCTGGGCAGCCCTGCGACCCATCGTAAGCTTGTGAAGCAATTCGCCGAAGCCGGGTATCTGACGATAGCGCCCGATTACCGGCTCGCTCCCGAGCATCCGTTTCCAGCGGGTCTCGACGACTGCATCTTCACTGCCAACTGGGCACTTGAAAACGCACGACGCTATGGCGGCGACCCTGAACGGATGGCGATGGGCGGCGACTCGGCGGGGAGCAATCTGACCGCAGCCGCCTTGACGTCTCTTGCTGCAACGGGACGGGGTCCAAAGTTCAAGGCTGCCATCCTGATCTATGGTGCCTTCGATTTTAGTGGTCTGGTCGCGATGGCGAAGGAAGTGGCTGAGCCGCTAGCGAAGGCCTATCTCGGCAACGACTATCCTGCCGGCTTGGAGGATCCGCGTGTAAGTCCGATCCGCGCGATCAAACCTCGCGCGATGCCACCCAGTTTCATCATCGCGGGAACGGCGGACGGGATCGTTGGGGAATCGCGGGCGGTCGCCGAGGCCATGAACCGCGCGGGCATCGAGAACGAACTGGACATCCTCGATGATATGCCACACGCCTTCATGCAGATGACGGAGCTCGCGCTTGCCGCGAGGGATTGCGGTTGATGTTTGATTTTCTCCGCCATCACGTTTGACGCCCTAGAGGATGGGCGGGCGATTCCAAACAATGAGTCATCGCCGGAACGATGTGTAAGGTGAGTGACCACAACAGCGCGCCAAGATTCGAGCGACTCAGCGATAGCAAAAACCCGATAACCCCGCTTGAGTCGTCGAGAAAGAAGACGTAGGCGGTTGGCGAGTAATGGCCCGACACGTCGTCAGGGCTGCGTGTTCTTGCTGAAATCGAAGATTGTCTCACGCTTGTAGCTTTAATGCGTGGCGATGTTCACTTAGCAGGTTGAATCAAACTTTAGCCGTGTGGGATACGTCCACGTTGGTATGCGCTGGCGACGGCCTAGGAGTGCTTGGACTTTTGGAACCCGACTGCACTCGTCGCGATCGCGAGGAATTCAGACGTGCGTAGTGCACACGGCTCCAGCGAAAGCAGATTAGTCCATGGCGAGCACAAGTCTGATCCACGTAGTAAACCTTTGCTCGGTACCAGATGTAAGTGACAAGCCAGCGCTTCTCCCAGACCACAATTGCGACCGTATTGTCGCAGAGACGTAGACCAACGTGCGCCAGGCCCTAGGTGGCACCGATCTAGCTCGTGAGCGCATGCCCAGGCGCTAGCCCTCGCCCGGATAGCAACAACCCCCAAAGCAGGCATAAACGAATGTTATCTCGAAAGCTGGGGACGGAGCCGGAGGATGCCGAGAGCAGAGAAGGCTACGGCGAACAGTAACATCGCAGCCACGTCGGGCAGGATTGTGACAGCGGAGGCGTGGCTGAAGATGAGCGCCAGGTATCCGTTCATCGCCCATGCAGCCGGCGAGAGATATGCAAGGCTCTTCATGAGCGGCGGGACAACGTCCAGCGGCCACATGCATCCGCCCAGCATGCCCAGGAATACGCCGATCCATGGGCCGAGCGAGGTGGGCTGTTCGGGGGAGCGAAAAATGGTCCCAATCAAGAAGACCAGCGATACACCGAAACAGATTAACGCGGTGGTAAGGAGAAACACTCCGATCGAATCTCCCAAATGGACGCCGAAAAACCAACGGGCAGTCAGGATCAGAAAAAGCGATTGTACAACCATCTGCTGAAACGGACCGACGGTGAGCATCGCGAAAAGCTCCCAGGTTCGCGCGGGCGTGGCGAGCAATCGCTGCGAGAGTCCGCTGCTACGCAGCCGAATTATCGCAAGTGCCGAAACCAATCCGTTGATCATGACGAACAGAACGAGGTTCGCGGGCGCCGTATATTGAAATCCGAGCGGCAGTCCTCCCTCACCGCCGCCGCCAAGATAGTGAACTGATATCGCTAAAGGGTTTGCCCGATTGGCGAGGCGGCTCAGGTCAGCATCGATTGCCGCCCGGATGACGGGTGAGCCGGCGCTCGCGCGGGCAAGGTAAACTTGGAGATCGTCGTCGCCGCGCCAACCTGACGGAACAATTACCCCCGCATTAAGCCGGCCACGGAAGACGGCGATGCGTAGTGTTTTCAAAACCGAAGTAACCTTCGCATAGCTTTTGTGTGGGTGCGGCTACGGCGATCGAGCCGACCGGTGCGACCGCCTGCATCCGCGAGGAGAGATTGGTCGTATGACCGATCGGGGTGTACTCGGTCTGCCGCTCCACCGATGTTGGTGCGCCCGAAGCAATCGAAGGCGAGCGAGTATTGCTCGTTCGACCGGTCCACTTAAAGTTCGACGTCGATGCGAAACCAAGCACCGGCTGTCCTCAATGTCGCCATCGAAAATCTACAGGTACAGGCTCGTGGTGTAGGCCCAGCATTTAGTTCGATGGATGCCGTCGTGATTGTGAGTGAACCTTAGAGTCCGAGACGGGTGCGACCAACAGTGCGAGCGTTCCGCCTGCCGCGACACCGAACGCCAACGGTTTTCCCAAGAAAGCGCCCGGCTTACGTCGGGCATTCTCAAAGTATCGGCTAACCCGAAAATTCCCTGTTCCATTAAACTCGAATTCCCTGATCCGGCCGCTTGAGTTCCCTGTTTCGTCAGATCAGAGTTTCGCTACCAAACCCAATAAACATAGCGTCTTCTGAGCGTACCCAGGTTGTTTTTGAGGCCAAAACGCGAAAATTCGAATGAGAGAGCGGTTCGCTCCAGACTGCTTCATCCGCCAACGATTCTCAGGTTTGAGGCATTCTCCTGGGAATAGCGCAGACTGCGCACTTGTAGCGGCGATGCGCACGGCTCCTCGGGCACCGGAGAACGCTCAAATGGTGAGCGCGGCCGCGCGACACTTCGATTATTTCTCTGCGGGCGAGTGATTCGGTGCCGATGCCTGCTTTGGAACACAACGTCCGGTCAGGAACCACCGATATCGCGAGCGATGCGACGAACACCTCGAGCTTCAGATAAGATAAAAGCGTTGGCCTGAGCATCGCGGTCTGAAAGGATCGTCACGCCAGTTGAGAACCGGAGGACCTAGTATGAATGCTCCCGGCTACTCAACCTTCAGAGCTGTTCTCTGCGAGCGCCATGAGAGCGGAAGGTCGATGCGTCGGGTGAGCGCTTCCGCGGTGAGAGTGATCGGCTGCCGGCCTCCATGATCGACTCAACGATTTCCGGCGCCAGGAAAGCCAAGCGGATCAAGCGGCCCACGTAACGGACCGCGAGTCCCTCGCGCGCAGCGATGGCAGCAAGAGATTTTGTCTTGCCGGTCTGCTGTGTCCGGTTCAGCGTTCTTAGCGTTAATCCGTTCATTATCCCGCTAGTCGCCCTGAGGTCTGCCCGAGGGAATTATCCTGAAAATTCTCGTATCATGAGTTCTTCAAAATGCGCCTGAAATCGAGCCCTAGCCAGATTGATAGCAGGTTGAATTGAGGATTTCCAATTAATGAGACTCTCAACTCGATGCTCCACAATCTTGCTGTCGCTTCTGGTCCTACTCGTCAGCGCTTGTGCCACTCCGGTTGGAGTCAAGCGCGTCGACGAGAGGACGGCCTATCGGACGATTGGGGCGAACGTCCTTTCGAGCGGTGAGCCGAGTTCCTATTCGACGCAACTGCTGGAGCGGAACGCGCTGGTCAAGCGCTATCAGAAGAATCCGGAGCAGGCGCTCGCCGAGCTTTATTCCGGTCTGGGAAAGCCCGATGAGCGCGACCGGCTATTTGCGCTCGCCGAGCTCTCGTTCGCATGCGCGGAGACTCGGCAAGAGCAATCGTACTACCTTTCTTCCGCCATCTTTGCGTATGCTTATCTCTTTCCTGGAAATTCACACGATGCACCGGACGCCTATGACCCGCGGCTCAGAATCGCGCTCGATCTGTACAACCAGGGCCTGGCCAACGGTCTGGCCACGAAGGACGGCAGTGGCATCGATCTCAGTCAACGACAACTCGCACTCCCGTTCGGGTCGCTCGACCTGCAGGTCGAGCAGCAGGGCTTTCGCTACGGCGGTTATCATCTGACAAAGTTCGTGTCGCTCTCCGATCTAAAGGTGCGCGGACTGCGTAACCGGTACCGACAGGCCGGGATCGGCGCACCGCTCTCGGCGCGCGTGGAGCCGATAGGGGAGAATGCGGCGAACCGATGGATTCCGGAGCGGATGAAGGTGCCGGTCTCGGCCCTTGTGCGCTTCGACGATCCGCGGCGCGGAATGAGCGAATCCAGGTTTCGCGGGACGCTCGAAATTTATGACCCCGACAAAAGTTCGGTCGTACGCATCGGTGCCTATTCGGTTCCGCTCGAATCAGACAGCACAGCGGCGCTCGCTTACCGGCTCGAAGGCGCGCCGATATGGGATTTCGAACTCGCGGGTTTTCAGAGAGGGGATTTTCCATTGCTCGGGGGAGGCACGGATAACGGGCTGTTCATGCTCCATCCCTACATGCCCGGGCTGATTCCGGTGGTGTTTGTTCATGGCACCGCCTCGAGTCCCGCGCGCTGGGCGGAGATGGTAAACGAATTGCTCAGCGATCCGAATATCGCGTCGCACTACCAGTTGTGGTTCTTTGTTTACAACAGCGGCAATCCGATTGCGGTGTCCGCAATGAAGTTGCGCGAGTCGCTGGACGCGGCGGTCAAGGACGTTGACCCTGGCGGCCAGGACCCGGCACTGCGGCAAATGGTCGTGATCGGCCATAGCCAGGGCGGGTTGCTAGCCAAGATGACGGTGGTCGACAGCGGTTCGCGTTTCTGGCACGCCAGGGTCAAGGTCCCGTTCGACCAGGCAAAACTGGAGCCTGAGACGCGGGATTTGCTGCGCCGCGCGATGTTCGTGAAACCACTGCCGTTTGTGACACGAGTGATCTTTATCGCTACACCACATCGCGGCAGCTATATGGCGAGCAATTTCGTCGTAAAATTCATGAACAAGTTTCTGAGTCTTCCCGGTGGTCTGGTCAAAATGGCGGTGCAACTTGAAAACCTCCGACAGCCTGGTGTGCTACTGGGGAGTAATCCGATCACGGTTCCAACCGCGCTGGACAATATGGACAGCTCAAACCCGTTTTTGCAGACGCTATCAGGGTTGCCGATTGCCCCAGGCGTCCATGCTCACTCGATCATTCCAGTCAAGGGCAGCGGTCCGCCAGAGAATGGAAACGACGGCGTGGTCGAGTATAAGAGCGCGCACATCGAGGGCGTCGAATCGGAACTCGTGGTGCGCTCAGGCCATTCGACGCAGGGCACGCCCGAGACCATTGAAGAAGTCCGGCGCATCCTCTATGAGCATGCGGGTATTCACTGAATGATCCGACTCGCTGGTCGTGCGATCGCAGTCGCGGTCGTTATGTTGGCCGTTGCGTGGGGCGCGCTGGCTTTATGGTTTGACGGATCGACCTCGCGGGTGCTTGCGGGAGGGTTGGCGGCCGGGCTTGCGGTGATATGCATTGCGATGGCCGCGCTGATCCGACCGCTTTACCGCGGCGTGATTGCAGCTCTGATACCGGTCCTCGCCGTGTCATTCTGGTGGATGTCGATCGCGCCAAGCAACACGCGGGATTGGACTCCGGACGTTGCACGCGTGGCGCAGACAACGTTCGACGGCTCCCATGTGACAATCGAGAACGTGCGCAACTTCAAGTATCGTTCAGAGACCGACTATGAAGATCGATGGGAAACGCGGAGTTACGACCTCGACAAGGTTCGAGGCGTGGATATGTTTCTCTCGTATTGGGGACCAACTCTGATCGCCCATACGATCGCGAGCTGGGAGTTCGACGACGGCCGGCATCTGGCGATTTCAATTGAGACGCGCAAGGAAACCGGCGAATCGTATTCCGCGCTCCGCGGCTTCTTCCGGCAATATGAACTCGTGTACGTTGTCGGCGACGAGCGCGACCTGATCGGCCTGCGGACTGACTATCGCAGCGAGCAGGTTTATCTCTACCGGCTTCGAGTTCCGTCCACACAGGCGCGGGCTCTGCTGGTCGATTACCTCGAGGAAGCGAATCGACTCGGAAAAAGTCCGCGCTGGTATAACGCTCTAACCAGCAACTGCACCACAATGATCAGGTATCATGCGCAAGAGATCGGAGCTGGCGGGCGATTCGACTGGCGGATACTGGTCAATGGACGCGTCGATGAGATGGCTTACGAACGCCGTCAAATCGATACGAGCCTGCCGTTCCCGGTGCTTCGCGCGCGTAGCAATATAACGAAGAAGGCAAGGGCCGCGGACGGCTCTCTCGACTTTTCCGCTCGCATCCGCGAGAACCTACCCGGAAGCCACGAGGCTGTTCAGTGACTCTGGGCATTATCACGGAGCGTGAACGCCCTGCCTGGTCAGAATTCTGTAGTAATAGCCGTGAGTTGATGGCAAGGAGCTGACCCGCAAGACGATATGGCGACTCGCTCTTCTGCGGGATAAGCGTCTTGCTCTTGCGCACCTGAGGCTCTACCCCAAAGAATGACCTAAGTGCTGATCAACAAGTGCTGCCGATGAGGAGATCGTTATGAGGTTTTGTCGCTACACAATATCGCTTTTTTTCTTCTTAGCCATCGTTAACGGATGCGCCTCGACCAATGTTACTCAGCAAACACCGATGACTGCTCCGGGGCTCCCCCGGCCCAACCAGATTTGGGTGTATGACTTCGTAGCAGCGCCATCCGATATGTCGCCCGATTCGTCGCTGGCTGGACAGGTCGGTGCGCCAAGTATACCGCCCACGCCCGAGGAGCTTGAAACTGGGCGCAAATACGGCGCAATGATCGCTCAGCAGTTGGTCACGGACATTCAGAATATGGGCATGCCGGCGATTGAGGCGGGGGCGGGATCGTCGCCGCAGGTTGGCGACGGTATAATCCGCGGGTACATCGTTTCGACGGAGGGTGGCGGTGCAGGAAACATGGTCAAGCGCATGGTCATCGGATTTGGCGCCGGAACGGCCGAGATGGATACGGTGGTCGAGGGATATGTGGTGACCCCGCAAGGTCTGCGAAGGCTTGGTTCGGGGACTCTTAGCTCGTCGGGAAACAAAACGCCGGGCCTAGTAGTACCTGCCGCAGTAGCGATAGCGACCGCTAATCCGGTGGGTCTGATCGTCGTTGGAGGCCTGAAGATTTATGGGGCGGCGAGCGGCAGGACGGGGCTGGAAGGCCGCGCGAAGTCGACCGCCGACGAGATTGCGGTTCAGCTCAAGATGAGATTCCAGGATCGGGGCTGGATCAGTTGAGTCCTGTGGCCGCGAGACTCGCAGACTGAGCGCGTTGGCCGTCTCAGAGTCTCTAACGAGCAAGTTCGGCCTGTTCGCTGGGAAGCGCGGTCTCCGCAGCACGCACTGCGATCAGCGGCTCAGAAGCAACAACCATTTTATACAGCACAGAAGCGATCGCGGCACCGACGAGCGGTGCGACAATGAATAGCCAGAGCTGGCTCAATGCCCATCCACCGACGAACACAGCAGGCCCGATGCTGCGGGCCGGATTGACGGAGGTATTGGTCACCGGAATTCCGACCAGATGGATCAGAACGAGCACGATTCCGATCGGGATCCCGGCGAAACCAACGGGCGCTTTGATATCGGTAGATCCCAGCACGGTGAAGACGAGAAAAAATGTCAATACCACTTCGGCGACGAATGCCGCCATCAGATTGTAACCACCAGGTGAATGCGCCCCGTAACCGTTAGCCGCGAAGCCGGAGGCGGAGGGATCGTACCCGGCGCTGGTTCCGCCAGCGATGATCAACAGAACGCCAGCGGCGATAATCGCGCCAGCGATCTGAGCAATCACGTATCCGGGAACATCTTTGGCTTCAAATTTACCACTGAGAAGCAAGCCGAAGGTCACCGCTGGGTTTATGTGGCAGCCGGATATTGGTCCGATGGTGTAAGCCATTACGAGGAGTGAAAAGCCGAAGGCAAAGGCTACGCCCGCGAAGCCAATGTGGCCGCCGGCAAGGACCGCTGCGCCGCAGCCGCCGAACACGAGTACGAAAGTGCCTATCAGTTCAGCTGTGTATCTTTTCATACCGGATTCTCCTGCGAAGGCGTCTATTGAGGGATGACCAGGGAGGAAGTCGCGCCCAGGCTTGAAAGGTCTCGGAGGTTCACCGCTTCTCCAACATCGAATCTCGCTCGCTCAATTCCGGCCGAATCGCCGAATAAAGTCCGCTTCAAGGCATATTGGGCATAGAAGGCAAACTACCGGCTTCCCGAAGTTTCAAGGTTAAACCGCCAGTGGCGTTGCTAACGGCGCACGACGCCAGAATGTCGACAGCATGCTGCTACATATGTCAGAAGGATCGCCGATCGCTTCGGCCAGTGAATTCGCATGGTTCTTCCTCTGAGGGTGTTTGCGTTGATTGGGAAATCCCATTTGGGGCGGTGTAGTCAGACTATTTGCCAATAAGGCCCGATGTGATTCCAGGCTTTTCCTGGTCGCCTTGCGTTGAGTGCATTCGGTAAGACTCTTCCGCGAACCAAGTTTGGACGACAAGCCACCGGTTTCTCCCAGCACTCAAGTGGCAGCTCGCGCAAAACAACGGATTCATTCGGCTTCATCGACTGAACCGCATATTGTCAGGGTCCGAAGAGGTTAGACCATTGTACCAAGGTACAATATCGCTCTTTGTGGAAACGGCCGAGGATACGAGCGAATCGAGGACAAAATTGCGGCAACCTTCGCATGTCGGACCAAGTTTACTTGGAACCTCATGCATGTCAGCGCTGGCCGCACGGCGGATTACTTCAATGGGCTTATAGGTTTTAAAACGGATGGATCGCCGCGGCTTCTTTGTGCCTTCTCATAAATAGAGGGCACTCAGGCCGTGTTCATCTCGCATGAATTAGCCGCTGAATCAAATACCAAGAAGCTCAATGCCGTGAACATTCGCAGACTGAGTATTAGACGAGAGCCATAAGAACGAACAGATCTTCAAACATTGAAGGAGCGGTGACGACTCTAGACTATCGGTCTGGAATATCGAAATCGATTCAGCAAAAAACGAAATATGAGCTCACGAGATGATATTCAACGAACGGTTCTTCCTATCCCGGATCGACCGCGCACAGGCCTGATCACTTATGATGCGAAGGATCCGGATACCAAGTTCCCGCCGATTACGCAGTTGCGGCCGCCCAAGGGTGCGCCGAACGTCCTGATCGTGCTTGCTTGACGATGCTGGCTTTGGCTCCTCCAGCGCCTTTGGCGGTCCATGTAACACACCGACGGCGGAAAGCCTGGCGGCGGGCGGACTGAAATACAACCGCTTTCATACCACAGCGCTTTGCTCGCCGACGCGACAGGCCCTGCTGACCGGACGCAACCACCACACCGTCGGCATGGGCGGGATCACCGAAATCGCCAGCGGTTCGCCCGGCTATAACTCGATTCTACCGAACACCTGCGCACCACTCGCCCGGACCCTTAAGCTCAACGGATACGCGACGGCCCAGTTCGGCAAGTGTCATGAAGTGCCGGTCTGGGAAACAAGTCCAGCCGGTCCTTTTGACGCCTGGCCTACCGGGGGAGGGGGATTCGAATATTTCTACGGGTTCATCGGCGGCGAGGCGAACCAATGGTATCCATCACTTTACGAAGGGACCACGCCGGTCGAGGTCAAGAAGACGCCCGAAGAGGGCTATCACTTCATGGAAGACATGACGGACAAGGCCATCAATTGGATTGGGCAGCAAAAGGCGCTCATGCCCGACAAGCCGTTCTTCGTCTACTTCGCGCCGGGTGCGACCCACGCCCCGCACCACGTTCCGAAGGAGTGGGCGGATAAGTACAAAGGCAAGTTCGACCAGGGTTGGGATAAGCTACGCGAAGAGACCTTTGCCCGCCAGAAGAAGTTGGGTGTCATTCCGCAAGATTGTCAACTCACGCAAAGGCACAAAGAAATCCCGGCATGGGATGAGATGCCTGCCGCGCTCAAGCCCGTGCTCATCCGGCAGATGGAAATTTACGCCGGGTTCCTGGAGTATACCGATCACCATGTTGGCCGGTTGGTGGATTCGCTGAAAAGGCTCAATCTGCTCGATGACACGCTGATCTACTACATCATCGGCGACAATGGTGCGTCCGCTGAGGGCACGCTGAATGGCACATACAATGAGATGATCAATTTCAATGGCGCGTCCGCGCTCGAGACGCCCTGAGTTCCTGATGGCGCGGCTGGACAAGCTAGGTGGGCCGGAATCTTACAACCACTATGCCGTGGGCTGGGCGCACGCCATGAATACGCCGTACCAGTGGACCAAGCAGGTCGCCTCGCACTGGGGCGGCACGCGCAACGGGACGATCGTGCACTGGCCCAAGGGAATCACGGGTAAAGGCGAAATCCGCAGCCAGTTCCATCACGTGATTGACATCGCGCCGACCATCCTTGAATTGGCGGGCCTGCCCGAGCCGCTCTCCGTCAATGGAGTCCAGCAGCACCCGATCGAAGGCGTCAGCATGGCGTACTCGTTCAACGACACTTCGGCGGCCGAGCGGCACGAGACACAGTACTTCGAAATGTTCGGCAACCGCGGCATCTACCACAAGGGCTGGACCGCGGTGACACGACACACGACGCCATGGCTCCTAATGGGCGTCAAGGCTCCGGAATTCGACGACGACAATTGGGAACTCTACGACACCAGTAAAGACTGGAGCCAGGCGAACAACCTGGCCAAGCAGATGCCTGAAAAGCTCCATCAACTGCAACGTCTGTGGTTGATCGAAGCCACACGCTACAACGTACTGCCACTCGATGACCGCCTCGCCGAACGGATGAACTCAGATCTGGCGGGTCGGCCCGTGCTGATCAAGGGCAACTCCCAAATTCTATTTGGCAGCATGGGTCGTCTGTCTGAAAACTCCGTCGTCAATATGAAGAACAAGTCGCACTCGGTGACCGCTGAGATCGTTGTGCCGAACAACCGGGGCTGAGGGAGTCATCGTCGCGCAAGGCGGCAACATCGGTGGCTGGAGCCTCTACGCGAAGGGCGGCAAGCTCAAATACTGTTACAACCTGCTCGGCATCCAGCATTTCTATGCTGAATCAAACAGCGCCCTACGTCCGGGTGACCATCAGGTGCGCATGGAGTTTGCGTACGCTGGTGGTGGTCTTGGCAAAGGTGGCACGGCCTCGTTGTACGTGGATGGCGAAAAGGTCGGCGAGGGCAAGGTCGCGGCAACAGCGGCCATGATCTTCTCCGCCGATGATGGTTGCGACGTGGGGGAGGACTCGGGATCTCCTGTCTCACCGGATTACGGATCGCGAGGGAATGGATTTTCGGGTCGCGTGAAGGGTGTTCAGCTGGCCATCGCCGAGGATGCTGAAGCCGTCGATCACCTCGTCTCGCCGGAGGAAGCCGTCCGCATCGCCATGGCGCGGCAGTAACCCCCTGGCGCGAGCGCATGTTCTTCAACATTTCGCGAGGCATTGTAGTCATATCGAGAAAGAGGAATGTGGCATGGATTCAAACCCTCACGCATTCCACCTTCTATCCAAGCCCGTAGGCGCCAAATGTAATCTGGACTGCAGGTACTGCTTCTTTCTCTCCAAAGAGAGGCTCTACCCCGGCGACCGATTCCGCATGTCCGACCAGATACTGGAGACATACATCCGGCAACTACTGGAGGCGCAGTCGGCAGATGAGGTCAACGTCGCTTGGCAGGGTGGCGAGCCGACCCTTATGGGGCTCGACTTCTTCAAGCGCTCCATCGAGTATGTGGAGAAGTACCGGAAGCCGGAGCAGCGTATCCTGCACACGATGCAGACCAACGGAATCCTCCTGAACGATGAATGGTGTGCCTTCTTCAAGGAACACAACTTTCTCATCGGCCTCAGCGTGGATGGCCCGAAGGAAATGCACGACGCTTACCGCGTTAACAAGGGCGGTGATGGCAGCTTCGACCAGGTCATGCGCGCATGGGAAACGCTGCACCGGTACGGCGTTGATGTCAATATTCTGTCTACAATTCACGCGGCGAACGCGGATCATCCGCTCGAAGTCTACCGATTCTTTCGCGATGAGTTGCAGGCTGGTTACATGCAGTTTATCCCGATTGTAGAACGGACCACTCAGGAGCTACTCCCGCTTGCCAACCTGGGTTGGGGTGAGCAGCCCGGCGCGGACCGGCCTCTGTACACCCAACGCGGCGGGCTCGTCACCGAGCGGTCGGTCGGCGCGGAGCAGTTTGGCCGCTTCCTCATCGCCATCTTTGATGAGTGGGTGCGCTGCGACGTCGGAAAGGTGTTCGTGCAGACGTTCGACGTGGCTCTAGGAAGCTGGCTTGGGCAACACAATCTGTGCATCTTCTCGCCTACCTGCGGCGGCGCTCTCGCCCTGGAACACAACGGAGACCTTTATTCCTGCGATCATTACGTCGAGCCCGACTATCTACTTGGGAACATCCGGCAGACCTCCATGGCGGAGTTGGTCGCCTCGGAGAAGCAGCGCGCGTTCGGGCAGGACAAGCTGAACAGCCTGCCTAAGTATTGCCGCGAATGCGAGGTGCGGTTCGCCTGCCACGGCGAGTGTCCGCGCAACCGCTTCATCACGACCCCGGATGGCGAACCTGGGCTTAACTACCTGTGCGCCGGCTACAAGCAGTTCTTCAAGCATATCGACCCTGCGATGAAGACTATGGCCGGCCTGCTTCGCCAGGGCCGATTTGCCGACGAGATCATGCAGTTAAACCAGCGCGACGCTCGATGAACGGCGGGCGAGCGAACACGGTAGACCGCATCGATCCCTGCGGGACTCGAACTTCGAACACTGGCATCGGTCACGTTCCGTTTGTCCGAATTTCCCTAATCGACCCAGCTCGGTGAAAGCGATACCGTCGTCTCAACTTCAAGCGCGTGGGCCTAATCTCTCTACCTCTGCGCTTTCCGCCATGAATGAAAAGAACGACAACTGTGGAGAATTCTGTCCGCACAAATGAATGATATCGCGACCAAATACGACGCCTGGACGCTGGCATCGACCCTGGCCCTGGGGATGGTAATCGCTTGGTTCGGCGGAAGATGGTTCGGAGGCAGATTTGCCGCGGATCATTCCGAACCTTCAGACTCCAACCCCGAATTCGTCTCATCCAAGCTAGGCGCTTATCTCGCTCTGCTCGGCCTGCTATTGGGCTTCACCTTCTCAATGTCATTGACCAGACATGAACGTCGGATATCAATGGTCGTGGCCGACAGCAATTCGATCGGCGACTTTTACACCTGCGCCAGTCTGCTCAAGGATCCCGTTCGAACCAGACTGCAAGCCGTCATCCGCGAATATGCTGAGCTTCATGTCAGGATGGCGCGCTCGCGCATGGATCGGGTCGCATGGGGCAATGCGCTCCAACGCAATCAACTCCTGCAAGCAGAAATGACCAACCTGGTGTCAGACGCCCTCAATAACGGCACCCCAATCGCTGTCTCAGTCACCAATACTCTGAACGCGCTGACCAGCGCCTCGTCAGCGCGGCTCAATGCCGTCGAGGATCGGGTACCGGGAACCGTGGTGCTGCTGCTATTTGCTTTCGCACTCGTCACGACGATGCTGGACGGATTCGAGGTAGGCATCCGTGGAACCGCTACGCTCGTGGAAGTCGTCGGAATAATGAGTTTTATCGTTCTTGTCGCATTGGTGGTTTTCGTCACGCTCGATCTGGACCAACCGGATCGTGGTCTCATCACCGTCTCTCAAGCGTCAATCGACCGCCTGGTTTCATCTTTGGCGAGATGATGCTAACAGTAGCGGGCTTCATCCATTGCTCACGGTCGCAACCGGGTATCCCCGGAACGGCGGCTTTCGCATACTTGATATGGGGTACGTCATGAAACGTCAACCTGGAAATGAATCTTTCTCGCGTTCAAATAGCATTGGCCTCGGTGCGGCCGTACTTAGCCTCGCAATCCTAGTACTGACCGGAATAGCCAACGCTCAGAGCGGTGACCTCTATATCTATCCTGCAAAGGGGCAGAGTCAGGCGCTGCAGGACAAGGATCGCTATGAGTGCCATTCCTGGGCGGTCAAGCAAACCGGATTTGATCCCAGCAGACCGTCGACCACCGTCGCGGGCTCCGATCAACCCAAACCGTACCAGCCCACGCAACCCCACGTGGTCAAAGGTGCGGCTCGTGGCGCTGCGCTCGGCGTGGTTGGTGGCGCGATCACTGGGAATGCAGGTAAGGGCGCCGCGGCCGGTGCCGCGATGGGTGGCGTCGCGGGCGGATTCCGCCGCATCGACGAAAGAAGACAGCAGGCGGGCCAGCAGCAAGCCAACGTTCAGGCCGCTGATAATAACGGTCGGAATTCATACAACCGGGCGATGGCGGCGTGTCTTCAGGGACGCGGCTACACCGTCAACTAGACCTATTGCACTCCGCTTCTAGCACTCTGTAGCTCGCCGATTGGGGTTAAGAGGTTGGAACCGCCAGAATCCTGTCGCAAGAAGATATCTCAGGTGCTTATGCCGCGCGTGCTATTGCCGGAAAATCATCACGACCAACGCCACGAGACCGAGAACCGAGATCAGAGCCGCCATCACAACGGCCAGTGAACGAACTCTGCCGCCGGATTGCTCGCCCAACGTTCGAATATTTTGCCGATATTCCAATGTAGCCAGCACCAGCGAGAACAGTCCGATGCTCACCAATGTCAGGGCAAACTCGCGCGGTCCGACCAGGCGATTTTCGCTCCCATTGGTCGGCTTTTCGAATTGAAAAAATTTGTAAACACTGAATCCGAAAGTTATGAGCGAGGTCGCCGTTCTGATCCACGACATCATCGTGCGCTCGTATGCGGCACGTGTGCGCGCGTATGCGAGTGTCGTCGAAATGTCGAGCACTGGTGTGCCGGGCGTGGTCTGCTCCGCCATCTGAGAATCACTCGTTAAGTCAGATCACTGTATGACGTGCTCAGGTCACGGTATGAAATCCTGCGGCGCCTGAGCATCACATTTTTCTGCCCTCCGGCCAATGCCGCGCGATACGGTTTACCGGACCCCTCAGCAGCAAATACGGCAACAGCGCCAGGCAAGTCGCAACAATCAGTGCTTCTTCAGGATAAAACCACCGAAGCTCCATGACTTGGTAGATCAAGTCGATGATCACAGCAGCGAGAAAGACCGTCGCGACGTCTTGCCAGCTCTCACGTAGCAGTTCCCCGCGTTTCGCTGGATCGGTCAAGATGGCCAGGGCGTGAGGTTCGAGACCATCTCGGGCGTCACTTATGCCCCCGCGAATCGCAAAGAAAATTGCCACGCCAGGCTGAAGAATCAGCCGAAACGACATCGGCCCGCCTATGCGTCCGATCATATTGACCCAGATGCGAGCGAACATAAACTTCCACCGCGAGGAGCCGTTTCTATAGTACGTTTTGATTCGAGTTATGCAGGAAGCCCACTGTAATACGCTGTCTAACCCTATGACCAGGTCAACGGCAGAGATGGTCGGCGGCGCGTCGGCCATCTAAGTAAGCTCGCAGCGCTGAGTACGAGTGTCTATTGGCCTTTGGTCCAATGTCGCGCGAGTTCCGGAGCCGGTAATAAAAGACGCAGGATGGTTGGCGGAAAGAAACTGCCGCGCGCGCCGGCAGCGCCAAAATAATTCTCGGAGTGCTCCCGGACATCCAAAATGCACACGATCGGCCCCGCTCCACAAGAGTCGTTTCGCAGCCGGATTGAACCAGAGTGAATTCGCTATCCCGCGGCACCCGTCGAAGATCGGGGATGAACCGATCCCGCTTTCTGCCTGTTTGCGTGGCGACTCTCGGATGACGGAGCTGAACGTCAGGACCATCCACTTACATGAGCCAGCAGGCAGGAGTGGGCGCCAGACCACCGATGTGCGACTGTGCAGGCTGCCGCTGACGGTCATTCAGAGTCGGCGCGATGTGAGAATAGAGTGGTGCCGGGCGGCGTGTGCGCGACGGCCGGAATCCTGCGGCGAAAGTACGATAAAGGGTTCGAGCGCCACAGACCTGAAGGAGGCGGATATGACACAACCTGCGGATTTTCTTGCTGCCTTCTCGCTGATGGAGGGTGGACCGGGGACCGCCTTTGCGAAGCGCCTACGGCTGGTGCATCCCCAATTGGGCGTTTCCTCGGTGCGGACCGCGGTGATTCTCGTGACGCTAACCTGGCTGCCGCTGTTCGCTTTGTCGCTGGCGGAAGGGCTTGCCTTCGGGCGGGTGAAAATTCCTTTCTGCTACGACATCGCCGCCCACACCCGCTTCCTGTTCGCTGTGCCGGTTCTCGTGCTTGCGGAAATTCCGATTGGTCGCCGCTTGCGCGAGGTAGTGGGATTGTTTCTTACTAGCCGGCTGGTTCGTGAGGAGGATATTGGAAAGTTCGAAGCCATTCTTGTCGATACTTTGCAGCTGCGTGACTCGCGACTCGCGGAAACATTAATCGTCATCGGAGTATACATTTCGACCTATACCACGATATTTGAGGCTTCCATTCAAAATGGCCACACTTGGTTCCGGCCACAACCAGAGGCAGGTCTGACACTTGTAGGCTACTGGTATGCGCTGGTAGCTCTACCTGCTTTTCAGTTTCTCGTTCTCCGCTGGATTTATCGGGTTGGTATATGGAGCAAATGTCTGTTGAGCCTTTCCAGACTCGATCTTCGGCTGACTCCGACCCATCCCGATCGCGCTGGAGGACTCGGCTTTTTAAGCCAATCCCTGCCACCCTTCGGATTGATCCTGTTTGCGCTCAGTTCAACGGTCTCTGGCGCGATCGCCACTCGGATTCTTTTCGAAGGCGGCAAATTTCAGGAGTTTCAGTGGAGTTACGCTGCGCTGTTCGTGCTTTTCGTAATCGTCTTCGCCGGGCCGATGCTAATCTTCACGCCCAAATTGTTGGCGCTTCAGGCCCACGGACTGGAGGAATACCGAACGCTGGCGAGCCGGTACACACAGTCGTTCCATCGTAAATGGGTGGAGCGTAAAGACACCAGCGAAGAGCAGCTGATGGGCACGAGTGACATTCAATCGCTCGCTGGTCTCGAAAGCAGCTTCGAGACTATTAAAAAAATGCGGTTTGCCCCGATCGAGCTGGGCGATTTTATCTCGATGGTCGTTCCCGGGCTGATCCCTGCACTGCCCCTGCTCCTGACTGTGGTATCTCCCAGCGTCATCGCCAAGATTTTGCTGAAGCTGCTCACAGTTGCCGCTTGACTTGCCCAACCCTCGACTACGAGGTTATTCAGCGATTTACCGCAAGTGCCACAGAACTTGGTGGCTCCTGGATTTTCAGCATTTCAGCTCGGGCAGCGCATCTCCCCCATCGCCCCGTCGCTTGATTCGACCGTTTACTTCACATGATTTACGCCCCGGTGTTACCGCGGGTGGCAAGGCATCCACTGGCGATGAGAAGCAAACCTGCCCCGGCGAAGGCTCCGACCCCGATGCGGACAGCGTCCGATAAACAGGCGATTCGCACGATGAATCCTGCCTACTTCAACCGGAATTTCCGTTTTGATTTTCCAACCAGTTGATCTCTTTAGTCTGGCAGAGAGCCCAGCATCAAGTTCGTTTACGGACGGCATGGACAACGCGAGTTCATCTTCGGCTGACGACGTTGTGCAAGCCGCGAAAAGTAGAGGCGTACTCGCGTATTCGATTGAAATTAGAAATCCGAATTCAGATCAGAGAATCGAATCCTCACCGTTTGAAAGTACCTCAAAAACATGACTCGAAGGGCTTGGCCCCAGTCGTCTGGAACTGTGCGGTTATTTACCTAGGTGGGCGATGGCGTTGCGCAGCGGTGCGTCAGAAATTTCAATCAGCCCCCCGAATGGCCGGTCCAACTCCAGGATCAGAAAGATCGCACCCGAAACCGATAGCGTACAGAGGAACAGGATTGCGATGACGGTCGCGTTCGGAGGCGCGAAAAGGCCGAAGCTTAGAAAGATAATTGTTACCCAGAATACCAACAACGCGAGAAAGGGCATCGGGATCGAGCGGCCCCCCTGTTCGTACAGTAACCAGCGTGTCTGTCCAAGTTCGATTGTCATTTTCAGCGCTTGTGTTTGGAGCGAGCGCTGAACTTCGTTCTGCGGCGAGAGCTCCTGGACATCGTCATAAAACTTCTCTCCCAAGGCCGCTGTCGGCTCCAACTCCGCAGGTCCGGAAAGGCTCTCGGGCCAAAGCTGATCGTGAGCACGAGCGACGTAGCGTCGGAGTAGATCGCGGGCTGCCTTGGTCTCCGGCCCGTAATGCTCCAGGACGCGATCGAGCAGGATGACATTAGCGGAAATCTGCGTGACTTCGCTTCGCTGCGCGTCGTACGAACTCTTTGCCGAGGCGATCAGCAGGGCGAGGACGAGGGCCGCCATCGTCGCTGTCAGGCCCATCGCCATCTTGATTAAATCCTTGGAATCCGCGCTCAGATGATGTTCGGGCAGAATTCGGCGAAGAGCCATACCGATCAGCGCTCCGCCAAACACACACGCGAATACGGTCCAACCGATGCTCACTGGACTCACGAATATATTCTCCGCGTCGAAGCGACCATCTCTGCATGAGCCCTTTTGCTACCCATCCGGAGCACCTGTTCAAACCGATCACGACCAGCCTGAGAACGCATAAATCAGCCCATTATCTGGCCGTTATGCGGTGCCAGAAATCCGGATATAGCAGCGCAAATCCAAAGATGATCGCGTACCTTGGAGCTGGACCGTCGTGCGACATGTTCCAAGCCGGCTCGATGAAGCAGTTGACGATCTGCGGGCCAATTTTGAAGACGCGGCCGACCCCGAAATCGAGGGGCAGCAGGTACTTGCCGGTCTCCCAGTCGAAAATAAACTGCGGCTCGGATCTCACGAACCAGCCTCTGCCAAGTTGATAGGAAATGAACGGCTGAACAATTAGTGCGTTCGCTGCGGGCCGAGTGGCGTCTCCCGCGAATGATATTGGATTTTGCGCTAACGCGCCGAGCAGCCATTTGCCTGGCGCGAACGCCATGGCTGCTGCAGGTCCGGCCTGCCATTTGCCTTGACCGGTTTTTTTTGTGTTCGCCGTTGGGAAGACAAAGGTGGGTCCGACTCCGAAAAGGAGGCGATGACCCAGATCAATGACTGCGAGGTCGACGAAGCGTACGTCGCCGAACGCAGTCAATTCGCCTCCGGGAAGAGGAAGGGTCGACGCTACGGGTATAGTCAGTAGCGAAAACTGTGGCAGTGGCAGCAATCGATACTCCGGCAAAGGCATTGTGATTGCGATTGAAAACAAGTTGCCCTGCCCGTGCAGTCGGCCTTGGAAAGCCGGCGCGTACGCATCCTGCAATCTGAGCTGGAAAACGCTCGAAATAGGCGCGTTAGCCTGATTGACCAGATCGGATTGCGCCTGACTCGTCGGATTTCCGCTGTCAGCCCGGGCCGAGCCGGCTGCGATTGCCGCATAGACCGATACAGCCAAGATCAGCGCAATTGCTCGATCACTCATTGTGGCAGTGCGTCTAACAGCGAAATTCTCGAGCCTTTCGGCCACGGCGGAGCCGGCCAGTTACGATAATAGTAACGCAGTGAAGCAGAGACCCAATTATCATCAGTCTGTGGCGGATGATTGTTTGGTGGCGTGGTCGTTGGTTCGAGGTTCTGGAAGTTGACTTGCAGATTGGCTCATCTGCATTCCAACCAGCCGCGCGACCAGAATCGCCAGATAAAACTGTCCCGCGATTCCTTCGGCCACCGCCGCATAGCGGGCTTGCAGGGTCAGGGGAGTGATGTCGCCATAGCCGACGGTTGCGATCGTGGTCAGGCTGAAATAGCTGAGAACCGGAGTAATTTGTAGTTCAGATGGGGTCGGGGCACCACCGAAGCTGAAAGCGTTCGGCTGAAATTCAAATAGTACGATATAGAAAAAACCCCAGGTCAGCCCGAACAGCAAGTAGACCGAAATCGACATGCTGATCGTTTCGCGGGTGACCGTCCTTTGTCTCAGCACGGCGCGCAGCTCGGTAAGCGCAACAAAACCGAAAAATAGCACCAATGAGAGTGAACTCGCCATGGCCAGTTTGTGGCTAGGAGAAGCGAATAGGCACAGACGCAAAACGATCGCGACGATCGCGAGGACCCATCCGACGAAGCCGCGCTTCTTTCGCTGGTGGACGAGAAGTTCTCGATCGCCGAGTAATTCGTCGACCTGGATTGTGTATACCGCAACCATGAGCACAAGCGTTACCAAGATACTGTAAATGGCAGCCCCGACACCCGTGCCACCGACCAACGCACGCACCCCCAACAAACTTATGATCGCAACCAGGAGCGCGGTATGTCTGTGCGGAATCAGACTGTCTCCGATCCAGGTACGCATTTGCTCCGCAATGCTCTTGTCCACTGGCATTCGCGCACGAACCTCCAAGCTACGGATTCTTGCCAGACTCCGCGCGGATGGCCGCCGCGATGTCGCCGCTCATCCGGGCTAGCGCGCGGCTGTGCGCAGCGGCGAGAGCGTCGTAGCTGTCGCCCTGCACAGCCTCCTGCGCTACCGTGCGGCCCGAGCGCGTTGCTCCACCCGCGGTCTGGTGGACGGCCCATACTGCGTCGAGCAGCGCCCCTTGGTTGCGCGTCGACTCGAAACGCTGGACGTTAATCGTGACCGAGTAGGCCGGACTGAAGTTTGCCATCGGTGACGTCGCCACATCAGGCGTGGCGAGCAGCACTACCAGATCACCGGCGACCGCACGCGCAATGCTATCGTTCAAAGGCGCAGCCCAGCGGTTGAACTCGTCGAGCTCTACCCGATTCGATGCGACCTGAACAACGAACTCGGGCTGGTCGACCGCAGCCGGAACAGTGACCGGACCGACCATAACGGCCATGTGCGCCGGCGGCGCACCGTCGGGGGTTGCCATGGAATCAAGCGTGTAGAATCGCGCCGGCGTGGTGCTGCAACCACAAGCTGATACCACGACGATTGTAATCGAGATTAAGCGCAGGATGCGGCACACCATCACCTCGGCCCCCCCTTCTTGCCGCGAATGAGCGACTCCGGATGGCGCTCAAGATAGTCCGCCAGGACGCGCACCGAACGCGCCGCACCGCTCACCTCCTGCAGCGTGCTATCGAGTTGCTGAACTTGCGCGGAATTCGCCGCAGTCAGATTACTGGTGTTGCCGAGGGTGCCCTCAGCCGCCGTCAACGTACCCCGGGCGCTCACCAGCGTCAGATCGAGGTCGCCGAGCGCCTTCTGCAGGTTGTCGCCAATCTGCTGCAAGGGCATCTTGTCGACCTTCTTGATAATGTTGTTGATGCTTTCCTCGGTCTGCTGGAGCTGCCCCGGAACCGTCGGCAATCGGACCGGCTGCTGCGACCAATCCAGACTTACCGGCGGGGAACCGGGGAAAACGTCGAGCGCTACGTACACCGCTCCGGTCAGCAGGTTTCCCGTCCGTAAGTTGCGCTCGGACCCCGTGAGCCACCAATGAATCGATCAGCCTGCGGCGCACGGTCTCGAGATTCACGCCCCCCGACGTTCCTAGAACCTTGACCCCGAGCCGCTGGGGATCAAGGTGGATCGTCACCGGCACCGAGAACTGGAAGGTCCGCAAATCGATCCGCGCGCGCACGTCCGCGACCTCGCCAATCGGGATGCCGCGGAACTCGACCGGCGCTCCGGCTGCGAGCCCGCGCACCGATTCGTTAAAGATGAGCTGGTAGGTTTGCGGATTGCGCGCGGCTGGCTCGAAGGCCTGCGTCCGGTCGCTATACAAAGTGAAGACGGTATTCGCATCGGCCGGAGGCAGTAGCGGACCGGTCGCGTTGGTCTCGAACGCGATGCCGCCGATCAGGATCGACAACACCGACTGGGTCTGCACCTTGAGCCCGCTCGCCGAGAGCGACAGGTCGATCCCACTCGCGTGCCAGAAGCGCGTATTCGGGTTGACGTACTGGTCGTAGGGCGCCCGCACGAACACTTTCACGGTCAATGTTTTGCCGTCTTGGTCGAGCGCGTACGACGAGACCTGGCCCACCGGTAAGCGCCGGAAGAAGACCGGGGTGCCATTGTCCAGCGAGCCCAAGTCGGGGGTCTTCAGCACGAATAGACGGCCGGGAACTTCGCCGGTTATCACCGGCGGGGTTTCGAGCCCCACGAAGTCGCGCTTCTGCTCCTTCGAGTCTCCGATTTCGAGCCCTATGTACGCTCCCGAGATGAGGGTGCCCAGCCCCGTCACATTGGCTCCTGAGATTCGAGGACGCACGACCCAGAACTTCGTGTCTTCGGCGAGAAATTCTTCCGTTTTCGGCGCCATCTGCGCCGTGATTATCACCCGCTGATGGTCGGACGAGAGCCGGATCGCGGTAACGGTCCCGATGTCGACGCCATTGTAGTGGATCTTGGTCTTGCCGGCTTCGAGTCCCTCCGCCGACTGGAACACAATCGTGATCACCGGTCCTTCGGCCAGGATTCTCGTCACCGCGACGTATACTCCGACCAGCGCGGCCAGGATCGGGATGAACCACACCAGCGAGAGCCGCGTTCGGCTCTTCGGCAGCCCCTTCGATTCAGGCAAAGGCGGCAGCGGCCGATCGCGATCAGGCATGTTGTACCTCTTGCTGGCTGGCGGCATCCCAGATCAGTCGCGGATCGAAGGACTCGACCGCGAGCATCGTCAGCACCACGACTGCGGCAAAGAAGAGCAGTCCGGGCGCCGGGGCCACCGCCATCAGCGGCTGGAGTTGGATCAGCGCCGCGGTGAAGGTGTCGACGAACACGTCGACCATCGACCAACGTCCGATGAACTCGACCATCCGGTAGAGCCGGACTCTTTGCTGATTGTTTTTAACCGAGCCCCGCTGCGCGGTGACGAGCAGGTAGGCCAGCGCAAGGATCTTTGCGCTCGGGATCATGATGCTAGCGACGAGGACGATCAGGGACAGCGGCCATCCAGTCGGCGACCACAGCAGGACGACGCCTTGTAAAATGGTGTCGTAGTCGGTCCCGGTGGCCGTGGTCGTTTTTAACACCGGAAGCAGGTTTGCCGGGATGTAGCAGATCGCCGCTGAGATGAGATAGGCCCAAGTGCGCTGGATGCTCGCACGCTTGCGAAAAGCGAGCTCTTCGTCGCAGCGGGGGCAGCGCCCTTCCTCCTCGCCCGGCGCAGGACGTGAGATCAGTCCGCATACCTCGCATCCGTGAAGTCCCTCCTGCATCGCAGTGGGATAGATCGGGGCGGCACTAGCACTCACGACGCACCCGCCGGCATCTGGCCATCGCTGACGTTATGCCGGGCTCCTTCGTCGGACCACTCGATCTTTTCCCAGACCTCTCGCGCGTCGAAGCTCGACTGCATCGCGGCGAGCACGAAGACCAGCGCTCCGAGCACAAACAGCGCCACTCCCGGGATCACCGTAGCGTAATCGGCGATCTTGACGAGTGCGATCAGCACGCCGAGCATCATCACTTCGATCATGCTCCACGTGCTCGTGGTCGGGTGATGGCGCAACAGTGTCGCCACCCACCTCGGCGCGGTTGCGCGCATGGCCCCGAGCACGATCGCCAGCATCAAGCCGATTTGGAGAGCTGGGGCGAGGACGACCGTGAAAAACACCAGCACCGCAACGATTTCCTGCCCATCCTGCCAGAGGGTCTCGACACCGCCGAGGACGGTGGTGGAGGCGGCGCGTCCGACGATTGTGAGCCCGAGCATCGGAACGGAATTCGCGATAACGTAGAGCACCGCGGCAGCGAGCGCGAGCGCCAAAGTCCGATTCAGTGAATCCGCACGGCGACGCCACAGTTCCTTGTCGCAGCGCGGGCAGCGCGCCGAACCGCCCGGCGCAAGCTCAGGCAGCCGCTGCAGCAGATCGCAGTGCGGGCAGACAATAAGCGATGCGTCGCCAACCGGCTCGTTATATTCTTGGCTAGACACTTCGCCCTTGCGAGTCGCCGAACCTCTGATCATATCCGCGTTGACGACTTAGCATTGGGATAGCCAGGAAATAGCGACAAACAATCCATTCGTGGATCGGGCGTCGGATCACGGTCCGCGAAGGTATGCTCATCATTGACCGGCACATTTTTGCATCGCGCCTTCGGGCCGGGCTATTGTACCAAGGTACAATGGCGCCGGGCGTTAACCTCAGGATTCACAGCAGAATATCGGGGAACAGCAAGGTTATTCCGAACCGCACAGTGTACTCCGGCGTGATGCTGCTATACTGGCGATAAGCAGTCCATTCGCCCGAAGTCCAGGCATTCACCTCAAACCCCTGCATCTTCCAAACCCGCCCGAAGCCCAGGCTGATCGGAATTGTGGTCGAAGTGCGATGGCGCAAGTTGACCTTCCACGTGGAGTCAGCCGACTTCACGTACCAGCCATGGCCAAGGCCGTAGGAAATGAGCGGCTGAAACTGCAGTTGGCTTTGAGGAGTCGCCACAGAATTCGTATATGCGAACGAGATGGGGTTCTGGAACAAAAAACCTACCATCAGGTGGGGGATGCCCCGGTAAGCGACGGCGGCTGCGGGTCCGGCTTGCCAGGCGTGCTTGCCCGCCTCGGGAACTCTTCCAGTCGGGAATACAAACGTAGGCCCAATGCCCCAGCCAAACCCCGTCGTCTTCGGATCGGGCCAGTTGGAGACGAACAGATCGAGCAACTCCATGTCGGTGAACTCGGTTATCGTTGAGCTACTACTCTGCGAAATAGCTAGGGTTTGTACCTTGAATGTTGGACGGATGATTTGCTTGAAGGGCAGGAACGAAAGTGGCTCCACCGGGAGCACCACCTTCAGGTTGACTTCGTTGGTTTGTGCGGGCGTTTTAAAATTCTCCGGCGTGTACTGATCCTGAAGTTTAAATTGCGTCAGAATCGCGGTCGGATCGTCCACTTCCCGGGCCAACTGGTCTTCTTCGGTTTCGCTGACAACGGGATTGGCCACGAGGCCCTGGCCTCGCGCGCTGTTCGTTAAAATCAGAAGGGCGAACACAGGTAGCGAGACCGCGAAGCATTTCGCGCTCAGCATTCGAATTAAAATTTCCAGATAACATGCAGGGCCAGGAAGTTAAGGTAATTCGTTGAGAAATGCCCCTGCAGTGTTCCAGCAAGCGGCCCGCGGCGATTACTAAACGGTCCCGGGCCCGCATCGAGGAATTCCCACGCGGCGCCAGCCGTTACATTACGATTGACCTCATACTGGATGCCGGTGCCGTATCTCAGCTGGCGATCAAAAGGAAGGACGGCATTACGGTTCGCTTTGGAAACTGGCGAACTGTCATACGCAAATCCTGCCGACCACAGCCACTTCTCAGCTAACCGAAATTGCTGCCCAATCGCAATCTGCCAAGTGTTCGAAAAATGCAGATTTGCATCGACCGTGCGCTGAGTTTGCGCTGAGATTCCAACCGGGAACTCTCCGAACTCCGTCCAGTTTTGCCAGCCGACGTTACCCATCAGGCTGAAGTTGGGTAGGACCTCGTAGACCGCGCTCGCCATCACCTGCTGGGGTTCCGTTAGAGGGACATTAAATTGTGCCCCGCCGATTCGTTTGCTGATCGCGCCGAGGCCCGGACCGAGATGGGTGAGATGCGGTTTGAACCCAAACTTGTAATACTCGGGTGACTGGTAGGTGAGCCCAATGCGTAGTTTCGGAATCGGCCTGAGCAATATGCCGGCCCTGCCACCGAACGCTTCGTCCCACGACTCGAGCGAGTAGCCACCATCCCCCAGGCGCGGAAGAGCGTTATTAACCTTTGATTGAAACGTCAAGCGTCCGACCGCAAAGCTGAAACCCGCGCCCACTGATAGCCAGTCGTTTACCTCAAAAGCAATTGAGGGGGCGATCTTGCCAGTGAAAAGTGCTGCGCGGGTTATGTAATAGCGTCCGACCCATTCTTTGCCGTAGTTTCCGGCAAGACCGTAATCTGAATAGAGCGCCACGCCGAGCCACAGCCGCTCGGAAAATTTGTGGGCATAGAAGAACGCCCCTATGGGCATAAACACCCCGGCGTTGCCGCCGCCACTGCCCTTGGTTGTCGTTTGTGGGGCGACGTTGAAGTTAACCGAGGGCAGGAGTGCACCTGAGGCCCACATCAGTTGCGAGCGATCGAGCAGTGTCATGCCGGCGGGATTGGCAGCCGCAGTCGATGCATCCGCGGCCATTGCGGCTCGTCCCGCGCTCGCGGTCCCAAGATCAGGCGCACCCGTTTCGTAAAGCTCGAGGGCGGCGCCTCGCGCGGGCGTAACGAATGCCACGAGGACCAGTGCTGCGAGACACGTAGCTTGGTGAATTTTAGATGCTAGGCGCATGGTTGCTCCAATTGCTCTGGAAAACGTTAGCGCCGATCCTGCTCCCGTGTCGCCGATCAATGGACGCACTGCGAACGCCGCGACCATCGCCGCCAGCAGTGCACTGTATCGGTGCGGCGCAAAATGCCGATGGATCGCCGTGCGCATTTCTTCCAGAGGGTATCTTCGTTTCAGTGCCCGCTGTTTGACTTCCGATTTAGCCTGGTCCCGGATTGGTCGTCGAGCTCAGTCACCGAAAAGATTCCCTTTGATGAGTTTCGGGATAACCGGCGTGATTGCGAATTGCAGATTCCATTTCTGGCCGAACACGTCAGGATGAACCGGCATGTACTGTCCCTGGACCTGCAGTTTCACGGGTAGGGGGCCAATTTTTATCACCTTGCTGACATTCAGACCGACTGGAAAAGTGATCATGTTGGCGCTTTTATTCGCGTACCAGTTGACAAGGATATTCGGGGAGGTTCCGATTCCCCATCCGTCACCGGGGAGGTAGACGAAGAAGTACTGAATGTTCATCTGGCTTGTGGTCTGCGAGCCAGGCCCACCGACCGAGAACCACTGCTGTGGGAATACGCCTCCCAGCCATTTTTCGCCCAAATAGCCAAGCACTCCTCCCGGACCTATTTGCCACTTGTTCTGGCCCAAACGTGAATTGCTTGCAGTGGGAAAGATGAAACTGGGTCCGGCTCCCAGCAGCCAAGGGCCTGATAGCTTCGGACTTGGTGAGATCAGCGTTGCGAGGATAGTGTCCCCAAATCCGGTGACGCGATGAAGATTGCCGCTCTTGTTCACGTACGGTGTCGAATTCATCACTTGGAAGACGGGACGAGTGATCAGATTCCAATCGTCGGTCAACGCAAGAGGCAGAACGGGCTGAAACTGGAGGTTAACAACATTGCGCTCCGGTTTATCGAGCCAATAGGTATTTTCCTGAAGTTGGAGCGCCCAGATGCTCGAAATCGGGTTCGAGAGTTCCTTATTGACCTCGTCAAGCGATTTGCCGTCGGCCGTCTGCGCCGCGGCACGGGTGACCATGAGGAGGCCAAACACTCCGATCAGGGTAATCATCCGTGCGTATCGGTGATTCATGAAACCCGCTCTGAAAATCGCACGCGGACATCGTCACTCCGCCGACGCAAACCGCTGACCGCCAACTGCGTTGCGTTCAACAACCTCAAGCCATTGACTCGATGCCATAGTGCGAACAGGCCAACAGTGGGAAACCCGATCAACCAGGACTTGGCACCACGCGATAGTAGATGCCGTTCGCACCATATGCCGGTTGGAACCACGTATTACCGCATAAGTAGTAGGTTATGCCCCCGATGCTGGGTTGTGCACACCCCGTTTTCGGCACCGTTGGATAGATTGCTCCCATCGCATAAGCAGTGTTGACGGTGCCAGCGGTATAGCCGGAGTTGTAAGCACTCGCAGCGGCTGCATTGTTGTTCGCATTGGCCACTGTCGCCCCAACGGCCGCCCCGGCAACCGCACCGACCGCCAGGCCAGCGGCTCCCGCGGTGCTCCATCCCCCGCAATTGGAGCAACTGCTGCCGTAGTAGTTCACGGTCGTAGGTGGATGATAGGTGCTATAGCTGCCGCCATAGTAGGCGCCGGAGCTGTTGTAAGTAGTTGAGGCGTAATGATTAGTGGTGTTATAGGTGTTCCCGCCGTACGCGGATGTCGTCGGATAAGAGCCATAATGGCCAGCGGAGGTTGTCGCACCATACCCAGTCTTGCCGTACGCAGACTGGCCGTATTGGTTGGTCGCACCCCATGTACCGCTTCCACCGGCTGCGGAACCTCCGTTGGCACCGTGAGCGTTCCACGAACCCGCTCCACCCGAGGCAGTGCCGCCATTTGAAGTATGACCGTTCCAAGAGCCTTCCCCGCCCGACGCAGAGCCACCGCTGGCGCCGTGGGCGTTCCACGATCCACTTCCGCCCGATGCAGTACCGCCGTTGCCAGAATGACCGCTCCACGAGCCACTTCCGCCCGAAGCGGAGCCGCCATGTCCGCCGCTTCCGCTCCACGAGCCACCACCACCAGATGCTGATCCACCGCCGGCTCCATGACCGCTCCACGAACCTCCTCCGCCCGAGGCTGATCCTCCGTAGGTTCCAGAATGGTTCCAGGAACCGCCCCCGCCCGATGAAGAGCCGCCATAGCGGCTCGCGTGCGACCAAGCAGCCGCCGGCCCATTCGAGAGCGCCAAAATCAGGAGGCCAACAAAACCGATGAAGCTGATTTTCATAGCAACGTCTCCTTAAGGAGTCGTCGAATGCTTGGCTCTTGGTGGTCGCTTCATACCCTGTTGTAACCACGAATCGGGGCGTGCGAACGCGATTCGCTTTGCGGCCGCTGCTTGAGTAGAAGAGAAGGCGTCCGCCGGGATCTCAGGATCGATCTTCCAGTCCGAGAGATCCAACTGGTTGCGTAGCCGCGAAGGATCGTCTCGAAACACGGCGCGGAGCATCCGGGGCAGCTTGTCTTCGGTACCGATCCATATCTGCAGGAACACGTTGTCGTTGACATACGCGACCATATCCGTGGTCGTTCCGCCGACCACAACAGATTGACCGATGTAAAACGCGACCCTTAGCCCCTCGGTAAGATCCTTGTACGGATCGCTGACGATCACGTCGCTGAATGGAAAATATATCGCGGCGGAGTGGTCGGCTTCCTCCAAGGTAGCGTCGATTGTGGGCGGCGCGGGCGCGATCGCGGCTAGATTCTCGATCGGGGCAAAGGCAGTCATGGTCTTGCCGTCATAATAGAACTCGGAGCGAGGACCGTCGCCGACCGTGATAACGCGAAGCTTGTCGGGCCGCATCATGGTGACCTCCGATTTGGTCGTGTAGGCAAGTGGGGGACCGAGCCGGCTAGGATTCTCGTAAGTGACCACCGCCGTGAACTGCATCGAGTGCGCGGCTGCCAAACGGGCGCATGCAGTCTTGAGAATATCGAGCGCCTTGGGCTCCAGGCTGGGAGCCGCGTTTTTACTCGACTCTTTGGTATGCTTGGAAGCCTGCGGCGGCGCTGGTTGCGGCTGCTGGGCATTCGCGGGCGCGGTCAGAAAAATACTCAACGTCAGCACCAGCGCGCTTCCTATCAGCTTGGATCGGAACATCACCGCGAACGATGATGAACCAAATGGAAGCGCTTCTCCTGCGGTGGTCATGGGAGCAGCCCGCATTCAAACATTTTGTTGGCGATCGGCGCTGCCACTCGATCGATGAAGGCCGCCCGCATCTGCGGATCGTCGCGCAAGAGTTGAATGGCTTCCTGTTCTCTCGGTGAATGCGGCTGGCCCCGCCGCTGCCACAACTGCTCGCACGAGGAATTCTGGTATTTTTGGACGACCTGGTCGGCGATCCGATCCATCACCGGATGCTGCTGCGCGCTGGCTACGCCCCCGGAGCCAAGCAGTGCGGACACAAAGGCCAATACGTAAATACGCTTGTTCATAGATTTATCCTGCTCTCGATTAAAGGTGCTCTGCGGGAGCAGCGAGCGAGCCCACCGGAAGGCACCCACCGTTAATTTCATTTCTCTTACTGGTCTATTTACTGGCCAGTCCCTTTGCTCGCCGCCTCCGCCTCCGCCATCTTTTTCGCCATCTCAGCTTTCAACGCGTCAAGGTTGAAACTAGCCCCCCGCTGCATCGGCGGGTAATCGAGGAAGGTCTTGATTTCTTTGGCCATCAACTGCTGGACGAACACAAAGCGCCAGAACTGGTACTTGAACCAATCGAAGTATTGCTGCGCACCGTCTTTCGTTCCATTGCCGGGCCAGCCCGTGCGCTCGAAGGGATCCAGGCGCAGGTTGGTGATGTAGGGCACGTCCGGATGGGTCTTATCCCCGAGCCAGCCATTGGGCTGGTCGATGAAACGGTACTTATAGTCGTCAATGCGCACCGCGCCGATTGTGCTTTCGCCGAGGTAGAAGATTTCGTGGCGCGCGGACGGCCCTTTGCCGGTGATCGCAGCCATCTGGTTATAGCCGTCCAGATGGTTCCTGTAGGTTCGGTCGCCGATCGTCTTACCCTTCAGCAATTCCTGGGTGATGTTCGGATTGCCCGCCGCTGCCACGAAGGTCGGAAGCCAGTCGAGGCCGGAAAAGATGCCGTTCTGCACCGAGTCCGGGGGGACGTGGCCGGGCCAGCGAAGGAGCGTGGGAACGCGGAAACCGCCCTCGAGGACTGTTCCCTTGGATTGCGCAAACGGCGTCTGACCGCCATCGGGCCAGGTGAAAACTTCCGTGCCGTTGTCAGTCGTGAAGACCACGATGGTGTTGTCGTCGACCCCCATGTCCTTGAGTTTCTTCATAACGAGGCCGACATCATCATCGATCTGGGCCATGCCGGCTTCCTCTTCCGACCAGCCATTCTCCGAGTTCCGCATCGCTTCGTATTTTGGGGAGAGATGCGTGACGATGTGCATGCGGGTCGGGTTGAGCCAGACGAAGAACGGTTTGCCGTCCTTTTGGGCCTTGTCCATAAACTTGATGGCGAGGTCGCGAATCTCGTCGTCCACGGTTTCCATCCGTTTCGGATAGAGCGTGCCGGCATCCTCGATCTTCTGCTTGCCGATCCTGCCCCAGCGCGGCATCTCGGTGGGGTCATCCTTGTCAGTGGCCCAGCTATGAACCATGTTGCGCGGGCCGACGACATTCAACAGGTTCTGCGGATAGTTGGGGTGTGCCGGATCTTCCATCGCATCGAGGTGATACAAATAGCCGAAAAATTCGTCGAAGCCGTGGACGGTGGGCAGGAACTCATTGCGATCGCCAAGGTGATTCTTGCCGAACTGGCCCGTGGCATAGCCCATGGACTTAAGCACCGTGGCGATGGTCACCGCTTCCGCCGGTATGCCGATCTTGGCACCAGCTTGGCCGACTGTGGTCATACCCGTGCGGATCGGGAGCTCGCCAGTGATGAAGTTCGCCCGACCCGCCGTACAGCTTGCCTCGGCGTAGTAGTCGGTGAACAGCATGCCCTCCTTGGCGATCTTGTCGAGGTTCGGCGTCCTGCCAGCCATCATGCCGCGATGATAGGCCCCGATATTCCACATGCCGATGTCGTCGCCCATGATCACGACGATGTTGGGTTTCTTCTCTTGCGCCTGCGCCCCGCGTGTGAGCGACAAACCGATGATCGCGCAGATCGACAAGGCGACGCCGAAATGTCTCATTTTCCAACTAGGCATTGGAACTCGCCTCCCGGATTCAGTGTGTCCGCCTTTCTCAATTGGCGGCGGCTGCCGCGCTCTGCTGAACGCCAAAGCTCACCAGCTTTTGGTCGAGTCCATTGGCCCAGTAGTCGATGGCGTTTTCAGCATCACCCCACTGAAACACGTCGACGTTCTTGATCGACGTGCCGCCAACTCGTTTGTCCGCCCAGGCCGCAAGCAATTGTCCGGAAACCGAATCGTTCAGCTTCCCGGCACCCTGCGCCGAACCTACGAATGCGTACGTGCCAGTCGCCGCCATCTTTATCGCACTGAGCACGCGGGCTTGTGGTACCACCACCGAAATGCTTCGCAGTACCGGGACGGCTGAGGTGGCGTCGGTCAAAGCGACGGAGAGTTTCATCACACCCGGACCAGGTTGATCCACGATCGTGAAGTTCTTCCCGAGATCCTTCACAAGGGTGCTGTACATATAGTTGCAAAGCGCCTGTTGATCAGCGGCGGAGACCTTGGAATCGTCCGCGGCCCAAAAAGTGACCGGAGCGATCATGATCTTGTTGTAGCTGGACCAGGTCACATTCGGGTTGACGTACCGGAGCATAGCCTTTTGGTCGGACCCTTCCGCAGGCGGCGTCATCAGAGAGTAGTCATTGCCGAGAAACCCGCTGGGCGCCGGCGGAGCCGGGGTTTCGCCTTGCGCTCGCTGGATAAGGTTCGGCTCGGGAGCCGCGGTTTGTGAACATCCGGCCAATAGGAATCCGGCAAGTAGAATAGGCACCAGACCGCTGGCAAACTTCATGCTTGCGATTTTGTGATTCATCTTCTCCTCCAATTGCTTTGTCTCTTTGATATTTAATTCTGAGGGCTTCTTTCGGACTATTCGGCTTTCGCGAGATCGGAACCTCGGTCAAACTAAAGTTGTGGGCCTTCCTGGAGTGTCCAGCCATTCGCGGACAGCTGCTGGCGCGCGAGCGGTGTCATTTTGCCGGTGATCCAAAGAACGCGATGGTGCAAGGCCATCAACTCGGGAGCGGTCGCAAAACCTGCTATTCGCTGCGTCCACGACACATAGTCGACGGGAGCCGGCATTATCGTCGCGCCATTCTGATCGCGCGCAACCAGCACACCGGGTACCCGAATCCTGGTAATCGGACTCCTCTGCCGGTTCCATTGGTCGAGCATGCTAAGTGACGTAACCATGAAACGCGCCTGGTACTCCGTCATCATGCTGCCCAGCGCAACCGCCGCAGCACGGCGTCCCGGAATGTTGCCGAGAGCGTCGAGATCTCTGACCGCGGAAACCTGCAGACTCAACGGAATCGCGCTATTACTGATGAAAGAGGTGATCTCCTCCTGCGACAGCCCGATGTTCTTCAGTTTCTTCTGAACGAGAAGGATGAGGTCGGCTTTCGGTGTCTGATAGACGAGATCGTCGCTGAACTCGACGCCCGTGATGATCATCGACGCGGGTACCGCCATCATTGCGACATCAACCGTCATACGAGCCGAGAACATCACCCACGCAACTTTGTTCAGCCTCTTGGTGAGAATCGGATCGGAAGTGTAGGGATCGACGTGTAACTTCCGAGCGAGGTCGCGACGGACCTGATCGTAGCCCAAGGCCGTTAGCGTAGCAGTGCCAGTCTCACCGGCGGCTTTTCCACTCCCGGGAGAACTCGTAGCCGCCGAGTAGATCTCTCCCGCCCCGAGACTCACCCGGCCAAACAATTCGCCGACTCCGCTGGGCAACCCGGTCACGGTGTCCATCGGATGTCTTACCATGTTTGCAGCGTCTGTTACCGGGCGCTCGGCACTCGAGGCCAGCGCTTTGGCGAATACGCCGGTCTCACTAATGTTTTCCAACTGCGCGATCGCTGGTATCTCGGACAGGCGTATCTTCAGCATATCGAGACTTTCGATGTAGTAGGTGCCGGCGTCGCCGCGAAATACCGATGCGTCGGCTACTATGGTGTATTGGCCCATCGCACCGTTGGTCGCCACTTGTTGCCCCACCTGATAGCCGGGACCGGATTGTATGTCCGGCGACAGAAGTTGACTAAGGTCCACAATCGGCGGTTCCTCGAATTGACCGGTGGTTGCCCAACCCGAGGGCGGCTGAGCCGGTTGCGGTGCAACACTCTCGCCCTGAGCTGCGCCGGACGGTGGCGGCGCCGGATTACCGGTCTGTGCTTGCGCCATTTGAGGCGTCGCGGGTGCGGACGATTGGGCGCACCCCGCCAGCAGTAATCCGGCGATCAAAAAAGCCCGTGTTGCGATCCATCCTTTCAGACACCTCGAACTGAGACCCATATGTTCCTCGAAATTTTGTCGTTCGATGTGCGCGGCCGTGCGAGTGCTGCCGCGTCAACCACCGAGTTCGCCCGCGGTGCGATTAACTCAAAGCCGCGCCGGCGTCTCCACTTCGTCTTTGCGCGAGTATGATTTATCGTTTTTGACAGTGAGGGATATTGTACGTTGGTACAATGGCTGAATGATCGCGCATCGCGCAGAATGTATACCAGTCAATGATGCGAATGATTTGAGAACCTTCACTCGCGGAGCAGGTATCGTTAGTTGTGGGAAAAGTCGACGGCCACAGTAATTGTGGTAGATGACGACGTATCCATCCGCCGCGCCCTGGGACGTCAGTTGCAGATTCTGGGCTTCGACGTATTGGTCTTTCAGAGCGCGGAAGAGCTGCTGGTCTCCGAGCTACCTATTAATAACACTTGCCTACTGTTGGACGTCTATATGCCGGGAATGAGCGGGATTGAGCTCTGCCAGAGTTTGGTGGCGTCAGGACGGCACTTGCCGACGATCCTGATGAGCGGCCGTGACGACGAGGCAACGAGAGAAATCATGCGCCAAGCAAAACCGATCGCCGGCTTATTCAAGCCATTCGATCAGAAAACCCTGCTACAAGCGATCCGAAGGGCATTGCGCAATTTGCGAAAGAGCTGAGCGGCGGGAAGCCCGCTCACGCCAAGCAACCGAGTCTTTTTGAAATTTTGATTATTCTTGAGTTTGCTCCAAGGCACCCATTGCGCGGCGGTAGCATCGATACGACTTTGGCGATAATCTTCGCCATCAGAAAGGGGGCGTATGATGTCCACGGCCCCGCATTCCGCGGGCCAATCCCGGCCTGTTGCTGGGTATTGCCAACTGGCCGGGTACACGCATTCTCTGATGCGACCAGCAACAGCTGCAAAACTGACCCCACCACTTCTCCGTGCTCGAAGCTTGCGTGGAATCCGTCCACGGCGCGAAATTGAGCGCTTCGAATTGCTGTTGGACGAATTGTCGGCGGTGATGACCCGGACTCCTGCCGATGCGAGTCGACGGCGAAATCGAAACCTGGCTGGGCAAGATTTGCCAGGCCTTGGGGTTGGATCGCAGCGGCATCTATGAGCGTGATTCGCCGCTCGATCCCGTGCGCACTACGCATACCTGGAAGCGGCCAAATATTCCTCCATTTCCTCGGGATTTCGATCCGGAGAAGTATCTAAAGACGACTACCGACTGGGTTATGGCGGGTAATCAGATTGTGTTCTCGTCGCCGAGCGGAATTCCGGCCGAGCTGGCAGGATGCAAGACGCTTCGTCGAGCGATATCGGCCCCAAGGCTTCCGCCGTCATTCCGATGTGGGCCGGAAATCGAGTGATCGGCGCGGCGAGCTTTGGCAAGTTCCGCGCAGCGCGGGAATGGCCGCCAAAACTCCTCGAACAACTCACTCTCGCGGTCAGGCTCTTCGGCAGCGCGATTGAACGCAAGCAGGCAGAGGCGGAGCGCCGCGCAACTCTTGCGCAGCTGCGGACCGCGTCGCGTCGCAACATGATGAGCGAACTCGTCGCCTCACTTTCACATGAAATCAACCAGCCTCTGGGTGCGATCCTGAGCAACCTGGGAGGTCTCGCGCGGTTGCTCTCGCGGAAAAATCCGGAACCCGCGATGGCCCTTGCTGCGGTCAACAACGCGATTGAGGATACCAAACGGGCTGCTGAAATCATTCGACGAATCCGTTTCATGTTCAAGGCTCATCCTGAACACAAAACAGCAGTCAGTATTGGCGCGTTGGCTGACGAAGTGGTGAACTTGATCGCTAGCGAGGCAGCGCTCCGTAAAGTTGAAGTGCTCCTGGAAGTTTCGCCCGCCGTCAAGCGCGTAATCGGAGATCGCATTCAGCTGCAGCAATGCTTACTGAATCTGCTCATGAATGGCTTTCGACGCGATCACCGAGAGCAAGTCCGACCAGCGCGAGATAACGATCAAAATCGCCCCGGAGAAGCCCGGATGGGTCGGCTTCAGCGTGAGCGATACCGGTGGTGGCATCGACCCTTCGGTCGCCGACCGACTATTCGAACCGTTTGTTACAACCAAAAGCAATGGTATGGGATTGGGCTTGCTCGTGACCCGATCGATCGTCGAGAATCACGGCGGCAAGATCTGGGCGACGCCGAATCCCGATGGCGGAACCACGTTCACCTTCACGCTTCCTTTGGTGCAAAGAAAGCAAGCCAGCGCATCGAAGCGCGGCAATTGACGGCCTGCCGGTTAATTTGACCCGCCTTGAGCGAATCGCGTGGGCGTGGAATTCTCAAGGATTCCAGACATGCGGACGAGACCGGCGAGCGAGTCGGCCTTCATTTTGATCATTACGCGTTCGCGATGTGCCTTAACCGTACGCTCCGTGGTTCCCAACTCGGCTCCCACCTGCTTGTTCAACAGACCCCTCGTGATTAGAGCGAAGACTTCGCGTTCGCGAGGGGTAAGCGCATCCAAGCGACTTTCGAGCTCGATCCGCTGGGCATGCTCGGCACGCCGCTTACGCGATTAGTTCGGCGCCACGAATTATCGAACTCACGAAAGCTTCTTCGTCGAGCGGCTTTTCAAGAAAATCCACCGCGCCCTTTCTCATCGCATGCATTCCGAGCGACAGATCGCCGTGGCCGCTGATGAACACGATTGATGCGAATGGAACCGTGCGGTACAGCTTCGCCTGAAGCTGCAACCCGTTCATTCTCGGCAGAAAATTGTCCACCACGATACAATCAAAGGCGCTTGCGTCAGTGACATTGAGAAATTCTTCAGCAGAGTCTATGTGGGGCGACCTGAAAGCCTGCAGCACCGAGCTGGAAGACCAACGCTTGCGCGCAACCGCTCGTCGTCTTCAACGAGCGCCACCTTGATGGCCTCGTTGGTCGCGCGAGCGTTAGCATCCTGGACGATTCTTTTTCCCGCCGCGTCGAAATCGAACAGGTGTGTTTGCAGTGACGCATCGGCACCGCCCCCCGAGACATTCGCCGCTGCGAGAGTTGGCAAAACTATAGCCATCGCTCACGGAATCGAGCAAATGGACCTTGGTTCTCTGCGGCACAAATTTGGACTCCGGTACAAAGGCTCGCACATAGGATGTCGGCATATCGTGGCCTGATTGCATGCTTGGCGCGATGGGACAGATCTCGATACTTCTTCGCTGTGACTGTTATACCAGTGGATTTCGAAAATCATTTTTCAAGAGCTGACCGTTGAGCAAGAAGAAAAGGCCCCGGAGCGAGCAGCCGACCTCCAGTGGAAACAGACGGAAACCGGAGCTGATGCAACGGCCCGGGTGCTACGACAGGCGCATCCTGAACTCCGGATCCTCGCTTGGCTGTTCCCCGTAGCGATGCTCGATCATCCTGGCCGTCGCACTCTCGGGACGATCGATGCGTGAGCCCATTCGTCCCGTAATTGCTTCGAAACAATCCCCCGTCCTTAGAGCGAAGTTCGTGGGATCCGCTGACTGCGCGACCTGTCACGAGCGCGAGAATTCCCTATGGCGTGGCTCGCATCATCAATTGGCGATGCAACCTGCTGCGAATTCCACGGTCTTGGGCGATTTCAACAACGCGAGCTTCAGCAACGATGGGATCACTTCAACCTTTTTTCGAAGGGACTCCAAGTTCATGGTCCGCACCGACGGTCCCGACGGAGCCCTTCAGGGATTACGAAATCAAGTACACGTTTGGCGTCTCACCACTGCAGCAATATCTGATCGCCATGCCGGGCGGACGCTTGCAGGCGCTAGGAATCGCATGGGACAGCCGCCGGCGCGAGCACGGTGGTCAGCGTTGGTTCTTTCTCTATCCAGGCCAGAGAATCTCGTTTTTACATCCGTTGCACTGGACCGGTATCGATCAGACCTGGAACTTCATGTGTGCGGACTGCCATTCGACCAACGTGCGCAAGAACTACGAACCGCGGACGCGTACTTATGCCACCAGCTATGCCGAGATCGACGTAGCCTGCGAGGCTTGTCACGGTCCCGGATCGAATCACGACTCGTGGGCGCGGAAGCAAGGCGATTGGCGAAACTTTCGAGATCCAACCACGGACTGACTATCGCGCTTGACGAACGCAACGGAGTGTCGTGGCCGGTCGACTCCGCCGGCAACACCGTCCACCGTAGCAGGCCGCGCGAATCTGAACGGGAAATCCAGATGTGCGCGCGATGCCATTCGCGTCGCGGTGAGATTTACGAAGAATACGTCCACGGCCAACCTGTCGGCGACGACTATCGCGTCGCGCTGCTCGATCAAGACCTCTATTTTCCTGACGGCCAGATCAAGGGAGAAGTTTATGAATACGGCTCATTCGTCCAGAGCAGGATGTTCCATGCTGGGGTAACCTGCAGCGATTGCCACGAACCACATAGCCTCAAACTCCGAGCCGATGGCAATAATGTCTGTCTGCAATGCCATTCCGCTCCAAAGTACGATTCAGCGAAGCATCACTTCCACCAAAAGGGGATCGCCCGGCGCGCAATGCGTCGAATGTCATATGCCGACGCGGACCTACATGGTCATTGATGCGCGACATGATCACAGCCTCCGCATTCCTCGTCCCGACCTGTCAGTGAAGCTCGGTACGCCCAACGCGTGCACCAATTGCCACAAGGATAAGTCCGCCCAATGGGCCTCGGATTCCGTGGACAAATGGTACGGGGGCGTACCAGTCGGCTTTCAGCATTTCGCTGTGGCGCTTGACTCGGGAATCCAGCAGGCGCCGGGTGCCCGGCAATCGCTCACCGACCTCCTCGCCGATCGCGATCAGCCTGCAATCGCCCGCGCCACCGCCCTTTCAATGCTCGCCGCCTACGCTCCTTATCCGGCCGATGCTACCGTTCGCGCCGGAATCACGGACGCTTCGCCACTCGTTAGACGTGCCGCCGCTCGAGCGCTTTCGAACTCCGACCTCGCCACCGGCGCATCGATTCTGGCGCCGCTTCTGAGCGATCCATGCGCTCGGTTCGAATAGAACTTGCCGAGGTGCTCGCCGGCGTGTCTGCGGACATGCTCCCCACCAACGTCGCACAGTCGTTGGATCGCGCTACAGATGAGTACATCGCCGCTCAGGAATTGAACACCGATCGACCCGAAGCACATATGAATCTGGGGTTGCTCTACGCGCGGGAAAAGCACCTAGACCAGGCCGAGGCGGAGCTCAAAAGCGCGTTGTCACTCGACCCAGCTTTTGCACCCGCGGCGGTCAACCTCGCCGACCTTTATCGCGCGCAGAACCGGGATGCTGAAGGTGAACAGATCCTCGATGATGCTATCAATCGTTCGCCCAACGACGGGTCACTGCAACACGCGCTCGGTCTGTTGATGGTGCGCCAGAAGCAGGGCCGAAAAGCTTTAGCTCTATTCGCTGCCGCCGCACAACTCGATCCCGCGAACGCGAGATACGCATATGTATACGCAGTCGCTCTGAATGACACCGGCCAGACCAGCACTGCAATTGAAACACTCGAGCGCAATCTCAAACTGCATCCTTATGATCGCGATTCACTCACCGCACTGGTTAGCCTTTGCGATCGGGTTGGCAAATCACTGGAGGCGCTCAGCTATGCCCAACGCCTCTATGAACTTGATCCGGAGGACTTGCAAGTGCGGCAGATGCTCAAAGCGCTGAACGGCCAGATTCACAACTGATCGCACCGTATGCATCGAACGAATTCGCAGTCGGTCTGACCAGGTCCGCGGAGGACGCTTCAACTCCGCCCGTTCCCTACGGTAATGTTCGAGTGGCGCCCCGAAACACCGCCAGTTTTGGGGGCTCCGAAAAAGAGTCTCCATAGCTCCCCCTCGCCCATGCGCCCGCTGATCTCGAACAACGCGAAGTATAGTGCAAACACTAGAGTGATTCCCAAGACCCAAGCGAGAAGTCGATACATATTCGCCTGGGCAATCACGTATTGTGCCGCCGCGTCGAAATTATGCACCTTATGTCTGGCTTCCAGAAGTCGTTCCAAAATGCCCAGCAACAGTGTGATAGCGCCATAAATCAGGGCCTTAACTGCGACTGCGACAATCCGGCGATAGTGCTCAAGGTGGCGGGCGAGCGGCGTCTCATCGAGTATAAGCACCGCTTTTGCGGCAAACAGAGCTCCGATCACAGCCTTGGGAAATGCCGTTACCTCGATGGAGAAGGTTGCAAGGACCAGCCTTATGATCCAAAGCAAGAGCAGGAAGCCGACCAGGAAAAATACAAATACCGGCCAAGCCGCAACGAACTCACGGTAGAGCCATCTGCCGACCGCGCGAATTGTGCGCAGGACACTGTCCAACGTGTTTCCTCTTAATGCGCGACTAAAACCGCCGCTAGTGGCTACCGCCCTGCTGTTGAAGCTTTTCCATCACCTGGTCGATGGTAAAGCTGGCTGCTTTCTGGCGCGGCGGGTACTCCACGAACGTCTTCAGAAAATTTGCCACGAGGCTCTGGGCGGGCAGAAACATGTAGATGTGATTGATTACCCAATCCCAATAGGTATTCGAAGTAATATCTGCGCGCTCGTACGGGTCCGTGCGCAGATTGAAAAGCTTTGGAAACCGTAAGGGCACAAGTGGCTCCTGCCAGATTTGCAGCGTGCCTGGTACCCGCTGCTCCATGAAAATTAACTTCCAATTGTCATAGCGCAAGGCCATCAGGTCGCCATCATCGGAGAAGTAGAAGTATTCGATGCGCGGACTTGTTTCCTTGCCCCTGAAGTGCGGCAGATAATTGTAACCGTCGAGATGCACCTTAAAACTCTTCTTGCCCGCCTGATGCCCCTTTAGCAGTTTCTCCTTGATACCGGGCTCGCCCGCGGCAGCCAGCAGAGTGGGGAGCCAGTCCAGATGACTGATTATTTCGTTCGATACGGTTCCGGGTTTGATTACACCCGGCCAGCGGACCATGCATGGCACGCGAAATGCGCCTTCCCAGTTGGAATTTTTCTCGTTCCGGAAGGGTGTCATTCCGGCGTCTGGCCAGGAGTTCATGTGCGGACCGTTGTCAGTGCTGTACATGACGACGGTGTTGTCGGCGATGCCGAGGTCATCGAGCTTTTTGAGGAGTTTGCCGACGATCTGGTCGTGCTCGATCATGACGTCATGATATTCGGACTGCCAGCGACCCGCCTGGCCCACGATTTCGGGCTTGGCGTGGGTGCGGAAGTGCATATGGGAGGTGTTGAACCAAACGAAGAAGGGCAGGTTCGCTTTCACCTGCCGCTCGACAAAATCCTCAGTTTTAGCGATGACCTCGTCGTCGATCGTGCGCATCCGTTCTTTGCCCAGAGGGCCTGTGTCGACAATCAACTGAGTTCCGTCGGGATTGGCCTTGCAGTCAAGCACACCGCGCGGGCCGAAGTTTTTCTTGAAGTTGGGATAGTCGGAGGCGGGCGGATAGTCGGGGAGCTCCGGCTCCTCCATAGCGTTAAGGTGATAGAGGAAGCCGAAGAACTCGTCGAAGCCGTGGCTGGTCGGCAGGAATTCGTCCCTGTCTCCGAAATGGTTCTTGCCGAACTGCCCGGTAGCGTAGCCAAGCGGCTTGAGCAATTCAGCGATGGTCGGATCCTCCGGGCGCAGACCCAGGTCAGCTCCGGGCACTCCGACCTTGCTTAATCCAGTCCGAAAGACGCTCTGACCGGTAATGAACGCCGATCGGCCAGCGGTGCAACTTTGCTCGCCGTAGCTGTCGGTGAACAGGATCCCCTCCGTCGCGACTCGATCGATATTTGGCGTCCGATAGCCCATCATCCCTTTCGTGAAGATGCTGAGGTTCGCGGTGCCGATGTCGTCACCCCAGATGATCAGAATGTTCGGGTTTTTGTTCGCCGCCATTGCCTTTCCCTTTTTTAGAAGCCTTTTCGGCTTGCATTGATCAAGATTGTTAAAATTCGAGGCGGATTGTGTTTCCCTTGCAAGATACCACTTCAATTACAGCCGTGACTGTTTGCGGTCTTGTAACAATTTTTGCCGCTGGGGCTCTTATATACGCCCTTGCCATTCTTGGTCTTGGCTTCTCCTCCCGCGCTCGTGTGCATCGTAATAACTCCATACTGATTCTTCTGTGAATGCCAAGCGTTGCCAGTATTGCGGTTATATACCCCGGCTTGTTCCCCGTTGTTGCACTCGACGCGGCCATATGCGGTTGTGTAGCAACTAGCAAACGCGTCGGTAGAAAACAGCACCACTGTGAATATTCGCAGAGCGATTCTTTTTACTATCCTATGCCGAGATTTTCGATTTGGATCTCGAGTCAGCCTGCGCTGCAGCGAGGTTTTCAAAACACAAACAAACGTGGTCGTCAGAGGCACACACAACTTTTGCTGATAGCCTTCATCTAAAAACTTCAGTTGGAGGTAGCCGGCGATCGTCGGTGACCTATTTTCTGCATGGTCGCTTCGTGGTCCGAGCTAGCGCCAGCGAATGGTTCGGTAGGTACGCTGCTGCGCCCTGCTCCGAGACTGCTCCATTCGTATCAGCAATAACTATTGTACCTTGGTACAATAGGGGGCTTTGGTTGACCTGACTAAGCTAAACTCGCGATTCGGTAGGCAGAAGCCATCGGTGTGAGCGTGAATCATGCAGCGGCGGGTTGCCGACGGAAGCATCCGTCAACAATCGGGACTGCTCGGGCAGAGTACGGACCGCGGCGTCTCTTGGCTGTCGCACCTTTCGTTGCGCCCGGTTCTCTAGATCATGCGCCGCACCAAAACCGCTCGTCCGACCAGTTTGCAAGCATCCACGCGTGAGCCCAATAGTTCGCTGCGCGCATCTTGAGCGAGTTTCGGCCGACCTTCGCTGATTTTGTTGATGTTTTTATTTTGCAAGCCCGCGCTTCATCGGTTTCCGTCAAACTTATTAATCCGAATCTGAAGATTGCTGCGCGTAGCGGTAATATGAGCGAACCACCCTCTGGAAGGGCGGCGGTGGTTTATGCCATGCGGTGGTTTATGCCATGCGGTGGTTTATGCCATGCGGTGGTTTATGCCATGCGGTGGTTTATGCCATGCGGTGGTTTATGCCATGCGGTGGTTTATGGAAGACCTGGATCGTCCGCATCACCGGCTGGTGGCAAATCCAAGTCGGGCCGGTCGGCTATGCGAAGGACCTCCATCAGCGCTTTGAACGGCTCAATGAATAGCGGCAGCGGTTTCGGTCCAGGTCGAGGTGCAACCCTGACCTCGCCCGACTTGTACCCGTTGATCGCGGCTTTATGGGCGAGAACGCCAACCGCGGCTCGGGTGCTTTGCGGGTCGCGCAGCATTTCCGCGGAAAGCGCAGTCGGCTGGTTGAGATTGCGAAAGCGTCCGTCCGGGTTTCGCTTCGACATGACCATTACTCGGCTGGAGTTTTGGCCCCTTTTCCACGGCACTCCTAGTACAGTATACAGAATTATACGGTGTTACGCAATCTAGTTTGGAGAAAACCTCACCTCTCGCGCCAAGAGGGGCGCCGACCAAGACCATAATGGTGGCGGGGCTTTTAGTCTCAAGAAATGTCCACTTCAACGGCAGGGGGCAGTTCAGATTTGTTGGGGCGGCAGCCAATACGCTGGTGGTGCTCGCGTTGATGCGTAGTCTGAAGCAGCCGACGCGACCGATACCACCTAGTGCCTACAAACCTTCCCTACTCAGGGAAGCGAAGATTAGCGCGCCTGCCAACATTGACCTGCCTACTACTACACAGACAAAACAACAATAACGTCTGTTTACAATCACCCGTTACTTGACGAGACCCGTGAATCCTGCAACAAACAATGTCGTCAGGATCCAACCAAGACCGATCTCAACCCAAAGCCAGAAACGGAGAGCGCGGCCCCATCCGCCGATATTGGGATTAGGTAGCCACGAGTCTTTTTGGTGAATATTGATTATCGGCAAAAAAGTGTCGAGTGAGTATGCAAGCGAATTAAATGATTGATAGTATGGTGGTAGGCGTCTTTCGGGTGTGAAGGACGAATACGCGTCAGCGGAACAAGGCGAGACAAACCCACACTTGTATCCGCATCGGAAGAGCAGAGCCCCGATCGCTACGACTACCAAACTCCACGGCAGTGCCCACCAGGGTTCGTAACCATAACGGATAGTTAGCCAAGAAATAAAAAGCCTACAGCGCTCCCACACGCCCAGTTTCACTAGGTTCCAGCGAGAGTTTTGCAATCCGATGAGGACTTGATATGCCCCTTCGCCCGCTTTCCGCAAGGTTTCTGCCAGTTGGTTGTAGGGTTCGGGTGCGAACTTCGGCTGCTGCAAGGCAAGCCACGCTAAGCGACTTTTAGCGTCAATAGGACCGCCGGAAATTCGATCATAGGAGAACCCATCTAGATCGAGCTGACCTGGTTTGGGCCAGCTGCTTTGATCGTCAGCCAGAGAACCGACAGAAGCATCGTTCAGATCGAGCTGCAGCACTGTTCCTTCTTTCGCCTTGATATTTTGCCAGGAGAAAATCCCTTTTACTGTGGTTCGCTCGATACTAAGACCACTAAGTGACCGGCCTCCGAACTCCACGTTACTAATAGTTAAATCGTGACTCACAATGGCATCGTTTGCCGTTAAAACACCGAGCACATAAAGGCCTCCACCCAAGAGCATGCTTTTATCCGTGAAGATTCCGCTCGCCTCCAGGTCACGAATAGTGCCTCCCAGAATAAATAACCCGCCACCGAGGTGCGCTCCCGCGAGTCTCATCAGTCCGTCCGTGACTGATAATCCGGTCAGCTGAACGTCTCCCCCTGTCTTGCTATTGTCGAAGTCGAACGCTTCACCATCCTTTGGTGAGCTTTTTATAACCATCTGGTTCGCGTATAAACCAAGAGCTATATTGGCGCCAACAAAATGGATCTCGCCTTCGGCGTGAAAACCATTCAGAAAGACACTTCCTTCGACTTTGGCTCTATCGCCGATTAACGCGTAGTGATGGGGATTCTTGATTGTGCCTTCTTTTATACCTAGCTCGCCGCCAATTGTTGCGCCGATCAAGGAAATGTAACCGTCCGCGCGGATGCCAGCGAGCCTAATATTTCCCCCAACTTTCGCGCTTTCTAGCATTAACACGAGCGAATCTACTTGACGTGATTTCGCGCCGCTACGAATCGTTGCACCCATACCCTCAACGTTCCCATTGATCTCTGCAAGTTGAAGGTCCACTACGTCATCACTTCGGAATCCTTCATCGAGAAAAAGGCTACCGCGAACCTTTAATCCCTGCGCCGCGATGCCGTTAACCCTACTACCCTTAAGATCGAGAACGTCAACTTGAGCCCATGGCATCATAATTTGATCGTCGAAATAGGAGTGGCGGATCCCTATGGAAAAAGGGAGGTTCGCAAAATTGAGCAGCAGATTTCCCGTGATTCGCGCATAGATGAGTCGTATTCCGACCGGGTCAACGCGAGACGCTGCTTTGGGATCGAGCGCGAGCCAGCGAATCAATGAAGCTCGAACCGTGCGGTCCTTAGGCCAGGTGCCGCCAGTTTCAACGTTATTGAGCGGATCGGAATTGGCTTCGCTTGCTTCACAATGAGCGATGCTTTCGCCTCCATTGACACTTTGGAGCGCGACTGATTCCAGTAGTCTTACTTCACATTTGGTTAGGTCTCGAAAGCCTGCTCGCCTAGCAAGCGTGATCAACGCGCTCCTTTCTGCTGAATCATCCGCCCTAGCCAGCCAGGCAGGAAAAAGTGACCGACCTGTTACAAGGAGCACGACCAATATTGTCGCGTAGACCGTGATTCGATGCAGCGATATGTATTCGCTATGTTTCAGCATGACCCGAAAGATACGGGGCAAAATCGTATCCTAGCAAGTCCTGACTCGACGCGTCCGCATGCTGGCGTGCTTATGTGGTTTGATAGCAGTGAACAGAGCGTGGTACCTTGCGGTCTATCCGCTCTCATTGATGGAGACACGCATGGCGGCAAGTACGTCAAGCAGCGGTTCGCTTTCGAAATCGGCACTGGTGCGTGCGCGGCTGAAGCATCCGGTGATCGATTCGGACGGCCATACGGTCGAGTTTCAGCCCGCGCTGCGCGATTATATTCGGCAGGTCGCCGGGCCAGATCTGGCCGGACGCTACCGGACTCGACGGCGCCAACTGGTACCGGATGAGTTGGGATCAGCGGCGCGCGGAGCGGCCGCTGCGCCCGCCCTGGTGGGCGCTGCCGACGAAGAACACGCTCGACCGCGCCACCGCCACCTTTCCGAAACTCCTGCACGAGCGCCTCGACCAGACCGGAATCGACTTCGCCGTGCTCTATCCGACGGCCGGCCTGGGCGCGCCGCATATCCGCGAGGACGAGTTGCGGCGGGCCACCTGCCGCGCCTTCAACACTTCCACGCCGATATCTTCCGCGAATATTCTGACCGGCTGACGCCGGCCGCGGTCATCCCGATGCATACGCCGCAGGAGGCCATCGAAGAACTCGAATATCGCGGTGAAGACGCTCGGGCTCAAGGTCATCATGATGGCGGGGCACGTGCGCCGTCCGGTTCCCGCCGTCGCCGCGGAGCATGCCGCATCCAACTCGCTATGCCTACTGGCTCGACCTGTTCGCGCTCGACAGCGAATACGACTACGACCCGGTGTGGGCCAAATGTATCGAGCTCGGCGTCGCGCCAAGTTTCCATTCGTCGGGCATGGGCTGGGGCAGCCGTACTTCGATTTCGAACTACATGTTCAATCACATCGGCCATTTCGCCTCGGCCGGTGAGGCGCTCTGCAAGGCGATGTTTTTCGGCGGCGTCACGCGGCGCTTTCCGCAACTCCGATGCGCTTTTCTGGAATGCGGGGTCGGATGGGCGGCCAGTCTCTATCGCCGACATGATTGGCCATTGGCAAAAACGCAACGGCAAGGCGATGGAGAACTACAATCCCGCCAATCTCGACCGCAAGCTGTTCCAGGATCTTGCGCGCCGTTACGGCGGCAAGCTGGTCACCGACAAGCTCGACGGCCATGGCGAGGGCTGGGGCATCGGCGGCACCGACGAGGACCCGAACGCGCTCGACGACTGGTCGCGATGCGGAATCGAAAAGGCCGAGGATATCCGCGACTTGTTCGTGCCCAACTTCTACTTCGGATGCGAGGCCGACGATCCGATCAACGCCATGGCGTTCGACACGCGCAAGCTTCCGTTCGGCGCGAAGCTCAATGCCATCTTCAGTTCCGATATCGGCCATTGGGACGTGCCCGATATGACCGAGGTGACCGAGGAAGCATACGAGATGGTCGAGCACGGACTTATCAGCGAAGATGACTTCCGCGATTTCGTCTTCGCAAATCCCGCCCGTCTCTGGACGAGCATGAATCCCGACTTCTTCATCGGTACCGTGGTCGAAGGGGAGGTGAAGAGTCTTCTCGAGGGCCGCTGATTCTAACCCCCGAACGATCGCCACGGAACAAGCGCGTAGCTTGTAAGGTTTACCGCGACTTCCCTGGAGCCTAGAAGGAGTTCGAATCCACCTCACCTTGCACTCGACATGGTACAAGACCCGATTCTCCGGCGCCTGAGGTAACGCTTCATGAGGCTGGTCAAAATCGTCGAAGCGCGTGCCGGCCACGAGCTATTTGGAATTATGGGCCTATCGCCCTTTGACGTGCCGGCCGTGTGACAATTTCGCCGCCATTGCCTTCGGTTTGACCGTGAGGACCGGGCATGCTGCTTCCCGCACGACGCGTTCGGCAACGCTACCTAGAACTAAACGACTCAGTCCCTTTCGTCCATGCGTCGCCATTACGATTAGGCTGGCTCGCATCCGCTTCGCGACTCGCAGAATTTCGCTGCTAGGATCACCCATCGCCACGTCGACCTCGTAACGCACCTTCCCGTGGATCCAGCGTTGAGCAAGCTTCTCAAGCTTGGCGCGCGCTGCGGCATCCATTTGCTCAAACGGCAGTGCTACCTCAGGCCCTGGAGGCATGCCAACGACGTGAAGCAGGTAGAGAGTCGCCTTGCGTTCCTGAGCGAGTTCGGTAGCGAGCCGCAGTGCCAGAAGTGAGTTCTGGTCGAAATCGACTGGACAGAGAATTTTGTCGAAGATGGGCATCTGGTTTTCTTTCGCCAACTCTTTCGCAATGAATTTTTGCGGCAAGCGGTGTGCTGTTTGGTCGTGAGCTAACCGATGGCACCGAGTAAAAAGCCGATAATCAATCCGGCGAGGACATAGGCAGTGAAACCGACGTAGGCGAAGTCGCGCTTGTTGATAAACAGCGCGAGGCAGAACATGACGCGCGCGAGTGGCACCAAAGCGAGGAGAAAGAGTCCAACCGTCAACATGGCGTGTGGTTCACCGGCGAGGAGATTAGACCAGATGAGCGCGAAGCTCTCACGACCTATCAGATGGCCGAGTTGAACCTGCCGATAGCGGTCTACGAAATGGCTCGGCGTAGTAGTCGCGGTTAGTATCAGCCCGGTAATTAGTACGGTCATCGCAACAATGACTATGCTGCGAAGCAGGACCGGCGTCCAAAGACGCAGGATACGATCCTCGTCTGCATTCGCAGAGGCACGTACGATTTTTGACAAATCCGCCATTTTTCAGATTCCGCTAAGCGCTCGCCAGCCCATCTCCAACGCGATCAAGATTAGAATTGCGACGAAGGCTATCCGCAGGTGCTGGACCCTGAGCAGCGGGAGAACGCGGCTGCCGGCGAGCGCCCCCACCGTCACCCCGACCGCGACCGGTGCCGCGATCGTCGTTGAGACGTCGCCGCGGGACAGGAAGACGAGCGCACCTGCGCCGGCGGTGACACCAATCATAAAGTTGCTCGTGGCGCTGGAGACCTTTAGCGGGATGTGCATCACCTGGTCCATGGCGATCACTTTGAGTGCGCCCGACCCGATTCCCAGCAGCCCCGACATCACCCCCGCAATCAGCATAAGGACTCCGCCGTAGCGTAGATTAGTAACTTCGTAATGCTGCAACCGTCCTGATTCATCCGGGATCTCGCCCGCCAAGCGCAGCTTGCGAGCTAGTACTCCGCCCTCAGCCAGGAGCGTCTCGTCATGCTTCATCAGCGAGAAATATGCGGACTGGAGCATCATCAGAGCGAAAAGCCCTTCGAGCACATACGTAGGCACCCGTCCGGCCAGATATGCGCCCACGATCGCGCCGGTTACAGTCGCGCATTCGAGCACCATCGCCACCTTGAGATTGGTCCAGCCGTCACGGACAAAGGCGACACTGGCGCCGGCGCTGGTCGCAACGACCGAGATTAGGCTGGCACCGACAGCGATGCGCATCGGTATCTTAGCTAAAACGATTAGTGCCGGCACGATGAACACGCCTCCACCGAGACCGGAGATAGCCCCGACGAAGCCCGCGCCGATAGCAAGTAGTAGTAACCCGGAGAGGATCTCAATCATTTCTTATGACCCCGCGAATCGACTCCGGGTCGTGACCGTCGTGAGAATCAACCTCGAATCCCCGCTTTGAGCGCGCCGACCTGCGCTTCGAGCCGGTCACGCAGCCGCGAACAAATCAGGTCGCAAAGCTCGAGAACCATCTCATCCGCAATCGAGTAATAGACCGTGGTGCCTTGCTGCCGGCGTTTCACCAAGCCCGCATCCTGGAGAATCTTCAAATGCTTACTGACGTTGGGTTGCGTCGATTCCACCCGTTCGGCGAGCGCCGAAACGCTTCGTTCACCGCCTTCGAGATCCTGCAAGATACGTAACCGCAAGGGTTCGCCCATTGCCCGAAAACGCGCGGCAACCAACTCAAGCGCTTCCCGTGTCATCGTTGGGCGCCGTCGTCGCGAACCGCGTCGAACAGGCGCCTGAATGCTTGCATCCATATCCATTTACTTATATTCACATGTAGGTAGAGTCAAGTCGCAATTACGGCTCAGCCTCAGGTCTGTTGCCGCATTTGAACAAAGTGCTCGGACAGATCCTTGATTCCCTGCTGGGCATTGCTGCCTGAGCCCTAGGACTTGATCGTTTTCATCTTACCTTCGCTCAAGGTTGCTGTTCGCATTTTCAATCTGAACTGCAACCATCGCGTTCGTGTACGTTATTCTCGCCCTTAGCTGGTGTTGAGGAATCAATTTTGAAACGAGCGCACTAGCGAAACCGTGTCTTAAGCGCGCTAAAAGGCCCTGCATGCGTTTGTAAGCCGGAGTAGGCAACTCAATATCGGTTCGCTTTTGAAAGCAGTCTCAGCGCGCTTACACCCATCTAAAACGCGGCCTCATTTTCTAATGGGCGATAATCGTGCCTCGCTACAAATGCAGCTGCGGAGATTCTTACCGAGAGACAAGGCCGCCCTTGACATGGCTCGCGGGTTTTGTGAATTTCTTTATAGGTTCGTCCGTTCCCGTGCGAACCATCTCTCCCTCGCATCGGCTCTAATCTGAGACCGAATTCATTCGGGAGGATGACTCATCTTCATAAATCGTTCTTGCGAGAATCATTTTCGAGATCATCTAGCGCAGACGAGTAATCGGGGGGTGGTTCCGAAGCTGCGCTCAAGAGCCCGAAGAGGTGAACCGAGACCTTCGCGAGAACTTGCAAGTAATGTCACCAGTTTAGCGGAAATTGCTGCGGCGTCAGGGCAGCAGCGGTAATGAAGAAGCTAACTTGGAAGGAGGCGCACTATGATCACCTTTACCAAAGCGGCGACGGACTTTTTGAAGGTCCTGAAAGACGCGGAAGGTGCGGCGGAGGATAGCGGAATACGGATTCAAAGGGAGGCCGATGCATCGGGCGTTGCGGTCGGCTTCGCGGTCAGTGATGAACCGGATTTTGATGATGAGGAAATCGAGCAGGACGGACTTCGCATCTTTCTAGAGGATGTGCTCGTAGACCCGCTCGACGGGCGCACACTCGACGTTCTTGATGTCGATGGGGAACCGGCACTTGTCTTGCGCTAGTTCACGTCCGGTCCCACGCGAGTAAGTCGGCGGAATTATGCGCGGCGGATGGTGGTGACTCTGGTGCGCCCCGACGTGGCCGGGGTCGCCACCATTGCGCTCTAGCGCTCGACGACCTGTCGAGAACACTAAAACGAAACACGAGGTCCCGATATGCGTTTTTCAACCGCAAGGTTTGAGGTGTTTGCTACGACGCTCGCTCTAATCTTGGCCTTCCAGGTCTCTCCACGCATAGCGTTCGCCCAGGAAGGAGATGGAGGTCGAAGCAGCGGTGGGGATTCGGCTGCTCCCGCGGTCGTGAGTCCCAAGACGATCGATGATGCCACGCTAGAGCGGACGGCTAAGGCATTTGTGAAGGTCAGACAAATAGTAGAAATAGAAAAGCAAGATATCGGCAAAGCGACCACTGATGCCGCGAAGCAGCAAATTGCACAGAGGGCAGAATCCCAAAAGATTGCCGCCGTAGAAGCCGAGGGCGTGCACCCGCAGCAATACAATCAAGTCATAGAGCTGGCCAAGGTCGACAGCACCTTCGATCGAAAGTTCATGTCCTACGTCGATAAGGTGAAGAACTCATGAAACTGAGATTGATCTTAACTTTGTCCTGTCGCTGGCAATGGCCGAACCGGAATCTCTGTTACTCCCCCGACAGGGATAGACGGTAGCCAGGGACGCCGGCCCGCTGTCGGAGGCGGGTCGGCGTCATAAGTTCGGACTCCACATGAAAAAGTGCCTCCGCTGACAAGACGATGTCTAGGACAGCAAAGAGGGCTTGGCGTGAAAGATGAGGTGAGGAAAGGCTGATGTTTTAGGCACGGCACGTGGTAAGTTTGTTCAGTGTGTGAGCGACCTTACGTATGGCTGTTGCTGTTTATGTGGATTGCTGCGTCGAACCATCCTAGCTGCTCGAACAGGAAGCCCGCGAGCGCCAGCCGGGTAATTTGGCTTAGCCGTGGACAAGCGCTAGCCGATCCTGTCTTTTCACAGCGAATTGGTCGGGATGATAACGAGGTCACTAGGTTGCGCTGAGCCCAACGGTGACCCTCCTGCTGTCTTATTCCCGCCATGGTTAGAGGCAATGCGATGCGGTACGACGATACCCTCCCACCAGCCAAGATGGCCTCGAGGGATGATGCGATCACCAGGGAGCGAGCAAGATCGGTCTTCCCGCGACTATCATCCGGCACGCCGCCGATTTCGCATCATAAGGAACATCACCGCACTCAACGGACAGGGTGGCTGCGAGCAGCGGTATTGGGTGCGAACGACGGCATAGTTTCGACAGCAAGCCTGTTGATTGGTGTCGCCGCAGCACACGCGAGCCACCGCGGCATAATGGTTGCGGGGGTTTCCGGCCTCATCGCGGGCGCCATGGCGATGGCGGCTGGTGAGTATGTCTCGGTGAGCTCACAGGCAGATACTGAACGAGCCGATCTGGCGATTGAAAGCAAAGGCCTCGAAGATGATGGAGAAGCCGAGCGCGAGGAGCTGGCTGCAATTTACGTAAAACGCGGGCTGGAGGCTGGACTCGCCAGGGAAGTTGCCGAGCAGCTCATGGCCCGTGACGCGCTAGCCGCGCATGCCCGCGACGAGCTCGGTATCAGCGAGGCTCTCAAGGCGCGGCCACTTCAAGCCGCCCTGGCGTCGGCGGCATGTTTCACGGTTGGGGCCGCAATACCGTTGCTAACCGCGGTCGTCGTTGGTCACGCAAGCCTGATTCCCTCCCTCGGAGCAGTTTCCCTGGCATGTCTGGCACTGCTTGGTGGATTGGCTGCACGCGTAGGTGGGGCACCCGTGACCGTCGGCGCGGCACGCGTTCTGTTATGGGGTGCCCTAGCGATGGGGCTGACTGCTGGCGTTGGGTCTTTGTTCGGCTAGCCTGGCCGGTCGAGGTGAGGCTCGGGGAAACTCGCCCACGTCACGAGGCAATTCGAGCCACTCGCCACCATCAAAAGACTAGGCGCAACCGTCCGGATCACTCCGCCTCGAACCCTCCGGCGCTGCTTTAGGTGCCCGCTGTTCTTCCTGGAGTAGCATCACGCAATGGCTGACATCGAGCCGAGATACGAATTTCGGGTCTGGGGCGAAAGCCTGGTGGAGCTCAAAGAGAAGTTTGAGCGCCGGGCCACACCGGTCAAAGCGGTGAGCAGGGAGACCTATTTCATTCCTCGGGGGACCGACAGATGCAATGCCAAGATTCGTGCAGGTTCAATCGATATCAAGATCCTGCTTGCCGAGCACCGTGGACTCGAACAATGGAAACCGGTTCTGAAAGAGGCCTTTCCGCTCGATCGAACAGTTATCGCCACTCAAATCTTGCCGAGACTGGACATCCGGTCACCACATCTTTCTAAGGCACGGTACGAGAAGGATGAATTTCTAAACGAGGTCATTGGGCCGGAGCTTGAAATCGTAATCGTGGAGCTTTCCAAAGTGCGCTTTCGATTCAGCCTCCTGACCTGCCTGGCCGAGTTCACCGTGGTTCGGTTCAATGACATGACGCGCGAAACGGTGGCGGTCGAATCGGCCGATCCTGATGAGTTGCTGCGGCTAATCCATGAAATCGGACTCGATGGTGCGGAGAACGTCAGTTATGTTCGCTACATCAAACGCATGCTTGGCATCGGGAAGAACCCTTGAACTCGTCGGCTCGGTCGTCCTCAGCCAAATGGTAGGAATCCGGATGGCCAAAGAAATCGAACGCAAGTTTCTGGTGAAGGGCGACTCCTGGCGCAGCCTGGCCAAAGGCAAACGCTACCGTCAGGGCTACCTCAGCACGGTCAAGGAACGCACAGTGCGCGTTCGTACTGCTGGCGACAAAGGCTACATCACAGTCAAGGGGATCACAGTCGGCGCGACCAGGTCCGAGTACGAATATGAGATCCCGTTGGCCGACGCGAACGAGATGCTAGATCAACTGTGCGAACACCCGCTGATCGAGAAAACGCGCTACCGCATCCCAACGGTAGGGGATCTTACGTGGGAAGTTGACGAATTTGAACGCGAGAACCGCGGCTTGATTACCGCCGAGATCGAGCTAACTGACGAGAATCAGCCGGTTCCACTCCCCGCTTGGATCGGAGAAGAAGTTACAGGTGATCCGCGCTACTTCAACTCGAACCTGGTAGCACACCCCTTTTCACAGTGGTGACACAACGAAAGGCAAAACTAATAACTATCACTGTTGTCAACTCACGAAGTAAATTGCAATTAAGCTTGGCTCGTCCGCGCGAGGCTTACGCACTGTGATGTAATCTTCGCGCTCCGCGTCCGGCCGCAAGCTGGCGATTTTCAGCGAGCAGGAACGCTGGCGCAGTGCCGAGGCGGCATCGAAGGTGATCGTTATGCCACAGTTGAGCCACAGTCGGAGTTGAGAGATCTGAAGCGAAGGAGCGAAAAACCTCTGATTTTATTGGTGCCGAGGGCGGGACTTGAACCCGCATGTCCTTTCGGACGGTGGATTTTGAGTCCACCGAAAACCGAGGACAGCTACAACCAGTTACATAAATCCGTTACGAAATCAGCCTTTTCCGCTACGGCCTATGTCATGGTTTGTATCCCTTTGTCGCTGGCACCTGCACAGAACCTGTACATCAACATAATTTTTGGCCTGCGTAAGGAAACACAGTCACCACAATCACCACAGTCACCAATCCGGCGTCGCGCTCTTTTGGCTCGCTTCTTGCTTACAATGGTCTTTGGATTGGATATAGAATCCACTGCGCGCAAAAAAAGCCTTGAGTTGCAAGGCTTTTTCGGCTTCTGTGCGGGAATTGTGCGGCCGGACGAACGGGGCCGGAAGCGACGATGAGCTTTGGGACCGCTTTTGCGACGTGGTGATTGTGGGCTTGAGTTTGGTGATTGTGCGGTTGGTCGGCCGGGTCTCTGAGATAGGCGTCGCGTCGCGCGGCTGCAGCGAGAAGGTCGGCTTCGCTCACGATGTTGTACCCATCGAACACGCTGCGCGTTTTGTGCCCAGAGAAGGACATGGCCACGCGCTCAGGGACGCCGGCGCGCGTCAGGTTGCGGATCGCGGTGCGACGAAAGTCGTGAACGAGTAGCTTGCCGAGCCCCGCGTTGCCGCAGGCTGTGTCCCAGGATCCCTGAAGTCTTTGATTGGTTTGCCGCTGACGTTGAAGACAAAGGGGCAATCGAGACGTCGGTTGGCCTGGGCGCGCTCAATCAGTTCGGCGAGTTCACCTGTCAGCGGCAGTATGCGGCCGTCCTTGGTCTTGCTCACCTCGGGCCGAAGCCGTATGACACCGCCAGCGAGGTCGACATCGCACCATTCCAGGCTCTTTGCTTCGCCCACGCGCCAACCTGACAAAGTACAAAAACGCGATGGGGTCGCGCAGGTGCTCGGGTAGCGCCTCGCGCAGAGCAACGAAGTCAGCATGCTCGAGAAATCCTTGCCTCACGTTGCTCTCTTCTAACATCTGGATATGCGGCGCCCGCGACAGGCGCTCGCCATCGATGGCTATCTGAAACATCCGCTTCAGCGCGGCGAGTTCGCGATTGATCGTGGCATTCGCGGCCCCTTTCCCCCTCGCGTCTTTCTTCTGGCGTTGGGCTATGTACGCGACGACCCGGTCTGTTGTTATATCGACGGCGCGATCGAGGCCGAAGAACCTGCTGAGTTGCTTGATGCTGGCGTTGGCTCGCCGCAGCGATCGCAAGCCATTGACTAGATAATCGTTCCGGAAGCCATCGGCGAGGTCCTCGAATTTCAGCCGCTCTTCAACGGGCCCAGGAACTTGGCGCCGCGGCTACCGGTCTCGCGCGTTCGCTTGGTGAGCAGCTCGGCGCGCGACGGTTTCGGACTCGCTCTCGGAGGATTCGCGGAACTCGCGCCCGCGGTGGGAATAGCGAATCCAGTAGATCGTACCGCGCAGATAAACGGCGCCTGAACCGCGCTTACTCATTGTATCTTCCTTTTGCGGAGGGACTGCTTAAATAGGCCGAACTCGAGACGTTCGAGATCCGGATTTATTGGCTGCGATACCGCGCCGGCGGGCATCGTCTACGATTTGTTTTGAGTTCCCTGCCACCAATAGGGGGAATCCGAAAGCGCCTGGGCCTTTCGTCGTTTCGATACTGGCCGCTTCTTCGTAACCGTCAGGTGTCAGATGTATCTCGGCGTCGTTTGTGTCGACGTCCCGCGGCGAGAACACCAGCGCCAGGTCACGTTTGTGGAGGCGATGGGGCTGCCCTCGAAACGATAGAGATTGATGTTCGCGTAGCGTGCGGTCGTGCTCTTGAAATACCAAGTCGAGTGGCCGGCCAGGCTGCGGGCCGAGGCAGGCCAAAGAACTCGGCTTTCACCTGCCAATAGAATAGAGGGTAGGGCTGAGAGTCGAGCGCGGCGCGCAGCATCCACTCTTGCAAAGTCGACATTTTGCCCCCCACTCGTCGATTATAAACATATGACCGCATCATTGTGCAACACTTCTGCACTATGATGCACGCACAGGATGCGCGGGATGAAACGCGTTTATCAACGGACGCGGTTTTGCGCCGTATTCGTAGGCATAGGTCGACGCTGTCGCGCTGGGTCCAGGACGGCCGCTTTCCGCGCCCGATCCGCTACGGGGGCCGTCTGGTTTGGCGAGCCGCGGACGTTCAAGCCTGGCTCGAGAAGAGGCCGGTGTGATCACGCTCGACGCCATTGTTGCGGGCGCCGATTTGACCTCGCTCTCGCGGGACGAGGCCATAGCGCTTCTGCACGCGCTCGCAGCGGCACAAGCACGCGTCGCTGGAGTGCTGGCGGAGTCAACGGGTAAGGGCGCGGTCGAAGATTGTTCGCTCGGTATCGACGAAGCTGCGCACGTCCTCGGCGAAAGCCGGGATTGGCTCTACAGGCGGACCAAGAGATTGCCTTTCCTGGTCCGCCTCGACGGGCATCTGCGGTTCAGCGCAGCCGGCATCCAAAAGTTCATCGCAGCACGGACGGGGCGATGACAGAGTGGTGAGACTACGGCCCGTGCCGCGCAAACGGACGATCGCTGCGGCGAAGGGCACTCTTCCACAGATGGTCGATCGCGCCGAGCTCGTCCTTGCCGAGGAATACGAACGTTGGCGCATATTTCAGTCCAACGATCTGCTGTTTCGCGTGACCACCCTCACCAAAGACGAAGTCGAAGGAGATACGTGGATTCGCCGCCAGCCTGGCTCGGTGGTCGTGTGGCCACTAACGCCCGTCATGCTCGACGACGTCCTGTCGCAGGCTATCAATCTGGATCGACAAGAAGATTCGCGACATTGATGTTCCTTCTACGCGTATCGGAGATCTTGCTCTCGCGCGCAGGCCTATGGCCGCATCTGCCGCACTTGCGCGGGGTCATCACAGCGCCAACCATGCGACCCAACGGGACCATTTTTTCGACCCCGGGTTTCGACGACAAACGGGGTTGTTCTTGGTCGATACTGGAACTGCCTGGCTACCGTTACCCGAGCCCTCGCACGAAGCAGCAAAAATCGCGCTCGCGACGCTCTACAAGCCGTTCGCCGAATTCCGTTCACGAATCTGGCCGGCGCTAGCGTGCCGATCAGCGCCATTTTAACCGGATTGCAGCGCCGGCAGCTGCCGACCGCGCCGGCGCACGCGTTCGACGGTTCTACACAAGGGGCTGGGAAGTCACTACAGGCAAAAGTCATTGGGATAGTCCTTACCGGAACTGAGCCGCCATCAATGACCACAGGAAAAGATGACGTGGAGTTTCAAAAGAAACTGACCGCCACGCTCATAGAGGGCGATCCCGTCCCATTTTTTGACAACGTGACCCGTCGTATCGATTCGGATGCCTTAGCAACAGTGCTCACACAAGAAACTCACCGCGACCGAATTCTTGGGCTCAGCAAACGAGCCACGGTGTCCACGAATGCACTGTTTCTGTTCAGCGGGAACGATCTCGAACTGTCAGGGGACAATCCGTCGCGCTTCATCGTGTCCCGTATCGAGCCTGCGTGCGAGCGGCCCGAGGAGCGCGACAGCTTCATCCAGATCTCATTCAATATGCACACGACCATCGCGCCGAATTGGTGCGCTCAGCACTGACTATCTTGCGGAGCTACCACCATGCGGGACAGCCCTCGCAAGGTGTGAAGCCGTTTGGCCGCTTCGAAGAATGGTCCAAGCAAATTCGTGAAGCGTTAATCTGGGCCGGCGCGCCCGATCCCGTTTTGACCCGCGAAGATGTCATCGAAGTCGACTCGAAGCGGGAGAATGCCGCATTGAACCTGTTTCGTGCCTGGAACCGAGCGGTAGTCGGTCCGATAAAGCTAGGGAACTGATCAAGGCCAGCAGTCAATTCCGGCCTGAAGGAAGCTTTGCTTGAGGTGGCTCCCGAGAAGAACGATCCAGACCGCGTTAGTTCGTACCGCCTCGGTGCCTGGGCTCGAACGCACCGCGGAAAAGTATTGGATAACTACAAATTAGAGCGCAAGAAGGACGAACACGCCGGATTCGCGACCTGGCAGGTAATCAGAATCGCAACTGTCACAAAGGAAGGATGAAATGACCGAAGAACTCGAGCAAATCGAACACACTCACGATGTAGGTATCTCGTACAACCCTGAGAGCCGCAAAATCAAGGGGATCACAGGGCGCGGAAGAGGCCGTCGACGACACGCTAAGAGCGATCGCGCCGATGCGCGCCGAGCTGATAGCGGCGTTGCGCATCCGGCAAGGCCTCGGGGCATCTGAGACGGTGACGAAAGAAGTAAGCGCGACCTCAGTGCCGCCTTTGGCGGTTCAGCGCGAAAATTACAAGCGCTGGTACACGGCCAGAGCACCTACTATCACCAACACCGAACAGCTGGATTTGATGCTCGCACAGGCCCTCGAAGAGGGCGACGAAATCATCCCAGATTTTGCGCATTCCTTCGGCGTCAAAAAGCCAATGGGACTCTCATCGCCGTCGATCGCAAGGGCCGGGTCATCCCACCAGCGGGTTGAGAAACAGAAGGCCGCCTCGCGCGCCAACGCCAGCGGCCCGGAAAACAAAGGAGTGGTGATGGACACGCAGACGCTAGTCTCAGACCCGGGAATGTCAAACCGCCGCCGATCCGGCCGTGCCGGGGCCCCTCGCGCACCAGGTTGGGTGTGGCGCTACCTGGAAATGGACTTCTCAATCCCGCGGTCGGAATGGTCCCGCTGCCTATGTGATTTGACCTGTCCCCGCTGCGGCCTGCCGTTCGGCAACGCACTCGCGCGCGAATCGGTGCGCGTTCCCCACTCGACGGATTCTCCCTGCCGCTTCCCTTATGCTGGTTGCGGTCTATGCGCGCTCTGCGCTCTCGACGATCAATTTTCGAAAAACACTGCGCTGATCATCGGCAAGATCGTGCGGGTCGGCCTTCCTTGTGCACACGTCTGGGCGAAAATGGCGATAGCGACCTACGGGCGCGAGATGTTCGCGGTCCGCGATGACGATCGATACGGAGGAGCCCGCGATTTCTGCGTCTTCCTCAACTACCCATTGCTAGTCAGCTACGCGACCGACTTCTTGTGGTGCAACCCGTTGCTGATCGGGCTCATCCGGACGGGTCGCGCGACCGTCCGATTGGTAGCCGAAACGCTTCTTTCCATCACTCGCCCGATCGTGGACCAGCAGCTCGAGCGCCATGAGTGGCGTGAGAACCGGCGGCGCCGGAGGATCGCTGCGTGAGCCACAGCCGCGCCCGCACCATCCGCCGCCTGGCCGCTCGCGAGGCAGCCAAAGCAAAGCAGGTCCGTCAATCGCCGCAGGCGCCGGCGACGCTGTGGCCGGGGAAAATCATAGTGGTCGCTGTCGGACTATCGTTGACGGTCGCCGCCGGAATCGGCATCCAGGGAGCCGCGGCCGAACCGCTGAAGCCGCATCGGACCTGTGCCATCCGTGTAGGCCCGTACTGCTGCCCGGGCTGCGACAGAATCATCGCCTCGACACCAGGGGGTACAGAGTTTCGCGAAGAAATCGAAGACGGCGACGGACAGGTCCTGGCGACGGCTATCAATGCGCTGCCAACAGACTGACATGGCACGCCTAAAGCAGAAAAAGTATCGAAACGTGATCGAAATCGATTAGAAAATCCGCCGAAATTGACCCCCGCAGCATCGGCCGCGATCGAGCGGTTCGAGGCGATGGCTGAAAAGCTGCGCCAGGCGGTAGAGAGGTTTTTGAGCAAGTCGACGGGTTGCCGTTTGCGGTCGCGGATCGGGCGGTCGTCGACCGAAGCTTTCGTCGAATCGCGACCGTCGAAGAAGGCTCGGTGGGCAGACTGGCGCGCGGCCTCGCCGCCTTGCAAAAGCTCAGAGACGACCTGGTCGCTGCAGATTCAGAGGCTGGAGCAGAGGCGTGGCTGAAATTTTCCTGCTCTCAATTCTGCTCAAGGTCAAGGACACCGCGCAGGCGGTCAGCGAGATCAATCGCGTCCAGCATGCCGTCGTTTCCATGGAGCGCAAGGCAACCGAGACGTCCGCTTCGTCGCTCGCACTCAGGGGTGCCATTTATGCTGGCGCCGCTGGAACCATCGCGGCTTCATTGTATGGATTGGTCGAGCCGGCCATTGAGGCGCAAGCATCCCTGGCGCACGTAGCCACCGCTATGAACGATGGTGCTCAACAAGCTCAACACCTCGCGGAAGTCCAGAAGTTCACCGAAGAAACCAGCGCCAAAAGCGTCGTCACCGAAGAAGAACTGGCCTCGGCCTACTACATCGCGCGAAGCAACAACATCGCCCACGCCGCGGCGCTGCAGGCAGTTCAAGCCGCTACGAATCTGGTCACGGGAACGACGAAGGACGCGGCCGCGGCACAAGCGGCGCTCGAGCCGACGACGCGAACGCTGACGGTACTTTATTCGAACTTTGGCGGCAGTATCTCGGTCTACGCGGATCAGCTCGCGAAACTGCAAAGTGCATATTCCTTTCGCGACATCGGCGAGGTCACCAATGCGCTCTCGTATGCCGCGCCAGTCGCGAAAAATGCCGGGATGCGGTGTCGCAGATGGCCACCGCCTTGGCGCTGATTAGTCAGTCGGGAAAATATTGGCCGAGGCAGGAACGAGTTTCGAGGAGTTCGTCACAAAATTAGGTTCCGACCGAAAGCTGCAAGGCTTCATCGCGCGGACCGCCCAGGGCGGCATCGATCTGCAGCAGACGTTGCTGCGCCTGCGCGCGACGTTCGGGGATATACCCAAAGCCGAGCTCGGCCTGCGGCTCGGGCAGTTTGGATTCAGCGAGCGCAGCGCGGGCGGCATCGCGGAATTAATGGACAAGATGAACGAGTGGCAGAGCATCCAGAAGGACCTGCAGAACTCGTCAGGTGAAGCGGCGCGGCTCGCCGCGCTGCGGATGAGCGCGACCGACGAGCAACTGACCGTACTAAATAACAACTTCAGGAATCTGCGCGAGTCTCTAGGCGCGGCGCTACTGCCGGCGATACAGGCGATCATCCCGCAGTTCGTGTCCCTGATTCAGCGTGCAACAGAATTTGCCAAGGCTCACCAGGGGCTGGCGCGCGTCGCTCTCACAATCGCGGCCATCGCGGCCGGCGCGCTTGCCCTGGGCGCGGTGTTGTCGTTTGCGGCCGCCGGCTTCGTGGGACTCGGGGGTGCCATAAGTGGGCTGTTCTCCGCAATCATGTTCATCTCCCGACTCGGTTTGGTCACACAAGCCTGGGCCGCCGCGCAGTGGCTGGTGAACGCCGCGATGGCGGCAAATCCAGTTGGCGCGGTGATTGTCGGTATCGCCGCACTGATCGCCATCGGCTACGCGGTGTACGAACATTTCGGCGCGCTCAAGGAATTCTTCAAAAGCTGGGGCCCCGCGATCGCCGGCTTTATCGTCGCCCCGTTCGCGATGATCCCGCTCGAGATCATCAAGCATCTCGGCCAGATCAAGGACGCGGCCAAAAATATAGCGCATGGCATCGCAAGCTATTTCGTGGGCCACAGCCCCATACCCGAAGGTCCCTTGCACGAAATGGACCTCGCCCGCGAGATCTCGCGTTCGATGGCGCCCAGCCAGATAGTGGCAGCTGCTCGCCGCGCGGCCGCCGCAGTAGCGCTCTCGATGCCACTGCTAATGTCGCCTGGCGCAGCGGTGGCGTCGGCCACGCCGGCGAGCACCGGGGCACCGGTCGTGAATATCCATCAGGAATTTCATTTGTCTGGCGGGACCCCGGCCGACAAGAAGGCGTTACAGAAGGCGATCGAAGAGTCAGGCCACGAACTCGTGCGCACAATCAACCGAGAACTCGCCAAGCGCGAGCGGAGGAGCTTCTAGCAAATGAGTCTTTTTTCTCTCGATATAGAACGAGCGCCCGACTGGCATTTCATCGGCGCCGAGATCGTCGCCCCGACCGCTGGCCAGGTGATGGTAACCTCCCCAGGTTTGATCATGGCCTCGTCGATCGGAATCTTGGCCGCCGCGCGCCTGGCGGGAGACGACAGCGTACCCACCTTCGAGCTCGTCCATCGCGATGCCGCTAACAGCGTCGATATCGATACCACATACGCTGATGCTGCTACGGCCGCCGCCGGCAGTTGGATGAGGATCTTCCTCATCAAATCGAAGGACCTGATCGTATTGCGCGCGAAGACCGCGGGGACGGTATTGAAAATTTATCAGGCCGAACTTTTTCTTTGGAGAATCTGATGGACCTTACTCAATTCACGGACATCCTCGACGCCGCGGAACTCGATCCGCGGCCGCGCTGGACGCAAACCGTCCAAGCCATCCTCGACCGGGAATTTGCCCACGTCCCAGCCGATCTCGCGACGGCGTTCGCCCAATCGCGCCTGGCTGCCCGCCTCACGCCTTCGCACCGCCCTCGAGCAAGGCCGTATCGCGGATGGCGAGAAATACCTGGGCGACTTCGCGCTCGATCTGCGTCGGCTCGTCCAGGCTGAGCGCCAGCCCCCGTATGGACGATTGGTCCCGGTCTCGGCTGAGAGCCAACTTGAGAAGTTCAAAGAAGTGCTCTACCGCCATGCCTGGCGTGGGCCCGACCTCTCTGAGTTGCGCTCGATGATTCCTGACAACACCAAGATCGCCGGCATCACGTTCTGGGCGATCACGCTCGAGGGCGGCCGCACGATCACGCGCGACCAGGTCCGCCAAAACTCAAAGCCAATCTCGTGGTCGAACAAGCAGGGCTCATGGGAAAGTCAGTTCGTCAGCGACGCCACAATCCGCGAGCTTGAAACCGCCGCCACGAGAGTTCCGACCCCTGTCGGAAGCGATTCCAGAAATTTGGACTACCCCAACGGCGTCAGGCCGTAAGGACAATTCACATGCTGAACGAGGAAGAAAAGGATTCCGCCAACTTGACCGCAGAACAAAAAAGATCTGCACACAGATGCAGGTCAGCGAAAAAGAACTCGCCGCGGCTCGAGCCCGGCGGACGGCCAATGGGTACAAGCCGTCCCGGGACCTCTACGAAAACTACAGGAAGACCGCGAGCAGCGCTGCGCACCAACAGGAAGTCAGCGTGCGCGACGAAGACGCCGGCGACGGCGACGTCGAGCACAGCTATGGCGACGATTTTTCGAATCCGGATACCGAAGCGTGCTACGAATCCATTGGTAAGGCGATGGATGCCGAGGATTCCGAGCGCCGGGATTACCATTTGAGAGCGGCCAGGGCCTCTCTCGATCGTCACTTTTCGCGACTCCCGGGTGCCTACACGGAGGTCGGATCGACGTTCCTTAAGCTGCCATACAGCGGTCGCTCAATTGCGATTTTGAGCTTTCGCCGATGAAGACCTTCGCCGGGACGCAGCGCATCTTGTCCGTGCGTCCCTTCCGGCCGGGTCGAGGCTTCCATGCTGCCAAAACCCGGTTTGCGTCCGGCAAGAAGCTCCCAGCCCAAGCCACGAAGAGCCAGGCGAAGGCTGGGAGCAACCAACTCTGAAGTGACCGCCGAAGAAGAAATCGTGCTTCTCGAAACCATCGCTATCGCGCTCGCGGCCAATGAGATCGGCTTCGACCTGGTCCTCTTCATCATCGGCCAGGTGCGCAACCGTATTTGTTCATTGTGCGGGGAGGACCGGGCTCGCTCACCTCGGACCCGCACTACGCCACGAACAGAGGCACGACTTCATCGATCTCAATCTGTCGAGGAATTGAATGCTACCGACCACCACAAAACCGGCAAACCGCAAGCAGTATAAGCGCGATATGCAGGTGCGCGCGGCCATCCGCCGGCTACGCAGCCTCGCCGGTCATCTCGAGGATCGCCGCTACCTACCCTTGCTCAGATCTTTTTGCGAGATCAGCCTCTTGATCGAGAAGTCCTATTCGCACTTGCGCGACGAGTCCCTGATCAGCGCCGAGACCGGCGAAATTCGGGGCAGCGTCGACGTGTTGAGAAGGCTCATGGACACCCAACGCGGCCTGGCCCGCGAGCTCGGCCTTTCCCCGACCATATCGGCGAACCTGTTCCCGAAGCTGACCAAGCCCACCATCGACCTGGAAGCGGTCCGTGCCGAGTACAACGACACGCAGGAATAACGCGCTCGTCGCTTTCGCCGAGAACGCGCTCGGCGTCAACCTGAACCACCATCAGCGGCGGATGCTCGAGGCCATCATGCGAGCGAGACGCACCGCCATCGCGTCCTGCCATGCCACGGGGAAGAGCTTCGTCCTGGCATGTGCCGCCCTCGGCTTTGCCGCCCTTCATCGCGATAGCCGGGTCCTCATCGTCACCCCCGGGTGGTTAATGAATCGTGCGGTGATCTGGACCGAGATTCACTCGCTGCTCGCGCGCGCGAAGCACCGCTTGCCCATCGTTTCGTCGACGCAAACGGAAATCCGGTTGGGTCCGAAGAATCTCGTCATCGGATTATCGGCGGCGGACGCCGGCCGACTGCAGGGTCATCACAGCGAACATCTTTTGCTGATCGTCGACGAAACCGCAGCGCTCGACCCGACCTTCTGGCCCGCGATCGAAGGCGTGCTCGCCTCGGGCAATTCCCGCTTGCTCATAGCCGGCAACCCGACCACGACCACGGGCGTCTTTTACGATGCCTTCGCCCGCAACCGATCCGCGTGGGAATGCCTGCAAACCGGCGCGTTCGATACCGAAAATTTGGAAGGCGTCACGCTCGAGCAGTTGCTCGCGATGACCGAGGACGGCTCGACACGAACCCGCGGCCGTACCTGGTGACGCGCCGGTGGGTCCGCGAGCGCTATGCGGAATGGTTCAACGGGTCACCCGAGAATTCGCCGCTGTGGCAGTCCCGGGTGCTCGGCCAGTTTCCGACGTCGTCGAGCAACGCCCTGGTACCGCTATCGGCTCTCGAGCATGCTCGGCGGCCGGCCGAGGACCACGCCGAGCGTATCGTCATCGGCGTCGATCCGGCCGGACCTGGCCGGGACCTCACCGCCTGTGTAGCCATCGCCGGCGGCGCCATCGTCGAGATAGCGACGTTTTCCGATGCGGATGCACGTGGGCCGGTGGTCGCCTTCATCAACCGCCACCGCGACCGCCTGCGCCTCGTCCAGGTCGATTCTGGGGGCATCGGCTGGTACTTGGCCGAACACTTGCGGACCCTCGGCATCGGGACCCAGGGACTCAATGCTGCGAGTTCGGCCACGGACAAGGAGCGCTATACCAACTTGAAGGCCGAGCGATATTTCGCCCTAAGGCAACGCTTCCAGCAAGGCGAAATCTCGGGGCTCGACGACTCGACCCTCGGCGAACTCGCGAGCATTTCCTACCTCGTTGACCCGCACGGAAAGATCCAGATTCGAAGACAAAGCTTCCGTTCGATCCGCGCTCGGTCATAGTCCTGACAGGTCCGAGGCCCTCATGCTGGCTGCCGGCGAGTCCTACGAGCCCATCGCGTACCGCGCAGCGCCGGACTTTCGACCGAGCATCTCCGGATGGTCATCGTCACCTCGAGGCCGCGACCTCTCGCCGTCGGCGATCGAAGCCGGCCAGCCCAAGGTACGGCAACTTGGCGACCTCGCGCGATTCAAAAGCCGGCGAGACTGGCGAGGGTTCTGATATGGCCTGGTCCTTCTCCGAAACCGACAACGACTTGCCCTTTGCCCAGTGCCCTGACTGTGGGCGCCGCTTTCCCTGTTCCGTGGCTAACTGCAGATATGACGACGCGACAACTTGCGTGATCGAAACCCTCGAGAACGGCAACCGCCGCGTGCTTTTGCCGTCCCAAATCACCCAACACCGACGCGACGAACTGAGCGCTCAAGCAGCCGCGGCACGGCGCCGGCGAGGGCCGGCATGAAGCTGTCCTGCGACATATACGAATACGAACACGGCGCCGGCGCCCCCGTCGGCCTGCTCGCGTGCGAAACGTGCGGGCGCCTGCAAAACAATGATTGTTTTTTGGTCGAATGTCGTCGCAGGTGGGTCCGGGTCCGCTCAGCGCGGCATTGGCGCACGATCATCAAGCTGGCCGACCTCGGGCTCGCTCGACGCGAGAAAAGCGCTACGCCGCCTTCGACCGCGACTTCGACGCGATCCGGCTGAGGACCTTGTCGGGCCGCTGCTCCGTCCGCGCCAGGCGCAGCCCACGCCGTACGACCGGGAACTGCTCCATCACCCGACCGAGGTCGATCAAGTGCGAGACCAACTCGTCGCTGGGTGTCGTAATTCGCCGCACCCCAGGGCCGCTTGCCCAAGGTCCGTAAGATCGGGTTGACGATTCAGCAGCTCTTCTTTTTCAGCACCTTCTCACTGTCCATTTCGTTCCTCCCTGTTGATAACTTTCCCCGGCAATTCGGGGCGTGCCATAACGCGAACCACCCGATGGCGTCAAACACATCTCACGCGTTCTCACGCATACACAGTGACAGCCATAGCACCATGGCTATAGACTATCAACACGAACAGCCATGGTGGCACGCCTCGCGTGGGTATAATGGTCAGGCAATGGATACGAGAGAGGCGGGCCGGAAGGGCGCCCGTAAGCGTTGGGCCAAGGCCACCCAGGCCGAGAAGTCAGCGAGCGCGGCCCGCGCCGGCCGCGCCTACTGGGCCCGGCTCAGCCCCGAGCAGCGCAGCGCCGAGATGAAGCGCAGGGCACGGAAGCGAAAAAAGAAGAGGTGAGAACCATCATGGATACACAGTTCGATTTCGCGACGTTTACCGGATCGCTTAAGGACATCTATCACCTGCCGATATCATCCTCGCGATTCGCCGCAAAAAGGCTGAGGCGCTGAGTATTGCCGATGGTCGTTCAAACCATCGTGGACGAAGAGACAAAGCGGCAGTGCTTAAAGCGCAGATTTCAAATCTTCAATTCTGGATCGAAACGCATACCCGCCCTTCAAGTATGAGCGACGCCGACACCCGCCTTTGCGTGCCAATAATCGAAAAGTTCTATCCGGAAACATCGCTCGCAGATTGACGGACGCTCAGTCGGCGTGTAGCCTAACGATCACGCGGTTCCCGACGAAACAATACAAAACCACACCTTACGCAACAACGTCAGCGGACAATCTGCAAGGTGTTTCTTTGGCGGATTCGGCGGCTATGCCAAAATCGCCAAAATCAGCGTACCGCGCACCCAAGGCCCCTCCAACCAGAGGGGCCTTTTTTTGGTCAGCGGGCGATGGTCGCCGAGTCGGTAAGGGAACGACGGTCCCGGCTGCGGATGCGGGAACAGCGCGCCGAGGCGGCGAACTCGCGATGGCACAAGCCGAAATGCGAACAGGACAACGTGTCCCGCCCGCATAAGACCGAAACTAGCCGGGCCGAGGTGGCCCGCGAAACCGACCTGCCCGAGCGCAAGCTGCGCTACGCGGCCCGAAGTCAGGATCGTCGGCCCCCGGCTCAGGGATATCCGACCAGCTTCTGAGCCACAACTGGGGTGAGCACACCGTGTGCGTTACTGGCCGCCTTCAAGAGCTTCCGCACAAGCTGATCGCTGTCATACGCGACCAGGGCCTCGACGTTCTGGTTCAGCACATTCTTGTCGATCGGGCTCAGACGCTTGTAGTCGCCCCCTTCGCGAGCAGCGTGACGATTGTCAGCACTATGTCTTCAAGGGCTTGGTCCATCGTTCGCGCCTCACTTCTTTGGTGATTGTGGTGACTCTGGTGACCCTGTTTCACCCACGGCCCAAATATACGCAAAAACACACCCCGAAAATCGCCTACCGCACAAAACCTGTACAATTCACCCGATCCGGCCGCTTTCGCCCACTCACCCGTCCTTACCCCGTAACGCTGTAACCTATTGATTCTATTGGCTTATATGTATGGTGCCGAGGGGCGGGACTTGAACCCGCATGTGGTTTCCCACGGTGGATTTTGAGTCCACTGCGTCTGCCGTTTCGCCACCTCGGCATGCTCTAGAGTCAAGAAGATACCGTACTTCTACGCAGGGATGAAGCCGATCGGGCGCAGTTGAGTTCGTTGTCCAGCAGGGAGGGGGCTCGCGCTTTTGACCAGAGCGAGTAGTCTGGCGATTATTCTGACCGTTGCCGGTGCGATGGGTTTTGCAGGCGCTCTGATCGCAAAGCACTGGCTTCCACACCGGGACCACGGGCCGTCTACTATATCGGCTTCGCCGCGCAGCTCAGCCGCGCCGCCATCGTCGATCGCCACTTCCTCTGCTGCCCCTTTCGAAGTCGGCGTCAATTATAGACTGGTCGTTGCGGCCAACAGGGCACGCGAATTCCTAGTCTATGTTCCTTCAAGTCTCAATCGCCACGTAACGGCTCCACTGGTTATCATGCTCCATGGGCAGGGAATGTCGAACGGTGAGGTGATCGGCCGACCCGCTGGGACCGGCTGGCCGATGTCAACGGATTCATCGCCGCCTTCCCGCAAGGCTACAAGGGGAACTGGGATGACGGACATTTCTCGCGCAGCGAAGTGGACGTCGAATTCATCGGCGCCATGATCGACGCCATCTCCAAAGCGGCCCAGATCGACCCTCGAAGAATTTTTGTAACCGGTTATTCGATGGGCGCGTCGATGGCCTACCGTCTCGGAGCCGAACTTTCGGACAGAATTGCCGCCATCGCACCCGATTCCGGGCAGCTATGGCTGCCCCCTCAGCATCTCAAGAAGCCGGTTTCGCTGATGTACATGATCGGGACTGCTGACTACGTAAACCCAATTGGGGGAGGCAATGGACGCCCCCCGGCAGAGAAAACCTTGAGTTTGTGGCGTACGATGCTGCGATGCCCCGGCGCTAGCCGTGCGGTGGAGGCATTTGCGGGACCCGGAGTTAAGGCAATAGCCTGGGCCCCGTGCGACGGAGACACCGCCGTTGCCCTGTACCAGATCGACAGGCTAGGTCACTATTGGGCCGATGCCATCGGATGGTTTCGACGCCACCGCGGCGATCTGGTGGTTCTTTTCGCATCATCCAAAAGCTGAATAGCCATCGACGGGAACAACGACCTCGGCCGACTTTAGCAACGCGCGCGATTTGATCAGGGGTTGTGGGCTGGCAGCACAAACTCAGGAAGCGGCGCTGCAGTCGGCTACAGCGCCAAAGCTATCGGCATGTGCGGCACGCTTAATCTTTCAATTGCTAATAGATGATTAAAATTGAATATTAAATGATAGAATTGCTAAATCAACTCTTCGTCTATTATACCCTCTTTAGTTATAAGTTGCCAATTCCTCCAAACTCTTAACAGCGCGCGTCATCCTTCTGTCGAATCAGGTCTGGCTCAAGACTGATTGATGGAGATATCAGTTTCTCCCGCGCGCTCTTTGCGAACTAATTCCACCTGTTAACACTTCTCATCAATAATTTACGTTGAATATACTTTTGTACTAGTATTAAACATTGCATAGTGTCAAATTTCTCTTTCGAGCTGCTGTAAGGACCATTGCAAAGGGGGCGCTATGGAATTTCTTACCCGCAGGTTCGTGACGGCACGCGAATGGCAAAAAGGTCAGGCCACGTTGGCCAAGTGCGCAATGATACTGGCTGCGGTCGCAATCGCCGTCGAGGTGTTCGTGACCTACGAGGTGCTGTCTTCCCCGCTGCCCCATTTATGATGCATCAGGGCCAACGCACTGCGTGGCTACCGGCGCCTGGCAGCATTGAGCGGATAGCTTCCGAGCAGATCGAGCATCTCGCGCGCAGCGCATGCCTCGGCCTTGAACTCCGCCACTGTTCGCGCAGTTATCGTCGGCTTCGCAGATTCACATTTACATTCTGCTAAGCAAATCGTTCGCGCATACGGTCCGCCGCCCTTAAAGCCAGCCGCATCCCATCTGCTCACCACCCGTGCACGTGCCCACGTGCTACCTGACTCCTCTATCTCCCAACCCTACTCTTGTACTGATATATCCTGTTTTCTCAAAGCTTTAGCAGCTTTTAATAAGGTTTTGCGCTAAATCCATCTTAATAATAGTCTTTGGTGGTCTAAACCACTCAAGGGGAGATATAGATGAAACTAAGGATGGGTCGCGCTGTCAGTTTGCTTTCGGTGAGCCTCTCTGGGGCTCTTCTTTTGTCGGTGGCCAGCACTCCGAAAGCTTTCGCTCAATCCCAAGAGGTCTACGCGTGCATAGGACGTTATGGGCATGTGACGATGGTGTCCAAGCCCAAATGCCCTTCAAAGAAGGCGGTCCTCTACAGCTTCGCCGGTGTCGGCGGGCCCGGCCAGGTCGGACCGATGGGTCCCGCGGGGCCTCAAGGTCCAGCTGGACCAGGGTTCTTGATAGCGAACGCTGGAATTGCGTCGAAACGGGCGAAACCGCGGAGGGACTTTCCGCGGTGTTTGCGTGGCCTCTTAGAGGGAATAAGAGAGGCCAAGAATGAGCCTTCACCACGCAGGTTCTATTTAGACGGCACCGGCGAACGCTCAGCGTTCGTCGCGACCGCTGCCCGTTCTCATTATCCGCGCGACTCCAGAGGAGTGCAGCCGGCCAGACGTTGGCTCTCTCGCACGAGATGCGGCTGATCCGAAAACCCCGCTTCTGCCGCAAGGATTGCAGTAGACGCTGGCGATAAGCGTACCAGGCGGAGGAAGCGCTGACAGCGTAGGATGCGATCCAGCGTTTTCGGACCGTACCCGAAGCTCTCATCGAAACGCCGCCGGAGAGTTCTCTCGCTCATGGCGAGAGCGCACCCAAGCCATGGAACAAGAGCAATTCCGATTAACGGCTAAGATTGAATAGTTTGAAAACCTGATTTACCTGAGACGCCCGAGCCATCCGAGACATTCGGCGATCATTTCAGGCCGGCCTTGCGCAGGTCCTTATCAATCCGCTCGTTAAACGCTGGGTCCTTGTAATATCCCTTCTCTGGTGGTCGTAAGGCAAACTGCGGATTGATTCGCATGGCCTCGGCGGCTTCAGCTCGGGCCTCCCGGTCGTGCCCCGACTCCTCGTCGGCAAAAGCCAGGTTTGTGTGGCCGAATAAATTGTTCGGGTATTCTGCTATATATCGCTTTAGAGCAGACGCCGCGTCCTGATAGCGTCCCATTCCTTCGTAGGTGATTCCAAGCCACAGTGCATAGAAGCTCGGGTGGGCCGGGTCGAGGCGCGCGGCCTCTTGGACAGCGCGAAGCGCCTCTTCATGCCTTCCAGAGAGGTTCAGCGCTTCCGACAGAACCACATAGCCTTCAGCGTAACTGGGGTTGATCGCAACTGCGCGCTGCGCGTCGGCTACCGCCTGGTCAAATCGTCGCTGCGCCCAATCATTGTGCGCAAGGAGAGCATGGGCATCGCTGTTGGAGTCATCCAGGGCAAGCGCCTTCTGCGCCAGTTGGTAGGAGCGTTCAAAGTCCGCCTGAGGATTGTCACTCCATTGGTTTAGCGCCGCATTGCTATAGGTCCACGCTACCAAGGCGTAAGCCTGGGCAAATTTCGGATCCAGTTCGATGGCTTTCTCGGCCCATTGCCGCGCTTCCGCGTTATCCTCCTTCGTTATGCCCTGGCGCCACAGGGCCTCAACGGCTCGGAGGATATCGTCATAGGCCTCGACGTTGTCGGTTGGGCGCGAAGCCGTCCAATGGGGCATATTCAAATCGTGCAGTCTGAAAATCTCACCGAGCGTCGCGACTACGCCATGGACGATTTCGTCTTGCAGAGCAAAGATGTCGGTAAGCGGACGGTCGTAGCTGTGCGTCCACATTTCCCTTCCGGTACCTGCATCGACCAACTCAATGTAGATGCGGACCCGGTCGGCGGACTTTTGCACACTACCCTCCAACACATACCTAATGCCTAGTTCCTTAGCGACTTCCTGCTCCTTAATAGCCTTGCCCTTGTAGGCAAAGCTGGAGTTGCGAGCGATAACAAAGAGACCGGGAAGCCGGGAGAGGTCGCTGATAAGCTGGTCCGCAATGCCGTCAGCGAAATACTCCTGCTGTTTGCAACGCTTTAAAACTGAGCCACTTTACCGGCGTAAAAGTGAGCCACCCTGGGTTGGTTCTTTCCTCAGTCCCTTTTTGAGATTTTAACCGTCTGGTCCTTTCCTCCGTGCGCGTTAGGTGTGGCGCGCCAGCGCGTACCTTGCGCGCAAGCGATACTAATGCGCTTCACTATCGTCGGCATGTGTATCCTTCTTGGCGCCGCCGGCGGCTCTGATTGCTCGCTGGCTGCGAAAGGAATCGCCGCGAGTTGTCAGGATATGGGCGTGATGGCTGAGGCGATCGAGCAACGCCGTTGTGAGCTTTTCATCGCCGAACACCTTGACCCACTCCGAGAACGCCAGATTGGTGGTGATGATGGTCGAGCGGCGTTCGTAGCGCTGGGCAAGCAGATTGAAGAGCAGCTCGCCGCCGGTGCGCTCGAAAGGCACGAACCCCAGTTCATCCACGATTAACAGCGCGACTTTCTGATACCGCTGTTGCAAGGCGGTCAGCCGCCGCTCGTCGCGCGCCTCAACCAGACTCTGCACCAGATCCGCTGCGCGGGCGAAGTGAACTCGCAGCCGCCGGCGCGTGGCTTCCACTCCGAGCGCGATCGCGAGATGAGTCTTGCCGGTGCCGATCGGACCGGCCAGGATTGCGTCCTCGGCGCGTCCGATGAACTCGCCGCTCGCCAGCTCCATGAGCTTTGGCCGTGACACGCCCTTGAGCACCGCCCAGTCGAGCTGGTCGAAGGTCTTGATATCGGGAAAGCGCGCTTCGCGCAGCAGGCGGCGCGCGGTGCTTTGATGCCGATTGGTGATCTCGGCTTCTAGCAGCTCGCGCAGCAGGTCTTCGTAAGCCCAGCCACCGTCGCGGGCGCGCCGGCAGAGCCCCGGATAATCCCGCACCACCGCCGCGAGCTTGAGTTCGTGGCAGTACTCCTGGATGACCGCCTCGCAGGCCGCGTTACTCATGGACGGCTCCTTCGGCGAGCAGCAGATGATCGTAATCAGACGCGCGTCCGGCTTCGACCACGTAGGCGGCGAGCGCATCGGGAACCGCGACGTTCTCGAGCTTCGGTCCGGGAACGGGGAGATCGAGCACGTCGATACGGTGCTGGTTGATCGCCGCTTCCAGCGCCAGGCGCACCCGATCTTCGCCGTGTTCGCAGACCACGCCGAGCAGCCGCGCCACCACTCGCGCTGCTTCCAATTCGCCGTGCGTGCCGCACAACAGTCTCCACAGTCCGCTCCACGGTGCGCCCAACTCCGCGATCAACTCCGGCGCCACTTGGCGCACCGCGTGCGGCTTGCGCGCCAGCTCGGGAAGATAATGACGATAGCGGACCTGGCGCGTTCCAAACCGCGCTCGCGGATGCGTCACGCTCTCGCCCATGCAGGTGATGCGGACGTCGTCCACGCCGAGGTACGCGGTCGCATCAAGCCGCGCCCAGCGCGACGGCACCGAGTACCAGGCCCGTTCGATCCTGACCATCGCGCGCGAGCTGATCTCGACCGGGATTGGCTTGCGCACCTCGAAGCTCGTAGCGGGTGCCGGCAGCAGTTGCACACGTTCCTCCGCCCACAGCTCACTGGCGGACCTTCCAGCACGGTGCCGCGCGGGGAACGCGGCGTCGAGTTCGGCGAGCAGCTGGCGCGAGATTGCTTCCAGGCTGTCGCCGCGCGGAATCGGAGTGAGATGCTCAGCCGGATCGCCTTACCGCGGCTTTCCACTCCGCCCTTGTCGTGCCCTTCGCCGATGCGGGCGAAGTCCGGCTCGAACAGATAGTGGCTGACCAGCGCCAGGAACCGGCCCGTGAGTTCGCGCCGCGCACCGACAATCTTGCGCACTGCGGCCGCGAGATTATCGTATACGCAGCGCCGCGCGACTCCGCCCAGGTGGGCAAACGCCCGCACGTGGCCGTCGAGAAAGGCGAGCTGATCGCAGCGATCGTAGAGCCAGGCGAACTCGCGGCCCGAGTACATCAGCCGCAACAGGAACTCCCAGGCTTTGCGCCGTTCGCCGCCGACTTCCACCACCACCTCGAAGAAATCGATCTGCGCTTCGCCCGGGCGATTAACCAGTGGCACGTAGACCTCGGCTCGTTGCCGCCGCCGCTCGCGCCAATAGTCACCCACCAATGTCCTGCCGACCTGATAGCCTTCCGCCTTGAGCTGACGATAAAGCCGCATCGCGGTAATCCGTTGCTTGCCGGTGGTCCGCGGCTCCCACTCCGCCACCAGCTCCTCCAGCCGCGGCTGCACCGCCTCCCATACCGGCCGCTCCCGCTGTCGCCGCGAACTTCTGACCGGCTCGGGCTGATCGAGGTACTTGGCTACCGTGTTGCGGCTTAAGCCGAGTTCACGCGCCACGCGCCGGATGCTCCGTCCCTCGTTCAGCACCTTGTGTCGCAGTACATGCACTTGATCCATCTTCAGCATCCCCATCCTCCGGCTTCCAGCCGGAGTCTACGGCTCGGGGTGGCTCACTTTTACAGCGGTAAATGGATCAGTTCTTTAGCGGCATATCCACCTGTTGTGGGTCGCTGCTCAGGTTGGCAAAGGGCAACACGGCGATGGAAGGCTTATCGGGCAATGGCAGGGTTGTCCTGCGGCTGAATGGACGCATGAGTATGCGGTGGCTTGAGCGAGAGATTTTGAACTAACAGGATTGTCCCAATGATGATCGCGATTCCGGTCAACGACAGAACGCCACCACGCCAATACCGGCGTGGAATTTCGAGCGTCTCTCGGCGCGCGGGCGTAATCCCTACTGGCGACACCCGAAACACACGCACCGCTTCGGCAATATTCTTAACGTGTTGCTCGCCGAGATCTTCGAAGTTGAGTTGCAGTTTATTCCTTATGTTTTCATGAACAGTCCGGGAGATGCAGATACCGCCTGGCTCCGCTAAGCTCTCCAGCCTCGCGGCGACGTTTACGCCCTCCCCATAAATCTGCTCGTCCTCGAACATCACGTCGCCGAGGTTGACGCCGATGCGGAAATGCATGCAGCGATGCGGCGGAAGTTTCGCATTCTCAACCTTTAGCGCGGTCTGAACCTCGACGGCACAATTCACCGCCTCGACCACGCTGGCGAACTCAGCGAGGACGCTGTCGCCAGCAGAGTTTACGAAACGCCCATGGTGCTGTTCGATACTCGAATCGATCAACTTGCGATAGGACCTAAGCGTGCGCAGAGTTGCCTCTTCGTCGTCCCCCATGAGGCGGCTATAGCCGAACACGTCGGCGCAGAGTATGGCGGCGAGCTTGCGTTCCACACCCACCTCGACTGAGAGAATCCTCCTGCCCAGGGTAGACTGCTGTCAATCCAGTCCCAGCCAGCGGCAACAGAGGTACAATAGGGATGCAGAAGGGTTGCACCTTGACGTCAAGTGCTGACGGTGCTACATACAGGCGAATTCTGCATGCCTCACTGACCGAAGAGTGGTGGGAAGCTCTTTGGTGCCATCATTGGCTGTGACGGCCCGCTTTTAGCGCAAAACGCGTCTCAGAGGGGGAATGCGATGTTCGGGGGTCGGCGGTCGGCTAGTCAGCCGATGCTGACGACCATATTTTTCGCTGGAGTGAAATTGCTGCTAGCCCGCGCGACCTACTCGCGGGAAAAGGGAGTTAGCAATGGGCACGAGCGGGAAGCCGAACAAAGCGGTGAAGCTCTATCGTTTCACTTTCGAAGTCCTCCTCGGGTTGGCGTCTATCTGTATAGTCGCGCTGGCGGCGGCACCAATCGCCTCCGCGGACCACCCGCCGATTGCTGTCACTGAAAGCGGACTCGTAATTGGCACCACGGCGAATGGCATAAACGAGTTTCTCGGCATCCCATACGCCGCGCCCCCGATGGGACCTCTGCGCTGGATGCCACCGAAGCCTTATGGGCTGTTTCACGGATTTGTCCTCCAGGCGACTCAATTCGGTAGTGAGTGCACGCAACCTGGACCGTTTGGCAGCGAAAACTGCTTGTTCCTGAACGTCTATAGACCGCAGCCGCAGTTTGGCGGCGGCCCGCCGCGGAGTCTGCCGGTGATGGTCTGGATTCATGGCGGCAGCCTTACGAGTGGAGGCGGTGACTTTTATGATCCGACGCCACTGGTACAAAAAGGAGTGATCGTCGTCACCATCAATTACCGCCTGGGATATCTTGGCTTCTTCGCCCAATCGGCGCTTGACGCTGAGGGCCATCTCGCCGGTAACTACGGGTTGATGGATCAGCAATTCGCGCTCCGTTGGGTTCAGAAAAATATCGTGGGCTTTGGCGGCGATCCGAATCGAGTAACGGTATTCGGTCAATCCGCAGGCGGATATAGCATCTATGCCCAGCTCGCTTCTCCCACCGCGTCGCATCTGTTTCGCGGTGCGATAGTGGAGAGCGGATCGTTTGATCAATTTCAGGACTACTTTGATTTCATTGTTCCGCTGGCAACGGGCGAATCCACCGGTACCGCATTCGTACCAGCGGGGGACAGCGTAGCTGCAGGCTTCGGATGTTCAGGCAGTCCCGGGGAAACCTCCAAGTGTCTGCGCGATTTGTCCGCGCCGGCGCTGGTAGCGATACAAGCCGGCATTCTGTATCCGTTCGTGGATGGAACACTGCTCACTCAGACACCCGGCGAGGCGTTTGCCAGCGGTCAATTCAACCGCGTGCCGGTGATCCACGGCACCAATCATGACGAATGGCGTCTGTAGGTGGCTGGAGAATACGATTTTGGGGTCGGACCGCTGACTGACGACGAATATCCGGCTGCGGTGTCAGCACTGTTTTTCGGGCAACCCGAGAGCTTCATACAATCGTTGATCAATACCGAATATCCGTTGAGCGACTACCCGCCGCCTCCGGGTGTCGTGAGCGCGCCACTGGCCCTAGGCGCACTCGGCACGGACGTCATTTTCGCGTGTACCGCGCGCAATGCAGATCTGTTGTTGTCGCAGTACGTGCCGACCTATGCGTATGAATTCAATGATGAAAATGCGCCGCCGGCGCAGTCCTCTGTGCCAGGGTTAACGTTTCCGCTTGGCGCGTATCACACGGCTGAATTTCCATACCTTTTCAATTTTCCCTTAGATGTTTTATCTCCAGCGCAAATCGAGCTCTCGGATACGATGATCGGATATTGGACACAGTTCGCGAAAACCGGGAATCCTAACTCGGCGGGTGCGACTAGGTGGTCCAAGTACAATGCGGGGGGCTCGCTCGAATCGCTAGTGCCCCCGACGCCAATGCCGGAGTCGGATGCGAGTTTTGACAAGGATCACAAGTGTTCGGGCTTCTGGAACACGTTCTAATGCTGAACTGTCGCGAGGTGAGTGAGGGGATTCCTACGATAGTCGTCCCCTCCTGAAAACCCTCCGTGGACAGCGTTTTTTCGGACCGTACCCGAAACTCTCATCGAAAACGCCGCCGGAGAGTTCTCTCGCTCATGGCGAGAGCGCACCCAGAGTCCAGCCATTTGACCGCGGCACACGACGCGTTGCTGCTGGCCGATCTATGGGAAATCGGCCCTCAAGGGATACCTCTGCCCTGCAGGCGAACAGTTTGCGGCTGGTTAATCGCATCGCTCTGGATCGTCAGCAAGTCAATCTGCGTGCCGACGGAAGTAGGTTGGAACTCCAGCACGATGCGGCAACGTCCTCGCTTGCTTAATCTCGCACCAGCGGTGCAAGTCGTCTTGTTTGGATCGATGAGAAACTGCGCGGTAGTCGTGGCGATGCCGCCGATCGTCAACGATCCATTTTTCCCCGGATTCGCCACTTCGACCACCTTGGCCGTACTCAACTTTCCCAATCTGTGTGGGCCGAACCGAATGAGCCTCGGCGTCACGATCATTGGTCCTGAGGGCGCAGGCAATGGACTGGGTGCGGGCGTGGGCGTCGCGGCCGGGGTGGGGGACGCAGGTGTTGTACTTGGCGCCGGCGTGCCGGTCGGAGTGGATGTAGGTGTTCTACTCGGGACCGGAGGCGTCGGACTGGCAATAGGCGTAGGCGTACCGGGAACGGGAGTCGACTTGACGGTCGGAACGGGCGTAGTTGTCGTGGTGGGAGAAGGCGTCGGCGTGGGCGTCGGAATCAACCCCGCGCCCAACGCATACCCGCGCACAAAGTTCGCCATATCGGCTGTCCCCCAACCGGTACTCTGGTCATATCCTTGCTGGGCGGGGAAACCGGAGACGCCGTTGAAGCTATTGCCGCCGCTGGTTACGTCACGCAGGCCCGAGCTCGAGACACTGGCAAGCGCCCCGAGTCTATAAATTTCCGGGTTCATATCGCCGAGGCGCGGATTCGCACAGCCGTCGCATGTAGGGTCCCTCCCGGTCTGCGCGACGAGCCTCGACAAGCCCGCCCACATCGGGGCGGCGATACTCGTGCCTCCGATAGTCCACAGGATGGGATTGCCACCCGAGTCATCGCCGAAAATGAACCCGGGCGCATTTGGGCTGGCCCCGTATGCGATATCGGGAACGTCTCGGGAAGCGTCGTTTGGCGTTGTGCCTTGCTGATAGGAAGGCTTGGGGAAGACCTGACTCTTGCCGCCGCCAGTTGCTCCCGAGCCGTCGTCCCATGCGCTCTCTGCCACAAAGCCCAGGTCGTTGCCGTTGGCATCGTAGTTAGGTGTGAACTCGGTGCCGCCTACCGCCGTTACATTCGGGTCCGCCGCAGCCTCGCTGACGTTTCGGCTGGTTCCGGGCACGCAAGCGGTTCCGTCGTGATTGAGCATCAGCCCCGCAGCACCGTTATCGCCTGACGCTACAAAGACCGACTGACCCTGTGCCGCGGCTTGCGCCAACCAGGGGTCAAGCGCCTCGATGTAGTAGGAATTCGGAGCACCGCAAGCGCCGAAGCTTATGCTGATGGCCCCGCAGGCGTCGTCGTCAACCGCTCGCCCGATCGCGCGGAGAATCGGATCCCCCGAAGTGGCGATATAGACCATGATGCCCGCACCCGGCGCGACCGCATGTCCCCACTCGATGTCCAGCAGCGCCTCCTCCTCTAGGGTATCGCCGTTTCGAGGGGGGCTCGGGTCAAGCAAAATGCGCGTGATTTCGGGAGCCGGCAGAGAAAACGCCGTATCGAACAGGGTTACTGCCGCGTCGAGATAGTCGGACTCCTCGATAAACGCGATCCCGCACTCAACCTGAGGAACCGGTCCGGGGACCGGAGCAGGGCCGCCGTTTCCGTCGATTCCGGCGCTCAACAGCGGAGTTTCGTCGTAGAACGTATAAAGGTCCGGCGGACCGAATGCTTCCCCAACGATACGCGACGCGGGTTCGCTTGCAGTAGTATCGCCCGAGACCGCGGCGAGTCTCGTGCTCTGAACCGGCTGGCGATGGGCCGATGACGAACGAAGTCCAAGTGGAAACCAGCGATGGAGATTGTCGAGTCCGTCGATCCAAGCAATCAAACCGTCGAATTGCGCTGGAATTCTAACCTCGCTCGAATTTGCAAAGAGCGACGCATCCTGCGACCCGGCGATGCTGATCGAAAATGCATTTTCGACCTGTGCCACCGAGCCGGCCGCTTCAATTGTGCGTGGATTCGCGGAATTAATCTGAAAGCCTTGGGCGGCCAGCCATTTGCGGACTGCCATGACTTCAGCTGGCGTTCGACCGAAACGCGCATTGAAACGCGAGGGAGTGAGCCACCGATGATACTGAGCCGCCGCCGGGTCCTGCAGTTCCGACAGTAGCCTCGTCAGACCTTGGCGGTCGCGTAAAGCGAAGGTGATACGGAGATTCAGCTGTAAATCCGCTGGAGCGTGCCAGGTCAGTGCATCGGCTCCCAGCGGACGGCTGCCGGGGAGCACTATCGTCTGCGCCGAAGACTCGCGCGGCAACAGACTGGAAACGATCAGCAACAATCCGAAACCGAGGGCCTTCAGCAAGTATCGTCGCTCTTTTTGTTCCGAGCGCGGCATGCGGCGGGCCTCCCTCCATCGATCCGGACGATCGTTGTTTCCTACAGGGGGGAACATAACTTGATGTTCAGAAATATGACAAATCGTTGACCGTACTTGTCCACAAGTTTCTCGTTCTCGGAGTGAGCGGCGTTGACTCGTCGAGTTCACGTCGATCCACTTCAGGGCATGCAAGTATGCTAGCGCGGTGCGGCGTGCTTGAATGGTGCCCGCTGCCCGCGCTCCTGAATCGAGCAATCTAATAAAACCTGCGAATCAGTAGGATTGTCGGCCGGCTGGCATCGCCATCGCTCGGAGAGTTTTTTTGAACCCACTCGGAACGCGATTTCTACGGAGATAATGGTTTATGAATGACACCGACGGCCTTCGCTATACCAGAATTCCGCTCAACAACGGCGCCGACGAGATTCCAGCACTCGGCTTTGGCACGCTGATTCCTGACCCGCTCGCGACAAAAGAGGCAACCAGGGTTGCCTTGGAGGCGGGCTTTTGTCAATTCGATACCGCCGAGCGCTACCGAAATGAAGAACAGGTCGGCGAAGCGATGCGAGGGATATTCCAGGAGGGCAAGGTCAAGCGGGAGGATGTTTTTATCTGTTCCAAGCTGTGGAACACCAATCATCGTCCCGAACGGGTCAGACCCGCCTTCGAGGCAAGCCGCAGAAGACTGCAGCTGGACTATGTCGATTTATACTGCATCCATACCCCATTCGCTTTCAAACCCGGGGACGAGCAAGACCCGCGAGATGAGAACGGCAAAGTTATTTATGATGTCGCGACGACTCTGACGGATACATGGAAGGCTTTGGAGAGCCTCGTGGACGAAGGCCGCTGCAAGGCTATTGGATTGTCGAACGTCAGTCTGGGACAGCTGAAAGAGGTGTTCGAAAGCGCACGGGTAAAGCCTGCTGTGCTCCAAGTCGAATCCCACCCATATCTCCCCGAATTGGAACTGCTCGACTATTGCAAGAAGAATGGAATCGTGATGCAGGCCTTCGCGGCGTTGGGTCATGGTATGGAACCGAGGCTACTCGACGATCCGGTCATCACCACTATCGCCAAGCGCGTCCGCAAAACCAGCGCCCAAGTCCTGCTGGCTTGGGCTGTACAACGCCTTACGGCGCCTTTAACCACATCTACAAAGACGCGTAACATCAAGGAAAATTTCGATATCTCAACTCTTCCCGATGAAGCCATGAAGGAAATCAGCGAAGGGATTAGCACGCGAGTCAGGCTCAATTCGGTTGTGCGGACGGGCATCCCCGGGTTCATTCCCAGGGGAACATGAACGTCCAAACCGAGATTCCCCGGATTGATCGCCAGAAAAATGTCCGTATTCATCTCGATTTGATTGCAACTCCACGCTATCCAGGGCGGCCATCTGTCTCGTGCGCCCGCCTGCGTATCGGGGCCTGACCCGTTTGTAATCCGCCGCGCATTGATCCAATTCTTCATCGGGTCGGCCGCGATGCTGGCCCGAACGCGCTCAAATTGGAGGGAAAATGGCTCAAGGAAGAATCGCGGATCGGGTGGCAATCGTAACGGGGGGCGGTTCCGGGATAGGGAAGGCGACCGCTGAGTTATTCGCCCAGGAAGGCGCCAGGGTAGTTATCGGAGACCTGCCGGGCGGGGACGGAGAACAAGTCGCGAAATCGATTGACGGCACATTCGTGGCGACCGATGTGAGCGACCCCAAGGCGGTACAAAGCCTGGATCGCGCCGCGTGCGACAAGTTCGGCGGAATCGACATCATGTTCAACAATGCGGGTATCGGTATCGTCGCGCCGTTACTCGACACCTCCGAGGAAGTCTACTCGAAGACGATTCGTGTCGACCTCGACGGTGTTTACTGGGGACTCAAGTTCGGGGGCCAGGTAATGGTCCAACAGAAGCGCGGCGCAATCGTGAACACCGCATCGCTCGCGGGTCTCCGCGGCAGTGTCGGATTATCGGCCTACAATGCCGCCAAGCACGGAGTGGTCGGACTGACACGCAACGCGGCGCTGGAATTCGCGCATGCGGGTGTCCGCGTAAATTGCATATGCCCCGGGATCATCGATACGCCTCTGGTCGCGCGGGCGTTCGGCGCCACCGAGGAAATCCGTGAGACGATGCATCGGTTCCATCCGCTGGGCCGGATGGGCAAGCCGATCGAAATTGCTCGCTGCGTGCTGTTTCTCGCCTCCGACGACGCTTCGTTCGTGACCGGGCACGCCCTCGTGATCGACGGTGGAATAGCTGCGGGCACGGGAAGCACCAGCGGGATCACGGACAACTAAGAGAAGACGGCCGGATCGGGGTGCGTCCATTCCCGTCGTCGAATGGAGGACGCCCCGCGACCGGTGACCGGTTGACGATGGTGGTTATCATCATGGGGGTTGCGGGCAGCGGCAAGACCACGGTCGGGCAACTGCTCGCGCACAGCCTGGGCTGGCAATTCCTCGACGCCGACGAGCTTCATCCGCCCGGTAGTCGCGAGAAAATGCACAACGGGATCGCCCTCACGGACGAGGACCGCAGGCCCTGGCTTGAGGCCGTTCGTGGCCTGATCGAGCAATACCTCAGGAGCCGAGCAGCCAGCGCCGTGATCGCATGCTCGGCGCTTAAGCGACGGTACCGCGATCTGCTGGTCGTGAATCCGCAGGAGGTACGCATCGTTTACCTCAAGGGAGAGCGAGCGCTTATAGAAGCACGGTTGGCGAAGCGCAGCGGTCATTTTTTCGACCGGCGACTGATTGCGAGCCAGTTCGAGGCGTTGGAGGAGCCCAGCAACGCGATCGTCGAGGAGGTTTCGCGCGAACCGGAAACGATTGTCGAGTCGATCCGAGCGAAGCTGGAGCCGTGAATTTTTGCGTCACCGGCGCCAGCCATTTGAGTCGGAATCCCGTTTTTCGCTCCCCGCAGAATGGATTGCCGTAATCTGGCCGTGCCTCGACATAGAGTCAAAGCTTCCGCCCTACTGAACGTCATCGGTGGTGGGAGACGGCTGCACGTCTATCGGAGACGGCTGCGCGTCCGGTTCTTGGGTCACACCTTGCGGCGGCATTCCCGGCAATTGGCCGGTCTTCTCGTACTCGTAACCTTCGTACCCAAGGGAACCAAGCATCAGCGCGGGACATCCCGAGAGGCCAAGAGCGAGCACCGCCAGCGCGACCACTCCCAGCCATCGTGGTGAGCAAGTCTTCCTGAGCCGCATATCCCTCATCGCTGCGCTGAGCCGCTATCAGAACAAGTACGCCAATCCTCGGGGAAGGTATCAGACTGTACATGGGGGTCACGTGAACCAGGTCATTTGCATTTGGCCCCCCATGAGGAACTGACGGTTTGTGGCGATGGGTTTGGTGGGGGACATCAACCCCCGGCTACCGCGCCGCTTTTTACTAGCCTATCTAAATCATGGTGGACGCCCACGCGTGTTGCGCCTTAGACGTATTACAAAAGGTCGGGTACAAAAGGAGGCCAGCAAGCGAGACGCGCATCGTGCAAGCCTTACTAATACTCCTGGGCGCAATTGTGTCGCTGCTGCTCACTGGCTTCGTGGAGTGGATGAAGAAGCCGAGTTTGTCGCTTGAGATAGAGGCCCCACCGTTACCGGAATAGCAATATCCCCCAACCGCCCGCATTGGATGTGACGGCGAATGGCGCTGGCTAGTGTAAAACGCACGGTTAGATAGACGCCGGCCCGATAGGCTCGCCGACTCGATTCCGCGGAGGCCCAACAGGCCGGTCAAAGAGACGGATCCCAGTACAGCTACTTTTCGGCGAAGAACGTGAGCAACTGTTCGAGGAGGTAGTCCGCGCGCTCCTCTACGATCCAGTGGCCCGCGCGTTCGACCACTCCACCGCGGACGTTTTCGGCGAGTTCCCTCATCGCACGCAACGGAGCCTGGCCGAAACCGCGCTCACCGCCGAGTGCCAACACCGGCATCTTTAGCTTGGTTTTGGCATTTTCCTTGTTGTGCTCGATGTCGTCGAAGATCGCGCGATAATATTCGAAACCCGCGCGCATCCCGCCGGGCGCCGAGTAGCATCTCGTGTATTCGTCGATCTCCGCTTCGGTGATTGCGGTGGGATTGTAAGCCGCAACCCGATAGAACCACGAGAGATAGGTGCGCTCGCGACCGTTTACGAGCGCCTCAGGCAAATCGCGAACGCTATGGAAGGCGAGGTGCCAGATGCCTCCGCGCCGGGTTACCTGCGGGATTTTCTCCCATCCTTCCCCGGGAATTGTCACGTCGAGGATAACGAGCTTGCGGACATCCTGGGGGTGCGCGCAAGCGTAAGCGTAGGCTACCGGACCGCCCCAGTCATGACCGACCAGGAAAATCTTCTCGAAGCCGAGTTTGCGCACTAGCTGGTATATATCGGCGGCGACCGTGCGCTTGTCATAACCGGCGGTAGGTTTCGAGGAATCGCCGAGACCCCGCATATCAGGCGCAATCACCGTATAGCGCTCGGCTAGCGCAGGCATGATGCGACGCCATTCGTACCAGGTCTGGGGCCATCCATGCAGCAAAACTACCGGATCGCCTTTCCCGCAAGTGACATAGTGCAGACGCACCTGGTCGAGCAGGATCGTGGAATGAACGAACTTCGAATCGTCAATTGCTATGGAATTCGCCATTGTTCTACAGATCAATCGGTAATTCGAGATAGTCGTTGTAAATAAAGTCGCGATGGGCGAGGAGTTGCGGAGTCATCGCCTGCATCACGACCGCATCGGTACAGGTATACATGCGGCGGTATCCCTGCGGCATCGGGCACTGCTCCTGGGGCAGCGGCTGAACCAGCGCGGCGAATGCTGCCCAGTAGATGTCCAGCGCCGACAAGCGCTTGCCGACGAGAAAACGGCTGCCCTTCGCATGCTGTGAGGCAAGCTGGTTTGCCAACGCCCTCAGGATTTCAGCAACGCGCGCAGGAGCGGCTTCGGCGGCATCGGATGCATATCCGTATTTGTTGCTCATGAAGGCCAGCCCCTTTTTGGCTGCATCCGCAGCCTTCGGGTCTCCCAGCGTGGCATGAAACAGCATCAGGCGCCGAGCCCATCCGAAGCCATTTTCCCCACACAGCTCGTTGCTTAACCCGAACATCAGCATACGTTCATCGATAGCCGATGGAATCAACGGCGGCTCAGGCGCGATCCGCTCAGCCAGGTAGAGCTGGTCGATCCAGAGACTGCGCGGGCGTTCATCGTTGTAAACGAAAGCCGGAGCGGTCGTTTGCGCGGTCCATTTTAACAAGGGCAGATTCTGACCACCGACCTCCTGCCGCACCTTGGTGTAGGGAATTTTTTTGACGTGCAAAATGCCTTTGGCGGCCTCACTCCAGGGTCCGGGAACGCCGGGTGACAGGACGACGCGGAGTCCCGGAATCTTAAGTGCTTCTTCAACTTCGACGTATGCGGCCATCTTTGGTCTCTCCTGCCTCGACGAATGGCTCGTGAGCTAATTCCTCAGGCGAACGCTGTCGTGCCCGTTTTAGTGGATAATAAGATTTTCCGCCAGCAATCGCGGGCTTCGGAAGGCTGACGCCACGCGAATCCAGACTGCGATTGAGCCTCAAAGCTTGTAATAGATGCCCATTAATGCTAAATTGACTTTAAGCTACGTTAGTTGATGATGTTGGCTCACTAATGTAGCCTATTTTCCAAGGAGCTGAGGCATCGGTGCAAAGAAAACTTGTCGCGAATTCCGGATTTATTTCAATTGCCGCGCTGATTGGAGCTTTTGCTCTCAACGCGAGCATTGCAGCCGCAGGATGCGTGGGAGGATTCGAAGTCGGGCCCGTTGACGTTCAGGCGATGCCAGGGGTCGCGGCGAGTTCGGACGCTGCGGCAACCGTAGTCTCCTCCAAGCGCCCTCAGATAGGCGACGTACTGATTGCCGGAGGCGTTGGTGCGACAGGCCAGGCGATCGGCAGTGCGCAGTTGTACAGCGCGTCGGCCGGGACTTTTGTGAGCACGCCGGGAATGGGAATCGCCCGCGCTGCGCATCAGGCGGTGATGTTCTCCGCCCAGCACGAGGTGCTGGTCGTTGGCGGCTTCAAGGGCAAGGCCAAACCGACCGTTTCTTCCATAGCGTTGCGCTTCACGACGCAGGCGACGGGCAAAGTTTTCCATACTGACAAAGGCACCTTTGGAACCTTTGGACCAGTCAAGAGCAAGATGCGAAGTAGCAATTCGGACGATGACCGCTCCTTCTTCCCGGCGGTGGAATTGCAAACGGGATTGGGTTTTTTGCCGGGCGGGCTGTGCAACGGCGACCTCCGCCCGACCGCGTTTACATTTGATTCGAGCCTCAACACATTTCAGTTGGTGGCGAACCCTCTCCTGGCGAGACGCGCCTTCCATACGGCGACGCTGCTTAATAACGGCCGTGTGCTAATCACTGGCGGAATCGTGGATTTTGCCGGAGATACTACAAATACGGCGGAGATCTTCGATCCGATCCTCGGGACCTTCACGGCGACGGGAAACATGATCAATTCGCGCGCCGGTCACACTGCGACGCTTCTGGCGAGCGGCAAGGTGCTGATCACCGGAGGCGCAACGGGGGTGGCTTCAAGTTCGTCGTCGGGTACGCTTACTGCCCTAAATACGACGGAGATCTTCGATCCAACCGCGAACTCGGGGGTCGGAGCCTTTGCGGCCGGCCCGACTATGGGTGCAGCACGTTGGGAGCATACCGCAACCTTGCTTGGCGACGGCAGCACGGTGTTGATCGCAGGTGGATTTAACGGGGTCGCGTCCTGGAGCCTGGCACCGTTCGGTAAGTTGGCGGGAGACGTCGGTTCATGGATGCCGACTTCGGGTGCGATCGGGAATACCGCGGAGGTCTTCGATCCCACCGCGAATGCGGGGGCGGGCGGCTTCACCCCCACCGCGACAAGCATGAACGCGGCGCGTTTCGGACATACCGCGACGTTGTTGGCGACGGCGCCGAATACCGGCGACGTGTTAATCGTGGGCGGTTTCGGCGGAGCGAATCCCGGTGCCCCGTTGAACACGGTCGAACTCTATAGTCCGCTGAGCGGCGGGAGTTTTACGCCGACCACGAGTCTCAAGGCCGCCCGTGCGTGGCATACGGCCACGCTGATTCAATAAAATTCGTTGACGGAAACTGACTAGTCGTACGCGGCGCCCGCGGATTTGTCCGGGGCGCCGCGTACGTTCAATACGGCCACCTCCAGTCGGTGATTTCGGGTTTGTCGATGCCGTTCGCGGTCGCGTAGTCAAGGTTCTCGCAAATCTGATCCTTGAGCCAATCCTTGAGGTGGGCGCCTTTCTCCTGCAGAGTCGCGACCCGGTCGATCACGTCGATCGCCAACGTGAAGCGGTCGGTCTGATTGTGGATCGCCAGTTGTAGTGGAGTGTTGATGCTGCCGAATTCCTTGTAGCCGCGTACATGCAGATTTTCATGATTGGCCCGGCGGTAGGCCAGCTTGTGAACCAGCCAAGGATAGCCATGAAAGTTGAAAATGACCGGCTTGTCGACGGTAAAGAGGCTATCGAAGTCGCGATCACTGAGACCGTGCGGATGCTCCGTGTCGGGCTGCATCTTGAAGAGGTCCACTACGTTGACGAAGCGAATCTTCAAAGTGGGAAAGCCTTCGCGAAGTAGGGCAACTGCAGCCAGCGCCTCTTGCGTAGCCACGTCTCCAGCACTGGCGACGACGACGTCGGGCGAAGCACCCTGATCGGTACTAGCCCAGGACCATAATCCGATTCCTTTGGTGCAATGTTTGACCGCCGAATCGATATCGAGGAACTGCAGGTGCGGCTGTTTATCGGCGACGATAATGTTGACGTAATCGGTGCTACGCAGGCAATGGTCGGCCACACTCAACAAGCAATTGGCGTCGGGGGGCAGATAGATGCGCGTGACCATGGGGCTTTTATTCGTCACGACATCGATGAAGCCGGGGTCCTGATGTGTGAAGCCATTATGATCCTGACGCCAGACGGTGGAGCTGATGAGAATGTTGAGCGAGGAAATCGGAGCCCGCCAGGAGACCTCAGAGTGGGCTTTCTCGAGCCATTTCGCGTGCTGACCCACCATCGAGTCGATTATGTGGGCAAAAGCCTCGTAAGTGTTGAAGAAGACGTGCCGACCGGTAAGCAGATAGCCTTCCATCCAGCCCTCGAGCGTATGCTCGCTCAGCATCTCCATTACACGGCCATCGGGAGCGAGGTCGCCGCCGTCAGCATCTTCAGGCCGAAGCTCCGCAAGCCACGTCTTGGGGGTCGCCTCGTAGATGGCGTTCAGACGGTTGGAAGCGGTCTCGTCCGGACCGAAGACCCGGAAGTTGTCCATGTTCTCGCGCATTACATCGCGCAGAAACTGACCGAGGATGTAGGTATTCTGCCCCTCTGATTGACCGGGCCGATCGACGGCCGCGGCGTAGTCACGGAATTCCGGCAGGCGCAGCGGTTCGCGGAGCAGGCCGCCGTTCGCATGAGGATTTGCACTGATCCGCCGGTTGCCCACGGGCGCGAGCGCTTTCAGTTCCGGGATTAGTTCGCCCTTGGCGTTGAAAAGCTTATGCGGCCCGTAGCTCAACATCCAACCTTCGAGAAGTTTGAGATGAGCGGGGTTTGAGACGACATCTGCTATGGGTACCTGGTGGGCTCGCCAGGAGCCCTCGATGCGATGCCCGTCCACTTCTTTTGGCGCCGTCCAGCCTTTGGGAGTGCGTAGAATTATCATTGGCCACCGCGGACGGGATGGCGTTCCGCTCCGGCGAGCCCGATCCTGGGTTGATCGGATCTCGGCGAGGCATCGATCCAGGGTAGACGCCATTTGCTGGTGCATGGCCGTAGGATCGGAGCCCTCGACGATATAGGGCTTGTAGCCGTAGCCAACGAACAGGCTTTCAAGCTCCTCGGCAGGGATGCGTGCCAGAATGGTCGGATTCGCGATCTTATAACCATTGAGATGGAGAACCGGCAGTACCACTCCATCCCGGATCGGATTGAGAAACTTGTTCGAATGCCACGACGTTGCCAACGGACCGGTCTCGGCTTCGCCGTCTCCAACTACCGCGACGACCAGCAGATCGGGATTGTCGAAAGCGGCGCCGAAAGCATGGGACAGGCTGTAGCCTAGTTCACCGCCTTCGTGGATGGAGCCCGGAGTCTCGGGCGTGCAATGGCTTCCGATTCCTCCGGGGAAAGAAAAGAGCTTGAAAAAACACTTCAGACCTACCTCGTCCTGGCTGCGGTCAGGATAGACTTCGGAATAGGTTCCTTCCAAATAAGCGTTCGCCAGCACCGCCGGAGCGCCATGGCCGGGACCTGAGATATACAACACGTCGAGGTCGTATTTTTTGATAAGCCGATTGAGATGAACCCAAACGAAGCTTTGTCCTGGGTCCGATCCGAAATGGCCGAGCAGGCGGTTTTTTATGTGCTCCGCCTTGAGCGGCAGCCTGAGCAGCGGATTATCACGCAGGTAGATCATTCCGACGCTCAGGTAGTTGCAGGCACGCCAATACGCGTCGATCAGTTGAATTTGTTCGCTCGATAGAGTGTCCGGCATGGTCTATTTCACTCCGAAACCGTAGGTGACCGCTTCACTCCGAAACCGCAGGTGATCACGGCCTTTACCTCAGAAGCTATGAATGGCCTGTTCATTCATTTTTCCATTGTGCCTTCGCGCCGATCCAGTGATCACGAGGTCCGAAATTGGCAATCCGCTTGCGTCGACCGATGCATGCCGCCTTAACAAAACACGGTGTAGTCGACTCAAATTTGAGGGATTATGTTGGGCTTGACGCCAATTTGAGCCAAACTCGCGAGATTTGCACTAGTGAAGCTTCCGTTACGATCGCCCGACCGCTTTTATATACACCTGGAGTGTGGCCCAAAGGTTTTGCAAGACCATGCAACCTGAAGCGATTTCGTCCGTGGCGCTGTGGCTGGTCATTATCCTCGCTGCAGCACGGTTCGGAGGGGAAGTTGCAATTCGATTTGGTCAACCGGCGGTTCTCGGCGAATTGGTCGCAGGCGTCATCCTCGGCAATCTGCAATGGACCGGACTCACTCTATTCGTGAGGATCAGGGACGCGCCGTCCGTCGAATTGCTTGCGAGTCTTGGGGTTCTGATCCTGCTTTTTGAGGTTGGGCTAGAATCTACCGTCAACCAGATGATGAAGGTTGGCGTTTCGGCATTTTTTGTAGCGGTGATCGGAGTCGCCGGGCCTTTCGCGCTCGGTTGGCTCGTTACCGCATGGTTACTCCCGGAGACGTCGATTTACGCGCAGATTTTTCTTGCCGGGACAATCACCGCGACCAGTGTCGGAATCACCGCACGAGTCCTGCAGGACCTTGGAAGTGGAGCTTCGAAGGAGGCTCGCATCATCCTCGGCGCTGCGGTAATCGACGATGTGCTCGGCCTGATTATTCTTGCCACGGTGGTTGGAATTGTCCGCGCCTCATCAGGTGCCGAATCGTTTCCCTATTTCGCGCTCGCACTCATCGTCCTGAAGGCCACAGCGTTTTTGGCCGGCGCACTCATCGTAGGTGCGGTGGCGACGCCTCAGCTTTTCGCAATTGCGGCCAAACTCCGGAATCGAGGGGCTCTGCTAATTTCCGGCTTGACACTTTGTTTCTTTATGGCCCGGCTGGCGGCGATGGCGGGACTGGCCCCGATTGTCGGGGCCTTTGCCGCTGGCTTGGTTTTGGAGGAGCTTCACTCGCGTACTTTCGTTGAACGCGGTGAAAAGTCGCTTGAAGAACTGGTGGAACCCTTATCCGCGTTCCTTGCGCCGGTCTTCTTCATCCTGATGGGAATGCGTACCGACTTAACGAGCCTATTCAGCCTTCGAGCTCTCGCCTTAGCGGTGGCTCTTACCGTTGCTGCCATTATTGGTAAGCAAGCCGCGTCGCTGGGCGTCATTGGCAAGGGGATCGATCGGCTGTCAATCGGGGTAGGGATGATTCCGCGCGGCGAAGTCGGGCTCATTTTCGCGAATGCCGGCCATAGATTGATGTATGGTTCTCAGCCGATCATGACCGCCACCTCATTCTCGGGTGTTGTTATGATGGTGATCGCGACGACTTTGATTACGCCGCCCTTGCTTAAGTGGAGTCTTGCCCGCGGGATTACGCAGAAGACCTGAGAACAGTCGTGGCGATGGTCGATCACGGACCATTTTCCCGGTACAGTTCCTACCTCGGATGCCGCCTCTAGAAATCGCGATCTAAACGCGAAGAGATCGATCGACTGTGCGATCGATACATGAGGCACAGTGATTGCGTGCCAGGGTTGGCGGTCAGGAACTGACTGGGCTAGACTGAAAGCACATAGACTAAGCTGATCAACTAGTGGTGGTTCCGGGCCCAAACGGAAAAACTACCTCTGCGCCGATGAATTCCGTGCGAATAGCTAAAGAACAGGCCATCAAACCGGGTGCCACAGAAACCTGGACGCGAACGGGACGGCTGCTTGTGATGTCGAATCGCGCGCCGATCGAGGTAGTGAGTGAGGGTGGGAAGGAACGCGTCGAGCCGACCGTGGGCGGCGTAGGTTCGACCTTTTTGCGTCTTTTGGAGCGATACGGAGGACTGTGGATCGCGTGGTCGGGGGGATCGAGCGGTCCGCAACGGACGATGCTGCCTCCGGTGAACCCGCGGTTTGCGATGTCGCTTCTGAAGCTCAGTGAAAGAGACGTCTCCAATTACTATTACGGCATGTGCAATCGAGGATTGTGGCCGTTAATGCACTTCATGACGCTTAATTGCCGCTTCGATACAGCGCAATGGCGTTCCTACTGCGACGTTAATCGAACTTTCGCAAGGGCCGCAGAAGCGGATAGCTCCTTGTACGATACGGTCTGGGTGCAAGACTTTCATCTTGCATTGACACCGGGACTGATGCGAGAGCGCAATCCGAGGCTTCCGATCGGACTGTTCTGGCATGTTCCGTGGCCGCCGGAGGACGTATTTCGTGTGTTTCCATGGAGATCAGAGCTTCTCGCGGGCATGCTCGGAAGCGATCTGATCGGGTTTCACACACCGAAGTACGCTGCGCACTTTCTCGAGGGTTGCGAGAAGATCATGGGCTTCAGGGTCGATCGTGAAACTGGAGACGTCTTTCACGATTCGCGTCGCACACGCGTTGGAGCATTTCCGTTGGGGATCGCGGCGGATTACTTTCGCGACCTGGCGACAAGTGAGCGTGTGCAGCGGCGCGCCCACCAAATCCGCAGTGCGCTGCATACCAAGACCCTGATGCTGGGCGTCGACCGCCTCGACTATACGAAGGGGATCGGAGAGCGGCTCCTTGGCTTTGAGCGTTTCCTGGAGTCGAACCCGCAGCATCGCAAGCATATCACGCTCGTGCTAATCGCGGTGCCGTCGCGCACCCGGGTGGCCGAGTACGCAGCGCTCAAGAAACAGATCGACGAATTGGTAGGCCGGGTTATCGGACGATTTTCTTCACACGGTTGGGTTCCGATTCGCTATCTTTACACGCAGTTTCCTACTGACGAACTAGTCGCGTACTACACCGCTGCGGATATCGCATTGGTGACGCCGCTGCGAGACGGCATGAATCTCGTTGCCAAGGAATACGTGGCTTCGCGGTTGACCGACAACAGCGTGCTGATCTTAAGCGAATTCGCCGGCGCCGCGTTGGAGCTTAAATCGTCGCTACAGGTCAATCCCTTCGACATCGATCAAATCGCCGGGGGTATAAAGCGAGCGGTAGAGATGTCGGGCGTGGAACGGTCCGAACGTTTCGCTCAATTACGCCAGAGTGTTCAGGAGAACAATCTCGACCGGTGGTCCGAACGGTTTCTCGGTGCCCTGCTCGGCGACGGTGCGGATGACGCGAATTTCGCGCTCCATGCATAAGCGAATTCCGACGCCGCTTCCGCGCGAATTACTAAGCGACCTGGCGCGCGGATCGGGGTTCGGACTCTTCCTCGATTATGATGGCACGCTGGCCGAAATCGTCGCGGATCCGGCTAAAGCTTTTCCCTTCCCGGGTGTGCCGGAACTACTCGACAATATCGCAGATAGCAAGCTGCCGATTTCGATCGCAATAGTCAGTGGGCGGCGGATTCGCGAAGTCAAACGCCTTCTCGGGACCGCCTCCGGCATACTTTTTTCCGGTGTTCACGGAATGGAGTTTGAAGATTCCGAGGGTAGGGCGGTTTTCACCCCGGCTGCACTCGAGTGTTCACGGGAACTGGCAGGGGTGCGCGAATGGCTGAAAATTAACGTGCCGCCGGGACGCGGGTTTTGGGTCGAAGATAAGGATATCACGCTGGGGCTGCACTATCGTGAAGCCGACCCCGGGGAAGCCCGAGATCTCGTTGATCGATTCATCGAGTTTGTCGAACGGGCCGCTCCGCGTCTCAAGGTGATGCACCTAAAGATGCTCGCCGAAGCGATGCCACGAGCGGCGGGCGACAAAGGTCAAACGATCGTAAGCCTGAAGGCCCGCCTTTTGCCGTCGTCGGTGGCCGTTTACTTCGGCGACGACACAACCGACGAAGATGCGTTCCAGGCTTTGGAGGCGAACGACGTAGGAGTTCTGGTGGGGGCGCCAAGAGCGACTCTGGCGCGATACTGGGTCGCTGGGCCTGAGGCGGTCCGGGACGAGCTCCGCACGCTGTCTGTGCTCAGCACCGCATTTGGGGGGCGAGCAAATCCGCGCGTCTAGCCAGGTTCCAAACGCCCGCGATCGCCGCCGGACTGAACGGCACTTATTCCCACTGAAGGACGACTCGTGAGCTATGTGACTCTACGTGCACTCGAGGGGCAGGGGCGAGACGGAGACGTGCGCCGTTTACACATTCACCTGTACGGATGTCGAAACGATAACCGTGCCAGGGACATTCGATCGTCGCGCCCTCGACCCTGACACCGTTGAGCGGGCCCAGGCGATGGGGGCAGACAGTCGAATGAACGACTAGTTCACCTTCCACTTCGACAATCCGGAATTTGCGACCGGCGCAGTCCACGATCATTGGTAGCTTGCGCTGGATTTCCTCAAGCGTGCCCAACTCGATCGGTTCTCGACGCGGGGTTCCGGACATCGCGGCCTCAAGTTGCAACTGCCGCTCTGACATCATTGAAACGTCTTCGTCGTACAGGCGTTGGTAGAGATTGGTGTAGAACGTGCCGAGTTCGATCGCTCTTGCGGGGGAAACCCCAGGCACGAAGAAATCGACCACTGCCAGGGTCTTGCGGTCGTCGAGGCTGAACGCGTGAGTCCAGACCTCGCTGCCCGTTCCCGGACCCTCCAGAGTCCTGGTGATCCATCGATGAAGTTCGCGATCGAGGCAGAGTTCGATCACAAAGCTGCGCCGCTCGTCCAACGGTTCACTCCACACGCGAGCACGAAAGCCCCAGTCGCCGGCGTCGTTGCACTCGATCTTAGAGAAGCTGCGTCGATGCAGATGGGGCAGATGCTCCCAGTCGATAGCGTTTTCGTAGAGCCGTTCCAGCCTCACGGGCAGCTCACGCCGATAGGTCCCGACATGAGGCACTTTACCAACGACGCGGTCAGCCGAAGAGCTCATTTATCCAGCCGATCCACACCTAGGTACATGATTACCAAGCCCAGAAAAAAGGAACGGCGGCAGAGGCCGCCGTTCCTGGTGCCATGCGATCAAGCTACTTGCTTGCCGACATTTGCGACGTCGAAGCGAGTTCCTTTGGGTACTCGAACGCCGGATCATTTTTGAGTACCGGCAAGACCTTTTCCGCGAACAGCTTGAAGCTCTTATCGAGCTTGGCATAGGGCAGTCCGCCGAAAGCGAAAGTCCCGATCACGTGTTCGAGAGGGACCGTCTGATGAATGTAGCGCAGTTTTTCGAGTACCTGAGTGGGCGTGCCTGCGGCGTGCAGGCTGCGGAAGAACTCGATGGCCTTGGCTTTCGCTACGTTGTCTGCCTGCAATTTGCTGTAGGTCTTCTCGAGTTTGGCATAGAACTCGTAGCCCTTGACGCCCCGTAGGTGGCCGTCAGAGAAATGGTAATGCTCGTCGATCGAGTCCCACATCGCTTCCAGGTACTTGGAGCCTAGTTCTTCCGCCTCACGGGCGTCTTCAGACACCAGTATGTTGAGCAACCCGATTGGTGCGCGCGGAGTAATGTTGTTAGCGATCGCGGTCTCGCGATAGCGGGTATAGTCAGCGGCCGTATCTTCCCAGCTCCGCTGCGCGATGATCAACACGCCAAATCCCAGCTTGGCCATGATTTCGGCAGACTCAGGGCTGACGCTGGACGCATAGAAGCGTTGCTCGGGATGGGAAACAGGCCGCGGCCGAATCTGGATTTCTGGAATGTGATAGTACTTGCCGTCGAATGAGACACTGTGCTGCGTGAGTCCCTTGCGAATAATGATCGCGGCCTCAACGAAACGTTCGCGCGCCTCTTCCTGGTTGATGCGGAAGCCGTTGTATTCGACGGTCGCGGCGCCGCGCCCGAAACCGAAAATCGTGCGCCCACCAGAGAGCAGGTCCAGCAGCGCTATCTTCTCGGCGATCTCTACAGGGTCATGCCATGGCAAGACGATAACCGCGGTGCCGAGTTGAACCCGTTTGGTTCGTCCCGCCACATACGAAAGAAGTTGCGTCGGGTCCGGTGACATCACATAACCGGTGAAATGATGATCGAGTGCCCAGACCGAATCGAAGCCGAGGTCTTCTGACATCTCCATCAGGTTGAGCTCGTCCTGATACGTTTCGCGATCCGGCTTACCGCCGAAACTGGTCAATTGGAGCGTCATCCCTACTTTCATTAGCGTCTCCTTTGGCAGTCCCGCACCCCTCGAATTTCTTCCACTTTAGATACGAGCTAAGCGAAAAAGCAAAGCATTTCTCGTATTCGCGCCCTGATCGACCGTCATGGGATCATCGATTTCTTCTTGGGCTATCCTCGGCCCATTGTTCAAGGATCGAAAACATTGCACAGTCCAGGAACGAGAAGGTCAGATGAGAGGCAGTCAAAATGATGAGGAAACGTGGAGGTTTTTGAGATGCAGGTAGGTTATTTCACCGAGCGGCCGTATCGCTGGCTTCCAGAGGAAGAGATTCTCAAGAACCGAGCGTTCTTCGCCGTATCCAATAAATTCTTCGACCGTGAAAGGGCGGCCGACGACTACAACTACTATCTCGACGAGAACTGCTACGCAGAGGACCTCGGGTTCGACGTGGTCGCGCTCAACGAGCATCACGGCAACCCCATTTGCATGGGTTCCGTGATGAATGTCGAGGCTGCTGTACTGGCCTACCGCACCAGGCGGGTGCGCCTGGTTCTTATCGGCAATCCCTTACCGGTGATCAAACACCCCTTACGGATGGCCGAAGAGCTGGCCGAGATCGATCTGATCTCGCGCGGCCGTCTGGTAACCGGCTGGGTGCGTGGCGCCGGCTCCGAGCAGTTCTTCAACAATGCTAACCCAGCCTACAACCGTGAGATGTTCAATGAAGCGCACGATTTCATCGTGCAGGCCTGGACGAGGCCCGGCCCGTGGCGCTATGAGGGCAAACACTTTCACTATCGACACGTCAATCCGTGGGCGTTGCCCTACCAAAGGCCGCATCCCCCGATGTGGATCCCGGGCACGCTCAGCCCTGAAACCGTGCAATGGTGTGCGGAGCATCGCTATCCATACATCGGGCTCGGTACTCCGCTTGGACCCACGTGCGATTTATGGGACTTCTACGCGGACGAAGCCGCAAAACATGGCTACCAGGCTGGCCCCGAGAACTTTGGATACATGATTGCGACGGCCGTCGCGGAGACCGAAGAGAAGGCGCAGCAGGTCGCACAAGGTTTCGTATATGGCGGTGGCCAGAATGCGTTCTCCGCGCCCCAGTTCACGATGCCGCCCGGCTACAACTCCAAGGCCGCGATTCGCATACTGGCCAAGCAGCAGACCAGCGCCTGGCTCGGTATTAGCGGCGAGAAAATGAAAGAGCAGATGATCGATGGCGCCACCGGCGCGATCGATTACGATGATATCCGCCGCAAACTGCACGCGGCCCTGCTCAAGGCGCAAAAGAACCTGCAGGTAATTGTCGGCACGCCGAAGACTGTCATCCCTCAAATCAAAGCCATCCTTGGCGTACTGCGGACCGGCATCTTCATCATATTGAGCATCCAGGGTCCGAGCGGCGATGACGATCGCCGCAACAGTATGCGGCTATTTGCGCAGGATGTGATTCCTGCGATCAAAGAACACGCCAAGCAGATCGGCATTGCCGATCCGTTTGAGCGGGCGCCCGGATCTGTACCTTTGGGCGCGGGAACCAAGCGTGCGCCTGTGGTCGATCGAAGCCTGCTCGCGAAATTGAGTTTCGGATAGAAACAGTTACGCAGGGGCTCACCCAAGAAGAACGGTCCGCAAAGTTATAACTCGGGGGCGAGATGCTGTGTGCCCCTCGCTAGTTAGGAGCGAAATTAAGGTGAAATACGAAGCGCCTGGTATCCGGGGGCACGAGCTCTGGGGCGCGCGAAAGGCGCGGCGGCTACTCTGCCCAAGTGAAGGTGTGCGACACGCTCACCATGCCGTAAGTACGGGAGCTGCCGTAGCCCGCCTGGACGTCGAGGCTCAGCCGCCATTGGTTGAAGAAGAATCCAAAATCTGGGCCGCCTTGGCCCTTGGCTTGACCGACCGTGCCTCCACCCCATATCGCTCCGCCTGCACCCGCTAACATCAAAAAGCGTCCGGTCGACAGCACGACTGTGCGCAGGTCGATGAGCCCGTTGGTAACTCCATTCTCGAAGAAATGACTGGTGCTATAGGAGAGATTGATCGGGTGGCGGCTCTGCAACCAAAGCCAGATCGATAGATTGTTCTCGAAGACGGGCGCGTCGCTGTCGCCCACGTCCTCGCCGCCCAAAAGCGAGAACGTGGTGCCCTGAACCGGCGTCAGGCTGATCCCGCCTTCGAGGCGGCCGAAGTTCCGGACAGCGCTGCGCGAGACCGGCTTGAGCGGGCTATCGAAGCCGCTCCCCTGAAGAATTTGATAGGCGGACAAGCGGCCTACCAGAGTTATGCCTTGCGTCAGCGTTTGGCCAATCTCCAGTCCTTGATGGGTTGTCGCGTACCTCTCGGCGCCATAGCCGGTTCCGAACAGCCTGAGTGATAGTTGTCCCGGCTGCGTTAGCGCGAAAAATAGCGAGAAGTCTTGTGCGTGAGCCGCCGATGCACACGTCGATATTGAAATTGCCGCCAAAAGCGCGATCCCGAAGCGCACGCCAGCGAAGCGCGCGCTTCGGTCTCGGCGGCTTGAGCCGTCGACGGACACGATGCCGCCCCTTAATGATAACCGGGCGCCGTCAGGTCACCCATTCCAAGCGGCCCTGGAGTAGCGGGTGGCAACTCGCATGGCACGGTGGTTTCGTAACCGGTGCTGACCCGCACGGAAGAGGATTTGGGGTTGGTCGGATTTCGCACTTCAACGACCCCTGAATAGACCGCAACATCCGTGTAACGCAGGCATCGCGGAAATCCCGGGCAGGGTTTTCCGTCGATATATTCTGTTTCGAAGTCGGTACCGCGCACTCCAACGACCGCGTTCGGCGTACGTACCTCGAAATCCGGGAGATTGCCGCCGCGCGGATTAATCACAGAGTGCAGGCGGCCCTTGAATAGCTTGATGAACGAATCCGCATTCGCGGTGTTGACCATTGATCGATCGACCACGATGGAGCTCGACTCGGAAAGCGATATCTCGCTGCCGTCAATGAGAACAACGGTCAGGCTGGATTTCGCCGAGGTCTCAAGCTTGTCGCCGAACAAGATCGGCATCGCGAGGACAGCCGCGGTCGAATGGCCGCCCCGCTCCAGGTTTGCGGACCCGCCGATTTTGGTGATCGATCCGGCGCGTTCCTGGGCGCTTACAGACCCCACCAGGACGCCGAAAACGAGCAACATCAACGAGAGCCGCCTCCGCATCTCTATCAAAAACAGTACCTCCCGAGGCTCCTTGGGTGAATTTTCTCAATCAAAGGAGTCTTTGCCTATCGCTGCGGAGATGCGACCGGCTGACCCTCCAGGAACCTCTCGATCGCCGCGCGCGACTGCTCCGGCTGCTCCAGCCAGAAACAGTGCCCCGCGGGTTCCAACACCACCAATTGAGCGCGGGGGATTTTCTCGCCCAGCAATCGCGAGTTCTCCCACGAGATAAGCGCGTCGTCTTTGCCGGTAATCACGAGCGTCGGGCAGGTAATCTTCCCGAGCCGATCATAGACGTCATGCCGAAGCGCGGCCTTCAGCCGGCCCTCGAGCGCGACCGGATCAAGCGGCCGCTGCCGGCGCGCCTCAATCATGGCTGGGATGATCTCAGGGTGGCGCTCGATATATTCCTTGGTAAAGGCCGCTTCCGCCAATGCGCGCCCACGTTCCTCGTTCGACATCGGCAGCGATGAGTACGCGGCAGTGAAAGCGCTCCCGCCGATGCGAATTGCCTTGGGTCCGCCTGCAGTGGTGCATCCCAAAACCAGTCTGCGAACTTTACCTGGATGGCGTAGCGCAAACTGCAACGCGATCATCCCGCCCATCGAGACGCCCACGATGTGCGCCGCATCAAAGCCTACGTGTTCCATCAGCGCCGCGGTGTCATCGGCTAGCTGCGCGACGCTGTAGTCGTCGTGCGGCTTCTCGCTGAGACCTGAACCGCGCTGATCAAAGGTGAGTACCCGATATTTGCTCGCGAACGCCGGAGCGAGGCGGCTGAACATGGTCTGGTCGCCCTGCGCGCCGTGAACCAGAACAATCGGTTCACCGACGCCGGTTAACTCGTAGGCCAGTTCGACTCCATTGATTCGGGCTCGTTCCATGGCGTTCCCCTTCGTCTGGGATTGATTGAGCGAACATAGCGGCCCTTCCGGCGCTATGACGGGATTCTCACTTTTCTTCGTACCATTTGATAGCGCCGCGTAGCCCTCGTTCCTTCTGCACCTGACGGATCTCTTCATTGCCGGGGCCGAAGTGGAAGATGGCATCAAATTCGGCTCCGGCCTGAACCGAAACCCGAAAGCCGCGCAGATCCATGGCGCGGTTGATCGCCAATTTTTCGAGCCTTAGCTTTTGCGCAGGCACTTTGGTAACTCGCCGAGCGTAATCGTAGGTTTCCTGTTCGAGCGTCTCCGCGGGAAACGCGCGCGTCGCAAATCCCATAGTCTCGGCCTCCTTTCCGCTGATCCGGCTGCCGGGAAGGAAGGCGAGGTACTTGGTGCGGTGCGGACCGACCATCCAGTTCCAAAAGGCGCTAACATAACCTGCGCCGGCCGGGATGGAAGGGAAGCCGATCTGTGCGTTTTCGGCGACAAAAATCAGATCGCTGCTGATGCACAGTTGGGTCGCCCCGGCCAGGCAATATCCATGCACCATCGCAATGACCGGCTTGGGCAGATCCCTCAAGCGCAGCCAGTGTTCGACATAGCGGTGCAGAAACCGCTGATCGTCATCGATGGTAAATGGCTTCGCAGACCCTTCATTCCAGCCACCTCCTAGATCGTATCCGGTCGAAAAGGCCCGCCCTGCGCCACGGATGACGACTACTTTGACCGTGGCATCTCTCTCGATTTGAGTGAGCGCTTCGCTAAACTCCGCGATGAGCGCCGGGGTCATCGCGTTCAATTTCTCGGGACGGTTGAGCGTGAGCGTTCCGATCAGGTCATGAGTTTCGAGCGTGATATTTGTGAATGCCATGGCTCCCCGTACTGCGCGTGCTATGAGGAGGTTACCGCGCAAAGCTTACCGAATGAGAAAACAGGTTGCCCGAAGACTTGCAAGCGCAACACGGTCGACCGGTGGACGCGAGATTGTCGGGATCAATCTGGGCCCCGCTCGCGATCCGCCTGATCGCCCTGGTCAACATTCGGGCATCCGGCTCTACGGGGCTACGTTCCGAAATCCAATGCGTTTTCACTTAGCTCAAAAAGGCGCCTAGGGTACTCCATCAGAATGAAGAGATTCCAAAAATCAGGTATCGGAGATGTGTAGAAATATAAAAACACTGTACAACTTTCACCCGCCCGTCACAGCCGATGAGGTTCGGTCTGCATCGGTACAATTCGTAAGGAAGATAACCGGCTTCAACAAGCCGTCGAAGACCAATGAAGAAGCGTTCCACTCCGCCGTTGACGAAATTGCCAGGATTTCGACGCATTTACTCCAATCGCTTCAAACGAACGCGCCCGTGAGAAATCGTGAAGAAGAGGCCGCAAAGGCTCGAGCCCGAGCCACGGCACGATTCGGTAGTTGACCGCCCACACTGCCGGATACCTGCACGGCGACGTTCACTCGTCGAAGCTTAAAATCGCCGTCATTGCGATGAGATTGCGGCTGAGAGCAGAGCCCCGCGTAAGCTTCTGTCCGTTTTGAGTTTCGGCCGGGCATGGTTGCCATCCGATAACATCGAAAATTTGACGAATTCGTTGCCGTGTCTCGTCAGCGCGCGAACCGTGTTCAAAAAGCAGGGACTTTGATCTCAAGACCGCCGTTTCTCCAAGTCACCGGAGTGAAGAGCCTGACGCACCTCGCTGGACCAGCGTCGTCGGTAGGATTTCGTCCCTTTGGTCAAAAAAAAGCCCGGGCCACAACAGCACGGGCATCCATAAGGATGAAGTTTGAGTTCAGGACTACTGCTCAAGCGCCGCTGGCCCAGCGCGTCGGGTCCCTAATTGTGTCGGGCCCTGTACCGCAGTCCTGCAAACGTCTGGATCAGCACTGACTCTGTCCCAAATACGGGCGTTCGACGTTCGGGACGTTGCCTATCGCGCCGCCGCCGGCGCCATTGGTCGCGTGGCAAATTGCTATCTGGCCCAAGTTCGCGCCCGTGACCAGCGGTGCGCCTTTTGAATCCGTAGGAACATTGCCCAGGAAGACACTATTGAGCCGTATGTACGAGCCCCAGCCACCACCGCCGCATGGGCCGGGAAGTCCGTCGTTTCGCGCCAGCGCCTGCGGTTTCGCGCGGTCAAACTGGATCTGGCCGCCCTCCATCGTCAGGCTTCCCCAGGCGTTACAGGCCTTTTTGGACACCACTAGCGGAGCCTCCACCGTGTTCATGTACTCGATGTGATCGCCGATTAGGCGCGTCGAACCGCCACCGTTGACCACGGCTGGGCCGCGGAGCCCATCCATCGAAGAATCGGTGATGTTGAATTCGCACTGATTGTTCTCGATCGCTTCGTCGCTGTTGAAGAGAACCCCTGCTTCGAAGGTGATCTGCTCGCCAGCGTCCTTCAAACCGCCGCCGCAATAGAGATCGATGTGGCAATCCCAAATCGAAGTATTCACAAAATGATTAAGCCACGAGCCGCTACGGACCTCGTATCCATGGCCGAAACCGTGAAGGTTATACTGACGAAAAGTGGTCATCGGTGTGCTGCTCGCGATACCTACGGAATCGCTTGCGCGGCCCGGGCCGATTAGTTGGATATTCTCGAAGCGTGCTACGTTGCCTGTATAGGCGCCATAAACACGAGGCTTAAGCGTGAGCGCGGTTTGGCCATTCGTAAGTCCAGAGAAATCGAGCGTAGCACCGGCATAACTCGAGATTCCGACGCAATCGCTTCGCTTATCGATCAAGCCGAAATCCAGTTTGCACCTGGCCCCGTCTGGGACGACCACTGTCTGATATCCGCTGGCGAGGTACCCTTTCGCGGCGGAGCATCGAGCACCCGCTGCATCCAATGCGGTCTGAAAAGCCCTGGCGTCGTTCGTCGCGCCGTCGCATTTCGCGCCAAACCTGGTTACGAGAAATGTGGCAGTCAGACCCTTATCGACCGATTCAACGAGCCCATCGTGGGGATTCTGCGAGAGTGCTGGCAATTGCATAACGAGCAGCACCGCTGCGACGACACTGAGTCTAAAGATGATTCGCTGCATAGTGCGCATCTACTCCGTTCGTGGATCCGCCAGGGGCGGTTTCTACAATTGCGGGCCGTCCTTGTCTGATGGAGGCGGCGTACTCGCGTTCGACCAGAGCCGCGAATTCACTCCGAAAACGTTCGATGCTGAACCGCTCCGCGTTACGCCTGATCCGATCGGGATCAAACTTGCCCGAGGAGCGCTCGAATCTGCTTAACGCTTCGATGAGTGCGTCGCCGGTTTGTTCCGGGAAGAAGGTCCCTGTTTCACCCTCTATTATCGTTTCGGCCGCGCCGCCACCGGCATAGGCGACAACGGGCGTGCCGCAAGCTTGTGCCTCTAGGGGTACGATGCCGAAATCCTCCTCCGCAGCGAAAATAAATGCGCGCGTTCGTTGCATATAATCGCGCACCAATTCGAACGGCTGATAACCAAGCAAGCTGATATTCGACGTGATCCGAGTTTTGAGTCTGGACATATCGGGGCCGTCCCCGATAATGACTAGCTGCCGATCGGGAGATCTCGAAAACGCTTCGACGATAACGTCGACCCGTTTATACGGCACAAGACGCGAAACGGTTAGATAAAAAGGCTGCCGCTCGCGACCGATTGTGAATGACGCAAGATCAACAGGGGGATAAATAACGGAAGCGCGGCGCCGGTAGATCTTCCAAATCCGATGCGCGATGAAGTTGCTAATGGCGACGAACGTATCCACGCCGTTGGCTGTGCGCAAATCCCATACGCGCATATAGTGGAGGAGCGATCTCGCCAGGAGCCGTTTGATGCCCTTCGAACGCCCGTCGGCTAGATACTGTTCCTGCAGGTCCCACGCGTAGCGCATCGGAGTGTAGACGTAGCTGATGTGGAGTTGTCCTGATTTGGTCAGCACACCCTTGGCCACGGCGTGTGAGCTAGAAATTACGAGGTCATAGGTCGAAAGTTCAAATTGCTCGACGGCAAGTGGCATTAGAGCGAGGTAGCTTCGAAAATGCTGGCGCGCAAACGGTAACCGTTGGATGAAGGATGTGGTTACGGTCCGACCATCGAGAAAGGCCCTTTTGTCCGGAGGCAAAAAATCAGCTACGCAGAAGACGTCGGCCTGCGGATAAAGTCGAAGGATCTGTTCCAGTGCGCGCTCCGAGCCAAAGTAGCCCGACAGCCAATCATGAACGACGGCGATCTTTCTCATTGCGATTGGGCGGGATGCCTGGAGCGGCCTACAAAACGGTCGTCGATGGGAATGAGACTACGGAAACTGCGCGAGAGCGCGTTCATGAGACTTGGACGTCGCACCTATCGCGCATGGGGCACGCAGGATTCTCTTCGCGCAATCACTTCGGTCAGGACTGCAAGCGTTTGGCGAGCGCAGTTTTTCCAGCTGAATTCCCTAGCGCGGGCCAACCCGAGGAGCCGCAATTGCTTTTGGAGACGCAAATCCGTCGCCACCATCCGAAGTTTTTCAGCGATATCGCTAGCGTCGCGCGGATTGCAATAGAGCGCGGCATCACCGCAAACCTCGCGTAGTGCTGGGATCCCCGACGCCACCACGGGACAGCCGTGCGCCATGGCCTCGAGCGCAGGCAGTCCAAAGCCCTCATAGAACGATGGGAACAAGAGACAGACGGCGCGTCGGTATAGACACGCCAATTCAGCGAATGTGCCTATTCGGTTGGTGAACCGAACTATCCCAGCGTCATCGTCTGCTACGGTCACGCCCGCATCTTTGAATCCGCTGTAGGTCGCCCCGACCATCACCAGTGGGAGCTTCAACTCTTTGTTAACCATAGCGATGGCATCAATCGCCCCCTGTGGGTTCTTCCTTTTGGTGAGGGTGCCAACCCATAGAGCGAAATGTGCAAGATTGTCTGCGACGTTAACGGTTTGCTCGCTCGCGCAATCTGTGTCCTGATTTGTTACGACCGGTTCCAACTGCGGGCCGCCGTGATGAATCGCGTGGATGCGATTCCCCACCATCGGAAAGTGCGCAACGATATTGCTTTTCTCGGACTCGGATACAGTGATTATCGCGTCCGCATTGCGTATTGCCGCAGGAACGAGAACTCGGTACGTCATCCGGAACGCAGCGGTATAGGCTTCGGGGCTAACTCGATATGCAAGGTCATGCACCGTGACCGCACTCGGACAAAGAAATGGCGAAAGCAAGGGATGGACATTAGCCGGCGAGAAGAGCAAACCGTTTCTAGCATGTAGCGGCAATTCCAATTGATCCCATGGGTGCCCGCGGAACTGTCCCACTTGCCGAAGCGAGATGTGCCGGAGCCTCGGCGCCGCGATTTGGCCACGCGGCGCAAGCACTTGTAATTCGACTTTTCTGGGGTCGATTTCTCCAGTGGCGAACAACTCGTCCCACGCTTTTAGAAGTTCACGGCCATAGCGCTGAACACCGGTGACCGGCTGTTGCAGGAAGCGTCCGTTGATGTAAATTCGCGCGAGCAAGCCCGAGTTCAACCTTCAATCGATCGCGCTAATTGACGGTTTGACCGTTGCTGCTGCCTCCGTTCCGCAGTCACGCGCTCCGCAGCTTTCAGCACCATTTCGACGCTGACTTCGTTCAGACAGTGCATTCGCTCCGGGTTAAAGCAGTCGGGCGGATCGCACAGCCGATAAGTCTCCGCACAGGGACTGCAGGAAATTCCGCCGGCGGCGAGTGCTTCAACGTAGGGTCCGACCGGTGCCCAGCGCTGCGGGCTCACCGGTCCAAAGATGCCGACCGTAGGCGCGTGCATCGCGGCGCCAAGATGCATGATCCCGGTATCGTTGGATACCAGCAGGTCACACTCGGCGAGTAGCGCCGCGATCTTCACGATGGAGCCAAGCTCGGTCGCATCCGCAACGGGTCCGACGTAGCCCGCTGTGAACTCCTCCACCAAGGGGCGCTCAAAAGGTTGCCCCGTGAGGACAACCAATAAGTCCGGCGTTCGCATGCGGAGTCTTTCCGCTAGTGCGATGAAGCGCGCGACCGGCCACCGCTTGTAAGGACGTTTTTGCGCAGAACCTAGGTGCAGTGCAACTGAATGGCTGATGGTGCCTCTGCTCTTATCGTATAGCCATTCTTGGACCCACCGACGCGTTTCTTCGTCGACCGGCAACGGCGTGGTCGACATCGCCTCCGGAAACTCTCGATCTATCATTCGGATGAGCCGGATGAACGATGCCCACATCGAGTCTTCTTCGCGAAAGCGAACTGGGTGGGTGAGTAAAATCGCCTTTGCACCGTCATTTAAGGGTACAAACCCTGCATGAACCGGGATCCCGGCCACGCGTACAAAGGCAGTACCAACGAGCGAACCTTGTTCGAAATTGACGACAGCTGATACCGGCGACTTCGAATACCGGCCAGGATTCTTAAGATCGTACCGAGACTCAAGCTGCGTTGATCGTACAGGTGAAGTTGAAAACGGGACCCCACGGTTAGAAGCTCTCGGTTCGCGGGTCCTGCCAAGACTCCGATCTCGGCGTAGGGGTGTCGCTGATGGAAGTTCTCGAGTAGAGAACGCACCATCACACTGTCGCCGAGTCCGTGAACCTTTACTGCCAGCAGGCGCCGCGGAACATTGGGAAGCGCAGAGGCTGAGAGAAGCGAACCTCGGTGGAGGACGCTCAGCAACGCGCTCCCGAAAATGCTGGTCAGGAGATGGAAATCGCGTGCAGTGCCCTTAGATTTCTGCGCGTCTATGACTATCAATGGGCACTGTTCCGATTCGAGAATGTAGCTGAAATTGTCATATATCGATGGGCGTACAGTCCGGGTTCACCCTGGATCACAAAACCGGTGTTGCGGCGCGCGATGATGTCACGAACGTTGCGGGTCAGCGCAGCGATTAGAGAGGGGTTGGGCATCAGATGCCACAAAACATCGTGCGCCGTACCGGGCATCAGCCACGCATAACTCTCGAGCGTAAGACCACTTTCATTCGCGAGCGCACGTAGCATATCCAGATCGTAGCCGGTACGCACGTGGCCGCCATCCTGTATAGTGCTGACGAATTCATAACCCGGCACCGAACGCGCCATAGTGTCTACGAAAACCTTGCTCGGAGTAGTGACTATCAAGATTCCATGTGGATCCAGGTGAGATCGCAGCTTTGAGAGCAGGCTCCGATCGTCAAGGATGTGCTCAATCACCTCACCGCACCAGATCAAATCGAATTCGCCGAAATCCCAGTCTTCGTCCAGGTGGACCTGATGAAATTCGTTGTGGATGCTAATGTTCTTGTAGCGGACGCGCAGGCGATCGGGCGGCAACATATCGATGCCAACGTATTTGCTTACGGTATCTCTGGCATAAGAATTAAGGTAGAAGAGAGCAGTAGAGCTTCCGCAGCCCACGTCCAGTATCCTCAGCCCTGACGTGTTTGTCCGCTTGACGCAGTCGGCGAAATAGAGGCAACGCTCGTGGATGTGGCTGTCGCGCGTGAGTTTGAGCCATGGCAACCCGACTATGCCTATCGCGAAGTTATCCAGAGTGCACATACAATGCTTGGCAGACGGAATAAGCGGAAGTTGGCGCATTAGTGGTGCTGTTGAGGCAAATTGCCCTCGGAGCCATGGAGGCCGCCACCGCGTATTAAGTTTGCAGGTCAACGAAAGACGCCAGGTCATTGGCTAGACCCTCCATCGATGTTCCCGGACCGTCGAAGTTCGAGAGGCGAGCGACGCAAGCGCTGGCGAAATGATGGCTGAGATCATTTGGCGAATAGTGCCAAGCCTCACAGAAAGCTGAAGGGCGCTTAAGCGATCGGTTTGGTTTCGACCTGACGTCGACGATACACCAGTATTCCGCCGATCGTTTCTCGCATCTGCTGTCGCGTCAGCGGAGTCGCCAGTATCGCTACGCTTGCAAGAATGACTGTCGAGAATATGACAATCAGGGTAGCACCTATTCTGGTAGCTGGCGGTCCCGTTCCTTCAAATAGGGCGCCGGCAGCGATTGTACAGGCAATCAATGGTATGCCCACATCCTCACAGAACCATCTGTGTTTCTCGGACGTAAGAAGTCGCCGATGCATCGGGATCACTTGCGTGACGAAGTATCCGAGATTGACCAATAGCCAGACGCTGGCCGCTCCGGCACCACCGAAGTGCTCAGTGAATACCAAAAGCATCGGGACGCTGACGAAGAGGGAAAGCGTGTTTGACCAGAACGATAGGCTGGTCCACCCATATGCGAGCTGCAGCGCCAATGGAATACTCACTATGCAGGTGACGACCGCGCCGGCGGTGAGCAGTGCAGCGATTGAAGCAGTCTGACCGGCAAGGACCTCGTTGCCCGTCCAGGCAAAGATCAGGGGCTTGGCGAAGAAAACCACGGTCAGTGCAGAGGGCAATACCAACACCGACATGATCTGAGAGGCTCTATGGTAAAGATCGGCCAATTTGCGTTCATCGCCTGAGGCAACTTGGCGAGAGAGGGCAGGAAAAAATGCAGCGAAGAGCGGCCAAGAGGCGGCATTTACGCATGCCGCAACGCGCGAGCCCAGCGCATAGTAGCCGAAGGATTCAAGCGGCATTATCGCGCAGACGACTACCTTGTCGAGTTCTGACACGGCCAACCAAGCCAGAGTACACGCACTGGCGCCGCCGGCAAAACGCCAGATCCGGCGAACAAGTTCGGGCCGAAAACGCGGAGTGTTTCCTGCCGGACGACATCGCCACAAAAGAACTGTCAGCACGGCCGTCTGAACGATATTGATTGCGATTTGAAACTCGAAGAAAGCGCAAATCGTGGGTGAGACAAATAATAATATCAATACCGAACCGAGGCTCCGAAGGCATGCATAGGCGGTGGACACTCCTGAGAGCAGAACCTGCCGTTCGAGGCCGGTAAGGCCACCGCCGTAAAAGCTCAATGGCCATCGGCATGCGATCAGAATACCGATCAAAACGATGGCAGAGCGCCGCGTCTCGGACGGTAGCTGATTGCTTTGAAGCCAGTGGAAGGTGATTGGCGAAGCACACCACATCACAATTCCTCCGATCAAGACGCCTATCAGCCAGTAGCCGGCCTCCAGAGTGCGGACCAAGTCGCGAGCCTCTTGGGCGCCGCCCGCACGGGTCGAGCAGCCCGCCATTTCGCGAGTGATCGTCGGGCTGAGTCCGAGGTCGAATCAAATTAGCTATGGTCTCGAGGGTCATCCAGATGCCAATCAGTCCGTAGCCGCCAATACCCAGAATCCTGATGTAGATGGGGACACATATGAGGCTGATAAGAAGTGAAAGAGCCTTGCCGCCGAGGTTGGCGAGGAGATTGTGCCGGATGGAGCTGCGCTTCCAAGCCTCCCTAGGCACGGCCACCGTTCCATTCGCGGATCTGGCTAGCGTTGCCAATGTCTACTCGATGTGGCGTCGTAGACTTGCTCGGGTTTCGAGTCTGTAGGCTTCCGCAAAAGTTCGCGAGAGATCTCATAATGGCGATTCGCGAATGCTCGTGAACTCAGGTCCGCAGAACGCATTCGAGCTTGCGCCCGCTCGGCCATTGCGAAGCGTTCCCGGTCGTTCTTTGCAAGCTCGCGGAGGGCGCGACACAATGCTGGCGGGTCGTGCAGGGGGACATAGCGGACCTCTCCCTCGGCGAAATACGCTCTGAGACCACCGGTATCCGTACAGACTACTGGAACTCCACGCAGCACCGCCTCGCAGATGACGGTGATACCCGATACATGCAGATTGTGCTTTAAGGGAACTATGGCGATGTCGGCCCAGGAATAGAGTTCTACTACCTCTGCACGTGACGTGGCCACCGTCATGGTAATGTTGCGCGCGTGTCCAACCATTCGCCAATCGATCTTTTTCGAGACAATATTAATAATGCAGTCTGGACATTGGCGCGATGCGGACAACAGTGTCGCCCAGTCGCGATGCATATCGTTGCCCAACGCCACAATATGTACGGGGCTGTGCGCGGCACGGCAACTCGGTGGAATCATCAAATCCAGATTACTCCCGAACGGTATCAGTTCAGTCCGCACCTGCGGAAAGAGTGCGGTTGCGACCTTGTAGCTATCCGGAGAAAGCACGGTAAGTATGTCGGCTTCATTCATCAAACGCCGATATAGCCAGCGTTTGGTCGCCGAAAACGCTTTCCACCGATCGAATATCCAGACACTATGCGCGATCAGCTTCGGACGGGCTGCTCGCTTCAGCCATTGCCACAAGGCCAATACCGCCAAATACTCGAGCTCTGTGTGAGTCCAGACAACGTCGGCCTTCAACAGGGCCTTCCTATTGCGCCACGCGTGAATCAAGTCGCAGCCCAGGATCTTACGTAGCATCCGGCGAAGCAGCTCTGTGAGCCGGCCTTCATCTGCGTCCTCTGAGTACTTGACGATGCAATTCTCATTTGCGGCGCGATAGTAGCCGTAAGGAAGCTGTTCATTAAGACCAGGGATATTCCCTTTGGCCCAGCGAAGTCTCCAATCCCATGCACCGAAGCCGTGTGCCAGAAATACGAACGCGCGTAGCGGAGGCTCCTTCGAACATGGTTCGTCGCACGTCTCCTGCAGGGGCCCAATGGGCCCACACCGAGACCGAGCGATTGGACCGCAATATAGTAGGCATGAACGCTCGTTGCCATGCGATTCCGGCCGGACGTCGACTGCGATTTCTGCCAGATCACAGCGCGAATTACATGGCTAAAGTTCGGCAACAGCAAAGCCCCCGCCACCAAGGCTGCGAGGATGACAACTATCGCAAATAACCCCCTGCGACTTATTGTCCGGTGCAGAACAAGACCGGGAAGCTGCTTTTTGAAGAACAGCAAAAGCAGCGCTGCGCCTGCGACATAGCCGGTTGTAGAGGTCGTTACTGCTAGCATAACGATTCCAAGTGGAGGTAGACACCAGTAAAACCATGGCGAATGTTCATCGCCGACCGCGGAAAAAAGAACCAATGCGGTCCACATCGCGAAGTAAGAACCTGCGGCCGACGGTTCGGTGAAGGTTGCTGAGACTCTCCACGAACCCGCAAGGCGCTGGTCGGTCAATTGCGCCCATGCGGAGTTACTATTGACAAAATTATCGGGGTAGGGCAGTCCGTAGATGTGAGCTACCAGTTGATAGAGTCCGACTGCTGCAGCTAAGGCCCCTGACCACCGGAACGCGGCGAAAAACCGATCGACCAGAAGACGGTTAACGCTCTCACAGACGAGACAAGTGACAAAAACACAGTTCAGTATCAGGTACGCGATCTGAGCACCATTACTCAACGACCAATGAAGGGGGCTTGGGGCGTATGCGTCGATGCCTGCGCGCGCGGCGTCGACCCGCACACCTGCGAAAACAGTGGGCAGAACGATAACTGAAGCAAGCGCCCAGAGGACCAGTAGCAGCAGCGGGCGCTGGTACAGAAGCACTTGTTCGCCTGGCGCGAAGCCGATGCGACCACTTAACCATAGTGGCACAAAGCGAAGAGAAATCAGTATAGCGACGAAAAAGTAAGGACTTATACCGACGGCAAAATCGCCTTCGATGTTGAATACTGATGCAGCTTGGAGGACAGAAAGCGCAATTGCCAAAGAAAGGAGATATCGCGGCGCACCGATAAATGTCGCAACACTGACCGGTATGATAACGTACCCGACCGGAGTTACCGACATCGCATGCTCGACTCAAGCTCGGTCAGTGGGCCCCTTTTCGCCGCAACACAACTGGGACCGTCTTCAGAAGTATTTCGAAGTCTCTTCCCAGTGATTGATCTCTAATGTATTCGAGGTCCAGTTCGACCCGCTGGTCGTAGTCCCGCAGATCGCTCCGGCCGCTGACCTGCCAGTGACCGGTTATCCCGGGCTTCACGGAGAGAAACAGCCCTGCGGCGTCACCGTATTTATCGACCTCTGTAGGAACGACGGGTCGCGGACCAACGAGGCTCATATCGCCCAAAAGGACATTCACGAGTTGCGGCAGCTCGTCTAAGCTACTCGCGCGGAGGAAAGATCCCAGCCGAGTAACTCGAGGATCCATATGTTTCGGTAATTTGAAGTTATTCGCCAGGTACAGAGCGTACAAAAGAGGGGAATTCGTTAGCATTTTCTCTGCATTGGCCGCCATGGTGCGAAACTTATAGATGCGGAAAGGTTTACTATTCAGACCCAGGCGTCTTTGACTAAACACGACAGGACCCCGAGAACTAAGTTTCACTAGCAGAGCGGTTGCGGCAAGCAGTGGAGAGAGCACCAGTAGCAGAATGCTCGAGATAGCGATGTCTGCGAAACGCTTCGTGGCGGCTTGCAACTTGCCTAATTGGCCTTTCATCAGTGAGATTACAGGGATACCAGCAACATCGCCAAATGACTGGCGAAACAACTTCAGGTCGAAGAGTCCAAGTATAATGTGTACTCTTTTCCCCTGCCTCAGCATCGCGGCGATCACCCCTGAAGCAGCGCCCTCGTGCAATTGAGCGTGGTCAGTCCCAACTATGAACACGTCATCTGCATGTGCCACGAGCGGAAGCGCAGTGTCGGGTCTGGACATGGCGTCGCAACTCACAGGCCTGACCGAAACTCGGTAGCCTGTCGGATAGACATCGGTAAGCAACTTTGCGAATTTCTCGCAACTTCCAGGACTTCCGAGAATCACCGCGCTTCTCCAATGATAGCCAAAGCGCCGCAGGCGTCCAAGAAATGCTGATATTGCGGTCTGTTTTGACAATATGAAAATTCCCGAAGCGGCTAGAAAATATGCAGTAAACTGACGGCTCATGTTGGGAAGTTTCAACAGAAAGACTCCCCCTACGGTCATGGGAACCCATAGAATAAAGGCCTGGATCAACGCGCCGAGCGCGACGGACAAGCTGTTTGGGCGATTGGACTGATAGGTTCGCGAATATGATGTAACCGCCACCCAGGACAAGAGTGCTAGCAAGAATAAGGTGGAATACTGGGCCTCCCAACGTCCATCTCTGGGAAACACGAACAAGCGTCTTGAGCTGAGCCGGACTGCGATCTCTCCAGCGACTAAATAGCCTGCACCGAGGCAGCAAAGGTCGGTTGCCCGCTGCAGTCGAGCCGTGGCACTATGCGCTTTTAGCATCAGTTGCCGGCTGGCTCGTAGATGGCTTCGTGAACATCATAGCAATTACCCCGTTTCCGGGAAGGTCCTCTAGTCTGGGAAAGCACCGCCAGCCGCAGGCCATATTGACTGGCTCTTGGGGCGGCGGAGAACTGAGCTCAATCGAAGCATTGGACGTTGTTGGGCCCTTGCTACTCCGAATTTCGCCGTAAACTACGGCGGCATCCGGTTCGCCCACGACCGAGAAGACATGCTCCTCTATGAGGCGAGAGTCGTAGTACCGTGGCACATCGAAAGTACACGAAGTCGCGCCGTCCTCAAGCCGAGTGAGCGCTGGCATCCTATACGGAACGGCAGCCGCACAGGGCAGGGATATGATCAGTCGTCCGCCCGGCCGAAGAAGCTTCCACAATTGTACGGTCAGTGCTGAATCATCTTTAACTCGGGCGGGTCCCGACATACTTGTGATGACGTCGAAAGATTCCGGATGCAGACAACCTTCCGCAAGAGGATAATCGGCAATATTACATCGAGGCCCAATGCTGGCGGCGTCCAGCAGCCGCTGGAGGACTCGGAGTGTGGATCGAACGTCGTTCACCACAGTGGCCGTCGAGACTTGTCGCCGCTGTATTAATAATAGCGGCAGTAACCAAGGAGAAAGCACATCGAGATAATCATGTGCATTTGTCCCCGCCGCTAGTGATCTCCAAGCGAAGTCGAACTCGAAATATGTTGTGGACTCAAGTGTTCCGTTCAAAAGGCGAGAAACCAAAGACTTGGGAACATGCGAGGATCGCTTCATTGCCAACAAAAGACCGAATAGAGTTGAGTATCGTTGAAGATACAGGCCAGGTAAAAAATAGGAATGCGCCAAGAGCCAATAGGCGAAACGGGTTCCGAGCTCGCGAATAGAGAGGTCGGAGTCATCCATGGAGGATTTAGTGTTGCACGGGAAATCACACACCCTATTGTCACTCACAAAAGCATGACCGAAGCGAGGAGTGAAGAATTCCCTCCGCAACTGTTGCACTCATCAAACCGCCCGGTTCTCAAGTCGAGCGAACTGAGAACGTTTGACGCACACATTTCACGCGATGAAATCCCTTATCGGAGCTGGAAAATACCAAGTGTGGCCCGAGACTGGCTTTCGCGCTCACGCTGGCCGTCCGTCGCTATCCGGGCGGTCATGATAGCTAGACTTGTAATCTGCGTAGTACGGGCCCACTGTCTGATAAGCTCTCAGTCGGATATCCGCCTTGTTTAGTACCAGCCCGTAGATGGTGGCGCCCGCTGCAGCGAGGCGTCTACAAATCGAACGTATCATCTGCTTAGGTGTCGTCACTGCGGCTACGATTACGACGCCATCTACCATGGTTGCCAGTCCGAGAGTTTCACTCGAAAACGTAATTGGAGCGGAGTCCAGCAAAAGAAATTGATAGATGTTGCCAAGGTCTATCAGGATGTGATGCATAGTCACCGAGGTTAGCAGCTCTCCAGGGTTTGGAACGACATGGCCGGCTCCAAGTAGATGGAGTCCCTGATAGTCGTCAAGATGCCAAGCGTCCACTCTATGGATCGCGCGATTTGCGCGTTCCCGGCCGACGATTACATCACTCAAGCCGACGAGATTGTCCGCGTTGAGCAGCCTATGACAGTGCGGAGCGTGCAGGTCGGTGTCGATGAGCAGGGTCTTGGCTCCGGTCTGGGCGAAGGCCAGGGCCGTACTAACGGCAGTCATGGTCTTGCCCTCGTTTGGTAATGCGCTGACGAACAGAATGGTCTTTGGCGCAGTCCCTGCCCGAGAATAGAGAATCGCTGCGCGGATCGACTTGTAGAACCTCATACGGCGTTCCAAGAGGACAGAGGGCGGCGACAGGGCACTCGGGGGCCCGATCAGGGAAGTACTTCTGCTTCCGAGACTTGCCGTCGCGTAGAGGACTGCCGTCAAAGATGGCAGTCCGACAGATCGTCTGCTATCGAGCTTCGAGAAATCGGGCACAATGCCAAGTTCGGGAATTTGTAGATAGTGCTCGATATCTTCGACACCTCTGAGCCTGTCGTTACAACTTTCAGCAACAAACGCCACACCTACCCCAACGACCATTGCGAGTAGTCCGGCTATAGTTAGCCACTTAAGGGGCCTGGGGCTTGATGGATAAGGTGGCATCTGTGCGCTTTGGACTATACTGACGTTTGGAAGGGGGGCATCACTTTCTACACTTAGCTCGTGCATTCGGCGCAACACGTCGCGATAAAGCTGACGGTTGGTCTGCACTTCGCGTACCAGAATCGCATCTTGGAGGGAGACGTTGTTGAGCTCGATGTCGGCTTGCTTTTCCTGGGCGACTTGCTCCTGTAGATCGCGCTCCTGGTTGAGGGCAGCGTTGTAATTGCGTTCGACTGCGCGGGCGATCGAGGCGGTCTCAATCGAGAGGCGTTTTCCTGAGGCATCCAGCCGCGCCTTGGCGTCTCCCACGAGGGGATACTGCCCTGTGTATTTGCTCCGAAGCTCTGCATATTGCGCCTGCAAGCGATCAAACTCGGGCTTGAGGCTTTCGATGATTGGATTGTCGATAACTGCTGGCAGCGAATCGAAATCACCCGCGCTCGCGAATTGGAGTTGTGCTTCTGCTTTAATTCGTTGATTCTGAGCGTCAGTAAGAGCATCGGTCAGGGCACTCATTCTCTGCTCGGCAATCCGGTTTTTCGCTTGGTCATTGATGCCGAAAGCGAGGATTCCATTTCGCGTTCTATACGCATTGAGGTCGGCTTCTGACTTTTCGACCTTGGCTTTGATCTCGACAAGTTCCTGCCCGAGAAACATGCGAGAGCTCTCTCCCGCCTGTCGGCGAAGACTTTGATTCAGCTGGAGAAAGGCCTTAACGTGGGCATTTACAATTTTGACCGAAAGCTCACGGTTTGGGCTTCTAAAAGACACGCGCACGAGACGGGTACTCGTAACGGGCTCGATCTCGATACGGTCCAAGTATGTATCGATCGCGAACTTGGAAGCGCCGAGAAATTGATCTGTCCGTGTCAAAGACTCCGATGGGATAAGGAGGTGCGTGACCCACGACACTAGGCGACCGCCTAATACTGCAACAAGAGTGCTTTTGGTGGCATCTGGGTGAAAGAGAGGTATCGTTTGCAAATCAAGGTCATGGATCATGTCGGCGGCGAGCTCCTCGCTATCGAGTAACTCGAATTCCGTTTTGTAGTAGTCATGGTCTACAGTATTCTCGATCTGACTAAGCAGCTGGGTCACGTCGAGTATGCGGGGTGCTTCAGGATCAATTCGAAGGAGGGCATAGGAAGTGTAGTTAGGCGTCGCCAACATTACGGCAGCTGTAGTGAGCAACAGGGAAGCAACGACCAACGTGACAATCAGACGACTATGCGCCCTGATGGTCGTCCAGCAATCCAACAAGCCGATTCCGGCATCGGGCGAGATGCCACTCGAGGCGGGCGCGACACCGAGGCGCGGTCCCGGCGTGAGAGACCTGTCGGATAAATATGGGGAGAGCAGGGTAGCCTCCTACGGAGCAGCGAAATACATTCCACTACCAAACTTGTTCAGCAGCGTAGAGACCACGTAGGGGAGCATTCCTAGCGCCGAGGCTCTCACCAGCACTAGGTCTCCGGCCTCAACTGCTATATCCCGCGTACTGCCATCCTCCACGTTCGACAGGTCAAGCGGAACTACTGTTCTTTCTCCCTCCGCACTAGTGCGCAGGATTTCTGCGTTGGCACTGAATGTCGCCCCACCCGCGGCGGAGATCGCGCCGAGTACGGTCATCCCCGGAGTAACGTCGAACGTTCCGGGTTTCTGAACCCAACCAGACACACCCACTTGACCAGCGGCAGGAACCATAACCACGTCTCCGGGCCGCGCCGGTATGTCAAGGCATCCTGCGAGAGCGGGCTCAGTCAGATCGATAACGATGGGGGAGCCCTTGGCCTTAGCATCTCCCTGTGACGATTCCCCCGCCGACCTGTTTAACATGGCGGTGGCTACTTGGAGCGACGCCGCGCGACACCCCTGCGTAATATCGCCCAGCGCGTGTTGGCCAACACTTGGGCTGGCACAAGCCAGGTTGGCTGACGATGCCAGCTGCATGCCGGCAATATTAGCGTCAGCCTCCGCCGGAAACAGAATCACTTTTTGCGCCGCCCCTATAGTCATTCCACCCGCCCGTCCGATAATATCCAGAATAGAATCCGATGGTCCTGCGAGTGAATATGCGCCCGGTCGGGCTACCATTCCCATTATCGTGATAGTCCGACTACGGTATTGCGAGACGAAAACGTGAACCCTTGGATGTTTTACGTACTCCTTAACCTGCTGAGAGATCGTGCGCTGGACCCTATCCTCGTTCATGCCAGCCACAAACATTATTCCAATCAGCGGCAGGTCGATCGTGCCATCGCCGGCAACCCGAACGGAGAGTTGTTCGAACTCCTCAAGTTCCGCGACTTGGATGTGCAAGACATCTCCTGCCCCTACTGGAAAATCATAGTCAGTTTCAGGATCCCGGCGTTGTTCCCATAGCCCACGAAACAACTGCGGCATCAAACAGTGAGCACGACCGCCGGCTAACTTGTGGCTGAATAGATAAATTGGTGTTTCGTTGACCGAAGCACCAACCGCACCCGGCGCAATCTGTCTACTCCGATCGGACACGTTTCCCGTGCATCCGCTAGTCAACACGCAAATAGCTAAAACGAGCGATGCAGAACAAAAGCTCACGAGGAAAGTCATATTTTCTGTCGGGATCACTGTAGCTTGTGCGGCTGCCTAAAGGTCAGATCAGGCCGAACGAGCGGCGATCAGGATTGGATGTGTTGGTGAACTAGCGTGGAGTGGCTCTTTTGCATTAAAGCCGTTGCGAAGACGCGAGCGCTCGAGCGAGAGCACTTGGATCGGAGTGCAGCCTAAAGGTTGCGAACAGACACCACGTCGGCGCAAGTGCGTCCGCCATTCCGTACGAAAACCTACGGCCAGCACCCATGGAATAGCGCAAAGTGTGCGCCTCTTAAACTCATATGACGAACCGTCCATCTCTTTGTCTAATAGACCAAAGAGAACAAAGACATGGAGTATGGACGTTGATTAGTATCCGCTCATATCCGGCCGACCTAAGGCATTCACAGTACCCGGGGACAACTCGCTGAGCAGCCCGCGCGGATCTCATTCGCACTCTTATTTGAGTGCGATAAGATATCGATCACAATGTTGATCCAGGGTCAACAAATCGAATCGGTCGGTGTGTTAGAACTTCAAGCATCCCACGAATAGGGAAAACGCGGGTCAGGAACAAACGAGCAAAAGTAGCCAGTTCGAATCGTAGTAGCCAAGAAACGGCCGGCATCAGAGTGCTCGCGTCGAATTTTGCTGAGCGCTGTCTTTATGGCGTTTGCGACACTGACGCGAGCCCGTTTACTTTCCGAAGGCCACGTGCGCCTTCGACCGTTGAGACCTGCGGCGCGTATGATCTCGCTCGATATAAATTCTATTTCACTGTCGATGCGGGAGGTACGGCCGAGGTCGTTGAAGGACCTTGATTCCTCGGCTTCTTCGCGTAGCTCACGTAGTCGTCGCTTATACGCTGCCATCGCCGAGGCGTCGAGCAATAGCGCCGTGTCGGCCTCGACATGAGAACGCTGACAAAATCCGGTGTGCTTTGCGGTGATCGGGGCGGGTTGCTCCAGGGCGATTCGTCCTGCGACGAGACTCGCGCAGATACAGAGCAGGAAATTCGCGACCAGGATGCCGTAACAGGTGGGCGATGTACGATGCTCCTTTCAAATGCTTCAAGCGCAGTACTTTGCCCTCGAAGGCGAGAGTCCAGTAGTCGCCTTCCTTACGGAATGCGTATTCTTCGGTGGCGACCGCAGCGCACGACTGATGCCGAGAGGTTGAGTCTCGTGGGCGTTGGGAATTAGTTGAATCGGGGTCGCTACCGATCTCATAGGTGGTGGCCCCGTCATGTAGATCCTGAACAGGGACTATCTGTGTAGCGGACGGAGCCAGAGCCTTCGTCGGCGAACAGAGAGTAGGGCTGGCGACGAGCGCCGTCATGTCTTGCTGCGTTCGATCAGCCATCGAGTCGAATGTCGATTCTAAAACTAAGCCTGGCTTTGCGTTCGTTTGAGAAGCCCCGACGAGACTCGAAGCCGCCCGCAGTATGAGGTCGGGATCGTTGATACGCCGCGCTATCGCCGCAGCCCATTTCTGGTTCTCCGAACTCGCTTGTGCGTCCCTCTGCTGCACTTTGCTCAAACCAAGTAGCAGTTTACAACGCGTCCTTTCGTCGCTCGGTCTTTGCAAGTCTGTTGCTCTAAGCGCCATTCGGTAGAATTTTGTGGATTCGTCGAAAGCGAGGAGCGAAGCGGCGTGTTCGGCAGCGCGTTCGCAATAGACAATTGCTTTAGCTATGTCACCTACGACGGCGGCTTCAAGAAAATGCGTGGCAATAGACCCCAAACTTGCACTATCATCCGAATAGAGCTGCTCGAGTAGCTCAGCAATTCGTGCGTGCAGCTTTGCGCGTCTTGCGCCGGCCATTTGGTGGTAGAGCGTCTCTCGGACCAAGGGATGGGCGAACTGGTAGGATCCAGGCGTTCCGCGAACTTCTTTAACCAGGCCCAGATACTCAGCTTCAGATAGGGCATCGAGTAGGTCTTCACGAGCGAGGTCACATGCGGCGAGCAGTACCGGGATTTGAAATTCCTGACCAACAACAGACGCGCCATGCAGCAGTTGTCTTGTTTTCTCAGAAACTGGTGCGAGATGAGCCTCCACGGATATCCTCAACTCCTCCGGAAACTCGCCTATGCAGCGTGATAGTAGATTATTATTTGCCAAAAGATGCACGAATAGCGGATTGCCGGCGGTCATACGACCGACCGATTCGATCGCTTCCTGTTTCACTGCGATCCCTGTTATCCCGCGTAGCAGCTTGTCGATCTCGCCTGGTTCAAGGCCGCGCAACGTTATCCTTTGAAGATCGCGCGAGATAGGTACCGACAAAACATCGGCGAACTCAGGCGTGCGCCGTAGTTCGCTTTCGCGGCAGGTGATAATCAGCAGAACTCGCAGCTGGCGTAAGTCCCGGGCGAGTAGGGGCAGCAGGGAAAGCGAGAGACGGTCAGCTGCGTGCAGGTCATCCAAGATTAGGACCAGCGGATGCGACTGAGAAACGTACCGCAGCAGCCCGGAAAGTGCTGCGTAAAGTCCATTCTCAAGCCCGCAGCGGTTGCAGGCCTGAACGCTCTCCACGAGTTTCATAACCCCAGGCGTGAGCTCTGATAAGGGTGGCGCATGCGAAGACCCAACGTTGGCGGAATCCAGCCAGCTGACGCAGGATCTGATGATCTGGATCCAGGGAGAAGACTCGCAATCGTCGAAAGACCCGAGGCAGTGGCCCCAAAAGACATTGGCGCCACGCCGCTCCGCGCGAGTCGCAATTTCGGCGGCCAGCCTGCTTTTGCCTATGCCAGGCTCGCCCGTTATTGCCACCAGTCCGCCATTGCCGGCGATGGCCTGATCCAGTGTGGCTGCCAAGTCGCTCAGCTCGCGCGCCCTGCCGACAAAAGTAGACAATGTGGAAGAGGGCGAGATACTGCCTGCGATACACCGAACCTCACGAATAAGTTTCGGCCACGGGGAAGAGGCGTTCCCGTGCGGCCCGAGAACCACATAGCAAACTGAGCGAGCTAAACCATGATCGCACGTTAAATCTTGCAGATACGCGTTCTAAGGAAACCGACCCGCGAAAAACCTCGCGAGATTCACTTCAAGTTGAAGCTGCATTGTCCCAGGAACCTGGGGGTTCGTGTAATAAAGGGGTCGCCAGCGCAATAATAAAAAGAGTGGCGACTGCGCGCAAGTGCTGAAGCCGATTTCCCGGCAGTTACGACTTTTTAATATCCACAGAATTACGAGCGTTTGCCACTCAACAAGCGCGATGCCAGTACTTGTAGCATGAAATCTTCTGGAATAGCTGGCAACGGTTAGCTAATCGAACGCTTCATGAAAGTTCAGACAGAGTAAATATTAGATGTCAACAGAGTTGGGGAGCGGCTCAAGTCTACGAACCATGCGTTTGTCTATAATGAGATGCTGGACTGAAACCGCAAATAGCGAATAGTTCTTCTATCTATTCATTGGCGCTCTTCGATGGCTTACTACATACAGCACTGAGCGTGGCGGGGCGCAATTCAGCAGGCCAACGGGCTCAATTTGAACATCGTCACCTTGTGTCAAGAAATGCTTCGATTGTATCCTATACGCCTTGTTCGGCCTCCGCAGGTCATTTCGACGCTCCTGCCTCGGGTAGAGCGGAAAGTAGAAGGCTATGCACCCGATTATGTGACGGGTTCGATGACCTGAACCCATCTGGCGACCGCGTTCGACAACGAATGCATCAATCTCCGCGACCTGCCAGCGTACGAGAGGACCTGTCACAGGCGCTGCGGAGCCGAGAATGCTATAAGACTCTCTGAACTAAGACGCGGAGGGGTGGCCGAGTGGTTGAAGGCACCGGTCTTGAAAACCGGCAGGGATGAAAGTCCCTCGTGGGTTCAAATCCCACCCCCTCCGCCAAATCTTTCAATTCTTATCTGGACCCTTTGACATGTCTCTTCGCGAGCGATGAAGCTGCTGTCGAGATTTGACCACATAGTCTGACCCACTACCGGGCTATTTCCTGATGTTTACGGTGGTCAAAGCGCATCGATTCGCGAGGCAGCATCGGCCATCATTCCGCGTTCGATGTGGCCATATGTGTTCGCTGTTGGCCTGCACCCTGAAAGCTCCGCCGAAATGAGGTAGTGTCCGTCGCCTGAAAAGGAGACGGGCGGCTGAGCAGAGTCGTGGAGTCACGTAAGCAGAAGACGTTGCGCTGCGCGATCTATACGCGCAAATCATCGGAGGAAGGTCTCGAACAGGAGTTCAACTCGCTCCATGCCCAGCGCGAGGCGTGCGAGGCATTCAGCCGAAGCCAACAAGGAGAAGGGTGGCAGCTTCGCAAGAACCGCTATGACGACGGTGGTCTGTCAGGCGCAACCATGGAACGTCCGGCGCTCAGACAACTCTTGGCGGACATCGAAGAGCGGCTGGTCGATGTCGTGGTGGCATACAAAGTTGATCGACTCACCCGTTCGCTCTCAGATTTTGCGCGAATGGTGGAGATCTTTGACCGCCACGAAGTTTCCTTCGTGGCGGTCACCCAGCAGTTCAACACCACCACGTCGATGGGTCGACTGACACTGAACGTGTTGCTCTCGTTTGCACAGTTCGAGCGCGAGGTAACCGGCGAACGTATCCGCGACAAGATCGCAGCTTCCAAGCGCAAAGGAATGTGGATGGGAGGCTTCGTCCCGCTGGGCTACGAAGTACACCAGCGGCAGTTGGTGGTGGTCGAGTCGGAGGCGACAACCGTGCGCCACATCTTCCAGCGGTACTGCGAAGTCGGCAGCGTGCGGCTGCTCAAAGGAGAACTTGACCGCGATAGTCTGCACTCCAAGCTTCGGGTCGCGCGTAACGGTTCGCGGTCGGGCTCGCAGTCGTTCTCGCGTGGCGCGCTTTACACATTGCTGCGCAACCCGATTTATATCGGTGAAGTTCGCCATAAAGGCACGCGTTATCCCGGACAGCATGAGCCAATCATCGCACGCCTCCTATGGGACAAGGCTCAGGACCTCTTGCAACGGCATACCGTCCGGACGATTGGAAGGATGAACGGCTCTATGCGGAGTCCGCTGGTGGGCAAATTGTTCGATGAAACGGGTGAACGGCTGACGCCGAGTCACGCAGTCAAGGGTAATCGGCGCTACCGCTACTATGTCTCCCGCAGCTTGCTGAAGGGCACAGCAGGCCAAACCGCTCAGGGGTGGCGAATTCCTGCAATGGCGATCGAGCACAATCTCGCTGCTGCGCTGTCCAAAATTCTCCAGGACCGAGCTGTGCTGGTTCGCGATTTGCACCACGATCTCGATGTCGCGAAGATAAAGTCGATCCTGGAGGCTGCCGAACAGTGGAGCGCACGTCTTCGCTCCCAGGAACAGAGCTTCGATGCTCTCGCTTCATTGATCGAGCGCGCAGAAGTCGGCAAAGGCGGAGTACGCCTGTCCATTAGAGTCCCCCTTCAAGAGAGCGGCCAATCGTCGACTTCAGATGATACGTTCCTCTTCAAACGGAATGTACCGTTACAAGTGAGGCGGCGAGGAATCGAGATGCGGTTTGTTGTTGGTGCTGGTGCCGACCCGAAGATTGATTCGGCAATCCTGAAGGCGGTGGCCCGTGCAAATCAGTGGTTGACTGAACTGTTATCCGGACGCGCGAGCTCGCTGGTTGAAATTGGCAGGCGCGAGGGAATTGGCAAACGTTACGTCAGTCGAATCGTTCGGTTGGCCTTCCTCGCCCCTTCGATCATCGAACAAATTACCCACGGCCACCAGCCACTTGAGCTTACCGCCCAAGCTCTCTCGACCCGCCGCGGCGACCTTCCTCTGAGTTGGCAGGCACAAAGAGAACTCCTCGGCTTCGAAGTTCGCGCCTGATCCATTGTTCACCTGGCTCGCTTGTGTGAATCGTCTGCGACGTGCCTGATCGCTAGTTCGAATGAATCCTCGTTTCACATGAGTGGCTAAAGTCCACCGCCTTTCCCGGAAAAGGAGAACGTTCCCGCCAATCGCCTAATTTTTTGCGGACGGTGCCGATCTCTGGTGGACCTTCAACGCTCACAACGCCCGTCTACGCGCTAAAAAGTATACTTTCGAGCCAGAAACTCGACAGACAAGACTCGTTGGCGGAGCGAGGAGGATTCGAACCCGCGGTGCCGATTGAGAAGGGAAGAAAGCTTCGAGAAACAACGAGTCTCCTTCAAAGCATGTCCAAAAAAACGTTTTGGACCGTGACTACTGTTGGACCGTGCCCACTGTAGGTTGCAACCATAGCGCGGGAAAAGCTGATCCTAGAATTCCGCCGAACAGGCCAGGGTTGGGTTCCATGTACGACGATTGAAAATTTCTCAGACCGAGTTGCGATCTCCTCCCGTCGGATCTCTGAGGTCAGTCAGACTCACCCGCACTCTACTGGGACAAGTAGGTCGAATCTTCCTTAATGAAGATCGTCGATCAGCAGCCTGGCCGGTTCTGGCGCTTGTAAAAGCACGGCACGTGAACCCCCCAGGTTCAATTGGTCAACGTATTTGGTCCCTTGCGGTATCGCCCCGTGACCCACCCCGACGGGTATTCCCAAGCGGAGGACCTCATTAATGGCTATAGCCTGCAGACTCAAGGACAAGCGCAAGGCCGGCGTGATCGCGACCGCGGGCACAAGCAGAAAGCATTAGATCAACTGTCGAGAATCACGCTTGCGCAGCCAGAGCACCTGCCCTAAGCAGGATCACATGCGCTACGCATTCGATGTCGCTAACTTCGGCATACGTCGACCCGCGCACGCTCGCGCAACTCGCGCATGAGGCGGAGGACTCAGGATGGGATGGTTTCTTCATCTGGGACCATGTGCAGGTATCGTGGCCGGACCCAGTCGGCGATCCGACTGTTGCGCTCGCCGCGATCGCGCTGGCGACGAAGTCGATTCGGTTCGGCCCGATGGTGATTCCGCTGCCGCGCCGATATCCGTGGAAGGTCGCGCGCGAAGCCTCGACCCTCGACAATCTCTCGAACGGCCGGCTGATTCTCGGAATCGGGCTCGGCAGCGACGTGCTGACCGAACTCAGCACTTTTGGCATCCCTACCGACGACATCGTGCGCGCCGAAATGCTCGATGAGGGCCTGGCAGTGCTGACCGGCTTGCTCTCGGGCGAGCAATTCTCGTTCTCGGGAAAACATTACACGGTCAAAGCAACCGAGTTCCTGCCGAAACCGGTACAACAGCCCATTCCAATCTGGCTGGCGGGAACGTGGCCGCGCCCGCGGCCGTTTCGGCGCGCGGCACGCTACGACGGCATCGTTCCGACAACCGCGAACCTTGAGGAGCAGAGAACGCCCGAACTGACGCGGGCGGTAATCGCATTCATCGCGAACCATCGCACGAGCGATGCTCCGTTCGAGGTGGTGCACTCGGGGCTCACACCGGGAAGGTCGCGTGCCGAAGATGCGGATATTGTGGCGCCGTTCATCGCGGCGGGCGCGACATGGTGGTTCGAATCGCAACTGCCATGGCGCACCTCGCTCTTTTCTCTTAAGTGGCGGCGGGCGCCTCCCGCTCTTCTTTGGGTGGCACCCGCTTTTATCCGGGGTAAACGGGGATTCCAGATTAGACACAAGCGGCGGCGGGAAGATCCCCCTTGAGCATGATTGTCACCTACCAGCCGCTCGGTGTCGGCGAGTGATGCACGTCGAAACGGCTTCCTTCGCTCAGCCCGCATTCTCAGGGCTTGTCGTACTCGTCGTGGAGTGCGCGGTCGAGCCACTGGTACATGCCCAGAAGCCGACCAGTCCGCGCGAATAGGTGGAATAGCTGTGGTAGACGACGCCGTCCTCCAGAACTTCAGTCACGCGCTCTACTTCAAGCTGTTCGACCTCCATCAACGATGGTCGCTGTCCGCCAATCCTGATTACCGACCCACCGCGGTGGAAGCCGCCGCCTACCGCTATGCTTCGTTCGTGCTCAAGAGCGACTTTGGCCATAAGCCGCCGCCCGGGGTGAACCCGACCAATAGCCCAAATTGGGTGCTCGATATCAACGCGGTTTTCCCGAACTACACGATCGACATGCTCGACAGCGGTTATTTCACCTATAACTTCTGGCCGATCGCAGTCGACCGAACATTGTGGGAAGTACGCACTTATTTTCCGCACCCGAAGAATGCGGCGGAGCGATTCAGCCAGGAGCACGCTCGAGTGACCTTTCGCGACTTGATCAAGGAAGATGCGAGCACCATGGAAAACACGCAGTCAGTGGTCGCTTCGGGCGCGAAAACCCACTTCAATTTCCAGGACGAGGAACTTTTGCTGCGCCACGACAACAGGGTCCTTGCCGAATATATCGGGCCGAGTAGCGGACGCGCCAAGCGTCGCCCGAAGAGCGGAGTCTCGCATGCCGGAATCCGTACTGCCTGATCAGTTTCGCGATCTTGAACCCGTCGCTCGAGTCTGGGTGATGCGCACCGAGGCTGAGCGACATGCGCGAAGGCTCGGTAGCTCGATCGAGGAACTGCGCGCGCTCTACGAAACACTTGTCCCGCGCCTCGATGATATCCTCGCCTACTTGAGCGAATTTCCGCTTGAGAATCTGACACCAGAAGGTGATCGTCTCCTGCTGCTCGCTTTTGCATTGGCCGAGATTGCGCCGGCCGTGGAACTCTACGGGCAGGCCGAGGTGCCTAACGGTTATGACTCGCGGCGGTTTATCCCGGCGCAGGGACAATGATCGGAATAATCGCAGAATTTCTGGAGCAAGAAGCCGATTCCCGGTCAGTGGCTCCTGGTGGCTCGTGGCGCAGGCACGCGGCATTTCTGCGAAGTGTTGCCCTTGTGGTCCTCGCTCTCCGGGCGCGTGTCCTATTCTCTTTTCAGGGGCGGTTCCTCGGCCGCGGTGCATTCAGTCGGCGTATGGGCTCGACTCAAACTCTCTGACGTCACACGCATGAAGCAGCTGATTTAAATCTGTTTAGTAGCGGAGCAGAGGCTTTCTCTGCTCGACGTTGTACTATATGCGGCCAAGCTACCGCTCCTATTAGCGACCGTACCTCGATAACCCTTGCACGCGCGCCGAATTGTCCCCGCGTGGTCCATGGGCTTGGGGATGCCCGAGGCGCTTGAGATGGCTCAGATCACGAGCCTCCGCTGACCTTCGGAACTCGTTTCTCTTTCCGTAGATATGCCTATAGAGTTTCTCTCGCGATCCCGGCGGAGAAACAGAGGCTATGCAATGCCAGGCCTGTGGGGCCGAGAACCCGTCCGGAGCACGATTCTGCGGGCAATGCGGAGCGGCGACGGAAACCCGTTGCGCGCATTGCGGCGCGTCCGTCAGGCCGGACGCCAGGTTCTGCGTGGCCTGCGGGCAACCGCTGGCAACACCTGGTTCCAATCCTACTAAAGCCGGTTCAAAGCCGCCGTCGCGAGCGAAGCTGCCCGCGGATCTCGCGGCCGCCACTCAATCTATCCAGCTTCCGAGCCATCTGGCGGAGAAAATTCGGAACGAACACCCAGTAAGGGAGGGCGAGCGCCGCCAAGTCACGGTGCTGTTCGGCGATATTGCTGGATTTACCGCAATGACCGAGAAGCTCGATCCGGAAGATGTCCATGAGATTGTGCGGCGGGCTTTCGAACTAATCACAACCGAGATTCATCGCTTCGAGGGGACGATTAACCAATACGGCGGTGACGGGCTGATGGCGCTGTTCGGCGCGCCGATCGCGCATGAGGACGCGCCCCGGCGGGCGGTCCATGCCGCGCTCGGGATTCAGCGAGCGCTGCGCGATTACGCTGATTCGCTGGAACGAGAACGCGGCCTTAGGCTTCAGATGCGGATCGGCATCAACACTGGTTTGGTTGTGGTCGGGCGAATCGGCACCGATTTGCACATGGAATATACCGCCATTGGCGATACCATCAATTTGGCGTCGCGGCTGCAATCGCTTGCGCGGCCAGGGAGCGTGCTCATCAGCGACTCGAGTCACAAGAGCGTGGCGGGTTTCTTCGAAACTCTCGAACTAGGCGAGTTGGAAATCAAAGGGCATGCTCCAGTTCACGCGTTCGAAGTGTTGCGGCCACATGGCCGCCGCGCCCGGCTTGACCTCGCCATCGAGCGAGGACTCACGCCGTTGGTCGGGCGCGATCGTCCTCTCGCGAACTTCGGGGAGCTTTTCACGGACGTTAAAGCAGGTCGCGGACAAGTAGTTTTCGTTTCCGGCGAAGCAGGCATCGGCAAGTCGCGACTGCTACTCGAATTCCGACGTTCGCTCGCGGCCGCGAACGAAGAGGTTACCTGGCTGGAGGGACGGTGCGTTTCTTTCGGCGCGTCCATCCCCATGCTGCCAACTCTCGACCAACTGCGTGAGAACTTCCGGATCGACGAGAACGACGGCGAGCCTGAGATAATCGCCAAGGTCGAGCATGGCATGCGCCGGCTTGGCGGTTTGGAGACGGAGATACCCTATATCCGTTACCTCCTGTCCGTCGATCCCGGAGACCCGGCCGTATTGGCGATGGATGCGGCGGCGCGGCGCACGCGGATCTTCCACGGGCTTCGCGCCCTTGCCCTGGGCGGTGCCGCTCTACGGCCACTGGTGCTGGTCTTCGAAGACATGCACTGGGTCCGACTCCAGCACCCAGGAATATCTCGATTTCTTAATGGACTCGGTGCCTGGCGCGCGGTTGATGCTGATCCTTACGCACCGGCTGGAATATAGGCCAAAGTTCGGCACCAGGAGTTACCAAGGCTCTATTAATTTACGGCATTTGACTGACGAACAGACGCTTGAAATGGCATCTCGTTTTCTTGGCAGCGAACTGTTCCCGGAAGAACTCAGGTCCGCGCTTATGCAGAAGGCGGAGGGCGTGCCACTCTTTGTTGAAGAGGTAATCCAAGACGCTGCTCGACCTCGGTTATATTACCCGCGAGAATGGTAAATACGGAATGGCTAAGGCCTTGGGCGAACTGGCGATTCCAGAGACTATCCAGGGAATAATCATGGCCCGGCTCGACCGCCTCGGTGAGGACGGCAAGCGGGCGGTACAACTCGCCTCGGTTATCGGCCGGCAGTTCCTTGTCCGCCTGCTCGAGCGAGTTGCTGGCCTCACCGGTAAGCTTGAGGGCCTGCTGCGTGAACTGAAAGCGTTGGAGATCATCTACGAGCGGGGATGATCCCCGAACCTGCCTACGTCTTCAAGCACGCTGTAATCCAGGACGTTGCTTATAACAGCCTCTTGATGCAACGTCGCAAGGAATTGCACCGGGCGGTCGGTGCGGCGATCGAGGAACTCTTATCGTGATCGGTTGGCGGAACACTATGCGGAATTGGCTTATCATTTCAGCCGCGGCGAGGATTGGTCTAGAGCCTTACAATACAGCAGGCTTGCCGGCGACCAGTGCTCGCACGCCTTCGCCAATGCCGAGGCGATAGAGCATTACGCCCGGGCGATAGACGCCGCGGCGAAGGGCCCTCTCATTGCCTCAGGCGCCGCCGTAGGAGACCTCCACGCGAACCGGGGCGGAGTACTAAGCATCATTGGCAGGCATCAGGAAGCGATCGACGATTACTCTCACGCGCTTGATTACGCCCGTTCCGGGAATGATCGAACGCGAGAGTGTCGATTCCTGCTCGGGTTGAGTTTTGCGCAATTCAACGCACACCAAATCGAGGCAATGCTGGAAACCTCCAAACAGTCGGGCGCGCTCGCCGAAGAGTTGGGTGAGGTTGCAATCCAGGCGTCCGGCACGATCGCAAGCGCCTTGGCCAAAGGGATCTGTGACGGCGCGACACCTGAGATAATTGAGCAGGCCGAAGAAGCCGTACGTTTGGCGGAAACTCTCACGGACAAGCGTCTGTTAGCCCAAACAACCGTGACGCTGGGCCAGTTGCTTCAATGGCACGGCGAATTTGCACGGGCCGTTGGCCCTCTTCACAAAGGACTCGAACTAGCCCGCGACGCGCACTCGGGCTTCGCCTTCGGACAGAGTCTATTCTCGCTGGGTAACCTATCGTTATCCCGCGGCGAATACGAAGAGGCCCTTGGTTGGTATCAGCAGCTAAACGACTACGCCCAATCCGCCGGTGATGCGTTTTGGCTGGCGCGTATACCGAATTGTACCGGTGCAGTTTCTTTAGAGTTGTATGACCTAGAGCGCGCACTCGAACTTCAACTCGAGGGCGACGAGGTCGCACTCAAATACTCCGTTTGGCCCGAGCCCCGCGGGCATTCGCTGTTGAAGGCAGGCCTGGTGCATCTGGAACGTGCGGATTATGGTCGAGCTGAAGAATTCTTCCTGCGTGCATGGTCTCTGCTCGAGTTAGACGACGTCAGCCGCTATCGATGGCACATCCCTTTGCTTTACGCCCGTGGAGCGCTGGAACTGGCCCGTGGACGTCACGATGAAGCGGCGCGGTTCGCGAGCGAATCGCTCGAACGCGCCCGCAAAACACACTCACGTAAACATGAAGCACCAGCGCTGCGCCTGCAAAGCCAAATCCTCGCCGCAACCGGCCGCCTTAAGGATAGTGTTCCGATTCTGGAGGCGTCGCTCACGCTGGCTCAGCACCTGAAGGTGCCGCGTGACGAATGGATAGGGGCTCTTGCCCTCGGCAAGCTACTAATGAGACTTGGCAGGGATAAGGAAGCCGAAGTTGCCTTCAACACTGCAGCCGCTACTATCGAATCGATCGCCACGGCCCTTAAGACTAACGTTCTCATCCGCAGTTTCTTAGCCGCTCCCCCGGTCCTCGAAGCATTTCAGGCGCTAGGCAGGCGACCGCCGGGCGTTGAGCCGCAAAGCAAAAGCTGAATAACTTTAGACCGTCCGAGTATCGGCTCTGCGATGATAAACTGGTAATCTTCCGCTGGGCCATTTGTCCAATGATATCGGCGCACGATCGGCGCAAGCCATAGTGCCATCGCCTTCGCCAACAATCGGCCAAAAAATATAACCGCTAGACACCCGGATGAGTCTGAGGCGTCGCGTCATGGAACTTCCGGCACCCGCTGCGCTGCTCACGGCTGAGCCCGCATCGCGGGTGGCCAAGCCCGAAAAGAATCAGGGGCAAATGCCGCTCTTCAAGGACTGACGCTTTTTCAAAAGCCCGATGCCCGGTCCAAGGCAATTCTCCTTCGAGCCGATGCTCTGCAGGAGCGTCGAGCGCCTACCCGAGGGCCATTTCGACCTGATGCCGTGGTTGGTTCCGAGCGATCGGCCGGCGACAATGGCCGTTGGTTCCAAAGTAACGATTCAGTACCCGATGACGGCCGCCTCAATAAAAATCAAGCCTGGAAAGACGAAGTAAATCCGCTGCACCCGACGCTGAAGCAGCGATTGCTGCAAGATAGTAGCTGAATGTTCCGGTTTGGACAGGCTAGAGAACAGCGAACCACAATCCGAGGAGGAGCACCATGATTGGCAAAGGCCTTTATGCAGCAGGAAGAGCATGGAACTACTTCAGTCGTACCCGTCGCCGGGGAACGTTCGCGAGCTTCATAATGTAATCGGGCGCTGTGATCCTTTGCGGAACGGAAACGTTTCCAGTCGACGGGAGTTGGCTGTCCCACGATACTGATCACTCCGTGCCGGCGAGCCAGCCGCTAGTCCAAATGCTGGCGACCCAGAAAAAGGCGTTGATCGAAACAGCGTTGGCTGAAACACGCGGCCAAGTATCGGCCGAACGGCCGCCGCGGCGAAACTCCGGATGCGCGCCCTCACAACTCTGCGGCATGCTCGCCGTCGATATGGCCAACGAGCGTGAAGAGTACGCAGTCAGGATTCGCAGAACTTACGATCTTTAGCATCGATTTCTTCCCGCGCCGTAGACTCGGATAGACTTGAGGGTCGAGTTCTTCACCAGCGTCGCGAGCATTCAGAAAGCCAAACACGTGCCACGGCCCGTTCCGGGACAAAACGTCTCACTTATGCAGACATGCGCCGCGACAATAACGATCGCAACCGAAGTCGCGAGTCTTCAGGAATTCGCGAAAACTCGCGAATGCATGTTGTGGCCCCCAGCGGTAGTGCTCTAGGAATCAAGGGAAAAGTTGCGCGCTTGACGACGGGCACGACGCTTGCGAAAAGATCGTCTGTCTCAACGATCAGATTTAACTCACTTAGAAAAAGGGAGTCGCTCATGTCTATGAAACGCAGCGAGAAGGGGCTACTGACCCCGGACAATTGCGTCGTCGCGCTGATCGACCATCAGCCTCAGATGCTCTTTGGTGTTTCCAATTTCGACCGCCAATCGATCATCAACAGCACCGTCGCACTGGCGAAAGCCGCAAGGGTGTTCGCCCTTCCTGTCGTCCTCAGCACCGTGGAGAGCAAGAGTTTCAGCGGAAATCTCTGGCCTCAAATCAAAGCTGTCTTTCCGGACCAGGTCCCTATCGAGCGTACATCGATGGACGCTTGGGATGACAGAAACTTCGTCGCCGCGATCGAAAAGAGCGGCCGAAAGAAGATCGTTCTGGCCGGACTGTGGACGGAAACTTGCGTCGCGCTGCCGACGATTCAAGCCATCCACGACAACTACGAAGTCTATGTGGTCGAAGACTGCTGCGGCGACGTGAGCCAACTTGCTCACGATAATGCGATGAAGCGCGTGATCCAGGCCGGCGCCAAGCCGGTTACCGCATTATCCGTGATGCTCGAATGGCAGCGCGATTGGGCTGAGACAGACACTTACGACGCGGTCATGGATATCGTGAAGACTCATTGTGGCGCGTACGGAATCGGCGTCGAGTATGCATATACAATGATACACGGAGCTCCGGCGACGGAGTTCGCCGCGTACATCGTTCCGCAGGGCCCGGCGAAACAAAAGTAACCACACGGCCGGTGTTCGCGCTCTCATGTAGTAGCGAGGTGATAGGAGGAGCACCGTATGCAGCCCGACAGCATTGTCTACAATGCCAAGATCGCAACGAATGGCGTCCCGTCATTCGTCGAGTCAATCGCCATCAAAGACGGAAAGATCAGTGCGGCCGGTCGCAGTGACGAGATTCTGCGACAAGGTGGACCAGCCACGAATGTGATCGACTGCGGCGGCGGGACGGTCATCCCCGGCCTGAATGATTCGCACATGCATCCGATCCGCGGCGGGCTCAACTACAACATGGAGCTGCGTTGGGACGGTGTGCCATCGCTTGCCGACGCGCTCCGAATGCTGAAGGAGCAAGCTGCGCGGACACCCGCGCCCCAGTGGGTCCGAGTGGTAGGAGGGTGGACGGAGTTCCAGTTCGCGGAACGGCGCATGCCCACGCTGGATGAGATTAACGCGGTCTCACCTGACACCCCGGTTTTTGTGCTCCACTTGTACGATCGCGCGCTTCTAAATGCGGCGGCGCTACGCGCTGTCGGATACACGAAAGACGCGCCTCCACCACCTGCCGGCGAGATCCAGTGCGATCGCCAGGGCAATCCGACAGGACTGCTCATCGCCAAGCCGAGCGCGATGATTCTATACGCCACGCTGGCGAAGGGACCCAAACTCTCGCGCGAAGACCAGTTGAATTCGACACGCCTGTTCATGCGCGAGCTCAACCGCTTCTGTATCACGAGCGTCGTCGATGCTGGAGGCGGCTTTCAGAATTATCCAGACGACTATGCAGTCGTGAGAGAGCTCCACGACCGCGGCGAGATGACCGTCCGCCTCGCGTACAACCTGTTTACTCAGAAACCCAAGCAGGAGCTAGGCGACTTTCAGTCTTGGACGCGGATGACGAAACCCGGCGCGGGCGACGACTTCTATCGGGTGAACGGTGGGGGCGAGATGCTGGTTTACTCAGCAGCGGACTTCGAGGATTTCCTCGAGCCGCGCCCTGAAATGCCGGGCTCGATGGAAGCGGAACTAGAATCGGTGGTTCGGCACCTCGCTGAGAATCGCTGGCCCTTCCGACTGCACACGACCTACGAGGAGACCATCACCCGCGCCCTGAACGTATACGAAGAAGTGAATCGCGAGGTTCCCTTCGGTGGCCTTCATTGGTTCTTTGACCACTGCGAGACGATTTCGGATCGCAACATCGAACGCGTCAAGGCTCTCGGCGGCGGTATCGCCGTTCAAGACCGTATGGCGTTTCAAGGCGAGTATTTCGTCGAGCGCTACGGCGCCAATCAAGCGCGGCGCACTCCGCCGATCAGGAGGATGCTTGAGTTGGGCGTGCCCGTCGGTGCTGGCACAGACGCGACACGAGTCTCAAGCTACAATCCATTCGTTTCGTTGTACTGGCTCATCACCGGCAAGACGATCGGCGGGACCGAGATTTACAATAAAGACAACCGCCTCGAACGGGCGGAGGCGCTGCGTCTGTATACGGTAGGTAGCAGTTGGTTCTCCTCAGAGGATGGCAAGAAGGGTTCGATCCTGCCGGGCCAATTAGCCGACCTCAGTGTGCTGTCCGCCGACTATTTTTCGATTCCAGAAGATGAGATCAAACGCCTGGAGTCCGTGCTGACGATAGTCGGCGGCAAAATTGTCTATGCAAATGAACCATTCGCAAAGCTCGCACCCCCGGCGTTGCCGGTGAGCCCCGACTGGTCGCCGGTCAAGCAGTACAGCGGTTATTGCCGGGCTCCATCGGCACAGGCCGCAGCGAATCTCCATTCGGCAAAGCGCGTCAGCAAATCGCGTTCTCACATTTGGCATCCGCGCCACTTATGGGATTTCGGTTGCGATTGTTTCGCGTTCTAAAGAGGGCAGAACTATGGCTGCCGCCATCATCGGACTCGTTCTTGGCCTGGTCATCGGCGCCGGGTGCCGGTTCTTCGATATTCCATCGCCAGCACCCCCGCGCTTGATTGGAGCGTGCCTCTTGCTCGCCATGACGGTGGGCTTCGTTACTGCCGACCATGTCCTGCCGCCGGGGAAAACCCTGGTGCAACTGAACGCTCGATGAAATCGACGATCGGCATTGTACTGGCGTTCGCGTTAGGGTTCGCGTGCCGGGCGTTCGGAATTCCATCGCCCGCACCACCTCTAATCCTTGGCGCATTGCTTGTGATGACAATGACGATCGGTTACATCGCAGTCGATCGATGGATGGCCTCGCCAGCTCGACACGCTCGTGATTACGCCGGACCGACGGGCCTGTCCGCGTCTCCGGCACTATCGAAAGGTGCGGAGCACTGAGCGATGCCAGCGCTGCAATTCACCGAGTTCGGCGCGTTTGCCTGACAGAAAATTCGGTGCACTCAGCATTCACGCAACAAGGTCAACGTCCCTCTCGATCATGGCAATTTGCTGCCGCTGCTGCTGTTCTAGTGCTAGTAAGTGTCGCCCGGAGCGCGGCTGCTTCCTCTTGCCCTTCGGGGCCGCACTATTCAAATGCCCGATACGATGACGATTTCAGTTACCTGCACGATCCCGCATGTCGTAAAGATTTCTGGGATTCGCTCAAATACATACCACTTAACGCGCGAGGGGACTGGTATCTTTCTCTCGGCGGTGAAATCCGCGAACGCTATGAGCGTTTTCACAATCCTCTTTGGGGACAGCAACCCCAAAGTCCGGGCGGATTCCTGTTGCAACGCTATTTGCTGTTTGGCGATCTCCACCTGGGAGAAAACGTACGGATTTTCTCTGAATTGATGAGTGATTGGGAAAACGACAGGGTCGGCGGACCGCGTCCAATGATCGATCAGGATCAGCTCGACTTCACGCAGTTCTTTGTCGATCTAAAACTGCACCCGTTCGGTTCCGACACTTCGTTAACACTTCGTGTCGGTCGTCAGTGGTTGATCTATGGATCTCAGCGTTTAATTTCCAATCGCTACGGCCCCAATGTGCCGCTGCCGTTTGTTGGAGTGAAAGCAATTTTGACTGCGGCGCCGTGGCGCGTCGATGCCTTCGCGACCAAGCCAGTCGAAACCAATCCAGGGGTTTTCGACGACCAGACGCATCTGCCCACATGGTTTTGGGGAATTTACGCCACACGACCGCTTTCGTTCATCGATGGTGGCAACATCGACCTCTACTACTTGGGGATTCACAATAAGACTGCTACCTACGCGCAAGAGTCGGGCAAAGAGAGTCGGCATACCATCGGGACCCGCCTATGGGGCGTTCGAGGGGCTTTTGACTCCAACTCAGAATTCGTCGGTCAGACCGGAACATTTGCCGACGGTTACATCCTGGCCTGGAGCGCATCTACTGATACCGGTTATACGCTACAGCCCGTTCCGCTCCAGCCTCGAATCGGGTTGCGGGCGGGTGTCGCAAGCGGTGACCATGACAAACTTGGTCCAAACCTTCAGACTTTTAGTCCATTATTCCCCACAGGATTCTATTTCAACCAGGCGATCCTTAACGGGCCACTAAATGAGATGGGTCTTCATCCGAACCTCACGCTGCACATGGGCGAAAGCATTGCGCTCAACGGCGAATGGGGCTGGTTCTGGCGCCAAAGCACTAGTGATGGGATCTACGGACTCGGTTCAAATCTATTACGCTCCATTGGGACGACAAAGGATGCCTACGAAGGCAGTCAGGCCCAGGTAACATTCGATTGGCAGCTGGATTCTCACACGCATTTTCAATTGAACTACCTGCACTTTTTCGTGGGCGGCTATCTCAAAGACACCTCACCGGTCGGAAAAGATGTGGACTTCGTGACAACGTCAATTCAATACCTCTTTTAGAAGGAACGCCTCGATGCGAATAACCAGAGCCTTTATAGCGACTGTCACTGTTCTTTTCGTTATCGGATATGTCGGTCCTTTATCGTTTCCTACACCAGCACTTGCCGAGACCGCGAAAGCTACTTCAAACGTGGCGGTGGGTCCTCAATACGACACGACCCACGTTTATGTCGCGCCAGGTGAATTCGACACTTTCGTCGCTAGCCTTGTTGCCACTTTCGGCGGCACGACTTCAAAGAGAGGCGTCTTCACTGTAACCCCTACTCCGAGCAAGACGATGTCCCAATTGGTACTCACGCCAGTGGGAACCATATCCGTTTTCGGTTTCGAGACGCCGATCCCGTATCCATTTGGCTCAGAGCGGACAGGTTATCTTGTGATCGACATGGATTCGGCCATCCGCGCTGCCTGCGCGACGGGGGCGGACATCCTCGTCAATTCATTCAACGATCCGATCGGGCGAGATGCGGTCATCCAATGGCCGGGTGGGGTGAACACGCAGCTCTACTGGCACACGGTCGCGCCGTCCTATGCAAGTCTCCAGATGATCCCGGAAAACCGTGTTTACGTATCGGCATATTCGGTAAAACCTTTCACTACCAGCTTTCTTAAGTTCTCTCACGGAGAAATCATATCGGATGATGCACATGCGCCCGGCGTCGAAATCGGGCGTCCGACGGCTACTTATCGCCGAATCCGGATGCAGTCGAAATTTGGAAAGGTGACCGTGCTCGTCACGGATGGCCATCTGCCATTTCCATATGGACGAGAGATGACCGGATACGAGGTCGCTAACCTCTCGGATACCCTGACCAAGGCCAAATTAGCCGGCGTAGCGGTGCTCATCGATCCCTACAAAGCCGACGATCGGAATGCAGCCATGGTGCAATTTCCTGGCGGCTATATCGCCGAGATCCACTCGCTGGTCAGCACACAAAATTAGAATGGGGCAGTTTGTCGCCCGGCGAGGCTTCTTCCACAGCCGGTTGCGATCTACACGTACTGACCTGCAGTAGACACTGCGAAGCATGGCTTATCCCGCAACATATGGCGGACCGAGATCGGAACGTCTCTTTTCCGAGACTGCGGATGTCTCCCTTTGGAGTCCGCTGCGTCAAACGGTCTTTTTGGGCCTGTTCGTCGCTGCATTCGCTTCGAACATTGGTACCTGGATACAGAACGTCGCGGCAGCTTGGTTGATGACATCACTCGCGCCTAACGCCCTGATGGTCGGGCTCGTCCAAACGCTCTCCGGACTTCCTGTCTTTTTACTTATTATTCCGGCCGGCGCTCTGGCTGATCTGGTCGATAGGCGGCGACTCCTGCTCTTCGCCCAGGGCTGGATGGTTATCGCCGCTGCCTTGTTCGGTTGGCTGACTGTCGAAGGTGCAATGACGCCCTGGGTATTGCTGTTACTAACCTTCGTACTCGACATCGGTGCGGCCCTCAACGCTCCAGCATGGCAGGCGAGGCTGCCGGAACTGGTGTCGCGCGACGAACTAACCGCGGCGATCGCGGACTCAGCGAAACGCAGGGATCACCTCGGATGCGAAGAGCTCGAGATGCGCTTGTGCCCATCGCGGCGGCAATCCCGGAGGTAGCGTCCACGAATAGAAGTGGGTGATTGGGACGTTATTGGTGAAGTCCCTAATCATGCTTATCGCCGTGTCGGGGTCGACCACCTGGAGCAGCCCGCTTTTGCGCAGATGTTCGTGATCTTGCAGATGCTCGGAAAGGGGATTGAGGCCTGCCGCAGATAGCCATTTCGAGTAATTGTTGGCCTGGTGGATTATGTGGTCGGCGGCTTCGGAGAAGGTTTTCTCGGGATCGTTGGATACGAGCAGACACCAAACGGCGCTCGCGAATCGAATGTTATCGGTGGGCCGATTCTGCTTCTTCAACTCGGCGACATATTGGTCGTATACGTCGCGGGTCGCGCCTGGCACCGTGAACCCATCGCCATAGCGAGCGGCGCGGCGCAAGGCAGCAGGGGTAAAGCCGCCTAGCCAGACGGGGGGATGCGGTTTCTGAATCGGTTCCGGAGTAACTTTGACGTTCTTGAAGTCGAAAAATTCGCTTTTGAAGGTAACAGTCTCTCCGCTCAGGAGACGACGTATGATTTCGAGCGACTGATTAGTGCGTGCGCCGCGCTCTTTAAATGGGACCCCGAAGCCTTCGAACTCCTCGTGCTTGAAGCCGACCCCGACGCCGAGCTCAAAGCGCCCGCCGGAGATGACATCGACTACCGCGATATCTTCGGCGAGGCGTACGGGATTGTGGAACGGCATCAGGAGCACGCCCGATGCGATGCGGATCCGTTTGGTGCGCGCGCCGATCGCGGCAGCTATCGGAAGAATTGAGGGGAGATATCCATCGTCGATGAAATGATGCTCTGACAGCCAAACATCATCGAATCCGTGGTTCTCGCCCCACGCGATCTGATCCAACGTTTCGCCGTAGAGCCGATCGTAGGACTGCCGCCATTGCGATGGATTCCGAAAGTCATACCAAAGACCAAAGCGTATTTTTCGATTGCCTTGATTCATAGCTCATCTCCTATGCCCGTACTTCCACACCGCGGGTAATGCGGCGCCTCGGATCTGGAGACCTCGGGGAGAGAGAGAAAGCCCGAGGCGCCGCTGCGGTCGCCCTCACTTCAAGAAGAAGATTTCATTTTCTCTTCCGAATGTTCGCAGTCACCGTGTCTGGACCTCACTAACTCATTGCCTCTATTAGCTTAAGCCCTAAAGGAAGCGTTAGACTGGCACGAGACCCATCATCGACGGGCAGGTCGATCCCGATGATGTAGCTGCTCGCCTTCTAAGCCAGGAAAAAGGCAGCCGAAGCCATTTCCTCCAGCAGTCCCAGCCGGTGCAGTGGAATATTTGCCCTGAACTGCACCTTGAGCCCTTTCAGCAGCTTCTTTGGTTGCAAACTGTCCATAAAAGATTGGGGTCTGGGGGCGCTCATCCTGCGGCTTTTCCTTTCCAAGCGACGGGCTCGCCCTTGGCTTGCATTGATTTCATGAGATCGGCCGACGACGCCCCTTCGAGCGACAATCCATAGCCAACTTCGCGCACGATCCGCTCCTTCAACGGCTGTATAAAATGGATACGGGTGGTGCGGCGCATCACTTCAGTGGCCTTCAAATACAGCTTCGCCAATGCCCGCGCCCTGGTGAGCGCAGCACCATTTGGTACAACTTCGGCAACTACTCCCCACTCGTGTGCGGTACGCGCAGGCAGCGGCTGTGGGTTCAGCAGGAACGCCTCCGCTCGTCCTGCTCCAGCACGGTAACTCCAGGTGGTAAAGACGCCGTCACCTGGAGCAACGCCCGCGGCGAAGTGGGCCACATCCTCGAAGGTCGCACTCTCCGCCGCCACAATTACACTGGCAAGTAGTGCGTAGTCTGAATGCACATGCGCGCGTCCCTCGATAGCCGCGATGACCGGCACGCGTATGTTGGCTATGTTTTCCAAAACCTGAAGACCTTCGTCGTGAACCTGGCTCCAAACCCCTGGATCCGTGACGTCACCGAAAGATGACCAATCGACATCACCAATAAACTGGCCGCCTGCGCCCGTCAGGATTACAATCTTGTTCGCTCGATCTTGCCCAATCCGGTAGAAGGCATCGACAAATTCTGTGTGAGCTTGCGCGGTCATAATGAACGGTCCGCCGTTGCTGTGGAATTCAGCAACCAGCACACCGTTGGCATCTCGCGTCAGCTTTAGGTTGTGATACGCGGCGAAGTAATCAACTTGAAAGGTTTGCATAGGATTCTCCTCTCTGATTCATCTGCCCGGAGTCACTCAATCTAATGAGATAGTTCGTGGCTGAGCCCCTTCGAAGGGGTTCATCGCGCTGGAAGATTAGCCATTAACTGGCTCAACCCTTCGGACATTGTCGGATGGGTCAGGATTGCGTCGCGCAGCACCGTGTAGGGCAGGTGACCGAGCATCGCAGTTTGCATCGCTACCATCAGCTCGCTCGCTTCGAATCCGAATGCAGTGAAGCCGAGAATCTCGTCGCTGTCTTTGGCGACGAGTACTTTCATGAAGCCGCGCGGCTCGGAAATCGTTTTCGTGCGGAGTACTTCAGCCATCGGCAGCTTGGCCAGCCGATATTCGAGGCCGTCGCGACCCGCTTCGACTTCGTTCTTACCGACTCGCGCCAGTTCCGGGTCGGTGAACATACAAAAGGGAATCAGGCGATTGCGGTTGGTGCGATTGCCGCCGCTTAGGTTCGCGTGAACGATGTTGTAGTCGTCGAGGCCGACGTGCGTGAATTGAGGACTGCCCGCGCAATCGCCCATCGCCCAGATGTTTTCCGCGGTAGTTTCCAGCCGCTCATTGGCCTTGATGTAACCGCGCTCGTCGAGCTGAACGCCGGTCTTCTCCAGACCGATTCCGTCGCTGTTTGCCTTGCGCCCGGTTGCGACGAGAAGATCGGTGCCCTCGATAGCGTGGTCGCCGCGCGAGTCATTGACGTACACTCGAACGCGATCGCCTGAATGTCCTTCGACGCGGCGAGTCGTGGCATCCAGCACCACCTCGATTCCCTCATCGACGAACAAATCCTTGAGCGCGGCTCCGACCTCAGGGTCCTCGCGGCCGGCGAGCTGCGGACCATGTTCGATCACGGTCACGTTCGAGCCGAAACGACGAAACGCCTGCGAGAGTTCAAGGCCGACGTACCCGCCGCCGAGCACGATCAAATGCCTGGGCACGCGATCAAGCTCGAGCGCCTCAACATGCGTCATCGGGGTAGCCTCGGCCAGGCCGGGCACATGCGGGATTGCGGCACGCGAACCGAGGTCGAGAAAGACGCGGTCTCCCTGGATGGTTCTCGTACCGCCATCGCGCAGCTCGATCTCCACGGTGCGGTTAGCGACGAATCGGGCAACGCCAAAGATCAATTCCGCGCCGCTGGCTTCGGTGTGGTCCTCGTGTGCCTTGCGGAGCTCTCGGACCATCGTGCGCTTCCGCGTTTGAACAGCGGCCATGTCGACGCTCAAGGAATTAGTCTTGAGGCCGAACTCGATGCCGCGCCGAGCCAGGGAGATTACCTTGGCGGACCAGATCAGGTTCTTGCTGGGCAGACAGGCGACGTTAGGACACGCGCCGCCGAGCAGGCCGCGCTCGACGATTGCCATTCGACGACCGCTGTCGCGGGTCCATGCGGTGAATTTGCCGGCGATTCCGCTGCCTATAATGAGGTCGTCATATTTCTCAACTTTGGCCATCTGATTCGCCTCCCTGGCCCGACGTCTGGCTTGATTCGTGATGCGGAAAGTCGATTGGGACGCGCGCGATGTGGCTCATGTAATTCTCGAAGATATTCAGCGCTACGTTGGCGACCGTCTCGACGATTTCGCCGTCGCTCAAACCGCCGGCACGGGCGCGCCCGAGGTCTGCGTCGGAGAGTTCACCACGCTGGACGACGATGCTGCGGGCCAGTTTGAGGATCGCATCGATTCTGGCATCGGCCGCGCTCGCGCGAATCGCGTCGTCGATTTCAACTCGACTCAGTCCGATTTTCGCAGCCATCGCGGTGTGCGCACTCAAGCAGTAGGGGCACAAGTTGCTCTCCGCAATCGCCAATGCGAGCTGCTCGCGAATTTTTTCGTCGAGAGCTCCGCGGGCGAGTGCCGAACCCAGGCCCATGAGTCCTTCAAGCGCTGCTGGCGCAGTCGCAAGAATGCGAAACAGATTCGGCACCAGCGCGAATTTCGTGCGTATCTCTGCGAAGAGTCGCCTAATCGCGCCGGTTGCATGATCGGGATCGACTGGCTGGATGCGATTCTGGTCTCTGGATCCGCTCATAGTCGCTTCTCGGCTGATTGTACGAGATCCAAAACACAGCTTTCGTGCCAAGCGGCGCGATGCTGAAAAGCCCTTCAGAACAGGGAGTTTCCGGGTAGTTGGAGAAGAGCGCTGGACTACGAAGAATCGTAAAATTACGATTGTTCGCTAGGATCGTAAGAATTTGCTATCGGTGACTGCCGGCTGCGAGCGTTTGTGATTGCTCGGGCGTTGATGCCATGAAACCCGCACTCCCCGAGAACGAGGCTGAGCGCTTGAACGCGCTCCGGCGGTACCAGATCCTCGACACGCCGCCGGAACCTGCCTTCGACCGCATCGCTGAGATGGCAGCGAATTTCTTTCACGTGCCAATGGCTGGCGTGAGTCTGGTCGACGAGGATCGCGTCTGGTTCAAGTCTCGCGTCGGCATTAACTTCCATCAGACCGCGCGCGACGCCGGGTTATGTTCTTCGGCGATGCTCTCGCAAGGAGTCTACCACCTGGGCGACGCTGCCCATGACGAGCGTGCACTCCGCCATTCGTTCGTTGCAGATCTCGACATCCGCTTCTACGCGGCTGCTCCGCTACGCAATCACGAGGGCTTCAATCTTGGAACCGTGTGGGTCCTCGACCAGAAGCCGCGCGAACTGGCATCCGGCGAGGCAGAAATGCTCCGGGCGTTGGCAGCGCTCGCTATGAATCAGATGGAACTGCGAGTCTACGCAGATAAGGTCGCCCGGCTGGAACGCGCTGAACGAACGATCGACGAGCAACTCCGTGAAGCGAACGAACGACTACGCGAGAGCGAGGAACGATTCCGCGATTATTTTGAGGAGGCACCGATCGCCTACGTTGTGAGTAGTCAAAGCGGGATTATCCGTGCGAATCGCACCGCGGCGGAAATCCTCGGGGTCAAGCCGGAGGAAATCGCAGGTTTGATTGGCGATCCCTGTTCCACGACAATCCGGACGCCCAACGCCGTCTTCGCGAAGTCCTGAAGCTGGTTCAAAGCGGGGGCGAAGCACGCGGGGAAGAGCTCGAGTTGCGTCGAAAGGAAGACGGTCTCCCGCTGGCAGTTCGGTGGTGGTCGAAGAGCGAGGCGGGCAATTACTCGCGAATCGTGTTCATCGACATTACCGAACAGGTGCTGCTGGAACAGGAAAATAGGCGGCTCGAGGAACGATTCCGCGATTACTTCGAGGAGGCGCCAATCGCTTATGTGGTCGGTAGTGAGGGGGGATCATTCGGGCCAATCGCACAGCAGCACAGATCTTCGGGATCAAGCCTGACGACCTGACAAGTTTTGATTGGCGCTCCCTCTTCCCATACACGCCCGACGCTCAGCGCCGTCTTCACGAAGCCCTAAGGCTGGTCGAAAGCGCGACTGAGGCACACGGCGAGAGGCTCGAGCTGCGTCGAAAGGAAGACGGTCGTTCGATTTGGGTTAAATGGTGGTCCAAGCGCGAGGCTCGCCAGTACGCGCGGATCATGTTTCTTGACATGACCGACCAGGTGCTGATGGAGCAGGAAAAAGCGCGTCTTGAGGCTCATAACGCGTACCTGCTCGACGAAATTCGCACCGAACAGAATTTCGGCGACATCATCGGGAGAAGTTCTGGCTTAAGAAAGGTGATGCAGCAAGTTCAACTCGTTGCGCCGACGGATGCTACGGTCCTGATCACCGGGGAAAGCGGTACGGGAAAGGAGCTCGTCGCGCGGGCCATTCAAGAGCAGAGCGCGCGACGGGAACGCCCTCTGATCAAACTGAATTGCAGCGCGGTGCCTGAAGGTCTTTTCGAGAGCGAGTTCTTTGGGCACGTAAAAGGGGCGTTTACTGGCGCACTCAAGGACAAGCCGGGCCGTTTTGAACTGGCGGATGGCGGTACGTTATTCCTCGATGAAATCGGTGAAGTGCCGCTCGCGATGCAAGCTAAGCTGCTCCGCGTGTTGCAAGAACAGGAGCTTGAACGGGTCGGCGACACCCGCACGCGCAAGGTTAATGTACGGGTCATCGCCGCATCCAATCGGAACTTAAAGAAGGAGGTCGACGAAGGTCGCTTTCGCCAGGACCTCTTCTATCGTTTAAGCGTTTTCCCGATTGAAGTCCCGCCGTTGAGAGAGCGACGCGACGACATTCCGCCGCTTGTCGCGCAGTTCATCCGCCAAAGCGCGCGCCGGATGAATCGTCCTGAGCCCCAGCTCAGCAAGGCGGTACTCGATCAACTCGGCTCATACGACTGGCCTGGTAATGTGCGTGAACTTCAAAACACGGTCGAGCGCACCATCATCCTGTGGCGGGAGGGTCCGCTCACCTTCGACCTACCCCCCTCACCGGCACGCCAAAATGTCGAGCAGCACCGCAGACCAGCCGCGGACGCTGCGCTGCTCACCCGCGACGAATTAAAACGGCAGGAGCGGGAGACGATTATAAACGCCCTAAAGCAAACCAACGGAAAGGTCTCTGGACCGGGAGGTGCAGCGGAATTGCTCGGCATGAAACCGTCGACCTTGGCGTCGCGCATCTCCGCTCTAGACATCAACCGCAGAACGCTCAACTGACGTAGTGGATCCGCGTCGGACGTCGTGGGCCGTGCCGCCCTCGAACAGCACGACATGTTGATCATGCCGTCGCACAAACTTGAATTCACGGTCGTATAGGTCTTGGTAAAGACAAGGACGCCAAGGCCACACGGAATCGTCGTTCGTTCTTGTCGCCTACGTTCGAAAAACTCTTGAAGGGAAACGACCCCTGCTCGTAGAGCGACGGCGGCGGCCCGCTCGTCCCACATTTCCAGCAGACATGACTGTCGTCAGCTTGATTGGGCATGTTTCTCTTCCCCCCGGCTTTTGTGCCCTAGCGCTGCAACGCGAGCTCGAGCTCGCTGCGTGCTTCCTAGCGAGACTACCCCCGCGATAGTCCAGGGGTTGCCGCTTTCATGGAGGTGCTCGACACCAGCATCGCCAACGTGGCCCTGCCGTGCATGGCGGGAGGGCTGTCCGCCAGCGCTACCGACGCGAGCTGGGTGCTGACCTCGTACCTGGTTTCAAATGCGGTGGTTCTGCCGATCAGCAGACTGGCTTTCGATCCGGTTCGGGCGCAAGCGCTACTACATGGCGTCGGTAGTCGCCTTCACCGCGAGTTTATTTCTATGCGGTATCGCGCCTTCGCTCGGCATGCTCGTGGTATTTCGTGTCCTGCAAGGAGCCGCGGGCGGCGGGCTGCAGCCGGTGTCGCAAGCGATCATGAAAGACACGTTTCCGCCCGAACAGTTGGGAATCGCATTTGCCGTCTATGGGATGGTGGTGGTAGTTGCGCCGGCGATCGGGCCAACGATCGGTGGCTGGATCACGGACAATTACGAGTGGCGCTGGATCTTCTACATGAATGTACCGATCGGTGTGCTCGCGCTACTGCTCGTGTCCCGCCTTGTGGAAGACCCGGCATACCTCACCGCCCAGGTAAAGAAGGCGCGCGGGCGCTTGAGCTTCGACTACATCGGAATCGGAGTGCTCGTACTCTGCGTGGGGGCCCTGCCGGTCGTGCTCGACAAGGGTCAGGAACACAACTGGTTTCACTCGCACCTGATTTCCACGCCGGCCGTGATCTTTCCCGTTACGCTGGTGTTGTTTGTGATCTGGGAATTGACGCGGGCTAAGCCGGTGATGGATCTGCGGATGTTCAAGAATCGTAATTTCGCGGGGGCGGCCGCGATGATGTTTGTTTTGGGCATTCAGAGCTATGCATTCACCGTTTTCGTCCCGCAGTACGTCCAGGCGTTCATGGGGTACACCGCCGAACTCGCCGGCATGACACAGGGACCGGCAGCTTTAGCGATGCTCGTTCTATTCCCCGTAGTAGGAAAGCTGGTCAGGTGGTTCGACGCGCGTTGGCTGATCGGTCTGGGCTTTCTGCTAGGCGCGCTCGCGGCATACCACCTGACAAACATCGATCTTCAGATCGATTTCGGCATCGCAGCAGCTTACAAATCCTGGCAAAATCTGGGCCTCGCACTGCTCTTCATTCCGATCAACACCACCTCCTATGTGGGCGTCCCGGAGGAAAAAGGTGGGCAAGTTTCCGGAACTATCAATCTGCTGCGCAACCTCGGCGGCAGCATCGGCATCTCACTGGTCGAGACGATGATCGCGCGCCGCTCGCAGTTCCATCAGGATGAGCTGATTGCGCACGTCACCCGCGCACAGCAGTCGTTTCGCACCGCGACGAGCGGGTTGAGCTCACAACTCCTGCACCGTGGCCTCAGCCAGCCGCAGGCGATGCACCAAAGCACGCTACGCATCTACAACTCCGTAATCACCCAAGCCACCGTGCAATCGTACATGGACGTGGCATGGCTGCTCGCCGTCATTTGCCTGGTCATGGTGCCGCTAGCTCTGCTGCTCAAGAAGAACGACCCCACGGCGGTGCCAGTAAGCGCAGAATGATCGCAAAGCTGTACGGGCTCTGACAGTCTCTGAGCGAAGCCACCCTCGCCGGTCAGCCCCCCGAGGGTGGCAACCGCCCATCTTAAATCGCGGTCATGCCGCCATCGACCGGAAGGTCTACGCCGGCGATGAAGCTGGCTTCGTCAGACGGCAAGGAACAAGGCGGTCGACGCGATCTCCTCCGGGCGGCCGAGCCGTCCAAACGGAACCGCCGCGGCGAACTGGGCTCGGGCCTGCTCGGCCCCTTCCTTGGTCGGCGCCTGCTGCTCGAAGATCGGCGTGTCGATCGGTCCCGGGCTGATCGCATTGACGCGGATACGGCGGTCCTTCAACTCGGCCGTCCACGTGCGGACGAAGGAGCGGACTGCCGCCTTGGTGGCGCCGTAGCGGTGAAGCCGGGGATGCCCTTGTTCTCGGCGATCGATGTGATCACAATGATCGCCCCGCCGTCATTCAGAAGCGGCAGGGCCTTCTTGACCGTGAAGGCCAAACCGCGCGTGTTGATCGCGAAGACCTTGTCGAAGCTTTCCTCCGTCGTCTCGGCGAACGGCTGAGGATCGACGATGCCCGCCCCTGCGAACAGGATGTCGATCTTGCCCTTCTCTCTGGCGACCCTGGCGTAGAGCCGGTCGAGATCGGCCAGGTTGGACACGTCACCCTGCACTGCGGCGACGCGGTGGCCGATCCGCGACACCGCCTTGTCCAGTTCCTCCTGGCGGCGCCCGGTGATGTAGACGAACGCGCCTTCTTCGACGAGGCGCTGGGCGGTGGCGAGGCCTATACCACTACTACCGCCCGTGACGACCGCGACTTTTCCTGCAAACTTGTTCATTTGAATTCTCCTTCTCGGCTTCAGTTCCATATCCGGCGAGACATCATCGACGGTAGCAGATGTTGGAACGTTCAGTCAAGTATAATTCTCAAAGCTCCGATTGTGCGTTTTTCTTTAGTGTCTGCTATCGTTACGATCGATGGAAACGATTGTTCCAACTTAGCGACAATGGCAGGTGTTAAACAGTTTGATCGGAACGAAGTTCTGGACCGCGCGATGGCGGCATTCTGGACCCGGGGATACGAGGCAACCTCGATTGACGACTTGGTCCAAGCGACCGGGTTAGGTCGCGGCAGCCTCTACGGCACCTTCGGGGATAAGCGCCGACTCTTTCTTGCGGCGCTGGATCGCTATTGGAACACGATTGCGATGGAGATGTTCGCTGAATTGTCAAATCCGGACGCGCGACATGCCATCGAACGAATGTTCGATGCTCTGATCCGGCGCGCCAGCAACCCAAAATTTCCGCGTGGATGTCTTTTCACTAACACGTCACTTGAGTGCCCGACCTGCGGTGACGAAATCGCCCGAAAAATTGCGGAAAACCTGGGTCAGCAAGAAACCGCGATCTACCAGGTCCTTCGAAAAGCTCAGGCTGACGGGACGCTCAGCCAGACGCAGGATGCACGGGCGCTGGCTCGATTCTTCTTGGGCGTCGCCTGGGGAATCAACGCGGTAAACCGGAGCGTCGGAGATCCGGGAGTATTCAGGGATATGGTCAGAATCGCGATGACCGCTTGGGATACGCCGGCCGCCTCCCCGATCAAAGGTTCAAAGCTCACTGCGCATGATCGCCCTAACGATCGCCATCGCTTTGATCGAAGGAAGGTCCCCGCCGGCGGACCCGGTTCCCGCAGCTCGAAGTAGGCCGTTCGGTCGTCCCGAGCGATAGATAACGAAACACCCTATCGTTCGGTGGTTCCGCCATTAGAAGCTCAACATTTTAGGGCGGCGTTGCCGCACGGGACCGGTCTCTTGAGTCACTTACCCACGCCCGCGATAGCGGGCAGCGGTTGCGTCAACCGATGGGCTTCTGGATCAGAACGAGATTCCATATCTAGTCCTCAAAAGGTGGATATACGAGCAATATTTCGCATGGTGGCATGGCGATGAGGGTAGCTCCCCCCTGGAAGTCGACGAGATGCGGCGCTGCGATAGCGAACGTTGCGAATACCTGATCCGCTGCCCGTCGCGCCGCAAAACCCATTCGTTTTCGCATTTCCATCGCCTGAAGGTCATAAACTCCGGCGGCTGTTTATAAACCGCCGGCGCACTAAGACCGATGTTTATAAACCACCCTATGGCATAAACTGGGGTGTCCTCGTCGGCCTCGAAGATGCGCCGTTCGCGACACGACGCTCGAATCTCGAGTTGGTTTATACCGCCGTCAATGCGATCCAGAAGGGCGCGAGCCCGCCACCACCGCGGCCGTGCGCGCCCGCTGGCCGCCTACAAAATGCCGGCCCAACGCGCGCCGCGCGTTAGTCACTGAATCCGCGCACAGATCGGATTTATTGCTGGCGAACGCTCACCGGGGTCACTTCTTCGGGCCGCTGCCTACCAACCGCCTTGCTCTTTCCGGCCGGCTCGTGGTCACGGTAGAACGACACCATATGGTCATTTGTATTTTTCCCCAGCTTCATGGCGATCGGCACTTCCCGCGTCTGGCAGAGATCGTACGTGGCCCCAACCTCATCTAAAGATCGAAGTTGCAACATGAAATGATGCAAGCGCTTGGAGGCTCGTGGCATTTGTGCAAAGGCGATGGTGTGGTGTCGCGGATTACAGTGGAAAAACACAACCCGCATCTTAACCTCTAGAGCTGGCAGGCTTCGCGCTGGGATGGAGCGAGTTGAACTCCTGTTCGAGACCTTCCTCCGATGACTTGCGCGTATAGATCGCGCAGCGCAACGTCCTTCACGACGTTGACCTGATGCTTGGTGCCGTGCCACTCCCGCACTACCGTGCCAACTCGCGGCTGGGCCTTTTTTCCGGCAACTCAAGCCCGAGGAACTGCGCAAGTGATGGCAAGCGGTGTTCGGTTCGAGTCCGCCGGCGAAACTTCGTTCGTCGTTGATGATATTGCTCGATTCGGGACACACATCCAGTCCCCCGGGAGGTAAAAAATGGTGCCTCAAGGAGGCGCGTGGTGATGAAAAAACTTAGAGAGCGCGGGCGTGGGAAACCACATCACAAAGTCGCCTGAGAGTTCGAATTGACTGCGTCATCCAGCAGCCAGTCACGGTGCGCCAAAGAATGGCGTTAGCGCACCGGCGGTAACGTTCTTTTGACTCCCTTCTCCTGCTCGGCAAAATTTCGTTCGATCAAATATAGAGGCATGAAGCATCTCCTTTGGTAATGGTCAGGTCCCTCTACGGGTTTCACTGTTTTCGCGGCACCGCCAAGAACGACAGCTCACCTGCATCCTGCGGCAGCTTGTACCTTTCGTCTACTGTTCTGCAGGAGGACCTTGGCGCACGCCGGTCGGGCCGTGGTGCTGCTCGATGAGACCATCGAGAATCTTGCGGTGCGAGGACAAGGTGCGGAGCGTCGCCTCCTCGTTCTCCCCCATGAGGCGGCTTTAGCCGTAGATTGCGGTCAGCTTACGCTCCACCCAGAAGCCCGTTCTCTCGGTCGTGCCCAGCTTTCGACCCTTTGCTGTCTCGGCGAATGGTGCGCAATTCAGGTCGAGTCTGCTTGTATCTATCATTCAACAATGCAAGCGGTTAGTCGGATACGCTTACTAACACGTTGATTGTCTTAGTTAAACCGCTTGAATCAGCTGTCGCTGATACTCCGCTACCGCAATGATTTGCTGTGCGCGCTTGTCCCAGAGAATGTATTTCAAGGCTTCCGGAACCTGAGATAACTTCAAGCGGGTGACATCCGAAAACAGGTGACGATATTCGTCGTGAGCCTTGACCAAGCAGTAGTTCGGAATCTTTGCCGATAGATGGTGAACGTGGTGATAGGCAATATTGGCGGTGAACCAGTTCAACCATCGCGGCAAAATCAGAAAACTCGATCCCTCAATCGCGCCGATGTGATAGTCCCAGTGTTTGGTGTCGCTCGCATAAGAGTGTTTGAAATTATGCTGAACGGTGAACAACACAACGCCCGCACCGCCGGCCAGTGACGCGCTGATCAAATAAATCGTAAAGAACAGCGCCGTGCCGCATGCCCAGCTCATCAACGCCCATATGCTGAGCAGCGCGACGTTGTTCAAGGACATATGCCAGTACTCTTTGTCCGATTGCCAATAGCGCGTTTTAAAGCTGGCGGCGTGTGCTCTGATGGACAGCTGTGGCTGCGCAAGTTTCCCCTTAACAATATGGCCCACAAGGCCGATACTGCCTCTGAGCCAATTAAAACGCGGGTTAAAGATCACGTATATAAGGCCAGCAAAGGGAGCGAACGCGATGCAGCACTTACCTCGATACATGAGCTGCTGGGCGGGGGCCATAGCCGCATACTCATCTACTGAGAGCGTGGTGTATAGTCCACGGTATTTGTCCCAATCGCCGTTGTGGGCATGGTGATAATGATGATGCCGCGACCAGACGTATTGCGGCATGCCTACGATGACGCCCAGGAGAAAACCGAATGCGCGATTGAGCCGTCGGGTGCGAAATAGGCTGCCGTGGCCGCACTCGTGCATAAGCACGAAAACGCGCACGTTGAATAAGCTGATTAGCAACACTGCGGCGACGGTAAGCCAGCGGGAAACACCGACACTCAGCACAGCGGCCCACCAAACGAGCGCAAGGCAGACCAGCGCGGTCAGAACCTGAGTCAATCCCTTACTATCGTCGGACTGAGCATAGCGACGGATAATGTCCCGCTTCTGTTCCTTTATGGAGCTGATCGACGACACGATCGGGCACCTCAATTCCTATCCAGCACTCCGATTTCAACTCTCCTTTGTAGACCCTAACGGCATTCGTCGGCAAGCTTCCCGCCCGTTTTGGTCCGCGCGGCATCTGCGGGCCGGGGTATCATCGGCGTGGAGTCGAAGCTGCGTCAGCATTGCTTCAAGCGGTTAGATACAGGCAAACCGGCGAGCCGTGGTTGGCGCTGGGAGAACCAGTGTACTCGGGAATGACCTCGGTGGGCAATGTTGGGAGCGATGACGCTACCGCCCTCAGACCGGAGAGAAGACACGCAGGGGGAGAGTCTAATCGTCCGCTAAGGGACCGCTGCTGCGATGTGGCAGCGCGCGTCCTCTCGCACCCCACAACAGTGCGCCAAGATTCGAGCGACTCAGCGATAGCAAAAACCCGATAACCCCGCTCAAGTAGTCGAGAAAGAAGACGTAGACGGTTGGCGAGTAATGGCGCGACACGTCGTCAGGGCTGCGTGTTCTTACTGAAATCGAAGATTGTCTCACGCGGTTTCTCGTTCTTCTTCCTCTCACGCTCAATCGGCGCCTCGATTCCGATAGCCGTGTACCCCATCGCGTTGAGGAATTTGTAGAGCCGCAGCACATTGTGCTCCGCAAAAATTAGTGGCCCGACTTGCAACGGAGAAAATAGCAGCGAAAGTGAAGGAGAAGATCGACAACGAAGGACATTGGTGCATCATGAACTCCTGTCCGTGCTGGCTGAACCTGTTTGCCGATCTGCTCCGGTTGCTGGCCCCTAGGTTACGGTCCAAAAACTTCGTTGGCCGCCGAGAATCTTTTCCTGCGCAGACAGCTCGGCTTCTATCAGGAACGCAAGATCAGGCCTCGACGGATCGATAGTACGAGGCGCTTGACGTTGGTGTGGCTCAGTCGTTGGTTTGATTGGCGAGACGCATTGGCCATCGTAAGGCCCAAAACTTTCATCGGTTGGCACCGCAGGGTCTTCCAACTTTTCTGGCGTTGGAAATGCCAATCCGGCCGGCCGCGGATTCCGCTGGACCTCCAACATCTGATTCGCCAGATGGCCTTGCCACAACCCTGCGTGGGGCGAGGGACGGATCGCAAACGAGTTGCTGCTGAAGCTCGGTCTGCGCGTGTCGCCACGCACGATCCGGAAGTATCTGCCAAAATTGCCCGCGCCAGGCGGAAACCCTCGTCGCGATCAGCGTTGGGCATCCTTTCTAAAGAATCACGCCGATGCCATTGTTGCCTGTGACTTTTGCGTCGCCGCGACCGCCACTTTTCGGATTCTTTATGTGTTTGTGGTGATGGAACATGCCCCTCGCCGGATGATTCACGTCAACGCGACGGCTCATCCAAGCGCAGCTTGGGCCCTCCAAGATTGCCATCGAAACGGTGTTCCGGTGTTGGCGATCGCAGCTCAGATTCCTACTGCCGAGATAGGCTCGGGCTACTTCCAGGAGACTCATCCGGAGTCATTGTTCAAAGACTGCAGTATTACACTGCCTCCTGTTTTGGTCCGAGCGCGATCAACACGATTTAACGGCGTTCGGCGGCAGAGACGGACGGCCTCCGACGCGATTCCCGACAAGCACTACCAATAAACTTTTTGATTGCAATAATTGGGCTGGTTCTTCAGCGATGACCACAATGAACGCAAAGATGCTTCGGGGAGAGTTCCATGCTCAAGACGCGATCGTGCTGGTTGAATACAATGGGACCTCTAGTGTTCCAGATGCTAGCTTTAGCACCGCTTCAGGGATGCGGCAGTTTGGGTGATCGTCCGGAGCTTTTTTCCTATCGATCGGCGCCGCAGCATAGCGATCGCGAGTGGGTTGCCCCCAAGCTCGAGCAGCAATTTCGCATCCAGGACGCAACCGCCACCAACAGCACCGCAATCGCACCGGAACGCGAATATGATCTCCCGACGTTGATCGACCTCTCGCTGATGAACAATCCCGAGACGCAGCTCGCATGGAGTGGCGCACGCGCCGCAGCGGCTGGATACGGTTCCGCGCAGGCAGCGTACTACCCGCAGGCTGGCTTCGCTTCGGAGAGCGGCTATCTGCGTACGATCGTCCAACTACCCGGAACCTATGGCGGGCTGAAGCAGTGGCAGGCAGATCCGGTCGTCCAACTGAATTGGATCCTTCTCGATTTCGGGCGACGTCGTTCGGCGTCGGATAGCGCTCGCGACCGCATGATCGGGGCGAATCTCACATTCAATCGTTCTCTCCAGGAAGTCGCGTTTAGCACGGAATCCAGCTTCTATGCACTCGATGCGGCAGACGGCGCGATGATCGCCGCGGCGCAGAACCTCAAATTGGCTGAGACCGTTCTCGATGCGGTTCGGCAGCGGGTCGATTTGGGCCTCGCTACCGAGCCACAGTTGCTTCTCGCCCGGGAACAGGTGGCCCAATCACAGTTCGACCTCGCGAATGCCCATCTATCTGTGCACGATGCGCAGGCGCAGCTCTCGGTCGCACTCGGCGTCCCGGCAGACCCGCCAGTCCGAATCGCGGGACTCGAAACGCAGAGTCTGCCGCCGGGCTTGAATCAAACGGTCGAGGAGCTGATTGCCCTGGCTCGCCAACGTCGACCTGACCTGGCCGCACAGCTCGCCGGCCTGCGTGCGAGCGAGGCGGTTGTCCGCGGAGCCTACGCGCAGTTTTATCCTGTAGTGGAGCTATCGACCGGTTACGGAGAGAATTTGTGGAATTTCGCCTTTAAAACGCCCAGTACAGTGCAGGTCGGTCAGCCACAATATTCTGCGATGGTAACGCTGCGATGGGACATATTCACCGGATTCGGCAGACTCAATGCCGTTCGCGCGGCCCAAAGCAATCGCGATGCTGCCCGCGCCCAGCTTAGATCGAGTGAAATCGAGACGATTGCCCAGGTATGGCGAGCGTATTACGAGGTGGAATCGTCGCGCAGCAAGTATGCCTATGCACAAAGTCTCGTGGGCGCATCGCAGGAGTCGTATGACGCCAACCTCGAAACGTATCGGCAGGGGCTCAGCACGATCGTCGAGCTACTGACGGCGGAGCGGGATCTCGCGAATGCTCGCTACACGCTAATTCAGAGCAAAGCGCAGCTGCTTACTGCATACGCGGCCGTCGTTTACGCGGCCGGCGCGGTGTATCCGAGATGAAACCGCTGAGAGGCAGGATCGCAGTGGTGCTCCCGCTCGCGATGCTCACAGCGGCGGGGTGCGACCCGGTGGTGAACATCGCGGGAGCAAATTTCCCCGCGTGGCTTTTGTGCGCAATCGTCGGTGCGATTGCGGCCGCCGCTGCGCGCCCGCTCTTTATAGCAGGCGGAATCGAGCGATATCTCGGACCGCTGCTGCTCATTTACCCCTGCCTCGCAGTGGTGTTCGCCTGTATCGTGTACCTGATATTTTTTAATCGCCTCTGAGGATGCTCGATGGCCGACTCGCGACCACCGCAAAAGAGCACACCGCTGGAATCTCTAAAACCCGTTCAGCGTGAGAGCTCGCCGGAGTTTGCCCACATTTCCGATCGCCGCGACGCCGCGAGTTTGCCGCGCGATCCGACCGCGCCCAGGATCGTCGGTCACCTGCTCGGCATCTCGATCGTGATCGCCGCGATCGTGCTTGGCGCCTATGTCACGCACCTCTACTACGCGTATCCGCGAACCGACGATGCATATGTGCGCGCGAACATCGTTGGGATCGCCGCGCACGTTGGTGGTCCAATAGTTCAGATGCCGATCGAGGACAATCAGCACGTTAAACAGGGTCAGCTCCTCTTTGTGGTCGATCCAAGGCCTTACCAGTCAGCGGTGGATCGCGCGCAGGCGGAGATGGCGCTGACGAACCTTCAAATCAAGGCGCTCGAGGACGCGATCGGCGCGGCACGGTCGCGTGAAGCACAGCTCAAAGCACAGCTGGCGTACGATAAACAATACCTTGATAGAATCGCGCCGCTGCTGCAGCGGCATTTCGTGACCGCCAACGATGTCTTTAATGCACGCAGTCGCGTCGAGGCCGATCAGGCGGGCGTAGCCAGCGCTCATAGTGAATTGTCCAAAGCGCAGAACGACCTCGGGCAGTATGGCGATTTCAACGCAAGGCGCCAAGCTGCCGAGGCGGCGCTGTATGATGCCAAGCTCAATCTTGAATATTGCCGCGTCCGCGCGCCGTTCGATGCGTACGTGACCAATCTCAACATCGCGGTCGGCCAGTATGCGAACGAAGGTCGCGAAGTCTTGAGCCTGGTCGATAATCGCACCTGGTATGTGCTCGCCAACTTTCGCGAAAATTTCCTCGGCCATGTTCGCCCCGGGATGCGCGCGCAGGTTTACCTGTTGAGCTATCCGAACAAGCGCTTTCAAGGACGCGTCCAAGGTGTCGGATGGGCGCTCTATCAAAGCAACGGCGGAAGCGTTCAAGGATTGCCGCAAGTCGAGGAGACGCTGAACTGGGTGCGCTTGTCGCAGCGCTTCCCGGTGCGGATAGTTCTGGAGAGTTCCACACCGAATTTTCCGTTCCGTATGGGCGCGACCGCCGTCGTAACGATTCAGGGCGATCGGTGAGCGGCGGCTCTATCGCTACAGTTGCGCGGCCGCGTCTGCGCGTCCCGCATCCGCTCGGATGGTTGTACCGGCTAAACAATCTGTTGGCGCGCGAACTCGCGCCCAGCCCACGTAATAAGCTACGGACCGCTCTTCGAATTGCGACAGTCGGCACGATTGGCGCGGCTTTGATCATAATCTGCCACGTCAACAATGAGATCGGCACTTATCTCGTATGGCTGCTGGTAGGCGCGGGACCGATGCTGTCGGCGCGCAAGGCGATTGCCGTACTTACTGTGGAGGCGGCTGCCCTGATTCTGTCCGTGATCTTCGCACGCCTTTTCGCGGAAACTCCGTGGCTGATGCTCCCGTTTCTATTGGTCGTTTTTTCCCTGGCGACCTACGTTGGAACCATCTGGAAGCTCGGATCCCTGCTCCTCCTGGTCCAGGTGGTGAGCCTCAGCATCTATTACGGAGTGCCATTTGCTCCGCAAGCGATTGGATGGGCCGCCGCCGGAGAGTTCGGCGGAACCGCTATCGCGCTTGGCACGATCGTCCTCTTCGATAACTGGCTGTGGCCCGATCCGGGCGAGCCGCTGCTGCTGGAGGCCCTAGCCTCAAGTTTCTCTCGCGCGCGTTCGCGGTTTCTAAGCGCAGCTGCGTTCTATCTGGATGACAACGCGCCTCAGCCCCCGATACCGCCGCCGACTTCCGACCTGCCCGCACACATGGCGTTGCTCGAACGCGTGGTGGAAGAAGGTGTCTCTGAGCATCGTCATGCGGTGCTGCTGGCGACAATTACCCGCATCGCGCGCATTTCGCTCGACGTCGATCGCCTGACGATTTCCGCGCTTCAAGTGGTACCGAGAGGGATTCGCAGGATCGTGCGGCCACAGCTTGAAGCGGTAGTGGAGGCTATTGCCGAAGTACTGGGCGAGATCGTCCAAGAAATTCCGACGACTATACCCGTCGGCGTGGACCTGCCGCCGCCTTCGTCGAGAATACGCGCGCGGTCCGCACTCGCCGCTTTAACTGCGCGCGTGATCGAAGTCCGACCGTTTTACCTCGAACGCGCAAGTACCGCTGAAATTGCAAACTTCGGGGCGTTTAACGATGCATTGGCGACGATCATTAGTTATGTCGAACGCCTGCTTGACGGACCACCACCTGCTGCTGAGCGGTCCTTGCAGAAAAACGTAAGCGTGGAGGAAGGCAGTCTCGATCCCGCAATCGTGCGGTATTCGATGAAGGTCGGTATCTCGATCGTTATCGGCTACTTGATAGGTCTGGTCACGCAGCGCCCCGACCTTTCGACCATCATGACGACGATTATCATAACTGCGCTGCCGACCTACGGCGGAGCAGTACGGAAGATGATCCTGCGGATCGTCGGCGCGGCAATCGGCGGGATCATTTCCCTGCTCGTGATTATCGTGGTCTCGCCGAATTTCGAGAGCCTCGTCGCTTACATGATCGCGCTGTTCATTGTCTTCTATCTCTCGGCATATGGTTCGCTCAGCAGCGGACGTGTTGCGTACGCGGGAAAACAGATCGGGACGACCTTCGCGTTGGTGTTCGCTGGATTGAGCCCTTCGATCGACATTTACGCGCCTCTATGGCGAATCTGGGGAATCATGCTGGGGACTCTCGTCGTGGCGGCAGTCGCGCTGATCCTCTGGCCGGAATACGCGGGCGACTCGTTGCTGCCGCGAATGCGGAGAGTCATTGTCGATGCGCTGTCTCTGATTCCTAGCCAAACGAGCGCGAAGACCGAAGATGAGATCCAGCGAATCAACGCGGACACAATGCGGGTGCTCGCCGAAATCCTCGAGGTCGCGGATGACGCCCAACTGGAAGGACGAACCAGCATTGTCGATCCCTATGCGATCATCGAGGCAGCGGGTACGCTTCGGCGAATTGCGAACCGGCTGGCGGCGATTTCCGTCGGACGAATCCTATTGCCGATGCCGCAGCTGGACTCGGAGACCGAGGCTGCGCGCGACTCCATCTTCGACGCGCTTCGGCGCCAGCTCGTATCTTGGCAGGCATTCTTCGTGAACAGCGATTGCCTTCGGAGTCTTGTGACTCGGGAATCAGTCTCCTCGCCATCGTCAGAGGAAGTCGAAAAACCGTTAGAGCAATTCGCAGCTCGGGTCGAAGAACACGAGTACGCTCGCCTCACATCGTGGACCCTGGAGCAGCGTCGTACGCTATTAGCGGAAATGGAGTCAATTCGGCGGCTCGCGTTTCTGATGTCTGACTTGAATCGATGGCTATCGCGAATCCCGGGGCGAGCCACTCACTAATTCAGAGCACTCGCAGTAGAGTCCGTTCAGCGCCGGATCGAGCGTCTGGCAGGAAAGTCAGCGACGGCTGATCTCGGTCAATCGCTCCATTTGTCCCAGTGAATCACCTTAGCGATCGGCTTGCGCTTGACCTTGACGAAATCGTTTTGCGGCCAACCAATCGGGATCATCACGCCGAATCTTATCTCCTTGGGAATTCCCAGCAGATCGCGAAGCTCGCTTTCCATAAACATCTGGAAGGTTGTAAAGGTTGTGCCCAAACCGAGCGAGCGCGCCGCAACGATCAGGTTCTGCGCCGCCGGGTAGAGCGCCGACCACACAAACTGTTCCATCGGCGCCTCGGGAGGATAAGCCACCGGACCGCTCCGTGCGGGTTCGAGTCCCGCCCTCGGCAACTCAGAAAAACAAATAATATCAATCGTCTGCGGCGAACTACTCTCCGACCGGGACACCGCAGTTTATGCCATGGGGTGGTTTATAAAACATCGGTCTTAGTGCGCCGGCGGTTTATGCCATGGGGTGGTTTATAAAAACATCGGTCTTAGTGCGCCGGTGGTTTATGCCATGCGGTGGTTTATGCCATGCGGTGGTTTATGCCATGCGGTGGTTATAAACATTGGTGTCTTAGCGCGCCGGCAGTTTATATAAACCGCCGCTGGAGTTTATGACCTTCAGGCGCGCGGTATAAACCCCCGCCCATCGGAGCGCAGTTCGTATCGGACTGCTCCATAAGACGCCAGGACCTTGGGGCCCCTTAGGTTTAGTTCTCGCATCGACCGAGTGGTTACAGCGCTGGGTAGCTCTATGGTCGTCATCGTCTGGTTGGCTTCACGCCAATCCACGCTCAAATGATAGCAGAAAGCTATGACGGCGGGCCCAAGAATCCACAACTCTTTTCCCCTGGCAGGAAAGTCAGCGACGGCTGATCCCGGTCAATCGCTCCACTTGTCCCAGTGAATCACCTTGGGGATCGGCTTGCGTTTGACCTTGACGAAATCGTTTTGCGGCCAACCAATCGGAATCATCACGCCGAATTTGATCTCCTTGGGAATTCCCAGCAGATCGCGAAGATCGCTTTCCATAAACATATGAAAGGTTGTGCCCAAACCGAGCGAGTGCGCCGCAACAATCAGATTCTGCGCCGCCGGGTAGAGCGCGACCACACAAACTGCTCCATCGGCGCCTTGGGAGGATAAACCACCGGACAGCTCCGTGCGGGTTCGAGTCCCGCCCTCGGCATCTCAGAAAAGTAAATAATATCAACGGATGACAGAGATAGAAGGGAAGGGTGGTATGGTGTCCGGGAGTGGTCGGATCGGTTGAATTGGACAGGTTCTGTGCGAGTAGGGCATTTAACGGGCATCGTCGGGGCGGGGGTTTTTCTCACGGTGGCTGGTAACAGACTACGCAGAGTCGCAGGACTCACACGCAGTCGTGATGGTTCAAGGTAGTTTGACTCAATTACGGATGCCGATAGACGTCGTTTCTCCGCCGGGGAGCGTAAATAATGCCTTCGTTGAACCTTGAGTGCCCGCATTGCGGAGCGGAAAGGACGGGGTTCAACCTCGAGCACGAGACAAGTAACACTCTCTCTTCTTTTCACACCTTGTTGATTTGCGCCAGTTGCGGAGAAGGGATTGTGGCTGTTTTTCGGAGGACCGGCGCCAGCAGCTATAACTCGCCCAAAGGCTGCCCCGGGGATCCTCGGCGACATGGCTGGGCCTTGGCTAACACTTATCCCAAGCCTCAACCGTCGAGCTGCCCGAGCCATACCCCTGAAGCCCTCAAGCGTCTCTTCCTTCAGGCGACAAAGGCCCTCAAGCGCGAGGACCCGGATGCTTCCGGCGCGATGAGTAGAAAGGTCGTGGACGTCTCCAGCCAGCAGCTTTTAGGTGAGGAGTCAGAAAAATACCGAAACATCCAACAGCGAATCGACGCGCTCGCGGCTAGCGGCAAGCTCACGATAGACCTTAAGGACTGGGCTCATCAAATACGTCTCGGTGGCAACGACGCCGCGCACGATCTCCATCCCTTCACAATTGAGGAGGCGGACGAACTCATCGTTTTCGTTGAGCTGTATTTGACATATGTGTACACGTTGCCGGGCCGTTTGAAGGAACGTCGCGAGCGCTCCGGTAAGGACCAGGCTGAACAGTAGATTACGGTTCCTGGCTGCACTCGGCTGCCTCTTGCTCGGCTGGGCAGGGGTTCAGATCTGGCGGGGGCTGAGCCCCGGCTCGGGGGACTGATCACCTAAGCGTACTCGCGCGCGGCCCATTGTGGCTTCCGAGACGCCGGCCTCCCGCGCAGCAGTGACATGACGGTGATCGGCCTCGGACTCGGCAGATGGTGTGGTATCACGTGATACCGGACCAGAAACCGTCTCGCCGACTCGCGGGTTGCTGACTGCGTGCTGTTCCTTCGCCGCCTTGCCGCGTTTCGCGTTGGCCGCGGCCCGGCGCGCTTCATTAGCCCGAGCAAGCGCTGTAGTCTTTTGTGGTTAAGGGAGCGAGCCGCATCCTTGGTGGATGGACACCTCGTTAAATACGATTCTTACTACGGCTGGCGTTTACGCCGTCGCGGTTTCTTTTCTGTACCTCTACGGTTATTGGAGTCCGTTTGGTCTTAACTTTTTGGAGTTCATCGGACCGAGCGATCTTCTGGGCCCTGCGCTGTTTTGGTTTTTAGGGGTGCTAGTGTCAATTGCCTTCGGATTCGCGATATCGAATTTATTGTATCCAAGTAGTTTATTGCCTCCCGGTGGCGGGGCCGATACCAAGATTGGACGTTTCGGTAGGCGGTTTTGGCGAGAATTGCTTGCCCTATATTTGGTTGTGATTGTTTTGATAGCGATCTTCGGTGTGGAGCCGGGAAAGTGGTTCGGAGTAGCGGCGTTGGTCGCTCTTTTGTTTATCCCACTCGAACATCTTGATTATATAAAGAGGCGGATTCCAGATCCTGTGGTTCGGCCGGCGGTACTCTCTCTCTTGCTTTTCCTGGGCGGACTCGCATTCGCCCAAGGCAGGTTAGATGCCTATAGGGCTCAACAAGGGTACGGGGCTTTAATCGTCGATTTAGATAAATCTGGCTTGTGGCTCCCTGCCGATCAATCCCACCCGGTTAGCTATATGGGTCATCTCGGCGATTTTTTCGTTCTCTACGAGTCAGCGAGAAGTCAGGTTGTTATCCTACCGTCGGATAAAATTACGACGCTGGTGCTGATGGCGAACCCGAAAAGAGAGTGACTCATATGCGGCGACTCAGGCGCCTGCCCGCGCGCCGGGTGGACGAAGTGATCCTTGAGAGCGCGCTACACCGCATACCGCGCACAGCGCTGGCGCTCCTCGTCATCTCCGTCGCGTCCGCTTCTTCGCCCTTCCCTTCATCTCGGCCGAGCGCGGCTCGGGGCTGAGCCGGGCCCAGTAGGACGTCGCCGCATGCGATGCCGTGGCCTTCTTCTCGGCGTCGGTTGCGCGCGCCCAGCTGGCGAGGGCTGCCGTACGCAGATATGTCCGTAGGTTTACCACGATCCCGTCGTACGGCGAGCCAGCGTGCCACGTAAGCATGCATGCCTTTGACCACACACCATATATGCATGCATGTATTCCTGTGCAGGTGTGAGCACGAATGAGATGCGTTTGACGAGGGCGGGCGAATCAAGTTATGGGCACGCGCGCGAACCGAAGGTTGACGGTGTTTGCTATCCTGTCTAGTAGGAACTAGCATGTAATGGCAGTTGTCGGCCTGTCCTCTCCGGCTGGTCGGCTCCATACTTTTTGCGGCGCTGGTGATTGAAGCGATCCGCCGGCGTTGGTCATCGTCAGGGGACCCCATGGAAGAGCTCCGGCTCTTGGATCTACAATGGCACGCGGGTTATTCGACCCGCCGGCTCGACGAGTTTGTCGAACGCTGCCACCAGCGCGGCGTTTCGGTCACCCCGCAGCGGCTCGCCGTCATCCGCGCCCTCCTGGCGTCGGGAAATCATCCCAGCGCGGAGGAGATCTGCGTTGCGGTACGTAAACGAAACCCTTACATATCGCTGGCGACGGTCCATCGAATCCTGGAACAGTTCTGTCAGGTTGGGGAGGCGCGCAAGGTTACCGCGCTGCACGGGAGCGCGCGTTATGACGGTCATGTCGAGCCGCATCAACATGTATTCTGCGTGCGTTGCCGGCGAGTCCAGGACGTCGAGATGCCCGAGGTCAATGAATTGATCAAGGGCTTGGCGCATCTCGGCGAATTCGAACTGCTTTCCTGCTCGCTCGAAATTGAGGGCATTTGCAAACCGTGCCGAGCGAAAGAGCGCAAAGCCGGGGGGCGCCGTGCGGTACCGGCGGGAGCGGAGCCGGTAGCGGCCAGGGCAACGAACGGCAAACGCCGGCGCGCGAGTCTCGGCGCCCGGAGTTAGCCCGTAGCCGCCGCGATCGGATAGACATTAGATCTCGTTTTTTAGGGATCTCGTTTTTTAGGATTAATTCGAAGTCGAACGATAACTTGGAGCGAAACTAACCACAGCAGCGGGGGGCGGCTGTCCCCGGCGATAAGGAGCAAAACGTGGCAACCGAAAACAAATGTCCGGTAATGGGCGACGAGGCTCGCAGGCATATCGCGAGTGCGGGCCCGACCAATGCGACCTGGTGGCCGAACTCGCTTAAACTGAATGATCTCCATCGTAACTCCCCACTGTCCGATCCGATGGACAAGGATTTCGACTACGCCAAGGAATTCAAGAGCCTCGACCTGGATGCCGTGATCAAGGACCTCCACGCCGTGATGACGAACTCGCAGGAATGGTGGCCGGCCGACTATGGCCACTATGGGGCGCTGTTCATCCGGATGGCCTGGCACGCCGCCGGTACGTATCGCATCGATGACGGCCGTGGCGGCGCTGGATCCGGGCAGCAACGGTTCGCGCCGCTCAATAGCTGGCCGGACAACGCCAACCTCGACAAGGCGCGCCGGTTGCTGTGGCCGGTCAAGCAGAAGTACGGCCGGAAAATCTCCTGGGCCGATCTGATGATTCTCGCCGGCAACGTCGCCCTGGAGTCGATGGGTTTCAAGACGTTCGGCTTTGGCGGCGGACGCGAGGATGTCTGGGAGCCCGAAGAGGTCTACTGGGGGTCGGAACGCACCTGGCTGGGTGACGAGCGCTACAGTGGTGACCGTGAGCTCGCGAAGCCTTACGGCGCTGTTCAGATGGGCCTGATTTACGTGAATCCAGAGGGGCCCAATGGAAAGCCGGATCCGGTCGCTGCGGCACGGGATATCCGGGAGACCTTTCGCCAGATGGCGATGAACGACGAAGAAACCGTCGCGCTGATTGCCGGCGGCCACACCTTTGGCAAAACCCACGGGGCTGGCGATGCGACATTGGTGGGCCCAGAGCCCGAAGGCGCGCCGATCGAGCAGCAGGGTTTCGGCTGGAAGAGCAAATTTCGCTCGGGCAAAGCGGGTGACGCCATCACCAGCGGTATCGAAGTCATCTGGACTACAACGCCGACCAAGTGGAGCAACGACTACTTCAAGCACCTGTTCAGCCACGAATGGGAACTTACCAAGAGCCCGGCCGGGGCCAATCAGTGGCGGCCGAAGAATGGCGCAGCCGCCGGCACCGTGCCGGATCCGTTCGACCAGTCGAAGCGTCACGCGCCCTCGATGCTGACCACTGACCTCTCTATGCGGCTCGACCCCGCTTACGAAAAAATCTCGAGGCGTTTCTTCGAGCATCCGGATCAGTTCGCAGACGCGTTCGCGCGGGCGTGGTTCAAGCTGACGCATCGGGACATGGGACCGGTCGCGCGCTATCTAGGCCCGCTCGTTCCCAAGGAGCCCCTGATCTGGCAAGACCCGGTTCCCCCGGTCGATCATAAATTGATCGACGAGCGGGACATTGCGGCACTGAAGGCCAAGATCCTCGAATCCGGACTGTCGGTCTCTCAACTGGTCGCGACAGCCTGGGCGTCGGCGTCGTCGTTCCGCGGCACCGACAAGCGCGGTGGGGCAAACGGCGCGCGCATTCGCCTTGCGCCTGAAAAGGATTGGGAGGTGAACCAGCCGGCCGCACTGGCGAAAGCGTTGCAGACGCTGGAGACGGTGCAAAAGAACTTTAACAGCTCGTTGTCCGGCGGGAAGAAGGTCTCGCTGGCTGACGTGATCGTGCTCGGCGGCTGCGCAGCCGTCGAGGATGCTGCGAAAAAGGCCGGGCATGATGTGAAGGTTCCCTTCTCGCCGGGTCGCACGGATGCTGCCCAGAACCAGACCGATGTGGAATCGTTCGCCGTACTGGAGCCGACCGCGGACGGGTTTATCAACTACCTCCGGGACGGACACAAGATATCGGCGGAGGAGTTGCTGGTTGATCGGGCACAGATGCTGACGTTAACGGCCCCCGAGATGACGGTTCTCGTCGGCGGCTTACGCGCCCTGAATGCGAACTTCGGGCAGTCCAAACACGGGGCCTTTACCAACAAGCCCGCGACGCTGACGAATGATTTCTTCGTCAACCTGCTCGACATGAATACGCAGTGGCAGGCCTCCTCTACGGACGGCATCTATGAGGGGCGCGACCGGAAGACCAACCAGGTCAAGTGGACCGCTACCCGCGTCGACCTCATCTTCGGGTCGAACTCCCAGCTCCGGGCGCTCGCGGAAGTCTATGCATGTAACGATGCGAAGGGAGCGTTCGCGAAGGACTTCGTGGCGGCTTGGACCAAGGTGATGAACCTCGATCGCTTCGACCTTGCCTGAGCTCGGCAGAAAAGCGGTCGGCACGCGAAGGGCGCTTAGCCCCTTCACGCTGCCGACCGTCTTTTCGTGATCGATTGATTATGATGCGGCCCCGATCGGCCCGAATGTTGTCGGACTCGCTGCTTCCCGGTTGAGACGGGGAATTGAACCGGAAATCGGCCAGCTAGGTTCGAGCGATCGGGTCACGCCGCTAAGGATTGTTAATTTCGCACTCTCTGGTGCACTAAATGTCGGCGGCACGCCGCATGCCGATATGACCAGCCAGCCCGCGCGGCTTAACTTCGACTCGCCCGATCCACCGCGAACAAGTGCCAGATGCTGAAGCGTTCCCTATGCGCGGACATGCGCGGATGTTGCGAGTGGCGGTGTCGTCGCCGGAGGTGATGCCGCAGCCGATGCTTGGCCGCGACCCGATTCGTGGAAGCGATCGCGTCCCCCTGGTCCAACGATTCGGTTGGTACCGTCGACACAAGTAGTGGTGCCGCGCTTGGGCCGGCCACAAGCGCCGGCGGCCTCATCGCGGGAGCGGCCGGTGACACCTGAGCCGCCAGCGCCTCGTCGGGCGCGTTCCGTGACGGCCAGAAATACATCTTCGTATTCATGCTGAAGAAGCCGAGCGCCATCGTTCCCGCGAGCAGCCCCCCAACGCGCCAGAAGCGTGTCCACGGGATCGCGAGCTGAAACCACCGCGCCTCTCCCAACGGATTGTTGTACTCCGCCACCGCCGCGCGCGCGGATCGGAGGTCGACCTGGGCCAGGCCCGTCGCGGACGCAATCAGCATCGCGTTGTGGCAGATCGTGTTGATCCGCCGCGGAATGCCTCTGCTGTGGTTGAGACAGTGTGCGAGCGCACCGCGCCCGAATACTCTCGCGGTACTGCCGCCGCACATATTCATCCGATACTCGACGTAGTCCAGCGCTTCCTCGCGGCTGAGCGGATTCAGCACGGCGCGTGCACCGATCCGATCGCTCAATTGACGCAGTTCCGGCCGCATCAGGCGGCGCTGCAACTGGGGCTGTCCGATGAGGATGAGTCCCATCCGTTTCCCGCTTGCGGGGCCGCGATTCGCGAGCAATCGCAACTCCTCCAACGCATCGTCGTCCAGGCTCTGCGCCTCGTCGACGACTACTACCACCCGTTCGTCTGGCCCCAAACCGTTCAGGAACGCGCGGAATGCCTCCAGCATCGTGATCTTGTCCGGCGGGGCATCGATTCCCAACTCGACCGTCAGACCGTGCAGGATCCCGTCGAATCCCGGCTGGGGATTCCCGATAAAGACCACGCGAATATGCTCGTATTCGCGCGCGAGTATCGACGCGACCAGCGTCGTCTTGCCGGTTCCCGTCTCCCCCACCAGCAGGGTGAAGCCACTGGGTTCTTGCGCCACCCCCCATTCGAGCGCGGCAAGACCTTGCCGATGCCCCTCGCTGAGGAAGAGCAGGCGGGGCACTGCCGACGACTCAAATGGTTCGTCGCTCAGGCCGAAATGCCGGTAATACATACCCGTGTAGGTAGCCTCGAATCCCGCAAAATTTACCGAACGTTCGTATGGGTGCCGGAGCTTTCCATCACCGAACTCCGGCGCGATTGGCACGTTGTCGGCGCGAGGTGAAGCGCGCGCACGATCGATGCCAGTCCTATTGTTTGCGCGCGGCGCGCTCGCCGCGCAACCGCAATCCTCTAGCGCGACGCTACGGCCGCCGGCGCACCGCGCACCACCTTCCCCGGCATCGCGCCCGTCGCCTGGCCATCTTCGTACGTCACCTTGCCGCTCACGATCGTGTACTTGTAGCCGTCGACGCGCTGCACGAACCTGCGGCCGTCGGCGGGCAGATCGAAGACCATCTCCGGCGGATGCAGCCGCAGGTTGTCGAAATCGATCAAGTTGAGATCGGCCTTCATTCCCGGCGCCAGCACTCCGCGATCGCTCAGCCCATAGAGTTCCGCGGTGTCCCGCGTCTGCCGCTTGACCGCCAGTTCGACCGGCAGACGCGCGCCGCGCTCGCGATCGCGCACCCAATGTGTCAGCAGGTACGTCGGCATGCCGGCGTCGCAAATCACCCCGCAATGCGCCCCGCCATCACTGAGCGACAGTATCGTCGCCGAGTCCATCAGCAAGGGGCGCAGGCTGTCGAACGAGTATTCCTTGAACGCCAGCGGCATGTAGATGATGCCGCGTCCGTCGCGTTCCAGCAGCGTCTCGTAGGCCAGTTCCTGCGGCGTCTGACCTGTGCGCTGCGCCCGCGCGAAGATACTCATCTCCGCGGTCGGCTCGTAGTTTGGCGGATCCCCCAGCGCGAAATGCTGCTCGAAATGACTGACCATCGCGAGCGTCTGTTCCTCCCTGACCGCGGGGCGATCCTGCAGAATCTGCGCGCGTACGCTCGGCTCGCGCATCTTCGCCACGCGCTCCGCCAGGCTCAGTCCCGCCATTAATTGCCGGTAGCTGCGATGCGTGCTGAACGGATGGAGCGAACTCTGCAAACTCATCAGCGACGCCGCTGGCCGCGGTGCGACCTGTGCCACGATCCGCCTGCCGACTGGCATTGTTGCGCCGGATGAAATCCATGATCTCGAGCATGCGCATGCCCGATCGCCGGTTCACCACCGCCGCCAGCGAGATCGGGCGCCCGGTCTCCGCCATCAGCCGCGCCATCCACCCAAGATCCGCGTCCGGACCCGTGACGTCCGTGATAATCTCGAATACGCCGTGTCCTGCTTCTCCCAGCGCGCGCCCGATTCCCATCATCTCGTCGACCGCCGCGAACGTTCCCGGGACGTACGCCTTGTCCCGTGTCCGATGCAGTAACGTGCGCGAGGTGCTTACACCCAGCGCTCCCGCCCGCACGCCATCCCGCACGATCGCCGCCATCTGCGCGATATCGTCCGGAGTCGCCTCCTCGTTGGCGGCGCCGCGCTCACCCATCACGTAGGCGCGCACCGCGCAATGCGGCACATGCGCGCCAACGTCGAGCACGCGCTTCGTCCGCGCGAGCGCGTCGAGATATTCCGCGAAGGATTCCCATTCGAAGTTGATTCCCGCCTTGAGCGTTTCGGTCGGAATATCCTCGACGCCGTCCATCATGCTGATCAGGAAGTCTTCCTTGCCCGGCCGCACCGGCGCGAAACCCACGCCGCAATTCCCCATCACCAGCGTGGTCACGCCATGCCAGCTCGACGGTGAAAGATACGGATCCCACGCCACCTGGCCGTCATAATGCGTGTGGATATCCACCCATCCCGGGGTCACCAGCAGGCCGCTGGCGTCGATCTCACGCCGCGCCGCGCCCGCCTTCCCGCCGACCCCGACAATCCGGCCGCCGTCGATCGCGATATCGCCGCCGAATGCCGCCGCGCCCGTGCCGTCGACGATCATCCCGTTGCGGATTACCTGGTCGTGCATACCCCGCGTCCTCCGTTGGGTGTGGTTCAATCACTAAATCAGGGCGCGCGTCGGTTTAGCAAGCAGCGCGGGTGCGAGCTGCATCGAGACTGCGGCGCACAACTAAAATTTTACGGCGATCTCACAATGGTGCAAATCGCGCGAATGAGATTGCGGTCGCTAGCGCTCGACCGTTTTCGCGCGCTTGACATTTAAGTTATCACTTAAATAAAATCGGTCTCCGATGGAACCCGCAGACGACATCTTTCATGCGATCGCGGAGCCCAACAGGCGGCGCCTGCTCGACCTCCTCGCCGACGGCGAACTGGCGGCGCAGGACCTCGCCGGCCGCTTCGAGATCTCCTTCGCCGCGGTCTCCCAGCATCTCAAGATCTTGCATGAAGCCGGCCTCGTCGATCGGCGCGCCGAGGGCCGCAAACGTATCTACACCCTGACTCCCCACCGCTTGCGCGAGGTCGCAGACTGGACCGCGAACTACCGCCGCTTCTGGCAGGGCCGCCTGAAACGACTGCGCTCGTTCCTCGATGAATCCGCTCGCGCGGATCGCCGCAAAACCACCGAGCCCAAGCCCGCGAAGTGAGATCGAAAGGAAGCGTCTGCGATTTACCCGCGAAAGGGACCACCCATGAAGCTCAATATCTTATTGGTCGAGGACTATGCCCATCCGGTCGAGAAAGTGTGGCAGTCGCTGACCGACCCGGCCGCGCTCAGCGTATGGCTCGAGGAAAATGACTTCGAGCCGCGCGTGGGCAAGCGCTTCGTCCTGCGCAGCCGTCGGCCCGGGCCCGGCAGCCGCGGCCTAATCGAATGCGAGGTGCTGGAATTGGATCGCCCGCGCAAAATGGTCTGGTCGTGGATCCACAACGAAGGCGACACGCCCACCCGCGTGGAGTTTCAACTCGAGAAAATCGCGAGCGGCAGCCGCCTCACGCTGAGCCATACCGGAGAGATCGACGACCTCATCGGCACGCGCCTGCGCGACGGATGGGCCGTCAAAGTTGCCGACTTGCGCACCCAACTGGGCCCCGCCTGAATGATCGACGGCGGTGTGCTGAGAAAAAAGACGTTTCTCTACGCGGCCGCTGCCCGAGGGGCGGGCACACTGAACCAAAGGAAGGGAGAAGAGCGATGACCAAGCACATGACCGGCACACGTGAACAGTGGCTTGCAGCGCGCCTCGATCTGCTCCAGGCGGAGAAGGATCTCACGCGACGCGGCGACGAGTTGGCGCGGCGGCGGCAAGCGCTGCCGTGGGTCCGTATCGACAAGCCCTACCGTTTCGAGACCGACGAGGGGAGCGCCGCGCTGCCGGACCTCTTCCGCGGACGCTCGCAACTCCTCATCTATCACTTCATGTTCGGGCCCGACTACACGGCGGGATGTCCGTCCTGTTCGTCGATCGCCGACGGGTTCAACGGTTTCGTTATCCATTTGGCAAACCACGACGTCGCGCTATGCGCCGTGTCGCGAGCGCCGCTCGCCAAGCTGCAGGCCTTCAAGCGGCGGATGGGCTGGACCTTCCCCTGGGCGTCCGCGCTCAGCGCAGACTTCAACTATGACTTCAACGTCGCGATCACCGAGGAGCAACAGCGCACGGGAGGTATCGAATACAACTACCGGCGCGAACCGTCACGCGGCCCCGACGATCCCCGGATACCTTCGCGCGCGACACCCGACGGCGCGCTCAAGGGCGCGACCATGACCGGCACCGACGTCGCCACCTACGCCCGCGAGCGGCCGGGGATGAGCGCGTTCGCCCTCGATGACGGCGTTATCTACCACACCTATTCCGCCTATGCGCGTGGACTGGACGGACTGTGGGGAGGGTACCAATGGCTCGATCGCGCGCCCAAGGGTCGCAACGAGAGCGGCGGATACTGGTGGCGCCATCACGATAAGTACGACGAGCGCTGAGCGGGGTGGTTGGTCTCGCACCGGGCCGGCGGCATCGTCAGCGTGCGCGTTCAAGCTCGCGCTCCCTGCGCGCGAAGCACGATCAAGTATGATGTGCTTCGGGTCGCTCGCGATACTCCGCGTCAATTGCCATAGCGCCGGCCTGCTTTTTTTCTTTGGCCGGTTCTGATTTGGTCGGTTCGCGGCGCGCGTTGACTCGTACTCGCGATGCGCGCTGGAAGACCTTTGAAGCACTGGCTGACCAAGACGGAATACGCGGCACTCGACGAGAAAACGCGCGCTCGCTACGTCGCCGATGGCGACGAATATCGGCTGAAACCCGATCCAATCGAGGATCGTCAACTGACGATCGCACTGCTCGTGCTGGGCGCGCTGTCACTGAGCTTCGGCCTGCTCGGCGTGTACGGGCTCGCGACCGATCGCTGCACGTTGGAAATTCTCGCCTTCTGCGGCGCCATCCCCACGCTCTTCGGCTTCCTGGTCCAACTGGCGATGCGCCTCAGCACCTGAAATCAAGCTTCCAGTCCAAAGCTCAACCATATGCCTCGACGTCATTTTGCTTGCCGAAGCGACGGTCGAAAAAATGTCGGATAACGTGCTCAAACGTCCCCGCCAGGCACCGAAACGCGCCGCCGCCGCGCTCTACCCCTAAGGTCCCCCGAGCGGACCTACGTATCCCCGAAACGTCGTTATTGATCTTGCGGAGCCCTTTGTGCCATGACAGTCGAGTGAGTCTCCGTCGCCGTCCGTCGCTCGGGATCCCCTGCCAGCGAATTAGGGGACCCGAAGGTCCAAAAATTCCAATTCAGGAGAGTGTCCGATGAAGGTTGGAGCGTCTTTTTTCTGCCAGAACTACTTCCGCTCGGAAAAAGCGGACTTCGAGATTTATCGCGAAGATCTCAAACTCGCCGATATGGTCGAGCCACTTGGCTTCGACTCGATCTGGGGCGTCGAACATCATTTCTCCCCCTACACCATGATTCCGGACGTTCTCCAGTTCCTCACCTATATGGCCGGACGCACCACCCGCGTCGGCTTCGGCAGCATGGTCGTCGTCCTGCCCTGGCATGATCCGGTTCGCGTCGCCGAGCAGTTGGCGATGCTCGAAATCCTCGTCGGCGACCGCGAACTCACCCTCGGTTTCGGCCGCGGCTCCGGCCGTATCGAATACGACGGCTTCCGGGTCTCGATGAGCGAATCGCGCGACCGCTTCGTCGAGGCCGCCGAGATCGTCCGCCTCGCGCTCACCCAGAAACGCTTCTCCTACAAGGGCAAATTCAACCAGATCCCCGATATGAGCATCCGGCCTCAGCCGCGCCGCAACAACCTGACCGACCGCTTTTACGGCGCCATCGTCTCCCCTGAGACCGGCGATATCATGGCCAAGCAAGGGATGGGGATGCTGGTGATTCCGCAGAAGCCGTGGAGCGAGCATCGCGCTGATTACGAGCATTTCCGCGAATCATGCCTGAAGTTCAACCAGATCCCGAAGAAGCCGATCGTGGTCGCCTTCATTTACTGCGCGGAGACCGAAAAGGAAGCCAATGAAGGTGCGATGAGCTGGATGGGCAACTATGCCGATACCGCCCTGCGCCACTACGAATACGACGACCCCGACCATTTCCGCGCCGTCAAAGGCTACGAGTATCACGTCAAAATGGCCGAAGCGGGGAAAAACACTCCGGGCGCCTTCCGCGATATGTTCAGCAAGACCCAGTGCTACGGCACCCCCGAACAATGCGTCGAGACGCTCCGCACGATCGCCAGCACCATGGACGCGGCGGAATTCGTCGGGATCTTCAAGTACGGCGGAATGCCGCTGGAGTTGGCCGAACGCAGCATGAAGCTGTTTGCGACTGAAGTGTTGCCGCATATCCAGCGCGGCACCTCGCCCGCGATCGCCAGCGCCGCCGCGGGCCGCTGATTCCCGCCTGACCTCAGCACGACCGTAACCAATGGCCGCGTCGAAAATTCGACGCGGCCATTGCTTTGCCCCCGGCACGGCCTTCGCGCGAATCCGTTTTGACGGGGACCAAGTTTCGCGATAGACCCTCAAGAGGTCGCAACTATACGGTCAAAACTACCCCGCGAATAAGCGTCGCCGCACACGGAAAGGAGTGTCGCAGCATGAAAACCGGTCTGCTCTACGAGATGGAAACCCCGCGCCCCTGGCACGCGCTCAGCGAATACAACACCTACTGGGAAGCCCTCGCGCAAATCGAATTGGCCGATCGCATCGGCATCGACTATGTGTGGGAAGTCGAGCATCACTTCCTCGAGGAATATTCTCATAGCCCGGCGCCCGAAGTGTTTTACGGCGCGGTCAGCCAGCGCACCAAGAATATCCGAATTGCCCACGGCGTGCGCCTGTTGCCCTTTAACTTCAACAATCCGATTAAGGTGGCGGAGCAGGCCGCCGTCCTGGATATCATCAGCAACGGCCGCATGGAACTCGGCACCGGCCGCTCCACCACCGCGCAGGAACTCGACGGCTTCGGCGTCGATTACGATCGCACCCGCGCCGAAGTGCGCGAGGCGCTCGACATCATCGTCAAGGCCTGGACCGACGAGATCCTCGAGTACGACGGCAAGCTGATCAAGGTTCCGCCCCGGCGCGTCGTGCCCAAGCCGATCCAGAAGCCCCATCCGCCGATGTGGATGGCGTGTACGGCGCCCGAAAGCTACGAGATGGCGGGGGACCGTGGCCTTGGCGTGCTCAGCTTCAACTTCAACTGGGATCAGGTGCAGAAATCGATGGAGACCCACCGCAAGGCCTGCGCCCATCGCTCCGACCTCGTGCCCAAGGTGCCCAACGAGAACTTCGCCGCGGTCGCTATCTGCACCGTGTGCGAGAGCAAGGACGAGGAAGCGGTCGGCCTGGCCGGCGCGCGCTGGTTCTTCCAGAACGTGGCCAAGCTGTTCGAGCCCTTGATGGCGAAAAACAAACTCTATTCCTACGAGTACCTGCGCAACCTGTTCGCGATGGAACAGAATCCGGCCGACGCGACCGACGCTCAGCTCAAGGCACACGACATGATCGTGGTCGGCGATCCCGACTTCGTGGTGCGCAAACTCGAGCAATTCCAGAAGGCCGGGGTCGACCAAGTGATCTTCTTCAAGCAGTCGGGACGCATCCCGCATCAGACGATCATGCGGTCGCTGCGGCTCATCGGGAAACACGTGCTGCCGCACTTCAATCCGCATCGGACGGTCCCGGCCGAGGAGCTATCGCTGGCCGCCGCGGGGCGCTAAAGGCGGCAAAGGCACGTAAGGCGCACGAAAGGCGAAATCTCGCGCGCGCCGGGCATGCTTGCCCGGCGCGCCGCTCGAACCCGCATACCCGAAGGGCGCGGCCGGCGTGACCCGGTTTGAACGCCCCTCAACGGCTGGCGCTTACCTCATCAGCGGCATCACCAATTCCGCGAAATCCCGGTACACCTTCCGCTGCGTATCCGCGGCGACCAGGATACTGATTCCGCCCACGTCGTTGCGTTCCATCTCCCGAAGTTGATGCACGATCTCTTCGGGTGTCCCGACGATTGAACTGGCGCGGATTCCCGCCGGCGTCACAAATTTCTCCTCGCCCGGCTGCAGGAACGTGCAATGCCCCTCATGAATCTGGCGGAAGCGCTTCTCCTCGGGCAGGCTGAAACCTGCGACATGTTCGATGTACTGGCCCCAGATGTCGCGGAAGAACGGCGGGATCAGATCGTCCCGCTTGCCGAGGTCTTTCCAGATTTCATAATAGAAATGCAGCAGGGCCGCGACCTGCGATCCGACCTCCTGCACGACCCGTTCCGAGTCGATCTTTTCGCCGGGACGCAGCACGCACCCGCCCGTGAGCACGGTCGTCAAAAAATCCTGCCCAACCTTGCGGCCCGCCTTTTTCGCGCCAGCTTCGATGTGCGCCAGCTTCTGCTCCATCTCCTCTTTACTCCCGCCAACAGTGATCCAGCCGTCGCCGTACGCGCCGCACGCTTCGCAGGCCTTGGGGCCATTGGCGGCGACGTAGATGGGCACCGGATTCTCGAGGTTGATGAAGTGGCGGTCGCGATGGAGAAACTGAATCTCGCGCGTGCGTTTGCCGTACGCGTATTCGACCGCGTCGCCGCGGAGCAGACCGCGCACGACGCGCAGATATTCGCGGAACTCCTTGAGCGGCATCGGTTCCTGGCCCATCACACGCATCGCGGTATGGCCCGTGCCGATCCCGAGAAAGACGCGCCCGGGCGCGATCTGGTTGATGGTGGCGATCGAATGCGCCGTCACCGGCGCGATGCGTGTGCCCGGAATCGCCACGCCGGTGCCGATCTTGATGCGCTTGGTGGCGTGCGCCGCGAGCGCCATCGTGGCGTAACAATCCGACCAGATCATCTGCGAGTCGGGGACCCAGGCCCGATCGTAGCCCAGCTCTTCGGCGTAACGAATCAATTCCCACTTGTCGATGTGCGTATCGAAGCAGATTCCGAATTCCATCGCGCACTCTCCGGTTCAGGCTTTTCGTCTCAGGCCCAGTCTTTTGGGCTCAGGCTGTCCGCCATTTCACATGGCTGCGATGCCAGCTTCATGGCGGCGGAGCTTGGTTCGCCGCGTTGAAGTTGGCGCGTCACGGGTATATCAACTTACCTACAGCTCGAACAGCGCGACGGCCGCAAAACTCTCCGAGCGTGGTGGACAAAAATGGCAGATTCCAACGCTTCCAACGGCGACAAGGTTTTCCGCGTTATCGGGACCCGGCCAATCCGACACGACGGGGTCGATAAAGTCACGGGCAGGGCAAAATACGGCGCCGACTATGCCTTTCCTGGGATGCTCCACGGCAAAGTCCTACGCAGCCCGCATGCTCACGCCATCATCAAATCCATAAAGCTCGAGAAGGCGCTGAAGCTCCCCGGCGTCAAGGCGATTATCACTTCGGCCGACCTGCCGGAGCTTCCCGACAAGATCGATACCTCAGGTGAAATCCCGACGAACCTGTCGCATGTTTCCGCCAATGTGCTGGCGCGCGGCAAGGTTCTTTACGACGGGCACGCGATTGCGGCGGTGGCTGCCACCAGCGGGCATATCGCGGATGAGGCATTACGGCTGATCGAGGTCGACTACGAGGTCCTGCCTCCGGTTATGCGGGTCGAGGACGCGATGAAACCCGGCGCACCGATTCTGTTGCCCAGTTTGCGCAACGCGGAGGATGGCGACAAACAGACCAACGTCGCGATGCACATGCAACTCCCGCGCGGCGACATCAACGAGGGTTTCAAGAAAGCCGACTATATCGTGGAGCGCGAATTGAAGACGGCGATGGTCCATCAGGGCTATATCGAGCCGCACAACGCGGTCGGCATTTACAGCGCGGACGGCCACGGAACGATCTACTGTTCGACCCAGGGCAGCTTCAACGTGCGGTCGCTTACCGCGACCCTTTTGGGGATGCCGGAGGGAAACATCAAGGTCGTGCCCGCCGAAATCGGTGGTGGCTTCGGGGGCAAGCTGGTGGTTTACCTCGAGCCGCTGGCGCTGTTGCTGTCGAAAAAAACCGGCTGTCCGGTCAAGCTGGTCATGACACGCGGAGAGGTGCTTCGCGCGACGGGTCCGACCTCCGGGTCGACGATTCGGGTCAAGATGGGCGCGACCAAAGACGGCAAGTTGGTCGCCGCGCAGATCTGGCTGGCGTTCGAAGCCGGGGCGTTTCCGGGTTCGCCGGTCGGTGCCGGGGCGATGACGATTATCGCGCCATACGATATTCCGAACTTTCAGATCGATGCGTACGATGTCGTGGTCAACCGGCCGAAAACTGCGGCCTATCGCGCGCCGGGCGCCACCAACGCCGCGATGGCGTCGGAAACCGTGATCGATGAGCTAGCGGAGAAGTGCGGCATCGATCCTTGCGAATTTCGTCTCATTAACGGCGCCAAAGAGGGCGTTCCCCATACCGCGGGACCGGCGTACGCCAGAATTGGCTACCTCGAGACGGTCCAGGCGATCAAAAACAGCCCTCACTACAAGTCGAAGCTGGAAGGTCCGAATCGTGGTCGTGGAGTCGCTTCGGGCTTTTGGTTCAATATCGGGTGGCAGTCGTCGGCGGTGATCAACCTGCATAGCGACGGCACCGCGAGTCTGGTTATCGGCTCCGTGGATGTCGGCGGTACACGCGTAGCGCAGGCTATGATCGTGGCGGAGATTCTCGGACTGGACATCAACGATGTACGTCCTCTCGTCGCCGACACTGATTCGATTGGCTACAACGACGTTACGGGCGGCAGCCGGACGGCGGTGACCACCGGCGCTGCCGTCTTCGAGGCCGCTACCGACATCGTGCGACAGCTCAAGGAACGCGCCGCCAAAACCTGGGACAAGAAACCTGAGGAGATCAGCTTCGAGAATGGCGTCCTGAGCGTTGCCGGCGATAAGGATAAATCGATGATGGTCAAACAGATCGCCGCCCGTCTGGCGCGTACCGGCGGACCATTGACCGCGTCGGCGTCGGTCAACCTCGGCACGGTGGGGCCGTCGTTCGCGGCAACCTGCGTCGACGTCGAAGTCGACCCCGATACCGGCAAAGTCCAGATTTTGCGGGCGACGGTGGCGCAGGATGTCGGCAAAGCACTGCATCCCAGCTACGTCGAGGGCCAGATGCAAGGTGGGACAGCGCAGGGAATCGGCTGGGCGCTGAACGAGGAATATTTCTACGACAGCCAGGGCACGCTCCGGAATACCGGCCTGCTCGATTACCGGATGCCGACTTGCCTCGATTTACCTCTGATCGAAACCGTGATCGTGGAAGTGCCCGCCCCCGGCCATCCGATCGGTTCGCGTGGAGTGGGCGAGGTCTCGATTGTGCCGCCGCCGGCTGCTGTGGCCAACGCAATTTACCGAGCAATTGGCACGCGGATGAGCGAATTGCCCATGTCGCCGCCGCGCGTGCTCAAGGCCATTCTCGAGAAGCGCGGCGAGAAGGAGACGCAGTCAGCCGCGGCCAGTTAAAAACGGAGACAACGACCTAGACTCACGGCTACCGGAGCAAGGGAAAGGTCCCTTGCTCCGAGTCGCCTAACCGCCTTCCCTATCCGCGGCCGCGATTCCGAACAGCATTAGATTAGGAGCATCTGTTAGCGGTATTTTTCTGCTCTTTTGACAAGAATTTCTGCGAAGATAGCCATTTGAGCGTTGGCGTTTGGGATTAAAGATGTGTACTAATCGCCAACGGCTGAACTCACCCCCCAGCGGTGCAGCGACACATCTGGGGGTGGCGGTACGAGTCGGCACAAATTAGTGCGAGGAGAGAGTATGATCAGGGGACGGCATTTGGAGAGCGGGGGCCTGATCTGGGCTTGGATACCCGCGATAACTGCAAGCGTTTGGCTGCTGTGTGCTGGCGCGGCCCTCGCCACGGCAGCGGGACAGCAAGGCCAGGAGCTAACCAGTCGGACCTGGGAGAACTACTTCGGCGTTGCCATCACCCAAAATCGGGTAATAGTTGTCGGCGACAAGGGCATCGTGATGACTTCGGACGATCAGGGACACACCTGGACCCGGCGTCAACTCGAAAAGGGCGTGAAACTGTTCGATTTGTATAGTGTGGCATTCGCTCCCGGCGGCAGTGTCGGCTGGGCCGTCGGCGACGGCGGTGTAATCTTTCGCTCCGACGACCGTGGTTCCACCTGGACTTTGCAGAAGAATTCATCTACCGCGGCGCTGTTAAAAGTAGCCGTCATCAACGATCAAAAAGCTTGTGCCGTGGGCGAACATGCGGCGGTGGTGTGCACCAGTGACGGCGGCGCCATCTGGAATGTCCAGACGATCAAAGATCTCACTTACTTCGATGTCGCCTTCACCGATGCCAACAACGGTTGGGCGGTGGGTGAGTTCGCAACCACGATCCGTACTACCGATGGAGGCAAGACCTGGAGCGTTGTGACCGGTGCCGAGCGTTTGATCGCCGCCGACCCGTACTTCACCGTCGCCTTTGGGAACCCGAATGACGGACTCATGCTAGGATTGAACGGAGCCAGCCGGACCACGGCCAACGGCGGTCAGAGTTGGCAGACGGGTCAATTGCCGAACTGGCACGAATCCATTTTTGCCGAGGCGGCGCTGCCGGCGCAGGGTGCAGAGGACTTTTACGCGGCCGGCGAGAACGGAGTGACGGCTCTGATCGAGAATGGGAAAGTGTCTCCGGTAACGAGCGGAACCTCGAATGCGCTTACCGCGTTGGCGTTCTCCCCTCATCTGGGATTTGCGGTCGGACTGTCCGGCACGATTTTGCGCAGTGACGACGGTGGCCACAGCTGGCAGGTAGCGAGCGGCCGCCATATCACTGAAGCGCGGGGGCAATAAGCAGTCAAAATGAGAAATTCATCATTCAACATCGGCAAGACTATTCTGCGCTTCCGCGCACCGGTCGGGGCGCTGCTGCTCTCGGTCACCCTCTTCATGGTGTACGCGTCGTCGAAGGTGCAGGTGAACACGCGTTTCGTTGATTTCTTTCCGAGTTATCATAAATACATTCTGCTCAACGAAAAATATCAGCGAGCGTTCGGCGGCGCGGAAACGCTCGCGATCATGCTGCGCGTGAAACAGGGCGACATCTTCAATCCCACCACGCTCAAGAAGATCCAGCAACTGACCGAGGCGATGGACAAATTGCCTGGAGTCAATCACGAAGAAGTGTTTTCGCTGGCATCATTCCGTGTGAGTTACGTCAAGGCCGAGTCGGGAGCGCTAATTACCAAACCTTATATGTTTCCCGACGTCCCGAAGGACGCCGATGGCATAGCCAAGCTCAAGGCCAACGTCACCACCCACGCCGATGCTCTCCGCCAATTGGTTAGCGGCGATTTCAGGAGCGCGATGGTGACTGCTTCGTTCAACGACGCCGACATCAACTACCACGAGTTCTTCAAGCTGGTCCAAGGCATCGTTCTGAAATATCAAGACGGCAATAACTCCATCTACGTGGCCGGCGAACCGATGACGCGGGGATGGGGGTATCATTATCTGCCCAACCTTCTGACCATCATCTTCGTTTCGCTCGCCGTCATCGTCCTGATTCACTACTACGGCATTCGCGGAATCGCCCGCTGGTGGGCGCCGCTGATGACGGGCACTTGCTCGGCGCTTTGGGGTATGGGGTTCACCGGATTGATCGGGTATCAGCTGGACCCGGTGATGCTGGTCATCCCGTTTATTCTGACGGCGCGCGACGTCAGTCACGGTATTCAGTGGCAGCGGCGCTTCTACAGCGAGATCGAAAGATCGGGCGGTGACGTGCACACCGCGGTCGTTTCCACCACCAACCTGATGCTGCCGCCCGGCCTGGTTTCGATCCTCGCCGATATCTTCGGGATCATCTTCGTCTCGTTCAGCGGCATCCCGGTGCTCCATCATATAGCGCTGACCGGTGCGGTCTGGGTCGCCTCGAGTCTGCTGATGGTGTTCGTGTTCCAGCCGATCGTGATGAGCTACATGCCGCCGCCCAGGACCGAGAAAAAAATCGACGAGCATCTGGCCGGCGGTCTGGAGGGCACGATCGACCGCGTGATCGGTAAATTCGTCGAGTTCCCGGTGCGGCCGGGTAAGGCGCGCACTCTGATCCTAATTGGCGCCGCCGGCTTCATCCTGTTTGGCTTGGCCTCGGGCCAGCGCGCCGCGATCGGTTACCGGAATATCGGGACGCCACTCTATCGCAACAACGCGAAGGTCAACCGCGACATCCAGGCGATCGCGGAGTACTTCCCGGTGGATGAAGGCTGGGTGGTGCTGGAAACGCCTTCATACCCGGATCCTCAGTCCGTGCTCGGTCCGGATCCGCTGCGCCTGGCGGACGACTTGCGTTACTACCTGCGTGAGCGCGACCCCAACGTGATCCAGGTCGTTTCGTTCTCTTCCGATATCGAAAAACCGTTCAACCAGATGTTCCACTATGCCCATCCGAAATTTCTGCGCGTCCCGGATACCACGTTGCTGTCGGGCAACCTGTGGTACCTATTCCTGTCGGGCAGCGCTCCGGGCGAGATGGAGCGCTATATTACAACCAATCAAGCGCGGGCGACCTGTATCCGCGTACTATTGCGCAACCATACCTACGACACGCTCAACCAACTGCTCGCTGAAATCGAGGATTTCCAGCAGAAGGCCATGGTTCACGATCCGAGCATCAACCATGTAAAGATAGTATATCTGGGCGGGATCGCGGGTCTGTATGCGGCAGCGAACCAGGTTTTGAAGAGAACCGATTTCTTCAACCTGACGATGACGCTGATCGCGGTCGGTATCTGCTGCGCGGTTGAGTTCCGTTCACCCTTTGCCGGATTGCTGTTCATCGCGGCGAGCGTGCTGGGAAACTTCGGCGCATTCATTTACATGAACGTCAGAGACCTGACACTTACTATTGACACTATTCCGGTCGTCTCACTCGGTATCGGTCTCGGTATCGACTATGGAATATACACGATGGCCGCGATACGCGACGAAGTGATGAACGGCACCGAGATTACTACTTCGATTACGACCGCGATGAGAGGAACGGGAGGCGCCGTCCTCAATACGCTCTTCGTCATGGTCGGCGGCTTATCGGTGTGGACCTTCTCACCCGTCGACTTCCATGTGCGCATGGCCGAGTTGTTGATCTTCCTGATGATCACCAACGCGATTACCGGCGTGATTATCCTGCCGAGCTTCGTGTCGGCTTTCCGTCCATGGTTCATCCGGCGCTACATCACCAATGGCAAAGACGCTCCGGAGCAGTTGCGGGCGGCGTCGTCGACCTGAGCGGCTAACGCAGCTCCCATAAAACGAGACCAGCGGCGCCAGCGATGGCGCCGCTGGCGTTTCGCGGCCGGTGAGGCCAATCTGGGAGTGCAGCCGATTTGACAACCGGCCATGGACGTAGGTAATACCACGGCCAAACCGTTGGTAGGCGATTGCCAGCGGCGGCAGGATGCGTCCGCCAGGCGCGGGAATCGCGAAAGCAGAGACGACGGGAGGGGACGGTCTTTCCTCTTTCGAACTATAACCAGAGGAGTATCGGATGAAGACAGAGAATATCGAGTATCAGGACGGCGACCTGAAGCTGCGCGGATATGTCGCTTACGACGACCAGAAAACCGGCAAGCGCCCCGGCGTTCTCGTGATGCCCGAAGCGTTTGGGCTGGGCCCGCATGCGAAACAGAGCGCCGAGCGGCTGGCCGCAATGGGATATGTCGCGCTGGCCGGCGATCCCTACGGCGACGGACTCCTGCTCAACGACCTGCAGGAGGCGATTAAGGTCGCGACTCCGCTGATGAGCGATCCGGTCAAAACCCGGAAGCGGGCCCGCGCGGCGTTGGACAAACTCGCCTCGCTGCCCCAGGTTGATCCGAATCGACTGGCGGCCATCGGCTATTGCATGGGCGGTACCTTCTCAATCGAACTCGCGCGAGACGGAGCGCCGGTAAAAGCGATCGTGTCGTTTCATGGGGGGCTGCAAACCCAGCGCCCCGGGGCGGCCGGGCAGGTCAAGGCGAAAATCCTGGTCTGCACCGGCGCGGACGACCCGTTCGTGCCGCCCGCACAGGTCACTGGGTTCCAGGAGGAAATGACCAAGGCCGGGGCGGATTGGCAGGTGATCAGTTACGGCGGCACGGTCCATAGCTTTACGAATCCCGAAGCGGGCAAGATTGGGAACCCGGCGCTCGCCTACAACAAGAATTCCGACCAGCGGTCGTGGAAGGCGCTGACCTCGTTCTTCGAGGAGGTTTTCGCGGCGCGCTGATCGACGGTCTTCGCAAAAACTCCGTGCCCGTTCGGTGATGCGATTTTGGGCGACGCTCCCGAACGGGCGCGCGGATTTCTCAAGCGGAGGCAATCATGAGTTCGGAGCTAAGCGGCAAAGTGGCGATCGTCACCGGAGGCGCCTCCGGGATTGGCCGTGCCACAGTTGCCGCTCTGTTGGGTGCCGGCGCATCAGTGGCGGTGATCGATCGCGACGAGGCCGGGCTCAATGCGGTCGTCGAGCAGGGCAGGAAGTCAGGAGGCGACGCGCTGGCAGTGCGACTGGATCTGGCCGATCTCAAGGCAATCCCAGCCGCGGTAGCGCAGGTGGTCCAGCAACGCGGCCGCGTCGACATCCTGGTGAATGCCGCCGGCATAGCCGGCCGGTTCCAGCGCCTGGCCGACATTGACGAGGAAAACTGGGACCTGGTCCACACCGTAAACCTGAAGGCGCCGTTGTTGCTGATGAAATACGTCGCCAAGCACATGATTGAGCGGGGTGGCGGGGGACGCATCGTCAACATCAGCTCAAGCTCGGCGTTCCGCGCCAGAAACTCGCCCATGGCATATGCCAGCTCAAAAGCGGCCCTCGTGCAATTGACCCGCTGTGCCGCCGCCGAGCTGGGAAGTCACGACATCAATGTTAATGCCATTGCGCCTGGCATCACCGCTACCGGGATGACGCGGGCGTTGGGTGACGCGGAGGCCCTGCAGCGCGTGGCGTCGGCCGGTCCACTGGAAAATCTGTTCCATCGCGTTTCGCAACCCGAGGACGTCGCGGCGGCGATTTTATTTCTCTGCCTTCCCGGTAGCAGACAGATCACCGGGCAGACCATTCATACCAGCGCCGGCGCAGTAATCTAAAGACGCTGGGAAAGAGCAGCGTCCGCGGCGGAGGGGTCATGTCGCAGGAAACTATCCTTTTTACCCAGGGGATCGAGATGCCGCCGGACGTTCTCGAGTTGATCCCGAGAATGAAGCCGGAAGGCTTTGCGCTGAAGCTGTTGCCGCCCCGAGTCCGGCCCGAAGAGATTGCCACTGCGATGCTCGAAGCGGAGTACCTGCTGGGCTTTGTCTGGTTCCTACCGAATGAAGCATACACTGCGGCGAAGCGGCTGAAGCTGGTGCAGGTGCTGAGCGCCGGCTACGACATGGTGAATATCGAGGGTGCGCGCAGCGCGCGCGTTCCGATCTGTTCCAACGGCGGTGCCAACTCCGTCGCCGTGGCCGAGCACGCGATCATGCTGATGCTGGCCGTCTATCGGAAACTAATCGCCTTTCACCATAACGTTGCGAATGGCCGCTGGCATCGGGGTATCCCGCGAGCAGTCGACATCTTCGAGCTTGAAGGGAAAACGGTTGGGCTCGTGGGATTGGGCAATATTGGGCGGCAGGTCGCGCGCCGAGTCAAGGCGTTCGATGCGCGAGTGATCTATTACGACAGCTTCCGGCCAAGTCCGGCGGAGGAAGCGGCATTGGGAGTCGAATACGTCGCGCTCGACCGGCTGCTCGAGACCGCCGATGTCGTAAGCCTCCACGTGGCCCTCAACGATAGCACTCGCAAGATGATCGGCGCGGACGCGTTCGCCCGCATGAAACCCAAAGCGATCCTGATTAACACCTGCCGCGGAGAAGTGGTGGACGAGTCGGCCTTGATTGCTGCGCTCGCACAGGGGCGCATCCTTGGAGCCGGTCTCGATACGGTCGAGAAGGAACCGCCCGACGCGGCCAATCCGCTGCTGACACTGTCGAACGTGGTCCTGACGCCGCATAGCGCCGGTCCTACCGTCGATAGTTTTCGCAAGCGCTTTCACAACGGTTATGCGAATATCCAGCGCGTCGCGCAAGGTCAGCCGCCGCTGTGGATAATCCCCGAGATGCGCGACTTGTTTCCCTAAGCAGCCAGCCTCCGCGAGCCCGGCGTCATTGGCACTCGTGGCTCTGGCAGTCTCCGGGGATACGGCCTTATAGTCGCGTTATGGCACCCAGCGACGATGTTAAGTTCCTCCTCGATCGTGCGGCGATCAGCGATGTCCAGCTCCGCTATGCGACTGGCGTTGATATGCGCGATTGGGCGCTCTATCGGTCCTGCTTCACCGACGAGATCGAGACCGACTTCACTTCGGTCATGGGCGGTGAACCGCGACGGATGAAAGCCGATCAGTGGATAGAAATGGCGCGACGCACGATCGGTGGCTTCGCTGCCACCCAGCACATGATCACCAACCACGTGATCACAATCGAGGGTGACGAAGCGACTTGCGTTGCTTACGTGCAGGCCCGCCACCATCTCCCTAACGAAACCGGCGCAAGCGATCAGCTCATGTTTGGCTATTACACCAACCGCTTCGTGCGCACTGCTGCGGGCTGGAGGATTCGCGCCTGCAAACTGACGGTGACCTGGAATACCGGAAATTGGCACGTCTTCGAACTGGAGCGCCGGCGCTTCGACGCTGCGGAGGGCAAAAAGTCAGAAGGCGGGGTAGAATGACCTCGCTCGCGCTCGAGATATGCCGTGGGGCGGAACCTCCCGCAGCGCTCAACGCTGGCGTTCGACCGCCCGGTTCGGCTTGGCGATTGCGGAATCGATGCGCGGCTTGAGCACTAACGCCCTTACACCCCCTCCCTCAAGCGCAGCCAACGCGGCCGGTCCGTCCACATCGCGCGCGAGCACGACGTAGCCCGAACCGTCCGCGAACCTCCCGCCACCCAAGGCCCTGACCCTGGCGACATGCAGAATCTTGAACGCGCGTTGGAGTTCCTGGTCCACCCCGAACTCACCGCGAGCGATGCCCGACGACTGTATTAGGATTATCAAGGCCGCCCCTCCGCTTGCGATTGACTGAGAGCCAACGGAAAGGTTGGGGAGAACAGCTAAATGAGGTTTTGTCGGATGTTCTTCCTCACCAGTTTTCCGATCGTGCGCGCGTTTCCAGGGTAAAGCAAACTAAATCAACAATCTTTTGTTGAAATGTCGAAACGGCGCTGTGCGAGGCCGATCGTTTCTCGCACAGCGCCGCCCATCGGGTGAGGAAATATGGTTACCTACGGTGCCTATGTCGCCATAAAGCCGCCATCCACCGGCATCGGCAGTCCGGTCACGTAAGAGGCTCGCTCCGAGCACAGCCAGGCAACCGCCTCGCCAATCTCTTCCGGCTCGCCCAGACGCTTAAGCGGTTCCGAACGTGCGAAACGTTGCTCGATGTCAGGACGATCATGCGTGAGCCGTCCCATCATCGGTGTCCTGATCGGTCCCGGGCACACCGCGTTGATGCGGATGCCCAATTTCCCGTATTCCAGCGCCGCCGCCCGCGTGAGTCCCGCCACCCCATGTTTGGCGGCAACGTACGCCGGCATACCGCGCACACCCGCGAGTCCCGCGCCCGACGAAGTATTGACGATCGCGCCTCCCCCACCTTGCTTGAGCATTTGCGCGAGCTCGCCTTTCATGCAAAGCCACACGCCGGTCAGGTCGATCGCGATCACGCGCGCCCAATTCTCCTCCGAGCATTCGTGGGTCTCTCCGCGTTGACCCTCGATCCCGGCGTTATTGAAGGCGCAATCAAGCCGGCCGTAAGTCTGTACGGCCTTGGCCACCGTGGCCTCGACGTCGGCCATTTTCGCTACGTCGCATTTGACGAATACTGCCTGGGCGCCTAGATCCTGCACTAGCTTGAGGGTCCTGTTGCCGCCCTCCTCGACTACGTCGGCGAGCACGAGTTTCGCGCCTTCGCGCGCGAAGATCCGCGAGGTCGCCTGACCGATTCCCGAGCCTGCGCCTGTGATTATTGCGACCTTGCCGTCCAATATTCCCGCCATTAATTGTGTTCCTCCTTGGAGCTTTCATTTCATTACCACGTTGCGATCGCGTTGCGCCATTTGCTGCCGGCAAGGGCTCGATCCGCGTCCGCCGTCGAATTGCGCAGATCGCAGGAGAAAGAGGCATCAACTCGGCGACGTGCGAGAAAGTCGTACATTGGTCAAACGTCGAAGAAGACCGTCTCGGCGCTCCCCTGCAGCACGATGTCAAAACGGAAGCGATATGGTGACTCTGTCCCGATGCGCTCGGCGATCAACGTCGCACGACGCGAGCGGGGCACGACGCTGAGCACGGGATCCGTATCGTTAAGCGGCTCCTCCGGGAAGTAGATTCGCGTCACCAGTCGGTCGAGGAGACCTCGCGCGAAGATTGACACATTGATATGTGGCGCCTGTGTGAAGTCGCCGGCTTCGCGCACTGGTCCCGGTTTGACCGTGCGGAAGCGAAAACCTCCATCGGCGTCAGTACCGACGCGGCCGAAGCCATGGAAGTTGCGATCTGCCGCCTGATGCCGCGAGTCGTCGGGATGATCATAGCGGCCGGCGCCGTTGGCCTGCCAGATCTCGATCAGCGCGTCGCTCACCGCGCGACCGTCGCCGTCGATCACGCGCCCTTCGATCGCGATTTGCTCCCCCATCGCGCAATCCGCCGCGAGGTTACTGCTATCATCACGCAGCAAGGCGCGGTGAAAGAATGGGCCTATGGTCTGCGACGGGGTGCGGCCCGAGGACATCATCGTTCCAGCGGAGTGGCGTAGCGCCCCCGCAGCACGAAATCGAAGCGGTAGCCGAGCGCATAGCCCTCTGTCGTCATGCCAAGGTCGAAAGCAGCCAGTAGGCGCTCGCGCGCTATTGCGTCTGGAATACTGTTGAAAATGGGATCGAGCGGCAACAGCGGATCGTAGGCGAAGTACATCTGCGTTACGAGGCGGGTCGCGAACGCGGGACCGAAGAGGCTGTAATGGATGTGTGCGGGGCGCCAGGCGTTGGGATGATTGCGCCAGGGATACGCCCCGGGCGTGATCGTCGTGAAGCGGTAGGCGCCGCGCGCGTCGGTAACGACCCGGCCGGTTCCCGAAAAGTTCGGATCGAGCGGGGCGTCATGCTGGTCAGCTTCATGGGCATAGCGGCCGGCCGCATTAGCCTGCCAGATTTCGATCAGGACGCCCGGTAATGCGCGCTCATCTTCGTCGATCACGCGACCGGCGATGACTATGCGCTCGCCGATCGCCTTCCCCCCGCCGCGATGCGTCATATCCATGTCCGCGGTGCTTACAGCATTGACGTTGCTCGGGCCGGTAATCTCCGACGGCGTGTGCTCGAGGCGAATCGGTGCATGCGTCGGAACGCGCTTTCGAGTGCTCTCATAGTCCGGCGAAGCGAGGCGGGGATTTGACCCGGACTCGATTCGTCGATAGCCACCCGTACGAGCCATGGCGAGTACCATCCTGATAAAAATTGCTATAAACCCAACGGCTGGGGAACGCCAGCATGCTCACCTTCGTGATTCCGCGCCGCATCGCGACTAAACTGGGTCAGCGGAACGACGCGTCCCGGGAGTTCCGTCTTGGTTTTAGATCCGCGGCGGCTGCACGCCTTCGGTCACTGATATTCACCCTGCTGTGCTTGCTATTGGCGAATCGGGTCAACGCGGAGTGTTACCTTGATGTCGCTCCGAGTAGCCGCTGGGTATTGAAGTCGACGCGTGGCGTTTCCTGGCTCGAGAGTCCGTGCGGCGAGCGTTTCTTTTCCGTCGGTATCAATGGGCTCGACCCGGATCAGTTGCGTCCGTCCGCGCACCGACCGCGCACGCGGGACACCTGGATTCCTCTCCGTCCCGCTGACGGTTCGTGGATGAGCACTACACTCGCGCGAGTCTCCCGCTGGGGCTTTAACACCGCCGGCGGCTTCAGCGCGCCCAACCTGCCATTGCCCAATGTCCCCGAACTCGATCTCGGCTGGCGCGCTGATATCCTCTGGTCGGATCCGTTCGATCCTGCCGCCGCGCAGCGAATTGTCCGGACCGCGCGTGAAGCGGTCGCATCTTCCAGGGGCAGCGCCTATCGCATCGGTTATTTCTCCGACAATGAAATCGGCTGGTGGAATGGCGCGTTGTTCGTCAATTACATCCGCAAGCCGGGCGCCAATCACGCGAAGCAAAGACTGGTAGCCCTCATTCGCCGCGTTTACGGCGACGATTGGCGTCGTTTCGTCGGTGACTTCGTCGTGCCTCCGGGTATTTCCTCATTCGACGAGTTGCTTCACGCCAGTGGCGTCACCACGCGGCTTCGCCCGGGTGGAAGCGGGATCCAGGTCGTGCGCGCATGGACCGGCATCGTCGCCGATAACTACTACAGCCTGGTGCATCAAGCGCTGCGCGCAGCCGATCCGCAGGCGCTGATTTTCGGTGACCGCCTGCCCATCTACTACGATCCTGACGCGATCCGCGCAGAGGCGCCCCACGTCGATGCGATCGCGACGAACTACAACGTCGACAGCCCGGATGGATGGATTGGTCACTACTATTTCGACGGTCTCCGCCAACTTACCGGAAACAAATCGGTCCTGGTTTCGGAGTGGTTCTTCGCCGCCGCGGAAAACCGCACGGGAAACTCGAACAACGAGCATCTCATGACCGTAGCGACGCAGGCTCAACGCGCGCGCGGCGCGGCCAATGCGGCGCGCAATTTCGCGCGAATTCCCGCCGTCGTCGGCATGCACTGGTTTCAATACTATGACGAGCCCCGCGGCGGCCGGGATGACGGCGAAGACTACGACTTCGGCCTGGTTGACCGTAACGGCCGGCCCTACGACCAGCTCGTTGATGCGCTCGCCGCAGTGAATCGTGATATCGCGGAGATTCATCGGACCCAAGCTCCCGAGGCGCACCCCCCGCCATCACACGTCATCGGGATCCCCCAGGTTGAGGTTGACGCGCGGGCGCATACTCTCGCCGGATGGCCCAAGGACGCGGCTTTGGTGCGGGGCCTCGCCGCCCCTTCACCCGAGGTCCCCTTCGGTGATGTCTTCCTCGCCTGGGCCGCCGACGGGCTTCATCTGGCGACGATTAGCATGGACTACTACGACCCCGATCTGCTCGCCTACGATGGCGCGTTTCCCTTGGGCGAAGCCTTCAGGATCGACCTCGGGGTGGATGCGGGCGCGGGACCGCGCCGGCTCGCCCTGTTCTTGATCCCGCCACGGGTATTTCCGAAACACGGAGCGCCTGCGATGCGTATCCGCGTATGCGCGATGCGGAGCCGGGGCTGCGAAATAGTTCCGGCGGCGGTCGCGGAGTATTTCGGCAACGATCAGCCGCGCATCTCACTCCAAGTCGCGCTCCCGTGGGCGGCACTTGGAGTCCCCACGTCACCGGGGGATGGTCGTCTGCGTCTGCAAATCGCGGTAACTGCTTTTTTCCGCTCGCGCTGGATGTCACTCAGCGGAGGACGGCCGGAGGATGCGATGAAGCATGTCGCGAACTGGAGGGCTGCGACGCTCCAACGCCGTCCGGCCTCTTCGTCAGAACTACATTGAGGATGGAGCGGCTGGCGCGCGGGTCTCTATTCGTATTCCTGGCGCAGTTCGATCATGTTGCCGTCTGGATCTTCCAGCCAGATCTGTTTGCCGACCAGGCGCAGCGCTTCTTCCGTCATGGGGATGACCGTTTGTTGCGACGCGTCGACGAAGGAGACGCCCATCTCGGTCAGCGTCGCCTTGACCGCTTCCAGGTCTTCAACCGCCAGCGCCATATGAGGCCGCCGCGGATCGATTTGACCTTCGGGGGCACGCTCACCCACCAGGTGAAGCTGGTTGTCGCCTATCCCCAGCCATTCGCCGGGAACGCGAGTCTGCGGCCGCGGGATCCGCTTGAGCTTCAGCACCTTCTCGTAGAAGTTCCGCGCGCGGTCGACGTCGGTCACCACGATCGCGACATGATTGATACTCTTGATCATCGGGGTCTGTCCCGGGCGCAACAGTCAAAATCGACGCCACTGGCGGCACGATGGACCAGCCGTAGCAACTCCGCGCTGGTTTGACAACGGGGCGATGCTGCTCGTAGGAACGTATACGTCCGAGGAAGGGTTGGACCCGGGAGTTCATCATGAAGTACGGACTGCATCTGGCGGGCGGCGCCCTGGTGTGCGGGCGCCAGGAACTGAAGGAAGTCGCCGCCGCGGTCGAGGAACTGGGCTTCGATTCGATCCTGATTGGCGACCATATCGTCAACGCCAAGAATATCGAATCGCCCTGGCCGTATACCGAATATTACGGTAACGACCTGGCGAAGCTCCCATTCTCGATCTACACCGACGTACCGTGGCTCGACCCGTTTGACACGCTCGCGTTTCTCGCGGCTGTAACCGAGAAGCCGCGGCTGGGTCTGAGCGTGTTGATCGTGCCCTACCGGAATCCATACGACGTGGCAAGGCGCGTCGCTACACTCGACGTGTTGTCGGGTGGACGCATGATTCTCGGAGTGGGTGTCGGTTGGATGGAGGAGGAATTTCGTCTGCTCGGAATTCCCTTCAACCAGCGGGCACAGCGTACGCGCGAGTATATCGCCCTGATGAAGGCCGTCTGGACCCAGGAAAACCCGCGCTTCAACGGCGAATTCATCCAGCTCGAGACCGACGTCAATATGTTGCCGCTGCCGCTGCAGAAGCCTCATCCGCCGATCTGGGTCGGCGGCGAAACGATGCCCGCGTTGCGCCGGGTAGTCGAATTCGGCGACGGTTGGCATATCGCGCTGCTTACGACCGAGCAGATTCGCTCGCTGTACGATCGCCTCAAAGTCGCGATGGACAAGGCCGGCCGTGACTTTTCCACCCTCGAATTTACCGCCATGGTCGACATGAGCAGGGTCTCGCCGGGCGTCATCGAAAGTTACCGGAAATTCAACGTCTCCACGCTTTACATGCTGCCGATGGGCGGGAGCCTGAGCGAACTCATCGCAGCCATGAAACAATTCGCCAGGATGATGCGCGCCGCCGGGTAGCGACGCAGGTCCACGCCATACCAACGAAAGAGGAACCGTCGTCCAGAGGAGTGATGCAGTGAAATTCGGTCTCCTAACCCTGTTCGATCACTACGCCGAAGATTGTTCCGAAGAGCAGTACTACAAGAACTTCTTCGACGAGGTCACCTACGCCGAAGAGCTGGGCTTCGATTCGATGTGGATTGGCGAGCATCACTTCTGCCGTTATATCTGTCCGGCGCCGCAGATTGTCGCGGCGGGAATCGCCCAGCGTACCAGCAAGATCCGTATCGGTACGTCGATCGTCCTGTTGCCGCATCACGATCCGATTCGCCTCGCTGAAGATTACGCCATGGTCGATCTCCTGAGCGGAGGCCGGCTCGATCTCGGCGTGGGCCGCGGATTCATCAAGGCAACCTATGACGGCTTCAATCAGTCGATGGACGAAAGCCGCGATCGCTTCAACGAATGTTTGGAGATTATCGAGCGCGCGTGGAGCCAGTCGACATTTTCCTACGCCGGTAAATACTACCACGCTAACAACGTAACCATCCTGCCGCGACCGCTGCAGAAGCCCACGCCACCCATCTTTATGGCGGCGGCGATCAGCCCGGAATCCTTCGTCGCCGCGGGACAAAGAGGTCATTCGGTCATGCTCGCGCCGTTTTTCCAGTCGCGCAGCACGCTGAAACAAAATATCCAGCTATACCGGGAGACTCTGCGGCAGAGCGGACATTCGCCCGACAGCGTCGAGATCGTCAGCGGCTACCACACCTTTATCGATGACACGCCGCAGCTCGCCCGCAGCAAATGGGAATCACACTACATGCGCTACATGCATTTCGTGGGCGGGCTGGTCAATCCCGGGGAATATACGAGCCAGGACTATCAGTCGTGGCGGCGCTCCGGCGACGCGTTGCGGCAAGTGACCTTCGAGCGCATGTATCCCGACCAGGTGCTGTGTGCGGACCCGAATCAGGCGGTGGAGCGGGTCGCGCTGATGGGGGAGGAATTCGGCGTCTCCCACTTTTGGGTCTATATGGACCTTGGTGGACTCGACCAACGTGAGCTCCGCCGCTCGATGGAACGCTTTGCCACCAAGGTGATACCGCAGTTTCGCCACGGGTGATTCGGGTGCTGGCGCAAATCCCGCGTGCCCACGGGATTGTTAGGCACCGAGTTCGAGTGGTAGATGTTGCGCTGGCAAGCCGTCAACCGCGCCATCCTGCGGCGCTTCGCCACGCGTTCAAAAAGAGAGCAGGGAGGAACCGCGATGCCGAGCCCAATTTCGATTCATCCATTGGTCGATAACGGCATCAAGCCCGGAGCGAGGGATTTCGCCGGCGGGACCCTCGTATGTAAATGCGCACGCTATCCGGTCAAGCTGACGATCAAAGCGCAGTGCGTGTACAACCACATCTGCGGCTGTACGAAGTGCTGGAAGCCGCCGGGAGCGCTGTTCTCGCTGGTCGCCGTCGTTCCGCGTGACACGCTGTCGGTGAGCGAAAATGCCGACAAACTCGCGGTGGTAGATCGCAACGCCCCGATCCAACGCTACGCCTGCAAAGGTTGCGGGGTACACCTCTACGGCCGCATCGAGAATAGCAAACACCCCTTTTTCGGCTTCGATTTCATTCACCCGGAACTATCGCCCGAAACGGGCTGGTCGGAGCCGGGATTCGCTGCCTACGTCTCGTCGATTATCGAATCCGGTGCGGACCCGGCCAATCAGAACGCCGTCCGCTCCCGGATAAGAGAATTGGGGCTCGAACCCTACGACTGCCTTTCGCCGCCGCTGATGGACGCGATCGCCACGCACATCGCCAAGGCCTCGGGCGTCCCGAAAAGCTGAACTCGGGGGTGCAGTCGCTGAGGCCGGTCTGCGGGTCGGGACGCTAGCGCCGGTCGATGAATACGCGCTCCTTCGCCACCCACATCGCGGACTTCGCGAAGTCGATGAACTTCGCTTCGTCTTCGACCGCGATCTGCATCGCTCTCTTGGCCTCGGGACTGCCGGCCATCCCCGCGAGATCGCCGCGGTCGAACCAGGCCTCGGCATGTCCGGTGTAAGGATCGACGCGAGTTCCCCGCCGCGTCCGTAACTCCTGCTCGATGGCGTCTTCGTAGCGATGGACCTGCAGGTAACGTTTCATCCGCATCGACTGCGAAACGCCCCGGATCGTGGGCCCGTGATTCGTCCGCCAATAGAGTTGGGCCTGCTCGAGAGTCAGGTTCGCCGGATGCCGCAAGCAGAAGAATAGCTTCAGCAGCGGAGAGTGATCCCGCGCAACCAGGTCCTCGCTTGGATTAACTTGCGGGTATTCGTAGTTGAACCACAGCGGCGAATTCGGCAGGTCGATGAACGTCGCCTCGTCGCGCACGAGTTCCTCGCCTGCTTCGCGGCCAGCCGCGCTTCCGAAGCTCGCCATGAGCGCGTCGCGAGTGGTCCACCACAGTTCCGCGACGCCGTCGTAGGGCGTCTCCATCTTGCCGCGCGCCCCCGCCAACTGATCGTTGATGGGATCTTCCAGCGTGTGAACCTGCACGTAGCGCAATATTCCCAGCGTCGTCGCGTGGCGGGCGACCAGCGGACCGTGAACTTCGCGCCAGTAGCGCTGAAACTCCGCGAGCGACATCCCCTGTTTGCGCCGCAGCAAAAATGTCAAGCGAATCATTTTGATTCTCCCGGAGCCGGTTGAGCGTTCCGCGTCGAGTGATTACGCCGTTTTGGCGCGAGCGGATCATAGGCGAGCTGCCATCAGATGACTAGCCCGCGACGCGCCGCGCAGAAAGCAGGGTCCTGCTACTTGACAAAGGACGCAAATATTGAGAATCATTCTCATTATCAGATTCTCACACCAGGGAAGGACCCCAATGCGCACCCGCAAACCAAAATCGCTCTCCCTCCTCATCCTGCCGCTCCTTCTCCTCGGCGGGTCCGCCTTGGCCGAAGGACCCGACCCGCTCATTACTTTCGAGAATCATCATTGGACGCCTCTGACGCTCAATGTGCCGGCCGGCCACACGCTTCAACTCAAGGTGGTCAACAAGAGCCAAGAGACGGTCGAGTTCGAGAGTTTCAAGCTAAATCGCGAGAAGGTGTTGTCGCCCGAGAGCACGGTCACCGTGGCGCTGCCTACGCTAAGCGCCGGTGCGTACGATTTTCGCGACGATCTCCACCAGGATGTCCCCGAAGGGAGCATCGTTGCGAAGTGAAGGCCGATATGGCAAACCTGCGTTCGCGCCGAAAATGAGAAAAGCAGCTTCGTGAAGCGATATCCAACTGTCGCGGCCAGCGTTTTTCTGGCAGTCGCGAGCCTTTTGTTCGCGGGCCGGGCACACGCGGGGGTAGACCCGTGGGAGTTCGAGGTCTATCCCTATTCGACTGAGTCGCGCGGAGTAGCCGAACTGGAGACCGACAATGCCGTAGTGGCTAATGGTCATAGCCGTATCGGAAAGGGTACCGCCAGCGGCACCTTCAGAAGCCAGGGTCTCTGGTATAATCAATACGAGCTGACCTACGGCCTGAGCGATCGGATTGAAGCGTCAGCCTACCTCAACATGGCGCTGGTGGCCGGACACGGCTACTGGTATGCGGGATCGAAGTATCGGCTGCGCGGACATCTTTTCGACGAGGGTAAGTTGCCTGCCGATCTCGGATGGTACGCCGAACTCGAGTGGCATAAGACTCCCCAATTCGATGATGCTAGCCTCGAACTTGAACTACGGCCGATTATCGAAAAGGACCTCGGTCGACTATCGCTGATCGCAGATCCGATCTTCGAGAAGCCGCTGGTCGGGGCCGGTCACAACCAGGGATTCGAATTCGGCTATGCCGCTGGTAGTTACTATCGGTGGATGCGTTATCTGTCGCCGGGAGTGGAGTTCTACGGCGGAGTCGGGTTGATCGACGACAATACTCCCCTCACCGAGCAGCAGCACTACATCTTTCCTGTCATCTGGGGGGAATTACCCCGCGGAATCGGTTACAACGTTGGACCCGGCTTCGGTTTGACGGGCGCTTCGGACCGCGTAATCGTCAAGTTCAATCTCGAATTGGAGCATTTTGTCGGCGCCATCTTCAACCAATCCTCCGAAAACGGATGGTTCTTCTAGCCTACCCGGCTCAGTACTACTACCTCACGAGGGGATATGTTCGAGGAAGCGCGTGCGTTCCGCGCCTCCGCCGACATTCCTACAACTCCGTTCGCCGATCGTAGCCAAGTGGCGTTTGGAAGGAGCGCAGGATGTCAGTCTTAGTCACTATTCCCTCGAGGGAACCGTCTGCCGCAGTCACGAGCAGCATCTGTTGACGATCCTCGCGGACCAGCAGCCTTAAGGCCTCCATCAAGTCGCAACTGCCCGAAACCCGGATCGCGTCGCGGTCGACAATCTCGGCCACCGTTTGACTATCCCATTTTTCGACCGGTACCCGCGCGAGCTCCCACAGGGCTACCGTTCCTAAGTACTCACTCTTATCGGCCACCGGGAAGACCGCATGCGGATGAGCCGCGGTTGAATCGGCGAAGCTGCGCAGAGTCTCGTCGGCCCGCACCGAGATGACCTGGCGTTGCATCACCTCGCGCACCGGAACTCCGATAATGCCGCTGAACTTGATCGCTTCGTGTAGCCGCTGGTCGCGCGACGCCGACGACTCACCGGAAATCGCGTAGGCGCACGCCGCCCCGACCAGACTCGGGATGATATACGAATGCCCTCCGGTGGTCTCGGCGACGAAAACCACGGCGGTCAGAGGCGCCTTGTAACCGGCCGCGAGAAACGCGGCCATTCCCACTGCCGCGTACAGGTCGAATACCTTGGAATGAACGATCGATTGCGCATAGGCACTGCCCAACGCGCCGCCGCTCAGGAACAACGGTACGAACATAGCGCTCACACCGCCGCTCCCCAGCGAGAACAGTGTTGCGCAGAGTTTCAGGAAAGCGAAACTCACTAATTCACTCGACTCATGAGGCACGGTAAGTACCTGCCGCACGGCTTCATAATTCGGCCCCAGTGGAATCAAGCCGCCGGGATAGGCAGTCACGAAAATAAGTCCGCAAATTCCCGTGAGCACTCCGCCGATCATCAGCTTCACGGTGTGCGGCATAGGTGCATTGATCGAAAGCGCGCGCGCGCGCCGAAAAGTTATCGTGAAGACCATCGTCACGAGCCCGAGGACCAGTCCCAAGAGCGCCGACCAGATCAGATCGATCGGTTTGAAACTGGTGCTGCCAACAAACCCGAAGAGCGGCTCCGGGCCCACGATCGAGGCGAGCGTGGCGTACGAAACCACCGACGCGATCAACGAGGGCAGCAGCGCTTCGTGAGCGAGGTCGTCCTTATATGGCATCTCGAGCGCGAAAACGATGCCGGTCAGCGGCGCACGAAACACCGCCGCCATTCCAGCAGCTGCTCCGCTCATCAACATCAGGCGCCGATCCTTCGGTTCCAGCCCGAAGCGTTCCAGCCTGGTCCACAACCACGATCCAATCGCGCCCCCGCCATACACACTCGGGCCTTCCAGTGCGGCGCTCCCACCGGATCCGACAGTAGTAATCGCGGCTAGTAGCTTCCACCAGAACGATCTCATATCGATATGGCCCTGATGCTCGTGATACGAAGCGATGATCTCCTCAGTCGAATGTTCGTCGGGATCTCGCGTGCGATATTGCATGATCAGACCCGTTGCGATGAATCCAGCCAGAAGCCCCGGGATTATCGACCAATGATGAGCCAGATAAAACGGCAAAACACGCGACCAGATAGTACTGAGTAAGATCACCGTCAGGCCGGTGATCGTCAGGCCAGTCACAATTCCTATGATCGGCGCGACCACAAGCCACTTCTGGATGTCGCGTGAATACGTCGCCGAAAGATCTTCGTGAACGAGCGCAGTGTACCTGCGAAGGCTGGGGTGATTGAGCAGGTTCGAGTCGAATATCGCGGAAAGAAGGCCCACGGAATCTCCTTTTTTGCGAGGACTGTCGCTCTTAGCCGGTGTCAGCCGGATAGGTTACAGAGTCATCTCGTCTCGCGAAAACCTACCATGCTCCACGCCCACCGTGACAGTTTGCCCAAGGATGCGCCTGCGCTAATCGCGCTCGAACACCGACCCAACTGAGGCCGCCTGGTCGAGGATGCCCAGTGAAATTCCGTATACACCGGTCCGGATCATTGCCAGAATTTCCGAAACGGCCCCGCGAAAAAAACGTGACTGGGCGAGGGTGACCATCCGGTGAAGCCGAGAAGGTACTATAACTCGAACGGACCGATCGGCTGCAGCGTATGCCCACGCTGCACGAGGATTGCGCAGAGGAATCGGTGCACACTCCCGGATTGCGAGGGCACGCTCGTTCGTATCCGCTCGATGCCGCAGTGGCGCAAACTTCTCGAGGCCGCCACGACGGTTCGCCATCCCGTGCGCATGCCGTGGGACTGATCCCTGCTCCGATCGCCGCTAAACGTCAGGCCATGTTGCCGCGACGCCCCGGCTTTGCCTATCGAATTAACCTGAAGTCTGTCTGCCGCGTAATCCGCGGGGACCGTATCGCGGATGCGGCCGGCCACCGCCTACAGGAAATAGATTTCCAGAAGAACTCGCCGGGCGCGCGCTGAATCTTGAACACGGCCTCTGCATCCGCACGATCTGATGCGCCGTGCGCGTACCGATGATGCAGCCCGGATAACGCTGTTGCCGCAGGAGCATCGCATCTCCCACTCGATGCCGCCACCTTTGTTGCGGCCGGCTTCGCGTATGAGCGTCAGCCGTCCGTGAGTCTCGCCAGGAGAGTATGGACGCGTCTTGGTTATACGCACAAAGTCACTACAACACCTTTCCCATGGTTCTTTCAATAAACTTTCGACCATACCTACATCAGTATAATTCCATGTATGGGTAAAGCTCATTGGATGGAATCCAGCTTCGTGCGAACCAATATCCATACAATCATCCAACCGCTTGGTTGGCTGGGACGCTATGAATTGTGCGAAAGCTCGCGCCGCACGCATCTGAGAGCGGAGACCTTCGAATCCTGATCACAGCGCGAGTAGTGCGTTATGGAGCGCGAGGGCGGAATGGGAGGGTTTGTCACGCTGGTGATCGTCGGGGGTGGCTGCGCTGCTACATGAGAGGGTTTTAGGGTTGACCGGGGGGAGCGCAGGGCCGACGAAGCGCTCTAAGCTAATTTCACCACAACTCGCTCAAGCTGGGTCTTAGCTATCTGCGTATCTGAACTACCTCCTAATGGACTGAAAATTGCTCCACGAGACATATCTTGGGGTTAAAGGAGCAGCAGCCGTGCCGCTCGCCCCCGTGATTGACCAGAGTGGAGCGTAATAGCATGGGTAAGTATCGCAAAGGTCAGGTGGTCGTCCTGATGTCGCTCGTCAGCGTCTGCCTCATGGGCGCAGTCGCCCTCGGCACCGACGTCGCCGTCCACTACTACAACTGGGTGCAACTGCAAAAGGCCGTCGATTCCGCCGTGCTGGGCGGCGCCAACTACCTCCCCGATAATCCCGACCAGGCCACCAGCACCGCCCAGCAACTGGCCGAGTTAAACGGCATGGCCGCCGGCGAGATCATCTCCAACACCGTCGCCGCCGACCACCTCTCCATCACCATGCTGGTGCAGCGGACGGTGCCCTACTACTTCGCGCGCGTGCTCGGCCTGCTCAATGGCACCGTCAGCGCGACCGCTTCGGCGGCGCCGCAATTTCCGCCGACCACGGTCGGCGCCAACAATCCGTCGCAACTTCCATCGGGCGGCGACAACAACGGCAACAACGGCACCACCTGCGGCGGCGTCGCGCAATGCGGGCTCATCCCCATCGGACTCGACTACAACACCGTCTATAGCGACAACACCGCAATCGTCATGCAGCAGGGCGAGGTCGGCGCCGGCAACTGGGATCTACTCGCGCTCGGCGGCGTCGGCGGCAACAACCTCAGAAGCAATATCGCCAATGGCTATAACGGCCAGGTCTCGGTCGGCGACTGGGTCACCACCGAACCGGGCAAGAAGGTCGGCCCGGTTGACCAGGGCTTCCAGGACCGCCTCGATCTCGCCCAGTCGGTCGACCCCAACGGCACCTACAGCTCCCATATGCTCACCAATCCCCGCGTCCTGGTCGTCCCCGTGGTCGATTGGGAGCATCCCAACGGACGCTCCACCGTGCAGGTGAAAGCCTTCGCCACCGTCTGGCTCGACAGCTACAGCGGCGGCCAGGTCAGTGTGCACATGATCAGCCAGGTCGTCTTCAATAGTTTCGGCGACCCCAGCGCGCCCTACTTCGGCTCGCGCGGCACCCCGATTCTACTCAAGTGAGAGCGGCGGCGCGCAGTGAGTATAGACCGACCTGAACATCGCCCTCAGGAGGAGGAACAGAGATGAAAACCATGCGTTACTTCTTCGCGGCCAGCTTGCTCTGCGGCGCGCTCGCCGCCGGCACTGCGCGCGCCGACCCTCCTGGCAAGACCGTGACCGTGGTCAACAATACGCAGTATACGGTCAACGAGTTGTACGCCTCGGATTCCGACAATTCGAGCTGGGATACCAGCAATAACCTGCTCGCCGGAAATGCCATCGGCGCCGGCCAACAGACCACCGTCACTATCCCCGACGCCAGCAGCCAATGCCAGTACGACCTCATGGGTATCCTCTACGGCGCCGCCCAATACGCCTATCAATACCAGGTCGATGCCTGCGACGCCGCCACCTGGACCATCAGCCCATAACCCTCCCACAGGATAGCAAAACGGCGCCGGGCTTCTCCGCCCGGCGCCGTCGTCGCGTTCGCTTGGTAGTTGAGTTATTGAATCAGGATCGGTGGAGAGATTGCGCCGAGAGCGGGCGCGGTATTTTTGTCTGAGCCGCCCGGCGTCACCGCTTGCACAAGACATCCGTCAATTTCGGAGCCTGTCATCCCGGTCAGATAAACGTCGACGAAACCCTCGATCGTCATGCTGCATTTGCCGTGACAGCCGGTGAAATCGACCGCCGGAAGCGTTACCAGGAGCGGATCGCCCAGCGGGATATTCGTCGGATTGCCGCCGCCGCTATTGCAGACCGAGTTCGGATCGACGTTGGAAAATCGCGCGTTGTGCGCGTCTAGCCTGGTCTGAAAGCCGGTTTGCACTGGGTTGGAATTGCCCTTGTTACCCGGGCTCGACGTGATCGTGTCGCCCACCGAGTAGTTACCCTGGACCCCGTTGGCGATAGCGGTGCCCAACTGACTCGCGCCGTTTCCCTGGCCGAGGTCGAGCCACGACCAGTTGCCCGGCGCCAGGCCCCCGACGAATTTCGTCCCATAGACCACCGGCTGACCCGGGTCGAGATTGGCTAGTGAGCACGGATTGGTGCATTGGATACCCACTGGGAACAAGCCGCTCTGGTAGTTGTTGATCGGCGCACTGACCTGCGCCGTGGCCGCCGCGGCGACACTGCCGGTACCCAGTCCGAGCACCTTCCCGAAGAAGTAGGGAACCTGCCGGGCCAACTGGATGGACAACTGGGTGTTCGCTGGGTTGACGGTAGTCGACTTAACCTGGTCAACGTAGGTCGCATTCTGCACTGGATTGGGGCAGATCGTGCTGTTGGTGTTCTTGGGATCGTTGATCCCGTTCAGGCAGGCGTACCCTTTGGCCACGCTGATCGCGTTGGCTGCCACCGTCCCCGTGGGATCCGCCACGGCGGTCAGCGAGGAAGCCCCGGCCAGCGCCGCGGCGTCCGCCGCTTTCTGCAGTTGCACCCAGTTGTAGTACAGCACGCCCACGTCGGTGCCCAACGCGATCGCACCGACCAGCGTGCCTATCACCACGGCCATGACGACCATGGTCTGACCGCGACTATATCGTTTGTTAGGTTTCACGGTTGTTCCCCTGTCGAATGACTAGTGACTTGCGATACGCAATCTCGAATAGAGCGATAGATTGCAGGCCTGCTGCCCGCCAATTCTTTATACTAATCATTCGCAAATTGCTGACTCCGTGCTGCTCAACGAGGTCGGGAAGGTGGCCAGGCCCATAAACGGGTTGGGCAGAGCCACCAGATGCGCGACGTTGAAGGTGAGCGATACGGTCACTGTGCTACCTTGCGAGCAGGGCGGGGCGGGACTCAAAGTCGTGGTCACGTACTGCCCGCTGTTCGCGCTAATCAACGGCGATGCCACCGAAAGCATGAAAGTGTTCACTGCCGACTGGCTAGCGGTGGGATTCACCGCCGCATACCTGGCGGCTTGATAGTTGGCCTGGCCCAGACCCAGCGCCGCGGCGCCGATGATCGCAAACTGCACTCCCACCAGCAGCAGCAGCACCACCAGCGGCGCGATCAGTGCGAACTCGACCGCCGCCTGTGCTCGCGCCAGAATTGCTCTCCTCCGCGTTGGCGCAACTGGTTCAATCGAATGCGAACTCATCGGGCCCCACTCCTTTGATGACATGCGCTAATTAGTATCTCAGTCCAAATCCATCCTTCAATTCCGTGCGCATCCAGTCCAGTCGTCGTCGTCATTGAAGCCGAGACGGTTGATTCCTCGGAGAAACGACGAACAAGTGCCCTTAAGATAACCATCGAACGATTCTGTTGCACCGCGTGCGTCAAAGGTTCTCCGCAACTGCCTTCCGATCCCAATGCCATATTAGACTAGACCCGCAGTTTAATGCAATAGCTCTCGTAAGCATGCCTTGGCATAATTGACGTTATGACGGAGAGTGCCTGATTGAGGATTTCCGTCGCTGATGTGACAGTGCGTCTGGGCCGGCGAGTCTTAGCTAGCAGACCGGTCCGCAACGGTCTCAAACAATGTCTTGGCTCGACATCTCGGTGACCAAATCGTGATACTCAACGCCCCATTGTCGGTCTCGATCACATCTGCCCGTTTGCCGTCAGCACTCGGCACGAGCATGCCGAAGTTGATCGATCCGCCGCTGGCTCTCACGGGGCTGGCCTTGGGATCCGGCGCCAGCGGTATCACCATCGTGTAGAGCCCCGGAGGTCCACTGCTCGAGTTGCGCGTAGGTACCGGGAGTCAAGAGGCGTTCTGACGGAACCTACCCGGCTACTGTTTTACGGAACGATAGACGAGGCCGGCAGTACAAGTGACAGCACCGATTGTCGCCTGGACCTGCCGGCCTCGAAGCTAAATTTCCCTTCTGCGGCTACTCAGTCCTTGTCGTGGTGATCGCCGTGATCGTGGTGGTGATCATGCTGCACTTCGGACTCGTACCAACCCGGATGTTGGTGGTGCGCCCACTCGCTATGATTCTTCTTCCACCAGCCCCGATCGTGCCAGTGGTGATGTTCATCCCATTCGCCTTCGTCAGCGTCGTGTTCGCGGGCCTCGTGCTGGAGCCATTCTTCGTGATTCTCGCGTACCCAGGCGGGATCATTGTGAACCCACCAGTTACGATCGTGCCACTGGTTGCGGGCGTCCCAACCGCCTACCTGGCCCTGTTGGCGTGCATACGCAGAGACGGCAGGATGCTCTCCGAGCCACTGAGCCATCCCCGGATGCTTGGCTAGATACTTGGGGTCATTGACTAGTCCGGCTTGCGCATTTGGATGCTTGGTTAAAAACTGCTGCCATTGTTTTTCAGCTTTCGGATTTGGTGTCTGCGCGAAGGCCGGTCCAGCGCATATCGCACTGGCTATCGCAAAAGAGACTAGAACTCGTCGGATCCTCATCCAGTTTTCCTCCCATCATCTTCCAAAATTTGCATCTGTCAGATGCTTGTCTGAAGTGTCCCTATGGAATTTATACTTATAAAATCTTCGAGTATCGAGGAGAATTCTGCGAGCAGCTCTCGCTGGATAATTTTGGAAGTCATCGAATAATGCTGCAGCACTCAGGTCGAGCGTGATAAGAGAAAGCGAAGTATGAGGTTAGACAACCTATAAATGAGTTAGCCGACCTATAATTGGCTGGACAGCCCAGCGATCGTTGCGGTTACGCAACCGGCTTGATTGCGCGTTGGTTGTGCGTAGTTCCAATAAATTTGCATAGTCCCAATCGAGGCTAAACACGTTGGTCGGCACGCAACCTGCTGCCGCTTCTCCATGAGCAAACCACGTAGGGTGAGAAGTGCCGTTAAGCTCTTAGGGGGGAGAATGAGAAAGTTTCGATTGCTCATTGGAGGCGTCGTTGCTGGAGTGCTCGGGTGCGGTTTGGGAGCGCTGATGGTTTACGCCGATTCGCTCGCGCCTGTCGTCGTAGGTCCCCATCTTGTGGGTACTGCAGTGACGAGTTCCGGGCTTACAAATCGCCTGACACTACCTACGATCGAGGTCGACCCGGGGGAGGAGTTGCTGACCTGTACGAAGGCGCCCGGTACGGTCTCGGTTCCGGTTACGGACGATCAGGGCAACGCGTGGCATGAGATAAGTTCGGTAGCCAGTGGAAGCAGCGACAGCATCCACGTCTCGTTGGCACTAACGCCGTCAGCAGGTCTAACGAACGTCCGCGTGAACGATGGGAACTGCCCCGGGTGCTACGCGGCTTCGATTCTGATGAAGTTGAGCAACGTGCACGCGGTCACGACTGCTGTGGGCAACCCATACACAATGCCGCCCCTCGACATGGTGCAGGTCACCAATGGGCCCGTGACGCTGACCACGGCAAAAGCGCGGTTGCTCGTCGCCTGTTCCGAGATCGAGTGGGCGCCGAACACAAATCTCTCATTGGGAGCCTGGCCGTATACAGACGCCAGCACTGGTACGGGCGACCTTCCCGGTGACGTTGCCACTGCTTTCGTGCAGGCTCCCAACGCCAGCTATACCGGTCTGACGCTCAAGGCTGCGGCTCAGTCGATAAACACAGCGGGAACGTTCGAGATCGACCTACCATTCTCGCCTGCGGGCAGTCAGGCCGGTGGTCTGGTCGTGTTGGAGTAGGGTGGGCTTTTGAGAGACGCGACTACATGAGGCGCACGCTGGAGGGCGTCACTGACCAAGCTGTTGCGGTGAGCACATACGACCCATGCGCCTAGCGCGAAGCCAGTCGAGCGATGCAAAGCCCTGTAGCAGTGAAGACCGGGACGGTTGGTTGGTTGCGCCACTGCAACTTCCACTGAGTCGTATTGATGTGTCTCAGTTTCAGAAAAGGTAAACCCTCCCCAATTAGACAAAACGTTCAAAGCGGCACGCAAACTGCTGTGGACTGACGAGCTATCTTGACTCAATAACGGCTCTCGTAGTGGCCGTAGGAGGGGAAATGGCGCTTTACAAAAACGCTGCCAGACCACAACTATCCACTAGGGAGCAAGCGTCGTCTCCTTTACTGACCTTTCCACCATCGTCGCGGATGGTCGAGGTCATCCCCCCGGCGATGAGCCAATCCACGATTTCTTCGGGTCGGGACCTGACCTACCTGGACGGCGGCTCTACGGTTCAGGGTAAGCTTGAGCTCGACGGACCCGTGCGGATTGACGGAGAAGTCGAAGGAGAAATCCACTCCAAGGACACCGTGGCTATAGGTGAGAGTGCGATCGTGAGCGCGGACATCAAAGCCGCGGCGATTATCGTAGCCGGGGTGATTAGTGGCGAGCTCAGCGCGAGTCGTCGTATCGAGGTTTATTCGACCGCCCAGGTGTTACAGGGGAGCCTCACCGCTCCAGAGATGTTCATCGACCAAGGGGCGAAAATCGAGGGCACCCGTATCACGCGGATAACAGCCACGCGAGAAGATCGGAAGGTGGGGACGTATCGGAAGGAAAAGAGTCCGGTGGCAGAACCCAAAGGCAAAGAGCACCGCAGTCATCTCTAGGGCACTAACATTGAGAGAATGTGAACAATTGGTTTTGAGGCATCTTTGATGCGTCGCGGGGGACGACTCGTCTCACAGTAGAGATGGGCCTCGCATGTAACGAGAGGAGGGGGGAGATGGAGCTTGTCAAAGACGATTTAGAGAAAGAGTTTGAACCGGGACGGTCGGGCAATCCGCGCCCATCGTTCTCCACCCCGAATGTTCAGCCGCCGCCACACACCGTGGACGACACGTTGCCGAACCAGGCCGGAATCGCACCGAGTCGCGACCGCGCGTACCTGGATCAGGGCTGCAGGATCAACGGCAAGCTCAAATTCAGCGGACCCGTGCGGATCGACGGACAGGTCGAGGGCGAAATTGACGCCCATGATACCAGCGTCGCAATCGGCAGGACCGCCGTGGTCACAGCCAAGATCAAAGCGGTATCAGTGACCGTGGCTGGCGTTGTGAATGGCGAGATTAGCGCCAGCCAGCGGATCGAGCTTCAGGCCTCGGCCAAGGTGTCGGGCAGTCTAGCCGCGCCCAAACTGGTTGTGCTGGAGGGCGCCGTGTTCGAGGGCAATTGTACGATGCCGCGCAAGGCGGGGCGGGACGAGCGCTCTGCTGAGGGTTCTCGCAAGGATGAGCGTCCGATGACGGAGACCAACGGCAAGGAGCGCGTGGGTCAGGTTTAGTTCCGAATCCTCGAGTCTCAGACTGGCTACTGCGCGGAGGTCCGCCTATAGCGTCTTCCCCAGGACCGCAACCAAGCGCTCCTGGGTGGCGGAACTATCCTCGTGGAAAAAGGCTAACCAGGACTGCCGCGGATGCGGCCAAGGTACGGGAGCGCATCTCAGGCTGGCTTCGCTTGCTAGAGATTGAAGGCACTCCAGCCGATAACGCACGCCCTCCGGGTATACCCATTCGGGGCCGGTGTAGTCGCTTTCTCCACGGCGATAAGTCGCCAGGAATATAGCGCTGTCGGCCAACACGGTTGCCGCCTCTCGCAGAAGCACACGAATCTGGGACTGAGACGCGTGGGTCAGAATCGAATGTGCCATCACGAAGTCGAATCGTCGCCCGAAGACTCCGAGATCGAAATTCCGGTTGTGACTGAACGTCGGTTTCTTTGCTTCCACCAGATCGCGCCCAAGTTCGTACCTGGTCGCCTCATCGATGAGCCATGCCTCCGGTTCGATTCCGTAATAATGGCCGGGCGAGAGGAAGCGGATCGCAAATCGGCCTCCGCTTAGCGACCCGCAGCCGATATCGAGCAAATAGCTATTTTCCGTGAGGCCGAAGAGGCGCAAAAGTTCGAATTGGCCGCGCCCCAACAGATCGTAATGCTCAGCCGAGCCGAGCACGAAAGACTTATACTTCGGCGGGATAAGGCCGACTCGGCGCAGCAGCCTTCGCTTGATTGTTCGCAGCGACATTTTTGCCTGTCGACAACAAGAGCATACCCATCGGGCAAAATCGACTCCCTAGGAAAATCGAGTGTGTGACTCGCGCGCCGACAGACCTTGAATCCGCTTTGAAGCTTAGCGAGTTTGGACGCCGTGAACCGGGTTAGCTTTTACGCGATCTCCCAAGCTCATTCTGCGGATAGTACGGGCGTTCACCGAGCGCGTCGACTGCGCCAAAGAATTCCGGACCAGAAGCCTTACCAATTTCCTCGAGTTCAAGGATCTGGCGTAGAAAGTGCCAACTCTCGGGCGCTTGCCGACGTGCTTCGAGAAAGTAATGCTGCGCATCGTCGGCGTGGCCCAGCTCACGGAGATATTGGCCGAGGCGGAAGTTGGCCGCCGCGAGAGCCTCTGCTTCGGACGGGCCCTGGATCCGCGCACGTACCTCCTCGGGCGAGAGCGCATATTCGCTCGCATCGCCCTTGTTGACCCAGTCGCGAACGGCGTCGACGTATGTTTTCCGTACAACGCGTCCCTGGTCGGCCACGTCAGCCGGCATCTGGAAGCTTGCGCGATCCATCTTGCGGAAGCCGTCACTCGCGCCGGCGGGCTCTGCCGGGCGTACTATACGTCCGTCCTCAGCGATCCAGACGCCCATCGGCACATTGGTCATATTGTACAATTCGGCTACGACATGCTTCTCGTCAATCAGACACGGATGAGTCGGGACGGCGGCGCGACGGTACTCGGCGTCCGCCCAGCCCATGATGTCCAAAATCGGCGACGGAAGCTCGAGCGTGGCCGGTCGAATGAAATCGCATACGGCGGCTACCCCGCCGGTGTCCAAGGCCACAGAGATAATTACGAAATTGTGATCCTTCAACTCATCATAGATTCCCTGCCAGACTGGCAGGTCGAAGCGGCATCCTCACCATGAAGCCCAGGACAGCAGAAGCACCTTTCGTCCGGCGTAGTCAGTCAGCGAATGCATCTTGCCATCGAGATCCGGCAGCGAAAAATCCGGTGCCCTTAACGAATGCAGGTCATCATGCCGCTTGCGGAGCGATTCGCCAAAGAACCACACGTTATTCCGTTCATCGTGAACCACTGGCTGACCGCGGAGACGGGCGAGGGCGGCGAGGTTGAACGACTTGTCCCGGATGAAATCCGCTTCTTGCCCAGCCGGGATTGGTATACACAGATCGCCGCGACAAACTCCCTGCGGCTTGAGTTCCCAGTTCGTCGTGCCGGGCAGGTTCTCGAGCTGTATCCACAGATCCCGGCCCCGCGCGAGCGCAGCCGCAACCTGCGACGGTTTGTCATCGTAGATTATGGTTGTGGTCATTTAACAATCCTGAGTCACGGTAAACAACCGGCAGGGGAGCCGCAAGCCAACCTTTTACTAGGAATCCCGCGACTGTATACGCCGAAATCAGTCGTGCGCTTGCAGCCTCGGACCGTTATGCCCACTCCTTCGGAACCGCTTGCGCCCGCTGATGGTTGAGCAGCTTCGATCGTCGCGACTGCTCCTCGGGTGTGATCGTCGCCGGGTCCTCGCGATACTCGGGCCCTGCCGCCATCGCCTTTCTTACTGCCGGTCGCTCTGCGATCTCATCGAGCCAGCGCTTGACGTTGGGAAATTCGTCGATCTCGATATTACGGTTCTGCAACGTTGTTGCCCACGGATAACAGATCATATCGGCGATCGTGTACTGGCCTGCCGCCAGGTAACGCTTCTTATGAAGCCCAAGGTTCATTACTCCGTAGATGCGATGGACCTCGTTGTCGAAGCGCAGCAACGCGTACGTCTGGTCGCCGTTCTTCGGAACTTGCGAGGCGCGGCGGAAATGCCCCTGTTCGCCCATCTTGGGCCCCTGGTTCGCCATCTGCCAGAAGACCCATTGCATCACGTCGTACTTTGTGGCGCGGTTCTGACGGCAGGAATTTTCCGCTCTTCTCAGCCAGGTAAACCATGATCGCGCCCGATTCGTAAATCGCGATCGGCGCACCACCACCCATCGGCTCGTGATCCACAATCGCCGGCATCCGGCCATTGGGCGAGATCCGGAGAAAGTCGGGAGTCAGCTGATCGCCCCGTCCGATGTTGACGGGTTTGATCGTATAAGGGATACCGGCTTCTTCCAGCTGGATTGTGACCTTTTTCCCGTTTGGGGTCGGCCAATAGTAAAGATCAATCATGATTGTCTCTCCGTTGCGGCTGCGTCACGCTACCAACATTTCGCCAATATTCCCAACCGGCACGCCACCTGTATGGAGGCTCAGCGCGGTCCACGATGCAGCACACCGGCCGTTTCGAGTTGACGGATACGTTCCGGCCCCAGTCCAAGCAGGTCGCGGAGAATTTCCTCGTTGTGCTCGCCGAGAATAGGCGCCTCGAGTTCCAGGTGGCGCGGGAACTCAGAAAACCTTAGCGGAAACCCAGGAAGTTCCAAGTCACCGAGAAAGCGATCGCTCACCTTCCGGACGACTTCCCGTTCGCGCAGATGAGGAGTATCATTGCCTGCTCGACTGACAGCACCGGCGCGTATGGTACACGATGCTTTTCGAGCACACGGTAAATCTCGTCGTCGCCCGGCATCGAGTCGATCCAATTCTGCACGATGCGCTTGATCTCTTCCGCATTCGTTACTCGATTCATATGTCCATTGAAGCGGGCGTCTTCCGCAAGCTCCGGCTGGCCCATCGCCTGGCAGAGGAGCGGCCACTGACGATCAGCTCCCGCGATGATCAAAATGGGGTTGGGCCTTCCGCTGAAGATTCCGACCGGACAAATTAAATAATGATGTGAGCCATTCCGGTACGGCCGCATCGTACCGTGACTCGCGCTCAACAGCTCTACAGCAGAATCATGGTAACTAAAGTAGCAATCCAGAAGGGAAGTTTCGATGTATTGACCCTTCCCGCTGCGCTCTCGGTATAGTAACGCATACCCGATAGCCGCGGCAGCGTGCGCGCCGGTGCTGATATCGCCGATGCTCATCTGGGGAATGATCGGCGGCCGGTCCGCATAGCCCAACATGTCGAGTACTCCCGCGTAAGCCGCGCCGATCATGTCATAACCGGGGCGTTCGGCGAGCGGCCCATCCTGTCCCAGCGTCGATACCGAGCACATTACGATTCGGGGATTAATCGCACTGACAACCTTGTAATCGAGACCCATCCGTCCGATCACCCCCGGCGAGAAATTCTCCACCATTACGTCCATGCGCGGAATTATCTCTTTGATTAGCGCGAGACCCTCGGGTGCCTTGACATCGATGCACAAGCTCTTTTTCCCACGATTCTGCTGAACGTAAAAAGCGCTACGCCCGTCGTGAACATAGGGGATGAACCGCCCATAGTCCCCGACCGGTGCGATCTCGACTTTGATCACCTCCGCGCCCATCTCGGCCAGGAAACGAGTCGTGGTCGGACCTGCCAGGTACTGGGTGAAGTCCAGGACTCGGAAACCATCAAGTACGTGTTTTGGTGTCGCCATCTGCATCGCGCCTCCTGGCCACGCGCCATAGTTCACTACTAGGCCCTACCCGCCATTCGCTGACTGACAATCTGAATGCCAGATCGGGCGATAATTAACCACCGCGGAAGCCGAGGCCCCGGCTGGGCCACACGATAGCCGGATCCGGCTCCCGCGATCGGAGTGGAGAACTCGCGATTTGCGAGCCGTAAGAACTGCTCTAAGCTTGCTCGCTGGTCGTCCCCTCTATCGTCGAGCGGATTCAACCTAAACCGAAACGTTATCGCGTCGACCCTCGAACCGCCTATACTGGGCCGGCATCGCTGCCGGTGAAGACCGCCATCGGAGGTTCATCGTATGAGTCGTATAGAGGACTACAAGGACCGCTTCCGGTACATCAAGATGGAGCGCGAAGATGGCATCCTCCAGATGACCCTCCACAGCAACAACGGAGAGTTGCTCTGGGGTGGTCGGCCGCACGAGGAACTTTCCTACGCCTTTGGTGAGGTCGCGCGCGATCGTGACAACCGCGTGGTGATCATTACTGGCACCGGCGATTCGTTCTGCGCCGATATCATCTGGGGACGTAGTGATCAGGCCCAAGGCCCGACCAAGGCCAGTCCGCGCGGCTCCGATCGCATCATGGCGGACGCTCATTATCTGATCATGAATCACCTCAATATCGCTGTTCCCACTATCGCCGCGGTTAACGGCCCGGCTTTGATTCATTCCGAGTTGGCGCTGTTGTGCGATATCGTACTGGCTTCCGAAAATGCAGTTTTCCAGGATCTGCCGCACTTTCCCTCTGGACTCGTTCCGGGTGACGGCGTGCACGCGGTTTATCCGCTTTTGTTAGGGATGAATCGCGGGCGGTATTTTTTGCTCACCGGCCAGAAAATCCCCGCGCAGGAAGCCAGGGAAATCGGCCTGGTCGGAGAAGTGCTTCCCCGTGAAAAGCTGCTGCCCCGCGCCTGGGAACTTGCTCGCCAACTCGCGCAGAAGCCCCCGCTGACGCTGCGTTACGCGCGCGCCGTGCTGGTCCGCGAACTCAAACGCCTGATGCTCGACAACCTGGATTTCGGCCTGGCGCTGGAATCTCTGGCGGGAACAGACTATTGGCCCAGCCCCAGCTCCTTCAAAAAAGAAAGTTAACACCCGATCGCTCCGTTCATCGATTCTCTAATCGCGAGTCTATTACCGACAGGGAGTCCAGACCATGAGTACCTTCGACGAGTACGCGAATAAGTACAAGCACGTGAAGATGGAACGTCGTGACGGTATTTTGCAACTCACTCTGCACAACAACGGCGGTCCGGTTATCTGGAATTTCGATTCGCATCATGAAACCGCACACGCCCTTGGCGACGTAGCTAGAGACCGCGAGAACAAGGTGGTGATCATTACGGGCGCTGCCGACGTCTTTATCGCAGATCACGAATTTGGCGATGCCGACAAAGTCTCCGCAGCCGACTGGGATCACGTCATTACCGACGGCAAATATCTGATCATGAACCATCTGGATATCGAGGCCCCTATGATCGCAGCGGTCAACGGCCCGGCCTTGATCCATTCCGAACTGGCCCTCCTGTGTGACGTCGTACTCGCGTCCGAAAATGCCGTGTTTCAGGACCTTCCACATTTTCACAGCGGCCTCGTCCCGGGTGACGGGGTGCAGGTTATATTTCCGATCCTGTTGGGCTTCAACCGCGGACGCTATTTCCTGCTTACCGGCGAAAAAATTCCCGCGCGCGAGGCGCGGGCGGCCGGTCTGGTCGCTGAGGTGCTGCCGAGCGCCGCGCTATTGCCTCGGGCTTGGGAAATCGCCGGGCAGATTCTGCAGAAGCCGCCGCTGACTATTCGTTACACACGTCAGGTGCTGACGCGAGAACTCAAGCGGTTGATGCTCGACAATCTTAGCTTGGGACTGGCTCTGGAAGGATTGGCTGCGGGTGATCATTTTATCACCGCACCAAAGAAATGATTCCCGGGTGATCTGCGCGGGAACACTCACCTTGACGAATAGGCGACGCGGGTCAGTGGCTATTGCGCCACGTATCCGCCATCAATCGACAGTGAGTGTCCGGTGACGAATGAAGCCGCGTCCGACAACAGCCAGACGACGCCGTCGCCTATCTCTTCAGGTTTCCCCATCCGTCGTACTGGCTCCGCCGCCACGAATTCCTGTTCGTTCATGCCACCGCTGTCGATCATCCGTGCGACCATTGGTGTGTTGATGAGCCCCGGACAGACGCAGTTCACGCGGATTTTCTTCTGCGCAAATTCAAGTGCCGCAGTCTTGGTCAGCCCCACCACGCCGTGCTTCGAGGCGTTGTAGGCCGAGAGCATCGCCACGCCGACGAGCCCTGCGCCAGAAGCGGTGTTGACGATCGCGCCACCGCCTGTTTTGAGCAACTGAGGTATTTCGTACTTCATGCAAAGCCAGACACCCTTGAGGTTGATCGCCATGATCCGGTCGAATACATCTTCCGGGTACGTGGCCGTGTCCGTCATCTTGCCTTCGATCCCCGCGTTGTTGAAGGCGCCGTCCAGTCGCCCATACGTCGCGACCGTCTGGTTGACCATGGCTTCAACCTGTTTCGCGACTGATACGTCAGCCGGAACACAGCTCGCTTCGCCGCCCGATTCCTTGATCATTTTCACCATACGTTCGGCGCTCTCGGGCACATAGTCGGCGATCATCACTTTGGCGCCCTCTTTTGCGATCAGCGCCGCGGTCGCGCGTCCTATGCCGGAACCACCACCGGTTACCAGGATAACTTTACCTTTTAACTGTTCGGCCATGGCTCCCTCCAGGTGAAACGGTCGCAGACCACATTTCCTAGGCTGGCTCACCTCGCCCGCCGCACGCGCACGAGGCTCCTAATCTCTTGCGTATATTCGAGTGCGTTTTTACACCCAGCCCGCATATTGAAACAAGGCTGCGAGATTCGCTCGCTGATTTCACGCCTTTCGCCAGTGGCGAATCGGTCGGCACAACCCCGGCTACCTCGCATCGTGACTTCATAAGAGCTGGCGCTATTCGATATACTAATTCGCCATGCCGATAACAGTTGGCACTCTCGGACGCCTCCTCGGCGTTGTTCAACGAGGGCGGGACATTGTCTTCTCCTTCGAGAGTTCCGACCTGGCGGTGACGCCACTGCTGCCGAATTTGCTGCGTCACACTTGGATCCCCCGGCATTGGCGGCTTTATACTGAGCGCGTCAGCGGTCCGTATGCGGCCCGACGCCAGCTCTGGCCCGCGGCTTCACGCGCAACAATCGTCGAAACCGCGGAAACCGTGCGTGTGCGATGCGGCGAGATCCTCCTCGAGGCTACTCGCGATCCTTTCCATCTTCGCTACTCCACGCTCGACGGCGAAACTTTTCTCGAGGAACTCCCCGCCGGCGGATTGTCGTGGTCTTACTGGGACTATGCCCTTCGTTTCCGCCTTGCGCCCGGCGACCACTTTTACGGGATGGGCCAGGTCGATCAGCTCGACGACCCTGTCGACCTCGATCATCGTGGTCATCGCCGGGAGGTCTGGAATCAGCACTCACCTCCCGCGATAACCATCCTGCCCGCCGTCTACAGTCTGCGTGGATACGGATTGCTGGTTGATAACCCGCGACGCGCGACCTGGGATCTCGGACAAAGCGATTCTTCGGTGCTTTCCTACAGCGCGGGCGGCGGCGGTTTGCAATACTATCTCTTCTTCGGGCCCGGCTTGCCTCGCCTGCTGCACACCTACCTCGAGTTGACCGGCCATCCCCCGATGCCGCCGCGATGGGCGCTCGGACTCCTCCAGTCCCGCTATGGCTATCGCAACCGCCGCGAACTTGAGGAGATCGCCCGCACGTTTCGCAACAAGCGTCTGCCCTGCGACGCCCTTATCCTCGATGTCTACTGGTTCCGGGAGATGGGCGACCTCGCGTTCGATCCGCTCGACTGGCCCGACGCCCCCGATATGATCGCCCGTCTCCGCGAGCAGGGTTTTCGCATCATGCTCATCGAAGAGCCATACGTCACTACACGCAGTAGTAACTTTCATCATGCACTCTCCAATGGCTATTTGGCCAGACACTACGACGGTGCGCCGTATACCTTCGACTTCTGGCCGGGGCAGTGCGCACTCCTCGACTTCTCCAATCCTGCCGCCTGCGCGTGGTGGACGGAAAAGCACCGCGCGCTGCTCGAAATGGGTGTTGGCGGATGGTGGACGGATCTCAACGAACCGGCCAAACACTACCACGACATGCTCCACCAGGCCGGCTCCGCCCCGATGGTCCACAACCTAACCGCGCTCGCGATTCATCAATCCGTGTTCGAAGCCGTTCAACGCTATGCGCCGCGCCAGCGCACCTTCATCCTCAGCCGTTCGGCGTTTGCTGGCTCCCAGCGTTACGGTGCCGCGCTATGGTCGGGCGATGTCGACATGACCTTTGCCGCCCTGCGTAAACAGGCGGCGGTCGGTCTGAACACCGGTATGGCCGGGTTTCCGTTGTGGGGCACCGATATCGGTGGCTTCGGCTTCGAGGGCAAGTGCAGTCCCGAGCTCTACGCGCGCTGGTTTCAGTTCGGCGCCTTCAGTCCCCTCTGCCGGCCGCACGGCGACCAGACCGAGTTGCGCGAGCCCTGGCAATTCGGCCCCGAAATCGAGGCGATCTGCCGCAAATATCTGCGGCTACGCTACCGTCTGGTGCCGTACATCTACACCGCGCTCCACGAGGCCTGCGTCAGCGGGATTCCGCTGATGCGCGCGCTTGTTCTCGAATTCCCAAACGATCCCCAAGTGCTCAACCTCAGCGACCAGTACCTCTTTGGCCCCGAAATCCTGGTCGCGCCGGTCATGGACGAAGGCGCCACCGGGCGCAGCGTCTATCTTCCCGCCGGTGAATGGATCGATTTCTGGAACGACGCGGCGCACACCGGACCCCAATCACTCGACGTGGCTGCCCCCCTCGACACTCTCCCTCTGTTCGTCCGCCGAGGTGCGATCATTCCGGTCGGACCGGACGTGCAGCACTCCTCACAATCCGCCGGCGAAGAATTGACGCTCGAACTTTACCGTGGCGCCGATCGCTCCTTCGTCCTGTACGAGGACGACGGCGAGACGACTGACTATCAAAATGGCGACTGCGCCGAGACTCCCATCGACGTCACCGCAGCCCCGGGAGTTCTCACTTGTCGAATCCGCGAGCCTCGCGGCAACTTTGCCCCGGCGAAGTCCGCGCGAACCGTGCAGATCAATGTCCACTGCCAACCGCAGGTACGCGCGGTCGCATGCAACGGAGGCCCGCTTGACCCGCTGCCCGACGCCGAAACGTTCGACCGCTTGCAATCCGGATGGTGGTGGGACCGCGCGCACGGAATCCTGAAGCTCAAGTCCCCCCGCGCGCTTCCGACACTAACCGTTCGAGTCAGCGACTAGTGATCCGACGCGTCTGATATACTCCCGCCGGGACCCGGACGCACTGGCGCGACTTCACTCCCGATGCTTCGCGCGTCGATCAGCGCGAACTCGCGTTTGCCCTTCGAATATTGCCAGCCGCACTATCTTGGCCGCGCAATGGCCCGTTCCTAGCGTCAGCCTCCCGACCGTCACGGGCAGTGCAAAACGCCGCGGACCGGCGCTGCCCGGATTGACGTAGAGAATCTTGTCACGCCGCTTGATCAGGGGCCGATGCGAGTGCCCGGAAACGACCACGGCAAAGCCGGCCGCAGCCGGATCGAGGTCGATTTCCGCGAGGTTGTGCAGGACGTAGATCGTCCGCGCACCGACTTCCACCACGTCGCACACGGGCAGGCGCAACGCCCATGCGGCCCGATCGTTGTTGCCCCGTATCGCCCGCACTGGCGCGATCTTGCCCAGTGCTTCCAGGACCGCGGCATCACCGATATCCCCGCAGTGTATAATTAGGGCCGTTTCCCGCAACGCGTCCAATGCTTCGGGCCGCATCAAACCGTGCGTATCCGAAATCAGGCCGATGTGCACTGGATCCGGCACGGCCTGATTATAACCGATCGTTGCCTACTTCAGCCCTGCCTGGCGAAAGTCGTTCCAGACGCGCTGGTTGAAGGCTGCATCCTTAAAGCCCTGCTGTTCTGGTGGTGCCAACACTAACTTCGGGGTGATCCGCATAACTTCAGCCCCTTCGGCGCGCGCGTCCTGGTCCCGGCCCAGGTCGGCATACGCGACAACCATGGCAAGGTGAGCTACCAGATTGTTTGGGGCAACTGAGATGCTCCGCCTGAGAACCCTAATCGCCTCCGGGTAGCGCCCCAGCTGAACGTAGGCATTTCCGAGCGCATACCCGTGAAGTCTCGGGCGGTGGGATTAAGCCGGATTGACGCTCAGTGAGCGGAACGCGTAAGCGATGCGGCTTGAGCGTTCAAGCGTACCTCTGGAAGGCGGCGGCGGTTTATGCCATGCGGCGGTTTATGGAAGACCTGGATCGTCCGCATCACCGGCTGGTTTCAAATCCAAGTCGAGTCGGTCGGCTACGCGGAGGAGCTCCATCATCGCTTTGAACGGCTCAAGGAATAGCGGCAGTGGTTTCGGTCTAGGCGCAACCCTGACCTCGCCCGACTTGTACCCGTTGATCGCGGCTTTATGGGCGAGAACGCTAACCGCGGCTCGCGTGCTTTGCGGGTCGCCTTGCTCAATGCCGGCCGTCAGCGCGTGGTACATCGCTTCGCATCGTGCGGTATCCAAGCGCCTCATCTCATCCGCTGCCAAAGCGGGAGCGCGCCGAAGCGCTCTCCGCACCGCCTTATGGCAGGCCATGGCGCTGATCTTGTAATCGGGCGGGAAGTCTATGCCCTCCAAGAGCGGCGTCAGGGGCGGCTTCAGCCCGCGGCCCACCGCGGTAATCCGCTCCGCGACAGCCTCGTAGCTGAGGCCATTTCGTTTCAAGCGCATCGCCTCAATTTCAACCCACTGCGCGCGCAGCATATCTGAGGACAGCACTGTCGGTTGGTTGAGATTGCGAAAGCGCCCGTCCGGGTTTCGCGTCGGCATGACTATTTCTCGGCTAGAGCTTTGGCCCTTTTCCAGGGTACTCCTAGTACGATATACAGGATTATACTGTGTTACGCAATCCAGTTTGGAGAAGACATCAAATGAAAATATCCGGGCGCGGTCAGGAACTGGATTCGGAGCCGCATTTTTCGCCACGTCTCCAGGAGCTGATTGCGGAGTTCGGGTCCCGCTACGCTTTGTCGAAAGCCAGCGGTATCGCGGTCGGCACGCTACAAGCCTACGAGGCGGGGTCGAAACCGGGGCTGGACGCGCTTTTATCCCTGGCGCGGACCGCACGCAGGCGGGCTTTGTACCGTTCGTTTATCGTGGCGCGCCCCTTAACTCGGCTTTCTCCAGTCACCAAAGCAAAAGCACGTAACCGGGGTGACCGTATCCGGGTGGTGCTAAGGTGCCGCCCTCGCCGGCCGAGCTCACGAACCGTTCGCGATGCTGCTGGATGAGTCCGTCGATGATCTTGCGGTGCGAGGACAAAGTGCGGAGCGTCGCCTCTTCATCTTCCCCCATGAGGCGGCTGTAGCCATAGACATCGGCGCAGAGTATGGCGGCAAGTTTGCGCTCCATACATGACTCACGTGAGCTCGAAACTCACTTCATCCCCGCCTTGCGCAGATCGCGTTCGAACATCTTGTTGAAGGCATCGTTTTTAACTCTGTGTGACGAGGCCACCGTGTACCCGGGGCTAATCCGCAGTACTTCGGCTGCTTCGGCTCGGGGGTCCTGGTCGCGGCCGAGCTCGGCATAAGACACAAGGAGGAAGAGATGAGCGACCAGATTGTTGGGGGACGCGGCAATGTTTCGCTTGAGCTGGGTCACCGCCTCCTGATGGCGCCCCATCTCGTAGTACGCGAGTCCAGCGCCATACGCGTAAAAGTCCGCGGCAGCGGGATCCAGGCGCATCGCCTTCTCCGCGGCGCGAAGTGCTTCTTCGGGCTCTACTGCATTAAGCCGCGCATCGAACAGAGCCTGGTAGGCGCTGGCGGAATTGGGACTGAGCGCAACCGCCCGCTGCGCCTCGGCCACCGCCTGGTCAAATCGCTGTTGCATCCAATCGACATAGCTCAAGACGCCGAGGGCACTTGAATTTGAGTCATCTAACGCGAGCGCCTTGTGCAAGATTTCGGAGGCACGGCTTAAGTCCGCCCGAGGATCCGCGCTCCATTGGTTCCAGGCATCCAACCAATACGACCACCCCATAATGGCGTACGCCTCGCCATACTCGGGGTCCAGCTTGATGGCTTCCCGGTACCACTGCCGTGCCTTTGCATTGTCGTCCTTCGTAAATCGCCAAAAGTATTCACCCCCACGGAGGAAATCGTCGTACGCCTCAAGATTGTCGGTCGGCCGGAAAGATGAATGGGGCGTTTTCAACTCGTTCTGCTTAAGAATCAACCCGAGCGTGGTCACCACCTTCTCCACGATCTCATCCTGCACCGCAAAAATATTCTTGAGTGGCCGGTCGAAGCGTTGCGCCCAGATTTGTGTACCGGAAGCTGCGTCAACCAGCTCGACCCCGATTCGTACAGAATCCGAGGACTCTTGCGCACTCCCCTCCAGCACGTACTTTACGCCCAACTGCTTCCCTATTTCCTGCTCCTTAACCGTCTTGCCCTTGTAGGTGAAGCTCGAATTGCGCGCGATCACAAAGAGATCGGGAAGGCGCGACAGGTCATTGATAAGCTGGTTGGTAATGCCGTCGCTGAAATATTCCTGTTGCGGATCTCCGCTAAGGTTGATGAACGGCAACACCGCAATCGACGGAATGCTCGGCAATGGCAGCGCCGGCTTCTCCAGCGGCGGAATAGACGCATGAGTATGCGGCGACTTGAGCGACAGATTCTGCACCAGCACGATGGTCCCGACAATTATCGCCAACCCTGTTAGCGACAGCCCGCCGCCGCGCCAGTAACTTCGCGAAATCCGACGCGTTCCTCGTGGCAGCGCCGTCCCATCCAGCAGCACGCGCCAGACGTGGACCGGACGTGCGATATTCTTGACCGCCTGCTCGCCCCGGTCCTCGTAGCTCAGCCCCAGTTTGTCCCGTATCTGCTCATGAACCGTGCCCGAGATATAAATGCCGCCCGGTTCCGCCAAACTCTCCAGCCGCGCCGCGACGTTCACTCCGTCGCCATAAATCTGTTCGCCCTCGACCATCACGTCGCCGAGGTTCACCCCGATACGAAACTCCATGCGCCGCTCAATCGGAACACTCGCGTTTTCCACAGCGAGCCGGTTTTGCACCTCGACCGCGCACTGGACCGCATTGACCACGCTGGCGAACTCCGCCAGGACGCTGTCACCGGCGGAATTGACGAACCTTCCGTGATGCTGTTCGATGAGAGCATCGATGATCTTACGGTGAGAAGACAAGGTGCGAAGGGTCGCCTCTTCATCTTTCCCCATGAGACGGCTGTAGCCGAACACGTCGGCGCAGAGTATTGCGGTGAGCTTGCGTTCCATACGCGGCTCACATTGCTAGAGCGATCACTTCAAGCCCGCCTTGCGACAATCGTTATAAAGCCGCTCGGCAAACGCTTTATTCTTTAATGGGCCTTTTTCGGGAGGTGCGTTGATAAACTGCGGGCTTATGCGCATGATCTCGGCAGCTTCCGCTCGGGCCTCCTGGTCGCGGCCAAGCTCGACATAGTCTGCGGCGAGCATGAAGTGAGTAACCAGATTGTTGGGGTCTACTGAGAGGGTCCGCTTGAGAGCGCTAATGGCTTCCTGGTACCGGCCCATCTGAAAGTACGCACTTCCAACCGCATATGCGTACCTGTCTTGCCCGGCTGGATCGAGGCGCATCGCCTTCTCTGCGGCGCTAAGCTCATCTTCGGGTCTTCCAACAACGAACAATACATCTGCCAGAGCCATATACCCATCAGCGTAATTGGGATTGATGGCAACGGCCCGCTGCGCCTCGGCCACCGCCTGGTCGAATCGCCTTTGCTTCCAATCGACGTCGCTCAGGAGCCTGAGCGCATGGCTATCAGAATCATCCAATGCGAGCGCCTTCTGCCCCAGCTCGGAGGCACGCTGTAACTGCGCCTGAGGATTCTCGCTCCATTGGTCCCACGCGTCATTCCAGTAGGTCCAACCAAGCAAAACGTAGGCCTCAGCAAACTTCGGGTCCAGGTCGATGGCCTTCTCGGCCCACTGGCGGGCTCTCGTGTTATCGTCTTTCGTGAAGCGCCAATAGTACTCAACGGCGCGCAGGAAATCGTCGTATGCTTCGACATTGTCGGTTCGCCGCGTCTCTCCACCGTGTGGGAGTTTCATATCTTCCAGCTTGAGAAGTAGTCCGAGAGTGGTCACAACCTTGCCAACGACTTCGTCCTGCACCGCAAAGATGTCCTTAAGCGGTCTGTCATAACGTGCCGTCCAAGCTTCAGCTCCCGAGCTCGCATCGACCAGCTCGACCCCGATTCGGAGTTGGTCGGCAGCCCTGCGCACGCTACCCTCCAACACATACCTAACCCCCAACTCCTTCCCAATTTGTTGCTCCTTAATGGACTTGCCCTTGTAGGCGAAGCTGGAATTGCGGGCTATGACGAAGAGACCGGGAAGGCGCGAGAGGTCATTGATTAGCTGGTCAGCAAACCCGTCGCTGAAATACTCCTGTTGCGGGTCGCCGCTCTGATTGGTAAACGGCAGTACGGCGATGGACGGGATGCTCGGTAGCGGCAGCGCAGGTTTCTCCTGCGGCGGAATCGAGGCATGAGTGTGCGGCGACTTGAGGGTCAGATTCTGCACCAGCACGATGGTCCCGACAATTATCGCCAACCCCGTTAGCGACAGCACGCCACCGCGCCAGTAGCTTCGCGAAATCCGACGCGTTCCTCGTGACACCGCCGTCCCATCCAGCAGTACCTGCCAGACGTGGACCGGACGTGCGATATTCTTGACCGCCTGCTCGCCCCGGTCCTCATAGCCCAGGGCCAGTTTGTCGCGTACCTGCGCGTGAACCGTGTCCGAGATGTAGATGCCGCCAGGCTCCGCGAGACTCTCCAGCCGCGCCGCGACGTTCACCCCGTCGCCGTAGATCTGCTCGCCCTCGACCATGACGTCGCCGAGGTTGACGCCGATGCGGAACTCCATCCGGCGCTCAATCGGAGCACTCGCGTTTTCCGTCGCGAGCCGGCTCTGTACCTCGACCGCGCACTGCACCGCATTGACTACGCTCGCGAACTCCGCGAGCACGCTGTCGCCGGCGGAATTGACGAACCGACCGTGGTGCTGCTCGATGAGTCCGTCGATGATCTTACGGTGAGAAGACAGGGTGCGGAGGGTCGCCTCTTCATCTTCCCCCATGAGACGGCTGTAGCCGAACACGTCGGCGCAGAGTATCGCGGCGAGCTTGCGCTCCAATACTCACCTCATCGGCAAGGTCGCTACTGCCGTGCCAGAATCCTGCTGCCCAGCGGGGTTCATTGTCAATCAGGCATCCGGGCGGGCCTTTTGTTAACGTCAATTCTGTCACGCCGGTAGCGTCGACCGGGGGCAGGCGGCGAAATGCCAACCGGTGGTAAGCGACCCTGTTCGTCAGGTGATACCTCTTGAATTCGACCCCCAAGGCAGTGCCTGACGAAGGTGTGCTATTTTGCAGACGACATCCAGAGCCGGGGTTAATGGACAGAAGATCATTCCTCAAAGGACTCGGGTCGGCGGCGCTCCTGCCGATCCTGCCGCAGCGCCTCCTTGCCGCGACGAATTTCCGTCGTCGCCGCCCCTTCGATCGCGCCTGGCCGTCCCACTCGAAGTGGAAGCAACTCGATGACGCGGTTGGCGGAAATCTGCTTCCGGTGGATTTCCCGCTTACGCTACTTAAAACCGATCCGGATGGCGCCGCTGCCACGCAACTTCTGAAGAATCTGAAAAATCCTTACTTTATCGGCGATCAATCCGGACTCACGCAGACCCTCGGATGGATCGACGCTTGGGCGACAAAACCGAGCGTCTACGCGGTCGCCGCCAGGAACGCCAGCGACGTTGCCGCTGCCATCAATTTCGCGCGCGAAAATGACTTGCGCCTCGTCGTCAAGGGCGGTGGCCACAGCTACCAGGGCACCTCCAATGCGCCTGATTCGTTGCTGATCTGGACCCGGCACATGAACGACATCACCATGCATCCCGCGTTCGTTCCGCAAGGATGCGAGCGTACTCTGCGGCCGCAACCCGCCGTCACGCTGGGAGCCGGAGCGATCTGGATGCAGGCATACGACGCGGTTACCACCAGGGCCGGGAGATATGTGCAAGGTGGCGGATGTACCACTGTAGGCGTGGCGGGGCTGATTCAAAGTGGCGGCTTCGGAAGTTTTTCCAAGCATTTCGGCCTGGCCGCGAGTGGCTTGCTCGAAGCCGAAATAGTCACTGCCGACGGCGTAATTCGCATCGCGAATGCCTGTACCAATCCCGATCTCTTCTGGGCGCTTAAGGGCGGCGGTGGCGGAAGCTACGGTGCCGTGACCAGGTTGACCTTGCGCACTCGCGATCTGCCCGCATTCTTTGGCGTTGCGAACTTCACAGTCAAAGCCGCCTCGGATGATGCTTACCGCCGCCTGATTCGCCAGTTCGTCGACTTTTACCAAGGCCATCTCTTGAACGACCACTGGGGCGAGCAGGCTCACGTGAATCCCGACAACACGCTCGTCATCAATATGCTCTCGCAGGGCTTGGACACCGCGCAGGTGAAAAAGGTCTGGCAACCGTTTCTGGATTGGATAGCGCGCTCGCCCGGCGAATATTCGCTTAAAGGGCGGACGACGCTCGCAAGCATGCCGGCGCGAGGGTTCTGGAGCTTGCAATCGTGGAAAGAGCATTGGCCGGAATTGGCTTTTCCCAATCCAAACGGTAACCTCCTGGTCAGTTTGTTCGACGATGCGCTCGGACACCTGCACTGGCAGCCCGCGTTCGGCGTCGATCCTCGGCCTGACGCCGGATCCAACAACTTGTGGTGGAAAGGAGACGGAGGACAGGTCGGTTGGTTTATCTGGGCGTTCGAGTCGCTATGGCTGCCCGCATCGCTGCTCGATCCCAACGCACGGGAGCATCTCGCCGATGCCTTGTTCGCCAGCTCGCGCTATTCAGGCGTCGAACTGCACTTCAACAAGGGGCTTGCAGGAGCGCCCCCCGAAGCCATCACGGAGGCCAGCGATACCGCGATGAATGCCGCCGTGCTGACCGCGTTTGCGTTGGCAATCGCGGCGGACGCCCAAGGTACGGCGTATCCCGGAATTGCGGGACATGAGCCCTCAACCGCCAAAGGCAGAGCAGCCGCGACCCGTGTCCATCGATGCATGAATCAACTGCGTGCGCTCGTGCCGAGCGCCGGATCGTATGTGAGCGAAAGCAATTATTTCGAGAATGGATGGCAGCACGCGTACTGGGGGCGCAACTATTCCCGGCTCGCTACAATCAAGAAAAAATACGACCCGCACGGACTGTTCTTCGTCCACAATGGAGTCGGCTCGGAAGAGTGGAGCGCTGACGGCTTCACGAAGCTCTGAATCTGTTGCAGGGGTGCACCTCTGACGATCTTCAGCAAGCGTGCGATCATCGGCGGTGGCGTGGCAATTTGCCTGTAGCATCGCGGTTTTGTGCGGATTCGAGCAGAAAACGGCGTAAGCGGCATGAAACGTGCTGGTCCTCAGGCGTGTCGGGAAAACCGCATGCGGAGGTAGAAGATGGCGCGTCTCGATTGGTTTCGCTCATTGCTTGGATGGATCGGCCTGGAGAAAAGCGCCGAGAGTGGCTCGGCTCGGGGCGCGACTCCATGCGCGCCATGGGGGATGGTCGCGTATTCGGTAGTGACAACACTGCGCGGCTCCGAGCGCGACGAGACGACCCCGGAAGCCGAGCGGTGGCGGCTTTCCTAGGCCCTGCGGGCCCCTGGATTCCCCAGTCCAGCGCGAGAATCACCCGGCGGGAGGTCAGCCGGTGAGACTTGGTGGCGCAATGGCGCCACAGCGGCCGTCCCGCGCGACCACAGTCATCGATGCGGGCGCGGTGATGGGCAGCGTTATTGATCGGTTGAGAGCGCGTCGATTATTCGCTCCATCGCGAGACCGCGCGAACCTTTGACCAGCAGCACATCACCTGGTCGGACGAGATCGCGTACCAGGGCCGCGGCGGCTCCGCTGTTACGCGCGACCACGGTCATCGGGTCGCTCGAGCCGCTGACGCCGGCCCGGGCGTCGAGCGCCGCCGCCATCTCGGCGCCCACGGCGATGAAGGCCACGGGATGCGCGTCGACCAGATCGCGCACGATTTCGGCATGCATCGCGGTGGAGAGACCTCCCAACTCAAGCATGTCACCTAGGGCGACTAGCAGACGAGCCTCGAGCGCGTCAGCGGTTTCGCGCGCAGCGGCAAGTGCCGCTCGCACCGAGCGCGGATTGGCATTGTAGGTATCGTCGATAATGACGATGCCGCCCGCCTTGCGTGTGCGGAGCCGGCCCTCGACCGGTTTGACCGATGCCAAGGCGGTGGCCATCGCTAGTAACTCGGCGGCGTCCAGCGGCTGCTGCCAAGCGGCGATGGCGGCGGCGACCGCGGCCGCAGCGTTCGTGGCACACGCCGCGCCGAGCAGATCGAGGGTGGCGTCGAGCCTCGGTTCGAGACCAGGTTTGACCATGCCGGGCGCCAGCGACAGGGAAATTTGCTGACGTCCCGGTGCGACGACGGTGCGGCTGATGAGCCGCACGTCGGCATCAGCGGCCGTGCCAAAAGTCGTTCGCGGCTTGCCCGACGGCACGCGCGCCAGCAGCAACGGCTCGTCCGCGCTGGTAACCACTGCGCGCGCAGTGCTGAACAGCGACGCCTCCTCGTCGGCGACGCCTTCGAGGGAGCCCAGTCCCTCGGTATGTTCGATATCGACATTCAGCACCAGCGACACATCGGGCCGGACGATCTCCGCCAGGCGTGGGATTTCGCCACGCTGGTTGGTGCCGCATTCGAGTACCGCGGCACGATGGGCCGAGGTCAACATCAGCGCGCTCATCGGCACGCCGATGAGGTTGTTCAAATTTCCAGGGGTGGCGAGAATCTCCCCAAAGAGCGCGCGGACGACGGCAGCGGTGAGTTCCTTGGTGGTGGTTTTGCCGGCCGCCCCGCCAATCGCGATTATCGGCAGCGCCCGCGTGGCGCGGATGCGCTGCAGATGATGGCGGGCCAGCGCGCCTAACGCGGCGAGCGAATCGTCGACCTCGAAGCAGGGGAGGACGGACCCATGGCCGCGTTCGACCAGCGCCGCCGCAGCACCCCGTGCAGTCGCGGCTTGAAGAAACTCATGCCCGTCGCGAACTCCACGCAAGGCGACGAAGAGCGCTCCTGGAGCGATGGTGCGCGTGTCGATACTTACCGAACGGAGGCGGAGCCGCGCCGCCTCACGCGGAGGCCGGGCCGCCGTGGCTTCAGCAATCTCGTCAGCCGTAAACGCGCATAGGTTTGCCGGAATCGGTGTCGCCATCCAACCCTCTCCCCCTCATCATCCACACGTCGGCAGCCAGCCGCGCCGACGAGACGTACTCCAGCCGGCGAGCGGTTCAATAGACTGCCCCCGCGAGAACTCAGAGCCTCAGCGAAACTTGACAAGTCGCGGGCCGCCAAGCAGCCTCTGGCTCAATTGTAGCAGTATAGAGGGAGGTGAGTGGGCGATGGCTTCGGTGGAACATCCTCTGGTCGGGGTGATTATGGGTAGCAAGAGCGACTGGGAATACATGGTGGGCGCAGCCGAGGTCATGAACGAACTTAAAGTGCCGCATGAGGTTCGTATCCTGTCCGCCCATCGGACGCCCGAGCAGACGATGGAATACGCGGCTGGTGCCAAGGCGCGCGGTTTGCGGGCTATTATCGCGGGCGCGGGCGGCGCCGCTCATCTGGCGGGCGTCGTCGCAGCCAAGACCATCCTACCGGTGATTGGCGTCCCGATGCCCACGACTAGCCTGAATGGAATCGATTCCCTCTTGTCGATCGTGCAGATGCCGCGCGGTATCCCGGTGGCGACGATGGCGATCGGAAAGGCGGGTGCGGGCAACGCCGGACTGTTCGCGACCGCAATTATCGCTTTGAGCGATGCACAGCTGGCGGAACGGCTGGAAGGCTGGCGCGCCGCGCGGGCGAAGGAGTTGCTCGAGCAGACTCTGCCCTGACAGCGGCTTTCGCCGCGCTCGGCTGATTGCGCTGCGGTCAGACACGTAATTAAATCGATATATGAGGCGAATGCTTGCAGCCGCTGCCTGCGGCGCGATTTTCGCCTTGTGCACGGTGGCGACTGCCAGCGCAGTCGAAATCAGAAAGACGGGCGCAGTGAGCGTGCCACCGAACACGCCGGTCGTGGCCTACTCGACCGATCCGACGATTGCGGAGATCCTCGGCCAGGATCTCGAAGCGGCCCGTCGCAGCGCTCCGCCGAGCAGCCATTCACCGTTGACGCTGACGGTCAGCGTCAGTCAGAAACCGCTCAAACCCGGGGTTCCGCTGAGCGAGCTAGCGCCAGGCGATCCGCAGGTGGCCGAGTTGATCAAAGCGGCTGGTGCGACTCCGCCGCCGATTGGCGACACCGGCGACAAACCCGACGATGCGGCGATTGCCCGGGCGCGAGCCCAGCGGCTGTTGGCACCGCGCGACAGTCCAATGCAGCAATTGATCAACCAATTCGAGGCCCCGCCCGGCGAACTGGGTCCGCCGATGCCATGTGACCCGGGGACGCTGCCGGGAGCGGGGTGCGTTCCCGCGGGGCAACCGACGCCGCGGCCGCGCCCTGACAGTCCTGACTTCACCGGCGACACGCAGCAGTACCTGCAGCAGGGCAGGGCACTGCAACGCTTTACCGGCCACGATGATCGCGTCTACCAGACGGTGATAGTCGTGCGCGTGACCCTAAGCGGCGCACCCGAAGAAATGACGATCGTGGGCGTGGCGCAGCCGGGCGAGGATTTGCATCAAGCCAAGAAACTGATCGCGGAAGATATCGCGAATGCCGTTCTGCACTGACGGTTACAGGTGCGGCTAAGGCGCGCTGTGCGCACCGGCGGGCGGATTCGGTGCGGAATTGGAGGTTGCGGGGACCACGCCTTCCGCGTGGTGGTTCGCGATCGCGGTGTACGCAAAGACGATGATTGCGAGCAGCACGACGACGCCGCCGATCGCGATCCAATTATATTGCCGTCGCTGTTCGGGGAACAGCGGCGCGTCGATGCGGATGGGCGGGAGGTTGTCTGCGCGCTGAACCGCGCGCACGAAGCGCATCGCGATTTCCTCGGGTTCCAGGGCTAGATAGGTCGCGTATCGGCGCAAAAACGGTAAGAGATACAGCTGGTCAGAAATTTTCGAGTAGTCGTTGCTCTCGAGCATCCGTAAGTAGTGGGCTGGGATCCCGGTATCTTTGATGGCGGCGTCCTGAGCGATTCCGCGCCGCTCGCGTGCGACCGACAGAAGAAGTCCAAGACGAGGCCCGGCAGGGTCGTCCGCCGCGGTTTCGGCCGGCTCGGGCGTAAGCTCAGCTGCCCCGGGTTTTTTTTCGGTTTCCTCTTTCCAATCCTGGCGCTTGGCGCTGTTCATCGCCACTAAACCTCCCCCCTCCGCATCCACATCCCTGGCTTTCATCTGGTGGCGCCGGACGACGGCTTTGGACCTGGAGGAGTCCCGCGCCCGGCAAACAGATTCCCGGTCTCGACTTTGTGTTGTTCGGTCGCTGCCAGCGCGACATAACCAGGTACCGGCTGACCGGAGTAAGCCGCACCTTGATTACCGAAGCGAATCGCATCCCTCCAATTGTGCTCCGCGAACCCAATCAAACCCAGATAATCATACGCGGGCCCATAGGTCGGAGAGTAATCGATGGCGCGGTGAAAATAGTTGCCGGCGCCAAAATAATCCCCGATCTTATACTTGGCCACCCCCTGTTGGGTAAAAATCTGGGCAGCCAGGTTGGCGATGGTCGGATCGTCGGGATCGTCCGCGGACGCCTGCTCGATCTCGTAGCCGGCTTCATCGAAGCGGCCTTGACGGTAGAATTCCTGGGCGCGATCTTGATGAGTTGCCGCGCAACTGCTGAGCAGTACAACGGAGAGTCCTGCTATTGCCCCGATCCGGGCCAGGTTGAGCGGCATATAACGTAAAATCTATAGCCCCGTTAAGGCTAAACCAAGCCCTAATCGTTGCCAGTCCGCTAAGGCAGCAGGGCTGGGAGTGCCGACTGGCATTCGCGGGGGAGTGCTGGCGTTGGCATCTCGTGACGATTGTAAAGAGCGAATTTCTTGCCTTCGCATCCAAGCAGCGATGGCGTCGGTTTGAGACGGGGGACGAGCTGAGCTAAGTCGCCTCTATTTGTGATGAGGATCACGCAAGAATCCGATGACCACAACGCGTCTAGCTGTGAATAAGTGCTAATAAAGGTGCCTTTAGCGTCGATTTCATCAGCAAATGGAGCAAGCTCGCCCCGGTAGCCGACCAGCAGTTCACGCGAGGCGGTATAGAAGGGCAGTGACTGCACGTAGTGTCGATAAGAGGCTAGTAGACAACCCCTGGTTGTCAGTGGCTCGATCGTCCGCGCAAGCGACCGGTACGTATACCTAGATGCCGCGTCGCTTCGTGCCTTGATGCCGACCAGTATCAAGCCAAAGCTACCGAGCGCGAGAGGAAGCACGAAGGCGTGGCGAATTGGCCTTCGGCGTATCAGCCAGAAGGCGGCCACTGCCGCGAGTACGAGCGCGAACGCGGCAGTTAGCGCGTCCTCGACGAGGCCGACGCCGAGGCGCAGGGCAGGAAGCGCGATGGTCGTCGCGGCCACGGCGAGCACAAGGTTGAGGGCGAGCAGCCAGCCGAGCACACGCCGACCCGTTGACGCGGGAACGCGATCGAGCCACGCGATTCCGCAACCGGCGATAATCGCCAGCGGCGGGAACCCGGGCAGCAGATACTCGCCAAGTTTCGAGCGCGGGATCGAGAAAAAGACGAAAATTACGGCAAACCATAACATCAGGAAATGGAGCGCGCTCCGATCCTCGGTTGGCTTCGCCGTTGCGGTCGCCGCGGCGAATCGCGGAGACTCCGAGCGGTGCGAAGAAACACCACGGCCAGGCGCCGCCAATGACTACGGGGATGAAGAACCACGGGCCCCATCCGTGCTCGGCATTTTCGAGATAGCGCTGAAGGTGCTCGTGGATAAAGAAAAACTCGAGGAAACCGGGGTTGCGGCGCGCGGCGATAACGAACCAGGGAGCCGCGATCGCGAAGAAGACGAGGATACAGGCGAGCCACGGCATCTTGCGGACGTCTGGGGCGCGCCGTTCCAAGGTCAACCACGCGAGCGCGATGCCGCCGGCGAGAACCAGCGCGACCGGTCCCTTCGCGAGGGTTCCGAGCGCAAGTGCCGCCGCGCTGGCGAGCATCCAGAGGCGGCCGGTCCCGTCGCCGAAATGCGGGGTGCGCGAAGCGATAAAGAAGGCTGCGAGCCCAGCCGTCATCCAGAAGGCGAGCGCAGGGTCGGGTGTTGCGAAGCGCGCAAAGGTGAAGAATAGGGGGCTAAGCGCCAGCGCCAACGCGGCGAGCATCCCGACCGCCGCACCGAACATCGCTTCACCGAGCGCCGCGGTAATGACGACCTGGCCGACGCTGAACAACGCGGCCTGCAGGCGCACAGCGAACTCGTTGGGACCGAATAGCTCGAGTGATGCGGCGGTGGCCCAGTACACCAGCGGCGGCTTTTCAAAGTAGCGCACCCAGTCGTTGCGCGGAGTGACGTAATCGCCGCGCAGCAGCATTTCGCGCGCGATTTCGGCATAGCGGCCCTCGTCCGGCTCCCACAGGGCGGGGCGTCCGAGGCCGGTAAGATAGAGCAGGGCGGCGATACAGCCGCACAGGATCAGCCGATGAGAGCGAGTCCAACGCGTCATGCTCGATGCAGTTTCCGAGCGCGGGGCGGCGAGGTCAACTGGCAGCGGTCGGCGGGAGTCGTCTTTAACTGGCGCCTGCGGTTTGTCAGAATGCGAAGGCCGGCGTACGCGCCGCCGTTATAACGGGCGCGGGCCACAGCGATTTCGATCTGCGGCGGAAAGACGCTTGAGTTCTCCGGGCAAAATATCATCGATTTTCGGCGCCAAACCCCAAGCGGCCGAGACGGTTTCGATCGTAATCCCGGTTTACAACGAAGCGTCGAACCTGCCCGCGTTATGGCGACGCCTCGAGGCGGTACTCGGACAGATCGCGCGCGAATGCGAGGTGGTATTCGTTGACGACGGTTCGAGCGACGACTCGCTGTCGATTCTTGCGCGATATGGCCGGGCGCGACGGGCGGGTGCGCGTGGTCGAGTTGGCGCGTAATTTCGGTCAGCATTCGGCGCTGCTCGCCGGCTTCCGCAACAGCCGCGGCGATATCGTGGTTACGCTCGACGCCGACTTACAGAATCCGCCAGAGGATATTCCGCGCCTGATCGAGGCGATCGACGCTGGCAACGACGTGGTCGGCGGGTGGCGCGAGGAGCGCCAGGACAAGACCTATCGGCGGCTCGCCTCGCGCCTGCACAACCTGCGTGACGTCGGCGATCGTCGGCGTGCCGATGCATGACTACGGATGCATGCTGCGTGCTTACCGGCGTCATATCGTGGACACGGTGGTGGCGTGCGACGAAAAGGCGGCATTCGTACCGGCGCTCGCTAATTCGTTCGCCAAGCGCGTGGCCGAGATTCGAGTCGGCCATGCGGAGCGTGCCGGCGGCGAATCGAAATACAATTTCTTCAGGCTCGCGCATCTGAGCCTGAATCTGATCACCGGGTTTTCGAACCTGCCGATTCGGACGTTGAGTCTGACCGGTATCGTGATCTCATTCCTCGCGGGACTGCTGGGCGTGATCCTGCTGGTCCATCGTGTATTGTACGGTCCGCAGCAGGAAGGCGCGCTGTGGACGCTGTTCGCGATCTCGTTCTTCTTCTTCGGCCTGCTCTTTCTCGCCCTGGGCCTGATCGGCGAGTATGTCGGACGAATCTATCTCGAGGTGCGGCGGCGTCCCACGTATATCGTGCGCGCGGTGCATGGCGACGCGGCGCGGCGATAGTGCGGTCGAAACGCCGCGCCGCTAAGCGATGAGCGGGTTCGCGTTGTCGGGAATGGGCGACGGCCGCGATGCGTGCGTGCTGTTTGCGTATCACGAGATGGGGTATGCGTGCCTGGAGCAGCTGATCGGCATGGGGGCGACGATCGCTGCCCTGTTCACCCATCGGGACGCCGCGGGCGAGGAGATCTGGTGGCGATCGTGCGCGGAATTGGCGCGTGCGAACGGGATTCCCGTGTATACGCCGGAGCGTCCGGGCGAAGAGTGGGTCGGCCAAATCGCCGCGTTCGGACCGGCGGTGATCTACTCGTTCTACTACCGCAAGCTGCTACCGGACGCGTGCTCGGGCTGGCGCCGCGGGGGGCGTTCAACCTGCACGGTTCGCTGCTGCCGAAATACCGCGGCCGTGCGCCGGTCAACTGGATGCTGGTCAACGGCGAGTGCGAGGGCGGGGTGACGTTACATCACATGGTGGCGCGCGCGGACGCGGGAGATATCGTCGCGCAGCGCGCGGTGGAGATCACGGACGACGACGACGCGTTGAGTCTTTATCGCAAGATCGTGGGCGCGGGCGCGGCGCTGCTTCGCGAATACCATCCGCTGATAATGGCAGGGCGTGCTCCGCGCCGGCCGCAAGATCTCAATGCGGGGAGCTACTTCGGGCGACGACGTCCCGAGGACGGCCGCATCGAGTGGAGCTGGCCCGCGCGGCGCATCGTCAATCTCGTACGCGCGGTGACGCATCCATACCCCGGCGCGTTCTGCTTTGCGCAGGGACGCAAGCTGTACGTCTGGCGCACGCGGATCGGCCGTGAAGCCGGGAGTTACGGGCGGCCGGGAACGATGATCGGAAGGGCGGCGCCTGATGCGATGGAAATTGCGGCGGGCGAGGGCAGTGTTATCGTGGCGCGCGTGCAATTCGACGGCGACATCGAAGGGGAAGCCGCGAGCGTACTGGCCGCGGTGGCCCGGCCGGGCGGGTGCATCCTGGAGTAAATGGAGGCGAAATGAGGGTTTTGATTACAGGCGGTGCGGGTTTTCTCGGTTCGCATCTTTCGGACGCGTTTATCGCGCGCGGAGACGAGGTCTTCGTGCTCGACACCGGGTCGATCGGGAAAGTCCGCCATCTCTTGCACGAGCCGCGCTTCCACTACATCCACGATACAATCTTCAATCTGGAACTAATCGACGGGCTCGTCGCGCGCGCCGATCTCGTCTATCACCTGGCGGCGGTGGTTGGTGTGGAACATTACGTTGCCGATCCATACGAAACGCTCAACGTCAACGTCAATGGGACTCAGAACGTGCTTAAGGCCGCGTACAAATATGGGAAGAGGGTCGTCTTCAGTTCGACTTCGGAGGTCTACGGCCGCAATCCCAAAGTGCCCTGGCGCGAGGACGACGATCGGGTGCTCGGCGCAACCACGATCGACCGCTGGTGTTACTCGACCTCGAAGGCGGTCGGCGAGCATTTCTGTTTTGCGTACCACAAGCTCGGTATGCCGGTAACCGTGGTGCGTTACTTCAACGTGTACGGACCGCGGCTGGACAAGGTCGACGTTGGGCGGCTGTTTACGATCTTCATGGGTCAGTTACTGCGCGGAGCCGATCTGACGGTAATCGGGGACGGCAAACAGACACGATGCTTCACCTACGTAACGGACGCGGTCGCGGCAACGGTCGCCGCGGGATTGAACTCTACCGCGGACGGCGAAGCAATCAATATCGGGGTAGACGTCGAGACCTCGGTGATCGATTTCGCCAAGCTGATGCTCGAGTTGTTTGGGCCGACCAAGTCGAAGATACGCTTCGTCTCGCAGGAAGAGGTCTACGGCAACAGCTACGAAGACATTCCGCGGCGCGTTCCGGACAACACCCGGATGCGCAAATTGCTCGGAGTCGAGCCGCGCGTTACGCTGCGCGAAGGTACGGCTCTATCGATGGAATGGTTCAGGAAAGAGGCGAATTCGTAGGCAGGCGGGCGTGAGCGCGGGTACTCCCCCCACAAGGTCGCGCGCAAGGTGGAAGTAGCGCTCAAGATCGACGTCGACACCCATCAGGGGTTAGGCCAGGGTGTGCCGCGGCTGCTGCGGATGCTTACGACGGAGGGCGTTGCGGCGTCCTTGTTTATCGCGATGGGCCCCGACAATTCCGGCCGTGCGATACTGCGCGCTTTCAAGAATCCCGGATTTCTGGCCAAGATGCGCCGCACGCGGGCGGTATCGATGTATGGGCTGCGCACCGTGCTTTCGGGCACGGTCCTGCCGGCGCGGGCGATCGCGTTGGCCTATCCGCAAGTCATACGCGAAGCCCTCCACAGGGGTTTCGAGGTGGGCGTGCATGGGAATGACCATGTCTTGTGGCAGGACCATCTAGACGAACTTGGTGAGCACGGGATCCATGATGAAATTGCCGAGGCCTTCGAGATTTGCCGAGCGATCACCGGGGTTCCAGCGCAGAGTTTTGCTGCGCCCGGTTGGCGCACCGGCGTGGCGGCGCTGAGGACGCTCGACACGATGGGCCTGGACTACCGCAGCGATACTCGCGGCCGCGATCCCTATCGCTGCGCGATTGGCGGCGAAGTTTTCGCGACTCCCGAGATACCGACTACCTGGCCAACGCTGGATGAGGTGATGGGTAGGCCGAATCTGACCGGCGGCAGCGAAATTGTCCGCTTCTATCTCGAACAGTACCGTGACGACCGGCTCAACGTCCATACGATCCACGCCGAGACCGAGGGGATGGGTCAGCTCGAACTGTTCAGCCCAATCATCCGGGCGCTTAAGACCCGCGGAGCGAAGTTCGTGCAATTGCGCGAGGTGGCCCACCGCCTGGTGGCCGCCGAACTGCCAGTGTGCGAGGTCGTGCGCGCTACTCTGCCTGGTCGGGCCGGGTGGATCTCGGCGCAAGGCCCGCAACAGCCACCGGCAGCGCCGGGACTGTAAGCGCAATGTGGTTTCGTGGTATCTGTCGAGCACACTGTGCTTGCGATCCGCGCTAAGCGGCCTCCAAGCCTACACAAACGGCGGTACTCGCCGTCGCGGGAGAGGATGCGATGCCCCAGCTTTTTGCCGAACATCCGCGTGAAGTCGGTCTGGACCCGGCCAAGGTCGAGGAGCTTTTCAAGCGCGCCCAACGTGAGGTCGCCGAAGGGCTGCTGCCATCGTGTCAGATCGCGATCGCCCGAAACGGCAGGGTTGGCGCGATGAAGACCTTTGGTCGAGCGGTACAAGGCGGCTCGGATCAACCGGCTACCAACGAAACGCTCTATTGCGTCTTTTCCTGCACCAAGGCGATCGTTTCGTCGGCGATGTGGATTCTGATCGGCGATGGAAAACTCAGCATAAGCGAGCGCGCCGCGGAAATCGTCCCCGAATTCGCCAGCAACGGCAAAGACGGGATCACAGTCGAACAGCTCCTGATTCATACGGGCGGATTTCCCAACGCGCCATATGCGCAGCGTGACTGGCTCGATCGCGGCAAGCGGCTAGAGAAGTTCAAGTCGTGGCGGCTCGAATTTCCGATCGGCGAGCGCTTCATCTACCACGCGACATCCGCTTTCTGGGTGATGGCGGAAATAATCGAACGCCGATCGGGGCAGGACTTCCGCGAGTTCGTGCGTGATCGGATTGCAACCCCGCTCGGTCTACCGCAGCTACGGCTGGGTGCTCCGCCGGAGGAGCACAAACGCATCGCCGATATCGTCTACGTGGGTCAGGCCCTGACGCCGGAAGAGATGAAGAAGATGGGATGGCCGCCGATGCCGGAGACGGAAGTCAACGAAACCATGATCACCGGCTTCAACCATCCGATCGTACGTCAATCGGGCGTGCCGGGCGGCGGCGGAATCATGACGGCGGCCGAGTTGGCGCTGTTCTACCAGGGTCTGCTGCACAATTCTCCGGTGGCCAGCGGCGCGCCCATCTGGAAGGTGGAAACGCTCAAAGAGGCGCTGCGAGTCCGCTCGGGCGACTATTTCGATCCGATTTTCAAGTACAAGTGCAACCGCGCTTTAGGCGTGGTTGTGGCTGGGAGCGACGGGCTCGCAAATTATCGCGGATTTGGCAAGACCAACTCGGCAGGGACCTTCGGTCACGGTGGCGCCGGGGGACAAATCGGTTGGGGCGATCCGGCGACGGGGATCTCGCTTGGCTACTGCACCAATGGCTTTGACCGCAACGACCTGCGGCAAGGCCGGCGCGGCGTGGCGCTCTCGAGTATGACCGCGGTGTGTGCGGCATAGAATCGGGCTGCCCGGCGAGGTCTACGCCAGGAACGGGTTTTCGATCACTATCGTTGCTTCGCGCGCGGCGCCGACACCGACTATCGCAAGCCGCAGCGCACATCGTTCGGCGATGCGTTCGAGGTAGCGGCGGGCGTTGACCGGCAGTTCCGCGAGGCTGCGGGCGTGCGCGATATCTTCGCGCCAGCCGGGCATCTCCTCGTAGATCGGCTTGACCTTATCGAGCAGGCGGCGGTTAGCCGGAACATTCGCGTACTCCTTCCCGCGGACTTTGTAGCCGATGCAAATCTTCAGCGGTTCGATCCCGGTCAACACGTCAAGCTTGGTGAGCGCGAGTCCCCACATGCCGTTGAGGCGGATCGCGTGGCGCGCGAGCACCGCGTCGAACCATCCGATGCGTCGTGGACGGCCAGTCGCGCTGCCGAATTCCGCGCCTTCGTCGCGCAGCATCTTGGCCAAGGCACCTGAGATCTCGGTGGGAAAGGGCCCGGCGCCCACGCGGGTAGTGTAGGCCTTGCTGATACCGAGCACCGCTTCGAGTTGGCCGGGCGCGATGCCCGCGCCACCGAAGATCGCGCTGGCCCCGCAATTGGACGAAGTCACATAAGGATAGGTGCCGTGGTCGATATCGAGCATCACACCATGCGCGCCCTCGAAGAGGATGCGGCGGCCGCTGGCGATCGCCTCCTGCAGGAAGACGGAGGTGTCGCACAGGTAGCGCTGCACGCGCGAGCGCACGCGGTCGATCTGCGCGAGGATTTCGCGGCCGTTGACCGGCTTGGCCTTGAGCACGTTCTTCAAATAGAGGTTCTTGTCGCGGATGTTGCGCTCGAGCTTCTCCTTGAACGAGCTGAAATCAACGAGATCGTCGAAACGCAGCCCCGTGCGCGCCATCTTGTCCTCGTAAGTGGGGCCAATCCCGAATCCGGTGGTGCCAATAGCGCGCGCGCCGGCACGCGCCTCACGCGCGCGATCGATCGCGCGATGATAAGGCATCACCATGTGGGCGTCGTAGCTTAGCCGCAGTAGGGAATCGTCGCGGAGGCGGCCGCGGCGCTTGAGTTCGTCGATTTCTTCGATCAGCGCAACCGGGTCGACCACCGTACCGTTGCCGATGACACAGGTCTTGCCTGGGTGGAGCGCCCCGGCGGGCACCAGCCGCAGGATGAATTTTTCATCGTCAACGACCAGTGTATGAGCGGCGTTGTTACCGCCTTGAAAACGGACGATGACGTCGGCGTCGGCCGCGAGCAGATCGACGACTTTGCCTTTGCCTTCGTCGCCCCATTGCGAACCGACAACTGCAACTGTCTTCATGCGCGTGGCCGCAGCAATTCTGGCAAAGGCCGTGCGCACGGCTCCCGCCGCGAGCGTAGTCCCCTGATACCGTTTTTTTGCAGGCCCATCAGAGTTTGATCAACGCAGCGGAGGTGATGGCGGCGATTGTTTTCAGCGTGTCGAGTACTGCGGGCGGCACCGGGCCGTCGACTTCAACCAAGCTGAGCGCTGTGCCGCCCGCGCGGTCGCGGCCGAGTTCGAGTCCTGCGATGTTGATCCCGGATTCACCGAGGATCGTGCCGATAGCACCGACGACACCCGGGACGTCGCGATTGTGTAGCATCAGGAAGTAGCCTTCGGGGGTCGCTTCGATGCGGTAGCCGTCGATTCGGATTAGGCGGATGGCGCGATTGCCGAACACTGCGCCGGCAACCTCGTGGACGCCGCGCGCCGTCTCCACCGTGATCGTTAACGTGTTGGTATAGTCGACGGTTCCGCGCGATCGGACTTCTTTCACCGTGATGCCGCGCTCGCGCGCGATATACGGCGCGTTAACGAAATTAAGCTCCTGGTCCAGAAAGCCGCTGAGTAATCCTTTGAGGACCGAGGCGACAATCGGCTCGGCCTTGAGGTCGGCAGCTTCACCCGCGAATTCCACCGTAACCGCCGCGGGAGCTTCGCCGAGTAGTTGCGAGGCAAGGCGGCCGAGTTTTTCACCGAGCCGCAGGTGCGGTCCCAGCATCTCGAGTTCCTTGATCGTGAGCGCAGGGATATTGGCCGCATGACTAACTGTGCCTTCGGCCAGGAACTCGACGATTTGGTGCGCAATGTCGACGGCAACCTGAACCTGGGCTTCGTCGGTGGCCGCGCCGAGATGAGGCGTCGCGATCACACTGTCCAGCGTGAGCAGCGGATGTCCGGCGGGAGGCGGCTCTTCGACAAAGACGTCGAGGGCAGCGCCAGCGGCCTGGCCGGACTTAAGGGCGGCGAATAGCGCCGCTTCATCGACGATTCCTCCGCGCGCGCAATTAATTATGCGGACGCCTTTTTTCATCATCGCGAACGCCGCCGGGCCGACAATTCCGCGAGTCTCGGGAATCAGCGGGGCGTGAACGGTGATGAAGTCCGAGCGCCGGAACAGTTCATCAAGGCTCACCAAGTCGACGCCGAATTTCGCCGCCGCGTCGAGCGTCAGAATCGGGTCGAAACCAATCACCTTCATTTTGAGTCCGAGGGCCCGGTCGGCGACGATCCGTCCTATATTGCCCAGGCCGATAATCCCCAGAGTCTTGTTGCAGACTTCGGTCCCGGTGAATTTGCCGCGCTCCCATTTGCCGGCGCGCAGCGCCGCGTTGGCCGCCGGAATGTGGCGCGCCAGCGCCATCATCATCGTGATCGTGTGCTCTGCCGTCGTCACGCTGTTGCCAAGCGGACTGTTCATGACGACGATGCCGCGTCGAGTGGCTGCGTCGAGGTCGACGTTGTCGATGCCGACGCCCGCGCGGCCGATTACTTTGAGCTCGGAGGCGTGTTCGATGACCTCCTTGGTAACTTTGGTGGCACTGCGAATTATTAACGCGTGGTAGGGCGCAATAGTCTCGGCCAGTTGGACCGCAGTCAGCCCGGTCCTGACGTCTAAACTTATCTGGGGATGGCGCTTGAGGACCTCGACTCCCTGGGCGGCCAGAGAGTCGCTCAACAAGACGCGGAACTTCTCCGCCATAAATGTTTCAGAACCCCCGCGCGATGGTAGCCTGAACCGCGGCAACGCCGGCCCCGGTCGCGAAGTGATACCCAAGACGCGCGAGTCCGATCTCGAGTGCGCTCACAGCCACCAGCATATCAAACGGCGCGAGATAGCCCATGTGGCCGATACGGACGAGTTTGTTCTCCATGTGATCCTGGCCGCCCTGCACGGCAATACCCAGTTCGTCGCGCATCAGGCGCACCAATTGCGAACCGTCCACTCCGTTGGGTGTCAGTATCCCGGTGACGCCCGGAGCGGGACAGTCCGGGGCGAGCAGCTTGAGTCCGAGTGCCGGAGCAGCCGCCCGGGTGGCGGCGGCCATCAGAGCATGACGCGCGAAGACATGTGCGAGAGTCTCGCCGTGGATCATCGCGAGGACCTCGTTCAAGCCGAATACGAGGGGCACTGGGGGCGTATAGGCCGTGGTGTGATCGTCGCGCTGAGCCTTGAGTTCGCGGCGCAGGTCGAAGTAGTAGCGCGGCGTGGGATTTTTTTCCGCCCGTTCGAGCGCAGCGGGCGACAGCGCGATAAAGCCCAGCCCGGGAGGCAGCATCAGTGCCTTCTGGCTGCCGGTCACCAGCGCGTCGACACCCCATTCGTCCATCCTTTGATCGAACACTCCGACGGAAGTGATGCCGTCGACGATGAGCATCACGCCGCGGCGGCGGGTTATGAGGCCAGTCTCGGCGACCGGATGGACGGCGCAAGTCGAGGTCTCACTGGCCTGCATCAGCACCGCGCGGGCGCCCGGATTCGCATTGAGGGCATCCTCGATTTGCTCGGGACGGACGGCTCGTCCCCATTCGACCCTGACCTCGTGCGCCACTGCGCCATGTGCCGCGAGCAACTTTCCCCAACGCTCTCCGAACTTTCCGCCATTGACAAAAATTGCGTGTTCGCCGGGCGCGAGCAGATTCGTGACGGCCGCCTCCATCGCGCCGGTACCGCTGGAAGAAAGCAGAATCACTTCCTGTCTGGTACCGAACAACGGCTTGAGCCGCTCGCGCGCGGAGTCGAGCGCGGCGCTGAATTCGGGAGTGCGGTGATGGATGATCGGCCGCGCCATCGTCAACAGGACTTCGGGCGGCACCGGCGCCGGACCGGGGGTGAAGAGATATTTCTTTATTACGGGCACCTTCGGCTCGAGCAAAGCAACGGTCTGGGCTCAACCACGCTAGCCAAAAAAAAGCCTGGTGCCCGCAATACGCGGGACGCCAGACCCCAATGCAACGTTAAGGCCCCTCTTGACGGGACCATCTCTCCCTACCTCGAAAATAACCGGGGAGCAGAGTGGAGTCAAGATGGCGCTACAAAACGCAAGTGCGAAACGATGATATGCGTTGAACCCGAGAGTACGGGCATGCTTAAAGTGTCATATTCCCATGCCGATTGAACACGAGATCCGCGATGGCGCACTGCTCTGGATCAAGAATCCCATCACGGGGGTAATCTCGTACGTCGTCGACGTACGCGGAAAAAGCTTCGCCTTCACTCTGGGCGGCCGCGAGGAACTCCGTCCCGATCCGGCGCCACCCGATCCGGGCGCGCTGCGCAATGCGATTGAGATTTGCCCATTTTGTCCGGGCAATGAGCGGCACGCGCCGGCCGAATTGATGCGAATCACGCCGGAAGAATTTCCTGGATGGAGCGGAACGGTGGCGGCGGAAGGCGCGACGTGGGTGATGCGGGTGTTCAACAATCTTTTTCCGCGCGTTCCGGAAAATCTCACGGGCGGGCGCAACGAATCGTATATCGTGGTCGAGGATCCGCGGCACTTTCTCGATAATCCGCGATCGATCAACGACTTGATGAGTACCAGCGCGCTCGGCGAGGAGCACTTCTTCCGTCTGATCATGACCGACGTACGGCTAATGCGCCACGTGCTTGAGAACCCGGCGATACGATCGGTGATTATTCGCAAGAACCAGGGCCGGGAATCCGGCGCCTCGCAACCGCATCCGCACCAACAGGTAATCGGTTCGCCCCATCCGCTGCCAGTTGGCGAAGCTGAGGCCCGCGCAGAGCGGGAGAATCCGCGACTCTGGCATGACCTGATCGACCTGGTCGAGCGTATCGGCCTGCTCATCGACCGGCGTGATGGGGTGGTCAGTTATGCGAGCCCGATCGGCGCGTTCCCGCGCAGTTATGACGTGGCAATGCCGGCGTTTCGCGGAATGATGACCGAGCTGTCGCCGGAGGAGCTGCGCCCGTTTGCGCGCGCGATTTTTCGCATCGTCAGGGCCCTGGGGCCGCTACCGCTCGATTACGAGATACACCAGGGTGGTGGACTGCCGTTACACGCGCACATCAACGGGCGACTGTATCCATACTCGAACGTTGCGGGAACATTAAACCTGCCGAGCCAGTTGGTACAAAACGTCGCGGCGCTCCGCCGCATGCTGTCGCGAGGATGACTAAGCTGGGGACCGGCTCGTTCGACCGTGTGTGGCTAGCCGCATGGAATGCGTGTACAGGAGTACGATGAAACATTACATATCTGGTGCAATTTTCGCGTTAGCGTTTGCGGTTACTCCGTCGATCGGGTTTGCGGATGATTGCCTGCCAAAACTGACCACGCAGCAGCGCGACATCTATACTCATCTTTCTGCCGACAATCAGAAGATTCTAACGAGCGAACTGAAGACCCGCGACGGGAAACCCGCCTCGTGCGAGTTTCGGGGTGGTCTCATGGACATGCTCGCGAATTTTCAGCCTGAGAAACGGGATTCAGCGTTCCTGATGCTCGTCGACAGGATGCTAATACGGCAGAAGCAGTAGCGCCGTTTCGTCGGGGTTTTTCCTATCGGCTTTATTCAGCCGTCCATTTGGGTTTGCGCTTTTCGAGAAAGGCCCGAATGCCTTCCTTCGCGTCCTTGCTCGAGCGGACCAGCCGGCCCATCTCGAGGATGTCGTCGTGCCACGTGGTGAAGGCGCCGCTGAGCGCGCGCCGCATACTCCGCTTCATCGTGCGCAGTGAAAGGGGTGCGTTAGCCGACACCCGCTCGGCCCAGGAAACGGCGGACTCCGCTAGCTTGGCGCTGGGCACTACTTGATGCACCATCCCCATGGCAAGAGCGCGTTGCGCGTCGACCGGATCCGCGGTGTAGAGAATCTGCGCAGTATTGGCGGCCCCGATTATTTCGATTAGCTTGCGGATGAAGTCGTAGGGGACGACCAGGCCGACCCGCGCGACCGACATCCCCATGCGCACATCTTCGGCGGCGACGCGCAGATCGCAATGCAGCGCCAGTTCGCATCCACCGGCCAACGCGGCACCCTGCACCGCCGCGATCGTCGGGACAGGCAGATTCGCGAGGCGATGGAAGACTCGCTCGATGTTAACCGGGCTGTGGCCACCTTCGAGCCGCTCGACCTCTGCGAGATCGATTCCCGAGCAGAAACTGCCGCCGGCGCCCCGGATGATGACCGCGCGAACTTCCTTGTCATTCTCGAAGCTGGTGATGGCATCGTCGAGCGCCTTCATTACCGGCTCGTTGAGGGCGTTGCGCTTTTCGGGTCGGTTGAGGGTAATCGTCGCGTAGTTATCGTGGCGTTCGACTAATACTTCAGCGGGCATCTGCGACTCCTTGGCAAAAACGGCAGAAGTTCGATTCGATCGCGAGCATCGCACGCAGTTTTGCGTGCCCTTCAGCGCGAGCGCGGTTGAGAACGGTCATTCGCCACGCCATACGGGCTTGCGCTTTTCCAGAAATGCGCGCACGCCCTCTTTGGCATCCTGCGAGTTGCGGACACGGTTGCCCAGTTCATCCAAGTCCTTGTGGTCCACTTCAAAGGCCTCGCTTATGACCCGCGAGGTCATCTGTTTCATCGCGCGGACCGAGAGTGGGGCGTTGCTCGCGATTTTTTCAGCCCACAGAGTCGCTGCGGCAATAAGATTGTTGTCTGCCACCACCTTGTGCACGAGTCCCATCTCGCGCGCCCGCGCGGAATCGACCGGATCGGCCAAGTACATGATTTCGGCCGTGTTTGCCGGACCGATCGTCTCGACGAATTTGCGAAAGATCCAGTAGGTTGGCAAGTAGCCGATGCGCGCTGGGGTCATCCCGAGTCTGGCGCCCTCCGTGGCGATCCTGAGGTCACAGGTAAGGGCGAGCACCAATCCACCTGTCAGCGCCTCGCCATGCACGGCCGCGATAGTTGGTACAGGCAGAGTCTGGAGGCGGCGAATGACCTTCTCGAACGTGATACCGCCGGTGCCCATCTGCTCGATGTCGCGCAAATCGAGTCCCGAGCAGAAGGCACGCCCCTCGCCTTTGATAATAACGGCGCGGATGTTCCTATCGGCCTCGACTGACGCGAGGGCGGTGTCCAGCGCTTGCATCACCGCGCCGTTCACTGCGTTGCGTTTTTCAGGGCGATTGAGCGAGAGCGTTACATAATTCTGGTGATTTTCGACTTTGAGTTCGTCGGCCATTTTCCACACCGCCTTATGGGCTGGACCGGGATGACCGACCATCGCACGAGCGCCGGCGAAGCTTCAAGCGCGCGACCTGTTACAAGATCAACGACTGGAGCGGGAGCGACCTTACTTGACCTCGCTGCGAAGGAGCGTCAGGGCGACTTCCTGGCCGTGCGAAAGCTCGAGCGTATTGCCGTCAGGGTCAGAGAAGAATGCCCAATAACCAACTGGATAGCCCGAGTCGATCGGTCCCGAGCGCCAGCACCCCTGCGTGCGCGCTTCCGCGCAAAGTCGATCTACATCCTCGCGCGTCGCGCAACCGACGCCGAGATGAGCGAAGGCAACAACGGAGTAGTCACTTGCGTCGTCTGAATCAAGACGATTACAAACGGACGCGTGCGGTCACTGAGCCAGACCACCGCGGCGCCGGAGTCGGCGTCGATCCGACGATGCACCACCTGCATCGCGGCGTACTTTCTATAGAACTCGATACTCCGATCGGGATCGGTGCAGAGGAGTGCGACATGGGTGAGACCGACGTCCACCATCTATGAGGCGACGATGCTGACAAGCTTGTCGGCGACGTAGATAATTTTTTTCGGGGATTTACCGCCGAGATGTTTCAGGACCGCTTCGCTCTTGAGCGCCGCCGCGGTGTTTGCGGCCTCGCCCATGCCCGCAGGTACCTCGAGGCGATCGCGCACCTTCCCGTTGACTTGCACGACGACAGTGACCATCTCGTCGCGCGTGAGCTCGGTGTCGAACTTCGGCCAGGCTTCGAGATGGATCGACGTGTCGTGGCCGAGGGCGCGCCACAATTCCTCCGCGATGTGCGGCGCCATCGGGGCAAGCATAAGGACGTAGCTCTCGGCGACAAAGCGATCTATTTCCTGGGGACGCAGCTTCTGCAGGTAATTCAGTTGATCCATCAGCGCGGCGAGCGCCGTGTTGAAGCGCATGCGCTCGACGTGGTCGGTGACGGTGCGGAGAGTCTTGTGCGCCCGTTTGAGCGTCTCAGTGCTCGGGTCTGCCATTCGGGCATCCTGCCTCAACATAACGCCGGATCAGGTTCCAGACGCGGGTAAGGTAGCGGGCGGTGCCGATCACGCCCTCTTCGTTCCAGTTGGTCGCCTCCTCGAACGGTCCCATAAAGAGTTCCCACAGGCGCAACGCGTCAGCACCGTACTTTTCGACCATCGCGTCGGGCGTGACGACGTTGCCCTTGCTTTTGGACATCTTCTGGCCGTCGGCGGCCCAGATCATTCCCTGGTTGCGCAGGACCGGGAACGGTTCCTTGAATCCGATCAGTCCTGCGTCGAACATCACCTTGGTCCACATCCGCGCGTATAGCAGGTGCATCACCGCGTGCTCGGCGCCGCCGACGTAGAGGTCGACCGGCAGCCAGTAATCGCCCTGTTTCTTCTCGAACGGCGCGAGGACGTAGTCGGGCGAGGCGAAACGCAAGAAGTACCAAGACGAGCAAGCGAAGCCGTCTAGCGTGTCGGTCTCGCGCTCCGCGGGTCCGCCGCATTTCGGACAAGTCGTGTTGACGAATGCGGCAACGTTCGCCAGCGGTGAGCGGCCGGTGCCGGACGGTTGATAGTCCTTCATGTCGGGTAGGACGACCGGCAGTTGATCGTCCGGCACGGGAACGGTCCCGTCTTTCTTGCAGTAGACGATCGGAATTGGGCATCCCCAGTAGCGTTGGCGCGAGATGAGCCAGTCGCGCATTCGATAGCTGACGGTGGGGCGGCCGATTTCGTGGTCCTCCGCGTATTTGCAGACTGCACGAATCGCCTCGGCCGTCCTGAGCCCGTTGAGGAAGCCGGAATTTACGGCAACGCCATGATCGCTGAACGCGCGATCTGTAGCAGCGGCAGTGCCATCGGCCGGCGCGGTTACCACTGGAATCTCGAGGTTGTACTTTTTCGCGAACTCGAAATCGCGCTGGTCTTCGCCCGGCGCCGCCATGATTGCGCCGGTACCATAGCCCATCAATACGTAGTCGGCGATCCAGATTTGAATGTCCTTGCCGGTGAAGAGATTGCGCGCGTATGCACCGGTGAAAACTCCAGTCTTTTCCTTGACCGTGGAGAGGCGCTCGATTTCGCTCTGGCGGCGCGCGGCGGTTACGTAGTCATCGACTGCTGTGCGCTGCGCCGGCGTGGTTATCTCGCCGACCAGCGGATGCTCCGGTGCGAGCACCATGAACGACACACCAAAGACCGTGTCCGGGCGCGTAGTGAAAAAGCGGACTTCTTTCCCGGGATGACCACTCACAGGAAAGGCCAGTTCCGCACCCTCCGACCGGCCAATCCAGTTGCGTTGCATCAGCTTGATCGGCTCGGGCCAGTCGATCCCGTCGAGATCCTCGAGTAACCGGTCTGCGTAGTTGGTAATTTTGAAGAACCACTGTTCGAGGTCTTTGCGCGAGACCGGGTTCTCGGGATGCCGCCAGCAACAGCCGTTGACCACCTGCTCGTTGGCTAGGATGGTTCGACATTTGTCGCACCACCATTGCGAACCCATCGCGCGGTAGGCGAGCCCGCGCTTATAGAGCAATAGAAAAAACCACTGGGTCCACTTGTAATACTCGGGTGTGGACGAGTTGATCTCACGCGTCCAATCGTAGGCACATCCGGCCAACTTCAACTGACGCTTGAAGTTCGCGGCATAGCGCGGAACGGTCTCCTTCGGATGCAGCCCCTTGAGCAGAGCGTCGTTCTCGGCAGGCAAACCGAAGGCATCCCAACCCATCGCGTGAAGAACATTGAATCCAGCCATCCGCTTGAAGCGGCCGATCACATCGCAGGGGACGTAATTGTGTAGATGGCCCACAGAGAGGCCGTCGCCGGAGGGGTACGGGAACATCTCCAGCACGTAGAATTTTGGTCGCCCGGGATCTTCGCGCGTCAAATAGAGATTGGTGCGCTCCCACTCATCGCGCCACTTCGGTTCGATCTCGATTGGCTCGTAACGTTCGTCCATCGATGTCTATTGCGCGGCCTTCGGATAGGCGAGTCTAGCCTGCCGCAGGGTGCTAGTGAACAGGACGAAAGCTGGGACGCGGTCGCGCCGTCATGCGTCCGCAAAGCGATGCACGCAAAGCCCTCATTTCAAGAGGGCTTCTGCCGCAGGCGGCAGCTTTTGAACATGGACCAGCATCTGGCTCACCTGCCATCGCTGTTCGTCGCTCAGCATCGCGTTGAACGATGGCATCGCGCTCAGCCGGATCCCGTTCGTGATTACCCAATACAGTGCACCCGGCGGAACTTGGATTGGCCTTGAGGAATCCAGCAGGCGCGGCGGCCTGGGAAACAGGGCCTGGGCGAACTGACCCGGCTTCTCATCGACCTTGCCGTGGCAGCCGACACAACTTTGGCTGTAAATCTTGGCTCCGGCTGTGAGATTTTCGTCCGTTGGTTGAACCGGCGATGGCCCTTGCGGCATCTCGCGCTCGATCCGCGCGCGCAGCGCTATTCGCGCCAGATCCCTTTCGAACGGCATCGGTGGCGAGTTGGTCGCGACCGGCGCGAAGCCGAGAGAAAAGTACCCGTAGACCAAAATGGGCGTCGCAACCAATCCAATAATGAAGCCAACAATGAATTTCATGGTTCTGCTCGCTATCGAAGAATGTGCTTTGGACCGTTTCAGCCGTCATACCAGACCGAGCAGTTTGCGTGCTTCCGATGGTGTCGCGACTTCGCGGCCGATCTGATGAGCCATCTCCACGACGCGCTCGACCAGCTCGGCGTTGCGGGGCGTGCCAATCTCCGTATACGGGTAGTCGCCCAGACCAATCGCGAGATGGCCGCCGCGCTCGAGCGTCGCACCGACCAGGGGAAAAAGATTGCCACCCACGCACATTACGGACCAGTGGCATTGCAGATGCCCCGGTATAAAATCGGCCATTGCTTGCAGGCCGCGTATGGTGCCCGGGTTGCCCGCGAAAAGTCCTGCCTCGCTCAGCACGATTCCGGTGTAGAGCGGCTGTTCGAAAATTCCAGCATGCACGAATGCCTCAGTCGTTCGGATAGAGCTGACGTTCCACAGCGCCATATATGGGCGCACTGCCACTTCGCGAATCGTTTCGGCGAAGTAGCGGAGAGTTTTCGTTGGATTCACGTAGACGGTGTCGTCGGTCAGAAAAGTCTTCCGCCGCGGATCCCACACATCGACATTGCTCGTTCCCATGTCGATCGGAGCGAAGTCAGGCTTGGCGGCCGGGTCCTTCGCCATCTCGACAATATGGCTCATCCGCGCCTCCGGCGATGGTAAGGTCCATGCACCGAGCGTAGGCATTACCAGGAGATCGGTCTTGTCCCTGATGCGGCGCGCCGTGTCGGCGTACACCTCGGCCTGCGCGGATGGCGCGCCAGTCTTGGGATCGCGCGCGTGGTAGTGAATAATCGAAGCGCCCTCCCGCCAGCATTGAATCGCCTCTTCGCAGATCTCCTCCGGGCTGAAGGGGACGTTAGCGTTGTGTTTGCGCGACGCGTACTCGTTGATACGGACTTCAACAATGAGCTTTTCCATCTTATCTCCAGGTTGGTGGCGACACGCTCACCGCCGGCGACCTCATCGCTTGCGGCAGATCGTCAGGCCATCAGACACGGGCAGCATCACGACATCGATCCGGTGATCGGCCACCAGAAAATCGTTGAGTTCACGAATTGCACAGGTATCGGCGGTCTGGTCTCGCGGGTTGAGGACCTGGCCACTCCACAGGACATTGTCGATTAGAATGAGCCCGCCGGAGCGCGTCCGCTTCAGGATTTCCTCATAGTAGGCGCGATAGTTCGTTTTGTCGGCGTCGATAAAGGCGAAATCGAAGGTTCGATCAGTGGGCAGCGCAAGCAACGTCTCGAGCGCGGGAGCGAGCTTCAACGTAATCCGGTTCGCGATTCCGGCCTTGTCCCAGTAGCGTCTTGCAACCGTCGTCCATTCCTTGCTGACGTCACAACAGAGCAGATGCCCATCAGATGGCAACGCCCGTGCCACGCAGATCGCACTGTAACCGGTGAAGGTGCCGACCTCGATCGCGGATCGAGCGCCGACGGCGCGCGCGAGGATCGTCATGAGCGTGCCCTGCTCGGGAGATATCTGCATCACGCTGATACCGCCAAGGGTCTTCGCGGTTTCCGCGGCGAGCTCTTTCAGAATCGGATCGCTATTATGTCCATGCTTGACGACGTAGTCATACAAAGGCCTGTCGAGCGTGATGTATTTCCCATCAGAACTCATGGATCTAAATTAGCGCAGATCACTCAAATACCAAGAGGATCGCGTCGAACAAAGACGGTCTTAGAGGCCGAGGGCGTCGAGTTCGTCCAGCGCGCGTTGCAGATGCGTCGCGCTCCAGTAAACTCGTCCGCAATGGTCGCATAGCGCAAATTTTTCGTGCCCGGCATATACAAACGGTGGTACGCGGTGCGCTACAACCTCGCGCGAGACTTCATGCAGCAAGATCGTTGCATACAGAGCATCGGGTAAACGCGTGGCGTCGCGCATCGAAAGGGAAACGCGCCATCACCTCGCGAATCTGATCGCGGAAGAGATGCGCTTCAACATAGAGAGCATCGGGTGCGGTGCGCAGACGCTTGTCTCGGGTGAGCATCCGACGTCCCTCCGCGCGTGCCCTGCGCAGCGTATCGGCCGCGGACAACCGATCTTCGCAGAGCACGTCGGCGCCCATGATGCGGAGCCATTTCGCGAGCCGCACCAAGGTACGATCCGCGGCGAATCGCGGAACATTTCGCGCTTCTTCCATTGCGATGCATGTAGTATAGCAGGGCCCACGGGTGAGACCGGATTGTTCCTGCGAGAAATGGTCCTAACCGCGCAATCGAGATTGAAGACTTAAGCTTTATGGGGCAGCGATGAAAGAAGAATCAGTGACTTTCCGCTCGGGCGAACTCACACTTGAAGGCTTGCTGGCCAAGCCCGAAGGACTGGAATCAGCGCACGGCGGTGTCATATGTCATCCGCATCCGCTCTACGGTGGTTCGATGTACGACAACGTCGTTGACGCCGTGCTCGAGGCGATGTGGAGTCTCAAGTGGGCGACACTGCGGTTCAATTTTCGGGGTGTCGGGCAAAGCGAAGGCGAGCATGGCGGCGGCGTAGGTGAAGCTGACGATGCAATCGCGGCGTTAAACTTTTTGGGCAAAGAGACGGGCGTGAGGTCGGATGCGCTCGTGTTGGCCGGGTATTCCTTTGGCGCCATGGCGGCGATGGCGGCGGCTCCTCGATTGACCAATCTCAAGGCGCTGCTGCTAGTCGCGTTACCGATCCGAATGGCAGACGGGGCGGCCCTCAAGACCTTCGGCAAACCGATTGTGCTGGCGGCCGGTGATAGCGACAGCTATTGCCCGGCGGCACAACTTGAAGCTCTCCACAAGGATCTGGGACCGAAGGCACGGATCAAAATAATCGCAGGAGCGGACCATTTTTTCGGCGGCTACGAGGAGGATTTGGCAGAGGCGCTGAGCGAGATGCTCAAGGCTGCCGTTGTCTGACCGAAGGATCGGACCAGACTGGAAATCCCTTTGATCTAGCGTTATCGCACAGTGCGTCGATAGTGGCGGGAGAGCGCGAGGCGGTTCCCGCCGCGTGGGCCGACAAGAGGGCCAGGCGAATGGCATGGAAGGGGTCGCCCGGCTCGCTCCTCGCGGCTGCGATTATTGCTTGAATCGCCGCGTGAGTATCACCGCGATACTGTCGTTCGATCGCTTCAAAGCTCGGCATGTCGTGAAAATAGATCAAATAGTTGACCATAAGCGCGTTATTGGGCTGGTGCTGGTCGAGATCGAATTGCTCCAGACCTGAAAGCGTAGGTTTAAGTTTGGCGTAGTCCGAGCTTATCTCGGCGAAGAGCTTCACGCGACGCTTGAGGATTTCGTCGCGCGGCAATCCGCTTCCATACAGAGCAAGCAGCCGGGCCTGTTCCTGCAGCAGGAATGCGGCGAATTTCATATCGCTCTGATAGATGTCGCGGGCCATGGAGGCTCTAACTGAATTAGGACCGTCGGTTGCGCTGAAGAAATCCACAGCGCCCCGATTGCCGACCCAAGTCGCCGCCGATTCGTCAAAGGTGATGTCGCTGGCAAGGAAAAACGTGCGATGAAAGAGTTCATGGATAATCACACCCGCCAGTTCGACTTGATCGAGCTTGAGGAGATTCGACAGCAGCGGGTCATTGAAGAAGCCGAGGCTTGAAAACGCAATCGCAGGGCGCACATACGTGTCAAAGCCTGCGGCTTCCATCGAGGCGGCCTTGGCGCGAGCCAAATCCTCGTTGAAGAAGCCACGATAGGGAACATTGCCCACAATCGGGAACCACCAGGTGTACGGTGTCAATGAATCGCGCGGAGCCGCCATTACCACCCAGACGACTGCACCTCGGTCAACTTGTGCAACGGTCCGATAGGAGTCGCCGACGTTGAGACCCAGCCGGTCGGCGGCGAATTTGCGTACGGCCAGAACGGTTTCGAGTTTGGCTCGTTCGCTCACGGGCAAATCCTGCCGCTTCAGCTCCACGCTAATGGGCCTGCGACTCCGCAGCAGGCGGGCTTCTTCCAAGGCTGCACGCGTAAGGTAGCGTACGTCACAGCCGGCAAGCGTCAGCGTGGTCAATATGGCGATAATGGCCGCCGCCATTGCGCGAGTGCTAAAGAGCGCTGATGCCCGGTTCATCTTGAAGAGGACAGGAGTCGGTCGGCAGAACTGGCCGATTCGGTTGCTGCGGCATACTGCAGCTCGAAAAGCCGCCGATAGATTCCCGGCCGCTTGAGAAGTTCTTCGTGCGTACCGCTCTGGCGCAGCAGACCATTACTCAACACAAGGATGCGGTCGGCGCGCTCGATAGTGGAGAGACGATGCGCGATGATCAGAGCCGTACGGTCGGCGAGCAACTCCTTCAGCGCTAGCTGGATCAGCCGCTCGGTCTCGCTGTCGACGCTGGAAGTGGCCTCATCCATCACCAGGATCCGCGGATCGTAGGCGAGTGCTCGTGCGAACGAGAGCAACTGGCGTTGGCCAGCAGAGAGGTTGGCGCCGCGCTCGTGGATTTCCTCGTGCACTCCGCCCGGCATCCGCTCGACGAAGCCGAGCGCCTGCGCACGGGCGAGAGCCTCGCGCACGGCGTCTTCACGAAGATCGCTGCGGCCCAAACGCACGTTGTCCAGGATATCCTCGGCAAAAAGGAAAACGTCCTGCTGGACCAGACCGATCGCCCGGCGTAATCCACGCAGATCCCATTCGCGGACGTCAACTCCGTCGACCAGGATGCGGCCTGAAGTCACGTCATAAAAGCGATTGAGCAGCTTGATGATCGTGGTTTTGCCAGAGCCGGTGGCGCCGACAATTGCGACCTTCTGCCCGGGCTCCACACGAAAATTCAGGTCGCGCAATACCGGCTCACCACGGCGGTACTCGAAGGTCACGTGTTCGAAAACAATCGCGCCGGGCCCACCCTCGAGGCGCCGCGGCTCGGGCGGGCTCGCGATAGACTCGGGCGTTTCCATCAACGCTTCAATCCGTTCGGCGGAAGCAAGGGCGGATTGCATCGTGGTGTACTTGGACGAGACGTCGCGCAAGGGATTGAAGAATCGCTGAGCATAGTCGAAGAAGGCGACCAGTGTGCCGAGGGTCAGCGCGCGATGGATGACTTCGCCACCGCCGGCCCACAGAATGAGCGCCACCGTGACGGAACTGAGCATCTCCACGCTCGAATAGAGAATCCCATCGTAGATATTGGAGACGGTCTGGACCTGCCGGCTTTGCCAGTTTAGTTCGTCGAACTCGCGGCGACTCTCTCGTTCGCGTGTGAAGAGCTGAATTACGGCCATCCCGCTGAGCGCTTCGGAAAGATAGGCATTGAGCGCCGCTAACCTTTCACGAATCTGGCGATAGACCGCTCGCATCCGCACCCTGAAGAAGTTGATCAGGTACATCAGCGGCGGCACGGCGCATAGCGACCACACCGCCAGGCGGGCATTGGACATGAACATGATCGCAATAATCCCGCCCAGGGTAAGCACATCGATGAAGAGCGTCAGCGAACCGGCACTGAACATTTCGTTGATGGCGTCGATGTCGGTGGTCATACGGCTGACGAGCCGGCCCGCCGGCGTCCGATCGAAAAACGCCATCGGAAGCCGCTCGACATGGCTGAAGAGCGCCAGGCGCAGATCCGAGAGGCTGTACTGTGCCACCATCATGGTTATGTAGAACTGCCCATAGAAGCTGAGGACTTCCCCGAGCAGCAATACCAGGTAGACGCCTCCCAAGAGCACGAGGCCGTGCCCGGGCCAGATCGCGAGGACGGATTTAATCCACCACGGAGGCGCGGATTTATGAGCGGCGAGAAATGTGTCGATTGCGATCTTGAAGATATACGGCTGAGCAAGCGCAAAAAGCGTATTGAGCGGCATCAGCAGGACTGACAGCCAGAATAGATGCTGGTACGGGCGAACGTAGCTCCATACCCATTTGAGCAGCTTGATGTCGTATACGCGCCCGAGTTCTTCTTCGGCGGAAACTTTCATCGGCTTAGTAGCGGGCGAGTTCGTCCTCGAGCAATTGCCGCCGGAACAATTCGGCGTAGACACCTCGGCGCGCCATCAGTTCCTCGTGCGTACCGCGCTCGGCGATGGAGCCCTCTTCGAGCACGACGATTTCATCGGCGTCGCGAACCGTCGACGCGCGGTGCGCAACCACGATTTGGGTGCGGCCTTTGACACTTTCGCGCAGGCTCGCGAGAACCGCTTTTTCGGTTTCGGTATCGACGCTCGACAGCGCGTCATCCAACGCGACGACGGCCGGATCGTACGCCAGCAGCCGCGCAATCGTGACCCGCTGCTTCTGTCCACCGGAGAGCGCCATCCCGCGCTCGCCCACGATGGTGTCGAGACCGTGAGACATCACCGCGACATCGCCGTCGAGTCCGGCGATATGGGCGGCGCGCGTGATTTCTTCGAGCGATGCGTCAACCCGCCCAAAAGCGATATTGCGTGCCAGGGTGTCGGAAAACAGTGTCGGTTCCTGCGGCACCACGCCAACAGTCCGGCGCAGCGAACCGACCGGGATTTCGCGGATATCGCGGCCGTCGAGCCGCACCTGGCCGCTGGTCGGTTCGATGAGGCGCGCAAGCAACTTGACCATCGTGGATTTGCCCGAGCCCGTGCGTCCCACGATCGCGAGCTTGCCGCCGGCAGGCACCTTGACGCTCACGTCATGCAGCGCGAGTCCGCGCATCTTCGCCTCTCCCGTATTCCCATCGCGTCCGAAGTAACTGAACGAAACGTGATCCCATTCGATCGCACCGGGCGACTCCAGCCGAATCGCTTCTCCTTCGACCGTGGTGATCGGCACAGCGCTGAAGATTTCCTCCAGGCGTTTCATCGAGGCCTTGGCCCGCTGATAGATTGAGATCATCCAGCCGATGGAGACGGTTGGCCATGCGAGTTGGGCCAGGTAGGCCATGAAGGCGACGAGGTCACCGATCGAAAGCTGACCGGCCTCGATCAACAAGCCGCCATAGGTGAGAAGGATCAGATTCGAAACCGCCACCGTTCCGCGGATCAGCGGCATGAGCAGCCCGCGGATTCGCGCAAGGGCAAGCCCGAGTTCGTTGTAGTCGTCGTTGAGCGCGCGGAAACGCTCCGACTCCCGCTGTTCGAGCGTGTACGCTTTGACCACGTGGATGCCGGAGAGGCTTTCCTGGACCTTGGCTCCGATGGTTCCGAGCCCCACCTGCATCTTGAGATTGCGTTCCATCAAGGAGCGGGTGAGGAACCGGATCGCCACGAAGAGAATCGCGTAGGGCGCTAGCGTCGCAAGACCCAACTTGGGACTAAGTGAAAACATGAAGGCGAGGGCCAAGACGTACTTCACAGGGGTCTCGGTGAAGCTCAGCACCCCCATTCCGACCATCATCCGCACTGCGGTCAGGTCGTTGATCATGCGTGACATAAGGTCACCGGTTTTGAGGCGCTCGTAAAAATCGGGCCCGACCTTTGTCAGATGGGCGAACAGGTCGTTGCGCAGGTCGTACTCGATATCGCGTCCGGTGTTGAAGGTGATGGTTCGCGAAAAGCATCGCGCGATGCCCATGCCGACAGCGAGCAGGCACATGAGTTCGGTCAAATGAAGCAGCCGCAGCGGACGTGCCGGTTGCATCGAATCAAGCGCGTCGCGATAGAGCAGCGGCGGCACCATTTGCAAAACCGCGAAGACGATCGTGCAGAAGATGCTGACGGCGTACCACTTGCGGTAGCGGCGGATGTAGACGAACAGCCGTTTCATGTAGCCACGCCTACGTTATCAGTTATCGAGCATAAGAAAAGCATCGTAACTTCTAGCGCGGATGCAGTGTTTTGATCCGGCGCTCGTAAACCTTGGCGTACTTGAGAAATACGTAAAACGCCGCGGTCATCGCGGCGTAAAGCCCGCGCCCGCCATCGCGGAATCCCCCGCGAACCACATAAAAGTTAAAGAAGCGCCCTAGCGGATGGGTGAACATCCGAATTGCGGCGAGCGCAGACGGTTCGATTTCGGCAGCGGCGCGCGTACTGAAACGGTTCATTGTGGCCACGTGGTCGGCGATATCGACGTAGCTGAAGTGCAGGATCGGCGATTTGAGGCGGCCTACGCGTCCGTCGACGACCACCTTATCGTGCGGGTCGACGCCGCCGATGTGGCCGCGCTCACGCCGGAAGAGCCGTACCGGGAAATCGCGATAGATTGGCCGTGTATAGTAGTGGCCGAGATGGTACAGCACGCGCTGGATCCGGTAACCGTCGGCTGCTTGCGGTCCGCAAATCGCACTTTGGATCTCGCGACCCAGCTCGTGAGTCGCTTGCTCGTCCGCGTCCAGCAACAGAACCCATTGAGAGGTCGCGTGGTCCAGCGCGATCTGCTTTTGCCGGACATAGTTCGTGAAAGGATGCTCGAAGACCCGAGCTCCCAGACTTTTGGCGATAGGAACCGTGCCATCGGTAGATAGCGAATCGACGACGATCATCTCGTTACAGAAAGATGCGGCGCTCGTCAGGCACTGGCCGATGAGCTGCTCTTCGTTACGAGTGATGACGATCAGAGAGACTGTCGGCCGCGTCGTCATCGCGACAGTGTCGTGCCTGGGTCGGAGGGACTCGTCGCAAGTTCCTCGAGGAAGTGGGCGGATGCGTTGTAAGCGGCGTCATAAGCCGGCCGCTCGATCCTTCCCCGTAAAAGCTCGACGCGCAGGAAGAGAAAATAAGTCTGAATGACGTCGGCGCGGCAATAGCGATGAATTTCGCCGAGCCGGCCGGCCTCGTAATAGTCCTGCACCATCGCACCGTCGAGGTCGGTCTTACCCGGCAGCCCGATCATCTTAAGCAACAGGTCCATCCCACCACGCAACGATCCTGCCCCGTAGTTAGTCAGAAAATCGAAGAGGTCGAGATGACGTTCCGAGGCTCGGCGCCCGCGTGGCGAGTCAACGTCACTGAAATACCCCGGGGCCGAGAGTCCGTGACGCAGCGCGCTCAGTTCAAGTACCGGCAAGTCGAAGCGTCGACCATTGAAGCTGACGAGGCATCCGCGGAACCCGTCCGCGCGTGTCCAGAATTCGCGCACCAATTGCTCCTCGGAGCCGGCCAATCCAAGGCTTTCGACCGAGCGCAGAACACGATCGTCGCCGGCATTGCCCACCGCGATCGAAATCGGCACATGCAGCGTCAAAGGAAAAAATCCATTCCCGCGATCGCTCAATCGATCCTGAAAACGCTGAAATGCTTCCTCGTCGTCGAGGCCGTCGTGCGCAAAAAAGACCTGATTGAGTAGGTGCTTGTCGACGCGCGTTTCGATGTCGAAAATCGCGAACGCCATCGTCACGCTAGGCCGTCTTCCCGCTTTCCGGAGGCTCGAGCCGCTCGATTATTGTCGACGCGATGGATTTGAAAATCGCTGTTACCGGATGCTTCGGATGAGTGGCGACGAGCGGACTCGCGGTATCTCCACCTTCGCGAAGCTCGCGCACGATCGGTAACGCTCCCAGAAAAGGGACCTCCAGTGTCTGGGCGAGACGCTGACCGCCGCCGTGCGTGAAGATCTCATGCCGGTGGCCGCATTTACGGCAAAGATGGTAGCTCATGTTCTCGACGACGCCCAAAACCGGTACGTTGACCTCCTGGAACATCGCAATTCCGCGCTTCACGTCAAGAAGAGCGATCTCCTGAGGCGTGGTGACGATCACTCCGCCGTCGAGCGCGACTCGCTGCGTGATCGTGAGCTGAGCGTCACCCGTTCCCGGCGGCAGGTCGAGTACCAGGCAGTCCAGCTCACCCCATTCGACATTGAACAGGAACTCGCTCTCGAGCTTTGTCACCATCGGCCCGCGCCAGATAACCGCGGTTTCGTCGCTGATAAAGAGCGCCATCGAGACGTAGCGCAGACCAAAGCGTTCGAGCGGGACGATGCGACGGTCCTTCGTCACTCCGACCGGCGCGGGCGCGCCGACCATCATCGCGACGCTCGGCCCGTATACGTCCGCGTCCATCAGCCCGACACGCCAGCCCATTGCGCCGAGCGCAAGTGACAGGTTTACCGCCACCGTGGATTTGCCAACGCCCCCCTTGCCACTTGCCACCGCGATAACGTGTCTGACTCCGGGGACGGGCCGCTTTGTCACCGCTGCGGCCATCCGCGGCGGAGGTGCCTTTTCGATCTCGACCCTTACAGCGGGAACCCCCGTCATCGCACCAACGATCCGCTGGACATCGTCCGTAACCTGAGCCAGCGCCTCTGGTTTGGTCGAGGCGGTGCTCAAGATGACGGTGACCCCGTCGCTTGCGACCTCAATATCCTTGATCATCCCGAAAGACACTATGTCTCGGGAGAAACCGGGATATCTGACCTTCTTCAGCTCAGCGAGAATTTCCTGTGGACTCGGCATCATCTCCTGCCGCGCGATTCCCTCGACTGCCGGAACGCCTCGGGTACGTGGTGACGAGAGTGGGAGCCGGTCACCAGGCGCTGTTGGAACATGGTATCATCCTAACGGCGCTGGCAAAACGAGTCGGGGAATAGTGTGGCGCGGTCACCAAAGAGCACCAATCTGAGCGCTACGTCGGGGCTAACGGTATTCTATCCCGCGGCCGCGGGTGAACCCCTGAGATTTGCTGCGAATGAACTCGCGGATTCGCTGGCGACGATGCTGGACGAGCGGGTAGCGGTGGCGCTGGACTCGGGGCTGCCCCAACGGCATCTGCGGCTAGCCGCGCCGACCTTGGGCGCGTCGCGAGTCGCGGCCGCAGCCGCGCCACCCCAACCAACCGCTGGGAGCGACGGCTTCGCGCTCTGGCGCGAAGCCGTCGCTCCCAGTTCACCGGACGTCGGCGTGCAGCCTGGCGCGATACTGCTCGCCGGCGGCACCGACCGTGCCGTGATTCATGCGGTGTACGAGTTGCTGGCAGACCTCGGGATGCGCTTCCCGGTGGGCGGACCACGGGCATTCCCTCACGTCGGTCGCGCGGCTCTCGACCTGGTCGAGAGCCGCGCGACCGAACCGGCATTCAGTCGGCGGGCGTTCGTGTCTGACATCATGACGTGGCATTACGAAAGACCTGCGCGCCTGGAGAGCCATCTCGAGCATGACCGGAGATTCATTTCGTGGATGGGCGCAAAAGGCCTCAACGCCTTTTCTTATATCCGCAACGCTGTCGATAGCAGACTAAAGATCGATGAGTTGGTCCCGCTCCTCCGCGTGCGTGGTATCCGATCGGAGTATGGCGGCCATGTGCTGCAATCGCTCTTGCCGCGCGCAACATTCGCGTCGCGGTCGGAATTGTTTCCCGTGAATGCGAGGGGAGAGCGCGATATTACGGGGAACCTCTGTACCTCTAACGCCGAGGCGCTGCGGATTGTTGTGGAGGGAGCGTTGCAGTATTTGCGGGACAATCCCGAATGCGAGTTGTTACATGTCTGGGGTGCGGACGTATGGAAGGGCGCATGGTGCCGATGTGGCGGATGCGCTGCGTTGTCGCCGCAACTGCAATATCTACGGGTGGTCAACGCCATCGGCGAAGCGATCGCCACTGATCTCCCCGGCGGACCGCCGGTCACATATCTCGCCTATCACGACACCATCAAGCCCGACGCCGATCTGCGGCCAGGTTCGAACGTGTTTTTCGAATGGGCGCCACGTCAGCGATGTTATAGCCATGCGATCGACGATGCGGCCTGCGATGTGAATCCACGCTATTTCGAGTCGCTCAAATGCTACATCGAATCGTTCCAAGGGCGTGGGCATGTCTTTGAGTACTATGCCGACGCGATTCTGTTCGGTGGTCTCGCCTGCGCGACCCCGGGGGTGATCGCAAGAGACCTTCGCGCCTACCGAGCCCTCGGCGTGAGCAGTATTGCCTGCCTCACGTTCGGTCAGCACAGCGTGATCTCTTACCCCGTGAATCTCGCGGCGTTCGCCCGCGGGACACGTTCGCCGGACTTCGATCCCGATCGGGTGCTGACAGATTCCGTCGCCGCGCTGTACCCGGCGTGTGCGCCCCGGATGGCCCAGGCGTACCGGGCAATCGCCGACGCTTCCCGGCTGATACTGGATGGGGGCGGAGACGTGATGCGTCCGTGGCTCAAATCGGGGCCGATTGCACAACGGTTGCGCGATCTCCGCTTGGCTCATTCGTCCATCTGCCGCGCGGTTGACGCGGCTGATCATCTTGTTGCCAGCGCTGGAGCGGCCGTCGCGGCAGCCGAACGTAGCGTCTGGCATTACAGCCGCGAAGTCGTGAGTGGAATCGCGGAATACCTCAAGACGATGGAGGAGAGCGGTCCCGAACAGCCCCTGCGCGTCGATAACGCCATCCGACAAATCGGTGCCGCGCTGGACGGTCTCCGCGCGTCCGGGCCGTCGGCCGGCGATACCTGGGCCTGTTGGGACACAGAATGGATCGGTGAGATCTGGGTTAGCGCTCTGCGCCGCCGCTTTGACGAACCGGGCGAAAACGGGCAGGAGAATCTCTGAGATGGAAGAAGTGTCCTCCAATGGCTATCAACTGCCGCAGGAGTTGATCACGCTCCGCGAGCAGGTGCGCCGCATTGTCCGCGACGAGATACTTCCCGCCGAGAGCCGCGTGGACCCTGACGCCGCCGAAATTCTAGAGGACGACTACTGGCGCATCGCCAAAAAAGTTCAGGCCGCCGGGATGTGGTGCATGGGCTCGCCCCGGAACTACGGAGGCGGCGGACTCAGCACGTTCGAGATGTGCGTATTGACCGAGGAGATGTGCCAGCATCGCATGGGCCTGTACAATCCCGGCGCCGGAGTCTTTGGCCGCACCCCGACGCCGGTGATTTGGGCCGGCAGCGAAGAACAGATTCAGAAATACGCTGTGTCGGCACTCAAAAGCGCCTCCTACACCTTTTTCGCGATTACTGAGCCTTCCGGCGGTTCGGACCCCGCCGGCGCGATTCTATGCCGGGCTGTGCGTGATGGCGACCACTATGTGCTTAACGGTACCAAGATTTTCACTTCGCACGCGCACGAGGGCGAATGGGGCGTAGTCTTCGCGCGCACTGACCCCGCGGCGGGACGCGCCGGCATCACCGCCTTTATCCTCGAAAAAGGCACGCCGGGCTTCACGGCGCGCCCGTTCCAGGTGATTCGCACCTCTGCCTTGCCCAATGTCGTGCATCTCGAAGATTGCCGGATTCCGCTCGCGCAACGACTTGGACCCGAGGGCGGAGGTCTCAGCCTCTGCATGGATTTGCTGACGGGGCTCCGCTTTCCATATTCTGCGTGCAACATCGGGATCGGTGTCGCCGCCCTCCGCATGGCCATCGCGCACTCGAAACAGCGCAAGACCTTTGGCGAATTGCTGTCCCGCCGTCAGGCGATCCAGTGGATGATCGCCGATTCGGAAGTGGAGTTGCGCGCGGCGCGCTGGCTTACCTGGGACGGTGCATGGAAGTCCGATCGGAAGGAAGACGCGCGTATGGAAGCCTCTATCGCGAAGCTCTATTCGAGCGAGGTGCTCGGCCGGGTCGTCGACCGTGCCGTGCAGATTCATGGCGGCTACGGTGTCAGTAAGGAGTTTCCACTTGAACGATGGTATCGCGAGGCTCGTATTCGCCGGATCGGCGAAGGCCCGTCAGAGGTCCATCGAATGGTGATCGCACGGAACTTGTTGCGCTAGGGAACCAACTGCGCACGCAATCAGGCAGGGCCCCACCTTTCCTAACCATTCGTCATGTTTAGCAATCGAAACGAGTACAGCATTGGAAAAGCCGCTTGAGGGAATTCGCATAATCGACCTCGGTCAGATTTTCGCTGCGCCCTACTGCACCTTGCAACTGGCCTATCTCGGGGCGGAAATAATCAAGATCGAACCACCTGGCGCAGGCGAATTTCTGCGACGCCCCGAATCTTCGCCCGGCGGAGTCAGCTATTCCTTCCTGATGCTGAACGCGAACAAAAAGTCGGTCACCCTCAATCTCAAGCATCCTCGCGGCCACGAAATCTTGCTTAAGCTGCTGAGCGGCGCGGATATTCTGGTCGAGAACTACTCTACCGGAGTGATGGAATCACTAGGCCTGGCCTACGAAACTCTGCATGAGCGTTTTCCCCGCCTGATTTACGCATCTGGCAAGGGCTTCGGGTCGGAGGGCCGCTGGGCGCGACTCGGTGCGATGGACAGCACCGTCCAAGCCGCTTCAGGCTTCATCGCCGTGACGGGATTCGCTGACGGATCGGGGACGCGCACTCCAGCGACTTTCATCGATATGGGTACCGGCAGCCATCTGGCCAGCGCGATCCTCGCCGCGATTATTCAGCGCGACCGCACGGGTTTCGGGCAGAGGGTGGAAGTCTCGATGTTGGACACGTGCATTCCTTCAATGGCTGGTCTCATTGCCAACGAACTTGAAGGGAAACCGTATAAGCGCATGGGCAACCGCCATCGCAACGCCTGTCCGTCAAGCATCTACCCCGCCGACGACGGGGATATTCTCATCTTCTGCCTGAGCGAGTCTCATTGGCGCACGCTCGCCAACCTGATGCGGCGCAGCGACCTGATCGACGCCGAGCGCTTCAAAGACCATGCCGCCCGGTTCGCGATCGCAGATGAAGTCGACGAAATTGTCTCGACATGGACCCGGGCGCATCGGCGCGACGAACTGGTCGACGTCCTGCTCGAGCGTGGAGTGCCGTGTGCGCCAGTGCGTTCCGTCGCGGAGGTCGTCGCCGATCCCGACGTCGAGCTTCGCCATATGTTGATCGACAGTGAGTCTTCCGCCCGGGGCAAGGTTCGTGTGCTCGGTTCGCCGCTCAAATTGTCAGCTGTTTCCGATACACCGCCATCCTCGCCGCCTACCTTGGGGCAACATACCGACGAGGTTCTGGCTGCGGTCGGAATCGATGCCGCCGCGATCGCGCGTCTGCGCGAGCAGGGGGTCATCTAGCTGCGCAGTTGCAGGGCGGCCCACGCCTCCTGATTGGTGAATAGGTGATTATCGACACCTGTCCTGGTTGAGGCGTGAGCGGCCGAACTCGCTGTGTCACGCCTCTCCACTACCGCGACTCAATGACAGGCGCTTGTCCACAACTTTTTGGTGATCGCCTGGATGACGACTCGGTTTCCTTATTCTTTTTCTGGCTAGCGAGAACAGCGATAGCTATATGAGACCTTATGCATGTCAAACGGGGGAGTCGGGAAGTTGCCGATCGCGATCCCGTCCAGGTCGCCGCTGAGATCCCCGATCGGATGGCGTTGGAAGATACGCCCGGGGCTACCGCTATCGCTAGTTTCGTGTTTACTCGCGCGGTGCAGCACGTCTGGGAAGAGATTAATCGGCGACTGAGCGATCCGCACGGCGCGCTGTTCTGTATCTATGGTCCGGCCGGTACCGGAAAGACTCATTTCCTCAACTATGTCGTAGCGCTCAACCAGCGCGCGGGTTCGCTCGAGGCCGAGTCCGTCCGCAACCTTACCATTGTGCTGGATGCACACGGCCGGGCCCGGGACTTCGAACAGTTACTCCTCGAAAGGCTGGTGCAGGAACTGGCTGGCGTGCATAAGGCCGTCGCCCTCTGGCGGCGATTGGCCGACAGGGAAGCACTTCTAGCGGCGCTCGATCACTCGCGCCGCCAGGGTGTCAGATCTATCACCCTGGCGTTGGATTTCGGTGACGCCGACGTTGGTCTCGCCCAGAAGACTCTCGCAATGGTCGAGGGTCTTGCTGTCAGCATAAAGCGTCCCAAACTGATCGTTATCGCGGCGGGCCGCAGCATAATGCCCGTCGCCACGGCTAACTTCACGGTGTCGCCTGCGACCGAGGAGGAGTTGGCTGTGGCCATCGGACGAGCGCGGCATCTCGACCCCACAATGCACCAGGCAGTCGACGATGCGTACCGCGCGCTCCGCCTCAGCGAGGTTGATAGCTACGCGCTTTACCCGTTCCATCCGAGTGCCGGCCTCGTCCTTCGAGCATTGAATGGCACGGCCGGAGTGGGGGCGTTGGCGCGGCTGGTGCGTGATGTTTTGCTTCTATGGCATTCAACCAACGCTTTCGCACGCCTGGTCTGCCCGAGCGACCTGATGCTTTCGGCAACCGTCCGAGCCGCGGCGGAATTGCGCCTCGGTGAGACCGGACGGATCGCGCTCCGCTTGGCCTCCGATGCTGCTGATACGATCACTGGCTCTTTGGGTGGCATTGCACGGCAGGTCGTGGACACACTGATGTTGCACGAACTGTGCGGAGAAGCGACGGTCCTTCGCATAGAGGATTTGAATGCTCGATTGCCCGCGATTGATCAGGGCGTCGGGGACGCAGGTCGGGTGATCGATGCTATTGCCAAGGAAGTTGCGTCCAGAAGCCGCGGCGCAATCCTATTCGACCCTGAGTCACGTCAGATTCGCTTTAATCCCCGCGCGGCCGGCGGGCCTGAACTGGCTGCCTTCAACGCGGTAAGGCCACTGGCCTGCCTCTTCGATTCGACTCTCACGCCGGCGCACGGCATGCCGGAGCTGAAGGCCAAGCTCAAGCGTCTGGGTGACGCGATGGCGAACGCGTTAGAAGGAGCCGTCCGCAATCGTGACACGCTCGAAGCCGCCATGCTCGAGGCGGGAGGGCGGTTGTCGGCCGATCAGCGTGAGTGCTTCGCAGATTTCATCCTGCTCACAGAACAAGGTCCTCAAGCCCTGATAGGATACTCTGCCGACGCCGACCGGCTTAAGGCCGCGATCAAGACGGTTGAGGAGTACGAGGCACTGGCTCTGATTGCCGCCCTCGTGCCGCGGTTGCGCGCGATGCGCGAATTCCTGGCCGAGACTGCTCTGCACGCGGACCTCAACGATGACTCGGGGCGCGATCAACGCGTGACAGGGCTCGAGACTGAATGCCAATTGCTGACGGTTGCCGCGAAAGCAGGGCTAAGTGGCGGGATATCGAGCAAATTCGATGCTCTCGAAGCGCGTTTTCAGAAATTCAAGTGGACGTACGTGCAGTTCTACCGGTCAGCGCATGAACTTTGGCGGCTCGAGATGAATCGGCTTGACGCTAGCGTCGATGAGACGAATCGCTATCTCGAAGCCCTGCGGCGGCTCAACTCGATCGCGATGCTCGGGGCGCCCGAGGGCGAGGGCCTGATTGCTCGAATGAAGGTCCTCAAGATAGTCCGCTGCAGCCTCGACGGTCAGCTTTCGCCCGAGGTTACACCGCGTTGCCCGAGTTGCCCACTTCACACTCGGTGCGCTATCGCCGCGCACCGAGATCGAAGATTTACTCGCCGGCGCGAAACAAATTCTGCAAGGTAAGCTTGCGTTACTCTCGCACAGCGCAGTCGCACGCTTGATCCGTCAGCATGACACCGGGCAACGGCTTGAAGGGTTCCTCAAGGTAATCCAGGCGTCCCACACCGACGCGCTGTTCCGCATTCTCGACGACAACCTTGCGCGCTATCTTGGCCAGCTGCTCGCCGAGAATGCATCCGGGCTAACAGATGTAGCGACGCTATCTCACACTGTTGTTCAGAATTTTCAGCCGCGCTTCAAGCAGGAGAGAACCCGCCGTCCCGCTCGCGCCTTGAAAATACCACCGGCTGGCGGAAACCGCGCGAGTTAGCGCCGGGCCTCAACTACAGCCTTTTTCCGCGGACGCCCGGGCGGAAACGCACTGGCGCGCCGCGGCCGCGACCGCACGTTCATTCCGTCCAGAACCCGGAAAAACCGATTACGCACGGCTTCGAGCGACCAGAGGAGGGTCATTCCAAGAGTTATCCCAATTCCGTGCAGTATCTCCCAGATGGTGTCGCCGAACGTCAGCTTGTCAAGCTCAAGCGGTCCTTCAATCTTCTGTACCGGATCCATATAGAACGATCACACTACGGTCCCTCGACGACCTGTGCAAGTTGGGGAGCGTTGAACCAGGTCGGTGGGTGATCCTCGAAGATTACAACCGGCAAGCCCCATGCTGAATTGACTTCGTTTTTTTTTCGCCAGATCGGCCGCGTCTTTCTGGAGAATTTCTACATCATGACGTCACATTTCCCTTGACTGTGGTGGGGTAGAGTGGGAGATTGTGGGGCGTTGGGGGATGGAGCGGTGTTCAGCGGTCGTTTTGACCACACTATAGACGAGAAAGGGAGGGTTAGTATCCCCGTACGCTTTCGCGAAGTTCTCCAACGCGAGAACCATGATCGTCTCTACGTTACAAATTTCAAGCAGGATGGGCATCCGTGCCTCGAGGCCTATCTGCCGAGAGAGTGGGAAAAGGTCGTCGAGAAATTTACCAACAAACGGATGTTCGATCCGCACATGGCAGGGTTCGAGACGTTTTACGTGGGTGGGGCGCACGAGATCCCAGTCGACCGGCAGGGTCGCGTCCTCATTCCTCCCAAGCTCCGTGAATTTGCGAAACTCGGTCACGAAGTGACCTTTTCGGCCAAGCACAACCGCTTTCAGCTATGGGACAAAGCCACGCTGGAACAACTACTGAAGTCAGTTGAGGAGCAACTGAACAATCCTGAATTTCTGGAGAAGCTCGATTTTTAAGGGAGAGAGGGAAAGAGTCAGTCGGAATGCGTCTGAGTGAGGAAAAAGGCTTGAGCGCGGCGGGCCGTGAACATGTGGCGGTGATGACGGAGGAGGTGGTGCGGCTCGTTCGCGCCTCCAAGCCAATAACGATTGTCGACGCGACCGTAGGTACTGGCGGGCATGCTGAAGCTGTACTCGAAGCGACCGGCGCGCATCTTCTCGGTATGGACCGAGACGCGGCGGCGATCAGCTACGCGGCAGCGCGCCTTGAGCGTTTCGGCGACCGCGTGACCTTGCGCCAGGCCGATTTTCGTAACGTCGATGCCGTACTCGACCAGTGCGGAATGCCTTCTGCGGGAGCGATCGTGGCCGACCTCGGTATGAGCAGTTTTGCGCTGGATGATCCTGAACGCGGATTCAGCTTCCGCTTCGACGGCCCGCTCGATATGCGCATGGACCAGCGCGAGGGCTTGCGCGCGAGCGACATCGTCAACGAGGAGAGCGAAGCTGAGCTGGCCCGGATCATCTCAGTCTATGGTGAGGAGCGGGCGGCGCGGCGGATCGCGCGGGCGCTGGTTGAGACGCGACGGCGTCATCGCGTAGAGAGCACCGGGGACCTTTGCGCGGTGATCGAAGGAGTGGTTGGTGGTCGCCGCCACGGCGGGATCAATCCGGCGACACGAACCTTTCAAGCGCTCAGAATCGCGGTTAATCGCGAAATGGAGAGCCTTGCCTCGTTCCTCGATAAGGCGCCCGCACGGCTCGTGATGGGTGGCCGCGTCCTGACGATCGCGTACCACTCGCTCGAGGACCGTCCTGTAAAGCACTGCTTTCGCGAACTCGTCCACGGTCACGGGTTCGAGGCAGTTACGCGCAAGGCGTTGCGACCAACGGCGGAAGAAGTGGCGCGCAATCCCCGCGCGCGCAGCGCACGTCTACGCTGCATCGAACGGGTTTCCGCTTGAACCGCCGACCCAAACCTGCGACCAGGACGTCGCAGACTGATCCCGGCCCTGCTGGGGATCGCGATTGTGGCGATTGGATTTATCACGCTGATGGTGAGGCTCGAGGTAACACAGGAAGGCTATCGGCTTTCCGCCTTGCGCCTTGATATCCGTAATCTGGAGGACAGCAACCAACGGCTTAGGCTCACGGCGGCGGAACTCTCCTCGCACAGCCGCTTGCGCGCGCTGGCGGCCAAATACAAGCTTCTGAGGCCCGCGCAGGGACAAGTGGTGATGATGCCATGAACCTGTGCTTCAAACGGCGCCAAACACGCATTGGCGTGTTAACCGGACTGCTCGCGGTATCCTTCCTGCTCGCTGCGATCCGCCTCGCGATAGTGGTGTTGATTGACGGTCCGCGTCTCGCTTCGATGGCCCGCAGCGAGCATACCGCGGAGATGCAACTGGCGGCGGTGCGCGGACCAATCGTCGATCGCAACGGCAAGCCGCTCGCATTGTCCGCCGAAACACGATCCATCTATGTGCGTCCGCGCCGGCTGCTCGAAACCAGCACCGCCGCGGATCGAAGCAGGCTCGCGACCGCGGTGGGGATGACGCCTGCTGCGCTGGAGGCGCGACTCCGGGGGCGGGCGCCTTTCATTTGGCTCGTGCGTCATCTTGCACCCGAGCGTGCACGCACGGCCGAAGACTTAGCGCTCGAAGGCGTCGGCGCCGTGAGCGAATACAAACGGTTTTATCCGGAGAGCAACCTGGCCGCGTCGGTGGTGGGGATGGCGGGGATGGATGGCCAGGGGCTCTCCGGCATTGAGCTTGGTTACGACAAGCTGGTCCGCGGCGAGCCGGTCGAATTGAGCCTGTATCACGATGCCTTTGGCCATCCGATTTTCGATTCGCCACTCGAACTCAAGAATGCGCAACCAGGTGCACGCCTCGAGTTGACCATCGATTCGTCGATCCAGGGGGAGGCCGAGAATTATCTCTCGGACCAGGTCAGGAGCACCGGTGCAAAACGAGGCGCCGCCGTTGTGCTCGACCCTTTCACCGGTGAAGTCCTTGCGCTTGCCAATATCAATGCGGATTCCTCGAAAGTGCGGGACCGGCTGCATGACACCGCCGTGCAGGATGCGTTCGAGCCTGGTTCCACGATGAAGGGCGTACTCGGCGCAATCGCACTGGAAGACCACGTAATCGATACGAAGCGCCAGATTTATTGCGAGAATGGCCAGTGGCATTTCGCCCGGCACATTATCCATGACGACAGCCGCCGCGGCTGGCTCAATCTTGGTGGGATCGTGGAAGTGTCATCCAATATCGGCGCGGCCAAGATCGCACTCGCGCTCGGGGCACAGCGCTTTTACAAGGGCCTGACAGCGTTCGGTCTCGGCCATAAAACCGGCATCGATCTGCCGGGAGACGCAGCGGGTCTGCTGCGTTCGCCATCGAGTTGGCGTGAGATCGAACTCGCCGATCACGGCTTCGGCCAGGGAGTTGCGGTAACTCCGATTCAGCTCGCCACCGCCTATGCCGCGATCGCCAACGGTGGGTTGATCATGCGTCCGTATGTGGTCAAGGGCGCATATGACGGGTCCGACCGCCAGATTCTCCAGCACACTCCGCAAGCACTCCGCCGCGCGGTTTCTCCGGAAGTAGCCCACACGATGAATCTGTTGCTGCGCGGTGTGGTGAACGGAAAAGATGGCACCGGGCGTCTCGCCCAGGTCGCCGACTTCACCGTGGCCGGCAAGACCGGCACCGCGCAGATGGTGAATCCAGCCACCCGTACTTACGCACAGGGTCGGCTGGTGGCTTCTTTCGTCGGTTTCCTGCCGGCTGACGATCCACGGCTCGTGATCCTGGTGGTATTGTACGATGTACCGCACGGGCATTTCGGCGGGCTGGTGGCTGCTCCCGTTTTCAGCGAAATCGCTTCAGGCGCCCTGAGGCGGCTGGACGTTGCTCCGCAACATCCGGCGTATGAATCCGCCAGTTTGTTGCCTTTTGATCTTGGGGAGAGCGCTCCGGCCGGGGATGAGGCCGCCGGCAGTTCTTTGGACGCCGCCGGCAATAACCCAGTGATGGTCGCGCCCGTGGCTGCCGGGGCCACCCCTGACTTTCGCGGCATGAGCCTTCGGCGGGCGCTGGCAATGGCTAGTGCCCGCGGCCTCGACCTCAACGTGACCGGCAGCGGCTATGTGGTCCATCAAACCCCGGTGCCGGGCGTACCGCTCGATCGGGGCGCTGTTCAGATCGCACTCTCCACTGAATTCGATTCGAACCCGGTGCCGCAGCGTCTTGCGAAGTCGCGGCGGACCGGACCCGATTCGCATGCGGTCACCGCGCACCTGCAGCGGCGACGTGCGCGGAGCGGCCGATGAAGCTGAGCGAGCTTACCGTCGGCAATTCGCGCGTCATAGGCGATCCCGCGACCGAGATCAGCGGGCTCGGCCTACGATTCGCGCAAGGTGCAGGTGGGCGATCTTTTCTTTTCGACGGCACGGGACCCGGTGCAAGGCCGTGCACATATCGCGGACGCTTTGAACCGTGGGGCGCGCGCATTGGTGGTGCGGGGATGGGGATGAGGTGGAGGCGCGCCCCGCGGTAACCTTGGTCGAGTGCGCTCATCCGCGCGCGCTGATGGGGGTCGCGGCGTCACGCTTTTTTGATGCACCGAGCCGGCGCCTCAAGCTGATTGGCGTGACCGGAACCAGCGGCAAAACTACGACCACTTATCTGCTCTCTTCGATCTTCGAAGCCGCTGGTTGGCCGAGTGGCGTGATCGGCACGATCGGAATCTTTGCCGGGAGGACAAAAGCTTTACGCTGGTCTGACCACGCCGGAATCCATCGATTTCGAAGCGGCGCTTGCCGCGATGCTGCGTTCCGGCGTGCGCGCCGCGGCAGCTGAAATATCTTCGATCGGCCTGGCCGAGCGGCGGGTGGACGAGTTGTGTTTCCAGGTCTGCGTCTTCACCAATCTCGGCCGCGACCATCTCGACTACCACGGTACGATCGAGAAATATTTCGCCGCAAAGATGCGATTGTTCACAGAACTGTTGCCGAAGAACAGCGATGCCGATGCGGTTGCGGTGGTGAACGGCGATGACGAATACGGACGCCGAGTACTGCAAGCGGTGCGCGGCCGCAAGCTCAGCTTCGGACTCGCGACCGCTTGCGACGTTTATCCGGTGAGCTACAGCACGGCAGTCGAGGGAATCCAGGCCGATATATCCGCGAACGGCCGCATCTTCAAAGTGTCCTCGCCGCTGCTTGGCCGAATTAACCTACTGAATATTCTAGGCGCTTGCGCCGTGTCGGTGGCCCTGGGCATCGAAATGGAGGCGGTAGTTGAGGGGGTGCGGCGATGCCCAGGGGCTCCCGGCAGGTTGGAGGAGGTTGCGGGACCCCACGGGGTCAAGGTGTTGGTCGACTATGCGCACAAGCCGGATGCACTCCTGGCCGTGCTTGAAGCTTTGCGCGAACTGCGGCCGCGCCGCCTCGCGTGCGTCTTTGGTTGCGGTGGCGATCGCGATCGCGGGAAGCGTCCGATCATGGGCGAGATCGCCGGCCGTATCTCCGATCTCGCGATCCTGACCTCGGACAATCCTCGGAGTGAAGATCCTTTGCAGATAATCGCGGAAGTCGAAGCGGGATTGCGTACGACCGCGCTCAGGCGAATCACGGCGAACGCGGCGGGATCCGCTGTAGGCTACGTGGTCGAGCCTGACCGCCGCGCCGCGATTGCACTGGCATTAAGAACCGCGGCCGCCGGCGACATAGTCGTGATCGCGGGCAAGGGGCACGAAGACTATCAATTGGTGGCGGGACGTCGCCTCGATTTCGACGACCGAAAAGTCGTGCGCGAGTTGATCGGGGCGTTCAGTGAAGAAGGTTCGGAGCGTCCGCCGGGTACGGCTTACTGAATGGATGGCCGGACGGAGCGGGTTGATGCGGTGGTGGTGGAATCCGGCGCCATTTGACGCCGGCCCGGCGGACGCGCGCTTTGAGATGGTTCCGAAATATGGCGAGGCCAGGCTGACGCCCTCCTGATGATGCGCCTGGCGTAGTGATCAGAGTGAGACTCTGCGAGGGAAGCCTTCTGTCGGCGTTTGGGGAAGGTGGTGTGGTGATGGTGGCCGGCTGGAGGCTTACCTCGTAGAGTCCGCGTGCGGGAACCGATTGAATCATCCCGAAGTAGCGGTGCAGAGCTAAACGCTTCGATCGTTAACAGCAGGGAATAATCTGATTTGATTTGCGGCGAAATCTGAAGAAGGGCGTTTTGCGCGCCCAGGCCATGGTTTTGCGCGTGGCCGAATCTCTCGAGACAGACTGCAAAGGACAAGAATGCTCTATCTGGCGCTGTACCAGCTCCATATGCGTTATCCCGTCCTCAACGTGCTGCGCTATGAGACCTTCCGATCAGTTCTCGCTGGGCTGGCCGCACTGATGCTTTCGCTTGCGCTAGGTCCAATATTGATAGAGCGCTTTCGGGCCGCGCATATCGGCCAAACCATCCGCGACGAGGTCCCGCAGACTCATCAGAAGAAAGCCGGTACGCCCACTATGGGCGGGTTGCTGATCCTGGCGTCGCTCCTGGCCGCGACCCTGCTGCTGGTGGATCCGCGCGATCCGTATATTTGGATCACGATCTTCGTCACGGTGAGCTACGGTGTGATCGGCTTTTCCGACGATTTTCTCAAACTCAAACGTGGCCGCGGCAATGGCCTGTCGGAAGGACAGAAGCTCGGGTGGCAGTTTGGATGCGCGTTTATCGCCGCCGTATGGCTCTTCGGCATTCTGCGCTTTCTCCACTTATGTGACGGTGCCTTTTTTCAAGCATCTGCACCCGAATCTCCATTGGTGGGGCTATGTGCCGTTCGCGATGATCGTGATCGTAGACGTGCTCGAATGCGGTCAACCTGACTGACGGCCTCGACGGTCTCGCGATCGGTCCGGTGATGACGGTCGGTTTCTGCTATTGGATTTTCACGTATGTTGCGGGCAATCAGAAATTCGCGCGTTATCTCGACGTACCGCACGTTCCCGGCACCGGCGAACTCGCAATCTTCTGCGGGGCGTTGATTGCCTCCTCGATGGGCTTCCTCTGGTACAATGCGTATCCGGCCTCGATGATGATGGGTGATGTCGGCGCGCTCTCGCTCGGTGGCGCGATCGGCACGGTTGCGCTGTTGGCCAAGCAGGAGATGGTCCTGCCGATCGCGGGCGGCGTCTTCGTGCTCGAGGCGGTTTCCGTCATAATGCAGCGCTACTATTATAAATTGACGCATCGGCGGATCTTTCGAATGGCGCCGATCCATCACCATTTCGAACTCGGCGGGTGGCCGGAGACCGTCGTCGTCACCCGTTTTTGGATCATCTCGATAGTCTGCGGCCTGGTCGCGCTGAGCACGCTCAAGCTGCGATGAAGCATGTGTCCCGCGATGGAGCTCAAGGGCAAACGCGTAATGGTGATCGGGCTCGGCGTGAGCGGGCTCGCGGCGGCACGCTTTCTGGCCGGCCGCGGCGCGGCTGTCGTGATGGCCGAACGGCGCCCCGATCTGGTGCGCGAACATTTGCCTCCGGGCGAACTACGCGTCGGCGCCGAAGATCCAGCGTGGCTCACGGGCGTTGATCTTGTAGTCGCGAGCCCTGGGGTGCCGCCTGCTTCGCCCCTGATGCGTCAGGCGCGCGCCGCCCGGATTCCTGTAATCGGCGAACTCGAGCTCGGTTATCGCTTCGTTCGCGCCCCGATCGTCGCGGTCACCGGGACCAACGGCAAGAGCACCGTGACGATGTTGATCGGCTCGATTTTCCGGGCAGCGGGCAGAAAGGTTTTTGTTGGCGGCAATCTGGGTACGCCGCTCGTCGCCGCCGCGGATGAGTTCTTCGACGTGGCCGCGGTCGAGGTTTCGAGCTATCAACTCGAAACGATAAGAACGCTTCAAGCCCGCTGTGGCGATTCACCTCAACCTTTCCGATGATCATCTCGATCGCTATCGCGATCGTGCCGAGTACGGCCGCGCCAAAGCACGCATTTTCGAGAACCAGGACCAGGACGACTGGGCGGTACTGAACCGCGACGATCCCTCGGTCTGGAAACTCGCGGGCGGCGTACGCTCTCGGGTCTGCAGCTTCGGCCTGACTACGGCTGACGCCAAGCCGGCGATCAGCTGTCAATCCGGTGACCTCGTTTTCGATGACGGAGATCGCGGCAGCCGGATCGCGATGCACGGCTTCGAGCTGCCCGGGATGCATAATCTTTCCAACGCGATGGCCGCGGCGGCCGCCGCCCTCCTGATGAGAGTCGAACCTCAAATCATAGGACGTGCGCTCGCGGACTTCACCAGCCTGCCGCACCGGTTGCAATTCGTGCGCACCCATCTCGGTGCGGAGTGGATCGACGATTCCAAGGGCACTAACGTTGGCGCGGTGGTCGAGGCGCTCGCCGCGGTGCACGGCCCGGTTATTCTGATCGCGGGCGGCATGGACAAGGGGGGCGACTATGCGCCTCTGCGCGGACCGCTCGAACGTCAGGTCAAGTTGCTGATTCTGCTCGGAGCGTCGCGCGAGAAGATGCGCACAGCGCTGGCCGGTGCGACCACAATTGAATGCGTGCCGGCATTGTCGGACGCCGTACGGCTCGCGGCCGCGCGGGTATGCCCCGGCGACTCCGTGCTGCTTTCACCGGCCTGTTCGAGTTTCGATCAATTCAAGGACTATGCGGATCGTGGTCGAGTATTTCAGGAGTTGGTTCGGGCACTTTGAACAGCAGTTGTCGTGGCGACGGCCAGATCCGTGGCTGTGCGCACCGGCGATTGCGTTGATCGCGTTGGGAACCTGTGATGGTGCTCGACACTACGTATTTTCTCGGCCGCGAGCGGGCAGGAGATGCCTTTTATTACTTCAGGCTCCATCTTGTACATATTGCCGCCGGACTCGTGATCTGCGTTGTGATCTCGCAGTTCTCGCTCGCCGGATTGCGGCGCCTGGTGATGCCGCTCGGGGTGGATCGCGATAGTCCTGCTGGTTCTGGTATGGGTTCCCGGGCTGGGGGTGGTGCGTGGGCACGCCCGGCGCTGGGTGCGAATCGGTCCGGTGCTGGCCGAGCCTTCGGAACTGGCGAAATTCGCGCTGGTCTTCTTTCTCGCCGATTTTCTCGCAAAGCGACAGGAGATCATCCAGGAATTCGAGCGCTGCGCGCTTCCGGCCTTTATTGTCGTGGCTCCAGTTACCCTCCTCGTTCTCTTGCAGCCCGACTTCGGTGCGACGGTGATGATCGTTGCATTGCTGTTCGCGTTGCTCTATGCGGCCGGCGCACCGCTGAAGCATCTTGGCGTTGCGGGCGGTTGCGCGCTCGCAGTGCTCGCACTTCAGGCTGTTGCAAAGCCTTACCGCGTTCAGGCGCTTCGTCGCGTTCTTCGATCCATGGCATACTGCGCGCGCCGCCGGTTTCCAGCTGATTCAATCGTTTATCGCCTTGGGCGGCGGTGGCGGCCTGGGCCGCGGACTCGGCGCCGGCCGGCAAAAGATGTTTTACCTGCCCGAAGCTCACACCGATTTCGTTTTCGCGGTGATTACCGAAGACTTCGGCATCATCGGCGCACTCGTGGTGTTCCTCCTTTTCGGAACGATCCTTGTTCGTGGGATGCGCATAGCGCGCGCCGAGCCGGACCCTTTCGCGAGCCTCCTCGCCGTCGGACTCACGGGACTGCTCTCGCTTCAGGCGCTGATGAACCTTGCGGTCGTTATTGGTTTGGTCCCGACCAAAGGCCTGCCCCTGCCGTTTCTGAGCTATGGAGGGACCTCTATGGTGATGGCGCTAGTGGACTTGGGGCGCTGCTTGCACTATCGCGGCGTCCGGCGGTGCGATGAGGGTGGTCATAGCAGGTGGTGGTACCGGGGGTCACCTGTTCCCGGCCGTTGCGCTTGGTGAGGAACTGAAGCGGGAACGTCAAGATGTCGAAGTGCTGTATGTCGGAGCAAGCAACGGTATGGAAGCGAAATGGCTTCCCCAAAATGGGCTCCGCTGCGAACTCTTGCAGATTCGCGGATGGACCGGAAAGAGTCCTCTCGTCCGCATCCGCGCACTGGTCGAATTCGTCACCGCGATCGGCCATGCCCGCTCGATACTCAAGAACTTCGCTGCTGACCTGGTGGTCGCGGCAGGGGCTACGCCTCGGCGCCTATGGCGGTAGCAGCAGTCCTCGGTCGCGTCCCGGTCTTAATGATGGAACAGAACGTTCGCCCCGGGGTATCGAATCGTTTGCTCTGGCGTTTTGCGCGAAAAATTTGCGTTGGCTTCAATGAATCAGCCGTCGCTTTTCCTAAAAGACAAGGTCGAGGTTACCGGAAATCCGGTGCGCTTTACCGTTTATCCACAGCCCAGAAAGCCCACTGAACCGCTTCAAATCCTTGTTTTAGGCGGCTCAAGTGGAGCACATCGTCTTAATTTGGGGGTGCTGAAAGCTTTCACAATCTGTAGAGACTCTGTTATAAAGTTGAACATCGTTCATCAGACAGGGGATGCGGACGTGGCGGTGGTGGCGGACGGCTATCGAAATCTCGGGCGCGAGGCTCGCGTAGTCGCGTTTATCGACGACATAGCTGCCGCACTCGACCGCGCCGATCTCGTTATAGCGCGCTCAGGCGCGATGACGGTTTCTGAGATTGCTCTTGGCCGGACGACCGGCGATATTCGTCCCTTACCCGTTCCATCGCGATCGCCAACAAGAATTGAACGCCCGCGTCCTCGAGCGCCGCGGTGCCGCGCGAAATTGTCTTCGACGACGACCATCTCGGCGAAAATCTGGCGACCGCTCCTGCGGGAGCTAGCCACTGACGCAGCCGAATTGGTCGCAATGGGAAGCGAAGGCTCTGGCCATGCTGCTCATGTAGACGCCGCTGCAAAAATAGCCGGCATCTGCTTTGGCATTGTCGCCCAATCGGAGTGCCGTACCGCATGAGCGACACGACACGCATAGGGATGCTTAAGCGCCAACGCCGGTTGCATTTTGTCGGGATCGGCGGCTCCGGAATGAGCGGGATCGCCGAACTGTGTCAGCGACTCGGCCTGGCTGTCAGTGGCTGCGATCTTCATGAGAATGCCGCCACCGCGCGGCTGGCCGCGCTTGGCATCGCCGTATCGATTGGCCACCATTCGAGCCATCTGCGCGCCGACCTTGACGCCGTGGTTATCTCCTCGGCGGTAAAGTTTTCGAATCACGAGGTCGCCGTCGCTCGCGGGATGAAGATCCCAGTAATCCCGCGAGCCGAAATGTTGGGTGAACTGTTGCGGATGGCGCGCCTGGGAGTTGCGGTCGCGGGAACTCACGGCAAGACCACGACGACCTCAATGATCGGCCTCATCATGGAGGAGGCCGGCTTCGATCCGACAGTAGCGATTGGCGGAAATCTTCGTGCACGCGGGACCAACGTCCGTCTTGGACGCGGTGATTTTATGGTCGCTGAGGCTGACGAGAGCGATGCATCCTTTCTGTTGTTGCTCCCGACAGTTGCAGTGGTCACCAACATCGACCCCGAACATTTGGACTATTACGGCTCCATGGATCGCGTGCTTGAAGCCTACCTGAGTTTTATAAACCGGGTTCCCTTTTACGGCGTGTCCGTGGTCGGTATCGACAGTGTCAACGTGCGTGGACTGTTACCTGCGGTGCGCAAGCCGACAATCACGTATGGCGTTGCGGCGGATGCAGACTTACGCGCTGCCGGGATCGTAATCGACGGGCTTTCAACGCGCTTCAACGTTATCCGTGGAGACACGACACTGGGTGCGGTCACTATACCCATGCCTGGCCACCACGTGGCGCTGAACGCGCTTGCGGCGATCGCGGTTGCCATCGAGCTCGGGATCGATTTCACCATCGCCGGTCGCGCACTCGCGAGTTTCTCGGGAATTTCACGACGCTTCGAAATAAAAGGTGAAGCAGCCGGAAGGATCTTGCTTGACGACTACGCGCATCATCCAGCGGAGGTTCGCGCGACCCTTTCCGCGGCACGTGCGGCCTTCCAGCGGCGTATAGTTGCAATTTTCCAGCCGCATCGCTTCACCCGTCTTCGCGATCTTTTTGACGAATTCTTAAGCGCATTCGACGACGCCGACGTGCTTTATCTGCTGGAGGTCTATCCCGCCGGCGAGAATCCGATTGCGGAGGTTTCGTCACGGCGACTCTACGAGGCTCTGCGCGCCCGGGGTCATCTCGATGTGCGCTACCTTGGTGATGATACCGACCCCGCCGCGAGAATCGTTGAGGAGTCGGTCGGGGGTGATGTCATCGCGACGCTCGGTGCGGGCGACGTCTACAAAATTGCCGAAAGATCTCTCGCACTGTTGGGCGAGAGCTGGAAACTCGATGAGCGCACTTGAGCACCAATTGCGCACGCGGTTTGGCGCACGATTGCATTGCGGACGGCCGCTCGCCGATCTGACGTCGTTCAGAATCGGTGGGCCCGCCGACCTATTCCTCGTGGTTGAGAGCGAAGATGATCTCGCCAACTGTATGGCCGCGGCTTTCCACTACGAAGTTCCGGCCTTTTGCCTTGGATCCGGAACCAATCTCCTGGTGAGCGATCGCGGTATCCGGGGTCTCGTCGTCAAGCTCGGCGCATCCTTCGATACCGTGTCGTTAGATGGATGCAAAGTGGCCGCAGGCGCGGCCCTCCAGTTCCGGAGGCTGGTCGAAACCGTGGTCGACCTGGGCCTCGCTGGACTCGAATTCGGCGAGGGCATTCCCGGTAGTGTCGGTGGCGGACTGGTGATGAACGCGGGTGCGTTCGGCGGCGAAATGGCGCGGGTGGTGGTCGCGGTCCATGGAGTCACGGCGCAGGGCGAGCGCCGCGTGTTGTCGAAAGAGGAGGTCGGATTCGCCTACCGGCGTACAATGCTCCCGCAACGTTTCGTGATCACGAGGGTTTTTTTCGAATTGGTTCCGGCCGACCGTGAGAGCGTGCGGGAGCGCGTCATGGAACTCCGTGCCAAACGTGCGGCGCGCCAGCCTCACGGACTTCCCAATGCGGGCTCCGTTTTCAAGAATCCACCAGGAAATTTCGCCGGCCGCCTGCTCGAGGGCGCTGGCCTCAAAGGAGCCCGAGTCGGCGGAGCGGCCTTTTCGGATCAACACGCCAATTTTATTGTGAACCTCGGTGGCGCTCGCGCCGAAGAGGTGCGCACCCTGATCGAGATGGCACGTTCCCAGGTGCGTGACAAAACCGGTGTCTTGCTCGAACCTGAGGTGAAACTAATCGGCGATTGGTGAGGAGCAGTGGTGGCGGCGGCGGTGGTGAAAAACAAGCGCACGAAGAAAAGCGCGGGATGGAGTTGGCGGCTCGCCGGCATCGCCCTGTGCGCCTTCTTCGCGCTGGGCGTAATGACTGGCCTTAGCCGTGCCGGCCGTCTCTTCGCTCTTCGCCTCGAAGCGATTCTCGCGTTATGGTCGCATCCAGGCCGCTCCGCACTGGTTCCAGTCAGTTACGCGAGCGACACTGGCCCGGCAGTTCGGGCGTCTCGCAAGCCTCTTCCCGCGGTCGCGCTGGTCGAACGCACCGAGGGATTTTACACTCTTGATACCGCAGGCGGATTGCATGGACCGGTTTCGCCAGCGATGCAAGGTGACCTGCCGGTGCTCAGCGGCGCCCGTGTCCAGAACGCGCCTCCAGCACAGTTGCTCGAAGATGCAGCTACTCTGGTAAGGGCCGAAGCTGCTCTGTCCGAGACGGTCTCCGAACTGCGGGCCGACGATGATGACGTCGCGACGATCTTCCTCGATCATCCGCGGCTCTCGATTGTTATCGCGCTCGACGATGCCGCTCAGGAATTTGCTCGTTCCGCACAAGTCCTGCGCCTATGGCGCGGCCATCAAGCGTTGATCAAGGTTCTCGACATGACCGCCGCCGGCCAAGCGGTGATCCGGCTCAAACCGGGCGCACTGGAGGACGCTAGACGTGCAGCAGGGGTCCGCAAGGCGGCGCTGGTCGCCCCGGCGCGCATACCTGCGCGGCACAATCCGCCCGCGGAGGTGACGGCAAGACGATGAGAAATATTCTGGCGGGGTTGGACGTTGGCAGCAGCAAGGTGTGCGCGCTGGTAGCCGAGGCGGCGGGGGATGGTTCGTTCACGCTGCTCGGTTATGGCGTGGTTCCGTGCTCGGGCCTGCGCAAGGGCGTGGTCGTGAATATCGAGGCGACGGTGGATGCGATCCGCGCCGCTGCGAACGAAGCGGAGAAAAACGCCGGCGTGCATATCGGTGCGGCGATGGTCGGTGTCGCTGGTGCGCACATCCGTGGCCTTAATAGCCACGGTATCGTGGCTGTGCGCGGCGGCGAAGTCGGCCCTCGCGATCTTGACCGAGTGATCGATGCTGCCCGTGCCGTCGCAATTCCGCTTGATCGACAGGTCTTGCACATCCTGCCCCAGCAGTTTGCCGTCGACGATCAGGAAGGCGTGCGTGATCCGATCGGGATGGCGGGCGTCCGCCTCGAAGCGCGAATCCATCTGGTTACGGCCGCGCAAACCTACGGCCAGAACCTGGGCAAATGCTGCGAACGTGCGGGTATCACGCCGGCCGAGATGATGTTCGAACCGCTCGCTTCGGCCGACGCTGCGCTCTTTCCAGAGGAGCGTGAACTTGGTGTCGCTTTAATCGATATCGGTGGCGGGACCACCGACATCATCGTCTTCCACAACGGCGCCGTGATGCATACCGCGGTGTTGCCGGTCGGCGGAAACCATCTCACGGGTGACGTCGCCGCCGGTCTGCGCACCCCGATGTCCGAAGCGGAGCGGCTCAAGATCAACTACGGCATTGCCACCAACCTCGTGGTCGGACGTGACGAGATGGTCCAGGTCCCGGGGGTCGGCGGACGCGAACCGAGGCTGATCGCGCGTCGCTTGCTGGGCGAGATTATCGAGCCGCGGATGGAGGAGATTTTCGCGATGGCCCAGCGCGAATTGGTGCGCTCGGGCGTTGCCGACAGCCTTGCCTCGGGAGTCGTGCTGGTCGGCGGCACCTCGCTGCTCGAAGGTACACAGGAGTTGGCCGATCGCATCTTCAATCTACCGGTGCGCCGCGGGCTGCCGATTAATCTCAAAGAAATGCCCGAGGAGCTCATGAAACCGATGTACACGACGGCGGCGGGCCTGCTCTTGCATGCGGCCGCCGGACGTGGAGGTTCGAACGGACTTGCGCGATTCGGACGCTGGGGACGGCTCCGCTCGCGCGTAACTGATTGGGTGAGGGATTTCTTTTGAACGAACGCACTTTGTTGGCGAGGGTGAACGATGAGCGGAAGGTCATTAATGCGCGAGACGGCGGTGGAGGAGGTGATCCTGAAATGATCGAATTGGTCGAAAATTCCGATCCGGGCGCCCGGATCAAGGTCATCGGGGCAGGCGGCTGCGGTGGCAACGCCGTCAACCATATGATCAACGCAGGCTTAAGCGGCGTTGATTTCTATGCCGTCAACACCGACGCTCAGGCCCTCCAGAACAATCGCGCGCCGGTCAGTATGCAGATCGGGCAGATGCTTACTCGCGGCCGTGGCACCGGCGGGAATCCCGAGATCGGGCGCAAGGCGGCGCTCGAGGACGAGGAGAAGCTCCGCGAGGCCCTCGGTGACGCCGAAATGGTATTTGTGACGGCCGGTATGGGCGGCGGTACAGGTACGGGCTCGGCGCCTGTAATCGCCCGCATCGCACGCGAACTCGGCGCACTGACCGTCGGCGTCGTCACCAAGCCGTTCCAATTCGAAGGACGGCGGCGCATGGGTCAGGCCGACGAGGGATTGCGCGAACTCAAAAACGCGGTCGATACCTTAATCACCATTCCTAACCAGCGTCTGCTCTCGATCGCGAGTCGCACAACTTCCCTGCGCGAGGCCTTCCAGAAGGCCGACGACGTGCTGCTGCAAGCCGTCCGCGGCATCTCGGAGCTGGTAACCGTCCATGGCCTCATCAACCTCGATTTTGCCGACGTCCGTTCGATCATGGCCGAGATGGGTATGGCGATGATGGGTGCGGCGCGCGCCGCGGGCGAAAACCGTGCGGTCGAAGCGGCGCAGCGCGCGATCTCGAGTCCGCTGCTCGAAGACGTGTCGATCAAGGGTGCCCGCGGCCTTCTGATCAACGTCACCGGCGGCTCGGACATGTCCCTCTACGAAGTCAATGAAGCCGCCAGCCTGATCCAGGAAGAGGCGCACGAGGACGCGAACATCATCTTTGGCGCCGTTATCGACGAGAAGCTCACCGACGAGATCCACGTCACCGTAATCGCCACCGGCTTCGGCGACCACGAGCGCCATATGATAACCGCGCCGGCTGGACGGTATTCGGCCTCGGGTACACAGGTTACCGCGCCGGTGCAAGCCGCGATGACGCGGCCGCTCGATCAGTACCAGCCCCAGCATGCCCCTGTGCTACCGGTGGCGCCGCAGCCTCCTCCTCCGCCCCCGCAAACCGGCTCCTTTGGCGCACGTCCGGTCCGCCGCCTCGGGATGATCGTGGACGATACTCTCGACACTCCCGCTTACAAGCGGCGAACCGGCATGACCGCGGCACCCGCCCCGATGGAACCCCAGCCGGGTCCGACGCGGATGGGCCAGGGCGAAACGATGGAGGGTGATGACAAGCTCGATATCCCAGCGTTTCTACGCAAACAGCTCGACTAATGTGATGTAATACTTTCAGTCGGTCGAGCTTCGCCACTCCGCCAGCCGACGGGGGGAATTGGCGCACCGCGCTTGCTGGCGGTGCGCCATTGTGTCTGCATCGCGGGCGGTGAATCCCCGGTTGGCATGCGCGGCGACTTCAAACGGCTTCGGCGTCTGCGGCAACCGCAGGCGTCATGCCGACAGGCAACAGAACAAAAAATGCGGCGACCGTTGAAACCAGTGTCAATCCAATCGCGAACCGGTAGCTTCCGGTGCGATCGATAATTGCGCCGCACAGCGGCGGTCCTACCAACGTTGCGATTGCGCTGCTGGTGTAGAGCGCGCCGAGGATCGCGCCGAGGCCCTGTGTGCCGAAGAGTTCGGCGACGACCGCCGGCGTCAGAGTGACTGCCCCGCCATAGCTAATTCCCATCGCCAGCGCGAATAGCGCCAGTCCGGTCCAGGAATCGGCGGACCACCAGATCGCATAGCTCAGGCCCAGGGCCAGAACGCACGCGCGGTACAACCGCAGGATGCCCATACGGTCCGCCAACGCGCCCAGTCCGAGGCGCCCCGCCGTGCTGGCGAAACCAATTACTCCCACCAACGCCGCGGCCGAAACCTGGCCGATTCCTCGCCCCTGTGCATACGGTGTCAGAAACACGAACGGCACCGCCGTCGCGATCGACCACAGAAATCCGGCGCTGTAGAGCAGGACAAAATCCGGCTTGCGCAGCGTATGACCGAGCATCGCCCGGGGGCCTTCGTTCTCCGCCGGTGCCGGTTCCGCCAGATAGGCGCACAGCATGAGAACCGCGGCCGCCGCAAATCCCAGAATCACGTAAGCCTTGCGCCAGCCCAGGCGCCTGATCAATTCCGCTGCCAGTGGCGCGACCGCTAGTGTGCCGGCGCCGATTCCCGAAACCGCGACACCAAGCGCGGTGTTGCGCCGCTTGAGGAACCATCCGCTGACCGCCGAAACCAGCGGTACATAGCAGCAGGCGACGCCGATACCAACGCCCAGACCATACGTTATGTAAGCCGCCCACAGATGGTGCACGCCCGCCGTGGCGATCAGACCAACCCCCATCGCTATCGCGCCGGTCATCACGACCGCTCGCGGCCCGAAACGGTCGGCGAGGTGGCCGGTGATCGGCCCAAACATGAAATAAAGAAACGCAGTGATCGAGAAGATGGCGGAGATAGCTTCACGATCCGCGTGGAATTCGGCCGCCATCGGACGGAAGAATGCGCCGAAGCTGTAAGCCACCCCGAACAGCGTGAAGGTCGAGAGAAATGCCGCTAAGACCAAACGCCAGGCATGCCGCGAATCGCGCTCGAAGCGCGCAGGTGGTTGCGCCTCGTGGCCGGCCGCGTCGAAGCGCGATTGGGTCGATTCCGGCGAATTCACATCGGATGATCGCGGCACGCTGCGCACTATAGCCTTGCTGCAAACCGTCCGTGAAGCTCGGATCGCGCTCTTCCTTCTCATTCCGCGGGCTGGAATCGCGCCGTCTGCGCACTACGGGCCCTCGGCTCGGAGCTGGATTAGCCCGAACGTCATCCAGGCTGCCGCGCTGGCAAATCGCGCGAGGGTCAATCGGGGTCAATCGTGGGGATCAGGAAACAGAGTTGGGCGGGGTGGCGCTTTCAGCCTGGAGCCGGATTAGCTCGAACGTCATCTCGGCGGTCGCGCTCATATCGCGCGCGTCAATCGACTCACGCACCGTGTGTATATCGCGCATCCCGGTGCCGACATTCACCACCACCAACCCGCGGCGATTGAAGACATTGGCGTCGCACCCACCACCGGTTCCCGCCGGTTCAAGTACCCGCCCGGTGCGCCGCGCCGCCTCGATCACACGCCGAACCAGGGGCGCATCGTCGGGAACGTTCATCCCCTCGAAGCCCGCGTGTACGGCATAGTCAAGTTCGGCCGCGAAGCGGCTGCCATCGAGCGTAACCTCCGCCTCCCCGACCGCCTGCTTAAAGCAGTCGACCATGTGATCGATTTGCGCCTGAAGCGCGGCCGCGCTGCGCGACCGTACCTCGCCGTGCACCGTGACTTCCTTCGGCACGATGTTGGTCGCCCGGCCTCCTTCGATTACACCGAGATTGGCCGTAGTTTCGTCGTCGATCCGGCCAAGGAGCATCGAGGCGATCGCGTTTGCGGCGATTTTGATTGCCGAGATTCCGCGCTCGGGCGCGATCCCGGCGTGTGCTTCGAGACCTTTGATCCGAAAGCGCAAGCCCGCGGAGCTTGGCGCGCGCACGATCAGCAGGCCCGGCGAATCGCTATCGTAGGTCAGACCCTCCTTGGCTCCAATCAGCGAAAGGTCGAGATTTCTCGCACCCTGCAGGCCGATCTCCTCGCAAATCGTAAAGACAATATCCAGCGGCCCGTGCGCCACATGCTGTTCCCGCAACTGGTGCAGGACCTCGCAGATAATCGCGCACCCCGATTTGTCGTCGCCGCCGAGCACAGTGCTGCCGTCGGTGCGAATTAGATTCCCCTCGACGATCGGCTTGATCCCTTCTCCGGGCGAGACCGTATCCATATGCGCCGAAAGTAGCAGCGCCGGAGCGTTGGGAATTGAGCCCGGAACTTTCGCGATCAGGTTGCCGGTGTTGCCTTTCGCTCGCTCGCCGGCGTTGTCGTAGCAGCAGACTGCGCCCGCGCTCTCGACCTCGCGTTGCAGGCGCAGGGCTACGTCGCGCTCTTTGCGCGAGAGCGAATCGATTTGGATCAGCTCGAGAAAGAGCCGCTTAAGCCGTTCGTGATTGATTGCCGCCATGGCGAGCGCCTTCCGGTGCGGCGGGTGAGGGCTGAAAAGCCAAATCTAGACGGCCTTCAGCCGTCCCTCGTGTCCGCCCTCGAGTGCCCTACCCAGTGCACGCCTTCGTTCCGCCAGTGCGGGCGGCAGAGCGCGCCCGATCCGCTCGAATAGCTCGTCGACCGATTGGGTTTCGGTTCTCCATTCGCTCCGGTCGATCGCCAGCGCCTGGGTCAACTGACCGGGTGAGATCTCAAGCCCATTCAGGTGCAGATCACCCGCGTCGGGCACGATCCCAACGGCCGTCTCGCGCCCATGCGCGGTGCCGTCCACCCGCTCGATCATCCATTTCAGCACGCGCAGGTTCTCTCCGTAGCCGGGCCAGAGAAATTTGCCGGCCGCATCCCTGCGGAACCAGTTGACCATGAAAATCCGCGGCCGGCGCGTCATTTTTGTGCCCATCTCGAGCCAATGGCTCAGGTAGTCGCCGATGTTGTAGCCGCAAAAGGGCAGCATCGCCATCGGGTCGCGCCGCACCACGCCCACCTTGCCGGCAGCGGCCGCGGTCGTCTCCGATCCCATGCTCGCGCCCATGAAGACGCCGTGTGCCCAATCGAATGATTCCATCACCAGCGGCATCGTGGTGGCGCGGCGCCCGCCGAAGACGATCGCCGAGATCGGGACGCCCTGCGGGTCGTCCACGCGCGGAGAAATCACCGGATTGTTCGTCATCGGCGCAGTGAAACGGCTGTTCGGATGGGCCGCCCTTTCGCCTGAATTTCTGTCCCATGGCCTTCCGCGCCAATCAATCAGCCCGGCCGGCGCATCTATCCCCATACCTTCCCACCACACATCGCCGTCGGCAGTCATCGCGACATTTGTGAAGATCGAATCTTGGGCGATGGTCCGCATCGCATTCGCATTGGATTGCGTGCTCGTGCCGGGCGCCACCCCGAAATAGCCAGCCTCGGGGTTGATCGCCCACAGGCCGCCGTCCGATCCGATGCGGAGCCACGCGATATCATCGCCGACGGTGAAAACCTTCCAGCCTGCGAGAGTCGACGGGGGCATCAGCATCGCGAGATTGGTCTTGCCGCAGGCGCTCGGAAAAGCCGCCGCAATGTACCGGGTCTCGCCGCGTGGGCTCTGCAAGCCGACGATCAGCATGTGTTCGGCTAGCCAACCTTCGCCGCGGCCGAGCCAGCTCGCGATTCTCAGCGCGAAACATTTCTTGCTCAGCAGCGCGTTTCCACCATAGCCGCTGCCTACCGACCAGATCGTATTGTCCTGCGGGAAATGGCAAATAAAGCGGCGCTCAGGATCGAGGTCCAGCGTGCAATGCAGTCCGCGGTTGAAATGGTCCGAATTGCCCAACAGTTCGAGCGCACGCCGTCCCATGCGCGTCATTATTCCCATACTCAACGCGACATAGATGCTGTCCGTAATTTCGACGCCGACCTTGGCGAAGGGCGAGTCCGCGGGACCCATGATATACGGGATAACGTACATCGTGCGCCCGCGCATCGAGCCGTTCAGTAGCGCCCCAAGCTTGCCGTATGCTTCTTCAGGCGCCATCCAGTTATTGGTGATGCCCGCTTCATCCTTGGTGGGTGTACAGACGAAAGTAACTTCCTCGGTGCGTGCGACATCATTCGGGTTCGAACGATGCAGGTAGCAGCCTGGGCGTTTTTGCTGATTGAGCCGAATCAGGACTCCCGCCGCTTCGGCCTGTGCAGTCAGACGTTGACGCTCCGCAAGCGACCCGTCGCACCAAACGATCTCGTCGGGCTGCGTCCGCTTGGCGACCTCGGCGACCCACTCGGCCAGTGCGCGGTTGCGATGGTTGAGTGCGGAGGTTTCGGCGCTCACTAGGATGGCTCCTTCAAGAGAGTTAGCACCCTTCGCAGCAGTGATCGAAGGAATTTAACCCTAAAGAACGATAATCGTAGCATCAGGATTAGTTCTTCGCCAAGGGTGGCGCTATCAAATATTAGCGGGGCTTCAACGACTTCGAGGGCCGAGCGGGCGCATCCGGGTCAAAGAAGATGAGGGTCCGCACGCTGCGCGGAAGGCATCCAGTGAAGAGACCCTAATATGCCGCGCTTTTGCGCGCCGCGCGGACCAGACGCTCGATTTCCTGCTCGGTGAACCCGGCCAACAATCGCGCCTCGCGCGCGATCGTAACGATATTCTCGTTGTCGTCGCCCACGTCCTCAAGCGCCCGCCGGTTGCCCCGGAAGCTGAAGATCTCATCGATACTGTCCTGGAATTCCTGTGCGCGTTTGAGCCGATCCGGATCGCCCTCGCACAGTTTGCGCATCCATTTTGACCCCATCCGCACGTGGGTAATCTCGTCAGCCAGCACGTAGTCAACCGCGCGTTCGATCACCTCATCGCCGTTTTTCTGCGCGATCCGGATCAATTGTTCGAACACATCGCAAGCCAGTCCTTCGAGACCGCGGTTAATTCCGGCGATCCGCGCGGCGGGGTCTTCGGCCTGGGTACAGCGCCACAGCACTTCGGTTTCCACGTAGTCACCCGGTTTGGCGCCCATATATTCGAGGAGGAAGTTGAAAATTTCGGTATGTCGGGATTCGTCCCACACTTGGCGCGCCATATCGAGCTGGAATTCCCATGGTGTATCGGGAAAATCGAACAGCGTTCGTCCTGCCGCTTCCATTGCTTGCACTTCGCCGCAAAAAATTCCGTGCAGACGCGCCCGCAGCGCTTCTTCATCGAAGGGCATTTCGCGCTCGTCGAGCGCCTGCTCCTCACGAATCTCGCGGGCTTTCCGCGCGCGCACGAGGACGAAGCGATCCTCGCGCGCGAGGCGTTCAACCGGAATCAGGCGCTTCATAGTTTTATTCCTCCAGGCTCAGTAGGCACCGCCCCGCGCAGTAGTTTTGAAGAGACGATCGATTTCTTCGTCGGTGAAGCCCGCCATCCGTCGTGCGTCGCGAGCGATCGTCAGAGTGGAGTCGAAATTGATTTCCTGATCGCCGACCTTGATCGGCACCTGCGGCGACGCGTCGATTGTCGTTCGGCCACCCTGGAAGTTAAAGAGATGGTCGATATTGTTCTGGAACTCCTGTGCGCGTTGCAGGCGCTCCGGATCGCCCTCGCACAGTTTCCGCATCCATTGTGAGCCCATCCGCACATGCGTGATTTCGTCCGCGAGCACGTAATCGATCGCGCGCTCGATCACCGGATCGCCGGCGCGCTGCGCGAGCCGGATCATCTGATCGAATACATCGCACGCAAGTCCCTCGAGCCCACGGTTGATCCCCGCCACGCGACACGCGGGGTCGTCGACCTGTGTATAGGACCACAACACTTCGCTTTCGGGGAACTCACCCAGGTAAGATCCAACATAGTCGAGCAATTTCATAAAGATTTCGGCATGACGCGATTCGTCCCAGACCTGGCGCGCCATGTCGAGCTGAAATTCCCACGGGGCATCGGGAAAATCAAACAAAGTACGTCCGGCTGCTTCCATTGCCTGCAATTCACCGGCCGCGATTCCGTGTAAGCGTCCCTTGAGAAAGTCCGTCTCGTTAGGCATCGCATTGGTCGGCGAAAGCCCCTGATCGACTCGAGCCTGGAAAATCCGATCGAGCGGCGCCATGACATGATTTTCGGGGCGGGCTAGGCGATCAACAGGAATCATCCGTTGGGCGATCAACAGGAATCATCCGTTGCATGAGATTTTGCTCCTTAGCGGGTCCATGCTCCGCGCCGACCGGTCAGGTTCATCAGATCCCAGATCATCCAACGGCCACCGTGCTCACCAAGGCGAAACTGTACCCGCTGAGGTTGCACGCCCGTCAGCCGAGCTTTCACGAAATGGTGATGATTGACCCGGGCGGTGGCGATTATTTCAAAGCCGTCGCATGCGCCGGAAAGCACGGCGGCAGCGAAATCGGCCACTTCCTGGGCGCAGTTGGGCATCGCAAGGTTCGCCAGATCGTCCACCTTGCCCCTCAACATGAGGGCCAGCGCTTCTTCGGCGGCGGCGATCATTTCGGGCGGTACCGCAGTGCGGCGGCCGATGGGCTGCGGGCCCATGACATTGCCGCGCGTTCCAAGGTCAGGCATCGACATTCACCGCCTTCGGCTTATCGGGTCTGCGCCACGGCGAAATTTCATTAAGATTTTCGACCTCGACGATGCGCCAGCGGTTTCCGTTTTGCCGGCGCCAACGGAGCTGAAGAGGCAACTGTTGGCCATTCGCGCCCTGAAACCGAACCTTGACGATAAACTGAAGGCCCAACCGGGCGTGCGCAAGTAACTCGAAACTTTGCAACGGGCGCATTTGCGCGGCCGACTCAAGAGCGGCTCTGTATGCTTCGAGCACCGGTCCTTCGACCCAGCCCTCGGCGCGGGCCGCGTCGCCATCGACCACAGCCTGAGCAGAGCTGCTTACCGCGTCGCGCAGATCTGCCGGGATCGAGGTTTGGTATTGCTTGGCGATCATCAGCTTCGACCGAGCCGCCTCGGTTCGGGTTGTTCTTCGGCAAAGCCGGTCACACCTCCGGCAGCCGCAAGCAATTCCCCGAGATGGGCCTGCCACTGCGCGGCGCGGCGCTGCTTCTCGGCCGAGTTCAGAAGTTCATCGAGCAAAACCAGTCCGCGTTCGATATGACGTTTTTCGTCGTCTACGAGTTGGGCCAAGATGCGCAGGGTGGGCGGCTCATAGATCGGGTTGGCCGCGGTGACATGGGCGCTGTAGTGCGAGACCAGGTGCGGCTTTACTACTCGATAGATCCCGACCAGCCGCTCGATCGTATCTTCCCACTCCTCTTTGTCTTCGATTTCGTTCATCAGCGCGACAAATGCTTCGTTGGCGGGACGGGAGACCTGGGCCTGACTGCGCAACTCGGCCAGCCGCTTTCCAAGAGCGTCGCAATGCAGCGCACATTCGTAGACCTGCCGCGCCATTTCGAGCTTGATTGGGAGTTCCGGCGTGAGCGCGATCCAGCCGGCCATCATCCGCATCATCCGCTCCTCGGCGTAGCGGTAGTTCATGATGTACCGGGCGCTCTCGCGGACGCTATAGACGCCGTCCAGCGTTCGCCGATCATATAATGCCATGATCAGGTTTCCTTGCCCGCACGGCCGTGTGGCGGCGCGAATCGAAGCGTTCGGCGCCGGACTAAGGGGCGAAAAAACGGCCCTCGACCACCGCCGCAATTTCGCGCCAGTAAGTTTCCTTGTCGATCTTTGCGAAAAATCGTCCGCCCATTGCCCATCCGGAGCAAAGCATGTGGATTGCCTCGACCGCGCAGTTGAGATTGTTGAAATGAATGAGGCCGAGCGCTTTGCCGCGAATAATTGGGTCCGACAGGGCGGTTCTATACGGCCCGATGACTCCTTTCAGAGTTTCGTTGGATTCCGGATCGTGTTCGAGGTAGCGGATCTCGTGGTTAAGTACTGAAAAAGCCTCGCGATAACGATCGATCACGTCGACCGCGCCACGCATCACGCCAAGCAGTTCCTTGCGCGGATCGCCCTGGCTGCGTTCGCGGATATCAGGCAACGCTTCAAGCAGTTCGGCAATCATCGAATCCGCCAGCAGAAGCAGGATCTCCTCCTTGCTGTGCAAGTAGACATAGAGAGAACCGGCGGCGAGGCCGGCTTCGAGCGCGATTTCCTTGACGGTCGCCTGATGGAAGGATTTTCGTACAAGCACGCGACATACGGCGAGAAATATCTGCCGGCGGCGCGCCTTGACGAGTAGCTCATCCGGAGCAGGAGCTTTTAGCGGTGACACCCCCATACAAGCTAGTGTATCATCTCGAATAAACGAGGCTAGTGAATGAGCGTTCATTTTTTGGGACCTTTAAATGAGATTAGCTTGAAAAAGGCCGTAAAGTGAGCGAATTGCCACACGGGATAGCGCCGCCGGTAGAAGAACTTGGCAAACCAGGTACGACCGAGGCGATCGATCCGGTCCATCAGAGAGCAACGATCCGTGCAGTAATAGCTCTTTTAAACTATCAAGGTTATGCATTTGCAATCTTAGGCGTGTCAGCACCGTTCATAGCCAAAGCTTTTAACTTAGATCAGACCGCGATTGCCCGGTTGTTCGCATTGGTGTCGATCAGCGCGTTCGGCGCACTCGCACTGTCACGACTGGCGGATCGAATCGGGCGGCGACGGATACTTCTTGTAAGCCTGGTTATCACCCCGGTTTGTTCGCTCGGCGCGGCGCTCTCGACCAACGTCAACTGGTTCATCATTTTCGAAATCCTGGCATATGCCGCGGTGGGTGCAGCTTTTGCCAGTTCATTTGTGATCCTGGCGGAAGCACTACCAATTGCCGACCGGGCCAAGGGTCAGGGCTACGCACTGCTCGCGATCTCGTCGGGTACTGGGGGGTGTATAATTCTAGCTCCTGTCCTTGCGCATTTCGGGTTGTCGTGGCGCTGGCTGCCGGCGGTTCCGGCTGTGGGCATCGTCTTTGTGCCGCTGATAACCAGAGCGATCCCGGAAAGCAAACGCTGGCAACGCGCAATAGCTTCCGGGGTTGGCGAGAGCAGCCGTTTTTATCATGTTTTCGCCCGCGGTTGGCGCAGGCGGTCTATGCCTCTAATCACCGCCGTTCTCATCGGGGAGTTCGCCGGTGCCGGGCTTGCGGCCTGGCCTTTCTATCACGCGACGACTGAGGTCGGTCTGTCATCGACCATGACCAGTGTCGTTATGCTAGGGGGCGGCACTCTCGGAATAGTGGGACTTGCGATTGGTGCGTGGTCCTGTGAACGCTATGGGCGCGTACGGTCATACGTGGTGATGGGTCTCGCCACAATCATTGGCGGGATTGCTTTTTATTGGGGTCCGCCGGCACATTTTCGATCACCGGTGTTGTGGCTACTTGGCGCACAATTCTGCTTGTCGGCCGCGGGTCGTGGCATGCTGGTGGCGTCGAACTCCACAGCGACCGAACTGTTTCCGACGGCGCTGCGGGGCACTATCATGGGATGGATGACGTTGTGCACTGCGATTTCGTCGATTGGCGCGCAGGCCATGATCGCGGTGCTGGCCAAGCCGCTAGGCGGTCTTTCCAACGTCGTTGGGTGGTTTACGCTGCTACTGATCCCAACAATCGTCATTTGGGGCCTTTTTATCGATGAGACGCGCGGCCTGACGCTCGAAGTTGCGGCCGGCGAGGCTGTGCCTGAAATGGTGGCCGACTGAAGACCGACGCACGTGAATTCTGCTCGCGACCGATTATCGGCGCGCCGTCTAGCGCTGGTTCCCGCCGCTTTCCTAGGTTAGATATTACGAGCCTGCAGCGCGAACGTGTTCCGTACGGGAATTTTGCCGACGCTAGGAATGGAGAGAGCGCTATGACGATTCAGGTTTCCCCGATGGTCTGTGGATGGCTCGAAGTCCAGACGGGATTCATCCTGGCGAACGAGCCGGGACGCGTCAGAATTCCGATTCCGAGCTTCCTCATCGAGCATCCGAAGGGACGGGTGATCTTCGACACCGGACTCCATCGCGAGTTGCAGACCAATCCAGGGCGATTGGGGGCGCTCGCCAAGACCTTCGAGGTTCACTTCCAACCTGGCGAGGAGCTGGCGGGCCGACTACGTGCGCGTGGAGTCGATCCGGCGCGCATCGACTACATGATCAACTCGCACCTGCACTTTGACCACGTCGGTGGCAATGCGGACGTGCCGAATGCGAAGCTGGTCGTGCAGCGCCGGGAATGGGAGGCCGCAGCCGATCCGGAGCAGATGCGGCGCAACGGCTACAATCGCGCGGACTTCGACCTTGGCCATCAGCTGCAGTTGATTGATGGCGAGCATGATCTGTTTGGCGACGGCCGCGTGGTTTGCATACCCACGTATGGTCATACCGCCGGCCACCAGTCTCTACGGGTGCGGCTCGACGGCGGGGAATACGTGTTCACGGCAGATTCCTGCTACATGCGCAAGGTGTTCGAGGAGATGGTGCTGCCACCGTTCGCCTATAACTACGACGCTATGCGCGCGGTAATCGAGCGTTTCCGCACGATGGAACGCGCGGGCACGCGGCTCATCTTCGGCCACGATCCCGCGCAATGGCATGCCGACGGATCGATCGCGGTTGCGCTATAACCTGCGGGATCGCCGATGCGCCGAGGTGCTTGTCTCCGGGACGCGTCAGCAGGCTTGAGCAGTGGGCTCGTTGCTTTGCCGCGCGGACCTATTCGACGATATTCGGGTCCTTACCCTTACAAATTGGTTTTGTAGTCCTGCTCGACGAACTGGTCGATCTGGCTGGCGGTGTCCGCGTTGGCCCCGATTTTCTCCGCCAGGTACTTGCCCCATGAGATCCGCATCCGCTCGCTCCAGGTTTCCGGCTTCCATAGCTGCGAGCGCATAAAGGCCTTCGCGCAGTGAAAAAAGCATTCTCGCACCGTGACCCGGATCACGAGTTGCGCCGGCGTTCCGCGAGCAGTGAGTTGCTGGAGCAAGGCGGGATCGGCGTTGAGCTCCGCGGTGCCATTGACCCTGAGGGTCTCGTCGGTTCCGGGCACCATAAAAATGAGGCCGACCTGAGAAGTCGCGAGGATATTCTGCAAGGTGAAGATCAACTTGTTGCCCTTGCGGTCAGGAATCAGCAGGGTGTGTTGGTTCTCGATCAAGACGAAGCCAGGGCCATCGCCCTTTGGCGAAACGTCCTGATTACCATCGGCATCCGCAGTGCCGAGGACGAGGAAGGGGGAGCGCCGTATGAAGACGGTCGCCATTTCGTCGAGTCCATTCAGGAGTTTCTTCGCAACCAGAGGGCTGGGCTCACCGAAGATCGCCCTCAACTGGGCGAGGCTGGTAATTCGATAGTCGCTCGAAGCTTCCATTGGGTTGCACCTCCTGCCGAGGTCGGCGACCGACATGTTGTATTGCTTACCACTTCGCGCGAGTGTCGGACAGGGTCTTTACGGGTTAGAACGGTCCTCACGGTGAGTGCTTCAACGGCGAGAGCGATTTTGCGACCGAGTCAATCTTGAGCGAGGTCCGCGTCTGGCTCGTATTTCCTCGAACCGCTCGCCTTCCTCACCCTCGAGGGACGGTGGCGGCGGAGAGCGGAGTGGCGAGAATTTACTCGCCCGGCGGGGTCTTTGCAGCGGCGAGCACGCGACGTTTCATGACTTCTTCGGCCTCGACGTCGCCGGCGAGGGCCCTTTTGTAGGCGTCGTCGCCGTCGAGCCTGTAGGGATTTTCATCGTACATTTTGGTGAGATCGTCGCCAAAAACGAAGTCGTCACGCAGTCGATGGGCTTCTGCCTGCTGGTTGCTGAAGGGAATCCCGCGGAAACGGCGATAGCCGCGGTAACCGTGAAAGCCGCCGAAGGCCGATAGGGCGGTGCCAGCCGCGTAGAGCAGGATCCTCACCAGGAGGTCGAATTCGCTGGGGAGCGTAAGGACAGCGTGTGGCTGCGGCGGCATTCGCCGACGTAGGCCCCTTCTCGAATCTCAAGCGTCGCAGAATAACGAACGAGAAGGAATGACCTTTTTTCGCCGGGATCTGCCGCTAGGCGACGACCAATCCGGCTTCGGCAAAAGTTTTGTGCTCCTCGTTCCATACGAAGACGGCGGCGCGTGCGAACTTGCCGTCTCGGACCGAGATCACGAGGTAGGCGCTATCGGGATAGTCTGGGGCCTCCGGATCGAAGGAGCATGCCTGCGCGCGGTCGGTCGCCGAGAAGTAGGCGTCATGGTCGGGATGCGAATGGTAGACGATTCTGAGGAGAAGCTTCCGTGCGTCGAGTTCATTGAGCACGGCCAGATGATCTTTCGGGTCCATCAGGAAGGCGGTCCGGGCGTCGCGGGTGAAGCGTGAGGGGTCCTCGGCGTGCTTTTCGTTCTGGATGTTGCGAATCGGCCGGACCTCTTCGACCGCGGTGTCGCCTATGACGAACCCGCAGCATTCGAAGGGGAACTCACGTTCGGCCTGCGCCACTATGCGGTTCAGTGCGTCTCGCGAGATCGTGACGGTCTGCATCCCTGGACTCCCGAGACCAATCTCTCGCAAACGCGCGGGCGCCATGCAATCCGGGGAGAGCAGGGCGTTTCGCTTGCTAGACGCGCCGGCGCCGCAGTAGGACTTAGGCCATGGAACGAACAGCGATTCGGCTTGGCGGGATCGAACTGACCTCGACGGTGATGAACGCTTCCGGACCTCATTCGGCCGAGAAGGGTGAGATTCTCGAACTGAGCGCACGGCACAGCGGCGCGGTCGTATTCAAGTCCTGCAACATCGCCGGCCTTGAAGCGCCCGACAATCTCAAGAACCGGGGCGTCGAACATTTTGCCGCGATCGCGCGCGAACTGGCGGGGCGAGGTAAATCGACTATCGGCAGTGTCGTCGGCAACACCGATGATGAGATCGTGCAGGTCGCAGTCACGCTCGATCGCGCCGGCGTCAAAATCCTCGAACTCAATCTGGCCGACGACTACGTACAAAGCGCGGTCGCGCCATTCGCGTCGATCGACCGCCTCAAGGCGTTAGTGGGGCGAGTACGAAGCGAGGTTGGCGGAGTGATAGCGGTCAAGGTGCCGCCGAAGCTTGCGCTCGAGCCGCAGGCAGTTGCCGACCTGTTCAAGTCGATTCGGGTGGCGATTGCGGTATGCGCCAACGATTTGCCTAAGGACCTGCAAGTGAACCTGCAAAACGGGGTCGCGAATGGCGCCGCACGTCCACTGTCGCAGGTCAACAGTTTCTACCAAGCGGGAGGGGGTCTGATCGACGTTGTAGCAGTGGGTGGAATCAACGGTGGCCGCGACGCGTATATCGCGCACCTGACGGGCGCCAAGGCCGTCCAGGTGGGATCGGCGCTAATCAAAGAAGGGGCAGGCGCGCTCGGGCGTATCGACCGCGAACTGGAAGGCCTGCTCGCCGAAAACGGCAAGAGCTCGGTAAATCAGATCCTGGGTCAAATCCGCTTCGAAAGGTGACGCCGACGAGGTCGCAGGAGCGTCGGGACGATCGAGGCGTGTCGGGCAGTAACGCCCAGGAGGATGCTTGCCCGGCTTCTCGCGGCTCTGGTAGTGTCACGGCGTTCCACCTCGCGGCTCGATGCAACGCTGCAGCGCCTCGTCCCCGTCGTCTAGCTCGGCCTAGGACACCGGCCTTTCACGTCGGTAACACGGGTTCAAATCCCGTCGGGGACGCCAATGGTTTTCGGTTTTATGGCGGGATCTGAACACGCGCCCTAAGTACTTCGCTTTCGATCTTCTCCTTCACTTTCGCTGCTATTTTCTCCGTTGCAAGTCAGGCCACTAATTTTTTGCGGAGCTCAGTCCTAGCCAAGGCCCTGCCATCCAGAAAGTGCGTTTGACGTTTGTCGCGGAATCTGTTAGTGACCGTTCACTAACTAGGTGGACATCCTTGAAAAGAAGCCGACCACAAAGCGGCCGGTTATCGTCCGCGCGGCAACCGCACTGTTCGCCAAACGCGGCGTGGACGCGACCAGCATGCGCGATATCGCGGAAGCGGCCGGTGTCCGCGAGGCGGCTATCTACCGATACTTCTCCGGCAAGGATGAGCTGAGCCGCGAAATCTTCGTCAGTTGGTACGGCTGGTACAGTCGCCAACTGCGCGACGTGGTCCGAGGCTCCGGAGCGTCGAAAGAAAGGCTTCGCAGTGTCGCCGGCGTGGAACTCTCGGTAGTTCAGAAGCACACGGACGCATTCGTCTACTTCTGCGAGAACGAACCAAGGTTTATCCGCTCGCTGCCAGCCGCTGTGCCGCGCGCCAGCGACGTATTCGTGGAGTTGATAACCGAGGGACAGAAGCGGCACGAAGTGAAGGCCGGCGATGCCGGGCTACTGGCAGACATGCTGAGCGGCGCGCTGTGCGCCGCAGCGTTATCTTCGATCCCGCGGCGCCGGCGCGCGGAGGTCAGCGATCAATTGGATCTGATCGCCGATACCTGTTGGGCGATGATCGCTGCATGATTCAAACACAATGGAGGCCGAGCAAATGACACGCGAAGAGGAATTGATCCAACAATACTTCGATGCGTTCAATCGCCATGACATCGAGGGCGTAATGGCGTGCTACCATGACGAACCGGTCCTCGTTGCTCCCAACGGCAAGCGTTGCGAAGGCCGCGCCGCAGTACGCAAATCGTATGAGAGCGAGTTCGAAATGTTCCCCGATGCTCACTGTGACTTGCGCACGTGTACCGGAAACACCGGCAAAGGCGTCGCCGAGTCATTCTTTACCGGAACGCGCTCGGGCCACGGACGAGTGGAGGCGATTGGTGCGGAAGTGATGGAAATCGTGGATGGAAAGATAAAAGAGATCCGCGATTATCATCACTCGGTACAGCCCAAAGCCGCATAGCAACCGGAAAGACGCCTCTTTTCAATTCGACCGCGGCAGGAATGTATCCGCGTTGAGGAAAGTATCGTCCGCGACGTCACTCCAGGACGGGCGGAGGGATTCTGGTCATGAGCGGCACGAAGGAGCAGTTTGAAGGTGGCTGCTTGTGTGGTGCGGTCCGTTTTATCGCGACTGGTCGACCGATGGGCGTGTATTGGTGTCATTGCGAAAGTTGTCGAAAGCATACCGGCGCGCCCGCTTCGGTCTTCGTGGCATTCAAACGCGAAGCTTATAGGGTCACCAAAGGCGAAATAACCAAGTTCGATTCCACACCAGGACAAACGCGGCGCGGCTTTTGCGCGCGGTGCGGCTCAACGCTGACCTGCGAAGCGCTTCCTCAACTCATGGAAACGCATTTTCACGTTGGCGCGTTCGACCTTCCAGGGCTGCTTCAGCCGACCAAACATTACTTTTCCGAAGAACGTCTGCCCCGGTTACACATGGGTGACCGATAGGCGTTCAGGGATTTGTCGGGTGTTCGACAGGCAGACTGGCTCGATCTGGCTGAATTGGATCAGTCGTCATCTTGTTACTCTTTCGGCTGGCGTCACTCCAAGTTGCCTGGCAAACGTTTTCGAGTTTTCTGACGATCGACGTTGCTTCGTTTTGGCATGACTATATCAGCGTTTCGATATCCAACACCGAAACACGTTCCTATAACCTCCCGTTCTGAGCATGCCCATTCAGCTGGGTTGCTCTCCTATCGTTCTGTTTTCTGAAGCATCCATCGAAAAGAGGAGAGCCGACAAAAACAGCGTTGACGCAACCAGGCGCGTTCTACGCCGTCAAATGTAGAATCCCCCAACGTCGGCCATCGTTAGCAAATCGTTAACTTTGATCCGGCCTCAAATTGTTTGACCACCTCAGTAACCTTTCGACGTTGCGGCGGCAACTGCTCATAGAAGGCCATATGAGAATGTTGCCCGCTCCCGTGATCGGGAATATTTGCGACTGATTTAAGTACATAGTCTGAACGCAAAAGTCTTTTGGGGAGTTAGTTTGAGGATGTTGCGGAGAATTCTTAAAGCCGGCCCAGAAAACTCTTCTGCTAAGGAGTTTTCTCGTGTTCGGCATAACCTTCTTGCCCCACGCTCTGAGCGCGGTGGCCGATGAAGCCCCGAGCGTCGGCGATCTGGGGCATATACGCGACCAAATTGAGCAACTCAAGACCGACCAAAGCGGCGAACGCCGCCGTTTCGATAATGACGAGCAGCGCATCCGCGAACTCGAGCGCCAACTGCAACAGCTTGAGACCCAGAATCGGAAGCTAAGCGGCGCCGCGCAGGAACTGGTCATCACCAATAGCAAACTGAAAACCGACACCGATCAGCGCATCGAAGAGCTCCAGCAACGGCTCGCTAACGGCATTTCGACGACGCAGTTCGACTCGGCCTTTAGTCGTTACCTGGGAACCCACCAATTCACGGTCGCGGGCGATGCCGCCGGGGCTTCAGCTACGATCGTAAAACAAGCCAGAACACCTTCACGTTGGGTTTTCAGCCAATCGTTCTCTACCGGATGAATGACTGGATCCTGTTCGAAGGCTCGATCGCGGCGTCGCTGCCCCCAGGCTCTGGGGCGAGCTTCAGTCTTCCGGTCGCGACCGCGCAGATATTTCTGAACGACTATCTCGAGGTCAACGCGGGAATCTTCGATCAGCCGTTCGGCGATTGGTACGAGGATCAGAGCCCGCTGTGGGTCAATCGTTTCATCACGGCGCCGCTGCTCTATGGCGCTGAGGCGATAGTCCCGCCGACCGATATCGGTGTGCAACTGCGCGGTTCTGTGCAATGGGGCGCGCTCGGACAGGACGTCGACTACACCACCTGGGTCGCCAACGGACCGAGTTTCGACAGCGGCCTGCCTGCGCCGGTCGTCGGTCAAAGCCTCAACCCGCAAAACAACATTGGCATCAATACCAACGGCCGCACCTTCGGCGGCCGGTTCCGATTCTACCCCTTGCCAATAGACGCCAACTTCGGCCGCCTCGAGCTTGGCGCATCGACCTATGATGGAAAATGGCGGAATTCCCTGTGGTTCAACGCATGGGGAGTGGACTTCGCCTATCTCAAGAACAATCTCCAGGCGCGCGGAGAGTTTGCCGAGACCTACCGGCAAATGCCCTCGGGTTCGGGACCGGATGATCGGCAGGGTTGGTATCTCCAGACTGGCTATTTCCTTCAGAATATGCCGTCGACCCGGCTTGACCAGCTCGACAATATAATCCACCGCCTCGAGCTGCTTACGCGCTATTCGGCGGTTAACCAGCGCGCCATCGTAACCGACGAGATAACAACTACTCCCGCGCTCGGCTTTAGCGGCTCACCTTCGATCTTCACACCCCACGCGCGCGAGGTCGCTCTCGGTCTCGACTATTGGATCGAGCCCTCGATCGTTTGGCAGACCGAATTCGACCTCGAACTGCCGGGAGCTGGCGGCACCGCCTTCACCTTCAACGGTGCACGCACTCCGACCTCCGCACCTGCGGCGACTCCAAACGACCGTGCGCTGCTCTCCCAACTCGCGATCGGGTTCTGACCCGCAGAGACAGAAGGAATCCAGAATGAAGAGAATACTACCGACCTTTGCCTACGGTCTTTTTATCGCATTAGCGTCTGTTGCGCACGCATTCGCCGTCGAACAAACCGCAGACCAGAGAAAGCTCTTTGTCGAAGGCGCAAAACTATGGCCGGTCTATTGCGCACAATGTCACAACGCGCGGCCCGGCTCACAGTTTTCGCCGGCCCAATGGGACACGATCACGATGCACATGCGGACTCAGTCAATCATGCCGGCCAAAAACATGCGTGCGATCAAGGAATTTCTCAAGGAGGCACGATGACCTTGCGTTTCTCGATCACCACGGCGAGGAGAGGAGGAACTGTCATGTCCAATACTGACGGAGATTCAGCTAAAGATGGATGCTCGCTGCTTTCGACTCGCACACTACTTTATGGTGCTGCGCTGTGTGTGGCGGTCGCTCTGATCTTCACGCCCTCCGGCAGACACCTCGCGACCGCGTCGCAGACGCCTGTGACTATCAAAATGCTGGATATGCCGCCTGCTTTCGCGCCCGTGACTTCACCATCAAAGCCGGTGAGACGGTTCAATGGGTGAACGTTGGCGATGAGGTCCATCACGCGACCAGCGATCCATCGATGGCGATCAAGAGCAGCGAAGTGGGAAATCCTTCCGGCGCAGAGCCTTTCGACTCCGGCTTTATGAAACCGGGCGAGAGCTTTATGCACACCTTCAAGGTACCCGGCGTCTACAAGTACGCCTGCGCTGTCCACGAGACCAAGGGAATGCTCGGCGAAATCGTCGTCAAATGAAATCACTCACTTGTAGCTACAACTGCGAGGCTAAAGTTCATGTGAAACCGGCGATTGCACCATGGGATCCTCGAGTGGGTCGAATGTCCGCACTGAGTGTTGGATATAGGAGGGTATGCAATGAACCATAAACCGCGAATCGTGGTGAGCGCCTGCGTCATCGCACTTGTCATGATGGCCGGTGCATGGGCGCAGATGATGCCGGCCAAAAAGAAGACAACATCCTTTTATACTCAGACCAACCTGGTCACCTCGATGAAGAGTCTGAAGGCAAAAGTCCATGACAAGAATCTGATCAATCCCTGGGGCTTGGTGCAGGGACCGACCCCGCTCTGGGTCTCTGACAACAATGCAGGAGTATCGACGCTCTACAACGGCATGGGAAAGATTTTTAAAAGTGCCTGCTGGCGGAAAGATGGTGCCTTTTGTCGTGAGGGTCCCGCCGCCGATGAACAGCACTACCATGGGGACGCCGTCAGGAATCGTTTTTAATGGAACGGCCGCGGATTTTGGCGGCGACCTTTTTATCTTTTCCACGGAAGATGGAACAATCTCGGGATGGCAACAGACCGACGGGATCGAAGCCGCGCTCCACGTGGATAACTCCACTGTACCAAACGCACAAACTGGCGCGGTGTACAAAGGCCTCGCTATCGGCACCGTGAATGGCAATCAGTTCATTTACGCCACCAATTTCCGCTCGGGCAACGTTGATGTCTTCGACAGCGCTTACAAGCCAATATCATCACTGGCTGGGACCTTTACCGATCCGAACCCGATGTTAGGTTTCGCGCCGTTCGGAATTGCGCTCTTGAACAACAACTTATGGGTCTCATATGCGATGCAGGATACGGGCAAACACGACCCGGTCCATCAGGCGGGCGCCGGTTACATCGACATCTTCACCACCGATGGTGTGTTCGTGCAGCGGTTTGCGACCGGAGGCAATTTAAACGCGCCGTGGGGAATGGCGCTCACGCCGGCGAATTTCGGTCCCTTGAGCAACGACTACTGGATCGGAAATTTCGGCGACGGAATGATCAATGCGTTCGATGCTACCGGAACTTCGCTTGCCCAGCCGACCGACAGGAATGGCAAGCCGCTCAATGTCGACGGTTTGTGGGCTCTGGTTTTCGGCAACGGCAGCAACAACGCGAGTACGACCGCTCTGTATTTCACGGCGGGCCCGAACCAGGAAATTGAGGGGATCTTTGGCAAGTTCGAATTCAAGCCCAAAGCTCAATCTCCTGGTATGAACGGAATGTACTAAGGGCCCAGCGAAGTGGCGAGAATCCTCAGGATTCGGTTCGCCACCGTAACCGATGTCAGGCTGCTCCGGCCGCACCGTGGGCGAACTCTTTACGAGCCAATTGCTAACCGGCGGTTAGTGAAGATAGGCAGGCTGCTAGCAAATTAAAACTGTCTTGCGTTTAAATGAGTCTAGTTATATTTTAACATCATTAGACACGTAATTTTGTCAGCCAGAAGATGCGAATCAAGAGCTAACCGGGGTTGAAGGACTGCATCGACGCGGGCAAGAGCCGCGGGACAGTGTCGGCAGTGTTCGCACGGCTTCTTTGATGGAAGTGGGACGGATGAAGAATGAATCGTGAAGATGTAGTGCGCAGACTCAGCGCGCTGCGCAAACTTAGCCAGGATCGAGGCGCCTTTCCGGCCGAGGTCGAATGCGCCAGGTTTTTGATCCGTTTGCTCCAGGAGCGTTACGCCGTAGAAGACGCAGGCCCCGAACCAGAGCCAGAGCCTCAACCGGCGCTCGATTGGTTCTACTGGAGCCAAATTCTTAGCGAATTTGGCATAGAGGGACGCCGCTTCTTGAAGAGCGCCAGCGCGGTTCTCGATTCGACCAGAAACCTTATCATTAGGCTCGACAGCGGAGAATGGGAAGTTCATCGGAGAACGCGATCTGGCTACGAAATGGTCGTACGGAATCGCAATCCGGAATCGCTGCGCATGTTCTTACGCCAGAACAGCCCCGGGAAATACACATTTGCTGAAGCCTCAGGGCTCTAACAAATCCGCCCAACCGTGGTGGAGGAGAAGATGGCAGTTCAGGAAATAAGCGCTCATCCAATGGCAACAGAGCGGACAGAGTGTGTGCGCAACGGGGCGGTGGCTTGTTTCCAAAACCTCTCAATTTTCGCTCGCTGATGGCAAAACTCAATCAAATTTTTCCCTGCGCTTGGAGCGCGGCCGCCTAATCGCCGACAGGATTACGCATGACTGCCCCAGATACAGAATGGCAGATTGGCTCGCGCTCCGCGTCAATTCTTACCGGTGACGAGCTGCGAATCTTCGAACGCGTCGATCGGCTGTTTGCGATACTCATCCTTCTTCAGTGGGTTGGTGCGATTGCGGCGGCCCTCTGGATATCACCTGACCGGGTGGGCATTGGCAATTATCTGGTAACCGCGATTTTCGAAGGTGGCGCGATCGTACTGCTGCCCCTGGTGATGATCTGCGTGGCGCCCGGCAAAACCATCACCAGGCACATCGTTGCGGCGGAACAGATGATTGTGTCGGCTTTGCTTATCTACCTCACAGGTGGGCGGATTGAGACTCAGTTCCATGTCTTTGGGGCGCTTGCTCTTTTATCGTGCTACCGCGATTGGCGGGTGCTGGCGACCGCCTCGATCGTGACCGCTGCGTACCACTTCTTGGGAGGCATTTTCTGGCCGCAAGCAGTCTATGGCCTCACCGTAGTCCAACCGTGGAGATGGCTAGAGCATGCCGGCTGGGTATTGTTCACTGATTTTTTTCTGGCCGTCTCGATTTTACAAAGCCGGCAGGAGATGTCGCTGATTGCGGAACGCCAGGCCAGACTCGAGAACGTTAACGAAAAGATTGAGCATGAGGTCATGGAACGCACGGCCCAAGTGCAGGCAGGGGAGGAGATTTTTCGCTCACTGAGCGGCGCCTCTCCGGTCGGGATTTTCCTCGACTCGTGTGGCGCTTGTATCTACGCCAACCAGCGGCTAGCTGAGATTTACGGCACCCCATCAGAAGGACTCATCGGCAAGGGATGGATTCACAATATTCATCCGGACGATCGCGCGGCGATTGAGAAAGCGGGTCTGGCCGCACTGCGTGAAAACCGCGAGATTAGACTCGAGTATCGGATCGTTACGCCGGCGGGAGCGATCCGATGGGTCTCGACTCGAGCAGCACGACTTCCGGCGCACGAAGGACAACAATCGGTCTTCGTTGGAACGGTCGATGACATCACCGACCGCAAGCGTTTGGAGCAGGAACTAGCGCATAGCCGCGACGACGCGCTGGAGACGGCGCGCCTTAAGTCCGAGTTTCTGTCCAACATGAGCCACGAGATTCGCACTCCGCTTAACGGTATTATCGGCATGACGGGACTGCTGCTCGACAGCGAACTGAGCATTGAACAGCGTGAGTTTGCCGAGACCGTGTGCTCCTCTGGCGACGCGTTGCTCACGATCGTCAATGACATCCTGGATTTCTCCAAAATCGCCGCGGGCAAGCTGGCCTTCGAGGAGATAGACTTTGACCTTCTTACCACGGCCGAGTCCCCCATCCAGTTATTGGCCGAGCAGGCGCACAAAAAGAACATAGAACTGGTCCTCAACATCGATTCCGTCGTTCCCCTGGCCTTGCGCGGTGACCCCGGCCGGCTGCGGCAAGTACTAACCAATTTGGTGGGCAACGCGGTCAAGTTCACTCCGCAGGGCGAAGTTGTACTGAGCATTAGTGCTGAATCGGTCACGGACGGCGAAGCCCGACTACGGTTCGAGGTCCGCGATACAGGCATCGGGATCGGTCCCGAGGCCCAGCGTCGGCTGTTTCAGCCATTCTCGCAGGCAGACAGTTCGACGAGCCGCAAGTATGGGGGCACCGGCTTGGGTCTGGCGATCTCGATGCAGCTGGTTGAAGCGATGGGGGGCAAAATTGCCGTAGAGAGTGCACTTGGCAAGGGCACAGCCTTCCGCTTCACCATCACACTTCCTCGCTCAGTGGCATGGGCGCCTCAGCTGCCGAAGGCCGGATCTCTAAAAGGTCTGCGTGCGCTGATCGTCGATGACAATGCCACGAGCCGAGAGGTTCTACTCCATCAACTGTCCACATGGGGAGTCGACGGCAATGCGGTGGAAGACGGCGTCGAGGCTCTGGCGGCGCTTCGGGACCGAGTTCCGATTCGTCCCTACGACGTTGTTCTGATTGACTTCGAGATGCCGCGGATGGACGCGCTCACCTTGGTCCGGTCGATAAGTGAAGATTCGAGCATCGCAGGAACCTCGTTAGTAATTATGAGTTCCGCGCGTGAGCGAACCGAAGTCGGCGGACAGGCAGCGGGAGCCGTGAACTGTTGGCTCAGCAAGCCGATCAAGCAGGCGAAGCTCTACGAGACGCTGGCCACTCTGTTAACCGGATCGAGAATCGCGGCCTGCGGGACTGAGCGGAAAGCCGCACCTTTGTCCGCGCCAAACTCCGCTGCTGCTTTTAACGGAAACTCCACCAGCATGTGGCACGAGTCGACGGCAGAGCGTAGCAAGAAAGTTCGCATATTGGTGGCTGAGGACAACCCCGTAAACCAAAAGATCGCATTGCTGCAACTGAAGAAGCTAGGATTTCAGGCCGATGTAGTTGGTAATGGCCTCGAGGCAATAGGGGCACTCAAACGGACCCCGTATCGGTTGGTGCTGATGGACTGTCAGATGCCGGAAATGGACGGCTATACAGCCACCGCCGAGCTCCGGCGATGTCAGTCGGGGAAGCAGCGCACAGTGATCATCGCGATGACCGCCCACGCGATGCAGGGCGAGCGCCAAAAGTGTCTGGCTGCCGGAATGGACGATTACATCACCAAGCCAGTCAAGTTTGATGAGCTCGAAGCGGTGCTTAATCGATGGATGTCAGCGGCACTAGAATCCGATTCCTCGCTGACGGATCCCCTCGCCGCAGTTGATTCAGCCTATTTTTTTCCAAAGCCAGCCCTAGTTCCGGATGCCCAGGGATCTGATCTTTTGCTTGGTCGGCTCGAAGAAGATCCGGGCATGCGGCACGGCGATGATTTCGTGTCGTTTGACACGACGCTACTCACGCACGCCGACAACCTTTCCAAGTTTGAGTAATAAGGGGGTAAGATGGAGCGCTCAACAGATCATCTGTCACGAATAAGCATTAGCCCATCGAAACAGGCATCGGGTCCCAGCCGAGCGGGGAAGCCCTCGGACCCCTCAGCGGCAGACGAAGCTGACACAAAACACAGGACACCCCTGACCGACCGAATCGCTCGTGCCCGAACCGGACGGACAGCTGCCGATCCGACAGCAGAAATGCGAGCGGTCAAAATCTTACGAGACGCACTAGGGTCAGGTAACGGAGCCCGCACTGAGAATCCCTCAGCGGCAGACAAATGAGCATGACCGCGAGCAATTTAGGCGGAGTTTTGTAACGTGCCGCGTGAACTACGATGAGATCATCTAGCGCCGGGAGTGCCATGCCCACCAAAGCCGCCCGCTGGTCGGACGCGTTGCGGCGTGGGCAAAAGTAGAACGTTTCACATCGTCCGGCAGCGGCTTCTGGCCCATTCAGACCTGGATCATTTCTATACGTACGAGTCTTGCGAGCCGCTCGCGTCAAGGGACGGGCGCGTCACACCGATTCTCGACGGGAACCGGGCGCTCGTCGAATGGTCGGTTGTGTTCGAGTGTGCCGGCGAAGAGCGGGATAATTGCACGAGGCTCCTTCGGGAGGCGATGCCGCGATGGTTGGAGTCGCGGTTATCAGTTCTTGAGCGACAATGAATTGTCCGCAATTGCCCAGACACCCGTTTCGTATGTATAGCTGCCGACGGGAGGATTTCTTGACCGACCGAGGCTGGCGTCATTTCCCTTGGAGATAAGATTAGGTATGACGTACGCAGCGGAATTTACGAAGTTCCGCCTACGCGGCTTTACGTCGAGTCCGAGGCGTCAAGCGAGAAGGAGAGAGCTATGGGCCTTTTCAGAATGTATACGGGTTCCGATGGTAAGTCTCATCTGGAAGAGCAGACCCTGGCTGAACATCCAGCTTTGGCCAAGCGGCAAGCGGCCACGCATATTGTATTCGCTCAACAGCCTGGTGGAACCTTCCTCGATTGGCACCCGGCACCACGGCGACAATACGTCATCGTGCTCTCGGGCGAACTGGAAATCGGTTTGGGAGATGGCACGCTGCGACGTTTCGGCCCAGGCGACGCTCGGTTGGTCGAGGACACCACTGGCCAAGGGCATACGACCCGCTACATCGGTCCAGGACCGGTGGTAACAGCTACGATCCCGCTGTCCTAGTGGGACGCCGGCGCCGTGCGAAGACGTCTACTCTACTTGACGGCAGGTGGTCGACGCTGGAAATGAGGGCACTTCAGCGCGGCGGGTCAGCGCCCTGTAATTATGCCGAGGCCAACCTTGGCGATGATCTCATCCTCCTCGGCGGCCAGTCCGCTGACCCCAATCCCTCCAAGCGGACTTCCATCGGCGGATGCGATGGTTACCCCGCCTTGCAGGGCGAGGAGATTGGGGTCGCCGAACTCGATCGCCGAGCGGCCCATTCCCTTGAGGCGTTCACCAAACGCTTTTGTGTCGCTCCGAGTGCGCGCGGCCGTATAGGCTTTCTTGCGCGCTATGGCCACTGGCAGAGGTGCGCACTTGTCCATTCGCGCAAATGCGACGAGTTCACCCTGATCGTCGCAGATAGCGATCGCGACCGGTCGATTAGGCGCCTTTAGGGCCTCTTCGAGCATAGCGGCCATGGCTTTCCGCGCATCTTCCAGGCTGAGTACCGGTTTCTGGTACGGCATGCTTCGTCTCCCTCCCGCTACGATTGGATGGCCTCAGGCCGGATGACGTATCCATACTACAATGTCGGTGCATTAATATGGCACATAGCACAGGGAATCGGTCCGGTCTAAAGCCGAGCCTCTCCGCGGCGCAGACATGCCAGAATGCGAGACATCGCTAGTTCCGTGTATATTGCTCGCATGCTTCGCTCAGAGAAACGCATCCTTACGACCCATGCCGGAAGCCTGCCTCGCCCGAGGCAACTTGGCGAAATGTTTGGACGCCTAAGCCGGGGCGAAGCTACTGATGAAGTCGAACTTGAGCGCCTGATCGACGAATCCACTCGCCGCGTTGTCACTAAGCAAATCGAAGCTGGTATCGACGTTGGCAACAACGGGGAGCAACCGCGCGAGAGCTTCTTTACATACGTGCGACATCGCATGAGCGGTTTTGGCGGGCGCAGTGAGCGCCCGCGCGTCGCTGATACGTGGGCCTATCCGAGCTACCTCGAAATGTTACGGCGGCTGCGCGAACGTATGCAGGTCGATCTCTTCCACGCACCGAAGGCCGTGGGTGAGGTCAAATATACCGGCCGGGCCTCCGTAGAAAAGGAGTGTGGCGACTTTCTAAGGATCATTTCAAACAACGCCGGCCGTGGTTTCGCGGAGGCCTTCATGACGTCGGCCTCCCCGGGGATCATCGGCGCGGCGATGCAGAACGAGCATTACCCGACCCTTGGCGATTATCTAACGGCGCTCGCGGATGCCCTTCGCATCGAATACGAGACCATCGTCTCGCGCGGATTGATTCTCCAGATCGACGCGCCGGACCTCGCACTGGAACATCACACCTCGTTCGCTGGACGCCCCCTCAGGGACTTTCTCGATTTTGTTGAAATGGTGGTTGCCGCCGTTAATCGCGCGCTGCAAAACGTCCCCGCAGATCGGGTTCGGCTCCACGTCTGCTGGGGTAACTACGAGGGCCCGCACAATCGCGATGTCGCTCTGAACGACATTCTGCCCCTCTTACTCAAGGCCCGGGTCGGGGCGATGCTGCTCTCGATGGCAAATCCGCGCCACGAGCACGAATATCGTTGCTTCGAGCGTCATCGTCTTCCGGCCGAAATGATCCTAATCGCCGGCGTCGTCGATTCCACCACGAACTACATTGAGCATCCCGAAGTCGTTGCCGACCGCCTCGAACGAGTCGCGAACACCATCGGCGATCCGCATCGAGTGATGGCTTCGCCCGATTGCGGGTTTGAGACCACCTCCGGGCTGGGTAGCGTGGCCGAGGAACTGGTCTGGGAGAAATTGAGCGCGATGCGTGACGGTGCCGCTATCGCCAGTCGCCGGCTTTTCGGTTGAGGGCGCCCACGCCCGCTGGAAGAATTGCCAGCGAGCGATTTCTGGTTCGCACCGATCAGCGTGAGGAAATCAACCGATCCGACTGCCTCGAGCAGTCAGGACCAGAAGGAACGCCAATAGCGTTCGCCCCGTCGTTATCCTGTGCTAGATGGTGTGAAGTGAAAGTCGCATTCGGAATCGGCGTGGCGCCCGGCGGACCGTTACTACGGCGCGATGAGACTGGTCAGTTCACCGACCTGGTGAAGATGGCCGAGGACTATGGGGCGGAAGCGATCGGCACCTATGATTCCGCATTTATTGGCGGCGACGCTTTTGTCAGAGGGACGCTTATGGCACTTGCGTCCACGCGCGCCCAGGTTGGCCTGCGGCCTACTAATCCAATAACACGCGAGCCGCAGGTGATGGCCTCGTTTCTCGCGTCGCTGGACAGCCTCACCGATGGGCGCGCCTTTGTGGAAATCGCCAGTGGCGACAGCGCCGTGCTTAATATCGGTTACAAAATCGCGTCGCGCGCCCGAATCGAGGCTTATGCGAACTGCATCCGCAGTCTGTTGGCGAGAGGTCAGGCGACCTACCGCGGACGCCCACAACGGATACGCTGGGCTTCTGCCGCGGTGCGCCCTCGCATACCGATCTTCATCTGCGCCGAGGGGCCGCAGATGCTGCACCTGGGAGGGCGTATTGGCGACGGCGTGATAGCAGGCACCGGTCTGCTGCCCGAAATTATCCACGACACGATTGCTAGAATTCACGCGGGAAGCCGAGAAGCTGGGCGCGATCCGAATGACGTAGCGATATGGTTCACGACACGCACGTCGCTGCACGAGGATCGTGAAAAGGCGATTGAAAACGTTAAGGCGTCGGTATCATCGATCCTGAACCATTCGATGAGATCGGGTCTCGATGACAAGCATGTGCCGGACGATTTTCGCCTGAAGATTCAGGAATACATCGATGGTTATGAGCTCTATGATCACGTACTGCAAACTGGCCGCAACACCAGACGCATGGAGGAACTCGGACTGACTGAATATGCGATTCGGCGCTGGGCCCTGGTTGGGAATCCGCACGACTGGGTCACACGTGTCGAAGAGCTGGCGGCCGCGGGTGCGACCAAGCTATGGGTTGGTCCGATGGGGGGCAGGCTCGAACGCCAACTACATTACATGCGGACCCTCGGTAAGGAGATAATGTCGCGTTTTGTCTAAGCGTCAGATTTTTTGAATTCGTCGGGAAAATCTCCACCGCTTTCAAGGCGAAAGCGAAGAGAAGGCGCAGCGCCACGTTAGTTCACACGCGGGGCGGCCGCGAAGCATCGAGTCCTCGCGGCCGTCCGCGCTTCTACTTCAGCAGTCCTTCAGCTCTCAACGCTTCCTGTACTTTCGGACGCCCGCCGACCCGGCCCATGTAGGCCGCTATATTGGAGTAGGGCTTCAGGTCGATGCCTACGAAATTTGTCCAGTTCACGATCGTGAATGCATAGGCGTCAGCGACGGTAAAATTGTTACCCAGCAGAAATTGACGATTCGCCAGCTGCTCATTGATATATCCGAGCCGCTTGCCGATGTTGGCCTTCGCGGTCTGCTTTGCCTCATCCGAGGACGCCTTGTTGAAGAGCGTACCGAAGCTCTTGTGCAGCTCGGTTCCGATGAACGTCAGCCATTCCTGCAAACGGTACCGATCGATCGTGCCCGCTGCAGGGGCCAGGCCGCTTGCGGGCTTTTGGTCAGCCAGATACTGCACAATTGCCGGGCCCTCGGTGAGGACACTACCGTCATCGAAACGGAGCGCCGGTACGTATCCTTTCGGGTTCACCGTCATATAGTCCTGGCCCTTTTCGGTCTTGTGGCTTGCGAGGTCGACTTTTTCGAGCTCGACCGGAATACCCGCTTCGCATGCGACAATGTGCGGTGAAAGCGAGCACGCACCAGGGGCGTAATATAGCTTCATGGAATATCCTCCTGCTCGTGGGTCTACTTCACTGTTGTCAAAGCCGCGACGTGACGCGATCAACTGTTCCATGCCCGGCTTCGCTGGGCAAGGTTCGCAAATCTTGCATTCGAGCAGGTGAGCCGAGCAATCGATCGAATTTTGCAAAAATGGCGAGGTCTCGTAGCTGGAAGCTGCATGCAGACGGTCGCTGGGCATCGATAGGGTCTCGCTCCCGACCGGGCTCTCGACTGACCCATGCCATTCTGGGGATATTCTGCTAAGCAGGGGGAGTGCCGCGAAAAATTGCAACTGGTTTTGACCTGGGCGGAAGGAATATGAGCACACAGATCAGCAGCGAGGCGATTTCGCTAACCCGACATTTGCTGGACCATGAAGCAAAACGCCCAGATCTAGGCGCGGAGTTTTGCCATCTGATGATTCAACTCGCTTTTGCGGCGAAAATGATGGCCAGCGAAATCAGCCGGGCAGCGCTAATCGGGAGGTTGGGAGTTGTCGGCGGCCAAAACGCGACTGGTGATGCGCAGAAAATACTGGACGTTTTTACCAACGAAACAATGGTCGGAGCGTTTGCGCAAACAGGTCTCGTCGCTGAGATTATTTCAGAAGAGATGGAAAAGCCGAAGCGAGTACCGGGCGGAGCAAATGCGCATTTTATCCTTTGTATGGATCCTTTGGATGGTTCCTCCAACACCGATGTCAACGGCGCTGTCGGTACGATTTTCGCCGTGTACCGCCGCCGCCAAAATTCGGGAGGCAACGAGTTTCTTCGGCGCGGCTCTGAACAGGTCGCGGCCGGCTACGTAATATATGGACCGAGTACTTTGATGGTTTACACCTCACGTGCCGGTGTGAATGGCTTCACGCTCGTTCCCGAGCTCGGCGAGTTTCTATTGTCGCACAGCGAGATTCGCTGTCCGACGCGTGGCGATTGCTTCAGTGCAAATCTGGGACATCTTCAGAAATGGCATCCAAATATTCAAAAATTCGTTGAGCAGCTCTGTGGAGGTGTATCGAACGAACGATCGTACTCCTTGCGCTACACCGGGGCGTTTGTTGCCGATATTCACCGGATTCTCGTTTCGGGTGGTATCTTCTTTTATCCTGGCGACCCAGGCCATCCAATGGGCAAATTGCGCCTGTTATATGAGTGCGCGCCCTTTGGCACTCCTGATTGAAGAAGCCGGGCGGCCGTGCCAGCGATGGTGAGCGTCGAATTCTGGATATTGAGCCGCGCGACATTCACCAACGCACTCCAATCGCAATCGGGAGCGCCGATGATGTAGCGGCATACGAAAGATACCTCCAACAAACATAGCGCGCGGTTCGATCGGACTGGCGGCGTGCCCGCGTCATACTCAAGTGTCTCGACCCTCGAAATATTTCGGGCTCGGGGTGCAACTCGTTCAGTGACCGCGAGGCTTAGGGTTTACTGTGCTTTTCTGCTAAGACGAAAGCGAAGACAGGATCCACGGAGCGCAGCCACAAGTCAGAGTGCGGAGGCCATCATGGCGACCAAAGATTTTGAAGTTCAACAACTCTTTAAGGCTTATCGCAAAGGGATAATTTCCGAGGAGCTCTTTGCGCAGCAGATGGATGAACTGGTCGGTGACGGCGGCGGGCACGATGCCGTTCCAAACGTGTTTTCACATCGCGGCGACGGCGCGAAAATGGCCCAGCACAGCCTGGGCAAAACGCCACAGACCGAATCCATGGTGTTCACCCTTCCAGCCGGCTTCGGCAGCGACCACGAAAACTCGCATCGTGGCGACCAGCTCATCTATGTAATCGAGGGCAAGGCCACCTGTCGTGTCTCCGGCAAGGAGTGTGAAATAAAGGCAGGTGACTTCGTAACGATTCCAGCGGGTGCGCCGCATACTTTGCGCACTGGGGAAGAGAAACTGTTCGCTCTGACCGTGTTCGCGCCGCCGGAACGTTAGACGTCGCGAGTTGTCGGCTCTAGCGGACTGTGCGCCATCTGCGGGCTAGGGGTTTTCATAGGCGTCGGGCGAGAAACCCGCATGGCAAAGCGTACCGCTACAACCGATGAAGTTGAGAAGGCCTCGGAGCCCGGATGGGTAGGGGCTTGGTCTCCAATATCAGATCGTGCATGTAATCGGTAAGTGCGGACGGCTCCGTCTCCGCTCAGCCAACTGTTTCTCGCATTTACGGACCGGCGGCGGCAAGGGAGTGTTTTGCCTACTAGGGAAACATGTGCAGAGTCGAACAAGAGAGGTCACCTCAAGATTCACGCCGTGACATCCACCGGTGGCGCCGGACAGCCGGCGCGCTCCATTGGTCTGCTCCGTGAACATGTCGTGATATCGGCCTGACCGCTTCGATGATTTCGCCGCTAGAACACTACCTGATTGACCGAACTGTTGAGGCCGAGCCCGCAAACGCGAGTCTGCATCACGTCGCGCGGACTCAATTCTAAGGCCGTCGTTGCGAGAAGACTCCGCCTAGGCCTCCCCTCCCGATCCGCTCCGCGAGCACTGTTTTCGCACTGCTATTGAACGATGGATTCCGGCGCGTTGTAGTATAAACTTCCGCAGGCCGAGAACGGAGCCTCCGAAACGGTGCGCCCTTGCGGGAACATGAAATCGGATCAGCCAACCTAGGTCGTGAGTTATGGATCAGACGGACACGATTTCGCTTCCGGCCCGGGCACGCCCCGGATGGGTAAAGATCTGGTTGCAAGCTTGCCGCGCGTTTACGCTCGGGATGCCGTTCATCAGCGTGACAGTCGGCTCATTCCTAGCACTCTACGCCGGGGCAACTTTTGGTGTGGTCCGATATCTGACCGCTGTCGCCGCTGCCGTTCTTCTGCAGGCTGGCGCCAACCTGACCAACGACTACTACGACTTTGTGAAAGGGACCGACCTCGACAATTGGGAGTCGCCGGACGCTTTCGGGCCAGGCCTCGTGATTCAGCGGGGCCTGTTAAAGGCTGATCAAATTCACTTTGCCGGGCTGGTCACGCTGGGACTGGGATCGCTTCTAGGATTGTCCCTGGTTTATAGTTCCGGATGGGTAGTGCTTTTGCTAGGCGTTGTCGGTGTCGCCGGTGCGTATTTCTACACGGCCTCTCCGCTCAGCCTTGCTTACCATGGGCTCGGCGATTTCCTGGTGTTCGCGCTGATGGGCCCGGGCTATGTGCTGGGTGCCTACTACGTACAGATGTTTCATTTCTCAACGGCCGCGGCGCTGGTCGGAGCGTCAATGGGGCTACTGTGTTCGACTGTTCTTCAGGTCAATAATCTTCGCGACATCGAAAACGATCGCAAACATGGCAAGTGGACGATGGCCGCCATAGTTGGTCGAAAAGCAGCCATCGTTGAACTCATATCGTGCGATACCCTTGCTTATGTATTGGTGTTCCTGAGCGTCGTGGCACGGTTGATCCCCTGGCTGTCGGTGGCCGTGGTGATAACTCTGCCCCGCATGATCGACAAGGTAAGACTGGTCTCGGGCGAAGCTGACGCCGAGGCGCATAATCGCGCGATGGCCCGCTCCGGGCAGTTGCAATTCGAATTTGGCCTGGTGCTGGTTCTGGCTTTTGTGATCGCCCGGATATTCGGCTGGTAACCGGCAGACGAGCCTCCTTTACGGTTCTATCGAAGTGAGGTATCTGGGCGCTAGCCGCTTGTACGGAGACCGCCAGAGCGCGAGCGAACGAAAGGGAGACCCTGCGATGGCGCTGCAAACCGGTAAGGGTGAATACGTTTACGAAATCGTTGAGAACTGGGGAAAGCTCCCGAACGGCTGGACCTACGACGTGGCGGGCGTCGGCATCGACGCCAGCAATCGCATCTATCTGTTCAATCGTAGTGAACAACCGATGATCGTCGTCGATAGTGACGGGAAATATCTCCACGGCTGGGGCGACAAAAAGACCTTTCCCAACGCCCATGCCGTTACTATGGGCCCCGACGGCAGTATCTGGCTCACTGATACTTTCGACCATACCGTGCGAAAATGCACACTCGAGGGGGAGATCCTGATGACCATCGGGACTCCCGGCAAGCCCGCGCAGCCAATGAGCGGCAAACCATTTTATCAATGCACTCACGTCGCAATTCATCCGCGCACCGGCGAATTGTTCATTTCAGACGGTTACGGCAACGCGAAGGTGCACAAGTACACGCCCGACGGCCGGCTGCTATACTCATGGGGCGAGCCCGGAAACGAGCCAGGCCAGTTCCATCTTCCGCACAACATTTGTACCGATCGGGATGGTTACGTATATGTCGCCGACCGCCACAACAACCGCGTCCAGGTGTTCACCGCTAACGGCCGACTCGAGGCGATCTGGAGCGGTATGGCGCTTCCCTGCGGAATGTTCGTCGACACGGCCAGCGCCGACCAGTTCTGTTACATCGGCGAGTTGAGTTCAGCATGGTGGGCGGGACCTGGCACGCGTGGTTTTTGGGATATCTGGAACGGAGCCAGAACTATGGGACCCCGCGTCAGCATCTACGGCCTCGACGGGCGCCTGAGAGCCAAACTTTGCGACAATGGCCAAGGCGAGGAGCCCGACCAGTTGATGGCCCCTCACGGCATCGCAGTCGCTCCTAATGGCGACATCTATGTAGCCGAAGTCTCCTGGACTATTTCAAAAATGTTCAACCACGGGCAGCCTCCACCGCGGCCAGTCAAGAACGCAGTGAAGCTGACCAAAATCGAACGGGTTGAACGCGGTCACCATCAGAGCGGCTAAATCGGACCGATTCTGGGGTCACGGTCCGGTTTAGACACATACCGCGCGCCATATCTCCAGAGCGATTCACTTTGGGACAGCGGTAGCAGACTGAGACGGCGGGACTCGAAGCGGATCGGCGTTCAGTGTTGCGGATTCTTCAGGCGCGCAGTGTGGAAGAATACTCATGCCGGATCAACCACCTCGATGATATGGAAGAAGGAACGTTAAACCAGATGCTCCGGCACGCTGAACGTGTTCCTTCACACATAGCGGAAGCCTCAGTTACTGCGAGCGTTCGACAGTCCGAAGCCATAGCAGCGGCCAAAATCTGAGATCCTGGTTCACGCTTGATTCCTGTACCGAATCGCGAATCATGGGCTCGACGCGTTGTCGGCGAGTTGGGAGAAGAGGCGAATCAATCTCTGTCTGACCGGCTCGAAGGAAAACCGGTTGAACGGCTTAACGATGTAGTCAAAAGCGCCCTCCTGAAGAAAGCTATCTCGTGTCTTTTGAAACGGCAAAGCGCTGGCGATGATTATTATCGCCTTTGGAGCCTCTTCCTTCATCGTGCGAAACGCGGAGGCAGCGTCTTTCCCGTCTACTTCGGGCATCATCAGATCTAGAGTGACCACATCGGGCTTGCACTCTCTGAACAATTGAAGAGCCCGAGACGCGTTTTCGGCTTCGCCGACAACGACGCAGCCAAGTTTTGTAAGATGGTGGCGAATGATCGTTCTTGCGATTGGTGAATCATCAATAATCAGTGCGCTGACAGCCACTTCAAGGAAACTCCATGGTCGTGGAATGCTGCGATAAGGCGACCATAATCAGAGCAGTTCCTTATGTTTAGCGACAACCAATTGGCAGTGGCTGCCTCAATTCGAGACGTTTGCCAAAGGTCATCGGAATTCCTTTGCGATGTCCTAGTTCGGGTCGTAGCACCGGCGACCACGATAGCAAGTGATATACAACTGTTTTGGTGACCACCTCGCTGCTCTTCATAAGGCGAAACCTCAGTTAACCGCGCTTGCGAATCCTTAGTAATTCGTTCACTCAAGGCCAACAGCATTCGACGAATTCGTATCCGGATCCTGGCGCTCGATACGCGGATGGATGGGACAGTACGCAAATAGTGAGCCGGGACAGATATGGGAGCGCCAACACTGGGCATTCGGCTAATAAGGGCTTCCTATCTGGAATGAAACGTGCGTCTAGATGGGAAAGCCTTATGAAACCAGAGTCGGTTACTGCTAATTCGTCACTTTCGTTTCCGACCGACCAAAATAGCCTGAAAGTTATGGTTGGAGGCGTAGACGGCTGCCAAGCGTGACGATGTGCGCAAAATCCTGGAGTCAGTGACCGAACTCAGGCTCGAGGTTGTCATCGGAGGGGACTCTCCCGCGGAGAATCGTGAGAAAGGCTCGGGTTCTGTTCTTTTGCTGATCCTCGGAGATGACCGCCGGATGTGGGAACAGGAGCTTTCATCGTGGCGCGATAAACGTCGGTCCTCGCTAATCGCATTGCTTTCAACGAATTCGGTTGACTCCGCTCGTCAGGCCTTGCGCGCTGGAGCAGATGAGGTGATGTTTCTGCCGCTGGTCCTCAAGGAACTGGTTCCGTCTTTAGTCAGACTAGGCGAGCATCAGGGCGCCGGATCGGTCCGACGAGGGTTTACGGTTTCGCTTGCTAGCGTGAGCGGTGGTGCCGGCTCAAGCACTCTGGCGGTATCGTTGGCGTTCGCGCTTCGGCGCCTTACAGGCAAGCAGATCGCACTGGTCGATCTTGGCCTACAGACCAGCGCGCTGGCCGCCCTACTCGATCTGGAGCCGGAACACTGCATCACAGAGCTGGCAGACCCGACCAGCAAAGTCGATTCGATGCGTCTCGAATCAGTACTCTCAGTCCATGAATCGGGTCTGCGATTGCTGGCAGCCCCAAAGAAAATTGAAGAAGCCGAGTTGATCTCGTCGGCGACGGTCGCCTCGACGCTGACTGTCTTGCGGGAGCTATTCGATTGCGTTGTCGTTGATTGTGGACACCATTTGAGCGAAAGCTCGGTCGCCGCATGGGAGCACTCAGATCGCGTTATATACGTGCTCAACCAGTCGGTCACTAGCGTCTGTCCAGCGCGGCGCTTCTTCGAATTGTTTGGTCGCCTGCAGCTCAAGGGGCCGACGCTTGACCTGCTGCTGAATCGCTATACCCCGGCGAATTCCATTTCTATTGAAAAGCTCGAAACTGCCCTTCATCGGACGATCTGGATGCGTATAGCGCGCGACGAGAAGGCTTTTAGCGCTGCGGAGATCGCCGCGGCAGACGTTGGGATAGTCGCGCCGGGCTCGGACGCTGCCGTCGAAGTTGAAAAATTAGCCTATGCGCTACTTGGACACGAGCAAAATGGCGCTGGTCCGCGTCCCGGCGTCCTTAATCGGCTCCTTTCAGCCTGGCGGCCCTAGCGGTACAAATCATGGGTTTGTTGGATCGTCTCCAGTCACAACAGTCGGAAATAGATGACACCGCTAAGCCCGGTGTATCGCTTTTGCAGGCTGACGCGCATTCGCGGGTCGTGGTCCATACCGATCAGGGGTTGCTCTTTGAAAGTCTCAAGGGTCGCGTTCAAGACCGGCTGCTCGAGAACATGGACCTCTCCAAATTGGACGAGATTGGATACGGCAGCGTGCTCTCGGAGATCACCAATGTTATTAACAAACTCATTGCCGAAGACGGGCTACTCATCACTGAAGCGGACCGCACGTCGCTGATCGAGGCGACGATCAACGACATCCTGGGCCTGGGTCCGCTGGAACCGTTGCTTCAGGATAACGAAATCTCGGATGTTCTAGTCAACGGGCCCGACGAAGTCTGGGTCGAGCGCAACGGAAAGCTGCAGCGCACCGAAATTCGTTTCCGCGACGAGCCGCACCTCTTGAATATAATTAACCGGATCGTCTCCAGGGTGGGGCGGCGAGTCGACGAGGCTTCGCCCATGGTGGACGCCAGGCTGCCTGACGGATCACGGGTCAATGCGATTATTAGGCCATTAGCCATCGATGGAGCGGGCCTGAGCATAAGACGCTTTGGCGGACACGCCTTCCATATGGAAGATTTTATAAGAAACAAAACGTTGACCGCCGAGATGGCGGAGTTCCTGCGCGCCGCCGTCCTGACCCGCCTGAATTTACTGGTCAGCGGAGGAACCGGCAGTGGCAAGACGACACTACTCAATTGTCTCTCTTCATACTTGCCTATAACCCAGCGAATAGTCACGATCGAGGATGCTGCCGAACTGGCGCTGCAGCAGCCTCACGTTTTCAGGCTCGAGTCTAGGCCGTCCAACGTCGAAGGCCGGGGCGAGGTCACCATACGAGACCTTTTCCGCAATACCCTGCGGATGCGGCCGGATCGAGTGATTGTCGGCGAGGTGCGCGGTGCAGAGGTGCTCGACATGCTTCAAGCCATGTCAACTGGGCACGATGGCTCGATGGCGACAATTCACGCGAATACACCGCGTGATTCGCTCTCCCGGCTCGAGATGATGATGTTGCTGTCCGGGATTGCTTTGCCTGAAAAAGCGATGCGTCAATATATTGCCTCCGCGATCAATTTGATCGTCCAGGTCGCACGGCTCTCCGACGGTACCCGCAAGCTTATCAGGATTACCGAAATAACCGGGATGGAGGGTGAGACGGTCCTGACCCAGGATATTTTCGAGTTTGCGGTAACCGGCACCAATCCCGTTGGCAAGGTGCTGGGAAAGTTTCGTCCGACCGGAACGCGGTCCTTTTACCTGGAACGCATGGACGCCGCGGGACTTCGGCCAGCACCGGAAATATTTCTAAGGACCACCGAGGTGTGAACGTGGATCTAAAGCTCACACTTTCAGTTGTTCTGTTTGTGCTGCTGATGGCTGCAGCAATTTCCCTTTACAGCGGTGCTGAAAGGGCACTTGCTGAAAAAGACCGCAGGATGCTGCACCGACTCGGGTTCGAAAACTCTCGCGTGCACGGTGGCCCCGTGCCGTCCGTGTCTGAACGCGAAGAAGTGGCAGCCTCGGTTCCGGGACCCAACTTCCTCGCGCGGGCTCTCACCGCCATGATCGATCAAGCCGGCTTAGACCTTTCAGCGACAATTCTGGCAGGCACTATATTAGGACTGTTTCTGTTCGGGCTAGCCGTTAGTGTTGTCTATTTTAGCCGCACGGCTGCACTCGTACTTGCATCCGCGTTGGCAATGACACCACTGCTTTACATGCGAATTCTGCGCAGCGGGCGCCTGAAGGTGTTCGGGAAGCAGCTTCCTTACGTACTGGACCTTCTTCGCTCCGCTTTGGAGGCAGGCCATACACTGTTAAGAGCTCTGCAATTGTCCGCAGAGAATTCTCCGGAGCCTATAGGTACCGAATTGCGCCGCGTGGTTGAACAGGTGCAAGTGGGAATCTCTCTTCCGCAGGCGCTTGAAAGCATCTATCGGCGAATCCCGGAAGAGGAGTTGGGATTTCTCGCTATCGCAGTGCGGATTCAGGCTCAAGTCGGTAGTAGTTTGGCAGAGATTCTGCACCACGTCGCGGTGGGCGTCAGGACGCGCCAGCGGCTACAGCAGCAACTCAGGGTTCTGACCTCCCAATCCCGCGCAAGCGCAATCATTGTGACTTTGTTGCCGTTTCTGGTTCTTGCGGCCTTCGCCGCGATCAGACCGGGTTACGCGGCACCACTTTTTCACGACCCGACCGGGATAAAGTTGCTCGAGACGGCGGTTGTCCTGGATTTGTTGGCGTTCCTAACCATGCGCAGAGTCGCCCGCGTCGACTACTGACCAGGTTGAAAAATAAGTGATGTCAAACGCAACGGCCTTGGCAATGTTCGTATTTGCACTGGTAGCAGCTGGGACGATGAGCCTGTCGTTCGGGCTCACTGGTGCACGGCAGCCATCTACTAACTTGCGTATGGCGAATCACGGCCGGCCGGCTAGTAGCACCGAATGGGCGTATAGTACATGGCGCGGCGTTGCGGACAGGTTCGAGCGGCGAATTCAGGATGAGAAGCCCACAGTTCGCCGATTGCAGGCGATGCTGCTAAACGCGGGGTTTGAGCGCACGAGGGGATTCGTAGTTTTTCGTACCCTTCAGATACTCCTCACCGTCCTTGCAGCGGCTGCTGGGCTGGCCCTTTCCAGTTTTGTCGGGGCTCAACTGTTCGCGCTAGTCGCTGGCGCGGCAACTGGGTACATCATACCCTATGCCGTTCTGAAGCGCCTAGGACGCCACCGCCAATTGGTAATCACGCGCGAACTCCCGGCGGTTCTCGATCTTCTCGTCGTAAGTCTCGAAGCAGGTCTTAGTATTGATGACGCGATTAGAACAGTAGGCCTGCAGCTCGAACGGCAGGGTCACGTGTTGGGTTTGGAACTGTCTATAGTGGCATCGGAAATGGTCGCCGGCCTGCGGCTTGAAGACTGCTTGCGTAATCTTGGAGAGCGGACCGGCGTCGAAGATCTCAAGTCGGTCTCGTCGCTGCTGATTCAGAGTCAGAAAATCGGCGGGAGCTTGGGGCCCGCTCTCCGCGCCAGTGCCGACCAGATGGTGACGAATCGTCGGCTCAAAGCTGAGGAAGCCGCGCAGAAAAGTGCCGTCAAAATGCTGATACCATTGGTGCTCTTTACACTGCCGGCGATGATGATCGTTATCCTTGGACCGGCCATCCTGCAGATTCTGCGTGTGCTGGGCCAGTAGCGCCGGAAATCGCCAGTGTCAAATATGAGTACTCACAGTGCCTCTGTCGCCGCATGATTCAAACCGCGACACTCTCGGGATCTACCCCCTTCAGGACTATGCCGTGTCAGGGGAGTCATAACAAGTGATTGAGTACTTCCTCTTCAATAATAGTACGTGCCCCCTCCGGCATCCATCTTGCGTCCGTAGTTGAGGTGGATGGACAACTGCCAGGAGGACGGTCTATGGGATTTGGACCTCGTAAGTATCTAGTAATTCGAGAGGCCTTCGCCGCCAGCGGACAGACGATGACGGAGTACGCGTTGATTCTGGCAGCCATCGCCGTGGTTGTGTTCGTGACCTATCAGATTATGGGGCAGGATATCGGATCCCTCGTTAACAGGGTGGATAATGCGCTGACCTCCTCATAACTCAAGGGTACTGGCGTCAGCTCTCATTTTGGCGCTAAGCCATGAAATCCTTGCGATGGAGTTGATCGCGGGTGCTGGAGCCGCACTCTCGAGAGTATGTACCTCACTTGCGGTATTTGGCACATCCGCTCTGTCTCGTCATAACAGTCGTTGCTCTGTCCGCAGTCTGTGGTGTTAGTCAAAACGCTGCAGGTTCAGAGTTCGGGGTCAGCACGTATCGGCCAGGCTTAATGGATTTATTTGCCGGTTATATCGGTCCGCCCGATTCTCTCAACATCAAGGATATGTTTCTATATCAGGATGCGACGGCTAGCGTCGTGCTCGAAGGCCCTCGGATCGAAACCCATGTTCACACCGTAGCCTTCACCAACGCTCTCTTGGCCGCCTATGTGACAAAAATACGTTTTTTGGGCACATATTGGGCAGTGGGTATTATTCCTCAGGTCAGGTTGGCTGACCAGTCGCTACGGGAGCATCCGATTGGCCAGTCAAATTCCACCCTCCAGACCTCGACTGTGGCGGGATTGGGCGACCTTATTCTCATCCCCTGCCTGGCAACTTGGAACTACGGTCAATTTCATGTCGCAACTGCGCTCGCCATGTATGCACCAACTGGCAATTATGATCGCCATCGGATCATCAATATCGGCGATAATCGATGGGCAATCGAGCCAGACGTTGGGGTCACTTCGATGGATCAAAAAGGGCGGGAAATATCGATCTTTGCTGGCTACACCGTGAACAGCGAGAAGGCGTCTACACACTACCGCAGCGGCGATGAGTTCCATGCTGATTTCGCCCTGCGCCAAGCACTTTTCGAGCGGCTCGATCCTGGGTGTGGCGGGGTACGCTTTGCAGCAGACCACCGCCGATTCGGGAACTGGTGCAATACTAGGCCCATATAGGGGACGAGTGATCGCACTAGGCCCAATAATCGGCCGAACTGTAACAATCATCGAACATCCTGTCACATTTACGGCTAAGTATGCGGTCGAATTCGACTCGCAAAACCGCTCCTCAGGAAATGAGCTTTGGATAAGCGCTTCATGCCGCTTCCACTGAGTCGAGAGTTGCCTCTAATGAGCAGCCTCTGTCCAGCGAAAAGGAGTGCGCCATGAGCGGAGACACCATAGTTCCGCCGATCGACACGATGGTCATTGAGGATTTACGTAAGGAAGGAGGCAGCTTCTTTCTGGAGCTGGTCGACTTGTTCGACACCGAAGCGCCGGCCAGCATTCGGGATATCGTCGAAGCCTTCACGCGAAATGATCTTAAAGCGATCGCTCGCTCGGCCCACCGTCTCAAGGGGAGCGCTGTTACCTTCGGCGCTCAGCCCATGAGTGAACTATGCCAAGCGCTCGAATTAGCTGCGCGAGCAGAAGCTCTCGCGAACGCGCGTCTTTTGTTCGACCAATTGACGCTCGAATATTCGCGCGTAACAGACGCGCTCAAGGCTGAACGACCGATTTTTTGACGCAGACCAACGAACTGTCGACCGCGTCGAGTCGAAAACATATTCTTCCGGCCAAGTTGGGCGCTTGAGCGAGGGGGCCGAGCGCGCTATCCAAAGATCGCGGATACCACGCGCCGCTCAGGGTGCTGGACAAATGTTCGCTTGGTCCCAACGAAAACGCTAACGGCCCGGAGGATGAAAATGGTCCAGGTAACGGAATTGGGCTACATGGGAATCGGTGTAAAGGACGTCGATGCATGGAGAAGCTTCGCCACCCAGATATTGGGCATGGAAGTCTCGGATGAGGGTGAACGTGACCGTTGCTATCTGCGCATGGACTACTGGCATCACCGACTCATTGTTCACGCCAATGGCAGTGACGACCTCGAGTACCTCGGCTTTAGAGTGGCCGGGCCGGATGAGTTTGGTGAGATGCAGCTACAACTGTCCGAGGTCGGCATCAAATACCGTGTCGCTTCGGAAGATGAGGCCGCCGAACGTCACGTTCTTGAGGTAATGAAGCTGAACGATCCGGCTGGTAATCCGGTCGAGATCTTCCATGGACCCGAGGTCCAATTTGTGAAGCCGTTTCATCCCGGCCGGCGCATGCATGGCCGCTTCAAGACCGGAACCGGAGGCATAGGGCACTGTATCGTGCGTCAGGATGACGCTGTCGCTGCACGACGTTTTTATATGGCTTTGGGGATGCGCGGCGGGGTCGAATACAAAATTCGCATGGACAGCCGCGTCGTCACTCCAGTCTTTATGCATTGCAACGATCGCGACCATACGGTCGCCTTCGGAGTCGGCCCGCAGAAGAGGCGCATCAACCATCTGATGGTGGAGGTGGAGAATTTCGACGATGTTGGCCTTGCCTACGATCTTGTCCGCAAAAATAAGGTTCCCGTTGCGATCACTCCCGGCAAGCACTCGAACGACCATATGTATTCGTTCTATATGAAGAATCCGTCCGGATGGGTTCTTGAGTATGGATGGGGCGGCAGACCCGCAACTCATCAGTCGGAATACTACGTCGAGGACATCTACGGTCATCACCCCGAGGCTGGCGGGTTCAACGTGGATTAAGGGCGCCACGAGTTTGCAACAGCGAGATCGCGGCAACTGAAGCCCGAATCACGTGGACAAAAAAACACCGGCGTTTTTGTAGGCGCCGGTGTTTTTTCTTTCTTCCGCGGTCCGTCAGGCTGGTTCGAAGCGGAATGAATCTCCCTTCTTCACGATCTTCCCGGCCGAGGGCGTTGCGAAGTGCGTGCCGAGCACCAGTGTTCCAGTATCAGCATAACGCTCGCAGAAGGCCCGTCGGGTTTTCTTGGCCAAGGGTAGGTCCACATCAAAATTATCGTCCCATTCCGGGTAGCGGCATTGAATCGGGTGATGCATCAGATCCCCGGTGATCACGGCATTCTGCCCTTTCGAAGAAATTCGGATCGCGAAATGTCCGGGCGTATGGCCAGGAGTGGATTCAAGCCAGATTTCATCGGTGATCTTGCGCTTCTCGTCGATTAACTCGACGCGTCCTTCCTCCATCACCGGGCGCACGGAATCGTCGACCGGAGCCTTGAGGAAGTCGTCCTCCGCGCGGGAGAAGAAATCCCACTCGGTCCCACCAATCAGATATTTCGCATTGGGAAAAGTTGCCACCCATTTACCGTTCTGCCACATGGTGTTCCAGCCGACGTGATCCAGGTGGAGATGGGTGCACATCACGTGGTCTATGGATTCTCGAGGATAGCCCAGTTTTTGGAGATCCTGCAAAAAAGGCAATTGGAGCTTGTTCCATTCGGGGTTAGAGCGAGCCTTGTCGTTGCCGATGCAGGTGTCGACCACGATGCGCTTGCCTAAAGACTCGATTACAAGGGCGTGGATGCTCAATTTGATTTTCCCCGTCTCATCGGAAAACCGGGGATAGAGCCAATCTGCCTCTCGCTTCACGTTTTCCGCTGTCGCGTTGGGCAGCAGCATGCCACCGTCCCATACCGCCTCCATCTCAACTACGCGGCTCACTTTCACGTCGCCGATCTTCCATTGGCTCATCAGCTTAAGCTCCTTTGCTTGAAGGCTAGTCCGGCGCATCGCAAATGTCGCCGAGTTAGGGCGCCTGATGCTACCCCACGTACCATCATTCTGCCAGTTCTGGTTCCAACCCTGGCGGAAGAGTTGTATTCGCCAGACTGGCCAAATCGTGTGACGATCGGCTAGCCTAGATCCGTATCATCGGGGATCGTCAAACCCGAAGCGATCCACGATGGCGACCGCATCAACCAGGAGGATTCCATGCACGTAGGCTACGGCTTGGTCTTTCAAAACCCGAATAATCAGCTTTCCGACCGCGAGGTCTGGCGCAACGAGATCCGGCTGGCGGAGATGGCCGAACCACTCGGTTTCGATTCCATCTGGTCGATCGAGCATCACTTCGACGACTACACGATGTGCCCGGACCCCGTGCAGTTCCTGACGTACATGGCCGCCCGGACCAAACACGCCAAACTCGGATCGATGGTGGTGGTCTTACCGTGGCATGACCCGATTCGTGTCGCCGAGCAAGTTTCGATGCTCGATCATGTTTCGGACGGCCGCTTCATCTTCGGCATAGGGAGAGGTCTGGCGCCGATCGAATACGATGGCTTCCGGATCGATCAGAACGAGGGGCGGAATCTCTTTGTCGAGCACGCCGAGTTGATCATGAACGCCCTCGAGAAAGGCTACATGGAAGGTGGGTTGCACACCCGGCAGCCGCGGCGCGAAATCCGACCACTCCCGTTCAAGTCCTTCAAGGGACGTACCTACGCCGCCGCGGTTTCTCCCGACTCCATGCCCATCATGGCTAAGCTCGGCGTCGGTCTGCTCGTGATCCCGCAAAAGCCTTGGGACGCTGTGAAGCAGGACTTTGAGGTCTACCATCGGTCTTGGCGCGAAGTTAATGGTGCGACGCCTCCGCCAAAGCCGCTCAGCGGCGGGTTCGTCTTTGTCGATCAAAATAAAGACCGCGCAGAAGAGCAGGCTATGAAATGGCTTGGCGCGAACTACAAGACCGTCATCAAACATTACGAGATGACCTCGCAGAAATTCGGCAGCCACAAGAGCTACGAGTTTTATGGGCAAATTGGTAAATTCATCTCAAAGCACGGTATCGACGGCGCCGCGGCGGGTTTCGCGAATCTGATGCCGTGGGGAACTCCGGACGAAGTGCTCGAGAAGTTATCGATGATCCACAAGACCATCGACGCCAAGGGTTTCATGCTGAATTTCAGCTACGCCGGCATGCCCTATGACGAGGCCGAGCGAAACCTAAAATGCTTTGCCAAGCACGTGCTACCTGAGGTCAAGAAGTGGCAAGCGGAACCCTTGCCTGAGCCGGCCGATTTGTCATTGCCGGCGCATGTCTCCTGACATTTGTTTCCGAGTTGACGTGAGAGAGGGCGTTCCCGGTCGGAACGCCCTCTCTAATTTTACGCCCGCGCCCCGATGCTGACAGGAGTGAACGGGCCGTCCCTCCTTACTTCCCTTCAAAGACCCTCAGATTTCGGGTGCCTTAGGGCTATTGCTTTCCCTTCGACGTATGACTATAAAAAGTTCGCCTCCGCAAAGTAATGCCGAGGCGACGGGAGGTAGCGCTTAACGACTGTAGTCTGCGAATGATTTCTGGCTCCGACGCGTAGCGCAAACGCGGCGGCAAATCCTCTTCTTCTAGCTGTAAGGAAGCACACCACCGAGGGGAACGGTGGTCTGGGGGTTCCGGCTATCGGCTCGAAAGGAGGAAGTTATGAAGTTCAGAGCGAGCGCACAGTCTGTCCACCTTCTCGGGGGAAGGGTCGGGAAGACCCTTGCCATCGTTGGTGCGACCCTGTTTGCCCTCGGGTTAAGTACCGGTCGAGTGCGCGCCGGCGACCTGTCGCCACAGCCCACCGACAACCTTAGCGTTAGCAGTCCAACTGTTAGTCTGTTGCCGCAGGGCCAGGCCGCGGAGAGCGGATGGCTGAACGGCTTGCACGTTTCGGGTTACGCGTCACAGACATTCGGCATGTGGCAGAACCCGACGGCCCTGAAGCAATTCACACCCAGCCGTAACAACCTCGCGACCTCCCGCTCGCTGCTGCAGGTCGACGAGAACTACCGGCTGAACGAGAGCAACACCTTCTTCATGCGGGAATGGTTCGTGTACGAGCCGCCGTATTCGTTCAACAGCGCCAACAACAAGAATTATGCAGCGCCGAACCATGCCAGCTTCGGCCACATGATGAACGGCTACTATAACAACTACCAGGTGCGCGACGCCTGGTGGGAAAACAAGACCGGACCGCTCACCACGTTCGTCGGCAACCAGATCGTGGTGTGGGGCCAGTCGCTGGCCTTTCGCGTGGGCGACGTGGTCAACCCGGCGGATACCTGCTGGGCCTTCGGCTTCGCCAACCTGGAGCAGTCGCGCAACGCGCAATGGATGCTGCATCCGGTCTTGAACCTGCCCGAGTTCGGTCCGACGACCTCGAACTTTCTCGAGTTGATCGTGCAGCCGGGGTTCTCGCCGGTATGGTGGCCGGAACAGAAGAACGACCCGTACGGCAAGTACCGCGACGATATCACCGCCGGGCGGGCGTTGCCGTGTCTGCCTGCGGCCAGCCACGGACCGAGTGCGCGCTTCGACGTGCAATACGCCAGCCATTCTGAATTTGGATTGAACAGCGGACTCGGCCCCGCCGGTTATATCTCGCCGCCGGGGGCAATCGAGTTCATGCGCTGCACGCAGCTCAATGCCGATATCGCGCCGGGGTTCAACTACATTCCGGTCGGACAGCGCAAGCTGTGCAACCTGGGCTTGAACAAACATAATGACCCGATATCTCCGATCGGTGACGGCACGCTATTCGATGCGGGTCTGTGGCACGTGCCAGGAATGCAGCCGGAGAACTGGAACGAGGGCCTGCGCTTTCACACGCTGCTGGGAGCGACCGAGTTGACCGCCCTGTACTACAATGACAACACGAATGGTGGCGCTCCGTGGAGCTTGCGCTGGACCCCGTACACCAACCTGTGGAACTACTCGTTGTATGAGATCCAGGAAGCCGGTGTGACGGCCGACCGGCCGCTGCCGGTCCCGGCGTCGATCGCGGAGTACTTTCCCGCGGTGGGCCGCGCCGAGATGATCTACGTCAATCACGAGAATTTCGAGAGTGGCAAGCCTACCGATCTCGAGAACCAGCGCTATTCCGACGTGGTCAAGTGGATGGGCGCGATCGACCTCGACCAGGCCTATGCGCCGTGGCTGACCAGCACGGGCAACCTCTCGGCGAACGTCGAAGTCTTCGACAGTATCGTGATGGACAATTGCAAACAGTGCGCGGTCGGCAACGATCTCAGCATCAAGCAGCCGAAGAACGACGTGAGTCTGTTGTTCAACATTGGCACGTCGTGGTGGTGGGACGATTTCGATCCGGCCTGGACGATGATCTACAACCCGAAGGGCAACACCTTCGCGCTGTTCCCGGGGATCACGCTGAATCCGCCGTGGACCAAGAAGTATTTCTTGAAGTTGCAGGCGATCGAAGTGCTGGGCAGCAACAACATGGCGGGCATCGGGTTGTTCAAGGGCCAGAGCCTGCTGACGGCGCAGTTCCAGTATAACTTTAACTTACTGTAGAAGATGAGTTAGTAACCGGCGGATGCGGCGCGCCTCAGGCGCGCCGCATACCAGCCGTGTAGGTCGGATGAGCGTGAGCGGCAGTAACTCGCGCACCAACTGGGCGCGAAGTGGTTTGGGTCAGGAGTCTGAAGTTTTGAACGATCAGATACTTGGACTTGCCCAGGCCGCGGTTGCCGAAGCCGAGCCGCACCGCCGCAGGATGTCCCCGACTGAATACATCCTGCGCGAAGATCTCGTATACGCAGGCTCGCGAGACCTTTTTCGGGGCGCAACTTCCTCGCCAGCGGACGGTCAGAGGTAACAGCTAGCCTCGTCGACACCGCGGACCTGGGCGGGATTTCTCTGTATGTGCGAGCACAGCTTTTGCTCGCTGCGATCCTGAGTCGGTACCTGCAAAAGTTGCGTCCGCTTACTTCAGAAGCGGACGCCGATCAAAACTAGTTGTGACCGTCCGCGATTGTGCCTAGCGGTACGAATGTAGTGTTTTGCGTACCATCTGTCAATTGTTTGGATCTCGCGGCGAAAGAACTCCTCGGGTTTTGCCACCCGCCTCGACAAGATCAACACAGTTTCTTCGCGCCGCGTGTACCGCGGTATCGAAGCATCTGACTCATCCTCTTACGGGGTCATCTGCGCACGATTTATGCCATTGCTCTAAAGTCATCAGGAAGTCCTTGAGAAGATTCCCCCTCGCTGTCTGTCACATGTGCTCGCTCGAGCAACTGAATTCAAAAGATGCGCAAGGTAGCGCAGGAAGCTGAGGCTAGATGAATCTACGCGCGAACCCAACCCACACAGTCAAACACGTTCATGAGATTCTGTGGCCGCTAGACGCACGGAACGAGAGAAGGCGCACAAAAGGCGCCCGGAATATGCTCTCGGCATTTTCTGGGCGCCGGTCCTTTGGCGGAACATCAGGACGAGCTATTAGACGCCACCCACGGTCGGGGGCGGTCAGCTCGTTGTGGCTAGGGCAGGGAAGAAGGGGAGAATGGAGCGCGCGGGAGGTGTCGCACCTCCATCCAGCCGCTGGTGGCGACCGGAGCCCCCTATGAGCACACGCGCCTTTTATAGAACTTACACACTATCTAGTGGCCTCTGCAACCCAAATACTCGGCCGGCGCCGGCAAGTTCGGAATCAAGAAGTTCAGACCCAAACCGTCAGCCCGGGACCAGAAAGAGACGGCTGTCCAGGACGTAAAACTTCCATTTCCCGGGTTTTACGGTCCCTTACCGCACTACGAAACCTTCGTAGCCCTTGGCCGCGGCGTCGGAGCATTTGGCCCGATAAGCCGGAGCGGGGATGGCGTTTAGGAGAAGCGCGCGGGCTTTTCCGGGAATGTTCGTTCCCATGAACCATGCGGACTTGGCTTTGGTGAAAATCGAATCCGCCGCGTTCTTGTTAATGTACTCGACCCATTCCGTTTCGGCCTCCGGCGACGGCTCGATCCTCTTGAGGCCTTTCTCGCGCAGATAACTAATGCAGTCGGTTATCCATTCCACGATCGATTCAGCACAAACCGTGTAGTTGCAGAAGGAGGCGTTTATCGCAATGAAAAAGTTAGGGAAACCTGCGGTTTGAAGCCCAAAGAGAGTGCGCGGACCGTTGGCCCACTTATCCTTGATCGTTTGTCCACCCTCGCCGCGAATATCCATCCGCGTCAACGCTCCGGTAACGGCATCAAAACCAGTCGCATAGATGATCACATCGAATTCATATTCTTTCTCTGTCGTCTTAATACCTTTGGGCGTGATGCGCTCGATCGGGGCTTCGCGTACATCGACCAGAAGCACGTTGTCGCGATTGAATGCCTCGTAGTAGCCGCTCTCCAGCGGTATTCGTTTAGAACCAAATGGATGGTCCTTGGGCACCAGCTTTTCGGCCACTACTGGATCTTTGACGCGCTGCCGGATCTTGTTTCGCACAAACTCGGCGAAATCCTCGTTGGCCTCCGGATTGGTCATGATGTCGTAGAAATTACTCAGCCATTTCTTGAAGCCGGGCTGAGCCCACAATTCCTCATAGAACGCCAACCGCTCTTCCCGCGGGACTTCTAGCGCCTTGCGGCGGTCGAAGTCATGGATGAAGGCGGCGGTAGTTTGCCGAATCCTCTCATGGATCTCCGGGTAGGTGTCTTTCCAATGGCGCTGAGTCTCCGGCGTGACTAACGAATTTCGGCACGGCGCGCAGTAGTTCGGGGTACGCTGGAAAACAGTGAGATGACCAACTTCTTTGGCGATTTCGGGAATAAGCTGGACCGCGGTCGCCCCCGTTCCGATAACCGCAACGCGCTTCCCTTTGAAGTCGACCGGCCCCTTCCGCCATCGGGAGGTATGAAACGATTCGCCCTTAAAGCTGTCGATCCCTGGGAAGGGGGGTGTGTACCTGGCCGAGAGGAGTCCCACCGCAGCGATCAGAAACTGCGCTTGCGCCCGCTGTCCACCCTCCAACTCGATCTCCCATTGATTCGCCTTCTCGTCGTAAACTGCGGATGCAACTCGTGAATTGAATTGAATGTCCTTGCGCAGGTCGAACTTGTCCGCAACGTAATTAAGATATCGCTCGTTCTCCGGCTGGCCCGAGTAGTGTTCCTTCCAATCCCATTCCTGCAACAGTTCCGGCGACCACGAGTAGCCATAGCTTTCACTCTCGGATCGAAGCGACACCCGGGGTACCGATTCCAGTACCAGGTGCCGCCCACACCGCTGCCATCTTCATAACATCGCACCGAGAGGCCGAGCTGGCGCAGGCGATAAAGTTGATACAATCCGGAAACCCCGGCGCCAATCACGATCGCGTCAAATCGCTCAATTGGCGCCGTCGCTACCGGTTTGCGTGATGGAGATTGTGCAATATCTTTGGTCGTGCTCATAAATCGATCCTGGCCATGCTATGCACCTGTTGGACAACGGCGGGCAGTTTACTAATGGCTTTCCTCAGTAGGCGACAAAGTTCGGCTAGGGCGTCAGCACCAATTTACCAAAAACTCTTGATGCCATCAGATCCTCGATCGCTTTGGGTGCATCGGCCAACGAATAAGCCTTGCTGACGACCGCCTTGAGCTTTCCTTCACCGAACAGACGAGCGAGAGTAGCCGCCATGTCCGGAATCGCGGCACCAGCGTTGATCAGGCTCATGCCGAGCACCGACGCATCCTTGAACAGTGCTGGAAAAACCGGAAACACCGCCTCGGCTGCTTTGCCAGTGCCAGTGCCGATTACAACAATGCGGCCGTTGGTGGCGAGCGCGATCAGGTCCTTGGCCAGATTGTCGGTCGCGACATTTTCGATAATCACGTCGACGCCCTTTTTGTCAGTGAACTTTTGAACTTCCGCGACGAAGTCCTGCTCCTTGTAGTTCACCGCGACATGCGCACCCAGCTCGCGAATCCGCTCCACCTTTTCCCTCGAGCCAACCGTGGTAATGACCCGCGCGCCAGCCAGCCGCGCTAGTTGCACTGCGGCAACACCCACACCGCCTCCGCCAGCCGAAACCAGAACCGTCTCGTCGGATTTTACCGCGGCCCTGCTATGTAGTGCGTGGTAAGCGGTGTAGAAGGGAATCGGAATCGCGGCGCCCTCTTCAAATGACAAGTTGGGTGGGAGTGGGATGGCTTCCCCGGCGAGCAGGCAAGTTTTCTCCGCATAGCCGCCACTCAACGCGCGGCCGAAGACGCGGTCGCCGCGCTTAAGATGACTCACTCCCGGACCCGTGCTCTCAATCTCGCCACACACATCGGTACCCGGAATATACGGAAGAGGGAGGGCGCCCAGCCGGCCCGAGAGCCGGACTACGTCGGCCGGATTGATCCCCGCCGCGCGAACGCGAATAGCGACCTGTCCCGTCTGTGGCTGAGGATCGGGAGCTTCCTCGAGTTTCAATTGCTCCGGACCGCCAAGCTGATGTGCGCGCATCGCCTTCATGGCCATTGTTCCTCCCGAAATCGGCGGCGACTCGCCGTATTCCCGTTCCAGCAAGTTCGACAGCCGCCGACAAGTCTGCTCGCAGATGGAAAGGACAGGAACAAGTCCTGCCCTTTCTAAAATTATGACACTCCTGGTCGACAGTTAGTTATCCGGTGCTGGACGCTCTCCTCAGAAGTTACGACAAATGTTTCGAGCGGACCAATCCTCTCAACCGGCTGAGACCGTGGACCAGTTTCGAGCGTCAGAGCCTGGCTCATATTGCATGATGTTCTGTGCGGGATTGCGGTTGACCAACGGGCGCAGATACAACGGGTGCCTCATGCTGCGCACTTCGTGCTCGATGGTAAAAACCACTTTGCCGGTATCGGGATCGATGATGTCCTGAAAACGATACTGGTGCTGGTCGCTCTCCTGGGTAATCAGCCCCTTTTCCAGCAGACGCCGATGGGGTCCGGAGAAGTCGTTAATGTAGATCTGGATATGGTGCTGGTCGTACGCTGGAATCGGGCGGTCGGTCTCACGAAAGAACAGATTCTGTCCGTTGCCAGCCGTGACGCAGGCAAAACGTCCTTCCTGATCCTCCAGCGGAGCCGCTTGCGCACCCATGATCTGCGAATAAAACCGCGCAATCCCGTCCGCGGTCCCTTGGGGCACATCGAATTCAACATAAGGAATTCCGAGAGCGGTCGGACCGAAACGGCTATTCGGCCCATAACAACGGAGCCGGTTGCCCCACGGGCACATCGCTTCGATGAACCCGTCGCGCTCGTGACACTCGAAGCGAGTATCCGCGAGCGACTCGCGGACCGACGCCAAGCGCTGGCGCAACGACTCGGCGTCTGGCAGCACGACACCGATATGACCCCGCAAAACCTGCGGCTTGCCGGTCGGTAAGTGAAATTGGCTGCGTCCTACGTTGACCCACATGTTGGCAGGGCCGGTCATCATGTAGGGATCGCGCGTCAGACCGAGACCGTTGATGTAGAACAACGTGGCTTTCTCCTGGTCGGGAACTGTCACGTTGACATGCTCCAAAGCGACTATATTGCCGAGGTCGCCAGCGGTTCGGTCATAGGTCTTGCGCTTCCCCATCGTTTTGAACAAGGCCCCGCTGTCGATGCTCGCATCGCCGGTTATGCGCCTCACCTTCGCGGCTCGCTGTTTGGACTTGGCCGCCGTGCCATTCCCTTCCGCGGCGCTCCCATTTCCGGCGCCCCCGTCTGCAGCGCCAGCTGATTCCGCCATCTGCTTTGCGAACAGTTCTTCGGAGATGATGCCTTTGCGGTAGGCTTTGAGGAGCTGCTGCACCTCGAATTCTTTGCGCGCCATGTCTCAACTCCTTCCAATTCTAAGGATGTTCAAGAATTTGTTTTACCGCCTCTGCGCTCCTCTCCTCGAACCGAAACTTGGAGAGCGCCTGCACGGCTTAAGCGACACTATTACTTTACGCCCGTTGCATGCCGAGAGTATGCACCAGAAGGCATCCTCTCACCAAGCCCGGGACACTGCGCAGCGGAGGGAAATGTTCAGTCCGAGGCTTGGTGCGGCGACCTGGAGGTGCGTCATACATAGTCGCCCCCTGTTCGTTCAGGGCCGCCGCATCGATCCGAATCTTTACAACTTTTCGCCATGAAAGATTTCGAAGGTCGAACTCGAGAAGACTGTCGAGTGACTCGGGTCAGTCGCTCGGCCACGGCTCCGGAGACGCGTGATGGAGAGGTGGCGCTTCCCGACCCTCATGCGCGCCGCGCGGATTTAGCATGTCCATTAATGGATAGAGTCTCCTAAGTATGCCTAGATAACTCTTGCCAATATTCTGCTCTCTCTGGTCCCCTCCCGTTCGTACGTTTCGCGCAAAAAGACAGTCTCGCGCGCAGCGTCGTAACGCAACCAGCGGCTGACCAGGTCGTTCACACCGTCATGACTCACCCTTGGGCGCCCGCATCGAATAAGCCTGGAGCGGGCGGAGCACGATCAGGTCGCGGCGTTGTGGAGTGCGCGCTTGAGCGCTGAATCGCGGTCGGCCTTGAATTGCTTCGAGACCTTTGCCGACGGGGCGAAAAGGTCAAAGCCGTGGAATGCCCCGGGATAGACGTGAAGTTCGGTCGGCACGCCGGCTTGGATAAGACGCTGTGCGTACTCGATATTCTCGTCCACAAAGAGGTCGAGTGCACCGACCGGGATGTAAGCTGGGGGCAGTTTGGTCAAATCAGTGGCGCGCGACGCCGCCGCGTAGGGAGACACGCCGGTGCCACCACAGTCCCGACCCAGGTAGGCTTTCCAGCCCAGGCGGTTACTCTCGCGATGCCACATGCGCGTGTCGGTAATCGCATGGCTGGCAGGGGTATCGTTACGGTCATCGATCATGGGGTAGATGAGGAGCTGGAAAGCGACCGGCACCTCTCCGCGGTCGCGGGTGAGGAGGGCCAATCCCGCGGCGAGGCCGCCGCCGCCGCTGGCGCCGCCAATGGCGATGCGGGATGGTTCAACGCCAAGCTCGCTGGCATGCGCATACAGCCACTTTAGCCCGGCATAACAATCCTCGACCGGCGCGGGAAACGGATGTTCGGGGGCGAGGCGGTAGTCGACCGAGACAGCGACCAGGCCGATTCGATTAACCAATTGCGCCATGAGCCGGTCGTCGTGATCGATAGCTCCCATCACGTAGCCGCCACCATGAATCCAGAGGAGGGCGGGTAGCTTGCGGGGTTGATGGGTTGGCCGATAGACACGGACCCGCACGGCGGGGTCGCCTTGCGCACCAGGGGCAAATTGATCCTGGCTGGTTACACCCTCGACCGGGGGAAAAGACGCCAGCAGCGCGGACACCATTTTATTCATCTTGGTCCGGGCTTTTGGAATGTCCTTGAGATCGACGGGGCGATCGGTCGGTAACTTCTCGACTACCGCTCTGAGCTCGGGGTCCAATTGATCGATGAAGTTCATAGTCCTCTCCGCAGCCGTCATATCACTGTATCGCGCAGTGTTGATGCTGGTTATGCCACGATTTTGTGAGGAGATAAAACGGGCCAGAGAGATTCTCGCTGCGCAGACTCGGCTCAGAATGACTTGGACGATGCGGGTTTGAAGCGGCATCGCGTGCGGACGCATTCGCGCGTTGGGCGCATCATCGTATGCTCGCGCGCTACAATTCGTGCAGTTTCGGTCCCTCGCGACAAGGTTGGCTAGCGTAACGTCGCCGCTCACACCTATGATAGAAAGAGCCACTGAGACGGCCGCTGCTGTCGACGTTGGGGGAGGCGCATGCGCTGCCCGAGTTGCAATTCCGAAAATCCGGATACCAGCAAGTTCTGCGGCAACTGCGGCAGCCTGCTGAAGAGTAGTTGCGCCAAGTGCGGCGCCGAGAATCCGCCAGGGTTCAAGTTTTGCGGTGAATGCGGGACAGCGCTCCGGGCGTCTTCCATCGCTAAGCCTCAGGCCGCCGGCGGAGGATCGGCTGCGACCGAAGCTTTCCGCACGCCCGGCCGCCTGGCCGAGAAGATTCTGACGGGACGATCCGCGATAGAGGGGGAGCGTCGGCAGGTGACGGTTCTTTTCGGGGACATCGTAGGGTTCACCCCGATGGCGGAGAAGCTTGACCCCGAGGAAGTCCACGAGATCATCGTGCGCGCTTTTGAACCGATTACGGCCGAGATCCATCGGTTTGAAGGAACGATCAACCAGTATGGCGGCGACGGTCTGATGGCGTTGTTCGGTGCGCCGATCGCTCACGAGGACGCGGCGCGACGCGCAGTCCACGCGGCATTGGGGATCCAGCGCGCGCTGAGGGACTACGCGAGGACACTGGAGCGCGAGCGCGGGCTGCGGCTCCAGATCCGGATCGGAATCAACACCGGCCTGGTGGTCGTGGGCAGAATTGGCAACGATCTGCACATGGAGTACACAGCTATCGGCGATACGATCAATTTGGCGTCACGGCTGGAAGCGCTGACACAGCCTGGCAGCATTCTCATCAGCGAGGCAACGCATAAGGCGGTTTCGGGATTTTTCGAAACGGTTGACATGGGCGCGCTCGAGGTCAAGGGGCATGAGCCGGTGCGCGCCTTCGAAGTTCTGCGCGCGCGCGGCCGCCGCAGCGGTCTGGACGTTGCGGGGGAGCGCGGGCTTACTACACTGGTCGGCCGCGAACGCGAACTGGCGACGCTCGGGGAGCTTTTCGGGGAAGTGAAGAGCGGGCACGGGCAGTTGGCCTTTGTCTCCGGCGACGCGGGGATCGGAAAATCCCGCCTGATGCTTGAGTTTCGACGTCGTCTCGCCGCCGCCGGAGACGAGGTTACCTGGCTCGAGGGGAGGTGCGTTTCGTTCGGGGCGTCGACCCCGATGCTGCCGGTGATTGACCAGTTGCGCGAGAACTTCGGGATCGACGAGAACGACGGCGAGCCCGAGATAATCGCGAAGGTAGAGCATGGGATGCGGCAGGTCGGCACCTTGGAGGCCGAGATTCCATACATCCGCTATCTGCTCGCGGTGGACCCGGGCGAGCCCGCAGTGCTGGCCATGGACGCCGCGGAGCGGCGGACGCGAACCTTCAACGCTTTGCGCTCCCTGACCATACGAGGAGCTTCGCTGCGGCCGATTGTCCTCGTGTTCGAAGATATGCACTGGGTCGATAGCAGCACGCAGGAATACCTGGCATTCCTGATGGATTCGGTGGCTAGCGCCGCACTGCTGATCATCCTGACGCATCGAGTCGGTTACACCGCGCCGTTTGGGATCAGGAGCTTCCACAGCACGATCAACCTGCGCCATCTGACGGAGGAGCAGACGATGGATATGGCCACGCGTTTTCTGGGCGCGGCCTGTTCCCCCCGGAACTCAGGACGGCGTTGATGCAAAAGGCCGAGGGCGTCCCGCTCTTCGTCGAAGAGGTGACGAAGACACTAATCGACCTGGGAGTGCTGGCGCGCGATAACGGCGGCTACCGGATGGGCAAGGTGCTCGGCGAGTTGACGATTCCCGACACGATCCAGGGGATTATCATGGCGCGGCTGGATCGCCTGGGCGAAAACGGCAAAAGGACGGTGCAGCTAGCCTCGGTGATTGGCCGGCAGTTCATGGTCAGGCTGCTCGAGCGGATCGCGGGGCTCAGCGGGACGCTCGAGGGGCTGCTGCGCGAGCTGAAGACGCTCGAGATAATCTATGAGCAGGGGCTGTTACAGGAGCCGGCGTATATCTTCAAGCACGCCGTTATCCAGGATGTCGCCTACAACAGCCTGCTGCTGCAGAGCCGCAAGGAACTGCATCGGGCGGTTGGCGAAGCGGTCGAGGAGCTGTACCGGGATCGCCTGCCGGAGCACTACGCCGAACTCGCTCATCACTTCACCCGCGGCGAACAATGGACCAAGGCGCTGGAGTACGACCTGCTCGCAGGCGAGCGGGCCGCACATTCCTTCGCCAACGCAGAAGCCGAGCAGCATTACGCACATGCGTTGGAGGCTGCGGCGAAGCTGCCTGCGGCTGACTCCCGCGTGATCGCGGACCTTCACGCAAAACGTGGCGCGGTGCTCAGTATCGTGGGCAGACACGAGGAAGCATTGGCGGAGTACGGGCGTACCCTCGAACTCGTTCGTGGCGAAAAAGACCGCACGCGCGAATGCCAGTTTCTGCTCGGATCGAGCGAAGCGCATTTCAATGCGCGCAGGATGGAATTATCGATCAACCACAGTGAGCGGGCGTTGGCGATCGCACGGGAACTCGGCGACGTGACCCTCCAAGCCGTATGTTGTGCAACCCATGCATTCACCAGCGCTACCTGCTTTGGCGCGACGCCGGAAATCACAAGCGAGGCCGAGGAGGCAGTGCGCCTAATCGAAGATATCGACAATCCTCGGCTGGCGGCGAACGCGAAAGTCCCGTTGGGTGCCGGGCTCCAGTGGCGGGGCGAGTTCGACCGCGCCCTGGTGCTGCTGCACGAAGGAGTAGCACAGGCGCGGAGCTCTCATTCCGGGTTCCCGCTGGGGCTGGGGCTGTTCTGTCTCGGGCACATCTGCCTGTCGCGGGGTAACTACGAAGAGGCGCTCGACTACTACCAGCGGTTGCAAGAATACGCGCAAGCGGCAGGCGATTCTTTTTTTCTCGCGCGCAACCCCAATTGTATCGCGGCGGTGCATCAGGAGCTGTACGATCTCGACCGGGCGCTCGAGCTCAATCTCGAGGGAGAACAAGCCGGCCTCAGGTTTACGGCATGGCCGGAACCACTTGGTCATTCGCTGCTAAAGGCCGGGCTGGTGCACTTCGAGCGTTCTGAGCAGGGCCGCGCTGAGGAATATTTTCTGCGTGCATGGTCGCTTCTGGAGCGGGAGGACATCGCGCGCTGGCGCTGGCAAATTCCTCTGCTGCATGCGCGCGGCGCGCTGGCCTTGGCACGAGGGCGTTACGAAGAAGCCTGGAAATATGCCGTTCAGGCGCTGGAGATGGCGACGCGAACCTGGGCTCGCAAACACGCGGCGCGAGCGCAGCGCCTTCAAGGGGAGATACTTGCAGCGCGAGGCCGCTTCGAAGAAGGCGCGGCAATGCTCGAAGCTTCCGTAAAATTGGCGGAAGAACTCAAAACGCCACGGGAGTCGTGGATGGGACGGTCGGCCCTGGGAAAGGTGCTGGACCGGCTCGGCAAAGACCAGCAGGCGGAAGACGAGTTCAGGAAGGCGGTCGCCACCATTGAGGCAGTGGCCCACCGGCTCAAGTCGCCCGCTCTCGCCGGCAGCTTTCTTGCCGCAGAACCGGTTCGCGAAATCTACCGAATACTTGGCACCCGGCCGCCCGCGCCGGCGACAAGTTGAGGGAATGGTGACCGTCCAGTCCTGTGCAGCCGGTACCCGGTCGCCGCACGAGATGCGGCCCAAGCGAAGAGACTAAACACGCAAGAGTGAAATTTTGGCATTCAAGACATCATGCGGTTCAACTGTGGGTCGAATTGACGGGTGGCGGCATGGCTACCGCGCCACACTTGCGGTCGTGGGTAGTGCCAGGGCCAAATCGCCAAAAACCCGAATTCTTCAACTGGTCGGGTAGCCGGCCTTCCGAAAACTCCCCTCAAATGAAATAGAGCTTCAAAGTACGGCGCCCTGGAGGTCTCGGAGGCGCGGCGGCTCAGGGCGCTGCACGTTCCCGGCACGGACTCGCAGATCACATCGCCAACCTCGAACGGGGTAGCCACGCGTACGCAGCGGCGAGGGCCTCCCGCTCGCCGCAAGCGGCGCGCCGTGATGGTGGTTTGAGACTATTTTCTGGCTATGACCAAATCCGACAGTTCGGTAAGCTTGTGATGGAGGCGGTAGCAAAAGCCCGCAAATTGTAGGCGTTTGCTCTCGACTCGGAATCAAAGGGCCAAAGCCAACGCGTTGATGGAACGAGCAAAGAAAGGTCGGGAAACTGCACAAGCATTGGCGCGGGTCATCGCCGGTCACGCTGACGACGATGCGATAGAGCCAGGTGTTTATAAACCACCGCATGGCATAAACCGCCGTGTCCTGGTCGGAGAGTAGTTCGCAGCAGACTCCGCCATCCAGCATCCGCCAGATATAGCGGATATTCGGTGCCTAAACAGGCTAGGAGACAAAGGACAATTTCAGGTCACCCCTTAGCGCGGCGCGAGGCCGGCAGCCACGTGTACGCAGCGGCGAGGGCCTCCCGCCCGCTTGCGGCGAGCGGCGCGCCGTGCCCGACCATGAGGCGTTCGAACGGGCGGCTCAGCACCTCGTCCAGGCTGTGGCGGGCGGCAGCCCGATCGGGGAACGCGGTCCAGCGGATCACTCAGCTCACCGCGACGCGATCGTAAAAACCCATCGTCCGAGCGTAGAACGCCGTCCAGCGGTCTTGTGAAGCGGGGCCGACGGAAGTATTACGGGTGATTTGATAACGGAGATTCGAAGTCGATTAGGACCTGCTGCCGAGCGCCACCGCCCGAGAGGAGAAGGAACCCGTGAGTCATCGCAAAACCGACGGTGCCAACGGTGATGCCGGAGGGGATGAACGTTTGCAGACCAAGATGCCCAAGGCACGAGCCGTGCTCCTGGCGGCTGTGCTGATTCTACTGAGCGATTTACTGCTGATCACCGGGGAAGCGCTAGCGCAGCCAAACCTACACTCGGCGCATCGGACCAACGAGTTTGACACGACGGACCGGGGAGGGCAGGCCGGTGGCATTGGATGGGGCAGCGGTTACGCTTTTCGGACTTTGCGCTGCGGTAATGGTGAAGCGATTGTCGGCGCGAAGATCCGTCGCGGCGACGTCCTGGACTACATCCAGGTGATGTGCGCGGCGCCGGTCTGCGCGGGAGGTAATTGCCAGTGGAACGGGGGTCACTGGGGAGCTTGGGCAGGGAATCCGAACGGCGGCGATCCGCACAACGCGATGATATGCGCTCAGGACGAGATGCTATCCGGCTTCAAGGCTCGTGTGGTCACCTTCACAACGCTCGACTATGCGGCTGATATTGAAATCCAATGTTCGCGCATTGCGAGTGCGGACGGCGCCAACGGTCCGTTTCGAGTTACGCCCGATCGGCCGAACTGGCATCATCCGGAAGGCGGACTGAGGATCGGAGGGTACTTGCCACCGAACTTCAGGTCGACTCAGATCACTAACGTCATCAGCTGTCGACCATACGGGGGAGCTACTGCGATCTCAACCGGCGTGTCCAACTTCGTGATTCTCGGGCAACGCGTCGTACAGGCGGTATCGCTGTTGTGTCCCGCGTCGCGGCCCACGCAGGATACTTCCCTGTATCCACACTGTCTGTACAACACGGCGCCCTATATGTCCGGGCAGGTAGTTCGGCTAAGGGCGGATACCCTGGTTCAGGGCTTGCCAGCTAGTAGCTACAACTGTTTCGCGTACGCTGAGACCTTCATTACCGGCGGCCTTCCGAATGCTCTCCCACTGGTTGGCCGCCAATTCGTTACGATAACGCGGAGATGGTTGGGCCAGCATAACTATGCGATGATCGCTGCCGCCAACACGCTTGACCAACTGCCGTCGGCCCGCCTTGGAGATCTGGTTATGGTTCAGAACAGGACCGATACTAGTGTGGGCGCTCATGAGTGGTATCATGCAGCGATCGTAATCGGAGTAGATTCGGCGGGAAGTATTACCAGACTGAGACAGAAGCCAGACGAGAACCGCTGCGTCTTCGACACTACCGCGAATCAGTTCGCGACGGTTGATCCAGTGCAGGATGGGGAGCAATACGAATTGTGGAGAAACCCATCCTTCCAGTGGTCGGCGGCGATCGGCCCTTAGGAGGCGCGCGTCGAGAGAGCATCTCGCCGATCTAGGAAAGTTTGAAAGGTGCGGCTAATCCGCACGTCGCAACTTCTTCCCTTTGCAACATGGCCAATGCTGGAGCAGGGTGAGAGCCGCCTTCAGGGACCGGCCAGACGCCACACCGACACGATGTAGTGTTTGAATTGCGCGCTCTGCAGCAGCGTAGCGGTCTGGTTAAAATGCCTTAGAACCGTCCGGTCGTAGCCCATCTCATTGGGTACACGAACCAAATAAACCAGAGCCGTCCTTCGTGGGCTGGAAGGGGAACGTAAGGCGCCTCCTCACGCGGAGTGTAGGCGGGCTCGCGCGGGCTGACGAAACTCAGGTGGCTGCCGGGGTGGAAGATCGTTCCGTAGTACATGAGCGGCGGCAGTCCCGCGCCGCTCGCATAAATGTGGTCTCCGGGTTGCCAGCGCGCCGCAATTGAGGCCACTGATTTCGATACTGTGAAACGGCCCACTTCGATGCTGTAAATTGGCCCACCCTCCTTTAACCGGGGCATCCTGCTGATTGAGGCAGGAGGCCGGGATGGAGAGGAGAGCTAAGGTGGAGTTGTTCGAGCGGATCCGCAGGGAATACGAGTTCGGAGTCGGAAGCATCAAAGGTGTTGCGGCCAGGCTTGGGGTGCATCGGCGGATGGTGCGGCAGGCGCTCGCGAGCGCTGAACCGCCTGAGCGCAGGCCGGTGGAGCGAGCGCGACCGGTGATAGGACCGCTGGTTCCGTTCATCGAGGCCATCCTCGAAGCCGATCGCAGAGCGCCACGTAAGCAGCGTCACACCGCGCATCGTATCTGGCAGCGGATCCTGGCTGAGCGGCCAGAGCACAAAGTCGCCGAGGTTACGGTCCGGCAATACGTACGCGAGCGGAAAGCGGAGTTGGGATGGGCGCTGCGTGCGACCTGTGTGCCGCAGAGCTATCAACTCGGACAGGAAGCCCAGGTTGATTGGTACGAGGCTTGGGCGGAACTGAGCGGCGAGCAGGTGCTGCTGCAAGTGTTTTCGATGCGCAGCATGGCGAGCGGCGCGGCCTTCCACCGCGCGTATCATCGCGCGACCCAGCAGGCATTCCTCGACGCTCACGAACACGCGTTCAATTATTTTCAGGGCGTATTTGCCGTTCTGCGGTACGACAACTTGAAGGCCGCGGTGAGGAAGATTGTGCGCGGCTATCGGCGCGAGGAGACCGCGCGCTTCATAGCTTTCCGCTCGCACTGGCGTTTCAGCAGTGAGTTCTGCTCGCCGTATGAGGCGCACGAAAAGGGCGGCATCGAGAGCGAGGCCGGCTACTTCCGGCGCAACCACTGGGTGCCGGTGCCGAAAGCGCGCGATCTCGAGGATCTCAACGCACAGTTGCTGGCCTCTTGCCGCGCCGACGAACGACGTCAGATCGCTGGGCAGAGCCGGCCGGTGGGCGCGCTGATAATCGAAGAACGCGCGCATCTGCTGCCGCTCGTGTTTGCAACGCTTTAAAACTGAGCCACTTTACCGGCGTAAAAGTGAGCCACCCTGGGTTGGTTCTTTCCTCAGTCCCTTTTTGAGATTTTAACCGTCTGGTCCTTTCCTCCGTGCGCGTTAGGTGTGGCGCGCCAGCGCGTACCTTGCGCGCAAGCGATACTAATGCGCTTCACTATCGTCGGCATGTGTATCCTTCTTGGCGCCGCCGGCGGCTCTGATTGCTCGCTGGCTGCGAAAGGAATCGCCGCGAGTTGTCAGGATATGGGCGTGATGGCTGAGGCGATCGAGCAACGCCGTTGTGAGCTTTTCATCGCCGAACACCTTGACCCACTCCGAGAACGCCAGATTGGTGGTGATGATGGTCGAGCGGCGTTCGTAGCGCTGGGCAAGCAGATTGAAGAGCAGCTCGCCGCCGGTGCGCTCGAAAGGCACGAACCCCAGTTCATCCACGATTAACAGCGCGACTTTCTGATACCGCTGTTGCAAGGCGGTCAGCCGCCGCTCGTCGCGCGCCTCAACCAGACTCTGCACCAGATCCGCTGCGCGGGCGAAGTGAACTCGCAGCCGCCGGCGCGTGGCTTCCACTCCGAGCGCGATCGCGAGATGAGTCTTGCCGGTGCCGATCGGACCGGCCAGGATTGCGTCCTCGGCGCGTCCGATGAACTCGCCGCTCGCCAGCTCCATGAGCTTTGGCCGTGACACGCCCTTGAGCACCGCCCAGTCGAGCTGGTCGAAGGTCTTGATATCGGGAAAGCGCGCTTCGCGCAGCAGGCGGCGCGCGGTGCTTTGATGCCGATTGGTGATCTCGGCTTCTAGCAGCTCGCGCAGCAGGTCTTCGTAAGCCCAGCCACCGTCGCGGGCGCGCCGGCAGAGCCCCGGATAATCCCGCACCACCGCCGCGAGCTTGAGTTCGTGGCAGTACTCCTGGATGACCGCCTCGCAGGCCGCGTTACTCATGGACGGCTCCTTCGGCGAGCAGCAGATGATCGTAATCAGACGCGCGTCCGGCTTCGACCACGTAGGCGGCGAGCGCATCGGGAACCGCGACGTTCTCGAGCTTCGGTCCGGGAACGGGGAGATCGAGCACGTCGATACGGTGCTGGTTGATCGCCGCTTCCAGCGCCAGGCGCACCCGATCTTCGCCGTGTTCGCAGACCACGCCGAGCAGCCGCGCCACCACTCGCGCTGCTTCCAATTCGCCGTGCGTGCCGCACAACAGTCTCCACAGTCCGCTCCACGGTGCGCCCAACTCCGCGATCAACTCCGGCGCCACTTGGCGCACCGCGTGCGGCTTGCGCGCCAGCTCGGGAAGATAATGACGATAGCGGACCTGGCGCGTTCCAAACCGCGCTCGCGGATGCGTCACGCTCTCGCCCATGCAGGTGATGCGGACGTCGTCCACGCCGAGGTACGCGGTCGCATCAAGCCGCGCCCAGCGCGACGGCACCGAGTACCAGGCCCGTTCGATCCTGACCATCGCGCGCGAGCTGATCTCGACCGGGATTGGCTTGCGCACCTCGAAGCTCGTAGCGGGTGCCGGCAGCAGTTGCACACGTTCCTCCGCCCACAGCTCACTGGCGGACCTTCCAGCACGGTGCCGCGCGGGGAACGCGGCGTCGAGTTCGGCGAGCAGCTGGCGCGAGATTGCTTCCAGGCTGTCGCCGCGCGGAATCGGAGTGAGATGCTCTAGCCGGATCGCCTTACCGCGGCTTTCCACTCCGCCCTTGTCGTGCCCTTCGCCGATGCGGGCGAAGTCCGGCTCGAACAGATAGTGGCTGACCAGCGCCAGGAACCGGCCCGTGAGTTCGCGCCGCGCACCGACAATCTTGCGCACTGCGGCCGCGAGATTATCGTATACGCAGCGCCGCGCGACTCCGCCCAGGTGGGCAAACGCCCGCACGTGGCCGTCGAGAAAGGCGAGCTGATCGCAGCGATCGTAGAGCCAGGCGAACTCGCGGCCCGAGTACATCAGCCGCAACAGGAACTCCCAGGCTTTGCGCCGTTCGCCGCCGACTTCCACCACCACCTCGAAGAAATCGATCTGCGCTTCGCCCGGGCGATTAACCAGTGGCACGTAGACCTCGGCTCGTTGCCGCCGCCGCTCGCGCCAATAGTCACCCACCAATGTCCTGCCGACCTGATAGCCTTCCGCCTTGAGCTGACGATAAAGCCGCATCGCGGTAATCCGTTGCTTGCCGGTGGTCCGCGGCTCCCACTCCGCCACCAGCTCCTCCAGCCGCGGCTGCACCGCCTCCCATACCGGCCGCTCCCGCTGTCGCCGCGAACTTCTGACCGGCTCGGGCTGATCGAGGTACTTGGCTACCGTGTTGCGGCTTAAGCCGAGTTCACGCGCCACGCGCCGGATGCTCCGTCCCTCGTTCAGCACCTTGTGTCGCAGTACATGCACTTGATCCATCTTCAGCATCCCCATCCTCCGGCTTCCAGCCGGAGTCTACGGCTCGGGGTGGCTCACTTTTACAGCGGTAAATGGATCAGTTCTTTAGCGGCATATCCAGCTCGCCGAGCACGGCGTCGACCTAGCCGATATCTCTTTCCCACGGGTCGACGGGCTCGGCTGCGTTAAGGTGCGAACCAACTTGTATTCGGCTCCGGTCGATGTCGGCAGGACGGTCGAGGTCCGACTCTATCCGAGTCACGTAGAACTCTGGAATGAGGGTCACTGCCTCGCTCGTCACGAGCGCTGTTACACACGCGATCAACAGGTACTCGATCTCGAACACTATCTCGACGTGCTGGAGCGTAAGCCGGGAGCGCTTATCGGATCGAAGCCGCTGGCGGCGTGGCGGCAACGCGGGCTGTGGCCGGAGAGTTATGATCGCCTGCTGGCCGAACTCATCGGTCGGCACGGCAAGCAGAGCGGCACCCGCCAGATGATCCAAGTGCTGAGTCTGATCAGGCAGCATGGGCATGGGCGGGTGCGCGCAGCGATCGAAGAAGCGCTCGCGCTTGGATGTTCGGATGTGGCAGCGATCCGGCATCTGGCCGAAGCCGCCGATCTGGTCCGCGCGCGCAGCACCATCATGGAGTTGGGCGCGCTCTCACGCTACGAACGTCCGAAGCCTTCGCTGACCGATTACGACGGACTGCTCGGCCAGGAGGCAGCATCATGAACGCGGAGAGCGCCGCGCTGGAAGCCGCCACCATTCGCCAACAGTGCAAGGTCTTGCGTCTGCCGAGTATAGCCGCGCAGTGCGCGCAACTCGCGGAGCAGGCGCTGCGCGAACGGCGCACCCACCTCGGCTATCTCGAAGCGCTGCTGCAGACGGAACTCGAGGATCGCGAACAGCGACTGATCGAGCGACGCATCCGCGAAGCTCGTTTGCCGCGGATGAAAACCCTCGAGGAGTTCGACTTCGCGCGCACCCCCCGGATCTCGGCTCAGCAGATCCATGAACTGGCCAGGGGCGACTACCTCGCCAAAGCCGAGCCGATCATCTTGATCGGCGACAGTGGCACCGGCAAAACCCATCTGCTTACCGGACTCGTGGTCGCGGCCTGCCGGCAGAAGCGGCGGGTGCGCTTCGCCACCGCCGCGGCACTGATCAACGAACTGGTCGAGGCCAAGCATCAGCTGCAACTCGGGCGCGTGCTGGCGCGCTGGGCCCGTTACGATCTGATTGCGCTCGATGAAGTTGGGTACGTCCCACTCGCAGAGGTCGGCGCGGAGTTCTTGTTCCAGGTGATCGCGGAACGGGCGGAGAAGGCAGCGGTCATCGTCACCACCAATCTGCCGTTCTCGGAATGGACCCAGGTGATTCCCAACGCCAGGCTGTGCAAGGCGCTGCTCGATCGGATCACCGATCGGGCGCACATCATCGAGACCGGTAGTGAGTCTTATCGCTTCCGCAGGACCGCGGAGCGACGCAAGAACCGAGCATCGCTAACCACTGGATCAGCTTAGACGCAGCGGCGAGGGGGAATGCTTCCCCCTCGCACACCCCCTAACCAGCAACTAGGTACCGAACGCGGTGGCGAGAACGAAAACATGAAAACCCGGAGGGTGGGCCAGATCTGAATATCAAAGTGGGCCAGACCGCATTGTCAAAAGCA